>NZ_JACHMX010000001.1 GCF_014205155.1 Amycolatopsis umgeniensis | reverse complement strand
GGGGAGGTCGTCTTGGTCGTCGACGCCCAGGCCGGGCACGAGATTCGCGTCGCGGCGGCTGCTCGTGGAATCCCGTTCTTCACGACTGTCCGGGGGTTGGCCGCCGCCGTGCAGGGGATCGAGGCCGTCAGCCGGGGGCGCATGGACGTTGTGTCGCTGCAGGAGCACATCGCGAGACTCAGGGACGTTCCGCGGCCTTGAGACATCCCTGGCAAGCGCTCATCCCACGCCACAGCAGGTCGACGAGACTCGCGACGTCGCGCCGCCATTCGCCGTTCGGGTCGAGGTACAGCAGGCCGCCCAGGCTGCGAAGCACTGTCTCGGGCTTCAGGTCCGGGCGGACGGTGCCGGCGGCGACGTTGGCTTTCAGCAGCACGGAAACCGCGCCGACCATGGCCTCGTAGGCCCCGGCGGGGAGTTCCCCGCGGGAGGCCGTCGCGGCGCGTAGGGCGTCGGCCAGACCGCGCTTGGTCATCATGTAGTGGGCAAGGTGGTCGGTCGTCCACACGCGGAAGGCCTGTTCCGGGGCGTACTGATCGATCAGGCTCGGCACGACGTCGACGAGCTGGCGCACCTCGCGCTGGTAGACCGCCAGGATCAGGGCTTCGGGGGTCGGGAAGTGCCGGTACACGGTGCCGACGCCGACCTCGGCCTGCTTCGCGATGGCGTTGAACGAGACCTCGCCCGACCCGGCCAGCGACTTCGCCGCGGCGACGAGGATGCGCTCGTGGTTGCGCCGGGTGTCCGCACGCCGGGGATTGACCGATCCCGTCGTCATCGTCCCTCCCGTTCGCCGAACCCGTCCGTCGTGAATGTAGCCGAGGACTCGAGCGACCTGGAGCGACTCCAGGGAAGAGCATCGACATTGCCAAGCGGATTGTAATCCGCTAGCTTGAAAATCGAAGCGGATGAATATCCGGTTCACATCTCGGACAGTCTCCCACCACCTCAACCTACGCCGTCGGGCGCTCGACCCCGACGATCTGCGGAAAGAGATCCAGTGGACATCTCACTCGAAGTCAACGGCAGAACGGAACACCTGAGTGTCGATCCCGGGGTGACCTTGCTGGACGCGCTGCGGGAGCGGCTCGCCGTCACGGGCCCGAAGAAGGGCTGTGACCGGGGGCAGTGCGGCGCGTGCACGGTGCACGTCGACGGACGCCCGGTGCTCTCCTGCCTCACCTTGGCCGCCACCGTGAAGAAGCCGGTGACCACCGTCGAAGCACTGTCCACAGTGGATGGACTGCATCCGGTCCAGCAGGCCTTCGTCGATCAGGACGCCCTGCAGTGCGGATTCTGCACGTCCGGGCAGATCATGTCGGCGGTCGCCGCCGTCGAACAGGATGTCCAGGACGTCCGCGAGTTCATGTCCGGCAACCTTTGCCGCTGCGCCGCGTACCCGAACATCATCGCGGCTGTCGAGCAGGCGAGGCGGGCCGATGCGTCCCTTTGAGCTGATCGCACCCGAGACCGTCGAGGCCGCTGTCGCCTCGTCCGGCACGTTCCTGGCGGGCGGGACCACACTCGTCGACCTGATGAAACTCAATGTCCTGACACCGGAACACGTTCTGGACATCAACGCGGTGCCGTTACGCGGCATCGACACCGCCGACGGCCTGCGGATCGGCGCACTGGAGCGGATGAGCGACATCGCCGGACACCCCGGCGTTCCTCCCGCGATCTCCCGTGCTCTGCTGCTCAGCGCCTCCCAGCAGATCCGGAACATGGCCAGTATCGGCGGGAACCTGATGCAGCGCACTCGCTGCTCGTACTTCCGGGACGTCGCCATGCCGTGCAACCGGCGGGATCCCGGCAGCGGCTGCCCGGCGATCTCGGGCGCCAACCGCATGCACGCCGTACTGGGCACGAGCGACTCGTGCGTGGCGACCCACGCCAGCGACGTGGCCGTCGCGCTGGTCGCCCTCGACGCCCGGCTCCGGCTGGTGAGCGCCACCGGTTCCCGCACCGTCGAACTCGGCTCGTTCTATCACCAGCCTGGGGAAACCCCCGAGCTGGAGAACGACCTGCGTCCCGGTGAATTGATCGCCGAGGTCGTGGTCCCCAAGCTGGACTGGGCCTCGAACTCCACCTACGTCAAGGTGCGGGACAGGCAGTCCTACGAGTTCGCGCTGTGCTCAGCCGCGGTCGCGCTGCACGTCCAGGACTCGCGGATCGTCGACGCCAGGGTCGCGGCGGGTGGCGTGGCCACCGTGCCGTGGCGGCTGCCCGAGGTCGAGGCGGCCTTGCGCGGCGCGCCCGCGACAGTCGCCACCTTCGAGGACGCCGCGGCGCTCGCCGCGGAAGGCGCACGCCCGCTGTCCGCGAACGGATTCAAACCGTCCTTGCTGCGACGGACCATCGTCCGCGCGCTGCTCGAACTGACCGAGGGGAGCCGCTGATGACCACCCGGGTGGACGGACCGCTGAAGGTCACCGGCCAGGCCGCATACGGGGCGGACCACCACTTCCCCGGAATGGCCCACGGCTATGTCGTGACCAGTTCGATCGCCAACGGCGAGATCGAGGCGATGGAGGTCACGGCGGCGAAGGGCGCTCCGGGCGTGATCGCCGTGTACACGCCGTTCGATCCGCTGGAGCTGAACGCCCCCGTCACGATGTTCATGGGCGAGACATGGGTTCCTTTGCAGGACAAGGAAGTCGCCTACTACGGGCAGCCGATCGGCTTCGTGGTGGCGGAGACCTACGAGCAGGCGCGTGACGCGGCGATGCTCGTCGAGGTCTCCTACCAGGCCCGGCCTGCCCTGACTTCGCTGCAGGACGGCCTCGCCTCGGCCGAAGACGCACCGGCCGCGAGGGACGGTTCGCCGCCGTCGCTCGCGGTCCTCGCTCCCGACGTCGAGTCCATCGAGGACGCGCTGGCCGCGAGCCCGGTGGTCGTCGAAGCCACGTACACCACCGCGACCCAGAACCACGCCGCGATGGAACCGCATTCCGCGGTCGCGGTGTGGGGTCCCGACGGTCTGACGATCCACAGTGGAAACCAGGGATCCGATCTCCAGGCGGTGGAGCTGGCAGGCGCGCTCGACACGGAACAGTCCCGGGTGCACGCGGTGAACCCGTTCGTGGGCGGGGCGTTCGGCGGCAAGGGTCGCACGTCCACGCCGGCGTTCCTGGCAGCGGCGGCGGCGAGGGCCCTCGACAGGCCGGTCAAGGCCGCGCTCAGCCGGGAGCAGGTCTTCACGGCCACGGCCGGCCGCGCCGCCACCGTGCAGAAGATCGCCCTCGGCGCGGAACACGACGGCACCCTCAACGCGTTGCGCCACGACTCCTGGTGCAGCACGCCCGTCGACCGGTCGTTCGTCGAGCCGACGTCGCACGGCACTTCACGGGAGTGGTACGCCACCCGGAATCTGGCCATCAGCCAGAAGATGGTGCCGCTGAACATCCCGCCGACCACGTTCATGCGGGCGCCGGGCGAGGCACCCGGATCTTTCGCGCTGGAAAGCGCGATCGACGAACTCGCGGTCGCGCTGAACATGGATCCGATCGAGCTGCGGCAGCGGAACAACTCGACAGCGCCGCCCGGCAAGGATCTGCAGTGGTCGAGCAAGCACCTCGACGAATGCTTCCGCGTCGGCGCCGCCCGGTTCGGCTGGTCGGAGCGCTCGCCCCAGGGGCGGACCGACGGGGACTGGCTGGTGGGTATCGGCACGGCGACCGCGATGTTCCCCGCGCTGCGGTTCCCGGCCACCATCGAGATCACCTTGCGGCCCGATGACACGGGCCGTCGTCGCCACCAGCGGCGCGGACCCGGGAACGGGCCTGCTGACCGTGCTTTCGCTGGTCGGCGGGGAATCGCTGGACATCTCGCCGGACCGCGTCGTGCCGAAGCTCGGCGACTCCGCGCTGCCGCCCGGCGGCATGTCGGGCGGCTCGACGGCCACCGCGAGCGCGGGGACGGCCATCATGATCGCCGCCGCCAAGGCGATCGACGACCTCCTGAAGCTGGCGGCCGCTCCGGGCGCGCCGTTCGACGGCATGGACGTCTCCTACGCGGACGGCCAGGTGCTGGCCGGAGGCCGGACGATGACCTTCGGCGAAGTGCTGCGCGCCTTGGAACTCCCATCGCTCTCCGTGACCGGCTCGTCGGCACCCGGCGAAGAGCTGACAAAGCACTCGTTCAGCTCGTTCGGCGCCCAGTTCTGCGAGGTCCGCGTGCACAAGTGGACCCGCGAGATCCGGGTGTCCCGCATGCTCGGCGTATTCGACTCCGGCCGGATCATCAACCCGACGGCGGCTCGGAGCCAGATCATCGGAGGCATGATCTGGGGCGTTTCGGCCGCCTTGCACGAGGGGCTGGAGATCGAGGCCAACGGACGCTTCGCCAACGGTGACTTCGCGAGTTACCTGATCCCGGTGAACGCGGACATCCCCGAGGTCGACGTCCACTTCGTCGAGTATCCGGACACCCTGCACAACGCGGTCGGGGCGAAAGGGCTCGGCGAGATCGGCACCGTCGGCATGGCGGCGGCCGTGGCGAACGCCGTCCACAACGCCACCGGAATCCGGGTCCGGCACATTCCCATCCAGATCGAGGACCTCCTCGAGGAGTCGTAGGGCCGCCGGTCTAGATTTCCTCCATCGGCACTGGCAGGTGGGGAGAAGGTGGCGGCTTGAGCGGCTTCGGCAAGTGGAATCTCGGTATCGGCGCGGTCTTGCTGGCCGTCGCCGTGCTGTGCTCGGTGCTGGACCTGATCCCCGCCGCGGTGATCATCGGCATCGTGGGGCTGATCGGGCTCAGCATCGCGGGTTACGACCTGGTCGACAGCTGGTCGGAACGGGCTGACCTGCGTCGCCGGGAAGCCCGGGTCCGCCGGGAACACGAAGGTCACCAGGGTCGCTGACGCGTTCCAGGCTCAGCCCGGTGCGGAGGGGGAGTGGGGCGAACTCCTCCTCCGCGACGCGAACGGCGACGTCGTCATGGACGAGGATTGGAACGAAGCCCTTCTCGACCTGCGGACGGCGGACAAACGCGGGCGTGGCGGCGAAGGCGAACGCGTGGACCGACGAGTGCGCGGCCAAGGGCTACCAGGCGATCGAGCCGGACAACTACGACAGCTTCACCCGCTCCGAAGGACTACTGTCCACTGAGGACGCTCAAGCCCACATTCGCCTGCTTTCCGCGCATGCCCACGAAAAGGGCCTCGCTATCGGGTAGAAGAACACCTCGGAACTGGCCCGGAACCGGCAAGTCAACGGCCTCGACTTCGCTGTCGCCGAAGAGTGCGGAGAGCAGGACAACTGCGACGAGTACGTTTCGGCGTTCGGCGACGATGTGATCGTCGTCGAGTACACCGACACCGGTCTCGCCAACGCCTGCGACCGCTGGGGTGCTTCGCTCGGCATCGTCCGCCGCGACCGTGACGTCGTCCCCGAGGACGCTTCCGGCTACGTCCGCAAAACCTGCTGACCGGTAAAGGACCATTTTCACCGGGAGTTTCACCATTTCGGCGCGACCGAACGGAGGTTGTGCCTTCCGGGGCGATGGCCAGACTGGAGATCGACGGGGACGAGCGGGTCACGTCGTTCCCGTGGTGAAGACCGGGAGATGGGCGCTGTCGTCGTCGTGCCCGAACCGGCGGTTCGGTACGTGGATATCACTCGTTGTTTCGCGAATCTTCCGTTCGGCCTCGTCGTCCGGACGGGAGTGGAGGAGGACGGATGAGACTCGACCGGAAGGTGGCCACCGCCGTGGTGGCCGTCGTGATGATGGTGATGTCGCTGGCCGGTTCGGCTTCCCTGGCCAGCGATCTGGTCAGGGTGGAGCCACCCGCGCCCGCCTGCTCGCCGGGCACCACGGTGGTGACCGACGACGGCCCGGTGTGCGGCGTCGCCGGAGCCGATGTCAGGTCGTGGCAAGGGATTCGCTATGCCGCACCGCCAGTCGGAGGTCTGCGCTGGAAGCCGCCGAGGCGGTCTGCGCCGTGGACCGAACCGTTCGCCGCGACCGCGGAGGGCAACCAGTGCGCGCAACCTGCCGGCGCCGGGCCCGGCTCGGAGGACGAGGACTGCCTGAACCTGACCGTCCGCGTGCCCGCCAAAGCGGGACCCGGGCCGTTCGCGGTGATGGTGCAGATCCACGGCGGCGGCTTCCTGCTGTGGAAACCGCAGGACGCGAGCCGTCTGGTGACGGCGGGCAACGTGATCAGCGTCGAGGTCAACTACCGGCTCGGGATCTTCGGTTTCCTGGCGCACGAGGCGTTCGGCGAGCATGCCGGCAACTACGGGTTGCAGGATCAGCAGGCCGCGTTGCGCTGGGTGCAGCGCAATATCGCGCGGTTCGGCGGTGACCCGCACAACGTCACGATCTACGGTGCTTCGGCCGGCGGCTCGAGCGTCTGCGCTCACACCGTCTCACCGTCTTCGGCAGGCTTGTTCCAGCGCGGTATCAGCGAAAGCGGGGAGTACAACTCGCTGCTCGGCGTGGACACCGTGTGGCAGGCGCAGGATTGCAAGGCGAAGCTGCCCACTGAGAAACAGGCCCAGCGCGCCGGAGCGCGATTCGCGGCCGCCGTGGGCTGCGGTGTCGCGGCCGAAGCCGCCGCCTGTCTGCGCGGGGCATCGGCGGCGGCCCTGCTCAAACAAGCCGGTCACGGGAGGGAACCCGACAGCGGGACCATCGCGCCGATCGTGAACGGAACGACCTTGCCGATGTCGCCGGGAGAGGCCTTCGCCACCGGACGCGTCAACGACGTGTCACTGATGCACGGCGTGGCGCGCGACGAGACCCAGCTGCCTTCCGCCTCGACCCCGGCCGACTACAACCGGCTGGTGAACCAGCAGTACGGCGAGCACGCGAACGCGGTGCGCCGGACGTATCCGCTGGTGCGGTTCCCCGCTCCGGCACCGTTCCTGGCCTTCCGGACGATCGTGGCCGATTCCAATTCGGTCTGCCCGTCCGCGCTCAACAACGAACGGCTGGCGCGGCACATCCCGGTCTACGCCTACCAGATGGACGACACGGACGTACCACCGCAATTCTTCCTTGACCCCACCAAACCCAACGGCGCCTACCACATCGCCGAATGGCTGCTGCTCTTACCGGACGGCGTCAAGCTCAACGCCAATCAGCAGGTCCTGTCCGACCAGCTCGTCGCTCAATGGACGGGATTCGCCCGTACCGGTGATCCGACGGTGGACGGTACGCCACGGTGGGAGCCTTACACCGAAGACAATCCCGTCATCATGTCGCTCAACGCCGCGGGAGACAGCCAGCTCACCACGGAGATCCCTCGGCAGCATCGCTGCGAAAAGCTGTGGGATCCGCTGACTCCGTTCACCGGACGCCGGTGACCGGGCGGAAAATGGAGTGAGGAGCGCAGGGTCGCGGGCGTAACGTCGGCGACCATGATCGGCGAAGCGAATGCGGGAGACGACCCCGCAGACGGCTGGTTCCCCGAAAGCGTGGCCTCGGGCTACGACGCCCCAGGCGGCGCGAACGCGCCCGAGGTGGTGACGCCCGCTGTGGATGTCCTCGAGGACCTGGCCGACGGCCCGGTCCTCGAGTTCGCCGTCGGGACCGGTCGGATCGCCGTGCCGCTGGCCGCTCGAGGCGTGCCGGTGAGCGGCATCGAACTGAGCCGGGCGATGACGAGGCGGCTCGCGGGCAAACCGGGTGGTGACGCGGTCGAGGTCACGATCGGCGATATGACGAAGACGCGCGTGCCGGGCCGATTCTCGTTGGTCTACCTGGTGTTCAACACGATCGGCAACGTGACCACGCAGGACGGGCAGGTCGACGTCTTCCGCAACGCCGCCGCTCATCTGCGGCCGGGCGGGTTGTTCCTCGTCGAGGTGGGGCTGCCGGGCCTGCGCCGTCTGCCGCCGGGGCAGGACGTCGTCCCGTTCGCGATGGCGCCGGGTGCCGACGGCGGTGGCTACGTCGGGTTCGACCAGTACGACGTCGTCACGCAGGAGTTCACGTCGAACCACATCACCGTGTCACCGGAAGGAAAGGGGCGGTTCCACCGTATTCCCTTCCGGTATGCGTGGCCCGCGGAGATGGACCTCATGGCGCGGATCGCCGGAATGCGCTTGAAACACCGTTGGGCGGACTGGGACCGCTCCAGCTTTACGGCAGAGAGCACCAAACACGTGTCGATCTGGGAGGTCGGGCGGTGATCTCCGGGCCGGTCGACCGGAACGGTCACCAGTCGATCGGCACCGCGACCGGGCCTTGGAGGGTCAGGAACATCCGCCGCCAGACGAGTTCCGGGAAAGGCACCGCGAGGCGCAGCCGTGGAGCGGCGGCCAACAACGCGGTGACACCGGTCTGAAGCTGCAGCCGGGCCAACGCCGCGCCGAGGCAGTGGTGCGGCCCGTGGCCGAAGGTGAGGTGTCCTTGCGAGCGGGCGGGGTCGACCGCCGCGGGTTCGGGAAACCGCCGAGCGTCGTGATTGCCCGCGCGCAGCGGCGCGAGGACGAACTCGCCCGCGCGGATCGGCACCCCGCCGACGTCGGCGTCCTCGATCGCCACCCGCCCCTGGTCGGCGGCCGAACCTTGGTCCTGGCGAAGGAGTTCTTCGATCAGCGCAGGCATCGAGGCGGGATCGCGGGGGAGTTCCGGTTCGGCCGCCAGCCGCAGCACGATCTGGGCCAGCGCGTTCGCGGGCGGGACGTATCCGCCGAGAAGGATCGCGAAGGCGAGCTGGGTGACCTCTTCCGGACTCAGCGCGTCGCCGTTCTCGTCACGCGCTTGGAGCAACCCGGTCAGCAAGTCCTCCCCGGGCGCGTGGCGCTTCGTCTCGACCAGTTCCGCGAGGTAGCCACCCAGATTCCGCGCGGCGTCGGCCATGTCCTCGTAACTCGGCGCGGTGAACACCGCGAGCATTCCGTCCGCCCAGGCCCGCAGGTCGTCACGGGCCGACGGCGGGACACCGAGGAGTTCGTTGAGGACCGAGAGGGCGAACGGGATCGCGTACCCGTCCAGCACGTCCGCGGGCGGGCCCTGCGCGATCAGCTTCGCGACCAGCTCCTCCGCGAGCGCTTCCACGCGAGGGCGTAGTTGCTCCACCCGCCTCGGGGTGAGTGCCTTGGCCGCGATGCGTCTGAGCCGCGCGTGTGCCGGCCCGTTCATGCCGAAGAGCAGGCCGCCGTCGCTGGTCACGGGCGTACCGGGAATCCACACCCGGAACCGCGGGTCGGCCAGCAGGGCGCGGATGTCGTCGTAGCGGGTGATCAGCCAGGTGTCTTCGCCTGTCGCGAGGTGAACGCGGACGACGGGTTCTTCGTCCTGCAGCCGAGCGTATTCGGGTGGACAGCGCATCGGTTCGATGCCAGTGAACGGGTAATCCATGGTGTTCCCCCTATTTTTTCGGTTTGCCCGCCGCCTCTTCGGCCAGCGAATGCAGCGGCATCAGTGCGGAGTTCCCGCCGACCCCGAGCGCTCGGGCGGTGAGCAGCCGGTACAGCTCGTCCGCGGCTTCGACCAGACGCGCGGCGCGATCCGCGACCGAGTCCGCGTCCGGATCGAGCTCGGTGAGCGCCGCGGCGAGAACCTGTTCGGCGTCACGCTGCTGGCGCTGCGCGACCGCCGCGATCAGCCCGTCGACCGGCGTGACGAGTGTCCGGCGACGGTCGGCAGGATCCGGACGCGTGCGCAGGGCACCTTGCTCCCGCAGTTTCGCGACGGCGGCGGACACGTGACTCTGCGCGAAACCGGTGCGCGCGGTCAGCTCGCTGATCGAGATGTCCGGCGCTTCGACGAGCACCGAAATGAGCACGAGGTAGATCTCCGGAACCTCCGGATCCGCGTCGTCGCGCATGCCTTGGGAGGCGAGCTCCATCAGGTGCTTGCCGAGCAGGTACAGCTCACCGGCCTTCATATCGATAACGATACATCTAAAACGATGTGAATGGCGAGCATGGAATCATCGCCGCACTAGGGCCGGTTTCCATGACCTCACACTTGGCGTACCAAACCCGATTCCCAAGCCCACACGGCGATCTCGGTGCGGTTGCGGGCCGCGATCTTGCGCTGGATCGACGCGAGGTGGGTCTTGACGGTCGACAGGGAGATCGTCAGCTCGGTGGCGATCTCGGCGTTCGTCCGGCCACGTGCGATGGCTCGGGTGACGTCGAGTTCACGCTGGCTCAGGGGAGGGTCGGCGCGGCGGGTGCGTCGCCGGATCGGGGAATCGGTGAAGTGGGCGAGCAGCCGGGTGGTGATCGACGGCGAGACCAGGGCTTCGCCGTTCGCGGCCGCGTGAACGGCTTCCACCAGCAGGCCGGGACCGGCGTCCTTGAGGAGGAATCCGCAGGCGCCGGAGCACAGTGCTTCGTGCACCAGTTCGTCGAGGTCGAAGGTGGTGACGACCAGGACCCGCAACGGATTCCGGACCTCGGGGCCCGCCAGTTGCCGGGTGGCGGTGAGGCCGTCGACCAGCGGCATCCGGATGTCCATCAGGGTGACGTCGGGGCGGAGATCGCGGGCCAGCGCGACGGCCTGTTCGCCGTTTTCCGCTTCGCCTACGACCTCGATACCGGGTACGCGCTCCAGGATGAGCCGGAATCCCGTGCGCACCATGGCTTGGTCGTCGGCCAGCAGGACACGCAGTGTCATCGGGTCACCGCCGCTCCGCCTGGCAGGGGCAGTTCGGCGAGGACTCGCCAGCCGCGCTCGCCGTGTTCACCGGCCGACAGCCTGCCGTCGAGAGCGGCGATCCGCTCGCCCATCCCGATCAGCCCGTATCCACCCGCCGAGCGGCGCGTGCGGCTCGGCCGCAGCCCGTCGTTGACGACCTCGACCCGGAGGTGCCGCCGGTCCTCGGCGGGCTCGACGGTGACCGTGATGGCGCGAGCGTCCGCCGCGTGCTTGCGCACGTTCGTCAACGATTCGAGCACCACGCGGTGGACGGTCGACACCGTTTCCGGCGCGATCGCGAGGTTCGCCAGCCCGGGAGCCAGTCGCAAGGTGACGCCTTCCTGCTCGCCGGCCGCGGCTTCGACGGTCTTCACCAGGTCGCCCGTGACGACGGGAGTTGCGTGCCCGGGGTCGCGCAACATCATGACCAGCCGTCGCACCGCGCCCAGGGCTTCCGCTCCGGCGTGCTCGATTTCCTTGATCAGATCATGTTCGGGACCGTCGGCCAGGATCACGCCCGCGGCTTGCGTGCGCACCACGACCCCGGTGATGTGGTGGGCGACCAGGTCGTGCAGCTCCCGCGCCAGCTCGAGCCGCTCCCGCTCGCGGGCGGCCACCAGCGCGGCCTCACGGCGGGCGTCGCCGTCGCGCAGGATCAGGCCGACCATGATGCTGCCGCCCCACAACAAGGCCCACAGCACAGCGACCGTCAGCACGGCGGAGGAGTCTCCGTACCGCAGGACAGGGGCGGCCGCCATCGCCAGGCCGCTGAGGACCGCGAGCACTCCGGCGAGTGACCGGGGCAGCCGATGGCAGGCCGCCCCGGTCAGCAGCATCAACGCCAGGATCTCGGGATCACCATCGATCTGCGCGGCGGGTTTCCCGAGGAAGCCCGCCGCGCTGCAGATCAGCGAGAGCGCGATCCCCGCACCTGCCAGCGTCGCGGTCCGCTCCGGGAAGCGGCGGCGCAGCAGCGCGGGCACGGCGATCATCACGCCCACCACGAAGTAGAAGAGCTCACCCGCGGTGGTGGGGCCATGCAGAATGATGCGTCGCACGAGCTGTTCGAGATTCAGCCCGGCCAAGATCACGACCTCGGCGATCACCAGACCACGGACCGGCCGCGGGGTGATGGTCGAGAGCACGGGTCGTCCTTCCTGCAGCCTTGTCCGTCGAGGTGATCATCATGCCTGGCGTCACCCGGCTCTCAACGGGGTTCGGCCGCGCACGCGAGGTCGCGCTCCGGGCGCTGACCCGTGGTCAAGAACGCGGTCGCCGCGGTGTCGGCGCAGTGGTTCCCGACGTACGGGTAGACGCCGTGCCCGCCCGCGTCGACGGTGACCATACGGGCCCGATCACCGAACGCCTGCCGCAGACGTTTCGCACCGGCCAGTGGTGTCGCCGGGTCGCGCTCGTTCTGCAGCATGAGCACGTTCGACGGGCCCTGGTCTCCGACGCGCACCGGAGGTGCGGCGGGCGACTGCCAGAACGCGCAGGGCTGGACGTTGGCCCCGGCGGCGCCGAACATCGGGTGGCGGAGCCTGTCGAGCGCGACGGTGGCCTGGTAGGTGGCCACCGACCGCGGCCAGCGCGAGTCGGCGCAGATCGTGTAGTAGCGTCCGGAGATCATATTGTCCACATTGGACACGGTGCCTTCGCCGGAACCGATGGGCGGGAGCGGCTGGCCGGTGTCGATCGCCTGCCAGATCTTGGCCACCAGCGGCATGCCCGCGTTGCTGAAGAGGAATCCGTAGGTGAGCATCCGGAAGGTCGCGCCATCGACGTCCTGCTCGGGTTTCCTGTCCAGCCGCCCGGCGAGTTCGAAGTACTTGGCGGTGATCTTTTCGGGCGTGGAGCCCAAGTGGTAGGTGCCGTCTTGAGCGGCCGCGAACTTCGCGAAGTCCGGGAAGCGGTCGTCGAAGCCCTGGGCGTAAAGCCGGTCGTTGGCGTAGTCCCAGCCGGTCGGGTGGACGTTGCTGTCGAGGATGATCCTGTCGCCGCGCTGCGGGAACAGTGTCGTGTACACCGCGCCGAGGTAGGTACCCCACGAGTAGCCGGCGAACGAAGTCTTCTCCTCGCCGAGTGCGGCACGGATCCGGTCCATGTCGCGCGCGGTGTCGGCCGTGCTGATGTGTGGCAGCAGCCACGAAGTCTTCGAGGTGGCGCACTGCTGTGCGATGGCCTTCGACTGCTCTGCCCGCTTCGCCACGTCGGCGGCATTGCGCGCGTAAGGCGGGACGTTGCCGACCGCTTGCTGCTCCGGTGTCAGGTCGCAGGTCACCGGAGTGCTGTGCCCGAAGCCGCGCGGGTCGAAGCCGATCAAGTCGTAGCTGTCCAGCACGCTCTGCGGCAGCTTCGCCGCGGCCAACTCCGCCGGGAACTTCAGCCCGGGAGAAGGCCCGCCGGGGTTGGTCAGCAGGATCCCGCGGCGCTTCTCGGGGTTCTTGCTGGCCAACCTGGAGATGGCGACGTCGATCTGCTGTCCCTCGGGTGCCCGGTGGTCCAGCGGGACCTTGATCGTCGAGCACTCCAGGCCCGGGGCGGCGGCGTCGGCCGGACAAGGCCCCCACCGCACCCCGCCTGGTGAAGCGCCCGCCGGCACCCCTGCGAGCACCCCTGTCCCCAGGAGGCCGATCGCGAGCGCGATGGACCACGTCTTCCCCATCTGATAACCCTCCTCCGAACGATGCGACCGGTAGTCGGTCACGAGCTGTTAGTGAATCCCATTCTGTTGACCGACGGCCGGGCGCACATCGAGCGCGAGAATGGTTCCGGGCCGCCTTCGTATTGGCCAAAAGGACTAGGGCTTGTCTGACGAGGCGATGCGGCGGAAGCCGGGAACGGCCGCGACGTACGATCGCGGCGAGGGCGAAGCGCCAGGCCCGAGATTCCAGTGCCGGCGTGTGGAGGGGGCAGCGTGTTCGGTCGGAAGAAGAAGCGCAACGATCTGAACGATTTGATGGCGCAGCTCAGGCCCGACCTGAGTCGGGAATCGCTCGGCGTCGGGCCCGGCTTCCCGGGCGTCGCCCCGAACCCGGTCCTGAGCGGTGACGCACGGAAGCGCAATGCGGAACTGCGTACGGGGGCGCTTGCGCTCGGCGTGCTCGTCGACTGGCGGGAGGTCAACAGTAATCCGCGCGTGGTCCTGATGTTCGACGTGGAGACCGCCGGCGGTATCTCGTTCCGCGGCATCGCGGACGAAGACCTCACGATCACCGAGCTCACCCGACTCGCCCCAGGACAGACGTTGCCCGTGCGCTACCGGCCTGCCGTCATGGACCACTACGTCGCCCTTGCCCGGGATGCGGACCCCGCCCGTGTTCAGCAACTCTCTGACGAGATCGCGAGCCGCAAGCGGGCCTGACACAGGTTGGGTGAAGGGCGATGCCGTCTCATCCTCCTGCGGCGGACCCGGCATCGCTGATCGCGTTGGCGTGGTCGATCCGGGCCATGTGCTCCTCGGCCCAGATCCGCAGGGCCGCCAGCGGGACTTCGAGGGACAGGCCGAGTTCGGTGAGCCGATAGTGCACGCGGGGTGGCACGGTGGGTTCCACCCGGCGGACGGCGAGGCCGTCGCGGACCAGGCTGTGCAGTGTCACCGACAGCATTTTCTGGGAAACGCCCGGAATCCGTCGCCGCAACTCGGCGAAACGGACCTCGTGCGGGGCCGCCTCCGCGAGGACCTTGACCACCATCGACGTCCATTTCGTGCCGATGCGGTCCAGAAGCCGCCGGGTCGGGCACTCGGGGTCGAACAAGTCGCCCCGGACCGGGGAGGTCACCTGGAGCTCACCACCTGAGGGAAAAGTGCCGTCTTGGCGGCACCGTCGAAGTTACCTACGGTTTTCTGGTAACCAATGGTAACCACAGCGGAGGCGACGTGCCCGACACACCCGAGACCGACGTCGAGCTACGGCGGATCACCGTCAACGGCATCCAGGCCAACGCGGCCGTGGCAGGAACGGGGTCCGCCGTTCTGTTGTTGCACGGCTTCCCGCACACCTGGCGGCTCTGGACCGAGATCATCGGCCCGCTGGCCGAGCACCACCGGGTCATCGCCCCGGATCTGCGCGGACTCGGCGCCAGCACCCGGGCCGCGGCGGGCTTCGACGCGGAAACACTGGCCACGGACGCGGAAAGCATCCTCGACGCCCTCGCTGAACCCACCGCGGCGGTTGTCGCCATCGACGCAGGCACCCCGGTCGCCTTCCTGCTCGCCATGCGGCGTCCGGATCTGGTGCGGCGTCTCGTGGTGATGGAGTCGCTGCTGGGTTCGTTGCCGGGTGCCGAGGACTTCCTCGCCGGCGGCCCGCCATGGTGGTTCGGGTTCCACGCCGTGCCGGGCCTCGGCGAGACCGTCCTCATCGGACACGAGGCGGAGTACCTCGACTGGTTTCTCACCACGGGCACCCTCGGACGCGGCGTGTCACCCGAAATCCGCGATGCCTTCGTCGACGCCTACACCGGTCACGACGCCCTGCGCTGCGCTTTTTCCTACTATCGCGCCATGCCGACCACGGCCCGCCAGATCGGCGAGGCCGTGGCGGCCGGCAGGCTCACCATGCCCACGATGGCGATCGGTGCCCATCCGGTCGGCCGCGCGCTGGAACGACAGTTGCGACCCATCGCCGACGACCTCACCGCTCACGTCGTCCAGGACTGCGGCCACATCATTCCGCTGGACCGGCCAGGAGAACTGCTTCGTCTCCTGACCCCGTTCCTCGCAGGCGGAGCCACTCGACCCGGAGAGCGCTCCTGCTAGAGCGAAACCCGGGCCCCATCGCGGACCTTCGTCGCGGGCCACGATAGTGGGATCGTGCCGAACCTCGACTTCTACGCCGTTGACGACGATTGGTCCTCGGTTCTCGAGACCGTGTTCGATCTCGGCTTGTTCCGTGTCTTCGAGTCGGACTCGGAGTTGGACCGAGAGCTGCGCGAGTTCCACACCGCCGCAGAGGTCCCAGACGGTCGACCAGGACGAAGCCTGGCGTTGTTCGCCGTCGGGTCGGGACCGGGTCCCGTCCCGACTCGGATAGATTTCCTCCCGGGAGTGCATCCCGACGCCACCTTCCGCTACTGCTGCGAAGGGTGGGGGCTCATCCAGCTCTACCACGCCGTGGCTGTCGGCGCGCAGGAGCTGCGATGGAGTCATACGAACCACAACACCGAGAAGCGGGCCGCGGCATGGGCGGCGACCTTGCCGCGACTCGGTGACCCCGATGAGTGGAATTGGCCGGCGGTCACCAGCGCCTCCGGCAGGCTCAACCGAGCCATTCGCCGGATGGCCGTGAGCAAGATCGGTTCGCACCCGGTACTGCCGAACGCGGCGCGTTTCATCGAGGACAACGACTTGCGGTACGAGTACGGCACCGGCATCCACGCGGCTCCGGCCCCCGGGTACGGGCGGTCGATGACTCGGCCATGAGGGCAGTGTTCGACCCAGAGGTGGCGAACGCTGCCCCAGTGAGCTCGGTTTCACGCTTTGGCCTGCCGCCGTGGGGCGTAGAGGCGGTGCATGAGCAGTTCGAGGGGGCCACGGTCGAAGCGTCGAAGCCACACGACGGCGAAGGCGACGTTCAGCAGCCCGACGAAGGCCCAGAGGCCGACGATCCACCACGGGCGGGCGTCCGCGAAACGCTCGGCGAGTCCCAGACCCCAGCCGTAACACAGGGCACCGGCCAGCACGTTCTGGAGAACGTAACAGGAGAGAGCCGTCCGCCCGACCGCGATCAGTCCACTTCGGACGGCACCCGGCTCCGCGCGCATCCGGAGCGAAAGATGGGTGACCAGGGCGAGCAGCCCCAGGGCGACGAGTGGTGGCAACAGGTACCTGTCGACGAGCAGCCAGTCCGGTCCGCTGAAACCGGTCAGCACGTTCAGTGGCAACCCGACGGCGAAGCCGAGTACGAGTAGCCGGGCACGAAGTCGCGCGCCTTTCTCCGTGTCGTCGAAGACACCGGCCCTCCGCAGTCGTGAACCGAGCAGGAACAGGACGACGGCGGAGGGCACGATCATGATGATTTCCCCTCGCAACACAAGGAACTCATCGAGACGGACGGCGACCTGCGCGGGCCAACTGGCCGTCGTGGCGGGGTCGACCGGGGTCGGCTCACTGGAAACGCCGGGCCCGGCCACGAGCAGCGCGGTCGCGGCGAGGATGAGCGTGGCGTACACCCCACCTACCGCGACGACGACGTTGCGGACGACCCGATCGCTCCGGCCGACGAGGTACGCGACGAGCAGCGAAGTGAGCCCGTACGCCATGAGCACGTCGCCTTCGAAAACGAGCAGGTAGTGCGCGACACCTTCCATGAAGAGGATGCCCGCTCGGAGCGGGTACCTGCCCGGCCAGGAAACACCGCGTCTCCGGGCGGACTGGTACTGCAATTCCAGGCCGACGCCGAACAGGATCGTGAGCAGAGCGAGGAACTTGCCGTTGGTCAGCGACCGGATGCCGACTTCGACTTGCTCCGCCATGCCGTTCGCGGTGCCGACGAAGTCCTGGAAGAAACCCGCCGGCCCGCCTGGGTGTGCGAAGAGGAACACGTTCGTCCCGAAGGTGCCCAGAATCGCCACCCCTCGTAAGAGATCGAGAGAAGAAATGCGCCCACTTCGGGGTTTCTGCGCGGCAGCGACGGCCGACGTCCGGTGGATCATGCAGTCGAGCGTGCCATCGCTCGCAGCGGGCTTCGTCCGACGTTGGAATGATCTTGTCCTGGTCACTTCGTAGCAGTTCGACCACATACCGCGCTCGCCAACCGAGACGGCGAGGTGATCCTTCGTGTGCGGATCGAACTCGTTTGAGGGACAAGAGATTCCGCTGCTCGTTCGTCTCTCGTCCTTTCCAGGAAGTTCGGAGGAAACCGGTCACCAACCGTGTGTCCGGCTCGGTCCGATTGGGCCGACCGACTGTCACGCTTTCGACGCACGGTCGTGTCGATCCAAAGGACTACAAGGCCGCTTCGCGCGGACGTACCTTCATCGCCGCCCGCTCGGGAGTGCCTGCCCAAGCGGAAATCCGGGCCTCTCGGACCGCGGCGTCCGGCGGGTCGTTCTCGCGGCGGACCCACGCGATGTGGCCGTCCGGACGCACGAGGACTTCGCTGACGTCTTCGGCCCAGGATCGATCGCCGCCGGTCGCCACGGTGACCCGGTCTTCCCAGCCGTCGGCGACTTGTGCGGCGCCGTCCCCGGTGAAGTCGACGTAGCCGAATTTGCCGCTGTGCATCAGTTCCGAGACTCGCCGATCCGCCGAGGCGAGCGACAGGTCGGGCATGCGGGTGCCGACGAGGGGATCGGCGCCCGGCGAGGGATAGGACGTCGCCAGCGCCGACACGAGACCGGCGAGCCGGGTGTTGACCTCGGGGATCTCGAGAAGGGAATCCAGCAGCTCACGAAGTGCGGTCACCGGGCGCTGGTAGTCGGGTACCAGGGTGAGTTCGAGTAGCAGCGTCTGGACCTGCGTGTTGTCGGTGACCAGTTCTCCCACGGGAAACCGCTCCCCGTGGTAGGTGTCGAGCAGGCCCGGTGGCGCCCAGCCGTTGAGGTCGGCCGCGAGTTTCCAGCCCAGGTTCATCGCGTCCTGGAGCCCGGTGTTGAGGCCCTGCCCCGCGGCGGGGAAGTGGATGTGCGCGGCATCGCCGGCGAGAAAGACCCGCCCGGCACGGTAGGTCTCCGCCAGCCGTGTGGCGTTTCCGAAGCGCGAAAGCCAGTGTGGCTCCGCGATCCCGAAGGACGTGCCCGCCACGTCCACCAGTGCCTCGCGGAACTCCTCGAAGGTCACCGGTTCCGTCGCGGGGACACGCATCCGCTTCGGATCGGTGAGAACGAACCGGGTCAGCCCGCTTGTCAGCGGCACGATCAGGAGGGAGACCTGCCCCGCCGCCGCGATCGCCTCCTTGTCGGTGACCGCGAAGTCGCCGAGCATCGCGCTCATCGTGCCGTCCGATCCCGGAAAGCCGATACCGGCGGACTCCCGAACCGGGCTCCGGCCGCCGTCGCAGCCCACGAGGTAGGCCGCGCGGAGGGCGAAATCCCCATCGGGTCCGACGCCGGTGACGTCGACCCCATCGCCGTCCTGGGTCAGGGACACGACTTCGTGCCCGTAGGAGATTTCGATGCCGAGTTCCCGCGCTCGTTCTTCCAGCAGCCTTTCGGTGCGGGCCTGCTCAAGAAACAGCGTGTAGCCGTGCCGGGTGTCCAGGGCGGAGAAGTCCAGCCGCCGCGAAAGTCCCGCGAAATGCCAGCTCGGGACAGTGTGGCCCAAGGCAAGGAAGCGATCGGCGATGCCTCGCAGGTCGAGAATCTCGACGCTGCGGGGATGCAACGTGAGAGCGCGGGACTGGTCATGCCGCTTCTTCTGTCGCTCGAGTATCCGCACTCGCACTCCGGCCAGCGCCAGTTCGGTACCCAGCAGCAGACCTGTCGGGCCTGCCCCGCTGATCACCACGTCGGTGTCCATGACGACCTCCATTATTTCTGAACAACGTTCATTTAATCTTCCGCCAGTATCCAGACGATGCGCGAAACCGTCAAACCTGTTGCTAGGCTCACCCGGACATGACCGCGCATCAGCCCCGCACCCGAGGACGGCCACCGGCGGCGGACCGGGCCCACGTCACGGCCGCCGCGCTCCGCCTGCTCGACGAAGCGGGTCTCGACGCACTCACCATGCGCAAACTGGCCACCGCGGTCGGAGTCCAGGTGGGCACGTTGTACGGCTACTTCCCGACCAAACGGGACCTGCTGACCGCGATGGCCGAGGCGATGCTGAACGGCTGCCGCGACGCGGCCGAGGGGGCGGCCCAGCCGCGTGAACGGGTTTGGGCCCTGGCCAAAAGTCTGCGTGCCGCGCTCTTGTCCCATCGCGACGGAGCGCGGGTGTACGCGGGCACGCACGCCACCGGTCCCAACACGCTGGGACTGGCCGAAGCCCTCAACGGCGCCTTACGCGAGGCCGGTCTCGAAGCCTCGGCGGCGATGAGAACCGCACTCCTGATCATTCACTTCACGACGGGCCATGTTCTCGAGGAGCAGGCGACCGTCCAGCCCGGTTCTGAGCTGCCCGTCGAGATCGACGGCCTGCGCCAGGCGATCCGGCACGGCGACTATCCGTATCTCGCCGAAGGCCAGGATCACTTGACGGGAATGGATTTCGCCGGGCTCTTCGACCAGGGCCTGCGGCTGCTCACCGCCGAGTTGTGACCGAACAGCTCGAAGCGCTGGGCGCCGGGGCCGAGGAATTGCCGGAAGCCGTGGCGAAAGGACGTGATGAGGACGATGGCCCGCCATCGCGCGCCGGAACCGCCACTGTTCGAGGCGAATTTCGAGGCCTTCTACGTGGCGACGTCCAGCGGGACATACGCGGCGATCCACCGCCTCGCCGCCGGCGACGAGTACCTGGCGCGCGACGTGGTCCAGGAGGCCTACCTCGCGATGGGGAACATCTGGTCCGTGCGGCGCGGACGGACAGCGGAGGACAACCGCAAGCTCGTGCTGAGGATCGCCGTCAACAAGTTGTTCGATGTCTATCGCGCGCGCCGGGTGCCGGAGGTCGAGCTCAACGACGACGTCATCACCCTGCTGGCCGAAGAAGTGACTTTCGACGAGTTGTCGGTGCTGCGCCCGGTGAGGGAACTGCTTGCTCGTCAGCCGCCTCGCCGCCGGGCGGTCGGGGTGCTGTTCTTCCTGGAAGGTCTCACCGATCAAGAGATCGCCGAAATCCTCGGCATCAGCCCGTCGACGGTGAGAACCCAGATCGAGCGCCTGAGCGCTGTCTTCGAGCCCCATCGTGACCTGGTGCGCCGTGCCCACCAGGCAGATCCCCACCCGCCGGCGTTCGACGTCGAGGCCGGGCTGGTGGACCTGCGCGCCCGCGCCTCGACCGCCGAGCCGTACGCGATGACAGGCGGCCGGACCCTCCCTTCGAGCGAACTGCGTCTGGAGGCGCTGATCTCCACCGTCGAGGGTTGGCGAGGCCGCGGCGTCGAGGTACCCGAGCATCGTCGGATCGCCGAGCTCTGCGAGCGCGCCACGGCACTCGCGGAGCTCGCCGCACTGCTGCCTCTCCCGGTCGGCGCCGTCCGGATCCTCGTCAGCGACCTCGCCGACCGCGGCGTGGTGCGCATCCACGAGCCCGATGACCACGACGACGGTGGCCCGAAACCCGCGACGATCGAGCGAGTCCTGCGCAACTTGGACCGGCCCTGAGGCCTATTGGGAGCGCAGTACCCAGACGTCGTTGTCGTTCACCGCGACGAGGTCCGCGTCGCCATCTCCATCGACGTCGGCAGTGAGGGTCTCTTTGGTGCCGAAGAAGGAACCCGCGTACCACAGTTCCGGCGTGGAGTAGCTCGTACCGGTGGAGCGCATCACCTGCACGTCGGTGTCGTTGACGGCGATGAGGTCCGCGTCGCCGTCGGCGTCGATGTCCGCGGTGAGGGTCTTCTTGCTGCCGTGGAAAGAAGTGGTCGACCACGACACCGGGGTGTCGAACCAGCGGTTCGCGGTGCCGGGCACCACTCTCGTGCCGCCCAGGTCGACGAGGATGAGGTCGGCCTTGCCGTCACCGGTCGCGTCCGCCGCCAAGGTCGCCTTCTCACCGCGGATGGGCGGTGCCCAGGCCGTCAGCGGGAGCGTCGTGGTGCCGTTCGACCTCGCCGCCAGGGTGGCCACGTCGAACAGGCCGATCACGTCGGTGTCCCCGTCGCCGTCCAGGTCCGCCGCCAGGTTCCCGTAGTCGCCGGCGATGGTGTTGTTCAGCCACTGCGCGGGCGTTCCGAAGCGTTCCACGCCGTAGTAGTCGGTGATCGACCTCGCCACGAAGATGCCGCGGGGGGTCGAAGCCGTGGGCCGCCGGACCGCGATGGCGTCGGCCCGGCCGTCGTTGTCCATGTCGCCGACGAAGTTGGCGTTACCGTTGAAGCCGCTGCTCAAGAAGTTGCCCGCACCCCAGTTCTGCTGTGGTTGGAAGGCGGAACCGTTCGACCGCAGCACGTAGCACCCGTACAGGTAGGTGTTGTAGCTGACCAGGTCGTCCTTGCCGTCGCCGTCGACGTCCCCCGCCATGACCGCGACCTGCGCCGTGAACGGTCCGGCAGACCACTGTTCCGGTATGCCGGAGGCCGCCGCAGGCGGTGCGAGGGTCAGGGTCAGCAGACCGGCCACACCGGCCATCACCAAAGCACGCATCACGTCCCCTTCGTGTCGGCTTGCAGTACTCAGGTCGCGACGGGCCGGGAAGTGTTACGAGGGTTGACCTCCAGCGAACTGGAGATTCTAGGGTTTTTCCATGACAGTGCAGCTGAACCACACCATCATCAACGCCACCGACCGAGCCGCCACGGCGGAGTTTCTGGTCTCGATCCTCGGGCTGCCCGAGCCCGCCGAGTTCGGCCCCTTCCTGGTCGTCCAGACCGGCAACGGAGTCTCGCTCGATGTCATGCGCAGCACCGAAGAGTTCTCCAGGCAGCACTATGCGTTCTTGGTCGAGGAGAACGAGTTCGACACGATCTTCGGAAGGATCCGCGAAGGAGGCCTGCCGTACTGGGCGGGGCCGGGGCACCGCGGCGAGGGCGAGATCAACACCAATGACGGCGGCCGAGGCGTGTACTTCGACGACCCAGACGGTCACGTGCTGGAGATTCTCACGCGCCCGTACGGATCCGGCGATGAACAGTGAATGAACAGAGCGTGATTTCGAGCCCGCCGTAGGCCGCTGAACTCGCGCTTTGCCGGGGCGCCCGCAGTCGGAGCAACGCCGGACGTGCCGGCGGTGGTACCTCCGCGACCGCATGATCCACTACCTTGTGTCGCACCAGGGGCCCGACAGCTGGAGCCGTCATGCCGACACTCACCACTGTTTCCTGCTGGACGATCACCGCGTCGGAAGACATCGCGTGCGTCACCCACGCCGCGGTCGGCGACTACTGGGCGCCGCGGGTGTGGAGCGGACACGGGCTCGCGATCGCCGGGACCGATCTCGCCGGCTTCGAGAAGGTGCTCGGCGAGGTGATGAAGTTGCCGGTCTACTGGCAGGCGCGGGCCCGATGTGGGGACTGCGGGGCCGGGGACGCCGCGATCTGGTCGGAGCCGAGATGCGACCCGGACGACGATTTCGTCTATCTCTCGGGCCCCTGCCGGGCAGGCGAGCCGACAGCGGGCTATCGGCCGGTTTCGGCGTTCACCCTCGACTTGGTCAACCTGCGCGGCCTGCGGATCCGGATCGCCGCCTACCGGGCGCGGGGTACTCGAGGGCTTCGAGCACCCCGCCCCCGGATCACTTAGGCGGCGGAGATCAGTGGTCCCAGCGAATACCGATCCGCCAGTTCACCGGGTACTCCAGTCCGCTGGTGGTCAGGGTGTAGTAGCTGGCAGGCAGAACACAGGATTCCGTCTTGGCGGGCGCGTGGATGTATCCGCTGCCCGAACACTTGCCGATCGTCCACTTGAACCAGTGGTCGGGCGAGCCGGGCGCCCCGATCGCATCGATGTCCACGTGAATGGTCCCGCCGGGGAAGAACCCCGACGCGAGTGAGCAGCTCGTGGTCGTGAAGCACTCTTTCGGTCCCGCGCCGCCGGCGGCGGTGGCCACGCCGGCCCCCGCGATCGTGGTGCCCAGTACCGTTCCGGCCACGATCGCGGCCGCTCCGATCTTCTTCATTTATTGACTCCCCAGTCAGATGTTTCATTCGCTCGATGGCGAACTTGCGCAGACCCTACTGGATAGGGCGAGCAGGTGCGCAGTCGGCCGGATTCTCCTCGAGATTGGCGACAAGCCTTCTCGGCAGGCCCAGGAGGAGACCGGCTTCCTCGTCGGTGAAGCCTTCCAATGCCTGATCGTTGGTCTCGAACAGCGCCGAGTTCACCTGCTGGAGCTTCGCCCGGCCGCTCTCGGTCAGGGAGATCAGGGTGACCCGTCGATCGTGCTCGGCGGGGATGCGCCGGATGAGGCCGTCGCGGTCCTGGCGGCCCCCACCCGGCATTCGGCCGAGAAGATCGGGACCTCGCGAGCCGGTCGGCCGAGTTTCTGACCATCCACATGAGACAAGCGTTTTGCCGCCAGGAGCGACGTGGGTCACATAGTCCATTGTGGATAGACAAGGCAAGGGGCTCGCGATCCATTCAGCGGATGGTGTCACTCTCCAGGTACGGTTGATCGGCCCGAGCTTCTCGAGGAGTTGACGACGCCGACACGGAGGAACGGTCCCATGACACGACCCGAACCGGCCACGAAGAATCCAGACAAAGGGTACGTGGCTCTTTTAGGGTGGAGCCTGAACGCCGTGGAGGCGCTCGACCGGTTCGATCGACGGTACGTCGTCGTGGCGCCGGACTGGGCCGAGAAGTACTGCGTGGAACACGATATCCCTTATCTGCCATGGAATTTCGAGCGGCTCAACGATCGCTCGCTGGAGATCGCCGAGACGCTGCAGCGCGAAGGCGTCGACGTCGCGATCCCGCTGTTCGAGGAAACCGTGGAGTGGGCCGGAGCGATCAACTCCGTGCTGCTGGACAACCCGCGCCTGTTCGGCCAGGCCATGCTGCTGCGGGACAAGTCCCTGATGAAGCGCCGCGCACAACTGGGCGGGATCCGGGTCGGGATCTTCGAGGAGGCCCACGACCGCGACGACGTGATCCGGTTCCTGAAGCGCGTCAACCAGACGCTGCTCAAGCTCGACGGCGATCCGAACGACCCGATCCACCTGAAGGCCTTCGACAAGGCCGGCTGCCTCGGGCACCGCATCGTCCGCACCCCCGACGACGTCGACGCGATCCCGGAGGAGGAGTTCCCGGTACTGATGGAGTCGCATCTCGATGGCTGGGAATTCGCCGTCGAGGCGTGGATCCACAACGGCAAGATCAAGTTCCTGAACATCTCCGAGTATGTGACCCTGGGTTACTCGGTGTTCGTGCCGGCCACCCCCGAGCTGGAGCGGTACCGGCCGCAGATCACCGCGCAGATCGAGAAGCTGATCAAGACCTTCGACATCGAGTTCGGCTTCGTGCACCCGGAGTACTTCGTCACGAACGACGGTGAGATGTACTTCGGCGAGGTCGCCTACCGGCCGCCGGGCTTCAAGGTGTTCGAGCTGCTCGAACGCGCCTACGGCTTCAATGCCTACCAGGGGCTGGCGCTGGCTTTCGACCCGAAGACGACCGAGGAAGAGATCGATGCCTTCTTCCCGCGGGAGGTCGAAGACGCCGCCGGGGTCGCGGGCTGTTTCGGGGTTTACCCGCGCCGCCGGGTGGTCAGCGAGCTGCGGATCCCGCCGGAAACCGAGGATCACGACTACTACGAGTCACACGACCTGTCGGCTCCGCTCGAGGAGACGGTGACCAAGCGGACAGCGTTCGGTACCCACTGGGGCCTGTTGTACTTCTTCGGCGAAGATTCCTATCGGATGCGAGACCTGCTGAAGCAACAGGAAGAGTTCGACTTCTACGTCTGAGGGCGACCCCGGACCAGGAGACCGACCCGAGGGAAGCCTTTGAAACCGAACGGCGATGTTCCCGGCGCGACCACCACGCTGGACAAGCGTGTGGCCTCGCTGGACGACGCGATCAGGGCGATGGCCGAGACCCGCGACTTCGGCAAGCACACCAAGCTGCGGCGGATGCTGGAGGCGCTGCGGCGGGTGCTGGTGCAGCCGGGCGGTGCCGGGGCGGTCCAGGTCAGGGCGCGGGCGCTGGAGGAGGCGGGACTGTTCCTGGGGACGGACTGGGCCACTCCGGAGATCCTGATCCCGGCGCTGGTCGGACCGGGACTGCACGCCGGGGACACGGACACCGTGGTGATGGAGGCCTGCAGCGAGCTGCGCACCCTCGCCGTGGCCCGCGGTGACTACGCGCATCCGACCTTGTCGGCCGAGGACGCCCGCGCGTTCCTGTCCCAGGTGCTCGCGATGAATCTGGAACTGCTGTTCACCCCGCCCACCGAGGCCGAGCGGACCCAGCAGGGCCGGACAGCGCAGCTGATCAGGGACCTGTTCCGGCACGTCGCCGACGAGATCGGCTACGAAAGCGTGCTGGACAAGCTGGTCGAGGAGATCTGGCGGATCCTGCGCCAGCGGCCGATCCAGGTCGACCAGGTGCAGTCGCTGATCACCCGGATCGCGGTCTACCGCGGGGATCCGGAGGTCGACCTCGGCAACGCCTCCGGACAGGGCATCGATCGGCTGATCAGCGCCCTGTTCGGCACGACGGAGGCCTGCCGGGAGGATCCGGGCACCGCGGTCTTCCGGTCCCGGCTCGAGGCGATGGACGACGGTGGCCTGCAGTACGAGGCCACCGGGTTCGCCAGGGCGATGCACGACACCGGGCTGGTCTCGCCGTATCACGCCGAGCTGCTGCGGTTCCTGCGGCACAAGAGCGACTATCTGCTCGGGGAGGCGCTCGGCCTGTCCGATGTCGGCCGCACCAGTCTGCTGCGCCACCGCGACCTGATCCACCGGCTGATCGAGGTGGCGGTGCACACGCAGACCGCCCAGTGCGTCTACGGGCTCGCGCTGCTTCTCGACCGCGGCATCCTGTACGCGCCGCCGATGGTGCCCGCGCTGTGGCGTCAGCTCGGGCTGGAGCTGTCCGAGCCCGCGCGCGAGCGGCTGAGGACGGTGTTCGGCGACGAGCCCGGTCCCGAGGCGCGGCTGCTCGCGGGCGTGCTGTCGATGCTGGGCCTCCCGCTGGGCGTCGGCCAGGGCGACAACCCGACCTGCCAATCGGCCCGAGCGCTGTCGATGTGGGCGTACAACGACCCGGACTACCTGCTGCAGATCGTGGTCTGGGCGGCGCGGGACGACGAGGTCGTCATGCACTTCGAAGGCCAGCGGATCTCCTCGAACGACAGCGCCGGCGGCCTCGCGAGCGCCCCGCCGGCGGACCTGGACCCGGTTTCGCTGCTCGTGGTGCCGCATCTGGACCGGATCTACGCCGAGATGGGGCGCCGCTGCGTCGGCAGGCCCGGCGATCCGCACCGCTGGGTCAATCCCGAGTTCCACGGCTGGTGGACCGCGCGCGGGTTCCGGATCAACGTCGACGTCGAGACCGGGAACCTGATCGAGCTCGACACCTTCCTGCGGCAGTTCCACGCGAGCTACCACCCGGCCTACAACGGGGGACAGCCGCTGATCCATCCGCAGCCCGCCGGGGTCGCCGTCACCGACAGCGCCGCCCGCTACGTCGGCTGGCACGCGATCACCATCCTGCGGGTCGCCGCCGATCCGCAGGAGGTCACCCGGGTGTACTTCTACAACCCGAACAACGACAGCGGCCAGGACTGGGGCGACGGTGTCGTGGTCTCGACAGCGGGCAACGGCGAGCGGTTCGGCGAGGCCTCGTTGCCGTTCGACCAGTTCGCCTCGCGGCTCTACATCTTCCACACCGACCCGCTCGAACACGGGGAGCAGGAGAAGGTGCCTCCCGAGGACATCACACGGATCGTCGACTACATCGAACGGAGCTGGGGCGCGAACCGGCTGCCCGCACGCGGACTCCAGGCCTCGAAGGCACCGCAGGAGCAAAGCCCGCCAACGGAGTGAACCCGTTGGCGGGCTTCGGCTTCCAACCGACTTCAGCCGGTGACGTCGAGGTGCGCGGAAACCGGGGTGGGTTTGGGCGCCTTCCCGCCCGGCCGGGGCTTGTCGGCGGGCTTCGTGGGCGGTGTGTCGCCAGGGGACTTGGCGCAGGTGGACGACGCGATGTCGAGAGTCTGTGTCTTGCCGAGGATCTTGGCCGACACGGCGGTCACGGTGAGCGTGCCGTCCGCGTTCGGAGTCTGCTTGTTCACCACCAGTTCGAGCAGCGACGCCAGCGGGACGGTGGTGTTCGGCGGGACCTGGTCGAGTTCGATCGTCTTGCCGCCGACCTTCAGGTTCGCGATCGACACCGAACCCTTGCCGTCACGGCATTCGGACTTGACGACCCCGGCGCTGAGGCCGGGCAGCGCGGCTCCGGTGGGCAGAACGCCGAGGTTCAGCGAGAGGCCGACGACACTCGATTTCGCGTGCCCCGGCTTCACTTCGGCGTTCAGCGCCTGTGCGCTGATCAGTGCCGGGCCAGGGTTCGGCAGTGCCACCGAAGCGAGCGATTCCTTGCCTGGCCCGGAAACGGCGGGCGTGCGGGGGATCTTGACCAGACCGGACGCGGCGAGGGCGTACGCGGACTCGGCCGGGGCGGCCGTGGCGGGAGTGGCGGCGAGGACGAGACAGGCCGCGGCCGTGCAGGCGAGCACGCCGGTTGTACGAGGGGACAAGGAACTTACCTCCATGATTTCGGGTATCAGGTGATCTGCACGACGGTGCCGAGCGGCAACTCCACGAGGCGGTTCAGCGCCTCGCGGGTGACCCGGATGCAACCGTCGCTGGTTGCCTTGCGAACGAAGCTTTCGTCCGGCCAGGTGTGCATGCCGACCGTGCCGGGCCCGCCACCGAAGGTTTCGTGCGAATCGGAATGGCTGCTCAGCGGCAACACGATCGGGCTGTAGGTGTTCACGCTCTCCTTGATCGAGGCGAGGATGAACGCGCGGCCGGTGGGCGTGGGGTGCTCGGGCCTGCCGGTGCCGATGGACCACGAGCCGGCCGGCTTGCCTCCTTCGAGGATTTCCAAGCGGAACTCGCTGAGGTCCACCGTGACCTGGAAATCGTTGTGCGCCGATTCGACGGTTTCCGGTGTGGCGTGCAGCCAGCCGGTCGCGCCGTTGGGCCGTACCGGCAGCAGCACCTGTGCCCAGTCGCCCTGGCGGGCGATCACCGGAACCCACGTCGGCGAGCCGATCTGGGTCTCCGGCAACCGGGCGATCGGTTCCGCGCCCGGGGCGCGGTAGACCGCGGCGTCCGTCGTCGGGTGCAGCACTTCACCGCCGGCGGGGAGCGGGGTGGCCGGGTCGGCGGGTGCGGTTTCCAGCTTGCCGAAGGTGTTCGCTTCGGGCAGTGCGGCCAAGGCCTCGGGTGACGGCGGCAGCGCGGCGACGGGGGCCTCGGCCGCGCCGCCTGTGCCGGTGCCGCAGCCGGACAGCGGCAGCACCACCAGCACCATGGCGAGGAGCGCATGAACCGCACGAGGGCGTGCGCCACCGCAAGAGGTCTGCTGTTCGGTCATTCAGTGCCTGTCCTTGCGCAGAGTGATCCGCAACGGGATGTGAATCCGGAATGGACATCTCTAACAGTCAGGCAGTGCGTTAATCAACGAACACGATAGGTGATCAGACCGAATCTGCCTGGGGTTTTCCAACGTTTTCGCAGGTCAGGCGCCTCCGGGTATTTCACTCGATCAGGGCGAAACAGCGAATTCGGTAACACTGGGCGAAACACACTCTGTGTGGCATTCGATGCGTCCGTTCGATGGGTGGCGGCGAAAAGTCCGGCCTCGATGATCACGCGGAGTGTTCGTGGTCGCAGCGGCAGACCGGTACTTGCCTACCCGCTGGAACCGGATGTCGTCTCGGTGAGCCCGCGGGGCTCGTGCCGGGTGCTGGTGTGGGCGAGCGGGGAAGAATCGGGACGTTCAACGTCCTCGCCACCAGCCCGATGTCGCGAAACCGGCACGGGCGAGCGACCCGATACGTCACCCTTTGCCTTTCCTCTCAGTAGCATTTCCCGAGATCCGGACGAATCCATCCGAACAATCGCGATTATTCCTTTTATAAAACGCGCTGCATTGTATTAAAAGCCGAATCCCAAGAGGACAGAACTCCCGGGTCGAGGGCTCGCGCGCGCCCGGCAATGGGCCTGGTTCCCCAAAGGGCAGACTTTCGCCCCTCGATTGACCCCGGCCGACGCGGGCGAGCATGCTCCGATGCGTACCACGTTCGCTGGAGGGAAACCTGTGGCTTCCGAGGAAATGCGAGATCTGAGTCATCGGGTGGCGGGGGAATTCCTCGGACGGCCGGGCATAACCGGTGTCGGTGTCGGCGCGAAGATCGTCGACGGACAGCCGACCGGGCAGGTCGCCGTCACGGTCTTTGTTCGGGAGAAACTGCCTCGGGCCGCGCTCGACGATGCCGACGTGGTGCCCGCCGACGTCGGCGGGGTGCCGACCGATGTGCTGGTGCTCCGCGATCCCCGGCCGGCGGGCGAGCCGATCGGCACCGTGTATCCGAAGGACGACGACACCTTCGTGGACAACAAGCGGCACCGGCCGATCACCGGCGGGATGGCCATGCGTGGCAGCCTCATGGAGGGCAACGTCGGCACGCTCGGGTGCCTTCTGCGCGCCGTGCAGGATCCGAACCAGGTGTACGCCCTTACGTGTCACCACGTTCTCTCCCGGGTCGATCCGCAGTACAACAGCAAGGGTCAGGTTTTCGACCTCACGGTGGCGCACGGCCCCGTCGTCGGCACGACAGTGTGCGGGCAGAACGACCTGAAGACCCACTCGACGTGCGCGGAGGGAATCTTCGGCCGGTACGCGGGCGGCGCGGAGAACGCGGACTGGGACGCGGCGGTGGCCCGGCTGGACGGTGGCACCAGCTATCGCTACGACATACGCCGTGCCAGTGTGGCCGCGGGCGAGGATCCCGGGGACGACGACGTCGCCGTGACGGGAATCGCGCCGCCTCCGACCGATCAGCAACTCGCGGCACGCAGCTACTTCGTCCGCAAACGCGGCGCGCGGACCGGGTTCACCGGCGGGTTCGTCATCGCGGCGCACTGCGAGATCCTCTTCCCCGGCGGGCCGCCGGACGGTGGCGCCACACGGGTGTGGGCGCGCGACGCGCTGGTGATCGCCCCGCATCCGAATCCGCAGGTGCCCGCCGACGAGCACAACCACTACCTGGCGGAAGGCGACTCCGGGTCGGTCAGCGTGGACACCTCGAACCGCGTGCTGGGCCTCAACTTCGGCCGCGCGCTCGCCGGGGTGATCAAACCACCCCTGCCGAGTCCGCCGGACCGCACGTACTTCGGCCTCGCCTTCCCGATCACCACGGTGCTGGGCAAGTTCGCCGGACTCGGACTCGACCTGACGGTCGGCACCGCGACCGAACCGGGGCAGACGCATACCGTGCCGGGAAGGCCGACGGTCACCACCCTCGTCGACGGGGAGCGGGTGGTCGTCCCCGTTCCGGCCCCCGCCGCGGTGACCACCGTGGCGGGAGCGGCACCGCCGGGTGCGGGGCGACTCGCCGCCGACCTCGCGCAAACCCCTGGTGGGCGCGAACTCCTGGACTTCTGGCAGACATACGCACCGGAGCTACGACGTCTGGTCAACGCCGACCGGCGGGTCGCCGCCGCGTGGCATCGCAGCGGTGGGTCGGCGGTCTACCAGGTGCTGCTGCGTGGGCTGAGCGAGCAAACGCTGACCATCCCGGCGACGGTCAACGGCCAGCCGTTGCGTCAATGCCTCGACCGGCTGCACGACGCCCTGCGTGCGGCGGCGGGGGAGCAGTTGAGGGCGGCGCTGGACCGATTGCGGCGAAGGCTTCCCGATCTGGCCGGATCGACCTATCCCGAACTCATCGCCGCACTGTCTCGTCCGGTGACCGAAGCGCAGGTGCGCCATGGACACTGACTCCGACTTCCACGCCGCCGTCCGGCGGGCGGAGGAGACATTGCTCCGAATTCCCGGCGTGCACGCCGTCGGTGGCGGAGCGAAACGCGCAGGCGGTGTCAATCAAGGGTTTCTGGCCATCCAGGTGTACGTCGAACGCAAGCTGCCGTTGTCCGAGGTGGCACCCGACGAGCGCGTTCCGTCCACTGTGGAGGGTTATCCGACGAACGTCGTCACCATGATCGACCGGCGGTACGCGGCGCTGCCCGAGCCCGCGCCGGGTGAGCCGCTGGGCAAACGGGAGCCACCCCCCGAGATCGACGCGCAACTCGCGGACGACGTACTCGCCGGCGGCGGACCGATCGCCAGTCGGCTCGAGGACCAGTACCGGGGCAGCATCGGTCTTCTCATGGAGGACGTCGCGGCCCCTGGCAAGAAGATCTACGTGCTGACCTGCTTCCACTCGCTGTGCAAGCTCGCCGGGATCGAAAACAACCAGCAGGTCATCGAGGCGCCGGTGCGGGAGAAAACCGTTGTGGGACAGGTAGACCCGAACGGGAACTGCTCCTCGTCGCACTGCTGCAACGATGGGCACGGCGAGTTCTGGCAGGGCGACTTCATCCCGCACAGCTGGCGGGACGTGGCACTGGTCCGCCTCCGGCCAGGTACCAAGTACATCGGCGGCATCAAAGAACTCGGTCCTGTCAAGGGAATCGCGCCGAATCCCACAGAAACGCAATACCTCGACGACAGCTATCTCGTCCGCAAGTACGGGAACAGGACGGGAAAGACCGGGGGCAGGATCGTCGACTTCGTCCGAAATCCCGCCGCCGGACCGGTCGTGCAGTTCGTCGTGATACCGCACATTCCCCAGGGCACGCCACCGGACTCGGTGTACTTCGGCATCCCAGGAGACTCCGGCGCCGCCGTGGTGACACCCGATGTCCGGGCGATGGGCATCGTGACGGGCGTGGCGAAGTTCGAGGCCAAAGAGTTCTTCCCCGGGGCGACGGGCAGCGTGAACGGGACGTTCGTGGCGCCCCTCAACGCGATCATGATCCAGCTCCGCGACAACGTGACCCCGAAGTACAACGTCACGCCGGTGCTGGCCACCAGCCCGACGGACATCCGGACCGTGCCTGCCAACCTGACCGCGTTGTTCGACGGCGAGGAGGTCCCGGTGCGGATGCCGAGTACCGCGGCCGTCGCGAGCCGGGACACTCCGCTGCGGCCGACCGAGATCGGTGTCCGGGTGCGGGACGACCTGTCCGGCAGCCCGTTCGGGCGAGAACTGGTCGCGTTCTGGGAACGGCACGGTGCCGAACTCGTGAACCTGGTCAACCACGACAGGCAGGTGATCGCGACCTGGCACCGCAGCGGGGCTTCGGCCGTCTACCAGCATCTCGGCCGGTTGCCGGACATCGACGCGGCGGCACGGCTTCCCGTCATGGTCAACGACGAGCCGTTGGCGGATTGCGTCACGCGGATGCACGCCGTCCTCGCCCGCCGGGGCAGCGACGAACTACGGGCGGCGCTCGACGATCTGGTCCCTCGACTGCCGGAGCTGGCGGGCCTGAGCTACCCCCGAATTCTCGCCACCTTCGAAGCGACAAGGGTGTGAGCATCCATGGCGGACAGAGCGGGCACGGTGGAACAACTGGCACTCGAACTCGCCAGGGCGATCGCAGCGCTCGGCGACCGGATGGTCGGCGAGCGGCTGCTGGACCTGCTGGCCGAGCTGGGGACCGTGTTCCCGCCCGCGCTGGTGGCGAACGCGCAGGTGCGGGCCGCGCAGGACTCCGTGGCCACGGTGGCGAAGACGATGGCGCCTGCGGCCGCCGCGCTGGAGTCCGCGATCGCGTCGGGCGACACGGCCGGGATCGTCGCGCGGAGCGCGGAACTGCTGACCCGCTGCGGCCAGATCGGGCAGGCCTACCTGGCACTGGGCACCGCCATCGGCACGGTCGGGCCGACACTGCCCGGTGTCCCCGCGCAGCAGGTCGCCGATCTGGTGGCGGACCTGCCTCGAAAGCTTCTCGATCTGGCCATCCTGCACATCGTGGATCCGGCCCACCGGCTGACCGGTCTGTTCGGGTTGTTCGGCCTGGCGGACGTGAGCAGGTTCGACGCCGATCCGGCGAATCCGGCGAGCATCGATCACCAGCGAGTCCGGCTGCGACTGGATCAGCTGCCGTCGTTCCTGGTCGACCCGATCGGTCAGTTGGGTAAGCGATTCGGCTGGGGTGGCCCGGTTCCGGACGGCGAGAAGCTGCTGAAGGCGCTGCGGGATCTTCTCGAAGCGGCGCGGCTGCCGGTGCTGTTCGTACCCGCGGCGGGTGGGCAGCCCGCCCGGCTGGAGGCATGGGCTGTCGACCTCACCGTCGACGGCGACGGGCTCGCGATCAGCGTGGTCATGCCGATCGGTGTCGAGGCGGACAAGTCCGTCGAAATCGTCGCACCGCACTGGATCGCCGAACTGAAGGCGTCGGGCCTGCTGCCCGCCGGGACCACCGGTTCACTACGGCCCCCGTTCCGGTTGACACTGAAACCACCGGACGGCGCCGCGGAACTGCGCGGTGAGGTGTCGATCCGGGCCACCCCGACGGAACCGATGCTGCTGCTCGGTGTCGCGGGTGGCAGCAGACTCGAAATCGGTGGCGTCGAACTGAAAGCCGGTCTCACGCTGGCGTTCGTCGACGGCCAGGTGACCGGTGTGCCCAGCATCGAGGGCGATCTGACCGGCGGCAAGCTGGTGATCGACGCCGAATCCGCCGACGGGTTCATCAAGACCCTCTTCGGTGGCGCGCGCCTGGAGGCCGGGTTCGCCACCGGGTTCGCGTTCGACCCTGAGCACGGGCTGCGGTTCCATGGCGGCGCCGGGCTCAGGGTGCAGCTTCCGGTGCATCTGCGGATCGGCCCGGTCGACGTGCACGCACTGCAGATCATCGCGACGCCGGGTCCTGACGGCGTGCCGGTGGAACTGTCCGCGAACCTCACCGCCGCGCTCGGCCCGCTGACGGCGGCTGTCGAACGGGTGGGTTTGACAGCCGAAGTGAGCTTTCCCGAGGGTGGCGGCAACCTCGGCCCGGTCGACGTGGCGTTCGGGTTCAAGCCGCCGACCGGCGTCGGCCTGTCGATCGACGCCGGCATCGTCGCGGGCGGCGGTTTCCTGTACTTCGACCCGGAACGCGGCGAGTACGCGGGCGCGCTGGAGCTGATGTTCGCCGGTTTCGTCGAGGTCAAGGCGATCGGCCTGATCACGACCAGGATGCCGGACGGCACGGCCGGGTTCTCGCTGTTGATCGTGCTCACCGCCGAGTTCGGGTCGGGTATCCAGCTCGGGTTCGGGTTCACACTGCTGGGGGTCGGCGGCATCCTCGGGCTGAACCGGCGGATGGACTTCGACGCGTTGCTCGAGGGCGTGGTCAGCGGATCGATCGAGTCGGTGATGTTCCCGAAGGACGTGGTGGCGAACGCGCCGAGGATCATCAGCGATCTGCGGAAGTTCTTCCCGCCGGAGAACGACAGGTTTCTCGTCGGGCCGATGGCGAAGATCGGCTGGGGCACGCCGACGCTGGTCAGCGTTTCACTCGGGGTGATCGTCGAGATCCCGCCGGGCAACGTCGCGATCCTCGGTGTCCTGGAGTGCATCCTGCCCAGCAAGGACCTGCCGCTGCTGGTGCTGCGGGTCGACTTCATCGGCGCGCTGCAGGTCGACCGCTCGCGACTGTGGTTCTTCGCGAAGCTGTTCGACTCCCGCATCCTCACCATGACCATCGACGGCGGTATGGGCCTGCTCGTCGACTGGAGCGACAACCCCGAGTTCGTGTTGTCGGTCGGCGGGTTCCACCCCGCGTTCACCCCACCACCGCTGCCGTTCCCGGTGCCGCCGCGGCTGTCGGTCGACATCATCAACATGCCCGGCCGCCTCATCCGGGTGTCCGGCTATTTCGCGGTCACCAGCAACACCGTCCAGTTCGGCGCGAAAGCCGAGCTGCGGCTGGGGTTCGGCGGCTTCGGCATCGAGGGGCACCTCAGCTTCGACGCGTTGTTCCGGTTCTCCCCGTTCTCGTTCGTCGTGGAGATCTCGGCGGGCGTTTCGCTGAAAGCATTCGGCGTCGGGTTCTTCAGCATCGACCTGTACTTCCAGCTGTCGGGCCCCGCACCGTGGCAAGCGCGCGGTCGCGGTTCGATCTCCTTGCTGTTCTTCGAGATCTCGGCTGACTTCGACATCACGTGGGGCGAGGAACGCACGACCACTCTGCCGCCCGTCGCCGTGCTCGCGTTGCTGGAGGGGGAGCTCCGCAAGCTCGATGGCTGGCAGACCAGGCTGCCCGCGGGCGGGGCCGACGCCTTGGTGACACTGCGGCCGCTCGACCCGGGTGACGACCTCGTACTGCATCCACTGGGCAGTCTTTTCATCCACCAGCGGGCCATCCCGCTCGACGTCCGGATCGACCGGGTCGGCGCGCAACGGCCCAGCGATGGCAAACGGTTCACGGTCGAGCCCGCCGTCGGCAGTGGACTGGTCAAGCGGTCGGCGACCGATGACCAGTTCGCCATGGCCCAGTTCCAGGACATGGACGACGCGGCCAAGTTGTCCCGCCCCGGCTACGAACACCAGGAAGCAGGGCTGGAACTGGTGGCCGCAGACGGCGCGCTCGCGTCACCGAGGGTGGTGCGGCGCAGCGCCCGCTACGAGATGTCGATCATCGACAACGAGGCGCCGTCGGAACCCCCGGCGGGTTTCGCCGTGCGAGTGGCACGCACCGGTCCGAAGCTGTACCGGCCGCCGCCCGCGGTGTTCACGCAGTTCCTGGCGAACAACAGCACCTCTCGGTCACCGTTGTCGCAGCAGGAGGCAAGGCGACGGCAGCCGTTCGCCGCCGAGGACACCGTGCAGGTCATCGGTGATCGGTTCGTCGTCGCGTATTCGCGGAACAATCACCAGGCGTTCCCGCCCGCGAACGCGAGCACGACGGCGTCGGTTTTCCGCAGCGCCGCTTCCGCCGAGGACGCCATGGCGGACTGGATTTTCGCGGATCCGTCACTCGCCGGGCAGCTGCACGTGTTGCGGCAGGCCGACGCGAGCGGCAGCGTGGCAGCCGAACCGGGTGTGTGGTCGGCGGCCGGGTCTCCACCGGCCGCCGTGTCCGGGACCGAAGCGGTTCGGCTGTCCAGCGGCGCGGTGCTCGTGGCGGGTGGCGCGGACGCCACCGGCACGGCGGTCGCCGCGACGTCGGTGTTCGACCCGGTCGCGCGGATCTGGACGACCGGGACCGCGGCGCTGTCGGTGGCTCGACGCGGGCACACCACCACGAAGGTGACCGGTGGCCGGGTGGCCGCGGTCGGCGGGCGCGGTACGAACGGCGACCTGCTGGCGTCGGCCGAGGTCTTCGACCCCGCGACCGGCGCGTGGACCACCCCGGCGAGTGGGCTCGCCGCGGCGCGGACCGGTCACACGGCCACGTTCGCGGCAGGCAAGCTGCTGGTCGCCGGTGGCACGGACGTCCGGGGCGCGGCGCTGGCGTCGGCCGAACTGTTCGATCCCGCCACGTCGGCCTGGACCGCGACCGCGCCGATGAGTCACGCCAGAACCGGGCACGTCGCCGTCCTGCTGGACACCGGCGCGGTGCTCATCGTCGGTGGCGCGACCGGCGACCGGGCACTCGCGTTCTGCGAGCTGTACGACCCGGCCAAAGGAACGTGGACGGCGACCGGCGAACTGCTCACCCCACGCAAGGGCCACCAGGCGACCCTTCTGCCGAACGGCCGGGTGCTGGTCACCGGCGGCGACGCCGTGCCCGCCGTTCCGTACCGGGTCGAGAGCCTGGCGTCGGCCGAGGTGTACGACCCGAAAACCGGGGCCTGGACACGCGTCGCGGATCTGCCGGGTGGCGGCCGCAGCGGACACCGCTGTGTCCGGACCCCGCACGGCGCCGTGGTCGTCGGTGGTGTCGGCAGGCCTCGCGCCGTCGCCGGATACCGGGACGCCGTCTTGTTCGACGCGACGTCCGGCACGTGGACGACGACCGGCGCACTCGCCATCGGGCGCTGGGACTTCCCTGCGCTCGACCTGGCCGATGGCCGGGTGTTCGTGGTCGGCGGCCGGGCACTGTCCGGTCCCGCGGCGCCGGCGGCGGCCGAACTGGCCGCCACCGCCGAGGTCTATCTGCCATGAGAGGAAACCCTCGATGACCACCGTCATACTCGCGGCCGACGCGTGGTCGGCCGCCCCCCAGTACGCCGTGGCCGCGCGCTGGCACGGCCAGCACGACACCGCCGTCGTGTTGAAGGACGCCACGAAGGTCCTCGTCGCCGGCGGTGCGGACGCGGCGGGAGTGAGCGTCAAGCAGAGCGCCGTCTTCGACCTGACGGCCGGCACCTGGAAGGCGGCGGCACTGCTGGGATCCGCCCGGCAACTCCACACGCTGACGCCGCTGCCGAACGGAAAGGCGCTGATCACCGGCGGCCGGGTCGGACCGGCCGGGGCGCCGCTGAACACCGCCGAGGTGTTCGACCCGGAGGCCAACTCCTGGCAGAACGTCGCACAGAACATGGCCGACGGCCGCTGGGGACACAGCGCGGTGCCGCTCTCGAACGGGAACGTGCTCGTCGCGGGCGGCATCGGTGCCCGGCCCGGCGGCGGACTGATGGCCTTGCGGTCCGCCGAGGTGTTCAACCCGACCGCCGGGACCTGGACCACCGTCGAGAACGGGATGACCGACGCCCGCGCCGGGCATACGGCGGTCGTCCTGCAGGGCGGCGCGAAGGTGCTCGTGTGTGGCGGAAGTGTGCCGATCGGTGCGGCCGACGACGCGGATCTGGCGTTCTGCGAGCTGTATGACACAGCGACGGGGAAGTGGCAGCCGACCGGGAGCCTGCATCATCCACGCAGCGCGCACACCGCGACAGCGTTGTCGGCCACCACCGTGCTGATCACCGGCGGCCGCGCGCCGGGAGCGACCGCCGAGGGGTTCGACCCCTTCGCCCGCGCCACCGCCGAGGTGTACGACCTGGCCGCCGGGGCGTGGCAGGACGTCGCCGCCATGCCCGCGGGCCGGGCGTCGCACCGTGCGGTCGCGATCGCCGAGGGGAAGGTGCTGGTGGTTGGTGGCGCCGACCACCCCGCCAACGAGACCGGATATCGCGGCGCGCTCCAGTTCTCGGCAGGCGCCTGGACCCCGTACGCCGGGCTGCTCGAGGGCCGGTGGGCGTTCTCGGCGGCGGCGTCCGGCGCGAAGGTGCTGGTCGCGGGCGGGATCACCAGGACCGGGCTCGCGGCCGCGGAGAAACCGGTCGAGCTGACCACGACGGCCGAGCGGAGTGGCGCATGACCGAGGGTGCTTACTCGTTCCTGCCTTGGCTCCGGGCGGGGTTGTCCACCAGGATCGTGGATCCGCCGGGGATCGAGAGGGCGACGATCCCGGTGCTGCTCGAACTCAACGGCGACCCGCTGACCACGGGTGGCAAACCACCGCACGCGCCGATCGAGCAACCGGTGCAGCTCTACGGCCCGGGTGACGTGATCGGGGTGGATCCGCGCGCGATCTCGCGGACCGAGCCACAGGCGTTCTCCACCGACTTCGAGCCGAACTACCTGGCGCATATCGAGTTCTACCAAGAGGATTTCGCCTGGCGCTACAGCCCGGACCTGCCCGACGCGGCGACCCGGCGGCTCGCCCCGTGGCTGGCGCTGATCGTCCTCGCCGACGGCGGAGAGTCCGGTGTCGCGGAGTTCGACGAGGGCGTGGCATCCGGCAGGCCACTGCCGTTCATCACCGTCTCCGCTCCGGAAGCACTGCAACCGCCCGGAGAACTGGGCGCGTGGGCGCATGTCCACGTCAACGGCGCGCTCGACGACCCGCTGGCCATCGACGATCCCCTCGCGATGGGCACGTCGCTGTCGAACCTCGGCAAGGTCCTCCGGGACGCCCCGGACAGCGCCTGCTGCCGGGTGGTCTGCCCTCGCCATCTGAAGGCCAGCACGAAGTATCACGCGTTCCTGGTGCCGGCGTTCGAAACGGGACGGCAGGCAGGACTCGGTCTGGTGCCCGCGGACATCCCCGCGACGACACCGAGCTGGGGCCCGGAAGAGAGGCCGCTGTCCGGTCAGCTCCCGTACTACCACCGCTGGACGTTCGTCACGAGCACCAAGGGCGATTTCGAAGACCTGGTGCGACTGCTGAAACCCATCGAGGCCAAGGACCTCACCGGCCTGCGCGACATGGATGCCCACCGCGCCACCGACTTCGCCCTGCCGGAACTGACCACGCCCACCAAGCCGAGCGGTGTGCTGCGGCTCGGCGGCGCGCTGCAACTCGTCGACTCCGACACGATCCTCGACGGACACGAGAACTGGGACAACTACTACGGTCCCCAGCCGCCGCCCGCGCCGCCGCTGCCACCCATGCCGCCTTACCCGAACGAGTGGCAACGGGCCATGGCCGGGCTGATCAACCTCGCCGAGAGCTACCAGCACCAACCGGCCGCCATCGCGAACGCCGAGCTGTCGGCGCAGGTCACGAACCTCGCCGCGCAGGTCGACCCGGTGATCACGCCACCGTTGTACGGGCGCTGGCACGCACTCACCCCCACGCTGATCACCCGCCCGGACGGCACCGCGATGCCACCCGCCGAGCTGCACAACTGGGTGCACCGGCTCAACCTCGACCCCCGCTTCCGGGTCGCCGCGCATTTCGGCACCAAGGTCATCCAGGACCGGCAGGAAGAACTGATGGCCTCCGCGTGGGAACAACTCGGTGAGGCACAACGGGCCAACGCCCGAATCCGGGCCGCGCAACTGGCGCGGGAAATCGGCAATGTCCTGCATGCCAAGCACATCACCCCGCAGGCCGGGGTCGTGCCGTCGGCGGCCGACGCGGAGCCGCTGCGCAACGGCCGGGCGCTGACCCTCACCGCGCCCGCACACCCGAAGGTCCTCGACGTGCCCGGTCGGGCCGCTGTTGCGGGCGAGACGCTCGCCGTCGGGTTCAAGGTCTCACAGAGCCGCGTCGCGTCGGCTCCCGTGTCGCCGACGATGCGCCGCGTCACCCGCCCCGGCGCGAGGCTGGTGAAGACGCTCCGCACGTCACTCGACACTCTGGTGACCCGGATCGACGAGAAACAGGTCTCCGCCGCGCCGACACTGCCGACCCCACCCGGTCTGATCACGCCGGCACAACTGGCCACGCGGCTGCCCGCGACCACCGCCGCGGACGGTGTCCTCGCGCAGGCGTTGCGGGAGGTACACGAGGGGTTTCGGGCGGCCGCCGCGAACGCCGTCGACGAGCGGCCGAAGCTCCACGTCACCGACACGACCACCTCGGTGGTGACCGGCCTGAACGCCGACAAGACCGTGATGAACAACATCGTCGCGGCCATGAACCTGCCCGACCGCCTCGCCCGGAAGGACGGCGAGTTGACCGAGGTCATGGCGTACCCGGTGTTCGACATGCCGATGTACGCCGAACTCGTGCGGATGTCGACCGACACGTTCGTGCCCAACCTCGGTCAGCTGCCGCCGAACTCCGTGACCCTGCTGGAGAACAACCGCCGCTTCATCGAGTCCTACCTCGTCGGCCTCAACCACGAAATGGCCCGCGAGATGCTGTGGCGGGAGTTCCCGACGGACCTGCGTGGCACGCCGTTCCGTCAGTTCTGGGATCCGCGCACGGCACCGGCGAAGGCGGGAGAGGAACCCGCCGCAAGACTGGAACGGCTGTATGACATCCCGCCGATCCATCGGTGGGGACCGACCGCCCGGCTCGGCGAAAACCCCAATCCCCAGCCGAAGCCCGGCGATCCGCCGCGTACCAACGACCTCGTGCTGGTGATCCGAGGCGAGCTGCTGAAGAAGTACCCGAACACCGTCGTCTACGCGCACAAGGCGGCGTGGCCGGATCTGCCGGACATGCCCGGGAAACCCGACAAGAGCGGAGAGCGCGAGCTCGCGAAGCTGCCGGCCGGCGAGGACCCGCCGCATGAGCTGGTCCGGCTGCCGGTCTACGAGGCCAAGGTCGAACCGGACATCTACCTCCTCGGCTTCGATCTGGACGCCAGGGAGGCCCGCGGCAAGGGGGCGAACCTCGGCTGGTTCTTCGTGCTGAAGGAATGCCCCGGCGAACCGCGGTTCGGGGTCGACGAGGATCGGCCGGGCGAGGAACGGCTGGTCGAGGTGTGGAACGACCTGACCTGGGGCCGGGTCGATCCGGGCGCGAGCGGGTTCATCCGCTTCGACGCGGGTGCGCACGTCACGCTCGACCCGTTCAACGGCGACGAGAACGACCAGGAGAAGAAACTCCAGCGCCGCGACGACGAAAAAGTCAAGGTTTGGCAGTCCGACGTCAGCTCGGCCGACGTCGCCTACATCCTCTTCCAGGCGCCGGTTCTGGTGGCCATGCACGCACAGGAGATGTTGCCGGATGACCCCGCTCAGCCTTGACTTCCCGGTGCTGCTCGGCCCGATCCGGGTCGAAACCCGGTTCACGCCGACACATCTGCTGATTCGCGTGTTCCCCGACGAGTGGTCGGTGAACAAGTTCGAGCCGAGGCCGACTCAAGCCGAGGTCTCGGCGCTGGACGCCTACTGGACAGGCGTGTGGGCGTCGGGTGGGCAGGCGGTGGGGGAGCAGGCCGCCTGGCACGAACTGGTCGCGCGGATCCCGGCCGGACGGGCGGGCTGGCTGGTGCGGAACCGTCAACCGGGCAACCCGACCGAACGCCCACTGGGGGTCGAGGTCGGTACTGCCGTGCTGGTGGTCGTGAGCCCACAGCCGATCCCCGTGGCCGACCGGCCGCCCACCACCACGTACTGGACGGCCGTGTGGCGGGCACACGGCGACCGCGGGAAACTGCGGGACGCCGAGATCGCGTTGCTGGCGGCCGTGGGAGCGAGCCGTGCCGCCGCCATCCGAGGCCGCCGTCCGTCGGGTGTGGACAGTGCGCCGAACACGCCCGGAAACAACGTCGTAGTGGCGTTCCTCGTGCTGCCGACGCTGCCTGCCGACCAGATCGCGCCGCAGTCGTGGACCGTGGCCGCGACCGCGGCGTTGCTGCCCGTCAAGTTCACCTTCTTCGGGTACGTCGGCACCGCGCGGGTCTTCGCCGAACCCGGTCTGCCCGTGCGGCAGGACCTCGCGGTCAGCCCGGACCCGAAGGAACCACCCGCCACCCAGCTACGCATCAACGAACAGGACGGCACCCTCTTCGTGCCAACGGCCCTGGAGTGGCTCACCAATTTCGACAAGGCCGTCGACGCGGGCATGGGCATCCGGATCAAGCGCACCGCCGACTTCCCCGGCGGGCTCGACCGCCTTGTCGTGCTCGGGCTGCGCGAACAGGCGACGCCGGAACAAAGCGCGGCCGCGTTCGGCAAGCTGCTCGAAGACCAGCTGCACAGTCCCGCGGGATTCGCTTTCCTGCCGCAGGGCACGCCGACCAACAACTCCGAGGAACTCCCCGCCGGTCAGGACCGGAAGACCGAAGCCGAAGCAGGCCTCGCCACCCTTGCCGGGTTCACGGCCGCCGCGGCGGACTGGAGTACCAAGAGCGACGGCGCGTGGTTCGCCGAACTGCTCGGCCTCGACCCGGCGAAGCTGGCCGGTGTGCCGAACGCGAACGGCACCGACCGTCGTGACGCGCGGGCCGCCCACACCGCGCTGTGGCCCGCGACCTGGGGCAACTACCTGCCCGCGTTGCTGAACGGCGTGCTCACCGGGGAGCAGATCGCGCAGACCCGGGAGTTCTTCCTCGCCAACGTGTCCGGCCGGGGGCCCTTGCCCACCGTGAAGATCGGTCGTCAGCCCTACGGAATCCTGCCGACGACAGTGTTCTCCAAGCTCGTCTGGCCCGCCGCCACCCCACATCGCACGGCCCTCAACGCCGTACTCGCGACGGCCACGGCCGACTGGCGTACCGCGCTGAAACACGTTGCCAGCCTGGACAAACCGGGCGCCGACCGGCACCAGACGCTCCTCGACATCCTCGCACTGCACCCGACCTCGGCCGAATTCCGGTTCCGGTACGCGGAAAGCGCGGAGGCCGTCGCCGGGCAGTCCGACATGGACGAGGAACTGGCCCGGCTCACCTCGCCGTTGCGGGAGGTGCTCACCCGGCTGGGCGCCTCGCAGGACACCGACCCGGACCTGCTGCGGCGACTGTTCGCCGACGACGCGCACCCACTGCTCGCGCCGGTGGTCGACGACCGGCCGCTGTCCGAGACGAAACCGATCCGGCCCTACACCATCGACAAACACGACTACCTGACCTGGCTGGCGACCAGCGACCTGAACACGATCCGCGAAGAACTGGGGTTCATCGACGACCTGCCGCCGGACGCTTTGCTGTACTCGCTCGCGCGGCATGCCGTCCTGCTGGGGTGGGCCGAAACCGCACGCAGGCTCGCGCTGGCGACGCCGGGCGCCGACGTGCCGGACATCCGCGACGCACCGTTCGTGCACATCGGCCCCGCGGACCAGAGCGAAAGCCGTTACCGCACGCTTTACTCGACCGATCCGGCCATCGACCCTGGCCGGCCCGTGCACCAGCACATCCGGTCGATCCTGGGCAGTCATCCCGCCGCCGGGGACCAGACGGAGCAGATCGAGGCGCTCAAGATACTGGCCACGCTGCCGACGGCGCGCCTCGAGCGGGTGTTCACCGAACACGTAGACTGCGCGACCTACCGGCTGGACGCGTGGCGGCTCGGCCTGGTCAACGAACGGCTGGCCGAGCTGCGCTCCGGGCCCTCGGCGACACGCGGCCTGCACCTCGGCGCGTACGGCTGGCTGGAGAACGTCGACCCGAACCTGGAACCGGTCACGACCGTGGAGGTGCCGGCCGATCTCAGGGACGTGTTCGGCAGCGATCCGATCCCGCAGGACAGCCACAACGGCGGCTACATCCACGCCCCGTCACCCGCGCATGCCCGCACGGCGGCGGTCCTGCGCGCCGGTTACGTCGCGAACGCGGCACCGGGTAAGGAAAACGTGTTCGCCGTGAACCTCAGCTCCGAACGGGTCCGGCTCGCGCTGACCATCGCCGACGGAATGCGGCAGGGCCAGTCGCTGTCCGCGTTGCTCGGCTACCGGTTCGAACGCGGCCTGCACGACCGCAGGGCGGGCCTTGACGCGCTCATCTCCGGCATGCGGCTCAGATTCCCGTTACGTGCCAACAAGATCGAGGAGACCAAACCCTCGCCGGACGATCCTGCCGTGCCCACGAGCATCGAACAGGTCGAAGCCCGCAACGTCATCGACGGGTTGAAGTTGCTGCGGCGGGCGAACGAGTTGCGGGCGGCGCACCCGGAGACCGAGAACGCCGACGACTACCCGTTCGAATACGACGACCTCAAGCCGGCGACCGAGCAGCAGATCCTCGACATCCGCACGGAGATCCGCGCGCTGCGAAACGTGCAGGACGCCGTGGCCGACCTCGCTGTCGCCGAGGGTACGCACCAAGCGTTGCTGGGCAACACCGAACGCGCCTCCGCCGCACTGGATGCCTACGCGAAGGAGGGATTGCCGCCCGCGACGATGATCGTCGAGACACCACGCAGCGGCACCACCCTCACTCACCGGCTGGCGCTGCAGTTCACCCCGAACCTCGGCCCGGACCACAACGCGCCACTGCTGGGCCACAACCCGCCGAGAGTGCAGGCGGAACCGGCCGTCAACGACTGGCTGCCCGCGGTCCTGCCGAAACCGGAGAACGTGGTCGCCCGGGTGAGCTGGACCGAACCGGACGGCTCGCCGGACCACCGGGACGTGACCCAGCAGGAGACCGGGCTGTCGTCGTTGGACCTGTTGTTCGCGTTGCGCCCGGCCGACGAGGCGGCGATGACCGATCTGGACGACCGGATCATCGGCGTGGTGGCCGACAAGGTGAAACCGCGTCCGGACCGGGTGCTGAGCATCGACTACACCCAGCGGGTGGCGAACAAGGTCAGCTTCTTCGAGCTGTCCCCGCTGGTCGCGGCCGTGCGAACGCTGGTGACCACGTCCCGGCCGCTACGGCAGAGTGACCTCACCCCGGCTGCGGGGAGCGCGACGGTGGACCGCGCGGCCGACGACAACGTGACCCTGCCACGGGAACGGCCCGCGGCGGTGCTGGCGTCACTGACCGACCTCGTCGACGAGGACGTGGCCGACTTCGTCACCGACCTCGGTGCGCTCTATCCGAAGGGACAGCAGCCGTCCCGCGCGGCTGTGCTCAGCGGCATCGACAACTTCCTGGCCCGGTACGCGAAACTGGCCACGGCGTCGGCCGGGTTCGGGCTGCCACGCAGCGGCTGGGGTGAGCTGACGGTGTGGCGGCGCGGTGTGTACTCCGACCTGCTGACAGCGGTCGCGGAACTGGCGGCACGGATGACCACCGCGCTGACCGCCGCGAATCTGCTGCTGGCACAGTACGAAGACCTGCCCGGTTCGACCCCGGACGAAGACCGGTTCACCTTGCTGGAGAAGGCCGAGCGGCTCCTGACCACCAAGCCACAACCGCGAACGCAGACGCCGTTCCAAATGCGTTCACGAGTGCGCGGCCTTCGCAACGACTTCAGCTTCAAAGTGGACGCTCTGAAGCGGCAGGCCGACACCACGAAGACGACGTTGAGCGGACTGCTGAGCGAAGTGGCGGGGAACCTTCCACCCGCGGACTACGATCCGCTCGGCGTCGACCTGATCCCATTCCAGGACCAAGTGGTCGCGTACGGGCAGGAACTCCTGACCAGGGCGCGGACACTGTCCGACGAGCTCTCGGCTCGCCGCACGGTGGCGACCGCCGCGCTCGTGCGCTACGACCAGGCCGCCACCAGCCCGGACAGGGTCCGCGCGGGCACCGACGCACTGAAGGCGTTGCTCGGTGAGGACGTGCTGGTGGTGCCCGAGTTCACCGCACCGACGCCGGTCATGCAGCAGTGGCGCAAGGCCCGCACCGACAGCGACAAGCTCATCGCCCACCTCAACGCGAAACGGGACTTCCCGGTCGACGACTGGCTGCACGGGATGGCGAGGGTACGGGACAAGCCGAGACTGTGGGAACAGACAGTGCTGCTCTCGGACGCGCTGCTCGGCCCGGGCGGCCTGCTCGGCACCGGCATCTTCGGCTGGGTGGAACCGAAGCTGTCGCCGATCCAGTTGCCGTATGTCACCGGTGACCGTTGGCTCGGCCTGGAGTTCGCGCCGGGCCCGAACCCGTTGAAGGAGGAAGACCGCCTGCTGTTCACCGCCCACTACGCGACCAGCCTGAACAACGACCGCCAGTGCGGGCTCGTCCTCGACGAGTGGACCGAGGTGATCCCGGCCGAACGCGAGACCACCGGCGTGGCCATGCACTACGACGGCCCGGACGCGGAACCACCGCAGGCGATGCTGCTGGTCGCGCCGCCGGAGCGGATCCCGAACGGGACCTGGTCGGCCACCGACCTGGTCGACGCGATCGCGGAAACGTTCGACCTCGCGAAGATCCGGGCGGTCGAGCCGGCGCACCTCGATGAGACGCCGCTGGCCCACCTGCTCCCGGCGACCATCATGTCCGCGACCCGGCAGATGACCGTCGGCACCGACCTGGCTCAAGCCAACGAGCGCTGGAGGGCCCGCCGATGACCTTCGCCGACGACCTGGCCGCCCGCCGCACCCCCACCGTCGGGGTGTGGAACCGCTTGGAAGGCAGGCCACGAACCACCGACTTCACCCGCGCGTTGCGGGCGGAGATCCGGGATCCACTGTGGATGCTGACCCGGCAGTGGCAACTGGGCGAGTTCCAGGGCACCGACGGCGGTTCGCCGGTGACGGCGACCTACTCCGTGGCGCAGTCGCGGCCGAGCCGTTTCCGGCCCCTCGACGGTCCACCCGAGGACCTGCCCACCGACCGTCCACTCGAGACAATGGCGGAACGCCGCAAAGTGCCGTTCACCTACGGTCCGGAGAAAATCGGCTTCGACCTGCGGGTGGCGATCGGCCGTCGCTGGTTCAAACTGCTGGGCAGGGCCGGACTGCTGGGCAACATCGTGTTCAAATTCGAGGAGCAGTACGCGACCAAGTACCCGATCGCACTGCCCGCCAAAGAGGCCGTCACCCAGCGGGCGAACCCGGGCGTGTGGGCCACCATGCAGGCCGTGGCCGGTCGCCGCATGGACGGATACCTGCTGTATGAGTTCTTGAAAGGCGGGGGTGTGGCGGACGCGGGGATCAGGACGATCCCGCTACTGCACCACGCGGCGCTGGTGGACGCGGGCAACCGGCTGGTGAACTGGTTCGATGCGTTGATCGACCAGCCGACCGGTGACGGTACCTGGGATCCTCGCAGGCTGGAACACCGGTTCTCGATCTCGGCGTCAATGCCGGGCGGGGCCGAGAAAGTGCTGACCGCCCAGGAATATCCAGGCGGAGAACTCGACTGGCACGCGTTCTCGGTGGATGCGGACTCGCCGATCGGCGGCGGGCGCCCACCCGAGCCGCGGCTGTCGAGAACGGTCTTCCCGGCACCGGTCCGCTATTCGGGAATGCCGCTACCGCGATGGTGGGCGCTGGAAGACGGAAAGACGAACTTCGCCGCGGTGGGTTCGGACAGCACCGACCTGGCGAGGCTGATCTTCCTCGAGTTCGCGCTGGTGTTCAGCAACGACTGGTACCAGCTACCTTGCGACCTACCCGCGGGCACCGTGGCCCGAATCCGCGGCTTGACGGTGACGGACGTCTTCAACCACAAGGAATGGCTGACCCCGGCGGGCGCGGGCGCCGACGAAAACTGGCAACGGTGGTCGATGTTCACCCTGGACACCATCGGCACCGACGACGTGCCCGCCGACACCGACCTGTTCCTGCCGCCGAGCGTGCCGAAGGTGGCCGTGGGCCCGGTGCTGGAAGAAGTCCTCCTCCTCCGCGATGAGAACGCCAACCTCGTCTGGGGCATAGAACAAACCGTCCGTATGCCGACCGGCGAACCCCGCCGAGGCAGCGAAGCGGCCGCGGAAATAGTGGCGTACCGCAGTCGCCCACCCGCCACGGCGCCGCCGGCGGCGGACGACCCACCTCGGGCAGCCCTGTCCTACCGGGCGATGAACAGCATTCCCGAACACTGGATCCCGTTCATCCCGGTACATGTCCCGAACGACAACCGAGAGATTCAACTGCAACGTGCGGCGATGCCCAGCGTCGTCGACGGGCAGCCTGTCCGCCCGAGGACCAGTCTGTTGCGCGCGGGATTCGATCAAGGGCAGCGGTACTTCGTCAATGAAGAGGAGGTCCCGCAGTCGGGTACCCGAGTGACTGTCGCCTACAACAGAACCCGCTGGCGAGACGGCCGCGTGTCCCTCTGGCTGTCCGCCCATCGAGGTGAGGGCCGCGGCCAGGGTTCCAGCGGCCTGGGCTTCGACCTGCTCGTCAAAACCGACCTGCCGAAATGAGCCATCCCGAGTTGCGTGGTCTGTCGGCGCGCGAGGTGACCAGGATGTTCAGTACTTCCAGGCGGTGCCGGTGCCGCGGTATTGCTCGACCGGGATGGGGGAGAGGCCGTCGCGCATGCGGTCGGTGTAGAGGTGCCCGTGAAGATGGTCGACCTCGTGGGCGACGAGGCGGGCGATACCTCGATCGAAGACGGTGATCTTGGTGTGCCCGTCGATGGTGGTGTGCTCGACGTGGATGATGTGCGGCCGCGGGACTTGGCCGCGGACGTCGAAAAAGCTCAGGCACCCTTCGTACTGCTCGTCGAAGTCACCGGCTTCTTCGATGATGGCGGGGTTGAACAGAGTGATGCTTTCGCCACCGGGCGTGCGGACGATCGCGGCGGCGCGGTCGATCCCGATCTGCGGTGCGGCGATGCCCATGCCTTTGCCGAAGGTGTGGGCTTGGGCGACACGTTCGCACGCGGCGTTGAGCGCGGTGACGACACGGCGGGCGTCTTCAGCCTCGGCGGGGAGGTCGAAGCGGCGGGCGACTTGGCGCAGCGCGGGATCATTGTCCTGGACGACGCCGAGGGAGGCCATGACTTCGCTCGGCTTGGGCGGTGGGCCGTCGGTGTCGGTGGCGCGGGTACGGAAGTCCCATTCGAGTCGGTAGCGGGCGTGCAGAGGTGGGTCTTCGCACGACCAGGAGAAGGTGTGCCGGTCGCCGGTGTCGTCGCGGGCGATGGCGGTGGCGAACGGCATGGCTTGTGCGGTCATGGACGTGTGTAGGCCCCAGACGGCGGGGGAGAGGTCGGCGGGAAAGTCCAGGCACGCCGAAAGGGTGCGGGTCGGGAGCCGTATCGAGCGCTGGAACCAGTTGCCCCAGTGGTTTTCGGTGACGGTGTATTCGTATTCGATCCAGCAGGATTCCCCGGGATACAGGGGGAAGTGGCCGTGTTCGCCTTCGAAGAGCAGCCAGACTTCTTTGAACGCGTCGTGGTCGTGGTGGGTGGTCCAGGTCATCGGGATCGCGCGGGAGCGGCCGTGCCAGGCATGGAGATTGATCTCGTCCCAGGTCAGCGGGTCTTCGCTGTAGAGGCGGTTGGAGCGTTCCGGATCGCCGGGAAAGCGATCGACGGAGATCCGGATCAGATAGCGGGTGATCGGCTCGGTGCCGTGATTGACCAGGTGGCGTCGCTGGGTGAGCAGGTAGATGCCGTCGTCGTAGCGCAGGGTTGCGTCGTCGTGGTCGACCACCAGTCCTCCGGTGCCGGTGACCGTGTCGGCGACAGGTGGCGTGAGGCGTGTGCGGAGCGGGCGGTGGGCGTCGAAGTCGCGAAATGCGGCGCGCAGTGCACCGCCGGCGCGCAGCGCGGTCTCGGCGTGCGCGGCGAAAGCCTCGGAAGGTCGTTCGGTGCCGGAGAGCACCTTCGACACGTACGAGCGGTCATAGCCCATTTCTCTTGCCAGCGTAGCGCGGGAGAAGCCGCGCACGTCGCGCCACCGTTCCAGTTCCGCGGCGAATACATTCGCCGCGGTCTCCGGCCCGCTGGTGCTCGTGCTTTCGGGCACGCCCGTCATCATCGCCGCCTCCGCCATCGATGAACCGTGAGTGTGCGTGAACACACCGTGAGTCGCCGCTCAGCCTAGCGGCACACCTGTGGTTCGCGGTGGACTTGCCCTACGGCAAATAACCCCTGGAGAAAGGAAAAGGAGATGACTGTGGCAAATATCGAGGTTGCGGTGGCCGATCCCCTTGCGCCGTCCAGCGCGCAGTTCGCTCTGGACGGCACGAGCTTCACCGCGCGACGGGACGACCTCCCGTCGCCGGCCGGGATGCGACCGTGGGGATTGCGCCGGGCCCGCGCGGCCGGGCCCGGCCGCGTGCTCCCACCCTGGAGCTACGACCCGGTTCAGCAGAAGGCGGTCGACGTCGCGGGACGGCCGGTGATCGAGTCTCCGATCATGGGTGACCCATCCGCGGACACGACCTCGACCGTCGACGGTGAGGACGGGCCCAGCTCCGAAGACTGGGACAACGACTGATGACGGTCCTCATCCTCGCTTCGGAACGAGACTTCACCGCCGACCGCATGGTGGCGGCCTTGGAGCGGCGCGGCACACCAGTCGCGCGCGTCGACACCGCCTGGTTTCCGAGGTACTGCACCATCGACGCGCGGTTGCGGAACGGGCGATGGATGGGGACTCTGTCCGCTCACAGCCGGACGATCGCGCTCGAGGGGTTGCGTTCGGTGTGGTATCGCAGCCCCTCGGCATTCACCTTCCCCGCCGAACTGTCGGCGACCGAGCGGAACTGGGCGATGAGTGAGACCAAACTCGGTCTTGGCGGTGTGCTCACTTCGCTTGCCGTGCGGTGGATCAACCACCCGTCTCGTAACGCCGACGCCGCCTACAAACCCGTGCAGCTCACCACCGCCGTCCAGTGCGGGCTGTCTGTGGCCGACACCCTCGTCACCAGCGTTCGGACGTCAGTGCACGAGTTCGTCGACGGTGGCGAGACGATCACCAAGGCGTTCGGTGCGGCCGCGGTCATCGAGGACGGCGGCCGCAAAACCACCCTCACCGACCGGGTCACCGCCGACACCGTGGCGGACCTGCGTGGTCTGGAGGTCGCCGCACACCAGTTCCAACGCTGGATCCCGAAAGCCCACGAGGCCAGGGTCATTGTGGTGGGTGAGCACGTTTTCGCTGCAGGGATCTACGCCCGGACTCCGAAGACCTATCTCGACTACCGCAACGACTACCTGAACCTGCGCTACCGGCGGCTGGAGCCACCGGAAACCATCGCCGGCGGAATCCTCCGCTACTGCCGAGCTTTCGGTCTGGCATACGGAGCGTTCGACTTCGTCATCCGTCCGGACGGGGAATGGGTCTTCCTCGAATGCAACGCCGGAGGCCAGTATGGGTGGATTGAAGACGCCATCGCCGCACCGATCACCGACACCATCGCCGACCTGCTGACTCAAGGAGAAACGTCATGACGGCGACCACCCCGCCATGGCGAACTCTTGCCCATCGGCTGGCCGACGAACTCGCCACCGAAGGGGTCCTGCGGTCACCGCAGTGGCGTGCCGCGATCGAGACCGTCCCCCGGCACGTGTTCGTTCCGCGCTTCCACACCCAGCAGCGCGACGGCCGGTGGAGCGAGACCGGCGCCGAGTCACCCGACTGGCTCGACCAGGTGTATCGCAACCAGCCGCTGATCACCGCACTCGCCACGACCCCACGGGGTAGCCAGGTCACGGTGTCCTCATCGACCAAACCCGGCCTCATGATCAGAATGCTCGAAGCACTCGATCTAGAGGACTCCCACCGCGTGCTCGAGATAGGCACCGGAACCGGATACAACGCAGGGCTCCTCACCCGCCGCCTCGGCGACGACCAGGTCTGCTCAGTCGACATCGGCGCCGACCTGGTCGCCACAGCCCGCACGCGCCTGCACGAACTCGGATTGCGCCCCACGCTCGTGGCCGCTCACGGTGGCGCAGGCCTGCCCGGTCACGCTCCATTCGACCGGATCATCGCGACCTGCTCCGTGCCGACGATCCCGTGGGCCTGGGCCGAACAGGTCCGTGAAGGCGGACTCATCCTGGCCGACCTCAAACGAAGCGTGCATGCCGGCAACCTCGTCCTGCTCACACGCCATGCCGACCGCCTCGAAGGAAGGTTCCTGCCGCGCTGGGCCGGGTTCATGGCGATCAGGGACACCGATTGCGCACCGCCGGACCGGCACATCAGCTTCACGCCGGCGGACGGCGCCCACTCCACCACCTCACTGTCCCCGCACCCCTGGGAATCCCTGATCCCCTGGCTGCTTGCCCAATCCCGCATGCCCTCGCAACTGACATTCGGCTACCGCGGCCTCACCGACACCGGGGCACACCAGTGGGCCGTGTTCACCGCGAGCGAAGGTTCCTGGTGCGCAGTCGCGATGAACGCCACGAACGACAGACGCGACGTGCGCCAGCACGGCGCCACCCGGATCTGGGACGAATACGAGAAGAGCCGCAGCCAGTGGCAGAACCTCGGCGAGCCCGGCTGGGATCGATTCGGTGTCACCGTGACCGACGATGGAACCCACCGGCTCTGGCTCGACGAACCGGACGGCACCCACACCTGGGTACTGCCTCGAGCAGCAGGTCAACGGGCCACCTGGGGCTAAGGCATCTATGTGGCGGTCGAGGTCAGCCGTTCAGCGCCGCCTCGTACTCTTTCGCCTGGTCCGGCGTCAAGATCCGCGAATCGGTCGGCGAGGACCCGGCCAAGCGAGCTAGGGCTCAAGAACCGGTACGAACGAAACCCGCGGCCAAAGACGGGAACGAACCGTTGTGGACCGCGGCCTGGGCGGCCTTCGTCCTGATCGGCGGCCCAACGGCCAGTTAGTGAGGGGTAGGGCAAAAGGTGGCGTATTGGCACTCTCTGGTGTCCGAGACGTGGGTGGGGTTGCGAAAGCCTCTTTCGCAACCCTGAAGGTTGCGAAAGAGGCTTTCGCAACGTGTCTCCCTCCGCAGGTCATTTGCCTGCGTGTCGGCTCGGGCGTCGCGAAAGCCACTTTCGGGACGTCTGATGTCCCGAAAGTGGCTTTCGCGACATCGTCACAGACCATCCGCGACCAAGACACGTTTGCCCTTCCCCTCAGTAGAACCGTCGCTACCACTCACGACCGCCTCTCGGTCGTGACGGCACGAAACCCGTCGTAGAGGTCCTCCCACGCGCGTGGGGGAGATCCGTCAGTAACCGCCCGCCGGGGGAGAGACGGCTGTTAAGGTCCCCGGCCATGCGAGTGTGGTGCTGTGGCCTGGTCGTGGCCGCGGGTGTGCTGCTCGGCGCGTGCGCCGGGGGCGGGTCGGGAGCCGGCCAGGTGGTGCCCGCGACGACCCCGCAGGCCCCGACGACGGTGCCGACCGGTTCCCTGAAGACGTCGTCACCGCCGGAGACCACCACGACCCAGCTGACGCCGGAGACGACGCGGACCACGACTCATCGCTCCACGACGACCGCGAAGCGCACGACGACTCCACGCCGTACTCCCACCCGGCGACGCTGACAGCCTTCAAGTACCCGATTCACTCGCGGTTGCACAATGGCTGCCCCGACGGATTCCACCACCGACGTGACCATCACGTATACGGTCAACGTGTCGGCGCGCTGGTGACGTTTCGCAGCGCGATACCGGCCGCATCGATTTCGGGAGGCTGAAATTCTGACCGACACGAATCATCACCGGCGACCGTGTCCGGAGAACGTGCTGCGAACCAGCTGGCGAGCGGGAGTGCCGAGATGATCCGCAGTCCGGTGACGATGACGCTGCCCACCCTTCCTGAACTCGTCTACGACGTGGTGTGGGAACGGCTCGGCCTCGGGCCCATGCCGTCGCCTCTCGTGGTCCGCCGCCACGGCAGCGATGACGCGGAGCGACAAGAATGTCGTGATCGCGCACATCGATGGCTGACGTCCAACAGCCTCGGAGACGCGAACAATCTCGACGGCGACCTGGTGCAGGCTTTGCGGGCGATGGACGACCGCGACCTCGCGCTGTCCTTGAGCTACAGCGACTCCGCCGGGCGGGTGGCGGTCGGCTGTTTCCCGCAGCCCAGCGGCCGGGCGCTTCGGGTGATAGCGCGCAACGAGACCGTGGAACTGGGATGGATGAACGCCACGAGGATGGCGGAAGGCATGCTGGAGGCACTGCCCGACTCCCGGCCGGGCGTCGGGCGGCCCCTCCGCGTGAACGAACTCGCCTTCATCCGGTCGGGCCGGGCTTGGCGGCGGTCGGGGCTGCTCAGTATCGGGAAGCGATCTTTGATCGAGCACGGGGTGGCCCCTGAGGGCGCCGAGTGGTTCCTGCGCGTTCTGTCGAGGGCGAAGGCGATCGGCCAGGCGAGTGCGGCGCGAGCGGGAGTCGCAGGGAAAGAACTGACAACCATCCGCCCGCTGTCCGTTGTGGACAGTGTCGATGGCCGCTACGTCGTCGTGCGGAGCTACGGATCGGCCACGCTGATGCCTGCCGACGATGCAACGTTGAAGGCGTGGATCGGAGGGCTCGCAGACGGCGACTTCATCGAGAGCCGACCTGCACGCGATACAGGTGCGTACAGCCATCTATCGTGATCCGCATCCCCCGCCAACTGACGGAGTTACCGCGCCCATGACCGATCAGGCCCTCGCCGACCACCTCACCCGCTACCTCGGCGGCGGGGTACTCGAAAATGAAATCGGCGACGTCGAGATCTGGCGGCACGAACGCCCGGAGTACGTCAGTTTCGCCACCCACGGCCTGTCCAGCCAGCCGATCGCGGCGGTGTACCCACAAGAACTCGTGTGCTCCGTCCAGGCCGGCCAGGACGGAGCGGCGCTGTTCCTCGTGCAGGCCGCTCTAGGGATCGTGCAGGAAAGTGGCCACGGGGTCGTCAACGGGCAGGTGATCCGGAACGAGCAGCCGCTGCTCGCGCGCACGGCCATCACCGGCATGCTGGTCGGCGGTCACCCCTACCTCGAAGATTTCGATGTGGTCTTCGGGGCCGACCGGGAAGTCCTGGCCGAGCTGATGACCCTGATCCCGCTCACCAGCGACGAGGTCGCCCGATCCACCGCGAACGACGGTGTCGCCGCGCTTCTGGACCACCTCGAGAACACGAACCCGCCGCTGCTCGATGTCATGCGCCCGTCGACCGGCTGAGGCGATGTGGTCTGTTCGACCGACAGTGCGTGAACGTGCTTGTGGATATCTTGTAGCCGATCCCCACAAGCACCCCAGAGGAGCACAATGACGGCCACCCGGCGCGTTCTCACCGTTCTTGCCACCGCGGGTATGGTCATCGCCACCGTCGGCGCGGGTTCCGCCTCAGCCGCGACCAAGGGCAAGATCTACATCTCCAACAACTGCGGCGCAGCGGTCCCGACCACGATCCACCGCACCAATGGCTCGATGATCGCGGGCACCGGGGCGGCCCCGGCGGGCAGTTACTTCGGCTATCCGGTCGACCCCGGCACTTATCAGGTTCGCGTGCCAGCGGGTAACCGGAACGTGAAGATCCTCGACCTCGGCGGCAAGGCACACTCGGTCGTCGTCAAGGCCTGCTGACGTACCCAGGCGCGCGCGGCCGGGATCGAAACCGGAACCTACCCGCTCAGCAACGCCTCACCGCGCGGTGAAACCCGGTGCCGCGCGAAGCCGCGGTCCCGGACCGTGGTGATGAGCCCGGCGTCCCGGAGCACCGACGTGTGCTGACTGATACCGGCCACGGAGACCCCGACCTCCCGCGCGAGATCCGACGTGGTGACCGGGGCCGCCGCCGCGATGGCGTGCAGCACGCGTGCCCTGGTCCTGCCCAGCAGCGCTGTGAGCCCCTGCCCGAACCGCGCGTGGCCGACGGTGGCCAAGGACTCGAGGTCCCGGTCGACGGGATAGACGAGAATCGGCTGTTCGTTCTGCCGCAACAGGGTGATGGGCCCTGGCCGGCAGAAGAACGAGGGCACCAGGGTGAGGCCCTGCCCGTCCAGGTGAACGTCCTGATCGACGGGATAGGCGACTTCCAGGACACTATCGTCCCAGCGAACGTCAGGGTGCAAGGTCGTGAGCATCGTTCCGGCACCTTCGGCGATCGCGGTCGCCGCCCTTCGCTCGCGGTCCGCGCCGGCCACGCGCAGGATGACGTCCCAGAACGGTTCGATGGCGACAGCGTGGTACGCCTCGAGGGCGTCTCCCAGCCGGTGGAGGGCTTCGCTCCGGCCATCGGCGAGATCAGTCGTCCAGGACGTGGGACGTGCCAAGAGCGCAAGGTCGGCTCGGAGCCGTGGCCTCGAAGTGGCCAGCAGTTGGTCCAGACCTGCATCGAAGCCTTTCTCACCAGCCGTCGGGGTCAAGAAATCCGGTGAGTAGCCTTGCGGCCGCGCCAAGGGCCACAGCAAGGCGGCCGACGGCGCGAGTTTTCCGCGCACCGCCGTCCGCCACGCCCGGAGTGCGCCGCTGATGCCGACCGTTTGCGCCGCGTGGAGGCTCAGCAGAAGCTCCCACAACGGATCGGGAGCGGCCGAAACCCGCAGTCCGAGCACGTCGGCCGACGAAAAATGAATGCGCAGCAAAAGATCACCCCCATCTGTTCGCCGAACCAGCCTAGGCACGACACCGTCCCGGAACCTGACGCGTTTCTTGACCTGGACCACCCCTCTGAGCGGGGGAAACGGGAGAAGACCGGCAGAAATCGTCGTCGACCGGATAAACAGCGGAAACTCGTCAGCCGGACACGGTATTTTGGAGACCGGTCGGCAGAAACCAACGCTGGGGGGCGTCATGACCTTGGGAAAAGCGCTGCTCGCGTACCGGGCACGGACCGGAATCACCCAGGACGAACTGGCTCGTCGCGCGGGTATCAGTGTGCGCACACTGCGGGACATCGAGCATGAGGTGGTTGTCCGGCCGCACTCCAGGTCCGTGCGGAAACTTGTCCAGACCACGGGACTTTCCGCCGTCGAGATCGACTCCGGAGCGGCCCTGCGGATCGACGTGCTCGGACCGATGATCGTTCACGACGGACCGCGGCGGATCGACGTCGGTGCCCCGATGCTGCGCCGTCTGCTCGGTCTGCTGGCCCTCCGGGCGAACGAGCCGGTGAGCCGGTCGGAGATCGTCGATTTCCTGTGGGGCGAGGACATCCCCGCCACTTATCGGAACCTTGTCCACACCTACGCCTCCCGGATCCGGCGGCTACTTCGAACGAGCGGCGACGAACCACAACCGCTCGAACGTGGCGGCACCGGATACCGCCTCACTCTGACGGCCGGGCAGACCGACGTTCTGGATTTCCTCCTCCGGGTGGCCGACGCGGCGGCCCTCCACGAGGCGGGGCGGCTCGAGGCATCGGAAGGCGAGTACGAGAAAGCGCTCTCGTTGTGGCGAGGGCCGGTGCTGGCCGACCTCGGGCCGGAGATCCAGCAACATCCGGCCGTCGTCGCGCTGACCCAGCGACGCATGGTCGTCACGCTTGCCCACGCGGACCTCGCCTTCGCGCATGGCCGGCACCACAGCGCTTTGCCGGGACTTCGCGACGTGGCCGAGACCGAACCACTGCACGAAGGCATCAACGCGCGGATCATTCTCGCGCTGGCGGCCACCGGACAGCGACAGGCCGCCGTCCGCTTGTTTCACGAGCTCAGTGTCAAGCTCAGGGAGTCCTTCGGCGTCGACCCCGGAACCGAACTGCGTGCCGCCTACCTGCACTGCCTCGAGCCTGGCCGCGCCACACCACCCAGGACCGGGAATTTCAGGGCTCCGGAACAATTGCCGCCCGACAGTACGACGTTCATGGGCCGTGCCGCGCAACTCGCGGAACTCGACGCCTTCCTGTCGGCCTCTGACCACACCCGCCGCGCCGCACGCGTCGTCGTCATCACCGGCTCCGCCGGGGTCGGGAAGACGGCCCTCGCGATCCACTGGGCTCATCGAGTCAGCGGCCGGTTCCCCGATGGGCAGCTGTACTACAACCTGCATGGCTTCTCCGACTCGGTGACCCGAACCGCGGGCGACGCGCTGACGGCGTTCCTGACCGGTCTAGGGGTCACCTCCACCGCGGTGCCACTCGACGTCGAAGCGCGTGCGGCCCTGCTGCGTTCCCTGCTCGCCGACCGGGAAGTGCTGCTCGTGCTGGACAATGTGACGGGGCCGGAGCAGGTCCTTCCCGTTCTGCCAGCCAATTCTCGCAGCGTGGTCGTGGTCACCAGCCGCAATGATCTGTCCGCGCTCGGACTGCACGCCGATGCCCGGTCCATCGAGCTGGACGTGCTCGGCCCGCGAGAGGCGGTCACCCTGCTGGCCCGGTTGCTGAACAGGAGTCCGGACACCCCGGCCCTGTCCGCGCTGAGCGATCTGTGCGCACGTCTGCCGCTGGCGTTGAGGATCGTCGCGGCGAACCTCGCGAGTCGTACCCACGACAGCCTCGACGATTATGTGACCGCGCTCCGCGCGGGCAACCGACTCGCAGGGCTGGCCGTCGGTCCAGGTGGCGGTGCGGCGGTGCAGACAGCGTTCGAGCTCTCCTACGCCACGCTTGGTCCGGAGTCTGCGTGCCTGTTCCGGCTCCTCGGTCTCGTGCCGTCGGCCGACGTGAGTATCGCGGCTCTGGCGGCCTTGGCGGGCGACACCGTCGCAGACACCGTGAAGCTCGTCGATCGCCTCGTCGGAGCCCATCTCGTCCAGCGTCGCACGTCCGATCGTTACCAGGTCCACGACCTCCTCCGGCTGTACGCTGCCCAGCTTTGCGCAGAAGTGGACAGTGAGGACGACCGGGCTCTCGCGTGGCGGCGGCTCTCGGAGTACTACCTGCGCACGGCGATGGTGCTGACCGAGCAGGCCTATCCGGGAATGCTGCGGCTGTGTTCCTTACCCGAAACGGAAGGGCCGGGCGGGGAAGTCCACGTCATGCCGGCGGACTGGCTCGCGGCCGAACGCGGAAATCTGGCGGCGACGGTCCTGCATGCCGCGGAGCACGGCCCGCGAGAACTCTCGTGGCAAATCACGGACGTGCTTCGCGGCTACCTCTGGCGCAACTACGATCTCGCCACCTGGCGGTCGATGGCCGAAGCGGCGTTGACCGCCGCCCAGCGGGAGGGGAACAAGTCCGCCGAAGCGGCCATGCACTACAGCCTCGGGGCCTCCCATCGTTCGAGCGGCCAGCATCCTCTCGCCGCGAAACGGCACCTACGCCGAGCGGAACGCATGTTCCAAGATTTGGACATGCCCGAGGGACAGGCCGCCGCACTCGACTGCCTGGGCACGGTGCTGCATCACACTGGCAGCGCGCAACGCGCCCTCGCCGTCCTGGAACGCTCCGTCGAGCTGTGCCGAAAGGCAGGCTTCACGATCGGCCTGGCCAAGGCGTTGTGCACCCTCGGCTTCATCGCCGCGGATCTCGGGCTGGCCGAGCTCGCGCGGGAGCGGCTTCTCGAAGCCCTGGCGTTGAGCGAAGAACTGGCGGACAAACACCTCGAAGCCCTGGCGCTGCACAATCTCAGCCAAATCCTGCATCACACCAGCCGCTACGAAGAGGCGATGGACGGATTCCACCGGGCGCTGACGATCCGGACCGAAATCGGCGACACCGAAGGGATAGCGGCGACCCTCGGCGCCATCGGGCATCTGTCGAACTCCACCGGGAAGAAGTCGACCGCCCACAGGTACTGGCGAGAATCCCTCGCCGTCTTCGACCGTCTCGGGCACCCCGACGCCGAAAGCATCCGGCCCCTGCTGGGTAGACGCGGTTTCGCTTCGTTGCCGCCCGAACCCCGGCCCGCAACCATTTCAGCGCAGCCTTAACCGCCTTGCCCGGAGACTCGCGTTCGTGGACTACTGCTCTTTGTTCCGCCGAGGAGACAAAGGAGCAGAAGTGAAGAAACTGGGAACAACCGTCATGGCCTTCGCCGCGGTCGCGGCCACGGCGACCGCTTTCGCGCCGACCGCGAGCGCGGCCCCCGTACCCGAACTCTGCGTGCACACGGGAACGAACTACAGCGGTGCCAAGACCTGCAGCAACGGCTGGAGTGGCATCAGCATCGGCAACTACCGCATCCGCAGCTGGTCCAACACCACGGACAACGTGTGGTGCCTGTACGCCGACGTCGGCAGCCCGTGGAAGGTCTATCCCGGCTACGACCCCAACGCCGACTACGGCGAGGCCCGATTCCATTCCGCTCGCATCTGCTGACAGCCCGCTCAGCGCCTGACTCTGGGGAGATTACGTGCGTAGAACACTGGGTAGGATTTCGGCCATGATCGCCTCGGTGGTCGCCGCTATGGGTGTGGCGGCCGCGATCGGGACGCCCGGCACCGCGCAGGCGTCGACGCTTGTCGCCGAGCGACACTGCGGCGCGGCGTCCTGGTGTGACGTCGGCTTCTACAGCTACGGCGGCCCTCTTGTGATCGAGTTCGATGTCTCGGGCGGGACCAATGTGGCGATCAAGTCCTACATCAACTTGTCGGATTGCTTCCGGCGCGGGATGGTGAACGACGCACCACTGACCTGGGCCTGCCAGGCACCTGGCTATGGTGATCGATTCGCCTTCGTCGGCCTCGAAGACGAAAACGGTGCATGGCGGAGTATGTACATCAAGGTCTACCGGGTCTGACGTCCCTCCAAGGATCAAGCTTCCGGTTTCCGGGAGGGCGGACGGTCACAGCGACCGTCCGCCCTTCGAAGCAGCCCGACCAAGGTCAGCTTCGAGCGTGTACAGCGATCTCCTCCGCGAAGGCACGCGCCCTGCCGTCGGCCTCCGCATGCCAAACCACGCCGAGCACCGATTCCGGCAGCCCGGTGAGCAGTACGAAGGCGACCGAATCCCGCCGTCCTTGGTGTTCGGCTGTCGAGCGGCACAGCACCATTGCGCCTTGGCCTGCCGCGGCGAGACCCATACCTTCCTGCAATGTGCCGACGGTCGGTCCACGCGGTATCCGGCGGCCTCCGGGGGTGATTTCGGGGGCTTGGGCGTGGCGCCAGTATTCCGGGGCCGGACCGCGGATCCCGATCAGAGGACATTCCGCCAGCTCCTCGACGGTGACGGACTCCCTGCGAGCGAACCGATGCCGAGGCGAGATGGCGAGCATCTGTGGCTGACGAGAGAAAACCGGACCGAGTACGAGATCCGGTTCCTCCACCGGAAGCAGCACCACCGCCGCGTCGATCTCCCGACGGCGGAGCGAGCCGAACGGATCGGCCAGCGGGATTTCGGTGAGTTCCACCGCGCAGTCCGGGTGGTGGAACTCAAATCCGCCGATGGCGTTCGCGAGGTGGTCGTCGATGATGCCCTGGAAGCCGATTCGCAGCACACCGCCGATCCCTCGCGCGGTGGAACGGGTGTGCTCGACGGCGGCCCGCAGCGCCTCATAGGCAGGACGCAGTTCGGCGAGGAACTTCTCTCCTAGCGGAGTCAGTTCCACCCGGCGGCTCGTCCGCTCGACGAGCGTCGCGCCAATTCGTCCCTCCAGCGAGCGGAGCAGTTGACTGACCCGGCTCTGAGAGACGTACAGGCGTTCGCCCGCCCGGCCGAAGTGCAGCTCCTCGGCGAGTACCAGGAACGCCTCCAGCTCACGGATCTCCAGGCCGCTCATCGGTCCACTCCTTCCGTGGATCAAGTAGTCCCGCTCATAGAAGGATGAGACATCGGCCGTTGTTCCCGGCAGCGGGCGACGGTTGCCTGGAACACGTGACGACAAAGGAAACCGAACAGAGGAAAAAGGGCTGGCCGGCGGTGAGCTCGCTCGCCGGGGCGACGTTCACCGTGGTCACCTCGGAAATGCTGCCGGTGGGTCTGCTGACCCCGATCAGCCGCGACCTGCAGGTCACCGAAGGTATGGCGGGTCTGACGCTCACGATCACCGGCCTGGTCGCGGCCGTCTCCGCGCCCCTGCTGATCCCGGCGCTCGGCAATCTCGATCGGCGGGCCGTGCTGTGCGCCTTGATGGTGTTGCTGGCGGCAGGGAACTTCCTGGCAGCGTGGTCGCCCGCGTTCGGCGTCATGCTGGTCGCTCGAGTCCTCGTCGGGATCGGCATGGGCGGAGTGTGGGCGATCGCCGCGAGCCTGGCCGTGCGGCTGGTTCCACCGCGGTCGATCGGATCCGCGACTTCACTGATCTTCAGCGGCATCGCAGTGGCGTCCGTGCTGGGTGTACCAGCAGGCACCTACCTCGGGGAACTGGTCGGCTGGCGGGCCGCCTTCGTCAGTGCCGGTGGCCTTTCACTGGTGGTAATGGCTGCCTTGGTGATGTCACTGCCGTCGTTACCGACGCAAGGGGCCGTTCGCCTGGGCGCGATGCTGCGGCTGGTGAGTGTGCCGCGGGTGCGCCTCGGACTGATCGTGGTGGCGCTGATCGTCGTCGGGCATTTCACCGCGTACACCTATGTCCGGCCGGTACTGGAAAAGGTGTCCGGGGTCAGCGCGGGGCAGATCGGAACGCTCCTCCTGGTCTACGGGCTCTTCGGGGTCGCGGGGAATTTCGCCTCGGGCGCCGGAGCGGCGCGATCACCGCGGGTGACGTTGCTGGTGCTCAGCGGGACCTTGTCGGCGACGATGGCGCTGATTCCGCTCCTGGGGCTGACCACACTGGCAGCCGCGGCGCTCTTGGTGGTCTGGGGCCTGGCGTACGGCGGTGTCTCGGTGGCCGCGCAAGCATGGATGCTGGTGGCCGCCCCGGAGGACCGTGAAGCGACGTCGGGTCTGTTCGCTGGAGTGTTCAACGCGGCGATCGCGGTCGGAGCGTTGATCGGCGGGCTGGCCACGGACGCGGCCGGGACCACCGCGGTGATGTGGCTCGGTGCGATCTTCGCGGCCGGGGCGGTGCTGGTTTCTAGCCGTACGGAACGACGGCGTGGGTCTGGTCGTCGTGGATCGTGACCTCACGCCGTCTGAGACCGAAGCGGGATCGGACCACCACGCGCTCGCTCAGGTTCAGCGCGACGAACCCGTCGGGCTCGAGGGGGGTGGTGTCGTCGCTCAGGGTGTATGCGACGTTCTGCCGCTTGTCCAGCGGCGATTCCTGTTCGACCTCCACCTGATTCTCGCTGATATCGGCGGAAACGTAGAGGTGAGTGTGCAGTTCCAGGCGGCCCGGCTCGGGAACGCTCCAGGTCAGCCGTTCGATCTCGTATGCGCCGACCGAGTTCTCGAACAGCGACCAGCCGCGGCCGTCAGGCAGCAACGCCAGCTCGGTCATCTCCATCGAGCCGTACTCGTACGGTTCACTCGACCAGAGTCCCACCAGTTCTGCCGGATTCACCGATGGAGCCTAGCGCTTGGCCCCAGGGCGATTGCGGGCCGCCGAGGTGAGCGGCTATCTTCACGGTGCCCGATAGTTGGACACCAGTGTCCGCCTGTCGCACGCCGACCGGTCGCCGTTCCGAGGAGAGCGAAATGCCCGACCTGCCCGTCCCGGACGAGGTGGCCGCTGCGGAGGCAGGGGCCGGAGTGAGCCGTTCGGCGTTCCGGCGTGTGCTGGCGGGGAGTACCGCGGGGGCTGTTCTGGAGTGGTACGACTTCGCCTTGTACGGCATCCTCGCCGCGACCGTGCTCGGGCCGCTGTTCTTCCCTGGGGGTAACGGCGTCGCGCAGTTGCTGCTGGCTTTGGCCACCCAGGGGCTGGGGTTCGTCGCGCGGCCGATCGGCGGCATCGTCTTCGGGCATCTCGGCGACCGCCTCGGCCGTAAACCCATGCTGGTCGTGACGTTCCTGCTGCTCGGCCTGTCCACTTCGGCCATCGGGTTGCTGCCCACGTACGCGCAGGCGGGTATCGGGGCGACGATCTCGCTCGTCGTTCTGCGCCTGGTCCAGGGCTTCGCGCTCGGTGGCGAATTCGGTGCCGCCGTGCTGATGGTCAGCGAGTACGGAAGCCCCCGCCGCCGGGGGTTCTGGTCCGCCTGGCCGCAGGCGGGCGCCCCGCTCGGCACGGTACTGGCGACCGGGGTCGTGGGGTTGCTGACGATCGCGCTGCCCACCGGGCAGTTCGAGCACTGGGGCTGGCGCATCGGGTTCCTGCTCGCCGTTCCCCTGCTGATCATCGGCTTCTGGATCCGCCGCCGCATCGACGAATCGCCCGTCTTCCAGCAGGCGCGTTCACGCGCCGACTCCGCCACGGCCGAACGGCCGCGGTCGAGCATCCTGGAAACACTCGCTCACCCGGGACCGGTCCTGCGCGGCCTCGGCGTCCGACTGGGCGAGAACGTCGCGTTCTACGTCTACACCGTCTTCGTGGTGGCTTATGCCACGACTTCGTTCGGATACACCAAATCCGACGTTCTTCTCGCGGTGACCGTCGGATCCCTGCTGCAGTTCGCGGGCATGCTGGCGGGCGGCCACTGGTCGGATGTGGTCGGACGGCGAATCGCGATGCTGGTTCCCGCCGCGGGACTGGCGGTCTGGGCGCCGTTGTTCTTCCTGATGGTCCGATCGGACAGCCTGCCGCTGCTGTATGTCGGCGTGGGCGTCGGCGCGGCGCTGCACGGCCTCCTCGCCGGTCCGGAGGCTGCCTGGATCGCGGAACTCTTCCCGACCGAGCGCCGCTTCGCCGGAGCCTCCCTGGTCTTCCAGGGCTCGTCGATCATCGCAGGCGCGCCCGCGCCTCTCATCGCCGTCTGGCTCGTCAAGAACCACGGGACCACCGCGGTCGTGCTGTACCTGGTCGCCACCATCGCGGTCACCCTCGTCGCCTTGCTGTTCAGTGCCGAAACCAAGGGGGCCGACTTCGGCGCCGAGCGGGGCACGTGATTCCGTAGCTGCGCCCGCCGCGCTTCGCGCACCTATCAGTCGAAGTCGTCGGGGTCGGCGTCGCTGTCGAAGCCACTTTCGCGGTCGGCACGCCCGCTGCTGCTGTGCGGCCCTTGGGGGAATCCGGCGATTGCGGCACCCGCCATCGTGAGCCCCAGGGCGCCGAAGAGCAGTCCGAGCAGTATTCGGGTGATATCGGTGGTGGGCTCGCCCGCGCTGTTCATGAAGGTGATCTCGCCTGTCACGATCAACACGGCGAAGACTGTCACGCCTACCCCGAACAGGAATCCGGCAACGAGGCCCACCAGGCCCCGGAAGCTCAATGCGGGTCTATGTCCCCCGGCCATGGCCACGACGCTACGTGGACTTCCCACCCCTGGTGCACCGCCAACCGGAGTCCGAGGCGGAATGGCCGATCACCAGGGTTCGCGCGGGCCCGTCGTTGGTAGGGCCTGCACCAGTGTGACGACGGGGGTGTTCCCGATGGTCTTCGTCTCGTTCGGCCGACAGGCTGGCCGCATGTCGCTCTCTCCCTCTCGTCGAGGTTTCATCAAGATGAGTGCCACGGCCGCCATCGGTGTGGCGTCTTTGGGTATCGCTGGTACCGCACAAGCCGCCGAGCCGACGCGGATTCAACCGCTGCGGATACCCACTCCCGCCGGCACCTTCGACGCTGTGGCCGCCGGTCCGCGGCACGGCCGGAAAGTGCTGTTGTTGCATGGCTTCCCCGAGTTCGGCATCGAGTGGGAGCATCAGTTGCGCGCACTTGCCGCCGCCGGTTACCGGGCGGTGGCCCCCGACCAGCGGGGCTACTCGCCGGGCGTACGTCCTCTCGGGATCGAGAACTACCACCTGGATCACGCCGTCCGAGATGTCCGGGCGATGGCCGATTCCCTTGGCTGGCAAAGGTTCGACCTGGTCGGACACGACTGGGGCGCCGCGGTCGCCTGGATCGCCGCAGCGAAGTACGCACGCCGGGTGCGGTCGCTGACCGCCGTCTCGGTGCCGCATCTCGGCGCCTTCGCCGAGGCGCTGCGGACCGATCCCGTTCAGCGGGAGGCGTCCAAGTACATGGAGGACTTCCGGGCGCCGACCCCGATCCCGGAGAACCTGATTCTCGCGGGCGGGCCACCCACGATTCCGGGCGCCTCGCCGGAAAAGTGCGCGGAGTACTTCCGGCGGCTTTCCCAGCCGGGTGCCCTGACCGCCGCGTTGAACTGGTACCGGGCCAACGATTTCACGGGCTACGAGCAGCGGGTCTCGGTACCGACGCTCTTCATCGCGAGCACGAAGGATCGCTTGGTCGCCCCCTCGGGTGTGGCGGCGACCAAGAACTGGGTCACCGGCCCGTACCGGCTGGAGAATCTCGTGGGGATCGGGCACAACATCCCCGAAGAGGCCGCCGAGACCACGACGAAGCTGCTCCTCGCACATCTCGCTTCGGTGTGTTTCTAGGCGCTGTTAGGCCGGCGGACCAGAGGCGTCTGTGGCTGTGCGGTCGATGATGGCGGCCAGTGTCGTGGCCGCTTCTTCGGGGACCCAGTGGCTGACGCCGGTCAGGATCTCGAGCCGATAGGAGGCGTCGACGTACTGGCCGGCGAGTTCGGCGCTTCGCCGTGACAAGGCCGTGTCGCCGTCGCTCCAGACGTGGGTGGTCGGCACGGTGACCCGGGCGCGGAGGGCGGCCGGGTGTTGCAGCAGCATCGCGCGATACCAGTTCAGCCCGCCGGTGAGGGCTCCGCCGAGGACGATGTCCTGGCGGACTCGGTCGATCTGAGCCGGTGTCATCCCCGTGCCGGCCAGTGTCCGTTCGAGTACGCGCGGCCGGCGCCGGATGGCGAGTTCGGGCAGCCAGGGGAGCTGGAACAGGAACATGTAGTAGGACCGGATGAGCTGGTCGCTGCTGATCATCGCGCGGAGGAACGCCGCGGCGTGGGGGACCGACACGGTGGTCAGTGACCTGATCAGATCGGGTCGCCGGGCCGCGGTCGACCAGGCGGCGTTGGCACCCCAGTCGTGTCCGACCAGATGGACCGGTCCGGAGCCGAGGGTGTCGATGAGCGCGACGGTGTCGGCCACGAGACGGCTCGACCGGTAGGCGAAGCGGCCTCGTGGGCGCGCGCGGGGGGAGTAGCCGCGCTGGTCGGGCACGATCGTGCGGTATCCCCGCTGGTGGAGCAATGCGGCGGTCTCCGCCCACGACGCGCTGGTCTGGGGGAATCCGTGCAGCAGGACGACGACGGTGCCGTCGAGCGGGCCGGTGTCACGGACGTCGAAGACGAGTCCGTCGTGGTCGAAGGTGCCGAGGCGGCGGGATGCGGTCATGGGCGGATTTCCCCTCTTCCGTGGGCTGACACACCCACTCGCGAGACGGTCGACTATATGTTACCTTGGGTAACAGTGAATCGCGGTAACAGGTAGCCGCGCACTCTGTCGACGCCGTCAGGGAGGTCCGTATGACCAGCACCGATGTGCCGCGCACGGCCGAGGCCGGTCGCCGCGAGACCGCGCAGCGGCTTCTCGATTCGGCCGCGATGCTGTCCTATGACCCGGCCACCGAGGTGGACTGGGAGACGCCGCTGGACAAGAACTTCCACGGCGCGAGCCCGGAGTGGAGCACCCTCTACGGCACGAGCTACTGGGGCGAAATGAGCCCGGAGCAGCAAAAGGAACTCACGCGCCAGGAAGCCGCTTCGGTCGCGAGCACCGGTATCTGGTTCGAGATGATCCTCCAGCAGATGGTGCTGCGCGACTTCTACGCCAAGGACCCGACCGACCCGGCCTTCCAGTGGGCGCTGACCGAGATCGCCGACGAATGCCGCCACTCGATCATGTTCGCCCGCGGCGCCGCGAAACTCGGCGCGCCCCCGTACCGCCCGCGTCGGCTCGCCGTCGAACTCGGCCGGGTCTTCAAGGCGACGGCCAGTGGCGAGGCGGCCTACGCGGCGATCCTCGTCGCCGAAGAGGTTCTCGACGTGATGCAGCGCGACTGGATGCGTGACGAGCGCGTGGTCCCGTTCGTGCGCACCATCAACAACATCCACGTGGTCGAAGAATCCCGGCACATGAAGTTCGCCAGGGACGAGACCCGTGAGCAACTGGAGGGCGCGGGTCCCGTGCGCCGCCGGATCAACGCTCTGGTCATCGCGATCGCGTCGTACTTCATCGTCAGCAGCATGGTCAACCGGGACGTCTACAAGAACGCGGGACTCGACACCGCTCGAGCGTTGCGCGAAGCGAAGACCAACGAGCACCACAAGTCCATGATGCGCTCCAGTTGCGCCGGTCTGATGGAGTTCCTCGGTTCGTGCGGTCTGCTGACCCGCCCCGCGCTGGTGTTCTACAAGCGGGCGAACCTGATCTGACATGGCCTTCGCGATCACCCAGACCTGCTGCAGCGACGCCACCTGCGTGTCGGTCTGCCCGGTCAACTGCATCCATCCGACGCCGGACGAGCCCGATTTCGGCACCACCGAGATGCTCTACGTCGACCCCGCGTCGTGCATCGATTGCGGGGCCTGCGCGGACGCCTGCCCGGTGGACGCGATCTTCCCGGCGGATCTGCTGACCGGATCGCTCGAGGTCTACGCGGGTATCAACGCGGAGTACTACGCGGGTCGCGAGGTCGTGTCCTCGGCGGATCCGGCACCGAACTTCCACCGCTGGAGCCCGCCGACGTTCGACAGGGCCATTCCGAGCGATTTCGCGCCACCGGACATCGCCGTCGTCGGCTCCGGCCCGGCCGGTATGTACGCCGTCGAGGACCTGCTCCTGCACACGAACGCGCGGGTCACCCTGATCGACCGGCTGCCGGTCGCGGGCGGGCTAATCCGCTACGGCGTCGCCCCGGACCACCAAGCCACGAAACGGATCGGCGAGACGTTCTCGCGGCTCCAGGAGCACCCACGGCTGCGGCTGACCCTAGGCACCGAGGTCGGCCGGGACGTCACCGCCGATGAGCTGGCCGGGCGCCATGACGCCGTCGTTTACGCTGTCGGCGCTTCGTCCGCGCGAGGACTCGGTCTGGACGGAGAGGACCTGCCCGGCAGCGTCGCCGCGACCACCGTGGTCGGCTGGTACAACGGTCACCCGGACGTCCCCGCGAACGCGGTGGACCTGTCCGCGGAACGCGTCGTGCTGATCGGCACCGGCAACGTCGCCCTCGACGTGGCCCGGATCCTCACCGCCGACCCGGCGACCCTGACCGGCACCACGATCGCCCCGCACGCGCTGGAACGCTTGCGCACCAGCAAGATCCGGGAAGTCGTGCTGCTCGCCCGGCGCGGACCGGAGGACGCCGCCTACACCTCCCCGGAACTGCTCGCGCTCGCCGCGCGCGCCGACGTACCACTCATCGTCGACGACGCCGACCCACGCACGACGGCCGCGATCGACGCGGGCACAGGCAAGGCGAAACTGCTGCGCGAGCTCGGCCGCGAGACCGTCGACTGGACCGCGCCGCCGGACGCGGACCGACGCCGCATCGTCCTGCGGTTCCACTCCGCGCCCACGGGGATCATCGGGGACACGCAGGTGCGCGGTCTGCACGTCACGGGCCCGGACGGACAAAGCGAGATCGCCACCGGCCAGGTCGTGCGCGCGGTCGGATACCGCGGAGTTCCCGTGCCGGGTCTTCCGTTCGACGACGACCGCGGCACGATCCCGAACACCGACGGCCGCGTCGACAGAATCACCGGCGCCTACGTGGTCGGCTGGATCAAACGCGGTCCCTCGGGCGGGATCGGCGCCAACCGAACCTGCGCGAAGGAGACCGTGGCGACCCTGCTGGACGACATCATCTCCGGACGGCTTCCCGTTCGGACCCGGCGCTCACCGATCGCCGCATTGGCCGCGCGATTCCGCGGTTAGTCGCGCCATCAGCGGTGGGTGCGCTTGATGGCGCCCTCGGTGAGCGAGTATCCGTTCGACCGTCGTGGTGTACCGCGTTAGGGTCGGCGCCGTGCCGAGCCTGGGCCACGAGGAGTGCCTCCTATGACGGCGGGTGGTTCGTGGAGCGACGAGCGGATCGCTTGGCTGCGCGCCTCGCAGCCGGTCCCACCGATGATGCGGCCGCGGAACTAGGGATCTGGCTCGCACGCTCGACGCGGGGTCGTGGTCTCGGGAGTCCAACCAGGCCGCCCTGCGGATCCTCCGATCCGCCGGCTTCACCACCGACCAGCCCAGCCCGGACGGGGCGGTCGAGGCGCGACGAGCACCGTCGCAGAGCGATCCCACCTGACCAAGTTCACGCTTGTTGTTGGGCGCGAACGGTTTCACGGTCCGGGCTGGTCGCCGACGGTGCGGTGCGGGGCCAGGTCCAGGCGTACCACAGGATGAAGGCGAGAACGATCACTTCCAGTGCGACGCCGAGGCCGTAGAAGTACGTCCAGGACTCGCCCACCACGTTGAAGGCCGCGAACGGGACCTGTACCGAGGCCACGACGAGGTTCGTGATGCGGTTCGCCCGGGCGGGCAGCGTCATCGACAGCACGACCATGAGGATCGGGATCGCCATGAGCGCGAGGAAGGCGGTCAACAACGTCTGGCTGATGTCGAACTCCCAGACGACGCCGACCGCGATGTCCTCGATGACGCCGGGCTTGAAGAAGGCGAGAATGTCCACGTAGACGTACAGGAACATGAAGCTCGTCCACGCTGCGGCGAGCTTGGCTCTCACCGGGATCCGCTGGTCTTCGAGTGCGGTCGTGGTGGGTTGACGTGTTCTCATCGCAAACTCCGTTGTCGTGGTGAGGACCGGTAGGCCCACGATCGCCGAGCCCGGCGGCGGGTACATCGGCGTCGAGGCCGGACCCGTCTCGTTCTTTCGGTCGGTCCCCGACGCCTCGGCGATCCCTAGGCTGACTGTGTGACCACCAACGCCCTGAGCTCGCTGTGGGCCGAGCCCCGCGCCACGGACGCTCCCGAACGGGTATCGCGCGACTGGGTGCTGGTCGGGGTGTTGATGGTGGCGGCGCTGCTCGAGGGAGTCCTCCGGGACGACGTCGCCTGGCGGCTGTTCGCGACGATCGTGGCGGTCGGACTTGCGCCGGTGCTGCTGTGGCGGCGTACCCACCCGTTGGCCTGTGTCGTGGTGGCCTTCGGCACCGCGATGGCGCTGGGGCTGGCGAGCCTGCTGGGCGGGGCCCCGAGCGTGGGCCTCGACACGATGATCTACATCTTGGTACTCGTCTACGCGCTGGCCCGTTGGGGCTCAGGGCGCGAGATCGTGATCGGGCTGGTGGTGGCGGCGGTCGCTGTGGGAATCGGTACGGTCGCCGACTACACCGGACCGGCCGACGTCGTCGGTGTGCTCGCTGTACTGGCGGCTGCGGCGGGCGGAGCGGCGTTCCGCTACCGTGCCGAGAGCTGGCGCCGGGCGTTGGATCAGAGCCGCAGCCAGGAGCGGGTCGGCCTCGCACGCGAGCTGCACGACATCGTCGCCCACCACGTCTCGGCGATAGCTGTGCAGGCGCAGGCGGGCCGGGCGATGGCCGGGCAGCGACCTGAAGCGGCGCTCGAGGCGCTGGTGGTCATCGAAGGGGAAGCCTCGCGGACGCTCGCGGAGATGCGGGCGATGGTCCGGGTGCTGCGCGATGGAGCGCCGGCGGAGTACGCCCCTCAGCCCGGCGTCGCCGACCTGGTGTCCCTCGCCCGACGTGCCCCGGTCCCGGTCGTCGACGTAGAGCTGCCAGATGGCCTGGTCGACCTTCCGCCCCAGGTCGACGCCGCGGTCTACCGGCTGGCGCAGGAGGCGCTGACCAACGCCCTGCGGCACGCCCGCAACGCTTCGCGTGTGGAGATCCGGGTGGTGGAGGGCGCGGGAAGGCTGCGGCTACGTGTGACCGACGACGGACAGATCGACCGGGCACGGTCGGTGAACCATGGCTTCGGGCTGCTGGGGATGACCGAGCGCGTGCAGCTGCTCGGCGGCACGCTGGGTGCCGGTCCGGCGCCCGAGGGCGGGTGGACGGTCGACGCCGAACTGCCGACGAAGGTACGCCGATGACGGTGCGCGTACTGGTGGCTGACGACCAAGATCTGGTGCGCACCGGTCTGTCGATGATCCTTGAGGCGCAGCCCGACATCGAGGTCGTCGGCCAGGCCGCCGACGGCCACGTCGCCGTCGAGCTGGCGCATCGGCTCCGCCCCGACGTGTGCCTGGTCGACATCCAGATGCCCGGACTCGACGGCATCGAGGTGACCAAGCTCCTCGCGGGGCGGGGCGTCCCGGACCCGATCGCGGTAGTGGTGATCACGACATTCGACCTCGACGAGTACATCCAGGGCGCGCTCCGGGCCGGCGCCCGAGGCTTTCTGCTCAAGGACGCCGGGACGGAGCTGCTCGTTCAGGCCGTCCATGCCGCCGCCGTCGGCGATGCCCTGATCGCGCCGAACGTCACCCGGCGACTGCTGGCCACCCTCGCGGCCAGAGAACCGTCGAGCCGGCGAACCCAACCGATCGAGCCGCTCACCGAACGCGAGGAGGAGGTGCTGATGCTGGTCGCCCGGGGCCGCACGAACGCCGAGATCGCCGCCGAGCTGTTCATCGGCTTGACGACCGCCAAGACCCACGTCGCCAGCCTGCTGGCCAAAATCGGCGCCCGAAACAGGGTCGAGATCGCGATGTGGGCGTACGACACCGGCCGGGTGGGGGACTGAACCGAACCTGGCGTGCATGCACGACGACTGGTTCCCGGCCGCACAAGGTTCCGGCGACTTGAAGGTCACCCGACACGGTCCTCGTCGCACCTCGGAAAACCAGCGCTCAAGCGGTCCGCCGCGCTAGCACCCGGACCCGGAAAACTGGCGAGCACGGTATCGTTTACGGCCGTGGAGGAGTTCGCGTTCGTTGAATTGTCGCGTGAAACCGGTGACTGCTTGTGGGAGGAGTTCGTGTCAGGATATTCCTTCACGCGTTCCCGGCGGCCGGCCATTCGCGAGCCTGCCCCGTCGGTGACCTGGGCGTTGCCGCCTTGCGGCGGTCCGGGCCGCCCTTTCCTCGACGCCGCCCTCCCGGTCGCTCAACTGGTTTGCGACGTGCTGCGAGAATGTGTCGAATACTGGGATTCGGTATTCCACCACGACGGTGTGCACTTCTCGACCCAGTATCGCCCTCATCGGGTCGTCGACGTACGTGACGTGGAAAAGTGGGAGTACCTTTTCTACCCCAACGGCGATTTCTCGATCTTCGTCGCAAAAGACCTGTCTTTCGGCGTGGTCGGGAATCCGTTCGAGGAATCCTTTTGCGTCTTCGGGGAATCTGCTGTCGCCGCGGCCGAACGTCACAACGCGGGCTTGCTGACCGAAGTCCTCCGCCGTGACGGCATCGCGGTCTCCCAGAACGCGGCCACAGCTACACCCATGACTCAAGAGGAATCAGGGTTCCCAAGGTCCGGAAGCTGCTGGAAGCGCTGACGGTTTCCGGCTACGCCGATCCTGTCGCCGAAAGCTGAGCGCCTGGCGTGCCCCGCCCGAATGGGCTCTGCGTATCCGCATGTCCGGCGGCGTGCGAATCCAATCGGCGGTATGGGTGGCGACCATTCGTGGATAACGTCGGGGTCTATGATAGCTCCGGCCGTAGCGCGCTGGGGCGAATTCGCGCACTGGGGAATGCACCGAAACGACTCGTCCGGTTTGCCTGCGCCTGGAGGTTCTCGGAGTGTCCGGAACACTTACCCGTCTTCCGTTGTCGCAGGACGTCGTGTCCGAAAGCACGTCTCCTCGCTGGGCGGTATGGCGTTCTCCGGCCGGTCAGCCGCGCTGGGCCCGGCCGCTGTTGCTGGGCATCGCGGCGGTGGCAGCGGTGCTGTACGCGTGGAATCTGCCGGCGGTGGACTTCGCGCCGCTGTATTCGGACGCCGTGAAGAGCATGTCCGGGAGCTGGAAGGCGTTCCTGTTCGGGGCCGTGGACGCGACGTCCACTTTGGACAAGCTGGCCGGTTCGTTCGTGCCGCAGGTGGTCTCGGCGAAGATCTTCGGCTTCCATGCCTGGTCACTGGCGTTGCCGCAGGTGATCGAGGGCGTGATCTCGGTGCTGGTGATGTACCGGGTGGTGCGGCGCTGGGCCGGTGTGGTGCCCGGTCTGCTGGCGGCCGGGATCTTCGCGTTGACTCCGGTTGCCGCGTCGATGTTCGGGCACAGCATGGAGGACGGCGCGCTGGTGATGTGCCTGGTGCTGGCTGTCGACGCCTATCAGCGGGCGGTGCTGGAGGGGCGGTTGCGGTCGCTGGTGTGGGCCGGGGTCTGGGTGGGGCTGGGCTTCCAGGCGAAGATGCTGCAGGCGTGGATGGTCTTGCCTGCGCTGGCGATCGGTTATCTGCTGAGTGCGCCGACCGGGTTGCGTCGCCGGGTGAAGCATGTGGTGGTCGCCGGTGTGGTGACGTTGGCGGTGTCGCTGTCGTGGATCGCGCTGTACACCGTCACCCCGGCCAGTGCCCGGCCCTACGTCGACGGCAGCACGAACAACAGCGCCTTCGCCATGGTGTTCGGCTACAACGGCCTCGGGCACCTGGGCATCCAGCTGCCCGGCGCCAGGAAGTTCGACAACGACGGCGGCGTGATCGACCCGCAGCAGGCGGCCGGGCAGCGTGACATCCTCCCCGCCAAGCGGGGAAATCCCGACGAGGACCCGACGAAGGCGACGAGCAGGCCGGTCCAGAAGGGCTGGGCCAAGCTGTTCGACGGCCACCTCGCCGTCGCGGTCGGCTGGCTGTACCCGCTCGCGCTGCTGGCCCTGCTGTGTGGACTGTGGCGGCGGCGCGGGGCCGAGCGCGCCGATCCGGTGCGCGGCGGGCTGGTGATGTGGGGGGTGTGGCTGCTGACCTTCGGTCTGGTCTTCAGCGTCGCCGATGTCCCGCACACCGCGTACGTGGCTTCGCTCGCGCCGGCGGTCACTGCGCTCTCCGCCCTGGGCATCGTGCTGTTCTGGCGGGCGTACCGGGACGGCGGCAAGCAGGCTTGGCTGTTGCCGCTCGCGGTGGCGGCCGAGGTGGTTTGGGCCGCGTGGCTGTGGTCGCACTACCCGAATTTCCTGCCGTGGGCGAAGTGGGGTGCGCTCGCGCTGGGCGTGGCCGCCGTCGTCGCGCTGGTCCTGGTGCGCGTGGTCAAGACCGCCTCGCCCCGTCTGGTCACCGCCGGGCTCGTCGTCGGGGTCGCGGCCGTGGTGGCCGCGCCCGCCACATACGCGATCTCCGTGCTGGACCCCGATTACTCCGGCATGTCCTTCGACGCCAATGCCGGCCCGGAGTCGGGCCGGATTCCCGCCGCGCCGCCCACCCCGGCCAACGGGTCGGGCGGGTGAGGCCGTTGTGCGGAGACGGGTGCGTCCCCGTCGCGCTGGCGTGAGTTCGACCGTTTGCTCAGGTCGCTGAGTACCGGACGAAAGTGATCGGGCCGACGCGGATCGAGCCGGGATCCAGCAGGCGGCCGCGGTTGTCGGACGCGACGGCGACGATGTCCGAGACTTCAGCCGAACGAGAGCCCGCCGGGATCTCATACCCTGCCTCGGATGAGGCGAAAGGTCGCTTTCCCGCGACCTGTAACGCCCGGGACCTTCCGGGTTGCGTGATCGGCATGGTGCGGGGGATCGGCGGGTCGGCTCGCACCGTGATCTTTTCCTTGACATTGATCGTCAGGCCGTCGTGGTCTGGCAGCGGCTGCAGATGCGGGGCATCAGTCACGGTCTGTGCCTGGGTTTTGAACCGCGTCCAATTCACCTCGAGCGAGCCGAACCGCACGGGTCCCGGAACGGTGGGTTCGACGAGCCAGCGGGTTTCGTACCAGCCCTCGTCGATCCAGCGGTACGCCGGAACAGCGCCTCCGGGCGAGAACACGAGCAGCGACCGGCCGCGCCCGATCCGGCACGTGATCCTCGGTGACCGAGGTTCGCCGAGGATCATGCCCAGCGCGGCCGCTTCGTCGAGCAGCCGTCCGACTATTGCGACCACGTCGGCGGCGTCCGCGCGCACGCGCTGATCCTCGGCGGCGGCGCGCTTTTCGTAGCGACGGCCCCGGAAGTCACCCTGTCCGGCGTATTTGACTCCCCGGTCTTCACCGCGCTCGGCCAGCCGTCGCCTGGCGGTCTTGTAGGACCTGCGGACCGCCTCGCCGAGGTCGATCGCGGCGACGGTCAGCGAGGCGTTGAGCTGACCCCAGGCTGTCCGCGCCGCGTCATGGTGGCCGAGCCCGAGTGCGCAGAGCATGACGTACCGCTCCGCGACGGCGGTCTGGAGCGGGGAACGCGCGGCGGCGGCGGCTTCTTCGAAGCGTTCGCGCGCGCCGTCGAGCTCGGCGGCCCGCAGGTACGGATCCTTGGTGACGCCCACCGTAAGCAGCTTCCGCAAGCCTGCGTCGAGGCCACGTTGATAGGGCTGCTCGAGTACCTCGTCCAGGCGTTGCTCCACGCCGGCGAGCCTGCTTTCCACATCGGTGAGCCGGTCACTGAGCCTGCGTTCGCTCGCAGCCAGAGCACCGAACAGCTCGCCGGCCAGCGCACCGGACTCCTGATGTCCCGTCAAGGCGCCGACCAGCTCTTGCACCCCATATCGGGCGACGAGCAGGGCGATGGCCGTCAACGCGTCCATCGGTTCATTCAAAAGTCGCGGCGAAGGCTCCACAAGCACCGGACGACTGAAACACCGCGCCGCCGCGCAACCTCCAGACCCAGTGCGCGACGTGTACCGCCGACTGTGACCCAGCTGAGGTCCTGAAGCTGGTGGCGGTGGCACGGCAAGATTCGTATCGTGGTCGTGCCGCGACGGTGACGGCGTTGTGGTGATGAGAGAGGGTCAAATGGAATCTCTGTGGACGACACTCGGCGTCGTGGCCGTGGTTGTGGTTGTCGTCCTCGTTCTGGTCGCGCTGTTCCTTGTGGTCAAACTGGTGCGGAAGCACCGCCAGGTCCATCAGCCGGGCACGCCGGTACCGACCAAGGCCGCCTACTGGGTTTCCTTGGCCTACACGGTGTTTCCGTTCGACCTGTTGCCTGACCCGGTGTACTTCGATGACATCGTGGTCCTGACCAGTGGGCTGGTCTATGTCAGCAGGTCGCTTTCCAAGAAGGCGCGCGAGGACCGCCAGTTGGATTGAAGCGATCGACACTCCTGCGGGCCGGTGTTTCGTACCGGACGAGTCGGGAGGCAACCCGAACGACCTCGGGAGCGTGCTCCAGGTGAGGCCGCCGGCTGGTGCTGCCCGCAGCGGGCGGTGTCGTCTGATGCAGATCTGCCCCTGCCCGCCGGGGAGACCAGAGGACACGTCTCCACCGCCGCGAACGGCGGCTGGGTCGCGGGCAGCGGTTCCTCCGGCGGCGTGATCCGCTGGCACAACGGGGCAGCCGAAAACCTTGGCCGGGCGAACGGCCAGCAAACCGAACTGACCGACATCAACTCCTCGGGCACCGCGGTCGGAATGACCTACGCCAACAGCCGCGAAGACGACGCGGTCGTCTACCGGAACGGCCAGTTCACCACTCTTCCGATACCACCCGGCCGCCGGACGGCCCGAGCCCTCGCCGTCAACGATGCCGGTGACGTCGTCGGGACCGCGCTCGGCATCGGTGACTCCTTCGATCTGACGATCTGGCCGGCCGCCTCGCCCGGCACAGTGCTGACGATCAACCCCGATCCCGCTGTCTACGGCTACGTCAGCCCGGTCGAGATCGACGAGCAGGGCCGCATCCTGGTCCGCGCGAGCAGCTCGGAGACCGACTTCTTCGTGCGCTACCTGGACGGGACGATGACCAAGCTCGCCTTGGGCACCGATTACGTCACCGCATTCCGCAACGGCCGTATTGCGGGCGAGAAGTACGAGAACGACAGATTCGTGACCCCCGAATGGGACCTCACCGGCACGATCGTCCGTCAGCTGGATGTCTGGGCGACCGAACCCGTCGTAGATTCCGGCACCCGCACCGCCGGAATCTACCGGACCGCCGACGACGGTTACGCGCTCGGAGTCTGGGAGAGCGGAGTGCTCACACACACCCTCATCACCAGTCCGGACGGCGGCTTCGGCAGGCCGGTGATCACCGACGACGGCGTCATCGCGACCATCGGCGATACGCGGGCGACCTTCCACCACCGCTGTCCCGCATAGCGCGGACTCCCCACGCCGCTCGAAAGCCCGCTCCGGACAGACGAATGTGGCACGAAGCTCGAGCCGGGCGAGGTTGAGGGGCAGGTTCGAGCATGTGGCGGACTTGCAGAGCGGTGAGCGGCGGGTCCGCGACGCAGTAGAGGTCGATGTGTCGCCAGCACAGGTCGCGGGCAAGGTCGACAAGGCCGGAGTCGCTCGCGATCAGTGCCGCCTTGTTCAGGACGTTCGCGCCGGCGGCCAAGCCGCTGCCGTCGGTGTGTCCGGCGGTGCGGGCGATGTCGGCGATCTCCTGAATCCGCTCGGGCAGTGACGGGCAGGAAGGGCCGGGGACGGCCCAGCAACGGAAAGCGGCGGACGACAGCGGCCAGCGTGGCAGGGTTCATCATTAGGTCCGGGGCAGCAGGGCCGCGGTCGCCGCGCGAGCCAGGATGCCCTGGCTGGTGGCTGAGAGACCGAGCCGATTCCAATGGAAGATCACCACGTGCGTGAGGATCGCCCGGAGTCCTCGTACGACCGCGCGGTCCGCAACCGGCGGCACTGCGATCGGCGACAATGGCGCAATCCGAGCCCTTGGCTCGTCTGAAACGACCTATGGTGGTCGGTGGCTCTTCCTCGCGAACTGATCAACGGACTCGAAGATCAAACTATTCCAAGATCAATATTGTGGGAAGGGTAATACCCTGCCCGGTGTCGGAAGTGTGTGCTACACACAATAGGTAGCGATCCCCTTTGGACTTACGGCGGAGGAATTCTCTCGGACCCGCGTCCCGGATTCTCGAAACGGGTTCCGGCCGCGCCGACTGGAAGGAAAAGCCTGGTGACCGGTGCCCAATCGTCCTGGAAGAGCTTCGTCGAGGCGAAGAGCGAGGAAGCCCGCCCCACACCCAAGCAACTGGCGGAACTGCGCGTCGCGGCCCTGCAGCGGCTTGGCGGCACGGGCGAGACCTGGCAGGACCGCCTGGCGCAGATCGACCAGTGGTGGACGCAGATGAAGAAGGACGAGCAGAACGTCACCTGGGAGAGCGCCTTTCAGGCCAACCGGATGACGATCCGCGGGATCAACATCACCAGAACGGCCCGTTACGGCCGCTTCGAGATCGGCGAACAGGCCAACGCCGAGACGAACAAGAAGTACGCTTTCCTGTCCCGGGACCCGGAGTCGATCGCTGAACGGCTGAACCCGGACAACTTCCAGCACCAGCCCGGCAAGAAGAGCAAGAAGGACATCCTGGGCCTGCACGCGCTGAGCGCCAGCCTGCTGCACGGCGACTACTCGATCAACGAACAGACCAAGGGCTACAGCGACTCGATCGTGCTGTTCTTCCCGGCGCCCTCCCCGGAGGACATGCAGATCTTCGACGCGATCTCCCACCTTCCCGGCGCGCCCCCGGACCGCCTCATCGACATGCGGGCGAAGATGACCCGCCTCGAGGGTGCCTGGCACGGGGACATGCACACCACGATGACCTACACCAACGGCCAGCCCCGCGCGGACAAGAAAGTCGTCAGCAAGGTCTCCCACCTCTACCAGGAGATCACGGACGAGAAGCTCGACCGCGCCATCTCCGTCCGCTACGGCCTCGCGGGCACGTGGAAAGACGAGACGGGCGCCCTGTACAAAGCCACGGAAAAGGAGCTGGCCGAGCGCTACCTGTATGCGCTGCAGCACCCCATGATCCTGAACAACCCCTCGGAAACGGTCAACGAGGTCGTCATGTCCTACCGGCAGCACGACAGCCCGGTCTTCCCTCTGTACGCACGATTCGACAACGAGAAGTTCCTGATATGCAAGGTCACGCCGACGGCGCAGTACCGAAAAGTGATCTCTGAGCTCCGACGCGCGTGGCAAAGCGAAGGCAAAGGGGCGACCGATCAAAAGCCCAACCCCAGCCACACCTGGGAGGCGACCGGCGATCACATCACTGCCCACGGTGAGTACGTGAAGGCCAAGTAGGCGCCGCGGCCGGATCTCCCTCGGTGCGGCACTGGCGGCAAGGACGTCCAGTGGTGCGTCGCCGTCCGCACCGATCCGGCAGGTGGGAGCCCCCGCCGGTGTCGTCCTTGGCGCCAGTGGGGGCTCCCGGCACCGACCTTCAGCGCGTCACCGCGCGGAGGCGGGCCTCTCCGCGGTCGGCCGCCGGCGTGGACGTGCGGATCGAGCTGGTTGAGGGTCGGTACATCAGGCTCCCGGTCCCAGCCGGCAGCTCGCGAAGGTCCTACCCGGCCAGGAGCACGTCTCGGGTGATCTCCAGTTGGCCGTGGTGCTGCGCGACCTCTTCGAGCACGTGCAGCATCACTCCTTGTTGCGTCAGGGGGGTGTAGTGCCCGAGGTCGCGGCGGAACCGCTCGATCGTCTGGTGCGTGCGCCGGTCCAGATCGGTCACGGTGCCCGAGGCGGTGAACTCCCGGTCGCGGTCCCGCTCGATCTGGCGGCCCGCGATGCAGGTCGCACAGGACGGAACCACCTGGCTGACCAGCCGTAACGGCAACGACTTCACCGCCCGCTTCCCGGTGCTGGACGGCGAGATCGTCGCCCTCGACGCCTACGGGCGCCCGGATTTCGGGCTTCTGCAGAACCACGCCGGCGGCGAGGTGGCCGTGGCGTACTTCGTGTTCGACGTCGTCCTGCTCGGCGACGACGACCTCTCCGGCGAGCCGTACGAGCAGCGGCGGGCGGTCTTGGAGGAGATCGAACCACCGGATCGCGTCCCTGCGCCGACGAGACCACTTCTCCTGGCGTGCCGCATGACCTGACCGGAACGATGGACGCCGTTCACGTCAGCGTCCCACTCCGTGGATCTCCTCGGGTGACCACAGATGGTCCGAGACATCCACCGTCCCCGAGGTAAGCCAGGTCTGGTCGTCGGTTGGCTCGACGGGCGTCCACAACGGAAGGGATATGGGTATTACCGGAGGCCTGGTGGGGAAGGTCGGGTCGATTCAGGAGAGTCCGTGCCGGCGGCACGCTGCCCTCAGCGCCACTGTGCGTTGCCCGTCCGGTCAGAGATCGCCCGCGCTGAAACCATCCCGGGCGGGACGTTCGTTGAGCCGACGTGACTGACCTTCGCCGGCTCGGCTCGTCCGACCTTCTCGTCTCGTCTCTCTGCCTGGGCGGAAATGTCTTCGGCTGGACCGCCGACCAGACCCAGTCCTTCGCGGTGCTGGACGCCTATCTCGCCGGGGGCGGCAACTTCGTCGACACCTCCGACTCGTACATGAACTACTTCCCGGAACAGGGCAACGAACCCGGCCAGTCCGAGACCATCATCGGCGACTGGCTCGCCGGCCGCGGCAACCGCGACGACGTGGTCGTGGCGACCAAGGTGGGCGATCACCCGAGCCACCTCGGTCTCGCGCCCGCCACCATCAAGGCCGCCGCCGAGGAGTCGCTGCGGCGGCTGCGCACCGACCACATCGATCTCTACTACACCCACTTCGACCGGGATGAGTCCATTCCGGTCGAGGACATCATCGGCGCACTGGACGAACTCGTGCAGGCGGGCAAGGTGCGCGCCATCGGCGCCTCCAACATCAGCCCTGAGCGGCTCGCCGCGTCACTGGCCTTCGCCGACCGCGCAGGCACGGCCCGCTACGTGGCGCTCCAGCCGCAGTACAACCTCGTTTCGCGTGACACCTATGAAGGCGCGCGACGCGAGATCGTGCAGCGCGAGGGGCTGGCGTGCGTGCCGTACTTCGCGCTCGCCTCGGGTTTCCTCACTGGCAAGTACCGTCCGGGCCAGACCGTCGAGAACGTGCGCAACGTGCCCGGATTGGCAGGCGGCTACGCGGATACCGAACGCGGCGCGCGGGTGCTCGACGCCGTGACCCAGGTCGCCACCGCTCGTGGGGTGGAGATGGCCACCGTGGCGCTGGCCTGGCTCGGGCAGCAGCCGACGGTGACCGCGCCGATCGCCTCCGCGCGCACTGTCGAGCAGTTGCCCGCGCTGCTCGCAGCCAAGGACCTTTGCCTCTCGGACGACGAGTTGCACACGCTCACCTCCGCCTCCTCCTGACCGGTGCCTGCGGCCAGGAGGAGGCGGAGGTTTCGGCCGTACAGAGACGGCGGTTCCAATCTGTTGCCCTTTCGGGTCGAGTTCCCCCGGCGACCGAGGTCGGCGGATGTCGCCTTATGCCGGGAATGGCCCGGTCAGGAGCGACTGTGCGGTGGGTGGTGTGCCGGTGTGCTGAGCTGGGAGCGTGAAGCGGGAGGGATTCACGGTGACGTTGTCGCGCCGCCGCTGATCGGGCTGTAGACGATATCGACTGGGAAGTGAGCAGGATCTCGTGAGTAATCCGTTGGTCGCGCCGGTGCAGGACTCGACGACGGCGGTGTCCGGTATTCCGTTGCTGGAGGGCGCGACGGAGCTGAAGACGGCGATCGAAAGCAAGGACTGGGCCGGTGTGGCGATGGGCGCGGTGGGGACCGCCCTGGACGCCCTGACAATGGCGATGGACCCGGTCGGCGCTGTATTCGCCGCCGGGGTCGGCTGGTTGATCGAGCATGTCGGCCCGCTGAAGGAGGCGCTGAACGCGCTGACGGGCAACGCGGACGAGATCGCAGCACAGTCGGAAACCTGGACCAACATCGCCAAGGAGCTGGGGAGCGTCTCCGCGGAGCTGGTGGATCTGGTCGAGAAGGACCTGCAGAGCTGGCATGGTGACGCGGCGGACGCGTACCGCAAGCAGGCCGAGAACACCGCGACCCTGATCGCCAGCGCGCAGAAGGGTTCCGAGGGCGCGGCCAGCGGGGTGAAGACCGCGGGCGAGGTGGTGGCCGCGGTCCGCACGCTGGTCCGCGACATCATCGCCGAACTGGTCGGACATCTGATCTCGTGGGCGTTGCAGGTGGTGTTCACGCTCGGGATCGGAATGACGTGGGTGGTCCCGCAGGTAGTGGCCGCGGTGGCGAAGACGGCGTCGAAGATCGCGAGCGTCACCACGAAACTGGTGAAGGCGCTCAAGGCGTTGGCGCCGTTGCTGAAAAAGGCCGGGACGCTCTTCGACGACGCCGGGAAGGCGTTGAAGGGCATCAGGGGCGGCAAGCCCAAGGCTCCACCCAAACCGAAGGACATCGACTCCTCGAAGGGATCGCCGGGCAAGGACGGCAACTCGTCCGGGGACTCGACCACGACCTCCAGTGCCGATCCGGGATCGACGAACACTGCCGGGACCGGTGGGAACAGCGGCGGTTCGCGGCCGCACGGCGAGACGGACCAGGGCGGCAAAGAAGGGCCGGGCGGGGCGCCGCCACCGGGTCGTGACCCTTCCGGCGGGAACAACTCGACCTCCGCTTCGGGCGCGGGGCCGGGTGTCCGGGGGAACAGCCGCGGTCCGCGGCAGGACGGGGTACCGGACAAGAACAAGAACACCTGCGGTGACCCGATCGATGTGGCCGGCGGTGACGTGGTGCTCGCGCAGACCGACGTCGAACTGGCCGCGGCGCTGTCGCTGGTGCTGCGCCGCGTGCACCTGTCCTCCTACCGGGCGGGCTGGTCGTTCGGCCCGAACTGGGCGTCCACTGTGGACCAACGGCTGGAGATCGACGGGGAAGGGGTGTCGTTCGCCTGCGATGACGGCACGCTCCTGTTCTACCCGCACCCGATGCCGCAATCCCTGCCACAGGCAGGGCCGCGGCGGCCGCTCGCGTTGACCGGCGAGGGCTACACGGTCACCCTGCCGGAAGAGGGCCGGACGCTGCATTTCGGCGGCGGCACCGGGGTGCTGCCCTTGCACGCCATCACCGACCGCAACGGGCACCGCATCGACTTCGTCCGCGACGATGCCGGGGTGCCGACCGAGATCCGGCACAGCGGGGGCTACCGCATCCGGGTCGAGTCGGCGGGCGGGATGATCCGCGCCCTGCACCTGTGTGGCGCCGACGACGGTGCAGACCTGTTGTTACTGCGGTACGGCTACGAGCACGGCAGGCTCACCGAGGTCACCAACGCCTCCGGGACGCCGCTGCGGTTCAGCTACGACGGCGCCGGCCGGATGACCGGCTGGACCGACCGCAACGGTGCCTGGTACCGCTACGGCTACGACTCCGAGGGGCGGGTGGTGCGGGCCGAAGGTTCCGGCGGGTTCCTCAGCGGCACCATGGCGTACGAGGGCACAGTGCGGCGATGGACCAACTCGCTGGGACAGCAGACCGTCTACCACCTCAACGAACTGGGCCAGACCGTGCGTGAGATCGACCCGGCCGGGCATGAGGTCCGTTCGGAATGGGACGCCTTCGACAGGCTGCTCTCCCGTACCGATCCGCTGGGCCGGACAGTGCGGTACGAGCACGACGAGTTCGGGAACGTGGTGGCGGTGACCCGGCCGGATGGCTCGCAGACCCGGTTGGAGCACAACGGTCTCGGGCTGCCGGTGACGATGATCGCGGCGGACGGGACGGTTTCACGGCGGGAATACGACGAGCGCGGCAACCTCACCCGCGTGATCGACGCGGCGGGCCGCGCGAGCGGCTATGGCTACGACGAGCAGGGAAACCTCTCCACGATCACGGATCCTCTCGGCGGAGTGCGCACCATCCTGAGCAACGACGCCGGACTGCCGGTGTCGGTCACCGATCCCTCGGGCGCGGTCACCCGGTACGAGCGGGACGGATTCGGGCGGGTCTGCGCCGTAGTGGATCCGGCCGGGGCCACCACGCGGTTCGGCTGGACCGTGGACGGCCTGCCTGCCTGGGAGACTTCGCCGGAAGGGACCACACAACGGTGGATCTACGACGGCGAAGGGAATCTGCGTACCTATGTCGACGCCCTCGGCCAGATCCATCACACCGAGGTCACCCATGCCGACCTGCCCTCCGCCGAGACTCGTCCCGACGGCACCCGCATGGAGTACGGCTACGACACCGAACTCCGGTTGACCAGCGTCACCAACCAGCAAGGCCTCGTGTGGCGCTACGAGTACGACGCGGCGGGCGATCTGGTGCGGGAGACCGACTTCAACGGTCGGGTGCTGACCTACCGGCACGACGCGGCCGGGCAGCTGGTCGAACGCGTCAACGGCGTGGGGGAGACCGCGCAGTTCCGCTACGACGTCCTCGGGCGCGTCGTCGAACGCCGCAACGGCGCGGCGGTCACCACGTTCGCCTACGACGCGGCGGGCCGCGTGATCGAAGCGACGAACCCGGACGCGCGCGTCACCTTCACCCGGGACCTGGACGGACGGGTGCTCACCGAGACCGTCAACGGCCGCACCGTCGCCTCGGCCTACGATCCGCTCGGCAGGCTGGTCCGCCGCCGCACGCCGTCCGGAGCGGAGAGCGTGTGGGACTACGACGCGGGTCCCCGGCCGGTGTCGCTGCACACCGCCGGGCGCACGCTGCGCTTCGCCTACGACAGCGCCGGCAACGAAACCCGGCGGGAATGGGGCAGCCAGGCGGTACTCGCCCAGTCGTGGGACGCCGCCCACCGGCTGCGCTCACAGTCACTCACCGATGCCGCGGGAACCGAGACACAGCGACGTTCCTACCGGTACCGCGAGGACGGTTTCCTGACCGCGATGGACGATCGACTCACCGGTCCGCGCCGGTTCGACCTCGATCGCGTGGGCAGGGTCGTGGCCGTCAGCGGCTCGGGCTGGAGCGAGCGGTATGCCTACGACGCCGCGGGAAACGTCGCGCACGCGTCGTGGCCCACCTCTCCCGAGCCGACCGCCGAGGAACTCGGCGCGCGGGAATACCGTGGCACGCTGATCCGCCGGGCCGGCAACGTCCGCTATGAGCACGACGCGCAGGGCCGGGTGGTGCTGCGGCAACGGAAGCGGTTGTCCCGTCGCCCCGACACCTGGCGGTACTTCTGGAACTCCGACGACTGCCTTTCCGAGGTGCTCACCCCGGATGGCACCCGCTGGCGTTACCGCTACGACGCGCTCGGCCGCCGGATCGCCAAGCAGCGGCTCACCCTCGACGGTTCCGGGGTGCTCGAGCAGATCGAATTCGCCTGGGATGGGCTCGTGCTGGCCGAACAGGCGCACACGGTCGGCGTGCCGAACGGCACCGGTCCGGGGGACGCCCGTGTCACGGTGTGGAACTGCGAACCGGGCACCGGCCGCCCACTGACCCAGACCGAGCGATCGCCGCTGCGCCACGCACCGCAGCAATGGATCGACGAACGGTTCTATTCGATCATCACCGATCTGGTGGGCACTCCGACCGAGCTGGTGGACGATCGAGGGGACGTGGCCTGGTTCCACCGCACGACCCTCTGGGGTGCCACGGCGTTGAGCCGGGGCGGCGCGGGAACCGGCACCCCGCTGCGGTTCCCCGGCCAGTACCACGACCCGGAAACCGGCTTCAACTACAACGTCCTGCGCCACTACGATCCCGATTCCGCCCGATACGGCAGCGCCGACCCGATCGGCCTGCGAGGGGGAGCCAACCCTCATCAGTACGTGCCCAACCCGCACACCTGGCTGGACCCGCTCGGGCTCACCCCGTGCCAGGAACAGCTCGCCGCTGATCTCGGCGACCGGGCCTCCTATTACCACCGCATGCTCAACCCGCGGACCGGGGAATACAACACGGTGTCCGTGATCAGGGTGCGCGACAGTCACGGCAACGAATTCAATGTCGTCACGCAGAATGGCGGAGACGACTTCACCAGAGCGCAGCGAGGAGCCGCCCAGCCCGGCGATCTGCTGGTTCGCGTACCCGGTGGAGTCGATCGGCATGCCGAGATGAACGGGATGGCCGTCATCCGGAACCAGGGATGGACGCCGATAGCCGGCGGCGCGAGCAGGCCCGTGTGTACGCCCTGTGGCACGACATTGTGGAACCAGCATGGTGCTCAGGTGGTCGGGCCCGAATTCCTGGGCGAGGGGACCGGGCAGACCGGATTCATCTTCCCCCTTCCCGCAAATCCGACATGACGAACGAGAGGCCGATCGGGAGCTCGGATGCCGACGGGACTCAGTCGCCGGCGAGCACGCTCGGCCCGGTCGTCCGTACCGGGCGGCGATGGTGCGGACGGCCTCGTCAACCACCTGGACGACGCGTTCGGCGCTCACTTCTCAGTACGGCACCAGGAGCGCCGGTCAGAAGACGTAGTTGGAGATCATCCCCAGGAACTGAGTGCTGCGAGGTCCGCGTCCTCGATCCGCACCGTTCCTGCCTCGTGCTCAGGCAGGGGGTAGCCGCGTACGAAGGCCTACGTGGCGCGGGCCGCTGACCCGCGTGGGTTGTCCAGCCTTCACCCGGAACTGGTCCAGCGGCGGCTTCGTGGCGTTGTCCCAGTAGAGAATCCTGTCCCAGCTGTAGTAACCGGGCAGCTTTCCACCTGCCCTGCGGTTGTGGCCTTCGTCCAGATACTCGACGGAGAAATTGCCGTCTCCGAACCCGGCTCCCTGTTTGGTCGACGCGATGGGGTATTCATCGCAGTCCTGCCCCTTCTGCGGGGGCGGCAGGGTGGCGCAGGCGGTGTTCTTGGCACCGCGATTCTTCCGCCAGGTGGAGCCCTCGTATTCCACGCGGTACAGGCCGGAATCCAGATCGGTGGGCGGATATTTGCCGGGAATCACCTTGCCGGGCTTCGGCGGATGGGTGACATCGGGGTTGTTCTGCGCCCTGCGGATGTGATCCACCACCTCGTCGTAGTTGTCGCCGTACACGTAGTTCAGGCGAGGGATGACATCGGTGAACACGCAGGCGGGTGTGGCGAAGTAACCGGCGGAGTCGCAGCGGAAGTTGGGTTGGCTCTTGCCATCGAGTTCGACGTAAATTCCGGCATCGTCGTAGGCGTAGCCGACGAGTCCGAAGTTGTTCCGCAGAACCTTCTCGGGAGCCTGTGGCGAGGCCGCCTCGTCGGAGTGCATGTTCCAGTCGACCCAGCCCTGATCCGGCCAGTCCCCGAGTTCGTGGGTGATCTCGCCGATGTCGGTCGTGCAGCCGACATCCAGGTCGCGGCACCGGACCTGGATGGTCAGCGGGCTGGATGAGGTGAACTTCCCGGCCCGCTCATAGGAGTCGATTCGGATGCCGCTTTTCGCCGTATCCGTGCCGGCCGCCGACGCGTGTCGCGAACCCGGGGAAGTGTCGGCGGCAGAATCGCCGCGTCGAGCCCGCGTGACGGGCGCACCGGGCACTCATATACCCTTTCAGCTATATTGCTGTCATGGCATCTACCTTCGCCGTGCTGGCGGATCCGAGTCGCCGGGAGATCCTCGACCTGCTGCGTGAACGCGAGCAGCCGGTCGGCTACCTCGTCGACCGGCTGACGCTGACCCAGCCGACCGTGTCGAAGCACCTCAAGGTGCTGCGCGAGGCCGGCCTGGTCGAGGTGCGCACGGACGCCCAACGCCGCTGGTACCGCGTCAACCCGCGCCCGCTGGCGGAGGTCGAGGCCTGGCTCGCGCCCTACCGCGCGATGTGGGAGAAGAGCCTGGACGCGCTCGAACGCCGACTCGACGAGATCGAAGGGACTGACCCGTGGACGCGGAACTGCAGATGATCGAGGGCAAGCACGTACTGCGCTTCGAGCGCCGGCTGCGGCACTCGCCGGAGAAGGTCTGGCAGGTGGTCACCGAACCGGCCGAGATGAAGCACTGGTTCCCGGCCGAGGTCACGATCGACGGCCGCACCCTGCGCTTCACCTTCCCGGACGCCGCCCCGGTCGACGCCGACGGCGGCGAGGGCGAACTGCTCGAGTCCGACCCGCCGAAGGTCTTCGCCTTCCGCTGGGCGAACGACGTGCTGCGCTTCGAGATCCTCCCGCAGGCCGACGGCTGCCTGCTGGTGTTCACCGCCGCGGTCTCGTCGAAGCTCTCCGCCGGCCGCGACGCCCCCGGCTGGATCACCTGCCTGGATGCCCTGGTCGCCCACGCCGACGGCACCGAGTTCGAGCCACCCGCCGAATGGCTCTCGCGCATCGAGCACTACATCGCGAGGTTCGGCCTCGATGAGGGCGCCGACAACCCCGACGGCATTCACTTCGCCCGCGACCTCGTCTGGACCCCGCTCGATGACGCCTGGGCCCTCCTCACCGAAGGCACCACCGACACCGTTCCCACCCGCGCCGCCCACCCCGGCATTACTCCGGGCAGGCTCACCCGCTCCAAAGCACCCCACCTGCTGGAGTACGAGTGGCTCCAGGACGGCATCCCACAGGGCGTCGTGCGCTGGGAGTTCCAACACGAACGCCTGCAAGGCACCACCGTGACCCTCTTTCAAGAGAACGCACACGGCCCCGAAGCCCTCGCCGCCTGGCACGTGCACATGGAACTCTTCTTCGCCGCCACCCAAGGCGACATCCGTTGCCCCTGGCCCACCGCCCGAGAGGAGGAGCTCGCCAAGCGCTACGCCGACCAGTGATCACCCGGCCCGCCGAACCATCGCAAGCAGATCCACGCCGACACCGCTGATCAGCGATCAGTCGCCACCGGAAGGGCCAGTGGTTCCCGCGTGGTGTCGGGCCGGTACCCGGGGTAGGCCTCGGTGTCTCGGAACGCGAGGACCTGGACACGTCTCCAGAATGCCATCACCGCAGCCGGAACGAGCCCAGCAATCCCTATTTCACAAGTGGCGGGCGCGCCGCTGCGGACGCCTACGTCTGGGGCAGCGGCGCCGTCCGGGCTCGAACTTTCTCGTAGAGAAAGTAATTCGTAGCGCCGAATCGAAGGGACTTTAGAGTGCCTCCTTCTGGTCTCGCGTGAAGAATGCGACAAGAAAGGCCCGGGACGCGGCTCAATGATTTGCGTTAGAGGGTCTCACTCCGGTTAGCTTCCGAGTGGCCTGACTGTCCATTGTGGATTTTCTGGGCCGTTTCTGGGCCGGTCGCAACCGGTAGCAACCGGTCCTGACCAGAACAAACAGCCTGTACGGCGGAGGGGGCGTTCAAAGCTCCCACATGAGCCTGAACGCCCCCTCGGGGGAGCCGTCCGGTCAGGCCATCGGGGGCTGGTCGCGCCACCAGCGCTGGCCGGCCTCAGGCAGGGTGGAGATCGGGTCGTAGTAGGGGTAGCGCTGCTGCAGGGCCTCGTCGGCGTTGGCGACGTTTTCCCTGTCTACGCTGGTCAGGTAGTTCTTCGTCCAGTAGGAGATGCCGAGCTCGCGGTCGTAGTCGGCGAGCTGGTGCACCCAACGCTTCCCGACGTAGGGCACGTCGCACACGATCCGCGGTGTGGCGTAGCCCGGCAGATACCCCATGATCGCGTGCTGCAGTTCCTGCGCCTCGTGCACGGAAACGCGCCAGTGCTCGGCGTTCGGGATCATGTCACACATATAGAAGTAGTACGGCAGGATGCTCGCTTCGCCCTGCAGCGCGAAGCACAGGTCCAGCAGCTCGGCCGGGGTCGCGTTGACGCCCTTCATCAGCACGCCCTGGTTGCGGACGTCGCGGACGCCGACGTCGAGCGCGGTCCGGGCGGCTTCCGCGACGAGCGGCGTGACCGACTGCGCGTGGTTGACGTGGGTGTGGATCGCCAGGTTGACGCCGCGGCGCTGGGCGGTGCCGGCGACACGCTCGAGGCCTTCGACGACCTTCGGCTGAATCCAGTGCTGCGGCAGGGCGGCGAGCGCCTTGGTGGCGAGCCGGATGTCTCGGACGGTGTCGATGTCCATCAGCCGCATGAGGAACGACTCGAGCTGCGGCCACGGCACGTTGGCGACGTCGCCGCCGGAGACCACCACGTCACGTACACCGGGGGTCTTCTTCAGGTACTCGATCATCGCGTCCTGGCGGTCGACCGGCTTGAGCGAGAGCTTGTGCTTCTCGACCTGCTCGGTCGAGTTGCCGACCAGGTCCATCCGCGTGCAGTGCCCGCAGTACTGGGGGCAGGTGGAGATCATCTCGGCGAGGACCTTGGTGGGGTAGCGGTGCGTCAGCCCCTCCACGACCCACATCTCCGCCTCGTGCAGCGAGTCCCGTTCGGAGTGCGGGTGACTCGGCCATTCGGTGTCGCGGTCGCTGCGCACCGGGAGCATGTAGCGGCGAATGGGGTCGGCGTACCAGGCCTCGGTCACCTTCACCGGGTCCGTGCCCGCGTTGGGCGCCATCGTGTTGATCATCTGCGGCGGCAGCAGCATCGACATCGTGGCCATCTCGCGCTGGTCGGCGAGCATGTCCTCGTAGAAGCGCTCCTCGAGCTGGTCGCCCATCAGGGCGCGCAGTTGCTTGGCGTTGCGGATGCAGTGCACTCGCTGCCACTGCGCGTCGCGCCACTGTGCCTCGGTCACGTCGTGCCAGCCGGGGAAGCGGCGCCAGTCGGGTTCGGTCAGCTCGACTCGGGTGTAGTCGTAGGGCTGATCGTAGGCGGCCACCGGCGAGGTCGGTTCCTGGATTGCAGTCACTTGTACTCCTCGTCGTCGGAAACGCGTGAAAATATCCTGTCACATCGTTCGGACGACGTAAATATTCCTGTCGTGCTCGGTGTGTCAGGCGGACACTGCCTCCGGCTTCGAGCGGGTGCGAAGGTGTTCGAAGGCACCGGTTCCGGCGATCAGCGCGGCGGCGAGGAGCAGCAGACCGGCCGAGTAGCCGAGGTGATGAACCGGTTCAAGTCGGGTCGGTGACGCGTTCTGGACGCCGACCGCGGTCATCGCCCCGGCGCCGCCGAACACCAGCACCGAGGCCAGCGGACCGAGCACGGGTACGACGACACCGTCCTCGGCGAGACGAGGCCCGGTCGTGACGATCACCGCGACGACGGCCGCGCACAGCAGCGCCAGCAGCAGAGCTCCCGGGATGACCGCGTCGTGGTCGATCAGCTTCTCCGGCACCCCGCCGGTCCCAAGATCCACGATGAACAGCACGAGCGCGGACACCACGGCCCCGCCGACGGCGAACTGCACCCTCCAGCGCGATGCCCCCACCAGGCATCCGGCGGCGACACCCACCGCGGCCGCCAGCCAGCTCAGCACCGGCTGGAACGCCACGGAGTACACCGCGAGCAGCAGCGGTGCCATCGCGCCCACCTGCACACTCGCCGACGTCGCCGCGGCGAAGAACGCTCGCGATCCGGCGATCGCGCAGGCGATGACCCCGCCGACGAGCACGATCAGCCCGCCGATGGCCACGACGACCTCCGCGTGCCTGCTGATCGACTCGACCGGCAACTCGAGGATCTCGCTGACCTTCATCACATCCACCGCGCCCGCGGCCATCGGAAGCAGCGCGGCCAGGATCGCGGCGACGGCGAACCGGGCCGGTAGCGGACGCGGTGCGGGCCATTCCGGATCCCGGGCGCGGGCACCGCGCGTGGAGACGGCCAGCGCGGCTCCGGCGATGCTCAACACGGTCAGGATCAGGTGCCAGACCAGGCCTCCGGTCGCGAGCATGAGCCACGACGCGCCCGCCAGGCTCGCGGCGAACAACTGTGTGCCCACGGTGAGCCCGAGGAGCACGAGCCCGGCGGTCCGGGCGCCTCGGCGCAGGAGTTTCTGCGCGGCGGCGAGCACCGCCAGCAGCACCACCGGCGGTCCGGCCAGCGCGATGATCGTCAGCGACGGATGCCCGCCCAGATCCGGGTTCAGGTGCACGAGAGCGGTCGGCAGGGACAGGACGACCCCCGCCACCAGCAGCCACGGCCACCATCGCGTCAGGAACACGGCGGCGAGCACCGCGACCAGCGGCAACAGAGAGACCGCCACCAGATCGGACGGCCACCCCGACGGCGCCGCCAGCGCGATCAAGGGCCGCAGGATCGAGGTGTCGCGGACCGCGGTGAAAACGACCACCGCCCCGAGCCCCAAACGCCGCCGACAAAGTGGTCCCGGCGACCGTTCGATCAGCTCCCCGGCTCATTTCACCGACCCTAACCACGTCGTGATCATCCGCACGCTGCAAACTCGGAAGCGTGACGAACGCGCGAACCACGCTCCTGCTCGGCGGGCGCATCTACAGCCCCTCCGCCCCCGACGCCACCGCCATGGCGATCACGGACGGCACCGTCGTCTGGGTGGGGCAGGACGGTCCGGCCAAGGCACTGCATCCCGACGCCGAGCTCGTCGACCTCGACGGCGCCTTCGTCGCCCCCGCTTTCGTCGACGCGCACGTTCACGCCACCGCGACCGGCCTGCACCTGACCGGGCTCGACCTCGCGAACATCCGCGGCGCCGGCGAACTGCTGGCCGCGGTCCGCGACGCCGTCCGGCCGGGCCAGGTGCTGGTCGCGCACGGCTGGGACGAGTCCCGCTGGACGGACGGCAGGCTGCCCAGCCGCGCGGAGATCGACGAAGCCTCCAGCGGAACCCCGGTGTACCTGAGCCGCGTCGATGTCCACTCCGCGCTCGTTTCCAGCGCACTCGTCGCCTTGGCGCACGGTGTGCACGACGCGGCGGGCTGGTCGGCCGACGGGCCGCTGACCCGCGACGCACACCACCGCGTCCGTGCCGCGATGCGCGAGGCGATCACCCCGCAGCAGCGCCGCGAGGCTCAGCGCGCGTTCCTCGCCGAGGCCGCCGCACGAGGGGTCGTCAGCGTCCACGAGTGCGCCGGCCCGGACATCTCCGGCGCCGACGACCTCACTGATCTGCTCGCGCTCGCCGCGGAACCGGGACTGCCGGAGGTCATCGGCTACTGGGGGGAACGCGGCGGAGTGGACACCGCTCGTGCGCTGGGTGCCAGAGGAGTGGCGGGCGACCTGTTCGTCGACGGCGCGCTCGGCTCCCGCACCGCCGCGCTGCACAAGCCGTACGCCGACGCCCACGGCACCTCCGGGACGCTCTACCTCGACGCCCCCGCCATCGCCGAGCACGTCAGCGCCTGCACCGAGGCCGGACTACAGGCCGGTTTCCACGTCATCGGCGACGCCGCCGTCGCCGAGGTCGTCGCAGGCTTCCGGCTCGCGGAGAAGACCGCCGGACGGCGTGGGCTGGCCGCTTGTCATCACCGGCTCGAACACGTCGAGATGATCGACGTCGAGCAGGCACGGGCACTCGCGGGCTGGGGTGTGGTCGCGTCCGTCCAGCCTCAGTTCGACGCGGAATGGGGTGGCACGCAAGGCATGTACAACGATCGCCTCGGCGCCGAGCGTGCGCCGAAACTCAATCCTTTCGCCGCCATGGCCGCCGAAGGGCTCCTGCTCGCCTTCGGCTCCGACGCCCCGGTCACACCGGTCGACCCGTGGGCCACCGTCCGCGCCGGGACCTACCACGGCACCCCGGGGTCGGGACTGTCCGCTCGCGCCTCCTTCACCGCCCACACCCGAGCGGGACACCGCGCCGCCGGGGTCAACGACGGCGTCACCGGCAGCCTGGTCCCGGGCGCTCCCGCGCACTACGCGGTGTGGGACGCCACGGACCTCGTCGTCGCGACACCGGATTCGCGGGTGCAGCGCTGGTCGACCGATCCGCGGGCGGGTGTACCCCCGTTGCCGAACCTGGAAGAGGGAGCGACCCTGCCCCGCTGTCTGCGCACGGTCCGCGACGGGCAGGTCATCCACGACGTGTTCACCCGGACGGCCTAGGGTTCAGAGGTGTCCTCGACCGTGACGAACCCGGCTCCCGAAGCGGACAGGCGAAAGCGGTTCTCCCGCGCCTGGCTCCTGCGTTTCCTCGTCGCCGCGGCGTCGGGTTTCACGCTGTACCTGAGTTTCGCGCCACGGCCACTGTGGTGGCTCGCACCGCTGGCGTTCACCGGTTTCGCGCTGGTGGTGCACGGACGCCGGTTCCGCGGCGCGTTCGGCTACGGGTTCGTGTTCGGGATGGCGTTCTTCCTGCCGCTGCTGACCTGGCTGCTGGACTTCCTCGGACCGGACTTCGGACCGTGGCCGTGGCTCGGGCTGGCGATGGCGCTGTCGGTGTATCTCGGCTTCGGCGGCGCGTTCGCCACCGTGGTGTGGAGGCTGCCGCTCGGACCGCTGTGGGCGGCGCTGGTGATCATCGGGATGGAGACACCGCGCACCTGGTTCCCCTTCGGCGGGTTCCCGTGGGGCCGCGTGGCGTTCAGCCAGCCCGAGGGTGCTTTCGTCTCGCTGGCCTCGATCGGTGGCGCTCCGCTGGTCGGTCTCGCGGTCGTGCTGACCGGTTTCGGACTCGCGGCACTGTGCCTGCGGCTCAAGGGAGCCGATCCCGCTCGCTCGCTGGTCGCCACGTCGGCGTTGACGCTCGTACCGGTGGTCGCGGGCCTCGCGGTGTGGCCGACGATCGGCACCGAGGCCCAGGACGGTGAACTCACCGTCGCCACGGTGCAGGGCAACGCGCCCGACATCGGGCTGGCGCTGGAAGGCCGCCGCGACGAGCTCCGGAACAACCACCTCGCCGAGAGTGCCCGGCTGCTCGAGAAACTCAAGGCGGACAACACGAAGGTCGACCTGCTGGTCTGGCCCGAGACCGCGATGGCCATGCGCACCGGTGACCCCGGCGTCGACCAGATGGTCCGCGACTTCGGCAAGCAGGCCATCATCGGCGCGCTGGTCCGGCTGCCGGACGGTTCGGCGCAGAACTCCGCGCTCGTCTGGGATCCGGTCACCGGCCCCGGCCAGCGCTACGCCAAACAGCAGCTCGTCCCGTTCGGCGAGTACGTCCCCGCCCGCGAGCTCGCGAAGCTGGTGACCCCGTTCGTCGACAGCGTCGCGAACATGACACCGGGTGACGGCGCCAACTCGGCGCTGTCGGTCGCGGGAACCAAGGTCGGGGTCTTCATCTGCTACGAGACCGCGTTCGACTACCCGGCCCGGGAGTCGGTCGACAACGGCGCCGAACTGCTCGTCGTGCCGACCAACAACGCCTGGTACGGACCGGGGGAGATGAGCTACCAGCAGTTGGCGATGTCACGGCTGCGGGCGGTCGAACACGGCCGCGCTGTGATCGTCTCCGCTACCAGTGGGGTGAGCGCTATCGTCGCGCCCGACGGTTCGATCACGGCCTCTACCAGCCTGTTCACCGCAGATTCCCTGGTGGGGCGCGTGCCGCTGAGGCAGCAGACTACGCTGTCGGATCTACTCGGTGTGACGACGGAGTACGGGCTGCTGGCCCTGGCGATCGCCGGGGTTACCGGCGGGTACGTGCTTCGTGTCCGCACCCGGCGCGCGAGCGCCGCCAAGGCAACGAGGGAAGCGGCGGGCTGACCCGCCGGAACACGGAGGAAAAGCGGATGGCGCAGGCGCCACGGGGGGCCCAGGGGATCGACCCGGTGCTGGTGGTGGTCCCGACGTACAACGAGCGGGAGAACATCGGCCCGATCCTGGAACGTCTGCTCAAGGCACTCCCGGACGTGAACGCCCTCGTCGTCGACGACGGCAGCCCTGACGGGACCGGCGACGTCGCCGACGAGCTCGCGAAGGCCGACGAGCGGATCCAGGTCATGCACCGGACCGAGAAGGCCGGTCTGGGCGCCGCGTACGTCGCCGGGTTCCGTTGGGGACTCGCCCGTGACTACGCCACCATCGTCGAGATGGACGCCGACGGTTCGCACGCGCCGGAGGATCTGCCCCGGGTGCTGGCGGCGCTCGAGGACGCGGACCTGTCGATCGGCTCCCGCTACGTTCCCGGCGGCAGCACGGTGAACTGGCCGTTCCAGCGCAAGGCGCTGTCCTGGGTCGCGAACTTCTACGCGAGGGTCGCGCTCGGCACCAAGATCAACGACATCACCGCCGGCTTCCGCGCGTACCGCCGCACGGTGCTGGAGAAGCTCCCGCTCGACGAGATCGCCTCGCGCGGCTACTGCTTCCAGATCGACCTGGCTTTCCGCACCGCGCTCGCCGGGTTCGAGGTGGTCGAAGTGCCGATCACCTTCACCGAACGTGAGGTCGGTCAGTCGAAGATGAGCGGTTCGGTCGTGCGCGAGGCGATCGTCCTGGTCGGCATGTGGGGGATCAAGCGTCGCTGGCAGCAGCTTCGCGGGCTGGTCAAGAAGGGCTGACCCCCAGCACGCTCACGCCGAGCTTCCCCAGTTCCTTCACCGTCGGTTCGTCCGGCGCCGCGTCGGTGATCACACCCGCGACGTCGGACAGGGGGAGCACGGTGAACGGCGAGGCCGCGCCGATCTTCTCGGAGCTGGCCAGCACGTAGGTGTCGGCGGCGCGTTTGGCGAGCGTGCGTTTCATGGCGGCCTCGTCGGAGTCGCCGGTGGTGAGCCCGGTTTCGGGGTGCACACCGGTGACGCCGAGGAAGAACAGATCGGCGTTGACGCCCATCGCCGCCTCCGCCGCGGTCGCGCCGCACGTGACGGCGGAGTGTTTGAAGAGCCGCCCCCCGATCAGGAACACCTCGACCTTCGGATGGGTCACGAGGGCCGACGCGACGGTGGGGCTGTGCGTGACGATCGTCGCTTCGAGGTCGACCGGAAGTGCCTTCGCCAGCGCGAGCGCGGTCGTCCCGCCGTCGAGGATGACGGTCGACCCCAGCCGGATCAACGCTGCTGCACGTTTCGCGATGCGTTCCTTGCCCGCGATACTGACCGCCATCCGCGTCGCGTAGTCCGCGGTGGCCGGGGAGACCGGCAAGGCTCCGCCGTATACCCGCTGACAGAGCCCGGCTTCCGCGAGTTCTCGCAGGTCACGGCGAATACTGTCCTCTGATATGCCGAGTTCGGCGGCGAGGTCCTTGGCCACGATCCGGCCTTCGGTCTTCAACCGTTCCAGCAACAGGTCTCGACGTTGCGCAGCGAGCATGTGCACGATCCTCCTTGTTCGTGCCGATTGTTGCACATTAGGCTCCGGTTCATGACCAAACCTCTGATGATCCTCATCGCCGGCCCGTTCCGCTCCGGCACCGGCGACGACCCCGAACTCCTCGCCCGCAACCTCGCCCGGCTCGAAGAGGCCGCCTGGCCGATCTTCCGCAGCGGGCACGTGCCGATGATCGGCGAGTGGGTCGCGCTCCCGGTGCTGCGCGGCGCGGGTGGGAAGACCGTGGCCGACCCGGTCGCCAAAGAGGTCATGTACCCGACGGCCGACAGGCTGCTGCACCACTGTGACGCCGTCCTGCGCCTGCCGGGGGAGTCCACCGGAGCCGACCAAGACGTCGCGATCGCGCTGTCCCGCGGCCTGGCGGTGTACCACCGCGTCGAGGACATTCCCGGGTACCAAGCCGCTTAGTTCCTGGCTGAAGCGGCTTGACTGTCCACAGAGGACTCCGCGGACATTGGTGTTGTGAAAGCCACTTTCACAACCTTCAACGTTGCGGAAGTGGCTTTCACAACACCGTCTGGCGAGACCAGGCTGCCCGTTCTGTCGAACCCCCGCTCAGCACGTCTTAGAGCTCCGCGAGCACCGCCTGGATCGCCGGACTGGCTTCGGCGCTGCGGCGCCACGCCGCGTGCACCTCGCGCGTCGGCGGGCGCCGCAGCGGCCTGGCGACGAGTCCTTCGCTCAGGGGCGGGCGTGCCAGTCGCGGGATCAGCGCCAGGACCTCACCCGAGGCGACCAGCGACAGCTGCGTGGAGAAGTCGTCCACCAGATGCCGCACGTCGGGCTCCTCGGGCAGGCCGGCGAACAGGCGCCGGAACCACTGATGACAGACCGTCCCCGGCGGGCTGGTCACCCACGCGTGCCCGGCAAGGTCCGCCCCGTCCAGCGGAGACTCGGCGCGCGCCAGCGGATGGGTTCCGGCCATGACGACGTCGCCGAGGTCGGTGTGCACCAGGCGCCGGGTCAAGGCGGGCGACAGCGGGACGAGCAGGCCGTCGGCGTCGTGGAGGAGCGCGAGATCGGCGGTCCCGGCCTCGACACTGTGCAGGGCCTGACCGGGATCCTGCTCGGAGATGTGCAGGCGAAGATCGGGGTAGCGCGTCAGCAGCCGTGGATGGACAGGCGCGAGCAAACCGCGGATGGCGGTCGAGAACGCGGCCACCCGCAGGACACCGCGCGGCGCGCCCTCCGCGACCGACTGGGCGGCCTCGGCGCAGCGCTCGAGCGCCTGGAACACCTCCAGCGAGGAATCGACGACGGCCTGACCGGCGGGAGTGAGCACGACTCCACGACCCGCCGGGGCGAGGACGGGCGTCCCGATCTGCCGCTCCAGCCGCTTGAGCTGCTGCGACACCGCGGACGCCGTGAACCCCAGCTCGTCCGCCGCCCGCGCGAGCGTCCCGAGAGCGGCCACCGACCGCAGCGCCCGTAAAGCCCCGACCTCGATCATGAAGCCAGGCTACGCAATACCGACCAAAAAGCATCGCTGGACCGCAGGTATCGGCGCCGAAAGGATCGAGTACATGACCGAATCGCTCTTCGGAGCCAACCTCGTCGCCATGGTCACCCCGATGGAACCCGGCGGCACCCTCAGCGAACCCGGCCTCACCCGCCTGGTCGACCATCTGCTGACCACCGGATGCGACGGCATCGTCGTCGGCGGGACCACCGGCGAGTCACCCACCCTGACCGATACCGAAGCCGCCCTGCTCGTCCGCACCGTGGCGAACCAAGCCGGGGGCCGGGCGCGCGTGATCGCCGGCGTCGGTACCTACGACACCACCACCTGTATCCGGCGGGCCCACGAAGCCCAAGCGGCCGGGGCGGACGCGCTCCTGCTCGTCTGTCCTTATTACTCCAAGCCGACGCAAGCCGGGATCGTCGCGCACTGCCTGACGGTGGCCGACGCCACCGAACTGCCCGTGATGCTCTACGACGTTCCAGCGCGCACCGGGACGGCCATGGAAGAGGCCACCCTGCTCGAACTCGCCCGCCACCCCAGGATCCTGGCGGTGAAAGACGCCAAGGGCGACCTGTTCGAAGCGATGTCCGTCATGGCCCGCTCGCAGCTGGCCTACTACTGCGGCATCGACGAACTCAACCTGCCCTACCTCGCCGCCGGCGCCACGGGCCTCGTGAGCGTCGTGGGCAACGCCTTCGCCGACCGCAACGCCGAGCTCATCCGTGCCGTGCGCGGGGGAGACCTCGACACCGCACGAGCACTCAACGCCGCGCTGCACCCGCTGGCGGACGCGATCATGCGGACTTCGCAGGGGGCGATCATGGCCAAGGCCGCGCTCGCCGAACTCGGCGTCATCCCGCACGCGACGGTCCGGCTTCCGCTGCTCGAATCACCACCCGAGCACCTGCGGCGGCTTCGCGACGCCTTGGAGGATGGAAGAACGAGTGCGGCGGTCAACGTCGTCGGCGCTATGGGTGGTGCTCCTTCGATGCTCACTATCGCGACGACATAACCGTTGGTGACGACGCTACGAACACCGCCTGGGCGTGTCGTCGGTTCGCGGCAGGAGACGCGGTGGAGATTTCCCAGGCGGGTATCCACCCCGATCTCCACCTCCAGCACCAGGACTCCCTGCCAGGAAACCGGCTAGCGTCACCGCGTCAGTGACCGCACGGAACCAGGGAGGGTGTGATGGCGAACATGTATGCCGCATCGTCGACCGAGCCGGTGAGCACTTCCCCGGTTCGCGAGGCAAGGGGCTCACCGCACGCACCCAGGAGGTGCTGGACGACCTCGGTGTCGTCGACGAGGTGCTGCACTTCGGGTTCCGGCACCTGCCACACCGGCGGTACCTCGACGGCGACCAGGTCGCCGAGGCCGACCCGCACGCCCAGCGGACACCCACACCGGATCGGCCGTACGACGGCGGGCTGCTGATCCCGCAGTGGCGGATCGAGCGGATCCTGCGCACGCGGCTCGCCGAGCACGGCGTGCGGGTGGAACTGGCCGCAGGCCTCGCCGAGTTCAGCCAGTCCGCGAACGGTGTGCATGCGGTGCTGGATACCGGCGAGCGGGTGGCCGCGCGCTACATGGTCGGCTGCGACGGCGGCCGCAGCACCGTGCGCAAGGCACTCGGCGTGCGCTTCGAGGGCGAGACCAAGGAACAGGCCATGCTGCTCGGGGATGTCGAGCTCAGCGGGCTCGAACCGGACGCCTGGTACCAGTGGACCGTCCGCGGGCGCGGGTTCCTGGCCCTGTGTCCGTTCCGCCACGAGCGGTCCTGGCAACTGCAAGCCGTACCGTTCAGCGACCTCGGCGCCGAGGGCAGCTTCCCCGAACCCTCGCTGCCGTACTTCCGGCGGATCGTGGACGATCTCGCCGGCGGCAACGGCATCCGGCTCTCGAAGGCAAGCTGGCTGTCCACGTACCGGGTGAACGTGCGGATGGCCGACCGGTTCAGGGTGGGCCGGGTGTTGCTGGCCGGCGACGCGGCGCACGTGCATCCGCCGGCAGGCGGCCTCGGCATGAACACCGGTATCCAGGACGCGTACAACCTCGGCTGGAAGCTCGCCATGGTGTGTTCCGGCGCGCGGCAGTCGCTGTTGGACAGCTATCAGGAGGAGCGGCTCCCGGTTGCCGCGTGGACGCTCGGCGTGAGTGCCGAGGGGCTGCCCAGGGTCGCGGAGCGGTTCGTCAACGGTGGCAGCACGGACATCGCGGACGGCGCGCCCTCGGACGGCCAGCAGCTCGAGCTCGGCTACCCGGCCAGCTCGCTGTCCGTCGGCGGCGACGCCGAGAGTGGACCGCGCGCCGGTGATCGCGCGCCCGACGCGCCCTGCGTGGACAGCTCCGGCACACTACGGCGGCTGTTCGACGCCTTCCGCGGCCCGCATTTCACCCTGCTCGGCTTCGGCGAGTCCTGCGCCGGTCCACTGCGGGACGTCGGCACCGCCCAGCGTGGACTCGTCAAGCCGGTGTGGGTCGGCGCGCCGGGCAGCGGTGCCGATCTGGTGGACGTGGAGGGGCACGCGCGGACGGCGTACGGCGTCACCGGGGACACCCTCGTCCTGGTGCGGCCTGACGGCTACCTCGCGCTGCGCGCACCCGGCGCGAGCAGGACTGCCGTGCGGGACTACCTGGACCGGGTCGGCGTCAGCCGGAGCGCTTGACCGCCTCCCGAAGACAGAGCGAAGCCCCCGCGGAGGGAGGTCGCGGGGGCTTCGCTCTGTTCGTGGTGGGGCTAGCTACTTGTGCCGTGCGTCAGGCGGACCGGGTGGTCCTACGTCCCTTCAGCTCGGCGAGACGTTCGTTGAGCAGATCTTCGAGCTCCGGAATCGAACGGCGCTCCAGGAGCATGTCCCAGTGCGTCCTCGGGGGCTTGACCTTCTTCTGCTCCGGCTGTCCGCCGTCCACGATCTCGGACTCGCTGCCGTGCAGCCTGCACTCCCACACCGAGGGGATCTCGGCGTCGTCGGAGAAGGGCACCTCGAACTCGTGGTTCTTGGGGCAGGCGTAGCGCACGGTGCGCCGAGGGGCGAGGTCGTGGTTGCGGTCGGTCTCGTAGCTGACCGCTCCCAGCCGGCTTCCACGGAGAACACGGTCGGCCATGATGGGGGTCCTTTCAGTCAGCTCCGGGTGGAGCCAGGGTGATGCTCACCCTATGCAACGACGGGGAGGGCCAGAGGATTCCCTGGACACCATGTCCTTGCTCACGATGAGCTGTGTCACCCGGTGGCAACAGCTTCTCCTAGTAGGAGTGGTTTCGCGCTCTGGCGTGACGTCAATACGGCCATCTTGGTGCGGATATCCCCCAGATGGGCTAGTAGTACGCCTGTCACGTCAACCGTAACTGACCGTGTTGGGCCGAGGTCGGCCCCAGGTCGCCCAGTCGAAAGTGCCGACGGCACAATACCTGATAACGGACAGTGTTCAATTCACCCTCAGAACGTGATGTCAATGAAGTTTCAACTAGCACTTGCTCGGTATCCGCCACCACGACGGTGTCCCCGGCACGCAACACCTCGCCGTCCGACACCCTCGCGTTGAACCGTCCCGTCTGTCCACACCAGCACAACACCTCGACCTGAACCGGCTGCAGCTCGTCCGCCAACTCGAACAACCGCGCCGCACCCGGGAACAACATGCTCCGAAAATCCGTCGCGATCCCGAAGCAGTACACGTCGATCTGGACGTCATCGGCCAGTTCAGCCAGCTGATCCACCTGAACAGGTGACAAAAACTGAGCTTCGTCGACGATCAAGTAGTCCACATGCCGCCCCGCAGCCCACTGCTCACGCACCAGCAACCGCAGATCGGTCTCGTTCCCGACCTCGGTCGCCTTCCTCGTCAACCCGATCCGGCTGGTGATCTGCGGCTCACCGGAGCGGTCGTGCCGCACCAGCACCATCCCGCGACGACCCTGCCGCGCGTGGTTGTGGTCGATCTGCAACGCCAGCGTCGACTTCCCACAGTCCATCGGCCCGTAACAGAACTTCAACTTCCCGACGACCGGCACACCCCGCCGTGAACCCGCCACCGGCACCGACGACAACGCGTCCGTGGGGTCCGGGCCACTCTCCTTCAGTACGGTCACGACGCTCGACCCTATCGGCACGCTCCCGCCTCACAGCACCGCCGGTGGTCGGTTGCCCGCCGCCTCGATCGCCCGGCGCACCGGGACCAGCCACACGAACACGAAACCGAGCACGAAGAAGATCACCAACGCGATGATCGCGTACCGGAACGACCCGGTGATCTGCCCGACCGCGGCGAACAGCAGGGGACCGAGCCACGACGTCCCGCGCTCACCGACCACGTAGAGCGAGAAGTACTGCGCATCCTTCCCCTCGGGGATCATCTGCCCGAACAACGACCGCGACAACGCGTTCGTTCCACCGAGCACCAACCCGATCCCGACAGCCACCGCGTAGAACTGCAACGGCTGCCCCGCCTGGATGAAGAACGCGAAGCACAGCACCACGACCCAGGCCACCAGACTGCCCAAGATCGTCTTCTTCGCCCCGATCCGAGCCGCGATCGCCCCGTGGATCATCGCGCCGGCGTACGCCAGGAACTGGATCACCAGGATCGTCACGATCAGCACCGTGGTGCTGTACTTCAACTCGTCCTTGCCGTACTGAGCCGACACGGCCACCACCGTCGTGATCCCGTCGGTGAAGACCAGGTAGCTCCCGAGGAACGCCAGCGTCAGGGGATAGGCTCGCGCCTCCTTGATCGTCCGCTTCAGCTCCTTGAAACCCGCCGTCAGCACCGACAGGCCACGCTCGGCCGACTTCGGCACATGAGTCTGGGGGAGCGCCCGCACCGCCGGAAGCGTGAACACCGCCCACCAGATCCCCGACGTCAGGAAACAGATCTGGACCGCCCGATGCTCGCTCACCCCGAAGGCCTCATGGCCCAGGAAGAACCCCAGCTGCAGCGCCAGCGCCAAGCCACCACCGAGATACCCGAATGCCCAGCCCTTCGACGACACCGCGTCCCGCTCGTCCGGCTCCGCGATGTCCACCAGGAACGAGTAGTAGACGACCAGCGCCCCGCCGTACCCGATGTTGGCGAGGATGAACGTCCAGACGCCGACCTCCCAGTTCGTCCCCGCGACGAAGAACATCAGGGCCGACGCCACCGCGCCCAGGAACGCGAACCCGCCGAGGATCCGCCGCTTGTGCCTGCTCCGGTCCGCGATCGCCCCGGCGATCGGCAGCACCAGCACCTGCGTCACCGTCGCGATCGACAGCAGGTACCCCCAGAGCGACCCCGCCGGGAAATGCAGCCCGAACAACGAGACGTCACAGTTCTGAAGCGTGCTCGAAGCCCCACTCGAATCGGTGCACGCCCTGTCCCCGTTAAGGGTGAAATTCGCCCTGGCATCCGCGGACGCGATATCGCTCAAATAGAGCGCTCCGAACACCGTGATGACCGACGAATAGAACGGCGAATTGGCCCAGTCGTAGAGGTACCAAGCCCGCCACACCCGCTTGCGTTCACGGGTCACGGCCACCGTCATGCACTGCTCCTGAAGTCGAGAATGTCGAGGTCAGCGGGAGACTACTGGTGATCGCGCCCACCTGTCCGGCACGAGTCCGGACCGTGTTCGTTTCGACGCGAGACGAACCCTTCCCGGCCACCTTCCCGACCATCGTCGGCGTGTCGCTGCCATGATCGACGTGTGTTTCGTGTGAGGCTTGTGGTTGTGCTGTGACTCTTGTGAAGCAAGTGTCCGGTATTTACTGTTCCGCTCATGAGGACCCATCGCCTTCGCACAGCACACCGCGTAGTGGCGAGAACGCTCCTGCTCGCCCTCGCCGTGACGGGCCTGCAGATCGCCACCACCGGATCCGCCGCCGCGGATCCCCACGGCTCACACTGGGCCAAGCTCCGCGTGTGTGAATCGAGCGGGCGCTACAACATCAACACCGGCAACGGCTACTACGGCGCCTACCAGTTCGACCTGCCCACCTGGCGCAGCGTCGGCGGCCAGGGACGACCCGACCAGGCCAGCCCCCGCGAACAGGACTACCGGGCCCTCTACCTCTACCGCATGCGCGGCTGGCAACCCTGGGAATGCGCCGGCAAACTCGGCTTCCGCAACGACGGCGACGGCCGCAGCAAACGCGTCCCGTCCTACGACGACTCCGCCTACATCGGCGGGGGAGGACAGCCCGCCCCGCCGCCCCCGCCCAAACCGAAGCCCACCCCGCCCGCACCGCCCGGCGGCCCCAAACCGGCCTGGCCCGGCGTCGTCTACGCCTACGGCGACTGCGCGGCACCGCTCAAGCAGTTCCAACTACGCATGAACGCCTACGGCTACGGCTTCACCGGCACCGGCTGCTACTACGACAAGACCCGCGAAGCCGTCCTCGCCCTCCAACGAGCCAACGGCATCAACGACTCAGGCCGCCTCGGCCCCAAGACCTGGGACGCGGCCTGGAGCGGCAAACCGCCCCGGTAACCCTCGCGTTTAGTCCTCTGAATGCTTCGTATGAGCATTCAGAGGACTGAACGCAAGTCACGAAGGCCAGGACCCCCGCTCCCGGAGCACCTCACGCAGCAGATCCGGCCGATCCGTCACGATCCCGTGCACCCCCAGATCCAGCAGCAACCGCATCTCCGCCGGATCGTCCACCGTCCACGTGTGCACCTCGAAACCCGCTCGCGTCGCCAACCGCAGGAAAGCCCGGTCCACCACCTTCAACCGGCCCTGCCGCACCGGCACCTGCGCCATCGCACCCCGAGACAACGCCCGCAGCGAAACCAGCGGAACAAACCCGTTCGCCCACATCACCGCCACCGAACGCGGCCCCATCGCCGTCACCAGCTTCGGCCCCGCCAGCTTCCGGATCCGCGCCAGCCGCCCATCGGAGAACGACGCCGCCGCGACCCGGTCATGCGCCCCGGTCCGCTCGATCGCCCGCACGAAGGGCGCCACCGCCTGGTTCGACTTCACATCGATGTTGAACCGCGCCTCCGGCAACTCTTCGAGAACGTCCTCCAGCCGCGACAACGGCACACGGCCACCGATCTTGACGTCCCGCAGCTGCGCCCACGTCTGCCGGGAGATCAACCCCGCACCGTCGGTCGTCCGGTCCAGCGACTCGTCGTGATGCACGACCACCACGCCGTCCGAAGTCGCGTGCACATCCGTCTCCAGATAGCGATAACCCTCCGTCACCGCCTGCCGGAAGGCGGGCAGGGAGTTCTCCAGCCCTTCCAGATCACCGAGGTGCCAGCCCCGATGAGCGAAAGCACGCGGGAGCGGGTCTGCGAGGTACGGAAACAGTGTCGGCACCCCACTAGTGTGCACTTCGGTCGTGGCCCCGGCATGATCGTCGGATGGCCAGCTAGGGTCTGAGCCGTGAGGGAAGTGGCCGAACACCCGAAGACGTCCGCCGAAGAGGTCTCCGAGCTACGCCGCGCGGGCGCACCCAAGCACTGCGGATGGTGCGGCCGCCGACTCGAACAAGGCGGCAACGTCGGCAGGCGCCGCCGCTACTGTGGGCAATCCTGCCGCCAACGGGCCTACGAACGCCGGACCGCCCTCCAGCGCAGCGGCCTCCCCGAAGACGCGGTCGTCCTCTCCGACACCGAGATCGCCGCCCTGCAGGACAGGCTCTTCCAACTCCGCTGCGCCGCCGAAGACGTCGTCACCGCGGCCGACGACGGAGCATCCCTGGCCGAACTTCGCGGTCTCGCCGACGAAATCGCTCAGGCGGCCAAGGACCTCGAACAGCTCCGCTGACCTACACGATCCCGTCCAGCGCCCGATACGTCCGGTTGCTCGCGGCCGCGGCCCGCTGCTCCCGTCCTGTCGCCTCGATGTAGTTCTGGCTGGTCGCCAGGCTCGCGTGCCCCAGCAGCGCCATGATCTCCGACGCCGTCGCCCCGTCCTCGGCCAGCCGCGTCGCGAAGGTGTGCCGCAACGCGTGGAGGTTCGCCCCGACCGGTACGCGGTCGTGCAGACCCGCCCACCGGTAGCAGGACTTCACCAGGTACTCGAGCGCGCCGCGGCCGATCGGCTCGCCGGCACGATCCCGGAGGAGGGGAGTGGAGGGCCCGAACCGCTGCTGCGCGAAGCGACGACGGCACGAGGCCAGGTACTCCTCGATGATCTTCTCCATGATCGGCTGCACCGGGATCGACCGGTCACGGCTTCCCTTGCCGTGGACGTGCAGCCGCATCTCACCCTGACGGCCGACCAGCGACCGCGTGGTCAGGGCTCGCATCTCCGCAGCACGCAGTCCGGCGACCAGTCCGAGAGCGATCACCAGGACGTCCCGCTCCGGCCACGGATCCCTCGTCCGGCGTGATCCGTCGGCGGCGGCCGCGAGCAACTGCTCCGGGGTTTCCTCGCCTCGCAACGGTTTCGGCGTCAACGGTGGCGCCTTCGGCCGGGCGACCGCGCCCATCGGGTTGCCCGCGAGCAGCCCGTCGGACACGCAGAAGGTGAGGAACTGGTTCCAGGTCGACCACGCGCGCAGGACCGAACTTTTGGCGTGCGTGTCCGCGAAGGCGCCAAAAGCGTTCCGGAGCGCCTGGGCGGTGAGCATCTCGACAGTGAGGTCGTCAGGGGAGCGGTCCAGCTCGCGGAGCAGGAGACCGGTGATGCCGGCGAGGTCGCGGCGGTAGGCGTCGGTGGTGTGAGGAGAATCCTTACGGGGACGACGTGCGGCGAAAAAGGCTTGCTGTGCCTCGGAGACCCTCATGAGGATCTTGTACCGCATGACACCGACAGTCTTACACTGGGTTATATTCCGTTTCATGCATAATCACTATTATGCATGAAACGGAGTGATGGGTCCGGAAACCCCTCGCGGGGGATCTCGGTCCGCTCGTCGTCTCCCGGAGCGTCTCCGAGGGTCTGCCCTGACGTTTTGCCTTGGAGGCTCCTTCGTTGCGCGTGGGGCCACCCAGGAGAGGCTCCACAGATCCGACTGGCTAGATCGGCGAGCTTGATCGACACTGATGCCTCTGTTGGCCACTTGGTGACCGGAGACGCTTGGATTGATTCGTCACAGTGACGTAATGAGGTCGGGTGATTGGTCATCCGTTTCGTGTCCTTGGGGGTGTCCTGACCGGTTCTGGGCGCCAAGGGGTGGCTGAGTCCAGGGAGAGGTGAAGGGAACCGTGCCCGCGACTGATGCGGTGAAGGGAGCTTTCGCTGCGTAACACGCGACGAAAGGCCCCTTCAGCTCACGTCGGAGGCCCCTCTCGAGCCTCGTTATCCAGGTCGTCCAAAGTGCCGATAATGTATATTATGTCAAGTAGTCGTTCTGAGGGGCTGCGCTAGGGTCTTCCCCGGAGATGATCCAACTTGGGGGTAGGCGAAATGTCCGAGAACACCGCTGTGCGCGTCGATCCGTCCAACGAGCGGATGCTGAAGGCGTGGGACGGCAACGACGGCGCGCTCTGGGCGAAGCGCGCACAGCGCTTCAATGACGGCGTCGCCGCGTACCGTGACACCTTCTTCTCCGCAGCTGGCATCCAGCTGACAGACAACGTCCTCGACGTCGGCTGCGGCGCCGGCCAGACGACACGGGACGCCGCACGGCAAGCCGCTGACGGTTCCGCGCTCGGTGTCGACCTCTCCAGTGACATGCTCGGCCTCGCCCGGCGGCTCGCTGAAGAGGAACGTGTTCCCAACGTCTCCTTCGACCAGGCGGACGCTCAGGTCCATCCGTTCCCTGAGGCGGGCTTCGATGTGGTGATCAGCAGGCATGGATCGATGTTCTTCGGTACTCCCCTGGCCGCGTTCGCCAACCTGGCCCGTGCGACGCGCCCTGGTGGGCGCCTGGTCCTGCTGACGTGGCAACCGTTGCGGCTCAACGAATGGATCACTACGTTCCGGACGATCTTCGCCGCCGGTCGCGAGGTACCGAACTCGGATCTCGCACTCAGCGACCCGCTCGAGACCGAACGGCTGCTGACCTCCGCCGGGTACACCGACGTCCTGTCGACCGCGGTGGACAAGCCGATGTACTTCGGTCAGGACGTCGATGACGCGGCGGAGTTCGTCGTCGAGCAGCACGGCGGGCGGTTGAGCGACTTGGACGACGCCACTCGTGCGGAGGCCATCGAGACCTTGCGTGCCGATCTCGCCGAGCACCAGACCGGCCGAGGCGTCTTCTATCGCTCGGCGGCCTGGCTCATCGAGGCTCGACGTCCTTGATCTACTGCTTGCGGGCGATCAGATAGGCCTGCGGGGTGCTCTCGAATTCTCCGGACGGCTCGCGGACGAGCTGGGAGATCACGCTGAACCCCGCCTCCCCCAGCTGCTCGGCGATCTTCTCCGGAACCAGCCTGTACGCCTCGCAGGAGATGTCGTGCCCGTACGCGTGCTCGATGTGGCGCACTTCGTCGCCTACCTGGAACGCCACCAGCAGATGTCCTCCTGGGGCGAGGACGCGGTGGAAGTCGGCGAAGATCTCCGGCAGCCGCTCTCGTGGCGTGTGGATGATCGAGTACCACGCGACGACGCCGGCCAGTGCACCGTCCTCAATGGATAAACCGGGCATCTCCCCGATTTCGAAGTCCAGGTGTGGGTACCACTTCCGGGCGACGGCGATCATCTCGGGTGAGAGGTCGACTCCGCGGATGTCGAGCCCCAGCCCGTGGAGGTAGTCGGTGATGCGGCCGGGGCCGCAGCCGATTTCGGCGACGCGGCCGCCACCGGCGGCCTGGACGAGTTCCGCGTACGCGCCGAGCATGGCTCGATCCCAGGTGGAACCCGCGAGGTGGTGGCGGAGGACTTCGGCGTAGTCGGCCGCGACCGTGTCGTAGGCGGTGCGTGTCGTTTGGAGGTAGTCGGTCACGGCGGGGACCTTATCCCCCGGCACCGACAACAATCGTCGCGTACAGCTCGTCGTCGGTGATCACTTCGGGCGTCAATCCGTTGCGTGCCATGGCTTCCGCGGTGCTCGCGGCCTGGCTCTCCCCTGTTTCGATCAGCAGGTGCCCGCCTGGGGCGAGCCACTGTGGAGCTTCGGCGGCGACGCGCCGGTGGACGTCGACGCCGTCTTGGCCGCCGTCGAGTGCGACGCGGGGTTCGTGGTCGCGGGCTTCGGGCGGCATCATCGCGATCGCGTCGGTCGGGACGTAGGGGGCGTTGACGACGAGGAGGTCGACACGGCCTCGCAGCGACGGTGGAAGGGGCGCGTAGAGGTCGCCTTCGAAGACCTCTCCCCCGGCGTCGGCGACGTTGAGGCGGGCGCAGCGGACGGCGGCGGGTTCGATGTCGGCCGCGTAGAGCCGGATTTCGCCGAGTTCCGCGGCGATGGCGGCGCCGAGTGCGCCGGTGCCGCAGCAGAGGTCGACGACGACCGCTCCGGGCCGGGCGAGGGTGAGGGCGTGACGGACGAGGAGTTCGGACCGTTGACGTGGCACGAAGACGCCTGGTTCGACGGCGATGCGGAGCCCGTGGAATTCCGCCCAGCCGAGGATGACTTCGAGGGGTTCTCCCTCGACGCGGCGTTGGACCATGGTGTCGAGTTCGGCGGGTGTGCGGGCTTCGGTGCTGAGGAGCCGGGCTTCGTCTTCGGCGAAGACGCATCCGGCTGCCCGGAGTCTGGCGACGATGGTCACTTCTCGCGCAGCCTGGTGAGGATCCCGTCGAGCGCGTGGCGGACGGTGTCGGGGACGCCGTTGGTGCGGAGGTCGGTGAGGAAGTGTTCGTTGAACCCGCCGGGGGTCATGTGTTTGCCGACGAGGGTTTCGAGGGAGCCGCTTTGCTGGAGCAGGGCTTGGCCGAGCTGTCCGAAGATGTGGCTGGTGAAGGCGGTCGCCGTGGTGTCTTCGATGCCTTGGTCGGTCATCCAGGCGGCGATGGTGCCGAGGTAGTCGAGGTGGGCGGCGAAGGTGGCCGTGGCGGCGCTGAAGACTTCGAGGTCTTTCTCGGCGTCGGGGACGATGCTGCCGCCGATGCTGTCGAAGAGGGCTCGGGCTTCGGCGTTGTCGGGGTACATGGCGGTGAGGCTTTGGCGGCGGGCGGCCGGGGGCAGCGGGATGCTCCGGACGGTTTCGCCCGCGGGGGTGGCCCACTCCTGGAGTTGGGCGAGGGGGACGCCGGCGAGGGCGCTGATCAGGGTGTGGTGGGGCTGGAAGGTGAGGTCTCGGAGGACTTCTTCGGCGATCGGCGGGCGGACGGCGAGGATGATCGTCGTGGCGCTGTCGACGACGGCTTGGTTGTTGTCGCGGACTTCGACGTTGGCGAAGCGTGCCGAGAGTTCTTGTCCGACGCTGCGGCTTCGGGGTGAGAGGTGGATCTTGGGTGGGTCGGTGACGTCTTTGCTGAGGCCTTCGACGATGGCGGCGGTGATTTCTCCCGCGCCGATGAATCCGTAGTCCATGGTCACTCCTCTCAGGCGCCGGTGTCGCCGTCGATGCGTTCGCGGATGAGGTCGGCGTGGCCGTTGTGGCGGGCGTATTCGCCGATCATGTGGACGTAGAGCATGCGGAGTGAGAAGGGGTCGCCGCCGAGGTCGAAGGTGTCGTCGAGGGATCCTTCGGCGGCGGCTTCGTCGGCCAGGCGGATTTCTTCGAGGAGGGTGTTGTAGGCCTCTTCGGCTTTGGTGGCGTCGAGGACTTCGAAGTCGTGGTCCTTGCCGAGTTCGGGGTCGTAGAGGGGGCCGATGTCCTGTGCGGTGTAGCGCAGGCGGAACCAGATGCGTTCGACCTTGGCCAGGTGGCGGATGAGGCCGAGGAGGGTGAGGTTGGAGGGCGGGACCGACGCCTGGGCGAGTTGTTCTCCGGTGAGGCCGGCACATTTGCCGAGGAAGGTGCTGCGGTGCCAGGCCAGCAGGGTAGGCAGGAGAATGCGTTCGTCGGCGGCGGTGTCGCCGGACGGACGGGTCACCTCGGGGGCGGTCCATGTCATAGCGGCGATCATGCCACCGGGTGACAACTGGTTTGTGGTGAGCCGTGGGAGCGGGGCGTGAGCGGCGTCACTGGGGTCCGGCTGAATCCTTTTGCCGGGGTGTCGGCTCTTGTAGGGGCCGGGACGAGCTCGGCGTGGGAGGAGGGGTTGTCGTGGGGGCCGATTGGCCGAGGGAGTCTTTGATCGTGGCCGCGCAGGGTGGGGACGAGTCCGCCATCGCCGCTCTGGTCTCGGGTTCTCATCCGCATGTGCAGCGGTTCGCGCGTTCGTTGTGCGCTTCGCCGGAGGATGCGGAGGATTCCGCGCAGGAGGCCTTGATCGTCCTGTACCGCAAGATCGGCACCTTGCGGGCTTCCGGTGCGTTGGCGTCGTGGATGTTCCGGATCGTGCGGAACGAGTGCCTTCGCCGGGCTCGGCGGGCGTTTCGTGGTGACGATCTGGTGGGTGCCGAGGCGGTGGTCTCGGCGGAGGACGACGTCTTGCAGCGGTTGGAGGCACAGCGGGTGGCTTCGGCGATCGCCGAGTTGCCTGCTGAGCAGCGTCGCGTGTTGATCATGCGTGACGTGCAGGGGTATTCGGGCCGGGCGGTCGCCGACGCGCTGGGTCTGAGCATGCCTGCGATGAAGTCCCGTCTGCATCGGGCGCGGGCGACGGTCCGTGAGCTGTTGCTCTCTCGATAACCCCTTTTTCCTTTTCGGTTCTTTTCTTTTGAGGAGTCTTCATGCTCGAAATCGGTTCCGTGGCCCCTGATCTCGCTCTGGAGGACACCGCGGGGCGGGTTGTCCGGCTCTCGGATTACCGCGGTGCGGACGACGTGCTGCTGTATTTCATGCGTTCGGTGACCTGCCCTGTGTGCAACGGTCATGTGAAGGACCTCGCGAAGCTCGGCGATGTGCGTGTCGTGGTGGCCGTTCCCGAGGGGCGGGCCGAAGCCGAGGCTTGGCGGGCGAAGCGTGGGTTGTCGCTTCAGGTGGTCACCGGCCGGAGTGGTACGCCGCATGAGGCCGTCGGGCTGGTGAAGAAGGTGTTCGGTGCGCTGCAGCAGTCCGGCAGTGTGCTGATCGACCGGGCGGGGGTGGTCCGCCATGCCCACGCCGCGACCCTGCCCACCGCCGCGTACGACAAGAAGGGCATCGCGAGGGCGATCGACGAGTTGGTTCGGACGCGTTGACTGAAGGTGTGAATCGGTGCTTCACTTCTTGAGTGCCGTATCGCCGTACACCGAAGGTCCAGGAGCGTCTCGACGCCCAGCGCGGCGCCGTCCTCGCCGCCGCGCTGGAGCAGTTGGCCGAGCGCGGCTACGCGGGTTGTTCGGTGTCGGCGGTCGCGGAGCGGGCCGGGGTGGCTGTCGGGAGCGTGTATCGCCACTTCCCCACCAAGGCCGCGCTGGTCGTGGAGTTGTTCCGGCAGGTCGTCTCGCGTGAGGTCGAGGCGGTGCGCGCGGTGTCGGAGCGGCCCGGCACGCCTGCGGAGCGGGTCGTGGCTGTCTTCGACACCTTCGCGAGCCGTGCGCTGAAGGCTCCGCGGATGGCGTACGCGCTGCTGGCCGAGCCCGTCGACGCGCCGATCGAGGCCGAGCGCCTGGTGTTCCGGCGCGCTTTCCGCGATGTGGTGGCCCAGCACGTGGCCGATGGCGTCCGTTCCGGGGAGTTCCCCGCCCAGGACGCGGAGGTCACCGCGGCGGCGCTCGTGGGGGCGGCGGCCGAGGTGCTGATCGGCCCGTTGACCACCGGCAGTGCGGACGAGGTGTCCGGGCTGCGCACTTTTGTCCTGCGTTCTTTGGGAGGTTCGGATGCCGGTCACTCATGAGGTCACCAATCAGGTGCCGCCGCTGGCGGAGTACGACGTCGCCGCGGATCCCGCGTTGCTGGAGGGGCTCGAGCGGGCGGACGCGGGCTGGGCGGTGGCGGAGGTCCACGCACTGGGCAGGCTGGCCGGGAGTGAGCAGGCCCAGGAGTGGGGCAGGCTGGTCAACGAGAACGAGCCGGTGCTGCGGACGCACGACCGGGTCGGGAACCGGATCGACGAGGTCGAGTTCCATCCGTACTGGCACGAACTGATGGACGTCGCGGTGTCCCATGGGCTGCACGCGACGCCGTGGCGGGATTCGCGGCCGGGTGCGCACGCGGCGCGGGCGGCGAAGATGTACGTCTGGGGTCAGGTCGACGCGGGGCATACGTGCCCGATCTCGATGACGTACGCGGCGGTTCCGGCGTTGCGGTTCAACCCTGAGCTTTCCGAGCGGTACGAGCCGTTGCTGGCGTCGACGGAGTACGACTTCGGGCTGCGTGAGCCGGGTTCGAAGCGCGGTTTGATCGCCGGGATGTCGATGACGGAGAAGCAGGGCGGTTCCGACGTCCGGGAGAACACGACCACGGCGCGGCCGCTCGGTGACGGCAGCTATGTGATCGTCGGGCACAAGTGGTTCACGTCGGCGCCGATGTCGGACATGTTCCTGACGCTGGCCCAGGCGCCGGGTGGGTTGTCGTGTTTCCTTCTCCCCCGTGTCTTGCCGGACGGCTCGCGCAACGGGATCCGGTTGCAGCGGCTGAAGGACAAGCTGGGCAACCGGTCCAACGCGTCGTCGGAGATCGAGTACGACGACGCGATCGGCTGGCTGGTCGGCGAGGAGGGCCGCGGGGTGCGCACCATCATCGAGATGGTGAACAACACCCGGCTGGACTGTGCGGTCGGGAGCGCGTCGGGGATGCGGTACGGCGCTGTGCGGGCGGTCCACCACGCGCGGCATCGGCGTGCGTTCGGGGCGAACCTGGTCGATCAGCCGTTGATGGGCAACGTGCTGGCGGATCTCGTGGTGGAGTCCGAGGCGGCGACGACGGTCGGGATGCGGCTGGCGGCGGCCACCGACCGGCCCGGTGACGAGCAGGAGCAGGCGTTCCGGCGGCTGGGGTTGGCGGTGACGAAGTACTGGGTGTGCAAGCGTGGTCCGTCGCATGCGGTGGAGGCGCTGGAGTGTCTGGGCGGCAACGGGTACGTCGAGGAGTCGGGGATGCCGCGGCTCTATCGTGAGGCTCCGCTGATGTCGATCTGGGAGGGTTCGGGCAACGTCGCGGCGCTGGACGCGTTGCGGGCGATGGCGAAGCAGCCGGAGTCGGTGGCGGCGTACTTCGCGGAGGTCGAGCAGGCGGCCGGTGCCGACGCGCGGCTGGACGACGCGGTGGGCAGGCTGCGCAAGGAGCTGTCCGATCTGTCGGACATCGAGTACCGGGCGCGGCGGCTGGTCGAGTCGATGGCGCTGGTGTTGCAGGGCTCGTTGCTGGTGCGGCACGGGACGCCGGCGGTGGCCGACGCGTTCTGCGCGTCGCGGCTGGGTGGCGATTGGGGTGTCGCGTTCGGGACGCTTCCGTCCGGTGTGGACACCCGGGCGATCATCGCCCGTGCCGAGGTCGGATAGACGCTCGGTATCCGCGTGACCACGTGGTGCGCCGGTCCGGCCGGTTAGCCCGGCCGGACCGGCTCCGAGCACTGCGAACAGCCGCAGGATTGCGGAATTCGGGTGCATGCAAAGGCTCGCGCGTCGGCTACGTTCGTCGGTCATGGTCGATCGCCGAAGATGCCTGGTCCTGGTTCCGCTCGCACTGCTCGCCGCCGGTTGCGGGTCAGCCGAACCGACGCCGATCTTCGCCGCCGCGAGTTCGAGGCCTTCGACCGGGAGCGTGCCGATGATGGAGGCGGCGGCCCCGTCCGGCTCGCCGTTCGTCGCGGCGGACGGACGGGACTTGAGGGCCTGTGCCGACGGCGAGTGCGAGGTGCTGGTGCGGACTGGTGACCAGATCCCCAACGACGGCGGAGCCGGGCCGCTCTCGGTGGCGGTCCAGTCCGGGAAGGTGGGTCTGGCGCCCGCTTCCGGCGGGATGGGCGGGGCGGTGTCCGGTCCGCCGGGGATGGTCCATCAGATCAACCGGCAGGTGATCGCCGTCGTCGCGGTGCAGAGCGGTGAGGGGATCGTCCGGCTCAGCAAGAAGTAGTGGATCAGTTCAGGCCAGCCATGAACTCGCTGAGCAGCCGGTTCGCCGTGCCGGAGGTGTACAGGCGCTCGAAGTCGGCGCGTGCCACCCGATGGCGGAACTCCCCTCGGTAGGTCGCGTCTCCGGCGTCGTGGACGGTGTCGGTGAGCCAGGTCGCGAAAGCCTGGTAGTTCCACACGTCGCGCAGGCGGGCGTCGGAGTAGGCGTCGAGGAGGCTCGGATCGTCGTTCTTGTAGTGGCGGACCAGGGCGTCGGCGAAGACGTCGGCGTCGTGGAGGGCGAGGTTCATGCCTTTGGCGCTCATCGGCGGGACGATGTGCGCGGCGTCGCCGAGCAGGTGGAGCTTGCCGTGGCTCATCGGGCTGATCATCTCTCCGCGCAGTGGCAGTAGTTGTTTCTCGACGATCGCGCCCTTCGTGGCGAGCGGTTCGCCGAAGCGTGTTTCGAGTTCGCTCCAGATGCGTTCGTCCGGCCAGTCTTCGGTGGTGTCGTCGAGCGGGCACTGGAGGTAGAACCGGCTCGCCCGTGGTCCGCGCCCGAACTGGGCCGCGAATCCGCGCCGGTGGATCGCCATCAAGGTCTGCTGGTGAGCGGGCACCTCGGCGAGGATGACCAGCCACGCGTAGCCGTATTCGTGGGTGTGGAGGGTGATCCGCTCCTCGGGAAGGGCGTTCCGGGACGCGCCGTGGTTGCCGTCGCATCCGGCGATGAAGTCGCCTTCGATGATCGACCCGTCGCCGAGCCGGACGCGAGGACGTTCGTGGTCCTCCACGGTCACCTCGGTGTCGAACCGCAGGTCGCCTCCGTCCTGTTCGAACACGCTGATGAGGTTCTGGACCAGGACCTGCTGCGGGCAGAACCGGCCTTCCCGGTGTTCTTCGACGGAGAGTCGCAAGGGCCGGGACTGTCCGTCGACGCGGAAGCCGAGGTTCGGTTCGGCGGGGGCACCGCCGCCCACGCGGTCTTCGAGGCCTCGTTTCCGGAAGGCGCGGGCCGCTCTGGTGTCGATGACTCCGGCGCGCTGCCGGTGCTGGACGTACTCGCGGCTGCGCCGTTCGAAGACGACGCAGCCGATTCCCTCGCGGAGCAGGAAGTTGCCGAGCGCGAGGCCGGACACGCCTGCTCCGATGATCAGGACGGGCTTGGTCTCTTTCACTGTGGACATGATTCGAGTTTTGCCGAGGTCGGGGCTTCCTAGTACCGGTATCCTGACGATCTATGCTGGAATTCCGCCGAGGCCTCCCGCCGGGTGACACCGGCCGGGGATCGTTGGCCCACGGGCAGATGGTCGTTCCGCACACCCATGTCCGGGGCCAGTTGCTCTACCCGTCCACGGGCGCGCTCGCGACCACCACCGAGCGGGGGACCTGGGTCGCGCCGGCGAACCGGATCACCTGGACCCCGCCCGGATTCGAGCATTCCCATCGGGCCTACGGCGAGACCGAGGTCCGGCGTATCGACCTGCCCGTCCGGCTGGGCCGTTTCCTGCCCGCCCTGCCCTCGGTCTTCGCCGTGACACCGCTGCTGCGCGAGGCGCTCCTGGCGCTCAGCGACGGTCGTCCTCGCGGTCCGGGGCCCCGGCACCGGCTCCGCGGGCTGATCATCGACGAGCTCACCGACGCTCCGCAGCAGGAGCTGTACCTGCCCGAGCCCTCCGACGACAGGCTGCGTTCGGTGACCTCACTGCTCCACGCCGATCCGGCGAGTTCCGCGACGCTGCGCGAACTCGGGCGGAGCACCGGCGCCAGCGAGCGTGTGCTCAGCCGCCTGTTCCAGGAAGAGCTCGGCGTGAGCTTCCGGCAGTGGCGGAGCATGCTCCGCGTCCAGCACGCCCTGGTCCTGCTCGGCGACGGGCAAGCGGTCACCACCGTGTCGGCCCGGCTGGGCTGGGCGAACCCCACCAGCTTCATCGAGGCGTTCGTGGCCGTCGTCGGGGAAACGCCGGGTCGCTACCAGATCGGACTACGGCGCACGTAGTCCTGTACCTACTAGTATGTACGGCATGCATGCGATGCAGTACGAGATCACCCTCCCCGCCGACTACGACATGGGCATCATCCGCGAGCGCGTCGCCACTCGCGGGCATCTGCTCGACGACTTCGGCGGCCTGGGGCTGAAGGTGTACGGGATCCGCGAGCGCGGCGTCGACGGCTCGACGCTGAACCAGTACTCGCCCTTCTACCTGTGGCACGACGAAGCGGGGATGAACGCCTTCCTGTTCGGCGGCCCGTTCAACGGCATCGTCGAGTCGTTCGGGCGTCCCGCCGTGCAGCACTGGACCGTGCTCGGGTTCGAAGAGGGGCCCGCGTTCGGCACTCCCCCTGTGGCGGCGGGAAAGCACGTCGTCTCGATCCCGGCTGAGGCCGACCCTGTCGCGTTCCTGGGCGAGGCTCTCGACGGGCTTCGCGAACACCTGCAGCAGGACGGCGCGCATTCGGGGGCGCTGGCCGTCGATCCGCGGACCTGGCAGGTGGTGCGCTACAGCCTGTGGCGTGACGAGGCACCGGAGTCGGACGAGGTCCGGTATCGGATCCTCCACCTGTCCTCGCCGCATCTGGAGGAGCTGCGGCGAGGACGGCAGTGGGATCAGCCGAGCAGTGCGGCGAACAGCGTGCCGGGATCGGCCTCGGGCGAACCGGCGGGCCACTGATCCCGGTACGGGTACCAGAGCCCGTCCTTGCCCAGCCGCACCTGCACCCCTGTTCCGTGCACGGTGCACCGGTTGCGTTCGACCTCCAGGCCCTGGCCGGGATCGTCGACCACCTCGGCGAAAGCCGCCCTGGCGCGGCCCATCGCCTGTGGCGGCGGTGTCCACGCGGTCTCCAGGACCTCGAGACCGGCCCGGCCACCGTGCCGCCAGGCGAGCACCGCGCGGTCGAAGTCCTCACCGCTCGCGGCGGGGCGCAGCCTGTCGGCGATCTCGGCATGGCCGGCGGCGAGGCGGACCGCGTCCTGTTTGCGGGTGAGCTTCGGCTGCGACGTCAGCAGCGCGCCCGCCATCTCGCTCGCGTTGGCGGCCAGCAGCGCGAAGGTCTCCTCCGGGATGCCGGGTGCGCCGGGCACTGTCGGACCTCCGGAGGGTGTGAAGCCTGCCAGGTCCGGCAACGGGCCCGGCTCGTCGGCGTAGGCACGCTCGGGCGGGGAATCGTCGTCCCCGGTACGCACGAACCGAGGCGCGTTGCGCCGCTGCAGCTCGTCGAGGAGTTCCCGCTCGCCCTTGCCGCGCATCAGCAGCAGCACGAAGGGATCCGCGTCGAGCAGCCACGAGGCCTGGAACGACAGCGCCGCGGCGTGGCGGCACGGCAGTTCCCAGCCGGGACAGTCGCAGTCCGGATCGAGGTCGCCGATACCGGGCAGGAGGTGCACCCCGGCGTCGTCGGCGGCCTCGACGAGGTCGTGCGGCATGTCCCGGTCCAGCAGCGCCGCGAGATGCCCGGCACGGGAGGCGACCCTGTCGAGGAAGCGGTCCCATTCGTCGCCGGTCAGTTCGGCGAGGCGGACCTCGGTGCGGTACTGGCCCTCCTGGTCGTCGACCACGGCGGCGATCCGCCCCGGGCTGACCGTGATCGTGCCGACCCGGCCCGCCGCGGCGTACTTGCGGCCCTGTTTGAGCTGCCGCAGGTCCAGCGCGGTGTCCTCCATCGCGTTGATCCAGGCGCGGCCCCACCACGAGCGGGCGAACTGGCCGTGCCCGCCCTGGGGCCCGAAGGCGGGGAAGCCGCGGACGCGATCGTCGGGCGTACTCATCGGCGACTCCTCAACTCGACCAGATCGGCCAGTTCCGCGTCGGTCAGTTCGGTCAGGGCGGCCTCGCCACCGGCGAGTACCGCGTCGGCGAGCGCGCGTTTCTCGTGCAGCATCGCCGCGATCCGGTCCTCGACCGTGCCCTCGGCGATGAGCCGGTGCACCTGCACCGGCCTGGTCTGCCCGATCCGGTACGCGCGGTCGGTCGCCTGGTCCTCCACCGCGGGGTTCCACCAGCGGTCGTAGTGCACGACGTGGTCGGCGTGGGTGAGGTTGAGCCCGGTCCCGGCAGCCTTGAGCGACAACAGGAACACCGGGACCTCACCGGCCTGGAACCGCCGCACGAGCTCCTCGCGTTTGGGCACCGGCGTGCCGCCGTGCAGCAGCTGGGTGGCGATGCCGCACTGCGCGAGATGGCGTTCCAGCAGCCGCGCCATGGCGACGTACTGCGTGAACACCAGCACCGCGCCGTCCTCGGCGAGGATGGTGCCCAGGAGTTCGTCGAGCAGCTCGAGCTTGCCGGACCGGCCGTCCAGCGCCGCGTCCGACGATTCCTTGAGGTACTGCGCGGGGTGGTTGCAGATCTGTTTGAGCCCGGTGAGCAGCTTGACGATCCGGCCACGCCGCGCGATGCCCTCGCTGCCGGCGATCTCGGCCATCAGCTCGCGCACCGTCGCCTCGTACAGGGCGGCCTGCTCGGCCGTGAGCGTCACGGGCCGGTCGGTTTCGGTCTTGGCGGGCAGCTCCGGCGCGATCCCCGGATCGGATTTACGGCGGCGCAGCAGGAAGGGGCGGACCAGCCTCGAGAGACGCTCCGCGGCGTCCGGGTCCTTTCCGGACTCGACCGGTTTCGCCCACACCCGGCGGAAATCGGCCATGGTGCCGAGCAGTCCGGGGGTGGTCCAGTCGAGGATCGCCCACAGCTCGGCGAGATTGTTCTCCACCGGGGTGCCCGTCAACGCCACCCGCGCCGACGACGTCAGCGTCCGCAACGCCTTCGCCGTGCCGGAGCGGTGATTCTTGACGTGCTGGGCCTCGTCGGCGACCAGCAGTCCCCAGTGGACGTTCGCCAGGGGTGCCGGGTCGACGCGCAGGGTGCCGTAGGTCGTGAGCACGAAGCCGTCGCCCAGTTCCTCGAGCGAGCGTTCGGTGCCGTGGAACCGGCGCACCGGGACGCCGGGAGCGAACCGGGTGATCTCGCGTTCCCAGTTGCCCAGCAGCGACGCCGGGCAGACGACCAGGGTGGGGCCCTGCGCGCGGTGGAGGTGGAGCGAGATCAGCGTGATCGTCTTGCCGAGGCCCATGTCGTCGGCGAGGCAGCCGCCGAGCCCGATCGACGTCATGGCGGTGAGCCACTGCAGGCCGCGCAGCTGGTAATCGCGCAGGGTCGCGGCCAGACCCCGCGGCGGGGACTGCGGTTCCGGCGGCGCGAGCAGCCGCTCTCGTAGCGCGGCGAGCCACCCGTCGGTGAGGACGTCGACGCGTTCGCCGTCGACCTCGGCCGTCCCGCTCAAAGCGGCGCCGAGCGCGTCGATCGGGGTCAGCGGTTTCAAGGCGCGATCCCGTGCCTTCGCCGCCAGTGCCGGATCGACGAGGACCCACTGATCACGCAACCGCACGACGGGCCGGTGGGCCTCGGCCAGCGCGTCCATCTCGGCCGCGGTGAGCGGTGCGCCACCGAGGGCAAGCTGCCAGTCGAACTGCAGGAGAGTGCCGCCCGCGAAGAAGGACGGAAGGTCGCCCGGCGGTGCGTCACCCCCGCCGACGACGGCCTTCGCGCTCAAGTCCCGGACGAGATCGGCGGGCCAGTGGACGTCGATGCCCGCCGTGGCCAGCAGGGGCGCGGCGGTGGTGAGCAGCTCGGTGACATCGGTGTCGCCGAGCCCGACCTCGTCGGGAACCGCCGCGCCGAGCAGCGGTTCCAGCGGTGGCCACAGCTGGGCGGCGCGGCGGAGGGCCAGCATCACGTCGATGCGGGCCCTCGGGCCGAAACGGTCGTCGCCCGACCAGAGCGCGGCGGCGTCGATCAGGACGCCGGGGTCGGCGAGACTGTGCACCTGGACGACCCCGCTGAACCGGCCCGTCGTGAAGTCGTCGCCGGGTGCCTCGATCCGCACCGAGACCCGGACCCCGGAGTCCAGCCCGGCCGCGACCTCGGCCGCCCAGTCCCGCAGCTGCGGCACACGGTGTGCGGGCGGAGCGGCGAAGGCCTTGACGCCTGCGGCCTGTGCGGCCGCGGGCGTCCGGGGAAGGGTGTCGGCCACGGCGTCGAGGAACGCACGCAGCAGTGGATACCGCGCGGGCAGCAGGTTTCCGTCACCCGGGATCGCCCGCGCCCGCGCCGGCATCGCCTCGGACAGTTCGCGCAGCCAGGCGGCGTCGGCGGGTTCCAAGGGGCCCGCGCGCCAAGCATCCACATCGGACTCCGTGACACCGGGAAGCAGCCGGCCCGCCTCCGCGAGCTTCAACGCGGCGGTGGCGGCCGTGCTCCAGAAGCGCGCGGAGGGGTCGGCGCTTTCACGAAGCCGCAGCAACGCGGGGAGCGCCTCGGCCATCGGGAGCCGCACGCAGGGCACGCTGGCGATCTCGGGGAGAGCGACCGTCACCTCCCCGGTCCCCGGTGTGTCACCCTCGGCGTTCCAGAAGACGAATCCGCTGGCCCGGGCCGGATTCTTCGGTTCGAACGCGACGCTGTCGAAACCGTCGTGAGACGTCACTCAACCCCAATCTCTGTACGGTGTACAGTTCAGGATAACACAACTCTGTACACCGTAGAGAGAAGCGGATGACGGACGCGGACCACACCGGCACGGGCGATCCACGACGCACCATCGAACTGCTCTGGGGCGTGCGGGAGAAACCCCGTCGCGGCCCGAAACCGAAGCTCACGGTCGAGGAGATCATCACCGCCGCGATCGAACTCGCCGACGCCGAGGGCATCACCGCGCTGTCGGTGCGCCGGGGCGCGGAACGGCTCGGCGTCTCCCCCATGTCCATCTACACCTACATCCCCAGCCGCGCGGAACTGCTCGACCTGATGATGGACCGGGTGCACGGCGAGCTGACCGACCCGCCGCCGAGCCACGACTGGCGGGCCACCGTGACGATCCTCGCCGAGGACGCCTGGGCGATGTACCACCGCCATCCGTGGATGCTCCAGCTCACCACCAGCCGTCTCCCCCTCGGCCCGCACACCTTCGCCAAACACGAACGCGAACTGGGCGCCGTCGACGCGATCGGGCTCACCGACCTGGAGATGGACGCCGTGGTCGCGATGGTCAACGGTTTCGTCCAGGGCATCGCGCGCGGTTCGGTCGAGTCGGCGAGCCTCGTGCGGCGGTCCGGGCTGACGGACATGGAGTGGTGGACGGCCAGCGCCCCGGTGCTCGCGGAGATCCCGGAGGCCGACGCGGGACTGTTCCCGCTGGCGGCACGGATCGGTCAGGCGGCCGGGGAGGCGCACGGTGCGGCGAGCGCGCCACTGCACACGTTCCGGTTCGGGCTGGCGCGGATCCTCGACGGCGTCGAACAACTGGTGACCGGGGAGGCCCAGGGCTCGGAGCGGGAACTGCCCTCGTGAGAGGTCTCCTAGCTCTCCTGGGTACCTGCTGGCTTCTGGATGCGGATCGCCACGTCCGCCCCACGCGCACCAGCAGTCACACCATTGGATGGACGACTCGCGGTGAGATCCGGCCGCGCGGCGTGTCGTCCGTCCAATCACGCGAGTCGTCCGTCTGAGCACACGCGCCGTCCACCCAGTCACGCGAAGCGACCCCGCATTAGGTGCGATCGCCGCGTCGCAGCGAGCGGTACAGCAGCCACAGCGCCAGCGCGACCGGTGTCAGGACCGCCACGAACAGGATTCCCGCGAACATTCCGTAGCCGTGGGGATCGGAGGACACACCGACGGCGCTGAGCACCGCCATGCCCACCAGCAGCACGATCACCGCGGCGACACAGGCGAACGCCACGAGCACGACGCGCCGGAGCACTGTCCGCCGGGCGCTCTCTTTCGGCTCGTCCATGTTCGGCTCCACGGGTCGCAACGTCACTCCGGGTCGGGAGTGCAGACGGTCAGGAACGACTTCCGGTTCTCGCGTTGGACCTCCGCGACGTCCATCCAGCCGCGCTGGCCGAACAGGTAGCTCCCGGACGGGTGCTGGGCCGACTCGCGCAGCACCTGGGCGACGTCGGCCTTGGCGCCATTGGCTTTCGGGCCGTCGACGGTGACGGCGATCGAGCTCGCCTTGGTCCAGTTGTAGCCAGCGGGCAGCGGCGTCTGGACCTGGAGAGGCCCACCGCCGTCCGGCGACGATCCCCCGCCGGTTCTCAGCAGGTCCATGCGCTCGACCTGCACCCCCGGCCGCGGCGCGGTCCACACCTGCTCCGTGCTCTGCTGGGTGCCGGAGTCGAAGGTCAGCCTCAGCCGGACGACGCCCTCGCACGGGGTGCCGGTCCACAGCTTCAGGACGCCGTCGTCGACGCGGAACCCGGCCGCGGGCGGCAAGGACGGCGCGAACTGCGCCTTGGTGTCGCACGCCCCGCTCACCGCCGCCACGAGCAGGGCGGCGCAGGCGACGCGCGGCCACTTAATGGTATCCGCCATCGGAAAGTCCAGCGTCTTCCTCGGTCTCGTTGCCGCCGGTGACCTGCTCCCACGCGTAGGAGGCGAGGAAGCCCGCGTAACCTTCGCGCCCCCACTGCTGGGAGTGGCGCTCTTCGTGGTGCAGCAGCCGGTCCATGTCGAGCGAACCCTGGGACGCGCCGTTGTCGTCCTCGTACCAGGCGTGTCCCGACTTCGCGACCTCTCGGAGCTGTTGCGCCGGATCCTTCGGGTCGTCGATGTTCAGCATGAACGTGTCGCCCCAGGTCGTCCCGCCGCGTTGGCTGAACTGGTCCTGGATGAGGTTCCCGCCCAGCCCCATCATCATGCCGTTCGGAGTGGTCACCAGCCGCCCGCCGTTGTCGTGCACGAAGCCGACATCGTCGTCGTAGCTCCAGGAGTTCTCCCGTTGCCGCTCGGTGATCCGCCGCAGTTCCTCGGATCCGTACGGTGTCGGCGCGAAGTCGGTCTTCTCGCCTTCGGTGCCGTAGTCGGTTCCCGCGTTCAGGAGGTAAGTCATCCGCACCGCCTTGGCGGCGTCGTCCCCGCTGACGTCGGTCGGCATCAGGAAGTACGACTTGAAGGTCCCGTCGCCGTCCTCGTCCTCGCGGATCTCTTCCATCCCGTCGAGGATCTCGAAGTCCTCCGGCGTGATGTCGTGTTCGGCGGCGATCTTCTTGATCGTGTCGATCGACACGCCCCGGAGCACGGCGTTCTCGAGCCATTGCCGGTAGTGGCCGGACGCGGGTGGCCCGCTCAGCAGCCCGGCGTCGCGCAGCGCCTGCTCCATCTCGACCACTCCGGCATCGATCTCCCCGCCCTTCTTGGCACCGGCCAAGGTGGTCGCTCCGTGGTCGCTGATCTCGCCGTCCTGCGCGAGCCGCATCACCCGGGCGAGGGCGGCGTCGATGCCGTTCGCCGTGGTGAGGATCGCTTTGGTTTCCTGCTCCAGCTGCTTCCTGATGGTTTCGCGGTGCCGCGCGGTCTCGGCGCGGTCCTCGGCCTCGAATCGCGACTTCGGCGGAGGGTCGGCGGGCTTGTTGTCCACGATCGCGCCGTCGGCGGCGATGCGGAACTGGTAGGTGTCGGCGAGGGAGTCGTTGTTGGCGACCCGGGTCTTCAGGGCGGACACGTCGTCCGACGCGTTCTGCAGGCCGCGTTCGACGGCGGACAGCTCAGCGATCAGGATCTCGGCCTTGTTCCGCGTGTCTCCCAGCGAACCGCGGGCGCGCTCGCCGGCGGGGCCGTGCCAATCGGGCAGCTTCCTGGCGTCGTCGAGCTCGTCCTGCAGCCCGATGAGTTTGTCCCGCCGCCCACTCAGGTTGGTGGACGACGCGTTGAGCGCCTCAGCGTCCCATTTGCGGACGTCGTCGTAGCCGACCGTCATTCCCCGAAGGCCTCTTCCGCGGAGCGCTCGTTTTCGGAGTACGCCTTCGCGGCCGCCGTGATCGATTCGCTCCACTGGTCGATCTCGTCGGCCCGCCCCTTCGCACGCTCGTTGAACGTCGAGGCCAGTGTGGGCGCGTTCTTCGCCGCGTCCCCACCCGGCAACGCCGTCGCGATCGCGTCCAAGCCGGTACCGGGTTCCACGCCCCTGGCCTGGTCCGCGGCGGATCCCGCGGCCTTGGCCGCGTTCCGCAGCTGACCGATCTCGACCTCGTACCCGCTCACAGCCCGCGACCCCCGACCCTGGATTGGTCAGCGGGACTCTACTCGAGCTCGGGAGCCTCCACACTCGATTCGGACGAGAGCGCGGGCGCCTCCTCCACCACCGGCGGGCGGGCGAGTTCGGCCAGCTGCCGCACGACGTCGTCGTACCGCGCCTGATCCGCGACCGCGCGGGCCTGTGCGCGCTCCAGTTCCTCTCCGAGGGCCGTCGCCCGCGCCTCGGCGAGGCTCCTGGCCGTGTGTTCTTCCGCGAGCGACGCACGCACCCGGTCCAGCTCTCCCCGGAGGCCCGTGGATTCCTGCCGCGCGGCGGCGCAGTCCTTTTCGGACACCGTCACCCGGGCCTTCGCCTCGTCGAGACGGTCCAGCAAGGCTTCGAGTTCGGCCACCGCCCGCGCGAGCGCCGTGTCCCGCTCACCCAGATCCGCTGTCAGCCGGGTCTTTTCCTCCCGGACGGCCGCGAAGTCCTCGCGCAGCGTCCGGAGATCGGCGACCAGCGCGTCGCGGGAGCGTTCGGCCGCCACTGTCGCGGCTTCGGCGGCACCTCGGGCTCGTTCGTGGGCGGCGATCTCGGTCCACGCCCGCTGGCGGGTCTCCTCGGCGTCCTTCAAGGCCTGTTCGGCGGTGCGTTCCGCCTTGGCCTTGGCCATTTTGTCGTCCCGGGACGCGGCCAGCGCGGTCGCACGCGCCGTGTCGGCCTTCGCCGCCGCCTGCTGGGAGTCCTCGGCCTCGCGCCGGGCCGTGGCCATCTCGGTCTCGGCTTCGGTGACCCGGCCGAGCGCGGCCCCGGCGGCGTCGTCGAACCGCGAGCGCATCGCGTCCAGCAGTTCCACGAGCGACGCCGCCGTCGGAGTGAACTCGTCGGCGATCCGCCGGACCTCGAGCAACGGGTCGGCCACGCTCGCCACCGCCGCGGCCCGCCGGGCCCGCGACGCGGCGTCGGCGTGCGTCTTACTGCAGTAGGCCGATGGCCGACCGCCCTTGCGTTTTCCCTCGGCGTCCACCGCGGGCGGGGGCAAGGGATTCTCGCAGCCTTCCAGCGCGCACAGCCGGACCTCGTCGGCGTCCGTATCGATCACCGCAGCAGGGTAGCGCTGCCCCGTGGGGCGGGAGGCGGGGCAACGCCGAGAAAACCGTTGGTCCCGCCGAATAGGGTCGGCCCCATGCGTGTCCTGTTCACTTTCGCCGGCGGCAACGGCCATTTCCGGCCGCTCGTCCCGATCGCCCGCGCGCTCGCCGCGGCGGGTCACACGATCGCGTTCACCGGCGAGCCATTGATGGTCCCGATCGTCGAGGCGGCCGGTTTCACCGCGTTCCCCTCGGGCCCGAACCTCGGCAGCGACGGCAAGCGCCGCCCGTTGCTCGCCGTCGACAGGGACCGCGAGGACGCCGACTTCCGCGACGGTTTCGTCCGCCGCACCGCGCCTCGGCGCGCCCAGGACGTCTCGGCACTGTGCGAAGCCTGGGACCCGGATCTCCTCGTGTGCGACGAAGCCGATCACGGCTCGATGATCGTCGCCGAGAAGCGCGGTCTCCCCCACGCGACCGTCCTGGTCACCGCCGCCGGCGTCCTCATCCGCCCCGAACTGGTCGACGACGCTCTCAACGAGGTCCGCGCCGCCCACGGTCTTCCCCCGCAACGGAACCTGGAGGCGGCCTATCGCCATCTGGTGCTGTCCCCGTTCCCCGCGAGCTTTCGCGATCCCCGGTTCCCGCTGCCGACGACCGCGCGGTCCTTCCACATCCCCGTTCCCGGACGCGGTCCGGTGCCGGAATGGCACGTCGAAGGCCGCCCGACGCTCTACTTCACCCTCGGCACCATTTTCAACACCGAATCCGGAGATCTGTTCGCCCGGGCGCTGGCCGGCCTGCGGGAGATCGACGCGACCTGCGTGGTGACCGTCGGGAACCTCCTCGACCCCGCGGAGTTCGGCGGGCAGCCGGAGCACATCCACCTCGCGAAGTACCTGCCGCAGGACGACGTCCTCCCGTACTGCGACGCGGTTCTCAGTCACGGCGGCTCGGGCAGCCTGCTGGGCGCGATCGCGTACGGACTGCCGATGGTCCTGCTGCCGATGGGCGCCGACCAGCCCCACAACGGCGACCGTGTCACCGGACTCGGGCTCGGCAAGGTCCTCGACGTCATCGACGCGACACCGGAGGACATCCGCGACGCCGTGTCCGCCGTGCTGCGCGAACCGTCCTACCGGGAGGCCGCCGGACGGTTGCGGGACGAGGTCACCACGTACCCGCCGCCGGAGAAGACCGTCCCGTTGCTCGAAGGGCTGCTCCGGTGACCACCGACCTCGACACGGCGATCACCCACGCGTTCCGTGAGGAGTCGGGGCAGGTGATCGCCACCCTCATCCGGGTCACCGGCGACTGGGATCTGGCCGAGGAATGCGTCCAGGAGGCTTTCGCGCTCGCGGTGCGCACCTGGCCCCGCGACGGTGTCCCGGCGAAACCCGGCGCCTGGCTGACCACGGCCGCGCGCAACCGGGCCACCGACCGGCTCCGGCGGAAGGCCGTCGGCGCGGAGAAACTGCGGGAAGCCGCCGAACTGACCGCGTCCGCCGAGCCGGAGTGGGACGAGAGCGGCGTCCACGACGACAGGCTGCGCCTGATCTTCACCTGCTGCCACCCCGCCTTGCCGTTGGAAGGTCAGGTCGCGCTCGCGTTGCGGACGCTGGCCGGACTCACGACCGCCGAGATCGCCCGCGCCTTCCTCGTCTCCGAGACGACGATGGCGCAGCGCCTGCTCCGGGTGAAGCGGAAGATCCGCACGGCGGGCATCCCGTACCGCGTGCCGCCGTCGGAGCTGCTGCCCGAACGCACCGCCGCGGTACTGGGAATGCTGTACCTGCTGTTCAACGAGGGGTACTCGGCCAGCGCGGGCACCGATCTGCTCCGCGCTGACCTGTCCGCCGAGGCCATCCGTCTCGCCAGGATCCTCACCGGACTGATGCCCGGCGAACCGGAAGTCCTGGGACTGCTGGCCCTGCTGCTCCTGCACGACGCCCGGCGGGCCACCCGGGTCGGCGGCGAAGGCACCCTCGTCCCGCTCGAGGAGCAGGACCGCGGACGCTGGAACACCGCCGAGATCACCGAGGGCACCGAACTGCTGGAATCCGCGCTCCGCCGGGGAGTGCCGGGGCAGTACCAGATCCAGGCCGCCATCGCCGCCTGCCACGCGACCGCGCCCGGCCCTTCCGACACCGACTGGGCCCAGATCGCCGCCCTCTACGGGGAACTGCTGCGTTTCGTGCCCTCGCCGGTGGTCGCGTTGAACCGCGCCGTCGCCGTCGCCATGGCCGAGGGGCCCGCGGCCGGGCTCGAACTGGTGGACGAGCTCACCGCGGAGGGCGGTCTCCCCGGCTACCACCTGCTTCCCGCGACCCGCGCGGACCTGCTCCGTCGTCTCGGCCGGTTCGGGGAGGCCGCCGACGCCTACCGCGAGGCGATCGCGCTCACCGGCACCGACGCGGAGCGCGCCTACCTGTCCGGGAAACTCGCCGAGATCTCCTGACATCTGGCGGGTCAGGCGCGGGCGTGCACGATCAGCCCGCCCACCAGAGCGCCGAAGCCGCCGATCGCGGCCAGGGTCCGGACCAGGTTCCACCGTTCCCAGACCCCCTCGAACTTCGCCCGCAGCGCCTCGAAATCGGTGCCGACACCGTCGAAACCGGCTTCGAGCGCGTTGTTCAACGGCACGTTGATCGCCATGGTCACGATCAGCATCACCAGCAGCAGCACGAATCCCGCGATGATCCACGGCAGCGCGGACCGCAGCTCCGACCGGAAGTGCAGCGCCGCCGCCACCGCGGCGAGCAGTGGCGCGCCGCCGAAGCTCAGCGCGAACCAGCCGTTGAGGATCGCGATGTTGATCTCGCGCATCCCCGTCACGTACGTCCGTGCGTCGGCCCGCGCCAGTCCCGGCATGACCGAGCACGTGTAGGCGTAGAACAAGCCCGCGATCAACCCCGCCGCGATGACGGCCGCGATCAGGACGATCTCGCTCAGCGTGGACATTCCTGTCGCCTCCCTTCCGATTCCCGTTCGTTTCATCGATTCCAGACCCCAGTGGCCGCGGCTTTCTCGGCGTAGTCGGAGAAGTCCGTCGCAGGCCTGCCCAGCACCTTCTCGACGTCACCGGTGACTGATGCGTTCCGGCCGTCGAGGATCCGCGTGAACAGGTCGGTCAGGCCCTCGATCTCCTCCTCCGGCACGCCCTGCTCGGCCGCGCCCGCCGCGAATTCCGCCGCGGAGACCGGAACGTACCGGACATCTCGCCCCGAAGCCTTGCCGATTTCCGCCGCCACGTCCGCGAAACCGAGCAACCGGGGTCCGGTCAGCTCGTAGACGCGGCCGTCGTGCCCGTCCGTGGTCAGTGCCGTCACCACGACGTCGACGATGTCCTCGACGTCGATGAACGGTTCGGTCACCTGCCCCGCGGGCAGCACGATCTCGCCGGCGAGCACCGGTTCCAGCAGGAAGTGCTCGCTGAAGTTCTGGGCGAACCAGCTGGCCCGCACGACCGTCCACTCGGCACCGGAGTCACGCACGCCCTGTTCGCTGACCACGGCTTCCTCCTCGCCGCGGCCGGACAGCAGCACCAGCCGCCGGACACCGTGGTCCACCGCCAGTCGCGAGAAGTCGCGGATCGCCTCGGCCGCGCCGGGGAAGGCGAGGTCGGGGTAGTAGGTCAGGTAGGCCGCGCCGACCCCGGTGACCGCGGCGGTCCACGTCGAGCGGTCGTCCCAGTCGAACGCGGGCCGTGAGGCCTTCCGGACCTCGATGCCCTGGTCGGTCAGCCGCTGCGCCACCCGGCGGCCGGTCTTGCCCGTCGCTCCGAGGACCAGCACCGTTTCGTTGTTCTTCGTGTTTGTCATGCCCTTAGTCAAGCGCCTCAGGATGAGACGGAACATAGTTCAAAGGCTCTGTTCCATGTTTCATCGTCTACACTTCGGGGCATGGATCCCCTCGCCGGTCTGCTCGACGGACCCCGCGCCCGCGGCGCGTTCCTGCTGAAGTCGGTCATGACCCCGCCGTGGTCGCTGCGCATCGAGGACGAGGCACCGCTGACGGTGATGGCACAGGTCCGCGGCGAGTCCTGGGTCGTGCCCGATCGCGGGGACGCCGTCCGTCTCGGCACCGGCGACATCGCCATCGCTCGCGGCCCGGATCCGTATCTCGTCGCGGACGATCCGGCCACCCCACCGCAGGCGATGATCCTGCCGGGACAGGAATGCCTGACCCCGGACGGACGACATCTCACCGAACTGTCGGACCTCGGCGTCCGCACGTGGGGCAGCGACCCGGACGGCCCCGTCGTGCTGCTCACCGGCACGTACCCGCTGGAGGGCGAGATCAGCAAACGGCTCCTCACCGCGCTGCCGTCGCTGTTGGTCGTGCGCGACGAGGAGTGGGAGAACCCGCTCGTGCCGTTGCTCGCCGGGGAGATCGTCAAGGACACCCCCGGGCAGGAAGCAGTCCTGGACCGGGTGCTCGACCTGATCCTGGTCGCCGCGCTGCGGACCTGGTTCGACCGGCCCGGGGCCGCGGCACCGGCCTGGTACCGGGCGCATAGCGACCCCGTTGTCGGACGAGCGCTGAAACTGTTGCAGCACAAGCCTTCCGAACCGTGGACGGTGGCGAGCCTCGCGGCCGACACCGGGGTTTCCCGGGCCGCGTTCGCCCGCCGGTTCACCGCCGCGGTGGGCGAACCGCCGATGGCCTACCTCGCGGGCTGGCGCATCGCGCTCGCCGCGGATCTCCTGCGTCAGCACCCCGACGTCACGATCGGCGCTGTCGCCCGGCAGGTCGGCTACGGCAGTTCGTTCGCGCTCAGCACCGCGTTCAAACGCGAACACGGTGTCAGCCCGCAGGGTTACCGCACCGGCGTCGCGTAGCGCTCGACCAGTTCGGCGCCGATCCGCGCGAGTTCTTCCCGGACCGAGGGCGGGCCCAGCACCTCGATCATCGAGCCCCAGCCCGCGAGTTGCTGGGCGATCATCCACGCCACCGGCGCCGACACCGTCACCCGCACGCGTCCGTCGTCCAGCGTCTCTTCGACGACGGAGTGCCGTCCGAAGTGGTCTTGCAGGATCGGCAGATGCCGCTCGGCGATGAGCACGGTCGCGTCCAGCCCCGAACGGCGCTGCTCGACCCTGTCGACCACCTGATCCCACGCCCGCGACAACTCGAAGTCGTCCGGCCGTCCCGCGGGCAGGTCGCTCATCTCGGCGTCGGAGATGCGATCGACGCGGAAGGTGCGCTGGCCCTTGTCGGTGCCCGCGATGAGGTACCAGACGTCGTCCTTGTCCACGAGCCCCCACGGATCCACGAGCCGCTCGGTCGGTTCCGCGCCCTTCTTCGCATAGCCGAAGCGGACTTTGCGGCGGCGGACGATCCCCGCCTGCAGCACGGTGAGCGGTTCGGGCCGTTCCTTCTCCCGTTCACCCCACCGCGACGGGTCGATGACGACAGCGTCCGCGGCGGCCTGTGCGTCGGCCCGGAAGGTGTCCGGCAGGGCGCGGACCAGTTTCCGCAGCGCGGATTTGACCTCGGGCGAGAGCGACGCCGCCGGCCCGGCGAGCAGGAACAGTGCCTGTGCCTCCGATGCCGACAGTCCACTGAGGTCGGTTCGCGCGCCGCCGATCAGCGACCATCCGCCGCCTCGCCCCGGCTGCGGGTAAACCGGAACGCCCGCCGCCGACAGCGCCTCGAGGTCACGCCGGGCCGTGGCGACCGAGATCTCCAGTTCGTCCGCCAGTTCGGAAGCCGTGACGCGGCCACGCGCCTGCATCAGCAGGAGGGTGGCCACCAGGCGATCGGCACGCATCGCCTCAGTCTGGCAGCCAAACCGCTCATCCGATGCGCACTTTGCCCCTGCGGTAGTGGCGGTTACCAGTGCGAGGGGTGGGAGAGCGACTCCGGCAGCTTCGTCGTCGCGTCGCCCTTGGCCGCGTCCAGCTGAGACTGGATGAGGAAGAGGGCGTCGCGGAAGTCCGTGCCGCGGATGTCGGCGTCACGCAGGTCGGCCCCGATGACGTCGGCCTGCCGGAGATCGGCGCCCCGCAGGTCCGCTCCGATCAGGTACGCCCCACGAAGAAGCGCGCCACGCAGGTTCGAACCCTTGAGTTTCGCGCCGATGAGGTCGGCACCGCGCCGGTCCTTCTTCTTGCCCGGCACCTCGGCGCGGGCGAGCTCGCTCGCGCGCAGCAGCAGGCCGTTCACCACGCCCCGGTGCGCGTGGACGTCGAGTTCGCGCAGCACGCCGGGTGTCTCCAGCGTCATCCGCTCGGTCTGGTCGACCAACTCGGCCAGGTCCGCGCGGATCGTCGTCGAAGACGGGAGCGCGGCCGCCTCGGTGAGGTAGTAGAGCAGCTCCTGCAGATCCCGCATGACCGGGAAGACGGCGAACATCGACCTCGCCGTCTTCGGCGCCTTTCGCCAGTCCTCGCCGCCGAAGGTGATCTGGGAGACCTTCTGGCCCGCGCCGAAGCAGTCGTAAACCGTGCAGCCGGTGAAGCCCTTCTTACGGAGCTTGTCGTGGATGCCGCACCGGGAGTCCTCGCGAAGGTTCGGGCACGCCTGTCCCGCCGGTTTGGTGATCGCGAAATCGGCCGACGCCGCGAAGGCCGGGACGACACAGCACAGACCGAAGCAGTTTTCGCAGTCGGCTCGCAGGCTCGAAAGGGCTGGCACGGTGGTTCGGACTCCAGATGCTCGAGAGGTGTTCCACCCACAGGGTACGGAGGGGCCGAAGTGCACTTTCCGTGCAGGGCCCCGCCGCCAATGGCCGCCAGACGAAGGTCGGGTCCTGCCCCATTCAGTCGATATCGGACATATCAAACGCTCAATAACCTCGATCTTCGTGGGATTCGGCAGGTGCCGTCCCATGCGGTCGAGCTGGACCGCTTTCCGCCGCTGTGGTCTTGACCGGCCGGTCCCCTGCGAACGACAGGACGAACACATGCGAGAGATGAGACAAGCGCGTTGGCTGTCCCGTGCCGGAATGGCGAGCGCGGTCGCGGTGGCGATCAGTGTGACCGCCGCTCCCGCGCAAGCCGCCGAGGGACAGATCCTCGCCGCGGGATCCCCCGAAGCGATCCCGAACAGCTACATCGTCACGCTGAAGGACTCCGGCGTCGTGGGCGCGCTGGCGAACCGTTTCGGCGCGAAGGTGGAGCACGTCTACAGCAGCTCGCTCAACGGTTTCTCCGCGACGCTGTCGGAGAGGCAGGCCAAGCGGCTCGCCGCCGACCCCTCGGTGGCGTCCGTCGAGCAGAACCAGGTCGTCCACGCGGACGCGACCCAGACCAACCCGCCGTCCTGGGGCCTCGACCGCGTCGACCAGCGCAACCTCCCGCTCGACAAGAAGTACAGCTACACCTCCACCGGCGCGGGCGTGAACGTCTACGTCATCGACACCGGTGTGCGGATCAGCCACCAGACCTTCGGCGGCCGCGCCCGCAACGGCTACGACTTCGTCGACAACGACGCCGTCGCCCAAGACGGCAACGGTCACGGCACCCACGTCGCGGGCACCATCGCCGGTTCGCAGTACGGCATCGCGAAGGGCGCCACGATCTACGGCGTCCGCGTGCTCAACAACTCCGGCAGCGGCACCACCGCCGGCGTCATCGGCGGCATCGACTGGGTCACCAAGAACCACGTCAAGCCCGCCGCGGCCAACATGAGCCTCGGTGGCGGTGCCTCCACCACCCTCGACGACGCCGTCCGCCGGTCGATCGCCGCGGGCGTCACCTACGGAGTCGCGGCGGGTAATTCCAACGCGAACGCCTCGGGCTTCTCCCCCGCCCGCGTGACCCAGGCGATCACCGTCGGCTCGACCACCAACACCGACGCGCGCTCCAGCTTCTCCAACTACGGCAACCTGGTCGACATCTTCGCGCCGGGCACGAGCATCACCTCGTCGTGGAACACCAATGACACCGCGACGAACACCATCAGCGGCACCTCGATGGCGACCCCGCACGTGGTCGGCGTCGCGGCCCGTTTCCTGCAGAACAACAAGACCGCCACACCCGCCCAGGTGGCCACCGCACTCATCAACGCGGCCACTCCGGGCAAGGTGACCAACCCGGGTTCCGGTTCCCCGAACCGGCTCCTGTACTGGGCGCCCACCGCCTGACGTAGCCGCGCGTGAAGGCCCCCTTCCCTCGGCTGGTCACTTCAAACCCATGGCCGAGGGAAGGGGGCCTTCACGCGCTTTCGGGCCGGGGTGTCAGAGAACCTTGCGGATACTCGGCACCACGGCCGCCAGCCCGGCGGCGTTCGGGTGCAGCGGTGCGAAGCTGTTGTTCACCACCGACGGGATGAGCCCTTCGATCCATTTGACGCCGATCGGCTGGCAGGCGTCGTGACCGATGCTCGGCGTCCGGATGTCGACGTACTTCGCTCCGTGCGCCGCCGACTGCTCGGCCATCCGCGCGTTGAGCCGGTCGATGTTGCCCTGGATGTAGTCGGCGTCCTGCGACAGCACCGGGACCAGCGGCCAGCAGCCGCGAGGTTTGATCCCCGTCGGGTAACCGACCATGACGATCTCGGCGCGCGGGGCCCGCTGCCGGATCTGCTCGATGACCGTGCCGTAGGTCGCGGCGAAGGCGTCGATCCTGGTCGCGTACTTGTCCACCCCGCCCGCGGTGTTGGCCGCCTTGCACGAAGCGCCCACCGGAAGCAGGTTCACACACGACGACGCGAGCCCGACCAGCCCGATGTCGTTGCCGCCCATACCGACCGTCACCAGGGTCGTGTCGGCCGAGAGCGCGTCGTACTGCGGCGGATTGGTGCCGGAGACGATGCCCTTCTGCGGATTGGTGAAATGAGACGTGGTCGCGCCGCCGCAGGTGACGTCGCGCAGTTCGTCGACCTTGAGCTGCTTCGCCAGCAGCCCCGCGTAGTTGATCGCGGACCGGGCGCAGGTGAACAGATCGGACTGCGGCAGGACCACGGAGCCCGCCGAGAACGAGTCACCCATCGCGACGTACACCTGTCGCTCCGCCGCGGCGAGGGCCGGTGTCCCGATACCGACGAGGGTGAGTGCGGTGCCCGCCACCGCGGCGATCCGAGCGAGTCTTCCCCAGCGAGAACGTGTCACTGCCGCCTCCTGCATGCGTCGTCGAATGCTGCGGTCAGCGTCCGCCGGAAACGGGTGAACCACTAGAACGGAGGCGCGCGTTCTTGATCGGAGTTTTGTAGGTTGCCTCTATGCCCCTGCAGCCGGCACAGCCCTGGCGCCGGCTGGACGCCTCGGTGCTGACCCGGCTGGAGCCGGACACCGCCGCGATCGCGTCCGCCGCGATGGACCAGGTCCGCGCCGGGCTGCGGATCCCGCTCGACGACCGGACGGCGGCGAACCTCCAGTCCACCCTCGACGTCGCGCTCGACTCCTTCTTCAGCGAGATCGGCCATCCCGACGTCACCAGCGATCGCGAGGTCTACCGGGCGCAGGGCCGGGCCCAGCACACCGCCGGCCGCAGCCTGGAGGAGATGCTCGGCTTCTACCAGTCGGCGGCGCTGGAGGTGTGGCGGCAGCTCACCTCGGCGGCGCCCGCGGTGGAACTGCCGACCCAGGCGATCGTCGAACTCGGCGAGGCGCTTTTCGCCTTCATCGCCGAACTCTCGGCCTCGGCCGCCGACGGGTACGCCGAAGCGCGGTCACAGGCGGCGCGGGCCGGGCAAGCGCGGCGGGACAGGCTCCTCGGCCTGCTGCTCTCCGAACCGGCGGCCACCAGAGAGGTGCTCGACGACGCCGCGAGCCAGGCGGCGTGGGTGCTGCCCGGCCGCCTCGTCGTCGCCGTCACCAGTGCCGATGTCGCGCCGCAGCTGCTGGACCGGATGCCGGGACGGGTGCTGATCGGCCGTCACCACGACCTCACGGCCGTGGCCATGCCCGCCGACAGGCTCGAGTGGTACCTCGGCAGGCTCCGGGATCTGCTCGGCCGCGACCAGGCCGGGGTGGGCCCGGCGGTGCCGCTTCACTCGGCCGCGCTCAGCGCCCGCCGGGCCAGTGCGCTGTGGCGGCTCGCCCGCACCGGCGCCCTCGGCGACAGCGCCCTCGTGCACACCACCGACCACCGCATCGACCTGCTCCTCACCGCAGATCCCGAACTCGCCGCCGAGTTCGCGAACGACGTCCTCGCCCCGCTGGCCGATCTGCCCGAACCGGCGAGGCAACGGCTGACGGCGACCCTCGCGGCGTGGCTCGCGCGGCCCGACCAGCCCCAGGCGATCGGCGTCGAACTGCACGTCCACGTCCAGACCGTCCGCTACCGGATCCGGCAGCTGCGCACACTTTTCGGCGGCACGATCGACGACCCGGCGGGCCGCTTCGCCTTGGCCATCGCGCTGAGGATCGATCCACTGGTATCGAGGGAACCTACAAAGCACTCAGAGCGGGACGTCCATCCGCTGCGTCCCGACGACCGATAGCAGCCGCAACGCGTTCTCCGACGGGGTGCCGGGGTCGGCGGTGTAGATCACGACCTGCTGGTCGCGGTCGGTGATGTCGAGGACGTCGCAGTTCACGCTGACCGGGCCGACCAGCGGATGCTGGAACGTCTTGCACAGGGTGGGTGCGGCGCAGACGTCGTGCGCGGCCCACAGCCGGGCGAATTCCTCGCTGCCGTCGAGGAGTTCGCCGATCAGACCGGTGATCTCGGGGTCGTCGGGGTAACGGCCCGCGGTGGCACGCAGGTTCCGGACCGCGCTCGCCGAGAACTCCTCGACGTCGGACACCCCGTACATCCGCCGCCCCGGCGATCCGAGGAACGCGCGCCGGACGAGGTTGCGATCGCGCCGCGGCAGCGCGGAGAAGTCCTCCATCAGCGCGGCGGCGAGGTCGTTCCAGGCGATCACCTCGTAGGTCGCGGACAGCACGATCGCCGCGGCCTGCGGAAGCCGCTGCAGCAGCGCGAGAATGCTCGGCCGGACCTCACGGGAGGGGCCGGGCGGCGGTCCCGGCGGGGCACCGGCGAGGTGGTGCAGGTGATCGCGCTCCGCATCCGACAGCCGCAGCGCCCTGGTCAGCCCGGCCAGCACCTCACGCGAGGGACGGGGACCACGGGCCTGCTCCAGGCGCGTGTAGTACTCGGTCGAGATGAACGCCAGCTGCGCCACCTCTTCGCGGCGCAGGCCGGGAGTGCGTCGGCGCGGTCCGGCGGGCAGGCCCACGTCGGCGGGGGTGATCCGCTCGCGTCTGCTGCGCAGGAAGTCCGCCAGTTGTCGTCTGTCCACCACTCCAGTGTGGACGATGGCGGCGCGCCAGCCAGGTACCGCCGATGCCTGGATGGGCACCGGGCGCGGGTGAATTGTCGGTGCCATGACCAACACAACGACTGTTTCGGGCCTGCTGGACGGCAAGGTCGCCTTCATCACCGGCGCGGGCCGCGGTATCGGTGCGGCCGCCGCGCGGCTGTTCGCCAGGGAAGGCGCCCGCGTCGTGCTCGCCGCCCGCACCGAGACCCAGCTGAAGGCCGTGGCCGAGGAGATCCGCGAGGCTGGCGGCGTCGCGGACCACGTGGTGTGCGACCTCGGCGACACGGCGAGCATCCGCGCGGCCGTCGACCGTGCCGTGGAGTTGCACGGCAGGCTCGACATCGCCTTCAACAACGGCGCGACGAACGTGCCGCCCGGCCCGATGGATCAGGTGACCGAAGCCGATTTCGACCACATCTACGCGGTGAACCTCAAGGGCCCGTGGCTGTCGATGCTCGCCGAGATCGAGGCGATCCGGGCGACCGCGGGGACCGGGGCCATCGTCAACAACACCAGCGTCGGCAGCCTGATGGCCAACCCGGATCTCCCCGCGTACGGCGCGATGAAACGAGGCGTCAACAGCCTCACCGCCTCGGCCGCCGTCACCTACGGTCCGGAGGAAATCCGGATCAACGCCGTCGCCCCCGGAACGACGATGACCGAGATGTTCGACGAGTGGGTCACGAGTTCGCCGGGCATCCTCGACCAGCTCAACGCGCGGACCCCACTGGGGCGAGTGGCAGAACCCGAGGAGATCGCGCAGGCCGCCGCATGGCTGCTGAGTGACCGGGCCTCCTACGTGACCGGCACGGTGCTGCGGGTGGACGGCGGCATGCTGTCCTGACCCGGTCAGGAGTGGGTGAGGCGCGGAACCGGTGTCCACCCGTCGACGTCTGAACGCGCACGACCCACCCCTGACCAGGGGTTTGCCCGAGGAGAAGCCGATGCCGTTCCTTGATCCCGAACCGCTCCATGCCAAGCTCACCTCGGGAGACGCCGCGGGCATCGCCGAGGTCGGCGCCACGATCGCCGACACGAAGAAGTCGCTGCAGACCGTCGCGGACGGGATCTCCGACGGTGCGCTGCGAGCGGCGCGGTCTTGGCGCGGCACGGCGGCGGCGGAGTTCGTCGGCAAGGCCAAGGAGTCCTCGCGGAACCTCGCCGAGGTGTACGCCCGGCTCGACACCGCGGAAGCGGCGGTCGACGGCGCCGCGGAGGCGTACTCCGCGCTGCGGGCCTCGGCCGACAACGCCATCGCGCCGTGGCGCAAGCTCGGTCTGAGCGATCTGCTCGAAGCGCCGGATATCGCGATGAAGACCGTCCGTGCGCTGACCGTCGCCCAGCAGACCTACGAGAGCCGCCTGAACGCCTTCGCCGCCACGACCGGCGACGAGGGCGGCTGGGACAGCGACGGGAACGCCGACATCAGCGGCGTCGATCCCGGGGAACCGTGGACGTCGCAGGGTTTGGCCTACGACGGCAAGAACCTCCTGGTGGGCTCGTATCACGACGGCGACGGTGACGGGAAAGGAGACAACCCGATCGGTCCCGGGCTGACTCCGAGCAGGCTGACCTACGTCGACTACGAGACCGGCCGGGAAGCGGGGAACGTCTATCTCGACGGTGACGGCGAAGTCGGCGCGCCCACACACACCGGCGGCGTCGCGACGGACGGTGAGCACGTTTGGGTCTCGTCCAACGGATATGTGTACGTCTACGACAAAGCCCAGCTCGACGCCGCCCAGGACAGCGGCAAACCGGTCAACGCGATCGACGTGGTCGAGACGCCCGCCCACAGCTATGTCACCTACGCCCAGGGCAAACTCTTCGTGGGCGACTACACCAACAACCGGCTTTACGAGGTTCCGGTCGGCGACAACGGGTCACCCCAGCCTGACAAGGCCGGAGACCCGATCGAGACACCTGACAACGTCCAGGGTGTAGTGGTGCGCGACGACGAGTTCATCTTCTCCTCCTCCGACGGGCACAGCGGCAGGTTCTACCGCCAGGACCGGACACCGGAGTGGTACGACTTCAACGATCGAGAAGAAATCGAGCTGAAAGGCGGCGAGCCGGGCAACGACGACGGCTACGACTCGCACGGCGTGGAGGAAGCCGTCGAGATCGACGGGGAGATCGTGCTGGCGCACGAATCCGGTGCCTACGGCTACCAGAAGAACCCGGGCTCCAAATGGGACGAACCGGAGCTGACCAGGATCTCCCTGGAGGAGCTGGGTCTCGATCCGGACGGTGCGCTCTCCTCCGCAGATGCCGGCTACGAGACCGATCCCGACTCGCTCGTCGGCGCCGCCGGCGTCCTGGACGGTGCGACGTCGAGGTTAAGCACCGCCGCGGGCGTGCTGTCTCGGCTGCAACTGGTGCCGCGTCTGCTCGGCGACGTTCCCGCCGCCGCCACCTTCAGCGACACCCTGACCAAGCGCATCACCGCGGCGGGTGACCGGTTGACAGCGGGTGTGGACGCCGTCGGTGGCATCGCCGACAGCCTGGTCACCGGCGCGGACACCTACCGGCGCGTCGAGGACGGGATTCGCGAGGGACTGGACAAGCTCGGCGACGTCCTCTCCTAGCCGGGTCGGGATCAGGGACGCTTCGCGAGCGCGTACGCGAGTGCCGGGACGAGCTCGCCGGCACGACCGGCGGGCGCCTCCGTGATCCCGTCGAGCTCCGCCTGCTCCGGGTCGAGCATGAAGATCGGCATCTTGCCGCTCCTGTCTGCCCGACGGACGGTCTGTTTCACCTGGTCCGCGGTGCGTACGGCCTGGGCGGCCAGGCGCGAGGTGAGCCGATCGCCGACGACGTCGGCTTCGGGCGCGGAGCGCACCCGGCCGCGTCCGGGTCGATCGCACGGACCTCCGGCTCACACGCCGGAATCAGAGCGAGCAGGCCTGCATGCGCCACACCACCGCCGCGGCGCGCGTCGGCACCGCTTCTCCTCGTCCCCCTCCCATCTTCACCCGCCACTGTCCAGCCAGGCCGTTTTGTCCGTTTGCGCGATACGCGTATTTAGTTTCGCGCGAGTAACACGCTAAACCAGTGGTCCAGATATGCACCGTGATAATGCCCCTTATGACTGAGCGTCTGGGAAGTGGGGATCAGGGAGGGGCTCGTTCGGCTGCTGTCGGCCAATCAGTCTTGTTGCATCAGAACCAGCCCAACTGGTTCGCCGTAGCGTTCTGAATCAGGCATGTAGCGTCGGTGGCGATCGGCGGTTGCCAAGGGTGGATGACACCGGATGACTGCCGTTCGGCGCTCAACGGCGACCTGAGAGCGTTTTGCCTGGTCAACGGCCTGACTTTGAGCGTCATCGACCGTTCATGCGCAGCTGGCGACGGTGGTGACGGCTACTCCTGGCTTTTGCGGCATCGCGCCTGGTCAGGCTGCGTTTTCAGGCGCGCTTGTGCTGGTCGAGTCGTGGGCCTGCGCCCAGTGGGGCGTAGCTTGTCGCGGTGTCGCATCAGGTTCTGCCGGTGCGAATAACTGAGTGAGTCTTCCCGGCCGGGGCGGGGCCTTCGGCGAACACCTGCGGACGGCAGCCTGAACGAAGATGAAGGCGAACGCGTTGCCCAAGGCTCGTGGGGAGCGGTTACAGCCACGGGTCACTGCACTGCCGAGATTGGTGAGCCTCGGCGTCGATCAGCTCGCCGCGGCTGCCCTGACGCCTCTGCCTGGGCAGCGCCCGTTCCACCGAAGCATGTGCTCGCAGGGCCGAGATCGGGTCCCTGTTTCTGTTGTCGTGACAGATCTTTCTGCGCGGTTCGTCGTTGCAGCATTAGGACCGCGAAAGCCGATCCTTGTGCCCCTCAGGCATCGCCGAAACAACCTGCCGGCCGCAGGCACGAACGACCCTGTGTGCCGTCCCGGCGGCTTGGGCGCCATCTCCCCCGGGCTCCTCGTTCGTGCGACCGACGTCGTTCCGCCCCTACGATCCAGCCGTGCTGGGCATCGAGCTGACCGTGATCTTGAGCCGCCTCGCCAGCGTCCGATCCCTGCGTGGTTACCCCAGGACAGCCGAGCAGCGTCTTCCATCCCATCCGTAGAACTACCGAACTGAGCAGGTGGCACTGATTGCGGAAATCACCGCACCGCACGGTCTGCGACCGTGCACCCGACACTGGGTCCAATCAATCGACAACCAGGGAGGTTGTACGCACCTGGCGATTACCGCAAGCCTCAGTTGGATTCCCCATCCATCCGAGGCTTGCGGCGCTGATTTCAGTCTATTGCGCACGAATTTAGCCAGACGCAGGTAATCGTTTCAAGCAGACGCGCACCTGACTTCGGCCATCATCGTTGTTCGAGGTACGATTGAATCTCATATTCACCCCAGGCGTGAACGAGAAAGTGTCCATTCATTACGGCCGGCTGCAGATTTCCTGTGCGAAGACTGGAAACATAGTTGTACTCCGTGCCGGTGGTCGTCTTTGTCACCCCTACATACCATTTGTATGTACCGGCAGCAAGATAGATACTCCGCTTTTGCAGGTAGTAATTACCGTTTACTCGGGTGGCCGACACCTCCCAGTAGTAATTGCCGGCGGCCAGGTAGATTTCTCGTCGGCGCTCGGCGGTTGACCCGGGAGGTGCATCCGGGTCCAGGTGGAGTCGCCATCCGAGGTACGCCGCGCCTTCGACGGATGCGTTGGCTGCAAGAGGTGCCTGGCCTACGAGTGCGACTACCAGGGCAAGAATAGTTGCGACTCGCGTTATCGAATTTCTGAGCAACTTTATTCTCCTTTCTTTCGCTTGACCAAGCCCGCCAGCCCGTTTGATCCGGCCGACACCGCGCAAGGACGACCACTACTGTATGAAAGCGAACCGGGAGCCCTCCCGAGGCGTATGTGGTAACAGTGGTACGCGTTTTCTCGGACGACGACGTGATACTCCCGCTTCAACCTCTTTCTCGTTGTCCGGCCATTGTGAGATGATGCTGCTAGTCTCATCAGGTGCGTGAGCAGGTCGTCGCCGGGTGGTTGCGCTCAAGCAATCCCATACAGGTGATGACGGGCAGATTCGGGGGGAAGCTCGAATCGGCGCCGGTCTGCATCATCCAAATTTCGTTATCGTATTCGACGTGGTGCTTGACGACGATATCCGCTGGCTGGTCATGGAATGTCTGCCGTCACGCAGCCTGTCCGAGATCATCGAGGCCGATGGTTGCTTAACCCCGACCGCGGCGCGGATCGGCGCGCAATTGGCCAACGCGCTGGTGGGCGAAGACGGCACCGCGAAGCTGACGGATCTCGGCATCGCGCACTGGGCGGAGGTGACCCGGACGGGCGGCGGACAGGTGGATGGGACACCCGGCTACCTCGCGCCCGAGGTAGCCGACGGTCAGGAAGCTCAAGCCGCGGCGGATGTGTTCTCCCTTGGCGCGACGCTATTCGCCGCTCTGACGGGGTACTCACCGTGCGGCCCGAGCGAACAGGGCCCCACGGTGCAGTTGCGCCGGGCCGCGTCCGGTGACATGGATCCACTGCCCGAAGCCGGAGACCTGACCCCGGTACTGGCCACGGTGCTGGACGCCCTGCCCTCACGACGGCCCGCCGCCCGGATGGTCAAGCGCCTGCTCGAGGACATCACCGGTGAAGGCGCGCCACTCGCCCCGCTGGCCGACCCCCGGCACCGCCGCGGACCGGTCCCGACCCGGCTATTGCTGGCCTGTATCGCTCTGGTCGTTGCCCTGACCGCCGGATTCGCGATCGGGTCCGCCTGGCGTTCCCCAGTCGTCCAGGAACGCGCAGTCCTCGAACAGTCCAAGATCGGCGGCATGGGCGACGAGCGCACGGCCGATCCCTGTTCCCTGATCGAACCGGCATCGCTCGCCCGGTTCGGGGACGTCAAGCTGGATACCGAGTTCGGCCCGTTCTACAACTGCTTCGTCCGGGTGAGGCTGAGCCCGGACGAAGCCGACGTTGCCGAAGTCCGGGTAGAGCTCCGCGGAGTGCTGGACCCACCTCCGCCGGACTACCGCCGGGGCCGTCTCGGGCCCATCCAGCGGCCCGCACAGGCGAACGGCGAATGCCCGCGGTACATCTGGATGCCCGATGGTCACGAAGTCGGTGTTTTCGCCCGACACAGGGAAAACCGGCCGACGGACCTCTGCGGTATGGCCGAGGCCGTCGCGAGCGGAGTGATCACGGTCCTCGCTGCCGGGGAGATTCCCCGCCGACCCGTGGCAACGGCCGACTCACTACGCCGATTGAGCGCTTGCGACCTGCTCGAACCGGCCGACACAACGGCCGTACTCGGGGTCGCCGGGGTCAAGCCGGAGCCCGATTTCGGCCAGTGGACATGTTACTGGGAACAAGCGCCGCTTCAGGTGATCGTCGACTTCCACCGCAACCGCCCCCGGTCGCTGGACCGGACGACACGAAGATCACGGTGGGCTCCCGGGATGCCTTCGTCGAACCCGACCAGCTGGCCGGAGACAACGACATCGGCTGCGAAGTCACGATCGTCCACCGGCGATACCGTGCCGCGGACCCGGCCGACGGCGTGTGGGTCGAGGTTGCCGACGTGACCGTGGAGACCAAGGAACGCATCCCCTCGGACAAGCGCTGCGACATGGCCATCGGACTCGCCAAGTCCATTGCGGGCCGACTGCCCTCCATCTGAGCCTGACGGCCTTGAGCAGGGGTTATCGCGATCGCGTGCGTTCGCCACCAAGTGGCTCCATGTCGCCACTGCCGCCGACGACCGCGGGGCCACCGACTCGCCTGCTGGTCGCGGCCAGTTGCCGTTCAGTGCGTGGTGCGCGAGCTCGACGACAACGGATCCGTCAGAGCCAGGGCCGATGGTGACCAAGCGGCACAGCAGATCGGGCTCGCCTGGGCCCGCGAATTCGGCGAGCGCGGTTGGCGGTCATCGTGATTGCTCCGCAGGCTACGCCGATCCAGTCGTAGACCACGCTGGCCAGGTATCCCCGTCGCGTTGCTCCCACATCTACGCCGGCAAGGACTCGATCATTTAGGTTGTTCGAATCTGCGTTACGAATTCGGTCGTGGACCGCCTATTCCCAGCCCAGGGCTTCGCGCGCAGGGCCGAAGCCTTCTTCAGCGGCCCGCCTCAGCCAGGCAGTGGCCTCCTCGCGCCGGCCGGTCTCACGCAATAGCTCCCACAGGCTGTACATCGCAGGAGAATATTTCCGCTCGGCCGCCTTCCGGAACCATTCCTCGGCCTCCATCAGGTGGCGCTGGTCGTACCTCAACGTCCCCAGCATGTACATGGCACCGGGATGGCCTTCACCGGCCGCCTTGGTAAACCACTGCTCAGCCTCGGTCAGGCGCTCCATTCCCAGTGAGAGCCCGAGTGAGAACATCCCCTCGACATCCCCTGCCGTAGCCGCCTTCCGGAACCAGGCCTCGGCTTGCGTCGCGTCACCGGCGTCCCGGAGCAGCAGCCCCAATCCAGTCATCCCCTCGGCGTTACCGGCCTCCGCGGCCTCCCACCACCATTCCTCGGCCTCAACCCGGTCATCCAGAATCCGCGCCAGACTGACCATCGCGCTGACGTACCCGGCCTCGGCGGCTCGCCGCCACCACGTTTCAGCCTCGCTGACCCTACCTGCGACTTTCAGGTACACCCCGAGCGTGAACATCGCCTCGAGGTCACCGCGCTCGGCTCCCGAGTAGAGATCTTCGAACACTTCCACCGCCCCCAATACTGCCGCGATCACGGGATCCGCCGAACCTCGCCGATCCAACCACGGCTCGGCCACCGCGGCATGCTCCCCGCCACCCGCGACCGGCCCACAAACCAAACCGGAACCCGAGGTCCCCGAGGACAGGGACAACAGCTGCCTATCCGGACGAACTCGGTGGTGGACCAAGCAGCCGTGCTGCCGCTCGCCAAGTAGCTGTGAACGCGAGTCGAGCAGGTGTCCGGACCTAGTCGGCGGAATCGGTCATGTGCTCGGTCTCGTCGTCGACCGCCAGGACAGCGGCGCCGCGGATGAGTATGAAGAGGCTGCCGATCGCGTCGTCGGCGCACTCGCAACGTCCTCGCCACAATGCGAGGTTAGGCGGGTGACCTGGCGGGCGCGGTGGCGCCACTAATGGGGCGTCCGACCGTGGTCTTTCCCGATTCTCCTAATGTGAAGTTGTTCTCCGGTCGTGTTTACCTGTATGCCCGCTGCACCTTCGCGCCGAACAACCCGCCACAGTGGCTCCCGCCGATGCGGCGATGACGGCCTGTGCGAACCTTCTCCTGCTGAGCATTCTGATCCCTCCCGCGAAACGCCTCGCACGGAAAGAAATTAGGGCTGCGGCGACGTCGGACGACGTCACCGGTGTGCGGGGAGAGCCTCCCCGCACACCGAGATCAAAACGTCACCCGTGGAGTCACTTGGTGCGGGTGATCTTGACGATGTTCGCGTTGTAGTCCCACGGCTGGCACGTGAACTTGTCAGCCGTGGACGAGTACAGGTATGGGTCGTTGCGGAGCTTGTACCGGATCAGTGACTTGTGGTCGCCCGCGCAATAGCTGTGCACATTGATGGAACCGCCAGGCTGAGCGTCCCAGTCGCCGCCATCGACGAAACACCAGCCGCCCACGCGGTCGTGCCCGTGCCACACTCGCGACAACTCGTCGCTACTGAGGCTCGCGCATGACACCGATCGGGTCATGAAGTGGACGTCGTCCGCGGCAGCCACCGCAGGCCCCGCCAATCCGGTCGCGCCGATGACGGCAGGGAGTACCGCGGAGGCACCGAGTAGCCGCCACATTACCTTCTTGGACATGGTCCTCTCCTTTTCTTTCTGAGATTTCGAGAACTTCGGGATTGATTGGCCACAGTCAATTCGCGTCGAAAAAGGGGGGCCCTCAGCATTCCGGACGGCGCAGGAACGAGCGTTCCCAGATCGGTGTTGGGATCGGCCACCCAGGCGCCCGAGGTGGGCTCCAGGCACCACGTCACTCGTTGCCGCAAGCCTTGGAGCAGCCGTGTGGGCGCGGAGTTCGGATCATGGCGCCGCAGCGGAGAAAGCGATGGTGGTCATGCTCAGCTCTTTACTTCTACTCCTTCGCAATTGCCAGGAAGAACGAAGGCCAGTAATCCACGAAGAGCACCGAGGGAGCAAGGAGGTTAAGGCAGCGCTGAAATGATTGAGGGCAAGGCCAAACGAGCCGGCTAGTCGAGGCCTCGTCCGCGCAGCAGGGACCGAATGTCCTCGGCGGCGGGGTGCCCGATCCGGTCGAAGGCGACGAGGACCTCTTGCCGGTCTCCAGTCGTTTGACCGCGCGCCGCATCAACCTCGACCGGGTGCCCGTCGACGCGTCGGTCTCGGCCGCGATCACCTCGCGCAGCACCGCAACCATCCGCGCGTCAGCACGACCGGCCGTGTCGAACTTCCGCACGGCACGCTGGTCGGGCAGAGCAGATCCCACATCCCCTGCGCAGTGCACCAGGCGCTGGGTTGGGCGGCAGTCCGGTCTCGACCTCGACGACGTGATCACGCCACTGCTCGGCCTCGGCGACGATCCCGTCGGGCAGCGACTTCAACAACCCGAACGGCTCGATCTCCGGCAACGAAAGGAAGACAGCGACGATGTCCGTCAATACCACGAGAGGAGCCAACCCAAACTCGAGGATTCAGCGCGCGCAACGTTCCCGCGACCGGACCTCGCCGTCGGCGGCAAAGGCACGGATCCACTCGCTCACCCTCGCCGCCAGGTCTGCCGAGCCATTCTGCGAACGCGGGTCGCTGAGTCGCGCATCATGGAGGAAGAGATCTGCGTCGTGCGGTCCTACACCTGGTGCAGCCGCCGACGTAATGCTGAGTTCGACGGCTGTGGCGATACTCGTTGCTCCGCCGGGGCCACGCGTACCAGGTGCTTGATCTCCTGGAACGCCTCGAGGCTCCGCGGACCGTTGAGACGACCGATTCCGCTCTGCCCGAAGCCGCCTTCCTCGAACTCGTCGTGGACCACCGCCCAGGCGTTTGTCCACACCGTGCCCGCCTTCAGTTCCCGCGCGAGCCGCAGCGGCCGGTCGACGTTCGTGGTCCACACCGACGCGGCGAGGCCGAATTCGGTGCTGTTCGCCAATCGCGCGGCCTCGTCCTCGGTGCGGAAGACTTCGAAGGTGGCGACCGGACCGAACACTTCACGCCGCACGATGTCGTCGTCGGGGCCTTGGGGCTCCAGCAGGCTGGGCCGGTAGTACGCGCCATCCGCGAGCGGGCCGTCCTCGACCGGTCCCCCGCGCACCAGCACCGTGGCCGTTCGAGCGGCCTCCTGGACGATCCGGTCGACCCGGTCCACGGATGCCCGGTCGATCATGGGGCCCATCTGGCTCTCCGGGTCGTCGCCCGGGCCCAGCCGGATCGCCGACAGCGCCTCGATGAGACGCTCGCGCAGCTCGGCCGCGATCGCTTCGTGAGCCAGGATCCTGCTGCCGGTCATGCAGAACTGACCGGCGAACGTGGTGACCGCCGCGGTCAGCACCGGGACGACGGCGTCGAGGTCGGCGTCGTCGAACACGATCATCGGTGTCTTGCCGCCGAGTTCCAGCGACAGCCGTTTCAGGGTCCGTGCCCCCTCGGCCATGATGACGCGGCCCACGGCGGTGCTCCCGGTATAGCTGATCGCCGCGGTGCCAGGAGAGGAAACCAACTCCCGCGCGCCGTCGTCGCCGGACTCGGTGAAGAGGTTGAGGACACCGGGAGGCAACGCCGAGACGTCGGCGACGACCTCGGCGAGGAGGCCGTTGACCAACGCCGTCTGCGCGGGCATCTTCATCGCCACGGTGCAGCCGGCGGCGAGTGCCGGCGCGAACGACCGCACGGCCAGCACCACCGGGGAGTTCCACGGCACGATGACGCCCGCGACACCGATCGGCTCGGGCAAGGTGCTGCTGTAGTACCCGGGCCGCACCTCGGCCGACCGGCCGCTGTCGACCAGGGCCAGAGCCGCGGCGTAGCGGAGCTTGGGGGCGCACATGTCGACCTCGAACGCGGACTCGCCGAGAGTCTTGCCGTTCTCCTTCGCCAGCAACGAAACGAGGTCGTCGCGGCGAGCCTCAAGACGATCGGCCAGCCGCAGCAGGGCGGTCGCCCGCGCCTGGCGGTCGCGAGACCAGGAGGTGCGTTCGAAGGCGGCCCTGGCAGCCTCGACCGCTGCCTGGGCCTCCGCGCGCCCACCGTCGGCGAAGGTGCCCAGGGCCTCACCGGTGGCGGGCCCGGTGGACGTACCGGTTCTCGTGGAGTCCTGCCAGCTGCCGTCGATGAAGTGCCGCGCGTGCGGGAGTGCCTTCGTCATGCTCGAACCGTTCTGTGAAGGGGAAATCGGGTCAGCTGTCGTGTGAGCGGAGGGCGGGGGTCGGGGGACACAGCGCCAGCAGGACCGCCGCGATGACGGCAAGTCCGGCGAAGACGGCGAATCCGGTCAAAGGGTCACGGCCGCTGACCAACCACCCGATGACGATCGGTCCCACGATCGTGCCGGCGCGGCCGGCACCGAGGGACCACCCGAGCGCTCGTGCACGACGGCCGGTCGGATACGAGGCGCTGACGAAGGCGTTGATCAGGATCTGACCGCCGTGCCCGCCGACGCCGGCCACGGCGATGCAGACCAGGAGCGGGAAAGACGGCAGCTTGATCGAGAGCGCCATCAAGGCGGCGGCCATGCCGAGGTAGGTGAGAACGACGACGGGCCGGTTGCTCCACCGGTCGCTCGCGGCGGCGATGACCAGCGAGCCCGTCACCGCACCGAGGTTGAGGACGAGCAGGAAGACCAGGGACGAGTCGAGCGCGTAGCCCGCCTTCGACATCAGGCCGGGGAGCCAGGTGGCGAGCCCATACCAGGCGAAGAGCCCGCAGAAGGTCGCGGTGGCGAACACGACCGACGCGCCCCGGTAGGACCGGCCGAAGACGCCCTCGGTCTTCTCCCGCGTGACCACCTCGAGTACCGGCGCGTCCAGCCCGAACCGGGCGCGGATGGCCGTGGCACGGTCGCGGCGCCCGATGGCGTCGAGGAACTGGGGCGACTCGGGGAGGCACCTGGCGGTGACGAACAGGCAGATCACGCCGGGCGCCCCGGCGAGCAGGAACATCGCCTGCCACCCCCAGGCCGGGATGACCGGCAACGCCGTCACCGCGGCGAACACACCACCGACGGGTACACCGGACAGCATCAAGGTGTAGGTCAGGGTGCGATATCGCGGGATCGCGTACTCCAAGGTGAGCGCGGACGCGGCCGGCAGGATCGCCCCGATACCCAGCCCGGCGAGCAGCCGGAACAGCGCCAGGGGCCAGACGGCCTCGACCGCCCCGCACAAGACCGTGAACAAGGTGAAGATCGCCACCGCGCCGATGGCCACGGGCCGACGGCCGTAACGGTCGGAGAGCGCTCCCGACGACAGTGCCCCGACCATCGCGCCGACGAAGACGGCCGAGCCGATCCAGCCGATGTTCTCCGGGGTGAACCCGTTTTCCGGGTTCTCCAGCAGCACGGGGACGACGGTGCCGAAGGCGACGATGTCATACCCTTCGATCACCACGATGATCCAGCACAGCAGGGTTACGCGCATCGCCGCGCGATGAGCCCTGACTGGGGCTGCGGACGTGACGGCCGGTTCCTGCATGCCGGTTCCTCGTTTCAGGGTCGCCAGTGGCCGGCGCGTGGTCGCGCCGGTGAAACTCGGGAAAGCGGTCCGCCTAGAGCCAGGGTGGGAGGGGCGCGGGCGATCGGCCCGTGAGGACGCCCGCGAGAGCGGCGGCCTGGCCACGGGCAAAACGCTGCTCGACGATCTCGACGACCAGCGCTCTCAGCAATTCCTCCGGCCACTGCGCCCAGGTGTCGCCGTCCAGGTCCGCCCCGTGGACCACGACCTCGCGGACCCGGAGCCAGGGGATCTCCTCGGCCGAGACCGTGCGGCCCTGGGCCGTGACGACAGAGCTCGACCATTGCTCGTCGGTCAGTGCGGACAAGAGGCCGTCGAGCTCGGCCGCCGACTCGCGCACCAGCCCCTTCAGCACCACGGGCCGCAGGGTGGCCCCGGCGGAGATCTCCTGTTCGCGCTGCCCCGCGCCGTCGTACATCGGGGTCTCGACGCCGGTGGCGGCCCACGAAGCCAGTCGCCCCAAGGCGCGCGCGTTGAAGTGAAGGTGAGCCACGAGATGGCCGATGGTCCACCCCGGCAGCGGCGACGGCTCGGCGAACCGCGGTTCCTCGAGCCCGTCGACGATCTCGAGGAGCCGCTCGGTCCCCGCCCGCATCCATGTCAGGTACACGACTCGGACCTCACCGTGTTCTCCAGCGAGCCGATGTGCTCGATCGTGGTGACGACCTTGCTTCCCGCGGTCAGGTAGCGCGCCGGTTTCCGGGCGTGGCCGACACCGCCCGGCGTGCCCGTGGCGATCACGTCGCCGGGGCGGAGCGTGATCATCGTCGAGACGTACTCCACCAGCGCGACCGGGTCGAAGACCAGATCACCGCTGTCGGCGCGCTGCATCTCCTCACCGTCGACCACGGTGGTGATGGTCAAAGCGGGCCGGACGGCACCCGGCAGTTCGTCGGGCGTGACCAGCACCGGTCCGATCGGCGTGCTGGCTTCGAAGTTCTTCCCCTGCAACCACTCCCGGGTGCGGAACTGCCAATCGCGCATCGAGACGTCGTTGAGCACCGTGAATCCCGCGATCGCGGCGGCAGCCTGTTGGGACGTGGCACGGCGGACCGTGGCACCGATGACCACGCACAGCTCCGCCTCCCAGTCGACCGAGCCGGACTCCGGAGGGAGAACGATGTCGTCGTGGGCACCGATGAGGGTGTCGGCGAACTTCGCGAACAGGGTGGGGTACTCGGGGAGGTCGCGCCCCATCTCGAGGATGTGGGTCCGGTAGTTCAGGCCGACACAGACGACCTTGCCCGGTGCCGGGACCACCGGCGCGAGCCGGACCTCCGCGGCGGTGTACCGCTCCCCCGGCTCCCGCGCCTTCGTCCGCCACGAAGGATCTTCGAGTAACTCGCGGACATCTGCCGCGGCCAGTGCCGTGTACGTCTCGCCGTCGACGCGGGCCGCGCGGGTGGTGTCGTCGATCAGGATCGTGGCCAGTTTCATCGCGTGCTCCCGCGGGTGGCCTCTGCCCGTGCGAGGTCGAGCCGCTCGTAGATCGGTGCGTCGGTGAACTCGAACAGGTCGATCCCGTGTTCGGTGGCGATGGCGAGCGCCTGCCACGACGGGACGACAAATAGGTCACCTCGGTCGACGTGCCAGGTCGAATCGCCGACCGTGACCCTGGCGGATCCTTCGAAGACCTGGAAGACCGCCGAACCCACTTCGCGGCGCTCCGCGGTGGCGGTGCCGGGTGCGAGCCGGTGGAACTGGGTGCGCAGGGTCGGCAGCACGTCGTCGCCGGTCGTGGGGTTGCTGTACCGCACCGCCGCGTGACCGGGCTCCGGGGTGGCCGGGTAGCCCTCCGCCTCCAGCTCCAGTTGCTCACGCAGCGCACGGTCGGTGTGCTCCCAGCGGTAGGCGAGCAGCGGCGTCTTGCGCGAAGGGGCCAGATGGGTCAGCGGACGCAGCCCTGGGTGTCCCCACAGCCGCTCGGAACGCGACCGCTCCGGGGTGCCCACGTCCCCCACCTGGTCGGGACCGAACTCGAAGAACGTGGAGTCGGTGGCGTAGGCGAAGGGGATGTCCAAGCCGTCGATCCAGGCCATGGGGGCATCGCTGGCGTTGAGGTGGCCGTGCCAGTGCCAGCCTCCCTGCGGCAGGAAATCGCCGCGGCGCATCGCGACCGGGTCGCCGTCGACCACGGTCCACACACCCTCGCCCTCGACGACGAACCGGAACGCGTTCTGCGTGTGCCGGTGTACCGGCGCGTCCTCGCCCGGGTTGAGGTACTGGATCGCCGCCCACAACGTGGGGGTGGCGAACGGACGTCCCCCGAGTCCGGGGTTCGCCAGCGCGAGCGCCCGGCGCTCCCCGCCGCGGCCCACCGGCACCAAGGCGCCTGCTTGGGCGGCCATCGCGGAGAGCGAGTGCCAGGACCATCGGTGCGGCCGCGCCGCCGATCTGGGCGTGGCGGGCATGAGGTCGCCGATCTCGCACCACAGTGGGACGAGGGACTCCTCCTCGAAACGTGAGTAGAGCCGGTCCAGCTCGGGAGTCATTTCCGGTTGGTCCGGCGCGCTGCTTCGCGGCAGGCTCGGAAGAGTGGGTGAGGCCATGGCCGGAACGATCTCCGAGGCCGAGGGGAGTCGCTATACTTTTCTTCTATGCGGAATCCGCCGGCGTCGCTGCTGAACTCGGTCGATCACGCACTGCAGGTCGCGATCCTGTTGCAGCAGGAGGGGCCGCTGCGACTGGTGGACGTCGCCGACCGGATCTCGATCGCTCCCTCGACGGCGCACCGGCTGCTGACGTCGCTGGTCTACCGTGAGTTCGCGACCCAGGACGCCGACCGGCTCTACCGCCCCGGCCCGATGCTCAGGCCTGTGGAGGCGCCCGATCCCGGCGCCCAGCGGCTGTGGCAGGTCGCGCGGCCCTGCATGCGCCGGCTCATGGAACTCGTCAATGAGACAGTCACCCTGCTCGTGCCCGTCGGGACCGACGGCCGCTTCATTTCCACGGTGGAGTGCGCCCGGACTCTGCGCGTGGCCGATCGCACCGGTTTCGTCATGCCGCTGCACCACACCGCCGGGGGCCGGGCCATCCTGGCCGAGAAGTCCGCCGAGGAACTCATGGAGCTTTACCACGACGAAGACGTCGACGGCCGCCGGCTTTACCGCGACTTGTCACGGGTGCGCGCCGAAGGCTTCGCCATCAACGACCAGCGCACCGAGAAGGGCCTCACCGCGATCGGAGTCGCTGTGCGGAGCCCGCACGGGCCGGCTTGCGGCGCGATGGCCCTTGCCATGCCGACCACGCGCTTCCGCGCCGACCCGGTCCGAGAATGGGTCGCGCTGCTCAAGACCGCGGCCACCCGCGTCGAGAAGGAACTCCCGACAGCGTCGTGAACCCGCTGCGGGACTCGCGAACCGAGTGCCGCCGAGCACAGGACCTGCATGATGGCGGTTACCGGCGGCCCGGTCGAACGCGTCTTCATCCTCGGGCAGCAACCAGATTCAGACATTTGGCTATATCCGCGACTTTCGACCGCGCTTATTCGTGGATTCCGACCGCACATGTTGATCGTCGTGGGCCCGCTACACCACCACGATCGCGGTATGCGACCGCTACGCGAAACACCAGGCCTCGTCCCCCGCCTCGTCGATATCGCCGACCTCGCAGTGTTCGAGCGACACCACACCGCCCCATGGGAAAGCGTCGCGGCAGCTGACCCATCCCAGGTTCAGCTCGTGATGATCGGCCACGACGCCGCAGGCAATTGCGAAAGCTTGATCGCGTGGGGCAAACCCATGCTGCTCGACACCGGCTACCAAGCACACCCCAACGACACAGCACCCTCCGCACCGAACTGATCGACGCATACCCGCAAGTAGGGCCGACCTTCGCCTGATCGGCGAGAACTCTTATCGGGTACAAGTACACCGTTCACGGGCAGGAAATCCGGCTCCGCAATTCTCGACACCCATCAGGGATCCAGCCCCACGGAAGTTTAGTGATCGGTCATTGCCGCGGGCACGCACGGGATGTCGGTGGTGGGGCGCTGCCCAGTCAGCAGGAAACGGTTGACGACGGCGTTACCGCAGGCGTTGGCAGAGTACAAATACACTCCGTGCCCGACCTGGTCGACGGTCACCATCCTGGCTCGGTCACCGAGCGCCCGCCGTGTCTCCTGCGCCCCGGCGAGTGGTGCCGCCGGGTCTCGCCTGTTCTGCACGAGCAGAATGGTCGACGGACCACGGTCGCCGATCCGGACTGGCGGCTCGATCGGCTGGGACGGCCAGAACGCGCACGGCCAGATGTTGGCCGCGGCAGCGCCGTACAAGGGGAACCGCTCCCGATCGACGCCGACGTTGTGCTGATAGGTCTCGACCGATCGTGGCCAGGCGGTGTCGTTGCACCGCACGAGCAACTGCGCGGACAGCAGGTTCTCCATGTCGTCGTCCGGTTCCGTGGTGAACGAACCCGGCGACGCGGGCGCGAGGCCGCGGTCGAGGGACTGCCACAGCTGAGCCAGCTCCGGGAATACCTGAATCGTGTACAGGCCGTTGAACGTGTAATCCCGGAAAGCGGCGCCGTCGATCTCGCCGACCGGGTCCTTGTCCAGCCGCGACGCCAGTTCGAGGTACTTCATGGTGACCTGCCGCGGTGTGGAGCCGAGTTGGTAGCTGGCATCGCGGGCGGCCGCCCACTGCGCGAAGTCAGGGAAGCTGTCCTGGAAGCCCTGGCCGAAGCGGCGTGAGCCGGCGATGTCGAGCCCCCCGGGGCCAGGAACACTGTCGAGCACGACGCGATCGGTCCGCTGCGGGAATAGTGTCGCGTACACGGCGCCGAGGTAGCTGCCGTAGGAGACACCGTAGGAGGAAATTCTCTGCTCGCCCAGCGCGGCGCGGATGGCGTCCACGTCGCGTGCGATGTTCGCTGTCGTGATGTAGGGCAGGAGCTGCGCCGTCTTCGAAGTGGCACAGCCCTTCGCGACGGTCTCGGCGACCATGGCGTGCTTCGCGACGTCGGCCGCGTCGCGCGCGTAGGGCGGCTGGGGGTCTCGCACGGGCTTCAGGTCGCAGGTCACGCGGGTGCTGTGCCCGAGCCCGCGCGGGTCGAAGCCGATCAGGTCGTACTTGTCGGTCACCTCCGCGGGCAACCCGCGCTGCACGAGTGACAGCGGCATGCCCAGTCCTGAACTCGGCCCACCCGGGTTCAGCAGGAGGACGCCGCGGCGCTGCGCGCGGTGTGTGCTCGGCAGGCGTGACACGGCCACCCTGATCTTCTCGCCACCCGGTCGCTGGTAGTCCAGTGGGACATCGAGAGTGGCGCACTGCAGCCGCGGCGTCGCGATATCGGCGGGGCACGGTCCCCACGTCAGCTTCGGCGTTCCGGCTGCCGCGGTACCGGGTGCGACGATCACCGCCACGACGACGGCGGCGGTCACCAGGCCGAACCTTCGCGAGATCGTTGAGTGCACGCGTGCCTCCAGAGGGTTGGCGTCGGATTTCGGTCCCCACGCTAAGGACACGGCGTTCAGCGAGGCTCCATCGCATGGGGGAGACAGTTCCCTCGCGATGGTGAGCCTGCTCCCAAGCGGATGACGCACAACGAGATCCTGCCCTCCCCGGACGACATCGAAGCCGCCCGCACTCCCGCGGGCAGCTTCACCCGCGCACGACTCGCCGCCTGGGGAGTGACATGGTCACCTCCCTGGGAGGGAACTGAAGGACCGCTGGTACGCAGCTCAGACAAAACAGCTCCCGGACACCTGACCGACCAGCGGCGTACCACCGGAAACCCGACCGCTCCCCGTCGGGACGGGTCCCGACGGATGTCTCCTACCGTTGGGTCATGAGTTGGTTTCGCCGCCGTCCTCACCGCTCTCCTGTGGCGCCAGAGTCGCCTTTCCGTCCGGCTGCCGCACCACCGCGCTCCGAGGGCGATCCGGAAAACTGGACTCATCCGCTGCGGTGGCGAACCGGTGCGTGGGATCAGCCCGATCTCGTATACGCGAAGTCGCATGCGTCGGAGCGATACCAGGGCTGGGATCTCTACGTTCCCAATCTAGAGCTCGTCCAGTGCGGCGAAGTTACCAAACCGGCGATGTTCTTCAAGGTCGGTTACTCCGAGATCGAGGACTGGGCCAACGCCGTTGAGCCACAACAAATCAATTGGAACTGGTACCGGACGAAGGGTGAGGTTCCATACGTTGTCATCGACCTGCACATCCTGTTTGTAAATGGCAATGGCACGGCGATCGGGGTTGGCGGAGCCGGACAGGTCACCAACACCACCGCTGACGCTGTCAGGCACGCCCACCAGCTCCGAAGCCGGACCTTGCTCGACCCGGCGAACCCGGCGCATCGTCAGGCGATCGAGGCTTGGGTGGCTGCGCCACCCCCGGACGTTCTGTTCTTCGTCGAGGAGAACTTCCGTGCCACGACGTACGTCACCTCTAAATGGAGAGACAAGCGAATCGCTCTGGAGAAACTGGCGGAAGCAACTAACAAACTCGACGAAGACGGGATCGTGCCGGGCGGTTTCCGCGAAGCATGTGCCTTTGTCAAGCGCGACCTGCCGCCAGTGTCGTGGTGGTACCAGTAAGGCCTGGAACACAGTATCCGGCATGATCGAAAGCGCAATCTCACCGAGACGACACAAGTGCCACACCAGAGTCAAGATCTTGTGCGACCTGCTGTTTCTCGGTTTGTCTCACGGTGACATCACCATGATCAGTCTCAAACGGCTGGGGTGTGCCGGCCGAAGGCGTACCGGCGAAGGGGCAGGGAAGTACCGGATGTGTTGCAACACGTCCGGTCCCGGCCGACGTGCAATTGGAGGGCGTGACGTGGCGAGAAGAATCGCTGTAAGAGCGGTTTCCCTGGTGACCGCCAGCCTGATGACCGCCAGCCTGCTGACAACAGGTACATCGTCGGCCGAGGCACTGACGCGGGATGTGCTGCCACCGGTATCCGGGCGGACCCTCACGGTGGGTCCCGATGGCGAGTACCCGACCGTCCAGGCTGCCGCGGACGCCGCCCGCCCCGGCGACAATGTGCAGATCGCCGCAGGGGTCCATACCGGCGGCCTGTCCATCAAAACCAGCGGGTCGCCCGGCGAATACATCACCTTCTACGGACAGGGCGGGACCGCCGTCGTCAACGGACGAGGAGGCTCCAGGGGTCTACTCGCACTGGGAAACCACTCGTGGCTTCGGTTCGTCGACATGACTTTCGCCGGATCTCGAGGTTTTGGTGCCTACGCTGACGGAGCGCACGATCTGATCTTCCGGAATTTCGGTATCAACGGATCCCAGGACGGCGGACTGGTGTTGCTGGATACGGCCGACGTCGTGGTGGACGGCTGCGAGATCCAGGGCACGAACGCCAGGGGCACGTCCGCGGCTCACGAGGCACTCACTCTCGGCCATGGATCACGCGACATCGAGGTCAAGCACTGCCGGGTCCACGACAACGGCGAGGAAGGTATCGACGTCAAGTACACCGACAACGCCGGGATCTCGATCCACGACAACGCCTCGTCGAACAACCGGGGCCCGAACATCTACGTGGACACCGCGTCCGATGTCGAGGTCTACAACAACGTGGCCAGCGGGACGAAGAACGATACGAAGTCCGGCATCGCACTGGCCGTCGAGGATTACACCGGAAATCGGGCACTCGACAATGTCAGGGTCTATAACAACGTGTCCTCTGGCAACGCGCAGGCAGGACTGAGCTTCTGGGTCCAGTCCAGCGGCACCATGTCCGACGTGCGGGTCGTCAACAACACGTTCTACGACAACGCAGAAGGTTCCGTTGCCTTCTACGGCGGCGATTTCGATGGCACCAACATCCTTCGCAACAATATTTTCGCAGACGGACCCGTGTCCCACGACGCTTTCCTCGTCGACCACAACATATCCGTCGATCCCGGCTTCATCGCCCCCGGCGCGGGCGACTTCCATCTCAAGCCCGGGTCGACGGAGGCTATCGACAAGGGTTCCGCGGACTCCGCTCCTGCGTTCGATCTCGACAACAATCTCCGCCCAACCGGTAAAAGCCACGATATCGGGGCCTACGAACAGTAGCCGATCGTAAGATTGCGGCTACCATCGTTGCTCGTGGGTGAAGATCGCACGATCGCCGGCAGATACCGGCTGGACGAGCATGTCGGATCCGGCGGCATGGGAAGTGTGTGGCGGGCGCTCGATCTGGAGCTGGGGCGGGTCGTGGCGTTGAAGCATTCGACACTGGCGGACGGAGGCCAGATTCGCCGTGAAGCGCGGATCGGCGCCGGGCTGCACCATCCTCGCGTGGTCACGGTCTTCGACGTCATCGTCGACGAGGACGCGCGGTGGCTGGTGATGGAATACCTGCCGTCGCGGAGCCTGGGCAGGGTGCTGGCCGACGATGGCCCGTTGTCGCCCGAAGCGGCGGCTCGGGTGGGAGCACAGGTCGCCGATGCGCTGGCCGCGATGCACGACCGGTCGATGGTGCATCGCGATGTGACGCCGGAGAACATTCTCGTCGTCGACGACGGCACCGTGAAGCTGACCGATTTCGGTATCGCCCGGTGGTCGGAGGTCACCAGAACCGGTGGGGCTCTGTTGGCGGGAACGCCGGGCTATCTGCCACCCGAGGTGGCGGCCGGCGACGAGTCCGGTCCTGGCGCGGATGTGTTCGCGCTTGGTGCCACGTTGTTCGCGGCGGTGGAAGGACGCTCACCATGGGGTGGGGCGGAGGAGGGGCCCTACGCGCAGATCCGCCGCGCTGCGTCGGGCGTGCCGACGACGCCGGAATCCGCCGGTGACCTCGGCCCCGTACTGAGCGCGATGCTCGCCACGACGCCCGCGGATCGTCCCACCGCTCGCGCTGCCAAGAGCATGCTCGAAAAAGTGGGCGGGATCGATCTGGCGTCGGCGCCGGTCACCATGGGCGCATCGGCCCCGCGTCGAGCTGTCCGGAGGTGGGGTCTGGGCGCGGCCGCGGCGGTGTTGGTGGCGGTGACCGCGGGCACCACACTCGCCATCGCCGAGCGATCCGCTCCCACCACGACGCAGAGTGCGGTGCCTGCCGGGATGGCGACCATGGGCGACCAGCGGAGCGCTGACCCGTGCGCACTTCTGCTCGAGGAAACTGTCTCACGCTACGGCAAGGTCTTCCGTGACACCGAGTACGGCAACTTCAACCGTTGCGGCTTGTGGATCAAACCCGGGCCGACCGGCGAGGAGATCGTGTCAGTCGGGTTGGAGCTGCTGGAACCGGATACCGGGGCCGGCCCTACCGGTGACTTCGGGGTGAAAGCGTGGATGCCCGAGGCCGGAGGAACTTGTGAGCGTTTCCTCGATCTGCTCGATGCCCACAGAGCTCGGATCGTGGCCGAAAGCGACACGGTGGAGCCCAAGAATTTATGCCCTGTCGCCGAGTCGGTGCTGACCGGGGCGATGTCGGTCGCCGCGCGGGGCCCGGTTCCCCGCCGACCGGTTCCGTTCGCCTCCAACTCACTGGCCACCCTGAAGGCGTGCGAACTTCTGGGCAACGCGGACATCGTCACCGCGGCAGGCGTCGAGTTGCCGCCGAGCCGAGGTTTCGGCGACTGGGACTGCGCCTATACCGACAACCGGGAAATCGAGGCCGATGTCACGTTCTACCGGATCAGGGACTTCGAGTTCGCCCGCCCAGGCAAACGAATGGAAGTCATCAATGGCCGCCGAGCGGTGTATTCGACCTTCACCTCAGGCGACGACAAACAATCCGGATGCCGCGTGAAGCTGGAATTCAAGCCATACACCAAGGTCACCGAAGAAGGAAACCAGTGGATCGAAGTGATCCACTTCGACGTTGAGCTGGACTCAGCGGCCTCGCCCGACAAGTTGTGCTCGGTCGCCGAAACCATGGCCCGCGCGGTGGCCGGTAGGATCCCGTTCGGCTGAGCCGCACATTGTTGGCAGAGACCCGTGGAACGCGGCGTGTCCCGCAGACTACGGTTTGAGGCCGCTGAGCTGGGAAACCTGACCACCGCGTACTCGAGCATCAGCCGCGTCGGCGTCCAGCAGCCCGCGCTCGGCCAGGACAAGCATCCGAATCCGGGTCGGAGCGGCGCGTGACCCCGAATGGGCTCTGGTCAGGCCCGGTTGCGCGCACATGCCGCTCATTGGGCCCGCTGGTCTCCTTTCGGGGTGTTAGACAGCCAACACAGGCTCCCCTGAGGTGACCAATCGACTGCCTTGCAGTCGCGGATGACCCGCTCCACAGTGTCCTCGATGGACGATGTCCACGGCTCAAACCCCGTGTCGCCCATGTCTCCCACGATCATCAGGCCTTCGCGGAGCAGGTAGCCGAGCACGGTGGCGAAGAATCCCGCGAAGCGGTCGCTGTCCTCGGGGACGACCTGGATGGCGTTCCAGATCAGGGTGTCGACCGGGACCCAGTCGTCGAGCCCCATGTCGAGCGTCGGCGCCACGGCTCGTTCGATCTCGAACAGTTCCGGGGTGGGGGCCACGGCCAGTTCGATCTCACGCAGTTCCCGCGCCCGCCGGTCATCCATCGAGATGCACCCTCAAGGCATTCTTGCCGCTTGGGAAGATGTCGATTGTCTCGCCACCCGTCTTGGACGCCTGGCGCCACTGCATCGTCGTGCCGTCTTGCAGCATGAACACGTCGGGAATCTTATCCCCCCGGGCCGGAAGCCGCTGCGCACCTGCGGTCCAGTGATCGAACAGTGTCCGCAGTTCGGCGACGGTCGACACGGTTTTGACGCCACTGTTCTTGCCTTGGGGCAGCGCGTCGAACGAACCACGCCAACCTTTGGCACCGTTTTTCGCCGCGAGTTCGATCGCGTGCGAGACCTTGGTCGCTCGTTCTGCGGCGAGGAGCTTCTTGAGTACGCCACCAGCCACGGGGACAGCGGCCATGCCGTAGAGGGCGCGTTCGAACCCATCGAGTTCCTGCTGGGTGAACGCGTCCTTCCCCACGATTGCCTCGACCGCACTCTTCATGCTGCCGACCCCGGGAATGAAGTCCGTCACCATCGACAGGACCGCCGCGACGTCCGGGTTGAGCGAGCCCGACTGAGTCGGGTGGCCGAAGGCCTCGTCGAAGTCGAACTTGATGCCCTTCAGCGACAACCCACCCACCGGCATCCACGGCGTGGACGTGAACTTGTCCAGGGTCCGGTTCGCCTCGGCGAGGATCTTGTTCGCCGACTCCAGATCACGCTTGGCTCCGGCGAAATCGCGGTCGGCTTTGGCCATGCCGGCGCGGATCTGGATGGCACTCTCGTTCAACTGAGCCGCGGCCAGCGCGATACCGGCCGCGGTGGCTTCCAGGCCGCGGTTGTTGGCTTCCAGCGCGGCCACGTCGACGTGGATGTCCAGCTCCGGGAATGCTTTGACCTGCGCAATGGCGTCCTTGGCGATCGCGGCCAGCTTGGGCAGCGACTGCACCACCACCTTCGTCGCGACCACCGTGTCGCGCACCTGCTGCAGTGAATCGTCGAGCTGGTCGAGGGCCTGATCCACCTGGGCGGCGTCTCCGGAGTCGATCGCCTTGCCGACCGTCTCCAAGGTCTGGGTGGCCTGCTCGAACGCGTGCCCGGTGACCTGGTCGATGCCCTGGCGCAGGTGCCCGAGCACCAGGGCGCCCAGTTCGGTGCGGGCGAGCGACTTGCCCACGGCAAGCGCCGCCTTGGCCCGGTCTGCGGCCTTGCACACCGCCAGCTCCGGATGCCGGTCGCAGATGCCGGCGGCCTGGGCAGGGGCGGGTATCGCCACCAGCATCGTGACGATCGCGGCGATGAGGCCGACGATGCCCCCTCGATGCGTGACCTGAGCACGAAAACGCACTGTTCTCCTTTGATTCCTGATCAGCGGAGAAGACGGTAAGACACGTCCACGGAAGCCCGGCGGCCAACTGGACGATTTGTGTCGACGGGCACAAGTATGTAACGGAAAGCCGAGCGGCGGGCGTGGTGAATGAAATGCAACAAATCTCGCTCGAAGAGCGCTGGAACTGAGCTCGTTTCCCCGTAATACGAGCAATTGGAGAAGTTCCGGGAACCGTCGCTGCCGGTGTTCAGGCTGCTTTCGTGGGCGAGTAGCCCCGGTGATCGAGACCGAATCCCTCGCCCAAGCGTGCGAGAAACCGGTGAACCGGCCGAACCTGGCCCTGGCCTGGTCCGTCATCGCCGCCGAAGGATGGACGATCGAGCACTCCCGGTCCCCCGCCTCCGCCATCAACGAGACCTGCCAAGCACACGAGGCGCCAGAAGCACGAAGATCGCTACGCAGATATGCCTGGAATGGGGACCGGCTCTTGTTCTCGGCATCGGGGTTCAGGGCGTAGTTCGGGCATGCTGGACAGCGTGACTTCTGGGGATGGTGAACGCGCAGAGATGGTGCCACGTCGGCGGCGCGGTCGGGTAGTCGTGTATTTCGCGGTGTTTGCCGCTCTGTGCTACTTGTGCACGGTCGGGGTCCACTGGCTGCTCGGCCGAACGGACGTCTGGATTCACGGGATCTCCGGACTGGGTCCGGTCATGGCTGTGATCGCGGTCGAGTGGTGGAAACGACGCCGTCGGCGGCGCCAGGCGGCCGGTGGCGAGCATGAGGGACCTTGACCGGTCTCCAGGGCCGTGCAGCTTTCTGGCCAATGGTGAGTGTCCCCCACTAAGTTCTAAACTGTGTCGCTCCCACCCTGCGTTGTGTGCGGCGGGTACGCACTCGACACCCGCTACGGTTTCACGTCGACATTTGACGAGGCGCAAGCCACCGAGATGCTTGGACACCCACCGCCCGAAGCGCTCTCGGTCTTCGACCCGGGAGTCAGGAAGCGGTTCTGGGTCGGCCATGAGACCTGCACCGGCTTTTCCCTCCGGACGAGAAAACGATCCGCCGAAGAACTCCTTGAGAGGTTGCGGAGATACAGGCAGCGTGAACTGGCCGCAAGCGCGCCTCGACGGAGCGGCCAGCGCGGCGTCGTGCAGGTCGGGATGAGCCCAGAACAGGTTCTGCGTCTGCTCGGCCCGCCGCATGAACGCGTCACCCTGCGCGAATACCTGGCCCGCATGGGCGACAAGGGCATCCTGCAGTTCGAGCCGTCCGATGACGAGTACTGGCTCTACAGCGGGGTGCCCTCGGGGCACGATACCGAGGTCACGTTCAGGAACGCTCGAGTCGTCCGTGTGCAGACGCCACGAACGAACACGTGAGAACATGATCCGTGCCGGTCTCGTTCCTCGCTGAACTCGTCGGTCCCATGGCGTCGCCCGTACCAGGGCCTTGCTGAGCCGCTCCGGGACTGCCCGATCGGGATCGCGGGCACCTCGATGGCAGGGCAGCGGGATCCGGCCATCGAGCTGAGCGGCGGCCACCGGACGAGTTTGGCCGTTCCGACCCTCGCACCCGGCTTGGTGCCCGTTCCCGAAACGCGGCCGGCTGCGAAGTTGCTCAGAAGAAGCTGGCAACCTTCCCGCAATCCTCAGGTCGAGCACCGGCGACATTTCAAAACTGGCAGCAACTGATTCAAACGACTTGCTCACTCGTTCCCGCCGGGGGTTCGGAATCCGGGTGACCACTATCCCGTCGACAGTGACGATTCGTCGATCCGCACTACTCCTTCCGAGTGCGACCGGTAACCGCGGAGAGCTCGACCGGACCATTTTGGACCGCTAAAGCAACGACCCGGCCACGGGTTTCCTCTCTTCGATTCCGTGTTGCGCACCTGACCCCTTGGCGCGCGATGTTGGCGCACGACACGACCCGAATGGCGCAGTGGCATCGCGATTTGATTCGGGCGACCTGATCGAGTGAATACGGTTGATGCCTGCGGTAGCCGAGGATGATTATCAAATAGTCCACCTATTCGGCGCCCCGGCGATCCGAGGGGCGACTCAGGTAAGTGCACTGCCGGTATTGCCCTGAATGGAAACACTGTGCTCCACGACAGCGGTGTGACAAGAGGCGGGCAATGCCGGTGACGAGATCGGACAGTGACAGCGCAGGCAGGGCAAGGAGAATCAGTGACGGACTCGGATGCCAAGACCGAACAGCAGGACGAGAACGATGTCATGCTCTTGGTCGCGGGGGTGGCGGACATGGCGCTCAGTAGCGTCGGATCAGCCCTGACGGGATTGCAAAGCCTGCTCAAGCGGTCGGATACGGTCGACCTGGCCCACGAGGGCCACCAGCAGATCAAGGCCCGGGGGCGTCTGGCGCTCGCGCGCTATGCTCCGGTGGCCCCGGCTCACCTGGAGTTGCTGGCCCGGCGAATCGCAGCTCAGCGTGAGCCCCACCTTGACTGACGCGGACGAGCACATCGCGCTGCAGACACGGGTGGGCAGTGCGCTGGAGGAGTTCGTCCGGCACGAGACCCAGCTCCTGACCGCCATTCACACGGATCTCCAGCCAGTGGCGCGGCAGCTGGAGATCGTCGTCGCCGGAGGCAAACGTCTCCGGGCGGCCTTCTGTTACTGGGGGTGGCGGGCCGCGGGGCAGCCCGACAGTGATGCTTTGGTCAAGGCTGCCGCGGCCATGGAACTGGTGCATGCCGCCGCGGTCGTGCACGACGATCTCATCGACGACAGCGCACTGCGCCACGGAAAGCCCAGTGCTCACGTCGCCTTGCGTGCAGCCATCTCTGAGCGATCATGCGCCCGGGCCGGTGGCCGGGCGCTGGCCCTGCTGTGTGGTGATCTGCTCATGTCCTGGGCGGGACAGCTGTTCACCTCCTGCGGGTTACCCACGGCCTACTTGTCCCGGGCTCACGCACTGTGGTCGGTGCTGGCCCGGGAACTGATTGCCGGTGAATGCCTGGAAGTCCTGCGTACCGGTGGCGAACCCGACGCCACCGGATCACTGCAGGTCATTCGCTACAAAACCGCGAAGTACACGGTCGAGCACCCACTGCATATCGGTGGTGCCCTCGCGGGAGCACCACGTCGGCTCATGCAGACGTTCTCCGCCTATGCGCTGCCCCTTGGCGAAGCATTCCAGTTACGTGACGACCTGCTCGGGGTGTTCGGCGATTCCCGGCGCACAGGTAAATCCACCAGTGACGACATCGTGGGTAACCGGCCGACGGCGTTGCTGGCCGAGACCTGGGCAGCGGCCACCACTGCTGAGCGCAGCGAACTGCGCGGCTTGCTGGGACGACCAGGCCTGGCCGAGAGCGGACTACTGCGAGTACGGGAGATCATGCGGCGCACCGGAGCACCAGTGCGCGTCGAAGACATGATCACCCAACGCGGCCGGGCAGCCGAGTCGGCGCTCACCCTCGCCAACCTGCCACGTGACGCGACCCGTGCCCTGACACATCTGGCAACGCTAGCCCTCGCTCGAGAACACTGACCAGCTGAGAGGACCTCGTGACCTACACGGAAAACTCCATGGACGCACTGAGACTGGTCGGCGACGAGCTGGCCGACGCGACTGTGAAAGCCATGTTCGAGAATGGGGAAATCGGCAAGTTCAACACCCTCATGCGGCAGGTGTCCGTAGTCGGGCAGGACATGCCCGAGGGCCTGCCCGAGGTGGCGCGGGAGTACCTGCACGCCACCAGCACGCCACCCGACTGGGTCGACTGGGGCGAGATGGAGAAAGCGCGATTGTTCTTCATCGACAACAACGTGCACGTCTCCACCGCGTTGTCGTTCGCGTCCATGCCTGCCTGCTACGCAATCCCGCACGTGGCCAAGTTGCTCAGTGCCACCCATTCCTTGGACTATCCGTCGCGGCGTATGGCCGAGACGGGGCAGTTCACCGTATTTCTGATGCAGCCCGATGCGTTCGAGGCGGGGAGCCGGTTCATTCCCGCGGCGCAGAAAGTACGGTTGCTGCACGCTTCCATCCGACACCATCTCCGCCAAGGAGATCGGTGGAATGTGGCGGAACTGGGCGTCCCCATCTGTCAGGAGGACATGATCGGGGGGCAGATGATGTTCTCGATCCAGGTCCTCGACGCCCTGCACCGGCTTGGCATTCACATGTCGACCGACGGCGCGGAAGCCTACTACTACGCCTGGCGTGTGGTGGCCGCGATGCTGGGTGTCAGCATCGACCACGCACCCGTTGACCTCGACAGTGCTCGGGAATTCTCCGATCTGTACATGACCCGGCACATGGGCCCTTCCCCGGAGGGCGCGAGCTTGACCGCTCAGCTCATCGAACTCTACGAAGAGGTGGTCCCTGGAACACTGTTGGACCCGCTGGTGGCGGCTTTGGTCCGATACCTCATCGGGGATACCTGCGCGGACTGGCTGCAGGTACCCCGCACCGCGTGGGACTCGGCGGTCAAAGTCGCTCCCGCGGTCTTGGGGCTGCTGGACACGCTCGAGGACAGCTCACCCCTGGGCGCCTGGGCTTTGGATCGACTCGGTGGCCTGACCACCCGATTCGAACTCAGTTCCCTGACTCGTGGCCGGGTCATGCAATACGCGATTCCTGAACATCTCAAGAAGCAGTACGACGTCTCCCCCTCTCGGGCCGCACGCTGGAGCCCGCCACCGATGACAGGGTCGCTGCCATAAGGATGTGGCATCACCCTTGCCGGCAGCCAGACTGCGGGCTCGGCATTTCGCGAACCGGTTTCATTCCGTTGGTCTACGGGCCGTTTGGCCGTAGGCCTGAAGAAGGTCGAACAAGGGAGAGCATCGTGTCGGGTTCGACGATTCTGCTCGCGCTCGGGAGTCTGGACGACAGTTCGGTACTGGCTTCCCAGCTGGGTGGCATCTGTGAGCGGCTGGCCAAGGACGCGCACCAGGTCATCCGTGTCGAAACCGAGCGGGATGCGCTGGCCATGGTGCAGAGCCGGGCGGATCTGTCGGTCGCGGTGGTGAGCTGGGACCTGGCGGGAGGCGCCGCGGAGACCGTGCTCAGGGCCTTGATGGACAGGTTCAGCAAGCTTCCGGTGTTCCTGGTGACCACCGCGGCGGGCGTCGACGACCTGCCGCTGTGGGTATCGGAGGTGGTGTGCGGCTACATCTGGCTACTGGAGGACACCCCGGATTTCATCGCAGGCCGGATCGATGTGGCCGCCCGGCGGTATCAGGACGAGTTGCTGCCGCCGTTCTTCCGGGAGTTGCGCCGGTTCGACGACACCCACGAGTACTCGTGGCACACACCGGCGCACGCCGGCGGGGTGGCGTTCCTGAAGTCCCCGATCGGCCGGGCGTTCTTCGACTATTACGGAGAACGGTTGTTCCGCACCGATCTGTCCATCTCGGTGGCCGAACTGGGCTCGCTGTTCGAGCACACCGGCCCGATCGGGGACGCCGAGCGCAACGCCGCCCGGATATTCGGTGCGGACATGACCTATTTCGTGCTGCACGGCGACTCCACCGCTGACCGGATGGTCTGTCACGCCAGCATCGCCACCGACGAAGTGGTATTGGTGGACCGCAACTGCCACAAAGCGATCTACCACGGGCTGACCCTCACCGGCGGCCGTCCGGTCTACCTGGTACCCACCCGAAACGGCTATGGCCTGATGGGGCCGATCCCGCCCTCGGAGATGACCAGGGAGGCGGTGTCGGAGAAGGTGACCCGCAGCCCGCTGGCCGAACACGCCGCCGCCCCGGACCCGGTGTACGCGGTGATCACCAACTCCACCTACGACGGCCTGTGCTATGACGCCGTCCGCGTGGCCGAACTACTCGGCCCCAGCGTGCCACGGCTGCACCTGGACGAAGCGTGGTTCGCCTATGCCCGGTTCAACCCGCTCTACGACCGCAGGTACGGCATGTCGGTGAACGCCGGGTCGCTGCCGGGGCCGTCGCGGCCCACGATGCTCAGCACGCAGTCCACCCACAAGCTGCTCGCCGCCCTGTCCCAGTCCTCGATGGTGCACGTGAAGAACTCGCCGCGTTCGCCAGTGGACCATCGCCAGTTCAACGAGACGTTCATGATGCACGCCACCACCTCCCCGATGTACCCGATGATCGCCAGCCTGGACGTGGCCGCCGGCATGATGGACGGCCCCGGCGGACGCTGGCTCACCGACGAGGCGATCACCGAGGCCATCCGGTTCCGCCAGGCCGTCGCCAAGATCGGCGCCCGCATCGCGGAGGCCAGGGACCGGCCTGCCTGGTTCTTCGGCACCTGGCAGCCCGACGAGGTCGTCGATCCGGCGACCGGCGACCGGTATCCCTTCGCCGAAGCACCACTGAACCTGCTGCGCACCGAACCGCGCTTCTGGACACTGGCACCCGGAGCCGACTGGCACGGCTTCCCGGACCTGCAGGACGGCTACTGCCTCCTCGATCCGATCAAGGTGACCCTCACCTGCCCCGGCACGGACGCACGGGGAACGATCGCGGACCAAGGAATCCCGGCCCGAATCCTGACGGCATACCTGGAAACACGGCGGATCGTGGTGGAGAAGACCGACGCCTACACCTGCCTGATCCTGTTCTCGATGGGCATCACCAAGGGCAAATGGGGCACGTTGATCGACGCCCTCCTGGATTTCAAGGCTTTCTACGATTCGGAAGCCACCGTCCCAGCGGTGTTCCCCGACCTGGCCAAGCGCCACCCCGGCCGGTACGGCGACCTGACCGTACGCGAGCTGTGCGATCAGATGCACGCCCAGCTACGGTCCAGCGACCTAATCCCGTTGCTCGACCACGCCTTCACCCATCCACCACGGCCGGTACTCACCCCGGCGCAGACGTATCAAAGACTGTTGCGCGGCGGTACCGAACCCGTGCGGCTGGCGGATCTGGCCAACCGGACCGTCGCGACGATGGTGGTCACCACCCCGCCGGGAATCCCGGTACTGATGCCGGGAGAGGACACGGGCGAGCCCGGAGACCCGACGCTCCGATACCTGGGGGCGCTGGAAGCGTTCGACCGGGAATTCCCCGGATTTCCCAGTGAGACGCACGGAGTCACCACAGACGGCAACGGCGAGTACTGGATAACCTGCCTCAAAACGTGAGTCCTGAGGTCATCGACGCGTTCGCCCGGCGGTACTCATTGCAGGCATCGACACGCGGGACCTGAGGTGCTCCCTTGTCATCGCAGCTGCATCACCGCCAGGTATCCGCCGCGGCCGTCCTGCCGAATCTCGACCAGCCGCCACGGACTCCCCCGCACCAACTCCGCCAACTCCGTCTCGGAGGGCAGTAAGTAGTCGAACCATTCCGAGGCCAGGTGTTCGTGCCGTACCCGCAGGCGCAGATGGCCGGGCATTCGGCCCCGACGGCGGTTGTGGTCGTGGTAAGCAAGGTGGATCGGGTCCGTGGTCACGCAGGGGTCGTGCCCGGAACCGAGAAGCCGCGCCCCTGGCGCGGCCACCCGAGCCAGCTCGGCCAGCACCACGGGCGCCTGTCGGGGGCAGCCCAGAAGGCCAATGCCATTGCCGAACAACACGACCGTGTCCATCGCGCTGATCCCGGCCGGGACTACGCTCGCTGAACCCAACCGAGCGTCCACCCCCCGTGCTCGCGCCACCGCGACCGCACCCGGCGAGGAATCGAGACCGATCACCTCGACGCCCGCGGCGATCAACACGCTCGCGTGCCGTCCGGCGCCGCAGCCGACGTCCAGCGCCCGCCCAGTGATCTCCTCACAGGCTTTACGTTCCAACTCCGGCCAGTCCTCGACCGGCGCGAAATACACCGCGGCGTCGGACGCTGCGATATGACCATCGTCCCGCTCGACGATCTGGAACACCGCACCCGTTCGCGCGCCCGCCTCGTGGCAGGCACGCAACACCCCACCGAACGCATCACCCACTGCTGGTCCCGGAACCGACTCGCGCATGCGCTCAACGATGACCGCTCAAGCCCCACCGACGCCAACCCATTACTCCCCGAGCCCACCGCTTCCCGGCCCGGTGACCGCGGAATATCGGACTGCCGATTCCGGCTCACGGTGATGCACAAGACGTAGATTTTTCGGCTAGTTTTAGCCTGTTTTCGTTTGTCCGGTTCGGAGCTGAGCGTCGGACAACGATTTCGGCCAATGGGGAGGGACGCGAGATGGGTGCAGGTCGGCCAGAACATCCGCTGGATCCCGAGGCCGGTCCGGTGGAACGGTTCGCTTGGGAGCTACGCAGCTGCGGCAGAAGGCAGCGCGACCTACCTACCGACGACTGGCTCACGTGGCGCACTACTCGGTGACCACATTGTCGGACGCGGCCAAAGGCGAGCGTCTGCCTTCGTTAGGTTGGGAGACTCGCTGGCGTGCCGTCGCAGCCGAATTGCGGTCAGCAGAGGTCGTTGCGTCAGAAAACCTCGAGGGAGAACCGCCCTATCCTGGCCTGACGGCTTTCCAACCGGACGCCGGCCGCCGGATGGTTGGTGGCTGCGCTACGGGGACCCTGTATCTCATGCCGACGTGCGGGCGACCGAGCACGGGACGGTCGTTCTCGAACTCGAGCCGCGCCACGCCGTGTCCCGCTGACTGACCGAACCGGCCGCCTGGCTCCCAGCTCATCACCTCGGAGCTAGGCGGCCTCGAGGACGAAGAACAAGAAGCACAGGAAGGCCGTCTTGCCCGCAAGCTCCTCCGGGAACCGCTCGCGGGCACCCGGCGCGGGATGGGGCTCGCTGACGACTGAAGTTCGGAAACCGGCCGCGGTGAAGGCGTCGGTCATCGCGTGCAGGGGCCGGTGCCAGTAGGTCAGCTCGGTTGTCTGGCCGTTGAAGCTGTACTCGTCGGACCACTTGACGGTCGCGAAGTAGTCGGCCTCGGGGTGGACCAGCTTGAAGATGATGGGGTGGTTGACGGCCAGGATCAGCCTGCCGCCGGGCTTCAGCACGCGGCGGAGCTCTGCCAGCGGTGCGGCCCAGTCCTCCAGGTAATGCAGGACGAGTGCCGCGACAACATCATCGAACTCGTCGTCAGGAAACGGCAGTGGCTTGCCGATGTCGGCGACGCGCAAGGCCGCGTCGTCGCCGAGCCGCTTCCTGGCCAGTTCCACCATCTTGGCGCTGAGGTCGAAGCCGGTCATGTCTGCGCCCCGATCACGCAGAGCTTGGAACAGTGGGCCCGCCCCGCAGCCCGCGTCGAGGATCCGGCGGCCGGACACGTCCCCGGCGAGATCCAAGATCGCGGGTCGTGTGTAGTAGGCGTTGATGAGGCTGGTCTCGTTCTCGGCCGCGTACGCCTCGGCGAAGGCGTCGTAGTCGTTCTCCGCATGACTCCTGGAAGTGACAGACATATGGCCCAATATGGCACAACGGGCTTGCTCCCGGTCCAGGGTTCGAACCTGGCCTGACGGAGTCAAAGTCCGTCGTGCTGCCGCTACACCAACCGGGATCGGGTGTGGTGCCCCCACCAGGATTTGAACCTGGACTGGACGCGTTCTGAGCGCGTTGCCTCTTCCGTTGGGCTACAGGGGCGTCGGGAGTGCGGTTCCGGGGAGTCGAACCCCGACTGTCCTGGCCCTCGACCAGGTGCCTCTGCCAATTGGGCTAGAACCGCGAAAAGAACTGCATCGACGAACAGTGGAATAGAAAAAGCCGCCCTGATCGGTTTCCCGGTGGGCGGCTCCCTGGCTGACGTTTCGGTCACGGCGGAGAGCCTGAGCAGCCCAGAAGGCCTTGGTCGCACGACGAAAGCACGAGAGTGGGCGCCCCCTGCTGTCGCGCGTTCATCATGACTGCTCCTTTGAATTCCGGTATGCGGTCATCATTGCCAATGTCGTCGACGGACGTCAATCGCATTAATCGGGAAGCGTCTCCGTCGGCTGCCCGGCGAAGCTGGTGGTGTACTTGCGCTCCCCTCGTCCCTGCGCGGGCGGAACTGTGGAGCACCCGTCGCTAGGTCAGGGTGCTGCCGAGAAGGGCGAGCAGCCGCTCCCAGTGACGCTGTGATCCGGCGGGGTCGAAGGCTTCGGTGTCGGCCATGGTGAAGCCGTGGACGGTTCCGGGGTAGATCTCGCAGGAGTAGCCGACTCCGGCGTCGTCGAACGCCTTGCTGATCTCGGCGATGGCCTCGGACGTCATGTCGTTCTCGGCGAGGCCGAGGTGGACTTGGGCGGTGAGGCTCGGGATCTGCCGGTGCGGGCTGTCGGGCGCGTCGGTGACCAGGGCGCCGGGGTGGAATCCGGCGACGGCGGCGACCTTGCCGGGGTGGGCTGTCGCGGTGCGCATCGCGAGGACGGCGCCCATGCAGTAGCCGATCGCGGCGATCGGTCCGGAGCGGACCTCGGGCTGGTCACTGAGGAACCCGAGGAAGGCGTCGGCATCACGCAGGATGCGTTCGGCGGTGTGCGCCTCGACGAGGGGCATGATCTCGCCGAAGAGCGTGGGCCGGTGTTCGGCGGTGATGTGCTCGGGAAGGTCGAACACCGGTGCCGGTCGGTGCCGGTAGAAGATGTTGGGGACGAGGACGTAGTAGCCGTTCTCGGCCAGTTCGCGGGCCATCTTCCAGAGGGTGGGGCGCGGTCCGAAGGCGTCCGGGTAGAGGAGGACGGCCGGATGCGGGCCGCCACTGTCGGGGTAGACGGCGAAGGCGTCGGCCTGACCGTCCGGGGTGGGGATCTGCGGTGTGATGGCGGGAATGGTGATGCTTCCTTTCTTGCTACTCCGACGGCGAAGACTTCGGCGCGACGCGGAGGTGCGCGCGCTCACCTTGCCGTCCGATGAGACTCAGGTACTCGACGGGACCGGCGCCGGTGGCGCCGAACCAGTGCGGGGTGCGGGTGTCGAACTCCGCGGCTTCCCCGGGCTCGAGCAGAAGGTCGTGCTCGCCGAGGACCAGCCGCAACGTGCCGTTGAGAACGTAGACCCAGTCGTATCCCTCGTGGGTGCGCAAGTCCGGCTCGGTGTCGTCGTCCCCTCGGGGAAGGACGAACTTGTAGGCCTGGATACCGCCCGGTCTGCGGGTCAGCGGCAGGATGGTCGATCCGTCACCGCAGGCGATCGGGCGCAGGGTGATCCGGGGGTTGCCGGTCGGTGGGGCGTCGACGAGTTCGTCGAGTGTCAGGCCGTAGGCGTGGGCCAGCGGCAGGAGCTGCTCCAGGGTGGGACGCCGCAGCCCGGCTTCCAGCCGCGAGAGGGTGCTCGTCGAGATACCCGTCTCCGCGGCGAGGGCGGACAAGGTGATGTCTTGGCGCTGACGCAGGTGTTTCAGCCTCGCCCCGACGGCGTCGAGTGTGCTGCCCATCCGTCCAGTTTGCCATTCGGCAACAAACTTTGCCCTTTTGCCCGGTGATCGTCACGATCGCCGGAGACGAACGGAGAGGATCGGCCGATGACGCACGGGTTCGACAAGGAGTACTGGGAAGAGCACTGGCGACGGGACGGCGCCGGCAGTCCGCCGAATCCCTACCTCGTCCGTGAGGTCGGCGGACTGGAGCCTGGTACGGCGTTGGACGCGGGGTGCGGCGAGGGAGCCGAGGCGATCTGGCTCGCTTCACGGGGGTGGCAGGTGACCGCCGCGGACATTTCGTCGGCGGTGCTGGCCCGCGCCGCCGAACGTGGCACGCCCGATCGGCTGCGGTGGGTCGAGGCGGATCTGAGCAGCTGGGATCCGGGTACGCGGTTCGACCTGGTCACCACCCACTACGCGCATCCGGCGATACCGCAGCTGGAGTTCTACGACCGGATCGCGGAGTGGGTGGCGCCCGGTGGCACGCTGCTGATCGTCGGGCACCTGCACACCCACGGCGGCCATGGTCACGGCCACCATCCGCCCGCCGAAGCCTCGGCCACCGCCGCGGCCATCACGGCACGGCTGGACGAGAGCGTCTGGGAGATCGTCACCGCCGAGGAAGACAGCCGGATCCTCGCCGCTCCCGGCGGGCGCGAAGTCCCGCTCGATGACGTCGTCGTGCGCGCCAAGAGACTGGTCACAGCCCTCCGAGATGAAGTCGATCCGCCAAGCCCGCGGCGGTGAACGCGGCGACCAGGTCGTCACGGCCTTCGGTGAAGTGCTCCCAGCTGTCGATGTGCACGGGGACGACGACGCGGGCGCCGAGGATCCGCGTCGCCTCCGCCGCCAGAGCGCTGTCGAGGACGAGCAGCGCGCCGTCGAGGACCGGCTTGAGTCGCGGGGCCCCAGCGAAGAGCACGGCGGCGTCGACCGGGCCGAATCGGTCGGCGACCTGGCGGACGGCGTCGAGTGAGGCGTTGTCACCGCTGACGTAGACCGTCGGAAGATCCTGTGCGGTGAGCACGAACCCGACGACGTCGCCGGTCACCTTCTCCGCGCCCTCCGGCCCGTGGAGCGCGGGTGCGGCGGTCACGGTCACCACTCCGCCGCCTGGGCGGGTCAGTTCGACCCTCTCCCAGGTTTCCAGTCCTCTCGCGGTGCCGCCCAGCCTGCCCGCGCCGCTGGGCGTGGTGAGCGTCAGTGGCACGTCGGCCAGCAGTTTCCGGCCGGAGTTGTCGAGGTTGTCGGGATGCTCGTCGTGGGACAGCAGGACCGCGTCGACGCGCCCGATGTCCGCCGGGTTCACCGATGCCGGGGCGGTCTTGGTCAGGCCGGGTCTCCCGTCGGGCCTCCCGTAGTGGCCGGGCTCGTCGAAGGTCGGATCGGTCAGGAGCCGCAGGCCGCCGTAATCGATCAACGCCGTCGGCCCGCCGAAGACCTGGACGGAGAGCTGCTCGCTGATCTGGTTCGCGCCGACTGTCATCATCCACCTCACGGATAGGTAATGTCGTTTCCGTGAGGAACGCTATCGCGCTCTCACGGAAGAGTGCAACTGTTTCCGTGAGGCTTTCTCATGGTTGAGCCCGGCGCTTACCATGAGGAAGTGCACGACACCGCCGGTACCGATCTCGACACCACTGCCCTGCCGCCCGCGCCGGGCACCGAGCAGTACGTCGCGCTGGCCCTTGCCAACACCGCGATCGCGCTGCCCGGAGGACAGTTCGCCGACCTCCTCGGCAGCCCCTCTCTCGCGACGGACTGGCTCGTCGAGCACGGGCTCGCCCCGATCGACGCCGGTCTGCAGGAGATGTGCGCGGGGCTGGTGCGCTCGCTGCGTGAGCAGGTGCGGGTGCTGCTCGCCTCGAAGTCCTGCTCGGATCCGGCCCCGCAGAGTGCGCTCAATGCGGTCAACGACGCGCTGAGCAAGGCCCCGACGGCGGAACTCCTGCGCTGGGATCCGGTCCAGGGACTGCACCGCACCGCGCCGCATCCGGTCACCCAGATAGTCGAGCACGCGTTGGCGACGCTCGCGGCCAACGCCGCGGATCTCCTCACCGGGCCGGACGCCGAGCGGATCGCCGCCTGCGGATCGGCCCCGTGCACCCGGTTCTTCCTGCGCAACGGTCGGCGGCAGTGGTGTTCCGTGCGCTGTGGTGACCGGGCCCGTGCCGCCCGCGCCTACGCCCGGCGTTCCCAGCACGAACCGGTCTGAGCGCGCGGTTTACTCGCTCAGAAACTCCGGTCCAGCACCGGCCTGATCGGGGTTCCGTAGTCGCCGGGCGGCAGCGCGGGGCGGCGGTGATGCCTCCACACGCCGATCACCGTCGTCCCGAACGCGAGGACGGCGTAGGCGATCAGCCAGCCGGTGAACTCGCCGGGAACCCGGTCGCCGACGATCCTGTCGTACAGGATGATCACCGCGTAGAAACCAGGTACCGCGGCCTGGCTGTCCAGGACGCGCAGTTCGGTATCGACGGCCGCCGAGGCGGTGTCCTCGGCGTACACCGGCCGGCGCAGGGTGCCGATGAGGATCACCGCGCAGCACAGCGCGGCCCAGCCGAGCATGGCGATCAGACCCTGCGCGTACGCCTTCGCCGGGGTGGTGAGATGGATGGCCGCCGCGAGAGCGGCTCCACCGCCGAAAGTGATCACGAACGACGCCACGTACCAGCCGCCGAGGATCGCGAAGGCCGAAGGCCGCCCGGAGCGCCGGTCCATCACCGGCAACGGTCCCAGTGCGCGCTCGCGGTGCCGGTACGACAGCCAGAGCGCGACCTCCATGGAGGCGCAGACGAGGCCAAGGACGATCCCGTCACCGTGAACCCCCACGGATCCGTAGGCGACGGCCAGCAGGATGCTCAACGCCGCGGCTCCGGCGAGCCATCGGAATCGGCCGGGTGACCGCCGGCTCAACCGGGCGCCGACTCGCGCCGAGAGCAGTCTCGACGGCTCCCCCACCTCGATCCCGCGTTTGCCCAGCCACTGCCTGGTCGCCGTGATCTCGTCGAACCCGGGTTCGCCGGGCCAGCCCGTCATCGTGTCAGCCATCGCTCCCCCTCGCTCGCCTACCGGTTGTACGCCCGGCCCCGGATGGCGGTTGCCTGGCGGTAGGACGCGAATCGTTCCAGCAAAGGCTTCGGGGAGTCTTCGGCGAAGCAGAGAACCAGGCTTTCGGCGGATTCGGCGGCCGAGGCCTCACCGCGGGGGAACAGCGCCTTCTCATATGCGGCGAGAGCGGTTTGGGTGTCGCCCGGGTCGGCGGCGAGGGCCAGGCCGAGTTCGGCGCCATCGAGCATCGCGAGGTTGGCGCCCTCGCCGGCGAATGGCGACATCAGGTGGGCGGCGTCGCCGAGAAGGGTGACGCCGGGGACGCGGTCCCAGCGGTGTCCGATCGGCAGCGCGTGGATCAGCCGAGGGGTCAGGGTGCCGTCCGCGTCGGTGATCAGCGCTCGCAGGCCCGCGTCCCAGCCGTCGAAATGCTCCAGTACGGCGGCCTTCGCGGTGGCGGTGTCGCTGAAGTCGACGGTGGAGATCCAGTTCTCGGCCGTCTTCACCGCGATGTAGACGTGCAGACTGCCGGTCGAGTCGTGATGCGCCAGGAACCCTTTGCCCGCGCCGAGGGCGAAGAACATGCCGCCGCCGATCAGCGCGGCGCTCGCGGGATGACGGGTCGCGGCGTCGTGCAGGTGGACTTCGACGAACGAGAGCCCCTCGTAGGCCGGTTCGGCGTCGGAGACCAGGGGCCGGACCTTGGACCACGCGCCGTCGGCGCCGATCAGCAGGTCTGTGGTGAACACCGTGCCGCCGCCCAGGGTGACTTCGTGCTCGCCGCCGCCGAGCGGGCGGGCGCCGGTGATCTTGGCACCCCAGCGCACGGTGCCCTCGGGCAGCGAACCGAGCAGGAGGTCGCGCAGATCGCCGCGGGCGACTTCGGGACGGCCTCCGTCGCCGTCGTCGGCTTCCTCGCGGTGGACGACGGCGTGCCGATCGAGGATGCGCATCGCCTCCCCGCCGGGGTGCACGAGCGTTCGGAACTCGTCGAGGAGACCGGCCGCCCGGAGTGCTTCCTGGCCGGATTCCTCGTGGATGTCGAGCATGCCGCCCTGCGTCCTGGCGGACGGCGACGCGTCCAGGTCGAAGACCGCGGCCTCGATCCCGTTGACGTGCAGGACGCGGGCCAGGGTGAGCCCGCCGAGGCCGGCCCCGATGATCGCGATGGGGTGGTGTGTGGTCATGTCGGGTTCCTTTCGGGTGGTACGGCGGTGTGCGTGATCCCGGTGATCAGCACGCGCAAACCCCAGGACATCCGTTGCGCGGGTTGTCCGGTGAGCAGGTCGGCCGAGTGGGCGGCGATCCGCGGATGGGTCGTCTCGTCGGCGTCCCGCACGGCGCGTGCCAGTGCGTCCCAATCGCCTTGCGGCTCCTCGTCGGCGTGCTCGGCCGCGGTCGTCGTCGCGTATTGCAGGAGGAGGTCGATCCCCCAGGCGCGCTGTTCGGGTGGCACGTCGCCTTCGGCGAGGAGGGCGAGCAGGTTTTCGACCAGGCCGAGGTAGTTCTCGCCGCTCGGACGGGCCACCAGCGCGGACAGCGCGAGGCCGGGGTACTCGAGCAGCATCGAGGTGTAGGCCGTGAGCAGCCGTTCGAGCCGATCACGCCAGTCACCCTCGGACGGCGGCGGGGCGATCGTGCCGAGGAGTTCGTCCAGGATCGCCGCGTGCAGCTCGGCGGTGTTGCGGACGTAGACGTAGAGCGAGGCCGCGCCGGTGTCGAGTTCCTGCGCGAGGCGGCGCATCGTGACCTTCCGCAGGCCTTCCTCCCGCAGGATCCCGACAGCCGCGGCCACGATGCCGCCACGGCTCAACGCGGGTTTGGCCGGACGCTCCCGGCGACTCATCTCAGATGCCATACCCTCACGATAACGAACATGTTCGTCACGAACAAGTTCGGAGCGAACATGTTCGTGTCCGATCACAGTGAAAGGATCCGGCTTTACGGGAGTCGGGCTGTCCAGAGCGGACGAAAAAGGAGGGGTTCTCCCCCTCCCCTTCAAGATATAGCGCACCCCGGGGCTTGCGGCAAGACCCCCGCCATGCTCGACAATCTCCCGCCGTAGGGCCACAACCTGCGGAAATCAGGGGATTCATGAACCATGAGCTTGATCAATCGGGGGGACTCATGAACGACGTCATCATCGCCGGCGGCGGACCGACCGGCATGATGCTGGCCGCCGAACTGCGGCTGCACGGCGTGCGCGTCGTCGTACTGGAACGGCTGACCGAGCCGACCGACCACGTCCGGTCACTCGGCATCCATGTGCGCAGCATCGAGGTGATGGCCCAGCGCGGTCTCCTGGAGCGGTTCCACGAGACCGGCAAGCAGTACGAACTCAACGGTCACTTCGCCGCCATCGTCAAACCGAAGGCGCCCCGGCTGGATTCGGCGCACGCCTACGTCCTCGGCATCCCGCAGCCCGCGACCGAGCGGCTGCTGACCGAGCACGCCGTCGAGGCGGGCGCGGAGATCCGGCGCGGCGTCGAAGTCGTCGGGCTGAGCCAGGACGAGGACGGGGTCGACGTCGAACTGGCCGACGGCACCCGGCTGCGGTCGCGCTATCTCGTCGGTTGCGACGGCGGGCGCAGCACGGTGCGCAAACTGCTCGGCGTCGGTTTTCCCGGCGACCCGGCCAAGAACGAGAACCTGCTGGGCGAGATGGAGGTGACCGCGCCCGCGGAAGAGATCACCGCCGTGGTGACCGAGATCCGCAAGACCGAGAAGTTCTTCGGTCTCGGCCCGTCCGGCGAGGGCGTGTACCGCGTCGTCGTCCCGGCCGAGAGCGTGCGGGAAGACCGCACGGTCGAGCCGACGCTGGAGGAGTTCAAACAGCGGCTGCGGCATTACGCGGGCACCGATTTCGGCGTGCACTCCCCGCGCTGGCTGTCCCGGTTCGGTGACGCGACCCGGCAGGCCGAGCGTTACCGGGTCGGCCGGGTGCTGCTGGCGGGCGATGCCGCGCACGTCCACCCGCCGCTGGGCGGGCAGGGTCTCAACCTCGGCATCCAGGACGCGTTCAACCTCGGCTGGAAACTGGCCGCGGAGGTCGCGGGCTGGGCACCGGAAGGCCTGCTCGACAGCTACCACGTCGAACGGCACCCGGTGGCCGCCGACGTACTGGACAACACCCGCGCGCAGGCCGAACTGATGTCCACCGAACCCGGTGCCCAGGCGGTACGGCGGCTGTTGTCCGAGCTGATGGACTTCGAGGACGTCCACCGGTACCTGGTCGAGAAGATCGTCGCGATCGGGATCCGCTACGACTTCGGCGACGGTCACGAACTGCTCGGACGGCGGATGCGGGACGTGGCGCTGAAGAACGGGCGCCTGTACGACCTCACCCACGCCGGCCGCGGCCTGTTGCTCGACCAGACCGGCCGGCTTTCGGTCCAGAGCCGGGAAGACCGGGTCGACCACGTCGTCGACGTCAGCGAGGAACTGGAGGTACCGGCGGTGTTGCTGCGCCCGGACGGTCACGTGGCATGGGTGGGCGAGGACCAGCGGGAGCTCGACGCCGCGCTGAGCCGGTGGTTCGGACAGGGCGAAGTCCTCTAGCGCGCCGGGATCACCGGTTGTTGGCTGGTGGCGTTCCGATCCCGCTGCCACGACAGGAGTTGATGACGATGACCGGACGGGTGGTCCACTTCGAGATCCCGTTCGAGGACGGCGATCGCGCACGCGGTTTCTACCGGGAGGTCTTCGGCTGGAAGGCCGACACACTGCCGGGGATGGGCTACACGATGGTCTCCTCGGGCCCGACGGCCGAAACCGGGATGCCCTCGGAGCCGGGGTTCATCAACGGCGGGATGCTGTCGAGGGAGGTCAGCGCCGCAGCCGGCCCGGTGATCGTGCTCGACGTCGACAGCATCGACGACACGCTCACGGTCATCGAGAAACAGGGCGGTTCGACCCTCGTCGGGCGGACCGCTGTCGGCCAGATGGGTTTCTCCGCCTATTTCAAGGATCCGGAAGGCAACGTCATCGGACTCTGGGAGACGGCGGGGCAGGGCTGACACCAGGGTCCGTGACCGCCGCGGTCACGGACCCTGCGGTCCCCGGTACGGTAACGTCTGGTTGTAGACGATGTTGGTGTTCGTGCTCCCGAACAGCGCGAGCTCGTTGACGATCTCCTCCAGCCGCCCCATCGAAGGCGCCGCGATCTTCAGCGAATAGCAGTCGTCACCGGTCGTCCGGAGGCATTCGAGGATCTCGGTCCGCTCCGCCAGCAGCTTGTGCAGGGGCGCGTGTTTGCTGCCCGGGTACTTCAGCCGTACCACCGCGAGCACCACGTATCCGGCCTTCTCGAGGTCGACGTCCGCGCGATAGCCGGTGATCACCCCGGCCGACTCCAACCGCTTGACCCGCTCCGTCGTCGCCGACGCGCTCAGGCTGACCCGCTTGCCCAGCTCGGTGAGCGGGAGCCGCCCGTCCTTCTGGAGCTCGACCAGGATCGCCCAGTCCGTCGCGTCGAGAGTCTCGGTCATCGGGCCAGAATACCGGCAGATCCACGGCTCGAGGGCCTTCACGCCGGGAAAGATCTCTTCCCGGGCTCCGGTCGCACCGATAGCCTTGACCTGTGCGAATAGGTGTCAACGTCCCGAATTTCGGACCGGGGACCGACCCCGGGATCCTCCGCGGCTGGGCCACCACGGTCGAAGGCCTCGGCTACGACCTGCTCATGGTGTCCGATCACGTCGCCATCACCCCCGACGTCGCCGAGCAGTACCCGGCGCCGTTCTACGAGCCGTTCACGACGCTGTCGTGGCTGGCCGGGGTGACGAGCAGAATCCGGCTGGGCACCACCGTGCTCATCGTCCCGTACCGGCATCCGCTGCTGATCGCCCGGATGGCCGCGAACCTGAACCAGCTCAGCGGCGGACGGCTCGTGCTCGGTGTCGCGTCCGGATGGGCCCGCCAGGAGTTCCAGGCGCTCGATGTCCCGTTCGAGAAGCGTGGACGGCTGACCGACGACCATCTCGACGCCGTCCGGAAGGCCTGGGCGAACGACGCCGACTACCGCGCGGGGCACATCCCGATCTGGGTCGGCGGCAACAGCGACGCCGGGATCCGCCGCGCCGTCCGCGTCGGCGACGCCTGGCATCCGCTGCGGACCACCCTCCGCTGGCTCACCGAAGCGCTCACCAGGGTCAAGATGATCGCCGACGCCCAAGACCGGCCTGTCCCGGCGTTCACCCCGCGGATCCTGCTGAACGTCACCGAGCGTCCGATCACCGGACCCGAACGCCTGGCCGGCGAAGGCACGATCGAGCAGATCGTCGACGACCTCGACCGGCTTCGCCACCTCGGCGCCGAGACGGTCGTGCTCGACCCGTTCTCCGGCGACCCCGAAGAGACCCTCCGCCCGGAAGCCGCGTGGCAGGCTTTGGCGACCGTGGCAGCCCACTGGGATCTGGGCCGATACCGAACCGAACAGGACTGATCATGACCGACGAAGACGAGAAGTTCCTCCGCCGTGCCATCGAGCTGGCCGCGAAGTCCCGTGAGGACGGTGATCCGCCCTTCGGTTCGCTCCTCGTCGGCCCCGACGGCGTGGTGCTGGCCGAGGACCACAACACCTCGGTGTCGCAATCGGACATCAGCCTGCACCCGGAGCTGAAGCTCGCCGTCTGGGCCGCGCGCGAACTGGATCCGGCCGTCGCCGCCGAGACGACGATGTACACCAGTTGCCAGCCGTGCGGGATGTGCCAGGGCGCCATCGAACGCTCCGGCCTGGGACGGGTCGTGTTCGCCCTGTCCGGCGAGCAGGTCACCGCGCTCAAGCCGCCGTCCACCGCGCCGGCCGTGCGGCTGGAAGGGCCCGCGTTGTTCGACGAGGCCCGTGTCCCGGTGGCCGGGTACTACACCTGAGCCCCGGCGCATTTCGTCCTCGACCAGAGGACGAAATGCGAACGCCGCCGACGAGCCGGGGCTAGGATGATCACGATGTCCGCCGAACTCGTGCCCGCAGCCCCGCGACTGCCGGAGACCAAGGCCGAGAACCGGCGGCAGGTCCTCTCCGAAGCCGTCGCGCTACTGCCCGCGCTCCCCCCGGCCGACCCGCTGGACCGGTACGCGATCCGGCACATCACCACACTCTGGCTGGAAACCGACAAGACCGACCACACCCGGCGCGCCTACTACGCCGACCTCGCCGCCTGGCTCGGCTGGTGCGCCCGCACCGGGCTCGACCCGCTGACGGCCCGGCGCGCCGACGTGGACGCCTGGAAGAACACCCTCACCGTCACCGGCAGGGACGGTCTGCCCCGGCCCGCCGCCGACTCCACCGTCGCGCGCACCCTCGCCGGCATCTCCAGCTGGTACCGGTACCTGCAGTCCAACGACATCGCCGACCGCAACCCGGTCTCCGCGGTCAACCGGCCCAAGACCGGCAAGACCCCGCCGCTGCCGGCGCTCGGCGGCGAGTCGACGGCGAAACTGCTGAACCACATGGAGAACCGGGCCCGCGCCAACGACACCGAACCGTCCTGGCGCGACGCGGCCGTCGTCGCGATCCTGTTCTACACCGGCTTGCGCGTTTCCGGCCTGACCACCGCGACCGTGCGCGACCTCGACACCGACGCCGGGCACACGATCCTGCGCTACACCGCCAAAGGCGGCCACCGCGACTTCGTGCCGCTCGTCCCGGCCGCCCAGCATCCGCTGCGCCGCTACCTCGACCTGCGGGCCGCCCGCACCGGCGTCCGTCCCGACGACCTGACCGGCCCGCTGCTCGCGACCATGCCCCACCGCTACGACAGCACCAAGTCCGGCGGAAAGCCGTTGGCGCAGCGCGATGTCTGGTTCCTCCTGCGGACACAGGCCAAGGCCGCCGGACTCACCGAAGCGAACACCATCTCCCCGCACACCGCGCGGCGGACCACCGGCACCCTGTTGCTGGCCAACGACGTCCCGGTCCAGAAGGTCCAGGACCTGCTGGGCCACGCGGACATCCGCACCACCCGCGACCGCTACGACGCGCACCGGCACAAGCTGGAGACCTCTCCCGTGCACGCGCTCGCGCAGTTGCTCGCCGACGCGCGCCATCGTCAGAGCTGAGCCTGCCCCAGCTGGGACTTCGTCGCCCCGATCACCACACCGTCCACTTGCGCCAACCAGCTCCCGCACAGGCACCGGACGTACTCGAGCCTCCCCTGCGAGACCCGCTGGGATTTCGTCGCGCTTCCAGGCAGTTCTGCCAGCGGCCACCCACACCGCGGGCACAAGGTCGATTCCATACCCCGATCGTGGTGTAATGGGTTAATGCACTTCAACCCTTACGGCGGGGCGGCCGCGCAGATCGCCGCGGACCTGATCAATCTGGGCGACGCCGCCGCCCCGGCAACGCTGACCGCGATCTTCAAGGACCGCATGACCGTCGCCGCCGTACGGGAACCCGAATCGACCGAGATCATCGCCTGGACCACCAGACTCCGGAACGTCTTCGAAGCGGACCCCGCCACCCGCGTCGACCTGGTCAACGCGCTGCTCCACGACTCCGCGTCCAAGCCGTACATCTCCACCCACGACGGCAAAGCACCCCACCTGCACTACGTCGACGCGCAAGCGGGCACCGTCTCCCGGGTCCGGGCCTACACCGCGGGCGGCCTCGCACACCTCGTCTGCGACGCCCCGGACCGCTTCGGCGTCTGCTCACGCGAAGGCTGCGAAACGGTTTACGTCGACGTCTCCCGCAACGGACGCCGCCGGTTCTGCTCCACCCGCTGCGCGACCAGGGTCCACGTCGCCGACCACCGGACCCGCCAAGCGAGCTAGATCGCGTACCGCCACGCAGTCAACGCATGCGCCGAGAACCACGCACCCAGCACCACCCACGCCGCCGCGGCCGCCACGGCCGTGACCGTCCGCCGCTTCGCCAACCCGATCGAGATCGGGATCAGCACCGGGAACGCGGGCAGGATGAACCGGATCTTCGCGTCCGGCAGCCCCCGCGTCCCGATCGCCAGCAACAGCACACCGACGCCGTACAGGGTCAACGGCCACGGCACCCGGATGAACGCCGCCACCACCGCCAGCGCCACCGCTCCCAGCAGGAACAACACCGTCAGTGTGCTGAACACCGACTCGTCCCCGGTCAACCGGGACAGCACCGACTCCCCGGTCTCCACCCCGAAATCGAACTCGGTGTTCCAACCCCGCAGTTCGATGTCCTGCCACCCGGTCCAGCTACCCGTCCGATAGGCGACGAACCCCAGGTACCCCGCCACCCCCAGCGGCGCGATCACCGCGCCCACCAGCGCCCACCGCCGCTCCTCGGGACGCCGGAAGACCGCGATCAACGCCGCGACGACCACGACCGCGACCAGCACCACCGCCGTCGACCTCGACAACCCGGCCGCGAAGGCGCACAACCCGGCCAGCATCCATCGCCGCTCCAGCACCCCCACCAGCGCCCACACCGCGAACGCGCAGAACACCGCCTCCGTGTAGGCCATCGAGAACACGATCGCCATCGGCGCACCGGCCCACAACGCCACCAGAAGCAGACCGGTCCGGTCACCCCGCTCCGGCGACACCGCCCGCCCGATACGGATCAACCCGCACGCCAGCACCAGACCGCCCAGCACCGACACCGTCAGCGCCGCGGTGACCACGTCGAGCCCGAGCCACATCACCGCCTCGACGAACTTCGGATACAGCGGGAAGAACGCCATCGGCGCGTCCGAATACGGCTGCCGGGCCGCGTCCAGCGTCCCCGGCAGATCGGCGTAACCGTGCACCGCCAGCCGCAGATACCACTGCCCGTCCCACGCCGTCAGCCGATCGGTCAGCGACGCGCCGCGCCGAGCGGCAAGCAGGTCCAGCAACTGGACACTGGCCGTGCGAATCACGAGATACAGCAGGATCGCCCTCGGATAGGGCGACCGGGCCAGTCTGTCGAGAACTCTCTCGAACACACGCGCCGGGCGCCCCTGCCGGGGCGCCGTCTCGGGAACGGCGGGCTGATCAAGGTCGTCGACTTCTCGGAGCACGCTCAGAGTGTCCACAATAAGAAGCCGCTTCGCCGTTCGATCACGAATATTCGCAGCTCCGAGGACGTGGGGAAGGCCACAAACCGGGCTTGTACCCCCACCCGGATCTTGTGTTTCCCAACCCCCGCCCCCGGCTCCTACGTTCGAAACCATGAGCGAACAGAACTTGACCGGCACGGTCGCGGTCATCGCCGGCGGCGCGAAGAACCTCGGCGGACTCCTGTCCACCACACTCGGCGACGCGGGCGCCAAGATCGTCGTCCACTACCACGGAGACGCCTCGGCGGCCGACGCCGAAAAGACCGTCGAGGCCGTCCGCGGCGCGGGCTCCGAAGCCATCGCCGTCCAGGGCGACCTGACCCACGTCACCGACGTCCGCCGCCTCTTCGACACCGCGGTGGACACCTTCGGCCGCGCCGACATCGCGGTCAACACCACCGGCATGGTCCTGCGCAAGCCGATCCTCGAAACCACCGAAGAGGACTACGACCGCATGTTCGCGGTCAACGCGAAGGCCGCCTACTTCTTCATCCAGGAAGCCGGACGACGCCTCTCCGACAACGGCAAGATCATCAGCCTCGGCACCTCACTGCTGGCGGCGTTCACCGACGGATACGCCACCTACGCCGGCGGCAAAGCCCCGCTGGAACACTTCACCAGGGCCGCCGCCAAGGAGTTCGCCGACCGCGGCATCTCGGTCAACGTCGTCGCACCCGGCCCGATGGACACCCCGTTCTTCTACCCGCAGGAAACCCCCGAGCGGGTCGAATTCCACAAGTCGCAGGCCCTGGGCGGACGACTCACCCGGATCGAGGACATCGTGCCCATCATCCGGTTCCTGGCCACCGGCGGCGCCTGGTTCACCGGCCAGACCCTGTTCCCGAACGGCGGCTACACCACGCGCTGACCCCTACGCTGACCACGACGCCGTAGACCGACACGAAGGGGAACCCCGGGGTGGGCCTGGACCTGTACAAGCTGAACCACCTCATCGCCGTCGCCGAAGAAGGCAGCTTCACCCGCGCGGCGACCCGGCTGCACCTGAGCCAGCAGGCGCTGTCGACCTCGGTGCGCACGCTCGAGCGGGAAGTCGGCGTCCCCCTGCTCGAGCGGAGCGCCACCGGGGTCACCGTCCTCCCCGCCGGACAGGCACTGATCGCCGACGCCCGCCTCCTGCACGGCATCGCCGACTCCGCCGTCCAGCGCGCCCGCCGCATCGGCCGGAGCGAACCCGAACGACTCCGCGTCGGCCACACCCCCGCCGTCACCGGCGACGAGGTCACCGCCCTGCTGCACAAACACCAGGCCGACCCCGGCCTGATCATCGACGTCAACCAGCGCTACCCCGACGAACTCGTCGCACAACTGCTCGGCGGGCAACTCGACCTCGGCCTCGGCCGGGCGCTGACCCTCGCGCACGGCCTGGTCGGCACCACCCTGCTCCGGCAGCGGCTCAACGTCGCCGTCGCCACGGGCCACCGCCTCGCCGGACGCGAAGACCTCCGGCTGAGCGACCTGGACGGAGAGGAGATCACCGTCTGGGGGCATCCGGGCCGATCCGGCTACACCGATCTGCTCCTCAACCTCTGCCGGGAGGCGGGTTTCGAGCCGCGCGTCCGCCGCAACCCCATTCAGGGAACGCCGCCGGTCACGGCCGTGCTCGACACCGACGGCGTCGCCTTCGTGACCGCGTCCCCCGGCCCTGCCGCCGGGGGCGCGGTCCGGGTCATCGAGCTGGCGCCGGAGGTGTACGTCCCGCTACAGGCGCTTTGGCCCCAGCACAGCACTTCCGACGCTCGCCAAGCCTTTCTCTCGTCGGTCCAGGGCTTCTCTTGAGTGTCTTTGCCCGCTTGAGGTCCGTGAAGGACTCCTTCCCTACCCTCAGAGTAGGCAAGGGGCCCTTCACGGACCGGACCCACGAACAACAACCCAAGCCACTCACGAGACCTGGCCGACAGCTAACCCGTCCAGACCTCGCCGCTTCGCCGGTCGTGATGGTCCAAAAGCTTCGACAGCAACTCGGTGAACCGCTCCCGCTCGTCGGGGGACAGCGGTGCCAGCAGTTCGTCCTGACGCTCGGCCAGCTGCTTTTCCAGCCGTCGCAGCTGCCGTTTGCCCGCGGTGGTCAGCGAGACGACGTTGCGCCGCCGGTCGGCAGGGTCCGGGGCACGCTCGACCAGCTCACACTCGGCGAGCTCGTTGATCGTCGCGACCATCTCGCTGACGTGGATCCCGCTGCGGCGGCCCAGCGTCGCCTGGCTGGCGGGCCCGAACTCGTCCAGCGTCGCCAGGACGCGGAAGTGGTAGCCCCGCGCGTTGGCGGCGGAGAACCCGTCGGTCACCAGACGATGCGCATGGTTCGCGGTCTGCGTGAGCAGCCAGCTGGGCAGGGCCTGCCAACCGGCGCGCGAGTCTTCCGAGGAGTTCTCCATGTGACGAGTCTAACGAATCGTTGGGCGACCGAACGATTAAGCTATCGTTGGGTCACCAAACGTTTGGTGACCCAACGTTCAAGGAGTCGGGACCATGATCAAGCCCTTCCGTATCGACATCCCCCAAGCCGATCTCGACGACCTCGCCGACCGGCTCTCCCGCACCCGCTGGCCCAACGAGGTCGCCGACGCCGGCTGGGACTACGGCTTCCCGCTGGCACGCCTCAGAGAACTCGCCGAATACTGGCGAACCGGCTACGACTGGCGCGCCCACGAAGCCGAACTCAACGAGCTCCCGCACTTCACCACAGAGATCGACGGCCAGAACATCCACTTCGTCCACGTACAGTCCGCGAACCCGGACGCGCTCGCACTGATCCTGACCCACGGCTGGCCCGGATCTTTCCTGGAGTTCCTCGACGTGATCGAGCCGCTGTCACGCGACTTCCACCTGGTGATCCCCTCCATCCCGGGCTACGGGTTCTCCGGACCGACCCACGAACGCGGCTGGGACCTCGTCCGGATCGCCCGCGCCTGGGCCGAACTGATGCACCGCCTCGGCTACGAGCGCTACGGCGCACAGGGCGGCGACTTCGGCTCGGGGATCTCGACCACACTCGGCGCGCTGGCACCGGAACACGTCGTCGGAGTTCACGTCAACTACCTGCCGACCCGGCCGGACCCCGACGCCGGCGTCGAACTGTCCGAAGTGGACCAAGCCCGCCTCGCCAAGGTCGAACACCTCATGGCGAACCGCCCGCCGTACCAAGCCCTCCAGGCCACCACCCCGCAGACCATCGGCTACGCGCTGACCGACTCTCCCGTCGGCCAGCTGGCCTGGATCGCCGAGCGCTTCGCGCACTGGACCGATCCGCGCTCCCCCGTCAGCGACGACAGGATGCTCACCGACGTCTCGCTGTACTGGCTGACCGCCACCGCGGCCTCGTCCGCGCGACTGCACCACGACACCCAGAGAGGGAACGCGCCTTGCCGCGTACCGCTCGGCGTCGCGGTGTTCCCGCACGACATCACGCAGTCGGTCCGACCACTTGCCGAGCGGCTCTACGACATCAGACACTGGTCGGAATTCGAGCGCGGCGGCCACTTCGCCGCGATGGAAGTCCCGGACCTGCTGGCCGAGGACATCCGGGACTTCTTCCTCAAACTGTCAGACCGGCACTGACCATCCAGATGTGCTCACACGTCGAAGATGCCCGCTGCAAGCTCTCACGGGATTCTTGCGAGGCGTGATAGAAGGTCCGCTCGATCATCCAGCACAAGGCACGCGCCATCGCGGGCGCCTGTTCCGGTTCGGCGCCGGCCCGAACACCGGCCCGTTCCAGAACAGCGGTGATCGCCGCGCTGAACAAGTCCGCCGTCCGGCTCCACAGTTCGCCGATCTCCGGTACGGTCAACGACAGGTCGATCGCCGTGCGCATGACCAGGCCGTGCTCGTTCCACAGCTCGACCGTGCGCCGCATGGCCGCCCCGATGGCCTGGACCGGCTCGTCGGCCTCCGCCGCGACCCGGGACCGTTCCCACAGATGCTCGACGGTCCGGGCCACGAGCGCGGTGACCACTTCCTGCTTGGAACCGAAGTAGAAGTACAGGGCTCCGCGGGTGATCCCGGCCCCCTGGGCGATGTCCGCGACAGTCATGGCGTCGTAGCCTTTCTGGGCCAGCAGGACTTCGCAGGTGTCCAGAATCGCCCGCTCCCGGACGTCGCCCTTGCGCTCGGTGACGCGCCTGGACATCAGAGCTGTGCACCTTCGGCGAAATCGGTCGTACGAGAGAGCGTCTCCCACGTCCGGATGTCTTCGTCCACGGCCGAGCGCGCGGCGGTGACCAGTCGCAACGCGTCCGAGCCAAGCAAAAGATGAGACGGCGGCCTGTCGAGCGAAGCGATGTGCACGAGGGCCTCCCCGGCCTTCGCCGGATTGCCCAGCTGGTTGCCACTGGCCTTCTGCCGCGCTTCACGAATGGGGGTGAACAGCTCGTCGTAGTCGTCGATCGTCCGGGTGGCGCGGGACATGGACCGCCCCGCCCAGTCGGTGCGGAACGAACCCGGCTCGATCGCCGTCACGTGGATCCCGAACTGCGCGACCTCCTTGCTCAGAGCCTCGAGAATCCCTTCCAGGGCGAACTTGCTGCCGCAGTAGGCGGACATGCCGGGCACCGCCATGAGCCCACCCATGGAAGTCACGGCCATCAGGTGCCCGCGGCGGCGCTCGCGCAGATGAGGCAACGCCGCTCGCAGCGTGGCCACCGCCCCGAACACATTCACCTCGAACTGCCGCCGAACCTCGGCCAGCGGGGTTTCCTCGAAGGTGCCCTCCAAGCCGTAACCGGCGTTGGCGACGACGACGTCCAGCGGGCCGACGTTCTGCTCGACCTCGTCGACAACCGCCGAGACGGCGGCGTCATCGGTCACATCCAGGACGCGGCCGCGCGCGTTGCCCGGCTCGAGCTCTTCGAAGGTCCGGAGATCCTCCTGCGAGCGAACCGTTCCCACGACGGTGTGCCCGGCGGCCAAGGCTGCTTGGGCGAAGGCGCGCCCAAGACCCGTGCCGACCCCGGTGATCAGCCATTTCTGCTTCCGCATCGCCCCTCCAGAGGACTCGAACCAACTCTCGTGCGCCAAATTCTACACAGCGTCGATTTTTCTCATCGCAGTGTCGAGTTCATGGTCACGCGGCCGGGAAAAAGAACTCGACGGGACGAACCTGGGCTTGTACCTTGCACTCGACCGTGACACCGCCCCAGGAGGTGAGACCCATGAACGCTGTATCGACGTGGGTGCTCCCCCTCTCAGTCACGGCCGGGCGATTGACGTAGGTGTCGCCGGGAGCGCCTCGACCACAAGGCACTCCCGAAAGGCACCACCTATGCACTCTCAGCAGTTCACCCCCGACTTCGACGTGATCATCGCCGGATGCGGACCGACCGGCGCGATGCTCGCCGCCGAACTGCGCCTGCACGATGTGCGGGTACTCGTCCTGGAGAAGGAAACCGAGCCCGCGTCGTTCGTGCGCATCGTCGGCCTGCACATCCGCAGCCTCGAACTGATGGCCATGCGCGGACTGCTCGAGCGCATCGCCGAACGCGGAAGACGGCGCCCGGCCGCCGGCTTCTTCGCCGCCATCGACAAACCCGAGCCCAAGGGCCTCGACTCCGCGCACGCCTACCTGCTGGGCATCCCGCAGCCGATCATCGATCACCTGCTCGAACAGCACGCGATCGAACTCGGCGCACAGGTCCGGCGCGGCCGCGCGGTGACCGGTTTCGACCAGGACGACGACGGGGTGACCGTCGAACTGACCGGCGGGGAGCGGCTGCGATCGCGTTATCTCGTCGGCTGCGACGGCGCACGCAGCACGGTGCGCAAGCTGCTCGGCGTCGGCTTCCCCGGCGAGCCCTCGCGCACCGAGACGCTGATGGGCGAGATGGCCGTCGGCGTACCGCAGGAGGAGATCGCCGCCAAGGTGGCCGAGATCCGCGAGACCACCAAGGTCTTCAGCCTCGGTCCTTTCGGCGAAGGGGTCTATCGCGTCGTCGTCCCGGCCGCGGCGGTCAGTGAGGATCGCGCGGAACCGCCCATCCTCGAGGATTTCAAACGGGAGCTGCGCACCATCGCCGGAACCGATTTCGGCGTGCACTCCCCGCGCTGGATGTCCCGCTTCGGTGACGCCACCCGGCTGGTCGACCGATACCGGGTCGGGCGGGTGCTGTTGGCAGGCGACGCGGCGCACATCCATCCGCCCGCGGGCGGTCAGGGCCTCAACCTCGGCGTTCAGGACGCGTTCAACCTCGGCTGGAAACTGGCCGCGCAGATCCGCGGCTGGGCGCCGGAACCTTTGCTGGACACCTATCAGACCGAACGCCATCCGGTCGCCGAAGACGTACTGGACAACACCCGCGCCCAGATGGAGCTCTCGTCCACCGAGCCGGGCCCGCGGGCCGTACGCAGGCTGCTCACCGAATTGATGGACTTCGACGAGGTGAACCGCTTCCTGATCGAGAAGATCACCGCGATCGGCATCCGCTACGACTTCGGTGACGGCCACGACCTGCTCGGCCGCCGCCTGCGCGATTTGGACCTCAAACAGGGCAGCCTCTACGACGAACTCCGTCAAGGCCGCGGCCTTCTCCTGGACCGCACCGAACGTCTGACCGTCGGCGGCTGGTCGGACCGGGTCGATCTCATCGCGGATCCCACCGCCGCGTTGGACGTTCCGGCCGTCCTGCTTCGTCCGGACGGGCACATCGCCTGGGTCGGCGAGCACCAGCAGGACTTGAACGAGCACCTGTCCCGCTGGTTCGGCAAGCCTGTCGACTGATTCCCTGAGGGCCTCCTCGCGAATCGGCGAGGAGGCCCTCAGGGTCAGTGCGATTCTTTCAAGGAATGCTTCTAAGCGTTCTGAAAACAACCCCAGGGTATAGGGCGTTATACACTTAAAAGAGTCAGCGGCCGGACGGAACTTCGGCCGCTTCGACCGACCGTCGATCCTCCAGGACGCGCTGTTTCGCGTTCTCGATGTGCCGGCGCATCCGGGTGGCGGCCTCGTCCGCCTCCCCCGCCACCAAAGCGTCGTAGACCGCGCGATGCTCCTCCGCCGCCAGCCCCGGCGCTCCCCTGGCCGAGCCGAGCTTCGCGAAGAACCGGAAACGCTGCACCTGGCCGCCGAGCGATCGGTAAGCCTTCTCCAGGAACGGATTGTCCGCCTGCGCGGCGATGAGCAAATGGAACCGCTCGTCGATCGTCCAGTACGCACTGAAGGCCGCGGTGTCCGGCGACGTGGCCGCGCGCGCGAGGTCGTCGACGCTCTCCAGGACCTCCCCCAAGAACTCCGGGGTCGTCCGGCGGGCGGCCTCGTAGGCGAGGGCGGGCTCCAGGACCAGACGGGCGTCCATCAGCTTGATCAGCTCGAACTCGGTGAGCAGCGGGGCGACCCGATAGCCCTTGAGCGCCTCGCGGCGGACGAGCCCGGTGTGCTCCAGCCGTGCCAGCGCCTCCCGGAGCGGGGTCTGGCTGACGTCGAGTTCCCGTGACAGCGCACCGATGTTGACCGGCTCGCCCGCGGACCATCGGCCGTCGGTGAACTGACCCAGCAGCACCTCGTACATCCGGTCGGCGAGCGGCTGCCGTCCGGACCTCCGCGGGGAAGCCATGTGTCCCTCCTTAGTCGCATCACGATATCCCGCGTCTCCGGATGCCTTGATCTTGCCTCGCTATAGTATTGACAAGAATCCTATAGTATCTGCATCGGACTGCTTCGAACAGGAGAAACGAACCGGATGACCATGCGCGTACTCGTGACGACCTCGTATCTGAAGCCCGGCGGCGAGGTCGACAAGCTGCTCTCCGACGCGGGTTTCGACACCGCCTTCACCACCCCCGCGCAGCGCGAGGCCACCGGCACTCCCCTGGCCGACCTCGTCCGTGACGCCGACGGGATCGTCGCGGGCACCGACGCCTTCACCGCCGACGTCATCGAGGCCGCGAGCAGGCTGAAAGTGTTCGGCCGCTGCGGCGTCGGCTACGACAACATCGACCTCGACGCGGCGACCCGCGGTGGTGTGGCCGTCACCTACACCCCCGGCGCCAACCGCCGTTCGGTCGCCGAGCACGTCCTGGCGCTCATGCTCAACTGCGCCCGCCTGATCCCGCAGAACATCGCGAGCGTCCAGGCGGGCCGCTGGGAGCAGCGCAGCGGGCGGGAACTGGACGGCGCGATCCTGGGCCTGATCGGACTGGGTTCGATCGGGAAGACCGTCGCGCGGCTGGCGCTGTCACTCGGGATGCGGGTCGTCGCCCACGATCCCTTTCCCGACCAGGACTTCCTGGCGGAAACCGGAGTCGAAGCCCGCACCTTCGACGAGGTACTGGCCGAGGCCGACTTCCTCAGCCTGCACATCTTCCTCGACGACTCCACCCGTCACCTGATCGACGCGTCCGCGCTGCGAAAGATCAAACCCGGGGCTTTCCTGATCAACACGGCGCGCGGCGAGGTGGTCGACGAGGAAGCCCTCGCCGACGCGCTGGAGAACGGCGTGCTGGCGGGCGCCGCCCTGGACGTGCTCACGGAGGAGCCCTTGCCACTCGACAGCAGGCTGCGCGGCCTCGACAACGTCGTGGTCACCGCCCATATCGGGGCCGCGACGGAACAGGCCCGGTCCCGGTCGAGCCTGATGGCCGCCCAGCAGGTGATCGACGCCCTCCAGGGCCGCACCCCCGGCAACCTCGCCAATCCCGGGTACCGCCGATGATCCTCCACAATGGACTTCGCCTGGACGCCAATCTCAAGTGGCTGTTCACGGAAATCCCCTTCGAACAGCGCTTCGACGCGGCCGCGGCGGCGGGTTTCACGGCCGTCGAGTACGCCTCGCCGTACCCCTTCCCCGCCGCCGCACTCGTCCGGCGCCTCGCCGACGCGGGCCTGACCCAGATCCTCGTCAACTCCCCCACCGGCGAGCCCGGCTCTCCCGAGCGGCTCGGCTACGCATGCCTCCCCGGCCGGGCGGCCGAGTTCCGCACCGGCGTGGAACTCGGGCTCGAGTACGCCGTGGCCTTGGGCAGTTCCTTCCTGCACCTGCCCGCCGGGATCCGGCCCGCCGACATCTCGCGGGACCGTGCGTTCGCGCAGTACGTCGCGAACATCGCGTGGGCGGCGGATCAGGCGCGCGGCAGCGGCGTCCGACTGCTGCTGGAGGCACAGAACAAACAAGACGCGCCAGGCTTCGTCCTCGACGATCAGGCACACGCGGCCGCGGTGGTCGACGCGGTCGACGAGGACCACGTGAGCCTGCTCTTCGACGTCTACCACGCCTCGATCGACGAGAAGGACGTTGTCGCGGCGCTGCGGGAGTTCCTGCCCCGGACCGCTCACGTGCAGATCGCCGACTCGCCCGGCCGGGCCGAACCCGGCACCGGTGGCATCCCCTGGACCGACGTCTTCGACACCTTGACGTCCGGGGGCTACCAGGGGTGGATCGGCTGCGAGTACCAGCCCGCCACCAGCACCGAAACGGGGCTGGACTGGATCAAGGAGCAGATCCGATGAGCCCGCGCATCGCGCTGATCAGCGCCACGCCCGCCGCCATCCCGCCCGCCGTCGCCGCGCTGGCGACGGGATTCCCACAGGCCCAGCCGTGGAACATCCTCGACGATCGGCTGCTGGCCGACGTCGGCGAGCATGGCCGCACCCCGGCTTTGGACGACCGGATGCGCCGCCTCATCGGCTACGCGATCACCGGCGGCGCCGACGGAGTGCTGCTCACCTGCTCGCTCTACGGCGAGGTCACGAAGCAGGTCGACGCTCCGATCCCGCTCTTGGCTCCGGACGAAGCGGCCTTCGACGACGCGCTGTCCAGCGGTCACAGCAGGATCCTGGTGGTCGCCTCGCTCGCTTCGGCCCTGAGCGACTCGACGGCGCGTTTCGAGCAGGCTGCGCGCGAAAACGGGGCCGTCGTCGAGATCGGCGGAGTACTGGCACCGGACGAGCTCGTCGAAACCTGCCGGGCGTCGGCCGCCGGCTGGGACCTCGTCCTGCTCGCCCAGTACTCCCTCGCTCCGGCCGCGGAGGAGCTGTCCGCGGCGCTCGGTGTGCCGGTCGTGTCCGGGCCGCGCAGCGCCGCGGCGAGATTGAGGGCGGTGATCGGGGAATGACCGGCGTGCTCGGCGCGATCGCCGACGACTTCACCGGCGCCACCGACGTCGCGGTCGCCTTTCGCCGCGGCGGCCTGCGCACCCTGCTGTTCTTCGGCGTGCCACCCGAAGCCGAGGTGCTTCCGCCACACGACGCGATCGTGATCGCCCTCAAGAGCCGCGCGATCCCGGCCGCGGACGCGGTCTCGTCGTCCATGGAAGCATTGGAGTGGCTGCGAAACCGGAATGCGGAGCAGATCTACTTCAAGTACTGCTCCACCTTCGACTCGACGCCGCGCGGCAACATCGGCCCGGTTCTCGACGCGCTGTCGCAGGCGACGTCGTCCAGCAGGGTCTTGATGACGCCGAGTTCGCCGGAGCACGGGCGCACGCAGTACCAAGGACACCTCTTCGTCGGTGACACCCTGCTGGCCGAATCGCCGCTGCGCGACCATCCCGCGACCCCGATGACGGACTCGCACCTGCCTCGGCTGCTGCGGGCGCAGACCACCACACCGGTCTTCCTCGTCACGCACGACGTCGTCCGTCGCGGTGAAACCGCCGTGCGCGAAGCGATCGACGGCCACAGTGGCTACGTCCTCGTCGACGCGCTCACCGAAGAAGACCTGCGCCTGCTGGGCCGGGTGGCGGTGAACTCGCCGCTCGTCGCGGGTGCGGCAGGCCTCGCGGCCGGACTCGCGACCGCGCGAACCTCCGGCACTCCCCTGGCGAGCGGCACGCACGCACCGACCGGTCCGGCCGTGGTGCTGTCCGGAAGTTGCTCGGCGCGAACACTGGAGCAAATCGCCGTCATGCTGCGGCTGGGCCGTCCCGCGCACCGGCTCGACCCGGTGGCGACGCCGGATCCGGACGCCCTCGCGGCGGGAGCCCTCGCCTGGTACGACTCCTTGACCGACGCCGTCGGGCCTTTGGTCTACTCGTCGTCGAATCCGGCGGATCTCCAACGCACGCAAGAGAAACTGGGCGTCGCACGGTCGGCCGGAATCCTGGAGGAAGCGACCGGGCTCATCGCCCTCGGCCTCGCCGGACGCGGTGTCCGCCGTCTCGTGGCCGCGGGTGGTGAGACCTCCGGCGCGATCGTCACCGCACTCGGCGTCCGCGGCGGTGTCATCGGTTCGGAAGCCGCATCCGGGGTGCCGTGGATCCACCCCGTCGGCGACCGTCATCCCGCCTTGTTGCTCAAGTCGGGCAACTTCGGTGAACCGGACCTTCTCGCGACGGCATCCGCCTCGTGAGCGGCGACAGGCTCCACCGCGAACGCGTCATCGCCGCGGCCCGTTCGCTGTACGACCGCGGGCTCACCCACGGCCGCACGGGCAACATCTCGGTGCGCCACGGCGAACAGATCCTCGTCACGCCCACCGGGGCCTGCCTCGGCACCGTGCGGCCGGGAGATCTGTCGGTCATCGACGCCGACGGAAACCACCTCGCCGGCCCGCCGCCGTCGAAGGAAGCCTTCTTCCACGCGATCGTGCTGCGGCAGCGGCCTTCCGACAACGCGGTCGTGCACACCCACTCGACGCATTCCGCCGCCGTCTCCTGCCTGGACGGCCTCGACCCGGACGACGCCATCCCGCCGCTGACCGCGTACTTCGCGATGCGGGTCGGCCGCCTCCCCCTGCTCCCCTACCACCCGCCAGGCGACCCCGGCGTCAGCGAGCCGATCGCTCGCGCCGCCGTCGATCATCCGGCGCTGCTGCTCGCCAACCACGGCCCGGTGGTCGCCGGGACGAACCTCGACACCGCACTGGACGCCCTCGAAGAACTCGAGCACACCGCGGAGATCTTCCTGCTCCTGCGAGGCCTTTCCGCCCGTCCGCTGACCGATCGCCAGCGCGACGCCCTCCACTTCCCACCCGTTCGAAGGGACACCCCATGATCACCCTCTTCAGCGCCCTGTCCGTCAAGAAAGCACTCGACGACGTGCTGCTCCACGCGTTCGAGAAGAAACACGCGGTCGAGGTCGACGTCACGTTCGACCCCACCACCCTCCTGGTCGAAAAGATCCGCGACGGCGCCAAGCCCGACGTCGTGATCGCGGTGTCCAGTGCCTTCGCCGGACTAACGCCAGCCGGCGCGATCACCCCCGATTCCCGTGTGGTGCTGGCGAAAAGCGGTATCGGTATCGCCACCGCACCGGAGCTCGACAGCCCCGACATCGGCACGGTGGACACTCTCCGCACGGCCCTCACCTCGGCACGCTCCGTCGCGTACTCGCGCAGCGGCGCGAGCGGCATCCACTTCGCGCGGCTGATCCAGGACCTGGGCGTCGCCGACGAGGTGAACGCACGGGCCACCATCGTCGAGAAGGGCTTCACCGCGCTCGCCGTCACCGACGGCCGCGCCGACCTCGCCGTCCAGCAGATCAGCGAACTGAAGTTCGTCCCGCAGGCCCGGATCGTCGGCCCGCTCCCCGACGGGGCCCAGCACTACAGCGAACTCTCCATCGCGCTCGGCTGCGCGGCCCCGCCCGAAGCCGCGGACCTCCTGCGGTTCCTGTCCGGACCGGAGGCGAAGGTCGCCTACCGCGACGCCGGCCTCGTCACCGACGACTCGTCCCGGGCTCGCGGATGAACGCGATCCTGGCGCTGGGCGCGTTCATCGCCGCCATCGTCGTGTGGAACGCGGTCTTCAAACGCAACATCGGCGAAGCGATGGTGGTCGGCTTCCTCGTCACCGCCGCGTTCGCGGGCACGGACTTCTTCGCCGTCGCCTGGAAAAGCCTGGTCGACGGGCTCAAATCCGAGATCACCTTCGCCGCGCTGGCGTTCGTCTTCGTCAGCGAACTGCTCACCAGGACCGGCCTGGTGCAGCGGATGGTGGACATCCTCAGCTCGTTCCTCGGCCGACGCCGAGGAGGGTCGGCGTACGCGGCCACCGTCGCCTCGGGACTGTTCGGCGCTGTCGCCCACAACGGCGCCGCGATCGTCGCCACGGTCGGGTCGATCACCATCCCCTGGATGAAGCGGTCCAAGGCCAGTGGCGAAACAGCGGCCCTCGTGCTGTCCGGGAACGCCGGCGTCGGCGCCACTTTCCCTTTCAGCGGCGCGTTCTTCATCCTTCTGGCCGCGCCGACCGTGCTGCCGGTGCTGGACGCGGGCGACATCGTCGCGACGATCTTCGTCACCGGCGCGTGGATGGTCGGGATGCGGCTGATCATGGCGTACGTCATCGTCAAACGCCGCGGCGTCCAGGCGATGGAGCCGCAGGACATCCATCCGCTGCGCTCGTCGTTCAAGGTCGGCTGGCCGTCGCTGGTCGTCCTCGGCTCGATCGCCGTCCCGATCCTGCTCACCGCCCCGCCGACCGCGGACTTCGTCTCGGCCCGCATCGGCATCGACGCCCCCGACGCGATCCCGCTGCTCATCTGGCTGCCGATCGTCATGCTGCTGGTCGGCCTGCTCGTCGAGCGGAAGGCGCTGCCGAAGGGCCGGGCGCAGTGGTGGGACCTGTTCGGCGCGGTCGGGCCCAAGCTCGGTCTGGTCGGGGTCACGATGATCTCCGCGTTCGCCGCGTCGAACGTGCTGAAGACCCTCGGCCTGGACGATCAGCTCAAGCCCTACCTCGAAGGACTCACCGGAGTCTCCCCGCTGGTGGCGGCCATCGTGGTCGGCGTCGTCATCGTGCTCGTCGCGGGACCGCTCAACACGACGTCCACGGTCGCCGCGGTCGGCCCGGTGGCGTTCGCCGCCCTGACCGCGGCCGGTATCCCTCCGCACGTCGCCTTCGCCGCCATCCTCGTGTGGGCGTCTTCGGAGGGCTGCTCCCCGCCAGGCGCGGCACCGCTCTACGTCGCGGCGGGCATCGCCGAGATCAACCCGGTACGGATCTTCGTCCCGGTCGTCCTCTACTACCTGTTGCCCACCCTGCTGTTCGGCGTGCTCATGGCCGTCGGCGTGCTGTGGCTCCCTGGAGCGTGATCACCGTGTACCGGATACTGCTGGCCGCGACCAGAATCTGCCTGTTCGCGTTCCTCGTCGGCGGCTTCGTGGTCGTCGCCGGGCAAACGCTCGGCATCGTCGTCGGCTTCGGGCCGATCGTGACGACGTTCGGCACCGATGTCGCCGACAGCGTGTGCGTCATCGCCGGCATCGCGGGGATTCTCGCGTTCCTTACCTGTTACGCCGGAGCCGGTGGCGGCGAGGTCGCCGCCGTGGCGGCCGATCTGGCGGCGACCCAGTCACAGCCGGTGGGGCGCTGGACGCTGGCCGCGGCACGCGGCAAGGAGACGGCCGGCGACAACGCCTTCGTCGACGCGCTCGAGCACGCCCTCGGCTCGCTCGGCCGCAGTCCTGGTGTCGAAGAGATCGTGCAGGAGATCAACGTCTACTTCACCCAGCACGGCAGGCGACAGTGCGCGACGTACTCCACGGTCGACAACCCGGGTACCGGACCGTTCTTCCATGTCCCACGCGGCAGCGGGGCCGTCGACCACGCCCGCATCGCCGAGTTGCATCGGCTCGACAACGCCCGCTTCGGCATATCCGGTCGCGGCGTGCGGAATGTGAGCGACCCGGGAGACTACTTCGCCGCACGGACGACGGCGCTCGCCGAACTCCTGTCCTGGCTGGGATCCGGCACGCACGACCGCCGCGCCCGGGTCGTGGTCGGCGATCCCGGCTCGGGCAAGACCGCGCTGCTGGGCAGGCTGCTCATGCTCACCGACCGGCGTCACCCGGCCCGCCGTCATCTGCGCCCGGAGCCCGAACCCGGACCCGAGATGGACGTCCTGGCGCTGCACGCGCGCGGGGACGACGTTTTCGCCGAACTGGCCACCGTGCTCGGAAACCCTCGAGCGAGCCATGACGAACTCCAGCTCATGCTGAGCGTGCGCGACACCCCGCTCCTGGTGATCGTCGACGGTCTGGACGAGGCCCCGGACAGCGGGCACTTCGCCAGGATGCTGCGGCCGTTCACCACGCTTCCCGAAGTGCGGCTCGTGATCGGCTCGCGCCGTCCGCTCCTGCCGGAATTGGGCACGGGAGTCGCGGTGATCGATCTGGACGCCGCGGGCCATCTCACCTCCAAGGACCTCGCTTCCTACGCACGGGACGTCCTCCTCGACGCCCAGGACCCGGACAGCCTTTCCCCCTACCGCGGCCGATTCGAGGACGCCACCGAGGTCGGCGAGGTGATCGCCGCATCGGCCGGTCACATGTTCCTCTACGCCCAGGTGACGGCTAGCGCCGTCGTCAAAGGCCAGATCACCGTCGACACCACGGAACCCGGCTGGAAAAACCGGCTGCCGAACGACATCAACCAGGCCTACTCCACCTACCTCGCCCGGTTCGGCGACCAGCGGAGAAAAGTCGAACGCCTGCTGCGGCCGCTCGCGTACGCGCAAGGAGCCGGTCTGCCCCGGTCGGCCGTCTGGTCCGCCATGGCCACCGCGCTCTCAGGCGAGCGGTGCACCGCCGAAGACGTGCACTGGCTCCTCGAAACCGCGGGTGAGTACATCGCGGAACGCCCTTCGGCGGACGGTCCCGTCCACCGGTTGTTCCACGAAACCATGGCGGGCTACCTCCGCCGTTCCTTCCAGGACGCGGACTCTCACCGGGCGATCACCTTCGCGCTCCTGGATCTGGTGCCCGCCGATCCGTCCGGCCGTCGCGAGTGGACGGTCGCGCACCCGTACCTCCGCCGCCATCTGGCCACTCATGCGGCCGCCGCAGGCCTGCTCGACCGCATGCTGGCCGATACCGATTTCCTCGTGCACGCCTCCCCGGATGATCTGTTGCGGGCCCTGCACGGCGCGCCCGTCCAGACCGGCGGCGCGATCTATCGGGCGTCCGCGTCCGTCCACCGTCATCTGGATCATCGACGCCGTCAGCAGCTTCTCGCCATGGACGCCGCCCGCTTCAACGCTGGAGATCTTCACCGCGATCTCTCCCGGAACCTGGTCTGGGCCACGCGATGGGCGACAGGCCAACAGATCAGCCCCGCGCTGAGAACGACCCTCCCGGGCGGCGGGAGCGTGACGTCGGTGGCCTGCACGAGCGTGCGCGGCAACGCCATGGCCGTCACCATCGGCGCCGGACGGACGGTCCGCACGTGGGAACTCACCACCGGGCTTCCGGGTGCCACCTTCGAGCTTCCCGAATCGGACCCGGTCTCGTGCGCCACGGCTCCGGATCGGCCGCTGGTGATCATCGGGGACGACGAGGGGACGGTGTGGACGTGGGACCTGATCACCGGCGCCCGGACCGGGTACCCCAGCGAGCAGGACTGCATCCACGCCGTTGCGTACGGGACTCTCGACGGCGTTCCCATCGCGGTCACCGGCGGCGAAGACGGCTCGCTCCACGTCGTGGATCTCGTCACCCATGACCGCACCGTCCTGAATGGACGTCGAGGGTGGGTCAAGGCCGTCGCCTACGGGTTGGTCGCCGGCCGTCCGACAGCTGCAACCCTCGGCAGCGACGGCGTGATCCGGCTCTGGGATCTCGCCGAGGGCACGTTGTCGAGGCTTGTCGGCCCGCATGAGCAGGCGATGGACCTGGCTCTCGCGGAACTCGACGGGGAACCGGTGGTGGTGACCGCGAGCGACAGCACCAAGGTCTGGGATGTCCGCACCGGCGCGGCACGCGCGGAGATGGGCCGCGGCGACGGGTGGGCCAATGCCGTCACCTGCACCATCCTCGACGGTCGGCCGGTCGCCGTCATCGCCAGTGACCAGGGGACGGTCCGCGTTCGCGACCTGGCGACCGGCGAGTCGCGCGCGACCCTCACCGGGCACCGGAGCTGGGTCAACGCGGTCACCTGTGTCGAGGTGGACGGTCATCCGCTCGCGGTGACGGCGAGCGACGACGGGTCCGTTCGCGGCTGGGACCTCACGATCGCGGCCTCGGGTGGACTGGCCGCGGCCGGTCACACAGCCGAAGTCACGGCCCTCGACGGAGCCGTCACGGCCGGCCGCACGGTGGTGGTCAGCGTCAGCGAAGACCGGACGGCCCGCGTCTGGGACATGCTGACCGGCGAAATCCGCTGCGTCCTGACCGGTCATGGGGCGCCCGTGTACGACGTGGCGTGCACCGTCGTCGACGACCGCCCCGTGGCTGTCACCGGAGTGGGCGACGGCACGGTCGGGGTGTGGGATCTGGACACCGGCCAACCGGCGTACACCCTGCAGGGGCACTCCGGGCTCGTGTATCTCGTCTCGTGCACCGAAGTGGGCGGCAGGCGAACGGCGCTCAGCGCGAGCAGCGACGGGACTGTCCGGGTGTGGGACCTCGCCGCCGGTGACCTCACCTGGGTCCTCGATGAGCACGAGGGACCGGTACGTACCATCGCCGTCACCAGCGTCGGCGGCGACCCCGTCCTGCTGACCGGTGGGCACGTGGGTCCGGTACGGATGTGGAATCTGGCCACCGGTGAGATGCTCGCGACCTTGCCGGACTCCGCCGGTGGGGGTGTCATCGCCACCACCACGATCGGCGGCCGACCGGTAGCCGTCGTCAACAGCCTGCGCGACAACAGCACCGGTGTCTGGGACCTCGCCGCTTTGACCCGCACTCCCCTGGCCGCGCCACCCGCGCACGCGCTGACCGTCCAGGAGTCGGTGCGAGGGAACGGTCCGGTGGCCGTACTCGCCTGTCTCGACCGGACCGTTCAGATCTGGGATCTGGTCCACGACGAGCGCCTGTCCACGCTGCACGGCCTCGCCGAACCGGTACGCCGGGTCGGCTGCCTGACGATCGACGGCCGTCCCGCGGTCGTCACCATCGGAAACGACGACACCGTGCGGCTGTGGGACCTGGGGACCGCCAGGGAGATGGCCACGTTCGACTTCGCGGGCCCGGTCGGCTCGGTGCGGTACTTCGCGCAAGAAGCCCGGCTGGTCGTGGCCACCGGCTGGGATCTCGCTGTACTGGAGAAAGCGGGACACGGGTGACCCGGCCGCCGGTACCGCCCTCGACACCGGGTCTAGGATCCCCGCTTGTGACGGACGAGAGACCGCTCCGAGCCGATGCCCGCCGTAACCGGACAAGGGTGTTGGAGGCTGCGGAGCGCGTCTTCACAGCCAAGGGCACCAGTGCGCCGACCGAAGTAGTCGCCCGTGAAGCAGGCGTCGGGGTCGGCACGGTTTTCCGGCACTTCCCGACGAAGGAAGCCCTGCTGGAAGCCGTTCTTTACGCGCGCCTTCACCGCTTCGCCGACGAAGCGGAAGCCACCGTCGCCGCTGAGTCGCCCGATCCGGGAGTGGCGTTCTTCGGCTTCCTCACCGGCTGGATCGAGATGGCGGGCGCCAAGAACGCCTACTTCGAAGCCCTGTCAGCGGCCGGAGTCAGCGTGCCGACCACGGGATCGGTCATCGGCGTCCGGCTCAAGGAGGCGCTCGGCGTACTCCTCAATCGCGCGCAGGACACCGGCGACGTCCGCAAGGACCTCTGCGTCGACGAACTGATCCCCGTCATCATCGGCACGGCGAAGGCGGCGGAGCACGCCGGACCCGAGTTACGGACCCGGACGATCTGCATTCTCTTCGACGGACTTCGGCCGCGTCAGGCGTAGGGATCCATCGTCGGCCGCTTCGGCGCAAGCGCGTCTCCAGAGGACTCGCCACGCAGCCGTCGCCTGATCCACGGGACGGCGTGCTCCTTGCCCCACTGCAGGTTCTCCGTACGCCGTGCCTGCGGGCTGAGCAGCGGACGTGGTCCGAGTTCGGCGGGCGTGAGCTTGTGCGGTTCGCCGAGAGCGTCGAGGACGGCGATGGCGATCTCGTTGTGCCCCAAGGAGTTCAGGTGCAGGCGGTCCGGTGCCCACAGGCGCCGGTCACGCAGTTGACGCATCGACCACATGTCCACGAGCAGTGCCCCGTGCCGCGCAGCGATTCCGCGGACGTGCTCGTTGTAGATCGCGACGCGGCCCCGGATCCGGCGGAACAGCGCGTCCTCGACCCCGTCGACACCGGTGAAGAGAACGACGCGAGCGCCGGTGGCGACGATCTTGCCGACCGCGGCGTCGTAGTCGTCGAGGAGGGCGTCGATGTCGACCTTCGGCCGCATCAGGTCGTTGCCGCCCGCGTACAGCGTCACGAGGTCCGGGTTCAGCGCGAGCGCCGTGTCGAGCTGTTCCGCGAGAACCTGCCCGAGGAGCTTGCCGCGGATCGCGAGGTTCGCGTAGCGGAAGTCCTGGTGATTGCCCGCGAGCTGGCCCGCGACGCGGTCTGCCCAGCCGCGGACGCCGTTGGGGGACGACGGGTCCTCGTCGCCGACACCCTCGGTGAAGGAATCACCTAGACAAACTAAGCGGTTGGTCATACGCCGATGCTACTGGCGCAGTCCGGTCCGGAGAGCGCTGGGGCAACCGCGACCGTGTCCTGGGCGTACTGAGGGCATGACGTCTTCGAGGTCCCGGCTGCCCGGGATGGCCGTGTTGTGGCTTCCGCTGATGTTGCTGGGGTGCGGGCTCGCGGTGCTGTGGCTCGGTGTTTCCCTCGCCGTGGATGTCAACCGCTCGGCGGGGCTCCTCCCGGGAAGGGTCGTGGCGACCACGTTCCGGATGGGCCCGATCACGGACGTCGAATACACCGGACTCGACGGGGTGACGAGGACGGAAACCTTCGAGCACCGCAACGGACGCAAGATCCACCCGGGGAGCCGGGTACACATCCGGGTGTGGCCGGACGAGCGACGCGCGGAATTCGACGAAGGTGACAAGCACACCGGCGTGATCGTCGTGGGCAGTGCGCTGACCCTGGTCGGCGCGGGCGCCACCGTCTTCCTGGTGCTGTGGCATCACGGCGTGCGGATGGAGAAATCCCGAGCGCGGGCCCACCTGTGGTGGTGCTGGTTGGTTTCCTTCTGGCGGTGACGTCCCGCGATCGCCGGTTCGACGGTCGTGGGGACCCTCTGGCAGTCCGTCAGGTCCCCACGACATCGCGGGTCACCGCTTGACGTAGAGGTCCCACGTGTAGGTCTCCGCAGAGCAGAAGTAAGCCTTCCACCTGCCTTGCTGCTGGCCGGTGTGGCCGTTGAGCTTGCAGTCGCCCTCAGTCGACCAGCTGGACTCGTAGTAGTACCTCGGGTCGACGCCCGCACTGGCGGGCTGCGCGAACGCGATCGTTGACGCCAGCGCGCCCATGACGGCGGCGGTTGCCGCGATCTTCTTCTTCACTTGTACATCCCCAGTTTTCTGTTGGAACACGTGCTCGCGCAGGTAATCACGAAACGGGCTCGCTTGTCTGGCGAACGGGCGGATTCCCCGGAAGGCGCTCATGCCCATCCGGGTCGGCGAGGACGACGAGCCTCAGCGGGTCCCGGGTGAGAGCACGTAGGAGAACCGCCGGACCCGCGGCACCCAAGTCTGGAAAGCACGGACGTCGGGCAGCGTCACCGCGGCGGTGAGCTCGTCCAGGCTGGCGTGAAGGTGCTCCCACTGCACGGCTTCGTCCGCGGGAACCCGGCCCACGGCCTCGCTCATCCAGTGATCGTCTCGCTCCACTGGCCGCAGTCGCCCGACGAAGTCCCCCCATGGTGTCTCCGGCGCCGCCCGCAGCAGCGCGTCGGCGAAGCGGCCGAGCAGGCGGCCGTGTGCGGTGCACGTTCCCAGCAGCACGGCCACCGCCTCGTACTCGCCGCCGAGGAACGTCGAGGCGTCGGACAAATCACGGGTGGTCCGGAGCATGCGGTACAGGTTGATCAGGCGCTTCGCGTCCCGGGGTGTGTCGATCAGCCTGTCCAGCTTCGACAGCAAGGCGATCTCCGGATCGGTCAGCGGCCGCGGGACCTCGGCCGGGCGATCCGGGTCCAGTTGCACGGCCATCTGTGAGCCGGGCTCGACCGGGATGTGCGGCGCCGCAACACCCGATGGGGTCACGACGCTGGTCTCCTCGTCGTGCGCCCGCGCGGTCGGCCGCTGCTCACCTGTCTCGGCGACGGCCGGGGTTTCGGCCATCGACCACAGCAGCCGTTGAAGGCTGCCCGCCGGCATCCGCGGCAGCACAAGCGGAATGTTGAGGATCTTCTCCAGGTAGTCCTCGGGCGTCACATGCCAGCCGTCCGCGCGCACGACGGCGTCGGCTTCGATCAACCGGTCGTAGTGCGTGCTCAGCGACCGCAGCAGCCACCGCGGGTCGACCCCGACGACCACCACGAACAAGTCGAACGCGAGCAGCAGGTGCACGGCCTGCAGGACGTCGACGACCTGTTGCGGGCTGCACCGGTCGAGGTCGTCGATGTAGAGCACGATCCGGTCCAGCGGGCGGGTGCCCTCCTCGCCGTCGGCCACGGGCGCGCTCATCAACGCGACGAGCTTTTCGAAGTCCTTGCGGATGGTGGAGATCAGGCCGAGGTTGCCCCGGTAGTCCTCACCGCGCGACCGTTCGGCGAGGAAGGCGTAGAGCCGCCGGCCCGGGGTCAGCTCCGTGAGCTGCCGGCCCAGCTCCCCGATCCGGGTGACGACCTCAGCAAGCTGCTGTTCGGCGATCTGCTCGTCGGCTTCAGCCTTACGCAACGCGAGCAGCTCCTGCTGGGCGCCTTCGACCAACCCCCCGCGCAGGTCCTCGGCGAGCACCCGCAGGCGGCGCAGGCCGGCGCGCGCGAGACCCACCATCGCCAGCCCGGTCGTGGCCAGAGGGACGAACACGGCGCCGACGCCGGCCAGCCACGCCTTCACATCGGGCATGAGGGCTGTGAGTGCCACGCCGGCCACCAGCACGACGGCGGCGGTGGCCAGTGCGGCCTTGCCGTGCCGGTAACGCGCGATCCGGCTCAGCGCCTCGGTTTCGCCCTGCGCGCCGCGCATCTCGTCGGCCAGCAGCCGTCCCTGATCGGCCAGGTCGCCAACACCGAGTTTGCTCCACAGCCCGTCGTACTCCTCTTGAAAGGCACGTGACCTCCGCAGCGCGCTCAGCAGGTCGCCGATCCGTACCTTGCGCTCGTGTTCGGCTTCACCGATCCGGCGTTTCAGCACGGCGGCCTCGGCCTGGGCGCGTTCGGTCACCGCGGTGAGCTGCTTGCGCTGTTCCAGTTCGGCGGCCAGTTGCTCGCGCAGCCGGGCTCCTTCCCGAAGCCGAGCCTGGTGCTCGGCGTCCGGTTCGCCGGGGCGCCGAGCGGGTTCGGCGAGCTGCCGGAAAATCTCGTCGCCGAGGCTGGCCCAGAGGTTGGCGTCGGCGTAATGCCAGGCGTTGAAGCCGACCTGGGCGATCTTCGCGCAGTGGCCGGGGTTGCCTTCCAGAGCTTTGACCTGGCCGCGCAGCATGCCCATGAAGAAACTCTTGCCGGCGCCCCACTCACCGAAGACGCCGATCGACAGCGGCAGTGGCGTGTCCTTGGCGGCGATGACCGTGGCCAACATGGAGACGTACGGGGTGACGCCAAGGTGGTCCTCGGTCAGCGGGATGCTCTCGTTCGGGTCGACCAGGTCACGGGCGACACCGCCGGCGAGCTCGTGGTCGGAGAACACCGGCACCAGCGGGACCGGGGACGGCTCGGGCACGATGGAATCCGGTTCGGACAAGGCCTCAGAGCCCGATACGTCGGTGGCCCATTGCTTACGGATCGCGTCGATATTGCTGGCGTAGTCGGAGAACAAGATGACTTCGCGGAGGCTGGACTTCGCGGCCAGCGCGCCCCGAATGACCGCTCGGGCGGAGATGGACGCCTGCAGTCCGAGACGTCCGGTGGCGAACAGCGGGAGTGCGATGGCGGACACTCCGGCGCTCGCGGCCGTGATGATGGCCGCGGTCGTCGCCGTCGTGATCGCGTCCGGGGTCGGGTCGTTGTACTTGTCGTGGGGCGTGGCGAGGACGGCGAGGCGCAGCCGCCGACCGCCCGTGTGCGCGCTCAGGTCCAGCACAACGGGCTCGGCGGTGGTGATCGATGAGAGGTCGACCTTGCGCCAGGCGGCGCGGGGGAACTTCTCCTTCATCGCGTCGCCGACGCCGCCGTAGAGAGCGCCGACGGAGATCGCCAGCGCGTCGACCGGGAGGTCCCACGGTTGTTCGGTCAGCGCGACGGCGTAGGAGACCCCGTCGACAGTCTGGAGCGGAACCACGTCGTCGCCGAACTCCTGTGCGTTCATCTATTCCTGACTCGTCGAGAACGGGGCCTCCGTTACAACCGGATCCGGCTTTCGCCCGATCGAAGGGCCGCCGGGACGGGCGGACTGATCATCTCGAGACGGCGCTAGTAGCTGCACTGGACTTCGAGATCGTCGACATACTTCGTGCCTTGACCAGGGTCTCCCACTCCGGCCAGTGTGACAACGAACCGCAACGCGGTGTCGCCTGGGCGCAGCGGAATGTCGGTGAGGGTGACCGGCGCGTAGCCGGTAGGGGGAAGCGGCACCGAACTTGTCGTCGCACGATATTCGCCGCGCTGGTCAATTGCCGAAAACAACGTGGCACCCTGGGCGCAGAGCCCGTGGGCGATATGAATGCGAGCCGAGCACGCAATACTGTTAGCGGGTATTCCGACCCAGATCCCATACCGGACTGTCCCATAGTGCGCGTAGAGATAGCCAAGGCACTGTCCGGTGCGCGCCCAGGGCTGATAGCCGACGTCAGTCGCGACTCCGTCACCTTCCCGAGTCAGTGTCCACGCGTTGCGCTGGTCAGGAGACTCAAAACCGTTGTGGTAGTACATGATCCCGCCGGTCGGGGCGGCGGATGCGCTCGCAGCCCCAGGTAGCAGAACCGCTCCGGACGCCAGCAGCGCCACCCCGGCCCGCGCGAAACGACGGAGTCTGTTCCCCTCGTTTCCCCAGATGATCACGACAACTCCCCCTCATTCGGCCTCAAGATCCGCACCTTGTTACTACCATGAATTTGCGCGCTCAAGACCTGGATTGCGACTACGCGCCCCTATGGCCGCCCCTAAGTGCCGAATCTCCGACTCGATGACCTAGGCGACTGTTGACCTATTGTCTCCATTGCGCGCGTCATTCGTCCGCAGCCGCGTGTTTCCGAGCAGATCCACGACGCCTTTCCGTAATCCCAGAGGGCACGACCATCGCCGCTCTGTGCCACGGACCGGCAGCACGTCTCGCCGCGCTGGAGCGGACCGACGGCCAGTGGCTGTTCGAAGGCTATTGACGGATCTGCCGGAAAATGTCGGTGATCGCTCCGAGGGGGCGGGTTGGGTCGGTGTACTCGATCTTCTCTTTCTCCACAAAAGTGCCGTCCGGTTTGCGGGTCGTGGTCTTCTCGTACCTCTTGATGCCACGGGTGGTGCGCAGGTACATGCCGTACATGCAGGCGATCGCGATGATCCCGACCTCGATCACGGGCAGTTTGCCCTTGGTCTCGGTCAGCACCGCACGAATCCGGTTCTGCTCGGACTCGTCCGACCAGGCTGCGGAGAGCACGGCCAAAGCAGCGCTTTCCAGCGCCCGGGGATCGCGTGTCAGGTCGGAGTGGACCGCGTCGACACGGTCTTTTCCGGCGGCGTCGTACATCTTCTCGAGCATGTCTTCCGGTGGCAGGTCATCGAGCCGTTCGGCCAGGTAGTAGCGCAGCGCCTGATGGACGCCGTCGGTGTCGATCGCGCGAGTGTTGAGTTCGTCAGCGAATGAGGGCGTCATCGCCAGTCTCCTTCGAGGATGAGGGCGTGGGCAGACCATGCCGGGCTGCCTTGGTCGATCGCGTGCCGCACAGCCTGCCGGACACACTCGCCCAGCCCGGCCTCCCGGGCCAACAGGCGCGCGCGGATGTCACCGAGGATCGGGAGGACATCGGAGGCCATGATGTCCCATTGCGGCGCGACGTAGGCTTGCAGGCCGACCGGGCTCAGGACGTTATAGAGACCCAGATGCTCGCCGAGGCCGACGATGTGGCCACCTCCTGTGCCGCAGGCCGCGGACAGGATCACCCGGGGCGCTTTGGTCAGTTCGGCGTACTCCCGCCATCCGAACCGATGCACCCGGCCACGCGCGCTGGACGCGGCGACCGAGTGCGCGAGCGGTAGCGCGCCATCTGCTGCGAGCATCAGCGCTACCTCGGTCTCCGACGCGCTGGTGTACCCGTGGGTGAGCAGGGTCGCGAGATCGACCTCGGTCATCAGGCCTGTCACCGCATCACGATCTGCCGCGACGCCTTCCAGCGCGCGCACGCCGTCACCGCAACCGGCCACGTACCGGGCCATCGCGTCGGTGATCTCTGCTGAGTCGCCGACACGCGGCACCGCGACCACACCCTCGCTGAAACGTTCCTGCAACCGCTCACCGGCCACAGTGGACAACAATGCCACCCATCCCGGCTCGTAGGAGCAGGTCACGCGGTCGAACGCGGCGGTATGCCAGGGCAGTTGCCGCCAGCCGGAGAACGGGACGACCACCAGATGGTCATCGTGGGTGAGTCGACCGTCGAGCAGCCGCTCCAGCCACGCCCTGCAGGTCTGCCACTCGGCGACGCCGAACGGGTCGCCTTCCCGCCCTGGCCTCCACGTCGACAACCGCGACCGTATCCGCGACGCCAGTCGAGCGAGGTCGACGTCCGGCAGCGGAACGACCGCGCTAGCGACGGCCCCGGCGGCGTCGACCACGGTGAACAGCGCACGTGTACTGATACCGTCGGTCACCCATTCAAGCACCCCGACCCGGCCTTGGCTCGGCGCGATCTCGGCCACCACATCGTCGTCGAGTCCGTGCCGGCACCACGCCGGTTCCCCATCCGAGCGTCGAGCATTCCGGCCGGCGATCCCCCGGCGAAGTTCACCGGCAAGCCGCAGGTCCGCCGGAGTGGCAGCAGGTTCGGCGAACATCGCACTGGTGACCAGATCGACCTCCCGGGCAGTGTGCGTGCCAGCCAGCGCGGCGGTGCGCATGTTGCTGTCGTGGCCGAGCAGCAGCGCAGGGTTGCCCAGTTCTTGTTTCAGCAGATGTCTTGCCGCGAGCAGTTGGTCGGCTGCGATGAGGTGCGCCGCGGCGAAGAGATGGCCTTCCGTAGTCGTGTGATCGCACATTTCCGCCATCACGGACGCCAGGCGTTGCCAGGAGTCCAGGGCTTCGTCCGGCCGGTACACCTGGTCGTACAACGCTGCCACGTGCAGCGCGCGGCTCGCCGTGGAAACGTCTCGCTCAGCCAGTGCCTGGTCGAGCACATGCTCCAAGTCGGCTCGGACGCGGTCGAGAAACTCACGGAGGGCAGGGTCGGACTCGGCTATGCCTGGTGTGAGGAGCGCGGTCGCCGCGAACATGTCCCGTTCGGAATCCGCCAACTGGCCATCGCCGAGCGCGTCGCCGATCAGGTCATCGTCGGGATCACGACCGTTCAGTGCCTGGCACCACATCGTCTGCGCCGCGTACCTCCCGACCGGCCATGTCATCCTGTCCCGTAACGCACCTGTGTGAGCCGCGCGTCCATGGCCGGCGGCCTCCCTGTACCTGCCGAACCGCAGCAACGTCGCCATCAGCGACTCATGCAGAGGCGGTTGAGGGTTGCCAACCTCCGCGAGCAGTGCCTCCAGCCGCGCCAGCGCCGCCACGGGCGAACCGAGCTCACGCTCCAGCCGCGCACGTACGATCCCCAGCGTCTGCTTGCCTCCGGGCTCGTCCAGCACCTCCCGCGGCGCCGAATCCAGCAACTCCAGTGCCTCGACCTTCCGCCCGAGTGCCCGCAGGGCCATTGTGCGCAGCTGGAGCATCTGAACCTGGCGGAGGAGCGTAAGACTTTCTTCTTGCGGCCCCGGCGTTTCGCCGGCCTCTTCAAGCAGGCGCGTCGGCATGCGCATGTCGAACAGCTGGCGGTAGTACCACAGCGACACACCCGCCACCTCCGTGTCCGGCACGGCGGCACGCATTGCCTCCACAACTCTTTTGAGATCGTCGGCACGACCCGCTTCGATCAGCGATGCTGCCATCGACTTCGCAATGGCAAGAGAGTCGGCCGTGTCCGGACGATCGGCCCGCATCACCTCGATGGCCCGGTCCGCGGCCTGCTCGACCCGAAGGTCGGGAACCCTCATACCGCTGAAGATCGACGCGAACTGCTCGTCGAAACCAGCGTCATGGAACGCATCTTTCAGACACTTAACGAACGATTCGATGTCGAGGGCCGGGGTCACGCCATCCCTGTCGGCCATCAGCGCGTCGCCGAGCAGAAACGCACCGGCGAAGCGTGCGCTGTCGGGGGGCACCGTGGCGCGGAGCCTCTCCGCCGAAACCGCCAGCGCGGGCACGTCGGACACACCGCAGCCACCAGCGAGTCGCATAGTCAACTCCCGCGCCAACCAGATACACGCCCATCGGTCCGCCAGCGGATCCGGCCGGCCAACCCGTGCATAGAGGCTGGCGCGCAACGCCTCCCGGCGGTACACGTCCATACTTCCGAGCACCGCGCTTGCCGGACCCGGAAGTTCTTCCAGACCTGCGGCGAACCGGAGCGGATCCCCCACACAGGCCGTGCGATCCACATACTCGGCCAGATCCTCCTCGAACGACCCGACCCCCGCGCCGTTCGTCCAGTCAATGAGCATCGCGGCCCAGATACCGGACTGCCGCGACGCGACGAAGTCTTCGAAGTGTCCCCGGCCGGGACCCTGTACGACGAACCTCATCGACGGCACCCGACCGGTCAGTGCCACCCCCACCGCGGCCATCACCGGCGCGGTGAACAAGCGCCAGTTCTCTTCTAAGAAGCCTGTGTCACCGAACCCCTCGGGACCACCGGTCAGCACCGGGAGAAAAACTCTCAGTCGCCGGTCGATCAGCTCGCCGACCACCCGCCGCAGCTCCTCGGCATCCGCGACGACCTTGACGTTGGCTGCCGCATCGGCTGGTAGACCGGCAGTGGGGTCGCCGGAATCACCGTGGGCAACGTAAACGCGGCCCGTGTCCCCATCCAAGAACACCAAGCCGACTCGAGCATTCAAGCGGCAGCCCGCCTCACACGATGCATAGTCGAGCTCGCCGGTCAACAAGTTGACGACGCCCTGCACGTCGAGATCTTCGATGATGCGCCACTCACCCCGCCCGTCGAGTATCGGCACGGGCGCCCCGCACACGCAAGTCACCATCGCGCCAGTCTGACGCGACCAGACCCTGCCCGATCGCCACCGCGCCCAAGCAGCCCTGACCAAACCTCACCGGAAACGGCACCCGGCTCATGCCGGTCGGTGCGCGTGCCCGGCTTCGTGGTTGAGCGGGAGTTACCTTGAGCCGGTGACGCCGCGCCGGATTGATCCGGCTGCGATACCACGGCACTTCCCTCTCGTATTCGACACAGGTAAAGCCAGCGCACATGCCGCTCTTCCACGGTCTTCTCCCAGGGAACCGACGAATACATGGCTCCCCACCCCTGGTTGTCGACGACGGAGATCGGGGGCCGTGGCCCTGCAACGCACTTCTGATGTCGCCGCATGGCCCGGTAACGACGAGCAATGCGTGCGCGACTGCTACCCGACAGAGCAAGGCGCGAGTTCAGCGTGACAGTCCCAGGAGGCGACGTTGGTGAGTACGACAAGACCAACATTCAGGTTGATTCTCACCATCCTGTTGCTGGTATCAGTCAGCGTCACCGTGGCGAACCCCGCGCATGCGGTGCAGCCGTTCAACAACGCCGGCGTGGCGGACGCCGGCCTCGCGGAACTGGGGACATCCCGCCCTACCGGATGGAACCAACCAGGCGAGTGCATCAAAAGCGTGCAACGCTGGGTCGCCGCGGCCGGAGGCTCCTTCGGAGGCGGTGGCGTTGTCAGCGGCTATGCGAACTCCGGTGCACAGGAAGTGTCGCTGCAGTCTGCCGTCAAAGGTGACGTCATCCAGTACACCAACGCGAACGGCAACGACCAGGACTGGTCACACGCCCACACCATGGTTGTGATAGCCAATCACGGCAACGGACGATTCGACGTCGTTCAATCGAACTCGCCGCCAGGTACAGGACTCGTCACGCGCGCCGATAACGCAATTCCCGCACCAGCAACAGGTTGGGTGGCGCGAGCCTGGAGGTTCGGAACCTTGCCGAGCGGCTCCGCCCCCTACCCCGGCGTGGGTACCGCCATGTTCAAGGGTAAAGCGACTCTGTCAGCAGGAGAATATCTGCATCCCAACGAGTACATTGCCTCCGAGAACGGGCAGACAGTGCTCATCATGCAGTCCGATGGCAACCTCGTTCTTTACCGGGGAAACGCCGCGGCTTTGTGGAGCAGCGGTACCAGCGGTCATCCGGGTGCGCGCGCGATTGTCCAGACCGACGGTAACATCGTCATCTATTCAGCCACCAGCACAGCACTTTGGTGGACCGGAACAACAGATGTAACCACGTTAGTCGTGCAGAGCGACGGGAATCTCGTCGGCTACTCCGCAGCCGGATCCGCAGCGTGGCAAGCTGGCACCGGCGGCCAAGACTCGCTGACATTCCTTGGTTCAGACCATCTGTCCGCTGGCCAACAAATTCACCCTCGCCAATACATCAAGTCGGCAGACAACCGGTACTTCCTGGTAGCTCAAAACGATGGCAACATCGTTCTGTACGGACCCGGGTACCATGTTCTGTGGACGACGAACACCGGCGGGCACATCGGCGGCGCCTACCTCGTCGTCCAGAACGACGGAAACGTCGTCGTCTATTCGGCGAGCAACACGCCACTGTGGTGGACGGGCACGAACAGCACAGTCATCCTCTGGCTGCAGACAGATGGCAATCTCGTTGGCCGCAACTCAGCGGATGGCCCGACTTGGACCAGTGGTACCAGTGGCCGGATCTGAACGAGCCTTACCGCTGCAGCACCTGACACAGTGGCGGATCACCCCAAGAGGGCGTGACGTGTCCTGGGGAATCAGGGCGGGGTTTGAGCGTCGGTGAGGCGTTGGCGGACTTCGGCGGCTTTGGAAAGATAGCCGGACTCATCGTAGATGATGGCGGCTTTCTGCCAGTAGGTGATTGCTTCGCTGGTGCGGCCGATCTGATGCAGACAGGTTGCCAGGACGTCGAGCGGCTCGGCGACGGCGTCGTGGCGGTCGAGCCGTCCCTTGTAGCCGAGGGCCATCGACTCGCGACATAGCTTGATCGCAGCCTCGGGATCGCCCAGCTGGCGCCGGGCACGTGCCAGATGCAACAGCGCCAAGGCTTCGCCAGGGTCTCGTGCTTGGCGGCGCAGGCGCAAACCGTGTTCGGCGTGTTCAAGGGCGAGCTGACTGTTGCCGAGTCCGAGATGTGCGATACAGAGATTGCCTTCCAGTACCGCTTCCAGGCGTCCGGCGTCGAGACCCCGGCTCAGCGGTAAGGCTCGATTCAGCCACTGCGCGGCCTGCTCGAACCGCCCTTGTTGAATCAACAGCAGACCTTGCGCATTGAGGCAGTACGCCTGTATTTCGATATTTTCCATTTCTTGAGCCAGCGTTGTCGCACGGTCGAGATCTTCTCGCGCCTCCGTCCACTGTCCCAAAACACAGGACAACTCACCGCGGCCGAGAAGAAGAATCGATTCCTGTGTGTGGTTTCCGGCGCGGCTCAACGCGGCGATCCCGGCCCCGTAGGCGTAAATCTGCTCGGACGGGTTGCCTGTGGAGCCGAGAAACCGGCAAGCGCGGGCAAGGGGAATGATGTAGTGGTCTAGCTGGTGTTTGTCAACGTACTGAAGCACGGCCAGGATGTTGGCGCGTTCTGCGGTGACCCATACCCAGGCCTCGTCGATATCGCCAATGGGGTGCGGATGGGCAGGTTCGGCCACGGCCATCAGCATCTGAGGGAACAAGCGATAGAAGAAGCGGTCGGCGGTGCCGACAGTGTGGACATAGAAGGTCAGCATGGATTCCAGTGCCCGGTATCGATCTTCGTCGGTGTCGTGACCACGAGCTTGGTCGGCGGCGTAGGCGCGCAGCAGATCGTGGAATCGGTACCGGCCACCGGCGGCCGGCTCGATCAAGTGGGCATTGGCCAATGCGGCCAGCAGAGGGCGGGTCTCAGCGGGCGGTAGTTCGGCGAGCGCGGCCGCCGCCGCGAGGGACAAGTCTGGGCCTGGGTGCAGGCCGAGACGGCGGAACAGCCGTGCCTGCGCGGACGGAAGCCGCCCGTAGGACCAGTCGAACACCGCGCGGACGGCGGCGCGCTCATCGCCGAACTCGCTGAGGACATCGAGCCGGGTGCGGTCATCTGCCAGTTCGGTGACGACGTCGGCGACCGTCAGATGCGGGTGAGCGGCGGCGCGACTCGCCGCTACCCGCAGCGCCAGTGGTAACCGCCCGCAGAACTGGACCAACTCACCGACGGCGTCCGGTTCGGCAGCCGCCCGATCGGCGCCCAGGATGCCGGACACCAAGTCGAGCGCTTCGGCTTCGCTGAGCAGGTCCAGGGTGAGGCGGTGAGCGGCGTCGGTGACGACGAGGCCGGTCAGGCTGTCACGACTCGTGACCACCGCCATGCACCCGGCGGTCCCGGGCAGGAGGGGCCGGATCTGCTCGGCGCTGTGAGCGTTGTCCAACAGGAGCAGCGCGCGTTTCCCCGAGAGCAGAGACCTCAGCAGTGCTGCCTGGGCGTCGACATCCGCGGGGATCGCGCGGGCCGCGACACCCAAGGCCCGCAGAAGACCGCTGAGGGCCTCACCCGCGGTCACGGGAACGCCTGGCCCATATCCGCGCAGGTTGATGTGCAAAGTGCCGTCGGGGAACCGGTGTTGTATCCGATGGGCCCAATGCAAAGCGAGGGTGGTCTTGCCCATCCCGCCGGCACCGTCGACCGCCGTGATCACCACCGACTGAGGTCGCCCATCATGCTGGCCAGGGTCAGGCGGGATCAGCGCGTCGAGCGCGGCCAGGTGGTCGGCCCGCCCAGTGAAATCCCGCACAGAACCCGGAAGCTGCCGGGGCACCACCCTTCCCGATCGGGGGCGCCCGGCGTGCTCTGTCCGGGTGTCCGGTGGAGCCGGATCCAGGCCGCCCGCCGGGTAGGGGTGGTCTGGCAAGGTGATCCAGCCAGTCGTGGCGATCTCCTTGACCTCGACCGGTACCGGGCGCCAACTCGCGGGCGCCGCACCGGGAGTGTGGCGGACGACGTCGTCGAACAACCAGTCCGACGCGATCACCGCCAGCAGCCCAGGAGAGGAGGCGAGTGCGGCCTTCAGCGGGGGTGCGTCACACAACCGGAACGCCAGCGTCAGCGATGACGACGTAACCCCGTGCTCGTCGTAACCGACTTCCCCGGCGTGCAAAGCGATCCGCAACCGGATCCGCTGTGCCTCCGGGTGTGTGTCGTTGTGCACCCGCAGCCGTGTCACCACCATCGGCAGGATCGCCTCGATGAACGCCGCCTTGTCCACTTCGCCCGGCACGAGCAAGAACACGGCGTCTCCGCGATCCTCCCGGTAACAGTCCTGCCATACCGTCTTCGCCGCGGTGAACGCGGCCTTCATGACTTCGTAGAGTCCATCGCGCACCGCCCGCTGATGTGGTTCCGTCCGACGCCGCTCACCGAACCCTTCGACGTCGGCCATGACGATCAAGTGATGTCGCGAACCCCGCCTCGCTGCCATCGCCGCCCCTCCGCTGCGTGTGCCACATCCCGGCAATCCACGACCAGGGTCCCAAGAACCCGGCGCGGGGATAAGGGCCGCTGAGCGATTCAGGACCTGCGATCATCGATTCGGAGCGGTCGCTCTGCATCACCTTTGTTCGAGCTGGCACAAGATGCTGGCCGACGCCGACCACTACTCGTCCACCGGGCCAACCATGAGCGGCGCCCGAGTTGAGAGATACCCGCCTTCGGGCCGGTCACCGAGAGTCGTTGACTCCGCGCACGACAGGAGCTTCGTGGTCGTCCTCACAACTTGACCGCTGCCGGACGAAAGTCACTGTCCGATCGCGTCCCCCATGTCGGCCAGTACGCGCGCCAACGCCTTCGGGACCCCGGTGCGCCAGCCACCGCCCATGATCCGGCGTGACATCCGCTGGAACTCGTCGTCGGGATCGAAGCCCTCGTGGCTCAGGAACAACCGGGTGCCCCGGCCTTCCGGCTCGAGTCGCCAGGTGACCGTCCACTCCGGACCCCAGCTGATGCTGAGCAACCGCTCCGGCTCGACGGCCAGCACTTCGCAGGCGACCGGGCCGCCGGCGAATCCGGCGGCGGGAACGGGGTCCGCTAGCAGTTCGAACCGGTGGCCCACCACGGGTTTGATGTCGTTCGGCATCCGAAGCCAGCGTTCCAGCAGGTCCGGTTCGGTCAGCGCGCGCCACACCTTGCGCGGTGGATGCGCCAGGAACTGGTCGACGTGGATGGCCGTCGGATCCTCGCCGTTCAGAAGTCCTCCTCGTCCAGCAGGTCACGCAATCCGTCCAGCTTGCCGCGCCAGTACCGCTCGTACGGCGAGAGCCAGTCCGAGACTTCCCGCAACGGGGCGGCTTCCAAGGAGTAGACGCGATTGCGACCCTGGCGCTCTTCTCGGACGAGCCCCGCCTCCCGCAGCACCCGAAGGTGTTCGGACAGACTGGGTCGCCGCATGTCGAAGCGCTCGGCGATCTCCCCCGCCGCCCGCGGGCCGCTGAGAAGGATGCCCAGCACCTCGCGGCGGGCGGGGTTGGCGAGCGCGGCGAAGACGTCGTCGTTGACCGGCACTAGCGCGGCCAGTTCCCGTAGCCCGACGGCTGGAGCAGCCCCATCACATTGCCGTCAGGATCCTTCACGGACGTCACGCGACCCCACGGCATTTCCTCCGCGTCCTCGACGTCGACACCTTGGGCGCGGAGCTCGGCGATGTCGGCATCGACGTCGGCGGTGCTCAGCTGGAAGTGCACCCGGGTGTCGAGATCGAGCCCGCCGACGGCTCGGTCGACCAGGACGAGCCCGGTTTCCGCCCTCTTGGGGCCGACCATGACGAACTGACCGTGTGGACCGCTGACGTCGACGAACAGATCGAAGCCGAGCTTGCCGACGTAGAAGTCCCGTGCCTTGGCCTGATCCGAGACCGGCACGGTGAGGAACTGGACGCGATCGATGTTCATACCGGCGACCATACGTAGGAGATTACCTACGTGTCAATCGACGGGTGCCGGGTATGCCCTGGATATGGCCGACACTCACCCCGATCCCGCTCTGCTCGGCATCTATCTCAACGACCATCTGGCGGGCGCGACCGCCGGCGCCGAACTCGCCAAACGGCTCGCCACAGCCGAACGCGGACAGCCGGGAGAAGCGGTGCTGAGCAGGCTCGCCGAAGAGATCGCCGACGACCGGGCCGCCCTGCTGACCTGCATGTCCGCCTTGGAGGTACCGGTGCGCCGCTACAAGACCGCGGCGGCCTGGGCAGGCGAGAAGGTGGGACGGCTCAAGCCGAACGGGCGGCTCGTCTCACGATCCCCGTTGAGCGTGGTGGAAGAACTCGAGCTGATGCGCCTCGGCGTCGAGGGCAAGGCGGCGGGCTGGCGGACCCTGCGGGTGCGCGCGGACATCGATCCCCGTCTCGACACCGGACGGCTGGACGATCTTCTCGACCGGGCGCGGCGTCAGATCGACGAGCTCGAGGAACTCCGCGTCCATGCCACAACGGCGGCCTTCGGGGGCTGATCACTCAGGATCCGATCCGGGTGTACTCGGCAATGTCGTCCCAGCGGAACACCGGCGTGTTCTCCAGATCCGGAAACGCCACGGCCATCCCGCGTTCCGGCGCCATCGACCACAGCACCGCGTCCGGCGAAGCCGCGTGCGCCGCCCAGGAGTCCGTCCACTCCGGGATGTAGCGCTCGTAGATGCGGCGGATTCGCGGGAGTTCCTTCGACTCGAGTCGGGCAGGTCCGGTCAGGCGCACCTGACGGACGTCGTCCGGCGGGGCGAAGGTCGCGACCATGACCGCGACATCACGACAGAGCCGGGCCGCGTCGAGGAACGGCGCCGGCCGACCTTCAGGTGTGTGGAACCAGAGCCGGTTTTCCTCGGCCACGAACCACATCATCGCCAAAGCGGGCGTGCCGCGGCGGGTCGTCGTCGCAACACTGGCCGGGCGTTCGCGTTCGCCCAAGAACCCTTGCACATCGAATCCCGGTCGCTCCATGGCGGCACCGTACAACCTCGACCTTGATAGAGGTCCAGAGATCGTGAGCAGGGCCGCAAACGGCTTGAGTTCACCTATGGGCGAGCTTTTAGCGTCATCGGCATGAACACGGAAACCACCGCACAGTCCCCGCTTCGCCTCGCTGTGATCATCGGCAGCGTCCGGCACGAACGGTTCGCCGACGCCATCACGGACTGGCTGCTGACCGAACTGGCCGCCATCGACGGCCTGGAGGTCGATCCGATCGACCTCGCCGACATCGATCTCCCGCTCCAGGGAACTCGCCCTGGCGGCACCGAAACGGTCATCAGCGGCAGGCTTCACGCGGCCGACGCCTATCTGGTCCTCACCCCGGAGTACAACCACAGTTTCCCCGCCGCCCTGAAGAACGCGATCGACTGGCATTTCGTCGAATGGGCGTACAAACCCGTCGGGTTCGTCGGCTACGGCGCCGGTTCGGGCGGTATCCGCGCGATCGAGCAGCTGCGGCTGATCTTCCCGGAGCTGAGGGCCACCACCACCCGTGACGCGGTACTGCTGAACGCGCCGTGGACCCGTCTGGGCCCGAACGGGTACGAGGCCACCGAAGGCGAGCGCGCCGCGCTGACCGCGACGATGACCGAGCTCGGCTGGTGGGCCCACACTCTGCGCGCCGGACGGGCCGCGGTTCAGGAGAGTGCGGCATGAACCGGCTGACCCGGCAAGAACTCCGTATCGCGGCGGTGATCGCACTCGGCGGGCTGATGGCCGTTCTCGACACCACGATCGTCGCGGTCGCGCTGCCGCAGTTCATGACGACCTTTTCCGCGTCACTCACCACGATCCAGTGGATCGTGACCGCTTACGCACTCGGCATGGTCGCGGCGATGCCGCTCGCGGCGACCTTCGCCCAACGCTGGGGAGCCCGCCGGGTGTACCTGGCCGCGCTGCTCGTGTTCGCGGCGTCGTCCGCGGCCGCCGGAGTAGCGGGCGACCTGGGATGGCTGATCGCCGCACGAGCGGTACAGGGCCTCGCCGGCGGTCTGATCAACCCCTTGGGAATGACCATCGGCTTCGGCGCGGTGTCGCCGGAACGCCGGGGCCGGATGACCACGATCACCGGGCTGCCCCTGCTGATCGGGCCGATCCTCGGTCCGTTGCTCGGCGGTGTCCTGCTGGACAGCCTCTCGTGGCGGGCGCTGTTCTTCATCACCGTTCCGCCCGCTTTGCTCGCCGTCGTGGGCGTGCTGCGGTGGGTGCCCGCCGAGACGCCGTCGGCCGAACGCACCCCGATCGACCTCGTGGGTGGTCTGATGCTCGTCCCCGGCGTCGTCGCGGTGGCCTACGGCTTCAGCGAAGAGAACACCGCCGTAGGGGTTCGCGCGGCGATCATCCTGATCGGACTGGGTCTCGTGGCCGTGTTCGTACGCCGGTCGTGGGGTCATCGCGCGCCGCTGCTGAACGTCCGTCTCCTGCGTGACCGGACGTTCGGGCGCAACGCCGCTGTCCTCGTCCTGTACGCCGCGCCGTACTTCGGCTCGATGTTGCTGATGCCCGCCTACATCCAGATCATGCGCGGGGACTCGACCATGGTCAGCGCGCTGATGATGGTGCCGGGCACGATCGGGATGGGCCTCAGCATCCAGTTCGCCGCCCGTGTCCTGGAACGCTTCGGCCCGCGGATCGTCGTCGGGACCGGGCTGGGCCTGGCGATCGCCTCGACCGGACTGACCGCGCTCGTCCTCACGCCCGATACGCCGTACACGGTGCTGGCGGTCTTGGGGGTGATCCAGGGAGCGGGCACCGGAGCGATCATGATGCCCACCATCGTGAGCGCCGGCCGGAACCTGCTCGGCCCGGACCTCGCGTCCGGTTCCGCGATCCTTCCCTTGGCCAGCACCATCGCGACCGCGGTCGGCACCGCGGCGGTGAGCGCGACGTTCACCGGGTTGATCGCGACGGCCACCGGAGGACGGGGTCTGGCGGCGCTGAGCGAACCCGCGGCCGGCGCGGCGCTCACCGCGGAGATCGTCTCCGCGTACCGGGTGACCCTCGTCGGTGTCCTCGCGATCATGGTGATCGCCCTGGTGGTCAGGCTGAGGACCCCGTCCGCCCCGGTGACGGAACCCGCCACAGTGGGGAGCACGGCATGACGACGCAGACCCCGGCCCGGCTCACGATCGGTGAGGTCGCGAGCCGGGCCGGGGTCTCGGCCAACGCCGTCCGGTACTACGAGCGCTACCGCGTGATCACCGCCGAGCGCACCGCGGGCAACGCACGCCGGTTCACGGTCGACGCCATCTGCCGGATCCGGCTCGCGGTCGCCGCCCAGCGGGTCGGGCTCAGCCTCGCCGAAAGCGCGAAGATCCTGGCCGAGATCCCGCCGATGTCCTCCGACCTCGAGAAGTGGTCCCAAGCCGGGCAACGACTCATCGACGCCGGCCGGGCCCGCATCGCCGAACTCACCACCGTGGTCGACGAGTACCGCACGCTCGGCTTCCTCACGAACTGAACCGGTATCGGCGCGCGAGCAGCACGCAGGTCCCGCTGAGCAGGGCGAGCGCGGTGATCCAGTAGCTGGGCGCCAGCGTGGAGCCGGTGGCCGAGATCAGCAGGGTGATGGCAAGCGGCGTGACTCCGCCGAAGAGGATCACCCCGACGTTGTAGCTGATCGACAGCCCGGTTCCCCGGTTGCCGACCGGGAACATCTCGGCCATGGCCGCGGGCAGGGGGCCCGCGTACCAGGCTTTGACCAGGCCCATCACCGCCAGTGCCACCACCAAGGTGACCATTTCCGGGACGGCGCGGATGAGCAGGAACAGCGGGATGGCGATGAGGGCGATGACGACGGCGGCCGCGGTGAGCATCCGGGTTCTCCCGATCTTGTCGGAGAGGTGCCCGGCCACGGGGGTGAACACGGTGAGGATGACACCGGTCACGAACGTCGCGGTGAAACTCGTCGACGGCGACATGCCGAGCTGCCGGATGGCGAACGTCGGCATGTAGGTGATCAGGTAGGAGAATCCCGTCGAGATCGCGATCATGCCCATGACCAGCAGCACCCGTGCCTTGTCGTTGCGCAGGAGCTCGACCAGCGGGCGGGCCGGTCCGGGGTCGGACGCGGCGCGCGCGGTGGTGAACTCGGGCGAGTCTCGCAGCCGGGTGCGGATGTAGTAACCGGCCGGGCCCAGGAGCAGGGCGACCGCGAACGGTATCCGCCAGCCCCACGCGTCGAACTGCGCGGGACTGAGGAAGGCGCTCGTGGTCGCGAGGAGTCCTGTGGCGAGCAGGACCGCGAACGCCTGGCTGGCGGTTTGCCAGCTCCCCATGAAGCCGCGCCGCCCGGCGTGACTCTCGACGAGCAGCGCGGTCGCGGAGCCGAACTCGCCGCCCGCGGAGAATCCTTGGATCAGCAGCGCGAGCAGCATCCCGATCGGGGCGAACACGCCGATCTCCTGATAGCCGGGCAGGAGCACGATCAGGAGCGAGCCGAGGGTCATCAGCCGGATGGCCACGGTCAACGCCGCCAGCCTTCCGGCCCGGTCGGCGTAGACACCCAGCACCACCGCGCCGACCGGACGGGCCAGGTACGCGGCCACGGCGGTCCCCAGCGCCAGCATCAACGACGTCACCGGATTCGCCGACGGGAAGAACTGCCGCGCGATGACGTCGGCGACCAAGGCGTAAGCGGTGAAGCTCAGCCATTCCAGCATGTTCCCCGTCGAGGCGGCCGCGACGATCCGGACAGTCGCGTTCATCGTCGTCCGATGCTGGACAGGACGCCGGCCGCGGTCACGATGCCTTGGTGGAACCGGTGCAGTTCGAAGTTCTCGTTCGGCGCGTGGTTGCGTTCGTCGACGTTCGCCAGCGCGATGCCGTAGCAGGGCAGCGCCAGACCGTCGGTGAGCGCCGCGATCGGCAGGCTGCCGCCCAGTGCGGGGACGGCCAGCGCCTGCTTCCCGTGCGCCTCGGTCACCCCGCGCAGCACGAGGTCGGCGTACGGCGCGTCCGGCAGGGTGCGGGACGCCTCCATGATCGCCCCGAAGCGCAGTTCGGCATGCGGCAAGTGTTTCTCGATGTGAGCGCGGAGCGCGGCGATGACCGTTTCCGATCGTTGCCCGCAAGCCAGCCTCAGATCGCAGCGCGCCACCGCGACGGACGGGATGACCGTCCGGTGCTCGTCGTTGTCTCTGCAGGTCAGCGAGTTGATGCTGAACGTGGGCGTCGCGAGTCGCTCGTTGACGTCCTGGCCGTGGCCCGCATCCATCCGGTCCAGTCCGGCTCCCGCGAGCATCGCGGCCGGGTCGATCGGCAGTGCCCGCAACGCGTCGAGCTCGGCGTCGGTCAAGGGCGTCACGCCCGCGTCGTAGCCGTCGACGGTCACCCGGCCGTCAGGGGCGCGCATGGTCGACAGCAGCCAGGTCAGCTCCCAGGCCGGATTCGGCGCGACGTTGCCCCAGTTCCCGGAATGCAGCGCGCTGTTCGCGCCGCGCACGGTGATCTCGAAGGCCACGGCACCGCGCACGCCGAGCGCGACAGTCGGCTCGTAACTGTCGTGCACCGGGCCGTCGCTCCACACCGCGAGGTCTGCGGCCAGTTCCTCCCGCATCGTCGTGAGCGTGCCGGTCAGATGCGGGCTGCCGATCTCTTCCTCGCCGTCGAGCAGGACGGTCACCGAGCACGGCAGACCCCCGTCGATGTCGCGCAGGGCCCGGAGTGCGAGGAGTTGCGCGAGATGCTGCCCCTTGTTGTCGCCGGTTCCGCGCCCGTACATGCGGCCGTCGCGGATGGTCGCCTCGAACGGCGGGCTGTGCCATTCCTCCAGCGGGCCCGCGGGCTGGACGTCGTAGTGCCCGTAGATCACCACGTGCGGGCGATCGGGCGGCCCCGCGGCGTGCCCGACGACCAGCGGCCAGCCGCCGGTGTCGACGATCCGGGCGTCCAGCCCGCTGCGTTCCAGCAGCTCCAGCGCGTAGGGCGTGGCCCGTTCCATACCCTCGCCCGTGGCGCTCACGCTGGGCACCGCGATCCAGTCGGCGAGCTCCTGCTCGTGCCGCGCCCGGTGTTGCCGCACGTATTCCCTGACCGAGTCCACATCGACTCCTCATCGATTTCATCGAGTGAAATTGATTTCGAGTATGCGAATCGATTACAGTGCTGTCAATGGCCGGACAGACCGAGCACCCAGCGGCGACACCCGACGAGTTGCGCGCGCTCTCCCACCCGCTGAGCTGGCGCATCCTGCGGCTGTGCCTGGACACGGCCTGGACCAACCAGCAACTCGCCGAACGCCTCGACGTCGCACCCGCCACGCTCCTGCGCAGGCTGCGAGTGCTGACGTCGACCGGATTCCTCGTGGCCGAGGAGCCACGCCGAGGACCCAAAGGGGCCTGGGAACATCCCTACCGGGCGACCAAAAAGACGTGGCGCCTCGACCTCGAACCGAAGAACGACCGCCACCTCACGGCCAAGGTCGACCTCGCCATCCTCGACGCGCACCGCGCGGAGATCAGCGAGAACGACCCGTCCATCCCCCAGCACACCCGCCGGGCCGTCCTGCGACTGGATCCGGGCGACCAGGCGGAACTGAACAGCAGGGTCGACGCGCTCCTCGACGAGTTCGCCGGTCGGGAGAAATCCGGCGGGACACCCATCGCCATCCTGTGGAACGCCGCCGAACGCCACGAGTCCCCCGGGTCCTGAGGCCGACTCACGCCGGTCTCGCGTGATCAGGCGCCGCACTCGTGTGATCAGAGGCGGAACTCGCGTGATCACACGCCGCACACGCGAGTTCCGGGTCCAATCACGCGAGTGCGGCGCTCGATCACGTGAAGTACGCGAAAAGGGCCGCCCCGGACGGGACGGCCCTTTTCGGATCTGTACTCAGCGCTGCGGCGGCGGCCCACCCTGCGGTCCGCCGAACGGACCCTGACGCGGGAACGGCCCGCTACCACCCGGCGCCTGTCCCGGAGGCCCCTGGTACGCGCCTCCCTGCGGACCGGCGGGCGGCTGGGGCTGCGGCAGCTGCGAGGGCGGCGGAGCCTGCTGCGGCTCCGGGGCCGCCTCCGGCTCCGGAGCGGCCTTGGGAACCTGACGCGGGGCCGGCGGCTCCTGCCGCGGCGTCGCGACACCGAGCGCAGGAACCTCCTTGCGCGCCACGGCTTCCGCGGCCGCGACGGCCTCGGCGACCTTCGGGTCGCTGGAGACGTCGAACCAGCCCTGGACCTCTTCGTCCTCGAGGTCCGGCTTCTCGATGTGGTCTTCCTTCGGCGGCTCGTAGCGGAACACGCCATCGTCGCCGGGGGCGCCGAGCGCGCGGGCGAAGCCCTCCAGGGCCTTGCCGTAGTCGCTCGGGATCATCCAGACCTTGTTCGCGTCGCCCTGCGCCAGCTGCGGCAGGGTCTGCAGGTACTGGTACGCCAGGACCTCGGGCGTGGGACGTCCGGCCTTGATCGCCGCGAAGACCTTCTCGATGGCCTTCGCCTGACCCTGCGCCTGCAGGTACCGCGCGGCACGTTCACCCTGTGCCCGCAGGATCCGCGACTGCCGCTCGGCCTCCGCGCTCAGGATCGCCGCCTGCTTGGCACCTTCGGCCGCGAGGATCTGGCTCTGCTTCTGACCTTCCGCGGTCTTGATCGCCGATTCCCGCTGACCTTCGGCGGTCAGGATCATCGCGCGCTTCTCACGGTCGGCGCGCATCTGCTTCTCCATCGAGTCCTGGATGGAGGGCGGCGGGTCGATCGCCTTCAGCTCGACTCGCGCGACGCGGATGCCCCACCGGCCGGTGGCCTCGTCGAGCACGCCACGCAACTGGCTGTTGATCGAGTCACGCGAGGTCAGCGTCTGCTCGAGGCTCATGCCACCGACGACGTTTCGCAGCGTCGTGGTGGTCAGCTGCTCCACACCGACGATGTAGTTCGAGATCTCGTAGACCGCCGCCCGCGAGTCGGTGACCTGGAAGTACACGACCGTGTCGATGGACACGGTCAGGTTGTCCTCGGTGATCACCGGCTGGGGCGGGAACGAGACCACCTGCTCGCGGAGGTCGATCCGCGCCCGCACCTTGTCCAGGAAGGGCACCAGAAACGTCAGGCCGGGAGAAGCCACCGTCCGGAACCGGCCCAGCCGTTCGATCACAGCGGACTGCGCCTGTGGCACCACCATGATCGCCTTGACCACGACGACGACCACGAACAACGCGAGCAGCCCGACGACGATGAACACCACTGTCTCTGACAACTACCTTCCCCTAACGTAGAAACCCTTTGCCGTGCTCACACCGCGGCCGAAACGACCGCCGTGGCGCCCGCGATCTCGACGACCGTCACCGACGTCCCCGGGGCGATCGGTTCGCCGTCGGTCATGCACCGTGCCGACCAGACGTCGCCCGCCAGCTTCACCTGGCCGCCTTCGCCGTCCACAGTGGACACTACTACCGCCCGCGCGCCGATCAGCGCGTCGGTGTTGGTCTTGATGTCCGGCCCCGACAGGAACCGGCGTTTGAGGGTCGGGCGGACGAGGGCGAGCATCCCGACCGAAGCGATGGCGAACACCGCGACGTCGATGAACGGGTTCCCGGTCAGCGCGGCCGAACCTGCCCCGAACAGGGCTCCGACACCGACCATGAGCAGGAACAAGTCACCCGAGAGCAGCTCGGCGATGATCAGGAGGATGCCGGCGATCAGCCAGATGAGAGCGCCTGTCATGCGTTCATGCTCCCAGATCGCGCCGATTCATACCGAAGAAGCGAAACTGACGTGACCGACGCGTGACCTTGAGTGACCCCACGCAAACCGGTCATTCAGGAGTCCTCGCCCGGGTCGGAGACGAAGTCGATGAGCCGCTCCACCGCTCCGATCAGCGGCGTTTCCAGATCCCGGTAGCTGCCGACAGCCGCCAGGACCCGCTGCCAGCCCTCCCACGGCTCACCCCATCCGAGCGCGTCGCAGATGCCCTGTTTCCACTCCGTGCCGCGCGGGATCTTCGGCCAGGCACGGATGCCGACCACCGACGGTTTCACCGCTTCCCAGATGTCGATGTAGGGATGCCCCGTGATCAGCACGTTCTCGTCGCGGATCCCGTCGACGATCCGGGACTCCTTGCTGCCCGCGACCAGGTGGTCGACCAGCACGCCGAGACGACGGCCGGGCCCGGTGCCGAAATCGCCGATGCAGTCGGACAGCACATCCACACCATCGAGTGGTTCCACCACCACGCCTTCGACCCGAAGGTCGTGTCCCCAGACCCGCTCGACGAGTTCGGCGTCGTGCTTGCCCTCCACCCAGATGCGCGAATCGCGCGCGACCCGGGCCTTGAGTCCCTGGACCTGGACCGACCCGGACGCGGAGATCCGCTTGGCCGGGGTCTTCGGGGCCGCCTTGAACGGCACCAGCGTGACCGGTTTGCCTTCGAGCAGGAAACCCGCGGGGTTCAACGGGAACACACGATGCTTGCCGTGCCTGTCCTCCAGCACGACGTTGCCGTACTCGATCTTCACCACGGCGCCGCAGTACCCGCTGGCCGGGTCTTCGACCACGAGGCCCGGTTCGGCGGGCACCTCGGGGATCTTCCGCTTGCGCGGACCGGACAGCACGTCGTCATACGAATGAGAGCGCACGGCGGACGACGCTAGCGGTGCCCCGGGGTCAGCGTCTCCCCGCCACGCCGGTCAGGCCGCCATCCGGAGCATCGCTTCGACGAACGAGGTCCGTTCACCCCGTTCGAGCGGGCGCATCACGAACAGCGGCGACAGCGCGACACACCACGCCCGGACGCGCTCGGCGTCGAAACCCGGCAAGTGCGGCGCGATGGCGTCGAAGCCGTCCTCGAGCGTGCCACCGGCGGCCATCGGCAGCGTGACCCAGTCGGCCAGATCGAACGACGGATCGCCGACGCTCGGACGAGGGTCGATGGCGACCGCGCCCCTGCCGGGCCCGCCGTCGAGAACGTTGCCGGGATGCAGGTCGCCGTGCACGATCGAGGTCCCTCCCCCGCTGGTCGCGAGGGCGAGTGCCCGCAGCCGGGCGCGATCGAGGGTTTCCAGTGACAGCGTCGCTTCGGCCACCGATCCCCGCAGCCCACGCTCGGCGAGCCGGTACATGAAGACGACACGGTCCTCCAGCGCCGAAAATCCGGACGGCGGCGTCACCGCGTGGATCTGGGTCAGCAGATCGCCGACTTCGGCCCACGGGACGTCCGTGCCGGCCTCCAGCAGCTGCGTACCGGGATCGATGCCTTCCAGCAGGATCGCACCGTCGGCGAGCTCGGTGGCGAGGACCTGCGCGACCCTCGAGCATCCGTCCCACGCCCGCAGCGCGGCGGCCTCGGACTCGGCGATCGCGTGCTCCGGGGTCAGCTTGAGGACCTTCTTCGCGCCGTCGTCCCCCACGCAGATCAAGGTGCGGCCGGTGTTGCCCGGTTTCGCGCCGACGACGGTGAGACCCCACTGCTTCGACAACCGCGCCACGAGCGCGGGCAGAGCGTCACACCAGGCCGCGACGCCTTCACCGAATCGCGTGATCAGGCGCGCGCGAGCCGGATCGTCGATCAGAACAACGGCCACGGGATGGCGCGCCAGTCGTCGCCCGGCTCGGGGAAGACACCCGCTGCCAGAAGCAGTTCGGTGCGCTCGGCCAGCGCACGGATCTCGAAGCCGGTGAGGTGCTCGCCGAGCGCGTCACCGAGCTCGCCGTCCAGCTGCTCGCGCAGACCGCGCAACTTGCCGACCTCGGCTTCGGTCAGCCGCTCCCCGATCCAGCCCCACAGCACCGTCCGCAGCTTCGGATCGGTGTGCAGGCAGATCCCGTGATCCACGCCGTAGATCCGGCCGTCGGCACCGGCGAGCACGTGGCCGCCCTTGCGGTCGGTGTTGTTGACCACGATGTCGAGCAAGGCCAGTTCCCGCATCCCCTGCCGGTCCGCGTGCGCGAGCACCGCGGGCTCACCGTCGCGATCGTGGGCGTGCAGTACGACGCGCCAGTCGTCCGGCAGCCCCTCCGGGGGCCGCACGTCGACCAGTTCCTCTTCGGTGGTCTCGATCCACAGCTGCACCATGCCGGGGCCGAACGGCCCGTCGCGCAGCACCGTCGGCGGGATCGCGCCGAGCCCGGAAGCATCGGCGACCATCGCCGTCGCGACCTCGCGGCCCGCGAGCGTCCCGTCCGGGAAGTCCCACAACGGCCGCTCGCCCGACACCGGCTTGTACACGACGTTGCCTGTCACGCCGTCGAGCTCGATCGTGCAGAACAGCGTGACGTTGGAGGCGTCGACGAGCCTGCCTTCGACGTCGATCTTGCCGCGCGTCACCAGTTCCCGTGAGGTCTCCGTCACCCTGTCAGTCCTCGAGGACGTCGACGTCGCGGCGGTACCCGTTCTGCCGCGGGCAGATGTGCCCCGCCGGATCGAGCGGCTCGGCGCACAGCGGACACGGTTTGCGGCCGGCGTTGACCACCCTGTCGGCTCGTTCGGCGAACGCGCGCGCCGCGCCGGGGGTCAGGAAGACGCGGACCGCGTCCGGCCCCTCTTCGGTGTCGTCCAGAACGACCGTTTCGTCCACCTCGCCTTCGGTCATCGCGAGCAGCTCGATGACGACGGCGCTGCTGTCGGCGTCCCAGCCGAGGCCCATCGTGCCGACGCGGAACTCCTCCTCGACCGGCACGGTCAAGGGGTCGACGTCGAGGAGCTCGTCGGGCGCGTCGTCCGGTACGTCCGCGCCGAATCGGTTGGCGACCTCTTCCAGCAGCGAGCTGAGCCTTTCGGCCAAGACCACGACCTGCTGTTTTTCGATCGTCACACTGATCGTGCGGACGTCCTCGGACGCCTGGAGGTAGAACGTGCGGTCGCCGGGCTCACCGACGGTTCCTGCGACGAACCGGTCGGGCTGGCGGAAGACGTGGATTACGCGAGACATGGCACCTTTGACCCTAGGCCACAGGCCCATGATCGGCATCCGCCGCCCCACGGTTCCGCCCAGGGCGAAACCGCTGGACAGAACAGCCCGTCCGAGCCGTGCCCCGGCCCGTCGCGGACAAAGGGGCGAACCTAGTCTTCAGCTGTGGTTGAGATCGCCCCTTACGGCACCTGGACGTCTCCCCTGTCAGCCGCCGATGTCGCGGCGTCGGGAGTCAGCGCGCAATGGCTCGGAACGGCGGGAGACGAGGTCTGGTGGGCCGAAGCGAGAACCGGTGAGGGCGGCCGCGTCACCCTCGTCAGGTCCCGCGAGGACGGCACCGTCGAAGACGTCCTTCCCGCTCCTTGGAACGTCCGGAACCGCGTCCACGAGTACGGCGGCCGCCCCTGGCTCGTACTCGGCGACACCCTCGTCTTCACCCACTGGGCGGATCAGCGCGTCTACCGCCGCGACCTGACCACCGGCGAGACGACACCACTGACCCCGGAACCGGCGACCCGGCACGGAATCCGCTACAGCGACCTCCGCCCCGGCCGTACCGGCGAGGTGTGGCTGGTACGCGAACGCAGCACCGGCGCCAGGCGCGTCGACATCGCCCGGGACCTCATCGCGGTCCCTCTCGACGGCGGCCCGGAACGGGTTCTGACGGCCAGCCATCACTTCCTCACCGCACCGCACCTGTCGCCCGATGGCGCGCGTGCGGCGTGGATCGGCTGGAACCACCCCGCGATGCCTTGGGACGGCACGGAACTGTGCGTCGCCGACCTCCGCGAGGACGGGACTTTCGGACCGCACCGTGTGCTCGCCGGCGCGGCCGACGTCGCCGTCTGCCAGGTCGAATGGGAGTCCGCGGACAGCCTCCTGGCGCTGCTCGACCCGAACGGCTGGTGGAATCTGCACCGCGTCGGGCTCGACGGCGCCGTCACGAACCTGGCGCCGTCCGAGCAGGAAATCGGCGGCGCGCAGTGGAAACTCGGCGCGCGCTGGTTCACTCCGCTCGGCGACGGCCGGTTCGCCGTCATCGCCTCGGGCAGGCTCGCCGTCCTCGACGAGGCGACGCGTGAAGTCACCCCGGTGGCGGCGGCCGCCGACCTGACCGCGTGGTCCACCAACGGTTTCGCCGTCCACGAAGGCGGCGTCGTCGGCGTCGCGGCAGGCCCGGAACGCGAAGGCTCCGTGGTGAAGGTCGACCTCGAACGTGGGACGGTGACCGAACTCGCGTCGGCGCCCGAACCACCGTCACCCGCCTACCTGTCGACGCCCGTGGAGCGGATCTTCAAGACCGACGACGGCGACCGGATCCCGGCCTTCGTCTACCTGCCCGCGAACGCCGACTTCACCGCCCCGGACGGGGAAAAGCCGCCGCTGTTCGTATACCCGCACGGCGGGCCCACCGGCCGGGACAGCGCGGTGCTCGACTACGAGATCGCCTACTTCACCAGCCGCGGGATCGCCGTCGTCACGGTGAACTACGGCGGCTCCACCGGCTACGGACGCGCCTACCGCGAGCGGCTGCGGGAGCAATGGGGTGTCGTCGACGTCGCGGACTGCGCCGTCGTCGCCGAATCCCTCGCCGCCGAAGGCACCGTCGACGGCGACAGGCTGGCGATCCGCGGCGGCAGCGCGGGCGGGTACACCTCCGCCGCGTCACTGACCACCACGACGACCTACCGCGCCGGCACCGTGATGTACCCGATCCTCGACCTCGGTCAATGGACCGGGGACGGCGGCGAGACACACGACTTCGAGTCCCGCTACCTCGACGGGCTGATCGGGCCGCTGCCGGAGACCGAGCAGCGCTACAAGGATCGCTCGCCGATCAACAACGCGGACACGCTCGCCGGTCCGCTGTTGTTCCTCCAGGGCCTCGAGGACGAGATCTGCCCACCCGAGCAGGCGGACCGGTTCGTGGCGGGGCTGGCGGGGCGGGGCATCGATCACGCCTATCTGAGGTTCGAGGGCGAGCAGCACGGCTTCCGGAAGGCGGAGACGATCGTGGCCGCGCTCGAAGCGGAGTTGTCGTTCTACGGCCAGGTTTTCGGCTTCGAGACGCCCGGCGTCCCGAAGCTCCGGTTGAGCCGGTGAAGCCGCCGAAGACGCGGCCCGGCGACACGATCGCCTTGGTCGCCCCGGCGGGTCCGGTCCCCGCGGAGCTCGTCGAGAAGACACTGCCCGTGCTGCACGGCTGGGGTGTCGAGGTCCGCGTCGGCGAGTGCGTCCGCGCGGCCCCCACCGGCTACCTGTCGGCCCCGGACGCGGTGCGGGCCGCCGAGTTCACCCAGGCCTGGCTGGATCCCGGCGTGACCTGTGTCCTCGCCGCCCGCGGCGGCTACGGCTCGCAGCGGATGATCGACCTGGTCGACTGGGCGGCGTTGCGGGCGACCGGGCCCAAGACGTTCGCCGGGTCGAGCGACGTGACCGCGCTGCACCGGGCCGTGAACGTCCACTTGGGACTGGAGACGCTCTTCTCCCCCTTGCCCGCGACCACGCTGTTCGACGCGGTGGCCGCCGAGCACCTGCGGATGTCGCTGTTCGAGCCGGACGGGATGCGGACGATCGCCTCGACGACAGGGTCACCACTGGTTCCGGGCACCGCGACCGGGACACTCATCGGCGGCAACCTCGCCCTGCTGGCCTCGGGCCTCGGCACTCCCGAGCAGGGTTCGGCACGGGACGCGATCGTGCTGCTGGAGGACGTCACCGAGAGCGCGTACCGGATCGACAGGATGCTGACCCAGTTGCTGCGTTCCGGCTGGTTCGACGGCGTCCAGGGGATCGTGCTGGGCTCGTGGACCGCGTGCGGCGATCCCGAGGCGATCCGCGAACTGATGCTCGACAGACTGGGGCCGCTCGGCGTGCCGACGGTCTGGGACTTCGGCTTCGGGCACGTCCCGGCGTCGCCGACCATTCCCCTCGGCGCCCGTGCCACCCTCGACGCCGACACGGGCACGCTCCTCGTTTTGCCATAACGGCAACGGGACTGGCGGATTCGGCCATACCGGGGCATCTTTCGGTCATGGACTCCACACAGCAGTTCTGGGAAGACTTCTACCGGGACAAGGACCAGGTCTGGAGCGGGAAGGCGAACCCGCTCCTGGTGCGCGAAGTCGCCGAGCTGACGCCGGGCGCGGCACTCGATCTCGGATGCGGCGAAGGCGGCGACGCGATCTGGCTCACGCAACGGGGATGGCGGGTCACCGCCGTCGACATCTCGGACGTCGCGCTGAAACGTGCCGCCGGGCACGCGGCCGAAGCCGGCGCCGACGGCATCGTCTGGGAGCGCCACGACCTGGCGAAATCGTTCCCGGAGGGCAGCTTCGACCTCGTCTCCGCGCAGTTCTTCCACTCCCCCGTCGCCGTGGACGGCGAACGGGACAAGGCCCTCCGGCACGCCTCCGAAGCAGTGGCGCCGGGCGGCACGCTGATCGTCGCCGGCCACGCGGGCTGGCCGACATGGCTGGAAGAGCCACCACACAAGGACTTCCACTTCCCGACACCCGCCGAAGTACTCGAAACCCTGGCTCTGGCCGACGGGTGGACCGTGGAGTTGCAGGAAGTGGTGACACGCGACTTCCCGGGGCCGGAGGGCCAGCAGGGAACGCGTTCGGACAACGTGCTCCGCGTGCGACGCTCGGCGTAGGTACCGTTGCCGGTATGCGGTTGACGCCTGCGGAGGCCAGGTCCCGGTTCGAGGGCGAGCGGATCGCGAGGCTGGCGACGGCAGGCTCGGACGGCCTGCCTCACCTCGTGCCGGTGACGTTCGTCGTCGAAGGCGATTCGGTCGCTTTCGCGATCGATCACAAGCCGAAGAGCACGACGGCGTTGCGGCGGCTGAAGAACATCGCCGGGAACCCCGTGGTCAGCTTCCTGACCGACTGCTATGACGAAGACTGGGCCGAGCTGTGGTGGGCACGGGCCGACGGCGTCGCCCGGGTGCTGACCGATCCCGAGGAGCAGGCACTCCCCGTTCGACTGCTGCGGGAGAAGTATCCGCAGTACGGGGCGCAGCCCGCTCCGCATGCCGTGGTGAGCACGCTCGTTCACTCTTGGAGCGGTTGGCGTGCTTCTTCCTGAGCTTCTTTGTCGTGTTGCCGTTCCACGGCAACACGATGCCGATCGCCGGGCCGTATAGGTCGTTATACAGTTTGGTGCTGTTCCGTGAAGGACTCCTTGAGAGGCCCTGGGTCCCTCGAAGTTCCCTCACCCGACCCGGAACAACACCTCTAGCCCCAACGACATCACCAACCACGGCAGCGCCGCGTGAAGGCCCCCTTCACTGCATTAGACGCAGTGAAGGAGGCCTTCATTTGTTTACCGTCGCGCGAGTCACCGTCCTGAAACCTCCACACCCGGACCCACACACACCAGCAGGTCAGCAAACACAAGCCCGCTAAGGGGGCCTTCACGTACTTCAAGCAAAGTGCCCACCATCGGCACGATCAGCGATCCAGAGTCAGGAACGCGGAGCTTCGGCGGGCAGGAACTGCTCCACCGGCTTCCCCCGCCAAGCCGCGATGATCCCCAGCGGATCCGGCCGCAGCAGCGAGGCGGCCGCGTACACACTCGCGGCGACGACGCCCGCCATGAACCACCAGTCGTAGAGCGCCTGCTCCCCCGTCGGGTAGTACACCAGCGTCACGAACACCGAGACCGCGACGACGACAGCGAGGTTCCGGCGGCGCCACTCGAAGGCGGACAGGACCACGAAACCCCAGGTCAGGTACCACGGCAGCGAGGGCGGCGGGACGATCGCGCCGGCCAGCAGAACGATCGCCATCCGGTGGATCGCCGGGTTGCCGCCGTCGCGGGCCAGCCACCACTGGCGGCCGATGAAGACGGCGAGGCCGACCCACGCGATCGCCCGGAACACGGTGACGAACGGCGAGACCTCGACGTCGATCACCAGGTTCACCAGCGTGTAGAAGATCTCGCCGATCCCGGTCGGGAAGTTCATCCAGTTCGCGATCAGCGTCGGCGCCTTGAGGCCGGTCAGCCAGCCGAGGTTGACCGAGCCGAGCGAGAGCCAGGTGCCCGCGACGAACACCGGCAGGAAGATCCCGACCGAAGCGGCGCCCGCGCGGAAGAAGTTGGCCACCTTCCGGTCGCCGGGCAGGTGGTTCGCCCAGACCCAGACCAGGAACGGCAGCGCCAGTGCCGCGGTGGGTTTGATCAGCATGCCGATGGTGACCAGGACGATCGCGACGACGTGCTTGCGCTCCAGCGCGGCCAGCACGCCGACGGTGAGGAAGCCCAGCATCAGCAGGTCGTTGTGCGGCCCGCCGACGAGGTGGATCACGGTCATCGGGCTGGCGATGGCGAGCCACAGGGTGATCGGCAGCTTGCCGCCGAGGTGTTTGACCAGCCGCGGCAGCGACCACAGCATCCCGGCCAGGCCGATCATCAGCACCAGGCGGGTCGCGATGACACCGGCGATCATGTCGTTGCCGGTGACCGCCACGATCCCCTTGGCGATCAGCAGGAACAGCGGGCCGTACGGCGCGGGGGTGGTCTGCCACAGCGGGTGGACGTTCTGCACGACGTCCTGCAGCACGGCCAGCTCGGCCGGGCCGTTGGCGTACGGGTCGAGACCGTTGAGCAGCTGTGCGCCCTGCGCGAGGTAGGAGAAGACGTCGCGGGTGAACAGCGGCGGCGAGACCAGCAGCGGCGCCATCCAGCAGGCGGCGGCGATCACGATCGGGCGGCTGCCGATCCGGCCCGCCAGCGCGTAGCGGCCCAGCCGGACCCAGGCCCAGATGATCAGCGCGAAGCCCGAATAGAGCATCGTGTTGGCCAGGATGCGGCCGTGGCCGTAGCGGATCCACGACAACGGTCCGTGGCCCAGGATCGGGTCACGGATGAGGATGCCCCCGGCGCCTAGCGCGGCCAGCATCAGCAGCGTGCTGCCGATGGTTCCCATCGCGATCGTGCGGTACGGGAACCGGGATGGCACCCGGAGCCGCTCGCCGAGCGAACCGGCCGAGGGCGTCTGCGGGGTGTCTGTCGTGGTCGCCATTTCGAGATTGGAGGTTACACACCGCGCCTGTGCGAGTGCGCGGCAATGGGTGTTTCCCGCGTCGGACACGGGAATCGCGTCGGTCAGCGGTCGACCGCCGCCCGCTGGGCGGTACCACCGGGCAAAGCGGCGAGCAGCGACTTCGTGTAGTCGTGCTTCGGGTCCAGCAGGACCTCCTCCACGGTACCGACCTCCACCAGCTCCCCGCGGTACATCACGGCGACACGGTCGGCGATGTTCCAGGCCAGCCCGAGGTCGTGGGTGATCACGAGTCCGGCGAGACCCAGCTCACGCCGCAGGCGCAGCAACAGCGCGAGGATCTCCCCTCGCACCGACGCGTCGAGCGACGCCACCGGCTCGTCGGCCACGACCACGCCGGGGTCCAGCGCGAGCGCGCCCGCGATGACCACCCGCTGCCGCTGCCCGCCGGACAGCTCGTGCGGGAGCCTGTCGAGGAACTTCTCCGCCGGCCGCAGTTCGGCCGCTTCGAGGGCCTTGGTGACGATCTCGTGTTCGTTCGCGCTCATCCCGTGGATGCGGGGGCCTTCGGCGACGGCCTCGTACACCGTGTGGTTCGGGTTCAGCGCGCTGGTCGGGTCCTGCAGGACCAGCTGGACCTGCCGCCGGTACGCCTTGAGCCCGGCACCGCCGAGCGGGACCGGTTTGCCGTCGTACCGCACCGCGCCGGAGTCGGGTTTCTGCAGTCCGAGCAGCGTCCTGGCCAGCGTGGTCTTTCCCGAGCCCGACTGGCCGACGAGCGCGACGATCTCGTCCTTCCGCACCTGGAGGCTCACCCCGGCGACGGCGTTGATCCGCTTCCCGGTGCGGTCACGGAAGCTGACGCGCAGGTCTTCGGCCTCCAGCAGCGCGGGCCGCTCACCGGAGCGTTCCGGTTCCGGTGGCAACGGTGTGCTGGTCGCGGGCGCGAACCGGGACACCGGATCGCCGACGGTCGGGAAGGCGGCCGCCAGCGCCTTGCTGTGCTCGTGGTGCGGCGAGCTCATCAACTCGGCGCTCGGCCGTTCCTCGACGATCTCACCGTCGTACATCACCGCGATCCGGCGGCAGGTCGCGGCGAGGACCGACAGGTCGTGGCTGATCATGATCAGCCCGATCCCCTGCTCGGCGACCAGCCTGCCGAGCAGGTCGAGCACCTGGGCCTGGACGACGACGTCGAGTGCGGTGGTCGGCTCGTCCGCGATGATCAAGCGCGGCGAGCAGGCCAGCGCCATCGCGATCATCACGCGCTGCTTCTGGCCGCCGGACAGTTCGTGCGGGTACGCCCCGGCGCGACCGGGTGGCAGATCGACCTGCTCGAGCAGTTCCGAAACCTTGGCCTTGACGGCGGCGTCCGACAACGCCTTGCCCTCGGGCGGGTGCAGTCGGATCGGCTCGGCGATCTGTTCCCCGATCTTGCGGACCGGGTTGAGCGCGTGCATCGCGCCTTGGAACACCACCGAGGCCTCGGCCCAGCGCACCGCGCGCAGCCTGCCCCATTTCATCGCCGTGATGTCTTCGCCGCCCAGCAGGATCTCGCCGCTGACCTTCGCCGAACGCGGGAGCAGCCGCAGCACGCTCATCGCGACGGTCGACTTCCCCGAACCCGACTCCCCCGCCACGCCGAGGGTGTCGCCGGGTTCGAGTACCAGGTCGACACCACGGACGGCGGCGACGTCGCCGCTGCCGGTGGTGTAGGTGACGCCGAGGTTCTTCAGTTCCAGCAAGGGGCTCATGAGTGCTGTCCCTTCAGGCGCGGGTTCAGCACGGTTTCCAGCGCGCGTCCGACGAGAGTGAAAGCGAGGACGATCACGACGATCGCGATCCCCGGCGGCAGCAGGTTCCACCAGGCACCCCGGGTGATGGCTCCGTTGTTCAGCGCGGTCTGCAGCATCGCGCCCCAGGAGATGGAGTTCGGGTCGCCGACCCCCAGGAAGGAAAGCGTGGCGTCGGCGATGACGGCGTTGCCGACGACGAGCGTGGTGTTGGCGAGTACGAGCGGCATGACACCGGGCAGCACGTGCTTGCCGATGAGGTGCAGGTGTCCCCCGCCGAGTGCCTTCGAGCGCTCGATGTACGGCCTGCTCTCGATGGTCAGGGTCTGCGCCCGGACCAGCCGCGCCGTGCTCGGCCAAGCGGTGACGCCGATGGCGACGATGACGGTCGCCGTGTTCCGGTCGAGGACCGCGGCCAGCACCACGGCCAGCACGAGCGACGGCAGCACCAGGAAGAAGTCCGTGAACCGCAGCAGCAGGCTCGAGATCCAACCGCCGAAATGCGCGGCCGCGATGCCGATGATCGTGCCGATCAGCACCGAGAGGAACGCGGCGGAGAACCCCACGAGCAGGGAGATCCTCGCGCCCCAGTACGTCATCAGGAGGACGGACCGGCCGTCGATGTCGGTGCCGAGCCAGAACTCCGCGCTCGGGGGCTGCAGCGGACGACCGGTGACCTTGGTGACGTCGAGCCCCGAATCGTCGGTCAGGACCGGGGCCAGGATCGCCAGCACGCTGATGACACCGAGGAAGATCAACCCGGTCAGCCCGGCCTTGTTGGTCGCGAACTCGCGCCAGTGCTTCGCCACCGCCGCCCGGCGACGGCGCCAGGCGATCGTGCCTGGTTTGTCCGTGGTGGTCATGCCGTCCGCACCCTCGGGTCGAGTACGCGGTAGAGCAGTTCCGCGAACAGGTTCATCACCACGACCGCACCGGCCAGGACCACGAATACTCCTTGCAGGAGAGGGAGATCCGGCCCCTGGAGCGACGTGTAGAGCAGCTGGCCGAGGCCGGGCCAGCTGAACACGGCCTCCACCGAGACCGCGCCGGACACCACCATGCCGAACTGGATGAAGATGAGCGTGACGGTCGGCAGGAGGGCGTTGGGCACCGCGTGCTTGCGCCGCACCAGCTCGTCCCGCAACCCTTTCGCCCGCGCGGTGGTGAGGTAGTCGGAGTTCATCTCCCCGATGAGCGACGACCGCATCACGAGCATGTACTGGGCGTAGAAGACCACGAGCAGCGTCAGACAGGGCAGCACCAGGTGGTGCAGGACGTCGAGGCCTTCGGAGAAGAATCCGGGCTCGACGTCCGGCGAGTGCATGCCTCGGCTGGGGAAGAGCCCGTTCGTCGCGACCAGCAGAATGAGTCCCAACCAGAACTGCGGGACCGACCACAGCGTGAGCGCGATCCCGGTCTGGGCCCGGTCGAAGGTGCTGTCACGCCGCCACGCTGCCCGGATGCCGAGCCACAGACCGAGCAGGATCGCGAGTACCGTCGCGCTGCCGACGAGCAGGATGGTCGGCCAGAGGCGTTCACCGATCAGGCCCGCGACAGGCTGCCGCAGGATGTAGGACTGGCCCATGTCGCCGGTCAGCAGACCGGTGATGTAGTCCCAGAACTGCACCAGCAGGGGCTTGTCCACGCCCATCTGCTCGCGCAGTTCCGCCATCATCTTCGCGTCGGTCGGCCGGTCGCGGACCATGGTCCGGACCGGGTCGCCGGGCAGCATCCGGAACAGGAAGAAGCCGAGGACGACCACCAGGACGAGGCTGGCCAGCGCTTCGCCGATCTTGGTGAGGACGAACCGGGTGGTACCGGTCCCGCCCCGGCGCTCGTCGGGATCGACGAGCGCCGAGGGCTGATCGAGGGAACTGAGTGCTTCGGTCAACGCTGTCCTTTACTCCCGGTCGTCGGCCGACTTGCCGCGCCGCCCGAGCAGCACGCCGCCGCCGACGAGCACCACGAGCACGACCGCGCCGATGCCGATCCACAATCCGGTATTGCTTCCGCCGTCCTCCGAGCCCGCCGCGGCGGCGTCGGCCGGGGTGGCGCCGTAGACGCCCCAGTAGCCGGACTGCTCGAGGATCGCGCCGTCGGGCTGTGGCTGCTTGGTGAACGAGGCGAACTTGTCCGAGCGGTAGGCCTCGAGCACGTTGTCGTAGTCCAGGACGACGTCGACGTACTCGCCGGCCAGCACGGCCTGCGCCTGCTTGACGATCTCGGCGCGCTTGGCCGGGTCGAACTCGGTCAGCTGCTTCTTGTACAGCTCTTCGTAGCGCGGGTCGCAGAAGAACGTCGCCGAGCTGCCGCCGTTGCCCTGGGCGTTCGGGCGGCCGGCACAGGTGTTCAGGCTGAGGGCGTAGTCCGGGTCGGGCGAGGTGCCGTAACCGGAGATCGCCAGGTCGTAGTTGCCCGCGGTGGTGCGGTCGTCCACCTCGTCGTCGGAGACGAGTTCCTGCTTGACGCCGATGCCGATGTCCTTGAGCCAGCCGCCGACGAACTGGGCGGTGCGCTGGTCGAACGGCCGGTTCGAGTGGCCGACGAGGCGGAACTCCAGCTTCGCGCCACCGGGGGCGACACGGATGCCGTCCGGCCCCTTGGCGTAACCCGCCTGGTCGAGCGTGGCGTTCGCGGCGGCGATGTCGAACTTGGTCTTCTCGGCGTCGGACGGGGTCCAGGTGTAGGACTTGTAGATCGCAGGCACGACACCGGTCCCGGGCTGGCCGTAGCCGTTCATCACCTTCTGGACGATGCTCTCGGTGTCGATGGCCTGCGCGATCGCCTTGCGGACGCGCAGGTCCTTCAGGATCGGGTTGCCGTCACCGATCGGCTGGTCGACCACGTTCTTGACGCCGAAGTTGATGATGAGTTCGTTGTACCGGCGGCCGGGGGCCTTGTTCGTGGTGATGTTCTTCTCGCTCTTGAGCGCGTCGAACTGCGTCGGCGTGAGCCGGTTGATGACGTCGACCTCGCCCTGCTTGAGCGCGTTCACAGCCGCCTCGGCGTCCTTGAACTGCAGCAGCTGCAGTTCGTCGACCTTGGGCGCGCCGCGCCAGTAGTCCTTGTTCGCCTTGAACTTCACGAACTCGTTCTTCTTGTACTCGGTCAGCAGGTACGGCCCGCTGCCGACGCCCACCACGGCCATCTCGTCGGTCGAGGGGGCGTTGAGGTCCTTGATCGGCTCCCAGATGTGCTTGGGCACGATCGGGACGTCGAGCGAGGTCATGCTCGACTGCGGCGCCTTGGTCTTGATGACGAGCGTCTTGTCGTCCGGCGCCGAAACCGAGGCGAAGTTGGAGACGTAGCTGCCGTTCGCGGTGCGGGCGTTCTCGTCGTCGAGCATCCGCTGGAACGTGTACGCGGGGTCCTGCGCGGTGACCGGCTTGCCGTCGGACCACTTCATCCCCTGACGGATGGTGAAGGTCCAGGTGAGCTTGTCGTCCGAGGTCTTCCAAGACTCGGCGACGCCGCCCGTGGGCTGGGTGTCCTCGGCCGAGGGCAGGGTCAGGAACTCGTAGTTGAACCGGCCGACCTGCGTCGCCGCCGACAACTGGGCGGTGAAGGGGTTCAGGTGGTCGATCCCGGTCGTGAGCGCCACCCGGAGAACCTTGCCCTGCTGCTGCGCCGCCGCGGCGGGCACGAAAGGCACCGTCGCGACCGCCGAAGCGGCGAGGACGGCGACCACGTGAAGACCACGCCGTCGCCTGGGAAAACGCTCTGTGCGCACGAAGACCACCCCATCGAAATTCGCTGTGTCCCAACCCCCGAGGCGGAAAAGTAACCACATATCGCGGTAACCGCGCAATGACTCGCCAATACCGATCGTGCACGGCGGATGCCTTCGCGTGGCCAACAGCTACTTTACGTTGAAGCAAAGTAGCGGTGAGTCACCATTTCGACGCGTGAAGCGGGACCACGTGCAGTGTCCTGGGTATTCAAGGGAAGCGTGCTTGCAAAAGGCTTGCGCGGGATGATGCTCAATCGATACGTGCGACGAAGTGCGAGCAAAGCGTCAGCCGACGGAGACCTCACGCCGTCGCGCGGTGGCGGCCGCCGCGTAGAGCCACGCGAACAACGCCCACATACCCGCGAAGATGAGTCCGACGACGGCGTACGCGACCGTCCACAGCACGGCGGGCGTCTCCGACTTCCGTTCCCGCTGCAGGAACTCGATCTCGGACATGAACACACGCGAGCCGGACGCCGCGTCGATCGACGGCGCGTTCGCGGCCGGGTCGGCGGGCGCGTAGATCGGGGCGAGCCCCATCATCCGGTTCGGGACGTGCACGCGGATCCCGGTCTTCCACTGCCCGAACACCGGCAGTGGCTGCACCGTGCGGTAGACACCGTCGCCGATCTTCTCGAGCGGCGCGGTGAAGAAGTCGCCGCCCTGCCAAGCGAAGCCGTTCAGCCAGACGGCGTCGTCCGCCAGCTCGGGCCGCGAGATCGTGACGGTCGCGTCGACCCACCGGGGCGTGCCGCCACCGTGCGGATTCGAGATCGGCTGCCCGACGGCGGCTTCGGTCAGCCGGACGTCGGCACTGAAGCCCCGTTCCGGATCCTGCGGGACGGCGACCGACGACATCAGGACGACCGCGCCCAGCGCGCCGACGAGCCCGATCGCGTGCCGGGGGCCCGCGGCGGGCACCCGGGTCGCCGTCTCCTCCACTCGCTGGTACTGCCAGACACCGATGAACGCGCCCGCGAGCGCCGCGCCTGTCCCGAACAGGACGAACAACGGCAGATGGGCGACAGGCCACGGGTTCGGCATGAGCCACTGGGTGAACGCCGCCTCGGCGAGCATCCCGGCGGTCCCCACGAGCAGACCCGCGACAGCGGCGAACGAGTAACCCTGACGGTTCCGCATCGCCAGCGCGACGACCTCGATGATCACCGCTTCGGCGATGTACGGCAGCAACGAGGCCACGTGCAGGTCCGCGAACAGCGGGATGACGGTGAAGGACGCACGAGAGGCGAGGAAGACCGCGACGACGATCAGCGCGCCGCCGGGCCCCCAGGACAGCCGTCCGTAGGTCAGCGTCCAGGCACCGATCAGGCCGACGAGCACCACCTGGGACAGCATCGGGAACTGCGGGACGCCGAGGTCGAACTCCATGAGGAACGCCGAAGCGCCCATCATCCAGGCACCGGCGAGCACCGGGCCGAGCAGGCGCACGATCGGCCCGGTCGCGCCCACCTGGCGCGCCTCGCCGAGCAGCAACTGCAGACCCAGCACGACGCAGACACCGCCGCCGATCATCAGGACGTGTGTCGGCCCCCATTCGGTGACGTCCTGGCCGAACAGCCGGTGCCAGACGTCGTCGAGCGGGAAGCCGGCGATGCCGACCAGACCGGTCGCCATCATCTGGATGGAACCCATCGGCGCCCGCCAGTGCGGGCCGATCTTGAACGTGCGCTGGGGCAGGTTCTTCGTCGCGAGGGTCGCGCTGAGCACGCCGCTGGCGAAGATGCCCATCAGTCCGAAGTAGATCGGGTAGTGCGACGGGTTCGCGAGCGGCCCCTCGTCGCGGCCGAGCTCCATGTGGATCGGCACGTCCCAGTAGACGCCGATCAGCGCCGACATCCCCGAGAGGAAGGCACCGAACATCGGCAGCGCGGCCCAGCGCGGCAGCCCGCTGAAGTCACCCATCCAGTCCGCGACGCGACCGACGACGGTCCGCTTCCCCGCGCGCTCGCGGAGGACGAAAACACCCAAGGGGAGGAAGACCGCGGTGAACATCAGGCCCGCGATGACGATCTGCCCGAATTGCGCACCGCCCGCAGGCGGGCTCTCCTGAGCCAAGAACACCGTTGTTCGCCTTCCTGCTAACCTGAGTAACTGTTACCTTTGGGTAACACGATAGGGGCAAGGTCCCGGCCAGGCAAGCCGGGGCGTACGACTTGGAGGAACCTCGATGCGGAGGATCAGCGGGATCACCGTGGCCGTGCTGCTGGCCGTGGCGGGCTGTTCGGGATCGACCGGTTCCGAACCGGCGCCGGACACCGGCACCCGGACCGTGAAGTTCTCGATCACCGAGGGCAAGCGCACGACAGGCCCGGAAGAGATCGCGGTGCGCACCGGCGAGAACATCGCACTGGAGGTCACCTCCGACCAGGCGGACGAGCTGCACGTCCACGGCTACGACAAGGCCGCCCAACTGGCTCCCGGGGTTCCCGGGAGCGTCGCCTTCACCGCGAACATCGACGGGATCTTCGAGGTGGAACTGCACAAGAGCGGCGCGGCGGTGACCAAGCTCCGGGTGAGCGGATGATCCTGGCGCACGGCCTCGGCGGCCGGTCCGATCTGCCGGTCCCGCTGTGGCTCGCGCTCTACGCGGGAGCTGCGGCCGTCGTGGTCTCCTTCTTCGCGCTCACCATGTTCTGGAAGGAACCCAAGCTCCGCGGCGCCGACGCCGGTCGCCCGCTTCCCCTTGCCCTGCAACGGTTCGTCGACAGCACGTTCACCGGGGTCGCGTTGCGCGTGGTCGGCGTGCTGGTGTTCGCGGGCTTCCTGGCGATGGCCTGGGCTGGCCCCGGCACTTCGGCCGACAACCCTGCGCCGGCGTGGTTCTACGTCTGGTTCTGGGTCGGCCTGGTGCCGCTCTCACTTCTGTTCGGCCCGGTCTGGCGGCGGCTGAATCCACTGAGGACGGTCGCGTCCCTGATCCCCGCGCGACATCGCGAACTCCCGGACCGGCTGGGCTATCTGCCCGCGATCGTCGGCCTCCTTGCGTTCCTTTGGCTGGAACTGGTCTTCCCGCATTCGGACTCGCCGCGCGCGATCGCCCTTTTCTGCGCCGTATATGCCGTTATACACATCGCGTTCGGCATGGTCTTCGGTCCGCGCTGGTTCGACCGCGGTGACGCTTTCGAGGTCTACGCACGTCTGATCGCGGCCCTTTCCCCCTTCGGCAGGCGCGGCGACGGGCGTCTCGTGGTCAGGAACCCGCTGGACGGGCTCCTGACCATCTCCCCCGCGCCGTGGCTGACCGCGCTGGTGCTGGTGGTGCTCGGCTCGACGGCTTTCGACGGCCTGACGCGGCTCCCGTTCTGGACTTCACTGGACGCCGGCGTTCTCGGCGGGACGGCCGGGCTCGCGACCTGCATCGCGCTCACCTACGGCGCCTATGCGGGTGCCATCAGCCTGACCAGGCCGTATCTCCGACGCGGTTTCGACCCGTATCCCGCTTTCGCGCCGTCGCTGATCCCGATCATGGTCGGTTACACCGTCGCGCATTACTTCTCGTTCGCCGTGTTCTCCGGCCAGCAGGGGTTCGGTCGCGCGATCGACTACACGGTTCTCTCGACCGGCGTGATCGCGCTGGTGCAGATCGCCGGAATCGTCGCGGGGCACGTGCTGGCCGTAACCTCGGCACATGATCGCTCCGTCGGGGTGCTGCGCGCGAACTACGTCAAGGTGGGCCAGTACCCCATGTTGGCGCTGATGATCGGCTACACCGCACTCGGGATCGCGCTGGTCTCCGGCTCATGACCATCGCGGCGCGGGTGATGATGATGCACCAGGGCGGCTGGGACGAGATCCTCATCTTCGTCGGCCCCGTGGTGATCATCGGGCTGCTCATCTACGTCGCGCGCAAACAGGTCCCGACGACGCCTGAAGAGGACGACGACTAGGCGCGCTCAAGTACGACAACGGGGACTTGCCTGCCGGAGGCCGCTTCGAACTCGGCGAATTTCGGGACGAGCGCCACCTCTTCCGCCCAGATCCGCTCGCGCTCCGCACCCTGCGCGAGCCGGGCCACGGCCGGCACTCGCTCCGTACCCACCTCGACCGTGACCCGCGGATTCGCCACGAGATTGTGGTACCAGACCGGATGCCGCGGACTGCCGCCGTGGGTTCCGAAGACGGCCCAACCATCGCCGACCGGCTGGTAGAACAACGGGCTGATCCGCTCGCGACCGGTCTTGGCCCCGATGTGGTGCACCAGGATCAGTGGCATGCCTTTGTCGTCGAAACCGGGAAACCGGGGCGGGACGGGGCGGCCCGCGGCGAACTCCTCTTCGCTGCTCCAAGGAACGTAGCCGTCGTTCGCCCGGAACTCGGCGATGATCCGGTCATTCCAGCTGACCTCTTGAACGGTGGTCGTGGACGGTTCGGTCATGACATCCCCTTCACTATCCGGAGCACTTGCTCCTCAAAATAACACAGAGCGGAGCATGCGCTCCGCACAAGAGGTAGGGTCGGCACATGGCAGTGGCCGAACCCGAAAGCACCCGACGCCGCCGCGCACCGCGCGCGGACGCGATCCGCAACCAGGAAGCGATCGTCGAGGCCGCCACCAAGGTGCTGGCCGAACAGGGCACCGCGGTGGACGTGCGGGAGATCGCCCGCCTCAGCGGGGTCGGCATGGGCACCCTCTACCGGCACTTCCCGAAGAAGGAAGATCTCGTCAAGACAGTCCTGCGCCAGGACTTCACGAAGTGGGCGGAATCCGCACGCCTGGCCGCGATCGACGCCGAGGACCCCTGGGCGGCGCTGACCGATTTCTTCTGGCAGGCACTGACCGGTTACGCACGCCACCGCGCGATCGTCGAGAACTTCGCGCTGACCTGGTCAGACCCCGATCTGGAGGGCATCCAGCAGCTTCGCCTCGTCATAGAGCGGCTGTGTGACGGTGCCAAGGGTGTCCTGCGCCCCGGCGTGACCACCGACGACCTGCTGCTCCTGCTGGTCTCCCTGGGCCATGCGGTCCAGGTCACCGACGACTGCCGTCCTCAGATGTGGCACCGGCTGCTGCACATCTCCCTCGACGGCCTGCGCGCCGACCACCGCGAGCCACTCCCCGCTCGTCATTCGACCGGGACGTGGTCACCGCGCAGCAGGACGCCCTCTTCAGGTTGTCGAGAAACTCGATGATGTCGCGTTCGATCTCCTCCGCGAATTCGCGCACACGGGATCCAGCGCCTCGGACGTCATGACCCGGCCGTCTCACCGAGAAGCAGTTTCCCGGCGAACGCGGTGACCTCGTCGCGCGTACGGCCGCCGTGGTCCGCGGCCATGAAATGCTTGCCGATCAGGAGCGAGAACGCGAGCAGGCAACGGGCTTCGACCTCGTCTTCGTCGGCGAAGATCTCGCGCATGAGGGAGCGCAGGTAGTCCATCCGCTGGTTGTCGACCCGGCGGAGCCGTTCGGCCACCACCTGATCGCGCCGGGCCCAGTCGCGGATCGCGAGGTCGATCGGCAGCAGGCGGTCCGTGACGAGCATCCCCGCACGCCGGATCTTCGCCCTGGCGTCGCCGCCTTCACGCTCGACGCTCTCGAACAGCAGCTCGGTACTCCTCCGTTCCCAGGTGACGAGCATTTCCTCGAGCAGCGCGCCTCTGTCGGCGAAATGACCGTAGAAACCGCCTTTGGTGACCCTCAGCGTTTTCGCGAGCGCCTCGACGCGCACCGACTCGGGGCCTCCGGCGGCGAGAGCGAGCAGCCCGGCGTCGATCCAGGCGCTCGGCGGGGTCCGGGTTTCAGCGACCATGTGATCACCGTATCCCCCGTCACCCCGGCACCAGGACGACGATATATACGCTACCGTATAGATGGCGGAGTTCACCGGGAGGAAACAACGACATGACTGTCGGATTCGTGGCCACGCACTACCCGCACACCGACCATCACGACACCTTCGTCGCGCGCGTCCAGCGCGTCGCCGAGGCCTTGCGCTCCACTCCGGGCTGCCTCGCCGCCGAATGCTGGGTCACCGCCGCCGGCGACGCCGTGGTGTCGATCGTGCGCTGGGAATCCGAGGCGGCACAGGCGGCTTCGATGCGAGCATTGGGATCCGCGGACGTGGATGTCGCCTTCGACGACCGCGAAGTCCGCCCGCGCGAGATCGTCCAGCTGGTATCGGTATGAAACTCGCGAACACGGCCCACACGACGCGGTCTTGGCGGATCCACGAGGTCGCCGGGGACTTCGACCTCGAAGACGTCTGGGCGCTGGAAACGCCCGGCGGGCCGGACGACTTCGCCAAGCTGGTGAAGCAGTTCTCTTCGGGCGACTTCCCGGACGGGGCACCGCTGATCGTCCGCGCACTCTGGTCGCTGCGCTGGAAACTCGGCGCACTGCTCAGGCTGGACGGTCGCGACTCCGGTCTCGACACCCGGGTCGGCTCGCTGCGGGATCGGCTGCCCGAAGACCTGCGCGACACACTGACGGGACCGGACGAGGACTGGCTGCCGTTCACGCCGCTGTACCGGCTCGACGACGAATTCGCCGCCGAGATGGCGAACCGGACCATGCACGGCGTCCTGCATCTCGCGTGGATCGAGGACGGGCCCGGCCGGTATCGCGGTCAGATGGCGGTGCTGGTCAAACCCAACGGACGGTTCGGCCGGGCGTACATGGGGTTCATCAAGCCGTTCCGGTACCTGTTCGTCTACCCCGCGCTCCTGCGGATGATCGAACGGGAGTGGCGAGGGCGGCTTTAGCGGATCGGTATTTGCATACCCACCTGGAGCGGCCCACGTTGATGAAGGAATTGGGACAGTCAACGTCCCGATTCCTTCATCGTCGACGTCGTGGCTGCGCGACCGTCGCTCTCGTGCAGGTAAGGCGTAGGGAGGTAGATACGGGTCCGTTCCAACCGTCCTCACCACTCACGAGGAGCGAACACGCCGGCTGCTCCGCACCAGCGTCATGTCCTTCTCCCGCACCGGTTCCCGACAGTGCGCGCACACCGTCTCCGGCGCGAGTTCCTCGCCGCACGAGTGACGCCAGACCGTCGGCGGCGGCCCTTCCGTGACGTACTCATCGCCCCAGGCCATGAGGTTCAGCAGCACATGGTTCAGGGCGTGCCCGGCCTCGGTGAGCACGTACTCGTACCGCGGCGGATGCTCCTCGTACAGCCGTTTCTCGAGGATTCCCGTCTCGACGAGCTTGCGCAGCCGCGCGGTCAGGATGTCCCGGCTCGCGCCGGTGTTGCGGACGATCTGGTCGAACCGTCGCGCCCCGAAGAACACCTCGCGCAGCGCGAGCAGGCTCCAGCGCTCCCCGATCACCTCCATCGCGTTGGCGATCGAGCAGTCCCTCGGCCCTTCGGTCATGCCGACCAGCGTAAACCCAGTGGGTCTTGATTTCCAACCCACCCGATGCCACAGTGAGTTGGAGAAACCAACTCACCCCTGGAGGCAGCCGTGCACGACGCGGTCATCGTCGACGCCGTCCGTACCCCGATCGGCAAGGGCAAACCCGGCGGCACCCTGCAAGAGGTCCATCCGGTCCAGTTGCTCGCCCACACCTTGCGAGCGCTCGTCGAGCGCAACGGGATCGACCCGGAGCTGATCGACGACGTCATCGGCGGCGCGGTCGACCAGGTCGGCGAACAGGCCCAGAACGTCACGCGGTGGGCGGCGCTCGCGGCCGGGCTGCCGGAAAGCGTGCCCGCGACCACCGTCGACCGGCAGTGCGGGAGCAGTCAGCAGGCCGTGCACTTCGCCGCGCAAGGCGTGATGGCCGGGGCGTACGACATCGTCATCGCCTGTGGTGTCGAGTCCATGAGCCGCGTCCCGATGTGGTCGAACGTGCTGCCGGGCACCGACCCCCTCGGCCCCGGCGTCGCCGCGCGCTATCCGGAAGGTCTGGTGCCGCAAGGGATCAGCGCCGAACTCATCGCCGCGAAGTGGTCGCTCAGCCGCGAGGCGATGGACGAGTTCGCCGTGTCGTCACACCGGAAGGCGGCGCGAGCGCACGAACTCGGGCGGTTCGCGAGCCAGATCGTGCCGATCGAAACCCCGTCGGGCCGGGTCTCCGCCGACGAGTCCGTCCGGCCCGGCACCGACCTCGAAACGCTCGCCAAGTTGCGTCCGGCGTTCCAGGATCCGGCCGTGGCCACGCGATTCCCGCAGATCGACTGGTCCGTCACAGCGGGTAACAGCAGCCCGATCAACGACGGCGCCTCCGCCGTGCTCATCACCTCGAGCGAGACCGCCGCCCGGCTGGGCCTGCGGCCCCGCGCCCGCCTGCACAGTTTCGCCGTCACCGGCTCCGACCCGCTGCTCATGCTCACCGGCGTCATCCCGGCCACGGAGAAGGTGCTGCGGCGCGCGGGTTTGAGCTTGGCGGACATCGGCCTGTTCGAGATCAACGAGGCTTTCGCCAGTGTCGTCCTGGCGTGGCAACAGGAGACCGGGGCCGATCCGGCGAAGGTCAACGTCCACGGCGGCGCGATCGCGCTGGGCCATCCGCTCGGCGCGAGCGGGACCCGGCTGATGGGCACGCTGGTCAACGCGCTGCACCACCACGGCGTCCGGTACGGCCTGCAGGCGATGTGCGAAGGCGGCGGCCAGGCCAACGCGACCATCCTGGAGGCGTTGTGACCGACCGGCTCCCCAAGAAACTGGCGGGGCATCCATCGGTGCAGGCGGTGCTCGCCAGACCTCGCGAGAAGCCGTCTCCGGTGATCGACGCCGCATGGCTCAAGGAGATCTGCCTCGCCGCGGGCGCCGACGACGCGGCAGCCGTCTCGCTCGCCCACCCGGATCTGGCAGGCGAACGCGAGCACGTCCTGCGCGCGCTGCCCGGCACCAAGACCCTCGTCTCGCTCGTGGTGCGGATGAACCGGGACGACGTCCGCTCCCCTGCCCGCAGCGTGGCCAATCAGGAGTTCCATCGCGGCGGCGAGATCATCAACGAAGCCGGGCACACGATCGTCCGTGAGCTGCAGGACGCCGGATACCGCGCGATCAACCCGTCGGCGACCTTTCCGATGGAGATGGAGAACTACCCCGGCCGGATCTGGGTGGTCGCGCACAAGACCGTCGCCGTCGCGGCCGGGCTCGGCGCCATGGGGCTGCACCGCAACGTGATCCACCCGAAGTTCGGCAACTTCGTGCTCTTGGCGACGTTGCTGGTCGACGCGGAGGTGTCCGCCCTCGGCGAACCCCTCGACTACAACCCCTGCCTGGAGTGCAAGTTGTGCGTCGCGGCCTGTCCGATCGGGGCGATCTCGAAGACCGGCGAGTTCGACTTCCTCGCCTGCTCGACGCACAACTATCGCGAGTTCATGAGCGGCTTCACCGACTGGGCCCAGACCGTGGCCGACAGCGAGGACGCCGCCGACTTCCGGTCGAGGGTGACCGACTCGGAGAACGTGTCGATGTGGCAGAGCCTCGCGTTCAAGCCGAACTACAAGGCCGCGTACTGCATGGCCGTCTGCCCGGCGGGCGAAGACGTACTCGGGCCCTACCTCGAAGACCGCCGCGGTTTCCTCGGCACAGTGGTGAAACCGTTGCAGGACAAGGTGGAGACCCTGTACGTACGGCCGGACTCAGCGGCGAAGGCCCACGCCGAACGCCGGTTCCCGCACAAGCCGGTGAAGGAGGTCGACGGCGGCTACCCGAGACGGTGAGGCTGCCCCCACCCCGCGCACGGGGGCCTGTCCCATGTCCGGTGCCGCGATGTCTCCCTAATCTTGCGGCAAGGAACTGGGGAGGACCTTCATGATCACGATCAAGCTGGCGCTGTCGTCGCTCCGCCGTCGCCCGGCCGGATTTCTCGCGAGCTTCGCCGCGATGTTCTTCGGCGCCACGATCCTGATGACGTTCGCGTCCCTTTTGGACACCCGGACGGGCGCGGGCCCGGAGGCCGGGAAGACGCTGCTGCTGATGGCGTGCGTCGTCGGCGGCTGGGGTCTGGTGATCGTCCTGTTCGCGACACTTTCGACGCTGTCACTGCTGATCAGGCAGCGTGCCCCGGAGATGGCGTTGCTCAAGAGTGCCGGCGTGGCGCCGTCCCAGATCGGGCGGATGATCACCGTCGAAGCGGCAGCCGTCGCCGTCCTCGCCTCGGCCATGGCCGTCGTTCCGTCGGTTCTCGGCGGCCGATGGCTGGTCCGGCTTCTCGGTGACACGGGCCGTGTACCGGCGGGCCTGGACGCGCGGTTCGGCCCGATCGCGCTCGCGATGGGCACCGGGATCACGCTCCTCGCGGCAGTGGCCGCCGCGGCCGTCACGGCACGCCAGGTGACCAGGCGCGGGACGATCGAGGCGATACGTGAGGCGAGCGTGGACACCGGGCGGACCAGCCGGATCCGCGTGATCGGCGCGGTGATCGTGCTGGCGGCCGGCCTCGGCTGTGGTCTGGCGACGATGATCGCGTTCACCGGGACCGAGCCCGCTCTCATGGCCGTCGGCGGCCAGGGCGGGATCCTCGCCGCGATCGGTTTCGCGCTCCTCTCCCCCGTGCTGCTCGGCCCGATCGCCGCCGTGCTGGCCGCCCCGCTGCGCCGGACGGGCGTCACTGGCCATCTCACCGCAACGCACCTTCGCGTGCGGAGCCGTCAGCTGGGCGGGGTACTGGTGCCGATCATCCTGTTCACCGGGATCGCGACCGGAACGCTGTCCATGCAGGCCGTCGAGAACGCCGCGGGAACCGCGCCGTCGAAGATCGCGGCCAGCATCGAAACGCTGAACTACGTCGTCGTCGGGATGATCTCGCTCTTCGCCGCGGTGATGCTGGTGAACACCGTCGTGGCGGCGGTCATCGGACGCCGCCGGGAGTTCGGCCAGCAGCGGCTCATCGGTTCGACGCCGTCGCAGATCCTGCGGCTGGTCGGCACCGAAGGCACCGTCCTGGTGGCGGTCGGCGTCCTGCTCGGATCGCTCGCCTCGGCCGTGACCGTGCTCCCCTACAGCGTCGCCAGGACCGGCGAGCTGATGCCGGATCAGACGATCGGGTTCTCCCTCGCCATCGTCGGCGTCGCGGTGGTGCTGACCCTCGGTGCGCATGTGGGAGCGGGCGGCGAAGGCGATGCGAACCCCGGCGATCCAGGCCGGAACACGAGGCTGAGGCCCCGCTGTCACATCTCCCGCTCGCCATCCGTCAGGGTTACGACTGACTGCGAGAAGGATGGGGACCGTGGACGAACACGACTGGCTGGCACGGCGTTTCGAGGGACATCGGACGCACCTGAGGGCGGTGGCGTACCGGATGCTCGGTTCGCTGAGCGAGGCGGACGACGCCGTGCAGGAGGCTTGGCTTCGGCTCAGCCGGGCCGGCGGCGAGGACGTGGACAACCTCGGCGGCTGGCTGACCACCGTCGTCGGCCGGATCTGTCTCGACATGCTGCGCTCGCGCAAGTCTCGCCACGAAGACCCGGTCGGCGCGCAACTCCCCGACCCGATCATCGGCCGGGCGGGCGGGATCGATCCGGAACACCAGGTCCTGCTCGCGGATTCGGTCGGGCTGGCGCTCCTGGTCGTGCTCGACACCTTGGACCCCGCCGAGCGGCTCGCGTTCGTTCTGCACGACATGTTCGCCCTGCCCTTCGACGAGATCGCGCCGATCGTGGGCCGGTCGCCGGGGGCGACCAGGCAGCTCGCCAGCCGCGCCCGCCGCCGTCTGCAGGGCTCGCCGACGGTCCCCGACGCGGATCTGAGCCGCCAGCGGGAAGTCGTCGACGCGTTCTTCGCCGCCGCCCGGGGTGGCGACTTCGACGCGCTGGTCTCGGTGCTCGACCCGGACGTGGTGCTCCGTGCCGAGGGCGGTGCGGCTCCGGCGGGGACCTCACGCTCGGTGCGAGGTGCGGCCAAGGTCGCGGGACAGGCGCTCATGTTCCGGAAGTTCGGCGCGGGCGGGGTTTCGCGGCCCGTACTGGTCAACGGTGCGGCCGGGATGGTCGTCACCAAGGACGGCGTACCGCAGACGCTCTTCGCCTTCACCGTCGTGGGCGGGAAGATCGCGGCGATCGAGATCCTCGCCGACCCGGACCGCCTCGCCACGCTCGACTTCGAATTGCTGGGCTGAGCGTCAAGAGGGTCCTCTCAGGACGGATTTCGTCCTGAGAGGACCCCATGACCTGCGCGCTGCCGGGATCAGGAGGTCGGGAAGTTGTCCGCGGTGCGGATGCGGTCCCGGATCCAGACGCCGGCGGGCTTCAGCGGAGCCGTGCCGGTGAACGAACTGCCCGAACAGGTGCCGGGTTTGAACACCGCGCCCGAACGATTGTCGTCGGAGAAGTTCCAGTTGGTCCAGCTGATCTTCTTCGACGCCAGGAAGTCCAGGTACTTCTGGGAGTTGGTGAAGTCGTTCCCGCCGTCACCGCTGGCGGTCTGGGTGCCGAACTCGGTCACGAACAGCGGGATCTTGCTCGCGGCCCGGGTCAGCGCGTTGAAGTACTCGGTTTTGTGCGACGCCGCGTAGAAGTGGAACGTGTACATGAAGTTGCTCGCACGCACCGGGTTGTTGATGACGTCGGTCTCGTCACGGCCGTCGGAGATGCCGAGCGAGCCCCATCCGTGGGTGCCCACGAGCACGACGCCGTCGGCGTCCTGGGCGCGGATGACCGGGATCATCTGCTCCGCGTAGCTGCGGACGCGATCCCAGCTGACGTTGTTCGGCTCGTTGGCGATGTCGTAGATGATGTTGGTCTTGTCCTTGTGCCGCTGGGCGATCTCGGTGAAGAACGTCTTGGCGCGGCTGAGGTTCGCGTTCGGGTCACCGGGGGTGAGCTGATGCCAGTCGACCAGGGCGTACAGCCCGCGTTTGGTGGCTTCTTCGATGTACCCGTGCACCATGTCGGTGAACTTGCGCGGGTTGGTCTCGTAACCGCCTTCCTGGATGTACATCGAGATCCGGAGGACGTCGGCCTTCCAGTCGTTCGCCAGCGCGTCGAGCGAAGCGGTCTTCACACATTGGCTGTACCACTGGATTCCGTGGGTGCTCATGCCACGCAGCTGGATCGGCTTGCCCGCGGAGTTGCAGAGCTGGAGGCCGCAGACCTTCAGCTGTCCGTTGATCGCCGCCGGACTGCCCGGCGGCAGCGCGGCGGCTGCCTGCGTTGCGGGTCCTGCCGGGGTCTCGTTCGCCATCGAGGTGCTCGCGGTGGCGATCGGGGCCAGCAGTCCGGCGGCCAAGGCGGCCGTCACCCGGAGACGGATCTTGTCCCAACGCATTCGGCTTCTCCTCTCGCGTCGACGGCACCGGCGTTGGTGCGCCGACGGTCAGGGCGGCGGGATTAAATAGGAAACTTTCCTTACTATTGGAAAGTAAAGGAGAGATTACCCACGGGATCGACGGACGGTCAAGCCTTGACCACCGACTGTTTCGGCGACCTCGGGCATGCTCGGAGCGTGACGACCATCGTGGCCTTCCACGCGCACCCCGACGACGAAGCGCTGCTGACCGGCGGCACCCTCGCCCGAGCCGCTGCGGACGGGCACCGCGTCGTCCTGGTCGTCGCCACCATCGACATGAAGGGCGTCGACGCGTCGCGCCGGGCCGAACTCGACGCGAGCGCGAAGGTTCTCGGCGTCGCGCGGGTCGTGCACCTCGGCTACGCCGGAAGCGGCCACGGCGCGATCCTCTACCCGGACCCGCCGGGCTGGGTCCGCTTCGTGCGCGCGAGCACCGACGAGGCGGCCGCACGACTCGTGGCGATCCTCCGGGAGGAAAGCGCGTCCGTGCTGCTGAGCTACGACCGCAATGGCGGCTACGGCCACCGCGACCACGTCAAGGTGCACGAGGTCGGCAGACGGGCGGCCGAACTCGCCGACGGCGTCCGGCTGCTGGAAGCGACCATCCCCCGCGACGCCGTCGCACGTCTGGTGCGGATCGTGCGCCTTTCGCGGATCCCGTTCCGCTACGACGTCGACGCGCTTCTCCGTGCCTACAGCGCCCGATCCGAGATCACCCACACCTTCGACATCCGGCGCTTCGCACGCCAGAAACAGGCGGCGATCGCCGCTCATTCCTCGCAGGTGCGGGGAAACGGCAGGCTGGCGCCACTGATGCGCGTCGTGACCCGGCTTCCCGCGCCGCTCTTCGGCCTGGTGTTCAACCGCGAGTGGTACATCGACGCGACGCCGCCCGGCTCACGACTCTGACCGCCGCGCGCGGGCGCGATACGCGGCGGCCTTCACCCGATTCTGGCAGGCCAAACCACAGAATCGCTTGATCTGCGCCTGACTCGCGTCGATGTACACCTGATCGCATCTCGGCGCCGCGCACAGCCCGACCCGATGCGGGATGTGCTCGCCGAACGCCGCGGCCACCGACACCGCGAGCCCGGCCGCCCACTGCTGGACGAGGTCGGCCTCGGGGCTGTGGAAATGCAGATGCCACGACTGTTCGTCGTGGCGGTGCAGGTACGGCCGGGCCTTGCTGTCGACGAGCATCCGATTGAGCAATCCGGCCGCCTGGTCGTGCTCGCTGCGAGAAAGCGACTCGATGATCTCCCGCAACCGCGACGCGAGATTTCGCAACCGTTCCGCCGCGAGGAGATCGACCCGGCCGTTCCCGGATCGGGCGTCGCCGAGCGCTTCGACGGCGGCGAGGACGAGATCGTGACCACCGAGAGCGGGTTTCGGCCTGCCGTGGACGTGACTTCCGGTCAAGGCGTTGATCAACGCGACCCCGGTTTCCAGGTGCATCGCGTGGTGCCCGTCCAGCTTGGTCCCGTCCGGCTCGTCGGCCATCGCGCCCCCTCCCCCGGCATCACTGCTTCACAGGATGCCTTCGGTGACGCTACCAAAGGCGGGTGGTGCCACAAGGGCGATGAAGTCTTTTGGAGCAACGGAAGTGGCACATAAGTCCACTATGGACAGAGAGCGCAGTACGTGAAGGTGTGAAGGTCGAGTTTCCTCGGCTGAGCCGCGTGAAGGAGGCCTTCACGCGCAGCCGCTGTGACTACTGATGCGCCCGGGACTCATGAGGCGATCCACAAGTCCGTGAAGGCCTCCTTGCCTACTCTGAGGGTAGGTAAGGAGGCCTTCATTTGTTTACCTACGTCTGACCTGCGCGTAGCTGGCGGCTCGATCTGTTCGGGGATCGACGGTGGAGGATTTGGGACGTTCAACGTCCCAAATCCTCCACCGTCGCGCGAGTCACCCTGGTTGATCGAGGCAGTGTCGGTCACGACCTCGTGGCCGACGACCGAGCGAGGAACATTCCGGACGTTCAACGTCCTGAAACCTCCACACCCGGACCCACACACACCAGCAGGTCAGCAAACACAAGCCCGCTAAGGAGGCCTTCACTACCTTCGTCTGACCTGCGCGAGGACGGTGGCTGCGCGGATCCATCCAGTCGCGGACCGGTGGCAGACAACCCGAGTGGGGAAGATTGGGGACGTTCAACGTCCCAAAACCTTCACGCTCAACCGCCGGCCACGCCAGTGGCCAAGCAAATCAGGGGTCGCCAAGGAGTCCTTCACGGTCCGGGCCTGCGACCAACCGTAGACACCCGCGACCGAGGCGGCCAGCTCACCAGCGCGGCGGCCCCGCGTCCACGATCTTCTGCGACAGCTCCAGCGGATCGTGGTGCATGAGCGACTCCATCCACCACGTCATCCCGGCCTGCCCCAGCGCGGGCAGGTCGACCTTGATCGGCTCTTCCCACGCCGGGCTCGCGTTCCCCGCGATCGCCACGTCGAAGAGGCGCCCCGGCTCCAGCCCGGCCAGGCTGAGCGCGCGGTGGGTATCGGCGACCTCCTCGGCGGTCGGCGTGTGATCCTCCGGGTTCGGGAAGATCCCGTCGCACAACGCCGCCCGCCGCACCACGCGCGGATTGTCCGTGGAACTCGCCACCCAGATCGGGATCCGGAACGGTTCGGGCGGGGACTCGGCGAGCGCGACCTGATAGTGCGCGCCGTCGTGGTCGAACCGCCTGCCGGACCAGATCGCGCGGATGACGTCGAGGCCTTCGTCGAACATCGCCGATCGGGTCAGCAGGTCGGTCTGCTCACCGAAACGGCTGAAGTCACCGGATTCGTCCGAACCGAGCCCGGTGCCGAGGATCAGCCGCCCGCCGGAGAGCCGGCTGACGGTCGACGCGTGCCGGGCGACCACCCACGGGCGGCGCCGGGCGGGCGGCGTGATCATCGGACCGAACAGCAGGCCGCTGGTCGCGTGCGCGATCGCGCCGAGCGTCGTCCACGGATCCGCGATGGGCATGGTGTCCGCGACCACGTGATCCCACAGGAAAAAGCCGTCCCAGCCCGCCGCTTCGGCACGCACGGCGAGGTCGACGAGCACCGCGGGCTCACCGAACGGGCCGAAAGGCGGCAGATAGACGGCATGGCGGACCGTGCTGCCGGTCAAGTCGATCATCTCCCCAACGTCATCGTCGAAGTCCCCGGACGGCCGCTTGTTTACGCCGTTCACTCACGTTAGCGTCCGGAAGATGGCGGACACCGGTGAACGATGGACGAAGTGGCCGGAGCATCGGGGAAGATTACGCCGGGTCCTGGCCTCGGCGGTCGCCGTCTCACTATGCGCGACACTTTCGGCTGTGAACGCGTCCGCATCGCAGGATGACGACTGGTCCCGTGACTTCTACTGGGGTGTCGCGTCGTCGGGTTACCAGTCCGAAGGCAGTGCCCCGGACAGCAACTGGAAGCGGTTCGTGGACCGCTCCGCGGGCAAGGACGGTGTCGACGAGTACCGGGACTCCGTGGACTTCCGGCACCGCTACGCCGACGACATCCGCCTGGCGGCCGGGCTCGGCGTCAACACCTACCGCTTCGGCATCGAATGGGCGCGTGTCGAGCCCTCTCCCGGCCGGTGGGACGAGTCCGAACTGGCCTTCTACGACGACGTGCTCCGGCAGGTCCGCGCCGCGGGCATGACGCCGATGATCACGCTCAACCACTGGGTCTACCCGGGCTGGGCGCTGGATCAGGGAGGCTGGGCCGAGACACGGACGGCGGACGCGTGGCTGGAGTTCAGCCGGAAGATCGTCCAGCGCTACGCCGGGCAGGACGTCCTCTGGGTGACGTTCAACGAGCCGCTCATCTTCCTCCAGAACGAGCAGAAGGTCGGCGCGCTGAGCGCCACGCGGTACTTCGCGGCGCAGTCCAACGTCGTCCAGGCGCACCGGCGGGCCTACGACCTGATCCACGAGATCAATCCGACCTCGAAGGTCACCAGCAACCAGGCCTACATCACCGGGGTCAACGGGATGGCGGACTGGTTCTTCCTCGACCAGGTCAAGGACAAACTCGACTTCATCGGCATCGACTACTACTACGGCCTCAGCATCGACAACTGGACGGTGTTCGCCGCCGCGAGCGACAAGTTCTGGGACGTGAAGCTCCAGCCCGAGGGTATCTACTACGCGCTGCGCAGCTATCACAACCGGTTCCCGCGCCTGCCCCTCTACATCGTCGAGAACGGCATGGCGACCGACAACGGCCGGCTTCGCGACGCGGACTACACCCGCGGAGACCACGTCCGCGACACCGTGTACTGGCTCCAGCGGGCCAAGGCCGACGGGATGAACCTCATCGGCTACAACTACTGGAGCCTCACCGACAACTACGAATGGGGCAGCTACCGCGCCCGGTTCGGACTGTACACAGTGGACGCTCTCACCGATCCCACGCTGACCCGGCGCCCTACGGACGCCGTCACCGCGTACCAGGAACTAGTTACGGCGGGCGGCGTTCAGCAGGGCTACCGGCTCGAGCGCGGACCCGGACTCTGCTCACTCGTGGACGGGCTGAACAGCTGCCTGAACCCGGCCAAGGTGAACGGACCTCTCACGCGGCTGAAGTGACCAGTTCGAGCCGCCTGCCCTCGAACGTCCGCCGCATCCGCCGGTCGTGGGTGACGACCACGAGCGCGCCGGAGTAGTCCGCGAGCGCCTGCTCCATCTCCTCCACCAGGTCGGGGGCGAGGTGGTTGGTCGGCTCGTCGAGCAGCAGCAGGTCCGTCCTGGCCGCCACCAGCCTGGCCAGTTCCAGCCTGCGGCGCTGCCCGACGGACAGCTCCCGGACCGGTTTTCGCAGATCCGGCGCCCGGAACAGGCCGAATGACAGCAACTTCTCGGCCGCTTCCTCCTCGTCACCATCGCCCGCGAAGACCGTGAGGACGGTCCGAGCGTCTCCGACGAGCCCGCCGTTCTGACGCAGGAAACCGATCCGGCCCGCCCGCTCCGCCGAACCGGTCGACGGCGCCAGTTCGCCGGCGAGCACCCGCATGAGAGTGGTCTTGCCCGCCCCGTTGGGACCGGTCACGAGCACCCTTTCGCCGGGCAGCACGCAGAGCGACGTCCGCGGCAGGCGACCGTCCACCGACACGCCGTCCACCTTCACCACGTGACGATCGGCCGCCACCTCCGCCGTGCCGATCCGCCCGGTGAACCGGAGCGGCCGCGGCGGAGGCGAAACCGGGTCGGCCTCCAGCCGCTGGATCCGCTCGCGAGCCGACCGGATCCGGCTCATCGCCCCGTGCGCCCGGGAGCGGGCCCGGAACGCACCGGCCCCGCTGAAGGCCGCCGGAGCCTTGCGCGGGATCGCCGAGAACCGGTCGATGTTGGCGTCCGCCAGCCGTTCCTGACGGGACTTCTCCAGCTGCCACTCCTCGTACTCCCGGACCCACCGCGCCCGCGCGGCCGCCTTCGCCGCGAGATAACCCGCGTAGCCGCTGCCATGCCGGTGCACGGTCCGGCGATCGGCGTCGACCTCGAGGATCGTGGTGGTGACCCGGCTGAGGAACGTCCGGTCGTGGGTGATCGCGACGAGCCTGCCGCGATGCCCGCGGAGGTGGTCCTCCAGCCAGGCGACGGCTTCGTCGTCGAGATCGTTGGTCGGCTCGTCCAGCAGCAGCAGTTCGGGCGACGCGGCCAAGGTGGCGGCGAGCGCCAGCCGGGACCGCTGCCCACCGGACAGGCTGCCCAGCGGACGGCCGCGATCGAGACCGGGCTGCCCGAGCCCGTGCAGGGCGACTTCCACCCTGGCATCGGCCTCGTAGCCGCCACGGGCTTCGTACGCGGCGGTGAGATCGCCGTACACGATCAGGTCTTCGGCGGTCTCGAGCGATGTCTCGGCCGCCCGCAACCGGGACTCCAGGTTCCGGAGGTCGGCCAGCGCGAGGTCGATCGCGTCGCCGACCGTGGCGGTTTCGGGCAGCTCCAGCGTCTGCGGGAGATAGCCGACGCCTCCGGGCGCGGTGACGGTCACCGTGCCGTTGTCCGCCCGGTCGTGGCCGGCGATCAGCCTGAGCAAGGTGGACTTGCCCGAGCCGTTGTCGCCGATGACGCCCGCCTTCTCCCCCGGTTTGACGGTGAAGCCGACCTGGTCGAGTACGACGTGGTCGTCGAAACGTTTGGTGACACCGGAGAGCACGAGTTGTGTTCCGGGATTCCGATGCGGGGTACGCACAGGGGCGTCCTCCTGATTCTCGCAGGGAAGAAGAACATGCGGAAAGACGCGGCCCGGCGGAGCGAAGGCTCTACGCCAGGGCCGCGTCGAAGGCGAGAATCACAGGTAGAAGAAGAACCCCATGGCGAGAACGGTAGCGAGAGAACCCGGACGGGCAAAACGAATTAAAGTTGTGTACGGATTCACAGAGTGGTCTGTGTCCCCATACCGCGACAGCGGCGCCCCGGTGACCGAGAATCGAAGCCGGAGGTTTTCGCGGTCTGAGGGAATGGGGTTCCTCGTGCACGGGTCCAGCGGTCCGATCGCCCGGTTCAGGCGACGGCTCTTCCCGGGTCACAACTCGCTCGCCCGCGGTTCGGACCGCTTCGAAGCCCTCATCCTCAAACTCGTCATCCTCGCCGCGCTTCTCGCCGTCCCCGTGGCGGCAGCCGTCGGCTCGGCCAACCACGGCAGGCAGGTGGCCGCGGCGGCCACCGACGCGGCCGGACGTCAGGCCGCCACCGCGTACCTGCTGAAGGCCGCGCCCGTCCGCATCGTCGACAGCGAGAGCGTCGGGACCGAGGACTCGACCACCGAGGCGGCCTGGACCGACTCGCGCGGCGCCCGGCACACCGGCGGAGTCCTCGCGACGCCGGGCAGCCCCGCCGGATCGCCCGTGCCGATCTGGCTCGACGCCCGCGGAGATCTCACCGCCGCTCCGAGGACCGCGTCCACCGCCGTGTTCGATTCGGTGCTCGTCGGCCTCTGGCTCTGGTTCGCGGTGGTCGCCGCGCTCGTCCTGCTGCACCGGACCGTCCGGCTGGTGCTGAACCGGCACCGGGCCGCGGCCTGGGAGCGCGCTTGGGCGGTCTATCCGCGTTCGGGCTCCTGGCCCTGATTCCGGCGGCGAGGGCAAAGAGCCTCGGTTAGGGTGCCCTCCATGCGCATCATGATCTCGGCGGACATGGAGGGCGCCACCGGCGTCACCTGGACCGAGGACGTCATCCCCGGCACCGAACAGTGGCAACGATTCCGGCGCCTGTTCACCGGCGACGTCAACGCCACCATCGCGGGCCTGTTCGACTCCGGTGCCACCGACGTGCTGGTCAACGAGGCGCACTCGTCCCAGCGGAATCTCCTGCTCGAGGATCTCGACGGACGGGCGCGGATGCTCACCGGCAGGCACAAGCCGCTCTCGATGATGCAAGGCATCGAAACCGGTGTGGACGGCGTCGTCTTCCTCGGCTACCACGCGGGCGCCGGTTTCGACGGCGTCCTGTCGCATACGTACCTGGAGAACCAGATCACCGGCGTATGGCTCGACGACGTCCCCGCCAGCGAAGGCAGGCTCAACGCCGCGATGGCGGCCGAGTACGGCGTCCCGGTGCTGGTCGTTTCCGGTGATGACAAGGCCTGCGACGACGCCCAGGACTACGCGCCCGAGGCCGAGTTGGTCACGGTGAAGGAGTGCATCAGCCGCTACGCCGCGATTTGCCTCCCGCCCGCCAGGACCGCCGAACTGCTGTCCTCGGCCGCGGCGGACGCGATGAACCGGGCGGGCCGGGTCGAGCGGTTCACCACCCCTCACCGGATCGAGGTCGAGTTCGACGCGAGCCATCTCGCGCAGGCCGCGGCGGTGATCCCGACGGTGGAACAGATCGGCGTGCGGCGGGTCGGTTTCGACGCGCCGGACATGACCGAAGCGATGAAAGCGTTCAAGATCGTCACGGCGATCGCGGCTGGGGCGGTGCAGGGTATCTATGGCTGAGTTGGATGTCGTCGAAGTCTGCTCCCGGCTGATCCGGTTCGACACCACGAACCGGGGCAACGGGGATTCCGAGGGCGAGCGCGAGGCTGCCGAGTACGTCGCGTCGCTGCTGTCCGGGCTCGGGATCGACTCGAAGATCATCGAGTCCGCGCCCCGGCGCGCGAACGTGATCGCCCGGGTCCCCGGCACCGACCCGAGCCTGCCCGCGCTGCTCGTGCAGGGGCATCTCGACGTCGTCCCGGCCGACGCCGCCGACTGGTCGATGGACCCGTTCTCGGGCGAGGTCCGCGACGGATTCCTGTGGGGTCGCGGCGCGGTCGACATGAAGGACTTCTGCGCGATGGTGCTCGCCGCCCTCGCCACCGGTTTCCGGCCGCGGCGGGACATCGTGCTCGCGTTCGTGGCCGACGAGGAGGACAAGGGCGAATACGGCGCGCACTGGCTCGCCGCGGCACACCGCGACCTGTTCGACGGTTGCGCGGCCGCGATCAGCGAGTCGGGCGCCTACAGCTACCACGTCCCCGCCGCCGACGGACGGACCGTACGGCTCTATCCGGTGGCGACGGCCGAACGCGGCACCGCGCATCTGCGGCTGACCGCCAAAGGCCGCGCGGGGCACGGGTCGCGGCCCAACGACGAGAACGCCGTCACCCGGCTGGTCGCCGCGCTCGGCAAGATCGCCGCGCACCGCTGGCCGGTCCAGCTGACCCCGACGGTGCAAGCCTTCCTGGAGCGCACCGGCGAGGCGCTCGGGGTCCCGGTCGATCTGTCCGATGTGGACGGAACGATCGCGCGGCTCGGGCCCGCCGGGGCGCTGGTGGTGCCGACCGTCCGCAACAGCACGACGCCGACCATGCTCGACGCCGGCTACAAGGTGAACGTGATCCCGAGTTCGGCCGAGGCCCAGGTGGACGTCCGCGTCCTTCCCGGTGCCGAGCCGGACCTGTTCGCCGAGATCGACGCGATGCTCGGCGAAGGCGTGACGCGCGAATTCGTCGCGCACCAGCCGCCTGTCCAGGCCCCGGTGGACTCGCCGTGGTTCGACGCGATGGCGGACGCGCTGCGTTCGGAGGATCCCGAAGCCGTGGTGGTCCCCTACTGCATGGGCGGCGGGACGGACGCGAAAGCCTTCAGCCCGCTCGGGATCGACTGCTACGGTTTCGCGCCGCTGTGGCTGCCGGAAGGCTTCCCCTATCGCGCGATGGCACACGGTGTCGACGAACGCGTCCCGGTCGAGGGGCTGCGGTTCGGCACGCGGGTGCTCCGGCACTTCATGGAGAACTGCTGACTGCCTCGTAAGTGGTCAGGACGGTTAGTGAGGGGTACCTGTCGGGTAGGTCCGTGAAGACCTCAGGGGCACCAGCAGCCGCAGCGAGGCCGCCTGAAGGACCCCTTCACTGCGCTAGACGCAACGAACGAGGCCATCACGTACTCCAAGGCAGGCAAAGGCTATTGAAAGGTAAGGCAACCTGTCCTCTCGGAGTATGTCCGTGAAGGCCTCCTTCCCTACGCTCAGGGTAGTGAAGGAGGCCTTCACGGACACCCGGGTGGCCCCAGGAGCATCAGCAGCCACAGCGAGGCCGCGTGAAGGTCCCCTTCACCGCGCTCACGAGGCGGTATCACTGGCTCGCGCCGCAACCCGAATCAACTTCATCCGAATTTCATGAAGGCCGCTTAGCGTCGGCGGTGTGAGACCTCTGACTTCGCGCGCTCGGGCGGGCGTACTCCTGATCGGCCTCGGCACGGTCCTTTCGGCGTGCCGAGGCGGGCTCCCGGTACCGCGTTACGACTCCGCGCCCGAGACGTCCACGTCGTACTCGGCTCCCTCGGTCGAGACCCAGACCCTGACCGTGACGCCCCCGGCGCCGACCTCATCCTCCGCGCCCGGCCTCGAACCCGCCGCGATCGACCGGGTGTTCCAGGTCTACATGAACGGTCTCGCCAATCACGACATGACCGCGCTGCGCAGCGGAACGTGCCCGCGCCTGCGGTCGACCCTGCTCGGGTTCGAGCTCCACGGGCACTACGTCGAGCGCTGGCAGATGCTGCCGTACTCCGTCCCGCCGGGACAGGAGTTCGTGACGGTCCAGGCCACCGTCACCCAGCGGAACGCGCGCACCGGCAAAATCGCGGGTGACGTCGTCTATTCCTGGTATGTCGAGCGGAACGAGGACACCGACTACTACGTTTGCGGGTGGCTCGACTACCAGTGATCCCAGGAGGCCGCCGGTGGACACCGTCGCTCGACTCGCCAGGGAAGAACGTGCGGACTTCGCCGCGTTCCTGCGGACTCTGTCCCCCCTGCACTGGGACGAGCCGACGTTGTGTTCGGAGTGGACGGTCCGGGAAGTGGTCGCCCATGTCGTCGACTACGACGCCCTGCGCCTCCGGGACCTGTTCGGTCAGGCCCTCCGTGCCGGTCTGCGGCTGAACAGGATGAACGCGCTCGGGGTCGCGCGCAAACCCGACCGGACACCGGACGAGCTGATCGCGAGGATCGAGGAGCACCTCGAGCCGCGCGGCCTGACCTCCGCGTTCGGCGGACGGGTGGCGTTGCTCGACGGGCTCATCCACCATCAGGACATTCGACGCCCGCTGGGGTTCCCGCGCGAGGTGCCGCCGGATCGGCTGCGTCACGCCTTGGCTTTCGCTCTCCACGCCCCGCCGATCAAGGCCGGCCGGCGAGCACGCGGGCTCCGGCTCGTCGCCACCGATCTCGGCTGGTCGACCGGGTCCGGGCCGGAAGTCCATGGCCGTGGCGAGGCGCTCCTGCTGACGATCGCGGGCCGGGTCGCCGCTCTCGGCGACGTTTCCGGTCCCGGCGCGGCGATCCTCGCGTCCAGGATGGACGGTCGCCCCACCGCGGGGTGAAGCCGGATCAGGCCGCCACGGGAACGGACGCGGTGGCCATCCGGTGGCGGACGGCGTTGCCGAGCAACAGCTGGCCGACGGCCGCGGCCAGGCACAGGGCCAGGCAGACCGTCCACAGCACCGGCGCGCCCAGCACCAGCAGCTGGGTTCCGCCCAACGGAGCGACGAACGCGGCGAGGCCCGCCGCCGTACCGTAGGCGCCGTTGTAGCGCCCACGCAGATGCGGTGGGGCCAGTTCGGCCACGATCGCGACGCCCACCGACTGGATCACGATCTCGCCGAGCGTCCAGAACACCGCGCACGCCGCGTACACCGGTGTCGTCGACGCGAAGGCCGTGGCACCGAAACCCAAGCCCGTCAACAGGATCCCGCACGCGAGCACCCGTGAAGGATCCCAACGGCCCAGCCGATGACCCACCAGCGGCTGCACGACCACGATGACGATCCCGTTGACAGCCATCACCAGGCCGTACCCCGCCGGCGAAAGGCCGTCCTCCCTCATCGCCAGCGGCAGGGTCGCCAAGCTCTGCAGGAACACGAACGCGACCGCCAGCGAGACCAGCATCAACCCGACCATGACCCGGTCGCGCAAGACGACGGTGAAGCCACCCCGCTCCCGGGTCGGGCCGCCACCGCGCGTCTCCGGTACCGCCTTCCACACCAACAGGGCGAACAGCACGCACGTCGCCGCGTCCACCCAGAACAACGTCGTGAAACCGGCGCGGGCCATCGTGCCGCCCAGTACCATCGCGATCGAGAAGCCGAGGTTGATCGCCCACAGCAGCAGTCCGAAGGCCCGCGTGCGGTCGGCGCCCGGCACCAGATCCGCCACGATCGACTGGGTCGCCGGGCGGAACACGTCGAGCGCCAGCCCGAGCAGCAGCGCGGCGACCGCGATCAGTTCGAGGCGCTCGACGTAACCCAGCACGAGCATGATCGCGCCGGTCGCGAGCATGCCTCCGGTCAGTGTCGCCCGCCGTCCGATGCGGTCGGCCAGCACGCCACCGATCAGCTGCGAGAACACCTGCCCGATCCCGAGCAGCGCCAGCACGGTACCCGCCGTCGCCACCGAAAGGCCGCGCTCGCTGGTCAGGTACAACGCCAGGAACGGCAGGACCATCGTGCCGAGCCGGTTGACGAGCGTGCCCGTCCACAGCACCCAGAACGATTTGGGCAGCCCGCCGAGCCGCGTCCGCAGGAACCCTTGCGCCGTCATGATTCCAGCTCGTAGCAGCCCACACCGTCGAGGTACCGCAGCGTGCCGAGGTCGCGCAGGACGTACTCCTCGATCTCGTGCATGAACGTGACGACCACCGGGAACGTCGTGTCGTCGACGGTGCGGCGCAACGGTTTCCCGGGCCGGGTCAGCACGAACATCTCGTGGAAGCTCTCCAGCCGCTCGATCTCCTCGAGCACCGTGTACCGGCGGAGTGTGCCCTCGACCGGCGAGAGCAGCGCGGACCACGCGTAGTGGCGCTGGATCCGGTAGTCCTCGCCCCAGCGCTCGCGAAACCTCTCCGGCCGGAGCACGGCGTCGGCCATCCAGTCCAGCTGGGACTCGCCGATCGCGAGCCGCGCCAGATGTGGCAGGTCGCCGCCGGAAAGCCGGGAACCCACCTCGATCAGCCGCGGTCCCCGCGGGGTCAGCTTGATCTCGACGTGCGCGGCCCCGTGCCGGATGCCCACCGCGTCGAGCACGGCGAACGCGTACTCCACCAGCTCGTCGTGGCCCGGCGCGCGACGCGGCACGATCTGGCAGGCGCCGAGCAGATCGGACACCCCGTTGATGGCGAACCGCGAGCTCTTCCAGATGTCGCACACCTGGTGCAGTCCGTCCATGCTCACCGTGTTGACCATGTACTCGCTGCCGGCGAGATACTCCTGCGCGACGACGAAGTCGTTGTCCTCGGAGAACACGTTCTGGCGGCTGGTGATCGCGCGCAAGGCCTCGACCGACCGTTCCGGGGTGTCGCAGAAGGCCACCCCGTCGCCACCGGCGCTGCGGTTCGGCTTCACCACGATCCTGCCGCCCATCGCCCGGTGCCAAGCGGCGAGCTCGGCCTCATCGGCTGTCAGGAGCTGTCTCGCGCCGTTGAGGCCCGCCGCGTCGACGGCCTCACCCATGGCGAACTTGTCCCGCCGCGCCAAGGACAGGGCGGTGCCGTTCGACGGTACCCCCAGTGCTTCGCTGAGCACGTCGGTGAACGCGACCGCGTACTCGCCACCGGCCACGACCGCGACCGGCTCGTGCACGGACAGCGCGTCCAGCGTCTTCGTGAGATCGCCGTCGTGGACGATGTTCTCGCGGTAGTTGCTCATGGTGGGTGAGGACTTCCGGTACTGCCCGGGCGCGTCGGGCGCGCTCTGCACGCGCACGCATTCCGCGCCGAGCGCCACGAACGTCGGCGCGATGTGCCGAGCGGTCTGCGGCAACCCGTGGTCGGCGGTTTCGTAGGTGTCCACGAGCACGACACAGGGTTTCGTCGACAAGCTTTCACCTCGCAACTGGAGGAATCGGAACGCCGACGGTCCCATCTCCCGTGATCAAGGGGCATCTCCGCGCTTGCGCTGTCCAGCCGGACTTCTTCAGAAGGGCGATTCAGGGCACGAAAGGAGAGGAAATGACCTTTTCGAAGATGCGACGGTTTTCGCAGCCGGCCCTCAGTGCCCCGACGAACTGAAGTGAGGTCAGATGACGTCGACGGTCAATACGGAACCCTGGGAGAGAAATGCGCTGAAACACGCGGACGAGCGGTTGAACGGACCCCGGGATCCACAGTGGTGGTACACCGGGGTCCGCCCGGAACCCGGCCGCTGCCCCGGTGTCGCCGAATCCGGCGAGATCAGGGCACTGCCGTTGCCCGATCTGTCCGTCTGCAGCCGCGAAGAGGTGCTGGACTACTTCGACAACGCCTGGACACTGCACGAGGTGATGTTCGCCGGGCTGAAGGGCGCGGAAGCGTTCTACCGCCCGCCGGACCACAACCTGCGTCACCCGATGATCTTCTACTACGGCCACACGACTTCGCTGTACGTCAACAAGCTGCGGGTTTCCGGGCTGCTGGACGCGCCGATCGACGCCTACCTCGAGCACATCCTGGAAATGGGTGTCGACGAGAACTCGTGGGACGACATGTCGAAGAACGAGATGGTGTGGCCGTCGGTTTCGGAGGTGAAGGACTACCGGGCCGAGGTGTACCGGACGGTCGTCGGCATCATCGAGACCACGCCGTTCGCCCCCGACCTCGGGCGCCCGGTGACGATGAACGACCAGGCGTGGGCCCTGCTGCTGTCCATCGAGCACGATCGCATCCACCTCGAGACCAGTTCGGTGCTGGTCCGCGAGATGCGTTCGCGCCTGGTAGAACGGCCCGCCGCGTGGCCGGCACCGTCACCGCTGCGCCGCACCACCGAGACCGGCAAACCCGAGCCGGGTTCCGTACCGGCCAACGGCACCGTCACCGTGCCCGGACGCACGGCCCAGCTCGGCAAACCGCTGTCCTTCCCGTCCTACGGCTGGGACAGCGCGTACGGTTCACGCCGCCAGGAGCTGCCGGACTTCGAAGCGGCGCGCTGTCTGGTGAGCAACGGCGAGTTCCACGGATTCGTCGCCGACGGCGGCTACCGGCGGCCGGAGTTGTGGTCGGCGGAGGGCGAGGCTTGGCGCCGCTTCCGCAACACCAAGTGGCCGCGTTTCTGGATCCCGACCGGCCCGACCGGGCTGCACGCGTTCCGGCTGCGCACGTTGTTCGACGAGATCGACATGCCATGGGACTGGCCGGTGGTGGTGAACTACCACGAGGCCAAGGCTTTCGCCGCCTGGCGGTCCGAAAAGGAGGGTCGGGACTACCGGCTGCCGACCGAAGCGGAGTACTTCCTGTTGCGCGATCTGCCGGAACGTCCCGGAGTCGCGGACGACGTGGTCATGCGGCTCGACGGCGGGCAGCTGCGTGAGGCAGGCGTCAACCTCGGTCTCGCTTGGGGTTCGGAAGGCCCTGTCGACCTCTCGCCGACGACCTCTCAGGGCCTGCACGACGCCGGCGGCAACCTGTGGGCGTGGAGCGAAGACACCTTCAACCCGCTCGAAGGCTTCACCCCGCATCCCTACTACGAGGACTTCTCGGTACCCAGTTACGGCGGGCAGCATCAGCTGATCCTCGGCGGCGCGTACATCAGCACCGGCGAACTCGGCAGTATCTGGGCGCGGCATTTCTACCGGCCGCATTTCCTGCAGCAGGCGGGGATCCGGCTGGTCGTGGCACCGGAATCCACTGTGGACAGCGAGGCGCGCGCGGAGCTCGACCGGGTGCTGCTCGGCCAGTACGGCACCGCCGAACAGGCCTTCGGCCGGACCGGGCACCCGCTCGCCGCGACCGCGGCCTATCCGGACCGGCTGACCGCGAAGTTCACCGAAGCCGCGGCCACCGCCGGGGTCGAGCTACGCCGTGTCGCGGATCTCGCCACCGGGGCGGGCGGGCTGGCGTTCTCGCTCGCCCGGTATCCGGTCGAGGTGGTCGGCCTTGACGACCGGCCGTCGCTCATCGCGGCGGCCGACCGGCTCGCCGAAGGCACGGATGTCGGCTACCGGGTGCCGGGACGCGGGGAGCTGCACGCGCGGCGGCCGTCGCTCTCGGCGGGCGGCGGTGTCTCGTTCGTCCTCGCCGAGACGGCCCGTCCACCCGCCGCTCTCGGCACGTTCGACGGCGCTGTCGTGGCGGACGCCTTCGACCGACTCGGCGGCGCGGCGGGCTACCTGCGACCGCTCGTCGGTTCGGCGAACCTCCTGCGCGCAGGAGGGCTGCTGCTCGTGGCGCTCCCGCGGGCGTCGGCCGCCGAACTCGCGAACGTCCTCGGCGAGGCGTTCGAGCTGCTGTCGGAAAGTACGGAGCCGAGCCTGACCAGGGTCGACGGCCGCCGGTACGAGATCACCGATCTTGAGGTCTCGATCTGGCGTAAGCGCTGACCCCGCCACAGGGCCGCATCAGGTGCTCCCGCATCTGGTGCGGCCCGGCGGTATGAGCTCAGCTCCGCAGAGCCGTGGACAGCGCGCCGAAGGCGGCGTTCAACCGCTCGCAGTGCGCGGTGACCACGGCGGCGAGATCGTCTCCGTGGAGGCGTCGCCGCACCGTCGCCACGGCGACGGTGCGGTACGCGGCGACGATCAGCGCGGCGACCAGTTCGCTGTCGCCCGAGAACCGGGCGTCGTTCTCGAGCTCGTCGGCCAGCTCCGCCTCGATCTCGTGCTCGAACTCGCGCAGCCGCGAAATGAGCGCCCGCGAACCGGCGACAGTGCGCGCGAGCGGATCGCCCCCCTCGGCCAGCCCTGAGAGCGGATGCTGTTCTTCCGCGAGGGCGAGAGCCGTCCGGCGCAAGGCTTCGACGACGTCCACCCCGTCCGGCCGCTCGCGAATCGAGGCCCTGGCGATACCGACGGCGTCAGGCAGCCTGTCGAGCGCGAGGTCCTCTTTGCGATCGAAGTGCGCGAACACCGTCACCTTCGACACACCGGCCGCGGCGGCGACCTCGGCGACGGTGACGTCGTCGAAGTCGCGCTCCAGGAACAGCTCCGTCGCGACGGCGGCGATATGCGCCCGCGTCTTCGCCCCGCCCCTGTCTCCTCGCTTCGCCATGTGACAACCGTACCTTTACTCGTTAAGCTTACCAAGTAAACTTACCGAGTAAACCTTGGAGAGATGGCATGCGGAACGCTGTGATCGTCGTCGGAGCGGGGCCCACCGGCCTGCTTCTCGCGAGCGAGCTGGCCCTGCGAGGAGTGCGAGTGACCGTGCTGGAGCGGCTCGAAGAGCCCGATCAGACGATCAAGTCCGGTTCGATCAACGTCGCCAGCGCGGAGATTCTCGACCGGCGTGGCCTGCTCCCCGCCGCGGAAGAGGTGCAGCGCGGTCGCCTTGCCGCCTCCGGGGCCTTCACCACCGGACGCATGAACCGAACCGTGCGCGCGCTCGAGGACGCGGCCAACGAGAAGTCCCGCCGGTTCGCGGTCATCGGGCATTTCGCGGGGCTCATGTTCCGGCACGACCTCGTCGACCAGGACGATCCGGTGCTGGCCGCGCACACCGCCGTGGCCAACGGCATCTTCGTGCCGCAGCACGATCTCGAACTGCTTCTCGGAGCACACTGCGCCCGGCTCGGCGTCGAGATCCGCCGCGGCGTCGAGGTGCGGGGGTTGCGCGGCACGGGCACGGACCTGGATGACGATGCCGACGTCGTCGTCGAGACCAGCGCCGGCGACTTCACGGCCGGCTGGGTCGTGGCGGCCGACGGCGGCCGGAGCGTCATCCGCAGGACGCTCGGCGTCGATTTCGTGGGCACCGACCCGGAACTCGTGGGCTACCAGGCGATCGCCGATTTCGACGACCCAAGCGAGCTGCGCCGCGGCTGGAACTGGACCCCCCGCGGCATCTACACCTACGGCCCGGTGCCCGGACGCATCCTCGTCGCCCGGTTCACGCCGCAGCCGGAAGACCGCGACGCGCCCGTCACCGTCGAGGAGCTGCAGAGCGCGGTGCGGGAGGTCAGCGGGATCCCCGTGACGATCACCGGCCTGCACGGCCGGGCGACCCGGTGGTCGGACAACGCCCGTCAGGCGCGGGCTTACCGTCGCGGCCGGGTGTTCCTCGCCGGCGACGCCGCCCACGTGCATTCGCCGTTCAGCGCGCAGGGTCTCAACCTCGGGCTCGGCGACGCGGTCAACCTCGGCTGGAAACTCGCCGCGACCATCCAGGGCACGGCTCCGGCGGGACTGCTCGACACCTACCACTCCGAACGGCATCCGATCGGCGCGTGGGTGCTGGACTGGACGAGGGCGCAGGTCGCCCTCATGCGGGGCGACGAACGCACCGCGCAGCTGCGGAAGGTGATCGGCGACGATCTGTTCACCGTTCCGGGTGCGACGAACCACATGATCGCGCTGTCCTCCGGGATCCTGCAGCGGTACGACGTCGCCGAGGACGGAGAGGAGCCTGTCGGTTCCATCACGGGGGACGCCGAGTTGAGCACCGGAGGCCGTCTCGCGGATCACGCCCATGACGGCCGTTTCGTTCTCCTCGACCGGTCCGCCGAGGGCCGGTACGCGGAAGCGGTCCGCGGGCTGGAGCACCTGGTCGCATACGTGGCGGACGCCGATGCTTCCGAGCCGAGCCTGTTCGTGCGTCCGGACGGGATCATCGCCTGGGCGGACAACGTCTCCGACGACAATGCGCGGAAGCTGCTCGACACCGCGATCGAGCGCTGGGCCGGCGTCTGACCACCCCCGGTTCCCAAGGGCGGCGGAGCCTCGCTCCGTCGCCCTCGTCCGGCCGGATACGCAACGTCACACCGCCATGATCACCCTGTCGGGCAAGGAGTCCGTAGAATCCGGTGACGATGCGACGTTTCCGGTGGTGGTGGGGTGCTCTCGCGCTCACGTTCGTGGTGGTTCTCGTCGGGTTCATTGCCTTTACCGGGTCGGAGAGCCGCCCGGGGCAACCGTCCCCGCGCCAAGGCCCGCCGGGAACGGGGCCGCTGACGGTCGTCTCCATCGGCGACAGCACCGTTTCCGGTGAGGGCGCGGGCGACTACACGCCCACGACCAACGGGCAGGGCGGCAACTGGTGCCACCGCTCCCCCAACGCCTTCGTCGAGCAGATCAAGATCCCCGACGTCACCGCACGGAAGAACCTCGCTTGTTCGGGCGCGCCTTCCGAGCAGATCGCTCTCGGCGAGGCCAAGCAATGGACCGAACCGTCGCAGGCGCAGCAGCTCGCGGAGCTGATCAAGAATCACCGGGTCGCCGCGGTGGTGATCGCGGTGGGCGCGAACGACGAGCCGAAGTTCTCCGCTCAGGTCAGCGAGTGCTTCAAGGCGTGGTTCTCGCCGCAGAATCCGCCTTGCAGCGAGGCGCTTCGCACCACCTGGAAGTCCAAAGTGGACGCCATGGTGCCGAAGGTGACCAACGCGGTCGCGGACGTCAAGAAGGTGCTGGCGCAGGCCGGTTACGTCCCGGCGGACTACCAGCTCGTGCTGATGTCGTACGCCTCGCCCGTCGGCCCCCAGATCCCGGAGGCGTTGCGCAGCCTCAACGGCTGCCCGTTCCGCACCGAGGACCTGGAATGGATGCGCCGCGACGGCGTCTCCGTCCTCTCGGACGGGCTCAAGCAGGCATCGAGGGCGACCAGCTCGCGGTTCCTCGACCTTTCACGGGCGGGTGCCGGCCGCGAAGCGTGCAGCAGCGAACCGGCGAACGAGTGGTTCAGCAGGCTGACGCTGCAGCTGCGTGACCTCGGCCAGGTGGACCGCGCGAGCCACGCGTTGCAGGAGTCCTTCCACCCCAACGCGAACGGGCACGCTCAGATCGCGAACTGCCTCAACGAGTTCCTCGCCGCCCGCGGCGGGAACGCGTCGTGCCTCTCGGGAGCCGACGGCAAGCTGCACGCCGCACCCGAGGTCATCGCCCGCTAGAGATCCAGTGCCGCGCGCAACGCGATGTCGATGCGCTCCTGGACCTCTTGGTCGATCTCCGCGATCTTCTCGTCGAACCATGGCCGGTACAGGCGCGTGAGGTTCAGCGTGGAGACCCAATAGCGCGCGTCGACCGCGACACCGAGGATGTCCTGCGGATCACGGTCCAGCAGTTCGGTTCCGAGCAGCCACGGCCGCTCGGATTCGTTCACCCCGTCCGAGGACAGCAGTACGACGGTGCGCTGCCGTGCCGGTTCGGTCGGGGGGTGGTACGTCCAGACTTCACCCCTGTGCACGCAGATCCTTCTCCGCGGCTGTCAGCTCGGCCTCGTCCGATTCGGCGGACGGTGCGACCGGGGCTCGCTGCGGGGTGTATCCGGTGCGGACGGCTTCCCTGCGGGCAGCCTTGGACAACCACGACGAGACCGAAATCCCGTGTGCCTTGGCCGCCCGCTCGGCGAACTCGAGCGCACCACTGTCGAGTGAGAGTGTGACCTTACGTGTTGCCATACCTTTTATCGTACCAGCGCCGCGCAAGCCCACCCGGTTTCCGATTTCACAAGGTGGGCGAGCGACCTTCGAACGGCGTCGACAGCACCACCGTGGTCCGCGTCGAGACCTTGGCGGACTCGCGGATGCGGCGGAGCAGATCCTCCAGGCCGAGCGGCGAAGCCACCCGGACCAGGAGGATGTACGACTCGTCCCCGGCGACCGAGTAGCAGGACTCGATCTCCTTGATGTGCTCGAGCCGCTGCGGATAGTCGTCCGGGGCGGCCGGATCGTTCGGTGTCAGCGAGATCAGCGCCGTGAGCGGGAGGCCGATCTGTTCGCCGTCGAGCCGCGCGGTGTATCCGAGGATCACGCCGCGCTGCTCCAGGCGCCGCACCCGCTGGTGCACCGCGGACACCGAGAGCCCGACCCGCTCGGCGAGGTCGGTGAAACTGCGCCGCCCGTCCGCCGCCAGCTCACCCACGATGGCCTGGTCCAGCGGCTCCAGAGAACCGGTCATGCGTCGAGCACGATCAGGTCGTGCGGACGCTGGTTGACCGACTCGACACCGTCTTCGGTGACCACGACGATGTCCTCGATGCGGGCGCCCCAGCGGTTCGGCTGGTAGATACCGGGCTCGACGCTGAAGGCCATACCCGGCTCGAGCGGCAGCGCGTTGCCCTTGATGATGTAGGGCTCCTCGTGCACGTCGAGGCCGATGCCGTGACCGGTGCGGTGGATGAAGTACTCGCCGTAACCCGCTTCGGCGATTATGTCGCGCGCGGCGGCGTCGATCGACTCGGCGGTGGCGCCCGGGCGGACGGCCTCGACCGCGGCGCGCTGGGCCCGCTGCAGGACGGCGTACGTCTCGGCGACGTCGGCGTCGCGCGGCTCACCGACCGCGTACGTGCGGGTGGAGTCGGAGTTGTAGCCCTCGGCGATGGGGCCGCCGATGTCGACCACGACGACGTCGCCGCGCTCGATGACCCGCTCGGAGACGTCGTGGTGCGGGCTGGCGCCGTTCGGGCCCGAGCCGACGATCACGAAGTCGGCGTGGGTGTGGCCTTCTTCGACGATCGCGGCGGTGATGTCCGCGCCGACCTCGGCCTCGGTCCGGCCCGGCCGCAGCCACTCGTGGACCCGGGCGTGGACCCTGTCGATGGCCGCGCCCGCGTCGCGCAGCGCCTGGATCTCGGCCGCGTCCTTGCGCATCCGCAGTTCACGCACGATCGGCCCGGCCAGCGTCTGCTCGGCGTCGCCGAGCGCGCCGCGGAAGGCCAGCACGTGCAGGGCCGGGGTGAAGTCGCTGACCGCGACACGGCCGGCCTTGCCCAGCCTGTCGGCGACCAGTTCGTAGGCGTTGTCCCCGTCGACCCAGGTGACGATCTCGATGCCGAGTTCGTCGGCGGGGACGTCGGCGTAACCGGGGGCTTCCAGCTTCGGCAGCACCAGCGCCGGGACGCCGTCGGCCGGGATCACCAGCGTGGTCAGCCGTTCGAAGGAACCCCCGGCCTGGCCGATCAGGTAGCGCAGGTCCGAACCGGGCGCGATCAGCAGGGCGTCGGTGTCCGCGGCGGCCGCGGCGGCACGGGCCCTGTCGAGGCGAGCGCGGAGGCTGGCGGCGTCGGGGGCTGGGTTGTGAAGGGAACGGCGCGACATGACGCCGAGCCTAGTCGGTCCGCGCCCCCTGGTTCACCAGCCGGTCACCCCCGATCGGGGCGGGATCGTCGAGCCCGCGCCAAACCCGGAAGATCGCCGGGAACGTGCCGGCGATCAGGTACAGGCCGCCGAACACGGCGAGCGCGCCGACGAGCCCGGCACCGTCCAGCAACAGTCCCGCCGCCATCGAGCCGAGCGGCATCGCGGCGAGCACCCCGCCGACGAGCAGACTCAGCACGCGGCCCCGGACGGCCTCCGGAACCCGTTCGTAGACCACCGGGAGCAGGATCGGGTTGAGCGCGCCCGCCCCGATCCCGGCGACCACCAGCCCCGAGAGGAGGACGGCCGGCTTCGGCTCCAGAGCGAGCAGGGCGAATCGCGGGGCGCCTTCGATGCCGACGGCGACGAGGATCGCGGTCCGCCGCGAAAACCGGTGGCCCACCCAGCCGTAGAGCGCCGAGCCGATGAGCGCGCCGACCGCGACGGCGGTGATCATCGCGCCGATGAGGGCGGTGCTGTGCAGGACCTGGTCGCCGTACGCCGGGTACAGGACGCCGAGCAAGCCGAAGTCGAGGCTGTTGGTGAGCATCAGCATGCCGACGATCGCGCGCAGCACGCCGTCCCGTTTGACGTACCCGAGCCCTTCGCGCAGTTCCTTGAGGTATCCGCCCGAAGACGGCCTCGGCGGACCGGCCGCGGCGGGGATCAGCGTGAACACCAGCGCGGCGGACAGCAGCAGCGCACCGGCGTCGACGTACAGCACCTGGATCGGGCCGATCAGCGCGATGAGCGCGCCGGCGGCGGGCCCGCCCACCATCCGTCCGGTTCTCATCGCCGCCTCGACGGCGCTCGCGGCGCGGCTCATGCGGACATCGCCGAGTTCGGCGACTCCGGGGAGCAGCACCTGCTTCGCCGTGTCGGCGGGGCCGCGGGACACACCCATCACGAACGACAGCGCGATCAATCCGGGCAGGCCGAGTCCGGTCGTGCTCGTCGCGAGCGGGATCAGCAGGACCGTGACGGTGGTCAGCAGGTCCGCGCCGACGCTGGCCCGGCGCGTGCCGACCCGGTCCACGATCGGTCCGCCGAGCAGTGCGGCGACCATCAGGCCGAGCACCTCGGCTGCGGTGACGAGACCGGTCTTGGTGCCGCTCCCGGTGCTCTGCAGGACGAACCAGGGAATCGCGAGCAGTGTCATCATCACCCCGGCCGAGGAGATCCCCGACGCCACGACCAGGGCCCCCAGTGGCAGCCTGCTCATGGTCGTTCCGGGCGCGACCGTCTCGGGAAGGCCGCCCAGTGCACGCGGACCTGGGTGTCGCCGTCCTTCTCCGGACGGCGATAGCGGCCGATCACGTCGAGGATCTCGTCGCTCAACGCGGCGGCCTCGTCGGGAGTCAGCGACAGCGGCGAGTCGTGGAAGCTGACCTTGTCGATCCACTCGTCGGCCCAGTCCCGCACTTCGGCGACGAACTGTGCTTCGGCGGCGTGACGCCGCTCGATCATCGTGTGGGCGTAGGCGTTGAACGGACCGGCGAGGTCCGGGTCGTCGATGAAGTCCGCGGCGCGCATCTGATCGCCTTCGTGCACGGCCTTCCACCATCGGTCGCGTCTGCTGCCGCGTTCGGCGTCGTCCGCGATCAAGCCGCATTCGGCCAGCTGGCGCAGATGCCAGCTCGTGGTCCCGGAACTCTCCCCCACCCGCTTCGCCAGTCCGGACGCCGTGGCCGGGCCGTCCTCCCGCAGCAGTTCCAGAATCCTGACCCGCAGCGGATGCGACAACGCTCGCAGAAGGCGGCCGTCGATCCGCGCGAGATACCTCTCGCTCTTCCCCATGCCTTCCAGCCTATAACCGCAGAGAATCCTTTGCAAAGAGTTCTCTGCGATTGCCTCTTGGAAATGGGCGGATTCTGGAGTTTGACCTCAACCTAAGTTCAGGTTTTACGGTCTGGGCATGACAACGAACTCGCCCTATCAGCTCGCCGTCGTGATCAGCAGCGTCCGTGAGGGCCGCTTCGCTCCCGTAGTCGCGAACTGGTTCCTCGATCGCGCCAAACAGCGCGACGACCTAGCCCTGACCGTCATCGACCTCGCCGAAACCCCCGGCGGCCTCGCCTCCGGCGTCGCCACCGCGGACGCCGTCGTCGTGATCGTCCCCGAGTACAACCACAGCTACCCCGGCCCGTTCAAGAACGCGCTCGACGAAACCGGCCGTGAATGGCACGGCAAGCCGGTCGCCTTCGTCTCCTACGGCGGGATCTCCGGCGGCCTGCGCGCGGTCGAGCACCTGCGCCCGGTCTTCGCCGAACTCCACGCCATGACGATCCGCGAAACCGTGAGCTTCCCCTACGCCTGGAACAACTTCGGCTCCGACGGCGAGCACCTGGACGCCGACGGCGCCGACCTCGCGGCGACCACGTTGCTGAACCAGCTGAACTGGTGGGCCAACGCGCTGCGCGACGCGAGGCAGGTCCGGCCCTACGCCGCCTAGCGAGCGAGGGCTGAAGGGGCCCTTCACCGCGTGAGACGCGGGGAAAGTCCCCTTCAGCCCTCCTTCTCACCGGAACCGTCGGTGCCCACCGCTAGCTTCTCCCCGAGACCGAGGAGAAGAAATGACCGAGGATGTTCACGCGGACCTCAGCGTGCCGAGCTGGCCCGAATTGAGCGGCCTGATGGCCGCGGCGTTCCGGGTCGCCGTGGCGGGCACCGTAAGGGTGACCGGATCGGGAGCGGCGCCGCGCACGATCAAGCTGTGGCACCGCTCCGCCGACGAACGCCGGTTCGCCGAGGTGGACGGCGAACCGCTCTACATCAGCGACGTGCGGGCACAGTGGATCTTCGACCGGCCGGGTGAGCCGCCGTCCTACGAGGTAGTCCACTCCGGGGGGCCGTCGTCGACGCATCACGAGATCACGGCGGTTTGCCGCCCCCTCGTCGGTCGAGTGATGCTGGACGACTACTGGTGGGAAACCACGCCGTCGGGTATCTCCGCCGGCACCCGGATCGGCCGCCCGACCTGGGAGTACGAAACGGAAGACGGCGAGCTGGTAGCGGTCGACGCCGCCACCGGGGTACGGCTCTTCCGTCGTCTCGGCCCGCCTGGATACGAACACGTCGTGGAGTTCACCGACTTCACGCCGGACGCGGTTCTCGGTGACGAGCTGTTCGAATGGGACGGCCCGATGCTCCCGATTCCGAGCACAGCACAGTTCGAAGAACTCCTGGATCAGCCCTACGACGTCCGGGCCGCCACGGCGCGGTGGGCTCAGGTGCCGCGTTACTGGCCGGGTGGCGTGGGGATGAATTCCAGCAGCGGCAACTGGATCACCGGCGCGTACCGGACCGTGCTCACCGTCCCCGCCGGCCGATACCCGGTCGTCGTGGACCAGCGGCCGGAGGACGGTGCCCCCTTCCAGCCCGACGACGGGGCCGAGCACGTCTACTCCTGGAACGCCGACGGCCTGCGGTTCACGCTGGTGGCGGGAATCCCGCTGAGCGAGGACGACCTGAACCGGGTACAGGAGTCCATGATCGAGATCTGAGTCCGGCACGCGCAGGGCGCGGCAAGTGGGCAGGGCGGGAAGGTCATGGCAGGCTGTCCGCGTGACCGGACCTCTCGCCCTCCTTGATTCCGCGAGCCTCTACTTCCGCTCGTTCTACGCACTGCCCGAGTCGATGACCGCCCCGGACGGGACGCCGGTCAACGCCGTACGCGGATTCACCGACACCATCGCGCGGATCCTCGTCGACCGGCGGCCCGCCCGGCTCGTGGCCTGCCTGGACGCGGACTGGCGGCCGAAGTTCCGCACCGACCTGCTGCCCAGCTACAAGGCGCACCGCGTGGCCGAAGAGGTCCCGGAGGGCGGCGACGTCGAAGAAGTGCCGGACACGCTCACCCCGCAGGTGCCGATCATCCTGGAACTGCTGGAGGCCTTCGGGCTCGCGACGGCCGAAGCGGCCGGATACGAGGCCGACGACGTCATCGGCGCGCTCGCGATCCGTGAGAAGAAGTCCTCGGTCGAGGTCATCACCGGTGACCGCGACCTGTTCCAGCTCGTGCGCCACGAGCCGACCCCCACGGTGGTCATCTACGTCGGCAAGGGCTGGAACAAAGCCGAGATCCTCGGCCCGGACGAGCTCGCCGAGAAGTATGGGATCCCGGCCGCCAACGCAGGCCCCGGCTACGCCGACATGGCCGCGCTGCGAGGCGACCCGTCGGACGGCCTGCCCGGCGTGGCCGGGATCGGCGAGAAGACCGCGGCGAAGCTGATCACCCAGTTCGGTTCGCTGCAGGAGCTCATCGAGGCGTCCAACGCGGGCGACTCGCGGGTGCCGCTCAAGACGCGGCTGCGGCTGACCGACGCCGCCGACTACCTCGCCGTCGCGCCGACCGTCGTCCGGGTCGCGGCCGACGCGCCGGTCGAACAGTCCCGTCCGGACACGGTCCCGTCCGAGCCCGCTGACCCGGACAAGGTCGCGGAACTGGCGGAGCGCTGGAATCTCGGCCGTTCGGTGGAGCGTCTGCTGGCCGCGCTCCCCAAGCCGTGAGCAACACCGAGACCGAACCGGCCGAGTTGCTGTGCCGGGACCGGCCCGGCGACGGCGTCACCGTCCTGACCCCGCGTGAAGTCCCGCTCGGCGGGCCGCGCGCGATCCGGGTCCGCCGGACCCTTCCGCAGCGGCAGCGGTCCCTGATCGGCGCGTGGTGTTTCGCCGACCACTACGGACCGCAGGACGTGTCGGAGTCCGGCGGGATGGACGTCGCGCCGCATCCGCACACCGGGTTGCAGACCGCGAGCTGGCTGTTCAGCGGCGAGATCGAGCACCGCGACAGCATCGGCACCCGGGCCGTGGTCCGGCCGGGCGAACTCAACCTGATGACCGCCGGGCACGGCATCGCGCATTCCGAAGTGTCCACACCGGACACGTCGGCTCTGCACGGTGTCCAGCTGTGGATCGCGCTGCCGGACGAACACCGTGACACCGCACGGGACTTCCGGCACCACGCACCGCCGCTGACGCGGCTGCCCGGTGCCACCGCGCGGGTCTTCCTCGGCAGCCTCGCCGGGATCACCTCGCCGGTCCCGGCGTTCACTCCCCTGCTGGGCGCCGAACTCACCCTCGAGCCCGGCGCGACCTCGGCCCTCGACGTCGATTCCGCCTTCGAACACGGCGTCCTGCAGGACATCGGCTCGGTCACCGTCGCCGGCACCGCGCTGGGGACCGGGGAGCTCGCCTACCTCGCACCCGGTCCGAAGCGGCTGGAGCTGGCCAACCACGGCGACGTACCGGCCAGGGTGCTCCTCCTCGGCGGGGCACCGTTCACCGAGGAACTCGTCATGTGGTGGAACTTCGTGGGCCGCAGCCACGACGAGATCGCCGAGTACCGCGAGGCGTGGCAGGCACAGGCAAGCCGCTTCGGGCGCGTCGACGGCTACGAGGGGACGACGGCGTGGTTGCCCGCACCCGCGTTACCGCAGGTGCGGATCAAACCACGGCGCAATCCGGCTTAGAAGAACGTCCCGCACCACGGGGCACGGGCGGTGTGGAACAGCGTGTCCGCACGGACGGCCGCCGCCTCGTCCAGCACCTCGACGCGGCCGGACAACGCCAGATCGGTGAACAGGCCATGGCCGAGGTACAGCGACGACAAGGTGCTGACGTCCAACCGAAGTTCCGGCTCGGCGGTGGTGCGTTCCACGCCGTCCGGGCCGACGGCGTATCGGCCGTTGTTGTCCTGAAGCTGTTTGTCGAACACCTCCAGCACCACGGGTTCCGCGGTGCCGTAGGTGCGCGCCCGCAGGGCCGCGAGCACGTCGACGAGCCGGACCCACAGGTCGTCGATGACCTCGGTCGTGTTCACCGCACGCGGGTCGGTCAGCAGTTCGGCGACGGGCTCGTCCATCGGGCGGCCCCGTCCGGCGACAGCCGAGACCAGGTCGATCTGCAGCAGGAAGCGCCACAGTCCCGCCCAGGCCCGCGGTGTCGCTGCCTCGAGTTCACGGATCTCCAGGATCGCTCCGCGTTCCGGCGCCTGCCGGTCCCGCGCGTCGATGGTCCGGTAGACGACGAAACCGTCGTCCCCGTCCGGTCCACTGTGGATGGCGACGCGATATCCGTCGTTCCCGGCGACGAGCCTGTCGAAGAAGCCCGGCCACCACTGGGCGGGGCGGGAGGCGAACCCGGGCCGCGTTCCCTCGAAGCGTTCGTACAGCGCGGGAACGCGCTGGACCGCCTCGGCCGGGGTGACGAACCTGACCACGCCGTCCCGTCCCACGCCGTCGCGGACCTGGGCGCGGGGGCGTTCGACGAACACACCCTTGCTGAAGGTGGCCGTGCCGTAACCGAAGCGGCCGTAGATCACACCTTCCGAAGCGTGCAGCGCGGCCAGCGGGATTCCACGGGCGGCGAAGTCTTCCAACTGCGCGGCCATCATCGTGGTGAGGATCCCGCGACGGGTCCAGTCCGCGCGGACGCCGACGCCGTCGACCGCCGCGGTGGTGAGCTTCCGTCCACCCGGGACAGTGAGCTCGATCTCGAAGGAACTGGCGATCCCCACGGGGGTGCCGTCGTCGTCGAACGCGGCGAACTTCCCCGCGGCGGGCCAAGTCGGGGCCATCTTCGCCCAGGCTTCGTCCGAGATCGGCTTGGCGTGCAAGGCCTCTTCGAGGACTTCGAGGCAGGCCCGCTGCTCGCCTTCGGCCACGGCACGCACATGGAATTCGCTCATGACAGGAGATCCTGCCGTCCGGCCCCCGCGAACCCAACCGGTTTTCAGCCCGGCGCGCCGACTTCGTAGCGGCCGTCGTCACCCGTGACGGTGATCGTGACGGTCTTGCCCTCCCCGCCGACCTGGACCGTGCAACTGAACGTGCCGCCGTCCTTGACCGTCTGGTTGGACGGGCAGAGCACGTCGCCGACGTCCTTGAGCTGATACGTCTCGGTGAGGACCTTCTTCACGTCCGCCTGCATGGTCCTCGGGTCGAAGACCCTGCCCGGAGCACTGGAGGAACCGCCCGATGTGCTGCCGGTGGCGGGCGTGCTCGTCGTCGGCGGGACCGTGACGGTCTTCGTCGCCGGCGCGGGCACCGGACTGTCCGAACACGCCGCCAGCACCGCGAAAGCGGCGCAGCACAGACCGACCGTCGCGACGGCTCGCCTGCTCAAGCTTCTCCACCCCCGGGAGTGTGATCTTCCAACGTCAGAAGAAGGTACCGCACCAGGGGTTCACTCGCGTGCCGAACAGCAGGTCCGCCCGTTCCAAGGCGAGTTCGCCGGTGGCACGGACGCGTCCGGCGACCGCGAGATCCGACGCGCGCCAGCCGCCGAGGTACAGCATCGACAAGGTGTCGGCGTCCATCGCGAGATCCGCCGGGCCGGTGGTGCGGACGGCGCCGTCCTCGGACAGGCGGTACCGGCCGGAGTTGTGGTCCAGGAAGCGATCGGTGACTTCGATGACGACCGGTTCGCTCCGGTACGTGCGGGCGCCCAGCATCCTCGCGACGTCGACCAACCGGAGCCAGCCCTCGTCCTGGGTCTTCTGCACGGTCACGCGCCGCGGGTCCGCGAACAGCAACTCGACGGGTTCGTCGAGTGGCCGCTTCTCGGCGGTGATGCGGTCGACCAGGTCCACCGACAGCAGGTAACGCCACAACCCGGCGAACGCGTCAGGACCCGCGTAGTGGAAGGACTGGACCTTCAGCAGCGACGGGGCATCGAATTTGGCCCTCTCGACGGTGTACGTGACGTAGCCGTCGACCCCGTCCGCGCCTCGGTGCACGGCGGTCGTGACAGGAGTGGTCGCCCGCCGCACTTCCCGCTCGTAGCCCGGCCACAGATGCGGGCTCCGCGCGATCATCCCGGGCCGGGTGCGCGGCAGGGCGTCGAAGAGCGACGGCCACTGCTCGATGGTGCTTTCCAGGTCCAGCAAGGAGATCTGCCCACCGGCCGGAACCTCCTGGCGGAATCGGGCCCGGTGCCTGTCGATCTCGATCGACTTGCCCCGCGCGGCGATGCCGTAACCGAACCTGCCGTAGATGGCGCCTTCGGACGCGTGCAGCATCGCCGCGGGGACGTCGCGCGCGGCGAAATCCTCGAACTGGGCGCGCATCAGGCCGGTCAGCACGCCACGCCGGATGCGGTCGGCTCGGACGCCGACGAGGCTGACCGCGGCGAGTGGCGTGATGCCGCCGCCGGGCAGCGTCACTTCCGAATCGAAGGACCGGACGGTGCCGATCAACTCCGGGTCGAACGCGCCGAACCCGCGGTCCGGTTGCATCGACGGGGAGATGGCCGACCATTCCTCGTCGGTCATCTCCCTGGCGTGCAAGGCGCGCCTGAAAACGTCCGTCGCGGCCCGATCCTCGTCTGGCCGCAGCAGCCGCACTGAGAAGTCGCTCATGGGACGATCATGCAGGATCGACCGCCCCCGGCGCCCGTCGTTTACTTGGTGACGGCGGGAGGCGAGACCTCGTAGTTGCCGGTGTCACCCTTCACGGTGATCGGCACCTCCTGCGGCTTGCCCTCGATCGTGGCGGTGCAGGTGAACTTCACCCCGTCCTTGACCTCCTGGCCCGAGGGGCAGGAGACCGCGCTGATCTCCTTGATCCCGTAGGTCTCGGTGAGCAGCTTCTGCACGTCGGTCTGCATCTGGGTGTTGTTGAAGACCTGGGTGTTGAACCAGCCCGGTGTGACGAACCCGAGGATGCCGACCGCCGCGATGATCACCACGAGCGCGCCGATCCCGATGAACAGGCCCTTCTTGGACTTCGGCTTGTCCTGCGCCTCGCCCTGGGTGCCCTGGAACTGGCCCTGGCCGTATTCGTACTGGCCCTGCTGCTGCGGCTGCCCGTACTGCGGCTGCTGCTGCGGGCCGCTCTGCGGGTAGCCGGGCTGCTGCTGGGGCCCGCTCTGCGGATAGCCCGGCTGCTGGCCGTACTGCGGGGGTTGCTGACCCCACTGCGGCTGTTGCTGCTGCGTCTGGGAGGGGTCGTAACCGGGCTGCTGCTGGGGATACCCCGGCTGCTGCTGCGACGGGTCGTAGGGTGCGGGCTGCTGGCCCCACTGGGGCTGTTGCTGCTGCGTCTGCGACGGGTCGTACTGCGGCTGCTGTCCCCACTGCGGCTGCTGCTGCGGACCACTCGGCGGTTGAGAGCCGCCCGGCTGTTGCCCGTAGCCCGGCTGCTGCCCCCACTGGGGCTGCTGCTGCGGGTCGTTGCCGCCATACGGCGTGCTCATCGTTTCGCCTCCGCCTGTTCCGCCATCGTCACCGGCCGTCTGACATGGCCGTCGTGGGCGATCCAACCACAGGTCGGCGCCCCTGCCCACTGTTCCCGGGTGGTGTCGGCGCAACTCGATCCGCCGGTCGGCCCAACGCCTCGTGAGTGGTCAAGGCGGGCAGAACCGTCTTGACCACTCACCAGACCCACTAAGCGCCGCCGGCCGCGACGACACCGCGCCGCAGAGCCTTCACGGCGTCCGAAGCCGCCGCGCCCACCGGATCGGCCCGGCCGAGGACGTCGCGAATCTGGTCCAGCAGGTCGATGACCTGCCGCGACCACCGCACGAAGTCGCCGGCGGACAACTCCTGCCCGTTCGCCTCGGCGGCGGTGAGGACCTTCTCCAGCGATTCGCCGCGCGCCCAGCGGTAGATGGGCCACGCGAACCCGGCGTCGGGCTCACGGGTGCGGTCCAGCTTGTGCTGCCGCTCGTCCTCGGTGAGCTCCATCCACAGGCGCGTTGTCGCCTGCCAAGCGTCGAGCACCTTGCCCGCGGGCAGGCGCGGTTCCCCCGCGATGTCACGGCGGGCCTCGAAGACCAGCGTCGAGACGACGGCCGCGAGTTCGGCGGGCGCCAGGCCCTTCCAGACGTCGTGCCGAATGCATTCGGCGGCGAGCAGATCGGACTCGCTGTAGAGCCGGGTGAGCCGCTTGCCGTGTTCGGTGACGCGATCCTCGCCGTTCCGCTGGGATTCGGGACCGAGGTAGCCGCGCTCACCGAGCAGCCGCAGGATGCGGTCGAACGCGCGCGCGAGCGAATGCGTGGTCGCGGCGACCTTGCGTTCCAGCTGCTCTGTCTCCGCCGTGAGGCGCTGGTATCGCTCCACCCAGCGGAGGTTCGCCTCGCGTTCGGCCAGCCCGTGGCACGGATGCGCGCGCAACGCACGGCGCAGCGCGGCCAGCTCACCGTCCTCATTGGCCCCGGCGCGGCGCTTTTGCCTGCCGGGCAAGGAGATTCCCGCGTTACGGAGACTCGAAGCGATGTCCCGACGGGTTTTGGGTGAGCGCAGCTCGATGTGCTTCGGCAGCTTGATGTTCCCCAGCGCCTCGACGGGTGACGGGAAGTCGGCGACCGAGAGCGGCCCGGACCAGCGATCCTCGGTGACCACGACGGGCCGAGGTTCGCGGATCGGGTCGAGGCCCGGATCGACGACGACGGCCAGCCCCGCCCGCCTGCCCGCCGGGACGGCGATGACGTCGCCCTTGCGGAGCTTCTCCAGCGACTCGGCCGTGCCCGCCCGGCGCGCGGAGGTGTTCTGCCGCGAGAGCGCCTTCTCCCTGGCCGAGATCTTCGTGCGCAGCTCGACGTACTCGAGCATCTCCTCGAAATCGCCCGTGATGGCGGAGGTGTAGCCCCGCAGGGCCTCCTTGTTCCGCTCGATCCGCCGCGACGTCCCGACCACCGACCGGTCGGCCTGGAACTGCGCGAACGACTGTTCCAGCAGGCCACGGGCCGCGTCCGCACCGACCTGGGCGACCAGGTTCACCGCCATGTTGTAGCCGGGCCGGAACGACGAGCGCAGCGGGTACGTCCGCGTCGACGCGAGCCCGCCGACCTGCTTCGGGTCGATCCCCGGCTGCCAGGCGACGACGGCGTGGCCCTCGACGTCGATTCCGCGCCGTCCGGCGCGCCCGGTGAGCTGCGTGTACTCGCCCGGCGTCAGGTCGACGTGCGCCTCGCCGTTGTACTTGACCAGCCGTTCCAGGACCACGGTGCGCGCGGGCATGTTGATGCCGAGCGCGAGCGTCTCCGTGGCGAAGACGACCTTCACCAGACCTTGGACGAACAGCTCCTCGACGGTCTCCTTGAACGCCGGGAGCAGCCCCGCGTGGTGCCCGGCGATACCCCGTTCGAGCGCCTCACGCCACTCCCAGAAGCCGAGGACTCCGAGATCGCCTTCCGGCAGGTCCTTCGTGCGTTCGGCGACGATGCGGCGGACCTTCTCGACCTCTTCGGGACCGTTGAGCCGCAGCCCGGACCGGACGCACTGGCCCACGGCGGCGTCACAGCCGGCGCGGGAGAAGATGAACACGATGGCGGGGAGCAGACCGGCGTTGTCCAGTCGCTCGACCGTGTCCGTACGGGACGGTGGCCGGAATCGCGGCATCCGTGACGGCGCCCCGCGCCGCCCCCGCGGCCCGCGCATCCCGGCCGGGGCGAAACCTCGGCCGACCTCTTCGGTACGACGCTGCAGGCTGGGGTTGATCCGCAGTTCGGCACCGGGCGCGTGTTCCTCCTGGCCCGCGAACAGGTCCATCAGCCTGTTGCCGACCAGCATGTGCTGCCACAGCGGCACGGGACGATGCTCGTCGACGACGACGGTGGTGTCGCCGCGGACCTCGACGAGCCATTCGCCGAACTCCTCGGCGTTGCTCACCGTGGCCGACAGACCGACCACCCGGACGTGCTCCGGCAGGTGGAGGATGACCTCTTCCCAGACCGCGCCGCGGAACCGGTCGGCGAGGTAGTGGACCTCGTCCATCACCACGTAGGCGAGCTCACCGATGGTCGAGGACCCGGCGTAGAGCATGTTGCGCAGGACTTCGGTGGTCATGACCACGACCTGCGCATTGCCGTTGATCGAGGTGTCACCGGTCAGCAGACCGACGGCGTCGGCGCCGTAGCGGCCGACGAGGTCGGCGTACTTCTGGTTCGACAACGCCTTGATGGGTGTCGTGTAGAAGCATTTGCGGCCTTCGGCGAGGGCGAGATGCACCGCGAACTCGCCAACCACGGTCTTCCCGGCGCCGGTGGGCGCGCAGACGAGCACGCCGTGCCCGCCTTCGAGCGCCTCGCAACCGCGGACCTGGAAGTCGTCGAATTCGAAAGACGACTCCGCCGCGAAGCGGGTCAGCTGGGGATACTGCGCTCGGCGCTGGGAGGCGGCGTAGGCCTCGGCCGGGGTCTGAGAAGGGCTATTGACCACTTCGTCAGGGTTCCATACCCCACCGACAGTTCGCACTCGGTGTGACGATCGAGGTCAGGGCGAACCCGTATTCAGCCGACTCAGACGACGGTGAGCGCGCCGGGAACGCAGGAGATGTCGATCGGCAGCGCGCCCAGCGGCTCGCCGTCGGCGTAGACGGGCAGATCACTGCCCGCGAGATGGATCTGGCTGGCCTTGAGGGTCCGGACCGCCGGATGCTCGACGTGCCTTCCGGAACGGACACCGGGCAGCATGCGGAGGAGGTCACGCCTGGTCGCGTCGCCCACGACGGTGACGTCGAACCGGCCGTCCTCCGGATCGGCTCCCGGGCAGATCCGCATGCCACCGCCGTAGAACGGGGTGTTGCCGACGGCGATCATGGTGGCGTCGAGTTCGAGGGTCTCGACGTCGGTGCGGAGCACGACCGGCCGCGGCCGGAAAGCGGCGAGTTCGGCCAGGATCGCGACGTCGTAGCGGCGCGGGCCACGAGGCCAAGACAGCCGATTGGCGCGTTCGGTGACCAGGGCGTCGAAACCGGAGCACAGCACGGTGGCGAACCATTCGCCGCCGGCCCGCCCGAGATCGATCCTGCGACGCTCCCCGGCCCGCAGCCGCCGTGCGACCGCGTCGGCGGCCGCGTGCGGGCTCTCCGGGATGCCGAGCGCCCTGGCGAAGTCGTTGCCGGTGCCCGCGGGGACGAGGCCGAGAGCGACCCCGGAATCGGCGCAGAACTGGACGCCTTCGTGCACCGCGCCGTCGCCGCCGAGTACGACCAGGACGTCCAGTCCGGCCGCGCGCGAGTCGGTCATCAGCGCGCGGGATTCCTCGACCGTGTTGGCCACGAGGACGTCGAGCCTGTCGACGGCGGGCCGCAGCCGCGCCGCGACCGACTCCATCAGCCGTCCCGCGGCTCCGTCACCGGAAGCGGGGTGGACGGCCAGTGCCGCGTGCATCCCGGATCAGGTGACGTCGTCGGTGCTGGTCCGCTTGCCGTTCGTGGCGGCGGAGGGCTCCTCGTCGATCGTGCTCGGCGTGTAGTCGAACGGCGCGGCCTCATCGTCGTCGAGCTTGTCCCAGCCCTCGGTGCCGCGTTCCTTGTCGAGCTTGCGATCGTGGAAACGCGCGATCTGGATGGACATCTCCAGCAGCACGATCAGCGCACCCGCCAAGGCGATCATCGAGAACGGGTCCGAACCGGGCGTCGCGAACGCGGCGAAGACGAACACCACCATGATCAGGCCGCGGCGCCACTTCTTCAGCATCTGGTACTTCAAGACGCCGACACGGTTCAGCATCACCACGAACAGCGGGAGTTCGAAGCTGACGCCGAAGATCAGCAGCAGCGACAGGATGAACGAGATGTACTTGTCACCGGTGAGGGCGGTGATGAACTGGTCGCCACCGAAGTTCATCAGCAGCTCGAGAGCGTGCGGGATGAGCAGGTACGCGAGCACGGCGCCGGTGGCGAAGAGGATCGACGCGAAGAAGACGAAGGTGAGCGCGTACTTGCGCTCCTTCGAGTAGAGACCGGGCGCGATGAACGCCCAGACCTGGTAGAGCCACAGCGGCGCGAGCAGCACCGCGCCCGCGGCGAGGCCGACCTTCAGCTGGATCATGAAGGCTTCGAACGGGACCGTCTGGAGCAGCTGACACGGACCGTGCTCGGTGCCTCCGAGCCTGCGCTGATACGGAATGCCGCAATACGGGCCGGTCATGATCTCACCCAGCGACGGGATCGGGCCCACCTTGGTCTGGAACCAGAGGAAACCGATGATCCCGCCGGCAAGGATGGCGAGCAACGCGAAGCCCAGGCGGCGCCGGAACTCGTAGATGTGCTCGATGAGCGTCATCGTGCCGTCGGGATTGCTCCGACGGCTGCGCTTGCGCCGCGGCGTACCGCGGCGCTCCTCACCGGGGGCGGAATCCGCCACTGGACAGTCCGTTCTCGTCAGGGTCCACCATGAGCGCGCCGTGCTTTCGACGCGCTCATCCGCGAACAGGCTCCGCTGGTCTGGCTACAAACTGCTTGCCGAGACCGCTCAGCTGGCGTTCTTCTGCGCCTGCTCGGCCGGTGCGGGCGTGGGAGCCTGCTGCTTCTTGAGCTCGTCGAGCTGACGCTGAAGGTCGGCGACCTGCTTGTCCTGCGCCGTCGACGCGGCGGGCGCGGGCGTGGTGGCCTGCGGCAGCTGCTTGGTCTCGACCTCTTCGGTCTCGGCGGCCTTGTCCTTGTCCCCGGCCATGTCCTTGGTCTCGGCCTTGAAGATCTTCATGGACTTGCCGATGGACCGCGCGGCGTCCGGAAGCCTCTTGGCGCCGAACAGCAGAACAACGACGAGCACCAGGATGATGATGTGCCACGGCTGCAGCGCGTTCATCGTTTGCGGCCTCCTTCTCGAGTCTCTGGGTGAGATGTTACCGGTCTTCGAGCCCACGTCGTTGCGCGATCGCCACGCGGAGCGCGGCCGACCGGGCGCGGAGCAGCCCTGTCCGTTTTCGGGTGTTCGTAGCCACCATGCTCATCGTATGGGTGAGCACGCGCAAGACTCTGCGTAATTTGATGAGCAGAACAAAGAGCAGGATCAGCCCGGCGACGGCGAGCACGATGCTCGGCAGGTACGACACGGCGTCACCCTACTGCTCGTAGGTTGACGTTAGGTGACGAGCCCGCGCCAGCGCGTCGGCCGCGCGTCGACGAACAGCCTCCGCGAGCACGGCGGGGCTTTCGACCTGCGCGTCTCCACCCAGACCGAGGATCAGCCGGACCATCCACGACTCGTCGGCGTACCGCATCCGGATCCGCAGGCGGCCGCCGTCGAGCTCGGCGAGTTCCTCGCAGGGGTAGTACTCGGCTACCCAGCGTGTGTCCGGGTCGAGCACGAGAACGGCTTCCTGCTGATCGGGACGCGGGCGGAAGACTCCGTCGGAAATGTCGGTCGGCCGGGCGTGTGCGGGCGGGACGGCCGGCTCGTCGAGCACCGTCAGCTCGTCGATGCGGTCGAGCCGGAACAGCCGGACGTCCTCGGCGCGGCGGCACCACGCTTCGAGGTAGCCGACGGCCTGGACGATCAGCAGCCGCATGGGGTCGACGGTGCGTTCGGTGATCTCGTCCTTCGACGCGGTGTAGTACCGGATCCGCAACGCGCGCTTCGCGGTGAGAGCGGCTCGGACGGCTTCGCGGGTGCCGGCGGTCTTCTTGCCTTCCCGCACTCCCCCTCCGACGACGATCCCCGACGGCTGAGCCTGTCCCGCGGCGGCCTCGATCTTCGCGATGGCACGGCGGACGGCGTCGGCGTCGAGTACGCCGGGTGTCTCGGCGAGTGCCCGCAGCGCGACCAGCATGGCCGTCGCCTCGCCGCCGGTGAGCCGCAGCGGGCGGTTCATTCCCGCGTCGTGCGTGACGACGATCGTGTCGCCCTCGAAGGAGAGGTCGATCAGGTCGCCGGGGCCGTAGCCGGGCAGCCCGCACATCCAGAGCAGTTCGAGATCCTTGCGCAGCTGCTTGGGCGTGACGTCGAAGTCGTGGGCGGCGTCGGTGATCTTGATACCGGGCCGGGCGAGCAGGTACGGCACGAGCGCGAGCAGGCGCGGCATCCGTCCGGTGGCGCTCATCGAGCACCGCCCGCGTGCGCGATGGCCTCGAGGCGGCTGAAAACCGACTTCGCGAGGACCTCGGGTTCGAGGACCAGGATGTCCGGGCCGTGGGCGGTGAGCCAGTCGGCGGCGGATTCGGGGTAGTACAGCTCGATCTCCACGAGGTCGCCTTCTTCTCCCCCGGCGTCGCTGCGGCCGACCACGCGGCCGCGGCGGCGGACCCCGGCGGCCCGGCCGTCGGCGACCCAGACGCTGGCCGTGGTCGGCGCGGACGGGTCCTCACTGCTGCTGGCCGAAACCATCTGCAGCAGGTTGACCCCTTCCGGGCGGTCGACGACGCCGCAAGCGCCGAAGGCCGCGACCTTCCCTGTCACGCGCGAGAGGCGGAAGCAGCGGGACGCGCCGCGGTCCCTGTCGTGCCCGACGACGTACCAGCGGCCTCGCCAGGACACCACGCCCCACGGTTCGAGCGTGCGGATCTTGCGTTCGGCCGAACCGCTGCGCCGGTACTCGAAGCGCACCGCCTGCCCGGCTTGGACGGCGGCGAGCAGCGGGCCGAACGCCGGTTCGGCGCGGACGCGGGGCTCGACGACGGTCGGGGCGTGGTCGTCGACCTCGACCCCGGCGGCACGGAGCTTCACCAGCGCGCCCTGCGCTTCACCGGTCAGCTCCGGTGAATCCCAGAGCCGGACGGCGAGGCCGACCGCGGTCGCTTCGTCGGGCGCCAGGTCGATTTCGCCGAGTTCGTAGTCGCGGCGCGCGATCCGGTAGCCGTCGATCGCGTCGAACGCGGAGTTGCGGCCGGTCTCCAGCGGGATGCCGAGTTCGCGCAGTTCGGTCTTGTCGCGCTCGAACATGCGGAAGTAGGCCTCGTCGCTGGCCGCGTCGGCGTACCCGGGCACGATGCCCCGGATCCGCTCGGCGGTGAGGTACTGCCGGGTGGACAGGAGGGCCAGAACCAGGTTGACCAATCGTTCGGCGCGTGCGGTGGACACCCGGCTACCCTAGCCCGCGCCGTCCGACCCGATGGTGAGAGCCGCCGATCGCGCGTCATAACGATCCCTGGCGGTCTCGACCTCGTCGAACCGTGTCTCCGCCCAGTCCTTGATCCCCGCCACCAGCTGCCGCAGGCTCAAGCCCAGATCGGTCAATTCGTAGTCCACGCGGACCGGTACGCAAGCGGTGACGGTGCGGGTCAGCAGGCCGTCCCGTTCCAGGGTCCGCAGGGTCTGCGTGAGCATCTTCTGGCTGACACCGGCGATCCTGCGCGAGAGGTCGCTGTAGCGCTGGGGACCGTCGCCGAGGGCGACGAGGACGAGACTGACCCATTTGCCCGAGACCTCGTCGAGCAGCTTCCGGGCCGGGCAGGCCGCGAGGTAGGCGTCATAGGCCCGTTTTTCCTCGGCTCGCCGCTCCTGTGCCGTGCGCGTGACCACGGTCGCCGTACCTCCGCGTGGGTTGGGCACCTCGAGGTGCGTACTTCCCGATGGAGAGTAACTCCCCATACGTTCGCGGTGAACGACCCCTTGGAGGAGAACGATGCGCGCAGTGGTGGTCCGCCGGTTCGGCGGCCCGGAGGTCCTGGACTTCGCCGAGATCCCGGTGCCGGAACCGGGAACCGGTCAGGTGCGGGTGAAGGTGGCCGCGGCCGGGGTCAACCCGGTCGACGCGGCGACCCGGTCGGGTTTCCTGACCGAGGCGGGGATCATCCCGCCGCGCGAAGTGCTCGGGATCGGCTGGGACGTGGCCGGGACGGTCGACGCGGTGGGCGCCGGGGTCGCCGGATTCGCCATCGGCGACGCCGTGATCGGCCTGCGGGACCGGCCTTCGGCCGCGCTCGGCACTTACGCCGAGTTCGTCGTACTCGATGCCGCCGCGATCGCCGCCGCCCCGCGGACGGTGTCCACTGTGGAGGCCGCGACCCTGCCACTGAACGGCCTCACCGCCGCGCAGGCCCTCGACTTGCTCGATCTGCCGCCGGGAGCGACGGTCCTGGTGACCGGTGCGGCGGGCGCTGTCGGCGGCTTCGCGGTCGCGTTGGCCAAGGCCCGCGGCTTCCGCGTGGTCGCGGTCGCCGGTTCCGCTGACGAGGCGCTGGTTCGCGGCTTCGGCGCGGAGGTTTTCATCCCTCGCGGGGATTTCGTCGCCGACCGTGTGCGAGCGCAGATCCCCGGCGGCGTCGATGCGGCCCTCGACACGGCGCTGCTCGGGCTCGAAGCTCTCGACGCCGTGGCGAGCCGTGGACGGTTCGTCGTGTTCGCGGCCGGAGCGGCCCCGATCCCCTTGCGCGGCATCAGGGTCGAGCACGTCTGGATCCGCGCGGACGGTGTCGCGCTGGCAGATCTGGCGAACCTCGTCGATGATGGCGTGCTCGCTCTCAGGGTCACCGACACGGTGCCCCTGAAGGACGCGATCGCGGCGCATGAGCGCCTGGCGGCGGGCGGACTCCGCGGACGGCTGGTCCTGACCAAAGAATAAGTTGACGCTTAATTAAGCACTCGGTTATCTTCGCATTATGGACAACCAGGAGACCCGGCTCGAACTCCGGCGCGAGTACCCGGACCCGATCGAAGACGTCTGGTCGGCGCTCACCGAATCCGACCGCACGGCGCGCTGGATCGGCCCGTGGACAGGCGAAGCCGGAGTCGGCAACACGATCATGCTGTCGATGACCGCCGAGGAGGGCTCCGAACCGAGCCGCGCCGTCATCCGCGAATGCGACCCACCGAAACGCCTGGTCATGGATCTGCAGAACACCGAGGAGCCGACCTGGCGGGTGGAGCTGACCCTCACCGCGCAGGGCGACAAGACGGTGCTCGATTTCGTGCATCTGTTGCCCAAGACCGATTGGGACACCTCGGACATCCTCAAGGGCTGGCACTTCTACCTCGACCGGCTCGGCGCCTCCCTCGTCGGCGAACCCGTGCCCGAGTGGGACACGTACACGGCGCCTAGTTTGGAGGCATGAACGATCGAGTACTGCTGATCACCGGCGCCTCCCGCGGTCTCGGCGAGGCCACCGCGCGCCGGGCCGCGGCGGCCGGATTCCGGCTGGCGTTGCTGTCCCGCGACCGCGAGGCGCTGCTCCCCCTCGTCGCCGAGTTCGGCGAGGAGCGCGCCCTCGCGCTCGCCGTGGACGTCACCGACTGGGAGTCGCTCTCCTCCGCCGTGGAGACGGTGAAAACGACCTTCGGCCGCCTGGACGCGGTGTTCGCCAACGCGGGACAGAGCGTCGTGGTCTCGTTCTTCGGCGACGGCGGCGCGGACCCCGAGCAGTGGCGGGACATGGTGCTGACCAACGTCTACGGCACCGCTCTCACTGCGCGGGCGACCCTGCCGTCACTGGCGGAATCGAAGGGGCACCTCGTGCTGACGGGTTCGGTCGCCGGGCGCTATCACCGGCCCGGGAACCTCTATTCGGCGACGAAATGGGCGGTGACCGGGCTCGCCGGTTCCATTCGCGAGGAGGCCATCGGCACCGGTGTCCGCGTGACCGTGGTCCAGCCGGGGCTGGTCGACACCTCGATGATCCCCGAGGACTCGAAGTCCAAGCCGAAACTGGAACCCGACGACATCGCGAGGGCGGTGCTCTACGCGCTGGAGCAACCGCCCTCGGTCGACGTCAACGAGATCGTGGTCCGGCCGACCGGGCAGGTCCGCTAACTCGGCAGCAGCGCTTCGGCCAGCCGCCGCCAGTGCGGCATGGCCGATTCACCGGGTCCGACACCGAGGACCTGGATCCCGACGTGATCGGCGCCGGCGTCGAGATGTCCGCGCAGTTTCGTGGCGACGGTGTCGAGGTCACCCCAGAACACGAGATCGTCGACGAGCCTGTCGCTGCCGCGGCCACCGTCGATGTCGGCCTCGGTGTAGCCGAGGCGGCGATACTTGGCGACGTTGTATTCCGACGTGAGGTACACGTGCAGGTGCCCGCGGGCGATCTCGCGGGCCTTGCCCGGATCGGTTTCGAACAGGACGGCGTGTTCGACGCCGAGGAAGGCCTTGTCCCCCAGCACTTCCCTCGCCTGGGCGGTATGCGGCACCGTCACGTGATAGGTGTGCGCGCCCTCGGACCGGTCGCGGGCCAGTCCGAGCATCTTCGGCCCGTACGCGGCCAGCAGCCGCCGCATCGGGGCGGCGGGCAACGGGTTGGCGCTGGTGATCGCGTCCAGTTCGTCGAGGTAGTCACCCATCGCTTCCAGCGGTTTGATGCCGGGACGCGCACCGCCGAAGCCGAGTCCCAGTACATGCCTGTCCGGGAAGGCGTCGGCGAGCAGGAGTGCCGCGCCGTGGGTCCAGCGCGATCCACGGGAGTCGATACGCGCGATCCCGTTGACGACGGAGATCCGTTCGGTGGACGCCAGCAGGAATCCGGCGTGGGTCAGCGCTTCCCGGCCGTCCCGCTCCGGGATCCAGATCGCGGGCCAGCCCAGCTCTTCCAGTTCCCGCACCGAATCCCGCAGCATGCTCGCGGGCTGGTCTTCGAAGTCGAACGTCCAGATCCCGAAACGCCCCAGTTCCATCTGTCTCTCCTCAGGTCGAGTCTTACATATCGAAGTATCGCAGATTTTCGATATGTTATTCCCGAGAGGCTCAGATGGACCGTCCGAGCAGGTCGACGAGCTGCGCGATCCGCTGCTCGTCACGCCGGTAGTGCGTCCACTTCCCCACCCTGGTGGACTGGACGAGCCCGGCGCGCTGCAGCAGCGCCATGTACGCGGACACCGTGGACTGCGCGAGCCCGAGCTTCGCCTGGAGATGGCTGACGCAGACGCCGACCTCGTTCTGGTCGGCGATCGCCCGCTCCGGCGGGAAATGCCGGTCCGGTTCGCGCAGCCAGCCGAGCACCTGGAGCCGGATCGGATTGGCGAGCGCCTTCAGCACCTCGACCAGATGCTCGGTGTCCTGGACGGGTTCAGCGTGTGCGGTCATGGTCCTTCGAGCTTAAACCCCGCTGAGCCTCGCGGCCCGCCCCTTGGCCCCGCTCGCCCAGCAAGCGCCTCGCGCGCAATCGACCGAGTCGAGGGATCCGGTGTCGAAGGCCTTCCAGTGCCGTCCGCCGTCGGGGCTCACATCGCTCCCGCCCGGGCCGACGGCGATGACGGTGTTCCCGAGCCACGCCAGGCCGGAGCGATAGCCGACGGGGGCTTCCGACGGTGTCCGCCAGGTGCGTCCCTTGTCCGCGCTGAGCGCGACCGCGGGGCCGGGCGCGTTCGGCGCCGCGTAGTCGCCGCCGATGGCCACGCCGTGCCGCGGATCCCGGAACGTCACCGAGAAGACCCCGGCGGAAGCACCACTGGGCAACGGAGTGTCGGCGGCTTCCCAGGTCCGCCCGCCATCGCCGGAATGCAGGACGCGCGCGCTAGCCCCGCCGCCGGTGGCGATCCAGGCGTCGCGCGGACCCGACGTGGTGAGGCACTGGCCGCTGGCGGCGAAACCGAACTCGCCGTCGAGCGCGGGGACCATCCCCTCGGCGGGCACGGGCGCCCAGCTGCGGCCGCCGTCCGAAGTGGACTGCAACCGGAACTTGCCGTCCACCGGGTCGCTCATCGCGAGACCACGCCGGTGGTCGAAGAACGCGACGCAGTCGTAGAAGGCGGCCGGGTCACTGTTCTGGAAGGACAGTCGCCAGCTCTTCCCACCGTCGTCGGTGCGGTAGATCCGGGACGCGTCACCGGGCCCGATGGACAAGGCGACCGCGTGGTCGGCGTCGAAGGCCTCGATGTCACGGAAGTCGAGCGCTTCGGTGCCGGCCGGGGCGACCTGCTTCCAAGTGCGGCCGCGGTCGGTGGTGCGCAGGATGGTGCCCCTGCTGCCGCTGACCCACGCCGTGCGCGAATCCACCGCGGAAAGCCCGCGCAACTGCGCGTCCGTTCCCGTCGGGGTCTCCGTCCACGTCGGCTCGGGGCACTCCGGTGCGGCGTGGGCGACGCCGGTGAACACCATCGGGACGACCGCACCCAGCAAGACCAGCAACGCACGGCGCATCGGCGCACCTCTCCCTCGGTCGAAAATCGCGCGGGCCACCCTAGCGTGGCTGACTGCGACCTGGCGAGACCCGCGTCAGCCAGACTCCCGCGAAAGATGCCTCTGCACCTTCTCGACGGTCGGGAAGAGCAAGCGGTGGGCGACGACGAGGTTGACGATCGTCAGAATCGTGGCGAGCACCGGCAGGAGTGTGTACATCACGATGCCGGGGGTGAATTCAAGGCGATCTTTCGCCTCGTATCGACCGGAACCCGCAACCCCCGAGACATAAAAGATCAAGAAGACCACCGTCGTGAAAAATGCTCCACCGAACATTCCCGCTTCGATGCCACGCAGAAGGATGGCCGTCTTGGTCTCGACGGCACCTGTCCTCACAGAGAACCGCGACAGCATCATGCCAACGCCGGAGAGGAGGAGGAAGGCAGCAGTCAGTGTCGCCATTCCCATGGTGAGGACATTGGCCCCATCAGTCGAAGTAGGAAGAATCCTTCCTTCTATCTGTATCACGACAATGAGCACCAGGCCGACAGCGCTTGTCCCCATCCCGAGACTGGTGGCGATTTCGCGAATGGTTCTGATCATGCCTGGTGGCAGCCACCGGTAAGGCTCCGTCGGCCAGACGGTCGGATATGTCACGACTGCCGCTTCCAGTCCGTCGAATGCGACATCGATTCCGTGTTGGTCCTGGGCCAGGTGTTCCCCAGCGCAGTGACCTTGTCCAGAATCGCGGCCTGTTCCACACCGATGCTGTTGGTAAGCGAATCAACCGCACTGATGGTGGTGAAGATCGAGGCGATACCCGCGCCGATCACTCCGATCAGAATGACGACCGCAGCCGGAATTCCGACCACGGAGATGGCACTGACAACGGCAGCGGCGGTAGCGATCGCCAGCCCCGCGAGGGTTCCGTATATCTGGATCCAGAAGCTCTCGAGACCGTTGGCGAGGTTGACGAGCGAGTTCCGGATCTGCAATCCCAGATCCTTGAGCGAGTTCAGTCCCGCGACTTGAGCGGGCACGGTGGCCTTGTAGGTCTCGGCGGCCTTGCCGCTCCATTCGATGTTCGTCTGGAGCTTGTCGAGGGATACCGAACCGGCGATCTCGCCGATGCTGTTACCGATCCGCTCCGACCACTCGGCCGCCACTTGCCTCAGCTTGGCGGGATCTCCTCGATCCGTGGCGAACCTCTTGCTCGCGTCCCACAGCTCGGTCACTTTCTGGTTGAGCTCGTTCATGACCCGGCGGATGGGTTCGATCAAATCCGAGAGGACGCCGGGCACCCAGCTCATCACGCTGTTCACCTGGTCGAACAACTCGCGGATCTTGTCTTCGATTTCACGAAGCTTTTCCATCGACTGATCGATGACCGGATTCACTCCAGCGGCCGTCATGGCGGATTCCCCTCGCTTCGGTCACTGGCCGCGGCCGGCGCGGTCGATGTCGAGCGCATGCTGGTCTTCGTCGTGTGCGTACCGATCGGCAGCCGTGCGCAAACTGGAAGACAATGCGCGGAAGTTGCTCCCAGCCTGGTCGATCATGTCCTGGATGAGTGCGCGGGCCTGGTTGTATTGCTTGTCGAGACCCTTCGCCGCCGCGTAGGACATGACGTCCCGTGGTGTCAGACCCAAGGGATCGATCGCGGCCCGAGGAGGAGCGAGACCGTCCGCGGCAGCGTCCCATAAGTCCGCATCCGAGCGAAGCGCGTCCAGCGCCAGCGCGATGTCGTAAGCGTCCGCCATCAGACCTGCTCCCCATCGACCGACGGTTCGAGGCCGACACGGCGCGCCATCCGGTGCGGGTCGAAGAGCATTCCCATGATCTCGGCGATCGCGGGGCCTTGTGGACCATCGGCGAGACCCGGTGGAGTACTCGCCTTGCGAAGCTGACGAAGCACGTCGAGTATTTCGCTCTCGATCTCGCCCGTCCGCACCTGCGCCAACCACGACGGGTCGATCTCCATGGCGACGATCTGCCCATTGGTCATCTCGCCGCGGACATGGCCACCGCCGCTCTCAACGGTGATGCGGCGATTGACGACCGTGGCGGCTCGCTGGGTGAACTTCGCCAACTCGGCGGTCGCGGCTTCCACGAGCCGAAGCATGTCTTGGGTACTGAGCCGCGACTCGTCAGCGGCGGACGCGGGTGTCGCGCCGAAGGTGGGCATGGCAGGCGGATTGCCGGCGACATCATCCACCTGCCGCCCCAAAGCGGCGATGGTGGCGGCGTTCGCCGCCCCGGCCACGGCACGGTGCAACCCACGCGGGTCGACCGACTGTTTCCACTCCTGCTCGAGGACCACTGAGAGGACGTCGGCGTTCGGTGACACGACCACGGTGACGACACCGTCCTGATCCTGCCCGCTGATCCGGTCCTCCTCGGGAACCGGCTCAATGGCTGACGACCGTGGTGGATCGTCGTCCTGTTCCAGCTCGGCCTCGAAGGCCCATCGCTCGTCGTCCATCCTCGCCCTCCCCGGCTCAGAACCAACAGCGATCAACACCGTACTCGGAGTGATGGTCGCGTGTCAGCCGGTTCTGAGCCGGGTGTCGATCAGAGCGAGGAGATGAGCCTTTCGACCCGTTCGTCCACCGAGCGGAACGGGTCCTTGCACAGCACTGTCCGCTGCGCCTGGTCGTTCAGCTTGAGGTGCACCCAGTCCACGGTGAAGTCGCGTCCGGCGGCCTGCGCGGCGGCGATGAAGTCACCGCGCAGCTTCGCCCGCGTGGTCTGCGGCGGGGTGTCCTTGGCCAGTTCGATCTCGCCGTCGTCGGTCACCCGGCGCACGAGACCCTTGCGCTGCAGCAGGTCGAAGATCCCGCGGCCGCGCCGGATGTCGTGATAGGCCAGGTCGAGCTGCGCGATCCGCGGGCTCGACAGGTCGAGGTCGTGCTTGGCGCGGTAACGCTCGACCAGCCGGTGCTTGATCGCCCAGTCGATCTCGGTGTCGATCTTGCTGAAGTCCTGCTGCTCCACCGCCTCCAGCGCCCGGCCCCACAGCTCGACGACGCGCTCGGACTGCGGCGAGGAACCGGTCTCCTTGACGTGCTGGACGGCGCGGGCGTGGTACTCCCGCTGGATGTCCAGCGCGGACGCCTCACGACCGCCGGCGAGCCGCACCTGGCGGCGGCCGGTGAGGTCGTGGCTGATCTCTCGGATGGCCCTTATCGGGTTGTCCAGCGTGAAGTCGCGGAACTGGACGCCCGCCTCGATCATCTCCAGCACCAGGTTCGCCGATCCGACCTTGAGCAGCGTGGTCGGTTCGGCCATGTTGGAGTCGCCGACGATCACGTGCAGGCGCCGGTAGCGCTCGGCGTCGGCGTGCGGCTCGTCACGGGTGTTGATGATCGGCCGCGAACGCGTCGTCGCGCTGGAGACGCCCTCCCAGATGTGTTCCGCTCGCTGGGAAAGGCAGTACACCGCGCCGCGCGGCGTCTGCAGCACCTTGCCCGCGCCGCAGATCAGCTGCCGGGTCACGAGGAACGGCAGGAGCACGTCGGCGATGCGGGAGAACTCCCCCGCACGGGTCACCAGATAGTTCTCGTGACAGCCGTACGAGTTGCCCGCCGAGTCGGTGTTGTTTTTGAACAGGAAGATGTCGCCGCCGATGCCCTCGTCCGCCAGCCGACGCTCGGCGTCGACCAGGAGGTCCTCGAGGATCCGCTCGCCCGCCTTGTCATGCGTGACCAGCTGGACGAGGTCGTCGCATTCGGCCGTGGCGTACTCGGGGTGAGAGCCCACGTCGAGGTAGAGCCGCGAGCCGTTCGACAGGAAGACGTTCGACGAACGCCCCCAGGACACGACACGCCGAAACAGGTAACGCGCCACTTCGTCCGGGGAGAGCCTGCGTTGCCCGTGAAAGGTGCACGTCACCCCGAACTCGGTCTCGATGCCAAAGATCCGCCGCTGCATCCCACCAGAGTAGGCGGTGAGGACCCACTGACGGTGCGCCGTTCGGGCGGCGACACGCGGTCGGTACGTTGCATTCGGTGAAAGGTGTGCGGGAAGTCCCGATCGGGTATCACGCACATGACATCCCGGCCCGGAAGTGGGGAAACCGTGTTAAAGCAGCTCAAGCGCCCTTTCCGCAAGGTCGGACGGACCGACCGGCGGCTGATGGCAAGGAGCGCGGCACTGCCGAGGACCAGGGCCGACGACGTGATCACGTCGCTCTCCAAAAGTGCGGACAAATCCAAGCTCTGGTGGTGTGTCGCAGTCTTGCTCGCGGCGAAGAAGGGCCCGACACGCCGAGGCGCGCTCCGCGGCGTGGCCGCCATCGCCGGGGCGAGCGCGGCGGCGAACCTGATCGGCAAGCCGTTGTTCCCCCGCCGTCGCCCCGCGGCCGAGGAGGTGCCGATGCACCGGCGCCTCGTCCGGCGCCCGACCTCGTCGTCGTTCCCGTCCGGACACTCGGCGTCGGCGGCCGCCTTCGTCACGGCCGTCGCGATGGAATCGCCCAAGACGGGCGCGGCCCTGGTGCCGCTGGCCGCCGCCGTGGCCTATTCCCGCGTCCACACCGGCGTCCACTGGCCCAGTGATGTCGGCGTGGGGATCAGCATCGGCGTCGGCGCCGGCCTGCTGACGCGGCACTGGTGGCCCTTGAACCCCGACGTCCCCGGCCGCACCGTGCACACCGCCGAGGCGCCCGAAATGCGCGACGGCGAGGACATGCTCGTCCTGGTCAACCCGCATTCCGGAATCGACGGCCAGGACCCGACCGAGGAAGCCCGCTTCGCCTGGCCCAAGGCCACCATCCTGTACCCGGACTCGAAGCGCGACCTGCGCGATCAGCTCTGCGACGAGATCGCCGCCCGCGACAACACCGTGCGCGCCCTCGGCGTCGCCGGCGGAGACGGGACCGTCGCCGCGGTGGCCGCCGTCGCGGCCGACCACGACCTGCCGCTCGCGCTCATCCCGGCGGGCACGCTCAACCACTTCGCCCGCGACGTCGGCATGCGCTCGATGCCCGACGCGGACGCCGCCACCGAAGCGGGCAACGCCGTCGGCGTCGACCTCGGCGAGGTCGAGATCAACGACGACGATGACCACCGTTACTTCGTCAACACCGCCAGCCTCGGCGGATACCCGGAAATGGTGCGGATCAGGGAAAAGCTGCAGAAGCGGCACCCCAAGTGGCCGTCCGCGGCGATCGCGCTCGCCAGGACGCTGCGTCGCGCGAAGCCGCTGGAAGTGACGCTCAACGGCAAGAGCACCAGCATCTGGCTGCTGTTCGTCGGCAACGGCACCTACTCGCCCAAGGGGTTCGCACCGTCGCACCGTCCGGCACTCGACACCGGCCTTCTCGACGTCCGCTACCTGCGAGCGGACCTGCCCTACTCGCGGGCGCGGTTCATTCTCGCCACGATCACGAACAGCCTCAACGCCAGCCACGTGTACCAGGAACTCGACGTCCCGGAACTGCATGTCCGGCTGCTCAACGGCAATCGCCGGGTCGCCACCGACGGCGAGGTCGGACCGCTCGGCAACGACTTCCTCTTCCGGTCGCGGCCGAGCGCGCTCACGATCTACCGGATCTAGGCGGTGCCTCCGGCAGCGCCTAGGCCTCCAGCAGGGCGCTGCCCAGCGGCGTCAGCGAGTGCAGCACGGCGTTGCGGTCGCGTTCGGTGGTGATGAGCCCCGCGCGCCGCAACACCGTCGCGTGCTTGCTGACCGCCGACGGGGTCACGCCCAGCCTGGCCGCCAGCTCCGAAGTGCTGCACCCGACAGCGAGGACGGCCAGCGCCGCCGCCCGGGTCGGCCCGAGCAGGTCCGCCAGGGCGGTGTCCGGCGATCTCCGCACGTCACGGCCGTACGCGGTCGACGGAGCGGCCTGGCGCACCGACGGATACAGCAGCCGGACCGGTGTCTCGGCCGTCGCCGGGACGATCACCGGGCAAACCGCGAAGTAGGTCGGCGAGAGCACCAGCCCGGTGCCGCCCGCGCCGCAGGAACCGACGATCCCGTCGACGACCTCCAGCACCGGGGACGCCCAGCGCACCAGTGGCCGCAGGCTCGTCAGCACCGCGTCCACCCCGTCGTGCACCAACAGCTGTGCCCGCATCCCGTGGTCCGCGTCGACCTGCGCCCGTGCCGGTTCCCAGCCCGGCGCGAGTGACAGGTCGAAGTAGTCCTGCAACGCCTGGACGAGCTTCGGCAGCCCGGCGGTGTCCCCGTCCGGCAAACCCGCCGCCCAGGCGGGCAGCTCCCGGTTCGCCGGGAGGTCCCGCAGCGCCGACTTCAAACACACCGAATCGGTCCGGGCGATCTCCGCGAGCCCCGCCTCCAAACCGCCTTCGTCCGTGTCCGGAACGAGGAACGGCGGGATCGGCGTGTACGGACGGCACAGCCACAGCAGGACCGAAGCCGACTCCCCGAGCCCGAGCCGGACCCGGTGCCGCCATCGGTTGAACAAGGCCGAGCCCGCGTCCCGCCGCTGCAGGATCTGCAAACTGGAAACCAACTCGGCCAAAGGATCGGCTTCGGACGCGAGCCGGACGCGCGTCAGGTCCTGCAACGTCAGCTCGATACGCACGGATGTCCTCGCCTTGATCCGGGTCTTCGCCGTGAAATCGTGAGCCAGCCCATTCCGTTACATCGCTGAACTGCCTTTTTGCCGCTGCCGGAAATCTCCTCGACGGCCGTGGTTCAGACCTGAATGATGTTCACAGAAGGTCCGCTTCTCGGGGGTTTACGCGGAACCTTCCACGAGGGGGAATCACCGGCAGGCCCAAAGGCCGCGTTCGTCGCGGCTCGACGACGCCTGTCGCTCCCCTTCACCTCACTGGGAGAAAACGCTTTCCACAAAGGGGAAAGAAAATGACCAAAATGAAGCGCCTGGCGGTAATCATCGCCGCCGCGGCCGGTGTCCTGACCCTGGCCACCGCGCCCGCCGCAACCGCGGCCCCGCAGCCTCACGGCGACGGATTCAAGACCGTCACCGTGAACGGCTTCAAGCTCATCCCCGTCAAGCGCACCTCGACCGGCGCGCGCACTCAGGCGGCCGGTGTCGCCGACGCGGACATGTTCCTCATCCCGTCCGGACTGGACGCGAACAAGTGCTGGGACGCCGACCTGGGCACCCTCAACCGCAACGGCACCAAGATGCAGGTCTGGGACTGCAACTTCGACGCGGACCACCAGGCGTTCTACATCACCGACAACCCCGAGGGCTTCACCCGCTTCCAGAACGTAGCCAGCGGCCGCTACCTGGACGCGGACCTCGGCACCATCAACAACAACGGCACCATCGTCCAGCTGTGGGACTACATTCCCGGTGCCAAGAACCAGTGGTGGGGCGGCACCGTCAACCCCGAGGGCTACGTCCGGTTCCAGAGCCCGAGCAGCGGCCGCTACCTGACCGCGGAGGGCAACTCGGCCTCCAACGGCACGCGGCTCCAGCTGTGGAGCTTCATCGCCGGCGGCCGCAGCCAGTGGTGGGGCACCGGCCCGGCCTGACATCAGACCGGCGGCTGAATGTCCGTGAAGGCCTCCTTCCCTACTCTCAAGGTAGGGAAGGAGGCCTTCACGTACTCGAGGCTCAGTCCTTCTTGGACTCGCCCTCGGGCTTGGCGCCCTCGGACTCGTCGTCCTTCTTCGGCTCTTCCGGCTCGGCGGGCAGCAGCGCGTCCAGCGCGGCTCCGGCGACCCGGCGGAACTTACGGCCACGCCGCTCCCGCTCGAGAACGGCCACTTCGAGCTTCACCGGATCCGAGTCACCGTTCGCGGGCGCCGGGGTGTTGTCGCGCAACGCCTTCACGGCGACCCCGAGTGCCACGTCCAGCTCCAGGTCCGGCTCGTAGCTCTCCTTCAGCTTCGTGGTGAGCGTGTCGGCCTGACCGCCCATCACGACGAACTTCGGCTCGTCGAAGATCGAACCGTCGTAGGTCAACCGGTACAACTGGTCATCGGCGGCGGTCGCGCCGACCTCGGCGACGCAGACCTCCACCTCGAACGGCTTCAGCTGTTCGGTGAAGATGCTGCCCAGCGTGGCGGCGTACGCGTTCGCCAGCGCACGCGCGCTGACGTCCCGCCGGTCGTACTGGTAGCCCTTCAGATCCGCGTGCCGGATACCGGCGACGCGGAGGTTTTCGAACTCGCTGTAGCGGCCCACGGCCGCGAAACCGATCCGGTCGTAGATCTCCGACACCTTGTGCAACGTCGCCGAGGGGTTCTCGGCCACGAACAGCACGCCGCCGCGGTATTTCAGCGCGACCACGCTCCGGCCGCGCGCGATGCCCTTGCGCGCGAGCTCCGAACGCTCCCGCATCAACTGCTCGGGAGAGGCGTACAACGGCATCGTCACTGTGGTGCTCCGCTCTTTCTGGCTCTCATCGGAAAGGGACAGGGAGGACGGCTAGCGCCCGCGCTCGGATCGCGCGGCCACGATGGCCTCGGCCACCGCGGTCGTCTGCTCGAGCGGCAACGCCACCGCACCCTGTTCCGCGGTGACCGTCACGATCGTCGGGAAGATCCGGCGCACCAGATCCGGCCCGCCGGTCGCGGTGTCATCGTCCGCCGCGTCGTACAACGCCTCCACCGCCACCCGGATCGCGCCTTCGGCGTCCGCGTCCGGGTCGTGCAGCTTCTTCAGCGAGCCCTTCGCGAACAGCGAACCCGAACCGATGGCGTGGTAACCGGCGCTCTCCTCGTACCGGCCGCCCGTCGCGTCGTACGAGACGATCCGGCCGGCGTGCTTCGCGTCCTCCGCGTCGAGGTCGTATCCGACGAACAGCGGCAGCACGGCCAGGCCCGCCATCGCCATCTCGAGGTTGGACTTCACGAGCCCGGCGAGTTTGTTCGTCTTGCCGTCGAGCGAGAGCGAAACACCCTCGATCTTCTCGTAGTGCGCCAGTTCGACCGCGTACAGCCGCACCATCTCGATCGCCAGCCCGGCCGAACCCGCGATACCCACCGCCGAGTACTCGTCGGTGACGTGCACCTTCTCCATGTCGCGCGAAGCGATCAGGTTGCCCGACGTCGCCCGCCGGTCACCGGCGATCAGCACCCCGCCCGCGAACTTGACCGCGACGATCGTCGTACCGTGCGGCGCGTCCAGCCCGCCCGCCCCGGCCGCGACCCGCCGTTCCGGGAGCAGCTCGGGCGCCTGCGCCCGAAGGAAGTCCGAGAACGACGAGGTCGCCGACGAGAAGTACGCGGCGGGCAGCGCCGACTTACCCGAGGTGTGTTCCATACGTGCTCAAAGTTCCAATCTGTGTGATCCGCCGGCTCCGCACAGGCGGCCGCACGGGGCCGCCGGAAACGAGTTACTCGCCGCCCTTTTGCACGTACGCGCGGACGAAGTCCTCGGCGTTCTCCTCGAGCACGTCGTCGATCTCGTCGAGGATCGTGTCGACGTCCTCACCGAGCTTCTCGCGCCGCTCCTGGCCCGCCGGACCGCCGTCCTCGAACTCTTCGTCCGAGTCGCCGCCGCCGTGCTTTTCGATCTTTTCCTGAGCCATCTCGCCTCCCGGTGTGGCCGATGTTTCCTAGCCTACCCAGCGGTCCCGACATTCCGTGGGATCCGTGATCGCTTAACCCCGATGAAAGGAAATCCCGCTAGTCCGAACCGGTGAGCGCCTCCACCAGCTCCTCGGCGGTCGCGGAGTCGTCCAGCAACTTCCCCACGTGGGCCTTCGTGCCCCGCAACGGCTCCAACGTCGGGATCCGCACCAGCGATTCCCTGCCGACGTCGAAGATGACCGAATCCCAGGAAGCCGCGGCGATGGAGTTGGCGTACTTCTCCAGCGTGCGGCCCCGGAAGTAGGCCCTGGTGTCCGAAGGCGGGGTCGTGATCGCCTCCAGCACCTCCTCCTCGGTCACCAGGCGCTTCATCGAACCCCTGGTGACGAGCCTGTTGTACAGACCCTTGTCCAGCCGGACATCCGAGTACTGCAGGTCGACCAGCCGCAATCGCGGCGCGCCCCAGGCCAGCTGGTCCCGCGCGCGGTAGCCCTCGAGCAACCGCAGCTTCGCCGGCCAGTCCAGCCTGTCCGCGCATTCCTGGGGGTCCCGCGCCAGCGCGTCCAGGATCTCGCCCCAGACCCGCAGGACCTCCTTGGAGGCCTCGTCCGCACCTGTCCGCTCGAGGTTCGCCGAAGCGATCTCGTGGTAGGCGAACTGCAGGTCCAGCCCGGTGTACTTCCGCCCGTTGGCCAGCGACACCTTCGCCTTCAGCGTCGGGTCGTGGCTGATCTGGTGCACCGCCCGCACCGGCTCGTCCAGTTTCAGGTCGTCGAACCGGATACCCGCCTCGATCAGGTCCAGCACCAGCGCCGTCGTCCCGACCTTGAGGTACGTCGAGTACTCGGCCAGGTTCGCGTCGCCGATGATGACGTGCAGGCGGCGGTACTTGTCCGCGTCGGCGTGCGGTTCGTCGCGGGTGTTGATGATCCCGCGCTTGAGCGTCGTCTCCAGGCCGACCTCGACCTCGATGTAGTCCGAGCGCTGCGAAAGCTGGAAGCCGGCTTCCTCGCTCTGCTGCCCGACCCCGACGCGGCCCGAACCCGTCATCACCTGACGCGACACGAAGAACGGCGTCAGCCCCGCGATCACCGCGGTGAACGGGGTCGAGCGCTGCATCAGGTAGTTCTCGTGCGTGCCGTAGCTCGCGCCCTTGCCGTCGACGTTGTTCTTGTACAACTGCAACGGCGGCTGACCGGGGACGGTGGCGGCCTTGCGCGCCGCCTCCTCCATGACCCGCTCGCCCGCCTTGTCCCAGATGACCGCGTCGCGCGCGTTCGTCACCTCGGGCGCCGAGTACTCCGGGTGAGCGTGGTCGACGTACAACCGCGCGCCGTTGGTGAGGATCACGTTCGCCGCGCCGAGGTCCTCGACGTCCGGGTCGTGCCCAGGGCCGCTCGGACCGGTCAGATCGAAACCACGGGCGTCGCGCAGGGGCGATTCCACCTCGTAGTCCCATCGTGCCCGCCGGGCCCGCGGGATGTCCGCCGCGGCCGCGTAGGCCAACACGACCTGGGTCGAGGTAAGTACCGGGTTCGCCGTCGCGTCGCCCGGCACCGCGATGCCGTACTCGACTTCGGTTCCCATGATCCGCCGCATACCCACCACCCTACGGGGTCGAGGCCGTGCGACGATGCCCCCCATGTCAGGCAGTGACGAACTCGTTGCGCTCTATGACCTCGGTGGAACCGAGGTGGGAGAGGCCACTCGCTCCCGGGTCCGAGCCGAAGGGCTCTGGCACGCGGCGGGCGTGGTGTTGGTCCGTTCGAGTGACGGAGGCTCGGTCTACGTGCACCTGCGCACCGCTACGAAGGACGTCTATCCCTCCACTTGGGACTGCTGGGCGGGCGGCATCGTCGCCGCGGGCGAGACCCCGGAGGACTGCGCCCGCCGTGAACTGGCTGAAGAACTGGGTGTTCACGGAGTGGAACTACGGCCGCTTTTCGTCCACGTCACCGACGACGACACGATCCGCTGTCACAACTTCGCCTTCGAAACGCGCTGGGACGGCCCCTTCGTCCATCAAGAGTCCGAAGTGGTCGAAGGACGATGGCTGACGCTGGACGAGTTGCGTTCGTGGCTCGACGATCCGGAAAGCCGGTTCATCCCGGACGGCCGCCTCGGCGCCCTGGAGTGGTTCCGGCGGCAAGCCGCCCGCTAGGCCGAACGGAGGCGTTGCGCGACGACAGGCAACAGCCGCCGGGCCGCGTCGGTCGCCCGCGCTTCGGTCCCGGCGGTCACGCTGAGCGCGGAGACGAGCTTCCCCTTGGCGAGCAACACGGTGCACGTCGTGCCTTCGCACCAAGCCCGCTGGACTTCGACACCGGACTGCTTCGTCAGCGTGAGCTTCTTGCCATCGCAGTCCGCCTGGGCGACGACGTCCGACGCGTCACGGTCGGTGTACTCGGTGACCTGGTGCTCCAGCGTCGAGCCGCTCGCGTAGGACCACGCGGCCGAGCGGCTCGTGCCGCGGGTCAGCCCGGTCAGACAGCCGGACACCTTGCTCTCGCCGGGAACGACCTCTTCCTCAGCGAGGTCCTCGTCGGTCAGCAACGCGGCGGAAACGGCAGCGGGGACCGGTGCCTTGGTCGACGGCTGCGGAACCGGGGCGGCCTGCGGTTTCACCGAAGGTTGGACCGGCTCGACCGTGGGAGTCGGGGTGGGGTCGTCGTAATAGGTGTCCAGGTCGTTGGGGCGATCGGCGCAGCCCGACAAACCGAACAGCGCGACCGTCGCCACCGCGATTACCTGCCGATGACGCACCCTCAAGCCTCCCCGCCGGACGTTTGCCGCGAGACTAGTCCAGCCCCTCAATGCCAGCCGAGGCAGGACCTGTGCCGCCAGTAGGCGACCGGTTCCTCGGCGAGCGCGGCCAGCTCCGCGAGTTCGTCCGCGGTCAGGTTCGCCTTCGTGGCAACGAGATTCTCCGCGAGCTGCGCCGTGCTCGACGGGCCGATGACCGCGACCGGCCGCCAGTCCTGCGCCAGGACCGCCGCGATCGCCACCGCGTCCGGGCCCGCCTCGTGGACCCGGGCGATACGCGCGAGCGTCGGCGGCGGCTCGACCACCAGCCTTCCGTTCGCGACGGTTTCCTTCACCAGAACCTGTTTCCCGGCCGCGCGGGCCTCCGCGAGCGCCGGGCCGACGGAGGGTTCGAGCAGGTTCCACGTCGACTGCACGGCACTGAAAACCGGCGTTCCGGACACTTCCAGTTCGAAGGCCCGCCGGACGGCGTCGGCCTGCGCCGGCCCGGACGTCGAGAACCCCACCGGGACACCGTCGGCGGCGAGCTCGGCCAGCACGCCGACGAGCCGCTCGTCGGTGAACAGCGGACTGTCCACAGTGAGCGAATGGACCTGATAGAGCGAGACCGCTTTCCCCAGCAGCCCAACGGTTTCCGCCCATTGCTCGGCGAACCTTGCCGCGGTGTGCTCCTTGACCTCGTGCACTTCCGCGTCGAGCTTCCACTCCCCCACGTAGCGGTAGCCCCATTTACTCGACACCGTCACGTCCGCGTGGGCGCGATCGGCGAGCCATCCGGCGAGGAACTCCTCCGAAGAACCATACGAACGGGCGACGTCGATCCAGCGGACGCCGGCGCGGTACGCGTCGTCCAGCACGTCGTAGGTCGCCGCGCGCATCGCCTCGATTTCACGGCCGGGTGGCAGCGCGTCGACCCGGCCGAGGTTGATGTACGCGGGCCTGCCGAGTGCCGCCAGCCCGACGGCGATTTCCGAGTCTGTCACCGGACTCCTTCGTTCTTGTGGCGGAGGATGGCGAGCCATTGACTCGAGTTCTGCGCCTGCCGGTGGAGCTTTTCGAGGCGGGCCGCCGGAGCCCGAACGTAACCCTTGCCGAAGACCGGCGCGATCTGGCGGAGGCTGGCGCCCTCTTCCCTGGCGGCGAGCAGCGCCCAGTCGGACGCGTCGGCACAGGCCGCGGAGGCGCGTCGCAGCTCACCCAGGATCTCGATGAGTTCCGGAGCGCTCACCTCCCCGGACTGGACGGCCGCCGCCGTCGTTTCCAGCCACGCCAGGACATCGGCTTCGGTGATCGGCGCGCGCGGGCGCCCGGAAGATTCGCTCACAGCGCGGAAGTATAGGGCGTTATACGCTCCCCAAGGGTGACCACCACGCCGTCGAGACCCGGCCGGTTCCCGGGCACCCGCCCCGCCAGGAGCGACGGCGAGCGCCGCACCGCGCCGAACGGATCTTCGGCCAGCCCCGTCTGCAGCAGGAGGTCGAGCAGCGCACGGCCTTCCCGTCCCGCCACGACCACCTCTCCCCCGGCCGAGATCTCCAGGTCGCCGAGCCAGCCGTAGGACGCTGTCAAGGCACGTCCGGGAGCGGGGATCGTCACCCGGAGGACTTCGACGACCCTGGTCCAGAAGTCCGGATCGCCCGGGACGAAGCATTCGAGCCAGGCGGCAGCGGGGTCGGCCGAACGCTGGAAGCTCTCGGGACTCGCGGGGTCGATGCGTCCCGAACCGCCGGCCAGGGTCCCGTCGGCCAGGACGTGCAGGCTCCAACGCTCACTGGCCCGTTCGTGCCCCGACATGCGCAGCTCACGGCCGGGCGCGGCGATCCGGCCGTCCAAGCCGTCGGGCACCTTCCCGGCCGGAAGCCCCACCCCTTGGGCGGGCAGAAAGACCGGGCCGAGGTCCTCTTCCGGCGACGCGTCACCGTTGACGATCCGGCCTTCGGTGAGACCGCTCAGTTCTTCGCGACCGGCGAGCCATGCGACCGGATCCGATGCCGAGGCGAGGTCGTCCGCCCAGGCCACCGCCGGGCCGATGAGGGTGAGCAGGCCGTAGCGGTCGAGTTCGCATTCCCAAGGCACGCCGTCGATCCGGCCGAGTGCGCTCGCCGCGCCGGCGGGCCAGGCGACGACCCGGCGTTCGACCTCCTGCACGAACCCGGTCCCGCCACCGGTGGTGACCGCCGCCTCGAGCGCGGCGGCCGGATCGGACCACTGTCCGGAGATCCGCCCGCGCCGCGCGGTCGAGAGCACCGTCCCGTCCGGTGCGACACGCACCCACCATGCCTTGCGATCGCCTTCGTAGATCGTCAGCCGCAACTCTCGGCCGGACGGGGTGAACCCGAGCCGGGCGGCCTCGATCCGCTCACGCCGCTGAACGTCGTCGCGGCCGCCGAACCAATCCCAGCGATCCGAGTCGTAAAAACTCTTGCCCATGTGCCGCAACGTAGCCGAGGCGTCGGACACATCGTCCGAAAACCGCTGGAGCACGCGATGGATTCCCGATTCACTGAACTCGAAGTCGAAGGCTCAGGAGAAGGACAATTGGGACGTTTCGGTATCTCGCTACGATTCGCGGCACTCGCGATCGTCTGGGGCGCGAGTTTTCTTTTCATCAAAGTCGGGCTCACCGGCCTGTCGCCCGCCCAGGTGGCGCTCTCCCGCGTCTGCCTCGGCGCGCTCGCGCTGATCGCGATCGCCGCCTGGCGCCGCAAACCACTCCCCCGTGATCCGGCGGTCTGGGGCCATCTCGCGGTCGTCTCGGTGTTGCTGTGCGTCATCCCGTTCCTGTTGTTCTCGTGGGCGGAGCAGTACATCTCCTCCGGGCTGGCCAGCATCTTCAACGCGACGACACCGCTGATCACCATGCTCATCGCCGCCGCGGCGCTGCCGTCCGAACGCTTCACGAAGGCGCGCACGACCGGTCTCGTCCTCGGTTTCCTCGGCGTGCTCACCATCGTCGGGGTCTGGCAAGGGATCGACGTCTCGCACGAGCTGACGGCGCAACTGGCGTGCCTCGGCGCCACGACCTGCTACGGGATCTCGTTCGTCTACGTGCGGCGGTTCATCTCGTGGCGAAACCTCGACGCGCCGACCATCGCGCTCGGACAGGTCTGCTGCGGCGCCGTCGTGATGCTGGTGCTCGCGCCGTTCATCGCGACGACGCCGGTGCGCCTCGACACGACGATCGTCCTCAGCATGATCGCGCTCGGGGCGCTGGGCACCGGGCTCGCCTACGCCTGGAACGCGTCGATCATCGCGGCGTGGGGCGCGTCGAACGCGTCGGCGGTGACCTACCTCACACCCGTTGTGGGAGTACTGCTCGGCGTCCTGGTACTCGACGAGCCGTTGGCGTGGAACCAGCCCGTCGGCGCGCTGCTCGTCGTCCTGGGGATCCTGGCCGCACACGGGCGGCTGAGTCCGCGCAAGAAGGTCGAAGAACCTGTCGCCGCATGAAATACCGAAGGGGCCCTTCGCCGCGTGTGTCGCGGTGAAGGGCCCCTTCGGTTCTCGCCTTACAGGTACTGACCGGTGTTCGTGGCGGTGTCTATGGCCCGCCCCGAATCCTGGTTCTTGCCGGTGACGAGCGTGCGGATGTAGACGATCCGCTCACCCTTCTTGCCGGAGATCCGGGCCCAGTCGTCCGGGTTGGTGGTGTTGGGCAGATCCTCGTTCTCCGCGAACTCGTCGACGATCGCGTCCAGCAGATGCTGCACGCGCAGGCCGGGCTGGTTGGTCTCCAGCACCGACTTGATGGCCGACTTCTTCGCCCGGTCCACGATGTTCTGGATCATCGCGCCCGAGTTGAAGTCACGGAAGTACAGGACCTCCTTGTCACCGTTGGCGTAGGTGACCTCGAGGAACCGGTTCTCGTCCGTCTCCTCGTACATCCGCTCGACCGTGTGCTGGATCATCGCGTCGAACGTCGCCCTGCGGTCACCACCGAACTCGGCGAGGTCGTCCGCGTGGATCGGCAGACCGTCGGACAGGTACTTGGAGAAGATGTCCTTCGCGCCTTCGGCGTCCGGACGCTCGATCTTGATCTTGACGTCGAGCCGGCCCGGCCGCAGGATCGCCGGGTCGATCATGTCTTCACGGTTGGAGGCGCCGATGACGATGACGTTCTCCAGGCCTTCGACACCGTCGATCTCCGAAAGCAGCTGCGGCACGATCGTGGTCTCCACGTCGGAGGACACGCCCGAACCGCGGGTGCGGAAGATCGAGTCCATCTCGTCGAAGAACACGATCACCGGGGTGCCTTCGGAGGCCTTTTCCCGAGCCCGCTGGAAGATCAGGCGGATATGCCGCTCGGTCTCCCCGACGAACTTGTTCAACAGTTCCGGACCCTTGATGTTCAGGAAGTAGGACTTCCCGTCCGCCGCGTCGCCGCGTGCTTCCGCGACCTTCTTGGCGAGCGAGTTGGCCACCGCCTTGGCGATGAGGGTCTTACCGCAGCCAGGAGGCCCGTAGAGCAGCACGCCCTTCGGCGGGCGCAGCTGATACTCCTGGTAGAGATCGGCGTGCAGGAACGGAAGCTCGACGGCGTCGCGGATCTGCTCGATCTGCCGGGTGAGGCCACCGATGTCCTCGTACTGGACGTCGGGCACCTCCTCCAGCACGAGATCCTCGACCTCCGCCTTCGGCACGCGCTCGTAGGCGTAGCCGGCTTTCGAATCGACCAGCAGGGAATCGCCCGGCTTGAGGGGCTGTTCGGCCAGCGGATCGGAGAGCAGGACGACCCGCTCCTCGTCCGCGTGCCCGACCACGAGCGCACGGGGGCTTCCGCCCTCGACGTCCGGGGCCAGCACCTCGCGCAGCGCGCACACCTCGCCGATCCGCTCGAAGTCACCGCCTTCGACGACGGTGAGCGCCTCGTTGAGCCGCAACGCCTGTCCGCGCTGCAGCGACGAGACCTCGACCGCGGGTGAGACCGAAACCCGCATCTTGCGGCCCGCGGTGAACACGTCCACCGTGTTGTCCTCGTATGCGGTCACGAACACGCCGTAACCGCTCGGAGGCTGGGCCAGCCTGTCGACCTCCTCTCGCAACGCGAGCAACTGGCCACGCGCCTCGCGGAGCGTCTCGACCAGTTTCGTGTTGCGTTCCGTGAGTTGGCTCACGCGTTCCGACGCCTCGGCGAGTCGCTGCTCCAGCACTCGGTTCTGACGTGGCGAATCGGTGAGCTTCCGGCGCAGCAGCGCCACTTCCTCCTCGAGGAAGCGGACTTGACGTGCCTGCTCGTCGGACAAGTTTCCAGCTCCGGTCGTTTCTGAAGGGTCGGCCTCCTCGCGCCGACCTCCGGGAAGGTCATGATGCATTGGGCACCTCCTCGGAGTGCTTTTCATTCCACGGTACCGGCGATCACCGACAATAAAAGGCCTTTCCGCATCACAAGATCGGCGCGTCGCGTTCCGGACGACCCGACTGCACGTACGTTCCCGCCGCGCAAGGGGCCATCCCGGTGCCGGGTCCGACACTCCCATGGTCACAATCCGTCCACCTGCCCTGACCTGCGACGGAATACCCGGCTCCGTCCGGGTGCAAACGGGTTCCCGGTATCAGTTCGGCCCTAATCGAGCGGCGATCCGGCTCGGTGGCTAGCATCGGGCCGACGTTCGCCGGGGAGGCGGACCGGCCTGTCGTGTTGAGCATTTTCGCAGAACAGCTAGGGGGCAACAGCCATGACTTACCCGCCGCAGCAGCCCGGCGGCCACGGACAGGATCCGTACGGCCAGCAGGGCGGGTACCCGCAGAGCGGCCCCCAGCCGCAGCAGGGGTACCCGGGTGGCGGCCAGTACGGCCAGCAGCAGCCCGGTCAGTACGGACAGGACCCGTACGGCCAGCAGCAAGGTGGCTACCCGCAGAGCGGCCCCCAGCCCCAGCAGGGATACCCCGGCGCCACGCAGCAGTTCGGCCAGCCGGATCCGTACGGTCAGCAGCAGGGCGGTTACAACGCCTACCCGCAGGAAGGCGGCTACGGTGAGCCGCCCAAGAAAAAGAAGACCGGCCTGATCGTCGGCATCGCGATCGGCGCGGTCGTGCTGGTCGGCGGCGGTGTCACCGCGCTGGTCATCGCGCTGAACTCGGGCGACGACAAGCCGACCGCGGCCCCGCCCGCCGGCTCCAGCAGCGCCGCCCCGACGGGGTCCGCTTCCGCTTCGTCGTCCTCGAAGCCGTCCACTTCCTCCACCCGGAGCAAGTCCAGCTCGCCGAGCACTTCGGCGTCCAAGGGCTCCGGCCCGGCCCCGCTGGGCAAGGCGACGCCGCAGGAAGTGGCCGACGCCGTCATCGCCGCCTACAACGCCGGCGACGGCAAAACCGTCGCGCAGTCGGCCTGCCGCAGCGTGAACACCAAGGACGAGGTGCCGATCGCCAAGGACATCAAGATGGAGAAGACCGGGGAGCTGACGATCAGCGGCGACACCGCGAAGGTCCCGGCCAAGGTCACCCAGAACGGCAAGACCGACTCGGGCAACCTGAACTTCAAGAAGGAGTCCGAGCTCTGGTGCTTCACCGGCGGCAAGGGCTGACCCGGAACCGGTGTCCAGCAGGCTGATCGCCGTTCTCGCCGGATGCGGCGCGGTCGTGGTGGGTGTCGTGGTGGGGCTGCTGCTGGTGGCCCCGTCCGGCTCCGACCCGGTCGCGTCGAGCACCGCGGTGTCCCCGCCGTGGCCGAGTTCGTCGCGTCCGGTCCCGGTGGATCCGGACGTGGCCGCGGTCGAGGTCGTCGGCAAGGCGATCGCCGCGGCCATCGTCAATCACGACGCGACGGCGTTCGGCAAGCTCACCTGCGTCCAGCAGTCGTCGGCCGATCTGGCCGAGCTCAAGCGGAAGTGGGAGGCGGCGGGCAAGGTGTCCGCGACGATCCCGGATCCGCCGACGGTCGGGGGCGATTCCGCCACCGTGACCGTCCACGTCGAAGGCGCCGGCGGCCAGAAGGACACCCCCTTCCCGCTCAAGAAGCGCGATGGGAAATGGTGCGTGCCGTAGCTCACGCCTTCCCCAAGTACATGAAGGCCCCCTTCACTGCGTCTAGCGCAGTGAAGGGGGCCTTCACGTACTTGGTGCGCGGTCAGCCTTTGCCGGAGCGGCGGTGCACCCGCGGCGAGACGGTGCCGTCGGCCAGACGGCGGGCGGTCAGCAGGAACGCGGTGTGCGCGACCATCCGGTGGTCCGGCCGCACCGCGAGGCTCACGACGTGCCAGGGCCGCATGAGCGTCTCGAAGGATTCGGGCTCGGTCCAGCACTGCTGGTCCCGCAAGGCTTCGGTGATCCGCGAAAGCTGTGTGACCGTCGCCACATAGACCGTGAGTACCCCGCCGGGCACCAAGTGCGCGGCGACCGTCTCCAGCTGGTCCCACGGCGCCAGCATGTCGAGCACCACCCGGTCGACCTCACCGGTGTGCGTCGACAGGTCCGCGACCGTCAGCGACCAGTTGTCCGGTTTGTGGCCGAAGAACTTCTCCACGTTCCGTTCGGCGTGTTCGGCGTGGTCGTCCCGGATCTCGTAGGACGAGACGGTGCCCTCCGAGCCGACCGCCCGCAGCAGCGAACAGGTCAGCGCGCCGGAACCGGCGCCCGCCTCGAGCACGCGCGCGCCCGGGAAGATGTCGCCCCACATCACGATCTGCGCGGCGTCCTTCGGGTAGATCACCTGCGCGCCGCGCGGCATCGACAGCACGTAGTCCGGCAGCAGCGGGCGCAGCGCCAGATAGTGGCTGCCGCCCGCCGAAGTGACGACCGAACCCTCCTGCGCCCCGATCACGTCGTCGTGCGCCAGCGCGCCGCGATGGGTGTGATACTGCTGTCCCTCGGCGAGCACCATGGTGTAGTGCCGCCCTTTGGAGTCGGTCAGCTGAACCCGGTCACCAACACGAAACGGCCCACGGACCGACACTGAACCTCCATATGCACACAAAACTCTGAACGACGACCGATCCTCGCAGGTGGCCGGACCGCGCTACGCCGGGGGTCGGCTGCGGGTCATCGCGGCGCGCAGGTCCTCGCGCCGGAGCACGCCCGCGGGCCTGCCTTCCTCGTCCACGACGAGGAACTGCCACGCGGCGGTTTCCCGCACCCGCTCGGCGATCTCCTCCCCCGACTCCGAGGAAAGCAGCACGGTGTCGGCGCGGATCGGCTCCGCGGCCATCTCCGCGGGCGCGTGCGGCGACGTTCCGGCCAGATGCGCCGCGGCCTGCTCGTCGAGCAGCCCGGCCGCGACCCCGTCGGCACGCACCAGGACCACCCCACGGCCGGCCGAAGCGGCCAGCGCGTCCGAGACGGGGCTTTCCGCGGGAAGCTGGAGAACGGGCCGGACGAGTTCGCTCAGCCGCACACCTTCAGGCCAGCCTCGCCGTGCTTCGGCGGCGAGTTCGCTTCGCGCGCCGAGGATCACGAACCACGCTGTCACGACACAGACCCCGAGCCGGAGCCAGCGGTCCCCGCTGCCCGCCGCCAGGCCCCAGAGCGCCCAGACGATCAGTCCGGCCGCGACGATGCCGCCACCCACGACAGCGGCACGGGTGCCCTTGTCCCGGCGGCCGGTGGCCGCCCAGACCCCGGCGCGGACCAGACGGCCGCCGTCGAGCGGGAGTCCGGGCAGGAGGTTGAAGAGCCCGACGGCGAAGTTCGCGACGGCGCATTCGGCGATGAGCAGCCACGCCGCGCTTTCCCGCGGGACGGCGAACATGAGCAGACCGCAGAAAACACCCAGCAGCAACGAAACCGCCGGTCCCGCGGCGGCGACGAGCCCTTCCTGCCGCGGCTGGCGCGGAGTCCTGGCGACCTCGGAGAGGCCGCCGAGGAGGAACAGTCGCAGGCGCCGGACCGGGATGCCGAGGCGCAGCGCCACCAGGCAGTGCCCGAGTTCGTGCGCCAGCACCGAAAGTCCGAGGAGGACCGCGAACGCGGCCGCCAGCAGCCACGAGGTCAGCGTCGTCGCACCGGGCAGGAACCGTTCGACCAGTGGCGTGTAGAGCACCACGATGATCAGGGAGCCGATCCACCACGAAGGAGCGAGCAGCACGGGGATCCCGGAGACGCGGAACAGCAGGAGACCACCCTCTGGTGCCACGCCTCGTCGAGGCGGGCCCTGCTCACCCGTCACCGCCATGTGTCAGAGCGTAGATGCCCAGGTGTGGGGTGCCGGTAACCCGCCCTTCCCGTCCGAGTGGTGTCGGTCATGCCACTCCGGTGCGTCGCGGTCCCGGAACTGTCGGTACCCGGCGCTACCCTCCCTGCATGCCCGACACCGACACGGTCACCGCCGATCCGCCGCCCGGCGCCGAAGTCCCGCGCCGTCGGCCGGCCCTGTCCCCGTCGCGTGCCAGCGACTTCAAGCAGTGCCCGCTGCTCTACCGCTTCCGCGCGGTCGACAGACTCCCCGAGATCCCGACGAAGGCCCAGCTCCGCGGCACGCTGGTGCATTCCGTGCTGGAGCGCCTGTTCTCCCTTCCCCAGGCCGATCGCACCCCTCCGCAGGCCAAGGACCTGCTGGCGCCGGCGTGGGAGGACCTGTCCGCCGAACGTCCGGAGTGGATCGAGCTGTTCGATCAGGACGATCCCGAGGCCGTCACGTCGTGGCTCTCTTCGGCGGAGCAGCTCGTGGACACCTACTTCGGTCTCGAGGATCCGCGTCGGCTGGAGCCGGAAGCGTGCGAGCTGCACGTCGAGATCGAGCTGGGCTCCGGGGTGCTGCTGCGGGGTTACGTCGACAGGCTGGACGTGGCACCGACCGGCGAGATCCGCGTCGTCGACTACAAGACCGGCGCCGCGCCCCGCGAGATCGGCGAGGCCAAGGCGATGTTCCAGATGAAGTTCTACGCCGTGGTCCTCTGGCGGCTTCGCGGAGTCGTGCCGCGTCAGCTGAAGCTGATGTACCTCACTGACGGGCAGTCCCTGGCCTACACGCCCGACGAGGGCGAGCTGGTCCGCTTCGAGCGCACACTCGAGGCGATCTGGCAGGCGATCCTCAAAGCGGGCAAGACCGGCGATTTCCGGCCCAATCCGAGCAAACTCTGCGCGTGGTGCGATCACCAGGCGCTCTGCCCGCAGTACGGCGGCACTCCCCCGCCCTATCCCGGCTGGCCCGAGCCGGATCCCGGCGAAGAGTCCGTATTGGACCGTGCGGATTAGGGTGCGGTTGTGACAGAAGCTTTCTACGTGCCGTCGGGCGATGGTCTCTTCGTCCCGACACCGCACACCGCCGGACCGTGGACCCCGGACGCGCAGCACTTCGGGCCGCCCTCGGCGTTGCTGGTCCGCGCGCTCGAAGAGGTCGAAGCGCCGCACGCGAGCCAGCTCGCGCGGGTGACGATCGAGATCCTCGGGCCCGCGCCGCTGAAGGAACTTTCGGTGCGGGCGTGGGTGGAGCGGCCGGGCCGGTCGGTCGAGTGGCTGGCGGCCGAGCTGTCCCACGGCGAACGCGTCGTCGCCCGCGCCTCGGCGTGGCGCATCGCGACCTCGGACACCACCGCGGTGGCCACGGCGGAAGGTCCCGCCCTGCCGTCGCCGGACGGCCTGCCGACGTCGAACTGGCCGGAGGGCTGGAACGGCGGCTACCTCGACGCCGTCGAATGGCGGCGGGTCGAGGGCGCGCTGGACGAACCCGGTCCGGCGACGGTCTGGGGCCGCCAGCGGGTCGCCCTCGTCGACGGGGAGAAGCCGAGCGCGCTGCAGCGGCTGTTCGTCCTGGCGGACTCCGGCAACGGGATTTCGAACTTCCTCGACCCGCGTGAGTGGTGGTTCATCAACTCGGAGCTGACCGTGCACCTCCTCCGCGTCCCGCTGGGCGATTGGATCGGCGTCGACGCGGCCACCCTGATCGGCCCGCACGGCATCGGCACGGCGAAGACCACGTTGCACGACACGGCCGGGCCGATCGCCTCCGGGACGCAGGCTTTGCTCGTGCGACCGCGACAGGCGGACTGATAGACGCGCTTTCTGAGCTCGTTTCCAATAGCCTTCCCGGAACAACAGACGAGGGAGCGCTCCGGCATGCAGATCACCTCGGTGGTCAACCAGAAAGGCGGGGTCGGCAAGACCTCACTCAGCGTGGGCGCGGCGGCCGCATTGGCCGAACGCGGTCGCCGGGTGCTGCTGATCGACCTCGACCCACAGGGCCACGCGACCACCGAACTCCTCGGCCTGGACGAGGTGGCGCCGGATATGCCCAGCCTGGCGAAAGCCCTGACCAAGGTGTGGAAGGGCCCGATCGAGGAACTCGCCGTGCGGCATCCGCGCAGCAACCTCGGCCGGGGCGGCGCGTTCGACGTCATCCCCACCTCGCCGGGCATGTTCGACCTGATCCGGCGGCTGGACCAGTTCCGCGTCCCGGGCTGGCAGCTGGCCAGGGTCATCCAGTTCGCGAACTACGACCACGTCATCATCGACTGCCCGCCCGCGCTCGACGTGCTGACCAACAACGCGCTGGCCGCCTCGCACGGGATCCTGGTGCCGGTGCAGCCGGACAGGACGAGCATCCGGGCGCTGCGCCTGCTTTCGGACCAGGTGCGCTACGTCGAACAGACCGTCGGCCGTCCGCCGATCGCCTACTACGGCCTCGTTCCCGGGCTGTACCGCCGCCCGATCTCGCATTACGCGGCGGCCGCGCTGCAGGAGCTGTACACGTTCGGGATCCCGATGCTTTCGCACGTCCCGCTCGGCGTGGTGATGAACGAGGCCGCCGCGCACGGCGTGCCCGTGACGACCTACGCGCCGGAAACCCTGCAGGCGCTGTCGTTCCGGGAGATCGCGGAAACGCTGGACGGGTACCTGCGGAACCACCCGGCTCCGGCGATCGTGCCCGCGGACGAGGAGTTCGTCTTCGAGGACTTCATCACCGAGGTCTCGGTCACGCGCAGCGCCAACGACAACGGCGCACGGAAGAAGCTCTACGACCTCATGCCCAAGAAGCCGAACCGGCCTCGGTAAGGCACCTCTAGCGCGTGAAGGCCCCCTTCCCTCGGCTGAGCCGAGGGAAGGGGGCCTTCACGCGCAAACGGATTAGAGCCGGCAGGCCCGGATGTCCGAAGCCAAAACGGCCTTGGCGCCGGTCTCGGCGAGTTCGTCCATGATCCGGTTGACCTCCTTGCGCGGGACCATCGCCCGCACGGCCACCCAGTCTTCGTCCGCCAGCGGCGCGACGGTCGGCGACTCGAGGCCCGGCGTGATCGCGATCGCCGCGTCGAGCAGCGAACGCGGGCAGTCGTAGTCCAGCATCATGTAGTGCTGGGCGAAGACGACACCCTGCAGCCGCGCCTGCAGCTGATCCTTGGGCCGGGTGTGCTCGGTGCCCGCCCGCTGCAACAACACCGCTTCCGAGACACAGATCGGGTCCCCGAAGGCCACGAGGTTGTGCTGGCGCAGCGAACGACCGGACTCGACGACATCGGCGATGGCGTCGGCCACGCCGAGCTGGATCGAGATCTCGACGGCGCCGTCGAGGCGGATGACCTCCGCCTCCACCCCGTGCTGCTTGAGGTTCTCGCGCACGAGCCGCGGGTACGAGGTCGCGAGACGTTTGCCCTGCAGATCCGTGGCCTTCCAGTCCCGGCCCGCCGGGGCGGCGTACCGGAATGTGGAACCGCCGAAGCCGAGGCCGAGGATCTCCTCGACCGGGGCGCCGGAGTCGAGCGCGAGGTCGCGGCCGGTGATGCCGAGATCCAGCTCGCCGGATCCGACGTAGATCGCGATGTCCTTGGGACGCAGGAAGAAGAACTCGACCTCGTTGATCGTGTCCAGCACGGTCAGGTCGCGGGCCTCATGTCGCTTGCGGTAACCGGCCTCTCCGAGCATCTCCGACGCGGCGGCGGCGAGGGCTCCCTTGTTAGGCACGGCGACACGCAACATTGCTTCTCCTTGGTTCTCCGGACGCGAACGCGTCACAGGTACCGGTACACGTCCTCTGTCGACAGTCCACGGCCGAGCATGAGCACCTGCAACCGGTACAGCAGCTGTGAAATCTCCTCCGCGAGCCTCTCGTCGGATTCGTGCTCGGCGGCGATCCACACCTCGCCCGCTTCTTCGAGCACCTTCTTGCCCTGCGCGTGCACTCCCGCGTCCAGAGCGGCGACGGTGCCGGAACCGTCGGGGCGCGTACGGGCGCGGTCGGCAAGCTCGGCGAACAGCTCATCGAAGGTCTTCACAGTCTGGAGATCCTTCCATCCGCGCCCGCGTCGCGCTGCCCCGGGCCGGTGTGATGCCATCGGCGTCACACCTCAGAACAGCGTCGAGCCGCCCCGCTCGAAGTCGAGCAGGTGCCGCTTCCGTTCGACACCACCGCCGTAGCCGGTGAGATCGCCGTTCGAGCCGATCACGCGATGGCACGGCACGATGATGCCGATCGGGTTCTTCCCGTTCGCGAGCCCGACAGCCCGGGACGCGGCGGGCCTGCCGAGCCGGTCGGCCAGTTCGCCGTAGGAGACCGTCTCGCCATATGGGATCCCGAGCAGACCTTGCCAGACCATCCGCTGGAATTCGGTGCCGCCGAAGCTCATCGGCAGAGCGAAGTCCTTCCGCTGGCCCGCGAAGTACTCCTTGAGCTGCCTCTCGGTCTCCACGAAGATCGGCGCGCCCGGATCCGGATGGCCGAAACTCTCCTCGGCCGGACGATGCCGCTGCTGGACCATGTACAGACCGCAGAGGCTTTCGTCGTCCGCGACCAGGGTCAGCCGGTCGTACGGGCTGTCGATGACGGTGTGTGTACGCATGACGCTCCTGCTCAGGCGGCGGGCAGCCGGTTGATCGGGTGATCTCCGGTCGCCCAGAGGTGTTGGACGGCGTAGGCGCGCCACGGGCGCCAGCGTTCGGCGTGTTCGGCGAACGCGGCCGGGCCGAGGCCGAAGCCCTTCGCGGCGACTTTGACGCCGAGATCGGTCGGGAGGAAGGCATCCGGGTCGCCGAGCGAGCGCATCGCGATGCTCTCGACGGTCCACGGGCCGAAGCCGGGCAACGCGTGCAGCCGTTCCCGGGCGCGCTGCCAGTCGCTGCCCGCCCCGAGGTCGAGGTCGCCGTCGATCAGCTCGGCGACGAGACCGAGCAAGGTCCGCTTGCGGCTCTGCGGCATCGCGAGGCTTTCCGGGTCGATGTCCGCGAGTGCGGCGGCGTCCGGGAAGACGTGGGTGAGGCCGCCCTCCGGATCGTCGACGGGCTCACCGTGCGCGACGACCAGCCGGGCCGCGTGCGTGCGGGCGGCGGCGGTGGACACCTGCTGGCCCAGAACGGCGCGGACGGCGAACTCGTCACCGTCGACGGTCCTCGGCACCCGCCTGCCGGGCGCGGCACCCACGAGCGGGCCGAGGAGGCTGTCCGTGGCCAGGGCGTCGTCGACCGCGACAGGGTCCGCGTCGAGGTCGAGCAGGCGGCGGCAGCGGCTGATCGCGGTCGAGAGGTCCCGCAAATCCGACAGGGTGAGACGGCAGCCGATGTGGCCGTCTTCGGGTTTGAGCGCGACGACGGCGGGGCCGTGCGGCAATCGCAGCGTCCGGCGGTAGGCGCCGTCGCGCCACTCCTCGACGCCGGGGACGCCGGTCGCGACCAGATGTCCGAAGAGGTTGTCCGGGAACAACGGCTTCCGGTACGGCAGGCGGAGGTTCAGCGTTCCGGGCGCGGTCGCCGGCGCGGTGCGCACCCGGGCCCGCAACTCGGTCGGGGACAGCGCGAAGACCTCGCGGACGGTGTCGTTGAACGTCCGGACACTGCCGAACCCGGCGGCGAGCGCGACGTCGATCATCGACAGGCCGGTCGTTTCGATCAGCAGCCGCGCCGTTTGCGCCCGTTGTGCCCTGGCGAGGCTGAGCGGGCCCGCTCCGAGTTCGGCGCGGACGTGCCTCTCGACCTGCCGGACGCTGTAGCCCAGCTGGGCGGCCAGACCGCTCACGCCATCGGTGTCGACGACGCCGTCGGCGATCAGCCGCATCGCCCTGGCCACCAGGTCCGCGCGCTCGTTCCACTGCGGCGAACCGGGACTCGCGTCCGGACGGCACCGTTTGCAGGCGCGGAACCCGGCCTCCTGGGCGGCCGCCGCGCTCGGGTAGAACGTCATGTTCTCCGGTTTGGGCGGGACGACCGGGCAGCTCGCCCGGCAGTAGATCCGCGTCGTCAGGACGGCGGTGAAGAACCAGCCGTCGAAACGGTCGTCCTTCGCCTGGACCGCACGGACGCAACGCTCGAAATCCTCATGCACCCAGCCAGCATCACCGACCTCGCGGCCGGGGTCTAGCGGAAATGCGACATGGCTGTCAGGGCAGGAGCGCGGTCAAGGCGGGCACGTCGAGGCCGACGAGCGTCGAGCGGAACACGCGCCGTTCTCCCGGCTCGACGTCGACGTCGTTGGGGATCACCACCACCGTGCACCCCGCCGCAGCCGCGGAAGCCGCGCCCGGCGGCGAATCCTCGAAGGCGACGCACCGGGAAGCCGGGACTCCCAGCAACTCCGCCGCCAGCCGATACGGCCTGGCGTCCGGCTTGTTCAGACCATCGACCTCGTCACCGCAGACGGTGGCGGCGAAGTACTCGCGGCCGATCGTGTTGAGGGCGAGTTCGGTCAGCGACCTTTCGGTGGAGGTGACCAGCGCCATCGGCACGCCTTTGGCGCGCAACAGTTCGAGCAACTCCTGCGCGCCGGGGCGCCAGGGAAGGGGGCCGTCGAAGAGGTTGGCCGTGCGCTTGCGGATCCACTCCCCCATCTCCGCGATCGACTCGGGGGTGACGGGCTTCCCGCACACTTCGAGCAGGAAGGCTGCCGTCTCGTCCATATTGGACCCGACCAGGCTCAACCGCTGTTCCTCGGTCAGCGTGCCGCCGAGGCTCTCGACGGCCTCGTAGAGGGCGACGTCCCACAGCTTCTCCGAGTCGACCAGCGTGCCGTCCATATCCCACAGCACGGCGGCGAGTCCGTCCCTTGTGGACGGTTCGGTCACGGCTCCCCCTCACGATCGGGCCTTGCACGATTCGGCGTTCCGTACCCCACGGTAGCCGAGCGGGGATCACGCCGATCTCGAGGCATCTTGCCCTGAATGTCGCATTACCACGCACCTGGGCGGTTCGCCCTTAGCGAAGGCGATCGGACATGCTCAACGGCGCACGGCCACCTGGTCGTAGGCTGGTCCGGTGAGTGAGCCCGTCGACGAGACCCAGCGGCCCGGCCGCGACCACCCGGATGAGACCAAGCCGATCATGATCGTCGCCTTCGAAGGATGGAACGACGCAGGTGACGCGGCCAGCCGGGCGGTCGAGCATCTGCAGCTCAACTGGGATGCGACACCGCTGACCGAGCTGAGTCCGGACGAGTACTACGACTTCCAGGTGAGCAGACCGACCGTACGCATGGTGGACGGCGTCACCCGAAGGGTCGACTGGCCGACCACGCGGCTCTCGGTTTGCCGCCCGGAAGGCGTCAGCCGGGACATCGTGCTGGTCCAAGGACCCGAACCGAACATGCGCTGGCGTGCCTTCTGCGCCGAACTGCTGGAGCACATCCAGCAACTGGACGTCGCCACCGTCGTCACCCTCGGCGCACTCCTGGCCGACACCGCGCACACCCGGCCCGTCCCGGTCACCGGGACAGCGTACGACAAGGACACCGCTTCACAGTTCGGCTTGGAGCTGAACAACTACCAAGGCCCGACGGGCATCGTCGGTGTCCTGCAGGACTACTGCGTGCAGGCGGGCGTCCCGGCGGTGTCGATCTGGGCGGCCGTGCCGCACTACGTCTCGCATCCGCCGTCGCCCAAGGCCACGCTCGCGCTGCTGCACAAACTCGAGGACGTGCTCGACGTGGAGATCCCGCTCGGCGCGCTTCCCGAGCAGGCCGAGGAGTGGCAGCGGACGGTCACCGAGATGGCCGAAGAGGACGAAGAGATCACCGAGTACGTCCGGGGGCTCGAGGAACGCGGTGACGCGGAGACCGAGTTCACGCTCGACGACGTGAGCGGCGACAAGATCGCGGCCGAGTTCGAGCGGTACCTGCGGCGTCGTCGTCCCGGCCAGGACGGTCCGGGGCGAGGCTGAGCGCACAGTCTCGTGAGTGGTGAGGACGGTTAGAGCCAAGGGTGTCTTAGATACCTACTGGACTCCGGCTTCGGTCGATCCGAAGCCTTCACGGACTTCAAGCGGAGCGAAGAACCGAGGTCGGACCTGTTCAAGGACGACGGGGTCGCGGGGGCACTCCAGTCTCGTACCGGTCACGACACCCCTTGTGGCGGCTGAGCGTGGAGGATTCAGGACGTTCAACGTCCTGAATCCTCCACGCTCGACCATGCCGCCGCGAGAACTCGCCGTCGCGCCGGCCGGTCGGGCGTCGAAGTCGACGATGAAGGAATTGGGACGTTCAGTGTCCTGAATCCTTCACCGTCGCGAGGCATCAAGGTCATGCCAGCATCCAGCACGAGCTTCGCAAGCTGAGCGCACAGCTTCGTGAGTGGTGAGGACGGTTATTGAGGGGTAAGTCAAATGTGGCGTTGTCACGTCTCTCTATGTCGAAGCCTCTGCTTTCACACTTGCCTGCATCACGTACTCGGGGAAGGTGTGAAGGTCGAGTTTCCTCGGCTGAGCCGAGGGAAGGGGGCCTTCATGCGGTCTCGCTGTGACTGCTGGTGCTTCTGAGGTCACGGGTGTGTTCGGGTGTCCGTGACGGGACAGGTTTGACTTACCCCTCAATAGAACCGTCCTCACCACTCACGAGGGCCTAGAAGATGCGCCGCAGCGGAATGGGCCCCCGAGCGCGCTTCCGCCACTCACGCGGATAGCCGAGCGAAACCTCCTCGAACCGCACCCCGTCCGCCTCCGTGGAGCGCGGGATGTGCAGATGTCCGTAGACCGCGACCTCCGCCCGGAAACGCCGGTGCCAGTCCTCGGTCTCGGTCGTCCCGCACCACAGCGCGAACTCCGGGAAGTACAGCGGCGCGGTCGGATGCCGGTGCAGCGGCCAGTGCGACATCAGGATCGTCCCGTGGTCCTCGGGGATCGCCTCAAGCCGCTCCGTGCTGATCTTCACCCGGTCCGCGCACCAGGCCTGCCTGCTGGGGTACGGATCGGGGTGCAGGAAGAACTCGTCCGTGCACAGCACACCCGCCTCGCGCGCCTGGTCGACGGCCGCCAGCAACGGCAGGCCCTCGGCCGCGGGGGTCCGCCAGCTGTAGTCGTACAGCACGAACAGCGGGGCGATCGTCAGCGGTTTCTCCTGGTGCTCCCACACCGGATACGGATCCTCCGGGGTGAGGACGTCGATCTCCTGGCAGCGCTCGACCAGATGCTCGTAGCGCGCCTGGCCCCGCAGCTGGCATTCGTCCTTCTGAGTGGTCCACAGTTCGTGGTTGCCGGGTACCCAGACGACCTTCGCGAAGCGTTCCCGCAAGGTCTTGAGCACCCCGATCACGGATTCGGCGCGTTCGGCGACGTCACCGACCACGAGCAGCCAGTCGTCGGGGGTCCGGGGCACGACCTCGTCGACGAGCGGGGCGTTGCCTTCATGGGTGACGTGGAGATCGCTGGTGGCGAAGAGATGCGGCACTCCACCACCGTAGCTTCACCCGGACCGGGGAACCGCCGAAACCGCATCACGGCGTAACCGGCCCGACGCCGACACGCACAGGACGGTGACCGCCGAGGCGACGTGCAGGCCCGCCTGGACGTTCAGCAGGACACCCGCGCCCAGCACGCTCACCAGCCCGCCCGCCAGGAGCGCGCCCAGCGCGGTGAACCCCGCCATCCCGGCGAACATGGTGCTCAGCACGCGGCCGGACCGCTCGGGGGACGCGGTCGTCTGGACCAGCGAGAGCAGCCCGGATCCGGCCAGCACCCCGGGGGCGCCGACGAGCCCGAAGAGTCCGATGAAGACTCCCAGCGACACGGTCAGCGCGGGCAGGTTCCAGATCACCGCCGACAGCAGGCCGAGCGCGAGGCCGCCCCAGCCGAGCAAGGCGGCGGGCGTGGCCTTCCGGGCGACGGTGGCGACGGCGAACCCCGCGGCCAGTCCGCCGAGCGCCTGAACGCCGCGCAGGAGGCCGACGTCGCCTTCGGTGCCGTCGAGGATGTCGAGTACGAAGACCACGAACAGCACCAGGAACATCCCCTGCGCCAGGGAGGTCAGCACCACGACGACACCCGCGAGACGAAGGCGCCCTTCGCGGCCGATCTCGCGAAGTCCGTCGAGCCAGGCTCTCAGCACCGGCTCGTGCGGCCCTGCCGCCACGGGCGCGGCGACCCGGTGGAAGGGACGCGCCAGCAGGGCCGAACCGACCACCAGCACGCCGAGATAGGCCACCACGACCCAGCCCAGGCCACCGAATCCGAGCAGGAGACCGCCCGCCCAGCCTCCGGCGAGGCGGGCGACGCTGCCGTTGATGCTCATGAGGCCGTTCGCGCCGATCAGCTCGTCGGGCGCGACCAGTTCCGGAACGAGCGCGTTACGCGCGGGCTCGAACAGCGAGGCCAGGCCCGCCTGCGCGGCCATGACCCCGTAGAGCACGTACACCGGGCCGCCGGACGCGACGAACAGCAGCGGCAGCGCCACGAACGCCTGCCCCGCGCACACCACGCACAGCACCAGCCGCCGGTTCCAGCGGTCCGCGACCACGCCGGCGAGCGGGCTGAGCAGTACCGCGGGCAGCAGGCCGAGCACGATGCTCAACGCCGTGGTCGCCGCGGAACCGGTCGTCTGGAAGACGAACACCGGAAGCGCGATCTGCAGCATCCACTCGGCGGTCTCGGAGAAGAAGGCGGCGATCCACAACCGCGCGAAGGCGGGTTCTCTCAACGGTTTCACGCGCTCGGTTTCCCCTCGGCGTCGATACGCGGGAACGCTCGCAGTCCCAGGTGGACCGGCCGGGCCCCCTCAGGTGCGTCTTCGCGGATCGCGCCGACGTAAGGCCGCACGAGCGCGTCGATCTTCCGGACCAGTTCGTCCAGCTCGGCCGCGGTCACCCGCACTGAGTACGTGTTGATCCCGGACGCGTCCCGCCACTCCCCTTCGAGCTGGTCGGCGGCGTCGAAATAGCGCTCGAGAAGTTCTTTCTCCCGCGCCAGGGTGGTGCCCACGACCGCCAGCTGCGCCCCCCGCAGCTCCGGGTCGTCGCCGAGTTCGATGCCGACCTGACAAGCCCGCCAGGGCCGCTCGCGTCCGTCCTCCCGCTCGACCCGCTCCACGAGGCCGTGCTGGGCCAGCTGGCGCAGGTGCCAGCTGCAGTTCGAGGCCGTCGACCCGACCGCCGCCGCGCATTCGCTCGCGGTCCGCGGGCCGACCGCCATCAGGTGGTCCACCAGCGCCGAACGCAGCGGATGCGCCAGCGCCCGCATGAGCTCGACGTCTTCGATCCGCTTGCGCGGCGGCAGCTCGGCCATCGCCTCGATCCAATCTGAAAGAAGTCTTTCGAAAGTTCTCTTTCAGAGTTACAGGTGGCCGCGAGCCTGTCAAGACGCCCCGAATACCCTTGCCGAGACAGTTGCTGTTCACCGCAGTAACTGCCCAAATCAACTACTTCCTGAGGAACGCACATGGCCGACCAGCGAGAACTCGCCACCGCGGCGGCCCTGGAGATCCCCCGCTTCGTCAGCGCGACCGTCCTGTTCCAGACGGCCATGGCGGAACGGCTCGGGATCAGCGCCACCGAACTGCACGGACTCCAGCTGGTCATCAGCGGCGCCGCGACCTCGCCGACCGAGCTGGCGCGCGCCCTCGGCATGACCACCGGGGCGGTCACCCGGATGCTCGACCGGATGGAGACGCAGCGCCTCGTCGAGCGCGTCCCCGATCCCGCCGACCGCCGCCGCCTCGTGGTCCGCCCGCTCCCCGACCGGCTGGACGACGTGGCCGACCTCTACTCCCCCGTGGCCCGGTTCTTCGGCGACCGCCTCGGCAGGCTCGACCGGCGGCAGCTGGCAGCGCTTCTCGGCGTCCTGGCCGACGGGCGCGCCTTCGCCGAACAAGAGGCCGCCAGGCTGCGCTCGGGCAAGCCCGAAAATGGGGCTTGACTAACGCTACACAGGTTGCGTTAGACTGCTCGCATCATGGACAACTGACATCGCGCCTTCCCCGTTCCGAGGCGGCTTCGGTCGAGCACTGCTCCCGCAAGCGACGAGGCCCGGCGGGGCTCCCACATGTCCGAAGAAACGCGGTGCCGTCGTATGTCTCTTTCCCTGATCGCCAAAGACCTCGTCCACTCCTACGGCGCCCGCGTCGTGCTCGACGGCGTGAACCTGACCGCTTCGGCCGGGCAACGGCTCGGCCTGGTCGGCGAGAACGGCGTCGGCAAGTCCACGCTGCTGCGGTTGCTGGCCGGGGTCGAAGAACCCGACGCGGGCGAGGTGCAGCGCGGCGACGACCTCGGGTTCCTCCTGCAGGAACTGCCTTTCCCGCTGACCGCACGGTTCTCCGACGTCATCGACGACGCGCTCGCCGAGATACGGCAAGCGTCGGCGAGGCTCGGCGAACTGACCGAAGCGCTCACCGAACGCCCGGACGACAAGGCGGTGCTCGACGAGTACGGCACCGTCCTCGAATGGGCCCAGGCGCACGATCTCTGGGACGCCGACCGGCGGGCCGAGGTGGTGTGCGCGGGCCTCGGGCTCGCGGGGATCGACCCGGCGCGCGAACTGGGCACCCTGTCGGGTGGGCAGCGGTCGAGGCTCGGCCTCGCCGCGTTGCTGATCCGGCGGCCGGGCACGCTCATCCTGGACGAGCCGACGAACCATCTCGACGACGCCGCGATGGAGTTCCTGGAGCACCATCTCGCTTCGCTGACCGGTGTCCTCGTGCTGTCGTCCCACGATCGCGTGTTCCTCGACGCGGTGTGCACCGACATCGTCGACCTCGACCCGGCGCTCGGCGGCCCGACCAGGTACGGCGGCACGTATTCCGACTACCTCGACCAGAAACGGGCCGAACGGGCGCGCTGGGAACAGCGCTTCGCCGAAGAGCAGGACGAACTCAAGGAACTGCGCGAATCGGTGGCCGTCACCGCGCGCAACGTCGCGCACAACCGGCCGCAGCGCGACAACGCCAAGATGCTCTACGACTTCAAGACCGGGAGGGTCCAGAAGCAGATCTCACGCCGGGTCCGCAACGCGCAACTGCGGTTGGACGAACTGGAACGCGACCAGGTGCGGAAACCACCCGCGCCCCTGCGGTTCCAGGGCGAACTGACCGGTGGACCCGGCGAGGACAAGACGGCGATCTCGGTACGGGACCTCGAGATCCCCGGGCGGCTGCGCTTGGCGACCCTCGACATCACGACGACGTCGAGGCTGCTGATCACCGGCGGGAACGGTGCCGGGAAATCGACGCTGCTGTCCGTCCTCGCCGGCTCGCTGACGCCGGACTCCGGGACCGTCCTTTCCGGACGCGGGGTGCGGATCGGCCTGCTGGCCCAGGATGTCGTGTTCGCCGAGCCGGAGAAGACCGCCCAGCGGACCTACGCCGAAGCCCTCGGCGAGGGCGCTCCGCCGCTGCGTGGCCTCGGCCTGCTGGCTCCGCGTGATCTCGGGACCAGGGTGGGCGCGCTGTCGGTCGGGCAGCGGCGGCGGCTCGCGCTGGCGTTGCTGATCGCCGAACCGCCCGAGGTGCTCCTGCTGGACGAGCCGACGAACCACATCTCGCTCACCTTGGCCGAGGAGTTGTTCGTCGCTCTCGATTCCGCGCCCGGCGCCGTCGTCATCGCCTCTCATGATCGGTGGCTGCGGCGGGACTGGGCGGGTGACCACCTCAGGCTCGAAGCCGGTCGCGTCGCCGTATAGGGCGTTATACACACTGGTCGGGCGGAGGGATTCTCCGCCCGACCAGTGTGTTCAGAGCTCGATGCCGAGCAGCGCGTCGACGGCGTTCCGGATCAGGCCGGGCGCCGCCGGGTCGGTGCCCGAACGGTGCGAAGCCTCCTGCGCCCAGGCGTCCACGGCGGCGAGCGCCTTGGGCGTGTCGAGGTCGTCGGTGAGATGGTCACGCAGACGTGCGACGGTGTCCTCCGCGGCGGGCCCGGTGCCGAGCGAGACGGCGTGACGCCAGCGCGCGAGGCGGTCTTCGGCGTCCGTGCGCAACTGCGCTGTCCACGGCCGGTCCTCGCGGTAGTGGCCGGCGAACAGCGCGAGCCGGATCACGCCCGGGTCGACCTTGTCGGCCCGCAGACGCGAGACGAAGACGAGGTTCCCGCGCGACTTCGACATCTTCTCGCCGTCGAGGCCGATCATCCCGGCGTGCACGTAGTGGCGCGCGAACGGCCGGTCCCCCGCGACGGCCTCCGCGTGCGCGGCGCTGTACTCGTGATGCGGGAAGATCAGGTCCGAGCCGCCGCCCTGGACGTCGAAGCCGAGGCCGAGGCGGTTGACCGCGATCGCGCTGCACTCGATGTGCCAGCCGGGCCGTCCCGCGCCCAGTTCGGACTCCCACGACGGCTCGCCCGGCCGCGCCATCCGCCACAGCAGCGCGTCGAGCGGGTGCTGTTTGCCCGGCCTGTCCGGGTCGCCGCCGCGTTCGGCGAAGAACTTGGCCATGGTCTCGGCGTCGTAGTTCGACTCGGAACCGAAATGCCCGGTCGCGTTGTGGTCGAAGTAGATGTCCGGGTACTCCGCGTCGTCCGCGCGGTACGCGCTGCCGTTCGCCAGCAGCTTGGCGATGACCTCGACGATCTCCGGGATGCTCTCCACGGCCCCGACGAACTGCCTCGGCGGCAGCACCCGCAGCGCTGTCATGTCCTCGCGGAACAACGCCGTCTCGCGCATACCGAGGACGATCCAGTCGTCCTTGTCCCGCTCCGCCCGCTCCAGCAGGGGCTCGTCGATGTCCGTCACGTTCTGCACGTAGTGGACATCGTGCCCGGCGTCGCGCCACAGGCGGTTCACCAGGTCGAATGTCAGATACGTGGCGGCGTGCCCCAGATGTGTGGCGTCGTACGGCGTGATGCCGCAGACGTACATCCGGGCGGTGGACCCGGGCGCCGTGGGGCGGATCTGCCCCGTCGCGGTGTCGTGGAGCCGCAGCGGACGGGGGGTGCCGGGGATACGGGGCACGTCGACCGATGACCAAGTCTGCATACTCCGACTGTAAGCGGAGCCGCCACGCCGTTCCCGTCCGGTGGGAGAGGAACACGGCCGGAGTAACCGAACTCGCTATTTCCCGGCCCGGCGGGCGTTGGCGTGGACGGCGTCGCGGATGTACTCGCCAAGGCCCGGCCGCTGGTCCGGCTCACGCACCAGGAAGCCGAGCTGGACCGGTTCGGTCGCGTACATCGTGGCGATCTCGCGGTGCATCTCGTGACCGCAGTCGCCCATGAACGCGGCCAGCATCCCGCGATGCTCCTCGGCGAGGTCCATCGCCGCGACGCTGTCCGCCGGCGTGCCGGAGCCGAAGACTTCGAGCAGCCGCCGGACCCAGTCCTGCCGGACCTTCTCCGCCTCGATCCACTCCTCCTTGGACAGCGGGACGGCCGCCGACCGCCATTGCGGGGTCTCGCCCCACCGGCGGACGGCTTCCTCCGCGTAGCCTTCCGGTTCGCGGAACTCGCCGAAGACCTCGAACCGCTCTTCAGGCGTCAAAGCATCGCCGACCCGCTTCGCCGCGATCACCCGGTCGACGGATTCGACCATCCGCGTCAGTTCGCCGATCCGCTCCACGAGCAGCGCGCGCTGACGCCGCAGGTGCTCCTGCGCGTCCACTTCCGGATCGTCGACGACCTTCGCGATAGTCTCCAGCCCGAATCCGAGCTCGCGGTAGAACAGGACCCGCTGGAGGCGGTCGAGGTCTTCGTCGCTGTAGCTGCGGTAGCCGGCGGCGGTCCGCCCGCTCGGTGACAACAGGCCGATCTCGTCGTAGTGGTGCAGCGTGCGCACGGTGATCCCCGAAAGCGCCGCGACCTTCCCCACCGGATACCCCATCGGCTCAGCGTAGGTGGACTCCATCCCGGACCGCGCGTAGAAACGGAAGTATGGGGACTGCTGGAACCACCGAGTCGGCCGCACTGCCACCCGGGCCCCCGCTGCCCGGCCTCGTCCAGACGCTCGTCGTCGGCAATCTCCGGCATCGCGTGCTCCCGCTGCTCCAGCGCCGCTACGGATCCGTCGTCCGGATGAGGTTCGCGCCGCACCGCGACGTCGTCATGCTCGCCGATCTCGAGGACATCAGAACCGTGTTCTCCGGCCCGGTCACGACGTTCCACGCGGGCGAAGGCAACATCACCCTGAAACCGTTGATGGGCGACCACTCCATCCTGGTCACCGACGAGGACCGTCATCTGCGCGCGCGGAAACTGCTGATGCCCGCGTTCAACGGCGCGGCGCTGCGCGGCTATCGCGACATGATCACCGAGCTGACCCGGGCCGAACTGGACCGCTGGCCGCAGAACCGTGCCTTCGGCTCGCACGACCGCATGCGCGCGCTGACGCTGGAGATCATCCTGCGGGTGGTATTCGGTGTCGCCGAAGGGCCGCGGCTCGACGAACTCAGGCGGCTGATCGGGCATCTGGTGGAGCTCAGCCTGGTCCAGGTGATCGGCTGGCAGAACCCGCGCTTGCAGCACCGCCGGCCCTGGCGCACCTACGCGGAACGTCAGGCCAGGGTCGACGAACTGCTTTACGCCGAGATCTCCGAGCGGCGCCGGGCCACCGACCTCGGCCAGCGCACCGACGTCCTGTCCCGGCTCCTCACGGTGCCCGCCGACGGGGACGAGCTGACCGATGTCGAACTCCGCGATCAGCTGATCACCCTGCTGCTCGCCGGGCACGAGACCACCGCGACAGCGCTCGCCTGGGCGTTGCACGAGCTTTCCCGCGATCCCGAGCAGGCCGCGTTCACCACGCGCGCGGCGGACGACGGCGACGAGAAGGCACTCGAAGCGGTGATCAAGGAAGCGATGCGGCTGCGGCCGGTGATCGGCGAGGTCGTGCGGCGGCTGACCGAGGACGTCGAGATCGGCGGCTACCGGATCCCGGCCGGATTCGACGTCATGCCGTCGATCATCGTCGTCCACGCCGACGGCGGCCATCACCCCGACTCTCGCCGGTTCCGTCCGCGGCGGTTCCTGGAAGGCTCCCCGCCGGCAGGCAGCTGGCTGCCGTTCGGCGGCGGCGCCCGCCGATGCCTCGGCGCCGGGTTCTCCCTGATGGAGGCCACGATCGTGCTGCGGGAGCTGTTCGGCCGGTTCACCGTCACCCCGGAACACGCGCGTCCGGAACGGATCCGGTCGCGGCCGATCACCCTGGAACCGGCGCGGGGCGCCAGGATCAAGGTGACCGGCCGCTGAGCTAGCGCTTCCTGGTCCGCAGGTAGTCACCGACGACGGCGGCGCCGAGTCCGTCGAGGTCGGGAGCGACGACCCGGCCGCCAGAACGTCGCGCGATGAGGTCGACGAACTCCGTCAAGCGCGGGTCATCCCCGAGCCGGAACACCGTGACCGAGGCGCCCAGTTTCGCCATCCGGTCCACTTCGGACAGTGTCTTGAGAAGTGTCCTCGGCTGGGGCGGGTAGTCGAATTCCGCCGAGCCGTCGGGTTCCAGATGCGCCGTCGGCTCGCCGTCGGTGATCATCAGGACCACCGGCTGCGCGTCGGGGTGCCGTCGCAGATGCCGTCCGGCCAGCAGCAGGGCGTGGTGCGCGTTGGTGCCCTGCTCCCAAGCACCTTCCAGGCCGACCAGCTCGGCCAGCTCGACCGAGGTGGCGTAGCGGCCGAACGTGATCAGCTGGAGCGCGTCGTTGCGGAACCGGGTGCTGATCAGCTGGTGCAGCGCGAGCGCCGTCCGCTTCATCGGGAGCCAGCGGCCCTCCTGCACCATCGACCACGAGGTGTCCACGAGCAACGCCACCGCCGCGCGCGACCGATGTTCGGTCTCGATCACCTCGACGTCGGAGACGTCCATCCGGACGGACCGCTCCCCTACCGAGACCGAACGCAGGACGGAGTTGCGGACCGTTCTGGAGACGTCCCACGGCTGCATGTCCCCGAACCGCCACGGCCTGGTCGCGCCGGTCGGCTCACCCGCGGCACCGGCGGACTCGGTGTCCCGCTGGCCCGCCTTGCCGCGCAACGCGTTCACGACGTCGGCGAGCGCCGTCTCCCCCAGCCGTCGCAAAGCCTTGGGAGACAAGCGGAGGGTGCCGTCGGGTGCCCGTTCGAACAGACCTTGCCGCCGGAGCTCGCGTTCCAGTTCGGACAAGCGCCGCGCGTCGACTCCGGCGTCCGGTCCGAGCTGCCGTTCCAGCGCGTCGACGTCGATGTCCTCGAGCCTCGCACCCGGGTACGACTGGCCGAGCTGTTCGGCGAGCGCGTCCAGTTCGGCGAGATCGGACATCGCCCTGGCGCCTTCGCCGAGCCCGAGCGGATCGTTGCCCCGGAACCGTTCCGACGACGTCCAGTCCTCACCGGGCCGCAATCCGCGCAGCTGGGCGTCCAAAGTGGACAATTGCTGCGCGAGCCGGGGATCGCCGAACGCCTGCTGCGACAGTTCGGCCAGTTCGGCACGCTGCTCCGGGGTCATCGAGTTGAGCATCCGCTGCGCGGCCGCGGCACGCGCGGCGAGGACGTCGATCAGCTCCTCGACGCTCTTCGGGTTCTCCGGGAAGAACTCACCGTGCTCGCGCATGAACTCGGCGAACCGCTCCGGGACATCCTCACGGCCCTGCGCGTGCGCGGCGAGGAGATCGTTGAGGTCGGCGAGCATCTTGTTCGCCCGCTCCACGTCCTCCGGTCCTGCGTTCCGGAGTGCTTCCTTCATCCCCTCGAAGCGGGAATCCAGCAGCTCACGGCCCAGCAGGTCGCGGATCTTCTCGAAGTTCTCCCGGCCCTGCCGCGAACGCCAGTCGTACTGGCCGAGCTCGCGGACGGCCGCCGCCGTTCCCGACGGGAGCGCGTCCAGCTGCGCCTCGCGGAAGCGGGCGTCGTCGTCCGGGTCGGGGAACAGCTCGCGCCGCTCGGCCTCCAGCGCCTCGTCCAGCAGCCGCTGGACCTCCTCGAGCGTGCCGTCCAGCCGGTGCCGCCGCTGGATCTCCGACCGGCGCTGCCAAAGCCGCCTGGTCAGCTCGTCCAGCCCGGCGGTGCGCGGGGTGCCGCGCCGCAACAGTTCTTCCAGCGCGGACCGGGGCGAGGCGCCCGCCATGACGTCCCGGCCGATCTCGTCGAGCGCGTCCCGCAGGTCGGCGGGCGGCGCCAGCGGATCCGGGCCGTCGTGCCACGGCCCGTACGAATACCCCTCCGGGACGGTGCTCATCGGCCGTAGACGGTCGTCGTGTCGTCGGAGTCCTTGGCGAGTTTCCTCGACAGGAACAGGGACTCCAGCGCCAGTTCGACCGCGGCCGCGATCCGGCCCGCCGGTTCGTCCGGGCCGACGCCCGCTCGCGCGGCGACGTCGTGGAGTACCGGCAGTTCGGGCAGGGCGGCGAGGACGTCCTTGCCAGGCACGCGTTCCCCGGTGGCCACCAGGTGCCCGTTCTCGACCGCGTCGGCCAGCGGCACGAGGTCCAGCCCCGCGAACCGCGAGCGGGCCGTCTCCGCGACCGCCCGGCGCAGCAGGTGCACGAGATGCTCGGTCTCGCGGCCCTCCTCGCCCGGCTCGAACTCGAGCTTGCCGCGCAGCACGGCGGGCACCGCGTCGAGGTCGACCGGACGCGCCACGGCGGGCTCTTCCCCGGTGAGCGCGGACCGGCGCAAGGCCGCCGCGCCCACGGTTTCCGCCGCCGCGACGGCGAACCGGGCCGAGACGCCGGACCGCTGGTCGATCACCGGTGATTCCCGCAGGTTCCGCACGAACCGGGCGAGCACCTCCAGCAGCGGCTCGCCGACCTCGGCGACCAGATGCGCCTCCTGCCGGACGACCGCGATCTCCGCGTCGACGTCGAGCGGGTAGTGCGTCCGGATCTCCGCGCCGAACCGGTCCTTGAGCGGGGTGATGATGCGGCCGCGGTTGGTGTAGTCCTCCGGGTTCGCCGTCGACACCAGGAGCACGTCCAGCGGCAGGCGCAGGGTGTACCCGCGCACCTGGATGTCGCGTTCCTCCATCACGTTCAGCAGCGCGACCTGGATGCGCTCGGCGAGGTCGGGCAGCTCGTTGATCGCCACGATGCCGCGGTGGGCGCGCGGGACGAGTCCGAAGTGGATGGTCTCGGGATCGCCGAGGCTGCGGCCTTCGGCGACCTTCACCGGGTCGACGTCGCCGATCAGGTCGCCGACCGAGGTGTCGGGGGTGGCCAGTTTTTCGGTGTAGCGCTGGTCGCGGTGACGCCAGGCCACCGGCAGGGTGTCGCCGAGTTCGGCCGCGCGGCGGCGCGACTCCGGGGTGATCGGGTCGAGCGGGTGCTCGGCCAGTTCGGCTCCCTCGATGACGGGCGTCCACTCGTCGAGGAGGCCGGCGAGTGTGCGCAGGAGCCTGGTCTTGCCCTGGCCGCGTTCACCGAGGAGGACGACGTCGTGCCCGGCCAGCAGGGCGCGTTCCAGCTGGGGCAGGACGGTGCGCGAGAAACCGACGATCCCGGGCCACGGGTCTTCCCCGGTGCGGAGCTTGACGAGGAGGTTGTCGTGCAGTTCTTGTTTGATCGAACGCGGCAGGTGGCCTGCCGCGCGAAGGTCCCCGGCTGTCCGGGGCAGGTTTGCGGGAACATCGTTCACCCGTTCGACGCTACGTCGCGATCATGGCCCCTGTCGACGTGAAGCAACTCCAGGTCTGGATCAACCGAACGGTGGATAAGAGCCTCAAGAGGTCGGTTGATGTGCGACCGGCGGTGATCTGCGATCGTCGTTTCCACGCTGACGAGGAGGTGGTGGATGAGTGTCGAGCCGCAGGCACTGCGGGGTCCGGCGGTGACCGTGCTGCCGTTCGGCCTCCTGGCGATCCTGACCGCTTTCACCTTCGTGGCCGACGGCCCCCTGGTGGAGGAGCTCGTCCTCTGCGGAGTCGCGGCTGTCTGGATGTCGGGCATGCTGGCGGCACCTCGGTCGTGGCGCGCGAGCCTGCCGGTGACGGCCGTCTTCCTCGGTGTGCTGACAGCGATCACGCTGGTCCTCGTGATCGAAGCGCCCTGGTTCGGATGCTTCACGCCCGCGCTGTACGTCTACGCCTTCCGGCTCCTGCCGTGGCCCTGGCTGCTGCCCGGCGTCGCCGCGGTGGCGGTGGTGGCCGGGACAGCGCAGTCCTTCGGCGTGGAGAAGACCACGTTCACCGGCGTGCTGATCTACCTCGCCGTACTCGCCGCCAACATCGGGCCGATGTGCACCTTCGCCTGGTTCGCCTGGCGCGGCGACGAACGGAACCGGCAACGGGAGGAGGCGTTGCGTGAGCTGGCCGAAGCCAACCTGAGACTGGAGGCGAGCCTGGCCGAGAACGCCACCCTGCACGACCAGTTGCTCGTCCGTGCGCGCGAAACCGCCGTACACGACGAGCGCGAGCGGATGGCCAGGGAAATCCACGACACGCTGGCGCAGGGTCTCACCGGGATCATCACGCAGTTGCAGGCGGCCGAGCACGATCCGGGATCCTGGCGACGGCGCACCACGGCGGCGACGGCGCTGGCGAGGGAGAGCCTGACCGAGGCCCGGCGTTCCGTGCACGCGCTGCGGCCCGAGCCCCTGCGGACGTCACGGCTGGGCGAGGCGCTGGGCGGCGTCGCGGACCGGTGGTCGACGCTGCACGGCATCGCGGTGCGGGTCACCACCACCGGGACCGCGGTACCGCTCTCCCCCGAGACCGAGGTCGCGTTGCTGCGGACGGCGCAGGAAGCCCTGGCGAACGTCGCCAGCCATGCCCACGCGACCCGGGCGGGCGTGACGCTGTCATATCTGGAAGGCGAGGTGGCCGTGGACGTACGGGATGACGGCAGGGGGTTCGATCCGCTGAGTCCGCGGGGCGACACCACCGGGGGCGGCTTCGGCCTGACCTCGATGCGGCAGCGGGTGGAAAGTCTCTCGGGGACGCTGCGGATCGAGTCGGAACCGGGTGGCGGCACCGGGATCTCGGCGTGCGTCCCCTTGGGAGCGCTCCATGGCTGAGTCACCGATCCGGCTGCTCATCGCCGACGATCACCCCGTCGTCCGCGATGGCCTGAGCAGCATGTTCGCCCGAGATCCGGGCTTCGAGGTCGTCGGCGAAGCCACCGATGGCGCCGAAGCGGTCCGGCTCGCCGAGGCCTTGCGTCCGGACGTCGTCCTGATGGATCTGCGGATGCCGGGGACGGACGGCGTCACCGCCATCGGTGAGCTGGCCGCGAAGGGCAATCCGGCGCGAGTGCTCGTGCTGACCACCTACGACGCGGACACGCACGTGCTGCCCGCCATCGAAGCCGGCGCGACGGGCTACCTGCTCAAGGACGCACCGCGCGACGATCTGCTCCGTGCTGTCCGCGCGGCCGCCCGAGGCGAGGCCGTGCTGGCGCCGTCGGTCGCGGCCACGCTGATGGACCGGATGCGCACGCCCGCGCCGGGGCCGCTCAGCGAGCGAGAACTGGAGGTCCTGCGGCTGGTCGCGGCCGGGAACACCAACCGGGAGGCCGCCGCGGGGTTGTTCATCACCGAAGCGACGGTGAAGTCCCATCTGCTGAACATCTACGGGAAGCTGGGCGTCGGTGACAGGGCCGCGGCGGTGGCAGAGGCGTTTCACCTGAGACTGCTGAAACCCAAGGGTTAACGCGCCCATTTCCCGGTTTCGTGGAAAGCACGACTAAAATCAGTCCGGTGTGCCGTCCTAGTGCGACCCTCGCGGTCTGGTCTTCGGCGTGGCTGAACGGAGCCGCCGCCTCCGACGACGTCCTTGACGCCCTTCAGGTCTGGGGCGAAGCCCACGACTTCGTCGCCGCGGATGCCGCGGCCGCCGAGGCGTTCGATCTGCCGCTCGCGTTCAACCGCGCCGCGACCCCGGTCCAGTTGCTCCTCGCTTTGCGTTCGCAGGGTGCGAAGAGCATGCAGTTGCTGCTCCCGGTGCCCGGTGACGTGCGCGGGCTGGGTGGTGGCGGGCAGTTCACCGAGGCCGCGTTGCGGACCGGCGATGCCGCCGTGTTGCCGGATCTCGGCTACGGCGTGGTCCCGGAGGCGATCGCCGAGGGCCTGATGCGGTGGACCGTGTACTCGGTGCCCACGCCGGGTGTCCTCGAGTACCGCCCGCTGGGCGAAGCCGAGCACGGCCTGACCGACGCGATCCGCGCGAGCGCGGGCGCGCTGCAGTCACTCGACGTCGCCCGCGACCGGCCGGGCGTCCGGGCGGAGCTCTCGGCACGGCTGCGGTCGGCCACCGACGCGCCCTGGCCCGCCGGGATGCCGAGCCGTTCGCTGCGGGTGCTTCAGCGCGCGGAGGAGATCGCGGCGATCCTCGCGATCGCCGAATCCGACGATCCTGGCGGCGCGCTGTCAGCTTCGGCGGCGGTTCGGCGGGCCGAAGCGTTGCGCCCGTTGAGCGAGGCCGTCCGGGGTGCCCGGTACGCGGCGATCAACGAAGCGGTGCGGGTGTTCGCGGACCAGGCGGACAGGCACCCGTAGTCGCTACGGGGCTCCTTGCCGGATCGCGTCGATCAGCATGTGCACGAGTTGCTCCACGCTGACCTGCCACGTGTCTTTCGCCAGATGACCGCTGAGTTCCATTCCCGCGATGCCGTGTGCGCTCGACATCAGCAGCGCACCGTACCGAGGCGCGTCGGATTCGCCGACCATATCCGCGACAAGGGCCAGGAACACGCCCTCGAGGCGGCCTGCGGCCTCCACGGCGGCAGGCGTGTCCGCCGGAACACTGAACATCAGCGCGTACCGGTGCGGCCGTCGGCGAGCGACGTCGATCAACGCCAGAATGGCCCGCTCCAGCCGTATGTCCGAAGTGGACCCGAGGTTCGCGCGAAGGTGCTCGACGTCGTCCGCCAGTGAATTCCAAGCGTTGATGGCGAGCTGGGCCAGCAGGTGTTCTTTGTTCTCGAAGTGCCCGTAGGGCGCGCCTCGTGAGACTCCGGCCCGGGCTCCGACCGCACGCAGCGTCACGGCGTCGGGACCGCCCTGGTCGAGCAGCTCGGAAGCGGCGCGGACCAGTGCTTGCCGCGTGGCCTCGGCGGTCTCGGTGCGTGTCACACCGGCCACTCTAGTTGACAGTGTCATCCGAACTGGGCAGGCTGTTCCATATGACAGTGTCATATGAGTTACCCGACCTGACGGGCCGCACCATCGTCGTCACCGGGACGACCTCCGGCCTGGGACTGGCCCTCTCCTGCGCGTTGGCGGCGGCCGGTGCCCGGATCCTGATGACCGTTCGCGACGCCGAGCGCGGAGCGGCGGCCGTCGACCAGGTGCGAGCCGGGATCGACGGCGCCGGATCGGCCGAACCCGTTCTGCTCGACCTGGCCGACCTCTCCTCGGTACGGGCCGCCGCCACGGAGATCCGGGAACGCGCCGGGGACCGGATCGACGTGCTGATCAACAACGCCGCGGTATCGCTGGGGCCGCACAGCCGGACCAAGGACGGGTTCGAGCTGCAGATCGGCACCAATCACCTCGGTCCGGCCGCGCTGACCTGGCTGCTGATGCCCGCGCTGCGGGCCGCCGGAGACCGCGGGCGACCCGCCCGGGTCGTGACGACGTCCAGCCTCGGCCACCGCACCGGCGGACTCGACCTCGCCGACCTGCATTGGGAGCGCCGGCGTTACTCGCCGACCCGCGCCTACGGAGCCTCCAAGCTCGCGAACCTCCTGTTCGCCGCGGAGCTCGATCGGCGACTGCGCGCCGCCGGCGACCCGGTGTCATCGATCGCCGCTCACCCGGGACTGACGACGTCACAGCTGCTGACCAACGCCCTGGCCCGCGGGAGCACGTGGAGGTCCCGTCTTCTCGTGCTGCCGGATCGGTACCTCTCGCAGCCGGTCACCGCCGGTATCGCACCCCAGCTCGTCGCCGCCACGGGGCCGGTCGATGGCGGCGACTACCTGGGCCCGAACGGACCGTTCGAGATCCGCGGCCCGGCCGGTCCGGCACGCCGCTCGGCGGCCGCCAAGGACCAGAGGCTCGCGAGCGAACTGTGGCAGATCACGAGCGCCGCCACCGGCGTCACTCCAGACCCCTGACCGCTACAGGCTTTCGTGACTCGTGTGCCTGTCCAGAACTTTCCCGGCATACCGGACCGACCACAGCGAAAGCCCGCCGATGACGGCCATGAGCAGGACCACGCTGACCCCGTTCATCACGTCGGCCGACAGGGTGCAGACCAGCGGGACCCGCACCACGGCCTCCAGGAGCAGGGCCACTCCCCACACCGCGGACATCCGGGTGAACGCGCGGCGGAAAGCGGGCACCTCGTCTCCGAGCCTGTCGATCTCGGCGCGCTTGGCCTCGCTGGAACCGGCGCGGACGGCGACGAGCACCATCGGCGTGCGACCGAAACAGCTCATCAGCAGCACGATCCCCGCGGTCGCGGTACCGAAGGATTCCTTCAGCAGCAAGAACCTCGCGTCACCTGTGAACAGCGAAAGCACGAGCCCGACACCGAGGATTCCGGCCAGCAACGCCGCGAAGCCGTCGAACGACCTGTCCCGGACGGCGACCCAGGCGATCCGGAACGCGGCCATCGCGGCCCCAGCCAGCAACGAGACCTGCTCGCTCTGCCCGGCGATCCGGAGCCCGTAGTAGGCGGCCAAGGGCAGCGCGACGTCCCAGAGCAGGAGTGCGAGCGTCGGGTTCCGGCCACCGCGCGCGGTCACGTTGGCGTCTTCCCGATGGCGTCACAGTCCGCCAAGAAGGCCAGCACCCGCGTGTTGACCTCCCCCGCCGCTTCTCCCGCGATGGCGTGGGTCGCCGACGGCCACAGTTCGACCTGTCCCTCGGGCAGGAGGTCGCGGGCGCGCGCGGCCGCACGCTCCGGGTGGTGGATGACGCTGCGCCCGGCCACCAGGGCCAGTACGGGCATCCTCAGCGAACGCAGCTGATCGTCGGTGATCAACCTGGGTGACGGCAGGGCGATGCGGTAGGTCCGCATCCCCTCGTCGATCACCCGCGCGACCGGATCCGTGGCATCGACTTCCGCACCGCCGGAAATCCAGCGGAGGAACGACGGGCGAGCCCAGCGGTTGACGAAGGGGATCGCGGAGAGCGTCGCACGGACGACCAATCCCGCGGTCAAACCGCCGAACGTCAGCACGGGATCGATCAGCGTGACCGACTTCAGCCGTTCCGGCGCCCGAGCGGCGAGGTTGGCCGCGAGCCAGCCGCCGAACGAGTACCCGATCAGGTGCACGGTCGCCAGGTCGAGTTCCGCGAGCACCGTATCGAGCCAGGCGGCTTGATCCGCACCGTCGCGGATGGGGACCGTCTGCTCGCTGCGGCCGGGCTCGCCGATGAGGTCCACCGCGTAGACCTCGCCGCGCCGGAGCAGCGCCGCCAGATTGGGTTGCCACATCACCGCGGTACCCGCGCGCCCGGGCAGCAGCACGACCGGCGTGCCACCCGGCCGTCCGAACCGGTACACACGCGCCACCCCGAACGCCGTCGGGACGTCGTGGATCGCGACCGGCGCCGGCAAGGCCGCCAGACCTCGTTCGTAGACGACCTCGTACTCGGCTCGCGCCTCCGGCGAGGAGAAACCGCCCACCTTCATTCGCACCCCTCCTTTTACGGTACGATCGGATTGTAAAGCAGTTGGTGACAAGTTTGCAATCCGATCGGACTGTCAAGGGAGGCATAGGTGCCCAAACGAGTCGATCACGAGGAACGGCGGTGGCAGATCGCCGCGGCCGTCCGCCGGATCGCGGCCGACCGGGGACTCGAAGGGGTCAGCCTGAACGAAGTCGCGGCCGAAGCGGGTATCTCGAAAGGGTTCGTCCAGCACTACTTCGCGTCGAGGGACGACATGCTGCGCTACGCGGCGACCACCTTGCGGGGCGGAGTCGAGGAGCGCATCGCCTCGGCAGGCGAACCCGGCGTCCGGGATCTGCTCGTCGCCCTGCTCCCCCTCGACGACGCCGCCCGGGACGACGCGCTGGTGGCCAACGCCTTCCTGGTACGCGCGCTCAAGGATCCGGCGATCGCCGGCCACTTCCGAACCGGGCACGGCCAGCTCCGCGACGCGGTGGCGGCCATGCTCGCGGCCGCACGGGACGACGGCACCCTCGTGTCCACTGTGGACCCGCCCGCCGAAGCCGCCTCCCTCCTGGCCCTGGTGTCCGGCCTGGGAGACGCGGTGCTGCTCGGCTATCAGTCCGGCGAAGAAGCCATCGCCCTGATCGACCTGCACCTGTCCCGGATCGCCACCACGCAAGGGAAAACCCGATGACTCGCCGCGCCGTCCCAGCCCTCGCCGCCGCATCGATCGCCCTGCTCAGCGCATGCGGGCCGACCTACGACGAGGCCAGCACGGAACTCGTACCGAGTCCGGCCCCCACCTCGGCGGCCGACCGCGGGGAGTCCCCGCGAGATCTCGCGGGCAAAGTCCAGTTCGAAATCAAGGAGCGGGCGGAGGGCATGATCGGCGGACCGAATCCCGGCCTCGCCCTCCAGTGCGGCGAGTTCTCCGGCAGCTCCCTGAGTTGCACTGCGCGCTTCAAGGACCAGACCGTCCAGATCGACGCCCGGATCTACGACTACTACCCCGGCAAGGCCATGGACACCTACAAGCAGGACATCACCGCGAAGGCCCGTTTGCTCGTCCGGGAAGAGGTGCACCGGGAGTTCCACGAATCGATCATGGCCTTCCAGAACGGCGACCCGCTCGACGCCGACGACGTGCTCCGCTGCGACAAGATCCCGGAGGTCACGACGGTGCGGCTGGGCGTCGACGACGAACTGGTCGACACCGGGATCCAGTGCTACCACTACGGCGGGACGCTGACCAAGACGAAGAAGCTGAAGGTCTCGTCGCGGAGCATCGGTTTCCACGACTGATCGCCTCGCGGCGCGAACTCCCGCGCGACGCCAGAACCAGGACACCGCCTATGTGGATTTCGGTGCGTTGGATGACCAGAAATCCACAGCTTCGCGTGATCGGTCCGGTCGCGACGGCCGACAGCCGGCGAGGAGGCCCCTTCGGCCCTTGCAGGCGCGGGGCCGTGAGTACCGATGCCCCCAATGCCACATTGGAGACGCTGAGCGTCTCCAATGTGGCATTGGGGGCATCGGTCGCGGAGCGATCGCGCGAGGATCGGGGCGGTTCCGGTGTTCTGAAGGAGTAGCGGCGGGCTACGGGCGCGCGGGGCGCTTCGCAGGCTCGCAGCATCCGACAGCACAGGGCATCCCGTTGACCGTGCACCCGGCGGCCGGGAACGGCGACAGCTTCCGCGCCGGCACACCCTCCGTGTGCTCACGAACCAGCTCGACGACCAACTCCGCGAACCGCGGGTCCGTGTCCGGGGTCGCGGCGCGCGCGAAGCCCATGCCGTGTTCGGCGGCCCGCTCGGCGGCCTCGTTGTCGAGGTCCCAGATCACTTCGAGGTGATCGGACACGAAGCCCACGGGGCAGACCACCACCGAGGTGACGCCGTCCGCGTGCAGCGCGTCGATGTGGTCGACGATGTCCGGCTCCAGCCACGGCACCTGAGGCGGGCCGGAGCGCGACTGCCACACGACGTCGTAGGTCTCGATGCCCGCTTCGGCCGCGACGAGGCGGGCGGCTTCGGCGATCTGGCGCGAGTAGCGGTGACCGCCTTCCGAGGGCGGACCGGACGCGGCGTCGGCCGAGTCCGGCACCGAGTGGGCACAGAAGACCGTACGGGTGCCGGGCGGGTTCCCCAGCTTCGCGTGGGCGGCGCGAACGGCGTCGGCGAAGGCGGCGATGAACAGCGGGTGGTCGAAGAACTGCCGCAGCTTCACCAGTTCCGGCGCGCCGTCGCCGACCGACGCGCGGGCGCGCTCGATGTCCTCGTCGTACTGACGGCAGGCGGAATAGCCGCCGTACGCGCTCGTGGGGAAGACCAGCACGCGCTGAGCACCCGCCTTGGTGATCTCGGCGAGGGTCTCCTCGACCATCGGCCGCCAGTTGCGGTTGCCGAAGTGGACGGGCAGGTCGATCCCGGCCGCCGCGAGCTGTTTCTCCACCGCGGAGATCGCGTCCCGGTTCAGGCGGTTGATCGGCGAGACCCCGCCGAAATGCTGGTAGTGCTCGGAGACCTCGAGCAGCCGTTCCCTCGGGACCCCCCGGCCCCGCGTGACGTTCTCCAGGAACGGCATCACCTCGTCGGGCCCCTCGGGACCCCCGAACGAAAGCCAAAGCAGCGCGTCGTAACCCACCCCGTCATCTTGCCGTTGTGGCGCCCCGCACGCTGACCCGGCCCGTTTTGAACCGACCGATCCAAAACCTGGTACGGTCGCTTCCATGGCCAGGCCGAAGGAATTCGATGAGCGCGCGGCGATCGGGCGCGCCATGGACGCGTTCTGGGCTCGCGGCTACGAGGGCACGTCGACACAGGCTCTCTGCGAAGCCACCGGCCTGGGCCGCAGCAGCATCTACAACACCTTCACCAGCAAGCACGAACTGTTCATGCGCGCGCTCGATCACTACGCCGAGCGCGGAATCGTGCTCAGAACCGCCTTACTGGAGGAGTCCGGGACCGGCGCCGAGCGGTTCCGGGCCCTGTTCTCCTACACGATCGAGGAGGAAGTCGCGCACCGCGGCCGGGGCTGCCTCGTGGTCAACACCGTGGCCGAGTTCGGCGATCGCGATCCCGAGATCAAGGCGCGGATCGACGCCGACACCAAACGACACCTCGCCCTTCTCGCGGCCTGCGCCAGGGAGGGTCAGGCCGACGGGAGCGTCGACGGCGCCCGCGAGCCCGGAGACCTGGCCGAATTCGCCCACAGCACCGTCGCCGGACTCCGGCTGATGTCCCGGCGCGGCGCCGACCGGACGGCGATGGAAGCGGTCGCGAGCATCGCCCTGGACGCGATCGCCGCGAAGTAACCGAAACAAGCCTCGTGCGCAACGCTGCCCACATTTTAGACCGATCGATACAAAACTGGAGGGATCACCCGTGCCTTTGGCAGTCTGCGTACTCGGACTGAGCGTGTTCGCGCTCGGCACGTCCGAGTTCATGATCACCGGCCTGCTGCCGGGGATGGCGGCCGATCTGAACGTCGGCATCCCGGAGGCCGGGCTGCTCATCTCCGCTTTCGCGATCGGCATGGTCGTCGGCGCTCCCCTGCTCGCGATCGCGACGCTGAGGGTGCCCAGGCGCGCCACATTGATGGCCCTGCTCGTCGTGTTCGGACTCTCGCACGTCGTGGGGGCACTGGGCACGGGGTACGCGCTCCTCTTCGCGACCCGTGTCGTCAGCGCCGTCGCCTGCGCCGGGTTCTGGGCAGTCGCCGCCGCCACCGCGGTCGCGCTGGTTCCGGTGGAACGCCGCGGCCGCGCACTGGCCTTCCTGGTCGGCGGGCTCACCATCGCGAACATCGCCGGCGTGCCCGCCGGGACCTTCCTCGGCCAGCACGCGGGCTGGCGGGCGGCCTTCTGGGCGGTCACGGCACTGACCGTCGTCGCGCTGATCGGCGTCTTCGCCCTCGTCCCGGAAACCCAGAACGGCGAGGAGAAAACCGACGTCGCGACCGAGCTCCGTCTCTACCGTGGTGGCCGGTTCTGGCTGGCACTCGGCGTGATCGCCTTCGCCCAGGCGATGATCTTCGCGACCTTCAGCTACCTCGCTCCCCTGTTGACCGAAGTCGCCGGACTGCCGGAAAGCTGGGTGCCGGGAGTGCTCTCCCTGTTCGGGCTCGGCGCGTTGATCGGCATCACCGTCGGCGGGCGGCTCGCCGACGCGAGGCCCTTCGCGACGCTCTACGGTGGCCTCGCCCTCGCCCTGCTCGCCCTGGTGCTGCTCGCGCTGTCCGGCCCGGAAACCCCGGTCGCGATCTTCGCCGTGTTCCTGTTCGGCGTCGCGGGCTTCGGGGTCAACCCCGCCTTGAACGTCCGCGCCTTCGCCGTCGCGGGCAACGCGCCCACGCTCGTCGGCGCCAGCACGACAGCCGCGTTCAACGTCGGCAACACCGTCGGGCCGTGGCTCGGCGGCGAGTCCATCGACGCCGGTCTCGGCTATCCCAGCGTCGCGTGGGTGAGCGTCGGACTCGGGGTCGCCACGGTCCTCACACTCACCTTCGCCGCCGGTGTCCAGCGGACCGACGACACCCGCCTGCTCCGTGAAACCGTTACCCAGTAAGGAGAAAAACATGACCGACCGAACACGATCCACTTTGGACGAGTTCTTCCGCCGGATGTCCACAGGGGACACTGACAGCGTCATCGAACTCTTCGCCGACAACGTCGAGTGGGACATCCCCGGCGCGACCGAGCTCGTCCCGTGGATCGGCCCGCGCCGGAACCGGGCGGGAGTCCGCGAGTTCTACGACCTGCTCGACAAGGGCATCATCAAGGACCGGTTCGACATCGAACGCGTGCTGGTGGACGGACCACACGCGGTCGCGATCGGGCGCCTGCGCTCGATCATCCGCACCACCGGCAAGGTGATCGACTCGCCCTTCACCATCCAGTTCGAAGTGGACAATGACGGCCGGATCGCCAAGTACCTGCTGCTCGAGGACTCCTGGCACGTCGCCAACGCCATCCTCCCCTGAGGTACATAAGGCCCCTTCCTTGCGCCTAGCGCAAGGAAGGGGGCCTTCATGTACCTACGAAATCAGAAGCCGGTCGCGTGCAGACCGCCGTCGACCATGATCATCGAGCCGGTGGTCGCGGGCAGCCAGTCCGACAGCACGGCGCAGACGGACTTCGCCGTCGGGTCCGGGTCGGAGCTGTCCCAGCCGAGCGGAGCGCGGTCGCCCCAGCCGTTCTCCAGATCGGCGAACCCGGGGATCGACTTCGCGGCCATGGTCTTCATCGGGCCGGCGCTGACCAGGTTGACCCGGATGCCCTGCGGGCCCAGGTCACGGGCCAGATACCGGTTGACCGACTCCAGCGCCGCCTTCGCCACGCCCATCCAGTTGTAGGCGGGCCAAGCGACGCGCGCGTCGAAGTCCATGCCGACGATCGACGAGCCGCGCGAGAGCAGCGGCAGGGTCGCGACCGCGAGGGACTTGAAGGAGTACGCCGAAACGTCGACGGCCACCTTCACGTCCTCACTGGGGGCGTCCAGGAACGGCGCGCCGAGGCAGGACTGCGGGGCGAATCCGATCGAGTGCAGCACACCGTCGAGGCCGTCGACGTGCTCACGGACCCGGTCGGCGAGCGAGTCGAGGTGCTCCTGGTTGGTGACGTCCAGCTCCAGCACCGGCGCCGCCTCGGGGAGACGCTTGGCGATGCGCTCGACGAGCGACAGCCTGCCGAAGCCGGTGAGCACGACCTTCGCGCCCTCCTGCTGCGCGATCTTGGCCGCGTGGAACGCGAGCGAGGCGTCGGTGATGACGCCGGTGATCAGCAGGCGCTTGCCTTCGAGCAGTCCTGGCACGGGACCTCCAGTCCGAAGTGGGGTTGTTTCAGTGCGGGAATACGGGGGACGTCAGTGGCCCATGCCGAGGCCGCCGTCGACCGGCAGCACCGCGCCGTTGACGTAACCGGCCTCTTCGGAGGCGAGGTAGCGGACGGCGGCGGCGATCTCCGACGGCTCGGCGTACCGGCCGGAGGGAACCTGGGCGAGGATCTCCTTCTTGCGGTCCTCACCGAGCTCGTCGGTCATGTCCGTGGCGACGAAGCCGGGGGCGATGACGTTCGAGGTGATGTTGCGCGAGCCCAGCTCACGCGCGAGCGAGCGGGCGAGACCGACGAGACCGGCCTTGCTCGCCGCGTAGTTGACCTGGCCCGCGGACCCGGTGAGGCCGACGACGGACGAGATGAAGATGTAGCGGCCCCACTTCCCGCGCAGCATGCCGCGGGAGGCGCGCTTGGCGACCCGGTAGGCGCCGGTGAGGTTGGCGTCCACCACGCGGGTGAACTGCTCCTCGCTCATGCGCATGAGCAGGGTGTCGTCGGTCATGCCCGCGTTCGCGACGAGGACCTCGACCGGACCCTGGTGCTCCTCGACGAGCTTGAAGGCGGCGTCGATCTGCTCGGCGTCGGTGACGTCGGCCTGCACCCCGAAGAGGCCTTCGGGCGCGCCGGAACCGCGGTGCGTGATCGCGACCTTGTGTCCCTGCGCCGCGAGGTCCTTCGCGATCGCCAAACCGATGCCGCGGTTGCCGCCGGTGACCAGTACCGACCGTCCCACAGAGCTCTCCTCGCCTCGTCTTCGTCCGCTGACGCCCTGAGGTTATCGGCTCACCCGGGACCAGCCGGAGCCGCGCCACCCCTACCTCCGGGTAACCGCGACCGTCCTAAGCGGATGTTAGGAACCGGGCCGAAACCTTGCCCCGTCGTCACGGATTGTTCACCGTGAGCCGGAACACAGGAGGTCAAAGATGACAACCCGGATCGGTGAAACGTCGCCGCCCGTAAGCGAGAGGCGAGTCGTCGGCAACGTGCTGCGCGGCTCGATCGGCAACCTGGTCGAGTGGTACGACTGGTACGCCTACGCCGCCTTCACCACGTATTTCGCGAAGTCCTTCTTCCCCACCAAGGACACGACGGCGGCCTTCCTCGGCACCGCGGCGGTGTTCGCCGTCGGATTCCTCATGCGGCCGCTCGGCGGCTGGATGCTGGGCCGGTTCGCCGACCGGTTCGGGCGACGAAGCGCACTCGTGCTTTCCGTCACGTTGATGGCGGCCGGATCGCTGATGATCGCGCTGACCCCGACCTACGCCACGATCGGCATCGCCGCGCCGATCCTGCTGCTGGTCGCCAGGCTCATCCAAGGGCTCTCGGTCGGCGGCGAGTATTCGACCTCCGCGACCTATCTGTCCGAAGTGGCCACTCCCGGCAAACGCGGGTTCTACTCGAGCTTCCAGTACGTGACGCTGTACGGCGGCCAGCTGCTGGCGCTCGGCCTCCAGCTGCTGCTGCAGGCCATCCTCACCGAGCAGCAGCTGACCTCGTGGGGCTGGCGGATCGCGTTCGTCGTCGGCGCGCTGGCCGCGGTCGTGGTGATGTTCCTGCGCCGCGGGATGGACGAGTCGGCCAGCTTCGAGGAGTCGAAGGCGTCCGGCACCGGCAAGGACGCGGGTGACAAGGGCACGCTGCGGGCGCTGATCAAGTATCCCAAGGAGATCGCGCTCGTCGTCGGCCTCACCCTCGGCGGCACGGTGTCGTTCTACACCTTCGCCACCTACAGCCAGAAGTTCATGGAGAACACCGCGGGCATCCCGCGCCGGACGGTCACGCTGATCCTCTTCTGCGCGATCCTCGTCGCCGCGATCCTGCAGCCGTTCGCGGGCAAGCTCTCCGACCGGATCGGCCGCCGCCCGCTGCTGATGTTCTTCGGCATCGCCGGAACGCTGCTGACCGTCCCGATCATGACGCTGATGGGCGGGACGAAGGAGCCGGTGCTCGCCTTCCTGCTGATGCTGGCCGGGCTGGTGATCGTCACCGGGTACACCTCGATCAACGCGATCGTGAAGGCCGAGCTGTTCCCGACGAAGATCCGCGCCATCGGCGTCGGTCTCCCCTACGCGCTCACGGTGGCGATCTTCGGCGGCACCGCCGAGCTCATCGCGCAGGCGCTGAAGGGGGCGGGCCACGAATCGGTGTTCTTCTTCTACGTCGCGGGCTGTGTCCTGGTGTCGCTCATCGTTTACGGCACAATGCGGGAAACCTCGAAGACCTCCGAGCTCGAGAAGAAGCCGGAGCCCGAGCTGGTTTCCGGCCGAGAAGGCTAGGCGGAAGGGTATGGCCGTGCGGGTGCTGCTTGTCGAAGACGACGCCAGCGTCGCCGACGCGCTCTCCGAGACCTTGCAAACGCGCGGCCACACCGTCTCCCACGCGATCCGGGGCTGCGACGCGCTGCACCGGCACCGCGAAGCCGACGTGATCCTGCTGGACCTCGGCCTGCCCGACATGGACGGGCTCGACGTCCTCAGGAAGGTGCGTCAGGTTTCGCTGGTGCCGGTGCTGGTCCTCACCGCGCGCGGCGACGAGCGGTCCGTGGTGCGCGGGCTGCGGCTCGGCGCCGACGACTACCTGACCAAACCGGTCCGCCTCGCCGAACTGCTGGCGAGGATGGACGCGGTCGTCCGCCGCGCCGCCGTCTCGGCCGCGCCGCAGGACGACGTCGTCCGTGTCGAGGACGTCGAAATCGACCTCGCGGCGCGGCGCGTGCTGGTCGACGGGAACGACGTCGGCCTCACCACCAAGGAGTTCGCCGTCCTGGCGGTGCTCGCCGCCCGGCCCGGCACCGCGGTGAGCAGGCAGCAGCTGATGGACGAGGTCTGGGGCGACGCGTACCTCGCCGTCTCCCGCTCGCTCGACGTGCACCTGACCCAGCTGCGCGCGAAACTCGACCGGCCGGGGCTGCTGACCACGATCCGGGGTTTCGGCTACCGCTTCGGCCGGGACTGACCGGTGCGTGCCCGGCTGCTGGTCGTCCTCGTCGCGCTCGCGCTGACGGTGGTCGCCGCGTTCGCGATCCCGCTGTTCGGATCGACGGCCGCGCAGCGGACGCAGCAGCTGGTCATCGCTCGCAACGCCGACGTCGACAGGTTCGTCGTCCTCGCCCAGCAGGCCGTCGACGCCGAAGACGCGACAGCGCTGACGGTCGAAGCCGCGCGGTATTCGTCGTTATACGGCGAAGCCGTCGTGGTGGTCGACGCACGCGGAATGCCACTGGTCGAGACCGGCGGCATGGCCGCCGCGGAACCGGTGGTGCACTCGCTCGTCGAGTCCGCGCTCCGCAACCAGCCCGCGAAAGGCCCCGAACAGCTGAGCCCGTGGTCGGCGGATCCGGTCTACTTCGCCCGTCCGGTCGGTACCGGGACCCGGGTGGCCGGGGTGGTCGTGCTCAGGGCGGCGGTGACCACGGCGGCGGCCGACGTCGCCACCCGCTGGGCCGCGATCGTCGCGGGCGCGGTGCTGGTCGCGGCGGTGTTCGTACTGCTCGCGGTCCTGCTGGCACGGTGGATGGTGCGGCCGCTGCACGAACTGGAGACCGGTGTGGAGGCGGTGACCGGCGGGCATCGCGCGCAGGTTCCCGACAAGGCGGGGCCGAGGGAGCTGCGATCGCTCGCGACGTCGTTCAACCGGATGTCCGACGCCGTCGTCGAGGCGTCCGAACAGCAGCGGCGGCTCGTCGCGGACGCGTCGCACCAGCTGCGGAATCCCATGGCGGCCTTGCGGTTGCGCGTGGATTCGCTGGCCGCGCAGGTCGACGGCGACGGGCAACGGGTCTACCGGGCGACGGTCGCCGAGGTCGAACGCCTGGAGTCCTTGCTCGACGGACTGCTGGCACTGGCGCTCGCCGAAAGCGCCGCGACCCGCCTCGCCGCGGGCGAAGCCGGCGACGAACCCTGCGATCTCCCGTCCGTGCTCGCGGAACGCGTCGACGCGTGGCGGCCGTCGGCCGACGACGCCGGAGTCGATCTCCCCGCCGCCGAAGGTCACCACACACCGGTGCCGGTGCGGTGCCCGGAAGGCGATCTCGCCCAGGTGCTGGATGTCCTGCTGGACAACGCGGTGCACTACGCGGGCCGGGGCGCGACCATCACCACCGGCTACGAAACCGACGGCGCCACCGCCACGGTCTTCGTGTCCGACAACGGTCCCGGACTGTCCACAGAGGACCGCGAACGGGCGACCGAACGGTTCTGGCGTGCCGGTGGCGACGGCGCGCCGCGGGGAACGGGGCTCGGCCTCGCGATCGCGAACCAGCACGTACTCGCCCGCGGCGGGAAACTCGAGCTGCGCGAGGCGAAACCGCACGGACTCGAAGTCCGCGTCGCACTCCCGCTGGCCGAGGAGACGCCATGACCGTCACCAGGCGGACCGCACTCCTCGCCGGGCTCGCCACGCTCGCGGGTTGCTCGACGGTGGGCTACCAGGGCCCCGAACGGGAGGTCGTCATCGCGGCGGGCGAGAGCGGCGGTTTCTATCTCGCCTTCGCGGAGCTGCTGGCCCAGCAGCTGAACCGGGCGGAATCACGGCTGCGCGTGACGGCCGTCGCGACCGAGGCCAGCGTCGAGAACCTGCGGCGATTGAGGGACGGCAGGGCCGATCTCGGGCTCGTCCTCGGCGATGTCGCCGAATCCGCCTTCGCGGGAGCAGAGCCGTTCTCCGTCCCGATCGCGTTCTCGGCCATCGGCCGCGTCTACGAGAACTACCACCAGCTCGTGGTCCGCGCGGACGGCGGTGTCCGGTCACTCGCCGATCTGGCCGGGCGGCCGGTGGCGATGGGCGCGAACGGCTCCGGCGTCGCGGTGTTCAGCACCCGGCTGTTCGCCCGCGCCGAACTCCCGGTGGACGCGAAGAACCTCCTGCTCGGGGAGGCGATCAACGCGCTGGTGGCGCACGAGGTCGACGCGCTGTTCTGGTCCGGCGGGATCCCCACGCCCGCGCTCACCGAGTTGAACCGGACCACTCCGATCACCCTCCTCCCGCTCGACGCCCACCTCCCGGCCCTGCGCGCGGGCTACGGTCCGGTGTACGACCAGGTCCACGTCCCGGCTCAGGCGTATCGAGGAGTCGGCGAGCTGCGGACGATCGGCGTCGCGAACCTCCTGCTGGCGGCACCTTCCCTGCCCGACGACGTCGCGGCCGCCGTCGCGCGGGTGCTGGCCGGGCACGCCGCCGACCTGGTCCCGGCGCCCGCCGTCGGAACCCAGTTCCTCGACGTCCGGACGCTGATCGGCACCGGCAAGGTGCCGCTGCACCCTGGTGCCGCGGCGGCCTACCGTGCCCTGCACGGGTGACCAGGGCTCCGTCTCCAGAGGGATGCGCGTCACCCGGTGGCGCTGCCATGGTCGGAAGGGAGGCGGTCGTCGGGCCGCCCCCGATCCGGAAGGACTCCAGCAGTGTCATCGAGACACACCAGGGTGGTGCGGGGTTCGGCACTCGTCGCGGGCCTCGCGCTCGCGGGAGGGCTCGCCACGACAGCTCCCGCCGTCGCGGCGGAGCAGGCCAAACTCACCGCACCCGCCCTCACCGGTCAGTACGAGGTCGGCACCACCGACCTCCACCTCATCGACAGTTCCCGCCCAGATCCGTGGAAACCGGAACGGCGCCGGGAACTCATGGTCACCGTCACCTATCCGGCGGACCGGTTCGCCGAAGCTCCGCGCGCGCCATGGCTCACGCCGGGGATGAGCACCGTCATCGACCAAGCGCTGGCGGGCGAGAACTACCTCGGTCTCCCCGTCGGCTCCATCGACTGGGCGTCGGCGAAACGAAGGGCCGAGATCGGCGTCCCGGTGGCGCACGGCGCGCCGAAGCCCGTCGCGCTGTTCTCCCCCGGTTTCGGCGGCCCACGGGAGACATACTCGGCGATCGTCGACGATCTCGCGAGCCGTGGCTACGTGGTCGTCTCGCTCTCGCACACCTACGAGAGCGCGGCGGTCGAATTCCCCGGCGGACGGCTGGAAACTGCCCTACCGCAGGGAGAAGGCCCCGAATTCATGAAGAAGGCGCTCGACGCGCGGGTCGCCGACAGCCGGTTCGTCCTCGACCAGCTCGCGAAGATCACCCGGGGCGAGAACCCGGACGCGGAGAAGCGGCAGCTTCCCCGCGGGCTCGGCTGGTCGCTCGACCTGTCCAAGGTCGGCGCCTACGGGCATTCCTACGGTGGGTTCACCGCGGGCGAGACGATGGTCCACGATCGCCGGATCGACGCCGGGATCAACCTGGACGGCGCGATGGCGACCGCGTTCGGCTACCCACCGGGGAGCCCCTATGTACCGGGCGAGGTCACGAAACGCGGTCTCGACCGGCCGTTCATGCTGATGGGCGCCGAAGGGGTCGGCCAGGACGGGAAACCGCTCCAGCACACCCACCGGACGCCCGAATTCGACCGCAGCTGGGCGGATTTCTGGGCCAACCAGCGGGGCTGGAAGCGCGACCTGCTCCTGCGCGGCGGCAGCACGCACATGGCGTACAGCGATCTGCAGGTCATCGTGCCGCAGCTCGGCGCACGCGTGGCGCCGGAGAAGCGGGAGGCGGTCATCGGCACCATCGATCCCCGTCGTTCGCTGGCCGCGCAACGGGACTACATCGGCGCGTTCTTCGATCTGCACCTGAAGGGCCGTGACCGGCACCTGTTCGACGGCGAGTCGCCGCGTCATCCGAACATCGATTTCATCGACTGAGCCCCACACGCGTGAAGGCCCCCTTCCCCCTATGCCAGGAACTTAAGGTCGGCGGGGGAGCCTGTTCAGGCACGTTTGGGCAGGTCGCGAAGTTTCGCCGGTGGCTACCGCCTCAGTGGCGCGGTAGTCGCTCACCGGTGAACGGCAAGTGGTCCGTGAAGGCCTCCTTGAGGGACCCAGAGTCCCTCAAGGAGGCCTTCACGGACCTGAGCGTGTCCTTTATGGACACCCGGACACCTAGGACCCCGCCGACCTCAAGTTCCTGGCATTGCTGCTCAGCCGAGGGAAGGGGCCTTCACGTAGGTTGAAACCGTGACCGAGCCACGGAAACCGATCGTCGAAATGCCGCTGCGCGTGCGCTACCACGAGTGCGACGGGCAGGGCATCGTCTTCAACGCGAACTACCTCGCGTACGTCGACATGGCCATGTTCGAAGTGGAGAGAACCCTTTACGGCTCCCACGAGGCGGCGCTGGCCCTCGGTGTCGACGTCGTCGTCGCCGAATCGAACCTGCGTTACCGCGCGCCCTGCCGCTACGACGACGAGCTGGTCGTCTCCGTGTTCATGAACCATCTCGGCACGACGTCGCTGATCATCGACTTCGAGATCAGCCGCGACGGCGCGGTGTGCACCGAAGCGACCACCCGCTACGTCTTCGTCGATCCGGCGACGCTCAAGAAGGCGGCGCCACCCGCGGTCGTGCGCGAGGTGTACGCCGCCCTCCTGCCCGCTCAGGCGGACTGAACGCCGGGGCGCCGGTCCTCGACGACGTAGCTGGCCAGCGTACTGATCGGCGCGCCGGGGGTGTTGACGAACGGCACCACCCGGAAGTCGCTGCGCCAGCGCTGCCGGTTGACGTTGACCCGGACGTACCCGCGCTGGTTGTTGAAGAACTTCATGTGCGGGTTGGCCTTCAGCAGGTTCTCGCCGGCGGGCGTCATGTCGGCGCCGTTGCCGCCGCTGGTGATCGACGTCCCGACGAACTCGCTCGCGACGGTGGGCGAACCCGGGTCGCCGAAGTTCTTCTTGAGGTCCCAGGCGTAGTTCTGGTGCCTGTCGCCGGTGATGACCACCAGGTTCCGCACCCCCCGGTCCTGCGCCGCGGCGAGGACACGGTCGCGGTCGGCGACGTAGCCGTCCCACGGGTCGAGGTAGACGTTCGTCGCTTCACCCGCGTCGGTGTCGGTCTGGCCCATCGGCGCCTGGTTGCCCAGGATCTGCCACCGCGCGTGGGACCGGGAGAAGCCGTCGAGCAGCCACTTCCGCTGTTCCGAGCCGAGCAGCGTGCGGTCCTCGTCGAACCGCTCGGTGCAGTTCGCCGACTGGCCGTCGCCGCACGGCTGGTCGTCGCGGTACTGGCGGGTGTCGAGCATGGTGAAGTCGGCGAGCGTGCCGTAGCTCAGGCGCCGGTGAAGGCGCGCGTCCGGCCCCTTCGGCAGCTGGGCGACGCGGTACGGCAGGTGCTCGTACATCGCCTGGAAGGCCTGAGCGCGACGCTGCCGGAACACCGCCGGGTCCTGGTCGGGTTCGTTGTCGGCCTGGGAAAGGTCGCCCGCCCAGTTGTTCTCGACCTCGTGGTCGTCGTTGACGTGGATCCACGGGAAGGCGGCGTGCGCGGCCATCAGCGGCGCCTCGGACTTGTAGAGCGCGTACTGGAGCCGGTATCGGGCCAGGTCGAAGGTCTCACCCTTGAACTGCGACCCCACCGGCGTTCCGCGGCCGACCCCCGTGACGCCGCTTTCGTAGAGGTAGTCGCCCAGGTGCACGACCAGGTCGAGATCCTCGGCGGCCATGTGGTCGTAGGCGGTGAAGTGCCCGGCCTCCCAGTTCTGGCAGGACGCGAACGCGAAGTTCAGCTCGCGCGGCGAAGACCACGCGACGGGCGCCGTCCGGGTGCGGCCGACCGGCGAGACCTCGCCGCCGGTGCGGAAGCGGTAGAAGTACTCGTGGTCCGGCGCGAGACCGTGGACCTCGGGGTGCACGGAGTGGCCGAGTTCGGGTGTGGCGACCACGGAACCGCGGCGGATCACGGCCCGGAAGCGCTCGTCGAGCGAGACTTCGTACTCGACGCGCACCGGCGTCCTCGGCATGCCTCCGAAGCCGTCGGCCTCGTAGGGCTTCGGCGCGAGCCTGGTCCAGAGCACGACGCCGCCGGGCAACGGGTCACCCGAAGCGACGCCGAGGGTGAACGGGTCGCCGGCACCGCGAGCGAGCGGCATCGCGCCGGCCGCGTTCCAGGCACCGGTCCCCAGCAGGACGGCGGCCGCGCCGGCGGAGCCATATCCGAGGAAGCGACGCCGCGACAGGGGGTGAGGGAGCGAAGGCATGAAGCCCTCCTGTGGTGGGATGGTCACGGGCGGCCTCATGCTCGTCCGCGTACATGGCCTCCCGGCCGCCCTCAGGCGAAGCGCCCGTGAACGAAAGACGATCAACCCTCGTGTTCCGCATCCTTTTCTACCGCCCCGAAATCCCACCCAACACGGGTAACGCGATCCGCTTGACCGCGAACACCGGTTGTGAGCTCCACCTGGTGGAACCGCTCGGTTTCACACTGGAGGACAAGCAGCTGCGGCGGGCCGGGCTCGACTACCACGACCTCGCGCGCGTCCACGTCCACGCGGACCTCGACGCGGCTTGGGCCGCTTTGCTGCCCGCCCGGGTCTACGCGTTCAGCGCTTCCGCGACGCGGCTGCACACCGACGTCGCGTACGAGCCCGGTGACGTGCTGATGTTCGGCCCGGAGTCGGCGGGGCTGCCTCCCGAGGTCCAGGAGGCTCCTCAGGTGACCGATCGGGTCCGGCTGCCGATGCTGCCGTCGAGCCGGTCGCTGAACCTCTCGAACACGGCGGCGATCAGCGTCTACGAGGCTTGGCGGCAGAACGGCTTCGCCGCCCCCTGATCCTTTGTGGACAGCCGGTTTCGCATATCCACAAAGGATTTTTGAGACCTCGCACGAAATACGAGCGGACGAGTGTGCCCGCGTCCGATCAGCGGTTCCCGCCGCCGCCCGCGTTTCGCCATACTCCGACTCGGGCGAATCGGGAGGGGTTCACGTGATGCGGGGAAAGTTCTTGCTGTGCGGGTTTGTCTCGGTCCTTTTGCTCGGCGGCGCGCAGGAGGCGGCGGGGGCTTCGGTGCCGGTCGTCGACCTCGGCGCTTTCCCGGTCGACAGCGACAGTCGCGCCACCGCGATCAACGACGACGGCACCATGGCCGGCGTCTACAGCACCGCCGCCGGCGGGGCGATCGCCGCGCGCTGGAACGCCGACGGCGCGGTGGTCCCGCTCGCGGTGCCGAGCACGTATCGCATGACAGAAGCACGGGCGATCAACGCCAAGGGGTTCATCGCCGGTTCGGCCTATGACGACCTCTCCGTCCGACGGCCGGTGCTCTGGCGTCCGGACGGCTCGTTCACCGAGTTGAGCTCGCCGGACCGCTACGGGCACTCGGAGGCCACCGCGGTCAACACCGCGGGCGTCGTGGCAGGCACCGTCGCGATCGGCAGCCCGCCGGTCGAACGCGCGGCGAGGTGGGACGCGAAGGGCGTCATGACGTTGCTTCCCTTGGCACCGGGCGACACCAAGTCGGCGGCCACGGCGAGCAACGACGCGGGCGTGATCGTCGGGACCTCCGGGGAAAAGGCCGTGCGCTGGAACCCTGACGGCACGGTCGTCCGGTTGCCCCTGCTTCCCGGCGACGACCGCGGCTCGGCCCAAGGTGTCAACAGCGCCGGGGTCGTCGTGGGCGGTTCCGGTGTCCACCCGGTGCGCTGGGCCGCGAACGGCACCGTCACCGCCCTGCCTTCCCTCCGCCCCGAGGACCCGGTCGGCAACGCCAAGGCGATCAACGACTCCGGCGTCGTCACCGGCCTCTCCGGCGTCGGGAGCGGCCGCCACTCCGCGGTGGTGTGGGACGCCCAGGGCACGATCACCGGCCTCGGCACCCTGACGGGACACGACCAGAGCGCGGGTACGGCGATCAACTCCCTCGGCGTCGTGGTCGGCGCCTCCGAACTGACCTCCGCGCGCGGACGGCACGCCGCGCGGTGGACAGCGCCGGGCAAGGCCACCGATCTGAGCCGTTCGTTCCCCGGCGGCGACCGCGCGGAGGCTTCCGCGATCAACGTCCACGGACAGGCCATCGGCCAGTCCCTCCCGCCGGACGGCATGCCGCATCCCGTCACCTGGACACCGGGCGGTGTCCTCACCGACCTCTCCCCCGACTCGAACACCCCGAAGGCCAACGCCATCAACGCTCACGGCGTCATCGTGGGTACTGACGACAGGAAGCTGAGCAAGGACCACGCGATCCGGTGGGACCGGGACGGGACCCTGACCGCCCTCAAGGAGCCGGAGTACCACACGTATCGCTCGCTGGCCTGGGGGATCAACGACAGCGGGGTGATCGTCGGCAGCGCGCGTTCCCGGCGCGGCAACTTGCAGCCGACGAGGTGGGCCTCGGACGGCACGCCGAGCCTCTTGCCCCTCCTGCCCGGTCACGACAGTGGCACCGCGAAGGCGATCAACAACCGCGGGGTGATCGTCGGAAGCTCCGACCCCCGCGACGAGACCGGCAGGCACGCGGTCCGCTGGGCCCCGGACGGGACGGTGACCGAGCTGCCGGGCTTGCCCGGCGAGAAGTACACCTACGCCGTCGCGCTCAACGATCGTGGCGACGTCGTCGGCCACTCCGGGGATCACGCCGTCCGGTGGGGCCCCGACGACCGGATCACCGAGCTGTCCATCCCCGACGGCACGTACCGCGGCGAGGCGACCGGGATCAGCGACACCGGGGTCGTGTCGGGTTCGTACGAAGCCGGGGTCGCCGGAGCCCCGGGACAGGCGCTGCGCTGGGCCCCGGACGGGACGGTGACGGAACTGCCGTCGCTGCCCGGCGGACACCGGACCAAGGCCAACGGCATCAACGCCGTCGGCGACATCGTGGGCTCGTCCGACAACGGCGCCGGCCAGGTGCACGCGGTGCGCTGGCCCGCCACCGGGGACGCGGTGGTCACCCGGTAGCCGAACCCGCTACGGCAGGCGTTGCCCCAAGAAGAGCGACGCGGCGGCGCCGATCATCAGCACCAGCGTCCCGATGATGACCCAAGGCCTGCTCGCGTCGGCGTCCTTCAGCTCGTACCCGATCTGCTCGCCGAGGTCGTCGTACACGCGTTTCAGCTCGTCCGCACTCGCCGCCTTGTAGAAGTCGCCGCCGGAAAGCCGGGCGATCTCCTCCAGCGATTCGTCGTCGACCTTCACGTCCTGCGGTTTGCCGTCGATGTCGACCGAGCCGTGCGTGGTCCCGAACGAGATCGACGAGATCGGCACCTGGGCCTGCTTCGCGGCCTGCGCGGCCGTGTAGCCACCGCGCGGTGCGTACAGATCGTCCGGGACGGTCTGCTTGCCGTCACTCATCAGGACGATCCGGGCGGGCGGCGGACCTTCCGCGCCACCGACGATCGCCGAGAAGCTCTCGATCGACTGCAACGCGGCGAAGATCCCCTCACCGGTGGCCGTCGACTGCGCCAGCTTGAGGTTGTCGATCGCCTTCACCACACCACCGCGGTCGGTGGTCGGCGCGACCAGCACGGTCGCCGTCCCCGCGAACGAGATCAACCCGAGGTTCACCCCCGGCGTCATGTTCTGCGCGAACGAGCGCGCCGACTCCTGAGCCGCCTTGAGCCGGGTCGGGGCGACGTCGGTCGCCTCCATCGACAGCGAGGTGTCGATCACCAGCATCACGGTGGCCCGGTTGCGGGGCACCTTCTGCTCGGCCGTCGGCCCGGCGAGCGCGACGGTGAGCACCAGCAGCGAGAGGACGATCAGGATCGCGGGAACGTGCCGCACCCACCCCTGACTCTTCGGCGCGACCTTGTCCAGCAGTTCCAGGTTGGCGAACCGCATCGTGCGCTTGCGCCGCGCGCGCTGGGAGAGCACGTAGCCCACGGCCACGGCGATCACGGCCAGCAGCAGCAGGAACCACCACGGCGAGGCGAATCCGGTCAAGCTCACGCGACACCACCGGACCAGCGGCGTTTACGGGCCACCACGAACCGGACCATGTCCGCGATCCAGTCCGAATCGGTGCGCAGCACCAGATGCGCGGCACCGGCCCGCCGCAGCGCGGCCGCGACCTCCTGCCGGTGAGCATGCGCCGCGGCGCCGAATTCCTTGCGCAGCAAGGCCGAAGCGTGCACTTCGCGCTGTTTCCCTGTCTCCGGGTCGGCCAGCACGACGGTGCCCACGTCGGGCAGGTCGATGTCGCGCGGGTCGAGGACTTCGATGGCGATGAGGTCGTGGTGACCGCCGAGCGCGCGCAACGGACGCTGCCATTCGGTGTCACCGAGGAAATCGGAGATCACCACGGCGAGCCCGCGACGGCGCGGCGGACGACGCAGTTTTTCCAGTGCCGCGGCCAGATCCCCGCGGACACCTTCCTCGGCACGCGGGGTCTCGGCGAGTTTGCGGACCAACCCCCGCGCGTGCGGAAGGCCGCCGCGCGCCGGGATGCGGGTGATACTGCCCGCCCCGTTGGAGACGAGCGCGCCGATCCGGTTGCCGCCCCCGCCGGTCAGATGGGCGACCGCGGCCGTCGCGCAGACGACCAGGTCACGCTTCTCGCACAGCGCGGTGCCGAAGTCGAGGCTCGCGGACACGTCCGCCACCAGCCACGTCTCCAGCTCGCGGTCGGCGACGGTCTCCCGGATGTGCGGGCTCGTCGTCCGGGCGGTGACCGCCCAGTCCATCCGGCGGACGTCGTCACCGGGCTGGTACGGCCGGGCCTCCCCCGGTTCCGAACCGGGACCCGGCACCAGACCGAGATGGTTTCCCTGCAGCAGACCGTCGAGACGGCGGCGCACGTCGAGTTCGAGGGTGCGCAGGCCCGCCTCCATCCGCTCCCCGCGGAGTACCGGCGGTGCCCAGGAAGGACGTTCGCCCTTCTCGTTCTTCACGCTCTTGTCCTACCGTCTAGTGGTGAACCCGCGACCGCGATCGACGTCGACAGCCGTCGCGCTGGTCGCCTTTCCAGGTCCATCTTCAGCTCCGCCGACAGTTCCTACCTGACGGGTGCGCCGGCCGGAACCGGGCCGCCCTGCCCGGATCCGCCCTGCGGACGGGCCGAGACCTGCGGCAGCGGCACGGTCTGGAGCACCCGCGTGATGATGTGGTCGATGGGCACGCCGTCGGCCAGCGCGTCGTAGGACAGCACGAGCCGGTGACGCAGCACGTCGGGAACGACGTCGACGACGTCCTGCGGCAGCACGTAGTCCCGGCCGCGGACCAGCGCCAGCGCCCGGGAAGCGGCGATGATGCCGAGGCTCGCACGCGGCGAGGCGCCATAGGACACCCAGCCCGCGACGTCGGCGAGGCCGTGGTCGTTCGGCGTACGGGTGGTGAGCACGAGACGGACGACGTAGTCGACCAGCGCGTGGTGCACGAACACCTGCGAGGCGACGTTCTGCAGCCGGACCAGCTCGCCGGGGCTCAGCACCTCTTGCGGAGTGGGCGCGGTGACACCCATCCGGTAGATGATCTCCCGCTCTTCCTCGGCTGTCGGGTACTCGACGACGATCTTGAACAGGAACCGGTCGCGCTGCGCCTCGGGCAGCGGGTACACACCCTCGTTCTCGATCGGGTTCTGCGTGGCGAGCACGAGGAACGGGTCCGGCATCGGGAACGTCTGGCCGCCGATCGACACGTGCCGCTCGGCCATCACCTCGAGCATCGCCGACTGCACCTTCGCGGGCGCGCGGTTGATCTCGTCGGCGAGCACGAAGTTCGCCACCACAGGGCCGAGTTCGACGTCGAACCGCTCGGCGCCCTGGCGGTAGATCCGGGTGCCGAGGATGTCGGCGGGAACCAGGTCCGGGGTGAACTGCACCCGCGAGAACGAGCCGCCGACCACTCGCGCGAAGGTCTCGACGGCGAGGGTCTTCGCGACACCGGGAACGCCTTCGAGCAGGAGATGGCCCCTGGCCAGCAGGCCGACCAGCATCCGTTCGACCAGCCTGTCCTGGCCGACGATGATCCGCTTGACCTCGAACACGGTCCGCTCCAGCAACTGGGCGTCCCGCGCCGGCGTTCCGGGCTGCTGCTGCGCGCCGTCGGCGTAGCCGGGCTCGGTCACTCGTGCCTCCTGTGTTCACCGCTTGCGTTCTTGCGTCCGGATGTGACCGTAGTGGTCGGTGGCACAGCCGTTCGTGAAGGTAGCCAACCGGACCACCGGTATGACGGCTGTGAAGGGTTCACGCGGAAGTGGCGGCGTGGCAGGCGCCGTAGCCCTCGGCGCGGGCGATGATCCGGCCGTTCCGGATGCGCACGGCCGCTTCGGTGGCGTCGCTGACGGCGGAGACTCCCACGGCCGCGGCGAGTTCCCCGGATTCGTCGTGGACGATCCGCAGCCGTGGCCACGCCGAGGGCGCGACGGCGGACGCGAGACCGTCGCGCAGGTCGGCGATGCCCAACCGGGCGAGGGGGCCGAGTTCACCGGGATCGCCGGTGACCAGCACAGCGGTGACCGCGTCGGCGGACGGCGCGGCGCGCAGTGCCTCCTCGATGGCGGCGAGCCGATGCAGGCCCAGTACGGCGAGAACTCCGTCTCGGTCCAGGTCGGCAGGCTCCCCGCGGAGCGCGTCGGTCACGACAGGCGGCGCCCACTGCTCGTCGGCGGGCCGGGCGGGCGAGACGTGGGGCAGGTAGGCGGGCTCCCACCTGTCGTCGAGGTCGAGCTCGGCGAGTCGTTCACAGGCGCGGACGATGGCGAAGGGTTCCCCGAAGCCGGGAGCGGCCGCGGCGAGCTGGCCCGCACCGTGCAAAGTGGTCAAGGCGATCTCGGCCACCTGGACCATACGGGCTTCGTTCCGTTTCGAGGACGGCAGCTGTTCCAAGCACAGTCCTAACAGGATCGCACTGAGGCTCGTCAGTTGTGAGAACGGCCTGCTGACCTGATCGTCGGACACGATCTCGGGCAGGAGGTCCCTGCGCAGCCTGCTCGCGCTGCGTCGCTCGTCAGTGGTCAGCGGGAGCCGGGCGATCCAGGCGCGCGCGAAGGCTCCCAGTACGGCTTCGGCCGTCTCGGCGAGCGGCCCACCCTGTCGACCGGAGGCCTCCTCGGCTTCCTGGACCAGGACGGCGAAGTAGAGGGCGCGTTTGCTCGGGAAGTTGGAGTAGACCGCCCCCCGGGTCAGCTCGGCACGCTCGGCGATCCGGTCGATCTTGGCGTCACGGAAGCCCCGCTCGACGAGCTCTTCCCTGGCCGCGGCCAGGACCTTGGCCCGGTTGTGTTCCTGCAGCTGCGCCCTGCTGAGCCGGACCATCGCTTCCCTTCGTCCCCACCGTCACCGCGCCTGCCGAGCGCAGAATACCGGCCCCATTCAGATGTCATGAACATCTGATATAACCATTCTGTTGAGGGAAGGGCAACGTGGCGTGGTCACGTCTCCGCGCTGGAGCCCTTCACGCGACCTCACTGTGACCGCCGGTGTGTTCGGGTGTCCGTGAAGACATCCCCGAAGAGCCCGCCACATCTGACTTAGCCCCTCCGACCCCGGGACCTGATCTCATGCGTGTTCTCTTCACCAGCCTCGCGTCGATCGGCCACACGTACCCGCTGATCCCACTCGCGATCGCCGCCAGGGACGCCGGGCACGAAGTGCGTTTCGCCGTCGGCGAGAACGTCCACGCTCCCCTGCTCGAAAACGGGCTCCGGCCCTTTCGCCCCGCGGATTCGTTCTACGAGATCTACGCCGAGGACCTCGAACCGGAACTGGCACGGCTGAGGCCGGACCTCGTCGTCCACGAATGGGGGCAACCGGGAGCGGCCATCGCCGCGCAGCGCGCCGGCGTTCCCGCCCTCTGGCACGGATTCGGCCGCTTGTTCCCCGAGGGGATCGGACTCCAGCGGCCCACACCGGCGGCGGGCCTCCCCGACCGGCCCCATCTCGACATCTGCCCACCGTCCTTACAGGACAAGACCTTCCTGGCGACGGCCGAGCGCATCGAACTGCGCCCCGTGCCCTATTCCGAACCGGCCCCCTGGCGTCTCGAGCGAACCGCTCGACCACTGATCTACCTGACGCTCGGCACCGCCTTCGGTACGCCGGAACTGCTGACCACGGCCATCCGAGGGTTGTCCGCGCTCGACGCGCGGGTGGTGGTCGCCTCGGGACGGGTCCGCCCGGATCACCTCGGCGTCTTGCCCGACGACGTCACCGTCCGGGAGTGGATACCGCAAGCGGAACTCTTGCCGCACGTCGACGCTGTCGTGCACCACGGCGGCAGCGGCACCACCCTCGGCGCGCTCGCCGTCGGCGCCCCACAGCTGATCCTCCCCCAGGGGGCCGACCAGTTCGCCAACGCCGAAACCCTCGGCGCGGCGGGCGCCGCGCTGAGCCTCCTCCCCGGCGAACTGAGCACGGACGCCATCACCGAGCACGCCCGGACCCTGCTGCGACACAGCGACCACCGTGACGCGGCCCGCGCGATCGCCGACGAGATCGCGCGGATGCCCTCCCCCGACGAGGTCGCCCGCGACCTGCCGAAATGGGCCGGACAGCGCTAGGAAAACCGGTCCAGATCCTCCGGGGTGTCGATGTCGGCGCTCTCCCCCGGTTCCTCGGGCACCTCGACGATCTCCAGGCCGCCCAACGTCCGCCGCAGCGACGCGTTCTCCACCGTCTCCGGCAAAGCGCCCCGCAGCGCCGCGACCCACCAGGCGCCGAGCAGCCACTGTCGCTCGCCCGAGGCGTCGACCAGCACGGCGCCGGAAGCAGCACCCAGCGAAGCCACCAAACGCTCCACTGTGGACGGCCGTACGCCTGCGAGGTCGCCGGCCAGCAGGACGACGATCTCCGTGTCCACCAGCGCGAGCCCCGCCGCCAGCGCGGCCACCGGACCGGCGCCCGGCTCGGCTTCCCTCGTCCAGACGACGTCGCCGAATCCCGGCCGTTCCGGGCCGACGACGATCACCTGATCCGCGCCCGCGAGCGCCGTCAGAGCCCTCGCCAGCAACGGTTTCCCGCCGACGGGCAGCGCGGGTTTGTCCACACCGGACAGACGGCGCGCGGCACCGCCCGCCAAGACGATCCCGGCGTAGGCCACGCCTAGCCGATCAAACGGGTCGCGTACGGCATGATGCCGCCGTAGCGCACCGGCGCGATCCGGACCCGCAGACCCGACTGCGGCGCCTCGACCATCTGCCCGTTCCCGAGGTACATCGCGACGTGGTGGATTCCCCGCGCGCTGCCGCCCCAGAAGAGCATGTCGCCGCGGCGCATCTGCGAAAGCGGCACCTTCCGCCCGGCGTTGTACTGATAGCCGCTGTAGTGCGGGAGCGACCGCACCCCGGCGAACGCGTAGATCATCAGCCCCGAGCAGTCGAAACCGATCTTCATGTAGTCGCCGTAGCGATCCGCCGTGCCGCCGTCGCGGATACCGCGCGTCGGGCCGGAGCCGTTGCCACCGCCCCACGCATACGGGAGTCCCAGCTGCGACAACGCGCGCTGGACGACGGCCTCGACACTCGACCCGGCCGGAGCCGACTGGACGGGCCTGCTCGACGGACGTCCGCCACCGCCCTGACTGGGCCTCGACGCGGCGAGAGCGGCCTGACGAGCGCGCTCTTCGTCCTCGCGGGCCTTCTGCGCCTTCCAGTCCTCGTAACGTTGCCGCTGCCCCTGGAGGCCGCTGACCTTCTGCTGCGCTTCGAAGAGCTGCTTCTCGACGTTGGTCTTGTCGGCTTCCAGCAAGCCGTTCTGCGTGGCCTGGGTGTCCTGCGCGTGCTGAGCGGCGCTCTGCGCGTTGTCGGCCTCGTGCTTGGCCGCCTCGGCCGCGCGCTTGCGCTCCTGCGCGATTTCCAGCTTCTTGCGCGCCGTCGCGTCCTTGTTGGACTTCTCCGTCTGCGCGCGCTTCATCGTGTCGAGCGCGTTGAGCCTGCTGCCGCCCACCGCGTCGAGCATCTGGGCGCGGCCGAGGAGTTCCTTGGGGCTGTCGGCGGTCAGGTACGCCGACACCGAGCCGACCGTGCTGCCCTGCTGGAAGCTGGCGGCGGCGAACTTGTCGAGGTCCGCGCGCGCCTTGTCGATGGTGGCCTGCGCAGCGTCGGACTCCGTGCGCGCGGACTGTGCCTCACGATCGGCCTGGGCCGCTTCGTCCTGGGCCGTCTCCGCGTCGACCCGGGCCTTGTTGGCCTCTTCCATCTTCAGCTCGACCTCGTCGTTGAGCTGAGAGAGCTTCGACTCGGCCTGGGCCAGCTGATTGGTGAGCCTGCCGACATCGCCCGCCTTGGCGTTGGCGTCGGCCTTGCTGGAGTTGATCTCGGAATCGCTGGGATTCGGCGGGGGCGGCGGTACCGCGATGGCGGTACCCGTCACCCCGAGCAACAGGGCGACGCCGAGCGCGCCGATGGTCACGCCACGGCGGGCACTGGTCCGGGACCCGGTTTCACCACGCACGATCCGCCCACCTCCTGATCTTGAACGACGAGCTCACTGTGCCACTGCTGTCACAGCAATACCAGAAGCACCACCAGGAACTTACACACCGTAGGCACCATTTCCCCTCAACGGGGGACGAACAGACGAACGTTTCGTCACTCGAATGGCCGCAGGTCGGTGAGACGTTCCCTACCCGCGTGTCGGGTTGCCTCCCAAAAAGTACAGGCGTACTGTTTGTGGGGACGAACGAGGTGTGCCATCCCGGGTCCGGACTTACGGTGGGGGTGCGCAACACTCGCTCCTGGTCGACCCGAACGACCTGGAGAACACACCGAACTGACCCGCCACTGGAGTTAGAAGTGACTGCACCCGCCAGCAAGGACAGCTTCGGCGCCAAAGACACGCTGAAGGTGGGCGACGCCTCCTACGAGGTGTTCCGCCTGAACAAGGTCGAGGGCTCTGAGCGCCTTCCCTACAGCCTGAAGATCCTGCTCGAGAACCTGCTGCGGACCGAGGACGGCGCGAACATCACCGCCGACCACATCCGCGCGCTCGGCAACTGGGACGCCAAAGCCGATCCGTCGATCGAGATCCAGTTCACGCCCGCCCGCGTGATCATGCAGGACTTCACCGGCGTGCCCTGCGTCGTCGACCTCGCCACCATGCGCGAGGCCGTCACCGACCTCGGCGGCGACCCGGACAAGGTCAACCCGCTCGCGCCCGCCGAGCTGGTCATCGACCACTCGGTCATCATCGACGTCTTCGGCCGCGCCGACGCCTTCGAGCGCAACGTCGAGATCGAGTACGAGCGCAACCGCGAGCGCTACCAGTTCCTCCGCTGGGGCCAGGGCGCCTTCGACGAGTTCAAGGTCGTCCCGCCGGGCACCGGCATCGTGCACCAGGTCAACATCGAGCACCTCGCGCGCACGGTGATGTCCCGCAACGGCCAGGCGTACCCCGACTCCTGTGTCGGCACCGACTCGCACACCACCATGGTCAACGGCCTCGGCGTGCTGGGCTGGGGCGTCGGCGGCATCGAGGCCGAGGCCGCCATGCTCGGCCAGCCGGTCTCCATGCTCATCCCGCGCGTCGTGGGCTTCAAGCTCACCGGCGAGATCCCGACCGGCGTCACCGCCACCGACGTCGTGCTCACCATCACCGAGATGCTGCGCAAGCACGGTGTGGTCAGCAAGTTCGTCGAGTTCTACGGCGAGAGCGTCGGCGCGGTGCCACTGGCCAACCGCGCCACCATCGGCAACATGAGCCCGGAATTCGGTTCCACCGCGGCGATCTTCCCGATCGACGAGGAGACCGTCCGCTACCTCAAGCTCACCGGCCGGTCCGAGGAGCAGGTCGCGCTCGTCGAGGCCTACGCCAAGGAGCAGGGCCTCTGGCACGACGCGTCGCACGAGCCGGAGTACTCCGAGTACATCGAGCTGGACCTCTCGACGGTCGTCCCGTCGATCGCCGGCCCGAAGCGCCCGCAGGACCGCATCGAGCTGACCGACGCGAAGAACTCGTTCCGCAAGTCGATCCACGACTACGTCGGCGGCGAGCAGGTCCCGCACACCAACGTCGACGAGAGCGTCGAGGAGACCTTCCCGGCCAGCGACCCCGCCGCCCTCTCCTTCAAGGACGAGGACGCCGTCGAGGTCCAGTCGGCGGCGAACGGCCACAGCGGCCGCCCGACCAACCCGGTCAAGGTCAGCACGTCCGACCGCGGCGAGTTCATCCTCGACCACGGCGCCGTGGTGATCGCCTCGATCACCTCGTGCACCAACACCTCCAACCCGTCGGTCATGCTCGGCGCGGCGCTGCTCGCACGGAACGCGGTCGACAAGGGCCTCGCGGTCAAGCCGTGGGTCAAGACCTCGATGGCGCCGGGTTCGCAGGTCGTCACCGACTACTACAACAAGGCTGGTCTCTGGCCGTACCTGGAGAAGCTGGGCTACCACCTGGTCGGCTACGGCTGCACCACCTGCATCGGCAACTCGGGCCCGCTGTCGGACGAGATCTCCGCGGCGATCCAGGAGAACGACCTCACCGCGGTTTCGGTGCTCTCGGGCAACCGGAACTTCGAAGGCCGGATCAACCCCGACGTGAAGATGAACTACCTCGCGTCGCCGCCGCTGGTCATCGCGTACGCGCTCGCCGGCACGATGGACTTCGACTTCGAGAACCAGCCGCTCGGCCAGGACACCGAAGGCAACGACGTCTTCCTGAAGGACATCTGGCCATCGGCCAAGGAGATCCAGGAGACCATCGACTACGCGATCACGCAGGAGATGTTCACCAAGGACTACGCCGACGTCTTCGACGGTGGCGAGCGGTGGAAGTCGCTGCCGACCCCCGAGGGCAAGACCTTCGACTGGGACGCGGAGTCCACCTACGTCCGGAAGCCCCCGTACTTCGACGGCATGAAGGCGGAGCCGTCGGCGGTCACCGACATCTCCGGCGCGCGCGTGCTGGCGAAGCTGGGCGACTCGGTCACCACCGACCACATCTCCCCCGCCGGCGCGATCAAGCCGGGCACCCCGGCCGCGCAGTACCTGACCGAGCACGGCGTGGAGAAGAAGGACTTCAACTCCTACGGCTCGCGTCGCGGTAACCACGAGGTCATGATTCGCGGCACCTTCGCGAACATCCGGCTGCGCAACCAGCTCCTGGACGACGTGCAGGGCGGCTACACCCGCGACTTCACCCAGGACGACGCCCCGCAGTCGTTCATCTACGACGCGGCGCAGAACTACGCGGCGCAGGACATCCCGCTGGTCGTCCTGGGCGGCAAGGAGTACGGCTCCGGTTCCTCGCGTGACTGGGCGGCCAAGGGCACCTCGCTCCTGGGCGTGCGCGCGGTGATCACCGAGTCGTTCGAGCGGATCCACCGGTCGAACCTGATCGGCATGGGCGTCATCCCGCTGCAGTTCCCGGCGGGCGAGTCGGCCTCGTCGCTCGGCCTCGACGGCACCGAGACCTTCGACATCTCGGGCATCACGAAGCTGAACGACGGCGAGACCCCGCGCACGGTCCACGTCACCGCGACGAAGACCGATGGCACGAAGGTGGAGTTCGACGCGGACGTCCGCATCGACACCCCAGGTGAGGCGGACTACTACCGCAACGGCGGCATCCTGCAGTACGTCCTGCGGAAGATGACCCAGGCGTAAGCACCACAAGCGAAGGCCCCTTTCCCCGCACTTCGGGGAAGGGGGCCTTTCGCGTTCTTCGGTACCGTGCGGGTATGACCAGCGGCAGAGTTCAGGTCGAGAACGGCGAACTGGCGTACGAACTCCGGGGCGAGGGGGATCCCGTCATCCTGCTGCACGGCGGGATGCTCGACTCCCGCATGTGGGACGCCGAGATGACGGCACTCGAAGACCGCTACACGGCCATCCGCTACGACGCGCGCGGGCACGGCGAGTCGTCCACGCCGAAAGAACGGTTCAAGCACTACGAAGATCTCCGCGCGCTGATGGCCGCGCTGGAACTCCCCCGCGCGTCGCTGGTCGGACTGTCCGGCGGCGGGCGGATCGCGGTCGACTTCGCGCTGACGTACCCGGACCTCGTCGACAACCTCGTTCTCGTGGCCACCGGTCTCAGCGCGATGACCACGAAAGACCCCTTTGTCCTGGAGCAGAACAAGAAGCTCGAGGAGGCGGTCGCGCGAGGAGATCTGCCCGCCGCCATCGAGTGTGTCCTGCGGATGTGGGTGGACGGGCCCCGCCGAGCGCCGTCGGACGTCGATCAAGAAGTCCGACGGCGGTGTCAGGAGATGTACACCCAGACGATCACCCGGCACGGCGGCAGCGGCTTCACGCTGATGGACGAACTTCGGGCCATCGAACGCACCGGCGAGCTGACGCCGCGCACCTTGACGCTGGTGGGCGACTTGGATTCCTCGGACATCGTCGACATCTCCGAACAGATCGCAGGCGAGGCCCGCGACGCCCGGAAAATCGTCGTCCCCGGGGTCGCGCATATGATCAATCTGGAGAAACCCGCCAGGTTTTCCCGGATATTGCTGGATTTCCTGGCCTGCTGACCGAATTCCGGGTTCGCAGTGACAACGAAGGCGTAACTCGCGTGATCAGGAACCGCACTCGCGTGATCAGACCCGGATCTCGCGTGACTGGACACCGCACTCAGGTGTGCGGCCCCTGATCACGCGAGATCCGGGTTCGATCACGCGAGATCCGGGCTCGATCACGCCCTTTCGGGCTCTTCCTGCTCCGAGCACTCCTCCCGGTTCTCCGGACGGCGATCCATCACGTGGCCGAGCGGGCGCAGCAGCACGTTGACCCCGACGATCACCGCGGTCCCGGCCAGTGCGACGACGTAAAGTCCCGCTCCCGCAAGGGATCCGACGGCCGCCGAGCACCACAGCGTGGCGGCGGTGTTGAGCCCGCGCACGTTCAGCCCGTCCCGCAGGATCACCCCGGCGCCGAGGAACCCGATGCCGGAGACGATCTGGGCGGCCACCCGCGTCGGGTCCGCGTCACCGCTGGTGTTCAGCCCGCCGAAACCGTGAGCGGACAACAGGACGAAAAGGGTCGCGCCGACGGCGACGAGGGCGTTGGTGCGGAGTCCGGCCATCCGGGCGCGATACTGGCGCTCGATGCCGATGACGGCGCCCAGTCCGACGCCGGTGCCGACCCTGAGCAGCATTTCGAAGGTGTTCATGATTCCGGCTCTTTTCTGGCGTGCGTACACAAAGCCAGACAGGGAAAGGCGACCGGAAAGGTCAGCGCACCGCGCACACGGGTGAACGGCGACCGCTTCCGGTCGATCCAGAACTGTCTTCCGGCATGTGCCGCTCACCTCGCTTTCGTACTCGAACGGTGTTGATCAACCTTCGGGACTGTACCACCGGACGGCCGTCCGGCCACCCCCACGTGGAAGGGCTCACACAGGCGGTTCAGCGAGGGATAAGGCGAACGTGTCTTGGCCTTGGGTGGGCTGCGGGTGCGTTGCGAACGCCACTTTCGCAACGCTGAAGGTTGTGAAAGTGGCGTTCGCAACTCCTTCCCGTGGCTTCGCGTGCCGGGTGAGGTGCAGGCGGTCTGAGTGGTTGGTCGCGTTAGAGCGGACGGGCATTTGTCATTAGCGGCACGGTCGAGTGTGGAGGATCCCCCAACCATCGGGCCTGCACGAGGGTGCCGGTTCGGCAAGTGTCGATGAGGTGTTCCGGCCCCCGGCACTGTCGAGCGGGGAAGATTCCGGCCGTTGAACGTCCCGAATCTTCCCCGCTCGCCCGCATCAGGCCAGTGGGTGGGCAACTATCGGTCCGTCACAACGCGACGACCCACCCGACCCGGCCTGGCACCTTTGCCTCAACCCTCAATAGACCTCGAATTCGTAGATCCTCGCCGCGCCGTTCCCGTCGTTCGCCGGGGTGGTGACGTTCACCCGGACGTAGCGCGCCGACCGCTGGCTCACCGGATGGTAGGTCCGGCTGGAGCGCGCGTTGCTCACGTTCGCCGCCGTCGTCCAGTTCGTCCCGTCGAGTGACGTCTGGATAGCGAACGCGCCGGTGTTCCACCCGGTCGTCTCGCCACCGAGTCCCGCGTGTTTCAGCACGAACGACGACACGTTCTGCGTGGACCCGAGGTCGACCTGGAGGACCTTCGTACCCGACGCGAGCGAGCACCACTTGCTGTTGTTCGCCAGCGAACCGTCGAACGCCTTGGCGGGACCTTCGTTGCCGTTGCAGCCCGCCGAACCCGAGGCCGGTTTGCCGAGCGCGAGGTTCGTGCCCAGGTCCGGCGCCGCGGGCGGCGGGGTGAAACCGTCGTTGTAGGACGGCGGGACATCCGCGGCGTTCGTTCCCCAAGCGCTCGGTGACGCGCCCATGGTGAAGTTCAGCGTCGCGTTACCCGCGATGTCCCCGTACCGCAGCCAGCTCCGGCTGGTCCCGGAGCCGTTGAGGCTGAAGTTCTGCACGTGCTGCGCGCCTTGCCCGGCACCCGTGCCGTTGATGCGCACCGTGCCACCCGGACGTGTGATCGTGACCGCCGGGAACAGCGGACCGTGCAACGCCAGCACATCCGCGCCCGGTGTCGGCGGGTACATGCCGAGCGCGGACCAGACGTACCACGCCGAAGTGGCGCCGAGGTCGTCGTTACCGGGCAGGCCACCGGGACCGGTGGTGAACGACTCGTTCATCACACGCCGCACCGCCGCGCTCGTGCCCTGGGGATAGGCCGCGTAGTGATACGCCCACGGGACACCGTGTTCCGGTTCGTTCCCGATGTAGAAGTACGGCAGGCTCAGTCCGCCGTTGAGCTGGGTGAAGTGGTGGTCCAGCCGCTGCACGGCCGTCTTCGGGCCACCCATCAGGTTGATCAGCGCCTGATAGTTGTACGGCACCATCCAGGTGTACTGCGCGGCGTTGCCTTCGGTGTAACCGTCGGGGCTCGCCGGGTTCAACGGCCATGGCCAGCTTCCGTCGGCGTTACGCCGGTGGACGTACCCGGACTCGGTGCCGAACACGTTGCGCCACCACTGCGCGCGTGTCATATAGGTGGAGTACTTCCCGTTGTCCCCCAAGGCTTTTGCGAACTGGGCGACGGCGAAGTCGGAGGCCGAGTACTCCAGCGAGTCGGACGGGTCCTCCGTGATGTAGTTGCGGCTGACGTAGCCGGACTGCCTGCCGCGGATCGGCTGCCCCTGCGTCGTCCCGCCGTTGGAAGCCTTGTCCATCAACGCGAGCGCCGCCGCCGTGTCGAAGCCGCGGGCACCGAACGCGTACATGCTCGACACGACGATCGGCCCGGGATCGCCCGTCATCACGAAATGCTCGTTGCTGTTGTGCGACCACTTCGGCAGCAGTCCGCCCTGTTGTCCGTCGAGGACCATCGATTTCGCGATGTCACTCGCCTCCGCCGGGGCGAGCAGCGCGATGAGCGCCGCCCAGGACCGGTAGATGTCCCAGCCGGAGTAGTTCTGGTAGACCGGATGGTTCGCCGTCCGGATCGTCTGGTCGAACCCGCGGTATTGCCCGTTGACGTCACTGGCGACGTTCGGGTTCTGGAAAACGCGATACAGCGCGGTATAGAACTTCTGCAGGTCGGCGGCCGCCCCGCCGGTCACCTGGACCCGGTTGAGGAGGTCGTTCCAGGCCGTGTCGGCGGCGGCGCGGCGAGCGGCGAAGTCGAAGCCCGGGCTCTCCGCCGCGAGATTCGCCTGTGCGCCCGCGACACTCACGAACGAGACACCGACTTTGAGCTGTACCAACGAATTGCCGGACGTGTCGAAGGTCAGGTAGCCGCCGGAGTTCACACCGCTGACGTTCGCGGACCCTGCCGAGATCGTGCCGCCGAGCCACGTGCCGAACCCGCTCGGCGCGCGGTCGAACTGGATGGCGTAGTACAGCGGGTAGGTCTTCGAGGAACCGCAGAACCCGCCGCCGGTGAAGGTGCCGGTCACCTGGCTCCCGCTGATCGACAGCGAACCACCGCGGTTGCCGGTGGCACTCCGGCTGGAGTTGATCAGGACCCGGGCGCTGGTGGTGTTCGGATAGCTGAGCCGCATGAACCCGGTCCGTTTGGTCGCGGTCAGTTCGACGTCGGTGCCGTAGGTGTTCAACCGGTTCTTGTAGTAGCCGGGTGCCGCGCTTTCATCGGCCTTCGTGTACGAACCGGCGTAACCGGTCCAGTTCGTGCCCGGGGAGGAGTTCAGGGTCCCGGTGACAGGCAGGATTCCGAGGTCCTCGTTGTTGGGGCAGCCCGCCCCGTTGAAATGCGTGAGGCTGAACTCCTGGATGCTCGTGTCACTCGACCGGTAGCCCGACGGCGACGCCGTCGGCGTGTCCGGGCTGAACTGCGTCATTCCGAACGGGACGGTCGCCCCCGGATAGGTGCTGCCGCCCGCGCCGCCCGGGACCGGGTTCGGGGAGTTGCTGTCGTCCGTCCCGATGAACGGATTGACGTACTGGGTGAGGTTCAGCGCCTCGGCCGAGGCGGTGCCGTCGAGCGCGGTGGCGCCCGTCGCCACCAGCAGGGCCGTGACGGCCACCGGGAATGATCGTCTCAATCTCCGAAACAGGGGCATCAGGCTTTCCTCTCCGAGCGACAACGTTGTCATCCGACGAGCTGGAGCCGAGCGAAATCCGAGGTGCGGGGTGCGACTGGTGGAAGATCGTCCCATCACACCTCGCCGCCGGGTACCCCCATTGGGACTCGCGGCGAGTCAGGTGAGTGGACAGGATTCCGCTAGGACAGCGCGTCGCGGATCGTCTCGCGCAGCCAGCGCTGGGCGGGATCGGCGTCGAGCCGGGCGTGCCAGAGCAGGCGCACCTCGATCTCCGGGAGATCGGCGGGGATCGGGAACCAGCGGATGCCGAGCGAACGGCCGTACTGCTCGGCGAGCCGCTGGGGCGCGAGTCCGATGTAGTCACTCGACGCGACCAGGAACGCGGCGACCGCGGACGTGGGAACGGTCGCCGCGACCTTCCGGTGGAGACCGGCGGCTTCGAGCACGTCGTCGAGCGGGCCCCTGACCCGGCCGCGGCGGGACGCGGAAACGTGGGGATGGCGGCAAAGCTGCGCCAGTGTCGGGCGGCGGACCCGGCCGAGCGGGCCGTCCGCGCGGACGATCGCGACCACTCGTTCGTGGTACAGCAGCATCGAGCGGATGTCCGGGGCGGCGAGGTCGCCGGCACCGATGTCCAGATCGACAGAACCGTCTCGCAGCGCCTCGGCGCTCTCCGCGCCCTCCCCGACGAAGCGCAGGACGACACCCGGCGCGACGGCGGCGGTCGCCTCCACGGCCGCCGTCGCCAGTGTCGCGGCGACGCCGTCGTTGATGCGGATGGTGAACGTGCGCTCGAGACCGCCGATCGAGAGGTCACGGTCGGCGCTGATCAGCGCCGACGCCTCGTCGAGCAGCGACCGCACGCGCGGCGCGGTCCGGAGCGCGAACGGCGTCGGCACCATCCCCCGGCCGGCGCGGACCAGGATCGGATCCCCCATCGCGCGCCGCAACCGGCCCAAGGCCCGGCTCGCCGCCGGGATCGACAGGTGCAGGCGCTCGGCCGCCGCGGTCACGCTGCCGTCCTGCATCAGCGCGTCGAACACCCGCAACAGGTTCAGGTCCAGCTGATCAGCCATAGTTGCATCGTACGCAACTATCCCTTGTCAAAGTTGCGTGGCACGATGTACCCGCTGGTCCATAGCGTCATGGACATGCCACTTCGACTTCACCTCCGCGACGAACCCCAGGCCGCCGCGAGCCGCCCGGTCTCGGGCCGCGGCCTGCTGGCCGTCATGTGCGCCTCCGTCGTCCTGGTCGTCGGCATGGTCGCCTCGATCAATCTCGCGGTCCCGATGCTGGCCGCGAGCGACCTGCGCCCGTCCGCCTCGGCACTGATCTGGATCGTCGACACCTACGTCGTTTTCTTCGCCTGTCTCGTGATCCCCGGCGGCGCCGCGGGCGATCGCTTCGGCCGCAAGGGTGTCCTGCTCGCAGGCCTGGTGCTGTTCGCCGTCGGCGCGCTGCTGTCGGCTGTCGCGCCGGACGTGCCCGTCCTGCTGGCGGGCCGGGCGATCACGGGGATCGGGGCCGCCGCCGTACTGCCCAACACGCTCGCCGTCCTGCTGCACGCCGTACCCGCCGAGCGCAAGGGCGTGACCATCGCGACCTGGGCTTCGATGACCGGGATCGGCGGTGTCGTCGGCAATGTCGGCGGCGGCGCGGTGCTGTCCGGCGGATCGTGGCGCTGGCTGTTCGCGGCCGCGGTACCGCTCTCCTTGGTGCTCGCCGCGTGGGTCGCCCGGATCGCGCCGGTTTCACCCCGGCACGATCGCCCGCTCAGCCTGCTCGGCGCCGTACTGCTCGTCGGCGCGACGATCGCGCTGCTGCTGGGCATCGTCGAAGGCCCCGAAGCGGGCTGGGGCAGCCCGATCGTCCTGACCGGGTTCGCCGGCGCCATCGTGCTGTTCGCCTTGTGGACGTTCGTGGAACTGAAGGCCGAGCACCCGCTGCTCGATCCCCGGTTGTTCCGCGTCCCCGCGCTGCGCAGCGCGTGCCTCGGTATGACCGCGATCTTCTTCGGGATGTTCGCGCTGTTCTACGTCAACGCGTCGTTCCTCCAGTACGGCAAGGGATTCAGCGTGCTGATGACCGGGCTCGGGATCATCCCGATGACCATTCCGGTCATCCTCGGCGCACGGCATGTGGGGCGGCTCGTCCAGCGCGTCGGTGTCGACGCGACCATCGCCATCGCGTTCGCCTTCGGTGGCGGCGGCCTCGTCGGACTGTCCACAAACGACGCATCGACGCCGTACTTCGTCTACGCGGCTTGGCTCGTGGTGACCGGTATCGGTGTCACGCTGGCCCTTCCGACGCTGTCCGCCGCCATCTCCGGTTCGCTGCCCCCGGCGCAGGCCGGTGTCGGCGCCGGGCTGCAGGCCACCACGCGCGAATTCGGCAGCGCGCTCGGCGTCGCGGTCATCGGCACCGTCCTCACCGGACGGTTCGTCGACGCGCTCCCGCCGGACATCCGCGCGAACCACGATCCGCACACGGTGGCGCAGGCCCTCGCCGTCACCACTCCCGACCGCGCCCCCGAAGTGATCTCCGCGTTCGTCACCGGCACGAGCACGGCCCTGCGGGTGATCGGCGTGAGCGTCCTCGTCTTCGGCGCGCTCGTCGTCCTGCAATCACGTCTTTCCCGCACCCGCGGGAACCAGTAGAAGGAGCATTTTCCATGCACGTTTTCGTCACCGGAGCCACCGGCTGGATCGGCTCGGCCATCGTGGACGAGTTGCTCGACGCCGGCCACGAGGTCACCGGTCTCGCCCGCTCGGACGCCTCCGCCGCCGCCCTGGAAGGGAAGGGCGCCCGCGTCCGCCGCGGCGACCTCGACGATCTCGACGGCATCCGTGCCGGCACCGAACAGGCCGAGGGCGTCATCCACCTGGCGAACAAGCACGACTGGGCCAACCTGGCCATGTCCAACCGGACCGAACGGGCCGCCGTCGAGACCATCGCCGGCGCGCTGACCGGAACCGGCCGGCCCTTCGTACTCGCCTCGGCCCTCTCGGGTCTGGCCCAGGGCCGGCCCGCCACCGAGGCGGACCCCTCCCCCGCCTTCGGCCCCGACTCCATGCGCGGCGGCAGTGAGAACCTCGCCCTCGAGTACGCCGAGAAGGGCATGCGGGTGATCAGCGCCCGCTTCGCACCCTCGGTGCACGGCGTCGGCGACCACGGTTTCCTCTCCTCCATCGTCGCCGCCGCTCGCAAGCACGGCGTCTCGGGCTACATCGGCGACGGCACCGCGTCCTGGGCGGCCGTGCACCGCACCGACGCGGCACGGCTCGTCCGGCTGGGGCTCGAAGGCGCGCCCACCGGCTCACTGCTCCACATCGTCGACGAAGAGGCCATCACGACCCGCGAAATCGCCGAAGCCGTCGGACGGACGCTCGGTGTCCCGGTGACGTCCATCGCGCCGGAAGACGCGGGTGAGCACTTCGGTTTCGTCGGCCGGTTCTTCGCCCTGGACATGTCCGCGTCGAGCGCGCGCACGCGCGAACTCCTCAACTGGACCCCGTTCGGACCGAGCCTGGTCGAAGACATCGAAGCCGGCGCTTACGCCTGACAGGAAGGAATCCTCATGTCCGAAACCACCGAAGTGACCGCCTTCATGCTCGTGAAGACCACGCCCGAATGGCTCGGCCTCACCGTCGAGCAGCGTGTGAAGGCCTTCACGACCGAGATCCTGCCCGCGATCGAGAACAAGGTGAAGGGAGTCCGGTCCCGGTTCTTCGACACCGAGTTCTACTCCGCTCGAGTGACGGACGTGTGGGTGTGGGAGGCACGCGACCACCACTCGTACCAGCTTCTCATCGAGGTTCTGCGCGAAACGCCGTTCTGGGACAGGTACTTCGAGATCGTCGACCTTCTGGTCGGGGTCGAGAACGCGTACGCCACGAACTACGGTCTGAACGCATACGCGAGTATCGACGCGTGAGCTAGCGAGGAGCGGCTCGACGATAGCCCTCACTAAGACGGCCACCCACGTCGTCGAGGACTCCGGTGGCCACCTGCCGCAGCAAGGCGGGATCTCCCTGGCACACCACCTGCCGGTAGCCGAGCAGAAGGTCCCGGCTGATCTGCGGGTCCGCTTCGCGCAGGCGCCGGAACAACCATTTGCCGTGCGAACGCCAGCGCCGCCGCACGGCGAGGATCAGCTCGGCCACCGCGATCATCAGCCTGTCGGCGATGAAGACCAGTTCGTCGGGATCGTCCGCTCCCGCGAGATCGTCCACTTGACCGGTGAGGCCGTAGCGGCGATCTTCCAACTCGGCCGGCGAAAGCACAGGAGGCCCGGCACGCAACCGCGCCCGGGCTTCCTCCCTCGTCCGGTGCCCCAACCCGTCCCTGTCGAGCAGTACGACACCTTCACCGCACAGATGCAGCAAGGGCGAGCGCCGGCTCGCCGTCTCCCGCTCGACAAAGTCGTCGTAAGACTCGGCGGTGTGGCAGAACCACTCCACCGGCAGGCTGTCGTGCTCGGTCGTCTCGCGGAACGGAGCGGGCGGGCCGTCGAGGAACACGACGATGTCGAGATCCGAGAACGAGGTCCGGTGCGCGGTGTTCGCACTGCCGCCCAGGATCGCGGCCCGTGCGCCGGGAAAGCGGGCGGCGGCCAGAGTACGAGCGGTACCGACGGGATCCATCGGTCAAGGATGCCGAGACGAACGCCGTGAAGGCCACCTCCAGGACGGTGATCGTCCCGAAGGTGGCCTTCACGGTTACGCGCCTGAGGTTCAGGCAGTGGTTTCGAACGGCTGCACGTTCGGCTGGAACACCTGTCCGTTGGCCGGGACCTTCAGATCGATCAGGTAGTCGGCCGTCACCTTGTCCACCCCGAGCGAGTCACCCAGGATGCAGTGCCCGAAGGCGTCGACCGACAGCAGCCGGGCGTTGCCCAGCTGGTTGGCCATCCGCTTCGAGAACAGGTACTGGGTCGCCGGGTCGTAGTAGTTGCCGACGACCAGCACCGGGGTGTCGGTCTTGGCCTGCCACGGGCCGCGGTAGACGTCCGGCTTCTTCGCGGGCCACACCGGGCAGCCCGCGACATCGGAGAAGGCCTGGTAGCGACCGAAAGTGGGCGATTCCTTCTCCCACTTCGCGGCGATCTCGGGAACCTTCTCCTGCTTGATCGTGATCTTCTTGTCCGAGCAGTTCACGGCGAAGTACGAGTCGTCGCCGACGTACGGGCTGTCCGGATCCGCGTCCGCACGGCCGTTCGCGCCCGACCGCAGCACCTTCAGCTCGACGGCCTGAGCCGTCTGCGTCTGCGCCGACGGCGGGTGAACGACGTTGTACAGCGCCTGCAGGTCGTCGGCCAGCGGCGGGAACGACGTCGGCGAGTACAGCACCCCGGCAACCGTGCTGGTGAACGCGTTGATGTCGTAACTGCTCCCGTCCGGCAGCTTGATCGGCTGCTGGCGCAGGTAGGTGCGGATCTCGTCGAACTTCTCCCGCGGCGTGCCCGAGCTGAACGAGCACTTCGGCCCGACCTGCCCGCACTTGCGCAGGAAGGCGTCCAGCGCGATCTCGAACCCGCGAGCGCGCTCACGGTCGTACTGCACGCCGTCGCTGGTGCGCAGCGCCGGGTCGACGTTGCCGTCGATGACGATCGCGCGGCTCTGCTTCGGGAACATCGACGTGTACGTCGACCCGATCAGGGTCCCGTACGAGAAGCCGACGAAGGTCAGCTTCTGGTCGCCGACACCCGCCCGCATCTTGTCGAGGTCACGCACGACGTCCTTGGTGGACATGTGATTCAGCAGCGCACCCGCGTTGTTCTTGCAGAACTGGCCGTAATCGCGGTACGACGCGAGCGTTCCGGAGATCTCCTGCCGCGACAGCGGCACGGGGATCTGCGCGGCGAAGACGTCGTTCGCGTCCTCCTGCGTGGTGAAGCATTTGAGCGGGTTGCTGGCCCCGACCCCGCGCGGGTCGAAACCGATCAGGTCGAACCGGTCCAGCACCTGCGGCTGGAAGTAGTTCGCCGCGCCGATCGGCATCCGGAACCCGGAGCCGCCGGGGCCGCCCGGGTTGAGGAACAGCGAGCCGATCTTCTTGTCGGGTGTCTTCGCCGCCCGCTTCAGCATCGCGATGTCGATGGTGCCGAGCGCCGCGTTGTCGTGGTCGATCGGCACGCGATACCGCGCGCAGCTGTAGAACTTCGCCTGGTCGGCGGGAACGCCACGGATCTGGTCCGCGGTGCAGGCACCCCAGTTCACCGACGCCGTCGCGCCGACCTGGGCGGCGGAGGTCCCGACGTCCTGGGCGGCGACCGCCGTTCCTGGCGCACCGGTCAACGCGGCGCCGGCCACGAGTGCCCCTACCAGTGCGAAACCGCGCACCGGCCTCCTTGTGGATCTCGGCAAAACGACTCCTCCCTCGGCTGGCGACGTGACGGAACACGTCGCACGATGCGCCGCCGACGTCACGGCGCGTAACACCAAGCGAGCCTCGCACAAGCCGGTAACCCAGTCACCGGCCGAAAGGATGGTACGAACCTATCGTGTGGTGGTCTTTAATGCGAAAATCGGTAACACACGGCGAGCGGATTGCTCCTCCATCGAGTAGCCCGGCCAGAAGTCCAGCAGCAGCTTCCACATCGCGTCGTACTCGTCGCCGAGGAGTTCCCTGGCCCTGACCGGGATCTCCTTGCCAGCCAGTGCGACGATCGCTTCGGGATGCGAGCGCAGGTTGTGTGTCCACGCGGGATCGTTCGGCCTCCCCCAATTGGAGCCGACGAGCACGAAACCCTCCTCGTACGGGAAGTACAGCAGGTTGGTACTGCGGGGCAGCCCGCTCTTGCGGCCGGTCGTGGTGAGCCGCAGGGAAGGGAGCCCGGCCAGCGCGACCAGGCTCACCTTCCCCTTGAACAGCCGGTGGAGTCTCTTGTCCACCCAGATGATCCCGCCCGCGAGCCCCATCAGCCACGGTTTCGTGCCGAGCGCGCGAGCGAGGAACGTAAGAGGGTTAGCCACGGACAGATCTTGCCAGGCTCACCCCGAACCGCGATTCCGAGTCCGTCCACCATTTCTCCACCGAGAACCCGGCTTCGGCCAGTTCCGCGGCGATTCCCTCCCGCCGGAACTTCGCGGAGATCTCGGTGCGCACGTATTCGCCCTCCGCGAACTTCACCTGCAGATCGGCGCCCGGGATGTCGACCGTCAGCGGCTCACGGGCACGCAGGCGCATTTCGATCCATTCGTTCTCCTCGTCCCAATACGAGACGTGGTCGAAGGCGGCCGGATCGAAGTTCGCGCCGAGGCCGTTGTTGATCACGTGGAGCATGTTGCGGTTGAACTCGGCGGTGACCCCGGCCGCGTCGTCGTAGGCGCGCTCGAGAGTTTCCCTGTCCTTCACCAGGTCCGTCCCGAGAAGGAGCCACTCCCCTTCGTCGAGTACGTCCCGGACCGAACGCAGGAAGGTGGCGCGGTCGGCGGGCAGGAAGTTGCCGATCGTGCCGCCGAGGAAGACCACCAGTCGTGGCTTGTCCCCCGGCAGCAGGTCGAGATGCTGGGTGAAGTCACCGACCACGCCGCGGACTTCGAGCGACGGGTAATCGGCCGTGATGGCTTCCGCCGCTTCGGCGAGCGCGGTTTCGGAGACGTCGAGCGGCACGAACTCCTTCAAGGTTCCGTGGCTCGTGAGCGCGTCGAGCAGGAGCCGGGTCTTCTCACTCGACCCGGAACCGAGTTCGACCAGGGTGTGCGCGCCGGAGTTTTCCGCGATCTCACCGCCGCGCCCGGCGAGCACCTCCCGTTCGCTGCGGGTCGGGTAGTACTCGGGGAGGGCGGTGATCTTCTCGAACAGTTCGCTGCCGCGCGCGTCGTAGAACCATTTGGGCGACAACCATTTTTGGTCCGCCTCCAGGCCGGCGCGGACGTCCGCGCGCAGCAGCTCGGTGATGTCCGACTCGCTGTGGTGTACGTCGAGGTCCACTTCGGTCATCGTGCCTCAGGGCTCCGATCGGCTTCGAGGGGAAGGATTCGCACGCCTTCGCCGGTGACCCGGACGGCGTGGTGGTCGGGGACGGGGATCCAGCCGGGGTCGTCGTCGCAAGGTTCCGACGCGACGAGCACACCTCCGCCGGTGTCCCGATAGGACAGGGAATGCGTCCACGCGGTGCCGATCAGCGTGCGGCCGTCGGTCAGCAGTAGGTTGAGCCGCGAACCCGGCCCCGCCTCCTCGACCACACCGGTCAGCCACGCGACGGCCGAAAGCGGGTCTTCGCCCGCTTCGAGCCGCTCACGCAGCAAAGCCCACAGCAGCACCGAATCCGTGGTCGCCTCCAGGGTCAGCAGGCGGGTGATCGGCAGCTTGGCGGCGAGTTCGGCCATCGAACCCGGCCAGCCCCTCACCAATCCGTTGTGGCTGAAGAGGTAGCCACCGCCGGTGAACGGCGCGTTCGCGGCCTCCACCACCGGCATCCCCGTCGTGCCGTTGCGGACCGCCGCCATGAAGGCGTGCGACCGCACCGACCCGGCCAGCGCGGGCAGGTCCCCGTCCGTCCACAAGGGAGCGGGCCGGCGCAGCCGCAGCGGATCGGGACCTTCGGCGTACCAGCCGAGGCCGTATCCGTCCGCGTTGACCGAGCCGCCGCCCCGCATGTCGGCCGGGGCGTAGGACTGCACGAGCAGGGAATGCGGGGCGTCGAAGAGCATCTCGGCAGGCGAACGCGGCTCACCGAGATACGCGAGGTGACGGCACATGCCTTTCAGGCCACCTCGCCCGGCCGCGCGTCCCGGGCACAGCGGAACCCGGAGAAGATCTGCCGCCGGATCGGATGGTCCCAGTTGCGGAACGTGCCGCGGATGGCCGCCGCGTCCGTGCCGAACGAACCACCGCGCAGGATCCGGTAATCCCCGCCGAAGAACACGTCCGAGTACTCCTTGTACGGGAACGCGGTGAAGCCCGGGTACGCCTCGAACCCGCTGCTGGTCCACTCCCAGACGTCGCCGATCAGCTGGTGCACGCCCAGCGGCGAGGCACCGGCCGGATACGCGCCCACCTCCGCGGGCCGAAGGTGGCGCTGCCCGAGATTGGCGTGGTCGGGGGTGGGTTCCTCGTCGCCCCAAGGGAACCGGCGCGAACGCCCGGTCGCCGGGTCGAATCGCGCGGCCTTCTCCCACTCCCGTTCGGTCGGCAGGCGCCGTCCGGCCCAGGCGGCGTACGCCTCGGCCTCGTGGAACGAGACGTGGACCACGGGTTCCGCGGCGGGCACCTTTTCGTAGACGCCGAACCGCGTCCGCCACCAGCCGTCCTGCTCCCGCTTCCAGAAGCGCGGCGCGTCGATGCCGTGCTCGCCGCGATACGCCCAGCCGCTCTCGCTCCACCACTTCGGGTCCTGATAACCGCCGGAGTCGAGGAACTCGGCATAGGCCCCGCAGGTGACCGGGGTGGTGTCGATGAAGAACGCCTCCACCGCGACCTCGTGCGCCGGACGCTCGTTGTCCAGGGCCCATGGTTCCGCGGACGTGCCCATCGTGAACGCGCCGCCGGGTACGAACACCTCCGCGGGCAGCCGTCCGGACCGCGACGGCGGCGGGGCGGGTGCGTGCAGCACCGGATCGCCCTTGCGGAGCTGATGGGTGGCCAGCATCGTCTCGTCGTGCTGCTGTTCGTGCTGGGTGATCATGCCGAAGGCGAAGGCGTCCTCGGTGAGCCGCCTGCCTTGCAGTGGAACGTTTTCCAGGATGTCGAAGGACTTCTCCCGGACCTCGCGGACGTACCTGCGCGTCTCCTCCGGCCCCAGCAGCGGCAGCTCCGGACGGTCCGCGCGGGCGTGCTGGAACGCGTCGTAGATGTCGTCGATGTCCGGGCGGAGCGCCTCGCGTCCGCCGACGTCGCGGACCAGCCAGAGTTCCTCTTGGCTGCCGATGTGCGCCAGGTCCCAGACCAGCGGCGACATCAGTTTCGAATGCTGGCGGACCAGCTCTTCGTCGTCGATGTCTGTCAGCGCGACACTGCGCTCGCGGGCCCTGGTGAGCGCCTCGGCCGCGTGAGCCCGCAGGTCTTGCGGGCTCAGCGCGCGAAGCGGGTTGGTCTCGGTGCTTTCCACGCTCATGACTGGTGGCTCCTCGAACCGTGTACGAGGGACTGCACACCCTCGCTGATCTCGCTGATGGTCTCCGGTGGCAGACCCGTTGTGCCGAGTTCGGCACAGCCGAGGTCCACCACCTCGCTCGCGACGGCCGCGATCACCCTGTCGGCCAGGCCGAACCGGGCGGCGCACTCCCATCTGCCCACGACCGGTTCGCACAGTCCGAGCACCTTGTCCACTGTGGACGGGCGCGCGAGCAGCGCGGTCAGCAGGGCCACCGGATGAAGCCACCTGGCGGCGGGCTGCGCGTCCAGATAGCGGATCTCCAGGTAGCCCTGGGGCCGGACCGGGGTGAACATGGTCGTCAGGTGGTAGGCCAGGTCGTCCTCGGTCGGCCTGCCCAGGCCCGTTTCGCGCCCCTCGATCCAGTCCGCGAAGGTCAGCGCCGGCGGCGCGTCCCAGGAACCGTCCTGCCGGGGCAGGACCATCAAGGGGGTGTCCAGGATCCGCCGGGCCCAGTCGCCCGCGGGATCCCGCTCGGTCGCGGCCGAACGGGTGCGGGCCTTTTCGGTGTTCATGACGGCCAGCCAGCGCGCGGACGCGTGACCCGTGTCGCGTCCGGCGTGGAACCGTGAGTTGGCGAAGGTGGCCAGCAAAGGCGGGCCGAGCGCGTGGACGGCGGCCCAGCGCAGCGGCAGGTCGTCCGCCTCACCAGCGTCCACACACACCTGCAGGCCCGCGGTGCTGCACATCATCGTCGCGCCGCCGTCGCCCATCGGGGCGAAGCGGCGTTCCATCGCGGCGTAGCGGGGCGTGCCCAGTTTGCGGGCAGGGGCACGATGCCCGTCTATCCCGGTGTCACCCAGGTACAGGCCTTGGGCGGAGAGAAGGGTTTCGAGGTGGGCCAGATCGGCCGAGACGACGGCGTCCAGGTGGCGCAGCGTGGTCTGTGGTTGAGCGGAGATCTCCACCTGACATCCGGGCTCGAGGCTCAGCGGTGAACCTGCCGGAAGCGGGAGGGCGGGGCTGTCGGGGCGCAGTGTCCGCGGGGTGTGCGGGCCGAGCGCGGTGGCGAGATCGTCGGGGTCGAGAGGCCGGGCGGGCTCGTCGGCGTAGTGCACGGTGAATTCCAGCTCTACGCCGAGAAGTCTCGGCGGCCCGTGTTTGAAGCACACGGAAGCCACATACGCCTCACCCTCGGCACGGTCCGACAGGACCTTCGCCGTCGCGTTCGACGCGCTCCCGGACTTCTCGGGGAAATCATGAACAGTTGTCATCTTCCCGCCGTCCAGTCGGTAGTCCGATCAATGAGAAACCTTGACATCGGACGCTACACGCGGGGTCCGACAAATTCAGGTGCGTTCCTACCGAGCTGGATCTGCGGACCACCTTTTAGGACCGGACGAATCAGGGCAAAGCGGGCTCCGTCCCCAGTCCGAGAGCCGCGGCCGCGTTGCGGACGGCCTCGATCACCAGCTGCAGGGCCTGCCGCCGGGAAGACGTCGTCCGATAGGCGATCGAAACCGTTCGGAGCAACGGTGTGGTCAACGCGACGACGTCGATCCCCGGCGGCCGGAGCCCGAGTCCGAGGTCCGAAACGAGGGTCACCCCGAGCCCCGCCCGGACCATCGCCATCGCCGTCGACTGCTCTTCGACCTCGTGGTTGATCTTGGGTTCGAACCCGTGCCGGTGACACGCCGTGCGCACCGCGCGGCCGAAGTGGCTCTTCGGGCTGGCGAGGATCCACGGATGCTCCGCCAGCTCGAGCAACGACGCGCTGCCCGCGGGGACGGCGCCCGCGGGAACCGCCGCGTGCAGCCGTTCGACCGCGATCACCGCACGCTCCAGGCCCGCGTCCCACGGCATCGGCGCGTCGGAGTAGTCGATCACGAACGACAGGTCGAGCTCGCCGTCGCGGACCGCGTCGGCGGTGTCCTCGGGCGCCAATTCCCGCGTCCGGACCTGGATCCCCGGATGCTCGCCCGCGAGCACGGCCAGCGCGTTCGGCAGCAGCCCCGAAGCGACGGAGGCCCAGACCCCGGCCATGAGCCGGACCGAGACCGTCTCCTGTGCCTCCTCCAGTGCCAGTGTCGCCCGCTCGACCGATCCCAGGATCTCCTCGGCGTGTTCGGTGAGCAACAGCCCCAGTTCGGTCAGCTGCACCCGTCTGCCGAATCGTTCGAAAAGCTTCGCGCCCACGTCCCGCTCCAGCTGGGCAAGCTGCTGCGACACCGCCGAAGCGGTGTAGTGCAGCGAAGCGGCGGCCGCCGTGACGGTGCCGCGCCTGCTCAGCTCGCGGAGCATCCGCAGGCGGTGCAACGAAAGCTCCATGTCACCAACGTAAACGGGCACGGTCGCGGATGCCGGGTGACGCGTTACACCAGTTTCTCTGCACGACATCGTTCAGATTCGGTAAATAGACGCGCGCGCCCGGCGGGGCGCACCCTCGGAAGCGGCGCAGGACGACTCTGAATCCCGAAGGAGGTGGCCGCATGGCCGCGAGGAACGCCGAACCGCTGATGAGGCTCATCTGGACCGACCCCGTCACCGGTGCCACCGGCTACCTCGTAGTGCACAGCCTGGTCTCCGGTATCGCGACCGGCGGGACCCGGATGCGCGCGGGCTGCACGATGTCCGAGGTCGAGGACCTGGCGAGGGGGATGGCGAACAAGACCGCGACCTTCGGCCTGCCGGTCGGCGGGGCCAAGGGCGGTATCGACTTCGATCCGAAGGACGAGCGCGCTTTCGGTGTGCTGGAACGGTTCTGCGAATTCCTGCGGCCGTGGATCGACAACCATTGGGTGACCGCCGAGGATCTCGGCGTGCCGCAGCACCTGATCGACGAGGTGTTCGCGAAGCTGGGGCTCGATCAGTCGTACCACGCCGCGATCCGCCGTTCGGCCGATCCGGCTCAGACCCTTCGCCGCGTGCAGGCCGGGTTGGGCACCCCGGTCCCCGGCGGGCTGCTGCTCGGTGACGTCATCGGCGGCTACGGCGTCGCACAGGCCTGCCTCGGTGTCGCCGATGCGTGGGAATGGCCGGTCGAGAAGACCACGGTCGCCGTACAGGGCATCGGCACCATGGGCGGCGGCGCGGCCTGGTACCTGCACGAAGCCGGTATGCGGGTCGTCGCGGTCGCCGACGCGGCCGGGACGCTGTACCGGCCCGAAGGTCTCGACATCCCGGCGCTGCTGGACCTGCGCGACGCGTACGGCGAGATCGACCGCAGCCGGCTGCCGTCGGACGTCCAACTGCTCCCCCGCGACGAGATCGTGGCGACGGAGGCCGACATCTTCGTCCCGGCGGCGATCTCCTACGCGCTGCGTGCCGCGAACCAGGGCGAGGTCAAGGCGAAGGTCGTCATCGAGGCGGCGAACGCGGCGACCACTCCCGACGCCGAAGCTGGCCTGACGGCCCGGGGCATCCCGGTGATCCCGGACTTCGTCGCCAATGCCGGGGCCGCCGCGTGGGCCTGGTGGCTCCTGCTCGGCGAGGTCGGCGCGGACCACACCGACTCGTTCCTGCGGCTGCGGACCGAGATGCGGGCGAAGGTGGCGCTGCTGCTGAGTTCGTGGAACCTGGATCGGATCGCGCCGCGCACCACGGGTCTGCGGCTCGCCGAAACCACCCGTTCGGACGCCACGACCCCTGAAACCGCCCGCGTATTGGTCATTCCCTGATAGCGCGCGTGAAGGCCTCCTTCCCCCGACTGGTCAGTCAAAACCGGAGCCGAGGGAAGAGGGCCTTCACGCGGGTCAGGCGAAGCGGTCTGTCGCGCCGATGAGGACCTCGCGCATCGGCTCGTCCTGGGTGCTGTGGCCGACCTCGTCGATGACCACCAGTTCACTGCCGGGCCAAGCGTGCGCCAGCTCCCACGGGGTGCCGATCAGGTTGCCCAGATCGAGGCTTCCTTCGGCGAGCACGGCCGGGATGTGGGCCAAGGTCTTGGCCTCCCGCAGCACCACCCCCTCGTCCAAAAAGGACCCTTGGCTCCAGTAGTGCGTGACCAGCCTGGCGAAGGCGAGCCGGAACTTCGGCGTCTCGAAGCTCTTGTACGGCGGGGAAGTCGGGATGATCGCGTCCTCCCAGGCGCACCACGCGGCAGCCGCCTTCTCGTGCACCGCCGGGTCGGGATCCATGAGCAACTTCAGGTACGCCGCCGCGAGATCACCGTCGCGATCCGCTTCGGGAACACCATCGCGGAACTTCGCCCAGGCCTCCGGGAAGACGCCGCCGAGACCGCGGGTGAGCAGGTCGGTCTCGCTCCGCCGTCCGGTGGCCAGGCCCATCAGGACCATCTCCGAGACACGATCCGGATACCGCTCGGCGTAGACCAGTGCGAGCACGGAACCCCAGGATCCGCCGAAGATCAGCCACTTCTCGATGCCCAGATGCTCGCGCAGCCGCTCCATGTCGGCGAGCAGATGGTCGGTGGTGTTGGCCGAGAGGTCGGCCTCGGGCTCGCCCGCGTGCGGGGTGCTCCGGCCGCACCCTCGCTGGTCGAACAGCACGACACGGTACTTGGCCGGATCGAAGTAGCGGCGCAGACCGGCGCTGCACCCGGTTCCCGGGCCGCCGTGCAGCGTGACGGCGGGTTTGCCGTCGGGATTCCCACAGACCTCCCAGTACACGAAGTGCCCGTCGCCGACGTCGAGCATCCCGTGGTCGTACGGTTCGATTTCCGGATACAGCCTTGTCACGTCCTCGTCCTCCCAGACCCGCCAGAAATACAACAGCACTGTCACAATAGCCCGGGAGGATTCCTCGGGGCGCGAAAATTCCTGAGGCTCGGGTGTCGGATCCGGCCTGAGCCGTTCGTGGAGGAGGTGAGCGGCCGCCACGAAGGCGCCACCAGGACCTACAGGGGATCAGATGTCGCACCAGGAACCCGTCGCCCGTCGCATGTACGAACTGATCGAGCCCCTCGGCCTGGTGCCCTATTTCGCCGACGAGTCGGACCAGGCTCTGATCGCGCTCGGGCTGCGCAACCAGTGGGACGCCTACTTCGCCGGACGGGCCGCGCCGTTCGGCCGATCGGTGCCCGCCGAGGTGGTCCACGCGGTCTTCTACAACTTCGCCCCGGGCGAGGTGGCTCGGCACCTCCCGAAGGTCTGGGAGCTGACCACGCCCGAGGCGGCGCTGGCCGCCCGCGAACGGGGATGCGTCGCGGGGCTACGGCGGATCCTCGGTGAACTCGCCGATGACCCGCGTGTCGCGCGCGCCGCCGACCTCCTGCTGAAGACGGCCACCAGTGCGCCGGTGGAGGGCCGCGCCCTCTATGCCGCCCTCCGCGCGCTCCCGGTACCGCAGGAGCCCCTGGCGCGACTGTGGCACGCCGCCACCTTGCTGCGCGAGCACCGCGGCGACGGCCATATCGTCGCTTTGCTGGCCGAGGGCATCGGCGGAACCGAGGCCCACGTCCTCCACGCCCTGTCCGTCGGCATGCCCGCGAACGAGTTCGGCCGGGTCAGCCACCTTCCCGCCGCACAGCTGTCCGCGGTCATCGACGGCATGCGCGACCGCGGTCTCGTCGGGGGCGACGGCTGGCTTACCGCCGCCGGACGGGCCGCGAAGGAGCGCGTCGAGGCGATGACCGACAGGCTCGCGGAGGCGCCGTACGACGTCCTGGACGCCGGCGATCTCGACCGTCTGGTCATCGACCTCGGACCGATCTCGACCGCCGTCCAGGCAGACTTCCCGTGGTGACGGTCTAGGCGCTGTCCCGTAAGTCTGGTCGATGGGCTTCGTGATCCAGGTGGTTCCTGGCGGTGCGGGCGGATCGCCCTCGTACCGGGTCGTACTCGGGCGCATCCGCCCGTGCCGTCAGGGACCACCTGGGCGCGAAGACCGCGTCCAGACTTGCGGGACAGCGCCTAGGCGCCCAAGGTGCCGGAGACGTGCCGAAGCGCGTCTGCCAGCTCCGAAGGCCCGGCGGGTCCGATGTGGACCACCGCGTCGTTGCCGTGACCGGTCGTGTAGCTGAGGTACCGGCCCCAGTCGGTGTCGGCGAAGTGGAGCGGATCCTCGACCGCCACATGCCTGCCGACTTCGTCCCGCTTGCCGACGTAGAGCTCGCCGCTCCCCTCGACCGGCCGCTGCACGAGGCTGACGATGTCCGCGATCACCGGCGGCAGGGAATGCGTGTCCGGGCCACGCCGTGCCGCCTCTTCGAGCTCGTACGCCCGAACCGTGCGGAGCCTGCCGCCGCCCGCGGGAACGGGTGGCAGCTGTTCGATCAGCGTCTCGGGCAGCCGTCGCCGGTCGATCTCCTGCAGCCCGACCCAGTCGCCGGACGCCACGGCCAGCACCGCCTGCATACCCAGCGAGGCGGCGAGAACGCCGTAGGTCTGGCCGCCGGCGTTCACCCAGCCGTAGTACTCGATGGCCGGTTTCGTGAGCACCGGAAGCCAGTCCAGGAAGTCGACCGACGCGCGGCCGGTCGAGTCCAGCAGCCCGGCTTGCGCCAAAGCGGCTTCCACTCGCTTGTCCGCCTCCGCGCGGGCCGTCCTCGACAGCCAGCGCGGTTCGGGACGCAGCGTGATGTGCAGGTCGCCGACGCGTTCGCGTTCGGCGAGCACCGCCAAGGCTTCGACCGGGACGTCCACCCGGCCTGTTCTGACGGTCATCCGCTACTCGCCGATGACCGGCGGGCTGGTCCGCTGGTCGGTGCCGAAGATCGCGTCGGGGTCGGCCTCGATCAGGTAGTCGGGACGCTGGTGTTCGTCGTCCTCGTCGCCCTCCGCGCGCCTGCCGCCCGCGCCCATCGGGCCCATCTGACCGCCGCCGCGACCGGCCGCTCCACGGCCGCCCGCCAGGTGATCGGCGCCGCCCATGCCGCCGCCGAGGCCACCCATGCCGGAGCCCCTGCCGCCACCAAGGCTGCCCGAACCGGGTCCGCCAGGACCGCCCGCGCGGCCGCCGGTGCCACCTTCGCCGCCGAGAAGCCTGCCCGCGGCGGTGTTGGGCCCGGGAACGTTGCGGCCGCTGGTGCCACCTGGCTGGTTGGGCCCACCGCCACCGGGGCCGTAGTTCTGGCCGGTGCCGTTCGGCAGGCCGATGACGTTGTCCTCGTCACCGGTGCCGCGTCCGGGGTTTCGGCCCGGGATCTCCGTGGTCCCACCGCCGGGTTTGCCCCGGCCGCCGCCGGACGGGAGCGTCGTGTCCCCGGGACCGGGCTTCCTGGTCGGCGTCGTGATGTCCCCGGGACGGTCCTTCGAGCCGCTGGGACGGTCTTCACCGGTGCCGGGCTTGTTCTGGTTTTGATTCTGGTTCTGGTCGTTGCCGGTGCGGTTCCGGTCGGTGCCGTTGCTGTCCGTGCCGCTGGTGTCGGTGCCGTCGTTCTCGTCGCCACCGCCGCGCCTCGTGGGGTGCTTCGGCGGGACGTAGGGCGGCGGATCGATCGGGCCGGGCCCGTCGCCGACCTTGACACTGACGTTCGCGCCGTCGTTCTTCAGCACGCCGTAGTCGGTCGGCAGGCTCGAGCTCGTGCTGCTGGTGACCGAGTCGTACTGGTCCATCACGCGGACGTTGTTCTGGTTCGCCGCCTCGTGCTTCGCGACGCCCTCTTGGTAGTTCTTGATGTCGTTGTTGACCATGAACGGCCCGGCGATCGGGATCGCGCCCTTGAGGCCGGTGGTCCACGGGTTGGGCTTGTCCGGCTTCGGGGGCACCGGGACGACCGTCTGCCCGGAGTCGTCGAAGCTGTCGGCCTGCGTCATGACCGAGGCCTTGGTGGTGAACAGCGGGTCCGCTGTCTCCTTGAAGGCCTGCTCGAGCGGGCCCGCGCCGGCGTTCGCCGCATCGGCGGCTGAGCCCGTCCAGGACGAGGACATCCGCGACTGCAGCGACTTGATGGCCATGCCGCGCTCGACGTAGGCGTCCGAGAGTTCGGCGACTCGATCGGCCGCGCTGCGCAGATTGCGGGTGTCGCCCTGGGTGAAGTTTTCGTAGATCTGTTTGCCGTCCACCCTCATGCCCCCTTGAGTGTCTTGATCACGGCCGACGCGAGTTTCTGCGCCTTCCCGCACGAATCCTGTTCGTTGTCATAGCCCTTGGCGAGGGTGCTGATCGACAGATCGTCGGCGACACCCACCGCGAGATCGCAGTTGCCGCTTGCTCGCCTGTCCTGGATTCCGTAGTAGACGGTCGGATAGCCGTCGACCTCGGGGCCGGGCTCCAAGAACCTCAGTTGCCCGGCTTTCTTGGCCTTGTGCAGGCCGGCCAGACCGCCCATGCCCTTTTCACGGTTCCCACTGCCGAGGATGATCAGCAGGCTGTCGGCCTTGCCGCGAATCTGCCAGCTACAACCTGGATTGCTGCCTTCGCTCTTCGATTCACCTGGCGCGGAGAACCCCAGTTCCGCAGCCGCGGCGGGCGAGAGCAGCTTGCAGACGTCACCGACGTACGCCGAAGCGTCCAGTGGAATCGCCACCTTCGGGACGTTCGGATCCTCCGGTCCCGCGGAAGACGCCGACGAGGTTCCCGGGGTCGGCGTAGCTGTACCAGGAGTCTCCCCGGTGCACCCGGCGGCCGCGACGGAAACGAACACGAGCGCCGCCACCGCGGCGCGATTCCTCAACACGTTCGGCATCCTCAGGTCGTGCGCAGGGTGTTGGCCTGGTCGGTGGCCATGGTCTTCGAACGGGCGACTTCGAGTTTGGCGATGTAGCCCTCGATGTAGGCCCTCATCGACTCGTTCTGTTTTTGCAGGGACAACAGGGAGTCGACGCCGGAGTTCACATAGCTGGCGCTGGCCTCGTCCTGCCCCGGCGGCATCAGGTCACCGACGATGAGGTCGATCTTGTCGCCGTCGTCGACGACCTTCTTCAGCTCGTCTTCCCACAGACCGATGACGGTCTTCAGTTCCTCCGGGCTCATCTCGAACCCGCCGCCCCCGCCGCCCCCACCGCCGTAAACGGTCGGTTCCTTCGGCGTGGTGAGGTCACCCCAGACGGCCTTGATCGCGCTCGCGGCGTCGCCGATGATGTTCACGCCCGCACCTTCCCCTCAGCACTCACTCACCGTGATGGACAAAGAGTAGCCAAGCGGCCGACGGCGTGTCAGCCGATCCGGCCGAGTGATCGGACGTGTTTCGCGGCCGCAAGGTTCCCGGACGGATCAATCATCCCGCGATCTGGTCACAGTACGTACGTACGGATTGCAATAACCCGGTTCCCGGTGACAGGATTCCAGGATGCCACGGGTCAGCCAGGATCACCTCGACGCACGCCGGCGCCAGATCCTCGACGGCTCCCGCGTGTGCTTCGCACGCTACGGCTACGAGGGTGCCACCGTCCGGCGACTCGAGGAAGCCACCGGACTTTCCCGCGGGGCGATCTTCCACCACTTCCGCGACAAAGAGTCCCTCTTCCTGGCCTTGGCCGAGGACGACGCGGTCCGCATGGCCGACGTCGTCGCCGAACAGGGCCTCGTCCAGGTGATGCGAGACCTGCTGTCGAACCGCAGCGAGCACCCCGCCGACTGGCTCGGCACGCGCCTGGAGGTCTCCCGGCGGCTGCGCACCGACCCCGAGTTCCGGGCCCGCTGGGCCGAGCGGTCCCAGCAGTTGACCGCCGCGACCCGCCGCCGTCTGCTGCGCCAGCGCGACGCCGGGATCCTGCGCGACGACGTCGACGTCGACGTCCTGACCGCGTACCTCGAACTCGTCCTCGAAGGACTCGTCTCCCACCTCGCGATGGGCCAGCCCGGCGACGATCTCGGCCCCGTCCTCGACCTGGTCGAGGAGAGCGTGCGGCGGCACCGCGCCCGCGCGGTCGGGGGAACGCGTTAAGATTGTCCTATCGCCGCAGTACAGCGGCGGTGTCTGTTGATCCCGATTGAGGAGTGACTCTTTTCGTGCGCGACGCGCAGTCACCTGGTGACAGTATCGAGCCGGGTGGCACACCCGGCTGTTCCACGGACCTTCTTGCCGACCTCGTCCCCACCGGCAGGAAATGATGGAAATCCTGTTCGCCGTTCTCGGCATTCTCCTGTTCCTCCTGCTGACCGTCGGCACCGGCCTCGCCGTCGCCGCCGAGTTCTCCCTCACCGCGCTCGAGCGCAGCACGGTCGACGCGAACGTCCGCCAGGTCGGCGACCGTCGCGCGCACACCGTGCAGAAGGCGCACCGCACCCTCTCGTTCCAGCTTTCCGGCGCGCAGGTGGCGATCACCATCACCACCCTGATCACCGGTTACCTCGCGGAACCGGTGATCGGTGACCTGCTGCATCCGCTGTTCACCGCCATCGGGTTCTCCGAGGGTGTCGCGAACGGCGTGTCGCTGGCGGTCGCGCTGATCCTGGCGACGTCGCTGTCGATGATCCTCGGCGAGATGATGCCGAAGAACCTCGCGATCGCCCGGCCGCTGCAGACGGCGCGCGCCGTCGCGGGGTACCACTCGCGGTTCTCTTCGCTGTTCCGCTGGCTCATCACCCTGATGAACAACAGCGCCAACTTCCTGGTCCGCAAGTTCGGCGTCGAACCGCAGGAGGAACTGCGTTCGGCCCGGTCGCCGCAGGAACTCGGCTCGATCGTGCGCTCCAGCGCCGAAAGCGGCACGCTCGACACGTCGACGGCCGAACTGCTGGACAAATCGCTGCGTTTCGGCGAGCGGACGGCCGACGAGCTGATGACCCCGCGTGTCCAGCTCGAATCGCTGACCGTGGACGACACGATCTACGACCTCATCGAGGTCTCGCGCCGCACCGGCTTTTCGCGTTTCCCGGTCTACACCGAGGATCTCGACGACGTGCAGGGCGCGGTGCACATCAAGCAGGCGTTCACCGTCCCCGCCACGCAACGCGCCACGGTGCGGATCGGCTCGGTCATGCGGCCGATCCCGACAGTGCCCGAATCGCTGCCGGGTGACTCGCTGCTCAACCGGCTGCGCGACTCCCGGTTCCAGCTCGCGATCGTCGTCGACGAGTACGGCGGCACCGCGGGACTCGTGACGCTCGAAGACGTCGTCGAGGAGATCATCGGCGACGTCCGCGACGAGCACGACGAGCGGGAAGCGCCCTCCTCCCAGCAGGTCGGCGCCGACAACTGGCTCGTGTCCGGGCAGCTTCGCGCCGACGAGGTCACCGACGAGACCGGGTTCCGGATGCCCGACGGCGACTACGAGACCATCGCCGGGCTCATCCTGGAGCGGCTCGGCCGGATCCCCTCCCCCGGCGACGCCACCGATCTCGACGCCTGGCGGCTCACGGTGACCAAAATGGACCGTCTCCGCATCGCCGAGGTCGAAGTCCGCCGGGTCAGCGAAACCGCCACGACCGCCGAGCAGGAGCCCGCCCGATGAGCGACTGGTTCAACATCTTCCTCGTCGTGGTCCTGTTGCTGGCCAACGCGTTCTTCGTCGGCGCCGAGTTCGCGCTGATCTCGTCGCGGCGCGACAGGCTGGAAGCCTTGCTGGAGCAGGGAAAGACCCGCGCCAAGATCGTGATCAACGCGAGCAGGAACGTCTCGCTGATGCTCGCGGGCGCGCAGCTCGGCATCACCATCTGTTCGCTGCTGCTGGGACGGCTGGGCGAGCCCGCCATCGCGCATCAGCTGGCCGGGTTCTTCGAGGTGCTCGGGATCCCCGACGTCCTGCTGCACCCGATCTCGTTCGCGATCGCGCTGGCGTTCATCACCATCCTGCACGTCCTCATCGGCGAGATGGTGCCCAAGAACCTCGCGATCGCCGAGCCGGAGCGCCTGGCGCTGTGGCTGGTCCCGGTGCACGTGGCCTGGGTGAAGGTCGCCAACCCGTTCATCTGGCTGCTGAACTTCGTGGCGAACTCCCTGCTGCGGTTGTTCAAGGTCGAGCCCAAGGACGAACTCGAGACCGCCTACACCTCCGACGAACTCGCCGAACTGCTCAGCGAGTCACGCCGCGAGGGGCTCCTGGAGCACTCCGAGCACCAGCGGCTGAGCAAGACGCTGTCGTCGGTGGAGAAGACGGTGGCCGACGTCCTGGTCCCGACGGCGCAGCTCACCACGCTGCCCTGCTCGCCCACGCTGGGCGACGTCGAGCGCGCGGTGTCCTCGACCGGGTTCTCGCGCTTCCCGGTGTGCACCGACGACGGGACGCTGACCGGCTACATCCACGTCAAGGACATCCTCGATCTCGTGGGCGAGGACCCGACGACCGTGGTCCCGTCGGACAAGACGCGGGCGCTGACCGAACTGCACGCCGACGCCCGGCTGGACGAGGCGTTGTCGGCGATGCGCAAGGAAGGCAGTCACCTGGCGCGGGCGCTGAGCCCGGCGGGTGCCGCCGTCGGCGTCGTCACGCTGGAAGACCTCGTCGAGGAATACGTGGGAACTGTCCGCGACGGTACCCACGTCATGTCATGACCGGCCTGATCGTCCTTCCCGAGCCCGTCTGGCGGGCTCGGGAGGACGACCACGTCACGCGGATGCGGCGCTGGACGACACCGCACCAGCGCCGCCGCTCGCGGAGCGAGAAGCATCCGGTGCTCGACTTCCTCTTCACCTACTACTCGCACCGCCCCGGGCACGTCGAACGCTGGCAACCGGGGCCGGGTTTCGCCCTCGAAGGCCGGTCCGCGCACCGGTTCCTGGAGCGGAAGGGCTACCTCGAGACCCCGGACGGCGTCATCCTCGATCCGGCGGGCTTCACCGAAGGCAGGGCCAAGACGGCGGAATTCGTCCTCGGCCTGCTTTCCGCGACCGCGTCCCGCGCGCCGAGGCTCAGCTGTTTCGGCCTTCACGAATGGGCAATGGTTTACCGGGAATCGGCGAATGAGGTTCGTCACTCACAACTTCCGCTCCGGCTCGGATCGGACGGAACGGACGGCGTCGTCGAGTCGCTGGAGATCCGGTGCGGGCATTTCGACGCGTTTCGGTTCTTCACCGAGCCCGCCCGGCCGCGCAACACGCTGCGGCCGGAGCGGGAGAACCAGATCGAGTTCGAGCAGCCGGGCTGTCTCCACGCCAACATGGACCTCTTCAAGTGGGCCTACAAACTCGACCCGTTCGTCCCCGCTGAGCTGGTCGGGGACTGCTTCGAACTGGCGGCGGACATCCGTGAGCTGGACATGCGGGCCAGCCCGTACGACCTCGCGTCGTATGGGTACACGCCGGTCCGGATCGAGAGCTCCGAGGGGCGAGCTGAGTACGCTCGCGCGCAGGCCGGTTTCGCCCGCCGGGCCGCGCCGCTGCGTGAGCACCTGATAGCGCATTGCCAACGACTCCTCGCCGGGTTAAAGAAGGCACCCGCGACACGCGGAAAACAACTGTGAGTCGTCGCATTCCCCGTAACATCCTCCCCTGTTAGAGTGATAACGGTTTGATTGCATACGCAGCGCGAGCGCGCACGTTTCGAAAGGACAACGATGGGGCGACACAGCGTGGCCGAGGAGCCGGTGCCGCATCCCCTCGACCCGCCGAAGCGGTATGAGGGGCGCGGCGAGGCGACCGGTTCGCACCGGATCGTGGGCAAGAAGGCCCCTCGGCGCAAGGTCGCCAAGTGGCCCATCGCCGCCGTGGTCCTGGTGGCCCTGATCGCGATCGGCGTGTTCGGCTGGAACTGGGCGGACGGCGAGCTCAGCACCCGCGCCGAAGCCCAGGCCAAGGCCTGCAGCGCCGGCGACACCCCGATGCGGGTCGTCGTCACCCCCAGCATCGAGAAGCCGCTCCGGGCCGCGGCCGAGCGGTGGAACAACGCCGCGACCGTGGTCCGCGACCACTGCGTGATCATCCAGATCGACGCGCTGTCCTCCGCGTCCGTGCTCGACGGCCTCGTCGGACGGACGAACCTGGACTCCATCGGCGGTCTCCCCGCCGCCTGGATCCCCGAGTCCTCGTACTGGGTGACCGAGCTGAACACCGCCAAGCCCGAACTGGTCGGTTCGCCCGCCCAGTCGGTCGCGACGGCGCGTTCGGCCGACTATCCGCTCGTCGGGCTCGCGGGCAAGACCATCGACGAGGTCCAGATGCGCGCCGCGCAGACGTTCCGGCAGTACCTGCAGCAGCCCGCCCAGCAGGCCGACTTCGCCGCCGCGGGGATCAAGGCCACCTGAGTCACCGAGGTACGGGAAAGGCCCCTTCGCCGCTCGGGAAGGGGCCTTTCCCGTACCTCGGCCAGCTCTCGTGAGTGGTGAGGACGGTCAGGGCCAAGGGTATCTTGGTACCCACTGGGTAATGGCGGTTGTTGTTTGCGGTTCCGGTCCGTGAAGGGCCCCTTGCCAACCCCGAAGGTAGTGAAGGAGGCCTTCACTACCTTCGTGATCACACCTTCACGCACCTCCGGTACAGCGGGTCGTAAGTGGTGAGAACGGTTAGAACCGGCCTCGCCACTCACGAGCCTCAGATCAGGTCGAAGGTGTCCGGGTCGGGGCCGGTGCGGGTGCCGTCGTCGAACTCGGCGAGGGCGGCGAGATCGTCTTCCGCGAGTTCGAAGTCGAAGACGGCGAAGTTCTCGCGGATCCGGGACGGGGTCACGGATTTCGGGATGGCCACGGTGCCGAGTTGCAGATGCCAGCGCAGCACCAGCTGCGCCGGGCTCTTGCCGTATTTGGCCGCGAGCGCGGTCAGCGTCGGGTCCGAGAGCAGCGAGCCCTGCGCGAGCGGGCTCCACGCCTCGGTGACGATGCCGTGCTCGGCGTGGAACTCGCGCAGCGCCTTCTGCTGGAGGCGGGGGTGCAGCTCGACCTGGTTCACCGCGGGCACGATGCCCGTTTCGTCGAACAACCGCCGCAGATGCGGGATGTGGAAGTTCGACACCCCGATGGCTCGCACCCGGCCGTCCGCGTAGAGCTTTTCCAGCGCTCGCCAGGTTTCGACGTACTTCCCGCGTGTCGGCATCGGCCAGTGGATCAGGTAGAGGTCGACGCGGTCGAGGCCTAGTTCCGCGAGACTCGCGTCGAACGCCCGGAGTGCCTCGTCGTAGCCGTGGCCCGGATTCGGCAGTTTCGTGGTGATGAACAGTTCGTCGCGGGGCACGTCCGCCGAGCGGATCGCCTCGCCGACCCCGGCTTCGTTCCGGTACGACGCGGCGGTGTCGATGCTGCGGTACCCGGCTTCGATGGCGGTACGGACGACCTTGGCCGTGTCGCCCGCGGGCACCTGCCAGACGCCGAAACCGAGTTGGGGGATGGCTACCTCGTTGTTCAGGACGACGGAAGGCACGGCCATGGAAGAAGAATCCTCACTGGAGTCTGTGGCTGGACTTCTTGCCCGGCATCATCCCATCCCGCGCCCGGCGTACGAGCGCAAGTACTCCGCCGTGGCCGTGTCGGCCGGGAAGAACGACTCGATCACCAGCTCGGCGACGGTGATGTCCAAGGGCGTCCCGAAGGTCGAGACCGTGCTGAAGAACGTGAGATCCACGCCCTCGTGCCGCAGCCGCAGCGGAACGAAGATGTCCCCGGGGCCGGGAACCTCCACCTCGGGGACGGGGTCGTCACACGGGTACGCGAGCAGTTCCTCCAGCAGCTCCGTCAAGGTCGGATCCGCCGTCTGGGTCACCTGGCGCCGGAGCCTGCCGAGCAGGTGCGCGCGCCACTCCCCCAGGTTGAGCACGTAAGGCGCCATACCCTCCGGATGCAGGGTCAGCCGGAGGACGTTGGCCGGTGGCGTCATCAACGTGGGCGAGACCAGGTCGGTCATGATCGACACACTCGCGTTGGCGTCGACCAGGTTCCATCCACGATCGACGACGGCGGCCGGGTACGGCTCGTGACTCGTCATCAACTGCCGGACAGCCTTGCGGACCGCCGCCATCTCCGGGTCGCCGAGTCCGCTCTCGGGGTACGCGGGCGCGTAACCCGCCGCCAGGAGCAGCTGATTGCGTTCCCGCAAGGGCACCTCCAGATGTTCGCCGAGCCGCAGCACCATGTCGCGGCTGGGCTTGGACCGCCCGGTCTCCACGAAGCTCAGGTGCCTGGTCGAGATCTCGGCGGAGATGGCGAGGTCGAGCTGGCTGATCCGGCGGCGATCGCGCCATTCCCGCAGCAGTTCGCCGACGGGTCGCCCGGCCCGGCCTGCCGTCACTGTGGTCGTCACGATCACGAACTTACGCACCACGTGTGCCGGGCCGCCATTACCTCACGCGTAATCGACGAGACCCACCCTCAGCCGACAGAGTTGCGTCATCGGTTACCCCGCAACGAAAGAGGAGACACCATGTCGGACATCCAGCGCGTCGCCGAGCAGTACATCGCCGTGTGGAACGAGACCGACGCGGACAAGCGCCGCGCGCTCATCGCCGAAGTGTTCACCGAGGACGCCGCCTACACCGACCCGCTCGGCGCCGTCACCGGTCACGACGGTGTCGACGGTTTCATCGCCGGCGCGCAGGCCCAGTTCGCCGGTCTGACGTTCAGCCTGCCCGCGGCCCCCGACGCGCATCACGACATCGCGCGGTTCCAGTGGTACCTCGGTCCGGAGGGGACACGGGAGCCGCTGGCGATCGGCTTCGACGTCATCACCGTCGAGGACGGGCGGATCAAGCAGGTGCTGGGCTTTCTGGACAAGATGCCCGGCTGACGATCAGGCGAAGGCCTCCGGCGGCGGGCAGGAGCAGACGAGGTTGCGGTCACCCGCGGCCCCGTCGATCCGCCGCACCGGAGGCCAGATCTTCGCCGCCTGGAAGCCGGCCGGGAAGACCGCGTTCTCCCTGCTGTACGGGCGATCCCACTCGCCCGCGAGGCAGCGCGCGGTGTGCGGGGCGTTCCGCAGCGGGCTCTCGGCCACCGGCCATTCCCCCGCGGCGACCTTCTCGATCTCGCCGCGGATCGCGATCATCGCGTCGCAGAACCTGTCGAGTTCGCCGAGATCCTCGCTCTCGGTGGGCTCGACCATGAGCGTGCCCGCGACCGGGAAGGACATCGTCGGCGCGTGGAGGCCGTAGTCGGCGAGCCGCTTGGCGACGTCGTCGACGGTGACACCGGTCCGCTTGGTGAGCGCACGAAGGTCGAGGATGCATTCGTGCGCCACCAGGCCGTCGTGGCCGGAATACAGCACCGGGTAGTGCTCCGCGAGGCGCTTGGCGACGTAGTTGGCGTTCGCGACCGCTGTCAGCGTCGCGCGCCTCAGGCCCTCCGCGCCCATCATCCGGACGTAGGCCCAGGAGATCGGCAGGATCGACGCGCTCCCCCACGGCGCGGCGCTGATCGGGCCGACACCGGTGGCCGGGCCCGCGTCCGGCTGCAGCGGATGGTTCGGCAGGTACGGCGCCAGATGCGCGCCGACGCCGATCGGGCCGATACCTGGTCCGCCGCCGCCGTGCGGGATGCAGAAGGTCTTGTGCAGGTTGAGATGCGAGACGTCCGCGCCGAATTTGCCGTACTGCGCCACGCCGATCAGCGCGTTCAGGTTCGCGCCGTCGACGTACACCTGGCCGCCCGCGTCGTGCACCAGCGCGCAGACCTCGCGGACGGTGTCCTCGTACACGCCGTGCGTGGACGGATACGTGATCATGATCGCGGCCAGGTCGTCCGCATGCTCGTCCACAGTGGACTTGAGGTGACCGAGGTCGATGTTCCCCTCGTCGTCGCATTTCACCACCACGACGCGCATCCCGGCCATGATCGCGCTGGCCGCGTTCGTCCCGTGCGCGCTCGACGGGATCAAGCAGACGTCCCGCGCCGCGTTCCCGCGTTCGCGATGGTAGGCCCGGATCGCCAGCAGTCCGGCGAACTCGCCCTGACTTCCGGCGTTCGGCTGAAGGGAAACCGCGTCGTAGCCGGTGATACCGGCCAGCCACCGCTCCAGATCCTTCACGATGGTGAGCAACCCGGCCGCGTCCTCGGCGGGCGCGAACGGGTGCAGACCGGCGAACTCGGGCCAGGTGATCGGCTCCATTTCGGCCGTGGCGTTGAGTTTCATCGTGCACGAGCCGAGCGGGATCATGCTCCTGTCGAGTGCGACGTCCTTGTCGGACAACGCCCTCAGGTACCGCAGCAGCGCCGTCTCCGAGCGGTGCGTGTGGAACACGGGATGCGTCAGGTAGTCGCTGGTGCGGCGCAGATCCGGCGGGAAGCCGTCGGCGGTGTCCGCGTCGAGCGAGTCCACATCGGACACCGCGACCCCGAAAGCCTTCCACACCAGGGAAAGGTGCTCACGGGTCGTCGTCTCGTCGCACGCGACGGCGACGTGGTCCGCGTCCACGAGCCTGAGGTTGACCCCGAGCTCACGAGCCGTGCCGACGACCCCGGCCGCGCGGCCGGGCACGGAAACCATGACGGTGTCGAAGAACTCGCAGTGCACGACGTCCACGCCGCTCTCGGCGAGCCCCGCCGCGAGCACGGTGGCCATGCGGTGCGCGCGGTTCGCGATGGCGCGCAGACCTTCGGGGCCGTGATACACCGCGTACATCGACGCGATGACCGCCAGGAGCACCTGCGCGGTGCAGATGTTGCTGGTGGCCTTCTCCCGGCGGATGTGCTGCTCGCGCGTCTGCAGCGCGAGCCGGTACGCGGGGGCGCCGTCGGCGTCCTTCGACACCCCGACGAGCCGTCCGGGCAACTGCCGTTCCAGTCCTTGCCGGACGGCGAGGTACGCCGCGTGCGGGCCACCGAAGCCCATCGGGACACCGAACCGCTGTGTGGACCCGATCGCGACGTCGGCGCCGAGCTCGCCCGGCGACCGCAGCAGGGTCAGCGCCAGCGGATCCGCGGCCATCACCACGGCCGCGCCCAGCGCCTTGGCCTCGGCGATGGTGTGGTCCCATTCGCGGACGACACCGGACGCGCCGGGATAGGACAGCAGCACCCCGAAGAAGTCACCACCGAGGCCGAGTCCGGTGATGCCCTGGGACAGGTCCGCGGTCACCAGCTCGATGCCGAGCGGTTCGGCACGGGTGCGCAGGACCTCGATCGTCTGGGGCAGCGTGTCCTCGTCGACCACGAACCGGTTCGACTTCGGCTTTCCCGCCCGGCGGACCAGTGTCATCGCCTCGGCCGCCGCGGTCGCCTCGTCCAGCATGGACGCGTTGGCGATCGGCAGACCGGTCAGATCGGCGACCATGGTCTGGAAGTTGAGCAGCGCTTCGAGCCTGCCTTGCGAGATCTCCGGCTGGTACGGCGTGTACGCGGTGTACCAGGCCGGGCTTTCCAGCACGTTCCGGCGGATGACCGGCGGGGTGACGGTGTCGTGGTAGCCGAGGCCGATCATCTGGACCATCGGCCGGTTGCGCGCGGCGAGCGCGCGGAGTTCGGCGAGCGCGCCGGTCTCACTGGCGGGCGGCGGCAGATCCGACGGCGTCGCGGATTCCCGGAGCGACGCGGGGACGGCGCGCTCGGCCAGTTCGTCGAGGGAAGCGACGCCGACGACATCGAGGATGCGCGCGAGTTCCTCCGCGCCGGGACCGATGTGCCGGTCCGCGAAGAGGGTTCCGGATTCGAGCGCGGCCAGTGAAACTGGCTCCATCGGGGACCTCCCAAGACGCGGGGGTGGGGCCGGGACGGATTGTCCTGGCCCTCCCCACTCTGTCCGTACCCCCGTGGGGGCGCCTGAGAGTTTCGCCCGAGTGTTGAGCCGGGCTTGCACCGTCGGCGGGGCCGCCAGGCTGTGACCTGGCGAACCACTTTCCAGAGGCGTCTCTTCCGCGCGGTCCAGGGTGCCTGAGAGGTTCCGGGGAGGACTTGCTCCTTCGGCGCCGAGCTCAACGGTTATCGGCTCGGTCTCTCCCGCGCGGATTCGTCGACCGCGGAAGTGAGCCTACCCTGCCGCTCGCGCGGCTTCATGATCAGCCGGTGCGACGCGCGTTACGGCGCTGCGTGAGCTCGTCCGGCGTGACGGTTTCGATCACGCCGCCGTCGGCCCGCTCGGCCTGGAACTCGTGGATGGTGCCGCTGATCTCCTGCATCGCCCCGCTGACCGCGATGCCGAAAACACCCTGCCCGCCCTGGAGTAAATCGACGATCTCTTCGGGCGAGGTGCACTCGTACACGGTGGTGCCGTCGGAGAACAGGGTGACCCTGGCGAGGTCGCGGACGCCGCGCAGCCGCAGGTGGTCGACGGCGACGCGGATGTTCTGCAGCGAGACACCGGTGTCCAGCAGGCGCTTGACGACCTTCAGGACGAGGATGTCCTTGAACGAGTAGAGCCGCTGCGAACCGGATCCGTGCGCCGTGCGGATACTCGGCGCGACCAGCTTCGTGCGGGCCCAGTAGTCGAGCTGCCGGTACGTGATCCCGGCGATCTGGCAGGCTGCGGGACCGCGGTAACCGACGAGTTCGTCCGGGAGGGAAGAGTCGGGGAACAGCTCGCCCTGCTCGCCGTCAGCGACCGGAACGAGCGGCTCTTGAGGGCTACCAGCCTCGACCACGCCATGCCTCCCCTCGCCCGACCTGGCGGCCGGCGAACAAAGCCGCGCGGACCCACGTGAGTCCGCACCGGAGTCCATCGTCAAGACGGATGCCCCAGACATCCGAATCACACCTTGGCGATTTACCTCCATTGACGGTAAGCGCGTCCGGCAAAGCGGTCAACGCGACGCGCGGTCGACCTCAAGCTCTTCTTGAGGCTTGTCCACGGCAGTCCCCCGAACGGCTGCACGCTTGCCGGTTTTACTCAGCCGTGTTATTTTTTACTCATGCAAGTAACTCCCTCCACGCAAAGTGCCATGCAAGAGGTGCAGGCGGAGCTCGGGCTGTCGGTCACCGAAGCCGCCCGGCGGGCCCAGATCGTCGGCGCCACGATCGCGACGATCTCCGACCTCGGCTACCACAAGACGTCGTTCGCGAAGATCAAGGAGCGGGCCGGGCTGTCCAGCACCCGGATCATCTCCTACCACTTCACCAACAAGGCGGGCCTCATGCAGGCCGTGGTCACCACCGCGACCGGGATGAAGGACAAGTTCCTCGAGGAGCGGATCCAGGGCACGACCGACCGGGCCGGGCTGCTGCGCGGATATATCGAGGCGGAGATCGAGTTCCTCGGCTCGTACCCGGAACTGGTGCGGGTCATGGTCGAGATGGCCTCGAGCGGATCGGACGCCGAAGGCTGGTTCATGTCGGCGCCGATCGTCGAGGAGTTCCGCACCGGCCGGCTCGAACGCCAACTGCGACAGGGGCAGCAGGAAGGCGCTTTCGGCGACTTCGCGGCGGACGTGATGGCGCTGTCGATCGCACAGGCCATCGACGGCGTCGCCGCGAAGTTCGCCGCGGACCCGAAGCTGGACCTGGAGCGGTACGGGCGGGAACTGGCGGACCTGTTCACGCGGGCGACCGCCGCCTGAAGCGCCTGGGTGAACGCGCCTGGGGTCGACGTGGCTGAAGGGCGCTTTCCCCACATCGCATGAGGGAAAAGCGCCCTTCGCCGCGTGCCATGCGGCGAGGGGGCCCTTCAGTCCGACCCGCACCCACCGCGGCCGCGTTCACCGCACGCAAGAAGAAGGGGCGGCGCCACCGGCGCCGCCCCTTCGTTCGAGATCTCAGTATGTGATCACGTGTCCGCGCCGCGGAAGTCCTCCGGCGAGACGGAGTCGAGGAACTCGCGGAACTTCTCGACCTCGTCCTCCTGCTCGTCGGGGATGATGAGCCCCGCTTCCTCCAGCACCGCGTCCACGGCGTGGATCGGGACTCCCACCCGCAGCGCCAGCGCCACCGAGTCGCTCGGCCGCGCCGAAACCCTGATGTCGCCGTCGAAGACCAGTTCCGCGAAGAACGTGCCTTCCTTCAAGTCGGTGATGACGACCTGCTCCAGCTCGCGGCCCAGCGCCCCGATGACCTCCTTGAGCAGGTCATGGGTGAGCGGACGGGCCGGGCGGACTCCCTGCTGCTCCAACGCGATGGCGGTGGCCTCGACCGAGCCGATCCAGATCGGCAGGTAGCGCTCGCCCTCGGTTTCCCGCAGCAACAAGATCGGCTGATTCGCGGGCAGCTCCACCCGCACGCCGACGACGCGCATCTCGCTCATCGGGCTTCGCCTCCCTCTCGTGCGCACGGGCCGCAACGCTTGTCTCGACGATCAAGCGACGGTGATCCCGACGCTACCCGTCTTCCGAGCGCTGTGCTCGCTGTCCGGACATTCTCGGTTCGCCCTCGGCAAACCCAACTCTCACGGTACGGCATAGGGTCCCGAACATTCAGTCATTGACAAGTGGCCTCACAAGGGTTCCCGGACCCCGGAGCCGCTCAGCCGCCCGTGACGGCGCGTATTCCGGCCTTCACCAAGAGCGTATGTAACGCTACGGTCAGTGCGGCCAGCTCCCGGACGACCTCGTCGCCCCTCGCTTGCGCGTCCTCGTCACGGTGCCGATACACCGGAGTCACGATCTGCTCCAGCAGACCGACTTCGCGGTCGGCCGCGGCCCGGAAGGCACGCAGATGTCTCGGCTCGATACCGAATTCGGTCATCGCCTTCACGGTTTTCGCCACGAGGACGGCGTCCGGGTCGAAGAACCCCGCCGCGCCCGGGCGGACGAGACCGTATTGCCGCAGCTCAGCCAGGGTGGCGGCGTCGATGCCGGCCTGGCGGAGAAGATCTTCCTCGGTCAGCCTGATCTCGCGATCGGTCTCGAAGTCCCCGGGGGACGGCAGTCCGCCGTTCTCCCCCGGGGCGTCGAGCGAAACGAGTTTCCGCGGCGGTTTGGGGGCCGTCGCGGAAGGCGCGGCTCCCTGATCCGCCGCGTCCAGCTGTTCCTTGATGACCTTCAGCGGAAGGTAGTGATCCCGCTGGGCGGACAGGACGAATCGCAAGCGCTCCACGTCCGCCGGAGCGAACTGCCGGTACCCCGACGGGGTCCGGCCCGGCTGGACCAGACCTTCCGCCTCGAGGAACCGGATCTTGGAGATGGTGACGTCGGGGAAGTCGCCGCGCAGTTGTGCCAGCACGGCCCCGATGCTCAACCCATCGCGCTGCGACGCATCCCGATCAGGCCGCCCGGCCGCCGTCACCGTGCCCCCTGGCCCCCGGAACCCGGGCCGGTCAGGAAGACCAGGCGGAACTTGCCGATCTGCACCTCGTCGCCACCGGCGAGGACGGCCTGGTCGACCGGCTCGCGGTTGACGTAGGTGCCGTTGAGGCTGCCGACGTCGATGACGACGAACTCGCCGCCCTCACGGCGGAACTCGGCGTGCCGCCGGGAAACCGTGACGTCGTCGAGGAAGATGTCGCTGTCCGGGTGCCGTCCCGCACTGGTGGTGTCGCGGTCCAGCAGGAAGCGCGAACCCGCGTTGGGGCCGCGCTTGACGACCAGCAGCGCGGAACCCGCGGGCAGCGCGTCCACACCCTGGACGGGGGCCTCGGCAGCCGGAGGAGCCTCAGTGCCTTCGACGTCGGCCAGGAAGTCGGCCCGGAAGACAGAAGTCCGCTCCGGAGACTGCTCCGGGGGAACGCCGGGCCCGTCGTTCGTGCTCACCTGAGCTCTCCTAACGCATGTGTGTTGCCACTACTCAAGAACATGTGGAGGTCAAACGTACCGTGCCTGATCGAAACTCCGGTCCGCGGCTCCCCCTACTCTCACGGGAGGGCCGCGGCCTGCGGCTATTCCTTGATCAGTGCCTGGTACGCCTCGGCCTCGAGCAGGGATTCGACGCTGCTCGCGTCGTCGAGACGGAGTTCGATCAGCCAGCCCTCGCCGTAGGGGTCGCTGTTGATCAGCTCGGGCGATTCGGTCACCGCGTCGTTGACCGCGACCACCTCGCCGTCGAGCGGGGCGAACAGCTCCGAAACGCTCTTGGTCGACTCGACCTCGCCGAACGCGTCGCCCGAGCCGACCTGCTTGCCGACCTCGGGGAGGTCGACGAACACCACGTCACCGAGCTGGTCCTGGGCGTACTCCGTGATGCCCACGCGCACCAGACCGCCGTCGCGCACGGAGACCCACTCGTGCTCCTCGGTGTAACGCAGTTCTTCTGGAGTGGACAACGCCGCTCCCCTTTCTCATGCCCTCGCTCGAAACCGACGCGCGCAGTTTCGCATCCCGCCGGGGCACGCGCCCGGCGCCTCCCGCAAGCTAGCGGGGATCGGCCGTGCGCAGTGCCCGCACCGTCTGGACGACGTACAACACGCCCGAATAGACGTACAGGACCGCACCCCACGCCGTGAAGGCGTACCCGATCGGACGGGCGAACGCGGCGATGTCGGAGCCGCCCTGCGTGAGCAGCAGGAACGGGAAGGCGTACATCAGCACGAAGGTGGCGCCCTTGCCGATGTAGGTGACCTCCGGCGGGGCGAACCCGCGGTGCCTCAGCAGCAGTACGCAGACGCCCAGCACCGCCTCGCGGACGACCAGCGGGACCACCACCCACCACGGGACGATGTCGCGGATCAGGAAGGCGATGAGGGTCGCGAGGATGTAGAGCCTGTCGGCGGCCGGGTCGAGCAGCTGACCGAGCCGCGACATCTGGTTGAGCCAGCGGGCGAGTTTGCCGTCGAGCCAGTCGGTGAGCGCGCTGAACACGAGCAGCGCGAGCGCCCAGCCGTCTTCCTTGGGGCCGAGCAGCAGCCACAGGAAGACCGGCACCCCGGCGAGCCGGAGGATCGAAAGCATGTTGGGAACGTTCAGGGCCTGCCGCAGCAAAGAAGGCTCTTCGCTGGTCACGCTCGGTTCGGGGGGCGTACTCACCCGCTCAGCCTATCCAGCGGCGGCAGGTCCTCCCGCGTCAGCTCGCCCGGGTGTGGCTCCAGCCGCGGCGTTGCAGGTCCGCGCTGGTCAGCGCCACGGGCCTGCCCCGATGGTCGGTACCCATCCACCGGGTGTGCCCGGCGGAACTCTCCAGGACGTACGGGCGGCCGCCGCACCAGACGACGGTGCACGGTGCCGTGGGTGGCAGCTCCGTACTCGCCGGTGCGGTGGCCTCGAATGACGCGGGGTCGTTCTGTTCGTCGGTCTTCATCGCTCTCACGGTTTCGGTGACGGGGACTGGGACACGCCGGAGCGCTACCTTTGTTTTCGGCAGAACAGGGCCTGGCGTTAACGGCCGGGCGCCGGATTCGTCCGATCGGTTCGCGACGACAGCAGGGTGTCGCCACGCCGTGAACGGCATGTTAATTGTCCACAATGGACAGTGATTGGGCGGTCCTCGCGTACTCCCTCGCCGTCGGCGCGATAACCTCCCGCGAATCGAACGTGGCTCAATGCCACGGCTTCGGGACCGGCCGGGTCAGAATGGGCCGGCCACGACCGGCCGACGAAAGGATCGCCTTGCCCGTCTCGACGACCACGGGAACGTGGCGGCGCCTGTTCGCGGCCTGCGCCGTCGCCGGAACGCTCGCCGCCTGTTCGGGCGAAGACCCGCCACCGCCTGTCACCGCCACGCCGGCCTCGTCGTCCGCGATCCCTTCGAGCACGTCCAGCGCGTCGGTACCGCCGATCCCGTCGCAGACCGCGCCGAGTTCGTCCGCTGCCCCGAATCCCGCCCCCAAACCGAAACCAGCTGAACCGGTACAGGGTTCGTGCGGGACGGTGACCGCGGCGAGCGGGCTGACCCTGCAGGTGCTCAACGGGCCCGGCGTCTCTTGCGCGGACGCGACCGGGATCGTCGGCTCGTTCCACAAGAGGATCGCCGGACGCCAGTCCGCGGGCTCGGACGAGCCGGTCAGCGAGACCGTCGACGGATGGCTCTGCGTCTCCGGCGCCCCCGCCGCGCAAGGCGGCACCAGTTGCAGCAAGGGCGAGCAGAACGTGTTCGCCGCCGTCGTCCCCGTCGAATGAACCACCCCCGAGAAGAAGGGCCCATGAAGAGCCTCGCCGTACTTCCCGCCGCGCTCGCCGTCGTCCTGGTGAGCGGCTGCGGCGCCGATCCCGCCCCGTCGGCCGCGCAGACCCCGTCGTCCCCCGCCGTCACCCCGGCGCCCGCCGGAACACCGTGCGGCGAGGTCGCCGGACTCCAGGGCGCGAAGAACAAGGTCGTCGCCCACGGCAAGACCGACTGCGCCGAGGCGACACAGGTCTTCACGGACTACTTCACCAAGCTGACGCCCGCCGAAGCCGCTTCCCCGCAGGGTCCGGGACCGGTGGTGATCGGATCCTGGACCTGCGGGAGCGGGCCGAACGATCCGGTGACGAGTTGTTCCACCGAGGACGAGCGGCAGATCGAAGCGACCCGGCTCTGACGGCCGCCCGGCGGCGTCAGTTCTTCTGACGCCGCCGGACCGTGTCCAGCCGGTACAGGACGCCGAGGGCGATCGCCGCGGCCAGCAGCCCCACGCCGAACAGGCCGCCCACGGACATCGTCCAGATCAGCGAGGACCTCGACCGGTAGACGAATCCGTCGCCGGCGAAGATCCTGTCGCCCTCAGCGGCCTTGTCTCCCTCGATGCTCCCGCGATCGGTGCGCCCGTCGTCGAACCGCCACTCCCCCGAGCAGTAGGGAATCACCCCGCTCATCGGCGCCCCTCCCTCGGCGCACCCCGAGATCTCCGTGACCGTGACCTCCTCGCCGGTGTTCAATTCACGCACGTGGGCGCCGAAGTATCCCCAGGCGACACACAGCAGGAAGATGTACGGGACACCGGCCAGCAACACTCGAAAGAGAGTTCTCGAATTCCGCGGTTTGCCCGGCACTGAATTCCTTTCCTCGATTCACTGGAGCGCCAGCAGGACTTCCCGGTCGAGTTCGCCGACGACCAGGTACTTCGGCTGATACCCGGGCGGGACCACGAAACAGACGAGCCCCGTGGTGCCGTCGAAGGCGCCGGGAGCGCCCGCGCACTGCTCGACCCGCCGCGGAGAGCCGTGTTCGTCGGCTGACAGCTCGAGCGCCGTGTCCCCCAGGCGGGACGCCTCGATCCGCAGGGCGAGGACATGGAATCCGCTCAGCCACGCCTCGGCGCCTTCGGGCGACTCAGGCCTGCTGTCGAGCACACGCACGGCCGAATCACCGGAAGCGGCGGTCTGCCCCTTGCCGATCACCGGCGGCGGCCCCCACGCGTCGCGGCGATGCTCCCACAGGTTCGGCACGGGATCGGCCGCGTCGCGGTACGCCGTTCCGCCGAAACCGACCGGCGCCAGCACGACGTACGCGGCGAAGACGAACCCCGCCAGGAACGACAGCGACTTCCGCACGGTCACCGGCCTCGCCACCGAGTACACCACGACGGCACCGAGCACCAAGAGCGCTCCGCCGATCGACATCACCGTGATCCTCTCCCACGGATGGTGGGCTTCCACGACCTCATCGGCCCCGCGCACGGACAACACCCGGTCCGTCAGCGAAGAAATCCGGACGACCACCGGCTCCGCGAGACCGAAGGCCCGACCCGTCGGCAGTTCGATCGCGCGGCCGTCTTCGGTGACCGCCAGGGTCTCGTAGGTGGTGTGCGGACCGCTCTGTCCTTCGGTCGTCGTGGAATCCGATACGGAGATCACGGCGCGCGAGTCATAGGTTTCGGCCATTCCCTCGGCGGCCCATCGCCCGGCGAAAGCGGCGATGAATCCCAGGACGATTCCGAGCGCGAGCAGAACGGCCACCCACTGGTTTTTTCGCGACTGTTCCGGAAAGGTCACCACCCCCTGTTCGACCGTTCCAGTCTATTTTTCGAATCGTCCGAACGGCACGGGATTTGTACCTACACCACCATTCCCGCGGTCATTCCAGGCTCCCGGCCCGCCCGGGGCCCCTTGCGGGGCGAGGTAAGAGTCGTCTAGACTCAAACTATGCTCACCAGGGACGAAGCCGTGACGACGGTCGAGAACACGGTCGACGCGGCCACGCTGTTCGCCCGTCACCGCTATCGCGAATTGGCGGCCGCGCTCCACCCCGATCGCAATCCCGGCGACCCGAGGGCCCATCGGGCGGCCGCCGTCCTCAATCGCCTTCACACCGATTGGAAAAATGCCCGGCGCCAGACGGTCACCACCGCGACGTCGGCCTATACCCTCACCACTCCGCACGCGGTGGGCAGTATCGCGACGACCTACCGCACCACCGGCCCCCATCTGGTCAAACTCGTCCGCGATCCGGCGCTCAACCCGCTGATCCACGCCGAATGGACGGCGTTGCGCGCACTCGACGGCTTCACCGAACGGCACCGCTGGCTGCGCCCTTACTATCCGCGACTGCTCGACACCTCGGGGCCGGTGGCGCGGGGTGATCGCGCGTTCAGCGTCCTCGATCCGCTCGTCGACGGGTTCACCACGCTCGCCGACATCAGGAAAGCCTTCCCGGACGGTCTCGACGGCCGCGACTACGCGTGGATGCACCGGCGCCTCCTGCGTGCCGTGGCGGGCGCGCACCGCGCGGGTGTCGTCCACGGTCATCTCACCGCGGACAACGTGCTGGTCCACCCGGGACAGCACGGCATCGTCCTGGCCGGCTGGTCCTTCGCCGTCGAAGCAGCAACGCTCCCCCTGGCCACGGACAACACGGTCGGCTACCCGCCCGAAGTCCACAAGGGACGGTCGATGTCCGCGGCCACCGACGTCCACATGCTCCACAGCCTGATGCTTTCGCTGCTGGCGCCCGGGGAAACCCGTCAACGCGAGTTCGCCACGTGGTGCACGCAGGACGACCCGGCACAGCGCCCCGACGCCGCCGACCTGCTCGACGAGTACGACGGACTGCTCGCCGAGCTGTACGGCCCCCGCACCTTCCGCCCTTTCATCATCCCCGAGACAGGAGCCTGACCATGGGACACGGACACTGGGACGACAACGCCTACGCCGCCGCGAAGACCTTCCGCGCGGCCAAGGGTGAGGACGATTTCGGCTACAGCGCCGATCTCCGCGCCAAACCCGCGAAAGACTGGAAGGCCGCGGCCGCGCTCGACCCGAAGAACGCCGTCCGGGAATGCCGGGATTCGGCCGACCACACCGATTCGACGCCGATCGCGGTGCTGTTCGACGTCACCGGCTCGATGCGCCGGGTGCCGCGGATCATGCAGGGAAAGCTCGGCAAACTGCACGGCCTGCTGAAGCGCCGCGGCTACCTGGCCGACCCCCAGGTGCTGTTCGGCGCGATCGGTGACGCCGACAGCGACCGGGTGCCGTTGCAGATCGGGCAGTTCGAATCGGACAACCGGATGGACGAGCAGCTGCGCACGATCTTCCTCGAAGGCGGTGGCGGCGGGCAGAAGAGCGAGTCCTACGAACTGGCCGCCTACTTCATGGCCCGGCACGTGGTCACCGACGCGTGGCGCGAACGCGGCCGCAAAGGATACCTGTTCCTCATCGGCGACGAGCTGAACAAGCCCGCGCTGGAAGCCCGCCACATCCGCCGGGTGATCGGAGACGACGTGCGGGAGGACATCGACCCCGCGTCGGTGTACCGGGAGCTGGCCCGCAAGTGGAACGTCTACTTCGTCCTGCCGAACCAGTCCTCGTACTACAACGACCCGGAGATCGGCGAGCACTGGAGCGGTCTGCTCGGCCAGAACTTCCTCAAACTCGACGACCCCGGCGCGGTATGCGAACTGATCGCCGCCACGATCGGGCTGGAGGAGCAGGTCGTCGACGTGGACAGGGCACTCGCCGACCTCGCGGACGTCGGCTCGGTCGCCGAGAGCGCGGCCGTCGGCAAGGCGCTGGCGAAACTCGGCACCAAGACGGTCGTCACCTCGGCGGTGCCCGAACCGGGTGGCCCGAGTGACGTGGTGCTGCGATGAGCCTTCTGGACGGGCACGTGGTGGTGGTCGGGCTCGGCTTCGGGGACGAAGGCAAGGGAGCCGTGGTCGACGCGCTCTGCGCCGACCGGCCGACCACCGCCGTCGTCCGCTTCAACGGGGGCGCGCAGGCCGCGCACAACGTCGTCGCGCACGGGCGGCACCACACGTTCAGCCAGTTCGGGGCGGGCACGTTCGCCGGCGTGCCCACCCACCTGTCACGGTTCGTTCTGGTCGAGCCGTTCGCGCTGGCGGCCGAAGCCCGGCGGCTCGAAACGGCCGGCGTGCGGAATCCGCTCTCCCTGCTGAGCGTGGACGGGCGGGCCCTGCTCACGACCCCGTTCCACATCCACGCCAACCGGGCCAGGGAGGAGGCCCGCGGCGCGGAACGGCATGGCTCGTGCGGGAAGGGCATCGGCGAGACCGTCTGGTACTCGCTGCTTTCCGGCGCCCTGCCGGGTGAGGTGGTGGAGAACCAGGAGGTGATCGGGACGCCGGGGGAAGCGCCCACGGTCGCCGACTGCGCGCGGCCGTCGGTGCTGCGGCGCAAGCTCGACACGCTCGCGCGGTTCTACGCGCCGCTCGCCGTCCCGCGGCACGGCGTGGACGAACTGGTGACGCTGTACCGCGCTTTCGCGGACGCGGTGCGGATCACCGACGGGGACGAAACGGGACGGCTCGCGGCGGCCGGGCGGCTGGTTTTCGAGGGAGCGCAGGGGGTTCTCCTCGACCAACACCACGGGTTCCATCCGCATACGACCTGGTCCACCACCACTCCGCACAACGCCCGCGACCTACTGGGCGGGCGCCCGCACGCGGTCCTGGGTGTCACGCGGACCTATCTCACCCGGCACGGCGCGGGGCCGCTTCCCACCGAGTCCGCCTCAGTGCTCGCCCGCTTTCCCGAGGCGCACAACGACACCGGCGAGTTCCAGGGCGCGTGGCGGGCGGGCCATCTCGACGAAGCGCTGCTGGACTACGCGATCGCGGCCTGCGACGGCGTGGACGCGCTCGCGGTGACCCACCTCGACGCGGCCGGCCTACGGGTGGTGCCCGGCGACGGCTCCCCCGCCGTCGACCTGCCGGATCCACTGGCGTGGTTCGCTGCCCGGCTGCCGGTGGCCGTCACCGGATCCGGCCCGGACAGGGCCGGTTACCGGGTCGCGGAGGCAAGGTCGAGAATCAACGCGTGATCGAGTCGACGCCGGTGTCCGTTGACGTGCTGGTGGTGAGGTTCGCCCCCGGCACCAGGACCGTGCTGCTGGGAATCGCGGCGCGGGCCGCCGAACCGTTCGAAGGGGAACTCGCGTTGCCGGGGGTGCTGCTCGGGCGCGGGGAACGGTTGCGGGACGCGGCGGGCCGGGCGGTGGTCACCAAACTGGGGCTGCCGCCGGACGCGCTCTCGGCGACGGGGCAGCTCACCACCTTCGACGAGCCGAATCGCGATCCCCGGGGCCCGACGCTCTCCATCGCCTTGTGGGCCACCACGGATCCCGCGCTCGACGAGCCGGGGAACGTGGTGTGGACTCCGCTGGACGAGGTCCCCCCGCTGGCGTTCGATCACGATCGGATCGTGGCGGACTGCCGCCCGCTGCTGGCCGAGCGGCTGTGGCGGGACGTCGCCTTCACCGCCGGACTCCTGGGTCCGATCTTCACCACGGCACAGGCGCTGGACGCCACCGAGGCGCTGACCGGGGACCGCCCCTATCCGGCCAATCTGGGCCGGACCATGGAGCGGGTCCCCGGGTTGCGGCGCACCACCGAGCAAGCGGCCGCCCTGCCCAAGGGAGGACGGCCGCCTTCGTTGTGGCGCTGGGAGTGACGAGGTCAGATCCCGCAGGAGGACGCCGACCAGAACCGGTTGGCGCGGTGAGCCACATGCGTGTGATCGCTGTGGCCGGGGTAGCCCGGGCCGAGGATTTCACTGAACCCGTGGTTGCGGGCCTGCTGCGCCAGTCCGCAGAAGCCCTGCGAGCCGGCCCCGAGGTCGACGGCGTCGCCGTACAGATGACGGCTGGCGGCCGCCCCACCGACCGCGTTGTTGCACGCGACGCTGCGGAAGCCGCCGTTCACGGTGATCGGCCGGTCGCCCATGGCGTGCCGCATCGCCTGCAGCTTCCACATCGACACCAGCGCGTTGGCCTTCGCCGTCGCGGCCGAGACGTTGCCACCGGACCAGTCCGCATTGCACCGGTTCAGTTCGGCGAAGGTGAAGTTGACCGGCGAGCAGTCGTCGTCCTGCAACGCGTAGATCTTCGTGAACGTGGCCGATCCGGCGACGCCGTCCGCGCCCAGCCCGTACGCCTGCTGGAACCGGGTGACCGCGGCCTTGGTGCCCGCGCCGAACTGGCCGTCGATGGCCAGCACGCCGCCGTAACCGGGGTAGCCGGCCACGCGGATCTGCAATTGCCGGACGTCCTCGCCGGACGCTCCTTCGGACAGTGTGCGTCCCCAGGAGTAACAGGCGTCGGCGACGGAAACGTCTCCCGACGTCACCGGGCCGGGATCGGCGGCGGCCGGAGCGGCCACCGCGGTACCGAGCCCGGCCACCAGGGCGAGCATCGGCAGTAAAAGACGAATGCGCATGACAGGGACACCTTTCGAGGCAGGGAAGGTGAGAGACCCGTGACCCCCACGGGTTGTCAACGATTCACTGCCTCGGATGCTAACGCGGTTCCGGGCACCGCGCTGTGGGTCGTTCGACCCACACGCGTGATCGGGGACGGATCTCGTGAGTTCCGGCTCTGATCACGCGAGTTACGTGATCAAGCACGCGAGTTCCGGCCCTGATCACATGGGTGCGGTGTGGCGTGCCGGCCGTCAGGCCTTCAGTTGTGGGAAGTCTTCTTCGCGGAACTCCCCCGCCGGCCGCTCGCCGGCGTCGTTCTCGCGTCCCCGCAGCTCGACCCGCCGGATCTTGCCGGAGATCGTCTTCGGCAGCTCCGCGAACTCCAGCCGCCGGATCCGCTTGTACGGCGCCAGATGCTCGCGGCAGAAAGCCAGGATGGACAAAGCGGTCTCGGCGGTCGGCTCATGGCCGTTCGTGAGGACGACGTACGCCTTCGGGACGGCGAGCCGGATCGGGTCGGGCGCCGGGACGACGGCCGCTTCGGCGACGGCGTCGTGTTCCAGCAGGACACTTTCCAGTTCGAACGGCGAGATCCGGTAGTCCGACGCCTTGAAGACGTCGTCCGTCCGGCCGACGTAGGTGATGTAGCCGCGTTCGTCGACCGAGCCGACGTCCCCGGTGTGGTAGAAGCCACCTCCGAAGGCCGCGGCGGAACGCTCGTCGTCGTCGGCGTACCCGGTCATCAGGCCGACCGGTCGCTTGTCGAGGTCGAGGCAGATCTCGCCCTCCTGCGCGCGCTCACCGGTGACGGGATCCACGAGCGCGACGGTGAAGCCGGGCAGCGGGCGGCCCATCGAGCCCGGCACGACGTCCTGCCCGGGGGTGTTGGCGATCTGGACGCTGCTCTCGGTCTGCCCGAAACCGTCGCGAATCGTGACGCCCCAAGCCTTTTCGACCTGGTCGATCACTTCGGGGTTGAGCGGTTCGCCCGCGCCGACCACCTTCGACGGCGGGGTCTTCAGCACGGTCAGATCCGCCTGGATGAGCATGCGCCACACCGTCGGCGGGGCGCAGAAGCTGGTGATGCCGCATCGTTCCATCTGCGCCATCAGGGAGACCGCGTCGAAGCGCGCGTAGTTGTAGAGGAACACCGTCGCCTCGGCGTTCCACGGCGCGAAGACATTGCTCCACGCGTGTTTCGCCCAGCCCGGTGAGGAGATGTTGAGGTGGACGTCGCCCGGCTCGAGACCGATCCAGTACATCGTGGACAGATGCCCGACCGGATAGGAGACCTGCGTGTGCTGCACCAGTTTCGGCTTCGCTGTCGTGCCCGAGGTGAAGTACAGCAAGAGCGGGTCGTCCGCCGCCGTCGCGCCCTCGGGCGTGAAGGCGTCCGTTTCCTCGTAGGCGTCCACGAAGGACTGCCAGCCCTCGACCGGTTCACCGACGGCGATCCGGGTGTAGTCGCCCTCGACGTTCTCGAACTTGTGCGCATCGACGGAGCGGATCACCACGTGTTTCGCCGCGCCCCGCTCGACCCGGTCGGTGAGATCGGCCGGGCCGAGCAGGGTCGAGGCCGGGATGATGACCGCGCCCAGTTTGATCGCGGCGAGGATGGTCTGCCACAGCTCGCCCTGGTTGCCCAGCATCAGGATCAACCTGTCGCCCCTGGCGACGCCGAGTGAACGCAGCCAGTTCGCGACCTGGTTGGACCGGCGCGCCATCTCCGGGTACGTCCAGCGGTTCTCGATGCCGTCCTCTTCGACGATCCACAGCGCGTAGCGGTCCTGATTGGCCGGATCGGCCGCGACGACGTCGAACCAGTCCAGCGCCCAGTTGAACTCGGCGGGCCGGGGCCAGGTGAAGTCGCGATACGCGGTTTCGTAGTCCTCGCGATGGGTCTGCAGATAGTCCCGTGCCTCGCGGAACGTGCGGTGTGCCTCCGAAACGCTCACGATCGTCCTCCTGGTCCGCTGGTTGGCCGCCGGTTCTTTCTACTCTCCCTTGAACTCGGGCGCGCGGCGCTCGAGGAAGGCCTGCACCGCCTCGCCGAGGTCCTTGCTGGGCAGGAACGCCGCGTTCCAGGCGGAGACGTAGCGCAGGCCGTCGGCGACCTGGCGTTCGGTGTTGGCCGACAGGACGTTCTTCGTGCCCTGCACGACCAGCGGCGGGTTCGTGGCGATCTCTCCCGCGAGCTTGCGGGCCTCGGCCAGCAGCGTTTCCTGGTCCGCGTAGACGTCGTTGACCAGGCCGATCTTCTCCGCGCGGGCCGCGTCGACGTCCTTGCCGGTCAACGCCAGCTCCCGCAGGTGTCCCTCACCGATGATCGGCGCGAGCCGCTGCAGGCTGCCGAGGTCGGCCACGATCGCGACCTTGACCTCGCGCACGCTGAACTTCGCGTCCGCGCTCGCCAAGCGGATGTCCGCGGCCGCGACCACGTCGACACCGCCGCCGATGCACCAGCCGGAAATGGCCGCGATGACCGGTTTACGGCATTCGGCGATCGAGGACACGCTCGCCTGGAGGGTCTTGACCTCGTCGAGGAACTTCGTCCGCGGGCCCGCGAGCGCGTCGCCGCCGAGCATTTCGCCCCAGCTGGGCATCATCGCGGGCAGGTCGAGCCCGTAGGAGAAGTGCTTGCCGCTGCCGGTCAGCACGACCGCCCTGACCTGCGGGTCCGCGTCGAGCGCGCGGAAGACGATCGGCAGCTCACGCCAGAAATCGGGGCCCATCGCGTTGCCCTTGGACGGACCGAGCAGCGTCACTTCGGCGACGTGCCCGTCGATCTCCACCTCGAGCGAAACGAGATCGGGAAGACTGTCAGCTGTAGCGGTCATGAGGTCATCTTGACTCATGTGATTGGCAGACTGCCAACGGCCACTGTGCCACGGTGGTCACAAGATGCTTTCCTGGTACTACCGGCGAGTACCGACGATCGACGAAGGACGGTGGGATATGAGCCCGGCCAGCAGCGCCACCGCGGTCGCCGACCTGCCCGCACTGATCCCCGGACGACGGGCGCGAGAACGCTCCTCACGGCCGATCGAGCTCTCGGGATCCTTCACCCACGAAGGGCATCGGCTCGCCTATACCGAGTTCGGCTCCGGCGACCGGGTGGTCGTGCTCACCCACGGCATCATGCTGACCAGGAGGATGCACGCCCCGCTCGCCCGCAAGCTGGCGCGCGCGGGATTCCGGGCCATCACACTCGACCTGCTCGGCCACGGCGACTCGGACCGGCCCACCGATTCGTGGCTGTACTCCATGCCCGCGTTCGCGGAACAGACCGTGGCGCTGCTGGATCACCTGGACATCGACGCCGCCGTCATCGGCGGGACGTCGCTGGGCGCCAACGTCGCGCTCGAGGTCGGTGTCGCCGCTCCCGAACGCGCGCTCGGGCTCATCGTCGAGATGCCGGTGCTGGACAACGCGATCGTCTCCGGCCTGATCACCTTCGCGCCGTTGCTCCTGGCCGCCCGGTTCCTGCCGGTGACCGTGCAAGGCGTGGCACTGGCCGCGCGACTCGTCCCGCACGGCAACCAATGGGTCGACGTCGTCACCGACACGCTGTCCCAGCAGCCCGCGCCGATGGCCGCGCTCCTGCACGGCGTGCTCTTCGGCCGGATCGCGCCGCCCAAGTCGATCCGGCGGAGCATCGAGACCCCGGCCCTGGTCATCGGGCACGAACGCGACCCGATCCACCCGTTCGGCGACGCCGACACACTGGCCGCGGACATGCCGGAGGCCGAGTTCGTCCAGGCCCGCAGCCCGGTCGAACTGCGTTTCGACCCGAGCCGCCTGACAGCGGCCATCACCGACTTCTCGGCGCGCTGTCATGACCGTTGAACCGGCGCCGACCCGGGGCACGGGCGCCGAGGAAATACGGACCGGACGGCTGGTGCTGCGCCGCCCCGGACCCGAAGACCTCGACGCGATCTTCGCGCTGCACACCGATCCGGAGGCCTGCGCGCACAACCCGTCGGATCTCCTGGAGACACGCGAGGAGGCGGAACTTCTGCTGCTCCGCTGGTCACGCTGGTGGGACCAGTACGGGTTCGGGTACTGGACGATCCGGCGGCAGGACTCACCGGAACCGCTGGGGTTCTGCGGGGTGAAGGTCGTCGGTTATCGGCGACGGACGGTCCTGAACCTCTTCTACCGGCTCTTCCCGTCCGCCTGGGGCGCCGGGTACGCGAGTGAGGCCGCCGCCGCGGCGGTGGACTGGGCGCGCACCCACCGGCCGGACGACCTCGTGATCGCCCGTGTCCGGCCGGAGAACGTCGCTTCGCAGCGAGTCGCCCTCCGGGCCGGCCTCGTCCGGGCGGAGGAATTCGACATCCCCGGCGAGGACGGGGCCGACTGGTTCTACGTCTCGGACGGCTGAGCGGAAGGCTGGGCCAGCCCCGCCACCGGGCCGAAGACGATCACCGCGGGCGGGCGCACCCCGGCCGCGGCGGCGTCCTCGACCACACTGTCCAAAGTAGAGCGGAGAACCCGCTGGGTGCGCATCGTGCCGTCCTCGACGATCGCCACCGGCGTGTCCCCGGGCCGCCCTTCCAAAAGCGCCTTCGTGAACAGCGGCAGTCGTTCGACGCCCATCATCAGCACGATCGTGCCGCGCATCTTCGCCAGCAGATCCCAGTCCACCAGTGACTTCTCGTCGCCCGGCGAGACGTGACCGGACACCACCACGACCTCGTGGGCGACGCCGCGATGGGTCACCGGGACGTCCGCGGCGGCGGGCACGGAGAAGGCGCTCGTGATGCCGGGGACCATCGTCACCGGGATGCCCGCTTCGGCGCACGCGAGGACCTCCTCGAAACCGCGGCCGAACAGGTACGGGTCGCCGCCCTTGAGTCGCACGACGAACTTGCCCGCCTTGGCCCTGTCGATCAGGGTGGAGTTGATCACATCCTGGCTGGCGGCGCGGCCGTACGGGATCTTCGCGGCGTCGACGATCTCGACGTCGGGCGAGAGTTCGTCGAGCAGCTCGCGCGGGGCCAGCCTGTCGGCGACGACGACGTCGGCCCTGGCGAGGAGACGGCGGCCGCGGACGGTGATCAGTTCCGGATCGCCGGGGCCGCCACCCACCAGCGCGACGCCGGGAAGCTCGTCACGGGCGTCCGGCACGCGGCCGTCGGCGACAGTACCGGCGCGGAGGCCGTCGAGGATGCTGTCCCGGACCGTGGCCGACCTCAGGGGCTCGCCACCGGAGAGGACGCCGACCAGCAGCCCGCCGTGCCTGCCCGAGGCCGGGGTGACCGCGCTGCCGCGCTCTCCGTCGTCGGCGCGGACGCAGAACACCCGCGCACGTTCGGCTTCGGCGCAGACGGCGGCGTTGACCTCGGGATCGTTGGTGCACGCCAGCGCGTACCAGGCGTCGGCGAGGTCGCCCTCGGTGTAGCGGCGCTCGTGCCAGACGATCTCCCCTGCGTCGGCCATCGCGCTCACCGAAGGTGTCGTGTGCGGCGAGACCAGTTCGACCCGCGCGCCGGCGCCGATCAACCGCGGCAGACGGCGCTGGGCGACCGTCCCGCCGCCGATCATCACGACGCGACGGCCTGCCAGGTCGAGGCCGGAGAGGTAATGCGGGTCATCCATGCGGGGCAGTGTAAGGATCCAGCGGCCCCGGCCGCGATCCGAGTGAGAACCGCCTCAGCTCTCCAGCAGCGTGAGGAGTTCGGTGTTGCCGAACATCCTGGCCGCGTCGATCGCTGACGGCTCCCCCGCCGTCGCGTCCGCGCCGCCTTTGAGGAGCGCCTTCACGACCTCGGGCTCGTTCTTGAAGACCGCGCCGGCGAGCGGGCTCTGGCCGCGGTCGTTCTCACGGTTCGGATCGGCTCCGCGCTCGATCAGCGCCGAGACGGTTTCCGCGTGACCGTGGTACGCGGCGAGCATGACCAGGGTGTCGCCCCGGTCGTTCGTCAGATTCGCCGAGACGCCCGCGTCGACGTACGCGGTGAGATCGGCTGTCGCGCCGGAACGGGCGAAGGCGAAGACCTTCGCCCACAGTGCCAGCAGTTCGGGATCGAATTCCTCGGCCTGTCCGGGGTTCTCCGTCATACGGCCGATTCTTCCACGCCGAGCCGCGGTCCGGGCGGCGTGTCGCACCGCCCGGACCGGTGGCGTCAGCGGCCCGCGTTGGGGTAAGGCAGCAACGCCATCTCGCGGGCGTTCTTGATCGCCGTGGCGACCTGTTTCTGCTGCTGGGGCGTCAGCCCGGTGACCCGGCGGGCGCGGATCTTGCCGCGGTCGGAGATGAACTTCCGCAGCAGATCGGCGTCCTTCCAGTCGACCTCGGTGATCTTGTTGGCGTGCAACAGATTCGTCTTGCGCTTGAAGGGGCGGTCCCGGTTCGGCTTGCCCATCGCGCTCACCAGCTCGACTTCGTGACGCCCGGCAGTTCGCCGTTGTGCGCCATCTGCCGCATCCGGACCCGTGAGAGGCCGAATTTCCGCAGGTAGCCGCGCGGGCGGCCGTCGGCGGTGTCGCGGTTGCGGTTCCGGGTCGCGCTGGCGTCGCGCGGCATCGCCTGCAGGGCCGACACCGCGACCGCCTTCTCCTCGGGCGAGGCCGACGGCGAGGCGATGACGGCCTTCAGCTCACGCCGCCGTTCGACGTAGCGGGCGGCGACCACCTTGCGCTGCTCGTTCCTGGCGATCTTCGACTTCTTGGCCATCAGCGCTCCTCCTTGAACTCGACGTGCTTGCGGGCGACCGGGTCGTACTTGCGCAGCACCATGCGGTTCGGGTCGTTCCGGCGGTTCTTCTTCGTGACGTAGGTGTAGCCGGTGCCCGCGGTCGAGCGGAGCTTGATGACCGGCCGGATGTCGGTGCTCTTGGCCATCAGAGCTTCACCCCTTTCGCGCGGAGTTCGGCCACGACGGCCTCGATCCCCCGCTTGTCGATGGTCTTCATGCCCTTCACCGAGACCCGCAGCCGGACCCAGCGCCCTTCGCTCGGCACGAAGTACCGCTTGGCCTGCAGGTTCGGCTCCCAGCGCCGGGACGTGCGCCGATGCGAATGCGACACCTGCTTCCCGTAGCCCGGTTTCCGGCCGGTGACCTGGCACACGGCTGACATACGCCCTCCCGAGTTGATATCAATAGTCGTTTTCATTTACTGTACACAGCCGAACCAGCCCGCAATCGACGCCCCGGAGCTTCAGTGACCGAAAACCCGCGCGTGCCCCTCGTCCTGATCAGTGGCCTCGCACCGGGACCGACCGCCGACCTCGCCGAGCGGCTGCGCTCGGCCGAACCCGGCACCGCCGTCGTGCACCACGACCTGAGGCAGATTCACTCCGGAGTGGTCAAGCGGCGGATCTTGCTCGGCGACCGCGACCAGCTGACGGTCCTCGAACTCGCGCACGGCTGCGTCTCGTGCACGCTGCGCGAAGACCTGCTGCCGTTGCTGCGCAAGCTTTCGCAAATGCCACAGGTGCAGCGCATCGTGGTCCGGCTCGACGAGGCCATGGAGCCCGAACCGGTCAGCTGGGCGCTCCACAACGTCCTCGTCGGCGAGCGGCCGGTGATCGAGGACGTCGACCTCCGGGCCGTGCTCGCCGTCGTCGACTGCGCCGGCTGGCTGGCCGACAGCACCGGCGACGACACGCTGGCCGAACGGAACCTGCAGGCCAGCCCGGAGGACGAGCGCACCGTCGCCCAGGTCTCGCTGGCCCAGGTCGAGTTCGCCGATCTGGTCGTCCTCGCGGGCGCGGCGACCGACGCCTGGTCCGCGGCGAAGGCGTCGGCCGTACTCGACAGGGTCGCCCCGTCGATCCCTCGCGTCGAACTGTCCGCCGTGGACGGGAAGACCGTGCTCGACGCGGTCCCGTCCGACGCCCGCCGCGGCGAGGTCACCGACATGCACGGCCCGCTGCTGCGGGGCGAACCGCCGGTGCACACCGACTGCGGGATCGGGCTGCTCACCTTCACCTCGCAACGCCCGTTCCACCCGGAACGCCTCCACGACGCGATCGACGTCCTGCTCGACGGCGTCGTCCGCACCCGGGGACGGCTCTGGGTGGCGAGCCAGCCCGACATGGCGCTGTGGATCGAATCCGCGGGCGGCGGTCTCGGCATCGGGCACGCCGGGGCGTGGCTCGCCGCGCCCGACGGGCCGGACTGGGCCGACGTCTCCCCGGAACGCCGCACGCTCGCCTCCCTGCGCTGGGACCCGCTGTTCGGCGACCGCGCGCAGGAACTGGTCGTCGTCACCGATCAGGCCACGCCCGACGAGGTCGAGGCCGCCCTGCGCGGGGCACTGCTGACCGACGAGGAACTCGCCGCCGGGGAGCAGGAATGGCTCCGCTATCCGGATCCGTTCGGCGAGTGGCACGAAGAACCGTGTGAGGACACGGAAACCGACCCCGAAAAGCATGACGCGAACGTGTCGAACCGAAAGGACGAAACGCAGTGAAACCGGGAATCCACCCCGACTACCACCCCGTGGTGTTCAAGGACCTCTCCACCGGGGACGCCTTCCTGACGCGGTCCACCGCGACGTCGGAGCAGACCATCGAGTGGAGCGACGGCAACACCTATCCGGTGGTGAACGTCGAGATCAGCTCGTGGTCGCATCCGTTCTGGACCGGCAACCAGCGCATCATGGACAGCGCCGGCCAGGTCGAGAAGTTCCACCGCCGCTACGGCCGCCGCGGAGGTGCGAAGTAATGGCCGTCCCGAAGCGGAAGATGTCGCGCAGCAACACCCGCTCCCGACGCTCGCAGTGGAAGGCGGCCGTGCCGGATCTCGTGCCGATCAAGGTGAACGGTGAGACGAAACTCGTGCCGCGCAAGCTGATGAAGCACTTTCATGAGGGTGGAGAGTGACGACGCCGGTCACGGTGCTGTCCGGGTTCCTCGGTGCGGGCAAGACGACCGTGCTCAACCACGTCCTCGCCAACCGTGACGGATTGCGGGTGGCGGTGATCGTCAACGACATGAGCGAGGTCAACATCGACGCCGCGCTGGTGCGGGACGGGAACAGCCTGTCCCGCACCGAGGAACGGCTCGTCGAGATGACCAACGGATGCATCTGCTGCACCCTGCGCGACGACCTGCTGGACGAGGTCTCGCGGCTCTGCGCGGACGACCGGTTCGACTACCTGCTCATCGAGTCGAGCGGGATCTCCGAGCCGATGCCTGTGGCGGCGACGTTCTCCTTCCTGGATTCCGCGCGGCTGGACACGATGGTGACCGTGGTCGACGCGGTGAACTTCGAGCGGGAACTGGCGTCCGGCGACGCGCTGACCGAACGCGGGCTGGACCAGTACGAAGACGACGAGCGGACGATCAGCGACCTGCTGATGGACCAGATCGAGTTCGCGGACGTCCTCATGCTGAACAAAGCGGATCTCGTACCGGCCGGGTCTCTCGACCGGCTGACGGCGGTGCTGCGGCGGCTCAACCCGGCCGCGGAGGTACTCGTCTCCACCCATGGCCAGGTCCCGCTCGAGCGGCTGCTCGGCACCGGGCGCTACGACGCCGAACGGGCACAAGAGGCACCCGGGTGGGTGGCCGAGCTCAACGGTGACCACGTTCCGGAGACCGAGGAATACGGGATCTCGAGCGTGGTCTTCCGCGCTTCGCTCGCGTTCGACCCGGAACACTTGTGGGACTTCGTCGGGAGGCTCGATTCCGGGGAGTTCGGGACGGTGCTGCGGTCGAAGGGGTTCTTCTCGCTGGCGTCGCGGCCCGGGGTGACCGGGCTGTGGTCGCAGGCCGGGTCGGTCGCGCGGTTCGAGCCGCAGGGTGTCGAGGAGACACCTCGGCAGGAACTCGTGTTCATCGGGGTGGGGCTGGAAAAGGACGCCCTGCTGGACTCGCTCCGGTCCTGCCTCGCGACCGGTTCAGGCAGCGCGGATCCGTTTCCGGAGTGGGAAGCGGTGCACGTTCACTGAGGGTCCAGTGCCGTTCTATCGAGGGGTCGTGCCGTTGAAGTGTGCGCCCAATGTGGCATTGGGGACGGTGAGTGTCCCCAATGCCACATTGGGGGCGACCGGGATCGGGTGGCTGGCGCCGGAACCTCGGCGTGGCCTGACGCGACCCGACACGCAGGGCTTTCCCCTCAATAACCGTCCTTACCACACACGAGGCCGGACGCTCACACGCAGCAGCCACCCGCGGGTGCGGCGCCGTCGTAGGAGTCGTGCCAGTTCCACCACTCGTAAGGCGGACTCTGCGGGTACCCCTCCGGCGAGTCCTCCCACTCCTCCTGCCGCCCCAGCGCGGTGATGTCGAGGTAGCTCCACGTGCCGCCCATCACCTCGTCACCACGGTCGTTGACGAAGTACGTCCGGAACACTTGATCACCCTCGCGGATGAAAGCGTTGGTGCCGTGCCATTCGCCGACACCGAAGTCGGTGTCGAAGTCGCCGGTGATCGTGTACCACGGCATCGTCCAGCCCATCCGGACCTTCATCCGCGCGATGTCGGGCTGCGGGCCCCGCGAGGCGAACGCCAGAGTGGTGTCACGAGCGTTCAGATGGGCGACGTGCGCGACCTGATCGGCCACCAGCGAGCATCCTTGGCAGGCGTGATCGGGAAACCCTTCGACACCGGATTCGAAGAAGGCCCGGTAGACGATCAGCTGCCGTCGCCCCTCGAACAGGTCGAGCAGGCTCACCGTTCCGGACGGGCCTTCGAACTCGTAGGGCTTTTCGACAGCGACCCAAGGCATCCGCCGCCGCTCGGCCGCGAGGGCGTCGCGGGCGCGGGTGAGCTCCTTTTCCTTGACCAGCAGGCGAAGCCGCGCCTCTTCCCATTCCGCCGGGGAAACCGTGTTCATCACGCGGCCTCCGAGGGCACGGCGCTCCGCCGGTTCGGCTGCCCCTCGCCGGTGACGATCAGGTCCCGGAGACTGGTACCGATGTAGAAGGTCCACGCCTTGCGGCAGACCTCGAAACACTCGTACTCCGGGACCAGCCCGTGATGGGTGAAGTGCGCTTCGGTCTTGCCGTCCTTCTCGCCGATCTCGAACGTGATCGTGGTGCCGACCCATTCGGTCTCGTCGCTGATGAAGTCGAAGTGGTTCTCGAGGACCAGCCACGAGATCTTGCGCCCTGGCACGGACTCCGTGATCCGCATCCGGCAGCGATGGATCTCTTCGTTGTGGTACTCGAACTCGTCGCCGTCGCTCTCGATCTCCTCCGACCACCACCGGCGGACGTCGGTGAAGGCGTCGAAGACCTCTTGCGGCGTCTGGTCAACGGTGAAACTCGTCGTGAAGCTCGTCATGATCTCTCCAATTGCTCTTTCAGAGCCGCGAGTGGCCCGTCCCAATCACGGGCGAGCGCGGCGAGGAACTGCTGGGCGACCCGCATCGGGGCCGAGCGCAGCGCGTAGCGGACGCGGCGCCGCTCCCCCTGCTCCGGGGTCACCAGCCCGGCGTCGGTGAGCAGTGCCAGATGTTTCGCGATGGCTTGCCGCGTGATGGGCAGCCGCTCGGCCAGGTCCGTCGCCGTGGCGGGACCGCTCGAAGCGAGGGTGGCGAGGATGCTCCGCCTGCTCGGGTCGGCCAGTGCGGCGAAGACCTGTTCGGCGGTCGCTTCGATATCAGACGGCATCGAGGTATTCGATCAGTTCGCCCAGCTCGGCCGCCCACCCCTTCGTGTTCCCGTCGAACGCGACGCTGTGGGCGTCTTCCGGAAGCTGGGAGAAACCGGACTCGACGACGGTGAGCCGCGTGCCGCCGCCGACCGGTTCGAGGGTGAACTCGACATAGGTGCGACGGGGGTCGTCGTCGGGCAGACCGTAGATGTTCCAGGTGAAGCCGAAGACCGACGGCTCTTCCACGCGCTCGACGCGCATGTTCGCCTTGTGCCCCTCGTCCCACTTCATCTCGGCGTCGCCACCGGGCCGCAGGTCGATGCTCGCCTGGTTCCCGAACCAGGTGCCCAGGCCCTCGGCCGTGGTCAGCGCGGCCCACACCTTCGCGGGCGAATGGGCGATCTCGACGGTGCGTTCGATGCGGTCGGGGAATCCCATGACTTCCTCCTCAAGTAGCAATCAATCGGTTGCTATAACTTTGTATAGCAACCGACCGATTGCGTCAAGGTCGGATCAGGAAGCCGTGTACAACGCGCCGAGGAACTCCAGCAGTAGCCGTTCCCGCAACGGACCGGGTGCCGCGGCCAGCAGGGCGTTGATCTCCGCCATCCGGGTGGGCAGGCCCGTGTCGCCGCCGAGCCCGGCGGCTGCCAGCAGTCCGGCGAACTGCTCCGGAGTCAAGGTCGCGGGGTCCAGTGCGGCGACGAACTCCGCCACCTGCGGGTCGACGACGACCGGGCCGGACTCGCGAGCGGCCACGACCGAAGCGGCGAGATCGACCAGGAACTCATTTTCACTCCCTCGATTCGCGGCCGTCACGGTCAGGTGCAGGTTCGCGGGCGAAGTTTCGTGGGCGAACTGGGGCTGGACGTACCAGCCGCGCTCCCGCATCTCGTCCGCGACGGTGAACAGGTCGAACCCCGCACCGGGCTCGACGGTGAACGCGAGCAGGGTCGACACCGGGTCGCCGAGGACGCGTAGTCCTTCCAGTGCCTCGATTCCGGCACGGATCTCCACGGCGGCCGCACGCGCGGCCGAAGCCAGCTTCACGTAACCCTCGTCGCCGACATGACGCACAACCGCCCACGCCGCCGCGAGCGGACCACCCGATCGAGTGCTCTGGAGTGTGGTGTTCAGCATCGTGTAGCCGGGCCAGTCGGCGCTGGCGAAGTACTGCGGCCGGCGCAGTCCGGCGTCGGCGTGCAAGAGGACCGACACGCCTTTCGGGCAGTAGGCGTACTTGTGCAGGTCCACCGAGACGCTGGTGACACCGGGGACGTCGAAGCCGAAGGGGCCGAGCTCCAGGTACGGCAGCACCCAGCCGCCGATGCAGGCGTCGACATGGAACCGGACGCCGTCCAGCTGCGCGGCGATCTCCGGGATCGGGTCGAGGACGCCGTGGGCGTAGGACGGCGCGCTCGCGACGACGAGCACCGTGGTGTCGTCGACCGCCGCGGCCATCGCCTCGGGAACGGCGCGGAAGGTCACCGGGTCGACCGGCACCGAAACCACGCGGACACCGAAGAAATGCGCCGCCTTGTGGAACGCGGCGTGCGCGGTCGTGGGCAGCACGATGCTCGGCGACGCCACGTCCGGGCGCGCGTCGCGGGCGGCCAGGACGGCGAGCATGCACGACTCGGTGCCGCCCGAGGTCACCGAACCGACCGTCTCCGCCGTGCCGCCCAGCAGCCGCGCCGCGGTGCCGACGAGGTCGTTCTCCATGCGCAACAGGCTGGGGAACGCCGTCGGGTCGAGACCGTTGGCCGACGACGCCAGCGCGTGCGCCGCCGCGCCGAGTTCGTCCACTTCGGACAGACCGCTGTCGTAGACATAAGCGAGGGTGCGGCCGCCGTGCGTCGGCAGGTCGCCCGCGCGCAGTTCCCGGAGCTCCCGCAGGACGTCCTCGGCGGTCACGACCGACGCTCCAGTACGGACTTCCTCAGCAGCGGGATACCGAACAGGATCAGCACCGCCGGGAGGATCGACGCGCCGAGCAGGATCGCCGTGAGCGCGCTGTCCGGCTGCGCGGTGTTCGCGTCGAGACCGGACTGGTAGCCGCCGAATTGGAGCACCAGCCCCCAGATACCCGGGCCGAGCGCGAGCCCCAGCGTCTCCGACGCCGTCCACACCCCGGCGGCGACCCCGGCCCTGGTCTCACCGGTCCGCTCCTCCTCGTCGCTGATCAGATCCGGCAGGATCGCCAGCGGGAACACCGAGATCCCCGCGTAGCCGACGCCGCAGAAGGCGACGAACACCATCGTGACGGGCAACGAGAACACCTTGGCGCCGAGCAGCCCGAACAGACCGACACCGAACGCGGCGGTGGCGAGCCGGAACCCGGCCAGCTTCCCCACGCTCGCGCCGAGTTTGGGCCACAGCGGCATGGTCAGCAGCGCCGGGCCGACGAAGCCGACGAACAGGAGCGTCGAGTAGCCGGAGCTGCCGAGGATCCGCTCGGCGAAGAACGGGATCGCCGCCAGCACCGTGCCGATGCCGAGCGCCTGGACGAAGTAGACCCCGAGCAGCCAGCGGAACGGCCGCCACTGCGCGAGCGTCCGGAGCAGTTCGCGCGGGCTCACCGTGTTCGGCCGCAGCGCGCCGACCGGGGCGTCCTTCAGTCCGAAGTACACGCCGAGGGTCGCGAGCAGGATGATCACGGCGATGAACACGCCCATGACGCGGTAGCCCGCGACGCCACCGATGACTTCGGTGATCGCGGGCGCGCCGCCGCCGCAGATCAGGATGGCGACCGCGAGGAAACCGATCCGGATGCTGGTCAGCTTGGTGCGTTCCTCGGCCGAGTCCGTCAGTTCGGCGGGCAGCGCGTTGAACGGCACTTGGAAGAACGCGTACGCGGTGGCGCACAACAGGAACACGACGACGACGTAGATCGCGTCGGGCACCGGTCCGCCGAAGCCCGGGTGCGCGAACAGCGCCGCGAAGAGGATCGAGACGCCGATGCCGCCGAAGAGCAGGAACCGGCGGCGGCTGCCGGTGCGGACCATGTCCGCGTCCGACAGCCTGCCCGCGATCGGGTTGAAGAGCACGTCCCAGGCTTTGGGAACGAACACGATCAAACCCGCCACGCCGGCCGCGACGCCCATCGTGTCGGTGAGGTACTTCAGGAGGAGCAGGCCGGGAACCGTGCCGAACGGGCCGGTGACGAACGAGCCGAGCGAGTAGCGGTACCTCGTCCGTGCTGGCAGCGATGCCATGATCCTCCTCGAGGCGATTCTCCCGATGAAGGCCTCAGTATTGGATCTTGGCCACCACCGGGTAGTGGTCGGAGGGAATCGTGCCACCGTCGTAATGCACGAGCTGTACCGGGCCGACAGCGGCGAGTGGACGGCCGCCCGCGCGCACGGCGCCGACGTAGTCCAGCGAGTCGCGGTAGGTCGCCGGAACGGACTTCGCGGCGTTCGGGTTCGTCGCCGCGTCGAAGGTGTACGCGCCTTCGCCGGTCGTGCGGAGGACCCCGTCGAGGGCGGCTTCACCCTGCTGGACCTGGGTCCGGCCGGAGCCGTCCTTGCGCCCCTGTCCCGCCCAGTACTCGATGTTCAGATCGCCGGCGATCACGACCGGCTCGCCCGCGGGCGCGTATTTCGTGACCAGGTCCCGGATCTCGCCGAGTTGCGCCATCCGGATCCCGTGCGCCTTCGGCAGCGTCTCCGGTCCCTCGTCGGCCTGCATGTGGGTGCCCGCGATCCAGAGCGGCTTGCCGTTCACGACCAGCCGGGCGAGCGCGGCGCCCTTGTTGGACAGGTAGTCCGCCGTACCCGAGTAGGAATTGCGGAAGACCAGCTGGTGCTGTTCGGTCACCGGCGCCTTGCTCAGCACGGTGACCCCGCCGTTGACCACGATCGGGGAATTCGAGCAGTTCCCGTTCACCGTGGTCCAGCCCGGCGAGGTCTTGCAGTACTGGCCGACGAGTGGCGTCTGGTGCGGCCAGACGTCCTTCAGCCGGTTCCGCATTTCCTCCGCCTGCGCGCTGAACGCCTCGTCCAGGACGACGACGTCGGCGTCGTTCGCGCGGATGACGGCCTCGGCCGCGCGGGCCCTCGCCTGCTTGTCCGAGGTGTTCGGGCTGGCGATCCACGGCAGCTGCCAGATGTTGAAGGCCATGACCTTCACCGAGACGGCGGCTTGGGCGGGGACCGCGGTTCCGGCGAACATGGCGGCGGCGATGGCGAGTAGGGCGAGCTTCCGCACGAAAGACCCTTCCGGTGTCAGGAGACGACGAACGTCCGGGAAGTCCCGCTGAACGCGGAGATCGTCCCGTTCCAGCCGTTCTTCCAGTTGCCGAAGTGGACCACGCGGTATTTGCCGATCGGGGCGTTCGCGGGGATCTTCCAGTGGACGACGGCTTTCGATTCGGCGACGAAAGTCCGCGCCCAGTGATACTTGGTGTCCCAGTCTCCGTCGTCGGCGTGGCGGACCCACTTGCCGTCGACGAGCCGCTGGATCTCGAGGAACGTGCCGCCGCGCCGGAGGTCGTTCTTCGGATGTCCGGTGACGAATTCGACGGCGACCTGTTCGCCGCGCGCATAGGTGCTCTTCGCGTCGGCCAAGACGTCGCCGAAGGACTTGAACGCGGGCGCGCTGTCGAAGACGACCCCGGGCTGGAAGTTGATCAGCTTGCCGCGCAGATCGCGCGGCGTCGGCCCGTGCGGCACCGGCCTGCCTGCCTTCATCGCGGCCGCGAGCTTGGCGAATTCCTGCTGGTACGCGGGAAGCGTGTACCGGCCGTAGAGGGTCGACGCGCCTTCGTACTGCTGCGAGTCGTACTCCTCGGGCGTGGTGACGTATTGGCTGTAGGCGTTGGAGTAGCCCTGGACGAGCACGTTCTCCAGCGGGACGCCGAGTTCGGCGGCGACGGTGCGGCGCAGGCGCAGCCCGGAGACGATCGTCAGCTCGGCGGGCACGGCCACGAGGTGCAGCTGTCCGATCCGGACGATCTGCAGCGGCAGGACCTCCGGCGTCCACGGGTACGGCTTCATCGCGCCGAACGGGACGGCGACCACCTTCGGCGCCTGCGCGTCGGCGAGCGCCTGCGGGATCGGCGCGTCGATGCCGCCGAGCCAGTCGATGAACGGGTTCTTCACGCCTTCCGGGAGCGGCAGGCCGGGGCCGTCCTCGCGGCTTCCCGCCAGCATCGACACCCCGATCGCGGCGGTGCAGGTGTGCTGCGGCCGTCCGTTCGGCGTGTACTTCGCGTCGACCTCGACGTCGGACATGTCGACGTAGCACATCCGGTGGTCGACGCCGCCGGTCACGGCTTCGGCGGCCGCGTCGAAAGCGCTCTTCGCCGCGCGGAACTGGAGGTCGCCGATGGTGCGGGTGTTCTCGAACTCCGTCTCCGGCGTTCCCGGCGTCAGGTTCAGGTTCGGGCTCATGTCGCCGGTGTTGGTCTGCGGGAACGCGGCGACGAACCGCGGATTCCCGTCGAGGTAGCGCACGCCGGCGTGGTCGTGCTCCCACTCGTAGGCGGCGTACCCCTTGTTGTCGCCGCTGATCAGGTGGTTGCCGTTGCTCATCGACGTCCCGTGCGTGGCGAACCAGCTGATCGCGCCGACGTCGGCGCCGTTCTGGCTGAACCGCAGCACCGTGACGGCCGGGTCGATCGCCTGCGGGAAGTGGTCCTTGTCCGCCTTCGGGTTCAGGTCGAAGGCCTTGCGGGAGCGGTTGACGCTCGCCTTGGTCAGTTCCGCGCGGCCGAGCCGGATGGACCCGGGCGCGAGGCTCGCGTGCGCCCGGCTGATGGCCTCGAAGATCCCGTCGACGACAGCGTCGTAGACCTCCTGCTGGAACCCGAGGATCGCCAGATCGTAGGCGGCGTAGTGGGAATCGCCGCCGCACGCGGAGTGGGTGTGCGTCGCGTTGAGGAGCACGTTCTGCTCGGAGTAGAGCTCGCCGTACGCGGCTTTGAGCTTGCGCATCACGCCCTGATGGACGGACTGGAACAGCGCACCGAGATCGGCCGTCACGAACGCGATCCGCTTGGCGCCGTCGTCGACCACGAAGGCCCGTGCCCGGGTGCGGAGATGGATGCCGGCGGTCTGCTGCTGCGGCATCGAGTAGCCCATCATGCCGTTCTCGGCGGCGGGACCGGTGACGTCGGAGATGCCGACGCCGACGCGGAAACCCTGCTGGGCCCCGGTTTGCGCCGCCTGTGCGCTCGTCGTGCCGAGCACGCCGGCCGCGACCGGCAAGGCCGCCGCACCCGCAAGAACCCGCCTCCGGCTCACCGCCATGAGTAGCACCTCCCGGCCACGAACATGAACCGACTTCATGTTCGTGGCCGGGACGCTACGTGATGGGGCTCACCGTCGCAACCCACGGAAGGCCCGGGGGCTGAAGGGGCCTTTCCCCGCATAAGACGCGGCGAAGGGCGCTTTCCCTGCATGCGATGCGGGGAAAGCGCCCTTCAGCTCCGGCTACGAAAGGGTCTCCGCGACCTTCGCGAGCGTGGCGGCATCGCCCCGCAGGAGCAGCGTGGTCACCACGGTCTCCTCCCAGGCGGCGAGCTCGTCACGGATCTTTTCCGCGGGCCCGATCAGCGACGTGTCCTCGACCAGCGACGTCGGGATCGCGGCAACCGCCTCGTCCTTGCGACCGGCCAGGTACAGCTCCTGGACCTTGTCCGCGACGTCCTCGTACCCCATCCTGGCGAACACGTCGTGATGGAAGTTGACCGATTTCGCGCCCATACCGCCGATGTAGAGCGCCAGCGACGGTTTGATCCAGCTCGCGGCCTCCTCGACGTCGTCGTGGACGAGCACCGGGACGGACGCGGCGACCTCGAAATCGTCGAAACCGTGCCTGGCGCCGGGGCGCGAGAAGCCCTCCTGCAGCGCCGTCCGGTAGAAGTCGTCGCTCTTGGGCGAGAAGAACAGCGGGAGCCAGCCGTCGCAGATCTCCGCCGACAGCGCCACGTTCTTCGGCCCCTCGGCGGCGAGGAAGATCGGGATCTCCTTGCGGAACGGGTGCACTGTGGACTTCAGCGCCTTGCCGAGCCCCGTTCCGCCCTGCAGCGGCAACTGGAAGTGCTGCCCGTCATGGGTCACCGGCGCCTCACGCGCGACGACCTTCCGCACGATGTCGACGTACTCGCGGGTGCGGGCCAGCGGCTTCGGATAGGGCTGCCCGTACCAGCCCTCGACCACCTGCGGCCCGGACGCGCCGAGCCCTAGTACGAACCGGCCGCCGGACAGATGGTCCAGGGTCAGCGCGTGCATGGCCGTCGCGGTCGGGGTGCGCGCCGACATCTGGACGATGTTGGTGCCGAGCTTGATCCGGCTGGTCGACGCGCCCCACCAGGCGAGCGGGGTGAAGGCGTCCGAACCGTAGCCCTCGGCGGTCCACACGGAATCGAAGCCGAGCTCTTCGGCCTTCAGCACCGCGTCCAGCGCGCCCTCGGGCGGGCCGGAGGACCAGTAACCGAGGTGGTAACCCAGCTTCATCGAGGCTCCTAATCAGACGTTCGGCGAGTAGTGCTCGGGTTTGCCCCGCTCCGAAAGCGGCGGAAGGTTCCTCGCGGGAGTCTCGACCAAGGGCGCGTCCGTGGCCAGTTCGCCACGCTCCCGGCGCCAGCCCGCCCTGGCGCGCGGGTGGTAGCGACGGTCCCGCGGAACCAGCTTGAACGCCGCGTTGATCAGTTTCCCGATCCGCCGGTGCCGACGCTCGTCGCGTTCGGTCCAGGTGTACCCGAGCCGCTCGCGGATCGGCGGGTCGTACAACCCGACGGTCAGCCAGACGAAGTTCCGCGCGACCTGCCCGCGCACCAGCTTCCACGCGAAATCCGGCAGCCAAGGCAGGAAATGCGGTTTCGGGAGGTCTTTGATGTCGAGGACGTCGCGCGTGGCCTTGTTGTCCTCCAGGACGTCCTCGCACATGCGCTTCCAGTACAGCTGGAAGTCCTCCCAAGACTCCGGCACCGGGCGCATGCTCATGCCGTACATCTCGTACCACTGCACGTGCTCGTCGAACAGCTTCCGCTTCTCGGCCTCGCCGATGCCGCCGACGAAGTTGTCGGCGATGAGGATCGCGCTCATGAAGAACGTCGAGTGCGCCCAGTAGAAGGTGTCCGGGTTGAGCGCGTGATAGCGCCGCCCCTGCTTGTCCACGCCCTTGATCCGGTCGTGGTAACCGCGCACCTCCAGCGCCGTCTGCCGAGCGCGCGGGCCGTCGTAGATCACTCCCCCGATCGGGTACAACGAGCGGAACAGCCGCTGCCAGCGCTCCTCGAAGAACCGCGAGTGCTCCTCGACCCCCGCGCCCAGCTCGGGGTGCATGTTCTGCATGGATCCGGCCCAGAGCGCGATGAGCAGCCCACGCCAGTCGCCGAAGTACTTCCAGGTCAGCGAATCCGGTCCCAGCGGCCGCGGCTGTGTCATCCCCGGTCTCCTCAATGAGCTGGTTAAATTGACCACAACTGTTGTCAGGTTAAAGTTGACAACGGCCGTAGTCAACAAGAGGAGCCGATCATGGCCGGCCGCAGCTGGGCAGGCACGACCCTGGACGACCGCAAGGCCGCGAGACGGGAGCAACTCGTCGACGCGGGCCTCGACCTGCTCGGCACCCAGGGCAGCGCCGGGGTGAGCGTCCGCGCGGTGTGCCGTCACGCCAAGCTGACGGAGCGGTACTTCTACGAGAGCTTCGCCGACCGCGAGGAACTGGTCGTCGCGGTCTACGAGCACATCGGCGAGCAGGCCCGGCAGGCCCTGGTCGACGCCGTCAGCGATACGGCCGAGCCCGCGGAACGGGCGAAGGCCGCCGTCCGCGCGTTCGTCGGCTTGATGCTCGACGACCCGCGCAAGGGCCGCGTGCTCCTGCTCGCGCCGATCACCGATCCCGCGCTGACCACCCGCGGGATCGCGCTCCTCCCCTCGTTCGCGGAACTGGTCAGCGGGCAGTTGTCCCACGGCGACGCGGCCGAACGGCAGATGACGTCGATCGGCCTGGTCGGCGCGCTGAGCAACGTGTTCATCGCCTACCTCGACGGCTCGCTCAAAGTGAGCCGCGAGCGCCTGATCGACCATTGCGTCCGCCTCGTGCTCGGCGCCGACCGTCAGCCCTGATCCCGTTCGGCGGCCAGCTGCAGGGCGATGTCGATGATCATGTCCTCCTGCCCGCCCACGTATTTCGCGGCGCCGACGCGGTAAAGGATCTCGTGCGCCGGGACGTCGTAGCGTTCGGCGGCGCGCTCCGCGTGCAGCAGGAAACTCGAGTACACGCCCGCGAAACCCTGCACGATCGACGACCGGTCCATCACCGGCAGCCGCGTGATGTACGGCTTCACGACGTTCTCGGCCGCGTCCATCAGCACGTCCTTGTCGACGCCGGTGCGGATCCCGAGCCGCTCGAACGTCGCCGCGAGGACCTCGGTCGGCGAGTTGCCGGCACCGGCGCCGAGCGCCACGAGCGAGCCGTCGATCTGGCGGGCGCCGGCGCGGTAGGCGAGCACCGAGTTCGCGACGCCGAAGCTCAGGTTCTGGTGCCCGTGGTACCCGACCTGCGCCTGGTCCCCGAATTCCGCCACCAGCGCGGCGACGCGTTCGCTCGCGTCCTCCAGGATCAACGCGCCCGCGGAGTCGACGACGTACACGCACTGGCAACCGGCGTCGACCATGATCCGGCCCTGTTTCGCCAGCGCTTCGGGCGTGGACATATGGGACAGCATCAGGAAACCGACCGTCTCCAGCCCGAGATCCCGAGCCGCGCCGAAATGCTGGACGGAGACGTCGGCCTCGGTGCAGTGTGTCGCGATCCGGACAGCGCCCGCGCCGAGGTCGGCCGCCGCGCGCAGATCGCCGACCGTGCCGAGCCCCGGCAGGAGCAGCACCGCGATCTTCGCGTGACGGGCCTCGTCGACCGCCGCGGCGATCAGTTTCCGCTCGTCGACCAGGGAGAAGCCGTAGTTGAACGTCGAGCCGCCGAGTCCGTCGCCGTGGCTGACCTCGATCAGCGACACCCCGGCGTCGTCCAGCGCCCGGACGGTGTCGCGCACGTTCTTTTCGGTGAACTGGTGCGCCATGGCGTGGCTGCCGTCGCGCAGGCTCGTGTCGACGAGCCGGACCGCGCGGTCGCTCTCGTCCCACTTCACGCCGCCACCCCCTGAGTGGCCAGCAGGTCGCCGACGCGGGCGGCCGCGGCCGTCATGATGTCGAGGTTCCCGGCGTACTTCGGCAGGAAGTCCCCGTTCCCGGCGACCTCCAGGAACACCGCGACCCTCGCCTGCCCGCTCCAGCCCTGCCGGGGTGGGTCGTACTGCGGATCCGCCTTGAGCGTGTAGCCCGGCACGTACCCCTGCACGGTCTCGACCATCCGGTGGATGGATTCGGTCACCGCGTCGAAGTCCGCGTCCGGGTCGATCGCGCAGAACACCGTGTCGCGCATGATCATCGGCGGTTCGACCGGATTGATGATGATGATCGCCTTGCCCCGGCTCGCTCCCCCGACGATTTCGATCCCGCGCGCCGTGGTCGCGGTGAACTCGTCGATGTTGGCCCGGGTGCCGGGTCCGGCCGAGCGCGACGAGACCGACGCGACGATCTCGGCGTAGGGCACCGGGGTCACCCGGGACACCGCTCGCACGATCGGGATGGTGGCCTGGCCGCCGCAGGTGATGAGGTTGACGTTCGGCACGTCCAGCCGTTCGGGCAGGCCGACCGCCGGGCAGGTGAACGGGCCGACCGCGGCCGGGGTCAGATCGATCGCGCGGATCCCGGCGGTGGCGTAGCGCGGCGCGTTGGCCAGATGCGCCTTCGCCGAGGTCGCTTCGAAGACCAGGTCCGGCAGCTCGTCGCGGGACAGCAGCCAGTCGACGCCCCCGGCGGAGGTCTCCACTCCCAGCTCGGCGGCCTTGGCCAACCCGTCCGAGTCCGGATCCACGCCGACCATGTACCGCACCTCGACGTGGTCGCTGCGCCTCAGCTTCGCGAGCAGGTCGGTTCCGATGTTCCCGGGACCGACGATCGCGGCCACCGCTTTCCGTTGCGCCATGTCAGGTGACGCTCCCCGAGCGGATAGGGCACACTCAACCCATGCGTGCCGCTGGGCGGAACGACGACCCGGAACGAACCGGAGCGGACGGCCTCGTCGCCGCCCGCGTCACCGCGCTGCTCTCGGCCTTCCGTCCCGGCGACGACGCCCTCGGCGTTTCCGAGCTGGCGCGGCGGACCGGGCTGGCGAAATCGACCGTCCACCGGCTCACCGGTCATCTGGTCGCGACAGGGCTTCTCGAACGCGAGGACGCGGCACTGAGGCTCGGGCTCAAGCTGTTCGAGATAGGCCAACTGGCGGTACGGCGCCGTGGACTGGTCGAGGCGGCGCGCCCGTATCTCGCCGATCTCCGCGAGGCGACCCGCAACACCGTGCATCTCGCGGTCCTGGAGGGCACCGAGGTCGTCTATCTCGACATCCTGCGCGGCCCCGACGCGCCGTCGCTGCCGTCCCGGATCGGTGGCCGTTTTCCCGCGCACGCCACCGGCGTCGGGAAGGCGATCCTCGCCTTCTCCCCGGAATCCGTTGTGACGCAAGTGATCGACGCCGGTTTGCCCAGGGTCAGCGTCCGCACGATCACCGCGGCAGGACTGCTGCGCCGTCAGCTCGCCAAGATCCGCGGCGAGGGCATCGCGTTCGAACGGGAGGAGTCCGGCGTCGGCGTCGTCTGCGCCGCGAGCCCGCTGCTCGACGCGAAAGGTGTTGCGGTGGCGGCGTTGTCGATCTCCGGCTGGGCGAATCGCATGCACACCAACCGCGTCGCGCCCGCCGTCCGGACCGCGGCTTTGGCCCTGTCTCGCACTTTGTAGTTTATCGCGCGATCGGGATCGCGCTACCAGGGCGCAACTCCGAAAATCACTTACCGAACGCGAAAAGGCGCCCTGCCATCGCGATCCCGAGGCCTGTCGGCCAAAACGCGCGACTTCAAGTGATCAAAAGACTTTCGTCCTTCAGCCATGGTCACTTCGGCTGTGGTCATGTCGGGATTCCAAGGCTAGGCTTCCCGGGTGGCCCAGCACCGGGGGAACGCGCCACCGGGCCGAATCCCCGTCAGTATCGACGGCCGTCGCCGGGTGGAGACGGCCGCACGGCGGTTGCTGTCCATCGACGTCGTCCTCACCCTCCTCGTGGTCACCGGCGGCGTGCGTGTGCTCAATCTGGCGTCGCCGTCCCCGTCCCCCGCCAGCGAACCGGCGACCGTCGCGCAGGTCTTCGCCTTGAGCCACCTCACTTCCTTCACCGGCACCGGCGAAACCGGGACGTCGCCGTTCGGCTGGATCCAGCTCGCCGGGTACGCGCTGATCTCGCGCGCGTTCGACCGGAACACCGTCCCGGTCACGGCGGTCCGCGAAACAATGGTCTTCGCGGCCGTGCTGTGCGCGGTCCTGTTGTGGATCCTCGCGCGACGGCTGGGCTTGCCGTTCTGGGCGGCGACCACGGCCGTCGTGCTGATGGCCGTTTCGCCGCTCGCGATCGGCCTGCAACGGGTGGCGATCGTCGAGCACCTCGCCGTCACCTGGGTGCTGGCCGCTCTCGTCCTCGCCGCGACACCCCGCGAGCGGGCGCGACCGTGGCACGACGTCCTGGCCGCGCTGTGCCTGCTGGCGGCGGTGCTCACGTCACCGCTGTCCCTACTGGCGTTGCCCGCGGCGGGCTGGCTGCTCGCCCGGCGGCGCGAGGACTCCCGGGTCGCGTTCACCGCCGTGGTGTTCACGCTCGGCCTCGGCGTCGCTTTCGGACCGGCGGGTCCGGCGCTGCGCCCGGAGCTGCCCACCCCGGGACCGCCGGGTATCGCCACCTGGGTCGCGCTGGATCCGGTGCTCGTCGTGCTGTCGATGGTCGCGATCGTCGCCGGGATGGTCCTGCCCCGCACCCGGCCGCTCGCCGTGTCGGCGTTGCTGATCGCCGCTGTCCTCGCCTGGCCCGCGATCCCCGTCGAACTCCCTCTCGCCCTCCTGATCCCGCTGACGCCGCTGCTCATCGCCGAAGTCGCGGCGACGGTCGCGGCGGGCAGGCGGCCCGCCGGGCATCGCCTGGTCCCGATCCGCCGTCCGGTGTCCGCCGTCGTGCTGGCCGTGGTGCTGGCCCTCGTCTCCGTCGCGGGCTGGGTGCACGGTTTCGGCAGGCTGAGACCGGAGCCGTCCGCCGGTCTCGCGCTCACCCAGGCACGGGAATGGTTGCGGGACAACGCTTCCGGCGCCGTCGTCCTGGTCGACGACGCGAGCTGGACCGCACTCGCCGCCGGCGGCTGGCCGACCGGTTCCCTGATCCCGATCGGCTCTTGTCCGTCGACCTGCGCGGCCCCGGAATGGGCCGTGCTGACCGCGTCCGGGCAACGCGACCGGCCGCGTTTCCCGGCCGCGTCGGCGTTTCTCGACGGCACCGACAAGGTCGCGGTCTTCGGCTCCGGACCGGACACGGTCACCGTCTCGCGCTTCGGCGAGCCCTCGGATCCGGCAGGCGAGACCGACGAATCAGGGGCGCGCTCTCGCGCCGGGGCGGCGTTGGCGTCCTCGCAGCGGATCGGCTGTGAAGGGCGCACCCGGGACGCGCTGAACGCGGGCGAGGTCGACCCCCGGCTCATCGCCACCGTGGCCGCGCTCGCCACCCTCCAGCCCGTGCGCCTGGTCGACTTCCCTTCCGCGCCAAGCGAAGCCGCCGCAGGTCAGCCGCTACGCCGTCTGGTCGTCTCCGGTAACGACGAAGGTGCCATCGCCGACTTCTACACCGGTCAGCGCACCACGTTCGAACCCGCGTCCGTCACCCGTGTGCCGGGCGGGGTGCTCGTGACGTACCCGCTGTTCCCGCCGTCCGGGCTGCTCACGCCGTTCTCCGCACCCTGATCCCCGGCAAGAAAGGTCCCCGCCATGCGTCCTCTCAAGGCCCTGCTGAGACCCGCCGGCCTGCTTGCCGCTGCACTACTCCTGCTCGGGGGCCTGCCGCTCCCGGCGAACGCGGCCCCCGGTCCCGGGGTCGGCTGGATCCGCGTCGGTCACCTCTCCCCCAAGGTCCCGCCGGTCGACGTCTATTTCGCCGCTTTCGGCAAGGCCGAGAAGGTCGTGATCCGCAAGGCGGGCTACGGCGCGGTGACGCCGTACTCCTCGGTGGCTCCCGGCGCGTACACGATTTCGATGCGGCCCGCCGACGCGGCCGCGTCCTCACCTCCCGCGCTGAGCGCGACGATCGAGATCAAGGAAACGAGCGCGTACTCCCTGCTGGTGTTCGCGAACGGACCCGGCGGCGGCCTGCAGGGCGATCTGGTCCAGGACGATCTGACCGCGCCCGCGGCGGGCAACGGCCGGGTGCGCGTCGTGCAGGGTTCGGCCGCGCTGGCCCCGGTGACCGTCACCGGACCGGACGGGAAGGCCGTGGCGAGCGACGCCGCGTACGGTGTCACGACGCCTTACACCAACCTTCCCGAAGGACGCTGGCCGCTGAAGCTGACCTCCGGCGGCGCGTCGTCCGAGTCCACGGTGGACGTCAAGGCCGGGTCGACGACCAGCCTGCTGGTGACGGAGAACGGCGCCGGATTGAAGACCGAGCCGATCGCCGATGGCGCCACTCTGCCGGATCCGCCGAAGCTCGGTGTCGAGACCGGCGGTGGCGGGACGGCGGAGAATTCCCTGCCATGGTGGCCTTTCGCAGCTCTTCCGGTGCTGGCCGCGCTGACCGTCCTGGCGATCCGGCGGCGCCCGGTACATGACCGCTGACCGCGCCGCCTTTGTCCTCTTAGGACTCATCGCACTGGCCGGTTGCGCACCTGCCGAGGCCCCTTCGCTCCCGGCGGGGACGGTGGCGCCCGCCGTGTCCGGCCCGCTCCCGCTCCCCGCCAGGGCCGAGGTTTCGCCGGTCCGGCTGACCATCCCGGCGATCGGTTTCGACCAGACCGGCCTGATCCCGCTCGCGCTCGGTGCGGCGGGTGAACTCCAGGCACCCGAACGGTTTTCCGACGTCGGCTGGTACGAGGACGGCCCGGTGCCCGGCGACCCCGGCCCCGCCGTCCTCGCGGCGCACGTCGATTCGCGCTCCGGACCGGCGCCGTTCCACCGGCTGCGCGAACTGCGCTCCGGCGACGAGGTGCGGGTCGCGCGGTCCGACGGCGGCGAGGTCGTGTTCCGGGTCGACTCGGTGCAGCGCTACCCGAAGAACGAGTTCCCGACGCAGGCCGTCTACGGCCCCGCGCCGGGGAGCGCGCTCCGGTTGATCACCTGCGGCGGCAGCTTCGATGCGGCGAAACGGTCCTATCGGGACAACGTCGTCGTGTACGCCTCACAGCGCTGGGACTAACCCTCGGCGGACCAGCTCCGGCCGCACCCCTTCGCCGAACCAGTACGCCTCCTCCAGATGCGGGTATCCGGAGAGGACGAACTCCTCGATGCCGTGCGAGTGGTACTCCTCGATGAGGTCGGCGACCTCACGGTGGCTGCCGACGAGCGCGGTGCCCGCACCGCCGCGCACCAGGCCGATCCCGGCCCACAGGTTCGGATGGATCTCCAGACCGCGGACGCCGCCTTCGGTGTTTCCCTTGTTCAGCGCCGCCATGCGCTGCTGGCCGACGGACTCGCTGGCGGACAGCTGCTTCTGGGTGTGGGCGATCCGCTCGGGGTCGATCGCGTCGAGCAGTTTGCCCGCCTCCGCCCACGCTTCCGCCGCCGTGTCACGGGAGAGGGTGTGCAGCCGGATGCCGAAGCGGAGTTTCCGGCCCTGTTCCTCCGCGAGCTCGCGGACCTTCGCGATCTTCTCGGCGACCTGTGCGGGCGGCTCGCCCCACGTCAGGTAGACGTCGGCGTGCCTCGCCGCGATCGGCAGCGCCGCCGCGGACGAGCCGCCGAAGTAGATCGGCGGCACCGGGTCCGGCGCCGCGCGCGTGGTCGCGCCCTCGACCTTCAAGTGTTCGCCGTCGAAGTCGAACGGCTTGCCGCTCCACACCCCGCGCACGATCTCGAGGAACTCGCCGGTCCGGGCGTAGCGCTGGTCGTGGTCGTGCCAGTCACCGAAGCGGCGCTGCTCGACCGCGTCTCCGCCGGTGACGACGTTGAGCAGCACGCGTCCTTGCGAGATCCGCTGGAACGTTCCGGCCATCTGCGCGGCCAGTGTCGGCGAGACCGTCCCCGGCCGGAACGCGACGAGGAACTTGAGGCTTCTCGTCTCGCGGATGAGCGCGGCCGTCGTCAGCCAGGCGTCCTCGCACCAGGTCCCGGTCGGGGTCAGCACGCCTTCGAACCCGCTGGCCTCGGCGGCGCGGGCGACCTGCGCGAGATAGTCGAGGCTCGGCTCGCGGGCGGCGGACGCCCCGGCGGCGCGACTGGCGTGGAAGTGCTCCACGATCGTCCGGCCGTCACCGGTGGTGGGCAGGAACCAATGCAGCTTGAGCGTCACGGTTCCGAGCTTCGGCTTCCGGGACGGGCCGGGTCAATCGGCACGCCCTCGCGTCCCGCGATCTGGACGCCTGCCGCCCCTGGGCCCGGTCCGTGAAGGGCCCCTTGCCTACCCTGAAGGTAGTGAAGGAGTCCTTCACGGAACTCGAGCGACCAGGGTCCCCACAGTGGTGGGTCAGGAGTGCCTCAGCCGCCGAACATCCGCCGCCATTCGGCCGGCGACTTCGGCTGGAACACGAAGTTCGTGTCCTTCACCCGCGAAAGGTTCGCCGACGGTTCGGCCGAATACTGGTGTCCCGGGTAGACGACCGGATCCCCGTCCAGCCCGGCGAGCCACTGCAGGCTCCGGTAGATCGCTTCCGCGTCACCGCCGGGGAAATCGGTCCGGCCGCAGCCTTCGAGGAACAGCGTGTCGCCCGAGACGAGCCGTCCGTCGACGAGGAAGCACTGACTGCCCGGTGTGTGCCCCGGCGTGTGCAGCAGCCGGATCGGCACCGCGCCGACCTCGAGGACCTCGTCGTGCTCGTGCGAGCGAAGATCGGTTTCCGAGACGCCGGTGGTGCGGCGGACCCACTCGGCTTCGGCGCCGTTGACGTGGATCGGCACCTGGACGCGTTCCAGCAGCTCCGCGATCCCGGGCAGTGAGAAGCCCATCATCTCGCCGCCGACGTGGTCGGGGTGGTGATGCGTGGCGAGCACCCCGGTGAGCCGCATGCCGTCGGCTTCCAGCAGGTCGAGCAGGTCGCCCACGGCGTACGCCGGATCGACGAGGACCGCTTCGTTCGTCTCCCTGTCACCGATCAGGTAGGCGAAGTTGACCATCTGCGTCGCGACCGGATCCCCCACCGCGAAGTCACGGCCCGCGAGCAATTGCCGGAAGTACAGCCTGTCAGCCATGCGCACACCTTACGGCGCTATTCGCCGACCGTTCCGTCGGCCAGCTCCCGCAAGATGTCCAGGTGCCCGACGTGCCGCGCCGTCTCCTGCACGACATGGGCCAGCACCCAGCGGACGGTGAACTTCCCCGACCGGCGCGCCCGCTCGTCCGGCGAGACCCCGGCCAGCGACGACTCCGAAAACGCCCACTCGGCGCGGTATGCCTCGACGACCGAGCGCGGGTCGTCGCCCTCTGCCAGGTCCCAGCTCGGATCCGGTGAGCCTTCCCACAGCGACGGCAGATCCGCGCCGCCCGCCTCGATCGAGAGCCACCAGCGCTCCACCGCGGTCAGGTGTTTGAGCACGCCCAGCGCGCTCATCCGAGGGGACACGGGCAGCGGCGTCGCGGCCGCTTGCTCCCTGGTCAGCCCGGCGACCTTGTTCACCGCGGTGGCACGGAGGAAGCGCAGGAAGTCCCACTGGATCCCGGCCTCGTCCTCGGCGATCGCGTCCGGCCAGGACCGGTCCACTGGTTCTGCAGCACTCGAACTCGTGTTCGACATCCGGCCACTCTACACATCGGACAGGACTAGGCTGACGCTCCATGTGGTGGGGATTGATCTGCGCGTTCTTCGCGGCCTGTGCGTACGGCGTCGCTTCGGTGATGCAGGCGATCGCCGCGAAGGCGACTTCAGGCGACGAAGACCGCGTCGATCCCAAGCTCCTCGTGCGGGTGCTTCGGCAGTGGAAGTTCGTCGCGGGGCTCGCGCTCGACGTCATCGGCTTCGTCGCCCAGCTCGTCGCCCTGCGCGTGCTGCCGCTGTTCGTGGTCCAGGCGGCGCTGCCGGGAAGCCTCGCCGTGACAGCGGTCGCGGCGCGGGCGCTCGGTGTCCGGTTGGGACGTCGCGAGTGGACGGCGGTGGCGGTCGTCTGCGCCGGGCTCGCGCTGCTCGGGATGTCGGCCGAGAGCGAAGGCTCGGCGGCGACCGGGCTGGGCTTCCGGCTCGTGCTGATCGGCGCGGTGGTCGTACTCGGCACGGCCGGGATGCTCGCCGGCCGCGCGTCGCGGCGGATCCGGACACCGGCGCTGGGCCTGATCGCCGGACTGTGCTTCGGCGTGGTCGCCCTCTCCGGCCGTGTGCTCACCAGTCTCACCCCGCTGGACCTGCTGACCGACCCGGCCACGTACACGCTCGCCGTGGCGGGCGCGCTGGCGATGTTGTTCTACGCCACCGCGTTGCAGCGCGGCAGCGTCACCACCTCGACCGCGATGATGGTGATCGGCGAGACCGTCTTGCCTTCCCTCATCGGGGTTCTCGTACTCGGCGACACCACGAGACCCGGGTTCGCGGCGGTGGCGGTGGTCGGATTCGCGCTCGCGGTTTCGGCGGCGCTGGCGCTGGCCCGCTTCGGCGAGCCCGCGCCGATCGAGCCGGTCAGCGCGCAGGTCGGCTGACCCCGCGCCGGGACACCAGCAGCCAGGCCAGGTACAGCCCGCCGATCGCCCCGGTCACGAGACCGACGGGCAGGCCGGCGAACAACTGCTGGGTGATCAGGTCGCTCGTCACCAGCAGGAGCATGCCCATCAGCGCGGACGCGGCGAGCCCGGGCCCCGAGGATCGCGTGAGCCGCTTCGCCAGCTGAGGCGCCGCGAGGGCGAGGAACGCGATCGGACCGGCGGCAGCCGTCGCGATCGAGCACAACCCGACGCTGACGCCGAGGAGCACCAGCCGGCTCCGCTCGACGGGCACGCCGAGCCCCTTGGCCGAGTCGTCGCCCATCTCCAGCAGGGAAAGCCTTCTGCCGTAGACGAAGCCGGGCGGCAGCAGGACGGCGATCGCGATCGCCACCGGGACGACGTGTTCCCAGCCGCGTCCGTTGAGCCCGCCGACCAGCCAGGCCTGCGCCGCGAGGCCGTCCTGCTGGGCGGCCCTGGTGATCAGATAGGAGTTGAACGCGATGAGCATCGCGTTCACGCCGATCCCGACGAGGATCAGCCGGAAGGCGTGCACACCGCGTTTGAACGCGAGCAAAGCGATCAACGCCGCCGTCGTGACGCCGCCGACCAGCGCGCCGAACGAGACCTGGAGCATCCCGCCGTGCACCACGATGATCGTCAGCAGCGCCCCGGCGGCCGCGCCTTCGGTGAAGCCGATGAAGTCGGGGCTGCCCAAGGGGTTCCCGGAGAGGCTCTGCAGGATCGCGCCGCTGACCGCGAGCGCACCGCCGACCAGCAGCGCGGTCAGCAGCCGAGGCAGCCGCAAGGTCGTCACGATGAACTCGGTGCTCCGGTCGCCGAAGCCGAACAGCGTCTGGATGACCTCGCCGACCGACAGCGGGTAATCGCCGGTGGTCATGCTGACGGCGCCGACGAAGAACACGGCGATGGCCAGCAGAGCGACGACGATCGCCGCCCTCGGGGTGACCCGCAGGGAAAGTCCGCCGCCCAGGGTGCGCAGGACACGGGTGCTCATCGGTGGCTCCTTGATCGCGGTCCCCTTGCCTGGTGTCACAGCCGGGCCAGCTTCCTGCGACGGCAGAGCGCGATGAACACCGGCGCGCCGAGGAACGCGACCACGATGCCCGCCTGCAGTTCCTCCGGCGGGTTCAGCACGCGGCCGACGACGTCGGCGCCGATCAGCGCGATCGGCGCGAGCAGCATCGAGTACGGAAGGACCCATCGCTGATCCGGGCCGACCAGCATGCGCGCGGCGTGCGGCACGGCGAGCCCGAGGAACAGGACCGGCCCGATGGCGGCGGTACCCGCGCCGCAGAGCAGCATCACCACGATCGCGCCGAACACGCGGGTGCGGCCCACGTGGGCACCCAGCGCCTTGCCGGTCTGGTCTCCGAGCGCGAGGATGTTGAGCGGCCGGGCGAGCAGCAGCGCGATGATCGCGCCGATCACGACGAACGGCGAGATCTGCCAGAACACGTCCCATTTCCGGCCGCTGAGCGAACCGACGTTCCAGAACCGGAACTGGTTGAACGTCTCGGGCATCAGCAGCAGGACACCGACGATGTAGGCCTGGAGCACCGCCATGACCGCCGAACCGGCGAGCACGAGGCGGTCCGGCGTGGCGCTGCGCCCGGCCGAGCCGAGGACGTACACCACGACCGAGGCGATCGCCGCCCCGGCGAAAGCGAACCAGATGTAGCCGAGCACGCTGGTGACACCGACGAAAGCGATACCGGAGACGACCGCGGCGGCAGCGCCGGTGTTGACCCCGAGAAGGCCGGGATCGGCGAGCGGATTCCGGGTCAGCGCCTGCATCACCGCGCCCGCCAGACCGAACGCCGCGCCGACGACCACGCCCAGCAGGGTCCGCGGGATGCGGAGGTCGTGGATGATCACCGCGTCGGTCGAGCCGTCGTTGTGCCACAGCACCGACCAGGTGGACGTGAACGGGATGCTCTTCGATCCCACCCAGATGCTGAGCAGGAACACGAGCGCCAGCAGGGCGAGCCCGAGCACCAGACCGCCCGCGCGGAACGTCCGTGCCACCGTGCTCGGCGGGGACGTCTCGGCGGGCGCGCGTTCGGCGACGACCACGGAACCTCCTTCGAATGAGGCGAGGCTAACCGAACGCCGGAGTTCACCTCAACGAGCTGTCTACTTAGACTAGCCTTACCTACCCCAGAGAACGGAGGCGCCGGTGTCCGCAACGGCCACCACCAGCCGGAGCGTCCTGCGCCAGGCGATTTCCGGGCAGCGACGACAAGTCACGCTCGCATCCGTGCTCGCCGCGTGCCATCAAGGCGGCGAAGCACTCGTCCCGGTGATCATCGGCGTGGTGATCGACCAGGCCGTCGCCGGCCGCTCGGTGGGCACGCTCGTGTTCTGGCTCGCCGTACTCGGCGTGGTCTTCGCGGCGCTGTCCTATAGCTACCGGTTCGCCGCGCGCGCGGCCGAGGGCGCCTCGCTCCGGGCGGCGCACGACATCCGCCTCGCGATCAGCAGACGCGTCCTGCATCCCGGTGGCGGTGCCGAAAGCGGCAAGCTGGCCGGCGAACTGGTCAACATCGGCACCAGTGACGCGCAACGGGTCGGGGTCGTGAACGCGGCGCTGCCGTTCGGGATCGCCGCGCTCGCCGGGGTCCTGGTCAGCGCCGTCGCGCTGCTGCGCATCTCGCTGCCGCTGGGCCTCCTCGTCCTCCTGGGCACGCCGCCGCTGCTGTACCTCGCGCATCTCATCGGCAAACCGCTGGAGCGCCGCAGCGAAGCCGAACAGGAACGGTCCGCGCACGCTTCGGGCGTCGCCACGGATCTGGTGTCCGGCCTGCGGGTGCTCAAGGGCATCGGCGCCGAACCCGCCGCCGTCGCCCGCTACCGCGACACGAGTCAGAACTCGCTCAGGGCAACCCTGCGCGCCGCGCGGGCCAAGGCCTGGCACGACGGCGCCGTACTCGCGCTGACCGGGATCTTCATCGCGATCGTCGCCCTCGTCGGCGGGCACCTCGCGTCGTCGGGTTCGATCAGCGTCGGCGAACTCGTCGCGGCGGTCGGGCTCGCCCAGTTCCTGCTCACCCCGTTCCTGATCTTCGCGTGGGTCAACGGCGAACTGGCTCAGGGCCGCGCATCGGCGTCCCGGGTCGCCGATCTGCTGACCACGCCGACGGTGGTCGGGGCGGGCGATGGCGAACTCCCCTCCCCCGCCGCCGGGAACGTCCGGTTCACCGACGTCTCGTACGGCAGCCTCCGCGGAGTCGACCTCGAGATCCCCTCCGGGCAGCTGGTCGGTGTCGTCGCCACCGATCCGGCCGCCGCGACCGACCTGCTCGATTGCCTCGGCAGGGCGGGTGATCCCACCGGGGGCAAGGTCCACGTCGACGGCGTCGATCTGTCCACTGTGGACCCCGAACGTGTCCGCGAAGTCGTCCTGGTCGCCGCGCACGACGCGGACCTGTTCGAAGGAACGCTGGCGGAGAACGTGGGCACCGCCCCGGACGAGGCACTGGCCGCGTCGGCGGCGGACGAGGTCGCGGCGGCGTTGCCGGACGGCACCGCGACCGCGGTCACCGAACGCGGGCGTTCCCTTTCCGGCGGCCAGCGGCAGCGCGTCGCCCTCGCCCGCGCCCTCGCCGCGGACGCGCCGGTGCTCGTCGTCCACGATCCGACGACGGCGGTCGACACCGTGACCGAGGCGAAGATCGCCACCGGACTCGCCCGGCTACGACAAGGACGGACCACGATCCTGGTAACCACGAGTCCCGCCCTCCTCGCCGTCGCCGACCGCGTCGTCGTCCTCGACGGCGGCCGGGTCACGGGTGAAGGCGGCCACGCCGACCTCGCGCGCGATCGCGCCGACTACCGCGCGGCGGTGCTGTCATGACCCGCGAACTCCTCCCGACCGCGGACGGCAAGCGGATCCGCGCGGTCCTCGGCGAACTGCTCCGCACCTCGAAAGCCCGGGCCGCCGGAGCGCTCCTGATGCTCGTCGGCGCGACCGCGATCGGGCTGCTCACCGCTCGGCTGCTCGGCCACATCGTCGATCTCGTCATCGAGAAACGCCCCGCGACCGAACTGACCACCCCGGTGGTGGCGCTGGTCCTGGTCGCCATCGCCCAGGCGATCGCGACGGCGCTGGGTGTCTCGCTGACCGCGAGGCTCGGCGAGACTTTGCTGGCGGAACTGCGCGAAAGGTTCGTCGACAGGGCACTGAGCCTCCCGCTCGAGCAGGTCGAACGCGCGGGTTCCGGCGACCTGACCGCGCGGGTCACCAACGACGTCACGGTGGTCGCGAGGGCGGTGCGCGACGCCTTGCCCGAACTGGGCCGCTCGGCGCTCACCATCGTGCTGACGCTCGGCGCCCTCGCCGTCCTCGACTGGCGGTTCCTCCTGGCCGCGCTGCTGGCGACGCCGATCCAGCTGCACACTGTGCGCTGGTACGTCCGCAACGCCGTCCCGTTGTACGCGAAGCAGCGGATCGCGACGGGATCGCAACAGCAGCAACTACTCGACACGATCGGCGGCGCGAAGACCGTCCGCGCGTTCCGTCTCGCCGACGCCCACGTGGAGCGGGTCCGGCAGCGGTCCGAAGGCGCGATGGAGCTGATGCTGCGCGGTGTCCGGCTGATGACGACGTTCTTCGCCCGGCTCAACCTCGCCGAGTTCGTCGGCCTCTCGGCCGTGCTCGCGGCCGGTTTCCTGCTGGTGGGCGCCGACGCGGTGACCATCGGCGCGGCGACCGCGGCGGCGTTGTACTTCCACAGCCTGTTCGGCCCGATCAACACCGCGCTCGCGCTGGTGGACGACGCGCAGGCGGCCGCCGCGAGCCTCGCCCGGCTGATCGGCGTCGCCGACCTCCCCGCGCCGCGCGAGCCCGAGCGGCCCGCGAAACCCGTTGACGCGTCGGTGAAGGCTGCCGGGATCTTCCACTCCTATGTGGACGGACACCCGGTGCTGCGCGACGTCGACCTGAGTCTCGCACCCGGTGAGCGGGTCGCGCTGGTCGGCGCGAGCGGCGCCGGGAAGACGACGCTGGCCAAGCTGATCGCCGGGATCCACACCCCGGGCTCGGGCACGGTGTCCGTCGGCGGGGTCCCGCTCGACGAACTCGGGCCGTCCGCCACCCGGCAGGCTGTCGCGCTGATCAGCCAGGAGGTGCACGTGTTCGCCGGTTCGCTGTCGGACGACCTCCGGCTGGCCCGGCCCGACGCGTCCGACACGGAACTGTTGGCGGCACTGGACAAAGTCGGCGCGCGCGGCTGGGCAGAGGCGCTGGGCGACGGTCTGGCGACCGTGGTCGGCGAGGGCGGGCACCAGCTGACGGTCACCCAATCCCAGCAGCTGGCGCTGGCAAGACTGGTCCTCGCGAACCCGCCGATCGCGATCCTCGACGAGGCCACCGCCGAGGCCGGGAGCGCGGGCGCGAAGACCCTCGAAGCCGCCGCGGCGGCCGCGCTCGAAGGCAGGACCGGTCTCGTCGTCGCGCACCGGTTGACGCAGGCGGCTGCCTCGGATCGCGTCGTCGTGCTCGACGCGGGCGTGGTCGTCGAAAGCGGGACGCACGACGAACTCGTGGCCTCCGGTGGTCAGTACGCAACGCTTTGGGCGGCCTGGTCGGACAACCGTTCACGGACGTGACCCGGGACGCAGCGCCGCCGGTTGCAATCGGACGGTCAGCGTCTTAGGTTAGCCAAACCTGAATTTCGATTAATCCGGCATTTCGCCGGATTGCCGATCAAGAAGGACGGATGATGGCCCGAATCCCCACCCTCTCCGCCGCGCGGGGGCGCCTGAAGACCGCCGGCGTGCTGGCGTCCACCCTGGTGCTGGCCGCCTCGCTCACCGCGTGCGGAGGTGGCGGCGAGTCGGCCAACCCGGCCGCGCAGAACTCCGCGGGCTCGGCGGTCGACGCGAACGCGTTCCCGACCACGATCGAGCACAAGTACGGCAGCACCACCATCACCCAGGAGCCCAAGCGCGTCGTCACGGTCGGGCTGACCGAACAGGACGCGCTGCTCGCCCTCGGCGTGGTCCCGGTCGGCGTCACCGAGTGGCTCGGCAAGTTCCCCGGCACCATCGCCCCGTGGGCGACCGACAAACTCGGCGGCGCCGCGCTGCCCGAGGTCCTCAAGGACGTCGACGGTCCGCAGTACGAGAAGATCGCCGCGCTCAAGCCGGATCTGATCATCGCGCTGTACTCCGGCCTCACCAAGGAGCAGTACGACAAGCTGGGCCAGATCGGCGTCCCGGTCGTCGCGCAGCCCAAGGAGTACAACGACTACGGCATCCCGTGGCAGGAGGCGACCAAGAAGGTCGGCCAGGCCGTCGGGCGCGCGACCAAGGCCAACGAGCTGGTCAAGGGCGTCGAGGACAAGTTCGCCCAGGTCCGCAAGGAGCACCCGGAATTCGCGGGCAAGTCGGCCCTGATGGCCTCGACCTACGAGGGCTACTTCGTCTACGGCAGCCAGGACCCGCGCTCGCGCATCCTCGAATCCCTCGGCTTCAAGCTGCCCGCCGACCTCGACGCCGCGATCGGCGACAAGTTCGGCAAGAGCATCAGCGCCGAACGGACCGACCTGCTCGACCGCGACGCGCTCGTGTGGCTCATCGACACCCCGGCGAAGGCGCAGGAGATCCTCGGCAAGGACGCCCTCTACACCGGCCTGAAGGTGGCGAAGGAAAAGCGTGAGATCTTCGTCGAGAACGAAGGAACCTACGGCAGCGCTGTCTCCTTCGTGACCGTGCTGAGCGTGCCGTACGTGGTCGACCGGATCGTCCCGCAGCTCACCGCCGCGGTCGACGGCGACCCGAAGACCGAGGTCAAACCGGCTTCCTGAGCCCTTTCGGGAAGGAACAGGGCCGCGAGCTTTCCGCTCGCGGCCCTGTTTCGCGTTACGGGGCTCGCATTTAGTCCTCTAAACGCGAGGGTTCGCGTGAGTGGGCAGCCAACTCGCGGTGAGGCCCCTACCGCACGCGTGTCGCCCGTCCAGTCACGCGTGTCGTCCGTCCGATCACGTGAAGTACCGAGTCGGCGGATGGGTCACGAGTGGCGACTGGGTTCTGGCTGCGGTTGCTCGTGGGTGCGGTCCGTGAAGGGCCCCTTGCCTACCCTGAAGGTAGGGAAGGAGTCCTTCACGGACTTCAAGCGGCTCAGGACTCCATGGCCTTGACGAGCGAAGCGGGCCGCAGGTCCGTCCAGTTGGTCTCGACGTACTCGAGGCACGCGGGACGCGAGGCCGGGCCGAACTTCGTGGTCCAGCCCGCCGGGACCTCGACGAACTCGGGCCACAGGCTGTGCTGTCCCTCGTCGTTGACCAGCACCAGGTACGTGCCGTCGGGGTTCTCGAACGGGTTCGTCATGCCTTGTTCTCCTTTGGTGTATCCGGTGAATCAGCCCGGCGGATGAGCGCGTCCAGTGCGGCGAACCAGTCCTCCGCCAGTGCCCGCACCGATCCTTCGGTCAGCACGGCCTCCGGCCAGGTCCAGTGTGCCCCCAACTCGGGGCCGCCAGGGCGGTCCTCGGTCAGGGCGTTGATCGTCAAAGCATGCGAGACCGGCATCCCGTCGTCCGCCCCGAGTTCGGCCGACTCGGCCTCCGCCGCGTACGACCAGTCGGTCTCCTCGGGGACGCCGATCCGGCCCAGGTAGTTGAACTCGATCTGCGGCTTCGCGAATTTCGCGAGTTCGGGGCCGGTGCGCGGGTTGAGGTATCGGAGCACGCCGTGCCCGATCCCCGCGTCCGGCAGGCCGTCGAGGTGTGCCCGAACCCGCTCGAGCGCGACGACGGCGGCGGCCCCGCCCGCGAAGGCGTCGTCCAGATCGAGGTCGCCCAAGTCGAGGCAGACCGGCACGACGCTGGTGAACCAGCCGACCGTCCGCGAAAGATCCGCGCCACCGGCCAGTTCCTCTTCGCGGCCGTGTCCCTCGACGTCGACCAGCACCGCCCGTCCCCCGTCCCGGCGCCACCGGGCGACGGCGAGCGCGAGACCGGTGAGCAGGACGTCGTTGACCGTGGCCCGCAACGCCGACGGAACGCGGGACAGCAGCGGGGCCGTCCGCTCGGCGGGCAGCGTCAGCGACACCTTCCGCACGGTGCCCAGCACGTCCCGCGCGGGGTCGAGCACCCGGTCCAGCGGGATCGGCTCCCCGCCGCCCAGCACCGACTTCCACCGGTCCAGTTCGCCCTCGCGGTCCTGTATGGACAGAGCGCGCGACCACCGCCGGAACGAAGTGTCCACCGAGGACAGCTCCGGCTCACGACCGTCGGCGACCGCGTCCCAGGCGGAGGTGAGGTCCGGCAGCAGGATCCGCCACGAGACCCCGTCGACGGCCAGGTGATGGATCATCAGCAGCAACCGTCCTGGCCCGGCCGATCCCGCGTCGAACCACGTCGCGCTCAGCATCACGCCCGCGTCCGGGTCGAGCCGGGCCCGGGTCGGTTCCGCGTGCCGTTCGATCAGCGCCGGCAGATCGCCCACGACCTCGACACGTTCGACGACGACGTCGACCGATCCGGCCACCCGGAGCGCCCAGCCCGGCACCGACCGGTCGAGCCGCGCCCGCAGCATGTCGTGCCGCGCGACGACCGCGCCGAGAACGGTCTCCAGCTGCTCGGCGGTCATCCCGGACGGCGTGCGCAGCAGGGCCGCCTGGTGGTAGCCGTCGATCGGCCCACCGAGTTCGCGCAGCGCGTGCATGATCGGCGTCGGCGTGATCACGTCGTCGTCCGCCAGGCTCTCGGCGACCTCGGCCAGCGCCGCGACCGTCCGGCGCGCGAACACCTCGTGCGGCGTGATCTTCAGCCCGGCCGCGCGAGCCCGGCTGACCAGCCGCATGGCGACGATACTGTCCCCGCCGAGGGCGAAGAAGTCGTCGTCGGCGCCGAGTTCCGGTACGTCGAGCACCTCCGCGAAGAGTGCGCACAGCGCCTTCTCTCGCGCGGTCTCGGGCGCCCGGCCGCCGGTCAGCTCCGCGTAGTCCGGCGCGGGCAGCGCCTTGCGGTCCAGTTTCCCGTTGGACAACACCGGAAGCGCGTCGAGCGCCACGAACGCCGCCGGGACCATGTACTCCGGAAGCCTTTCGGCGGCGAATCGCCGCAGGTCCGCGCGATCCACAGTGGACACCACGTAGGCCACCAGCTGCTTGACCCGCGGACGGTCCTCCCGCACCAGCACGACAGCCTGTGCGACGTCGTCGTGCCGCTCGAGCACCGCTTCGATCTCGCCCGGTTCGACCCGGAACCCGCGGATCTTCGCCTGGTCGTCGGCGCGCCCGCCGAAGTCCAGCCTGCCGTCCGAGGTCCAGCGGGCGAGGTCACCGGTGCGGTACATCCGTGCGCCCGCCGGGCCGAACGGATCCGCCACGAACCGCTCCGACGTCAGCGCCGCACGCCCGAGGTAGCCCCGGGCGAGACCGGAACCGGCGAGGTACAGCTCACCGGTGACGCCGGGCGGGACCGGTCGCAGCGACGCGTCCAGCACGTAGGCGCGGGTGTTCGCGACAGGACGCCCGACCAGCGGATTCTCACTGTCGCCGATCCGCGCGACCAAAGCGTCCACTGTGGACTCCGTTGGACCGTACAGGTTGAAGGCGTCGGTTCCGTCCAAAGTGGCCAGACGGCGCCACAGGTTCTCGGGCACCGCCTCGCCACCGACTCCGATCACGGCCAGCGGGCACCGGTCTCCGTCGAGCAGGCCCGCCTCCGCCATCTGCGCGAAGAACGACGGCGTGACCTCGATGAAGTCGAAACCGTCCCGGTCGATCATCGCGGCCAGCAGTTCCGGGTCGCGACGGGTCTCTTCGTCCACGATGTGCACGGCATGCCCGTCGAGCAGCCACAGCTGTGGCTGCCAGGAGGCGTCGAACGAGAAGGACCACGCGTGCCCCACCCGCAGATGCGGCTTGCCGGTGGCCTCGACCGCGGGCCGGTGCAACGTGGCGCGGTGGCTGTGGAACAGGTTCACCACACCGCGATGCGGGACGACGACCCCCTTCGGCGTCCCCGTCGAACCGGACGTGTAGATCACGTACGCCGGATGTTCCGGATCGAGCGGGCGAACGCGATCCCGATCGGTCAGATCGTGCGCCGACCGATCTTCGATGACGAGCGCGCACAACACCAGCGTCTCGATCTCGTTCCTGGGCAGCGACTCCAGCAGTTCGGGCTCGGTCAGGATCAGCTTCGGCCGCGCGTCGGCCAGCATCGCGGCCAGCCGATCCGCCGGATACTCCGGGTCGAGCGGCAGGTACGCCGCCCCCGCCTTGTGGACCGCGAGGATCGCCAGCAGCACGTCCGCCGAACGCGGCAGTGCCAAGGCGACGAAGTCCTCGGGACCCACACCGTGGGCGACCAGTGCCCTGGCGAGCCGGTTGGCGCGCTCGTTCAGCTCGGCGAACGACCAGGCGACCGCTCCGGACACCACCGCCGTCTCGCCGGGCGAACGCCGGGCCTGTTCCTCGAACAGACCGGCCACGGTGGACGGTTCGACGGCGAGCGCCGTGCCGTTCCACTCGTGGACGATCCGGTCGAGGTCGGCCTCGGCCAGGATGCCGACCCTGCCGACCGGAGTGTCCACATCGGACACCATCGCGGCGAGCACCCGCTCCATCGCGACCGGAAGCCGCTCCGGCAGACCTGCGTCGAACAGATCGGAGCGGTACTCGGCGGTGAGCTTCAGCCGCGCGCCGGGTTCCACCGCCCAGGTGAGCGGATAGTGCGTGGAGTCCTCGTGGCGCACGATCTCCCCGCGCAACCCGGCTCCGGTCTCGTCCTCCGCCGCGCCCGGATAGCTCTCGAACACCATCAGCGTGTCGAACAGCTCCCCCAGCCCGGCACCGCGCTGGATGTCGGTAAGCCCGAGGTGCTGGTGCGCGAGCAGACCGGACTGCTCGTCCTGGACCCGGTCCAGCAGCGCGCCCAGCTTCTCGGCGGGGTCGATCGTGATACGTACCGGGATCGTGTTGATGAACAGGCCGATCATCGTCTCGACCCCGGCCAGCTCGGGCGGGCGCCCGGCGACCGTCGCGCCGAACACGACGTCGGAACGGCCGGTCAGCTTGCCGAGCACGATGCTCCACGCCGTCCGGACGAGGGTGTTCAGCGTCAGCCCCCGCGAACGGGCGAGTCCGGCCAGCGCCTGTGTCGCCTGCTCCGGCAGTTCCAGGGACGAGCGGTCCGGCAGCGCCGGAGTCCGCTGCGGGTCGTGCGGGACGACGTGGGTCGGCTCTTCCACCCCGTCGAGCGCCCGCCGCCAAGCGGCTTCCGCCGCGTCCCGATCCTGGTCGCCGAGCCAGCCGAGATGGTCGCGGTACTGGCGGGCCGGTGCCACGTCGGCGCCGGCGTACTGCCGGGACAACTCCGCGAACAGCCGCGGAACCGACCAGCCGTCGAGCAGGACATGCTGATGGGTGAACACCAGCCGGTGCCCTCCCGACGGCAGAGCCAGCAGCAGGAAGCGCAGCACCGGCGCGGCCGCCGGATCGAAGCGGCGCCGGTCATGGGCCATTTCCGCCTCGACGTCGCCCGCCGACTCCACGAAACGCCAGGGAACCGTGACCGAGCGCGCCACCAGAGCGACAGGACGCCCCGAGGCGAGGTAGCGGTATCCGGTGCGCAGGACGGCGTGCCTGTCGACGAGTGCCTGAGCGGCATCGCGCAGCCGGGCGGGCTCGAGTGGTCCGTCGAGATCGAAGGACACCTGCACGGTGTAGACGTCGGGCCCGTCGCCGTCCATCGTCGCGTGGAAGAGCAGCCCCGCCTGCAACGGCGTCAGCGGCCACACCTCCGCGGTATCCGGTGCGACGTCGAGGATCTCGGTGCGTTCGACGGGATCGAGATCCACCAACGGCTTCCCGCTCGCCGACCCGGGCGCGTCGAGCCGCACCGAACTGACCTCGGCCAAGCCGGCGACGGTCCGGTGCCGGAAGACGTCACGCGGGCTGAGCAGCAACCCGGCGCTCCGCACGCGGCCGACCAGTTGCATCGCGACGATGCTGTCACCGCCGAGGCGGAAGAAGTCGTCGTGGACGCCGACCTTCTCCAGCCCGAGGACACCGGCGACGAGCGACGCGAGCAGTTCCTCGCGCGGCGTGCGCGGGGCGTCGCCGGAGACCGCACCGGCGAAGTCCGGGGCGGGGAGCGCCTTGCGATCGAGCTTCCCGTTGGGCGTCAACGGGAATTCGTCCAGCACCACGAACGCCGACGGCACCATGTACTCCGGCAGCGAAGTTTCCGCCAGCCGCCGGGTGGCCTCGATGTCGGCCGCACCGGTCAGGTAGGCGACGAGCCTGCCTTCTCGCAGGACCACCCTGGCGGACAGCACGGACTCGATCTCGCCGAGCTCGATCCGGAAGCCGCGCAGCTTGACCTGGTCGTCGGCGCGGCCGAGGTACTCGAGCGCCCCGTCGGCACGCCACCGCGCGAGATCGCCCGTGCGGTACATCCGCTCCCCCGCCTCGAACAGGTTCGCCACGAACCGTTCGGCGGTCAGCCCCGGCCTGCCGAGGTAACCGCGCGCGAGTTGCGCCCCGGCCAGGTACAGCTCGCCCGCCACCCCCGGCGGTACGGGCTGGAGCCGGGCGTCCAGGACGTGGACCCGCGTGTTCCACACAGGACGTCCGATGGGGACGGTGTCGTCGGAGACCTCCCAGGAGGTGACGTCCACCGAAGCCTCTGTCGGCCCGTAGAGGTTGTACAGCGGGACCTCGACGCGCGCGGCCACTTCCGGCGGCAGTGCCTCGCCGCTGCACAGGACCCGGCGGACGCCGTGCCACCGCGGGGTCTCGGCGAGGAACGCCTCCAGCATCGACGGGACGAAGTGCAGGGTCGTGATCCGCTGGTCGCGGATCAGTTCCGCCAGATAGACCGGATCCTTGTGCCCCTCGGGTTTGGCGACCACGAGCGTCGCACCAGTCAGGAGCGGCCAGAAGAACTCCCACACCGACACATCGAAACTCGACGGCGTCTTCTGCAAAACACGATCATCGGCCACGAGACCGTACTCCGCCTGCATCCACAACAGACGGTTCACGATGCCCTCGTGAGGCACGACAACACCCTTCGGGCGCCCCGTCGAGCCCGACGTGTAGATCACGTACGCCGGAGACGACGGATCCACGACCCGCCCCAGGTTCTCCCCGGAGAAGCCGTCCACAACGGGCAACTCGTCGAGAACGACCGCCGGAGCGGCGTCTTCGAGCATGAAGGCCAACCGATCGGCCGGGTAGTCCGTGTCGAGTGGCAGATAGGCGCCACCCGCCTTGTGGATCGCATACAGCGCGACGACCAGGTCGAGCGAGCGTGGCAGTGACACCGCCACCACCGACTCCGCGCAGACTCCCTGCTCCACCAGCCACCGCGCCAGGCGATTCGCCCGCGCGTTGAACTCGGCATATGAAAGCTCAGCACCCTCGCACACCACAGCGGTTGCCCCCGGAGTGCGCGAAACCTGCGCCTCGAACAACTCCGGCAGCGTCACCGCCGGGACGTCGTGCGAGGTCTCGTTCCACCGCGTGAGCAGCGCGTGTTCGTTTTCGTCGACGACATCGAGCGCGCCGACCGGGACAGTGGAGTCGTCGGCCACCTGCTCCAGGACGGCGACCAGCCGCCGTGCGAATCCTTCGGCCGTCGCGTGATCGAACAGGTCTGCGCTGTATTCGATGGCGCCCGAGATCCCGTCGGTGTTCTCCAGGAAGCCGAATTCGAGGTCGAACTTGGCGACGCCCTGCGCGAAGTCCTCCTGGTGCGCGCGGAGGCCGGGCAGCCTCAGCTCTTCCCCTGGTTCCGGCAGGTACACCACCATCACCTGGAACAACGGGTGCCGGGCCAGCGAACGTTCCGGGTTGACGGCGTCGACCAGGCGCTCGAAGGGCAGGTCCTGGTGTTCGAAGGCGGCCAGATCCGTCGCGCGCACGCGCGAGAGCAGGTCACCGAAAGCCGGATCGCCGGAGAGGTCGGTGCGCAGGACGAGCGAGTTGACGAAGAAGCCGACCAGTGGCTCCAGCCGCTCGTCGGTGCGGCCGGAACTCGGCGCGCCCAGCGGGATGTCGTCCCCGGCGCCCAGCCGGTGCAGCAGCACCGCGACCGCGGCCTGCGCCAGCATGAACATGCTGACGTCGTGCCGCCGGGCGACCTCGCGCAGACGTCCGGTGAGCGCGGAGCCGATCGGGAAGGTGACGAGGCCGCCCCGGTGACTCGACTCGGCAGGACGCGGCCGGTCCGTGGGCAGGGCCAGCTCGTCCGGCAGGCCCGTCAACGCTTGCCGCCAGAACTCGAGGTGCCCGGAGGCCGTCGAGTCGAGCAGTTCCCGTTGCCACAGGGCGTAGTCCGCGTACTGGACCGGCAGATCCGTCCACTGTGGCCTGTCGCCGGTCAGGCGAGCCTCGTATGCCGTGGCGAGGTCGGCCATCAGCGGCCCTTGGGAACCTTCGTCCGTCGCCACGTGGTGCAGCACCAGCAGCAGGACATGTTCGCGCGGCGACACGGCGAAGACCGTGACCCGGATCGGGAGGTCCTCGTCGAGAGCGAATCCACGACCGGCTTCGGCGGACATCTGCGCCGACAGATCGACGGCCTCGGCGAACACGACGTCCGGCCGCGCGCCGGTGAGGATCCGCTGCGAGACGGCGTCTTCCTCCTCCACGAACACGGTCCGGAGCGTTTCGTGCCGCTCGGCGAGGTCGCCGATCGCCGCACGCAGCGCGTCCGCGTCCAGCTCGCCGTGCAGGCGCCAGGCGAGCGGGATGTTGTAGGTGGGGGTGACCCCTTCGAGCCGGTACAGGAACCACAACCGTTGCTGCGCGGGCGAAAGCGGCAGCACGTCCGGCCGGGTTCCCGCGCTCAGGACCGGCTGCGCCGACGGTCCCGCGAGCCGTTCCGCCAGTGCGGCGACCGTGGGGGCGTCGAAGACGTCGCGGACCGACACCGTGGCGTCCAGGCTCGCCGAGATCCGGCTGACCAGGCGCATCACCAGCAGCGAATGCCCGCCGAGTGTGAAGAAACCGTCATCGATGCCGACCCGCTCGACGCCGAGCACCTCGGCGAACAGGGCGCACAAGGCCTCTTCCCGCGAGTTCCGCGGCTCGCGCCCTTCCGCGGCCGCGAACTCGGGTGCGGGGAGCGCCTTGCGGTCGAGTTTGCCGTTGGGTGTCAACGGGATCTCGTCGAGCACGACGAACGCCGACGGCACCATGTGCTCGGGCAGCTTCGCGGCCACCGCGTCACGCAGTCCGGTTTCGGAGCCGACGACGTAGGCCACCAATCGGTCTTCGCGAGCGACCACCACGGCACGCGTGATGGATTCGACAGAGGTCAGGGCAGCCTCGACTTCACCGAGTTCGACCCGGAAGCCGCGGATCTTGACCTGGTCGTCGACGCGGCCCAGGAACTCCAGGACACCGTCGGTGGACCAGCGCGCGAGGTCGCCCGTGCGGTACATCCTCTCGCCCGCGCCGCCGAACGGGTCGGCGATGAAGCGCTCGGCGGTCAGCCCGGGCCGGGCCAGGTACCCGCGTGCGAGCTGCACCCCGGCGAGGTAGAGCTCCCCGGGGGCACCCGGCGGGACCGGGTTCAACCGCGCGTCCAGCACGTACGTCCGCGTGTTCCACACCGGACGCCCGATCGGGACGGACGGCGTCTTTTCGGCTCCGGCTTGCCAAGCCGTCACGTCGACCGAAGCTTCTGTCGGGCCGTACAGGTTGTGCAGCGGGACATCCACGCGCGCGGCCAGCTCCGAGGGGAGCGCCTCGCCACTGCAGATCACGCGCCGCAGCCCGTCGCAGTCCGCCGTCTCCAAGAACAGCGCGAGCATCGACGGGACGAAGTGGACGGTGGTGATCCCGGCGGTGCGGATCAGCTCCGCCAAGTAGACTGGATCCTTGTGCCCCTCCGGCTTGGCGACGACCAGCGTCGCGCCGGTGAGGAGCGGCCAGAAGAACTCCCACACCGACACATCGAAACTCGACGGCGTCTTCTGCAAAACACGATCATCGGCCGTGAGCCCGTATTCGTCCTGCATCCAGAGCAACCGGTTCACGATGCCCTCATGGGGCACCACAACACCCTTGGGACGACCTGTCGAACCGGACGTGTAGATCACGTACGCCGGAGACGACGGATCCACGACCCGTCCCAGGTTCTCCCCGGAGAAGCCGTCCACAACGGGCAACTCGTCGAGAACGACCGCCGGAGCGGCGTCTTCGAGCATGAACGCGACGCGATCCGCGGGATAGTCGCGGTCGACGGGCAGGTAAGCGCCGCCGGCCTTGTGCACCGCGTACAACGCGACGACCAGATCGAGCGACCTCGGCAGCGACACCGCCACCACCGACTCGGCGCCCACCCCCTGTTCGACCAGCCACCGCGCCAGGCGATTCACCCGCGCGTTGAACTCGGCATACGAAAGCTCAGCACCCTCGAACACCACAGCGATCGCACCCGGCGTCCGCGAAACCTGCGCCTCGAACAACTCCGGCAGGGTCGCCGCCGGGACTTCCTGAGCCGTGCGGTTCCACTCGGTCACCCGGGCGAGCTCGTCGCCGAGGAGGACGTCGAGCGTGCCGACCGGACGGGCCGGATCCACCGTGACCTGCGCGAGTACCGAAGTGAGCCGGGCCAGCAGCCGCTCGGCCGTCTCCTCGTCCGCGAGGTCTTCGGCGTACTCCAGCATGAGCGTGGCGGTGTTCTCGGCGTCGACCATCGTGAAATGCAGGTCGAACTTCGCCATCCCGGTGTCCATCTCGAACCACTCGGCGGGCAGGCCGAGCACGTCGTGGGCGCCGGTCTGCCGGTGGTAGCCCACCATCACCTGGAACAGCGGGTTACGCCCCGGCACCCGGGGCGGGTTCAGCTCCTCGACGACGTGCTCGAACGGCAGGTCACCGTGCGAGAACGCGGCGAGATCCGCCTCACGCACCCTGTCGAGCAATGCGGCGAACGTCGGCTCGCCGGAGAGATCGGTGCGCAGTACCAGCGTGTTCACGAAGAACCCGACGAGATCGTCGAGCGCCGCGTCGGTGCGCCCGGCGATCGGGGCACCGAGCGAGATGTCGTCTCCCGCGCCGGTCCGGTGCAGTAGGGCGGCAACCGCCGCCTGGAGCACCATGAACGGGCTCGCCCCCGCTTTCGCCGCGAGGTCACGCACGGCGGCCGACAGCTCCCCGGACAGCGGGGATTTCACCTTTCCGCCCTTGCCGGTCGGCCGGAGCGGACGCGGGCGGTCCAGCGGCAGCGTCACCTCGTCCGGCGCGCCGCGCAGGGATTCGGCCCAGTAGGCGACCTGTGCGGCGCCGCGCTGGTCGAGGAAATCTCGCTGCCACAGCGCGAAGTCCGCGTATTGCACCGGGAGGTCCGTCCACAAGGGACTTCGGCCTTCGAGCCGGGCCTGATAGGCCGACGTCAGATCGCCCAGGAACGGACGGTCGGACCACTCGTCGGTCGCGCTGTGGTGCAGGACCAGTGAGATCACCTGGTCGCCGTCGCCGAGCCGCAAGACCCGCAGCCGGACCGGGATCTCGCGGGCCAAATCGAACGGCGTCCGCGAAAGCTCGGCGATCCGGGCATCCAGCCCGGCCTCGTCACAGTCCTCGACGGCGAACGGGAGCTCCGGCGCGTCGAGAACGCGCTGATAGGGCTCCCCGTCCTGCTCGGCGAACACGGTCCGCAGGACTTCGTGCCTGCCGAGAACGTCGCCGAGCGCGGCACGCAGGGCTTCGAGGTCGAGACTTCCCCGGAGCCGGAAGGTCAGCGGGAAGTTGTAGGCGACCGCGTTCGCTTCCATCCGGTCGACGAGCCAAAGGCTTCGCTGGGCGGACGACAACGGGATCCGCTCGGGGCGCTCGGCGCGGACGACCGGCGGCCGCGCCGGTTCGCCATCACCCGCGCGAGCGGCCAGTTCCGCGACCGTCGGTGCCTCGAACAGGTCACGGATGGCCAGTTCGGCCCCGAGTTCGGTCCTTGCCCGGCTGATGAGCCGGGTGGCGAGCAGCGAATGGCCGCCGAGGTCGAAGAAGTTGTCCTCGACGCCGACCTCGTCCAGACCGAGGACCTCGGCGAAGAGCGCGCACAGCGTCTCCTCCCCGGCTGTTTCGGCGGGGCGGCTTTCGGCGAGCCGCACCGCCTGATCGGCCTCCGGCAGCGCCCGGACGTTGAGCTTGCCGTTGTCGGTCAACGGCAGGGCGCCCAGCGTGACGAACGCGGCCGGGACCATGTAGTCCGGCAGTTCCGTCTTGAGCCTGTCCCGCAGGCGTTGCACCAGTTCGCCGCCGCCGCGGGCCGCGGTCGGGCTCGTGGCGTACTTGGCGAGGTTCGTACCGATCGAAACCGGCTGGTGGACACCGGTGACCAGCGCGTCCGGCTGTCCCTTGTGGACGAACACCGCTTCGAAGGTGCCCTCGGCCGACCAAGTGGCGTACACCCCGAACCCGAGCCTGTGCCCGAGTTCGTGCACGTCCTCGGGCTCGACCCCGCCGCGGGCACGGAACAAGTCCAGGACGTCGACGAGCGGGGCGCCGGCGTCGAGCGCGTGCGTCGCGTCGACCTCCGGCGCCTGCCGGGCGTCCGGGATCCGGCTCACGCGCAGCGTTTCCGCGTCGGTGAGGCGCTCTTCCAACACAGCGAGCGAGCCCACCTCGTCCCAGGACAGCCGGGGCGCCTGCGCGACCGGCAGGGTCCCGGCCGGTTCCTTGACCAGGACGGCGTCGTAGCGGTACCGGCTCAGCTCGTTGTGCAGCCGGGCCCGTTTGATCCGGACCTGCGCGACGACCTCCGGCAGCCGCCGCGCGAGCGCGGTGAAGTAGTCCGGGTCGATCAGCAGTTCCTTCTCCAGCGCGACACCGCGTTCGATCGCCCGCCGCACCTGGGCGACGTCGGACGTCGCGTCGGCACGGGTGAGCTGGATGGCGGTGTGGAAGGCGCGGGCGAGGCGCAGGTTCCGGACGTCGCCGACGAACAGCGCGCCGCCGGGAGCGAGCAGGCCGATCGCCTTCGTGATGACGTCGGTCAGGTAGTCGACGCTCGGGAAGTACTGGATGACGGAGTTGATCACGATCGTGTCGAACCGCCCGGCGGGCAGGCCGTCGAACACGTGCGCCGGCTGGGCACGCAGGTTCACCTTCGCCGCCAGCGCCGGATCCCGTTCCAGCTCCCGGTTCAGCTTCGCGATCACCGGCGCGGCGAGGTCGGTGCCCCAGTACTCCCGCGCGAGCGGCGCGATCTGCCCCATCAGCAGGCCGGTGCCGACACCGATCTCGAGCACCCGTTCCGGCTTGAGCTCGGCGATCCGCTCCACGGTCGCCCGCCGCCATTCCCGCATGTGCTCCAGCGGGATCGGGTCACCGTCGTAGCTGGAGTCCCAGCCCGCGAAGTCCTCGGTGAACAGGGCCGTCGGGATCTCGGTGTACTCGTCGGAGTAGATCTGCCGCCATTCGCCGACCTGGTCGGCCTCCGCCTCGGCCCGCGCGTCCCCACTCAGCTCGGCGGGCACGACGTACCCGATGAGCCGCTGCAGACCGGGCGCCGACGGATCGGGCCGCGCGAGGACGGCGGCCTGCGCGACCTCCGGGTAGCGGCTGAGCGCGGTCTCGATCTCGCCGAGTTCGACGCGATAGCCGCGGATCTTCACCTGGTCGTCGGTCCGGCCGAGGAAGTCGAGGTTCCCGTCCGCGCGGCGGCGCACCAGGTCGCCGGTGCGATACATCCGCCCGCCACCAGGGACGAACGGGTCGGCGACGAACCGTTCGGCGGTCAGGCCGGGGCGGCCGAGGTAGCCCCGGGCCAGGCCCTCGCCCGCGATGTAGAGCTCACCGGCGACCCCGTCCCGGACCGGCCGGAGCCAGGCGTCCACGATGTAGGCGCGGGTGTTCCAGATCGGCTTGCCGACGGTCGGGGTGTCGCTGTCGGTGGTCCCGCCGCCGAGCGTGTTGATGGTGTACTCGGTGGGGCCGTACAGGTTGTAGCCGTAGGTGCCGTCGGTGTCCCGCAGCCGGTTCCAGACCGACTCCGAAACCGCCTCGCCGCCGAGCAGCACGAGCGCGGGCCGGTGCCCGTCCAGGAGCCCTTCTTCGATGAGCAGGTGCGCGTACGTCGGGGTCACGTTGACGACGTCGACCTCGTGCTCGTCGCAGTACGCCACGAGCGCCCGCGCGTCCCGCCGCAGTTCCTCGTCACAGACATGGACCTCGTGCCCCTCGACCAGCCACAGCAGCTCTTCCCAGGACATGTCGAAGGCGAACGACACGGTGTGCGCGATCCGCAGCCGCCGTCCCCCCGCCGACGCGATGGCCGGGGCGAAGATCGCGCCCTGGTGGTTGAGCTGCATGTTCGTCAGGCCGCGATACGGCGTGACGACGCCCTTGGGTTTGCCCGTCGAGCCCGACGTGTAGATGACGTAGGCCGGATGCTCCAGGCGATCCGCGCGGCCCCGGGCGAACGACGGGCGTTCGGCGTCGGAGATCGGGCCGCCGCCGAACACCCTGTCCTCGTGCTCGTCCACGAGAACCCGGGGCGTGGCGTCGGGCAGCGTCGCCGAGACGTCCTTTGTGGACACCAGGCACAGCGGTGCCGCGTCCTCCAGCATCACCGCCAGCCGGTCGGCCGGGTAGTCGAGCTCCAGCGGCAGGTACGCCGCGCCGGTCCGCAGCACTGCGAACAGTGCGACGACCATGTCGATCGACCGCGGCAGGCCGAGCGCGATCACCTGTTCCGGCGCGGCGCCCTTCGCCAGCAGCAACCGGGCCATCCGGTTGATGCGGGCGTCGAGTTCCGCGTAGGTCAGCTGTTCCGCGCCGAACACGAGGGCCGTCGCGTCCGGGGTCCGCTCGGCCTGAACGGCAAGCAGGTCCGCGATCGTGTCCTCGATCACCGGGTGCGCGGCCTCGGCCCAGCCCGCCTCCAGCGCGGCACGGTCCTCAGTGGACACCGTCGCGAGCGCGGCGACCGGTTTCGCGGGATCGTCGACGATCTGCGCCACGAGCGAGGTGAACCGCCCCAGCACCGACGCTGCCTCGGCGGCGTCGATCACGTCGTCCCGGTAGGACAGCGTGATCCGGATTTCCTCGCCCGGCGTCACCACCAGGGTCAGCGGATAGTGCGTCGCGTCGATGTTGAGCAGGTCGGTGATGCCGTGCCGGTGGCGGAGGCCGTCGCGCCGCTCGTCACCGTCGGCGTTGCGCAGCACGAAGAGCGTGTCGAACAGGACGCGATGCCCGGCCTCCCTTTGCAGGACACCGAGGCTCATGAATTCGTACGGGGTCAGATCCATCCGCTCGGACTGCACACGCCGCACCAGGTCCAGGACGGACTCGCCCGCGTCGAGCCGCACCCGGGTGGGCACGGTGTTGAGGAACAGGCCGATGGTGTTCTCGATCTCGGGCACGGCGGCGGGCCTACCCGCCACGGCGGCGCCGAAGACGACGTCGTGCCGTCCGGTCATGGTCGACAGGACCAGGCCCCAGACGGCGTTGAGCACGGAGTTGACGGTCAGGCCGTGCCGCCGGGCCTGTTCACGCAGCCCCCGGCTGAGGTCGCCGGGCAGCACGGTGTCCAGGTTGACCGGGGTCGCCGGGACCAGGTCACGGCCCTCCGGTCCGATGACGGTCGGCTCCGCGAGCCCGGAGAGTGCCTCGCGCCACGCCCCGGTGGCTGTCTCGATGTCCTGCCGGTCCAGCCAGCGCAGGAAGTCCACATAGGACCCCGCCGCGGGCAGCGTCCGGTCGTCCCCGCCGAGTTCGTACAGCGCGAACAGCTGCTCGATGAAGAGCCAGGCGGACCAGCCGTCCCAGAGCAGCAGGTGCCGGTTCAGCACCACACGATCGCGTCCGTCCCCGAGCCGCACCAGCTTCAGGCGGAACAACGGCGGGGCACCGAGGTCGAACCGCGTCGCGCGGTCCTCGGCCATCAGTTCGTCGAGCCTTGCCCGTTGCTCGTCCTCGGGCAGCGCCGAAAGATCCACTTCGGACAGCGGGGGTTCGACGTCGGCCGCCACGAACTGGACCGGCCCCCGCAGCCCCTCGCTGGTGAAACCGGCGCCGAGACTCGGGATCCGGCGGAGCAGCGCGGACACCGCCGACCGCAGCCGATCGGCGTCCAGGCGGTGGTCGAAGTCGATCGCCTCCTGGATCGTGTAGATGTCGACCCGGTCGGAGTTGTAGCTGGAGTGGAAGAACAGGCCTTCCTGGAGCGGCGACAACGGCCAGACGTCGGCGACCGGCACCGGGCTGAACCGCTCGACGCGGGCGATCTCCTCCTGGGTCAGCGACACCAGTTCGAGGTCGGACGGCGTGAGCCCCACCGGCGCGTTCGTGTCCACCGACGCCAGATCGGCCAATGCGGCCGCCCAGCGATCGGCGAGCGTTCCCGCCGGCCCCGCGAACTTCGCCGTCAGCCGTGGCCCGTCCTCGGTGTCCTCGCAGGCGACCCCGATCCGCAAGACGTGGTCTCCGGGCGGGGGCACCGCCGCGTACCCGGCGACCTGCCACTCCCCCGGCCCGGCCGGGATCCGCCCGTCGTACCGCAGGGCGATCCGCGGTTTCGCCAGCCCGGCGAGGAGCGGCCCCGCCTGAGCATCGAGGTAACGCAGCGGACCGTAGCCCTCGGGCGTCTTCCGGACGGTCTCTTTGACCGCCTTGAGCATCGCGAGCGGTTCGCCGGTCGCGGTGATCCGCACCGGGCGGGCCGACGTCAGCGCGCCGACGGTGTCCGAGTCGTCCACCCGGCCATGGAGGTCGACGAGGAGGTCGCCATCGACAGCGGCTTTCAGCGCCGTCAAGAGGACATCGGTGACGTCGCCGTGCACGGCGGACGGCAGCGACCCGACGAGCGTCCGAGTGTCCTCGATGGACAGAGTGATCCGGCGTTCGACGACTTCGCCGTCGGCGGGAAGCTCGTAGGCGCCAGGCGCCAAAGTTCCGGCCCAGTGCTCGATTTCGCCGAGCAGCGCGGGGTCCTGCGCCGCCTCGGAGATCCCGCGGGCGATCGCCCGCAGCGACGTCCGCACCGGCGTGAACACCGGAGCGTGGCCGCCGGTCGCGGCTTGCCAGGCGATCGCGAGATCGGCCGCCAGTGTCGTCAGGCTCCGCGCGTCCACCAGGACCGGATGCGCGACCAGCAGAAGCCGGCCCGGCTCCTCGAACCACACGGCCTGCAGCAGGTTGTCTGCCAGCCTGTCCTTGGCGCCCTGGTATTCGGCATCGAGAGAGTCGCCCGCGCGGCGGAGCAGATCCGTCGCCTGAACCGTCCCTTGTGGACGGATCTCGAGCGACCACAGCACCGACGCGACCCGTGACAGCTCGAGCCGCAGGCCGTCGTGGTGGTCGAGCACGAGCTGCAGGGCAGCGGCGAGCGTCTCGACATCGGTCCCGGACGGCACGGTCAGCAGCACGGACTCCGGCTGTACGGCGGAGCCCAGTTCCCGCAACCGCAGCACTTCGGGCAGGAGAGGCAGCGCGCCGACACCGTCGACGTCGGCGACCGGCTCGGACCGCGCACCGGAAGCGGCGAGCGCCGCCGGGGTCCGGAGTTCGAAGACGTCCTTGGGGCTCAGTTCGAACCCCGCCCGCCGGGCACGGCTCGACACGGCGATCGAGGAGATGCTGTCGCCGCCCAGCAGGAAGAAGTCACCGTCGGCGCCGACGGCGTCCAGCCCGAGGACGTCCGCGAAGATCCGCGCGAGGGCGCGTTCCCGCTCGTTCTCCGGTGTGGCCGCGGGCTGCCCGATCTCGTGCGCGGGCAGCGCGCGGACATCCAGTTTTCCGCTGGGAGTCAAGGGGAACTCGTCGACGACCACGAACGAGTGCGGGACCATCGGAGCGGGCAACGCCTCACTCACCGCGGCACGCAGCCGCTCCGGATCCGCGCCACCGGCCGCATAGCCGATGAGCTTGCCGTCGTTCACCACGACCGCGGCGGCCGTGACCTCCGGCTGCGCGGCGAGGACGGCTTCGATCTCACCGAGTTCGATCCGGTTGCCGCGGATCTTCACCTGCCGGTCGGTGCGGCCGAGGTACTCGATCTCACCGTCCGCGCGGCGCCGGACCAGGTCCCCGGTCCGGTACAGCCGCTGCCCCGGCTCGCCGAACGGGTCGGCGACGAAACGTTCGGCGGTCAGCCCGGGCCTTCCGTGGTAGCCGCGCGCCAGCTGGACACCGGCGAGATACAGCTCGCCCGCGACGCCGTCGGGCACCGGGCGGAGGCAGCCGTCGAGGACGTGCGTCCGCGTGTTCCACACCGGACGTCCGATCGGGACGGTGGCGCCCTGGGCGCCGTCGGCGGCGAAGAAGGTCACGTCGACGGCGGCCTCGGTGGGGCCGTAGAGGTTGTGCAGCGGGACACCGGTGAGCGAGCGCCAGCGCACGGCGGTCTCGCCGGTCAGCGCCTCGCCGCTGGAGAACACGCGGCGCAGGGGTCGGGCCCAGCGGAGGTCTTCGACGACGTCCTCGCTGCCGAGGAACGCGGTGAGCATGGACGGGACGAAATGCAGGGTGGTGATCTCCCGGTCCCGGATCACCCGCGCGAGATAGGCCGGATCGCGGTGGCCGTCCGGTTCGGCCAGCACCACCGTGGCGCCTTCGCACAGTGCCCAGAAGAACTCCCACACGGACACGTCGAAACTCGACGGCGTCTTCTGCAGCACACGGTCCGACGCCGTGAGCCGGTACTCGTGCTGCATCCACGCCAGCCGGTTGACGATCGCGCGATGCGTGACCGCCACGCCCTTCGGCCGTCCTGTCGATCCCGACGTGTAGATCAGGTACGCGGTGTCGTCCGGTCCGGCGGCCGCGCCCTGGACGTCCTCGGCGCCGGGCTCGCCGGTCACGGAAACCTGGGTCAGCCCGGCGACGACCGGGATCCGAGCGGCCGTCCCGGGTTCGGAGAGCACGAGACGGGCACCGGAATCCGCGAGCATGTACTCGAGCCGGTCGGCCGGGTAGTCGAGGTCGATCGGCAGATAGGCGGCCCCGGCCTTGAGGACACCGAGGAGGGCGACCATCAGCTCGGCCGACCTCGGCACGGCGACGGCCACGACCTCGTCGGGACCGGCGCCCAGGGAACGCAGCTCGCGCGCCAAGCCCTCCGCGCGCGCGTCGAGGTCCGCATAGGACAGTTCGGTGTCCTTGAACATCACGGCCGTCGCGGACGGTGTCTTCGTGACCTGTTCGGCGAAAGCACCGGCTAGCGTGCGCTCGGGAACCGGATGTGAGGTCGCGTTGAGTTCGGCCAGACGGCCGCGCTCGGCGGGCGACAGCAGGTCGACGGCGGCGACCGGCAGACCGGGAGCCGCGGTCAGCGTTTGCAGCAGCCGGGCGAACCGTTCCGCGAGCTGCCCGGCCGCGACGGCGTCGATCCGGGCGGCGTCGAACTTGAAGCCGAACCCGAGGTCTTCGCCCGGAGTCGCGATCACCGCGACCGGGAAGTGCACCGCGTCGGTGACTTCGACGCCGGTGAGGCGCACGGTTCCGGAGGGATCGGCGCGCTCGTCGTCACGTGGGAAGTTCTCGACGACGACGAGGGTGTCGAACAGTTCTTCCTGCCCGGCACCGGCGATGCGCTGCAGTTCAGCCAGGCCGAGGTGCTGGTGGTCCAGCAGGGCCGCTTGCTCGTCCTGCAGCCGCCGCAGCACGGCGGCGACGGTTTCGGACCCGGACCAGCGCAATCGCACCGGCACCGTGTTGATGTACAGGCCGACCGCCGACTCGAGGCCGGCGGCACCCGTGTCCCGGCCGGAAACCGTGCTGCCGAACAGCACGTCGTCCCGGCCGGTCAGCCCGCCGAGCAGGAGGCCCCAAGCGCCGTGCAGGACGGTGCCGAGGGTGAGCCCGTGCGCGCGGGCCATGGCGGACAACTCCGCCGTCGCCCGCTCGCCGAGGTTCAGATGCACCCGGGACGACCGCCTCTCGGCGGCCGGTGTGTCGATCAGCCGCGTGGGTTCGTCCACTCCGGACAGTGCCATCCGCCAGGCTTCCCGCGAGACCTCGTGATCGCGCGACGCGAGCCGCCGCAGGTGGTCGGTGCGGGAGTCCTGCTCCGGGAGAGGAGCGTCCACACCTGCGTATCCCGCCAGCAGTTCGCGGAGCAGCACCACGACCGACCAGCCGTCGGCGATGATGTGATGGAACGTGAGCGCCAGCTTCGCACGGTCTTCGCCGAGCCGGGTGAAGGTCGCTCGCAGCAGAGGCGGCCGGGCGAAGTCGAACCGGCGCGCGCGATCGGACTCGAAGGCTTCCTCGGCGTCCTCGGCGGTCACTTCACGCCAAGGCAGTTCCGCGCGCCGGGTCACCGTCTGGACGACCTGGCCGCCGTCGAGTTGCCGGAAACCGGACCGCAGCGACGAATAGCGGTCCAGCAGCGCTTGGGTCGACCGCCGCAGCGCGTCGGCGTCGACCGGTCCTTCGAGGTCCAGCACTTCCTGGACCGTGTAGATGTCGGCGGCCGCACCGCCTTCGAACTCCGCGTGGAAGAAGAATCCTTCCTGCAACGGCGTCACGGGCAGGACGTCGGCGTACTCGGCGAGCGACGCGCGTTCCGCGTCGGTCAGCTCCAGCAGTGGCCTCTCGTCCACAGTGGACTCGACCGGCACGGCGCCCGCGCATTCGGCGAGAGCCTCGGGAGTCCGGTGCTGGAACACCTGGCGCGGGGTGATGGCGAGGCCGCGCTCCGCGGCGCCGAGCACCAGCCGGATGGACAGGATGCTGTCCCCGCCGAGGGTGAAGAAGTCGTCATCGGCACCGGCCGAGGCCAGCCCGAGGACCCGCGCGGCGACGTCGCACAGGATCCGCTCCCGCTCGGTGCGCGGCGCGCGGCCGGTGGCGGCGGCGCCGAAATCCGGCAGGGGCAGCGAAGTACGGTCCAGTTTGCCGTTCGGCATGATCGGCAGCCGGTCGAGCACCACGAACGCCGAAGGCACCATGTAGTGCGGCAGCGCCGTTTCCGCGTGGGTGCGCAGATCCTTCAGCAGCGACGGCGATCCGCCCGCCTCCGGGACGACGTAGGCGACGAGGCGCCGGTCCCCCGGTTTCACCTCGCGCGGCACGACGGCGATCCGCTCGACACCGGCGTACGCGGCGAGCGCGGATTCGATCTCCCCCGGCTCGATCCGGAACCCGCGGATCTTGACCTGGTGATCGGTCCGGCCGAGGAAGTCCAGGTCGCCGTCCGCGCGCCAGCGGACCCTGTCACCGGTGCGGTACATCCGCGCGCCGCCACCGGCGAACGGGTCGGCGACGAAACGTTCCGCCGACAGCTCCGGACGTCCGGCGTAACCCCGCGCGAGACCGCGACCGCCGACGTACAGTTCACCTTCGACGCCGACCGGGACCGGCCGCAGCGACGTGTCGAGGACGTAGCAACGGGTGTTCGGATCCGGCCTGCCGATCGGGATGGGCCCGCTCCAGCCGGGTTCGGCCGCCCACAGCGTCGAGTTCACCGTGGCCTCGGTGAGCCCGTACGCGGCGACGACCTTCAGGTCCTCCGCCCAGCGCGCGATCAGTTCGGGCGGGACGGTCTCGGTGCCGACGATCAGCACCGCGCCCTTCGGCAGTTCGCAGTCCGGCGGCAAGGCCGCGACCAGCGACGGCGGCAGGATCATGTGCGTCGCCGCGTTGGCGGCGATGTAACCGGTCAGTTCGACGCCCGCGACCCGGCGGTGCGACGGCACCACGATCAGCGTCCCGCCGACGCACAGGGACATCACCAGATCCCAGACCGTCACGTCGAATCCGGTCGAGGCGAACTGCACCACCCGGCTGTCCTCGCCGATGCCGATCCGTTCGGTCGCCGTGCTGATCAGGCTGCCGATCCCGTCGTGGGACAGGATCACGCCCTTCGGCCTCCCCGTCGAACCCGACGTGTAGATGACGTACGCGGCCTGGTTCAGCGCGATCCCGCTCACGTCCACGGCGGACGGGTCCAGCGCCGCGAGTTCGGCGGCGATCCCCGGATCGTCGAGGAGTACCCGTTCGACGTCCACATCGGACGGGAGCTGTGCGGACTCGTCCTCCGTGGACACCACGATCCGGGCGCCCGCGTGGGACAGCATGTACGAGAGGCGATCCTCGGGATGGTCGAGGTCGAGCGGGAGGTAGGCCGCCCCGGCCTTCATGACGCCCAGGAGCGCGATGACGAGCTCGGCCGAACGCGGCATCGCCACGGCGACGACGTCCTCGTCACCGACACCCCGTTGCCGCAGCAGACGGGCGAGCCGGTTGGCGGCGGCGTCGACCTCGGCGTAGGTCAGCCGGACGTCCTCGCAGACAACGGCCTCCGCGTCCGGTTTCCGCGCCGCGATCCGGGCGAACGCCTCGGGCCAGGACACTTCCGGCGATTCCGCCACGGCGGTCCCGAGCTCCAGCACCTTGGCCCGTTCCTCGGCCGAGAGGAGGTCGATCGCGGCAAGCGGCCGCTCCGGCCGCTGGACCAGGGCGTCCAGCACCGCGGCGAACCGGCGACGGTGTTCGGCGAGCTCCTCGTCGGTGGAGACGGCGCCGTCGGCGTCGAAGTCGAACCTGAGGCCCCGGCCCTCACCCGCGTCGTACACGGCGATGGCGATGTCGCTGATCGGCCCGAGTTCGAGGTTGTGCACCGTGGCGCTCGCGTCGCCGAACGCGAGTTCGCCGTCCACGGCCATGAAGTTGACACTCAGCCCGACGAGTTCGTGGATCCCGCCGCTCGCGCCGAGTTCGCGGGCGAGGTCCTCGCCGCGATACCGGCTGTGGTCCAGCAGCGCGGAGACCTTTCCCGCCACCTGGGCGACGAGCTGCTCCGCCGTCATCTCGGGGCGAACGTCGAGCCGCAGCGGCAGGACGTTGGAGACCATGCCCGGCCGCTCCCGCAGGGCGCGGGTGGTGCGCGCGGTGACCGGCAGGCCGAGGACGAGGTCTTCGGCGCCGGTCACGCGATGGGCGTACGCCGCCACGGCGGCGATCGCGACGCGCGACAGCCTCGTCCCCGTGTCCAAAGCGAACTTCCGCAGCCTGCCGGTCTCCGCCGCGGGCAGCTCCCACGAGTGCCGCCGCAGCTTGATCGGGCCGGACGACGCGCGTCCGAGCAGCCGCACCGGACTCGGCCTGCCCGCGAGTTCACCGAGCCAGTACTCGCGGCCGGCTTCCCCGTCTTCGGCGGCCTCGGCCGGCTCCGAGAGCTGCCAGTCGACCTCCTCCGCGGTACCCGAGTACAGGGCCGCCGCGCGGCGGGTCAGGACGGCCTGCCCGTACGCGTCCATCACCAGATGGTGGTAGCGCTGGAACCAGCGGACCCGGTCCTCGGCCAGAATCAGCAGGGCGTGCCCGGTGAGCGGGCCCCGGCCGAGGTCGGCCACCACGCCCAGTTCGGCCCGCGCCCACTCGTCGGCCGCCCGCTCCGGATCCGGCTCGCGGGTGAAGTCGAGGACGGCGACGTCGCCGGGAGTGCCCGGACGCTGGACCGGCGTGCCGTCCTCCAGCCCGATCGTGACGTGCAGGCACTCCGCTTCCGCGACCGCCCGACGAACGGCGTCACCCAGCCGGGTGAGGTCCAGCTCGCCTCGGAGCTCCGCGACCCAGCCGATCGTGTAGACCGGATCGGCCGGGTCGAGCTGCTGGGCGAGCCAGATCCCCCGCTGTGCCGGGGTCAAGGGAATACCGCGGTTCATCGGGGTCTGCCTCCACCGTTCAAAGCTCGAAACGTCGTACGCCGGTCAGGCGGGCCCGGTGCCGCTCACCGCGTACTCGGGCCGGGACGCGTCAGCGGCGCGCCGGTCCACAATGGACTCCAGGATCTCGCCGACCCGGACGGCGGTGTTGGACAGCAGCGACGACGTGATGCCGTGCGAGTGTTCGGTGCCGCCCTGAAGGTAGATCCCGCCGTCCAGCGGTGGTTCGGTGACGATCCGGTAGTCGCGTTCGACGCGGAGCCTGCCCTCGTCGTCGCGCAGGCAGGCGGAGGCGAGTTCGCCGAGCAGCGGCGTCGGGTCCGCCGGGCTGTACCCGGTGGCGTACACCACGAAATCGGCGTCGAGCCTGGTCAGCTCCCCGGTCTCCAGCGCCTCGATGGTGACCCGGACCTCGGATCCGGTGTCGATGACCTCGGTGGGACGGGAGACGTTGATCAGCTTGAGCCGCTCGATCCCCTGCACCTTCTCGCGGTAGACGCGGCGGTACAGCTCGTCGATCAGCTCGATGTCCACGGCCGAATAGTTGGTCGCGCCGTGATAACGCATCAAGCGTTCCTTGACCGCTTCCGGTGCCTCGTAGAACCGCCCGACCGCTTCGGGATCGAAGATCCGGTTGGCGAACGCGCTGTCGTCGGCCGGGCTGTAGCCGTAGCGCGCGAACACCGCGCACACCTCGGCCTGGGGGAATTGGTCGTGCAGCAGCGCGCTGACCTCCGCCGCGCTCTGGCCGGCGCCGACGACGACGAACCGGCGCGGCTCCTCGGCGGCCATGCCCTCGAGGCGGTGCAGCATCTCGCTGTTGTGCCAGATACGAGTGCCCGGCGTCACACCTTCGGGGAGATTCGGCCGCAGCCCGGTGCCCATCACCAGATTGCGGGCACGCAGATTCACCAGTTCACCGCCGGTGCGGGCGTGAACGTCGAAGAACACGATCTCGTCGCCGTCGAAGACCGGCGTGACCGAAAGCACTTCGGTGCCATAGGAAACCAGGTCGTCGACCTTTTCCGCCGCCCATTCGAAGTAGTCGTGGAACTCGATCCGCAACGGGAACAGGTTCTTGTGGTTGATGAAATCGACCAGCCGGTCCTTGCTGTGCAGATACGAAAGGAAGCTGAACGAACTCGTCGGGTTCCGCATCGTCGCCAGGTCCTTGAGGAAGGAGACCTGCATGGTGGCGTTGTCGATCAACATCCCGCGGTGCCAGCCGAAACGCACCTGACGCTCGAGGAAGTGGGCCGTGACGGTCTCGGCCCCGGGCAGCGCGTTGTGTTCGGTGACGGCGATGGCGAGCGCCAGGTTCGACGGTCCGAACCCGACCCCGACCACGTCGTAGACCGGAACCCGTTCGCCGACCACTGCTCGTGCCATCTTGAACCCCTTGCGCGGCTCAGCCGCATCTCGGTACTTCGTTACAAAGACCAGGGAACCCTAACCTAAGTTAGGTGAGGCTCAACTAGTACTTTCAGTGGTGATGTTCATCCCTCGACCAGGAGGAGGCCGGTCCCATGCGGGTCGCCATGTTCGGATACCAGACCTGGGGACACCGCACCCTGCGGGCGTTGATCGACGCGGGCCACGATGTCGCCCTCGTCGTCACCCACCCGAAGAGTGACCACGCCTACGAGAAGATCTGGGCCGACTCCGTCGCGGACCTCGCCGAGGCCAACGGGATCCGCACCCTGCTGCGTCAGCGTCCCGACGACGCGGAACTGCTGGCGGAGCTGAAAGAAGCCGACCTCGACCTGATCGTCGCCAACAACTGGCGCACCTGGCTGCCGCCCGAGATCTTCGAGATGCCGCGCCACGGCACGCTGAACGTCCACGACTCGCTGCTGCCCGCCTACGCCGGCTTCTCGCCGCTGATCTGGGCGCTCATCAACGGCGAGCCGGAAGTGGGGCTCACCGCCCACATGATGGACGCCGACCTCGACGCGGGCGACATCGTGCTGCAGCGTTCCGTCCCGGTGGGATCGAAGGACACGACCACCGATCTCTTCCACCGGACGGTCGATCTCATCGCGCCGATCACCACCGACGCCATCGAGCTCATCGAGAAGGGGGACTTCACCCCGGTCAAACAGGACCGGTCGAAGGCCAGCTTCTTCCACAAGCGCGCCCTCGAAGACAGTCTCATCGACTGGTCCTGGCCCGCCGACGAGATCGAGCGGCTGGTGCGCGCGCAGTCCGACCCGTATCCCAACGCCTTCACCTACCACCGCGGCAAGCAACTGCGTGTGGTCCGCTCCTCGGTGTCGACGGGTCTTTACGGCGGCACCCCGGGCCGGATCTTCATCCGTGAGGGTGAAGGCGTCGTGATCGTCGCCGGTCCCGAGTCGCGGCGCGGGCGGTCTCACGGGCTCCTCATCGAGCGTGTCCGGACCGAGGACGGCACCGAGCTGGCCGCGAACGAGTACTTCCGCACCATGGGCGGCTACCTCACCACTCGCCCCTGACCGGCGGTTTCGAGGTCCCGGGAAAAAAGTCATCGCGGGACCGATGAGTTCGGCCGAAAGGCGCCGTTACATCGGGTAAGAACACTCGATGGGAGGCGCCATGACCGAAACGATCGCCGCGGCGAAGGCGGGGGACGAAACCGCCTTCGCCGCGCTCACCGGCAGGCACCGGCGGGAACTGCACGTCCACTGCTACCGGATGCTCGGCTCGTTCGACGAGGCGGAGGACGTCGTCCAGGAGGCGCTGCTCAACGCCTGGCGTGGGCTGGACACGTTCGACGGCGGGAACTTCCGCGCGTGGCTGTACCGGATCGCGACCAACGCCTGCCTCGACGCGATCCGCAAGAGCGAGCGGCGGGTGCCGTCGCTGCGCTCGTTCGCCGAAGTCCCTTGGATCCAGCCGTATCCGGACCGGCTGCTGGACGAGATCGCCCCGCCCGAAGCCGAGCCGGACGCGCTCGCCGTCGCCAGGGAGACCATCGAACTCGCCTTCCTCGCGGTCCTGCAGATGCTGCCGCCGCAGCAACGCGCGGTGCTGATCCTGCGCGACGTACTCGGCTGGCACGCCAGTGAAACCGCGGCCCTGCTGGACCTCTCGGTCCCCGCCGCGAACAGCGCGCTGCAGCGTGGCCGGGCGACCCTGCGCGAACGCCTTCCGCAGCAGCGCGGCGACTGGTCCGCCGCGGCACCGTCCGAAGAGGAACGCGCACTGGTCCGGCGGCTCATCGAAGCCCACGACAGCGGCGATTTCAGCACGTTGAGCAGCCTGGTCCGCGACGACGTCCGCGTCACCATGCCGCCGGAGCCGAACTGCTACATCGGGCTCGAACACCTCGCCAGGCACGGCAGGATCGCCGAATCGATGGGCGAATGGCGTGCCGTCGCCGTCGACGCGAACCGGATGCCCGCGTTCGCCTCGTATCTGCGGCGCCCCGGCGACACCGAGTTCCGCGCCTTCAAACTCGACCTCGTCCGCGTCGTGGACGGCAAGGCCGCCGAGTTCACCACGTTCGACAGTCACCTGTTCCCGGCCTTCGGCCTGGACGCCACCCTGGAGGGAAAGTAATGCCGGAGAAGATGACCGACGAGCAGCGCCGCGCCTTCCTCGCCGAGGGCACCCGTACCGCCGTCTTCGCGACGGCCCGCCCGGACGGCAGGCCGCACGCCGTCCCGGTCTGGTTCGCCCTCGACGGGGACGACATCCTGGTCAACCTGGGCACGGACACCGTCAAAGGCAAGGCGCTCAAGGAGAATCCGCGGGTTTCGGTGGTCGCCGACGATCCGCGCCCACCGTACTCGTTCGTGAGTGTCGAGGGGATCGCGGAGATCGTTTCGGATCCCGAGGGGGTCCGCGCCGGTTCGGCGTTGATCGCCGAGCGCTACCTCGGGGAGGCCGGGCCGGAGGCGATCGACGGGTGGCTGGCTTACGCGACGTCACCGGGGAAGGTGATCGTGCGGGTGCGGCCCGAGAACATCGTGGCGATCGCGAAGGTCGGCGGCTGAGCGAGACGTGATTCGCGTGATTGAACCCGGGACTCGCGTGATCAGAGGCGGATCTCACGTGACGGGGCGCCGCACACGCGAGTTCCGGGTTCAATCACGCGAGTTCCGGTTCTGATCACGCGAGTTCCGGGTGTACCGCCGAGCGGGAGTCACCTGGCCCCGGCCCTCATCCGGGGCCAGGATGGCCACGTGGCCGAGATCGTTTTCGACGAGAGCACCCGTTCCTGGCTCATCCGCACGGCAGCCACGAGCTACGCGCTCAGGCTGACCGAGGACGACACGCCCTCCCACGTCTACTGGGGTCCGCCGCTCACCAGTGAGCAACTCACCGACGTCATCCCCGAGACCAAAGCGCGCTGGGACGCCTTCAACGATCCCAACGAGGGATTGGACGAACTCGCCGCCGACGGCGGGACCCGCTACTGGACTCCCGCCCTCCAGGTCCGGTTCGCCGACGGGACCCGCGCCCTCGAGTGGCGGTATCTCTCCCACGACATCGACGACGGGCAGCTGCGCGTCCACTTCCGCGATCGTCACTACCCCCTGCGCGTCACGCTCGGCTACCGCGTCCCGGCGGGCACCGACGTCATCGAGCGCTGGACCGAGCTGATGCACGACGGCAAGGAAGGCCCGATCGAAGTCATCCGGGCCGATTCGGCGACCTGGGTCGTGCCGGTCCGGCCGGACTACCGGATCAGCCACGTCACCGGCCGTTGGGCCGCCGAGAGCCAGCTGCTCCGGGAGCCGGTGCCGCACGGCGAAACCACCTTCGGCAGCAGGCGCGGCATAACCAGCCATCACGCCAATCCGTGGGTGATGCTCGACGACGGTGAAGCGACCGAGCGGCACGGCGAGGTCTACGGCGCCGCACTCGCGTGGAGCGGTTCGTGGCGGATCACCACCACCCGCTCGTCCACCGGGCGTCTCACCGTGACCGGCGGCTTCGGCCAAGACGGCGTCGTCCCCCGGCTCGCCCCCGGCGAAACGCTCACCACACCGGTCTTCGCCGGGTTGTACACCGACGGCGGATTCGGCGCCGCGAGCCGCGCATGGCACGCGTACACGATCGGTCACGTCCTCCCGCATCCGGACGAGCTCCGGCCGGTGCTCTACAACTCTTGGGAGGCAACGGGTTTCGATGTCACCGAAGCCGGGCAGCGCGCGCTGGCGAAACAGGCGGCGGCGCTCGGAGTCGAATTGTTCGTGATGGACGACGGCTGGTTCGGCGCCCGGAACCACGACCACGCCGGCCTCGGCGACTGGCACGTCAACCCCGCCAAGTTCCCCGACGGCCTCGGACCACTCGTCGGCGAAGTGCACCGGCTCGGCATGAAGTTCGGCCTTTGGGTCGAGCCCGAGATGGTCAACCCGGACAGTGATCTCCACCGCGCGCATCCGGACTGGGTCCTGCACTATCCACAAAGGACGCGGTCCGAGCTCCGGCAGCAGCTGGTGCTCAATTTCGCCCGTTCCGACGTCGCCGAGTGGGCCTTCGACAGCCTCGACTCCCTCGTCGGCGAACACGGGATCGACTTCCTGAAATGGGACATGAACCGCCCGTTCAGTGAAGCGGGCTGGCCCGCCGACGGTGATCCGGACAGGCTGTGGGTGGAGCACACCCGCGCCGTCTACGGGATCATGGACCGTCTGCGCGCCGGACATCCCGGCCTGCGGATCGAGGCGTGCAGCGGCGGCGGCGGGCGGATCGATCTCGGGATCATGGCCAGGACGGACCAGGTCTGGACCTCCGACAACACCGACGCGCTCGACAGGCTCGTCATCCAGCACGGCTACGGGCAGGTGTACCCGGCACGCGCGATGTCGGCGTGGGTCACCGACGATCCCAATTTCGTCACGCACCGCTCCACCCCGCTGCGGTTCCGGTTCCACGTCGCAATGGCGGGGGTGCTCGGCGTCGGCGGCGACATCGTCGAATGGTTCGAGGAGGACCTGGCTTACGCCCGCGAACAGATCGCTGTGTACAAGGAGATCCGGCCGATCGTCCAGCACGGCAGGCTCTACCGGCTGGTGCCACCGTCCACCGACGGTGTCTCCGCGCTGCAGTACGTCTCAGCCGATGGCGGACGCTCTGTCGTGTTCGTGTTCCGGCAAGCGGCACATTTTCCCACTCCCGAACGACCGGTCCGGCTCGACGGCCTCGACCCCGCCGCGCGTTACCGCGACGAGGACACCGGGAAGGTGCGGCACGGCGCCGCGCTCCTGGCACACGGCCTGTTCGCGGGTCTGCCGGCCGGCGATTTCGCCAGTGCGGTGATCCGGCTAAGCAAGGTCTGAGTGCCGCGATAGATCAGATGTATCGCCCATTTCGAGCGACAAAAGAGGCATCCGGCCGCTTGACAACCCTCTAGACATCCGATCGAATGCCGTCGTATATGAGACGCCGTGCATCGCTTTGAGAAGGGTGACTGGGGTATGAGAAGGTCCTTCGCGTGGGGAGCGGCACTACTCATCGCCGCGAGCCTCACCGGCTGCACGGTCGGCGGCGGGACGAGCACTTCCGGCGGCGAGATCTCCTTCCTGACTTTCGAAACCCCGAACCTGCCTCCGTTCTATTGGGACTCGGCCATCAAACGCGTGACGGACCGCAATCCCGGTCTCAGCGTGAAAAAACTGGTCGCCCCGTCGACCGATCGCACCGGGTACGCCAAGCAGCTGCTGCAGTCCGGGCAGTTCCCCGACGTCGCGATCGCCGTCGACTCGGCCGGTTTCGCCGAATCGGGCAACCTCTACGCGTGGACGCCCGAGGAGCTCAAGGACTTCCAGTTCCCCGCCGCCAACCCGATCAAGGGCGGGCACCACCAGCTGCCCGCCAACACCCAGACCATCCCGCCGATCTACTACAACAAGAAGCTCTTCGCCGACGCCGGCATCACGTCGGCACCGGCGACCTGGGGAGAACTCCTTGCCGCGTCGGAGAAACTGAAGGCGAAGGGCATCACGCCGTTCACCATCGGCGGCGGCAAGGAGGGGTTCCCGTCCGCGATGCTGCTGGACGGCCTGGTCAGTGTCGAGGTCTACGGCAAGACCCCGGACTGGCTTTCCCAGCGGCGGGCCGACAAGGTCAAGTTCACCGACCCGGCCTTCCAGCAGGCGTTCGGCAAGTTCGCCGATCTGGTGGCCAAGGGCTACCTCGACAAGACGCAGGTCTCGCGGGACTACTCGGCGACCGAGGCGGCCTTCCTCAACGGCGAAGGCGCCATGTACCCGATGGGCAACTGGTTCGCCGCCAGCGCCGATGCCAAGAAGCCGTCGTTCGACATCGGTGTCTTCAACTTCCCTTCCGAAGACGGGAAACTCGTCGTTCCCGCGTATACCGGTGGCGGCATCGTCGTCAACGCGAAGTCCCCGAAGCTCGACGCGGCGCGGAAGTTCGCGCTCGCGTTCCAGCTCGACAAGGAGCAGATCGACGCCTCGGTCAAGGCCGACGGCCTGTTCCCCGCGATCAAGGGCTACACGCCGCCGTCCGACGCCGGCCCGGTCTTCAAAGCGGGCTACGAACTCTACAAGGAAGCCGTGGCGAAGAACGCTGTCGTGAACGCCTTCAGCTGGGAGACCGCGGATGACGGGCTCCTGCCGGGTATGAAGGACAAGGTCTACCAGGCAGCCCAGGACGTCATCACCGGCCGCAAGCCGGTGGCCGACGCGTGCGCGTTCCTGGACGCCGAGTGGGCGAAGGCGCGCTGACCCCACGATGCGGAGAAAACCGATCTTGCCGAGGGTGTGGCATTTCGCCTCGTTCGGTGCACCCGGTGTCGTCATCTATCTCTGCTTCGTCATGGCACCGATCCTCATCAGCTTCGGCTACAGCCTGACGAACCACAATCCGTTCAACCCGCCCTCGGAGTTCGTGGGTCTCGAGAACTACAAGCTCCTCTTCCAGGACGAACAGTTCCTGACCGCGCTCCGGGTCACCACGATCCTGACCGTGATCGTGGTGGTCGTGCCGAACCTGCTCGGCCTCGGCGTCGCGGTGCTGCTCGACCGGAAAGGCTGGCTGTACCACGCTTTGCGGAGCGTGTTCTTCACGCCCGTGATCCTCAGCTCGGTCGTGGTCAGCATCATCTGGACGAAACTGCTCGACGACCGGGGACCGGTCAACGACCTCCTCCGCGCGGTCGGCGTCGAGCAGCCTCCGGGCTGGCTGTCTGATCCGGATCTCGCGTTGTTCTCGGTCGCGTCGATCGTGTGCTGGCAGATGCTGGGGTTCTGCGTGGTCGTGTACCTCGCGGGCCTGCAGGGCGTCCCGGCCGAACTGCTGGAGGCGGCGGAGATCGACGGCGCCGGCCCGGTCCGGCGGTTCCGCGCGGTGACCTGGCCGCTGCTCGCGCCGTCGTTGACGATCAACACCGTCGTCCTGCTGATCTCGGCGTTCAAGACCTACGACTACGTCAAGGTCGTCACCAACGGCGGGCCGGGTTCGGGAACCACCGCCACCATCGCGTTCGACGTCCTCGCCACCGGCCTCGACGCGAACCATGTCGGCTACGCGTCCGCGATGGCCGTGGTGATGCTGGTGATCGTGGCGACGCTGACCACGATCGTGCTGCGGTTCCTGCGGCGGCGGGAGGTAGACCTGTGACCACGGTGGACGGCTCACGACGGTCATGGCTCCGCCCCGCCGTGGCGATCCTGGTGAGCGCGATCTTCTTCGTGCCGTTGTACTACGTGCTCGTCAACGTCTTCAAACCCGGCGATCTGATCGCCCGGGAACCGGCGTCGGTCCCGCTGCCACCGACGCTGACCAACATCCACGCCGTGCTCACCCGGCCCGACGGCCTGTTCTGGGTGAGCCTCGCGAACAGCATGCTCGTCACCCTGCTGTCGATCATGGTGCTGACGGTGCTTTCGGCCATGCTCGGGCATTATCTGGCGCGCTCGACCCGGCGCTGGACCAAGGTGCTCGCGGTGATCCTGCTGGCGGGCTTGATGATCCCGCCGCAGGTGATCCTGATCCCGGTCACCGAGGTGCTGCGGCTGACCGGGATGATGGCGACGCTGCAAGGCCTGGTGCTGTTCAACGTGGGGTACTACGTGCCGTTCGGCGTCTTCGTGTTCACCGGGTTCATCCGCGGGGTGCCGGTGGAACTCGAGGAGGCCGCCCTGCTCGACGGCGCGAGCAGGGGGCAGGCGTTCTGGCGGATCGTGTTCCCGCTGCTGCGCCCGGCCACGGCGAGCGTCCTGATCTTCCTCGGGGTGTGGATCTGGAACGATTTCATCGACCCGCTGATCATCCTCGGCCCCAGTCAGGGGACCACGATCACCACCGGCATCTACCGCTCGATCGGCCAGTACCAGGCCGATCTCGGCAGCGTGTTCGCGCTGATGTTCCTGGCGACGCTGCCGGTGCTGATCTTCTACCTGGCATTGCAGAAGCAGTTCGTGAAGGGGCTCACCGGCGGCGCGACCAAAGGCTGACCGACGGCAGATACCAAGGCCGTGAAGGACTCCTTGCCTACCCTGAAGGTAGTGAAGGAGGCCTTCACGGACCTGCGGATCGCCTCGCAGGCTCAGGCCTCGGTGACTTTCCCGTCAGCCACTTCCAGCCGCCGCGTCGTGGCGACCGCGTCCAGCATCCGCCGGTCGTGCGTCACCAGCAGGAGCGTCCCCGGATACTCCGACAGCGCCGACTCCAGCTGCTCGATCGCGGGCAGGTCGAGGTGGTTCGTCGGCTCGTCGAGCACCAGCAGGTTGACCCCGCGCGCCTGCAACAGCGCCAGCGCCGCCCGCGTCCGCTCCCCCGGCGACAACGTGGCCGCCGACCGCAGGACGTGCGCGGCCTTCAGCCCGAACTTCGCCAGCAGTGTCCGCACGTCGGCGTCGGCGAGTTCGGGGACCTCTCGGGCGAACGCCTCGACGAGCGGAAGGTCGCCGAGGAACAGTTTCCGCGCCTGGTCGACCTCGCCGACCACGACACCGGAGCCGAGCGACGCGCCGCCCTCGTCGACCCCGACCCGGCCGAGCAGAGCGGCGAGCAGCGTCGACTTCCCGGCGCCGTTGGCCCCGGTGATCGCGACCTTGTCCGCCCAGTCGATCTGCAGGTCCACCGGCCCGAGGGTGAACCCGCCCCGCCGCACCACCGCGCCGCGCAGGGTCGCCACGACCGCTCCCGCCCGGGGCGCCGCGGCGATCTCCATCCGCAGTTCCCATTCCTTGCGCGGCTCCTCGACGACGTCGAGCCGTTCGATCATGCGATCGGTCTGGCGGGCCTTCGACGCCTGCTTCTCCGTCGCCTCGCTCCGGAACTTGCGGCCGACCTTGTCGTTGTCGGTGGCCTTGCGCCGGGCGTTCTTGACGCCCTTCTCCATCCACGAACGCTGCATCGCGCCACGGGCCTCTAGCGAGGCCTTCGTGTTCGCGTATTCGTCGTACTCCTCGCGGGCGTGCCGCCGCGCGACGGCGCGTTCCTCCAAATAGGACTCGTAACCGCCGCCGTAGGTCCGCACCTGCTGCTGGGCGAAGTCGAGTTCGACGACGCGGTCCACGGTGCGCGCCAGGAACTCCCGGTCGTGACTGACCAGCACCGTCCCGGCGCGCAGCCCGGTCACGAACCGCTCGAGCCGTTCCAGGCCGTCGAGATCGAGGTCGTTGGTCGGCTCGTCGAGCAGGAAGATGTCGTACCGGCTCAGCAGCAGCGACGCCATCCCCGCCCGCGCCGCCTGCCCGCCGGACAGCGACAGCATCGGCTGGTCGAGGTTGACCGTGAGCCCGAGGTCGGCGACGACCTCGCCCGCCCGGTCGTCCAGATCGGCCCCGCCGAGCGCGAGCCAGCGATCGAGGGCCACCCCGTAGGTGTCGTCCGAGCCGGGTTCGCCCGCTGTCAGCGCCTCGGTGGCGGCGTCGAGCGCGGCTTGCGCGGCCGTGACACCGGTGCGTCGCGAAAGGAACGCGCGAACGGATTCCCCTTCGCGGCGTTCCGGCTCCTGCGGGAGGTGACCGACGGTGGCCGTCGGCGGGTTCAGCCGGACGCTTCCCTCTTCCGGCGGCACGAGGCCGCCGAGAGTCTTCAGCAAAGTCGACTTGCCCGCGCCGTTGACACCGACGAGACCGATCACTTCGCCCGGGGCGACGACCAGGTCGAGACCGGAGAACAGAACACGGTCGCCGTGGCCGGCGGCGAGATCCTTGGCAACGAGTGTGGCGCTCATGAGATCAGTAAGTCTACGGGGACCGATTGAACGACTCGTGGTCCCTCGGAAGAGTGGCAAGTATCCAAGCGATCACGGAACGTGGGTAACCTGGACGTTCTTCTGGACCCGAACGAACCCCCGAGCATTGAGGTCGGTGACAGCAAATGGCGGACTCCGCCACCCCGGTCCCCGTCGTCCACCAGCAGAAAGGCGGTGCCCGAAGGCCGACGATGAGCAGGCGGCGGGAAGTCAGTCATGCCAGCGCGCGATCGCTGCTGATGACGATCCTCGGCGAGTACGTCCTGCCGCGTGACCAGGCGATCTGGACGTCCACACTGGTCGAGGCGCTGCGCGTGCTGGACATCGAAGAGAAGTCCGCGCGGCAGGCGCTGGCCCGTTCCTCCGCCGAGGGCTGGGTCGTGTCGGAACGCGTCGGACGAAGAGTGCGCTGGTCGCTCACGCCGCCGGGCAGGCGCCTGCTGACCGAGGGCGCGGAGCGGATCTACGCCTTCGGCAACGAGGAGAAGGCCTGGGACGGCCGCTGGCTGATGCTGATCGTCTCGGTCCCCGAAGCGAAGCGGGACCTCCGGCACCGTCTCCGCACCCGCCTGACGTGGGCCGGGTTCGGTTCGCCGGTGGCGGGCGTCTGGGTCAGCCCGGACCTCAGCCGCCAGCGGGAGGCCCAGCAGATCGTGCAGGAACTCGGCCTCGACGCGCAGGCGATGTCGTTCACCGCCGCCTACGGTGACGTCGGCGATCAGGAGACGATGGTCGCGCGGTCCTGGGATCTCAGTGACCTCAAAGACCGCTACGAGGACTTCATCGACCGCTTCACCGGTTCCCGCCCCTCCGGGGAGCACGGCGTCCTGCGCGCGCAGACCGAACTGGTACACGAATGGCGCAGCTTCCCGTTCCTCGATCCACGTCTTCCGCTAAAACTGCTCCCCGACGGCTGGAGCGGCGTGCGCGCGGCGGACCTGTTCCACCGCAAGCACGTCGAATGGCGACCAGAAGCACAGGCCCAATGGGACGAACTCGCGGACACCTCCGGCTAGGGTCACGGAAAACGATCTAGCGGAGGGACCCCGTCTTGGCCACCTCGATCCGCCTCGACCGCGAGGACGACGTCGCAGTCCTGACCATCGCTTCGCCGCCACTGAACCTCTACACCGCGGAACTCCAGCGGGAGCTGGGCGAGGCGATCGGCGAGCTGGAGGCCACGCCGCCGCGAGCGGCGATCATCCGGGCCGAGGGCAAGATCGTCAGCGGCGGAGTCGACGTCTCGCTGTTCGACGCCCAGTCCTCCGCGGCCGAGGCGAAGCTGCTCTTCGACGAGATGCTGGCCGTTCCCGACAGGATCGCCGCACTCCCGTTCCCCACCGTGTTCGCCGCCCACGGTCTGTGCCTGACCTGGGCCTTCGAGGTCGCCGTCGCCTGCGACATCATCCTGGCGACCGAAAGGGCCAAGTTCGGGCTCGTCGAACGGGTCGTCGGCCTGACACCGACCATGGGCGGGACCCAGCGGCTCGCCGCGCGCGCCGGCGTCGGCCGCGCGAAGGAGTTCGTGATGACCGGCGCGACCTACGACGCCGCGACCCTCGAACGCTGGAACGTGGTGAACCGCGTGCTCCCGGCGGACGGTTTCGACGAGGCCGTCCGCGCTTTCACGAACGACCTCGCGCAGGGGCCGACCAAGGCGCACGCGGCCACCAAGAAGGTTCTCGAACACTACGAGCACGGCGGCGTCGCCGAGGCGAACGAGCACATCACGACGATCGCCGCCGGGCTCTTCGACACCGAGGACCTGCGCGGCGCGGTGAAGTCCTTCCTCGCCGACGGTCCCGGCAAGGCGACCTTCACCGGCCGCTGACCCGCTACGGCCGCTGACCGACCGCGTCCACCACGCCGGACGCGGTCACCGCCGTCCCGCTCTCGCCCAGGTACAGGAACGTGTCCGCGGCGAAGACGATCACGACCGGTTTCGCCACCTTGGGGTCATCCTCCGGCCCGAGCGGCCAGGTGATGCCCACACCGGGCCTGCCGGCCGCGTCCTTGACGTGGTCGACGGCGCGCAGGCCGGGCACCTTGGCCGCCGCGCGGTACAGGGCCGCCCGGACGGCGGGCGGAAGGTAAGTCTCGTTGGCCAGCGCGACGATGTCCTTGCCCATCGCGTTGTAGTCGCCCTTTTCACCACTGCGGTCGGCGGTGAGGTAGGCGAACATCGCGTCCGCGTCGGTGGGGAGATCCACCCGGTAGGAGGGCCTCGGCGTGCATGGCTCCGTGACGCCCTTCAGCGGCTCTTCGCCCTTGTACACCTGCGCCCGCCCGTCTCGGCAACCTGGAAGCGGGAAGTTCCCGCCACCCGCCAGCTTGATCAACCCGTCGTGGGTGCCGTCCGCCGAATGCCACGATTCGCGCTCGCCGCCGGGCTGCTTGGTCTTGGTGTAGATGAACTGGTCCGGTTTCGGTGGGGTGTCCGTCGCTTTCAGCGCGGCCGCTGCGGCGCTGCGCAGAACGGCCACGGGATCCGCGGCCGCCGCCGGCGGTTCCAGGCCCGCCGGGGCGAGCGCCACGACGGCGGTGACGGCCGCCGCGATGCCCGCCGCACCCACCCCGGTCCAGACCCAGCGCCGTCGGTTCCTCAGCGGCACCACGTTTTCCGTTCCCGCGGCGGCGATCTCGGTCATCAATCGCGCACGCGCCGCGTCGAGCGCGCCGGATTCCGCGAGGGGCACCGCTGCGGTCCGCTCGGCGATCAGCTGAAGCTCATCCATGGTTGACGATTTCCTTCCCAGTCGTGGTGTCCGAACGCCCCAGCGCCTCGCGCACCTTCCGGCGGGCACGATTGAGCCGCGAGCGGACGGTGCCGAGCGGGATGTCCAGCGCCGCGGCCACTTCCTCGTAGCTCAAGCCTTCCCCCGCGAACAGCGTGAGCGTGTCGCGGTCGCCGTCGGCCAGCTCCGCCAGCGCGGAGTCCAGCGACTTCCCCATCGCCTCGGCGGTGACCTGATCGGCGACGCGTTGCGCGTGTCCTTCTTCGTCGGGCGGCGGGCCGAGGGCCTCGCGTAGTTTCAGCTCTCTGGCCTCGTCGCGGCGCCGCTGCGCCACGAGGTTGGTCGCGATGCCGTAGAGCCACGGCCGCGCCTCGCGGCGCGAGGTGTCGTACCCCTCGCGTTTGCGGAACGCCACCAGGAACGTCTCCCCCAGCGCGTCCTCGGCCGCGGCCGGGCCGAGGCGTCTGACCAGGTAGCGGTGGATATGCGCGGCGTGCCGGTCGAAGATCGCGGAGAACCAGTCCGGCCTGGTCACCGATCTCGCGATCAGCTCCGCGTCTTCCAGATCTCCCGGATCCGCCTCGGATGAGCTCATGGACCGCCCTTCGCCGTTCAACAGTGTCACTTGTTGTCCGCATCCGGGGCCGAATGGGTTCACGACCGACGAATCGGTCTAGACCTTTTATGCGAGCCGCGCTACATTCAACTGTGGTCTAGACCACACGCGCCATTTCAGAGCAGGTCAGTCTCGCCGCCTCTTTTGGAGAGAACCGCCATGAGACGCACCAGAAAACGACTACTCAGCGCATTCACCGTGACACTCCTCGCCGCCGGGCTCCTCGTGGCCGCGGGCTCTCCGGCGTTGGCAGCGGCGGGCCGCCTCCGCGCCGCCTTCACCCTGACCGGGACCACCGGTGAGTACACCGTCACGAACCCCAGCAGCGAAACCGTCGCCGACTGGTCCATCACCTTCACCGTCCCCGCGGGCGTGACCGCCACGAGCGGTTCCAACGCCACGGTTTCCCAGGCGGGCAACCAAGTCACCCTCGTCCCGGCGTATTACATCAAATCCCTCGCGCCGGGCCGTTCGACCTACCCGTACAGCCCGTCGTTCCGGCTCAGTTCCGCGGTCAACCCGACCACGTGCCGGATCGACGACGCCAACTGTGACGGATCGGGCGACCTCCCGCCGTCGACCCCGGCCAACCTGCGCCTCGTGGCCAAGACGACCACGACCGCCGCGCTGGCCTGGAACGCGGCGGCACCGGGTTCCCTGCCCGTCACCGGTTACGACGTCTACCAGGGCACCACCCTGGCGGCCTCGGTCACCGGCACCGAAGCACGGATCACCGGGCTGACGCCGAACACGGCCTACCGCTTCACCGTCGTCGCCAAGGACCGGAAGGACGCCAAGTCCCCGCCCACCCCGGCGTTGGCGGTCACCACCAACAACCCGGGCGACGACACCCAGGCGCCGACAGCGCCGTCGAACCTCCGCTCGACAGCGGTCACGTCGAGCACCGTCGCCCTGGCGTGGAACGCGTCCACCGACAACACCGGCGTCGTCTCCTACGACGTCTACCGCGGCGCGGACCTCGCCACCACGGTGACCGGGACGACCGCGACGGTGAGCGGGCTTTCACCGTCCACTTCGTACTCTTTCACGGTCAAAGCCCGTGATGGATACGACAATGTCTCCGCGGCGAGCGCCGCCGTCAGCGCTCGCACCGGCGACATCGTGAACGGGTACGCCCGGGTCGGCTACTTCGTCCAGTGGGGCATCTACGGCCGCCAGTTCTTCGTCAAGAACCTGGTGACCAACGGATCCGCGAGCAAGCTGACGCATCTGCTGTACGCCTTCGGGAACATCGACCCGGTCAACCACACCTGCCTTTCGGGTGTCACCAAGGGAACGACGTCGAATCCCCAGGACCCGAACCAGGGCGACGGCGCGGGCGACGCGGAAGCCGACTACTCGCGCCCGATGTCCGCGGCCCAATCCGTCGACGGTGTCGGCGACACCGGCTGGGAAACGTTGCGCGGCAACTTCAACCAGCTGAAGAAGCTCAAGGTCAAGAACCCGAACCTGAAGGTTCTCATCTCCTTGGGCGGCTGGACCTACTCGAAGTACTTCTCCGACGTCGCGGCCACGCCCGCGTCCCGGCAGAAGTTCGTCGCGTCGTGCATCGACACGTACCTGAAGGGGAACGTCAAGGCGTACGGCGGGGCCGGCGGACCGGGAACGGCCGCGGGCATCTTCGACGGCATCGACATCGACTGGGAGTGGCCGGGAAGTCCGGACGGGCACCCCGGGAACCACTGGAGCGCCAACGACAAGACGAACCTGACCGCCCTGCTGGCCGAGTTCCGCACGCAGATGGACGCCTACGGCGCGACCACCGGCAAGCGGTACGAACTGCAGGCGTTCACCCCCGCCGACCCGGCGAAGGTGAGCGGTGGCTGGGAAATCCCGAAGATCTTCGACTACCTCGACGTCGCCAACGTGCAGGGTTACGACTTCCACGGCTCGGGCAGCGACAACTCGTGGGAGCCGAACCGTACCGGCCACCAGGGGAACCTCTACGCCGACGCGGACGATCCGTACAACTTCAAGTTCAGCGTGGAGTCGGCGATCAACGCCTATACCAACGCCGGGGCCAATCCACGGAAGCTGACCCTCGGGCTCGCCTTCTACGGGCGAGGATGGCAAGGGGTAGCGGAAGGCGGCAAGAAGGGCGAATGGCAGAGCGCCACCGGCGCCGCGCCAGGCCAGTTCGCCGAGGAAGCAGGTACTCGTGGCTACGCGAATCTCTTGGCCAGTGTCCCGAACTGCACCGTCCAGCACGACACCGCGGCCGTGGCCACGGCGTGCTACACGGGCAACGGCGGGCAATGGTGGACCTTCGACGACGCCTGGTCCATCCAGCAGAAGGTCGCCTGGCTCAAGACCCGAGGACTGCTCGGAGTCATGGCATGGGAGATGTCGGGTGACACCGGATCCCTCATGACCACAGTGGACAACTCGCTGAAGTAAAAGTTCCCGGGGTGCCGGTGTTCGTCACCGGCACCCCGGTTCTTTCCTGCCGGTTCCAGGCGTGCCTCCTAGATCGAGTCCTTGGTGGCGGACCAGCCGCCGTCCACCACCACCTGCGTCCCGGTGACGAAGGAGGCCGCGGGCGAGGCCAGGAAGGCGATCACCTCGGCGACCTCGGCCGGGTCCCCGAGCCGCCCCGCGGGGGTGGCGCGAACGGTGCGGGCGTGATCTTCCTCGGACACGCGATCCCACACCGGGGTGAGGATCGGACCGGGGAGCACCGAGTTCACGCGGACGTCGGGCGCGTACTCCACGGCAAGCTGACGGCCGAGCGCGACCAAAGCTCCCTTGCTCGCCGCGTAGGCGGGCCTCCCTGGCAAGCCGATCAGGGCGTGCACCGAGGAGACCAGCACGATCGATCCCCTGCGTTCCCGCAAAGACGGCAGACAGGCCTTGGCACCGAGGTAGGCGCCCGCGAGATTGACGTCCAGCTGACGGTCCCAGTCCTTCCGTCCGAGCTCGTGCAGCGGCGCCGTCACGGCGGTGAACGCGTTGCTGACCAGGACATCGACCCCGCCACAGAGCTGCCCGGCGAGATCCACCGCGCGCTGCCAAGTGTCTTCCTCGGACACATCGCCGACGATGCTGTGTCCAGACCCGGGTCGCTCGCCGGGGTCGACGCCGACGACGGTGTGGCCGGTCGCCGTCAGGCGGGCCACGGTCGCCGCGCCGATACCGGACGCCGCACCCGAAACGATCGCACAGGATGTGGTCAAAAGGGATTCACCTCCACGTCGGCTTGCTGCACAGTGTGCCTCGTGACTCCTGCGAACGACGACCGGACTCTGCTCATCGTCGGCTCCTACACCGCCGCGAGCAACGGTAACGGTGAAGGCATCGGCACCTTCTGGCGTGAGGGGCGGACCGGGGAACTGACCCCGGCGGGCTCGCTCGAGCTGGACTCGCCGAGCTGGCTGACCCCGCATCCCACGTTGCCGGTGCTCTACGCCGTCAACGAGACGGCCGAAGGCGCCATCACCGCCGTGGCCGTCGCCGAGAACGGCACGCTGGAGGTGCTGAACTCGCTCCCGACCGGCGGGGCGGATCCGTGCCATCTGGCGATCACTCCCGATGGCCGGTACCTGTTGTGCGCGAACTACAGCGGCGGGAGCCTCGCCGCGTTCGCGCTGGGCCCGGACGGGGTGCCGACCGTGCGCACGGCACTGGTCCAGCACGAGGGCAGCGGGCCCGACAAGGAGCGGCAGGAAGCGGCACACGTGCACATGGCCGTTGTCGACGAGACCGGAACGCTGGTCAGCGCGGTGGACCTGGGCACCGACGAGATCCGCAGCTACCGGCTCGGTGAGGAAGGCGAGCTGATCCCGCTTTCGGTGTCGACGCTGCCGGCCGGGACAGGCCCTCGGCAACTGGTCCGGCGCCCGGGTACGAACCACGCCTACGTCGTCGGGGAACTGGCCGCCTCGCTGGTGACGGTGCACGAAGAGCCGCCGGGCACGTTCGCCGTCGAGAACTCCACTCCCACGACGCTCACCCCTGGCGGGGAGAACCTCCCAGCGCAGCTCACCCTGCACAGGGAGCGGCTGTTCCTGTCGAACCGGGGCCCCGAAAAGATCACGGAATTCGCTTTCGACGGCGTCCTCCCGAAGGCGATCGCCGATCATCGGACCGGCGAATGGCCACGGCATTTCTCCGTCGTCGGCGAGCATTGTTATGTCGCCTCACAGAGCGATGACGTGATCCAAGCCTACGAACTCGCGACCTGGCGGCTGATCGGCAGCTATCCGATCGGGAGTCCGGCCTTCGTCGCCCCTTGGCGGCAGTGATTCGCTCAGCGGGACTCTTTCTTTTGGAGGCGAATTAAGGTCTTGACGCAACTGGTTCAGACCATGACACTGAACCCTGCGCCGCCGGTGACCTGGCTCACACCCGCCCGAGGAGAACCATGTCCCTACCGAAGAAACTGCTCGCCCTGACCACACTCGTCCCTTTGGCACTGGGCCTTCTCAGCGCCCCCGCCCAAGCGGCGCCCGCCACCTTCACCCACCCTGGCGTGCTGGTCAGCCGCCCGCAACTGGACTTCGTGCGCACCAAGGTCCAAGCCGGCGCACAACCGTGGAAACAAGCCTATGACGCGATGATGTCGAGCTCGTACGCCTCGCTGTCCCGTTCACCGAAACCGCGCGCCGTCGTCGAATGCGGGCCCTATTCGAAACCGAATATCGGCTGTACCGATGAACGGCAAGACGCGATCGCCGCCTATTCCCTTTCGCTCGCCTGGTACATCACGCGCGACGCGAAATACGCGACCAAGGCGATCGAGATCATGGACGCCTGGTCCGCGGTGTTGAAGGATCACACGAACAGCAACGCTCCCCTGCAATCGGCGTGGTCGGCCTCCTCATGGCCACGCGCGGCGGAGATCATCAAACACACCTACACCAGCTGGCCGAATTCCGGCCGCTTCGGCACCATGCTCCGGACCGTGTACCTGCCCGAGGTGATCAACGGCAGTCACAGCAACGGAAACTGGGAACTCAGCATGACCGAGGCCGCGATCGGCATCTCGGTGTTCCTCGACGACAAGGCGAGCTACGACAAGGCCGTCGCGAAGTTCCGCACCCGCGTTCCCGCCTACCTCTACCTGACCAGCGACGGCGCGCTCCCGAAGACCGCGCCCGGCAGCGGCCTGGACACCCGCGACAAGATCGTGAAGTACTGGCAAGGCCAGACGACGTTCGTCAACGGCCTCTCGCAGGAGACCTGCCGCGACTTCACCCACACCGGCTACGGCCTCGCCGCCATCGCGAACTTCGCCGAGACCACCCGCATCCAGGGCCAGGACCTCTACCCGGAGATCGCCGACCGCCTCCGCGAAGGCCTCGGCTTCCACGCGAAGTACCAAATGGGCGCCGCCGTCCCCTCGTGGCTCTGCGGCGGCAGCCTGAAGCTCGGCCTCGGCCCGATCACCGAAGTCGGCTACAACCACCTCCACACGCGCCTCGGGAACACCATGAGCAACACAGAGGCCCTCACCCTGCGCCAACGCCCGGCGGGCACCAACAGCCTGTTCGTCTCCTGGCAGACCCTCACGCACGCCGACAACCCACAGTGACTCCGTGAGGGCCGCCCGATTGCGGCAGGGCGGCCCTCACGGTCCGTTTTCCCAGCTCAGACACACAGTGACCCCTGGTTGCAGGGCGGGTTTCAGGACCCGCTAAAGTACTCACATCGCACTCCACGGAGTACGGGTCCGGGCTGTGGCGCAGTTTGGTAGCGCACTTGACTGGGGGTCAAGGGGTCGCAGGTTCGAATCCTGTCAGCCCGACCGGAAGACGAAGCCCCTGACTTGTACCTCAGGTACAGGTCGGGGGCTCTTTCGTGTTCAGCTCAGTCGTCGCGCCGATGATCTTGAGCCGGACTCCCGGTGGACCAAATTTGGTCCACCGGGCCGTTCCTCTCACATCGCAGGTCGCTCGCGAACTTCCCTCAGTGCAGTAAAGGCAGTGCCGCGCGAGACCTTCGCCAGCTCGACAAGTTCAGGCACGTTCGGAAGCTGACCAGTCCGCCGGAGGTGCCCCCTGGCGACGGCGCGGGCCCGCTCCCCCGGGCGTGCCGATGCCAAATCGAACAGCTCAGCGGACGGCTCGAGCTTCGACCTCGCGAGGACCGCCGACTTCTCCGTTTCCTGGACCTGGAGGTAGTTCGACAGCAGAGCGCCGGCGTCCGTCACGGTCTGACGGCTCGGATGCAGGTACCGCTGGGTCGTGGAGATCTGGCCATGACCGGCGATCTTCTGGAGGTGATGGATCGGAACTTTGGCGTCAGCGAACCACGTGAACGCCGTATGCCGGAGATCGTGTCGCCGTAGATGCTCGAAGCCGAGCTTGGTCACGACCTGATCCCATGAGGTGGCGTCACGGAGAACCGCGGTCGTGATCCGCCCGCCTTTCGGCCCGGTAAACAGCCGCGCTTCCTTGGTCCCGTCGGTCAATGCGATGCGGCGCTCGACGAGTTCGCGGATCTCCTCGATCACGGGCACATCCCGGGCACGCTTACCCTTTGTGGCCTTATCCATCAGGCCGCCTGGGCTCGGCGTGGTCTGGCGTCGCAGCTTCCAGATCCATTCCTTTCGGTCAATGTCGCCGACCCGGCAACCGGAGATCTCGCCGATTCGCGCTCCGGTACACCCCGCGAAGAGGACCACCTCACCCCAGCCGATGTACTGCCCATGGGATGCTTCGACGAGCGCGTCAGCAAGTCGGGAGAGCGTGGTCCAGTCCGGGAGTGCGAGCGCGCGCGGGTCGTCGAGTTCGTCCTCGGCCTGATGGAACTGACGCTGCCAGCCGGTGATCTGGGCAGGGTTTCGCTGGATGAGGTCGTCCCGTCGCGCTTGGTCCATGACGCGCACCAGGACCGAGATGCTGTTCTTGATAACGGACTTCCCCAACCCGTCACTGATCCAGCCCAGGACGGCGCGATCGACAACGCCGTAGGTGACCATGCGTACGGGAATGTGCCCCAGGGTGGGGACCACCCGTTTGCGCCATCCCGCGAGGTAGGGATCGAGCGTCTTGGGTTCCAGCCCTCGCAGGGCGAGCTTCATGTTGGAGTCGCCGTACTCAGCGAGGCTCATGTCCGCCACGGCAGGATCGAGTCCTCCGGCCGCCGCGCGGCGCATGTCCGCGATCCATTCGACGGCAGCTTCGTACGTGATGTGCGATTTCGACAGTGACGGACGCTTACGAGTCGCTGGATCTTTCCAGCGAACCCGAGCACGGAACGGCTGTCGACCACCGGAGAGTTCCTCGATGTCTTCTTTCAGCTCGACACCGAGCGGTGGCTGTTTAGTCTTCTTCGCAGTCATGACGAATCCAGTCCGTATCAAACTCGGCGCTTAGAAGGCCGAGACTGAGCAGTGTCCTTCGGAATCGCGGCAGCGGGCCAAGGTTTCCGCAAGGCTGCCTGTTAGATCCACTTGAGGTCCACCGTACTCGAAAATGACCAGATTGAATCCGCAAACTTTGAGGAACCGTTTTCCATAATTGCAGGATTCGCACAAGTTGCATGCGTCGCACATTTCTCATAAGAGCAAAGTAGGTTCGAGACTCAGTTGCGGACATATGCGAGTTCGCAGACCTGACCGTGAACCACGATCGCGAGCCGTCGCGACGGCGAGCATGGGCTTGCCGGGGTCCAGCCCTTGCGTTCGCCGCTCACACCTTGCGAAGTAACGACTAGATCGTGTCGCGCGACTTCTACTTACCTCGAACCGCCGAACAAGGAGCCTCCGATAGCTGACGAACCTAGCGGCCTCGAACCGGCCGACACTCAACCCGGGCTGCACAAGGACGGCTTCGATTGCCCCCGCTGTGGCCACTTCGCGCATCAGAACTGGGAACAGTTGCCAACCATCGGCGAGTCCAGGGAGACGTCTATAGGTGCCTTTCCCCGCTGGACCCGAGCACAATGCGCCCGTTGCCGTCTACCCTCGGTGTGGCGCGAGGATCAGATGGTCTTCCCGCTCGCGCGGGCCGGGGCGCCAGCCCACGCGGACATGCCTCCCGAGGTACGGGACCTGTACGAGGAGGCCGCGGCAGTCACACCCATATCCCGACGTGCAGGCGCAGCATTGGCGCGTGCGACCGTCGAACGTCTGATCAAGCATCTCGACGCCGGGGCGCCGGCCAACGCACGGTTGGATGACCGGATAGCGCTACTGCACGGACGCATCAGCACACCACTCCAGCAGCTTCTCGATATCGTCCGCGTCCTCGGCAACGACATGCTCCACGTCGATGAGCAGCCCGGCGACCTGGCTGTCATCGCCCTTGACGAAGACCAGGGCCCCGGGGTCATTGAGCTCGTACTCCGCGCCGCGAACGATCTCGTTGACGAGCTGGTCACCCGCCCCAGAACCACCAGTTCACTCTGGGCCCATCTGTCCCCCGGCACCCAACAGAACATTCGAGCCAAGCAGACCAGGCTTGGGGTGGAGGTCCCCGCGCCGACAGACGAGTCAACGCCAGTGCCACCCTCACCTTCCGCAAACTAAGTCAGAGCCGCCCATTCTCGGTCGCATAGGGCCCTGACGCTGTCGCCTTGGGTTCTGCCCGCACCCAGCGGCGGACCTCTGAAGTGCCCTTCCACGGGTCCCCTGCGGAACCAGGCGGCAGGTTGGTTACCCACCGTAGTCAGCTCGTAATCGCGGGCCGAGCAAAATAAGCGAGCGGTCCAAACGGGAGTGGGGTGCTCCGCAAACAGTCGGCGACGTCGTGCACAATGGGCTTGACGGGTGGAGTGTGCCCAAATGTAGCCGGTCAGGCCTTACCCGTCCGAGCGCGTGGGGAACGTGGACCAAGGCGCCACCCGGCGTGTCGTGCACCACGTTCCGGGGAACTTGATACGTACCGCCAGCACGCATCAAGCGGGGCTGACCTGCGACTTTTGGTCATCAGCGGTAGCTAAGTGCTCATCTAAGACTGAGAACTTCGTCGAGAACTCTTTCCTTCTCTTCGCCCTCATGTCTAAAGTGACGCGTCTCGTCTTACCAGTCTTACCGGTCTGGTAAACGATGATGTAACGCAGGGCTTGACTGCTGCGACTGACGTGGAGAAGTCGATAAAGGGGGCTCGCCCCTAGGGTGCGACCTAGAGACGAGCCCAACGCTCACTGCTTGTTCAGCATCGTGAGCACCTTGTCGGCGATGTCGACCAGGTCGACCATCAGCACGACAACCTGCACTACTGCAGTGGAGCGCCGGGTCCCGTAAGGGGTCCGGCGTTCCGCGTGTTCAAGCTTTTGCGGCTTGCGCCGCGCCTTGAACCACGCCTTCCACTTCTTGACCACCTTGCATCTCCTTCGCGCTACCCCCTCGCCGCTTCCCGACCTGGGAAGGGTGCGGAGCAACTGGTGTGCAAGGAGAGTGGGATCCACAAGTGGAGATCGTGGAGCTTGAACACTTCAGCCGAACCTCGCGGTCCGACTGGAGCAAAACGATAGATCTCCACACAGGGTGATCGGAAATTATTCGAGCTGTTACCTACATCACAGTAACGGCGCGCAACTTGTCACGATTCGACTGTTTGCGCAGGCCAGAGGGCCGTTACTTGACCGTGTTGTACGCGAGATAATTCACAGATCGTGAGGCTTGCATCACGTGGATTAAGGGATGACTGGCCTATTTGTGCGCCTTCGCGCGCGTGTGGCGGCGGCATATTACACCAACTTTTCGTCCTCGCCTGTGAGGCTGAGTCAGCGTGTCGCCCCGTGCTACGCAAGTCGAGGGGGCGCCCGACTGCGGGCACCCCTCTCGCGGCGCAAACTCCCGATTCGCTGGTCAGGCGATCGCTTCCGGGACGTTGAGAACGGCTCGCAGCCGGGCGCCGATCCACGCTCCGACGGCCGGGGAGACTGCGTTGCCGAACCCGTCAGTCTGGGCGCGGGCTGTGCCCCAGACGACGAACGTTCCCTGGTAGCCCGGGAAGTCCACATCGAAACCACAGCCGCGGCCGATCTCGTGCTTGCTTAGCATCCGGAAATAGCAGTCCTCAAGCGAGAGGTCAGTCAGCATGGCGCGCCACCCGGCGGCCAGCAGTGCGGTGGTGTCGCGGGAGGTGAGGGTGCCGAGCGGGTCGGTCAGCGGGTGCGGCGCGGTGGCGTCTGATTCGGTGCCGTTCTGCTTGTACCAGCCGGAGAACAGCAGCGCCTGGCTGGCCGCCGACGAGACAACGGTGCCGAGTGGGTTGCTGACCGGGTGTGTGCGGTATCCGGCCTCGCTGGCGCCGTTGTTCTTGATCGTCCCGGCGGCGGTGAGCAGGCCGGGGATCTGGTCGGAGGTGACGGTGGGCATGGCTTCGGCGTGGGTGGTGGGGATCGTGTTCTGCCGGAACGGCACGACCCCGGCCGACACCATGCCGAGCGTCTCCGATCCCGCCTGGGTCGGCAATGGCTCGCCCGCGCCACGGGGCGCACCTTGGAAGTTGGCGACCGCGAGCAGCATCGCTTTCTCGTGTGTGGAGGTCATGGTGTCCATCGGCCGGGTGATGTGCTGGCCGTCGCCGTTGTGGCGGTGCGCGGCGATCACCGCGCCGGTGGACAGGATCGCGGTCTCCTGCTGGCTGGTCTGGGTCGCCATCGGCTGGCCGAGGTGCTTCTCCGTGCCGTGGATGGCTTTCGCGGGCATCAGGACGGCGGGGAAGTCGGCGAACTTCTGGCGGCAGCGTTCCGCGCGGGCCATGGTCGCCGCGGCGAGCGGCCCGACCGAGCCGTCCCGCTGCTTCTTGTGCGGCTTGTCCCCGATGCGGGTACCGAGGTTGGACAGGTCGAGCGCGGCCAGTGACGGTGTCATCGGCGGGAACACCTCGGCGCGGCAGCGTGGGCAGGTGTAGTTGTACTGCTTGCCGTAGCGCACGGACCCGGTGGGCGGGACCCCGGTTTTCCAGGACCACACCGCTTCGACGGTCGTGTCGCAGCGCGCGCACCACGATTCCGGCCGGTGCTCCAGGTCCGGGGCGGGAAGGGTCTTGTCCCAGAACGCGGCGTAGTAGCGGTCGCGGGACTGCGGCACGCCGAAGAACATGCTGTTCAAGTACATGATCTTGTGGTCGTAGCCGAGCGTGTCGAACTGCTTGAGCCACCACCGGTACGTGGAGCCGTCGCCGACCCTCTGCTTCCCGGGGATCGCCGGTCCCCACGAGGTCAGCTCGGTCGTGCACTCGACCAGGATCAGCCGGGGGTGGTGCACCGCGGCGTAGTGCAGCACACAGTTCGCGGTCGCCCGGTCCCGCTCCGATCTGGTCACCCGCTCCTCGAACTCCGGATCGGTCATCGAGAACAACGTCAGGCCCTGCCCATACGCCTTCATCGTGTTCGCGTGGCTGTGGTTGACGCAGCTCACCCCGGCCGAGAGGAGATCACCGGCGGGCAGGTCACGGGCGTCGTGGTAGTCCCCCGACTCGGGGTCGACCAGGTCCGCGATCCAGTGCTCGGCCTCCGGATGGTTCGCCTCGTGCACCTCGACCTTGAACTCGTTGTGGTTCGCCGCCATGATCGTCTCGAACCCTGCCAGCTTGATCCCCTGCGTCAGGCCCCCGAACCCGGAGAACAACTCCACCGCGACCGGGTCGTCATGGCGGGAACGCCGTCGGCGCTTCGGTCAAGCGGATTTTTCGTTTAGCGTAAACAATTTTCGGCACGCACCCGAAGCAAGTGCTTGGGACTGGATCGCGCTGGAATTCGGCGACGCCGGCCGCGCACCGCGTGTCGGCGACGCCCTCGACGCGTCCGGGCTGCCGGCCGAACGACAAGCGCGGCAGACGTCCTCGCGGCCGACGAACCGGCGTCACAGCAGGTCCGCGCCCATCCCCGCGTACGGACACCGCTCGACGATCTCAGCGAGACCTCCGCCGCGGACCACCCTGAGTTCACAGACCTCAGGGAACGCCTGCTCGGCTAGGAGCCGGGCTGCTCGTGGTCATCGGTCGGGCGGAGCTTCTGCGAAGTCTCGCCGAAGCGAGCCTGGGTGGCTCGATCCAACCAGGTGTCCCGCCCATCGGTGCCCTTGCCGAGGGCCCACAAGCTGACCATCGCGTCGGCGTGGCCGTTTTCGGCGGCACGCCGGAACCACAGTTCAGCGTGGCGTCCGCTCTTCGATCGGGTCAAGAGCATCCCCATCCTGTACATGGCGTGCGCGTTGCCGGCCTCGGCGGCCAGCTGGTAGCAGCGCTCGGCCTGATCGACGTCGCCACGTTCCTGGATCAAGACCCCGAGCCCGACCAACGCGTGATAATGCCCGGACGCCGCAGTTCGATCGCACCACCGCTTGATGTCGTCGTCCGAGTGTCGGGAGAGATGAGCGATGAGGTCACGGCTCCGGTCGGAGTCGCTCGCGCCCGTGACCTGGGACAACCAGTATTCGGCTTCTGCGGACTGCCCTCGGTACGCGAGCAGCAGGCCGACACCGTTCGCCGCGGCGGTGTCTCCGGCCCTGGCCGCCGCTCGATACCACCGGACTGCCTCGTCGTAGTCGCGTCTGTCGACGAGCAGCAAGGCGAGGCTTCTCATCGCGTCGCTGTCGCCGCTGTCGGCGGCACGGCGATACCACTGCTCGGCCTCGGTAAGGTCGTTGCGTTCTTGGGCGAGGCCGCCCAGCTGCAGCATGAAATACGGTCTACCGGTGACCTCGGCCGCCTTCCGGTACCAGTGCTCGACCTGGTTGAGCTGACCTTTCATCTTCATGACGGAGCCGAGCGCGGCGAAGGCCTGGCCGTTGCCCGCTTCGGCGGCGCGGCGGTACCACTTCTCGCCGTCCTCGCGATCCTCCCTCGACGAGTGCGCGGACCAGAGCAGCTCCGCCAGCTGGAACATGGCCTCGGCGTCACCGCCGTCGGCCGCTTTGCGGTACCAGCGCTTGGCTTCCTCGACCCGGCCCTCCCGCTGCTTCAGCCTTCCCATGCCTCGCATCGCGAGTGTCTCGCCCGCCTTGGCGGCGCGGGTGTACCAACGCTCCGCTTGCTCGGCGTCGGCTCTCAACTCGTGGACCAACCCTTGGTTGAACTGGGTCATACCGGTGCTGCCGGCACGCTCGAGCCAGTGTTCCGCTTCGCGCGTCTCCCCCCGTCTGGCCAACAGAAGGCCGAGGAGGTTGATCGCGTCGCTGTTGCCGTTGTTGGCGGCCGCGCGATACCAGTGTTCAGCCTGCGAGGTCTCGTTCCGGCGGGCTAACAGCAGACCGAGCCGGACCATCGAATCGACGTGCCCGTCCCTGGCCGCCAGCAGGTACCACCGCTCCGCCTCGTCGAGATTCCCTTCGGTGGCGGACAACGCACCGGACAGCTCCATCGCGGCAGCATGGCCCGTTCGAGCCGCTTTCTCGATCCACTGCCCGGCCTCTTCGGTCTTGCCTTGGCGGGTGAGCAGCAGTCCGAGCCGGACCATCGAATCGGCCAGGCCCTTCTCCGCGGCCGACCGATACCACTGTTCGGCGTCGGCGGCATCGCCTCTTTCCGAGGAGATCAGCCCCAGGAGATCCATGCCTTCGAGGTCGCCCTTGTTCGCTGCCTCGCGATACCAATGTTCGGCTTGGGCGGCATCATCTTTCCGCGCGGCGGCGATGCCGAGGCGAACCATCGCCGCCGTGTCACCGTTGTCGGCGGCTTGACGGAACCACTGTTCGGCTCGGGTGGTGTCGCCTGTCTCGGAGAGAAGTCCGCCGAGGATGAGCATCGCGCCGGTGTCACCACTGTCGGCGGCCCGCTGAAACCACTGCTCGGCTCCAGTCGCTTCTCCGCGCTCAGTCAGCAACCCACCGAGAACGACCATCGCATCGGTGTCATTGTTGCCGGCCGCGCGACGAAACCATTGCTCGGCCTGAGTGCTGTCGCCCGCTTCTTTCCGCAGGAGCCCCAGATACTTCATCGCCGCCGTGTTGCCGTCGTCGGCGGCTCGGCGGAACCACTGTTCGGCTCGGGTGGTGTCGCCTGCCTCGGAAAGGAGACCGCCGAGAATGAGCATCGCGCCGGTGTCACCACTGTCGGCAGCCCGCTGAAACCACCGCTCAGCTCCAGTGACTTCTCCGCGCTCAGTCAGCAACCCACCGAGAACGACCATCGCATCGGTGTCATTGTTATCGGCCGCACGACGAAACCATTGCTCGGCCTGAGTCGCGTCGCCAGCCTCTTTCCGCAGGAGCCCCAGATACTTCATCGCCGCGGCGTTCTTGGCATGCACGGCCATGCGAAAAGCGTCTTCGGCGACATCCGGCCGGCCCGACAGGTAAGCACGGATGCCGATGGTCATCGCCTGGCGCGGCGTCGCGATGAGCTGCAGGGCCTGCCATACGCGGTCGGAAACGCGCCCGGAACCCAGGGGCGAATCACCTGCTTCGGCTCGGTCCACCAGGTAGTCCGACGCGATGTACCTGTCTTCGCCCCGTGGCTGGAGGCAGGAACTGGCCTGGAGCACCGGTCGGCACGCCCAGACGACAGCGTCTTCGCAAGAGGCCAAGTCGGCCCGATTCAGCCAGCCCGGATCGACATACTCGGGCTGCAACCGGGCGAGGACCTGATGCGGAACCGGATCGTGGAATCCGGCGCGTCTGCAATCGACCGCCGCGCTGATGATCGCCTGACCGGACTGGAACAGCGGACCGTCACCCACGGTCCAGTACTCCATCATCGCCACCCCGGCGGCCAGATGCTCCGCGAACCCCTCTTCGGCTTTCAACGCCCTCGCGACGCGGTCGTCTTCGCTGGCCTGCGTGGCGGTGGAATTCCGTTCCTGCTCGGTGAGGCGGCGCAGAAGGTGCTTGCGACGGCTTCCCTGGACTGTCCGCAGCAAGTCCGTACCGATACCCAGGGAATCATCACGGCCGGCGGTGGTGGCGTAGTTGAAACGAGCGAGTTCTTCGTCCCGGATCGTCGCCATCACCAGCACGGCGGTGGCCTTCGGGCGGCACAATCTCTGGAGCAGAGCCAAATCCAGACCGTCCGGGGACAGGAAGCGTTCGAGGTCGTCGAGCCACACCACGACCTCACCGAAATCGTGCCCGGTTTCGATCAGCTCCCGCAACGCCGTGCCGTCGCGAGGGATCAGGAGCCGGTTGTTTCGCCGCACCCGGCGGATCGCCTCGGCCGCGGTCCGGGTCTTCCCGGCCGCCGCCGGGCCGTGCAGCAGGACCATGCCGCCGCCCGCGACAGCCTGCAGAAGGTCTTCGTCCACCGAGCGAGCCACATACGGGGGCAGATCGCGGTCAGCCTCCGATCCGGACTCGATCGCCCGTTTCACTCTCAGGTCGGCCAGGGTGACTTCGGAAACGCGCGGAAGCCGCCCCTTGACCAAATGCAAAGCGCGAGTCTGAAGGAGCGACGGTAAACCGCGTGCCCTGGCGCCTCGCGCGCCGGCACCGGCCCAGAGCACCAAGACACGTCCGCCGCCTGCCAACCCAATGGTGATCGCGACGGCCCAGCTCCAGAATTCCACGGCCTCCCGGACCGCGGCGTGCCAAGTCGCGATCTGCGGAGAGAGCAAGGCGACGACTGCGGCGAGCAGCGCCACCGCCGCACCGGCCGCGACCCATCGCAGACGTCGCATCAACAGCTTCCTCCCCGCCCACCGATGGTGATCCTCCCGCATCGGTGAGCCAGGAGCCACAGCTCGAACGAAACGACTCTTCTTGACCATTCCGCACAGGCACGGCTCTTCCACACTGAAGCAGACGGACACACCGCCATCAGAGGGAAAGCCATCCGAAATCTTGACGGTCATCGCCGCGGCGAGTACTCCGGCTTTTGGCGGGTAGCGCCCAGGAGCGTTTGGACGGCGGCATCGAACAGGCGGTCCGACGCGATCACCGCCGGCACTCCGGGCGGGGAGGCGAGCGTGTCGTGTGCCTGGCGGAGGCGTCGAGCCTCCGCAAGGGCTGCATTCGGGTGAAACAGGTCGGCAGGTAGCAACCTCGGCGTTGCGTCGGACGTGCAGGGCTGCGAGCCCGGAGTCACCGGGTTCCGACTTGAACACGCAGGAGGAGACTTCCTTGGTCTCGATGCTGAGGTCCACATCGCATCCCGAGCCGACGGCCGGGAGCCGCACCAGGCGACTCCGCGGAACCGCGGCGGCCAGTGCGGCCACTGTCGTACTCGTTCTCGCAGGTGCGCCGGCCGCCACGGCCGCACTGGAATCCGTCACAAAGGAGTTGCACGTCGAGTATGGCGCTAGCGTCCTCCACGGCACCGTCACCTTCAGCAACAGGACTGTGACCATCGACGGAACCCTGCACGCCGTCGGGTGCCGATTTGTCTGGGGCGACTCCTACGCGAAGTCCACCTATCTCGGCAGCGGAAGTTCGAAGCAGCACTGCGACAAGAACCATTCGATCCATGTCCCGGTTTCCGCGGACGTCGCAGGTGGCGCCACCCTCATCAAGGTTTCCTGGACGCCCCGGGGGCAGGCCAAGGACACACGGAGAAGTGGGTGTACCGCGACTTCTGACCGAACCCCGGATCCCGGCGTCGACCATGCCCGGGCAACGGCGAAGCATCCGACCGTGGACAGAGGGCACCGCGGCCAACCGATGGTGGTTGTCCGACTACAGACTGATTCGGACTGCTACCTCAGACGGTTGTCACCGTCACTCGATCGTGGAAGTTTTCTCCTTTCAGCCATGGGGACCTAGGGAGGAAATCCATGCAGCAGGTGGTGCGCGTCCTTGCGACCGCGCTCGCGAGTTCTGCGTTGGTACTGGGTGGGAGTTCCGTCGCGACCGCGGCTCCGGAAGGGCAGCCGGAGTACGCGGTCGGGGCGATCGGGTGGAAGCCGTGCGCGGAGGCGCCGCATGTCGAATGTGGCACCCTCACGCTGCCGATCGACTACACCAAGCCGAACGGGGAGAAGTTCGGTCTCGCCGTCGCTCGTCGAAAGGCCACCGATCCGTCGAAGCGGATCGGTGCGATGGTGATCAACCCGGGCGGCCCGGGTGGTTCGGGCGTCGACTTCGCGTTCGCGGCCGACGGGTACTTCAGCAAGGAGATTTCGGAGAAGTTCGACGTCGTGGGCTTCGACCCGCGTGGCGTCGCGCGCAGCCAGCCGATCAAGTGCTCGGCCGAGGTGCTCGCCAAGCAGCCGTCGAACTACCCGAAGAACGCGGCCGAATACGATCGGCTGGTCGCGTCGAACAAGGAGCTGCGTGCGGACTGCCGCAAGCAGTCCGGTCCGATCTTCGATCACGCGTCGACCGCCGACGTGGCGCACGACATCGATTCGATCCGCCGGGCCCTCGGCGAGAAGAAGATCAACTACTACGGCATCTCGTACGGCACGATCATGGGACAGCACTACGCGGAGCGGTACGGCAAGAACATCCGCGCCATGATCATCGACTCCAACATGGACCACAGCCTCGGCACGAAGCGGTTCGTCGCCTCGGAGGCGCGTGGTGCGGAGGACTCGTTCCAGGAATGGGTGAAGTGGAACGACCGCACTCCGGCGTCGCCGTTCCACGGCCAGGATCTCCGCAAGATCTGGAAGGACCTGCTGGCGAAGGCGGAGCGCGGTGAGGTGCCCGCGCCCTGGGATCCGAACGTCAAGCTGACGCCGGAGGATCTCGGCAGCGGAGTGGTCGGCATGGCCTACGGCCCGGACTGGCAGGCCTTCGCCGAACAGGTCAAGACGATCGTGGACGGCCGACCGGCGCCGAGGTCGGCGTTCACCGCGAAAGAGACGATACCCAACCCGTTCCCGGGCATCTTCTGCAACGACTACGACCTTCGGATCGACTCCTATCGCGAGTACAAGTCGCTGGTGAACTTGGAGAACAGCATCGCGCCGAACACCCGCGGCTCGTCGATCGGCCACAGCGCCGTGATGGGGTGCATCGGCTTCCCCAAGGCCACCAACCCGCAGAGGCCGCTCCACCTCCGCAACGCGCCGAAGATCCTGCTGACCAACGCCATGCACGACCCGGCGACGGTGTACGAGTGGGCGGTCAACGCGCACCGGCAGTCCCGTGACACCACCGTCTTCGTCACCTACGAAGGCTGGGGCCACGGCGTTTACGACCGCAGCCAGTGCACCCGCACAATCAACGACCAGTACCTCGTGTCGCTGAAGCTGCCACCGAACGGCACCACCTGTGCCGCCGTCGAGCCCACGCCTCAGTCGCAGTCGTCGCAGGCCAAGCCGAAGGTGCCTGTCGGCCCGTTCACTGTCCGGTAGGGCGGTACTGAAGCCGGTCTGTCCCTTCGGTGTACACGCCGAGGGGACAGACCGCTCACCGGCAAACGCCCCCGCTGCCGGCTCAGCCCCGAGGCCCTCGACCGGTGTCCGGGGTGGGGAGTGCCCACCAGCTGTCCATGCGTGTGACAGGGGTGGCGTCGCGCCCGTCGCGCAGGACGCGGCTGATCCGGAAGAGGAACGCCGCGATGCCGGCCGCTCCTTGCATCCAGCCGACCCCCGGTGGCAGCAGCGGCTCTGGACCGAGGTGTTCGATGAACCGCCAGTAGGCGTGCGGTCCGTCCCGCACCGCGCGCTCGACCAGGGTGTCGGCCAGGTGCACGGCGAACTCGAGATCGTCGGTGCGGCCGAAGCGCTGCCAGGAGTCCAGAAACACCTCACCAACGCCGGTCGTCCCGCAGCAACGTCCGTCGTTGTCCCAGAAGCCGGGGTGCCGTCTGGCGGGCAGGCCGGAACTACGAGTGCTGTGCAGGCATCGGCGATGCCACGCCAGTGGCGGTTCACCCGCCACGTCCTCGACTCCGGCGAGATCGAGGGCGAGGAAGAGCAGCGAGGTCCCGGCGGGGCCGTGGCACCAGTTGTAGGTGTAGACGTCCTGGCCCGGTTTGCTGGGGATAGTGCGCGGCACGACGAATCCCCCGCCGTCGGTGCGGCCCAGCGTCACCAGATGTTCCGCGCCGAGAACGGCCGCGCCGGTCAGGTCAGGCCGGTCGAGCTCGGTGCCGGCCAGAGCTAGCGACGCCGCGATTCCTGCGAGGCCGTGCGAGAAGTTGGGCATCTCCCTGGCAGGCTCGGCATGGAACCGGTGCGGTACCCAGTGCCAGTTGACCCCGGTCGGCACCTGCTCCCGGTCCGCCATCAGCACATCGGCAGCCTGTGCACCGAGGTCGCCGGCGTTGGCCACCCCCGCGCGTCGGGCCCACAACGCGCCGAGCAGGATCCCGGCCGTGCCGAGAGTGGCGTCGTTGACCAGGGTGTCCGGCAGGAAACCTGGTGGCCCAATGGCCGTTTGTGGCCAACCGTCCCGGGTGCGCAGCGCGATCAGCCTGTCGACGGCCGCCTGTGCCCCGGGAACCTCGAGCGCGGTCAGCACGCCGATGGAGCTGACCAGCCCGCCGAAGAGGCTGCAGTCGATCTCGTCCTCGATTCGACCGGTGAGCCGGTTGACGATCGCCTCCGCGACACCCCGCTCCTCGGCCGTCCAACCCCGGGCGAACCGGATCTCAGCCAGCACGTAGGCCAGCCCGCCCACCCCGCTGTACATGGTGTCGCGGTACTCCGAGATTTCCGAAATTCCCGCCGATTCGGGAATCCACGGCCCGTCGTCCCACCGCACCTGATCCAGCACCCACCGCCAGGCGGCTTCGGCCACATCGCGATAACCCTGCGCGTTACCCGAGGTCACCCGCCGATCATCGCATCCAAACGGCGGAACGCGGCCTCGGCGGGTAGCGCTCATCCCGGATCGACGGGTTCCCCGGTGTCGAGCGGGCATGCCGGACGACCTACAGGTCGAACTCTCCCGGCGCGAGGCTGCGTGCCAGGCAGAACTCGTTCCCTTCCGGGTCTGCCAGTACCACCCAGGACCGACCGTCTCCCTGTCCCACGTCCGCCTTGGACGCGCCGAGCGCGAGCAACCGCTTCAGTTCGGTCTGCTGGTCACTGTCGATCGGACAAATCTCGACGTGCAGCCGATTCTTGACGATGGACTTGGCTTCGGGAACACGGACGAAAACCATACTCGGCACAGCGGGCCCGCCGCGCAACGCGGCCAACCGTTGTTCGTCCGGCTCCTCCGGATCGGGCCCGATCTCGACCGTGGCGCCGTTCTTGTCCCCGTAAACGACGTAACCCAGAACGTCGCACCAGAAATCCGCCAGCCGCCGTGGGTCCACGCTGTCGATGGTCAACCATTCGAACCGGCTCGTCATGCACAATGCCTTTCCATTTCGAGATAGTCCGGATTCACTCTATTCCATGGACCCGGCCCGGCGGGCGTTCAAAGGAAACAGGAAACGGCGTTCGACCGGTTAGGCCTCGAAGCCATCGACTCGCCAGTTCATCGTGCGCGGTTTTCAAGGCTCGGGACCGCTTCCAGCGCCAACGCGTGTCAGGATTCTCAGATGTCACCTCGCTCGCAGGCCGTCGATCCGGCTCGTCTTGCCCAGTGGTGCGCGAAGCATCTGGGTAGCCCGCCGTCGGAGGAGATCTTCAGTTCCGGGCACCTCTCGACCGTCATCGGGCTTCGGCTGGCCGACGGCCAGGACGTCGTGGTCAAGGTGCGTCCGGACTCGCCGCGGATGGCGGCCTGCGTCGAAGTCCAGCGCCGCTTGTTCAAGGCCGGTTATCCGTGCCCTCAGCCGCTCACCCGTGCCGAGGCTTTCGGCGAGGACGTCGCCACCGCGGAGGCTTACGTCCCCGGCGGCGCTCCACTCCCGAGCGAAGACCATGCCGGGCGGGCCTTCGCTGAAGCATTCGCACGGCTGATCCGGCTCGCTCCGAGTCCTGCTGAGGTGTCCACGCTCGACCCGGCGCCGTCGTGGGCCGCGTGGGACCACGCGGAAGGCGGACTTTGGCCGTGCCCCGAGGGTTCTGACGTCGACCTCAACGGGGTGGCCGGTCCGGAGTGGATCGACGATGCCGGGCGCCGCGCCCGTAACCGGCTGCGAGCCGGCGAGTCCGAAGCCGTGATCGGTCACTGTGACTGGATTGCCGGCAATCTGCGCTGGAGCGGAAACGCGTTGCTGGTGGTGCACGATTGGGACAGCACGATCGTCGACAGCGAAGCCGTCCTCGTCGGCTTTGCCGCCGCGCTGTATTCGACCGTCGACGTGGACGAGTTGGCCACGGTCGAGGACACGGAGCGGTTCCTCGACGCGTACAGCCACGCTCGCGGCCGGGAGCTCAGCGCCGACGAACTCGAGCTGTCGTGGGCGGCCGGAGTGTGGACCAGGGCCTACGACGCCAAGTATCAGCACACGGTCGGGAAACCCGTCACCTCGTTGTCCGAGAGTGAGGCCCGCGAGCGCCTCCGTCGTAGTGGGAAGACGGAGCCTGATCACGACGAGTTCAGCGGCTCACGGTGATCTCGCGCTCCACGCCAGCCAGTTTCTCGGGATTGCGCACGTGGTACGCGCCGGTGACGTGGCCGTTCCCCACGCGCACCGCCAGCACGCCGTCGATCTCGCCGTCGACACGGATGAGCAGTCCCGGTCCGCCGTTGATCTGCACCGGCTCGACCGACCTTTCCGCCTCGCGTTTCCACCAGCCGCCCGCCAGCAGCCGGGCCACCTTGTCCGCGCCGACGATCGGCCGCAGCAGCGCGTGTTTGACGCCGCCGCCGTCGCTGAGGGCGACGACATCCGGCGCGAGGATGTCCAGCAGGCCCTGGAGGTCGCCGGTTTCGAGGGCCGCCTGGAAGGCCTGGAGCGCGGCCCGATGTTCGGCGGGGGTACCGGTGCCTCGGGGACGGCGGGCCGCGACGTGCGCTCGTGCCCGGTGCGCGATCTGGCGCACGGTGCCGGAAGTCTTGCCGACGGCTTCGGCGATCTCGTCGTAGTCGAGGGCGAAGACCTCGCGCAGCACGAAGACCGCTCGTTCGGTGGGCGCGAGTGTCTCCAGGACCAGCAGCATCGCCATCGAAACGCTGTCCGCCAACTCCACGTCCTCGGCCACGTCCGGCGCGGTCAGCAGCGGCTCCGGCAGCCACGGACCGACATAGGACTCCTTGCGCCTGCCGAGTGTGCGCAACCGTTTGAGCGCCTGCCTGGTGGTGATCCGGACCAGGAACGCGCGCGGCGACAGCACGGTTTCGAAGTCCACACCTACCCACCGCAACCAGGCCTCCTGCAGGACGTCCTCCGCGTCGGTGGCCGAACCGAGCATCTCGTAGGCCACGGTGAAGAGCAGGTTGCGATGGGTCACGAACGCCTCGGTGGCCGACTCCATGGCGGTGTCCGCCTCGTGTTCGTCCCGTTCCCTCATCGCCGATCCCCGTCTCCTCGTTCGCGAGCGTGCCAGGTCCATACGACCCCGGACACCCTCCCTTTGTGACACCCCTTGCTCGTGGCCTGTGTCACAAGGCCTGCCTGTCACGTCGAGCGGATCGCCGGGATCTCTTGGGCACAACGAAAGGAAGTCCCACCCATGTCCATGACTACGACGGGCCCGCGGTCGCGCATGCCGAACCCGATCCCCTTCGTCCCCGAGATGGCCGAAGTCGCCGACGGTCTGCACAAGGTACTCAGGAACGGCGCGATCCCCCTGACGACCGTCAGCCTGCTGCAGCTGCGTGCCGGGCAGATCCTCGGCAGCACGTACTTCACCATTCGCGAAACCCGCAACCTTCGCCAGGCCGGCGAGCCCGAGGACCGCATCACCGGCGTGGCGACCTGGCAGGACGCCACCTGCTTCACCGACGCGGAACGGGTCGCACTGGAGCTGACGGAGGCCGTCCTCACTCCGAACCCGTCCGGCGAGCGTGTCCCCGATTCGTTGTACGCCAACGCATCCGCGTGCTACGACGCCAAGGCGCTCTGGACGCTCGTCATGGCGATCGCCCACATCGGCTTCTTCGCCCCCGCCGCACTCATCGCCAAGCCGATCCCCGGAATGCCTCCCGGCCAGAACTACACCGACTGACAACCCCCTGCAGAAAGGCAAAGAACATGAGTACCGGCAAGATCGCGGTGGCGGGCGCCACCGGACGACTGGGACGCCCTGTCGTCGACGTCCTCACCGAACGAGGCCACCGAGTCGTGCCCGTTTCCCGGGCAACCGGCGTGGACATCATCACCGGTGAAGGTCTCGCCGAGGCCCTCACCGGTGTCGAGGTCATCATCGACGTCGCTTCATGGCACGGCTCCGAACAAGAAGCGGCGACGGAGTTCTTCCGGACGTCGGCCCGCAATCTGCATGAGGTAGGCCGCCGGGCGGGGGTGGTCATGATCGCCGCGGCGTCCATCATCGGCGCGGACAAGGCCACCGCCGGTTTCGTCGCCGCGAAGAAGGTGCACGAGGAACTCCTCCTGGCCGGGCCTCTTCCTGTCCGCATCTTGCGGGCCGCGCAGTTCCACGAGTTCGTCGGCCAGCTGCTGGACTGGCGGCAGGGCGATGTCGCCCACGTGCCGTCTCTGCCCACTCAGCTCGTGGCCTGCCGTACCGTCGCGGAAGTATTGGTCGACCTCGCCATGGCCTCCGGCACGTCGGCGCCGGGAACACCGATCCCCGAAATCGCGGGGCCCCGCAAAGAAAACATGGCCGAAGCGGCCAGGCTTCTCGGCGCGCGCCGGGGCATCGAGGTCATCGGCATCGACGGTGGCGGCATTCCGGACGCCGAGATCGCCGCCGCCGGCGCTTTCCTGCCCGGCCCGCACGCCAAGCTCGCGGGCCCCGCGTTCTCAGAGTGGCTCGACACCCGCCCCTGACCCGAAGAGAAGGCAAAGATGACTGAAACCTGGGAAGTGCCGCTTCATCTGCGGCGGACCGGTATCGATCCGGTCGAGGAACTGGCGAAGGCACGCGACAGCGAGCGTGTGGTGCGGGTGGAGACGCCGTCCGGACAGCCGGCGTACCTGGTCTTCCGGCACGACGACGTTCGCCGGGTACTGGCGGATCCGGCTCGGTTCAGCAGCGCTTTGACGCCGTTGTCCGGTGCAGGGCAAGGAAGAGCCAGCGTACCCGGGCAGCTGATCACGCTCGACCCTCCCGAGCACACGCGGTTGCGACGGCTGCTCACCCCGGAGTTCACCGTCCGGCGGATGAGCAGGCTCCGGCCGCGGATCGCCGAGATCGTCGAAACGGCTCTGGACGATTTGGAGCGCGCAGGTAAGCCGGCCGACCTGGTGGAGCACTTCGCGTTGCCTGTTCCCTCGCTGGTGATCTGCGAACTGCTGGGAGTTCCCTACGCCGATCGCTCCGGATTCCACGAGCGCGCCGTGCGCATTCTGGACACCTCCTTGCCGGTGAACGATCGAATGGAGGCACAGCGGGAGGACCACGACTACATGGCGGGGCTCGTGGCCCGGGCCCAGGCGGATCCGGGCGAGGATCTGCTGGGCATGCTGGTTCGCGAGCACGGCCGGGATCTCACTTCCGCCGAGCTGACCGGTATCGCGGGACTTCTGCTGCTGGCCGGGCACGATACGACCTCGAACATGCTCGGTCTCGGCACGCTGGCCCTGTTGTGGCACCCGGACCAGTTGGCGATGCTTCGCGACGATCCGGGACTGGTCGAACCCGCCGTCGAGGAGCTGTTGCGCTGGTTGTCCATCGTGCAGACGCCGCCACCGCGGACGACCACGACGGAGGTGGAGATCGCCGGGCACACCATCCCCGCGGGATCGCTCGTGATCTGTTCTCTTCCGGCCGCCAACCGTGACCCCGCCCTGATCAGCGACCCGGAGATCCTCGACATCACCCGGGGAAGCACCGGACACGTCGCCTTCGGGCATGGCGCACACCATTGTCTCGGGGCGCCGCTGGCGCGGATGGAACTGCGCATCGCGCTCCCGGCGCTGCTGCGGCGCTTCCCCGGTCTCGCGATGGCGGGTCCTGACGACCGAGTGGACTTCCGCGTCTTCAGCCTCGTGTACGGCGTGCGCGCGTTGCGGGTGACCTGGTGAGCGGAGATTGACCTTCTGCACAGGCATGGCCGTTGTCCGCACCCCGGTGATTGTGGATCTCTGTCGAAACATCCTCGCGTCCTTTGCGGAAGGATGGCGCCATGCGGAAACTGATCTACGGCATGAACCTGAGCCTGGACGGCTACATCGCCACGGCCGGCGGTGACATCGGCTGGGGCGTGCCGAGTGACGAGCTGTTCCAGTGGTGGCTCGAGCGGGAGCAGGCGATCGAGGTGTTCCTGTACGGGCGCAAGCTGTGGGAGACGATGAGTTCCCACTGGCCGACGGGTGACCAGCAGCCGGGCGCCACTCAGGCGGAGATCGAGTTCGCGCGGAACTGGCGGGACACGCCGAAAGTGCTGTTCTCCAAGGCCATCGACAAGGCCGACTGGAACACCCGCGTGGTGACCGGCGACGCGATCGCCGAGATCACCCGGCTCAAGGCCGAGGACGGCGGGCCGATGAGGGTCGGCGGTGCGACGCTGGCCGGGGCGGCCATGCGGGCCGGGCTGGTCGACGAGTACGAGATCGTCACCCATCCGGTCCTGGTGGGCGGCGGCACGCCGTTCTTCGCCACGCTGGACGGCCGGGTGAACCTGAACCTGGTGGAGACGCGGGCGTTCCCCGGCGGGCCGGTCGTGACCAGGTACGAGAGGCGTTGACCGAACTCGCTGAGCACCACGCCGTCAGGCCCAGGTCAGCACGCCGTCCTCGCGGATGATCGGTCGCCCCGGTTGTGCCGCGCACGTGGGGTCGTGGATTTCGAGGCGGTCGGCGATGTCGGTGAGCAGGGCGCTCACGTTGCGCCACACGGTGCGGTGGGTGCCTGCCGCCGCCACCCAGTCCATGACACGCCCGCGTTCCGCGCCGGGACGCAGATCGACGACGAGGACGGAACCGTCGAGAGCGCGGAAGATGGGGATGAAGGCGGTGCAGAAAAGGACTGTGGGTTCGCCGGCGGGCTGACGGTGGCCGCCATCGGCGTGGCAACAGCGCACGTCGTGATGAACGCTCAAGCCGGCCCAGGTCGTCCGCACCCGGGCCACCGACAGCGGAAAGTACACGCCGGGGACGGTGAACGCGGTGTGGTGGTCCCGCTCGTCGTCGACACCGTCCATCAGCCGCCACCACGCGAGCAGATCATCCGGGAACACTTGTCCCGTCGCGCGCTGGACGGCTCGGACGTCATCGGCGGGCGCGGGAGGCCGCAGGGTGGCGGCCGTGGCAGGCGTGTTGGTGCGCAGCCAGGCCGTGATCCGCTGCCACGCCGGGCCGACACCGTTCACCGGTCCCCTGCCGGGCCGGGCCGTGACGCGGCGTGGGGCCGACGGGGTGGCGGGTACGGTCGCGTGCAGTCCCAGCGCCTGCAGGATGTCGTGGGGCGAGGTGAGCAGGTCGGGTTTGTGGTTCAAGTGGAATTGCTGGGCGGCGGTGAGCTGGTGCACGGCGAGGATGTCGCCGTTCTTCACGATCAGCAGTGCTCCGACCCGCACGACCGCTGAAGGGGTGTTCTGCAGGGCCGTCAACATCGGCGCGAGGTTCTGCATCAGGGTCGCGGTGTTGGTGGCGTCTTGTGCCTGCACCAAACGCGCTTCGACCGCGTGCGCCGCTGTCACGGCGGCATCCCGCCCGGTAGGGGTTTCGGCGGCGTCCTTCAACCGGCCCACGAGGCGGCGCATCCAGGACCCGATTTCGGGATCGCCCAGTTCGATGATCTCCGCCCCGGCCGTACGCACCAGGTCCTCGACCGCCCCCTGGACCACCTCGTGCCCGGCCGCGGCGGACAGATAGATCGCGATGGGAAATCCCGATGCCTCGTGCCGCAGCGTGTCGGGAGGCAGGGGTTCCGACGGCGCGGGCTCGAACAGGCTGGCCAGATCCGGTCCCTCATACGCGAGGAACTCATCGAGATCGTCACTGTGAAACTTGAGGTGAAAGGTCGGCTCGGGACGAGCTGATGACCGCCGCGCCAACGCGGGGCCCAGCCGCAGCCCACGCGCCTGGTCACCGACCCAGCGGGCGATCAGGGCACCGAGCTCGTCATCGACTTGTTCGGCCAGCAAGAGGAGAAAGGAGATCGCGGGCGGAATGCCATCCGGACCGGCGTTGAAGTCGGACAGGAGCATGAAGGCGCCCCACGCGTCGGTGACGCCCGCGAGCGGAGGCAACGGGATGCTCGGGCCGAGCGCGCGGCTCACCATGACCGCCAGGTAGCGGACCTCCACCTGAGTGAGGTGGAGACGCAAGGACGTCAGATCCTTGCCGGGGATCATGTCGAGGACGGCGCCGCTCAGCTCGAGAGTGGTGTGCTCACTCGACAGGGCCGCCGGTGCGGTAGCCGGTGAGTCAAGCTTTCCATGTGACCGGAGGTAGGCCGTTCCGGTGAAAGTCTTCACCGAAACCGGTATCGGTGTGTACGACTCCGGTAAGAGGCCCGGATCGGGCGCGATGACCTCGTCGAAGAAGCGTTGCGAGGAAATCATGACCATCGCGCTGGATTCGGCTGGCTCTTCCTCGGTCGCTTGCGCGTCCAAGATGCGGAAAGCGGTGTCGATCGCTTCACCGACCCACCCGATTCCGTCGTTGAGCACGTCGCCGGAGTTGAGGCAGACCCGCAGCCGGATCCGCGACCGCGGGGCGCGGGTGTGGTTGTAGCGGCGGAGCGCGACCACGATGCGATCCGGCAGACGGTCGGCGACGACGGTTTTGGCCGTTCCCGGCGGCAACAAGATCAGCACGCCGTCGCCGCGGTCCTCGCTCGCGCACGCGTCGAAGTCGACGTCGCTGTCGGAGAACGCGGCCTTCAGCACCTCGTACAGGCCTTGGCGCATGGCCAACCGATCGAACGGGCTCCGTTGTGGGGCTGTGAATCCCACGGCGCCGACCACGAGAATGGTGCGGTCGAGGGTCTGCGACGAGCGTGTCACCAGCCCTCCCTCCCTTGGTGTCGTTCCCGCGCCGCCTTGGCGGTAAAGACTCGATTATGGCGCCTACACGGGTTCGGCCCAAAGATTGTCCGGTACCGGACTTTTCCCCCAGAGGACTTCGAGGCCGATACGCGTTCGTCACGGAAACGAGTAGCTTGGGAAAGCGACGAGTGGTGCTGCCGTATCGACAGGTGGGCACGGGTGCGACTGCTCAGAGAGCGGAATTCACGGAAATGCCGGGGATGAGGGCGTCGAATCAGGTGCGGAGCGTGCCGGTGTCGAAGGTATTCGCAGTTCACACCCCCGATCGGATCGCCATGGATGTGGTGTTCGTCCATGGTCTGGACGGGGACGCGTTCGGGACGTGGTCACGAAAGGACACGGAATCCTCTTGGCCACTCTGGCTGGGCGGAGAATTCGCGGACGTCGCCGTCTGGACCGTCGGCTATGACGCCTGGTCGAGTGGGTGGCGCGGGCAGGCGATGCCCTTGCAGGACAGGGCCGTCAATCTGATGACGGCGTTGCAGAATCACGGGATCGGGGAACGGCCGCTCTGTTTCGTCACGCACAGCATGGGCGGGTTGCTCGCCAAGGAGATGCTGCTGTACGCGGCCGACGGATGTACCGAGTTCGCCTCGTTCGCGGGTGCCGTCAAAGGAGTGGTCTTCCTGGCCACACCGCACACCGGGGCTGGTCTCGCGAAAGCCGTCGATGCGCTGGGAGTTCTCTATCGAGGCACCCCCGCCGTGAAGGATCTCAAGCGCAACCAGACTTACCTGTTGCATCTGGGTGACCGCTACCGGAACTGGGCCGACGAGGCGAAAGTCCACAGCTTGGTCTTTTTCGAAACCCACGCCACCAGGGGCCTGCGTGTCGTCGACCAGGCGTCGGCGAATCCGGGTTTGGCGCGGGTCACGCCGATCGGCGTGGACGCCGACCATGTCGACATCTGCAAACCCGCTGATCGCGAATCACTCGTCTACGGCCGGGTCAAGCGTTTCCTCGCGACGGTGCGGTCGGACTCGCTGAAGGTAGGCGGCCCCGGGGAGGGTGGCTCGGTCGCCGAGATCGTGCCACCCGCCACGGCGAAGCTCATCGCCGACAAGACCGCGTCCTTTGTCGGCCGCGACAACGTCTTCCGGGAGATCGACGACTTCGTCGCGAGTGCGCCCAGCGGATACCTGACGATCAAGGGGGATCCCGGCGCGGGCAAGACCACCATTCTCGCCGAGTACGCGCGGCGTCACGGATGCGTCGCGCATTTCAATGTCCGCAGTCAGAGCCTCAACACCAGCCGGCATTTCATCCAGAGCTTCGGCAACCATCTGGCCGTCCGCTACGGTCTCGCGCCCGCCGCGCAAAGCACCGATCCGGAGAGGTACGGCGAAGTCCTTTCCCGACTGCTCGTCGAGGCGAGATCGAGCCTCGCCGCGGAGAAATCACTGGTGCTCGTCGTGGACGCTCTCGACGAGGTGAACACCGCCGGCGATCCGCCCGGCGCCAACGTGTTCTTCCTGCCCCAGCAGTTGCCGACCGGCGTGTACTTCGTGCTGAGCAGCCGCCGGACCGGCGTCCCCTTGCGGACCGATGGGCCGAGCCGGAGCTTCGACCTCCGCCAGCATCACGAGGACACCTTGAACGACGCCCGCGAGTATCTGCGACAGGAAGCCGGACGTCCACCGCTCCGCGACTGGCTCGACCGCCGGGAGATACAGTTGCCCTACTTCGTCGACGAGCTCGTCGAGAAGAGCGGCGGGAACTTCATGTACCTGCAGCACGTACTGCCTGAACTGGCCACCGGCGGCTACCGGGATCTCGACATCAAGCGCCTGCCACAAGGGCTTGAGCAGTACTACGAGTCGCATTGGCGCCTCATGGGCATGGCCGCGGGAGCTTCTTCCCGCCTCAAGGTCTGGGTCATCTATCTGCTCTCCGAGATCGCCCTCCCGGTTTCGGTGGGGGTGCTGGCCACGGTCGTGCGGAAGGTGGAGCCGGACGCCGATGCCATCGCCGTGCAGCAGGTCCTCCAGGAGTGGGGGCAGTTCCTGCACCGGGACGAGACGCCCGGCGGGCTGAGGTACAGCCTCTACCACTCCAGCTTCCAGGACTTCCTGCACCGCAACGACACCGTCACCAGCGCGAGGCTGGTGCTTCCCGATGTCGACGAGGTCATCGCCGACGTGTTGTGGGATCACGAGTACGGCAACGGAAAGACGGAGTGATGCGGGAAGACCCGGCGATCCTCGCGGAACTGTCCACAATGGCTCAGGGCCTGGCCCGGCGCCTGGACAAGGCGGGCCGGATCGACCGCCTGCTCGGTCTCTTCGGTGACGACCGGCGGGCGGCCCGGCGCTTCGATCGGGAGACGGGCGCGTGGGACGGCTACCAGGATGACCTCGAGGTGGCCTGGGACGCACTCGATCGCAGGCTGGCGGCGCCCGAGGAGGATGCCGCCGATCTGGTTCCGGACCTGCTCCGGATCGCGCTCGTGCGCGCGACCCTCTCCTCGGCCGACGAGGTGCCGCCCGCGCTGGTGGCCGCGGCCGTCCGCACCGGCTGCTGGACGGTCCGGCGTGCGGCGGCCACGATCGACAGGCACCCCACCTCCGGGCACCGCGGCCAGATGCTGAGCGGACTGCTGCGCGCCATGAGCACCGACGACGACCTGTGGGGCCCCCTGGTGGCCCAGCTCGCCGAACTGGCTTTCCTGCCATCACCGGACCTCCCCGCCGAGGCCCTGCTCTCGGGTCTCGACCTGCTGGAACCGCCCGAGCGTCTCGCCGTGGTGGACCGGATCGCCACGGACGTCGCGGTACTCCCGACCGGAGCGCCGTTCGCCCCGGTCGCCGGGCCGCGGGTACTGGCGGAAACCGCCGTCCTTGCCATCGAGACAGTTCCCGAAGCCGGGCGCCCGGTGTTTCTGGCGAAGGTCGCGGACTCGCTGCTCGACAACTTCACCCCCTCCGCCCCGACGCGGCCCGAGCAAGCTTCCGACCGGCAGAAGTCACTGTGGGAGCTGTCGCTACAGCACGTCGGCGAAACGACCTTCGACCCACGGCCGGCGTTCGCGCAGGCGGCGGAACTGCTGGCGCGGTTGGCCGGATTCCTCCCCGCACTTCCCACGGGACAGCGGCTGGCCGAGCGACTCGCCGCCGTGGTGGCGCGCGTGCCGGACCAGGAACGCCGCGACAGTCTCGTCAGGGCGTTCGAGACCGCCTTTCCCGATGGCGGCCTCGTCTGGCCGGCTGACGAGCCGGAGGACAGCGCGGCCGAAGACGTGGCACTGCCCGACGACGAGCGGCGGCCGGTCGAGACGGACGACGATGAGGGACCACCGGCCTGGTTCGTCGCCGAAATGCGGCGCAGTGTCGGACCTGTGCTGGCAGGCTTCGCCGCCGAGGCGCAGGGGCTGCCCGACGAGGTCCTCTACCGGTTCGTGCGGGAGGCGGCCGCCCCACAGGATCTCGTCACTCAGCTTTTCGCGCTGCCGGCCGCGCCCGTGTCGCGCAAGATCAGGGCGGGTCTGCTGATCGCGGCGCTCGACCACCATTTCCGCAGGGGTACGCTGCGGGCCGCCTGGCACGGGGTCGCGCCCCAGTGTCTCGTCGATGTCGAGTGGAACGCCGTTCTGACCTTCGTCCTGACACTCCCCGCCGAGGAAGAGCGCACCGCACTCCACCTCGCCTACGGTGAACAACGCGAGGCGCGGCATCTGGTCGACGGCTCGAACCACGCCGCCGACGCGGAGCGGATCCCCCGGCTGGCGGCCCTGCGCCTCACCCTTCCGTACCTCACCGAGGAACAGGTCGGGATCGCCTTCACCAACCTGATTTCGTTGACCGACCCGTGGACGCTGCGCCTCGCCCTCGAGATGCTCGCCCCGCGCCTCGACACGGCACAAGTCGCCCAGGGCCTGCGCGAACTCCGGGCGGGAGGCGACGCCCGCGAGCAAGTGTGGTTCCTGCTCGAGTTGGTCCGCGGGCTGGATCCCGCCGACCCTCGCCGACAGCGGATCATGCGATGGAGCCTCGACGCGATCGCCGCGATGCGGACGGGCGCGGACCTCGGTCTCTTCACCGCGACAGAGGATCTGCCGGTGGAGCAGATTCTGGACGCGTTGCGGGCCGTGGACGACAACAACCGCACTGACGCGTTCCTCGCGATCGCCCGGGCGACCTCCGGGCCGCTACCCGCCGAGATCGTGGAGGAATCGCTGCTTCTTCCCGTGCTCAACGCGACCGGACACTACAGCCCGCGCTGCGAAGTGATCGCTTCGATCGCCGACCGCTTTCCGGACGAGACGGTGGAAGCCGCGTTCCATGCGGCCATGGAGTTACCGAGACGGCTCGACATCGGCGACTCCCAGCTCTGGGGATGGAACTGGGGCTACGAGTATCCGCTCGGCTCCGCATTGCGAGAGCTTGCTCCGCGGCTTCGCGGGGAGTCGGCGGAGGCGGCCTTCACCGCCTGCCGCGACTTGCCGTGGATAGCCAGGGAGGACGTGCTGGAACAGTTGGCCGCGCAGGCGGACGGCCCGCTGGCCGCCGCGCTGTTCGACTACTCGATCGCGATCCACGACCAGTACCTGAACCTGCCGGACTCGGCGCCCGCCGGGCACCCCTTGGAAGGCACCGTCGTCACGGAACCGATCAGCCACTTCAAGCTGAACCACGAAGTACACCTCGCCGAGATGATCGCGGCCACCGCCTCGAAGCTCGACCCCTCGCGGCTGCGGCAAGCCGTCGCCCAGGCGCAGGCCCTCCGGGCCGGCGGGCCGAACGCCTGGCTGCCTGCGCGTCTGCTCCCCTTTCTCGACGAAGACCAGCGCGAACCTCTCCTCTCGGGTGCCGTGATCGCCGCGCTGGAGTTCGTCGGCCACGACCCGAGCCGCCTCGACCTGGTGACCGACCTCCTGCCCGGCATGCACGCGGAGATCAGCCGACGGCGAGAGCCCCTGGACCGGTTCCTGGGGCAACGCTTCGACGGTCGCCACGATCTGCTCACCGAGGAGGAGTTCCACGTCCTGTCCGAAAAGGACGGTCAGGAGTACCTCCATCTCACCGGCGCCGACTTGCTCGCCGAAATGCGCACGCTGATCGAGGCAGGAGATGGTGCGGGCGTGCGCGCGATGCTCATCAAGGTGATGCTGAGCCCGCTCTACGCCGAGAACCTGCAGCAAGCCCTCACCGGAATGCTCACCGGAGCCCCGCTCCGGACAAGGATCGACGCGCTCGAGAACATGAAGGAGATTCTCCAGCCCGGCGCGCACGCGAGCGTGGTCAGGATGGCCCTCCAGCAGGTGGTGGACGGCGAACTGGAGCCGATGGATCGCGTCAGGCACCTCGCCGCGCTCCTGCCGCATCTCGACCAGGACACCCGGGACGGCCTGGTCGCCGTCGCCTCCCGCTTGCCGGGCCCACAGATCGAGGACGAACGAGAACGCCGCAGCGCCTTTCTCCTGCTGACGCTGAAGGAATTCGAGAAACCCTTGATGCGAGACCGCAGATTCGACGAATTCCGGCACAGCTCGACGATGCAGCTCATCCGACGCGGGATCTCCGATCACGACAGCAGCCCTCTCCAGCAGCACCGGACCGCAAGAGTCCCGCTGCTCGACGCGCTCGGGCCGACCCTGTCCGAAGCGGGTGTGGCGCTCGCCGTCGAACTCGTACGCGGCATGTCCGACGAGATGGAACGAGCCGGTGGCGTCGCCGCTCTCCTGCCCGTCGCCACGGGGGAATCTCGCGGCATCCTGCGCTCCGTCCTCACTGGACTGACCTCACCTTTCGCTCGCTGGCTGGTGCTGTTCACCAGCATGGAGACCTTGCGAGCGGACGAGGATCCGACACTGACGGAGTTCGCGCGATCGACCGCCGAGGACTTCCTCGAGCCGAAGGAGGTGGCCGTCTTTCTGCTCCTGCTCATCGATTACGCACACGACGAGCGGCGAGAGTGGATCGGCCGGGCTCTGGCGCTGGCCGGGACCCTGCCGGTCGACGACCGGCTCAAGATCATGGCGATCGCGGCACAGCACGGGAAAACCGATCCCGGCCTGGCCCGGATGGTCGCCGACCACGTCTGTGCCTTGCCGACCCCGGCGTCCGTGCACGACGGGTGGACGATGGCGACCCGGATGGGCATCGGCGGGGCCTCCCTCACCGACGCTCAGCTAAGCCAGGTGCGGCTCGCCGAATCCGCCCACCTGAGAGCCGCCGCCCGGCGAGGACGCGCCGAACTGCTGCGAACCCTCGCCGAGACGAGCGGCGCCATCGCCGAACTGACCACTTCCGAGGGTGTCCTCGACATCGCACAGGCGGTACGTGACATCTGCGTCGAATGGCATTGGCCGTCAGCCGTCTGACTCACGGCGTTCGAGCACTCCCGCGAGGGCGGACGCCAGCCGGGCGACGGTGGGATCGTGGTCGTCGGCCAGATGTCGCAGGACGCCCTGGGCAAGGACCGGTGGCATCTCGGCGAGGGCCTGGGTCAGGCGGATCCGCGTCGCGGGATCCGCGGTGGGTGAGGCGAGTTCGCCGGTCAGCGCGCTCATGATCCGGTCCGCGCGGTCGGCGTCGCGCGCCAGGGTTCCGAGGACCTCGGCAGCCTCGACGTCGGTCGTACCCTCGACCACCATGCGGACGAGTGACGGTACGGCCGCGGTCCGGCCGCGCGAACCCAAGGCCAGCGCGGCACGGCCGCGGACCGTCGTGTCCGGGTCGTCGAGCGCCTCCGTCAGCACCGCGGCCGCCTCGTCACCGGGCATCCCGGCGATCGCGTGGACCGCGCGTCGCCGGACGTCGACATCCTCTGAACGCGCGCCGGTCGCCAGGCTCGCCACGCCGTCGCCACCCGCCCTGGCGAGTGCCCACCTCAGGGCTCCGGCGACGTTCGGATCGGCCTCGGCGAGGACCGCCCCGGCCAGCAGCTCGGTGGGCACCGGCACGTCCTCGGCCGGGGCGAGGACGGTCTGCTGCCGTCGCGCGGAGTGAGGCGAGTTGAGCCCGTGCAGGAGCTCGACGATGCGGAGCACGCCCTCCCAGCCGGTCGGCGACGAGGCATCGACGGTACGAAGCCGATCGAGCAACTCCTGCTCCCGCTTCAGCCGCTCCTCGGTCCGCCGGATGAGGTCGCCGACCAGATCGGACGGCTCGAAGGCGGGATCCTCCAGAGCGCGCCCGATCTGGCGCAGCGACAAGCCGAGGGACCGCAGGCTCTCCACATGGAAGATCCGGCGGATGTCCTCCTCGGAGTACTCGCGGTAGCCGCCGAAAGTGCGGCCCGTCGGCCGCACCAGCCCGAGGGAGTCGTAATGCCGGAGCATCCGGCTGCTCACCCCCGAGCGGCGCGCCACCTCACCGATCAGCATTCACGCTCCTCCTGCTCGTTCCGGGCCGAGCGCGAAGATCCGCTTCGCCTCGTCTACGGCCGGGTCGAAAGCGGCGTCCGGGTCACGCAGGAGCCGCTCCGTGGCACGGGCATGCGCGTGCACCTCCGGGTCGGCGCTCGCCAGCCCGGTCCTCAGGGCGGGCTCGATCTCGTCTCCGAGCGCGACGAGCGCCCTGCTGAGACTCAGCCGCACCTTCCGGTCGCCGCGGCCGAGTTGTGCCGCCAGGTCCCCGGCCAGCTCCTTCCGCTCCCCGTCGGGGACGAGGACGACAGCGGCACGCCAAGCGCTTCGCGCGACCTCGTCGTCGGCGTCGTGCAGCAGCGACCGGGTGATCGCGGGCCACGCGGCGCGGTCCCCGATCTTGGACAGCGTGTGCAACGCCTGGCTCCGGGCCTGAGCGACCTCGGATCCGAGCTCCGCCAGGAGCGCCGGCACCGTGGTCTCCCCTGGCAAGCGGGTCAACGCCCAGGTCAGCATGTCTCGCACGAAGAAGTCCGGCTCGATCGCGCACCGCGTCACAAGCGTGTCGACGAACCCGGCGTCCGGGTGCGTCCCGGCCGCCAGGGCCGCCTGGAGCCGCGTCGACGAGCTCTCGGAGCTCAAAGCGTCGAGCAGCCGCCTGTCCGGCGAAGTCCTCTGTGTCGTGTTCATGGGGATCACCTCCTGCCCACAGTGAAGACCTTGTCACACTGTCAAGGTCAAGGCCGGAATCCGAAAGCCGGTCAGCTGCTCGTCCCGGCCATACACTGGATGGCGAGGGGGCAGAACCTGATGACTGCCGATCTTCCGTCGTGGGCCCGGCGCCTTCGCGCCATGCGCGAGGCACACGGCTGGACGCTGACCGACGTCGCCCAGCGAATGCGCGAGCACATCGACGAGCCTTTGCCGGAAATCGGCGATCTCTGTCACCGATGGAAGGCGTGGGAGCGAGGCGAGGACAAGCCCGACACCTTCTTCCAGCCGATGGTCGCGACGACGCTCGGCACCGTGACCGCGGCCCTGTTCCCGCCACACGCCCGCCCAAGCGCGCTCAACCCGACAGGCATGGACGATCTGGAGATCGTCAGCCGGCTTCAGGCCTCCGACGTCAACGAAGCCACGCTCGAAGCCGTCCGGATCACGGTCGACAGGCTGTGTTCCGAGTACGCGCGACGCCCTCCGGCCGAGCTGATCCCCGAAGGTCGACGATGGCTCCGTCTCCTGCTCAAATTGCCGAGACTGACCCTTCGGCAGCAACGAGACGTGCACGAACTGGCGGGCTGGCTCGCTCTGCTGGTCGGATGCCTGGAGTACGACCTCGGCGATCGCACGTCGGCGGAAGCGAGCCGCAGGTCAGCCCTCAGCCTCGGACGAGAATCCGGCAGCGGTGGAATCCTGGGCTGGGCTCACGAGATGCGTGCCTGGTTCTCGTTGACACGAGGCGACTACCGCGACGTCACGCTCGCGGCGAAGGCGGGTCAAGCCGTCGCGGGCAACCACAGCGTTTCGGTCCAGCTCGCCGCGCAAGAAGCGAAAGCGTGGGCCCGCATGGGCCGCCGAAAGGAGATGCGAGCCGCTCTGGAGAAGGGGCGCAAGCTTCTCGATGCGATGCCGTACCCGGACAACATCGACAACCACTTCGTCGTGGACCCGAACAAGTTCGACTTCTACTCGATGGACTGCTACCGCCACGTCGGCGAGAACGACCTCGCGCGTGAGCTGTCGGAAGAAGTCATCAGGGCGAGTACCGGTTTCGACCGAAGCGAACGCTGGCCGATGCGGATCGCCGAAGCTCAGATCACCCTCGGCGTCGTCGCGGCTCGCGAAGGAGACCTCGACGAGGCGATCGGTCTCGGCCGACGCGCACTCGACGGGGAGCGCAAGTCACTCCCCTCCCTCGTGCTCGTCGCGCAGGACCTCTCCGACGTCCTGCGCGAGCGGTTCGGCGGCGAACCGGAGGCCGCGTCCTACCTCGACCGGCTTCGCGTCGTCGCAAGGCGGGTTTGACGGCTCAGCCGTCCAGCGCGGGTCCGATCCAGCGGCGAACGAGGGCGCGCAATTCGTCGTCGGTGTGCGCGGGCTCCGAGGGGTACTGCAGGAACGAGAGGAACAGGCGCATCAACATCTCCGCGAGCCCTTCGAAGTCCTCATCGGACTCGACGCCCGCCGCGGCCCACTCGACCGAGACGTTCCGCAGGATCCGCGCGCCGAGGGAGAAGGACTGCGACGACGTGACAGCCACGGTGAAGACGTCGGCTTCGCCCGCTTTCAGCAGCAGTCCCAGATACGGCTCGTCGGGGACCGCCCGGACGCCGAACACCACGGATTCCACGGCGACCTCGGCGGCGCTGCCGAACGAGGCCAGATGCCGCCCCATCCGCCCGGCGAACTCCTCGACCCGGTCCAGTGCGACCGCGCCGAGGATGTCGGCCAGGCTCGGGAAGTAGCGATAGACGGTCTGCCGGGTGATGCCTGCTTCCGCGGCGACGTCGGAGAGGCTGGTCTTGGCGAGGCCGACGCGGTCGATGCACGCCGTCGCCGCCTCGACGATCCGGCGGCGTGCCTCGCGCTCGGTTCCGGGCGGGTTGCCCTGCCATCCGTGGTGCCCCATGACTCCCATCTTCCCCGAACGGAGAAGCTCAGACGGTGGCAGGTGCCTCGCGCCGCACGCGGTACAGCGTGGCGAGCATCAGTCCGGCGCCGAGGAAGCAGGCGAGCGCGTAGGGTCCGCTGCCGATCGGGGTGCCGTCTTCGGTGAGGCCGCCCTCGGCGGAGAAGTACGCGGGCAGGGCACCGAGCCAGAACATGGCCATGGCACCCAGGTAGACGGCGGGATAGAACCTGGCGAAGGCGGTCAAGGGCTCGCCGGGGCCCCGGTGCCGGACGAAGATCCAAGTACCGGCCAGCCACAGCAGAGCCAGTTCGACGCCGAGCACCCAGGCTTGCGCGGTGGTGTTCCCGCCGAAGACGCTCGACGGGATCCCGGCGATGGCCATGGTCGGCGAGGTGAGCACACCGGCCACCAGGATGCGCGCCGCGAGCGACCATCCGCGCCGCGATCCGGTCAGGCGCACGACGAGATAGGTCATCGCCCCCATCGAGACGGAGGCGAAGAGCAGCATGCTGTTCATGGGCACCGAGTCCAGCGCGGGCTGGTTGACGATCCGGTTGTCACCGTTCCAGGCCCACCATTTCAGCTGGGGCCCGAGGTGATCGAAGACCTCGTAGAACACCTGACAGGCGAAGGCGACAGCCACCGATCCGATCAGCGCGCCGCGGGCGCGGAAGATCCCGAGTGACCGCACGAGTTCGTAGGCGAGCTGACTGATCATCGGATAGAACGCCACGATGTAGAGCGGCAGCCGATCCGCCATGAACTGCACGCTGAACCGGTTGTGGGCGAAGATGAACCCGTACTGCCGCTCGAGACCGAACCACTCCGGGAAGTACAGCGGAGGCTCGATGACGAAGAGGTAGACGAGCGAAGCGCACCACAGCGCCAGGTTGACCGAATCGCCCTCGCGGTGACGCCGGATCGCGTGCACCAGAGCGAAAACCGCGCCGCCGATGACGAGCAGTTCCAGCAGTGGCATCGTCCACTGTGGTGCGTCCCAAGGGGCGCGGAGGGAAAACCAGGGGGAAACGTCGTGACAGTCGAACCCGAGCCCCCGGGTGACGGCTTCCGCGTCCGGCCCGCACACGGTGCTCACCGGGAGACCGCCGGCGAGTAGTCCATGACCGGCGGCTCGGCCCGGGGGTCGAAGTCGAACGGAACCCGGTGCCGCCCGAGCGCGGCGCGGATCCGGTAGCGCAGGAGCCCCACGAGCACCCGCGGGTTCGTCATCATGTCGCGCAGGGATTCGTCGAGGTTGAACACCTTCGCGAAGTGTTCGTCGACCACGTCGTCCTCGCGGGCCGCGCCGACGATGAGCCGGAACGCCGGACCGGACACCGCCGCGAGGAGACGTCGCTTCCACTCCCCCGCTTTCTCGGTACCGACAGCGCAGGCGTACCCCTGATCCCTCGCCATCGCCAGGCTCCACGGGACGGCGAGCAGTTTCCGTTGCGCGGCGAGGAAGCGGGCGGAGAATCGCGTGTCGAGACGGTCCGCGCAGGAGAGGTGCTGTCGCAGCAGCAGTGCCGAGCCCGCGGCGGAACTGATCCCCTGCGCGTAGAACGGGTTGAACGCGCAGATCGAGTCACCGATGAACGCCAGGCGTTCCGGCGGGGTGCGCAGACGGTCGTAGCGGCGCCATTTGTTGCCTGTCGACCGGGTCAGATGTACCTCCGACGTCGGGGTCGACCGGTCCATCGCGGCCGAGAACAGCGGCGTCCGAACGCGGCGGGCCGACTCGACGAACGCCTCGGTGGTGCGGGGCATCTCGAGCCCCCACGAACCCATGCAGGCGATGACGCGGTTCCCCTCGATGGGGAAGAAGTTGACCAGGAACTCGTGCTCGGCGGGATGCTCGCCCCTGTCGGGGGTCGGCATGATCACCAGATGCCGCCACCACCAGGACGCGGGCCTCTCGTCGCGGGACGGCAGGTCGTACCAGCGCGAGGTGTAGGTGACCTTGGCGTCGAGGGTCCGGACCTCGGGCTCAGGCCACCCCGCGGCCGCCAGCCAGGCACCGGCGGAGGAGCCGCGGCCCATCGCGTCCACCACGAAATCGGCGTCGACGTGCTCGTCGCCGTCGCGGGTGGAGAACCCGACCCCGGTGACCTCGCCGGCCCGGGTGGTCAGCCCGCACACCGTCACGCCTTCGCGGATCACGACCCCGGACAGGGCACGGACCTTGTCGCGCAGTACGCGCTCGATGAGGATCCGCGAGCCGTAGATCATCGTCATCGCGCTGCGTTTCCGCGCCGACCAGCCCGCTCCGTCGAGATAGGCGGCGTCCATGGACGGCATGAGATGCAGTCCCCCGGCGGCGATGAGATCGTCCTCGAACCCGGGGAACAGCTCGCCGATCGCGCGGCGGCCCGAGTTCAGCAGGAAGTGCGGGTGTTTGCTCTGCGGAACTCCGCGCCGGTGTTCGGCCTCGGCCGGGAGCTTGTCGCGTTCGAGCACCAGGACCTGGTCGAAGTACGGGGCGAGGGCGCCCGCGGTGCAGAGACCGGCGGCACTGCCACCGAGGACGACGGCGGTTTCACCGAGTCGCATACGGATCAGCTCCCAGCGTCATTCATACAAATTGACAACGCCTGTATGAATGTATGAATGACGCCGGGAGCTGTCAAGGAGGCGATCAGCGGATGTCGCGGATGAGGTCGCCGATGGCGACGTCGACGTCCTGCCACTTGTACTCGTCCGTGTTGATCAGGAAGGTCACGGACCGCTCGCCGTCTTCGGTGACGGCGTTGCGGAACTCGTGACCGCCGGGCATACCGCCACTGTGGCCCCAGGTGACGAGGCCAGGAGTGAGCTCGTAGCGCTCGACGCCCAGGCCGTAGCCCTCACCCGAACCGTCATCGACGGTCTTCTTCATCTCGGCGAGCTGGGCGGGCGCCAGCAGTTTCCCGGTCAGCAACGCGTTCCAGAAGACTGTCGCGTCGGCGCCCGTCGAGATCAGCGCTCCCGACGCGTCGGCGTCGGACGTGTTCCATTCCGTCCTGTCGGCCAGAACCCCGTCCCTGTTCACATAGCTCCGCAGCTCCGGCTTGGGGAGCGTGGTCCGGTCGCCGGGCCAGCTGGTGCCGCACAGGCCCAGGGGTCTGATGATCCGTTGCGTGATCTCGGTGCCGATGTCGCGGCCGGTGACCTTCGTGACGATCAAGCCCGCCAGGTTGTAGTTGGTGTTGGAGTAGGCGAAGCCCGACGGGGCCCGGTCATCGGGCGGGGGCAGGGCCAGCGCCTGCCGGACCGTCCGCATGGGCTCGATGTGATCCCAGCGGTGCGCCTCCTCGTCTTCCCAGAACGGCGCGTCGAGGAAGTCGGGCAGGCCGCTGGTCTGCTGGAGAAGCTGCCGGACCGTGATCTTCCGCCCGTCGTAATCCTTGGTGCGGATGAGTTTCGGGAAGAAGTCCTCGACGGTGTCGTCGAGATCGATCTTGCCTTCACCGACGAGCTGGAGCACGACGGTGGCCGTCCAGGTCTTGGTGTTGCTGCCGATCCGGCTGTGTTCGCCGCCGGTGACCTTGCGTCCCGTCGCCCGGTCGGCGACGCCGACACCGCCGGTCCAGACGCCGCAGCGCGGGCTCTTCACCGTCACGACGACCCCTGGGACACCGACTTTCTTCAACGCTCCCAACGCTGTCTGGATGGGCTTGGGGTCACATCGCGGCGCGGCGGCCGACGCGACGGGCACCGCCACCAAAGAAGCCGTGACCGCCAAGGTCGCGGCGACACTGGTCCAACCTCGCATGATTTCTCCTTTCAGCGGACAGACAACTTCCGCGTCCTGACGGTGTGGCGGCCGAGCACGGCGGGCAGGACGGTCACGCCGCTGCCCGGACCGTCCGGAACGGACAGTGAGCCGCCGTCGAGCCGGAACGCGTCGGTGAGATCCTCGGCGTAGTAACGGCTGGAGGCGGAGATGTCGTTCGGCAGCACGAATCCGGGCAGCGCGGCGAGCGCGAGGTTCTGCGCGCGGCCGACACCGGTCTCCAGCATTCCCCCGCACCAGACGGGGATCCCTTGCGCGACACAGACATCGTGGATCCGCCGGGCCTCGAGGTAGCCCCCGACCCGGCTGGGTTTGATGTTGACGATGCGGCAGGCGCCCAAGGCGATCGCGGTGGCGGCGTCGCGCGCGGAGTGGATCGACTCGTCGAGACAGAGGGGTGTGCGCAGGAGTTTCGCGAGCTCGGCATGACCGCGCAGATCGTCTTCCGCGAGCGGTTGCTCGATCTGGACGAGGCCGAAGTCGTCGAGCCCGCGCAGGTGTTCGGCGTCGGTGAGCGAGTAGGCGGTGTTCGCGTCGACCTGCAGCGCCACCTCGTCGCCGAACTCGCGGCGGACCGCGCGAACGGGTTCGAGGTCCCAGCCCGGTTCGATCTTGAGCTTGATCCGGACGTAACCCTGCTCCAGGTAGCCGGACACCGTTTCCAGCAGATCCGCGATCGTGTCCGTGATCCCGACGGACACCCCCGCGGCGACACGGTCGCGCACCGCGCCCAGGTAGGTCGCCAGTGGCATCGCGTGCGCGCGGCATTCGGCGTCGAGGATCGCCGTTTCGAGCAGCGCCTTGGCCATGGGATTCCCTTTGACCGGGGCCATCGCGCCGGCGAGGCGGGCGGCGGTCAGCCGGTCCAGCGCGGCGACCCTCGGCACGAGGTGATCGGCCAGGACTCGTTCGGCACCTGCGGCGAACTCCGGGCTGTACATCGGTTCGGGGTCGCCGCCGAACTCCGCCCAGCCTTCGGCGGCATCCGTCACCACGTGCAGCAGCATGGTGCGCCGCTCGGTGTCGATTCCGCACGAGGTCCTGAATGGACGGACTAGCGGAAGGCGGACCTCCAGGAGTTCGACGAGTTCGATTTTCACGGCTGCTCCGTCCTGGTCAGGCGGTACCAGCCGGATCTGCTGAACCCGGTCGCGGTGAAACCCGCGTCGAAAGCCGGCAGCAGGACACCGCGGACGGCTTCGCGCCATTCCGCGGCGAGTTCCCGGTCCTGGTGGCGCGTGGTGACGATGTCGGCGGGAACCCGGCACCAGTACCCGTTTTCGTCGCGCGCGCTGAACGGCCTGCCGTCCGGTGCGGACCCTCCGTCGACGTCCGCGACGGCGAAGTCGGGTCCGGTGACGTGGACGGGCCAAGGGCCGGAAAGCGGCCAGACGGCGGTGAGCCGATCGGTCTCGTCGTGCCCGTTGACACCGTCGTCGATCGGGCCGAAGAAGTTCACCCGGTACTCGGTGGCGGCGGCGCCGAGTTTGGCGAGGTTGAAGTGGGCGTTGCGGCTCACCAGCGGGTCGAAGGTCCAGGCCATCGAGGTCGCGCCGTGGTCGAGCGCCCAGACCCGCTGTGCCTGTTTGAGCGCGAAACCCACTCCGCGATCACTCGTGCGGGCGGCCGCGATCACCGAGTAGACGGCTTGCGAAGCCGGTCGGCAGAACAGCAGCACGGAGGCCGCGATGACCTCACCGCCGTCGCTGGAGTAGTGCACGGCGCCGCCCGCGTGGGCGAAGGCGCGCAACGCGTCGACCCCGAGCGGGGGCTGATGTTCGGGGGTCTGCCACACGCCGGCGAGGAATCGCGAGACCGCCTCGACCGCCGCGAAGTCTTCGGCCAGCCGAATCCGGACGCCCGCACGGGTCGCGGCGCGTGCGGCGACTTCGACGGCGCTCGCCCGGACCGCTGTGGGTACTGTCGCCGGGGCGGCCCGCGGCGCCCTGCCTGGAAGGTGCATGCTGACAGCCTCACGTCCACACTGGCCACGCGCCTACGAGTGCCGGTCCAGAGAATTCGTGAATGTTTTGTGCGACCGGCCAAAGAGGTGAGAATGCTCGACACGGAGGAACCGGATCTCGGACAGGTCCTCGACGCACTGGGCGCTTCCCTGGTGCGGCCGTTGACAGCGTTGCCGGAGCGGCCGGTCCCGGTCTCGGGCGTGCTCATCCACGAGCGGCGTGCCCCGCTGCCGCCCGTGAAGGACGCGATCCTGCTGGCCGTCGGCGTCGGCACTGCCGAACCGCGGGCGAAAGACCTCGTCGATTCCGCGGCCGCGGGCGGTTATGCCTGTCTGGTGGTGAAGAGCTTCGGCGAACCGGTCGCCGAATTGACCGAAGCCGCGCGAAAGTCCGGTCTCGTCCTGCTCGCCGCCGACGAAGCCGTGGCCTGGCACCACCTCGACGCGATGATCTCCTCGGCCCTCGCCTCGGCGGCGCGCGTCACGCAAGGCACCGGGAGCCCGGCCGTCGGCGATCTGTTCGCACTGGCCAACGCGATCGCGGGCATGGTCGGCGGGGCGGCCACGATCGAGGATCCGTACCGGCGCATCCTTTCCTACTCGACGCTGCCCGGTCAGGGCATCGACGAGGGCCGTCGCCAAGGCATCCTCGGGCTCCAGGTACCGGACGCTCCGGACCATTACGACGAGCAGTACCAGGCGCTCACCCAGACTCGGCACACCTGCCGGTTCCCAGCCATCCCCGGCGGTCTGCCCCGCCTCGGGGTCGCGGTCCGCGCCGGGGACGAGGTGCTCGGCTCGATCTGGGTCGTCGATGCCGAAAACAGTCTCGACCAGGCGGCCGAACAGGCGCTCTTCGACGCCGCGGACATCGCCGCGCTGCATCTGCTCGCGGCGAGGACCGCGGACGACGCCGTCCGGCGCCGACGCGCGGATCTGGTGCGGCGTCTGCTCGCGGATCCCAGCAGTGTCACCGCCGTGGCCCCGCAACTCGGCCTTGACCCGAACGCCGGAGTGGCGGTGGCCGCGTTCGCGGTCGGTTCCGACGACGCCGACGAGGTTCTCGCGGTCCACGCGGCCACCCGCCTCGCCGATCTGGTGAGCCTGCATTGCGAAGCGCACTACGGGAAACACGGCTGCGCGTTGATCGACGGCACGGTCTACGCGCTGTTGCCGAGCGGGCCCGGGCCGAACGCGCATCGCGAACTCGTCGCGGGCATCGCCCGGCGGGCCCATGGCGCGCTGCGGGTGCTCATCCGGGCGGGTCTCGGTTCGGTGGCCGTCGACCTGCGCTCGATCGCGAGCTCACGTGCCGACGCGGATCTCGTCCTCCGGGCGCTCGCCGAACGGCCGGGCGAACCGGAAACCTGTCAAGTGGCCTCGATCGACGAGGTGTGGGCGGGCGCGACCTTGTCGGCCCTGGCCCGGATTCTCGTCGCGCACGAGGCGCTGCCACGCAGGCTCGGGCCTTCGATCCGCGCCCACGACCTCGAACACGGCACGACCTACGCGTCCACGATCCTCGCCTACCTCGGCTCCAACAGCGACACCGCGGCCGCGTCCAGCCTGCTGTCCGTGCACCCGAACACGATCCGGTACCGGCTTTCCCGCGCCGAAGAGATCTTCGGTTTCGACCTCGCCGATCCGGACGAGCGTCTGGTGCTCTGGCTGCGGTTGCGGCTGGGCGACCAGCTGGGCTGGTGAACGTCACCGACGCCGTCGAAGCGCCCGCCCGGCGAGCGTCCCCGTCGGCTTGCCGTCCTGGAACGCGATACGGCCGTTGACCAGGACGTGGCGCATTCCGTCGGCATAACGGTGCGGCTCGAGGTACGTGGCGTTGTCCTGGACTTCCTCGGGCACGAAGACCGTCAGATCGGCGAACGCGCCGGGACGGACCACACCGCGATCGGTCAGCCTCAGGTTCTCCGCCGGCAGGCTGGTCATGCACCGCACGGCTTCCTCGAGGGTCAGCACCCCCTCGCGTACGTAGCGTCCGGCGACGCGGGCGAAAGCGCCGTAGGTGCGGGGATGGATGGAAGTGTCGGTGAACGGCGGCTCCGCGGCGAGGGCCTCCGAGTCCGTGCACACCGAGACCCACGGGTACTGGAGCGCGCGCCGGACATGCGCCTCGGACGAGGTGAACTCGGCGACCAGGAGCTTCGGATGCGCGGCGACGATGTCGAGCAGGGTGTCGAGAGGGTCGCTGTCGCCCCGAGTGCCGCTGACCTCGGCGAGTGTCCGGCCCTTGAGGTCCCCGTCGCCGAGCAGGAGGATCCCGTCCGCGCCGCCCGATCCGAGGTACAGGTTGTCCCAGTCCGTTCCGGGGCTGCCGATGGCTTCTTTGATCGCGGCCCTGGTCTCGCCGTCCGCGATCCGGGCCGCGAGTTCGCCGTGACCACCCACGTGGAACCTCGGCGGGATGAACGCCGAAAGGAACGTGGATCCCGCCTCGTACGGGTAAACGTCCGCCGTCACCTGGATCCCGGCGGCTCTGGCCCGCTCCACGCGTTCGTACACCCTGCTCATCGCGGGCCAGTTCTCGCGGCCGGATGCCTTCAGGTGGTAGATCTCCGCCCGCGCCGAAGACTCCCTCGCGATCCGGATGAGTTCGTCGACGGACTCCAGGAGCCTGTCCGACTCGCCCCTGATGTGGGAGATGTAGAGCGCGTCGTGCTCGGCGAGGACACGCGCGTACGCGATCAGTTCCTCGGTGGAGGCATAGCTTCCCGGCGAATAGATCAGCGCGGATCCCACACCGAGGGCTCCGTCGGAGAGTTCGGCGTCGAGCAGCGCGCAGGCGGCGGCCAGTTCGTCCTCGGTCAGCGGCCTGTCTTCGGAACCCGCGTAGGGCATCCGCAGGTTCTCCGCGCCGACGAAGCTGCCGACGTTCAGGCCCACCCCCGTTTTTTCGAGTTCCGCGAGGAAATCGCGGAGACGTGGCCAACTCGTCCGGACGCCGTAGTGCCGCGGTTCAGCCTCGACGATGTCGGCCATCCTGCCGGTGACCGGCCCCAGCGATCGTCCCTCGCCGAAGATCTCCGTGGTGATCCCCTGATAAAGGTCGGAGAGGCCCCGGGGGTCCAGTTGCAGGGTTTCGTAGCCGTGGCTCAGGACGTTGATGAATCCTGGCGCGACAACGCATCCCTCGGCGTCCAGCACCGGGCAGCCGGAATCGGGAACCTCCCCGACGGCTTCGACGCGGTCGCCGGAGATCGCCACGTCGGCGCGGCGGGCGGGGGCTCCCGTGCCGTCGACGACCGAGCCTCCCCTGAGGACGAGATCTGTGGGCAAGGTGTGTCCTTTCTCGAGTGGTCTCGTGCGTGGTAAGGACGGCTATCGAGGGAAAGACAAACGTGGCTCGGTCGCGCGTGGCCTGAGGCGACGTCGCGAAAGCCACTTTCGGGACATCAGGTGTCCCGAAAGTGGCTTTCGCAACACCCGAGCCCACACCCAGACAAACGACCCGCTGGGGCCGGGAGAGAAAGACACGTTGCGAAAGCCACTTTCGCAACGCTGAAGGTTGCGAAAGTGGCTTTCGCAACCCCACCCCCGTATCGGGCACCGGAGAGTGCCATCCCGCCACCTTGCCCCACCACTCACGAGATCAGGTGCGTTCACGTTGGGGCACGGCGGAAAGCAGCGCCTTGGTGTAGGGATGGCGGGGATCGTGGACCACGTCGTGGGCGGGCCCCTGCTCGACGATCTTGCCGAGGTACATCACGACGATCCGGTCGGCGAAATGCGCGGCCGTGGACAGATCGTGGGTGATCATCAGGATCGCCGTGTCCCGGTCCTTGCGGAGCGTGTCCAGCAGGGTCAGCACCCCGGCGCGGACGGACACGTCCAGCATCGAGACCGGTTCGTCGGCGAGCAGCACATCGGGGTCGAGGACGAGCGCGGCGGCGATGGCGACCCGCTGCCGCTGACCACCGGAAAGCTCGTGCGGGTAGCGATCGAGGAAGGCGGTGGCCGGGGACAGTCCACTGCGTTCGAGGGTTTCCTCGATCAAGGTGACCCGAGCGGCCTTCGAGTCGCCGATGCCGTGGATCAGCATCGGTTCCTCCAGGATGTCCCGGACCCGGCACAACGGATCCAGCGATTCGTACGGATCCTGGTAGATCATCTGGACCCGGCGCCGGATGGGCCGCCTACCGCGCTCGGAGAGCCGGCTGATCTCCTCGCCGTCGAGCCGGACCGATCCGGCCGTCGGCCGGACGAGCCCGCAGATCGCCGAGGCGGTGGTGGACTTCCCGCAGCCGGACGCGCCGACCACGGCGACCATCTCGCCTCGGCCGAGGTGGAAACTGACGCCGTCCACCGCGTGCACGACACTCCGGGGACGTCTGCCCAGCGCCTGGAACAGGCCGCGCCGCACCGGGTAGTGGATCGCGAGGTCCTCGACCTCGAGCAGGGACTGGGTCATCGTGACTCCACCGGTTCTTCGTTGCGGAAACAGGCGGCGCGATGGCCGGGCCCGGCGGTGCGCAGCGCCGGATGCTCGCCTCCGCAGCGGTCCATCGGCACGTCGCACCGGGGCCGGAAGGCGCAGCCGGTGATCTCGGCGTCCAGCCTCGGCGGAGCGCCGGGGATGGTGACGACCGGCTCCCGTCCGTACAGATCGGGCGTGGCCGCGAACAACAGCCGGGTGTACGGATGCCGGGACGCCGACGTGAGCTCGTCCGCGGGCCCGTCCTCCACCATCTTCCCGGCGTACATCACCGCGGCCCGGTGGCAGAACCGCGTCACCACCGGCAGATCGTGGGTGACCAGCACCAGCGCCATGCCGAGTTCCTCGGTCAGCCGGGTCAGCAGTTCGAGGATCTGCGCCTGCACCAGCACGTCCAGCGCCGTCGTCGGCTCGTCGGCGAGCAGGATCTTCGGCTCGCACGCCAGCGCCATCGCGATGGAGAGCCGCTGCCGCATGCCGCCGGAGAACTCGTGCGGATAGCGGTTCGCGGCCTCGGCGGGGATGCCGACGAGTTCGAGCAGTTCCCGGACCCGTTCGCGGGCCTGTTTCCCGCGGGCGACGCCGTGGTAGGCCACCGGTTCGGCGATCTGCCAGCCCGCCGTCTTGACCGGGTTGAGCGCGTTCATCGCGCCCTGGAACACCATCGCGATGTCCCGCCAGCGGTGACCGCGGACCGAATCCTCGCCCTCGGCAAGGATGTCGGTGCCGTCGATCCGGACCTGACCGGACACCGAGGCGGTCGCCGGGAGCAGTCCCATCAACGCCAGGATGGTGGTGGTCTTCCCGCAGCCGGACTCACCGACGAGGCCGAACCGCTCACTTGGCTCCAGCGCGAAACTCACGCCGTCGACGGGGTGGACCTGCCCGCCGTGCGGCAGGTCGAACCACACGTGCAGATCGCTGACTTCCAACACGCTCATCGGGCGTCCGCCCCCTTCACGGTGAGGGCGCGCACACGCCACCGGCGCCCCGAAAGATGCGAGATCTTCAGCCTCGGGTTCAGAGCGTCTTCGATCGCGCGGCCGAGCAGGAAGCAACCGATGCTCACCGCGGCGATGACGAAACCGTCGGGCACGATCGCCCACCAGGCACCGGAACTGATCGCGGTGCGCGCGAACGCGTGTTCCAGGATCGTCCCCCAGGTCGTGACGCTGGGATCCTGCAGGCCGAGGAAGGCCAGCGCGGTCTCCAGGTAGATCGCCGCCGAGACGGTCAGCACGGTGTTGGCGATCAGCAGCGGTCCGACGTGGGGAAGGATGTGCCGCACGATCACGCGGCCGTTGCTCGCGCCCAGCCCTCTCGCGCGTTTGACGTAGGCACGTTCGCGCAACGACAGCACCTCGGCGCGGACGATCCTGGCGGTGGAGGTCCACTGCAGCAGGCCGATCACCAGGATGACGTGGAACAGGCTCGGTCCCCACACCGCGGCGATCACCATGGCCAGCACCAGATCCGGCAGGACGAGCAGGACGTCGGTGATCCGCATCAGGACGGTGTCGGGCCAGCCGCCGAAGTAACCCGCCACGATGGCGACCGTGCCGCCGATCGCCATCGACACCAGGGTGGCGGTGAACGCGACCACGAGCGAGGTCTGCCCACCGTGCATGAGCAGGGACACCATGTCGACGCCGCCGTCGTCGCAGCCGAGCCAGTGCCGTCCGGACGGGGGTTCGAAGACGGCACAACTGCTTTCGACAGCGCTGTACGGCGAAAGGTACGGCGCGAGGATCGAGACCACCACGAAGACCGCGATGAGCGCCAGCCCGACGGCGGCGGACTTGTGATCGCGCAGCACCTTCCGGAGGACCCCGGCTCCGCGCGGGCCGCCGGTGTCACCGATGCGGACGCTCATGCGTTCACCCTTCGGTCGAGACGGAAACAGACCAGATCGGCGGCGAAGTTCAGCAGGATCACCGAAACGGTCAGGATCAGGAAGGCGCCCTGGATCATCGGGTAGTCCCGCTGGCCGATCGCGGTGAACGTGGCCATGCCGAGACCCGGCCAGCTGAAGATCACCTCGACCAGCACCGCGCCGCCCACCACGTAACCGAGGTCGAGCGCGACCATGGTGACGATCGGTGGCAGGGCGTTGCGGACGGCGTGCCGCCAGACGACCCGGCGGGCCGGGATCCCCTTGGCCCGCGCGGTGAGCACGTAGTCCTCGCCGAGGGTCTCCAGCACCGAGGACCGGACGACCAGCGTGTAACCGCCGTACGCGGTCAGGATCATGGTCGCCGCGGGCAGCACCAGATGGCTGCCCACGTCCGCCGCGTGCTGCCAGAACGGCGGGCTGTCGAACAGGAACAGGTCCGACATCCCGCCCGCCGGCAGGACCCCGGCGAAAAGGATCAGCAGGACGAGGCCGAGCCACTGCGCGGGAAACGAGTAGACCAGGGTCGCCACGCCGGTGTTGAGGTGATCGAGCGGGGAGGATCGGTGCCAGGCCGACAGGACGCCGGAGAGGATCCCGATGATGATCGCTCCCACTGTGCCGACTCCGGCCAGCAGCACCGTGTTCTTCAGGTCGTCCAGCAACAGGTGGCTCACGGATTCCTGATAGGTGAAGGAAACCCCGAGATCACCGTGCAGCAGGTTCTTCAGGTAGATCAGGTATTGCTCCCCTTTGGACTTGTCCAGGCCGAACCGCTCCATCAGGGCCTGCCTCAGTTCCGGCGTGGAATGGGGCACCTTGGCCAGATTGCTCACCGCGTCGCCGGGCAGCACCCGGAACAGGAAGAAATTGCCGGTGATCGCGAGGAAGATCGTCACCAGGGAGAAGACGCCCCTGCGCAGTACGTACTCCAGAACGCGCACGGCTCAGCCCGCCCTTCGCACGGAAAGGAGAGGGATCTTCGACTCCGAGGAGAACGAGTTTCCGCCCACCTGGGGAAGATCGGTCCACTCACGGGAATGCGCTTCGATCGAGTCCGGATAGGAGAGCACCAGCAGGACCCGGTCACGGGCGGCGAGCCGCTGCATCTCGTCGACGATCCGGTGCCGCTCGGCGGGCGTCATCGCGGTCCCCTGCCGCGCGTACAGATCGTCCCATTCCTCGCTGCAGTACCCGGTGTCGTTGAGGATCCCCCAGCTCTGGCAGGTCAGGTAGTTGAGGGTGTCGTCGGGGTCGCCCGTCCCGCCGCTCCAGCCCCACATCGTCATCGCGAAGTCCTGGGACTCGTTGGCCATGACGGCTTCGTTGGCGGCCGCGTTGTCCAGCAGCTTCGCGGTGAGCCGGACACCGATCTTCGCGAAATCGGACCGGACGATCTGGAACGACCGCAGGCCCGCACCGCCGTAGGTGTCCTCCGGCAGGATGACCGGGTAATCCATCGGATGGCCGTTCGCGATCCGGATCCCGTCCGGGCCCTTTCGGTGACCGGCCTGGTCGAGCAGCCGGTTCGCGGCGCCGAGATCGAACGGGGTCGGCTCAAGTGAACGGTCGGCCCAGTTCGCGGTGCCCGGCGGGATGATCGACGCGCCGGGGCGTCCGTGTCCGAGCAACGAGGTCTCGACGATCGCCGCGCGGTTGATCGCGTGGTCGAAGGCCTGGCGCACCAACGGGTCGGCCAGTTCGCGGTGCTCGGGCCGCTGCTTCGGATTCGCGTTGACGGTGATGCTGTCGAATCTCAGTCCCGGCGAGGAGATGACCTCGAATCCCGCCGCTTTCAGGTTGGCGACCGAAGTGGACGGTACCGTCCGGACCGCGTCGATCTGACGGCTCTTCAGTGCCGTGATCATCGCGTCGTCGGAGCTGAAGAACTGGATCCCGAAGCCCGCGATATGCGGCTTCGGACCGTAGTAGGCCGGATTGCGTTTGAACAGGGCGACCTGCTTGGGCACGTGCCGGACCAGGGTGAACGGACCACCGGAGACGACCGGGGCGTTGTTCGGGAAGGTGGTCAGCGCTTCCCCGTCACCGTCCGCGTACTCGCGCCAGACGTGTTCGGGCAGGATCGGCACACTCATGAGCCGGCTGAGCACGTTCGCGACGGGACGGGAATACCGCAGCACCAAGGTGTTCGGGTCAGGCGTGCTCGCTTCGTCCAAATCGGACACATAGTTGGCGAGGCCCGCCGTCGGACCGTCCTTGAACTCGGCGATCGTGTTCAGGGTCCACGCGGCGTCGGTGGCCGTGAGCGGCGCGCCGTCCGACCAGGTGGCGCCGGGGCGGGTGTGGAAGGTCCACGTCCGCCCGTCCTCCGAGGTCGTCCAGTCGCTCGCGAATTCGGCGACGAACTCGCGGTTCGGGTCCAGCTGGACCAGCGTCGGGTAGATCTGCTCGTACACGGCGAACGCCGTCGTCACCACGGAGACGAAGGGGTTCATCGAGTCGATGGCCTGATCGGAGCCGAGACGGTAGATGCCGCCGTCGGCGGTTTCACTCCCCGCCCGGCCGCAGGCGCTCAGGCCGCCGCAGGCCAAGAGCGCCGCGGCGAGTGCGGCTAACGCTTTTCTCATCGCTTCCACCTACGGCGTGAACGTGCGGTACAAGGGACATCCGGAGTAGTCGGCGCGGATCGCGACCCCGTCGACGACGACGTCGAAACGCAGCCGCTCGGGCGACCGCTCGTCCGCTCCGACCCGGAAACCACCGTCCGGCAACGGAACCAGCCGCTCCGGCGCCCCGCCGCAGACGGAGACCCAAAGCTCGTCTTCGAAAGCGTGCACGTGGAGATTCGACAGCCAGGGGTTGTGGCAGCGGTAGTGCCCGACCACGGCCGCCCACCGCTCCGGCGGACTCTGCGCGGGTGGCGGCGCCGGTTTCTTCGGCGGCGGCGCGAACTCGGGCCGGAGGGCGCCGTCACGCTCGGCCCGCGCCTCGGCGGCCAGGTACACCGCCAATTCCTGCCAGGGACCGACGCCGTTGGCCAGGACGACGGCGCCGATCCCCGCGTCCAGATCGCAGGCGATCGCCGCGTAGTAGCCGATCATGCCGCCGGTGTGCCAGGCATGCGGACGACCGTCGAGGTCGCCGACCTGCATGCCGAGCCCGTACGCGCTGCCAGGGAACTCCTCGTCCGGGATGGCGGCCGTGAGCATCTCCCCCGGCTCCCTGCCGATCAGCAACCGCAGCCAGGCCGTCATGTCCCGCGCCGTCGCCGCGACGCAGCCGTCCGCGGTGGCGGTCTCGATCCAAGTGGCGGGGACGACGCCGTCTTCCGGGATCGGGTGGCGGTCGTCGTAGCGCGGCTCGTGGCCCACCGCCAGGCGCGGCCGGAGGTCGTGGGTGATCGCCGGCGCGGAGGCGTGCATCCCGAGTGAGGCGAGCAGATCGCCCACGATCTCGTGGTACGGCCGCCGATGGACGGCTTCCAATACGAGGCCGAGCGCCTTGTACCCGGCGTTCGAGTAGTGGAACCAGGTTCCCGGGGGCGTCGTCGCCTCCGTGTCCCGCAGCGCCCACACCTCGAACGTGGCGTCCGCGGAGACGTCCGAACCGGCGATGATCCCCGCCGTATGGGTCATCAGATGCCGGAGCGTGATCGGTCCATGACTCGACCGCACGGAAAACCACGGCAGATAGGCGGTGACCGGGGAGTCCAGGTCGACGAGTCCGGCATCACGGGCGCGCACCAGCAGCTCGCAGGTGAAACCCTTGGTGATCGACCCGATCTGGAAGAGCGTGTCCTCGGTGACCGGCGAGCCGCCGGCCTTGTCGGCCTCGCCGAACACTCCGGAGGAGAGGACTTCCTCGCGATCGGTGACCGCCACGGAGAGACCCGTGGCGAACGATCGATCGCACAGGATCTTTCGGCAGACTTCGTCCGACACGAAGGATGGGGCTGCGTTCATGCTGACTGAGACCTCCGGGACCTCGGCGTCCCGACCACGGTGGGTCGATGGGCGCCAGTATGTGTCCCGGCCGGAACGGAGCACTTTGGACGAGCCACCAGAGATTCAGGTGTGGCCTTGTGGCTCCGGCCATAGCAGTGGCGGAGGGGCGTCCGCACCGTCCACTAGGGACGAAGGTCGTGGGTGGCGACGCCCCTTCTCCTGCCTAGTCGGACGGAGGCTGGTAGTTCGGGTTCTCCCACACGAAACTGATCTTGTTGCCCTCCGGATCCACGGCGTCCGACAACTTGACGAAGTCGTAGTCCTGGACGGAGCCGCATTCCACGCCCAGGGCGGCGAGTTCGTCGACGTCTTCGACACCGATGACCACGGAGCCCTGGCCCGCGGCCTCCGGGGCGTGGGCCACCTGGATCCACGCGTTTCTTGATTTTCTCCGATGCTATCGTTCACGACGGCACCGACGGTCGATTCCGGCACGGAACGCGATATCCGAATTGTTGCGCCCATCGAAGTGCGAAATCGACCGGTGCCGACAATTCACCTTCCGCCGCTATCGTCGCGAGCGGCAAGGAAGCCCTCACGATCCGTCACTGGCCGCCTCGCCGTGGCTTTACAAGGTCACCTCTATCCTGCTGTCCGTGCCCGGCGGAAGAACAGCGACGACGGCCGCGCGGCTTCTCGCCGTGCTGGCCGTACTCACCGCTGTCGCCTTGCTGCAGAGTGCGCTGTGCAGTGACGGCGCCGCCGCAGCGGGTTCACCTTGCGCTCCCCTGTTCGCCGCCGAAGCGGCCCACACCACGAACCCGGCCGACGAGTGCGAACCGGGCACCTCCCGGCTGAGCGCCGACCACGCGGCCTGGCTGGTCCCGGCCGAACCCCCGCACAACCACCTCGACGACGTCACGGGGGTCGGCGCGGCGCTGCTGGCCGCTCTCGTCTTGCTCGTCCGGCGCCGTCGGCCGGCCACGGCGGGCGTGCCGCCGGGTGCACGGACGTTCGCACGTCCGGCGACAACGCCACTTCTCGTCCAGCTCTGCGTTTCCCGCACCTGATCGGCAGCCCCGGTCGTGACCGGTTCGCCCTCTCGCCGAGGGCGAACCGGTCATGCCATGCCGTCTCCAGCTGCCCGGATCCGAGCTAAGGACTCAGAATGACCAAGAATGCCAAGGTTTCCCTGACGGTCGTGGCCGTCGTCGTCGCGGTGGTGGCCGCGTTGCTCGTCTTCACCAAACTCGGCGAGGACACGCCGGCCGCGCAGCCGGGCGGCGACGGTGCTCCCCCGGCGGTGCCCGCGTCGATCCTGGTCCGGCCGGACAGTCATCGCCTGTCCGATCCGGCCGGTGCGAAGGTGACCGTCGTGGAGTTCCTCGACCTGGAGTGCGAAGCGTGCGGCGCCGCGTTTCCCGGTGTCGAGCGCTTGCGAGCCGAGTACGGCGAAAAGGTCACGTTCGTGATGCGGTACTTCCCGATCCCCAGCCACCAGAACGCCGAACTCGCCGCGCGGGCCGTGGAAGCGGCGGGTAAGCAGGGCAAGCTCGAACCGATGTACCGCCTGATGTTCGAGAGGCAGTCGCAGTGGGGCGATCAGCAGGTCTCCCACCGCGAGACCTTCCTCGGCTTCGCCCGCGAACTCGGCCTGGACCTGCCCGCTTTCGAGACCGCGCTGGACGATCCGGTCACGCTTGGCCGCGTCCTCGCCGACCGCACCGACGGCACGAACATCGGCGTCGAGGGCACGCCGACGTTCTTCGTCAACGGCGTCAAGTTCTCGGGATCACCGTCCTATCAGGCCCTGAAGGCCGTCCTCGACCGGGAGCTGGCGAAATGACGCCTTTCGCCACCCGCGTGACGCCGTGGGTGCTGCTGATCGGCGGCGCGATCGGGCTGCTGGCGTCGCTGACCCTCACCATCGAGAAGATCAAGCTGCTCAAGGACTTCTCCTACATTCCCACCTGCAGCATCAATCCGGTCCTCAGCTGCGGGTCGATCATGAAGACACCGCAGGCGGACCTGCTCGGCTTCCCCAATCCGTTGCTGGGGATCGTCGGGTTCAGCGTGGTCGTCACGACCGGTGTCGCGGTGCTGGGCGGAGCGCGGCTCCCTCGCTGGTACTGGCTGGGCCTGCAAGGGGGCTCACTGCTCGGTGTCCTGTTCGTGCACTGGCTGATGTACCAGAGCCTGTACGTCATCGGCGCGCTGTGCCCGTACTGCATGGTCGTCTGGGCGGTCACCATCGCCGTCTTCTGGTACACGACCCTGCACAACCTCCACAAAGGACGCGCGGTCGTCCGCTACCACAGTGTGGTCCTCGTGGTCTGGTACGCGGCCATCGCCGCCGCGGTCTCGCAGGCCTTTTGGGACTACTGGAAGACCCTCGTCTGAGGCGGTCGCGAAGGCCACCGACCGCCGGTGGCCTTCGCGACCGCGCTACACCGAGACCAGACGCCTGCTCCTGTCGAGACCACGTAGTCCCCACGCGCAGAAGACACCGAGCACGGCCAAGGCGAGCCACGGGATCTCCGGCCAGCCCGCCCGGCGCGCGAGGTCGAAAACCGTACCGGTGAAGAGATTCCCGAGCAGGATGCCCACACCGACGATCGTGTTGTAGAAGCCGTAATGCGTGGCGACCAACCGGTCACCCGACAGCCGGACGACGGTGTCCATCTCGAACGGGAAGACGACGACAGTGCCGATGGCCAGCAACGCGGCGGAGACGAGCAGTCCCGCCCCGGCCGCCGCCGGACCCGCCCGGGCGACCGTCAGCGGCGCGACGAAGGCCGCGGCCATGAACACCATCCCCAAGGCCAGGCAGGTGCCCGGCGACCATCGCGCCTTGAACCAGGCAGTGATCTTGAGCTGACCGGCGATCGCGAGGCCACCCGAGATCACGAACAGCCCGGCGATGAGCGCGGTGGCCGACGTCTCCGAGCCCGTGATCCGGCGCGCCTCCATCGGGAGGGCCAGATAGGTCTGGAAGGAGAGCACATACGAACCGATCATGACCAGCGCGAAGAGCAGGAAGGCACGATTCGCCGCGACGACCCGCCACTCCGACCAGATCGACGACCGTGCGCTCTCGCTTTCGTGCGCGGGCAGCGCACGCACCTGCACCACGGTCAGGACGCCGAACACCGCGGCGGCGACCAGACAGGTCAGCCGGAAATCGACGGCCGTCAACGCCAGTCCGACCACCGGGCCCGCGAGGATCCCGCCCTGGTAGAAGACGTTGAACACCGAGAAGGCCTCCAACCGCCGCTCCCCCGCGTCCGCCGCCAGATAGGCGCGGACCGCCGGGTTGAACAGGGCTCCGGCGAAACCGGTGGCCGCGGAGGCGACGATCAGCGACGGCAGCGAGGACGTCACGCTCAACAACGCGAAACCCGCCGTCCGCAGCACACATCCGGCGACGATGAGCGGTTTGTAGCCGAACCGGTCGGCGAGCGTGCCCCCGACCAGGAACATGCCCTGCTGCGAGAAGTTCCGGATGCCCAGCACGAGGCCGACCGCCCAGCCCGCCAGCCCCAGCCGCCCCGCGAGATAACCCGCGAGATACGGCATCAGCATGTAGAAGCCGACGTTGATGGTGAACTGGTTGACCATCAGCACCTTGCTCGGCCGGTCGAAGGACCGGAACCGCCCGAGGAATCCGGTCACAGCGCGGGATCCACGATCGTGCGGCATCGGGTCCAGCGTTCGACCACCCGCTCGCCGGGATGGCCGACGACGTCGGGCTCCCGGGGTGGGACGACGTCGAGCAGGCCGTGTCCGGCGCAGTACTCGTCGTTGTAGACGGTGTCGAAATAGCGTTGCGGGCCGTCCGGGAAGATCGCGGCGATCCGCACGTCCGGATCGTGTGTGCGGGCCAGCCAGGCCGCGACGAGGGCGACCGCGCCGACGCTCCAGCCGCCCGTCGCGTACTGGGCGGCGGCGAGACGGCGGCAGGTCCAGACGGCTTCGGCGGGCGCGACCCAGTGGATCTCGTCGAAGGCGTCGTAGTCGACGTTGCGCGGATGGATGCTCGACCCGAGCCCGCGCATCAGCCGTGAGGTGGCGGGTTGGCCGAAGATCGTCGACCCGACGGTGTCCACGCCGACCAGGCGCAGATGCGGGAAGTACCGCCGCAGGGCGCGGAAGGTCCCGGCCGAATGCCCGCCGGTGCCGACCGAGCACACCAGGACGTCGATCCGGCCCAGCTGCGCGGCCAGTTCGTCGGCCAACGTCGCGTACGCGGCCACGTTGTCCGGGTTGTGGTACTGGTCGGGGCACCAGGCGCCGGGCCGCTCCTCGAGCACCCGCTGGACCCGATCCCGGCGCGCCTGTTGCCAGCCGCCCTCGGGATGGGGCTCGGTGACGAGGTCGACCCGGGTGCCGTGCGCGGTGAGCATGCGCCGCACGATCGGCTCCATCCCCGGATCCGTGACCAGGGTGACCGGATGCCCGTGGACGATCCCGGCCAGCGCCAGCCCGAGCCCGAGTGTCCCGCTGGTCGACTCGACGATCATCGCGCCGTCCGCCAGCTCCCCTCGGGCCTTGGCCTCTCCCACCATGTGCAACGCGGGGCGGTCTTTCATGCCGCCGGGATTGAAGCCCTCCAGTTTGGCCCAGAAACCCTTGCCGGAACCGGTGAGCCGTTCGTCGATCCAGAGCACGGGCGTGTTGCCGACGGCCAGCGCCGGGGACACGCAGCGCGCGGCGGTACTGAGGAGACGGGAAGGCGCTTGAGGAAGGACAGCGTTCATCGAGGATTCGTCTTTCTGTGCTGTGCGGACCGGACCGGGACGACGCGGAAACGGTCACGTCCGGGAGACGCACAGCTCGGTGAGGATCCGGGGCCCACTTCGGTCGAACGCGGGTGAACGCGGACTTCCCTCGGTGAAATCGGGGAAAACGCGACTGACGGAAAGCGGTGGCACGGAGTCCGGAATGGACGGCGAGCCCTCGCTTCGCACGGCGACCGCGGAGAGCGGGCGGGAGTGCACGTGTCCTTCACTCGGCGGACACGGCGAATCGTGCGAGGCCGCCGCGAGGACGGCCGTTTCACCGTGCCCGTCGAGGCAGCCGTAAGCCTGCGTTCCCGCCACGACCAGCAGCAGCAAGGCCACCACGAGTCGACGAAGAGTAGCCGGAGAGACACTCACGGTTCCCACCGTAGCAAAGATCGACTCGAACTCCCATGGTCATTAGTACTAACTCACTTAGTAGGACTTCACCGGGCGCTCACACCCGCCCCCGTACTACTAAGCGCGATAGTTGAACCTGTGCGACAGGAGATTCGGCACCCGTGACACCACACCGGCGTTCGCCGCGGCACCCCCTCGCCGCCACCGCCGCCCTCATGGTCCTCGGCTTCGGCGCGCTCCCCGCGAGCGCGCAACCGGCACCACCGACGGACAGCCAGGACCCGATGCGGCGCTATCAGGAACTCGGCGCGCAGGCGGCCAAGGCCGACGAGGACCTGCTGGAATCACAAGACCGGCTGAAGACCCGCGAAACCGAACGCGACCAGGCCACCGCCGCCCTCGGCCGCGCCGACGGTGATCTCGCGCGGGCACAGTCGGCCATCGACCGCTTCCGTCCGCAGGTCGAGGCGATCGCGCGGTCCGCGATGAGTGGCGAGCGACTCGGCAACGCCGTCCTCCTGCTCGACAGCGGCAGCAGGCAGGAGTTCCTCGACCGCTCCTCCGCGCTGTCGGTACTGGCCGGAGAAAAGGCCCGGGCGTTGAACGGCCTGCGCGACGCGCTCGGGACGGCGCAGGCGGCCCGCACCACCGCGGCGGACGCGCGGGAAACGGCCCAGCTCGCGGCGAACGACGCGACCACGGCGCTGGACCAGGTCCGCACTCGCAAGAAGGATCTCGACGTCCAGATCGGCAAAGTCCGCGAGGCTCTCGGCGAACTGCCGGCCTCGGACAAGGCGAAACTCGGGAAGGTCCAGGACAAGGGTTCCTATCTCGGCCCGCCCGGCGCCGCGAACGACGCGCTGCAGGCGGCCCTGTCCAAACGGGGCTCGGAATACGAATGGGGTGCCACCGGGCCGCGGGAATTCGACTGCTCCGGGCTGACCTCGTGGGCATACCGGCAAGCGGGCATCTCGCTCCCGCGTACCAGCCGTCAGCAGTACACCGCCGGAAAGGCCGTCCCGCTGGACGGGCTCCTCCCCGGCGACCTCGTCTTCTACGACGACGGCACCGGCGATCCCGGCGCGATCCACCACGTCGGCATGTACGTCGGCGGCGGCAAGATGGTCGACGCGCCGACGGAGGGACAGCTGGTCGACGTCCGGTCGGTCAAGGGCGACGGGCATCTGATGGGCGCGCGGCGCATCGTCGGCTGACCGTGGCGCACGCAGTATCCTTCCGTGCGGAGGTGTCATGCAACGGCTGGGCGAGCTCGAAGCGTCGGTGATGGACGTGCTCTGGAATTCGGCGGAACCCTTGCGAGTCCGCCAGGTGCTCGAGGCGATCAACCGGGATCGCGACCTCGCCTACACCACGGTGATGACGGTGCTGGACAACCTGCATCGCAAGGAATGGGTCGTACGTGAAATGGAGAATCGCGCGTACCGCTATCGCCCCGCGACCACCCGCGAGGAGGCCACCGCGCAAAGCCTGCGCGAACTCCTCGATTCCTCGGAGGACCGGGAATCGGTGCTGTTGCATTTCGCGCGTTCGGTCACCGAAGAGGAGTCGGACATCCTGCGGCGGGCACTGCGCCGGAAGCCGCGGCGATGATCCTGGCGGCGGTGCTCCTGTTCGGTGTCGTGGTGATCGGCTGGTTTTCGCCCCGGTTGCTCGGCAGGCTGACCGCCGGCGGGATCAGTCCCGGAACGGCGCTCGCGTGGTGGTTGCTGACCGCGCTCGGCGTGCTCGCCGGCACCCTCGGCGCGGTCCTGCTCCTCGTCTTGCCCGACCACGGTCCCGCCGCGGCGATCACCCGGATCCTCCACGACTGCTGGGCGGCCGTCGGCCACAGCGGCCTTCCCGCACTCGATCCCGTCGCCGGCACTTTCGCGGGTGCGACGGTCGTGATCGTCACCGTGCGGCTGGCCGTGTCCTCGGCCCGGCGCCGGAAACGCAGCACCCTGCTGCACCGACGGCATCGGGACGTCCTCCGGCTGGCGGGTACCGGCGACGAGCGGCCGATCGCGACGTTGTGGCTGCCCGACGAGCGGCCGATCGCCTACAGCCTCGGCGGCCGCGACGGCCTGATCGTCGCGAGCCGCGGCCTGGCGGGCCGGCTCACCTCCCGGGAACTCAACGCCGTGCTGGCCCACGAACACGCTCATCTGCGCGGCAGGCATCACCTTCTCGCCGGATGCGCCGAAACACTGGGCCGTACGCTGCGGTTCGTCCCGCTCATGCGCGAACTCCCCGGCGCGGTCCGGCTGCTCGTCGAAGCCGCCGCGGACAGGGCCGCGGCGGCCGGGCACGGACCGGAGACCGTGCGCTCGGCCCTGCTGTCGATCCACGCCTCCGGAGGCGGCGACACCGCGCTCCGGCTGCGCTGGCTGGCACGGCATCCCGACGGCCCGTCGCGCTTTCCGGACCGGATGCGCGCCGTCGCGGGCGGAACCCTGGCGCTGTTCGCCCCGCCCGTGCTCACCGTCGGCCTGATGTTCACGGCGGGTCTCCTTTCCTGCTGGTGAGCGAAAGAGACGCGTTCGTCACCGATGCGGACGAACGGGTCCAGCTCCGGACACAATCAGGTGATACACCGTTCTCGACGCTCTTGCCCCCTTTCCCGAACGGGGCAAGAGCGTCGCTGATTGTCGTGCGCGAGTGGACAATCCGGGGACGGTAAATCGGGCAAGCTCCACTCACAAGAGTGAGTAGCGTCGGAGAAAACCCATTCCATTGAGCCGGTAAGGGGAATCACCAGCGCTACTCAAATGGCGGCATTCGGCCGCTACCCCGCTGTCGTAACGTCGATCGAGGAGCGCTTCTCAGTACACACCCCGCAACGAATTCCGCAATCCCATGGAGGTTTTCGTGATCCGACGTCCACATCGCGTCATGACCGCCCTGCTCGGCGCCGCGGCGGCCGTCACCGCCTTCGCGACCCCGGCTTCGGCGGCGACATCCGTGCTGAACGAAGCGGCGGGTCCGGCCACGTTGGCCGCCGCGCAGCAGAAACTCGGCACTTCGCTCGGCGCCGCGTTCGCCGGCTCCTGGTTGGACACGACGACCGGCGACCTGGTCGTCGGCACCACCGACGCGAGCCACTCGGCCAGGATCCGTTCGGCGGGCGCGATCCCGAAGGTGCTGAAGCACAGTTCCGCCGATCTGAAGAAGATCCAGGCCACATTGGACAACAGAACCGCCGGTCTCCCCGGTTCGGTCGCGGGCTGGTACGTCGACGCGCCCGCGAACGAGGTCGTGGTCAGCGTGGTGGGCGGTGATGCCGCAGGCCTGGCCTGGGTGGCGGCGGCCGGGGTCCCGGTCCGGGTGGACCAGGTGAAGAGCGCGCCGCGACCGCTGTGGGACGTGATCGGCGGGCAGGGGCTCTACTTCAGCGGCGGCGCCTGCTCGGTCGGGTTCAACGCCTATGACGACGACGATCGTTACGTGATCACCGCGGGTCACTGCACCGAACTCGGCGGCACCGTGAGTGGCGTCGACGGCACGATCGGCAAGGTCGCGAAGTCGTCCTTCCCCGTCAACGACTACGGCACCGTCAAGGTGACCCACTCCGACGTCGACTCCCCGCCCCGGGTCGACCGCTACGAGGACGGTTCGGACGTGCGGATCGAGGGTGCCGACGTCGTCGGCGTCGGCGGCCGGATCTGCCGGTCCGGGATCACCACCCACTGGCAGTGCGGGCGGGTCGAGGCACTGGACCAGACGGTGAACTACGGCAACGGCAACGTCGTGAAGGGCCTCACCCAGACCGACGCCTGCGCCGAGCCGGGCGACTCCGGCGGCTCGTTCGTCAGCCGTCCGTCGTCGGGTTCCGGCACGAAACTGGTGCAGGCACAGGGCATGACCTCGGGCGGCTCCGGTGACTGCGCTTCGGGTGGCACCACCTTCTTCCAGCCCGTCAAGGAGGTGCTCAACCGCTACGACCTGACGCTCGAAAAGGACTGATCGCCGACGAGGGGCGGCCGCGGTGACGGCCGCCCCTTGATCAGCCCGGCGAGCTCGTGCGCCTCACGGACCAGCGCCTCGATCTCGGTCCACCGGCGGCGGACCCGCTCGTGATCGACCACCAGCGTGCCGGAAACCATGCCCAGGAACAGATTCGCGTCCGCCCCGACTTCGGCGAGCCGCAGGAAGAGATGGCGATCCGCCGCTGTCCCCGCTCCGTGCGCCGCCGCCCATTCACGGGCCCGCAGCCCGGCGTCGTGGCAGATGTCGACGAGGAAGGAACGGATCTCCTCCGACCGGTCCCCCGGGCTCGCGCGCGGTTTCCCCATCAGCGGGAAAATGTTCCAAGCCACCGAGAGCAGGCAGTCGGCCACGTCATCCATCGACTCCACGTCCACCGCGGGGAGTGTTCCGGTCCGCGCCCGTCACCCGGCGGAATGACTCGCGTGAACGGCGGGAACGACCCGATCGGGTCGCCCAGCGCGTCGGCTTTCGCGACACCCGAGTGGCGGTGCGGCGGGTGGTCGTGAGTGGTGAGAACCGCCCCTACAACTCACGACCCACCACGTGAGTCCTGACCGGGATCGTCCTGCACGCCGACCTTCACCAAGGACTCGGCGGGGATCTCGCGTACGTCGACGACCTCCAGCCCGGCGATGAGACCGGACAGTCCTTTGTGGCCTTGAGGCCGGATCGCGAGGATGCCGCTCACGAAGAACAGCAGATTCGCCAGCGGCTCGAATCCGCTGTTGACCGCGGAGGCCAGGGTGAGCAGCGTGAAGTAGCCGCCGGAACCGGCGAGGAATCGCACGACCATCCGCCACAGGGCGGGTTTCCCGCCGTCCGGCCCGGCAGGGCGCAGCAACACGATCCGCTGGCCGAAGCTGGCGCCGTTACCCGCGACGGGGATGACGAACAGCAGGAGCACCGCGGGCAGCAGGGTGCTGGTCAGCGCCCCGACCACGGTGTTCGGTTCGCCCGCCAGCAGGGTCGTCACGATCCCGATGGTGGTGCCGAGCAGGACCACCGAGACGAAGTCGACGGCCATCCCGAGCAGACGGCGGCGCGCGGTGACCGGCCGCGGCGTTCCCGGCGGCGCGGACGGCTCGTTCCCCGGCAGCAGCCGCAGCAAGGGGGCGAGCCCGAAACCGACGGCGGCGCCGAGCGTGTTGGTCAGCAGGTCGTCGACGTCGGCGAGCCGGTACGGGCAGTCGAACAGGAACCAGACCCCGGTGAGCTGGGTGCCTTCGATGAACAGCGAGACCGCGAACCCGATGGCGACGGTGGCGGCGAAACCTCGCCGGAAGAGATGCCGCACGAACATCCCCAGCGGCACGAACAAGGCGACGTTGAAGACCGCCTGCTGGACCGCGGGATTGCGCAGAAAGGCCCTCAGGCCCGCCCCGGTCTGTTCGCGGTGGATGTCGGCGACTAACTGGAACGGGCGCAACTGCAGGTGGCTCGTCGCGTGCTCGGCGCACCATGCCGCCGTCGTCTGCGGGACGGGGAGCAACGTGTACGTCCACAGTGACATGGCGTAGACCAGGAACCCGAACACCAGCAGGACCCGCCAGAGCCCGAGTTCGCCGCGGCGCCGGTAGCTCGCCGCGATGTACGGGACGGCGAGGAGGCCCGCGAGTACGAAACCCGCGAACACCGCGATGATCGCGGAGACGGTCGGATCAGTCACTCGCGGAAGCTAGCAACGCCCGCTCCGGCGCACCCGTTACGCCACCTGGCCGGGTGATGGACTCGGCCGGAGCCAGGGCTCTCTGGTGCGCGAGCGCCGCGATGGCGAAGGTCAGGTGGACGACGACCCAGTTGCGGTCTTCATGGTGGATCCGCTGCAGAAGGTCAAGGGTGGCGTCGCCAGGACTGCGGCCTTGACGGCAGGCGTCGATGAAGGACTGGGTCAGCTCGTCGATGTTCCGGCGGAACTCCGCGAAGGCGTCGGCGGGTTGGGCGTTGGTGCAGCAGTCCACGGTCACGTCACTCAGCGTTCCATAACGCGACGCAAAGTCACGACTTGGCGGTTCCGGAATCACTCACGTGAGGTAGTCCCTGTGCTCTGCGTCACGCCGAAGCGAGGTTGGCGGGCATCCGGCGTTCCCGTTCGGCCGTCTTGGCGCGGCGGGTGACCGGGAAGCGCTGGTCGAGTTCGACCAGCAGCGGGGTCACCGCCATCAGCGTCAGCAGTGCGAACCCGGCGTAGGCGCCCAAAGTCGCGATGATCGTCATTTCTGCCTCCTCGATCCCCGTGCCGCCCGTTCCGGCGGCCTGGAACCAGGATCGCTTCCCGAGGGGGTGCGGCGGATCGGTCATCCGGTGGAGGCGCCTCGACCGGTCGGCCTTTTCGGCACTGACCGTTCGGCCGACCCCGGGCGGCGATGCAGCAGATCGAACCTCGACCACATGGCCTCGGCCGCCTCGATGGATTCGCCGGTACGGACGGGATCGACGGCGGCGAGTTGCGCGACGATCGCCTGCACCAGGCTCATCCCGGCGGTCAGCGACGGGAAAAAGGTCACGCCCTCGGCCGGCACCATCAGCACCTGCTCGACGGCGCCCGCCAACGCGGGGCTCGCCGCGTCGGTGATCGCGAACGCGCGTGCTCCCCTTGCCTTCGCCTCGTTCGCGGCGAGCACCGTACTTTCGTACAGGCGCCAGAAACTGATCGCGATGAGCACGTCTTCGGACGAGAGTTTCGCCGTGGCGTTGGCGAGTTCGGCATCCCCGGCGGTGATCGCGTGGACGTCGTATCCGGCGAGCCGGGCGTTGTGCGCGAACGCGATCCCGACCGCGGCATAACTTCCGTCGGCGATGACGAGCGTGCGGCGCGCGGCGGCGACGGCCTCGGCGACGTTGCGGATCTCGTCCTCGGCGACCCGCCGGTTGAGCAGGCCGAGACCGTCGAGGTCGCGGCGCAGCGACGCCGAACCGGGCGAGTCGACGTCGCGATGCTCCTCGGCCACCTGCGGCGCACTCAGCGACGACATGTACCGCGCCCGCAGCTCCTGTTGCAGCGCGGGCCAGCCGGCGAAACCCAGCGCCTGCGCGGTGCGGGTGACGGTGGCGACGTTGACCCCGGCGAGCTGGGCGAGCTCGGCCGTCGACCCGAACGACGCCCGTCGGGGCTGCGAGACCAGCACCTCGAGGACGGCGGCCGACTTCGGCCGCAGGCCGCGTTCCGGCGTCCGATCCCGGAGCCACGCCTCGAAACCGTCGTCGGTTCCCGTCTCTGTCACGCACACCCTCCCTCGACCGCGCCACGGTAACGCATCGTGCCCGTCGAACCACTTGCAACAACCATTGCAGTTTTGCCGAAACGCAGTATACGTTGTCCGCACTCCTCGTCGCCCGAACCACGGAAGGCGTTCCCCATGACGCTTCTGGCACGACTGGACCGGCTCCCGCTGAGCCGTCCCCATTACGTACTCCTGTTCATCGGCGGGCTCGGTTACACCTTCGACGGCATGGACTCCGCCGTGGTCGCCTTCCTCCTGCCGAGCGCGAAAGCGGCTTGGGGCCTCGACAACGGGCAGCTCGGCTTGATCGGTTCGGCGACGCCGTTCGGCTTCCTCTTCGGCGCGATCGCCGCCGGCCTGCTGGGCGACCGCATCGGCCGCAAGAAGGTCATGATGTACGCGCTGGCCTTCTACGCGGTGTTCTCGGTACTGGCCGCCTTCTCCCCCAACTACGAGATCTTCCTGGGCGCCCGGGTGCTGGCCGGGGCAGGCGCGGGCGCCGAAAGCGCGATCATCGCACCCTTCCTGTCGGAATTCGTCCCCGCCAAACGGCGCGGCTGGTTCGTCGGCGCGCTCGCCGGGTTCTTCTCGTTCGGGTTCGTCATGGCCGCGCTGATCGGCCGGTTCATCGTCCCGACGGTGCCGGAAGGCTGGCGGGTCGCGCAGCTGATCACCGCGCTGCCGATCGTCATGCTGCTGTGGTGGCGGCGTTCCCTGCCGGAATCGCCCAGGTTCCTGGTCGCGAACGGACGGCACGCCGAGGCGGAGAAGATCGTCGCGAAACTGGAGCGAGACGTCGAAAAGGCGACGGGTCGAGCACTTCCGGCCGTGGCCGAGACCGAGGCCCAGCCCGCGACGGAGACACCGAAGGTCAACCTCCTGAGCGCGCTGAAGTTCCTGTGGAGCCCGGCGATGGCCCGCCGCACCGCGGTGATCTGGACCGTGTGGTTCGTGATCACGTTCTCCTACTACGGTTTCTTCTCCTGGATCCCGACGCTGCTCGTCGAGCGGGGGATCACCGTGACCAAGAGCTTCGAGTTCTCGATCATCATCTACCTGGCGCAGATCCCCGGGTACTTCTCCGCGGCCTGGCTGTCGGAACGGCTCGACCGCAAGCACACCATCGCGTTGTACCTCGCGGGCTCGGCGGTGAGCGCGTTCTGGCTGAGCCAGATGGACGCGCCGTGGTCGATCACGCTCGCCGGGGCGGTGCTGTCGTTCTTCCTCAACGGCACCTACGCCGGCGTGTACTCCTACACCCCCGAAGTGTTCCCGACCTGGATCCGCGCCAGCGGGACCGGCCTGTCCAGCGCGTTCGGCCGGGTCGGCAGCATCCTGGCGCCGACGATCATCGGCCTTTCCGCCGCGAGTCTCGGCTTCGCCGGGGTCTTCGGCCTGACCACCGCCGTCCTGGCGGCCGGGGTGGTGTGTGTGGTCGTGTTCGGCCTGTCCACCGCAGGCCGGTCCCTGGAAGAACTCACCGAACACGGCGCGCCCGTGAAAACCGCCAAGGAGATGACGAAGTGACCGTCTCGCTGTCCACTGTGGAGGACAAGACCCGAGCCACGATCGGCGTACGGCTGTTCACCGTGCTGGCGTGGGTGCCCGAACGGCGGGCGTTGCGCCGCGTGCACAGCAGCCACCCGCACGCCTACCCGGTCGGCGGCGAAAAGACCGTCGAGGTGGCCGCGGGCTGGCTGGAGCGGTGCATCACCGGACAGGAACCCTATTTCGGGCCGGACGGCGCGGCGGTGCGGGAGATCTTCGCCGACCACGAACTCATCGACACGCTCGGCTGCGGCGCGGTGATCAACGTCCCGGTGGTGGACGACGGCCGTACCCTCGGCGTTCTCAACATCCTCGACGCCGAAGGCAGTTACGACGACGATTCCGTCGCCGCCGCGCGATCTCTGGCACCGTTGGCGGTGCCCGCCCTGCGCGAGATCCTGGAGGAGACCCGATGACCGGATCGCTGCTGCTGCGCAACGCCCGCCTGCTCGACCCTGTCAAGGGCGAGTACACCGAAGGCGATCTCCGATGCTCCGACGGCCGGATCGTCGAGATCGGCACGAGTCTCGCCTCCGGCGACACCCGGACCGAGGACCTGCGCGGCGCGTTCGTGCTGCCCGGTCTCGTCGACGCGCACGTCCACGTCACCGCGTCGACAGCCGATCTGGGGTCGCTGCCCTCGTCGTCACCGTCTTATGTGACCGCGCACAGCGCCCGCACCATGAGCCGGATGCTGGACCGGGGCTTCACGACGGTCCGGGACGCCTCCGGTGCCGACTACGGCCTCGCCGACGCGCAGGCCGAGGGCCTGTTCCGCGGCCCGCGCCTGCTGTTCTGCGGACGCGCGCTGAGCCAGACCGGCGGCCACGGCGACAGCCGGACCCGCGGCGCCAACGCCAGCGAAGACCACCCGTGCTGCGCGGGTCTCGGCCGGGTCGCCGACGGTGTCGACGCGGTCCGCGCCGCGGCTCGCGACGAACTGCGCAAGGGGGCGCACCACATCAAGGTGATGGCCTCCGGCGGCGTCGCCTCCCCCACCGACAGGGTCGACTCGACGCAGTACTCCGCCGAGGAACTGCGCGCGATCGTCGAGGAGGCGGAAGCGGCTAACCGCTATGTCGCCGCGCACGCGTACACCGCCCGTGCGGTGAACCGCGCGCTGGAGCTCGGCGTGCGGTCGATCGAGCACGGCAACCTCATCGACGACCTCAGTGTCGAGCTGTTCCTCCGGCACGACGCGTACCTCGTGCCGACTTTGGTCACGTACTGGGCGTTGAAGGAGGAAGGTCGCGAGCACGGTCTGCCGGAATCCAGCTGGCGCAAGGTCGACGACGTCCTCGGCGCGGGAATGGCCGCCCTCGAAAAGGCTTCCCGGAGCGGGGTGAAACTGGTGTATGGCAGCGATCTCCTCGGTGGGATGCACCGGCACCAGAACCACGAGTTCCGGCTGCGCGGCGAGGTCCAGCCCGCACTGGACGTGATCCGCTCCGCGACTTCGACGGCGGCGGACCTGCTGAACCTGACCGGCGAGATCGGCACACTGGCCCCGGGCGCGCACGCGGATCTGCTCGTCGTCGACCGGGATCCGCTCGAGGACATCGGCGTCCTGGCGGAGCCGAAGGACTTCCGGCACGTCATCCAGGGCGGGACGGTGGTCTCCGCCTGATGGAGCTGAAGGGCGCTTTCCCCGCATGCGATGCAGGGAAAGCGCCCTTCACCGCATGCGATGCGGGGAAGGGCCCCTTCAGCCAGCTCAGAGGACGAAGCCCGCGGGGAAGGGATCGTCCGGGTCGAGCAGATAGGTCGCGTTGCCGGTGATCCAAGCCCGCCCGGAGAACTCCGGCACCACGGCGGGGACACCTCCGACGGTGGTCTCGGCCACCAGTTCCCCGGTGAACGTGGTCCCGATGAACGAGCTGTTCTCGAACGGCGTGTGCAGCGGCAACTCGCCGCGGGCGTGCAGCTGGGCCATCCGGGCCGACGTGCCGGTGCCGCACGGCGACCGGTCGAACCAGCCGGGGTGGATCGCCATCGCGTTCCGCGACGCGCGGGCGTCCGATCCCGGCGCGAGGAACTGGACGTGCTTGCAGCCGCCGATCAGCGGGTCGGCCGGATGCTTCGGCGGACGCTGGTCATCGATCGCCGCCATGATGTCCAGTCCCGCCGCGAGGATCCGGTCCTTTTCCGTCCGCTCGAACGGGATGTCCACTTGGGACAGTTCCAGGATGGCGTAGAAGTTGCCGCCGTAAGCCAGGTCGTAGCGCACCTCGCCGAGCCCCGGGACCTCGACCGACGCGTCCCGCTCGGCGAGGAACGACGCGACGTTGCGCAGCTTGACCCGTTCCGCCCTGCCGTCCCGGACGTCGACCTCGGCGTGCACCAGCCCGGCCGGGGTGTCCAGGCGCACCACGGTCTTCGGTTCGGTCACCTCGACCATCCCGGTCTCCACCAGCACGGTCGCCACACCGATCGTGCCGTGCCCGCACATCGGCAGGCAGCCCGACACCTCGATGTAGACCACGCCCCAGTCTGCGTCCGGACGGGCCGGTGGCTGCAGGATCGCGCCGCTCATCGCGGAGTGGCCGCGCGGCTCGTTCATCAGGAACTGTCGCAGGTGGTCCAGGTGGTCCATGAAGTACCGGCGGCGTTCGGCCATCGTGTCGCCCGGGATGACGCCGACCCCGCCGGTCACCACCCGGGTCGGCATGCCCTCGGTATGCGAGTCGACGGCGGTGATCGACCGGATCGACCGCACCTACCCCACCCCCAGCGAGGCGAGCGCGCGGCGCATGTCGGCGGTGACCTGCTCGCGGTGCTCGTCGGTCAGCGGTCCGCGCGGCGGACGGCACGGTCCGCCGTAGCGGCCGACGAGATCCATACCGAGTTTGATCGCCTGCACGAACTCCGTGCGCGAGTCCCAGCGGAACGCGGCCACCAGCGGTTCGTACAGCGCCCTGGCCTCCTCGAGTTTGCCCGCCCTCGCCAGGTCGAACAGGCGCACCGACTCGGCAGGGAACACGTTGGGGAAGCCGGCGAACCAGCCTGTCGCGCCCATCAGCAGGCTTTCCAGCACGACGTCGTCGGCGCCGCTGATCACGTCGAGGCCCGGCGCCTGCTCCCGGATCTCCAGCACCCGCCGGACGTCACCGGAGAACTCCTTGACCGCCACCACGTTGTCGATCGCCGCGATCTCGGCCAGCAGCGCCGGGGTGAGGTCGACCTTGGTGTCGATGGGGTTGTTGTAGACCATCACCGGCAGGCCGACCGACGCCACCGCCTCGAAATGCGCGAGCACCTCGCCGTGGTTCGCGCGGTACATCGTGGGCGGCAGGCACAACAGGCCGTGCGCACCGTCTTCGGCGGCGAGTTCGGCCCAGTGCCTGGCCTGATGCGACCCGGGGCCGTGGACGCCGACGACGACGATGCCGTCCTCCCCCACGGTTTCGATCGCGGTGCGGGCGACGCGACGCCGTTCGTCGTCGGTGAGCGACGAGTACTCGCCGAGGGATCCATTCGGGCCGACGCCCCGGCAGCCGTTGTCGATCAGCCACCGGCAGTGGGCGGCGTAGGCGTCGTAGTCCACGGCCAGCCCGGCGGGCGCCGTCGCGTCCACCCGGTACGGGAGGGCGGTCGCGACGACGACGCCACCGAGGTCGGGGGTGCTCATCCAGGTTCTCCTTCGGTTCGGGCGGCGAGTTCGCCGAGCCGGATCGGCTGGGCGATCGGGCGGTGGTGCCGTTCGGTACCACCGCAGAGTTCGGACACGGCGGGACCGCACATCCGGCCCTGACACGGGCCGAGGCCCGCCCGGGTGCCGAGTTTCAGCGCGTGCGGGCCGGGACGGGCCGGGTCCGTGGTCGCGCGGACGAGTTCGCCGTAGGTCGTTTCCTCGCAACGGCAGACGATCGTGTCCTCGCGCAGCCAGCTTCGCCAGGCCGTGCCGATCGGATGAGCCGAGGCGAGACGCCCGGCGAACGTGAGGGCGCGGTCGCGTGCGCGGATCAACGCCGGAGCGGGCTTCTCCCCCGCCGCGGCCCGGCCCGCCACAGCGCCTTCGGCCGCCGAGGTGACCGCGCCGCCGATACCGGTGATCTCGCCCGCGGCGAAGACACCGTCCACTGTGGTCCGTTGCTCGCCGTCCACCTTCACGAAACCACCGTCCAGGACACAGCCCGCGGCGACGGCCAGTTCGGGCTGCGGGACGAAACCGTGCCCGACGCAGACCGCGTCGACCTCGTACGTCCGCTCGGTGCCGGGGATGATCGACCAGTCCGCGCGGACCCCGGCGGTCACGACCTCGCGGACGCTGTCCGCACCCCGTGCCTCGATCACGGCCCGGCCGAACCGGTACGGGACACGATGACGGGCCAGTGTCGCGGCGTAGCGGCCCAGTTCGCCCGCCTTGCCCGCCTGAGCCGCCAGCCGCCACGGCCGCGCCGACCATCCTTTTCGGACGGTCGTGAACGGGTTCGCCTCCAGCACGGCGACCACCTCGGCCCCGACGTCCAGCAGCGATTCCGCCACCGGCAGCAGGAACGGTCCGGCTCCGGCGACGAGGACCCGCCCGCCGATCGCGACCCGCTCCCCTTTCGCCAGCGCCTGCGCCGCGCCCGCGGTGTACACGCCGGGCAGTTCCCAGCCGGGAAACGGCAGGGTGCGGTCGTGCGCGCCGGTCGCCAGGATCAGCGCGTCGGGAACCAGGGTGAGCCGTCGCCGTCCGCTGCCGTCCGGCTGCCCCCGCAGCACGTGCAGGCGATTCTCCACCCGGTCGAACGCCCAGACGGCCGCGCCGGGCCACCACCGGCACCTCGGATGCGCGAGAAGACGGCGGCGCCGGTCGAAGTCCGATCGGCCATGCCGTGCCGCGTCGGCCCCCGGCGGCCTGCGGTGGTACTGGCCGCCGGGCGACTCCGCCTGGTCCAGCACCGTGACGCGGGCACCGGCCCGCAAGGCGTGCTCGACGGCCGCGAGCCCGGCGGGCCCGGCGCCGACGATCACCACATGCCGGCTCACGTGTTCTCCTCCCGTGACTGGGTGCGGATCTCGTCGCCGTCGGCGGCCGGACGGCGGCACGCGCGGACGTCGGGCACGTCGTTGACCGTGAGCAGGCAATCGAAGCACGCGCCGATGCCGCAGAAAACGCCGCGCGGTGCACCGGAACGCGTGGTGCGCCAGGAGATCCGGCCCGCGGCGAGCAGTACTCCCGCCACGCTTTGGCCCGCGATCCCGGTCAGGGCTTCGCCGTCGACGGTGATCCGGATCGGCCGGTCGCTCACGCGGCCACCTCGGCCAGTACCGCCGGACGGGCAGGCGTGAACTCGTCGACCGGCATCGCGGGCTCCGTCCCGGTGAGCAGTTCGCGCAGCAGCAGCGCGGTTCCGACGCTCAGCCCGATGCCGGCGCCTTCGTGTCCGGTGGTGTGCCAAAGGTTCCCCAGCCGCGGATCCTCGCCGAGGACCGGGAGGTGATCGTCCACGTAGGGCCGGAAACCGCCGTACGCCCGCATCACCGCGACGTCGGCGAGCGACGGGAACAGCCGCAAGGCCTTGACCGCGATGGCGCTCAGCACGTCCGGCCGGATGGCGTCGTCGAACTCCACCCGGCGGCGTGACGAGCCGATCAGCACGGAGCCACCCCAGGTCGACTCGACGACGGCGGAGGTCTGCAGTTCCCCCGAATCGGCGCCGACCGCGCCGACGTAATCGGCGTCGTAGACCTTGTGCCGGATCACACCGGGCATCGGGGTGGTCACCAGCACCTCACCCCGGCGAGGGCGGATCGCGATCGGTGCGCCGAGAAGCGCCGACACCTGACCGGCCCACGGACCGGCGGCGTTCACGACGATGTCGGCCTCGATGACCTCACCAGGCACGCGGACGCCGGTGATCCGTCCACTTCGGACGGACGCGCCGAGGACCTCGGTGTCGGACCGCAGCCGCGCGCCGTGGCGCAGCGCCGAGCCCAGCAGCGCCAGCGCCGCTCCCGCGGGCTGGACCTGAGCGTCCTCCGGGTAGTGGAACGCGGCGGTCACCTCGCGGGTGAGCGCGGGTTCGGCGTCGGCGAGTTCCTGGGGAGACAACGGTTCCGCGCGGACACCGGTTTGCGTACCGGCGAACGAGGTGAGGGCGCGGGCGCCGTCCTCCGTGGTGGCGACCACGATGCCGCCCTTGGGGTCGTACTCGATCGCCGAGGCGGCCCGCGCGTCCTCGTCGGCGATCTCGGCGACCACTCGCGGCCACAGGCGTGCCGAAAGCTTCGCGAGTTCGAGTTCGGCGCCCGGTCCTTTGTCGGAGACGAGGACGTTGCCCTCACCGTGCGAAGTGGTGCCCCCGGCGGGGCGGCCGCGATCCACGACCACGACGTCGAAGCCCGAAAGGCTCAGCTCGCGGGCGCACGCGGCGCCGACGATACCGGCACCGAGGACGACCGCACGCGTTCGGTTCATCGACCCTCCAGCGTTCGGTAAAGCGAACGATCGGAGCGTAGGTTCCCCGCGGGAAGGGTGTCAATACCGCGGGAGCCGTCAGCCCCTCAGCACGGGATGAGGCCTGCCGTCGAGCCGCTCGTCGGCGCGATACTGCAGCAGCAGGACCGAATGCACCGGCCCGTCGGACGCGGTGTAGCAATGCGGCTCGCGGGCGTCGAAGGCCACGTAATCACCGGGTCCGACATCGACGGTCTTGCCCGCCACCTCGACCCTCAGCGAGCCGCTCTGCACGACGGTGTGCTCGACCCCGACGTGCCCCTGCGAACGCTGTGGCGCGTCACCGCGCACCACCTGGTCGTACACCTCGAAGACGCCGTCACCGGTCTCGATGCGGCGCAGCGGCCGAAGATCCACTCCCTCGCCGCGCAGCACCTCGACGTCCGCGCCGCGCACGACGGTGAGCGCGCCGCCCGCGCGATGGTCGAGCAGATCGGAGATCGCCACCTCCAGCACCCTCGAGAGGCTGAACACGGTCTCGATGGTCGGATTGCCGCCGCCGGACTCCAGCTGCGAAAGCGTCGCCTTGCCGATCCCCGACCTGCGGGAAAGCTCCGACAGCGAGATCCCCCTCGCCGCCCTGGCCGCGCGCAGGTTGACCGCCAGCATGTCCCGGATCGAGGGCGTCTCGTCCTCCACCACCGCTCCCGTCGTTCGTCAAACCGTACGACCGGAGGGCGAATCGTTCGCTTTGCCGATCGAGTTCGCGGACATCATGACACGCCTCCCGACGGGGTGGGCATAGCCGCGGCCGATGGGGCGACGCGATGGTGGGCGCCGCCGGCCGCGATGAAACTCCTTCACCAACCGGTGTGTCACCGTCGACACAGGGTCACGGGCCACACCGCCATATCTCCGTATCCCTCGAGCGAGGAGATTCCCGTGCAGCTGATCCGTAGATCCTCATCGGCCGGAAGACGGCTTCGCGCGTTCGGCGCGGTGCTCGTCACCACCCTCGGGCTGACCGCGGCCGTGGCCACCGCACCGGCGACAGCGGCCGCGAACGCCTGTCTCACCGGCACACTCGCCTTCGACCATCTCGACGCGGAAGCCGGGACGAGCAAACCCGTGCGCACGCAGGTCGCGCGAAACGCGAACTGGGAACTGTGGGGCCGCACCGGCTCCGGCTCGGCGACCAGGCTCTCCAGCGGTATCACCGGCGCGTCCGACGGCCGGTTCACCGCCTGCCACAACGCTTCCCTCGCCGAGGCGTACGTCCGGTTCCGGTCGAGCAGCACCTCGATGTGGCGGGTGGTCAAGGCCGCGAACAACACCACCGACTACGCGTTCGACTCGGCACGCCGCACGAACGTGGCCGGTACCCAAGACCTCGGCACGGTGAAAGTGCCTTCCGCGCTGCAGCGGGCCTGGAAGGTGGTCGACACGCTCAACGTCCTCTACTGGAAACGCGCCAACCCCAGCTCGTCCTGCTGGACCAGCCGCCAGTCCGACGGCCGCTGCGACCAGATCACGTTCGTCTGGGATCCGAAGGTCGCCGACGGCGGCTATTGGGACTACCCGAACACGAACTACGTCTTCCTCGGCGCCACGATGCCGGACTCGAAGCACCTTGTGCTCCACGAAGCCGGGCACTGGCTGCAATGGCAGCTCTACGGGCGCGGCTTCCCCGTGGTCGAGGACTGCAATCCGCATTACATCGAGAAGCACAGTTCGGAATCGTGCGCGTGGACCGAAGGCTTCGCCGACGCCGTCGCGGCCTACGCCCTCGGCGATTACCGCTACGTCTACGACAACGGCAACTCCTACAGCTTCCAGAACGACGCTTCGACGCCGGGCTGGGACCGTGGCGACACCGTGCAGGGCCGGGTCGGCTCGTCCCTGCTGGACCTGTGGGCGGCGAACGGGCCGGACGGCGGGAACTGGAACCGCACGATCGCGCTGATGACCCGCGACTTCAGCCAGGACTTCCGCGAGTACTTCACCGAGGACAGGCCCGCCGCGGGGCTGTCCACGACCGGTACGGCGCAGCGGATCCTCGCCGGGCACACCATTTCGTACTGAGATGAGGGGCGCTTTCCCCGCATGTCATGCGGGGAAAGCGCCCTTCACCGTGTGGGACGCGGGGAAAGCGTCCTTCACCCCCTGGCCGCCCGGACCCAGGTGGTGATCTCGTCGGCGGTCGACGGGAAACCGCCGGAGAGCAGGTCGTGCCCCGATCCGGTGACCACGACGTTGTCCTCGATGCGGACGCCGAGACCGCGCAGTTCCGGCGGCACCGTGCGGTCGCCCGCGTGGAAGTACAGACCGGGCTCCACCGCCAGCGCCATCCCCTCGGCCAGGGTGCCCTCGCGATAGCCGGAGGGATGGGCGGCGGCGCAGTCGTGGACGTCGAGTCCGAGGAAGTGGCCGGTACCGCAGACGATGTAGCGCCGATGCTGTTGCCCGTCCGGCGACAGCGCTTCGTCCACCGACACCGGGAGGAGACCCCAATCGTGCAACCCCGACGCGAGCACCCCCAGCGCCGTCGTCTGGAAGGCGGCGAACTCCCGGCCGGGGCGCACCTCCGCCAGCGCCGCGAGCTGTGCCTTGTACACCAGGTCGTAGACGTCGCGCTGCGCCGTCGTGAACTCCCCGCCGACCGGGAAGGTGCGGGTGATGTCGGCCGTGTACAGGGATTCCAGCTCGACCCCGGCGTCGAGGAGCAACAGGCTGTCCTCGGTCACCGCGCCGTCGCACCGCGTCCAGTGCAGGATCGGCGCGTGCGGCCCGGCGGCGACGATGGACGTGTAGCCGGGGCCGGTGCCTTCGGTGCGGGCGCGCCGGTCGAAGGTGCCCTGCAACCAGCGTTCCCCGCCACCGCGGACAGCCTCGGGCAACGCGGACAGCACGTCGGCGAACCCGAGGGCGGTGGCGTCGACGGCGTCGCGCAACTGGCCGATCTCCCAGTCGTCCTTGATACGGCGCAGGTCTCCGAGGACGGTCCGGAGCCGTTCGCTGTGGCCGAAGCCGAAGGCGTCGAGCGCCGGATCGACCCCGGCACCGACCAGGACGCCCGGATTCCGCCCGCGCAAGCCGTGCGGGAGGTCCTCCAGCGGGCGGCAGTCGATCCCGAGCGCGTCCCCGTACGCGGCGGGCCCGGCGGCGGTGCCGACCCACAGCGGACTGGTGTCGGCGTCGCCCACGAAGTCGGGCTCGTGCGCCTCGGCGGGGCGCGGGACGTACAGCGTGGCGTGGTGGCTGTCCCCGGCCGGGGACAGCACCAGGATCGCGCCTTCACGCTGGCAGCCGGTGAGCCAGACGAAGTCGCTGTCGGCGCGGAAGCCGTGGAAGGTGTCGTTGGAGCGCACCACCGACCGGCCCGCCGCGAGCGCGATCCGCTGACCGGGCAATTCCGCGGACAGCCTGCCACGGTGAGCGGCGGCGGCCTCGGCGGTGCCGGGCGGCACCGCGACCACGTCGTCGGCGGGCTCCCAGCCGTCACTGATCCAGTTGCGGAACCCCTTGGCGGCCAGCAGCGTGCGCAGATCCGGCCGGGTTCGGTCGCCGGTCATCGGCTCCCCCTTCAGGTAGTCGGACTTCTAGGACAGTGCCTAGCCGCACCCTCACACCGCGAACGGGCGTGCCGTAATGACCGGCGGCGATAGACTCCGCCTATGGCCCTGGAGATCCGGCACCTGCGGGCGATCTGCGCCATCGCCGAAGCCGGCAGCCTCTCGCAGGCGGCCGCCGCGCTGGGCATGTCCCAGCCGTCGCTGACCTCGCTGCTCCAACGGCTCGAACGGCAGATCGGCGCGCCGCTGTTCGTCCGCAGTCACACCGGCGTGACCCCGACCCCCGTCGGCGAGCAGACGCTCCGCCGCGCGCTCACCCTCCTGGTGGAATTCGACCGGTTCGAAAGCGATCTCCTCGGCGCGCTGGGTGACGGTCCCGTGCGGCTCGGATCGTCCCAAATGGACTGTCTGCCCACCTTCGTCGAGCGGCTGGACGACGCGCTGCCGGGGCTGGACGTGACCGTTCACGTGGAGCCGTCCAGTGCGGTGCTGGCGCAGGCGCTGGCGCGCGCCACCCTCGACATCGCCGTCATCGCCATGTCCGACGACCAGGAAGTGCCACTGGCCAAACATCTGGGGCATCGGGTGCTGTTCTCGTGGCTGCCGATCTTCGTCGGCCTCCCCGCCCGGCACCGGCTCGCCGACGGCTTCGAGGTCGACCTCGCCGACCTCGCGGACGAGGCGTGGATCGGGCCACCGGGCCCCGAAGACGGCTCGCTGACGTCGCTGCGCGCGGCGACGCACCGCGCCGGGTTCACGCCGCGGATCCGCTTCGAATGCCCCAACGGCGGCGGACGGCATCTGATCGCCGCCGGGCAGGCGGTGCAACTCGTGGAACCGACCGCGCCCGAACTGCCGGGGATGGTCGTCCGGCCGCTGAAGGACGACCCGATGCGGATGCGCCTCGTGCTCGCCTGGCGCAAGGAGCGCCTGACGTGGGACCAGGCGGAAAACGTGTACCGCGCGGTGATGACGTCGTACACGCGGCACGCGATGGCGTCGACGCCGTTCCGGACGTGGTGGGAACGGCGGCGGAGTTCGCAGTCCTGGGACGGGTTGGTGGACTTCTTCCGGGTGGCCGGTACCTGAGCGGTGCTGCGGCGAACACGGCCCACCGTCAGGAAACGACCGCTTTCGAACACCTTGTAACCACATCCCGCCTCGCCGCGATTGACCCGGTACTCGAGGGGAACGGAGACGGGAGATGATGACGCAACGGCTGTGGCTGGGACTGGCGGTCGTCTACACGTGCACCGCCCTGGTCCAGCTCTACCTCCTCGCCAGCACCGGCGCCGTCTGGGCCGGGACACTCACCGCGCTCGGCTTCGTGGCCGCACTTTTGTGCACTCTCGCCTCGTGGCGGGCCTCGAAACGAGAACGGGACGACACCAGGGAAGTCGACTCACACCAGCCCTAGCGATCGGGATACGGGGCGGCCCATGGCTCCTCCTCGAGACCGACGCCGTTGGCCACGTAGGCGATCGTCCGGTACCAGCCCGCGAGCACGAGGAATTCCAGGAGCTGATCAGCGGGAAAGTGCTCGGCGAGCTTGGTCCACGTGTCGTCGCAAACCGTTGCCGTGTCATGGAGTTCGTCGACGGCGGCGATCAACGCGCGCTGACGTCCAGACCACGCCGGATGCCCGGGATCGCCGGACACGGTCGCTTCGACCTGTTCCGGCGTCAGCCCGACCACGGATGCGAAAACCGCCGCGTGGACACCCCATTCGTAGCGGCATCCGCAGCGCGCGGTTACCCGTGCGATGACGATTTCCCGGTCCAGCGCGGGTAATTCCCCGTGCGCGAGCAAACCGGCGCCCAGGACCCGCATTCGCGAAGCCAGCTCCGAGTGGTGCTGCAGCAACCTGAAAAGCGCCAGTGGTTCCCGCGCCACGCCGGGCGGCATCCATTTGCGAAGGGCTTCTTCGACCGCCGCCTGATAAGGCGGGGTGAGCGGTGCGATCCGCGCCATGACCACCTCGAGTGCTTCGACTTTCGAACCACTATGCTGCTTCGAAAGTCGAAGCACAAGGGGGTTTCATGCCCGACGACCCGATCCCGCGCCCCGGACGGCCGGTCCGCGGCTCCGAAACCGGCCGCCCGCTCATGGCCGCGCTCGACCTGCTGGGACGCCGGTGGACCCTGCGGGTGATCTGGGAACTGCGCTCGGAGCGCCTCGGATTCCGCGAACTCCAGCGCCGCTGCGAGCGGATGTCGTCGAGCGTGCTCACCACACGGCTAGGCGAGCTCGCCGAAGCCCGCATCGTCGAAACCGACGACGACGGTTACGCGCTGACACCACTGGGTGAACAGCTTCTCGAAGCGTTGCACCCCTTGGAGAAATGGGGTCTCGCCTGGGAAAAGGCCTTGCGCGAGTGACCATGCGCGAGCGTGAATCATGATTGTTCACCCGGCGCCGTCTTGCCAGGAGTGGGGAGCAGCGTACGGTGAGAGGTACGTGAGGTTGAGTCCACCAGCCCGCGCGAACGACCCGCACGTCCGCGGCCCAGCTCTTTCACAGGGCGACGCGGCGGCGAGTTGACTTGCGCAGCCGTTGTGCAGGCTTACCCGTTGTCCGTCTCGTCCCCGGCTATCCGGGAGACCAGCATCATGACCGATCGAATCCCGTCCACGCGGGGCAGCCGTGACGGCCCCGCCCTGCGCACCGTCGTCCACACGACCGTTCCGCAACCCCGACCGCCGGAAGAACATCTGTTGCAGGTCCGTTGGACCCGATGGAGTGAAGACCTGCTCGTCGTTTCCGCCACCGGCGAGATCGATCTCGCCACCGCCGGCCGGCTCGAGCACGCGCTGTGCGGCGACCTTCCCGCCGCCACCGTGCTGGACCTCACCGAGGTCGCCTTCCTCGGCGTCGCAGGGCTGCGCGTCATCGAAACCGCCGCCGCCCGCGCCCGCGCCGAACACCGGACGACCGGGATCGTCGCGAGCACCCGACCGGTGCTGCGGTTGCTGCACTTGTTCGGCGTCGACGCCCACATCCCCGTTTTCCAGCACCTCGCCACGGCGATCCGCGAAGTACCGAAGGCCCTGCCCACGCCGAGCTCCTGAGCCGCGAGGGCCGTCAGGATCCGGCGAGCGGCAGCAGGGTGGAGAGGCCCGTCTTCAGCGCGAGCCGCCGGATCGTCGGCGACGGCAGGAAACTCAGGTCGACGCCCTGAGTGGTGCACCGGTCGTTGATCCGGACCAGGGTCGCCAAACCGGTGGAATCGCAGAACTCCACGTCCACGAGATCGACGACGAGGCGGCCCGGCACGGGTTCCAGGGCCTCCTCGAACGTCTCCTTGAGGTCTTCGGACGTCGTCAGGTCGATCTCCCCCGCCACCGCTATGACGACCTCGGCGCCATCGGGCCTGGCGATGGACACCGAGAACGGAACCTCCCGGTTGTCACCGTCTCCGCTCGTCACCGTCACACTCCCTCACGATCGCACCCCGAGAGTCCCGAAGATATCGGATCCCGGCCCCTGCCCGCGCGGCACTCGCGCCCCGATCCCGGCGGTGCCTTAATCTGGTCGATGATCCGGCGGTCGTGGACCGCGGCGGACGACGAGGAGAAGCTCCGTGATGCCGATCGACGAGCCGGTGCACCAGAGCACCGACGAGCTGGTCCTCCAGGTCGCCGCCGTTCCCGCCCAGGCCGCCGCGTTGCGGGACGTCCTGGCGAACTGGGCCCTCGCACGAGGCCTTCCCCGCGAACTGGCCGAGGACCTCAAACTCACGGCCTACGAGGCGATGACCAACGTCGTCAAACACGCTTATCCGGACGGCACCGACGACAACTTCATGACGATCACCGCCGCCCGCGCCGACGGTCACATCAAGATCACCGTCGCCGACGAGGGCCGCTGGCGCGATGGGCGCCGCCCGGACGGCGGACGCGGCCTGCCGATCATCCGCGCCTTCGCCCCCGAGGTGTCGGTGACGAGTACGCCCACCGGGACCATCGTCCGGCTCGCGTGGCCCTGCCCCTCGGTCTGACCGCGTCAGCGCACCAGGGGGTCGGCGAGGATTCCGTTGACCCAGCTGCCCGGATGCGTGGCGGCGTCCTGGCGAAGCACCGGCAGGCCCGACGGCCAGTCCGCGCTCAGCGCCTCGGCCTGCCCCGGCGGGGTGGTCACCAGTTTCGCGGGCGTCCAGGAGGTCGAACCCCCGCTGCCGACCGAACCCGGATCCTGCGTGAGCACGGTGACGGTCGCGGTCGCCGTCGAACCCGGCGGCACCTCGTTGACCCGCACGCCGTTGTCCACCCGCGGCAGGTGGTAGACGGGCCCGTTCGGATCGTCCGGGCCGACCAGGTCGACGCCGGGCACCCCGTGCAGACCGCAGGTGTGGGACGAAATGTTCTTGAAAGTCACCGGAACGTCGTACTGCCCCGTCGCCTCTTCGAGTTGTTTCGGTTCCCCCAGGGAGACCGCGAGATCCTCCGTCGCGCACCGCGGCGTGGCGGCTTCCGCCGGTCCGGCCACCGTCAGCGCGAGCGTTCCGGTCAGCACGGCGACACCCACGGAAACCCGTTTGATCTGCTTGCTGGACATGGTCTTCTCCCTCGATCGGCGAAAGTCAGGCGGTGACGGCGGTGGCCTGGACGGTGGCGCCCTTCAGCGGCTCACCAGCGGGCCAATCCGCGACGACGGGAACGCCGCCCGGCCCGGTCGGCAGGTCGAACGTGATCGTGGTCGGGGTGAGCGCGTTCGGCTCCTCGGCCGAGGCCTGCACGATGCGCGACACGGCCGGGTGCCCCTCGCGCAGATTCACCGGCGCGGCGTTCGCCGCCGTGGGGTCCGGGACGACGGTGACGTCGTCGATCAGCTGCCCGTCGGCGACGAACGTCAGCGCCGTGGGCGCGCCCTGGAGCTTGCAGTTCGTGGTCGGCGAAGCCGCGGTGTAGGTGAGGACGTAGGCCTCGTGGCCCGTCGCGTGCGTCGGATCCGGTGTCACGGTCACCTCGACGTCGGAGGCCCCGCAGAGCTTGTCGCTCGGCATCGCCCCGGCGACACCGCCCGCGACCAGGAGCCCGCCCGCGACCAGTCCCCCGATGGTCATCGCCGTGGCGGTCTTCTTCACCTGGACGTTCATGTCATCTCCTCCCGCTCGGTGATCGATTCACATCGATCGATCTCACTGGGAAAGATGCCCACGCACGCCCGGAAGATGCGTGAAGATGATGTTGATCCCCCGAAAGCAACCCCGAGGAGTGACGGGCGTCTTGAGATCGTCGCCGTGCGTGCGCGGCCGGCGCTCGTGTCGCGAAAGCCACTTTCGGGACATCAGACGTCGCGAAAGTGGCTTTCGCGACACACGGAAGGGCCGGCGCGGCCGCACCCCTGACTGTCCACACGGGACACTTCAGGTAGCTGGACCAGCACGATCACCGGACGACGTCGTAGACCAGCTTCTGGACACCGTTGCCGTAGGCCTCGCTCTCGACGAGCTTGAGGCTCTGCTTGTCCTTGTCGGTGTCGCTGAACAGCTTCTTGCCCGCGCCGAGCAGGACCGGGAACAGCAGCAGGTGGTAGCGGTCGATCAGGCCCGCGTCGGCGAGGTTCCGGTTCAGCTCCGCGCTGCCGTGGACGATGATCGGCCCGCCCTCGGTCTCCTTGAGCGCGGCGACGTCGGCCAGCGAACGCAGGATCGTGGTCTCACCCCAGTTGCCGACCAGCTCGTCCTCCCGCAGCGTGGCCGAAACGACGTACTTCGGCATCGCGTTGTAACCGGCGAACTCCACGGTCATGTCCGGCCACACCGGCGAGAACGCCTGGTAACTGGCCCGGCCCATCATCATCGCCGTGGCCTCGCCCTGTTCACGGCCCTTGAGTTCGTAGGCCGCTTCGTCGAACTCGATGTCCTTGAAGGTCCAGCCGGAGTTGCGGTAGCCCGGCTCCCCGCCGGGCCCCTCGACGACGCCGTCGAGCGAGACGAACGCGGTGGCGATCAGGGTGCGCATCTGGTTTCTCCTTGTTCGGTGAACTGCTTTCGATACCGCGTCGACCGGGAACCGGCGGATTCGACATCGCGCCGGAAAAAAGTTTCAGCCCTCGGCGTCGCGGACGAGCAGGGCGATCTGGACGCGGTTCTCGACGCCGAGTTTGGCGAGCATGCTGCTCGTGTGCGCCTTCACCGTCGCGACGGTGATGGCCAGTCTCCGCGCGACGTCGGTGTTGGACAGCCCCTCGGCGATGGCACTCGCGGTCTCGCGTTCGCGGTCGGTCAGCGTGGCCAGCAGCCCGGCCGCCGTCTCGCGGGACGCGCGGCGCGCGTCGGATGAGTGCGGACCGGTGGCCGCGGCGATCAGCCTCGCCGTGGCGGCGGGCGAAAGGGCGGGCTCCCCGGTGGCGACCGTCCGGATCGCCGCCAGTATCCGCGGCGGCGGGGTGTCCTTGAGAAGGAACCCGAGCGCGCCGACGCGCAGCGCGCCCAGCACCATCTCGTCCGAGTCGAACGTGGTGAGCACCAGGACCCGCGGCGACTCCGGGAGCTCGAGGATCTCCTCGGTCGCGCTGATCCCGTCGCGCCCGGGCATCCGGACGTCCATCAGCACGACGTCGGGCCGCTGCTCCCCCACCATGGTCACCGCGGCGTCGCCGTCGGCGGCCTCGCCGACCACGACGAGGTCGGGTTCGCCGTCGACGATGAGCCGCAACGCCATCCGCACCAGATGCTCGTCGTCGACGAGCACGACCCGGACCCGCTCGCTGTCCATTCACTCGCTCCCTTCCCGGACCGGCCACGGTAGCCGCGCGGCGAGGACGAACCCGCCGCCGGGTTCCGGATGGTGGTCCAGTTCGCCGCCCGCCAGCTCGACCCGCTCGGAGAGCCCGAGCAGCCCGTATCCCGAAACGGGCGGGCCCGCGATCCTCCGCGCCGCACCGGAATCCCGGACCGTCGCCCGCAAGCCGTCGCCCGCGGTTCCCTCGACGGTGACCGCCACCCTGGCTCCCGGCGCGTGTTTGCCCGCGTTGGTCAGCCCTTCCTGCACGATCCGGTAGACGGTCCTCGCGGTCGCGTCGGGCGGCTCACCCGCCGTCGTGGTCGTCAAGGTGACGTCCAGCCCCAATGCCCTGGCGTCCGCGACGAGCGCGGGCAGATCGGTGAGCGAGGGCTGCGGCGGCTCCAGCTCGTCCGGGCTCGCCCGCAGCACACCGAGGACGTCCCGCAGTTCTTCCAGCGCCTGATGGGAACCCTCGGCGATACCGCGAGCCAGTTCGGCGATCTGGTCGGCGGGCAGGTCCGGGCGGTGCCCCAGCACCCCGGCCTGCATGGCGACCAGCGAGACCCGGTGCGCGAGGACGTCGTGCATCTCGCGGGCGATCCGGTGCCGCTCCACGATCCGTGCCTCGGCGGCGCGGGCGGCCTGCTCCCGTTCCGCGCTCTCGACCCGTTCCCGCAGGGAGCGCACCTCCTCGCGGCGCGCGCCGATCGCGGCGCCGACGGCGACCACGATGCCCACCATCAAGGTGGGGAGACTGAGCACCAGCCACAGCGGTCCCGTCGGCTCGCGGTGCGGGTAGAAGTCCGCGGTCAGCACCGCGGTCACCACGGACAACACCGCCGCGACCACCGTCTCGGCCGGTCTCCGACGGGTGGACAGCGAACAGAGCGCCAGCAACGACGCGCCACCCGCCAAAACCGAAACCGTCGAGGCGAGGATGACCGCGAGCGCGATCGTGACGGGGAAGCGACGGCGCCACAGCAGCGCGACGAGGCAGGCGAGCGCCACCAGCGGATCACCGGTGATCATCCACTCGATCCTCGGTCCCGCCGCCCCCACCGGCAGTTGCGACGCCGTGACGATCCAGATCAGCACGCCCATCGCGGCCGCGGCCAGCAGGCGCCAGGCCTGCCCCCACGGCCGGAGGGGCGGCTGGGCGCCGGCTTCGGTGATCACGGGCCCATCATGGTCGACCCGCCGAGGGCGGCGCAGCCGGACACGGGACGATCCCGTCCTCGACCTCGGTCTCGGCCGGGATCGACTTTGGTCGAACGCGGCACGCGACGCGGTGCGGATGTGCTCGCCGCCCGCCGGGGAGATGCTGGACGCACAACCGCGAAACAGGGGGTACGAAGCATGAGCAAGGGCGGCTGGCTGGGGCTGCAGATCTTCGGGATGGTGGCCGTCGCCGTCTTCGCGCAGGCCGCCATCCGCGGCCTGTTCGATCATTCGGCGACCCAGTTGTGGGGAGCGTTCGACTGGGTACCCGGTGAATGGGCAGGCAGGCTGATCGTGTTCCTGCTGCTCGCGGCGGCCGGAGTGGTGCTGGCGGGCTGGGCGTACGACCGCGGCAAGCAAGTGTCCCGCTAGGGCGACGCCGGTCCGCTAGGATCCGCAGCCGGGCGACTTCCGTCTACATCGGACGGAGGTCGCGGGTCTGGTCGATCGCGGGAGAGTGCATGGCGGACGGAGTTGGCTCGCTTTCGGGGTGGTCGGGCGATCCCACCGAAGTGACCAGCTACGTGGGCCGCGACGTCGAGACCGGCGAGGCGCGGCGTCTGCTGGAAGCCTCCTCGCTGGTCACGCTGACCGGACCGGGCGGGGTGGGCAAGACCAGGCTGGCGTGGCGGATCGCGGCGGCCCGTCGTGAGGCGACCGCCGACGAGGTCGCGTTCGTGTCGCTGGCCGAACTGCGGGAACCCGCGTTGCTGGTGCCGACGGTGGCGAACGTGCTCGGCTTCGGCGACCGTTCGGCCAAACCGGCCATCGAGGTGGTCGTCGAGGCGCTGCGGGCGAGCCGGTTGCTCCTGGTGCTGGACAACTGTGAGCATCTGGTCGACAGCTGCGCCTGGTTCGCCGACACCATCGTCAGGGAATGTCCCCAGGTGACCGTGCTGGCCACGAGTAGGCAGTCCCTCGGCGTGGCGGGCGAGCGGGTCCTGCCGGTGCCGCCGCTGGCGGTGCCGGAACAGGGCGACTCCTTCGAACGCGTGGTGAACGACGAGTCCGTGCGCTTGTTCGTGGACCGCGCGACCGCGGTCGCGCCGTCGTTCCGGCTCACCGAAGACGACATCGAACCGCTGATCCGGCTGTGCCGCAGGCTCGACGGGCTGCCGCTGGCCATCGAACTGGCCGCCGTCCGCGCGCGGGCGTTGTCCCTGCGCCAGCTGGCCGACAGGCTCGACAGGCAGTTCTCCGTGCTCACGAAGGACCGGCGCGGGCGGCCGGAACGGCACGAGACCATGCGGGCGCTGATCGACTGGAGCCACGACCTGTGCACCGGCCCCGAACGGCTGCTGTGGGCGCGCGCGTCGGTGTTCTCCGGCAGCTTCGACCTCGACGCAGCCGAACAGGTCTGTTCCGGCGGCGAACTGCCCTGCGAAAGCGTCCTCGAAGTCGTCGACGGGCTGCTCGACAAGTCCATCCTGCTGCGCGAGGAGTACCCGGGCGGCGTGCGGTACCGCATGCTGGAGTCGGTACGCGAGTACGGCGCCGACAGGCTGATCGAGACGGGCGGGACGGCGGAGTTCCGCAAACGGCACCGTGACTGGTTCGCCGAACTCGCCGGCCGGTACGCCACCGAGTGGCTGGAGACCGATCAGCTCGGCTGGATCGGCCGGTTGCGGCGCGAGCACGCGAACCTGCGCGTCGCCCTCGACTTCTGCACCGGCGGCCCCGAGGACGCTGTCGTCGGGCTGCGGATGTTGCGCGACGTCAAGGAGTTCTGGATCGTCCGCGGGCTGAACACCGAGGGCCGGATGTGGGTCCGGCGGCTCGACGAGGCCGCGCCGCCGGAGATCCCGGAGCGGGCACACGTGCTGTGGCTGTCCGGTTTCCTGGCCCTGGTGCAGGGAGACATGCCCGCCTATCGGTGCATGGTGGACAGGGCGGCCGCCGAAGCCGAGACGAGCGGTGACGAGCTCGCCGCCGCGTACGTGCTCCACGTCCGCGCCTACGCCGCGCTGATCGGCAACGACATGCCCGAGGCGTCGCGTCTGTTCGGCACGGCGATCGACCTCTTCCGCGCCCACGGCGACGAGGGCGCGGACCTCTGGGCGAGCTACAACCACGGGCTGGCCGTCTGGCTGGACGGCGACATCGACCGCGGCCGGGCGGTGCTGGCCGAATCCGTCGAGCGCTGCGAGCGGCGGGGCGAGGTCTTCTGGCGGGGCTGGGCACTGTGGTCCCGTGCCGCCGCCGAGTACCTCCAAGGCGATCTCTCCGTGGCGAGCCGGTGCTGCGAGCAGGTCCTGCGCCTGCACGAGCGGGTGGACGACCGCGTCGTCGTCGGGTTCACCCTCACCGTCCTGGCGGGCTGCGCGGCCCGCACCGGCCGCCCGAACCGGGCCGCGATCCTGCAGGGCGCCGCGATGAACGTCTGGCGGACGGTGGGCGCTTGGCCGACGCGGTACGAGGCTTTCACCGAACCGCTGCAGGCCGACACCGACGCCGTGACGTCGGCGCTGGGGTGGGAGGTCGCGATCAAGGAGTTCGCCGACGGCGCCGCGATGCCCACCGGCGACGCCATCGCTTACGCCCTCGAGGAGCGGTCCCACGCGCCACGGAAACAGACAGCGCAGGTGCTCACCAAACGCGAGACCGAGATCGCGCACGTGGTCGCCGAGGGGCTGACGAACCAGGAGATCGCCGACCGGCTCGGCATCGCCCGGCGCACGGTGGACACCCACATCGACCACATCCTCACCAAACTCGGCTACTCCAACCGCGTCCAGGTCGCCACGTGGGTGACCCGGTCCGCGGATCCCGCCTGACCCTCACGCCGCCCTGATCGGGGTGACCGGCCGGGCCGGTTCCGGGGCGAGCAGGTCCGCGCGCAAGGCGATCCGCAGGTCCAGCCGCTCCTGGGGATCGTCCAGCCGGGCGCCGAACAGGACACGGAGACGTCGCAGGCGGTTGCGGACCGTCTGCGGGTGGACGCCGAGGTTGTTCGCGATCTCGGGCGCCCCGCCGCGGGCGGCGAGCATGGCTTCGAGGGTTTCGGCGAGTTTGGTGCGCTCGTTCGGCGGCAGATCGGCGATCGGCGCCAGGCTGCGCGTGACGAGCGCGCCGGTGAGCACCTCGTCGGCGAACAGCCAATGCGTGGTCAGGTGGTCCGACCAGCGCACGAGGGGGCCGTCCTCGATCACCTCCCGCCGGACCAGTTCCAGCGTCCGGCGGGCCCACCGCAACGAGGCCGCGGCTTCGGCGGGCGCCACCGCGGGCCCGACGGCCATCCGCGTCCCCGTCAGGACTCCACCGACCTCGATGTCGTCGGGCACCAGGAGATGCGGGTACTCGCCGGTGAGATCGGCCAGTACCTCCGGGCCGAACGAGGCGCGGGCAGCACCGGGCTCGGCGGCGACGGCGACCACCCGGGCGGGCGGCACCCAGCCCGCGGCGGCCGCGAGTGCCGTCCACTTCGCGGGCGGGCGGCCGCTCAAGATCTCCTTCAGCAGATCGCGGCGCAACTCGGCCACCGACGGCGTGTGCGCGGCCCGGTACGCGGTGGTGGAAAGCCTGATCAGGACGTCGGCGCAGCGGAGCAGGGCCTCCACGCCGGTGTCCATCAAGGCCGACCCGGCGCCGGGCTGCCGCGACAGCGAGGCCAGCACGGGCAGGGCGCCCCTGCCCGCCGAGTGGTAGGCCCGGGAGAGGCGGTCCAGCCCCTTGCCGTCGGCGTACTCGGCGACCCCGGCTTCCCGGAAGGCGTCCGCGCCGGCGGCGATACCCAGTGCGGAGTCCATCGCGTCGTACTCCAAGACCAGGGCGACGAACTCCGTGGCGCGCGTGTCGAACAGAGCGGCGTGCTCGGGCAGGGCGTGCCGGATGCCGTCGACGACCGCGCGGGCGATCACGAGCGCGGCGGAACGGGCGGGCGCGGGGCGGACTGGAGCGTGGGACGCGGTCATCGTCGACCTCCGGGGCAGCGGGAATCGTCGGGTCGCCGAGTCTGCTACCGCGCGGTAGCGGGGCACATCGGGTGAATTACGTACTCGCGTCCATTCGGCCTACTGATCACCCGTTCGTGGCGACCACCCAGGTCGCGATCTGCGTCCGGTTACCGGCGCCGAGTTTGGTCATGAGGTGCCGCACGTGCGTCTCGACGGTGCGGGCGGAGATCACCAGTTCCGCCGCGATGTCCCGGTTGGAGAGCCCCTCACCGACCAGGACGGCGATCTCGCGCTCGCGTTTGGTCAGGCACTCCCCGTCCAGTTCGTCCGGATGCGCGGTCCGCTCGCCGAGCGCGTACGCCATCGCCTTCTCCTCGGGGAAGACCTCGCGGCGATGATCGCGACGGTGACGCTGACGGCGAGCAACAGTGCCCGCATCGGTTTCCGCACGGTGGGTTGCGGATGAAGGGGACTTTGCCCGCATGCGACGCGACGAAGGGGCCCTTCACCGCGTCGCATGCGGTGAAGGCCCCTTCAGCCCTCAGGCGTTCGGATCGAACGGGATCCCGGAGGGTTTCGCCTTGGCGAGTTCGCCGTTGAACGACGAGTCCCGGATCCCGAGCTGGGCGCTGCCGAAGTCGTGTCCCGTCAGTTTGTCGCGCAGGCCCGGCGGATAACCGTCCCAGCCGACCAGCGGCGGGTACTGCCACTGCTTCTTGTGGTTCTCCGGCTCCTCACCGAACCCCGCGTGCCGGAAGCAGTGCGTGCTGATCCCGTCCTTGTGGTAGATCACCTTGGGGTGCTTGCCCGTCTCGTCCCACGGGACCTGGTCGCGCTGTTTGGTCGTGTACTTGCCGTGGGCCGAAGTGGACACGTACCTGCCCCACTCGCCTTGCACCCACACGACGACGTGCTCCCAGTCGTGCCGGTGACCGGCACTCCCGGGCCCCAGCGCGGCCTGGTCCTTCTCGAAGTAAAGCGCGTACAGATAAGCGCACCAGCCGTTGTTGCACTTCACCCGCGAGTACGCGTTGGTGTTGTCCAGATCGGACAGGTCGCGGCACTGGCCGTTGACGTCGCCGCCCAGCGCGAGTCCCGGCGCGAGTGTGCCGTCACGGCCGATCGCCGGGGTCGGATAGCAACCGTCGCCGTCGTAGTCGAAGGCGGGTTCGTAGGTCCGGTCGGGCCAGGGCGCCGACCAGTCCAGCGCCTGGGGCGGCGCCGCGAAAGCTGTTCCTGTCACGAAGAGAAGGGCCGCGAGAGTGCCCATGAGGACTGTCGTGAACCGTCGCATGCCGGTTATTAATTCACGACTTGATTCAACACGGAACCCTCCTTGGTCGGCTCACTCGCAAACGGCCCCGTGCGCGGCGCTCTGGACGACCTTGGCGTACTTCCCGAGTACTCCGCGCGTGTACGCGGGAGGTTTGGGAGTCCAGCCCTCCCGGCGTGCCTCGATGTCGTCGATCGCGACTTCGAGCGTCCGGTTCGCGACGTCGAGCGTGATCGGGTCCCCGTCGCGCACGAACGCGATCGGACCCGCGTCGACCGCTTCCGGCGCGATGTGGCCGACGCACAGGCCGGTCGTGCCGCCGCTGAAGCGGCCGTCGGTGATGAGCAGGACGTCCTTCCCGAGCCCGGCGCCCTTGATCGCGCCGGTGATGGCGAGCATCTCGCGCATGCCCGGACCGCCCTTGGGGCCTTCATACCGGATGACGACGACGTCCCCGGCGACGATCCGGCCTTCGGCGAGCGCGTCGAGGGCGGCCCGTTCGCCGTCGAACACCCGCGCCGTGCCGGTGAACGTCGACTCGTCGAAGCCCGCCGACTTCACGACGGCGCCTTCCGGCGCCAGCGATCCCTTGAGGATGGTCAGCCCGCCGGTCTTGTGGATCGGGCGGTCGAGCGGGCGGATGATCTCGCCGTCGACGCCGTCGGGCGCGATGCCCTCCAGGTTCTCGGCCATGGTCTTGCCGGTCACGGTGAGCACGTCACCGTGCATGAGCCCGGCGTCGAGCAGCGCCTTCATCACCACGGGGATGCCGCCGACCTTGTCGACGTCGTTCATCACGTACTTCCCGAACGGCTTGAGATCGCCGAGATGCGGGACCTTGTCGCCGATACGGTTGAAATCGTCGATGCGCAGGTCGACCTCCGCCTCGCGCGCGATCGCGAGCAGGTGCAGCACGGCGTTGGTCGAACCGCCCAGCGCCATCACGACCGCGATGGCGTTCTCGAACGCTTCCATGGTCATGATCTGCCGCGCGGTGATGCCCTGGCGGAGCATGCCGACGACGGCCTCCCCCGACCGGTGGGCGAAACCGTCACGGCGCCTGTCGACGGCGGGCGGCGCGGCCGATCCGGGCAGCGACATGCCGAGCGCCTCGGCCACCGACGCCATCGTGTTGGCGGTGTACATGCCGCCGCAGGCACCCTCGCCGGGGCAGATCGCACGCTCGATCTTGTCCACTTCGGCGCGGGTGATCTTGCCCGCGAGGCAGGCGCCCACGGCCTCGAAGGCGTCGATGATCGTGACGTCCTGGCCATCGACCTGACCGGGCATGATCGAGCCCGCGTAAAGGAAGACGGAGGCGAGATCGAGCCGGGCCGCGGCCATCAGCATGCCCGGCAACGACTTGTCACAGCCGGCCAGCAGCACGGAGCCGTCCAGCCGCTCGGCCATCATCACCGTCTCGACGGAGTCGGCGATCACCTCCCGCGAGACCAGCGAGAAGTGCATGCCCTCGTGGCCCATGGAAATACCGTCGGACACCGAGATCGTGCCGAACTCGAGCGGGTAGCCCCCGCCCGCGTGCACACCGTTCTTGACCGCCTTGGCCAGCCTGTCCAGCGACAGATTGCACGGGGTGATCTCGTTCCACGACGACGCCACCCCGATCTGCGGTTTGGCGAAGTCTTCGTCGCCCATCCCGACCGCGCGGAGCATCCCGCGGGCCGCCGCGCGCTCCAGACCGTCGGTCACGTCGCGCGAACGAGGCTTCAAATCCGGCTGGTCTTCCGGCATCGGGACACCTTTCTCCGTGGTGGGACACCGGGCACGCTGCCAACAGGAGGCGCCCGGCGCAACTCACCGCTCCGCATTCGCCCCACGGTGCAGCGCCACGCGCGTGATCGCGTGATGTTCGACGCCGAGCACCTCGGCCGTCCAGCCGGAGACCACCACCCGGTCACCCGGTTTCTCCGGGATCCGGCCGAGGATCACCAGGATCAGCCCGGCGATCGTCGCGTACTCCCCCGGCGGAGCGTCCGGCAGTTCGACCCCGACGTCGACGAGGTCGTGCACCGGGAACGTGCCCGGCAGCACGAGGGAGCCGTCCTGGCCGTTGCGTACGGCCAGGACGTCGCGATCGGTCTCGTCGTAGATCTCGCCGACGATCTCCTCCAGCAGGTCCTCGAGCGTGACCATGCCCGCGACGGCGCCGTGCTCGTCGACGACCAGCGCCATCTGCTCCCGCTCGGCCTTGAAGCTGCGCAGCGCGTCCGAGACCCGCAGCGAATCGGGGAACACCACCGCCGGACGGACCACTTCGGCGAGATCGTCGCGGTCTTCGAGCAGGTCGCGCAGGCTCACCACCCCGACGACGTCGTCCAGATGTCCGCCTCGGGCGACAGGCGCGCGGGAGTGCCCGGACTCGGCCAGCTGACGCCGCGCCGACTCGAGGTCCAGCTCGGCCGCGAGGGTCAGCACCGCGCGACGGGGAACGAGCACCTCCCGCAGCCGTCGTTCGTGGATCTCCAAGGCGCCGTTGATGATCATGCGCTGCTCGGCGTTCAGGCCTCGTTGCGCCGAGACCAGTTCCCGGAGCTCCTCGGGCGACATCTGGTCCGGATCGGCTTCCGCCCGTCCGCCCAGCGCGCGCACGACGAAGTTCGTCGACGCGCTCAGTGCCCACACCACGGGCCTCGAGATCGTCGACAACAGGTTCAGCGGACGCGCCACCAGCAGCGCCCATCGCAGCGCGTTCTGCATGGCCAGCCGCTTCGGCGCCAGCTCTCCGAGCACCAGGGTCAGGAAAGTGAGGATCATGGTCACGAGCGCGACGGCCACGGCTCCGGCGGCGTTGCCGAGGAAGCTCAGCAGCGGCACCACCGGTTCGGCGAGCGATACCGCCGCTGTCGCCGAGGCGAGGAACCCGGCGAGCGTGATGCCGATCTGGATCGTCGCCAGGAAGCGATTCGGGTCGCGTGCCAGCCGCGCCAGCGTCCGGGCGGCCGCGCGGCCGTCCCGCTCCAAGGCCCGCAACTGCCCCTCGCGCAACGAGATCAGCGCCATCTCGCTGCCCGCGAACACCGCGTTGAGCACCACCAGCACCGCGACCAGTGCGATGTCGAACCCGTAGCCGCCCACAAGCACTCCCCGGCCCGCTGGAAGTGCAGAACATTACCGAGCGGAGCGCGGATTCGCAGATGTCGCGAGCGCTAGCTACTGACAGGTAGTTCCGATACCTTCGAAGGAACCCGCACGGACGGAGTCCTGATGTTCGCACTCAAGACCACTCCCGCACGGACGTTCCTGCGCCGGGCGGGGGAAATCGCCAAACCGGTCACCCGCTGGAGCATCGGCCACGCGATCCCCCGGGTGGCCCTGCGGGCCGCGGCACGCCGGGGCGATCTCCAGGGCAGGCTGTCCGTCGAGGCGAGCGGTGGCGCGGACCTGACCGGGTTGTTCGACGAGATCCGCTCGCACGGCGCCATCGCCAGCACCCGGGTCGGGCACGTGACCACGCGGCATTCGGCCTGCAAGGAAATCCTCACCAGCGACGCGTTCAAATCCGTGCGGTTCGTCCCGGACAACCCGTTGCTCAACCGGCTCGTCGCCTGGTCGGCATCCGGCTTGATCCATCCGATCGAACCGCCGTCGCTGCTCGCCAGCGAACCGCCCGACCACACCCGCTACCGGAAACTCGTCACGCGCGTCTTCACCGCCCGCGCGGTCGAACAACTGCGGCACCGTACGCAGGCCATCGCCGACGAACTGCTCGACGGCCTCGACCCGGCGAACCCCGTCGACCTCGTCGAGCAGTACTGCGGGCTCCTGCCGGTCACCGTCATCAGCCAGATCCTCGGTGTCCCGCCGGAAGAACGGGACAAGGTGCTCGCGCTGGGCGGCGCCGCGGCCCCGAGCCTCGACCTCGGGCTGCCGTGGCGGACCTTCCGGACCGTCGAAGCGACGCTCGCCGAGTTCGACTCGTGGCTCACCCTGCATCTGGAGAAACTGCGGACGAATCCCGGCGACAACCTGCTCAGCAAGCTGATCGCCGCCCGCGAGGACGGTGTCGGCCTGACTGAGCGGGAACTCAAGGCCACCGCGGGATTGGTGCTGGCGGCCGGGTTCGAGACCACCGTCAACCTCCTCGGCAACGGCATCGCCCTGCTCACCCGGAATCCGGATCAGCTCGAAAAGCTGCGCGGGAACCCCGAGTTGTGGAGCAACGCGACCGACGAGATCCTCCGCTACGACCCGCCCGTCCTGCTCACCGGCAGGCTGTGCGCACGCGACACGGAGATCGGCGGCAAGCCCATCGACCGCGGGGCGATCGTCAGCACCGTGCTCGCGGGCGCGAACCGGGATCCGGAGATCTTCGAAGACCCCTCCTCGTTCGACGTCACGCGGGCGAACGCGCGGGATCACGTGTCCTTCGGCGCCGGGCGGCACTACTGCCTCGGCGCTTCGCTGGCGAGGATGGAAGGGGAGATCGGGCTGCGGTCGATCTTCGAACGATTCCCCGACCTGCGGCTCCTGGGCAGAGCGAAGCGACGGCAGACCCGGATCCTGCGCGGTTTCGAAACGCTTCCCGCCGCACTCGCCTGATTGCCTCGTGAGTGGTGATCGCAGCCATTGGCTTCGGGTGTCGCGAAAGCCACTTTCAGGACGTCTGATGTCCCGAAAGTGGCTTTCACGACATCAGGGCCCGAGACTGGAGCTATCTCGCGGCGGCCGCACAACCCGCCACCCCCAGGCAGGTCAGGCGAAGACAGGAAGGACCGAATGGCTCCCACGCCCCCGGCTCTCTCGGTCCTGGACACCTCGCCCATCGTCCAGGGCTCGACACCGCGCCAGGCCCTGCTCAACACCGTCGACCTCGCGCGCCTCGCCGAAGACCTCGGCTATCACCGCTACTGGGTCCCCGAGCATCACGGCATGCGCGGCGTCGCCAGTTCCGCACCGGCCGTCTTGATCGCCCATCTCGCGAACGCCACGCGACGCCTGCGGGTCGGCGCGGGCGGAGTGCTCCTGCCGAATCACGCGCCACTCGTGGTCGCCGAACAGTTCGGGACCCTCGCCGCCCTGCATCCGGGGCGGATCGATCTCGGCATCGGACGCGCACCGGGCGGATCGAAAGCGGCCTCCGCCGCCCTCAGTCCACAAAGGACGAAGGACTTCGGCGCACAGCTCGACGAACTCCGGGGATACCTGGACCCACCCGAGGACGCCGAGGTCAAAGCGATTCCCGTACTCGGCGGCAACGTGCCGGCGCTGTGGTTGCTCGGCCGCTCCCCCGCAAGCGCGGCGCTCGCCGCCGAACGCGGCATCAAATACGCCTTCGCGCATCACCTGGCACCGGACGCACCGGTCGAGGCCGATTTGGTCAGCGTCTCCGTCATCGCCGCCGAGGACGACGAACGCGCCGAGTGGCTCGCCGGATCGACCCGGCTGAAGGTGCTCAGCCGGATCCGCGGCAACCGCATTCAGCTGCCCAGCCCCGAGGAAGCGGCGGCCTTCCCTTACACCGCCGATGATCGCGCGGAAATCGCGAAGCGTTCCGGCGCCGTGCTCACCGGAAGCCCGGCCACCCTGACCGGAAAGCTGCAACAGATCCTCGACGAAACCGGCACCGCCGAAATCATGGTGACCACACCGCTCTTCCACCACACCGACCGCCGCCGCTCCTACGAACTCCTCGCCTCGCTCGCCGGCGGGCTCACGGCGCGTACGAAAAGGTCGGCCAGTTCCCGCGCGTAAACCGAGACGTCGGTTTCGGGCCTCGTCAGCAACGCCCAAGCGGGCATTTTTACCGGACCGGCCGAGGAAACCGGTCAGTAACGTCACGCCCGTGACGACGGATCGCGAAGGCAAGGAAGCCCCCGAATTACCCGTCTTCACCATGTTCGGGTGCCTGATGGGCTTCTTCATGACCGTGATGGTCCTGATCGGCCCCGGGCTGCTCTGGATCAGCACCCATTTCGATCCCGGCGATGACGACCGCCTGGTCGTCATCGCCATGGGCACCGTGTTCACGCTCGGCGGGTTCGGCACCGTCGGGTCACACCTCTGGCAGAACGCCAGGGCTCGTGAAGCCCATCGCGGACTCGACCGGAAGGGTGTCCGCGCGACCGCGGAAGTCGTTTCCAGCAAGCGGATCTGGGTCGGCGAGGTGAGCACTCCGGCGGACGACGTCGACCTCGTCGTCACCGGTCCCGGGGTGACCCCGTTCAGCGCACGAGTGCTCACCGAGGACGTCGGCCGCTACGAAACGGGCACGGTGGTACCCGTCGACGTGGACCCGAGGACCCTCCTGTTCCGCCTCGCCGACTGACCTCGCCGCGATCATTGCCCGGCAGCATCGTATCGCTTATCGTATATGAAATTCACCCCCCGATGCTGCGAGGTGACCTCGTGACCACCGCCACCGCCGACCCGACCACCACCATGGTCGCGCGAGATTTCACGGATTTCCGCACGGTGGTGTCGCACTCCTTCGTGCCGCTGCACGTGACGAGCGAGCACCGTGACCACTTCCGCGGCCGCATCCGCTCGTGCGGCGCCGACGACGTGCAACTGACCGAAGTGACCGCGTCGGCGCACGTCGTCGAACGGACGCCCGAACTCATCGCCAGGGCGGACAGGCACTACTACAAGCTGAGCCTGATCCTGTCCGGGACCGGGCTGCTGGTGCAGGACAACCGCGAAGCCATGCTGCGCCCCGGTGACGTGGCGTTGTACGACACGCACCGCCCGTATTCCCTGGCGTTCGAAGAGGATTTCCGCACGCTCGTCGTGATGTTCCCGCAGCGCCTCATCGATCTCCCCCGTGACCTGGTCGGCCAGCTGACCGCGGTCCCGATGTCGGGCAAACGAGGGATGGGCAACGTGGTGGTGCCCTTCCTCGCGCAACTCGGCAGCAACCTCGACCAGCTCGGCGGTCCGGCGGGCGTCCGGCTCGCGCATACGGCGGTCGATCTGCTCGCCACGCTGTTCGCGAGTGAACTCGACCTCGCCCGCACGACGGCCGGGCCGCATCACGAACTGATGCGCCGCGTGCTCGCCTACATCGACACCAACCTCTCCTCCACCGACCTCGGACCGGCGCAGATCGCCGCCGAGCACTACATATCCACCCGGCATCTGCACGGCCTCTTCCACGAACAGGGCACGACCGTCTCCGGCTGGATCCGCACCCGGCGCCTGGAACACTGCCGCCGTGAATTGCTGGACCCCGTACACGCTTCGAGGCCCGTCGCCGCCATCGCGGCGAAGTGGGGTTTCGTCGACGCGCCGCATTTCAGCCGGGTGTTCAAGACGGAATTCGGCCGCTCGCCGAGCGAACTGCGCCGTGGCTTGACCGTGAGCGATCGGTTGTTGCCGCCCAGCGCGTGACAGCTGGCCCTCCCCCGGCGGTCGCCTCGACGATGACCGCATGCCCGAAGCACCCGAGGAACAGTGGCGCACGTATGACGAGTTCGCCGCCGGAATAGCCACCTACCGCCTGCCGAACGCGGACCTGTCGGGACGCGAGCTCACCGTCACCCTCGACGACGGAGCGACGCTCGCGCTGCGGTTCGAGGACGCTGAAACCGTCACCTGCAACGGCATCAAGGATCCGTACGACGCGGTCGCCGTCCGGGAAGACGTTTTCTTCGTTAATCTCCCCCATGCCAGCGTGGAAGGTGAAGCGCTCACCGTCGTCTTCTCCACGACGACACATCGCGCGCTCGCCGTGCGTTCGGTGATCGGCACCGAGGACGTCGAGGGTCTTCCCCGTGTCTCCCAGACGTTCTGGTCCGGCACCACCGACGCTGGCGCGCCGACCGGCGAGCAGCCGGGGCCGTCGCGCGATCTGATCGGCAAGCGCAACGTCTACCGCTACAGCCCGGAACACCTCTACGAGCACGTATACGTGTCCTCGCAACGCTATGCCTGGCAATGCCTCGAAGGCGTGCAGCGCGGCCACGGCGACATGGACCTTTCGACGGTGTGGAAGTTCCAGGACGGGCTCTACCTGTTCTGCTTCCGCGAATTCCGCATCGCCGTGGCCAGCGTCTGGCTGCACGACCTCGGCTACGCGCTGAAGACCACCGGCGTCTTCCTCGGCATCACCGGCGACGGCCGGTCCGAACACTCCCGCGCGGGCGGGCACATCTACCCACTCGGCGCCGTCTCTTATCCGGACGCGCAACCGGTCTAAGGAGCTCAAGTGTCCAATTCAGACATCATCGCCGCGCATTACGCCGCGAGCGACCGGGGCGATCTGGCGGGCATGCTGGCCCCGCTCGGTCCCGAGACCACCTGGACGGAGGCCGCCGGATTCCCCTACGCCGGCACCTACACCGGCCCGGACGAGGTCAAGGAAAAGGTCTTCGGCGCGATCGCGAACGACTGGGACGGCTACGGTTTCGCACTCGATGAGCTCGCCGACGCGGGTGACACGGTGATCGGCATCGGCACCTACCAGGGCAAGCACCGCGAGACCGGCCGCTCGTTCACCGCCCGCGTCGCGCACGTGTGGAAGTTCGACGACGGCAAGGTCACCTCGTTCGAGCAGATCGTCGACTCCGTGCCCGTCGTGAACGCCGCGGAGAACCGGTGAAACCCGCGCGGCGCATCGTCGCCCTCTCCGCGGCCGTCCTGCTCGCCACCGCGGGCTGCGCCGGAGCCGAAAGCGGTTCGAGCGGCCCCATCGTGGTCGGTTCGGTCAACGCGCTGAGCGGCGCGGCCACCTTCCCCGAAGCGTCGCAGGCGGCGAAGGCGGTCTTCGACGCCGCCAACGCCAGCGGCGGCGTGAACGGCAGGCAGATCCAGTACAAGGCCCTCGACGACAAGGGTGACCCGGCGGCGGCCGCCGCCGCGGCCCGCGAGGTCGTCGGCCGCGACGAGGCGGTGGCGCTGGTCGGCTCGTCCAGCCTCATCGAGTGCGAGATCAACAACAAGTACTACGAGCAGCAAAAGATCCTGTCCATCCAGGGCATCGGCGTGGACCCGGCGTGCTTCACCAGCCCCAACATCGCCCCGGCCAACGTCGGTCCGTACCACGACATGACGCTGACCCTGCTCTACGGCTCGGAAACGCTGAAACTCAACGACATCTGCGCGCTGCTGGAGATCGCGGGCAACACGCTGCCCTCGTATCAGGCGGCCATCGACGAGTGGTCGGCCATCACCGGCAAGAAGCTCAAGTACCTCGACGCGACCGTGCCCTACGGCGGTTCCGACTACACCTCCTACATCGTCAAGGCCCGCAACGCCGGTTGCAAGGCGATCACGGTGAACCCGGTCGAGCCGGACTCGATCGGGCAGCTCAAGGCCGCCGCCGCACAGGGCTGGAACGACGTCACGTGGCTGCTGCTCACCAGCGTCTACAGCGAGAACTACGCCAAGGCCATCACCAACGCCGGTGCCGGGGTGTACGTCCCCGCCGAGTTCTACCCGTTCACCGACTCGACCAGCCCGCAGAACAAGGACTGGCGTGAGCTGATGACGAAGAACAACATCCCGCTGACCTCGTTCAGCCAGGGCGGTTACCTGGCGGCGAAGTACTTCCTCGAGGTCGCGAAGGGGATCAGTGGTGACGTCACCCGCGAGTCGGTGACCAAGGCGCTGCGCGAGATGAAGCCGATCACCGATCCGATGGTCGGCACGCCGTACGTCTTCGGCCCCGGCCAAACCCATCACGACAACACCGCGGGCTGGCCGATCAAACTCGCCTCCGGCACCAACAAATGGGAACTCGTGGCGAACGACTGGCTGCGGATTCCCAAGAAGTAACAGGAGGAAACGATGCTGCAGGGAGCGCTGGCAGGCCTGGCCGCCGGCGGACTGTACGCGGTGTTGGCGGTGTGCCTGACGCTGATGTCGCGGTTGGTGCGGGTGGTGAACTTCGCCCAGTCGGCCACCGGGATGTTCGGCTGCTACGTGGCGGTGTTCCTGTCCGTCGACCTGGGACTGCCGATGTGGCTCGCCACCATCGCGGGGATCCTGCTCGGCGGGCTGCTCAGCGCGCTGCTCGGCTGGATCGTGTCCACGTGGCTCGCCGAGGCGGACACCGGCACCCGCTCGGCGGTCACCGTGGCGGTGCTGCTCCTGCTGATCTCGTTGTCGTTCATCCTGTTCGGCAACAAACCGCAGCCGTTCCACCCGATCCTCGACGGTCCGGCGCTCACCGTCGGCGGCGTGGTGATCAGCCAGGTCACCGTGGTCACCGTCGCGCTGGCCGTACTGGTCGCGGTGGCCAGCCGGATCGTGCTGAGCCGGACCCCGGCGGGGGTCCAGCTCAGGGCGCTGTCCGAACGCCCGACGACGGCGGAACTGCTGGGCATCCCGGCGAAACGGCTCAGCATCGCGGTCTGGGCTGTCACCGGCGTGGTCAGCACGCTGGTCATCTCGATCGTCGCGCCGTCGCAGTCGAACGACGCGACGTCGCTGGCGATGCTGGTGGTCCCCGCGTCGGCGGCGGCCCTGCTCGGCGGGTTCCGCCGGCTGGACCTCGCTGTCGCGGGCGGACTGGGCCTCGGCCTGATCCAGGGTGCGGCCGCGCAGGTCGACGGCCTTTCGGTCGTGCGGTATTTCCTGCCGTTCGCGGTGATCGTCGCTCTGCTGCTCTGGTCGCAGCGCAAGGAGGTGTGGGATGCGGCTCGCTGAACGCGGGATGCCGTTCGTGGTGGCCCTGGTGGCGATCGCGGTGGGCTACGGCCTGAGCGTCGGGCTCGACGGGTATTTCGTCTATCTGGGCATGAGCGCCGTCGTCGCGGGGATCTCGTTGCTCGGGCTCGGCGTGGTCACCGGCAGCGCGGGGATGATCTCGCTGTGCCAGCTGACCTTCGGCGCCGTCGGTGCCTGGACGGTGTCGGCGCTGAACGAGGCGCAGGCGCCCGGCGGGTTCCTCACCTGGCTGCTGCTCGGCGGTGTCGCCGCCGGAGCGGTCGGGGTGCTCGTCGGGCTCCCGGCGTTGCGGCTGCGCGGGATCAACCTCGCCGTCGTCACGCTGGGGCTCGCCGCCGCGGCCGACCTCGCCCTGGTCCAGCTCCAGTTCCCCGGTGTCTCCGGTGGGATCTCGGTCGAACGGCCGGACGCCTTCTCCGACGACCGGTCCTATTTCCAGCTCGCCGTCGTGGTGCTGGTGCTGTGCTGCCTGGCGGTGTACTTCCTGCGCCGCGGGCGCTGGGGCAGCGCCTGGCAGGCGGTGGCGTTCTCCGAGCGCGGGACGGCGGCCGCGGGCACGAGCGTGCGGACGTCGAAACTGACCGCGTTCGCGGTGAGCGCCACCCTCGGCGGGATCAGCGGCGGCCTGCTCACCGGGCAGGTCGGACTGGCCTTCCCGGCCAGTTTCACCGCGATCCAGTCGCTGGCGCTGTACGTGCTGGCGATCATGTCGGGCGCGCATCTGATCGACATGGCCGTGTTCGGCGCGGTGCTGTGGGTCGGCGTGCCGGAACTGCTGAAGCGCTGGGGAATCCCGCAGGACTGGGGATTCGTGGTGTTCGGGGTGCTCGGCGTCCAGGCGCTGGCCAGTGGCGGGAACCTGGGCACCACGGTGCGGCAGGTGTGGTACCGGCGGTCCAAAAAGGAGCCCGCGAAACTCGATCTGGCCGCCGGGGCGAGCACTGTCGAACCGGTGTCCCCGGGGCCGCCGGTGCTCACCGTGCGCGGTCTGAGCGTGAACTTCGGGCACGTGGCCGCCTTGTCCTCGGTGGACATCGCGGTACCGGAACACGGGGTGCTCGGCGTGATCGGACCGAACGGCGCCGGCAAGTCGACGCTGGTCGACGCGATCAGCGGATTCCTGCCGAACGCCGAAGGTTCAGTGGAATTGGGCGGCAGCCCGCTGACCGGGTCGCCGTCGAACCGGGCGCGCGCCGGGCTGCGCCGGACGTTCCAGCAGGACCGTGTCCCGCCGGGGCTGACGGTCGGCGCCTATCTCAAGTTCCTCGCCAGGCGACGGCTCACCGCCGACGAGATCGGCGAGGCCCTGGACTTCTTCGGCTGCCCCGCGGCCCGCACCCCACTGTCGCAAGTGGACGTCGGCGCCCGCAGGCTGGTCGAGGTCGTCGGGCATCTGCTGGCGCGGCCGCGTGTCCTCCTCCTCGACGAGCCCGCCGCCGGTCTCCCGCACGAGGAGCACGTCGCGTTCGGGGAACGGCTTCGGCAGGTCCCCGCGCGGTTCGGGGTGTCGGTGCTGCTCATCGAGCACGACCTCGATCTGGTGCGGTCGGTCTGCGACACGATCACCGTGCTCGATTTCGGCCGCGTGCTGGCGTCGGGCCCCCAGGCCGAAGTGCTCGCCGATCCGGCCGTGCTCAAGGCGTACATGGGTGAAACGGAGCTGCTGTGAACGCATTGCGGATAGCGGGGCTGACGGTCACCCGCGGGGCGGGCCCGGTGATCTCCGGCGTCGACTTGACGCTGGAACCGGGCCGGATCACCGCGCTCGTCGGGCCGAACGGCGCCGGGAAGACCAGCCTGCTCGAGGCCGTCTCCGGCGTCGTGCCCGCCTCCTCCGGAACCGTCCACATCGGACCGGACGAGATCACGAAACAGTCGAGGGTCACCCGCGCGCGGCGGGGTCTGGCGCATATCGAACAGGGTCGCGCGGTGTTCGGCGGCCTGACCGTGCTGGAGAACCTCATGCTCACCGCGCGCACCCGCGCGCGGGCCGACGAGCTGTTCGAACTGTTCCCCGAGCTGGAGAAACGCCGGGACTCCCCGGCGGCACTGCTCAGCGGGGGCGAACAGCAGATGGTGGTGCTGGCGCGCGCGTTCGCCGCGCGGCCGTCGTTCCTGCTCATCGACGAGATGTCGCTGGGACTGGCGCCGGTGGTGTTCACGCGGCTGCTGCCGATGGTGACCCGGTTCGCGGAGGAAGGCGCGGCGATCCTGCTCGTCGAGCAGTTCACGCACCTCGCCCTCGGGGTCGCGAGTGATGCGCTGGTGGTCTCTTCGGGGCGCGTCACCTATGCGGGTTCCGCGCAGGACCTGCTGAACTCGCCCAGCACCCTGCACGCGGCCTACCTCGGCGAGTCCTGAGGCGCGCGATGCCCGCGCCGGCCGTGTCGCGAAAGCCACTTTCGGGACGTCTGATGTCCCGAAAGTGGCTTTCGCGACACGCCTGGCCCTCCGTACCCGGCTAGGTCACCTCGGCATAGCGCGTGAAGGCCCCCTTCCCTCGACTGAGCCGAGGGAAGGGGGCCTTCACGCGCTATCCCTACGAACCCATGCCCGCCCGTTCGAAGGCCAGTGTCGGCAGGTCGACGGCGTGCGCGCCACCGTCGGCCACGATCACCGCGCCGGTGATGTACGAAGACTCCGAAGAGCCCAGGAACCGCACGATCGACGCGATCTCCTCGGGCTCGGCGGGACGGCGCAGCGGGACCTCGGCGGTGACGCGGCGGTAGCCCTCGGCGTGACCGCCGTCGAAGCCCGCGGCCTCGGCGAACTGGTCCATCTCGCCGTCCGCCATCGGGGTGCGCACCCAGCCGGGGCACACGGCGTTCGCGCGGACGCCCTTCGGTCCGTAGTCGCGGGCGATGGAGCGGGTCAGCCCGATCAGGGCGTGTTTGGCGACGGTATAGCCGGCGACGTTCGGCCCGGCGAACAGCCCGGCCAGCGACGACACGATGACCACCTGGCCACCGGTTTCGACCAGCGACGGCAGCGTCGCCCGGCAGAACACGAAGGCGCTGGACAGGTTCGAGCGCAGGGCCAGTTCCCATTCCTCGTCACCGGTGTCGACCACCGAGGACAGGCCGTGCCCGCCGGCGTTGGCCACCACGACGTCCAGCCTGCCGAATTCGCCGACGATCTCCGCCACGGCGTTCTCGGCGGCTTCGCGTTCGCTGGCGTCGCACGTGATGACGTGCGCGCCGGTTTCGGCGGCCACCTTCTCCAGCGGTTCGAGCCGCCGTCCGAGCACCACCACCTGGGCGCCCTCGTCGGCGTACCGGCGGGCGACCGCCGCACCGATACCGGTACCGCCACCCGTGATCGCGACAACCTTCTTCACTTGCGTGAGTCCTTTCTAAGCGGGGAAACCGGAGCGGGCCGAGACGCCGAAGTCGGCGAGCACGGCCTGGCCGTTGACCGTCCGCGAACGCGCGGACGCGAGGTGCAGCACCTGCCAGGCGACTTCCTCAGGAGCCTGCACCGGGAAAGCGGGATCGTCGAGCACTTCGCCGAGATCGCCGCGCGCCATCGGGGTGTCGACCACCGACGGGCACACGCAGTTCACCCGGACTCCGGGAAGATCGACGGCGAGCGCCCTGGTCATCGCGACCACGGCGCCTTTCGAGGCGCAGTAGGGCACCATTCCGGGCGCGCTGGTGAACGCCGAGTCGCTGGCCAGCAGGACGACCGAGCCGTTCGACGCGGTGAGCCACGGCGCGGCGTGTTTGACCAGCAAGAACTGGCCGGTGACGTTGACGGCCATCAGTTCGGCGAAATCCGCCGCCGAGGTTTCGGCGACCGGTGTCCCCACCGGACCGGAGATCCCGGCGCAGCCGACGACGACGTCGATCCCGCCGAACCGGGCGGCCACGGCGTCGATCGCGGCGGCCACCGACCCCTCGTCGGTCACGTCCGCGTGGACCGCCAGCAGACCGTCGGCCAGTGTGGGTACGGGTGCCCGGTCGAGGGCGCCGACCCGCGCGCCTTCGGCCAGGAACGCTTGGACGCAGGCAAGGCCGATACCGGACGCCGCGCCGGTCACCAGCACGGCCTTGCCCGCGAGATCCAGTCGCATGGCGCCATCCTGCGGTCCGGACCTTTCACGGCGGTTGGCCATCAGTGCATCCTTCTTGTCGACAGCCGCATGACGGCCTTTTCACCCGGGGGCGAACCGGTAAGACTGCGAAGCATGACCAGGCCGCATCCACTCGACCCGCTGACCGCCGACGAACTCATCGCAGGCCGCGAGATCCTGGCCGCCGAAGGCCTGCTCACCGCGACCACGCGATTCCCGGCGGTGCTGCCGGTGGAACCGGACAAGGCCGATGTCGCCCCTGACCGGCGGGTTCAGTACACGTTGCTGGACACCGCGACCGGACAGGCCCGCGACGCCGTCGTCTCGCTGACCAAGAGCGCGCTGGTCTCTTCCGAGGACTGCGGCGACGGACAGCCCGCGTACCTGTTCGAGGAGTACGACCTCGCCGCGTCGATCACCAAGGCGTCACCGGAATGGCGGGCCGCGATGGAACGACGCGGACTCGCCGACCGGATCGAGCACGCCTTCTGCGCTCCCCTCGCGCCCGGTTTCTTCGGCAGGCCCGACGAGACCGGCCGGGTCATCCGTTCGCTGACATTCCTGCGCGACGACGAGTCCGACAGCCCGTGGGCGCATCCTGTCGAGGGCCTGATCGTGCACATCAACCTGACCGAACAGCGGGTCCTCCGGGTCGAGGACGAAGGCGACGTGCCCGTCCCGCCGGAGCACGGCCGCTACGACGGCGTCCCGGCCCGCACCACGCTCAAGCCGATCGAGATCACTCAGCCCGAGGGGCCGAGTTTCACCGTCGACGGCAACGAGGTCACCTGGGAAGGCTGGAAACTCCGCGTCGGCTTCAACGCCCGCGAAGGACTGACGCTGCACCAGATCGGTTTTCAGGACCGGTCGGTGCTGCATCGCGCGTCGGTACCGGAGATGGTGGTGCCTTACGGCGACACCGCGCCCGGCCGGTTCTGGATCAGCTACTTCGACGCGGGCGAGTACCTCCTCGGCAAGAACGCCAACGACCTGCGGCTGGGCTGCGACTGCCTCGGCGTCATCCACTACTTCCCCGCGTTCGTCGCCGACGACCACGGCCATCCGGTCGAGATCCCGCGCGCGATCTGCATGCACGAGGAGGACTACGGGATCCTGTGGAAGCACACGGATCTCGACGGCCGCGCCGAGGTCCGCCGCTCGCGGCGGCTGGTGATCTCGTCCATCTCCACCATCGGCAACTACGACTACGGGTTCTTCTGGTACCTCTACCTCGACGGCACCGTGGAACTGGAGGCGAAGGCCACCGGGATCGTGTTCGCCGGCGCCGCGCACTCCGGCACGAAACACCCGCACGCCAACGAGATCGCGCCGGGCCTGTTCGCGCCGGTGCACCAGCACCTGTTCTGCGCGCGGCTGGACGTGGCGATCGACGGCGAACGCAACTCGCTCGTCGAGATCGACGTCGAGCGGGTGCCGATGGGCGAGCAGAATCCGTACGGGAACGCCTTCACCTGGAAGGAAACCCCGCTGCGGACCGAACAGGAAGCCCAGCGGCACGCGGATCCGGCCAAGGCCCGCGTCTGGGAGATCCGCAGCGCGGAGCGGACCAACCGGCTGGGCACGCCCACGGCGTACCAGCTCGTGCCCCGGCCGTCCGCGACCCTGATGGCGCAGCCGGAATCGACCGTCCACCAGCGGGCGACGTTCGCCACCCGTCATCTGTGGGCGACGCCGTACCGCGCGGACGAACGCTATCCGGCGGGTGAACGGCCGAACGCGCATCCGGGCGGGGCGGGCCTGCCCGCCTGGACCGCCGCCGACCGGGACCTCACCGAAACCGATCTCGTGCTGTGGCACGTGTTCGGCCCGACCCACATCCCGCGTCCGGAGGACTGGCCGGTCATGCCGGTCGACTACTCCGGTTTCACCCTGCGCCCCTATGGCTTCTTGGATCGCAATCCGGCCCTCGACCTGCCTTCCGGCGCTGCCGATGATCACTGTTCCGCCCACGAGCACTAGGACTCCTGCGATGCCCGAACTGACCCTGTCCGACACGTCCACCTGGCTGCCGCTCGACGGCCTCGCCCCCGGTTTCGACGCGAACAAGGCTCCCACGGTCGGCGACCTGCACGGCCGCACCTTCGAGCTCACCTGCGAAGACGGCACCACGTTCACCGCGGGCTTCTCCGGCACCCGGATCGAGTGGACCTACCACGGCACGGGCACCGACCGCTGCGAGACGTTCCTGGTCGACGACGATCTGTACTACGTCCAGTTCCATCCGCGGGCCCGGCAGGAAGAGGCCTTCACCCTGCTGCTCGACCTGCGCCGAGGCCGCGCGCTCCTCGTGCTGAGCAAGATCGGCGACACCGCGCCCCGGGTCACGCAGACCTTCCTGGCCGCCACGATCGGCGGCATCGAGCCCAGCGGTGAGTCGCTCGCGCCGACCACGTCGCTGGTCGGGCGCCGGGTGTTGTGGGTGTACAGCACCGAGCACGCCTACGAGCACGTGTATCTCAGCCCGCACTGGTACACGTGGCAGTGCCTGGCCGGACCGGAGCGCGGGCTCGCCGACACCGACGAGAACTCGGTTTACGAACTGCGGCCGGGCATCTACGTCTTCGCCTGGCGGGAGAAGGTGATCCCGTGCGCGTCGGTGACCGTCGCCGACCACCGTGACGCGAAGCGGCTGCGCTCGCACGGTGTCCTTTTCGGACTGGACGCCACCGGCAGCACCCCGACCCACTTCACCTTCGGCGCGCACGGCAAGCTCCTGAGCACCACCGTGCACCCCGAGGCTTACGACCCCGCCGGGAGCTGAGCCTTGACCGCCGACCTCATCCTCACCAACGCCACGGTGTACACAGTGGACGGTGCCCGGCCTTGGGCGTCCTCACTGGCGATCAAGGACGGCCGGGTGCTGTCCCTGGAGGACATCGAACGCGGACCGAGCACCGAGGTCGTCGACCTCGACGGCGCGTTCGTGATGCCCGGCCTGGTCGACGTGCACAACCATCACGCCCTCGCCGGACGCGCGGCCCTCTTCGAACTGAATTTCGGCCTCGACGCGGGCCTCGACGACATCCTCGCGGCGGTCCGCACGCGGGCGGCCGGGCTCGGACCGGACGAGTGGGTGGTCGGCGGCGCCTGGGCGTCCACGCTGGTCAGCACCCTTTCGCAGGCTTCGGCCCGGCTCGCGCTCGACGAGGCCGCGGGCGGGCGCCCGGTCATGCTCTCGGACGACAGCAGGCACAACCGCTGGGTGAGCAGCCGCGCGCTGAAGCTGGCGGGCGTCACCACCTCGACGCCCGATCCGGTGGGCGGGGAGATCGTCCGCGATCCGGCGACCGGCGAGCCCGTCGGAATCCTGCTCGAGGCGGCGGGGGTCGCCGTCGAACGGGCGCTCAGCGAGACGCGGACGCTCACCGCGGATCAGCACGTCGCGGCGTCACGGCACGGGATCGGCACCCTGCATTCGTACGGGGTCACCGCGTTCCAGGACGCCGGCGTCTCCGCGGACATCCTGGGCGCGTTGAAGTCCCTCGACGACGCGGGCGAACTGCACGCGTGGGTCGTGTCTTCACTGCTGATCAACGACCCGATCTTCGGTTTCGACCCGATCGGCGCGCCGCTGCTGGAGGTCGCCGGGCAGTACCGCAGCGAGCACCACCGGCCGGACTTCGTGAAGATCTTCCTCGACGGCGTCCCGCCGACCCGCACCGCCGCCTTCCTGGAGCCGTACCTGCCGGACGCCGCGCACGGCGCCTGTCACCACGGCGCCACCACCATGCCGGGTGACGAACTCGTGGGCTGGCTGCGCACCGCGGCCGCGGCGGGGCTCTCGGCCAAGGTCCACTGCACCGGGGACGCGTCGGTGCGCGCGACGCTGGACGCGGTCGAGAAGGTGCGCGCCGAGGGCTTCGCCGAGGCGCGTTTCCAGGTCGCGCACGGCCAGTTCGTCCACCCCGACGACCTCCCGCGCTTCGCCGCGCTGGGTGTCGCCGCGGACATCTCGCCGTTCTTGTGGGTCCCCGGGGTCATCCCGGCGGCCATCGCCGAGGTCCTGCCCGGCGAGCGCGCGGGGCGGATGCAGCCGAACCGGTCGCTCCTGGACGAGGGCGCGCTGGTCGCGGGCGGTTCGGACTGGCCCGTCAGCGAGTCCCCGAACGCGTGGGAGGGCATCCACGGCCTGGTGACCCGCCAGGACCCGACCGGCACGTTCCCCGGAGCGCTGTGGCCGGAGCAGGCGATCACCCTGGCCGAGGCGATCGAGGTCTTCACCCTCGCCGCCGCCCGCGCGATGGGACTCGGCGAAGTCACGGGCTCACTGGCCCCGGGAAAGTCGGCCGATTTCGTCGTTCTGGACCGCGATCCGTTCCGAACCGATCCGTCCGCGCTCGTCAAGACAAAGGTGACACAAACGTGGTTCGCCGGGCACCGCGTGTATCACCGCGTCTGATCTCCTACACTGGTAGAAGAACCAGTGTGGGAGGTCTGCCGATGCCGAAGATCATCGACCACGACGAACGGCGAAGTCATATCGTCGACGTCACCTGGGATTTGATCACCCAGGGCGGGATCGAGGCCGCCACCATGCGCGAGATCGCGGCCGCGGCCGGCTTCGCCAACGGTGCGCTCAAGCTGTACTTCCCCAGCAAGGAAGACATCATCCAGGCCACCTACGAGCGCGCGCTCGGCATGATGCGCGAGTACGTGGAGCTGGACGAGCTGCGCGGGCTGGTCGCGCTCCGCGAGCTGTGCGTCTCGTCGATGCCGATCGACGAGGACCGCATCGCCGCGGGGCGTGTCCTACTCACCTTCTGGCAGCTCTCGCTGACGAACCCGAAACTGCAGGACAAGTACCTCGAGCACATCCGCTCGTGGCGGGGCCTGCTGCACCGGTACCTCACCGAGGGCCGGGAGGACGGCGACATCGTCACCGAAACCCCCGACGAGCAGCTGGTCGACGAGGTCGTCCTGATCAACGCCGGGGCGAACGTGATGAGCCTGGTCGCCGGGGAATTCTCGACGATCGCTTTGCAGCAACAGCACCTCGAGTCGTTCTTCGCGCGCCTCACCCGCCCCTGACGCTACGCACTACCGCATTTCGTCCTCTAAATGCGGTAGTGCGTAGCGCGAACAACCCGCATCCAGAGGACTGAACGCGGCGGTCGCCGACCTCGCAGGCGCGACTCGCGTGATTCAGGACGGAACTCGCGTGATTAGGGCCGGAACTCGCGAGTTCCGGCCCTAATCGCGAGGAAGGGAACGCATCCAGAGGACTAAACGTGCGAGTCGAACACCCGGGTCAGGAAGCTCGCCACATGCGCGTGCGAGCGCGGCGAAGCGGGAAGATCCGTGTACAGCCCGTAGAAACCGTGGATCTGCCCCGAATAGCGCGTCATCTCCACTCGCGCCCCCGCGTCGGTGAGGCGCCGCGCGAACTCCTCCCCTTCATCCCGCAGGACGTCGTACTCGGCGGTCAGCACCAACGCGGGCGGGAGCCCCGTCAGGTCCGAGGCCCGCAGCGGCAGCAGGTACGGATCGTTCAGCTGCGCCGGATCCGACACGTACTGATCGAAGAAGAACCGCATCGCCCCGGCCGTCATGCCGAACCCCTCGGCGAAGTCCGTGTAGGACCGGAATCCGTCGTCCGGGTGCCCGTAGACCGGGCAGATCAGCACCTGCGCGGCCAGCGGCGGACCGCCGCGATCGCGGGACATCATCGAGACCACCGTGGACAGATTGCCGCCGGCGCTCTCCCCGCCGATCGCGATCCGCCCCGGGTCCACCGCGTCCCCGGCACCGCCCGCGGCGAGCCATTCGACGACGGCGTAGCAGTCGTCCGGGGCCGCCGGGTACGGATGCTCGGGAGCGAGCCGGTAGTCCACCGCCACGACGGCGACCTTCGCCGCGTTGCACACCGCGCGCGACGCGACCTCGTTCTCGTCGATCGAGCCGATCGTCCACCCGCCACCGTGGATCCACACGAACGCCGGGACCGCCCCAGCGGCATCAGGCAGGTAAAGCCGCACCCGGACACCTGAAGGCAGGACATGGTCGGTGACCGAGGCGACCTCTTCGACCGAGTCGGGGCGTCGCCACGAAGCAGCGAAGGCGGCTCGCAGTTCGGCGGCCGTCAAGGGTCCGGCCGGGGCCTCCGGCGGGGCACTGCGGGCGAGCAGCTCCTTGACCGCGGGATCGAGGGTCACGGTCACACCGCTTCCGCGACGAGCACCCGCGGACTGCCCGGCAGCGCCAGCCGGTCGGTGACCCGCCAGCCCGCCCCGGTCAGCCATTCCCGGACCTCGGCCTCCGGATAGACGACCGTCCCGTCGATCACCAGGTACTCCCCCGCGTGCAACGCGTCGATCGGCCGCTGGTTCGCGTCGTCGTCGAGGAAGAAGTCGAGGAGCAGCAACGTCGCCCCCGGGGCCGCGGCCGCGCGGGCGTTACGCAGGATCTCCGCGTTCTGCTTCGCTTCGAAGCGGTGGACGACGTGGTTGACCATCACCAGGTCGAACTCGCCTTCCGGCCGTGCAGTGGGCGTCTCCGCGCCGACGACCGTCGCACGGTCGGCGAGCCCCGCCAAGGCCGCCGCGGTGGTGACCGATTCGGTGAAGCCCGGGTCGAAGACGAACGTCGTGTGCAGTTCTTCGTTGGCCTTCATGGCTTCGACCGCGAACGCGCTCGAGAGCCCGCCGAGGTCGAGAAGCTTTCGATGGGAGCCGAAATCGAACGCGCCGGCCAACATCTTCGCGTGTAGGGCGTTATACGTCATCACTCCGGACATGAACGTGCCCCAGCGCGCGTCGTCCATCTCCAGTTTGCCCGGCTCGCCGCTGTCGGCCGTGTGACCGAACTGCAACCAATGCGGGTAGCTGATCGCGTCCAGGAAAGTCAGGAACGGCGCCAGATCGAGTTCTCCGCCGCCGAGGTATTCCGCCGCGTCGGCGGCCAGTTCGTAGCGTCCGTCCACACGGGACAACAGACCGAGTGATGACATGGCGTCACCGAGGATGCGCGCGATCTTCTCCGGTTTGCCGGTCTTTCCGGCCAGCTCCGCCACCGTCAGCGGCCCGGAGGCGAGCGCGGTGAACAGGCCGATCCGGCTCGCCGCGAAGAGTTGCTTGGCCGCCATGTACCCCACGGCGATGTCCACGATCCGCTCGGGACCGGCAGTCTTGGTCGACCCGCTCACGGGTGCCCTCCTTAGCTCGTTTCCGCCGAGAGTCTACAGACGTAGACAAAAGAATCCAGTGCAAGTTTTCGCCCACTGCCAGGCAAAACCTGCCGGATATCAACTTCCTACATTCGTAGAATATACCCATTGACAGCGCACTCGCCCAGTGTCAACATGCGTAGAACTACCCCCGCCGGAGGCCCGTTCCCCGGCAGTGCGGTCCGCTTCGGGCGGGCACGGGAAAGGGGATTCATGACCCTGCTCGAATTACGAGAACTGACCGTCGGCGTGATCGCCGACGAAACCGAACGCGAACTGGTCCGCGAACTGTCGTTCGACCTCGAACAAGGCCGGACACTCTGCGTGGTCGGCGAATCCGGCAGCGGTAAAACGGTGACGGCCTTGTCGATCATCCGGTTACTGGAGTTCGTCGCGCCGGTGTTCACCCGCGGTGAGATCACCGTCGACGGCGTGGATCTCACCCGCCTCTCCGCCGACGAGATGCGCTCTTACCGCGGCCCGCGGATCGGGATGATCTTCCAGGAGGCCTTGGATTCGCTCAATCCCAGTCAACGAGTCGGCAAGCAGCTGATCGAGGCCTATCGCAAGCCCGGTTCCTTGCCGCGCCAAGCCGCGCGCAAGGGCACGCCGTTGCATCGCGAGGCCGAAGCGAAGGCACGCGGCCTGCTGAAAGAGGTCGGGCTCACCGACACCGATCGAGTGCTTTCCCTGTACCCGCATCAGATGTCGGGTGGGATGCAGCAGCGCGTGATGATCGCGCTGGCCTTGATGGCGGACCCGAGCCTGCTCATCGCCGACGAGCCGACCACGGCCTTGGACGTGACCACGCAGGCGGAGATCCTCACCCTGTTCGACCGCGTCCGCCGCGACCACGGCACCGCGTGCGTCTTCATCACGCACGACATGGGCGTGGCCGCGCAGGTGGCGGACCGGATCGCGGTGATGTACCGCGGCGAACTGGTCGAGCTCGGGTCCAAAGAGGACATTCTGCACGCGCCGAAGCACCCCTACACCAAGGCGCTGCTCGACTGCGTCCCGAAGCTCGGGGTGAGCAGGCGCGACGGCTTCCCCACCATCTCCGAAGCGCTGCTCGAAGCCGCGATGAACGGCGAATCGGCGATCGCCACCGAGACCAGGACGCTGAACCGCGCCAAGGCGGACAACGCGGGCGAAGGCACCGCGCTCGTCATCGACTCGGTGTCCAAAGTGTACGGTCGCCGCGGCCGGTTCTCCCTGAACCGCGAACCCGAGGTGCACGCGGTCAAGAACGTCTCGCTGGAGATCGCGCCCGGCGAGTTCTTCGGCCTGGTCGGGGAATCCGGTTCGGGCAAGACCACGCTCGGCCGCCTGGTCAGCGCGCTGGAGCCACCGACGTCGGGCTCCATCGCCTTCGGTGCGCACCGCTGCACGCCATCCGGGCTCGAAGGCGACGAACGCGCGTTCCGCCGCCACGCCCAGCTCATCTTCCAGGACCCGCAGAGCTCCCTCGATCCCCGGCACACCGCCGCCCGGATCATCGCCGAACCGCTGCGGGAACTCACCGGCCTCCGCGGTGCCGAACTCGACCGCCGGGTGACCGAACTGATCGACGAGGTCGGTCTCCCCTCGGACACCGCGAAGAAACTGCCCTCGCAGCTCTCCGGCGGACAGCGGCAACGCGTCTCGATCGCCCGCGCGATCGCCGCCGAACCCGACCTCATCGTCGCCGACGAGCCCACCTCCGCGCTCGACGTCTCGGTGCAGGGCCAGGTGATGAACCTGCTGCTCGAACTGCGGCGCACGCGTGCGCTCAGCTTCCTGTTCATCACGCACAACCTCAGCCTGGTGCTCTCGGTCGCCGACCGCGTCGGCGTCATGTACCGGGGCGAACTGATCGAAATCGGCGAACCGGACGAGATCCGGCTCCGCGCCGAGCACGACTACACCCGCCGGCTCCTCGCGGCGAACCCCGAAATTGGAGTGCGGAACCCATGAGACGAACCCTGACCTCGGCCGCCCTCGGCTTGGCGACCGTCCTGCTGCTCAGCTCGTGTATGGGAGGGCAGGCCGGCGGTGGCGCCGCGGACGGGCCCCCGAAGCCCGGCGGCAACCTCAACGTGGCCGTGCCCACCGATCCGCAGTCGCTCGACATGGTCGCGAATCCCGGCCAGGTCACCGCGCATATCGGCAACATGATGTACGAGAAGCTGTTCGAGGTGGACCGCGGCTTCACCGCCCGGCCCATGCTGGTCGAGGACTTCACCACCAGCCCGGACAGGCTCACCTACGCCTTCAAGCTGCGCCAGGGCGTCACCTTCCACGACGGCAATCCGCTGACGTCCGAGGACGTCGTCGCGAGCCTCAAGCGCTGGCAGCAGGTCCACCGCACCGGCCAGCTGGTCACCCCGGACATCGACGCGATCACGCCGACCGACCCGGCGACGGTGACCATCAAGCTCAAGCAGCCCCGCTACCCGCTGATCAACGAGCTCGCCGGCGCGGGCACGGAGATCTACGAAGCGAAGAACCTCACCGGTGTCGCGCCGACCGGTTTCGCCCAGGACAAGGCTATCGGGACCGGGCCGTACAAGCTGAAGAGCTGGGACATCGGCCGTGAACTGGTGCTGGAGCGGTACACCGGCTACAAGTCCCGGTCCGAAGAGGACTGGGGCGGGCAGGCGGGCGCCAAGCACGCGTACCTGGACACCGTGACCTACAAGGTCGTCTCCGATCAGGACGCGCTGATCAACGGCCTGCAGACCGGGCAGTGGGACCACATCATGCCCACCAACGACCAGTACGAGACGCTGCGCAACAACCCGGCCGTGGTCGTGCACAACCTCCCCGGCGGCAACGACAACGTCGTGATCCCCAACTTCAACACCGGTTCGAAGTTCGCCGACCCCCGTGCCCGCGAGGCGCTGAACCTGTTGCTGGACAAGCCAGCGATCAACGCGGCCACCGGCGGCAGCAAGGACCTCACCCTCGAGACCGGCGCCTTCGCCTCGCCGGACAACAAGCAGTTCTATTCCACCGCAGGTGAAGAGGTCTACAAGAAGCACGACCCGGAGAAGGCCAAGCAGCTGCTGGCCGAGGTCGGCATCACCGCGGGCGCGACGATCCGCATCGTCACCACGAACTCGTATCCGGAGTTCGGCAAGTGGGCCGTGCTGATCCAGGACAGCCTGTCGAAGATCGGCATCAACACCAAGATCGACACCTTCGACTTCGCCACCATGCTCGGCACGCTGACCAAGGAACCGGGCGGCTGGGACATCACCACGCTGTTCTTCGACTCGGCGCTGACCTCGCCCGCCCAGATGCCCGCGCTCACCCTCGGCACGCTGAACGGTTCGTCCTCGCCCGAACTGGACGGGCTCATGGCGGAGTTCAACGCCTCGACGACGCCGGAGCAGGCGAAAGCGGTGGTCGACAAGCTCCAGGCGTTCACCTGGAAGCAGCTGTCGGTGATCACCTTGAGCCAGTCCAAGCTGTACGCGGCCTACTCCCCCAAGCTCAAGGGCTACGGCGACTTCTACCGCGTCTTCTGGAACACCTGGCTGGCATCATGACCGGTCTGCTGCTGCGCAGGCTGCGCGATCTGGTCATCATCCTGGTGATCGTCGGGACGATGATGTTCTTCGTCATCCGGCTGATCCCCGGCGACCCGGCGCAGGCCATCCTCGGCCCGACCGCGCGACCGTCCGATGTGGACGCCTTGCGGGAGAGCATGGGGCTGAACGGACCACTGTGGGAGCAGTACCTCAGCTGGGCCGGGAACGTGCTGCACGGCGACTTCGGGACGTCGATCACCTATCACGCTCCGGTGCTCGGCGTCGTCGCCGACCACATCCTGCCGACGCTCACCCTGGCCGTTCTGTCCACGGTGATCAGCTTCTTCCTCTCGGTCGCGATCACGTCCTGGCAGGCGGTTTCGCCGCGCAATCCGGTGGCGCGGGCGCTGGACCGGCTCTCCGCGCTCGGTATGGCGATGCCGGACTTCTGGATCTCGCTGATGCTCGTGCTGGTGTTCTCGGTGACGCTGCGCTGGTTCCCTTCCAGCGGTTACGAAAACCTGTTCACCGACCCGGCCACCGCGGTGCCGGCGCTGGTGCTGCCGCTGACCGTGCTGGTCATCGGGCAGACCGCGTTGTTCGTGCTCACCCTGCGCGAAAGCCTGCTCGGTGAGCTGCCGCTGGCGTATCTGCGCACCGCGCGGGTCAAGGGGCTCTCCGAGCGGCAGGTGATGACCAAGCACGTCCTACCGAACGCGCTGATGCCGTTGATCACCCAGCTGGGCAGCAACTTCGCCATGCTGGTCGGCGGGATCGTGATCATCGAATCCATCTTCGTCGTGCCCGGGCTCGGCCATCTGCTGATGGGCGCGGTATCCACCCGCGACTTCCCGCTGATCCAGGGTGTGACGCTGTTCGTCGCGGTGCTGTTCGTACTGGTCAACCTGCTGGTGGACCTGTCGTACGCACTGCTCGACCCGAAGGTGCGTGTCTCGTGAGCGTGGCTCTGGTGGAAAAGACCTCGTCGGTGCGCGAGACGCCTTCGTCCGGTCGCGCGGCCAAACTGTTCCGGCGCAACCGGATGCTGGTCATCACCACCGCGCTGCTGGCGTTGATCGTCCTGACCGTGATCGTGCTGCCGTTCTTCCTGCCGAGCGTCAGCGCGACAGACCCGGTCAACCGGCTGCTGCCGCCGTCGTCCGCGCATCTCCTCGGCACCGACTCGTTCGGCCGTGACGTGCTCGCCCGGCTGGTCTCCGGCGGACGGGCGTCGCTCGGGCTGTCCGCCCTGATCACCCTGTGCGCGGCCTTCACCGGTCTGGTGATCGGGCTGATCAGCGGGTTCTTCCGCGCGGCGGACGCGGTGCTGATGCGGGTGATGGACGCCTGGATGTCGTTCCCGGCGATCATCCTCGCGATGGCTCTGGCGATCTCGCTCGGAGCGAGCATCTGGACCGAACTGATCGCGCTGACGGTGATCTTCACTCCGTTCACCGCCCGCGTGATCCGCAGCCGGGTGCTGGGCATCGCCGGCCGCGCCTACATCGGCGCGGCGCGGGTCTCGGGGATGAGCAAGGGGAAGATCCTCGTCGTCCACGTGTTCCCGAACGTGCTGCCGCTCGCGCTGGTGCAGGTCGTGATCCTCTCGGCGGCGGCGATGCTGGTCGACGGCGCGATGAGCTTCCTCGGCCTCGGCATCGCTCCCCCGACCCCGACCTGGGGCAACATGATCGCCGAAGGCCGGTCGTATCTGGTGCAGGCGCCCTGGCTGGTGATCGCGCCCGGCGTGACGATCATGGTGTGCGTGTTCCTGTTGAACCTCATCGGCTCGTCGCTGCGGATCGCCGTCGACGCCCGTGCGCGGACGCTGAGCGAGATGCAACGCCTGCGCACCCGCCGTCCCTCCGGCAGCTAGAAAGGATTCCGTTGTCTGCCACCACTTCTCTGGCCGTGCGCCGTTTCGGCCCCGAAACCGTTTCGGGACCGCCTGTTCTGCTGGTGCACGGCTTCGCCTCCGACGGGCACACCGACTGGATCACCACGGGGTGGCCCGCCGCGCTCACCGCCGCGGGCCGCGAGGTACTCGTGCCCGACCTGCCCGGTCACGGCTCCAGCCCCGTGCCCCCGGGCTCGCTCGGCGCCGCCGCGATCACCGGCGAACTCTCACGGCTCGTCTCGGGTCTGTCCGAAGTGGACGTCGTCGGCTACTCGCTCGGCGCACGGCTGGCCTGGGAACTGCCGGTCCAGGCGCCGGTCCGGCGGCTGGTGCTGGCGGGGGTGAGCCCGTTCGAGCCGTTCGGCGCTGTCGACGTCGCGGCGGCGCTGGCGTACGCCGACGGCGGGAAAGTACCCGCGGATCCACTGACGGGGATGATCGCGCACATGATCACCGCGCCGGGACGCAATCCGGCCGCGCTCGCCCGGTGCATCGAAGACCTGCGTGCCGAGCCGTTCGCTCCGGTCGCCGGTGCGGTCGCCGTGCCGACGCGGTTCGTGGCGGGTACCGCTGATCCGATCAGTCAGGGCATCGAGACTCTCGTCGACCTGGTGCCGGGGGCTTCGCTGGTGCGGGTGCCCGGGGATCACGGCGGGGCGCTGCGGAGCCCGGAGTTCAAGGCCGCCGTGCTGGAGTTCCTCGCCTGACGCGGCCCGGAGCTGAAGGGAGCTTTCCCCGCATGTCATGGGGGGAAAGCTCCCTTCAGCCCTACCCTCAAGGTAGTGAAGGAGGCCTTCACGGACTTGCGAGGCGCGGGGGTGTCGCGCGGGGGTGTCGCGCGGGGGTGTCGCGCGGGGGTGTCGCGAAAGTGGCTTTCGCGACATCGCTCACTTGCCCGGGCACCCGGGCCGCGCTCCGTTTCCGCCGACGTTGTGAAAGCCACTTTCGCAACGTCGAAGGTTGCGAAAGTGGCTTTCACAACGTGCCACCCGGGCCACGCCGCACCCGGCAGGGTCAGAACGTCCCATCGGCGGCGACCGAGCGGTCCAGCCAGAGATCTTCGAGAGCCGCCCGCACTTCCGCGCCGTGCTCCGAAGCCAGCCGGACGGCGCCCAGGTTGTCCTCCAGCTGCGCCATCCGGCTCACCCCGAACAGCACGTTCGCCACCGGCCCGTACGCGAGACAAAACGCAAGTGACAGCTGCGAAGTACTCACACCGAAGTCGGCGGCCACGGAAGCGACTCGCGAGGCGGCGTCCCGGATGGACTCCCGGATCCCGCCCGGATCAGCGCCGATCTTCCGCTCCGGAGTCTTGCCGAGCAACACGCCACCCTCGAAGATGTCCGACGCCTGCAAGGTCAGCCGGCCGGCCTCGAAATGCTTGCCGTAGAACGGTCCTTCGGCCATGGAACGCCGTGCGACGCTGTATTTCAGCTGGGCGAAAGAAGGCGCCGGGAGTCCTTCGCGGGAAGCGAACTCCAGTGCGAGATCGAGATCCGCGGCGAGCCAGTTGTTCACGCCCCAGACGTCGAAGCGGCCGAGACGGATCTGTTCGGCGACCTCGGTGACGATCCGCGGGATGTCCTGGTCCCCGAAGTAGTCACCGACCACGACGGCTTCCGCGTGGACGACGCCGACGCGGTCGAACGAGGTCGCGAGCTGCTCGGCGAAACCGGTGTTCGGGTAGTCCCAGAGCCACAGCTTTCCGCACAGCTGATACTCGTCGCGCCGGATCCCGGCGGCACGGATCGCCTCACCGAAAAGGACATCCGTGCGTGACCGCTCGGAATGCGGTCCCATGTTGTAGTGGGCCACGTCGAAAAGCGTGACCCCCGCGTCGATCGCGTGCCGGAGCAGGCGCACCGCGTCGTCGAAGTCCATGCGGTCCCACGTGTTCCAGGAGCCGAGGCCCAGCGCCGAAGTGGCGAAGCCCAGCCCGTTCTGCTTCTCGTGCACGAGTTTTCCTTTCGCTGGCAACGGAAACAAGTTTTAGTCTACGATCGTAGAATGAACAAGAGACTCGTAGTGGTGACCGGCGGTGCCAGTGGCATCGGCCGCGGAGTCGCCGAAGCCTTCCAGTCCGCGGGCGACCGCGTGGTCATCGCCGACGTCGACGCGCGCGCCGCCCACGACCTCGCGGGCGAACTCGGTGCCGAGCACGTCGAACTCGACATCTCCGACCCGGGATCGGTGGACGCGGCGCTGGCACTCGTCACCGGCCGATTCGGCCCGGTGGAGGTCCTGGTCAACAACGCGGGCCTCGCCGGGGGCGGCGGTCCGTTGGTGGGACTGGACATCGGTGTCTTCGACCTGTGCATGCGGGTGAATTTCCGTGGCACCTTCCTGATGACCCGTGCGGTCGGGGCGCATATGGTCGAGGCGGGTACTCGCGGCTCCATCGTCAACATCACCTCCATCGGCGCCCGGCAGCCGACGCCCGGGCTCGGTCATTACGAGGCCACCAAAGCCGCCGTCGAGGCGCTCACCCGCTCGGCCGCGCTCGAACTGGCGCCGCACGGCATCCGGGTCAACGCCGTCGCTCCCGGCCCGGTGCTCACGCCGATGACCGCCGGATTCGCCTCGGACACCGCCGCCCGCGCGGCGTGGGAAGCGAGGATTCCGTTGGGAACCATCGCTTCCGTCGCCGACGTGGTGCCGTCAGTCCTGTTCCTCGCCTCCGCCGACGCCGGCCATCTCACCGGGGTGAGCCTCCAGGTCGACGGCGGGCAACTGCTCACCTGAGTACACGACGCGGCCGCCGGACACGGTGAGTTCGACACCGACGTCCGGCAGGTCCGCGAACGCGACCTCGAGCGGATTCGCCGCCAGCACGCAGAAGTCGGCGACCCGGCCGACGGTCAGCGAACCCTTCCACTCCGCGGCCCCGTCCTGCTCGGCGGCCGCCACCGTGTAGCAGCGCAGCAACCGGGTCATCAGCGCGGCGTCCACTTCGGACGCGTCCAGCATCCGGGCGGCCGCGGCGATGTGCACCCGCCAGTCCGGGGTGACCACCGGTGCGTCGCTGCTCAAGGTCAGCGCGACACCGGAGTCCAGCATCTCGGCCAAGGGCCAGGCGCGGGCACCGACCTCCGCGCCGAGAGCGGCCGAAAGCATCCCCCGCATCGCCACCGCGATCGCGGGCTGGGTGGTCAGGCCGACACCCGCGGAAGCCATCCGCGCCAGCTGATCCCGCGTCACCAGGTCCCCGTGCACCAGGTGGTCGCCGCGGCGCAGCGAGCCGAGCGCCACCTCGATGCTGCGATCCCCCGTGGCGTGCACGGCGACCACCATTCCGGCGTCGTGGGCGAGACGGATCATGGCGGCGAGGTTGGCCGCACGACCCGGGTCGTCGTCGCCGTCGACCAGCAACGTGCCGTGGGAACCGTCGGCGTAGCAATGATGTGTCCACGCGGACCGCATCGGCGGGATGCCGTCGGCGAAGATCTTCACACCGGGCACGGTGAGCCACGCCGGATCCGCGGACGGCGACGGCGTCGCCAGCCCGCGTTCGAAGTCTTCCAGCGAACTCGCGCCGTCGAGCAGGCCGAACAACCGCAGCGCGGTCACCCTCGCGCGCAAAAGCCCTTCCCGGGCCAGTGCCGCGTATTCCTCGAGCACCTCGGCGCCGAAGCAGCCCGTCTCGCCGGGGCCCAAACCGGGCTCGGTGTAACTCGTGATGCCGAGCGACGCGCACAGATCACCCGCGCGGAGGATGGCGGCCCGCCGTTCGGCCGCGTCGCGCACCGCTTTCTCTTCTCCCCCGGTGAATCCCGCACCACCGATGAGCGTGTCCGGCCACCGGGCGCCCAGCCAGGTCGCGTGGAGGTGCGCGTCGTTGATTCCGGGCAAAACCGTTCTGCCCGCGAGGTCGATCACCTCGGTCTCCGGGCCGATGTGGTCCAGAGCGACGTCACCGAGGGCGACGATCCGGTCGTCGCGGACCGCCATCGCCCGCACGACGGTGCCCGCCGGGTCGAAAGTGCGCACGGGACCGCCGCGAACCACGAGTGATGCGGGACGAATACGTTGCGACGGCATGGTTTCCTCCAGGATCTGGACTTTTTCTCCTACGACTGTAGACTAAAAAGATGGTCAACAGAACCGAAGCGGCGGTGCTCACCGAACACGGCTCCGCGCTCACCTTGCGGGAACTACCGCTGCCGGAAGAGCCGGAACCGGGCGCCGCGCTGGTCCGGATCACCTGCACCACCCTGTGCGGCACCGACGTGCACATCTGGTCCGGCCAGATGACCTTCCCCGGCATGCTCCCGATGGTGCTGGGCCACGAAATGGTCGGCGAGGTGGTGGCCGTCGGACCGGATACCACCGACACCCTCGGCCGCGAGATCACCGAGGGCGACCGCATCGGCTGGTCCGAATCGACCTGCGGAAAGTGTTACGGCTGCACGATCCTGCGCGAACCGGTCGCCTGCGAGAAGCGCGGATACGGCTTCCTCCAGCGTTCCGACGTCTTCCCGTACGCCACGGGCGGTCTCGTCCGGTACTGCTACGTGACCCCCGGCGCGGCCAAACTCCTCCTCCCGGACGACGTCAAGGACACCTGGGCCTCGATGTCGGGCTGCGCGGGCAAGACCGTGCTGCGGGCGGTCTCACGCTCCGGCGGGATCCGTCCCGGTGCGACGGTCGTGGTCCAGGGCGCCGGCGCGCTGGGTGTGTTCGCCACCGCCGTCGCGCGGATCTCCGGCGCGGGCGACGTCATCACCATCGGTGGCCCCGCCGACCGTTTGGAGACCGCCGAACGCTTCGGGGCGACAGCGACGATCCCGGTCGACGGCACCGCCGAAGAACGCGTCGAGCGGGTCAAGGAACTCACCGGCGGCCGCGGTGCCGACCACGTCTTCGATTTCGCGGGCGGGCCCACCATCGGTGAGGAGGCCGTGGCCTTCGCGGCGCAGCGCGGGACGATCGCGATCGTCGGTTCCACCGGACCCGCCCCCTCCCCCGTGGCGCTGGGCACGGTGATGGGCAAGGAACTCACCGTCGTCGGCTCGCTCAACGGCGACATCGCCGACTACCACCGCTCGGTGGACTTCTTCCGCACGTTCGCCGATCGGCTGCCCTGGGACGACCTGTTCAGCGCGCCTGTCGGCCTTTCCGAAGCGTCCAAGAGCGTCGAGTCGATGTCGCGGCTCGGCGAACTCAAAGCCGTCATCGACCCCCGCCTTCCCTAGGAGACCCCATGCCCGTCATCCCCCAGCGCCGGATCGGCCGCGACGGCCCGCTCACCGGCGTGCTCTCGCTCGGCTCGTGGCACACCTACGACCGGATGGACTTCCGCGAGGCGGTGAACCTGGTCCGCACCGCCGTCGATTCCGGCATCACGCTCTTCGACGTCGGCGTCTACGGTTTCCCCGGCGCCACCCCGGTCTACACCGACGTGCTGTTCTCCGCGATGGTCCGCGCGGCCGGGCTCCGGCGCGAGGACTACCTGCTTTCGGCCAAGCTCTGGCTGGAGGACTACCCCGAGCACAACCTCCGCGACCAGCTGGACAACGCGCTGTTCCGTGCCGGGGTCGAGCACGCGGATCTGGTGGTACTGGGCGATCTCCGGCGCGAAGACACCGATCTGCACCAGCTGGTGCTCGATCTGGACGAACTCCGCCGGGCCGGGCTGATCCGCCAGTGGGGGGTGAACAACTGGTCCGCCGGCACGATCAAGGCGCTCCACGACTTCGCCGCGGCGGAGAACGTACCCGGCCCCGCCATCGCGCAGCTGAAGTACAGCGTCGCCCGGCGGTCCATTCCGGACGGTGAACCCTTCAAGCAGGTCTTCGGCGAACTCGGGGTCACGCTGCAGTCCTCGGACATCTTCGAGGGCGGGATCCTGCTGGGCAAGAACAGCGGTGCGCGTCAGGTCGGCCGCGACCCCGGCGACATCCGCGAGCGTATCGCCACCTCCGCCCCACAACTCGCGAAGATCGCGACGGAACTGGGTGCGACCCCGGCGCAGCTGTGCCTGGCTTTCACCCTCACCCACCCGGCCAACACGACCACGCTCTTCGGCGCGACCAGCACCGCGCAGCTCGAGGACAACCTGGGCGCCGTCGACCTCGTCGAGCGCGTGGGCGCGGACGAACTCCGCGGGCTCGTCGAGCCGCACTGGGCCGACCGGGACGTCGTCGATCCGGAGGGACCGTGACGGCCTTCGATCCCGAACTCGCCGAAGCCCTCGCCGGCCTCCCGTCCGGGCCGCCGTTGAGCGCCGAATCGCTGGCGGGCATGCGGCAGGCCATGGCCGACATGAACCTGAGCTGTGCCGAGGCGATCGGCGAGCGCGATCTCGTCTGGGAGGACCGCGCGGTACCCGGCACCGAGGTGGTAGTCACCGTCGTCAAACCCCGGAACGCCCAAGGCGCGCCGGGGTTCTACAACATCCACGGCGGCGGCATGGTGCTGGACAACCGCTTCGCCGACCTGCCGCGGATGGTCGCGCTGGTCGAGGAGTTCGGCTTCGTCGCGGTGACGGTGGACTACCGGCTCGCTCCCGAGCATCCGCATCCGGCGCCGCTGGAAGACTGCTACGCGGGCCTGACCTGGATGGCCGAGAACGCGGCCGAACTCGGCTTCGATCCCTCACGACTGATCGTCGGCGGCGGCAGCGCGGGCGGTGGGCTCAGCGCTGGGATCGCTTTGCTGGCCAGGGATCGCGGCGGTCCGGAGCTGGCTGGGCAGCTCCTGCTGTGCCCGATGATCGACAGCCGCAACGACTCCGCCTCGACCAGGGAATTCGCGGAACGCGGGGTGTGGGGACGGGAAGCCAACGAGTTCGGCTGGCGATCCCTCCTCAAGGGACAGACCTCGCCGTACGCGGTCCCGTCGACCGCGACCGATCTCACCGGGCTCCCGCCCGCCTTCATCGAGGTCGGCGCGGCCGAGATCTTCCGTGACGAGGACGTCGACTACGCGCGCCGCCTCTGGCGGGCGGGCGTGCCCACCGAACTGCACGTCTGGGCGGGCGCGTACCACGGTTTCGACCGGTTCGCCCCGGACAGCGAGGTGACCCGGGCCGCGCTCGCCGCCCGGGCCTCCTGGCTGCGCCGCACTATCGGCCGAGCATGAACCGTGCGGCCTGCTCGCCGACCAGCACCGCCGGCGCGTTGGTGTTGCCCGTGGTCACCCGCGGCAGCACCGACGCGTCGGCGATCCGGAGCCCGGCGATCCCGTGCACGGCGAGTTCCGGATCGACCACGGACTCCGCGTCGGTCCCCATCCGGCAGGTCCCGACCTGGTGGTGGTAGGTGATGGCGGTCCGGCGGACGTACTCGCGGACGTCGGCTTCCGGCCCCGGATACAGCTCGCGGGCGCCCCAGTCCTCCGCCAGCGCGGCCGCCCTGCCGATCTCCCTGCACTGTTCCACCGACGCGACCAGGCTCTCGAAGTCGGCCGGATCCTCCAGGGCGGCGAGATCGATCAGTGGCATGTCGTCCGGATCCGGCCCCGCAAGCCGCAGACTGCCCCGGCTGCGCGGCGTGACCATGCCCGCCATCAGCGAGAACCCGGTCTCCGGGCCGGTCATCCACGACTCGTACATCGGCACGCTGAAGTGGATCGGCTGGGTGTCGGGCACCGGCAGGCCGGGACGGCTGCGCCAGAACAGGTGGGTCTGCGTGACCGAGCGGCCGGGCGCGGGCGGATCGACCTGACGGCGGTCGGTCGCGAAGATGACCGGCGCGAGCAGATGGTCGTGCAGGTTCTTCCCGACGCCCGGCAGCTCGGCGACGACGTCGATCCCGTGCACCTCCAGTTCGTCGACCGGCCCGACGCCGCTGCGCAGCAGGATGGCCGGTGAGGCCAGCGCGCCGGCGGCGAGCACGACCTCGTCGGCGAAGACCTTGCGCAGTTCGCCGTCGACCTCGGCCAGCACACCGGTCACCTTGTCGCCCTCGAAGAGCAGGCGGTGGACGAGCGCTCCCGTGTGGACGGTCATCCGCTCGACGGCGGGCTGCCCGTAGGCGAGCCAGGTGTTGAGCCGTTTGCCGTCCCGCGTGGTGACCCGCTGCACCGAAACACCGTCGAGCTCGTCGCCGTTGTAGTCCGGGTTGAACGGCAGGCCGGTCTGCACGGCCGCGTCCACAATGGACTGCTGGATCGGGTGCAGCGGTTCGTTCGGCACGACGTCGAGCAGATCCTTCTCGATCCGCTCGAACACCGGGCGCACGTCGTCCCACCGCCAGCCGGGCAGGTCCCAGCCGTCGTAGTCGGCGGGGGCGCCGCGCACCCAGATCATCGCGTTCAGCGCGTGCGACCCGCCGAGCACCTTCCCGCGCGGCAGGTGCAGCCGCCGGTTCGCCGCGTGCGGCTGCGGCACGGTGTAGTAGTCCCAGTCCTCCGGGCCGTGCCACAGCTCCCCCGCCCGCGAGAGGTCGTGGATGGCCGAGTTGGTGTCCGGCCCGCCCGCTTCGAGCAGGGTGACCCACGCCCCGGAGTCGGCCAGTCTCCTGGCGACCACCGAACCGGCCGAACCCGCTCCCACCACGATGACGTCCATGTCCCCACCCTCGCAAGGCGCGGACCCGTCCGGCGGATTCGGTTCGCTGGCCGACAATCGGCGTGCCCTGGCGGGCAAGACCGAAGAGCTCGTGGCGCCCGATACTCGATCACACACCGGTCGAGGAGGAGCTAGCCATGGCCACACGCCTGTTCATCGACGGACAGTGGACCGCCGCCGGAGGCGGATCCCTGCCGACGTACGATCCGGCCACCGGCCAGGTGATCGAGGACGTCGGCACCGCGTCGCCCGCCGACGTCGACGCCGCCGTCGGTGCCGCCCGCAAGGCACTGGACGACCCCGCTTGGGCGGGACTGCTGCCGGTCCAGCGGGCCGCGCTGCTGTTCGAGCTCGCGGCGCTGGTCGACAAGCACCACGAGGAGCTGGCCGCGCTCGAGACGCGCGACCAGGGACAGCCGATCGGGATCTCCCGCCAGGTCAGCGTCACCGGCGCGGCCGAACACCTGCGGTACTTCGCGGGCTGGGTGACCAAGATCCAGGGCACCACCAACCCGGTGTCCTTCCCGGACACGCTGCACTACACCCGCCGCGAGCCGGTCGGCGTGAACGCGCTGATCACGCCGTGGAACTTCCCGCTGATGATCCTGGTGTGGAAGCTCGCGCCCGCGTTGGCCACCGGCAACACCGTGGTGATCAAGCCGAGCGAGGTCACCCCGCTGACCAGCATCCGGCTGGTCGAGCTGGTGGAAGAGGCCGGGTTCCCGCCGGGCGTGGTCAACCTGGTCACCGGCGACGGCGCGGTCGGCGCTCTCCTGAGCGGACACGGCGATGTCGACCACCTGTCCTACACCGGGTCGACAGCGGTCGGGAAGCTGATCACGGCCGCCAGCGCGGAGTCGAACCTCAAGCGGCTCACCCTGGAGCTCGGCGGCAAGGCGCCCAGCATCATCGCCGGGGACGCCGACATCGACGCCGCCGTCGCGGGCAACCTCGCCGGCGCGACGCTGAACAGCGGGCAGGTCTGCGCCGCGTACACGCGTTTCTTCGTGGACCGCAAACGGGAGCAGGAGTTCGTCGCGAAACTGGCCGCCGGGCTGGAGGGCCTCAAGGTCGGCCCGGGTCTGGACGAGTCCAGCCAGCTCGGTCCCCTCGTGTCGGCGAAGCACCGCGAACACGTGGACTTCCTCGTCTCGACCGGCCGCGAGCAGGGCGCGGAACTGGTCACCGGCGGCCAGGCCGTCGACCGCGAGGGCTACTTCTACTCGCCGACGCTGTTCGCCGGCGTCGCCGACGACATGACGATCATGCGCGAAGAGATCTTCGGGCCTGTCCTCGCCGTCACCGCCTACGACGATCAGGACGAACTGCTGGCGCGGGCGAACGACACCGAGTACGGGCTCGCGGCCACCGTGTGGACCCGCGATCTCGGCGTCGCGCAGCGGTTCGCCAACGGCATCCGGGCGGGCGCCGTCTTCGTCAACATGCCGCCGATCCCCGACATGGCCGCGCCGTGGGGCGGGTACAAGGCGTCGGGCTGGGGCCGTGAGATGGGACCGTGGGCCATCGACGCGTACACCGAGATCAAATCAGTCTGGCTGCACTACTCGTGACCACTGGCGACGCGGTGAACTCGACCCCGAAGAGCAAGTCGCAGATCGCCTACCACTGGATCAAGGCGCGGATCGACGACGGCACCTTCTCCCCCGGCTACCGGCTGGTGTTCGGGCAGATCGCGCAGGAACTCGGGGTCAGCACCGTGCCTGTCCGCGAGGCTGTCCGGCGCCTGGAGGCCGAAGGGCTGGTGACCTACGAGCACAACATCGGCGCGCAGGTCGCGATGGTCGACGAGAGCGACTACCAGCACACAATGCAGACGCTCGCGCTGGTCGAGGGCTACGCCGCCGCACTGGCGGCGCCGTCCTTGCCCGGCGAGGTGCTCGACGAGGCCAAAGGGCTCAACGCGCAGCTGACGGCCTGCCTGGACAACTTCGAGCCGTCGCGGTTCACCGCGCTGAACCGCGACTTCCACCGTGTCCTGTTCGGCACCTGCCCCAATCCTCAGGTGCTCGATCTGGTCAACCGCGGCTGGAACCGGCTGGCCGGGCTGCGTACGTCGACGTTCAGCTTCGTCCCCGGCCGCGCGCACGAATCCGTGCAGGAGCACCAGAAGATCCTCGACCTGTTCGACAGGAGCGCGCCTGCCGGGGAGATCGAACTGGCCGTGCGCGAGCACCGGTTGACCACGTTGGAGACGTTCCTGGCCTGGCGGCATCCTTAGGAAGGCACGGCCTCCGGCGGCGGGAACGCGTAGAAGCGCACGGAAAGCTCCTTCTCGCCCGCCGCCGGACGCCGCCGACGCTGGCAGTACCGCGTGATCAGCTCGCGGTACTCCGCGTCGAGTTCACGGAATTCCTCTTCGGTCAGCCGCGTCGAGGTCCGCTGAGCCGTGGACCACGGGCCGAATTCGTCGCGGTGTTCGGCGGCCCAGGACAGCAGTGCGACCTCGTTCGCGTACTTCGCGTCGAGGAACGCGGTGACCCGCTCCCGGTCCGCGCCCTCGTAGTCGTCCGGCTTCGGCTCGCGCAGGTCCTGCGGGATCGAGATCCAGTTCCCTTTCCGGTCACGGCGGACGAAACCATTGTCCTGCAAGGTTTTCAGGCAAGCGGCGACTTCCGCTCGCCCGAGCCCCGTTCCGCGTGCCACGTCTTCGGCCCCGGCGGGAAGCTCGCCCATCACGCGCTGGTACCGCGGGTCTTCACGCATCGCGATGTCGTTCAACGTCACCGAGCGCCGCGGCATCGTCTTGCTCAGCAGCCGTCGTGCGGCGAGGGCCAGCACCACGGCGACCGGGATCTCGACGAAGACGGCGAGGGCGAGGGCGACACTGGTCCATCGCTCGGCCGACGTCCAGCCGAGCATGACGTCGAACCACGCGTCACAGCACAACATCGCGGCCGTGGCCGACAGCAACGGCACGGCCGCCCGTCGGCGGCGCAGCCCGAGCCACGCTCCCGCCGCGAAGCAGAGCAGGAGCGCGATGTCGAATCCGACCCAGGCCGCACGCCACTGTCCGGTGTCGTACCGGTCGGGCAGCGTGTGGGCGAGGTAGACGGTCCAGGGCACGAGGCAGACCGCCGTGCCGGCGAGGAGAGCCAGCAGCATCCGTCGGATCATGATCACGACGGTAGAGGCGGGCGCCCCGGCCGGCATCCGGGCTTTTCCCTGGTCCCGGTTCAGGGTCGCCCGACCGGACCAACTTGGCGGAAACGCCGGTTTTCTTCGTGCCGGCCTGGTCAGAATCGGTCCATGCGATCGAAAACGCTCGTCCTCGCCGCGATCGTCGCGCTTTCGGCCGGTCTCGCCGGCCCGGCCACCGCCTCGGCCACCGGGCCGCGGCTGGAGGGTTCGCGGACCTGCGCGCACGACGCGCGCTTCACGTGCTCGACGCTGACCGTGCCGCTCGACCATCGCGGGCGCACCCCCGGCACGGTGAAACTCCAGGTGGCCACCGCGAACAACGTGACGGCCCCCAAGGGAGTGCTGCTGTTCCTCACCGGTGGCCCGGGCCAGCCCGGGGTCCCGTTCAGCACCAAACTGTTCGACCGGATGCCGGAGGTGTTCGAGAACCACCGGCTGGTGATGATCGATCAGCGCGGCACCGGCGCGAACGCCCTCGACTGCCCGGAATTGCAGGCACAGGTCGGCAGTTCCGACATCGAACCGCCGACCCGAGGGGCTGTCGACGGCTGTACCGCCGCACTCGGCGACAAGGCGCGGTTCTACGGCAGCGACTCGACGATCGCCGACCTCGATCTGCTCCGCCGGGCCCTGGGTGCGCGGAAAATGGTGGTGGACGGGGTTTCCTACGGTTCGTTCACCGCCGCGCGGTACGCCATCGCGCATCCGGGCAACGTCTCGAAGGTGATCCTCGATTCGGTGCTCCCCCATCATGCGACCGTCGAGCAGTCGCTGTACCTCCAAGGGCTGACGGCGACCGCGCGGGTGCTGCGCAGTGCCTGCGCCAAACCACCAGCGTGCGGATTCGACCCGGCCGAAGACCTCGCGTGGCTGGTCCGGAACCGCGACACCGCGGCCGGTGTCGCGCTGTTCGACATGATCGTCACCTACGAATTCGTCGACCCGAGCTATCGGGACCCGTCGGCGATGGGCACCGATCTGATCACCGCGCTGCACACCGCCCGAGCCGGTGACACCGCGAAACTCGATTCGCTGCTGCGGAATCTCGCTTCCGGCGGGGATCCGCTCGCCTCGTTCAGCGCGGGCCTGCACGCCGCGACACTGTGCGCGGACATGCGTTTTCCTTGGGGCGACGCCGGAACGCCGGGCTTCGTCCGCGAGCCGTTGCTGAAACTGGCCGAGAAGCGCCTGGGCACCCGGGACACGTGGCCGTTCAGTCCGGCCGTCGCGACCGGGCTGGGATTCATCCGGACCTGCCTGCCGTGGCCTGCCGAGCCGCCGAACTCGAACCCGGGCGGGAAGCTGCCGGACGTCCCGGTGCTGCTGCTCAACGGTGACCACGACCTCTCCACGCCGATGGAGTGGGCGTACGCGGAGGCGAAGGTGGCCCCACGTGGGAAGGTCGTGATCGTGGAGGGAGCGGCGCATTCGATCCAGAACCGGGAGCAGGGCGACGCCGGACGGAAGGCTGTGGCGGAGTTCCTCGCCGGTTGAGCGGGCGCCTCACGAGACCGTTGGACGGAGCAGGTCCTCGAGCCCGATCCGCTTCAGGAACCGCTCTCGAATCCTGTCCGCGACGGCGGAGACCTCTTCGGAACCGTCGTCCGACGGATCGATGTGCACCCGGAACGGACGCTCACCGGCCGGTGCCTGGACTACGTCGACTATCGCGTCCGCGACGGCGGCGACATCGGCATCGGGTGGCGCGAGGGCGGCGAGCCGAGCACCGACCTGGTCCATCAGGCCCGCGTACCGCTCTTCGTAAGCGGCGACGGTGGCCGAGTCGGCCGGGCGGCCACCGTTGGCGAAGTGGTTGGTCCCGGAGGTGAACGCGCCGGGGACGACGATCGTGGTGCCGATGCCGAATCGGGCCAGTTCCGCCGCGTAGCTGACGGCGAGCGCGTCCATGGCGGCCTTCGCGGCGAAGTACGGCGCCAGATACGGCGGGGTGCCGCCGCGCGTGCTCGAACTGCCGACCCACACCACCAGTCCCCGTCCTCGTGCCCGCAGCCCGGGCAGGGCCGCCCGGTTGACCCGCTGCGCGCCGAGGACGTTCGTGTCGTAGACCTGGGCGAGCTCGTCCGGGGTGAACGCCTCGGCCGGGCCGGTGACCATGTGTCCGGCGTTGTGCACGACGACGTCCAGCCTGCCCTGCTTGTCCAGGATCCCGGCGATCGCCGCGTCCGCGGAGCGCTGGCACGCGACGTCCAGTTCGATCGCGCGGAGGTCGACGTCGTGTTCCTTCGCGTGGTCGTGGGCCGCCGCGACGGCTGGGGCGTTGCGGCCGGTGGTCTGCCGCATGCCCGCGTAGACGGTGTGCCCGGCGCGCGCCAGCGCCCGCGCGGTGAGGGCGCCGAAGCCGCTGGAGGCACCGGTGATGACGATGACCTTGTCGCTCATGACACGAACTTCCCTTCCTGGTGGCGAAAACTCAGACGATGCCGCCGTTGGCGCGGAGGACCTGTCCGTTGACCCAGCGGGCGGGGCCGGCGAGGAAGGAGACGACCTCGGCGATATCGGACGGGGTGCCGAGGCGTTCCAGCGGCGGCTGCCCGGCCATCCGCGCGATGGTCTCCTCGTCCTTGCCGTCGAGGAACAGCGCCGTGGCCGTCGGGCCGGGGGCGACCGCGTTCACGGTGATGTCGCGACCGCGCAGTTCCCGGGCCAGTACCAGGGTGATCGCCTCGACCGCGCCCTTGGTAGCGGCGTAGGCGGCATAGCCGGGAAGGGCGAGGCCGAGCACCGACGTGGAGAAGTTGACGATCGCGCCGCCGTCGCGGACGCGGCGGGCGGCCTGCTGGTCGACCACGAAGGTGCCGCGGATGTTGGTGCGGTGCAGCCGGTCCAGCCTGTCGAGATCCAGTTCGGCCACCGGCGCCAGATACATGGTCCCGGCCGCGTGGACCACGACGTCGACCCCGCCGAACATCTTCTCCGCGGTGTCGAACACGGCCGCGACGGCGTGCTCGTCGGCGACGTCGGCCTGAGCCGCGATCGCCTGGCCGCCCTTGGCCCTGATCACGTCGACGGCGGCCTGGGCCTCGTCCTTGTTGCCGCCGTATACGACGACGACCGCGAATCCGTCGGAGGCCAGCCGCTCGGCGGTCTCCCTGCCGATGCCCCGCGACCCGCCGGTGACGATCGCTACGCGTGTCATGATGTGCTCCCATCAGGTGTTTCCGTCGATAACGAGATCACCGTATCACCGATATCGAACCGGCGCTACCAAGAATGTGTTATCGTCGATACATGACGGTGACGACGAAAGAACGCCTGGTCCGCGCGGCGGCGGAGCTCCTGCTGGACGGCGGGCGCGAGGCGTTGTCGACGCGTGCGGTCAGCGCGGCCGCCGGAGTGCAGGCACCGACGCTCTACCGGACCTTCGGGGACAAGGAGGGCCTTCTTGACGCTGTCGCCAGCTACGGCTTCAAGAGCTATCTGTCGGGGAAGCGCGCCCTCGGCGAGACCGACGACCCGGTGCGCGACCTCCGGCACGGCTGGAATCTGCACGTCGAGTTCGGCCTTTCCCAGCCCGCCTTCTACATGCTCATGTACGGCGAGCCCCGCGTCCGCGAAGCGCGCCAGGAGGCGGACGCGATGCTCCGCCGGATCATCGAACGCATCGCCGAGGCGGGCAGGCTGCGCGTCCCCGTCGAACTGGCCGCGCAACTGGTGCACGCGACAGGGATGGGCGTGATCCTCTCGCTCATCGCGAGCCCGCCGGGCCTGCCGAATCCGGACCTGATCATCGCCGCGCGCGAACACGTCATCGCGGCCGTCACCACCGACACGGCCGAGAGTGCTTCGGACATCCCGAGCCGAGCGATCGCACTCAAAGCCGCGCTGGAGAAGGAACCCGGGGACGCGCTCACCCCGGCCGAGCACGCGATGCTCGCCGAATGGCTCGACCGCATCGCGCGGTGAACTACCGGCCCACCGCCCTCGCGGCCGCGACCGCCTGCCCGGCATAGGACCGTCCGAAGAGGACAGTGTGCACGAGCAGCGGGAACAGTTGGTGCGCCCCGATCCGGTCGGTCCAGCCGTCGGCGAGCGGGGCGACCTCCTGATAGGCGGCGAGCACGCGATCGAGCAGCGGGCAGCCGAACAACTGCAACATGGCCAGATCGGTCTCGCGGTGACCACCGTGCGCGGCGGGGTCGATGAGCGCGGCCTCGACGGCTCCCCACAACACGTTGCCGTTCCACAGATCACCGTGCAGGCGGGCGGGAGGTTCCGCCGGTCCGGTCAGCTCGGGAAGCCGCGCGCAGGCCTGCTCGATGACGGCGGCTTCGGCAGCGTCCAAGGTGCCTTCGTCGATCGCACGGCGCACATACGGCAGGACCCGGTACTCGGCGTACCACTCCGGCCAGTCCTCGCCCGGCGCGTTCTCCATCGGGGCGAGACCGATCCACGCGTCGGCAGGCCCGTCCGGCGGAGCCGCGCCGAAAGCGGGCGCGCCGGCCGCGTGCAACGCCGCCAGCCCCCGTCCCAGCCGCTCCGCCGCGTGATGCGTCGGGCGCCCGCCGCCGACCAGTTCGGTCACCAGCCATTCGTCGTCGTGCCCGCGGATCTCGGGTACCCGTACGGCGTCGGCCTCGCCCAGCCACCGCAGACCCGCCGCCTCCGCGGGTGTCGCGTTCCGGGCGTGGCCCCGTTTGACGACCACGGTGTCGCCGCTGTCCAGCACCACTTCGGTCACCGCGCCCGAGAGACCCCTCTGCTCGGCGACGCCTCGTCCAGTGATCCTCGTGGCCGCCTCGGCAGGCGTCGAAACCTGGGTCATGCCCGCAACCTACCTCCGCCGATCGGGTGAACGCTCGTTGTCTAGAGTGCTCAGCGGGGGAAATCCACGCGCTTTCACTGTTCGAGGGGAGATCGGTCGTGCCCAAACGTCCGAGAGTTCGTCATGCCGTCGTCGCCGCGATGCTCGGCGCGACGCTGATCGGCTGCACACCGCCTGCCAACACCGGCCAGGCCAGGAGCGCCGCCGCCACGACGTCCGGGGAGACGTCCGCCAGCGAGCCGACGACGACCGAGAGGCCGTACCTGACCACCACGCCCACGCTGGAGGTCACCGGCGACGCGGTCAAACCGGGTACGAAACTGAAGTTCGGCGAGCAGGCGATCATCCCGTTCTACAGTGACTACGCGAAGGGCTTCGTCGGGCTGACGGTCACCGTCGAATCGGTCAAGGCGGCCGACGCCGACATCGACGGCCTGCCGCTCAAAGACGAGGACAAGGCCAAACTGCGCGGCAAGAACTTCTTCTTCGTCCGCGAGAAGCTGACGAACGTCGACGGCACGAATCTCGCCAAGGTGACCACGCCCGTCCTGAGCGCGAGGACCAAGAGCGGCGGCTGGCCGGGCTCCCTGCTGGGAATGGGGAACACGGACGTCACCGGATGCGAGGGCGGGAACATCGCACCGCAGGACTTCTCGGTCAAGGGAGCGGTCTTCGAGGCCTGCCGTCTGCACTTCGGGAGCGCGTCGGACCCGATCGCCTCGCTCGCGTACACGTCGCAGCCTTACGAAAGCGCCGATTCACGCGCCGTGACCTGGCGGAACAAATAACCCGGCCGGTTTCCCGACCTCGGTCGGGCTGCACCCGGTCAACGCCCTGAACTCGCGTACGAGATGTGCCTGGTCGCTGTAGCCGCCCAGGTGCGCGACCTCCGCCCACGCGAGGGACGACACCCGGTTCACCAGCGCCATCACGCGGTTGAGCCGGGTGATCCGCCCGACCGTGCTGGGGTTCAGCCCGATCTGTTCGCGGAACCGGGCGTTGAGGTGCTGACGGCTCCAGCCGACCTCCTCCGCGAGTGCGTCGACGCGGACAGGGCCAGCCGCGAGACGGTCCCAGGCGTACCGGACGGGCGCGGAGAGTTCCGGGCCACGAGCGAGCCTCGCCACCAGGTACTCGTCCAGCAACCGGAACCTCTCCGGCCAGTCCGCCGCTTCCGCGAGGCGTTCCGTCAACGGTCCGGCCGCCGTCAGATCGGAAGCCGCGATCACCGCGTTCGTCAGCTCGCGCAACGGGATCCCGAACAATCCGTAGGCGCCGAGCGGGGTCAGGGCGACGGCGATACCTCGCGAAACGCCGGCTTGTTCCGCGAGCAGCGGCCGGTCTCGCAGCCCGAGCACGGGTGATTCCGGCAGCGCGCGTTTCGGCGCTTCGAGGTCGATCACCCAGATGAGCGCGGAGAGCGGGGTGACCCGCCAGGAGTTCGGCCCGGCGTCGGGGAGGTCGTGCGCGACGTAACTCGAGACGTGGGCGGCGAGGCGAGGATCCGGGAGGCGCAGCACCCGCTCGCCGGGCGCGCGGCCGATGTCCCGCCGTGGCACCACGAGACTCCACCCACCCATGCCGCCATCTTACTTTCGTTCAAGACCGGAAACGGGACGCTGCCTAGCGTTCTCGTCATGACCAAAATCGGGGGATTCAGAGATCCGGCGGCCGAACGGCGCTATTTCGCCGCCTATGACCGCGCCATGGCCGAGTGCCCGGAGCCAAGCGCCCTGTTCCACGTCGAGACGCGCCACGGCACCACACGGGTCTACCGCTACGGCGGCGACGATCCGCCGATCGCGCTGCTGCCCGGGCTCTTGGCGACGTCCGCCTGCTACGCGACCTTGATCCCCGCCCTGGCCGAGCGGCACGCCGTCTATGCGATCGACACCCTCGGCGAGGCGGGCCGAAGCGTGCAAACGGCGCCGTTCAAGGACATCCGCGACCGCACGAGTGCGCTCGACGACGTCTTCGAGAGCCTGGGATTGACCGCGGTGCACCTCATCGGCGGTTCGACCGGTGGCTGGCACGCGGTCAACCAGGCGATCCACGCGCCCGGCAGGCTCGCCTCCATCGGGCTGCTGGACGCGACCACCGTCTCGGCGCCGTTCTCCCGGAAGGTGTTGTGGTACGGCGCGCTCGCGGGCGTGCTCGACAGCGAACGCCTGTGGCGGCGGTTCTTGACCTGGTCCGCCGGGGAAGACGTGCTCGACCAGCCCGCCGCCCGGCTGGTGCTCGCCGGTATCCGGTCTTACCGCGCGCGGGTGCCGTTCCAGGTCTGCCCGAGCGAGGAGGCACTGCGATCCATCCGAGTGCCCGCACTCGCCCTGTTCGGCGGGCGAAGCACCGTGCACGATTCCGCCGCTGCCGCCGCACGGCTCGAGAACCTGCTTCCCCAGGCCGACGTCGAAATCCTGCCCGACGCCGGGCATTTCCTCTATCTCCGGCCGGAGGATCGCGAGCTGATCATCGACCGTGTCCTCAAGTGGGTCGTCTAGGCCGCCCGCGCCGCGGTGCCGCCTCGCGCCGCCGCCAGGCTGGCCCGGCACGCTGTGATCAGCCGGGCCGAGGCGGCGCTTTCGCCGTGGCCGCACCGCGGGCAGGACATCGTGACGGCACCGGACAGCTCGTCGACGGAGACGGTCAGCGCGGTCGCGCACGAGCGGCACCAGCGGTGACGGGTGATCGGGTTGACGTGAACCGGTGAGGCGACGCACTGGTGGATCCAGCGGCCGTGCACGTGGCAGGTCAGGCGGTCGTCCGGGGACAAGCGGCCGAGGTCTTCCGCTTCGTCCTCCAGCGCCAGCAGAACCGGCAGGGTGCGGCGCACCGGGTTCAGCCGCGTGGTCGAGGCCAGTGTCGTGGTGGTCATCGCTTTCTCCTTCCGGCTCTTTATCAGGACGTCGAACGGGGAGCGTCAGATACGACACGGTCAGGGGCCCTTCTCGGAAAGCTCTCCCCCTGGCGGGTGAATTGATCTTGGTCGAGCCCAAACCGTTACCCCATTCGGGTTAACCGCGCGTATCTTTCGGATCATGACGGTCCCGCTCATTCCACTGTCCACATCAGACAGTCGCGGCCCCGGCTACCTGCTGCTTCCGCCCGCGGGCGGCACGCTCCAAGCGTTCGGCCCGCTCGCCGGCGCGGCCGCCGCGGAGGTCTGGGGCGTCGAATATCCCGGACACGGGGAACGGCTCGCGGAGGCACCCGCGTCCTCCGTCGAAGAAATCGCCTCGCTCTTGGCCGACGCGACGCCGAGGGACTGGTTTTCCCGCACCGTGACAATCGGTTTCGGAATGGGCGCCTTCGTCGCGCTGGAAACGGCCCAACGACTCGGCGTCGCCCCTGGCGCGTTGATCGTCGTGGACGCGTGCGCCCCGCAACGGCGCTCCCCGGAGAAGAACGCCAAGGCGGGCGCGTCGGCCATGGGGCGGGTGTTCGGCCGCACCGGGCTCACCCCGGTCGCGGGCTATCGCGACTCGCCCGAGAGCTGGGAGTACGCCCTGGACCTCCTGCTCGGCGACCTCCAGCTGCTGAACGCCTACCGTGGGCCCGCCAGGACGCGACTCTCGTGCCCGATCGCGGCGATGCGCGGCACCGACGATCCCGCGTTCGCCTCCGGCGACGACGCCACGGGCGGCTGGCGGGTGTGGACCTCCGGTCCGTTCGTGGGCCGTGTCGTCCCCGGCGGCCATCTCGGCGTGCTCGAATCCGGCAGGGAGGCCGAGTTCTGGGCCCGGATCCACCGCCTGGAGATGGCCTTCCTCGACGTCCAGCCGGAAGTCGCTTAGAGGGGTGACTTACACCGGTGACGTCGTCCGACGGTCGCCGCGCCCCGCACCGCGTCCTTAGTTTCGATCCCGTACCAGGCGTTTCGCGGGAGGGATCAGGATGCTCAGCAGGAGAAGGTTCGCGCAGGCCGTCATCGCCGCGACGGCGGGAGCCACCGTGGCGAGTTGTTCGGCCCAGCCCGCGGCGGCACCGGTGGCCGCGTCCGCGACGACCGGCGGGAACACCTCGTTCGGCCCGCTCAAGCAGGTCGACGCCGGGGAGCTGAGCATCGGGTACGCCGAAGCCGGCCCCGCCGACGGCCCGGTGGTGGTCCTCCTGCACGGCTGGCCCTACGACATCCACAGCTACGTCGACGTCACCCCGCGCCTGGTCGCGGCCGGATACCGGGTGATCGTGCCGTTCCTCCGGGGCTACGGACCGACGCGGTTCCTCTCGAAGGACACCTTCCGCAACGGCCAGCAGTCCGCGATCGCCGCCGACATCATCGCGCTGCTGGACGCCCTCGAGATCCAGAAGGCCGTCTTCGGCGGCTTCGATTGGGGCGCCCGCACGGCCGTGATCATCGCCGCGCTGTGGCCCGAGCGCTGCAAGGCGCTCGTCTCGGTGAGCGGCTACCTGGTCACCAACCGGGAGACGAACAAGCAGCCGCTCGCCCCCGCCGCCGAACTCGGCTGGTGGTACCAGTACTACTTCGCCACCGAGCGCGGCATCCTCGGCTACACGGACAACCGTCACGACTTCAACAAGCTGATCTGGAAGATCGCGTCGCCGAAGTGGACCTTCGACGACGCGACCTACGACCGGTCGGCGGCCTGTTTCGACAATCCGGACCACGTGGCCATCGTGATCCACAACTACCGCTGGCGGCTCAGCCTCGCCGACGGCGACCCGAAACTCGAGGCCCTCGAACAGAAACTCGCGCAGGGCCCGACGGTCTCGGTCCCGACGATCACGATCGGCAGCGACTTCGACGGCCCGAACACCGACGGCAAGGCCTACCGGTCGAAGTTCTCCGGCAAGTACGAGCACCGCGTCCTGAACGGGATCGGCCACAACGTCCCGCAAGAGGCGCCGGAAGAGTTCGCCAAGGCTGTCATCGACGTCGACCGGTTCTAGCGCGCTCCGGTGAGGTGTTCGAGTGCCAGCTGGGACAGGCGGATGAAGCCGTAGCCACGTTCCGCCGCCTTGTCCGGGTCGAAGTCCTCGAAAGCCGATCGATCCGCCAGCAGATCCGCGGCGGTCTCACCCTCGTTGAGCGTCGGTGTCGCCAGCTCCGGGACGAGGGCGGCGTCCAGCGCGGCCCGTACCTCGGGATCGGCACGGAAGGCGCGGGCGCGTTCCGCGAACAGCAGGTAGCTGGCCATGTTGGCCTCGGCGCTGGCCCAGACGCCGTCCATGTTCTCCGTGCGCAGCGGCTTGTAGTCGAAGTGGCGCGGCCCGTCGTAGCCGCCGTGTTCCAGCAGGTCGACGAGGAAGAACGACGACAGGACGTCGCCGTGGCCGAACACGAGGTCCTGGTCGAACCGCGGGCCGCGCTGGCCGTTGAGGTCGATGTGGAACAGCTTGCCCTGCCACAGGGCCTGCCCGATGCCGTGGACGATGTTGAGCCCGGCCATCTGCTCGTGCCCGACCTCCGGGTTCACGCCGACGATCTCGTGGTTTTCCAGTGTGGAGATGAACGCGAGCGCGTGCCCGACGGTCGGCAGCAGGATGTCGCCGCGCGGTTCGTTCGGCTTCGGTTCGAGCGCGAGCCGGAGGCCGTAGCCCTGGTCAATGACGTACTGGGCGAGGAAGTCGATGCCCTCGCGGTAGCGGTCCAGCGCCGCGCGGACGTCCTTCGCGGCATCGGTCTCGCTGCCTTCGCGGCCGCCCCAGAGCACGAAGGTCGACGCGCCCAGTTCGGCGGCGAGGTCGAGATTCCGCAGCACCTTCCGCAGCGCGTAGCGGCGGACGTCGCGGTCGTTGCTCGTCAGGCCGCCGTCCTTGAAGACGGGGTGGCTGAACAGGTTCGTGGTCACCATCGGGACGACGAGGCCGGTTTCGGCGAGCGTGCCCTGGAACCGCTTCAGGTGCCGCGCCCGCTCGGCGTCGTCCGAGCCGAACGGGACGAGGTCGTCGTCGTGGAAGGTGACACCCCAGGCGCCGAGGTCCGAGAGCCGGTGCACGGCCTCGACCGGGTCGAGCGGTCCCCGGCTCGCCGGGCCGAACATGTCGTTCGCCTGCCAGCCCACGGTCCAGAGCCCGAAGCTGAACTTGTCCGCACGCGTCGGTGCCTGAGCCATCACGCCTCCCATTAGTTTGATGCCTGAACTTATCGACGCCGACCGCGGCGGGTCAAGGCTTTCGTTCAGGCATCGAACGAATACACTCGCGCGATGATCGGCACGCGTCCGGCTGGACAGCACACCGTGCGGCAGCACAACGCCGCCCTCGTCCTCGGTGCCATCGCGGACGGCCCCGGCACCTCACGGGCGGGCCTCGCCGCCGCCACCGGGCTCACGAAGGCCACCGTGTCGAGCGTGGTCGACCGCCTGATCGCGGCGGATCTCGTGGCCGAAGGCGAGCCCGAGCGCCGCGTCGGCCCCGGACGGCGCGGCACCGTCGTCTCCCTGTCCCCCACCGGCCCGCACGGCCTCGGCATCGAGATCGGCGTCGACTACCTCGCGTACTGCCTCGTCGATCTGACCGGCACCGTCCGGGCCGAGGAAGTCCGATACGCGGACAACCGGACCCCGCGCGTGTTCCAGCGCGTGTCGGCGTTCCTGCACAAGGCGCGGAAGCGGGCGGACTCGCTGGGGGTCCCCGTCGGCGGTGTGGGCATCGCGGTGCCGGGCCTGGTCGAATCCGGTCTCGTGCGGCTCGCCCCCAACCTCGGCTGGCGCGATGTCGACCTCGCGGACCGGCTCGGCGAGACCTTCACCGTCGCCAACGAAGCCAACTTCGCCGCGCTCGCCGAACTCTGGCACGGCTCGGCGTTGCCCGATTTCGTCCACGTGTCCGGCGAGATCGGGATCGGCGCGGGGATCGTGCTGGACCGCGCCCTGTTCGAGGGTGTCCGCGGCGCGGGCGGCGAGATCGGCCACCTGCCCGTGGCGCCCGACGGCCCGCCTTGTTCCTGCGGCGCGAACGGCTGCCTGGAACGGATGGCCGGACAGGAGGAGATCCTCCGGCAGGCGGGCGCCGGCACGGTGGACGACTTGATCTCCGCACTGGAATCGCAGGACGACGCGGCGATCGGCGCTGTCACCGCCGCCGCGGGCCATCTCGGCGTCGGACTGTCCACTGTGGTCAACCTGATGGACGTCCCCGCCGTGGTACTAGGCGGAATCTACGCGCGACTGGAGCCTTGGCTTCGTGAGCCACTCCTCGCCGAGCTGGAACGCCGCGTACCCAGCACGGCGTGGTCGCCGGTGCGCGTCATCCGCTCGGCGCTCGGCACGGGAGCCGCCGTCCGCGGCGCGGCCGGCTCGGTGATCCGCGGCATCCTCGCGGATCCCGAGCACCATCTCACGACTCACTGGCCATCCGATCAGGACGCTCGGGGCCGGTGACCCCGGGCAGCAACGGCTCGATCGCCTGCGCCCGCTGCTCGATGTCGGGACGCTGGGCCCGCCGCGCGTAGGCGATCAGGGCTTCACGGTCCCCCTGCAGAAGCCAGCCCTGCTCGCTTCCGGTCTCCAACCGCACGAGGTGCTGGACCAGCTCCGCGGACTCGGCGCCGAAGTCCCGCATGCGGCGCGTCAGCAGCTCCGCCGCGCCGAGGTAGCCGTTGTTCCAAGCGTGGGCGGCGAGCAACTGCGCCGTCGCGGCGAGGATGTCGCCGAGGTGGAACCCGCCCTCCGCGGCGAGATGTCCGGCGAGCCGGAAGCTGCGTCTGCCCTCGCCGACCGGCCCCTCCTCGCGAATCGCTTCGAGCAGCGCCCCGATCTGCCGCGTCAGGTAGTCCTGACCCGCGCTCTCCACCGTCACAGCAGTCCTCCACCCAGTCGCCGAGATCGTAGAAAGGTGTCAATGGGGAGCACATCAGATACATCGAATGCCGAACCGTTATCACCCGAATGGGGTGCACGGCGGTGGCTCACGGCGAACAGGGTGCCACGGCTCCCGTCTCGCCCGCGGCGCACCACCCCGGATGCCGACGCAGCCACTGGTCGCGAGCCTTCTCGATGTCGCGCTGAGTCATCCCGCGCGCGGCGTCGACGCAGCCACCGGTCTGGCATTTGGTGCTCGTCCCCGGCTCGTAGCACTGGCTCGCGTCCTTGCGGCAGGCCGTTCCGCGTTGGCCGGCCTTCGTCTTGGTGGGCGCTTTGGTGGTCGGCGCGGCGGTGGTCGAGGTGGCGACGATCGTCGTGGTCACTTTCGTGCTCGGCGGGTCGGTCGTGGCAGGCGCCGCGCTCGTCGTGACCGTGACGACCGGGCGCGCGGGCGAATCCGGCGTCGCACAGGCCACTGTCCCGAGGAAGAGCACGCCTGCCGATACCAGGAGCAGGACACGCGCCACGATTCCTCCGCCTCCGCCATTGAACCCGCCTGTATTCGGCGGGAAGACGAAGAGCGTTACAGAGTCCCGGGGCGACGCGCAGGAGACGTCGCCCCGGGACTCACTGGCGCGGCAAGGGTCAGCTCGTGGTGGCGGTGTTGATCGCCCTCGCGTAGGCGGCGGCCGTGCCTTGCGCCGAACACTTCTTGATGTCGTCGTACAGCCACATGAAGCCTCCGGGGATGCCCGCGGACGACTTCCACGACCTCATCCGGCTCTCCACCTGCGCGGGCGAGTTCCCCGCGGTGCAGCCGGAACCGTTCTTGCTCCACAGCCCCGGATCCACCGGCATGCCGAGCGACTGCGACCACGTCGCCGGGTTGTTGCCGCTGCCGCCCGCGTACGCCTGGAGATAGACGCGATCGACCAAGCCGCCGAGTCCGTTCTTCACGCCCTGCCAGTACGAGACAGCGGTGTACGGCGCGAGAGTGAAGTTCCGATAGCCCATCGCGTTCGCCATGCGGGCGAAGGTGACGGTGGAGTCGACGTCGTAGTGCGCTTCGTCGTCGTTGTTGATCGCGTCGGCGCCGGTGGCGTTCTTCAGCGCCAGGAAGTTGCGGTACAGCATGGTCCCGCTGCCGGTGCCGTCGCGCGTGATCAGCTTGTCGATGGCTTCCCAATCCGGCGTACCCCAGGCGCCGACCGAGACCTCGATGCGGTTGACCGACGTCGGTGCCTGCTTCAGCGTCCGCAGCCGCGCGGGCCATCCGGCGTCGCCGACGTACTTGCCGCCCGAGACCACGAGATGGTCGTTGTAGTACAGATCTCCGTTGTCGTGGACATGGATGCTCCACAGGATGACCGTGGTGAACCCTGAGGAGCGAAGGGTGTCCATGACGCCCTGTCCGTCCTGATAGAACGGTCCCCCGCCGTAGATCGCGGACCGGCCGGCCGCGGCGGGCGCCGTCCGGGCTTCGGCGGCGGCCGGTTGACTCGCCGGGACGATCGCCGCGGCGGCCACGAAGGCCACCATCGCACGCACCCAGGTCCACCTCATCAGGTCAGCTCCCTTCGGCCTGCTCCGGAGGGTATGAGATTTTCCAACGGGACGACCAGATTTGTTCAGAGATCTGTCCGGTGGAATAGACCATTCAGCTCACCGAGCCGGCGCCGCGGTGTCGCGAAAGCCACTTTCGGGACATCTGATGTCCCGAAAGTGGCTTTCGCGACACCCCAAGTCGCACCTCGGCGACCGCCAGGGCCCGCATCCAGAGGACTAAACGCGAGGAGCGGCACCCCGCTGCTCCTCGAAGATCAGCCAGGTCCGCGTAGACCGCACTCCGTCCAGTGCCTGGAGGCGTTCCAGGACGACATCCCGCAGCGACGCGTTGTCCGGCGTCCGCACCAGCAGCAGGATGTCGAAGTCGCCGCCGACCAGGGACACGTGCTCGACGTACGGGATCTCCCGCAGCTCGGCCGACATCGTGCGCCACGACGTCTGCTCGACGGTGATCAGGATGTACGCGCTCGTCCCGAGTCCGGCTCGCCGCGGGTCGATCCGGGCGCCGAAACCGGTGATGACGCCTTCGGATATCAAGCGATCGAGGCGAGCGTAGGCGTTGGTGCGCGAGATGTGCAGTCGTTCCGCCAGCGCGCGGACGGCGAGCCTGCCGTCCGAGGACAGTTCGCCGACGATCGCGCGGTCGATGTCGTCGAGGGCAAGGACCGTTCGTCCCGGATCCGGTCCGTGAGCCATGCCACTCGTGGACGGTTGGCGTGTCTGAACCGATTCTTCGGGCAGTTTGTCGCTCATTTCGCCTGCCTCTTGAACACCAGGACTCCGGAAACCACCATTTCAGCATCATATGTCTGTGAAAGGTGGTGCTGCGTCATGTCGCGGGAGACCCTTGCCGCCGCGTTGCTGCCGTCACCGGTCCCGGTGCGGTTCCTCGCCGAGGACGGCACGCGTGTCGACGAGCACGGCGCCTACACCGAGCCACCGTCCGAGCGGCTCGTCGAGGCTTACCGGCTGATGGTGCTCGGCCGCCGGTTCGACATCCAGGCGACCGCGCTGACGAAGCAAGGCCGCCTCGCGGTCTATCCGTCGAGCGCCGGCCAGGAGGCCTGCCAGGTCGCGAGCGCGCTGGCCCTCACCGAAGCCGACTGGCTCTTCCCCACTTACCGTGACTCGGTCGCGCTGGTCGCCCGCGGCCTCGAGCCGGGCGAGATCCTGACGTTGCTTCGCGGCGACGCGCACTGCGGCTACGACCCCGCCGAGACCCGCGTCGCTCCCCAGTGCACCCCGCTGGCCACCCAGACCCTCCACGCGGCCGGGCTCGCCCACGCGATGCAGCGCCGTGGCGAGGAGGCCGTCGCGTTCGCGCTCATCGGGGACGGCGCCACCAGTGAGGGCGACTTCCACGAGGCACTCAACTTCGCGGCCGTGTTCAAGGCGCCCGTGGTGTTCTTCGTGCAGAACAACGGGTTCGCGATCTCGGTGCCGTTCGAGAAGCAGAGCGCCGCGCCCGCGCTGGCCTACAAGGGTGTCGGCTACGGCGTCCGTTCCGAGCAGGTCGACGGCAACGACGCGGTGGCGGTCCTCTCGGTGCTGGACGACGCCGTCGCGCACGCGCGGGCCGGTCGCGGACCGGTCCTGGTCGAGGCGCACACCTACCGGATCGACGCGCACACCAACGCCGACGACGCGACCCGCTACCGCGATCCGGCCGAAGTCGAGAAGTGGCGCGCGGCGGACCCGGTCCGTCGCCTCGAGACCTACCTGACCACCGAGAACCTGCTGTCCGGCGAAGACATCGAGCGTTTCCGCGCCGAGGCCGAGACTTTCGCGGCCGGGGTGCGCGACACCTTGAACGCGGACGTCGAGCCGGATCCGTTGTCGTTGTTCGAGCACGTGTACGCCGTTCCGACCCGTCAGCTGGCCGCTCAGCGCGCGCTGGTCGCGGCCGAACTGGAAGCCGTGGAGGGCTGATGACCGAGATCTCGATGGCACAGGCGCTCAACGCCGCTTTGCGTGACGCGGTCAAGGACGACGATCGCGTGCTGATCTTCGGCGAGGACGTCGGCCCGCTCGGCGGTGTCTTCCGGGTGACCGACGGCATCACCGCCGACTTCGGCGAGGAACGCTGTTTCGACACACCGCTCGCGGAGTCCGGCATCGTCGGCTTCGCGGTCGGGATGGCGATGGGCGGCTTCCGCCCGGTGGTCGAAATGCAGTTCGACGCCTTCGCGTACCCCGCATTCGAGCAGATCACCTCGCACGTCGCGAAACTGCGGAACCGCACCCGCGGCGCGCTGTCGCTGCCCATGGTCATCCGGATCCCCTACGCGGGCGGGATCGGCGGCGTCGAGCACCACTGCGACTCGAGCGAGGCCTACTACACCCACACTCCCGGCCTGCGCGTCGTCACGCCGGGCACGCCCCAGGACGCCTACGACCTCTTGCGCGACTCGATCGACTCACCGGATCCGGTGATCTTCCTCGAGCCCAAATGCCGCTACTGGTCGAAGGAAACCGTGTCCTTCACCCGCGACGGCGCGGCCATGGACCGCGCGGTCGTACGCCGCGAGGGCAAGGACGTCACGCTGATCGCGTACGGCCCGATGGTCGCCACCGCGATGGAGACGGCGGAAGCCGCGAAGGCCGAGGGCTGGGACGTCGAGGTGGTCGACCTCCGGTCGCTGAGCCCGTTCGACGACGAGACCGTCACCGCTTCGGTGCGCCGCACCGGTCGCGCGGTCGTCGTCCACGAGGCCGCCGGGTTCGGCGGCTACGGCGCGGAGGTGGTCGCCAGGGTCACTGAACAGTGCTTCCACCAGCTGCACGCGCCCGTCCTGCGGGTCACCGGACTGGACATCCCTTACCCGCCACCGAAACTGGAACGCCACCAGCTTCCGGACGTCGACCGGATCCTGGACACCGTCGCCCGGCTCCAGTGGAACGACGAACCGGCGGTTGCCGGTGCCTGACTTCCTGCTCCCGGACCTCGGCGAGGGACTGACCGAGGCGTCGATCGTGAACTGGCTCGTCGCGGAGGGCGACACCGTCGGCGTCGACCAGCCGGTCGTCGAAGTGGAGACCGCGAAGGCCGCCGTCGAGGTACCGGTGCCGTTCGCCGGTGTCGTCACGCGTCTCCATGGCGAGCCCGGCCAGTCGCTGCCGGTCGGCGCTCCCCTGCTCACCATCGGCCCCGCGTTCACCGAACCCGGCGTGACGACGGCGAGCGAAGGCAGCGGCAACGTCCTGATCGGCTACGGCACGACCACCACGACGCGGCGTCGCCGGACGCGCGCCACCGTCGTCGAGCTGCCGCCCAAAGCACCGGGCGTGATCTCGCCGTTCGTCCGGAAAATGGCCGCTGACAACAAGATCGACCTGACGAAACTGACCGGCAGCGGCCCGGGCGGCATCATCCGGCGAGCCGACGTCGAAGCGGCGCTCACCGTCCCCGAGCAGAGGGACGGCGAGACGCGGATCGCGCTCACCGGGGTCCGCAAGGCTGTCGCCGACAAGCTGACGACCTCGCGACGCCAGATTCCCGAGGCGACGGTCTGGGTCGACGTCGACGCGACCGAACTCCTCGCCGCGCGGAAGTCGCTCAACGCCTCGGCACCGGACCGCCCGGTGAGCCTCCTCGGCCTCGTGGCCCGGTTCGCCGTGGCGGGACTGCGGAAGCACCCCGAGCTGAACTCGCGTGTCGAAGGCGACGAAATCGTCCAGCTGCGGGACATCAACCTCGGTTTCGCCGCGCAGACGGACCGCGGTCTCGTGGTGCCGGTCGTCCGCGACGCGGGATCACTGTCCACAAGGGAGCTTTCGGCGGCGATCGGCGAGCGGACGACCCAGGCCCGCGAAGGAAAACTCGGCCCGGCCGGCCTCACCGGCGGAACCTTCACGGTGAACAACTACGGCGTGTTCGGGGTGGACGGCTCCGCCGCGATCATCAACCATCCGGAGGCGGCCATCCTCGGGATCGGCCGGATCATCGACCGCGCCTGGGTCGTCGACGGCGCGTTGGTTGCGCGGAAGATCTGCGAGCTGACCTTGGCGTTCGACCATCGGGTGTGCGACGGCGGGACCGCAGGCGGGTTCCTGCGCTTCGTCGCCGACTGCGTCGAGTCGCCGGTCACCGCGCTCGGGGACCTCTGAGCGGCGCGTCGCACAACCGCCGGTTGTAGGCCGTCAACGACGCGTTGTTCGACTTCGGCGCCCAGCCTTGCTTTGATCTCGCGAATGGGTGGGCGGTCGCTGGGGCGACGATTCGGCTGGCTTTGGGCGGCGTACGCGGCGAGCGCTTTCGGCACGAGGTTCGCGTTCGACGCGTTCAGCCTCATCGCCATCGTGGCGCTGGGTGCGGGCGCCACCGAGGTCTCGCTGCTGGCGGCCGCGGGGCTCGTCGTGGGCGCCGTGGTCGCGCTGCCGCTCGGCCCCTGGGTCGAGTTCCGCCGCAAACGGCCGGTGATGATCGCGATGGACCTGGTCCGCTGCGCGGCGCTGCTGACCGTTCCGGTGGCCTACGCGTTCGGGCTGCTCGGCTTCGGACAGCTGCTCGCCGTGTCGGTGATCGTCGCCGCGGCGGACATCACGTTCCTCGCCGCCAGTGGCGCCTTCCTGAAAACGCTGCTGCCGAAGGAAGACCTGCTCGTCGCGAACGCGCGGTTCGAATCGACCACGTGGACGGCGACGGTGCTCGGCCCGCCGCTCGGCGGTTTCGCCGTCGGCCTGTTCGGGCCGGTGATCACGATCGCCGCCGACGCGGTCAGCTATCTGCTCTCGGCGGTGGGGATCCGCGCGGTCGGCGGCTCGGAGCCACCACCCGCGAGGCCGGACGGCCCCCGGCTGAGCGGCCGCGACCTGTGGGAAGGCTGGCGGTTCATCCTCACCCATCCGCTGCTGCGGCCCTTGTTCGTCAACACGATCGTGGTCAACGGCCTGATCATGGCGACCGCGCCGCTGCTCGCCGTCCTCATGCTCGGTCAGCTCGGTTTCGCCCCGTGGGAGTACGCGGTGGCCTTCGCCGTGCCCTGTCTCGGCGGGCTGATCGGGTCGAGGCTTTCCCGGAGCGTGGTCGCCCGGTACGGCCGTGACCGGGTCCTCTTCGTCGCGGGGTGGCTGCGCGTCTGCTGGCCCGTCGGGCTGGTCTTCGTCCATCCCGGTGTTTCGGGGCTGGTCCTGGTCATCGTCGTCGAACTCTGCCTGATCACCTGCATCGGCGTGTTCAACCCGGTGCTGGCCACCAGCAGGCTCGAACAGGTACCCCTCGACCGCGCGGCGCGCACCCTTTCGGCCTGGTCGATCGCGGGCAAGCTCACCACCGCGGGCTTGACCGCGACATGGGGCCTGCTCGCCGCGTTCACCGGCCCGCGTGCCGCTGTCGGCATCGCCGGGGCGCTCATGCTGGCGACGCCGCTCCTGCTCCCCCGAAAGCGTCGGACCCCTGTGCCAGGATCGACACATGTCGATCAAGAGAGTGGTCACCGACCTCGAAACCCAGTCGATGGACCGGGTGAAAGCCTTCTACGTGCAGGTGCTCGGCTTCGAAGTGGTGATGGACCACGGCTGGATCGTGACCCTGGCGGATCCGGAACGGCCGGAGGTCCAGCTGAGCCTCATGACCCATGACGAAACAGCGCCCGTCGTCCCGGCCGCCTCGATCGAGGTCGAAGACGTCGACGCGGCCTACGCGGCGGCCAAGGCCTCCGGCGCGGAGATCGTGCACGAACTGACCGACGAGCCGTGGGGCGTCCGGCGGTTCTTCGTCCGCGATCCCGGTGGCCACGTGGTCAACGTGCTGTCCCATCGCTGAGCCCGTTCGGCCCAGCTCGCTGGGCCCGATGGCGGGTTTCATCAAAATTTCATGACGCATCCCTAACGTTCGAACACGCACCGTAGTCGAACGGAAGGGACGATGAACGTGAAGAAATTCAGGGGGGTCCTGGCGGTGGCCGCGCTGGCCACCGGGCTGGTCGGCGCCATGGCGCCGGCGGCCCAGGCCGAGACGGCCGAGCAGGCGCGCTACTACATCCTCGTCGGCGGCACCTGCGACGGGGCCGCGACCGTGTACAACGACGCCTGGTTGCGAGGCGGGATCCGGAAGGTGGTCCACTACCCGGCGGGGGCCGCCGGACTGCCCAACTGCGACCAGACACCGATGGACCAGAGCGTCGCGCGCGGGCACGAAGAAGCCCGTCGTGTCGTCCAGAGCTCCTTCGACGAGAACCCCGGCGCGGAATTCACCGTCGTGGGCTACTCGCAGGGCGCGCTGGTCGCGAACCTGGTGCTGAACGACATCGCCGACGGGAAACTCGCCGTCGACAAGTCGCGGTTCAGCGCGAAGATCTTCGCCGATCCGATGCAGCCTGTCGGTCCGCCGGGACGCGGGATCAGCGCGGTGCTCCCGCCGGGCGCCGGGGCGCCGTCGCCGTTCGGCGGCTACGTGTCCTTCGGGCCCGGCCGCACCGATTTCGGTGGCATCCCGTTCATCCGCTACTGCATCGAAACCGACGGTGTCTGCCACTTCGACACCTTCGAAGCGCCTGGCGGGTATTTCGCCCAGCACCTTTGTTACCAGTGGGCCCGTCCCACCGATCACCGCTCGATCATGGAGGACACGATCGCGGACGGCGTGTACACCAACGGTTCGCACGCGCTGCCGCGGCAGAACTGCCGTCCGCCGCATCCCGCGCCGTGACCGGGTGAAGGCCGCTGTCATCCGGCGCCCGATCGCCGGGTGACAGCGAATCGGGCGCCTGCCCGTCCACAAGGGTGTGGGCGGGCAGGCGTCGGTCACCGGCAAAAAGCACTGTCCACAGTGGCCATCACCGCCTTGGAGCCCTTCTCGGCGTCTCCGAAAGTCCCTGGCATGGCGGTCACCGCGAGGCCGACCGTACGGCCGTCTTCCGTTGCCCCGCCACGGGTTTCGAAGCCGTGGATATCCCCGCCGTGCCCCCAGTACACCCCACCGCAGCTGAGCGGGTTGCTCATCAGGCCCAGGCCGTATTTCGTCCCCGGGAACAGCGGCGCGTCGACCGTCTTGCGCATCTCGGCCAGCTGCGCGGCGGGCAGCAGCTTTCCTTCGAGCAGGACGCGGAAGAACCGCGCCAGGTCGCTCGGCGTCGAGATCAGTTGACCGGCGGCGCCACCCCAGGACGGGTCCAGCTCGGTCGCGTCGATCACCTTGCCGGTGGCGGCGTTGCCGATGGCGTAACCCTGCGGGTGCCGTCCCTGGATGGTCTGGTCGCCGACCTGCGGCCAGTAGGTGTGCTTCAGTCCCGCCTTCTTGATCACACGTTCGGTGATCTGTTCCTGGATCGGGCGTCCGGTCACCTTCTCGATGACCATGCCCGCCAGCAGGTAGCCGGTGTTGCTGTACTCCCATTTGGTGCCGGGCGCGAACTTCGCCGGATGGCTCAAGGCCGCGGCGAGCAGTTCGTGGTTCGGGAAGTACCGGTGCTGCACCTTTTCGAAGTCCTGGAGGCCGAGATACTCGGTGTAGTTCGGCAGTCCGCTGGTGTGCTGCAACAGGTGCCGGATGGTGATCTCGGTGCCGTCGATGCCCTCCCCCCGCACGATCCCGGGAAGGTACTTCTCGATCGGGGCATCCAGTTCCACCTTGCCCTCGGCGACCAGCTGCAGGACCGCGACCGCGGTGAACGTCTTGGTGTTGCTGCCCGCCCGGACGCTGCCGTCGCGGGGGACCGGGACCTGGCGGTCGATCCGCGAGGACCCCGCCACCAGCGACGTCGTGCGCCCTCTGCCGGTCACAGAGGCCAGAGCGGCCGGGAACTTCTCCTGACGTACCAATGAATCGAGGCCTTGCTGCAGCTCAGACCCCTTGGCGGGGGCCGCGTCCGCCGCCGTGGTCCATGCGGAGCCCAACAGCCCCGCCACCGTCAGGACCACGACACCCTTGCGTACCGTCATGCGTACTCCTTCATCGACCGGATCAACACTGATCACACTGGTCGAATCGGGCACGAAGATCAGGAGGGCAGCCTCCCGGATCCCGGGTAGCGCTGGCGCTACCCGGGAAACTTTTTCGGACGAGAATTCGTCCCACCATTGTCCGCACGGGATGCGGCTGGTTAAGGTCAGTTCACTAAGTGGACTAGACCACCCGAGGCCGGGAGGCGACGATGCCCCTCGACGAACAGCAGACCTGGGCGATGCTGCGAGAGCTGGACGAACCCGGCTACTGGGAGGTACCGCACGACTTCGACGGACCTGCCGCTCGAGCCCGATTCGAGCAACTGGCCGAGCGGCTCGGGCGAGCCTTCGACTGTGTCTGCGATGTCGACCGCAACGTTCAGGACGCCAGCCATCTCGGCAGGATCGTGATCCCGGCGAGCGCGACCTCCGCGGTGGACCAGCTGACCGTCACGGTCAGCAATTTCGGCGGTCTCGTCGCGGTGACACTGGGAAATCCGGGCAGTTACGACGAGGACGAAGAGCTCGAGTTCTTCCCGGCGCGGGACCGGAGCCGGGTCGAAGACGAGCTGGAAGCACTCGGCTACCTGCCCGTCTCCGAACATCCGTTGTGGACCAAGTACACCGGGATCAGCGGCTTCGACGCCCTGTACCCGCCGGACCGGCCACCGTCGTGGTGGGACCGGTTCTTCGACTACCTCTAGACGCGGCTCGGCGCGAGCGCGGCGGCGAGTTCCGCCGCGTTCCGCGCGCTGACGAGCACTTCGTCGAAGCGAAGCCCGGCGACCGCGCGATCGATCTCGAGCCGTAGCGCCGGCACGCCCCGGCGGACCGACACCAGCTGACGGACTCCCGTCCCCAGCCCCCAGTACCCCACCTTCAGCACGCCGCTGATCAGCACTCCGGCCCGCCCACCGCGGGCCCGTCCCACCGGCGCCTCGACGCGCTCGACGGCCCTGATCGCCGCCAGCGGCACCACCACTTCGTCGCGCCACACCGCCAACCGCTCCCAGGCCGAGAACCTCACCCGCACCCCGCCCTCGGCGATGTCCATCTTCGCCATCACGACCACCTTCCCTCGGTAGCTATCTGATGTAGTTGTTATAGTAAGTGTATAGCAGATATCCTTGGTGGGTGTTGCTGACACTCGACCTCGACAGCGAGGTGCCGATCTACCAGCAGATCCGCGACCGGATCGTCGAAGCCGTCGCCGACGGCGTGCTGGTCGAGGGCAGCGCCCTGCCCTCGACCCGGCAACTCGGGGCCGACCTGGGGATCAACTTCCACACCGTCAACAAGGCCTACGACCTGTTGCGGACGCAGGGATTCATCCGGATCAACCGCAAGACCGGCGCCGTCGTGCGGCGGGACGCCGGCTCCGGGCCGGCGGAGGACGGCTACGCGGACGAGTGGCAGGAGCGGCTGCGCACCCTGCTCGCCGAGGCCGTCGCGCTCGGACTGGGTCCGCGCGAGGTGACGGGCCGGTGTGAAAGCGTGCTGGACTCCTTCGCGGTGGGCACGCGGCGATGACGCTGAACCTCGCCCTGATCGTGTTCACCGCGGGTGTCTTCCTGTCCGCGCCCGCCCTGTCGCGGCCGACGCTCCCGTTCGGTGTCCGGATCCCGGCAGGACGCGCCGAAGAGCCCGTCATCGCCCTCGTCCGCCGCCGCTACAACCGGGGAATCGGGGCAGCCGCCCTCATCGCCTGCGCGGCCGTCGTCTTCACCCGGCTCGCGCCCGACGTCGTCCTGATCGGTCTCGTCGTGGCGTATTCGCTGCTCGGCGGACTGGCGCATCGTTCGATCACCGCCGCGAAACGGGACGGCGGCTGGTACGCGGGGACACGGCAGGCGGTCGCCGCCGACACCTCGCTGTGGTCCGACCCGGTTCGTCCACAGTGGATTCTCTTGACGCCAGCGGGGTTGCTGGCCGTCGCCACGGCGGCCATCGGCCTGTCCAAGGACGTGACGGCCTTCTCGACGGTCATCGCACAAGCCCTGCTCGTCGTGCTGATCTCGCTCCTGGCCATCGCGATCCCCCGTGCCCGCCCCGAGATCGACGCCGCACAGCCGTCGGCTTCGGCTTCGCGATACCGGGAGTACCTGCACGGCGTGCTCAGTCTGCTGCTGATCTCCGCAGGCTGCGTCAACGCGACACTGCTCGTGGTCTCGCTCCAAGTGTGGGAGATCGTGGAAACGACGGTGCCGGTCACGATCGTGGCCTACCTTCCGCTGGCCGCGGCCTTCCTCGCGTGGATCGTCTTCGCCGTCCGGGCGGGCGACGCCGGGCACCGGCTCTCCCCCATCGGCGACGAAGCGGAAACCCCGTACGAGCAACGCGACGACGACCGCTACTGGCACGCGGCCGGGATGGTCTATCTGAACCGGGGAGACCCGGCGCTGCTGGTGCACCGGCGGGTCGGGACCTACTGGACGCTCAACCTCGGACATCCGGTCGCCTGGCTGGTCCTCGCCTTGGTCGCCGTGGCCGGGGTGCTCGCCGGAACCGGTGTCGTACCTCTCCCGGCCAAGGGCGTTTGACGGTATTTTGGTCGTGGGTGAGGAATCGTGGCCGTGGTGCCGGACTTCGTGGGGAAGCAGGCACTCGATGCCTGGTTGTCCGGGCACGAGGCGGGGTTACTGCTGCAAGGACCCGATCCCGACAGCCCGCACCCCCTCCTGAACGGCCGGGTCGCCGCGCAGTTGCCCGCGCCCGGAGCGCGGCTGCCTCAGTGGAGTGCGGTGACCGTCTGGATCACCGGCGGCGGAGACCCCGCAGGCGTCCGCGAGCCCCGGCGTCCGCTGCCGAACCTCCTCGAAGACCAGGCCGAGGGCTGATCACCGGGTGTGATCAGGGGAGCCCTGGCCGCTCGTTACCCTGAGGCAATGACGTCGCACAAGACCCCTCAAACCATGAAGCCCGCGACAGCGGCGAAGAAGCTGGGTGTGTACCTCGAGGCCACCCCGGCGGAGTTCCAGGAGGGTGTCGTCTCCCGCGACGAACTGAACGCGCTGCAGGCCGAGCCGCCCGAGTGGCTGCGGGAACTGCGCCGCAACGGGCCGCACCCGCGCCCGGTCATCGCGGCGAAGCTGGGCATCTCCATCAGCGGCCTGGCGCGAGGCGGGATCACCGGCGCCCTCACCACCGACCAGATCGACGCGGTCAAGACCGAAGAGCCCGACTGGCTGAAGCGTGAGCGCGAGACCCAGGCCGAGGTCCGCAAGGAAGAGGCGCGGGTGAAAGCCGCCCGCACCGACGGCTAGGCCGGGTCTCAGTCCTTCGCGATGCCCCCAATGCCACATTGGAGACGCTCAGTGTCTCCAATGTGGCATTGGGGGCATCGTCAGCTCCGGCTAGCTGCGGCGGCGGGGCTTGCCGCGTTTGGGAGCACCGCGCTGCGGCTTCCGGCCGCCAGGCTGGGGGCGCTTGATCTTCGCAGGCGCTTTCTTCTCACTGGCTTTCTTCTCCTGGACCTGCTTCTCCGGCGCCTGCTGCCGCCCCCGGGTGCTGTTGACGGTCCGGCCGCGGACGATCCCGATGAACTGCTCCATCAGGTCGGTGGTCTCTTCTTCCGGCCAGGACAGTGCGACCCCGGACTCCGGTGCGCCGGAGATCGGACGGTAGGTCAGATCACGCCGGTGGTGCAGGCGCGCGAGGGACTGCGGGACGAGCAGCAGCCCGACGCCGGCGGCGACCAGTTCGATGGCGTCCGCCGTCGTGGCGGGACGCTCCAGCGCGGGTTTCCCGGGCGGCCGGTCCCACTCCAGCGTGTCGTCGAGCGGGTGCAGCACGATGTCGTCGGCGATGTCGTCGACGGAGACCTCGTCCGCGGCGGCGACCAGGTGGTCCTTGGGGACGACCACGACAGTCGTCTCGGTGTAGAGCGGGATCGCGTGCAAGCCCTCGCGGTCGATCGGGAGCCTCAGCAGGACGGCGTCCACTTCGCGCTCCCGGACCAGCGCGGCGGCGTCGGCGGCGGTCGTCTGGACGAGGTCCAGCGGAACGCCGGGCGACCGCTCGTTCCAGATCCGGACCCACTTCGAGGGCGTCACGCCGGGGACGTACGCGAGCTTGAACGAGGCGGGTGTGTCCGGGCCGGTCATGGGGGCAAGGTTACCGGGCGTAGTGCGAGCCGTGAGTCGTCCATCCAATCACGCGTGTCGTCCGTCTGATCACACGTGCCGTCCATCCAGTCACGTGAACTACTCGAGTCTCGGACCTTGATCAACGGAGGATCGGGGACGCTCAACCCTCCGTTGATCAAGGTCGCGCCGGTTACGACACTCACGAGACCGGCCTACGGAGCCCAAGCCCCCGAGACCGCCCAGGTGACGTCCTGGTCGTACGAGACCGGGTTGTCGAACGGGTGGCCACCGCCGCTGGCCGCGACGAAGACCTCCTCGGCGTAGTGCCGCATGTTCGTGCCCAGTTCGTTCACCGACGCGAGCCGCACGCCACCGGGTCCGGGCTGGGCGCAGAACGTCGCGTCCTTCCGGAACAGGTCGGTGTTGTCGTTCCCGCCGAGCCGCACCCGGAAGTCCGCGTGCCGCAGGAACTGGCCCGGATAGTTGCGCGCCTCCAGCGAGTAGCACGACGGATCCGCGAGGCCGCGCCGCACGAAGAACGTCGCGTCCGCCTTGAGCACCGCCGCACTCGACGCGTTCACCACGTCCGTCCGCGCGAGACCGTCACGGTGCCGCAGGAAACGGTCGGTGAAGCCCGGTGTGGTCACCTTGAACGACCTTGCCTGATCCAGCGGCAGGTCGGCGCCGCTGCGCCAGAGCGGGACCGAGACGGCCCACGTCGTGTCCGCCGCGAAACCCGACGGGGTGTCCCAAGGGTTCGCCCCGCCGCTGCGCGCGAGATAGACCGTCTCCGCGTAGTGGCGGATGTAGGCGCCACGCTGGTTGAACGACTCCAGTGCCGTTCCTCCGGCACCCTCCCTCGCGCAGAAGGTCGCGTCCGCGGCGAACAGGGCCGAACCGTCGTTCGCGTCCTTGCGGATCCGCGACGACGCGTGCCGCAGGAACTGCCCGGGGTAGTTCCGCGACTCGAACGACAGGCACGCCGCGTCGGCCAGCCCCTGCCGTACCCAGAACGTCGCGTCCTTCTTGGCGACGTCCGCGCTGCCTTCGCCGAGGACGTCGGTGCGGACGAAATCGTTCTGGTGCCGCAAGTACCGGTCGGTGTACCCGGCCGTGGTGACCCTCAGCGAAACCGGCTCGCCCTTGCCCACTTCGGTGCCCTTGGCGATGGCGAGCACCTTCTGGTTGATCTCGCGCACCCGCGCTTCGGTCATCTTCAGGACACGGCGGTCGTAGGTGTAGAAGCCGTTGACCTCGTTCTCGACGTCGTACGGTTCGGTGTAGACCGACGCGGAAAGCCCGCGGCCCTGCACCATCCGCCCGACCTGCTTCGTGATCTCCACGTACCGGTTCGTCAGCGACGTCTCGTCCGGGTACAGCGCGCCGTACGCGAAACCCTTGCCGGGTTCCCATTCGTGCCCGACGACGCGTCTGCCGAGGCCGCCGTACTCCCCCAGCACCGCGACCCGTCTCGCGTCGGGTTGCCTTGTGCCGGTGGAGATCTGGTACGCGTGATCGTCGATCACGTCACCGTTGCCGGGATCCGGATCGGACACACAGCAGTTGGAACCCGAGTTGTGGTTGATCAGCCGGGTGTCGTCGATCGAGCGGACCAGGTCGACGATGCGTCCGGCGTCGTACTCGCCCCAGCCCTCGTTGAACGGCACCCATTGCACGATCGACGTGATGCCCTTGTGCTGCTCGATCATCCGCCGCAGTTCGGACTCGAAGTTCGTGTGCCCGTTGGGGACTTCGTCGACGGCGTCGAGCGCGGGCATGTCCTGCCAGACCATCAGCCCGAGCCTGTCCGCGTGATAGAACCATCGCGCCGGTTCGACCTTGATGTGCTTGCGGACCATGTTGAAGCCCAAGGCCTTCTGGCGTGCGAGGTCGAACCGCAGCGCCTCGTCCGTCGGCGCGGTGTAGATGCCGTCCGGCCAATACCCCTGGTCGAGGGTGCCCAGTTGGAAGACGAACTTGCCGTTGAGCAGCGGCCGCATCACGCCGCCGACCATCGCCTTGCCCAGCGAGCGCATGCCGAAGTACCCGGTGACGACGTCGCCTCCCGGCAGCCGCACCCGCAGGTCGTAGAGGAACGGATCGTCCGGTGACCACAGCCGCGCGTTCGGGACCGGAACCCGCAGGTGGGATCCGACGGCTCCGGTCGCGGTGCCGACCACTTGGCCGCCCGAAAGCACTTCGGCGGTCGCCTGCTGCCCGGGCGTGCCTTGGACCACGAGGTCGAGCGCGCCGCCGGGGACGTCCGGCGTGGTGTCGAGCCGGGTGATGTGCTCGGCCCGGACCGGTTCCAGCCAGACGGTCTGCCAGATCCCCGACGCCGCCGTGTAGAAGATGCCGCCGGGCGTCTTGCGCTGTTTCCCGATCGGGTACCGGCTGCCGTCGACCGGCGACGCGACACCGACGACGATCTCGTTCTCCCCCGCCTTGAGCGCCGGGGTGATGTCGAACGAGAAGGCGTCGAAACCGCCGGTGTGGCTCCCGATCGACGTCCCGTTGACCCAGACCCTGGTCTCCCAGGTGACGGCGCCGAAGTTGAGCTTCACCCTGCGGCCGTCCCAAGTGGACGGAACGGTGAACGTCCGGCGGTAGAACATGTTGTCCTCGTGCCGTTTGATCCCCGAAAGCATCGACTCGATCGGGTAAGGCACGAGGACGTTCTCGCCCAGCGGCCTGCCGATCGGCGGCGAGTTCAGGTTCGGCGCGCCGGTGAACCCCCAGGTCCCGTTGAGGTTGAGCCATTCCGAGCGCACCAGTTGCGGGCGCGGGTACTCGGGCAACGCGTTGGACGGCGAGACCTGGCTCGTCCATGGAGTCGGGAGCGGGACGGGGGCGGCTTGGGCGACGGGGACGAGTGTCGTCGCGGCGGCCAGCAGACCGGCCACGACGCTCAGGACGCGCGCGGTTCTTCGGTGCATGCGATCTCCCTATCTCCGGGTGGTCGTGCGGGCCAGCGACCGCTGCAGGACAACGACCACCAGCAGGAACGCGCCGCTGACCACCGACTGGTAGTTGCTGTCGAGAGTTCCTATCTGGTTGATGACGTTCTGGATGACCGTTCGGATGCCCACCCCGATGACCGTTCCGAGAATCGTGCCCATCCCACCGGTCAGCAGGGTGCCCCCGATGACGACGACGGAGATGGCGTCCAGTTCGAGGCCGACCCCGATCACCGTGACACCGGATTGCAGATAGGCCGCGGTGAGCGCGCCCGCGAGCCCGGAAAGGACACCGCTCATGACGTAGACGGTGACCTTCGTCCGCGCGACGGGCAGTCCCATCAGCTTCGCGGACTGCTCCGAGCCGCCGGTGGCGAACACCGACTGCCCGAACCGGGTCCGCCGCAGCAGGAGCCCGCCGATCAGGCACAGCGCCGCCGCGATGAACACCGGATAACCGAACCCGAACAGCGTGCCGCGCCCGAGTTCGACGAACGCCTCACCCTCCGGGATCTTGTACGTCGTGGCGCCTTCGCTGGTGATCGCGAGCAACAGCCCGCGGGCGAAGAGCAGCGTCGCCAGCGTGACGATGAACGGCGCCATCCCGGTTTTCGCGACGAGAAGCCCGTTGATCAGCCCGATCAGCCCGCAGACCGCCAGCGGGAGCAAAAGCGCCACGAGGAAGCCCCACTGAGAACCGTATGCCGCGAGGACCCCGCCCAGCGCGTACACGGAACCGACCGACAGGTCGATCCCGCCGGTGATGATCACGAACGTCATCCCGAGCGCGATGATCGCGAGGAACGAGCTCTGCAACGCGATGTCGCGCAGGTTGTCCAGGCTGCCGAAGCGCGGGAACAGCAGCCACGCCACGGCGACCATGAGCACCAGCGCGATGGCCGCGCCCTGTTTCTGCAGTACTCCGGTCATCAGCTCGCGCCGGGTGGAGTCCTGCCCGGCCAAGGTGGGCGCCGCGGTCATCGGCTGCTCCGTTCCCGTGCGACGTACACCGCGCCGACGATGATCGCGGCCTGGATCATCTGCGCGGTCGAATCCGGCAGGTTGTGCTTGATGAGCGTGGCGCGGACGAGCTGCATGAGCAGGACACCCATCACCGTGCCGAGGATGCGGACGCGTCCGCCGGTCAGCGGGGTCCCGCCGACCACGACCGCGGTGATCGCGGACAGTTCCATCAGCAGTCCGGCGTCCGCGGGGTCGCCGGCGCCGAGCCGGGCGGTGGAGAGCACCCCGGCCAGCGCGGCGAGCAGTCCGCAGATCGCGTAGACGCCGATGAGGACGCGGTTGACCGGCAGCCCGGCGAGCACGCTGGCACGGCGGTTGCCGCCGATCGCGACCAGCCGCCTGCCGAACGCCGTCTTCCCGACCAGCGCCGCCATCAGGACGGCCAGGACGGCCGCGATGAGGACGCTCACCGGGATCCCGAGGACTTCACCGGTGCCGAGGGCGAGGAAACCCGGATCGTGCAGCTGGACGAGCTGGCCGTCGGCGAGCACCAGCGCGAGCCCGCGCCCGCCGACGAGCAAGGCCAGTGTCGCCACGATCGGCTGGATCCCGACCTTGGCCACGAGGACGCCGTTGAGCGCGCCCGCCGCCAGTCCCGCGGCGAGCGCGATGGCGACGGCGGGCAGCGTCCCGGCGCCGAGGTACAACGGGATGATCGCCGCCGACAGGGCCATCACCGCGCCCACCGAGAGGTCGACGCCCTCGGTGCCGATCACCAGCGCCATCCCGAGCGCGACCACCAGTACCGGTGCGGCCTGGATGAGCTGGGTGCGGAAGTTGCCCACGGTCAGGAAGTTCGCCGTGAACGCGATGTTGAACAGCACGAGCGCGACGACGGCGACGTACACGCCGTACTCCTGCAGCCAGCGCGCCACCCTGGTCCGGTCCACCGTCTTCGCCGTGTCCGTCATGATGCTTCCCGGGCCCTCGGTTCTCTGCTGGGTGCTAGTCATTCGTTTCCCCGCCCGAGGCGATCGCGGCCAGCACGTGGTCCTGGGTCAGCTGCTCCCCCGCCAGTTCCCCCACCACCGCGCCGTCCTTGAGCACGACCAGCCTGTCGGCGCCGTCGAGGAGTTCCTCCATCTCGGAAGAAATGAGCAGGACGGCGAGCCCGTCCTTGGCGAGTTCGTCGATGAGCGCCTGTACCTCCGCCTTCGCGCCGACGTCGATGCCCCGGGTCGGCTCGTCGAGCAGCAGCACCTTCGGTTCGGTGCACAGCCAGCGGGCCAGCAGCACCTTCTGCTGGTTGCCGCCGGAAAGCTCGGAAACCTTCTGGTCGGGACTGGACACCTTGATCCGCAGGCGTTTGACGAACGTGTCGACGATCCTGTCCTGCCGGGCCCGGCTGACCAGGCCGAAGCGGGACAGCTTCGGCAACGCGGCCAGCACGATGTTCTCCCGGACCGAAAGATGGGGAATGATCCCCTCGGTCTTGCGGTCTTCGGCGAGCATGCTCACGCCCGCGCGCATCGCGGCCGCCACATTGCCCCGCGGGATCTGCTTCCCTCCCACGAGAACGGTGCCACCGGACAGCGGCAGATCGCCGACGATCGCCCGCGCGGTCTCGGTCCGGCCGGAGCCTAGAAGCCCGGCCAGCCCGACGATCTCGCCGGGTTTGATCTCCACCGAGACTCCGCCCAGCCGGTTGCCGCTGGTGAGGTTTTCCGCGCGCAGTATCGGTTCCCTGCCCGCTTCGTGATCACCCTCGAAGGCTGTCGACCCGTGCGATCGGATGTCGCCGACACTGCGGCCCAGCATCATCGACACCAGTTCCAGCCTCGGCAGGTCGGCGAGCGGTCCGGTGTGGACCCGCTTGCCGTCCCGCAGCACCGTCACCCGTTCGCAGATCCGGTACAGCTCGTCCATCCGGTGGCTGACGTACACGATCGCGATCCCGCGCTCGTGCAGCCTGCCGATGACCTCGAACAGCGTCTCGACCTCACGCGGCTCCAACGAGGACGTCGGCTCGTCCATGATCACGACGTCGGCGTCGACGGAGACGGCGCGGGCGAGCGCGACCATCTGCTGGGCGCCGACGCCGAGTGTCCCGAGTGGACGGCGGACGTCGGTGTCGATGCCGTAGTCCGCCAGCAGGGCCGCCGCGTCGGAGTTCATCCGCGCCCAGTCGACGAGCCCGAGCCGTCTCCTCGGCTCGCGGCCGAGGTACACGTTGCTCGCCACGCTCATCAGCGGGATGAGGTTGACCTCCTGGTAGATCGTGGAGATCGCGCCCCGCGCGTGGATCGTGCCGGAGTCCGGTCTGTGCACGCCGGTGAGCACCTTGATCAGCGTCGACTTGCCGGCGCCGTTCTCGCCCACCAGCGCGTGCACCTCGCCCGGCCGGAGCGCGAACGACACGTCGTCGAGCGCGCGCACCCCGGCGAACGTCTTCGTCACGCCTTCGACCTCGAGAACCGGTTCCATCGTCAGTACGCGTTCCCGAGCTTCTGCGCGGCGTTCGCCGAGTCGTACTGGTCGTCGGAGATCACCACGGTCGGCGGGATCTCCTTGCCCGCGGCGAAGTCCGCCAGGGTGGAGAAGGCGAGCGGGCCGAAGCGCGGGTTGGACTCGATGACCGCGTTGTAACTGCCGTCGGCGATGAGCTGGACGGCGTTGCGGGTGCCGTCGATCGAGACGATCTTGACGTCCTTGCCCGGCGTCTTGCCCGCGGCCTTGAGCGCGGTGACCGCGCCGATGCCCATCTCGTCGTTCTCGGCGTAGACGGCGGTGATCTCGGGGTTGCTCTGGATCAGCTGCTCCATGACCGTCTGTCCCTTGGAGCGGTCGAATTCACCGGTCTGCTCGGCGACGATCGAGATGCCCGGCGTCGAAGCGATCTCGTCCTTGAAACCCTTGGTGCGGTCGGTGGTCACGTTGTTGCCGGACGCGCCGAGCAGGATCGCGACCTTGCCGGTGCCGCCGGTCGCCTTCACCATCTCCTGTGCCGCGCGCTTGCCCTGCTCGACGAAGTTCGAGCCGATGAAGGTCAGGTAGTCCGAACACGGTTGTGAGGTCACCTTGCGGTCGATCGTGATGACCGGGACCTTCTTGGCCTTCGCCGCGTCGAGGGCGGGCTGCAGGCCGTCGGAGTTCAGCGGCGCCACGATGAGCAGCTGCGCGCCCCGGTCCAGCAACGACTTGATGTCGCTGACCTGCTTGTTGAGATCGCTCTGCGCGTTGGTGACCAGCAGTTTGTCCGCCGGGACACCGAGTTTCGCCGCTTCGTCCTTGATGGACTGCGTCTCGGCGATCCGGAACGGGTTCGCCTCCTTCTCCGACTGGGAGAAGCCGATGACCGCGTTCTTCACGTCCACCTGCGGGTAGCCGGTCTTCTCGCGGGCGCACCCCGGCCCGGTCGCGGCCTGGCTCGGCGCCGCCGAAGCGGCCGGTCCCGCCCCCGACGGGGCGGATTGCTGGTTCTCGCGGCTGGTGCAGGCCGTCAGCGCGAGCGCGAGGCCGGCCACCAGGACCAGGGTGCGGCGGATGGGCAGGGACATCGATCGCTCCTCGGGGAAGTCGAGCACACGGGTCTGCGGTGACCCATGTCACTCATAAGGACGATGCCAGATTTACATCGTTGGTACAACGTTGTAAATCCGCCGTTCGCGCGGCTAGGCTGTGCCGGATCTGTGCCGGAGCACTGCAGAGGGGAGCGAGGGTGGCCACGCTCAAGGACGTCGCCAAGCTTGCGGGCGTCTCGGTCAAGACCGTCTCGAACGTGGTCAACGGCTACGACTTCGTGAAGCCGGAGAACCGCAAACGCGTCGAGGAAGCACTGGCGTCGACCGGTTACCGGCCGAATCTCGGTGCCCGCAACCTCCGCCGCGGCCGCACCGGGTTCCTCGGGCTGATGCTGCCCGAACTCAGCATCCCGTACTTCGGCGAGCTGGCGGGACTGGTGCTGCAGGCGGCGCAGGAGCACGAGTGGAACGTGCTCATCGAACAGACCCTCGGCACCCGCGAGCGGGAGCGCAACGCGCTGTCCGCACTGGGCCCGCATCTGATCGACGGGGCGATCATCAGCCCGGAAGCGTTGCACACCAACGACTTCGAAGACCTGGCGCCGGGTGTGCCGCTCGTGATGCTCGGCGAGCACGTCGTCGACGTCCCGATAGACCATGTGGGCATCGACAACGTCCAGGCCGCGCGGATCGCGGTGCGGCACCTGATCTCGCTCGGCCGCCACCGGATCGCCGCGATCGGCGCGCATCCGCAGCGCCACACCGCAGCGCAACGGCTGGAGGGCTACCACTTCGCGCTCGACGAGGCGGGGATCGCGCCCATTCCGGAACTGGTCCTGCCCGCCCTTCGCTACCACCGCGCCAACGGCGCCGAGGCGATGGCGCATCTCCTCGCGCTGCCGGAACCGCCGGACGCGGTCTTCTGCTTCAACGACCTTCTCGCCATCGGCGCCCTTCGCGCCGCGGCCGAGCGGGGCGTCCAGGTGCCGTCGGACATGGCGATCGTCGGCTTCGACAACAACGAGGAGAGCGCGTACAGCCTGCCCTCGCTGACGACGATCGCCCCGGACAAGGCGGCGATCGCGCGGGCCGCGGTCGATCTGCTGCGACGGCGCATCGCGGGCGGGAGCGACCTCGAACCCGAGGACGTCCAGACGCCTTTTTCGCTGGAGATCCGGAACAGCACCATCGCCTGACAGTCGCGGGGCCGACGGGGTTCCGGAGTCCGTGAAGGACTCCTTCACTACCTTCAGAGTAGGCAAGGCCCCCTTCACGGACTTGGGTGTCGCGGTGTGACTGCTGGTGCACATGGGGCGAACGTGACGACCCGCAAGTCCGTGAAGGACTCCTTGAGGGACCCAAAGTCCCTCAAAGTTCCCCTCATCCGGCCCGAACCAGCATCTTGGACCCCAGCGACATCACCAGTCGCGACAACCGCGCGTGAAGGCCCCCTTCACGCGGCTCAGCCGGAGAAACTCGACCTTCACCCCTCCCCCAAGTACGTGAAGGCCCCCTTCCTTGCGCTAGGCGCAAGGAAGGGGGCCTTCACGTACTTCCAGCCGACCAAGACATCGAACCGGGGTCGGTCCGGTGTTGCGAGGTCACTACCGCATTTAGTCCTCTGGATGCGGTGCATCTATCGCATTTAGAGGACTGAACGCGAGTGTGTGGCATGGTGTGTCCGTGAACCGGGCCCTGGCCGTGCTGACCCTCGTCGCGTACGTGACGTTGCCCCTCGGCTCGGCCAACTACGAGACGCTCGTGCTGCCGACGCTCGTCGTCGGGCTGGTCTACGCGGCGATCGCGATCGCCGGGTTCCCGTGGGTCCAGAAACGCGGGCGGGCGCTCGCGATCGCGTACGTCTGCGTTCAGTTACCGCTCGGCTTCACACTGTTCTCGCTTTCGGGCGCCGCTGTCGGCGCGGTCCTGCTTCTCGTGGTCCTCGTCTGTCACACCGTGTTGCTGCTGCCACTGCCCGTGGCCTTCGGGGTCGCCGTGCTGATCCCGCTGATCCATCTGCCGATGGCGCCGTTGGACGGGCTCCGCGAAGGGCTCGGGACGCTGGCTGTCATGGTGTTCGCCGCGGTGGTGACCGAGCTGATCGTCCGCGAGAAGCGGTCGCGGGAGGAACTGGCCGAGGCGCATGAACGTCTTCGCGACTACGCCGCCCAGGCCGAACAGCTCGCGACGACCCAGGAGCGCAATCGGGTCGCGCGCGACATCCACGACGGGCTCGGTCACCATCTGACGGTCGTGCAGATGATGCTGCAGGCCGCCCGCGCGGTGATCGGCACCGGTGACACGGAACGGGTCGACGCGATGCTCGCCAAGGCGCAGGACCAGTCGCGCGAGGCGCTGGCGGAGGTCCGCCGGTCGGTCTCGGCGTTGCGGGAACCGCACTCCGCACCTCTTTCGGAAGCGTTGCGGACCTTGGTGGACGAAGCGTCCGCGGCCGGTGTGCCGACCGGGCTCGAGGTCAAGGGCACGGCGCGGGACACCCGCGTCGAAGTGGAGGAGTCGCTGTTCCGGGCGGCCCAGGAGGGACTGACCAACGTGCGCAAGCACGCGCGGGCCCAGGCCGCGACCGTGGTGCTCGACTACGCCGTCACCGATCGGGTCCGGCTCGAAGTCCGCGACGACGGCCGCGGCCTGGCCGGGGATCCCGCACCGGACAAGGGTTTCGGGCTCGTGGGACTCCGCGAGCGGGTCGCCGGGCTGGGCGGCCGGGTGTCGGTCGACTCCGCGGAAGGGCACGGTTTGACGCTCACCGTGGAGGTGCCGGGATGAGCGTCCGCGTGCTGATCGTCGACGACCAGGCGTTGTTCCGCGAGGCGTTGGCGACGCTGTTGGAGGTCCAGCCCGAGATCGAGGTCGTGGGTGAAGCGGGCGACGGCGAGCAGGCCGTCCGGCTCTGCGCCGAACTGTGTCCCGACGTCGCGCTGATGGATCTGCGGATGCCGGTGCTGGACGGGATCGCCGCGACCACCAGGTTGCGCGCCGAGCAACCCGGCGTCCGCGTACTCGCGCTGACCACGTTCGACGACGACGAGGACGTCTTCGCCGCGTTGCGGGCAGGTGCCGTCGGGTATCTGCTCAAGGACGTCTCGTCGGCCCGGCTTGTCGAGGCGCTGGTCGCGGCCAAGCGGGGCGAGTCGGTGTTGCAGCCCTCGGTGGCGGCGAAGCTCGTGGCGAAGGTGGCCCAACTGCCCGCCGACCCGCCGCGTGCGAGCCCGCTTTCGGAGCGGGAGCTCGAAGTGGTCCGGCTCCTGGCGGACGGCCGCAGCAACCGGGAGATCGCCAAGACGCTGTTCCTCGCCGAGGGCACGGTCAAGAATCTCGTGACGAGCGTGCTGACCAAACTCCAGGTGCGGGACCGGACCCAGGCTGCGCTGCGGGCGAAGGAACTCGGCCTGTTCTGACGGGGTCACATGACCCCGGTCATGACTTCCGGCACCTGCCGATATGCCCCGCCGAACCCGAACATTGCTCCCATTGCACCGATCGAGGGAGCCGGGAATGAACCACACGACAGAACCGAAGACCCGCGGCAGGGCCGTCCTGCACTTCACACGCCACGCCGTCGAGATGCTCGTCGCGATGGTGGCCGGGATGATCGTCCTCGAACCGGTCTGGTCGTTCCTGTGGCCGGATCTGGCGAAGAACGTGACCGCGAGCGCACTGGTGATGGCGACGAACATGTCGCTCGGCATGGCGCTGTGGATGCGGATCCGGCGCCACGGCTGGGCTTCGATCGCGGAGATGTCGGCCGCGATGTACCTGCCCTACGTTCTCTTCCTGCCGTTCTTCTGGACCGGCCTGGTCTCCGGGCCGACCTTGATGACGGCCGGGCACGTGCTGATGGTGCCCGCGATGCTCGCCGCCATGCTCCGCCGCCGCGCCGAGTACGGAGCCTGAGGATGCGCGCCTTCTTCCGTGTCACGCTGACCGTGCTCGCGTTCACCGTCGCCGCGCTGGCCCTGCCGCTCACACTCGGCGGGATCACGCTCAGCGCCAGCTTCGAAAACCGCTACACACCGAGACCTGACGGCGTCGTGCCGAAACCGGTCCGGCGCGCGCACGATCCCGCCAAGCCGACCGCGGTGGTCGTCGTGGGGAACGAAGGCGCCGTCGTCTCGGACACGCTCGCCCCGTACGAGATCCTGGCGGCGGCCGGCGCGTTCAACGTCTACACCGTCGCGCCGGAGGCCCGGCCGGTCACCTTGACCGGCGGGCTCGACCTCATCCCGGACCTCAGTTTCGCCGACCTCGACAGCCTGTTGTCATCCGGCGCGCCGGATGTCGTGGTGGTGCCCGCCCTGCCGGACCTCGGCGAGCCGACCACGCGGCCGGTGACCGACTGGCTCCGGCGGCAGTCGTCGAAGGGCGCGCTGCTCATGAGCGTCTGCAACGGTTCGGGCGTCCTCGCCTCGGCCGGGCTCCTCGACGGACGCCACGCCACCGCGCATTGGCTGCGCATCGGCGGTTTCGACGACGAATTCCCCACCGTGGACTGGATTCGCGGCACACGGTACGTCGACGACGGGAACATCGTGACCACGGCCGGGATCCTGTCCGGGATCGACGGGGCGTTCCGGATCACCGAGCGGATCGCCGGCACCGAGACCGCGCGGAAAACGGCCGAAGCCGTCGGATGGACCCACTACTTCCCCGGCTCCAGCACACCGATGGCACAGAACACCTTTGAGGCCGCGGACACCGTCGTCGGGTTCAACACCGCCTTCCGATGGGACAAGCCGAGGCTGGGTGTCCTGCTGACCAGCGGCATCCGGGAACTGGAACTCGCCGCGGTGTTCGACACCTACGGCCAGTCGCTGGCGGTCGAGACGACGGCCGTCGGCACGCCGATCCAGTCCCGGCACGGGCTGACCTTCGCCCCGCGCACCGCGGTGGCGGACGACCTCGACCGGCTGATCGTGCCCGGCGCCGACGCCGCCGCGAGTCACGCCGCCGACCGGTACTCCGGGTTCTCACCCGTCTACCTGCACGCCGGGCCCGGTTTCCCGTTCGACGCGGTACTCGAAGACCTGGCGCACACCACGGACACCGCGACCACGCGATGGACGGCCAGGACTCTGGAATACCCGTCCGCGCATCTCGAACTCGGTGGCGCGTCGTGGCCATGGACGGTCACGCTCCGGCCGATCGGGCTGGCCGTCCTCGGGCTGCTCGCGGCCTTAGGGATCCGCGCCCGTTATCGCCGCCGCGCGTGATGGATGCCGACCACCAGTTGCGGGATACCGGGCAGCCCGGTGAGCCCGAACAGCGAGACCCGGACCTTCGGCGGATCGAACGGCTCGATGACGGTCGAGCACCGCAGGCCCGCCTCGGTGGCGTGCAACCGGATCCGCTGTGCCAGCAGCCCCGCCCGCACGAGGGGACGGCGTGCCTCGGATGCGGTGGTCACCAAGAACGCCGACCAGGATTCCTCCGGATCCTCGCCGGGTGGCGCGATCGTCCGGGCGATCGCGGCACCGACCCTCGGCAGGGACCGGATCCGGCGCGGCGAAAGCGACTTCACGCGGACACCGTCGGCCGGTTCCTCGTCCACGCTCAGGATCGGCGAACCGTGACACGAGTACGACGCGCGCCCGGACATCGCCCCGAACCAGGCGAGATCGCCGGCGTCGGGGCGTTTCCGCGCGGCGGCGGTGATCCGCGCGATCCGTCGCGGATCGGCGTCGTCGCGCGAGAAATCGGTCTTCGGGAGCCAGCCCAGCGCCCGCATGGCGATCTCGAGATGGACGAGCAGCGCGCCGCACGCGATGAGCCTCCCCCTGCTGTCCTCCCCCGGCCGCTCGACCACGTCGACGCCGTCGCCCCGGACCTCCAGCGGCCATTCGCCGCGCAGCCACTGCCGTGGCGTCCAGCGCGCGGCCCGCACCAGGATCCGGGTCTCCTCGGCCGTCCACTCGTGGGTGCCGAGTACGGCGGGTGCGCTCACGGTCTGATCCTGGTGACCGCGCCGGCCGGGCGGCGCGGTGTGGTGCTCCCAGGGAAGCCATAGCCCAGGCGGAAAACGATGTGGGGGTGTTCGTTCTCCCCGAGCAGCGACCGCAGGACGGTGCGAGCGGACGGGATTTCCATGGGCTGCGAATAGAAGGACGCGCTGAGGCCGAGCGAGGTCGCCGTCAACAGTGCCCGCTGCATCGCCCGCCCGGCCCGGACCTGCGCGAGCGGCCCGTCGGTCGGCGTCGTCAGCACCGCGACGACCGGGTCGCGTTCGAATTCCCGTGTCTGGTCGCTCTCCCCGTGGTGCCGCACCGGCAGCAGCCCGCCCGAGGGACGCGGCCCGCCCGCGTAGGCGGGGACGCCGTCGTGGCTGCCGTCCCCCTTGGTCCACGCGCGCAGTTCCGCTTGGAAGCCTTCGTCGAGCGTCTGCAGGTGATCGGCCCGCCGGATCAGGCCGGCGACGGCCTCCAGCAGACCGAGCTCGTCGAGCAGGATCAGTTTCGCGCCCTCTTCGCGGGCCGCCAGCCGCACCGCGTGCCGGGCCCCGGCCGGGACCGGGGTCGAGGCGAACGGCCGCCGGTTGCTGTACCGCGCGCGGATCGACGTTGCCAGGCGCTGCTCGGCCGCCGTCGCCCGGTGCCGGGCCCGGAGCCCGACCCTCGCCAGCAGTTCCGGCCGGTCCTTCTCCGGCAGCAGCTCCACGTCGCAAGACCGCCCGGCGGCAGCGATCGCGAGCTCGAGGTTCAGCAGAGCCGCGCCGCACGACAGCCGCGCCTCGCGCCGGTCCGGGTCGCACACCGTGAGAACGCGGTTCTCGTCGAGGACGACGTCGATGACGTCCGGCCCGAGCTCGAAAAGCCAGGGCTGGGTGTTGTGAGGCGACGGCGCCCGGACCGCGGCCTCCAGCGCGGCGGTGACGACCGGTGTTTCAGTGAGGATCATCGCGGCTCCTAGCCGGAGAGGGTCCTCTCAGCCTGTCGCGCCGGAGGCGCCGCCGGGAGTGGCCGTGGTCCTTTTCGGACCGGGACTTTCGGCCCTCCCGCGCGTGATCCTCCGACGCCGATCCCCCGCGGTCAGTCAGCCACTCGCGAGCCTGGGCCGATTTCGCGGACCACGCGGTAGCGCGGGTTCGCGCTCACCCGCGACTCCACCTCGCCGGGCAGGCCGTCGAGCGCCGCCTGGATGGCTTCGAGGCGGCCCGCGGTGTCCGACGTCTCTTCGAAATGCCGGTAGTCCGCCTCGCTCGCCCAGCTGACGAGGTTGAAGACCCTCGTGCCGTCGATGCTCGCGTGGAACCGCGCCGAGACGTACCCCGGGTAGAACCGGACCCAGCGGTCCTGGATGTCGGCGAAGGCGTCCACCAGCGCCGACTGGGTCTCGGGCCCGTCGACCGCGTACTCGATGATCGAGTAGAAACCCTTGTCCTCGTTCATGATCACTCCTTGAAGCAGTTGGTGACCCCAGGATTCACCCTCCACCTAGGTGGAGATCAAGAGCGGCACTGTGACGTTCGCCAAACCCCGCTCCGCGAAGACCGGTACGGGCCTCGACGAGTGGTACGGCTGACCGGCAGCGCGGAAAAGCTGACAGATCGGACACATTGCTCCGGCCGGCCCTGGTGAACGGGCGCCCGCTCGACAAGGATCGCCCGATGCGCGACAGCAAGACGTTCGACCTGATAGCCCGAGGTGGGCTTCTCTGTTACGCCGTCGTGCATCTGCTCGTCGCGTGGCTCGCGGCGCAGGTCGCCCTGGGCGACAACGCCAAGGCCGACAAGGCGGGCGCCTTGCAGGTGGTGGTCGCCGAAGGTGGCGCGTGGCTGCTGTGGCTGATCGCGGCCGGTCTCGCCGTGCTGGCGTTGTGGCAGCTCAGCGAAGCACTCACCGGGCATCGGCACGTGAAGGCGCGGCGGCGGACGGTGCGCAGGATCGTCAGCGGTATCGAGGTCGTGCTGTACGGGCTCGTCTCCTACAGCGCGGTGAAGATCGCCATCGCGGGAGCGGACGACGGTCAGACGTCGTTGGTCGCGGAAGTCCTCGCGGAGTCCTACGGGCCGGCGCTGGTGACCGTCGCCGGGATCGCCGTCGTCGCGGTGGCGGTGTTCCTCGCCTCGCGCGGGATCCGGAAGACCTTCGTTCGGGAACTCGATTTCGGCAGCGCCTCGGGACCGACCAGGACCACGACGATCCGGCTCGGGCAGATCGGCTGGATCGCGGTCGCCGTCGCGTACGGCACCGTCGGTGTGCTGACGGTCATCGCCGCGGTCACGTTCGACCCCGCCAAGGCGAGCGGGCTCGACGCCGCGCTGAAGACGCTCGTCGCCCAGCCTTACGGTGGTCCGATGCTGCTCGCGCTCGCGGCCGGGATCGCCGCTTTCGGCGCCTTCGCGCTGCTGGACGCCCGATTCCGCAAGATCTGATCTGCCCGGCGAACCGACCTGTGGCACCGTGAGACGCGTCTGGAGGTCGTGATGGCAGGTGTGGTCGAACGGATCCGTGAGCAGGGCGAGGACGATCGGCAAGCGCGGATCGTCGAGGTGCTGGTGGAGGCCTTCGACGATCTCATGCGCGCGGACGCCGACGCGTTCCGCCGCAAGTTCCGCAAGATGGCGGCCGCCCCGTTCGCGTTCTACCGCGGTTCGGCGTGCCTGTTCTACGCGGACATGGCGCACGAGGACGACCCGTGGGCGAACGACGAGACCAGCCGGGTGTGGATCCAGGGCGACCTCCACGCCGAGAACTTCGGCAGCTACATGGATTCGTCCGGGACGCTGGTGTTCGACGTCAACGATTTCGACGAGGCCTACCTCGGCTGTTTCACCTGGGACCTCAAACGGCTGGCGGCCAGTGTCGCGCTGCTGGCGTGGAGCAAGGCGATCTCGGACGACGACATCGAGACGCTGATCGGCACCTACCTGCGCGCCTATGTGAAGCAGGTCCGCGAGTACGCGGAGCGTCCCGGCGACGAGCTCGTCCGGCTCCAGCTGGACAGCACCGAAGGCGTTCTGCACAGTGTCCTGCTCAGGGCCAGGCTCAAGACGCGGATCGACCTGCTCGACGAAGTGACCACCGTGGAGGACTACGACCGCAGGTTCCGGCACGGTCCGGGGGTCCGGGTACTGGAACAGGCCGAACGCGAAACCGCGACCGCCGCCTTCGAGTCCTATTTGGACACCATTCCGGAGAACAAGCGGTTCGGCAGCATCACCTACCGGGTCAAGGACATCGTCGGCCGGACCGGGTTCGGCATCGGCTCGGCCGGGCTGCCCGCGTACAACATCCTCGTCGAAGGCCGGACCCAGGCACTCGAGAACGACGTCGTCCTGTCGATGAAACAAGGGAACATCGCGGCGCCGAGCCGGATCGTGTCCGAGCAGAGCATCCGCGACTACTTCACCAACGAGGGGCACCGCACCGCCGTCTCGCAGCGCGCCCTGCAGGCGCACGCGGATCCTTGGCTCGGGTACACGGAGATCGACGGGACGGGTTTCGTCGTCTCGGAGTTGTCGCCCTACGTCGACGATCTGGACTGGTCGGATCTGACCGAGCCGGCGGAGATGCGGCCGGTGCTCGACTACCTCGGCCGGGCCACCGCGAAGATGCACTGCGTGTCCGATTCGGACTCCGAGCAGACCCTGGTCGATTTCCAGAGCGAAGCGGCCATCGCCGAAGTGATCGGTGACCGCGAAGACGAGTTCGTCCGCGCGCTGACCGAGTTCGGGATGGCCTACGCCGAGCAGTCGCGGGAGGACCACCGGTTGTTCGTGGACGCCTTCCGCGGCGGGAAGATCCCCGCCGTCCGGCCTGCCGCGGAGAGCTGACCGGACGACGGGGATCGCACTACTCGCGGAGGCCGATCGCCTCGATCGGCTTGGACCGCAGCGCCACCCGGGTGGCGAGGCCGAGCGAGAGCAGGCCGAGCAGGATCGCCCCGGCGATGACCCCGCCGAAGACGGCGATCGTGCCGGACGGCAGCGGTGTCCCGCGCAGGCCGAGGTTCAGCAGCACCAGGGGAATTCCCGCCACCACGGTCCCCAGCAGGGCCGCGACCCCGACGGTCGCCAGCGCCTCGAAGCGCATCATCCGCACGACCTGGCGTTTCGTGGTGCCGATCAGACGCAGCAGCGCGAACTCCCGCGAGCGCTGCGCCGTGCTCATCACCAGCGTGTTGGCCACCGAGATCACGACGTAGCCGAGGATCACGCCGACCGCGACCAGGTTGACGTAGAACTGGGCCTGCTGCTGACCGCCTTCGGGCGCGGCGACCGCGGATCCCGGCGTCACGACCAGACCCGGATACCGAGCCGCGAGGTCACGCAAGGCGGCGGTCACGGTCGCCGAGTCCGCGTCGGGCTGCTGCCGCACCAGCACGGAGTCGTCCATCCGGTCGCTGGTGTGCGCCCTCGCCAGCTCGACCGGCAGCACGTAGCGGCCGAAAGCCTGATCCCGGGTGTACGTGGCGACCAGGCGCAGCTTCGCCGGAGCGCCGTCGCCGAAGTAGAACTCGACCTCGTCGCCGATCTTCTTCTCGTACCAGTCGGCTTCCGATGCGCTCATCGCCACGGTGTTCCCGGTCAGGTCGGTGATCTTGCCCGACACGACACCCAGGTCGAGGTTTCCGCGGACCTGCGTGCCGTCCAGCCCTTGCGCCGGGTACCGATCGACGCGCACTCTGTCCTGCTCCTGCACCGTGTTCAGCACCTCGGTGCGCACGACCGGGGTCGCCGCGGAGACACCGGGGATCCGCCGCGCCGCCGCTGCCACCTCCGGGGACAGACCGCCCGTACCACTCGCGAGCACGTGGTCCGCGGTGGTCGACTCGACGGTCTCCTCCTGCCTGGCGGCGGCCGCGGAGGTCTGGCTGTAGAACATCGTCAGCGCGAACGAGACCGCCAGCATCACCGGCGTCACCGCGGCGGCGAGGCGGCGCGAGTTGGCTTGGTTGTTCGCGGCGGCCAGATAGCCGCTGATCCGTGAGGTCCGGTTGAGCACCGGGGCGATCATCCGGGTCATGAACGCGACCACCTTCGGGCTGAGGACGGCCAGCCCGATCACGATGATCAGCGCCGAACTGGACGAAGCCGCGAGCCCCGGCTCGCCGCGCAGGAAGATCGGGACCATCGAGCCGCCGAGGCCCGCCACCACGAGAGCGCAGCCGACGAAGGTCCGCACGCGGCCGAGTTCGCGCCGTTCCACCGCGGCCTCGCCGAGCGCCTCCACCGGGCGGATCGACGACGGGCGCCGCGAAGCGGACCAGGCGGCCAGCCGGGCCGTGCCCAGGCCCAGCGCCAGCGCGGCGACGAGCGGGATCGGGCTGAGCGCCAGTTCGAAGTCCGGCGGGATCACCCCGACGGCCCCGAAGGCGTTCCTCAGGCCGAAGCCGACGGCGACGCCGAGGCCACTGCCCAGCACACCGGCGACCGACGCGACCAGCATCGTCTCGGCGCCGATGAGCTTGCGGATCTGCTGGGGTGTCGCCGCGATCGCCCGCAGCAACGCGAACTCGCGGCGGCGCTGGTTGATGACCAGCGCCAGGGTGCTGGCGACGACGAACACCGCGATGAGGAGCGCGAAACCGCCGAACGAGCCCGCGAGCGCCATCAGCAGCATGCGGGTCTGGCTGACGTCGAGGAACTCGACCGTGCTGCGCTCGACCCCGGTCGTCACCGTCACCTTGTCGGTGCCCACCGCTTCGCGGATCTTCTCGGCGAGGTCGCCCGGCGTGACGCCGGGGTTCGCCAGCACGCCGATAGCGTGTACCTGGCCGGGTGTTCCGGCGAGCTCGGCGGCCTTCTCCTGCGAGAAGAACACCGCGGACTGCCGGCTCAGGCCGTCGCCCGATTTCGGGGCGGCGATCCCGGAGACCAGGAAGTCCACCGGCGTGGAGCGGACGGCGACCTTCACCCGCTGACCGACCGCGGCCCCGCTCCTAGACGCCAGTTCCGCGTCGAGGACAACCTCGTCCGCACCGGCGGGCGCCCGGCCTTCACGCAGCGAGAACGGCGCCAGCGCGGCGGCGTCCCAGTTGTGGCCCAGCGACTGGCCGCCTTCCGGCCCGTTCAACGCCCGGCCGTCGGCCGTCACCACGTTGGCCGGGAAGCTCTGCTCCGCCACCGCGCCGCGGACCCCGGACACCGCGGTGATCGTTCCGGCGAGTGTCACCGGCACCGAGGCCTGCTCGCCGACCTGCTGGGTCTCCATCGGACCGGCACCGGGCGGGTCGACCGTCTGCTGCCCGCCGACGACGACCGCCGCGTCGGCGTACCGCTGGGTCGGGACACCGGCCCGCAGACCGGATTCCATCAGGATGCCGCAACCGGCGACCAGCGCCGTCCCGCAGAGGATCGCGATGAACGCGCCGACGAAACCGCTCAGGCGGGTCTTGATCGTCTGCCATGCCAAATCCCACATGACGTCACCACTCCCCGAGGTGGGTCATGCGCTCGGCGACACGTTCCGGCGTCGGCTGCGCGAGGTGACCCGCGAGCTTGCCGTCGGCCAGGAACAGCACGCCGTGCGCGGCCGACGCCGCGACCGGGTCGTGTGTGACCATCAGCACGGTCTGCCCCATGTCGTCCACAATGGAGCGGAGCAGATCGAGCACCTGGCGCGCGGTGCGCGTGTCCAGCGCCCCGGTCGGCTCGTCGGCGAGGACGACCTCCGGCCGGGTGATCAGCGCGCGGGCGATCGCGACCCGCTGCTGCTGGCCGCCGGAGAGTTCCGACGGACGGTGTTCGAGCCGCTTCGAGATCCCGACCCCCTCGACGATCTCGCGCAGCCACTGCGGGTCGGGCTTCTGCCCGGCCAGCCGCATCGGGAGCGTGATGTTCTGCAGAACGTTCAGCGACGGCAGCAGGTTGTAGGCCTGGAAGATGAACCCGATGCGGGTCCTCCGCAGCTCAGTGAGCGCTTTCTCCTTCAGCCTGCTCAGTTCCGTGTCCCCCAGCAGCACCCGCCCCGAACTCGGCCGGTCCAGACCGGCCGCGCAGTGCAGGAAGGTGCTCTTGCCCGATCCCGACGGTCCCATCACAGCGGTGAACGTGCCCCTGCGCACCCCTACGGTCACCCCGTTCAAAGCCGTGACCGCGCCGTCACCGGATCCGTAGACCTTGCTCACGGATTCCAGCTCCAAGGCGCACGTGCCCCCTGCATTCATCGTTTCCCCTTAACCGTGGTGATCTGTCCCGACTGAACCTACGGCCACCGGACGTCGGGATCGATCCCGCGTGAGGGAAGACTCTTGGTGGTGCTGGCACCACCTCGGTCAGGCGATGTGGCGATCGTGTCCCGACCAGAACGGAGCGCGTAACGCCCGCTTGTCGACCTTGCCGATCGCGGTCAGCGGCAAGGTTTCGGCGAAGTCCACATCGGAGGGTACGAAATGCTCCCGTCCGAAGTACTCCCTGGCGTGCGCCCGGATCTCGTCGGCCGACAGCGTGCCCGGAGAAACCGGAACGACCACGGCGCGCACCCGCTCCCCCTCGCCGCCCGCACCCGGGACGCCGAACACGGCCACCGACCGGACCAGCGGATGCCGCGCGAGCGCGTTCTCGACCACGGTCGAGTACACCTTGGTGCCGTGTTCACCGGTGATGATGACGTCGTTCGCGCGGTCCAGCAGGTACAGATAGCCCTCGTCGTCGAACCGGCCGAGATCGCCCGTCCGCAACCATCCGTCGCCGATGGGTGGCGCACCGTGGTAGCCATCCATCATGGACAGTCCGCGCACCAGGACCTCACCGTCGTCGATCCGTGCCTCCATACCCGGCACGATCCGGCCCACGGATTCGAGCCGCTCCGGCCGCCCGTCGAGCTCCGCCGCGGAGATACTCGCGATCATCGGTGCCTCGGTGAGCCCGTAGCCCTGCCCGACCACCGGCCCGAACACGTCGAGCGCCTGAGCCAGCCGTCGCGGCGGGAGCGGCGCGGCACCCAGCGAAAGCTGCCGCACACTGCTGACGTCGGTCGACGCCATGGCCGGATGGTCGAGCACCGCCGCCAGCCGCGCCGGCGTGAGCGAAAGTGAAGTGACCCGGTGCGCCGCGATCGCGTCCAGTACGGTGCCCGCGTCGAAGCCCTTCTGCAGCACCACACTTTCCCGCCGCAGGATCGCCCCCAGCACGGTGGCGTTCCCGGTCATATGCGTCATCGGTGCGATCAGCAGAGTGCGCCCCGGCCCCGCCGGATCCGGTGCGAAGATATGCGCCATCCCGTCGTAGATCCCGCTGTGCCGGATGAGTTTCGGCGCCCCGGTGGTTCCACCGGTGGGAAAGATCACGGTGACCGACCCCGGCACTGTGGACGGCTCGGCCCCTTCGCGGGCCACCAGTTCGTCGAGCGCGATAACCCGGGTGTCGTCGGCGGGCCATCCGGTCACCTGATCGGTCACCAGCGTCGTGACACCGGCCGCCGACACCGCCGCGTGCCGATCCCGCGAGCTCGCCGAAGCCGCGATCAGCAGAACCGTGGAACCCCGGAGCTGCGCGGCGACTTGCAGGAGAACGGTCTCCGGCCGGTTGCCCGCGTCGATGGCGACGACACCGCCCTCGGGCAATCCGGCGGACAACCGGAACACCAAGTCGAGCGCTTGCCCGTAGGTGGTCACCTGGCCGTCCCGCACGAACAGCGTCTCGTCACCGGCGGAACGCAGCACACCCAGGACCCGGGTCAAAAACAGGCTCTCCACAACCCGGACCCTAACTTGTTTCGCACCGGCCTTCAGCGCGCTCCCGCGCTCGCGGCGGGGCCGCCATTCCACCTTCGCGGTCGATGACGGTTAGGCTCATTGACACTGCGCCAATCTGAAGTGGCGTGGCATGACCTAGCGGAAGGCACTATCGATGGCACAAAAGGTATCCGTCCAGATCGTCGACGACATCGACGGTGGCGAAGCCACCCAGACCGTGCCCTTCGCGCTCGACGGCGTCACCTACGAGATCGACCTCTCCGATGACAACGCCGGCGCGCTGCGCGAAGAGCTCGAGCGCTTCATCGACGCCAGCAGGCGAATCGGCGGACGCAAAGTGAAGGTCGCGACCGGACAGTCCACCGTGGCCGGTGGTACGGCGAAGCCCACCGACCGCGAGCGCAACCAGCAGGTCCGCGCCTGGGCGTCGGCGAACGGCTACGCGATCGCCGAGCGCGGTCGCATTCCCAACGAGATCTACGAAGCGTTCGACAACGCCGAATCGGCCCCCGCCGAGCCCGTCGCCGAAGAAGCGCCCGCCAAGCGCAAGCGCGCACCCCGCAAGAAGTCCTGAATCACCGGGATCGTGCTCATGGACGTGCCTTTCCCGAGTCGACGGGGAAAGGCACGTCCATGACACGGGCGGGCAGGGAGCCGGGCATCGAGGCAGCACTGCAGAATGCCGCTTCACCCAGCCGGACCGCCCACGAACTCCAGCCCGGGGAATGCGCTAGTCGGGACGGCCGACCTGGGTGTTCGACAAGTCGAGGCCGATTGCGAAGTCCGCCGTGTAGGTGGTTCCGACCTGCTGTGGTCGCAGCAGCATTTGGGCTCCGCCACTGCGGTAGATCGAGTCACGGTTGTTGGTCGTGTCGGCCGGACCTTTCCGCCGGTACGGATCGGTCCGCAGATAGGCCGCGCCGAACTCGGGCGTGAAGTAAAGCTGCGACGTGAACTCGTACGGCCGGCCGTTGGTTCCGACGGTACGTATTTTGATGTGGATGTGCAGCGTGCGTCCCGTGTACCAGCCCGGCAGAATGGTGGTGAACCGGGCGACCCCCGCTTGGTCGGTGTTCTGGTACCCGCGCAGGAATCGGCGGCCGGAACTTCCCTGAGACGGGATGTCGGAGTACAGCCCGAACGCGTCGCACTGCCAGAGGTCGATCATCGCTCCCGGCAGTGGCGTGCACACCTGCTGACGAATTTGCTGAATGGTGAAATTGAGTGCCAGCGCGGTGCCGGGAACCAGTTGCCCGGTGGCGGGCTCACTGCGGATATCGGAGCGGTTGAGCCGCTCGTCGACGAAGTACGGGCCCTCCATCTGCTCTGGTTTGACCACACAATCCAGCGCGCAGACCTCGGGAGCTCCTGCCGTGGAGGGGGTGGCGTTGGCAGTGGCGGATCCAGCGGCGGCGAGTGTCGCACCGGCGGCGCCGAGCAGAATCAACGCCTGCCGCCTGCCGAGCACTCGGCCTACTGGCTCATCATCGTCATGCATAGGTCTCCTTTTCGCCATATGATGGGAGCAGGGAACTAAGCGCAACAAGGCTTCGCCTGCAGGATGCCGCGCGCATTCGATCGTCCGCCATGACCGGCCCACTGTCGAGGCAATTCACTCTCACGCATCATACTTCGCAGCGAGCACCATACTTTGATGGGCCAAATCATCGAACCACCGTTACGGCATTTCGCCTACGGCGCCTCGAAGCCCATTCTGGCCGGCTCACCTCTCGTAGTACCGCCTGGCGTCGCCGCTTATTTCAGTCGCGGATTACCGCTGGTCATTGCGGCGGACCGCGGCATCCACCATGAGAAAGCCGGACACAGCGGACACCGGCAGGTCAGGGCATCCCACTGAGCGGCACTCACGTCGTCCATTGCGACGGAAGAGATACGGCGTATGTCGAAAGCCTGTTCCACCGGGAAATCTTCGGTGACGGAAAGGCGTGGCGTCCGTCGGATGTACGGGTCGTGCGGTTCCGGCCGGTTCCAAGGATCCTCGCGGCCTTCCTTGCCGCGGTGGCATGTCGGCCGTCGCCCTCCCGGTGGCACCGGCACCGCCATGACACCGCCGGACTCCGGATGGGAGACTGTCCAGGTGATCACCCGGCTGCGGTCCTGTTGGTCCGCGATCCGGTACCTGGCGATCGGCGCGGCCTCGTCCATGGTCGCCTGGTTCGCTCTCACGGGCATGCTCTTCGTGCTGTTGATGTGCCCGTTCGGTGTCGGGATCCCGGCCTTGCCGATCGCGCTCGAGCTGATCAGGCGACCGGTCAACTTCGAACGCCGCCGGGCCGCCCGGCTGCTGGGTGAGCCGATCCCCGAGCCGTACCGCTCGGGGAATCCCGTGACGGATCCGGCCTCGCGCCGGGACCTCGGCTGGCTCGCCTTCCACGCAGTCACCGGTTTCGTCATCGGCACGTTCGCCATCGCGCTGCCGCTCGGCGGGCTCCGGCAGGTCATCTCGGCGATCGTCTGGCCGTCGGTGGACGGCGGGGTGGAAAGCTCGCTCGGCTTCATGGTGACGTCCTGGCCGCTGGCGGCGCTCAGCGCGGTCACCGGCGTCGGTATGATCGCTATCACGTTCCTGCTCCCCAGGGTGGCCCGCTGGCAGGCTTCCGTCGCGCGGAAGCTGCTCGCACCCGCGGCAGGCGTCGTGCTGACCGACCGGGTCGTCGAACTGGCCGCGTCCCGCGCCGCCGCGTTGGAAGCACACGGCGCCGAACTCCGCAGGCTCGAACGCGATCTGCACGACGGGACGCAGGCGCGGATCGCCGCGGTGGTGCTGCAACTCGGGATCGCCGACTCGATCTTCGACAAGGATCCCCAAAAGGCGCGGGAGTTGCTCGGCAAGGCACAGGACACCGCGACCGGCGCACTCGCCGAACTGCGGACCGTGGTGCGCAGTATCTATCCGCCGCTGCTGACCGACCGCGGTCTCGACGGCGCCGTCACGGCCTTGGCCGACCGCTGCCCGGTTCCGTGCACTGTGGACGTTCTCAGCAGCAGCCGTCGCCCGGCCGCGGTGGAGGCGGCCGCCTACTTCGTCGTCGCCGAGATGCTGACCAACATCACCAAACACTCCGGCGCCGAACACGCCCGGGTCATCCTCGACGGCACCGTCGACACCCTCAGCATCGAAATCCGCGACGACGGCCACGGTGGCGCCGACGAATCCCAGGGCAGCGGGCTCGCCGGGATCCGCAAACGCGCCGAAGCGTTCGACGGGACGTGGAAGCTGACCAGTCCGGCCGGAGGGCCGACCGTAGTGAAAGTGGAGTTGCCATGCGGGTCGTGATCGTCGAGGACGACGCGCTGCTGCGCGAAGGCCTGGTCCTGCTGCTGAACACCTCGGGCATCGATGTCACCGCGGCCGTGGACAACGCGGACGAGTTCCTCGAGGTGGTCACCAAGGAGCGGCCCGACGCGGTGATCACCGACGTCCGGCTGCCGCCGACCCACACCGACGAAGGCCTCCGGGCCGCCGTCAAGGCGCGGAAGATGCACCCCGGGCTGCCGGTGCTGGTGTTGTCCGCCCACGTCGAGACGGGCTACGCGGCCGAACTCCTCGCCGACGGCAAGGGCGCTGTCGGGTACCTCCTCAAGGAACGGGTCGGGAAGGTCGAGAAGTTCCTCGACGCGCTGGACCGGGTCGTCAAGGGCGGGACGGCCATGGACCCCGAGGTGATCACGCAGCTGATGGCCCATCGCCGGGCCGCCGATCCACTCGAAGCCCTGACGGCGAGGGAACGCGAGGTGCTCGGGCTGATGGCGGAGGGGTACAACAACACGACCATCGCGGAACTGCTGGTGGTGAGCGACGGTGCCGTGCACAAGCACATCCGGAACATCTTCGCGAAGCTGGGGCTGCCGGAGGACAGCGGGCATCGGCGGGTGCTGGCGGTGTTGGCTTACTTGAGCGGGAAGGGCTGAGGCGGGCCTTTCGGGTGGTTGGTGGTTGCGGCGGTCAGTCGGAATCGCCCACGCGGTTGCCGCCGCCTGCGCGCAGAGGTCGTTTCGGCCAGTCCGATGTAGACGTTTCGCTCGTGGCTGGTGTCTCCACTGTGGAGTTGGGCGTCGACCGCGATGCGTCGTGTGAGAAGTGCGGTGATCCGCGGCAAAGGGCACGAGTTCATCACCGGGCAGCAGGTCCGATGACCGCGCTGGCGCGCGTGGTTCCAAGCCGTGTCTTTCTCAGGGCGTGTTTCTGCTGCCGCCCGGCGGGCTCGCCGGGCGGTTGTGAGTGAGCTCGTGCTGATCAGAACGGCGGGGTGTCGTCCTCCGGTTCTGGTCGTGGTTCGTGGAGTGGTTCGGGTGTGGCGTGGTAGGTGTGTCCGGTGGGGGTGGTGATGGTCATGCCGCCGTTGCCGGTAGGCGCTGCGGTCCAGCCGGGTTCTTCTTTGAGCAGGTTGTGGGTTTTGCAGGCGCCGTGGCAGTTGTGGTGATCGGTCTTGCCGTCCCGCGCCCAGGTGGTGATGTGGTCGATCTCGGAGAATTCGGCCGGACGGTGACAGCCGGGGTGGGTGCATTCCCGGTCCCGTGCCCTGATCAACCTCGCCAGTGAGGCCGGTGGCCGGTAGGTGCCAGCGCCGGCTTCCAGGATCTGCCCGGTGGCGGGGTCGGTGATCAACCGCGACCACGTCGAGCCGGGGTCCGACGCGATCTCGCGGACCAGCCAGTCGGGGATCGGCCCGTATCCGGCGAGAGTGGCGGGGTCGTTGCGGGCGCCGGTGAGGGTCAGGAAGTCGACGTAGACGTGGATGTGCGCGCGGGGTTTTCCGTGGCCGTCTTCGGCGAGCAGCCGTTCGGCGAACACGTCCGCGCGGTGCTGGTCCAGGGTGCGGGTTTTGTCCTGGGCGCGACGTGTTCGTGCGATGCGGCTGATCGAGGCATAGATCGAGGAGGCCAGTTCGGACGGCAGGAACCCGGAGAGGGTGGACATGGTCTCGTCCTCGTGTTCGAGCGAGATGTGCCGTCGTTCGCGTTTCTTCTCCGCTCGTTCCCGGAATCCGTCGGGGTCGTATTTCTCCACCGCGTAGCTCACCGAGCCCCGGATCGCCGCGGGGTCACGCGCGGCGAGACGTTTGGCCATGAACGCGTCCACCTGCGCGGCGACCTCGTCCGAGACCTCACGGGTCAGCTGACTGACCTTCGACGCCTTGAACAGATCGATGTCACCCTTGTCCAACGCCGCCAACGTATTCGGCAGACGCGACACCAGGGCGCAGGAGACCTCCAGCAGCAGGGCTGCTTGATTGCGGGAGACCGAGAAGCGCAACGCGACCTCCTCGGTCACCGATCTTCGCGAGCCGCCCACCGCGGCGAACCCGGCTAAAGCGCGCACCTGACGGCCTTGTGTCCGCCGCAGCGAAACCTCCTCGTCGTAGGCGGTGTCGAGAAAACGAGTGGCTTTCGGATTGAAAGCAAGAGTTGTGGTCATGTTCATGATCATACTCGAACATGAGTTCGACTGCCACAACGCGGCACCGATTGACTTCCGCAAAGAGCACTGCATCTCTGGCAGCACACACTATTCGAGCCAAAGAATCGTTCCGAGAAAGAATGAGGGGAACCTTTCGCCTCATCTGACGCGGCGAAGGGCGCCTTCACCCCATACCGGACCATCCATCCCCCAAGACCCGAGGTAGCGCCAGCACCACCCCGTGACCGGGGGCCACTCCCCTGGCTCCCCACCTCGCCGATCTCTAGCGTCTTTCCCATGAACGACACCAAAAACGCCGGCGGCGCCCTCGTCACCGCCTCCCTCTGGCTGGTCCTCCTCGTCAGCGCCGCCACCAACTCGATCGGCCAGTTCGCGGGGTTGGACTGGACCTTCCGCATGATCGCGGGCGCCATCTCGGTCATCTGCATCGTGCTGCTGATCGTCCGCTACGTGGCGCGGCGCAGGGCGTGATCGAGAAACCGTCGTCACGCAGACCTTCCCGGGCACAAGCAGGACCGCACGGCGGGGTGGCCGACACCCCCGCAGGTACCAATCGACTCGACAGGTTCATCAAGGCTTTGGCGGGCTTGGAAAGCCGCACCCTCGTCGACAAGATCATCTGCGCCTGAGTGCTCGGCCCGCCCGGAATCGTCCGGGCGGGCCGAGTGCTTTCAGGACACCTTGGGCGTCGCGCGCACGCCGTAGTGCATGTACGGCTCACCGGTCGGCAGCGTGTAGAACGTGACCGGCATCCACGTCCGCGCACCGGCCTCACGGCACACGTAGAGCGAGTCCGTCACCGGAACCAGGGCGAACTCCATCGTCTTCTCCGGCACGAGATCGGCCAGCGGCCCCGTGACGGTCTGCCGGAGCCGGATCCCGTCGCCGTCCGCCAGCACCTCCATCAGCACGCCCGCCCGTTCGTAGACACCGACGTGCCTCGAACCGTCCACGGTGACCGGGGTCGCGGGCGGCTCCAGCGGCCGCGGCATCGCCACGTCGGCCAGTTCCGCGAAGATCTCCCGGTACAGCTCCTCGTACAGGTCGCGCGTGTTGCCACCGTTGGTGAGCAGCGTGACGGCGAGTCCTTGATCGGGCAGCAGCCGCAAGAACGCCGACTGCCCGATCGTGTTGCCGTCGTGGCCGATGACCCGCCGTCCGTTCCAGTCGTCACGGATCCAGCCGAGGCCCCAGGAGTCGCCGAGCGAGTGCTTGTCGGGGATGTCGGTCTGCTTCGAGGCCATCGTGGTGGCGGACGCCGTCGTCAGGATCCGTTCACCGGACGGGGTGAGGCCGCCGGTCAGGTGCAGCCGGGCGAACCCGAGTACGTCCTTGGTGGTGGCGGTGATCAGTCCGGCCGGGCCCATGTTGCGCGGCAGTCCCCAGATGGGCGCGGGCTGCGGTTCTTCGTTCTCGCCTGCGACGTGACCGACGGCCGCGCGGAACATCAGCGCTTCCTCGGGCAGCGTCACGGTGTGGGTGAGGCCGAGCGGCGCGAACAGCTTCTCGCGCATCGCGGCGTCCCAGGTCAGCCCGGTGAGCTTCTCGATCACCCGGCCCATGAGCACGAAACCCGAGTTGCAGTAGGAGAACGTCTCCCCGAGCGGATGGTTCTGCGCGGCCTGGTCGAGGATCTCGACGTAGCGTTCGAGGGTGTCGTCGCCGCGTCCGGTGTCGGTGAAGACGTCTCCGTCGATCCCGCTGGTGTGCGTCAGCAGATGCCGCATGGTCACCTGCTTGGCGACGTCCGGGTCGGCCAGCCGCAGTTCCGGGACGACGTCGGAGATCGGCGCGTCCAGATCCAGCAGCCCTTCGTCGACCAGTTGCATCACCACGGTCGAGGTCCACACCTTGGAGACCGAACCGATCTGGAACACCGAGTCTTCGGTGACCTCGACGCCGGTCGCGGTGTTGAGCACGCCGTAGGTGACGTGCGCTTCGGCGTCGTCGCCGATCCGCGTGATGCCCAGCGCCGCACCGGGCACGCGGTACTTGCGCGCCAGTTCGGCCAGACGCCGCCGCCAGTGCGCCGCCTCGATCGGCACTCGCGACACGCCGTCCGCCGGTCCCGCGTACTGCTCGACCCAGTCGAGGACCCGACGGTTGAAGTCGAGACGGTGCGAAGGCGGGCCGTCGAGGATGAACAGATGCGACGCGCCCGGGTACAGCACCATCCGGGACGGGACGCCGCGCGCACGCAGGGCACCGAACCATTGCTCGGCCTGGCCGACCGGGCAGCGCTCGTCCTCCGCGCCCTGGACGACCAGCGTCGGCGTCCGCACCTGCGCGACCTTGGCGAACGGCGAGAAAACCTCGTTGGCCTTGTCCCACGACGAGCTGCCGAGTTCGCTGACGGCCAGGTAGTGCCCGGCGTCGGAGGTGCCCTCCATACTGGTCAGATCGCTGACGACGCCACCCGCGACGGCGGCGGCGAAGCGGTTGTCGCGGCTGGTCAGGTAGCAGGTCATGAACCCGCCATAGCTGTAGCCCGCCACGGCGAGACGGTCCGCGTCGGCGACCCCTTCGGCGACGAGCTGATCCAGCGGTTCGAGGAAGTCGGCGGCATCCGCGGTGCCCCACCCGCCGACGGCGCCCGTGAAGAAGTCCTCGCCGTAGCCGTCGCTGCCGCGCGGGTTGAGCAGCAGCACCGCCCAGCCGCGCGCGACGAGCGCCTGGTGATAGAGGTGGATCGAGTCGGCGGCGCCGTTCCACGCGTTGTGCGGTCCGCCGTGGATGTCGAGCAGCAGCGGCGCGGCACCGGATCGGGTCTGATCCCGCAGTAGCCAGCCGTGGACGACGGTGCCGTCGCCGATGGTGAATTCCCGTTCCTCGTGGCGGAAGAGTTCCGCGTCGGCGACGGAGGCGCCGTGGTCGGTCCGCACGTCGACAGCGCCGGTGGCCACGTCGACGACCGCGATCTCGCCGAACGAGGTGCCCGTCGCCAGGACGACCACCACCGTGTCGCCCGCGCTGTCCATTCCGGACACGACTCGGTCAGCGCCCGCGAGGACCGCGCGCGGGTTTTGCCCGTCGGTGTCCACTCGGTACAGATGAGTACAGCCGCGGTCGCGGAGACCGAACAGCACGGAACCGCCGTCCGCGGTCAGCTTCGGGAGCGCGCCCGGGTAGCCCGCGCCACCGAACATCGCGTTGCGGTCCAAGGAGGCGGTCAGATCGATCGGGTCGCCTCCGTCGAGCGGGACCCTCAGCAGGCCGAGGTGCCCGACTTCGGTGTCACCGCGACCCGCGACCAGGAGCTCGAGACCGTCCGCGGTCCAGGTGACCGGACCAGCCATACCTTCGCCGGAGCCGATCAGCCGCGGCTCGGAGGTCTTCGTGGTCACGTCGAGAACGTAGGCACCGGAACGGAAGGTCAGGTCGGCGTCGGCGTCCCGTCCGGCCGAGAAGGCCAGATGCGTCCCGTCGGGCGACCAGGCGGGGGCGCCGGCGTGCCAATCGCCGAAGGTGACCTGCCGGACCTCACGCGTGGCGACGTCGAGGACGTGCAGGTGCTTCCGGATGGTCTTGATCAGCCCGGCGCCGTCGGCCTTGAAGTCCAGCCTGTCCGCCACCACCGGGGCGTTCGACGCGGATTCGCCGTCCGCCAGGTCGATCGCGGCGGAGAACGCGATCTTGCCGCCGTCCGGGCTCCAGACCGGAGCGCCCGCACCGAGCGGCAGTTCGGTGACCTGCTCGGCCTCCCCGCCCGACGACGGCAGGAACCACACCTGCGGCGGTCCGTCCTTGGCACGGAGGAACGCGATCCGGGTGCCGTCCGGGGCCCAGTTCGGTGCCAGGTCGGTGGTTCCGCGCGTGAGCTGCCGGGCCTCGCCGGTGGTCGCGCCGACCTCCCAGAGCGTGGTCACGTTCCGGTCCTCGTCGCGGTCCGCGGTACGCAGGACGTAGACGATCCGGCCGCCGTCCGGTGACAGCGACGGCTGACTGGGCGCGGCGATTTCGTACAGGTCCTCGAGACCGAGACGTCGGGTCATGGTGCGCTTGCTCCTCTGGAGATCGCGAGCGGGTGGCTCTCGTGTTCGCTGAAATGGCAGGCCGCCGAGTGACGTCGGTGTGCCGCGTCTTCGGCGGGATCCGTCTGGAGGCAGAGTTCGCGGTCGGCGCGGACGAGCGGGCCGACCGGGCATCGGGTGTGGTAGCGGCAACCGCCCGGTGGGTGGTGCGGGTCCGCGGGTTCGGTGTCGGCGGTCGTCTCGTCCTCGCCGACGTCGAACAGCGAGGTGTGCGCGGACGGCGCCGCGGCGAGCAGATCCTTGGTGTACGGATGCCGCGGATCGGTGAGCACCTGCTCGGCCGGGCCGACTTCGACGATCCGGCCGAGGTACATCACCGCGACGATGTCGCTGAGATAGCGGATCACCGCGAGGTTGTGCGAGATGAACAGCATCGACAGGCCCAGCCGTCGTTGCACGGACCGGACGAGGTTGAGCACCGCGCCCTGCACCGAGACGTCGAGCGCGGAGGTGATCTCGTCCGCGATCAGCACCTCCGGCCGCCCCGCCAGCGCACGGGCGAGCGCCACACGTTGCCGCTGGCCACCGGAAAGCTGGCCGGGCAGGTGTCCGGCCCGATCCGGATCGAGGTTGACCAGTTCCAGGAGCCGGGCGACCTCGTCCTGGCGCGCGGCGCGGCCGGGAAGCACACCACGCGGGATCGCTTCGGTGATCGACTCGCCGATGCTCATCCGGGGGTCCAAAGAGGAGTACGGATCCTGGAACACCATCTGCAGCGGACGACGCCGGGGCAGCTTCCGGACGTCCACACCGCCCAGCAGGACCCGCCCGGCGCTGACCGGCGAGAGCCCGACGGCGGCGCGGGCCAGCGTCGACTTCCCCGAACCCGATTCGCCGACGAGCCCGACGACCTGTCCGGAAGGGACGGTCAGCCCGACGTGGTCGACAGCGGTGAGACCACGCCTCCCGCCGTACCGGACGCTCACCGCGTCGAAGACGAGATCGCTCACTCCGCACCTCCGGCGGCCACAGTTTCCTTGACAGGCAACGAAGACGACTCCCAGCACGCGACACGGTGCCCGGTTCCGACCTGTTCCAGTACCGGGTCTTCGAGACGGCATCGATCGGTCACCGCGGGGCACCGGTCGGCGAAGGCACACCCGGTGGGCACGCGATCCGGCTCCGGCGGGCGGCCGGGGATCACCGCCAGCGGCGCGTCGCGATCGGTCTCGAGGTCGAGCGTGGCGGCCAGCAGCGCTTTCGTGTAGGGATGCCGTGGCGTCCCCGCCGTCGGCAGGTCCTCCACCACCCGGCCGGCGTACATGACCAGCATCCGCTCGCAGGTCTGCGAGACGACCGCGATGTCATGGCTGATCAGGATGATCGCCGTGTTCCGCTCCGCCCTGGTCCGCGCCAGCAGGCGCAACAACTGCCGTTGCACGGTGACGTCCAGCGCCGTGGTCGGTTCGTCGGCGATGATCAGCTTCGGGTCGCCCATCAAGCCCATGCCGATCATCGCGCGCTGCCGCATCCCGCCGGAGAACTCGTGCGGGTACTGCCGCGCCCGCCGCTCGGCCGCGGGGATCCGCACCGAGCGCAACCGGTCGACGGCCAGCGCGAACGCCTTGGCGCGAGGAAGACCCTGGTGCTGTTCGGCCACCTCGGCCAGCTGACGGCCGATCCGCCTGGTCGGGTTGAACGAGGTCATCGGATCCTGGAACACCATCGCCAGCGACGTGCCGAGCAGACCGCGCAGCTCCCGTTCCGGGGTCGTCAGCAACGGTTTCCCGGCGAAGTCGAGCCTGTCCGCGGTGACCACGGCCGGCGCTTCGACCAGCCGGGACACCGCCAGCCCGGTCAGGCTCTTGCCCGAGCCCGACTCGCCGACGACACCGATCGCCTCACCCGCGCGGACGGTGAAGCTCACCCCGCGCACCGGGACCGTCCAGCCCTCCGGACGCGGGAACGCCACCTGCAGGTTTTCCACCACCAGCACGGCGTCGTCGCGATCCTGTACGACGGCCTCCCTGGCGGGAGTGACCTGCCGCGGTACGAGCTTGCGCACGCCGGTGCGGACACCGATCACCCCGGCCACGGTCTCCCCGGCCAGGTTGAAGGCGAGCCCCGCGAGCACCACCGCGACACCGGGCGCGAGCGCGGCCGCCGGGTTGATGTAGATCCCGTTGAGCCCCTCGCCGAGCAGCCGTCCCCAGTCGTACTCCGGTGCCTGGACGCCGATGCCGAGGAACGACAGTCCGGAGAACGCCAGCAGCGAGGCGCCCGCGCCGATGGTCGCGTTCACCACCAGCGGTTCGCCGATGTTGGGCAGGATGTGCCGCACCAGCAAGCGGATCCGGCCGACACCGGAGATCCGGGCGGCGGACACGAAGTCCTGACCCGCCACGGAAGCCGCCAGCGTCTGCGCCAGCCGCGCGAACGCCGGTGCCAGCGCGAACCCGACGGCCATCACCGCGCCGTGGGTACCGACGCCGAAGATCACCGAGAAGAACAGCACCAGCAGCAGCCCGGGGAACGCGACCGCGATGTTCACCGCCGACGTGACCAGCCGGGCGGCGGGCCGCGGCAGCAGCGAGGGCAGCGTGCCGAGGACGATCCCGGTCACCACCCCGATCACCGTCGCGAGTACCGCCAGCAGTACCGAAAGCCGGGTCGCCACCAGGACGCGGAAGAGGATGTCGCGGCCGAGGTCGTCGGTACCCAGCCAATGCGCCGCCGACGACCCTTGCGCGATCGCCTCGGTGTCGATCGCGAAAGCTTTGTCGTGCCACAGGATCGGGGCCAGCACCGCGAGCGCGATCACCAGGACCAGCAGGGTCGCCGAGAACGCGCCCACCGGGGTGCGCAGGGCCGCGAGCCATTTCGCGCGCCGATTCGCCACCATGTCAGCTCTCCCGGATCGTCGAACGCGGATCGAGGACGGCCAGCAGCACGTCCACCGTCAGATTCACCAGCAGCACCCCGATGCCGTAGACGAGCACGATCCCCTGCACCAGCGGATAGTCCTTCTGCAGGATCGACTGCGCGATGGTCGAACCGAGCCCTGGCCAGGCGAACACGTTCTCCACCAGCACCGTCCCGGCTACCATCCCGGTCAGGATCAGCCCGCCCATGGTCAGGGTCGCGGTCAGCGCGTTCGGCAGCGCGTGCCGGAGGTAGACCAGCCGTGACGGCAGCCGTTTCGCCCGTGCCGTGCGGATGAAGTCGTTGCCCAGCACGGAAAGCGTCTCCACCCGGACGATGCGGGAGAGTACCGAGGCCGGGCCGAGCGCCAGCGCGACGACCGGGAGCACGAGCGAACCCGCCCCTTCGCTCCCGGCCACCGGGAACCAGCCGAGCTGGACCGCGAAGAACGCGACCAGCGCGACGGCCACCAGGAATTCGGGGATGGCCGCCAGCAGCACCGTCATCGAGGTGAACGCCAGCTCGCCACCCCGCCGCCGCCCGCCGCGGGTCAGCACCGCGAACAGGAGGCCCAGCGGGATCGCCACCGCGATCACCACCGCGAAGGCGGGCAACGCCAGCTGGAGGGTGGCGGGCAGCCGGTCGCCGATCACCTCGGAGACCGGCTGCCCGCTCGTCATCGACGTCCCGAAGTCACCGGTGACCAGGCCGCCGAGGTAGTGGAGGTACTGCTGCCACAACGGATCGTCGAGGCCGAGGGCCGCGCGCCGGGCGTTCACCAGTTCGACCGGCGCGGTCAGGCCGAGCGCCGCCCGGACCGGGTCGCCGGGGATCAGCTGGATCATCAGGAACGCCGTGGTGACCAAGACCCACAGCGAAACCGCGAACCGGCCGAGGCGACGCACGGCGAACGAGAGCCAGGGATTGCCGCGCAACCCGGCCGGGGCGAGCGCGACCGTCATCAGCTGTACATCCGGATCGACGACGGTTCGATCGTGCCGAAGTTGACCTTGAACTTCGCGTTGCTGCCGAACGTCGGGATGACCGAGTTGACGTAGGGCACGACGTCCAGCCGCTCGATGAGCGCCGATTCCGCCGCGAGCCAGGTCGCGCAGCCGGAATCACCCGGCATCTGTGCCGCCTGGGCGGCCTGCGACGTGTACCGCTCGTTCTCGATATGCGCGAAGTTCGTGCCGGCGGGCGGTTTCGGCCCGGAGACGAACGGGCCTGCCTGACTCGGCAGCAGCAAGGTCACCGGCGCGAGCGAGATGTCCCACTCACCGGTGTTGAAGAGCACCTGGCTGGTTCCGGGGCTGTCGAGGCCCTTGAGCGTGACCTCCGCACCGGCGGCCTTCCACGACTGCTGCATCAGTTCGGCGGCCGGCGCCATCGTCGGGCCCAGCTGCGTGCCGTAAATGGCCGTGAGCGCCAGCCGCTTGCCGTCCTTGACCCGCACACCGTCCGCTCCCGGCTTCCAGCCCGCCGTGTCGAGGGCGGATTTGGCCGCGGCGACGTCGAACGCGGGCAGCTTGCCGCTCACCGCGTCGCCGGTGCAGGCCTTGGGTTCGGTGGTGACCATCCCCTGGCTGGGTGCCCCGGAACCGCTGGTGAGCACCTTCCCGATCTGGGCGAGGTCGAGGGCCTGCACGAGCGCGCGGCGGACGTTCTGGTCACCGCCCGCACGGCCGGGTGCCTGGTTGAAGAACATCTCGCCCATCGGCACGACCTGGTCACCGTGGAACAGCTTCTGGGCGCGCAGGCGCTGCTGGTCCTGGCCGACGATCCTGGCGGCGTTCAATTCACCGGACAGCAGCAGGTTCGCCGTGGTCGTCATGTTCGGGACGACCCGGAAGACCACCTTCTCCGGCAGGCCGGGCTGCTCACGCTGCCAGTCACCCGGACCCCACGTGTACTCCTTGCGCCGCGTGAGGGTGTAGTGGTCGTTCGGCACGATTTCGGTCATGGTGAACATGCCGGTGCCGTACTTTCCCTTGGCCAGCGCCGACCGGTCGGTCACGCCCTTGCCGCAGACGATCGGCATCCCGCCCAGGTTGCGCAGCAGGAACGCGTCCGGCGACCCGCTGGTGAGCGTGATCGTCCGCGCCGCGTCGTCGGCAGTCGCCTTGGTCCCCGGCGCGACGGTGAGCCCGGACATCGGGGACTTGTTGGCGGGGTCGCCGACGAAGTTGATGTTCGCCGCGACACCGCTCGCGGTCAGCGGGCTGCCGTCGTCGCAGGTGATCCCGTTCCGCAGGGTGAAGGACGCCGTGGTCGTGGTGGCCTCGAACTTCTCGGCGAGACCCGGGATCGGTTTGCCGGTCTCGTCGAGGTTGACCAGGCTGTCGTACAGGTAGCGGCCCATCTCGAGCGCGACCGCGAGCACGGTCATCGCCGGGTCGAGCGCTCCCGGATCGGTGCCGATCGCCATCGTGAAGGTCTTGCCTTCGGTCAGTTTCTGGTTCGCTGTCCGGTCTTCCCCGGATTGCGACGTCCCCCCGCACGCGCTCACGGTCAAGGCCACCACGCTCGCGATCGCGGCGGTGAGCCGGGCTTTCTTCATGGGGTTCTCCTACTGGGTCACGGTCTGCGCGCGAAGGTGTTCGACGGCGAGGCCGGCAGCCTCACCGATGGCGGAATCGACCGCGGGCAGGCGGTCGGCGAGGGAATCGGCGCGGGTGAACACCGCGACGGCGTAGCGGCGACCGTCCACATGGGTCACCACCCCCGCTTCGTTACGGACGGCGGGCAGGGTTCCGGTCTTCGCCGCGATCGCCACCCCCGCGGGGAAACCGGACGAGATCCGGTGCGGCCAGATCTGCTGGGCCATGATCGCCCGCACGCGTGCGCAGGCGGCCGGGTCGCCCGCGCGGTCGGTCCAGATCGCGTCGAGCAGGCCGGTGATCTCGCGCGGGGTCGACGACGTGGTGCGTTCCGGGTCGAGCACCGCGAGCTTCCACAGCTGCTCCTCGGTGGCCGCGGCGAAGACGGCTTCCAGATCGTCGTCCGGTTTCGCGCCGAGATCGGCGATCACCGAGGCGAAGAGGTCCTCGCAGCAGCCGATCAGCCGGGTCCTGGTGAGTCCGAGGTCGGTGAGGACCTTGTCGACGGCCTCCTGCCCGACCCGGTGGTAGACGAGGTCGGTCGCGGCGTTGTCGCTCATCGTCAGCATGAAATGCGCCAGGTCGCGCCAGCTCATCTCGACGTCGTCCGCGCAACCCGCGGTGCCGATCCCGCCGATCCGGTAGCGCGCGACGACACGGGTCCGCTCGGTTTCGTCGAGCCGCCCGGCGGCCACCTCGCGGGCGAAGGCGACCGCCACGGGGATCTTGAACACCGACGCCAGCACGACGGGATCGTCCGCGCCGACACAGACCTCGGGGCCGTCGGAGACGCCGACCTCGCGCGCGTGCACGAAGCCGCGCGCCCCCGCCTTCGCGAAGACCGCTTCGATCTCCTCGGCGATCGCCGTCACTGACTCACCCGCCGGTCGGCCCGTCCGGTGTGGACGAACAGCGCCCGGCCGTCGCCGTCGTCACCGACGAAGGCGTGCGGCATGTGCAGGCCGAGTCCGTCGTGTTCGACGACCAGGGTGTCGCCCTTGTATCCGAGCAGCCTGGCCTTCTCCGGCCCCGTTCCGAGGTCGGCGAAGATCCCCTTCGGTGTGCGCTCCAGCCACAGGTCGCCGTCCTCGTCCTGGCTGACGACGATGTCCGCCACCTGCGAGGAGTACTCGCCCACGAACCGCGACGGGTCGGCCGGGGCCTCGGCGGCGTTGGGTTCGGGCAGCGCCGGGACCTCGACGCCCGCGAGATCGCCCAGGACCTTCCGGAAGATGTCCAGGTAGAGGTGCATCGGCTTGCCGCCGTTGGTCAGCAGCGCCACCGCGACGTTGCTGCCCGGCACCACCCGCAGGAACGCCGACTGGCCGATGGTTCCGCCGTCGTGGCCGATCACCGGGCCGCCGTCCCAGTCGAAGATCATCCAGCCGAGCCCCCACGCCCCGCCCATCAGGCCGAGGTAGGGCAGTTCGACCTGGCGTTCCCACATGGCGCGGGCGGTCTCCGGCTCGAGGACCTGCGTGCCGTCGTCGGCGCGGCCTTCGTTGAGGTGCATGCGCACGAAGGTCAGCAGGTCGCGCGGGCGCATCGCGAGATGGGAACCGGCCGGGACGTTCGACCGGGTCAGCGCCCAGACGGGCGCGGCCACCGGCTCGTCGTCCGGCGTGGGCTGGACGTGGCCGATCGCGGCACGGAACCGGATCGCGTCATACGGTCCGGTGGCGGCGTGGGTCAGCCCGAGCGGGGCGAACAGGTGGTCGCGCAGGCAGTCGTCGTAGGACTTGCCGCGCAGGACCTCGACGATCCTGCCGAGCACGCAGTAACCGGCGTTGTTGTAGGAGAACATCTCCCCCGGGCCGAAGAGCTGGGGCACGTCGGACAGCGTCGCCACGAGCTTCGCGACACAGTCGTCGCCCTGGCCGGTGTCGGTGAAGATGTCGCCCTCGAAGCCGGAGGTGTGGCACGTCAGCTGCCGCACGGTGACCCGCTTCGCGGCGTCTTCGTCGGAGATGGCGAACTCGGGGAGGTAGTCACGGACGGGCTTGTCGAGGTCCAGCCGTCCTTCGTCGACGAGCTGCATCGCCAGGGTGGTCGTCCACACCTTGGTGATCGAGCCGATCTGGAAAACGGAATCCACAGTGGACTCCACGCCGGTGCCCTTGTTCAGCACGCCGGCCGCGTGGTCGATCACCTCGCCGTTCGCGAAGACCGCGACGGCCGCGCCGGGAACCTGGTGTTCGGCCAGCAGGGCGGGAAGGTTCTGCTCGAGCCAGGCATCGATTTCGGAAAGTTTCGACATGGGCATCCTCGTCCGTGGAAAGGGTGGACCGGCGTTTCCGGAAATGCTAGGACGGTGACGGGCGTCACCGGTTCGTGCGGAACTACGAGAGCGACGGGAAAATTCATCCGGGCGGACGAATCATTCGCCCCCGGCCTCGGGAAGCCTGAGCCATTCGACGGCCTGTGCCGCGGCGAAGCCGATGAACGCGTCCCGCTCCGGCACCCGCGACCGGCCGTCGACGGCGTCGGTGAAAATCCCTACCGCGTAACGGCCCCCATCCGGGTACTCGACCACGCCGACCTCGTTGCGCACCGACGGCAGCGTCCCGGTCTTGCCGCTGACGCGGATCCCGTCGTCCGGGAACCCGGACCGCAGCCGGTGCGGCCACACCTGGAGCTCGAGCCAGCGCCGGACGTCCGCGCACGCGGCGGGCGGGGCGGCCTCGTCACGCCAGATCAGCCCCAGCAGCCGGGTGATCTCTTCGGCGGTGGTCGCGCAGGTGTGCTCCGGTTGCAGTGCGCGCAACGCCCGGATCTGCTCGATCGACAGATCGGACAGCGCTTTCTCGTCGTCCTCGTAGGAGATCCCGAGGTCTTCCCCGATGCCGCCGAGCACCTCCGCGCAGTCCTGCGGGACCGTGGTGTGCTCGAAACCGAGGCGGCGCAACGTTTCTTCTGTGGCTTCCTTACCGACCTTGGCGACGATCAGGTCGGTGGCGACGTTGTCGCTGATCCCGATCATCAAGATCGCGAGGTCGTACCAGGACATCGTGATCTCGTGCCGGAAGGTGGCCAGTCCGTACGGGCTCGGCGTGGGATGACCCGGCGGGACGCTGATCCGCTCGCCGAGGTCGAGCCCGCCGTCGGCGGCCTGCCTCGCCAGCTCCAGCGCGATCGGGACCTTGAAGACCGACGCCGTGACGACGGGAGCGTGTTCATCGACGCCGATCCGCCGGGTGCCGTCGATTTCGGCGGCGTGCAGCCGGACCCGGACCCCTACCTCTTTCGCGCGGGCGTTGATCGTCGCGATGACTTCGGACGCGGTGGACATGAGGCTCCTGTCTACTGAGGACAACTGGGGAAGGTGCCGTGACCGTGGGCGGGCCACGGGCCGAAGACGTGATTCGCGTGATCAGACGGCGAACTCGCGTGATTGGAAGGCGAACTCGCGTGATCAGATGGAACCGGCCCGGTGGCGGGTATCCGGGAGACGGTCGGCTCTCACGGAGCCCCACGGGACCCCGCGCCGGTACTCGCCGGGGAGAAGGTGAACTGCGCGGGGTTCTGCGGAACCCAGAACGCCATCACGGCGGTGAGGAAGGTGGTGCCGATGAGAAACCCGAACGCGGCGGTGTAAGAGAACGTGTCGGCGAGCCAGCCCATCGCCACCGGGGCGACCGCGCCCGCCACCTGACCGCCGAAGTTCATCACGCCCATGCCGATCCCGGTGACCGCCGTGGGCAGCACGCGCAGCGGGAGACCGAAGACGGCCATCGTCGCCATGCCGAACACCGCGAGGGCCAGCGTCTCGTAGACGGTGAACTCCACCGTGCTGTCCGCGTTCACCATCAGTGTCAGCAGCACCACGGTGACCAGTGCGATCGAGCTGAGGTACCAGCGGCCGTGGTCGTGGAAGTACCGGTCGAACAGCCAGCCGCCGAGGATGGTGGTGCCGATGCTGACCAGCATCGGGATCGCGGCCAGGACACCGGTCTGGCTCAGCGACAGGCCCCGCGTTTCCAGCAGGTAGCTGGGAACCCAGGTGATCATCCCGTAGTTCAGCATGTTGGTGACGCAGAACAGCAGGGTGAACTTCCAGACCACAAAGGACTTCAGGACCTGCTTGCGCGAGACTTCGGGCGGCGCCGACTCCGTACGCGGAAGACTGCTCAGCGACTTCGGCAGCGCCTTGGGCAGCATCGTCCAGACGATCACGCCGATGATCGCGCCGATCCCCGCCATCCAGAAGAACGTGTGCCGCCAGCCGAGGGCCATCAGCAGCGGGCCGACGATCAGCGGCGCCAGCCCGGCGCCGATCCCGCCGGCCGACAGCATCACGCCGGTCACCGTCGCGCGGTTGCCCGGGGTGGTCCGTTCCGCGATCGCCTTGAACGAGGCCGCCGGGAAAAGTCCTTGGCACACCCCGAAAAGGCCGCGGACGACCAGCAGCATGCCGAAGGTGCCCGCCATCCCGGTCATCGCGGTGAACGCCGACCAGGCCAGCAGGGTCACCAGCATCGGCCCTCGCGAGCCGTACCGGTCGGCGAGGAAACCCGCCGGGATCTGGCAGACCATATAGACCAGCGCGAACACGGTCACGAGCCAGCCCTGCTGGGTCTTGCTGAGGTCGAACTCGGCGCCGATCATCGGCAGCGCCATCCCGATGGAGAACCGGTCGATGTAGTCGACCGCCCAGGCGAAGACCATCACCACCATGGTGATGAGCGCCGTCCGGTTGATCCGCCGCGCTGTCCAGGTGTCCTCGTTGACCACTGCCGTCATGGCGCCTCCGCGGAAACGTTGGGAGAGAAGGAGAACGACGCGAGCGTGGCGCCGATCACTCATTCTGAAACGCACTCGGCGAGCGGAGTTCGTGCGATCAGACGAACATCCGCCGCCGTTTCGGGCCGGAAGACCAACGTCAGTCTTCGGCGGCGGGCGGGCCGGTCCGCGCGTCGCGGGGCAGCAGCCGCAGTTGCAGCATCGCGGCGAACCGCTCCCCCGCGTCGTCGAGGTCGATCTCGCCGACTTCGGCGAGCCGCCGCAAGCGGTACCGGAAGGTGTTCGGGTGGACGTAGGCCGCGGCGGACGCGGCGCCGATGTCACCGAAGGCGTCCAGCCAGCACCGGAGGGTGTGCACCAGTTGTGACTGGTGCTGGGCGTCGTAGGCGAGCAACCGCGCGACAGGTCCTGTCGCGACGTCGCCCCTCGCCGCGGCGAGATCGGCGAGTTCCAGCATGAGCGCGTCGACATGGACGTCGTCGGACGTCGCGACGCGTTTCGTGCGGGCATTGGTGAGCAGGACGCGCAGCGCCCTGTCGGCACCGTCGCGGGAGGCACGCAGGCCGGAGCCGTCGAGTGCGAGCGGTCCGATGCCGATCGCGGCCGCCGCCCGGCGTCCGGTGCGCTCCAAGAAGGTCGACGCGACCCGCACCGAGCGTTCCTGGCAGTCGTCGTGGCTGCCGGGCATCGGGACGATCCCGTAGGCGACGTCGCCGACGAGAGCGACGGCCGAACGCGGCTGGACGGCGCTGAGGTGCATGGCCAGCGCGTCGGCGACCCGCTGCCGTTCCGCGACCAGGCGGAGGTCGTCCTCCAGCGCGGGCGTGCCGAGCAGGCCCATGGCGAGCACGATCGACGGCTGGCCGAGCAGGCCGAGCCGGGCGATCGCCTCCGGTGCCCCGGTGCCGCCTTCGAGCGCCGTGCTCACCAGGTCCGCGCGCAACCGCCGCTCGACGTCGGCACCCGCGCGCAATCGGAGCATGTGCAACGCGACGAGTTTGGCGGCGTCGATCAGCGCCTGGGTCCGCTCCTCGCTGAGCGGTTCCCGCACCGCCGCCCAGATCGAGCCGAGTATCTCGTCGCCTGCCCGGACGGCGAGTGCCACCCTGGGAAGGACGAGCTCGACTTCGTCGTAGCGCTGCGGGTCGACGTAGACAGGTGTGTGGTCGCGGTACAGCCTGTCGAAGACACCGTCCCGTTCCAGCCCACGGGCGAACCGCTCCGGCACCTGACGGCCGAGGATGGTCTCGACCCGGGAGGGATCCGCTTCGTCCTGGCGCCCGGAGAACGCAAGGATCCGGTTACTGCGATCCTCGATGGTCACCGGCGCGTCCAGCAGCGCGGCGACCGCGTTGGCCAGCGCGAAGAGATCACCCGACGGCATTCCGCCGAGCGTCTGCGGGGAGACCTCGCCGACGTCGCCCTCGGCGAGCAAGGTCCGGAGCATGGCGGCGAGATGGGCCCAGGACGCGCCACGCGCGAGGCCGAGCAGGGCGACCCCGGACGAGTCCGCCGCGCGTTTGAGTTCCGGCGTCGGGGTGACGGGAGAGCGGACGACGAGCGCCGCCGCGCCTCGCGCACCCACGTCGTGCAGAAGGCGGACGACCTCGTCCTGCTCCCGCACCCCGACGCCGAGCACGACGGCGAACGCGGGAAATTCGGATTCGTCGTGCGGATCGTGGATGACCACCCCGCCGAGCTGCTTGCGGGTGGTCCGGCCGACCGCGATCGGCTCCAGGAGCACGTCCCCGAGGTCTTCGAGGACGCGCCCCAAACTCGTGTGCGGCTTGCTGGGCACCGGTGTCAGCACCCCCCGAAGTTAAACCCGGTTTCGCCGAACCGATTGGTTCGTCTCGACCAAATCTAACCCCGGAATTCGTAGCGCGCTACGAACCGATCCACGCTTTCTCCGTGGTGACCTCGTCCAGCAGGTCGGGAATCGGAGTCACGCCGAGGCCCGGCCCGGTCGGCACCGGCAGATGACCGGCGTCCAGCACGAACGGTTCGGTGATGTCCGTGCGGTAGAACCGGCCGGATGCCGAGGTGTCACCCGGCAGCGTGAAGCCGGGCAGCGAGGCGAGCGCGACGTTGGCCGCCCGCCCGAGACCGGTCTCGATCATCCCACCGCACCACACCGCGACCCCGTGCGCCGCGCAGACGTCGTGCACCCGGCGGGCCTCGAGGTAGCCGCCGACGCGGCCCGGTTTGATGTTGACGATCTGGCAGGCGCCGAGCTTGATCGCGTCCGCCGCCGCCCTCGCGGAGACGATCGACTCGTCGAGGCAGATCGGCGTCCGGATGCGTTTGGCCAGTTCGGCGTGGCCGAGCACGTCCTCCTCCTCGAGCGGCTGCTCGATCAGCAGGAGGTCGAACGGGTCGAGCCGGGAGAGCAGCGGCGCGTCGCCGAGGGTGTACGCGGTGTTCGCGTCGACCTGCAGCAGCACGTCGTCACCGAAGCGCTCCCGCACCTGGCGCACGGGCTCGACGTCCCAACCGGGTTCGATCTTCAGCTTGATCCGGACATAGCCCTCGTCGAGGTAGCCGCCGACGACGTCGAGCAGCTGCGGGATCGAGTCCATGATGCCGACCGAGACCCCGCAGGCCACGGAGTCGCGAGTGGACCCGAGCTCGGCCGCGAAGGACCGGTCGTGCGCGCGGAGTTCGGCGTCGAGGACCGCCATCTCCAGCGCGGCCTTCGCCATCCGGTGGCCCTTGAACTTCGCCAGCAGCGGGGTCACCTTGTACGCGGTCAAGTCCCCCGCGGCCAGCAGGGCCGGGATCAGGTGATTCCGCAGTACGTGTTCGGCGGCGTCGTTGTACTCCGAGGAGTAGAGCGGCGCCTCCATCGCCACGCATTCGCCCCAGCCCTCGCCCGCCGGGGTCACCGCGCGGACGAGCAGGAGTTCCCGTTCGGCCTGCGTTCCGAACGACGTCCGGAACGGGGCCACGAGCGGCATCCGGACCCGGCGCAGTTCCACACCGCTGAGTTTCACGACTGCTCCTTCGAGATCACGTACCAGCCGGCACGATCGAAACCGGCGACTCGGGCGTTGTCCGCCATCAGTCCGCCGAGGACTTCGCGCAGGGCGACACGCCACGCGTTGCCGCGACCGGGATCGGTGCGGCGTAACCGTTCGATATCCGAGGGGACCGCGACGAGCACTGTCGGCGTGTCGGCGGATCCGATGCTCGGGCCGCCGTCGGAGTCGACCGACAGGGCCTTCGCCGCGTCGAGCGCTCCCGCGTCGATCAGGACGGGTTCACCGAAGGCCGCGGCGCGGACGTCCGGGCTCGTCAGGTCCCAGCCGACCATCAGCCGGTCGGTGTCGCCCGAGCCGTTGATGCTGTCCTCCATCGGACCGTAGAAGTCGGGCAGGTACCCGATCGGGTGCGCGCCGAGTTTCCCCAGGTTGAAATAGGCGTTGCGCCGCACCAGCGGGTCGAAGGTCCAGGTGATCATCGAGACGTCCTGAAGCAGCGCCCAGCCGCGCTGGTGCAGTTTGAGGGCTTGACCGATCCCCCGACCCGCGCCGGCATCGGCCACCCCGGCGATATGACTGTGCAGACTGGCCTTTCCCGGATTCCCGAAGAAACCGAAACAGGCCCCCAGCAGTTCGCCGCCCTCGAAAGCGCCCGCGACGTAGTTCCCGGCCGAGGACATCGCACGGAGCAGTTCCGTGCTCACCGGCCGGGCGCCGGGCGCGGACTTCCAGATCGACTCGAACAGGCCGACCACCGCGGCCAGATCGGCGATTTCGGTGAGTTCGCGGATTTCGACGCCCGAAGCCACGGCCGCGGCACGAGCGGCGGCGACGGCTTCGTCGCGCACCTCCGCCGACGCGAGGCTTTCCGTATTCGTCGCAAGATTCGTCACGGGACAATCCTTTCCCGGCTCGGCCGCCGAGTCACCGTCGTGCCGTACCAGATTCGCCCGCGGGATTCGTCGCGCCGGACGGACCCCGCTTCGCGAGGACATTTTCCACCAGCGCGGCCAGCAAAGCGGTGCGCGGGGACAATTCCGCGACGAGGACGTGTTCGTGATCCGCGTGCGCCCCGCCACCGACGGCACCGAGGCCGTCCAAGGTGGGAACTCCCATCCCCGCGGTGTAATTGCCGTCCGAGGCACCGCCGACCGACGCGGAAGTGAGCTCGCCGAGGCCGAGTCCACCCGACAATTCCCGCGCCAGCTCGAACAATCCCGCCGACGAACCCTCTTCGAGTGCCGGCCGGTTGATCCCGCCCGTCACCCGGACTTCCGCGTCCTTCAGGACCGGACGGAGGCCCCGCATGGCCTTGTCGACGCGGAGTTGCTCGGCCTCGTTCCACACGCGGACGTCGACGGCCACGCTCGCGGCCGCGGGAACGGTGTTGACCGTCGTTCCCGCCGAGACGACGGTGGGGGTCACGCTGGTCCCGGCCGCCGGATCGGCGATCGCGGCGATCGCAAGGATCTGGTGCGCGATCTCGATCCCCGCGTTGATCCCCTTCTCCGGTTCGAGCCCGGCGTGCGCGGCCCGGCCGAGCACCTCGACGCGGTAGTGGGAAACGCCTTTGCGTCGGCATTTCAGCGCGCCGCCGTCGGCCGAAGCCTCCAGCACGAACGCCGCGTCGCAGCCTGCCGCCGTTTCCTCGATCAGCGCGCGGGAAGACGGCGAGCCGATCTCCTCGTCGCCGGTGACCAGAATGGACAGTCCGTCTCGATCGGGGACGACCGCGGCGGCGTGCAGCGCCATCACGACCCCGGCCTTCATGTCGAAGCAGCCGGGACCGCGCAACACGCCGTCCCGCACGGAGAACGGGTGCGTCTCGAGCGAACCGTGGGGCCACACCGTGTCATGGTGACCGAGGAGCAGCACGCGAGACGGTCCGTCGCCGAATCGCCAGCGCAGGTGGGTGACACCGTCGACGACGATCCGCTCCGGCTCCGCGCCGAGCAGCCTCACGCCGATTCCGGCCACCACTTCGGCGCTGCGGGCCACGGCTTCGTGATCCGACGACGGGGATTCGCAGCGGACGAGCGTCTCGATGTCGGCGAGCAGGTCGCTCATCGCGGCTCACCCCGCAGCGGCTTGCCGGGGAACGCGTCGGTGCGCAGGTTCCCGTCGGTGACCACGGGAACACCCGAGACGAACAGATGCCGGACGCCGACCGAAGGCCTCGTCGAGTCGAAGTAGGTCGCCGCGTCGGTGATGGTCTCCGGGTCGATGACGACGATGTCGGCGTCGGCGCCCACGTTGAGCCTTCCCTTGGCCAGTGCCCCGGGGGCGACCTCGTCGAGCACGCGCGCCGGCAGGTACGAGCAGCGCCGGAACGCCTCCAGCCAGGTCCAGGCGCGGCTCTCGCGCACCATCAGGCGCAACGTCTTGGAGTAGGTCCCGGAGGTGCGCGGATGTGTCGCGCCGCCGGGCGGCAACGGCCATTCGGTGCTCTCGCTGGTCCCGTTCTTCCAGTAGACGGGCAGGGCGTCACTGGCGACGATGGCGTCGGGGAACGCGAGCGCCTGGTGCAGCAGGCCGAGGTCGTGTGGGCTGCTCTCGTCGAGGAACTCGAGGATGCACGGCGCGCCCGGGTCCTCGGCGCGGACCTGGAGCAGGCGGCCCGCGTCGGCGATGCGCTCCCCCGACTCCAGCATGATCACACTGGACGGGGAAAGCCCCTTCATCTTGAGGCGCTCGGGTGACAGGAAGGCGGCGCCGATCGCCGTGCTGCCCGCCCCGTACGGATAGGCCTCGACGGTCACCCGCGACCCGGCCACGCGACCCGCTTCGAGCGCCGAGAGCACTCGCTCGATCTGGTGACCGGACGTGCTGTTCACGTGGCAGTGGTGCATCGCGGCACCGGTCTCGGCCGCGACGATCGCGATCTCCGCGGAACCGTCGACGGGCGTCTCCGGATTCACCTCGACCAGCTCGCGGACGTGGGTGTAGGTCGGCGCCCCCGCCTCCTTCGCGAGACGGGCCAGCGCGAGGAATTCGTTGGGGTCGGTGTCGGGCGCGTAACCGAGGAGAACACCGACGCCGAGCGCGCCCGCGGCCAGCTCACCGTCCACAAGGGACAGCCAGGCCGCCAGCTCCTTCGGTGACGAAGACCTTTGCCAGGCCGGGTTTCCGAGCACCGCGAGCCCACTGTCGATATTCGCGTCCGGCTCGATCCCGGCGAGCACCTGCGCCCGCGCGGCACCCCAGGAAGCGGAGAACCCGTAGTGCAGCGGACGTCCCGCCGCGGCGGCCTCGGCGTACGCCCGCTCGATCGGCATCAGACCGGCTTCGAGGTCGAGCGCGGTCGTCACCCCGTCCATCGCCTGCAGCCGCTGGCCCGCGATGGTGTGCACGTGGCTGTGCAGGTCGATGAAACCCGGTCCCACGACGAGCCCGGAGACGTCGATCTCCACGTCGCCCGGCTCCGCGGTCAAACCCTCCCCGACGGCGGTGACCACGCCGCCGGATACCAGCACGTCGGCCGTACCGTCGAACCCCGTCGCCGGATCGACGACACGACCGCCACGCAAGAGTGTCCGCATACTTCGCCTCCTAGGATCGCCTCGTTCATGGCGACCCTAGGAGGTTTCGCGGACCGTCCGTTCGTACCGCGCGACGAATCCGGGCCCCTCGGTCCATCCGCCCGCACGAACCGGTCGCGAGTGCCGTTTCGGGGTTGTGGCGGTCCCTTCCCCAGTACGTGAAGGGCCCCTTGCCTACCCTGAAGGTAGTGAAGGAGGCCTTCACGGCTTTCGTCTGACTTGCGTGAGGACGGTGGTTGCGCGGGTCCATCCGGTCGCGGACTGGTGGCAGGCAACTCGAGTGCCCAGATCCCTGAGCGACGAGACCGAGCGTGAAGGGCCCCTTCCTGTACCTAGGCGCAAGCAAGGGGGCCTTCATGTACCTCAGGCAAGACGCCACCGGGGCGCGGACCCGGGGGAAGCTACCGGTTCCGGTGTTCCGCGATGATCTCCGCGTACCGGTGCCCGCTCGCCTTGACCGTCCGGACCTGCGTGTCGTAGTCGACCCGGACGAGCCCGAACCGTTTGCTCAGCCCGCTGTCCCATTCGAAGTTGTCGAGCAACGACCACGCGAAGTAGCCCTTCACCGGAGCGCCGGCTTCGGCGGCCCCGGCCACCGCGCCCAGGTGTTCTTCCAGGTAGGCGATGCGGTCGGCGTCGTCGATGGAACCGTCCTCGGCGACCTTGTCGTCGAAGGCGGCTCCGCTCTCGGTCACGTAGATGGCGCGGGCGCCGTACTCGTTGGCGAGCCGGTGGATCAGATCCGCCAGCCCCTGCCCGTGGATCTCCCAGCCCATCGCGGTGGTGGCGGCGCCCTCGACGGGCACCTGCCGGGCACGGGGCGCGGGGCCGTTCGGGTCGTCCTCGACGATCTGGCGGAAGTAGTAGTTCAGGCCGTGATAGCCGACAGGGGTGGAGATCACCTCGAGGTCGTCCCCGATCACGGGAGGCTCGACGCCGTAGACCTCGATCATGTCCGCCGGGTAGCCGCGTCCGTTCGACGGGTCGAGCCACCAGCGGTTGACGTGACCGTCCATCCGGGCCGCGGCCTCGACGTCCTCGGTGGAGTCCGAAGCGGGCTCGATGCCGCTGAGGTTGACCACCAGGCCGACGTTGGCGGGCTCGGCGGCGTTCGCGGTGATCGCCTGCACCCCGAGGCCGTGCGCGAGCAGGAGGTGGTGGGAGGCGTGGATGGCCTGCTTGAGGTCCTTGATCCCGGGGGCGAAGCGCCCTTCGAGGTAGCCGAGCCAGGCGGAGCACAGCGGCTCGTTGACGGTGTTCCAGTCCTTGACCCGGTCACCGAGCCGGGCCGCGACGACGGCCGCGTACTCGGCGTAGGCATAAGCCGTGTCGCGTTCCGGCCACCCACCCTTCAGCGCCGAGGGCAGGTCCCAGTGGAACAGCGTGGCAAACGGCCGGATTCCGGCTTCGAGCAGTGCGTCGACAAGCCGGTCGTAGAAGTCCAGGCCCGCCGCGTTCACCTCGCCTCGTCCGGTGGGGATCACCCGCGGCCACGCGACAGAGAAGCGGTAGGCGTCGAGACCCAGCCGCTTCATGATGTCCAGATCCTCCGGCCAGCGCCGGTAGTGATCGCAAGCGACGTCGGCGGTGTCGCCGTTCACGACGGCACCCGGGACCCGGACGAAGTCGTCCCAGATGGACGGGAGGCGGCCGTCGACGTCGACGGCGCCCTCGACCTGGTACGAGGCGGTGGCCGCACCCCACAGGAAATCGGCGGGCAGGTGCAGATTCAAGGCAGACCTCTCTTCGGCGATGCGAGTCATTTGACGGCGCCGGCGGTGAGCCCGGCGACGAGATAGCGCTGGAGCAGCAGGAATCCGGCGACGACCGGGACGGACACGATCAGGGAGGCGGCCATGACCTGGTTCCAGTACACCTGGACCTGGGTGGAGTACTCCTGGAGCCCGACGGCGAGGGTCCGCGTGCCCGAATCGGTCATCACCGACGCGAACAGGACCTCGCCCCAGGCCGTCATGAACGAGTAGATCCCCACCGCGACGATGCCCGGCGTGGCGGCCGGGATGACCACCCGGATCAGCGCGCCGAGCGGGCCGGTGCCGTCGACCATCGCGGCCTCGTCGAGTTCCTTGGGGATCGAGTCGATGTAGCCGGCGAGCATCCAGATGGCGAAGGGCAGCGAGAAGGTCAGGTAGGTGATGATCAGCCCGAGCCGGGAGCCGTACAGGACGATGCCGGTGGTGTTGCCGATGTTGACGAAGATGAGGAACAGCGGCAGCAGGAACAGGATGCCAGGGAACATCTGCGTGGACAGCACGGTCATCTTGAAGAAGTTCTTGCCCCGGAACCGGAAACGGCTCAGCGCGTACGCCGCGAAAATCGCGATCACGACCGAAAGGATCGCCGCCGAACCCGAGATGACCAAGCTGTTCATGAAGTAGTCGGCGAGCGGGATGGTCTCCCAGATGTCGAAGAACGGCTGGATGGTCAGCGTCGACGGGAACCATTCCCATTTGCCCTGCACGTCCCCGAGCGGTTTGAGCGAAGACGAAACCATCGCGTAGAGCGGCACCAGAGTGAACAAGGCGAGGAAACCGAGGACGAATCGGCGGGCCCACGGGACCCAGCGAGGCTCAGACAACGGCGTTCCTCCTCCGTGAGGTCAGTCCCAAGTAGACGGTGCTGACGATCAGAAGGAACAGCAGCAACAGCACCGACATCGCCGAGCCGAGGCCGAAGTTCCAGGTCACGAAGGAACTCTGGTAGATGTGGATCGAGATCAGCGACGCCTCCTTCGGCGCGGACGCTCCGAAAAGGACATACGGCGTGTTGAAGTCGTTGAAGGTCCACAGGAACAGCACCAGCAGGAGTACCTGATTGACCGGGCGCAGCATCGGCTGGGTGATCGCCTGGAACTGCCGCCACCAGCCCGCGCCGTCGATGGCCGCCGCCTCGTACAGTTCGCCGGGGATGTTCTGCAGCCCGGCCATCACGATCAGGAACGCGAAAGGCCAGTTGCGCCAGACCGATACGACCACCAGCGACCAGAAACTGTTGTCCCCGATGAGCCAGAAGGAATCGATGCCCAGCAGGCTGTTCACCAGGCCGGTGTCGCGCTGGAACATGAAGGACCAGGTGATCACCGCGGCGTACATCGGCAGCGCGTACGGCACCAGGAACAGCGTCCGGAGCACACCGCGTCCACGGAAGTTCTTCTGCATCAGCACGGCGGCCGAGGTCCCGAAGAGCCAGCAGAACCCGACCGACAGCACGGTGTAGAGGACGCTGATCCAGAACGAGCCGAGCAGCGACTTCCCCGCCGCGAAGTTGAAGTCCAGGACGAACTTGTAGTTGTCCAGTCCCGCCGCCGGGGCGGACGAGAAGTCCCGGATGTAGAACTGCGTCAGCTTGAAGAAGCTCATCACGAGCCCGGCGATCATCGGGATCAGGTGGACGAGCAGTTCGAGCAGGATCGCGGGGAGCAGGAGCAGATACGGCAGCGCGACCCCACGCCGTTTGCGCCGGACGCGCCGGGGTCCTGGCGCCCCGGCCGCTTTCACGGCCGGGGCGTCGTCGAGAGCGGTCGGCATCAACTACCGGCCGCGATCTGCTGGTCCGCCTGGTTCAGCTGGTCCCGGATCTTGGCGGCGTCGACAGGCTTGCCCGCGGCGACGTCGGCGAACATCGCCTTCATCGCGGTGCCGATCAGGGTTTCGAACTGCGACTCCTGCGGGACCTGCGGCATCGGCTCGGCGGAGTTCGCGAGCACACCCTGGAAGACCTTGACGTCCTCGGTCTGGAACGCCGCGTCGCTGTAGGCGTCCTGGACGGTCGGCAGCGAACCGTAGGTCTTGTTGAGCAGCGCCTGCTCCGGTGCCGAGACCATGAACTTCACGAAGTCCAGTGCGGCGTCGGGGTTCTTGGTGTTCTTGAACACCGACATGTTGATCCCCGCGACGAAGCTGGTCACCTTGCGGCCGTTCGGCGGCGCGGCGGCGGGCAGCGGGATCGGCGCGACGCCGAGGTTCGCCATGTCCATCCCGATGTTCTTGAACGAACCCGCGGAGGCCTGGTTCATGAACATCGCGGCCTTGCCGTCCGAAAGGTCCTTGAGGGACTTGGCGGTGTCGGCGTACTCGGCATTGGACGGATTGACGATCTTGTCCTTCTGCATCAGGTCGACGAACTGCTGCACGGCCGCGACCGACGGGTCCGAAGCCAGCTGCGGCTTGCCCTCGGCGGTGAAGAACTGCGCGCCCTGCTGAGCTCCGAGGATCGCCGCGTGATGGCTGTTCTCGGTGACCTGGCCCGCCTGGAGCGAAAGGCCCCACTGGCCCTTGTCTGGTTTGGTGAGCTTCTTGCCGTCCTCGACGAGTTCTTCCCAGGTCGCCGGCGGTTTGGTGATACCGGCCTCGGCGAAGAGCTTCTTGTTGTAGTACAGGCCGTACGCCTGGCCGTAGAGCGGTACGCCGACCGGCGGCTGGCCGCTCGCCCCGGTGGCCGCCAGCGACGGGCCGACGAAGCGCGACTTGCCACCGACCTTCTCCAGCGCGGCGTCGTCGAACGGCAGGAACGCCCCGGTCGCCTGGAGCGAGGCCGACCAGGTGTTGCCGATGTTGAGCACGTCCGGGCCCTTGCCGGAGGTCGTGGCCGCGAGGATCCGGTTGAGCAGATCCGTCCACGGGACGACCTCGAGCTTGACCTTGATCCCGGAGGCCTGCTCGAACTTGTCGAGTTCGGGCTGCAGGACTGCCTTGTCGTTGTCGAGACTGGTGCCCTGGTTCGACGCCCAGTACACGAGCTCCTTGGGAGCGCCGGACGACGTGTCGCCGCCGCCGCACGCGGTCGTGGCGGCGGCCGCCAGCGCCAAGACGAGCGCAGGAGCGATCTTTCCGATTCGCATCGATGGTCCTCGGGGTGAGTGGCCAAGCCGCGTCCTCGCCTGTGACACGGGACACGCCTTATTTCAGGGCTTGAGTTAAGCCTTGGTCCACCTTGCCGTCAAGACCCTGGGCACCAATTCGTCCCGGTCGAACCGCAGGTTGGCGATTCTCCCGTCAGCCGGGTTGCCGGTGGATCAGCACCGTACCGCTCACCAGGGGGTTCCGCCCAGGGTCGCGGGGCCGCGATCGACGACGATCGCCTTGTCCCCGCGATAGGAGTCGAGGTCCGCGCCGAGCCAGGACTCCCCCGGCCGGGCGCGATGGAACCGGAAGGTCCCGTTCGTGCTGTTGGTGGCGACGACGCACCGAATCGGGACCGGCGCCGTCCTGGCGATCTCGAGCGCGAACCCGAGGCCATGACGCAACATCAGGACCTGGTCCGCCTCGGAGATCACCGGCGCGCCATCGGGCGAGCTGCCCACCTCGATCGGCAGATGGTCTTCGAGATGGAAACCGCTGACGAAGCCCTCCCAGGCGGTCAGGTCGGCATACCGCCCCGGCGGCTGTCCGGCCCACGCCGGGATGTCGCCAAGCGTGATGACCTCACCGGTCAGAACGATCCCTTCGGCGATGATCTCCCGCAGTCCGGGCGCCAGCCGGGCGACGGGCATCGCGGCGGCCAACGGCCCTGCCGGACCGAGTGCGTCCAGAGCGGGATCGTTCAGGCGGATGTTGAGCACGTCACTTCCCCGTGAGCACGTCGAGGGCCTGCCCGCGGTGCACGGCGAACAGTTCGAGGGCCTTCTCGCCGTCGCGAGCGCGAAGAGCCGACGCCAGCCGACGATGCTCCTCCGGGATGCTCGCGAGGTAACCCTCGGAGTTGACGCCGATCCGGGTCAGCAGGAACAGGTGCACCTGCGACCGGATGGCCTGCCACGCCTCGATGAGCCGCCGATGCCCGGAAGCCGCGTACACCGCGTCGTGGAAGTCGATGTCGCAGCGCACCATCTCGTGCTCGTCACGCGCCCGGCGCATCCGCTCGACGACCTCGTCGATCGCGTCCAAGCCCGCGTCCGGCGCGGAAGCGACCACCAGCCGCACGGCGAGTTGTTCCAGCGCCGACCGCAGACTGTCGAGTTCCGCGACGTCCACATCGGACAACGTCGTGACGATCGCGCCGCGGTGCCATTCACTGCGGACCAGCCCCTCGCGCTCCAGCTTGAGCAGCGCCTCGCGCACCGGCCCCCGGCTGACACCGAGCGCGGCCGAAAGCTCCACCTCGCGCAGCTGCGCGCCGGGCGGGTACGCGCCGCCGAAGATGGCGTCCCTGACCCTGTCGGCGACCTCGTCCGCCAGCCCGCGACGACGCGCCGGCACCACCCTGCCGGGTTCGCTCATCGTCATCCTCCCCTCGGACGCCCGATCGTAGCGGTCGCTCATCTTGTCCTAATGTTAACATTAAGACATGACGATCCTCGACTCCCCCATTCCGCGCTTCCACCTCGCCATGCCCGTCGACGACCTCGCCTCCGCGCGCACCTTCTACGGCGAAGTCCTCGGCCTCGAACAGGGCCGCAGTTCCGACACCTGGATCGACTGGAACCTCCACGGCCACCAGTTCGTCACGCATGTCGCCCCGGAGCGGCCGCAGCGAATCCACAACCCCGTCGACGGACACGACGTGCCCGTCCCCCACTTCGGCCTGATCCTGACCGTGCCTGAGTTCCGGAAGCTGGCGGACCGGCTGCGCGCGGCGAACACCTCGTTCGTGATCGAGCCCTACGTCCGCTTCGAAGGCCAGACCGGCGAACAGTGGACGATGTTCCTGCTGGACCCGGCGGGCAACGCCCTGGAGTTCAAGGCGTTCGCCGACGACTCGCAGGTATTCGCGGCCTGACAGGCCCCGCGAAGAGCTCCGCGAGGTCTTCGAACCGGACCACCGCCACGGCCCCGACAGCACCGACGGCCGAGGCGAGCGCCAGCCCGACAGGCTCACCGCCGTCCACACCGGACACCGCGAGGACACCGGCGGCGGCGACCAGCAAGAGAAGCGCGTTGCGCACCACGTGCCGATACGCGAGAACGGTGCGCGCCGGACCGAAACAACGGCACACCGCCCCGGTCCGGCGCGCCACCGCACGCCACACCGCGGCGGTCAGCACACCGAACAACCCGGTCGCGAGCACCAGCCCCCCGAGGGCGAGCCACCGGCCCGCGTCGGCGCCGGAGACGATCAGCGCGGCCGCCGGGAGCAGCAGTGCGGCGATCGCGAACTCCGCGGCCAGGGTGACCGCCGCGAACCACCGGGCCCAGCGCGCCGGGATGCCGAACGCTGGCACCGACGCGACGAACTCGGCGTAAACACCCTTGCCCCGCGCCTTGCCGACGGCGGAGACCGACAACACCAGTCCACAAAGGACGGCCGCGAACGCGGCCACGTGGTTCACCGCTGCCCGATCGGCCGGAGCACGACACCGATCAGCGCGTCCGCCGGGATGTAGCCGAGCCGCCGGGAATCGTTGCTGCGGGCCGGATTGTCGCCCAGCACCAGCAGATTTCCCGGCGGCACCACCGGATCGGCCACCGGAATATGCGGCGGCACCGGATCACCGGGAACCGCCACCGCGCGTTTCACCAGCCGTCCGGCTGTCGGGTCACCCGGTTTCGGCGGACCGCCCTGCACCACGACGATCTGCCCCGCCCGCACGCGCGCCAGCCGGGACCGCCGCACCAGCAGCCGATCGCCCGCCACGTAGGTGGGCTCCATGCTCACCCCGTACACCGTCACCACGATCAGCCGTCGGCGCAGTGTCACCAGCCACGCCAAGACGACCAGCACCGCCGCCGCGAGCACCACAAAGATCACTGGGACACCACCTCGTCGTAACCCGAAGCCTGCAGGCGGAAGAGCCTCGCGTACTCCCCGCCCGAGGCGATCAACTCTTCGTGCGAACCCAGTTCGGCGACCCGCCCCTCGGCGAGCACCGCGATTACCGACGCGTCCCGGACCGCGCCGAGACGATGCGAGATCAGCACACTGGTCGCGCCCTCCCGGTGACGCCGCAGACTGCTGTGCACCTCGTGCTCGGCTTCCGCGTCGAGCCCCGAACTCGGCTCGTCCAGGATCATCAGGTCCCGGCGGTCACGCAGGAACGCCCGCGCCAGCGCGAGCCGCTGCCACTGCCCGCCCGACAGCAGCACCCCCGTCTCCGGGTCCTCCCGGTCCGTCTCGTCGAAGAACATCCGGGAAAGGAAAGTGTCATAGCCCCTCGGGAGGCCGGTCACGACGGCGTCCGCGCCCGCGCGCCGGGCCGCCGCGACGACCCGCTCGCGATCGTCCATCACGGACACGTCGCCGAGCCCGATGTTCTCGGCGGCGCTGAGGTCGTAACACATGTAGTCCTGGAAAACCGCGCCGATCCGGGCGCGAAGGTCCTCGACGCCGATGTCACGCAGGTCCACTCCGTCCCACAGGATCGCGCCGCGTTCCGGGTCGTAGAACCGGCACAGCAGCTTGACCACGGTCGACTTCCCGGCGCCGTTCAGCCCGACCAGGGCCAGTGATCGTCCGTGCGGGATGGTCAGATCCACCCCGCGCAGCACCCAAGGCTGGTCTTCGGCGTAGCGGAACCAGACGTCACGCAGCTCGATACCGGATCGCAGCGCGTCGAGCCGCCGCGGCGCGGCCGGGACGGGCAGATCCGGGCCCTGCGACTCGATCTCCTCGTAGTGGTCGAACAGCAACGTCGAATGATGGGCCGAGGCCAGCCGGGCCACCAGACTCTGCAGCGCGCCCTGAACCCCGCCGACCGACGCCACGAAGATGGCGATGTCGCCGAGGGAAAGCCTGCCGTGCGCGGCCAGCCACGCCGCCCAGACCAAGCCGCCCGCCGAAACCGCCGCCGTGAGCCCGGCCAGCAGACCCTGCACCCGCGCGTCCCGCCGGTCCTGCCCTTCGACGACGGCGTGGGCCGCGGACAGCTCGACGAGCATGCGCCGCCGAAAGAGATCGCCGAGACCGAGCAACCGCAGTTCCTTCGCCGCGTCCAGGCTCGCCAGGAGATCGGCGTAGAACACCTCGCGCCGTTCGGCGGGCGCGATCGACCACAGGACACGCGCCCTCGCGCGGCTCAACCGCAGGTTGGCGAGCAGCGCGGGGATCGCCGCCAGCAGCACGATCACGGCCATACCCGCGTTGATCACGGTCAGCGTGCCGAGGAAACCGCCCAGTGTGACGGCCGCCTGCACCGAGCCGATCCCGTCGTCGACGAGCTGCCCCGGCCCGCTGCGGCCGGTCTGCTGCGCGAGCCGGAGCTTGTCGCGGAACCGCGGGTCCTCCATCCTCGCGATGCCCGCCAGCCTGCCCATCGCCCGGTAAAGACGGTCCATCGTCACCACGGCGACCGCACGGTCCAGCCGCTGCTTGAGGTACTCGGTGCCGACAGGCAGCAGACCCGCCATCAGCCCGGTGACAGCCAGCGCGACCGCCCACGGGAGCAGCGTCAGCCAGACCTCGCCCGCGGCCAGCCCGTCGAGGAGCACCTTGGTGCACCACGCGGTCGCGATCGGCACGACCCCGCCGATCAAGGACAGCACCAGGTACAGCGGCGTCCCCACCGGGGCGGCCTGGCGGGTGAGCCGGGCCGCCGCCGACAGCAGGCTCAGGACCCGGCGGGCGCCGAGGGAGGTGTTCACAGCGTCGCGGGTGTCGGCAGGGCCGACATCTCCCACCCGCTCGCCAGCATGGTCCGGTCGCCGTTGACCAGGCAGAGCGCGGGGTAGCCGGAAGCGCCGAAGGCCTTGTGCACCACGCCGCCGTCCAGTTCGAGGATCACCTCGGCGACTTCGCCGAGCCGGACGACCATGTCGGCCGTCTCCTCTTCACTTCCCGCGGCGATCGCGACCACCTTGCCCTCGAACCGGGTGGCGTACTCGATGAACTGGGGCATCCGCTCCTTGCACGGTTCGCATCCCGGGGAGAAGAAACCGACGAGGGCGGGCGATCCGTCGATGTCCGCATTGGACAGCTCCGTCCCGCCTGCCGTGACGGCGGAGAAGGCGCCGATGGTGGCACCGGCGGGCAGTGCGATGTCCGGCTCCGGGAAAGCCTGCTGTCGCACGTTCTTCAAAGCCTCGTTCTGCTCGCGCAGCCTCCGGATGATGCCGAAGCTGAGCAGCAGGTCCAGCACGCACAGGAGTCCGACGAGCACGACGGCGGCGGTCAGGATGGACATGGTGTTCTCCAGTGGAGGAAGAGGGACGGACGGGATCCGGGGTGGGCGGTGACCGGCGCGCACGGCACCGGTCACCGTCCACGGTCTCGATCAGCCTCCGCAGGTCCGGAAGGCGTAACAGGCCCCGCAGAATTCCTTGCAGGCACCGTTCGTCGAGCAGTTGCGACGGAAGTCGCTGCGCTCGCGGCAGTAGCAGTGCTTGTAGTACGGGTCCGGCGGGCAGCCCGCGCCCACGTCCGCCTTGGCCACGAACACGCTCAGGAGCTTGTCGCTGAGCCTTTCCACTGTCTTGCGCATGTTCCGCGCTCCTCACTTCCTCCGCGCCGGTCGGCGTCGGCAGCGCCCAACGTAGGAAAGCCCGGTACACGAACGTGGATAGCGCGGATACACACACCCGTGTACCGGCTGTGCACCCAACGCGAAGTGAACCTCCGGCAAAGTCATCGGTGATAGAACCGCCTTAAGGGGTCTCACGTTTCTGTCTCCAACTCTCGGGAGAGGTGTGAGTGACGTCGATCGAGTTCAGGGTTCTGGGGAGGCTCGAGGTACACACCGAAGGCGGGACGATCGCGCTGGGCTCCGTGAAACAGCGCACGCTTCTGGCCGCGCTGCTGCTGCATCCCGGCCGGACGGTCCCGATCCGCAGGCTGCTCCAGACTTTGTGGGGAGACGAACCGCCCCTTTCCGCGGTCGCCAACCTGCGCACCTATGCGAACCGGCTCCGGAGCGTGCTACCGGGGGAACGGATATCCGGCCGCGCTTCGGGGTACGAAATCCTGCTGCGCCAAGGAGAATTGGATCTTCACGTGTTCACCGAGCGAGCGGGCGCGGGCCGTGCGGCGCTCGCACGCGGTGATCACGCCGCCGCTGTCCGCCACCTCGGTGAGGCACTTTCAGCCTGCCGCGGTGCGGCGTTGGAAGATCTCGCCGACAACGACGCCCTCGCCGGCTCGATCGCGCCCGTCGAGGAATTACGGCTCTCCGTCGCCGAAGACCATCTCGACGCCCGGCTCCGGCTCGGTGAGCACCGCGAGGTGATCGCGCCGCTGCGCGAGTTCGTCACCGAACATCCGTTGCGGGAACGCTTGTGGGCACATCTGATGACCGCTCTGTACCGGTCCGGAGACCCGGCGGGAGCACTCGCCGTCTACACCGACTGTCGTCGCGTGCTCGCGGACCGTCTCGGGCTCGAACCGTCGCCGGATCTCGCCGAACTCCATCGGGCGATGCTGGACCGGGATCCGGGCCTCGCCGCCGTCTCCCCCGCGACCGTCTCCATCACCACCGCGGCGCCGGAATCCACCACACCGCGCGAACTCCCGGTGCGGTGCCGCGCGTTCGCCGGACGGGCTGGAGACGCCGCCAAGCTGACCGCGCTGCTCGCCGGGGAGGATCACGCCGGGCCGAAGGTCGCGGTGGTGCACGGTCCGTGCGGCATCGGGAAGAGCGCACTGGTCCTGGAGGTGGCGCACCGGGCGGGGGCACGGTTCCCCGGCGGGCAGTTGTACGTCGACCTGAGCGCCAACGGCCCGGATTCCCGGGTGCCACCCCGGTTACTGCGGCATCTCGGCGTTCCGGCCTCGGACATCCCGTGGGCGCCGGACGAGGCCGCGGCCGTGCTCCGGTCCCATCTCGCCCACCGCGCGGTGCTGCTGGTGCTCGACGGCGCGACCGGCTCCGCCGCGCTCCGCTCCCTGATCCCGGCGACGGGTTCGTGCGCGGTGCTGATCACCAGCCGTTCGCCGTTGATGCTGGACGGCGCGGACCAGATCGGGCTCGGCAGGCTGTCCGATGAGGACGGACTCGACATGCTGGGCAGGCTCGCGGGCCGGTCCAGAGTGGAGGGTGAACCCGGCGCGGCGGCGCAGATCGTGCGGTACTGCCACGGGATCCCGGCCGCGTTGCGGATCGCGGGCGCCGTACTGGCCAACCGGCCGACCCGGTCACTGTCCTGGCTCGCGCACCGGCTCGCTCCCGAGGAGAGCAGGCTGGACGAACTCGGGTTCGGCGGGGAGTCGCTGCGCGCGCTGTACTCGTCGGCTTTCCGGCAGGTCACAGCGGGCAAGGATCCGTTGGCCGCGGCCGCGTTCCGCCTGCTCGGCAGGCCCGGTTTCGAGGTGTGCGACACCAGGCGGGCCGCCGCCGTCCTCGACACTTGCCCGTCGAAAGCCGAGGCCGCGCTGGATCGCCTGGTCGATCTCGGGCTCGCCGAATGGGGCGAGCAGGACACCTATCGGCTCCCCCCGCTCATGCGGCTGTTCTCGGCCGGGCTCGGCGCGACCGTCCCGACCCAGAGAGCCGTGCTGTCGTGGTGAACCGCCGCGCCGATTGATAACCGTCACATTATCGATCGGCGCGGCTTTCCGCGTTGATCAAGACCCGCCGCCAGGAGAAGCTCGTCCTGTCAGCGAGCCTGCTGGACACGGAAACCAAGGAGACGCCACCATGTTCGACCCCATCCTCCTCAAGGCCGCCGACGCCGAGATCGTCAGCGACGCGCCGGGCAGCGACATCACCCTGCTGGCCGACTCGGACACCACCGACGGCGGCTTCACCGCGAACCGCGCGACCCTGAAGGACGGCGTCTTCGGCACCCCGGCCCACTTCCACACCCGCGCGACCGAGTTCTTCTTCGTGCTCGAAGGAAAACTCCAGGTGCTCGTCGACGAAACCCTGCACACCCTGGAGAAGGGCGACTTCCTCGCCGTGCCGCCGAAGGTGCCGCACGCGTTCGGACCCGAGGCCGGCTCGGACGCCGACGTCCTGGTGACCTTCACCCCTGGCATGGCCCGCTTCGACTACTACCGGCTTCTCGACCGGGTCGCCCGCGGCGAGGCGGACCCCTCGGAGATCGCCGCGTCCTCGAAGCAGTACGACAACCACTACGTCGACAGCCCGATCTGGCGCGCCGCCCGCGGTCAGTGAACGTCAGTCGATGACCGCCGTCGCTTCGACCTCGACCAGGTGCTCGGGCACGTCGAGCGCCGCGACACCGATCAGCGTGCCCGGCGGGACCGGGGTGCCGCCCAGCTTGGCGGCGGCCCGGTCCACGCCTTCGAGGAACAACGCGAGTTTGTCCAGGGTCCAGTCGACGACGTAGACGGTCATCTTCGCGACGTCGTCGAAAGTGGCGCCCGCCCCGGCGAGCGCGGTGGCGACGTTCAGGTAGCACTGTTCGACCTGGGCGGCGAGGTCACCTTCGCCGACAGTGGCGCCGTCGGCGTCCCAGGAGACCTGGCCCGCGATGAAGACCAGCTTCGACCCTGTCGCGATCGAAACCTGCCGGTACGCGGGGATCTCCGGCAGCCCAGCCGGATTCACCAGGGTGATGCTCATCCCTACTCCTTGTTCATGGTCACTTGTGGTTACCCAGGAACTGTAGGAGAGTGTGGGGCGACCTGGAAGAACGCACTTTTTCGTGACTGGGGAACCTCATGGGAACCAAGCAGCTCAGCGGTACGGCGGACGACGCGGATCTGCTGAGGGCGGACTCGCTGGCGAGGGAGATCTTCTCCGACGTCGCCAACAAGTGGGCGCTCCTGATCATCGAGACGATCGGCGACCGCACGCGGCGGTTCACCGAACTGCGGAACGACATCGAGGGCATCAGCCACAAGATGCTCACGCAGAACCTGCGCATGCTGGAGCGCAACGGCCTGGTCGGGCGGACGGTGCATCCGACCGTGCCGCCGCGGGTCGACTACACCCTCACCGAGGCGGGGCACGGCCTGCGCGCGACGGTCGACGGGATGTGCGACTGGACCCACCGGTTCCTCGGCCACATCGAAGACTCGCGCCGCCGGTTCGACACCCCTGTTAACGGTTAACGGCCTGGCCAGGGCCTCGACCGGTTCAATTACCCGCCGTCCGGATCTATGCTCGTCGCGTGATGTCCGGGCAGTTGCCGCACGACGGGACCTTCGCCGGCGCGCTGCGCGAAGCGATCCGGGCGCGTGGCCTCAGCCTGGAACGCCTGCGAGACCATCTGCGTGTCCGGGGCGTCTCGATCACCGCGGCGACGCTCAGCTATTGGCAATCCGGGCGCAGCCGTCCGGAGCGTCGGGACTCGGTACTCGCGCTCCGACACCTCGAGCAGGTACTGGACGTCCCGCCCGGCCGCCTGACCGCGTTGCTCGGCCCGCCACGCGCCCGCGGCAGGTGGCCCGCCCGCGCCGACGGCCTGCCGGAGATCGGCCGGTTCTGGCCGGACCGGACGCGGATCGACGCGGCCGTCAGCGAAGTCGACACGCGGTGGGACGAACGGCTGACGAGGATCAGCCAGCACGACGTCGTGTCCGTCGGTCCCGGGCAGGAGGAGCTCGCGTTCCACTCGCGGCAGGTGCTGCGCGCCGAGGCCGACGGACCGGACCGATGGGTGGTCATCGTCCACATCGACGAACACGACCGGCCGCTGCCTCAGGTGACTTCGCTACGAGGCTGCCGTGCCGGCCGGAGCGTGCACCGCCCCGAAGACGGTCTTCTCGTGATGGAACTGCTCTTCGAACGGCCGCTCGCGAAAGGCGAAACGGTCATCACCGAACACACTCTGGTGAACAGCGCCCCGTTCCCGCTCGCGACGAACTACGAACGCAAATTCCGCCTGCCCACCCGGGAATACGTACTCGAGATCCGGTTCTCCCCCGGTGTCCTCCCGGCGCGATGCCGCCGCTATTCCGAACAGGACGGACAGCCCGCCGAGTGGACCGATGTCTTGCCCGGCGGCGATTCCGTGCACGGTGTCGCGCTGAATTTCGGCCCAGGCCGGTTCGGCTTCGATTGGGACTGGGACTCTTAATTGTTAACGACTCGCGGATCTACAATTTCATGCGGTAAGGGATTTACCGTCGGCGCACCTGCTTTTCGATTCGAGGAGTGCGCATGCGAGTCCTTTCCTATCTGAGCCTCGTGGCTTTGGCCACACTGGGGCTCAGCCCGACGGCTCAAGCCGCTTCACCGGCCCATCCCGACGCCGAGGTGAACGGGGTGGCCGCCGCGTTCGGGTTGACCGTCTCCGAGGCGAAGTCCCAGCTCGCGGCGCAGGACGAAGCCCACCGGCTGGCCGCGTCACTGCCCGCCGGGCTGCGCGCCCGCACCGCCGGGCAGTGGTTCGACGCGGCCACCGGCAAGCTCACGCTCGCCGTCACGAACACCGCGGACGCCGACGCGGCAAAGGCAACCGGCGCCGAGACGCGATTGGTGTCCCGAACCAAGGCTGATCTCGACCGGACCGACAAAGCCGTCCGCGCGCTCGTCGGCGACGGTGTGCCCGGCGTGTTCGGCTGGGGCGTCGACGTCCGGAACAACGAGGTCGGCGTCTCGGTCGACCGTGCACGCAAGACCGCCGAGACCGAGAGTTTCCTTTCGCAGGCAAGGAATCTTGGCGTGCGGATCACCGAAACCGGGTCTTCGCCGCGGCAGCAGGCGGGCACGATCCAAACCGGCAGCCCGTGGTGGCCGGGCAGTGAGAGCAACTGTTCGGTCGGGTTCGGCGCGACCGATTCGGCGGGTGGCAAGCACTTCCTCACCGCCGGGCACTGCACGAACGACCGTGATCAGGCCGCTTATGGCGCGCAGAGTCAGCAGAACCGCATCGGCACGTCGAACGTCGGCGGGACGCGCAGCGTCAACGCCCGCGAAGGCGACATGGGCGTCGTCGCGGTGACGCAGCCCGGCTGGGAACTCTCGGCGGCCGTCAACACCTGGGGCGAGCCCGCCGTCACCATCAGCGGCTCGGCCGAGGCGATGGTCGGCGACCGGGTCTGTCACTCCGGCAACACGTCGAAGTGGAAGTGCGGCGAGGTGAAGTACACGCACAAATCCGTCGACTACGGCGGCGGGCTGATCATCGAGGACCTCACCTGGACGACGGCGTGTTCGCTCGGCGGCGACTCGGGCGGCGGCTGGTTGCTCGGCACCAAGGCGGTCGGCCTGCACGACGGCGGCCCGTCGCAGTGCGTGCCGAACCCGAGCGACGGGGACATGTCGATCTTCCAGCCGGTGATCGAAGCGCTGACCAAGTGGAACCTGACGCTGGTGACGGGCGGCGGCAACGGTGACACCACCGCGCCCACCGCACCCGGCAACGCGCGCTCCACCGGCACGACGACCGACAGTGTCTCGCTGGCCTGGGACGCGGCCACGGACAACGTCGGTGTCACGGGTTACGACGTCTACAACGGCTCGACGCTGGCGACGTCCGCGACGGGGACCAGCGCCACCGTGAGCGGTCTCAGCCCGGACACCTCCTATGCCTTCACCGTGAAGGCCCGTGACGCGGCAGGGAACGTGTCGCCCGCGAGCGGTGTCGTGTCCGCCAAGACGCAGCCGGGCAACAGCGGCGGCCGGACGCTGAGCAACGACACCGACTTCGCGATCCGCGACTATCAGCAGGTGTTCAGCCCGGTGACGTCGACACTCTCCGGACAGGCCGCGACGTCGCTCGCGCTTTCGGTGACGATCCGGCACACCTGCGCCGAGGACCTCGGCGTGACGCTCGTGGATCCCAAGGGCAAGGCCTACGCGCTCAAGTACAGCGGCGGTTCGGCGTGCACGGCCTGGAACGGCGCGCGGACGTTCTCGGTGCCCGGCGCGTCGTCCCCGGCGGGCGGGAAGTGGCAGCTGCGTGTCACCGACTACGGCCCTGGTGACACGGGAGTTCTCGACACCTGGTCGCTGACGCTTTAAGGCCGGTGCGTGGGGGGGGGATCGGGGGTTCGGTCCGTGAAGGCCTCCTTGCCTACCCTGAAGGTAGGGAAGGAGGCCTTCACGGACCTCAAATCGCAGCTCCGCGAGCGTCTCACCACCCACTAGGGCAACCGCACCACCCGCAGGAACGCGGGCAGCAACCAAGGTCGACGACCGCTGACGACGATCTTGCGCGTCAGCACGGTCCGCGCCTTGCCGACCCGGTGGAACAGCATCAAGTTCAGCGACGGCGGATCGAACGCGATCCGCGCGTCGACCGGGCCGCCGGGCTCCTCGACCGTGACCCGTCCCCGATGCAGCACCAGTACGACCGGAGCCGTGTACGCCGAGCGGAAGGCCACGGCGATACGCCTTTCGCGAGGCGGTTCGTCGGTGTCGAGAAGATGCCCGGTGCCGTGTGTCAGCACGCCCACCATGAAGAGGTCGAAGAACAACGCCGCGTCGGCCGGCGGCATCGTCCACCGCAGTTTCAGCGCCTTGGCGATGTCCCAGCCGTGGATCTGCAGTTCGTTGACCAGGTGCGCGAGGACACCGGCCAGTGGCACTTTCGATTCCCCGAGCCAGTCCAGCGGGGTCGCCGGGTCGGCGCCCTCCGTCACTCGCAGCACTTCCTCGATGTCAGCGAGCAACCCCGTCACCAGCACGCCGATGTCGCGTTCGGGGAAATCCGCCAGTACCAAGGTGTTCAGCACGGAAACCGTATCCACAGTGGTCTTTTCGACCTGCCCTTGCCCACGGGCGTCCAAAAGCGGCGCGCTGTCCGGCCGCACCAGCGAGCTGTACATCTTCGCGATCATCGCGACATGGGCAACGGTGTCGGCCACCGTCCACTCCGCGGTGACCATCGCACCGGGATCCGGAACGCCGGTCACCAGTTCGGCGAATCGCCTTCCCGTCACCCGAAAGGCGCGTCGAGCCGACCGCCATTGATCAGCCGTGATCGCTCTGGTCACGACGCGATTTTATCGTGATGGGGCCGAAAATCCGTTCCGCTCACGTGCGGACCCGGTTTCCGCTCTGAGCGTAGTGACCGTACTCACTACGGAAATCGACGTGACACACACCGACCGGCACAGGCAGACTGAACCGTAGATCAGCCTCGCCTTTTCGCGACCGCGCCCTTCCAGGAGCCCTAAACAAATGACCGAGACCCTGCCCGAAACCACCCGCGACCAGGAAAGGGCACCGGCGAGCGCCGGGCTCCTGATCGGGGTCCTGGTCCTTTCCGCGTTCGTGATGATCCTCAACGAGACCATCCTGAGCGTCGCGCTGCGTGACCTGACCGTCGACCTCAAGGTCCCGACCACCACCGTGCAGTGGCTGACCAGTGGCTTCCTGCTCACCATGGCGGTCGTCATCCCGATCACCGGGTTCCTGCTCGAACGGTTCACCCCGCGCCAGGTCTTCCTCGCCTCGCTGACCCTGTTCAGCACCGGCACGCTGGTCAGCGCGCTCGCGCCGGGCTTCGGCCTGCTGCTCACCGGCCGGGTGATCCAGGCCTGCGGTACAGCGGTCATGCTGCCGCTGCTGATGACGACGGTGATGCGCCTGGTCCCGGTCGAGAAACGCGGCGCCACGATGGGCACGATCACCATCGTCATCGCGGTCGCCCCCGCCATCGGCCCGACCATCGGCGGCGCGGTGCTCTCCTCGCTCGGCTGGCGCTGGATGTTCTGGATCGTTCTGCCGCTCTCGATCGCCGCGCTGGTGGTCGGCATGCTGCGGCTGAAGCTCGAGAGCGAGACCCGCAAGGTTCCGCTGGACGTGCTGTCGGTGATCCTGTCCGCCGTCGGTTTCGGCGGCGTGTTGTACGGCCTCTCGACGTCCGGCGAGTCGGCGGGCGGGCACCAGCCGGTGCCGCCGTGGGTGCCGATCGTCGTCGGGGTCGTGGCGCTCGCGGTGTTCACCTGGCGCCAGTTGCGCCTGCAGAAGGAAGACCGCGCGCTGCTGGACCTGCGCCCGTTCACCCATCGCAGTTTCATCGTCTCGCTGGTGCTGACGGCACTGCTGTTCATGTGCCTGCTCGGCGCCGCGGCGATCCTGCTCCCGCTGTACCTGCAGACAGTCCTGCACACCAGCACGTTCGTCAGCGGGCTCGCGGTGCTTCCCGGCGGTCTGGTCCTCGGGCTGCTCGGCCGCCCGGTCGGCGCGCTGTACGACCGCTTCGGCCCCCGGCCCCTGGTCATCCCCGGCGCGGCCGCGATGGCGGTCTCGCTGTGGCTGTTCGCCCTGCTCGGCGCGGGATCTCCGCTGGTCGCGGTCATCGCCATCCACGTCCTCCTGATGGGCGGTCTCGGCCTGATGATGACGCCGCTGATGACCGAGTCCCTCGGTTCGCTGCCCGAGCACCTGTATTCACACGGCAGCGCGATCCTCGCCACCCTGCAGCAGCTCGCCGGCGCGCTCGGCACCGCCGTGTTCATCGCGGTGGCCACGGCGAGTACGACGACGGCCGGGTCGGCCAGCCCCGACGCCGCGGGTATCCGCACCACGTTCATGGTCGCCGGCTGCGTCGGACTGGCCGCGTTCGTCGGTTCGCTGTTCGTCAAGAAGAGCGCCGGCGCCGTGGCCGCACACCACTGACGACGGACCAGCTCATCTGGCGCCCGCCGTGGCCTCCATCGGAGGCTCGGCGGGCGTTCGTCGTCCGATCACCTTCCGGCCGTAGGCGATGGCGGGCTGTTCGACCCACCGGCGCAGCGCACAGGCGAACAGCAGGGCGACCCCCGTGGTCGCCGCGGCCTTGGCGTACCCGCTGGGCAGCAGCCAGCCCGTCACCCCGGCGGCGCCTGTCTGGGCGAGGTACAGCGCGTACGACCGATCGCCGACGAAGGTCATCGGCCTGCTCGAGAGCAGTTTCCGGACCGGCCCCGGCGAAACGACGGCCACGAGCAGCAGCGCCGAGCCCGCCGCGTACACCGGGACCACGAACTGCCAGTGCCCGCCGAGCGCCTTCGCCAGCGGTCCGACGGAAAACTGCAGCACCACGAACCCGCAGCCGATCACCGTGGCCACGACGGGGCTGGTCAATGGCCGGACCAGGGCGAACCCCCGCGGATGGTGGAGCGTCATCGCCAGCAGGCAGCCGATGACCAGCGAGCAGTAGTGCACCGAAAGGCTCGCCCAGGTGTGCGTCGGAGCCAGCGGCAGCGCGAACAGCACCACGCCGAGGACGGCCGACGCGCCGAGCAGCAGTCTCAGCGCCGTCTTCCCGCTTCGCGCGAACGAGGTGAGCACCAGCAGCGCGGGCCAGACCAGGTAGAACTTCTCCTCCACCCCCAGCGACCACGACGTCGGATAGGGCGTGTTGAAGTCGACGAGTTCGTTGCCGAAGACGAGGTAGTACGGCATGGCGTCGGCGAGCCTGCTGCTCTGGTAGGTGCCGCCGAGAATCACCGCGAGCGTGGTCAACGCCAGGAGCAGGAAGTACACGGGCAAGATCCGGAAGACCCTGCGCAGGTAGAACTCCCGCAGTGAGATCCGGCCGGTGCGGCCCTCTTCGCGCAGGGACAGGGTGGTGATCAGGAACCCGGACAGCACGAAGAACAGCTGCACGGCGATCCAGCCCTGCAAGCGGTCCAGCGCGGGGCCTCCGTAGTGGAAGAACACCACGGCCACGGCGGCGAGCGCACGCACGCCGGTGAGACCGGGGAACCAGGACGAGGCCAGGTAGTCGGCGTGGCTGAGCGGCCGCCACCAGGAGCGGCGCGAAAGGTCGGACATGGCCCGTAGGTTCGGGCCCGGACGCTGAACCGAAGCTTAAGGAAGCTGAAGACGTCTTCAGTTTCGCGTTTCCGCCGACGGCAGGCGGACGACGAGGCGGGCCCCGCCGTCGTAATCGGCGACCTCGGCCGTGCCGCCGTGCGCGTGGGCGATGTCGGCGACGATCGCCAGCCCGAGACCGGCACCACCGTCGTCACGCGCGCGTCCGTCGTCCAGCCGGACGAAACGGTCGAACACCCGCTCGCGATCCGCGGCGGGGATACCGGGGCCGTCGTCGGTGACCGACAGCACGACGAAGCCGTCCACTGTGGACACCGCGACCTCGACGCCGGTCCGGGTGTGCCGTTGCGCGTTGTCCACCAGGTTGCGCAGCAGACGTTCCAGCCGCCCGCGATTCCCGAGGACGACCGGATCTCCCCCGATCTCCGCGCGGACACCCTGCCGTCCGGAGAGACAGGATTCGACCACTTCGGACAGTCGCACCGGCGCGAGCCGCTCCGGTTCCGCGTTGTCCAGTTTGCCGAGCAGCACGAGATCCGCGACGAGATCCTGCAGCCGAGTGATGTCGAGGAGCGCGTTTCGGCAGGCGTCGCGCCAGTCCAGCCTGTCCGGATGCGCGAGGAGTACCTCCAGTTGGGTCCGCAGGGAGGCCAGCGGGGTGCGCAGTTCGTGCGACGCGTCCGAGGTGAACCGGCTCTGCCTGCCGACGGCGGTGTCCAGCCTGGAGAGCATCGTGTTCATCGTGTCCGCGAGCTTCGCGATCTCGTCGGCACTGTCCGGGGCCGGGACCCGGCGGGACAGATCGTGCGCGCCGATTTCCGCGACCTCGGAGCGGATCGCCTCGACCGGGCGCAGCGACCGGCGGACCGCGAGCCACGCGATCACCCCGATCAGCAGTGCGATGACCGGGACTCCCGCGAAAAGCGTCATGCGCACCGCATCGAGCGCCGCCTGTCCGGACTCGTCGACGATGGCGGCTCCGTAGATCCGGTACTTACTGTCACCGCTCACGGTGGCCGCCACGTGCAGCCGGACTCCGTTCCCCTCTGGATCTTCCCCGAGCGCACTCGCGCAGAAGCCGGATTCCCGCCTGGCGAGATCGACGTCGCCAGGCTTGAGGTTCTGGACACTGTCACCGTACGCGTAGCCTCCGTCCGGGACGATCGACCCGGAACGCAGGCCGGGACAAGACGCGACACGCTCGCCGGTCTGGGTGGTCACCTCGTAGACCGAAGCCTGCACGAGGAGCCGCAGATCCGCCGGAGCGGCACCGGTGTTCAGCACCTGGACGATCGCGGCCGCGCGCTCCCTCGCGACCTGCGCGGCGCCGTTGCCCAGCCGGTTCTGGGCATCGAGCACCAGCCACGCCGAAACGACCGCCAGAGCGATGATCGACGTCAGGAAAGACGTGAGCGCGACCCGGAACCGGGTGGTCCGCCAGAACCTACGCACCGGAACCCACCACGTGGTAACCCGCGCCGCGGACGGTCCGGATCGTCTCCGCCCCGAACGGCACATCGATCTTGCGCCGCAGCGCGCTCATGTGGACCTCCACCAGGTTCGCGGTCGCGGACGCCGCGAAATCCCAGAGGTTCTCCAGCAGTTCGGCCTTCGTGACCACCTCGCCCTGCCGTTTCATCAGGTACGCCAGCAGCGCGAACTCCTTGGTGGTCAACGGGATCTCGGCCGTGCCGCGGCGACACAGGTGACTCGCCTGGTCGAGTTCGAGATCACCGAGCCGCAGCGTGCCGGGCCTGGTCGCTCCCCCGCGCCGGATCAGCGCCCGCAACCGGGAGAGCAGGACACCATAGGAGAACGGCTTCGGCAAGAAGTCGTCGGCGCCGGTGTCCAGCGCCTCGATCTCGTCGTCCTCGCCGTCTTTCGCGGTCAGCATGAGGATCGGCGTGGTGTCACCTCGTTCGCGCAACCTTCGGCAGACGCGGTAGCCGTTGAGACCGGGCAGCATGATGTCGAGGATCATCGCGGAGTACGGATGTTCGGCGGCGTACCAAAGCGCGTCACGGCCGCTGTGCGCGACGTCCACGGCGTAACCCTCGGCGCTCAGCCCCGCCCGCAGCGATTCGGCCAGCCGCCGCTCGTCCTCCACGAGCAAGATCCTCATCCGCTCACGATCCCATACGGCCGGGCACAAATGCCCTCATGGCACGGTGAACCCGCTGTCACCATCCGGTCATGCCCGCCCACCGCCTCCGCGGAGCGCTTCTCGCGGCTCTCGCCGTCACCACCGTCGCAGGCTGCTCCTCCGAACCCGAGCCGCCGCCCACCTACCGTCTCAACGGCGGCGACGCGTGCGCGGTGGTGAACACGGCCGACTTCGAGGCCCTCACCAAGGACTCCCCGTCCAAGACGCCGAGCAACCTCGTCAGCGGGCTCGAAGGCGGGAACTGCGCGATGGAGTTCGAAGGTTCCGGCGGTTACGTCACGCTGACGACGTTCATCGCGATCCATCCGTCGGGCGAATCCGCCGCCAAGGTCATGTACGACGACTTCCGGAAGAACGACGACAAGCGGAGCGGACCCGGTACCGACCTCACCGTCACCGACGTGGAAGGCCTCGGCACCGCGGCGTATCTGTACCGGCAGCACGACGACTCGAAGCCGTGGGTGTCCGACGACCTGTGGCTCTACAAGTACCTCGTCCGGCACGGCTCGCTGGTCCTCACCGTCACCGGGACCGGCATCTCCCGCGATACCGCGGCGTGGCCCACCGTCGAGCAGGAAGTGCGGGACAAGGTCAAGAAAAGCGCCGAAGACACCATGAAGGCGCTCAAAGCCTGATCACCGCTGTTCGGCGGAAGGCTCCGCGTCCGTCAGGGCGAGCCTTCCCCCGGGCGGCTCAGTCCTTTCGTCGCCTTCTGGGAGCGATCCCATATTTCGGACCCGACGACCTTGTCTCGACGGATGCGACCCCTTTACGGTCCCGATGGGAGCGCTCCCATAAATCGGATCCCGGTCGCAAGGAGGCGACGAATGAGATTCCGCAGAAAGGGTGTTTCGGCACCGCTGGCCGTCACCGCGGTGCTGGCGATGGTGACGGTGCCGGTGGTGCTGGGCTCGAGCGCCCAAGCGGCGCCGGGCTGCAAGGTCGACTACACGATCACCAACCAATGGGACACCGGTTTCGGGGCCACCGTGACCGTCACAAACCTCGGCGACCCGATCAGCGGTGGCTGGACGCTGGGCTGGGACTTCCCCGGCGATCAGCAGGTCCAGCAGGGCTGGAACGGGACCTTCACCCAGCAGGGCAAGGGGGTGACGGTCCGCGACGCGGGATGGAACGGTTCGCTCGGTACCGGCGCCACCGCCTCCCCCGGATTCAACGGAAGCTTCTCCGGCACCAACGGGAAGCCCACGGTCTTCACCCTGAAGGGCACCACCTGTACCGGTTCCACCGTCCCGACCACCACCACGACCCCCGGCCCCGGCGGCCCCAAGGCGGACAACCCCTACGCCGACGCCGACGTGTACGTGAACCCGGAATGGTCGGCCAAGGCCGCCGCGGAACCGGGAGGCGGCCGGATCGCGAACCAGCCCACCGGCGTCTGGCTCGACCGGATCGCCGCCATCGCGGGCACTGGCACGAACCTCGGGCTACGCGGACATCTCGACGGAGCGCTCCGGCAGGCCGCCGGGAAACCGGTGGTGGTCCAGCTGGTGATCTACAACCTGCCGGGCCGCGACTGCGCCGCACTCGCGTCGAACGGCGAACTCAAGGCCGACGAACTCCCGAAGTACAAGACGGACTACATCGACCCCATCGCCACGATCCTCGCCGACCCGAAGTACTCGGCACTGCACGTGGTGACCGTGATCGAGATCGACTCACTGCCGAACCTGGTCACCAACGTGACACCCCGGCCGACGGCCACACCCCAGTGCGACGTCATGAAGGCCAACGGGAACTACGTCTCCGGCGTCGGCTACGCGCTGGCGAAGTTCGGCGCGATCCCCAACGTCTACAACTACATCGACGCCGGGCACCACGGCTGGCTCGGCTGGGACGACAACCTCGCCCCGTCCGCCGCGCTCTTCGCCCAGGCCGCTCGGGCCTCGGGCGGCACCACGGCCAACGTGCACGGTTTCATCGCGAACACCGCGAACTACGGCGCACTCAAGGAGCCGTACTTCACCGTGAACGACAGTGTCGGCGGAACTTCGGTGCGGACGTCGAAGTGGGTCGACTGGAACCGCTACGTCGACGAGCTGTCCTACGCTCAGGCGTTCCGGCAGGAAGCCATCCGCGCCGGATTCCCGTCGGACGTCGGCATGCTGATCGACACCTCGCGCAACGGCTGGGGCGGCACCGCGCGGCCGACCGGCCCCGGCCCGTCCACCACCGTGGACGCCTACGTGAACGGGGGCAGGACCGATCGCCGTATCCACCTCGGGAACTGGTGCAATCAGTCGGGCGCGGGCCTCGGCGAACGTCCGAAGGCCGCTCCGGAGACCGGGATCGACGCCTACGTCTGGATCAAGCCGCCGGGTGAGTCCGACGGTGCGAGCAAAGAGATCCCGAACACCGAAGGCAAAGGTTTCGACCGGATGTGCGACCCGACGTACACCGGTAACCCGCGGAACCAGAACAACCTGTCCGGAGCGCTGCCCGACGCGCCGCTGTCCGGGCACTGGTTCTCGGCGCAGTTCCAGGAACTGCTGAAGAACGCCTATCCGGCGCTGTAAGTGGCCGGTGAGAACGTAGGTTCGGTCCGTGAAGGCCTCCTTCCCTACCCTGAAGGTAGTGAAGGAGGCCTTCACGGACTTGCGGATCGCCACGTCCGCCTCACTCGCACCAGCGGTCACAGCGGCCGCGAGTGACGATTCAGCGCAGAACCGCCTTTACCACTCACGAGCCGCCGGCTTCTCCTTGCGCCGCACCGGTGATGTTGCGGACCATCCCGCCGAAGACGACGCCGTGGAACGGCGCGATCGCCTTCCAATACGCGTGCCCGGCCAGTCCGTGCGGCTCGAACACCGCCCGCTGCCGGTAGATGGTCCCACCGTCCTCATCGGACTCGACGCCGAGTTCGAGCCACGCGCGCCCCGGCAGCTTCATCTCCGCCCGCAGCCTCAGCAGCCGCGGCCGGTCGAGGTATTCGACGCGCCACCAGTCCAGTGCCTCGCCGAGGTGCAGCCGTCGCGGATCCCGGCGGCCGCGCCGCAACCCGACGCCGCCGACGAGCCGGTCGGCCCAGCCGCGGACCGACCACGCCAGCGGGAACGAGTACCAGCCGTGTTCCCCGCCGATGGACTCGATGACGTCCCACAGCGCCTCCGGCGAGGCGTCCGTCTTCTGTTCGCGCTTGTCCTCGTAGACGGTCCCGCCCGCCCAGTCCGGGTCGCTCGGCAGCGGATCCGACGGCGCGGAAGCGGTCGACGCGTCCGACCAGCGGGTCGGGACGTCGGCGTTGCGGATCCGGGTCAGGGCCAGTTCGACGGCGTGTTCGTAGTGGGTCAGGCCCGCTTCCGGATCGGGGATGTGCCCGGCGATCTCGTGATCGTGACAGACCACCTCGTGCACCAGCGATTCGATCAGCGGTACGGCGATCGACTTCGGCACAGGCGTGACCAGGTTGACCCACTGCGCGGACAGCCACGGCGTCAGCACCGGCACGGGTACGACGGCCCGCCTCGGCAGACCGGCGACGACGGCGTAGCGGCGCATCATCTCCAGGTACGTCAGGACGTCGGGGCCGCCGATGTCGAAGGCGCCGTTCACTTCGGACGGCAGCTCCGCCGCGTGCACGAGGTAATGCAGCACGTCGCGAATCGCGATCGGCTGGATCCGGTTGTGCACCCATCTGGGGGTGATCATCGCCGGAAGCCGCTCGGTCAGGTAGCGCAGCATCTCGAAGCTCGCCGAGCCAGAGCCGATGATCACCGCCGCCTGCAGGACGACGGCGGGCACCCCGGAGTCCAGCAGGACCCGGCCCACTTCGGCACGGGACGCGAGATGCGGCGACAGCTCTTCGTCGTCCGGCACGATGCCGCCCAGGTACACCAGCCGCCGCACGCCCGCCGTCTTCGCGGCCTCGGCGACCGTCCGCGCAGCCTCCCTGTCGACCTCGACGAAGTCCTTGCGCGCCAACGAATGCACGAGGTAGTAGACCACCTCGCCGTCGGTCAGGGCCGTCTCGATCGAGGCCGGATCGGTGACGTCGCCGCGTTCGACCTCGACCAGGTCACGCCACGGCTCTTCGGCGACCTTCTCCGGGGAGCGGGCCACCACGCGCACCTCGTGGCCCGCGTCGAGCAGCTGCGGCACCAGCCGTCCGCCGACATATCCCGTCGCACCGAGCACCACACATCGCATTCCCCGAGTGTTCCCGGGGAATGCGAGAAGCGCAGTCCGAGTGACCCGTCAGGGAGCGAGCCGCCCCCGGACCTCGACGGTCGCGGCGATGCTGCTCCGGAGAAACCGGGCGACCGTCCGCCGCTCGTCCTCCCCCAGGACCCGCCACGCCGCGGAGAAGCTCGCACCGAGCGGCAGGAAGAACTCGGCGCCGATCCGCCGCGCCTGATCGTGCATCCGCAACTCGACCTTGCGCCGGTCGGTCGCGCTCCGGTCCCGGTAGAGGTGCCCGGCGCGCTCGAGCCTGTCCAGCACCGACGTCGTCGCGGACGCGCTCAGGTGCAGCGCGCTCGCGAGCCTGCTCGGGCTCATGGGGGTCCCCATCCTGGCCGCGTCCATGATCACCGCGAGCGCGTTGAGGTCGGTCCGGTGCAGGCCGTGCGCCTCACCGAACATCTCGGCGAACCGGTCCGACTCGACGGTCAGCTGCCGCAGCAGGAGGACGAGCAAAGCGTCCGTGACCTCTTCGACGTCGTCTTCAGCGCCCTTGGCCATGTCCGAAACCTCCCCTCCCGTTGCCCCGTCCGGGTGACCACTCTACTATTTCGATGGTCGAACTATTCACTCGTCGAAATAGCCTTGTCACAGGAGCCATCCGTTCATGATCTCGGAAGTCGAACGCCCCGCCCGCACGCGGTCACGTCTGCGGTGGCTGCTGCCCGCGCTCGTCGCGGTCGCCTGGCTGATCTTCGGCGGGTTCAGCGGCCCGTACGCCGGCAAGCTGAGCCAGGTCACGGAGAACGACAGCAGCAGTTTTCTGCCCGCTTCGGCCGAGGCGACCGAGGTCGGCGAGCTCCAGAAGCAGTTCTCCAGCGCCGCCGTCATCCCCGCGATCGTCGTCGCCGAGCGGCCTTCGGGGCTGACCGACGGCGACAAGCGGTTCCTCGCCGACCGGACGTCGAACGCGCGGCTCATCCCGGCGCCGGAGAGCAACGCGGGTGCGCAGGTCGTCGTGCTCCTGGATGCCACGAGCGACCCCGGGGACGGCGTCGAGGCACTGCGTGACGCGCTCGCTCGTGACACACCCGACGGGTTGAAAGTGCTCGTGACCGGCCCCGCCGCGCAGGTCGCCGACCTCAAGGAGGCCTTCGGCGGGATCGACGGACTGCTACTGCTGGTCGCGGGCGCGGTGGTCGCGCTGATCCTGATCATCGTCTACCGGAGCCCGCTGCTCCCCCTGCTCGTCCTGCTGTCGGCCGTGTTCGCGCTGGGGTCGGCGAGTCTCGCGGTGTACCTGCTCGCGGACAACGACGTGCTGGCCCTGAACGGACAGAGTCAGGGAATCCTGTTCATCCTCGTCTTCGGCGCCGCCACGGACTACGCGCTCCTGATGATTTCGCGCTATCGCGAAGAACTCCGGACGTCCGACGACGCCCGCGCCGCGCTCCGCACCGCCTGGCGCTCGACCATCGAACCGATCGCGGCGTCGGCCGGGACCGTGATCCTCGGCGTCCTCTGCCTGCTGTTCAGCGACCTGAACTCCAACAAGGGACTCGGCCCGGTCGCCGCCATCGGCATCGGCGCCGCCTTCCTCACGACCATCACGTTCCTGCCCGCCGTCCTCGCGCTGTGCGGCCGCAACGCCTTCTGGCCCTTCCGGCCGGCGGTCGCCCCGCCGAAGGAGGAGACCGGCGGACTCTGGGGCCGCGTCGCGGGCTGGATCTCTCGCGCGCCGCGCACGGTCTGGATCGTGACGACCGTCGTCCTGCTCGCGGGCGGCGCGTTCCTCCCGCAGCTCAAGGCTTCCGGCACCGCGCAGTCCGACGTCTTCCTCACCCCGGTCGATTCCGTCGCGGGGCAGGAAGTTCTGTCGCGCTACTTCCCCGGCGGTTCCGGCTCCCCCACCGTGATCATCACTCCAGCAGGCCAAGCTCAAGCTGTCACCGCGTTGTCGCGTGTCCCCGGCGTTTCGGAGGTCCGGCAGAGTGGCGAAGCGGGCGGGCTGGCCAAGATCGACGCGGTACTGGCCGACCCCCCGGACTCCGACGCCGCCGTCGCGACGGTCGAACGACTCCGCGCGGCCGTCCATCCCGTCGACGGCACCAAGGTCGGCGGACCGACGGCGACCCTGCTCGACACCAGGGAGACATCCGAGCACGACCGCATGGTGATCATCCCGATCGTCCTGGTCGTGATCTTCCTCGTGCTCGCCCTGCTGCTGCGCTCACTGCTCGCGCCGCTGCTGCTGATCGGCACGGTGGTGCTGTCCTTCGCCGCGACGATGGGTGTCTCGGCGCTGGTGTTCAACCACGTCTTCGACTTCCCCGGCGCCGATCCGGTCGTCCCGTTGTTCGGCTTCGTCTTCCTTGTCGCACTGGGGATCGACTACAACATCTTCCTGATGACCCGGGTCCGCGAAGAGGCGGGAAGGATCGGCACGCGCGACGGGACGCTGCGCGGACTGCGTGTCACCGGCGGGGTGATCACGTCCGCGGGCGTCGTACTCGCCGCGACCTTCGCCGCGCTGGCCGTCCTGCCCATCCTCTTCCTCGCTCAGCTGGCGTTCATCGTCGCGTTCGGCGTTCTGCTCGATACGCTTCTGGTGCGCTCGTTGCTGGTACCGGCGCTGGCGGTGGATGTCGGACGGAAGATCTGGTGGCCGTCGAAGCTGGCGAAGTCAGACCTGGGATGAACGCGGCGATCGCCAGTGCGAGGAGCGCCGTCGCGGAGCCGAGTCCCATGATCAACCGGAATCCGCCCTGGGACGGCACCTGCACGGGCCCGAAAGAGACGGTCAGCTGAGCGAGGATCACGCCCGCGACGGCGCTGGAGACCGAGGTGCCGATCGCGCGCATCAAGGTGTTGAGACTGTTGGCGGCCGCCGTCTCCGACACCGGGACCGCGCCCATGATCAGCGCGGGCATCGAGCCGTAAGCGAGCCCGATCCCCGCGCCGATCGTGGCGGAAACCAGTACGAGATGCCACACGCTCGCCATCAGGACGGTGCCGAGTCCGTAGCCGGCGGCGACCACGAGTGCGCCGAGCATGAGCGTCACCTTGGCGCCGCGAGCCTTCGTGATCCGCGCGGACAGCGGGGCGGTCAGCATCATCACGACACCGGACGGCACCAGCACCAGACCGGTGACGAGCATGGTCTGCCCCAGTCCGTAGCCGGTCGCGGCGGGCAACTGCAGGATCTGTGGCAGTACCAGCGACTGCGCGAACATGGCGAACGCGAACACGATCGACGTCAGGTTCGTCAGCAGGACCTGACGCCGGACAGTCGTCCGCAGGTCCACCAGCGGGCGGGCCGAGCGCAGTTCGTACCAGCCCCAGAGCAGCAGAATCGCCGCGGCCGCGGCGAACAGCCCCAGCGTCCGGCCGCTCCCCCAACCCCACTGCGCGCCCTTCGAGATCGCCAGCAACAGGCAGACCAACGCGGTGGAGAGTCCCGCCGCGCCGACGAGATCGAACCGGCCGCCGGTGCGCACGCTCGATTCGGGCACGAACGCGACCACGAGCGCGGTCACGATGACCCCGAGCGCGGCCGCGGTCCAGAACAGCAGATGCCAGTCGGCGTTCTCGGCGAGCAACGCGGCCGCGGGCAGGCCGAGGGCGCCACCGACACCGAGTGACGCGCTCATCGTCGCGGTCGCCGAAGCGAGCCTTTCGGCCGGGAGTTCGTCACGCATGATGCTGATCCCGAGCGGGATCACCCCGGCCGCGAAACCTTGCAGCACCCGGCCGGCGACCATCGGCACCAGCGTGTCGCTGAGCCCGGCGACGACCGAACCCGCGATCAGCATGCCGAGGCTGAGCAGCAGCATCCGCCGCTTCCCGTACATGTCGCCGAGCCTGCCCACGACCGGCGTCGCGACGGCGCTCGCGAGCAACGTGGCCGTGATGACCCAGGTGGCGTCGGCGGCCGACGCGTCCAAGAGTTCCGGCAGTTTCGGGATCAGCGGGATGACCAGGGTCTGCATCAGCGAGACCACGATCCCGCCCAGCGCTAGCACCACCACGACCACTTGAGGGCGCGGCACGGGCTGAGTCATACGGGGCCTCCGGGGAGAGCGGGAGCAAACGGAACCAACTTAAGTCAGTTGATTGACTTATACCAACAGTCCGGGCACTGTGTGCGTCACGCCACCACCACGCCGAAGGAGCCGTCGATGACGCTGCCGAGCTTCCCGTTCCCGACCGAGGCGGCACTGGCGCCGCCGGCCGAATGGGCCGAATTCCGCTCGAAGTGCCCGGTCGCCAAGGTCACGCTCGCCAGCGGGGACGAGGCGGCGCTGATCACTCGCTACGCGGACGTCAAACGGGTCCTGTCCGATCCGCGGTTCACCAGGCCGACCCCCTCGGACAACGCGGCGCGGGTTGCGGACACCGAATCGGGCGGGGTTTTCAACAGCGAGATGGCAGGCGTCATCCCCCAGCACGGCGAAGCGCATCTGAAGTGGCGCCGGATGCTCGGCAAATGGTTCACCGTCAAGCGGATGAACGCGCTGCGGCCCCGGATGGAGGCGATGGCCGTCCAGCTGATCGACGAGATGGTCGCGAAGGGCGAACCCGCGGATCTCAAGGCGGGCCTGGCCTTTCCGCTGCCGGTGTGGGTCATCTGCGACATGCTCGGCGTCCCGGACACCGACCGGGAACGGTTCGCCCACTGGTCCGACGTGATGCTCAGCATGACCCGCTACACGCAGGCGGAGTTCGACGTCGCGCAGGCGGAATTCGGCCGGTACATGGGCGGGCACATCGCGGACAAACGAGCCGAGCCGGGCGAGGACATCCTGAGCGCGCTCATCGCCGACACCGACGTCGACGGCGAGCGCTGGTCGGACGCGCTGCTCGTCGCCACCGGGATCGGCCTGCTGATCGCCGGGCACGAGACCACCGCGAACATGATCGCCAAGATGGTGGCGATGCTGCTGGAGGACCGGAGCCGCTGGGAGGCGCTGCTCGAGGACCGGTCCCTGATCCGCACCGCCGTCGAGGAATCCCTGCGCATGGACGCGAACGCGGGTATCGGGATGTCGCGCTACCTCACCGAGGACTTCGAAGTCGGCGGAACGCTCTTGCCCGCCGGAACCACCGCGCTGTGCAGCATGGCCTCGGCCAACCGTGACGAGACAGCGTTCGAGGCAGCGGCCGACATGACGCTCGAGCGCAGCCCGAACCCGCATCTCGCGTTCGGCGCCGGGGCGCACGCGTGTCTGGGACAGCCGCTCGCCCGCACCGAACTGCAGGTCGTCCTCGGTGTCCTGCTGGAGAAACTGCCCACGCTGGAACTCGCCGTCGAGGCCGCGGACCTGCGCAAGGTCGAAGGGCTCGCCGTCGGCGGACTACGGGAACTGCCCGTGCGATGGTGATGCCCATGACGAGTGAGATCACCGGTGCCCGCGCCGAACGCGCGCACGCGACGCGGGAACTGATCCTGACCGCCGCGGAGCGCCTGTTCGCCGAACACGGCGTGTTCGCGGTGTCCAACCGCCAGGTCAGCGAGGCGGCGGGGCAGGGCAACAACACCGCTGTCGGCTACCACTTCGGCACCAAGGCCGATCTGGTCCGCGCGATCGCGCGGCGGCATTCGGGGCAGATCGAAGAGATCCGCCGCCGGATGCTGGCAGGCATCGGCGAAAGCACGGAACTGCGGGACTGGATCGGCTGCCTGGTCACCCCGGTCGCCGAGCATCTGGCGACGATCGGCAGTCCCACGTGGTTCGCGCGCTTCGGCGCGCAGGTGATGACCGACCCCGCGCTCCGCCCGATCATGGTCGAGGAATCGCTGACGTCACCGTCACTGGTGCGGATCGTCGAAGGGCTGCACCGCTGCCTGCCCGAGCTGCCCGCCGACGTCCGCGCCGAACGCGGCGACATGGCCCGGCAGTTGCTGGTCCACATGGTCGCCGAACGCGAACGCGCCCTCGCCGAGGGCACCCCCACTCCCCGGTCGACCTGGCAGGACGCCGCGACCGGGCTCATCGACGCACTCGCCGGGATCTGGCTGGCACCGGCCACCCCCGGCCCGGACGGAGGAAAACGACCATGAAGATCACCGTCGACCAGGACAGGTGCTGCGGCGCCGGAACCTGCGTGCTGCTCGCGCCCGACGTGTTCGACCAGCGCGAGGAAGACGGCATCGTGCTCCTGCTGGAGGAAACGCCCGGCCCCGGACTGCACGACGTCGCCCGCGAAGCGGCGAGCGTCTGCCCCGGCGCCGCCATCACGGTGAACGAACGCCCGTAACCTGGTGACCATGAGCGAGCTGGACGAGTTGCGGAAGCGCGCCGCGGCCGGGGATCGGGACGCCGTCGACGAACTGATCGAACTCGCGGGTGAACGCGGCGACCTGGACGAGCTCCGGCGACTGGCCGACGGCGGCAGCAGCGACGCCGCGGACCAGCTGATCGAAACGGCGACCGAACTCGGTGCGCTGGACGAGTTGCGGCGGCTGGCCGAACGCGGCAACCAGGCCGCCGCGGATCAGCTGGCCGAACTCACCGAGGAGTAGCGTCCCGCCTCGCCGGGATCAGCGCCGGATAGGGACGCGAAGCCCGAACCTGGGCCGAAGGGGCCTTTCACCGCGTGGCATGGGGGTAAAGCGCCCTTCACCGCGTGAGACGCGGGGAAGGTTCCCTTCAGCCCGTGGTGGACCTGCGGCGGAGTTCCGCGCGCGGTCTCCCAGCCGGCGCTCAGAGGTCGATCAGTTCGACCGTCACCTTCGCTGAATCACCCTCCTCGAGCCCTTCGGCCTTGCGGACCGCTTTCTTGACCGGCAGCACATAGGCGCCCCGCTTCGAATCCGGGAAGATCGACGTCTTCCATCTGCTGCCGCCGATGCCGACCTGGACACGGACCGCGCCGAACCCCCGGCGCGGGCCATCCGTGATCTCACGGATCTCCTCGGAAATGTCAGCGGGCAGGCTGACGAAGGTCCAGGTCTCCCCGCGGCGGGCGTCCCACACCCAGAGTTCGGCATCGAACACGACGATCATCCACGCAGGGTCGCACAGGGGACCGACAGTTCCGCGGGTCGTCAGCCGCCGGTCACCAACCGCCCGAGCAGCGCCCCGGCGTCCTGAGCGAGATCATCGCTCGCGCCCTCTTCGCCGGCGAGATGATGCAGCAGCGCCTGCTGGAACACCCCGTCGAAGGCGGCGTACGCGATTTGCCGCGTCACGACCGGGGACGCGGCGGCGAGTTCGGCGTAGCGCTCGACGACCCGCCAGATCATCGCCTGCCGCTGGGTGTCGATTTCGAGGACGTCCGCGCGGAACGCCGACTCGAACAGACTCTGGTTCCGCAGGTCGTACCACAGCCGATGCATCGTGGCGTCCGCTCGCAGCGTGCCCGCCATCGCGGAGCCGAAGCCCTGCTTGAGTTCGTCGGCCGACCGCGCGGCGGCGACGGCCTCGTCGTAGCGGGTCACACACACTTCTTCGAATTTGCGGACCGCGTAGGTCAGCAGTTCCACCTTGTCGGTGAAGTAGTAGTGCAGCACTCCGTGCGAGAAGTTCGACTTCTGCGCGATCTCCCGCAGGCTCGTCCTGGCGTACCCCAGTTCGGACAGCGCCTGCAGCGTGGATTCCGCCAGTTCCGCGCGGCGCTGCGCGAACTTGTCCACGCTCCGGCGTGCGATCCGCTCGCTCGTCTCGGTCACCACGAGTTCCTGTCCGGTCCGGGAGTCCGCGCCTGCCGCGGGGCCCACAGTCTAGCGTCGCGGAAATCTTGACATCTGTCCAAGAAAATCTTGACGACTGTCCAAAACTGGCTCAGGATGTGACCCACACCGCAACCGCGGACCGTCTCAAGGAGGAGAAGTCCATGGGTTCGTACGACCTTTCGGGCCGGAAAGCCCTGGTCACGGGCGGAGCGCAGGGCCTGGGAGCCGGGATGGCCGAAGCGCTCGCCCTGGCAGGCGCCTCGGTGGTCATCGGCGACGTCCAGGAGGATCTCGGGCGTGCCACCGCCGACCAGATCAAGCAGAAAGGCGCCGCGGCGGGCTTCGTCCGGCTGGACGTCACCGACGAGCGGAGCTGGGAACAGGCGATCACCGCGGTCATCGGCGAACTCGGCGGGCTGGACATCGTGGTGAACAACGCCGGTGTCGAGATCACCGGGCTCGTCGCCGAACTGGACCCCGCCGACGTGCGCAAGATGCTCGACGTCAACGTGCTGGGCACCGCCCTCGGGGTGAAGCACGCCTTCCGCGCGATGCGGCCAGGCGGTCCCGCGGGCGCCGGTGGCGCCGTCGTGAACATCGCCTCGGTGGCCGCGACCATCGCCTTCCCCGGTATCGCGGGCTATTCGGCGACGAAGTCGGCCGTCGACCGTCTCACCAGGGTGGCCGCGATGGAGGCCGGGAAGCTCGGCTACGGCGTACGCGTCAACTGCGTCTACCCCGGTCTCGTACCCACCCAGATGGGGAACCAGCTCGCCCAGGACGTCGTCGAGGTCGGCCTGTTCCCCAGCGTCGAGGACGCCATCGGCGCCGTCGTCGCGCAGACCCCGGCAGGACGGCTCGGCGAGGTCGCGGACATGGCCGACGCCGTCGTGTTCCTCGCCTCCGACGCGGCTCGCTTCATCACCGGGGCCGGACTCCCGGTCGACGGCGGCATGGGCATGTGACCTCGGACGAATCGAAAGGAATCACCATGAGCAGCCCCAAACCCGTCGTGGTCTACGGCGCCTCCGGCTACACCGGACGGCTGATCTGCGAGTACCTGCGCGAGTACAACGTCCCGTTCATCGCCGCCGGCCGGGACAAGGCCCGCCTCCAGGAAGCGATCGACGGCGTTCCCGGCCTCGACACCATCGACCACGAGGTCGTCGAGGTCTCGCACGACGTCGAAGCGCTCACCGAACTCTTCCGCGACGCCAAGGTCGTGTGCAACACCGTCGGCCCGTTCAGCGAGTACGGCCACGAGGTCGTCGAAGCCTGCCTGCGCACCGGAACGCACTACCTCGACACCACCGGCGAACAGGACTGGCTGATCGACGCCGAGGAACGCTACGGCGCGCAGATGGCGGAGAAGGGTCTTCTGCTCTCCCCCGGCATCGCACAGATGTACACCACCGGCGAGATCGCGGCCAACCTGTGCCTGGAGACCCCCGGACTGGACACTTTGGACATCCTGGTGTTCTGGAAGGGTTATCCCACGGTCGCTTCGACGAAGACCATCCTGGTCAACGCCGCGCTGTCGGCCGCGTACTACCTCGAGCAGAACGAGTACCTGCCCTGGCCCGCGGACGGCGGTTTGCAGGACGTCACGGTGCCCGGCCATCACGAAACCGGGTTGGCCCTGCCCTGGGGCGGCACGTCGCATCCGGTCTGGTTCAAGAACGACGCCCGCGTGGCCAACGTCAAGGCCGTCGGCGGCGTCTTCGATCGCGCACTCATGCAGGGCGTCCCGCAGATCGTCGCGGCGGTGCTGGAGCAGGTGAAAGACCTGCCACTGGACGAAAAACTCCGTGTGCTGGCGGAGCAGGCCGCCGCCGTCCGCGACGAGATGCCGCCGCGCGAGAACCAGCGGCTCAACACCTCGCTGGATTCGGTCCACGCTTCGGGTCCACTCGGCCGCGCGCACTGTGTCATCCACGGCACCTGCAACTACAAGCAGACCGGGCTGATGCAGGCCTACGGCGCGTATTCGCTGCTTCAGCAGCCACCGAAGCGGGTCGGCTTCGCGTCCGGGTGCCAGGCTTTCGGACACCGAGAACTGCTCGGCGTGCTGCGGGCCTTCGGGCTGGTTTCGAATCCGGTCATGACCGTTCACAGCTGATCGGAAGGACGAGCGCGTGCGACTGACCGACTACCTCGACAAGGGCGCTTCACTCGATCCGGCGGCACCCTGCCTCACCATGGGCGACGAGTCCCTGAGCTACGGCGACGTACGGGAACTGTCGTGGCGGGTGGGCCGGGCGCTCGCCCGGTCCGGCGTCGGGCCCGGTGACAAGGTGGCGATCCTGTCCGGGAACGATCCCCTGTCGTTCGGTTGCGTTTTCGGCATCAGCCGGTCCGGCGCCGTGTGGTGCCCGGTCAACCCGCGCAACGAGGCTGCCGAGAACAGGGAACTGCTCGACCTGTTCGACTGCACCTGCCTTCTGGTGCAGGAGTCCTTCGCACCGCTCGTCTCCAAGATGCTTCCCGACCTGCCGAAGCTGACCACCGTGGTCTGTCTCGACGGCTCGATGCCCGGCGCCGTCCCGTTTTCCGACTGGCTCGACGGCGCCGGCACCGAACCGTGGGAGGAGACCCCGCCGGACGACCTGGTCATGCTCGTCGGCACCGGAGGCACCACCGGTCGCCCCAAGGCGGTGATGCTCAGCGGCACCAATGTCGAGACGATGTCGGCGCTCACGCTGATGAGCTACCCGTTCACCGGTCGGCCGCGCTACCTGGCGCTCGCGCCGCTGACGCACGCGGCGGGCGTGCTCTGCTTCCCGGTCATGACGCTCGGCGGCGAGATCGTGGTCATGCCCTCGCCCGACCTCGGCTCCTTCATCACCTTGACGGAACGCCGCCGGATCACGCACACCTTCCTCCCACCGACGCTGATCTACCTCCTGCTCGACAATCCGGCGCTCGACGGCGCCGATCTTTCGTCGCTGCAATGCCTTTGGTACGGCGCCGCACCCATGTCGGCCACCAAACTCGCCGAAGCGATCACCCGGATCGGCCCGGTCTTCGGGCAGCTGTTCGGGCAGAGCGAAGCCCCCATGATGATCTCCACCCTCTCCCCGGCCGACCACGTCCACGCCGACGGTTCCCTTGCCACGGAACGGTTCACCTCCGCGGGAAGACCGACACCGCTCACCCAGGTCGCGATCATGTCCGAAAAGGGCGAGATCCTGCCGCCGGGCGAACGCGGCGAGATCGTCGTCCGCGGTTCTCTGGTGATGCCCGGCTACTACAAGAACCCCGCCGCGACGGCGGAAGCGAGCGCGCACGGCTGGCATCACACGGGCGACATCGGGTACCTCGACGAGGATCACTACCTTTCCATCGTCGACCGCGCCAAGGACATGATCATCACCGGCGGCTTCAACGTCTACTCGGCCGAGGTCGAACAGGCGCTCATGGCTCATGAAGCGGTGCAAGACTGCGCCGTGATCGGCCTGCCGCACGAGAAATGGGGCGAGCAGATCACCGCCGTGGTCCAGCTGCACACAGGCAAGAGCGCCGCCGCCGAAGAACTCCGCGCCACGGTCAAGGAGCGGCTGGGCAGCATCAAAACACCCAAGGAGATCCTGATCTGGCCGGATCTCCCCCGGTCCAAGATCGGCAAGGTGCTCAAGACCGAGATCCGGAAAGCCCTGCTGGACAACGACTCGTGAGCGGTAGGGCGGGTCGTGAGTGGTAAGGCGTGGAGGATGTAGGAATCGGGACACTCGACGTCCCGATTCCTACATCGTCAAGACGGGTATTCCGGTTCCCACCCGACCCGCACGTCCAGCCACGGGCAAGCGTTGCGAACGCCACTTTCACAACCTTCACCGTTGTGAAAGCCACTTTCGCAACACACCCGCAGCCCACTCACGACCCGCCCGACCCGCCTAACGACCCGCCAGCTCTTCCGCCGTCGGCAAGGGCCACTCGTAACGTTCCTTGGCGATGCGGAGGTGGACCCACGTTTCCGCGGTCACCACGTCGGGCCTGCCACTGATCTCCTCGAGTGTCCTGTCGAGGTCGCGGGCGGATTGCGCCGCGATGGTGGCGACGACGTCGAACCGGCCGATGGTCCTGGCGAGGAACTCGGTGTCCTCACGTGCGGCGAGAGCCGCTGTCACGGAGTCCCCGGCGCCCCGCACGTTCAGGCCGATCCCGCAGACCAGGCCGGCGTCCGGGCGGGCGCGGCTGAGCACCGGCGCGATCCGGATGACATCCTGCTCGACGAGGTAGCGCACGCGGGTGCGGGTGGCCGACGGCGACAGCCCGACGTGCTCCGCGGTCCGCGCGAAACTCTCCCGCCCGTCGGCCTGCAGCCGCAGCATGATCGCGAGATCGCGGTCGTCCAGCCGAAGCCAGGGCGGCAAAGGACGGCCAGGCATGAACAGGCCTTTGACCACGTCCACGTAGACGAGGGTGTTGACCTGTTCCACCTCCGGCAGTCCCCGGATGTCCGCCACCGTGCGGTAAAGCTCCGGGGAGTCGGGCAGGCGCAACTCGGCGACGGTCTGGTACTCCCCGCTCACCGCGGAGACGAACGCCGCGGCCGGGAGCGCGGCGATGGCGTCCGTCGTCGCCTGAGACCGGCCCGAAGTGCGAATCGCGAGATGCGCGTACGCGGTCAGGCCGAGGAACTCGGGATGGACCGCCGCGACCACGTTGAGCGAACCGTCGGCCTTCAACTGCTCCAGCCGGGCCGAGACGGCCGAGCGTGACGCGCCGACCCGTTTGGCCAGATCGGCCACGCTCATCCGGCCGTCCGCGCGCAAAGCCGCGACCAGCGCGTCGTCCACGGCGATTCTCCTCTGCTGAATTTCCGACGGCGAACGGAACCATATCACTTGCCGAATGCCACTCTGAGCAGCAGAGATAAAGCGTTATGCGCTCGATCTGCCGCATATCGATCGCGCGAACCGTATGCACACGATCGATCTGATTGCGCGCGGCCGTCCTTCTCGCTTACCTTCGCCCCACTTCACCGCCGAATCCCAGGAGTCCGCGCGATGCGCAAGTTGCCCCTAGATCGTTCAGTCCTCGACGCGACCGCGACGATCCTGCATCCCGAAGCGCTGGTGACCGTCGACGACGCCACCGAAGGCGCCGCAGCGGTACTCGTGTTCGGCGAGGAAATCGCCGCGGTCGGCTCGGTGGACGAGTGCCGCGCTCGCGCGGCCGGTCTCGGTCATCCCGAACCGGAGGTGCGGCGGTTGCCGGGCACGCTCCTGCCCGGCTTCGTCGATCCGCACGCGCATCCGCTGATGTACGGGCAGATGATGACCTGGGTGGACTGCGGTCCCGAGCGGGCATCGACCATTCCCGGCATCGTCGCGCTGCTGCGTGAGGCGGCCGAGAATACTCCGGCGGGCAGGCCCGTCCGAGGGTACGGCTACGAACACCGCAACCTCGCCGAGAAACGCCATCCCCGCAAGGAAGAGCTCGACGCTGTCGCCGACGATCGCGAGGTCTACCTCATGAACGCCAGCGGGCACGGCGGTGTGGTGAACAGCTTCACGTTGCGGCGCAACGGCATCACCCGCGACACCCCGGATCCTGACGGCGGGGTGTTCTTCCGGGACGGGCGGGGCGAGCTCACCGGGGAGCTCTCGGACGCGGCGTGCAACATCCTCACCGGGGTCACCGGCGTGAAGGTCGGACGGCACGGGCCGAACTTCCACCTCGAGGACGAGCCGGAGGAGCACGCCCGGCAGCTGGCCGCCGCACAGGAGAAGTTCCTCGCCGCCGGGGTGACCGCGATCGGCGACGCCCAGGTCACGCGCCGCGAGTTCGACATGTACCTGCGGCTCGACGAAGCCGGGCAGCTGAAGACGCGGGTGCACATGTACCTGCTGTCGCATCTGCTCGACCAGACCCTGGAAATGGGGCTGCACGGCGCTTTCGGCACCTCCCGCCTCGCGTTCGCGGGGATCAAGTTCTACGCCGACGGCACCCTCGGCGGGTGGACCGCCTACTTCCCGGACGGTTACGTCGGCGACCCGTGCCGCACCGGGCAGCTCTACCACGACCCGAAGGACTACTCCGCGCTCATCGGCAAGGCGCACGAAGCCGGGCTTCAGACCGCGACCCACGCCCAGTCCCCCGACGCGATCGCCATGGTGCTCGATGCCATCGAGGACGCGCAGCGACGGAATCCCCGGCCCGACGCGCGGCATCGCATCGAACATTGCGGGCTGCCGTCCCCGGCGCAGATCGAGCGGATGGCCGCGCTCGGCGTCCACCCGGTCAACCAGCCCCAGCACTACTACAACTGGGGCGAAGGCGTCACCGACGCCGTCGGCACCCCCGGCGAGCGGTTCAACCCGCTCGGCGAATTCCAGGCGGCCGGCGTGCCGGTCACGCTGAGCTCGGACGCCCCGGTCGCGGAACCGAACCCGCTCGAAGCCATCCAGACCGCGGTGACCAGGACGACCCGGCGCGGCCACCGGCTCGGCGGCGACGACCTGTTGATCGACGTCCGGTCGGCTGTCGCCGCGCATACGATCGCCGGCGCCCGGGTGCTCGGCCGCGAACGCGACCTCGGCTCGATCACCCCCGGCAAACGCGCCGATTTCGTGCTGCTGAGCGAGAATCCCCTCACCTGCGAACCGGACCGGATCGCGGGCATCGGCGTGCTGGAAACCTGGATCGACGGCGAGGTGGCCCGATGACCGTCCAAACCGAAACGCACTCACTCCGCCGAGCCCGCCGGGCCGGGCTCGCGGCCTTCGTCGGAACCACGATCGAGTGGTACGACTTCTACGTCTACGCCACGGCCGCCAGCCTGGTCTTCGGCACCGTGTTCTTCCCCGAGACCGGCGACAGGCTGACAGGGGTCGCGGCGGCCTTCGCGACGTACGCCGTCGGGTTCTTCGCCAGGCCGCTCGGCGGCATCGTGTTCGGGCACATCGGTGACCGGGTGGGCCGCAAATCCGCGCTCGTGGTGACCCTGACCATGATGGGCGCGGCGACCTTCCTGGTCGGCTGCCTGCCCGGCTACGCCCAGATCGGCACGTGGGCGCCCATCCTGCTCGTGGTGCTCAGGTTCGTCCAAGGGCTCGCCGTCGGCGGCGAGTGGGGCGGCGCCGTGCTCATGGCCGTCGAACACGCGCCACCGGGCAAGAAGACCTTCTACGGCGCCTTCGCGCAGGCGGGGAATCCCGCGGGCGCGTTGCTGGCCACCGGCCTGTTCAGCCTGCTGAGCACCGGTGGCACCGAATGGCTCAGCACGGTGGGCTGGCGGATCCCCTTCTTCGCGTCCGTGTTGCTCATCGGCGTCGGGCTCGTCGTGCGCCTGAAGGTCGAAGAGTCACCGGTGTTCGAGGAAACCGCCGAAGAAACCGGCGTTCCCCTCCTGTACGCGGTCCGGACGAACTGGAAGCCGATCCTGCTGGGCATCTGCGTGCTGCCCGTCGCGGTCGGCGGCTACTACCTCGTCACCACCTTCGCGACGGCGTACGCGACCGATCCCGCCGTCGGGGTCTCCGAATCGCTCGTGCTCAACGCGCTCACCATCGCCGCCTTCGTGGAGCTGATCGTGAGTTTCGGCGCGGCCTGGCTCGGCGATCGGTTCGGCCGGGTGCGGGTGGTCGTCATCGGTCTCGTCGGCGTCGCCCTGCTCGCGGCTCCGCAGTTCCTGGTGCTCTCGACCAAGAACGCGGTGCTGATCATCGCGGCGTTCGTGGCGATGCGCCTGGCGATGACCGCGACCTACAGTCCGATCGCGGCCATCCTGTCGCAGATGTTCCGCCCGCGGGCGCGGTACACGAGCATCTCGCTGTCCTACCAGCTGGCGGGCGCGCTCTTCGGCGGTCTCTCACCGCTCGTGTCGACGCTGCTGTTCCAGGCGACGGGCAGTGTCTGGCCCGCGATCGGCCTGCTGATCGGCATGTGCGTGCTCAGCATCGCCTGTGTGCTGGCCGCGCCGCAGCACACCGATGACGTCTAGCGGATGCGGAGGCGCCGCATGAGTTTCAGCCCGGAAAGCATCCCTTCGACGTACTTCTCGTAGGTCTGACCGCCGCGGGGACCCATGACCTGTTTCTTGAGCACAGCCACGTTCTTGACGTCGGTGTACTTGAGCAGGCCCTGGTCCCCGTGGCGGGCGCCGACGCCCGAACTCTTGACGCCGCCGGACGGTGTTCCCTTGGCGGCGTAGGCGGTGGCCAGGATGTCGTTGATGTTGACGTTGCCGGACTCGATCCGCGAGGCCACGGCACGCGCGGCGCCGACGTCACCGCCCCAGACCGAGGCGTTGAGGCCGTATTCGGTGTCGTTGGCGAGCGCGACGGCCTCGTCGACGGTGCGGTACTTGTGCAGGGCGACAACGGGTCCGAAGGTTTCGGTGACGCCGCAGAGCATGTCCTTCGTGACACCTTCGAGGATCGTCGGTTCGAAGAACGCCGGGCCGAGGTCCGGCCGGGGCTTTCCTCCACAAAGGACTGTCGCCCCCTTGGCCACGGCGTCGTCGACGTGGGACTTGACCCGGCTCAGATGGTCCGGTGAGACGAGCGAGCCCATGTCGGGGCCGAAGTCGTAGGCGGCGCGGACGTCGAGGGCCTCGGTCTTGGCCACGTACGCGTTCTTGAACTCGTCGTAGCGGGATTCCGGCAGGTAGATCCGCTCGATGTGCATGCAGATCTGCCCCGTGTTGCCGAACGCCCCGAAGATCGCGCCCTGCACGGCCTCGTCCAGAGCGGCGTCTTCGAGCACGATCATCGGGTTCTTGCCGCCGAGTTCGAGACAGCAGCCGATGAGGTTCCGGCCCGCCTGTTCGCCGATCACCCGCCCGGTGGCCGTGGAACCGGTGAACATCACGTAGTTCGCCTGGTCGATGAGCGTGGGGCCGACGTCCGGGCCCTCACCGCACACCACCTGGAAGAGGCCCTTCGGCAGACCCGCCTCCTCCAGCATCTCGACGCCGTAGAGCGGGGAAAGGGCCGTCTTGTTGTCCGGTTTCAGCACCACCGCGTTCCCGGCCATCAACGCCGGGATGGCGTCGGAAATGCCGGTGGCGAAAGGGAAATTCCACGGCGCGATGATCCCGACGACGCCTTTGGGCTGCCGGACCTCCGTCGACGTCGTCAGGAACGGGACCGGGCCGCCGCGTTTGGTCGGCGCCAGCAGTTTGGCGGCCCGCGTGAGGTAATGGCTCATCACCATCGCCGGGTCGCAGGTCTCCTCGATCGCCATCCGGCGGTTCTTGCCGCTCTCGACCTGGATGAGGTCGGTGACGATCGGCGCCTTGTCGACGAAGAGCGTGTGCGCCCGCTTGAACACCTCCAGCCGCCGTTTGAGCGGTGTGGCGGCCCACTGCTCCTGCGCGGCGCGCGCGGTGGTGAAGGCCTGCTCGATGTCGGCGGGTGTCGACTGGGGCAGCTCGACCAGCACCTCGCCGGTGTAGACCTCGGTGAGCTTCCAGGTCGCGCCGGACGAGCCCGGCACCCGGGCCACGAGCCGTCGCAGGAACGCGTCGGTCACCGACGCCGGACGGGTGAGCGCGAGCGGTGTGACGGTCATGGCCCTCTTTCCGTCAGTTGTCCGAAAGGACGAGCTGCGCGCCCATCTCGCCGATCATGATGGCGGGCGCGTTGGTGTTGCCGCCGGTGATCGACGGCATGATCGAGGCGTCGCAGACCCGCAGGCCCTCGATACCGCGGACCTTGAGGTCGGGTCCGACCACCGCGAGTTCGTCGACGCCCATCCGGCAGGTGCCGACGCCGTGGTACACCGAGGTCGCGCGGTTCAGGATCGCGTCACGCAACTCCTGGCCCCGTAGCGCCTTGCCCGGGTGGAGTTCTTCCTTGATCGAGCCGTTGAACGCCCCCGAGGCGAAGATCTCGCGGACCATCTCCGAACCCTCGCCGAGCACTTCGAGGTCGCCGGGGTCGGACAGGTACTGGAAGTCGATGAGCGGCGCCGCCATGGGGTCGGCCGATGCGAGGCGCAGCGTGCCGCGGCTCTTCGGGTAGATCAGCGTGGTCAGCACGGTGAGCGCGGGCCGCTTGTCGACGTCGTGCCGGATCGGCGCGTCCTGGTTGGGCGTCACGTACGCCCACGGCAGGAGGTGCAACTGGAGGTCCGGGACCTCGGCGGCCTGGGAAGTCTTGAGGAAGGCGACGGCCTCGAAGACCGAGTTCGCCAGGAAGGTCGTGCCGGGCCGCATCAGCTCCCTGACGAGACCAGTCGCGAAGTACGGCGGCGTGCCTTTGTTCTTGCTCGACGACGCGCGGAACGTGAGCGCGTGGAACATGTGGTCGTGCAGGTTGTCACCGACCGGCAGATCCGCGAGCACGTCGATGCCGTGCTCCCGCAGGTGCTCGGCGTGGCCGATCCCGGACAGCATCAGCAGCTGCGCGGAGCCGACGAAACCCGCCGAGATGATGACCTCCTTGCCGGCGCGCAGGGTGCGACGGCTCCCGTCCGCGTCGACGACCTCGACGCCGACGGCACGGCCGTTCTCGATGAGCACCTTCTTCGCCAGCACCCCGGACTGGACCTGCAGCGTCGCGGGCGCGAGATGGTGGATGTAACCGCGTGAGGCGCTGTAGCGCAGGCCGTCGGCGGCGTTCTGCTGCATCCGGCTGACGCCCTCTTGCGACTCGGCGTTGTAGTCGTCGAGGATCTCGCAGCCGATCGCGCCGGCGGTCGCCTCGAGGAACTGGAGCGTGCCCTCCTGAGGGGTCTTGTTGCGGGTGATCCGGATCGGCCCGCCCGCGCCCCGGAAGTCGCTCTCGCCGTCCTCGAAGTCCTCCATGCGCTTGTACGCGGCGTTGACGCTGTCGGCGTCCCAGCCCTTGTTGCCCTCGGCGGCCCAGGAGTCGAAGTTGGCGCGGTTGCCGCGGACGTAGACCATCCCGTTGATGGAACTGGAGCCGCCGACCACCTTGCCGCGCGGCACCGGCATCCGCCGATCGAGAACGTGTTTCTGTGGCACCGAGTAGTAGCCCCAGTCGAAGGGCTTCTTGAGCTGCGGCACCGCGTGCATCGGGCCGACCAGCCCCGGCTTCTTGACGAGCAGCTTCTCGTCGCTCTTACCCGCCTCGAGCACGATCACGCTGGCACCGGACTCCGCCAGCCTGCCCGCGATCGCGGCCCCCGAGCTGCCCGATCCGACGACCACGTAGTCGGCTTCGTCGCCGCGCGGCGCCTTGTTCGCCATTTCCGCTCCTCGGTCCGCCCACGGTCCAGAACTGTAACCTGTTCTAGTTCCGTCACCGTATAGCGAGACCGGCCGGTTCCGCAACGGGCCGTCGCTCCCCGGCCGGCCTCCGAGAGGTCAGCGCAGCGGCTCGAGCGCCTTCGCCAGCGGCTCCAGAACGGCGGGCGTGTGCGGCGGCGGCAGGTAGATGATCGCCAGGTCGAGGCCCGCTTCGCCGAGGGCTTCGGCATCCGCGGCGACCTTCGCGTAGTCACCGTCCGCGCCGAGACGGACGTGCGAGGACAAGGTGATCTCGCTCGGATCCCGGCCGATGTCGGCGCAGTGGCGGTGCAGCACCTCGCGTTTGTGAGCGAACTCCTCCGGCGTGCCGCCGACGAAATTCCAGTGCTGGGCGTACTTCGCGGCCGTGCGCAGGGTCCGCTTCTCGCCGCTGCCACCGATGCAGATCGGCGGATGCGGCTTCTGCACGCCCTTCGGTTCACAGCGGGCGTCGGTGAGCTGGTAGTGCTCACCTTGGAACGTGGTGGTCTCCTGGGTCAGCAGTCCGACGAGGACCTCGCAGCCCTCTTCGAACCGGTCGCTCCGCTCCTTGATCGTGCCGAGCTCCATGCCGTACGCGCCGGACTCCTCTTCGTTCCAGCCCGCGCCGATCCCGATCTCCAGTCGGCCGCCGGAAACGATGTCGAGCGTCGCGGCCATGTTCGCGAGCAGCGCGGGGTGGCGGTAATGGATCCCGCTGACCAGCGTGCCCAGCCGGAGCCGCTTCGTGGCCTGCGCGAGCGCGGTGAGCGTCACCCACCCTTCCAGGCACGGACCGGTCGAATCCGAAAAAATGGGATAGAAGTGATCGAAGGTCCAGCCGGATTCGAAGAGTTCGATCTCGTCCGCGGCCTGCCAGACGGCGAGCATGTCGGACCAAACGGTGTCCTGCGGTGAAGTCTTGATGGCGAATCGCATGATCTTGATCGTAAACCTGGAGTTCATCCAGGGGCGCCCGCTTTCTTCGCGGCGCGCACCAGACCGCCGCCGATGATCAGGCGCTGGATCTCGCTGGTCCCTTCGTAAAGCCGCATGAGCCGGACGTCGCGATAAATACGCTCGACCGCGACTTCGCGCATGTAGCCGGATCCGCCGTGGACCTGCACCGCGAGATCCGCGGTCTTGCCCGCCATCTCGGTGCAGAACAGCTTCGCCGCCGACGGCGCGATCCGGCGATCCTCACCGGTCACGTAAAGCCGCGCGGCCTCGCGGGCGAGCGCGCGTCCGGCGAGGACACCGGTCTGCTGATCGGCGAGCATCGCCTGAACCAGCTGGAAATCCCCGATCGGCGTACCACCCTGGGTCGCTGAGGCCGCGTAGGCGACAGACTCGTCGAGCGCCCGCTGCGCGGCCCCGACGGCCAAGCCCGCCATGTGGATCCGTCCGCGGGCCAGCGACGTCATCGCCGCCTTGTAGCCGACGTCGCCGTCTCCACCCACCAAAGCCTCCGGGCCGACACGCACCTGCGAGAAGGTGACATCCGCGGTGCGCGAGCCCTCCTGCCCCATCTTCGCGTCCTTCGCGCCGACCTGGATGCCCGGCGCGTCCGCGGGGACGAGGAACACCGCGATCCCCGTCCCGGAGTCGGACGCGGGCTTCGTCCGTGCGAAGACCACGAACAGCCCGGCCTCGGTGGCGTTGGTGATGAACTGCTTGCCGCCGTCGAGGATCCAGCCGTCACCGTCCGGCTTGGCGCTGGTCCGCAAACCCGCCGGATTCGACCCGGCGCCGGGCTCGGTGAGCGCGAACGACGCGACAACCTCGCCCGACGCGATCCCCGGGAGCCACCGGGCCTGCTGTTCTCCGGTGCCGAAGCCGACCAGGACCTGCCCGGCGATGCCGTTGTTCGTACCGAACATCGACCGCAGCGACAGCGACGTGTAGCCCAGCGCCATCGCCACCTCGACATCCTGGACCAGGTCGAGCCCGAGGCCGCCCCACTCCTGCGGGATCGCGTAGCCGAACAGCCCCATCTCCGCGGCCTGCGTCCGCAGATCGGCGGGGATCGCGTCCGTGTTCATGATCTCGAGCTCACGAGGCATCACGCGGGTGCGCACGAAGTCGTTGATCTGGCCGAGCACGTCCGCGAAGACGTCGTCGGGGACGTCGGGGTTACCGGTGTACATGCCCCTCACTATCGATCACCGGCCACGATCGGTCCACTCCCTCGGGTGGACCTGGCGGTGAGACCTATCGGAGAACTTGATCACCGCCCTAACGTCGTCTCATGCGCACCCGTACCGCTTTTCTCGCCGTCGCCAGTGCCGTCGCCCTGTGTTTTTCGATTCCGGCGGTGGCCTCCGCCGCCGAAGGGGAATTCACCTACCGTTACTACGACGCGGACGAAGAGATCCAGATCGGCGTCCTGGTCGATCCGCCCAGCGGCGAATGCATCGAGATCCCCGAAATAGCCGACTGGGACGTCGACGCTTTCCGTCCACGCAACGACACCGACTCGACCGCCGTGGTGTTCCAGGACGACGACTGCAAGAGCGACTCCTACTTTTCGCTCCGCCCCAACGGTGGACGCGGTTCCGACAGGCTTCTCCTGCGCTCGGTCATTTTCAGCTAACGGATCTGGACACTTCACCCGGTTCACCGGAAAGATGGGTGACGGGGTGATTCGTCATGGCGCGTCGTGGTCTGGCCTTTCTCGTTCTCCTCGTCACCTTGCTGGGGCTGGTGATTCCGAGCGCTTCGGCCGCCGGACCGGTCACCAGATACGAGGGCGAACTCGAAGGCGCCCGATATCTGGTACTGGTGCCGGAAAACTGGAACGGCACACTGCTGCTGTGGAGTCACGGCATGTACTCGCTGGCCTATCCGGAGCCGGATCGGATCGCCCTGACCTCACAACCCGCAACCGAGTCGTACTTGCTGGAGCAGGGTTACGCGCTGGCCGCGTCCCAATTCCGCGCCGTGCGAGGCTGGTCGATCGAGGAGGCCCTGACCGACCAGGTCCGGTTGCACGACTGGTTCGGCCGCACGATCGGCCTGCCGCGCCGAACGATCGCGGCGGGCGAATCGGTGGGAGCCATCACCGCGACCCTGCTCGCCGAACGAAACCCGCGCCGGTTCGGCGGGCTGATGACCTTCTGCGGCAACCTCGCGGGCGGGGAAGCGCACTGGAACTCCGGCCTCGACCTCGGATTCGCGCTGAACACGCTGCTCGACGCACGGCTGCACCTGGTGCGGATCACCGACCCCGCGGCCAACGCGAGCAGGTTCACCGAAGTGGTCCAGGCCGCCAACGGGAACCCCCAAGGCCGGGCCCGGCTCGCACTGGCGAACGCGCTGGCCGAGATCCCCGGCTGGCTGGACGCCACCCAGCCCAGGCCGCGGGACGTCGCTGAACAGGTTTTCTGGCAGGGCGCTTGGGATCGCTTCTACCGCGTCGGCGCGTTCGGCGTCGACAGGGTCGCCTTGGAACAGCGCGCGGGCGGCAACCCGAGCTGGAACGCAGGAATCGACTACCGGCGGATCCTGGCGAACGGCGGCGAGCGTCCGCTGGTGGAACGGGCCTACGCGGAGGCGGGGCTCGATCTCGGCGCCGACCTCGAGAGGCTGGCGAAAGCGCCACGCATCTCCCCGGATCCGGCCGCGGCCGCCTATCTCGCCCGGTTCGGGCTGCCACTGGGACGCACCCCGTTCCCCGTGCTGACCATGCACACCGTCGCGGACGGCACCGCGCCGGCGGCCCACGAACGCGCCTACGCCGACCGGGTCGGCGACCGGCGGAACCTCCGTCAGCTGTTCGTGAACCGGGCCGGGCACTGTGTCTTCACCGCGTCCGAAGAGATCACCGCGCTGCGCACCCTGGAGCGGCGACTGGACAGCGGAAACTGGCCTTCAGGCGACCTCAACGCCGATGCCGGCAGGCTCGCGCCGCAGTACCAGACGATCTTCGACATCGTCCGGGAAACACGGGTGACGACCACGCCCGCGTTCACGCGCCACTCCCCTCCCCCGTACCCGCGGCTCCTGCCGTTCTAGCTCCCGGCGAGGATCGTCAGCCGGTAGGCGGACAGGACACGGTTGACCGGGAGGAAGTACGTGGTGCCGCTGGTGGAGCAGTTCCCGCTTCCACCGATCAGCACGCCCTGCGCCTGGTTCCCACTCACGAACGGCCCGCCGTTGTCACCCGGTTCCGCGCAGACGGAGGTGCGGGTCAAGCCGGTCAAAGTACCCTCGGGGAAGGTGATCGACACGTTCTTCGCCTGAATGGTCCCGCACCGCCAGCCGGTGGTCGAACCGTACTTGCACACCGAGGCGCCGACCGGGGCTTCGGCCGCGCCGCCGATCGTCACCCGGCTGTCGACGGGCGGGATCGACGCCACCAGCCGCCAGTCGGTCGTGTTGGTCACCCGGATGACGATCGCGCCTGTCGGCGGGAACTGGGCCGCCGCGACCACCCCGACCACGCGTCCCGCGCTGCGGATGGTGTCACCCGGCTTGCCACAGGCCGAACTCGCGATCAGATAGCCGACAGTGCCCGAGACCGCCGCGAACCCCGCGGTACACCGGGACGACGCCCCCGTCTGCAGCACACTCCCGCCGCCGAGCGGGGCGGGAGCGGCTGCTTGCGCGACCGGCGGCAAAATCAGGCAGAAGACGAGGACCAGGCCGAGCAGTCTCATACGACCCTCCGTTGGCCAGGGGATGGCCCTGATCCTAATCAGGCGCGGCATCCCTGCCCATCGGCCGAATCGCGCATTCTCAGCGCCAGCCGAGCTCCGGTGCCACATGCGTGAGGATGCTCTCCAGCACGTGCGCGTTGTACTCGACACCGAGCTGGTTCGGAATGGTCAGCAGCAGGGTGTCCGCGGCCTGGATCGCCTCGTCCGCCTTGAGTTCCCGCACCAGCTCGTCCGGCTCCGCGGCGTACGAACGCCCGAAGATCGCCCTGGTCGTCTCGTCGATCATGCCGACCTGGTCACGCGAGTCCCGATCGCGGCCGAAGTAGGCACGGTCCAGATCGTTGGTCAGCGCGAAGATGCTGCGGCTGACCGACACCCGCGGCTCGCGTGCATGGCCGGCCTCCTTCCACGCTTCGCGATAAGCCTCGATCTGCTTGCGCTGCTGGACGTGCAGCGGCTCACCCGTCTCGTCGTCCTTGAGCGTGGAGCTCTGCAGGTTCATGCCCAGCTTGGCGGCCCACACCCCGGTCGCGTTCGAACTGGAACCCCACCAAATCCGCTCGCGCAACCCCTCGGAGTACGGCTCGAGCCTGAGCAGCCCAGGCGGGTTCGCGAACATCGGGCGCGGGTTCGGCTGCGCGAAGCCCTCCCCGTCAAGCAGCTTCAGGAAGACCTCGGTGCGCTGCCGGGCCATGTCCGCGGCCGTCTCCCCCTCCGCCGGGCCGTACCCGAAGTACCGCCAGCCGTCGATCACCTGCTCCGGAGACCCCCGGCTGACCCCGAGCTGAAGCCTGCCGCGCGAAATGAGGTCGGCGGCGCCGGCGTCCTCGGCCATGTACATCGGGTTCTCGTACCGCATGTCGATCACGCCGGTACCGATCTCGATCTTCGAGGTCCGGGCACCGATCGCCGACAGCAACGGGAACGGACTGCCCGCCTGCCGCGCGAAGTGATGCACGCGGAAGTACGCCCCGTCCACGCCGAGCTCCTCGGCCGCGACGGCCAGGTCGATCGACTGATGCAGGAAGTCGGCGGCGGACCGGGTCACGGAGTGCGCACTCGCCGACCAGTGGCCGAACGAGAGGAAACCAATCTTCTTCACGCCCGTGTAAGCGCTGGGTGACCGAGTTTGATTCCCCCACCGAGCCGCGCGGCGTGACCAGTCCTGTAACGCAAAAGAGCGGATGGTCTGGTTGACCATCCGCTCACCCCGTAGGGTTAACGCGTGTGTCCGAGGGGCGAGTTGCTCACTAACCACACGCTTGCAGTTGGTCTCGTGACCGGCGGGAGTGCAAGGTAAGGCCCAGAAGCGGTTCGGCGAGCCTTGTGCACCAGTCGGACGGCGCTCACACTCACGTGAACCGCCGCATCTGCCACATCGGGATTGTCGGCGGTAAAGCAGTCCGGGCATCGGTGTTCGACGATGACCTTCGCGCAGTAGGTCCGACCCTTCGACAAGAGCGTCAAGGTGATTAGTTGGCATACCGGACTCGGCCACGGCGCGCGGTGGCGGTGGACCTGGGCGGGATATTCGGCGCTGTGCCGTCGAACATCTTGTACAGTCCGTGTGGGTCCACAATGAACGCCTGCTGCCGCGTGTCGACGCGGTGTTATGCCACGCAGAGAACGAGACATTGCTTGCGCGCCCTACCTCTGCTGGTGGCACTGTTGCTAGCAAAGCTAAATAATTTCTTCGATTCTCAATCATTTGATGCCGGTGGAGTTCTTTCGGTAATGACGAAGATTGATGCGCCGCCTGAGTTGGGAAGGTGATACCGCACTCCGAGAGGACTTGATGAATTGGGATCTTTTGCGCGTCGATTCATTAGCGCGTGCGCGAAGGTCTTTGACATTCGCGTATGCCACGGATGGTCTGGTCGGGGAATCTTCCACTGTGCGCGGTAGAATCGAAACCAGTATGCGCGTTTCGGTAGAGCTTTTCCGTCGGGGACTACCTGCCATCTTCGACCAATGTGGTCAACCAAGTGAACAAACTCGATCTTTATCTGCGCCTCATAGTGAATTCTTGCGTCTTCCTGCGGTGGGGTCTCCAGCATTAGCCCGCCTAGTGGCACGGTTCGCTCTTCCTCTGGCTTAAGCGACTTCAGGTCTTGAACCCAGGAGAATCGTCGTCCTTCCTGCACTCTGAGTCGCGTATCAGTAAGGGCTTCATAAGCAATCCCGCTCGGGTCAGGAATCTGCCATAGGCAATTAGCAGAATACCCCACCTGAGTAATCCGAAGGTGTTTCTTTGAGTCATTCTTTATTATCACCTCGGGTTCGAGATACTTCCCTTTTTCAGGACCGTCTTCTAAGACAGAAATCTTTAGCGTTGTCCAAATTGAAAAGCTATCCACCTGTTCGCGTTTCTTTTCGTGATTTGTACGAACAAATGTTGCAAGTGCTAAAATAAGGGCTCCAGTAGACGCCCATGAGGGTACATTACCCCAATCTGGCCAACTCATAACAGTCGATTTTCCTTTTGTTGCGTAAAGGTGAATTCTGGATGGCTATTTTAATAGTTTTGTTTCGACGCGCGTCAAAAATATCAGTTTGACCTGTGCTCTGTCGGCGAGCTTCCTGAGGGTTAACTTCTGTTCCATGGAGTGATTCTTGCGATGCAGGATAACGACAATTGGCCTAAGAAGTTCACCCTCTGCCACGGCGAGCGCTGCGACAATTAGATTTTCGAAGCTGGCGGCTTCGCCCCAAAAAATATGTCGTCGATAGATTCCATCTGTTGCGAAACAGTGAGAGGGCTTGATGGTCATCGATCCTGACTCGACAAACCATCCATTTCCGCACGCTGCCGACACGATCTCATCGGGTGTCGGGTATCGTATCGTCACGAATTGAGCGTAGGGGCCCACCCCTTCCTTGGCGCGGACGTACTCCTTCATTAGCGAGTCTTTGAGCCAGATTCGGATACTCTGCTTGGAGAAGTATGGCGCCATAATGCCGCCGATGGATGGGTCGTCGACCCATGCGGAATATAGCCTCGATCGCTCAACATTGGGGAGCTGGTCCCATCCCACCTGGTCGGCCGCACGGTAGGCTGAAGAGACCACCGCGGCGCGAACTTTCTTCGGCATGCGCTGGCCGTACCAACTAACCGGCCTCATGGGACTCGCGCCAGTTGAGGTAGGCGACGCCTCCACGCTTACTGTATTGCTACGGCTATTGGCGATTGAATGAAGTTGCCGCCGGGCACTTTTGCTCAATATTTGTCGTTCAGGTACTAGCACCTTGGAATTGCCGGTCGAAGTCTCGATTAACGTGCTACCGTCTATAAGCTGCCAATGGCATTGCTTAGTCTCCGGGTTATACATCACAAGGACGACCGGTAGTGAGTGATTCGTCCAGTAGCGCAGATGGTCTTTCGTTGGTCGGAACCACCAACCGTCGGGACCTTGTTCCTGGAAGAAACTCAGGCCACTCTTGATCTGAAGAGCCACTAGCTTGCCCGTGACGACCTCGTCGTCGACTACCTCCAGGTGGGCGTCGATGCCGAAGTCTTCCGTGACCTGCTCCCGGAACAGCCAGCCGAGTTCCTCTTCGACCGCCAGCCTGGTCCGAGCCACGCCGAGACTCGCTGACCTGGCTGACGGCTTCCGATGCATCATGCGCTCATCCTTCCAGCTCGTTCAGTAGACGCACGAGCCTGGGGGCAGCCGTGTGGCTTCAGGTTGGCACGACTTGCCGCACCTAGGACCTCCAGTAAGCACTTTGCTGAGCGCCGGCGGACTGGTGGGGTTCTCTCACTAAAGAGCCCCGTAGTTCGCGGTTTGAAAGTATCTGTTCTTCTTTGCTCTCCGACAAAGACTTTCGATGGTAACGGTCGTCCTTTGGAAGACGATCTACACCCAAACGGACGGGATCAAAATTGGTGCAGTCACTTACCACAGACGCCGTTGGAGATAGCCTTGATGCAAGATGACTCTTTTGCGCGAATTGCAGTAGAGGATTGGCGGCAATTCGGTAGAATTGATATTGACTTGTCATCCCGTTTAACAATTCTTACTGGAGCTAACGGTACCGGGAAGACAACGCTCGTTACACTGCTTGGGCGCCATTTCAATTGGAGCAGTGCGTTTGTTGGTTTGCCAGTACGCTCGAAAGACGGTCGTATTACATACTTAAATGGCGTCAAGTCGGCAACCATTCTTGAGTCTGGCGCGGCGGAGATCGAAAACGCATCTATCGGTTCGCTCACCTATAGCAATGGTCAGACGTCAACCTTGTCCGTTCCGACCGCCGGTGGTGGAAGTAACTACGACATCACGTTTTCGAATCAACAATCTATACCAGGTCTCTACCTTGCTTCCCATAGGTCTCTGAGTAGCTACAGGGAAGTGCAGGCCATTCCATCTCAATTTAGCGCAAGTGGTCAGATACTGCAGCAATACATTGCTGAACTTTGGCAACGGTGGTTGGGTTCCTATTCGCAAAAGTCATCAATGCTCCTGATGAAGGAGTCTCTGCTTGCGGCGGCTATTTTCAGCGAGGGAAACAGTTCGGTTGAAGGCTCCTCTGAGGCTGCGGAGGTTTGGAACGGATTTCAGGCAGTTCTGAGAGAACTTATGCCGTCAACTCTAAAATTTGTAAGACTGGCTGCAAGGCCGCCAGAAATAGTCGTTGAAACAAGGACTGGAAATTTTGTTATCGATGCGGTTTCTGGTGGACTTAGTGCATTGCTTGAAGTGGCTTGGCAGATCTTCCTGCGTTCGCGTGAATATTCGCAGTTCACGGTTTGCATGGATGAACCCGAGAATCACCTGCATCCGTCGCTCCAGCGAAGCATTATACCCAGCCTGCTAAGGGCGTTCCCGAGTGTGAAGTTTGTTGTTGCGACGCATAGTCCTTTTGTTGTGACGTCGCAACCAGATGCTAACGTCTACGCGCTGGACTACGACAATGGTGTGGCTTACAGTAAGCTTTTAGATTTTGCAGATAAGAGTGCTTCCGCAGAACGTACTCTTCGAGAGGTTCTAGGCGTTGAGACCACGATTCCGGTTTGGGCCGAAGAGCGCTTCAATGAGATTATCGATCGATATGCAGCACTGCCGGTTGACCAGTCAAGTCTCATAGAGCTTCGAGGTGAACTCGAACGCGAGGGTCTTGGATCCACGCTTTCTCAAGCGCTTAATACTTTGCTCCCGTCGATCGAAGGCGAGGGCGGAAAATGAGGAGACTAGCAAAGGAAGAAGTGCCAGTCTATCTGAATGAAAATCAAGAATCTCTCACTGTCCGCTATATTTCTTCGCTTTCAACGGGAAAACCGACAACACCATGGCGACATGCCTCAATACGAGACCCGCTTAATGCGGAAACCGCCAACCGCTGCGCTTACTGCGACTCGTTTGTCAAGGCAGTCGCCTTTGAACACGTCGAGCACATAAATCCCAAGGGAAAATTTCCGGAACTGGTGGTTGAGTGGAGTAATCTGACGATCGCTTGTCCTAAGTGCAACGAGTACAAGGGTGACTACCACAGCGAACAGGCGCCCCTGTTGAACCCGTATGTAGACGACCCTTGTGAACATCTTATGTTCGCGGGGCCGCTCATTTTTTCGCGACCCGCAGATGACCGCGGGCAGGTCACTGTTGTAAAACTAAAACTCTCAAGAATGGAACTTGTTGAGTCGCGATCACGTAGACTGACTCACATCCAGAGCTTAGTGGAAAACTGGGCTCGCGCAAATACTGATGAAATCAAGGCTACGTTGCGGGATTTTGTAATCGACGACTTTCAGTCGGGCGAGTATCGCGAAACGGTGCGCGCCTATCTTGAGCAGGTGGGATTTTTCCCTTAGGCGTACTCATGCGACTGTCTACTTGCCTGCATTTTCCGGGCATAATCATCGGCGAAGCTGGCGAGCTTCTTGAGTCGCGCCGGGGGTCCGGTGGCTATTGACGAGCCGGTTAATCATTTCGAGTCAGCTAAGTTCTGTGTAAGCTGTCGTTCGAGCTTGGCTAGATAACCAGTAAGCCAGTCGCGGGTTTGTTGAACGGTGAAAGCCTTGCTGGCGATGTGTTCGAGCTGGCTCGTGTAGTGGGCGACGTCGTGCTCGTTTTCGAGGAAGAGGCTCGTGGTGGGCTGCTGGTGATGAACGAGCGGGCGGTGCTGATCGTGTCGATAGAGAGCGAAACCTGGATGAGGGTTGACTAGAGCGAAGTCTGCTGGCACGAGGTGAATTTGGTGACGAGGCAACGACGACGTGATCAGCAGGTGCAGTACCTGCTCGTGCAGAACAGCGGGACGCTGAGTGCGTTTAAGCAGCGTGGCTTTGTGCATGTAGAAGGTGAAGGGGCCTGGTTGTCGGAGGGATATTGGCTGGTTAGCGATTCGTTTATCCACCGCTCTATCGAGTGCGGGACCGTCCGTGTGGCCGTTCTTGATGAGGGTTTCGCGAATGAATGGCTCGGTTTGGAGTTGCCGCGGAATGTCGCCGGGGTCGTAGGTCGTGATGGACTGGCTGCCGGTGTCGAGCGTGGTAGTGAGTGGAAGGTCGTCGGGGAAGGCGGTGGGGTGGCGTCTGACCTGGTAACCGTCATCGGGGAGGCGGTCGAGAGCTACCAGGGCGTCGAGTTCGCGAGGGGTTGCCTTTGCTCGGGCGAGGTAGATGGCGACGTCGCCGGCTTGGTAGCTGCGAAGGCCGCTTTCTAGCCGCGAGATGGTGGAGGCGGGCCAGCCGAGCATCCGGCTCATGTCGGTTGCGAGGTAGCCGGCGCGCATGCGGATTCGTCTCAGCTCGGCGCCGAGCTCCCTCTGTTTTGCGGTGGACAGCTGGGGCGTTTTCTTCGATTTCACTAGTTCCTGCTCAGGGGTGTAGTGGCGAACGCCGTGCTGGAAACGGGGTTGAACAGCTGTCTCATGAGTTGTGCCGTCACAGGTGTTGTGACATGTAGAGATAGCCGTGACCTGCGAGAACGCTTCTTGTGACGGTTGAGTCGGCTGGCATTGAAGCCGTCACGTCCGTCACGAATCACCTTTAGGGGCGAGCCTTTGGGGAGGCAGCGCTCGGGTGTTACATCAGCGGATTGGACCGGCGCGCTGCGACGCGACGAGGTTCGCGGCCCGGCAAGCGACCCGCTGGAACGCGGTCACGTGACCGGTGAGCCGCTCGAAGCCCAGTTCGGTGAGACGTAGCAGGCTTCGATGCCGTTCGTGTCGAGCTACGTACCCGGCGGCGAGCAGTCGGTCGATATGAGGGGTGAGGACTGGTGAGCTGACGCGAAGGCGCCTCGCCAGAGCGCCCTCTTCGTGCCACCTGACGTCAGCGAGAAGACACAGGACGAACAGCCGCATCGGCAGGAGTAGAAGCGGGTCGAGCTCGCGCTGGAAGACGGGGATCGAGGCATCGGTTGGCGATGTCATGACTCGCCGCGGGGTAGCTCGGTAGTGCAGAGAGCGGCGCTCGAAGTCGGCAGCCCTCGGGTTCGAGCGATGCTCAGCAGGTGCCGTGCACACGGCCTCTGAGCATCGGCTCCATGAGAAGGCCGGAAGAGCCGGCGCAAGCGCGACGGCTTGCGGTGCTGAGGCGCGCGGAGGCGCTGGTCAACGGTGGATAGCGTCGACCGAGCTGACAGGTACGCCTTGCAGCGGCCACATGGTCGCCCAGGTGGAACGAGCATCGAGAAGGGCAGCACGACGTGACCGCAGAGTCCCTCGTATCGTCCGAGGTCGTCATCTCGGACGCGCGCGAACGCTTCGTCGGTTACGGCGTGATCGAGGCCGTCAACCTCGCTCCTGTGCCAGGTGAAGTATGTCCCGGCGGCCACATCCGGCCGCAGTACGTCGCGCATGAGTCCTCCGCTACCTACAGGCTGACCAGCCACAACAGGCTGTACGATCTGAAATCAGCTTGCCTTGCGCGCTCATTTAGGCGACAGGTCACGCGGACGACATAGCGAGGACATCTTGTGGGCAGCATGAAGGCTGGGGAGGGCGCGGTGACGGCTGGCGGCCGCATCAACGACCTGCCGCGGACAGTTCTGGAGATGAAGCTCCGGGAGCGAAACCAGACCCTCGCCGAGTTCGTCGAGGATCCCGAGCGGTTTGCGCGCAGGTTCGGTGAGCCTGGCACGCTCAGCGTGCGGCATCTGCAGCGCTTGATCTCGGGACGTAAGCCGGACGGATCACCGGTCGGACGCCCGCGCCCGGCTACCGCGCGCCTGCTCGAACGGATGCTCGGTCTTGGGATCGGCGAGCTGCTGTCGGCACCTGGCGCAGTCCGCGGTTCCACCGAAGACCCGGATGCGGAACTCCGGCAGCGACTTAGCGCTGCTCGCCGTGTGAACGCGGACGTGTTGACCCTGCTTCACAGCCAGTTGTCCTCGGTCCGGCGCCTTGATCGGGAGCTGGGTGCTTCAACGGCTCACGAAGAGGTGGCTACCAAGATCCGGCAGATCGCGCGCTTGCGGTCCCACAGTCTCACTTCGGACGTTCGTGGCCGACTTGCCGCTCTGCTCGCAGAGTTCGGCACGCTCGCCGGCTGGCAGAAGCTCGATATGGGTTCCGTTCACGACTCCTGGCAGTTCTACGAGCAAGCCAAGGCGGCTGCTCGCGAGTCCGGTGACGAGGCATTTGAAGTTCACTGTCTCGCTGAACAGGCCTTTGTGCTGATCGACGTCGGCGAGACTGGATCCGCGGTCGACCTGCTGTGCGCTGCGGAGCGTCAGGCCCGACATCTCGCCGGTCGCCTCCTTCGAGCGTGGCTCGCCGCCGCGCACGGTGAAGCTCTTGCGGCGGACGGGCAGGGTTCAGCGAGTCTGCTGGCCTTCGATCGTGCCGCAGCCCTTCTGCCGATCGACTTGTCCGCGGTGGACGGTCCCTACGTGGTGCTTGATCCTGTTCATCTCGCGAGGTGGCGTGGGCACGCGCTCGCCCGGATCGGCGAGCCGGAGGCGGTGAACGTGCTTTCGACAGCGCTCAGCCGTCTCGATCCGACGTTTACGCGCGCGGAGGTAGCGTTGCGAGTGGACTTGGCGACGGCGTTCGTCACGATGGGCGAGCACGAAGAAGGCCGAGCGCACGCAGCTCGTGCTCGTGCCCTTGCTGTCGAAATCGGGTCTGTGCGGCAGCAACGTCGAATTGCCCAGCTCATCGCTTCGGGGCGCGAAGACTGAGCGGGAGGTGGTACTGCGGGCAACTGCCAGCCCGTAGGCTCGCGACGTGGCTGACGAGCATGGGTCGTGGAAGACGTTCGGTGAGCGCCTGGTCTACGACAACCGGTGGGTCAAGGTCGGGCTGACGGACGTCGAGGCGCCGAATGGCGAGCGCTGGGACTACCACGTCGTGCACCTCGCGCGGATAGCTATCGCGTTGATCGTGAACGACCAGGACGAGGCGCTGATGCTGTGGCGCTACCGGTTCGCTACCGAGCAATGGGGCTATGAGCTGCTGGGCGGCATGGTCGACGACGGCGACGACTCCGCTGGGACGGCCGCGCGGGAGGCGGCCGAAGAGTCCGGCTGGCAGCCGGTCGGTGAGCCGGAACATCTGGTGAGCTTCGAGCCGCTGCCAGGCCAAGTCACGGCGCCGGTCGATGTGTACCTGTGGCGCGAGGCCGAACACATCGGCGAGCCCACCGACACGGAGGAAGTCGGCAGGGTGGAGTGGGTGCCACTGTCGAGGGTCAACGAGCTTGCGCAGCGTCAGGAGCTGCTCGGATCGGGCACGCTTGTGTCCCTGCTCTACTACCTCAACTCACGCCGGGTCTGAGTCGCCTGGCAACACCAGTCGTTCCAGCCGACGTCGTAGCCGCACGGAGCCGACCTGGGAGATGATCCGCCGAGCCTGCTGTGCGTAGGTTCGGGAGGCCTCCCGGTCACCCGATGCGCTGTAGGCGAGGGCGAGATCGACATACACGGCGGCGCCGGCGCGAACGAAGGACGTCGACCGGGCATCATCGACCACGCGCTCGAGATGGTCGATTGCTTCGGGGGCGCCGAGGTGTACCAACGCGTTACCGCGCCATCGGTCGAGATGGCTGCCGCCGAGGAAGACGAACGGAAGCTCTGGGTGGACGACTTCGTTCGGCAGGAGGGTGTCGGCCTCGTCGAACGCTCTTAGCGCTTCGTCTCGGTGACCAGCGATCGCGTGGCCTTCGCCTTCTGCGGCCGCGAGCCAGGCACGCAGCAGTTCCGGGGCGCGCTCGCCGATCGAACGCGCCTCCTCGAACAGGGCGAGCGCGTCATCGACGTTGCCCGTGTCGATGAGGACAAATGCCTGCTCAGCTGTGGCGTGAGCAAGCAACCCGGCCGAGCCGGACTCCATTGCCGCGTACTTCGCGCGTTCGTAGTGCGTCCATGCCTGTGCAAGTGAGCCGATGTCGAGGGAGTTCCACCCCGCCAACGTGGATGCCTCGACGAGCACGCCGGCTAGCGGAGCTCTGTCGCGACGCAGGATGGTGTGCCTGAGCAGGCCCTCGATCTCGGTGATCTGTCCGCGGAGCCGTTCGAGCCTGGCGGCTGATCCGAACCGACGGTCGGCATGGCGAACGCTGATGACCTCGTCGCGGAACAGTTCGATGGTCTGCTCGTCCACGCGGCGGGCGATGACCAGCCGTTCGGCCAGTTCATCGCCGGAGGGGCCGGCGAAATCGCCTGTCGGGAACCCGAGATCGCCGTCGGTTCTGCCATAGATCTCGCGTAGGACGGCGCGCATCGGCGGTTCGGGCACTACATGGCCGTTCTCCCACCGGGAGATATCCGTCTTCCGGCTGGGGACCGAGCGTTCGGGCAATCCGTGTGCTGCTGCACGCGCGTTGATTGCTCGCGCGAGTTTCTCCTGGCTCCAGTCAAGCGCATTCCGGGCGGCCTTCAAAGGGCTTGTCGAGTTCATGACACGCACCTCCGGTAGCGGCCTTGAACTGCGGAGATAACAGGAAATAACACGGGGCATGTAAACCGCTGCCAGCTCCCGCCGCCCGGAGAAATGCCGTTTCTTGGTGACATGAGAAACGACAAGGAACATCGGCGGTCGACCAAGTCGGCCGATCGCAAACAGGATTTCGCGCTAGCCGCGGTAAGTCCCATCGCGGCGGAGCAGCTCAGTGAGATCGGCAAGGTGCTCGGTGATCTGCGACAGCCGCTGTTCGATGACAGCGAGCCGCGCCGACACGGCGTCTTCCATGTCTTCGCGAGGCTGGCCGAGGGTTGGCGGGATGCGGCCATGCAGGACAGCGAGCAGATGCTGCGGGTGCAAACCGAGCGCGACCGCGAGCGCTTCGAGCGTCCGGTCGCTTCGCTTGCGCTCCACGGTGTGGTTCTGGATTTCGCGGACGATCGCCTGGGAGACCTGCGAGCGCTCAGCCAGTTCGCGTTGCTTCCATCCGAGCTCGTGTACGCGCTCGTTGATGGTCTTCGCGACCGCCGCCCAGTCTTCCGACACCTATTCCTCTTCCTTCGTGGTCCGCCTCAGCGCCGACATTAGCGCTTGACGGAATCAACGACGCTGAGATCCACACCGCGTCGCGCGTTCGGACCATTCTCGCGCCTTTATGCGACTAAATCAGCGCACTTTTAAGGCTTAAATCAGCTTTCTTACTTTAAGGACTACCCCAATGCGGAAAAAAATGCCTGATGCTGGCGGGCCAGCGTTCTACTCACCGGCTGACGCCGCCTGGATTCTCGGCGTCGACCTCAACTCGATCCATCGCGCCATCCGGATCGGTGAACTGCGGGCCGAGCGGCGCCGTTCGCGCCTCATCATCCCGGCTGCAGAGCTACGGCGAGCCCTCGGTGGAGGTGCACGATGAGCGAACTCGACTACACGGCGATCGCCGCCCAGCTAGACCGGTTCGCCTCTGTGCCTGACTCGGTCTTGAAGGATGTCGTCGAAAGGGACGGCCTGTGCTTCTGGGCATTCGAGCGCGCGGACATACAGGAACTGACCGGGGACGATCCACCTGACAGTGAACTGGCCAAGCGACTGTGTGCCGGCTGTCCGGTGATCGACGAGTGCCTTGAACTCGATCTCCGCACTACCGGGCCAGATGCTCTCGGCGTGTGGGGTGCGATGGCGGATACCGACCGGCGCATCCTCCACACGGTTTGGCAGCGTCACCGAGGAGGTGAGGCGCTATGACGCTCACCCTCTCAACGACACAGGTTCTCGCCGGACTTGGTGTTCTGTTCGCCCTGTTCATGGTGTGGCGTGTCGGCGCACGGAAAGCGCGCCGTGCGGCCGAAACGGCACGAGCGGGCGCACGAGTCGTCTCGCTCGCCGGAAAGGTGCTGTTCACGGGCGCGGCGTTTGTGGGTGTGCAGTGGCTCGTGATCACCCATCCTGGCAACCCGACTCTGTTGCTCGTGGTACTCGGAGTGCCGGACCTGATCGCGGCCTACGTCCTGACCCGTGCTCTGACCGTCACATGGCTCGATACCTCCGCTCGAGGCAGTGGCCGATGATCGACACGAAACAGGAGGCTGCGTCCTGTACGGCGTCGGTGAGTCGTGCTCAGCGACTCGCCGCGGATGCCGCAGAGGCTGCCGATGTCCGCCGCTGGCGAACTCATCCGGACGTCGTTGCCCTTCGGATCGAGCGAGTTCGTGCTCAGGTCGATCGGCTGTGCTGGGCCGGAATCATCCTCGGACTGGCTTTCACCGCGGCCAACGTCCAGTGGTTCGCTGCCGCCGGGGCAGAATTCGGCTCGTTGCCCTGGCTGACGGCCTGGCTGCTGGACCCAACTGTGTGCCTGGTGCTGCTCGCCATCCTTCGAGCTGAGCAGGTCACCGCTCGGTACCAGGTTCGCACCGGGCGGTGGGTCCGTGCGGCGAAGTGGCTCACGCTGGCGGCCACGTACGTCATGAACACCTGGTCCTCGTGGGCAGCCGGATCACCGGCTGGAGTGGTATTACATTCCGTGCCGCCGATGGTCGTATTCGTCGCGGCCGAAGCTGTCACCGACCTACGCGACAAGCTCACGGACGCCGTGCAGGTTGCTCTCGTGAACACCGCGAAACCCGCGGACGTTCATGAACTGGCGACGGCTGATCGTGAACGCCCCGCTCGTCGGCTGTTCGCCGACTACCTCTCCGACGCGCGGCAGGCATGGAAGCCCGACGTCAGAGTGACGCCTGCCTGGGTGCGAGAGGTCACTGGTTGTTCGCGCGGGTTGTCCTCCCGGCTCGCTGCCGAGCTTTCGGCCGAGGTGACCGAGGGGGTGCGCCGTGGCAGCTGAAGCGGGTTCAGAGGCTGACAGCGGTGTGTCTCTCGCCCGGATGGCCTCAGGCGACGTCGAGCACATCGGGCCGATCCTGGACGGCGAGTTGATCGACGACTCGTTACCCCAACCGCGTGTTCGGACCGTTCGTCGGCGGCTCGCGCGCTGGTGGAAGCACTCACCGCGAGTGCCACTGTGGATGAAGAGCAGGCCGCAAGCCGTCCAGGCTGCGAAGGATGCCGTGGTCTGGATAGTCAAGTCGCCACTTCGGTACGCGGGTGCGGTGGTCCGCGGGGCCGTAGCCGGTACGCGAGCCTGGCGAGGCTGGGTCAAAGTAAGCGACTATCGGACGGCTGCCGAGGACTCGGAGAAGCTTGCCGAAAAGTTCACGGAGATTCGTGAACTGATGCTGTTCCGCTGGAAGGTCACTGGTGCCGTCGTTGCCATAGCGGTGTTGGCGGTCGCCGTTGTGGATCTCCTGTACGGGCACGATCCACTGTGGATCGGCGGGGCTGCCGCATCACTGGCGCTGGCGATTCTGGGACGCCGGAAGGATGGCAGTCCAGGACGGAAGCCCGCGCTTGCCGGTCCGCGCACGCTGACGTGGACTATGGATCCGCAGGTTCTTGTGGATGCGTTCCGCGACGCGAAGCTGATCGGAAAGGACGAGACACTTCGCTTGGTGGAACGGGCAACGCGCGTGGGCGACGGTTGGGCGGTCACCGTGGACTTGCCGGCGACGCGGAAGGCCGCGGATGTCGTGAAGAACCGGGATGCGTTGGCTTCAGCCCTCGCAGTCGACGAAGTTCAGCTCATCGTGGAGCGCGTGCGCGGAAACGGTGGGCATGCCGGTCGAATCTCGATGTGGGTCGCCGATGAGGACCCGTACGTTCGCCCGCCTCTTCAGACGCCGCTGCTCGGCGTTACACGGTGGGATGCTTGGCGGCCTGTCCCGTTCGGACGAGACGCACGAGATCGGCGGATCGACCTGCCGCTCGTGTGGACGTCGCTTCTGATCGGCGCCATTCCTAGGCAGGGTAAGACGTTCGCTGCCCGGCTCGCTGCTAGTGGACTTGTCCTGGACGCTTGGGTGCGGCTCTACGTAGCGGACTTCAAGGCTGGGAAAGATTGGGTCGCCGCCGGGCAAGTTGCGCACCGCTTCATGGCTGGTGACGAGCCTGAACACGTCCATGCCCTCATTGACTGGCTGGCCGAACTGGTTGCCGAAGTCCAGGGCAGGTTCCGGCGTATGCGGGATCTGGACGACTTGGTGTGCCCGGAATCGAAGGTGACGCCGGAGATGTCACGGGACAAGGCGTTGAACATGCCGATAACGGCGATCTTCATCGACGAGGTTCAGGTGCCGCTCGAAGATCGCACTCCTGTTGACGTGCAAGGAAAAAGGCTTGCGGCAGGTGAGTACGTCGGCGAGTTGTTGACGTGGCTGGCCAAGAAGGGGCCAGCGGCCGGGATCGTGCTCGTACTCGCCACTCAACGTCCCGACTCGAAGACCATTCCATCCGGACTCCGGGCGGTGCTCGGATCACGGTTCGCCCTTCGGGTAATGGACTGGCGTGACTCCAACATCGTGCTCGGCGAGCAGATGAACACCCGCGGGTTCGACTCGTCTCGCCTTCTGCCGTCGCACAAGGGCGTAGGCATCCTCAGGCCGGACGGTGACACGGCGGCTGGGGCGGATGTGTTGGCGATGACGGTCCGCACGTACTACATGCCGAACGAGGACTGGCAGACCATCTGTCAGCAGGGGCGCGCTCTGCGGGAGGCGGCTGGAACGCTGACAGGGCATGCGGCCGGTCAGGACAGCATGCCAACGCTCGATCACGCTGCCGTTGCACACGCTCTGGGCGCGGGGGTTGCACCGAGCCCATCGATGCCTGAGTTACCAGAACCGCTCTCTGCGCTTGTCGAGTATCTGGGAGTCGACCTCGGACCTGAGGGGCGGCAGTTCGTCCCCACGGCCGAGTTGGTGGAGGCGCTCGGCATCGAACGCAGGACGTTCTCGCAGCAGATGACCAAAGCAGGATGTCGGCCGACGCGAGACCGTGTGACCAGCGAAGACGGTGAGACTCGGCAGGTCCGGGGCTACCTGACCGCTGATATCCGCCGTGCTGTGGAGCAGGCTGGTCATGGCGAGGGGTACGTCGCCGCAGGGGCACAGCGATGAGCGCGAACCAGAACAACCAGCCTTGTCGGGTTATCCTACCTGCGGGATTGCCTGAGCTGACGCCTGCGGCAGCACGCGCCTTACTGGCGGTTCTTATCGACCTGACTGAGGTGCCGGTCCTCGATGGACCGGGGAGGGAGGCGACCGATGACCGCTGAAATCAGCGACCCATGGTCGAAATTGGACGAGATCCTCGGTCTGGAGGTAGCCGAGCCCGTGGACGACGGGATCGGCGCACTGGCGGTCTACGGTCGCTGCTCGACTGAAGACAACCAGGACCCGGAAACCTCGCGAGGCTGGCAGATCGGGAACGCTCGCAAGTTCGTCGAGCCGCTAGGCGGCCGGATCGTGGCCGAGTACTTCGACGTGGGCCAGTCGCGGTCAGTGCCGTGGGAGCGGAGGACCGAAGCGTCACGCCTGCTCGCCGAGCTGAAGAATCCGCGCCGGACGTGGAACGCCCTTGTCGTCGGCGAGGGGACCCGTTGTTGGTTCGGCAACCAGTTCTCGCTCATCGCTCCGCGGTTCGCCGCCTATGGGGTGGAGCTGTGGGTTCCGGAGCTTGGCGGTCGGTTTGACCCGCGGAATCCATCGCACAAGATGCTGATGAGCGTGCTCGGCGGCATGAGCGAGTCGGAGCGGCAGCACGTTCAGGCGCGCGTCCGGGCGGCGATGGACGCGCAGGTCGTTAATGAGGGACGTCACCAGGGAGGCCGTGCACCGTACGGGTACGTGGTCGTAGATGGCGGGCCACATCCGAACCCGAGGAAGGCTGCGGAGGGGTTCCGGCTGCGTCTGCTCGCGCTCGACGAGCCTGGCGCCGAGGTGGTTCGTCGCATCTTTGCCGAGTACCTCGACGGGAGCGGCGATCGCGCGATCGCGAACATGCTGAATCTCGAAGGAATCCCGTGCCCGTCTGCGAAACGGCCAGATCAGAATCAGCACCGGTTGGCGGACGGCTGGCAGACAAGCACGGTTCGAGCGATTCTGGAGAATCCGCGGTACACCGGCTACGCGATCTTCGGTCGCTGGGCCAAGCACGAGATGTTGCTGGATCCTGACGACGTAGCAGCCGGCCACGTGGTCCGCTTTCGGCGCGCCTCTCCAGACCGCGTGGTGCGGTCGAGGAGTCAGGCTCATCCGAAGATCGTGTCTGTCGAGACGTTCACGCAAGCTCAGTTGCTCCGCCGCTCGAAGGCGAGCGGCGGCCTAGCGACCGCGAGGAAGGCGGAGCGAGGCGCTCGCAGCACAGCACGGACCTACCTTCTGCGCGGACTGATCCGTTGCGGAGTCTGCCACCGGAAGATGCAAGGCGCGACGATTCGGAAGGGTGCGTACTACCGCTGTACGGCGCGGACGATGGCTCCAGGCTCGGCGATGCTCGCTGACCACCCGAAGACCGTGAACCTGCGTGAAAGCACGGTGGTCGAAGCGCTCAACGGCTGGATCGGGTGGCTGTTCGCGCCCGACAACGTCGACCAAACCGTTGCGGCGCTACTCGACTCCGCGGGCGGGAACACCGGAGGTGCGCATGAGGCGGCTCGGCGCCGACTGGCGGACGCGGAGGCGCGACTTCGCCGGTTCCAGGACGCTATCGGGGCAGGAGTGGATCCCACGGCCGTCGTCGATGCCATGAACCAGGCACACGCGGAGCGAGTTGCAGCGAAGGCCGAGCTGGACGGCGCGCCTGCGAGCCGGAGAGTCACAGACGGAGAGATCTACGCGATGATCGATTCGCTCGGTGATGTCGGAGCGATGCTCGCCGATGCGAAGCCAGCCGGGCTGGCCCGGCTCTACCAGCGGTTGAATCTGAAGTTACGCTACGAACCAAAAGAGCTGGCCATCTATGCGATGACCAGCCCCGGTGTAGATACTGCGTGTGTCCGAGGGGGGACTTGAACCCCCACGTCCGTTAAGGACACTAGCACCTCAAGCTAGCGCGTCTGCCATTCCGCCACTCGGACTTGCTGATGAGAAGAGACTATACGTCACCTGGGAGGCCCGAATCAGGGGGGTACACATCGTCACGCTAACGCACGTTGAGAAGATGATCGGTTACCGTCCGACAGGTTCGCGACTTCGTACTGGGTCGTCACCACCCGCAAGTCCGCAGGTCGCCCAACAAAAATGCGCAGCGTCACGAGTCATGACATAGAGTAATCATCGAGCGTGGGCAGCATCCCCACCGTTCACCATGCGCGGTTGGACGCCCGCGGACGGAACAGTTGATCATCGCGTCGCCGTCCAGCACGACGGCAGCGGGTCGAGCGACATGGGCTGTCGATCCGAGGCGAGCACCGGCGGCTCGGACCACAGCGCCGCCGTCACGTTCCCGCTCGCCAACAGCCTTGACGAGCCGAGGGACGACCTCCACACCGGCGGACAATTCGACCCCGCCGAGCGAGGACAAACGACGCCTGCTGCACGAGACCATCCGATAAGCGCCAGTCGAGATCTCCCGGCGGAACAGCGGATCAGAACCTCGTCAGGAACGAGCCGCTAGTTTTCGTGGACGCCCCTGGCGCCAGTCAGGTCGGCGTTGGTGAGATCGGCGTTGGTGAGCTTCGCTCGTGACAGGTCGGACCAAGTCAGGTTCGCACCGGTCAGGTTAGCGCCTTCCAGGTTCATGCCCGTGAGGCTGGCAGTCCCGATGCGGGCTCTCGTGAAATTCGCGCCGGTGGCCTGAGCGTTGTCCAGTTCGGCACCGGAAAGGTTCGCGTCACTGAGGTTTGCGTCGTCGAGGCTGACGTCGGAGAAATCGACGTTGACGAGTTGAGCACCGGCGAGGCAAACACCGCCGAGGTCAAGGGGCGACCGAAAAGGCCTGGACTCGTCCGGGCGGCGGTTGAGGGATCGAAGGCCTTCATCCGCATCGAAAGTGAGGTTGCGTCGGCCGATCACCGTCGCTGCTGCTTGGACGTCCGTCGATGGTGTGCTCACCGTGCAGCGCGTGGCCGGAGCGTGTACTCGGAGGAAGGCCGCAAGCACTTCCATAGTCGTCCAGTAGTCGCGTGGAGAATCACGGGCGAGGCGTTCCAGCGCGTAGATTCCACCCAACCGAATATCGAGTTTCTCGGAGCCCAGTTGTTCGACGGCTTTGCCGAAGCGGTCGGTGAACTGGCCTTGCTCGGTCATCCCGATCTGCGCCTGGGTTGCACGCAACGACTGCGCAGTGAACCACAAGGCCGCGATCGCCGCGACCGCGGTGAGCAGCGAAGCCACTTTGCTCCATCCGTTCCATCCCAGCACCGTGGCCATGCCACCTCCGATGGTCGCCAGCCGTCGACGCTGGGCGGGTGGCGATCGCAAGCCAATACGGTGACGCGTTCCCGCCACCGACCGGGGAGCTATTCCCGTGAGGCGTGGTACTGGACGGCGTCTGGGCGTGACGGTCATCGGGCAATTGTGCCAATCTGGGTCAGCGCGAGTTGTTCTGGTCAGCGGATCGGAACCCACGCGTGCGTATCCGCGGCGGCGTTGGCGGTCCAGTTCCTCGAGGAATTCGTCCCGGCGGTAACGGTGGTTCCCGCTCGAGCGTGGATGTACTCCTTTGCCAACGGGTGCGTCTCTGAATGTTCTGTGCATGAGGTCGACTTCGTGTCTTTGAGGAATTACACAGGTGTTCGTGACCGACGATCTCGGCGTTGCTCACATATTCAGCTCGGTGAGCTTGTCCTGGGGCAGGGAGGCACCGTGGATCTGGTCGCGGGGGGGGCGGGCGGCGAGCTGCGGTCATTACACGAATGGCTGGGGTGCGCAGCCGGGTCAGGCTCAACGAACAGCCGCCGGGACCAGGAACCCTGGGTCCCTTGCTGGACCCGAGGGGGCGACCGCGATCGCTTCCTCACCTTCGGCGGCGCCATCATCCCTAGGACTCAGCCCGAGCAGATCGTCACGACCGGTCACGCCGTTCTCGCCCAGTGCCGTGCTGAGCCTGACGGTCCTTCCCGCGCTCAGGCACTCAGTGCCCCAGCCGGTCCGGCCACGCTCACGACCTGCACAAATCGTCGTCGGCAAACACGAACTCGTTGCCGCGACCGGAATGCTGAAGCGAGAACGGAGTGAACGCCCTGAAAGGCCGGCGATCCTGTCTCGCCCAATGTTTCCTGCCCTACCCCGCCCAGCGGAACTCCTATACTTCTCACATGGGTGACCGGCTGATCGCCGGGCGCTACCGCTTGGACGAGCGGATCGGCGCCGGGGGAATGGGCGTGGTCTGGCGTGCCACCGATCAGGACCTGGGACGCGTCGTCGCGCTGAAACGTTCGCAGGCGGGAGACACCGGCCAGATTCGCCGTGAGGCCCGGATCGGCGCGGGTCTGCATCATCCGAACGTGATCACCGTGTTCGACGCGGTGATCGATGGTGACGAGCGCTGGCTCGTCATGGAGTACTTGCCCTCGCGCAGTCTCGCGGACATCGTCGACACCGACGGACCGCTCCCGCCGGGGCAGGTGGCGAAGATCGGCGCCCAGCTCGGTGTGGCGCTCGCAGCCATGCACGACAAGGGCATGGTGCACTGCGATCTCAAACCGGGGAACGTCCTGGTGGCCGAGGACGGCACGGCGAAACTCGCCGACCTCGGGATCGCACAGTGGGCCGAGGTGACCCGCACCGGCGGCGATCTGGACGGCGGGACGCCCGGCTACCTTGCACCCGAGATGGCCAAAGGTGAGCACGCGGGCGCGGCGGCGGACGTGTTCTCACTCGGCGCGACGCTGTTCGCCGCCGTCGAGGGCGTTTCGGTCTGGGGCGACGCGACGTCGGGGCCGTTCGTCCAGCGCAAGCGAGCGATGGCGTACACCCTGGAGCCGATGCGCCAGGCCGGGCCGCTGGCGCCGGCACTGACCGAGTTGCTGCGACGCAAACCCGCCGGACGTCCTAGTGCCTTCCGCGCCGCGGAACTACTGGCCGAGTTTTCGGATGGTGTCGTGACCTTCCGACCTGTGCCGGACGGGGCGGTGCTGGATCGAATCGTCGATCCCGCCCACCCCAATGCGGCCCGGAGTGATCTCACGCTAATTCCTCGCCAATTACCCGCTGCTCCTGCTCTGTTCGTCGGCCGAAATGACGAGTTGCGCCACTTGGACGCCGCGATGAATGACACTGACGGCAGCACAGCGCCGGCTGTCTGCGCCATCGGTGGAGCAGGCGGCATCGGCAAGACCTGGCTCGCCCTGCACTGGTCCCATCGGCATCTCGACCGCTTCCCCGATGGCCAGCTGTTCGTCGACTTACGGGGTTTCGGCCCCGACGGCGAGCCGATGAACCCGGCGGTGGCCGTGCGCGGTTTCCTCGACGCTCTGGGAATCGATCCGAGTCGGATTCCGGTCGATCTTCATGCCCAAGCCGCGCTGTACCGCAGTCTCCTGGCGGGCAAGCGAATACTGGTTGTACTGGACAACGCGGTCGACACCAGCCAGGTCACCCCGTTACTGCCTGGCAGCGACTCATGTTCGGTCGTGGTCACCAGCCGCAACCGGCTCTCCGGCCTGATCATCAGCCACGGCGCGCGGCCGCTACCCCTTGACGTGCTCACTCATGCCGAGGCACGCGCGGTGCTGACCGAACGTCTCGGCAGCACACGCGTCGAAGACGAAGCCTCGGCAGCCGACGAACTCTCCAGGCTGTGCGGTAGTTTTCCGTTGGCGCTGAGCATCGTCGCCGCTCACGCCCTGTCCGGCCGCTCCCTCGCCTCCCTCGCCACCGACCTGCGAGACCTGGGCCTGGACGCGTTGAACGATGACGACGTCACCGCGAGCGTGCCCACTGTGCTGTCTTGGTCCCTGAGCAGTTTGACCGCCGAACAGCGCACGGTGTTCGCGTTGTTGGGCATCGCTCCCGGTCCCGATATCGGCCTGCCCGCCATCGGCAGCCTTACCGGCCTGCCCCTCCCCCGAGTACGCACTGCGCTGCATACCTTGGAGAACGCCTCGCTGGTGAGAGCAGACGCACGCGGCCGCTATTCGATCCACGACCTGCTCCGCGAATACGCCGCGACCATGGCCCATCGCGACATTCCGGAAAGCACACGGACAACGGCGCTGCGGCGAGTAGCGGACTTCTACCTGCACACCGCCCACAGCGGCGAACTGATGTTGTACTCCTCCCTCAGGCCTTTAGGAATGGAACCGCCAGCCCAGGGGTTCCACCCACGGATACTGGACAACAAGTCCGCCGCGACCGTGTGGTTCGACGCCGAACATGCTTCGCTACTCGCGACGCAGCTCCTTGCCGCACAGCAAGGCTGGCACCACTGCGCCTGGAACTTCGCCTGGTCACTCAAAACCTTCCACCGTAGGCGAGGGCACGTCCACGACGAACTCGCGGTTTGGCGGACAGCCGCCGCCTCCTCCCGGCACATCGACGACCCTGTCTACCTCGCCGGTGCTCACCGCGCCCTCGCCCAAGCCTGTGTGCGGGCCGGACACCACACCGACGCCCTCCGCCACATGCACCAAGCACTGACCATCACCGGCAGCACCACACCAGAACCGTTCAACGCCTCCTCCTATAGCCTCGAGCAGGCGTTGAACATCGCCGACACCGCGTTGTCGTTCTACCGGACACAGCAGGATCCTTTAGGCGAAGCTGACTCGTTGGCCGCGGCGGGCTGGCTTGCGGCCAAGCTCGGCGACTACGACCGAGCTCGAGACCACTGCGAGAGCGCCCTTGCCCTCTTCCGCCGACACCACGACCGGGTCGGCGAAGGACAGACCTTGGACAGCCTCGGCTACCTGGCCCATCACGTCGGCCGGCACGACCAGGCCATCTCGTACTACCAGCAGGCTCTCGCGCTGCGCCGCGAAATCGGCGACCTCTACGGCGAAGCGGTCACCCTGAACCACTTCGCCGAGCTACACACCGATGTCGGCCGACACGAACACGCTCGCGCCATAGAGCGGCGAGCACACAAGCTGTACGAGCAACAAGAACGCCGTCAGAGCGCTCAACGAGTACAACGACAACTCGACGAACTCGTCCCACTCGACAAGACCCGATCCACCGAATCAACGGAATAGACCCGAACGTCCTAGCCGGCCGACCGCTTTGGGGACCGGGTGGGGCAGAGAGCAATGGTGAAGGTCGTCATCGTTCCTGCCGGGTCAGGCGGGCGTGCAGGTCGCGAAGAGCTAGAGAAGCGGGTGGCCCGCTTCCAGATTTGTGCCGGTCAGTGGCGTGGGGCGCAGATTGAAGAGGCTGCCGAGATGGAGGTCGGTCGCGCTCCCAGGCCGCAGTAACGCTGTCGGGGTACGGCCGATCAGCAGGCGAAAGTCTCGATTGAGGTGCGCCTGGTCGGTGTATCCGCAAAGCACGGCGAGCCTGGGTAGCGATGGCGGACTGGTTCCTGTCAGGAGTCGGATCGCGTGGTGGCATCGGGCAATCCTCCCGACGGCTTTCGGCGGTAAGCCGACTTCCCGGTGGAAGCGGGTGGCCAGATGTTGCCGGCTCAGACCGGCCCGTTCCGCGAGGTCGCCGATCTTGACCGCACCGCCCGATATGGTCAGGCTGCGCCAGCTGTGGTCGACCGGGTCGGGCAGTTCCGGTGCGTCCAGGAGCCAGTTCACCAACCGCCGGTCGAGGATCCGGAACCGGTGCTTCGAATCCCGCGCCTGCTGCAGCTCTTCCCGCAGAATTCTGGCTCGTGCGCCCAGGAGATCGTCGATTCCCACGCTGGCATGGCTGATTTCCCGCAGTGGCAGGCCGAAGAGCGCACGTGCGCCCAGCGGGGTCAGCTCGACGATGATCCCTCGTTCCCGGCCCACCCGCGTGTAGGTCAGCGGCTTCGTCGACAGCCCGACGACGGGGGAAACCGCCGCCAGTGATGAGCCGTCCACCTGATGCCGAACAGGCGTGTCCAGATCGATGACCACCACGACCGAGTTCAACGCCGCCACGGTGCGTGTCTCCGGCACCGGTGCGACTCGCTGGAAAGCCAGGTAGAAACTGACCCATCGCGACAGTCGAGGATCCGGCGACCGGGCCTTCCAGAACTCGTCGTCGGACGACGAAGTCTCCCCCACTGCTGTTCCCCTCAGTTCCGGCGACGCCATGAGCGACATCCGCGACACGGAAAGCATGGCAGGACCTGCGCTCGCGGTGGGGCTTCCCGGCGGTGAACGAACCGAAAAGAGGCAGCGAACCCTCGCGGTCGTGACGCCTAGTACGACATCGGCAGGTTCGGGTGCGGCCAGATGAACCCAGCGGTCCGAGGCGACGCACAACACCGCGTCGCCGGGACCGCGGAGGCCGCCCGGGCGTCCCGCGTGAACCAAGCGGCGGGCCTTACATTTTTCCAATCCAGTGGTGCTGTGCGCCGCTAAACTAAACCAAGCCGGCCGAGGCGTCCACGCGGGTTCAGCGATCGGCGCACGCTGGTGCGGGCACCTCCAGATGAGCCATCACGCAGAGATGCCGCTGCCCTGCGGCTCTGTCCGGCAGCCTTACATATTTCCAAGCCAGGGGGCTCTGTACATCACTAAACTCGAAGCCCGTCTCATACGGTCCTAAAGAAGGAAGGAACCGGATGCTCAAGAAAGCCTGCATCACTGTCTTGGCTCTCGGACTGATACTGGCCGGGGTCGCCGACGCAGCTCCCAGCGAGTCCAACCCCATTTCCGGCCCGTACCTCACGAGAACAAAGGTCTCCACATCGCAACACTCTCAAGCACTCCTTGGCAGCGCCTACACGGGGGCGGTCAACAGCAACGACGAGATCCGGGACATGTGCTATGTCGTCGGCGACTCATGGAACGGCAGCACCATGTGGGATCTGGTGTACAACAAGGCGACAGGCGTCGCGGGATTCGTTTCCGAAACCGAGATCCGCGACGACCTGCAAGTCTACAATTGCTACTCCTCCGATCAGGGAGGATACAAGGGAAACTACTACCGGACGCACACCAAGCTCTCCACCAGCATTCATTCCCAAGCCCTGCTCGGCAGCACTTACGTGGGAATGGCACAGCCCACCGACATCCTCCTCGACCTGTGTTACGTCACCGGTGACGAGTGGCGCGGCACCCGATTCTGGAATCTGGTGTACAACAGAGCGACAGGCGTTGCGGGATTCATCTCCATATCCGAAATCGACAATCCCAACCAGGGATTCGAATGCTATAGCAACAGCTAGCACGGCCGACCTAAGCGCAATCGGATGGCCCGGGAGGCCGGGCCGGACGCGGCGGCAGCGCACAGGCCCGAGAATTGATTTTCAACGAAACCACGTTCGGTGACACCCGGACGAACCGGAGGATCAATGTTCAAGAAAAGAAAATTGTCGCTTTCCACTATAGCCGCCGTGGCAGTCCTGCTGACCACGGGCCTCGCAGCACCGGCGTCCGCTCGGCCCGGCACATGGTACGACTGTCCAGACAAATGGTTCTGCTTATACGACCACTACAACGGAGACGGGCTGTTCTGGAAAGGAATCAATTGCGGAGGCGCGGTCTACAACATCGGCGCCAAGGGCTTGGGAGACCGGGCCGACTCCTACTGGAACCGCACAACACACGCGACTGCGCAAATGCTGAACTGGACCGGTACGCGCTGGGCGCCCGTGGAGACCATAGGCCCCTTCACGAACGGCAATAATCTCAACGCCGGGAATATCGACGTAATCGACGGCGTAAGACTGGTCTGCATTAGATAAATGCTGACCTGATTATTGATTCAAGTAAACCCGCTACGCCATCTCTTGAAGCGCAGATGGCCCAACTGGACGACCCGCTCGCGGTACCGAGGCGGATTGGCCCGATCATGAGGTGTGGAGCTGACGCATATCCAGCGTCGAGCGTACAGACTGAAGTTGTCCGTGGCAGCGCCCGAGGACGACACGGCGCGGTCGGCGCCGACGAACCCGGCACCAGGCCGCCGACCGCGCACCGTTTGCCGTCACCTGCTGCCCCGACACTGATCGAACGCCGTCGAATCAGGACAGAATGGTGGTGCCGCACTGACCGACCCGCCGGAGAAAGTGAGAGAGTTCGTGGCCGAACAGAGAGCCGATGGCACGTGGGATCTGATCGTTACGCCCTGGCACCTCGACGAGCACATCCCGGCCTTGCCGACCCCCACGGCCGCGACTCGGGTCGAATTCCCCGTACTCCCTGCCGGGCCCGTTCCCGCTCGGATGAGCCTGCTACACCAAGCCGCCCTCGGCGCGGTGACACAAGCCGCCCGCCCCCTGGTGCTTTCCGGCGACTGCCCCACCTCCCGCGCGGCGGTCGCCGGGCTGCAGCGCCGCCACCGCGACCTGGCCGTGCTCTGGCTGGACGCCCACGGCGACTTCAACAGCCCCACGATCTCGACCAGCGGCTACCTCGGCGGCATGGCGCTGGCCATGCTGACCGGCCGCACTCCCGGCCTGTTCGACGACACACTCGACCTCTCCCCCATCCCCGACTCCAGAGTCGTGCTCGCCGACGCCCGCGACCTCGACCCCGCCGAGCGCGACGCCCTCACCACCAGCCACGTCCGCCGCGTCCCCGCAAACCCCGCCGCGATCACCTCCGCCCTCAGCCACCTCGGCGACGTCCCCGTCTACCTCCACCTCGACATCGACGTCATCGACGGCGCCCAACTACCCGGCGCGCGTTTCCCCTCCGGCCCCGGCCCCTCCCTCGCCCAGATCGAAGAATGCCTCGCCGCAGCCTGCACGACCGCCGACATCGTCGCCGCCTACATCGCCGGCGCCTGGCTCCCCGAACACGCCGGCGACCAGACCAGCCGCCAGACGATCACCCGCCTCACCACAGCACTCGGCGCCAGCCTGACATGGCCCGAACCCACCGGCGGCTGACAATTCTGGTGTATCCGCTGGACCACAGAGGGTGTGTCCGCCGAGCTGGTCGCCCGTGCTCGCCCCTCTCCTGCTCGCGACCGCCAAGGTTGGAATCGGCGCAGGCCGACCGGCAGGCGGAACACTTACTTCCCGCGGCCTTGAGTCATCCTTTGAGCCAGTCGATGGCGATGGCGATGAGCGCGGCGTTGAAGAAGAAGCTGACGACGCTGTGGACGATAACGCGGCGCCGCATCGGCCGGCTGGTGACGGTGACGTCGGAGACCGCGAAGGACGTCCCGATCGTGATGGCGAAGTAGAGGAACTCGGTGAACTGCGGCACCGGGCACTCCGGGAAGTCCAGTCCGCGGTCAGCGGCGTACTCCCGTGCGTAGATCTGCGCGAACGCCGAATGCAGCAGCAGCCAGGACAACAGGATGGTCGCCGCGGCGATCGCCTGGGCGGCCTGGTTGATCTCGTCCTCGCCGCGGTTGGCGATCACCATGAGGCCACCGGCCAGTCCGGAGCAGCTGATCACCAGGGCGAAGAGCTGCGTGTACCAGCGTGGGCCGGCGAGCGAACGCAGATCCTCGGGAGTGTGGGCGGGCAGCTCGCGGCGCATCTCCAGCCAGCCGGTGACCAGGTACCCGATCGCGACCACGTCCCACACCAGCAACGGGACGAGCGACGACCCGTCCCGGAGGAACGAGACCAGCCAGACCACACCGAGGACGGCGAGGAGCAGTTCGAGCAGCAACATCAGCTTCCGCATCACGCCGTCATCGTCTCCCAGCACGCTACCGAGGGCGAAAGCACGGGGACTGTGAGCTGAAGCGGTCCGACTAGCCGATCGAGCGCCCACGCGGCCTGAAAGTTGGCGCGGCGCCTACTGGCACGAGCTCCCGGTGGCTGCCGGACCTGCCCGGCAGCCACCGCCGACGCTCGAGCGCTAGAACCCCTCGAAACTGTATTCGTATCCCGCGTTGAACGGAGACCCTCCCACGCCGATCGAATTTCCGGCCTCGACCGACGGGTCAGGGCTCAAGGCTCCTGATCCGTCCACGTCGAACGAGGTGGACGCCCCGAAACCGATGGGGCCGAACGACGCTCCGGACTCGGTGAAAACGGCTCCGCCGCCCAGTTTGTCGACGCGCTTCTTGTCGAACGATTTGGACGAACTCAAGCTCGCGCCGATGCCCGGCCCGGCGCCGATCTTGAAGGACCACATCGTCCTTTTGTTACCCAGATCGTCTGTCATGGTGCAGCGCTTGACACCTATGACGATGACGAGTTGGGCATCGCCCCCGAGACAGTTGCCGGTCGACCCGACGGGTTTCTCCGCTTTGCGTTTCCTCTCCTTCTCCTCGTACTCGGCCAAAGCAGCCTTGTCCCGCTCCTGCCGCTGGATCTCGCGGTACGCTTCTTCACCCGACAGGCAGGTCCCGGTGAGCAGGCGGAAGTCGTCGCACACCGAGTATCGGACCGAAGGCCCGCATTCGAGGATCGACGAGCCCGGACCCGCCCAAGGGCAGGGTGAGGAATCGATGTCGATGTTGACCGGGTTGCGCTTGGATCCCCACGGGGTGAAGGTGCGTTCCGCGCGCTTCTTGGCCTCGTTGGACTTCTTGCTTCTGTCCCGCAACTGGTCCTGCGACGGCGGTGGCGGGACGTTGTGCCGGAGCTTCTCCGGTCCGCTGCAGCACCTCGCGACCTCGTCGTCCATTCTGCAGCCGACGCCGTCGGGCCCGCTGCAGGGAGCGAGGCCGGTCGGGTCGCTCATGGTGACGGGACTGGCGTTGGCGTAGGCATAACCTTGCATCTGCTGCGGATCGGCCGGGTCCATGACCGGGTCGACGGACAGGAATCTCCCGGTACCGGGGTCGTATTCGCGCGCGCCCAGGTGGGTGAGGCCGGTCGAGGCGTCCTGGGTTCCCCCGACGAAGCCGCGCTCACTCGGCCACGTGCCGACCTCGCCACGCGGCGCGCCGTACGGGTCCTGGCGCCGTTTGGTCACGGTCGAGGATTTGCTGTCGATGGCGATCTGGGCGGTGCCCTGATGGTCGCCGGCAAGCCAGTTCAGGGCGTTGCCGTCGTGCACGGCGATGGTCTTGTCGCCATGCGTGTAGTAGCGGGTGACGACCGGTTTGTCGGCGCCCGCGGGCAGGCGGATCTCCTGCTTGCCCAGGTACAGCGTGGTCCCGGCGGGGTCCTTCCGCAGTAGCCGCGAGCCGCCCGGCGCGTAGACGAAGGACGTCGTCTTGCCGTTGGCCGAGACCGAGGTGAGGTGCCCTTCCTCGTCCCAGGTCATGTCTTGGCCGAGCCCGGGCTTGGTCCGCTTCGTGGTCTGTCCTTTGGCGTCGTATTCGAAGGTCTCCGACCCGGCAGGATCGCTGACCGACCGCAGCGTGTGGGGCTGCGGTTGCCGGTCACCCGCATAGGCGTAGCCGCGGGTGACCGCAGCCGTCGGATTCCGCTTCGTTTCTTCCAGCCGGTTCCCGCCGGGAGCGTGGCGGTAGGAATTCCAGTAGGGAGCGGGTCCCTGTCCCGCTGTCGGTTCGGCCTTGCAGCCGGCCTCCGCCGACCAGTCGTTCTGTGCCGCTGTCCACGCTTCGGTCAGTCTGCGCATGCTGTCGTACCGGAAGCACTGCACGTCGGAGGGAGAACCGATCGGCACGTCGGCCGTCGATGTGATGTTCCCCGCCTGGTCGTAGGTGTACCGGACATCGGACTGGATCGGATGCGGGACTTCGGCGTGCACGGCGAACCGGTCGGGACGGCGCGTGCTCGCGTCGTAGGAGAACGATTGCCAAGCCCGGCTGCCGACGTTGCCTTGCTCGAGGCGCTGGACCTCTCCGTAGCGCGTGTAGTGCGTTTCGAAGACGAGCGGGGTTCCCGTGCCGGTTTGGGTCGACGTCGGATGACCGCTGTTGTCCATCTGGTAGCTGACGGTCTGCTCGAGTGAGGTTTCGGTCGTCCCGGCCGCCGGGACGGCGGGATAGGTCTCGCCGGTGAGCGTGCCGTCCTGTCCATAGGCGAAGTTGCGCTGGTAGGTGCCCGACAGTTTGCCTTCCGAGCCCGGGATGGTGACCGCGGTCGACAGCGGATTGTTCAGTGCCGTGTAGCCGCTGATCGTGGAGCTGTAGGTGTTCCCGTCGACGTACCTGCTCGACGAGGCGGGCATTCCCTTGCCGAACTGTGCCGTGTCGAAGGTCCACTCCGCCAGCTTGGGCCCGGACGGGCTGTCCGCATACAGCGCGGTCTTGCGGCCGAGCGGGTCGTAGGTGGTCGCGAGGATCTTCCCGAGTGCGTCCTTCGTGCCGGTCAGCCGGCCGAGATCGTCATAGGTCATCGACACCTGGCCGGCGTCGAGGTCGGACGACAGGGTCTTCCGGCCGCGCAGGTCGTATCCGTACGACCAGATCGCGTTGTCCGGACCGGTCACGCCCGCCAGTTTGCCCGCCGGGGTGTACCGGTACCGGGTGACGTCGTGGGGTCCCTCGGGCTTCGGCCCGTGGTACTGACGCAGTTCGACGGTCCTGCCCTTCGCGTCGGAGACGGCCGTCGTCGCCGTCCCACCGGCAGGCGGGGTGGTGTGCACACGATCGCCGTCGTAGCCGGTGTAGGTCGCCCACTCGTCCGACGAGCCCGCCTGGTGGACCGTTTCCACCACCCTGCCGGCACCGTCGAACTTCTTCCTGGTCATACCGGGGACTTCGGCGTCGGAGGCACGCCACAGGCTCGTGTCGACCGGCCCGTCGTTGAAGTACGGGTTCGTCTGCTTGTAGGGCCTGCCGTGCGAGTCGTATCGGGTGTCCGTGATCAGCCTGCCTTCTTCGAACGGGATTTCCCTGGCGTTCTCCTCCCGCATACCGACCGCGGGCGCCTGGGTCTGCCGGAGGCGCAGCAGGCCGTCGTACACCTCGTTCTTGGTCACGTGGACACCGTTGGGGCCGATCTTGGACGTGGTCACCACGGTCGAGTCGTCGCGCCGGACCAGATAGCCGAACTTGAGGCTGCCCTCCGGGTTGCTCGCCCGACGGCGGTTCGGCAGCCACAACTGCGCCTTGCGGCCCAAGGGGTCCAAGCTCGTCTCGGTCACCCGGCCGTTGGGATCGACCACCTTGACCGCCGCACCGAACGCGGTTTCGAGCGTCGCGGTGGTCACCAGCCCCGCCGGGACCGCGGCCGTAGGCGGGCTTGTCGTGGTGACCTGGGTGACCGGGCCGCCGGTCGCCGGCAGGTAGCCGGTCTTGCCGACGTTGCCGAGCGCATCGGTCGACTGCGTCACCCTGCCATGGATGTCGTGCGAGAGTTCGCTGGTCTTGACGTACACCGGGCCGGTGGCCGGGCGTTCCTTCGCCACCTCGGTCCGGTTCACGTTCCCTTTGCCGTCATAGCCGAACAGCGTGTCGGAGACCGCGTCCTCCGGATACCGGGCAGCACCCCCGCAGGCGACGGAAACCGTCTCCTCACGGGTCTTGCGGGTCAGATGCCAGGTGTTCTCGTCCCGCGCGTAAGTCGCGGTGGTGCACAGATCGTCTTCCGCGGTCGCGACGTCGCCGAGGTCGTCCATCTGGACGGGCAGCCCCCGGTCGTCGTAACCGGTTTTGGTCTCCGTGACCCGCCAGCCTCCGCTACTGAGCGCCGTGAAGGTCCGCGCCCGGCCCGGCCGGACGAGGTAGGCGTGGTATTCGCCCCTGCTCGCCGTCGGCCCGCGCCAATCCGGGTGGCTGACGACCCTGCTGACCACGGGCGGGTTCGTGGCGGAGTCGGAGCCGTAGGTCGTCGTCTCGAAGTTGAAGCTCCGCAACCATTCGTCGTCCTTGCGGCTGCTCTGGCCGTCGCCGACGGAGTCGGTGACGGAGACCGGCCGCCTGCCGTTGTTCGGCAGCCGGTCGGAGTCCATGCCGCGGTAGTAGCGCAGTTCCGACATCGTTCTCGGGCTACGGCCGGGATCCTGGGCCGGGTCGGCGCCTTCGGTGATCCGCACCCTGCCGAAACCGCGGAATTCGTTCCACGTCTTCTTGTCCTCCTTGACGAACTCGGAGGTGTTCCAGTGCCAGGCCGCACCGTCCAGGTACTCGTACCGGGTGGTGTGCTCGGGGTTGGTGGCGATCATGTCGGTTCGCGTCACCGACGAGACGACGTACTTGTGGAAGTAGTCGACACGCGGTTCGTGCCCGGGCGGCGCCCACCGGACCGGGAAGCAGCGCATCTGATTGGTCTCCGGATTGGCGGGCATGGCCTGGCCCGCCTTGCAGTCCGGTGGGGCGTAGTCGACGGCGACCACACCGCCGTACTCGGAAATCACCCCGGTGATCCGGTAGCGGTTCAAGGGTGCGTATCCGTCCTTGTCACCGTCGACCCTGTTGGGCATCAGGGTTCCGTCGAACGTGACCGGTGGCATGTCGAGGGCGCCGCCCACCAGGCCGGTGTGCTTGATTCCCTTCAACCACAGCACCGCGCTTTCCTTCTGCTCGGCGTTGACGTCGCCCAGCCGCGGAAAGGTCTGGTCCAGCGTCCATCGATCCACCGGCTCGTAGGACGACCCCCGCCACACCTTGGTCGTCACGGAGTCCAGCCGCTGAGTCGTCCAGAAGCTCGGTGAATGCTCTTTGCACGTCGGACCGCCACAGGACATCTTCAGCGGGGTGTCGGGCCAGTTTCCCCGCTGGTCCTCGGTACACGTGGAGCCCGCGACACATCGCTTCGCGGTGGCGAACTCCACTCTCCCGGTCGCCGGGCCGGTGGCCGGTTCGTGGAGTCCGTAGTCGATCCTCTCGAGCGTTCCGCCGCGGATGTAGGATCTCGCGGCGTCCTTGGTGTTGAACCCGTAGGAGTTCGACTCGGGCGCGTAGTAGTAGCGGATCACGTTGCCGTTGCGATCGATGACCTTGTCGAGGTTCCATCGCCAGGCACGGTCGCAGTGCGAGGTGTCGAAAGTGGCCCTGTGGCAGGGTTCGTTGGCGTCGTCGCCGAATACGGGGACGGTCCAGGTCGACTTCGAGTCCACCTCCGAGCCAAACCAGTACTGGGTCCCGTCGACCGTGGTGATCACCCAGTGCTCGCCGAACTCGTCACCGTTCGCGAGCCCGTTGCGGCGTTCGATCCGCGCGCCGTCGTCACCCTTCAAGCGCCACTTCCCGCTGCCGTCACAGCAAATGAGCATGCCGCCGCCGTCACCGTAGGACGCTGTCGCGTTGTCACTGCGCCAGCACAGGTCTCCCGTCTTGGCGTCGTCGTCCGCGCACGACCAGTACGACCGCTCGATGAACCCCGGCCACATGCTCCAGCCGTCCCCGATCCACGAAGGCTGGTTGTTGGTCTCGCTGGTCGCGCCGTCGACGGCCGAAGACTGGTACGACAAGGCGACCTTCGGCGCGAACCCGCCGGGCGCGGGCGGCACTTTCATGGGGTAAGACCAGCTGAAGTCGCCGGCGTGGGTGTTGATGTCCCAGGTCGCGGTCGGCGAAAGCGGCGTGGCCGCCGGAAGCCCGGAACCCGGTTTCTCCGTGACCGGTTGCTGGTTGTTCGACAACGCGCGACGCGAGGTCTGATCCGGCTCCCGGGACTTGCGGGTCTCCTTCGCCACGGGCACCGATCGCGCCGGCGGCGAGAGCGGCGGCTCGTTCGCGGCGGGAGCCGCGGACGCGTTCGGCATCGAGGTGGTCAGTGCGGGGATCAAGGACGCGGCCAGGACGACGACCAGTCCGCGGATCGTCCACTGCGATCTCAGGCGGTGTGACCTCATGGGGTGTCCTCTCACGAGCTCGTCACGGCTGGGTAGGAGTCACGAAGCGTTTTCTGCCGATCCGGAGCCAGCGAGCCGGTGTACAGGCGGACATCGTCCACACCGCCGGACCAGAACTCGGACGGTGTCGCGCCGGGCCCGGCCACCGCGCGGCCGATCTGGACCGCTCCCTTGCCCTGCCATGGTTGCAAGAGCTTGCCCGTGTCGAAGTCGGGTTCACTGAGCGGATTGTCGTTGTAGACGTACAGGTCTATCCGCCCGGTAGTCGCCTCGTACGCGCCGACGAGCAGAACCCAGCTGCCGAACTGGCTTGGCCGCACCGACACCGCCGCCTCGGTGACGGTCCCGTTCGCCTCCGGCATCTCGAAGATCCACTTGCCGTTGCCCGAGGCCTGGTCCTGGTCGATCCGGTGGCCGAGCCTGAACTTCACCGGTCCCTCGTTGCCCGGTCCGCCGGAAAGGCTGACCGCGCCCCGGGTGCACTCGTCCTCACACGGGCCGGGTTTCGTCAGGTTCACCCACGCGGACACCGTGAAACTCTGGTCGGTGCGAAGGTCGGCTCCGCCGGTCGTGACGGCATCGTCCACTCCGTCCAGCAGGACGGCCCTGCCCGCCCTTCCGGGCCCGAAGCCCGCACCTCCGACCGTCTCCCCAGGGCGTGCGCCGATCGAATCCACGGGACTGTCGTTGAGTTTCCAGTTGTGCACCAAGGCCAGGTCACGTCCGGCCATGACGCGGATCTCGTCGGCGAACAGCGCCCGGTTGTAGACCTGGACGTCGTCGATCGCGCCCTTGAACCACTGCCCGGGGGTCCCCGCGGAGTTCAGCTGACCGACCTGGAACTTGCCGTCGTCTTGTGCGGGCGTGGCGTGCTTCGCGGTCGCGACCAGCACACCGTTGACATACAGCTCGATCTGCCGTCGAGGCCTGTTGTGCACCCCGGTCACCTGTGTCCATACCCCGGCTTGCACCTTGCCCGCGACCGCCGAGTCACCGGCCGCGGTCACCTTCCACTTCCCGTCCGTGCTCGCGGCCAGCGCGAACGACGAGAGCGCGCTCTGGCCCTGGGACAGGACGGTGCAGAGGCAGCCCGTCGCCGCGTCCGGGCGGACCCAGGCGGAAACCGTGTAGCTTTCGGTCGGGTCGACCGCGTTCGACGCCTCCACCGCGTTGGTCCCGTCCAGCCGCAGCGCCTTGTCCACGGAATCGGGGTTCTCGCTCTGGCCGTCGGTGTAGGCGGGTGTGCCCGACCAGGTGCCGGTCGAGCCACGGCCCGAAGAGTCTTTGAGGTCACCGTCGAACTTCCAGGTGCCCGAAGACGCGCGGTGCTGGCTGACCACCGACTGGATCTCACCAGGAGACAGCACCCTGCTGTAGGTGCGGACTTCGTCCACGGTGCCGGGCCAGAAGTCGCTCTCGGCGCCGTTGAACTTGCCCCGGCCCATGACCAGTTTCCCGCCGGCGTTCCAGTCCGTGCCCGGATAGACGAACTTCTCGTCGTTGCCCGGCTCGCCGTTGACGTAGATCCGCATTTCCTTGGTCACCGCGTCGAAGACACCGGTCAAGTGCACGGGCACGCCGAGCGCCGGCGTCTGTTTCGCGACGACACCGTGCCACCGCAGGGCGGCGCCGTCGGCGATGTCGGCGGAGAACTTCAGGAACACCCACTTGTTCTGGTCGGCGTTGTACTGCAGGTAGAAACCGCTGTTGAACGCGCCGTCCTGGCTGACCGCGGTCATCGCCTGCGGTTTGGCGACGAACCTGGTCGCGGTCACCCACGCCGAGACCGTGAAGCTCCGGTCGGTCCGCACCGCCGGGCCGGTGGTCACCACCTGCGCCTTCGAAGCACCGGGGTTGTCGAACTTCACCGCGCGCCCGAGTTCGCCGTTGTCCACGAAGGTGGCGCCGTTGGTCAGTGTGCCGTCACCGCCACCGGGAACCTCGTTGCGCGCCTTGGTGTTCGCCGCTCCGGCGGACGGCCGGTCGTCGAACCTCCAGTGTCCGGTGCGGACGTTGTCGCGACTGACCTTCGCTCCGACCTCCGTGTCGGACAGGGGCCTGTCGAAGACCTGCACCTCGTCGATCGCACCTTGCCAGTGGTGGCCTTTGACCCCACCCCACTGCAGTCTCCCGACGGCCAGCTCACCACCGGCCTGCCACGGAGTCCACCCGGCGGGCGCCGCCTTCTTCCCGACCAGCGCGCCGTCGACATACAGCCTGGCCTCGGCGGTACCGCGGTCGAACACACCGGCCACATGGGTCCACCTGCCCTGCTGCGGCTGGTGGGCGACCGCGGTCGTCTCGACGGCGATCCCGGCACCCGGGTTCGACGGCGTCCCGCCGGGCAGCCAGAACGCCCACTTCGGCCCTTGCCCGTCGTCACGCAGGTGCAACAGCCAGCCGCTGTACCCGTTCTGCGGATTGTCCTGGCTCACCAGCCCCATGGGATCCGGCCGCAGGACGTCCGGTCTCGCCCACGCCGACACGGAGAAGCTGGTGTCGGTCCGGACGGTCGTCGGCGCCGACATGGTGCTCCCGGTCTGACCGTCCAGCAGCAGACCGGTCCCGAGCGCGCCGGTGGTGTACGAGGCGACGCCGTTCAGCTTGCCGTGCTTGTCCCCCTGAAAAGCGCTGTCCGTGGCGTTGCCCTCGAACGACCACTGATGCCGCGCGCCGTCACCGGCGCGGACGTTGAAGTCGTGTTGTGTCGCGTCACTCCTGTTCCCCGCCCTGTCCACGCTCTGGACGAACAGCGTCCGAGGACCGTCTCCCGGTGGGGCCAGGCTGACGGACGCGGGACCCCCCAGCGCCGTCGCGTCCACCTTCTGGTTCGGGGGGTCCTGCCATCCGTACAGGTAGTGGTCGATGTCGCCGACACCTTGGCTCCCGAAGGTGAACACGTCGGGTATGCCGGTACCGCCGTGCCAATCGTTGTCCTCGGTGTAGATCCTCGATTCGACGGTCGGTGTGGCGTGCGGCTTCACCAGGTCGACCGCGAACAGCTGTCCCTGGGCCGCGCCGCCGATCGCGGGAGCGTCGTCTTCCGCGTGCAGCCACCAGCTGATCTGCAACGCGTCCTTGTCCGTCAGCGAGAGGCCGCGGCTCACCGACACCCCCGAGGGAACGAAGTCGCCGTCCGACGCTTCTTCAGCGCGTCCCGTCGCCCGGACCCGCCACTTCGGCCGGACACGCTCGTTGTCGGGGTCCGAGACGGTGGCGATCAGCTGGACATGCTGATTGGCGGTGTAGGGCACGCCGGCGCACCACTTGCACGGCACCGGCAACGGCGGATCGGTGCGCAGTCCGGACGGCGGGTTCGGGGCGCGGTTCCATTTGATCACGATCCGGGTCTCGGCCGAGGCGTACTTGCGCCACGCGTACTGGTCGTTCGAGTCCATGGCGTGCAGGTAGAACGTCGTCCCGCCGTTTTGGTTGACCGCGTTGCGGATGTCCAGCTCGACGCCATGGAAGCCGCCGCACGAGGTCGGCGCCGCGAATTCGATCCACTGGCCCGGGTTCTCGGGCTTGTTGTTCCAGGTCGTGCCGTCGCCGATGGAGTGGAACACCGGGCGGAGGTGATGGTTGCGGACCTGGCAGCTCGGGCTGTAGGTCACCGTGGTGTAGAACTTCGCCTCCAGGATGTCCTTCCCCGCGAGCTCCCCGGTGTCGTGGAACGAGAAGTAGGCCCGAGCCTCCCCGATGCCGTTGCACTCCTTGTTCTCGTTCCAGCACTGCCCGACCTGGGCCCACTCCGGATGCGTCCCGTCGGCGCTGCGGCGGTCGAAGGACTGGTTGCGGAAGCGGTCACCGGACAGCACCGTCGCCCAGTAGTTGTGTCCTGACATGAAGTAGGCCGGATCGACCGTCACCGGGTACGCGGTCGCGTCGCCGGTGAGGAGGTTCTGATCCGGGGTCAGGGTCAGGACGTCACCCACGACGTCGACGCCGACCTTCTCCGCGCGGCCGCGCGCGTCCCACATCATCGACGACGCCGAACCGAACACCTGGACGCCCTTGTCGTCAACGGCTTTCAGCGCCCCGGTGGGTTCGGCGCTCACTCGCACGCCCTTGGCGGCCAGCCGCGATCGCACCTTGGCCAGCGCGGGATTCTTCGCCGCCGCGGCGTTCTTCACGACCAGCAACTGCCGATAGCCGTCCGCTTCCGCTTGCATCACGAGGTCCACCCCCGGCAGAACCTCGGGATAGGTCGCGGACGTGCCCGACAACGCCGGCTCGGGCAATGCGGACGGCCAGTACAGGGCCAGTTCCCTGCCGCCGTCCGTCATCCGGATCAGCGGTGTGCCCTCACCCCCGCCCGAGAGCACGACCTCTTCTCCCACCGACTTCGGCGCCACCGAACCATCCGCACGGGTCACGAGTGTCCTGTCCAGCGGGACCCAGTCATCGCCACGCTTGAACCTGGTCGGCACCGCCGTCATCTCCGAGGTACGAGTTCCGTCCGGCTCGACGAACACCGTCGACGTCGCCGTCCGCTGATCCAGCACCTCCACCCGAGTCCCTTGGCGCCGCGCCGCCACCACGGCGGCCGCGTCGTCGGCGGCTTCAGCCACCGCCGCGAGCGGCGCGTCCGGCTCCGGTGGAACGCTCACGGAAGCCAGCGTCGCCGACGAACCGACCAGGACCAGTGCCAGACCCAGCGGCACAAGACGGGCCACTGTCTTCCGTTCGCGTCTTCGGTGCGACATGAGAGCACTCCCCCTGGTTCGTCCGGCGCGATCCCACGATCGACGAGTCCGTGGCTGCCGTCAGCCGGGCACAAGCCTGCCCACCGGTCCAGGAGAAAAGTTTGAAGAATCTTTGAATCAGCAGGTGAGAGGCCCGCTCCGGCCGTCGATCTCCTCGATCCGGGCGAGTTCCTGTTCGACCTTGTGCGCGTCCACGGTCCTGAGTTGCCGCTTGTAGAGGGTCAGCGCGCCGCGCCAGGCGTCGATCGCCGCTTCGGTCCGGCCCAGCGCGAGGTGGGGGTGGGCCAGGTCGCGGAGTGTGTCGGCTTCGCCGTGCTCGTCACCCGCCGACCTGAAAGCGGCGAGAGCCTCTTCGTACCGGGTCACCGCCACCTGATGCTCGCCGGTGTGGTGGGCGATGAACCCCAGGCTGTCGAGAGCGTTCGCTTCGAGCGCCCCCTCGGCGAGCGCACGGGCGGAAGCCAGACCGGCTTCGCAGTGGGCACGGGCTTCGGCGTAGCGGCCGACGCGGGCGGAATACCATCCGAGAGCGTTGAGGACCGCCGACTCCCAGACCGGCAGTACGCGTTCACTGGCGCGGAACAGGGTGAGCGCACGGGTCACGTAGGTCAACGCGCTCTCGTCCTGGCCCGTGCGTTCGGACAGCGCGGCCATCGCGTAGTTCACATGAGCCTGGCTGATCTCGTCTCCTCCGGCCTCGGCGAGGACCAGCGCCCGTCGCAGAAGCGTTTCCGCGAGTTCCGTCCGCCCGAGCCGGACCGCGGCGAGCCCGGCGTTGCGGTAGGCGATCGTCGCGTACTCCGGATCCTCGAGATGGGCGGCGGCGGCCGCGGCGAGCTCCCAGACCCGGAATCCGTCATGGTGCCGGGCACCACGGTGCAGCGGGAACTCCAGTTCCCAGGCGAGATGCCAGACGTAGTCGTGCCAGCCTTTTTCCGAGGCCAGTGCCTGGACCGCCAGGATGTTCTGCCGTTCGGCCTCGAACCACGCCAACGCCGCGTCGCGGTCGGCGAGCGGTTGCCGCGTCGCGCCCGGCACCGGCTCGAGCGGGGTGACCAGCGTCCGCTGCGGGCTGATCAACCGGATTCCCGCGCTCGCGGTCCGAAGATAGCTGTCGGTCAGGCGTAGCAAGGCTTTGTCTTGTCCGGCATCGGGAACCCCGGGGTGGCTGTCCACCGCGTAGCGGCGCACCAGATCGTGCATCTGGTAGCGAAGGTTCGGCTCCTGGCTCAAGAGCGACGCGTGCTCGAGTTCGCGGAGCGTGGTGTACGCCGCCTGCGGTGAGATACCGGCGAGCCCCGCCGCGGCGAAAGGATCGATATCGACCCCGGGCGCGATGCTGAGCAAGGAGAACAGCTCAGCCTGACCGGGGGTGAGCGCGTTCGTCGACCACGACAGCACCGCGGGAAGGCTCGCGATGGGGTCTCCGTCGGCCAGAGCGTCGATCCCGAACTGGGTCAGCTCGGCGGCGAGCTGGTCGAAGCCGAGTCCCTCGGTCTGGTCCGCGCGGCCCGCGACGATGCTCAGCGCCAGCGGAAACCCTCCGGTGAGGCCGATCAGCCGCTGGATGGCGGGACCGGCGGCGACGACGCGGGCCGCTCCGAGCCGATCGACGAGCAGTGCTTCGGCGTGGTCGTCCGTGAGCGTGTCGAGACGAAGATGGTGTGCGCCGTGAGCCGTGCCGAGACCCGACAACCGGTTCCTGCTCGTGATCAGGATCGTGCAGCCGGGGCCGGAGGGCAGCAGCGGCGAGACCTGTTCGGTCGTGGCCGCGTTGTCGATCAGCACCAGGATTCGCTTGCCGTCGACGAGGCCGCGGAACAAGGCCGCTCGCGCGTCCAGGCCGGGTGGAATCGATTGCGGAGGAACGCCCAGGGCGTCGAGGAACCCTTGGAGAACGTCCGAGGGATCCCGCGGCTTCTGATCCGGGCTGAAACCGTTCAGATCGGCGAACAGCTGACCGTCGGGGTGATCATCCGCCCGGCGTCGCGCCCAGCCGAGGGCAAGCCAGGTCTTGCCGATCCCGCCCGCGCCGCTGACCACGGTGAGCCGTCGCGCCCCGCTTCGGCTCGAGCGCGCGTGCAGGTCGTCGAGCCGGCTCAGTTCACCGTTCCGGCCCACGAGAGCGGCCGAGAGGGTGGGCAGCTGCCGAGGCGACGGTTCGAACCCCGGCTCCCCGGCCGTCTGATGCGGGTTCCGGCCGGATTCGAGCACCTGCTGGTGCACTTGCTGCAGGATGGGACCCGGCTCGGTACCCAGCTCCTCCACCAGCCGAGTGCGGACAAGACGAAAGTGCTCGAGGGCGTCCGCCGTCCGTCCGGCGCGGTGCAGAGCCAGCAGATACTGGGCCGCCACGCGTTCGTCCAGCGGATGACGGGCTGACCTGGCAGACAGCTCACCGACCAGATCCGCGCCTGTTCCGAGGCTGAGCCGGGTTTCGGTCAAAGCGCATTCGGCCGTCAGGCGAGCCTCGCCCAGCCTGTCGCGCTCAGCTGTCGCCCATTCGCTGGACAGACCTGTGAGCGCCTCGCCTCGCCACAACTCGATCGCGCCGGCCAGAACCGATTCGGCCGCCTCGTCGGGCAGACGCCGTGCGCTTTCGACAGCTCGGCGGAAGCGATGCCAGTCGACGCTCGACTCGTCGATGTCGAGGACATGGCCTCCCGATCGGCGCAACAGGCCGCCCGTCTTTCCATGCCCGCCCGCGAGCTTCAACGCCCGTCTCAAACGGGAGACATAGCTGTGCAGCGTGCCCTTCGCGCGCGACGGCGGCTCAGTGCCCCACACCCGTTCGATCAGACGCTCGTCCGAGACCACCTGACCGACGTCCAACGCGAGAGCGGCCAGGACCAGCCGCTGCCGGGCGGGCCCGATGTCCACCTTGCCCTCGGCACCGGACAGACCTACCTCGCCGAGCACGGCAATGTCGATCACGATCTCCCCCTCGCCCAGCGCCCGCGCCTCGAACACGCGGGTCGGCAGCAAAACCGAGACTAGCGGCCCCACAGACGGCCGCCTTGGACAAAGGTCGCCTCCGACTTTGGTCGCACCGGGGCACTCGACCCGAGTTCGACGCGGTCCAGCCGCTGGACCGATGTGCTGTCGGTGCCGAGTGGACAGACTCGTCGCCGAGCCGGACGCACTGAAAAGGCTCTGCTGAGCTTCGGAAGGCTGGTCATGTTCAGGAAAATGCGAAGTCGTCACGCCGCCAGACGGATCAAGCACGGCGACGGGCACGCGCTGCCGCGGTTCCGCTGGTGGCAGCAGGGCGGCCGCGCCCTGTTCTATCTCCGGCCGGCCGGAGACGAAGGCGAGTACGCCGTCGACGTCCGGCACGGACGGACCGACTCCTCCGGTCACACCAACGCCGACCTGTACCTCGACGGCAGGCATCACGCCCGCTCCCGGCTTCCGGCCGCCTTCCCCGTCCCAGGCGGCACGATCGAAGTGAAGAAGAGCGTCTTCGGGCTCAAGCGGTGCCACTTCGTCACCGTCGACGGAGTCGAGCACCAGCTCCAGCCGGACCGTTTCTCGGCCGAAGGGCGCCGCGAGCACCTCGACCGCACCCACCCCGCGCTCAGCCGCGGGATCGGCTTCTTCTCGACGATCCTGCTCCTCGTCTCCGTGGCCGTCCTGATCACACAGCTGCTGGAGAAACTGACTCGGCCGGCGCCGATCGCCGAGCACATCGGAACCTTCACCTCACCCGTGGCCCTGCCGGTGTGGCTCAACATCGCGATCGGGATCGCCGCCGCGCTGGCCAGCACGGAACGAGCGCTGCGGCTGCGCTACAACTGGCTACTCGACGGCGGGGCGGGATGACCTCGCTCGCCCCGCAGTCGAACATCGCGCCTGGAGGACGCGTCGAGTTTGCGGAGTACGTTGGCGACGTGGTCCTCGACGGTGCGCCGTGAGATGAAGAGGGCTTGAGCGATCTCCCTGTTGGTGTGACCGTTGGCCAGCAGGCGTGCGACATCGTGTTCGCGCGGCGAAAGCTGCGTGCCGTAGCTGCGGCGGCCGCGGACGGAAGGGATGACGGTGCCGGTGCTGCGGATGTGGTGACGGCAGCGGGCCGCGTCGACGGTGGCGCCCAGCGCGTCGAACGCGGCGGCCAGATCACGGAACACCGCGGGATCGGCGCCGGCGATGCGAGCGGCCCGGTCGGCGCACTGCGCGGCACGGTAGCGCTGCCCGAGTTCCTGGTATCGCTGCTGCGCGTCACGGTACTGCCGCTCCGCGGCGTCGTGATCTCCCGTTGCCGCGGCCACCTGTGCCCGGCACACCGTGAGCGCCATTCGCGCCGAGGGCGCGTCGATGCCGTCCAACTCCCCCTCCGCCTCCGCTACGAGTTGCCGCGCGGCACCGGTCGCGCCGTCGGCGAGGTAGCACGCGACCGCCTGGGGGACGATCTCGGCGGTCCACGCCCAGGAGCCCTTCGCGCGGAGCAGGGCGAGTCCGTGCTCCGCGTGAGCACGAGCGGCGGTGTCGTCCCGGCTGAGGAGCATGGCGGCCATCCCTCCCGCCGCGGCCACCGCCACCGGGATCACCGCCGTCGGGTGAATGTCCAGGGCGGCGTGGAATCCGTGTTCGGCGGTCAGCCAGTCGCCGCGTGCGGCGGCCAGCCAGCCGATGACCAGGTTCAGTTCGTTCGCGATGAGGGGAAGATGGGAATAAGCATGGATCAGCGTCTGGACCCGCTCGGCCAGCCCCGACCATTCGCCCGCGAGCCAATCCAGCCGGGCCGCGGTGGCTTCGGCTGTCGCCACCACGTAGTCGGCGCCCGTACGTGAGGCCATCGCCAACCCGGTGTACAGGAACGTTCGCCCCTGCCCGTCCCGGCCGGTCCACGAGCACGCGTCGGCCAGGTTGGCGTAGGCCCGGGCGAGGTGCCTGACCTCGGCGGGGTCGTCGATGTCGTCGAGCGCGGGCAGCAGGGTGATCCGGTCCCAGATGACCGGGTCACCGACGATGAGCTGTCCACCGAGCACCGTGGCCAGGACCGCCGTGCGCGCGGGGCGCCGCGGCAGCCGGGCGAGCAGGTCCTCCACCCGCAGACGCCAGGCCCGGTGGTCGGCGGCGGTGGCGATGTCCAAGTACGGCACGGAAAGCAGTGCCATCCCGGACGCGACACGCTCGGGCTGGTCGCCCAGAAGTTCGATGGCGTGGGTGATCTCGGCACGTCCACGGTCCAGCATGGACTCGCGCACCAACAGGGTGCCGAACCAGAGACGCACCTCGCCGCGTACGTCGGCGGCCAATCGAGGGTCCGACAGCAGCGCCTCGACGCGCCTGATCACATCGGCGTCAGGCAGCCCGGCCAGCGCGTATCCACAGAGTTTGGCGGCCAGCCGGTTCACGTCCTCGGCGGGCACGTCGCTGTCGGAGACCACTTGGGAGAGCAGGTCCACCGCGGTGGGCATGTCCTTCGCCCCGGCCGCGGCGTCCGCGGCGCTTTCGCTGTACCGCAGCCACTCTTCCGGCATGCCCGCCTCGGCGCAGTGCCTGGCGAGCCGCGCCGCCGGCCACCCGGCCACGTCGGCCAGCACGCGGACCGCGGTGGCGTGCAGCTCCCGCCGACGCGGTCCCGGCAACGCCGCGTACACCGCCCGCCGCGCCAGACCGTGCCGGAGGCCGTATCGGTTCGGCGGGTCTTCCGACAAGACACCGGCGCGTACCAAGCTCACCACCGGGTGCGCGCCGGGAAATCCCGCGAGCGCCGCGAGGATCTCCACCGGCGCCGCGTCGTCCAGTACGGCCGCCGCCTCGGCGACCGCGCGCTCCGGCTCGATCAGCCGGTGCAGCCGTTCGAGCACCGACTCTTTCACCAGGACGGGCACCTCGACGGCGGCCAGGAGCCGGGCCGCCGCCACCCCCTCGCTCCGGGTGTCCACGAGCCGGTCACGCAGAACCCGGCCGGTTTCCGCGACGAGGAAAGGAATTCCGCCGGTCTCGTGCCGAACCGCTGTCGCGAACGACTCCGAAACGACGCCGCCCGTCACGGCTTCGATCAGCGCCCGCACCTCCGGATCCTCGAACGGGCGTAGTCCCAGGTGCGTGGTGAGGACCTCGGGCGGTGGGTGCACGACCGGCCCCAGCGGTGCGTCACCGGCGAGTTCCTCACGCCGGTAGGTCATGACCAGCGACAACCCGGGTGGTGGATCCGCGAGCAGAAATCTCAGCACCTGACGGGTGTCGTCGTCCGCCCAATGCACGTCTTCGACCACGAGCACGGCAGGCCCGAGCGAGCGCACCAGCGCGCAGACCGCCCGGAACATCCGATGGCGCTCGGCCTCCGGCAGGTCCAGCGGTGGCGGTGCCGGGGGCAGGAGATCGGCGAGCTCCGGCAGGTGTCCGCGCAGGACGCCGGTCACCGGATCGGGACCGGCCACCCTCTCCCCCGCTCGCCCGAAACAGTCGAGCAACGGGCCGTAGGGGAAGGGTTCGTCCAGCGGCTGACAGGTACCGACGGCCATCCACAGGTTCCTGCCGCGCACTGCCGTCGCGAGGGCACCGATCAAGGTGGTCTTCCCCGCCCCCGCCTCGCCTTCCACGAACACCACCGCGGGCGGGCGGGTGACGACGTCGATCAGCGTGGCCAGGTCCGCTGTCCGGCCGACCATCGGGATGGATCGTCCGCGCGCCGTCTCACCGTCCATTGTCACCTCCGCGCTGGTCACATCGGTTCCCGGGAGGCCGCAACGATACGTCGGCCGGTCACCACCGCGTAACCCTGATCGCGGTAATGCCGTACCCCTCCGGGGTCTCACCACGATTGTTTCCCCTCCGCCCACGCCGAATGGTGAAGCGGTGCGCCAGTCGCACACGGGAAATGGAGGAGAGATGCAGAAGGCCCGGATAACGCTAGGTCTGGTCGGCATCGTGGCCGCATTGGCGACGGTGAGTCCCGCCGCGTCGGCCGCGACGCCCGAAAGCGATGTCGTACAAGCCCGGCAGCCCATCGCCGGTCGCTACATAGTGGTCCTCCGCGACGGCGCGCAGGCAGCAGCTCAGGGCGGGGCCACCTCGTTGACCCAGCGCTACGGCGGTGCGGTGGTCGACACCTACGCGTTGACCCTGAACGGTTTCTCGGTCCGAGACCTCAGCGAGCGGCAGGCCCGGCGGCTGGCCGCCGACCCGGCCGTGCGGACGGTGCACCAGGACGGCGTCGCCCGTGCCGCGGGCGAGCAGCCGAACCCGCCGTCGTGGGGACTGGACCAGATCGACCAGCGCACCAAGACCTTGGACAAGAAGTACGTCTACCCCAATGGCGGCGAGGGTGTCACCGCGTACGTCGTCGACTCCGGAGTGGGGATCCAGCACACCGAATTCGAGGGCAGGGGCGCGCACGGCCGCGATTTCATCGACAACGACAACGACACGAGCGACTGCTTCTGGCACGGCTCCCATGTGGCGGGCACCATCGCGGGCAAAACCGTCGGTGTCGCCAAGAAGGCCAAAGTGGTCGCGGTCCGCTCGCTGGGCTGTGGCGGCTCCGGACCGGATTCGGCGACTGTGAGCGGACTGGAATGGGTGGCCGCCAACGGGGTCAAACCGGCCGTGGTCAACCTGAGCCTGGTCATGGACACCGTCGGCGTCGGCGACGCTCAAGTGAAAGCGTTGGTGGACAAGGGTTTCGTGGTCGCGGTTGCCGCAGGCAACAACGGACAGGACGCCTGCACGGCCAGCCCCGGCCGTACCCCCGAAGCGTTGACCGTCGGCTGGATCAATCAGGGCGGTGGCCGTAGCGGGAACTACGGGAAGTGTGTCGACCTGTTCGCCCCGGGTGGCAACATCTACTCCACCGACCACACCGGCGGCTACCGGACCGGCAGTGGCACCTCGATGGCCTCGCCACACGGCGCGGGGGCGGCGGCGTTGTACCTCGCCGCGAATCCCGGCGCGACACCGCAGCAGGTGCGCGACGCGCTCGTCCGCAACGCCTCACCGGGGCTGGTGACCGATCCGGGCGCGGGCTCGCCGGACGCGGTGCTCTACACGGGATTCATCGGCGGTGGCACACCGACCAAATGCGGTGTCAAGTCCAACGACGAGGATGTGTCCATCCCCGACGCCGGGGCCACCGTGGGCAGCGCCGTGACCCAGAGCGGCTGCGACGGCAACGCTCCGGCGAGCTCGGCCGTACGGGTGGACATCGACCACACCTACTCCGCGGACCTGGCGATCGACCTGATCGGACCGAGCGGCGCCACGCTGCCCCTCAAACCGGCGGGCGGGGTCGGTGAGGCGGGCGGTGTGCACCAGACCTTCACCGTGAACGCCTCCGGCGAGAACGCCAACGGCACTTGGAAGCTTCAGGTGCGCGACGTCCACCGCTTCGACACCGGCACCCTGACCGGCTGGTCGATCACGTTCTGATCGGGAACAACCCTGCGAACCGAGGAGCACGATGAGAACAGCGCGTCTGGTCACCGCCGTCACCATGGCACTGGCCGTGATCACCCTGCCCGCGATCGGGACGGCGAACGCCGAACCCACCGCCATCGCCGCGACACCCACCGATCAACTGCGGCCCCAGGACATGGGAACCCGGGTGGTCAACGGACAACGCACGACCGTACGGGAGAACCCTTACGTCATCGCGGGCCTTCGAGCGGGCGGCGGCGGCCCGCAGGGACAGTCCTGCACCGCCTCCGTGGTCGGCAAACGCAAGATCGTCACCGCGGCGCATTGCATGATCGACGTCGGCGGGGCGAAGAGCTACCTCTACGGCGACGACGACCTGAACACTCCGGGCGACGAGACCTTCCGCACCCCTGTCGCCTCCTACAAGGTGCATCCCCGCTACACCGGCCCGAACTCCTGGCAGACCGGCTACGACGTCGCGGTGATCACCACCGAGGCCGACCTGCCCGTCCCGGAGAACCAGTGGGCCAAGGTGGCCGGATCGGGTGATGCCGGGCTGACCGCACCGGGGAAGTCGGGCACCGCCGTCGGCTACGGAAAGACCTCGTCCGGCGGTGGATCCGGCGTGCTGTACAAGACCACGATGCCGGTGAACGACGCGAACACCTGCCAGGTGTTCAACGTGCGGGTGAACCCCGACCTCATGGTGTGCGTCGGGTACGACGACGGACGTACCGCCACCTGCTCCGGCGACAGCGGCGGGCCGTTCATCGTGGACGGCGTGATCGTCGGCGTCGTCTCGTGGGGCGCGTCCGGATGCGACCGCTACAGCATCATGGCCCGGCTCACCAACGAGATGGGCGACTGGGCGCGCGGCGAGATCGGCGGAACCCAGCCCGGCGACGGGAAGTTCGGCGTCTCCCTCAGCCCGGCGGCGGGCAAGGTCGAGCCCGGCAAGTACATCTCGACCTCTGTGGTGACCAAATCCGGCGACACGGGACCCGAAAAGCTCGAACTGGCCGCCACCGGCCTGCCCGCCGGCGCGACGGCCACGTTCCAGCCCGGTGCGTCGCTCGACTCCGGTGACGTCGCCAAACTCACCGTGGAGACCGCGGCGAGCACTCCGAAAGGCACGCACCGGATCACCGTCACGGCGAAAGGCCCGTCCGGCACCAAATCCGCCGACTACACCCTGACCGTCGGCGACGGCGGCACCACGGAAGGGCCGAAGCCGACCGTCTCCCCCGGTACGGGAACGGTGACCCCCGGCTCGTTCGTCAACGCGACCGTCACCGTCGCCGGAGGAACGGGCAACAGCACACTCACCGCGACGGGCCTGACGTTCACCCCGATGTTCCAGCCTTCCAGCGTCGCCCCGGGCGGTACGTCGCGCATGTCCATCGCCGCCCCGTTCCAGCGCGGCACCTACAAGATCACCATCACCGCCACCGACAGCACCGGCAAAACCGGTACGGCCGAATACAGCCTCACCGTCCAATGAGGTGACCGGCACTGTGGAGCCCGTGACCACCACATGGTCACGGGCTCCATTCACGGTCCGGAGATCGTCGCACCGTGAGGGTGTATTCCGTGGTTCCGGCCTTGCCGGCAGGAATGATGTCCCCACTGTGGTGCATGGCTGGCATGTCGCGAAAGCCACTTTCGGGACGTCTGATGTCCCGAAAGTGGCTTTCGCGACCCGGTCCCACGAACGACCGCAGTCATGTCCTGGGGCCGCCGTCGGTTCCGGTTCCTTGCCCCTGCTTGAGGTACGTGAAGGACCCCTTCCTTGCGCTAGGCGCAGTGAAGGGGTCCTTCATGTACTTGAGGAGGGTGTGAAGGACTCCTTGCCTACTCTGAAGGTAGGGAAAGTGGCTTTCGCGACATGCCACATTTGCCTTTCGGCCCCTTGACTCCCCGCCACCTCAGCCAAGCAGGACCAGGCAAGGGGGTTCTCCCAGTACCTGACTCGCCAGGATCTCCCAAACGTCCCGGACAACTGTCAACCTGTTCGAACCCGGCGCCTGAACAAAAGCTCTGACAACAATCCGGAATCGCGACCGTGTCAGCACATTTTTCCACGACAGAAGGAACGAAGACCCATGGCGGACAGCCAATCCACCCCGCACGCAGACCTTTTCGATCTGAGTGGGAAATACGCACTCGTCACCGGCGGCACCAGCGGCATCGGGATGATGATCGCGCGCGGCCTTCTTCAGGCGGGCGCCCGCGTCGTCATCAGCTCACGCAATCCGGACACGTGCGCGGAGGCACAGCAACTGCTGTCCGAATTCGGCGACGTCCGGGCGATTCCCGCCGACCTGTCCAGGCACGACGAGTGCCAGCGCCTCGCCGATCTTGTCAAGGCCGGTTCGGGACGCCTGGACATCCTCGTCAACAACGCGGGAGCGATGTGGCGCGAGCCGCTGGAGACGTTCCCGGACGAGGCCTGGGACGCGGTGCTCGACCTCAACCTCAAGTCGCCGTTCTGGCTGGTGCAGGCGCTGCTCCCCGCACTTCGCGGAGCGGGCACCGCCGATGATCCCGCGCGGATCATCAACATCGGCAGTATCGCCGCCGTCCACGTCGCCGAGTCGCCCAACTATTCCTACGCCGGCAGCAAAGCGGCCCTCCATCAACTCACCAGGGTGCTGGCCAGGGAGCTGGGCCCCCAGCACGTCACGGTGAACGCGGTGGCCCCAGGACCGTTCCCGTCGCGGATGATGGCGTCCACACTCGATGCCATCGGCGACACGATCGCGGCGAAGGCCCCTCTGCGTCGGCTCGGCCGCGACGACGACATGGCGGGCATCGCCGTGTTCCTCGCCAGCCGGGCCGGGTCCTACCTCACGGGCACCGTCATCCCGGTCGACGGCGGCATCGCCACGACCGCGTCGGGTACCTAGGGGGTACCAGCAGAACCTCCCTCCACCCGCGGCCACTGCCTATGGTGAAGGGGTGGCCAAGATCGATCCGCGCACCGAGATCAAGGACTTCCTCCGCTCGCGTCGCGCGCGGATCACGCCCGAGCGGGCCGGACTGCCCGCCTACGGCGGCAACCGCCGGGTCAAAGGCCTGCGTCGCGAAGAGGTAGCTCTCCTGGCGGGGGTATCGGTCGACTACTACGTGCGGATGGAGCGCGGCAGTCTCACCGGTACCTCCGACGGGGTGCTCGAGGCGTTGGCCTCCGCCTTGCACCTCGACGAGGCCGAGCGCGATCACCTCTTCCACCTCGCGCGGCAGTACAGGGCGCCCGGCGGTCCACGCCGCCGTCGACCCGCCACGACGACGGTGCGGCCGGCGCTTCAGCAGGTACTCGACGCCATCACCGACGCACCGGCGTGGATCTGCAACGGCCGCTATGACGTGCTGGCCACGAATCACCTCGCCCGCGCGCTGTATTCACCGGTACTGGCCGACACACGACGGCCGGCGAACACCGCGCGGTTCGTGTACCTGGAACCCGAAGCGGCACAAACGTTCTTCGTCGACTACGACCGCATCGCCCGCGACGTCGCCGCGAAGCTACGCATGGAAGCCGGCCGCAATCCGCACGACGAGCAGCTGATCACCCTGGTCGGTGAACTGTCGACACGCAGTGAACTGTTCCGGCGGCGATGGGCGTCTCAGGACGTTCGCCTCCACCGGTCCGGACGCAAGCGCCTGCACCATCCAGCAGTGGGCCGGCTCGACCTGGACGTCGAATCGATGGAACTGCCCACCGAACCCGGCCTGCTCCTGACCGTCTACACCGCACCCGCCGGCACCACGACCGCGGACGGCCTGACCCTCTTGGCGTCGTGGGCGGCCCAGCCAGGAGAGAAGGCTCAGTGAGCGGTCCCGCGCGCCAGCCGTTCGGAAAGCGCGTGAGCCTCTTGCAACAGCAGAGCGCCCAGCTGCGGACGGCGATCGGGGCCGAACCGGTGCTCGACACCGGTCAGGGAGAGCGCCCAGCGCGGTGACCCGGCACGATCGAAGACGGCGGCGGCGACCCCCCAGCTGCCCTCCACCACGAGCCCGGGATTCACCGCGTAGCCGTTCGTCCGAGTGGTGGCGATATGCGCGCGGATCTCGCGGGCGGTGTGCTGCGCACCGTGTTCCACGCTCAGATCGACCGCGCCGAGGTAGTCGTCGACCTCCCGTTGGGGCAGGTGCGCGAGGATCACCATGCCCGCCGACACGACCCCGAGCGGGAAGCGGGCGCCCTCGTAGAGGACATGGCTGCGGATCGGGAAGGCGCCGTCCTCACGGATCAGGCAGATCGTCTCCTCCCCGCGCCGCGCGGAGAAGAACGCGCTCTCCCCCGTGGCGAGTGCGAGCCGCCGGACCGACGGCAGGGCGGCCTCCGTCACGTCGTACCGCCGCGCCGTGGCGACGCCGAGGAAGTACAACTCGGGGCCCAGCACCCAGTGATCGGTGTCCGGCATCCGGTCCACCAGGCCCACTCCCTGCAAGGAGGTCAGCAGCCGGTGCACGGTCGGCCGCGGCAATCCCGCTTCCCGCGCGATCGTCGTCGTCGTCGCACCGTCCGGCTCGTGCACCGCGACCGCGCGCAGCGACTGGTGTATTCGGCCGACAAGGTCTCCAGGGGCGTCCACTCAGTGAACACTACCCCATCTCAGGCGCTCGCCTGATGAACAATCCGCAGGTGGAACGCGTTCACTCATTGACCACGTGTGCGGCGCACGATGTCATGGCTGGCGTGGACAAAGTGATCGAGTCAGCCGCGGATGCCATCGCCGACATCCCCGACGGCGCCAGGCTCGCGGTCGGCGGGTTCGGGATGTGCGGGGTCCCCGCGGTCCTGATCGGCGCGCTGTACGACGCCGGGACCTCGGACCTCGAGGTGGTATCGAACAACGCCGGGGTGGACGGCTGGGGCCTCGGCGTCCTGCTCGGCGCGGGTCGCCTCCGCCGCGTGGTCTCCTCTTACGTCGGGGAGAACAGGGAGTTCGCCCGCCAGTATCTCGGCGGCGAGCTCGAGGTCGAGCTGACGCCGCAGGGCACCCTCGCCGAACGGCTGCGCGCCGGCGGTTCCGGCATTCCCGCGTTCTTCACCGTCACGGGTGCGGGCACGCAGGTCGCCGACGGTGGCCTGCCGTGGAAGTACGACAGCTCCGGCAACGTCGAGAAGTCCAGTCCTCCCAAGCAGAAGCAGAGCTTCGACGGCAAGGAGGCCGTGCTCGAACACGCGATCGTCGCCGACTTCGGGCTCGTGCGCGCGTGGAAGGGCGACCGGCACGGGAACCTCGTCTTCAGGGACACCGCCCGCAACTTCAACCCGCTCGCCGCGATGGCAGGCCGGATCACCGTCGCCGAGGTCGAGGAACTGGTCGAGCCCGGCGAGATCCACCCGAACTCCGTCCACCTGCCCGGCGTGTTCGTGCACCGCGTGGTGCCGCTGACGCCCGAACAGGCCGCCGACAAGCCGATCGAGAAACGAACCGTGCGGGTCGCGGGCGCGGAGGAGAACTGACATGGCGTGGGATCGCAACCAGATGGCCGCCCGGGCCGCCGCCGAACTGCACGACGGCGACTACGTCAACCTCGGCATCGGCCTGCCCACCCTCGTGCCGAACTTCGTGCCCGAGGACGTCGAACTCGTTCTGCAGTCGGAAAACGGCATCCTCGGTGTCGGCCCCTACCCGACCGAGGACGAACTGGATCCGGACCTGATCAACGCGGGCAAGGAGACCGTCACCGTCCGCAAGGGCGCGTCGTTCTTCGATTCGGCGATGTCCTTCGGCATGATCCGCGGCGGCAAGATCGACGCCGCGATCCTCGGCGCGATGCAGGTCTCCGCGTCCGGTGACATCGCGAACTGGATGATCCCCGGCAAGATGGTCAAGGGGATGGGCGGCGCGATGGACCTGGTCCACGGCGCGAAGAAGGTCATCGTGCTGATGGAGCACGTCGCCAAGGACGGCGGCCACAAGGTCGTCGACGAATGCTCACTGCCCTACACCGGCCGTGGCGTCGTCCAGCGGATCATCACCGACCTGTGCGTCATCGACATCACGCCCGACGGGCTCGACCTCGTGGAACTCGCGCCGGGCGTCACGGCCGACGAAGTGCAGGAGAAGACCGGACCGCGCCTTCGCGTCAAAGTCGGCTAGGCCGCTAAGACCCTGAACCGGCTGCCAGGAACGTTCCTGGCAGCCGGTGCTTCTCATCGTCCCTGCCGCTCGCGACCCAGTCGGGTCACGTCATCGCGACCAGGGTCCGCCGCTTGCCCGTGAACGGCTCGCGTCCGTGGGCCATCAGCATGTTGTTGATGACCATGACGTCGCCCGGCCGCCACGGGAACGCGTAGCTCACCTCGTCGTAGGTCGCCTTGATCGTGTCCAGATCCGCCTGCGGGATCGGCGAGCCGTCGGCGAAGTACGCGTTGCGGGGCAGGTCCTCCTCGGGATACAGATCCAGCAGCGCCTCGCTGACCTCCTCCCCCAGGCTCGAGACGTGGAACAGGTTCGCCTGGTTGAACCACACCATCGCGCCGGTGTGCGGTTCCGTGGTGAAGGACGGGCGCACGTGCCGCGTGCGCAGGCCCTCGTCGGTCCACTCGTATGTCTGCCCGTTGCTCGTGCAGTAGTCCGCCACCACCTGGCGGTCGTCGGTCTGGAACGCGTCCTGCCAGGTCAGCCCGAGGCCTTCACGGAACGCCCGCGTGTAGGAGACGCCGCCCGCGAACCGCTCACGCAGATCCGCGGGCAGCAGGCGGTACATCGCGCGGCTGTCGGCGATCGGCGTCGCGCCGCCGGTTTCGGCCGCCGTGTCGCACAGGAAGAACAGGCGGGCGGGCCAGTTCGCCGAGTACGAGTTCTCGTTGTGCATCGGGATCGACTCGGCGGGCGGGTACTCCGTCGAGGTGTAGATGTTGCCCGAGACCGCCGATCGCGGTGTCGACCGTTCCGTGTAAGTCAGCAGCGAGCCGCCGATCTCCTCGGTGACCTGGTTGAAGACCGCCAGGTCGGCGGGCATGCCGCGCAGCAGGATCGCGCCGTGCTCGCGCAGCCGGTCCTGCAGCACTTCGCGGTGCGCGCGCACCCAGTCCAGGCCCGTGGCCGCGTACACGGTGAGCTTGGTGTGTTCGTTGCCCTTGACGTGGTGGGCGCTGTCGAGGTTCGCCGCGAGTTCGGTCATGACTCCTCCAGTTCGAATCGGATCAGCTTGGCGGCCTCGGCGTGCAGCGCGGCGAGGTCTTCGGTGTCGGCGAACCCCGCGGCGAGCACGTTCACCGCGTAGATCTCCTGGTCGTCGGTGAGCAGTTGGCCGGGGCGCACGATCGTGACGACCTCCAGGACCTCGGGCAGGTCGGCGACCTCGTCGGTGCCGTCGACGCGGACCAGCCGTCCGGTGCCCTCGGCGTAGAAGATCAGGTAGCCCACTGGCACTGGCAGGCCCGCGCCTCGCGCGGGCGGTGGCGTGCCCAATGCCAGCGAGACGGACTCGGCGACGACATCGATACCGGTCGCGAGCTTCAGCAGCACCGGCTGGGCGCCGCCCGCCGGGCGGCCCGCGTTCACTTCGACGATCGCCGGGCCCAGCTCGACGTCGTCGATCAGCTCCACATGCGCGCAGGTGTTGTCCAGGCCCAGCGCGAGCGCGGCGGCCGTCACCGCCGCGAACAGGCGCTCGGTGTCCTCTTCGGACAGTTCGAGCGGCGGGCAGACCATGCCCAGCTCGAACTTGCGCTCATCGATCAACGGCTTTTCCACCACGGCCACCGGTTCCGCGACGCCGTCACGCACCAGGACGTCGACCGCGTACTCCGGCCCGCGCAGCAGGCCTTCCACGAGGAACACCTTCAGCGGGTCGATCGACCCGACGAGCCGGTGGTACCGGGCGTCCTCCGAAAGCGGCAACCGCTCGGCCAGCAGCCGGTACGCCGCCGCCAATTCATCCACAGTGGACACCGTGCGGACGAGATTGCTCGCCGCGCCGTTCACCGGCTTGACGATCGCCGGGAGCCCGACCGCCGAAGCGACCGAGGCAGCCTCGGACTCGGCAGAGATCAGGGCGCAGCGCGGACCCGGCAATCCGGCCGCGGCCAGCACCTGCCGGACCGCGAACTTGTTGTGCGTCACGGTGAACACTGACGCGGGGCAGCGCGCGACGCCGAGCAGCTCGGCCGCACGGGCGACGCTCGCGATGATCCCCTCGGCGGCGGTCACCACCCCGGCCGGACGCGCGGTCCGCGCCCGGATGGCCTCGGCGACGGCTTCGGCGTCACGGACGTCGTCGACGACGACGAACCCGTCCACCAGTTCCGTCAGCTGTGCCCGCTCGGCCGGTTCCAGGGGCTGGGTGACCAGCTCGGCCCCCAGCCCTGTCGCGCGCACGGCGGCCACGACGTCGGCGATCCACTGCCCCGCGGTCTCCCGCACCACGAACACGGTGTTCACACGTCCTCCAATTCCAGCTGGACGAGCTTGCTCGCCTCCGCGTGCAGGGCGGCAAGGTCTTCGTGATCGGCGAACCCGGCCACAACGAGGTTGACCGCGTAGGTCTCCTGTTCGTCGGTGAGCACCTGTCCCGGCGAGACGGTGGTGACGACGTCGATCACCTCGGGCAGCTCGGCGATCTCGTCGAGCCCGCCGATCCTCGTCAACCGGCCCGAACCGGCCGCGTAGAGGATCAGCATGCCCAGCGGGATCGGCAGTTTGGCGGGTTCCCGCACCGGCGGCGGAGCGCCGACCGCGAGCGCCGCCAACTCGGCGAACACGTCGATGCCGGTGCGCAGCTTCGCCAGCAGCGGCATGATCGACCCGGCGGGCCTGCCCGCGTTGACCTCGACGATGGTCGGACCACGGTCGGCGTCGTCGATCAGCTCGACGTGGGCGCAGGTGTTGTCGAGACCCAGCGCGCGGACCGCGGCGATCGCCGCCGCGGTGACCAGCCCGGCCCGGTCGGCGGTGAGCCCTGCGGGCGGGCACGACAGCGCCAGCTCGAACTTCCGCTCGTCGATCAGCGGCTTGTCGAGGATCTCGACAGGCTCGGCCACACCGTCGCGGACCAGCACGTCCACCGCGTACTCCGGGCCTTGCAGGAACCCTTCGACCAGGAACGTCGCCGAAGGGTCCAGCGTCCCCAGTGGACGGTGGTAGCGCGGATCCGCGGACTCGGGCAGCCGCGCGGCCAGCAGCTCGTACGCGGCCGCCAGTTCGTCCACAGTGGACACCGTGCGGATGAGGTTGCTGCCCGCCCCGTTGACCGGTTTGACGATCGCCGGGAGCCCGACCGCCGAAGCGACCGACGCCGCCTCTGCGGCCGACGAGATCAGGGCGTAGGCGGGGCCGGGCAACCCGGCAGCGGCGAGGGCCTCCCGGACCGCGAACTTGTTCGCGCACAAGGCGAACACCGACGCCGGGCAGCGCGCCACACCGAGCAGCTCCGCGGCGCGGGCGGTGCTCGCGATGGCACCGTCCGAGCCGGTGAAGATCCCGGCCAGCGCGCCGCCGTCGATCTCCCGGACCTTCGCCGCGACGGCTTCCGGGTCGTGGACGTCGTCGAGCGCGACGACGTCGTCCACCACACCGGCCAGCGCGGCCCGCTCGGCCGCGTCCATCGGCGGGGCGAGCAGCACCACGCGGTGCCCGGCCGCCCGCATCGACGGCGCGACCTCACCGACCCAGTGCCCGCGGGCCTCCCGGACCAGCACTGCCGTACTCATGCGGCCTTCTTCCCCGCGAGCTTGCGCTCACGTTCCTGCGCGCCGACCAGGTCGTCGGGCAGCGAATCGGGCACCTCGGTGTCGAACCGGCGCAGCCGCCGCAGCGAGAACCCGCCCACGTTGATCAGCAGCAGGATCAGCGCGAAGACGACATACGCGAGCCCGATGCCCCGGGTCTCGCCGGTGCCGAGCACGGAGCCGACAGACCCGGTCAGCGCGCCGCCCGGCGCCAGCAGCGGCGAGAACCAGCCGACGGCCAGCGGCGCCAGCACGGCGAACCCGATCGGCAGCGTCGACCACGTGATCGTCTGGTTGATCGCGAAGACCCGGCCGTGGAACCGCTGCGGCACCTTGACCTGCACCAGCGTCGCGTAGATGCCTTGCGACACGGACATCGCGGCGGCCAGGAGGAACACCCCGGCCGCGACGACGATCAGCGACGGCCGCAGGCCCATCACCAGGCTGCCGAGCGCGATCCCGATGTTGCCCGCGAGCACGCCGACCATCCGCCGGTGCCGTGGGCCGCCCCACAACGCCATCCCGATCCCGCCCGCCACCGCGCCGAGGGCCTCGGCCAGCGCCACCTGCGCGACGTCGGTGACCGAGCCGAACGACAGCACGAGCGGAGAGACCAGCACCAGCGCGGGGGCGAGGAAGACGTTCGCCAGCGCGAAGTACAGCAGCATCGTGCGGAAGCCGCGGTGGTTCCACGAGTACCGCAGCCCGCCCGCGATCGCCGTCAGCAGCGGTTCGCGCGGGCGCCAGCCCAGCAGATCCGGGAACCGCACCAGCAGCAGGCCCACGATCGCGAACACGTAGCTCGCCATGTCCAGGATCAGGATGCCGGACAGCTCGATCGCCGCCAGCAGCCCGGCCGCGAGCACCGGCATCAGCAGCTGGGCGAAACCGGTGGACAGCTGCGCGAGGCCCATCGCGTGCCCGAGGTACTGCTTGGGCACCAACTGCGCCACCGACGACTGATAGGCGATGCGCTGGAACGACGCGGCCACCGACCCGAGCGGGATCAGCACGTAGAACAACCACAGCTGGACGTGCCCGGTGATCAGCACCAACGCCAGGGCCAGCTGGATCCCGCCGGCGATACCGCTGGCCGCGATCATGATCCGCCGCCGGTCGCCTCGGTCGACCAGTGCGCCCGCCACCGGCAGGACGAGCACGCCGAACAGCAGCGCGAGCGCCCACAGCAGGCCGAGGTCGGCGACCGATCCCGTACGGGTGTAGAGCCAGATCGGCACCGCGAACGACGTCAGCGCCGAGCCGGTCGAGGACACCAGCTGCCCGGCCGTGATCGTGAGGAACCGGGCCATGCTCGGCTTCACCGAGGGCTTCTCGTCGACCTCCGCCCGATGGGTCTCGTGCACCGCCCAGGCCGCGTCTTCACCGCGGGCCCGGACGTCGAGTTCGCCGGGGTCGTCCAGCGCCGGGTGCACCTGCGTGACGATCTCCGCGAGTTCGTCGGCCCGGTAGCGCAGGAAGAAGTGCCCGGCCCGGTCGAGCACCACGAGCGCGGTGGTGTCGGTGAGGAACTCCCACTCCCGGTACCGCTCGGTGTAGTAGTCCGTGACCGGGTCTTCGGAGCCGACCACCGACACGATCGGCGCGCGCAGCTTGGCCACGCGGGCGTCGAGCAGGCCGCTGAAGTACTCCTCGGCGGCGCGGCTGTCGGCGCGCATGTTCGTGATGATCCGGTCGGCCTGCGCCGGGTCGAGGTCGTCGGTGTCGACGCCCATGCCCTTGAGCCAGTTCGAGTAGTACCGGTTGCTGCGCAGCTTCTCCAGCCGGGTGCGCAGCGTGCCCACCGCGCCCTTCATCCGGGCGAACGGGAAGATCGCGCCGATGTAGACGACCTCCAGTTCGCGGCCGCGCTCTTCGAGCAGCCGGGCGACGGCGACGGCGAGCGCGTTGCCGACACCGCAGTGCCCGTAGATGGCCAGCGGGCCGTCGACACGATCGAGGATCTCGCCGGTCAGCCGCTCGACCAGGTCGTCGAAGGGCAGGGCTTCTTCGGACAGTCCGACGTCGTGGCCGGGGATGGCGACCGAGTAGAGCGAGTGGCCTTCCGGGAGCGCGTCGGCCAGCGGCTGGTAGACGATCGCGCTGCCGCCGCCGTAGGGGAAGCAGACGTAGGACAGCGTCCGCTGCTTTGTCGGCTTGGTCAGCTCGTAGAGCAGATGGCGTGGCCTGTCGGCGTTGTCACCGTCCATGAAGGACGCCAGCTCGCGGATCGTGCGGTGCTGGAACAGGTCCATGACGCCGACCTGGCCCGCGTCGGCCTTGCCGATCCGCGCCACCACCTGGGTGGCCAGCATCGAATGGCCGCCGAGGTCGAAGAAGTCGTCGTCGACGCCCAGCTCGTCCACTTTGAGCACGTCCCGCCAGATCCCGGCCAGCAGGATCTCGACCGGGGTCGACGGCGCGACCAGCTCTTTGGTGGCGTCCCGGGACGCGACCGGAGCGGGGAGCGCCTTGCGATCGAGTTTGCCGTTCGGGGTGAGCGGCAGCTCGTCGAGCGGAACGAACGACGGCGGGACCATGTAGTCCGGGAGGCTCTGCTTGAGCGCCGTCCGCAGCGCGCCGGGCTCGGCGTCGCCGACGACGTACCCGACCAGCCGCTTGTCCCCCGGCGTGTCCTCGCGGACGATCACGGCCGCGTCGCGCACCCCCGGCCGGGCGCGCAAGGTCGTCTCGATCTCCCCCAGTTCGATGCGGAGGCCTCGCAGCTTGACCTGGTGGTCGATCCGGCCGAGGAACGCGATCGTCCCGTCCGGGCGCCAGTGCGCGAGGTCGCCGGTGCGGTACATCCGTCCACTGTGGAACGGGTCGGGCACGAACCGCTCGGCAGTCAGCTCCGGACGGTTGTGGTAGCCCAGGGCGAGGCCGACGCCCGCGATGTGCAGTTCGCCGGGCACGCCGACCGGGCAGGGCCGCCCGGCACGGTCGAGGACGTAGATCCGGATGTTCTGGATCGGCGCCCCGATCGGCACCGACGCGACCTCCGCGAGCGCGGCGGGCGTGCAATGCCAGGAGGTGACGTCGATGGCGGCTTCGGTCGGGCCGTAGAGGTTGTGCAGCTCGCAGTGCGGCAGTCGCCGGGTGAACTCGCGGGCGGCGTCGAGCGGCAGTTCCTCGCCGCTGCACACGACCCGCCGCAGCGCCGTGCAGGTCTCGACGCCTTGTTCGGCCAGAAACAGCGTGAGCATCGACGGCACGAAGTGCGCGGTGGTGATGCCTTCGGACGCGAGCAGCTCACGCAGGTACGCTGCGTCCTTGTGTCCTCCGGGCTCGGCGAGCACGAGCCGCACGCCGGTGATCAGCGGCCAGAAGAACTCCCAGACCGACACGTCGAAACCGGCCGGGGTCTTCTGCAGTACCGAATCGGTGCCGTCGAGGCGGTACGCGCGCTGCATCCAGTCGAGGCGGTTGACGATGCCGCGGTGACCGTTGGGCACGCCTTTCGGCTGTCCGGTCGAGCCCGAGGTGTAGATGACGTACGCCGGGTCTTCCGGTCCGGCGAGCGGTTCGGGCGGGGTGCCCGGTTGCCCGGCCGTCTCGGCAAGGTCGTCGAGGACGACCACGGTCGCGTCACCTGGCGGCAGCGTCTCGCGCAACGCCGCCTGCGTCAGCACGACGAGCGCGGCCGCGTCCCGCAGCATGAACGCCAGCCGGTCGGCCGGGTACTCCGGATCGAGCGGGACATACGCGCCACCGGCTTTCAGCACGCCGAGGAGCGCGACGACCAGTTCGAACGACCGCTCCGCGAACACCCCGGTGAGCACGCCCGGTCCGACGCCGAGGCCACGCAGCCGGTGCGCGAGCCGGTTGGCCCGCTCGTCCAGCTCGCGGTAGGTCAGCGACGCGCCGCGGAAGGTCACCGCGGGCGCGTCCGGCGTCCGGGCGGCCTGCTCCTCGACGAGCGCGTGCAGCGTGGTCTGCGGGAACTCGGCCGCCGTGGCGTTCCAGCGCTCCAGGACGAGTTCGCGCTGCCCGGCGTCGAGGATGTCCAATTCGGACAGTCGCCTGCCCGGGTCGGCGACGATCGAACCCAGCAGCGTGACCAGCCGCCCGGCCATCCCGGCGACCGTGTCCTCGGTGAACAGCGCCGTGTTGTGCACGAACTTGCCGATCAGCCCGCGTTCGACCTCGATGGCGTGGAACTCGAAGTCGAACCGGGTCGCGGGCAGGTCCATCGGCAGCCAGCGGAAGTCCACTGCGGACTCCCCGGCCGCGCCCATCCGGCCCATCTCGTAGTTCTGCAGTACGAACATCGCCTGGAACACCGGCGAGCGGCTGACGTCACGGGGCACGCCGAGCGCGTTCACCAGCCGCTCGAACGGCACGTCGGCGTGCTCGAAGGCGTCCAGCACGTGCCGCCGGGTGCGTTCGAGCAGCTCGGCGAACGACGGGTCGCCCGCCAGCTGGGCACGCAGGGGCAGCATGTTGATGAACATGCCCGCCACGCCCTCGAGCTCGGGCAGGCCGCGCCCGGCCGACGACGAACCGATCGCGAAGTCCTCCTGGCCCGAATACCGCGCCAGCAGCACCTGGTAAGCGGCCAGCAGGGTCATGAAGAGCGTGACTCCGTGCTCGCGGCTCAGCTCGCCGAGAGCACGGGCGAGGTCGCGCTCGACGAAGAACTCGTGGATCGCGCCGTCGAAGCTCTGCTTGGCGGGCCGGGGCAGGTCCGTGGGCAGTTCCAGGGGCTCGACCCCGCCGAGCTGCGCCCGCCAGTGCTCCAGCTGGCGGTCGAGTTCGCCGCCGGTGAGCGTCCGGCGCTGCCAGTGCGCGAAGTCGCCGTACCCGATGCTCAGCGCGGGCAGCTCGGCCGTGCCGCCGGTGCTCAGGGCGTGGTACTGCGCGGCGAGGTCACGCAGCAGCAGGTCGACAGACCAGCCGTCGCCCACGATGTGGTGCGTGCACAGGACGAGCAGGTGCTCCTCGTCGGACACCCGGGCCAGGGTCGCCCGCAGCAGCGGGCCCGCTGCCAGGTCGAACGTCTCGGCCGCGGCGGCGTCGACGGCGGCGCGGGCCGCCTCCTCGCTTCCCGCGTCCACAAGGGACAGACCGACCGTGACCGATGGTTCGATGTGGACGGTCGGCTGTCCGTCTTCCCCGGCCGGGAAGCGCATCCGCAGCGCCTCGTGCCGCACCGGCAGAGTGTCCAAAGCGGACTGGAGCGCGGCGACGTCGAGCCGTCCGGTCAGCCGGATCGGCACCGGGATGTGGTACGAGCCGGTGCCCGGCGCGAACTGCTCCATGAACCAGACGCGTTCCTGCTGATACGACAGCGGGACGACGGCGTCGCCGGGGCGCGGCGTGATGGTCGCGGCAGGTTCCGTGCGCCGTCGCAGCCGCTGCTCGAGCAGGGCACGGCGCGCGGCCGCGCTGCTGGTTTCGTCGATCGTGGTCATGAGAGCTCGCCTTCGGCCAGCTGGCGCTGGACCTCTTCGTCACTGAGCTGGTCGAGGTCCTCGGAGAGCCGCCGCTCGATCTCGGCGGCGAGCCCGGCGACGGTGGTGAGGGTGAACAGCCCCCGCACCGGGATGTCGACCTCGAGCTGTTTGCGGAGCCGGGACATCGCACGGATCGCCAGCAGCGAGTTGCCGCCACGGGCGAAGAAATCGTCGTGCGCGCCGAGGTCTTCGACGCCGAGCAGTTCGCCGAGCACCTCGGCGACCAGTTCTTCGGCCGCGGTCCGGGGCGCGACGTACGCCGTCGCTTCGCCGGGTTCGGGATCCGGCAGCGCGGCCCTGTCGAGCTTGCCGCTGGCCGCCATCGGCAGCGCGTCGAGCGTCACGAACCGGGTCGGCACCAGGTACTCCGGCAACGTCTTCCGCAGGGCTTCGGCCGCCCCGTCGGTGCTGCCGACGACATAGCCGACGAGCGTGTCGCCGCGGACCGCCACGGCCGCGTCCCGCACTTCCGGCAGTTCACGCAGCGCCGCTTCGACCTCGCCGGGCTCGATGCGGTAGCCGCGCAACTTCACCTGCTCGTCGACACGGCCGAGGTAGTCGAGCGTGCCATCCCGGCGCCAGCGAACGAGGTCGCCCGTCGCGTACATCCGGCCGGACGGACCCTCGGTGAAACTCTCGGCGGTCAGATCCGGCAGCCCGAGGTAACCGCGGGCGAGCTGCGACCCGGCGACGTACAGCTCGCCCGGGACACCCGGCGGCACCGGCTGCCGCCGCTCGTCGAGGACGTACACACGGGTGCCGGGCACCGGACGGCCGATCGGGACGGGTCCGGACGGCAGCTCGTCCCCGGATTCGATCCGGTGCGCGACGCAGCCGACCGTGGCCTCGGTCGGGCCGTACTCGTTGACGACGAGCGTGCCGGGGTGCCGCTCCCGCCACGGCTGAACGGCCTCGGCGGTCAGCGCTTCACCGCCGAGCACCAGCTCACCCGTCGGGAACAGCTCCTCGGCGAGGACGGCGAGGTGCGTCGGGGTCGCCTTGACGAACGTCGGGCGGCCGCCGTCGACCACCGCGCCCCCGGCGGTGAGGGTGCCGAGCAGCGTCGTCACGGTGAGGTCGAACGACGGCGACGTGTGCAGCAACGCCCGTCCGGCCAGACCGGGGTAGGCCTCACGCGCCCACGCCAGGTACGTGTCGACGGCCCGGTGCTCGACCTCGACGCCCTTGGGCCGCCCGGTCGAGCCCGACGTGTAGATCACGTAGGCGACGTCGCCCGGTCCGGCGGCCGGTTCCGGGTCCTCGGTGGCCGCGGTGGACCACTCGGCCGGGTCGTCCAGTGCCAGCGTCTTGGTGTCCAAAGTGGACTGTCCGGCGACCAGCACGAACGGGACACCCGCGTCGGTGAGGATCAGCGCCTGCCGGGCGGCCGGGTTGGCCGGGTCGAGCGGGACGTAGGCCGCGCCGCTCTTCAGCACCCCGAGCACGCCGGTCAGCAGGTCCGCCGAGTTCGGCACGCATACGCCGACGACGGTGCCGGGACCGGCGCCCAGCTCGCGCAGCCGGTGTGCGACGCGGTTGGCCCGCGTGTTCAGCTCGGCGTACGTCAGGCGAACCCCGCCGAAGTCGACGGCCGGCGCATCCGGGGTCCGCCGCACCTGGGCTTCGAACCGGGCGGGCACGGTCGTCGCGTCCGAAGTGGACACTTCTTCCGGGTTCCAGCCGGTCAGGACCAGCTCTCGCTCGTCGTCCGACAGCAGTGGCAGATCCGCGACCGACCGAGCCGGATCGGCCAGTGCCGCGGCGAGCAGCCGCAGGTACCGCTCGGCCACGGCTTCGGCGGTCTCACGGTCGAACAGGTCGGTGCGGTAGACGAGCCTGCCGTCCACGGCGGTCAGGTCGATCGCGATGTCGTCCTTCGCGGTGGCCGAGCGGACCGGCTCCAGCCCCGAGTCGGGCAGGAAGTTGAACCCGAGCTGATACAGCGTCTGCACGCCGGGGTCGCGCTCGCCACCGGCCGCCTCGGCGACCGCCTGGAACGGCACCTGACTGTGATCGATCGCCTCCAGCAGCGTGGTCCGGACCCGGCCGACCAGTTCGGTGAACGCGGGTGCGCCCGAACAGTCGACGCGTACGGCCATCTGGTTGACGAACATGCCGATCAGGTCGGCCAGCTCGGGCAGGTCGCGGCCGGCGACCGGAACGCCGACGACGATGTCGTCCACTCTGGACAGTCGCGACACGAGTGCCGCGTAGCCGGCCAGCAGCACCATGAACGGTGACGCCGAGAGCTCGCGGGCCAGCTCGCCGACCCGATCGATCAGTCCGTCCGGGAGGGCGAAGTCCACCTGGTCACCGGCGAACGTCAGCTGCGAGGGCCGCGGCCTGTCCGTGGGCAGGCCGTGCACCGGCGGCAGCCCGGCGAGCTGCGTCCGCCAGTAGTCCAGCTGTTCGCCCGACGTTTCGAGCTGCCCGCGCTGCCAGGCCGAGTAGTCCGGGTACTGGATGGCCAGCTCGGGCAGCTTCGGCTCGCGGCCCTCGAACACGGCGTCGCAGGCCTCGCTCAGCTCGGCCCCCAGCACCAGCACCGAGGCGGCGTCGAACACGGTGTGGTGCACGACGAACGTGAGCACCCACTCGTCGTCGGCCGTGTGGCACACCTGGGCACGCCACGGCGGCGGCGAGTCGAGCGGGATGGCCCCGCGCGACACACCACGGACTAGTTCGGCGAGCCGGTCACCGCGGGCGTCGGCGGGCAGGTCCCGCAGGTCGTGTACCTCGAGCTCGATCGGCACCTCGGCATGCACCACCTGCACGAGCGCGCCGCCGTCCATGCGGAACGACGTGCGCAGCGCCTCGTGCCGTCCGACGATGACGCCGAGCGCGGTCCGCCACTGCGCCGCGGTCAGCGGGCGGTCCAGCCGGGCCTGACAGTGCAGGTTGTACACCGGGGACGCCGGGTCGAGCTGGCCGGACAGCCAGATCCGCTCCTGCCCGAACGAGGCCGGGAACGTCCATTCCTTCGTGTCGCTCATGATTTCCTGTTCTCGGTGTCTGGTGGCGGATTCGAGACCCGACGGGATCTCGGCTGCCGGCCTGGCTGGCGTGCGGTGTGGCAGAGGGTGTTGTCGTGGGTCGCGAGTGGCCTGTGGCGATGTCGCGAAAGCCACTTTCGGGACATCAGGCGTCCCGAAAGTGGCTTTCGCGACACCCGAGCCGACCCGCAGGCGAACGACCCGAGGGTGAGCCGCAGGCGCGTTGCGAAAGCCACTTTCGCAACGCTGAAGGTTGCGAAAGTGGCTTTCGCAACCCCACCCACGACCGTCGAGGCCCACCCGCCTGAGTTCGCCAACGGGCTCTAGCGCTCGAGCTTCGGGATGGTGGTCCGGGCGGGTTCGGCCGGCGCCTCGGCCTTGCCGTCGCGCAGCTCCTCGATCCGCTCGACCAGAGTGGCCACTGTGGACGCTTCGAACAGCGTCTTCATCGCCAGCCGCGTACCGGTGGCCTTGCGCACCTGGGCGATGAGCTGGATGGCGACCAGTGAGTTGCCGCCCAGGGTGAAGAAGTCGTCGTGCACGCCGATCTTCTCCACGCCGAGCAGCTCGGTCCACTGGCGGGCGATCTCAGCCTCGAGGTCGGTGCGCGGGGCGACGTAGTCGTCCTCCGAAACCCTCACCAGCGCTTCGCCGGGTTCGTCGAGCTCCTCGGCGCTGACCCGGTGCTCGATCAGCTCCCGCACCGGGAGGGTGCTGATCACCACCTGCCCGCCGAGGCCGGGGGCCAGCGCCCGGACGAACGCCTCGGCGCCGTCCACCGGCCGGATCCCGGTCGAGGTCGGCGCAGTGTCCACTGTGGACATCATAGGTGCCGAAAGGCTGCCTCCCACGGCGTCCTGATCGACCTGGCGCAGCACGAAGTCCTCGATCGTGACGAGCACGCGGCCGGTCTCGTCGCACAGCGAGAGGTCGGCCGCCACCACCTGGTCGCCGCCGGAGTCGCGGTAGCGCAGGTGGCTGCGGAAACTCGCCGGGAGCATGTCGTGCACGACGATCCGGCCGTAGCTCATCGGCAGGTAGGTGCCGCTCCCCCGGCCGCGGCCGAAAGCGGTCGCGACGTCCAGCAGTGCCGGGTGCAGACCCCACGCGCCGACGTCACCCGCCGCCGCGTCGGGAGCCGTGATCGTGGCCAGCTCCTCCTGTGCGCCGATGCGGTGTTCGCGCAGCGCCGCCCAACGCGGGCCGAAGGTGACCATGCTGGTGCGGCCGGTGCCGAAGCCGTGCCCGTCGTCGATCGGCTCGGTCTGCCCTGCCACCGCCTCGATGTCCACAGTGGACACCGGCTCGGCCGCGACCCACCCTGCGGAGCCGCGCACGTGGGTCCGGCTCGCGCCGGCGACGTGGCTGGTCACGGTGAAGTCGTCGCCGTCGAACTCCACGCGGTACTCCGCGGTGGCGCCGTCCGGGACACCGAACGGCTCCAGGAACGCGACGTCCCGCAGCTCGACGACGTGCCCGTCACCGGGTTTCGGCAGTGCCGCCGCCACCGCCGCGCGGACGGTCTCCAGGTGTCCCGTGCCCGGTACCACCGGCACCCCGGCGATCCGGTGCTCGTCGAGCAGCCAGTGCGTGGCCGCCGAGACGAGGCCGTGCGCGCCGTCCTCGGTGCGCGTGGTGAGCACGGGATGCTCGACCGGGCCGAGTGCCCGCGACCGGGCGGTGCGGATCGTGGTCGGCGCGGCCACCTCCGCGGCCATGCCGACCTCGTCCCAGCCACCCCAGGCATGCGAGACCAGCCGCGCCCGCCAGCCGTGGCTTCCCCGCGCGTAGGCGTCGAGGAAGTTGTTGGCGGCGCAGTAGTCGACCTGTCCGATGCCGCCCACCACCGCGGTGATCGACGAGCACAGCGCGACGAAGTCCATCGGCAGGTCGGCGAACGCCTCGGCGAGAGCCAGCGTCCCGGCGATCTTCGGGGCCAGCACGGCCTCGGCCGCGGCCCGCTCCTTCACCTCGGCGACACCGCCGCCGGGCATCCCGGCGGCGTGCACGATCCCGTCGAGGCCGCCGAACTCGCGCTCGGCCAGCTCACGCACCTCGCGCAGGCGTGCCGCGTCGGTGACGTCGGCGGCGGCGACGTGCACCACCGCGCCCGCGGCCTCCATCCGCCGCACGGCGAGCATCGTGCGCCCGGCGCGGTCGGTGCCGCCGTGCGCGGCGAGATGCGCGTCCCACTCCGCGCGCGGCGGCAGCCCGGTGCGGGCGAGCAGCACGAGCTTCGCCCTCACCCGGCGGGCGAGGTCCTCGGCGAGCGTGATGCCGATGCCGCCGGTCCCGCCCGTGATCAGGTACCGGCCGCCTTCACGCAGCACCGGCTCGGCGGCCGAGGGCAGTTCGATCTGCGTGTGGTCCAGCACCCAGCGACGGCCTGCCCGCAGCGCGACCTCGGCCGCCGCGTCGGCCGGGCGGAACAGTTCGGCGACGAAGTCCTGTGGGCGGTCGGCGTCGATCCGGCGCACCACCGTGCCCGGGACCTCCAGCGGCACCACCCTGGCGATACCGGCGAGGGTCGCGTGCTCGGGGCGGGTCAGGTCGGTACCGGTGACGTCGGCGGTGCCGGTGCTCAGCACGTCGATCCGCACCGGCTCGCCCCAGGCCTGGACGAGGTTGAGCACGCTGAAGAACCCGTGGTCCTGGGCGGCCATGCCACGCTCTTCCCCGGCCAGCGTCCAGGCGTGCACGACCCGTTCGGGCCGGTCGGGCAGCGCGGCCACGAGCGCGTCGTAGTCCTCGCGCACCCCGGGCCGGACGGTGAATCCGGTCTCCGTCGCGGCGAACCCGTCGCCGGGACGCACTTCGGTGACCGTCACTCCGGCTTCGCGCAGCAGGCCGGGCAGGACGTCGTCGGCGGCGAAGACGAGCGCGTTCGCGAAGGGCTCACGTCTCAGGTCGGGTTCCGCCTGCCGCCACGCCGGGACAGCGAACCATTCGGACAGGGGCAGCGGACCGGTCGACCGCGCGGGCTGGGTGGCCGTGACCGGATCCGGGTCGACCCAGTACCGCTTGCGCGCGTACGGGTAGCCGGGCAGCGGTACCCGGTGGCCGGGCGCGCCGAACATCCGCGCCTGGAGGGAAACCCCGTTCGTCCACAAGAGACCGGCCGCGCCGTACAGTGTTTCGACGTCGCCGATGCGCTCGGTGCGCCCCGGCAGGCTCGGCTGCGGCGCGGGCATGCCCTTCGGGACCTGGCCGCGGGCCAGCCCGGCCAGCTGGTGCCCCGGGCCGCATTCGACGAGCGCCCAGCGGCCGCCGCGCGCGAACAGGGACTTGACGCAGTCGCCGAACCGGACGGCCTGGCGCAGGTGGGAGGCCCAGTAGGCGGGGTCGGTGGCCTGGGCGTCGGTGATCCAGTCGCCCGTGACGTTCGACAGGAACGGCAGGTCGGGCGCGGTGCGGGTGACGGCGGCGACGGCCTCGGTGAACTCGGCCAGCACCGGGTCCATCATCGGCGAGTGGAACGCGTGCGAGGTCACCAGCTCGCGGCACTGCACGCCGCTGGCCTTGAGCGTCGCCGCGAAGTCCGCGACCGCGTCCGACGGCCCGGCCACGACGCAAGTGCCGGGCCCGTTCACCCCGGCGACCGCGAGGGCGCCCGGCAGCCGCGTGACGACGCTCTCCTCGTCGAGCTGGACGGCCAGCATCGCCCCGGCGGGCATCGACTGCATCAGACGGCCGCGCGTGGCGACCAGGTTCAGCGCGTCCGGCAGGGTGAAGACCCCGGCGACGGTGGCGGCGACGTACTCGCCGACCGAGTGACCGATCATCGCCGCGGGCCGCACGTCCCAGCTCTGCCACAGCTTCGCCAACGCGTACTCGACGACGAACAGCGCGGGCTGGGTCACGCGGGTTTCCCGCAGCGCCTGCTCGCCACCGGCCGAGAAGATCAGGTCGCGCAGCTCCGGCAGCTCGGCTTCGAGCAGCCGCAGGCACTCGTCGACGGCCGCGGCGAACACCGGCTCGGCCTCGTACAGCTCGGCGCCCATCCCGGCGTATTGGGAACCCTGCCCGGGAAAGAGGAACGCCACGTTCGTCTCCGCGGCCTGTCCGGACACGAGGCGCCGGGAGTCCCGCAGCCCGTCGATCGCGTCCTCCGGGTCACGGGCGACGACGACCGCGCGGTGCGGGTACTCGGTGCGCCCGGCGGCGAGGGTGTGGGCCACGTCGGCGAGATCGAGGTCGATGTCCCCGGCCAGCCGCTCGGCCAGCCCGTCGACCGCGTCCGACAGCGCTTCCGCGGTGTTGGCCGAAACCCGCAGCAGGTGCGCCGGGTGCGGCGTCCGGAACCGCTGTGGGATCGGCGCCTCCTCGAGCACGACGTGCGCGTTGGTGCCACCGACGCCGAACGAGCTGACGCCCGCCCGCCGCGGCACCTGGCCCGCCTCCCACTTCGTCACCCCGCGCGCCGGGTAGAACGGGCTCGCCGGGAAGTCGATACCCGGGTTGGGTTCGTCGTAGTTGATGGTCGGCGGGATCAGCCCGTGCTCCATGACGAGCACGGCCTTGATCAACGAGACCACGCCCGCCGCCTGCGACAGGTGGCCGATGTTGGACTTCACCGAGCCGATAGCGCACCAGCCGGTGTCCGTGACCCCGTCTCCGTACACAGTGGACAGTGCGGTGATCTCCATCGGGTCGCCCAGCGCGGTGCCGGTGCCGTGCGCCTCGACGTAGCCGATGGTGCGCGGGTCGACACCGGCCATGCCGACGGCCTGCGCGACGGCCTCCGTCTGCCCGGACACGCTGGGCGCGGAGAAGCCGACCTTGGTGGCGCCGTCGTTGTTGATCGCGTTGCCCAGTACGACGCCCCGGATGTGGTCGCCGTCCTCGATCGCCTGCGACAGCCGCTTCACCAGCACGACCCCGGCGCCGCTGCTCCAGACCGTGCCGTTGGCGCCGGCGTCGAAAGCGCGCACGTGGCCGTCCGGCGAAGTGAAGCCGTCGACACCCATGTAGCCGATGCCATGCGGCATCTCCAGGTTGACCCCGCCCGCCAGGGCCATGTCGCACTCGCCGTTGCGCAGCGCCTCGCAGGCCAGGTGCACCGCGACCAGGGAAGTCGAGCAGGCGGTGAACACCGCGAGGCTCGGGCCGCGCAGGTCGAGCTTGTACGACACCGAAGTCGTCAGGTAGCTCGGCTGGTTGCCGGTCGAGATGCCGATACCGCCGTGCTGCGAGGCGAGGATCCGCTCGTTGCGCAGCAGGTTCTCCTTCAGGTAGCCGGTGCCCCCGGACCCGCCGTAGACGCCGATCGCGCCGTCGAAGCGGGCCGGGTCGTAGCCCGCGTCGGTGAGCGCGGCGTGGCACGCCTGGAGGAACAGCCGATGCTGCGGGTCGGTGATCTCGGCCTCGCGGCTGGTCATGCCGAACAGCTCCGCGTCGAACTCGTCGAAGCCGTCGACCATGGCCGTGGCGTTCACCCAGCTCGGATCGTCCACGGTGGCCGTTTCGGCGCCGCGGGCGATCATCTCCTCGCGGGTGGCGGACACGATCGACTCGACGCCGTCGACGAGGTTGCGCCAGAACTGCCGCGCGTCCCGCGCGCCGGGCACGCGCACGTCCAATCCGACGATAGCGATCGGTTCGGCTCCGGGATCGCCGGTGCCGGTTTCGGGAAGGTGGTTCACGGTGGTGCTCCTATTCGGGGCCGGCCTGGCCGGTGGTGCGGCGGGGTCTTCTGGTCTGGATGCGGCCGCGGCGGGCGGCGACGCGTTCGGCGGCGCGGGCCAGTTCCGGGCCGGCGGCGCCGCCGGAGTGCAGATGCGTGGCGAGGGCGCGGACGGTGGGGTGGGTGAACAGATCGACCATCGGGATCCGGCGGGCGAGCCGGGCGGTGAGCTGGGCGTGCACCCGGGCCACGGCGAGCGAATGCCCGCCCACGTCGAAGAAGTTGTCGGTGTGCCCGACTTCGGCGACGCCGAGGACGTCGCACCAGGCACGAGCGATCACGGCCTCGGTCACGGCGAGCGCCGCCGGATCCGCGGCCACCGACGGCGGCCGTGCCCTGGCGCGGATCGTCGCCCCCGGCGCGGCGGTGCGGACACCCGCCCGAGGCAGCTCCGGCACACTCGTCCCGACCGGCGCGTCCGGCGCCGCGGCCAGCGCGCCGAGCAGAGCGACGTAGTCCTCGGCGAGTCCGGCCATCCGGGCGTGGTCGAACAGATCCGGGTTGTACAGCAGTTCGACGCCGTCGTCGTGGACGTACACCGTGAGGTCGAACGGCGACCCCGGCTTGTCGACCGGCAGCCACGCCGAGGCAACGCCGGGCAGGTCGAGGTGCGGCTCGGTGAAGTTCAGGACGTTGAACATCACCTGCACGAGCGGGGCGTGCGCGGGATCACGGGGCACGCCGAGCGCCTCGACGAGCCGCTCGACCGGCGCGGCCGGATGCGCGGTCGCGGCGAGGAGTTCCGCGCCGCCTTCGCGGACGTGCGTGGCGAAGTCCGCGGCGTCGTCGGCCCGCAGCCGCATCGGCACGATGTCCACGAAGAACCCCGCGACCTCCTGGCACTCGGCGAGCTGCCGGTCCGCGACGACCGTGGCGACCAGGTGGTCGGTCGCGCCGGTGAGCCGCCGCAGCAGCTGGCCGAACGCGGCGAGCAGCACCCCGGCGCGCGTCGCGCCGGTGCGGGCGGCCAGTGCCCGGACCGCTTCGGCGGAACCGTCCGGAAAGGACTGACGCAGGCTCGCGCCCCGGTAGGTCTGCACGGCCGGGCGCGGCCGGTCACGCGGAAGGTCCACTGTGGCCGGTGCGCCGGTGAGATGTCCGGTCCACCAGGCGACGTCGACGGCCTCCCGGCGTTCGTCGCGCCCGGCCCGCCACACCGCGTAGTCCGCGTAGGACGCCACCGGCGGCGGCAAGGGCTCGCCCCGGTAGGCCGCCGACAGGTCTGCGCACAGCAGATCCTGCGACCAGCCGTCGAACACCGCGTGATGCAGCGTGAAGCCGAGCACGTGCTCCGTCTCGCCGAGCCGGTAGAGCCGCACGCGCCAGGGAGCCTCACGGTCGAGGTGCACCGGAGTCGCGGCGTCGGCGGCCAGCCGGGCCCGCAGGCCGTCCTCGGTCACCGGCGCCACCGGCAGCGGAACGTCCGCCGACGGCAGGCGATCCGCCAGTGGCGTGCCGTCGACGGCCCGGATCCGCCAGCGGAGCACGTCGTGCCGCTCGGTGACCGCGCGCAAGGCGTGGCACAGCGCGTCGATGTCGAGCGCGCCGGTCAGCCGGAACGCCATCGCGATGTTGTACGGCGCGGCGTCCGGGGCGAGCTGGTCGAGGAACCACATCCGCCGCTGCTGCGGGGACAGCACGGGCGCGTGGCCGGTGGTCAGCCCCGGCCCGGTCAGCGGTGACGCGGCCGCGACCCGCCGGGTGAGCCCGCCGAGAGTGCCGCTCGCGAAGACGTCCTCTGTGGCGACGTCCGCGGCCAGCTCCGCCCGCAGGGCCGCGACCAGGCGCATCGCGGCGATCGAGTTCCCGCCCGAGGCCAGGAAATCCGTCCCCGCGCCGTCGCCGAGCACTCGCCGCCAGATGGCCGCGACCGAGCGTTCGGCCGGGGTGCCGAGCGCGCCGAGGTCCTCCCGTTGTCCCGCCAGTGCCGCTTCGGCCAGGTCGCGCAGCGCGGGCCGGTCGATCTTGCCGGTGACCGGATTGACCGGAAGACGGTCGAGCACCCGGACGGCGGCCGGGTGCATCGCCGCGGTGAGCCGGTCCCGGCCGAGTTCGTCCACATCGGACGGTGCGGACGCGGGAGCCAGGAAGGCCACCAGCCGGGTGCCCGCCTGCCCTGGGACGGCCACCACGGCGGCGGCGTCGACGTCGGGGTGATCGGTGAGCGCGGCCTCCACTTCGCCCAGCTCGATCCGCTGGCCGCGGACCTTCACCTGCCGGTCGGCGCGGCCCGCGAATTCGAGACGGCCGTCGGGCAGCTCGCGGACAAGATCGCCGGTGCGGTAGAGCCGCTCCCCCGGCGTGATCGGGTCTTCGACGAACTTCGCGGCGGTCAGCTCCGGGCTGCCGAGGTAGCCGAGCGCGAGGCCCGGACCGCCGATGAGCAGCTCGCCGATCTCGCCGGGTACGACCGGCCGCAGCTCGGCGTCCACGACGTACGCCCGGTGGTTCGGCGTCGGGCGGCCGAGCGGCAGTGGGTCCGCGGGGATGCCGGTGACCTCGTCGGTGACGACCACGACGGTGGTCTCGGTCGGGCCGTAGGCGTTGAAGAACCTCCGGCCCGGCAGCCAGCGCGCGGCGAGATCCGCGGGCACCGGCTCGCCACCGCACGCGACGACGCGCCAGCCGGGAACGGCCGCCGGGTCCACCATGGACAGCAGTGTCGGCGTGACGAAGCCCCACTCGACGTCGTGCTCGACGAGGAACCGCCGCAGCCGTTCGGGGTCGGCCCGGTCGGCGGCGCCGGCGAACTGGACCGATCCGCCGTGCGCCAGCGGGACGAACACGTCCATGGTGAAGGCGTCGAAGGCGAGTGAGGAGAGGCCGAGCGTCCGGATGCCGGGCCGGATCCCGAGTGCGGCGGCGAACCCGGTGACGAACGCGACCACGTTGCGGTGACTGGTCAGCACACCCTTGGGGCGGCCGGTGGAGCCGGAGGTGTAGAGGAGGTGGACGAGGTCGTCCGGCCCGGCGGGGCATTCGGCGGGCCCGTCCGCGGGCGGGGGTACGTCGAGAGCCTCGATGCCCTCCGTGGCACCGAATTCGGCCCGCGCGCGATCGCCGACGACGAGGGAGATCCCGGCGTCCGCGGCGATTTCGGCCAGCCGTGCCTTCGGGCCGCCGGGTTCGAGCGGTACGTAGGCGGCCCCGGACAGCAGTACGCCCACGACGGTCGAGATCAGCTCCGGCCGCCGGTCCGCGCAGACGCCGACGCGGGTGCCGGGCCCGGCACCCCTGGCCCACAGCAGCCGGGCGACGCCGGTCGCCGACGCGACCAGTTCGCGGTAGGTGAGCCGGGCGTCCCCCTGCCGGACGGCGACGGCGTCCGGGGTGCGTGTGGCCTGGGCGAGGATCAGCCCGCTGAGCGTGGTGTCCGGATAGGACAGTGGCGGGCCGTGGCCGCCCGTGACGGGCAAGGTGTCGGTCACCGAGGGCTCCCCTGGTCGGAGGTGTAATGCGGCGGTGGGTCGATCCAGTGCCGCTCCCGCTGGAACGGATACCCCGGCAACGGGACGCGGCCTGGTGAACCGCCCGCTGCCCACTCGACCTCGCCACCCGCGACCCAATGGGCGGCGAGGTCCCGCTCCGCTCCGGCCGGGCCTTCGACGTCGGTTCCGTTCGCCAGCAGCGCATCGAGCGCGTCGACCGCCGACGCGACCGAGTCCGCCACCACGGCGGCCCGGCACGCGAACGCCCGCCGGGCCGAAAGCGTGTACGCCGCGTCCCCGAGGTCCGGAGCGTCCGTGGCGAGCCTGTCGCGCAGCCGGGACACCGTCTCGCGCAACGCTTTCGCGTCACGCGCGGACATCGGCAGTACGAACGGACCGCTCGCCGACGCCCGTGGCGGGACGGCAGGCGCCTCCTCCACGATCATGTGCACGTTCGTGCCGCCCATGCCGAACGAGCTGACCCCGGCCACCCGCCGGTCGCGGACGGGCCAGTCGGTGGCCTTCGCCGGGACGTACCAGGGCCCGCCCGCCAGGTCGACCTCCGGATGCGGCGCCGTGAAGTGCAGGCTCGGCGGGATGACGCCGTGCCGCACGGACAGCACGGCCTTGATCAGCCCGGCGATACCCGCCGCCGCGTCGAGGTGCCCGATGTTCGTCTTCACCGAGCCCAGCGCGCACGTTTCCGGCGGCGCGTCCCGGTAGACGCGGTTGAGCGCGGCCACCTCGATCGCGTCACCCAGCGGAGTGCCGCTGCCGTGGGCTTCGAGCAGCGCGACCTCGTCCGGTTCGACCTCCGCGACGGCCAGCGCCTCGGCCACCGCGGCGGCCTGCCCGGCCGGTCCCGGCACGGCGTAGCCCGCGCGGTCCGCGCCGTCGTTCGTGATCGCCCAGCCGGGCAGCACGGCGTAGACGTGGTCGCGGTCGGCGAGTGCGTCCGCCAGCCGCCGCAGCACGACCACCCCGGCGCCCGAGCTGAACCCGGCGCCCGCCGCGTCGACGTCGAACGCGCGGCACCGGCCGTCCGGCGACACGAGTCCGCCACCGCGATACCGCGGCGACGTCACGCTCACCCCGCCGGCCAGCGCGACGTCGCACCGGTAGTCCGCGAGGCTCTGCGCGGCCAGCGCCACCGCCGCGAGCGAGCTGGAGCACGCGCTCTGCACGGCCACCGCGGGCCCGGTGAGCCCGAGCCGGTAGGCGACCTGGCCGGGCAGGTGGTCGGCGAGCTGGCGGCCGGTCAGCCGCCCCTCCCAGTCGTCCGGGTCGACGTCGCCGGTCACCGCCGGGTTGCCGAACAGGTGGAACAGGAAGTAGCGATTCACCGAGGCGGCCGTGAACACCCCGACCGGCCCGGTCTCGGCGGCGGGGTCGCGTCCCGCGTCCTCGAGTGCCCGCCACGCCGTTTCGAGGAACAGCCGGTGCTGCGGGTCGGTCCGCGCGGCCTCGTCTGCGCCGAATCCGAAGAACCCGGCGTCGAACTCCTCGACACCCTCGATCCGGCCACCCGCCCGCACGTACGCCGGGTCCGCACGTAGGCCCGGCCCGATGCCCAGCGCCGCCAGCTCGTCGTCGGCGTAGTCGTGGATCGAGTCGACGCCCGCGCAGAGGTTCCACCAGAACGAGGCGGCGTCCGGAGCACCGGGGAACCGGCAGGCCAGCCCGACGACGGCGATGAGATCCCCGGACTGCTCCTCCGCCGCGACCGGCGGCTGAGTGTCCGAAGTGGACTCCGTGAGCCAGGCTGCCTGCCCGGCGATCGTCGTGCGCTCGAACAGGGCGAGCAGCGGAACGTCCACCCCGAACTCGTCGGCCAGCCGCGCCTGCACCCGGCCGAGCCGCAGCGAGTCGCCGCCCGCGTCGAAGAACGCCTCGGCGCGCCCGACCCGGTCGCGGCCCAGCACCGCGCACCAGATCCGGTGCACGCGTTCCTCGTCCGGGGTCAGCCGCTCGGCCGGGGCCGTCGCGGCCGCCCGCGGGTCCGGAAGAGCCAGTTCGTCGAGTTTTCCGGTGACGGTCAGCGGAAAACCGTCCAGCACCGCGACGGCCGCGGGTACCGAGTAGCCGGGCAGGACGTCCGCCAGCGCGGCGCGCAGCCTCCGGCCGTCCGGACGCGGCTCGGCCGCGGTCACGTAGGCGAGCAGGTCGCCGTCGCGCACGATCGCGCGGGCTTCGGCCACGCCGGGCTGTTCGGCGAGCCTGGCCTCGATCTCGGTCAGTTCCACCCGGAAGCCGCGGACCTTGACCTGCCGGTCGAGCCTGCCGAGGCAGACGAAGTTCCCGTCCGGCAGCAGTCCGCCGAGGTCGCCGGTCCGGTAGCGACGGACGCCGTCGGCCGTCACCCCGAACGCCGGGCTCGGCTGGTCGAGGTAGCCGTCGACGAGGTGCCGCCCGCGCACTTCGAGTTCGCCGCTGTCCAGCACGGTGAGCGTGAACCCGGGCAGCGCGCGCCCGATCGGCAGCGGCCCGTCGGCGCCCGGGTCCAGTTCGGCGGCGGTCGTCCGGTGGTGCGCGGCGAAAGTCACCTCGGTGGCGCCGTAGCCGTTGACGAACACGCATTCCGGCGCGAACCGGCCGCGGCGGACGTCGGCGTGGGTCGCCTGCTCGCCGCCGAGCAGCACGGTGCGCACGGACGGGAGGCCGGTCTCGCCGAGGACGTCGAGCAGGTGCCGGTAGACCGTGGGCGTCGAGTGGTAGACGGTCACTTCGTGCCGGGCCAGCTCGCGTGCGGCGTGGGCGAGACCGTGCGCGCGCAGGTCGATCGGCACGAGCGCGGCGCCGCTGAGCAGTGCCGGGTAGAGGTCCGGGATCGCCGCGTCGAAGCCGAACGACGCGAGCAGGCTGAGCCGGTCGGCCGCGGTGATGCCGAGCGCGGCGATCTGGTTGTCGACGACGTGCAAGAGATTGCGATGGGTCTGCGCGACGGCTTTCGGCCTGCCGGTGGACCCGGAGGTGAACAGCACGTACGCCGCGCTGTCCGGATCCGATTCGGGCACCGGGAGCGGCGCGGTCTCCGTGCCCGAACGCACGAGCCGCGCGGATCCGTTACGGCACAAGGATTCCGCCAGCTCGACGTACTCCGGATCCGCGAGCACGGCGGTCACCCGCGCGGCCGCGAGCTGGTACTCGAGACGCTCCCTGGGGAACGTCGGGTCCAGCGGGACGTAGACGCAGCCTGCGGCGAGAGTGCCGAAGATCGCCGCGATCGCGGCACTGCCGTGCTCGGTGACGAGCCCGACCCGCTCCCCCGGCCGGACACCGGCGTCGCGCAACCGCAGCGCGCGACCGCCCGCGAGCCCGGCGAGCTGGGCGTAGGTGAGCCTGGTGCCGTGTTCGAAGACCGCGATCCGGTCGGACGACTGCCGGGCGTGCACATCGAATCGGCTGACGCAGCCGGCTTTTGTCATCGGGCGGCGAGCAGTCGCTCCGAGGTTTTTCGGGCGCGCGACAACAACGGCGTGGACTTCATCTTGCTCCCCAGTGACCATTCAGGTGAAGAATTACGCAAGGTTAAGACGAGCTGTCGTCCCGAGGAATACGAATTCCGCCGATTTGGTCCGAATGGCCCACGATCTTGGACCATACGTTGCAGAAATCTGCGCCTTCCAGCCCTCTCGGCGACCTGGGCGGGAATTTTCGCCCACTTTTTCGACCACAACAGACACTCGATCGACTACTTTTAGTAAGGCGTCGGATAATAACCGACACCGTGTCCCGGAATGCGTTCACGAACACCGGAACGTCAAAGCGCGGAGATCCGCGACCGCCGCGTCAGGATTCCAGGTCCCTGCGCTGATAACCGAGTACGCCGAGCGCCACCAGCGCTCCGGTGACCAGCAGGAGGCAACCGGTCGCGCCCCAGTCGGGCGGCGCTTCGGGCACGGAAGCCAGATAGGTGTACGGGGACAGGTAGGTAAGCCACTCGGGTGCGTGCGTGCTCTGCAAGATCACGGTGAGCAGGAAGCCACCGGCGACCGGCAGCGCACCCAGTGCCGCGACCGCGCGAGGTGCCCAGCCGAGCGCGAGCGCCGCGGCACCGAGTGAGAGCGACGCGACCGGCGCGACGTTGGCGACTCCGGCGAGTGCCGCCGTGATGCGCAGCGGGGCGTCCGCGATGGCCGCGCCGCACCAGAGCGTCAACCCTGCGACGGCCAGGAGGACCAGGACGCCCAGGCCGGTGCTCGAGAGTTCGGTGAGCACGATGCGCCGCCGGGAAAGGGGCAGGGCCACTAGCGGGGTCAGCCGCCGATCGGCCTCGGCCGCCGCGAAGGCGGCGATCCGTGTCGCGGCGTAGAGCCCGACAGGGATCGTGAGCAGGCTGAACATCGCCGCGGCGAATCCCTCGGCGGTGCCGAGGCCGCCGAACCCCGCGGCCGCCGCCAGTTCGGCGAAGCGCGGGTTCTCACGCAAGAAACGCAGGATCGACGCGATGAGCATTCCGACGAGCAGGAAGTAGGTCCCGATCCCCAGTGCCCAGGCGAGGGTGGGGCGCGCGGCGCGCCGTACGGCGAACCCGGCGACCGACCCCAGCAGCCGCACCCGCGGCCGCCGCCTTCCCGAAGGATTCAGCACTCCCCTGCCGACGTCCCGGCGCGAGCACGCGATCATCGCCGCCGCGCTGATCGCGCCCGGAAGCGCCACGAGAACGAGTAGCGGAGTGACCCTGTTGTCCGCGTAAGGCGCGGCGATAGCGGTCAGGCCGAACGGGGTGGCCCAGGAGGCCCAGGACAGCGCGCTGACCCCGTCCGCGAGCATGCGCAGGAACAGACCGGCACCGAGTACCGCGACGGCGAGCCCGGTGGCGGCGGCGCGGGCGGGCGCGAGTTGCGCGGCCAGCGCGCCCACGGCGGCGAACGTCATGGTCACACCGAAAAGGCCGGCGGCGTAGATGACCGCACCGGTGGGATGGGTCCCGGTGATCAGCAGGGCCACGGCCACCGCCGCCGCGATCGCGGCGGCCGCCACGGTCAGCACGGCCAGAATTCGTTCGAGTGGATCGGCCGCGCGCAGACGGCCCGCGAGCATCAGGTCCACGCGGCCCGAGTCCTCCTCGCCGCGCGTGAGCCGGGTCGCGGTCAGCAGTGCCCACACCCCGGTCAGGATCTGGACGGGAGTGCCGGTGCGCCAGACGGTGAATCCGCCCGGGTCGTCCAGCGCGACCGGTGGCCCGAACAGGATCCGGATGGCCGGGTTTTCCGCCAGCGCCCGCAAGGCGGCGCCGTTGAGTTCACCGGAGAAGGTGCTTTGGTACTGGCCGGCCACGACGGCCGACATCCCCGCCGCCGCCAGTCCGACGAGCAGCGCGCCGCGCCGGATCCGGCGACCGAAGTGCCGGGTGACCGCGGCGCCCGCACTCCCGTGAGCCGAGTTTTCCAGTTCCGGCGACAGCCTCAGGGGCCCGGCTGGTGACGTGGTCATCGCGCGTTCTCGCCGTAGTAGCCGAGAAAGATCTCCTCGAGCGTCGGTTCACGCATCGAAAGCGTGGTGACGTCGGCGGCGGCGAGCGCCCGCAGCGCCGGGCCCGGCGGCCCGGACAGCGTGAATCGCAGACGGTCCCCGCCCAGCCGTTCGACCTCCAGCACACCCGGGATGTCCACAAGGGACGGTTCAGGTCCGCGATGGCCGATCTCGACCGTGGTGCGGTGCAACCGGCGCAACTCGGCGATTCCCGCGATTTCGACCAGCCGTCCGGCACGCAGGATGCCGACCCGGTCGCAGACCGCCTCGACTTCGGCAAGCTGGTGCGAGGAAAGGAACACCGTCTGCCCCCGCTCCCGCGCCTCGGCAACACACTGCCGGAACACCTGCTCCATCAACGGATCCAGACCACTGGTCGGCTCGTCGAGCACGAGTAGCGGTGCCTTGCAGGCGAAGGCGGCGATCAAGGCGATCTTCTGGCGATTGCCTGTCGAGTACGTCTTGGCGGGCTTGTCCGGGTCCACCTCGAACCGGCGCACGAGTTCGGTGCGATATCCCGGATCCGTGCCACGACCGACCCGTGCCAGCAGCTCGAGGATCTCGCCGCCGGTCATCTCCGGCCACAGCGCGACGTCACCGGGCACGTACCCCAGCAGGCGGTGCGCCCGCCGCACGTCGGCCACGGGAACTCCGAACACCGTCGCCGTTCCCGCCGACGGGTGGATCGAGCCCAGCAGCAGCCGGATGGTGGTGGATTTGCCCGCGCCGTTGGGGCCGAGGAAGCCGAACACCTCACCCGCGGGTACGGACAGCGAGAGATCGTCGAGAGCGAGCGTGCGGCCGAAGCGCTTGGTCAATCCGGTGGCCTGGACGGCGGCGTGCGACGTCCCGATGGTGCTGCGCATCGGTCGTTCCCTTCCCGGACGGCGGACATCGTTGCCGACCAGGCTTCCCGGCGCACCTGAGGAAAACGGTACTCCCACTGGATCCCCGGCACCAGGGTTCCTGATGAGGCGGCGGCATTCCCGCACTGTTGCGCGAACCGGGCAAATAGGCCAACCCGGTGACAACTTCGATCTTTACTACATCTTTACTCTCCTTTAGGGCATCTTTACGCCCAGGAGTGCCGGGAAGTCTGGTCGGCGGCCTGGCCCACCCTCGGGCCGGGGTAAGGGCATGCCGAAGAGCGGAGACCGATGGTCCAGCGTTTCGCCAGAGAACTTCTTTCCGGACTGACCGTGGCGATCGTGGCGTTGCCGCTGGCGATCGCCTTCGGGATCACCGCGACAGGCACCTCCGAAGGGGCGCTCGTCGGTCTGTACGGCGCGATCTTCGCGGGCTTCTTCGCCGCGGTGTTCGGCGGGACACCCGCCCAGGTGACGGGTCCGACCGGCCCGATCACCGTCGTCGCCACCGGGGTCATCGCCGCACACGGACTGGAAGGCGCTTTCCTCGCCTTCATCATGGCCGGCGCGTTCCAGATCCTGTTCGGCCTGTGCCGGCTCGGATCGCTCATCCGCTTCATCCCGCACCCGGTGGTATCCGGCTTCATGGGCGGGATCGCGCTGATCATCATCCTCGGCGAACTGGACCAGGTGCGGAAAAGCTTCCTGGTGGTCGCGGCCACGATCGTGCTGATGCTCGTGGCCACGCGAGTGATCAAGTCGATCCCGGCCAGCCTGATCGCGCTCGTGCTCGTCGCGGCGATCCTTCCGTTCGCCGAGCCCATGCTGCGGAACCTGAGCATCGGGCCGGTCTCGCTCAACGGCACCGTCGACTACATCGGCCGGATCCCGGAATCCATCCCGTCCCTGAGCGTCCCGGAACTCAGCGGCTCACTGCTGCTCACCCTCTTCCTGCCCGCGCTCAGCATCGCCCTGCTCGGTTCGATCGATTCCCTGCTGACCTCGGTGGTCATGGACAACATCACCGGCCGACGGCACCGCAGCAACCGGGAACTCGTCGGTCAGGGCCTCGGCAACATGGCCAGTGGTCTGTTCGGCGGCCTGGCCTCGGCGGGCGCGACCGTCCGGTCCGTGGTCAATGTCCGCGGCGGCGGCCGTACCGGGTTGTCGGCCGCGACGCACAGCGTCATCCTGCTCGGCCTGGTCGCGGGCCTCGGGGCGGTCGTCCAGTTCATCCCCCTCGCCGTGCTGTCCGGGATCCTGATCTTGACCGCGGTCGGCATGTTCGACTGGGAAAGCCTGCGCAAGACCCACGTCGCACCTCGGGGCGACGTGGTCGTGATGTTCGCGACGATGATCATCACGATCCTGGTGGACCTGACCGTCGCGGTCGCGGTCGGCGTGGCGGTGGCGCTCGTCGTGCACTTCGCGCAGTCACGGCGAAGCAAGGCATCCGTCGTCCAGGACGAAACGGGCACCTATCGCGTCGACGGCCCCTTGTCGTTCCTCTCCATCGATCGTGTCCTCACCCGGCTACGCGACGACGAACCGAAACTGTCACTGAGCCTCGAAAACGTGAGCTACGTGGACATGTCCGGCGCCAAAGGACTGCTGACCTTCCTCGACCACTCCCGCGGTTCCGACGTGGAGGTCGACCTCAAAGACGTGCCACCCCACGTCGAGCACAAACTCGTCACGCTCGCGAACGACGAGCAGCGCGACAACCTCAGAACCGTCGCCGGAGCCGCGGACCCAGCGAGCGAGCGGTCCTGACGGACGACGTCACCGCGGGGCGAGCGCCAGTTCCAGCAGGCGGGACGCCGAAATCACACCGAGCAGCGTCTTGTCCCGCATGACCGCGACCAGAGGACAGCGAAGCCTCGCCATCATGGCGGCGACCTCGATGATCGTGTCGTCGGAGTTCACCCGGGGCAGCTCGGTCGGCTCGTCGGGCAGCAGGGAACTCACCTTGCGGCCGCCCAGTTTGTCGGCGACCCGATCGGCCATCGACTCGCTCAGCACACCGGCGAGCGACGGATCGTCCTGGACATAGGTCGGCACGAGGAGACGGACGACCTCGGAAGCGGGCAGGACCGACTGCGGGCATCCGGTCCGGTCGGTCACGACGATGCCGGGAAGGCGGTGTTCCGCGAGGAGCCGCGCCGCGTCGAGCGCGTCGGAATCCATGTCCACGACCGGGAATTCCTCGGCCATCTCGGCGGCATGCATAGCGCAAGACTAGGACGTCTCGGCGTGGTGCGCCCGGTTCAGCCGTCGTTGCTGTCCGATTCTTTACGCCCGGCGGAATACCCGCGCTCCTGCCGCAGGTGCACGAGGCGGAGGGTGGCGATGAGGACGACGAACACCGCGATCAGCGCGAGCGGACCGAGCAATCCGGACATCGATGTCCCCCATCCCACCACGGTGTGACCTTCGGCACCCCGCAGAGTACAGGAAGCACCACCGCTGATCGGCCGCGCCAGTGCGCCGAGTTGCCCCCCGCCCTCGTTTACGGCATCTTGACGCGTGGAGCGCCGGGAAGTCTGGTCGGCACACCCGGCCCGCTTGGGCCGGGTCGGTCGGCATGGACGGGATTCGTGAGTACGCAAGTGGTCTGGCAGCGTCTTCAGCAGGCATCCATCTCTGGTTCGCTCCACAGGAACATGGCATGAGCGCCGTCGTCGCGGTCGCCGTGTTCGTGGTGGCCTATCTGTTCATCGCCACCGAGAAGATCCCCAAGATGGTCACCGCCCTCGCCGGTGCGGGCGTCGTGCTGGCGGTCGGCGTCGTCGGCTCCGAAGACGCGTTCTATTCCCACGAAACCGGCGTGGACTGGGACGTCGTCTTTCTGCTCCTCGGGATGATGATCATCGTCGGGGTCCTGCGGAAGACCGGCGTCTTCGAGTTCACCGCGATCTGGGCCGCCAAACGCGCCAAGGGCTCACCGCTGCGGATCATGATCCTGCTGGTGCTCATCACCGCGATCGCGTCCGCGTTCCTGGACAACGTCACCACGGTGCTGCTCATGGCACCGGTGACACTGCTGGTGTGCGACCGGCTCGACATCAAGCCGGTCCCGTTCCTGATCGCCGAGGTCATGGCCTCGAACATCGGCGGCGCCGCCACCCTGATCGGCGATCCGCCGAACATCATCATCGGCAGCCGCGCCGGACTGACGTTCAACGACTTCCTCGTCAACATGGCCCCGATCGTGGCGATCGAGATCATCGTGTTCTGCCTTGTCCTGCCGAGGCTGTTCCGCGGTTCCTTCACCGTCGACCCGGACCGGGTCGCCGACGTGATGGCCCTCAACGAGCGCGAGGCCATCCACGACAAAACTCTGCTCATCAAGTGCGGCGTCGTGCTGCTGGGGGTCTTCACCGCCTTCATCGGGCACTCGATCTTCCACATCGAGCCCTCGATCGTCGCCCTGCTCGGCGCCGGAGTGCTCGTACTGCTGTCCAGGTCCAAGCCGAAGGACTACCTGGCCAGTGTCGAATGGGAAACGCTGCTGTTTTTCGCGGGCCTGTTCATCATGATCGGCGCCTTGGTCAAAACCGGCGTCATCGGTGATCTCGCGAAACTCGCCGCCGACGCCACCGGAGGCAACGCGCTCCTCGCCGTCATGCTCATCCTCGGAGTGTCAGCGCTCCTGTCCGGCGTGGTCGACAACATCCCCTACGTGGCGACCATGAGCCCGCTCGTCCTCGGACTCACCAACGACATCGCCGACCCGACCCATTCCGAAGCGCTCTGGTGGTCCCTCGCCCTCGGCGCGGACTTCGGCGGCAACGCCACCGCCATCGGCGCCAGCGCGAACGTCGTCGTCCTCGGCATCGCCGCCCGCGCAGGGAGCCCCATCTCCTTCTGGGAATTCACCAAAAAAGGCGTCATCGTCACCCTGATCACGGTTCTTGTCGCCGCACCTTATCTGTGGCTGCGCTACTTCGTTCTCGCCTGAAGCCGCCGAGGCCCGAAGACACAGGACGTCGTCGATATCACCTGATGATTCGACCGGCCGCGTACTCGGCGAGCCCTGAAGCCGTTTTCGTCATCGTGCGCCGAACCTGACTTTCCGAAGACCGGAACCCCATTCCGCGCACTGAGTACGTCCCCTGCCAACGGATCCAAGTTCCCCCGCCGGGGATTTCACGAAGGTCGATCGCCGCCTGGTGATCCGCCATATGCGGGCTCTCCAGCGTCTCGTAGGCGAACCGCCTCCCGGGCGTGAGGTCGATGATCCGTTCCCGGACGACAGTCCTGCCCGCGCGGAAAGCCCAGATGGCGCTTACCTTTCCACGCTCGTCCGACGAGAGACCGGCCGAACCGCTGACGTCCAGTTCACCGGCTCCCGACCAGGCAGGCCACGTTCCCGGGTCCAGCAACACCGCCCACACGACCGCCGGCGGTGCGACCGATTCGGCCAAAACGTCGTACGACCGCACTGCGAACCCTCCAGGAAAGGCGACTGTGACGACCCCGGATCGTGCCACACACCGGGCGTGCCGGTAGGCAAATCGTCCCACTTCGACCTGTTCAGTCCATTGTGTACATACGCTCGATTGGGCGTGCCCAAAAGGTTTTCGCCTGCCCGCGACGTGGCTCACCAGGCGGTTTCCTTGTGTCCTAAGAGTGGACGAGATTCTCGAGGCGCGGGCTTTCGGGTGCGAGGTGCCGAACGGTCGCGATGGCGCTTGTGAGGGCCGACTCCTGGCTGTCTATGTCTTGCAGGTAATGCCCCGCGAAATGGATTCCGCCGTGGCCCTGAGCCTTGTCCAGGACGGCACGGGCGCGAACCGCGGCCTGTGCATCTCCTGCATGGTCAAGCGGTCGTAGGTGTGCGGACAACGTGTCGAGCTGCGCCAGCACCGGAAGGCAAAGCTGATGCAGCGCCGCGTGTTCGACGTGCTCCAGCAACGCGCTCTCGCCGATCCCCGGTTCGCCGCGGAGGACGAGCACGCCGCCCTCACCTCGTTCCGCCGCGCGGACGAGGGCGAGGAGTGCCGTGATCTCGTCGCGCCCTCCGACGAGCGATCGGGGCGTCGTGGGCATGGTGTGAACCCTAGGGGTGACATCGCCGCAGCTGGAGCCTCGGCCGGTACTGCGGCCGCGGTGGCGCCACCCCCTTGCACGAAACCCTGCGCCACCGCGGCCACCATGAACGCCACGATCGTTCGCCGCCCCCGCCCTCCCCGGTACGAGTGCGGCAAAACGTGACCGTGTGCTCCCGCCGTCGGGGGGCGGAACGCATCGCTCGGACAGGACCGTAGGGCGGGAAACGCGACGGCCTCTGTCATCGCGCTTGCACGACGCTGTCGTCCGGGCGAGCAGGCGGACGCGGCTACCCCGCTGTGGGCCTGACGTGCGCGGAAAGCAGTGCCCGGATCTCGGCGGCGACGGTTTCATCGCCGTCGCGAAGGGACCTGTCGTAGGCCTCCCGCCATACTCGGTGAGCTTGATCGACGTCGCCACCCGCGAGCAGCGCGTGCCCCAAGCCGACCCGTAGCGGCACCGCCAGCCTCGTCACGTGGAACTCCTCGACGAGGTCGACGGCTTCCCGGTACGTCGCGGCGGCGCCGCGATGATCACCCGACCCCGCCTGTACGGCGGCGATGGTCTCCAGACCGGCGACGATCCGCGAGGGTTCCTTCCCTTCGCGAAAGGTGTCGAGGGCTCGCTGGGCGGGTCCACTCGCCTCTTCGTGGCGGCCGAGCCCGACGAACGTGTCCGCGAGGTTGTTGAGTGCCATCGCGGTGGACAGGTCGTCACCGACCGACTCGTACAACCGGACGGCTTCGCGCAGCGGCTCGACAGCCTCGGCGAACCGGCGCAGCCAGTTGAGTGCCGAACCGAGGTTGAGCAGCGCCGTGCCCTGTTCGGCGAGGTCCCCCAGTTCGCGAAAGATCTCCAGCGCGGCGCGGCAGTAGGTGATCTGCTTGTCGCGGTCGGCCGCTCGGCCGTAGCCGGTGCTCGCACCGTTCAAGCACTTGCCCTGGAGCAATCGGTCGCCCGTGGCAGTCGCGCTGAGGACGGCGGCTTCACCCATGTCGACTATCCGCAGCCAGTATCCGCGCAGGTTGAGGTAGTGCCAGCACAGCTGGAACAGCACCGCGGCCGGAGCGTGCAGACCGTGCTCGTCCGCGCCGAGGACCAGCCTGGTGATCGTGTCGATCTCCCGGTCGAACCAGGCGACCGCGGAGTGGTGGTCGGCGAAGTCGACGACCGGGACGTCGGGCCCGGCCGCGGCGATCGGCATCCGGTGCGGAACGCCGCTGAGGTGCTCGCGTGCCCGTTCCGCGGTGTGCACGTAATGCGCCATCAGCCTTTCGACCGCCGCCGGCGCGCCGGGCAGGGCCGACGCCTTGTCGCGCGCGTACTGCCGGAGCAGGTCGTGCAGTTCGAATCGGTCGGGCAGCCGCTGCTGGAGCATGCTGACCTCCGCCAACCGCCCCAGCGCGGCACCCGCGGCCGACGGCGGGATCGCGGCCAGCGCGGCGACCGCGTGCCTCCCGACGCTGTCGCCGGGAAACAGGCCGAGCACATCGAACACCGCCGCCGCCTGCGCGTCGAGCGCGTCGTAGGACCAGTCGAACAGTGAACGCAGATCGCTGTCGCGGTCGTCGTCGACCGAAAGCACTTCGAGCCCACGCTGGTCGGCCAACTCGTCCCGCAACGAAGACAGCGGCCACTCCGGATGCCGGGCCGCGTGATCCGCGGCCAGCCGCAACGCCAGTGGCAGTCGCGCGCACAACTCCACGATCGCCGCCGCCGCGTGCGGCTCGGCCGCCACCCGGTCCCGGCCGACCTGATCGGTGAACAGCTCCAGCCCCTCGGCCGGTGAGAGCAGGCCCAGAGTGATGTGGCGCGCACCGTCCCGTGCGGACAGACCGCGTAGCTTGCGTCGGCTGGTCACCACGACCGAACCCCCGCCGGGCAGCAGCGGCCGCACTTGGGCGCTGTCACGGGCGTTGTCCAGCACGACGAGCATCCTGCGCGCGGCGGACTCGGTGCGCCAGAGCGCCGCCCGCTCCTCGACATCGGCCGGGACGCGCTCCGGCGACACCCCGAGCGAACGCAGCAGCATGTCCAACGCGTTCGCCGGATCGACCGGCACGCTGGGACCGTAACCACGCAGGTTCAGATACAGCTGCCCGTCCGCGAACCGCGGCACGACCTGATGCGCCCAGTGCACGGCCAGACTGGTCTTCCCGATACCGGCGGCACCGTCGACGGCGGAGATCACGACCGGCTGTCCGTCGGCTTTGCTCACCAGACGGTCCAAACCCGCCATCTCGTCGAGACGCCCCACGAACCCGCGCACGTCCCCCGGCAACTGGCGAGGCACCTGCGCCGGGGCGGGCTGCCCGACCACGAGCGTCTCGTCGTCGAGCAGGATCGCCTGGTGCAGATCGGCGACGGCACGCCCCACGTCGAGACCGAGTTGCTCCCGCACCAGATCGGTGACCTGGCGATAGGCGTCCAGCGCCTCGGCCCGCCGCCCCGCCTGGTGCAGAGCCAGCATCAGCCTGGCCCACAGCGACTCGCGCAGCGGGTGCCGCGCGGTGAGGTCCCGCAAGTCGGCGATCACCTCTTGTCCGTGACCTCGCTCCAGGTCGACGTCCAGCATCCGCTCGCGGGCGGCGAACCACAGCTCGGCGACCTGCGGTCCCGCTTCCGCCCGCAGCCCCGGCGAAGCGACGTCCTCCAGCGGATCTCCACGCCACAGCCGGACCGCCGACGCCAGCGACGCGTACTCCCGGCCGGTGTCCCCTTCCCGCGCCGCGACGGCCGCCGACTCGACCAGTTCGCGCAGCGCGAGCAGATCGAGCTCGGTGGTGGCGGCACGCAGCAGGTACCCGCCCTCGGTCGTCTCGATGACGTCGGCTCCGAGGCTGCGCCGCAACCTGCTCACCAGGGTCTGAAGACCGTTGCGCACGTCCAGCGGGGAGTCGTCGTCCCACACGTGACCGATCAGCTTCCACAGCGGGACCACCTGATTCGCCGAGAACGCCAGCGACGCCAGCAACGCCCGCTGCCGCCCGCCCACCTCCACCGGCCCCGCGGCCGTCTCGACCTCGAACGGTCCCAGCACCCTGAGCCGCAGACCTCGAGCCGTTGCTTTGCTCTGAACCATGACCGCCCTTCGTTCGGCGTCACCGATCATGCCGTAGAGATCGGCCCCAAACCGTTACCCGAACTCGCGACAGGCCCGGAAACGCCGGGACCCGATTCCGCGACTAGAACAGCGAGTGACCAGAACGCTACGCCCGATCGACCAGCCGATTGGGCCACCTTGCGAGAACTGGTTCCCCCGGACGCCATGGGATCCAGATCATGCCGCCGGACGGGGAGAAGATGCGCCGGACCTTCGTCGTCACCGACGTCGTTCATCCTGCCGGGTATCAAGACCGGCTCCGGACAGTGCTCGACGACCTCCACGACGGCGTCGGGCCGACACTGGCCGTGGCGGTGCTCGGGCTGCGTGCGGCCCGGGAACTGATAGTCCGTGACCGGGCCGGTGCCGAGCGCCTCCTGGCCCGGCTCGAGGAGGAGCTCTACGGCGCCATCACCGAATTGCGCCGCATCGTGACCGACGCGCGCCCGCCCGCGCTCGACGAGACGGGACTCGTCACGGCCGTGCGCCGGTATGCCGGAATGCTCGCCGACCGGGCACCCGCCGAGCACGGCCCGCTGGCGGTGGCGGTCGAGGTCCGCGGTGAGCTGCCGCCGCTGTCGTCGGAGGTGGAAGTCACCGCGTACCGGATCATCCGCGAGGCGCTCGTGAACATCGTGCGCCACTCCGGTGCCCGGCAGTGCACGGTGTGCCTCTGGCCGCTGGACGGCGATCTGCGCGTGGAGATCGTCGACGACGGTGTCGGCCCGGGCTGCGAGGCCCTCCCCCCGGTCGGCGGGACCGGACTGCGTTCGATGCGGGAACGCGCCGGCGACCTCGGTGGCGGCTGCGTGGTCGAGCCGGTGCCCTCGGGCGGCACCCGGATCGCCGCCTGGTTGCCGCTCGCCACCAAGGAGTGAGCGATGTTCCCGGCCCTGCGTGTCCTCGTGGTGGACGACCATCCCGCCTTCCGGGCGGCCATCTGCGCGATGCTGGACGGCACCCACGGCATCGAGGTCGTCGGCCAGGCGGCCGACGGCCACACCGCGGTCACGGAAGCGGGCAGGCTGGAGCCCGACGTCGTCCTGATGGACCTGAACCTCCCGGACCTCGACGGCGTCGAGGCGACCCGCCGGATCGTCGACGCAAGCCCGCACACCGGCGTGCTCATGCTGACCATGTTCGAGAACGAAACCGCCGTGTTCGCCGCCATGCGCGCCGGTGCGCGTGGCTACCTGCTCAAGGGGGCGCGCAACGAACAGGTCGTGCGCGCGGTACGGGTGATCGGCGACGGCGAAGCGATCTTCAGTCCGGCGGTCGCGAACCAGGTGCTTTCCCTGCTGGGCACGGAATCCCCGCGCGACGAGTCCTTCCCGCAGCTGACCGTGCGCGAACGGGAGATCATGCGGCTCATCGCGCAGGGCATGGGGAACGCCTCCATCGCCGACCGGTTGGTGCTCAGCCCGAAAACCGTGCGCAACCACGTGTCCCACATCTTCCGCAAACTCCAGGTCACCGACCGGGCCCAGGCCATCGCCAAGATCAGGAAGGCGGGCGTCGCTCGATCGGAGTAGCAAAGCGGGACATATCGGGACTCCGGATCCCTGTTCGCGGAACCCCGCCCCCACGATCCTTGGATGAGGAAACGCCGTTCGCGGGGAGGGGTTCAGCGATGCTCGTCGACCAGATACCGGTGCAGCTCCATGCCACCGACACCATCACGCACGCGGGTGTCACCGCCGCGCTGCGCGCACGCCCGGAGATCCGCTTCGCCGACGGCTCCGACGAGCCCGCCGTCGTACTGGTCATCGTCGAGCGGCTGAACGAGGAGGCACGGCAGTTGCTGCGCAGCCTCCACTGCGCCAGCTGCGCCGGGGTCGTACTGGTCGCCGGGGAGGTGGACGACTCGGAGCTGCTGGACGTCGTGGGCAACGGTGTCTCCGCGATCATCCGCCGGGCCGACGCCACCCCCGACACCCTGGTGCGGCTGGTGAAGGCCGCGGCCGCCGGGGAGGGTGCGCTGCCGCCGGATTTGCTCGGCCGTCTGCTGTCCCGGGTGTCCCGGTTGCAGCGGGACGTCCTGCAACCGAACGGCTGGGATCTGGCCGGGATGTCGCGGCGCGAGACCGAGGTGCTGCGGATGGTCGCCGACGGCTTCGAGACGAAGGAGATCGCCGACAAGCTGAGCTACTCCGAGCGGACGGTGAAATCGATCCTGCATGACATCACCAACCGTTTCCAGCTCCGCAACCGCGCTCATGCCGTCGCGTTCGCCTTGCGCGAGGGGTTGATCTGATCGGGTCTATTCGACTCGGCCGGAGAAGGAGACCGACGGGGTGCAGCGGGCACCTCCTCCCGGTGTCTGGCAGCTGACCGCGAGCACGATCTTCTCACCCGGGGCGAACCGCCAGGCCTGCAACCAGTGGTGGTCGAGGTCGCGGAAGTTCGCGAGGCCGACTTCCAGCAGGACGGTTTTGGCGCCGCCGGAATCCCGCAACAGCCTCAGGGTTCCGTTGTCGCCACGCGGGTTCTGCAGGATCAGGTCGGTGACGACCAAGGTTTTCGTGGCATCCGGCATGGCGTAGGGGAATTCGGCGAACCGGTTGACGTTCGAGTCGGCGGCCGCGTCCGCCGCCACGCGGAAGTCGGTCGGCGTCCCGTTGGCGTTGCCCGCCTGGTTGGGCACACCGTTCGGTGTCCTGGTGGCAGGAGGCGAACCGTCCACGGGCGGGGTCAGCCCGACGGCCTTCATCGCGTCTTCGGAGTTCTGCTTGGCCTGACCGGCGTCCTTCTTCGCCTCACCCGCGGCGCCACCGGCGTCCTGAGCCGCCTTGATCACCTCCTGGTTCTGCTCTTGAGCCGCTTCACGAGCGGCCGATTTCACCGCGGGCCTCAGCACCGTGAACCACAGCGTCACCAGGGCCAGCAACAGCACCAGCAGCGCGGCCAACGCCGGCAGCAACCATTTCGGCAGCAACTGCCGCTGCACCATGGTGCCTTCGGTCTTGAGCGGTTCGGCGTCGTCGGCGGTGACGAACACCTGGAAGCGGTGACGGACGGGCTGCCCGCGCAGGAACCGTTTCCGCGGCCGGGCCCGCAGGCGGACGAACGCGGCCGTGCCCGGCGCGAGATCGGCGCGGTTCCGCTCGAGCTGGAAGTCGAGCTCGTCCTCGGGGTCGAGCGCGCTCAGTTCGACGGCGACCGGCCGGTTCCCGCGGTTGTCGACGGCCACTTCGAAGTCGGCCTTGGAACCGGCCTCCACTTTGGCCGGAACGATTTCGGCGGTCACCTCGATGAAAGCGCCGAGCCGGAGGGTGCCCTCCTCGACCACCGATCCGGCCGGGTCTTCGCTCGAGAAGACCCGGACACCGAAGGGGATCAGGCCCGCCCGGACGTCGGACGACCGGGGCGGCGCGAACCGGACGAGCACCGTGCCCGTCTCCTCCGGCAACAGGTTCACCGTCGCCGGTTCCACCGTGGCCCAGGCGCCGGGGTCGCCGACCACTTCGATCGCGAACTGGTCGACGACCCGGCCGGCGTTGCGAATGGTCACCGAGCAGGTGATCTCCTCGCCCGGTTCCGCGACCAGGCCGGCCTCCGACAGTGTCGCCGTTGCTCCCATGTCCGGAAGTCTGCGCGACCGGCGCCCCGCCCGGCACCAGCGGACGGGTGTGCGGCCGTGCGCCGGTCGTCGCCCATAAGGGCAGTCCCCCTCCTCAGCCGCGGGTGATGAACGGGGGCTGCTGGGTCCGGAGCACCACCAGGATCGGATTCGACCGTGCTGTCCCGAATTTCACGCCACCCGCCGAGGTCACGTTCACCGTGCGCGGGCCGATCAGGTCGTGGTGGAAGATCAAGAAGCGCGCCTCGAACCTTCCGTCCGCGCCGACCGTGGCCAGTCCCGGTGCGGAGATGCCCGCCGACCAACCCAGCCGGACCACCGCACCCGGCGGAAAGTCCGTTCCCCTGACCCGCGGGACGAAGCCGAGCGTGCCGATCTTCGGATCCAGCTCGACCACCGGCCGCCGGACCACCACCCGCGCGTTCGCCGTGTTGTCACCGGGGTTGTTGTCCGGACCGGTCGTGCTCACCCTGCCGGACACCTGGGCGTCGAAGGCGGACTTCGCGGCCAAAGAGATCCGGACCGTCACGGTCTGATCGGGCCCCAGCGTCCCGAGCGCGCAACTTCCACCGCCCGGCGTACATCCGGGTGCGGCCGAAGTCGCGGGGAGTTGCGGTGGAAGCTGGGTCACGAGCCGGACGTCCGGCATCGCGGCCTGGGAACCGTTGTGCACCAGGTACGTCAGCACCGCGTCGTCACCGCCGACGAACAGCGGGACCGCCGAGACCGACATCCCGACCGACAAGGATCCGGGCGTCACCGGGGGCACCGGTTTTTCGGCGACCGTCACGACCGCCGTCGCGGAGTTGTCCCGCGTGTCCGCGTCTTGGCCCGTCGAGGTGACCGTGCCGGTGGCCGCCTGTGTTCCGACGGCCAGGCCGGTCGCGCTGAACCGCACCCTCACCTCCTCGCCCGGCACCATCGTGCCGAACTCGCACACCGATTCGGGCGTGCAAGTGCCTTTGGTGGGGAGAACCGCCGCGGCCCGCAGACCGGCTGTCAGCCGGACGAAAAGCCCCACCCCTGGTGCCGCGGTGACACCACGGTTGGTGACGACGAACTCGAACGTGGTGAGCCCCTCGAACGGGATCGCGGCGGGTACCGCTGTCGCGCTCACGGCGAGGTCGGGAATCCGTTGGAACGCGGGCTGCGCGGCCCCGCCGGGGCTGTCGATCAGAATCCGGCCGTCGCCGCCGGTGAACGGCACGACCGCGACCCTTGGCGGGGATTCGCCCGGGGAGTTCGTGTAGGCGATGAGCCCGCCGTCCGGCGACCAGGCCGGATCGTCGACGAATCCCGCGCGCCGCACCAGGATCCGGCCCGGCCCGCCGTCGGCGGGAGCCGCACAGATCAGCGCGTTGCCGCTCTGGAACGCCAGAGTGGCTCCGTCCGGCGAGACGTCCGCCGCCCCTTCCGCGCCGGCACCGCAATCCGGCCCGAACTGTGACGAAAGGTCACGCTGGTTTCCCGGCACGACGATATCGGGCGAAGGCTGGGTCAGGGCGACCTGCCAGAGCAGCTTCCGCCGGTTTTCCCCCGGCTGGGCGACGGCCATGACAGCGGTCTCGACGGCGGTGCCGTTCGTCCCGGTCGCCGTGCACGTGACCGTGGTGGCACCGACCGGGAACGAGCCGCCGGGCGGCGGTGTACAGCTCGGATTCAGCGGACTCCCGTTCGCGTCCACCGCGCTCACGGGATACGCGATCACCGTGGGGCCGGTCCCGGTCACCGTCTGATCGTGCAGCGTGATCAGCGGCAGAGCCGGATCCTTGACGCGCACGGTGACGTTCTCGGTGTAGCCCGGCCGTACGGTGGTTTCCCCGTTCAACCGGAACTCCACGCGGCAGCGCAGGAAGGAACCCAGTGCGGCCGCCGGGGACACGGTCGCCGTTTCGGTGAACCTCGCGCTCGTGCCGCCCGGAACACTTTGCGGGCCCGCGGGGTCGAACGTCATCGTGAGGCCCGGGTCGCAGAAGCTCACCGGCTGGACCCTGACCGGGAGGTCGCCGATGCCCGCGATGATCGCCTCCGTGATCCGGCCTTCATCGGTGCCGGGCGTGAGGACACCGTTGGTCGCATTGGTGATCGCGGTCGCCTGTCCCCGCCAGTCGAGACCGTGGTCGCGCTCCTCGCTCGAGCCTCCGGTGACCGCGGGCACGGCCACCACGCTGATCTTCGCCGCGTTCAGTGCGGCGATCACCGCCGCCCGGACCGCCGACCCCGTGTCCGGTGGGTCTTCATGGCTCGCCGCGTCCCCGACCAGGACGAGGACCCGGCTGCTGTCCGGGCGGAAGGTGATGGCTCCGGTCGCGATCTTCTGTAAGGCAAGTAGCCAGTCCTCGGCGGTGTCTCCGCCGCCCTTCGCCGTGATCCGGGCGAACGCGTCGGACAGCAGCTTCCGCTCGGCCTCGGTGCCCGCCGGGGTCAGCGGCTGCTGGACGAAGAACGACCGCGGGACAGGTTCGTTCTTGTCGTCGCCCACGTCTCCGAACGCCGCGACCGCGAACCGTGCGTCCTTCTCCCGCTCTCGCACGCTGTCGATGACCTTGCCGAGGTTCGTCTTGACCTGTTCGATCACCCCGCCCATGGAGCCTGTCTGGTCCATCAGCAGGACGATGTCCGGCAGGGATCGGATCCGGTCGGTCTGCACCGTCTTGCCGATCCGCGCCGAACCGCCGCGCCCGACCGGGACGTCCACCACCGATGGGTCCACTCTGGACGGTCCCGGCGGCCCGATCCGGGTGGCGGCCCGGGTGAGCGTGATCTTCGTTCCGTCCGCCGACCACACCGGCTGCGAGTCGTCACCGCGCAGATGCGCCGGGATCGGGATGTCACCGAGAAGACGGCCGTCCGCGACGCGCACGATCCGCACGAGACTGTCGGAACCCTCACCGATCGACACGGTCCGGGTGAACGCGATCTTCGTCGCGTCCGGCGACCACGCCGGGTGGCGCTCCCGCTTGCCGCCCTCGTCCCCACCGGTCAGCGGCCGCGGCGCGCCGCCGTCGGCGTTCGCCACGACGATCCGGCTGTTCCGGACCTCACCGGTGCCGAACTCCGTGTAGGCCAGCGAAGTCCCGTCCGGCGAGAAAGCGGGATCGGCTTCGTCGGCGTCCGGCCGGTTGGTGAGGTCACGGCGGTCGCCGCCGCGCGCGTCCGCGCTCCAGATGTCGGTGGTGGCCCCACCGCGGAGCTGGGTGAACACCGGCTGTCCACCGGCGCGGAAGGTCGGTTCGGTCTCGCCGACCGCGGACAGCGCGGAGATCACCGAGACCTGACCGCCGGGCAGGGTGACCTGTTTGACGTCACCGAGCGGATCCGGTTGACGTGTGGTGAAGGCCAGCCGCGCACCATCCGGCGACCACGCGGGCTCGGACGAGTCACCGGGCTCCGGTACGGCTCGGGTGACCGCACCACCGGCGTCGGACATGAGCACGACGTCCCCGGCCGGGTCGAACCTGGTGGTGGTGAACGCGATCCGGGAACCGGTGGGGGCCCAGGCGGGCTGGGTGTCCGCGCCGGGGTCGCCGGTCAGGCGGGTCGGCGCGCCACCGTTCGACGGTACGAGGTAGATGTCACCGGCCGGATCCTCGCGGGTGCTGCTGAACACGAGACGGCTCCCGTCGGGTGACCAGCTCGGCGAATCGTCCGCGGCCGGTCCGGAGGTCACCTGGCGCAGACCGCGGCCGTCGACGCCGATCACGAAGAGGTCCTTGCTCCCCGTGCGTTCCGAGACGAACGCGACCGACGAACCGTCGGGCGACAACGCCGGATGCGTGTCGACGGTCGCGTCGTCGGTCAGACGCGCCGGAACCCGGGTGCCGTCCCGCAGGTACCAGATCTCGCCGTCACGCTCGGCACCGTCGGCCACGGCCCGTTTGCTCACCCACACCAGGCCGCCTTTGCCTGCGGACGCGTCGGAATCGACGCCCTCGGCACCCGGGGGCAGTGCCGCCACCACACCCTCGCCGGTGGCCTGGAACAAGCCCGTGGTCGCGGCGCTGACGTAGCCGACGCGGTAGGGCACGGCAGGGGGCGCGGGCTGCTGCGCCGCTGTCGGCGCGAACACCCCGGTGACAGCCGCTCCGCCCAGCACCACGACGAACGCGATCGCCGTCACCGCTCGGTTCGGGCGCATGGTCATCCTGTCCTTCCTCGGTGGTTGCCGCCGGTGGTGGCCGGGGTGAGCCGAACACGGCGTGATCGAACCCTTTCAGCGCTCGCCGGCTTCGCGAGGGGATGGACCGCGGGGTTCCGACCGCCTGGGACTGTCCACAAGGTACTGACGATCGGTTTTCGGGTGGCCTGCGGCGATGTCGCGAAAGCCACTTTCGGGACATCGGGCGTCCCGAAAGTGGCTTTCGCAACCCCGCCCACGTATCGGGCGCCGAAGAGTGCCACGTTGTCCTCCTCACCCGGCCTCGAACAGCTCGATCTCGGAGATCGCGACGTCCATGCCGTCCAACGAGCGATGCAGCCCGACCACGTGCAGCTCGATGCCGGTCGCACCCGCGCTGTTCTCGATCGGGACTTCCTGGGCGTCCGGCGTGTCGGCCAGCACCATGTCGTAGGTCTTGCCGGTGGAGAACACGAGATGCAGGGTCTTCGGCCGATGCGCGGCTTGGAAGTTCGCGCCGTTACCGGAATGCACGATCGCCTTCCGCAGGTCCACCGGACGGTCGAAGGTGAACACCAGTACGGGCTCGCTCTGGGCGGCGGCCGCCCAGAAGGTGTTCGTGGCGTTGTCGCTGACCAGGTTTCCCGGATGGTCGGGCAACTGCGCGCTCGCGGTCACCTTGCTCGGGCGTACCGGGTCCAGCTTCGTTTCGAAGATCCCCGTCGCCTGATTCCACAGGCCGACAGCGGCGGTGTTGATCGCGCCCCGGAACGGCTGGTACAGCGCGTAGATCAGCGCCGAGAGCAGCAGCATCACCGCGATCACCCGGCGGACGGCCTTGCCGACGCGGCGTCGTGCGGCGCCGGCACGCCCGGCGCGACGGCGGACACCGTCCTTGCCCGGCCGCTCCCCCGCCTTGTGTTCCCGGGAGCGGCGGCCGAACAGCCGTCGCCACCATGAGGTCTTCACGACCTCCGACTCGGCCAAGGACGCGCCGCAACGCCCGCAGAAGTTGCGAGTGGGCACGTTGCCCTTGCCGCATCTGCCGCAGATCAGGTCGCCCGGATTGAGGATCTGCTCCTCGACCGTCTGCTGCTGCGGCTGCCGGACCGGAGCGAGCTGCTCGGCGGGCTGCACGAGCTGGTGCTGGGCGGCCGCTTGGGGCACCGCGGCGGGTTCCTCGTCGTCCCATTTCAGGTACCGTCCGCATTCGCCGCAGAACTCGACGTCGGCGGGACCCTGATGCCCGCATTCCCGGTAAACGACCATCCGCTACCCCTCCACCACTTCCACCGTGACGCGTACGTGGGCGGGCACCGCGTCCACGACCGTCTCCGTCAGCCGTCGTTCGTCGATCCGGTCCCGCTCGGGCACCCGCACGCGCACATGGACCCACGGCGGCCCCGGATCCGGGAGCGGCGCTCCGGGCTCCGGCGACGCCACGACGCCGCCGCTGTCGGTCACCTCGACCGCGCCGCCGGTCAGCAACCGCACGTGCTCGGCGAGCCCGCGCTGCGTACCGCGCCACCGATGCAGTTCGACCGACCGGATCACGAGTTCACGCAGCCGGGCCGGGCTCCAGCCTTCGTCGATGCGCAACGCCACCCAATGCGCCAGCCAGCCGACGAAATCCTCCGGCGCCGATTTCGGGTCGAGGTAAGCCGAAAAGTTGTCCAACGTGGCGAAGACCGGCGCGATCACTTCGTCGAGCGCACCGGTGAAGCGCTGGACGAAAAGGTCCTCGGCGTAGACCGAGGGCAGTTGCTCGCCGATCGGGTGCGGGCTCGGCAATCCGGGCACGGCCGCTCTCATACGCCACTCTCCCGGACCCGGACCTGGTGCCCGAACGAGAACGCGAGCGCGTGGGGCGGCAGGTCGAGCCGGTCGACCTGCTCACCACGTTCCCGCGTGACCGGATTGGCCGCGAACAGGCGGACGTCCTCGACCATCTCGACACCGGGAAGCCGTTGCAGCACCGCGAAGACCTCGCCCGACTGCACCGGCCGCCCGAACGGCCAGCCATCGCCGTCCGGCCCGCCGGTGAGCGGGTTGAAGTAGTCGAAAAGCGCCTGCGTCGCCCGCGGTTCGAGAGCGGCGGGGCTGGTCCGGCGGCGCGACCTCAGCCGGGCGACGACCGTGACCCCGTGGTAGAACGGCGCTTCCACGGACACGAGGGCACCGACACAGCGGCGTTCGTCCAGATATCGCTCGATCCGTGTGCGCATCCCGGGGTCGAGCATCAGCGTCGCGAACTTCAGCTCGCCGGTGTCGGGAACGGCGGGTACGACGAGGACGCGGATCGCACCGGTCTCGCGGCCGTCGGCGCCGTGCGCGGGTACACAGCGCACTCTCGCCGCCTCGGGCGCCGCTTCGCGCGCGAGCTGTTCGTAGTCCTCGGTGGTGACGGCGCGGTCGCGGGTGCGCAGCAGCAGCGGGCCACGGACCGCCGCGTCCGGCACCGACTCGCCGTCCACCCCGCCGGTGGCCGGACGCCGGTTCACCACGGTGCTGACGAACGGGATCGGATCCCGTTGCACCTCGAGTACTTCGCGGGCGACGTTCCCGCGCCGACCGCCACCGGCCCGGTAGACGGGCACCCGGATCGCGGCGGCCTTGGCCGGAAAGGCGCCGTAGTACCGGATGCCGCCCTCGGGCTGGCGCACGGCCGGGCCGAACGCGATCTCACCGGCCACCCGGTCGAGCCGGACGTGCCGGTCGTCCGGACCCGACTCGGCGAACGAGGACACCTCGGTCCACTCCTGCCAGCCGTCGGGACCGGACACCTCCACGATCAGCTCGTCCCCGCCGTCGACCACCGGACGCCGTCCGAGCGGGAACCGCTGCCCTGGCAGACCGTTCGAGGTGCCCACGACCTCGCCGCGCACGACCTCGGCGTGCACCGCGGCGACCGTGCCACCGATGGTCGACGCCTCGACCGAGCGCAGCCGCGGCGACCGCTGGAAGAACGGTTGATGCTGCTTCGGTTCCGTCAAGCGGCACCGGATCCAGCCGGCGTGCCTTCCGGCGAGCACCGACACGGTGTGCCCTTGCGGTACGTGCACAACGACGTCCCCCGGCCGGTTGAACGCGCCGGTGCTGTCCCGGTCGACCTCACCGTCGGCCCAGCCGTGCCCGTCCCATGCCTCCCACACCCACGGAGGATCGTGCGGGTCGACACCCTGCCCCTCGACCTCGCAGTCCATCCGCAGCAGCACCGCGCAGCCGGGCACGGCGTCCGACAGTCCGAAGTAGACGGCGTCACCGGGCGCGGGACTTTCGGCGAAACACGCGGGTTCGCCGCCGACCAGGAGTTCGTCGGTGTGGTCGACCTGCGGCACACCGGCGTCGGACTTGCCGGTCGCCAGGCCGGTGAGCGAACACGGCATGATCGTCAGGGTTCGCTCGACGGTGAACACGACGGGGTCCTCGACCTCGTCGCGCACACTCGCGACCTGTTTTCCCGCGGAGACCACCACCGCGGCGTCCCGCGCCGCAGAGAGCCAGAACGTCACGTCGGCGCGCGCGGCGGCAGGCGGGAACAACCGCACCCCGATGAGATCCAGGAACCGCAGGTAATGCAGTTCCGGCACCCGGTTGAGCCGGTAGAGCAACTGGTCGACCATCTGCGCGAACGTCTCGATCAGCGTCACGCCGGGGTCGGAGACGTTGTGGTCCGTCCATTCCGGACAGTTGCGCTGGACGAGGTGCTTGGCTTCGTCGACCAGGTCCTGGAATCGGCGGTCGTCGAGATTGGGCATGGGCAGCGACATCACACACCGTCCTGAGTGGACTCGTGCGGCGGGATGACGTAGAACGGGAAGACCAGGTTGCGCGGGTCGTTGGTGCCGCGCAGGTGGTACTTGATGTCGATCAGCAGTGTGCCGCGTTCGGCCTCGGAGAAACCGACCACCACATCGGTGAGCGTGATCCGCGGCTCCCAGCGCTCCAGCGAAGTGCGGACCTCGTAGGCGATCTGCCCGGCGGTGGCCGAGTCGGCGGGCGCGAACACGAGATCGTGCACCGCGCAGCCGAACTCCGGACGCATCGGCCGCTCACCGGGAGCGGTGGCCAGTATCAGCCGGATGCTCTCGACGACCTCGCGTTCGCCGCTGACCAGCGCGATCGAGCCCGTCGCGTCGGTGTGCACCGGGAACGCCAGCCCTCTGCCGAGAAAGTCCATGTCAGCCTCCGATCAGGACGGTCGGGCAGCCCATGACGATCGGCGCGCCGCAGGCGGCCAGATCGCCCATGCGCGCCGCGGGCAGGCCGCCGATCAGCACCGTCGGGCAGCCCGGCGGCGCGACCGGCGTCGGCGGATGCACCGCGGGCGGCGGGAACGAGCAGGTGTGCATCGTGCCGACGGTGGCGGCGGGCATCCCGCCGATGAGCACGGTCGGCACCCCGGGCCCGGCGATGACGCCCGGATGCCCGGTCGGGTCGCCGACCCTCGCGGCTGGTGGCATGCCCACTCCCCTCAGTGTCTGTTGACGGTTCGAGACCGGGCGGATCTCGGTTGCCGATCTGTCCGGCGTGCGGAGTGGCCGGCGTGTCGCGAAAGCCACTTTCGGGACGTCAGGTGTCGCGAAAGTGGCTTTCGCGACACGCCACGACACGCACCTGGCCTGGTTCCGAGTACATCCCATCTCCTCAGTTGATCTTGACCGCGCTGCCGCGCACGGTCACGATGCCGCTCGCGGTCAGCTCCGCCTGTCCCTGCCCCTTGACCGAGACCGTCGCGCCTTCGACCTGCACGCCCGCCGTTCCCGACAGCTTCAGGCTGCTGCTCGCCTCGACGGTCGCCTCGGTCGCCGACTTCACGGAAACCTTCTGGCCCTTGAGCTCCAGCGGACCGGTGCCCGCGTCGATGCTCACCCCGTTCCGCGCCTTCACCGTGACGCCCTTGCCGCTGGTCACTTCGATCATCTGGTTCTTCTGGTCGAGCTTGACCACCAGCTTCCCGTCCCCGGAGGCGACGATGATGCCGTCCTTTTCGGCGAATTCGAGCTTGTGGCCCTTGCGGGAGACGAAGCCCCGTACGGCTATCTCGCCGCTGTTGCCGTCGATCGGCGACGCGGTGAACTTCGGGACCGCGTCGGCGCCGTTGTAGAGCCCGCCAAGGACGTACGGGGCTTCGAAGTCGCCTTGCTCGAAGCCCACGAGCACCTCGTCGCCCACCTCGGACATGACCATCGCGCCCCGCCCGTTCCCGGCGCCGGGTTGCACGGTGCGCGCCCAGGCGCTGGTGAAGTCCTGATCCAGCCAGGGAAAGGTCAGCCTGACCCGGCCGAGCCCGGCGGGATCCTTCGCGTCACTGACCACCGCGGGCACCACTCCGGGCCACGCCGACGCCCTGGTGCCACCGGCGACCAGCCCGTAGAGGGAGCGTTCCTGCCTGCCGGACACCGCGAACTCGGTGGTGTAGCCGACTTCCGCGTTGAACAGGTGCCGGGTGCTGGTGAGCGTGTACTTGCCGGCGAACGGCTTGCCGACGCCGGTCAGCGTCACCGCCGCGCCCGCCCGGAGCTTCGGGTTGCCCTTGGCCACCCCGTCGAGTTCGGTGCACGCGCCGCCGAGCCGCTCGGACAGCGCGATCGCCGCCGCTTTGGTCTCGGCCTGGGTCCGGCGCGGCGTATCCGCCGAGACGTACTTGGGGCTGGAGAACTTGTTCGCGAGCGCGACCGGATCGACGCCCTCGACCTCGGTTCCCGCGTTCTTCGGCTTTTCGGAGGCCACCAGGGCCTTCTTCGTTTCGATGTCCCAGCCTCGGGCCTCGACCTCGGGCACCTGCTCGGCCGCGGTGACGCTGGCGCGCAGGCTGACCAAGGTCCGGTGCGCCTCGAGCACCAGCGGGTCGGTGTTGGCCTTCGCGGTGGTGGCAGGTGCGGCCGAAGGCTTCTCCGGGAGGCTGAAGTCCAGCGCGCCGCCCCGCACCGCGATCTGGGCGCCGACCGACTCCGCCAGCCGGGACAAGAACTCCCAATCGCTGACGTTGTCCTGGCTGAACTGCGTATGCGGGCGGCCGCCGACACCGGGGACCGGATCGATCTTGCCGACCTTCAGCCCGGCCCGCCGGGTCACCTTCGTGACGACGTCGGCGAGGCTCATCCCCGGGTAGACCGCGACCCGACGGCCGCGGAACAGCCGGTGCGCGTGGTCGTAGCCGCGCACCTCGGTGAAGGTGCCGATCCGGTCGAGGTCGATCGCGACCGCGGTGACCTCACCGGAAAGCAGCTCCTGCGGCCCTTCGGGATCGGAGGTCTGCACCTTCAGCTTGATGGCCGTGCCGATGGTGAACTTCCCCTTGTCCAGCACCACGTGCCCGGAGTCGCGGAAGCGCAGGACGAACATGTCCGGCAGGTTCCTGCTGTCGTCGACATAGGCGTACGAGAGCAGCGTCTTCACGTCGTCGGGCAGCGGGCCACCGGCGACCTCGACGATGAGGTTGTTCGCGAAGCTCTCGTTAGCCATCGAGTTCCTCCAGCGCCGGCACGAGCAACCGGGTGCCGGGCCGCAGCCACATCGGGTCGTCGATGTCGTTGGCGTCCGCGATCTCGCGCCACTTCGCCGCGTCGCCATAGGCACGGAACGCCACCGCCTGCAGGGAGTCACCGGCGACGAACACGTGGGTGTCCCGTGCCGCCAGCGCACCCGAGGTCGGGTTCTGCCCGCTCAGCTCGCCGGCGATCTCCTCCAGGTTCACCGTGCACACCGCGCGCACCGGCGTGCCCGACGGTGTGAACAGCGTGTACTTCGCGGTGACGCCGGCGACATAGGCGGGGAAACCGGTCATGCCGCCCCACTTGAAGATCACCCACGGCGGCGAACCCTTGCCGTGCTGGCGGCTTTCTTCGGTGGCGACACAGCAGGTGAAGAGCTGCTCGACCTTTTTGACGACGGCGTCGTCCATCTTGTCGGTGGCGTCGAGGAACATCTCCAGCGCGAGCTTGCACGGGTCCGAGCCCTTGAACTCGGGTGGTCCGCTCTTCTTCGCGTTGCGCTGCGGGTCACGGCCCCATTTGGCGTTCTTGGTGAGCGAGAGTTCCTTGGGGTTGAACTGGAACTTGATCTCGAACATCTTGGCGCCGGGTTGCCCGGTGCCCCCGGACTGCGGAGGTTTGCGGACCTCGAGCAGTGCACGCTGGAGATTGTTCGGCGCCGGTTCGCCGGAGCCGTACGCCGCGGGTGGCTGGGACCCGGCGGAGGTGAACGTGACAGGCGAGGACATGGCTAGCCCTTCTTCGCCGGGCTGAGAAAGCCGTGGTGGGCCAATTCGAGGGTCTCGGTGGCGACCTTCGGCGAGTCGGGCGAAAGTTGCGGCCCGCTCCAGCGCACGGGGACGACACCCTCCAACGACCAGCTGGCGATCACGGTGCCTTCGAGGGTGCGCGCTTCGATGGTCGCGGTCTTGCGCTCGATGCCACCCGCCATGTCGGCGAACCACTTCGTGATCTGCGAGCTGGCTGCCGTGACCGGACGGGAGAGCTTGACGTTGGAGTACTTGATCCGCGTCGGGAGCTGCCAGACCATGCCGTTGTTTCCGCCTTCTTCCCGCTGCTCCATGACGAACTCACAGCCCAGCCCGTCGCAACTGCTGAATGCGCCGAGGTTGCCGAGGTTCTTGTCGTCGAGCTTGACGACGTAACAAACGGCGACGGCTTCTTCTGCGTCCGGCATCGGCTTCTCCTTCAGTGCGGGCGATCGGTGAGCGCGCCACGGCGCTCACGGTCGAGGCGGAGCTCGGTCTTCAGCCGCCGGAGCAGCGGGTCGAAAAGCTTCTTGACGAGTTCCTCGGTCTCCGGTTGCGCGGCCGGTGCCGCCGGAGCCGGAGCCTGAGTCTTGGGCACCGGCTCCGCGACCGGCGGTGCGACGGGCGACGGCGGTGCCGCTTCAGGCTCGCGCTGCACGACCGGGGCCTCGGCCTGTCGCGACGTGACGACGGGTGGCAGGTTGAGCACCAGGCCATCGCCGTGATCGACGGTCTCACTCGGCACAGTGCGCTGAACGGTCCGGAGAACGTCCCGTGTGGATTGTCGGCTGTGCACACCGGCAGGCACGGCCTCGGCGATCCTCGCCACCGGTAACAGCTCGGTGAGTCCGGTTCTCTCACTGCTCACAAGGGTGCTGGTGTTCGGCTTGGGCGGGTTTGGCGCCGGTTCGACGCTATCGGCGCTTCTCGCGGCTGGAAGCACCGTCGGCGGCAGGTGGACGGCACCGGTTTCCTTCCGTTGGATGACCGGCGACAACGTGACCGGCTCGCGGGTGCGCTGGATCGTCGTCGGTGTCGAGCCGTCCGCGACGCCGGCAGACGGCAGCAGGCTCGTGATCCGCGCAGGAGCCTCGATCACGCGGGACACGGGCAGGGTCACCGCCGCCGGTACGGGCGATGCCACGACCGCGGCATCGACGAATCGTGCCACCGGCAGCAGTGACGTCGAGGTCGTCGAGGCCGGTGGCACGTTCACCGAGCCGCCCGGTGTCGCAGGCGGCTCTGAGATTTCTGTTGTCCCGGAACGAATCTGCGGTGGTTCGAGCGGGCGGAAGGTGTTGCCGGGTGAAGACCGTGACAAGGTCACCGTCGGGAGGTTCGGTGGCGGTTCGACAGCCCGGGAGACCGAGATCCGCGCGTCCGGTGCGTTCTCGCGTGTCTCCACCGGCTCCCTTGGTGATCCGATGTGGCGCGAGCCTGGTGACGGTGCTTCGTCACGCAGGCGCTGCACCGGCTTCTGAACCGGAGTCCCGGACCGCGGAACGTCCTGGTGTTTCGGCGTCGGAAGTTCCGGAGCCGGTTCGATGACCGTTCGCTGGACGGCCGTCGGTGTCTCCCTTGACGTGGCCGAAACTGATGCGGCCGGAGGCATCCGCTCCTCGCCCGCCACGATCCGGGCCACCGGCCGCGGAACCTCGTCCGGCGCCGCGACGGAGTTCTCCTCGGCCGGAGATGTGGGGAGCACCGAGGGTTCGACGGCGCCCGCCAAGGGCGCGTCCACCTCGGCAACACTGTCTTCGACCGCTGGTGAGGGCGCGTCAGCCGCTGCAACCAGTGGAACCGAAGCCTGGGAATGGACCGAGTCCGGCAGGATCGGTGCGCCGAGTCCCAGCCGCCGTGGGGACGCCTCGCTCTGTTCGGTCCGCTGAACGACCGGGAGCGCGGGCCGTGACGGTTCGACCGCCTGCCGAACCACCTCCGAGGCAGGTGGTTCGGCAGGCGGCTCCGCAGGAAGCGGCTCCGGAGTCCGGACCGGCACGGTCTCGAGCGGCTCGGCTTCGGCCAGCTCGGGCTCCGACGCCCTCGGGGCAGGCGCCATCGGGGCGGGCATCGGCACGATCGGGCCACGGTCGGGTTCGGAAGTCTCGGTCGGTGGCAGTTCGACAGACACCGGAGTGTCCACACGGGACGGTTCGACCGCGGGAATCGGCGTGTGGAGCGGAGCACTCGGGGTTTCCGCCCGGATCGCTTGGACCGTCCTCACCGGCGGGCGCACCGACACCGCCGACGGGCCGGCGGACGTCAACGGCATCGGCGGCGGGTCGGCTTCACGCGACGCGGCCGCGACGGCCGGTAGCACGACCGTGGCCGTCGGCTCGAAAACCGGCCCCGGCTCGTCCGGCAACGGCTCTTCATGCGGCCGCACATCTGGCAACGGCTGCGCGGAGGCGGAGTCCGGTTCGGGGGCAGGGCTTTCGAACACCGGGCTATCCGGTTCGGCAGCGCGCTGCACCGACATCCCCCAGAGACGTGACAGCACGCCACGTTTGCGGACCGACCGCTGCACCACAGGCATGTCCGGCGCGCGCCCCTCGGTGGTCCGCGGCCGCGCGAGACCATCGATGACGCCCGCGGGCTCCGCCGGGCCGACCCGATGGCCCAGCGGTTCCAGGTAGGCCGGGCTCCGCCAGGACGTCAGCGAGGAACTGAACCGCTGCACCGGGTTGATCAGCGGATGCTCGGCAACGACGCGCTGGATCGGCGGGAGGCTTCGCCATTCGGCACGGATCGACGGCAGCACGGCCGGTCCCGGTGCCGACGATTCCGAGGGCGAGCCCGGCTCCTTCCTGCGCCACGTCCACATCGAAGCGTCACCGTCCCTCGCTCATCCGAGTGTTGATCCGGGCGATCTCGGCGACGTAGGTCAACCGGTCGTGGTGTTCGAGGTCGAGAATGTCGTCGAGCGACCAGTGCAGGTGATAGGCGACGTACGCGACTTCCTCGTGCAGCCGTCCGGCCGCGTACGTCACGATTCCCCCAGGCGGCCACCGGCCACGTCGACGACGAACCCGTGGCCGCACTCCGGGCAGGCGACACCCGCCCGCGTATGGCCTTCGCTGTTGATCCGCCGGTACATGTCCTGCAGGAATGCCAGATCCGAAGCGAACAGGTTCTCGATGACTCCGGCGTGCACATCGGTGACGTCGCCGATCCGGGTGATCACGCGCGCCAGCAGCACCACCGTGAGGAAGGCCGCGTTCTCACGGACCCGGTCGTCCCGCAGCGGGACGAGCTCGTCCCGCGCGGTCGCCAGCCGCATCACCCCGGAGTGGTGCACCTTTCCCGCGTCGTCGACGTACCCGCGCGGGAGTTCGAACGCGAACTCGGTCCGCAGCTTCGGCCGAGCCTGCCCCTCCGGCATGACAGGGGCTTCCTCGACCGGTGGCGACGCCATCACCCTGCGCATGGGCTCACTCGACTTCCATCTGCTCGTAGGTGATCACGAGCTTCTCGGTGAGCACGCTGGTGTCGCCCGCCTTCAGCGAACCGATCTCGAGGCTCTTCGGCCACGCGTTGGTGAGCTTGTAGCGCTTCAGCGCGGTGCCTTCGTAGTCGTAGACGATGATCGCGCCGCCTTTGCGAGCGGAACCCATTTTGCCGAAGTGCGCGTCCTTGACCCACTTCTCGAAGCTGCTGTCGTCGGTCAGACCGCGGGTCAGCGTCACCTCGCCTGCCTTCGGGCGACCGGGGAGCTTCTTGATGACGTACTTGCCGTCCGCGGTGTTCTGCTTGAGCTCGATGACGTCCTGCTCCATCTTCAGTCCGGAGACCTCGGAGATCTGCTTGATCTGGACGCCGTCGATCTCGAGCCCGAAGGAGTGGCCGACGGCCTTGTCAAGATCGGGAAGTGCCATTTCGGAGCCCTTTCACTATTCGTTGACCAGGCTGGTGCCGCCGGACATCTGGGCCAGCCGGAAGATCACGAACTCCGCCGGTTTCACCGGCGCGATGCCCACTTCGCAGATCACCTGGCCGAGGTCGATCCCCTCGGCCGGGTTGGTCTCCCGGTCGCACTTCACGAAGAAGGCCTCGTCGGGCGTGAGGCCGAACAGTGCGCCCTTGCGCCACTCCATCACCAGGAAGGCGCTGATCGTGCGCCGGATGCGGGCCCACAACGCGTCGTCGTTCGGCTCGAACACGACCCACTGGGTGCCGTTGAGGATCGATTCCTCGAGGTAGTTGAACAGCCGTCGCACATTGAGGTAGCGCCACGCCGGGTCGCTCGACAACGTCCGCGCTCCCCAGATCCGGATGCCCTTGCCCGCGAAAGAGCGCACGCAGTTCACGCCGATCGGGTTGAGCAGCTCCTGCTCCGCCTTGGTCAGATGCGTCTCCAGCGCCAGCACGCCGCGGACGACTTCGTTCGCCGGTGCTTTGTGGACACCGCGAGTCGCGTCGGTGCGCGCCCACACCCCCGCCATGTATCCGCTCGGCGGCACGTACGTATTGGTCCCGCTGGCGGCGTCGAGCACCTGCACCCACGGGTAGTACAACGCCGCGTACTTCGAGTCGTACCCGGCTTGGTCCATCCGCCAAGAGCGGATCTCCTGCGGATTGAGCGCGGGCGGCGGATCGACGATCGCCATCCGGTCCCCCATCAGCTCGCAGTGCGCGATCATCGCCAGCTGGACGGCTTTGACCCCGTCGAGGTCGATCAGGTCGCGCTGGTGGGCGGCCATCAGGTCCGGCACCGCGACCATGGTGATCTCGTCGATCGCCTCCAAGCCGCCGAAACCGGTGCGATCGGCGACGTCACCGACGTAGTCGTCCGCCGCGATGCGACGCGGGACGGGCGGTGGCTGCGGCGGCTCGGTGAGCACGGCGGTGCCACGGTCCGGCTTCGCCACCGCGCCGCCGGTCGCGAGCTCTTCGATCGTGATGAAGCTGGACTTCTCGCGTACCAGGGTGACGACGTTTTCCTTGGTGCGCTTGGTGGTCACGTTGTGGGTCTCGACGACCTTGCCGTCCTTTTTGACGAGCACGGTGAACCTGTCGTCGCCGGGGTTCTCACCGGACGGTTCCGTGACCTCGACAGTGAGCTCACTCGCCTGTCCACCGGCCGGGAGCTCCCTCGCGACGAAACGGTAGCCACCGAGCACCGCCTGGCGCGTCGGCTCCTTCGGCGCCGCGCCGTTGTCCTGACCCCGCGGGCCGCCGATGCGGACGATGTAGCAGTTGGCACCACCGTTGAGGAAATAGCCGTAGACCGACTGGGCCAGATAGCAGCCTTCGACGAAGTCACCGAAGGTCTGGGTGAACTGGGTCCAGTTGGACACCAGGGTCGGCGTGTTGAAGGGACCGTCCGCCGCGAAACCGACGAAGGCGGCCACGGCGGTGCCCACACCCTCGATCGGCCGGGCGCCCGCCTCGATTTCCTCGACGTACACACCCGGCGTGAGATAGGTGGGCATGCGTGCCTCCCCTTGTCGGCGCACTCTCTGTCGTCGGCGATGTTCCTGACTGTCCGTCCGAGACGAAACGACCAAGCGGATAGATCGGCGGGAACCAATCTCTGCCCGAAGAGGCAGCTGCCCGTTCGGGCAGCCGTGCCCGCCCGTCCGGCTGTTGGCAATCGGCCCGGCGAAGCCGACAGTGAAGGCATGCCGGTGAGCCGGGACAAGGTGGCACAGGCCCCGGCCGCGGAACCCGCGCGGCCGGTCAAGCCTGCGCGTCGCGCCACCCCGCCGGCGCTGCTGCGGCTACAGGCCTCAGCGGGCAACGCGGCGGTGACCCGCCTCGTCGGTTTGCAGCGCAGCGCCTGCCCCGCTCCCCCGGTCGCGCCCGCCGGGGTGACGCCCGCATCGGACCCGAAGTTCGGTTCGCTCAAGAGAGACGTCAGCGGACAGGCGAAAACGGCCAAGGCGCATCCGCCCGCCGGCGCGGAGGTCAAGAAGGCGCAGGACGCTTCGGTCGCGCCCGCCGACGACAAGGAGGCCCAAGCCAAAGCGTCACAGGCGGACAAGATGGCCGCCGCCAAACCGGCCGGGTTCGACAAGGCCGCCTTCGTCGCCGCGGTCAACGCCGCCGTCGCCAAACAGGCGCCGCGGAATCTCGACGAAGCCGACAAGTTCGCCTCCTCGGGCAAGGCGGACCAGATCAAGTCCGAAGTGATGGGCAAGGTCACCAGCGGCAAGGACGCTTCCGCCAAGGACGTCACCGACCGCACCAAAGAAGCGCCGGATACCAGCAGGGCCACCGAAAAGCCGGTGAAACCGCTACCGGAGACCCCGCCGCCGCCCGCGTTGTCCCCACCGGACGCACGCAAAGCCACGCCGGACAAGGCCCCGCCCGGCCAGACCGACCTGCGCGCCGACCAGTGTGAAACCCACGGCAAAATGGCCGAGGCCGGAGTCACCGACCAGCAGCTGGCGCAGTCCAACGAGCCCGAGTTCACCGGAGCGCTCGCGGCCAAGCAGGAAGGCGAGCGGCACACAGCGTCGGCACCTGCGGCGGTTCGCGAGTCGGAGGCGGGCCAGTTGGCGGCCGTCACGGGCGCGGCGCAGGCGTCCGGACAGGCCGCGATGGCGGGAATGACCGGCGCGCGATCGTCCGCCGGGCAACGCGGTCAGTCAGCGAAATCGGCCACGAAAGCCAAGGACGAGCAGGACCGGGCCCGGATCACCGCGGAGATCAAGGCGATCTTCGAGGAGACCAAGACAAAGGTCGAGGGGGTCCTCGGCGCACTCGACGACCAGGTGGCCAAGCGGTTCGAGACCGGCGAGGCCGCGGCGAAGGCCGCGTTCACCGCCGACCACCAGGCCCGGATGAAGAAGTACAAAGACGAACGCTACGACGGCGTCACCGGCGCGGCCCGCTGGACCTACGATCTGTTCGCCGGCCTGCCCGCCGAGGCGAACAACCTCTTCCTCGAGGCCAAGAAGGTCTACGAGTCGAAGATGCAGGGCGTCATCGGCGACATCGCCGATTTCGTCGGCCAGCAGCTGAGTGAAGCGAAAAGGCTGATCGCCGAAGGCCGCGAGCGAGTCCGGCAGAAGGTCGACTCCCAGTCCCCCGCCCTGCGCAAGATCGCGGGCGAGGCCGCCAAGGAGTTCGGCGGCCAGTTCGACGACCTCGAGAAGTCCGTCGACGAGAAACAGCAGTCGCTGGTCGAGGATCTGGCACAGAAGTACAGCGAAGCCCGCAACGCCGTCGACGAAGAGATCAAGGCGCTGCAAGCGGAGAACAAAGGTCTGTGGGACAAGGCGAAGGAGGCGATCGGCGGCGCTATCGAGACGGTCCTCAAGCTGAAGGACATGCTGCTGAGCGTGCTGTCGCGGGCGGCGAACGCGATCGGCCTGATCATCGCCAAACCGATCGAGTTCCTCGGCAACCTGGTCAACGCGGTCAAGACCGGCGTCATGAACTTCGGCGCGAACATCGTGCAGCACCTCAAGGACGGCCTGAAGGCCTGGTTGCTCGGCAACCTGGCCAGTGCGGGCATCGAGATCCCGGAGACACTGGACGCCAAGGGCATCCTGAAGATGATCATGTCGATCCTCGGGCTCACCTGGGCGAGTGTCCGCGCGCGGATTCTCCGCTTCATCCCGGAACCCGTGCTCGCCAAGCTGGAGCAGACGTTCGAGGTGGTCAAGATCCTGATCACCGAAGGCGTACCGGGGCTCTGGCGCTGGGTGATCGAGAAGCTGGGCGACCTCAAGGAGATGGTGCTCGGCCAGATCAAGGAATTCGTGATCGAGAAGATCGTCAAGGCGGGTATCACCTGGATCATCTCGATGCTCAACCCGGCGGCCGCGTTCATCAAGGCCTGCAAGGCGATCTACGACATCGTGATGTTCTTCGTGGACAAGGCCGCCCAGATCAAGGAGTTCGTCTCGTCGGTCCTGGACTCGGTCGAGTCGATCGCCCGTGGCGGGGCGGGCGCGGTGGCGGGACTGATCGAGCGGACCCTCGCGAAGGCGTTGCCGATGGTGCTCGGGTTCCTGGCGAGCCTGCTCGGGCTGGGCGGGATCTCGGAGAAGATCAAGTCGATCCTGGAGAAGGTCCAGGCTCCGGTCGGCAAGGTGATCGACACGGTGATCGGCACGATCGTCAAGGCCGGGAAGAAGATCTGGTCGAAGCTGAAGGGCAAGAGGGGTGGCGCCGACGACGAGCGTAGCCGTGCAGTGAAGAAGAAGGCTCACGACATGCTCACGGGGCCGACCGCCGCCAAGTTCCGCGATCGGAACGACCTGCGTGCAGTAACCGAAAAGATCCTTCGCACACTTCGTCCCGAAGGTCTCAAGACTCTCTCCGCAGTACCTGACCAGAATCAACCAGGCCACTTCCTGGTGATGGCGACCGCGAGTCCTGAAGAAAAGGTCGGCGAAGCCAAGGTCGAGTCGGACGAGCCGATCAAGCTTGCCGAGGAAGTCGCCAAAGCCAGCGAGGAGTCCAGCGGACGAAGATTCCTCTTCCGAGGGGACGACGAATGGCGGGAGGGGGATGACTTCGGCTTCCCGCTTGACAGCGAGCAAGCGGACGAAGCTGACGTGCAAACTCCGTGGGCACACGTTCGGGAGAAGCGACCCGGAATGACAAGCCGCTATGTATCATTCTCCGAGATAATCGGAAACAAAGAGGGCGGTGCCGCGAAGTTCACCAAGAAGAACAACATCGCGAAGGCCGCGTGGGACGCTCTGAAGGAACTGGAGAAGGAAGGTGTCATCCGTATCCTGACCCCGGACGCGGTCCAAGCCGAGATACTCAAGGCCAAGCCCAAAATTCGCAAGTTGGCAGGTGATGTCAGGGCGATTATGATCAAGAACCACGAAGTTCTCATCGAAGGCCGAGTTCCCGCCGAGTACCTCAAGCGAGCGAAATGATGCGCACCTCACGCGACCAGGACGCGATCCTCCGAGAGGAACGACTGGACGAGGCGATCGAGAAGGCCGGTCCCGAACTGTTCGACCTCCTCTCGGCCTCGACCGGCGATCCCGACGCCGAAGTGCGCGAAACGGCAGCCTACGGACTCGGCGAGATCGACGACCCGCGCGCCATCCCCTTACTGCTCAGGTTCGTCGAACAGGACTCGGCCGAAACCGTCGTGATGCATGCGCTCAAAGCCCTGGAGTCCTATCGTGACCCGCGGATCCACGAGGCGCTACTCCACGAGGCCGGCCGCACACGGCAGACCCGCTCACCCCGGTGGTACGCCGCGAAACAGCTCCGCTGGTACGACTCCGGGCGCTCGGTCGATGCGCTGATCACCCTCTTGGCGAGTGAAGATGCCCTCGTCCAGCAAGCCGCAGAGGAATCATTGTCGATTTTACGGCCCAGTGAACGTGCTCGGTGGCAGCGCCTGCTCAAACAGAACACCTGAACGTGGCCGACCGGAGCCGCATCGCCAACAGCCGCACCCGGCAACTGGTAACCCGATCACAGAGTGCTGCTAGGCCTCTTCGCCTTCGGTCTCTTCCTCGCGTTGCACGTACGTCTGCGCCATCTTTTCTTCCGCGCCTTCCTCGGCCTCAGGAGCTTCTTCGCGCTGGACGTGCGCCTCACCGTCGTCCGCACACCGCTGAACCGCGGGTCCGGCGGCAGCCGGGGCAGGCGTCGACATCAACCGGTCCGCGTTCGCGACGGCCTCGCGCTCGAACCGATCCGAGGGATCCGAAACCTTCACGCCTCCACCCGCGTCCGTGCCCTCGACCGGGCCACTGCGCTGCTGGACGACATGGGTCAGCTCGTGCGCGAGCATGTGTTTGCCGGAATCCGAGCCAGGGTCGTACTTGTCCCGCTGGAACACGATGTTCGAACCCACCGTGTAAGCCTGCGCGTTGACGGACTTCGCCGAATCGTGCGCGGCGCCATCGGTGTGCACCCGGACGTCGCCGAAGTCGTGCCCGAAGCGGCCCTCCATGTCCGTGCGCGTCGAGGCGCCCAAAGGCGCGCCCCCTGAAGTGACCACGTCGTGTACCGGCGAACGTTCTTCTTCGACCAGGGTGCTCACTCCGGCGTTTCCCACCGCGCGCTGCAGATCCAGCATGCCCGCGGGGCCGAGGACGTCGGTGCGCCCGGCCGCGGCGGCGCGGCCCATCAGACCGCCCTCGTCCCGGTCGACACGGTCGCCCTTCGGCCGCAGGCTCGGTTCGAGATCGTTGTCGTGACTTTGCCCGCGCATGGTCCGCTCCCTCGGTCGCTACGCCGCCTGTTCAGCTTGCGCCGCCGCCGCGCCGCGCGCCAGGCTGTCGTGCGCGGGCGGAAGGGCGACATCCGCTGCCCGAACGGGCAGGTCAGCCTTCGGTCACCATCGCCAAGTACGGGCCGAACTCGCGGTCCAGGCAGAGTCTGCCCAGCTTGCGATACTCCCGCGCGACCGCGCCGACCAGATCCGTCATCGCCACCGGTCGGCCCGCCTCGGCGGCCAGATACGCGCCGGTCACCGCGGCCGAGCGGATGTGTCCTCCGGCGAGTTCGAACGCTTCGGCCAGAAAGCCCAGGTCCAGGTCACCGGCCCTGGGCATTCGAGCGCCGAGGCAGCGGTCCCACAGCTGGCGGCGCAACTCCACATCCGGCAACGGGAAGTCCACGATCACGTCCAGCCGCCGGGTGAACGCCTCGTCGAGGTTCGCTCGCAGGTTGGTGGCCAGCACCGCGATGCCGTCGAAGGTCTCCATCCGCTGCAGCAGGTACGCGCTTTCGATGTTCGCGTACCGGTCGTGTGCGTCACGAACCTCGGACCGCTTGCCGAAGATCGCGTCCGCCTCGTCGAACAGCAACACTCCGTTGACACCGGCGGCCTCGGTGAAGATCCGTTCCAGGTTCTTCTCCGTCTCGCCGACGTACTTGTCGACCACTGTCGCCAGGTTCACGGTGTAGAGATCCAGCCCCAGCGAGGCGGCGATGACCTCGGCGGACATCGTCTTGCCCGTCCCCGAATCCCCGGCGAAGAGCCCCGTCACACCCCGGCCCCGGCCGCCGCCGGGCCGCATCCGCCACTCGTCGAGCACCTGGTCCCGGTAGCGTGCCCGCGCGGCCAGTTCGTCCAAAAGGGACAGGACGCCCGCGGGCAGCACGAGGTCGCTCCAGCCGACCGCGGGTTCGATCCGACGGGCGAGCCGCTGCAGACCTGCCGCGTTCTGGCTCCGCGCGCCCGCGCGCAGATGCGACGTCCGCACCGGTCCACCGTCGGCCAGCGCCGTCACCGACGCCGCCTTCGCCGCGCGGGCGATCTGCCCCGGCCCCAGTACGAAATGCGCGGTCGCCTCCCCCGGATCGACATCCGGAGCGAGCCCACCGTCGAGATGGCTGCGCCAAAGAGCCACCCGGCCGGCCACGGACAGGGGAAGAGCGTCGAGCTGCAACGGCGGGATCGCGCTCCACCGCGGATCCCAGGCCCCGGTGCCGTGCACGATCAGCGGGACGGCCGGATGAGCGAGCTTCTCCAGGCGCGGCCAGTCATCGACAGGGCCCAGCACCAACCCCGCGCCACGCAGCAACGCCTCCCGCACGAGTGAACCGATGAGCTCGCCCTGTCCGGATTCCGCCTGCCACCGAGCCGCATCGACCACCAGCGCGGGAAAGCCGGCACCGGTCAGTGCCGCGACACCGAGTTCTTCGGCACCTCCACCGGGATGCTCCTTCAAGTAGACCAACCCGACCTGTCCTCTGATCGCGCGGGCGAGCCGATCGGTACCGGCCACGTCGGTGACCCTCGTGCCGAGGCGGGCGCACCCGGCGAGCTCCGGGGCGAGCCGATCGTCGCCCAGCAGGTGGTTCACCACCCTGTCGGGCACACGAAGCGTGCGTGACAGGAAGGGGCGTTCCTCGTCCTCCATGGTGAGCAGGCCACAAGTGATCAGTGGAGCGTCGGCATCGAGCCGCGCCCGGCCGGCGGCCGACGCTTCGGAGACGCCGCACAGGCGCAAGGCCAGCCCCGCCGTCGCCCGGCGGCGGGTCACGTCGTCGTTGAGGTAGCCGTAAAACTGCTCGAACCGGCTGTCGAGGTCGGGCGCGAGCGCGACCAGCAGCAGTTCGATGTCGACACCGGTGAGTCCCACGCGCTGCGCCAACGGGTGCAGGCGGCCGTCCGGCACGGAGTCCGTGAACGGCGGGAACGGCTCGCGGTGGCCCTCCAACAGCGCGTCGATCGTCTCGTTCGACAGGTACAGCCCACGGAAGGGGTCGTCGGGGTTCGGGTCGGCGGCCCGGCGGCTCTCCACCGCGTCGCGGATCCGCTGTTCGAGCCGGGCCAGCCGCTCGAACAGGTACTCCAGGCTCATCGGGGCTTCCGGTGGGTGCGCGCCATCGCGACCCGTCGTTGCCCTTCGACCGCACCGCTCTCCGCCACATGGTGCCCGATCAGCTCGCTATCGCGGGTGTCGAGCTTCAAGCCTTCCTTCGGCGGTTTCTCAGCCGGGTACACCCGTCCACTGTGGACCGGAGCGGAGACGACGACGTCCAGCGACGGTTTCAGCTCGCCGCCCAAAGCGGTCCAGACGTCGGCGAACGCACGGTCCTCCGGCGGCGGCAACGCGACGGTCATCGGCACCGGCAGTCCCATCTCGGCCAGTGACCCGGTGAGCACCGACTCCGGGACTGCGTCGTAGGCGAGCAGGCCGAGCAACAGGTCCGACAGCACGCGATGCTCGTCTTCCGGCCGCTGCGTCCACGCGGTGACCAGGTACGACAGCTTGATGTGCCGGGGCGGAAGGTGCCTCGCGGCGACCTTGCCGAGCGGGTCGTACTCATTGAGCAGGCCCCGTGAGCGGCGTCGTAGATCCTCACGCACGTCGTAGAGGTAGACGTTCACCGCGGGAGCGTTGCGCCGCGACGCCCACTCCTTGGTGGGCGCATCGAACGCGACCTCGATCTCGCTGCCGCGCCGGGCCACATCCCGCACCAAACGCCGTAACGCCTCGTCGACCTCATGGATCACTGCGGACCTCCCCGGACGGCGGTCTTCCCACGATGATCGCGGCGGCGCCGTCCGGCCAGCCGCACAGCGGCAGACCTTCGGGTACGCCGGGCTGCCCGTACGGGCAAACGCGCACGTGAGTCCTCGAGGCGCACCCGCGCTTGGTCGCCGAAGTCCCACCGGCACTGGGTTGCCGCGGACCGGCGCGTCGGCTTCGGGTGTCGCGAAAGCCACTTTCGGGACGTCTGACGTCCCGAAAGTGGCTTTCGCGACACCGGGGAGGCGGGGGTGGCCGTGGTGGGCATCTTGAAGGGACCGATCGGGTTCCAGGTCCGCGGTCTGGCGGCGCAGTGGCCTGCCGGCCGCGCTCACCAGCGCGGCGTCGAGCCGGCGGTCGGGCGGACACCCAGGAGGCCGACCACTTCCAGGTCGCCGGCGCCCAGTGCCTGACCGAGTTTCCCAGGCGTTCCGAAAGTTCCGCGGCCAGCCGGGGTCCCACGCCGCCGGTCGTCCACAGTGGACTCCGCCAGGGCGACCGGGCTCCTCGAAAGGTGGCCCCAATGCCACATCGGGGGCATCGTCCACTGAGAGAACACGCAACTCACCACCCACGACGCACAACAAGAGGGGCCGAAGGGGCCCTTCGCCTCATCCGAAGAGACGAAAGGGCCCTTCACCACACCAACAGCCGGTCACGAAACCGCGCCCATTATTGTTTCCACAATCTGCGAACGCGCTCTCAGAACCGTTGACGGACAAGCCACCCGAACGGTTCCTTGCCCGTCGCGACGAGCACCGACCAGTATGGAAGTCGCCGGTTCGACGGGGTGTGACGGAGCGAAGGGAAAAGCCTTGTCCGATTTCGATGCGGTATTCGGCACGATACCCACGGCTGATATCCCGGTTTCTTTTCATCCTGTCAAAATCGGAGTCGCCGAGGATCCGGAATTTCCCGGAAGGCCTGTGGAATTGGATGCTTGCGTGGCCTTACCGGAAAATGCCCAGACCGCCGAATATCCTTTGATCGTCCTGCCCGCGCCACTGGCACCGATCGGCTGGCGAGCCTACGCCGTTTTCCATCCCCTGCTCAAGAAAGGCTTCATGGCCAACCTCGCGGCGAAAGGGTACGTCGTCGTCGCCTACAGCGAGCGCGGCCTCTCCCACTCCGGCGGGAAGATCGACGTCGCGGGCCCGCGTGATCAGGCGGATGGAACGGCCGTGATCGACTGGGTCTCGGAGCACATCCAGGCAGCGGATCTGAGTCGCGTCGGCATGGCAGGCGCCTCCTACGGAGCCGGCCAGAGCCTTCTGATCGCCGCCAAGGACAAGCGGGTGAAGGCGGTCGTCGCCATGAGCGCGTGGGGCGATCTGTTCAAATCGCTCTACGAGAACGAGACCAGGCACATCAAAGCCTTCCAGGCACTCCGAGGCCTGTTCCAGACCTGGCCGAGCCCACCCTCCATCCCCTCCTTCCCGCCCCAGCCGCAACCGGACCCGATGCCGGGAGTGAGCAGGCTGAACGCCGAAACCGAGCAGGTCTTCCAGAACATCGCCGACAACGTCGAGATCGAACAACTGCGGGAATTCGCCGACAAGCGCTCGCCGATCCATCCCGAGTTCCTCGACGAGCTGAACCGGCCGGACCTGGCGATCCTGCTCTGCACTTACTGGCACGAAACGATTTTCTCGAACACCACCGTGGTGGATCTGTTCAACGGCCTGACCACCGGTTCCAAGAAGCTCATCGTCCAGGTCGGCGATCACGGCAACGCCGAAGGCACCGGCCTCGCCGGTGAGTACAGCAGGCCCACCGTCGCCGCCATGAACTGGTTCGACCTGCACCTGCGGGACGAGGGCGACCAGGAGACCGAACCCGTCGTCGTTGAGACGATGCCCTACCCCTACGCCGACGCGCAGCGCTACCGCACCTGGGAGGACTTCACCAACGCGCCGGTGCGGTTCACCCTCCACCCGCCCAGTGCCGATGCCGACGGCAGCCTCGACACCCAGGACGCGGGACAGTCGTGGAGCCACACCCTCCAGGTCGAAGAGACCTCGGCCGAGATAGCCGACACTTTGGTACAACGAGGGATCAGCGAACGCCTCGCCCAGTTCTACCGCTACAGCACCAGGAACATCTCCCGGAAGAACGCCGCGATCTGGAGTTGCGCACCATTCGGCGACAACCAGCGAATCAGCGGTGAAGTGCGGCTGCGGCTCACGGTGACACCCCAAACCAAGGACGCGACCATCGTCGCGTATCTGTTCGACGCCACCGCGGAACCCTTCACCATCCCCCCGAGCAAGAACTTCGACCGTATCGTCACCAGCGCCGCGTACACCGTCCTGGACCGTGAACCCGGCGTGCCCGTGACGATCGACGTGCCCTTCCAGCTGACCAACTACCTCGTCCGCGCCGGACGTTTCCTGCGGCTCGTCGTGGACACCAAGGACAAATTCCTCGCCGACGCCAACGGGGACACCACCACGCTCACCATCTCGAGCACGGCGGACCACCCCTCCTCCATCACCATTCCCGTCGCCGCGCAAACGTGACCCTGACGGTACGAATCCTTTCGCGGCGCGCCAGGTTCGCCAGGGTGACCGCATGGGGAACGAGGAAGATCAGGGACAGGACGTTCTGTGCGGGGTGTGCGGCGCGCGTCAGCCTGACAGCGACGGATTCTGCGACCTGTGGGGGTCGTGGCTTGCCGGTCAATCCCCGGGGGACGGCTATTCCCAGCCGGTTTCGACTCCTGCGGTCCTTCTCGAAACCACGGCATGGGTGGCGACAGCGGTCGCCTCCGGGGTGTTGGGAAACGCCGCGTACGACGCCCTGAAAGCCACCTACGACAAGATCACGCGCCGGACGCCTCTTCTTCGGGAGCAAGCGGATCGAGACGTGCTGCTCGCTCAGTTGGCCGTCGCCGCACGCTGCGGAGAGCTCGGGCTGCCCGTACCCGATCACTCCGGTCTGCGATGCACCGGCGCCTACGCGAGCGACTCGGAGAAACGGGTTTCCCTCGAATCCACGATCGGCGAGTAGCGGTCAGCTCGCGCCGACGGTCTTGGCGGGACGGACCGTGGTCGTGCCTGCCAGCTCGTTGTCCATGAGGCGGGTGACTCCCCCATCCGCAGCAAGGTGCTGAGCCGAACGACAGTGATCTCGTGACTCACCGCGGACGTTCCCAATGTCGCATTCGAGACGCTCAGCGACTCAAATGCGACATTGGGAACTCAGACCTGAGCCCAGCGATCCCTTTTGCCCGCGGAAGTCCAGCGGTAGGGTCGGGCGAAAGCGCCCGCGCCCCGCAGCGAGGAAGAAATTGCTGGACATCATCGGTTTGAGTGAAATCGACGTCGACGTTTACGATGCTTTCGCCGGCACCGGCTCGATGACCTTCGCCGAAATCCGGAAGCGAACCGGGGTGCCCAAGCAGCGGCTTCTCCGGGTTCTGCGCCTGCTCACCGAAAAAGGGTTGCTCATCAAGCTTCCCGGCCCGGCGGAGGCCTATTCGGCGGTGCGGCCGGAGATCGGGCTGGAGGCGATGCTCCGGCAGAAGGAACAGGAACTCGTGAGTGCGCGGCTGGTCGCCGACCGGTTGCGCGAGCGGTACCGGGCGACGTCCGGTAAACGTCCGGTCGATCTGATCGAGGTGATCCACGGGAACGTGCTCATTGCCGAGCGGGCCGATCAGTTGCTGCGCTCGGCCGAGGAGGAGGTCTCCTTCGTCGACAAACCACCTTACGCGCAAACGCCGAGTGTGCTGCACCCCGCCGAACGTGAACTCCTCGGCCGGGGTGTGCGATTTCGCGGGGTTTACGAGCGCAGCGGGCTGGAATCGCACGATCTGTCGTCCGACCTCGAGGCGGGCCTCGCCCTCGGCGAGGAGGCCCGCGTGGTCACCACCGCCCCGCTGAAGATGATCGTGGTCGACCAGCGAATCGGACTGATACCACTGCGTTCCGATCTCCCCGAGGTCGACACGGCACTGGTGATCCATCCGTGCGCGCTGCTCGACGCGCTCAGCGCGGTCTTCGCTTTCCTTTGGCAGAACGGGCTTCCGCTGCGTCTGCCCAGTTCGGCCGACCAAGCGGACGTCGCGCACTTCGACGACGCCCGCCTGCTCGCCTTGCTCACCACCGGGCTGCCCGACCGGAGCATCGCCAAGCAGCTCGGCATGAGCTACCGCACGTTCCAGCGACGCCTCCGCGATCTCATGACCGCACTCGGCGCGACCACCCGGTTCCAGGCCGGGCTCCAGGTCGCCACCCGGGGTTGGGTCACCTTGCCGGAGACCCAACCCCTGAGCGAGGAGGACGTCAGCGAAGGCGCGGGTTCACCTTCGCCACGTCCGTGAGCGCATAGGCCCGCTGGACCGTCTGCGTCACGGTGTTACCGGAGCTGTCCCGTGCGTCCGAACGCAGCCAGACGAAGCCGTCGGTCGCCGCGAGTCGCGGATGGTCCACCGTCGCCGACCACAGGCCGTTCCCGTTCGGCCGGACGGTCGCCGCCGTCCAGGTGCGCCCGCCGTCCGTCGACGACGAGAGCCGCAGCTGCGTCACCGGACCACCGCCACGCGCGCCGCTGTGCGAGCCGGCGAACACGTCGAAGGTGTACGGGCGTCCGGCCGGCGCGCGGCCGCCGAGATCCAGCGGCAGCCGGTTGTCCAGCTGGATGAGCGGCTGGAACGAACACGCGGTGCCCGACTGATAGCAGGAGAACCCGAGCGGTGACGCGGCGGCGGACCGCGCCGAGGCGAACGTCCACGACGTGTCGGTGCGCGGGGCGTTCTGGAACAGCACTCCGCTCGGGGCGCCGATCTGTGCCTGACCGGGCATCACGTCGGTCACGTCCAGCCGGTACGTGGCGGGAGTGGGCGCGAGCCGGAACACCGGGACGAGCGCGAGCGGATCGTCCATATTGGACCGGGGGATCTCGATCCCGTCCCGGTACAGCCGTGCCGTGCTCGCCGCGAAGTACCGCGCGTTCTCGTAGGGATTCGTGAAGTGCCCGCCGGAACCGGTGGCGGCCGTGCCGTCCATCCACTGCACCGCGGGGACGAACAGGTCGGGATCCGTGCCGCCGCGGCACATCGAGCACAGCACCGTCCAGCCCTGAGCCGTCGCCGGGTAACGTGCCGGATGGTCGGAGGGCAGCTCGACCGTCCCGCTGTGCATCGGTGCGCGGAACCAGTACTCGTCCGGCCTCGACCGCTCGCCCGCGCGGTAGATGTTCTGCGCGTTCATGCTCAGCGCGGCGCGACGGCCCGCGGTGTCGGTGCCGGACAGGGTGACCACCCGTTTCCAGACCAGCCGATCGTCCGCCGGGCCGGTGTACTCGGTCCACGTGCCCGGCACCGGGATCTTCGTCCCCTGCACCGCCTGCGTCTTCCACAGGCCGGTCGGGAAGGCGTACCAGGTCTTCTGCCCGGTCAGCCCCGGCTTTTCGGCCTGGTAGCTGGCTTTCGAGGCGACCAGCGACTTCTGGTCGACACGCCGGACGAGATCCTTGGGTACCCCGTTGCCGTCGAGGTAGCTGAGGTTGTACATCACGTCCGGAGCCGCGCGTACCAGCAACCGCACCGAAACCGCACCCGCGGTCCGCAGGGCCTCGCCTTCGTCCCAGCCGAGGGACAGGGTCGGCACCACCGCACTGCTCAGGCCCGGAACGCTCAGCGAACCCGGTGAACCGGCGTAGGGGATCAACGCCGCCCCACCCGCGGCGGCCACCGCGCGAACCGCGTTCGCGATGCCGGTGGAGACGGCGCTCACCGGGTCCGGCGACCCGGACGGTACCGGGATCCGTGCCAGGACGGCCTTTCCCTTCACGTCGAGACCGGCGAGATCACTCGAGCCCCCCGCGCCGCCGAACACGACCGGCAGCGTTCGTTCACCGGGAGACTTCGCAGTCAACGTCGGCACGTCGTACGCGGGATTCACCACGGGCGAACTGCCGCCCACGACCCGCATCTCGACCGCGGTCTGGGCCAGCGTCGCGCTGTCCTGCAACGTGATCGCACCCGCCGAGGTGGCCTCCGCGGGTGTCACGCGCACATCCCAGCCCGCGCCCGCTGTCAGCCCGGCTTCGCCGACGTAGCCGTTCACGCCCGCTCCCGCGGGGATCACGCGCCGCAGCATCACCGTGCGGTCCCGCAGGTCGGTCGGTGTGGGTGTGACCAGTCCCGTCGGGACGGCGCTCGCCGCGTTCAGCGTGATCTCGGCCGGGGCGGTGACAGACACCTGCGTCGCGCTCATCGCCGACCAGCGACGCACCGCCAGCCCACGCTCCATCACCCAGCCGAGTGCCGAATAACGGCCGGCGGGCACGAGCACCCGGCCGACCCCGTCGACCAGGCCGATCTGCTGGCTGACCTGGTCGAGGAACGGGTCATTGCGGTTGCCCGCACCGGCCGCGTCGTCGATCAGCTGGGCCGACGCGATCTGAGCCGGGCCGCCCGCCGAGTCCCGTACCCGGATCGTCACCGGGAACAACTCGGCCGCGTTGTAAGTGCTCACGGCCGTCCGCACGGAGTTGGCCCCGTCCGCGGTCGTGGCCACCACTGCGCCGCCATAGACGCCCGCCACCCCTTCGCTCGGATTCACGGCGAGGTCGACGGTGGTGCTGGACTTCGGCGGGATCGACAGATCCGTTTTCGCCAGGCGCATCCCGGTGCCCGGCTTGGCGCCGCCGTCCCATGGCTGCACGGCCAGCTTCAGGTTCAAGGCCAGCGGCCGGTCACCGGTGTTGGTGTAGGACAGCTGCCGTACGACCTGCGCCGCGCTGTTCGTCGTCCGTTCGTTACGACCGAAGCTCGCGACAGCGGTACCGGTCGCCTTCTGCGAGACGGCCCGTGCGACGTCGAGGAGTCCGGCTCCCTGCTCGTACCAGCGAAGGCCGACGTCCTTGGCCGTGGTGACGAGCGTGTTCTTCAGTTCCTGCCAGGTGAGCCCCGGCCGCTGCTGCAACAGGATCGCCGCGGCGCCCGCGACATGCGGCGTCGCCATCGAAGTGCCCGATGCCGCGGTGTACGAGTCGTCCACCGGTTCGCCCATCGCCGTGTCCGCCGCCCGTGCGGCGACGATCCCGACACCCGGTGCGGTGATCTCCGGTTTGACCACGGCGTCCCGCAACCGCGGGCCGCGGCTGCTGAACCACGCGATCTTGTCGTCCCTGTCGACCGCACCGACCGTGAGCGCGGACGTCGCCGCTCCCGGCGTCGTGACGCTTCGATCGCCCGGCCCGGAGTTCCCGGCCGCGACCACGAACAGCGTGCCGGACTTCGCGGAAAGCGTGTCGATCTGCTCGCTCAAGGGGTCGGCTCCGTCGCTCACACCGGCACCCAAGCTGAGGTTCACGATCTTCGCGCCCTGGGCGACGACCCAGTCGATCCCGGCCATCACCTGTGCGGTGTCACCTTCGCCGGAAGCGTCGAAAACCTTGGCCACCACCAGTTTCGCGTCCGGTGCCACGCCCTTGTAGCGACCGCCCGAGGCCGCGCCGGTGCCGGCGACGATCGACGCGCAGTGGGTGCCGTGGCCATGGCGGTCCACGACGTCACCGTCTCCGCTGAAATCCGCCGAGGTGATCGTCTTGCCCGCCAGGTCGGGATGTTTCTCGTCGATCCCGGTGTCCACCACCGCGACCGTGCTCCCCTTCCCGGTCCAACCACCGCTCCACGCGGACGGAGCACCGACCTGGCCGGTGCTCTTGTCCAGCGCCACCCGGACCTTCCTGTCCAGCCGGACCTGTGAGATCCCATGGTTCAGAACGGGTTTCCCGCCCGGGTCGAACGCGACGAGCGAACGCCAGAAGTCGGCCGTGCCCGCTTTCCTGACCTGCACACCCACCCCGTTGGCCGTGACGAGCGGGGTGAGTCGCTGGGTCTGCGGGAGCGTCTTCGCTTTCGCGTCCAAAGACTGCGCGGACTGAGCCGACCGATCGCCGTAGCGCACGATGACCGGGATGGTGGCGCTCGCCGCGTCGTCACGCCGGTCTCCGACGAGCGCGGTGACGTTGAACAGCTCCCGGCCGAGCAAACCCTTGCCCACGAACGGAAGCGCGTCGGACGGATACACCATCAGGCCTTCGACGGTACTCGTGATCTGGAACGCCGGACTCGGCCGGTCCGGCCGCACCGCCGGTTCGACTTGAGCGCTGTCGTGCCCGGTGCCGTCTCTTTCGTAGGTCACGATGTCACCGGTGAGCAAGGTGACGCGATGGACGTCAGGTCTCCCGGCGACGGGAGGGGATCCGGCGGTGGCAGCGGTCGCGGCGGTCGTGATTACCGGTAGCGGGGACAGGGCGACCAGTGCGGAGGCAGCCAGAATCGCCAACGGGTGCCGTGGGCGTCTAGTCAAGTGACTCTCCTCGGATAGTGAGAAGCGGCCGTGAGCACGGCCGCCGCGAAGATGGAGTTTCCCGAGGATGAGGCAGGACTACCTGAATGAAAATAACTCTCGGTGGCGGTATGTCGCCGTTGGCGAGATACCGCCATGGAAGGGCCCGGACCGCCGACGGCGGCCCGGGCCCGGTCGAGAGGGGTCGGTCTCGTGGACCTACTGACCCGCGCTGCGCAGCTGGAGCGAGAAGTCCTGCCGGTTGTTGTCGGTGTCGGTGCTCAGGATGTTGCGGCTGTTCGACGCGTTGAGCTGATCGGTGGCGGCGCTCTCCGGAGTCGCGGCCTGGCCTTCACGCGCGGGCAGGACCGCGTTGCTGAAGCCGACACCGTCGAGCTTCGTGCCTGCCAGGTTCTGCACCGTCACGCCACCCGTGGTCGGGATGCCGTCGACGCCGGCCAGCGTGAAGGGGATGACGTTCGTCTGGTCGGAGATGGTGCCGGAGAAGTTCTGTCCGACCAGCACCGCGTACTGGCCGGCGGTGAACTTCGGCTGCAGGATCGTGCCCGCCGGCATGACGATCGTGTCGGTCAGGATGCCCGAGGGCGAGTAGATGCGGACCAGGTAGCCGCTGATGTCCTGCGGCTGGCTCGAGATGTTGCGCAGCTCGATGAACTCGTCGAGCTGGCCGTTCACGCCGCGGGTCGAAACCTCGTTGACGACCACGGTGGACGAGACGAGCGGCGCGACCTCGGTTCCTTCACTCTCGCCTGCCGCGTTCGCGACACCGCCAGCCATACCGATCGCCAGCATCGCGAATACCGCCGAAGCACCCAGAATTCGTCGCATGAGAAATTCCTTTCAGCTTGCTTGCCGGGGGTTTTATTCGCCAGACCGGAATCCTTTCAACCGGTGGCGACCAGATAAGTATCCGAGAACCGGGGCACCGCCGGGAAGGGGCCAGTTTTTCGGTACTTTCCCGTCAGTCGATAATTGTCCACCGTCGCTCGGGCGCGTCTTTTCGCCGTCGTCTTCTCGCGACCGCGGCGGCGATTTCGAGCTCACGGCTGGACGTGTCCAGGACGTCGCCGAGCCACTGCCGCCAGTACGGACCGGGGATGCGCTTTCCCCGCTCCCAGCGGGAAATCTCCTCCCGGGTGACGCTGTCGTTGCCCGAGAGGGTATGCAACTTCGCGACCAGGTCACACTGTGACCAGCCTTTCGCGATTCGTTGTTCGGTGAGCAGCTCGCACAGCGGGGTCGCGTCCCCGCGGTTGCTGTTCGCGGTCACGACCGCACCTTTCTTGCACTGGCGAACGGATTTCACGGACGGACAAGCAGACGACACTCAGTCGATCGGCCGCACACAGCCGAAGTCGGCCTTGTTGTTGTCGGTGTCGCGACTGACGGCGTCCCTTGCCTGAGCCAAACCGGGACAGGCCGAAGCAGCCTGGTTCTCGCGACAGGGCGAAGACGGCGCCCATCCGATGCTGTCGACGCGGGCTCCGCGCCGGTCCAGCAGCATCTCGCCGTCGCCGACGATCGCCTCCACGACCAGCTGCTGCACTGTCCCGCCGAAGCCCTGTCCGGTGATGAGGAAGTGGTCACCGGCGGCGATCTCGCTTCCGGCGGGCACGGTGGCCAGCTCGACGGGCACGGCTCCGCCCGTGCACGCCTGGACGGACCAGCCACCGATGTCGAGCGTGGTGGTAGTGGTGTTGCGCAGGTCGATGTAGCCCGCCGGACCGCCGAGCACCTCATGGATCTTGACCGACGAAGGCCGGACGGTATCCGGGACGGGGGTTCCGGCGAGCGCGAGGAGCAGGAGCAGGGAACCTGGCTTCGTCATGACAGCAACGCTAGGAAAACGGTCTCGGCGCCACAGGATACGGCGGGTACCGAACCTCGGACGGTCTCGGTACTTCCGGTACGTCGCACACCCGACCGGCCTAGCACCGATACCCGGCAAGCCGCTCCGCGGCATACGACTCGCCTTCGTGCGACGTGGAGTCCAGCCGTGGCAGCGGGTTGCCACCCGGCCGGAAACGCAGTGCCCGGAACAGGTCACGCCTGCTGCCGAAGCCCAGTTTCTGTAGGATCCGGCTGACGTAGTTCTTCACCGTCTGCGTCGCGAGGTGCAGTTCTTCGGCGATCTCGTCGTTGGACCACCGGTAGAGGATCAACGCGAGGATCTCCTCCTCTCGCCTGGTCATCAGGCTCGCGTACCGCACGGCTTCGGTGACCGCCGGCGGGGTTCCCCCTGCCTGCAGGCAAACCCGCTGCCCGGCGAGGGTGGAGCGCACCGCCGACATCACCTGGCCGCCGTCGGCCGACTTGTGCACGAAACTGTCCGCGCCCGCGTTCAGCGCCATGGCGATGGCCGAAGGCGAGGCGTCACCGGCGAAGACCAGGACGGTCGCGTGCTCGAGGTGCTCCTTGACGAACCGGCAGATCGCCGTCCCGGCGGGCTCACCCCAGATCGACAGCTCGGTGATGACCATGTCGGGGTGGCTCTTTTCGCACTGCCACAACGCTTCTGGCTCGCTCGCGGCTTCGGTCACCGCCCCCACCCCCGCCGAGTCCCGCAACAGCCTGCTGAGCGCGTATCTGATGAGGGGTTGATCGTCTACTACCAGCGTGGTGAGGCGGTTCATGGTTCCCCTTGGGGTCTTTGACGGGCGCCCGGGGTGGCACCGGGCCGTGCGGGCGGTCCGGGCGGGCGGCGCCCGCAGTCGCCGAGAACAGGTTTGCTCGCTCGGGCGATCCGTCGAACCGACCGCCGTGGCGACGTCGGTACTCATTTTTCGCCGAATCCTCTTTCGTCGCCGTCCGGCATGGATCTTCTCGCTTCTCCTCGCGGGTGAGGACCCGCAATCGGGTGACAAGGGAGAAAAGTCACACGCGAGATGGCCGGATCTGGGCCGGACGGCCGAACGGGGATACAAATTCCGAACCCGCCGTGACGGATGCGTGGAAGCCGAATCCTTGTTGCGCTGTCAAGGTCCCCTCGGGTACGGATCATCCGTTCGCGCCCCCATTCATCGTACTGGATTGGTTCCTTTCGTTGGAAAACCCACGTGATCGGATTCTGCGATCTCGTCCGATATCGTCATCGGAAAGGCGTATTGCCCGGCCCGCTTCCGGTAATGCGCATTCGTCGAGGGCAACGCCGCACCCGGCTGCTAGGCCGTTCGGCCCCACCTGGATGAAGCGGCCTTGATCGTGGACCATGTCGGGTGGGGGTGGGGCGGATGCCGCGTGAGGAAAACCCGTTGGCCGCCGGGAACGGGCCGTTGGTGGAGTTCGCACGAGATTTGCGGCTGTTGCGGGAGAAGGCGGGTAAGCCGACCTATCGGGTGCTCAGCGCGCGGGCGCATTACTCGGAGGCCGCGCTGTCGCAGGCCGCCGCGGGGCGAAAGCTCCCCAGCCTCGACGTGACGCTGGCGTACGTGCGGGCGTGCGACGGGGACTCTGAAGAGTGGGAGCGTCGGTGGCGCGAGGTGTCGGTGGCGCTGCAGCCGCCGGAACCGCCGGCCTTGGACGATTCGCCGTACACGGGGCTCGCGCCGTTCCGGGTCGAGGACGCGGCGCAGTTCTTCGGCCGGGAAACGCTGGTGGAGGAGGTGCTCGACCAGCTGACCCGGCATCGGGTCGTGGTGGTCGTCGGCGCGTCCGGCACCGGCAAGACTTCTTTGCTGCGGGCGGGAGTGACGCCGAAGCTGGCCGGGCCCACCGTGGTGCTGACGCCGGGTCCGCATCCGCTCGAGGAGTGCCTCATCCGGCTGGCGCGCCTGGCGGGCACACCGGTCGCGCGGCCGACGGACGATCCGCGGGGACTGCACCACGTCGTCCGGCGGATCGCCCCCGAAGAGGGCGAACTGGTGCTCGTCGTCGACCAGTTCGAAGAGGTGTTCACACTCTGCGCCGATCGCACCGAGCGGATCCGGTTCATCGACCAGTTGCTCACGGCGGCGACCACCGAGCACAGCACCTGCCGGGTGGTGCTGAGCGTGCGCGCCGACTTCTACGGGGATTGCGTCGGGCATCCCGCGCTGTCGCACGCCTTGCGCGAAGGGCAGGTGACGGTCGAGCCGATGTCGATCGACGAGTTGCGCGAGGCGGTCGTCCGCCCCGCCGCGCTCGTGGACTGCAGGGTGGAGACCGCGCTGGTCGCCCGCGTCGTCGCCGACGCCGCCGGACAGCACGGTGTGCTGCCCCTGGTCTCCCATGTGTTGATGGAGACGTGGCGACGTCGTCGTGGCACGACGTTGACGTTGAAGGGATACGAGGCCGCGGGCGGGATCGAACACGCTGTCGCGCATACGGCCGAAGTCGCGTTCACCGCGCTTTCCCCCGGACATCGTCGCACCGCCCAGCAGGTGTTCCTGCGGCTGTGCGCGCTCGGCGAGGGAACCAAGGACACCAAACGGCGGGCGAGCCGGGACGAACTGGACCAGCTCGGCGGTGACGTCCGATCGGTGCTGGAGCACCTGGCGACCGCGCGGCTGCTCGTGCTGGGCGAGGACAGCGTGGAAATCGCGCACGAAGCCCTCATCCGCTCGTGGCCACGCCTGCGCGAATGGCTCTCGGAAGACCGCGAGGGGCTGCGGGTACACCGCGAACTCACCGACGCCGCGGCCACCTGGCGGGCGCTGGACAAGGACTCGGGCGCGCTGTATCGGGGCGTGCGGTTGGCGCTGGCCCAGTCGTGGGCCGAGCACCACGACGGGGCACTCAGCCAGTCCGAGCGGGACTTCCTGGCGGCCTCGGTGGCCGAAAGCACGCGAATCGACGCCGCCGAACGAAGACGGGTGTCCCAGCTGCGTGCGCTGGTGGCGTTGTTGAGTGTTCTTCTCCTGATCGCGGTGGGGGCGACCTGGTACGCCGCGCGAGCCGCGCAGGTCTCCGCGGCACAGCGAAACTCCGCTCTCGCGCAGAAGGTGGCCACACAGGCACCGGCGCTGCGCACGGTCGACCCGGCGCTGGCGGGGCAACTCGCCCTCGAGGCCTTCCGGCTCGACCCGACCGCCGACACCCGCGGCAGCCTGCTCAGCACCGTCATCGGACCCCGCACCACCGTCCTGACCGGCGACGAAGCCCGGCGGGCGGTGGCGTTCGGGCAGCGCGGCACGCTGCTGGCCAGCGCCGGCGACAGCCGCACGGTGCGGCTCTGGCGGCTGCCGTCGCCCCACTCCCCCGAACCCGCGGCGGAGATCACGGGCAAGTCGGAGCGAGTGGAGTCGCTGGCGTTCACCCCCGACGGAGCCCGGCTGGCCGCCGCCGGGCACGACGGGGTGGTGTCGTTGTGGAATGTGGAAAACCCCGACGTACCCCGGCTGCTCGCCGAGGTGCGGGCCCACACCGAAGCGGTGTACCACGCCGGATTCAGTCCCGACGGCACCGCGCTGATCACCGCGGCCAACGACGGCACCGCCGCGCTGTGGGACGTCCGCGACCCGAGCACGCCGACCCGCGTTTCGACGCTGACCGGCCACGACGGCCCGCTGTCGTGGGCCGAGTTCGACCCCGGCGGGCGCGGCGCGGTCACCGCCTCCGACGACGGCACGGTCGGGCTGTGGGATGTCACCGACCGCGCCCGCCCCGTCCGTACAGCCCGCCTGCCGGTCCACTCGGCCGTGGTCAACTCCGCCGTGTTCAGCCCCGACGGCGCGCTGTTGCTCACCGCCGGATTCGACTCCTCCGCCCGTTTGTGGGATCTGCGGGCCGAGGGCGGGCCACGGGAGGTGGGCCGTCTGGCCCAGCACCGGGACACGGTGCAGGCGGCCCGGTTCTCGCCCGACGGCAAGACCGTCGTCACGACAGGGTGGGACTACACCGCGCTGTTGTGGGACGTGTCGGCCCCGGCGGCGCCCACCGTGATCGGCACCATCGCGGGCCACACCAACACCGTTTGGGCGGCGGACTTCAGCCCCGACGGGCGAGCCGTCGCCACCGGGGGCAACGACGGCACGGTCCGCCTCACCGACGTGCCCGGCAGGATCCTGGGCGGGCACACCGACACCGTCCGGGCTTCGGCGGTCTCGGCCGACGGGCGGACGGCCGCGACAGGCGCCCGCGACGGCGCCGTGCGCCTGTGGGACGTCGCCGACCCGGACCGGCCCCGTCGGCTGGCCCTGCCCGCGTCGCAGATGGCCAAGGTCCGTTCCCTCGCGCTGAGCCGGACGGTGCTGGCCGCCGGGGACGTGGACGGGCTGGTCCGGCTGTGGGACGTCTCCGACCCGGCCCGCGCCCGCCTGCTGCCACGGCCGATTCAGCATCCCGGCACCGCGCGGACGCTGAGCTTCAGCCCGGACGGCGCCGTACTCGCCGTCGGCGGCGACGATGACGAGCACGTGATCCGGCTGTGGTCGCTGCGCGACGCTTCCCGGCCGCTCGCCGTCGGGGAAGTCACGGGCGCCACCGACTTCACACCCGCGCTGGCGTTCTCACCACGCGGTGATCTGCTCGCCTCCGCCATGTCCAGAACCGTGCGCCTGACCGACGTTTCGGATCCCGCCCGGCCTCGGCTGGTGGCGACCCTGCAGGGCCACACCGATCGCGTTCTGGCGCTGGACTTCGCGCCCGACGGACGACATCTCGTCTCCGCCGGACTCGACCGCACCGCACGCGTATGGGAGGTGCGCGACCCGCACTCGCCGTCGCAAGTCTCGACGCTGGCCGGGCATCACGGCGCTGTCCCCGCGGTGGCCTTCTCACCCGACGGTTCCCGGATCGCCACCGCCGCGTACGACCACACCGTCCGGCTGTGGGACGCGCACGACCCCCGCGCACCCGTACCGTGGGCGACCCTCTCCGGTCACCCCGGCGAAGTGCACACGGTGGCCTTCTTCCCGGACGGGCGGAACCTGCTCGCCGGCGGGCGCGACGGGGTCGCCCTGTTGTGGCGGATCGACCCGGACGACGCGGCGGCCGAAGCGTGCGCGCTCGCCCACCCACCGGTCACGACGGAGCAGCGCGCCGCGTACTTCCCCGGCGTCGACACGTCCGCGCCGTGCCGATGACGCCCGTCTGAGCTGGTCAGGCGCTCGTCATTCTTCACCGGTCTTTCTTAACCGGCCGTCCGCCGACCGTGAACAACGGCGCGCCGGTAGATCTGGGCCCTCACCTCGCTGCACTGGGGCGCACGAGGTACACCGCCTGGGGGAGACATGGGGTTGCTGGGGAGGATTCTCGCCGTCGTGTGCCTGGTGCCGCTGGCCGTCACCGGTTGCGCGGCCGCACCCGAACTTCGCGCGCTGACCGGAAGGGAAGAAGCCGAGCTCCACGACGCCGAGCAGTTCCTCGTCCGTGACTGCATGGCGCGCCACGGTTTTCGGCTCTGGATCACGACCTACGACCGCCGGGCCGAACCCGAGCGGTTCCCCTACGTGATCGACGACATCGACTGGGCGAGCCGGCACGGCTACGGCACCGAGTTGCGACGGAACGCCGACGCCCGGGCGGACTCGAACAAGGTGTACTTCGACGGACTCCCGGCCGAGGGCAGGAAGGCCGCGGTGGCCGCGCTCAACGGGACCGGCCCCGGCCGGGTGGAGACCGTCCCGCCCGCCGGCGGGCTGTTGTCGAGGTACGACAACGGCTGTACCTCCCAAACGTGGCGCGAACTCTACGGTGACCTCGCGGCGTGGTACCGGGCGAGCAAGATCGCCGAAGCTCTTCCCGGGCTGTGGCGAGGGCGGGTCGTGACGGATCCGGCTTTCACCGCCGCTGTCGCCCGATGGAGCGGCTGCATGAAGGAAGCGGGACTTCCCTACGAATCCCCGGCGGCGGCGCGAGCGGCGATCAGCGCTCCGGATGCCGGAGCCGGAGGAGACGGGGAGATCCGCACAGCCGTCGCCGAGGCCACCTGCGCCGGGCGCACCGGGCTCGCCGCCACCGCCCGTGAACTGGACCGGTCGCGGCAGGCGGACGTTCGCGCGGAGTACCGGGAAGGGCTGGAAACCCGGCTCCGCCTCCAACTCGCGGCGCTTCCTCGAGCCGGGGCCGCGGTGAAGAACGCCCAGCGATGAGGCCTGCCGAAAACCAGGAAAGGAAACACGAGAAGGGATCGATTGTGTGGAGAAATCGTATTGCCGGTTTGCTGGCACTGTTGCTGGCATTCTCCTTCGCCACCGCACTGCCCGCGGGAGCGGCGACCGCTCCCCCGACGGCTTCGGCCGCTGACGGGTACGTCTACGCCTACACCGAAGTGGGCGCTGACTGTCACTGGAGCAACAACGCGCCGAGCTGGGGCGACTGCACGAACAACGTCAACGCCGTGTTCAACAACGGCTACATGGCGACCAACGACAAGGTCAATCTTTACTGGGGTGCGAGCTACGCGGGCGCGTGGGCGTGCATCGGGCGCGGCGACACGTGGTGGCCGCTGAGCTCCGGCCAGTGGATCTTCAGCTGGGGGCCCGGCCGGTCGGGCTACGGCCAAAGCGTCCAGGACAACATCGCCTCCAGTAAATGGGTCAGCTATTGCGGCAACTGAGTCCGCGATGGTTTCGAAGAAAGGGGATTCGATGAACACGCTGAAGAAAACGGTGAGTGTCGCGGTGAGCGTGCTGGCGCTCACCCTGGGGGCCGGTCTCGCCACACCGGCATCGGCCGCGACGTTCGGGGAGGCCGCCCCTGTGACGGCTCAGCAGCGGGATCTGGAATGGCGGCTGCACGACATCTACAACGACTACGACACCTGCTACTGGGCGGGCTTCGACGGGTGGAACACCCACAAGTGGGACCACTGGCGGTGCCCGGAGAGCCTCGGTGGCTACTGGCTGATGGTCGCGGACGACTAGGAACCGTCCACCGAAGACCGGTCGAGTGCTGTGTTCCGGATTCCGTCCGTGACACAGCGCTCGACCTTTCCGAGAGGTGAGGCGAACGTGTCTTGGTCGTGGGTGGGACTGGGGGTGCGTTGCGAACGCCACTTTCGCAACACTGAAGGTTGCGAAAGTGGCGTTCGCAACGCCTGCCCGTGGCTACCCGTGCCTGGTCCGGCGGGTCGCACCTCACCGCCACCCTGATGTCGCGAAAGCCACTTTCAGGACATCAGACGTCCCGAAAGTGGCTTTCGCGACACCCGAACCGACACACGAGCGAGCAAACCGACACGGTCACCTCTACCGCGTTCACTCCGCGAGTCGGCGGCCCCTGGCGATCAGCCGTGCCCGGATCTCCCCGGACCGCGCGACCTCGGCGACGGTGAGGGCCATCGCCAAGCCTGCGTCGTGGACGAACCGGTCGCCGTCGGGGCCGCCCGCCGCGACGGCGAAGGCGGCGGTGTGGTTGCCCGCCTCGGGCGGGAGGTCGAAGGAGAGCATCGGGTGGATGGCGGGAACGCGCAGCGAGACGTTGCCCATGTCCGTCGAGCCGAACATCTTGTCCGGATAGTCGGGGAAGGTCCGGCCGACGACCTTCGCGTGCTTCTCGAACAGCGGCGCCAGATCGGGGTCGTGCCGGAATTCGCGGTAGATGGAGGGCAACGCGGTGTACTCGACGCCGGTGCCGGTTGCCACGGCCCCCGCGTCGAAGCAGCGCCGCACCCGTTCCCACACTTCGTCGACTTCGTCGATGGTGTCGGCGCGGATCATGCAGTCGACGACCGCGTGGTCGGGGATGACGTTGACGGCCGCCCCGGCCTCCTTGACGACGTGGTGCACCCTGATGCCGTCGCGCAGTTGCTGGCGCAGCAGACCGATCGCGGTCTGGGCGACGACCGTCGCGTCCCCCGCGTTCAGCGCGCTCCAAGGGCGCGAGGCGTGCCCGCCGACCCCGGTGTAGGCGACCTGCCAGGATCGCGAAGCGCGCAGGTGCGGGACGACGACGTCCTTGAGCGTCGGGTGCACCATCATGGCCGCGTGGGTGTCGTCGAAGACGCCGTGGTTGACCATGATCTCCTTGCCGGTCCCCTTTTCCTCGGCCGGGGTGCCGAACACCCGCACCGTCAGCCCGAGTTCGTCGGCGAAGGGGGCCAGCGCCAGCGCCGCACCGACGGCGGACGCGGCGATGACGTTGTGACCGCAGCCGTGCCCGATGCCCGGGAGCGCGTCCATTTCCGCGCACAGGCCGAATACGAAGTCACCGGCCCCGGCCGAGGCGACGAACGCCGTCGGCAGGCCCGCCACCCCTTTCTCCACCGTGAACCCACCGGCCTCCAGCGCCGCGATGAGCGATTCCGACGTCTCGTGTTCTTCGAAGGCCAGTTCGGGGTTGGCGTTGATCCGGTGCGAAAGCTCCAGGACCGAGTCCAGGTTCTGCTCGAACGAGCGCTCGATTCCGGTCATCGTGACAGGTCCTTTCCGACGTGGTCCGCGATCTGGGCGTGCGTGGCGAACCAGACGCCGTCGTGGGAGACGATGTGCTCGAGCAGTTCGGTGAGGATCGCGACGCGGGAGCGATGCCCGATGACGTGCGGGTGGAGAGTGAGCTGGAAGACGCCGCCCTCGGCGAGGGCGAGGTCGAACTCGTCACGCCAGATCGACAGCACACCGCGCGGCGGTGTGTACGGCCGCTGTGCCCCGAATCGCTCCATCATGAAGTACGGCATGTCATCACGGATCCACTCCACGGGCAGCTCGACGATGCCGGTGGGCTCACCGTCGGCGACGATCTCGTAGCAGTCGTCGTCGGCCATCAACGACGAGTCGTACGTCAGGCCCAGCTCGCGGATGATCTCGAGCGAATGCTCGGAGAAGTCCCACGACGGGGTGCGGATACCGACCGGTCGCACACCGGTGAGACGTTCCAGGGTGTCCGCGGCCCGGAAAGCGAGGTCGCGTTCGGCTCCGGGTGGCACCTGGGTGTTGCGTTCGTGGATCCAGCCGTGCAGCGCGATCTCGTGCCCGGCGTCCACATAGGACTTCGCTTCGCCGTCGTGCAGCAGCGCGGACACGGCGGGCATGAAGAACGTCGACGGTGCCTCGAACCGGTCGAGCAGCTTCAGGATCCGGGGCACGCCGACCCTGGCGCCGTATTCGCCTTGCGACAGCTTTCCCGGCAGGATCTCGCCGTCGCGCAGCGGGATCGTCTCGTGATCGGAGTCGAACGACAAGGCCACCGCCACCTTGGCACGACCCGGCCAGGAATCCGGCCGCAACGGACGTCCCGCGCGGACCCGTTCGACGTGCCCGCGCCAGATCTGTTCATCCCACTGCCAAGGTTCACTCATGCCTCACGCTCCCATCATCATCGACCACAAAGGACGGATCCAGTTCCCGCGACATAGCCGAGAACCGGGCAAGGATCGAAGCCGCCACCTCGGGACGTGGCAGGATCGGCTGACTGTCCGCATCGAGTTCGATCGGATCCAGGCGAAGCGTGGGCCCGCCGGCCCCGCCGAGCCGGACCCGGAACACCGCGCTCTCGAACCAAGGACCCGTGACCAAAGCCGCTTCGTAGGGCGGGGCCGGGTGTGCGTCCTCCCGCGCCGTCATCGATTCCGCGTTCCACCCGTCGCACCAATCGAAGAGGAAATTCCCGGTGGAGTACAGGATCAGCCCCTGTTCGTAGAACTCCACCGGATGCAGGCAGTGCGGATGATGCCCGATGACGAGGTCCGCGCCGGCGTCGATCAGGCGCCGGGCCAGCGGCCGCTGGTACTCCGCCAGCGGGCCCTGCGTCGCGGGCAGGTAGCAGAACGGGACACCCCAGTGCAGGGCCACGGCGACGAAGTCGTTGCGCTGCTTGGCTTCGCCGATCAAGGCTTCGGCCGCGCGCACGTCCGGTTCGTGCGCGCTCGAGTGCACGAAGGGCGGCGTCCCGGGGGTCTCGTCGAGGAACGTGCTGTCGAACTCGAAGCTCTGGCGCACCCGGATCGCCCCGATCCCGGCACGGTCGGCCGTGGCGTTGAAGCCCAGCGGAAGTGCGGAACAGAAGCTGAAGAAGGCGAGTGTCCGCCCGCCCGCGGACACGACTCGCGGCCGGTTCGCCTCGGTGATCGTCTCGCCCGCCCCGGCGTGCCGGACACCCGCGGCGTCCAGCGCGCACACCGTGTCGCGAAGACCTTCGACGCCGAAATCCAGCGCGTGGTTCGTCGCCAGGGACACCAGATCGAAGCCGAGTGCCGCCAGCTCCCCCGCACCCGCGGCAGGCGCGCGCATCGTCACCAGTTTCTCGGCACGCACCCCGGCGCCGGTGAGCGGAACCTCCAGGTTGCCGATCGTCAGATCACCGCCGCGGAGCAGCCCGAACGCCGGATCACCCGGTCCGGAGCGCTCCCCCGCCGTTCGCCGCGGCCATCCCGCCGGGACGACGTCTCCCACCACTACGAGATCCATGGACGCTCCGTTTCACAATCCGATACGGCATATCGCATAGTAACCCAACTGCCGGTACGCTCGCTCTCATGAGCGAAGAAGCGGACCAGCCGACCGGCAGCGTCAGATCGATGAACAGCGTCCTGAACACCTTGCGAGTGTTCGAGGAAGTCGCCGTGCGGCAACCGATCGGCGTCTCGGAACTGGCCCGCGTGACGGAGATCCCGAAGGGCACCGTCCAGCGGTGCCTGGTGACACTCCGGCAGGCCGGCTGGCTCAAGATCATGGACCCCGAGCGCGCCCGGTGGGGGGTGACCAGGAAGGTACTGGCCCTCGGGCTGCGCAGTACGGGCGAGCGAGATCTCCAGGACGTGGCGAAGCCGGTCCTCGAGGGCCTGGCGGCCGAGACCGACGAGACGGTCATTCTCGGTCTGCGCGACGGCGAATGTCTCGTCATCCTCGCCCGCGAGGACACCACCCAGGTCGTCCGCGTCTTTCTCGACGTCGGCACCCGGGTGCCGTTGCGCGCCACCTCGGGCGGCACGGCGATCATGGCGCTGCTCGACGACGCCGAGGTCGACGAACTGCTGCGACACGAACTCACGGAGTTCGCCGACGCCCCCGTACCGGACGTCGCGGAACTCCGGCGGGAGATCGCCCAGACCGCGAAGCGCGGGTACGCGCTCAACGGCTCCTCCTCGTGGTATCGCCCGCACGTGGCCTCCATCGGCGCCGCCATCACCAATCCGCTCGGGCATCCGATCGCGACGGTCACCCTCGCCATCCCGGAGATGCGTTTTCACCGCGCCCAGGAGCACACCTTCGCGCCACTGGTGATGGCCGCCGCGGCCGAGATCAGTCACCTGCTGACGGTCGACTGACACCGAGGAGGTCTCGCATGTCGTCACGGGAGCCGGTCCAGGCGCGCGGTATCGGGCATCGTCATGATCGTGACCACGCCGACCACCGCCGCGGCGACCACGTAGATCCAGATCTTGTCCCGCTGCCCGATGTCGGCGAGCCAGGTCGTGAAATACGGCGCCGTGCCACCGAACACGGCGACCGTCGCCGCGTAGGGCAGGCCGGTCCCGGTCGTGCGCACCCTGGTCGGGAACAGTTCGGCGTAGATCGCGGCCACGTTCGCAGAGTTGCCGACGAGCAGCACCACCCCGGCCAGTTCGACGAGCAGCAGCGTCCAGAAACCCGCTCCGTCGAGCAGGCGGTAGGCGGGCCACGCGTACAGCGCGAACCCGACGACGAAGAACATGAAGGTGGGACGCCTGCCGAATCGGTCGGACAGCAGTCCTCCGAGCGGGAGCAGCAGGATGAACACGACGACCGACAAGGAGTTCGCGAGAAGGGCCGAGCCGAGGTCGAGGCCGGTGGTCGCGGTGACATAGCCGGGCATGGCCGTGATCCACAGGTAGTAGACGATCGTCCCGGGAACCGTGATCCCGACGACGCGGAGCAGGCTCAGCTTGTGCTCGGCGAACAGGGTCCGTACCGGCCGATGCGGGGCGGCGGACGCCACCGCGTCGTCGAAGTGCCGCGTTTCCTCGGTGCGGACCCGCAACCACAGGACGATCAGACCCAGCGCCGCGGCGACGGCGAAGGCGATCCGCCAGCCGAAGGCGTGCAGTTGCCGATCGTCCAGCAGCGAGGTCACGGCGAGGGCGAACAGCGACGCGAGCAGGATCCCGCCCGCGGTCGACACCTGCTGGAAGGATCCCGCAAACGCCCTTCTCCGCGGAGCCGCGTTCTCCACGATGTACGACACCGAACTCGGCCATTCCCCGCCCGCGGAAAACGCCTGCACCAGCCTGGCCACCAGGAGTATCAGGGGCGAGACCACACCCGCCTGCTCGTAGGTCGGGCACACCGCGATGGCGAGCCCACCGGCCGACATCAGGCTGATGGTCAACGTCAGCGCCTTCTTCCGGCCGAACCGGTCGGCGTAGGCGCCCAGCACGACGCCGCCGAGCGGGCGCACGAAGAAGCCCGCCGCGAAGATCGCGAGGGTGGACAGGAACGCGGCGGCCGGATCGCCCCGAGGGAAGAACTGGTTCGCGAAGACCGGGGCCAGAGACGCGTAGATCCCCCAATCCAGGTACTCGATCGCGTTGCCGAGCGCCCCGGCGAGGATCGCCTTCCGCTGCTTGCGGGTCATCCTGACCGAAGGCGCGGACACAACGGTGTGCTCGTCTGCTTTCACGGCTCTCCTTGAGGTCGAGGACGACCGGAGCACCCCGCCCGATCGATTGCATTACCGTAATACGGTATTCTCATCTGTCAACAGACCGTATTACGGTCATCGGATGTTCGTGAGGAAGTGAGTTCAGCTGTGCCCAGCAAGGAATCACCCGGCCCGGAGATGAAACCGTTGCGGCTGCGGGAGGTGACGATCCCCAACCGCGTCTGGATGTCGCCGATGGCCCAGTACGCCGCGGGATCCGACGGAATGCCCGCCGACTGGCATCTGGTGCACTACGGCCAGCGCGCGGTCGGCGGGGCGGGCCTGATCATGGTCGAGTCCACCGCGGTCGGCCCGCGGCACCGGACCACCTCGGCGGACCTCGGGATCTGGACCGAAGAGCAGGCTCTCGCGCACCGGCGGCTGACCTCGTTCATCGCCGGACACGGCGCGGTCCCCGCGATCCAACTGCTGGCCGCCGGCCGGAAGGGATCACACCAGGTTCCCTGGGAGGGCGGTGGGCAGAACGGCCCGGTCAGCGTGGCCGACGGCGGCTGGGATCTGTTCGCGCCGTCGGCGATCCCGTTCGGCGACCTTGCCGTGCCCCGCGAAGCCAGTCAGGCCGACCTCGACGAGGTCGTCGAGGCCTTTGCCCAAGCGGCCCGGATGTCCCACCTGGCCGGGTATCAGGCTGTCGAACTCCACGCCGCGCACGGGTACCTCCTGCACCAGTTCCTGTCTCCGCTGGCCAACCACCGGACCGACGAGTACGGCGGCGGCCCGCGGAACCGGATGCGCCTCCCACTGCGCGTGGCCCGAGCCGTCCGGGAAGCCTTTCCGGCGGACAAACCCGTCTTCGTCCGCGTCACCGCCACCGACTGGGCCGAAGGCGGCATCACCATCGAGGACGCCGCCGAGTTCGCGAAGGAACTCGCGGCGGCGGGCATCGACCTTCTCGACGTCTCGTCCGGAGTCTTGGTGCGCGACGCCGAAGCCCGCCCGCCCGCTCGAGCAGGGGTCAACGTCGGATTCGCGAAGACGCTCAAACAGGCTTCGGGGCTCGCGGTCGCCCCGGTCGGGCAGATCGAAGGTCTGGAGGCGGCGAGCCGGATCGTGGGAGACGGGGAGGCGGACGCCGTGCTGCTGGGCCGTCCCCTGCTGCGCGATCCGTACCTCGCCCTGCGCGGCCGCCCGGCGGACAAGGAAGCCTGGCCCGTACGCTACCACCGCGCTCTCTGACGCCGAACCCCGCTCGCCGAAAGGAAATCCCTGTAATGAGCAACACCGAGAGCCGCGAGATCCAGCGTCCCGGCGGGACCACGATCCACTACACCGCCGCCGGACCGGCCGATGGCCCCGTCCTCGCGCTCGTCCACGGCTGGGGCTGCGACCGCCACGACTTCGACGCCATCATCGGCCACCTCCCCCACGACCTCCGCGTCCTCGCGATCGACCTAGCCGAACACGGGGACTCCCGCTCCACCCGCGACGTCTGGACGATGGAGGAGTTCGGCCACGACGTCGTGGCCGTTCTGGCCGCCGAGTCCGTCGAATCGTGTGTGGTCGCCGGACATTCCCTGGGCGGCGCTGTCGCGGTCGAAACCGCCAGGCTGCTGCCCGGCACCGTCACCCGCGTGGTCACCCTCGACGCCCTGCATTACCTGACGCTGTTCCCCAAACAGGACGAGCGAACGGCCGAGGCGATCCTGCGCCCGTTCCGTGAGGACTTCGCCGTCGCGATGCGCGGCATGGTCGAGGCGGGGTCACCGCCCGGTACCGACCCCGCCCTGATCGAGGCCTACATCGCGAAAATGGGCGCGGTACGCCAGCCCGCGGGACTGCACGCGCTCCAAGGCCTGCTGCACTGGGACATGGACGCCGCGTTGCGCGAAGTCGCCCAGCCGGTCTTGGTGTTCGCGGTGCGCGCGATCATCACCCAGGAGGCCGTCGAGCGCTACCGCGACCGCGTCCGCATCGAACAGGTCGACCTGGGCAGTCACCACTTCCACGTCGAATCCCCCGAAGCAACGGCCGAACTCCTGGTCACCGCACTGTCCGATTAGGACGGATTCGGTGTCTTGAGTGGTGTTTCGATCAGCTGGTCCGCGAAACCAGACCACGGCGACACCGCCCGCGACCACGCCGGAAAGGTTGTGAAGGGCCCCTTCGCAACCCTCAGCGTAGGCAAGGAGCCCTTCACAACCCATGCACGATCCGGACCGAAGGCAGCCTTCCCGCCACCTGCACGTGTCGGTGCAGCGGTCGCGAGTGGCGCGCCGGGTTATTGAGAGGTGAGGCGGCGTGTTGCGAAAGCCACTTTCGCAACGTCGGTCGCGGGCGGGGAAGCGGCGGTGGCGCTTGTAGTACGTGAAGGGCGGCGGGTCAGCCGTCGTGTGGCTGCCGCGCGGCGAGTTCGCGCAGCGCGGTGGCCGCGGCGTTGCGGACGTGGTCTTCGCACGCCTCGCGAGCGGCTGCGGCGTCACGGCGTACGGCCGCGGCGTCGTGGATCGCTGTCAGCTCCCGGACGGTCTCCGCCCCGCGGCCCTCGGCCTGCAGGGACAGACCGCGCAGCATCTGCACGCGGGCGTGGATGCCGCGCAGCGTCGAATCGATGATCGGGTTCGCCGCGCCGTCGATGAGGGCGTCGTAGAACTCGTCCTTCATCTCCAGCCGCTCGGCCAGATCGGCCTTGCGGTGCGTGCGGGCGTAGCGCCGGATCACCTTGCCCATCCGCTCGCGGTGCTCCTCGGTGGCCCGCTCGGCGAACAAGGCGCCTGCCAGGCCTTCCAGCGCGCCGCGCACCTCGAACAGTGCTTCGGCGTCACCGGACGTCAACTCGGTGACGACCGGCCCCCGGTTGGGCACCGTGGTCACGAGACCTTCGGTGTCCAGCTGCCGCAGGACTTCGCGGACGACTGTCCGGGAGACCTCGTATCGCGCACACAGCCGCGCCTCGACCAGCCGCTCCCCCGGCTTGAACTCGGCGGCCAGGATGTCCTGCCGGAGCGCTTCGAGAACCTGTGCCCGCAGAGGCGCGGCCACGCGCTGCACTCGTTGTCCTGTCACGCCGGCCGCCTCCTCGTCACTGTTCTATGACGGTATCACTGTAGTACGACCGGTCAGGTCGACGCCGGTCACCTTCGCCAGGTACCGGGCGATCTCGGACTGGTCCGGGTTCCCCTCCCCCAGATCGGCGAGCGCGGCACGGCAGAACCGGACACACGCCTGCGACACCTCCGGCGCCAGCCCGAGCGATGTCGACAGGTCCAAGGCGGTGGTGATGTCCTTGACGGTCAACGGAAGCGAGAACCCGACCTGGAACCGCCCGTCCAGCACCTCCGGCCCGATCTTGACCTCGGTCGACTGGTTGCGGCCGGTGGACCGGTTGACGACTTCGAGCATGATCCGCGGATCCAGGCCGAATTTGGCGCCCGTGGTGAACACTTCCAGCGCCCCGACCAGCCCGATGGCGGACAACAGGTTGTTGAGCGCCTTCAGCGCGTGCGCGGATCCGACGGGGCCGACGTGCGTCACGGACGTCCCCATCGCGCGCAGCAGCGGAAAGATCCGCTCGCAGTCTTCGGCCGAACCGCCGGCCATGATGGTCAGCTCGGCCGTCGCGGCCTTGCGCGGCCCGCCGGACACCGGCGCGTCCACCAGCGCCACGCCGCGCTTTTTCAGTCGCTCGGCCAGTTCCTGGGTCGCGCGAGGCGCGGACGAGCCCATGTCCACCACCATCGTTCCCGGCCGCAGGCGACCGGCGAAGCTCCCCGGGGCTTCGGGATCGCCGAGCACCCGCTCGACGACAGTGCTGTCGGGCAGCATGAGGATCACGACGTCGGCGTCGGCACCGTCCAGGAGGCCGGGCAACGCCGTCACCCCCGCGTTCCGGGCGGCCGCGTCGATCGCGGCACGGTCGGCGTCGTGGACCGAGACCGGCACGGATCGCGCGAGAGCGCGGACCATGGGCTGCCCCATCGTGCCCAGTCCGATGAAGGTGACGGCGTATGCCATGACTGGTTCCCTTCGTGAATGTCCGGCGAGTCAGCCCTGGAAGGCGGCGACAGTCGGTTCGAGACCGTCCGCGCCGACGACCTCCCGCCAGGCCTCGAAACCGGCCTGGAACGCGACGATTCCTGCTTCGGGCAGCGAAATCTCGATCGCCTCCAGGATCTCCTTCGCGGTGACACCCAACTCGAGTGCGACCTTGATGTGACTCTGGATGTGCCCCTTCGCGGCGCGCATCACCGTGAGACTGACGATGAAGATGAGCTCCTTCGTCCGGCGGTCCAGCGTCCGCTGGTCGAGGTACGCGGCGCTGACCAGCCCGTTGGCCGCCTGCAGCACTTCGAAGTCCTGCTTGGCCATCACCTTGTGATAGTCGAGGACGTAGCCCCGTCGACGTGCCATGTCGTCGATGTAGGTCTGCGGATCGTGCTCAGTGGTGGTCATCTGGTCCTCCGGTGGTCGGCTGCAGCAATCATAATACCGTAATACGGTAATTCGCTACAGGGTTCACCGAGGCGGCCGTCGAGGCACCATCAGTCGGCCGCGAGTATCTCGGCCAGCCGAAGGGTGTCTTCGAGATAGCGCTCGTAAGGAAAGCCCGCCGCGACGAGCCCGGCACGGAGCTCGTCGTAGAGCGGTTTTCCGGCGGCATGGAAGGCTTTCCGGCCGACCTCGGTGAGACTGACCAGCCGTCGCCGCGCGTGTTCGGGGTCGACGGTGATCCGCACCAGGCCATCCGCTTCGAGCGGCCGCAGTGCCCGGCTGATCGCCGGATCGGACACCGACAGCGCCTGGGCGAGCCGGTGCTGCGTCGTCGGCTCGACTTCTTCCAGCGTACCCAGGAGCCGTATCTGGCTGTAGGTCAAACCGTCGGGGTCGTCGGCGCGCCGCCGGGCCGCTTCGCCCAGCAGCATGACCACGCGGTGCAACAAGTCTGCGAGTCCGTCATCCACGAGCTCACCATACCAGAGTGTTGACAGGTTAATATTAACTAGGTAAGACTGAGGCCATGGACAACTTCTCTTACCTCGCCCAATCCGCCTTTCCGCTGGTCTGGGTCGTAGTGCCCGCCGCCGGAGCCGCCATCCGGGCCCGCCACGCCACGTCGTCCGAAGAGCGGCTCGAGATCTGGCAGCGCTGGTGGGCCATCGGCGCCTTCGGCTGCGGCAGCCTGTGGATGACTGTCGCCTTCCTCGCCTTCCCCGACGTCATGGCGACGGCGATCGGCTTCGAGCGGACCCCCTTCCTGTTCGAAATCGCCTTCGCCAACCTCGGCATGGCCATCCTGGGGTTCCGGGCCGCCTCGGCGTCGGCGCGCGAACGCATCACCATCGGCATCGGTGGCGGGATGTTCCTCTGGGGAGCCGTGGTCGGCCACGTCTACCAGTGGTTCGCCAACGGTGACCACGCCCCCGGCAACACCGGCGGGGTCCTCGTCACCGACATCCTGATCCCGGCGGTCATGATCGCCCTGGCCGTGCGGTCCCGGCGGCTCGCGAACGCCCCGCGCCCGGTCGCGGCATGACGGCCCCCACGGAAACCGGCGACAGGATCGGGAAGGCCGCCGCCGAACGACTCAGCATCTTCGTCGACGCGGTGATCGCGATCGCGCTCACCTTGCTGGCCCTGGATCTCCCCATCCCCCAGGGCGACACGACCGGCGCCATGCTGAGCTCGTTGGCGGGACACGGCAAGGAATACCTCGCCTTCGCGCTCAGTTTCGTGGTGATCGCCGCCCACTGGCGCGCCCACCACGAGATCTTCCCCCATGTCCGCTCGCTGAGCGGCCGCCTGATCAGCCTCACCCTGCTCTGGCTGTTCATGCAGGTCCTGATGCCGTTCGCGACACGGGTGATCACCGCCGAAGGCGCCTTCCCGCTCCGGTTCAGCCTGTACGCGATGGTGCAGGTCCTGGCGTCCGCGTCGTTCGCGCTGATCATCCGGGAGATCCGGCGCGAGCAGCTGTACCGATCGGACGGCCCGCCCCGCGTGTTCGCCCAGAGCCTGCTGCGCAGCGTCTGCTTGGCCGCGGTGTTCGGGGTGTCCATTCCCGTCGCGTTCCTGACCGAGGACAGCAGCGCGTACCTGTGCTGGCTCGCGGCGCCGATCGCGCTCGCCATCGCCCGCCGGGCCACGAAAACCGCGTAGTTTTCTCTTGACCTCTGTCTCGGGGCAAGACAATCCTGGGAGTCTTGTCCGCTTTCCGGAGGAAACCCATGCGACGCCTTTTCGTACTGCTCTGCGCCCTTTTCCTGACAGTCACCGCCGTCCCGGCGTCGGCCGATACACCGCCTGATCCGGTTCCGGGCGAGAGACCCCCGCTGGGGATCACCTGGGCCACTGGGGATCCCTACTGCGTCTACCCGTTCACCGAGGACGTCGTGAAGGCCGCGGCGGACCAGCTGGTCCGCTCCGGCCTGCGGGACGCCGGGTACGAGTACGTCATGCTCGGCGACTGCTGGCAGGCGGCTCAGCGCGACGCGGGCGGCAGGCTCACCGCCCGTGCCACCTTCCCGTCCGGCGTTCCGGCGCTGGTGGACTACGTGCATTCGCGCGGGCTCAAGATCGGTTTCTACAGCGGCACGGGCGCGAAGACCTGCAGTGGCCAGGCGGCGGGCTCGCTCGACCACGAGGACCTCGACGCCCAGACCTTCGCCGGCTGGGGCGCGGACTACCTGCGCTACGACACCTGCCACAGCGTCAACGGCGACGCGCCCGCGCGGGTCAAGAAGATGGCGGACGCGATCAAGCGCACCGGACGCCCGATCACGCTCGAAGTCGACGATTTCGACCGTGACCAGAAGCCGTGGCTGTGGGGACGGGCGGCCGGGGCACAGGTTTGGCGCACGTACAAGAACGCGACCTTCAACTTCGGTTACTCGACGGGAAGTCTCGACAAGCAGTACGGGCTCGACGGCTACGAAGGCCCGGGTGGCTGGAACATGCCGGGCTCGTTCACCTTCAGCTACCTCGACACCGCCGAGCGCCAGGCCAAACTCGGGCTGTGGGCGGTGCTCAACGCACCACTGGTGGTCGACATGGCACTGGCGGCCGACGCCACGCTTCCGGCCGCCGAGATGAACAACCCCGACATCATCGCCGTCCAGCGGGACTGGGCGGGCGTCGGCGGGCACAAGGTCCGCGACACGGGCTGGACCGAGGTGTGGACGAAGCCGATGTCCGACGGCTCGGCGGTGCTGGTGCTGTTCAACCGCGGCGAGCTGGCCGCGCCGATCGCCACCTCCGTCGCCGATGCCGGACTCCCCGCCGCGTCCGGGTATCGCGTGCGCGACCTGTGGACGGGCGACGAGACCGTGACGACCGGCGCGCTCGGCGGAACCGTTGGACGGCACGCCGCCACCGTGCTGCGTGTGTGGCCAGCGAACGCGACCGCCGCGCCGCGGACGTCGCTGACCGTCGAGCTGCCCGACTCCGTGCCGCCGTCGCAGCCGGTGACCGCGACGGTCGAGTTCACCAACTCCGGCTCGACGCCGATCACCGGCGCCCATCTACGGCTGACCGCACCCGCGCAATGGCAGTTCGACGGCCCCGCCGAAGCGACCACCGAAACCGTCGAACCGGGTGACACGTGGAAGACCGCGGTGACGCTGCGCCCGATTTCGACCGCCATCCAGCCGTTCAAGATGCCGGCCACCGTGACGTACACGACCACGCAAGGCGCGCGGACCGCGACCGCGTCGGCCGAGGCCCCGCTCATGCTCGCGCCGAACCCGCCCCACACCAGCGGAACGCTCAACACCGAGCCGTGGATCTCCACGGAGAACGGCCTCGGCCCTGTCGAGCGGGACAGCACCGACAACGGCCATCCGTTCACGATCAACGGCAAGACCGAGACACGCGGCGGGCTGGGCGCGCACGCGCCGTCGGTCGTGCGGTACTTCCTCGGCGGCAAGTGCAAGCAGTTCACCGTGACCGTGGGTGTCGACGACCGCGGGCCGAACGGGACGCTCGGGTTCCGCGTGCTCGGCGACGGCGTCGAACTGGAGGCCACGGGGAACATGCGGCATGGGGACGCCGCGCAGCGTCTCGTCGTGCCGGTGACGGGCGTGCAAGTTCTCGCGCTCGCCGTGGACGACGCGAGTGACGGCTCCGCCGGGGATTGGGGAGACTGGATAGCCCCCTACGTCAGCTGCTGAAAGCACTCGGGAATTGTCGGTGGTGGATGCCATGATCGCCGCGACCCGAGATTCCCTCGGGCTGGGTGGGTAACCCGGCTGGGCGGCGCCGCAGGACGGCGCCGCCCAGCTCTCCTGCGGCAACGATCAGACGGCGATGTCGGTCTTGAAGTTCTGCCATGCGGAAGCTAACCTCCGCAGATTGGAATTGCCCGGCATCGCTCGCTTCTACCGAGAGGCGGATCCATGGTGAAGAGGACGCAGGCCGAAGCGGCTTCGAAGGGTCGGCCCGAGGACGAACGGCTCGGGATCGGCAAGAGCTTCACTTACGGCATCCAGCACGTTCTGACGATGTACGGCGGGATCATCGCGCCGCCGTTGATCATCGGCGGCGCGGCGGGCGTCTCGCCTGCCGAGATCGGACTGCTCGTCGCGTCATGCCTGTTCATCGGCGGGCTGGCGACGATCCTGCAGTCGTATGGCGTGCCCTTCTTCGGCTCTCGGCTCCCGCTGGTCCAGGGCACTTCCTTCGCAGGCGTGGCGACGATGACCGCGATCGTGGCCGACGGCGGGCTGCCCGCGGTGTTCGGGGCGGTGATCGCGTCCACGGTGATCGGCCTGCTCATCACGCCGGTGTTCTCGCGGCTGGTGAAGTACTTCCCGCCGGTCGTCACCGGGACGGTGATCACCGTGATCGGGCTCAGCCTGATGCCGGTCGCGGCACAGTGGGCGATGGGCAACAACACCAAGGCGGCGGACTTCGGTTCGGTGTCCAACATCGGGCTGGCCGCGCTGACCCTGACGATCGTGCTGCTGCTCAGCAAGGTCGCCGTCCCGGCGATCTCCCGGCTCTCGATCCTCCTGTCGATCGTGGTGGGCACCCTGCTGGCCGCCGTACTCGGCAAGGCCGATTTCTCCAAGGTCTGGGACGGCCCGATCCTCGCGGTGCCGACACCGTTCAGTTTCGGGGCGCCGACGTTCGACATCGCCGCGATCGTGTCGATGTTCATCGTCGTGCTGGTGACCCTCACCGAGACCACGGCCGACATCCTCGCGGTGGGAGAGATCGTCGGAACGCGGGTCAGCAGGCGCCGGATCGGCGACGGCCTGCGCGCCGACATGGCCTCCTCGGCGCTCGCGCCGGTCTTCAACGGGTTCACCCAGAGCGCGTTCGCCCAGAACGTCGGCCTGGTCGCGATCACCGGGGTCAAGAGCAGGTTCGTGGTGACCGCCGGCGGCGTGGTCCTCCTGATCCTCGGCATGCTCCCGGTACTCGGCCGGGTGGTCGCCGCGATCCCGTACCCGGTCTTGGGCGGCGCCGGTCTCGTGCTGTTCGGCACCGTCGCGGCGTCCGGTATCAAGACGCTGTCCAAAGTGGACTACAACGGCAACATGAACCTGGTCATCGTCGCTGCTTCCGTCGGTTTCGGCATGGTCCCGATCGCGGCGCCGGACTTCTACCACCATTTCCCGGCATGGGTCGGCACGATCTTCCATTCGGGGATCAGCTCCGCCGCGCTCATGGCCGTCCTGCTGAACCTGCTGTTCAACCATCTGAAGCCGGGCAAGGCGGGCACCGACCCGTCGGTGTTCGCGACGGCGACCCGCGTGATCGACTACTCCGATCTCAAAGCCCTTTCCCGGCTGGAGAACGGCGACAAGATCGTCGACGGCAAGATCGTCGACGCCGAGGGCAAACCGGTCGAGGTGCGGGACGCGGACGGAAGGCCCGTGCCCTATCGGATCGGGAACGAGCAGGAAGGGCACTGACGGCCGGACATGACACTCGCGACCGCACCGGACGCACCGCGGCGCCTCGACTCGTTCATTTCCAGCGGGCACCACGTGCTGCCGGTACCGCGGAACGGCTCGCGACCGGCCGACCGCTCTTCAGCAAAGTCCGCGCTTCCTCCAGCCATCGGGCTTGGTCGTCTCGATCCACGGACTCGTACTTTTCGACTGCCTGGGACAACCATTGGCGGGCATCGCCTGCCGAGGTGGCCCGCCGCCCGAGTTCCAGCAAAGCCCGGGCTTCCGCGGCGGGCTCGCCCAAATCGGCCAAAGCCTGCCTCGCGGCCCCCAAACGGCTCCATCCCTCGGACACGGCCCACTCGCCGTCCTCCTTTCGACTGGAGACCTCGTTGCCGAAATCCACCAGGGACGCACCCGACAAGAGCAGCATGAGCGCTTCACTTTGCTTGTCACCGCACTGCGTGTACAGCGTTTTCGCCCGGTGAAGAGACCAAGCCGCGTTGAAAGGATCCTTCTCGAGGTAGAACGTTTCACCTTGTAGGGAGTAGGCCTGCGCGAGGTGGTACGAGGCCCCGATCTCCAGTGACCGGGGAATCGTGGCCCAGAGCGCCCGGTGTGCAGCCGCCAAATGGTTGTACACGAAGTAGATGTCCGCGAGGCGCAGGTACGTCAGGATCGTCGACCGAACGGCGCCCATCGCCTGGTAGATACGCAGGGCCGAGCGCAAGGATCTGGCCGCCGCCATCGGCCGTCCGCGACTGAGCAGGCAGGTGCCGATGCCGAACAGCGCATGGGCCTCGAAAAAGCGAAGGTCATGTTTTCTCGCGAGCCGTTCGGCCCGGCGGTAGTAGCGCTCCGCTTCGTCCGGGTCTTTTTCGCGGCTCAGTTGACCGAAACACAGGAGTGCCCAGAGCAACCCTGTCGAATCACCGCTTCGGTCGCAGAGCCAGACCACGGCGGCGGCCGTGGCGAGGTCACGCGTCGAATAGGCCACCATGCACCACGCCGCCAGCTCCCGATCGCGCTCATCGAGCGACCGTGCCCGGCGGACGACTTCAGCGGCGTCGCCGACATCCGAATACAGGAGCTGGTATCGAAGACGGAGCGCCGTGAGCGGCGGCACCGGGCAGTCGCGCACCGCTTCGAGCAAATCCTGTCCCTCGGCCTCGTACCCCCATTCGGTCAGATAAGGCGCGATGGACAAGGCGATGTCTGCGGCGTACTCGAAGTCGCCGTCACGAACGGCCTGGTGAACGGAGGCGACGACTGAACGACGGTCGGCTCGGAGCTGCCGCCACGACTTTCCCGGCAACGACATCGGCCCTTCGGGGGCCGCCAGCAGCCGACGGTAGTACGCCTTGACGGCACCGAGGATCTGTTCCCGCGTACCGGGTGGGTCCACCGCTGCCCGGGTGGCCTCCACAATGGCCAAGCGGCACCCCGCTCGCCATGCGAACCGGTCGTCGGCGCGGGTGAAGAACTCCGCGCGGCGGCAGTCCTCCAGCGACCGCCACGCCTCCGCGACGGGAACTCCCTCGAGGTACGCCGCGAGATCCGCCGTGACATCCGGCCCGGCTGGAACGGCCAGGCGACGGAGAAACCGCTGCCGTTCGCCATCGAGCGACGCATAGCGCTCTTTGGCCGCCTGCGCGAGCAGCCAGTCCCGCAGGACCGGATGCCGGAACCGGTACACATCGCCCTCGCGGCGCACGATGTCCACCGCGTCCATCTCGTCCAGGAACGCGATGAGCCGGAAAGGGAGTTCGCCGCCGAGTGCCAGCCGGATCCGGGCCGCCGCGAACCATGGCCATTCCGCGTGCAGGAACACCTGGACGACGACAACGACCATCCCGCAGACGATCCACAGCGCCAAGTGCTCGCCCGCCCATCGCAGCAACGGAAACGCCTGGGTGGCCCCGCCGATGAACGACAGCTGGATGACCAGGTAGATCGACGATGCCCCGATGACCAACCTCAGGAGCGTCCACCGCCGGTCTTGGGCGAGGGTATGCCGAGGGCTGGTCGCCTGGTCGAATTCGACGCCCTGACTCGCGCCGGGGAAGTCGTCCGGCCGGTCTTCGAGGACGGCCTGCTTGAGGAACATGATGTCCTGGTCCACCGGGCTCAGCGCGATCAGGGCGCCCATGAACAGCCCCAGGCCGAGACTGACCAGGACCAGCAGATCGAACGGGTCATGCACGAGGAGATCCGGCATCACTCCCCCGCCGGAGAGCGCCTGGTGGACGAAACCGGGGGCGAAGAAGGACAGCGCCCACAGCAGGGCACCCATACCCCAGATCAGCCCGCATCCGCCGAGGAACCCGGTCGCGAACCGCCGGGCCAGCCGCGGTCGCACCCGCCGCCGATGGCTCCGGAGCCACGCGCGCGTTCGCCCCGGCCGCATGGTCACGATCTGCTGAGGCTGTCCGGGCGGCCGCAGGCCGACGAAATCGAACGCGACGAAAACGGCGACACACGCCCCCGCCCCCAAGGCGCGAAGCGGCCCGACGAAGTTCCACGCCGCCACGCACACGACCACCGCGGCCGCGATCGCCATGTACGCGAGGGAGGCCCGGGCGGACAAGGCGGTCCGAAGCTCCCACCAACGGAAGTCATGGGTTTCACGGCGGTCGATGTGCCGGGCGAGGAAAGTCAGCCACCGCAGCACTTTGTCCTCACGGCGGGCGGACGGGCCCGCCGAGGAACTCCGTTGGCGCTGAAGCACCGCCGGAATCCAGGCGCCCAGGATGTGTTCGGCCGGGTCCGCGGCGGTGATCAGCTCCTCGGGATCTCGCTTCGGCGCTTCCCGCTGGTAGACCTGAGCGGCCATCGCCACCATGAGCGGCCGGGACAACGTCTCGGCCATCGAACCCTTCGGGTCGTTCTTGACGACGGCGATGACCCGGTCCCAGCTGTCGCGCTGCGACTGGGACGCGGATACCCGCAACGTCGCCAGCATTCTCGCGGGTTTGACCGGCGCCATGGTCAGCACGGCGTCCACGGGGAGCGGCGGCAGCACGGTCACCGGATCGGTGTCGGGATCCGTTCTGCAGGTGAGGATCAGGGGCAGCTCTTCCAAGGCGGCGCCGTGGAGCGCGGCGCAGAAACCGGCCTGCGGGGCTTCCGGGACTTCGTCCAGGCCGTCGATCACCGGAAGTATGCGTTTGGCGGTGATCAGGGCGGACGCGATCGTCGCCCCGGCCTCGGTTTTGCGACCGAGGCCGGGGTGCAGGAGCGACAACTGGCGTTCGATCCAGCTCGGAACCGATTCTCCCGCCGACCAGGTGGACACGGTCAGGACGATCGGCACCGGATGGCTTTCACCCGCGGATCCCGCCCACTTGAGCGCCATCCGCCGGGCGAGCGAGGACTTACCCGCACCGGCGGGACCGATGACGAGAATCCGCGCTTTCTCGCCCAGCACCACGTCGGCCAGCCCGGCGGCACCATCCGCGGCCGCCACCGCACGCGTGGCCTTGGTCTCCCCACGATAGGGACGCGTTTCCCATCGCACGTCGATCAGCTGATGCGCGCCCAAACCACGGTGGTCGACAGCCTCGTCCAACCTGCGCTTGACCGTCTCCGCCAAAGCGGTGAAGGCATCCTCGACGTCCCCTTGTTTCGCTCGGCCGCGCGAGGACCAAGTCAGGTAGGCGGCGGCACTCCCGCTCACCACCATGACCACGCCGACGGCCACCCAAGCCCATCCGCTGGTCTTGAGCACCATCGCCACGTTGACGGTCACGCTCACCGCGATCGCCGCCACCGCGGCCAGCGCGGCCGCGGTCACGGCATGTCTCGGCCCCTCCATCGGCTGACCTCCCCGCCACCGATCGACTACGTAGCGCAGTCTGCCAGCAGCGGCCCGGTCACGCCACAGGTTCGGGACGCGGCCGGCGTGTTCGCGGGCGGCGCCTGTGGCCCGGTCACCCCGCCAGCTTCGCGTTCAGCGCGGCGTCCTTGCTCGTCGCGACGGCGGCTTTGATGCCGGGGACGATCTCGGTCACCTTCGGTTGCGCCGCGTCATCCGCGAGAGGTTCCTTTTTGAGATCCTCGCGCATCTTCTTGAGCGCCTGTTCGAGGCTTTGCTGCAGCGTCGCCTCGTCGGGCACACCGACTTTCGACGAGACGACACCCGCCCGAATCCACAGTCCCGGGCGCTGGTGGGGCAGGTTGACCTGGAAGACGACGTGGTTTCGCTTGGTCCCGTTCTCTTCGACAGGCGCCAAGGTGATCGTGGAGAGGTCGATGGAGATGGACGGCGCTTCGGCCCCTGATCCGGCCAGGCCCAGTTGCTTCTGGTCGAGACCGAAGGGCGGCTTCGGATCTTGTCCGCCCGCCGCCCGGGCGATGACGGCGGAGGCGTAGCTTATCTCGGCTTTGATCTTGAACCATTCCTGCCGGCTGGCAGGCGGCGGTTTGCGCCGTCCGTCCAAAAGCGCCCCGATACCACCCGCCGGATCGACCGATCGGCCATTCAGCTTGCGATCGTAGGCGGGCATGGACAGGCTGCCGTTCCCGAGACCCGTGCCGGTTTCCAAGGAGGACGGCGAGACCACGGCGTAGGACATGTTCTTCCGGCCCAGCAGGCTCACGACCTCGCCGGAGTGCGCCGCGCCGATGTTCATCGCGATCGGCGCGCACTCGCGCACGTGCGTCGTGGCGATCCCGGACGTCAATTCGGCCATCGTGGCACTCCGCCGCGTGGACACGTCGAAGAAGTTCCGCGCGGCCTGCAGGTCTTTGCGGTATTCCGAAACGCCGGCGCCGACTTGCGTGGCCTTGTCCTCGAGTTCGGCGCCGAGCCGCCGCATTTCCTCGGTGGACACCACGGGCGTCTTCCGCGTCAGGAGCTGATGCCGCTCCTGGGTCCACGGATTCGAGTCGACGATGAACTTGATCGCCTCCTCTTTCTTGTCCTGCTTGAGGAGCGCTTCCGCTTGCGCGGCCTGGCTGTTCGTCATGGACTGTACGGCGATGGCCACCAGGTACGAGGTGTACGCCCGGGTGGCCGAGGTCGACAGCTCGACACCGTGTTCGTTCTCGCGCTCGATCGGCTCCAACCGGAAGCCGGGCAGAGCCATCGCCGCGAACTCCGCGGCGCTCACCTCGCCCTGTCTCAGCAAGTTCAGCGCCACGTCGACACGCTGCCGCGGGTCGGGTTTCGCCGCGAACCAGGCGAGGTCCGGCCGGGGCTTTTCGACGACGCCACCCTCCACCGCGAGATTCCGCAGGTTGGCGGTGTGGTAGAGCCGGTTGAGCATCATGGCGATTTCCACCTGCCCGATGCGCGACGCGTGCTGCTCGTCGAAAACGACCACGAACGGGCGGCTGTTTCCCTTGGCCTCACCGGGTTTCCCGACCTCGGCGTAGGTGTCCGGGCCCAGTGAGTACGGCGTCTTGTCGCGGATGCACGCCGGTTCCGCCTCGGGCGACTCCGAAGTGTCGCCGCAACCGGTCGTTCCAGTGCAGAGAAGGATCGTCGCCGCGGCGACGAACCGTGTCCTTCGCGCCCGGATTCGGTGTTCCATGGAATGGATCTCCTTATTCGAAGGGCTCCTGCCATTCCTCAAGAGCTTCCCGGATGGCGAGTCGCTCGATCGGATAGCGCGGATTCAGAGTTCTCAGTGCTTCCCGTGCGGCGGAGTTTCCCAAGCGCCCCAATGCCACGATGATGCGAAGGCTCACATCGGGGTCGAAGATCTCCTGGAAACCTTGCTCGAGCACCGGCACGGCGTTCTCGAAACGGCCGCTGCCCAACGCATCCGCGGCCGTGATCTGCTTATCGGCGCTTCCGGACATGAGGTCCGCCTCGATAGCGCGAGCGGCCCCCGAAGACGTGGCCCAGTGGGCGGGCCTGAATTCCGTCAACAAGGTCATCGCGAACGCGGCCGCGTTCCGGGACGCCTGTTCCTGCCAGCCGCCCCGGCCGGTCGCTTCCTTCCGGCTGTCGGCATAGTCGCTGATTCCCCGGATGACCACCATCGGCAGCGAATCGTTCAACTGGCCCGCGACCGCCGCCCCGGCTCCCTCCATTTCGATCGCCGCCGCGTCGTCGTACTGCCTTTTGCACAGTTGCGCGAGTGACGAGACGACCGAGTCCAGGACCACCTCGCCGGAGGCGATCGCGCGCACGACCGCTCTCGCCTCGGCTCGACGCCTGTCAGGACGTGCGTTTCGCCAGGCGCCGCTTTCCGCGACCCGTTCCGCCCGCTGGAGATGACCGTGGTCGAGCTGCCAGGTGACGGGGCGGGGCTGAAAGCCGGTGTCGTTCTCCTTACCGCTGTGGATCGCGTAGATCTTCTTGGCCACCACCACGTCGCCGAGTTCGAGATCGAGGTGCAGCCGGCCCGCCACGCCCACGAACAGCGCCAGGTCCGGCCGGTAGGACGCGATCGCCCGCTCAGCCAGTACGGCCGCGGGTGAATTCCCTTGCCCTGTCCTGGCGAGGACTATCCGCCACGGGCCGCGTCGTAAGCGGCCGAGGGTGAAGATCGTGCCCGCGGGGTGGACCTGTTCCCGAACGTCGAGCAGATGTTCGCGCACCGCTTCGTATTCGACGGCGATGGCCGTCAGGACGACGGCGAGTGGAGCCGAATCGACCACATTGTCCTCATCAAGGATACGACCCTTTTGGTCAGTATGACGATAGCGGCCGATAGTAGGACGTGAATCACTTGGCGTCAAGCTGACGAGAAGCTAGAGTTCGGCCGTGCCTCCCAAGTCCAAGGATTCCTGGAAGATACCGAAGGTGGCGGTGGCCGTGGATCTCGCGGTCCTGACCGTCCGCGACGACGCACTGCAGATCCTGCTCATCGAACGTGCGATCTCCCCCTTTCGTGGGAAGTTGGCCCTGCCCGGCGGATTCATCGCGTCCGAACGGGAAGATCTCGACGTCGCCGCCGCCCGCGAATTGGCCGAGGAAACCGGACTCGAGGCGAATACACTGCACCTGGAGCAGATGCGCACTTACGGCTCCCCCGATCGGGATCCCCGCGGCCGTGTCGTGACAGTCTGCTATCTCGCCGTCGTACCGGATCTTCCCCTGCCCACCGCGGGCGGAGACGCGCGTGCGGCGCGATGGACGCCCGTCGACACCGTGCTCCACGACGAAAAGACCGTGGCATTCGACCACGGCTCGATCATCGCCGACGCCGTCGACCGGGCGCGTGGCAAACTCGAATACACCACCCTCGGCGCCGCCTTCTGCGCTTCCCCCTTCACCATCAGCGAATTGCGCCACGTGTACGAAACCGTCTGGGGCCACGAACTCGACCCGCGCAATTTCCACCGCAAGGTCACCGGTGTCGACGGTTTCCTCGTCGCCACCGGCGAGCGGACCACCCGCGACGGCGGGCGTCCGGCGGCCCTTTATCGCCGGGGAGAAGCCCGGCTCATGCACCCGCCCATCCTGCGCGTTCCGAAGCAGTGACCGACCACGCACCGGGGTGAGACCGAGATGGCGACGGCCCTGACGATCACCATCGTCTGCCTGGCGGCGGCCACGGTCCTGTGGTGGACCATCCGCCCGGCCCGGCCGCGGGGCCCGCGGGTCCTCGACTCCGGCGAGATCTCCCTGTACCGGATGCGGCACGTCCGGCCGGAGCGCCACCTCGGCATCGTCACCGGCGACCTGCGCCGGGTGCACTGCGCCCAGCTGTGGGTCAATCCGGAGAACACCGCGATGCGGATGTCCCGCGTCGACGAACTGTCCGTCTCGGCGATCATCCGCTACGAAGGCGCCTGCCGTGACACCGCGGGGCGGATCACCGCCGACGTCATCGCCGACGAACTCGAACGCCGTGTCGGCCCGCGACGCCCCGTGCCCGCCGGGACGGCCATCATCACCGGACCGGGTGATCTCGCCCGGTTCGGGGTCCGTTATGTCGCGCATTCGGCCGCGGTGCAGGGTGAGCCCGGCGGCGGCTACCGCCAGATCCGCGACGTGGGCCGATGCGCCACCGCCGTACTCACCGCGATCGACGGCGTCACCGATCCCACGCCGGTGCGATCCGTCCTGTTCCCCCTGCTGGGCGCCGGACAAGGCGGCGGCGACCCGGCGGACACCGCCCGGGCGCTGGTCGGCGCGGTTGTCGACTACTTCACCGCCACACCCGCCTCGGCGATCACGGCCGTGTACTTGCTCGCGTACACCGACATCGATCTGGCCGCTTGCCGGAAAGCGTGCGACCGCGCGGCATTGCGGCCCTCATCGCCGGGAGAAGAGTCGCGCTCCGGCGAACCCGCCCGCGAGGTGGCGATGACGGCGCCGCCGTTCCGCCAGGCGCGCAAGACGCTGCGAATCGGGCTCACCGTCGACGTGGTCGGTTTCGGCGGCCGCTCCACCACCGGCCGCGAGAGCCTGGAGCACCGGATCCCGGCCCTGCTGCGGCGCACCCTCGCCGACGCGGGTGCCGACCTCGGCCAGGTCGATCACCAGTGGCACGGCGACGGCGCCTCGATCTACCTTCCGGGTGACGCCGACCCGTCCCGGATGCTGACCGAGCTCATCGAGGCGACCGCGCGGCGGCTCGCCGAAGACAACCGGCACCACGAAGACCGGATCAGGCTGCGGATGGCCGTGACGCTGGGGCTCCTCGGCCACAGCGGCACCACCGGCTACACCGGGCCGCTCGTCGTCGACCTCGCCAGGATGGTCGACGCTCCTCCCCTGCGCCAGGCCATCGCCGACGAACCGGACCGCGACCTCGCCGTGCTCACGTCGGACCACGTGTACTCCGCGGTCGTCCGGCCGGGAGGTTTCGAGCTCGCCGCCGCCCGGTTCCGGCGTGTCGAGGTCGTGGTGAAGGAGTTCGCCGCGTCCGCGTGGCTGTGGGTGCCGGAGCAGGGCTGAGCCCCTGTTGCTCCATCCGTGATCCGTCGATGAATCCGGCCGTCGTCGCCGGTCACTACTGATAAGGATCTTCAGGCGGGTTAAGGAGAGTTCATGAAAGACCGTGTCCCGGTCGATTTCTGGTTCGACGCGATGTGCCCCTGGTCGTGGATCGCCTCGCGGTGGTTGATCGAGGCGAGCGAGGTGCGACCGATCGAGATCCGCTGGCATGTGATGAGCTGGTCCGTCCTGCAGCACGGCCGTGACATCCCCGAGGAGCACCAGGCGATCGTCGATGAGGGCTGGGGCCCGGCGCGGGTGACGATCGCGGCGGAGCAACGCCACGGCAACAAGGTGCTGGGGCCGCTCTACACCGCTTTCGGCACGAGGTACCAGTATCAGGGGCGGATCCTCGACCGTGAGGCGATCATCGAATCGCTCCGCGAGGCGGACCTGCCGATCGATCTGGCGGACGCCGCGGACACGGAGGACTACGACGCCGCGCTCTGGGCCTCGCATCACGACGGGATGAGCCGTGTCGGGTACGAGGTCGGCACGCCGGTGATCGCGATCCGGGGGGTGGCCTTCTTCGGCCCGGTCATCTCGCCCATCCCGCGCGGTGAGGCGGCGGGGACGCTTTACGACGGGATCTCGGCGTTGGCCAGTGTCGACGGGTTCTTCGAGCTGAAGAGAAGCCGGACACGGCCACCGCTCGTCGACTGAGCGGTGGGTTGCCCTCACGGGCGGAGGGCAACCCACGACCCCTCACACCAGGTCGTCGACCAGGATCGGCACCCGGCGTACGCGGATGCCGGTCGCGTGGTGGACGGCGTTGGCGATCGCGGCGGGCATCCCCACGATGCCCATCTCGCCCACGCCGCCCTTGGCGCCCAGGACGTTGACCAGATCGTCGCGTTCCTCCACGGTCTCGACGATCACCTCACCGATGTCGGCGCTCGTGGCCATGTGGTAGCCGGCGAGGTCGGTGTTCACGAACCGGGCCTTGCCCCGGTCCAGGATGGTCTTCTCCATCAGGGCGTGGCCCGCCGCCCAGATCATCCCGCCCATCAGCATGCTCCTGGTGACGCGCGGGTTGATCACCTTGCCGACGCCGAAGACCCCGACCATCCGGCCCAGCCGGACCCGGCGGGTGATCGGGTCGATCCGGACCTCGGCGAAGTTCGCGCCGTAGCTGAAGGTCACGTGATCCGGCCCGATCGGCCCGGTGATGTTGAAGGTGCTCTCCTCCAACGTGGTCTTGACCATCTCCGGGGTGAGGTTGGGCGGTGTGTACCGGGATTCCAGGCTCAGCACACCGCCGGGCTCGGCGGCGACCAGCTCCGCGACCGACACGCGGGCGCCGTTCGCCGCCCGCACGATCCCGCCCTCGATGGTGAGGTCCCCCGGCAGGTGGGCGGCGGCGAGGGCGAGGATCCGCTCGCGGATCTTGCGGCCGGCCACGTGGACCGCGGACCCGATCGTCGCCACGGTCGACGAAGCGGCCGTGGCGAGGCCGCGGGGCAGGTCGCTGTCCCCCAGCGAGACGCTGACGGCGGTCACCTCGAGCCCGATCGCCGCCGCGCCGATCTGGCCGAGCGTGGTGTAGGTGCCGGTGCCGATCTCCTGCGCGGCGACCTCGACCACGGCCCGGCCCGCGGAGTCCACGGTGATCCGGCAGTCGCACACGCTGCCTTCGAAGACCGGGTAGCTCGCCGACGCGCATCCCCAGCCGACCAGTTCACCGGCCGGGCCCCGCATCGAGCCGATCGCCGGATCGCGTTCGGACCAGCCGAAGAGCTCGGCTCCCCGTCGATAGCACTCGACGAGGGAACGGCTGCTGTACGGCAATCCGTTCACGGGTTCTTTGTCGGGCTCGTTGCGCAGCCGCAGTTCGACCGGGTCGATCCCCAGTTTCACGGCCAGCTCGTCGATCCCGCTCTCCAGCGCGAAGAGCTCCGGGAACTCCAGCGGACCGCGCATGAACCCGGGCGTGTTCGTGTCGGTCTGGACGGTGCTTTCCTTGGTGCGGATGGCGGGGAAGGCGTAGAGCCTGGCGGTGTTGTCGGTGCCGGGCAACGCGACGACGTCGGTCCTGGAGGACTGCGTCAGGACCTCGTGGTCGTACGCGGTGAACCGGCCGTCTTCGGTGGCCCCGAGTCGCAGCCGGTGCCGCGACTGCGGCCGGAAGGCGCCGATGGTGAACATCTGGCGCCGCGAAACGAACAGCTTGACCGTGCCGCCCAGCCGCCGGGCCGCCTCGGCGGTGAACACGGTGTGCCACAGGGTCGCGCCCTTGCAGCCGAATCCGCCGCCGACGTACGGGCTGATCACGCGTACGTCCTCTTCGGACAGTCCGAGTACCGAGGACAATGCGTACCGCTCGCCCGTGACCCATTGGCTGGGCACGCGTACTTCGAGCGCGCCGCCGGTCCAGGTCGCGGTGACGTTGAACAGTTCGATCGGGTTGTGGTGGTTGACCGAGGTCTCGTATTCCTCGTCGAGGACCACGTCCGCGCGCGCGAGTTCCTTCGCCGCGTCACCGGCTTCGACGCCGACCAGGTCGATCACGGCCGCCGTTTCGGTGTCCTGCAACGCGATCACCGCGGGCTCGGCGGCGTACCGGATTTCGATCAGGCTCGCCGCGTACTCGGCGATCTCCGGGGATTCGGCGACGGTCACCGCGACGATCTGCCCGAAGTAGCGGATCTCGTCCGAGGCGAGCGGGTTGAAGCTGGATTGGAACTGACCGCCGTAGACCGGGACGAGGAACCGGCCCTCGCCGATCTCCTCGCCCAGGTTCCGGTGTGTCAGCACCAGCCGGACACCGGGTACGGCCTCCGCCGCACGGACGTCGATTTCGGTGATCCGGCCGCGGGCGACGGTGCTCGTCGTCAACGCGGCGTGCGCCATGCCGACGATGACCTCGTCGGCCGCGTACGGCGCGGCTCCGGTGACTTTGGCGACCGCGTCGACGCGGACCGCGGGCTCCCCCAGGATGTTCCCCACTACAGTTCCCCCCTGCTGTACGCGGTCAGGCACGCTTGTTCGACGACACGTTTCCCCAGTGCGACCTTGACCAGGTTGTCCTTGCGCGGTTCGGCGTCGGCGAATGCCGCGACGCCCGCTTCCTTGACCAGATCCGTGGAAAACGGCTTCCCGACGAGGGCTTCTTCGGCCGCGGTGCTCCGCCAGGGCCTCGGCGCCACGCCGCCGAGCGCGACCCGCGCGTCCACGACGACGCCGTCCCGGATGTCGAGTCCGACGGCCGCGGAAGCGATGGCGAACGAGTACCCGGCGCGATCGCCGACCTTGATGTAGGCGGACCTGCGCAGGACCGGGGTGACCGGGACGGTGACCCCGGTGATCAGTTCGCCCTGCCGCAACGTGGTCTCCACCTCGGGCCGGTCGAGCACGTCCGTATGCAGTTCCGCGAACGGCAGCGCCCGCGCGCCCTCGACGCCGATGAGGTCGACGGTGGCGTCGAAAGCGGCCAGCGCGGTCCCGAAGTCGCCCGGATAGACCGCGATGCACGCGTCCGAACCGCCGAAGACGGCGTGTTCACGATGCGGCCCCGTCAGCGCGCCGCATCCCGATCCGGGCGTGCGCTTGTTGCACGGTGAGACACCGTCGCGGAAGTACGGGCACCGGGTGCGCTGCAACAGATTCCCGCCGATGGTCGCCATGTTGCGCAGTTGCTGCGACGCGGCCCTGCGGAGGCTCTCGGCCAGCACGGGGTACTCGTCGCGGACGACCGGATCCGCCGCGACGTCGGCCATCTTCGCCAGCGCGCCGAACCGGAGCACCGGACCGTCGTGCTCGATACGGTCGAGCCCCGCGATCCGGCCGATGTCCACCACGTGATCCGGCGACACGACGTCGGTCCGCATGAGGTCCACCAGTGTCGTACCGCCGGCGAGCACCCGGCTGCCGTCGCGCCGCGCGGCGTGCACGGCTTCTTCCAAGGTCTCGGCCCTGGTGTAGGTGAACGGCCGCATGTCACGCTCCCCCGGCGACGGACCGCACGGCCCGCACGATGTTCGGATATGCCGCGCACCGGCACAGGTTGCCGCTCATGTACTCGCGGACGTCGTCGTCGGAACCCGCGTTGCCCTCCCGGATGCACGCCTCGGCGGACAGGATCTGGCCGGGTGTGCAGAAACCGCACTGCAGGGCGTCCCAGTCGACGAACGCCTGCTGGAGCGGGTGCAGGGTGCCGTCCTCGTCGGCGAGGCCTTCGATCGTGCGCACCGAGCGGTCGTCCACCGTGACGGCCAGGGTCAGGCAGGAGAGCACCCTGCGGCCGTCCACCTGCACCGTGCAGGCACCGCAGGTGCCTTGGTTGCAGCCGGTCTTGGTGCCCGCCAAGGCCAGGCGGTCACGCAGTAGGCCGAGCAGGGTCGTGCGCGGGTCGACGGTCACCTCATGGTCTTTGCCGTTCACCGTCAGCCGTACCGGCACCGTATCGGACATTCAGTTCCTCCCAGTGGGTTCCGAAAACCGGCTTACCGCCGCGCCGGGGGTGGACGCGGCGGTAAGCCGGTAGGAAGAGGAGCGGGTGACTCCTCGGGTCAGTGGTCAGTGCACGTCCGCGACTTGCTGCGTCTCCGCGTCGGACTTGCGCATGGCCAGCAATACCAGTGCGATCACCACTCCGATGGCCGCGACGATCAAACAGGCCCAGAAAGCCGCCTGGAAGCCGTCGGTGAGCGCCGCCGGGCCGGTGCCGGTGGTGTAGGCGACCGCCACGGTCGAAACGACCGCCGAGCCCAGCGCGCCGCCGATCCAGAACGCGGCGTTGTTGATGCCCGACGCCAGGCCGGCGTCCTCGTCGGGGATGCCGGTCAGGGCGGCGATGGTGACGGCGACGAAGCACGTACCGACACCCGCGCCGAACACGATCAGGCCGAGGAACAGGTCACCGAAGTAGCTTCCGTCCGGCGAAATGAACGTCATGATCAGCGCGCCCGCACCGAACAGCAGCATGCCGATCAGCGCCATCACCTTGTAGCCCAGTTTGGTCACCAGCGCCCCGCCGACGTTCGCGGAGACGAGGTCCATCACGGCGTACGCGAGCGTGCCGAGGCCGAAGATGACCGGCGTGAACAGCAGGACCTGCTGGGCGTAGAGCGAGACGACGACGTTGAAGCCGACCAGCAGCATGCCGACCAGGATCATCATCAGGTTCCCGCCGGTGAGGCTGCTCGACCGGAAGATCCGCAACGGCACCAGCGGCGCCCTGGACTTCGACTCGATGATCACGAACAGCACCAGGAGCACGGCCGCGCCGCCCAGCAGGCCGAGGGTCTGCCCGCTGCCCCAGCCCGCCGTCGGCGCCTCGACGATCGCGAAGATCGCCAGCACGAGGGCGGCGGTACTGGTCACTGCGCCGCCGATGTCGAAACCGACACCCTTCACCGCGGGCGCGCTCTCCCGCAGCAGCACCGGGGTCAGCAGGAGCATGGCCAGCGCGACGGGGATGTTGATGTAGAAGATCCAGGACCAGCCCAGCAGGTCGGTGAGCACGCCACCGATCAGCAGGGCGGCGGTGGCGCCGAAGGCACCCGTGCCGGTCCAGATGGCCAGCGCGCGGTTGCGTTCCGGACCTTCGTCGAAGGTGGTCATCAGCAGGGCCAGCGCCGTGGGCGACATGATCGCGGCCGACACCCCCTGGATCACGCGGGCGATCACGAGGACGTTGCCGTCCCAGGCCAGGCCGCACAGCGCCGAGGACACCAGGAACAACACCACGCCCGCCAGGAACAGGCGGCGTGGGCCGAACAGGTCGGCGATCCGGCCGCCCAGGAGGAGCAGACCACCGAAGCTCAGCAGGTAGGCGCTGAGCACCCACTGCAGGCCGGAGGCGGTGAAGCCCAGGTCGTCCTGGATGGACGGGAGCGCGAGGATGACGATCTGTCCGTCGAGGGCCACCATGAAGAAGGCCGCGCAGAGCAACGCCAGCGCCTTCCACCGGCGCGGGTCCGGCTGGGCCGGAGCTGATTGCGTGTCAGTCATACTAAGGCAGACCGGTGGGCTCCGGCCGATTCATCGGTCGCCCACCGATGAATTCACGGGGTCTCGGCTGTCTTAATGAGGGAAGGTCGATCCGAGGGGTTAGGAGAACGACGTGGACCGAGCCAGACCGGCACCGGCACTGGCCGAAGAGGTCGGGGATTTCGCCAGCCTGACCGATCCGTTCCGGCGCGAGCTGCTGCTGCACTGCCGCCGCATCCTCGGTTCGGTCGACGAGGCCGAGGATCTCGTGCAGGAGACGTACCTGCGGGCGTGGCGGGCGTACCAGGACTTCGAAGGCCGTTCTTCCCTGCGCAGCTGGCTGTACCGGATCGCCACGAACGCGTGCCTGAACGCCATCGAGACGCGGGGCAGGCGGCCGATGCCGACCGGGCTCGGCGGTCCGCCTCCCGGCGCGGACGAGGCGGCGGGCCGTGAGCCCACCTGGCTCGAGCCGATCGCCGACGTCCTGTTCGGCACGGCGGCCGAGGATCCGGCCAAGGTCGTGATGTCGCGGGCGACCATGCGGCTCGCGCTGGCGGCGGCGTGGCAGCATCTGCCACCACGTCAGCGGGCCGTGCTGATCCTGCGTGAGGTGCTGAACTGGCAGGCCTCCGAGGTCGCCGAGCTGCTCGGCACCACCAGCACGGCCGTGCACAGCATGCTGCAGCGTGCCCGCACCCAGCTTTCGCAGGTCACGATGGCCGCGGACGACGTCGCTGAGCCCGCCGACAGGCGCCAGCGGCATCTGCTCGACCAGTACGTGACGGCGTTCGAGGTCGGCGATCTGACCCTGCTGATGCAGCTGCTGACCGAGGACGCGGTGTGCGAGCTTCCCCCGGACCCGGCGGTGCTGGCCGGACGCGAGGAGATCGCGCGGTTCCTCGGCACGGAGTGCCCGGCGTTCGGCACCTGCAAACTGGTGCGGTGCACGGTCGACGGCCGCCCGGCGTTCGCCACGTACATGCTGGGCGAGGACGGGGCGCACCACGCGTACTCCGTCGAGGTGCTCACCATCACCGAAACCGGCATCGCCCGCATCGTCTCGCACCAGAAGCCCGGGCTGTTCGGCGGCCTCGGCCTGCCGACCCGGTTCACCGCATGACGGTGACCACCACGATCGACGGCCTCGGCCTGCTGAAACGGGCGTTGAACTACGCCCTGGGCACGGCCCAGCGCGTCACGCCGGAAATGCTCACGTGGCCGACACCGTGCGAAGGCTGGAACCTGGAACTGCTGCTGCTGCATTTCAGCGAATCGCTGGACGCGCTGCACGAAGGTGTCAGTGAAGGGTGCGTGCGGGTCACCTCGGCACCCGAGTCCGAACCCGTGACAGGCGCGGTGAGCCTGTTCCGCGGCCGGGCGTGCCGTCTGCTGCGGACGTGCGTCGAGGTCTGTCAGGAAGAGCAGGTCGTCACGGTCGCCGACCGGCCGATGTCGAGTTCGATCCTCGCCGCCACCGGTGCGCTGGAGGTCGCGGTGCACGGCTGGGACATCGCGATGGCGTGCCGGACCCCGCAGCGGATCCCGGACGATCTGGCCACGACGTTGCTGGAGCTGGCGCCGGCGGTGGTCACGGACGCCACCCGGCACTCGCTGTTCGCTCCGGCCGTGGCGACCCGTTCGACGCAGCCGAGCGACAGGCTCGTGACGCTACTGGGACGCACTCCTTACTGAGGTGGCCCGCCCCAAGTCCGTGAAGGACTCCTTCACTACCTTCAGGGTAGGCAAGGAGGCCTTCACGGACTAGAGGAAGGGGGCCTTCACGCGCACCACGGTGATTGGTCGGCCGAGGTGGAAGTCTCAAGCCTCCGGGAAGTAGCCCGACTTCACGAAGAAGTCGACGTAGCGGGCGAACAGTCGCTTGTCGATCCTCGGGCAGGTGATGCCGGTGCCCTCCAGTGCCCGTTCGGTGTCCCCCGTGTCGATGACCGGGTATCCCCCGCCGGGCGTCATGATCGCTTCGAACGCCTCGAGCAACGGCAGCATCGCGTTGTCCTTGTCCGCCTGGACGATCGACCGCCACTCGGCTCGCGGCAGCTCGTCGATCGTGTAGCCGAACGAGCGCAGGTGGTCCACGAACTCGGCCAGTGACGCGCCGTTCTGGTTGTACAGGTGGAAGGTCTCCCCCGCGTCGCGTCCGGACAGCGCGACGATCGCCGCGCTGACGTAGTCGGCCGGGACCATCGGGAACCGCCCGACCGCTCCGGCCGGGACAGCCCCGGCCTGGAGCAGGCCTTTCAGGCTGAGCCAGACGAAGTCCTTGGTCTGGCAGGCCCCGGTCGTCTGGTCCCCGCAGACCACGTCGACCCGGTAGACCGACACCGGCAGGCCCCGGTCGCGGGCGACGCCGATGAGCTGTTCGGCCACCCATTTGCTCCGCAGGTACCCGCTGGCGAGCTGCTCGGCGGGCCCGGTCGGATCGGTGACCCGCAGCGGCGCGCCCTCTTCCCCGGGCACGGCGAACACGCCGGTCGTCGAGACGTGGTGCACGGGGACGCTGCGATGCCGGGCGGCCAGCCGCAGGACCTGTTCGGTCCCGGTCACGTTCGAGGCCTTCAACGCGGAGTACGGGTAGAGCCAGTTCACCGTCGCGCCCACGTGGTAGACGACGTCGATCTCCCTGGCGAGGGTGTCGTAGTCCTTTTCGGACAGTCCGAAGAGGGGTTCGGACAGGTCGCCGGGGACGACCACCAAGCGGTCTTCGTCGATCTCCGGCCAGACCCGGTACCACTCCAGGCCTTCCCGCAGACGGGCCGCGTCGCCTCCTCGCACCAGGCAGTACACCTTCGCCTTCGTGGTGCGCATGAGGTCGCGCAGCAGGAAGGCGCCGAGGAACCCGGTCGGCCCCGTCAGCAGGATCTTGTCCGGATCCGGCACCGACCACACGACCTGATCCGACGGCCGGATGTCTTCGGCGAGGTGGATCTCGTCCGCGAAGCGCGGCTCCCCGCCGTCGGATCCGGAACCGGCCAGATCGGCCAGCAGCCGGTCCGCGAGCGCGGCGGGCGTCGGGTGATCGAAGACCATTGTGGACGGTGGGTTCGTGCCTGTCGCCGCGCCGAGGGCGTTGCGGAGTTCCACGGACGTCAGCGAGTCGAAGCCGAGGTCCGGGAGCGGCTGGTCCGGTCCGATCCCGTTCGCGTCCGCGCGGCCGAGCACCGCCGCGATCTCGGCGAGCACGATCTCCAGCAGGATCGCACGCCGCTCCGGTTCGGCCAGCCCCTCGAGGCGTCGCGTCAATCCGCCGGCGTCGGCCTCGGTGTTCTGGGCGACGCGCCGCCGGGTCACGCGGGCCAGATCCCGCAGCAACGCGGGTACCTGGGCGGGCCGCTCCCGCATCGCCCCGATGGCCAGCGGGGTAGCCACGATCGCGGGCGAACCGGCCCGCAGGGCGGCGTCCAGCAGGGCGGGCCCGCGGTCGGACTCGATCGGCAGGAAACCCGCCCTGGCCATCCGCTTCAGGTCGGCCTCGTCCAGATCGCCGGTGATACCCGTGGCCTGTGCCCACATCCCCCACGCGATCGAGGTCGCGGGGAGTCCCTGAGCGTGGCGATGCTGGGCGAGCGCGTCGAGGTAGGCGTTCGCGGCCGCGTAGTTGCCCTGGCCGGGGCCGCCGATCACCCCGGCGATCGAGGAGAACAGCACGAACGCGGTCAGCTCGCCGGTGAGCTCGTGCAGGTACCGGGCCGCGTCCGCCTTGGGCCGCATCACCTTTGCGATCTGTTCGGGCGTCAACGAAGTGATCACGCCGTCGTCGATCACACCCGCCGTGTGCACGACGGCGATCACCGGGTGATCCGCCAGTGCCGCGGCGAGTGATCCGCGGTCGGTCACGTCGCACGCGGTGATCGTGACCCGCGCGCCGAGTCCGGTCAGTTCGGCGTGCAGGCGGTCCGCGCCGGGGGCTTCGGCGCCGCGACGGCTCAGCAACAGCAGGTCACGCACGCCGTGCCGGGTCACGAGGTACCGCGCGAACACCGCGCCGAGGCCGCCGGTACCACCGGTGATCAAGACGGTCCCGTCCGTGTCCCAGGTCCCGGTCCGCGGACCGGGTGCCTGCGCCCGAGCGAGCCGTGGCACGAAGACGCGGCCGTCCCGGATCGCGGCCTGGGGTTCGCCCGCGGCCAGGATGGACGGCAGCAGTGTGTCGAGTGCGTGGTCGTCGTCCGTGTCCACCAGGACGATCCGGCCCGGTGCCTCGGACTGCGCCGACCTCACCAGACCCCACACCGCGCCCGCGGTCAGGTCCGGCACGTCCTCGCCGCCGGTCGAGACGCCGCCCCGGGTGGTGATCACGAGGGTGCGCTCTCCGGCGAGGTGCTCCTTGAGCAGGCCGAGAGTCCGCTGAACGCCTTCGCCGAGCGGACCCGGCTGCCACGCGATCACCTCCGCGTCGTGGCCCGGGGACGAACCCTTGCCCGGCGCCAACGGCAGCCAATCCACCGTGAACAGCGCGTCCTCGGTCCGGATCTCGTCGGCGTGTTCGCGCACGGTCAGGGACTCGACGTCGGCGACAGCCTGCCCGGAGAGATCCGCGAGCCACAGCGCGTAGGTCCCGTCTTCACGCCGCAGTGACCGGACTCGCAGGGCGGTCGCACCGGTCGCGTGGAGATGCACACCCTGCCAGCGGGACACCACGACGCCTTCGGGGAGCACCGCACGCAACGCCTCGTCGAGCAGTTCCGGATGCACCGCGTACCCGCCGGGATCGGCCTTCCCCGGCAATCGGACTTCGGTCCACGGACCGTCCTCCGCCGGGCGGTGTCCCGGTGCCCGCAAGCTCAGCCGTCCCCGCGCGTAATCGGTCCACGGGGACTCGTCGTCGTCGGGGCGGGCGTGGAGGGTGACCGCCCGGCTGCCCGTGCAGTCCGGTTCGCCCACTCGCACCTGGAACTGGAGGCCGCCGCGCTCCGGGAGGACGAGCGAGCCGAGCAGGGTCAGATCGTCGACTTCGGTGCAGCCGAGTTCGTCGCCCGCCCGGATGGCGAGTTCGAGGAGCACCGGCGCCGGGACCACGTCCCATCCGTGCACGCGCCGGGACAACGTGCCGGTGAACAGCGTGCCACCGGAGTCCGCGACCGTGACCGCCTTGGCCAGCAAGGGATGCCCGAGGGCACCGGTCGTGTCCTCGACGCCCGGCTCGATCCAGTAGTGCTCGCGTTCGAAGGGATACGTCGGCAGGTCCGCGATCCGGGCGCCGGTGCCGTCGAAGAACGACGGCCAGCGCACGGATTCCAGCCCGGCCAGTCCGTGCACGAGGGTCTTCGCCTCGGACCGTCCCTTGCGCAGCAACGCCAGGACGTTCACGTCGCCGAGGACGTCCCGGGTCATCGCCGAGAGCACGGCGTCCGGACCGACCTCGACGAACGTCCCCACACCCTCTTCGGCGAGCGTCCGCACGGCGTCCATGAACCGGACGGGCTCACGAACCTGCCGCACCCAGTACTCGGCTGTGCTCCACTCCCCCGACACCACACGACCGGACACAGTGGACACCGCCGCAACACCCGGCGACCCGAACTCCAAACCCTCGACCACCGAACGAAACTCGCCCAGCATCGGCTCCATCAACGGCGAGTGGAAGGCATGACTCACCGCCAGGCGCTTCGTCTTAGCAAAGCTCGCCGCAATCTCCAGAACCCTGTCCTCGACACCGGAAATGACCACAGAGTCCGGCCCGTTGACCGCCGCGATGCCGACACCGGCGGCCAAAGGCACGTCTTCTTCGCGAGCCTGGATCGCCACCATCGCGCCTCCGAGCGGCAACTGCTGCATCAACCGGCCACGCGCCCGCACCAACGTCAACGCATCCTCAAGCGAAAACACACCCGCCACATGAGCAGCCGCGATCTCACCGATCGAATGCCCCGCCACAAAATCAGGCCGAACACCCCACGACTCCAACAACCTGAACAACGCGACCTCAATCGCGAACAGCGCGGGCTGAGCCCACCCAGTCTGATCAAGATCCACCCCGGACGCGATCACCTCACGCAACGACTCATCGCACACCTCATCGAAAGCCCGCGCGAACACCGGGAACGCCTCATACAACTCAAGACCCATACCAGCCCGCTGAGAACCCTGACCAGTGAACAGGAACGCGGTCTTGCCACCGGCGACCCGGCGGGCCGTGACCGAATCCAGCCCGGCGAGCAGTTCGTCGCGGTCCGTCCCGACGACGACCGCGCGGTGGTCGAACGAGGTCCGTCCGGCGAGTGAGAACCCGACGTCCCGGATGTCCGGCCCGCCTTGCTCCATTGTGGACTTGAGGCGTCGTGCCAGCGCCGCGACGGCGTCCGGCGATTTGGCCGACAGCACCCAGGGCACGACCGGCGAGGCCGTCCGTTCGGGCTCGTCGGCGTCGGGCGCCTGCTCGATGATCGTGTGCGCGTTGGTCCCGCTGACCCCGAAGGACGACACGGCGGCCCGCCTCGGCCCGTCCGTCTCGGGCCACGACCGCCTTTCGGTCAGCAGCGAGACCGCGCCCGCCTGCCAGTCGACGTGCGGGCTGGGCTCGTCGACGTGCAGGGTCTTGGGCATCGCGCCGTACCGGATGGCCTGGACCATCTTGATCACCCCGCCGACGCCGGCGGCCGCGACCGTATGCCCGATGTTCGACTTCAGCGAGCCCAGCCACAGCGGCTGTTTCCGGCCCTGTCCGTAGGTGGCGATCAAGGCGTTCGCCTCGATCGGGTCGCCCAGCCGGGTGCCGGTGCCGTGCGCCTCGACGAGGTCCACATCGGACGCTTCGAGTTTCGCGTCGGCCAGTGCCTGCCGGATGACGTGTTCCTGGGACGTGCCGTTGGGCGCGGTCAGGCCGTTCGACGCGCCATCCTGATTGATCGCCGATCCGCGGACGACGGCCAGCACGCGGTGCCCGTTGCGCCTCGCGTCCGAGAGTTTCTCGACGAGCAGGAGTCCGACGCCTTCGGACCAGCCGGTGCCGTCCGCGGCCGCCGCGAAGGATTTGCACCGGCCGTCCGGCGAAAGCCCCTGCTGGCGGGAGAAGTCGACGAAACCACCGGGTGCCCCGGCGACGCTGGCCCCACCGGCGATCGCGATCGTGGACTCGCCGCGGCGCAGGGACTGCATCGCCAGATGCAGTGCCACCAGCGACGAGGAGCACGCCGTGTCCAGTGAGACCGCCGGGCCTTCGAAACCGTAGAAGTACGAAAGGCGGCCGGAGGCGACGCTGCCCAGACGGCCCGTGGTGAGGTAGCCCTCGAGTTCCCGGGGGCCGTCCAGCGGCAGGTACGTCTGACCGGCCACGCCGACGAACACCCCGGTCCGGCTGCCGCGCAACGTGGACGGATCGATCCCCGCGCGTTCGAACAGCTCCCACGAGGTCTCCAGCAGGACCCGGTGCTGCGGGTCCATCGACTGGGCCTCGCGCGGGGAGATCCCGAAGAATCCCGCGTCGAACTTCGTGGCGTCGTCGAGGAAACCGCCGTGCCGGGTGTAGGTCTTCCCCGGTTTTCCCGGTTCCGGGTCGTAGAGCGCGTCCACGTCCCAGCCCCGGTCCTCGGGGAATTCCGAGATGGCGTCCCGTTCCTCGATCACCAGGCGCCACAGGTCTTCCGGGGACGCGACGCCGCCGGGATAGCGGCACGCCATCCCCACGATCGCGATCGGCTCTTCGCGCCCAGCCTCCAGCTCCGCCAGCCGGAGCCTGGTCTTCTGCAGGTCGGCCGTGACCCATTTCAGGTATTCGGCCAGCTTCTGCTCGTTGGACATGCAAACCCCTCGAAGATGGCTCAGCTGACCGTGCGGCCCAGCTCGTTGTCGATGAACGCGAGGATCTCGTCGGTGGACGCCGCCTCGATCCGGCTGGTCACGTCCTCGGCGGGAGCGGACGCGGCGTGCGGCTCGCTCCAGCGGGACAGGATGGTCCGCAGGCGGGTGGTGATCGTGTCCCGTCGCGCGTCGTCGGCCGGGACACCGACCAGGACCTCCTGCAGGCGGTCCAGTTCGTCGAAAATGCTCGAGGAACCGTCGGCGACCAGCCTGCTCCGCAGCAGACCGGCCAGTGCGTCCGGCGTCGGATGGCCGAACACGACCGTCGCGGGCAGCTGCTCACCGGTCCTGGCCTTGAGCCGGTTGCGGAGCTCGACAGCGGTCATCGAGTCGAAACCGAGGTCCAGGAACGGTTGATCGGCCCGCACGGCGTGCCCTTCGGGAAGGGCGAGCACCGCCGCGACTTCGGCGCGGACGACGTCCAGCAACACTTCGTGCTGCTCCTCCACGCTCAACCCGGTCAGGCGGGAGGTCAGCGCGTCCGGACCCACGGTCCTCTTGGCGGGCGCCTTGATCAGGCCGCGCAGCAGCGGGGGCACGTACCCGCTCGCCCGCACCGCCGCCAGGTCCAGTGAGGCGGCGATGACCGACGAGAGACCGGTGCCGAGGGCCGCGTCCAGCAGTGCCAGGCCTTCGGCGGGTGCGAGGGTGAGGACACCGTGCAGCGCATGGCGTTTCCGGTCTCGCTCGGTGACGCCGGGCGTCTCCCAAGGGCCCCAGCCGATCGAGATCGTGTTCCCGCGCTCGGCGAGGGCGTCGAACAGCGCGTTGCCCGGCCGGCCCGGGTCCGACGAGAACAGCACCAGCGGTGTCGTTTCCGGGAGCAGCTCCCGCAGGTGACGGACGTCCGGGACACCCGCCGCGTGCACGACGGCGGACACCGGGTGCTCGCCGAGGACGGCCGCGAGTGCCGCGGGATCCGTCACATCACAGCTGACGAACGTCACTTCCGCCGCGCCGAGGCGTTCCCGGAGTTCGGGGGTGCCCTCGCCGCGACGTCCGGCCAGCACCAGACGGGAGACCCCGTGCTCGGTGACGAGGTGTTCCGCCACCAGGCCGCCGATCGCGCCTGTCCCGCCCAGGACGAGGACGGCGCCGTCGCCCCACACGAAGTCCTTCCGGTCAGCGGCCGCCCGTACCAGGCGCGGCACGAAGACCTCACCGTCGCGCAGGGCCGCTTGCGTTTCGCCTGCTCCGGCGATGGCCGCACCCACCTCGCTCGGCAGCGCCCCGAGGGTGTCCACCAAGACGAGCCTTTCGGGGAACTCCGTCTGCGCCGAGCGGAGTTCCGCCAGGATCGCGGCGGCTTCGAGATCCGGCGATTCCGTGCCGACGCGGACCGCGCCGCTCGTCGTCACCACGAGCGTGGTGTCGCCGGCCTCGGCCAGGAACTCCCGCACCCGGCCGAGGGTGCCGACGGTGTCCGAGGCGACCAGGTGCTCGATGTCCACTGTGGACTTCGTGTCGAGCTCGATCCGCTGCCAGTCCACCCGGAACAGCGACCGCCCGGTACCGAGTCCGCCGGGGACGGGCACGTCCCCGGTGATCACCTCGTCGATCGTCACCACCGGCAGGCCGGACTCGTCCGTGAGCAGCAGCGGATCGGCCGCGGCGAGCCGGACACCGCGCGCTCCGGTCGCGTACAGCCGCACGCCACGCCACCGCGCGGGATTCCCCTCGCGGCGGACGACGGCGTCGAGCAACGCGGGATGGATGCCGAACGCGGAGGCGTCCTCTTCGATTTCGAACGTTTCGCCCCGGACTTCACCGGGCTCGGGTGCGGGGACGACGTCCGCGGCGAGCAGCCCTTCGGCGTGCAGGGTCCATTCGTCGTCGGTGCGGGCGTGGATCGTGAACCGCCTGCTCGCCGTGTCGACGCGGAGCTGGAGGTCCGCCGCCCGCTCCGGCACCGGCAGTCCGGCCACGTAGGTGAGTTCGTCGACCCCCGCGAACCCCGACTCGTCCGCGGCCCGGAGGGCCAGCTCCACGAACAGTGCGCTCGGGACGACCGCGTGCTCGTCCAGCCAGGCCTGCCGTCGCCGGGAGACCGTGCCGCTGAACAGCACCTCCGTGCTGCCCGCGACGGGTACGGCGGGGCCGAGCAACGGCTCTTCGGCACCGTCGGCCAGCCAGTAGCGCCCGCGCTGGAACGCGTACGTCGGCAGGTCGATCAGGCGGCCCGCGCCGGTGAAGAACTCCGTCCACTCGGGCGTGACGCCCGCGGTGTACAGATCGCCGAGCGCGGTGATCAGCGCCGTGGTCTCCGGTTGGCCGCGGCGCTGGAGGGCCACGGCGTCACCGTCGTCGATCAACGCGGTGAGCACCGCGTCCGGTCCGATCTCCACGTACGTCCGGGCGCCGGCTTCCGCGAGGGCTCCGGCGGCGTCCGCGAAGCGCACCGGCAGGCGCACCTGATCGACCCAGTAGTCCGGGGTGCTCCATTCGGAGGTGACCGAGCGGCCGGTCACCGTCGACACCGCCGGGATCGCGGGTTCACCGAGGGTCAAGCCCTCGACCACGCCTCGGAATTCGTCCAGCATCGGCTCCATCAACGGCGAATGGAAAGCGTGACTCACCGCCAGGCGCTTCGTCTTAGCAAAGCTCGCCGCGATCTCCAGAACCCTGTCCTCGACACCGGAGATGACCACGGAATCCGGCCCGTTGACCGCGGCAATCCCGACACCATCGACCAAGGACACGTCCTCTTCACGCGCTTGGATCGCCACCATCGCGCCGCCAGATGGCAACTGCTGCATCAACCGGCCACGCGCCCGCACCAACGTCAACGCATCTGCCAGGGAGAACACCCCCGCCACATGAGCAGCCGCGATCTCACCGATCGAATGCCCAGCGACGAAATCAGGCCGGACACCCCACGACTCCAAAAGCCTGTACAACGCGACCTCAATCGCGAACAGCGCGGGCTGGGCCCATCCGGTCTGATCGAGATCCGTTCCGGAAGCGATCACCTCACGCAACGAGTCATCGCACACCTCATCGAAAGCACGCGCGAACACCGGGAACGTCTCGTACAACTCAAGACCCATCCCCGCCCGCTGCGAACCCTGACCAGTGAACAAGAACGCGGTCTTGCCACCGGTGACACGGCGGGCCGTGACCGAACGCAGCCCGTCGACGATCTCGTCGTGAGTGGCGCCGGTGACGGCGGTCCGGTGGTCGAAGTCCGCCCGTCCCACCGCGAGCGAACGGCCGACCTCGATCAGGTCCGGCCGCGACTCCTCCACGAACGACGCCAGCCGATCGGCCTGCTCCACCAAGGCTTCCGGCGATTTCGCCGACAACACCAGCGGGACGACGGGCAAGTCCGCCCGCTCACCCGCTTCCACCGGCTCGCCCTGCTCGATGATCACATGCGCATTCGTTCCGCTGATCCCGAACGAAGACACACCGACCCGCCTCGGCGCACCCGTCTCAGGCCACGAGTGAGCCTCGGTCAGCAGCGACACCGCACCCGCGTCCCACTCGACATGCGGGCTCGGCGCGTCGACATGCAACGTCTTCGGCAGAACACCGTGCCGCATCGCCTGCACCATCTTGATCACACCACCGACACCGGCGGCCGCCTGCGCGTGACCGATGTTCGACTTCAGCGAGCCCAGCCACAACGGCCGCTCCCGCTCCTGACCGTAGGTGGCCATCAAAGCCTGCGCCTCGATCGGGTCACCCAACGTCGTACCGGTGCCGTGCGCCTCGACAGCGTCCACATCGGATGGTTCGAGTCGCGCGTCGGCCAAGGCCTGACGGATCACGCGCTCCTGCGACGGACCGTTCGGCGCCGTCAAACCATTCGACGCGCCATCCTGATTCACCGCCGAACCCCGCACCACGGCCAAAATCCGGTGACCGTTGCGCCGCGCGTCCGAAAGCCGCTCCAGCACCAGCAGACCGGCGCCCTCACCCCACGCCGTCCCGTCGGCGCCCGCGGCGAACGGTTTGCAGCGGCCGTCCGGCGCCAGCCCGCGCTGCCGGGAGAACTCCACGAACGCGGTCGGAGTCGACATGACGGTCACGCCACCGGCCAGCGCCAGATCGCATTCACCCTGCCGCAAAGCGTTCGCGGCCAGATGCAAGGCGACCAGCGACGACGAACACGCCGTGTCCACCGTCACCGCCGGCCCTTCCAGACCGAACGTGTAGGCCAACCGCCCGGACAGCACGCTTCCCGCGTTGCCGCTGGCCAGCATGCCTTCCAGATCGTCCGGGACGTTCCGGACCCGTGAGGCGTAGTCGTAGTACATCATCCCGGCGAAGACGCCGGCCTTGCTTCCTCGCAACGCGTGCGGATCGATTCCCGCGCTCTCCAAGGACTCCCACGCCGTCTCCAGCAGCAGACGTTGCTGCGGATCCATCGCGTGGGCCTCACGCGGGGAGATCCCGAAGAACCCGGCATCGAATTCGTCGGCGTCGTGCAGGAATCCGCCTTCGCGGACGTAGCTCTTGCCGCGCAGGTCGGGATCCGGGGCGAACAGGTCCTCCGGCCAGCCACGCCGGTCCGGGAACGCCGAGATCGCGTCCCGTTCCTCGGCCACCAGCCGCCACAGGTCCTCGGGAGAACCCACATCCCCGGGATACCGGCACGCCATGCCGACGATCGCGATCGGCTCGGACGTCCTCGAGGAGGCGACCGCCCGCACCGGCTCGGCCCGCTTCCCCGACATCTCGCGCGCCACGAACCGGGCGAGGGCGACGGGGGTCGGGTGATCGAAGACCAGCGTCGTCGGCAGGCGCAGGCCGGTGCTCGTGGCGAGCTGGTTGCGCAGTTCGACCGCGGTCAGAGAGTCGAAGCCGATCTCCTGGAGCGGCCTGCCACCGTCGATCGCCGCCGGATCGGTGTGGCCGAGCACGGACGCGACCTGGGCGAGGACGATGTCGAGCAGGACGGCCTCGCGTTCGCCCTCGTCCAGCGTGGCCAGCCGCCGGGCCAAGGATCCGGTGGCGCGGGCCGTCCGGCGTGCCGGGACGAGGCCGCTCAACAGGCTCGGCAGGTCTTCGCCGCGGGCCCGCAGGGACGCCGTGTCGAACCTCGTCACGGTCAGGGCCGCGTCGTCCGCGCCCTGTGCCGTGTCGAACAGGGCCAAGGCGTGCTCGGACGTCAAGGGCAGCAAACCGTTGCGGGCCATCCGTTTGAGGTCGACTTCGCCGAGCCCGCCGGTGATCCCGCTGGTCTGCTCCCACAGTCCCCAGGCCAGGGACGTCGCGGGGAGTCCGTTCGCCCGCCGATGCTGGGCGAGAGCGTCGAGGAACGTGTTGCCCGCCGCGTAGTTGGCCTGACCGGGTCCGCCGAGCACGCCCGAGATGGACGAGAACACCACGAACGCCGCCAGCTCGCCGGTGAGTTCGTGCAGGTTCCAGGCGGCGTCGACCTTCGGCCGCAGCACCCTGTCCACCTGATCGGCCGTCAGCGAACCGAGTACGCCGTCGTCCACGACACCCGCGGTGTGCACGACCGCGGTGACCGGGTGGCGTTCCAGCAGTTCCCGCAGCGACTCGCGGTCGGCGATGTCGCACGCCACCACCTCCGCCCCGAGCTCGTCGCGCAACTCCGCCGCGCCAGGCGCGTCCAGACCTCGGCGGCTCACCAGCAGCAGATCGCGTACGCCGTGCGCGGAGACCAGGTGACGGGCGACGACGGCACCCAGTTCGCCGGTCCCGCCGGTGATCAGCACCCTGCCCCGGGTCCAGTCCACGGCGGCCGTTTCCCGGGAGGCGCGTTTCGCCAGCCGAGGCACCAGGATCCCGCCGTCGCGGACGGCGGCTTGCGGCTCCTCTGTGGCCACGACAGCGGCCAACGTCGCTTCGTCGACGTCACCGTCCACGTCCACCAGGACGAATCGCCCCGGGTTCTCCGACTGCGCGGACCGCACCAGACCCCACACCCCGGCGTGGGCCGGGTCGACGTCCTCGCCTCGGACCGCGAGCGCGTTCCTGGTGACGACGACCAGCGGAGCGGGATCGGTGTGGGCCCGCAGAAGGCCGAGCACGTGATGCGTGGCTTCACGCGCCGCGTCGGGTACGGGGATTCCGGTCGTCCTCGGGACGTGGACGATCTCGAAACCGTCGTCCTCGCCGGAGCCCGGTTCCGGCCGGACCCAGTCGATTCCGTACAGGCCGTCGGTCTCGCGCAGCGCGCCGGCCGACGGCGCTCGCAGCACCAGGGATTCCACGGTGGCGACGGGCAGGCCCGTTGCGTCGGCCAGCACCACCGAAAGCGTGTCCTGTCCGGTCCGGGTGAGCTTGACCCGGCAGACGGAAGCGCCTGCCGAGTGGATTTCGACGCCGGACCACGAGAACGGCAGCACCATCCGTTCGCCGTCGCCCACCAGTGACGCGTGCAAGGCCGCGTCGAGCAACGCCGGATGCAGCAGGAACGAGTCCGTGGAGACCGCTTCGGGCAACGCGATCTCGGCGAAGACGTCGGAACCCGCTCGCCAAGCCCGGCGCAGTCCCTGGAAGGCCGGGCCATAGCCGTAGCCGCGGTCGGCGAGGTCGTCGTAGAGGTCGGCGATGTCCAGTTCGGTCGCTTCCGGCGGCCAGGCCGCCAGTGCGGTGCCGTCGCCCGACGCTCGGGCCAGCAGGCCGCCGGCATGCCGGACCCAGGTGTCCTCCCGCCGCGAGTAGAGCGCGAACGCGCCGTCCGCGCCGACGATGGCCTGCACCTGCACCGACTCGCGTTCCGGCAGGGAAAGCGGTGCCGAGATGGTGAGTTCGTCGATCCGGGCGTGGCCCGCGAACTCCGCCGCCCGCAGGGCCAGCTCGACGAAGGCGGTTCCCGGCACCAGAACGGTGCCCCGGACCGCGTGATCCGCGAGCCACGGCTGGGCTTCCACGGAAAGCCGTCCGGTGAGCACGGTCGTCTCGCCGTCGGCGACCTCCACGGCCGCGCCGAGCAACGGGTGATCGGCCGGTTCGAGCCCCAGCCCCACCGCGTCGCGCGTTCCGGCGGACGGCGCGAGCCAGTACCGGTCGCGCTGGAAGGGATACGCCGGCAGGGCGATCATCCGGGCGTCGCCGCCCGAGAAGAACGCGGGCCAGTCGACGACGGGCAACCCGGCCACGGCCCGGACGAGTGTCTTGGCCTCCGGCCGGTCGCGGCGCTGCACCGGGACCGCGTCGACGTCGTCGAGCAGGTCGCCGACCATCGCCGTGAGCACGGCGTCCGGGCCGACCTCGACGAACGTCCCCACACCCTCTTCGGCGAGCGTCCGCACGGCGTCCATGAACCGGACGGGCTCACGAACCTGCCGCACCCAGTACTCGGCCGTGCTCCACTCCCCCGACACCACACGACCGGACACAGTGGACACTGCGGCGATATCGGCCGGTCCGAACTCCAGACCTTCCACCACCGACCGGAACTCGCCCAGCATCGGCTCCATCAACGGCGAGTGGAAGGCATGACTCACCGACAACCGCTTCGTCTTCGCGAACTTACCGGCGAGCTCCAGAACCTTGCCCTCGACACCGGAAATCACCACCGAATCCGGCCCGTTGATCGCCGCGATGCCGACACCGGCGGCCAAAGGCACGTCTTCTTCGCGTGCCTGGATCGCGACCATCGCGCCTCCGAGCGGCAGCTGCTGCATCAACCGGCCACGCGCCCGCACCAACGTCAACGCATCCTCAAGTGAAAACACCCCCGCCACATGAGCAGCCGCGATCTCACCGATCGAATGCCCCGCCACAAAATCAGGCCGAACACCCCACGACTCCAACAACCTGAACAACGCGACCTCAATCGCGAACAGCGCGGGCTGAGCCCAACCAGTCTGATCAAGATCCACCCCGGACGCGATCACCTCACGCAACGACTCATCGCACACCTCATCGAAAGCCCGCGCGAACACCGGGAACGCCTCATACAACTCAAGACCCATACCAGCCCGCTGAGAACCCTGACCAGTGAACAGGAACGCGGTCTTGCCACCGGCGACCCGGCGGGCCGTGACCGAATCCAGCCCGGCGAGCAGTTCGTCGCGGTCCGTCCCGACGACGACCGCGCGGTGCTCGAAAGCCGTCCGGCCGACGGCCAGTGAGTAGGCCACATCGGCGGGCTCGATCCGTTCGTCGGCAAGCAACGGAGCCAGCCGTCGTGCCTGATCCGCCACGGCGTCCGCCGATTTCGCCGACAGCACCAGGGGAAGGACTCCGGCGCCGGGGCGGGTACCCGCCTCGATCGGGTCGCCCTCCTCGATGATCACGTGGGCGTTCGTGCCACCGAAACCGAACGACGACACCCCGGCCCTGCGTTCGGACCCGGGCCACGGCCGCGCCTCGGTCAGCAGCGACACCGCACCCGACGTCCAGTCCACTTCGGGGCTGGGCTGGTCGATGTGCAGGGACTTCGGCAGGACACCGTGCCGCATCGCCTGCACCATCTTGATCACACCACCGACACCCGCGGCGGCCTGCGCGTGACCGATGTTCGACTTCAACGACCCCAACCACAACGGCCGCTCACGATCCTGACCGTAGGTGGCCATCAAAGCCTGCGCCTCGATCGGATCGCCCAGCCGGGTGCCGGTGCCGTGTGCCTCCACGACGTCCACATCGGACGCCGAAAGTCCCGCGTTCCCGAGCGCCTGCCGGATGACCCGCTCCTGCGACGGACCGTTCGGCGCGGTCAACCCGTTCGACGCGCCGTCCTGGTTCACCGCGGAACCCCTCAGTACGGCCAAAACCTGGTGACCGTTGCGCCGCGCGTCCGAAAGCCGTTCGACGAGCAGCAGCCCGACGCCCTCGGCCCACGCCGTCCCGTCGGCGCCCGCGGCGAAGGATTTGCACCGGCCGTCCGGTGCGAGACCACGCAGCCGGGAGAACTCGACGAATCCGGTCGGCGTCGACATCACCGTGGCGCCGCCGGCCAGCGCCAGATCGCATTCCCCCTGGCGCAGGGCGTTCGCGGCCAGATGCAGCGCGACCAGCGAAGACGAGCACGCCGTGTCCACGGTGACCGCCGGGCCCTGCAGGCCGAAGGTGTACGAGAGCCGGCCGGACGCGATGCTGCCCGCGCTACCGCTGAGCAGGTAGCCCTCGAACTCGTCGGGCGGAAGGTCCGGACGCGAGCCGTAGTCGTTGTACATCACGCCGGTGAACACGCCGGTCCGGCTGCCCCGCAGCGAATCGGGGACCACCCCGGCGTGTTCGAAGGCCTCCCAGGCCACTTCCAGCAGCAGCCGCTGCTGCGGGTCGGCGGCCAGCGCCTCACGCGGGGACATCCCGAAGAAACCGGGATCGAACCCGTCCACCGCGTCGAGGAATCCGCCGTGCCGGGTGGTGGACTTGCCGACCTGATCCGGATCCGGGTCGTAGAGCCGTTCGACGTCCCATTGCCGGTCGGCGGGGAACAGCGAGATGGCGTCCCGTTCTTCGGAGACCAGCCGCCAGAGGTCATCGGGCGTGGCCACCCCGCCGGGGTAACGGCACGCCATGCCCACGATCGCGATCGGCTCTCGTGCCTTGTCCTGGACCTCGCGCAGCCGTTTGCGGACGTCTTGCGCGTCGGCGATGGCCCGCTTGAGGTAGTCGCGGAGTTTCTGTTCGTCGGACACGTACGGTCAGCTCCTCAATCCAGCCTGTCGACGAGCGCGAACAGGTCCTCGTCGCTCGCGGAGTCCAAGTCGTCCTCGGCGTCGCCTTTGTCCGCCGCCCTGCAGAGATCCACCAGGTCCTCCAACCGGGTGGTGATGTCGTCGGGCAAGGTGCCGTCGGTCGCCATCGACCGGATGGCCGCCCTCAACCGGTCGAGTTCCGCCACGAGCGGGACCGGGGTGTCGTCGGTGGCGAGCAGGCCGCTCAGATGCGCGGCGAGCGCCGCCGGTGACGGGTGGTCGAACAGGACCGTGGTCGTCAGCCGCAGCCCGGTCAGCGCCGCCAGGCGGTTGCGGACCTCGACCGCGGTCAGCGAGTCGGAACCCAGGTCCTGGAACGTCTGCCCCGGGTCGATGGCGCCGCGATCGGCGTGGCCCAAGGCCGCCGCGACCTGTGCGCGCACCAGGTCCACCAACGCTTCCTCGCGTTCGGCGGCGGGCATGGCGGCCAGCCGCGCGCCCAGCGGCTGCCCGTTCTCGGCGTTCTTGGCCCTGCGCGCCGCGGGCAGCAACCCGCGCAATGCGAGGGGGACGTCTTCGCGGGTGCGCAGCGCGCCAACGTCGATCGACGCCACGGTGGTCACCGCCGTCTCCGAAGACACGGCCGCGTCGAACGCCGTCATCGCCTTGACCACCGGCAGGGGCCGCAGACCGGACCGGGCGAGCCGTTTGACGTCCACATCGGACAGTTCGCCGACCATCCCGCCCGCGCTTTCCCACAGTCCCCACGCGAGCGAGGTCGCGGGCAACCCCTGGGCACGGCGGTGCTGGGCCAAGGCGTCCAGGAAGGTGTTGGCGGCGGCGTAGTTGCCTTGTCCGGCGGTGCCCAGCACCCCCGCGATCGAGGAGTACAGCACGAACGCGTCCAGATCCATCCCGGCCGTGTACGTGTGCAGGTTCCACGCGGCGTCGATCTTCGGCCGCAGCACGGTGTCGACGGCTTCGGTGGTGAGATCGGGGATCAGGCCGTCCTCGAGCACACCCGCCGTGTGGACGACCGCGGTCACCGGGTACTCGTCCAGGAGCGCGGCCAAGGCGGCCGGATCGGCCACGTCGCAGGCCACGATCTCCGCGCCCAGCTCGTCCCGCAGTTCGGCGGCACCGGGTGCGTTCATCCCGCGACGGCTCACCAGCAGCAGCTCGCGGACCCCGTGTTCCTCGGCCAGGTGCCGGGCCACGACGGCACCCAGTTCCCCGGTGCCTCCCGTGATGAGCACGCGGCCGCGGCTCCAGTCCGGGGTCGCGTCGGCCGGGCCGGACTTCCTCGCCAGACGCGGCACGAACACCTCGTCGCCGCGGAGCACAGCCTGCGTCTCGCCCGCCGAGAGGAGCCCGTCGATCACCGCGTCCGGCACTTCGCCGTCGGCGTCCAGCAAGAGGAACCGTCCCGGGTTCTCGGTCTGCGCGGACCGCACCAGCCCCCAGACCCCGGACTGGGTCACGTCCACGTCCTCCGTGTCGACCGCGATCGCTCCCCTGGTCACCACGACCAAGGGTTCCGTCCGGTCTTCCGCCAGACGACGCTGCAGCCCGCCGAGCACCTGCTTGACGACCTCACCCGGCACGCCGTCCGGCGCGACGAAGAGATCGGCTGCGGTCCGGCTCGCGGGTGGTACCTCGACGGCCTCCCAGCGGGTCTCGAACAGCACGTCGGAAGCGTCGCGGAGTACCGGCCGCAGGGTCAGGGACTCCACCGTCGCCACCGGGGAGCCCAGATCGTCGGCGAGCAACACCGTCGCCGAATCCGGGCCGGTGAGGCTCAGGCGTACGCGGAGGGTCGTGGCGCCGGAGGCGATCACGTGCACGCCGGACCACGAGAACGGCAGCATCACCTGACCGTCGGTGGCCAGCGCGCCCGGCAGCAGCAACGGATGCAGCGCTGCGTCGAGCAGGACGGGGTGGACACCGAAACCGTCCACGGTGGCCTCGTCGGGCAGCCGTAGTTCGGCGAAGATCTCGTCTTCGCCTCGCCAGAGCCGGCTCACGCCCCGGAAGGCCGGGCCGTACCCGTAGCCGCGGTCCGCGAGGTCGTCGTAGAACTTGCTCGTGTCCACTTCGGACACTCCGGGCGGCGGCCACGCGTGCAGTCCCCCGGCCGTGACCGTTCCGTCGGCGAGCCTTCCTTCGACGTGCTTGTCCCACGGATGCTCTTCGTTGCGGCGCGAGTAGATCGTGAACGCCTGATCCGCGTCCACGACGACCTGCAGCTGGACCCCGCCCTCGGGCTGCACGATCAAGGGGGCGACCACGGTCAGTTCGTCGATCCGCCCGTATCCGGTCAGCTCACCCGCCTTGGCGGCGATGTCCACGAACGCCGAGCCCGGGAGCAGAACCGAACCCGACATGGCGTGATCGTCCATCCACGACTGGGTCCGCGTGTCCAGCCTGCCGGTGAACAGCACCTCACCGGAGCCCGCGACCGTGATCGCCGCGCCGAGCAGCGGATGCCCGGCCGCGCTCAGCCCGACCGACGCCATGTCGCCGACACCGTGCACCGGCTGCAACCAGAACCGGTTGCGCTGGAAGGCGTACGTCGGCAGGTCCACGTGGCGGGCACCGGTACCGGCGAAGAACGCCCGCCAGTCCACGTGCACGCCGTGGGTGTGCAGTGCCGCCAGCGCGGTGACCACCGTCCGCGGCTCGGGCCGTTCCCGGCGCAGGACCGCCGTCACGGCGTGGTCGTCCGGGGCAGGGCCGGTGTCGAGGACGTCCCGGGCCATGGCCGAAAGGACGCCGTCCGGGCCGAGCTCCACGAAGGTCCGGACGCCCAGTTCGGACAGGGTGCGCACGGATTCGGCGAACCGCACGGGCTCGCGCACCTGCCGGACCCAGTAGTCCGGGTCGCCGAGGACGTCCGCCTGCGCGAGCCTCCCGGTGACCGTCGAGACGAGCGGGATCCGCGGTGGGTGGAAGTCGATCGTCCGGACGACCGCGCCGAATTGGTCGAGCATGCCGTCCATCCACGGCGAGTGGAACGCGTGGCTCACGGTCAGCCGCTTCGACTTGGCGAACCTCGCGGCGATCTCCAGGACCTTGTCCTCGACACCGGAGATGACCACGGAGTCCGGGCCGTTCACCGCGGCGATCCCGACCCCGTCGAGAAGGAGCGGCTGGATCTCCGCCTCGCCCGCCTGGATCGCGACCATGGCCCCGCCCCTGGGCAGCTGCTGCATCAGCCTGCCGCGGGCCCGGACCAGCGTCAGCGCGTCCTCCAGCGAGAACACCCCCGCCACATGAGCCGCGGCGATCTCGCCGATCGAATGCCCGGCGACGAAGTCCGGCCGGACACCCCACGACTCCAGAAGCCTGAACAGCGCGACCTCGACGGCGAACAACGCGGGCTGGGCCCATCCGGTCTGGTCGAGATCCACCCCCGCGGTGATCACCTCACGCAGGGAGTCGTCGCACAGCTCGTCGAAGGCCCGTGCGAACACCGGGAAGGCTTCGTGCAACTCGAGTCCCATGCCGACTCGCTGGGAGCCCTGGCCGGTGAACAGGAACCCGACCCGGCCGCCCCGAACCTGCGTCACCGCGAGCGAATCCAGCTCGGCGAGCAGCTCCTCGCGGCTCGTGCCCACGACGGCGGCGCGGTATTCGAAAGCCACCTTGCCCGTGGCGAGCGAGAACGCCACATCCGTCAGGTCGGCGTCTTCACCGGTCAGGAAGCCTGTCAGGTTACGAGCCTGCTCCACCAGGGCTTCCGGCGACTTCGCCGACAGCACCAGCGGGGCGACGGGCAGTTCCGCCCGCTCACCCGGTTCCACCGGCTCGCCCTGCTCGATGATCACGTGCGCGTTGGTGCCGCTGATCCCGAACGACGACACCCCGGCCCGGCGCTCGGGCCCCGGCCACGGCTGCGCCTCGGTCAGCAGCGACACCGCGCCCGCGTCCCATTCGACATGCGGGCTCGGCGCGTCGACATGCAACGTCTTCGGCAGAACACCGTGCCGCATCGCCTGCACCATCTTGATCACACCACCGACACCGGCGGCGGCTTGCGCGTGACCGATGTTCGACTTCAGCGAGCCCAGCCACAACGGCCGCTCCCGCTCCTGGCCATACGTCGCCATCAAAGCCTGCGCCTCGATCGGATCGCCCAACGTCGTACCGGTGCCGTGCGCTTCCACGACGTCCACATCGGACGCTTCGAGCTTCGCGTTCCTCAGCGCTTGCCGGATCACGCGCTCCTGCGACGGACCGTTCGGCGCCGTCAAACCATTCGACGCGCCATCCTGATTCACCGCCGAACCCCGCACCACGGCCAAAACCTGGTGACCGTTGCGCCGCGCGTCCGAAAGCCGCTCGACGAGCAGCAGCCCGACACCCTCGGCCCAGCCCGCGCCGTCCGCGGCGGCCGAGAACGACTTGCACCGCCCGTCGGAGGAAAGGGCACGTTGCCGGGAGAACTCCACGAACGTCGCCGGGGTGGACATCACCGTCACGCCACCGGCCAGCGCCAGATCGCATTCACCCTGCCGCAAGGCGTTCGCGGCCAGATGCAGCGCGACCAGCGAAGACGAACACGCCGTGTCCACCGTCACCGCCGGCCCTTCCAAGCCGAACGTGTACGCGACACGCCCCGAGGCGACGCTTCCCGCGCTGCCGTTGAACAAATAGCCCTCGAACTCCTCGGGCGGCAGATGCGGCCGGGAGCCGTAGTCGTTGTACATCACCCCGGTGAACACGCCGGTCCGGCTGCCCCGCAGGGAATTCGGGTCGAGTCCGGCCCGTTCGATGGCCTCCCATGCGGTTTCGAGCAGCAGCCGCTGCTGCGGGTCGGCGGCCAGCGCCTCACGCGGGGACATCCCGAAGAAACCGGGATCGAAGTCACCCGCCCCGGTCAGGAATCCGCCCGACCTCGTGTAGGACTTGCCGACCTGGTCCGGATCCGGGTCGTAGAGCCCGGCCAGATCCCAGCCGCGGTCCTCCGGGAAGCCGGACACCACGTCGCTGCCGTCGGCGACGATCCGCCAGAGGTCTTCGGGCGAGCGGACGCCGCCGGGGTACCGGCAGGCCATCGCGACGATCGCGATGGGTTCGTCGGCCACCGCGGTCGCGACGGAGTCCTGGCGCCGTTCCCCGCCGGTCAGCCGGTCCGAGAGGTACGCGGCCAGCGCGACCGGCGAGGGGTAGTCGAACACCAGCGTGGTGGGCAGCCGCAACCCGGTCAGCGACGCCACCCGGTTGCGCAGTTCGACGGCGGTCAAGGAGTCCAGGCCGAGTTCCTGGAACGCCCGCTGCGCGTCGATCCCCGCGGCGTCGGCGTGGCCCAGTACGTCCGCGACCTGGTCCCGGAGCACCTTGACCAGGGCCTCTTCGCGGTCTTCCGGCGCCAAACCCGCCAACTCGGCCATCGGGGAGGCCGCCGCCGTCTTCGCACGCCGTTGCGGGCGTTTGACCAGCCCGCTGAGCATGGCGGGCACGTCGTCGGCCCTGGCACGCAGGGTCACCGTGTCGACAGTGGTCACGGCGAAGACCGGCTCGTCGGCCGCCACCGCCAGGTCGAACGCCTCCATCGCGGCGTCCGTGGTCAGCGGGATCAACCCGGTGCGGGCCATCCGCCGGACGTCGACGTCGGCCATCCGGCCGGTCATCCCGCTGCTCTGCTCCCACAGGCCCCACGCCAGCGACGTCGCGGGCAGGCCCTGCGCCTTGCGATGGTGCGCGAGCGCGTCCAGGAACGTGTTCGCCGCCGCGTAGTTGCCCTGACCCGCCGCGCCGAGGATGCCGGTGACCGACGAATACAGCACGAACGCGGACAGGTCGCCGGTGAGTTCGTGCAGGTTCCACGCGGCGTCCACCTTCGGCCGCAGCACCCGGTCGACCTGCTCGTCGGTGAGCGATTCGAGGACGCCGTCGTCCAGCACCCCGGCGGTGTGGATCACGGCGCTCACCGGGTACTCGGCCAGCAACGCCGCCAGGGCGTCCCGGTCGGCCACGTCGCACGCGACGATCTCGGCGCCGAGTTCGTCCCGCAGCTCCGCGGCCCCGGGGGCGTCCGGGCCTTGACGGCTGACGAGCAGCAGATCCCGCACGCCGTGCTTCCCGACCAAGTGCCGGGCCAGCAACGCGCCCAGGGCACCGGTGCCGCCCGTGATCAGCACGTGGCCACCGCCCCAGTCCGAAGTGGACACCGGTTGCGGGAAGCGGCGGGCGAGGCGGGGCACGAAGGCCTGCCCGTCCCGGAGCGCGACCTGCGGTTCGCCGGTGGCCAGCACGCCGGCCAGCGTCTCCCCGTCCACGTCCCCGGGTGCGTCGATCAGGACGAACCGGTCGGGGTTCTCGGTCTGGGCCGTACGCACCAGACCCCACACCGCGGCCTGCCCGAGATCGGCGACGTCCTCGTCGCCGACGGCGATCGCTCCCCTGGTCACCACGGCCAGCCGCTCGGTGCCCGCCAAGGACTCCCGCAGTATCCGGAGCATCCGCTTCGTCACGTCGGCGGGCGAACCGACCGGGACGTCCGTGACGACGACGTCCCCCGGATCCGTGCCCCGGAGCTGGAGGCCGTGCCAGTCGATCCCGTACAGGGTGCCGCCGGTGTTCTCCCGCAACGCTTCCCGGGCCACGGGCCGCATGACCAGTGCGTCCGCGACCGCGACCGGGGCGCCGGTCTCGTCGGCCGCCACGAGCTTCGCGGTGTCGTCCCCGGTGAGGGTGAACCGGACCCGCAACGTGGAGGCGCCCGAAGCCAGGAGCCGGACCCCGGACCAGGAGAACGGCAGCACCAACCGGTCACCGTCGTCGACGACGCCGGGGAGCAGCGCGTGCAGCGCGGCGTCGAGCAGCGCGGGATGGATCACGAAAGCTTCGGTGTCCTCGGTCGTCGACACTTCCGCGAAGATCTCGCCGTCGGCGTGCCACACCTTGCGCAGGCCGCGGAACACCGGTCCGTACACGTATCCCTGGTCCAGCAACCGGTCGTAGACGCCGTCGAGGGCGACTTCCGCCGCGTCGGGCGGCCACTGGGTGAGTTCGTCGGTGACGGCGCCGTCCTCGGCGGACAGCACCCCGGTGGCATGCCTCGTCCACTCCTCGGCGTCTTCCTGACGCGAGTACACCTCCAGCGACCGGCGTCCGGATTCGTCGCCTTCGCCGACCACGACCTGGATCAGCACGGCGCCCGGTTCGGGCAGGACGAGCGGGGCGATGACGGTCAGTTCGTCGATCCGTTCGCAGCCCGCCAGCTCACCCGCCTGCGCGGCCAGCTCGACGAAACCCGTACCGGGAAAGAGAACCGAGCCCAGCACCGCGTGATCGGCCAGCCACGGCTGGGTGTCCCGGGCGAGCCTGCCGGTGAGGACGAGCTGACCGGCGTCGCCCACGTCGACCGCGGCACCCAGCAGCGGATGCCCGGTCGCGCGTACGCCCAGCCCGCTGACGTCCCCGGTTCCGGTGCCGGGGGTGAGCCAGTACGTCTCCCGCTGGAACGGATACGTCGGCAACTCGGTCCACCTGCCTCGCGGCAGCGACCAGTCGACCTCCCGCCCGGCGACGTACACCTCGGCGATCGAGGCGAGCATCCGGTCGAGTCCGCCTTGATCGCGGCGCAGTGAGCCCGTCACGACGGCGTCGGTGCCGTCGAGCAGATCCTGGACACCCATGGTCAGCAACGGATGCGCGCTGCACTCGACGAAGTACCCGAAGCCCAGGCCGGCGAGACTGCTGATCGCGGGCGCGAACCGCACCGTGTTCCGCAGGTTGCGGTACCAATAGCCCGCGTCCATCTCCGTGGTGTCGAGCCATTCGCCGGTCACGGTCGAGAAGAACGGCACCTGCGACGGCCCCGGCCGGATTCCGCCGAGCACCCGCAGGATCTCGCCCTCGATCCGCTCGACGTGCGCGGAATGCGACGCGTAGTCCACCGGGATCCGGCGCAAGCGCACACCGTCGGCGACGCACTCGTCGAACAGTTCGTCCAGCGCTTCGCCGTCACCGGAGACGACCGTCGCGGACGGGCCGTTCACGGCCGCGATCGAGATCCGGCCCTCCCAGCGGGCGATCCTCCGCTCGACGTCGGCCGCGGGCAGCGCGAGGGAGGTCATCCCGCCGAGGCCGGCGATCGCGGTGATGGCCTGCGAGCGCAGGGCGACCACCTTGGCGGCGTCGGCGAGGCTCAGGGCGCCCGCGACGCAGGCGGCCGCGATCTCCCCCTGCGAATGCCCGACCACCGCGCCCGGCTCGACGCCGTGGGACCGCCACACCTCGGCCAGCGCCACCATGACGGCGAACAGGACCGGCTGGACCACGTCGACCCGCTCGAGCGAAGGCGCGCCGTCCTCGCCGAGCAGTACCCCGGTCAGCGACCAGTCGACGTACTCGGCCAGCGCCTCTTCGCAGTCCCGGATCCGGGCGGCGAACACCGGGGACGAATCGAGCAGCCGCGTCGCCATCCCCGCCCATTGCGATCCCTGGCCCGGGAACAGGAACACGACGTCGCCGCGGTCACCGGGCGCCACCCCGGTCACCACGCCGTCACCGGCCTCGCCCGCGGCCACCGCGCTCAGGCCTTCGAGCAGGTCAGCCCGGTCATTGCCGACGATGACCGCGCGATGGTCGAGTGCCGACCGGCCCTGTGCCAAGGACCACGCGATATCCGCCGTCGAGGTCTCGCCGGTGAGCGTGGTGCGGAGCCGTTCCGCCTGGGCACGCAGCGCCGGCGCGCTGTGCGCCGACAGGACCAGCGGCAGGGCTCCGGGCACGTCGGCTTCGGCGGGTTCCTCGGCGTCCGGCGCCTGTTCGAGGATCACGTGCGCGTTGGTCCCGCTGATCCCGAAGGAGGACACACCCGCGCGGCGAGGACGCTCGTCGGCGGGCCACGGCTGGTGAGCGGTGAGCAGCGAGACCGCGCCCGCCGTCCAATCGACGTGCGAGGTCGGCTCGTCGACGTGGAGGGTCTTGGGCAGCACGCCGTGCCGCATCGCCTCCACCATCTTGATCACGCCGCCGACCCCCGCGGCCGCCTGGGCGTGCCCGATGTTCGACTTGAGGGAGCCCAGCCAGAGCGGCCGCTCCCGCCGCTTGCCGTAGGTCGCGATCAGGGCGTTCGCCTCGATCGGGTCGCCGAGCGTGGTTCCGGTGCCGTGCGCCTCCACGGCGTCCACTTCGGACGGGGTGAGACCGGCGTCGGCCAGTGCCCGGCGGATCACGCGCTCCTGCGACGGCCCGTTCGGCGCGGACAGGCCGTTGCTGGCGCCGTCCTGGTTGATCGCCGAACCGCGGACCACCGCGAGTACCGGATGGCCGTTGCGCCGCGCGTCGGACAGGCGTTCCAGCACGAGCAGTCCGACGCCTTCGGCCCAGGCCGTGCCGTCCGCGGCCGCGGCGAACGGTTTGGCCCGGCCGTCCGGTGCCAGCCCGCGCTGACGCGAGAACTCGACGAACATGCCCGGGGTCGGCATCGCCGTCACCCCACCGGCCAGCGCCAGCGCCGATTCCCCGGTGCGGAGCGACCGCACCGCCAGGTGCAGGGCCACCAGCGAAGACGAGCAGGCGGTGTCGACCGTGATCGCCGGTCCGGTGAAGCCGAACTGATAGGCGATCCGGCCGGACATCACGCTGCTGGTGACGCCGGTGAGGATGTGCCCGCCGACGCTTTCGGGGGCATCGTGCATCCGGTGCCCGTAGTCCTGCGCCGTGGCGCCGACGAAGACACCGGTGTCGCTGCCCCGCAGGCTGTCCGCGGTGATCCCCGCCCGCTCCAGCGCCTCCCACGCGGACTCCAGCAGCAGCCGTTGCTGGGGGTCCATGGCCTGCGCTTCCCGCGGGGAGATTCGAAAGAAGCCCGCGTCGAATTCGGCGACGTCCCGCAGGAAACCTCCCTGCCGGATGGTGCCGGGGTCGAGATCGCCCCCGTTCCAGCCTCGGTTCTCGGGGAAGGCCGTGATCGCGTCGCCCGCTTCGGCGACCAGCCGCCAGAGATCCTCGGGCGAGGAGATGTCGCCGGGGTACCGGCACGCCATCCCGACGATCGCGATCGGCTCTTCCAGCGCGGCCGCGCCGAACGTCTCCTCCTCCGTCTCGACGGCGGCGTCGCCGGGGTTCTGCTGGAGGTACGCGATGAGCGCGGCGGGCGTCGGGTAGTCGAAGAGCAGCCCGGAGGGCAGGGCCAGCCCGGTCGCGGCGGCGAGCCCGTTGCGCAGTTCGACCGCCAGCAGGGAGTCGAATCCGAGTTCACGGAACGGTTTGTGCTGTTCCAGCGCGGTACCCGGCGGGAGCTCCAGAATCGCGGCGATGTGGTTGCGGACCAGGTCCACCACCGAGTGATCGCGCTCGACCTTCACCGTGGTCCTGGTCTTGTCGCCGACCCAGTAGCGGCGGCGCTGGAAGGCGTAGGTGGGCAGGTCGACCACGTTCCGCGCGGTGTTCGCGTACGCCGGCGACCAGTCCACCTCGAATCCGCGCGCGAACACGAAGGCGAGCAGGGCCAGGACGGTCTGGCGCTCCGGCCGGTCGCCGCGCAGCGCGGGCGCGGCGCCCTCGACCATCGCCGACAGCACGGAATCCGGTCCGATTTCGGCGAAGGTCGTGGCGCCCTCGGCGGACAGGGTCTGGACGGTGTCCAGGAACCGCACGGGCTCACGAACCTGCCGCACCCAGTACTCGGGTGAGCTCCACTCACCGGACATCACGCCGCCGGTCACCGAGGACACCGCGGCGATACCGGCCGTTCCGAACTCCAGACCTTCGACGACGGCCCGGAATTCGTCCAGCATCGGCTCCATCAAGGGCGAGTGGAAGGCGTGGCTCACCGCCAGGCGCTTCGTCTTCGCGAAACTCGCCGCGATCTCCAGAACCTTGTCCTCGACGCCGGAGATGACCACGGAATCCGGCCCGTTGACCGCCGCGAGACCGACCCCGTCGACCAACAGCGGGAGCACATCCGCCTCACCGGCCTGGATCGCCACCATCGCCCCGCCGAGCGGCAACTGCTGCATCAACCGGCCACGCGCCCGCACCAACGTCAACGCGTCCTCGAGCGAGAACACACCCGCCACATGAGCGGCCGCGATCTCACCGATCGAATGCCCAGCAAGGAAATCAGGCCGGACTCCCCAGGACTCCAAAAGCCTGTACAGCGCGACCTCGACCGCGAACAGCGCGGGCTGAGCCCATCCGGTCTGATCGAGATCCGTCCCGGACGCGATCACCTCACGCAACGACTCATCGCACACCTCATCGAAAGCCCGCGCGAACACCGGGAACGCCTCATACAACTCGAGACCCATCCCGATCCGCTGCGAACCCTGACCGGTGAACAAGAAAGCGAGACCGCCGGGAGTGACCACATTGGACACCGCGTCGCGTGACGGCAGGCCGTTGGCCAGTGACTCCAGGCCCGCCCGCAGACCGTCCACGTCGTCGCCGAGTACGACCGCGCGATGCTCGAACCGCGCCCTGGACGTGAGCAGGGACCATCCGGCGTCGGCGGGGTGCACGTCCGTGTCGAGGAAGTCGCGCAGCCGTGCGGCCTGCGCGCGCAACGCGTCCTCCGTGCGCCCGGTGAGCACCAGCGGCGCCGCCTCGACGGCACCGGCAGGTCGCGGGGCGGGGACGGCGGGCGGTTCCGACAGCACGACGTGACAGTTGGTCCCGCCGATGCCGAACGAGCTCACCCCGGCGAGCAGCGCCCGGTCCTGATGCGGCCAGGCGGTGGATTCGGTCTGCACGGAAAGGTTCAGCTCGTTCAGCGGGATCGCCGGGTTCGGCGTCTCGAAGTTCAGGCTGGGCGGCAGTTCCCGGTGGCGCAGGCTCAGGATCACCTTGAGCAGTCCGGTGATCCCCGCCGCGCCTTCGAGATGGCCGACGTTGGTCTTGACCGAACCGACCCGCAGCCGATCCTCGGCCGGACGTTCGGCACCGAGTACGGCGCCGAGCGCGGCGGCCTCGATCGGGTCGCCGACCGGTGTCCCGGTGCCGTGCAATTCGACGTACTGGACGGAACCCGGGTCGACGCCCGCCCGTTCGTACGCGGTGCGCAGGACCTCTTCCTGAGTCTCCTGCCCGGGAACGGTCAGCCCTGTCGTGGCGCCGTCGTTGTTCACCGCCGTACCGCGGATCACCGCGTGCACGCGATCGCCGTCCTCGACGGCCCGCCGCAGCGGCTTGAGCACGACGACGCCGGCGCCCTCGCCGCGCACGAAACCGTTGGCGCGGGCGTCGAAGGTGAAGCACCGGCCGTCCGGGGACAACCCGCCGAACCGCTCCGCGGTGACCGCGCTTTCCGCGACGAGGTTGAGGTTCACCCCGGCGACGATCGCTGTCGCGGACTCACCGGCGCGGAGGCTCTCGCAAGCCAGGTGCACGGCGACGAGCGAGGACGACTGCGCCGTGTCGACGGTCAGGCTGGGACCGCGGAGGTCGAGCGCGTACGAAAGGCGGTTGGCGATCACGCCCCGGTTCACGCCGGTGATCGTGTGCTGGGTGATGGCCTGCCGGCCGTGCTGGTGCACCACAGCCGTGTAGTCGTCGCGCAAGGTGCCGACGTACACCGCGGTGGAGCTGCCCGCGAGCGTGCCGGGGACGATCCGGGCGTCTTCCAGCGCTTCCCAGGCCAGCTCCAGCACGAGCCGCTGCTGCGGGTCCATGGTGACCGCCTCGCGCGGCGAGATACCGAAGAACCCGGCGTCGAAATCGCCTACGGCGTCGAGGAATCCGCCGAACCGGGCGCTCGGCGTGGCGGTGGCGGACCAGCGGCCCGGCGGCACTTCGCCGATCGCGCTCGTCCCCGTGCGCAGCAATCGCCAGAATTCGGCGGGCGACGCCGCCCCCGGCAACCGGCAGGAAACGCCGATGACGGCGATGTACTCGTCGGACTCGTCAAGTTCGTCAACGACTCTTGTCATCGCGCACGATTGCCTTTCCTCGAATTCCCGGTCACATTCACGCTTCCCAGGGCAGCCGACTTCGGACGTTACCGAGCGCGCGGTAATCCGCGGTTCTCGCTCCACCGATTACTTGACGATGAACGGTCGATGCCGCCGGGTCGGCTAGTTTCGCCGAAGACGCGGAAATCCCCAATTCACAGAAAGCGGGTCTCGTCCATCATGACCAGAGCGCTCGACTTCGAACTCGTCGACGACGCCGCAAAGGCGACCGAACACTACGTCCGCGCCGTCAACGCCGGCGACGTGGACGCGGTGGCCCGGTTCTACACCGAAGACGCCATCGCCGTGCGGGACGGCCAACCGCTGAGCGGGCAGGCCCTGCGGGCACACCTCGTGGAGTTCATCGGCAAGCGGCCCGCGATGACCGCGACCGCGAAACACATCTACGAGGCGGGCGACGCCACCCTGCTGGTCACCGAGTGGACCGTGGACCTGCCCGGTGAGAACGGCGAGACCGAGCACTTCGAGGGTCTCGGTCTCGACGTGCTGCGCCGTGGCGAGGACAACAAGTGGCGGTACGCGGTGGACGACCCCGAGAGCGAAAACCACTGACCCGGTCCAGGAAACGAAAGGAGGGAACGGAACCATGACGAACGACCAGGACGCCGCCGCCGTACTCAAGGCGGTCCGTGACATCGTGCCCCGGCTCCGGGAGAACGGCCACAAGGCCGAGGACGCGCGCTGGATCCCGGACGAGAACGTCGAACTGCTGGACAAGGCGGGCGTCTTCCAGCTCGCGACGCCCGCTCGGTTCGGCGGGCTGGACCTGCCACTGGCCGACCAGTTCGAGATCCTCGCCGAGATCGCCCGCGGCTGCGGTTCGACCGGCTGGGTGGCGATGGCGTGGGTGTCCACCGCCTGGCTGGCCACGCAGTACCCGGACAAGGCCCAGGAAGAGATCTTCGCCAATCCTTCGGTGCGGATCTCGGGGGGTTTCTCGCCGACCGGCACCGTCGAGCGGACCGAGGGCGGCTACAACCTGAACGGCACTTGGCGATTCAATTCCGGCTGCCGCGGCGCACACTGGGATCTCCTGGGGGTGACCCTCGAGGAGCCCGACGGCCAGCACAGGGAACTGTACGTCATCGTGCCGATGTCGGAGCTGTCCATCGCGGACGACTGGCACGTCAGCGCCGCGGCCGCGACGGGAAGCTCGTCGACCACGGCCAACGACGTGTTCGTGCCTGCGCACCGGGTCATCGACGCGGGCGACGCGCTGTTCGGTCTCACCGGTGACCGCTCGAACACCGGCGCGACCGGCCGTAACTACGGCCTGATCGGCTTCGTGATGACGGAGTCGGTCGCGTCCTACGTGGGCATGGCGCGAGCGGCGTACGAGCTGTTCGTGTCCAAGGTGGGCGGGAAGCCGATCGCCTACACGCCCTGGGAGGACCAGGCCGAGCACCCGTTGACACAGCTGAAGGTCTCGCTGGCGGCCAACAAGATCGCGGCCGCGGAGGCACTGGTGGCGCGGTGGATCACCCTCCTGCAGCAGCGCGCCGACGCGGGTGAACAGCCGACGGTCGAGGAGAAGGCGACCGGACGCGGCCAGTGCGGCTACGCCATCCAGCTGGCCAAGGAGGCCGTCGAGGAGCTGCAAAGCGTCAGCAGCGGTTCCGCGATCATGCGGAACTCCCCGTTCCAGCGCTTCTTCCGGGACATCGAGGGCCTCGCGCTGCACGGCATGATGACGCCGAACTCGAACCTCGAGGTGCACGGCCGGGTGGAGCTGGGACTGGACCCGAACACCTACCTGCTCTGATCCTCCGGGCGCACCCGGAGAAAAGTCCCTCGTGAGCAACGGCGCTCACGAGGGACTTTTCTTTGCTCAGCCCAGGCTTCGAGCCGCGCGCACACCCGACTCGATGGCTCCGTCGATGTAGCCGTTCCATCCCAGCGCGATGTCGGCGGTGGCGAAGGCCACGCGGCCGGACGGTCGCTGCAGCGCCTCGTGCAGTCGAGTGAGCTGACCCGGCTGCATGTACGCGGCAGCCCCCAGGGAGAACTCGTCCTTGGACCAGTTCTGCGCCTTGATCGACACGACGTCCGCCTTCGGTTCCAGCGCCTGGACGGCGTCCCGCACCTGCCGCAAGTCGGTGCCGTCGAAGGTGTCGTGGAAGCTGAACGCGACGAACAGCTGACCGTCGCCCAGCGAGGCGAAGGGGATCAGGCTGCCGATCGGGTTGCCCTCGGCGGGCTGGGCGTAGACCCGGCCGATGTCGCCGCGGACGTGCAGCCAGATCTTCGTCCCGTTGGGTACGCCGATCCCTTCCCTGGTGGCCGCCGCGTGAGCCGCGGGCAAGGCCGGGGAGAACGAGATCGTCTTCCACACGTTGACCGGGAGCGCGACCACCGCGATCGGCGCGGTGAACCGCTCCCCCGACCGCGTGGTGACCACGACCTGCCTGCCGTTGTCGACGACCGAGGTCACCGGGGTGCGCAACCGGACCTGGGCCCCCGAGTCGGCCAGGATCGCCTGCACCAGCGCGCCGGTGCCCGGTTCGACGCGGTAATGCCCGGTCGCGGTGCCCCACGCGCTGTTCGTGCCGCCGGCCAGCGCCCACCATTTGGCCATCTGGGTGTACGCGCCGCGGGCGTTGGTCCCGCCCGCGTAGGACGCGGTGAAACCGTTGATCCAGCCCTCGTCCTGCGGCGGCAGGCGAAGCTGATCGAGCCGCCCGCGCAGGGAGAGCCCGTCGATCGCCCGCACCTCGGCCTCGCGGAACAGCGGGTCGAACGGCCGCTCGAAGAGCGCCGAGGAGCCTTCGAAAACGCGATTGAGGAGCTCGCCGATCCGGCCGAAGGCCTCGGCCGGCGGGAACGAGCGCGGCCCGGCGTCGGTGGAGAGGATCACGCGATCCGGACCGGGGTCTTCGACGATCGGCAGGCCGTAGCGCATCATCTCGGCCCACACATGCGGCTGGCTCCAGTGCACCCAGGTCCCGCCACGCTCGATCCGCTTGCCCTGGAAGGTATCCGTCCAGGTCCGACCGCCGATCCGGTCACGGGCTTCGAGGATCAGCGGACGCCGTCCCCTCGCCCGCAATTCCCGCGCCGCGGTGGCGCCGGCGAAACCGCCGCCGATCACGATCGCGTCGTACGCGGTCACCTCGTCGGCCACCGCCTGCCCCGGGAGCACACCGAGACCCACGGCCGCCGCCCCTGCCGCGGTCAGGAGACCCCGCCGCGACAGCCCGTCAGAAGGTTGCGTCGTCACGATGGACATGCCTTTCTTTCCCCGAAATGGTATTTATTCCCCACGCTACCCGGACGCCGAATCGGCCAGTCATCGAATGGTCTTCTCCCCCCGGCGATTACCCGAGAGTGAACACCACTCCGATAAAATTGATTCGCACGCACCTGGATATCCAGAAAGCAGGGAAGTTGGGTTATGACCGCTAATCTCGAAATCGATCTCGAGAACCCGGATCTCACGGCCGACCCGGAGATCCAGAACGAAGTGTTCATGCGAGCGTTCAACTCGGGTGACGGCAACATCTTCAACCGGCTCTACCGCGAGGACGCGATCTCGAACCTGTCCGGCGGGCCGCTTCGCGGTGAAGAGCGCAAGCAGTTCATCGTCGACTTCATCGCGAAGAAGCCGCACCTGAAGTCGACCGTCCGCAGCGCGTGGGTGGCCGGGGACGTCTCCCTGGTCATCGTGGACTTCGACCTCGAGGTCGAAACCGAGCCGGGCAAGCGGGTGACACTGCACGGCTCCTGCACCGACGTGATGCGCCGGGGCGACGACGGCAAATGGGCCATGGTGATCGACCGCCCGATCGCCGACGACATGCCGCAGGCCTGATCAGACCCGCGAGGAAGCCCCCGGTGGTCCGGCACCGGGGGCTTCTTCGCGGGCTGGCCGCGTTCTGTGGATCGAGCCGGCGTTTCGGTTGTCGAGGATGTCCGGTGAAGGTGCCCGGCGCAGGTGCCCGGCGAAGGTGCCCGGCGAGGGTGTCGCGAAAGCCACTTTCGGGACGTCTGATGTCGCGAAAGTGGCTTTCGCGACATGAAGTGGCGGTGAGGGGCCGGTCGGGGTGGTCGTGAGTGGTAAGTCGCGTTCTGACACCACTTGCCACTCACGACCACCTGCACCAGACCTCACCCGGCCCCTGAAACCCCGACAGGCGTTGCGAAAGCCACTTTCGCAACCTTCACCGTTGCGAAAGTGGCTTTCGCAACACCTCCCGATAGGACACGAGACCTCAGCGAGTGACCGCCGCCGCCTCACCCCGCGAGTTGCGCAGGACACGCAGCAACGTCGAGGGGCTCATCAGGGCTTCGGGGCTGATCACCAGGCCGGTCATCTTCAGGTAGGCGCTGGCCACCTTGCCGTCACGCGTGGCGGCTTCCAGCACCTTCGCCGCGTAGGCGTGCCCCATCTTCACCTTCATGCTCCGCTTGCCCGGGACGTCGGGGAAGATCAGGTCGCCGGTGTTCATCATCTCCCACGGCGCGTCGAGGACGTCGCGGGCGAGTTCCTTCAGGAACTGCTTCGGCCGCGGCCCGGCACCGGAGCGCAGATGCTTGCGCATCGCCAGAGCTCCCAGCGCGGAGATGGTCATCCCCTGTGCGTAGGTCGGGTTGAAGCTGCAGACGGAGTCGCCGACGACGAAGAAGCCTTCGGGGAAGTCGGCCAGTTTCTCGTAGCGGCGGCGCAGGTTCGCCGGGAACCGGTACCCCACCGGGTCGTCCAGCGGTTCCGACTCGGAGATCGCGTCGTAGATGTCCGGCACCGGCAGGGATTTGATGAACGCGAGGAAGCCCTCGTTGTCCGTCGGCGGATGGTCGTCGAGGATCCCGTACGCGGTGAGTTCGATCGTGTCCCCGTGCTTGCCGCAGATCGCGCCGCGCGGCAGCATCGGCGAAGCGATCACGTTGATGGAGATGTCGCCCTGGTACGGGTCCGTCTTGAGCCGGTAGTGCCGGGTGGCGTAGCCGATGCCGATCTTCAGCCGCTCTTCCTCGACGCGAGGGTACCCCAGCTCGGTCAGCCAGACGGGGGTCCGGGAACCGCGGCCCATCGCGTCGACCACCAGGTCTCCGTCGAGGGTTTCTTCCGTGCCGTCCGGTCCGCTCACGACGGCGCCGACGATCCGGCGGCCGTTCTCGGCGGTCGCCAGGCTCAGGATGTCGTGCCCTTCGAGGAACTCGACGTTCGTCAGGGCCTGGACGCGGCGCCGGATGTGGTACTCGAGGAACGGACGGCTCGCGGTCACCGCGACCAGACCGGAGTCGTCGCGAGCCAGCGGCTTTCCGTTGAAGTACCAGCGAAGGTTGCCGGCGACGTCCCCGATGCCGGCGCCATCGGCCTTGATCTCCTCGGTGAAACCGGGGAAGAGCTCCTCGATCACCTGTTGCCCCTTGGCGAGCAGGCCGTGCACCTGTTTGCCCTGTGGCACGCTCCGCCGGGTTTCGCGAACCCCGCTCAGGACGTCGCGATCCACCACCAGCACCCGCGAGTACGACTCGGACAGCACTCGCGCGGCGAAGAGTCCCGCCACGCTCCCGCCGAGCACGATCGCACGTTTTCCGGCCTGACCGCTCACCGCGGTCACCTCCTCGTTCTTCGATCCATCGGGGGTCACTGCGGGATGTTCCCGTGTTTGCGCCGCGGCGACGGCTTGCGCTTGTCCCGCAACATGGCCAGCCCGCGCGCCACCATCGCGCGCGTCCGGGCCGGGTCGATCACGTCGTCGACCAGACCTCTTTCGGCCGCGTAGTAGGGATGCATGAGCTCCGACCGGTAGTCGCCGGTCAGCTCGGCACGCAGCCGGACGGGGTCCGCCGCCGCCGCGAGTTGCTTGCGGTGCAAGACGTTCACCGCGCCCTCGGCGCCCATCACGGCGATCTCGTTGGTGGGCCACGCCAGCGAGAGATCGGTGCCGATGGACCGCGAGTCCATCACGATGTACGCGCCGCCGTACGCCTTGCGCACGATCACCTGGATCCGCGGGACCGTGGCCTCGCAGTAGGCGTACAGCAGTTTCGCCCCGTGCCGGATGATCCCCGCGTGTTCCTGGTCCTTGCCCGGCAGGAACCCCGGGACGTCCACCAGCGTCACCAGCGGGATGTTGAACGCGTCGCAGAACCGCACGAACCTGGCGGCCTTCTGCGAGGCCGGGATGTTCAGCACGCCGGCGAGCACCAGGGGCTGGTTCCCGACCACTCCGACGACCTCGCCGTCGATCCGGGCCAGCACGCACACCACGTTGCCCGCCCAGTCCTCGTGGACCTCGAGGAAATCCTCGTCGTCGACGAGTTCGGCGATCACGTCGCGCATGTCGTACGGCCTGTTGGGCTCGACAGGGACGATTTCGGCGAAGCGCGGCCGCTCGCCGTGCACGTCGTCTCGCCGTGGTGCCGCCGGCGGCGACTCCAGATTGTTGCCGGGCAGCAAGGACACGAGATACCGCACGTCCGCGAGACAGGTCACCTCGTCCTCGCGGACGAACGCGGCGACGCCCGAGTGCTCGCCGTGCACCTCCGCGCCACCGAGTTCCGCGTGGGTCACCCGCTCGCCGCTGACCGCCTCGACCACGTCCGGTCCGGTCAGGTACATCTGGCCGATCCCCTTGACCATGAAGGTGAAATCGGCCAGGGCGGGCGAGTAGGCCGCGCCGCCCGCGCACGGGCCGAGTACGACGCTGATCTGCGGGATCACGCCGGACGCGGCGACCTGACGGCGGAAGATGCCGCCGTATCCGTCCAGCGCGGGCACGCCTTCCTGGATCCTGGCCCCGCCGCTGTCGTTCAGCGCGATCACCGGGGATCCGGTCGCCAGCGCCAGATCCAGCACCTTGTGGATCTTCGCGGCGTGCGCCTGTCCGAGGGAGCCACCGAACACGGTGAAGTCCTGGGCGTAGACGAACACCCGGCGGCCGTCGATCGTGCCAGAGCCCGCGACGACACCATCGGTGTGGGGACGCTGCGACGGCGCCGAGAGACCGTGCTCCTGGTGACGGCGGAACAGATCGATCTCGACGAAGGAGTCGTTGTCCAGCAACAGGTCCAGCCGCTCCCGCGCGGTGCGTTTGCCCAGTCTGTGCTGGCGCTCGGCACCGCCGCCCGCCATCGCCCGCGCGCGGATCCGGTCACGCTCTTCGAGCAGGGTCCGCATCGTCGCGGGCGGGGCGGGTACCGCGCGGGGCACGCCGTCCCCGTTGGCCGTCCTCGGCGGCGGGCTCGGCAGGAAATCGACTTGGACGGAGTGCACGGACATCGGCTGTCTCCCTGGTGGACGGTGTGGTCACTGCGCTCGCGGCACGGCCTTGCCGAAACCGCCGTCGAAGAACAGCAACCCCGGCCCGCCCGCGCCCCTGGCCAGGCCCAGCAGCCCGCCGATGAAGATCGTGTGGTCCCCGGCCTCGTAGGAGGAGACGAGTTCGCATTCCATCCACGCCAGCGCTCCGCCGATCAGCGGGGCGCCGGTCCGCGATCCCGGCAGCCAGTCCAAGGAGGCGAACTGGGCCGGGCCGAGCGGCCGGTGCCGGTCGGCGAAGTACCGCGCGACGCGTTCCTGGTCCGCGTGCAGGATCGAGACCGCGAACCCGCCCGCGGTCCTGATCGCGTCGTGCATGACGGCCGTATGCGCCACACAGCACAGCACTTGGGGCGGGTCGACGGACAAGGACGTGAACGCGTTGGCGGTCATCCCGTGCACGCGCTCGCCACCCACCGTCAGCACGGTGACCCCGGTCGCGAATTGCGACATGACCTCGCGCAGGCCGACGATTCCGTCGTTGAGCACCGAAGAATTCATCTCGCACCTTTTCGAGCGTTGTCATGCGAATCCCTGTGACATAACGAAAACGACCCTACCGACGCGTCTTGCCATTCGGCAGGGACCACGGTCATGGCCGAGTAACCCCGCCGGGTACCGGCGCGGATGAACCGGCGATGCCCGGCGAATGACCGGAGAAGGGCACGGTGGCACTATGAATGGGAAAGCCACCGAACCCGAAATCACCGAGCCGAACATGCGCGCGCTGCTGGGCAGCGTGGGCCTCGACGTCGAATACCTCCGGGCGGAGGGCAACACCCTGGTCCACGCAGGCGCCGACGGCGAAGACGTCTCCGTGCTGGATCACGTCGGCGGGTACGGCTCGCTGCTGCTCGGGCACAACAACCCGGAGATCGTCGCGCACGCCAAGGAACTGCTGGACGCGCGGACACCCGTCCACATCCAGTTCTCCCGGCATTCGTCCGCGAATCGGCTGGCGCTGGCCCTGAACCGGATTCTGCACCGGGAGCTGGGAACCACCGAGGACTACCTGGCCTTTTTCGCGAGCACCGGCGCGGAGGCCGTCGAAACCGGGATCAAGCACGCCGAGCTGGACCGCCGCATGCGCGTCGGCGCGCTGATCGCCGAAATCGATTCCCACATCGAGGAAGTGCGTGCCGCCTCCCGGGACGGCGGGGTGACGGTGGGGGCGGAACTCGGGTTCGCGGGGCCCGAGGAACTCATCGCGCACGTGCGCGCCCACAACGAGGCCGTACTCGCCAAACCGCCTCTTTTCCTTGCCCTGGAAGGGTCCTTTCACGGCAAGCTGGCGGGCAGCGTGCAGTTGACCCACAACCCGGTGGTCCGCGGCCCGTTCCAGGCACTCGCCGCGCAGGCCAGGTTCGTGCCGATCGACCAGCCGGACGCGCTGGCCAAGGTCGTCGACAGCGAGCAGGCGGCTTTGCTGGACCTCAAGGTGGACGGCGGTGTGGTCACCGTCGAGCCGAGGGAATACCCGGTGTTCACCGCGTTCCTCGTCGAGCCGGTCCAGGGAGAGGGCGGGATCAACGTCCTCGGCGAAGAGTTCGCCACCCGCTTGCGCCGGACCGCCGACGCGCTCGACGTGCCCGTCATCGTCGACGAGATCCAGTGCGGGATGGGGCGGACCGGGACGTTCCTGGCCGGCTCCGCCGTCGGCCTGCAGGGCGACTACTACACCCTCGCCAAGAGCCTCGGCGGCGGAATCGCGAAGATCTCCCTTTTGCTGATCAGGCGGTCCAAGTACCGGCCGGACTTCGAGTTCCTGCACAGCTCGACGTTCGCCAAGGACGGCTTCTCCACCGCGATCGCCCTCAAGGTCGTCGAACTGCTGGAGGCGGACGACGGAGCCGCGTACCGGCGGGCCACCGAACTCGGTATCCGGCTGAAGTCCGCTTTGGACGGTGTGCGGGCCGACTTCCCCGAAGTCGTCAAAGCCGTCCGTGGCAAGGGTTTGATGCTCGGCCTCGAATTCGGCGACCAGACGGGTTCACCTTCCGAGCCGGTCCGGGACGCCGCGCTGCAGGGAATCCTGGGTTACGCGATCGCCGGCTACCTGTTGCGTGAGCACCGGATCCGGATCTTCCCCACCGCCAGCGCCCCGAACACCTTGCGGTTCGAGCCGTCCCTGCAACTGACCGGGGAGGAGATCGCCAGGACCGCGGCCGCCCTGCGCGCGGTGAGCGTGATCCTGCGGGACCAGCCCGACCGGATCTTCCAGCCGTGACCAGGCAGGGGCGGGCTCCGGCCCACCCCTGCCACGTTCCACCCACTCACCGCCGCGGCGCGGGCACTCTGGATTCGTCCTCGCCCGCGGTCTGCTTGGCGCCGTGGCCGAGCAGCAGCCTGAGGTACTCGCGGCGGTTGTCCGCCACCGGCCCCACTTCGCCGTACTGATTTCCGCAGTAACCGCTCACCAGTCGTTCGAGTTCGCTGTCCATCATGTCGGTGAGCGATTCCGCCAGTTTGTCGATGGCGTCGTCGGACAGGGGCTCGAGTTTGATGGTCACGCTCTGCGCGCCGCTCCCCCAGTCCGGGTTGAGCCCGAGCAGTTCCGGCAGCGCGGTGGCGACGATCATCATCGGGACACCCTGCTGGGTGGGCTGGGCCAGCTGACGGACCCATTGGCGGATGGTCCTGTCGCATCGGTGCAGGTCTTCCACGACGACCACGAGCGGGGTGTCCTTGGCGACCAGCGCGAGGAACCGTTGCCACATCTGCAGGGTGTCGGCCGCGTCGCCCGAACTCGCGACCCTGCGGTCGTCACCGGCCGCCGCCAGCTCCGCGAGCGGCACGAGGCCCGACATCAGCCACTGGACCTCGCCGTCGTCGAGGACGAGTTGCTGAAGCGCGGCCTGGACCTTCTCCCGGACCGCCGACCGGTCGTCGCCGGGCTTGACCCCGCAGTAGCCCGCGAGGATGTCCGCCTGCACCGCCAGCGGGCTGCCGCCCGGGCCCAGCGGCGCGCGCCCGATGAGGAACCGGGCCACGCCCTGCGGACCGCCGTACCGTTTGGCGAACTCCCGCACCAGCCGCGTCTTGCCGATCCCCGGGTCGCCGATCACCGTCACCATATGGCACCGGTTGCGGTGGATGGCCCGGTTCAGCACCCCCCGCAGCAGATCCAGTTCGCTGTCCCGGTCCACGAGCGGCACCACGTCCTGGTAACCCAGGTACTCCGGCCACGGCTCGCCGACCTGCCAGCCCGTCCGCGCATCGGTCATCGAGTGGTAATTGACCACGGACTGGGTGGAGAGGCGGGTGCTGTCGCAGACGAGGATCTCATCATCCGGGACGTCGTTGAGCATCGCCTGGCACTGGTCCAGCAGCGCGCCGTTGACGACCGCGGGCACGTCGGTCTCGCCGTTCTGATAGCGCACCCTCGCCTTGCCCGTCGCGACGGCGACGTGCACCGCCAGACCGCGGACCACCGGCGTCGTGCGCGCCGCCAGCATGGAGGAGACCCTCAGCCGTTCCCGGATCGCGATCGCCGACTTCACGGCGCGTACCGCGGTGTCCGAAGCGTCTGCCGGACCGAAGACCACCATCGAGATGGAGCCGAAGGACGCGACCACCGCCCCGCCGCGTGCTTCGGCCTCCTCACGGATGGTCGTGGACATGCACTCGAAGGCCTCGTCGACGTCTTCCGGCGCGACTTCCGACCCCTGCGGGCTGAGTTGCGTCCGCACCACGATCACGCTGACCGGCTGCCGTTCGGTGGCGTCCGAGTTCTCGACAGGCTCGGGTTCGCCGGCGAGCACCGGTTCCGGTTCCGGTTCCGGCCTGCTGACGGGCAGTGCCTCGATCCGCTCCCTGGTGTCCGGCAGAACCGGTCCGGTCGAGCCCAGCGAGGGGTCGTGCGTCAGGATGGAATGCTGCAGCACCTGCAGTTTCCGGCCCGGCTCCAGGCCGAGTTCGTCGATCAGCTGGGTGCGCACCCTGGCGTAGACGCTCAGCGCGTCGGCCTGCCGTCCACACAGGTAGAGCGTCCGCATCAACTGGCCGCAGGCACGTTCACGCAAGGGTTCCGTCTCGACCGTCGTCTCCAGCTCACGGAGGATCTCGTGGTGACGGCCGCAACCCAGCTCCGCGTCGAAGTAGTCCTCCAACGCGTCCAGGCGGGCGTTCTGCACCGCGGTCAGTTCCGGCCAGGCGGCCCCGGCCTCCACCAGATCGGCCAGCGCGGGCCCGCGCCACAACGCGAGCGCGTCCCGCAAGACCGCGCTGGCCTGCTCGGCGTTGCCGCTCGCCAGGCCGACCCGGCCCGCCGCGACCATCCGCTGGAACCGGTACAGGTCGACCGTCTCCGGATCGACCCGCAACATGTAGCCCGGCGCCTGCGTCAGCAACTCGGGCTCGCGGACGTCATGGATCGACGGGGTGAGCAGGCTGCGCAGCCCCCACACGGCGTTCTGCAGGATCTTGCGCGCCGACATCGGCGTCTCGACCGGCCACAACGCCTTCATCAGCTGACTCGTGGCGGCCACCCGGTTGGCGTTGAGCAGCAGGAAGCCGAGTGTGCCGCGCTGTTTGATCCCGCCGAGCGCGACCTGCCTTTCTTCGGCGAGAACCTCTAACGGACCGAGCATCCTGAAATGCATCACGTCCCCCTCGGATGCGATGGCGCAACGCGGCCCGCGACCGACCACGTATCGGTGAGCCTGTTCCTCAAGGGCTAAGTGACGTCACTGTCACCCACCGCGCGACCAGAAGTTCCGCAGGTGGTCGATTGAGCCATTGGACAGACACAAAACGATGAAACCCCAGTTGCCGCGAATTCTCCGTCTGGCAAGAGTGACAGCCCGAACCTCAATTTCACTTCATGCCCGGACTGACACCTGCAATCGATTGAACACGGTGTACCGCAGTGAAGGCAAGTGACGTGCATCACAAGGCGTAACGGGATTCGGTCACTTGACCGAAAGCAATCCTCTCGACCGCCCCACCAAAATGGCGTATTGACCGAGATGGCTTCCTGCACTACGAAAACAGGCGCCGTCCCGAGTTCGGCCGCGGGACCTTCGTCTCCGTGGGCCCGCCCGGCCAAGAATACCCGATCGGACTATCGCAGCTGGAGTATCGCGGCCCCAAAGGGAAGGCGATCGCCTTGTATCATCGGAGCGCGGAAGGAGCGGATCATTTCACCCCTGAACAGGTGCCCGACTCACTCCATCCCGAATTCGATTCACGAAGCTTGCCCACCACCACTTCAGACCCCATTCACGGCGGCCGCGAATACGCTCGTGCGGTGAACGCGGTCCGCTAACCCTAATCGTCGTTCAGGTCGTCGACGACCTGTGCTGTTCCGCGAAGAGCCGGGCGACGAGCCCGACACGGCTGGAGACCGCGGTCTTGCCGAAAAGGGCTTTGAGGTGGTCGCGGACGGTGTGAGGAGAGAGGAACAGCGCCGCGGCGATCTCGGCGGTGGGCAGTCCGCGCGCGACGAGACGAGCGACTTCGAGCTCACGCGAGGTCAGGCCGTACGCGTCGGCGACCATCCCCGTGAGGTCAGCGGCGGCCGCGGGTTCGATGACCAGCGCCACCGGCCCCGGCTTCCCGTCGAGGCCGGTGAGACAAGAGGCGTGGCAGGTCAGCCACAGGCCGTCGACGGTGCGGATCCGCACGCGGGCGCCGCCACGATCCCGGCCCAGCGCGATCGCCCGTGCCTGCAGCGCCGCGCCCGCCACCCAGATCGGCAGGTCCAGCCCCAGCGCCGAGGGAACGGACGGGCCGTCGGGCAGCCGGGCGAGGTACCGCCGAGCCTCGTCGTTGATCGAGTTCGCCTCGCCATGCCTGTCGAGGAGCAACAGCCCGGGCGCGGAAGAGGTGCTTCCACCGTCTGATTCCGTGGGACGAGCGAACCGGCGCAGCCGTCCGGCGAGGGGTTCGGACAGCCCGGCGAGCAGGGCGACCTCGTCCGGTGCGAAGTCGGCGCCGCCCCGCATGCGGAACAGGCTGATCAGCCCCCACGGCCGGTCACCGGCGCGCAGTACCGCGCGAAGTTCGTCCTCCACGCCTTGGGCGCCGAGGAGGCGCCGGAACCGCGCGCTGCGCACGGGCACACCGCCGGTGGCCGCTCGCAGCGCCGCCGCCGGGACGGCCGCGCGGGTGAGATCCCGGAACGGGAGGACGTTCTCCTCCAGGAACTCGCTCTCCCAGTAGGCTCCGCATCCCTCGCCGGAGCCGAGGTTCTCCACCAGCATCGGCGCGGTGACCAGGCCGGTTTCGGGATCGGTCGCCGTCCACACGGCCGCGTCGAACGGGATGTACCGCCGGAGCCTTGCCGAGGCGCGGGTGAACAGGTCGAGCGCGCCGCCGGCGCGGTCGGCCGCCGCGACGACATCGGTCTGGCGGCGTGGGTCGCTCACGAGGACTTCCTCCCGCTGATAGGTACTTCGGTGACGCTGCCCGATCTCCGGCTCCGTGCCCATCCCTCGTTTGCGGGGGTCGTGCCCGGCCTTTCGGCCTCGCGTGAGGGATGGAGCAAGGCTTCCACGGCGGCGAGGCTCGAAGGCATGGACATCGCCATCGTCGGGGCCGGCGCGGCCGCCGTCGCCCTGCTCGACACCCTGGCGGCCACCGCCGCCGAACCCGCCACCGTCACCGTTTTCGAGCCGTCCGCGCAGTTGTGGCGCGGCCGTGCGTACGGACCGGACCTGGACTCCGTGCTCGTCAACTCCCCACCCGCCCTCATGTCGATCCGTCACGCGGACTTCGGGCACTACGCCGCCTGGCTGGGCGAACGTGGCGCCTCCCACCTTGATGAACTCCTGGGGCAGCCACTTGTTCCCCGCGCGCTCTATGGCGAATACCTGGAACACACCGCCGAGGCCGCGGTGGCCGCGCTACGCGAGCGCGGGATCACTGTCCGCGTGGTCGGACAGCGCGTCACCGCGATCGCCCGCTCCGGCGAACGGCTCGTCCTGCGCACCCAGGACGGGCGAGGGCACGAAGCCGACCGCGTGACGCTTTGCGTGGGCGGAGGACCACCGCAGGACCACTACGGACTCGGGCGGGCCGCCGGGTTCGTCGCCGATCCGTACCCGCTGGCGCGCACTCTCGACCGGATCCCGGCCCGGAGTTCGGTGGCGGTCATCGGCAGCGGCCTGACGGCGGTCGACGTCGTCGTCTCGCTCGCGGCGCGTGGGCACACCGGGCCGATCGCCCTGGTGTCGCGCACCGGTCTGCTGCCCCACGTCTGGCAGCGCCCGCTCGACCGCCGCCCACGACTGGTCACCGTGGACCGCGTATCCGCGCTGCGGCGCGAAAACGGCGTTGTCACCCTCGCCGATCTCGTCCACCTGCTGCGTTCCGAACTCGCGGAAGCCGGGGAGAACCTCGACGATCTCGTGGCCGATCTGCTCGCGGCCGAGTCCGAGCCGCCCGTCGAACGGCTGCGGCGTCAACTGGCCACTGTGGACGGTCCCGCGCTCGGACGCCGTTTCCTGCAAGAGACGGCGCACAGCGTCGGCCCCTTGGCCTGGCGATCGCTGCCGGAGGCCGACCGTGCCTGGTTGTGGCGGCGCTCCCGCCTGGCGAGCAGTCTCGTCTCCCCCATGGTGCCGGTGAACGCGGCCATCCTGCTGCGGCTGCTGGACGGCGGTCAGCTCCGCGTGACCGCCGGAATCCGGGAAATCCAAGCCGCACAAGGGCGTTTCCGGCTGGAGACCGACGCGGGGACCTCCCACGCGGACGTCGTCGTCAACGCCGTGAACCCGGCGCCGCACGCCATGCCGAGTGCGGCGGAGCCCTTGGTCGCCTCGGTGCTCGCGGACGGGCTGGCCACGCCACATCCGGCGGGAGGCCTCGTCCCGGCGGACCCACGGCTGGCCGTCGTCGGGGACTTCGCCGGCGGTGGACCGTTCATCACTTCCGGCATCCCCGGGGTCGCGGCGCAGGCCGCACAGGCCGCCCGGACCACGTTCGCGGTGCCTGCCGCCTGAACACGTGCCCGGGGACGGTGGTGCCACCGCCCCCGAGCCCGGTCACTCGGCCGCCATGCGCTCCCGGAGGCTCCGGGGACGCATGTCCGTCCAGACCTGGTCCACATGGTCCATGCACTCCTGGCGGGTACCGGTCTTGCCCTCGGCACGCCAGCCTTCCGGGACCTCTTTCCCGGACGGCCAAAGGGAATACTGCTCTTCGTCGTTGATCAGGACCTGGAACGTGGTGTTGTCATCCATCGGGTTTCTCTCCTTATTTTCCGGTGGTTTCCGCTTCGAGTGGTTCGGACGTGGCGGGGAGGCCGCGCAAGGTGCGGTTGAGCGTGGTGAAAACGGTGACGACCGCGATGGCGCCCGCGCACGCGAGCACGGCGGACGAGCCGGTCATCACCTCGACCAGCCAGCCGCCCAGCGCGGGGCCGAGCGCGGCGGCCAGGCCGCCGGTCACCCCCAGGACACCGCCGAGGCGGCCGCGCAGCTCGTCGGGTGTGTTCAGCAGCTGGTAGGTGCTGATGGCGGTGTTGGCCGACGGCGGCAGGAAGGCGATCGCGGCGAACAGCAGCCCCATGAGGTAGCCGCTGTCCACGAAGATCGCGAGCGGTGTCAGCACGGTCAACGCCCAGAACACGCCGGTGATCAACAGGTACGGGCTGATCTTGCGATACAGGACGGGTGCGGCGAAGGCTCCGAGCACCCCGCCGGCGCCGAGCATCGCCGCCATCACACCGATCTCTCCGGCGGGCATGCCGCGACCGTCGGCCAGCACGATGATCACCAGGTAGTAGGCCGAAAAGAACAGATTCAGGCTGACCACGCAGAACGTGGTGACGCGCAGCCTGGGTTGCTGCCACACCCACCTCAACCCTTCCGCGATCTCCCGGCCGAGATGCGCGGGCGGCCGGGAGGCCGGGGCTGGCCGCGCCGGAAGCCGGACGAACAGCAGCGACGCGAAGGCGAAAAGGTGCGTGACGACGTCGAAGACGAACGGGACGACCCGGCCGAGGGCGAACAGGAACCCTCCGAGCGCGGTGCCCGACAACTGCCCCGCGCTGGTCCTCGCGGCGTTCAGGGAGACCGCCGTCGGTACCAGCCCGGCCGGGACGAGGAGGGGCAGGCTCGCCTCCTCCGCCGGTTCGAACAAGGCGCGGCATACCCCCATCACCACGGCGACGACGACCAGGAGGCCGACTCCGGCGGCGTTCCACCACAGCGCGAGGACGAGCGCGGCGGCCGCGATCGCCTGCGCGGCCTCGCAACCGAGCATGATCCGCTTGCGGGACCAGCGATCCGCCAGCGCGCCGGCGGGCAGCCCGGCGACCAGCTGCGCGATCGCCACCGCGCCGACCACGAGTCCCGACTGCACACCGGATCCGGTGATCGCCAGCACCAGCAAGGGAAAGGCGATCATCGTGGTGCTGAAACCGGCCTCGGAGACGACCTGCCCTGTCCACAGGAGCCGGTAGTCGCGGTTGTTCCGCAGGCCGCTCACGCCTCGTCACCCCGGCAGTCGGACGCGATGGCGCGCAGGGCTTCGGCGAAGTCCGCGGCGACGGCCGCCACGGTGGTCCGCGTGTTCAGGTGCGGCTGGTAGTACCAGGAGAACTCCAGACGGCCGTCGCGCACACCACCGACCACTTCGAGTACGTGCGGCGGACGGTTCTCGGGGTCCTGCTCGCGGCCGAGGGGCGCGTGGGCCCGGAGGTAGAGCCCGCTCCCCTCCCCCGCGTGATCGCCCTGGCCCAGGTAGTTGAACGCGACCTCCGGCGTCGTGTCACCGAGTTCGGGGAACCGGTAGTGCCGCAGCGCGCCGTAGCCGAAACCGTTGCCGGGCAAGGCACGCAGCTGCTTCCGGACCGCCTTGACGAGCTCACGCCAGCCGACCGAGTCTTCGACCGTGAGGCCCACCGGGAACAAGGTGGTGAACCACCCGACGGTCCGCGAGAGATCGACGTCGTCGAGGATCTCTTCGCGACCGTGGCCTTCCAGGTCGACGGCGACGGCCCGCTGTCCCGTCCAGCGGGTGAGCGCCCGGGCCAGCGCCGTCAGCAGGACGTCGTTGATCCGGGTCCGGTAGGCGCCGGGTGCCAGATGCAGCAGGGCGTCGGTGTCGCGTTCGTCGATCTCGACGGTCACCGATTCCGGTGGCGCGGGCGGGACGTCGGTCCGGTCGCGCGGGATCGTGCGACCGGGCAGCTCACGTGCCCAATGCCCGTGTTCACCGTCCAGCCCGCCGCCTTCGACGAACTCGCGCGACCGGTGCGCCCACTCGCGGAAGGACGTCGTCTTGGCCCCGAGATCGGCCTTCTCCCCGGCTTCGATCTGCCGGTACGCGCGCTCGAGGTCTTCGAGCAGGATGCTCCACGAAACCGCGTCGACGACCAGATGGTGCGCGGCGAGCAGCAGCCGCGGATTCTCCGTCCCCTCCGGTTCCGTCAGCAGCGCGCGCAGATGCGGCGGCCGGGCCAGGTCGAAGTCCGCCTGCGCGTACTCGGCCTCGCTCTCCAGCTCCGCGGCGGGCACCTTCCTCAGCACCGGCCTCGGCTCGGCCGGCTCGTTGTACTGCGTCCACCCGGCCGCGGTCCGCTCGAAGCGCAGGCGCAGCGCGTCGTGCTGGGTGACGACGGCGTCGAGCGCGAGCCGCAGCGACTCCTCTTCCACCGGTCCGGCCAGTTCGACGAGTACCGATTGGTTGAAGTGCGCGGGATTCGCCGGTTCGGAGGCGAAGAACCACCGCTGGATCGGCGTCAGCGGAACGTCGCCGACGACGACCTCGCGATCTTCGTCCGCCGTGTCGACCGGCTTCACCACCGTCGCCAGCTCGGCGACCGTCTGGTGGGTGAACAGATCCTTCGACCGCATCGCCAGACCGGCCTGCCGGGCGCGGTGGACGACCTGGATGCTCAGGATCGAGTCCCCGCCGAGGTCGAAGAAGTTGTCCGTGACCCCGACACGGTCCAGGCCGAGGACTTCGGCCCAGAGGGTCGCCAGCGACTCTTCCGTTTCGGTCCGCGGCTCCACGTGTTCCGCGCCGCGTACCGAAGACGGATCCGGGACGGGGAGCGCCGCCCGGCCCACCTTGCCGTTGGCGGTGATCGGGATGGCGTCCACCGGGACGAAGAGCGACGGCACGAGGTAGTCCGGCAACGTCTCCCCGAGGAAGGCCCGGAGTTCCGTCGCCTCGCCGACCACGTAGGCGACGAGCCGTTTGTGGCCGCCGACCGCACGGGCGACCACGACGGCGTCCCGCACCGACGGATGCCGTCGCAACGCCGTCTCGATCTCGCCGAGTTCCACCCGGAATCCGCGGACCTTGACCTGCTCGTCCACGCGGCCCACGAACTCCAGCCCGCCCGTCGTCGCCCACCGGACCAGGTCGCCGGTCCGGTACATCCGGCCGCCCCGGGCGCCGAAGGGGTTCGCGACGAACCGGTCCGCGGTCAGCCCCGGCCGGTTCAGATATCCCCGCGCGAGACCGGCGCCGGTGACGAACAGTTCGCCGGTCGTCCCGATCGGCACCGGCCGCAGCGCGGTGTCCAGGACGTGGACCTCGGTGTTCGGGATCGGCGCCCCGATCGGTGGCGTGCCGCCGGGGGTCAGCGGCTCACTCCACGAGGTGACGACGGTGGACTCCGTGGGCCCGTAGGCGTTGATCATGCGCCTGCCCGGCGCCCAGCGGTCCACCAGCGAAGCCGGGCAGGTGTCCCCGCCGACGATCACGGTGCGGAAGTCCGGCAGGTCCGTCTCGGGGACGGTGGCCAGCGCGATCGGCGGGATCAGCGCGTGGGTGACCCGTTGGCGTCGCAGGACGTCGGCGAGGGGGGTGCCGAGCAACGGTCCCTCGGGAGGTATGACGAGTGCGGCGCCCGCGGGCAGGGACAGGCACAGTTCCAGGATCGACGCGTCGAAACTGGGCGAACTGAACGCCAGCACGCGATCCCCCGGGCGCACCTCGCAGTGCTCGATCTCGGCGGCGGAGAAGGACGCCAGCCCGGCATGGGAGACCACGACTCCCTTGGGCCGCCCGGTCGAGCCGGACGTGTAGATCACGTACGCGGGTTGCGCCGGGTCGACCGGCGTCCCCGGATCGGTGTCGTCGTATCCGGCGGCGTCGAGTTCGCGATCCACCACCAGAACCGGATCGGCGTCGCGCAGCATGAATTCGACGCGCTCGGCCGGATAGCCGGGATCCACCGGCAGGAAGGCGGCCCCGGTCTTGGCCACGGCCAGTTCGGTGACCACGAGCGCCACCGAACGCGGCAGCCGGACGGCGACGATCCGCTCGGGACCGGCGCCCCGCCGGGCGAGCAGCCTCGCCAGCCGGTTCGCTCGCGCGTTCAGCTCCGCGAAGGTCAGCGAGCCGGTGTCGGACAGCAGCGCGGGTGCCGTGGGGGTCCGCCGGGTCTGCGCTTCGACCAGTTGCGCCAACGAAGCGGCCGGGACGTCGCGCGCGGTGTCGTTCCAGGCCCGCAGCTGATCGAGTTCGCCTCGGGGCACCAACGGCAAGGTGGCCATCGGGCGATCCGGTTCGGCGGCGAGCAGGGCGAGCAACGCCCGCAACCGCGCGATCAGCCGGTCGATCGTCGCCGCGTCGAACAGTCCGGTGCTGTAGTTGATCGCGCCGTGCAGCGCGTCGCCGTCCTGTTCGAACTGCACGAGCAGATCGAAGGTGGCCGACACCGCGGGCAGCGCGACCTCCCCCGCGACCAGCGCGCCGGAACCCGGCCGGTCACCGGTGTTCTGCAGGACCACCATGGCCTGGAACAACGGGGTCCGGCTCGGGTCGCGGACCGGCTGCACGGCGTCCACCACGCGTTCGAAGGGCACGTCCTGATGCGCGAACGCGTCGAGCACCACGGTCCGCACCCGCGCCAGGAACTCACGGAACGACCGCTTGCCGTCCACAGTGGACCGCAGGGTCAGGGTGTTGACGAAGAAACCGACAAGACGCTGCAGTTCGGCGCGCTCCCGCCCGGCGGTCACGGTCCCCACGGCGACGTCCTCCTGACCGGCCCAGCCGGCAAGAAGCACCTGGCAGGCGGCGACCAGGGTCATGAACAGCGTGCCGTCCTGGGTGTTGGCCAGCTCCCGGAGTTTCGCGGCGACGTCGGCGGGGATGTCGAATCCGGCCCACTCCCCCTCCGTCGTGCGCACCGCGGGCCGGGGCCTGTCGGTGGGCAGCTCGAGCGGTTCCAGCCCGGCGAGGCGGTCGCGCCAGTGGTCCAGGTGCCCGGTGAGCTCGGGGCCGTCGAGGAGTTCCCGTTGCCACGAGGCGAAGTCCGCGTACTGCACCGGCAGTTCGGGCAACCGCGGCTCTTCGCCTCGGGCCAGCGCGGCGTAACCGGCGTCGAGTTCGGCGGCCAGCACACCGGACGACCAGCCGTCGGTGACGATGTGGTGCAGCACCAGCAGGAGGACGTGTTCGCCTGCCGACCGCCGGAACAGCCGTGCCCGCAGGAGCGGTCCGGTGCGGAGGTCGAACGGCCGCGACGCTTCTCGCGCCAGCGCGTGCTCGTCGAAATCCTCCACCGGCAGGTCGACGTGGTAGGGCTCGTGCACGTACTGGAAGCCACGGCCGTCGACGGCGTCGAAGGTCGTGCGCAGCGATTCGTGCCGGGCCACCAGGAAGTCCAGCGTCCGGTTCAGCGCGTCGACGTCGAGTTCGCCACGGAGCAGCAACGCCGTCGGCGAAAGGTATTCGCTGCCGCCGGGTTCGAATTCGTCGAGGAACCACAGTCGCTGCTGGGAGAACGAAAGGGGCAAGGCTCCGTCACGGGCGACGACCGGAATCGGCGAGGCGCCTGCCTGCTGGTCCGGCAGAGCCGCGGCGAACCGGCCGAGGGCGGGCGTGGTGAACAACGCGCGTGGCGAGATGTCGACACCCAGTTCGGCGCGCACCCGCGACGTGATCCGCATGCTCAGGATCGAGTCCCCGCCGAGCTCGAAGAAGCTGTCCGTGAGGCCGACACGGTCGAGTTTCAGCACATCGGCCCAGATGGCGGCGAGACGGCGTTCGGTCTCGGTCCGCGGCGCCACGTACTCGGCGACGGTGTCGCGGCCGGGCGCGGGAAGCGCCCGCTTGTCGACCTTTCCGTTGCGGGTCAAGGGAAGCACGTCGAGCGCGACGTACGCCGCCGGGACGAGGTGCTCCGGCAGGCGCTCCCGGAGCCAGTCCCGCAGCCCCTGGGTCTCACCGACGACGTAGGCGACGAGCCGCCTGTCGCGCGCGGCGACCGTGGTGTCGGTGACCGAGGGATGCCGCCGCAGCACGGCTTCCACTTCTCCGGGTTCGACCCGGAAGCCGCGGATCTTCACCTGGTCGTCGACGCGGCCGAGGTAGTCGAGCCGTCCGTCGGCGGTCCAGCGCACGCGGTCGCCGGTGCGGTACACGCGGGTGCCCGGCGGGCCGAAGGGATCGGCCACGAACCGGTCCGCGGTCAGCCCAGGACGGCCGAGATAGCCGCGGGCGAGCTGGACTCCGGCGAGGAACAGCTCGCCCGGCATCCCCTCCGGGACCGGTGTGCCGGTCGCGTCGAGGACGTAGGCCCGCAGATTGGCCAGCGGACGGCCGATCCGCGGCCGGTCCCCGGTCACCGGGCTGTGGACGGAGTCGACGGTCACCTCGGTCGGGCCGTAGTAGTTGAGACAGGTGACGCCGGAGGCGCTGAGCTCGTTCCAGAGCCGCTCGTCGGTCGCCTCGCCGCCGACCATCACCGTGTCGGGCCGGTGTTCGCCGGTCAGCAATCCGGCCTCCATCAGCTGCCGGAGGTAGGTCGGGGTCAGATCCAGCAGGGTGATCCGGTGGTCGCGGACATAGCGGACGGCGGCCCGCGGATCGAGCCGGGTCTCGTCGTCGAGTACGTGCAGCTCGTGGCCGTCGACCAGGGCGAGTATCCCTTCCCACGACGTGTCGAAGGAGAACGACGCGGTGAGCGCGATCCGGCGGCGCTCCCCGCCCAGGAAGGCGCCGCGGTGCGCGGCGAGCAGGTTCATCAGGCCGCGGTGTTCGATCACGACGCCCTTCGGCGTTCCCGTCGAGCCCGAGGTGTAGATGACGTACGCGGCGTTGTCCACGCTCGCCCGTGTCCCGGCGGAGGTCGCCGAAACAGGTCCTTGCTCGCCGAGGACGACCACCGGTCGCGCGTCCTCCAGCAGGAATCGCTTGCGCTCGGCCGGAAGTTCGGGGTCGATCGGCAGATACACCGCGCCCGCCTTGAAGATCGCGAGGATCGCGATGACGGCCTCTGCCGAACGCGGCAGCGCGACGGCCACCACCGATTCCGGACCGGCGCCCCGCGCGGCCAACTCCCCCGCCAGCCGTGTGGCGCGGGCGTCGACCTCGGCGAAGTCCCAAGCCGTGCCCCGGAAGACCAGCGCGGTCTCGTGCGGCGTGCGGGCGACCGTGGCTTCGAAGACGTCCAGGACCGTGCCGGACGGAACGTCGATCACCGGGCCGCTGCCCGAGGCCAGTAGTTCGCGCCGTTGCGACGGCGACAGCGGGGACAGCGCGTCGAGGCGGCACCGCGGATCGGCGGCGATGGCGCGGATGAAACCGGCGAGCTGATCCGCCAGACGGCGAACCGTGGCCGCGTCGAACAACCGCGGGTCGTAGGACAGCTCGAGCCCGAGTTTGTCGTGCAGGTAGGCGGTGAGGTTGAGCGGGAAGTTCGTCGTGTCCAGCGACTCGACGTCGAGTACGCGCACGTCGGCCTGGCCGCTGTCCTCGATCGGGTAGTTCTCGAACACCACCACGCTGTCGAACAGGGCGGTACCGGCGGGAACGGCCGTGAACGCCTGCAGTTCGGAGAGGGCGAGGAAGTCGTACCGGCGCGCGTCGGCCTGTGCCGTCTGGGTCTCCCGCAGCCACTCGACGGCGGACTCGTGCCAGCGGATCTCCATACGGGCAGGGACGGTGTTGATGAACATGCCGATCATCGCCTCGACACCCGGCATCCCTTCCGGGCGGCCGGACACGGTGGTGCCGAACAGCACGTCGGTTTCGCCGCTGTAGCGCGCGAGCAGCAACGCCCAGGCGCCCTGCACGACGGTGTTGACCGTCAGCGCGGCGGACTTCGCCGTCTCGTGCAGCCGCGCGGATTCCTCCGGGGACAACTCGACCAGGATCGCGTCCGCGGATTCGGCGCGGTGTGCTTCCTGAGGCCGCCTGTCGAAGGGCAGCGGGGTCGGCGTCGTGAAACCGTCCAGCACCGCACGCCAGTGGTCCTCGGCCTCGGCCCGGTCCTGCTCGGCGAGCCAGGCGAGGTAGTCGCGGAACGGACGGCGCGGCACCAGCCGCGCGGCCCGGCCTTCGACGATCGCCGCGTACTGTTCGCACACCTCGCCGAAGACCTGCGCCGTGCTCCAGCCGTCGAGCAGGACGTGGTGCGAGGTCCACACCAGCTGGACTTCGTCTTCGGTGACCCGCGCGATCGCCAGGCGCATCAAGGGCGGCGCGGTCAGCTCCATCCCCGCCGCCACGTCGTCGGCCAGCAGTCGCTTCAGTTCGCGGTCCTGCTCCTCCGGGGTGAGCGCGCGCCAGTCGTCCAGCCGGGCCGGGACCCGGACCTCGCGATGGACGCGCTGGATCGGCTGCTCGATGCCCTCCCACGCGGTACTGGTGCGCAGGATCGGCGTGCGGTCGACCACGCGCTGCCAGGCCTCGGCGAGCGCCTCCGGACGGCTCACCCCGGCCAGCCGGAGCCGGAACTGGTCGAAGTACGCGGTCGAACCGGTGTCGAGAAGACTGTGGAACAGCATGCCCGTCTGCAACGGGGTGAGCGGGTAGATGTCCTCGACGTCGCGGCCGTCCCCGGCGAAACGGTCGACCTCGGCCTGGGTGAGCTCGGCCAGCGGGAAGTCCGACGGCGTGCGCCCGCCTGTCTCGGCGCAATGCGCGATGATGCCCCGCAAGGCGTCGAGAGTGGCTTCGGCGAGCGCGCGGACTGTGCTTTCTTCGTGCACCTCATCGGAATACTGCCAGGTGAGATGCAATTCGCCGCCGTCGACGACGCCGATGACGTCGAGCAGATAAGGGCGGACGCTTTCCGGATCGGTGTCGCGCCCGATGCTTTCGCCTCGTCCCCGGAACCATCCATCCTCGGCGCTCCCCATCTCCCAACGGCCGTGGTAATTGAACGAGATCCGTGGTGTGGGCAGGGCACGCAATGCGGAACCCGGCGCGTCTTCGGCACCCAGATACCGCAACGCCTCATAGCCGGCGCCTTTGTTCGGAACCGCGCGCAGTTGTTCCTTGACGGCTTTGAGCACGTCTCCCCAGTCGCCTTCGGACACCGCGGGCGCGAGCGGATATTGCGCGGTGAACCAGCCGATCGTGCGCGAAAGGTCGAGCGGCCCGGCGATTTCCTCGCGGCCGTGGCCTTCCATCGCGAGCACGACCCGCGACCCCGCCCAGCGGGTCAGCACGCGGCCGAGCGCGCTCATCAGGACGTCGTTGACCTCCGTGCGGTACGCGCCGGGGACGTCGTGGAGGAGCGCGGTGGTCTCGGCCCGGCCAAGTGACACCGAGACACCGCGCTCCGATTTCGCGGCGTTACGGCCCGGACGGTCGACCGGAATCTCCGCCCGCGCACCGCGAAGCGAAGTTTCCCAGTAGGCGGTTTCCTTGTCGAGGTGTCCCATTTTCACGTTCTCGGCCAGAGAATGAGCCCAATGGGTGAACGAGGTCCGCACCTGTTCGAGGGAATCGCCGCGGTACGCGCGTTCGAGATCGGCCAGCAGAATGCGCCACGACACCCCGTCCATGACGAGGTGGTGGGCGGTGAGGAACAACCGCGGCGGCCTGTCGTGGAAGGTGAACAGCACCGCGCGCCACAGTGGCCCGGTGGTGATGTCGAGCGAGGTCTGCGCCCGCACCGCCTCGGCGTGCATGGCCGCCGCGGTATCGTCCACTTCGGACAGATCGACATGCCTGAGGATGCCGTCCGCGTCGACGGGCGCGGGCTGCTGCACCCAGCCGCCGTCGGTGCGGGAGAAGCGCATGCGCAGCGCGTCGTGCCGCTCGGCGACGCGGTTCAGGGCGGAGATCAGCTTCGGGACGTCCACAGAGGACAGGACGACGTGCACGGACATGGTCAGCCGCCACGGTTCGTCCAGCCGCTCGAACAGCCAGGACTGGATCGGGCCGAGCGGGGCGGGACCGCGGTCCTCCTCTTCGACGTGCTCGACGGGCGCCTCGGGCTGGGCGACGTGGGCGAGTTCGGCGATGGTCTGGTTCCGGAACAGGTCCTTCGACGACAGCGTCAGCCCCGCCCGCCGGGCCGCGGCGACGACCTGGATGCTGAGGATCGAGTCGCCGCCCAGGCCGAAGAAGTTGTCCTCGACGCCGACCCTGTCGACGCCGAGGACCTCGGACCAGACCCCGGCCAATACCGTCTCGACGTCAGTGCGCGGTGCCACGTAACGGTTTTCGGTGCGCGCGCCCGGCTCCGGCAACGCACGGGTGTCGAGTTTCCCGTTGGCGTTGAGCGGCAGCCGCTCGAGCGCGACGAACACCGCGGGCACCATGTGCGCGGGCAGCGAGCGGCCGAGGAATTCCCGCAGGGCCGTCGTTCCGGGCACGGCTCCGGTCAGATAGGCGACGAGCCGCCGGGCGTCCCCGGCGCCGTGGGCGACGACGGCCGCCGTCTCGACGTCGGGATGGGCGATCAGGGCCGCTTCGATCTCGCCGGGTTCGATACGGAAGCCGCGGATCTTGACCTGGTGGTCGGCCCGGCCGCGATAGTCGAGTTCGCCGTCGGCGGTCCAGCGCAGCAGGTCGCCGGAGCGGTACATCCGGGTTCCGGGGGCGCCGAAGGGGTCCGCGACGAACCGCGACGCCGTCAAGCCGGGGCGGTCGAGATAGCCGCGGGCCAGCCCCGCGCCCGCGACGTACAGCTCGCCGGTCACGCCGGGCGGGACGGGGGCGAGCCCGGCGTCGAGCACGTAGGTCCGCAGATCCGGGATCGGGACGCCGACCGTGGCGGTCCCGTCCGCTCGGAGTGCCCGGTGGGTCACGTGCACCGTGGTCTCGGTGATGCCGTACATGTTGACCAGCCGCGGTCCGTCCGGATGCCGCCGGTACCACTCCGCCAGCCGCGCCGGATCCAGCGCCTCGCCGCCGAAGATCACGTACCGCAGGCTGAGTTCCGGCGAAGGCAGCGCGCTCAGCCGGTAGAAGGCCGACGGTGTCTGGTTGAGCACCGTCACCCGCTGGTCGGCGAGCAGTGCCAGGAAGTCCTCCGGTTCGCGGACCGCGTCCTGCGGGACGACCACGAGCCTGCCGCCGTGCAGCAGCGCGCCCCACAGCTCCCAGACCGAGAAGTCGAACGCGTAGGAGTGGAACAGCGTCCAGACGTCCTGCTCACCGAAACCGAACCAGTGCTCGGTCGAGGAGAACAAGCGGGTCACGTTGGCGTGCGGGATCAGCACGCCCTTGGGCACGCCGGTGGAACCGGAGGTGTAGATGACGTAGGCGGCGTTGTCCGGCTCCACCCGCACCCGCGGAGCGGTCTCCGGCCACTCGCCCGCCTCGACGGAGTCGACGACGCACACCGGACGCGCGTCGGCCAAGGTCGCCTCGATCCGCGCGGCCGGATACGCCGGGTCGATCGGGAGGTACGCCGCACCGGTCTTCAGCACCGCGAGCACCCCGACGACGAGGTCGGCCGAACGCGGCAAACGGAGCGCGACCAGCTTCTCCGGACCGGCGCCTTCGCCGATCAACCGGTGGGCGAGGCGGTTGGCGCGACGGTCCAGCTCGCGATAGGTCAGCTCGACGCTTCCGCTCGTCACCGCGACGGCGTCCGGGGTGCGCGACGCCTGCGCGGCGAAGAGCTCGTGCAGGGCGGGCGCCGGTTTCGCGGCCGCGTCGCCGTTCCACTCCAGCAGTACCCGGTCGCGTTCGGCGGGGCTGATCCAGGGTTGCTCGCCGAGGGGCCGCTCCGGAGCCGTCGCGATGCCGTCGAGCATCCGGCGGAGCCAGCCGGTCAGCCGTTCGATCGTGCCGACGTCGAACAGATCGGTGTTGTAGTTGACGAGCGCGTCGAGCCGTCCGGCGGTCTCCTGGAAGTGGATCGTGAGGTCGAAGCCCGCGGTCACGACAGGCGGGGCGAGCTCTTCGACGTCCAGGCCGGTCATCGACGGCCGGGTGTCCGGAGTGTTGTGCAGGACCACGAGCACCTGGCACAGCGGGGTGCGGCTGGTGTCGCGTTCGGGCTGCAGATCGTCGACGACGCGGTCGAAAGGCACGTCCTGATGTGCGAAAGCGTCCAGGACGGTGCCGCACACGTCGTCCAGGAAGGTGTCGAAGCCGAGCTTCAAGTCCACTGTGGACCGAAGGACGAGCGTGTTGACGAAGAACCCGATCAGGCCTTCGAGATCGGTGCGCTCACGACCGGACACGACGGTGCCGACGGCGATGTCGTCCTGCCCGGACCAGCGGGCGAGCAGCAGCTTGCTCGCGGCGAGCAGGGTCATGAACAGCGTGCCGCCCTGACGGCGGGACAGCTCCTTGAGCCGGGCGGTGGTGCCGGCGGGCACGCTGAACTCGTGCAGGGCGCCGTTCTTCGTCCGCACCGCCGGACGGGGCCGGTCGGTGGGCGGGTCCAGCGCCGGGACACCGTCGAGCCGGTTGCGCCAGTAACTGAGCTGGGCGTCGAATCCGGTGCCCCGCAGGCGTTCCCGCTGCCAGACGGCGTAGTCGGCGTACTGCGCGGGCAGCGGCGGGAGGGCAGGCTCCTCGCCCCGGGCGAACGCGCTGTAGGACGCGGCCAGCTCGGCCAGCAGGACACCGGAGGACCAGCCGTCGGTGACGATGTGGTGCAGCACCAGCGTGAGCACGTGGTCGCCGGGCGCGAGCCGGGTCAGCGCCACCCGCAGGGACGGGCCGGTGTGCAGATCGACGGGACCGGTCGCGGCCGCCAGCGCGGAGTCGAGATCGCCCTCGGTCACCGGCACGTCGACGGCGTACGGCGGATGGATCACCTGCACGCCGCGGCCGTCGACGGTCGCGAACGTCGTGCGCAAGGACTCGTGCCGGGCGACCAGCGCGGTCAGCGCCCGGTTCAGGGCGCCGGGGTCCAGGTCACCGCGCAGGCGCAACGCCGTCGGCGACACGTATTCGGTACTGCCCGGTTCGAATTCGTCGAGGAACCACAACCGTTGCTGGGCGAAGGAAAGCGGCGCTTCGAACCGGCCGCCGTCGCGGGGCAGCGGCGGGATCGCCGCCTGCGGTGCCGTCACCTCGGGCAGCAGCGGGGCGAGGCTGGCCGGGGTGGGCGCGGTGAAGACGAGCCGGGCGGGCACGTCGGCGCCCAGCGCGTCCCGGAGCCGCGCGACGACCCGGATCCCGAGCAGGGAATCGCCGCCGAGGTCGAAGAAGTCGTCATCGACACCGACGCGTTCGACGCCGAGGACCTCGGACCAGATGTCCGTCACCAGTCGTTCGCGCTCGTCGCGGGGCGCGACGTACGGCGTGGTGGTGGCCTGGTCCGGATCCGGCAGGGCCCGCCGGTCCAGCTTGCCGTGCCGGGTCGACGGCAGCCTGTCGAGGCCGACGAACGCCGAGGGGACGAGGTGGGCGGGCAGGATCCGGTTCAGCGCGGTCCGCAGCCGGGCGGGGTCGGCGTGGCCGACGACGTAGGCGACCAGCTTGCCGTGCCGCGCGTCCACCGCGGCGTCCGTCACCTCCGGCTGAGCGCGCAGCACGGCCTCGACCTCACCCGGTTCGATCCGGAAGCCGCGGACCTTGACCTGCTCGTCGACGCGGCCGAGGTGTTCCAGCTGCCCGTCGGCGGTCCAGCGGGCGCGGTCGCCGGTGCGGTAGAGCCGGGCGCCGGGCGGGCCGAACGGGTCCGCGGTGAACCGGTCCGCGGTCAGCCCCGGCCTGCCGAGATAGCCGCGCGCGAGTTGCGCGCCCGCCAGGCACAGTTCGCCGGGGACCCCGGCCGGGACGAGCCGCGACCACTCGTCGAGGACGTAGGCGGTCACGTTGCCGAGCGGCCTGCCGATCACGGGCCGGTCGCCGGTCACCGGCGCGCAAGTGGCGTCCACTGTGGACTCGGTGGGCCCGTAGTAGTTGTGGACCTCCGTTTCGGACGCGGCGAGTTCGCGCCAGAGATCCCCGTCGAGGGCCTCGCCGCCGACCATCAGGAACCGCGGCCGGTGCGCGCCGTCGAGCAATCCGGCGGGCAGCAGCTGCCGCAGGTAGGACGGGGTGACGTCGAGGAAGTCGACGCGCTCGTCCCGGACGTAGCGGGTCAGCCCGGCCGGGTCGAGACGGGTCTCCTCGGTGATGACGTGCAGTTCGTGGCCGTCCGCCAGCAGCAGCGGTCCTTCCCACGAGGTGTCGAACGACAGGGTCGCGGTCAGCGCGACGCGCAGGCGGTCGCGGCCGAACACGGTGCGGTGGTTGGCCAGCAGGTTGACCAGGGCCGAGTGGCCGACGACGACCCCCTTCGGCGTGCCCGTCGACCCCGAGGTGTGGATGACGTACGCGGCGTCCGACGGCAGCGGCGGAGCCGGACGCGGACCGGCGTCGGCGACTGTGAAGGTCTCGTCCAGCACGAAGACCGGCCGGGTGTCGTCCAGCAGCACCCGGATCCGCTCGGGCGGAAGCCCCGGATCGATCGACAAGTGGACGGCGCCCGCCTTGAGCACGGCGAACAACGCGACGATCGCCTCGGCCGAACGCGGCAGCACGACCGCCACGACCCGGTCCGGACCGGCGCCGCGAGCGGCCAGTCCCGCGGCGAGGGCGTCGGAGCGGACGGCGAGTTCGGCGAACGTCAGCCGGACGTCGCCGCAGACGAGAGCGGATTCGTCCGGGCGGGTGCGCGCCTGATGGTCGAGGAGGTCGACGACGGTCGTGGCGGGTACCTCCAGCCCGTTGCTCCCCCAGAACAGCAGGCGGCGCTCTTCGGCCTCGTCGGTCAGCGGCAGGTCGGCGATCCGGCGGCCGGGTCCGGCGGCGATCCCGGCCAGCAGGCTGAGCAGGTGGCGGATCAGTCCGTCGATCGTGGCGGCGTCGAACAGTTCGGTGCTGTACTCGACGAGCCCGGCGAGCCCGCCGCCGGATTCCTCGAACTCCACCGAGAGGTCGAAGTTCGCGGCGTCCCGCGCCACTTCCGCCGGTTCCACGGCCAGCCCGGGGAACTCGGGTCCGGAACCGGTCGCGGAATGCAGCAGCACCATGACGTCGAACAGCGGGTTGCGGCCCGGATCGCGGCCGGCCTGCACGGCGTCGACGACGGCGTCGAAAGGCACGTCGTCGTGGGCGAACGCGTCCAGCACGGTTTGCCGGGTGCGATTCAAGTGCTCGGTGAAGGAAGCCGACCGGTCCACGGCCGAACGCAGCACGACGGTGTTGACGAAGAACCCGACGACCCGTTCGAGCTCCGGCCGATCGCGGCCTTGCACGACGGTGCCGAGCGCGATGTCCTCCTGCCCGGTGTAGCGGGCGAACAACGCCTGGCAGGCGCCGATCAGCACCGTGAACAGCGTCGTCTCAGAAGACCGCGCCAAGTCCGCGAGGCGTCCGGCGACGCCGGTGGGGACGCTGAATTCTCGCACCGCGCCCGCGGTGCTCCGCACGGGTGGCCGAGGCCGGTCGGTGGCCAGGTCGAGGGGTTCGACGTCGGCGAGATGCGCCTTCCAGTATTCGAGCCCTGCTCCTCGCGGTGGACGATTTCGTTGCCATACGGCGAAGTCCGCGTACTGCACCGGCTGCGCGGGCAGCCGCGCGCCTTCGCCGTCGCGGTAGAGCAGGCCGAGTTCCTCGGTCAGCACGCCCATCGACGCGCCGTCGGTGGCGATGTGGTGCACGCAGACGAGGAGCACGTGTTCGGTCTCGCCGAGCCGCAGCAGTACCGCGCGCAGCAGCGGCCCGCGACGGAGGTCGAACGGCCGCGTGTACTCGGCGCGCAGGACGTCCTCGAGATCCTCGCGCGTGACGTCCACGACGGGCAGCGCGACCTCATGGGGAGGCTGGACACTTTGGACGCCTTGGCCGTCGACCTCGTCGAAGGTGGTCCGCAGCGGTTCGTGCCGGGCGACCAGCAGGCGCAGCGCGGTGGCCAGCGCCGCGCTGTCGAGCGCTCCGGTCAGGCGCAGGGCGAACGCGCTGTTGTACTCCGGGTCGTCCGGCCGCAACCGGCTGAGGAACCACAGCCGTCGCTGGGCGGACGAGAGCGGGATCGGGCGGGAACGGTCGGCGGCGGCCGGGATCTCCGGCGCCGGTGCGGCCGTTCCCGCCATCCGCGCGCGCAGCACCTCCCGCAGGTGGGCGGGCAGTGCCGCGATGCGGTCCTGTCGGGACGAGGTCATGGTGGCGTCCTCACGCTTCCGTTTCGGAGGCGAGGCTTTCGAGCTCGCCCAAGATGAGTTCCTCGACCGTTCCGGCCAGCCCCGCGACGGTGCGCGCGGTCAGGACGTCGGCCGGGGTGAGCCGGACGGCGAACAAGGCGCTCGCCTTCGCCGCGATGTGCAGGCTCCGCAGCGAATCCCCGCCCAGTGCGAAGAAGTTGTCCTCGGCGCCGATCCGGTCCACGCCGAGTACGTCGGCCCAGATCCCGGCGAGCGCCTGTTCGGTTTCGGTTTCCGGCTCGACGTGCCCGGACTCCCGCGCGGCGGGCGCGGGCAGCGCCTTCCGGTCGAGCTTCCCGTTGGCGCTGACCGGGATCCGGTCCAGCGCGACGAACGCCGTCGGCACCAGGTAATCGGGTAGCGCCCCGGCCAAGAAGGCGCGCAGTGTTTCTTCGCCGGCGTCCGAGACGACGTAGGCGACAAGCTGTTTCGAACCGGGCTGGTCCTCGCGGACCACGACGGCGGCCTGCGACACGGCGGGATGCCGCGCCAGCACGGCCTCGACCTCGCCGGGTTCGACACGGAACCCCCGCAGCTTCACCTGGTCGTCCGCCCGGCCGAGGAATTCGAGAGTGCCTTCGCCGGTCCAGCGGACGATGTCGCCGGTGCGGTACATGCGCTGTCCGCCCGGGGCGGCGAGGAACCGGTCGGCGGTCAGGCCGGGACGGTTCCGGTACCCGCGGGCCAGCCCGGCCCCGGCGAGGTACAGCTCCCCCGGCACCCCCGGCGGCACCGGACTCAGGCCCGAATCCAGGACGCGGGCGAGGATGCCGTCCAGCGGCCTGCCGATGGGGATCCGGTCCGGCACCGTCTCGTCCATCGGGTGGGCGGTGGCGAAGGTGGTCGTCTCGGTCGGGCCGTAGCCGTCGACGACACGCAACCCCGGGCAGGCGCCCAGCACTCGCCGCACCGCCTCGGCGGGTACGACGTCGCCGCCGGTCCACACCTCGCGCAGACCGGCGAAGCAGTCCGGGCTTTCCTGTGCCAGCACCCGGAACAGGCCCGCGGTGATCCACATGCCGGTCAGCCCGAACTCGCGGATCGACGCCCGCAACCGGGGCGCGTCGAGGTCGCCCTCCGGCGCGGTGACGACGCGGCCGCCGGTGAGCAGCGGTACCCATAGTTCGTAGGTGGTGGCGTCGAAGGCCGCCGGGGAATGCAGCAGCACCCGTTCGTGCCCTCCGCCCCGGAAGCGGCTGTCCCCGGCCAGAGCGGCGACGTCACGGTGCCGGACGGCGACACCCTTCGGCGTGCCGGTGGATCCGGACGTGTACATGACGTACGCCAGCTGATCGGGATCGACGACGACGGAAGGATCACCGTCCGGCTCACCATCCACAGAGGACAGTTGGATGGCACGCGGATGGTCCGTGTCGGAGACGACGAACCGGACGCCTTCCAGCAGCGCCTGCCGTCGTTCCGCCGGGGCGCGGGTGTCGAGCGGGAGATAGGCCCCGCCCGCCTTGACCACACCCAGTTCGGCCACCACCGTGCCCGCCCGGCCGGTGACGAGGCCGACCGGTTCCTCCGGCCGCAGCCCGAGCCCGATCAGGCGGTTCGCCAGCCGGTTCGCTCGCCGGTTCAGCTCGGCGTAGGTGACCCTCTCGCCGTCGAGGACGGCCGCGACCGCGTCCGGCCGGGCGCGGACCTGCTCGGCGAACAGCTCCGGCAGCGACCGGGCCGGGGGTTCCGCGCCGGTCTCCGTCCACTCCGCCAGCAGGAGCTCGTCGTCCGGGGTCGACATCGACACCGCCGTGACCGCCCGATCGCCGTCTTCGCTCAGTTCCCGGAGCAGCGTGAGCAGATGACCGGCCAGCCGGGTCACCGTGGCGAGGTCGAACAGGGCCGGGTCGTAGCCCAGGTCGATGGTCAGCTCACGGCCCGGTGAGGCCACGACGGTGAGCGGGAAGTTCGTCGTCTCCCGCGCCGACAGGTCGCGCACGGTCAGGCCGTGGCCGGCTTCGGCGCCGGTGATCGGGTAGTTCTCGAACACCATCAGGCTCTCGCAGAGACTCACTCCCCCCGGCAGCTCGGCCCAGCCCTGGACCAGCGCGAGCGGCAGATGTCCGTGACGACGGGCCTCGGCCTGCTCCGCCTGCAGGCCCGCGAGCCACTCGGCGACACGGGCGCCGCGGTCGACCTCGACCCGGACCGGCAGTGTGTTGATGAAGATGCCGGTGATCCGGTCCACGTTCGCCACCTCGGGCGGGCGGCCGGAGACGGTGGATCCGAACACGACGTCGTCCTGCCCGCTGTAGGCCGAGAGCAGCAGTGCCCAGGCGCCTTGCAGGACCGCGTTGGGGGTGAGGCCGTGACGTTTGACGAACGCGTCGAGCCGGGTGGTCGCGGCCTCGTCCAGCCGGACGGGCAGCCAGTCGGACGAACAGGCGATGTGCCCGGCCGCGGGCGTCCGGTCGCCGGGAACCGGGGTCGGGCCCTCGATCCCGGCGAGGGTCCGGCGCCAGAAACGTTCCGCGTCGCTCCGGTCGAGGCCGTCGAGCCAGGCGAGGTAGTCGCGGAACGGCGGCCTGGTGGGCAGGGTCTGCCCGGCATAGGCACCGCAGACATCCGAAAGAACGTGGAAGACGCTCCAGCCGTCGAGCAGCGCGTGGTGGAACGTCCACAGCACCTGGACCTCTGTCGGCGACAACCGCGCCAGCGCCACGCGCATCAGCGGCGCCTCCGCGAGATCGAGGCCTTCTTGGTGATCCTCACCGGGCTCGTCGAGCAAGCGAACCGGGAGCCTCGCCTCGCGGCGCACCACCTGCAGCGGCTCTTCGACCCCGGCCCAGACGAACTCCGTGCGCAGCACCGGCGTCCTGTCGACCACCCGCTGCCATGCCTCAGCGAGCCGCTCGAGGTCGGTGACACCTTCGAGCACGAACGTCGCTTGCTCGACGTACATACCTTGCGCGGTCTGGGAAAGCCCGTGGAACACCATCCCGCCCTGCATCGGCGTGACCGGATAGACGTCCTCGATGGCGCGGCCGTCACCGACCAGGGCGTCCACTATGGACTGATCGAGGGCGGCCAGCGGGTAGTCCGACGGTGTCCGGCCACCGGCTTCCGGTGCGGCGCAGTGCGCGATGATCTCCCGCAGGGCGGCCAGCATCCTGCCCGCCAGTTCCTCGACGGTGTCACGGGTGTGCCGGGTGGTGACGTGCGCCCACGTCAGCTCCAGCGTCCCCGCCACGACGCGGCCGACGATGTCGAGCGCGTGGCCGGCGGGAGCGGCCGGGTCGACGTCGGCGTCGAGGGCGCCGGTCCGGAACGCGCCTTCCTCGGCGTCGTCGAACCGGCCGAGGTAGTTGAAGCCGACCTGGGGATCGATGTCCGGCACGGCACCGGTCAGGTACCGCAGGGCGCCGTAGCCGATCCCGCGCCGCGGCACGGCCCGGAGCTGCTCCTTCACCGATTTGAGTGCCGCGCCCCAGCCGTCCGGGACGTCGAGCGCCACCGGAAACAGGCTGGTGAACCACCCGACCGTGCGGGACAGGTCGACGTCGTCGAACAGGTCCTCGCGTCCGTGGCCCTCCAGGTCGATCACGGGGGTCCGGCCGGTCCAGTCCCGCAGCACGCGGCCCAGTGCGGCGAGCAGGACGTCGTTGACCTGCGTGCGGTAGACCTCGGGCACGTCCCGCAGGAGGGCGCGCGTCTCCTCGGCGGTGAGCCGGACGGTCACTTCGCCGGTGTCGGCGATCGTGGCCGGACCGGCGGCCGGCACCCGCGGGATCGCCCGCCAGTGCGCCAGTTCGTCCTCGAAACCGCCTGAAGCGGCATACTCCGCGAGCCGCCGGGCCCACGCGAGGTACGACGTCGTCTTCGGCCCGAGTTCGCCGCCGCGATAGGCGGTTTCCAGATCCTCCAGCAGGATCCGCCAGGAAACGCCGTCGACGACGAGGTGGTGCGCGGCCAGCGTCAGCCGTCTTCCTTCGAGTACCGCCGCCAGCAATGGACCCTGTTGGAGGTCGAACGCGATCTCGTCGGTGAGCAGGTCCGTCGCGTGGACCGGTTCGCCGTGCTGGGCCCGGCCTCGTTCGAAGCGCAGCCGCAGCCCGTCATGGTGCGCCCAGACGGTTTCCAGCGCGCGGCGCAACGCCGTTTCGTCGACGTCCTCGGTGAACTCCAGCACCACTCGCTGGTCGAACCGATCCGGCTGGGTGGCGAAGTACCAGTGCTGGATCGGGGTGAGCGGTGCCGTCCCGGTGACCGGCCCCTGCTCGGCCGACGGTCCGGTGTCGCCACCGGCGTGGGCGGCCAGCGCGGCGAGGGTCGGATGCCGGAAGACGTCGTGGGGTACCAGGATCAGCCCGGCGCGGCGGGCGCGCGACACGACCTGGATGCTGAGGATCGAGTCCCCGCCCAGCGCGAAGAAGTTGGCTTCGGCACCGACGTCCGCGACACCGAGGACGTCCGCCCAGATCCCGGCGAGTGCCCGTTCGGCTTCGGTCGCGGGCGCGGTCCGGACGGCCTTTTCGCCGAAGTCCGGGGCGGGGAGGGCATGCCTGTCGATCTTCCCGTTGGCGTTCAACGGGAAGCGGTCGAGCCGGACGAAGGCCGCCGGGACCATGTAGTCCGGCAGGGTCCGCCCGAGGAACGCGGCCAGGCCGTCCGCGTCGCCGGTGTGGTAGGCGACGAGTCGTTTGACGCCGTGGTCTTCCCTGGTCAGGACGGCGGCCTCGCCGACGCCGGGATGTGTGGTCAGCGCCGTTTCGATCTCCGCCGGTTCGATCCGGAACCCACGCACCTTGACCTGCTCGTCGACGCGGCCGGTGTACTCCAGTTCCCCGTGCGGATTCCAGCGGACGAGGTCTCCGGTGCGGTACATCCGCTCCCCCGGCGGCCCGAACGGGTCGGGCCGGAACCGGTCGGCGGTCAGCGCGGGATCGCCGAAGTACCCGCGTGCCAGGCCCGCCCCGGCGAGGTGCAGCTCACCGGGCGCGCCCTGGGGCACGAGGCGCAGGTCCGCGTCGAGGACGTAGGCACGCATGTTGTCGAGCGGCTTGCCGATCGGGATGACGCCGGGGACTTCGCCCGGGATGGGATGCGAGGTGGCGAAGGTCGTCGTCTCGGTCGGGCCGTAGCCGTCGACGACGACCGTGCCGGGGCACGCCTCCCGCACCCGCCGCACCGACGCGGCCGGGACCACGTCACCGCCGGCCCAGACCTCGCGCATCCCGCGGAAGGTGTCCGGGGCCTCCTGCGCCAGCAACCGGAACAGACCGGCGGTGAAGAACGCCCCGTGGACGCCGTGGTCGGCGATGACCCGCCGGAGGGTTTCGACGTCGAGGTCGCCGGGCGGCGCCACGACGACGGTGCCGCCGTTGAGCAGCGGGACCCAGAGTTCGTAGGTGGAGGCGTCGAAGGCGGGCGAAGCGTGCAGCAGGACCCGCTCGTGCGCGGCGAAGCGCCGGTCGGCCGCCAGGGCGACGACGTCCCGCTGACGTACGGCCACGCCCTTCGGCTTGCCCGTCGAACCCGACGTGTACATCACGTACGCGAGGTTGTCCGGCGCCGCCGCGCGCAGCGGCACGTCCGCGGTCTGCCCGTCGGGGACGACGATCTGTCCCTGGTGGACCACGGATTCGGCCCGGACGTGGTCGGTGACGAGGAGGGGGACGCCGTCCAGAAGCGCCTCCAGCCGTGGTGCGGGCGCCCGGGTGTCGAGAGGCAGGTACGCCGCACCCGCCTTGACGATGGCGAGTTCGGCGATGACCAGCTCTGTAGAGCGGTCCATGAGCACGCCGACGACGGTTTCGGGTCCGGCGCCGAGGGAAGCCAGATACCGGGCGAGCCGGTCGGCCCGCTCGTCCAGTTCCGCGTACGTCAGACGGACGTCGTCACCCGTGAGAGCCACGGCACCGGGGGTGCGCGCGACCTGCCGGGCGAAGAGTTCTGCGAGACTTCCTTCCGGCAACGGGAACGCGGTGTCGTTCCAGTCGCCGAGGATCTGCAGCCGTTCCGACTCGGTGAGCAGATCGATGCCGTCGAGCGGGCGGTTCAGATCCTCCGCGAACGCGTCGAGCACCCCGACGAGCTGCCGCGTGATCCGTTCGGCCGCCGCGGTGTCGAACAGTTCGGTGTCGTAGCCGACGTCGAGGGTCAGCCGCTCCCCCGGCGACGCGACGACGCTGATCGGGTAGTTCGTCGTTTCGGCGGCGTCGACGTCGCGCAGCCGAAGCCCGTCCGTCGCCCGGGTGGCGGCGTCGATCGGGTAGTTCTCGAAGACGACGATGCTGTCGAAGAGGCCGCCGTCGCTCCCGCTCCACGCCTGCAACTTCGTCAGTGGCAGATGCCCGTACTTGCGGGATTCCACCTGCCGTTCCTGCAACTCCGCCAGCCATTTCACGACCGGGGCACGATCGGTGGTGACACGGACCGGCAGCGTGTTGATGAAGATGCCGGTGATGTCGTCGGCGCCGGCCAGTTCGACCGGACGGCCGGACACGGTGGTGCCGAAGCAGACGTCACGCTCGCCGGTGAGCCGCGACAGCACCAGTGCCCACGCGCCCTGCAGGACGGTGTTCATCGTGAGCCCCGCCTTCCGCGCGGCGTCGCTGAGCCGTGCGGAACTCTCGAGGGGAACCCGCAGCCACTCGGCCGAACGGCTCGTGTGGTCCTGAGCCGAAAGCCTTGCGGGAGCGGTGAAATCGCCGAGCTCGCGGCGCCAGTGCCGTTCCGCTTCGGTGTCGTCCTGACGGTCCAGCCAGGCCACGTAGTCACGGAAGGGCGGCCGCTCGGGCACTTCAGCCCCGGCGTAGGCGGCGAAGACGTCGGACAGCACCCCGAACACGCTCCAGCCGTCGAGCAGGAGGTGGTGGAACGTCCACAGGACACGGACTTCCGTGTCCGACAGCCGCGCCAGGGTCAAGCGCAGCAAGGACTCCCCGGCCAGGTCGAGCCCGTCGGCCCGGTCGGCGACCAGGACCTCTTGCCAGAACCGCTCCTGTCCGGCCGGGGTGTGCCCACGCCAGTCGAGCAGGGTGATCGGGACGCTCACCTGCCGCCGCACCACCTGCACGGGTTCCGGTACCCCCTCCCACGCGATCCGCGTGCGCAGAACCGGCGTGCGATCGACGACCCGCTGCCAGGCCCTGGCCAGCGCCTCGACGTCTTCGGCGCCTTCGAGGACGAATCCGACCTGCTGGAAGTAGAGCCGCTCTTCCTGCTGCGAAAGGGAATGGAACACCATCCCCGCTTGCATCGGCGTGAGCGGATAGAGGTCTTCGACCGCCCGGCCGTCGCCGACCAGATCGTCCACTGTGGATTGGTCGAGGGTGACCAGCGGGAAGTCGGACGGGGTCCGCCCGCCGGCGCCCGGTGCGGCGCAGTGCGCGATGATCTCCCGCAACGCGGCGAGCATCGCCTCGGCGAGCCTGTCCACAGTGGACTCGTGGTGGACGCCGTCGGTGTAGTACCAGGTCAGTTCGAGTTCGCCGGACTCGACACGGCCGACGACGTCGAGCAGATGCGCCCGCGCCGAACGTTCGCTCTCGTCGGATTCCAGCCTGCCCGAGGTGAACCGTCCGAGGTAGTTGAAGCTCACGGCCGGGTCGATCGCCGGCGCGGTCCCGGCCAGGTAGCGCAGCGCGCCGTAGCCGATGCCGCGTCGCGGGACCGCGCGCAGGTCCTCCTTCACCGACTTCAGCGCCACGCCCCAGTCTTCCGGGACGTCCAGCGCCACCGGGAAGACGCTGGTGAACCAGCCGACCGTCCGGGACAGGTCGACGTCGTCGAACAGGTCCTCACGCCCGTGTCCTTCGAGGTCGATGACCGGGATCCGGCCCGTCCAGTCCCGCAGGACGCGGCCGAGCGCGGTCAGCAGGACGTCGTTGACCTGTGTGCGGTAGGCGGCGGGCACTTCCCGCAGCAGCGCTTCGGTCTCCGGCTCGGGAAGCCGCACGGTGACCGCGCGCATCGAGGCGACCGTGGACTCGCCCTCACCGTCGAGAGGGATCGAGAGGTCACCGGGCAGACCGCGCCAGTGCTCCAGTTCGTCGTCGAATCCGCCGCCGTCGGTGTGCTCGGTGAGCCTGATCGCCCACTCCCGGAAGGACGTGGTACGCGGTCCGAGGTCGATCGGCTCACCCCGCAGGGCCTGGGCGTACCCGCGATCGAAGTCCTCGGCGAGTACCCGCCAGGAGACGCCGTCGACGACGAGGTGGTGGACGGCGAGGGTGACGTCGTGCTCGGAGATGTCGAGCCGGATCAACGGTGTTTCGGCGCCGACGGGGCCGTTCTCCTGGTTCCGTCCGTCTTCGGTGAACCGCATCCGCAGGGCGTCGTGGTGCTCCAGCAGCGCGTCCACGGCCTTGCGCGCAGCGACGGGATCGACCCGCTCTGGTCCTAAGTGGACGAACTGGTGGAAGTGGTCCGGCTCGGCGGTCTGGGTCGCGAAGAACCAGCGCTGGATCGGGGTGAGCGGCACTTCGCCGCTGACCGGTCCGCGTTCCGCGACCTCCGTGGCGGTGCGCGCCGCGACGGCGAGCGCCGCCGGGGTGCGGTGGGCGAACAGGTCGCCGGGCAGCAGTTCCAGCCCGGCGCGGCGAGCCCTCGACACCACCTGGATGCTGAGGATCGAGTCGCCGCCGAGTTCGAAGAAGTCGTCGGTCGCGCCGACCCGTCCGACGCCCAGTACCTCGGCCCAGATGCCGGTGAGCACGCGTTCGCGGTCGGTGCGCGGCGCCACGTGGTCGCGGACGCCGAAGTCGGGGGTGGGCAGCGCGGTGCGGTCGAGCTTCCCGTTGACGTTGACCGGGAACTTCTCGAGTCGTACGAACGCGGCCGGGATCATGTAGTCCGGCAGCGTCCGGCCCAGGAACTCCCCGAGCCCTTCGGTTTCTCCGACGACGTAGGCGACCAGTCGTTTCACGCCGCCGTCCGCGCGAGCCAGCACGGCCGCCTGTTCGACGTCGGGATGCTCGCCCAGCGCGGCCTCGATCTCGCTCGGTTCGACGCGGAAGCCGCGGATCTTGACCTGTTCGTCCACCCGGCCGACGAATTCGAGGGCCTCGTCGTCGTTCCAGCGCACGATGTCGCCGGTGCGGTACATCCGCTCCCCCGGCGGCCCGTACGGATCCGCGACGAACCGGTCGGCGGTCAGCCCGGGACGTCCGAGGTAGCCGCGCGCGAGCCCGGCCCCGGCGAGGTGCAGTTCGCCGGGCGCGCCCGGCGGGGCGAGCCGCAGGTCGCCGTCGAGGACGTAGCCGCGGGTGTTGTCCAGCGGAGCCCCGATCGGCACGACGTCGGGCACCTCGCCCGGCAGCGGGTGCACGGTCGCGAAGGTCGTGGTCTCGGTGGGGCCGTAGACATCGGCGACCAGGGTGCGCGGGCACGCGGCACGCACCCGGCGCAGCGCGACGGCGGGCACGGCGTCTCCGCCGGTCCAGACCTCGCGGACCCCGGCGAACATCTCCGGCGCTTCCTGCGCGACGAGCCGGAACAGACCGGTCGTCATGAAGACACCGGTCACGTCGTGCGTGGTGATCACCCGGCCGAGGGTGTGGACGTCGAGGTCGCCCGGCGGGGCCAGCACGACCGTGCCGCCGTTCAGCAGCGGCACCCACAGCTCGTACGTCGACGCGTCGAACGCCTGCGGTGAGTGCAGCAGGACCCGGTCGTGGGCCGCGAAACGCTGATCGGCCGCCAGGGCGAGGACGTCGCGATGCCGGGCGGCGACGCCCTTCGGCTTCCCGGTCGAACCCGAGGTGTAGATGACGTAGGCGAGTTGCTCGGCGTCGACCGTCACGGCGGGCGGAGTCTCCGGAGAGTCGCCCGCGTCGGTGACGATCACCCCGCGGTGGATCTCTTCGGCGGTGGACAGCCAAGCCTGGTCGGTGACGACCACGCCGGCCTCGGCCTCACTCAGCAGCAGCCGCAACCGCTCGACGGGTGCGCGCAGGTCCAGCGGCAGGTAGGCGCCGCCGGCCTTCACGATCGCGAGCTCGGCGACGACGAGTTCGGGCGAACGGTCCATCAGCACCGCGACCCGGTCTTCGGCCCGGACCCCGAGCTCGCGCAATCTGTTCGCCAGCCGGTTGGCCCGGAGGTCGAGCTCCCTGTACGTGATGGTCCGCTCGCCTGCCACCAGCGCGATGGCTTCGGGGTTCCGGCGCGCGCGGGCCTCGAACAGCCCGGGCACCGTCCCGTCGGGCACTTCCCCGGCGGTCGTGTCGCGCTCGCGGAGCAGGTGCCGGATCTCCGGTTCGGCCAGCATCGGCACCCGCGTCACGGGCTCGTGCGGTGCGTCCGCGAACCCGCGGATCAGCGTTTCGAGGTGCCCCGCGAGCCTCTCGGCCAGCTCCGGGCCGATCAGTTCGGGATCGTGGGTCAGCATCAAGGACAGCCGCCTGCCCGGGTACGCGACGACACCGAGCGGGTAGTTGGTGCGTTCGGCCGCGCGGACGTCGCGCAGCCCGGGGAGGTCCGCGACAGGGTAGTTCTCGAAGACGACGATGCTGTCGAACAGGCTGCCGCCGTCGTCGCTCCAGGACTGCAACCGCGGCAGGCCGACGTGGCCGAACCGGCGCGATTCCGCCTGCGCCGCCTGCAGTTCCCGCAGCCAGTCGGCGAGACCGCGCCCGGAGTCGAGCTTCACCCGCACCGGGAGGGTGTTGATGAACAGGCCGGGGATGTCGTCCGCACCGGGCAGTTCGACCGGGCGGCCGGACACCGTCGCGCCGAAGCACACCTCGGACTCGCCGCTGTAGCGCGCGAGCAGGACGGCCCAGGCGCCCTGGACGATCGTGTTGAGCGTCAGGTGATGCCGTCGCGCGAAGGCCTGGACTCCGGCTGTCGCGGCGTCGTCGAGCTCCACCCGGACACGGGCGGACGAGCTGGCCGAGTGGGCGCGGGCTCCGCGATCGCCGGGCAGCGGGGTCGGTGTCACCCCGGCGAGTTCGGCCCGCCAGTGGGTTTCGGCGGCGGCGTCGTCCTGCGCGGCGAGCCAGGCGGCGTAGTCGCGGAACGGACGCCGCGTCGGCGGCTTGTCGCCACGCAGCAGGGCGAGGACGTCGGAGAGGACGCCGAAGACGCTCCAGCCGTCGAGCAGCACGTGGTGGAAGGTCCAGATCACCCGGACCGACGTCGCGGTCTCCTTGGCGATGACCAGCCGCATCAGCGGGGCCCTGGTCAGATCGAGTCCGTCGGCGAGGTCTTCGGCCAGCCGCTTTCGCATCGCGTCTTCCGCGTCCACAGTGGACCAGTCCGGATAGGACACCGGGATCTCGACGGAACGCCGGACGAGCTGCAGCGGCTGGGGTACGCCCTCCCAGACGACCTGGCTGCGCAGCACCGGCGTCCGCTCGACCACCCGTTGCCAGGCCGCGCCGAGCGCGTGCGGGTCGGGGACGTCGTCGAGGGCGAAGGAGACCTGCTCGAAGTAGTTGCGGTCGACGGGCCGGGCCAGGCCGTGGAACACCATGCCCGCCTGCATCGGGGTCAGCGGGTAGAGGTCCTCGACGTCCCGGCCGTCGCCGACGAGATCGTCCAAAGTGGACTGATCGAGGCCGGCGAGGGGGAAGTCCGACGGTGTCCGCCCGCCCGCGCCGGGTTCGGCGCAGTGCTCGAGGAGTCCACGCAGGTGCTCCAGCATGCCGTCGGCCAACCGGGTCACGGTGGCTTCGTCGTGCACGCCGTCCGCGTAGTGCCAGGTGAATTCCAGCGTGTCGCCGGTGACCTGGCCGACCACGTCGAGCAGATGCGGGCGGACGCCGCCGGGGTCGGCGGCCAAGGACAGTTCGCCGTGCGAACCGGTGTACAGCTCGCCGGGCAGATCGAACCGTCCGAGGTAGTTGAAGCTGATCTGCGGGTCGACGGCCGGGGCCGTGCCGGACAGATAACGCAGGGCGCCGTAGCCGATGCCGCGCCGCGGGACCGACCGCAGCCGCTCCTTCACGGCTTTGAGCGCCGCGCCCCACTCGTGCGGGACGTCCAGCGCCACCGGGAACAGACTGGTGAACCAGCCGACGGTGCGCGACAGATCGACGCCGTCGAACAGTTCCTCCCGGCCATGACCTTCCAGATCGATCACCGGCACCTGACCGGTCCACTCCCGCAGTGTCCGGCCGAGCGCGGTCAGCAGGACGTCGTTGACCTGCGTCCGGTAGACCTCGGGCACCCGCCGCAGCAGGGACAGCGTCTCCCCCGCGCTCAGCCGGACGGTGACCGCCCGCGTCCGGGCGACCGTGTTGGCACCTGCCCCGTCGACGGGGATCGGGGCGACGGCGGGGATCGCGCGCCAGTGCGCCAGCTCGTCGTCGAAGCCGCCGCCTTCCGTATGCGCGGACAGCCGCGCCGCCCACTCGCGGAACGAAGTGGTCCGCGGCCCGAGATCGGCCTGCCGATACGCCCTGTCGAGGTCTTCGAGCAGGATCCGCCAGGACACCCCGTCGACGGCCAGATGATGGGCGGACAGATGCAGGACACGCCGCCCGGACGGGCCGGACAGCGACCAGCGCAGCAGTGAGTGGCCGTCTTCGGCACCGGTGATGTGCAGCCGCCACTGCTCGCCTTCGCGGGTGAACGTCGTGCGCAGCGCGTCGTGATGCTCGACGAGCGTGGCGACGGCGGCGGCGAGCGCGGTTTCGTCGGTGCCCTCGGCCAGCTCGACCGCGATGGCCTGGTCGAAACGCCCGGGTTCGGCGATCGTGTCGAAGAACCAGCGCTGGATCGGCGTCGGCACGACGTCGCCGGACACGGGCCCGAGGTCGGGCGTCGCCGAGACATCGGACAAGGCCGGGGCGAGGGCGGCGATGGTCTGATGGCGGAACAGGTCCGCCGTGGTGATCGCCAGCCCCACCCGGCGGGCGCGGGCGCTGACCTGGATGCTGAGGATCGAATCGCCGCCCAGGGCGAAGAAGTTGTCCTCGACGCCGACACGGTCCACGCCGAGGACGTCGGCCCAGATTCCCGCGAGCACGGCTTCCCGCTCGGTCCGCGGCGCGACCACCCGGTCACCGCCGGAGTCGAACCGCGGCTCCGGCAAGGCCCGCCTGTCGACCTTCCCGTTGGCGTTCAGCGGAAGCGCTTCGAGGACGACGAATGCCGAGGGCACGAGATAGTCCGGCAGAGTGTGACTCAGGGTGTTCCTGAGCGCGTCGGTGTCCACTGTGGATCCGTCGACCGCCACGACGTAGGCGACCAGCTGTTTGCGGCCACCCGTGGCGTGCGCGGTCACCACCGCCTGCGCGACCGCGGTTTCGGCGCTCAGCGCGCGTTCGACCTCGGCGGGTTCGACCCGGAAGCCGCGGATCTTGAGCTGGTCGTCGGCGCGGCCTGCGAACTCGAGCGTCCCGTCGGCACGCCATCGCCCCCGGTCCCCGGTGCGGTACATGCGTTCGCCGGGAGCGCCGTAGGGACAGGCGACGAAACGATCGGCCGTCGCACCGGGCCGGGCGGCGTAACCCCTGGCGAGTCCCGGACCGGCCACGCAGATCTCGCCGAGCGCGCCGCGAGGTACCGGGCGCAGGCCTTCGTCGAGTACGTAGACACGCATGCCGGTGAGCGGGGTCCCGATCGGGATCACGTCGGGGACCGCGTCGGCGGACGCCATGCGGAACGAGGTCGCGAACGTCGTGGTCTCTGTCGGTCCGTAGCCGTCGACGACCGCGACACCAGGGCAGCTGTCCAGCACCCGGCGCACCGCCTCGGGCGGGACGACGTCACCGCCGGTCCAGACTTCCCGCAGACCACGGAAGCACTCCGGCGTGTCACCGGCGAAGAGCCGGAACAGACCGGCGGTGAGCCAGAGCGCGGTGACGCCGTGCCGCGCGGTCAGTTCCCGGACGATGTCGGCGTCGACGTCCCCCGGCGGCGCGACGACCACGGCCCCGCCGTTCAGGAGCGGAACCCAGAGTTCGTAGGTGGAGGCGTCGAACGCCAGGGGCGAGTGCAGCAGTACGCGTTCGTGGGCGCCGCCGGTGAACCGGGGGTCGGTGGCCAGCGCCACCACATCGGTGTGCCGGACGGCCACGCCCTTCGGCAAGCCTGTCGAGCCCGAGGTGTACTCGACGTAGGCCAGGCTCGCGGGGTCGACCACGACCGTGGCCGCGGCCCCGCTGACCGGCAGGGTCAGGATGTGTCCGTTGTGGACGGTGGCGGCGGTGTCCTGCCACGTTTCGTCGGTGAGCAGGACCGTCGTGCCGTCGAGGAGCAGTCGGAGGCGGTCGGCCGGGGCACGCAGGTCCAAGGGGAGGTAGGCGGCACCCGCCTTGAGGATCCCCAGTACCGCCACGACCAGGTCGGCCGAGCGGTCCATCAGCACGCCGACCCGGTCTTCCGGCCGCACACCGAGCGCGATCAGCCTTCCCGCGAGCCGGTCGGCCTGGGCGCGCAGCTCGCCGTAGCCGAGGCTGCCGTCACCGAAGAGCACGGCGGGAGCCTGCGGACGGCGCTCGGCGTGATGGTCGAACAGACGCGTGATGGTCATGGCCGGGGAGGCGTCCGGGGAGGGCAGGGACAGGCGATCGGCGTCGGTGAGCAGCGGGAGGTCACCCACCGGACGGTCGGGGTCGGCGGCGATCCCGGTGAGGAGGGCTTCCAGGCTCGTGGTCAGCTGCGCGATCGTCGCGGCGTCGAAGAGCGCGGTGGCGTATTCGACGGTGACCCGCAGGCCGTCGGGCCGCGGCCAGAACTCGACGACCAGGTCGAACCTGGCCGACGGGCGGGGCAGGTCGTACTCGCTCACCCGCAGGCCGGCGACCTCACGCGGCCGGACGAGCGGGCTCTGCAGGACGACGACGGCCTGCACCAACGGCGTGCGCGACGGATCGCGTTCGGGCTGCACCTCGTCGACGACGCGGTCGAACGGGACGTCGCCGTGCGCGAACGCTTCCAGCACCGTCTCCCGGAATCCGGCGAGGAAGGCCGGGAACGGCTGCGCGCTGTCGACCAGCGAGCGCAGGACGAGGGTGTTGACGAAGAATCCGGTCAGCGCTTCCCATTCGGGCCGGTCCCGGCCGGCGACCGCGGTGCCGACAGCGATGTCGCGCTGGCCGCTGTAGGCCGACAAGAGCACTTGCACCGCCGCGGTCAGCGTCATGAACAGTGTCGCGCCGTGCGGACGTCCCGCGGCGGTGAGGCCTCGGACCAGCTCGGCGGGAAGGTCGTGGCGGTGCACGGCCCCCTCGGTGGTGCGCTGAGGCGGCCTCGGCCGGTCGGCCGGGAAGGCGAGCGGCTCGAGCCCGTCGAGCGTCTCCCGCCAGTACCGCAGCTGATCCGTGCCGTCGGACCGCTGCCGCCAGAGCGTGTAGTCGCGGTACCCCAGCGGCAAGGCGGGCGGGCTGATCCCGGCGTAGAAGTCCAGCAGCTCGCCGGTCAGGACCCCGATCGACCGGCCGTCGGTGACGATGTGGTGCTGACACAGCACGAGCAGGTGTTCGCCCGGCGCCTGCGGGAAAAGGGTGGCCCTGGTCAACGGGCCGGTGCGCAGATCGAACGGCGCGCTCAGCTCAGCCGCCAAAGCGGCGTCGTCCGCGGCGGATTCCGCGATCCGCAGAGGTATCCGGCCCGTGTCCGCGACGCGCTGGACACCCTCGCCCTCGACGGAATCGAAGGTCGTCCGCAGCGACTCGTGGCGGGCGCAGAGTGCCGCCAGCGCGCCTCGCAGGCCATCGACGTCCAGCGGCCCCGCCAATCGGACACCGACCGCGGTGTTGTATTCCGCGCTGCCGCCGTTCAGCTCGTCGAGGAACCACAATCGCCGTTGCGCCGGGGAAAGCGGGAGAACCTCCGACGGCGTCGTGGTGGGGATCGCGGCTTCTTCGCTCCGAGGCGCCTCATCGAGCAGGCGCGCCAGTTCCGCGACCGTCGGCGCGTCGAACACCGTCCGCGCCGACAGGTCCGCGCCGAAAGTCCGGCGCAGCCGCGACAACGCCTGCACGGCGAGGATCGAGTCGCCGCCCAGGGCGAAGAAGTCGTCGTCGGTGGCGGTGACGGCCGCCCCGAGCACGTCCCCCAGGATCCGGGCCACGGTGCGTTCGGTGTCCGTGCGCGGCGCGGCCTCACCGGCCCTCCGGTCCTCCGGCGGCGCGGGCAGCGCCCGGCGGTCGACCTTCCCGTTGGCGCTCAACGGAAGCGCGTCGAGCACGACGAACGCCGACGGCACCATGTAGTCCGGCAGCGACGCGGCGGCGACCCGGTCCAGCTCCCCGAGTTCCTCGTCCGGACGGGCGACGACATAGGCGACCAGCCGTTTGACCCCTGGCCGCTCCTCGCGGGCGACGACGACGATCTCCTGCACCCCGGGGGCGGCGGCGAGCACCGACTCGATCTCGCCCGGTTCCACGCGGAAGCCGCGGACCTTGACCTGATCGTCGGCGCGGCCGAGGAACTCCAGCTCGCCGTTCTCGCCGTGCCGCACCAGATCCCCGGTGCGATACATGCGCTCCCCGGGCGGGCCTGCCGGATCGGCGACGAACCTTTCCGCCGTCGCACCCGGCTTGCCCCAGTAGCCCCGTGCCAGACCGGCCCCGGCGAGGAACAACTCCCCCGGTTGACCTGGCGGAACCGGGTCCAGCCCGGGGTCCAGGACATGCCCGCGAACCCCGTCGAGCGGACGTCCGATCGGCACGGCGTCGGGAACACCGTCCACCGAGGACATGGGGTGGGCCGTGGCGAAGGTGGTGGTCTCGGTCGGGCCGTATCCGTCGGTCACCGTCAAGCCGGGGCAACCGCGCAGCACCCGCCGCACCGCCGAGGCCGGGACGACGTCGCCGCCGGTCCAGACCTCCCGCACGCCGCGGAAGCAGTCCGGCGCCTCCTGCGCGACGACCCGGAACAGGCCCGCGGTCAGCCAGAGCGCGGTGACCCGGTGCCGTGTCAGGGTGTTCCTCAGCGCCTCCACGTCCAGGTCGCCGGGTGGCGCGACCACCACCGTCCCGCCGTTGAGCAGCGGAACCCACAGTTCATAGGTCGAGGCGTCGAAAGCGGCGGGCGAGTGGAACAGCACGCGGCGGTGCGCGCCTCCGGTGAAACGACTGTCGGCCGCCAGCGCCACGACGTCGCGGTGCCGCACGGCGACGCCCTTGGGCTTCCCGGTCGAACCCGAGGTGTGCATGAGGTAGGCCAGCTGATCCGCGTCCACCCTCGGCAGCGCGGATTGCCGCTCCGGGAGCGGTCCCCCGGCGGGGACGATCAGTCCACTGTGGATGATCGCCGTCCGCTCGGGCTGATCGGTCACCACCACCGACACGTCCGCCGCGGCCAGCGTCAGCCGCAACCTGCTGTCCGGCGCCCGCCGGTCGAGAGGCACGTAGACGCCGCCCGCGAGCACGATCGCCAACTCCGTCACGACCAGTTCGGCGGATCGCTCGAGCAGCACCGCGACCCGGTCCTCGGCTCGCAGTCCCAGGCGTCGCAGATGCGCGGCGAGCCGTCCGGCCCGGTCCGCGAGTTCCGCGTAGGTCAGCCTGACGTCACCGTCGACGGCGACGGCGCCCGGGGCCGAGCGCACCCTGTCGGCGAACAGTTCCGGCAGGGCGGCGGTTCTCTCGGCGTCCGTGGTGGCCGCCGTGTCTCGCACGGTCATCGTCTTTCGCACCTTCCAGGCACAACAAGGAATCCCACCGGGGTGGGCAAGGGGACGGGCGGGGAGGAAGCGGTCAGCGGCGTCCGGCGAGACGGCCGCCGACTTCGATCGCGGTCGCCTCACCGGACGTGCCGCGCAGCCGGCCGCAGGGCGTCGCGTCGCCGGTGGCCGGGTCGCGAACCGCGATCGTGGCGTCTTCGTGCAGCGTGAGGTCGGGGAAGACTTCGCCGTCGACGACGAGAACGGTGCCACCGTCCTCGTCGGCTCGGATCGTGTAGTCGATGGCGCCGTTGCGGTAGGTGCCGAAGTCACCGGCCGGGATCGGGACCGGCCGGGTGATCGCGCGCGGGCGCTGGTCCGGGAGTTCCAAGCCCAGCGCGCGCAGTTCGGTGCTCAGGTCCTGCCACATCCGCGTACCCGCGGCGCCGTTCGCCGTGAACGCGACCACGCAGGCGCCCGCCTGATCGATCCTCAAGTGACAGGAGGTGCCGTCGGCGGTGCCGTCGTGGCCGAGCCAGACGTCGTCCTCGCCGTCGTAATGCGCGATGCCGAGGCCCCAGCCGTCGGCGAGACCGAACGGTTCGGCGCCGGGCACCCGGCCGTGCATGTCCGCGGCGGTCACGACGTCGAGCAACCCGGGCTTCCCCAGGTGCACCCGGCCGAGTTCGACGAGGTCACCGGCACTGAGCGCCAGCGCGCCCGCGGGTTCGAGCAGCGGGGGCAGGGCTTGCTCGATCGGGCGGGCGCCGCCCTGGCCGGTGGCATGCCCGTGCCCGGAAACCGTCCGCGGGCTCTCGGCGTACGCGGGCTCGATCTTCGACGGACGCAGGAGTATCGCCTCGACGGCTTCGCGCCAGGTCATCCCGGTCACGGACTCGATCAGCGAACCGACGAGCGCGTATCCCAGATTCGAATAGGAGAACGCCGAACCCGGCGGGCACACGAGGTCCGCCCCGCGAACCTCGCGCAGGCACGCCGCCGTGACGTCGGCGGGATCGGAGGGCAGGCCGCTGGTGTGGCTCAACAGTCGTCGTGGGGTGAACCGGTCGTCGAGTCCGGTGACACCCAGCACTTCTCCGGCGGGCTGATCGAGTTCGAGGTCGTCGTCCGCGACGAGCACCATCGCGACCGTGGCGGTGGCCAGTTTGGTGATCGAACCGATCGGCACGGCCGAAGCCGCGTCCATCGGTCTCCGTCTCTCTTGATGTTCGACACCGGTCTGGACCACTGTTTTCGTGCCGTCCCGCAGGATCGCGAGCTGGGCCCCCGGCACACCGTGCACGCCGGCCAGCCGGGCCAGCACTTCGTGAAAGTGCGTTGCCGTCACCGGATTCCGGCTCGAACGGTCGTAGCCTTCTCGTATAGGCGGCATGACTCGATCCTCCACATTCGACATGAACCCATGAGTGCTGACCGCGGCTTCTCCCGCGTCACGATCCCTGCTCTCCCCCCGCCCTCCGGGATCAAGTCCACAGTGGGCCGGAAACAACACGCTGCCCGGCGGTCGAGATCGTCAGTACCGCCAAAGGTGGGAAGCCCGGATCGACTGAAAAGCCTCCGGCGTGACGCAAGGTGACTACATCGCCGGAACCATTTTCTTGAACGGCTGTCAATTCACTCCACGTATTGAAATGACGGCACGGATCACGGCAACGACGGACATGACGGGAGTAGCGCGCCCGCCGATCGCCGGACGCGCGAAGAAGAAGTGGAACCAGGTGTTTCACCTACCGGACGGCCACATCCGGCGGAACAATCAAACAAACCCCTCTCCGCACATTTTCCCAGTTCAAGCCGCTCACCGTCGAAAACCGGCCCGGGAGCGGCGCTTGCTGGTTCCCACCGGCGCGGCGGCTCAAACCTGAAATACCAGAAGAAGATGCGCGCGGAACATCATCTTCCCGGCCGCGGCGCCATTAACTGCGAAAACAGCACTTTGATCTTGCCCGATCGAACTCCCACCATCCGGGAGGCACGACCGTCCGCACGTGCACCGGATCGTGCATCGCGTGCGAATGACTCGATTCCGCCGGGTCGTTGATCTTTCGGAATCTTGAGAAAAGCGGAAATTCCCATATTCACCCGGTTGCCTGTAACGGAATGGGCGTCGCCGGTCACCCGACCATCGTCGCTTGCCGGATCGGTCTCCCGTTGGTAAATAGGGTTCCGCGCGATTCGGCTCCGGCCACCTTCTCCTCCGGGAGGAAAACGACGGCGACGTGTCGCGCCTCGTTCCCGAAAGCTTCACCCCGCCGTTGAATTCGACCGTTTCGCCGGCGGCTGGTCCATCACAACGCAGTGAAGGCCTCCTTGAGAGACCCAGGGTCCCTCAAGGAGGCCTTCACTGACATCACAACACCGCTAAAGGTCCACATCGGACGCAACGCCGGACGTGAGACCCCGAGGGGTTCTCGCCTGATCTCAACGCCGGTAGTGGACCTCGCCGCGCAACGCCGGCGCGGTGGGACTGCCGCAGCGCTGTTCGAACGTGGCGTCGAGGGCGGTGAGTCCGGCGGCACCACGTTCGACGCGGCTGATCGTGAAGGACGAATAGTCGTCCGTGCAGCCCAGACCGGTGGCGATCGCCAGGATGTGGGCTCCCTGTGCGTGTTCGTACGAGCCGACCTCGAGCGCGCCGGACGGGGCGCTGAAGTCGAGCCGGAAGTAGTACCGGCCGTTGTCGGCGTCGGCGTCCACTCTCAAGACGTCGCCGACCTCGCGGATCATCACCTCGTGCTCGGGCGAGCCGACCCAGTGCCCGCTCTTCCCGTCGACGGGGAAAGCACCCTGTTCGGCGGAGAAGTCGATGCTCGCGATGGGTTCGTCGGCCGCCGCGACGGGCGCGGACACGCCGATCAGACCTGCGGCGACGGCGAGCGTGGTGAAGGCATGACGGAGCTTCATGGTTCTCCTCGGTGAACGCCGCCCCCAGTGAGCGGACATCACCGAGCTTGCCCGGGCCTCCGTCGCTCCGCACGAGTAGAACTACTCTGTTCCCAGGCCTGCGAGTGGCGACGTTTAAGGTCCCACTTACCGTTTCCCTTCGAGAAGTTTGGCTGGACCTGCCGATCACCGCCCCCTCATCATGGAAGTCATGAAGCTTGGGGGAAATCTTGGATCCGAATGATCCGGTACGCGGAAACCGAGGACTGCTGATCGATTTTCGCCGGGATCTGCACCGCCATCCCGAGCTGTCGTGGGCCGAGCATCGCACCACCGCCCTCCTGCGGGATCGGCTCGTCGCGCTGGGGCTGGAGCCGAGAACCCTGCCCAACAGGACAGGGCTGATCTGCGATGTCGGCGACGGGACGCCGGAGGTACTGCTGCGCGCCGACATCGACGCGTTGGGGGTTTCCGACGAAAAGGACGTGCCGTATCGCTCGACCGTTCCGGGAGTGGCGCACGCCTGCGGGCACGACGTGCACACCACCGTGCTGTACGGGGTCGCCTTGGCGCTCGCCGGCCGAGAGCGGCTCGACAGCGCTGTCCGGCTCGTGTTCCAGCCCGCGGAGGAGGTCATGCCGGGCGGGGCCCGTGCCATGCTCGAGGCGGGTGAACTCGACGGTGTGCGGGCCGCCTACGCGCTGCACTGCGATCCGAACCTCCCGGTCGGCAAGGTCGGGCTGCGGTCCGGCCCGATCACGGCGGCCTGCGATCGGTTGCTGGTCCAGCTGACCGGGCCGGGCGGGCACACCGCCCGGCCGCATCTGACCGCCGATCTCGTCTACGCCCTCGCCAAGATCGCCGCCGACGTGCCCGCCTCCCTCGGCCGCCGCCTCGATCCGCGCAGCGGCGTCAGCCTGGTCTGGGGCAGGGTCAGCGCCGGTTCGGCGCCCAACATCATTCCGCAGGAGGGCGAACTGGAGGGGATCGTCCGGGCGCTCGACCATCAGACCTGGCAGCGGGCACCGGAACTGATCGAGGAACTCGTCTCCGCCATCGCCTCGGCCCACTGCGTCAAGTACACCACCACTTACCACCGCGGCGTCCCGCCGGTGGTGAATCACCCCGAACACACAGAACGGCTGCGTGAGGCCGCGCTCGTGGCGCTCGGCCCAGGCTCGGTCGTCACCACCGAGCAATCGCTCGGCGGCGAGGATTTCGGCTGGTATCTCGATGCCGTTCCGGGCGCGATGGCGCGGCTCGGGGTCCGCGGCCCCGAGAAGACCCGGGTGCCCGACCTGCACCAGGGCGGCTTCGACGTGGACGAGCGGTGCATCGAGGCCGGCGTGCGCCTGTTGCTCGAAACCGTGTGCCCGAGCTGAACCGTTCGGAGATCTTCTACTTCGTGGAGGTGCGCGTGCAGCGAACAGCAGGTCGATCCGATGGCGACGCGAGCACGGGCAAGGGTCATGCTGGCATTCCTACGGTTGCCTAACCGCGCCACCGAGTTGATCGGTGCCGCCACGCTCGTCCTGAGCATCGGCGGCGGCGCGTGGTACACGTGCTGGGCCATCTTCTTCACCCGCTCTCTCGGCCTCTCGGCCGCGCAGGTCGGCATCGGGCTCACCGCCGCCGGCGTCTTCGGCATGCTGACCGGGAGCGTGGTCGGTTTCGTCGCCGACCGCGTGGGCAGCCGCGAGGTGCTCATCGTCCTGGGCGCCATCCAGGGACTCTCCACCTTCGGCTACATCTGGGTGCACGAGTTCTGGGGTTTCCTCGCCGTCGCCTGCGTGGCGACGGCGGCGGAACGGAGCATCCTCGGCATCCGGCTCGCCCTTGTTTCCAGCCTGGCCCCGGAACCGGACCGGATACGCAGTATCGCGCTGATCCGGGTGCTGGCCCACGCGGGCTTCGCGGTCGGCTCCGGGGTGGGCGCCCTCGTCCTGAACCTGGACACCAGGGCCGCCTATATCGGCCTGGTGCTCGTGCACGGCCTCGCCAGCCTCGTCTTCGCGCTGGTCGTCCACCGGGTACCCCATGTGCAGTCGTTGCGCGACATCAACCGGAAACGGAAGGTCCTCGTGCTGCGCGACCGGCCGTTCATGGTCATGACCGTGCTGAGCGCGGTGCTCGCGCTGTGCTGGGGAGTCGGCGGCGCCGCGATCCCCTTGTGGATCGCCAACCACACCGAGGCACCGATGTGGATCGCCGGGGCCATCGCGGCGATCAACGCGGTGGGCATCATCACGCTGCAGACCAGGGTCAGCCGATCCGGCGCGACCGTGCCGGGGGCGGCCCGGCTGGGTGTCTACTGTGGACTCGTACTCGCCGCCTGCTGCGGCTTGTTCGCCGCGACCTACCACGGCTCGGGCTGGCTCGTGATCGTCCTGTTGCTGCTGGCCGGGATCGTGCACGTGCTCGGCGAACTGCTGTACGTCGCGAGCGGATGGGGCCTCAGCGTCGGCCTCACCAAGGACGAGGCACACGGCGAATACCAAGGGATGTACAACACGGGCACCTCGGCGGCCCAGATGCTGGCACCGGCACTGATGACCATGCTGATCGTGGACTGGGGAATCGGCGGCTGGATCCTGCTCGCCGGGCTCTTCGTCGTCGCCGGCTCCCCCACGGTCCTGGTCGGCCGCTGGGCGTTGCGCGACAAGCGGGAACAACCGGTCCGGGCAGGCCACCAAGACGAATCGAGTTTCTCATGAGGCAACCGAAGTCATCGGCGGTGCGGCGTTGGCGCGCGCTCGCCGGCTACACCTGGAACCACAGCAGCGATCCCCTGTTCTCCGGCTACCGGACCTGGTACGACAGCACCGCGCGACGCCGGCTCCCCGCCTTCGTCTCCTACCCCGAACCCGGCTCCGGAGACGGCGCGCTTTCCCTCGGGTACGCCGGGATCCCCGACGGCTTCGTGATCATCTACCAGTTGCTCGACCGGCAGCGTGCCGAACTGGGGCCGGTCACCGGCGTCACGACCGACTACCGGGTTCCCCGGTCCAAACTCCTCTCCGGGGCCGCCATCCCGCACGCGGACCTGGTCGCCGTCGCCTGTTCCCCGGCCGAGGCGGAACGGCTGCCCCGGGATTCCGCGCTCATCCTGCCGTTCCGGCGGCATCTCGTGGTGAGGGTCGACACGACCGAGGCCGAGCTGACCAAACGAGTGTCCAAACGGGAACTGGAGAGGTTCAAGGCGAACCAGCGCGAACACGACTGGCGGCTGGAACGGGCCGAGGACGCCGCGTCGTTCGAGTACTTCTACGAACGCATGCATCGGCCGACGGTGCGTTCACGGCACGGCGAACGCGCCAGGAGCGAGACCAGGGACGTCGCTTACGAATGCCTGTTCCGCCAGGGAGCCCTGTTCTTCGTCAGAAGTGGCGATGGCGAAAGGGTCGCCGGAGGGTTGTGCCGCTGGGAGGCGCGCCGGAAGACGATGCTCGTCCGCCTGCTCGGCGTGCTCGACGCCGACAAGCAGCACTACGACAGCGGGGCCTTCCGCGCCTTCTACCACCTGCTGTTGCGGTGGTGCCACGACAACGCCGTCGAAGCGGTGGATTTCGGCGGCGCCGAAGCCTGGCTGAGCACCGGCATCTTCCAGTGGAAACGCAAGTTCCAGCCTGAAGCCGTCCCCGCGCCCAACCACCTCGGCGGCTTGCGACTGTGGTACTCGGCGACCAGGGACACCCCCGCGGTCCGGGACTACCTGGTGGCCCATCCGGTGATGGAACTGCTCGGCGGCGACGAACTGCGCGCGGTCTACTTCCACGACGACGAACGCCCGGCCCGCAGGGGACTCCCCTATCGCTGCGCCAACGTGCGGACACATCGCACGGTGCACCTCGACGAATTCCTCGCCGGGCTCCCCACGGACCCGTGCACACCGCCGACAGGAAAGGAGGACGGCCTTGACCGGCGCACCCTGGTTCGGTGATCTGAGAGAGCCGCCCGAGATCGGACTGTCCCACAAGGAGACGGCCGACATTCTCACCGAAGAGCTGGACGGTATCCCCTACGTCGGGTTCCCGTTCGCCCTCCAGCCGTTCGTGGTACCCCGCGAGTCGTATCGGGAACTCCTCGACGCCATGTCGCGGCTGCTCGAGCTGGAACGCCGGGCGGTGCGGCACCTCGCCCCGGACAGGGCGGGACGGCTGGCCGCCTTGGAGATGGACGACAACGTCCTGGCGACCGGTGACGAAGAATTCGAAATGGCCCACGACGCCGACATGGGCAGGGCCGACGTGGTCCTCGCTGAGGACGGCCCGAAGTTCGTGGAACTGAACGCCAATGGCGCCGTCGGCGGCCTGGTGCAGTTCCAGCTTTTCCAGCATGCGTGGCAGCGCGTCCGGCAGCGTGCCGGACGGCCGGCCTTCGTCGGGGCGGACGCCTACGCGTCGATCGCCCGGTACTTCACCGAGATCTGTTCGGACCTCGGCGTTCCGCCCGCCGCCGCGATCGTGGGCAGCTGCCGGGAATTCGGCCCCGGCTACTCCACGAAGTACTTCGACGTGCAGGCGGATTTCCTGCGACGGCACGGGGTCTTGGCCGAGCACTTCGAGCCGGACGAGCTCGACCGGCTGATCGGGCCGGGAGGAGCGTTGCGTTACCGGGTCGGCATGGCGCAGTTCACCGTCGAGGAGTACGCCGACGAACTCGGCATCGACCTCGATCCGGTGCGCGAGGTGCAGGCCGCCGGTTTCCGGCTCTACCCCTCGTACAGCTATTGCATGGTGCACAGCAAGAAGATGCTGGCCCTGCTCTCGGAGGGGCAGCCGTGGATGTCGCGGGAAGAGCGCGATTTCGTCGATCGCTACGTGCCTTGGACCAGGTTGGTGCGACCCGGCACGGCCACCTGGCAAGACCGGTCCTACGACCTTCCCGAGCTGCTGTTGAAGTACCAGGAACGTTTCGTGCTCAAAACCGCCTTCGGCTGGGCCGGGCGCGAGGTCACGATCGGCGCCAGGAGCACTCCCGACGAATGGGCGCAAACGGTCCAGCTCGCTTTGTCCAGAAAGGACTTCGTGGCGCAGGAGTTCGTCGAGGCCGTCCGGTTCCCGGTGGACGTGCTCCACGAGTCCGGCTCGGTGACGCGGGTGTCCGCCAACTCGGTGATCAGCCCGTTCTCCTTCGGCGGAAGGCCGGCCGGCTGCTTCGCGCGGTTCGTGTGGACAGAGAACACCGAAGAAGTCATCAGCGGCCAGATCAGCGCGACGCTGAGCTGCCTGCTCGCCGAACCGTGAGCCACGATTTTCCCGGAATCGTTCAGGCTGTTCTTAAACCGAATCGCTAAGGATTTTAAGCGGTTTCGCCGACCACGGCGATTGATTACGTCTCGGCCCGTCGATAAAATTGCCGAAGACAATCACCATTCCGAAAGGAAATGGCTCATGGGAATCGACAGCACGCTATCCCCTGCCCAGGTCGACGAATACCGGGCCAACGGATACCTCGTTCAGGAAAGCGTCTTCTCCGAAGAGGAGATGCAAATCGTGCGGGACGAAACCGCGAAGGAGTTCGCCGCGGGAGGCGAACGCGTCACGGTCGAGGAAGACACCGACATCGTCCGCGGCGTCCATGGCTGCCATCTCTATTCCGAGGTGTTCGGCAAGCTCGTCCGCTCGCCCCGCCTGCTCCCGATCGCCAAGCAGTTGCTGCAGGACGACGTGTACGTCCACCAGTTCAAGATCAACGCGAAGCGGGCGTTCAAGGGCGAGGTGTGGGAGTGGCATCAGGACTACACGTTCTGGCACCACGAGGACGGGATGCCCGCCCCCCGCGCGTTGTCGGCCGCGCTCTTCCTCGACGAGGTCACGGAGTTCAACGGGCCGCTGATCCTCGTGCCGGGAGGACACGACGGCGGCATGATCGAGGCCGAGGTCCAGGGCGAGGGCTGGGCAAGCACCCTGACCGCGAGCCTCAAGTACTCGCTCGAGATCGACATGATCCGCGAACTGGTCGATCGCAACGGCATGGTCGCCCCGAAGGGTCCGCGCGGCTCGGTGCTGTGGTTCGACGCCAACATCCCGCACAGCTCCGTTCCGAACATCTCCCCTCGCGACCGCGGCCTGCTGCTGATCACCTACAACAGCGTGGAGAACAAGGTGGACCTCTCCCGCGGCACGCGGCCGGACTGGCTTTCGGCCCGCGACTTCACACCGCTGACGGAGTCTTACGCCGCACTCGGCTGAGGCACCTATTCTCGCACCGATCGAGTGACGTGATGCCGGACCCTCGTCCGGCATCACGTCACTCGAAATCGTGATTTGGTGGGCAATTTTCTCCTGAATTCGCAACATTTGGCTCCGGCCGGGCGAGAACAGGACGATAATCGCGCGAACCATGTTCGAAATTCTCTATGCTTCGTTCATGGAATCCACCAGCATGGACGTGATCGTTGACGCGCGACGGCTCCAGGTCCTGCGGGAGATGCGGGAGCGCGGAACGGTCGTGGCCACGGCCAAAGCCCTGCACCTGACTCCGTCGGCGGTGTCCCAGCAATTGGCCACCCTCGCCAGACAGGTCGGCGTGCCGCTGCTGAGCAAGCACGGACGCGGAGTCCGGTTGACCGGGCAGGCGATGGTGCTGCTCGAACACGCCTCCACCATTCACGCCCAGATCGAGGCGGCACGGTCCGATCTGGCCAGTTACAACGAGGAACCGATCGGCCAGGTCGCGATCGGGGCGTTTTCCACGGCGATCATCGGACTGGTCGCCCCCGCGCTCGCCGACCTGCAGCGGACGGCGAGCAGGCTGCGCCTCGACATCAGCGAGGTCGAAGCCCCCGAGTGCTACACCAGCCTCGACGTGGGCACCCTCGACCTGATCATCGCGATCGACTACCGGCTCGCGCCGCCGCGCAGGGATTCCCGGTATCACCGGACGCATCTGGCCAGTGACGTCTTCGATTTCGTGGTGCCGGACACGCATCCCCTGGCACAGCGTGAAGGACCGGTGGCGCTGGAGGAATTCGCCGGCGACCGCTGGGTGACGACCGTACCGGACGGACCGTGCGCGGAACTGACCATCGCCAGCTGCACCACCGCCGGTTTCATGCCGGACATCCACCACACCTGCAACGAATGGGAAGGCGTGACAGCGCTCGTCGCGGCCGGGGCCGGGGTGGCCCTGGTGCCCCGGCTCGGCGTGCGCTGCCACCGTGACGGCCTGGTGGTCCGCTCCGTCCGCGACAACCCGCCCAAACGCAACATCTACGCCGCCATCCGCGCCGGCGCGGAAAGATCACCGGTACTCACCACGGTCATCGAAGCGTTGCGCAAGCACGGGTAGCGGGTTTCGTCACCGGGCCGAGCGCTTTTCGCCGATGACCTCGGCCACGCGAGCGATCACCTCATGTGGACTCGGCATCGCCGCCATCTCCGTCGCGATCGCCGTGGCCCGCTCGAGGTAGCCCGGCGAGTCGAGCAGCTGGCCCAGCACCTTCTCGACGCTCTGCGGGGTGGCGTCGGCGAGCCGCAGGCTGGTTCCCGCGCCGCACTGCTCCACCACCCTCGCGTTGTACGGCTGATCCCCGAGGTGCGGGACGATCAACTGGGGTACCCCGGCGGCGAACGCCACGAAGGTCGTCCCCATGCCGCCGTGATGCACGATCGCGTCGCAGCCCCGCAGCAATGTGGACACCGGCAGCCAGTCCACCCTGCGCACGTAGTCCGGCAGTGGCTTCGGCAGCGCCGCGAGATCCGCCGGGACCGGGGTCAGCACCAGCTCGACATCGAGCTTCTCCGCGCCCCGGACGACCGCCGCGAGGAGCTCACCCTCGCCCGCGGTGGAGGACAGCGAGCCGAGCGTGACCGCGACGCGCGGACGAGGACGATCCTCGAACAACCACCACGGCAGCTTGGCGCCACCGTTGTTCGGGCAGTACCGCATGTCCAGGGTCTCGCCGGTGGGCGGCGCGGTCCGCACGGAATCGGGCGTGGCCGAAGCCGCCTGCACGACGGACGGGCTGATGTTCACCTCGAGGTCGGGATCCCTCGGGAGTTCCTGGACCCCCCACTCGGCCGCGGCCTCGCTCAGCCACCGCATCGCGGGTTCCAAAGTGGGCCTGCGCAGCCCGAAACCGTGCAGGATCGCGGGGATGCCGACGATCCGGGCGGCGAGCAGCCCGGCGGGCAGCGCCGGCGGGTACAGCACCGCGTCCGCCCGCCATCGCCGCGCGGCCCGCACGATGCCGTCCAGCATCAGCTCGCTGATCTGCCCGAAGCGCGTCCCCACCTGGGTCATCAGCTCGGGGGGCGACAACGTGAGGTCTTTGGCCGCTTCGGCCAGCTGCTCGTAGGGCGCCTCGACGTCACGATCCGGGGTGACGTCGACCGCGGCCAGACCCGCGCGGACCGCGGCGTCGACCGACGAGCCGCCGTTGGCGACGAGTACCTCGTGCCCCGCGGTCTGGGCGGCGTGGGCCAGCGGCACCAGCGGGAACAGGTGGGCGAGGCCGGGTGGTGTGGTGATCAGGATGCGCATGTCTTCTCCCCAGATTGGAATTCTTCAGGTCCGTGATCGGATCGTCTTCTCGGCGCCGCGGAACACGAGCGGGGTCGCGAGCGCGCCCGCCAGCACGAACCCCGACGCCACCAGGTATGCCGTGCGGTAGCCCTCGACCACCGCGATCGGCTGCCCGGCCGTACTCGCCGCCGTGCTCGCGGCCGCGACCGAGGCCAGGATCCCGAGCCCCAGCGTGACGCCGACCTGCTGAGTAGTGTTGATCAACCCGGACAGGAGCCCCACCTCGTCGGGTCCGGCGTCGTCGACGGCGGCGACGGTGATCGACACGACGGCCCCGCCGAATCCGAACCCGGCCAGTATCGAAGGGCCGAGTACGGCTCCGGCGAAGGTGCCGCCGGTCACCGGCAGGAAGGAGAACCAGAACAGGCCAGCCGAGAACACGACCAGTGAGGCGCACAACGTGGTGGGCACGCCGAACCGCGACACCGCGCGACCGGCCAGGTTGGCGGCGACCAGGATGCTCAACGCCAGCGGAAGGTAGGACAGCCCCGCCAGCAACGCGTCGAAGCCCAGACTTTCCTGCAGGTACAACGAAAGGAAATAGAACATCCCCAGCAGTGCCATGAAGCAGAACAGGCAGACGATGTTCGCGCCGCGGACGGCGGGCCGCCGGAAGACGGCCAACGGGAACAACGGTGACCGTGCCCTGGCCTCGATCACCACGAACGCCGCCAGCAATACCACGGCGCCGGCGAGTTCGGCCAGCACCACCGGTGACCCCCAGCCGTGCTGAGGCACCCCGACCAGCCCGAGCACCAGCAGGCCCAGCCCCGCGGTCACGCTGACCGCACCGGGCACGTCGAAATCCGAATCACCGGCCCCGGGCCTGCTCGACGGCACCACACGGCGCGCGAGGACGAGCAGCACGACACACACCGGGACGTTGATCAGCAGCACCCAGCGCCAGCCGAGCCCAGCGGTCAGCACGCCACCGAGCAGCACTCCGACGGCCCCCGCCGCCCCGACCGCGGCACCCCAGATCCCGAGCGCGCGATTGCGGTCGGGACCTGGCGCGAACGTCGTGGTCAGCAACGACAACGCGGCCGGGGACACCAGCGCGCCCCCGACGCCCTGTGCCGCGCGGGCGGCGACCAGCCACTCGCTCGTCGGCGCCAGACCGCCGGCGAGGGAGGCCACACCGAAGAGCACCACGCCGGCTCCGAACACCAGCTTGCGGCCACGCCGATCGGCCAGCCTGCCGCCGAGCAGGAGCAACCCGCCGAAGGTCAGGCTGTAGCCGTTGACCACCCACGACAACGTTTCCGGGGAGAAGGCGAGATCCCGTTGAATGGACGGCAGTGCCACGTTGACCACGGAACTGTCGAGCACGAGCAGGAATTGCGCCGCCACCAAAAGCGGTAATATCCTCGAACCCATTTCATCTTCCCGGTGATCGAATTGTTCGGGTGTCTCCGTGAGCAGCTTGCAACCTCAAGTCAACATGAGGTCAAGGTATGATCGCCCGTATGCCACAGGTGCACACTTCCCTCAAGGAACTCACCGTCGGCCAGGTCGCCGAGCGGTGCGGAACCACCGTCGCCACGTTGCACCACTACGAACGCCAAGGGTTGATCACCAGCAGGCGGACCGCGGGAAACCAGCGCCGTTTCGATCGCGACATCCTGCGCCGCGTCACGTTCATCCGTGCGGCGCAGCGAGTCGGCATTTCCCTCACGATGATTCGCGACGCCTTGGACAACCTTCCCGACGGCCGCACACCGACCCCCAAGGACTGGGCCCGCTTGTCCACGAGCTGGCGGAAGGAACTCGACATGCGCATCGGTATGTTGCAGGGCCTTCGCGACCGTCTCGACGATTGCATCGGTTGCGGCTGTCTCTCGCTGCGGCAATGCAAGCTGTCGAATCCCGACGACGTCCTCGGCCGGGACGGCAGCGGGGCACGGCGCTTCGGCGGTCAGAGCGGGTAAGGCAAAGGTAGCGTGATGGCACTGTTCGGTGCCCGATACGTCAGCTCGGGTGTCGCGAAAGCCACTTTCGGGACGTCTGATGTCCCGAAAGTGGCTTTCGCGACATCGCCACAGGCCGCCGCTCACGATCGCACGGACGGCGAGAGCGACCGGCCGATGCCGTGACACACGAGGCCCACGCCGTCGAGCACCTCGGGGTCGAGCTGGTTGCGCGTGTCCAGCACCACCGTGCCGTCGAGGAATTTGGCCATGCGCAACCAATCCAGCGTGCGGAACTGCGGCCAGTCGGTCAACAGCACGAGCGCCTTGGCGCCCTCCGCGACCTCGTAGGGATCGTCGACCACGGTGATGCCACCCACCTTGGTCCCGCCCGCCACCGTCGGATCGCAGCCGAGGAGCTCGGCGCCTCTGTCGGCGAGCAGATCCGCGACGGCGAGCGCCGGTGAATCCCGGAGATCGTTCGTGCCCGCCTTGAAGGTCAGGCCGAGCAGGCCGATACGGACGCCGTCGAGCGAACCGCCGAGTGCCGAGGCCAGTTTGGCGACGACGCGCATCCGCTGCCGCGCGTTCATGTCGATGGTGGCCCGCAGCAGCGGGAACGGGAAGCCGGCGGTCTCGGCCATCCGCAGCATCGCTTCGCTGTCCTTCGGCAGGCAGGAACCGCCCCATCCCGGCCCCGGCCGCAGGTAGGCGTGCCCGATCCGGGGGTCGCGTCCGACGGCGTCGAGCACCTCGTCCACGTCCGCGCCGAACCGTTCGCACAGTTCCGCCACGGCGTTCACGAAGGACAGTTTCATGGCGAGGAAACAGTTCGCGACGTACTTGACCAGCTCGGCACTCGCCGTGTCGGTGACCAGGATCGGCGACGGCAGCCGGGAATACAGGCCCGCCACCCGTTCCCCCGCCGCCGGTACGTCGGCGCCCACCACGATCCGGTCCGGCCGCAGGAAGTCGGTGACCGCGCTGCCCTCCCGCAAGAACTCCGGATTGCTCACCACCGCGACGTCCGGCCGGTCGAGCAGTTCCGCGATGCGCACCGCCGTTCCCACCGGAACCGTGGATTTGTTCACCACCACACAGCCGACCGGGAGCAGGTCCCGGATCCGCGCCACCGCGGTCTCGGTCGCGAACAGGTCCGCGCCGCCGTCGGCCCCCATCGGTGTCGGCAGGCACAGGAACAGGAACTCCGCCGTGGCCGCCGCGTCGTCACCGTCCACGGTGAACTCGAGGCGTTCGTTCGCCTGGCCTTCGAGCACCAGGTCGGCCAAGCCGGGTTCCAGCATCGGGATCCGCCCCGCCCGTAACTGATCGATCTTCGCGGCGTCGATGTCGACGCACACCACTCGGTGCCCCAACGAGGCGAGACACGCCCCTGTCGTGAGCCCTACATAACCGGTACCGATCACGACGATCTGCCGTTCTGACACCGATCCACCCCCCAAGTCCCTCTCGATCGACCGTTGTCGACGGTCTTGTCAGCTCCTGAGTGCTTCCCGCTCACCGGCGAAGAAGGCGATGGTCCGGCGCAGGCCCTCCCGCAGTTCCGTACGAGGCGTCCAGCCGAGTTCCCGTGCGGCGAGGTCGATGACCGGCCTGCGCTGACGCGGGTCGTCGACCATGGCAGGCACGAACTCCAGTGAGGACGCGGAACCGATCAGTTCCTTGACCAGGGCCGCCACCCGGCGCACGGACAACTCCACCGGATTGCCGACGTTCACCGGGCCGCGATGATCGCGTTCGATCATCCGGACGAGTGCGTCCACGGTGTCCTCGACATAGCACAACGACCTGGTCTGCTCCCCCGATCCGTGGATCGTGAGCGGCTCACCCGCGAGCGCCTGCATGATCATGTTCGGCACCAGCCGCCCGTCGTCGGAGCGCATGCCGGGCCCGTAGGTGTTGAAGATCCGGACTATTCCGCAGTTCGTGCCGTACTCCCGCACGAACGCCGCGCACGCGGCCTCCCCGAAACGCTTGCTTTCGTCGTAGACGGCCCTCGGCCCGATCGGATTGACGTTGCCCCAGTAGTCCTCGGTCTGCGGATGCACCAACGGATCCCCGTAGACCTCGCTGGTCGAAGCGTGCACGAGGCGAGCGCCCTTGGCACGGGCCAGTTCCAGCAACGCGAGCGTGCCCGCCGAACCGGTCCGCAAGGTCTCGATCGGCGCTCTCAGATAGTCCGGCGGGCTGGCCGGAGAAGCCAGGTTGACGATCGCGTCGAATGGACCCGAGACCACGAGGCCGTCGACGATATCCGCCTCGGCGAAGTCGAATCGCTCCGTTTCCGTCAGCACGTCGAGGTTTCGCCGTCGTCCCGTGCTGAGATTGTCCACACACAGTACGGTGTGGCCCGCCGCGAGCAGACGCGCGCACAGGTGACCACCGATGAAACCGGCACCGCCCGCGACGAGCACTCGCCGAGGACGACCTTCACTGCCGATCATGGACGCTCCTTTCCGAACCAGGTTCGTAACGCGGATTCGAGCGCGATCTCCCCACCGGCCACCCAGCAGACGTACCCGTCCGGGCGCACCAGCAGTGCGTCCACATCGGACAGTGGCCCGTCCTGGGGCCGGGTGGCGGCGACCGCGCGCACCCGATGCGACCATCCCGGCACCGGGTCCACGGAGACCTGCCCTTGCGACAGGTCGAGGAACAACCCCTTCGGCGACCGCGACAACGCGGTCGTGGTGGTACTCCCCAGCTTGACGGTCAACTCCGCCGGAGGCAACCTCTTCCCGAGCAACGAATGTCCATCACCTGGGGAATACCGGAGGTTCAGTCCACTCGCCGATCCGGCGAGGGTGGCGGAAACTTCCTCGTATGCCAGCAGTTCGGCGAGAACTTGTCGGGCCGACTCCACCTCCGGCCCGCCGAGCAGCAGCAATTCCTGCGCGCGCACGTCGTTCTGGGTGCATACCGCCACCGGACGGCGTTCGTCGTCATAGCTGTCCGCCAATCCGGCCGGGGCCCCGCCCCGCACCTGCGCCGCCAGCTTCCAGCCGAGGTTGGCCGCGTCGTGGAGGCCGAGGTTCAACGCCTGGCCGCCGATCGGCATCTGCCCGTGCGCGGCATCGCCCGCCAGGAAAACCCTGCCCTCGCGGTAATCGGTCACCAGATGGCAGGCGTTGTCGAAAGCGTCGACCCAGATCGGCACGCCGTCACCGATGTCTTCTCCGGTCACCCTGAACCAGGCTTCAGCCAGTTCGGTGAACTTGTGTTCGCCACGAACGGTTTTCGCGTCATCGGCGAATTCGTGCACCATGATCCGGGTGACGCCGTCACCTCGCCGGGCCGCGACCGCCAGCCCGGCGGGGAGTCGTTCGAACCGTCGATCCCGCACCGAGATCCCCGCGACGTCCGCACGGAGCAGTTGTCTCGTCACGCCTTCGCGTGCGACAGCGAAGCCGGCGAGCTCCCGCACCGTGCTCTCCCCGCCGTCGCAGCCGACCAGATAGCGGGCGCTCAACCGGATCCGTCCCTGGGCGCCGCTCGCTTCCAGGTCCACCCGATCGGCCCGTTCCGTCACCGCGGTCAGCTCGACGCCCCGGCGCACGTCGACCCCGAGCTCGACCGCGCGCCGTGCCAGTACGGCTTCGGTCTCGTACTGCGGCACCTTCCAGTTCCCCGCGAAGGGACTGTCCAGCCCGCCGACGTCCAGCGGCAGTCCACCGAAATGGCCCGTCCGCTGCCGCTCCGGCGCCGCCAGCCGGTGCACCAGCTCACGCTGGTCGAACAATTCCATGGTCCGGGCGCCGAGCTGCGACGCCCTCGACTCTCCGGTCGGCTCGACGAGCCGCTCCAGCACGACGACGTCCGCTCCCGCGAAACGCAGGTCGCCCGCGAGCATCAACCCGACAGGACCCGCGCCGACGACGATGACTTCGGCGTCCATCGGGTCAGCGCCGCCCCTCGGCGTAACGCTTGGCATGACCGAGGGTGGCCAAACTGTTGCCGCTCAACGCGCTCTGGACGAACTCCCTCGCTTCGGCCACACCGGCCCGCGTGCCGCAGACAGCTTCGATGTTGGCCTCGTTGATCACCACGGTGTGCCGGGAGGTCACCGTCACCCCGTCGCCGTTCTCGGTGAGCACCCACTCCCCCGTGTGCAGATCCAGCAACGCGGGCAGGACGATCTGCTTGTAGACGATCTTCCGCCGGGGAAAGGTGACACGGATCGATTCGGTGGTGTGCACCGAACCGTCCTTCGTCCTGGTGTCCATCGCGAGCACCTGCAGACCGGGGGTGTCCTCCCGCAGGGACACCCGGGCCACGTGCGGCAGCCGTTCGGACCACAGCTGGGCCTCGTCGAGGAAGTCGTAGACGTCCGCGGCCGAGCCCTGCACGTCCACGGTGTCTTCGAAGGACAACAGCAGATCCGACGAGGCGGCGGCCAGCTCCGCCTTGGCCTTCAAAGCGGCCAGTTCGGCGTTGCTGTTGTGGTCGACGGCCTTGTCGATCCAAGCCAGGTTCTCCGGATCGTCGCCGACCGCGCGATAGTCGTGGAACAACCGGACCAGGCAGTGTCCGTCCGAGACCGGTTCGACCACCCAGGCGCCGCCCATGGCGGCCACCGGGGGCTGGGAGACCTCCTGCCGGAATTCGATGCGCAGGCCCGCCGGATCCAGGCTGCGGCGCGAGGTCCAGGTCTTGGCCTCACCGTTGGCGGTGGCCCAGATCCGGATCCGCTCGTCCGTCCGGCCGCGCTCCTCGTGTTCGACGTGGACGGTCGGGGGGAACACCTGCGGCCAGTTCTCCACTTCGGCGACGAGCCGGTAGACCGATTCCGCGGACGCGGCCACCTTGATCTCGTGCTGCACCTTCCGGTTCTCTTGCGGCGCCATGTTCTTCCCTCGCGTTGTCGGATGTTCAGAAGTTGCCGAGACCGCCGCAGACGTTGATCGCCTGCGCGGTGACCGAGGCCGCCGGATCGGAAACGAGGTAGCCCACCATCCCGGCGACCTCCTCCGGGGTGGAGTACCGGCCGAGCGGGATCTTCGCCTGGAAGCGATCGAGGACGTCGTCCTCAGTGGTCTGCCACGCCCGCGCGTACCCCTGGCGCACCCGTTCGGCCATCGGCGTCTCCACGTATCCGGGGCAGACCGCGTTCACGGTGACACCGGTCTTGGCCAGTTCGTTGCCGAGCGCCTTCGTGAATCCGACGACACCGTGTTTGGAGGCCGAGTACGGCGCGCCGAGCACGACCCCCTGTTTGCCCGCGGTGGACGCGACGTTCACGATGCGGCCCCAGGACTTCTTCCGCATCCCGCCGACCTCGAGCACGTCCCTGGTCATCAGGAAGACGCTGTTGAGATTCGTGTCGATCACGTCGAACCACAGATCGTCCGCGATGTCGGCGGTGACCCCGCCGCCACTGCGCCCCGCGTTGTTGACCAGGATGTCCACCGGCCCGTACCGCTCGACGGCCGTCTTCACGAACGCCCGCACGCTTTCCGGGGCACGGACGTCGCAGGTGGTGCCGTCGGCCGTCAGTCCGGCTTCACGGAACTGCTTCACGGTCAGCGCGACGGCGTCCTCGCTTCGAGCGCAGAGGAACACCTTGTTCCCTTGCTCGGCGAGGTTCCTGGCGACCGCCAGCCCGATCCCGCTGGTGGCGCCGGTGACCAGGGCGACTTTCTTCCCGCTTTCGGCCATGCTGCTTCCTCCTCGAAGTTCGGCGGACACGAGTCCGCTCAGGCCGCCAGGCTCGATTGGACGACCTCGAGCAGGCTCCGGGGAGTCACCGCCGAGGTGACCGCCTCCTCGTCGAGCAGAACCCCGTACTCGCGTTCGATGCGGCCGCTGGTTTCCAGCAGCGCCAAGGAGTCGTAACCGAGGTAGTCGAAACTCACGTCGAGGATGTCGCCGTAGTCGAGGCTCACTTTCTCGTCCTCCCCCGCTCCTTCCCGGAGGATGCGTTTGAGGTCTTCGAGGGTGAATTCACTGAGAGCCATGGTGTTCTCCTTTCCTGTACTGATGACGGCCGTCCGCACGGACCACGACGGCCGAGTTGAACCCGTGATGCCCGCGGGCCAGGACGACGGCGGTGCGCAGCGCGGCCTTCCTCGGCGCGCCGACCACGAGGTCCATTTCGTGGTCTTCGGACGGCGACACGTTGATCGTCGGCGGGATCATTCCGTCCTTTATGGACAGCAACGCCGTCACCACGTCGAGGGCGCCTGCCCCGCCGCCCAGCCGTCCGGTCATCGTCTTCGGCGCGGTGACCGCGACGCCCCGTGGCCCGAAGACCGCCCGGATCGCGTCCGCCTCGGCACGATCCAGCGCCGCCACCCCGGCGGCGTCGGCGAAGACCACGTCGACGTCGCCGGGTGTCACTTCCGCGTCGGCCAGCGCGAGCTCGATGGCGCGGCGCAATCCCGGTTCCCCGCCCCGGTCCGCTCGGGGATCGAACGTCGCGGCGTATCCGGCGAGTTCTCCGTAGCTCTTCACAGCACCACGCTCACGAGCGGCTTCCTCGGACTCGAGGATGACGATCGCACCGCCCTCACCCGCGACGTGGCCGTTCGCCCTGGCGTCGAAGGGCAGGTAGGCCCGTTCGGGCTCGTGACTGGTGCTCAGCCTGCCCCCGGCGAGCTGGGCCACCCATCCCCACGGGCAGATCGTCCCGTCCACGCCGCCGGAGACGATCAGGCCGACCCCCTTGCGGATCTGCCTTCGCGCCTGCGCCAGCACGTCCAGCCCGCCCGCCTGGTCGCTGACCAGCACGCCGCTGGGGCCGCGCATACCGTTGCGGATCGAAATCTGCCCGGTGTTGACCGCGTAGAACCAGGCGAAGGACTGGTACGCGCTCACGTACCGGCCGCCTTTGCTCCACAGATTCGCCAGTTCGCGCTGACCGAACTCGAAACCCCCCGCGGTGGCGGCGGTGATCACGCCCATCCCGAACTCGGGCAGTTCGCCCGGCTCCACCTCGGCGTCCGCGAGAGCCCAGTCCGCGGCGACCAGGGCGAGCCTGGTCATCTGGTCGGTTTGCGGCAGGAGCCGCGTCGGCAGGTGGTCCCCGGCGACGAAACCGGGCACCTCACCCGCCAGCCGTGCCGGGTAACCGGTCGCGTCGAAGCGGCTCAGCTCGCCGATGCCGCTGCGGCCCGACAGCGTCGCGTCCCAGAAATCCCGGACCCCCAGCCCGTTCGGTGCCACCACGCCGATCCCGGTCACCAGTACCGGCGAGTTCACGAGGCCCTCCGATCCGGCTCGGTCAGCACCATGGCGCTCTGGAAACCGCCGAATCCGCTGCCGACGCTGAGCACCGTGCCGGTGCGCCACTCCCTGGCGATCCGGGGCACGTAGTCGAGGTCGCATTCCGGGTCGGGATGCTCGAGGTTGGCCGTCGGCGGCACCACGTTGTTCTTGATGGCCAGCACCGAAGCCGCGATCTCGATCGAACCGATCGCGCCGAGGGAATGCCCGACCATCGACTTGATGGAGCTGACCGGCGTCCGATAGGCGTGCTGCCCGAGTTCGCGTTTGAAGGCCGCCGTTTCGTGCCTGTCGTTCTGCTTGGTCCCCGAGCCGTGCGCGTTGATGTAGTCGATGTCCTCGGCGTCGATCCTGGCCTCGCCCATGGCGACCCTGATCGCCTCGGCCATTTCCCGGCCGTCCGGCCGGAGCCCGGTCATGTGGAAGGCGTTGCACCGGGAAGCGAAGCCTGCGACCTCGGCGTAGATGTCGGCGTTGCGGCGCCTGGCGCTTTCCAGCTCCTCCATGACGAACACCGCCGAGCCCTCACCGAGCACGAACCCGTTGCGGGTGCGGTCGAAGGGGCGCGAAGCGTGCTCTGGATCGTCGTTGCGCGGGCTGGTCGCCTTGATCGCGTCGAAGCACGCCACGGTGATCGGTGAGATCGGCGCGTCGGTCGCGCCGGCGATCATGACGTCGACGGATCCTTCCCTGATCAGCTCGCAGGCATAGCCCACCGAATCGAGGCCGGAGGTGCAGCCCGTCGAGATCACCGTGGCAGGCCCTTCGGCACCGACCTTCCACGCGACCTCCGCCGCGAACGAACTCGGCACCAGGTGGTTGTAGAGATGCGGCACGGCGTATTCGTGGTCGACCAGGTCGAGCCTGCCGTCGTTGCTCACCACCCGGTATTCCTGCTCCAGTCCCATCGTGGCGCCGACGGCGCTGCCGATGGCGACCCCGACCCGGTGCGGTGCGACCTCGTCCAGTTCCAGCCCGCTGTCCGCCACGGCCTCCGCCGTGGCCACCATCGCCAACTGCGCGGCGCGGTCGGTCCGGCGGATCTCCTGCTGGCTCAGGCCGTGCGCCTCGGGCGTGAAAGCGATCTCCGCGGCGATCTGCGAACGAAAGGGCGCGGGGTTGAAGAACGAGATCCTCCTGGTGGCGGTCCTCCCCTCGCTGAGCAGGCTCCAGAACTCCTTGGCACCGACCCCGCCGGGAGCCAGTACCCCGATCCCCGTGATCACGACTCGGCGCGCGGTCATTCCGATCGCGTCCAGTGGTAGAACGGGTTCGCCATCGCGTCGGCGGGCGAGCGCCAGGTCTGCGGGTCGTACGGGGTGATGAACGGCTTCAGCTCGTTGCTGATGTCCACGAACAACGGATGCGAACGCACCCCGTCGATCGCCCGCGCCCCGTCACTCTCGAAATCCTGGAGATGGAAATACAGGCCCTGGTAGGCGAAGAGCTGTCGCCGCGTCGTCCCCATCAGCCGCGGCATTTCCGTCGTGTCGAATTCGCTGAACAGTCGCGCGACTTCCCCGCCGGATTCAGGCGTCATACGCGCCACGATCAATGTGCTGTTCATCGTGCGTTCCCCTCGAACCGTGATGCTCGGCAATTCACTTTCAGGAAATCGGCGCGCCGAACCAGCGGGAAAGGCTCGTCCCGAGGTCCGCTTCGTCCGGTGCGGCCCAGGCCACGTGGCCGTCGGGCCGGATGAGCACGGACTCCAGGCCGGCGAGCGGCTCGGCGGGCTTCGCCCGGATCACGTCGACCCGGTCGTGCCAGCCGGCCGCCACCCGGCGCGCCTCGGCGGATTCGGCGAGGTCCAGCAGGAGTCCCTGCCCGCCTCTCAGCAGCTCCGCGACTGTCGTCCGGCCCGCGCCGACGACGAGTTCCAGGTTGGGCATCCGCGCCCCCGGCAAGGGATGCGTGCCGGCCCCCATGTCGTAGCGGACGTCGAAGCCGCTGGTCATCCCTGCGAGGTGGCGCCGGACGACGTCGAATTCCATCAGTTCGGCCAGTAACTCCCGCATCGGCCGCACCTCGTCCCCGCTGAGGTACAGCAACCCCTGTGCCCGCGTGTTCGTCAGCAACCGCGCGCCGGCGGCGTGACGTTCGGTGTGATAGCTGTCCAGCAACCCCTCCGGGGCGCGGCCTCGAACGGTCGCGGCGAGCTTCCAGCCGAGGTTGGCCGCGTCCTGCACACCGACGCTCAGCCCCTGCCCACCGGCGGGCAGATGGGTGTGCGCCGCGTCCCCGGCGAGCAGCACCCGGCCGCGCCGGTATTCGTCGGCGAGATGGGTGGCGTCGGTGAAAGCGCTGACCCACAACGCCTCGCCCCCGCTGATGTCCTCACCGGTGAGCCGCCGCCACGCGGCGGCCACCTCGGCGAATTCGATCGGCTCGGTGCGCTCTCCCGGTTCCGCGCCCCGTTCGCAGACGATGACGCGGTCGACCCCGGGTTCCAGGGGCGCGCTCATCACCATGCCGCCGGGCACCCGCTCCCCGGTGAACCTCGGTCGGATTTCGCAGCCGACGACGTCGGCGAGGTACATCTCGCGCGTGGCAGGTGTTCCGGGGAACGCGATCCCGGCCAGCCCGCGCACGACGCTGCGTCCGCCGTCGCATCCCACCAGGTATTCGGCACGCAGTTCCCGGCGGCCCGCCGGAGAATTCACCTCGACCACGACTGTGTCCGCCGTCTCGGTGAAATCGGTCAGCTCCCACCCTCGGCGGATGTCGGCGCCCAGATCGGTGGCCCATTCCTCGAGCACCTGTTCGGTACGCGATTGGGGAACTCCGCGCGCGCCGAAATGGCAGTCTTCCAGCACGCTGTAGTCGAGCGGCAACCCGCCGAAATGGCCGATCGGATTCACTTCGATGTCCCCGAACCAGGGCAGTAATCCCCGCTGGTCGAACACCTCCACGGCGCGTGCAGTGAAGCCGAGACCACGCGACTGTCCGGTCGGCTTTTCCAGGCGTTCCAGCACGATGACGTCCATACCGGCCAAACGCAACTCACCCGCGAGCATGAGGCCGGTCGGACCGGCGCCCACCACGACGACTTCGGTTTCCATTTCCCCCACGTTTCGATCGATTCGGCGCACACCCCCACGATCGGCGCCTGATCCGACTCGGCGAATGAACAACCTAATCAGGCTTCCATCCTGCTCCGCAAAAGAGACCAGTGTCAATCCGACAATGTCAGGGCTACGCAAAGTTTTGTCAGAGCAAGAACAATGAAGACAGCCATTCCGCGGGTCAGTGAATGGCAGTGATCTGCGTCACATCGAGCAGACCTCATGTTCACATCAGGTTTTACGCTCATGGTGATACCAGTCGTCCCGGAGGGGGAGATGATGATCCTGGTAACCGGCGCCACCGGGAACGTGGGCAGCGAACTCGTCGAGTTGCTGCACCGAGCCGATTTCCCGGTGCGCGCGCTGACCAGGGACGCGGGCAAAGCCCGGTTCCCGGCCGCCGTGGAGGTCGTGGAAGGCGATCTGAACCGGCCCGAATCGCTGGCGGCCGCGTTCAAGGGAGTGGACAAGGTCTTCCTCGTCCTGCCCGGGCCCGGCCAAGAGAGTGAGATCGCCGCCGCCGCGCGCTCGGCTGGCGTGCGGCACGTGGTGCTGATCTCGTCCGGAGCGGCGGGGACCCATCCGGAGCTGATGATCGGCCGCAGCAGCCTGCAGGCCGAAAGCGCCGTCGCGGAGAGCGGACTGTCCTGGACCGTGCTTCGGCCGGGTCAGTTCGCTTCGAACCGAAAGCAGTGGATCCCGGAGATCAAGGGCGGTGGCGTGGTGCACGCCCCGTACGGCGATGTCCAGCTCCCCACCGTCCACCCCGCCGACATCGCCGCGGTGGGCTTCAGCGCGCTCACCGAGGAGGGCCACGAGGGCAGAACCTACGCCCTGACCGGACCGGCGCCGATCTCTCCGCGCGAGCAACTCGCCGCCATCGGCGCCGCCATCGGGAGGGAGCTCACGTTCCAGGAGGTCACTCCGGAGCAAGCGGCCGATCAGATGCGCCGCTTCATGCCGGAGGAAATGGTCGAGTCGCTGCTCGGCCTGCAGGGCGGCGTGCTGACCGAAGCCGACACGCAGGTGCTCCCCACCGTCGAGGAGGTCACCGGGCGTCCGCCCCGCACGTTCGCGCGGTGGGCCGAGGAGAACGCCGGCGCCTTCCGTTCTTGAGGGGAGGTCCGTTTCACCCTCAAGAACGGTCACGGGCCAAGGCGTGACTCGCGTGATCAGGGACCGCACTCCTGTGATCAGACACGGAACTCACGTGACTGGAAGCCGATCAGGCTACGCGGCGCCCAATCACGCGAGTTCCGTGCCCAATCACGCGAGTTCCGTGTCTGATCACGTGAGTTACGGGTTCACCCGGCGCTCGCGGTGAGTGATTGCAGCCTGCGGTGCGCCGAGGTCGGTGCCCAGTCCAGCGTCTCGTCGAGGATCGTCAGCCGCGGAACGCGTTCCAGGAGACGGGGAATGGCCACAGCCGCCTCCAGGACGGCCAGCGGCGCGCCGATGCAGTAGTGCAGCCCGCGGCCGAAGGCGATCTGTTTGGTGTTGCTCCGGTCGAGGGCGAGGCGGTCCGGCTCCTCGAACACCGCCGGATCTCGGTTGGCCGCGCCGATGCAGGCCAGCACGACGTCCCCCTTGCGCAGGGACTTGCCGCCGAACTCCTGGTCGTATCGCGCGATGTAGCCGATGCGCTGCACGGGGGATTCGTAGCGGACGAGTTCCTCGCACGCCTGCCGGGCGAGTTCCGGCCGTGCAAGGAGCAGCTCTCGCTGTTCCTTGTGCTCGAGCAGGAGTCTCGTCCCGTTGGAGATGAGCGTGAACGTCGTCTCGTATCCCCCGAACAGCATCAGGACGCACATGGCCAGCAGATCGCCGCGGGAAAGCTTGTCGCCCTCGTCTTCGACCTTGATCAACGAGCTGATCAGATCCGGACCCGGAGCCACGCGCCGCTCGCGGACCAGTTCGTCGAAGTACTCCACCAGCTTCAGATGCGCGGCCATCCCCTTGTACTTGACCTCTTGCGGTTGCGTGACGTCGAAACTGCGCACGAAGTCCACGGTCCAGTTCTGGAACCGGGTGTAGTCCCCGGCCGGGACGCCGAGGATCTCGCCGATGATGCGGACCGGGATCGGGATGGCGAAGTCCCGCACCAGATCGAAGCGGGGCTTGCCCAGCATCTCGTCGATGAGCTCGTCGACGATTTCGGCGATCCTCGGCCGCTGCTGCTCGACAGCCTTGGGTGTGAAGGCCTTCGACACCAGCCTCCGCAACCGGGTGTGGTCCGGCGGGTCGGAGTCCAGCATGTCGACGGGGATCTCGTCGAGAGCGGCGAATTCCTCCGGACGCGGGCCGTCGAGCGGTGCCGTGCCCTCCGGCCAGGTCTTGCCGAACCGCCGCTGGTCGGCGAAGACCTCGGTCACGAGATCGTGGCGGGTCACCAGCCAGACACCCAGTTCGGCGATGTGGTGCACGGGGTCCTGCTCGCGCAGCAACCGGTAGAAGGGGTACGGGTTCCGGTAGAACTCCGGCGACCGTACGTCGATGTCGGTCAGGGTGATCATGGTCATGCGGCTACTCCGTCGGCGTCGGGTTTCAGTGGACGGTCAGACCAGGGCGGGCCCGAACGGCACCACGCCCGCGCGGATCTCGGCCATCCGGGCGGCCAAGCCGCTCTCGTCGTCGGCGGTGCACACCACGTACGCCGCTCGGGTGAGATATGCCTTGGGCGGCAACAACAATTCGCTCCCCGGCGGGAAGAGCACGCCCCATCGCTCGATCCACGGCGCCTCTTCGAGTTCGGGCGCCATGCGCACGCCGTCCAGCCGCATTTCCCGGTCCGGGTAGATGAATTGCACCGCGGCCAGCCTCGCGTGGCGGGCGAGGGATTCCGGACGACGGTGGACGGCCACGTCGGCGGCGATCGCGCCGGCCTCGATCCCGCCGGCCAGCTCGCCGAGGTACGGGATGAGGTCACCGCCGAGCCTGCCGTTGACCTCGATCAGGCGGGGACCGTCGGCGGTGAGCATCACCTCGGTGTGGGTGACCGCGTGGTCGACGCCGAGGGCGAGATTGGCGGCAGCCACCACTTTCTGGGCTTTTTCGGCCGTGGCCAGCCCGAGCGCGCCGCCGACCAGATGCCCGGTTTCCTCGAAGTGCGGGGCGAGCCCGACGATCTTCTTCGCCATGACGAACGGGGTGACGGTGCCGTCGAGCACCCAGCTGTCGACGCTGATCTCGGTGCCGACCAGGTACTCCTCCAGCAGCAGTCCGCCTGTGCCGCCGAATCCCGGGTAGTGCGCGCTTCCCGCCCGCTCGACGGCCTCGCGCAGTTCCCCGTCGTCACGCACCAGCCGTACCCCGATGCTGCCTGCCAATGCGCGCGGCTTCACCACCAGCGGATAGCCGAGTTCGACGGCCGCGTCGAGTGCTTCGCCCACCGTGTCCACGGTGCGGAACCGGGCCGAGGGCACCCCGTGCCGGGCGAACAGCTCGCGTTGACGCGCCTTGTCCCGGCAGGCCAGCGCCGCGGAAACCGGGAGCCCCGGAACGCCGAGTTGTTCCGCGATCCGGGCGCTGTGCTCCAGCAGGCTCTCGTCCCAGGTCAGCACACCGTTGATCTCGTTGCGCGCGGCGAGTTCCTTCGCCGCGCGGAAAACCGCGGCCTGGTCGGTGAAATCGACCTCCGCGTGATCGGCGACCAAGGCACGCTGCCACGTGACCGGTGTGGGGTTGAGCAGCACGACACGGTGACGGCGGACGATGCCTTCGAGCAGGTACCTGCGGAACTGCTCGAGCCCGGTGCCGACCAGCAAGACGTGACCATCGGTCATCGCGCACCCCCGGTGAACGACCGCAGCCACTTCCCGATCCCGGCCACGACGGCGGTGGCGGCGGAATCGGGAACCTCGGCTCTGTCGTACTCGAAAACCCCTGTCAGCCCTCCGTCGCGGTATCCGAACGACAACGCCGTCCGAAACAGCTCGTCCGGCGGGCTGTAGAACTCGAGGATCGGCGCGACCGGGGGCACGCCGGGCGGACGGACGACCGACACCCGTACGCCGGGCAGAGAACCGTCCCCGCTGGGCGTGTTCTGCAGCGCGAACAAGGCGTCCGCGGGAATCGGGCGCGTCTGGAGCAGTTCCGGCCTGGGCAGGTTCTGGCATTCCATCGCCAGGATGCAGCCGTCCCTGATCGGCGAGAGATCGCCGCCCGCGCGGCCGAAGACCGGCAGCACGTTGCCGAACATGCCGACCGTGCTCATGAAGCGGTCGTCGGTGCGGCCGGCGAGCGGCGTCCACACCGGTGCCGCCGCGCCGAGCAGTCCGGCGGCCTCCACCTCGTGCCGGTACGCGGCCAGCAGCACCATGTGCGTGGTCAGCCCGCGGTGGACCGCTTCGCGGACCAGCTCGTCGTGCACCGCGGCGGGAACCACGAGTTCCATCGCTCCGATATCGGGACGGGCGGGCCTGCTCCGCTGTGGAGGCAGGTCACCAAAGCTGTCCGAGGCGGAGGCAAGGCGTTCCGCCGCCCGGCGCGCCTCCGGCCCGGCGAGCCACTCCCGCTGCCAGAGGGCGAATTCGCCGTACGGCACCGGCTCGGTCTGCTCGTGCCCGCCGCGGTAGGCCGCGGTGAAATCGCTCCACAGCAAGCCGAGCGAGTAACCGTCGACGACGGCGTGGTGCCACGACCACAGCAGGACCTGGGCACCATTGCGGTCGGTGATGAGTTCGGCTCGCGCCAGCGGCCCGGCGCCGAGCAGGTCGAAGGGTTCCTCCCGCGCCCGTTCGAACGCGGTGACCACGCACGAGTCGTCGAGAGGCTCGCCGGTCGAGATGCGCATCGGGAACTCCCCACCCTCCGAGACCGCCTGTCGCCAACCATCGGGATCGGCGCGGAACCCGGTGCGCAGGGCACTGTGGCGAGAGAGCAGGGTGTGATGCGCCGCCCGCAACCCCTCCAGCGAAACCCGGCCGTCGAGCCGGATGGCGAGGTGGATGCCGGCGGCGCGGCTGTCGGGGAAGCGGGCCGCGGTGGTCAGCATCTCCCGCTGCGCGGACGCCACGGGAAACTCCTGCTCGCCGTCCTCGCGATCGAGGAGTTCGGCGAGCAGCAGACGGTCCGCCTCGGTCAGCGCGTCGAGTTCGATCGCGTCCGGATCGATCACCGTGTCCCCCGCTGGTCCGCCAGTTCCTCGACAGCCAACATCGAGGCACGCAGCCGGTGGTCGACGACGTCGCTGCGCCGTTCCCTGCCGTCGACCATCGCCGCGAGACCCCGGATGGTGGGGGTGCCGAAGAAGTCGCCGATGCTCAGCTGGACGTCGAACCGGCGGGCGATACCGGCCACCACCTGGGTCGCCTGCAGCGAGTTGCCGCCGAGTTCGAAGAAGCTGGTATCGGGATCCGGCACCGGCCTGGCCAGCACCGGACCGATCACGTCCTCGCCCAAGGCACGTTCGGTCTCGGTCAGCTCCCGGACGTCTTCGGACGCGCCCGGCGCCTCGGCGATGGCTTCGAGCAGCAACCGTTCCAGGGCCTCGTGATCGACCTTCTTGTTGGCGGTCAACGGGAGATCCCCGACCGGGACCAACCGGGCCGGTACGGCGTACCGGGGCAGCACCGCCGCGGCTTGCCGGAGCACTTCGTCGGGCTTCGGGGCAGGCTCCTCGAGCACGGCGAAGGCCGCCATGGTGCGGCCGAGATCGGGCACCCGGCAGACCGAAACGGCGACCCTGCGCACCTCCGGATGGTCCGTGAGCACCCGCTCGACCTCGGTGAGTTCGATGCGATGGCCGTTCAGCTTGACCTGCCTGTCGGCTCTGCCGAGAAAGTCGAGGTCCCCGTCGCCGCGCCAGCGGACCAGATCTCCGGTGCGGTAGGAACGCCCCTCCGGCCTGGTCACGAAAGCCCTCGCGGTGCCCTCCTGATCGCCGAAATATCCCCGCGCCAGGGTCGGTCCGCTGATCAGCAGTTCCCCGACCGCGCCCGGCGGCACCGGCCGGAGCCGCTCGTCGACGACGTAGGCGTGGCAACCGCGGATCGGCCTGCCGATGGGCGGCATCACCGGCCACTCGCCGGAGCACTGTTTCAACGTCACCGCCACCGTCGTCTCGGTGGGGCCGTAGCCGTTCCAGAACTCGCGGCCGCCTTGGGTCCACGTGGCCACCAGGGCTCCCGGGAAAGCCTCGCCACCGACCGAAACGAGCCGCAGCTCAGGCAGATCCGGATCGAGCAGCGGCATCAGCGCGGGCGGCAGCTCGGCGACGGTGACAGCCTCGTCGCGGAGGAAACCGGTCAGCAACGCCGGATCCCGGCGCTGGTCGAGATCAGGGACGCAGAGGGTGGCGCCCGCGGTCAGGGTCGCGAAGACCTCGAAGACGGAGACGTCGAAGCTGTACTTCGCGAAGCCCAGCACGCGATCCCGGCCGTCGATGCGATAGGCCTCGTTGATCTCCCGGCAGAAATGCGCCAGCGCGCTGTGCGGGACGTCCACCCCCTTGGGCGTTCCCGTGGTGCCGGAGGTGAAGATCAGATACGCGGAATCGGCTTCGGTGGCGGCGGGTTCACGCGGTTCCGCTCGCCGGCGGGCCGCTCCCAGTTCGAGCACGAGCCCGTCGACCCCGCCGATCCGCGCGAGGACCTCGTCCTCACCGGTGTCACCGACCAGCCACGCCGTGACCCCGGCGCGTCCGGCGATGGTCCGGAGACGGGCCGGGGGCGCGTCGACGTCCAGCGGAACGTAGGCGGCGCCCAGCCATTGTGTGGCGAGCATCCCGATCACCGCGGCTGTCGACTGCCGTGCCAGCAACGCCACGCGATCCGAACTCCCGACGCCGGCTTCGGCCAGCGCCCCGGCCACCGCCCGCACCTCGCGGACGAGATCGCCGTAGGTCAGGTCGGTTCCGCCGTACCGCACCGCCACCCGCCCGGGGTCGGTCTCGGCGTGCCCGCGAACGACGTCCAGCACCGTCCCTCGCGTGGGGGCGACAGGATCGCCCGCGCCGTACGCCGCCAGTTCGGCGGGTTCGCCGGGGGCGAGCAGCGCGTGCTCGTCGAGAGGTCGTCCGGGCGCGGCCAAGGCCGAAGTCATCACCGTACGGAACGCGTCGACGAGCGCGGTGATCGTCCGCTCGTGGAACAGATCCGGGTTGTACTCGACGGTGTAGCCGATCCGGTCGCGCGATTCGCGCACGATCAGCGAGAGATCGAACCGGGAACCACCGTCGTGGAGCTTGGCGTGCTCGAACCGGACCTCCCCGAAGTCGACTTCCAGCTGCCGGGCGCTGTCGGTCTCGAACGCGAACTCGATCTGGAACAGCGGGCTGCGACCGGGGTCGCGCGGCGGGTTCACCGCGGCCACGATGTCGGAGAAGGGCAGTTCCCGGTCGTCCATGGCCTCCAGGACACGGTCGCGGGCGACGGCGATCTGCTCGACGAGGCTGCTGCCGGGCTCGGTGGCGATCCGCAGCGGGACCATGTTGACGAAGAACCCGACGACGTCGTCCAGCCGCGGGTCCGCGCGCAGGTCGAAGGGCGAGCCCACGGTGACCTCGTCCGAACGGGTCCACCGCCCCAGCAGATGGGCGAACAACCCCAGCGTCACCATGTAGGAGGTGGCCCGGTGCTCGGCGCAGACCGCGCGCAGCCTGTCGAGGGACTCGGGCGCGAGCAGTTCCCCGTCGAGCGCCTTTCCGCCGAAGGTCTGCTGCCGGGGCCGGGGCAGATCCGAAGGCAGCTCCGTGACGGGCGCGCCGCGCCACCGGGTCCGCCATCGCTCGGCGAGCCCCTCGCGCTTCACCCCGAGCCAGTCGCGTTGCCAACGGCTGTAATCGCGGTACGTCACCGGCGGTTCCGGGGAGTCCGGCTCGACTCCCCCGGACAAGCGCCGGTACGCGGCGGAAAGGTCGCGGAGGAACGGGCCGACCGATCCCGCGTCCCAGGCGATGTGGTGCACGATCCACAGCAGGCGGTGCTCGTCGGGGGCCAGCCGGATCAGCCGCGCCTCGTAGAGCGGGCCTTCCGTCACCGAGAACCGCCGTCCCCGGGAACGCTCGGCGATGGCGTCGAACGTCGCACCGGGATCGACGTCCTCGGTCAGGTCCACGACCGGAAGCGTCCTGCCGGTGCGCTCGTCCACGTGGAAGTCGACGGGGTCCGCCGAGACGAACCTGCCGCGCAGGCTCTCCTGCCTGTCGATCACCCAAGCCAGCGCCGACTCCAGCGCGGCCGCGTCCAGCGGGCCCCGCAGTGTCCACACGTAGGCGAGGTTGTTGGCCGCACCCTGTTCGTCGACGCGGTCGATGTACCAGAGTTGTTGCTGCTGAACGGATGCCGGGACGGGCGCGTCCGAGGCGAGGTGTCGCAGTACTGGTTCCGCCTTGCCCTCGAGAAGCTTGCGCCGCAGCGCTTCCCGCTTCTCCTTGGGAAGCCTGGCCAGGCGTGCCGCAAGGTCAGTCACGGCCGATCCCCCAATCGTCGACTGCTGGTGAGAGGTGACTCAAAAGTTCGGCGAGTCCGGCGACGGTGGGCCGGGCGAAGAACTCCCCGAACCGGACCTGCACCCCGAACTCGTCGCGGACGAGCGCGAGCATCCTGGTGACCAGCAGGCTGTGCCCGCCGAGCGCGAAGAAGTCTTCGGTGGCGGAGCCGATCTCGCGGTTCAGCACCCCACCCCACAGTTCGGCGATCCGGCTCTGCACGGGGGAAAACGCTTGCGCCGCAGGGGCAAGCCCGGTCGCGGCGATCCTCGTGGCGGCGGTCTGCGCGGGAGCGAACTTGCCGTTGCGGTCGTGGCGGAACTCCCTCACCACGACCAGTTCCGGCAGCAGCGAGTCCGGCAGGGCCCTGGACAGCCGCTCGCGCACCTCGGCCTCGTCGACACCCCGCTCCCCGGCGGGTACGACGAACGCCGTCAGGCGCCCGTCCCACACCCGCACCACCGCACGGCCGCACTCGCGGTGCGCCAGGATCAGCCGTTCGATCTCGGCGGGCTCGACCCTGACGCCCCCCACGTTGAGCTGATCGTCCCGGCGGCCGGCGAAACCGACGGTTCCCTCGGCGTCCCACCAGCCGAGGTCGCCGGTCAGGTACAAGGGCCCGGCCACGCCGCCGTCCGGGACACCGTCGGGCGCGAACGCGCCTTCACCGGGCTCGTCCCGGTAACCGAGCGCCAAGTAGCGGGACTGCACGGCGATCTCGCCGAGTTCGCCGGTGCCGGCGAGCCGTCCCGCGGAGTCGAGGATCAGCAGCCTCGCTCCCGGCGAGCCCGAACCCAGTGCGACCACGTCTCCGGTCTCCGGGCCGGGTTCGTGGAGGGACATGACCTGCGGTGTCTCGGTCGTGCCGTAGACGTTGACGAGGCGGGCGTGCGGGAAGCAGCGGGAGGCGGGGCCGAGATCGTCGCCGCGCAAGGGTTCTCCGCCGATCAGGATCACCCGCACACTGGTCACCGGGGAACTGCTGCCCGCCGTGGCGGCGCGCAGCAGTCCCGGTGTGGTGTGCCATACGGTGATTCCCGCGGCGCGCAGCCAGCTCGTCAGTGCTTCCCCGTCCGCCCCGAATTCCTTGTCCGGAATGGACAGAGTGGCTCCGAGTGCCAGCGGTACCAGCAGATCCCGCAGACACGGGTCGTGCATCAGACCGGACAGCAGCGCCACCCGCGCCGACCCGTCGATGCCGAAAGCGGCCGATTCCACCGCCACCTGACGATCCAGCGAGGCCCGGGTGCCCAGGACCAGTTTGGGCTTGCCGGTGGTACCGGAAGTGTGCGCGAGGTAGGCGGTTCCGGGCGGAACCGATCGCGCACCGCGATCGAGGGTCGCCTGGTGGGCCGCGATGAGCTCGCCGTCCTCGCTCAGGCGCACCGTCGGCGACCACGACTGGTCGTTCCCGATCGTCACCACCGCGCTCGGCGCGAGGTTGTCCAGGTGATCCCGCAGCCTTTCCGGCGGTTGTCCCCTGTCGAGCAGGGCGAAGGGCACTCCGGTTTCGAGCAGGGCCAGAACAACCACGGCGAGGGCCGGGGTCCTGGTCGCCAGCACCGCCACAGGCCCGCGCTCCGCGAGTGCGGCCTCGCGCAGGGCGCCGGACAGCGCGTCCACCCTGCCGGCCAGTTCCCGGTAGGTCACCTCGGTCCGCCATTCGACGGCGACCCGCTCGGGAGCTTCGGCGGCCGCTCGGCGGAACCGTTCGGTCACCGGCTCGGCGGTCACCGCCTCGGGTGGCCGGGCGCAGTCGAGCGCTCGCTGCCGACGGCGACTGCTGTCCAGGACCAGATCGTCGAGTGCGAGGGTGCGGGCGGCGGGATCCGCCAGTTGCGTGAGCAGTGACGCGTACTGCTCGGCGAGTTCGGCGACGAGCTGTGGCGAGAACAGGTCGGTGCGGTAGACCCAGCGCAACGACAGCCCGTGCGATCCGGGTTCGGCGTAGACGGTCAGGTCGAATTTGCTGTCTTCGCCGGTGCCGAACTCGACTTCGGCGGCGAGTCCGGCGTCGACGTCGGGCAGGTTGAGCATGTTCAGCACCACCTGCACCACCGGGTTCGTTCCGGGGCTGCGTGGCGGGTCGACCGCGTGGACGATCTGGTCGAAGGGAAGCTCGACGTGTTCGATCGCGGCCAGTGCCGCGTCGCGGACCCGATGCACGGCGTCGGCCGTCCTGAGCCCGCCTTCGAGCCGCATGCGGATCGGCACCGTGTCCACGAAGAAGCCGACGACCTGTTCCAAAGTGGACGAAGGTCTGGTGCCCACCATGCTGCCGACCACGAAATCGGTGGTACCGGACAGTTTCGCCAGCTGAACACCCAGCGCGGTGAGCAGGACGTGAAAAAGGGTCGCCTGCTCACGCACGGCCCACTGGTCGAGCCCGTGCTTCGTCGCCTCGCCGACCGAGACGCGCACCGATCCGGCGGGCGCCGAAAGCCTCGGCTCCCGGTGACCGGTGACGGGCAGGGACAACTCGGCGGGCGCGCCGTCGAGATGGTCCCGCCAGAACCGCCGCAGCTCCTCGGATTGATCCGGCGTCAACCGCTTTCGCTGCCAGTGCGCGAAGTCGTGGTAGCCGGCGCCCGCGGCCGCCGGAGCGGCCTCACCCCGGTACTCGGCGAGTATCTGTTCCACCAGCAACACGGAAGACCAACCGTCGCAGGTGATGTGGTGCAATCGGAGCGCGAGCCGGTGCACCTCGCCGGACACGCGCACCACGTCCGCCCGCGCCAGTGGACCGTGCTCGAGATCGAAGGGTTCGCTGCGACTCTCGCGCAGCCAACGGTCGAACTTCGCCGTGTCGCCGGAGAAATCGAGCAGGCCCACCTCCGGGGCGAGCAGGTCGACGTTCCGCACCGGCGTGCCGTCTGCGGCGCGGAGATAGCGGGACCGGAACACGTCGTGCCGTCCGAGCACGGTCCGGGCGGCCCGCCGCAGCCTCGCGACGTCGACGTCCTCGGTCAGCGTGATGTCGACAGGGACGCAGTAGGCGCTGCTCCCCGGATCGACCGACCACAGGAACCACAGGCGTTCCTCGCCGAAGGACAGCGGATGCGACGCGCCGCCGCTCGATGCCGTGAAGGGCGAATCCGCGACCGGAGACCGCGCACCGGCCTCGCGGATCAGCTCGGCGATACCCGCCACGCTCGCCGCGCCGAGAACCTCACCCATGCGCAGGGCGACGCCGAAGGATTCCCTTGCCCGCGCGCAGATCCGTGCCGCGGTCAGCGAATGCCCGCCGAGTTCGAGCAGGGTGTCGGCGGGATCCTCCGGCGCGGCGGCACCCGACTCGACGAACCAGGTGGCGACACCGCGCTCGATCTCGTCGGCCCACTCGCGTCCGGGGCCCACCCCGGTCGCCTTTTCCGGTGACCGCTCTCGCAGCCAGACGCGCAGCGAAGCACGGTCGAGTTTGCCGCTCGGCAGCAACGGCAAGGCGTCCGCGACGACGAGGACCTCGGGAACCATCGCCGGATGCAGCGTCTCGGCGCAGTGCCCGCGCAGTCCTGCCAGGTCCAGTTCGGGCGAACGGGCCACGACGGCGGCTCCGATCACCGGTCCGCCGCCACCGTCGAGGACCACGGCACCGCAGCCGGCCACGCCGGGGAAACCGGCCAGCGTGTTCTCGATCTCGGCGAGTTCGGTCCGCACGCCGCGTACCTTGACCTGGTCGTCGGTCCGTCCGTGCACCCGCAGCACACCCGACGGCGAGAAGGACGCCAGGTCGCCCGTGCGGTACATGTCCGTACCGTCGGCGGCGAACGGGTCCGGCACGAAGGCGCGCGCTGTCTGATCGGGGCGGGAGTGGTAGCCCAAGGCGGTGCCGATCCCGCCCAGATGGAGCTCGCCGACCTCGTCGGCGGCGACAGGCGCGCCGGCGGGGTCGAGGACGTAGGCCCGCGTTCCCGCGAACAACCGGCCCACCGGCGGGTCCTCGCCGGGGACGCACTGGTGGACGGCCACGCAGATACTGGCCTCGGTGGGGCCGTAACAGTTGAGCACCCGGGGGACGTCGGACAGCCGCCGCACCAGTTCCGCGCCGCAGCGCTCACCACCGAGCCCCAGCGTGGTCACGGTCAGCGGCCTGTCCGCGGGCAGCCACGAAGCCACCGTCGGCGTCAGCAGCGCCGCGTCGACACTGCCGTCGGTGAGCACCCTGTCGACTTCCTCGAGGGGGACGACGACGAGCCCCGCGCCGGAGACCAGCGCCATGCAGATCTCCCACACCGCCGCGTCGAAGCTCCACGAGGCCACCTGCAGCATCCGAGCTCCCGGCCGGAGCTCGAACCACCGCGCGCCCTCGACGGCGCTGTTGGCCAGGCCCCGATGCGGAACCCGCACGCCTTTGGGACTGCCTGTCGTTCCCGAGGTATAGATCAGGTACGCGACGTCGTCCGGCCCTGGTAGCGGCCAAGGCGTCTCCGCCGGAGCCCACGGAAGCTCGCGCGGCGCCACCGACACGCGGGACCCGCCCGCCGCGAACGCCTGCACCGCCTTCGTGCCGAGGTCCTCGGTGAGCACCATCGAGGGACGGGCGTCCCGCACCATCGACGTCAGCCGAGCGGACGGCAGCGCGGGATCGAGCGCCAGATACGCCGCTCCCGTCCGCAGTACGCCCAGCACGGAGGCGATCGCCTCGGCGCCGGGCGTCAGGTGCAGGCCGACGACGTCCCCCGGCCCCACACCCGCGTACCGAAGCCACTGGCCGAGAGCTCGCGCCCGCGTGTCGAGTTCGCGATAGGTCAGCGCGGTGGCGTGGTCGGCCACCGCCCGCTCGGCGGGATGCTCCACCACCACGGCGTCGAACAGGTCGAGCACGGTGCGGCCGGGGTGGGCGACCGCACCACCCGACCACCCTGCGGTCGGTGCTTCCATCAGGACTCTCCTTGCGGCTGAGGGGTGAGGCGATGCGCTTCCCGGTGCACGAGGCGGTAGAGGTCTGGCCCTTCGCTCAGTTCGGTGAGCCCTTTGGCGCCGAGCAACTGGATCAGGTCCCGGCTCGCGGTGAGCGCTGTCGCGCGGGCGAGGTCGTGCGCCCGGCGCACCTTCGTTTCGTCGGGTTCGTCTTGTCCCGCCGCCGCTCGGCACGCGGCCGAGGCGAGCCGGACCTCGCCGAGCAGCCGCACGCACCTCGACGCCACGAGCTGGCGGCTCAGCAGCGGAACACCGCCGACGGTCCGCTGTCTCGCGTGCGCGACCGCGGCCCGGTAACCGGCATCGGCCAGTCCGGCGAGGTACGCGGCGTGCCTGGTCAACCGGCGGTACCACCACGGAGACGCGAAGGCATCGCCCGAGGGCTCCGGGTAGGCGATCTTGCCCGCGCGCAGTTCGTCGGCCACTTCGGCGGGCCCGCCCGCCGAAGTCAGCGCGTCCAGGGCCGCGGCGGTGTGGTCGACCGCCGAGATCGGTGCCCGCAAAGCACCGATCTCATAGAAGACCGCCGCGGCGGGCGAGAGTCCGAGGTCGAGCCCGCCGTACTCGGCGGGGAGTTCGAAGTCGAAGCACCCCGCGTCGGCCACGGCGAGCAGGACCCGCTCCGGTTCCGCGAGATCCCTTCCCCGCAGCGCGTTCCTGGTGAACAGCCGGAACTGGTCGGCGAGCGGATCGGTGAAGGTCATCGTTCACCCGTCCAACGCGGTCGCGGGCAACGCGGTCGCCACCAGATCGATGAGGACCTCGCTCGCCCCGGCGGACATCGTGAGCCCCGGCGCCTCGCGGATCGAGACGTCCAGCGCGTCGCGGGGCGACTGGAGCCTGTCCGCGACGAGGTACGCGCAGCGCTGCGCCAATTCGCTGCACACGAGCTTCACCAACGCGGCGTCGGCGTCTTCGCGGCCGAAGACGTCCGTCCGCTCCGCGACTTCGTAGGCGTGGAACCGCGCGGCGTGATACCGGTCCCACAACGGTGCCGTTTCCCTGGCGTCGAGACCGGATTCGTCGGCCAGCGTCAGCCATCGGTACGCGCGGCTGAGGTAGTCGAAGCCGGTTCGTTCGGACGAAATGGATCCGCTGATGATCGGCCAAGCCGCGCCGGGCTCCCCCACGAGATTCTCGGGTGGTATCAGGACATCGGTCAGCTCGACCTCGTGGAAGGCTTCCGCGCCGAGGGTGGGCAGGGCGTTGATCCGCACCCCTTCCGCGTCCAGCGGCAGCAGCCCGAGCGCGAAACCGTCGTAGACGTGCTCGTTTCCGGTGGCCACCCGGAAAGCGCAGAGCGCGTCGTCGGCGAAGGGGGTGTGCACACTCCACGTCTTGCGGCCGGACACCCGCCAGCCGCCGCCGGGTTCCGCCACTCCCTCCACGGCCATGCCCACCAGATCGGAACCCGCGTCGAACTCGGAGAACAGCACGCTCGCGAAACGGTTGCCCGCCGCCAATTCCGGCAACAGCCGGTCTTTCAGCGCCTCGTCCGCGTGCTCGACCAGCACCGTGCCGACGACCTGCATCGTCGTGACGTACAAGGTGTCCGGGCAACCGGCCATCCCGATCGCTTCGAGGAGCCTGCAGGCGGCGACCTGCCCCGATTCGCGACCGCCGTAACGCGACGGCCAGGAGGGCGCGAGCAGTCCCGCTCGCCCCAGCCGTCGGTACAACGGCCGGGGATCGGCCGCCGGATCGTCCCGCAGCGTGGCGATGAGCGCTCCCACCATGGGGTCGGCGAAGAATTCGTCGAGTTCGTCGTTGAACGTCGTCGGCTTCACCGTGCCGCCACCAGAGCGGTCTTCTCGTCGAGCACCCAATCCAAGACCGAGTTCCACGGGCCATAACCCGACGCGGTGTTCAGGTGCACTCCCCCGGGGATCAGGTCGTAGGCCACGCCGATCGCGCCCGCCAGCTCCGCCAGTTCCTCCGGGGTGCAGGCCGGGTCGTCATCGCCGCCGACGAGCCGGGTCTTCCCCGCCGCCCGCGCGATCGACGGCGGATCGGGCCGGGGTGGATCGAATCCGGTGAGATCGGGATGGGACCAGCGCGGCCCCGGCGGCGCCACGAGCAGCACCCTGTCGACGCGGTGGAGGTCTTCGGTCCATTCCCGTGTATGGTGCAACCACAGCGTGCACGCACAGGAATGGGCCACGACCACCACTTCACCGTCCGGCACCGCGGAAAGCCGGTCTCGCAGGACGGCCAGCCAGTGCGCGAGAACGGGGCGATCGGGCTCGGGGAGTTCGGGAAAGTCCCATCCGACGCCGCGCTGAGCCAGCTCCTCCCGCAACCAGCGCTGCCAATGCGAAGGACCAGAACCCCCGAAGCCGTGCAACAACAGGACGTGTCGGTCCACGAGCAATCAGACCCCCTAGGATCGGTCATGGGCAACCGGCCACAAGTTTTGCGCCGATGATCAAGAACGGTCAAGCGTCCGAACTGCAAGTCTTCGCAAAGTTCGGTTATTTCTCTGCAAGGGACTTTTCGCGAAGAGACAATTCATCGGGCCGGGATCAGCCGTTGCCGAGCCGGAATCCGACACCGCGTACGGTGACGATCCATGAGCTCCCGCCGAGTTTGTTGCGGAGACCGCTGACGTGCGTATCGATCGTGCGACTGCCCGTCGAGTCGTCACACTCCCACACCTTCGACATGATCAACCGTCGGGAGAAGACCGTTTCGGGGCGGGAAGCGAGCAGGTGCAGGAAATCGAACTCCTTTCGCGTCAAGCCGACCTCACGGTCGCCCACCCATACCCGGCGGGTGCGGGTGTCGATTTTCAACGCCCCGCAGAGAAGGGTCTTCGGCTCCGGAAGGCCGCCGCGCACCCGGCGCATCACGGCATCGATACGGGCCATGAGCTCGCGGAAACCGTACGGTTTGACCAGGTAGTCGTCCGATCCGGCCTGCAAGCCGAGCACCCGGTCCAATTCACTGCTTCTGGCGGTGACGACGATGATGGGCAACTCGCTGAAGGAGCGGATCTCGCGGCAGACCTCCAGTCCGTCCAGATCGGGCAATTCGAGATCCATGAGCACCAGGTCGGCACGGTAATACTGCCGCAAGGCCGCGTTCCCGGTCTTCACCACGTCCGAGGCGTAACCGTGCCGCTCCAGCCTGCCGGCGAGTACTTTGGCCGCATCGGTGTCACCCTCCACGATGAGCACACGCACGACGCAAGACCTAGGTTCGCGCTACCGCGGCGGTCACTGGGGCACACCGATAATCAGCGGGCTTCAGCGTATACGACGAGACAGCATGCGAACTTGACATCGATCCCCCACGAATCGTTGATAACGCAGAAAAGCAGAAGTACTTATGCCGAACAGTCACCCCAGGTATCGGCCTCCTACGGTACACGACGACGACGATCCGAACAACGACGAAAAGCACCAGACGTCGAAACCGGAGAATTAAGTTCGATCTTCATGTTCGATTAACCGAACTCTTAACTGTGATATAAAACTGTTTAGCCGCCATATCCTCTCGGCGAGCACCACCGGACGGTCATCCAGGAGAACGCTTGTCCGGCAACAGGGTCCGATCCCTCCGCCGATCACCTCGGAAATAAACCACCGACACGATTCGCGTACTCCGTGCGGCCCCGAACCGCGTTTTCACCGTCGCGCGAAGGTGAAAGTCACGATTTCGGAGTCGACCGCTCGCAGCCACCCGAGACTCGGCACCATCCTCCGAATCCCCCTGCATCCTCTGACAGAATCAGCCGCCTGCCGAGGGAGGACATGGGGTGCCGACGAAACTGACGTACCGGGACGCGGTCGAGATTCTGGGCGTCGAAAACAGCCCGCTGGTCCAGAAGCTCGACAAGCTGTTCGGCGGCTTGCTGCTGGCCGCGACACCGTTCTTGCCGGAGTTGCTCTCGATCTTCGACGCGAAGATCGAATTCGTGAGACTGACCGACGAGCTGGTCAAGCGCGGCATAGACAAGCGCCGGAAAATGAGTCAGTTCGACCGGATCCAGCGACTCCACGCCGCTCGTGGTGTTCTCATGGTCGCGGCCTATTTCGACGCGCTGGAGCGGGAGAAGCTTCCGTTCGATTTCGGCAGCCTGAAGGTCTCGCGTGGGGATTCGGTGCGGTTGGCGACAGCGGGAGACCCCGCGAACTCGCTCGCCGAGGCCGCGGCGGCCATCGTGCGGACCGAAATCCCCTTGTTGGGAATGACTTCGGACAGTCTCGGCCTCCGGTCCGAACTGGAGCGGTTCTATCGCGCGCTGAGCCTTCGCGTCGACACCTTCCTGCAGGGGCTGGCCGTCTGGGATTCCTTGGACGACACCAGGAAGTCCCAGACGAGCGGCGTCCTGCAACTGGCGATCCCCGCGGCGATCTCGAATTTCGACGCGGCGACGCAGCGCCTGGCGGTGGAATCCCCCGAGTTCGCCATCTGGTTGAACATCTCCGGCCATCGTTCGAGCAGAGACCGGCTGGAGGACGTGCACCGGGCGGTCCAAGACCTGCTCACCAGGGCGGAGCCGGTCGAGCGGGTCACCCCCGCGCTCCAGGCGATCGTGCGGTTCAACCGGGCCGTCCTCCAGCGGAAACTCATCGCTTCGGAGGAGCTACCCCCAGGTCTCGACGCGCCGGAGATCGATCGCGCGTACGTCAACCCGAACTTCAGGCTGGCCGACACGGATCCCGGGACTCCCCTGAACGACGAGGATTTCTGGGCGCGGCAGCGAGTATGCGAGGACTTCGAGAAGTTCCTGCTGGGCTACCTCTCCACTCCCTGGGCTTGGACCAAACCCCTGGTCGTCCTGGGGCATCCCGGCGCCGGGAAGTCTTTGCTGACCGAGGTGCAGGCCGCCAGGCTGCCGTCACCGGATTTCGTGTCGGTCCGGGTCGCGCTGCGCGACGTGCCGGCGGACGTCTCGATCCACGAACAGATCGAACGCGCCATTCGCCTGTCCACCCACGAAGCGACGACCTGGCCGGATTTCGCCAGAGCCGCGAGGAACTCGATCCTGGTGCTGTTCCTGGACGGGTTCGACGAACTGCTCCAGGCGACCGGGGTGAGCAGGTCGGACTATCTGCTGCGGGTCAAGCACTTCCAGGAGATCGAAGAAACCCAAGGGCGGCACGTGGCGGTGATCATCACCAGCCGGGTGACGGTCGCGGACCGCATGCGACTTCCCGCGAGCGTGCTCACGGTCCGGCTGGAGCCGTTCGATCTGGAACAGGTGGGGCAATGGCTCAAGACCTGGAACGAGGTCAACGGGGAACACCTGGCGAACGGGGGCCGCGGCCCACTCGGCATCGACGTCGTCGAGCCCTATCTCAACCTCGCCTCACAACCCTTGCTGCTGCTCATGCTGGCGGTGTACGACGCCGAGAGCGGCGCGTTGCAGCAATCACGACACCAGCTGAGCCAGACGGAACTCTACGAACGTCTGCTAGGTCAGTTCGCCCGGCGTCAGGTCGCCAAAACCGATCGTCACGTCTCCTTCGACGACCCTCCTGTCCGGCAAGAACTGATGGTGCTGTCGATCGTCGCGCTGGGGATGTTCAACCGGGGCGCGCAGTGGATCACCGACGCACAGCTCGCCGAAGACCTGTCCGCGCTGCGGATCGTCGCACCCGCCGGGCAGGTCGTCACCGACGAACATCGACTGCTGGCCAGTGAGGCCAAAAACGCGCTCGGCCGCTTCTATTTCGTCCATCGCGCACGGACCTCCTTGGACGACAAGGAGATGGGCACCTACGAGTTCATGCACGCGACCTTCGGCGAGTACCTCGTCGTGCGGCTGGTTTGGCGCAGTCTCATGGACATGGTGGAGCGACTACGCCAGGAGAACGCCCGGCATTTCACCACCGGGCACCTTTCCGGCGACGTCGAACTCCGGGCTTTCCTTTCCTGGTCACTGCTTTCGACCCGGTCGACCACGATCGACTACCTGGAAGAACTCGTCGCGAGGATGTCGGAAAACTGGCGTACGGCCATGCGAGCGGCCTTGCTCACCGCGTTCCACGGTCTGCACCGGCCGGAGGTCAACACCCTCTACAGCGGTTATCTGCCCGCCACCAGGACGGCCACCGCCCGGTTGGCCACCTACGGCGCCAATCTTCTCATTCTGCTGATGGCGATCGGCACGGAAGTGACCTCGAAAGAGTTGTACCCCGAGTCGCGGGACCACGTCGACGAATGGACGCGCACCATGTACCTCTGGCGGTCCCAGTTACGTCCGGGAGAATGGGACAGCCTGGTTCGGCTCTACCGAGCGGTTCGCCTTCTGGACGGCGAAATACCCACCGTGCTCCTGGTTTCGCGGGAAGACCGGACGGAAACGTCCCTTTCGCCTGAACTTCCCTGGCTGCCCATGCCCGCCGGCGCTTTCACCGTGGATCTGCGAGTACCGACTGACATCTTGCCGTCGGCCGAGCTCATCTGCGACCCGAACCTCGACCTCGCCGTCAACGCGCTCGGCGGCCCGGAGGGACTGCCCAGCCAGGTGATATCCGCCTACGTTTCCCTTTCCGGACAAGTGAGATCCGTTGCCGGCGATCTCGTGCGGGCCGGCTCGTTTCATTCGTCCATGACACCGGCGCGAGAACGGATCGCGGTCTTCGAACGCCTGGTCCAGTTCGGCAAACACGCCCTCCTGAGGCATGAGGAGTGGGGACAGCAGTTCGCGTCACAGATCTCGTACCTGCTGGTGAACGACGACGTGGTACCGGTTTCGTTCGTCCTGCAGCACCTCGAGGCGCTGCTCGAGCATGCCGGGCCCACCTACCGGGACCACAACCTCAAGTTGATCCTGCGCCTGTTCGCCAGGATCTCCGATGTCCACACCTTCCTGCCCATGCTCGACGAGATGCTGCGCGGGCATCGCCTCAGAACCGAGCTGGCGGCCGAGTTCTGGTGCGCGCTCACCGAGAAGGGCGCTTCGGCGGCTGAATTCCCGTACGAGGTTCGCGAACACATCGCCGACCTTCGTTCGCGAAACCGGGATGAATTGCTGGCTCATCGCCCTGCCCTGTTGAAACGCCTGTCCGCGTTGAGTGCCCCGATCCCGGAGGGCGGGTCGTGACGCGACCCGTCAGCGGCGGCCGGCGGCCAGGATGACGAGGAACTGGCCGCCGCCCGGCTCGACGGCGGCTGTCACCGGCAGCCCCGGGACCAGCCGTGAGAACCGGTCCACCAGCCAGTCCGCCGCTTCCTGGGCGTCCTGTTCGGTCGGGCACCGGGCCACCATCTCGCGACCGCCCTTGCGCTCCAGCCGCCCGGCGACGGTGATCAGCGGCGCGGGTTCGACCACGTGCAGGCTGTCCGGCCAGGAGATGACCACCTTGACCGCGCCCTTGCGGGTGTTGCACCCGCGATGCGCGAGCCGCTCGGCGATCTTCGCCTTCCGGTCGGCGGTCCGGCTGTCGACACTCGGCCCCCGCGGATCGTTCACCGACATGTCGGGATCGACGGGCTCGTCGCACACCCAGCATCGCCAGCCATCGCGCTCGGCCACATCATCGAGGAGACTCACCCGAGCAAACTAGCCTGTCCCGCCGCCGACCCGTGCCCAGGGCGGTGATGCGCTCGCCACAGTGTCCGCCCGAGCCATGCTGATCTTGACCGCAGCCGGTAATGTCCGGATCATGAGCGACGCGCCGCCGACCCCCTCCGAGGCCTTCGACCTTCTGCTCACCGGCAACCGGCGGTTCGTCGCCGGCACACCGGAGCACCCGAACCAGGACGCCACCCGCCGGGCAGAGACAGCACCAGGACAGCGCCCCTTCGCCGTCCTCTTCGGCTGTTCGGACTCGCGACTGGCCGCCGAGATCATCTTCGACCGCGGCCTGGGTGACCTGTTCGTCGTCCGCACCGCGGGCCACGTCGCCGGAGCCGAGGTGCTGGGCAGTATCGAGTACGGCGTCAGCGTGCTCGGCTCTCCCCTGGTCGTCGTGCTGGGCCATGACTCTTGTGGCGCCGTCGCCGCGACCCGCGCGGCGCTGACCGACGGGCTCGGCACCAACAGCTTCGTCCGCGACGTCATCGAACGGGTCACCCCGAGCGTCCTCGCCGCCCGCGCCGCCGGGCTCACCAGCGACGACGACATCATCGACGAGCACATCCGCCACACCGTCGACCTCCTGGTCGACCGCTCCCGGCTGCTCGCCGACAAGATCGACGCCGGAGAAGCCGCCGTCGCCGGACTGTCCTACCGCCTGGCCGACGGCAGCGCTCGCGTCGTCACGACACGGGGGTTGGACTCTCACTGAGCGGTCAGCTCGGCAGGAGCACCCCTGCGAGCGCGAGCACGACGCCGGCGCCCGCCGCGGCGAGGATCGTGGTCACCACGCCACGCCGCAGCACGATCAACAAGATCGCGGCGCCGGCGAGCACGGCGTACTGCCACGCCTGAGTCAGGCTGAGCGCGAGCGGGATCGCCGAGCCGAGGATCGCGCCGACGGCGGCCGGAGCGGCGCCGTCGAGGAACGCGCGCACGTTCGGGTTCCCGCGCAGCCGGTCGAAATGCTTGGCGCCGAACAAGATGAACAGGAACGACGGGGTGAAGGCGACCAGTGAGGCGAGGATGCCGCCCGCGAGCCCGGCCGCGGCGTACCCGACGACGGCGACGGTCTGCACCACCGGCCCCGGGGTGATCTGGCCGAGCGCGACCGCGTTGAGGAACTGCCCGGCGCTCATCCAGTGGTAGGTGTTCACCGCGTCGTCCTGCATGAGCGGGATGATCACGAAGCCGCCGCCGTAGGACAGCATCCCGACCTTGAGCGCCACCCACGCCACCGAGGCGAAGACACCGGCCCCCGCCACGGCGGCGGCCCATGACTGCGCCGGAACGGCGAGCAATGCCGTCCCCGCTTCGCCGCGGCGTGCTCGGTGCACGGTCAGCTCGATCACGCCGCAGCCGAGCAGGACCAGCACCAGCCAAGGACCGAGCGTGGCCGCCGACGCGATACCCGCGACGACGTAGAGGATCCAGCGAATCCGGCCGGTGCCCGCCGCACGGCGCCAGCCTGCCGGGATCAGGCCGACACCCGCGTGCACCGCGACGGCCGCGACCGCGGCACCCGCACCCGCCCCGGCTCCACGGACCCAGGCAGGCGGAGACCCGGTGAGGAACAGCGCCGCCAGCGCCAGGATCACGACCAGGCCGGGCACGATGAACGCCAGGCCTCCGACCAGCGCCCCCGCGCGGCCGCGCACCCGCCACGCGGTGAAGATCGCCAGCTGGGTCGACGCCGGGCCGGGAAGCAGGTTGCAGGCGGCGATCGCGTCTTCGAACTCCTGATCCGACAACCACTTCTGACGCTGCACACACAACTTGCGGAGCAGCGCGATATGGGTCGGCGGGCCGCCGAAGCCGATACACCCGATCCGGCCCCATTCCTTCAGCACTTTCCCGAGGCTCGGCGCGACGGTTCCGTCCTTTGTGGACTTTCCCTGCGTCGTGGGATCGGGCTGTGATGTCATCGGGCGGCGGGCCCGGTGGCGACATCGCCGCGGAACCGGACGCCCAGCCCGGTGTGGAACTCCACCGATTCCGAAGTCATGCCTTTCTCACCTCATCGATTCGGGAGGTCAGGAACCCGATCCGGCTGTCCAGCTCGACGGCGAGACGACGGAACGCCGGACAGGTCTCCCCCGCTTCACTGGCTTCCCCGGCCGGGTCCGGCAGGCTCCAGTGGACGACGCGCGGATGCCCGGGGAATTCCGGGCGGACCTCGCGGACACGGTCGCACAGGCTGATCACCCAGTGAAAACGCCTGCGCCGAAGGCTGTCCACATGGACCGGTTCGTGCTCCAGCGAGATGCCGCGCTCGGCGAGGGCCCGCACGGCATCGGGATGCAACGGTTTCGGCCGGCTTCCCGCGCTGGACACGTCCACCGACCCACCGGCTCGATGCCGTAGCAACGCCTCGGCCATCGGCGACCGGCCGCTGTTGCCGGTACACAAGAACAGCACCTTGGGCCGGGACGCTGTCCGCGTCGCGTCCACCCGGTTCGGCACGAGGCCAGGGTGCAGTGCGCTTCCCGCCTCGGCCAGGGAGTCCGCGCACTGCTTCAAATCGAGGTGGTAGTAGGTGTCTCGGCCGTCGAAGCTGCTCCGCCGGGCTGTGACCAGCTCCGCGGCCCGCAACTTGCGCAAGTGGTAGGACACCAGGTTCTGCGGCTGCCCGACGATCTCCACCAACTCCCGCACCCGGCGGTCGCCGTGTGCCAGCTCGCGCAGCAAGCGCCAGCGCAGCGGATCACTCGCCAGCCGCACGAACGGCGGCGGCTCCGACGGTCCGGCGATCTCCACCAGCCGGACGATACATCAATATGGATTGATATATCCAGGCGTCGTTCTCCGGCTTCACATTCCGGACTTCAGGACGTCGATTTCGCACCCCGGTGAGGCCGGGTCGAAGCCGTGCTCGACCAGCCAGCGGATCCCCAGCAGACTGCGTATCGACCACCACGCGCGGATCACGTCGAGGTCGACGTCGGTACCGTAGCCCGCGATGACGTCGCCGAGGTGTTCTTCGTGCCCGAGCGTCAAGGTGGCGAGGTCGAACAAGGCATCACCTCGAGCGGCCTCGGTCCAATCGAGCACGCCGGTGATCTCGTCTCCGTCGGCGAAGACGTGGGCGATCTGCAGATCACCGTGGATGAACACTGGTTTCCACGGCCGGAGCGCGGCCTCGGCGATCCGGCGGTTGCGCGTGACCAGGTCGGCGGGGAGGACACCGGTGGTGATGAGCCACTCGCATTCGGCATCGAGCCGCGCCGCGAAATCATCAGGGCTCCGGCCCGGCCACGGAGGCAACGGCGCGTCGTGCACCTTCCGTACCGCGGCCCCCGCCGCGGCCCACGCAGCCGACGACGCGGTGGACGGCTCGCCAAGGCGGCCGAGCGCTCTGCCCGGAAGGACGGCCAGCGCGAGCACGGGCGGTTTCCGCCACAGGACCTCCGGCGTCGGGATCGGCGCCAGGGCCATCGCCTCGACCTCGACGTCAGTGCGCGTCTGATCGGCGTCGATCTTCAGGAACAGATCTCCGACACGCAGAGTCGCGCACTCATGGTGCGCGACGACGACCTCAACTGCCTCCATGCCGGCCATTGTCGCGGAAAAGATCCGGCTGTGATCCCCTGTGCGACAAGATCATCCCCGAGAGGAACCTCATGCCCGACCCGCGCCGAGCCCGCGTCTCCGACCACGCCACGATCGTCGAATGCGTGCACCAGTGGTGGGGCGACTCGCGTACTCCCGAACAGGCCCGCGAACTCTCCCTCCTGCTCCCCAAACTGTTCTTGCAGTTCTTCTCCGGCACGAGCCTGGTCCTGGAGGACGAATCCGGCATCAGGGCTTTCCTCGTCGGCTTCTACTCCGCCGACAACGAGACCGAGGCGTACGTCCATTTCGTGGGAGTGGACCCGACGCTTCGCGGGCAAGGCGCAGCTCGCCGTCTGTACACGACCTTCTTCCAGCGCGCCGCCGAGGCGGGCCGCACGGAGGTCCGGGCGATCACTTCGCCGGGGAACGCCGGATCCATTGCCTTTCACCGCGCCATGGGGTTCACCCTCGAAGCCGGGGATCGAGTGGTGGACGGTCTTTCCTTGCACAGCGACTACGACGGTCCTGGTCAGGATCGGGTGTGCTTCTATCGGAGAATCGGGCGGGGAGAATCGGCTTTCGCGACATCCGGGTGGTTGTGAGTGGTGAGTCGGGTTCTGGCGGACCGGTATTTGGTTGTTCGTTAGGTCGGGTCTTGCCTGGGTGACCTTGCGGGGTTCGTGCTGGTTTCTGGGGTGGTTGAGCGGGGAGGATCGCGGACGTTGAGTGCATCTTCCTCGCCGGTTTGTCGGCCGGAGGTCGTGACCGGCAGGTCTGCTCTCGGGTGGCGTGGGCATGCTCCTCGGGTTCGCGGATCGCTATCCGCTTGTCCGTTGGGCCGGGTCTTGCCTGGGTGACCTTGCGGGGATCTTGCTGGTTTCCGGCGTGGTTAAGTGGGAAGGATTGCGGACGTTGAGTGCATCTTCCTTGCCGGTCGTTGGCCGGAGGTTGTGACCGGCAGGTCTGCTCTCGGGTGGTGTGGGCAAGCTCCTCCGGTTCGCGGACCGCTAACTGCTTGTCCGCCAGGTCGGGTCCTGTCCGGGTGACCTTGCGAGGTTCGTGCTGGCTTCCGGCGTGGTTGAGCGGGAAGGATTGCCGACGTCGAGTGCATCTTCCTCGCCCGATTGCCGGCCGGAGGTCGTGACCGGCAGGTCTGCTCTCGGGTGGTGTGGGCATGCCGAGGGGCCCGTCGCCGGCGGGGGTGGTGGCGGGCTCCTCGGATCATGCGTGGGCGCGGTGGAGTGTGTTGCGCCGGGCTCGTTGTAGCGGGTCCAGGTACTGGGGTGGGATGAACTCCGGTAACCCATCGGCTGCCATCCGGACTTGCCAGTCGCCGTGGTGGATCAGGCGGTGGTGGAACCCGCAGAGCAGGACGAGGTTGCGGAGGTCGGTGGGGCCGCCGTCTGCCCAGTGATCAATGTGGTGGGCGTGACAGTTCCTCGGTCTGCGGTGACAGCTGGGGAAGGCGCAGCCTCGGTCGCGGATGTTGAGGGCTCGGCGCTGGGCGGGGGTGACGAACCGCTTCAACCGCCCCACATCCAACGGCTCACCAGCCGCACTGAGCACGACCGGCAACATCAGGCAATCGCACGCGGCCATCCGTGCCTCGCGGGCGGTCATCTTTCCGATGAAGTCCACGCAGGCGGTGCCGAGCCCGGTCTTGAGTTCCTCGAGCCCGATGGTCACGTGGATCAGAGTCCGGTAGCCGTTGGTCCCAGGCTGATCAGGACACGCGACCGCCAAGTCCAGGAGTTCGGCCCACGCATCACCTTGACGCTCGGCTTTGGTGCGCAGATCCGCTTGGCCGGATTCGTCGATCGGGGGTGGTGCCGCGTAGGCCTCGAGGGCTGCGGCGGTGCGGGCACCGAGTTCGTCGTCGAGGAGGCCGTTCAGTGTCCAGAACCCGTCCTTGCGCCGTTCCAGCGTGACTTCACGACAGGGCTGCTTCGGTTCCGGGTCTTTGGGTTCGTTCCCATCAGGGTCGAGCCAGGCCAGCAGGTTGTCCCCGAGCTTCGACACCTGCCGAGGACCCGCGTCCCGCGCCAGATCAGCGAGGGTCTTCTCCGCGCACTCCCGATCCTCGACCGAGGTGCCCGACGGAATCCGGGCCAGAATGTCCAGGATCTGCTTGATCCGTTCACTCCCGATAGCGCCCTCGGCGGCAGCCGCACCGGTCGCGGGCGCCATCGCCGGAACCTCGGTGCCGTCCAACGCTCGGGTCGGGTTCAGCGCGATCGCCTGACTCACGATCGGACCGGCCTCACCCCGCGACAACCCGGCCACATCAGCGAACCACGCCGCCGTGGAACCGTAGCCGTAGAGGTCTTTCGCGCCCCGGGACTCGACCTCCGCCAGATACCGCCCCAACCCGGCGGAGGCGATCCGCATCAGCTGCAGGAACTGCAGCACGCCATGAGCAAGCTCCAGCTTGCCAGCACGCCACAGCTCCTGCGGCAGTTCAGGGAGAAACGTCTCGGACACCCCACAACAATACCGCAAAACCATCGAACAGGTGTTCGTAATTTTAAGCAACAACACAACCGGCACATTCACCACTGACGGGTGAATCGGCGACCATGCTCGATCACTCCTCGCTAGTGGTAGCCCTGAGAGGGAGGGTGATGACGGAAGAGCGCCTTCGCCCGTTTCTTCTGAGAGGCCAGACCGATTCCCAGAAGCAGTAGTGTTCACCGTCGCTCTCCGGGCCCAAGTCATTCCGCGACGAAGTGGACCTGTCGGTCGAGCCAGGCGTTGACCAGGTCCCGCCGTTCCGGGGGCAGGTCTTCGATGGCCTGGGACAGCCACGAAGGTAGGCCTATACCGTCCCATCGACGCAAGGCCAGAGCGTCCACGACGTCGTAGTACCTGCGCGACCCGACATCCGGGGGCACCGGCGCTCCCGTGCTATCGGCTTCGATGCCGATGAGCACCAGCCTGAAGAGGGTCCATCCTTGGTCTGTGGCGAGTTTCCGTACCTGGAAGTCGCCGCCACGGACGCCGGGCATTGTGCCCGAGTACCCGGGCCGCACCACCCAGGGAGGCGAGCCGAGGCTGTCGATGAATCCGCCGAGCCAATCGAGTTCTCCTCGCGTCACCGGGAAGTCGGGTACCAGGTCGGCGCCGGCTTGGAGGAGGCGGCTGGGGATGAACGAGCCCCAGTCCCCCCAGCCACCACCGACCCACTCGAAAGTCACCCCTCGAAACAACACGCTCAAGGGATAGCGGTCCTCGTTCGGCCCTTCGACGAGCAACTGCTCCAACGAGATCAGCCCGTGCCGCCACGCGGCGACCCAGATTTCCTCCGTCCGGACACTGAGGATCTCCGCGCGCAACTCAACGAACAGGGTGTCGCGGTGTTTTCGCCATCGTGCGTAGTTGTCGGCATAGCCGCCCTTGCTCTCACTCATGACCTCCGGCAACTGTACGATCACCTCGGCGGCGATACCGCGTAGACCGCTGTCGCCGCCGGCCATCGTGGCTCTCAGCACGCCCAGGATCTCCGTCTCGACTGGCTGCTGGAGCTTGAGAAGAACGGTGGGGTGAGACGAGTCGATCCTTTTTTCGGCCGCACCGAACCGGAGCAGAGACTCGGCGAACGACCGTCCGATCTCCTCGGCCAGCGCAACAGGCACGTGGACGAAACCCAGGCAACGCATGGCGAACCGGGCGATGTTGTACCGAGACGCGACCGCGCTGTACCGCTTGTCGGACAACAGGGTCCGAAGGATGCGTGCGGCCCCGTCCCGCGAGTTCCTTTCGGAGATCTGCACCGCCAGTTCGGCGACGATCTCCCACTCCGCGGCCGCCACGTGCGGAAGGATCGCCTTCGCGACCTTCTCCGGCCCGTCATGCAGCCGGGTCAGTTCGAAGGCGGCGAAGTACTCCATGAAAGTCCGATGGGTGAAGGCGAAAAGGGCCTCTCCATCCGCTGTGGTACCCACTTCGGTGAGCACCCAGCCCCGCCCGCGGCAGAACTCGATGAACTGTTTCGCGGCACGTACGGCCTCCGGCCGCGAGCTGAACGCGGGTTCGAGGTAGTCCACGGCTTCGCGAGCCAGCTCCCTTTCCCGGACTCCCTGTGCCGCTTCCGGATCGGTGAACATCCAGTAGGCGAGCTGTTTGATCGCCCCGTCCACATGGTCGCTCGCCGCGAGCTCGACATAGATCTTGCGGCTGCTGTCCCATTTCTCGAACAACAGTTTCGCACAGTGCTCGTACATTTCCGGCCGGTTGCGGGGTATCCAGTTCTGACCGCGATAGATGATGCACATCAGCGAGAGCATCAACGGGTTGCAGCGCAGATCCGGGACGGCCTCGACTTCCTCGGTGAACGACGACGCGAGTGCGCGGGCCTTGTCCTCACCCGCACCGTCGACCTGCATGAACCACTTGGTCACGTAGGTCTTGACATCCTTGTCGGAGAACTCGGCCAGCTCGTGGACCTCGAACACGTTCGGGTCCAGCGCCGCTTCCTCATAGCCGACGCGCCGGGACGTGACGAGCACTTTCGCCAGCGGATACCGCGTGCAGAACAGTTCCACGCGTTCGGTGATCAGACGACGTTTGGACGTGTCGATCAATTCGTCCAGGCCGTCGAAGATGACCAAGGCCTGCCCGGACAACATCAAGCCTTCGACCACGTGTGAAGGAGCGGGGCACTGGTAGTGCGCCGACAGCCTGGACTCGATGTGGTCGACCACGGACTGCTTGTCGTCGACGAAGCTCCGGAGGACGACCACGAACGGGACCAGGTCCTCGGCGAGCCAGGTGATCACGTTGCAGGCGGTCGACTTTCCCCCGCCCGGGTCGCCCAGCAGTACCGTCCGGTCGATCGCGTCGGCCAAGGTCTCCACGTCGTGAACCGGGCTGGTGCCGCTCTCCTCACGCGCGACGACCTGCGGGGACACGAACAGGTCCGCGATGGGTACCTTGCGTTTCCGCTCGAAGTCCGGCGGCTCGATGTAGCCGTGCGCGGCGCGGGCCTGCCGTCGATACGTGGACTCCCACTCCAGCGCCTCCGCCGCTTCCGGCAGCCCCTTCAGATAGGAGTTGTGGCGTTTGATGCTGTCCTCGCTGGAGTGGAGCAGAACCGTCGCGCTCTCACGGAGTTCGGCCAATTCCCGCGAGTCGGTACCGCCGATCTTCGCGACCAGGGCCTGAACGACCCTGTCCAGCTCTTCGAAAAGGTCGATGCCGAAGGCCATGACCTGCTCGGGATCCGCCCGCGGGAACTCCAGGCGCAGCGCGATCCGCATGTTCTCCCGGACACGGTTCACGGTGGCCGACGGCATCCCCATGAGACGAGCCGCGACGAGTTCGTGCAGCAGGCCTTCGAAAACGGGGCCACCGAGGCAGGTCTTCACCTGCTCCAGCGAGAAACCGGCCGAGAGTTCCGGCAACACCGCTGTCAGGCGGAGCTGGCCGGCGAAGTCGTAGGCCGCAAGTTGCCGGACGACTTCCTTGGTGGCCTTGAGCCGCCTGCCGCGCAATCGCTTGCCCAGCTGGGACAAGACCGCGGTGAGAGACTTTTCGATGATCTTCGTGGCAAGAGACTCCAGCGCTGGCAAGAAACCCCTCATCTCGTAGCCGGCAGAGAAGCGAAGAGTTTACCTCTGTCCCGTGCCCGCGAGACCCCACAATCGTGCGGACGGGCCGCCGCTGGCCACAGCGAGGTGACGTCCGTCAGAGCTGTAGGCCACCCTGAGCACGCCGTGCTCGAGCGGCGCGCCGATCTGCTCCTGGCTGGCCACGTCCCATAACCGGGCCGATTCGTCGTGGCCGCTGTCGCTCGCGCTGCCACCGACGGTGGCCAGAGTCCGACCGTCCGGGCTGAAGGCCACTCCGGCGATCCCGTGTCCGAAGGGTTTGCCGATCTGCTTGCGGCTGACCGGATCCAACAGCCGCACCCCGTTGTCGACGGCGACTCCGCCTGCGACTGCCAGCACTCGACCATCGGGGGCGAAGGCCACCCCGGAAATCCAGTCGCCTTGCGCGAAGGTTTCGCCGATCCGCTGTTGATCGACCACGTTCCACAGCGACGCGCCTTGGTGGCCCGCGGTGGCCAGTGTGCTGCTGTCCGGGCTGAACGCCAGGTCGAACATGCCCCGGCCGAAGGGTTTGCCGCGTTGCTGGTGGCTGCTCACGTCCCAGAGCCGGGTTTCGCCGAGGCCGCCGGTCGCCAGGGTGCGCCCGTCCGGGCTGAACGCCAGCGCCAGCACGGGCTGCGGCACCACGGCCTCGGGATCGGAGAGCGGGCCGAGTGGCTGACGACTGGCCACGTCCCACAGTCGTACGTCGGAGCCGCCGGTGGCGAGCGTGCGGCCGTCCGGACTGAACGCGAGCGGCAGCGGGCTGTTTTCGCGGCTAACCCCGGTGATGGGCCTGCCGGACTCTTGTCGGGTGCCGGTGTCCCACAGTCGCACGGTGCCGTCTCTGCTGGAGACCGCCAGGTTTCGGCCGTCCGGGCTGAAAGCCACGTCGTAGACGTCGGCCTGGGCGGTCAGTTCTACCGCCAAACTCACTGCGGCGGCGCTGTCGTCCGAAGGAGGTTGCACCGCCCAGATCACACCTCCGACCACCACGATCGCTCCGGCGAGGGCGCCGATGAGAACGGATTTCTTCATGACGCTCTCCTCATCCACAGGGCGGGGCGAAGGGAACGTCGCCGCCGACATAGCGTTCCCATTCCTTGCTGGTGAGCGTGGCGCCGGTGACGGCGCAGATCCGGTCGATGTCGCGGTCCACGTTCAGCCCGGTCAGCCGGACCGACAAGTCGGCGCCGCCGCTGGCCAAGGTGTTCCCATCGGGACTGAAGGCCACGGAGACAACGGCGTCGGTGTGACCGCCCAGCGGGCGTCCCAAGGAGAGGGGCCGCGCCGGATCCGAGATGTTCCACAGTCGCACGGTGGAATCGGTACTGCCGGTGGCCAACGTGCGGCCGTCTCTGGCGAACGCCACGGAAGAAACGGTGCCGGCGTGGTCGGTCGGCAGCCTGCTCGATCTCGCGGGGTCGGAGATGTTCCACAGGCGCACCGTCGAATCGGCGCTGCCGGTGGCCACTCTCTGACCGTCCGGGCTGAACGCCACCGAGTAGATCGGCTGGGTGTGCCCGGTCAAGGGCGCGCCCTGCACCGGCCGGGTCCGATCCGAGACGTCCCACAGTGTCGCGGTGAAGTCGCTGCTGCCGGTGGCCAGTGTGCGCCCGTCCGGGCTGAACGCCACCGAGAAGATCGCGTCGGTACGTCCGGTCAGGACGGTCTCGGAAGTATGAGTGGTCAGCGGGTACGCGAGGGCCTGTGGTTTGCCCACGTCCGAGATGTCCCAGAGCCGCACCGTGGAATCGCTGCCGCCGGTGGCCAAGGTCCGCTTGTCCGGACTGAACGCCACCGAATTGACGGCGCCTGTGTGCGCCTTCAGCGGCTCGCCGAGGGAGACGGGTCGCGCCGGATCCGCGACGTTCCACAACCGCACCGTGGAATCGGTGCTGCCACTGGCCAGCGTGCGCCCGTCCCGGCTGAACGCCACCGAGACGACGGCTTTCGTCGCGCCGGTCAGCGGCGGTCCCACGGACGCGGGTCGGAGGGGGTTCGAGACGTCCCACAGCCGTACGACGGAATCGCCCTCCCCGGTGGCCAGGGTGCGCCCGTCCGGGCTGAACGCGACCGAGTAGATGGCGCTCGTGCCACCGGTCAACGTGGAGCCCGGGATGTTCCACAGCCTGACGGACTGGTCGAGGCTGCCGGTGGCCAAGGTCCGCCCATCGGGACTGAACGCGACCGCGTCGACGGCGCCGGTGTGCCCCCTCAGTGGTTCGCCGAGTCCCTTGGGCTGTGCGGGATCGGAGACGTTCCACAGCCGGGTCGTGGAATCGGCGCTGCCGGTGGCCACCGTGCGCCCGTCCCGGCTGAAGGCCACCGCCTTGACCGAGCTCACCGCGGAGCCGAGATGGCCGTTCGCGGAGCCGCCGAGGCTCGCGGGCGACGCGGGATCGGAAACGTCCCACAGGCGAAGGGTGGAATCGTCGCTGCCGCTGGCGAGCGTGCGCCCGTCCGGGCTGAACGCCACCGCGTTGACGGTGTCGCGGTGCTCTTTCAAGGCTTCGCCCAGCGGCGCGGGCTTGCCGAAATCAGCGATGTTCCACAAGCGCACCGTGAAGTCGTCGCCACCGGTGGCGAGGGTGCGCCCATCCGAGCTGAACGCCACCGTTTTGACGGACTTGTGGTGACCGAAGACCTCGCTCGGTGACTCGCGCCGGGCAGGATCGGAGACATTCCACAACTGCACCGTTCCTTGTTCGCTGGCCGCGGCCAGCGTATGACCGTCCGGGCTGAAGGCCACCGCGTCGATGGTGCCCACCTGCCCCCTGAAGCCGTCTCGGTCCTTCAGGTAGCCGCCCAGTTCCACCGGACGCGCGGGGTCGGCGACGTTCCACAACCGCACCGCCCCGCTCATGCTGCCGGTGGCCACCGTGCGTCCGTCCGGGCTGAACGCCATGGCGTGGACCCGGCTCCCGGAATCGGCGGCCTGCCCCAGCAGGACCGGCCGGGTGGCGTCGGACACGTTCCACACGCGCAGGTGTTCGTCCATGCTCGCGGTGATCAGGATGCGCCCGTCGGGACTGAACGCCACGGCGGTGACCACGTCCGTATGGCCCGCCAGCGGGGTGGACAACGGCATGTTCGCCGCGGTGACCAGTCGCGTGGCGGTCTCCTCGCCGGGCCGCAGCCGGTGGGCGACCAGATCCAGTTGCGCCGACAACGACACGTCGGTGCCACGGAGCTGATCCGCCTCGGTAAGGACCCTGTTGTAGATGGCGAGGTCGCGCTGGTGCACGGCCTCACTCTGCTGCCTCAAGAAGAGCAGCGCGGCCGTGGAAGCGACCACGGTGAGCACCGTGAGGACGGCGATGAGTCTCGTACGTCGCCGCGCGGCCCGGCGGCGCGCTCGTCCGCAGGCCGCCAGGAAGGTCTCGCCGACCTGGCTCAGCTCACCTGCCGGAGCGTTTTCGGCCCACGTTTGCGCGATCTCGAGACGGCTGCCCCAGAACAACAACGACGAATCGCGATCGGCGCGGTCCCAGGCGGTCGCGGCTTCCTCCAGGTTCTGCTGGGTCAGCCGTCCGGCGCGGTCGTCGTTGATCCACGCCCGCAGCCGTGGCCAGCTGTGCAGCAAGGTCTCATGGGTGATCTCGACGTCGTCCTGCCGCCGGGTGAGCAGCCGGGCCTGGCTGAAGGCCTCCACGATCGCCGCGGCGTTCGTCAACTCGGCGATCGGGACACGTCTGCGGGTGTCCTCGGTCCCGTCCCCGATCTTGATCAGGCGGAGGAACACCGAGCGCGCCGCCTTTCGCCCGGCCTCGTCCAGCCCGGTGAACACCCGGTCGGCGGTGGTGGCGACGGCGTTGCGGATGCCGCCGGTGTCCTGGTACCCCTGCACGGTGAGCGTGGTGCCGCTTCGCTGCTGCCAGCTGACCCGCAACGCGTGCGCCAGCAACGGCAACCGTCCTGCCTCGTATCCCGAGGTGCCGGACTTGGCCGTGACACCCAGATCGCGCAGCAGCACCTCGACCAGCCCGGGTTCGATGTCGAGCTCGACGGCCTTGGCGGGAAACAGGATCGCCTCGCGCAACTCCTCTTCCGACATCGGCCCGACCACCAGCGGCGCGTCCTGCAACGCGGCCCTCAGCCGGGGATGGTCGGCGCAGGCGGGATAGAAGTCCGCGCGGACCCCGATGACGACCAGGCCACCGTTCTCACCGATCTCGAGGAGCCGGTCGATGAACGCGTGCCGTTGCTCGTCGTCGGTGCACAACGTGAAGAGTTCCTCGAACTGGTCCACCACCACGACCCGCGGGGAGCCCTGCTCCCGATCGACGGCGGTCAGTTCCCGCAAGGGTTCCGCGGTGGGGGTGAGCGCCTGCTTCGGCCAGCCGTCGGAGCCGGGCAGGGCGGCGCGGTCGAGCGCGGGCACCAGACCGGCCCGCAGCAAGGAGGACTTCCCGGCCCCCGACGGCGCCACCACGATCTGCACGCCACCGGTGGGCAGGCGCTCGTCCAGATGTGCGATGAGTTCGGCGACCAGGCCGTCCCGTCCGAAGAACCACCCGGCCTGCTCCGGCCCGAACGCGGCCAACCCCGGGTACGGGCACTCCCGCACGAGCCGCCCCGCGGTGGCCCGGCGGCGTCCGTGCACCCCGTCGGCGTAATGGACATGCTGATCGCGGCCGGCTTGGTGGATATGGGCGTCACCGGAGGCATGGGCCTCCAGGTGAATTCCCTCGCCCTCGTCGCCGGGACGCATCATGCCTCGGTGATCTGCTGGTCCCGTGCGGCCTGATACACCCTGCCGCTGTCCGACGAGGTCGCGGTCATCGTGACCGTCGCCCCCGTCTGGCCGGGTTCCTCCTGCTTCGGCGAGGGAGCTTCCGGAGAAGCGGGATAGGGGTGGTCAGGACGGCTGATCCACGCCACCGTCGCGGTCTCCTTCACCGCCACCCGAACCCGTCGGAAGGCCGTCTGATCCGCGACCGGACTGTTGCGCACGACCTCTTCGAAGAACCACCCCGACGTCACCATCGCCAGCACACCCGGCGACTCCGCCAGCGCCTCCTTCAGCACGGGCGCGTCCAGCAACCGGAAGGTCAGATTGACCGCCGCGCCGGTGACCCCGTGGTCGTCGAAGACCACCTCCCCGGCGTGCAACGCGAGGCGCAACCGGATCTGCTGCTCCGCCCGCCGCGTCGCGTTGTGCGCGCGCAGCTCCGCGGCGACCGCGTGGGGAAACAGCTCGACGAACGAAGACTTGGGTGCCTGCGCGGGAGCCAGCACGACGAGACCGTCGCCGCGATCCTCGCGGTGGCACTCCGCCCACGACATACCCGCGGCGCCGAAAGCGTTCTCCACCGCGCGGTACATGCCGTCCCGGACCACGAGCTGATGCGGCGTGGTCCGGCGCTGATCGCCGAACCCCTGCACATCCACCGCCAGCACGGTCCGATGCACGGCTGATCGCGTTCTCATGAATCATGACTAGCAAGAAGTTTCGACGGGGCTTGTGTCAATTGACGCATTGATCGCGCGGGGCTTCTGCTACCGCTTCATCAGGGGCGAGGTCGTGAGGGGTGCCTCGGGGTACGGGGTGTCCGTGAAGGCCTCCTTCCCTACCTTGAGCGTAGGGAAGGAGGCCTTCACGGACACTCCGCGGTCAGGCCGACACGTTGCCGAGGAACCCCGGAATGCGGGTACCGAGGCCGAGCTCAAGGGCGCGCCGGTGCACGAGGTCCGCGACGGCGAGGTCCAGCGCACCGAGGCCGAAGGGCGAAAAGATGGTGAGAGCGTCCGCGCTCCGCTCGTGCCGCCCACCGGCGAGCAAGAGCTCGCCGAGCGAGCTCGAGATGAAGTCGCGATGGCCGACCTGCTGCTCCGCGAGATGCGGTGACGTCGCGGCCCGGCAGACGTGGTCGGCGTCGTCGACGATGTTGACGCCGTCGAGGATGGTCTCCGGCGTGAGGTCGCGCAGGGACAGGTGCAGGATCAACGCTCCCGGCTGACAGTGCGACCCGTCCATATGCGGGACGGTGGCGCTGGTCGCCAGGCTCACCAGCGGATGTGCGGCGAGGGCGTCCTCGATCCTCGCGGCGACGTCGACCTTCATGTCCGGCCACCGCGCGGCGCACCGGCTCGCGAAGGCACCGGCCCGATCCTGGTCGAGGTCGAATACGGTGACCGAGTCCAGCCCGGCGTCCACGGCCCGGAGGAATGCCAGGACCTCGAAGTTGATCACGCCGCTTCCGACGAGCGTCACCCCGGAGCCGGTGGTGCCGAGGGTCGCGGCGGCGACAGCGGCGCTCGCCGCGGTGCGCCGCGCCGAGATGGTCGCTCCTTCGATGAGCACCTCGGGGTGGCCGGTGCGCATCGAGTTGAGGATGATCGCCGCCGACGCCCGGTCCAGCGCGGAGTTCACGTTGCCGGGGAAGGACGACACCCACTTCACCCCGGCGACCGCCGCCTCGGGGCTGTCGAGATAGGCGGGCAGCGCGATGATCCGATTGCGTTCATCGCCGGGGAATCGCAGGAAAACCGAATGTGGCACGGCCGTCCGGCCTTGGGCGTGCAGGACGTACGCGGCCCGCACCGCGGCCAGCACATCGTGCTCCGCACCGTCGAGGACCCGCCGAACGTCACCATGGGACAGGATCAGCATGCCACCCAGCCTGACGGACGGCGCTCGCCTTTCGCAGGGAAGAACGCGCAGACAAACCGGCTATCCGCCGTGCACGGCGACGAAGCGCAGTTCGGAGGTGTAACGATTCCCGGCATCGTCGGTCAACCACGCTTGCTCTGGCGACGGCAACATCTCCGTGATCACCACACGACCACCCGGATCCTGACGCGCCAACCGCCGCACCGCCTTCGCGAAAATATTCACATACACCGGAGCATCAAAGTCCACATAGAACGGACGAGGCTCCCCCGGCGACACCACAAACACAAAACGCGGCAAACCCAACGAATCACGCCACCGACGACCCGACACAAACCGCCGCGCCTCCGACTTCTCCGACACAAAACCCAAATCCCCCACCGGAATCGACCACGACTCCCGCGCCACCACCAACCGATCCACCGTCACCCGCGGCGAATGGTCCGCGTCCGGCATGATCCGGAAGAGGTCCATCGCCAACGTGGTCAGCACGTGACCGAACACGTCGAGCACGTCGAACTCCGCGCCGTCGGGAAGCGCGGCCACCAGCCGGTCACCGCGCGCCTCCACCCGGACGTCGGCGCTCAGCGCGGTCCGCCCCCGTTTCGGGTCGACCGTGTGGTCCACCAAGGCCACGTAGTAGTCCTCCGGCCGGTCGAGGGAATAGCGGATCCGGGCGGACAGGCGGGATCGGTGCTCCTTGGGCAGCATCGGCAGGAGGCGCGGGCCCGGGAAGTCGGCCGCGGTCTCGGCGAGCAGTTCGCCGCGCGCCGGATGCTGGTTGACGAACAGCGAGGCGCCGAGCGTGTTCGACGCGATGTGCAGTTCGCCGAGCACCAGCCCGCCGTCGTCGCCCGGGATGACGAACACGTCCGGGCTGAGGTAGCGGGCCATGCCCCAGCCGGGGGACGGCTCGCCGAATTCGTCCCGCACCCGGTCCGCGATGTCCACACTGGACAGTCGCACGCGGCGGGCTCCTTCGGGGACTTCGAGGATTCGCGCCCATCGGGCGGACAGCTCCTGGCGGAGCGCCGCGGCGTCGGCCACCGCCGAGCCGTGCAGGATCGGCATGCACGCGAACCAGAACGCGGCGAGGTCGACCGGTCCGGCGGCCGCGAGGTCGGCGTGGACCCGCCGGGCGTGACCCAGCACCGCGTCGGCGAGCCTGGAGGTCAGCCAGGTCGCGCTGGTCAGCAGGAGGTCGAGCGGGGTGAGCTCGGCCAGTACGTCGGTGCCGAGCCGGGCCCGCGCCGCGCGGACGGAATCGGAGTAGACCAGCCCGCGGCAGGGGGCGGTGTTCGTGCCTTTGGCGCGGGTGGCCGCCGTTCCCGTCAAGGTCGTGAACTCGGTCTCCAACGCGCTCAGTTCGTCCGGCAGCCCCACCGGCGTCGCCACGCTGACACGATCGCGACCGCGTTCCAGCTCGTCCAGCCTGGCTAGCCAATGCTCCCGGAACTCGGTGTCACCGACGGACTCCAGCCATCCCCGAAGCCGCCGCTCGGGATGCGCGCTCGCCGGGATGTCCAGCCGCCAGACGATCCATCGGCGCAGCACCAGGTCCGTCAACGCGGCGGCCACGTCGATGCCGGGGCCCAAGTCCTCCTGGATCGCCTGCGCCGTGCGGACTCCGTCGCACTGTCCGAGCACCCGGAGGAGGGCCGGCGGGATCTCTTGCGGCGCTCGGCTGGGGAGATGCGCGAATCCGTCGGAGATCCGCACGAACGGCACCCGGCGCGGCGCCACCCAGTTCCGCGATCGCGGATCGGCGCTGATCGTGCGGGCCACCGCGTCGACGGCCCAGCTGGCGAAGTAGACGTTCGAAGCCATGACCAGCCCGGAGCCGGGCTCCACCCGGACGCCGGTGACCGACTCGTCCCACCGCCCCCACCCCACCGGGCCGAAGAAGCCGATCGTGTCGTTCTTCACGCAGAACCGTTGCCAGTACTGCGCCACCAGCTCCTCGCGCTGCCGCGGTTTGCTCGTCCGGCCGGCCACCGACGGCTCCCACGCCAGGAAGGACTCGACACCGGTCCGCCAGATCGTGGAGTTCTGCCACTCGACGGCGGCCCGAAACCCCGGTGTGGAGGCGATCGCCTGGAGTTCGACGGCTGTTTCCACGGCCGAGGCGTCGAACTGCTTGTCGAACACCTCCCCGTCGAACTGGTCCGCGGCCGCGGCCAGTCCTTCCGGCGCCAAGCGCAGCACGCCCGACGCGGGGAAACCGGCGCCACGGACCGCGAACTGGTCCCAGAGCCGCCACTTTTCGCTCAACCACAACATGTCGGTAACGCTCCTCGCGGCTATCGGGGATCGGCGACGCGGAAGCGCCGGGGTGTGTTCCCGCCGGACACGATGGCGACGGCCCGGCCGGCGAACCGGGTCCGCAAGGCTCCGGCGAGCGCGACGCTTCCGCTCGGTTCCGCCTCGATGCCGTTGCGGTGCAACAGTTCCGTCGCCGCCAGGATCGCCTCGTCGGTGACCTCGATCATCTCGTCGACCCGGCGCTGGATGATCGGGAACGGGATGGCGCCCGGACGCTGGCCACGCAGCCCGTCGGCCACCGTGTCGGAAGGGGGCACCTCGACAGGGCATCCGGCCGCCAGCGAGAGGGCGTAACGCCGTGCCGCCACCGGTTCGACGCCGATGATCCGTGGTGCCCTGAGCATTCCCTCGGCGGCCAGACACACGCCCGCCAGCAGGCCGCCGCCACCGGTCGGCACGAAGATCGCGTCGAGATCCGGTATCGCGTCGAAGACCTCCAGCCCCGCGGTACCCGCGCCGGCGACCACCAGCCGGTGGTCCGAGGAGGGGACGAACACCGCGCCGGTGCGGAGGGCGAGGTCGCGCGCGTACTGGTCCCGTTGGGCCACCCCACCGGGCACCTCGACCACCTGGGCGCCGAGCCTCTCGATGGCGGCGGCCTTGTCGGCCCGCGCACCACCCGCGACGACGATCGTCACCCCCACGCCCAGTTCCGCGCCGAGCCGCGCGACCGCGATCCCGTGGTTGCCCGACGAGCCTGCCACCACGTGGGCGGCGGACAGGTCGAGCATCGCGTTCGCCGCGCCGCGTGTCTTGAACGAGCCGCCGTGCTGCAGATGCTCGGCCTTGAGCAGGATCCGCGGCAGGCCTTCCAGTGAAAGCAGCGGTGTGCGCCGGATCCGGCCGGCGGTCCGCCGCGCCGCCGCCAGCACGTCGGCCGCGCCGAGCCGGGGCGCCCTGACGATCATCGGACGGACTGGTCGACCGCGACGAAACGTAGTTCCGACGTGTAGCGATTACCCACGTCGTCGGTCAGCCACACCTGCTCCGGCGACGGCAACATCTCCGTGATCACCACACGACCACCCGGATCCTGACGCGCCAACCGCCGCACCGCCTTCGCGAAAATATTCACATACACCGGAGCATCAAAGTCCACATAGAACGGACGAGGCTCCCCCGGCGACACCACAAACACAAAACGCGGCAAACCCAACGAATCACGCCACCGACGACCCGACACAAACCGCCGCGCCTCCGACTTCTCCGACACAAAACCCAAATCCCCCACCGGAATCGACCACGACTCCCGCGCCACCACCAACCGATCCACCGTCACCCGCGGCGAATGGTCGGCGACCGGACGCAGGGCGAACCGGTCCATGACCCGGTTGGTCATCGCGTTGCTGAACACGTCGAGCACGTCGAACTCCGCGCCGTCGGGCAACACGGCCACCAGCCCGTCACCCCGTTCTTCGACCAGGACGTCGGCGCTCAGCACCGTCCGCTCCCGCTCCGGGTCGACAGTGTGGTCCACCAAGGCCACGTAGTAGTCCTCCGGCCGGTCCAACGAGATCCGGCTGCGCGCCGACCATCGCGGCGGCTGTTCCTTGGGCAGCATCGGCAGCAGGCGCGGTCCGGGGAAGTCCGTCGAGGTCTCGGCGAGCAGCCGTCCGGCGTCCGGATGCTGCATCACCCACAGCGACGTGCTCGCCGTGTTCATCGCGACGTGCAGTTCGCCGAGGACCAGCTCGAAGTTCCCGCGTGCCACCTCGGCCGCGTCGTCCGCGACGACCATCACGTCCGGGCTGACGTACCGGGCCTGCGGCCAGCTCGGGCCGGTCTCCGCGAACTCCTCCCGCACCCGGTCCGCGATGTCCACACTGGACAGTCGCACGCGGCGGGCTCCTTCGGGGACGTCCAGGATCCGGGCCCAGCGTTCCCGTAGCTCGGCCTGGATCCGGTCGATGTCGGCGATCGACTCGCCGTGCGGGGCGGGTAGGCACTCCATCCACAGCGACGCGAGGTCCGCGCTCCCGTCCCGGTCACGCAGACGCTCGTAAGCCTGCCGGACACGTCGTCCGACGACCTCCGCGAACCGGCCCGTCAGCCAGCGGGCGGAAGTGAGGCACAGGCCCAGCGGGGTCAGCTCGTCGCGGATCGCGGCGCCGATCCGGACCGTGGCGGACCGGCGGCAGTCGGCGTAGATCAGCGCCCGGCACGGCGCGGTCCGCTTGCCCTTGGCACGTTGCGCCGCGACCTGGGTCAGCGTCTCGAACTCGCTTTCCAGCTGGGTGAACGCCGCGGACAGGGCGTCGGCGTCGACACCGGCCGCCTGGATCCGGTCGCGGCCGCGCTCGAGCACCTCCACTTTGGACAACGCGTCCCGCCGCAGCTCGGGGTCCGCAACCCGGTCGAGCACGGTTCGCAGGTACTGCTCGGGATGAGCGCAGGTCGGCACCTCCAGCCGCCACACGATCAGCCGTCGCCGCACCAGTTCGTCCAAGATGGACACGACGGCGTCTTCGGCCACCTCGCCGCCGAGAGCCGCCGCCAGCTCCGCCGGACGGCGGATACCGTCGCAGCGCACGAGAATCTCCCGTTCGAGTGGCTCGAGCCGCTGGGGTAGGCGTCCGGGCATCCCCGCCAGGTCTCCGGTGACCCGGACGAAGGACACCCGGCGCGGCGCGATCCAGGCCCGCAGCCGGGGATCCACGCCGATCGTGCGGGCGACCGCGTCGACGGCCCAGCTCGAGAAATAGATGTTCGACTCGGCGACCAGACCGGAACCAGGCTCGACGGTGACACCCTCGACCGACTCGTCCCACCGGCCCCAGCCCACCGGGCCGAAGAAGCCGATGGTGTCGTTCTTCACGCAGAACCGTTGCCAGTAGTGCGCGACGAGCTCTTCACGTTCACGCCGTTTGCTGGTGCGCCCTTCCGCCGAGGGATCCCACGCCAGGAACAAGCCGATCCCCCGCTGCACCAGGGCCGGGTTCTGCCACGCCACCGCGGCCCGGAAGGCGGGCAACGCGGCGATCTCCTGCAGTTCCTTGACGTTGTTCACCATCGCGTCGGCGAACCGCTCCTCGAACGCGAGCCACTCGGGACCGGTGAGCCCGTCGACCCCGTCAGCCGCCTCGGCGAGTCCGAGCGGTGCCAGCCTCAGCACTCCGGCGGCGGGAAATCCGGGGCCGCGCAAGGCGAACTCGTTCCACAGCCGCCATTCGCCTTCCGACAGCAGGACTTCGTCAGCCATGGCTCACCGGATCTCCCCGGGTTTCGGCGCCCGCGCACCATTCGAGTACGGCACGGGCACTGTGGTATTTGTTCTCGGCCAGCTGGAACGCGAGGCTCGACGGTCCATCGAGCACCTCCGCCGTGACCTCCTCGCCGCGGTGCGCGGGCAGGTCGTGCAGGAACACCTTGGCGCCGGTCTCGGCCATCACCGCGGTGTCGACCTGGAACGGGGCGAACACCTCTCGCCAGTCTTCGGTGTGTTTGACCGTTCCCGTGGTCTGCCACCGTGTGGTATAGACCACGTCGACGGGCGGCAGGTCGTCCATGTCGTGGCGCTCCTCCACCAGCGCACCGCTGCGCTTGGCGTTGAGCGCCGCCCGGTCGAGGAACCGTTGGTCAAGGCCGTAGTCCGGCGGCGTGCGCAGGTACAGCTCCGTGTCGGGGTACCGGGACAGCGCCAGGGCCAACGCCGACGCGGTGTTGTTGCCTTCACCGACGTAGAGCACGCGCAACCCGTCGATCCGGCCGAACCGCTGTGTGAGCGTGGTGAGGTCGGCGAGCGCCTGGGTGGGGTGTTCCTCGGCGCACATCGCGTTGATCACGGCCATCCGCCGGTTCACGGCGTAGGCGCGGAGCTCGGCCTCGCCGCCGGCCGTCCGCACCACGAGCACGTCGAGCATCCCCGACAGCACGGCCGCGGTGTCCTCAATGGTCTCGCCGGTGTTCTCCTGGAGGTCGCCGGGACCGTAGGTGATCAGCCGGGCGCCGAGCCGGAGTGCCCCGGCGGAGAACGAGGTCCGCGTTCTGGTCGAGGTTTTGCGGAACAAAATACCGGCAACCAAATCTCGCAACGGCCGCTCGTCTGTTCGGCGGCCGAGCGTGTGCTCGATTCCGCGTCCGACGATCCAATGCAGGTCGGCGTCATCGAGGTCATCGAGGGAAATCAGGTGGCGGCGCGCCGGGCCGGTCATGGCAACCTCCGAGGTGTGCTCGCCTCAGACTGGTGCCGAAGGTGCTGGGACGGCAGGGAAAGAGCGGCAGGATCCGTGCGGGCACCGGCTGCGCGTTTGTCCCTGCGGCGGCGAACGGTGCCGTGGCTACGGTGAAATTCACGCGAAGTGAGCAAAAGACCGCAGCAAAAGTTCTCGATTTCATGCTTAGCGAGGAAGACAACCGCCGGATTCCCGATGAGACTGGACGGCGGTTGGATGGGGAAGGGGAGAAGGCATGGGAGAGCCCGCAAGGGTCAGTGTGGACGCGGCCGATCCGGTACTCGAGGCGGGCATCGGCTGCACACTCAACGGCAGCCCGGAGCTCACCGTGGTGACGAGTGACGAGGAAGCGGACGCCACGGTCGTGGTCGTCGACCTCGTCGACGAGAAGGTGCTCGACGTCGTGAACACCATCCGCAACCAGGCACACCGGCCCGAGGTCGTCCTGCTGGCCACCGAACTGACGCCCGCCGACGCGCTGCACGCGATCGCGGCGGGCGCCCACGGCCTGATGCGCCGCAGGGAGGCCAGCGCGAACCGGCTCTCCCGCGCGGTGCTCGCCGCCGTCGTCGGCGACTGCACCATGCCACCGGACCTGATCGACAGGGTTCTCGAGCAGGGGATGGAAACCCAGACGCCGGTCGCGCCGCAGGCGTGGGCGCGCGCGGGACTCAGCGAACGCGAGCACGCGGTACTGCGCCTGGTCGCCGAGGGCTACGAGACCGACGAGATCGCCCGGCGGCTGTCCTATTCGGCGCGTACGGTGACCGCCGTCGTGCACGACATCACCCAGCGATTCCGGCTGCGTAACCGCGCGCACGCCGTCGCCTACGCGCTCAGGGCCAGGTTGCTGTGATCAGTGTGCAGGTATACGCGGCGGGCGCCGCGGTCCGGGAAGCCGTGGTCGCGAAGCTGAGACAGGCGGGGATCCTCGTCGCGGCCGCGGCGGACACCGTGGTGGCCGCGGGCAGCACGATCGACGAGGCGTTGTCCACCTGTCCCGCCACACTTCGCCCGAAGGGCCATCGGTTGATCGTCGCCGCGGACACGCTCAACCCGTCCGGTGTACTGCGCGCCGTCCGGGCGGGCGCGCGGATCCTCCTCCAGACCCCCGAAGCGACGCCGGATCAGTTCGGCGCCGCCGTGCATTCGGCCGTACACGGGGAAAGCCGGGTGCCGTACGGGGTACTGGTCCGTTTGCTCAGCGGTGGCGCCGAGTTGTCCATGCCGGTCGGCGTCCATCTGGTCGCCCCTCTCACCGAGCGCCAGCTCACCGTGCTCACCCTGGTGGCGGATGGACACGGCAACGCCGACATCGCCCGCGAGCTGTCCTGCTCCGAACACACCGTGAAGAACGTCATCTACGAGCTGATGGCGCGGCTCCAGGTACGCAACCGTGCCCACGCGGTCGCGCACGCTGTCCGCGCCGGGCTCATCTGACGGCGGACAGGAACTCCGGTGGACGGCGGGCGCGGGTGGCCTGCTCGAACGCGTACGCCAGCGCCAGTACCGTCGGCTCGCTGTACCGGCCCGCCATGATCGACAGGCCGACGGGCAGCGAGCCGACGAACGCCATGGGAACGGTGATGTTCGTGTAGCCGGACACCGCGGAGGGGGTGGAGGAACCGAACAGATAGTCGTCTCCCCTGCCGAGCGTGGTCTTCCACGCCGGCGCGTTCGTCGGCGCCACGATCGCGTCCAGCCGGTGTGTCCGGAGCGTGTCGTCCAGCCCTCGCCGCGCCGCTCCCGTCGCCTCCGCGCGCAGGCTCAGGTACGCCGGTTCGGTCAGGTCGCCGCTCGTGGCCTGGGCCTCCTCGAACAGCTCCTGTCCGAAGAAACCCATCTCGACGTCCGCGTTGGCCTTGTTGAACTCGATCAGCCCCGCCAGATCCGCCGGATGGTCGCCGGGGGTCGCCGCCAGGTACTCGTTGATGCCGTGTTTGAACTCGTGCAGCATCGACGGCAACTCGGTGCGGCCCACCACGTCCAGTCCGGGGATCGTCACCTCGACCGGGGTCGCGCCCAAGGACTCCAGCCGGTCGACGGCGCGGGCGAACACCGCCACCGTGTCCGGACTGGTCCCGCCGGTGGGATCCCATACGCCGATCCGCTTGCCCAGTACCGCGTCGGGCTCCAGGAAGCGCAGGTAGTCCGGCCGGGCCGGGCTGTCCGCGGTGGTCGGGTCGCCGCTGTCCGGACCGTTCAGCACACCGAGGAGGATGGCCGCGTCCGTCACGGTGCGCGCCATCGGGCCCGCGGTGTCCTGCACCCCCGAGATCGGCACCACACCGCTTCGGCTCACCAACCCGATGCTCGGTTTGACGCCGACGACCCCGGTGGCGCCCGCCGCACTGACGATCGAGCCGTTGGTTTCCGTGCCGACCGCGACCGTCGCCAGGTGCGCGGCGATCGCCGCGCCGGACCCACTCGACGAGCCGCAGGCGTTGCGGTCGAGTACGTACGGATTGCCGGTCTGCCCGCCGACGGCGCTCCAGCCGCTCGACGAGCGCCGGTCGCGGAAGTTCGCCCACTCCGACAGGTTCGTCTTGCCGAGGATCACCGCCCCGGCCTCGCGGAGCCGCTTGACCAGCGGGGCGTCGGCGGCCGGACGCGACCCGGCCAGCGCGAACGAGCCCGCCGTGGTCGGCTGCTTGTCCGCGGTGTCGATGTTGTCCTTGAGCAGCACCGGGATACCGTCCATGAGGCCGAGCATCCGGCGAGCCTTCCGGCGGTCGTCGCTCTCCTCCGCGAGCCGCGACGCGTCCGGGTTGGTCGTGATGACCGAGTTCAACCGGGGGTCGAGCAGGCGGATGCGGTCCAGGTAGAACTCCGTCAGCTCCACGGAGGTCAGCCGGCCGGAGTCCATCGCCCGTTGCAGGTCCGGGATCGTCGCCCGTTCGAGGTCGATTCCCGCGATCGTGGGACTGCTCGACACCGGCGTCACGCCTCCTCCGTGGCCTTCATCAGCGTGGTGAGCAACTCGGCCAGATTCGCCACGTGCGGCGGGCGCAGCACGCCCATGTGGTCGCCGCCGACCCGGTGGATCTTGAGCCCACCCGGGGCCAGCTTGACCCAGCGATCCCGGTACTGCGCGTAGCTCTGCCCGAAGTTGGTCTCGTGCAGGCCGTCGGCCAGTTCGTCGCCCACCAGCAGGTTGGTCCGGCCGGGGTAGGGACGCTGGCGGTAGCCGAGCATCGCCTGGGTCAGCTCTCGCCACACCCGGATCCGGCGCGGCCAGAACGGGTCTCCCGGGATCGGGGGTTCTTTGGTGCCCTCGTCGATGATGTAGTCGAGCACCTCCGCGAACTGCCGGTGGATCTCGGCGAGCTCGTCGGGATCCGTGGTGTCGTTGAGCTGTTCGAGGAGGTTCTCGCCGCGGTTGAACATGGCTGTCTCCTCCCACATGTTCTCCCGCTTGTAGAAGTCCTGCGCCGGGTCGAGCAGCATCAGCGTGAGACGGTCGCCGTCGCGGTGCAGGATGCGGGCCATCTCGCCGGTGACCAGCCCGCCGCCGCACCAGCCGAGCAGGTGGTAGGGGCCCTGCGGGTACACCGCGCGGATCTGGTCCACGAACAGCGCGGCCACACTCGCGATGCTCTGCGGCGAGGGCGTGTCGCGGTGCAGGCCGGGCCATTCGAGTGCGGCCACCGGACGGTCGGCGCTGATGTGCTCGGCCAGCCGGATGTACCAGAGGCCGCCACCGGGGTACATGCAGAACAGCGGCGGCTTCGAGCCGGTGCGGCGCAGCCACACGACGGCCTCGCGCGCCCAGGCCGCGGCGGATTCCATTTCCGCCGCCTCGGTGGGCCGGAAGCCGCCCTTGCTGGCCGGGTCGACGGCCGCGGCGAGGTCGATCACCGTCCGGTGCTCGTAGAAGTCGCGCAACTCCACCGGCAGGCCGTGTTCTTCGCGGAGCTCGACCAGCACGCGGATGATGAGCAGCGAGTGCAGGCCCAGGTCGCTGAACGGGACGTCCACGCCCACCTGGTCGATGCCGAGCCCCTTGGCCAGCGCGGTGGCGATGATGTTCTCCACCGCGGTGCGCGGGGCCATCGCGGTACGGGCGGTGGCCGTCGGTTCGGGCAGGGCCTTGGTGTCGAGTTTGCCGCTGGGGGTGGTGGGCAGCTCGTCCAGCACCACCCACGCGGACGGGATCAGGTACTCGGGCACGGCACCGGCCAGCAGCCCGGGCAGTCCGGCCGGATCCAGCCCGTCGTGTGCCGGCACCAGATAGGCGACGAGTTCCTGGTCGCCCCGGGCGGTCCGGCGGGCGCGGACGGCCACGTCACGCAGTTCGGCATGCGCGCGCAGCACCGCTTCCACCTCACCCGGTTCGACCCGGTAGCCGCGGATCTTCACCTGGTCGTCCACCCGGCCCGCGAACTCCAGCACACCGTCGGGCCGATACCGGGCCAGATCGCCGGTGCGGTACAGACGCCTGCCGACGGTGTACGGGTCGGGCACGAACCGGTCCGCCGTGAGGTCGGGACGGCCGCGGTAACCCCGGGCCAGCTGCGCGCCGCCGATGTACAGCTCGCCGAGCACACCGATCGGGACCGGTTCGAAGTCGGCGTCCAGCACGCGCAGCACGGTGTTGGCCGCCGGACGGCCGATCGGCACCGGCCCCGCCTCGAGCTCACCGGCCGCGCTCACGTACGAGGCGCAGCCCACGGTGGCTTCCGTCGGCCCGTATTCGTTGTCCACCACCGTGTCCGGGGCGTGCTGGATCCACGTGGCGAGCATGTCCCTGGTCAGTTCCTCGCCGCCCACGACGAGCCGGGCGGCCGCGCCGGGGAGCGCCTCGGCGGGCAGCATCTGGCTCAGTGCCACCAGATGCGACGGGGTGAGCTTGACGAGTCCGAACCCGCCCTGGGTCAGCGTCGCGACCAGCGCCTCGATCGCCGGCGTGCCGTCATCGGGGGTGAGGGTGACCGGCCTGCCGGACAGCAGCGCCGAGAACAGGGAGGTGACCGGCAGGTCGAACGCCATCGACGAGTACAACGGGGAACCGCCGTCGACGGCGGATTCGGCGCGCCAGGACAGGTAGTTGACCAGGTTGCGATGCTCGACCATGACCCCCTTCGGGGTGCCCGTCGAACCGGACGTGTAGATGACGTAGGCGAGCGTCCCCGGCGTCGCGATCCGGCCGAGGTCGCCGTCCGGCCGGGTGGCGATGGCCGGATCACCGACCAGGACCGCCGTGGTGCCGGGCACCCGGTCCGCCAGGGCGGACTCGGTGACGACCGTGGTCGCGTCCGCCTCGGCCAGTACCGTGGCCAGCCGTTTCGCCGGATGACCCGGGTCGAGCGGCAGATAGGCCGCACCGGATTTGAGCACCGCGAGCAGCGCTGTCACCAGCTCCGGGCCTCGGCTCAGCAGCACGCCGACCACCGTCTCCCGGCCGGCTCCGAGCTCGCGCAGATGATGGGCGAGCCTGTTCGCGCGGAGGTTGAGATCCGCGTAGGTGACCGTGGTCCCGTCCGCGCACCGCAGCGCTGTCGCGTCCGGGGTGCGGGCGACCTGGCGTTCGAACAACTCGTGCACGCACTCGTCCGGGTACTCGGCGACCGGGCCGTCCGCGAACGAAAGCAGCCGTTCCGTCTCGGCAGGGGCGAGCGCGGCACCGCGGACGTCACCGTCCGGATCGGCCGCCATGGCTTCCAGTACCCGCCGGTACATCGAGGCGAGCTCGGGCGCGTGGGCCGGGGCGATCCGGTCGGCCTGTGCCCGGAAGTGCAGGACACCCGGGAAGCTCCACACGTCCACACCGAACCCGTTGTAGCTCTCGTCCACGATCTTCGCCGTCTCCACCCGCTGGGTGTCGAAGACGTGGAAGTCCAGGTAGGCGAACGAGATGTCGACCAGCGGCCGTCCTCCGCCCCAGCGCCGCTGCAGCTCGCCGATCGGGAACCGCCGGTGCGGCCAGACCGCCACCTCCTCGGCGAACACCTGCCGGACGAGCCCGGTCCAGGTCTTCGCGGTCAGGTCGACGCACACCGGCAGCGGGTTGAGGTGCATCCCCCTGGCCAGTTCACCGCCGGGCTCCTCGAGCCTGCCGTTGTGCACCAGGCCGGTGTGGAACCGGTTCGACCCGCTGATCGTGCTCAACACCTTGAGATGCGCGGCGAACAGCACGGTCTTCAGCGAAGCGCCCGCCACGGCGGCCAGCGCGCGCAATCGGGGCTCCAGATCGGCGTACCGCACGCTGACCTGGTGGGGAAGGCCGTCCGCGCTCGGTGCCGCCGCCCAACTCGGCGGCAGGCTGACCGGATCGTGGCGATCCAGCCGGTCGCGCCAGAACTCCTGGTCCACAGTGGACTCGATCGAGCGCTTCTCGTGGGCGATGAAGTCGGCGAAGCGCACCGGCGCCTGCTCGGGGAACGTCGGCGTGTGCCCGTCCCGAAGACTGCGATAGGTGTCCAGCAGCTCCTCGAGCAGGGAGTGGTGACTCCATCCGTCGAGGACGGCGTGGCACTCGATGAACGACAGCGTCCATTTGCGCTCCGCGGTCTGGTGCACGTGGAAACGCACCAGTGGCGCCTTCGTGACGTCGAGCGGCCGGCGACGGGTTTCGGCGACGAACTCCCCCAGCACCTCGTCCGCCCGCTGTTCGGTGTCCTCGCGCAGGTCGTCGTAACCGACCTCCATCGGGGCGGTCCGGCGCACGAGCTGCATGGGCTCGCGATAGGTGGTCAAGTCGAAGGCGGTGCGCAGGATCTCGTGCCGCCGCACCAGGAGCGCCGCCGCTTCCCGCAGCGCCGACAGCGAGAACGGGGCGTCGTCGAGGATCGGGAACAGCGTGATGTTGTGGTAGAGGCTGACGTCCTTGTCCGCCACCATCTCGTAGACCATCGCCGTCTGGCCCATGGACATCGGGTAGGCGTCGGCGAGGTCGTCCGGCAGTTTCGCCCGGTCGGCCTCGACGACCAGCTCGAACGGGGCGACCCGCCGGTCCTCGACGGCTCCGCCCGCCGTCCCGGCGAACCGGGTCAGGCTCTCGACCGTCTGATGCAGCAGCAGATCCTGCACGGTCACCGGAAGACCTCGTTTGCGCAGCACGCCCACCACCTGGATGGCCCGGATGGAGTCGCCGCCCAGCGCGAAGAAGTTGTCGTGCACCCCGACCGATCCGACGCCGAGGGCCGTCCCCCACACCTCGGCCATGGCCCGCTCCCCGGGGTCGCGGGGAGCGACCGAACCGGCGGGCGTCACGTGGCCCGCGGCGGGCTCCGGCAACGCGGTTTTGTCGATCTTCCCGTTGGCTGTCACCGGGAACCGGTCCAGCGGCACGAACGCCGCGGGCACCATGTAGGCAGGCAGCAGACGGGTGAGGTGGTCGCGCAGGTCCGCCGCGTCCAGCCGGCGGCCCGCGACGGGGACGGCGTAGGCGACGAGGCGGTGTTCCCACTCCCCCGGGCGCCGTCGCGCGAGCACCAGGGCGCGGGAGACGGCCGCGTGTCCGGCCAGCGCCGCCCCGATCTCGCCCGGCTCGATCCGGTGGCCGCGGATCTTGACCTGGTCGTCGGCCCGGCCCGCGAACTCCAGCTCACCGTCGACGGTGCGGCGGGCGAGGTCGCCGGTCCGGTACATCCTGGCGCCGGGACGCGGGGCGTACGGATCGGGGCCGAACCGGTCCGCGGTCAGCTCCGGGCGGCCGAGGTAGCCGAGGGCGAGCCCCGGCCCGGAGACGTAGAGCTCACCGGGCACGCCGACCGGCACCGGGTCGAGGTTGCCGTCGAGCAGGTAGACGCGCAGGTCGGGCAACGGCCTGCCGAGGGGGCTGCGCGGGCCCGAGGCGGTGTCCTCGGCACGCACCCTGCGGTAGGTGACGTGCACGGTCGTCTCGGTGATCCCGTACATGTTGACCACGGCGGGCCGTTCGTCGCCGAAGCGGGCGAACCACGGCGCCACGTCGGCCACGTCGAGGGCCTCGCCACCGAGCACCACGACACGCAGCGCCAGCGATTCGGGCGAGGTCTCCGCCTCGGCGACCGCGTCGATCAGCCGCCGGAACGCCGACGGCGTCTGGTTGAGCACGGTGACCCCCTCGGTGCTCAGCAGCTCGAGGAAGTCCCATGGGGAACGGGAAATCGCGAACGGCACGACGACGACCCGCCCGCCGTGCAGCAGCGCGCCCCACAGTTCCCACACCGAGAAGTCGAAGGCGTAGGAGTGGAACAGGGTCCAGACGTCCGACGGTCCGAACGCGAACTCGGCCGCGCTGGACCGCAGCAGCCGCAGCACGTTCGCGTGCGTGACCGGGACGCCTTTCGGCCGTCCGGTGGATCCGGACGTGTAGATCACGTACGCCACGTCGCCCGGTCCCGCCAAGGGTGCCGGATCGGTTTCCGGCCAGTCGGAGCCGTCCTGGTCGAGCAGCACGGCCGTCACCGGCTCGCCCGTCAGCCATCCGGCCAGTTCGCCGCGGCTGACCACTGTGCCGACCTCGGCGTCGGCGCGCATCATGGCCAGCCGCTCGGCGGGCTGAGCGGGGTCGAGCGGTACGTAACCCGCGCCGGATTTGAGCACACCCAGGAGTGCCACCACGAGGTCGAGGCCCCGGTCGAGGCAGACGCCGACCAGCTTTCCCGGTGCCGCGCCGTGCGAGCGGAGGCGGTGGGCGAGGCGGTTGGCCCGCGCGTCGAGTTCGGCATAGGTCAGCCGCTCACCCGCACAGGTCACGGCGACCGCGTCCGGTGTGCGGGCGAGCTGTGCCGCGAAGACCTCGGGCAGGCTTTCCTCGGCGGGGAAGGTCAGGTCCGGGCCGTTCCCGGCCGCAAGCAACCGCTCGCGTTCCTCGTCGGCCAGTATGGCGAGCCCGGCGACCCTGCCGCCCGGGTCGGCGGCGATGCTTTCCAGCAGGCGCACGTAATGACCGGACATCCGGTGTGCGGTCGCGGCGTCGAACAGGGCGGTGGCGTACCCCAGTCTGCCGGTGATCGAACCGTCCGGGCGGGTGGCGAGGGTGAGGTCCAGATCGAATTTCGCCACGTCCCAGCCCGGAGACTCCAGCTCGGCACCGAGACCGGGCAGGCGCTGCGGCCCGTCGTCGTCGCCGAGTTGGAACACCACCTGGAACAGCGGGGTGCGGGACGGGTCGCGCTCCCCCGCGAGCTCGTCGACCACCAGGTCGAAGGGCGTGTCCTGATGGGTGTAGGCGTCCAGTGCGGTCGCCCGCACACTCGACAGGAAGTCCACAAAGGACGGATCGGCGGACAGGTCGGCGCGCTGCGCGATCATGTTGACGAACATGCCCAGCAGGCCCTCGGTCCGATCCTGTTCGCGTCCGGCGACAGGACTTCCCACGACCACGTCGGTCTGCCTGGAATAGCGGCTGAGCAGCAACTGGAAGGCCGCCAGCAGCACCATGTACGGCGTCGCGCCGTGTTCCCGGCCCAGGCGGGTCAGGGTCTCGGCCAGCGGGCCGGGCACGGTGACCGGCACGGTCGCGCCCGCGCTGTCGCGGACCGGCCCCCGGGGCCGATCGGTCGGTAATTCGAGCGGGACGATCCCGTCGAGTTGCTTGCGCCAGTACTCGACCTTCTCGGTGAGACGACCGGCGTCGAGCCGGCCCCGCTGCCACGCGGCGAAGTCCCCGTACTGCAGCGGGAGCGGACCGAGCGGCGACGGGAGGCCCGCGCTGAACGCCCCGTACAGACCGTCCAATTCGGACAGCAGGATCGTCTCCGACCAACCGTCCGAAGCGATGTGGTGCACGGAGAGGAGGAGCACGTGGTCCACATCGGACAGCCGGACCAGCAGCGCCCGGAGCGGCCACTCCTCGGCCAGGTCGAGCGGACGGGCCCCGGCGTCGGCCAGCACCTCGGCGAGCGACTCCGGCCGGTCGCCGAGGTCGAGCCGCTCGAAGGGCACCGGACCCGGCTCGTCGATGACCTGAACGGGCTCGCCGCCGGAGCCACCGTCCGGGTACCGGGTGCGCAGCACCTCGTGCCTGGCCACGATCTCGTCCAGCGCCCGGCGCAGCGCCGGTACGTCCACCTCGCCCCGCAGCCGCAGGCGGACCGGCATCAGGTAGTCGGCGCCACCCGGCCGGGTCTGGTCGAGCAACCACAACCCGCGCTGCGCGAACGAAAGTGGCAAGGGCCGGTCCCGGGGCACCGGGACGATCCCGCCGGACGCCTCCACGTTGCCGGAACCTCGCAGCCGTCGCCGCACCAGCTCGGCACGGGGGTTGTCTCGGGTGTCCATGGTCCGCCTTCCTGTCCTGCCACCAAAAGACCGGGAGCCAGGGATGATCGGTCGAGGATGCCCGGCGTCCGCGAGCGGCCGTCAGGGTGAAGGTGGTGCCCGTTCACGCAGCGGGGCGGACGCCGGAGTGCCGATCCTTCTCTGTGCGCGGATGCCCACGCCCACGGAGCATCGGGACCATGAGCGCCCCCGTGCCCCCGCTGTATCGAAACCGTGACTTCGTTCTGCTGTGGGCCGGATCGGCGGTGTCGATCCTGGGCTCGAACGTGTCCAATGTGGCCTACCCGTTGCTGGTGCTCGCGTTGACCGGCTCGGCGACCGACGCCGGTCTCACCGGGTTCGTGTCGCTGCTGCCGCAGCTGCTGTTCCAGCTCCCCGCGGGCGCGCTGGTCGACCGGTGCGATCGCAAGCGGATGATGATCTACTGCGATCTCCTGTGCGCCCTCGTGCTGGGCACTTTGGTGGTGGCCCTGCTGTTCGGGCGGCTGACCCTGCCGCACATCCTCGTGGTCGGCTTCCTCGAAGGCACCTTCGCGGTGTGCTACCGCTTGGCCGCCGCGGCCGCCGTACCCAACGTGGTGGACGCGTCCCAGCTCCCGTTGGCCCTGGCACGCAACGAAGCCCGCCGCCGGGGTGCGGCCATGCTCGGCAAACCCCTCGGCGGGATCCTGTTCGGCTTCGGCCGCGCGGTACCGTTCGTGTTCGACATCGTCAGTTACGCGGTCTCGGTGCTGACGCTCGGGTTGATCCGCAAGGACTTCCAGGTCCAGCGGGACACCGCGAGCAAGCGCCCCCGTGCCGCGGAGTTCACCGAGGGCGCCGTTTGGCTGTGGCGGCAACCGTTCCTCCGTGCGACCACCCTCCTGATCGCCGGCAGCAACCTGTTGTTCCAGGCGCTGTTCCTGGTCGTGATCGTGATCGCCGACAACCACGGTGCCTCACCGGCGACCGTCGGTTTCATGCTCGGCATCATCGCTGTCGGCGGCGTCCTCGGCTCGCTGGTCGCTCCCGCGGCGGCGAGACGGCTTTCGCTCAAGACGGTCGTGATCGGGGCGAACTGGGTCTGGCTCCTGCTGGTCCCGTTGCTGGTCGTGGTGGACCATCCGCTCCTGCTCGGCGCGGTGTTCGGCGCGATGGCCTTCGTCGGTCCACTGTGGAACGTGGGGATCTCGGCCTACCAGCTCGCGATCACCCCGGACCACCTCCAAGGCCGGGTGCTCGCCGCCGCGGGCATGATCGCCTTCGGGGCCGTCCCGCTCGGGTCGCTGATCGGTGGCTACCTGCTGGGCTGGGTCGGCGCCACCTCGACGGTGTGGCTGCTCACGCTGTGGATGGGCGCGCTGGCACTGACGACCGTGATCAGCCCCGCCGTCCGGTCCGCACCGGACCTGGCGGAACTCGAGGCGCCCGCCCCGGCGAAATGACACCGCGGAGGGCGGGTCGGCCGGGTGACGCTGCACCGCACTCGCGTGATCAGACCCGCATCACGCGTGATTGAAGACGTAACTCGCGAGTTACGTCTCTGATCACGCGAGTTACGTCTCTGATCACGTGAGTTACGTGCCTGATCACCCTCGCGACGGCCCAGGCGCTTCCCTCAGCCTTCGACCAGGACCCGCGCCAGCCCTTCGGCAGGCACCTCGCCGAAGTGGGTCGTGACCCAGGCGTCGTTGTAGATCGTGTCGAGGTACCGCTCGCCCCGGTCGGGCAGGACGATCGCGCAGGTGGCGCCGGGCGGCACCCGGTCGCGCAGGCTGTCCACGGCCGCGACCACCGCGCCCGACGAGCCGCCCGCGAGGATGGCCTCGCGCGCGGCGAGACGGCGGCAGCCGCGCACGCTGTCCACGTCGGCGACGTGCACGACGAAGTCGGCCAGGTCGTTCGCGTGGTGAGCGGGACGGACCGCGGCGCCGTGCCCCGGAATCAGCCGGGGGCCGGGGGCGTCGGCGAAGATGGCGCTTCCGGCGGCGTCCACCGCCACGATCGTCACCGGCAGGTCGTTGGCCCGCGCGTACTCCGCGCAGCCGCGCAACGTCCCGCAGGAACTGGTGGCGCAGAACAGGAAGTCCAGCCCGCCCGGCACCTGCTCGACGATCTCGCGCATGGTGGTGTGGTGCGCCAACGGGTTCCCCGGATTCGAGTACTGATCCGGCCAGTAGGCGTGGTCGAGGCACTCGGTCAGCTCGCGGATGCGGCGGATGCGGACCGGCAAGTAGTCACCGGTGACCGGATCGACGTCCTCGATCATTTCGACCTCGGCGCCCAGCGCGCGCATGATCGCGAGATTCTGTTTGCTGGCACGGGGATCCACCACGCAGATGAAGCGGATGCCGAAGTACCGGCACACCTGGGCCATCCCGATGCCCAGGTTGCCCGAGCTGGACTCGACCACCACCGAGCGCCCCGGGACGAGTCGTCCGGCACGGACTTCACCGGCCAGCATGGACAGTGCCGCGCGGTCTTTGCTGCTCCCCCCGGGGTTGTGGCCCTCCAGTTTGGCGAACAACCGGAATCCCGCGGAGGGGTAGAGCTTGGTCAGTTCGATCAGCGGTGTCGCGCCGATCGTGGCCAGCACGCCCGCCGGTCCGTCCTCAGTCAGGTCCATCGGTCTCGGCCGGCTCAGCCGGCTGTCTTGTCCAGTTGCCGGCGCAGGCTGAGTGGCCGCATGTCGGTCCACACCTCGCCGATGTGGGCGAGGCATTCCTCGCGGCCACCGCGTTTGCCCTCGGCGTGCCAGCCGGCGGGCAAGTCCCGGTCGGCGGGCCAGATCGAGTACTGCTCCTCGTCGTTGACCACGACCAAGTACGCGCGCTGGTCGGTCTGCTCCTCGGGCATGGCGTCTCCTGGAAGTCACTGTCGACCCGGCAGTCGGGTCGCCGGCAGGTCGAGCCTGCCCGCGAGGGCGCGTGCGGTTGCAGAGAAGAACACGCAGAACCTCCGGCATGGCCGGTGCCCACCGCGTTACCCGTCATTCTCTTCTGGGCACCCCGGGGAACGGACACGATGGCGGACATGACCGCTGGACCGTCCATCTCCGCGACAAACGAGTCTTCCGGCCAGGAGCGGGCCTTGCCCTACGTGGTGACTCCCGGCCAGGCCGAGGCGAAAGACACCGCCTCCCTCGCGGCAAGCCGCCCCCTGATCCGAGAACGGCTGCTCGAGCACGGCGCCGTGCTGCTGCGCGGGTTCGACATCGACGACGTGGACGGCTTCGACGCCTGCGTCCGCACGTTGGCGGGCACGCCGCTGACCTACCACGAGCGGTCCTCGCCCCGCAGCACGATCAAGGGGCAGGTGTACACCTCGACCGACTATCCGGAGGCCGAGGAGATCTTCCTGCACAACGAGAACTCGTATCAGGCCGCCTGGCCGCTGAGCCTGTTCTTCTACTGCGTCCAGCCGCCCACCACCCTCGGTGCCACGCCGCTCGCCGACACCCGGCGGATCCTCGCGTCGATCGATCCCGAGGTGCGGGCGGAGTTCGAGGCCAGGGGCTGGATGGTCGTACGCAACTTCACCGACTCGTTCGGACTCCCGTGGCAGCACACGTTCAACACCACTGATCGCGACGAGGTCACGGTCTACTGCGCGCGCAACGGTGTCGAGACCGAATGGCTCGACGGGAACGGGCTGCGCACCACAGCCCGACGCCGGGCCGTGCACAACCACCCCGTCACCGGCGAGGCCGTGTGGTTCAACCACCTCACGTTCTTCCACGTGACCACGCTGGCCGAAGACGTCTGCGCGGGGCTGCGCGCGATGCTCTCCGAGGAAGACCTGCCGACCAACACCTACTACGGCGACGGCGGCACCATTCCCGACGAGGTCGTCGCCCATCTGCGGGATCGCTACCGCGCGGCGTCCCGGCGTTTCGACTGGCAGCTCGGCGACGTGCTGATGGTCGACAACATGCTTTCCTCTCACGGCCGGGAACCGTTCACCGGTCCCAGGAAGATCGCCGTGGCCATGGCCGAGCCGTCGACCGGCGAAAACGGTCAGTAGTACCGGACACGAAAGGCTGGCCATGGTGGAAAGCGGTGACGTCCACCCGCTGTCGCCGTCGCAGGAACAGCTGTGGTTCATCGACGAGCTGCGTTCGAACGCGGCCATCGAGCACCTGCTGTCGGCGACATTGCGCTTGCGAGGCGCCCTCGACGTCGGGGCGCTGACAGCGGCACTGACGGAGATTTCGGCGCGGCACGCGGTTCTGCGGTCCCGGTTCGACACGGTGGACGGCGCGGCGGTGCAGATCATCACCGATCCGGCACCCGTCAAACTGTCCATTGTGGACATCACGGGACTGTCGCCGTCGGAACGCGAGACGAGCCTGCGGGAACTCCGGCTGCGCGATCTGCGCACCCCGATCGACCTGCGCACGGAACCTCCGTGGCGGCTCACACTGGTCCGATCGGCCGGCGACGAGGCCGTCCTGCTGATCGCCGTCCACCACATCGCTTTCGACGGCTTGTCCTGGAGTGTGCTCGCCAGGGAGCTCGACGTGTTCTACGGATCGGCGACGCTGCCGGCACCGGCTCTCCAGCACCACGAAGCCCTGCGCCGTCGAGAACAAGGGACCACCACCGGCGGACTCTCGTATTGGGCGGACCGGCTCGCCGGGATCACTCCGCTCGAACTGCCCACCGATCGCGCCAGGCCGTCGAAATGGGTGGCCGACGGCGACTGCGTCGACCTCGTCGTACCGCCGGATCTCGCCGACAGGCTGCGCGAACTGGGCCGGACCCACCGCGCGACGCCGTTCATGGTGTATCTGGCCGCGTATCAGCTGCTGCTCGCTCGCTATTCGCGCCAGGACGACGTCGCTGTCGGCGTCTCCGTCTCCACCAGGCGTCCGGACGAGCTGCCGCTGATCGGCATGTTCCTCAACACGGTGGTGCTGCGGGGCGATCTGTCCGGCGAACCGTCCTTTGTGGAGTTGCTAGGGCAGGCGAGGAAGACGGCGCTCGAGGCGTACGCACATCAGGACGTGCCGTTCGACCAGGTCATCGCCCAGCTGGAGCCGGAGCGGGATCCGTCGCGGAACCCGGTGTTCCAGGCCGGTATCGCGTGGTACGACGCCCGCCGCCAACCTTATCGGCTGCCCGGCCTCGACGTGACGCTGTGCCCGCCACTGTGGGCCAGTTCGGCCTTCGACCTGTCGCTGCACCTGGCGCAGTTCGCCGACGGCTCGGTGCACGGCCAGCTCATCTACCCGACCAGCCTGTTCGACCGGATCCGGATCGAGCGGATGGCGGCCAACTACGTGCGGCTGCTCGAAGAGATCGCCGCAGCGCCGGAGGATCCGGCCCATTCGCTCGAACTGGCCGCCGAATCCGAACAGGACCGGCTTCGCTCCTTCGGTACCTCGACCACCGAGGAAACCGGGCAGTCCCTGCCTGAGCTGTTCTTCGCACAGGCAGCACGCTCTCCACGGTCCGTGGCCGTACTGTCCGATGTGGACGAACTGAGCTACGGCGAACTCGCCGCCCGTGTCGAGGCCCTCGCCGGCCACCTACGTCAGCGAGGCGTCGGCACGGAGACACCCGTCGGCGTCGCCATGGACCGCGGCACCGATCTGGCCGTCGCGCTGCTGGCGATCCTCACCGCCGGCGCCACCTACGTGCCGTTGCCGCCGGACCACCCGGCCGAACGCCTGCGCCACGTCGTCGCCGACACCGGCATCACGCTGGTGCTGTCCCACGCGGGAGTGGACGTCCGGCTGCCGGAAACCCTCACCCGGATCGATCTGGACGAGCGTCGGGACACCATCCCCCTCACCGAACATCCGGCCATCCACGGCGCGCAGATCGCCTACGTCGTGCACACCTCCGGTTCGACAGGAACGCCCAAGGGTGTCGCCGTCACGCACGGCGGCATCCGCAACCGGGTCTTGTGGTCGGTTCGCCACCAGCTCACGGCCGCCGATCGGGTCCTGCAGAAGACCACGATCGGCTTCGACGCCTCGATGTGGGAGCTGCTGGCCCCGTTCGTCGCGGGCGCCACCCTGGTCATGGCGCCGCCCGGCGCGCATCGCGACCCCACCGCGATGGCCGCGTCGATCACCCGGCACGGCGCCACGGTCCTGCAACTCGTGCCGTCGGTCCTGCGCCTGCTGCTCGACGAACCCGGGTTCGCCGGGTGCACCTCGCTTCGCCTGGTCTGCTCGGCGGGCGAGGCGCTGCCGGTCTCGCTGTGCCAACGGCTGACCGCGCTGCTCGACGTGGCGGTCGACAACACCTACGGCCCCACCGAGTGCGCCATCGACGTGACCGCGGGGCGCTACCGCCGCGACGAGCGGGCGGGCACCGTGCCCATCGGCACGCCGCTGTCCAACACGCGGGTGTTCGTCGTCGACGCCGCGGACAGGCTCGTGCCGATCGGCGTGCCGGGTGAACTGTGCGTCAGCGGCGTCGGTCTCGCCCGTGGCTACGCCGACCGCCCGGACCAGACGGCCCGCCAGTTCACCCCGCATCCGTACCCCTCGATTCCCGGCGAACGCTGGTACCGCACCGGCGATCTGGCCCGCTGGCGGGACGACGGCACGCTGGAGTACGCCGGCCGCGTCGATCACCAGGTCAAGATCAACGGCGTGCGGATCGAGCCCGCCGAGATCGAGGCCGCCCTGTGCTCGCATCCGGACGTGACGGCGGCCGCCGTCGTCCCCCACCGGGCACCGGCCGGGGACACCACCCTCGTCGCCTATGCCGTGTCCGCCAACGGAACCACTCCGGCCGAGCTGAGCGAGCACCTGTCCACCCGGCTGCCGTCGCCCATGATCCCCCCGGCCATCCACCTCCTCGACGCGCTCCCGCTGGGCCCCAACGGCAAACTCGACCGCGCCGCGTTGCCCACGCCGTCGAGCGAAGAGTCCACATCGGACGATCACACGGCACCGAGCACCCCGACCGAACGGTTCGTCGCCGCCGCCATGGCCGAGATGCTCGGCGTGGACCACGTCGATGTGCGCGCCGATTTCTTCGGCCTCGGCGGGCACTCCCTGCTGGCCATCCGGCTCGTGCTGAAGCTCCGGCGCGAGTTCGGGGGCGAGCTGACCGTCGGCGAACTGTTCGACGACCGGACCGTCGAGCGTCTCGCCGCCCGGCTCGACGCGGGCACCACCGGCGCCGCCGTCGCCGCGATCCGGCCGGTCGCCCGGGACGGTGGGCTGCCGCTGTCGTTCGCCCAGCAGCGGATGTGGTTCCTCGACCAGCTCGACCCGGGCAGCGTCGAGTACCTCATCCCGTTGGCACTGCGGCTTTCCGGCCCGCTTTCCGTCGACGCGTTCCAGCGCGCGGTGGATCGGCTCGCCGCACGGCACGAAGTGCTGCGCACCCGCTACGTCGATCAGGGCGGCGAGCCCGTGCAGGTCGTCGATCCGCCGGGACCGGTGGCGTTCCGCCTGGTCGACCTGACCGGCAGGCCGACGGAGGCTCACGAGCTGATGGACCAGGTGTCCGGCAGGCCGTTCGACCTCGGGCGCGAGCATCCGCTGCGGGTCACCGTGATCCGGGTGGACGCGGACGAGCATCTGGTCGCGCTGACCCTGCACCACATCGCCTTCGACGCGTGGTCGATGGACATCCTGTTCCGCGATCTGAACGCCGCCCACGACGGCCCGCTGCCGATCCAGTACGCGGACTTCGCCGCCTGGCAACGCTCCGCACAGTCCACTCAGGACAGAGAGGGGCAGCTCCGGTACTGGCGCGACCGGCTGGCCGGGCTCACCCCGGTCGAGCTGACCACCGACCGGCCTCGTCCGGCCCAGCGCGATCCGCGCGGGGACACGGTGGCGGTCACCGTCCCGGTGCCGGTGGCCAAGGCGGTGACCGAACTCGCCACCCGACAGGGCGCCACGCCGTTCATGACCCTGCTGGCCGCGTTCCAGGTGCTGCTCGGCCGCTACACCGGCCGCACCGACGTCTCGGTCGGCACCCCGGTGGCGGGCCGGACCCGGCAGGAAACCGAGGAACTGCTGGGACTCTTCACCAACACCTTGGTCCTGCGCGCCGATCTGGACGGCGAGCCGACCTTCATCGAACTGCTCGACCGGGTGCGCCGCGACTGCACCGACGCGTTCGCCCACCAGGACGTGCCGTTCGAGCACCTCGTCGACGCGTTGCAGCCGGATCGGGATCTGTCCCGCAACCCGCTGTTCCAGATCATGTTCGAGCTGGAGCACCTGGAGAACCGCCCGGACACCCTGTGCGGCACCACCGTCGGGCGGATCGCCTCCGGTGCCCCGGTGGCCAAATTCGACCTCGTCGTGTCCGTCCAGCAACGGGACGGCGGCGAGCTGCGGTGCGTCTTCGAGTACGCGACCAGCCTGTTCGACCGGGCGACCGTCGAGCGAATGGCCGGGCATTACCTGAGCCTGCTGGCGAGTATCGGCGCCGATCCGGACCGCGGGCTGGCCGAGCTGGACATACTCGGTGAAGACGAGCGACGGCGGCTGCTGACCGACTGGCCCGACCCTGATCGAGGTCGGCTGGCGGCGCTGGATCCCGTCGACGAGCACCGGATGGGCGTTTCCGAACTGGTCGAGCGGCAGGCGGCGCTGCGGCCCGGCGCGGTGGCCGTGGTCTCCGGCGAGCGACAGCTGACCTATGCCGAACTGAACGCACGGGCCAACCGGTTCGCGCGGCTGCTGCGAGCACGCGGGACCGGGCCGGAGACCGTCGTCGGAGTGTGCCTGGAGCGCTCGCTCGACGCGGTGGTGGTCCTGCTGGGCGTACTCAAGTCCGGTGGCGTGTACGCCCCGTTCGACCCGCGGCATCCCGCCGAACGGCTCGACTTCATGCTCACCGACGCCGGTGCCCGGATGGTGGTGACCTCCCCCGAGTTCGCGGGCCGGTTCGGTGACCGCGAGGTGGTGACCGTCGACGGCGACTCGGCGGATTGGCCCGCCGAGGAAGACAATCCGGTACCCCGGCCGGATCCGCGCGCTCTGGCGTACCTCATCTACACCTCCGGTTCGACCGGGCGGCCCAAGGGCGTCATGATCGAGCACCGGTCGTACGCCCACCACTGCCGGGTGATCGCGGACGCCTACACCATCGGCTCCGAAGACCGCGTGGTCCTGCTGTCCGCGCTGACCTTCGACGTGGCCATGGACCAGATCGGCGCCACGCTGCTCACCGGCGCGACGATCGTGGTGAGCGACCCGGAGTCCTGGACCCCGGCCGAGCTTCCGGCACGGCTGGCCGAGTACGGGGTGACGATCATCGACACCGCGCCCGCGTTCTACCGCGAGGCGATGCGCTACGGACCGGATCTGCTGGCGGGACTGCGGTTGATGAACGTGGGCGCCGACGTGGTCACGGTCGACGACGCGCGACAGTGGGCGGCGACCGGCCACCCTGGGCGGTTCCTGTGCAGCTACGGGCCGACCGAGGCGACCATCTGTTCGCTGCTGTACCCGGTGGCCGGTGACCTCGACGGGCAGCAGGGCGGCGCCGCGATGCCGATCGGACGGCCGGTGGCGGGCACCCGCGCCTACATCGTGGACGCCGATCTCCGCCCGGTGCCGACCGGCGTGCCCGGCGAACTGTGCCTCGGCGGGGTGCGCCTGGCCCGCGGGTATCACCACCGCGCCGCGCTCACCGCCGAGCGGTTCGTCCCCGATCCGTTCGGCCCGCCTGGTTCACGGCTGTACCGCACCGGAGACCTGGTCCGATATCGCCAGGACGGGGCGATCGAGTTCCTCGGGCGGATCGACCACCAGATCAAGATCCGCGGATTGCGCATCGAACTCGGCGAAATCGAGGCGGCCCTCCTGCGGCACGTGGACGTCGACGCGGCCGTGGTGGTCACCACGGCGGGCCCGTCGGGCGACCCGCTGCTGGCCGCCTACGTGGTCGGTGAGCCAGGCGCCGACGCGTTGCGCGAACACCTGCGGGCGCTGCTGCCCGAGTACATGGTCCCGGCACGCTGGGCGAAACTCGCCGCCCTGCCGATGACGACGAGCGGAAAGGTCGACCGCAAGGCCTTGCCCTCGGCGGATCTGACCGCGTCCGACATCGGACCGGCCGAGGCGCCCCGCGACCCGGCCGAGCAGCTCATCACCGACATCTGGCGCGAGGTGCTCGGGGTGGACCGGGTCGGCGTGACGGACGACTTCTTCGCGTTGGGCGGGCATTCGCTGCTGGCCACCCGGGTACTCGCCCAGCTGCGGCGGGCGTTCGCCGTGGAGCTCCCCTTGCGTCGCCTGTTCGAGGCCACCACGGTCGCCGAGCTGGCACAAGCGGTGACGCAGGCTGTCGAAGACGAGATCACCGGGCTCTCCGACGCCGAGGTGGCACGGCTGCTGGCCAGTGAGGCGACATGAGCTTCGTCGACGACGTCTGCGCGCATCCCCCTGAAGCCGTCGCGATCCGCACCCTCGACGAATCGCTGAGCTACGGGGAGCTGACCGACCGGATCCAGCGGCTCGCCCGAGTGCTGGCAGCCAACGGCTTGGGGCCGGAGCAGGTCTGTGCCGTCGCCGTCGAACGCGGCGTGGACGCCGTGATCGCGATGGCCGCCGTCGCACGGGCGGGCGGCGCGTTCCTCGCGCTCGACGCCGACCTGCCGCCCGCTCGCCTCGACGCCATGTGCCGCACCGGCGGCGCGCGGATGCTGCTGACGACGACGGGGCTCGCCAAGCGGCTCACACTGCCCATCACGGGTCCGGTCATCCCGATCGACCAGACCGCGCAGACCGGTGCGGTGGCACGCTTGCCCGAGGTCACGCCACGCGCGCTCGCCTACGTCAGCCATACGTCAGGGTCGACCGGCGCCCCGAACGCCGTCCTGATCGAACACGGCGGGCTGCGGTCGTACCTGCGCGCGATCGCCGCGGACAACGGACTCGGGCCGGGGACAGTCGCACTTCAGGTGGCCCCGATCGGCTACGACGCGTCGATCCGCGACGCGTTCGCGCCACTCGTCGCCGGTGGCTGCGTCGTGCTCGTGCCCCGCGCCAAACTGCTGCGTCCGGACGAGTTCGCCGGCACCGTGCGCGACTTCGGCGTCACCGCGCTGCTCAGCGTCACCCCGTCGTTCCTCGGTTTCCTCACCGGGCACGAAGCCGCCACGGCGGCGCTGCGGTCGATCGAGCTGATCGTCTCGAGCGGGGAATCGCTGTTGCCGTTCCTCGTCTCCGGCGGACGGCGTCTGCTGCCGGGCGAACTGGTCAACCAGTACGGACCGACCGAGTGCACCATGACCTCGACCCGGTACCCCGTGCCCGAAGAGCCGGTGACGGCGGCCGACCTGATCGGCGCGCCGATCGACGGGGTTTCGGTATGGCTGCTCGGCCCGGATCGCCGCCCCGTACCCGATGGGGCCACCGGTGAGGTCCACATCGGCGGCGTCGGCGTCGCACGCGGCTACGGCGGACGTCCCGGCCTGACCGCCGAACGGTTCGTCCCGGACCCGTTCGGCCCGCCGGGAGCGCGGCTGTACCGCACCGGCGACCTGGCGCGCCGTCACCCCGACGGCAACCTGGTGTACTTGGGCAGAGTCGATCGTCAGCTCAAGATCCGCGGCTACCGCGTGGATCCGGCCGAGATCGAAGGCGCGCTGCTGTCCCATCCCGCCGTGACCGGCGCCGTCCTCACCGCGGCCGAGGACGAACGCGGCCGGATCGGCCTCACCGCCCATGTCGTGGGCGAACTGGCCGACGTATCGGACGCCGCGCTGCGCGCGCACCTCGCCGAATCCCTGCCGCCGTACATGATGCCGCGCCGCTTCGCCCGCATCGCCAGCCTTCCCACCACCCACAGCGGCAAGACCGACCGGACCATGCTGACCCGAAACGAGAACGGACCACGATGACCACGACCCAGGACCTGCCGGAGCTGATCGTTTCGCTGTACCGCGATTCCTTGGGCGACAACACCTTGGACGCCGAAAGCGACTTCTTCGAAGCCAACGGGGACTCACTGGCCGCCTTCCAGATCACCGCCGGCCTGCAGGACGCTCTCGGGATCGAGGTCTCGGTCGCCCTCGTCTTCGCATACCCGTCACCGACGGACCTGGCGGCCGTCCTCAGCTCAGACGCGGCCTAGCGTCTCGCGAGAGGTGATCCGGTTCGTGCGACCGACCGCGCGGCCCGGCCGACCCCGAAACCCTGTTCAGCCAAAGCCTGCTGACCCACGTCCTGCTCGACTCGGTGAAGTACGCGAGGCGGCCATCCACATCGGACAACACCCGCGAGTAGTGCGCTACCGACGACGGCCGGCTATGGGGCGTGACCCGTGCTCGGGCGTCGCGGGAAAACGTTTCGGGTTATCCGCTTGCGTGTCGGCTTCGGGTGTCGCGAAAGCCACTTTCGGGACGCCTGATGTCCTGAAAGTGGCTTTCGCGACATGAGGGTGGCGGTGAGGTGTGGGTCGGGGTGGCAAGTCGTGTTCTGACCTGACTCATCACTCACGACCCACCCGAGCGACCAAGTCGCGCACCGTCGCCAGGGTCTCGTCGGGATGGTCGAGGTGGACGCTGTGCGTCGCCCCAGGCCAGCATTCGACCCGCCCGCCGAAAGCGGCGGCGAGGCGCTCGTGGGAACGCCGCATCGCGCTGTCCGGTTTGCGGTCCGCGGTGACGACCACGGACGGCAGCCGGGGCAGATCCGCCCCTCGCACGCCCTTCGCCAGCGCCGTGATGCCGCGGACCGCCTTGGCCAGCATCGGCGCGTCGAGATCCCCCGTCCGCACGAACGCGGCCTCACAGTCCGGCCGGAGTTCCTGACGTCGCGCGGATCGGACGACGGCGGCGTGGACGACGCGGGGAAAGACGCTACGCAGCACGGGAACTGTCGAGATCGAGCCGAGCACGCCCATCGCGCGCTCCAGACCGGCGCAGGTCCGGGGATCGTCGATGGGTGTCGGGTCGAGCAGGACCAGGCCGGCGACCTGCTCGGGGTGTTCGCGGGCGAGCAGCACCGCCACGGCGCCACCGAGACTCTGGCCGACGACCACGACCGGGCCGAGGCCCAAGCGATCGATGAGCGCGCTCAGATGGGACGCGGCTTCCGCCAGCGCGCCGTCGTCCGCCGAAGCGCCGGTTCCCGGCCGGTCGTGCACGATCACCCGGCAGCCGGGATCGGCGACGAGACCTTCGACCAGACCGGGAAAGAACCCGTCGCAGGCCTCGGCCCCGCCGGGCAACAGCAGCACCGGCTGCCCGGACTCGCCATGGACGCGGACCCCGTCGAACTCCATCAGCGCTCCTCGCCTCTCAGATATTGTTGCACAATCTTACCGGAATCTGTGACGCAAGGAGTGCCATGGCGAGCCTGAACCGTGGTCAGGCCGCCCCTGAGCGGATCGCCGCGGCCCTGCGCGGCGAGTTGCTCGAAGGCGTCCACCCGGTCGGCACCCGCTTCCGTGAAGAGGTCCTGGCCGAACGTTTCGACGTCGGCAGGCACACGATCCGGTCGGCACTCCAGCTGCTCACCGAACGCGGGCTGGTGGCCCACGAACGCCACCGGGGCGCGGTCGTCGCCGCGTTGAGCAGGCGGCGCATCGACGAGGTCTTCGACTACCGCAAGGTGCTCGAACTCGGTGCGCTGCGCATGGCGCTGGACAGGGGCGCGGACCTGAGCCCCGTGCTCGCCGAGGTGGAACGCCTGGAGGAGCTCGCCGCGCGGTCGCCCGCCCCGTCCTGGCGCGAGCTGACCGGGGTGCACGGCGCCATCCACCGCGCGATCGTCGCGGCGGCGGGCAACCGGCATCTGCTGGACGCTTTCCGGCGCTGCGAGGACGAGATCAGGTTGCTGCTCACCTTCGTCCGGCCGGATTTCGACGCCGGGCGCCTCGCCGCCGTCCATCGCGAACTGGTCGAGAAACTCCGGCTGGGCGGGGAAACCGCCGCCGACGCCCTGACCGAGGACATCGACGAAGGAGGACGGGCCGCCTTGCTGGCAGCCTTGCGCCGCGCCGAGGAGAGCGCTCGCCTGCTCGGACGCTGAAGGGGACTTTCCCCGCATGTGACGCGGTGAAGGGAGCTTTCCCGTCATCGCATGCGGGGAAGGTTCCCTTCAGCCCGTCGCGACATAATGGCGTGAAACCAGGACCAGGAGGCTTCGATGAGTTCGTTCGCGGTACCGCTGGACGACGACCGCACCCAACTCGAGGCCTTCATCGAGGAATATCGCGACGCCATCGAGGCGACACTCGAAGGTCTCACCGAGGAGCAGGCCCGCCGTCGTCTCGTCCCGTCGGCGACGACGCTGCTCGGACTGCTCAAGCACGTCACGTGGATGCAGCGGGTGTGGTTCGAGGAGTGCGTCGGCGGAATGTCCCGCCAGGAGCTCGGCCTGGTACGGAATCCGGACGAATCCTTCGCGCTCTCCGGCGAAGACACCGTCGCCTCGATCACGGCAGCACACCGCGAAGCCTGCGCCACGGCCAGGAGGACGGTCGCGGGCCTGCCGCTGGACACCGTCGTGACCGGCCACCGGACCGGACCGCGCACCCTCCACTGGGTGTACCTGCAGGTTCTGCGGGAGCTGGCCCACCATTGCGGACACGCCGACATCCTGCGCGAACAGGTACTCGCCGGCTGACCTTCCGTCGCTTCGCCGGTCAGAATCGATCTCGCCGGTTTTCCCGGGCCACGACCTCGGGAAGGTCGGCCAGCCTGCCGAGACCGTTGAGCGGCCGGCGCATCCGCGGATTGCCCCGCAGCCGATCGGCGTTGCGATCGAGGAACGCCCAATAACCGGCGGTGAACGGGCAGGCGTCGGCGCCCACTCGTTTCTTCGGGTCGTAAGCGCACCCGCCACAGTGGTCGCTCATGCGGTGGATGTAGGCGCCACCCGCCGCGTAAGGCTTGGTGCCCACGATTCCCCCGTCGGCGTATTGACTCATACCGACCACGTTCGCCGGCATGACCCAGGGGAAACCGTCGACGAACGCGGTGGCGAACCAGGCCGTGAGCTCGGCCGGGTCGTAACCACGCTGCAGGGCGTGGTTACCGAGCACCATGAGCCGCTCGATGTGGTGGGCGTAGCCGCGATCCCGCACACCGGCGAGCACGGTGCGGAGACAAGCCGCCTCGACGGAGTCCGCGTCGAGTTCCCGCCACCATCGCGGCAGTTTCCGGTGGGCGCGGAGTTCGTTCTTCTTCAGGTAGTCCGGCCCCAGACGCCAGTAGAGGTGCCAGATCCATTCCCGCCAGCCGAGGATCTGCCGGACGAAACCTTCGACACTCGCCAGCGGCGCGGTGCCGGACCGATGCCGTTCCTCGGCGCGGCGGATGACGTCGAGCGGATCGAGCAGGCCGAGGTTCAGCGGCACCGACAGCAAAGCGTGCGACATCGCCCAGTCCGCGCTGAGCATGGCGTCCTGATGGGGGCCGAAAGTGGCCAGCCGATGGTCCAGGAACCGGTCCAGCGCCTGTTCTGCTTCGGCTTGGCTGACGGCGAAACGACGTGGACCGTCGACACCGACAGGATGGATCTCGCCGTCCCGTTCCGCCCTGTCGAGATCAGCGCGCACCTGCTCGTCCACCTCGTCCTCGGACGGGAAGTAGGGTGCGGGAACGGGTAACGTCGATCGGCCCGGCGGCGGCCGCCGGTTGTCGTGGTCGAAGTTCCACTTCCCGCCCACCGGATCGCCGTCCGGTTCGAGCAGGACGCCGAACCGGCGGCGCTGGTCACGGTAGAAATCCTCCATCACGAACCGCGAGCGGCCCTCCGCCCAAGTCGCGAAGTCCTTTTTGGACCGTACGAATCCCGGTGTCGGCAGCACGTCCGTGACCAAGCCTTGATCCCGCAGCCGTCCCACGAGCGCCTCCGCGGCGCGCGAGCCGGGCTCGTGCACCACGACAGGCCGTCCGAATCGGCGCAAGCCGTCCGAATAGGTCGGTGCGTCGATGATCCGGGCCCGGTCGCCGAGATCCGCGGCGAGCCGCCGGATCCCCGCTTCGACCAAGTGGATCTTCTGCCGATGGAACGGGCGGCGCGCGAAAGCCGCGGCCGAGCGGATCAGCACCACCTCACGATCCCGATTTTCGGCCGTGCCGTGGAAATGTGGTCCCAGCTGATCGCCGAACAGCCACAACGGTTCGGGGCCGGTCACGCTGCCTCCAGGAATCGATTCACGATCGATCCAACCCTATCGCCGATGACGCCTGCCTTCAGCGCGGATACGAACCACCATCGGGTGGAGAAGCTCAGGCCTTCGACCGTTCCGCGGTGAGGTCCAGCGCGCTGGCCAGGTCATTGACCCAGGGAGCACCGCGAACGTTGAGCCCCTCCCAGCCGGGGCCGGCGACCGCGACGGCGAAACCCCGGCGCTGCAGACGCCTGCACAGCAAGAGGTCGACGGTCGACGGGGACATCGACCACAGCACGACGAGCACCGGTTCGAGCCTGTCGACCATCCCGGCCGTGGTCTCCGCCGGCACCATGTGGCCGAGGTAGACGGCCGGGATACCGACCTCCGCCATCGACGCGCGCAGGACTTCGACGGGCAGGCTGTGACGCTCCTCGGGGCAGCACGCGATGAGCACCGTCCGATCCGGCCGAGTACCGGTGAACCGGGAGACATAACGCTGGAGCGCGAAAGACACCTCGGTGGTGAGCGCCCATTCGGATTCGAAACACACGTCGCCCCGGAGCCAGCGCCTGTCGAGATTGCGCAGCACCGGCAAAAGCACTTCGGTCCACATCCTCGCCGCACCCATGGCGTCGAGTGTTTCGTCCAGCAGGGCCGCGATCGCGGAGAATTCGAGACCTTCCGAAGCCTGCTCGAGTTCACCGACGCGCCGATCCCGGGAAACATCGGGGAGCGCCTCGTCCACACCGGAAAAAACGGCGGCGGCCGCTTCCCTCGCGCGGATACCGCGGTCGATCAGGCGCCGCATGTGCTGGAGCCTGCGGACGTCGGCGTCGGAATAGCGGCGATGGCGCCCGTCCGCCCGCAACGAAGGGCCGACGCCGTACCGGGACGCCCAGGTGCGCAGGGTCACCGGCGAAATCCCCAGTTCCCCGGCCACCATTCCGGGAGTCCACGAACCCGCGGCACTCATCTCGTCGACGTCCATCAACACCTCACGAATTCAGGCGTGGTCCTCCCCGGCGCGGGTGTACACCGTGATCAGCTTACGAGATGGCGCGATGTCCGGGCGGCCGGAACGCGAAAGTGAGTACCCGGCGGCGCCTCGGCTCGACCGGGAGGGGCCGGGGCCACCGGGGCGCCGCCGGGCTCACGGACCCGGCACGAGGGGGAGGGTGGCCGGGCCCGCAGGGTGACCGAACGGCACGTCACCCTCGTTCACAGATGGGTCTTTTTCGAAGCACAAGCGATTCAAGACGATACACCAGACGCGCAACGGTTGCGAATCGAATCTCGACGCCAACACCGCAATTGATCGGCGGACTTCGCCGGAAAGGATCACCAAAACCCGATGCCCGTTCTTCCTTGCAGACGACTTCCCGAACTGGCTTGATGGAAACGTGGCTTTCCCCGCGGCTGTGCACCGGACAGTGCTTGTCGTGGACGTGTCCGCCTTCGGGGACCGGCGGCGCACGAATCTGCATCAGCTCACGGTGCGACGCGGACTGTACGGCGTCTTGGAGCGGGCCTTTGCGGAATCCGAAGTCCCGTGGACCGAATGCGACCACGAGGACCGCGGCGACGGGGTGATGGTGATCCTGCCGCCCACGGTGGCGAAGGGCACGCTCGTCGAGAAACTGCCGACACCGCTCGTCGGCGCACTACGGGAGCACAACGCCGGACATCCACCCGAGGAACACATCCGCCTGCGGCTCGCACTGCACGCCGGGGAAATCCACTACGACGACCACGGAGTGGTGGGCCGCGCGGTGAACCTCGCGTTCCGGCTCCTCGACGCGCCCGTGTTCACGGCGGCACATGCCCGGTCCGGCGGGCTGCTGAGCATGATCACGTCCGCGTGGTTCTTCGACGAGGTGATCTGGCACAGCGCGACAGCCGAGCGGGACACCTACCGCCGAGTCCATGTCACCGCCAAGGAAACCGACACCACCGCTTGGGTACGGCTCGTGGACGGAAAGCTCTCGCTCGTGGACGAGCCACCGCCGATGGCCCGCTTGCCCGCACCCCACCAGCTCCCCCCGAGCACCCGGCAGTTCGTCGGGCGCGACACCGAACTCGCGCAGCTGACCGAACTGCTGACCCAGCCGCGGGCGGGGGCCGTCATCGCCGCGATCGACGGCACCGCCGGTATCGGGAAGACCGCGCTGGCGATGACTTGGGCACATCAGGTGCGCGACCGGTTCCCGGACGGCGAACTGCACGTCAACCTCCGTGGATTCGACGAGCAGGATCCCTTGGACACCAGCCAGGTGCTGGACGGTTTCCTCCAGACGCTCGGAGTGCACCCCCAGGCGATTCCGGCCGGGCGCGACGCCAAGTCCGCGCTGTACCGCAGCATGCTCGCCGAGCGCCGCATGCTCGTGGTCCTCGACAACGCGCGATCGAGCGATCACGTACGCCCGTTGCTGCCCGCGAGCCCGATCTCCGTCGCCGTGGTCACGAGCCGAAACCGGCTGGACGGTTTGCTGGTGCGGGAGGGTGCCCACCGAATCGCGCTCGACGTACTGTCCGACGCGGACGCGCTCGCGTTGATCGCCGAGCGGATCGACCGTACCCGTCTCGAGGAGGATCCCGGATCCGCCGCGGAGCTCGTACGTCTGTGCGCGCACCTGCCACTGGCGTTGAGCGTGGCCGCCGCACGTGCGGCGAACCAGTCCCCGCTGTCCCTGCGAGAGCTGCTCGGGGAACTGCGCGACGAGCGCCACCGGTTGGACGCGCTGGACCTCGGGGAGCCGGACCTGAACCTGCGGGCGGTCTTCTCCTGGTCGTACTCCGAACTGCCCCCTACGGCCGCACGCCTGTTTCGTCTTCTCGGCATGCACCCCGGCGCAGACATCGGCCTCGCCGCCTGCCGGGCGCTGGCCGACGACAACGCGCCTGCCGCACTTCGCAAGCTGACCAGCGCCCACCTTCTGACCGAATACCGGCCGGGGCGGTTTCGCCTGCACGACTTGCTGCGTGCCTATGCCACGGAGCTGGCCGCGGCCGATCCGGAGCGGGCCGCCGCGGCGGCCCGGCTCGTGGCGCATTATCTGGATACGGCGCTCCTGGCCGAACGACACATCCTGCCTCATCGTTACGGTCGTGACGCGCTCGTCGGGAGACCTCCGCTCGACCAAGCCGAGATCGGCGACGTCGACGACGCCATGGACTGGTTCACTCTCGAGCACCCCACGCTCCTGACTCTTGTCGGATTCGCGGCCGACCACGACCTGACCGGTCACGCCTGGCGGCTGGCCTGGGCGTGCACCACATTCCTCCGCCGCACGGGCCGGTGGTCCGAGCGGGCCGCCGTCCATCGCGCCGCGCTGGCCGCGACGATCCGAACGGATGACCGGCTCGGCGAAGCCACGAGCAGCCGCAACCTGGCGACAGCCGTCGCACGCCTCGGCGAGTTGGACGAAGCCGTCCGGCTGCTGAGCAGGGCCGCGGAACTGTGCGAGGAACTCGGCGACGAGATCAGCGAATTCAAGACCCACTTGGCCTGCGTGAGGGTCCTCAGCGCTCGGAGCTGTCACGTCGAAGCGCTGAAACACGCGGAAAGGGCGTGGGAGCTGATTCGAGGCCGCCATGATCGGCTCGGTCACGCCGACGCCTTGGCGGCGATGGCAGGCCAGCTTGCCGCGGTGCATCGCGACGACGAAGCGCGCCCGCTCGGTACCCGGGCGTTCGAGCTGTACACAGCGATCGGGCACGTCGAGGGGCAGGCCTACGTCCTGATCGTTCTGGGCGACATCGAACGTGCCCTGGACCGCCCCGCCGAGGCTGTCGAGTACTACCGGCGTTCCCATTCGCTCGACCGGCGGCTCGGCGACCGGTACTGGCGCGCCGTCTCGGCGGAGAAGCTCGCCGAGGTGTATCCGGACGACGATGATCGCGAAAGGTCGCTGCGCGAAGCGCTCGCGACGTACCGGGAAATCCGGCATCCGGCCGCCGAGCGCGTCGAGGTCCGGCTCAGGACGCTCATGGCTTCGGCCGACGGTACGCGGGCACCGGCAGGCGAGACACCAACGTGCTGACCGTCGCGCTCCAGCTGAACCGGACGGCGAGACGACGCTGCATCTCGCGCGCGTAGTCGAACGCGCCGTCCAGGTTGTCCATCTTGCGCTCGATGGCGTCCCGCCAGGCACGGATGTCCTGCTCCAGATTGTCCACGACGGGGACGATCATCGGCTCGGCGAACTCGGGACAGTTGTCGCGTAGCATCTGCGCGAGTCCGCTGCGGCTGCTGATGAGCACCGGGGTGCCGAGACCGATCGCTTCCAGGGCCGCGAGACCGAAACCCTCGGCCCGCGACGGCATGAGGAACAGCGCCGCATGGCCGAGGTCGTGTGCGATGGCGGCGGGAGCCGCGTCGTATTCGCGCACATCGATCCGGTCGCGGGCGATACCGAACCGGGTGACCAGGTCGTTTTTGAGTGAGTCACAACGTTCGCCGTGCGCGCCGCGAATCCGTAGTTCCGGGGGCGGTTGATGATGCGGGAACCGCATTCCGGCGATGGCACTCGCCGCGATGTCCAAACCCTTCGGCTCGATGTGCTTGGTGCGGCACACCATGAGCACGATCGAGTTGGACGGCGGGCTTCGGCGCAGCCAGCGCGGATCGTCGGGGATGTCGATGCCCGGGTCGAGTTGCAGCACGTCGCCACTGCCCAGGATCGCCTCCGCACGGTTGCGCAGCAGCGGCCCCACGGCGGCGACAACGGCGGCGTCGGCGGCGATCTCCCGCATCCGCCGCTCGTGATCGGAGGTCCGCCGGGCCTGGTCCGGGTACGGTTTGTAGGACTCGTTCTGCGACGGAGACGTGTGCATGACGTGCACCAGCGCCGCGGCCGGGACGTAGTACTCGGTGTACGTCCAGGCGACCGATCCGCTGACGACGTCGTGTCCGATCACCACGTCCGGGCGCCAGGCGATCACCTCCGAAGACGGGACGGACAGCGCCGGTCCGTCGGGCGTCGCGGGTGCGGTGAACAGCCGGACGTCGTGCTCGTCCGCGTCGGCACGCTCCATCGCCGACACAGCCTTGACCAAGCAGGCGGTCCGGTAGCCCTCTGCCGCGAACGTGATCGCCAGGCGCCTGTTGAACTGGGAGATCCCACCGCGTGTCGGTGACCACTCGTCGCTGATCAGCAGCACGGACGGGGGCTCGGTGCGTGCCGGATTCCAGCCACCGGCCCGGAACGACGTGCTCGACATGAGTTCCTCCTGCGCCGCCCGCGACGTCAGATGTCGTATTCGCGTTGGTACTTCTCGAGGATCGACGGGGTTTGGCCACGCATCCGTTCCCCGGCCCGATCACGAGCGATCTGAGCTATTTCCGCAGGCCCGTAGCCCAGCCAGCGCATGGTGTTGAGGGCGATGCTGATCACGTCCGTCACTTCGCGCGCGGCCGCTCGACGGTCACCGTTGTCGAGGTGTTCGCGCATTTCCTCGAACTGGATCTCCACCGCGCGGGGAAAGTGCTCGAAGTCCTTGCCGCGAATCTCGTCGTGCACTTCGTTCCAGGCGTTCCAGAAATCCTGGAAGGGCCCCAGATCCTCGGCCAAATTCGTCACCCTTCGGTTTCCTCTCCGTCAGCCGGCCACGATCGCTCGCAGCGCGGCCAGGTCGTGCAGGACGATCCGCCGCCGCCCGGTGGTGACGAGTCCCCGCTCCCGCAACTTCCGCAGCTCGATCGCCACGCCATCGCGGGAAGCGCCGATTCGGGCGGCGAGGTCTTGTTGTGACAACGTCGACTCGATCACCCAGCCCGCCTCGGTGTCTTCACCCACCTCGGTGGCCAGCTCCAGCAACCACCGCGCCAGCCTGCTGCGAACGTCCAGCCGGGCCAGCATCAGCCGCTCCTCCAGCTGACGACGGCGGCGGACGGTCGCCCGGTACATCGCGGGCCAGAGGTCCTGTTCGCGGACGAACCGCAGCAGTTCGTCCGCGCGCAGGATCAGCCCGGACACCGTGGTGATCGTGCTGACCGTGGCCGAACGTGCCTCGTCCATCAGCACGCCTTCCTCACCCATCACCTCGTCCGCCCCGCGGATGGCGAAGATGATCTCCGTGCCGTCCGCGCCTTGCCGGGTCACCTTCACGTTGCCGGACTGGATGATCAGCACCGCGAGAGAAGGTTCGCCCTCCCAGAAGATCGTGTGTTCGGGCGGGTAGGTCACCTCGTCAGCGAGACCTTCCAGCTCAACGCGCTGCTGCGCGGTGAGGAAGTCGGTCACATGAAGAGACGTGTTCTGCGCCATGAGCCTGAGTGTAGTGCACTACACATCGACGTAGGTTGATCCGATCGCATGGTTGGGGCCGAGCACGTTCGAGCACTGACTGGACCACGAAGATCGGCATTCGTGACCTGTGACAAATCACCGTGCCGCCGCCGTCGGCGATTCGTGAGATGTGACGACGACACGGTCGTTCGCAGGACGGCAGGATCGCCGTGAAGGTGAAAACGAGGGAGGCAGCTACATGAAAAAGAGTCAGCCCACCAGGATGTTCAGACACATCCTGGCCCTACTGGGAGCAATACTCGCGATGGCCGTGCTCACGGCCGGCACCGCTTCGGCATCGGTGCCGCGTGTCGACACCGACGCCGTCCTGAAGGCGGACAGCCGTGCGGCCCTCGGGTCCGGCGCCACGAAGCAGTTGATATCCCAAAGGATCGCGAAGAGCGCCCAGGGCACGGCGGGCGTCGCGGCCACGACCTGCACGGTGAACTACTCGTCTCCGGTCAAGGCCGGCACCTCCGAGGTCGCCGCCGACTATTCGGTCAGCTGCGATCAGGAAGTCACGGGTATCGCCGGCTTCGTCGCCATCTTCCGGGTGAACGAAAGCGCTCCGCTGGGCAACACCGTCGACCAGTTCAATTTCGGGACGCTGGGCGGCGGCGAGCAGATCAAGCGGCCGTGTGCCAGCGGCAACCTCTACACCGCGCTGCGCGTGGTGGTCGTCTTCAAGACCGGCGAGCCGAAGATGATCGACCGGACGTTCTTCAGCCCCGTTTCCCGGGTTTCCTGCTGAACGGCGCACAATCGCGAAGACCGGTGGGGGCCCCGTCCGCCAGGGCGCGGGCCCCCGCTATCCGCCGTGCTCCGGCCCGGGATCGTCGTGCGCCTCCGCGATCGGGAAATGGATCGGGCTGAGCAGGTATTGAGCGCGATCCGGCCCGGGTTCGTTGGCCAGGACGGGCACGATGGCCTTCTGCATCGCGCCGATCAACTCGAGGAGTTCCTCGCGAGAGAGCCAAACGGCGTGCTGGCGGTAGCCGACCAGATCCGCGATCGGATCGACGTCGTCCCGCTCCAGGTAGGCGTTGAACTCGGCCACCAGGGCGGCCAGCGCGGTGGCGAAACTCCGTTTGAAGTCTTCGGTGGTCGCCGAGGCGATGTCTCCGGGATCGATGGCCGCGCGATCCTGACGGAGCCGGTAACCGCGCTCGACAGCGCCTCGCACCCGGCGTTCCTCCGCCACTTCCAGGACGCCACCCGTTTCGAGCAGGTCGACATGCCGGTAGACCATCGCCTTCGAGGCGTCGGGGACGCGCGCGCAGAGCTGCGCGGTCGTGAGCACCCGCCCCCCGCGCATCGCGTGCACGATGCGCAAGCGAACCGGATGTGCCAGGAGTTCCCACGCGTTCACCCCGCAACGATCTCACGATGTGCTACCTTTCGCAAAACATGAGAAAGGTAGCTGAGATGGAACTGGGGCCCACGCTCGTCACCACCGCGAGGACGATCGTCGAAATGCTGCGCGAGGAACACTTCGACGAGGTCGTGGCACTTTTCGCGCCACCGTTGCGAGCGGCCGTCCCGGCCGGCGCACTCGAAGCCGCGTGGACGGCGAAGCTCGGCGAACGCGGACCCGTCACCGGAATCGGGGATCCGGACACCGAACCCGCCGGCGCCGGCCTCGTCCGAATCGGCGTTCCCGTGCACTGCGAGCGCGGCGACCTCACGGTGCTCATGTCGATCGACGAAGGCGGCCTGCTGCAGGGTCTGCAGCTCGCGCCCGCGACGAGCACGGCGTGGACGCCTCCGCCCTACGCGGATCCGGCCGCGTTCACCGAACACGACGTCACGATCGACGCCGGATCGTCGGCCGTGGCGGGAACCTTGACCGTGCCGTCGGGTCCCGGCAGCCGGCCGGGCGTGGTCCTGCTCCCCGGGGGCGGCCCTTTCGACCGCGACGAGACCAGCGGGCCGAACAAGCCGCTCAAGGATCTGGCCTGGGGTCTCGCCTGCCGAGGCGTGGCGACGCTGCGGTTCGACAAGATCACCCACACCCGGCCCGAAGCGACGAGCACCCCCGGCTTCACGATGTCCGACGAGTACGTGCCGCATGCCGCGGCCGCCGTCCGCCTGCTGCGCCAAGAGTCCACTGTGGACGACGCTCGGGTCTTCGTCCTCGGCCACAGCATGGGCGGTAAGGTCGCGCCACGGGTCGCCGCCGCCGAGCCCTCCGTCGCGGGTCTGCTCATCCTGGCGGGCGATACCCAGCCGATGCACCACGCCGCGATCCGGGTCGCCCGCCACCTCGCGACCGTGGCTCCGGGACTGCTCGGCCAAGACGCCGTAGACCTGTTCGCCCGCCAGGCGGCGAACGTCGACAGCCCCGGCCTCTCCCCCGGCACGCCGGCCGCAGACCTGCCCTTCGGCTTTTCCGCTTCGTACTGGCTCGATCTCCGCGACTACGACCCCGTCGCGACGGCGGCGGCGCTGGACAGGCCCATGCTCATCCTCCAAGGCGGTCGCGACTACCAGGTGACCGTCGAGGACGACCTGTCACGCTGGCAGGCGGGCCTTTCCTCTCGCCCGGATGTCACGATCCACGTCCACGCCGACGACGACCACCTCTTCTTCCCCGGCACCGGACCGTCGACACCGGCCGACTACGAGAAACCGCACCACGTCGACCCCGCCGTCATCGACGACATCGCGGATTGGCTGGCTTCAGGACGCGCTAAGGCCTGTCCTCAAAGCCAGAGGACAGACTGGCCAGATCGATCAGGCCCAGATATGAGGTGGCGGCATTTGTCGAAGCGGGTGGCGATGGCACGGAATTGCTTGAGCCGCCCCGGACCGGGCTGCGAAACTCGACATCGGCCGTGCCAGCGATGAACTGGGCGCAGTTTTGCCGTTGTCTACGGTCGACGCCGTCGACCGTAGACGCCGCATTCTAAGTGAACCTTGGCAGTAGACCAGCCACGGGCCGACCGATGCCCGGGTCACCTGGTCCTTCCTGCCCGCCGCAACTTGACCTTCCCTCGAGCCACAGTGGCGCGGCGTGCCGCAACCCGTCGCACGTTAGCAGACACAGCTCGTCACGTTCGAGACTCTTCACTCGCCGGTCCGCATCCGTTGAGGGCGACGCGCGCTCGCCCCGTCGACCTTCAGGCCACCGCCAGGCAGGCGTAACAGACCTGCCTCTCGGGTCGACCTATTGGCTGACAGCCGCAGCGGGCGAGCGTGGGCGGGATACCGTTCCGTCTGCCCGTGCAGACAAATCCATGCTGACGAGGAACAAATGTCTCAGATCGTGATGTGTCACGGAATAGGATACCAATTTAAACACCGCGAAACCGGGTACAGCGATTGGTATAAGGCACTGCACGACAGCATGTCGGACGCCTGCCTCCCTGTCCCCTCGTCAGAAGCCATCTCTACGGTATTTTACGGCAACTGCTATCGCAGCCAGAACAGCAAGGGATCCGACAATCGAGATGAGCTCGCGCAGATACCGAACTTGAAGGTGCAGGACCTCACTGATCCATTAGAGGTCGAGCTGCTGCAGACGCTCGCCGCAGGTGTCAGCACGCTGGCGCCGGATGGCAAAGGATTGATGCAATCAGCCCTCCGCAGGCTGGAGAAGTCGGAACGTCTCGGGCGTCCGCCTGCCCGACTCGTGCTCTGGTTGCTGCGGCAGGTTCGTCGCTACCTCGACCCTGAAGACTCTGTGCGTGGTTGCGCACAACAGCGGTTTGCCCGAGTCGTCACGCCGGACACCCGCGTCGTCATCGCCCACTCGCTCGGGTCCGTTGTCGCCTACGAAGCGCTGTGCGGCGATCATCCGGACTGGAACATCGAAACGTTCGTCACGCTCGGCTCACCTCTCGGTCTCAAAGCAGTTCAGGAACGCCTGGTTCCCAGGCCGTCTGCAGCTGAAGGCGACTCGACGCCCAAAGTTCGCCGCTGGGTCAACGTAGCTGCCAGCGACGACCCGATAGCTCTGGTGAAGGAGCTCAAACCGGCCTTCGGGGACATCGTGGAGGACCAGCTTGTCGTCAACACGCCCGTCTTCAACCCGCAGCGATACGTCCTCGGCAGTCACTCGGTGCTGCGGTACATCACCACAGCCGAACTCGCCGAAGCTGTGGATCAAGCGCTTTCCCACGAGGACAAATCGTGACTCGAACCGACTACGCCTTGAGGACGGCGTTGGTCATGGGAACAAGCACGTTCGAGGCCGGCTATCGCACGCTACAGCGCGTGCCGGATGAACTGCGGATGATGAAGGCCGTACTGGTGGAATCGGCTGCCTGCACCATCCACCCGGGTTCCTGCTTGAACCCCACGGTGGACGAGGTTCGACGCAATTTCGAGCACGCTCTGCGAGGCGACGGCGAGCAAGTTCCGGACCTACTGATCGTCTACTACTCCGGGCACGCAAGAGAACTGAGTGAGGGTGAGCTCGTCCTCGCAGCCCACGACAGCGAGGAAGGCGAAGTCCATACCCACTTGTCGATAAACGAGCTCTTCACCTTGCTCAAAGGGGTAGAACGACGCCCACGGGAGGTGGTCATCCTCCTCGATACCTGCCAGTCTGGGCTGGCGGTGGCGCGTTTCGACGAGCTCCAAGCCCGAGCGCGCTCCAGCGGTGAAGCTATGCCAGTGTTCACTGCGTTCAGCTCCATCGACCGCCTTCGCAGCGCCCACCAGCTCCACTTCGCTGACTCGTTCGCAGGTGCGGTCCGTACCGCGCGAGGCGGCGAAACCGAAAAGTTTCTTTCGATCGAAGTGCTCTCCAAAGCGCTCGTCGACCGAATGATGACGCTGCAGGGGGACGAGGGACAACCACCGCGACCGGAAATCATCCCTCCCCGATCAGGGACCCAAGCCTTTCTCAATGCCTGGTACCTCCCCCGGAGAATCCGCCGACCGCGAGAAGCCAACGGCACGAGCGGATGGGCTTTCTGCGGCCGCCGGCGAGCGGTAGACGCGGTGATCGCCCACCTCGTCGATGACAATGGGACCGGAGCCCTGGCACTGACCGGAACGGCGGGAGCCGGCAAGTCGGTGGTACTCGACTGGATCCACACCTCTTCACAAGGCGACTCACTACCGGCAGTTGCGCCAGCGCCCGCAGTTGCGCCCATCAACTGTATCGACCTGCTGTTGGACGTACGCGGAATGACCGTCGACGTCGTCATCCACAAACTGGCCTCGCACCTGAACACTGGAACACAGTGGGATGACGTACGCGGGCTCCTCGACGCGCTGGAGGCCCGCTCAGCCAAGCTGAACATCTGCTTCGACTCCATCGACGCGAGCGCGGACGAGGCCGCACTCTACGCGGAACTTCTGATGCCGTTGTCGGCGCTCAGCAACATTCGGTTGGTGCTGGCGAGCAGCACCACACCGCCTGGCTTCAACGGGCCGCACGTGGACCTCGACAGTCCTGATTTCTTCGACACTGTCGACATCGCACTTTTCGTAGAGCACGTCCTCCGCAATCGGGAGAACACCCGGTGGTGCAGCGCAGATCCGCAGTGGGTGAACGACATCGCGGTCGCCGCGGCGTCCGCAGCAGGCCACTCTTGGCTGCGCGCCTATCTTTTCGCCGTGTCCATGAGTTCCGAAGACTTCACGACAGCTCACGTCAGGGCGGAACAGACAACAGCCGAGCTCTTCGTGGAGCAGTTGCACAGCCTCGATGACGACCACGAGTGGGGAAGTCTCGGTGTGCCTCAGCGCGGCCTGCGACGATGCTCAGCGCCAAGGGGAATCCACCGCAGCAGGACAGGAGCTCGTCGACAGCGCCGGGTTCGGCGTTCAGCCTGCCAGCACCCAGTCGCGTGGCGAGCATCTCCCGCGCCTCGGAGTCGGAAAAGACGTCCACGGGGATCGGGCGGGCACCGTGGGCGGTGACGAGGCCCGCCAGCCTGTCACGGCTGGTGATCACCACCGTGCAGCCGGGACTGGCGGGCAGCAGCGGGATCACTTGTTTGGTGTCGCGGGCGTTATCCAGCACGATCAACAGCCTCTTGTCCGCCAGGATGCTCCGGTACAACGCGGACTGCGCCTCCAGTTCGGCGGGCACCCTCGCGGGGTCGACGCCGAACGTGTCCAGAAAGCCTTGCACCACGACGCTCGGCGACAGGGGCTGCCCCTCCGGCGCGAACCCTCGAAGGTCGACGAAGAGCTGACCGTCCGGGAAGAGGTCGAGATGCTGGTACGCCCAGTGCAGGGCGAGCCAGGTCTTGCCGACCCCACCGGTGCCGAAGATCGCGGAGATCACGATCGTCCTGGCTTCTTCCGCCGCGTCTTCCAGTACCGAGGTGAGGACGGCCAGCTCGTCCGCGCGGCCGGTGAACGACCGCGGCGCCGCGGGCAACTGCCGCACTTCCGGCTCGGCGCGGCCGCGCGAAGACGCGAGATACGTGAGGTCGGCCGGATACTGATGGTCCGGCAGCCAGATCCAGCCGATCGCCGACGTGTCCTTCACCTGGACACGGGCCGGCCGGAACGTGGCAGGATCGATCTCTTCGCTGTTGCGCACCACTTCGTCGAAGAACCACTTCGACACGATCACCGCGAGCACGCCCTCGGATCGGGCGAGCGCGGTTCTCAGCGAGGCCGCCTCGAGCAAGCGGAACGTGAAATTGACCGATTTCGCAGTCGCACCATGATCGTCATAGACTATTTCTCCGGCGTGCAACGCCATACGCAACCTGATCCGTTGTTCGGCCGGATGCGCGGCGTTGTGCAGCGTCAGTCTCGCCGCCAGCGCATTCGGAAGCAGCTCGATGAATGGCGCCTTCGGAATATGCGCCGGTGCGAGCACGAAAACCCCGTCGCCCCGGTCTTCGTGATGACAGTCCGACCACGGCGCACCCGCCACCTCGAAACCCTGGGACAAGGCGCTGTACAAGGCTTCGCGGACAACGAGTTGATGCGGCGTCGTCCTGCGCGAATCCGTGAACGCCTCGACATCCACTATGACAATCGTCCGATGTACCGCCTGCTGCCGGCGCTCCATCTGTACCTGTCCCCTCACGGCCACTATGCCGATTCCTGGGTCGAAGGTACCACCGTGGGCGCGAAGAGAACGCGCGGGAATTCCGAAACGCAATTCAAGTCAATGGGGAACTGTCGTCATCGGACCACCGAGATGGCGAAAGGCGTGAAACCGGCGGCCCGGATGACATGCGGGACGAACAGGATCGCGGCCTCGGCGGCTCGCGCGGTTTCGATTCCGCCGAGGTCGGTGATCCATTCCGGACGCCAGCCGAGGTCGGCGAGAAGCTGATGGACGGCTTGTTTGGCCTGTGGGTCCTGGCCGGAAAGGAAAGCGGTGGGCGGCTGGGTCAGCGAGGCGGGCGCGGTCATCACCGGATACAGCATCGTGTTGAGACTCTTGACGACGCTGGTGTCGGGAAGCGCGTCTTGAAGGTGCTCCGCGAGACTCGAACCGGGGTAGAGCAAGCCGGCGGGCAGCCCGTCCGGTCCGTCGGCGGTGGCGTTGGAGACATCGACGAGGATCTTGCCCCGCAGTTGCTCCCGCAGGGCGGCCAGCCGCTCGACCGAACCCGCGCCCGGCGTGGCGTTGATGACGATCCGCGCCTGGCGGGCGGCTTCGGCCGCGGCGCCCGGCGAACTGTCCGCCGCGCACACCTCGTGTCCCGCCTTGGTGAGAGCGACGGCGAGATTGCCGCCGACGCGACCTTTTCCGAGTACGGCGATCGTGGTCATGGCTCTTTCTCTCCGGTTCCTTGTCGGGTGTGGACGTTCAGCGGGAGAGCGCGGCGACGGCTTCGGCGTGCACACCGGGCGCGGCGGCCAGGAAACTCCCGCTCGCCGGAGTCCAGGGGCGGCCTTCGACGTCGGAGATCCGGCCGCCGGCCTCGGTCACGAGCAGCGTCCCGGGCAGCAGGTCGGCACGGGCGCCTTCGAACTGCCAGAACGCGTCGACGCGGCCGGCGGCCACGTTCAGCAGGTGCAGCGTCGCGGGCACGGAAGTACGCACCACGAGCGCTTCGCGCAGCATCGCGGTGATCGAGGAGCCGACGCGCCTCACGACGGCTTCGTCCTCGTCCGGTCTGGCCTGGCTGGTGGCCACGAGGCTCAAGCCCAGGTTCGCGGTGTCGGACACCCGAAGAGGCCCGCCGTCGAGCCAGGCTCCGCAACCCGCGAGCGCGGTGTAGGTCTCGCCGGTCAAGGGCAGGTGGACCGCGGTGAGCACCGGCTGGTTCTCGCGCACGAGAGTGGCGGTGACGGCCCATTCCGGCAGGCCGTGCAGGTGGTTGATGTTGCCTTCGGCCGGATCGACGACCCACCACTCGCCGGGAGGCAAGGCCCCGCCGTCGAGTTCCTCTTCCACCCAGCGGGCGTCCGGGCGCAGGCTCGCGAGGCGGGGACGCAGGACTTCGAGGGCGGCGTCGTCGTTGGCGGCGAGCGCGTCCATCAGCTCGTCGCGGGTCCGGTAGCGGACCACTTCCCCGAAACGCTCGAGCAGGACCGCGCCTGGCGCGCGGGTGGCCATCGCCGTCTGGGCGAGGAGATCTGTTTCGGACATGGCGGTTTCCCATCTGGACCAAGGATTTCGGGGCTGTTCAGCCCTCACTCACGAAGTTAGATGCGCATCCAATTAACAGCAAGTGCATGTAAAGCACGGATAAGATGACTCTCATGCACTTGGATCTGAATCTGCTGTCGGCGCTCGACGCCCTGCTCGAAGAAGGCAGCGTGGCCGCGGCCGCCGAGCGCCTGCACGTCACCGCGCCCGCGATGAGCCGGAGCCTCGGCCGGATCCGGCGCACGACCGGGGATCAGATCCTGGTGCGCACCGGGCGCACGATGACTCCGACGCCCTACGCGATCGCGGTCCGGCAGCAGGTGCACGGGCTCCTCCAGGAGGTCCGCGGCGTACTGGCGCCGTGCCGTGAACTCGACCTCACGACGCTGGAACGCACTTTCACCCTCCGCTGGCACGATTCCCTGGTCGCCCTCGCGGGCCCCACCCTGCTCAGGGCGGTACGCGAGCAGGCGCCGGGGGTGCGACTGCGCTTCATCGCGGAATCGAGCATAGACACCCCCGGGCTGCGCCGCGGCGAGGTCGACCTCGAGGCGAACGCCAGCCGCCCGGCCACGCCGGACATCCGCGCGGAGAAGGTGACGGAGGCCCGCCACGTCGTCGTCGCGCGGCCGGGACACCCACTCACCCACGGCGAAACCGTCACCGCGGCGCGGTACGCGGCGGCCGAGCACATCACCGTCTCGCGGCGCGGAAGGCTCGAGAACACGCTCGACGAGGCTCTCGCCCAGCTCGGACTCACCCGGCACGTCGTGGCGTCCGCGCCCACCGAGGCTGCTGCGTTCACTTTCGTGCGTGACGGGGACTTTCTCGCCACGGTGCCCGCATCCGCCGCCCGCTCGGCGGCCGCGGACCTCGGTCTGACCGTGTTCCCGCTCCCCCTCGAACTGCCGCCGGCCGCGGTGTTCCTGTCCTGGCACCAGCGCTACGACACCGACCGCGCGCACCTCTGGCTGCGCGATCTCGCCCGGACCGCGTTGGCCGACGCCGGCTGACGGCACGCCGGCCCCCTGTGTTTCCCATACGTCTCGTGACCGGACCTGTCACGCGGGCCCCTCAGGTCAACTCCGCGCCTCGTGTTCCCGCCAGGCGACCTGGACGAGGTCGCGCAAGGTCTCCAACCGAAACCGTCGATCGGGTTCGATCCCAGCGGATGTTTCCGTCATGCCGACACCACCGACGGAATCACGACGATCCCCAGTCCGCACAGGACACGACCTCGAATCCCCGGCTGGGGAACACCGCGTCGACGAAGAAGTCGTGGATCGCCGTGTCGCCGTCGGCGCATCCATCGCGCAGCACGGTCACGTGGTAGCCGCGGTCCGCCGCGTCGTAGCCCGTCGCGGCCACCATCGCGCTGGTCGCGACTCCGGCGATCACGACGGTGTCGACGCCCCGGGCACGAAGCACGAGATCGAGATCCGTCCCGGCGAACGCGCTGGCCCGGCGTTTCACCACGACGACGTCCTCGTCAGCGACCGGCAGAGCGATCTCGGTTCCGGCAGAGCCCTCATGGAAGGTGTCTCCGGCTTCGTGGAACGACTCGAACAGCGCGTTGCCCGGCGGCAAGTCGGCGCCGTTGCCCCGGAGCGCGAAGTGGACGAACACGACGAGCGCACCGGCCGCGCGGGCGCGGGGCAGCAGGTCCGTGAGCGGCGGCAGTACCTGCTTGGCGAACGGGTAGTTGCCCGTGATGCCTCGCTGGAGGTCCCCGATGATCAGCGCGGTGGTCATGACGGGAAGCTACCCGAACGTCCGTATACAACCGGCCTCGCGGATAGCTAGCCTCCGCGAGTGAGGATCAAGAGTGTGCTGCTCGCCGTGCTGGTGACCTTCGGCATCGTGGTTCCCGCACCGGCCAGTGCCGAAGCGGATCCGTCGGCCTGGGCCGCGCCGCTGAGCACCCGCGGCCGCTACATCGTCGACGCGACGGGCGATCGCTTCAAGCTGAAGGCCGCCAACTGGCACGGCGCGAGCGGTACGTGGACCGGATCCGGCGACGTGAACGATCCTGCCACCCATCACGCCGGTGAGATCGCCTACCAGACTCCGCTCGGGCTGGACAGGGCATCGATCGACGCCGTCATCGACGGGCTGGCCGGGCTGGGCCTGAACAGCGTCCGGCTCCCCTTCTCCAACGCGATGATCCATGACACCGCCCCTGTGCCCGATCTTCCGGCGAATCCGGATCTGCGCGGGCTGACGCCGTTGCAGGTCTACGACCGTGTCGTCGCCCGGCTGACCGCGCGCGGGTTCGCGGTGATCCTCAACAATCACACCACGACCTCGCGCTGGTGCTGCGGTCTCGACGGCAACGAGCGCTGGAACACCGCGCAGTCCGAGCAGCAATGGCAGGACGACTGGCTGTTCATGGCCCGCCGCTACGCCGCGAACAAGCGCGTGGTCGGCGCCGATCTGTACAACGAGGTCCGCCGCAACGTCTTCGACGATCCCAATTGGGGCTGGGGCAACGGCACGGACTGGCAGCGCGCGAGCCAGCAGGCGGCCGATCGCATCCTGACCGAAGCCAATCCCGATCTGCTGCTCATCGTCGAGGGGATCAACTGGACCGGTCTGCCCGTGGACGGCCTCCCCCACGGGCGGCCCACACTCGAACCGGCGCGCACGCTGTCGCATACGCTCGTCGATTCCGGAAAACTGGTCTACGCCGCGCACTTCTACGGCTACACCGGTCCGAACCACTCGGGAGCGACCGGCACCGGTGAGACCCATGATCCGCGCTACCGGGACCTTTCGCCCCAGGAACTACGCGATGTCCTTCACCGGCAAGCCTTCTTCGTCTCGGCGGAGACCGGCAAGCACTACACCGCGCCGCTCTGGATCAGCGAATTCGGCGAGGGCAAGCACACCACCGATCCGGCGAGCCGCGCCTGGTTCGAGAACTTCGTCGGCTATCTCGCCGAGACCGACACCGACTTCGCCTACTGGCCCGCGGTCGGCTTCCACGACGGCGGCGGGGGCAATGGATGGTCGTTGCTCTCGTGGGACGCCGCCGGTCGCCGAGTCGACGTGCTCGACGGCACGGACTGGCGTGGTCCCGCTTGGCGGCGCCTGGTGGATTCGCCGTCCCGATCCGGCCCGATCCCGGCGGCCGAACGCTGGTCGATGCTCACTCTCGATCACGCCGACTTCCAGGCCTCCCGTTCGGTCCGCGCGATGGCGGACTGGAATCCGGGCGCGCGCAAGGGTTCCTGCCCGGACGGTCAGCGGCTCACCGGCCTTTCCCATACCGGCAACCGAGGTCTGTGCACCGGTTCGCTCGCCGTTCCGGCCGGGTACGCCGTGGTCCGCGGGGAGACCTATGTGGACACTGACTGGGCCTCCGGCTACACCAAGGTGCAATGCCCACCGGAGCACGCGGCTGTCGGCTACAGCGTCACCGGCTCGGCGTTCTCGGCGCTGCTGTGCGGCCGCTCCGGCACCCCGCTGGGCCGCACCGGCCGGACGGTCTGGTTCGACCGCGGCGACAACCGGCCGTCCGGAAATCCCGGCGGTGACTTCGCGTCGGGTCATTACAAGGGCCAATGCGCGCCAGGCGAATACGTCGCGGGCGTCGCGTACACCGGCCGGGTCGGCTCGAACCGCACCCCTGACGCGCTGCTTTGCCGCGCCTGAGCCCTCAGGCGACGAAGACGCAGAACGGATGCCCGGCAGGATCGGCGTAGACGCGCAAGGGTTCTTCCGGGTCGTCGCTGCGGTCGAGCAGGAGCCGCCCGCCGAATTCGAGGACGCGGACGTGCTGCGCGTCGAGTTCCTCGATCGAGTGGACGGTCAGATCCAGGTGCAACTGCTGGGGTATCGGCTCGGAGTCCGGCCAGCTCGTCTCGGGCAGCCGATCGACCTGCTGGAAGGCCAGTTGTGTCCCACCGTCGGGGTTCCTCAGCACGAGCCAGTCCTTGCCGTCCTCGTCCTCGTCGCCGGGACGGTAGTTCCACACCAGAAGACGCCGGTAGAACTCCGCCAGCACACGGACATCGGTGCCGTCCAGCACCACCTGACGAAATCTCGGCCCTCGCTCAACCATGCCGATCACCTCCGGATCGCACGGTAGCGCGGTGCGCGAGAACGTCGAGGACCTGGCCGCACCAGCGGAGGTTCTCCTGTTCGAACGCGATGCCGCGAGCGAGTGTCAGATACGGGCCGACACGGGGTGAGGTGGCGAGGAACTCCGCCTCGACGGCCTCCCCGAGAAGCCGGTCACGGAGGCGTTCGAACCGTTTGAGTTTGGTTTCGGCGGTGGCCATCCTGTCCGCGACGGCCCGCCGGATCGCCTCGTCGTCGCCCGCCTCGGCCGCCTGGACCTGCACCAGCAGTTCGTCGCGGATCGCGGTCGGCTTCGGTGCCCGCGTGGTGAAATCGGCGAGTTCGGCCGCGCCGGCGTCGGTCAAGGAGAACAGCCGCTTGTTCGGCCGTCTCTCCTGCTCGACGACCCGAGCCGTGACCAGGCCCCGCGTCTCCATCTTGTCCAGCTCCCGGTAGAGCTGCTGGGGTGTCGCGGTCCAGAAGTTGGCGACCGACGCGTTGAAGCTCTTCGCCAGGTCGTAGCCCGAGGACTCGCCTTCCAAGAGCATCGCGAGGATCGCGTTCCGCAGCGCCATGACGCGATGATAGTCACCAGTGGATTAGTCGCAAAGTTGATTAGACACTTTGATGGACACCCGCGCGATGATCATCTACGCTCGGCGGCATCTACTCAACAAGTTGACTATGAGGAGATCGCATGCCCACGTTCCGCCAGGCCGTCGAAGCGAAGGACGCCGCCGCGATCAAGGCGATGCTCGCCGACAACGTGGTCTTCACCAGCCCGGTGGCGTTCAAGCCCTACCAGGGCAAGGCGATCACCGCGGCGATCCTGCGCGGGGTCCTGCGCGTGTTCGAGGACTTCCGCTACGTCCGCGAGATCCAGGACGGCGCTCACCACGTATACGAGTTCGAGGCGACGGTCGACGGGCTTCAGATCAACGGGTGCGACCTCCTGACCTTCGACGCCGACGGCAAGATCGCCGACTTCAAGGTGATGGTCCGGCCGCTGCGGGCGGCCGAGGCGCTCGCGGGGCGCATGGGTGCCCAGTTCGAAGCCATCAAGGCGGACGCGCTCGGCTGAGCGCGCCTACTTTTCCCGCCGTCGCACCAGCTCGGCGATCCAGACGGGCGCGAACGGCGACGTGCAGTTCGGCGGCGTCGGGTAGTCCTTGAGCACTTCCAGGCGCTCGCCGATGCCGATCGCCCGAGCGCGGTGCTCAGCGTGTTCGATCCCGATCTGCGCCAGGCAGTGGTTCATCGCCCACTGCAGGCGGTCCGGCGCGTCCCGCATCTCCGCTTCGATGACGTCGAGCAGTCGAGTGAGGTCGAGGCCCTCGGGTTTCTTCGCCACGCGTTCGGTGGTCAGCGCCCAGCCGGCACTGGCGACCACGGGATCGGGATCGGCGGACCAGGCGAGGCGCAACTCCTCGGCGTGCGGGTTCTTCTTGACCACGTAGTTCACGAGCCAGTCGTGCACCTTCGGGGTACGCGCCTCGCGCACCATGCGGTCCAGATCCTCGCGTTCGAACGCCTTCGGGCGGCAGACCAAGAGCGCGAGCAGTTTCGCCGCGGTGTCGTCCGTTTCCCAGAGCTCGTTCGCGAGCTCGTGCTGCGTCTTCAGCCGCTTCGCGAGCGCGCGCAGCTTGCCGAGATTCACGCCGTGGTCGTCACCGTGCTTCTCGTTCACCTCGCGTGCCCGCGGATCCTCGAGCGCGGCCAGTTCGGCCATCACGTCGGCCGTCATCGTCCCTGTCACGCCTGCCTCCTGTCCCACGCCCATGGGATACAGCCTAAAGAACCGGGTCTCGCTCATCCGGCAAGCCGGGCCGCGAGGCTGCTACGGTTACCTCGTCGCGGTTCAGACACCAGCCGCCGGGTCCCTTCTCTGGGTCCGGCATGTCCTCTGGGCTCCAGCCGGTCCCCCGTACCGGCAAGGAGTCAACTTGACCGACTACCGCGCACCCGCCTCCGATCCACCCCGGAGATTCGTATCCCCACTCGACATCTCGGTCACCGCGTCCGGTGCCGACACGGTGGTCACCGTATCCGGCGAAATCGACCTCGCGGTCTCCGACAGGTTGCGGCGGGCACTGGAGGAAGAGCTCCGGTTCACACCCGCGGCGTTGGTCGCGGACCTCTCCGCGGTCACCTTCTGTGATTCCTCCGGGTTCACGGCCCTCGTCCAGATTCGCGCCAAGGCCGAAGAGGCGGGCATCCCGTTCATCCTGGTCACCCAGGAGCGGGCGCTGCTGCGTCCGATGTCACTCCTCGGGCTCGACGCTGTCTTCAACGTGCACCCGACACTCGATTCGGCACGGGACGCGCTCACCCGCTGACCAGCTGTCATGATGAGTGGTTGTGACGGGTGACAAAGATCCAGGGTTCCGCATCGGCGGACGTCCGCTGGCGGAACGGCTGACCGAAGTCCTGCCGTCGCTCGCGAGGACGGTGCTCTCCGAGATCGTCTCCCGGATCCCGGAATACGGCTTGCTGCCCGCCGAGGAACTCAGCGGTGACATCACGCAGGTGATCGAACAGAACCTGCGGTCGTTCATCGACACCCTGCGCACCGGGGCCACGCCGACACGGGAAGAACTCGACTTCCTTCGCGAATCGGCCGCCCGGCGCGCGGAAGAGGGTATCCCGATCGACATCGTCCTCACCGCCTATCACATCGGTATCCAGGTGGTCTGGGCGTCGCTGACACCGGACGCGCTCCCGGAGGAGGTCAGCGACGTCCTGGCCGTCAACGCGCTGACCCTGCGCTACCTCGAAGTGGTCACTCCCGCAGTCGGCGCGGGGTACCTCGACGAGCGCCAGACGATGTTCGACGACGAGCGTTCGGCCCGGCACACGGTGCTGTCCGCCCTGCTCGACGGCGAACCCGCGGACGTCGCGGCGGGACAGGCGGGCCTGCGCCTGCCACCGTGCTACATCGTCCTCGCCGCGACGGTCGGGGCGCATCCCGACGAGGAGGCCAACGGCGTCGACCCGATGGTCGCCGGACGCCGGAAGCTTCGGCGACTACGGGTCGAACTGGAGCGGCAGATCCGGGGCACGGTCCTGACCTCGCTCACCCCCGAGGGCGGCATCGCCTTGCTGCCACACGAAACCCCTGCAGAAGAACTGTCCACACGCGACTGGGCACGACTGGAGCGGATCCTCACCGACGTCGCCCGCACGGCGGGCGCGGAAGTCATCGCCGGCGCCGCCGCGGCCGAACCGGCCGGGGTCCCCGCCGCGGCGAAGCTCGCACAGGACGTGCTCGCGGTCGCGACCGGATCCGGGCGACCGCCCCGGCTCTACCGGCTCGACGACGTGTTGCTCGAATACCAGCTTTCGCGCCCCGGCCCGGCCCTCGACAGGCTGGCCACCCGGCTGGAACCGTTGGGCGGCAACGAGGAACTCCTGCAGACGCTGGAGACCTTCCTCCGCCGTGGAGGGCGGCGACAGACCGCTGCGGCACTCCACGTACATCCCAACACCGTCGACTACCGGCTGCGCCGGATCGCCGATCTGACCGGACTGGATCCCACCCGGCTCGAACATATCGCTTTGCTGAACGCTGCTCTCTCGGCCCGCTCCGCCACCGGCAAGAACTAGAAGTGACGTGTCGGTCCGGGGCTCGTGAGTGGTAGCGACGGGCGCGTGTTGCGAAAGCCACTTTCGCAACACTGAAGGTTGCGAAAGTGGCTTTCGCAACACGCGCCCGTCGTGACCTATGCCGGGTCGGGTGGAGCATGAGTGGTGAGTCGTGCTGGACGCCGGCATGGGCGAGCCACGGTCGTGACCTGCACGCCCTTGATCAACGAAGCGCTCCGCGACGATGAAGGAATCTGGACACTCAACGTCCAAATTCCTTCACCGTCGACTTCGAGCAGGCCCGGCATAAATAGGCAAATACAGATCCGCCCTACCGCGACTCACCACTCGCCCCCACACCCGCCCGCACCTCACCGCCACCCGATGTCGCGAAAGCCACTTTCGGGACATCAGATGTCCCGAAAGTGGCTTTCGCGACACCCGAACCGACACACGAGCGAGCAACCCGACCCGCTTGCCTCACCCCTCAAAGAGACCCGTCCTTACCGCTCACGAGCCCGCCGCCCGTGCGATCGCGGCGCCGAACACCGCCATCCCCCGCGCGTTCGGATGCAGCGGGGCCGCGGCGTGCGCCGGGATCAGGCCTTCGAGGTAGCGGTCGCGCGGGGCGGCGCAGATGTCGTGCCCGACGGTGAGCGAGGCGAAGTCGACGAAGGTCGCGCCGCGGGCCTCGGCCTGCTTCCGGGCGGTGGAGCTGATCAGGTCCATGACGCTCTGCAGATAATTCGCGTCCCGCGCCCAGACCGGCTGCACGGGGTAGCAGCCGTTGTGCCGGATGTAGGTGCCGTAGCCGGTGACGAGGATTTTCGCGCGCGGTGCGCGGGCGTGGATCTCGTCGAGCGCGGCGCCGAATTTCGGGGCCCACGCACGGATCGAGTCGCCGAGTGGGTCCTTGCCGCCCGCGGTGAGCCGGTCCGCGCACGAGATCCCGGCCGGTTCGGGCAGGAGGTTGAGGCAGCTGAGCGCCTGTTGGAACAGTCCGGAGTCGTTGGCGCCCATGGTGATCGACACCAGCCCTGTCGACGGCTTGAGCGCGTCGAGTTGCGGCGCGAGGATGCCGAACCGCAGGTTCGTCAAGTCGGCAGTCACCGCTCCGGAACAGGAAACGTCGGTCAACTTCGCCCCGAGCGTCTTCGCGGCGAGAGCCGGGTAGTCGTGATCCGAACGGAGGCACAGCAGGTTGGGATCCTGATTCGGGACGAGCGGTCCGGCCGCGGCCGAGTCGCCGAGGGCGACATACTCCAGTTCGGCCGCCTGCGCCGGTACTGTCACCGCGACCCCCACCGCCAGCGCCAGCGATACCGCCTTGAACCACTTGCCCAGCCTCATGCCGCCTCCAACGTCGCTGTTGTTACCGCGCGGTAATGTGTCAACACATCTTGCGCGCGGTGAGGCGGCGCGGAGGTGGGGAATTCCCCAGACTTGCCGAGACGTCGTTGTGACGCGTCACCAAAGACGCCTACAGGGCGTGAAGGCCCTCGCCGTCGTAGAGGTCGAGCATCCGGCGGGCGCACCGCGATTCACCGGGGAAGACGTAGAGCGCGGTCCCGGTCTCGTCCGCGAGCAGCTGAGCCCGCTGCAGGACACGGATCCCCGTCACGCCGAAGAAATCGACCTCGGACAGGTTGACGATCAATTTCGCGCCGTGGCCGTGAAGCCGCTCGCTGAGCATCTCCCACAGCCGCGGTGCGGTGCCGAGGTCGATGTCCCCGTGTACCTCGACGATGGCCGTCTCCCGGACAGGCCTGCTGACCTGCAGGCGCAGCCGTCCCCTCGGCCGCTCGCGGGCACTCTTCACGCAAGGGGTGCGGGGCGCCGACAATGAGGTCATGGGCATGAAGTACCCAGATCGCGCACCGGGCGAAACGACGCGCGCTTGAGGATCGGCACGAACGGGTATCCACCGCTCGCCGGAGGTGAGGACCGATGTCGCACGCACAACAGGGAAACGGGCCCGTGGTAGCCGGGTTCGACGGCTCGCCGGAGGCCCGTCGAGCCGTCCGCTGGGCGGTCGTCGAGGCGAAGACCCGCGGACGCGGGCTGGTGCTCGCGTATTGCACCAGGGACCGGTTGCCCCCGCCGGGTTCCGACCCCGTCGCGGCCCCGATCGCCGAAGTCGTCCCGGAGCCCGCCGTGGAACCTGCGCGACGCCAGCTGGAATCCATGGCCGAAGCGCTCCAGCGCACCGATCCGGACCTCGAAGTCCGCACCGTCGAGCGCGGGGGAACCCCGGACGAGGTGCTCTTGTCGGTCGCCGACGAGACGGACGCGGCGATGATCGTGCTCGGCGAATCCCACACCGGGGTGTTCACCCGCGCCGTGGCGGGCTCGACCGAAGCCGAAGTCACCCAGCACGCCGGCCGTCCGGTGGTCGTCGTCCGCGGTGAGGAGTCTCCGCTGGACGGACCGGTGATCCTCGGCGCCGACGGTACGGATCAGAGCGCGCAGGCGGCCGGGTTCGCGTTCGACTTCGCGGCGAGGCACGGCCGGGCGGTGCACGCTGTCCACGCGGCGCGGCTTTCGATCTGGGGGCCGACGAGCGAACCCCTGCTCGGCGGCCCGGTGATGGACCCGGTACAGCCGATCCCCCAGGAGATCGCGGACCAGCTCGTCGAACAGCAGCTGCGGCCTTGGCGGGAACGCTATCCGGACGTGCCCGTGGAGATCGTGCACGGCGTCGGGCCGACGGCGCAGGCACTGACGGTGCAGTCCAGCGACGCGGCGTTGCTGGTGCTCGGGCGAAGCGACCACGGCTCGCTTCGTCGACTCTTGCTGGGCTCGGTCAGCGACGACGCGCTCCACCACGCCCACTGCCCGGTGGCGGTGGTGCGCTCGTAGCGCGTCAGGCGGAACCGTCCAGCGGAGCCGTCAATCCGCCGAGAAGCCGTTGCGACGCGCGGAGTTCTTGCGCCATAAGCAATCCGGCGGCCCGCGCGCGGGCGAGTACCGAGCCGACCTCCGCCACGGTGTCCCACGCCTCGGCCGCGGGCCCGGTGCTGGGGAGATTTCCGTCCAGGAGGCTTTCCTCGAGCTGCTCCTGGAGTCCCGGCAGGATGTGGGCGAGGTCGTCGGACAGTCTTCGCAGCGCGCCGAGAGTCCGGTTGAGGTCGGCAGTGGAGTCGAGTTCGTCGTCCTGCACCCGGCGGTACAGATGGTGCACGACGGAAGAGGCCTGCGCGGCCAGCAGATACGGCGGTTCCGCCGATACGGGGTCCATACCGGGTGGATACCCTGAACCGGTATCGGGAAAACAGGTTTGCCGTCGGCCGGCGGTGGTTATCCCGCTTTCGTGACCGACGCCCTCACTTTCGGCATCGAAGAAGAGTTCTTCGTCGTAGACCGCGAAGGACACCTCTCCCAGAGCGGGAACGTCGTAGTCGACTCCGCCGAAGAAGCCCAAGGAGAACTGCAGCACGAACTCACCCGCTCCCAGGTGGAATCCGCGACCGGTATCTGCCGGACGCGCGACGAGGCGCTGGAGCAGCTGAAAGCCCTCCGGGCCGAACTCGCCGAAGCGGCGGCTCAGCGCGGCGCCCGCCTCCTCCCCTGCGGAAGCCCTCCGATGGCCGAAGCCGAACTGCCGTCGATCACCCCGAACCCCCGCTACGAGCGGATGGCCAGGCACTTCGGTGCCACCACACGCACCACGCTGACCTGTGGCTGCCACGTCCACGTCGCGATCCCGGACCGGGAAACGGGTGTCCGGTTGATCAGGCGGATCCGGCCCTGGCTGCCCGCCTTGCTCACGCTCACCGCGAACTCCGCGATCTCGGACGGCATCGACACCGGTTACAGCAGTTGGCGCTACCAGCAATGGACCAGATGGCCCTCGGCGGGCCCGCCGCCCGAGTTCACCTCGCTGGACCACTACGAGGGCATCGTGGACGCCTGGCTGCGCGCGGGCGCGATCCTCGACCGCGCGATGGTCTATTGGGACGTAAGGCTTTCCGAGGGCCAGCCGACGGTCGAGTTCCGGTTCTCCGACGTGGCGTCGACACCGGACGAGGCTGTCCTGCTCGGCGTCCTGATCCGGGGACTGGTCACCACAGTCCTCGACGAGGGTGAGCCTGCCTCACACCTGTCCAACGAGGTACTGCGCGCGCACCTTTGGCGTGCGGCCCGGGAAGGACTTTCCGGTCAGTGCCCGCATCCGGTCACGGGAGACCTCGCCCCGGCGCCCAAGGTCGTCGACGACGTCGTGACCTTCGCCGCGTCCGCGCTGGAATCGACCGGCGATCTGGACTTCGTGCGAGACGGTTGTGCGCGGCTGTTCGAAGGCGGGAACGGCGCGGACCGGCAACGGACGCGATTCGCGGACCGGAAGAGTGCCGAGGACGTCGTGGATCTGTTCGTCGTCTGACCCGGTTGGGTTGCGGTGACCGGCGCGCCGGCGTCCCTGCTCCGCCGGGGCTGCCCGCGCCGGTCCACCTCGCGGCCGGTGGTCGCACAACCACGCTGCACCGGCCGCTGCCCTCCGGTTACCCACTCATCCGGCGCTAAACCTGGTCGCGGGGAATCGTCCGGTGCCAGTTCCGGGAGAACGTCCTTCGCTCGCCTTCGTAGCCGTCGAGCTGTGCGTCGATCACGAATTCCGTGGGCGTGCAGGAGACCCGAGTGCGGGTTTCGGACCTGGCTTCCCAGTCCCCACGGGCGAAGGTCATCGACCACGCCGTTTCCGCCACCGGGGAACAGAAGTCGTCGGCCACCCACGAGTACCGCTCGAACACGTTCCTGGTGACGTCGAGATCGAGGTCGTCGAACCGGACCTTGCCCTCGTTCTTCACGATCTCGAGCGCGGACCGGTAGTCGATCAGGTCACGGGAGACGGTCCAGCGCTGTTCACCGGGTTCGACCTGGGTCGCGGGCACCGGTTCCGCGCCTTCGGGTTCACCGAACGGCCGCGCCGGGACCTCGTCCGCCTCCGCGATCGGGCGCACCGGGAGCGTGAGCGTGCTCTGTCCGGTGTGGACGGTCACCATCGCCGGTTCCGGCGGCGGCCAGGCCAGCGGCCAGTACGACGACGAGATCGACAGCCGGATCCGGTGCCCGGCGGGGAAAGCCTGCGCGACGGCGTTCAGTTCGACGCGCACCCGGTACGGCTTGCCCGGTTCCAGCGGCTGGGGATCGTCGTGCCCGTCCCGGTGGGTCAGGTTCAGCAGGCCGTAGGTCACCCGCGTGGCCCGGCCGTCCGGGGCGACGTCGGACAGCCGGACGGCGACCTGCGCCACCGGCTTGTCCGCGGAGACGTCCAGTTCCACCACGGGCGAACCGAGGATCTCGCACGGTTCGGTGAGCGCGTCGGTGTCGAAGACGAGCGAGCCGCCGTCCTCCTCACGCTGGTCGTAGGGCAGGTCGGGCGGAGCGCTGTAGGAGGCCCACTTGCCGGCGAACTGACCGACCGAAAGCGGCGACTCGACCGACAGTTCCTCCACCGGGACATCCTCGCCGGGGCGGGCGATCCGGTGCCGGGCGAGACGATGCTCGGACGGGTGCACATGCGGCGAGGGCCAGGACGGCTCCCCCACCCAGCGGCCGGGACGATCCTCATAGGACGTCGACGGCGGCACGCTGTCCTGCATCCACGTCTGGAGCATCGGCCCGTCCATGACGCCGTTCTCGACGTCCTTCAGCCAATGGTCCCACCAGCGGACCAGCTCCTGCAGGTACCCGATGGCCGGGCCGGGCTGTCCCAGATGCGGGTACTTGTGCGACCACGGTCCGATCAGCCCGCGCCGCGGCACGTCGAGATGGGCCAGCAGCCGGGAGACGGCGTTGGAGTAACCGTCCGCCCAGCCGCTGGACGCGAGCACGGGCACCTGGACGTCGGTGTAGTTCTCGCAGACCGACGCGTGCCGCCAGTAGTCGTCGCGGCGCTGGTGTGCCAGCCATTCACCGGCCCAGAGGCTGCAGTTCTCCAGCCGCTCGTGCCACAGTTCGCGCCACCGCTCACCCGCCAGCGCCGGATCGGGCGGCAACGTGGCGTAGGCGAACATCGTGGAGGCCTCGGCGACGTTGTCCGAAAGCAGGCAGCCGCCCATGTAGTGCATGTCGTCGGCGTACCGGTCGTCGGTGAACGACGAGATCGCGATCGCGGTCAGGCTCGGCGGTTTCCGCGCGGCCACCTGCAGTGCGGCGAACCCGCCCCAGGAGATGCCCATCATCCCGGTCCTGCCCGAACACCACGGCTGCCCGGCGATCCACTCCAGGACGTCTTCGGCGTCGAGTTGCTCCCGTTCGAGGTACTCGTCGGCGAGCACGCCCTCCGACTCCCCCGAGCCGCGGATGTCCACGCGCACGCAGGCGTAGCCGTGTCCCGCGAGATACGGATGGTGCACGGAATCCCGCACCGAAGTCAGATCACGATGCCGGTACGGGATGTACTCCAGGATCGCCGGGACCGGTTCACCGTCCGAGGCGACCGGCCGCCAGATCCGGGCCGACAGCCGGACGCCGTCGGAGACCGGGATCCAGACGTGGTCCTCCTCGGTGATCTCGTACGGTAGCGAGGCCACCGTCCGCATGGGCTATCCCTCCTCGAAGTCGAACCGCAGCGCTTCGATGCACCGGCGGTACTTGCTTTCCATCTCCCGCTGAGTCTGCGCCGCGACGAAGACGTGCGCGAGTTCGTAGCTGTAGCTGTCCTGCGCGGGCAGGTCCGAGAGCCGGACGCCCTTTTCCGGCACCACTTCGATCTTCACGCCGGGGATCTCCGCCTCCAGGTCGGCGATCTCGCCCCTGGTGGGCACCCGGGTGACCAGCCCGTCACGGAAGCGGCGGTGATACCACTTGCCCGCGATCCGGTAGCCGCCCCGGTTCCGCCGTGCGCCGGGATCCCGGCCGAGGCCCAGCTCGACCATGATCTGATGGTTCGCCACCCCGTCGACGTACTCGAACAGTTCGGCGTGGGACTGCGAGTGCCGCGGATTGATCTCCAGCAGGCAGGCCTGCCCGGATTCGGGGTGGCAGAAGAACTCGATGCTGAACGTGGCGTTGTCGAAACCGATCTGCTCCATCACCCGGACGGAGATCTCCTTCATCCGTTCGACGGCGTCTTCGGGCAGCTGCGACGGGTACTGATGCCTCAGGAAGCAAGCGGAATCGGTGTAGTTGACCGAATCGAGGGCGCCGTACACCGTTACTTGTCCTTTGTAGACATATCCTTCGATCGCGGCCTGCACCCCACTGAGCGCTCCTTCCGCGAGACACGCCGCTCCCCCTGCCTCGGCCACTTCGGCGGGAAGCTCGACCTTCCCGAGGACGCGGTCGAAGGGCATCCCGACCCTGTCGACACCCGCCCGGATCTCGGCGACGGCCTTGTCGAACTCGCTCTCGTCGGCGGCATGGAAGGCCAACTCCGAGGAGAACGACTTCACTGGTTTGAGCCACATGGGGTAGCCGACACCATCGGGCGGGCGAGGCTCGTCCTGGTCCAGATCGACGATGCCGAACGACGGGACCTCGTCGATCACCTTCGCCTGTTCGAGCCTGCTCCAGTACTTGTGCTCGCACTTGAGCACCGCCTCGAGCGAAACGCCGGGGAGGCCGTACTTCTCGCACAGCATCGCCACCATTGTCGAAGACGGGAAATCCCAATAGCTGACTATTGCGTCGATCGGCCCAGTGAAGGCGTCCAAATGCGACACCGCCTTCTCCATGAGCCCGACGATCGGGATCTCGCCGTGCTGGAGTTCTTCGGGCGACAGCAAGGAATGGAAGCGGTACCGCTCGGCACCGGGCATCCGTCTCAGTACGTCCTCGTTGGCGTCGTCGAGACCGATGACGAAAATGTTCTTTTCCTCGGGGGACCTGGAGGATGTGGTCATAGGCGAGTGCTACCCGTTCGAGTGATTCAGAAAACCCGGACCGCGCTGGTTTGCCCGTGTTGTCCCGCGGGAATCCGGGCCGCATGACGGAGTTGCCCGGAACGCGTTCACTGTGGCTCGACACGGCTCCCGCTCCCGATCGCACCGGTACGCCGCTGCCGCCGGAGGTCGACGTCGCCGTACTGGGTGCCGGCATCGCCGGTCTCACCACGGCCTATCGCCTGGCGCGGGCGGGACGTTCGGTGCTCGTGCTGGAAGCGGATCGCCTCGCGGCAGGGGTTTCCGGGCACACGACGGCGAAGATCAGCGCCCAGCACGGGCTGAAGTACGCCATGCTGGCCAAGACCAAGGGCACCGAAGCCGCCGCGACCTACGCGTACACGCAGGCGGCCGCGCTGAGCTGGATCGCGGCGGCCGCGGCCGAACTCGGTATCGACTGCGGCTTCACCCGGGCCGACAGCTTCGTCTACACGACCAGGCCCGAGACCGTGGAAAGCCTTGAACGCGAGGCGGAAGCCGCCGCCGAAGCCGGGCTCCCCGCTGGCTACGTCACCTCCGTCGACCTGGATGTCCCCGCGCTCGGCGCGGTGAAGTTCGCTTCGCAGGCGCATTTCCACCCGCGACGCTGGCTGCTCGGCCTGGCCGACGCGATCGAACGGGCAGGCGGCACGATCGTCGAAGGGGTCCGCGCGGAAGGTGTCGACGAACTCGGTGGCACCAAGGTGCGCACCAGTTCCGGCGACGTCCGGGCAGGCGAGGTCGTGGTGGCGACCCACTATCCCGTGTTCGACCGGGGCCTGTTCTTCGCCCGGCTCGACCCGGTCCGCGACCTGGTGGTCGCCGGGCCCGTCGAAGGGAACCGCCCGCCGGAGGGGATGTATCTCGACGCCGACACCCACCATTCCGTGCGGAGCTACCTCAACGACGGCGTCCCGTACGCGGTCGCGGGCGGCGAGCACTACCGCGTCGGCGACTCCGTCGACGTCGAGAGCCGCTACGAACGGCTGGCGAGCTGGGCGGGCGCGCACGTCGCCGTGCACCGCGTCACCCACCGGTGGTCCGCCCATGACCTGTCCACTTTGGACTCGGTGCCGTACGTCGGGCGCTACCATCCGGCGAGCCGTCACCTGTGGGTCGCCACCGGCTTCGGGCAGTGGGGTATGACGGGTGGCACCGCGGCGGGCCTGCTGCTCGCGGATCTGCTGACCGGACGCGACAACCCGTCGGCGAGCCTGTACGACCCGAACCGCTTCGACCTCCGTTCCGCGATCTCGACCGTCGAGAACAACGCCACGGTGGCGAAATTCCTCGTGGGTGACCATCTCAGCGCGTTGCGCAAACCCGCGTCGCTCGACGAACTCGCGCCCGGTGAGGCCAAGGTGACCCGGGACGGCGGCGAACTCGTCGCCGCCTACCGCGATCCGGGCGGCGAACTGCGAGCCGTCGGCGCCCATTGCACCCACCTCGGCTGCCTGGTGTCGTTCAACAACGCGGAGAAGACCTGGGACTGTCCTTGCCACGGTTCGCGGTTCGGCCTGGACGGGTCGGTGATCCAAGGCCCGGCCGTCCGCGCGCTGCCGAAGAAGCGGGGGCGATGATGACCGGCATCAGCATCGAAGAGGAGTTCCTGCTGGTCGACCCGAGAACCGGGGCGAGCTGCCCGCGTGCCGAGGCAGTGCTCGCCCGGCACCGGATCTGCTGTCCGCTGCCGGAAGGCGCGGCGGTACACCGGGAACCCCGGCCGACGCAGATCGAGGCGGTCACCGGTGTCTGCGAAACGGCCGACGAGCTGTATGGGCATCTGACCGCGGGACGGCGAACGCTGGCCGAAGCTGCGGCCGGCGAGGACTGCGCCGTCATCGCTTCCGGCACTCCCCTGCGTCCTTCGCCCGATCGCGACCACGACGCCGAAGACCGGTTCGGCAAGGTCGAGGCGGACGAGGCCTGCGGCTGTCACGTGCATGTCGGTGTGCCTGATCGGGAGACCGCGGTCGCCGTCGTGAACCATCTGGCGGAATGGCTGCCCACGCTGCTGGCGTTGTCGGGGAACTCGCCGTTCGACGGTGGTCTCGACACCGGGTACGAGAGCTGGCGGACGGTGCGGCAGAGCCGTTTTCCCGGCGCGGGCATCGCCCCGTACTTCGCGGACGCCGCCGGATTCGAGGAACAGGTCGGGAAACTGGTGGACTGCGGGATCCTGGTGGACGAGCACCGGACGTTCTGGCTCGCCAGGCCCTCGTCGCGGTGGCCCGGGGTCGAGGTCCGCGCCGCCGACACCGCCTCCACCGTCGACGAAGCCGTCCTGCAGGGATTGCTGACCCGCGGGCTGGTGCGCACCGCCCTCACCGACCTCGACCGCGGTGTGGAGGCCACCCCGCTGGATCCGCAGATGGCCTCCGCCGCGGTGTGGTCGGCCGCCCGGCACGGCCTTTCCGGTCCGGCCGTCGACCCGGTGGCGGGGAAGCCGGTCCCGGTGGGCGACCGGGTCGCCGCGCTGCTCGCGCACACCGGGCAGGCGCTCGAGGACACCGGCGACCTGGCACTGGTCCGGACGCTGCTCGGCATCCTGGAACGGGAGGGCACCGGTGCCGGCAGGCAACGCCGGGCCGCCGCCGACGGGGAGATCGCGGTGTTGCGCATGCTGACCGAAGAGACGGTTCCGCACGCGTAGAGCGGGTACTCCGTGGCCATGACGAAGATCGACCGCGACGTGGCCGCGAGGTTGCCCGAGATCCGGGGCCCGCTTTCGGCCGCCGTGGTGGACACCCTGGCGGGCGGCCGCCGGGACGAGTTCGACCGCGAGGCGGCGGCGGAGGCCGATCCCTTCGGCGAGGATCTGCAGCTGGCGCTGCACGTCTGCTACGAACTCCACTACCAGGGCTTCGACGGCGTCGATCCCGGTTGGGAGTGGGATCCGCATCTGCTCGGCTTCCGGTCCGGCCTGGAAAACGCGTTCCTCGACGGTATCCGCGCCGCCGTGCCCGGCGGGGACGACGTCGGCGCGCTGCTCGACGCGATGCTGGTCGAGCCCGTCGACGGTGAGGGTGTCTCCCATTTCCTGCGGGACAAGGGCGAGTGGTGGCACGTCGAGGAGTACTTCGCGCATCGGTCGATCTACCACCTCAAAGAGGCGGATCCCCACGCGTGGGTGATCCCGCGGCTGCGTGGCCGGGCCAAGGCGGCGCTGGTCGCCGTCGAGTTCGACGAATTCGGCGGCGGACGGGCCGATCAGGCTCATTCCCGCCTGTTCGCCGATCTGCTGGCGGCCGCGGGTCTCTCCGACGGTTACCTCGCCTACCTCGACCACGTCCCGGCCTGCACGCTCGCGACGGTCAACATGATGTCGCTGTTCGGGTTGCACCGGCGCCTGCGCGGGGCGCTCGTCGGGCATTTCGCCAGTACCGAGATCAGCACCGGGCCGGCCGCGCGGCGGATGGACGAGGCGTTGGGGCGGCTCGGCGCGGCCGGGGAATGCCGCTACTTCTACACCGAGCACATCGAGGCCGACGCGGTGCACGAGCAGGTGCTGCGGCATGACGTCGTCGGGGATCTGCTGGCGCGGGAGCCGGAACTGGCGGCGGACATCGCACTGGGCATCCAGGCCACCGACCTGCTGGAGAACCGGTTGACCGAGCATCTGTTGGGCGCGTGGTCGACCGGTGAGAGCTCACTCCTGAGGCCGTTGCACCCCTTGCCGTGAACGGCGGCGGTGACTGGTGTCGCAGAAGGGAAAGCTCTTGCTGCGACGGCAGGCGCACAACGCGACGAGGAACCGGTCGGACGTCACCGTCTCGCCGTCGGGCGTGGCGATCTCGACCGGCCCCTCCACCAGGATCGGGCCGCCGGATTCGATCCGGACCCGTTTCCTAGGCACGGTTCACCGACGAGTGCGGACTACGGATCACGGTCATGATCCCCGGCTACCCCGGTCGTGCGGCGCCAAACGTCCACAATGGCCCGCGGACGCGGTGTTTCGCGATGCCACCACGGGGTATCCGACGGCTGGCAGAACGGAGTGGGCCGATGAAGATCGCGATGGTCTCCGGACGGGCCAGTCCGCTCGCCGTCTTCGATGATGGACCGATCGAGCGACGGCACGTCCACGTCGCCGAACTGTCCGCCGCGCTGACCCGCGAGGGTCACGACGTCACCGTGTACACCCGCCGCGAGAGCCGCCGGACCCCGGCGACGGTCGGGTCACCGGACGGGTACCGCGTTGTCCACGTGCCCGCCGGTCCCGCCAGGAAACTCCGGGAGGACGAACTCCTGCCGCTGCTGGGGGACTTCACCCGGGTCCTGCGCTCCCGATGGGCCAAGGACCGGCCGGACGTGGTCCACGCGCACTTCTGGTCGTCCGGTCTCGTTTCGCTTCTCGCCGCCAAGGATCTCGGCCTCCCGGTGACGCAGACCTTTCACACCCTCGGGGACGGGCACCACGAGGACCGGATCCGGGTCGAGCGCATGATCGCCAAACAGGCGAGCCGGGTGCTGGCGGCCTCGTCGGACGAGGTCCTCTCGCTGGTCCGGCTGGGGATGCCCCGCCCGCGGGCGTCGGTCGTCTCCGGCGGCGTCGACCCCGCGAAGTTCACCGTGGACGGCGAAACCGCGCGCCGTACCGCGCGGTACCGCATCGTGAGCGTCGGCGGCCCGGGAGCCGACGTCGTGATCACCGCACTGGCGTCGTTGCCGGAGACCGAGCTCGTCCTCGCCGGAAATCTCACGACGGCGGACACCCGACGGCTGCGTGAGCTCGCCGAACGCGCCGGGGTGATCGACCGGATCCGGACGGTGGGCTGGGTCCCCCGGCAGGATCTGCCCGCCCTCCTGCGGTCCGCCGACGTCGTGGTCTGCACGCCCCCGTCCGATCCCTCGGTTCTCGTACCGCTCGAAGCGATGGCTTGCGGGGTGAGCGTGGTGGCGGCTTCGGTCGGCGTGCTGGCCGATACCGTGATCGACGGCGTTACCGGACTGCTGGTGTCACCGGGCAATTCCAAGGAACTCGCCGGAGCACTGAGGCGACTGCTCGCGGACGCGTCGGCGCGGGAGGCCTTCGGGGTGGCCGGGCACGATCGGGTGCGGGCGCGATACTCGTGGGACCGCGTGGCGGCGGACTGCGCGCGAGCCTACGCGCTGGCGTCGCGGGACATGCCGTCTCACGTGTGAGCCCACTTCACCGGATCGGACCGGCTTTGAACGCCTTCACCATGTCCCGGATCAATCCGTTGTCCGTCGGCAACGCCCGCAGCGCGGCCACCGCCCGCCCCTGCACCGACGAACACCAGCGCCACCACGAATCGAGGTTCTCCGTTTGCCCCGCCTCCTCGGCCGGGACGAGCGCAGGCCAGCCGAGCGCGTCGGCCTGCGCCGTCAGCGTGCCGCCGCCGACGACGGGATCCACCGCCAGTACGGGGACACCCGCCCGCAGGCCCATCACCAGCCCGTCCAGCCGGGTCGTGACCACCACATCCATATGCGAAAGGATCGAGGCGAACTGATCCGGTGTCGCGCACCGCGCCCAGTCCGAAGGCGCCAGGCCAGGGTCGAGGGGTACTCGCGCGCAGTCGATCCCGGCGAGCCACCGCGTCACGGAGGACCGGACAGCGGTGTCTTCCGGCGCGAGGATCAGGCCCGCCACCAGCACCTCGTCGGTCGGGGCGTCGATCGAGAGGTCCGGGGTGGCGATCCCCTGATGGTCGCGGGCCAGCACCTGGTCGAACCCGGTGACCGCTTCCTCACCCGGATCGGCCACCGAAACCCCCACCGCGATCCGGTGGCAGTGCGCGAACCGCCGGTGCACCTCGCGCACCTGCCTGCCTTTCACGGGGCCGGAGACGAACACGACATGGCTGTACCTCGCCGGGTCCACCGTGTCGTAATCCGCTTCCCAAGCCAGATCGTGCGGCACCTCCGCCAACGACAGCGCGGCGTCGACCCGCCGCATGCCGAGTACGTCAACCGGAGTCGCCTCGCCGTGGCGCAAGCTCGCCCACCCGATCACCAAAGCACGCATGTATATGGCGTACCCGGCTTCGCCCGATTCACACGGGTTTCCCCGAATCGCCGCCCGGGTAGCCCGTCGGCATGGACAGGAGGACACGATGACCCAGCCGTTGAAGGCCCTCGCACTGGTGTGTTCGCTCAAACCGTCGCCCGCCGCTTCGAGCAGCGCCCTGATCGCCCAGCAGGTGCTCGACAAGATGGCGGAACGCGGTGTCACCGGCGAACTGGTGCGCGTCGTGGACCATGACGTCAAGCCAGGGGTGGAAGCCGACATGGGCGACGGCGACGCGTGGCCCGAAATCCGCCGCAAGATCACCGCGGCCGACATCCTCCTGATCTCGACACCGACCTGGGTCGGCCACATGTCCAGTGTCGCCCAGCGTGTCCTGGAGCGGCTCGACGCCGAACTGTCCGAAACGGACGACGAGGGCAGGCCCGCGATGTTCGCCAAGGTCGGGGTCACCGCCGTCGTCGGCAACGAGGACGGCGCGCACAAGATCACCGCGGATCTGTTCCAGGCCCTCAACGACACCGGGTTCACGGTGCCCGCCCAAGGCGGGACCTACTGGAACGGCGAGGCCATGAAGGGCGGCGACTACAACGACCTCGACGAGACGCCGGAAGCGGTCGAATCGACCAACTCGACACTGGCTCGCAACGCCGTCCACCTGGCGAAGCTGCTGCGGGAGCACCAGTACCCCGCGCCATGATCGACCTTGAGGTGTGAGCGGCCGGACGGCCGGGTATTCGCCGTCCGTGATCGTCAAGGCGCTGGCTTTCGGTGGACAGTGCGAGGCGGTGTTCAGCGTGTATCTGCGCCAGCGCGCTGGGATTCGGGCTGCGCTTCCTGCTCAGCCTCGCCGGGCAGGCGCTTTCCGGTCTCGCCGATTACAACGACGGGCGGATCGGCCACGCCGCTGAACCCGTCGGCCTGTCGGGCAGAAGCGAGAGCTGCTTCACCGAAATGGGCCCGTGCGGGCGGCTAGCGAACCGGGATCTTTTCGATGTCGCTCGGACTGGTGATGCCGGGGGTCTTCCTGCTGTCTTGGCTGGCTCAGTCCGTGGCCGAGATGAGCGCCTACAACGCCGAGCAGCTCACGGATTTCGGCGATCCCGCGTCAGCGCGGCTCCCCGGAATCCAAACCGGTCGGCGCACCGCATCAAGCCACCGACGAATCCGGGTGATTGAACCGCGGACGGCGGGTACCCGCAAGGTGTCGAACTGACGACCACGGACAGGAGTGTCCATGACCACCACCACGAAGCACGACCTCATCTCGGTGATCACCGAGGATCACCGCGCTTTCGAGCGGATCTTCAAGGAGCTCGAGTCCGGCAAGGGCGGCGACCAGCACCGCAAGGATCTCGCGGACCACGTGATCGCCGAACTCGTCCGGCATTCGGTCGCGGAGGAGCAGCACATGTACCCCGCCGCCCGGAAGCACATTCCCGACGGCGACGACGTCGTCGGCCACGAGCTCGAGGAGCACGCCGAAGCCGAGCGGGTGATGAACGACCTCATCGGTCTGGAACCGAAGGACAAGCGATTCGACGAATTGGTCGGCAAGCTGATCGAGGACGTCCGGCACCACATCGAAGAGGAAGAGAGCGACCTGCTGCCGAAGCTGCAGGCCGCCTGCACGCCGGAGGACCTGCGGGAGCTGGGCGAGAAGGTGTTGCGGGCCAAGGAGATCGCGCCGACCAGACCGCATCCCGCCGCCCCCGACCGCCCGCCGGCGAACCGGTTGCTGGCGCCGGGGACGGCGTTCATCGACAAGATCCGGGACGCGCTGGAGAACCGCCAGACCTGACGCTCGTCCGTGAAGGCCTCCTTCCCTACTTTGAGAGTAGGGAAGGAGGCCTTCACGGACCGTCGGGGTTGTCCCGTACCGAGGATTCGGGGAACTCCCCCGTGAGCGCGAAATCCACCCGCCGGGCGACCGAGACGACCTGGTCGGCGAAGCGCTCGTAGAACCGTGCCAGCAGCGCCACCGAAATCGCGGGCGCGACGCCGTCGGTCCACTCAGGACCGGTCACCAGGGTCATCAGCTCCTCGTACAGCGCGTCGACGCGCTGATCGGTCCTGGCCAGCGAGTGGAACACCTCGGCCGTCGGTTCCCCGATGCCCGTGCCGAGGTCCTCCGCCATCGAACAGACCAGTCCGGCCATCTCACGGAAGCGTCCGGTCAAGGCCTCGGGCACGGCGAATTCCGGCTTCCGCGCGGCCTGGTCGGCGATGTGCTGGGCGAGGTCGCCCATCCGCTCCAACCGGTCGGCGCAGTACACCGCCGCGAGCACGGTCCGCAGATCCCCCGCGACCGGCGCCTGCAGGGCGAGCAGCTTCTGCGCGGTCTCCTCGCATTCGGTCCGTGCCGCGTTCAACTTCGTCTCCACCCCGGCCAGCTCGATGACGGCGGCACCGTTCCGGTCGAGAAAGACCGAGTTGGCCAGTCGAAGCTCCTCGCACGCCATGCCGCACATCCTCGACAGGAGGTCGCCGAGGACGCTCAGCTCGCCTTGGAATCGTTCTCTCATGTCAGTGCCTTCGCGGGTTCGAGGACGTAGGTCGCGTACGCGGAGCGGATCACCGGCTGGGCGACGTTGCGTACCGGCACCCCGCCTGGGCTGACTCCTTGCTCGCTGCCGTAGTGGGCGTGCCCGTGCACCGCGAGAGCCACCTGGGCGTCGTCGATCGGCTCGCACAACAGGTACGACCCGAGGAACGGGTGGATCTCCGGGGGTTCACCGTGCAGTGTCCCGGGGATCGGCGCGTAGTGCGTCAGCGCGACGGTCACGTCGGGTTCCTCGTGTTCGAGCCATTCCAGCGCGGTGCGCAGCCGCTTGGCCGCCGCCATGGTGTGCTCGACGAAGTCCTTCATCTCGCGTTCGCCGAACCGGCTCGCGCATTTGCCCGCGAAACCGCCGCCGAACCCCTTCACCCCGGCGACGCCGAGCGTCCCGCCGTCCAGTTCCACCGTGGTGGCCGAACCTTCCAGGACGGTGATCCCGCTTTCCTCCAGGAGTCCGCTGACCGCTTCGGCCTGGTCGGAGTGGTAGTCGTGGTTGCCGAGCACCGACACCACGGGGACATCGAGACCGGCGAACTCGTCGGCGACCACCCTGGCCTCCTCGAGGGTGCCGTGCCGGGTGAGGTCCCCCGCGAGCAGCAGCACGTCGGCGTGTTCGGCGATGCCGTCGAATACCGGCCGCAGCAGGCCCCGGTTGTCCTCTCCGAGGTGGACGTCCCCGACAGCGGCGACCCGGATCACCGGATCTCCTCGGCGCGCGACGGCTCGCGCACGTCGGCCAGCCGGACGTCGTTGTGCACCAGTTCGGCCGCGATGTGTTCGCAGATGACCGTCTCGAGGTCGGCCTTGCGGTTGGCGCAGGCGACCTCGCCGCTGAGCCGGACTTGGTCGCCGCGCACGGTGACGTGCACGCCGAGTTCGGCGGTCCTCGGGTCTTCCGCGAGTGCCTTGGTCAACCGGGCGACCAGGTACTGGGGTGCTTCCGCGGGCATGGGGAGCTCCTTCCCGTCGATGATGGACAGTGCCGCGAGCAGGTTCAGGAATGACCACGCGTAGGGCGAATCCGAGGTCTCCTCGGCCACGCGATGCCAGTCGACCTGCTCGCGGAGGTCACGGGCGATCCGCAGCAGTGGCCCGAAATCGCAGCGATGCGGACTGAGTACGAGAACCTTGTCGACGAGCAGATCCGTCCCGTTGAGCACGGGCGCGGCGGTCGCCCCGATCCGCATCAGCGAGGCGCGGTCGAGCATGTCGTCGGTGACCGGGCGGTGGTTGGGCCGGAAGATCAGGTCGACGAGACAGTCACCGTCGTAGACCTTCGTGAGCCAGTCCTCCGGTGGGTGCTCCCGTCTCAGTCCCGCGGCCTCCAACGCCTCCGCCGCTTCGGGGATGTCCTCCTCCTTGAGGAAGAGATCGACGTCGTGGTCGGACGGCGGACCGCCTCGCGCGTACACGGCGAGACCGCCCGCGACGGCGAACCGCACCGATGTACCGTCCAAAGTGGTCACGACCCTGGTCAGCGTGTGCAGCAATGCTTTCTCGTTCACGGTCGCTCCCCTACCCGGTCGCCAGTTCGTGGACCCGGCCGACGTCCGATCTCAGCGGTTCGGCCGGGAGTCCTTCGTTCTCTCTCAGTCCTTTGAGGAATGCTTCGATCGCGTCCTCCGACGAGTACCGCGGCGTCCAGCCCAGTTCTTCCCTGGCCCGGGTGCAGTCCATCACCGGCAGATGCAGGACGGCGTCGAAAAGCCCTGGTGTGGCCGGGATCAGCGACGGCCGCACCAGCTTGCCCGGTACGAACGGCCCGTCGAAAAGGCGTCGCTGCTCCGACGCCGCGGCTCGCTGGAAGAGGAAACCCGGACGCAACCGGACCACCCTCAGCCGGGGATGACTTCGGTCGAACGCGTCGAGAACCCTTTCCACATAAGCCTTTTCTCGGGTGTACGCGGATTTGGGCGAACCGTGGGTCGGCCAGTCCTCGGTGATCGGATGGTCGTCGTCCCTCGGCGAGTAGGCCCCGATCGACGACGCGTACACCAGCGCCGGCACCCGCATGGCCTGCGCGGTTTCGAACACCCGGATCGAGCCGACCACGTTGGAACGCCAGGTGACCTCGGGCCGATGGGTGGGCTGGAAGAGCCACGCGAGGTGGATCACCACGTCGGCACCGTCGAACACGGCCCGGAGGTCGTCACGGGCGACGTCCGCGGTGACGAACTCGGTCTTCGGGCTCCCCCACTGGCTGGGACGCCTCGCCACGCCGACGATCGATCCCACCTCGGGGTCCGAACCCAGCGCGCGCACGACGGCCGTCCCGACGTTGCCGGTGGCGCCGGTGACCACGATCCGCTTTCCGCTTCCGGTCATGGGTACGGTTACCCACCGTCGCCCCGGCCTAATCGGCGCCGAGCCGCTGGACGAGACGGCGGGCGGGCAACGCCATCGCCCCGAGCCCGATCGACGTCGTGACCTCGTCCGTGGGGGTGACGAGCAGGTGGTCGATCTCTTCGACCAGCTTGCGGCATCGATCGAGCTTGTCCGGATCACCCGAACGGGCCACTTCGGCGAGCGCCTCGAGCAGGTCACCGACCACTCCACGCGCGTACTCGCCAGGATGCCGGAACGGCTGCTCACTCCGGGCGGCCTCGCTCACCGCGTCGATCAACTGGGCGAGCGGCGGCCACAGGGAGACGAGGTTCGCCAGCGGCTCTTCCCGGGTCTCACGCCGTCCGCGGAGGTTGAGGTACCGGCTCTCCTGGGTCCAGCCGATCGCCTCCTCCGCCTCCGCGACCAGACTGCGCACGTCACGCATCCGTTCGTGCAGGAGATCGGCCGCCTCACCGCCGCGGACCAGCGCCGCGGTCTTCTCGAGCACGTCCGCGATCGCCGAGGCCAGCCGGGACGTCGCCGTCCGCAGGCGTTCCCCGTGCAACGGCGGCAGGATCACCGCGTTCAGCACGGCCCCGATCGCCGCGCCCAACGCGGTTTCGAGCAGCCTGTCGGCGAGCAGGACGGGTTCGGTCGCGTTGCCGTAGGAGATCAGCAGCATGCCGGTGATCCCGACCCACACCCCTGACTCGCCGAACCCGCGCCACGAGCCGATCAGCAACCCGGTGAAGACGACCAGTCCGAGCGCCACCGTCACCGACGGGATGAACTGGCCGGCGGCCGCCGCGAGCAGTACCCCCACGGAGACGGCGCCGACCTGCTGCGCCCAGCCACGCAAGGAGCGGTAGACAGTGGCTTGCACCAGGAAGACGGCCGCGTACGGCGCCAGAAAGGGTTGCGGTAACTCGAGGACCGAGGTCGCGACGATCCACGCGATCACCGCCGCGGCCGCGGCCTTGGTGGTCTGGACGAGACTCCGCCGCGCCATCGCGCCTCCTCGAAGCTCTCGCATCGGGCCGCTCAACCGGGCGTCGTCTCTCCGCCGAGCGCCGCGATGACCTCGCCGCTGTAGTACGACGAGAGCCGATTGGAGGCCAAGAAGACGTACGAGGGCGCGAGGTCGTCCGGGTGGGCGGCCCGCTCGAACGGGACCTGGAGGCCGAACTTCTCGACCTTCTCCGGCGGGAACGTCGAGGGGATCAACGGTGTCCACACCGGACCCGGCGCGACACAGTTGATCCGGACGCCGCGATCGGCGAGTGCCTGGGCCATCGCGTACGTCCAAGCGTGGACGGCGCCCTTGGTCGCGGAGTAGTCGATGAGGGACTTGTTGCCGCGAAGACCGTTCACCGAACCGGTGTTGATGATCGCCGCGCCCTTCTTCAGGTGCGGCAGCGCCGCGTCGGTCACCCGGAAGAAGCTGTGGATGTTCACGTCGAAGGTGTGCGTCCACTGCTCGTCGGTGAGCTCCTCGGGGGAGTCGACGGGCCACTGCGTGGCGACGTTGTTGACCAGGATGTCCAGGCCGCCGAGTTCGTTCACGGTCCGATCGACGATCTCACGGCACTGAGCGGCCTCCGCCAGGTCACCCGGCAGAAGGAGACACTCGCGGCCCTCGGCCCGGACACGCTCTTCGGTGTACTTCGCGTCCTCGTGCTCGTTGAGGTAGGCGATCGCGACGTCGGCGCCCTCCTTGGCGAAAGCGATGGCGACCGCCCTGCCGATCCCGGAGTCCCCGCCGGTGATGAGCGCGCGCTTGCCGCGCAGCAGGTCGCGGCCCTCGTAATCCTCCATGGAGTCCCTGGGCGGCGGGTCCATCTTCGACGTCACGCCCGGCGGTTCCTGCTGCTGCGGCGGTCGTAACTTGTCGGCCATCGGGGCTCCTCCGGTACGGGTGCTTTCCGGCGGGTTACCCGACTGCGAGCCGTCCTGAACGTGGCCAGATCTCGTGAGTGCGTCGCGAAAGCCACTTTCGGGACGTCTGATGTCCCGAAAGTGGCTTTCGCGACACCCGAAGCCGACACGCGGGCAACGTCCCGCTGGAGAAGCCACGTTGCCCGCGACGGTGAAGGATTCAGGACATTCAACGTCCCAATTCCTTCATCGTCGACTTCGACGCCCGACCGGCCAGCACGACGGCGAGTTCTCCCCGCTCAGCCGCCACAGAGGGTGTCGCGACCGGTCCGAGACTGGAGTGCCCCCGCGGCGAGGCTCAGTGCACCCGCCGGTCCTCCTCCGTGCCCCGGTACCGGATCGTCCACAGGCTCCGGCGCAGGTAGGTGCGCTGCAGCCACCGGTCACGCCCGTTGTGCCGGGCGAAGAACTGCGACCGCGCGTGCAGTCCCTTCCGGTTGTTGATCAGCAGCGCCGTCCCCGGCTCCAGCTTCACCTGGTGCGCGACCTCGCGGCAGACCCGCTGCAGTTCCTCCAGCGCCTGTTCCGCCTCGACGGTCTCCCCCACCACCCCGTTGGCCGAGACAGCCACCTCCGGCGATTCCGACGGTCCGGAGATGATCGGCACGAGATCGGACAGCACGTCGGACCCCTTGGCGACGTCACGCACGTAACTGCCGGGCGCGTTGAGCCGGAACAGCGGGCGGCGCAGGACGGCGAGCACCTCCGGGTCCAGTGCGGCCGAGATGTCCCGGCCGTCGGCGTAGTAGGTGACAGCCTCCTTGTTCCCGTCCTGCCGCACGCAGTTCAACACCAGGAAGTCCGGATTGGACACGTCGTAGCGGCCCACCTCGTCGTGCACGATGTCGTTGTGGAAGTTCAGGAACACGTGCGAGCTCTGGTTGGTCTGGCTGCGCGCGCCCGCCGAAACGGGGACGACGTCGTGCACGAGCCGTCCGCTCTTCTCGGTGGTGAACCCGACGGGCTCGCCGAGCAGCTGGCTCAGTCCCAAAAGGACGGTCTCGGCGACGAACGTCTTCTTGTCCTTGCTGGGTTCCCCGTCGACAGGTGTCTCCGGGAGTTCCGGGTCCACCGGCAGGTTGCGCACGAGCGCGACTCCGGCGGTGTCGACGTGCCTGCCGAAGTCCAGGATCGTCTGCAACTGGTCGATGGGCAGCTTCGAGAAGGCCACCCGGAGCATCGCCAGCGAACGGTCGATGTCGTCGACGGGGTTCGGGAAGGACCGCAACTCGCTCCCGATGGTGTCCCGGACCTCGTCGGCGAGGACGACCTCGGCGAAAGTGCTGACTAGGGTTTCCTGCTTGCTGGTCATGGTGTCCTATCTACTTTCCGCCGCCGCTGGACCGGCGGTCTTGTCCCAGTCCTTTGCGGACTTCTTCCCGAACCTGGCGATCAGGGTGAGTGCGGGGGCGGTGGCGATCGTCGAGACCAGCGTCATGATCACGAGCATCGCGAACACCGTCGGGCTGATCACCTTCATCTGGAGACCGACGTTGAGCACCACCAGTTCGGTCAGGCCCCGGCAGTTCATCAACGCCCCGAGTGACAACGACTCGCGCCAGCCGACACCGGTCAGCCGGGCCGCCGTGGTGCTGCCGACCCACTTCCCGAACACCGCCACCGCCGTGATCAGCAGGGTCCACAGCCACATCGAGCCGGAGCCGAGCAGGCTGAACTCGGTGTGCAGTCCGGTGTAGGCGAAGAAAAGCGGCAGCAGCAGCGCCAAGGTCACGCTGCCGAGCTTCCCGGCGGCGCGGGCGACCACCGGATCCTTCCTCGGCGCGATGACGCCGAACAGGAAGGCACCGAAGAGCGCGTGGATGCCGATCTCGTTGGTGGCCAGCGCCGAAAGCATGATCCCGCCGAGCAGGATCGCGAGGACGGCGGGCTCCGGCACCCGGGCGAGCAGCTTGATCAGCAACGGCCGGACGACATAGAGCATCACCACCACGAAGAGCAAGGTGAGCCCGACGGTCAGGAACACCTCCGACGGCGTCCCGCCCTGGCTGACGGCGACCACGACGGCCAGCAGGCACCACGCGGCGACGTCGTCGACAGCGGCGCAGGTGAGGGCGAGCGCGCCCAGCGGGGTCTTCGAGATCCCGCGGTCGGTCAGGATCCGCGCCAGCACCGGGAACGCCGTCACACTCATGGAGACCGCGATGAACAGCCCGAACGCGAGGAAACTGACGTCACCGCCGAAGATCGGGTACAGGCCGAGGGCGAGCACGATGCCGGAGACCATCGGCAACGCGATGCTGACCTGGCTGACCGTCACCGCGGTGAACCCGCGCTTCCGCACCGCGTCGACGTCGATCTCGGAGCCGACCAGGTACATGAAGAAGATCAAGCCCAGCTGCGACAGGATGTTGATCGCCGAGACCACCCCGCTGGGGAACAGCCAGCCGAAGGCGCCGGGCCAGATGATCCCGAACAGCGACGGCCCCAGCAGGATCCCCGCGACGATCTCGCCGATCACCGCGGGCTGCCCGAGCCGCCGGGCCAGCGCTCCCGCCAGGTAGCAGGCGCCGAGGATCACCGGCAGCGCGACCAGCAGGCGCGCGTAGGTGTCGGGGCCGCCGCTCGCCGCCTTGGCCGCCGTGCCCGAGACCGGTTCGTAGGCCGAACCCAGTCCGAGCACCACGACGACGACCACCGCCGGTACCGCGATCAGCACCGCCCCGACCAGGATCCGGCGCAGCGTGGTGCGCCCGCCCCGGTCCCGTACCGCTGACTCCATCAAGAACTCCTCACCTGGCACGCAGTTCCAGCGTGCAGCATTTGACGCTGCCACCCGCCTTGAGCAATTCGGACAGGTCGGCGCCGATCGGCTCGAAGCCGTGTTCCCGCAACTGCGCCGTCAGCCCGGTGGCCGCCTGCGGCAGCACGACGTGCTTGCCGTCGGAAACGGCGTTGAGGCCGAAGACGGCGGCGTCGCGTTGCGAGGCCAGGATCGCGTCGGGATACATCTCCTTGAGCACCAGGCGGCTGTCCTCGGAGAACGCCTCCGGGTAGTACATCACCGTGTCGTCGTCGAGGACTGCGAGCGCGGTGTCGAGGTGGTAGTACCGCGGGTCGATCAGGGTCAGCCCGATCACCGGACGGCCGAAGAACTCGCGGGACTCGTTGTGCGCCTCGGGATTCGTGCGGAACCCGGTCCCGGCGAGGATCTTCTGCCCGGCGACGAGGTAGTCGCCCTCCCCCTCGTTGACCCACTGCGCCTGCCGCACGTAGCGGTACCCGTTGGCACGGAACCACTCCAGATACGCGTCGGACTCGCCGGCGCGCTGCATGTGATGGAACCGGGCGACGAGGACCTGACCGTCGACGACGGTGGCGCCGTTGGCCGCGAACACCATGTCCGGCAGGCCTGCCACCGGTTCGAGCAGATCGACGCGGTGCCCCAGATCGGTGTACAGATCGTGCAACCACTCCCACTGGGCGACGGCCAGTTCGGTGTACGTGGGCTTCTTCGGATCCATCCAGGGGTTGATCGAGTACTCGACGTCGAAGTACGTCGGTCTGACCATCAGATAGTGCCGTCGAGTGGCTGTCCGTGACACGTTGTCCTCCACGCGGTTTTGGGCGTCATCCACCGCCGGGCCCTGGGTGAGGGTCCGGAGATGTCGAGCGGAATTCGGTGCTACTTCTGGGTTTCGCTGAGCTTGACCTCGATCTTCCCGGCCAGGTCGTTCGCGTTCCGCATGGCTTCGTCGAAGGAAGAGCCGAGCGCGCCGATACCGCCGAAGATGTTGTTCCCGAGCGGCGGACGCTTGATCAGATCGCCCGGCTTCGCGAAGATCTTGAGGTAGTACAGGGCCGCCGACTCGTTCACCGCGGGCGGGACGTCGATCGACCCGATGACCCCGCCGGGGCAGATCAGGCACATCGCGGCGGTGTGCACACCGGTCGGGCTGAAGTGGCGGACGTCCGGCCGCACACCGCGGGAGACGTCCATGAGTCCCTTGATCGGGTCGTAGCCCGCCGAGAGTCGGGCCATGTGGTCGAGCCCGCCGCCACCGGGGCGGACGGCGATCTCCAGCAGGAACGGCTTTCCCTGGTGGAACCGTACTTCCGCGTGCAGCGCGCCGCGGGTGAGCCCTTGGGCACGCACCCCGGCGGTCACCACGGCGTGCACCTCGGCCACCTGATCCGGGGTGAGCGACGTGGGAGCGTGGTGCACGTCGTCGTCGAAGGTCTCGCCTTCCGACGTGACCCTGTCCACAATGGAACCGAGGTACACCTCGTCGTCCCAGGCGAGCGCCTCGATGAGATGTTCATGACCGTCCAGAAAGGACTCGACGAGCAGGCCGTGCGGGCCGAGATCCAGCCCCTCGGCCTCCATGTTGTACCAGGTCATCTTGTCGATGCCCTCGCGAGCCTGCGCGTAGCGCTCCCGCATCTTCTCTTCGTCGTCGACACGGAAAACGAAGTTGCTGGCCGCGCCGAGCGTCGGCTTCAGGATCACCGGATACCCGAAGTCTTCGGCAGCTCGCAAAGCCGCGTCGAGGTCTTCGACGAAGCGGAAGTCCGGATGCGCGGCACCGCCCTTTTCGTGCGCCTGCCGCATGATCAGCTTGTTCCGGCTCGTCCTCGCCGCGTCGACGCCGATACCGGGGAGCCCGAGCGCCTCGGCCACCGCGGCGACCAGGACCACACCGGACTCCGAGAAAGTGAGCACACCTTCGAAGGACTCCTCCGCGTGCCAGGCCTTCGCGTGCCGGATCAGGTCGTCGATGTGGTTGCTGCCGGCGATCCGGTAGCGCTCCGACGGCCAGAGATCGTCGGTCCCGATCCCGTTGAGCACGTACAGCACCCCGCCGAAGTCCTCGATCTGCTGGTACCGGGGCAGGTAGTAGTAGGAGTTCTGGCTGGCTTCCAGCGCGAGCAGTTTCACGACACACCTCGTAGGGCAGGACGGGTTGGGTGGACGCCGGACGCGCGCACGAGCGGCCGGTCGAGCGGTTCGAGTCCGGTCGGGGCCGGGGCCGCGCCGGTCAGGCGCGCGGCCAGGGACCGGGCGATCAGCGGGGCGAACTTGAAGGACGAGCCGCCGCACGCCGCGTAGGACAGGACGCGGTCGCCGAGAACGGCGAGCATCGGGCCGAGGGTCGAACGCCGGGCCAGATAGTGGCAGTCCCGGGTGTCGATCAGCCAGTCACGGCGGAAGCCCGGGATCAGCGCGGCGAACGTGTCGATCAGATGCTCACGCCACCACGAGGGCGAGACGGCGCCGCCGACCTCGTCGACGACACGGCAGGCACTCGCGGCGCTGAGCTTCAAGGGCGTCCCGGCGACCGGCGGTACCAGCCACGCGCCACCGGCGGTGCCGAGCGAGGTGATCGCCGGTGTCGCCGCCCACGCGGCGGCGTCGGCGGGCGGGACGTCGCAGTAGAGCATCGTCTGCCGGTGCAGCACTAGTTCCCTCGACAGCTCGGGTGCCAGCAGGTCCTGCGACCACGGCCCCGCCGCCAGCAGGACCGCGTCACCGCGGAGGATCTCGCCGTCGGCCAGCCGGACCTCGGCGCGATCGGCGTCGACCCCGACGACCTTGCGATGCGGATGGAGTTCCGCGTGCGCGTGCCAGCGCAGCCAGCCGGCGCAGGCCGCCAGTACCCGGTCCGCGAGCAGGATCCCCGCGTGCGACTCGAAGATCGCCCCCGTGCCCGGGACGAAACCGGCGTGCGGGAATTCGGCGGCGAGTTCGGCCGCGCCGAGCACTTCGGCTTTGGATCCGGCCGCGGTCAACAGCTCCCGCGCGACCGTCGCCTCGTCCGCCGCGATCGCGGTGAGCGCTCCGGTCTGTTCGTAGAACGCCGTGGACAGGAGGTGCTCGAGGTCGATCCAGGCGTGATGCGCGCCGACGGCGGCCGCCGTGGTGGCGAGGTCACCGGGATGCAGCGCGCGCACCACACGGTGGCGATCGAACGAAGTGGCACCGGAGAACGGGATGTCGGCCTGGTCGGCGATGACCACTTCGTGCCCGGCCGAAACGCATTCCACGGCGGTCAGCAGCGCGATGACACCGCCGCCCGCGAGCACGACTCGCATGGCCTTCCCCCTTCGGACGGGAATTCGGATGGGCACCACGAGGTGCCCGGATGCCACGACTGGGTGCGTGGCATCCGGGTCTTGCCCCCGTTGGGCAAGAAATCAGGAGCTGCGCGGGGTCACGAACGTGTCGTTGATGACGTAGCCGTCGAGGCCGTACGTCTCCCCGTACTCGATGAGATCACTGGTGCGGTTGAGGAAACCGCGCCCGTTGTTGTTCAGCGAGGTGTTGCACAGCACGCTGAACCCGGTCTGCTCACGGAACGCCTCGAGCAGATCGGTGATACCGGCGTTGCGTTCCCGCGTCACCGTCTGGGTGCGCGCGGTCCCGTCGACATGCGTGATGGCCTTCAACTCGTCGGAGGTGACGTGGTTGAAGTACAGCATGTACGGGTCCTGCACCGAGCCGACGAACCACTTGGGGGCGTCCGACTCCAATGCGATCGGGGCGATCGGCCGGTATTCTTCGCGGCGCTTGATCTTGTTGAGCCGCACGGTGGTGTCCACGGTGAACGGCGCGGCGAGGATGGACCGGTTGCCCAGCGCGCGCGGGCCCATCTCGTACCGGCCGCGTGCCCAGCCGATGATGTTGCCGTCCTTGATGTACTTCGCGACCTCACTCGCCACGAGCGGCCGCGTTTCGTACTTGACCGGATCCGGGATGACGTCTTCGACGAAGTTCTCGCCCGCGTAGACGTCCCAATCAATGGTCGCCTGTCCGGTGTAGAACCACTGCGCGTCGATGGCCGTGCCCAGCGCCGAACCGCTGTCGTTGGGGCACGGCGGCACGAACACCGAGGAGAACAGTCCGCTCTCCCGCCACAAGCGGTTCCAGTCGCAGTTCAGGCCACATCCCCCGGAGATCAGCAGCGGCAGGCCTTCGGTCAGGTTCTTCTCGGCGTAGTCGTGGAACCGGTTGAAGATCGCCTGCGAATGTTTGGCCGCCGCGTTGCGGTACTCCTGCGACCACACGCCGGCGTTGTACAGATGGGACCAGGACATCTCCTCTTTGGACAGACCGAGGATGATACCGTCGCGGTCCAGGATGAAGTCGATGGTCTTCTGCTCGTCCGGGGTGAGCGGGCCGGGCTCGGCGAAGCCGGTCAGCGCCATCTGCTTACCGGCGTCGTTGAACCGGAATTTCCCCTTGCCGAGCGGGAAACCCGGGTCCGCCAGCGCGAAGAGATACGCGTACTTCGCGCCCGGGTCGGCCAGAACGTGTTTCAGGTGGGTGGCTTCACCGCGCTCGTCGATCCGGTAGAAGTCGCCGATGTTCCCTTCCCACACCAGGGAGTAGTACGCCTGGCCGGGCGCCGCGGGGGCCATCCCGAGGGAGGTGTAGATATGCGAGCGCTCGTGGGTGGAGGAGAAGTAGCGCACGTCCTTGCCGAAGAACCTGCCGGCCTCGTCGGAGATCGCGCCCTCGCCGACACCGAAGTATCCGGTGCGGGACGGGGGTTCCACCGAGAACTCGCCCTTGACCCAGCCCCCGAGCGCGACCACGTCCGGCTGCTTGTCCAGCATGCCGGCCGCTCGCGCCATCAGTTCACCGGTGATCCGGTCGTAGCGCGGGTAGTTGTCCTTTTCCGACTCCAGCGCGAACAGCAGCTTGCCGTCCTCGATCGCCACGATCCCGCCATCGTGGCCCTCTTTCATCGACAGAATCAGCATTGTGTCACCGAATTTCGCTCGCCTTCATTCGTCGACTCATTCAAGCCGCGCGGCCCGTTGACCGGAAGCGCCGCGCGGCTCGAACAATCAACCTTCGGACGAGCCGCCCGGCAGGGTGCGCACGGCCTCGTGGCGCAGCGATTCGAAAGCGTTCTTCCGCGCCCTGCGGCCCGCCATCGGGACGGCGGCGGCGAGCGGGTTCGGCTCCCGTTGCCGCTCGGCGGCGAACGCGCTGACCAACCGGGAAACCGCGTACCGGCCCGCGACGTTGGCGCGCTGGAGCAGCCCGGCGTCCACCACGGACTCGAGGAGCTCGTCGGCCGTCTCGATCATGATGCCCATCGCCGCGGCGACACCGATCGACGTCGTCCAGCCCGCCCCGCTCTGCCCGAAATGGTGGATGGCCTCGCGCCCGGCCGGCGAAAGATGTTCGTACGCGGAGCTGAACCTGTCCCGGACGTTGACGTCACCCACGCTGAGGCTGTCCATGAGCCGTTCGCGATCGGAGAGCTGGCCCGCCGTGTACGCGATCGCCCATTCCGGGCGCGCGGCGATCTTGCGGCCGACGATGTTGATCGCCAGCGGAAGATCCCCGCACAGTTCCGCGATCGTGTCGGTCGCGTCGTGTTCCGCCCGCACCCGGCTCGGTCCGGCTATGCGGCCGATCAATGCCAGTGATTCCTTGCGCGAGAACGCATCCAGCTCCACCCGGTTCGCGTCCTCCAAGCCGAGCAGCCGGGCGCGGCTGGTGACCACGACCTGACTGTGCGGTGCCTGCCCCAACAGCGGCCGCACCTGTCCTTCGTCGCTTACACCCGCGAGGAGAACGAACAACCGGCGTTCCGCCAGCAAGGACCGGTACAGCCCGATCCGCTGCATCGGGTCGTCGGGCACGAGATGCGCCGGCACGCCGAGCGCGCGCAGGAAACCGCGCACGATCCCGTTGGCCGATCGGCCGCCCGTTCCGCTGTTGCTCAGATCGGCGTAGAGCTGCCCGTCCGGGAAGTCCGCCGCCACCTCTTCGGCCAGCCGCAAGGCGAAGGCGGTTTTACCCACACCGATCGGACCACTGACGAGCAACGGCGCTTTGACCGGGCCGGTGGCCCCGATCATCTCGGCGGCGTCGGTCAAATCCCCTCCCCTGCCGACGAACGTCCTCGACCCCATGGGCAACTGGGCCGGACGGGCGAGGTGGATGACCCCGGATGCCAGCACGTGTGCGCCATCCGCCGGAATCTCCGCCGGTGCCGGAGCGGGCGCCCGCTCCTCACGTACCTCGACTCCGCCACCTGTCTGTCCCGCGACGTTCCGCCAACGCCGTTCCCACACCGAACGGTCCCCGCCGCACGCGGAGACGAACGCCAGTGTCACCGCGAGGGTGGGCAGCCGGTGGCCGCTCGCCGCGCTGGACAGTACGGAAGGCGCGAACAGCGCCGTCCTGGCGAGTTCCCGGTAGCTCGGGTTCCCCGCTCGGTTACGTAACACCCGCAGATCATGAGCGAATGCGGCGATCGGACCAGTGGAGCCGTCCAACGGTCGCTCGGGTCTGCCCATGCCTAACTCCTCCCCGGGATGGGGTAACGCGATCGCGCTGCGTGACCACCATCCTTGTGACCTTCCTGGCCACAACCCTAAAGGACCAATGAACCATGCAGCAGATACAAATAGGTGACTCAATGTACAAAGTCCAATAGTTGGACGCGGAAATTCACCCCCTTGGTGGCACCGGATAGGGTTCGCCCATGTCTGGCCCCCTGCCCCCTCTCGCCGAACTCCGGCGCGCCGCCGAAGTGTTCAACGGCTTCGCGAATGCCGACACCTCATGGCTTCGGCTCATCCAGGAAACGCAGTCCGCGATCGACCTGTCACAGGCCGCACATCGCACAATTCTTCTGCGCTGGCTGAACTCGTGGGGGTGCCGGATCCGGTATCCGCGAGAGGGCGAGCCCGCCCCCTTCGACGAGGGGGTCCGGGCCTGGTGGGACACCTGGGGCGCCACCCTGCCGTCCGTCGACATCGTCCACCTGACGGACGCGGGGATCGACACGGCCGCGAAGGCGTACTCGGACCTCTCGGGTGTCGTCGTCTCAGCAGGACGGACGAGGCGTACGCTGGGCCCGACCGCCGCGGCCAAGGCCCTGTATGCGTTGCGGCCCAACACGATCATGCCGTGGGACGCCGCCATCGCGGCGGCCCTCCACGGCGACCGCGACGGCGCCGCGTTCGGCAGGCACCTGCGGCTCGGTCGCGAGTGGGCGGCCGCGGTGATCACCGAGGCGGGCGACGGGATCCCCGCCCTCGTGGGCAGACCCGTGTCACTGGCGAAGATCCTCGACGAATACCTTTACGTCGCCTTCACCATGGGCGCCACGGGTGACTGGGGAACAGACAGCGGAGAATGGTGGAAAAATGGTAACCGGGGATGACGTCAGAAGGATCGCTTCGGAGCTGCCCCGCGCCTATGAGGCGCTGGTCCGGGACCGGGCGAAGTTCCGCGTGGGGCGAATCGTGTTCCTTTCGCTCTCGCCTGACGAAACCGTGCTGGGATTCGGCTATCCCAAAGAAGAGCGGGAAGCACTGGTGGCGGGCGAGCCGGACAAGTTCATGATGCCGATTGCGTCCGATATGCGCTATCAGTGGGTTCGCGTCCGGCTGTCCGCGATCGATTACGAGGAGTTACGAGAGCTGATCGTCGACTCGTGGCGAATGTGCGTGCCGAAGAAGGTCTGGACCGAATACCTGGAAAAGAACCCGCGCTGAACCGCTCCTTTCGACGTGAGCCGTTCAGCCCCCTCGACTGCCCTTTTCGGTCCCGTGAATTACCTAGTGGGCGATCGAAAAGGGCCGATCGAGACAAATCACGTCTCGATCGCGGCGGCGTTGCGGGTCGGCAGCCGTGACTCGCGTGATCAGAGACGTGACTCGCGTGACTGGAGGCAGCACTCGAGTGTGCGGCCTCTGATCACGCGAGTTCCGCCTCCAATCACGCGAGTGCGGCGCCGAAGCACAGATACGTGAAGGCCCCCTTCCCTCGCCTGAGCCGAGGGAAGGGGGCCTTCACGCGCAAAACCGTAGGAACTTACTCGGCGACCTCTTCGATCGCCGAGGTTCCGCGCGAGCCAGGGGTCCCGTACCGTTCCCACACCTCGTTCAGCCGGATCCGCCCGTCCGGCAGGAACTCCGGGGTGTTCGTGCTGTGCCCCGCGATCACCTGGCCGCCGGCCAGCACCATCGTGTAAGCCATGTCGATCGTCCCGTCCTCGCCGCACTTCCCGGTCAGCGAGCCGAGCCGCACGCCGCCGCCGGTCAGCTCGGCCCACACCAGGTCGTCCTTCTGCCGGTACAGCGTGACCGGCGCGTTCGGGTCGGTGCTGACCTTGCGAAAGCGTTTGCCGTCGTAGTTGATCATCCGTCTTGCTCCGTCCTGGTCGGGAACCAGAGGTCGTCCGAGGTGAGATCCGCGAGGTCGTACTTCCCGAGCGCGCTGGTGAGCAGCCGCAGTTCGAGTTCGAGACAGCGCACCAGCCGCACGAGCCCGTCGGTCGCGTCCTCGTCGACGGCGAGCAGTGCGGCACGGCCGAGGCCGACCGCGGAAGCGCCCATGGCCAGGCACTTCAGCGCGCGGGCCCCTTCCCAGATCCGTCCCGACACCAGCAGCGACGCGTCGTGCTTGCCGACCCGCCGCAGGCATTCCACCAGTGGCAACCCGACCTGATCGAGGAACACCGACGGTGCCCAGCCGGTGCCGCCCTCGGCGCCGTCCACGGTGACGGCGTCCGCCCCCGCCGCCCACGCGACCCGCGCCGCCTCGCCGACGTCGCGGCCCGGGTGCAGTTTCACCCACGCGCGGGCCCGCGGGTAGTTGTTGCGCATCAGATGGATCTGCTGGCGCAGGATCTCGCCGGTGAACGTGCCGGGGCTGCTCGAGCGCAGCACCATGGCCGTGTCCGTGCCGAAGGTTTCGTCCACTGTGTACTGTTCGGCGATCTCGCCGGCGGCCGTGCGTGAGAGCACCGTCATCCCGCCGAGCCCCGGTTTGGCGCCCTGGCCGACCTTGAGCTCGAAAGCCAGCCGCCCGGTTTCCAGCAGTTTCGTCGCCGACGGGTCGCTGTAGACGAGGTTCCACACCTCCGCGTCGGCGTCTTCGGTGCTCTGCTGCACCACGACACCGCCCAGCCCGTCCGGTACCGCGTCCGCGTACGCGCGGATCCGGCCGAGCAGCCCGTCTTCGACGCTTTCGCCCATCCGGCCGTAGCCGTGCATCGGCACGACGTTCTCGCCGATCACCATCGGCATCCCGAGTCTGCCGGCCTGCTCGCTCGCGGCGATCCCGAGACCACTGCCCGCCACCTGCGTGGATCCGAACGCGCACAGGAAAACCGGCGACGGCGCCATGAAGCCGCCGAGAACCGTCGAGAGCCCGACATCGCCGTAGACCGGTTCGCGCGCGAGGTCGAACATCTTCTCCAGGCGCCGAGGGACGAACACCGGCGGCACGATCCGCGCGCGGTCGAGTTCGTCGGGAGGACTGTCGACGTCCGCGCCGAACAACGACCGGCCGTATCCCCCGACGTCGGGGAAGATCGCCGCGCTGCCTTCCCGCGCCCGCGCGCGGATCGCGTCTTCCGGGAGCTGCCGTGCGGTGATCACGGCGTCGCGATCCCGGGCAGTTTCGGATACGCGTTGGCCTGCCAGACCGCGTCCAGCCCGGCGATGTAGCGCGTCACCCGCTCCAGCCCCATCCCGAAGCCCGCGCTCGGCGGCAGTCCCTCGCGCGCGAGGTCGAGATACCAGGCGTACTTCGCCGGGTTCTCCCCCGTCTCCCGCATCCGCTCGATGAGCCGCCGGTACTCGTGCGTGCGCTCACCGCCACTGCACAGTTCGCCGAAGCCGTCCGAAGCGATGAGGTCGAAGTTCCGCAGCACACCCGGTTCGGTGCTCGACTCGCCGTCGGTGAACCCGCGCGACCCTTTGGGGTAGTCGACGATGAAGAACGGCCGGTTCGTCTGCTCGGAGATGATCCGCTCGCCCTGCCAGTCGATCTCCGCGTCGGCGCTCTGCCCGTGCAGCAGCCCTTGCAGCCGCGACACCGCCTCGCGGTGCGTCATCCGCTCGAAGTCCTCGTCCAGCAGCGCGGTGAACGCCGCCTGGTCCCGGCCGAGCGTCGCGAGGTCCACTTTGGACTCGCGCAGCGTGTACGTGACCACGTGCCGGAGCAGGCCCTGCGCCAGATCGAGGACGTCCTCGCGGCTCGCCCGCGCGACCTCGACGTCGATCTGGGTGAACTCGACCAGATGGCGTCCGGTGGTCGAGGTCTCCAGCGGCTCCAGCCGCACGTTCGGGGCGACGTAGAAGATCTTGTCGAAAGCGAGCAGCGACGCCTGCTTGTACAGGATGACACTGGTCATCATCTTGTACTTGTGCCCGTAGTAGTCGACGTCCACCTGTTTGGCGCCGCGGCATCCCGGGTCGGTGACCGGCCCGATCAGCGGCGGCTGCAACTCCACGAACCCGTTCATGCCCAGGTACTCACGGGTGCCCGCGGTGATGCTGTTCTGGATGCGCAACGCCGCCTGCGTCACCGGCGACGTCAGATGCTCGCGGGTGCCCGGCGGCAGCGCTGCTTCCGATGTTTCGGTCATGCTCAACTCCCCTGTACTAGTTTCACGGTCTCGATTCCGGGCATCCCGTACTTCTCGTCGAACGTCCGCTCGACGTACCGGAGCGCGTCCAGCAGGTCGCCCGACGTCATCCGCCGGTCCGCGGGCAGCTCGACGAGATCGCCCAGCGGCATCGCGCCGATCCGCTGCCATTCCAGGCGCCCGCTGGAGTCCAGCCGTCCGCGCGCACGGCCGGCGTTGTCCGGATGCAGGCAGAACGGGACGTCCAGCTGGCCCCGCGCGAACGCGGTGACCAGCGCCCTGCCGAGATCGCCGTCGAGCGAAAGAACGTTGTCCACCAATGCTTTCGCCTGCGCGTGGATCCCGGTGTCGCCGAGATGACCGATCCGGGGTACACCCCGCGCGGCTTCCGCCGCGTGTTCGAGGGCGGTCACGTTCTCCACCACGGTCGGCAGCCGGTGCGCTTCGGCGGTGGTCTTGACGATCAGCCTGCTCGCACCGGTGCGGGCGGCCAGCCGCGCGGACTCCGCGATCAGCGCCAGCGCGCCGCCGGGGGTCCTCGGGTAGACGCCCATGTAGCCGTAGACCACCACATGCGTCCGCGCGTGCGGCACGTATTCCCTGATCAGGGCGTGCAGCGCGGCGATCGCCTCCTCGTCCTGCCCGGCGTGGGTCTGTTGCGCGTAGCTGAACGACAGGCACCGGACCCCGTGGCGCCAGAAGAACATTCCCTCGAGCACGCTCAACGCGACCAGCAGCGCGGGCGGGCACAGCTGCCCCATCATGCAGCCACCGAAGGTCTCCAGATGCGGCTCCAGCTCAGGGCTCCGCGCCTCGGCCAGCGTTTCGCAGCTGCGCCGCCAGTTGTCGACGGCCGCCGAGAGCGGCATCCGGCTGTACGGCAGGCAATACGAAACCGGCCCGCCCTCGGTCGCGTGCAGCCCGAAGTCCAGCAGCGTCCGCACGATCCGGCGCGGATCCGCCGAACCGTGCCGGATCTGCACCGGGAACTCCCTGGTCAGCACGCCGTCGAGCAACGCCGTCGTGACCTCCGGGTCGTGGTCGGCGAGCGGATAGCCGTTGAGATCGGCGCCGGCGGCCAGCGCCGCCTGTGCCGCCTCGTGGTCGCCGACCCTGGTGTAGCTGTCGATCGTGATGGTGCCGACGGTCGCGGCTCGCGCCGACCTGGTCGCCAGCAGGCCCCTGGTCATCCGCCCCGGATCGGCGAATCCCATCCGGGGCTGGACGACCAGATCCCCCCTGGCGTGGTGGCGCGCGACCACCTCGCCGAACGAAAGTCCCCGTCGCGGGGCGAGCAGGCTCATCCGGCGCCCAGCGGGGCACCCGTGCGCGCGGACAGGGTGTGCAGGAAGGTGCGGAACGGACTCAACCCGCCCGAGTCCTCGAACACCGCGTCGAATCCGGCCTCCACCAGCCGTGCGGCGTTGCTGCCACCGGTGACGTCGAGCTTCCCGCCGATGACGACCGGCATCGTGACCAGCTCCGCCTGCGCGCGGAAGGTGTCCATCAGCCGGACGCCGTCCTGGCAGCCGTGCCCGTTGAGGCTGCTGATCACCAGCAGATCCGGCCGCCGGACGGTGCATTCGCGCACGATGGTCGCGTCCGGGACGCAGGCGCCGAGATTGGTCACCCGGCAGCCCAGTTCCTCCAGCAACAGCTCCAGGTACACCAGGTTCCAGGTGTGCGCGTCGGACGAGAGCCCGGTGACGATCACCTCGAGACCTGTGTCCGGAAGGGCGGGCTGGACGGCTTCGATGCTCATGGTGCGGCGTTCTCCCTCTCTTCGCCGTCCGGCCGCACGTCGATCTCGATCAGCGCGACAGCCTCTTCGGCCAGGCGCAACGCCTTCGCCGGGCTGTCCGCGGTCACCATCAGATCGCCGACGCGGTCCCACGAACTGCGCAGCCCGCCGAACCGGTCACCGGCCGAGACACCGACGTCGCACAGGAACACGCCTTCGGCCTGCGACGCCTTCTCCACCCCGCGCACGTCCTCGATGAGCCCGGGTTCGATGGACACGAACCGCACCGCCGCACCGCCTTCGGCCTTGCGCGGCAGCACGTCCGCGACCGGCTCGTCCTTCATCACCGAGAAGTAGGCGCGGTTCAGCTCCACCGGATACGCGCGCTGGATCAGCTCGATGATGCCGTCGCCAGCGAACCGGCCGGCGCATTCGACCAGATACGGGACACCGTCCGAGACGATCCATTCACAGTGGACGATCCCGGTGCGGAACCCGGCCGCGTCGGTGAGCCGCCGCGTCTCCTCGTTCAGCAGCGCGGTCAGCTCGTCCGGGATGTCGGCGGGGACGATGTGGGCGAGCTCCACCGGACGCGGACCGGGGAACAACCGCTTGCCGGTGACGTTCGCGAACAGCGGCTCGCCGGCCCGCAGCAGCATCTCGACGCTGTACTCGTCGCCCTCGACGAAGCTCTCGGCCAGCATCTTCAGTTCCATCGCACGGTCCGGGACGAAGATCCCCTCGTCCTGCACGACGCAGTTCGCCCACGCCTGCTCGGCCTCGGCCGCGTCGGTGATCACCTGCGTGCCCACCGACGCCTGCCGGTTCGCGGGCTTCAGCACGATCTTCCCCGGATGCCGCGCCATGAACTCGCGGACCTGTGCCGGGCTTTCGACGCGCGCCGAGCCCGGGTTCGCGATCCCCGCGGCCCGGCTGACCAGGCGCAGCACCCCCTTGTCCCGCAGGATCTGCGCCGCGCCGAACCCCGCTCCCGGCAGGCCGTAGCGTTCCGCGAGCCGGGCCGCGAACGGTGTCGCGTACTCGGTCAGCGGCACCACCGCGGCCGGATCGAGGTCGCGGTGGACGTGGTAGAACTCGTCCGCCTTGCCGGGGAGGTGGAACTCCCATTCGATCAGTTCGCGCACCAGTGCCGAACCGGCCACCGTCTCCCGCGCGTTGCGCTTGCGGATGACGTCGGGCTCTTCGACGAAGATGACCGACCCCTCCGGCTGGAAGTCCTTGATGGACGAACCCAGCGCGGCGGCCACGAAACCGACCAGTACCACGGGCCGCGTCATGAAGACTCCTCGACGTAGTACCAGTTCTCGGGGTTGATCAGGCCGTACGGGTTGATCGGCGAGAACCCGCGCAGGTTGCCCGCGACCTCGAACAGCCGTCGCGGGAACGTCGGCATGAAGATCACCGGTGCCTGGTCGGCGATGTACTCCTGGTACTCGTAGAGCGCTTCGAGACCGTCCGAGGTGACCGTCTTCGCGATCAGCTCGTCCGCCTTGGCGTCGCGGTAGTTGCTGAAGTTGCAGGCGGCGCCGCTCTGGAAGAGGTTCTCGCCGGTCGGGTAGTTGTAGACCCAGCCGCCGCCCCAGCAGGACAGCTCCCACATCCGCGCCTCGCCCGGCCCGTCCTGCGCGACCAGGACCGACCCCATCACCTCTTCGAGGCGGATCTCGATCCCGGCCTTCGCCGCGTCGTCCCGGAACTGCGCCATGAGCCTGGCCAGCGAAGGCCGCCCTTCCCAGTAGCGCAGGGAGAAACTCAGCTCGGTGCCGGCCGGGATGCCTTCGCCCGCTTCACCGGGCCCGGTACCGGGGCGCACGCACACGGCGGGGGAAGCATGGGTGTCCCAGCCGTTGTCCGCGAGCAGCTGCCGTGCCTTCTCCAGATCGAACGGCCAGAAGCCGCCGCGCTCCGAGATCTTCGGCGAGACCAGGTCGCTCTTGGGCAGCACCGGGATGGACCCGGTCTGGCTCCAGCCGTAACCCTGGTACACCTCGCGCGCGCCGTACTCCTGGTCGAAGCAGCTCTGCAGCGCTTGCCGGACGTAGGGCCGCCGGAGCAGGTTCCCGGCGACGGTCGGGTTGCTGAAGTTGACCGCCATGAAGTTGATGTTGAACAGGATCTGCGGTTCCAGCTGGAATCCGTCGCCGAGCGGGTTCGGCCCGCCCTTCGTCGGGTCGCCGTCCGGCTGGACGCCCATCCCCGGCGGCAGGAAGCCGACCTGGACGTCGCCCGACTGCAGCAGCTCGTACTGCTGCTCGTCCGACGTCGTCGAGACCTGGCGCAATTCGTCGAGATGCGCCGGGTTCGGACCGCTGTAATGCTCGTTCGGGACGAAGGTGACGACGCCTTCCTCGGTGTAGCTCTTGAGGCGCCACGGACCGTTGACGACACTCCACACAGGACTGTCGGCCCAACGGGTGCGGTGCGAGTTGTCCTCCTCGACGACGTCACCGTTCTCCGCCATCAGGAACTCGTAGACCGCTTCGGCCTGGGCGATGTCGTGCGTCGCGTCGGCGGGACCGTCCGCGGTGAGGTCCCACGCCTTCGGCATCGGCGTGATCATCGTGAGCTGGTTCAGCAGTACCCAGTTCTTCGAGTACACCTTGTCGAAGGTGAAGCTCACCTTGTCTTCGGCGACCTTCTCGAAGGACACCAGGTTGTCCGGGAAGTAGCCCTCGGAGTAGGCGCCGAACTTCGGGCCCTTCACCTTGAGCATGTTCATCCAGAAGATGACGTTGTCCGCGCAGACGGTCTCGCCGTTGGACCACTTCCACGGCTTGATCCGGACCACGCAGGTGCGGCCGGTCTCGTCCCAGACCGGTTCCTCGCCGACGCTGAGGTCCCAGTCGATCTCCGGCGCGCCGTCGCGGCCCAGCCAGTAGAGGGGCCGGTACATCAGCATCTGGAACTCGTAGAGGCTCCGCACGCCGAAGCGCTCGCCCGGGGTGAAGGGGAAGATCACCGCGGGCGGGAATCCTGGCAGGCAGGCCCAGGTCGCGACGCCGCCCTTGATCGGCTTGTCCGTCATGACTTTCGCTTCCTCCGAATCGGGCCGCGCTCAGGCGGCGGTCGCCTCGAGAACCTCGGCCGGCTGCTTCTTTTCCTGAGCCGACAGCGGTTTCGCCAGACTGAAGTAGGTGCCGATCACGATCGCGCCCTGCAGGATCGCCAGGCCCCAGAACGCGTAGGGCACGGTGGTCGCGTCCGCGAGCGCGGACAAACCGACCGTCGCGCCGACGCCGAGCCCGAGGCCGACGGCCTGCGTGCCACCGAAGATCCGGCCGACCCGGTCCTCCGGGCTGGCCCGCATCAACAGGGTGCGGGCGGCGATCCGGCCTTGGGCGAAGCAGAACCCGGCGAACGGGATGGCCGCCATCAGCGCGATGTAGTGCAGTGGCTGGATCGCGAGGCAGATCAGGTTCCCGAGCGTGCCGAGCACGGCCAGATGGATGCCCTTGAACCGCTTGCTGACCTTGCCGTACGCGGCGGCGCCGACGATGAAGCCGACTCCGGCCAGTGCGTCGACCACGCCGATCATCCACGCGCCCTGGGCGAAGGTCTGCAGGATCAGCGTGGTCAGGATGACGTTGGCGACCATCAGGCCGATGTTCCCGTTGGCGTACAACAGCGCGAGCCGCTTGATCGGCTGGTGCACAGGGGCCTCGACCGGAGCCGACGGGTCCACTGCCGCTTCGGTGACGACCGGCGCCTTGGCAGGTTTGCGGCCGATCGCGTAGACCAGGACGGCCGAGAGGACGAAGGTCAGCGAGTTGAAGATGAACAGCGGCGTGGCGCCGAACCAGATCACCAGGAACCCCGCCAGCGACGACGCCAGCAGCATGCCGGAGTTGCTCGCCATCTCGAAGTGCGAGTTGAACTTCCCGAGCCGGTCGTCGGCGATCCGTTCCTTGATCAGGCCGTTGCTCGCGGGCATGAACAACGCCGCGGTGCAGGCGAGCAGGAAGTTCGCCAGGTAGGAACCCAGGTTCGCCGGGCCGCCGATCCACAGCCACACCGGGAGGGCGAACGCGGTCATCGCGCTGACCAGGTCGGCGGCGACGCACAGCATCCGACGGTCGACCTTGTCGACCAGCTTGCCGAACAGCAGCGCCAGCGCGACCTGCGGGATCGACACCGCGATGAACAGCCAGCCGACCGCCAGGGTGGTCTGTTCGGCGTGGAAGACCAGGATCGCGGCGGCGGTGATCTGGAACGCGTTGCCCGCCGTGGTGACGAAGCCGGCGGGGACCAGCAGACGTTCGGCGAGCCGGGAACTCCGGGCCGCGTCGGCGGAGAGGGTGGTGTCGAGTGACATGGGGTCTCAGACCTCGCTCGTCGGGGGAAATTCCAGTGGTGGCACGGCGAACGCCGTGATGTGCGTGAGGTCGAAGGCGTCCGGCGCGATTCTGAGATCGAACCCGCCCGCTTCGGCGGCACGCGCGGCGAGATCGATCAGGATCGGCGAGGCGCAGCCGATCAGCGCCCGCAGCTCGAGGAAGAGGTCGCCCAGCGCGCCGCGGAGCACCTCCTGGTCGAGGTTGCCCTCCAGCGTGCGTTTCGTCGCCGATCGCAGGCGCTCGACGTGCTGCACCAGCAGATCGGCCGCCCGGCTGAGGCTGAAGTCCTCGAGTTCGTAGTTCAGGACGAACCGGGAGACCATCGCCGCCGCGCGTTCCGTGGCTTCGGTCGTAACCGGGAGCCTGTCGCTCTCCCCGCCGACCTCGGCGGTGAGTTTGGCCAGCGTCTCGGCGAGCTCGTTCCAGGGTGCGACGAGCCGCTCCCCCGCGACCTTCTCCAGCGCCGCGCGGCTGAAGTTGGTCCGGGCGAACTCGGGGGCGGTGAGGTTGAGGTGGAACCGCGCGATGTCGCGGGGCACCTCGGCCGCCAGTTCGCGGGCCCACACCACGTGGCCCTTGCTGGTGGAGAACTTCTCGTTCTCCAGTTCGTAGAACTCGTTGACGAGCAGGGTGTCCGGGAGGACGTAGCGGCCCTCCAGGGCGATCAGTTCGGCGACGTGGACGACGCCCCAGGTGAACAGCGGGTCGAATCCCATGAACACCACGACCCGCGCGTCGTTCTCCGCGAGCCACGCGTCGTCGTCGGCGACCTTCGGCTTTCCGTTGCGCCGCAACGCGTACTCGGTGCAGTACATCGAGGCGGGCATCCCCTCGACCCACGCGTTGAGCCGCTGCCCCGGCGTCTGGAGGAACGGTGCCGGCAGCCCCCATTTCACCGGATACGTGATCGCGAAGTCCGGCAACGGCCCGGCCAGCAGCTCCCGCATCAGCCCGAGCACATGCGGCCGCCACGACGGTCCGCGCTCCTCGTAGTAGGCGAGAAGCTGCTCTCGGTACTCCGAGACGGGGAAGACCATGATCTCCGTCTCGCGGTAGGTCACCTCGTCGGCCGGGTCGAGCACCGAGTACGGCTCGATGAGCGCGTCGAAGTCGATCGGATGCCCGCAGCCCTCGCAGAAACCGCCGCGGCTGTCGGCGAGGCAAGTCGGGCAGCCTCCGCCGACGAAACCCTCGACCAGGAACTCGCCCTTGCTCTCACTGTAGGGCAGCCGCACCTTGCGCAGCCGAAGCTTCCCCTTGTCGTACAAGCGTTTGACGTAGTCGTAGACGAGCGCCTTGTAGCCGTCGTCGGTCGGCGAGAAGCCGTCGACCTCCACGCCCATCGCCTTGAACGTGCGCTGGATGTTCTCGGTCGACTGCTTCACCAGCTCAGGCGGTGTCGACCCGACCCTGGCCGCGCTGGTGACGAGGTAGGTCTGACTGTCGTCGGTGCAGGAGGCGAACACACCCTCGCGGCCCGCCGCGCGCAGATACCGCCGGTGCACGTCGGCGCCGAGGTACGGCCCGGCGATATGCCCGATGTGCAGGTCGCCGTTCGACGTCGGAGGACCGCCGATGATCACCACCGGTCTCGTGTCGGCCATGGTCATACCGACTCCTCGTGCCGGGCGGCGAACTTCACCGTCATGTCGGAGTCCCACCAGATCGCGTACATCTCGAAGTCCTCGGCGCCGTCGTTGAGGATGCGGTGTTCGGTGCCTGGCTTGTGGAACTCGATGTCGCCGGGACGGAAGGCGCGGCGCTCTCCCCCGGACTCCACGACCGCCTCGCCGTTGACGGCGATGAAGATCTCGTACTCGTGATGGGAATGCGCACCCGTCGCGCCGTGCGCCGGCACCGTGACCCAGGCGCCTTCGAACGGCGCGTTCAGCGCCGCCCACGGCAGGAGTCGCTGGCCGTAGGCACCGTTCTCGAAGACCATCTTTTCCCGCTCCAGCGGACGGATCTCCATGACTCTTTCTCTTCCTTCTCGACGATCAGCGGGTGGCGACGATGGGTGCGGTGTCCGACGTCGGCTGCGGCGGCACCTCGGGAATTTCGCCGCGATGGGCGAGGATGTCCTGGAGGATGTCGTGGGCGCGCGGGGCGAGGACGCTCAGCAACGAGTCAGCGATCCCGTGCGTCGCTTCGTTCACGCCCTGGAGGTACACGGCCGCGGTGGCGGGCTGGTCGATCTCCAGCCGGTAGTCGCGGGTCACCTTGATCTCCGAGAGACCGATCGACTTCGCGATCTCCTGGACCATCCTCGGCATCTCCGGCGAGAAGCCGGTGCCGAGCAGGACGAGGTCGGTGCGCAGTTCCTGCGTCTCACCGGTGCGCCGGTCGGTCAGCTCCAGCACGATCTCCTCGCCCTCGTCACGGGCGTCGGTGATGTCGCTCATCGTGATCATCTTCAGGCGGGAGCGGCCGGAAAGGCGGTCCAGGTAGACCGACCGGTAGAGCGCGTCCATCGTGCCCGGCGCCAGCCCGGAGTAGTTCGTGTGGTGCATTTCCTTGAGCATCTGCTCGCGGGCTTCGGGCCGCGAGTCGAAGAACTTGTCCACATGGGACGGGAAGAACAACTCGTTGTTGAACTTGCTGCTCTCGTAGTAGTTCAGGCCGATCGAGCGCATCACCATGGTCGGCTTGCATTCGGGCAGGTCGTTCTGCACCGCGCTGAACAGTTCCGCCGCGCTCTGCCCGGCGCCGATCACCGCGACGCGGTACGGGAGGTCCTTGCGCAGCTTGGCGATCCTCGGCAGGTACTGCGTGCTGTGGATGACGCGGTCCTGGTTCACCGTCCGGAGCCTGTCGGGGATTCGCGCGTCCCGGCCGGCGCCGACCACCAGGTACCGGCTGCGGATGGTCTCGCCGTCGGCGACCCTGGTCTCCCAGCCGGTGAGCGTTCCGTCCGTCCACACGGGAGTGATGTCGAGACATTCCCTGCCGCGCTGCAGATCCACCAGCGACAGCGCTTCGGCCGTCCACTTGAGATAGTCGGCCAGCTCGACCCGGTACGGGACGAAACTGCCCATGTTCACGAACTCGTTGAGCCGGTTGGTGTCGTGCAGGTAGTTGAGGAACGAGAAACGGCTGCGCGGATTGCGCAGGGTCACCAGGTCCTTGAGGAACGAGACCTGCGACAACGCCTCCGGCAGCAGCATTCCCCGCTGCCAGGAGACCTCCTCGTCGCGTTCGATCAGGACCGAATCGCGGGCCAGTCCGGGCGCGAGCTCCTCCAATGCCACTGCGAGTGCCAGGTTGGACGGTCCTGCTCCGATTGCGAGAAGCTCGACATCACGGTTCGCCATTGTTTGCTCCGCCATCGTTGAGAGTGCTGGGAAGGTGTTCTGCGGTACCGGTGCGCGGTCAGCCACCGGCGGCCACCGAGGGCAGCAGGGGGTACGCGGTCAGCCGGACCTGGGCCATGGCCTTGTCCAGCACCACTTCGCAGTCGTCGGGATCACGGCCGGCGCAGATCACGTACGCGTGCCGCGAGATGAACTCCGCCGGCGGCAACCGCAGCCGCGCCCCGGGCTCGACGAGCGCGTCGGCGGTGAGGATCCCGTTGTCCCGCATGGATCCCGGTACGGACACGGACTCGACGACGCAATCCTGTTTCGGGTAGCCGAACCGCACCCCGACCCACCGGGGTTCGGCCTCGTGCGGGATGTGGGGCCGCATGCCGAGCGCGACGTCGACCGCGGCCGCGCCCGGATCGATCCCGGTCGCGAACCGGGCGAGCAACGGGATCAGGTCCCCGCCGAGCCTGCCGTTGATCTCGACGATCACCGGACCGCGTTCGGTGATCTTGAGTTCGGTGTGGGTGATGCCGTACCGGAAGTCGATCGCGCTGTGCGCGCGGGCCAGCGTCGAGCGGAGCGCCGGATCGGCGAGCAGTTCGTCCGCGGAACTGACCAGATGGCCGAGTTCCTCGAAGTACGGATGCATGCCGACCGTCTTGTGCGCCAAGAACATCGGCGTGTACTCACCGTCCACGACGGCACCGTCCACACTGATCTCGGGGCCGGTCAGGTACTCCTCGACCAGCGCCCCGCCCTGGTACGCGGGAGAGCCGCCGAAGCTGGCGTCCTCCGCGGTCCGGAACGCCTGCCGCACCGCCTCGCCGTCTTCCGCGAGGCTGACGCCGATGCTGGCCCCGCCCCCTCGCGGTTTGACGACGACCGGGTACCCGATCCGCTCCGCCACGCGGACCGCCTGGTCTTCGTCGTGCACGAAACCGAAGTCCGGCTGCGCCACCCCGGCCGCGGTGAGCGTCCGCCGGCTGAGCCATTTGTCGCGGCAGCCCTCGATCGCGGAAATCCCCGCGCCCGGCACGCCGAGTTCGTCCGCGACATGCGCCGCGGTGACGATCAGCGCCTCGTCCCACGACACCACGCCGAGCACCGGTGTCTTCGCGTTCACCGCGCGGGCCGCGGCCAGTACGGCGTCGCGGTCCTGCAGGTCCAGCACCGTACCGCCGGTGATGTAGCGCTCCTGCCAGGTCGGTTCGGTCCCGTTGAACAGCCACAAGGGATGCCGGTGCCCGGCCGACGCCAACAGGTACTCCCGGTACGGCCGCATCCCGCAGCCGATCACCAGGACAACACCCTCCGCTGAGCTCATTCCCTCTCCCCACCAGCCCGTCGCTTCGTCGCGGGCTACTACATCCCGGGGATTGGTTGACCGGAACCCTTGATTCGGGCAGAACAATCAACGAGATGCGAGGTGGGATCGCGGGTGTTATGAGGATTGCTCAGTCGTCGGGAGAGAGCAGCCCTCAGAGAGCGCCCTCGTAGGCGGCGGCGAGGCGCTGCAGCACACCGGGCCCGTCCTGCTCCGGCGCCGGCGCGCCGAGGTGGACGACCCGCAGTTCGGCCATGAACTCCGCCCACAGTTCCGGCCCGCCCGCGGCGAGGAGTTCGGCGCGCACCCTCAACCGCTTCGTGGTCGGCCGGTGGCCGAGCCCCCACGAACCGAGCTGGGCGAACACGGGCACCAGCTGGATCGACGCCTCGGTCAGGCTGTACGCGGCCCGCTTGCCGGGTCCGGCGTCCTCGCGGGTCAGCAGACCGGCCTTGACCAGGCGCTTCAGCCTGTCGGCCAGGATGTTGGAGGCGATCCCCTCCTCGGACCCGGCGAGCAGCTCCCGGAAATAGCGCCGCGTGCCGAACATGATGTCCCGCAACACGAGCAGGCTCCAGCTGTCGCCGAACGCCTCGATCGCGGCGTTGATCGGACAGCCCGAACGAGCGGGTTCCGCCATCCCTTCACCTCCGGAAGAAGTGGTTGCAATCTACCATCACTCCGCTTACCGTGGACAAACCGATTGTGAAACGCAACCAGTAGGAGGCGTCATGCTCGACCCACAGACCGCGCGCGGGAAAGTGCTCTGGCACTTCACGATGTCGCTCGACGGGTTCGTCGCGGGACCGGGCCACAGCATGGACTGGATGGCGGGCACCACGTCCCGACCGGCCCTGATCGCCGAATACGCCGCGACCACCGGCGCCGTCCTCGGCGGCCGCGACGGGTGGGACGCCTACCCCGACCCGAGCGGCATCTACGGAGGCGCCTGGAAAGGACCGCTCTTCGTCCTGACTCATCATCCCGAAGACGCGACCCCCGCCGAGGGCGTCACTTTCCTGAACTGCGGCCCGGCCGAAGCCGTCCGGATCGGACTGGAGGCGGCGAACGGGAAGAATCTCGAGGTGTTCTCGCCGAACATCGGCAGGCAGTTGCTCGAACTGGGGTTGATCGACGAGATCGATCTGCACATCGCGCCGGTCCTGCTCGGCGACGGCGTCCGGCTGTACGACAATCCCGGCGGGACCCCGATCCGCTTGCGGGCACTCGGCCAAGCCGATCCCTTCGCGGAAATCGACGTCCGGTTCGAGCCGGTCTAGTTCCGGTTTCCGTAGGATTGCTCGCAGGGATATCCGTCGCGATCGGCGTCCCAGCTCAGCGGGCGCCCCGCGTTCACCCAGGCGTCGAACGCGTACGCGTAGGAGAACCTGTCCGCGGCCAGCCGCTGACAGGAAGTGAGACTCGGGGCGCGCGTGATCGTCACCGGCGGCTCGACCACGACCACCGAAGTGGCGGGCGGCGCGACGACGGCGGTGGTCGTGGAGGGCGGCACGATCTCCCGCACCACGGTGACCGGTGTCCCGGCCGTCGTCGTCCCGCAACCGGCCATTACCGCGGCGGCCCCCGCCGAAACCAGCAGTGCCGCGACCGTCCTGTTCATATCCCCGCCTCCCGATGGAACCGCCGAATCCTCACGTGAGAAGAACGGCGATTCCACCGGCGACATAACGGGTTTCCTGCGATCGGAGCCTCAAGTCCCCGGAAGTCGGGAGCTTCGGCACGGATCGGACGGGGCCGGAATACCCTAGGCCTGAACGACGTTCACCATCCACAAGATGCCGAACTTGTCGGTACACGCACCGAATTCGTCACCCCACATCTGCTTTTCGAAGGGAACCGAAACGGTGCCGCCCGCGGAGAGTTTCTCCCAGTAGCCGCGCAATTCCTCGCCGTCATCGCCACTGAGGCAGACCGACATGTTGGTGCCCGGAGTGTGCTCCATCCCCGGCGGCGTGTCCGACGCCATGATCGTGTAGCCGCTCGGGGAATCGAGCTGACTGTGCATGATCTGATTCTCCTCCGGCGAACCCGCCATACCGGACTCGCCGAACGTATTCAACGTCAGTTCTCCGCCGAACACGGACTTGTAGAATTCCATGGCCTGCCGGGCGTCGCCGGCGAAGCTGATGTAAGGGTTGAGAAGAGAAGCCACTGGACGCTCCTTCGGGTCGAGTCACGAGCATCCTGGCAGACACCACCGCACGCGACAACGGCCGGACTACGGCCGGGTGAATTCCTTCGCGCAACGAAAATTCAACCCCGTTCACCGAATTCGGTGAGCAATTACCCCAATGCGCTCCGACAGCCGACATCGCGTCGACGTCGCTTCACCGTGAGGCATGCCCGCGCGACAGATCCATCCCGCGACGGCCGACGCCTCGACCTGACCGGCGCGAGGACGTGACTCGCGTGATCAGGGACCGCACTCCCGTGATCAAGGACGGAATTCACGTGATCAGGGACGGAACTCGCGTGATCGGAGGCCGCACTCGAGTGTTCCGTCCCTGATCACGCGAGTCACGGGCCCAGTCACGCGAGTGCGGTGCTCAGCCCCGCTCGCTGACTACTCGGTCTTCGATAACTACCGATTGACTTTCGATAGATAACGCGCGAAACTCGATGCATGCTCACCGCACAACGGGCGATCGTGCCGCTCAAAGCCTTCCTCGTGCTGCTGTTCGGGATCCTGGTCCTTTTCCAGACCATGTCGCTCCCCGGCCAGTTCGCGCATATGGCCCGGCAAGACCCGGACATGGCCTATCTGCGCTGGCCCGCGACGGCGGTCTCCGTCTTCTGGGTGCTGTGCGTCCAGGTCGTGGTGGTCGCCACCTGGCAACTGCTCACCCTGGTCAAGAGGGACCGGATCTTCACCGAAGCCTCCCTGAGGTGGGTGGACGCCATCGTGTTGGCGATCCTCGCCGGCTGGGTGGTGCTGGCGGGCGTGTTCCTCTACGTCGGCTTCAACGCCAATGACCCGGGGCTGCCGCTGCTGTTGTTCCTGGCGTTGGTCGGCGTCGCCGTGCTGGGCCTCCTCATGATCGTGATGCGCACACTGCTGCGACAGGCCACCACCCTGCGATCCGACCTGGAACAGGTGATCTGATGCCGATCGTCGTCCGCATCGACGTCGAGCTGGCCAAGCGCAAGATGAGTGTCGGCGAGTTCGCCGAGCTCGTCGGGCTCACCCCGGCGAACGTGGCGGTGCTGAAGAACGGCCGCGCCAAGGCCGTCCGCTTCAGCACCCTGGAAGCCATGTGCCGGGTACTCGAGTGTCAGCCCGGCGATCTGCTCGAATGGGTGGACGAGGAGGCCTAGGCGGCCCCATCTCGGTCCAGCTGGAGCTTCTGGGCCGCGGCCAGTGCCAGCGGCCGTCGTTTGATCACGCCGCCCGCGAGCGTGGGCAGCACGATCTGCACCGCGACACGGGCGGTGTCCTGAACGGAGGCGGTGGCCGGCTCGGTCTTAGTCACCATGGCGGCGGGTTACCCGATGCGACGGGCAGGAAGCCGGTTTGCCCGCCGGCGGGGAGGGGAAACCGGGCTCAATGGTGACCAAGGCACCCGGCGCGGACCCGCCGGAGACCGTCGATCTGGGCAAGCTCCGATCGGCTGCCTCCGGCTGTCGCGGCTGCGACCTCCACCGCGACGCGACCCAAACCGTCTTCGGCGAAGGTCCCCGTCAGGCGGAGATCATGGTGGTCGGCGAACAGCCCGGCGACCAGGAGGATCGGGCGGGCGCCCCGTTCGTCGGACCCGCCGGGCGGCTGCTGGACAAGGCACTCGCGGAAGCGGGCTTCGACCGCGGGAAGATCTACGTCACCAACGCGGTCAAGCACTTCAAATTCAAGCGGGACGAACGCGGCAAGCGGCGCATCCACAAGACGCCGTCGAAGACCGAGATCGTCGCGTGCCGCCCGTGGCTGCACGCGGAATTGGCGGCGGTCCGTCCGCGCCTACTCGTCTTCCTCGGCGCGACGGCGGCGAAGGCGCTCCTCGGCGACGATTTCCGCATCACCCGAAACCGCGGCGAGCGGATCGAGCTCCCCGAGTTCGCCACGACCGCTATCGCCACGGTGCACCCGTCCGCGGTGCTACGCGCGCCGGACCGCGACGAGGCCTATCGAGCCTTCGTCGCGGATCTCGTGGTCGCGCGTGGCAGCCGCTGAATCAGGCCACTTCGGAGCTGCGGCCGCCGTCGTGCAGGCCGAGCATGTCCAGAAGGGTCGCGCAGTCATCGGCGCTCGTCGCCCGTGAAGCCACGGCGAGAGCCGCCCTGCGGCGCATCTCTTCCTGCTCCGGTGAGTCCTGCCCCTCCATTATCAGGTCGGGTACCGGGTGTAGCCCTAGCTCGTTTTTCATCAGATCCCCCTTGGGTGAAGGCCGACGTGCCGTACTGGTACCCACGATCGCGGGCTCGCACACAGGTGTCCCCGTACGGGTGTGCAGAGACAGGCCCGGCTTACTCCGTCCGTGTGAATCAGCCCCGCAGGGCCGGGAGCAGCGTCTCCTCGGCGAACCGCAGGAAGCCCTCCTGCTGGTCTCCGCCGATCTGGATCAGGGCGAGGTCGGTGAATCCGGCCGCTTCGAATTCGCCGGCCTGCTTCACGATCTGATCGACATCCGGTCCGCACGGGATGGCCGCGGCGACGTCCTCGGGTTTGACGAACTGGGTGGCTCCGGCGAACCCCGAGGGTCCCGGCAGTTCGGCGTTGACCTTCCAGCCGCCGCCGAACCAGCGGAACTGCTCGTGCGCCCGCTGGATCGCGGCGTCGCGATCCTCACCCCAGGACACCGGCAGCTGAGCGATCTTCCTGGTCGGCGGGCCGGGTTTGGTGGCGTCCCACGCCCGGCCCAGCGTTTCGTCCGCCTCCACCGCGATCATCGCGTCGGCGATCGGCGCAAACCGGGTGACCGACTGTGACCCGGACACCGCGACGGCGATCGGGACACGCTGCTCCGGGAGATCCCAGAGCTTCGCCGAGTCCACCCGGAAGTGATCACCCGCGTAGTTGAAGTAGCCGCCGTCGAACAGCCCGCCGATGATCTGGATCGCTTCGGCGAGCATGTCGTGGCGGACGTTCGCCGACGGCCAGCCGCGCCCGACGACGTGCTCGTTGAGGTTCTCCCCCGCGCCGAGCCCGAGGGTGAACCGGCCGTCCGAAAGCTCTTGGACGGTCGCCGCCTTCTGTGCCACCACCGCGGGGTGGTAGCGCATGGTCGGACAGGTCACGAAGGTCATCAGCTCGACCCGTTCGGTGCTCTGGGTGACCGCTCCCAGCACGCTCCACGCGTACGGCGAATGGCCCTGCTCGTCCAGCCAAGGCGAGTAGTGGTCGCTCATCACCTCGAAGTCGAATCCCGCCTTCTCGGCCCCGGCGGCGTACCCCACCAGGTCCTTCGGTCCGGCCTGTTCGGTCATGAGCGTGTAGCCGATGCGCATTGAAGCCTCCTTCGCGTCTGACCTCCGCGTACCCGCCCGTTCCGGTGGTCAACCGGAGGTTTATCCGGCGAATCGAACGGGGTACCTGATCCGGGAAGAGAGGAGCCGCGATGCCCGAGCGGAGCTGGAGCGACAAACGAGAACGTCAGTACGAACACATCAAGGACTCGGCGAAGGACCGGGGCGCGAGCACCGACCGGGCCGAAGAGATCGCCGCACGCACGGTGAACAAGAACCGCGCGCAGGCGGGCGAGTCGCGCCAGGCGAGCCGCACGTCCACCGAGGACATGTCACCGCAGCGGCGCGGCGGCAAGCGGTCCGGCAACCGGCAGGGCCCGAACGGCCCGACCAAGGACCAGCTCTACAACGAGGCGAAGAAACGCAACGTCAAGGGCCGGTCGAAGATGTCCAAAAAGGAGCTTCAGCGAGCCCTCGGCCGTTGATCACGCGTCCCGCGGCGGGTCCCCTCCGCGGTTGCCTCACGGCCACGGACAGATAGGTATCGGAATGGACGCACACGGACGGGGCAGCCTGACCCCTCAAACCCGCCCTCACTCGGACGGACTGATCGACCGGGTCGAACTCCGCCTGCCCGCCGAGGCGGAACAGATCCCCCTCGTCCGCACGCTCACCCACGGTGTCGTGGCGCGTGCGGACTTCGGCTTGGACGCCATTTCAGACGCGAAGATGGCCGTCGACGAAGCCTGTTCCCAACTTGTCCAACCCGCTGAACCGGGAGCCGTTCTTTGCTGTGTCTTTCACGAGATACCGGAGGGAATAGCCGTCTCGATCTCGACTCGGACGGCGAAGCCCTATCTGCCGAGCGAGACGACGTTCGGCTGGCACGTCCTGACGACCTTGACGGCTTCCGCGACCGCCCGGTACGAGCCGTTTCCCGGCGAGGCGGGGGGTACGACGACGATCGACCTCATCCTGGCTCCGGGAACGAGCGACGGGTGAGCGGCGAGCGCAAGACACTCACGCGGCAGGCCGACGACTACGCTCATTGCGAACCCCTCTTCGAAGAGTTGTCCTCGCTGCCCGAGGATTCTGCTCGCCGCCAGGAAGTCCGAGCCCGTCTCGTCACCGAACTGCTGCCGCTCGCCGAGCACATCGCCACCCGGTTCTCCGGCCGGGGCGAGCCCCGCGAGGATTTGGTGCAGGTGGCGCGGATCGGCCTGATCAACGCGGTCGACCGCTTCGATCCCGGCCGCGGCCACGACTTCCTCTCCTTCGCCGTCCCCACGGTGATGGGCGAGGTCCGGCGGCACTTCCGGGACACCGGCTGGTCGGTTCGGGTGCCGAGACGGCTCAAGGAACTCCACGTCTCGCTCAGCCAAGGCACCGCCGCGCTGTCCCAGCGGCTCGGCCGCGCGCCGACCCCGACGGAACTCGCCGAGTACCTCGGGCTCGAAGTCAACGAAGTGCGCGAAGGCCTGCTCGCCGGCCAGGCGTATCAGACGCTGTCGGTCGACAAGCCTGTCCACGACGATGCCACCGAGGCCCTTTCCCTCGCCGACACCATCGGCGAAGAGGACCACGAGATGGCCTTGGTGGAGAACCACGAGGCGCTGCAACCACTGCTGCGGGAGCTCCCGAAGCGGGAACGCGCGATTCTGGTGATGCGGTTCTTCGGCGGTTACACGCAGACGCAGATCGCGGAACGCGTCGGCATCTCGCAGATGCACGTCTCGCGGCTTCTTTCGCAGACGTTGGAACAGCTGCGAGGGAAGCTCTCGGAGTAGTAGTACGTGAAGAAGGCCCCCTCCCAGTGCTGGGAGGGGGCCTTCTTCACGTACTCGGGGCGGAAGGGCTTTCTACGGCGTCGTGTACGGCGCCTGATGCTCGATCGACGGGCTCGCGGTCGGGTAGCGGCCTTCCTGCCCGGGCACCGGCGTCACCGTCGTGCCCTGTTGCTCGGGTTCGACACGCTGCCGGGGGCGGTTGATGACCGCCTCGGCCTCCTGCTCGCCACGGATCCGCGAGAGCACGCTGAGCGTGATCGCGTGGGCGATCGCCAGGACCAGCAACAGCACCCCGAGCCTGCCGACCACGCCCGGGAGGTCGCTGCCTCCGATGTCGATGGTCGACAGCAGTGCCAAGACGCCCAGCGTCGCGAGGTGGAACAGCACCGTCACGAGCCACGTCATGGAGGCCCCGGCGGCCGGATCGCCGTAGGAACCTCGCAGGTAGCGCTTACCGCTCTGGTAGATGATCAGGCCGTCGAGCATGACCAGCGCCACCCCGATGACGAGGAAGGCGACGTATGCGTTGGTAGTCATGCCGGGACGCTCCCTTCGTTGTGGACCTCACCCCATGAAATACCCGGGATCTCCCCCTGGAAAACGCCGTCTTCCAGGGGAGATCCCGGGCACAGGGGTCAGCTGCCGGGACGGTCCACGTCGCCGCGCCACGCACCGGACTCATGGCCGCGGCTCTCGATGAACTCCTTGAACCGCTTCATGTCGCCCTTGATCCGGCGGTCGAGCACGCCGAGTTTGTCGGCGACGTTCTCGGCGAAGCCTTCCGGGTCGATGTCCATCTGCGCGGTGACACGGGTCTTGCCGTCGCCCAGGCGATGGAATGTGATGACGCCCGCGTGGTCGGGACCGGAGTCCGACGTCCACGCGACGCGTTCGTCGGGATGCTGTTCGGTGATGGTCGCGTCGAATTCCCGGCTCACACCACCGAACTTGGTCACCCAGTGAGTGTGCGTCGCGTCGATCTGACGGATCTCCTCGACGCCTTCCATGAACTGCGGGAAGGACTCGAACTGCGTCCACTGGTTGTACGCGGTCTTGACCGGTACTTCGACGTCCACCATTTCGGTGATCGTGCTCATGCATCCTCCTGTCGGTTGGGTGCTTTTCGAGCCGGCACTCCCCGGCTACCCGGCCCTCGGAGGGCCGAAACTCTCCGTGATTGATCGCCCGTACTCCCGGGTACCCGGCGGGCAGAACGCTCCGAGGAGGTGCCCCATGATCGAAGAGACCCACCGGAAGCCGCCCGAAGACAGGTCGGTCGGCGAACTGGTTTCCGACCTTGGCGACGAGGTCAAACGCCTGGTGCGCGACGAGATGCGGCTGGCCGTTTTCGAGTTGCAGAGCAAAGGGAAGCGGATGGGCCTCGGCGCCGGTTTGTTCGGCGCGGCCGGTGTTTTCGCGCTGTTCGGCCTGGCGACCTTGATCGCCGCGGTGGTGCTGGCGCTCGCTCTGGTCATGCCCGCCTGGCTGGCGGCCGTGGTGACCGGCGCGGCGCTGCTGCTGATCGGCGGGCTTTCGGCCATCGTCGGCAAGAAGGAGGTCGCGAGCGCGACGCCGCCGGTGCCCGAGGAGGCCATCGAAGGCGTCCGCAAGGACGTCGACACCGTCAAACAGGGAGTACGCTCATGACCGATTTCCCCAAGAACGCCGAACAAGCCCGCACCGATCGCGACGTGACCCGCGAGGAACTCACCGAAACCCTCGACGCGCTGGGCCGGAAACTCGACGTCAAGACCCGCGTCAACGACAACCTCGACGCCAAGGTCGACCAGGCCAGCGCCAAGATCTCCGAGAAGGTCTCCGAGCCCGCGGCGGAGAAGTTCCGTCAGGGCACCGAAGTCGTCCGCGCGAATCCGCTGCCGATCTTCGCCGGTGCTCTCGCGCTGCTCGTCACGATCCGGCTGATCATGCGAAAGAGGTCTTCGTCGTGAACAAGGTTCTCTACAAACCACTGAACATGGTCGTGAGCGCCGCGGGCGGTGTGCTCGCCGGAATCGCGTTCAAGCAGATCTGGAAACGCGTGAGCGGCGAAGAGGACGCGCCGAACGCCACGGACCGGGACTTCACCTGGACTCAGGTGATCGTCGCCGCCGCGGCACAGGGCGCGATCTTCGGCGCGGTGAAGGCGGCCACCGAACGCGCGGGCGCTGTCGGTTACCGCAAGGCGACCGGCGACTGGCCCACCGAGGACTGACGATGCGCGTAGTGATCATCGGCGGCGGATTCGCCGGCTACAACGCCGCCAAAACCCTGCTGAAGTCAGTCGGCGAGGACACGGAAGTCGTCGTGCTGAACCCGACCGACTACTTCCTTTATCTCCCGCTGCTGCCCGAAGTCGCCGCAGGGATCCTCGAACCGCGGCGGATTTCGGTGTCCATCCCCGGCACCCTGCGCGGCGTGCGCCTCGTGCTCGGCACCGCGACCTCGGTCGACTTCGACGGCCGCAGCGTGCGCTACACCGACCCCGAGGATCGCGAGCACGACATCGGCTACGACCGTCTCGTACTCGCCGCGGGCAGCGTCAACAAGCTGCTGCCGATCCCCGGCGTGCCCGAGTACGCCCACGGCTTCCGCGGCCTTCCCGAGGCGCTCTACCTGCGGGATCACGTCACCCGGCAGATAGAACTGGCTGCCTCCGCGAAGGATCCCGCCGAACGCGACGCGCGCTGCACGTTCGTCGTGGTCGGCGCCGGCTACACCGGGACGGAGGTCGCCGCGCAGGGCCCGGCGTTCACCTCCGCGCTCGCCGCCCGGCATCCCGAACTGGACGGCCAGAAGATCCGGTGGCTGCTGCTGGACGTGGCCGAACGTGTCCTGCCGGAACTCGATCGCCGTCTCGGTGTCACCGCGGACGAGGTGTTGCGGGCGCGTGGCGTCGAGGTGCTGATGAAGACCTCGGTCGACAACGCCGACGCGAAGGGCGTGACGCTGACCTCCGGTGAATCCGTGCCGACCCACACCCTCGTCTGGTGTGTCGGCGTCCGGCCGGATCCGCTGGTCGAGGACCTGGGGCTGGAAACGGCCAAGGGCAGGCTCGTCGTCACCGCGCGGCTGAACGTCCCCGGACGGCGCGACGTCTACGCCTGCGGCGACGCGGCCGCCGTCCCGGATCTGACCAGGCCGGGCGAGTACACGCCGATGACGGCCCAGCACGCCGAACGGCAGGGCAGACTCGCCGGGCGGAACGTGGCCGCGTCCCTCGGGTACGGCTCGCACGGCACGTACCGGCACCACGATCTCGGCTTCGTCGTCGACCTCGGTGCCCACCAGGCCGCGGCGAATCCCTTGCACATCCCCCTTTCCGGGCTCGCCGCCAAGGCGGTCACGCGGGGCTACCACCTGCTGGCCATGCCGGGCAACCGGCTGCGCACCGCCACCGACTGGGCGCTGGAAGCGGTGACGAAACGCCAGACCGTCCAATTGGGACTCGTCCGGGGGGCGTCGGTACCGCTCGACACCGATTCGCCGGAAGTGCCCCGCACGAAGCGTTAGATCCTCGAGCACGTTTAGCCGCCGGGAGGCTGCGGTATCCGCCGCCCATGAGCGAAACCGTTGCGGACCATGTTCTGACCCGGCTGCGCGAATGGGACGTGGAGCAGGTCTTCGCCTACCCCGGTGACGGGATCAACGGGCTGGTGACCGCGTTCGGCGCGGCGGGGAACAAGCCTCGCTTCGTGCAGACGCGCCACGAAGAGATGGCGGCGTTCGCGGCCGTCGGCTACGCGAAACTGAGCGGGCGGCCCGGTGTCTGCATGGCGACGTCCGGCCCGGGCGCGATCCACCTGCTCAACGGCCTGTACGACGCCAAACTCGACCACGTGCCGGTGGTCGCGATCGTCGGGCAGACGGCGCGCAGCGCGATGGGCGGCAGTTACCAGCAGGAGGTGGACCTGCAGGCGTTGTTCAAGGACGTCGCGAGCGAATACCTCGTCGAGGTGAACGTCCCCGAACAATTGCCGAACGCGCTCGACCGCGCCCTCCGCACGGCCATCGCGCAGCGGGCGCCCACGGCGCTGATCATCCCGGCGGATCTGCAGGAGGAGACCTATCACCCGCCGAAGCACGAGTTCAAGCACGTGCCGTCCTCGCCGCCCGATCACCCGAGGGCCAGTGTCATCCCGCCCTCGGAAGAGGTCGCTCGTGCCGCGGAGGTGCTGAACGCGGGTGAAAAGGTCGCGATCCTGATCGGTCAGGGCGCGCGCAACGCCGTCACCGAGCTACGCGAAGTCGCCGAACTCACCGGCGCCGGAATAGCGAAAGCGTTGCTGGGCAAGGACGTCCTGCCCGACGATCTGCCGTACGTCACCGGATCCATCGGTCTTCTCGGCACCCGGCCGACGTACGAGATGATGCGAGACTGCGACACGCTCCTCATCGTCGGCTCGAACATGCCGTACGCGCAATTCCTGCCCGAGTTCGGCCAGGCGCGGGCCGTGCAGATCGACATCGATCCCCGTTTCCTCGGGCTGCGTTATCCGACCGAGGTCAATTTGCTCGGCGACGCGAAGGGCGCCTTGCAACAGCTGATCCCGTTGCTGGAACGCAAAACCGAACGCGGCTGGCGGGAGCGGATCGAAAAGCGCGTCGGCGAGTGGCAGGAGACGGTGACCCGCCAGGCGATGCTGGACGCCGAACCGGTCAACCCGATGCGGATCGTGCACGAACTGTCCGAGCGGATCCCCGAAGACGCCATCGTCACCGCCGATTCCGGTTCGGCCACCAACTGGTACGCCAGGAACCTCCGGATGCGCGGCCGGATGCGGGGCACCCTTTCCGGCACGTTGGCGACGATGGGTTCCGGCGTCCCCTACGCGATCGGTGCAAAGTTCGCCCATCCCGACCGTCCGGTGATCGCCCTGGTCGGCGACGGCGCGATGCAGATGAACGGAATGGCGGAACTGCTGACCATCGCCCGGTACCGCGAACTGTGGGCGGATCAGCGCTGCGTCATCTGCGTGTTCCACAACGGCGACCTGAACCAGGTCACGTGGGAGCTGCGCGCCATGGGCGGGGCGCCGAAGTTCGAGCCGTCGCAGAGCCTGCCGGAAGTGTCCTATTCGGACTTCGCGCTCGAGATCGGCCTCGGCGGGATCGCCGTCGACGATCCCGCCCTGCTCGGCGATGCCTGGGAAGTCGCGCTGTCGGCCGACGTGCCGACCGTGCTCGACGTCCGCTGTGACCCCGAAGTTCCGCCGATCCCGCCGCACGCCACCTTCGAACAGCTGAAGTCGATGACCGAAGCCGTTCTCAAGGGCGAGCCCGACGCCTGGCACCTGGTGACACAGGGGATCAAGACGAAGATGCAGGAACTGCTGCCTTCGCGCCGCTGAGACTCAGGCGCTCACGCCGCCGTCCAGGACGATGTCGTGCCCCACGACGTACGCGGACTCGTCGGAGGCCAGCCAGAGCACCGCCGCGGCGATCTCCTCGACCGCGCCGATCCGGCCGAGCGGGATGACCGCGCCGAGCCGTTCGGCGCGGTCGGCCTCGGTCTCACCGGGACGGAAGGACATACCGGTGTCGGTGGCGCCGGGGCTGACCGCGTTGATCCGGATCCCCTCGGCGATGTGATCGCGGGCGGCGGTCCTGGTCAGCGCGTCCACCGCGGCCTTCGACGCGGCATAGGCGGCCATTCCGGGGAGGCGGCTGTGCGAGCCGATGTTGGACGCCATGTTGACGATGACTCCCCCACCGCCCGCCCGCATCTGCGCGATCTCGTGCTTCATCGACAGCCAGGTGCCGGTGAGGTTCGTCCGCACGACGGCCTCGAAGCCGTCCTCGTCGAGATCCGCCGTCGGCGCGGGGCTGCCGAGGACCCCGGCGTTGTTGAACGCGATGTCGAGTTTTCCGTGCCGCCGCACGGTCTCGGTGACGAGGCGCTCGACTTCGGCGCCGACCCCCACGTCGGCGGCCAGCGCGTCGGCCGCGCCTCCCTCGGCTTCGATCTCCTTAACCGTCTGACGCAGTTTCTCGCCGTCCCTGCCGGAAACGACGACCTGGGCGCCTTCGCGCGCGAAGGCCGCCGCCGTGGCGCGGCCGATCCCGGAACCTCCTCCGGTGACCAGGACGACCTTGCCGCTGAATCGCTTCCCCACAGTACCCAACTTTCTGGTCCGATCGTTCTAGTATTTAGTGCTGACGAGCGGCCTCGAGGACCGCGATGGCCTGCTTCGCCGTCGCCCGGGCGCGCGCCGCGGGATCCGGCCCCTTGCTCAGCACCCGCATCCCCTGCAGGACGGTGAGCAGGAAGCAGGCCAACTCCTCCGGATCGGCGGTGGCGGCGAGTTCGCCCTGCGCCTTCGCCCGGCTCAACGCCATCCGCACGGCCAGCTCGAGCGCGTCCCAGCTGCGCTCGACCACCCGCGCGACCTCGGGATCCTTCGGCATCATCTCCATCGCGGCGTTGACCACGAAGCAGCCCTTACGCCCCGGCTCGCCGAGTATTTCCGCGAGATAGCGGCCGATGAGCCGCCGCACCCCGTCGAGTGCGGGCCCCGGTCCGGCGAAGTCCTCGACGAACCGCTCGTTGCCCCGGGCGATGTAGCGGTTCAAGGCTGTCAGGTACAGCTGATGCTTGGTACCGAACGTCGCGTAGAGGCTGGCCTTGCCGATGCCGAGTCCGGCGACGAGGTCACTGACCGAGGTGGCCTCGTACCCCTGTCGCCAGAACAGTTCCAGCGCGGCATCGCAGGCCGCGTCGACGTCGAATTCCTTCACCCGGGACACGAGGGCAAGCGTAGCCGATTCTGGACCGATCGGTCAAATAAGCGGCGGTGAGCTTGCGGGCGTGGCGAACTTTCCAAGCCGCCCTTGCCCCCGCCTGAAGTACATGAAGGCGCGAAGGTCGAGTTTCCTCGGCTGAGCCGCGTGAAGGGGTCCTTCACGCGCAGCCGCAGTGACCGCCGGCGCGCATGGGGCGAACGTGGCGATCCGGCAAGTCCGTGAAGGCCTCCTTGGCGACCCCTGATTTGCTTGCCCACTGGCGTGGCCGGTGGTCGAGCGTGAAGGATTTGGGACATTCAACGTCCCAAATCTTCCCCACTCGGGTTGTCTGCTGCAGGTCCGCGACCGGATGGACCCGCGCAACCACCGTCCTCACGCAAGTCAGACGAGGGTAGTGAAGGCCTCCTTCACTACCCTCAGAGTAGGCAAGGGGCCCTTCACGGACCGCACCCAGAACCCAGCAGACCCCGAAGACACCCTGAACCCGACTCGCCACTCACGAGCTGGAGTCGTAGGCGGACCGAGCCTCCGCGACCTTCGGCAAGTTCTCCGCCGACCAGTCCGCGAGGGTCGCGAACAGCGGCGCCAGGCTCCGCCCCAGGTCGCTGATCTCGTACTCGACCCGCGGCGGAACCTCCGCGTGATAGGTCCGGGTGAGGAGGCCGTCGCGTTCCAGTTGCCGCAGCCGCTGGGTCAGCACCTTCGGCGTGATCGTGCCGATGCGCCGCTCGAGTTCGACGAACCGCTGCCTGCCGAATTCGTTGAGCGCCCACAGGATCGGCGTCGTCCAGCGACTGAAGACGAGGTCGACCACCGGGGCGATCGGACAGGCCTGCTCGGGGGTCGTCGAAGCGTCTGCGCGCATGGGGCCAAGGTACGCGGGTTGCCGAGTTGTCATGATCGAGACACCCCATCACCCCACCTATGCGCGTAACGTTCTGTTATGGACTTGACCACCGAAAGGCTCGTCATCCGAGAGTGGTCCGAGGACGACGCCGAAGCCGCGCTGGCGATCTATGGCACCACTGACGTGACTCGCTGGCTCACCCCGGCGATGGACCGGGTGACCGACGCCGCGGCCATGCGTTCGGTTCTGCAGGCCTGGCAACAGGCGCAGCCCAATCTCGTGCCGCCGCGCGGAAGATGGGCGGTGCAGCGCAAGGAGGACGGCGCGGTCGTCGGCGGACTGGGCATCCATCTGCTGCCACCGTACGAAGAGGACCTGGAGATCAGCTGGCAGTTGCATCCGGACGCCTGGGGCGAGGGCTACGCCTCCGAGGCCGCCCGCGCACTGCTCGACTGGGCTTTCACCCAGGACACGGACGAGCTCTTCGCCGTCGCGCGGCCGAACAACGTGCGCGCCATCGCGACGGCGAAACGGCTCGGGATGGTCTGGGTCGGCGAAACCGAGAAGTACTACGGGCTTCGCCTGCAGGTGTACCGGATCCGGCACACGGACGTCCTCTAGCGGCGATGGTCCACACGGGACGACGCCGCCGGTGAACTGAGCGCGGCGGCCTCCCGACATTGCTCTCCTACTCGGAGCAGGATACTGTCCTCACTCAGATGATGTGAACATCTGCTTTGAACATCCGAACTGGGAGAGCTGCCTTGTCCGACGTTCCCGAGATCCTCCTGACCGACCCCGAGGTCCTGCGCGACCCCTTCACCGCGTACGGCCCGGTCCGCGAGCGCTCCCCGATCGCCAAACTCGTCGCGCCGGGGTTCGAGATGTGGGCGGTCCTGCGCCACGAAGAGGCGCGGAAGATGCTGAGTGACCCACGGTTCGCCTTGAGTCCGGCCAGCTACCAGCGCATGGAGATACCCGAACACTGCCGCCCGTACATGCGGAGCATGCAAGAGGTCGAAGGTCCGGAGCACCTCCGGCTCCGGCGCCTCGTGGCCCCCGCCTTCACCCCGCGCAAGGCCGCCGCGCTCCGCCCGGGGATCGAGCGGCTCGTGGACGACCTCCTCGACGGCCTCGCCGGAGAAGACCGGATCGACCTGGTCACCGCCTTCGCGCGTCCGCTGCCGGTCGACGTGATCTGCGCACTGGTCGGCATCACCGAAGCAGACCGTCCGCGCTGGCGCGAGTACGGAACCATGGTCGCGGCCGGCGACGGCCAAGGGCTCTCGGAAGCGGTCCCCGGGATCGTCGAGGACTCACTGGCCGCCATCGCGAAACGGAAGCTCGAACCCGCCGAGGACGTCGTCTCGCAGCTCCTGCAGATCCAAGCCGAGGACGGCGACAGGCTCAGCGAAACCGAACTGGTCGCCCTGGTCTGGCAGCTGGTCCTGGGCGGTCAGGTGCCCGGCAACCTCATCGCCAACGCCGTCGAGGTCCTGCTGTCCCACCCCGCGCAGCTGGCCGAGCTCCGCGAAGACCCGGCTCTCATGCCCGGTGCGGTCGAGGAGCTGATGCGCTGGTGCAGCCCTCAGCTGCTGACAATCCCCCGGCTCACCACGACGGATGTCCGGATCGGCGACGTCCTGATCCCCGAAGGAGCACCCGTCACCGTCGCGATCGCCGCGGTGAACCGGGATCCGCGGGCGTTTCCCGAACCGGACGTCTTCGACATCCGGCGCGCGGCGGGGCCCGCCTGGCATCTGGCGTTCGCCCACGGTCCGCATTTCTGCCTCGGCGCGTCACTCGCCAGGGTGCAGACCGAGGTCGCGCTCACCGCACTGCTGCGCCGCTTCCCCGGCCTGGCGCTCGCGGACGGCCTCCTGCGGATCCCGGACCCGGGCACCTGGCGGTTGAACGCGCTGCCGGTCAAGCTGCACGCGACGGTTGCAAACTGAAACACGTTCTAATAATGTGACCGGCTGTGAGACACGGGATCGTACTGTTCACCAGTGACCGGGGCATCACGCCGTCGGCCGCCGCGCAAGCGGCCGAGGCCGCGGGCTTCGACGCCTTCCACGTGCCCGAGCACACGCATATCCCGGTCAAACGGGAGGCCCCACATCCGCGCACCGGCGATTCGTCGTTGCCCGACGATCGCTACCTGCGCACGCTGGACCCGTGGGTCGCACTGGCGACGGCGGCCTCGGTGACCAAGCGGATCCGGCTCGCGACGGCGGTCGCCCTCCCTGTCGAGAGCGATCCGATCACGCTGGCGAAGACGATCGCCAGCCTCGATCATCTCTCGGCCGGGCGGGTCACCCTCGGCGTCGGCTTCGGCTGGAACGTCGACGAACTGGCCGATCACGGCGTCCCGGGCGGCAAGCGGCGGACGGTCCTGCGCGAGTACCTGGAAGCGATGCGCGCCCTCTGGACGGACGACGAAGCCTCGTACGCGGGCGAGTTCGTCTCGTTCGGCGCGAGCTGGGCGTGGCCGAAACCGGCTCAGGCGCACATCCCGGTGATCGTCGGCGCGGGCGGCACGGAGAAGACGTTCCGCTGGATCGCGAAATCCGCCGACGGCTGGCTCACCACCCCCGGCGACACGGACATCGAGGACAAGGCCCGGCGGCTGCGCGAGATCTGGCACGAGGAAGGCCGCGCCGGAGAACCGGAGATCTCGGCGCTCGGCGTCCGCCCGGATCCGGAAAACCTGGCCAAGCTGGAAGCGGCCGGGGTCACCGAGACGATCTTCGGCCTCCCGGACCGCTCCCCCGAAGAGGTCGAGGCCTGGCTTCACCGCCTCGCCGGGAAACTCGGCCTCAGCGCTGGGAATCGATGAGGTAGCGCCCGTCCTGCTGCACCATGCCGAAGGTCGCCTTCTCCGTCGTGGTCCCGCCCCCGACCCTCACGTAGGTGAGCGTCGCCGTCACCGTGGTGCCGGATTCGGACACGTTCGAGACGGTCACCGCGCTGTAGGGCTTCCAGAAGTTCGAGTAGCGCTCGAAGCTCTGGTTCTTCGAGCGCTTGAAGTTGTCGGTCAACGTCGCGAACCCGGCCTGGAGATTCCCCGGAATGAGCGCGTAGTACGCCGAAAGCGCCTCGCCGGGCGTCTGCGCCACAGGCGGCGGGGCTGAAGACGACGTGGCCGGGGGCGGTGACGACGACGGGGGCGCCGAAGAGGGCGGCGGCGGTTCGGCGGAGGTCGTCGGCGGCGGGGTGACGGCCTGCGACTGCGAGGCCGGCGGCGGCGCCGCGTCCGTCGGGGTGTCCTCGCCTCGGGTGAGCACCACGACCAGGGCCGCGGCGGCCGCGAGCACGAGGAACGCGGCGATCACGCCGATCAGCATTCCCTTGCGCGCCTTCGGCGGCGGTTCCTCGGCGACGAGCGTCGTCGGCTCCCCCGCCGCCAGCGCCCGCAGTTCGCGCTCGGTCTCGGTCATCGTCGGCCTGCTGTCCGGCCGGACGTCGAGGAGACGGGTCAACAGGGGCGTCAGGATGCCCGATTTGACCGGCGGGGTGATCTCGCCGCTCGACGCGCGGTACAGCAGCGCGATCGGGTTCTCCGCCGTGCCGTAGGGCGTGCCGCCTTCGAGCGCGGTGTACAGCGTCGCGCCGAGGGAGAAGACGTCGGAAGCGGAAGTGGCGTCCTCACCGCGGGCGACCTCGGGCGCCAGGAACGCCGGCGTCCCGGAGATCTCGCCGGTCGCGGTGAGCTGGACGTCGCCCATCGCCCGCGAGATCCCGAAATCGGTGATCTTGACGGTGTCGTCGTCACCGAGCAGGACGTTGCCGGGCTTGATGTCGCGGTGCACGATGCCCGCCCGGTGCGCGGCCGCCAGCGCCGAGCACAACTGGATGGCGAGCCGGATGACGTCGTCGACCTCCATCGGCCCTTCGCGCAGTTTGTCCGCGAGGCTGATCGAGGGGAGGTACTCCATGATGATCCACGGGCGGTCCTGCTCGTCGATCACGCCGAAGACGGTGATGGCGTGCGGATGCACCAGCCGCGCGGCGATCCTGGCCTCGCGCAGCGCGCGGTTCTTGGCCTCGTCGGCCTTCTGCTCCCCTTGCCCGTGCGGCAGAAGGAGTTCCTTGACCGCGACCGTGCGCTCCAGGTTGTCGTCGCGCGCACGCCACACGGTGCCCATGGAGCCACCGCCGACGGGCTCGATGAGATCGAACCGATCGGCGAGGCGGCGGATCTCCTCCATTATCGACGTCCCCCTGGAGCTGTGGTGTTCGCGCGAACCTTGCCAGCATGCCAGGAACGCGCCGGGGCGCAGGACCCGGCACGGTCGTTTCCGGCGCGGCGTCGGTCACGTCGCGGGCTGGGCCGTTCAGCGGAACCCCGCCCCATCGGCTGCCCGAAAGTTCGTATCCCGGACGGCCGGGGGCGCACTTTACTTCTCCGGTGTGGCCTGAACTCGGGAAAGGGCGGCGATGCGAGAACCCCTTGGCGGACGCGGCGTGCTCGAAGGCGCGTTCGCGTTGCTCGAAGCACTCGACGAGCACGGCGGACAGGCCGGGCTGACCCAGCTCGTGCGGACCACCGGGCTCCCGAAGACCACCGTGCACCGGCTCCTCGAGCAACTGGCCGACCTCGGCGCGGTCGAGCGGGCGGACCGCAGCTACCGGATCGGCTCGCGGGTGTTCCGGCTCGGCCGGTTCTGGCAGCCCGAACTGCGGGATCTGGCCAAGGAGTGGCTGCCGGTGCTTTCGGCGCGGATGCGGGTGAGCCTCGTGCTCGTGGTCCCGAGGGAGGGCCGCGCGCTGGTCGCGGCGGGGGCCGTCCTGCCCGCCGACGACGTCCCCGTGTGGCCCGGCAGCCCGCTGCCGCCCGGGACAGCCGCCGGACGGCTCCTCGCCGCCCACCACCCCGCGCTCGCGGAACCGGACGCCGACGCCCTCGAGATCCGCGCGGCCGGGTACGCGGCCGAGTCGGAGACCATCACGGCGGGGCTCGGCTGCGCCGCCGTGGGCATCAGGACCCCGGACGGCCGGGTCGGCGCGGCACTCGCCGCCGTCCTGCCAGCCCGGCGCGACCCGGTTTCGGCGGTCGCCGGTTTGGCGAGCACCGCGCGCTCTTTCAGCGCCGCGCTCGCCGAGTCCTCGCGGCCGAACCGGGCCGGATGATCGAGGAACCCCGAACAAATCCCGATCAATTCGACGGCCAACCCGACGGCCGAATACTGGCGGAATATTTCTGACGAAAACCGTCGAATCGTCTCACGCTGCGTCCGCATCCGGCAGCGCCGAGTGCGAAAACCACGTTTCCCTCTTGCCACAAGGTCGTATGCGTGACCGATCGCCTACCGGTCAACCACCGGGAAAGACAATTCAACCACCCTTTACCCTGCTCCATCCGGTGGTTCCGGACATAACCGGCGCACGTACGGTTCAGGAATTCTTTCGACCAAGGAGGGAATTCCTTGAAAAAGCGTCTCGCGGCCGTGTCCGCATTTCTCGTCATGGTGTTCGTCGCTTCCGCGACCACCGCCGTCCCGGCACAGGCAGCGGCCCATTCCGGACGTCCTGTCGTGGCCGGGATCGACCTGGAACGGGCCACGATCCCGGATCTGCAGCGGGCGATGCGCTCCGGGCGGCTGTCCTCGGTCGAGCTGACGGCCTTCTACCTGCATCGGATCCGCAAACTGAATCCGACGCTGCACGCGGTGCTCACCACGAACCCGGACGCGCTGCGGCTCGCCGCGGCCAGTGACGTGCGACGGCTCCGGCACCAGTCGAAGGGCCTCATGGACGGCATCCCGGTGCTGCTCAAGGACAACATCGACACCGCGGACCGGCAGCCGACCACGGCCGGATCGACGGCGCTGCTGGAATCCCGCCCCTACCGTGACGCCGGCGTGGTCGAAAACCTGCGCGAGGCCGGGGCGATCATCCTCGGCAAGGCCAACCTGTCGGAATGGTCGAGCTACCGTTCCACCAGTTCCTCGAACGGCTGGAGCCCGCTCGCGGGCCAGACCGCCAACCCCTACGTCCTCGACCGCAACCCGTGCGGTTCGTCGTCCGGTCCAGGGGTCGCCGTCGCGGCACATCTGGCGACCGTCGCCGTCGGGACCGAGACGGACGGTTCGATCAGCTGTCCGTCCGGCGCCAACGGCATCGTGGGCGTCAAGCCGAGTCTCGGACTGGTCAGCCGCAGCGGGATCGTGCCGGTGTCGAAGCAGCAGGACACCGCGGGCCCGATGGCGCGCAACGTGGTCGACGCCGCGATCCTGCTCGCGGCCCTCAACGGCGCAGACCGCCGTGATCCGATCACCGTCGACGCCGCCCGGCAGTCACTCGACGACTACACGAAGTTCCTGCGCCCCAACGCCTTGCGCGGCAAGCGAATCGGCATCTGGCGTGAGGTCTACACCCCCGACGACGCGACCAAGGCCGCGTTCGAACAGGCCCTGGGCAAGCTCCGGAAGCTCGGCGCGACCACGGTGGAGATCACGATCCCCTATCTGGACGTCATCGCGGCCAACGAGTTCCCCGCGATCAGGACCGAGTTCAAACACGACATCAACGCCTACCTCGCGTCCACCGGCGGCAAGCACCCCGCCGATCTGGCAGGAATGATCCAGTACAACCTGGACCACGCGGCCGTCGAAATGCCGTACTGGACCCACAACCTGTGGGACCGGTCGCAGGCGACCAGCGGTGACCTCAACGATCCGGCCTACCGCGTGATGCGGGAAGCCGCGACGAGCGCCGCCCGGCGGGGTCTCGACGAGACGCTGCGCGGGAACAAACTGGACGCGATCGTGGCGCCGACCAACAACGCCGCGTGGAAGACGCAACTCGGGGTCGGCGACGGCGCGCTGCTCATCGACTCGTCCGGACCGGCGGCCGTGTCGGGCTACGCCAACATGACCGTCCCGATGGCGTACTCCGGACCGCTGCCGCTGGGGTTGTCGATCATGGGCGGGCGGTTCAGCGAGCCGTCCTTGCTGGCCATCGCCTACGCCTTCGAGCAGGACACGAAGGTCCGGCGGCTGCCGACGTTCATCCCGTCGATCGGCTGAACACCTGGACCCGCGACTGGCGTGACTGCCGGTGCGCGTGGCGATCGGCAAGTCCGTGAAGGCCTCCTTGAGGGACTCTGGGTCCCTCAAGGAGGCCTTCACGGACCGGAACCACTACTCACGACACCCCTGTGCCGTCGCTCAAGAAAGCGAGGCTGCGCTCGGCCTCCGCGACGACGGAACCCCGTTCGACATGGCCATCGATCGCCAGCGTGGACAACCCGTGAAGCAGGCACCACAGCGTGATGGCGAACCCGCCGGGATCGTCCCGCTCCCCCACCCGGTCGGCCAGCACCGCGCAGGTCTCGCGGTGCGCCTCGGCGAGTTCCGGATGCGCGGCGCGGTCACCGATCCCGGCGCCCGCCATCAAGCGGTACAGCGCGGGGTTCTCCAGCGCGAACCCGAGATAGGAATGCCCGAGCGCGGTCACCGTCCCCGCGCCGCAGCCCCGCAAGGAAGCCTGCAGTTCGGCGTGTCCCTCCAGCGCGACAGCCACCAGCAGCGCGTCCTTGTCGCGGAAATGCCGGTACGGCGCCGCGGTGGACGCGCCCACCTTCGCGACCGCGCCGCGCAGGCTCACCCCCTCGGGCCCCCGCTCGACGAGGATCTCGCGTGCGGCCAGGACGAGCGCACGACGAAGATCCCCATGGTGATAGGAACGTTTGACGACCATGGCGGACCCCCCAGCCCTTGATGCCACGCGAACGCCTCACCTTAGCGGAGGGAGCGCTCCGGTGGCGCCGAAGGACGCCATACCCGCATCAGGCGTGCCTGCGCGAGGCGCCACCGTGTGGATTTCGGGACATCTGACGTCCCGAAATCCACACGGTGGGCGCGCAAAGCGGCCAGTCACTCCTAGACTGGAACTATCACGTGTTCGCCAGATTCGAAACCGGCCCCACGCTGCGATCATGGTCTGATGGCCGATGATTCTCACCCTCCGGAGAAGTCTCGAACCTGGCCTCTCACGCCCTCTCGCGGCGAAGACCGCACCCTTTCGAATCGCACCATCACCCTGTGCGCTGGACTCTTGCTCGCTTTCGCCATCGCCACTGGCTGGGTGTTGTTCTTTCTCTACGGGCGGGGAACAGACGTCGACAAAGCACGTCTGGAGGGCGTGCGCACTGTCGGCGCGATCGTGCTCGGAGCTGGTGGCGCCATCGCGTTGCTCTTGGCCGCCCGACGCCAGCAAACCGCAGAACAGGATCTCGCGACCAAACGTCGTGATCTCCTGCTACGAGAGCAGGCCAACGACGACGCACGCCACGATGCCGCGGAACGGCGGATCAGCGATCTCTATCTCAAAGCGGTCGAGCAACTGGGGGCGGACAAAGCGCCCGTCCGGCTCGCCGGACTGTACGCACTCGATCGCCTGGCACAGGACAATCCCCCACAGCGTCAGACCATCGTCAATGTGATCAGCGCCTACCTTCGTATGCCGTACGAGCTGCCCGACAAGCCTCCCGATCCCGGAGCGGAGAAAGAAGTCCACAACGAATACCGAAGTGATATCCAAGAGCGCGAGGTACGAACGACCGCCCAACGTATCTTGACCGACCATCTCGACCCGAACTACCAGGACGGAAGGAGATTCTGGCCCGACATCGATCTGGACCTCAGCGGGGCTCTGCTGATCGATGTCATGTTCCGCGACTGCCGGCTCAACAACGCCCGCTTCTCGAACGCCCGGTTCTGCGGAGACACTCTGCTCATGGGTATCCACTTCGATGGGGAAACCAGGTTCGACGGAGTCACGTTCACCGGCGACTCCTGGTTCTCGGAGGCCCGGTTCACCGGCGACGTCAGGTTCGACCAAGCGACCTTCGAAGCCTCGGCCAGATTCGACGCGGCCACCTTCAAAGGGACCGCCACCTTTCGCTCGGCCTCATTCCTCCGCGAAGCCCGATTCAAGAACACGACGTTCACCGGGAGCGTGGTGTTCAGCAAGGCCACCTTCACCGACAGCGCGACCTTCGATGACGCCACATTCTTCGAAGACGCGTACCTGCCAGGTGTGACCTTCGCGCATCGGTCCTACTTCACCCAAGCCGCGTTCGCGGGCGACGCCTGGTTCAACCAGGTGACCTTCAGCAGCTACACCACGTTCGACGGCGCAACCTTCAGCGGTGACATCAGGTTCACCGACTCGACCTTGGACGGTGTTCCCTTCGTTCCCTCGCAACTGCGACCGCACGAAGGGTTCGAAGACGAATGAACCGGTATCTTTCTTCAGCTCACGGGTGATCGGCGAGGTCGTTCGCCGCGACGTACCCGAACGTCATCGCCGGGCCGATCGTCGAGCCGGCACCCGCGTAGCTGGAGCCCATCACCGCCGCGCTGGCGTTCCCGGCGGCGTACAGGCCGGGGATGACCGAGCCGTCCGCCCGCAGGACCCGCGCCCGCGCGTCGGTGCGCATCCCGCCCTTGGTGCCGAGGTCGCCCGGCACGATCTTGAACGCGTAGAACGGGGGTTCCCAGAGCGCGGCGAGGCAGGAGTTCGGCAGGACGTACGGGTCGGTGTAGTAGTGGTCGTAGGCGCTGGCGCCCCGCCGGAAGTCACTGTCCACACCGGACAGCGCCTGGCCGTTGAACCGGTTCACCGTGGCGCGTAACGCCTGCGGTGGAACACCGATCGCGGTGCCGAGCGCCTCGACGCTCCACGCCTTCTTGACCGCGCCCGACGAGTACCACTCATCGGGAAGCGGCAGCAGCGGTGCGACGTCGCGGAAGAGGTACCGGTTGCGGTAGTGCTGATCGACGACCAGCCACGCCGGGATGGTCGGCGACGTCGGGTTCCGGTCGTACATCGTGTGCACGACGTCGCTGTACGGCGCCGCTTCGTTGACGAACCGTTTGCCCGCCGAGTCCACCATCAGACCGCCGGGCAGGGTCCGCTCGGCGAGGCAGAAATACGGCTCGCCGGGCAGCGGGATCGCCGGGCCCCACCAGGCGTCGTCCATCAGGTCCAGCGCCGCGCCCGCCCGCTTTCCGGCCAGGATCCCGTCGCCGGTGTTCGACCGGGCGCCGACCGTCCACTGTGTACCGATCGGCTGGCGCTGGTACTCCGCCCGCATGGCGGCGTTGTGTTCGAACCCGCCGGAGCCGACGATGACGCCGCGCCGGGCCTTCACCACGCCCGCGGCGACGGTCACGCCGGTGACCTTCCCGTTCTCGATGACGAGGTCGGTCAAAGGCGTGTTCAGCAAGACAGGGACGCCGGCTCGCTGCAGCCCGGCCCGCAGTCCGGCGGCCAGCGATTGGCCCATGGTCAGCGGTTTCTGCCCGGCGAGCGCGGCGGCCGTGCCGCGGGCGAGGCAGGCGGCGGCCACCGCGGCTCCCTTCGGGTTGACCGCGGCCAGCGCGAGCCATTTGTAGTCGGCGCTGAAGACGACCATCCCCGCGGGCGTGGCGAGATAGGCCGGGTTCAGGTTGGCCAGTTCGGCGCCGAGGACGTTCCCGTCGAGTTGATCGGGTTCGATCGAGCGGCCGTCCGGCATCCCGCCGGGCAGTTCCGGGTAGTAGTCGCTGTAGCCCTCCATCCACCGGAACCGCAGCGGGCTGTTGGCCATCACGAACGACAGCATCGCCGGACCGTTGGCGAGGAAAGCTCGCTGCCGCGAGACGGGGATCGACGGGCCGACCACGGCGGCCAGATACCGAGCGGCCTGTTCCGGGGTATCACGGACGCCTGCCGCGGCCAGCACCGAGTTGCACGGGATCCAGATCCCCGCCCCCGACCGGGCCGCCGAACCGCCGAATTTCGCCGCCTTCTCCAGCACGACACAGCTGAGGCCGCGCTTGGCCGCTGTCAGCGCGGCGGTCATCCCGGCCGCACCCGCGCCGACCACGACGACGTCGTACTCGCCGATCACCGCGCCCGCCGCCGAAGCCGTCCCGGCGAACGGCAGGCCCGAAGCGAGCGCGAGCCCGGCGCCGCCGCGCAGAACCTGGCGGCGGGACAAGCGGGGGTCGGGCTTCATGAGTCCTCCTCGCGTGGTGATCGAGCGAGGTCATGTTCTCCGGCCGAGGGCCAAAAGTGAAACAAGTTCTACCCGCTTGGAGCAGGCGGGGACGGTCGCACTCGGCCGGTCACCTCAACCGGCGCGGGCATTCAGCCCAGAGCGCGGACCAGGTCCAGCGCTCGGCCGAGAGTGGTGAGCTTGTCGGCGACGGTCTCACCCGCCGGGTACAGCCGGACGGTGTCGACCCCGGCGTCTCGCCATACGCGCAGCCGCCGCGCGACCATCGGTTCGGTGCCGATCAGCGTCGTGCCGAGCACCATCTCGTCGGTCACCAGCGCGGCGGCGCCTTCCCGGTCGCCCGCTTGCCAGCGCTCCCGCACCGCCGCGGCGACGTCGGCCCAGCCCTGCCTGCTGTAGGCGTTGTTGTAGAAGTTCGTCTTCGCCGAACCCATCCCGCCGAGGCTGAACGCGAGCTCGGCCTTGCGGCCCGCGACCATCCCGCGCAACTCGTCCTCATCCTCGGCGAAGGCGACCTCGGCGCCTTGGCAGACTTCGAGGTCCGACCGCGTCCGGCCCGCCTTCGCGAGGCCGGCGTCGAGATGTGAGAAGTAGGCCTGTGCCCCTTCCGGGACGAAACTGGTGCCCAGCCAGCCGTCCGCGATCTCGCCTGTCAGCTCCAGCAGCTTCGGCGAGAGGGTGGCGAGGTGGATCGGGATATCCGGATTCGGCGTCGTCGACAGCCGCATCGGCTTGGTCTCACCCGGCAGCGGGATCTCGAACTCCTTGCCGGAGAACGAGATCTTCTCCCCCGCGAACGCCCGGCGGATGATCGCGACCGTCTCGCGCATCCGTGTCAGCGGCCGGGCGAACGAAACACCATGAAGGCCTTCGATCACCTGTGGCCCCGAGGCGCCGAGCCCGAGGGCGAACCGGCCGTCGGACAGCATCGAGAGGGTCAGCGCGGCCTGCGCGATCGCGACCGGGCTCCGCGTGCCGAGCTGGATGATCCCGGAGCCGAGCCGGATCCGTTCGGTCCGCGCGGCGAGATAGCCGAGCACCGACGGCGCGTCCGAACCCCACGCTTCGGCGACCCAGCAGTCGTCGAGACCGAGCTTCTCCGCCTCCAGCACGAAATCCAGCGTCTCCCGCCAGCCTCGCGAGGCCTCGACCGTGGTCGCCGTCCGCATCACGCGCGCGCCGCCTCGGCCCGCTCCTTGATCGCGGCCAGAGTCCCGGTCATCGCGTTCTCGAATTCGCGCAGCCGGACGAAGACGATCTTCTCTTCCTTGTCCGGCATCTGGTCGATCGCCAGCGACAGGCCGGACCGTCCCGGTCCCAGCTGCATCCACTGCAGGAGCCTCGTGCCGCCGTTTTCGGGCTCCAGCGTGAAGCGCCACAGCGCTGTCGGCGTCTCGGGATCGTGCACCGCCCAGGTGAAGACGCGCGGCTCCTCGCATTCGACGACGTGCGACGTCGTCTCCCACTCGCCGAGCGCGTCGTGCCTGCTGCGGCCGACGAACCGCCTGCCGACCGCGGCGTCGCCGTGCGCGCCGTCGCACCATTCGGCCGATTGGAGTTCCCGGCTCATCTCCGGCATCAGCCGGACGTCGGAGACGATCGACCAGACCCGCTCCGGGCGGGCGTCGACCCAGGCCTCGACCTCGACCGTCGGTTTGTCGGCGTACTTGGCGCCCGTCCACTCCATCGTGGTCGCCTCCTGTGCTCGTGACCTCGATAGTTGCGTAGATAGACTTACGTTGTCAAACCCTCCTGCGCGGCGAAGCGGCGCACCACGTCAGGGCGGTTCGCGAGCTTCGGCGGATAGCCGGATCCGAGCCGCGCCCGCGTGTTCTCGGCGGTGAGCGGCCCTGAACAGTGCGCGCAGACGACCTCGGCGTGCGTGTCTTGCCCGCAGGTGTCGTGGTGGAGGGTGATCGGCGGCCCGGCCTCCTCGGCGAGCCAGCGGTCGCCCCAGCGCGACATCGCGGCGAGCACGCCGTAGAAATCGGCACCCTTCTCGGTCAGCACGTAGTCGTAACGGACCGGGTCGGCCTGGTAGGCCCGCTTTTCCAGCAGCCCCTCGCCGACCAGGCGGCGCAGCCTGTCGGCCAGGGTGTTCCGCGCGATGCCGAGTTCCTGCTGGAACTCGTCGAACCGGCGGATCCCGTAGAAGGCCTCCCGCAGGACCAGCGGCGTCCACCAGTCGCCGAGCAGGTCCATGGTGCGCGCGATCGAGCACGGCCACTGCGCGAACGAAGTCCGTTTCATACCCGCGAGCCTACGCCCGGTGAAATTGATCCGGTCATTCCTCCACCTATTCTCCGGCGCTCAGGCGCTGGCGCGAAATGTTGCGATCCGGTCAAGGAGATCCCGCGCATTAATATCGCCGACCCGCTTCCGCACGCATTCCGACAGCGGCCGCAAACGATCCCGCGTACGCGCGGAACGGATTCCGTCGGCGATCTCCATCGCGGACAGGCCGACCTCGGCCGCGCGATCGAGGTCGCCTTCCAGGACGTGGTCGACGGCGAGCCAGATCATCGTCAGCGACCGGCTGCGCACCATGTCCGGGCCATAGCCCTCGATGGCCTCGGTGAGCGCGGGGATGGCGTCCCGGCTGTGGCGGACGTCGACGAGCCTGGCGAGTTCGGTGCGCACCGTGCCGATCATCGCGGCCATGTCGGTGGCCGTGAAGAAGGCCGACCACGACGGGACCTCGTCGCCGACGGAACTGGCGAATTGTTCCGGCGCAAGGGAAAGTTTGAACAAAGCCTGGCGGACGTCACCGAGCAGCGCGTAGGCCCAGGCTTCGTTCGCCGAAAGGATCGCCTGCGACAACGGGCTTCCCGCCCGGAGCGCGGCGAGCTGCCCGAGGCCGAAATGCTCGAGCGCCTCCGCCGGAGAGCGATGATGCAGGTACATCCGGCCGAGCCGATAGCGGATGTTGGCGGTGAGATCGTCGTTGCCCGCCTCGGCGGCGAGCTCGAGCGCTCGGCGGAAGTGCTGCTCCGCCCTGACGGGGCGGCCGGAGTCGAATTCCGTCCAGCCCTTCAGGTTGTGCAGATCCGCGACCACACCCGCCAGCCGCCGGGCCACCGTGTCGGACATCATCCCCCGGCGCAGGGCCGCGCCGTATGGCTCCAGCACCCGCAGCAGTTCCCGGCAGGATCCGCCGCCCTCGCGGTAGTCGCGCGCCCGGAGTGCGGCGATGACGCCCTCCAGCCGGTCGATGTCGGCCTGCCCGACACGCAGCGGGAGCCGGTCAATCACGGCGGCGCCCCTGGACGCGCGGCACCGCCGGGTCGGTACCGGACCGGGACGAGGTCGGCACGCGCCGCGGAACCGTTTGCCGCCGCGGCCCGTAAACCGCGTCGCACCGCGCGGAGTCTTCTCTTGGAATGGCGATGGTGATTCGCACGCCCATTGTCGGTCCCCTCCCGATCCGCAACGATCCAGCTCGCCGAGGTCCAGGACGGAGTCACGCCGGTCTCCTGGAAATACTTGAACGACGCAAGATGATGTTAACCGCGAGGAAAAACGATTCAATCCGCCGAATGGTTGGCTATTTTCATTCACCGGAATATGCACGTGCGGAATCTCTTTCTTTTGCACGACTGATCACATTTCCCGCTTGCTCACCGCACGTGCACGGTCGGGACCGTCCGTGAGCGGCTGAGACACAGCTCTCAGCCGAACGTGTGAAAGTTGTCGACTCGGGTCACGAAAAGGCTTCACATTGCGTTATCAATAGCTGAAGATCAACAGCAACCGAACGTAAGGGGCTGAAGCGTTGGACAAGGAAAACGACCTCATCCGGGGGACGATCGTCTTCGGCCTGCGCACTTTCGGTGCGGACCCGCTTCCCGTCAACGCCGATCTCGAGTACGACCCCGAAGACCCCTACGCCGTCGTGGTGGCTTACCACTCGGGCGGCGGCACGGTCCGCTGGATGTTCGGCCGAGACCTGCTGGCGGATGGCCTCCTCACTCCATCGGGTGAGGGCGACGTGATCATCAGCCCGGCCGACGACACCTCGATCGTGATCTTCGCCCTCAGCGCGCCTGACGGCTGCGCGGTCCTCGAAGCCCCGGCGCAAGAACTGGCCGACTTCCTCGACCGCACCTACGACGTGGTGCCCGCCGGCTCGGAGCCGGAGTGGTTCGACTTCGATCAGGAGATCGGCAAGCTCGTCACCGAGTCCTGATGGCCGGGGCTCCCTGCCTTGTCGTCCTCGGTGGCCTGCCCGCGACCGGGAAGTCCACCGTGGCGGCGGAACTGGCCTGCCGGACCGGCTTCACCTACCTCCGGATCGACAGCATCGAGCAGGCCGTCATCCGGTCGACAGCGCTGCGGCAGCCGCTGGGGCCTGTCGGCTACATCGTCGGCTACGACCTCGCGGCCGACCAGCTGCGGCACGGCGTCAGCGTGATCGCCGACTGCGTGAACCCGCTCGGCATCACCCGCGAGGCGTGGCGGACCGTCGCGGTCCGGCACGGCGCGCGGGTGCTCGAGGTCGAAGTGGTGTGCTCGAGCCCGGAAGAACACCGCCGCCGGGCCGAGACCCGCACCGTCGACGTCGTCGGACTCGAACCGCCCGGCTGGCAGTCGATCCTCGACCACGAATACGAGCCGTGGACCCGCGACCGCGTCGTCGTCGACACCGCGCGACAGAGCGCCGCGGAGAGTGCGGAGACGCTGTACGCGATGGTGTGCGGACCGCAACCAGAGGACTGATCGCGGTCCGGCACCGGTCAGCCGAGTTCGCGGAGTCCGGGGACGACCTGCTCGGAGAACGAGCGCAGGAAACGCTCCTGGTCGTGGCCGGGACCGTGGAAGACGAGGTGGTTGAAGCCCGCCTCGACGTACGGCTTGATCTGCTCGACGGCGTCGGCCGGGTCGGAAGTGACGATCCAGCGCTTCGCGACCTGCTCGATCGGCAGCGCGTCCGCGGCCTTCTCCATCTCGGCCGGGTCCTCGATACCCGCCTTCTGCTCCGGCGTCAGCGAGAGCGGCGCCCAGAACCGGGTGTTCTCCAGCGCCTGCGCGGGATCCGGGTCGTAGGACAGCTTGATCTCGATCATCTTGTCGATGTCGCCGGTGCTCCGGCCCACCTGCTCCGCGCCTTCCGCGACCGCGGGCAGCAGCTTCCCGGTGTAGAGGTCCATCCCCTTGCCGCTGGTGCAGATGAAGCCGTCGCCCTGTTTGCCGACGTACTTCGCCATCACCGGGCCACCCGCCGCGATGTAGATCGGCACGCCGCCCTCGGGACGGTCGTACACCGTGGCGTCGGTGGTCTGGAAGTACTCGCCCTCGAACGTGACGCGCTCTTCGGACCACAGCTTGCGCATCAGCTCGATCGCCTCGCGCAGCCGCGCGAACCGCTCCTTGAACGCGGGCCACTCGATACGGGCGACCGCGACCTCGTTGAGCGCCTCACCGCTGCCGACGCCGAGCAGCACCCGGCCGGGGTAGAGACTGCCGAGCGTGCCGAACGCCTGTGCCACCACGGCCGGGTTGTAGCGGAAGGTCGCCGTCAGCACGCTGGTGCCGAGAACCACCCGCTCGGTGCGCTCGCCGACCGCCGCCATCCACGCGAACGAGAACGGCGCGTGCCCGCCCTGATGCCGCCAGGGCTGGAAATGGTCGCTGACCATCACGCTGTCCAGCCCGACCTGCTCGGCGAGCACGGAGTACTCGACGAGGTCGCGCGGGCCGAACTGCTCGGCCGACGCCTTGTAACCGATCTTCAGTGCCATCCGGGGTCACCACCTGGGCTCTTGGGTTGTTCCGCTTTTCACCTTGGCACAGAGTGGATCAGGTCCGCCCATGGATCGGCTTCGCCGCTGTGTCGGGAACGCCACTCGGCCAAGGGGAATGCGTGACCGCCGAACGTGGAAAGGCCCCGTGCCCACCCTCGCCTTCCGGGACCGGCACGTGGTGATGAACTGTGCCGTTTGCGCCGTCACCTGTGCGTCGTGCTGGGCTGAGTTGTGATCGAGGGAGTCGAACCCCCACGCTGCCCGCCACGTACCAGGAGGGAGCCGGAATACCGCCGGCTCTCGGCTTGTGCCCGCTTCCCGGAGGGCTACCTGCTTTCCACGTTTCAGTCCAGGAGGTCGGTCTCCCAGTTGGTGCGCTGGATCTCGACGTCGACCGCCCGGATCTCCCCGGCGACCCTGTCCGCGCGGGACCGCAGTTCCGCCACCGGGAGTGCGGAGAGATACCGGAGTTCCGAACGGAGCTGACGACCGTAGCCGCCTTGACCGCGCCCGGCCGCGGCGTCGGCGGCCGCGGTGAGGACACCGTGCCTGAGCCGGAGGACGTCGCGGTGCGCGATCGCGTCGGTGACCGTGCCTTCCCCGAGCGGGGTGGCGGCGTTGGTCCGGTTGATCCGCTGCATGAGCGATTCCAGTTCGCCCAGCGTCGTCTCGGCGTCGACGAGGAGCGCGGACGCGTTTTCCGCGGGCTCCTCGCCTTCCTGATGCCGCGCGTTGTCGACGATCCGGGAGCGCAGCGCCTCCACCTTCTTCGTCGCGTCGGCGCGCAAGGCGAGCGCTTCGGCCAGTTTGATCCGGGACATGCCGGGAAGTATCACCAAGATCGACGACCGCCGCATCCCGTTTTCAGCCCGCCAGGGAATGCCTCCGGTAAGACGGGTCGGGCTCGGTGTACTCGAGCCCGTTCTCGTCCATCGCGTTGAAGACGGTGAACCTGCCGCGCGGGAACACGAAGCCGACCGCGACCATGCCGCCCGCCATGTCCCGTCCCACCCATTCGAGCAGCTCGACGTCCTGGAGCACCTGACCCTCCAAAGCGGACAGTTCGGGATAGACGTCCTGGCGCCACAGGAGCGGGCTGGGTTCCTCCGGATCGCCCCAGTCCCATCCGGACCTGCCGTACGGGTCGATCGTGTTCCAGGTCAGGGAAAGCTCGTCGAACTTCCAGTGCGTGATCTCCAGCCGTTCGTCACCGAAGTCCACCACGACCGGCGCGTCCTGGAGCCACTCCGCGTACTCGACGAACCAGGTCAGGTGGACGCGCTGGAGCGGCTTGCCCACCAGGGCGCGCAACCGGTCCCCGTGCGCTCTCCGGATCCCTTGGAGTCCTGAGAGCCACACGGGTTCATAACCTTCGATGTCGAAGAAAGCCACCCGGCGAGTATGCCCTGGTACCTCAAGCCGCCGACGGCTCCAGAAGGATCTTGACCGCGCCGTCCTGCTTCTTCTGGAAGATCTCGTAGGCGTGCGGCGCTTCCGACAGCGGCAGCTTGTGCGTCGCGAAACCCTCGACGCCGAGCGGATCGGCGTCGTCGGCGATCAGCGGCATGATGTCGTCGATCCAGCGCCGGACGTTGGCCTGCCCCATCCGCAAGGTGATCTGCTTGTCGAAGAGGTCCATCATCGGCAGCGGGTCGACCATGCCGCCGTAGACGCCGCTCAGCGAGATCGTGCCGCCGCGGCGGACGGCGTCGATGGCCGCGTACACCACGCTGAGCCTGTCGATCGCGGCCTTCTCGGTGATCTTCGCGCCGATGGGGTCGGGCAGCAGGCCGACGAGATTCTGCGCCAGCCGCCCGACCGGGGCGCCGTGCGCCTCCATCCCGACGGCGTCGATCACCGAATCCGCTCCCCTGCCGCCGGTGGCCTCACGGATGAGGTCGCCGATGTACTTGTGCTCGCGCGTGTCGTAGGTGACGACCCCGGCCGCGGCCGCTTTCGCGAGACGTTCCGGGACCAGGTCGATGCCGATCACCTTGCCCGCGCCCCGGTGCTTCGCGATCCGGCAGCAGAACTGCCCGATCGGGCCCAGCCCGAAGACCACGACAGTGCCGCCCTCGGGGATGTTCGCGTAGTCGACGGCCTGCCAGGCGGTGGGCACGACGTCGGACAGGTAGACGAAACGCTCGTCCGGCGGACCTGCCGGCACCTTGATCGGGCCGTAGTGGGCCTGCGGGACGCGCAGGTATTCGGCCTGCCCGCCCGGGACCTGGCCGTAGAGCTTGGTGTAACCGAGCAGCGCCGCGCCCTTGCCGCGGTCGGTGACCTGCGTGGTCTCGCACTGCGACTGCAGGCCGCGATCGCACATGAAGCAGTGGCCGCAGGAGATGTTGAACGGCACCACCACCCGGTCGCCGGGTTTCAGGTTCGTCACACCGGTCCCGATCTCTTCGACGATGCCCATCGGCTCGTGCCCGAGAACGTCGCCTTCGTCGATGAACGCACCGAGGACCTCGTAAAGATGCAGGTCGGAGCCGCAGATGCCGGTCGACGTGATGCGGACGATGGCGTCGGTCGGATCGACGAGTTTCGGATCGGGGACGGTGTCCACCCGGACATCGCGTTTCCCGTGCCAGGTGACGGCCTTCATGCTTGTTCCCTCCGGCGAAGTGGATCTGCTGCCCGACGGATGCCCGTCCGCGCATCCGGCAAACCTCGCCGTTCCGTGCCACCGTGGACGTATGCGAACCCGGATGCTCGCTGTCGCCGTCGACTGCCGTGAGGCCGAAGCACTGGCCGCGTTCTGGAAGGAAGCCCTCGGCTACCCCGAAACCTCCCGGTGGACGGACGGCCACGGGGTGACCTATGTCGAGCTGAAGAGCCCGGGCGTGCCGAGTCTGCTGTTCCAGCCGGTGCCCGAGGAGAAGTCCGGCAAGAACCGGCTGCACCTCGACCTCGCCCCCACCGAACTCGAGCAACGCGAAGAGGTCGCCAGGCTGGTGTCACTCGGCGCCAAGGTCGTCGAAGACCCCGAGTCGGACCACTGGGTGGTCATGGCCGACCCGGAGGGCAACGAGTTCTGCGTGCTGCCGCGGCACTGAAGCGTCGTGCGGGCTCAGGCGGCCACGTCGTCGGACCGTGTCGCGGGCTCGGAGTGCAGCCCCAGCATCTCCAGCAGCATCCGGCAATCCGTCGCGTCGCGGGCGTTCGCGACGACCGCTTCGGTCGCCTTGCGCAACACCACCGCGCGGACGGCCGTCGCCCCGCCGTCGACGAGTTCCTCAACCGGGCGCAGTCCCTCGAACAGGTTCCCCATGACCCACCTCCACCTTCCCTTTCGTTGATACCCGATCCCGGTTGAGATGTCCCCTGTCTTCGTGCGGTCCCGGCGGGGCCTCCCTAGACTGGCGCCACTCGAACGAGCGGACGGAGCGGGAACTGACCACCGAGTTGCACGGGGAGATCGTGATCCTGACCCCGGTCACCGAAGCCCATGTCGCGGATCTGCGGCGGATCCGGGGCGAGGCCGCGGTCAGGGCGCGCTGGGGTTCGGTCGACGACTCCCCCACCTGGCCGTTCGACGATCCGACGACGGCCTGCTTCACCGTCCTGGAGGACGGAGTCGTCCGCGGCTTCGTCCAGTACGGCGAGGAGGAGGACCCGATGTACCGGCACGCGTCGGTCGACCTCTTCCTCGACCCGGCCGCGCACGGACGGGGGCTGGGCACCGACACCGTCCGCGCGATGGCCCGCCATCTCGTGCACGATCGCGGGCATCACCGGCTGGTGATCGATCCCGCCGTGGACAACGAAGCCGCGATCCGCTGCTACAAGGCCGTCGGTTTCCGGGAGGTCGGGGTGATGCGCCGCTACGAACGCGACACCGTGGGCGACGGCTGGCACGACGGGTTGCTGATGGATTTGCTCGCCGAAGACCTCACGTAGCGCGTCAAGGCGACTCCGAGCAGCACCACCGCCATCCCGGCGAGCACCCGCGGGCCGAGTTCCTCGCCGAGCACGATCGCGCCCAGTGCGACCGACACGACAGGCAGCAGATAGCCCACGGTCGCCGCGGAGGTCGCGCCTTCGTCGGCGATGAGCCGGTAGTTGAGGTAGAAGGTGATGCCGGTGCCGAAGATCCCGAGGACGACGACGGCGAGCACGGCGGTCACGTTCAGCGGCCCGGACGGCGCCGCGTCGAACGGCAACGCGAGCGCGCTCAGCCCGGTGGCCGCCAGCAACTGCGCGGCGGAGATCGCGATCGGCCCGCCCTGGCCGACGAGTTTCCGTCCCATGTAAGCGAAAGCGATGGCGTAGCTGATGCCGGCGCCGAGCAGGGCCAGCGTCCCCCAACCGAGCAGGCCGCTCTTCTGCCAGGGCGCGAAGATCAGCACGATGCCGGCGAAACCGAGGACCAGCCCGCCCACCCGGAGCACGGTGATCCGGCGTTCGGTGCCGATCCCGATGCCGATCAGCAACGACCACAGCGGTGTCGTCGCGTTCATCACCCCGGCGATACCGGAATCCACGGTCAGTTCACCGATGCTGAACAACGCGAACGGCAACGCGTTGCAGAAGAAGGCGGCGACGAGGAGCCTGCCCCAGATCCGGCGGTCACGCGGAAGGCGTTGCCCGGCCCAGCGGCTCAGGACGAGAAGGACCGCCGCGCCGAGAGCGCAGCGGATGACGGTGAGCTGAACGGGCGGCAGCCCGGTCAGCGCGAGCTTGATCCACAAGAACCCCGATCCCCACAGCAGGGCGAGAACGCCCATCCGGACCAGGGTTCCTGGCGCGCCGATGCTCACTTCGTTCCTTTCGCCGGGCTGCTCGATACCTCTCCAAGCTGCCTCGGGCGACTCGTCAGGACAAGTGAAAAGATCTACACCGACGTTAAGCGGTCCTACATGTTCCGAAAGGTGACGGTCGTGGCCGCCGGGAAGGACGGCCACGGCCGCTTCCGAGGAGATCAGCACTCGCCCGGTTGTTCGCAAGGCGGAACAGGGCCTGCTCACATTTCGCGGTCGCGCATGATCCACCTCCCTTTCGACTGGCGCACCGGTGGGGAACGGGCGCGTTCTCGCACAGTTTGGGGGCTGTCTTCGCACGTCCGCACACCCGGTGGCCGTGTTGTGACCCATGTAATGGGAAGGTTGTCGCACGCGGAGCCATTCCGCCCAGCGGCGAATCGGCAGATGGCCCTGCCCGCCGTCGCGCCGTTGTGGCACGATCTGCCGCGGAGCAGGGAGAAAGGTGCTTCTGGTGACCGAGAATTCCGGCTCGGCCAGATCCGGGGAAACCGGGAAAGCACGCACGGAACCGAGGCCGGTTTCGGCGGCCGCGCTGGCGTTCGGGCGCGCACTGCGGCAACGGCGGCAGGCCAAAGGACTGGCGCTGCGCGAACTCCAGAAACTCGCCTATGTCGACAAAAGTCTCATCAGCCGGGCCGAACGCGGCCTCACCCCACCGAGTGCGGAATTCGCCGAAGCCTGCGATCGCGCGCTGGAGGCGGGCGGGACGCTGATCGTCCTCGCCGAAGCCGCCCGCGCGGAACCGTATGTCCATCTTCCCGCGCCACCGGGCCATTTCGTCGGCAGGGAAGAACAGTTCGCCCTGCTCGACGAGAAAGTGCTCGGCGGACCGGCCAACGTGGTCTTCGTGGCCGGGCCGCCCGGAGTCGGGAAGACGGCGCTGGTGCTGAAATGGGCGAACCGGCGGCAGGAGGAGTTCGACAGCGTTCTTTGGTCGGATCTGCGCGGCTACGCGGCGGGCTCCCCCGCGCAACCCGCCGACATCCTCGACGACCTCCTCCGGTGCGTGGGTGTCCGCCCCGACCGCGTTCCCGCCGAGGAGCACATGCGACTCGCGCTCCTGCGCGGCCTGCTGCGCGGTCAGCGCACACTCGTCGTACTGGACAACGCCCTCGACTCGCATCAGGTGCGGCCGGTACTGCCCGGCACCCCGGACACCACCGTGCTGATCACCAGCAGGCGACGGCTCTCCGGACTGGTCGTCGGCAGTGGCGCGGTCCAGGTTTCCTTGGAACCACTGGAAGATCTCGAAGCGACGCGGCTCATGGCGGATCTCATCGGCGACGAACGCGCGGCGGGCGATCCCGAAGGCGTCTGCAGGCTCGTCCAGCTGTGCGCGGCGCTGCCGCTGGCGGTGAACATCGCGGCCGAGCGAGTCGCCACGCATCCCCATCAGAGTGTCGGCGACCTCGCCGGCGAACTCGTCGCCGAAGGGCGGCGGCTGGAACTGCTCGCCGTCGACGACGACGCCGTCGGGGTCCGGGCCGCCTTCAGCTGGTCCTACCGTGCGCTCGACGCCGACACCGCCCGCATGTTCCGGCTGCTCGGCCTCCACCCCGGCCCGCGATTCACCTCGGGCGCGGCGGCCGCGCTCTCCGGGCTGCCCGAACACGACGCGCGACGGCTCGTCGACAAACTCGTGCAGGCGTACCTCGTCCAGCAGGTCGGCGCCCGGTACTACCGGTTCCACGACCTGCTCCGCGTCTACGCCGCCGAAGAAGCCGCCACCGAACAATGGCGGGACGAACGGCAGGCGGCGGTTTCCCGGCTGACCCACTGGTACCTCTACGCGGCCAACGCGGCGAGCTGGACGCTGACGCCCGCCCGCGACCACCACATCGACCTCGGTCCGGCGCCCGAAGGCGTCGAGCCGATCCGGTTCGACACCTTCGACGAGGCCTACATCTGGTGCGCGTCGGAGATGCCGAGCATCACCGGTGTCGCGCGGATGGCGCTGGATCACGGGCTGTACGAGATCGGCTGGCGGCTGCCGGTGGAACTGTTCGACTACCACCTGCTCGGCAGGCCGTGGCAGACGTGGATCTCCAGCCATGACGTGGCGATCGAGTCCGCGAAGGCGGGCGGCGACCTCGGCGGGCTGGCGTGGTCGGCGATCAACCTCGCCGAGGCGCACCGGCGTCGCGGCGACCTCGACCGCGCGCACGAGCTGTTCGGACAGGCCGTCGAGATCTCCGAAGAGATCGGCGAGAACCCGAGCCTGGGCTGGGCGCTGGTCGGACTCGGCAACATCGCGCACGAGCGCGAGGAATACGCCGAAGCCGTGCGGCTCGCGGAACAGAGTGTGGAGGTGAACACGCGGATCGGCTATCAGCTCGGCGAAGCGACCGCGCGGGTCCACCTCGGCCGCGCCTACCGCGACCTCGGCGAACGCGATCTGGCCCTCGAACACGGCCTTCGCGCCTTCGATGCCTACGCGAAGGACGCCGACCAGCACGGCATGGGTTTCGCGCTGGTGCCGCTCGCGCGGACCTGCCGCCGGTTCGGCGATCCGGAGCACGCGCTCGAGTACTGCGAGCAGGCACTGACCGCGTACCGGAACTGCGGCGACGTCTGGGGCCAGGCCGACGCGCTCGACGAACGAGGTTGCGCACTGGCCGAGCTGGGTCACCGCGAGGAGGCCATGACAGTGTGGCGCGACGCGCTCCAGCTCGTCATGGATCTCGACGACCGGAAGGCGAGCGTGCTGCGGGGCAGGCTCGAAGGCACGGTCTAGAGAGAGCTGAAGGGAACCTTCACCGCATGCGACGCGGTGAAGGACGCTTTCCCGTCATGCGATGCGGGCATGGTTCCCTTCAGCCACCGGTCTAGAGCTTCACCGGGAGGTTGTGCAGGCCGCGGGTGATCGCGCTCGGCCACCACACGAGCCTGTCTTCCGGCACGGTCAGCGTCATCGACGGCGCGCGGTCGACCAACGTCTCCAAGGCCGCGGACGCCTGCATCCGCGCGAGCGCGGCGCCGATGCAGATATGCGGGCCGACGCCGAAGGCCACGTGCCGCACCGGTCGCTCACCGGGGCGGAAAGCGAGCGGTTCGGGGTGGACTTCGGGGTCGCGATTGGCCGCCAGCAAGGACAACAGGATCGGGTCACCCGCCTCCATCAGCTGCCCGGCGAGCTCCATCGGCTCGGTGACGAAACGCCAGCTGGTGTTCTGCAGCGGGGTGTCGCGGCGCAGGACCTCCTCGATGACGAGCGTCAGATGCGAGCCGTCGGCGCGGGCGCGGGCGGCCTCCTCCGGATGCGTGATGAGGGTCAGCGCGGTGGACGCGATGAGACTGATCGTCGTCTCGTGCCCGGCGATCAGCGACAGGAACGCCGTCGCCGCGACCTCTTCTCCGGTGAGCTTCCCGGCGGCCTCCTGCGCGAGCAGGTCGCTGATCAGATCCGCCCCGGGTTCGACCCGTTTCGCGGCGACCACGCCGGCGAGGAGCCTGTCCAGATCGTCTGTCGCCTCGAGCATCGACGCCATGTCGGTGACGTCACCGGCGGCGACCACCAGCGCGGGCGGACGGACCTCGTCCAGGAGCGTGTCCGGGATGCCGATCAGCTCGCAGATCGAGCGGATTCCCAGCGGGTAGGCGAAATCCTCGACGAGGTCGCCCTCGCCGCGGTCGAGGATCGGGTCGAGCAGTTCGTTCGCCAGCTGATACGTGCGGTCGCGCATGTGCTGCAGCCGCCGGGGGCCGAACGCGCCGGCGCAAGCCTTGCGCAGCCGCGCGTGTTCGTCGCCCTCGACGTTGTTCATATGCCTGATGAGCGTCGGCCGATGGTCGGCTGGCAGGCCGAGGTTGGCCTTGCGCCAGTGGTCCGCGGCCACGGACGGGCATTTGGACAGCCGCGGGTCGGCCATCGCGGAAACGACGTCCGCGTGCCGGGTCAGCAGCCAGGTCCAGGTGTCGCCGGGCAGCGGAAGCCGGAACGCCGGGGCGTTCACCCGAAGCCATTCGTAAGCGGGCGAGGGATCCCTGTCGAAGTCCGGGCCGAACATCACAGGGACCGCGTCGGCATCGTATGCGGCGTCAGGCATACGAGCCACCCTGCCAGCTGGTGGCGGTATCGCGTCGGGCGAACGCAGGCATTGGCCTGTCTCACGCGATCGTCAACGCGGTCCCCCTGTCACCCCCTTGCGGTTACCCAGCAAGATCGAAGCGGGTGCGGTGCGTAACGGATGGAGGTGGCCCCCGTCAGCGAGTTCGGCAAGCACGACCGTGACGTGGTCTCGGAGCGGCCGCCCGGTTCGCTCCGGGGTTTCGCCGACACAGTAGGCCTCGCCGCCGCCCGCGTCTGGCGGTTGCGTGGTCGCGCCTGGAACACCCTGCGGCATCCGGCGGGCTGGGAACTGTGGCGGCTGCCGCCCGCGGCGGTCTTCTGGATGCTCGGCACCGAGATCGCCGTCGCGGCTTGGGCGCTCTACAGCGGCTTCAAGGCCTCCGCCACGACCACGGACCTCGTCCGTTTCGGCGTGATCGCGGGCTGCACCATCTGGTACCTCGTCCAGACACAGCATCCGGAAGAACAACGCCGAGCCGACGACCGGCGCGGCGAGCACATCGACCAGACCGCCGTCTGGCTGGGCAGCGCGGCCGTCCTGCTGCCGCCCACCTACTCGCTCGCGCTGTTGCTGATGGTGCGCGTGCAGCGCTACTCCATCGCGCACAAGGCGATGACGACGTTCCTCTTCACCACCGCCGCGCACGCCGCGTCCATCCTCGGCGTGCACACGATCACCGAACTGACGTCACTGCACACCTGGCTCGAATCGGGCCTGCTCCCCCAGCGGGCGGGCGACATCGTGGTGGCCGCCGTCGCGCTGGTGGGCGCCGCGCTCTGGTACTTCGTGTCGCAGTCGCTCCTGATCAGTATCGCGCGCGGGCTGGCATGGGGCGGCTGGCGACGGCAGAAGCTGATCGGCAGCTGGGCCGACAACGCGGACTTCGTCTACGCGCTGCAGCTCGCCGCGTGCACCACGATCCTCGGCGCCGTCAACATCGCGCTGGTGCCACTGGTGATGATCGGCGTCGCGCTGCGCTCGACCCGGCTCTCGCAGGCCCTGGCGGACACGATCGCGCGCAGCCAGCGCGACCGGAAGACCGGCCTGCTGACCGAGGACTCCTTCCACGCCCCGGCGGCCCTGCGCCTGCTCGAAGACCAGACCGACCGTCGGCCGACGGCGTTCCTGATGCTGGACCTCGACCACTTCAAGCAGTGGAACGACAAGTACGGGCATTCCGGCGGCGACATCGTGCTCGGCTGCGTCAGCGCAGTCCTGCGGCAGAACACGCGGTCGGGCGACGTCGTCGGGCGGTGGGGTGGCGAGGAGTTCTCGGTACTGCTGCCGGACACCACCCGCGAGGAGGCGATGCGGATCGCCGAGCGGATCCGGGAGGCCGTCGCGAAGACCGCGATCACCGGTCTGACGGAACTCGCCAGCGGCCACGCCACCAACGAACCCCGCGCGGTGGGACCGATCCACGGCTGCACCGTGTCGATCGGCGTCGGGCTCTCGCCCGAGCACTCGACGGACTACGGGGAGCTCTTCCGCGCGGCGGACTCGGCCATGTACCAAGCGAAGCGGAGCGGACGGAACCGGGTGATGATGGCGCCCACCCTGGCCGCGGATCCCCCTTCGCCGCGGGCTCCGACGTCACCGTTGAGCCGGGCCGGGGACTCGCGCCGGGAGTGACCTGACCACTCACGACCCACTGGGCTGAAGGGCCCCTTCAGCCCGCCGCACTGGACCCCCGTCAGCGGCGGGTCACGAGGCGGGTCTCGAGCAGGTCGTCGACCACGCGGGTCTCCACGCCGGTCCGCCGTTCGAACGCGGATCCGCGCAGCGGCCACAGCGCGACCAACACGATCCCGACCGCGGCCAGCGCGGCCAGCACCAGCGCGGCGACGAACTGGGCGGCGCCTTCGGTCGCCGTGTTCAGGACCGCGAACCCGATCAGCACGATCCCGGTCGGCAGTACCGTGGCCAGTGCCACCAGGACGGCGGGTGTACGGCGCAGGTCCCGGCGCCGGGTGGTCAGCCAGGCGGCGAGAAGACAGGCGAACGACGCTCCCAGCAGGCAGGCGCCCGCCGTGTCGCTCAGCCGGTGCCAGCCCAGCGCGATGGTCGACGACGCGACCCAGGCGACGGCGACGGCGCCGATCCCGATGATCACCGGACGGAATCGTTGGGGCAGAACGAAAGCGAGGGCCATCAGGATCGCCATGGCGGCGCTGACGTGTCCGCTCGGGAGACTGTTGTGTCCTGGTCCGTAGCCGGCGTCGGGCAGGTCGGGGCGTTCGAGGACGTACAGCTTGAGCAGCTGCGCGGCGATGAGCGGGAGCGCGAGGACGCTCAGGGCGGGGACGAGCAGGCCCGGTTTGCGCCGCAGGAGCGCCAGTCCGATCAGCACGATGGCGGCGGTGCCGATCACGAGCACCATGTCCTGGTTCCGCAGCGGCCCGGCCCAGTCCATTGTGGACCACTGACCGGATTGCGCGCTGCGGACGACGCCGTTCTCCGCGAGCTGGCCCGCCGACGTGTGCACGAAGAGCACGTAGGTCACGATGAACGCGGCGGCCAGTCCCAGTCCGGTGGCGAGCTGGAACACGGCCCTGGACAGGGTGAGCCTGGTCTCGGCATGCCGTCCCGGCAGCGGACGGTGGGCGGGGGTCGGCTTCGCTTCGTGGGTGAGTACGGCCATGTGTCCCACTGTCCCCACGCCGTTTCGCCGTGAGGTCCGGACAATGTCATGGTTCTGCTACAAGATCGAGCCGAGTCGCACACAAGCGGCGACATCCGAATAATGGCGGCGTGGCAAGTGTCCTTTTGATCGAAGACGACGCGTCCGTCCGGGAGGGTCTGGAACTCGCGCTGCGCCGTCAGGCGCACACCGTCCACACCGCCGAGAGCGGTGAGCTCGGACTGGAGAAACTGCGGGTCTACCAGCCCGACATCGTCGTACTGGACCTGATGCTGCCCGGGATCGACGGCTTCGAGACCTGCCGCCGGATCCGCTCGGCGGGTGAGGTGCCGATCATCATGCTCACCGCCCGCAGCGACGACTTCGACATCGTGGCCGGCCTGGAGGCGGGAGCCGACGACTACGTGACCAAACCGATCGAACCCCGGGTGCTCGACGCCCGGATCCGGGCGGTGCTGCGGCGCGCGGTGAGCGAGAAGCCCGCGAGCGAGGAGGACCCGGCCGAGGAACGGCACGGCCGTCTGGTCATCGACAGGGCCGGGCTGGTGGTCACGAAGAACGGCGAGCCGGTCTCGCTCACGCCGACAGAGCTGAAACTGCTGCTGGAGCTTTCGCGCACGCCGGGGCAGGTCTACAGCCGCCAGCAGATCCTCTCCGCCGTCTGGGATCACGACTACCTCGGCGACTCCCGGCTGGTCGACGCCTGCATCCAGCGCTTGCGCGCGAAGATCGAAGACGTGCCCGCGAAACCCGACCACGTCCAGACCGTCCGCGGCTTCGGGTACCGGTTCGGCCGTTCATGAGGCTGCTCTCCGGGCTGCGTCCCCGGCTCATCCTGGCCTTCGCGGCGATGACGATCATCGGGGCGGCGGCCGCGGCGGGGGCCAGCTACGTTTCGGCCCGCAACACGATCCTCGAAGCGGTCCAGGACGCGGCGATGAACCAGCTGAAAGACCGGGTCAGCGCCTACAGCCGCCCTCTGTCCACCCCGCCGACTCAGGAGCAGCTCAACGACTTCGCGGGCAGCCTGCGGTTGACCGCCGTCGCCGTCTACCGGGACCAGCGCTCGGTCAACGGCCCGGATCTGACCACGTTCACACCCGAACTGCGGAAGACCGTCGCGGGCGACACCCGGATCCAGTTCCAGCGGCTGGACCGCGACGCCAAACCCGAGCTCCTGGTCGGCATGCCGGTACTGACGCGGCAGCCGGACGGGTCGATGAGGGCCAGCGGCGTCGAGGTGTACTCGCTCACCTCGCTCGTCCAGCAGCAGCAAGCCATCGAGGAACTCGCGAAAAAAGCCTGGCAGACCGCGGCGCTCGCACTGCCGCTCGCCGCCGCGCTGGCCCTGCTCGCCGCGCGGCAGGTGCTGCGGCCGGTCCGGGCGCTCAACACCGCCGCCGCCCAGCTCGGCGAGGGCAGGCTCGACGTCCGGCTGCCCGCCAAGGGGTCCGACGAACTAGCCGAACTGGTCACGACCTTCAACAACACCGCCGCCGAACTGGAGCGCACCGTCGGTGAGCTGAGGGCCATGGAAGCCGACGCACGCCGGTTCGTGGCGGACGTCTCGCACGAGCTCCGCACGCCGCTGGCGGCGATGAACGCGGTCACCGACGTCCTGGACGAGGACGCCGAAGCACTGCCGCCCGACACCGCGGTCGCGGCGCGGCTGGTCTCGGGTGAGACCCGCAGGCTGACCCGGCTCGTCCGGGACCTGGTCGAGATCTCCCGGTTCGACGCGGGCCGCGCCGAACTCGTCCTCGACGAATGGGATCTCGCGACGGCGATCCGGGACAGCCTCGACGCCCGCGGCTGGCGCGATGGCGAAGACCTGGTCGTCGACCTGCCGGAGGGCGTTCTCGCCCGGGTCGACCGGCGGCGGCTCGACCTGATCGTCGCCAATCTCGTCGGCAACGCGTTCCGGCACGGCGCGGCCCCGGTCGAGGCCCGTCTGCGCGCCGACGAGGAAGGCGTCACACTCGAAGTCGACGATCACGGGCCGGGGATCGACCCCGAGGTCCTGCCGCATGTGTTCGACCGGTTCACCAAGGCCGACACCGCGCGCGCCCGCTCCGAAGGCAGTGGGCTGGGCCTGGCGATCGCCCTGGAGAACGCCCGTCTGCACGGCGGCGACATCACGGCCGCCAACACCGGGCACGGCGCCCGGTTCGTCCTGCGCCTGCCGCATCTGGCCGAGGGAGGTCCGCGATGAGGAAGACGTGGCTTCTTCCCGCCCTCATGGCCCTGACGCTGGCGACGGCCTGCGGTGTCCAGCCGACCGGCGTCGTCCCGGCCGGACCGGGACCGTCGATCCGCGCCACCTCGGGGCCGGCGCTCGTCAACGGGCTGACCTTGTACTTCGTCTCCGAGGGCCGGGTCATTCCGGTGACCAGGCCCAGCGAGGGCTACATCTCCCCGGAAGGCGCGATCACGCTGCTGTTGAAGGGGCCGACGGAACGGGAAGCCGCCCAGGGGATCACCACATTCGTCCCGCCGGAACTGGGCCGGGTCAAGGTCTATCCTGGCGACCCGGCGAGCCTCGCGCTGCCGTTCTCCGTGCGCATATTGTCCGATCAGGCCATCAATCAGCTGGTCTGCACCGTGATCACGGCCTCGACGGCCAACAGCCGGACCCCACACTCCCCGGCGGTGAACGTGATCTCGCCGGGTGAGAACGTGCTCTTCCAATCCTGCAAAGCGGACTGAACTCGTCACTCACAGTGCTCATATAAAAGCACTTCTTGTGTCTGTACGGACGTGAGCCCCTTTTGGTTCAACGATCAAGGTAACTGTGGGCGAGCACACTCGGGCGTGACATTGCCGTGTCCATTTCGTAATGTTGCCCGGAGCTCGCGGCCCCCGACGCGAGCTCCCGTCCCCGAATTGGTGAGTGATCAGAGAAATGGCCGGCAGACATCGCAAGACCAACGCTCCGAAGTGGAAGCTCCCCGCGGGTATCGCGGCAGCGGTCGCCACGGCGCTCCCGGCGTCGATGTGGCTGACCACCGCGGGTTCCCCCGACGTCGAAGCGGCCAGTGCCGCGCTCGCGCTGCAGGCTCCCCCGGTCTCCAGCGTGACTCCCCCGCCGTCGACCAGCAGCACCCCGCCCTCCAGCTCGACGACCCCGCCCCCGTCGACCACCGCGGCTCCCCCGAAGCCGACGACGTCGACGAAGGCCCCCGCACCGGTCAAGAAGACCGTGCCCGCCGCGACGGCGTCGTGTTCGACCAGCCTCGCCGGCACCAAGCCGCACGTCGCCCAGGTCGGCAACCACGTCAAGGCGAAGTTCGGCGTCAAGACCGTCGGCGGCGTCGCCGGCCGCGCGAACGCCAGTGACCACCCCTCCGGCCTCGCGCTGGACTTCATGGTGGACACCGCAACCGGCAACGCGATCGCCGACTACATCCTGGCCAACCAGAAGGACTTCGGCGTCACGTACGTCATCTGGCGCCAGCGCTACAACGACGGCAGCGGCTGGGACACCATGGAGGACCGCGGCGGCGCGACCGCCAACCACATGGACCACGTCCACGTGTCGTTCTCCAAGAGCGCGAAGGTCAGCGTCAGCTGCTAACGACGCCGAGCGGACCGTTCGCCGGGCTGGACCACGGGTCGTCCCATGACCTCTTCCACGCCTTTGACGGCGAGCCGGTCCGCTCGCTCGTTCTCCGGATGCCCGGCGTGGCCCTTGACCCAATGCCATTCGACGTCGTGCCGTGAGGCGGCTTCGTCGAGGCGGCGCCACAGGTCGGCGTTCTTGACCGGTGTCTTGGCCGAGGTCATCCAGCCGTTGTTCTTCCAGTTCCGCACCCAGCTGGTGATGCCGTTCCGGACGTACGTGCTGTCGGTGTAGAGGTTCACCGTGACCCGGCGTTTGAGGCTTTCGAGCGCCTCGATGGGCGCCATCAGCTCCATCCGGTTGTTCGTGGTCGGCCCGGCGTCCCCGCCGTAGATCTCCTTCTCGACGTCGCCGTACCGCAGCACCGCTCCCCAGCCGCCGGGGCCGGGATTCCCGCTGCACGCGCCATCGGTGTAGATCTCGACCGCTGAATCCGCCACCGGGACACCCTAGCGACCGGACTGGGTCAGTCCGGCAGCAGTGGCACCCACGGTTCCTCGACCTGCCCGAGGTGCACCGCCCGCGTGATGGACTTCGAACCGAAGCGGTCCCGGACGGTGTCGAGGGTCGAATCGAGCGCGTCCCTCGGCTTCGCGTCGAACGGCAACGCCAGCTGGATCGCGTCGTCCTTCGACAGGTTCGTGAGCGCGAGGCCGATCAGGGTGAGCCCGCGTTCGTCGATCAGCGGTCTCGCCGTCGCGAGCAGGCCGCGTGCCGCCGCGACTATCGCGCCGGTCTGTTCGGTCGCCTCCAGCAGGGTGTGCGAACGCGTCGCCCTGGTGAAGTCGCCGAACCGCATCCGCAGGACGACCGTCCGGCACACCCGGTGCGCCGAGCGCAGTCGCCGGGCGAGGCGATCGGCCAGTGTCAGCAGCGTCGAGTCGAGTTCGGCGGGCGAGCGCGGCCTGCTCCCGAGCGCGCGCTGCGCCCCGATCGACCGGCGTCGGCGGCCTGTCCGCACCCGCCGCGGGTCGTCGTTGTGGGACAGGGCGTGCAGGTGGGTGCCGACGCCCCGGCCGAGCATCCGGACGAGTTCCTTCTCCCCGAACCCCTCCATCTGCCCGACCGTCGTCACGCCGCGCTCGCGGAGCTTCTGCGCCGTCACCTTGCCCACGCCCCACAGCCGCTCGACAGGCAGCGGATGCAGGAATTCCAGTTCCTTGTCGTGCGGCACGACCAGGAGACCATCGGGTTTCGCGACGCCGCTGGCCACCTTCGCGAGGAACTTGGTCCTGGCCACGCCGACGGTGATCGGCAGGCCGACCTGCTCCAGGACGTCCTTCCGCAGTTTCGCGGCGATCCGGCTCGGCGTGCCCGCGATCTTCAGCAGCCCGCCGACATCGAGGAAGGCCTCGTCGATCGAGATGCCCTCCACCAGCGGCGTCGTGTTGTCGAAGACCTCGAAGACCGCCTTGCTCGCCGCCGAGTACGCGCGCATCCGAGGCGGGACCACGATCGCGTCCGGGCACAGCCGCCGCGCCTGGCCGCCGCCCATCGCCGTGCGGACGCCGTACGCCTTGGCCTCGTAACTGGCCGCCAAGACGACACCGCCGCCGACGATGACCGGCCGCCCGCGCAGGCTCGGGTCGTCACGCTGCTCGACCGACGCGTAGAACGAGTCCAGGTCGGCGTGCAAGATGGGACCCTCGGTCGTCATAGAACATATGTTCACATCAATCGGCCCAACGGCCAAGCGCCCCGGCTCAGTCGAACGGCGGCCCGGAGCGGGAAACCTGGTGTTTGAAGACCTCCCCGCCCTGGATCTCGGCGGAATACGTCGGCGCGGGCGAGACCGCACGCCACGCGTTCAGCACCTCCTCCGACTCCCAGTACTCGAAGATGTTCACCCGGCCGCCTTCGAGCGTGTCGGCCGAGATCACCACGTCGAGACACCCGGGATGCGCCCGCGCCTTCTCCACGATCACCTGGTGGCCTTCGACGTACCGGTCCCGCTCCTCCGGATCGACGTACACCTTCCCCGCCACGATCACCGTCATTTCTTGCTCCCTTCGTCCGGTCGTTTCACCCGACCGACGAACGCGCCCGGCGGAAAACGACAGGCCCGCCCGCGAAACACCAGATCGCGATCACCGGATCGCAGATCGCGCAGCCGAACGAGGAATCGTCCAAGAACGGGATGATCGGCGCACCCTTGAGATGGTGCACGACGTCCCAAGCGGTGTGCAGCAGCCAGCCGATGCCGATGAACGTCCAGGACTCGAGGCCGCGGTAAGCCACGTACGCCATCACCGCGGTGAAGACCAACTCCCAGATCCCGAGTCCGCCTCCGCTCGCATACGCGGCTCCGGCGCCCGCCACCATGATCGCGTTGAAGCGGCGCCGATGCGGCTCGTGGATCAGCGACATCAGGACGACATAGACGAGGCCGACGAGGATCGGCGCGATGATCACCATGGCTCGACGCTAGAACCGCACCGCGTCCGCTCCCAGTGGCGTGAACGACGCCTTCCAACGGGATCTCGCCATCGGCGGGTAGGTTGCGGCCATGCACACCGTCGCCGTGCTCGCGTTGGACCAGGTGATCCCGTTCGACCTGTCGACACCCATCGAGGTCTTCACCAGGACACGGACGGCGGACGGCGGCGCGGGGTACCGGCTGCTCGTCTGCGCCGAACATCCGGACGTCGACGCCGGGCACTTCACCCTGCGCGCGCCGTGGGGGCTCGAGGCACTGCGCGAGGCCGACACGATCATCGTGCCCGGCACCGCCGAACCGGCCCGGCCGTTGCCGGAAGCCGTCCGCGACGCGCTCACCTCGGCCGCCGCGAGGGGCACGCGGATCGCCTCCATCTGCTCCGGCACGTTCGTCCTCGCCGCCGCGGGCCTGCTCGACGGCCTCCGTGCCACCACCCACTGGGTCGCCGCCGGCCTGCTCGCCGAGCTGTATCCGGCGGTGAAGGTCGACCCGGACGTGCTCTACGTCGACAACGGGCGGATCCTGACGTCGGCGGGCGCCGCCGCGGGACTGGATCTGTGCCTGCACCTGATCCGCCGCGATCACGGCTCCGCGATCGCGGCCGACGCGGCCCGCCTCTCGGTGATGGCGCTGGAACGGGAGGGCGGCCAAGCGCAGTTCATCGCGCCGCGGCATCCCCCGGCTCCCCGCGGCACGGCGCTGGAACCCACTTTGCTGTGGATACAGGAAAACCTGGCGCGCGATCTCAGCCTCACCGACATCGCCGCTCGCGCCGGGATGAGCACGCGCACGCTGATCCGGCATTTCCGCGAACAGACCGGGACGACACCGTTGCAGTGGCTGCACCGGGCGCGCGTCCGGCAGGCGCAGCATCTGCTGGAGACCACCCAGGACGCCGTCGAACGGATCAGCGCCGAGGTCGGTTTCGGTTCGCCCACCTCGTTCCGCGACCGGTTCAAGCGGACGACCGGCGTCAGCCCGGTCACCTATCGACGTGCTTTCCGTTGATGCGGCGGGGTATCCGGTTCTGGGTCAGGCGGCGAGCGGCACCGTGAGGTCCGAAGCCCGCACCCGGGCCTGTTCGGCGAACCGCCTTCGAGCGGCGACGACTCTGAGCCATCGTTCGGAGCGTTCCGCGTCCAGATCGGAGGTGGCGCGGGCGAGCACTTCGGCGGCGTGCGCGGCGGAATCGATCTCCGCTGCGGCGCCGAGGTAGTCGCCCACTTCGATCAGTTTGTAGGCGTGGCGCATCTCGGTCTGCGCGGTCGAGTAGATGGCGTAGGCGGCCAGGTTGTTCGCCAGCGGCCCCAGTGAATGCGACATCGGATTCTCCGTTCCGTCTCTTACTGACACGTCGAACGGATACCCCGCGGTTCGACAAGGCAGCGGATATTTTCGAACTTCTTCGGGGGTTGCGCAAAGTGGCCGCTTCACGACAGCCTGAAGCGCATGCCAGCCCGAGCGGCGTCGTTCCGCAGCGTGTTCGCTGTCGCCGAGTTCCGCCGGATCTGGCTCGCGCATCTGCTCTCGGTCGCGGGTGACCAGCTGGCCAGGGTCGCGCTCACGGTGCTGGTGTTCGACCGGACGTCGTCGGCGGGATGGGCTTCGGCGGCGTACGCGCTGACCTTCGTGCCCGATCTCCTCGGTGGTGCGCTCGGTGGCGTCGCGGACCGGTTCTCGCGACGCACCGTGATGGTGGTGACCGACGTCGGCCGCGCGGTCTTGATCGCGCTCATGGCCGTGCCCGGGCTGCCGCTGCCCGCCGCGGCCGCGCTGTTGTTCCTCGTGCAGCTCATGGCCGGGCCGTTCTACGCGGCACGCCAGGCGATGCTGCCGGATCTGCTCGATCCCGACAGGCTGGTCGTCGGTCAGGCCGTCATCTCGTCCACGTACCAAGCCGGGCTCGTGGTGGGTTTCGGCGCGGGCGCCGCCGTCGTCACCGGCCTCGGCGTGCCCGGCGCGCTGCTGATCGACGCGGGGACGTTCGCGCTGTCGGCGGTCATGCTCCGCTTCGGACTTTCGCGGTACCCGCCCTCGGCGCCGCGCCGGCACAAGCGTCCGTCGCTGATCGAGGGCTGCCGTCTCGTCGCCCGCGACCGCAAGCTGCGGTGGCTGCTGCTCATCGCCTGCTGCTGCGGTTTCTATGTGGTGCCCGAGGGCCTCGCCGTCCCTGTCGCCGCCGAACTGGGCGGCGCGGGCGCGCTGCCGTGGCTGCTGGCCGCGAACCCGGTCGGCTCGGTGCTCGGCGGGATCCTGCTGAGCCGGATCCCGCGGGAACGGCAGGTCCGGGTGCTGGGCGGGCTCGCGGTGGCGAGCAGCCTGGTGCTGATCCCGACCGGCTGGGCGCCGGGCCTGGTCACGATCGTCGTGCTGTGGACGATCTCGGGCGCGTTCTCCGCGCACGACATGATCACCCAGACGCAGTACAGCCTCGCCGCGCCGCCGGACCATCGCGGTCAGGTGATCGGGGTCGCGATCGCGGCGTTGCGGACGGCACAGGCGGTGGGGATCGCGGCCGCCGGGCTGCTGGCGCAGATCGTCGCGCCGACGACCGTGATCACCGTCGCGGCTGTCGCGGGCGTGGTGGTCGCCTGCGTCGCCGGGGCGGGCTGGTCACGGGCGGTGTCGTCCCGCCACGGGGATCCGGTCGGCGGGACGACATCCGTCGGTGAACACGGTTCTTGAAGCGATCGGCTCATCACGTCCAGTTGTTGTCGCGGCGGCTCGTCCAGTTGTTGTCACGCATGCTGTTCACCTCCCTCGAAATGGCGATCTATCCGGCAAAAAACTCACCAGTTGTTGTCCTGCATCGGTGCACCTCCCTCGTTTCGGTTGGGCTGTCCGGGGGATTTAGCGGCCGTGCCTCTCATCGTCGGAGACAACGCGGTCGTCGCCGTCCCGGTTCGATTACGGTGTAGATCACCGACGGAAGAGGGTGCGTGGACGGACGACTAGGCGGCGTGCGGCGACGGCTCGGGGCCTGGCACCTGTGGAGCCTGCCGCGACCTGTGCGTTCCTACGTCCTGGTCGTGAATCTCATCGCAGTCCTCTCGACCGCCGCCACGGCCCGGTTGGTCCCGGTCACCGGCACCGACCTGGTGCGGTTCGGCGTGCTGACGCTGTGCGCGGCCATCGCGATCGAGGGCACCCGGCAGATCGAACGCCAACGGGAGTACGACAGGGCCCCGTCGGTCGCCTACGTCGACACCAAGGCGGTCTGGAGCGTCGCCGCCGTCATCGCGCTGCCGCCGGTGCTCGCCGCCGCGATGGTCGTGGTGACCTACACCATCGCATGGCTGCGGATCTGGCCACACCAACGGCCGGTTCTCCCCCATCGGTGGATCTTTTCCGCCGCGACGGTGCTCTGCGGCACGCAAGCCGCCGTCGTCGTCCTCAGCCTCGGCATGCGCCACTACCCCGGCTCGCCCGACTCGGGGTTGCTCGCCGGGCTGGGCGACCTCGCCGTCATCATCGTGGCCGCGGCCCTGCGCTGGGCGATCAACACCGTGCTGGTGATGATCGCGATCGCGCTCTCGTCGCCGCCGAAGTCGATCGGCGAACTGTTCTCCGGCTTCGGCGACCAGATCCTCGAGGCGGGCGCGCTCGGCCTCGGCCTGGTGACGGCCGTCGTCCTCGTCCAGGCCAACCCGCTGGTGCTGGTCGGGGTCGTCATCGCGCTGGTGGCGCTGCACCGAGGGCTGCTGCTGACGCAGTACCGGCGCGACGCCCACACCGACGCCACCACCGGGCTCGTCACGAAACGCCGCTGGCGCCAACTGGCCGAAGAGCATCTGGGCCGGACACGCGCGGGCCGCAAACTCGGCGTGCTGTTCCTCGACCTCGACAACTTCAAGACGATCAACGACACCTACGGCCACCCCAACGGCGACCTCGTCCTGCGCGCCGTCGGAGACGCGCTGCGCGCCGAGATCCGCGAGCAGGACGTCTGCGGGCGGTGGGGCGGCGAGGAGTTCGCGATCGTCATCCCGGACGTCCACAGCGAGGAGACCCTCCGCCAGGTGGCCGAACGCATCCGGCACCAGGTGGCGGTGGTCGCGGTCGCGCTGCCCGATCGCGACACGGTGCTGACCGACCTGACCGTGTCGATCGGCGGCGCGCTGTACCCGGCAGCCAACATCACCAGCGTCGACGACCTCCTCGTCGCCACCGACAGCGCGCTCTACCGCGCGAAGCAAGGTGGCCGCAACAGGGTCGAACTGGCTCCGCCGACGCAGTAAGGTTGCCCCGTCTGGGGAGGCGCCGTGAAGCGATTCGCTTGGGGTCCGGTCGGTCTGGTCGTCGCCGCGCAGGTCTTGGTGCTGACCCTGGTGTCAGGACGCTACGGCTTCCACCGGGACGAGTTGTACTTCCTCGCCGCCGGCAAGCGGCTCGCGTGGGGCTATACCGATCAGCCGCCGCTGACGCCCTTGCTCGCGAGGCTCTCCACCGACCTCTTCGGCGCCACACCCTCCGGTATGCGCGTGGCCGCCACGTTGTGCGCGGCCGCGACCGTGGTCCTGCTGGCACTGGTGGCCCGCGAGTTCGGCGGAGGACGCGGCCCACAGGTCCTCACCGCCGCGATCACCGCGCTGGCGGCGTTCGTCGTGGTGAACGGGCACATGCTGTCGACGACCACCGTCGACGTACTGGTCTGGAGCGCGCTGGGCCTGGTGATCCTGCGCCTGCTCCGCACCGGCGACGGACGATGGTGGCTCGCGACCGGCGCCGTCATCGGGATCGGGATGGAGAACAAGTGGCTCGTCGTGCTGATGGTCGCCTCGATCGGGTTGGCGGTTCTCGCCGTCGGCCCGCGGACGGTGCTCTTCAGCGGCTGGCTCCCCGTCGGGCTCCTGCTCGCGCTGGCGCTGGCCTCACCCGGGCTGGTCTGGCAGATGGCCCACGACCTCCCGATGCTGAGCGTGGCTCACGGGATCAGCGTGGACGACGGCGCGGAGAACCGGATCCTGTTCGTGCCGATGCAACTGCTCTATCTCTCGCCCGTCGTCGTGCCGGTGTGGGTCGCCGGCGCGCTCCGGCTCTGGCGTGATCCCGAGCTACGCTGGGCCCGCTCGGTTGCCGTGGCCTATCCGGTGTTGTGCGTACTTTTGTTGCTACTGGGCGGAAAACCGTACTACTCGGCCCCGTTCCTGCTGCTGCTCGCGGCCGCCGGCGCGGAACCCTGCCTGCGCTGGCTCGACCGGACCTGGCGCCGTGCCATGGCCATCGTGCCGGCTGTCGTGGGCGCGGCCGTGTCACTCCTGGTCGGGCTGCCCCTGCTGCCGGTCTCCGCGCTGGGGCCGGTACTCGCGGTGAACAAGGAGCAAGGCGAGCAGGCGGGCTGGCCCGAGCTGACTTCGACGGTCACTCGGGTCTGGTCGGAAATCCCCGAGACGCAACGCTCGATCGCGGTGATCTTCACGCGGAATTACGGTCAGGCCGGCGCTTTGGAGTACTACGGCCTTCCCGCCGTGTACTCGGGGCATATGTCCTTTGCGGACTGGGGACCGCCTCCGAACAGTTCCTACGGTCCTGTCGTCGTGGTGGGTCCTCATCGTCCGGAGTGGTTCGCCGGTTGTCGCGAGATGGCGGTGCACGACAACGGTCTCGGGGTGGAGAACGAGGAGCAGGGAGTGAAGATTTCCTTGTGTACCGGGCCTTCTCGGCAGTGGTCTTCGTTGTGGCCCGAGCTGCGGCGCTTCTACTGAGGTTTCACTGTGCGTCGCCGGAAATCGGCGACCGGCATGGCGCCCGCGAGATCCGAAACTGTCGGTGGCCGGTTGTATGTTCGCCGGGTGGACACTTCTGAAGCCTTTGTGGCTCTCCTCAAGGAAATCCCCGACCCTCGCACGCTGGACGACAAGGACTGCGTTGCCCTGGCGCAGGCGGTATCGGCTGATATCGCACGATTGGAGGCGGTACGGTTCCGGGCCATCGCCCAGTTGTCGCGGCATCGCGAGGGCGCGCGAAGCGTCACACAGGAGGTCGCTTTTGCACTGTCCCTTGTGGACAACCACGCGGGCGCGATGGTCGCCACGGCTGAAGCGTTGACCTCCCGCCTGCCTCACACGCTGGGGTTGATGGACCAAGGGAAGGTCAGTGGCTTCGGGGCGATGAAGGTCGCCGCGGCGACCGCGTGGCTGTCGGACGAGAACGCGCTGGCCGCCGATGCGTTGCTGGAAGACCGGTTGGCGGACAAGAATTCCGAGCAGATCCGGAAGGCGGCGAGCCATGCGGCGAACACGGTGGATCCCGAGGGCGCCGACAAGCGTACCGAGCACCATCGCGAAGGGCGTCGTCTCACTGTGCGGCAGGGCGAGGCCGGGGTGGCGTCGATCGAGGTCGAGGACGGCCCCGTCGAGAAGGTCACCGCCGCCCATGTCCGGATCGATCGTGAAGCGAGGGCGCTGAAAACCGGCGGGGAGACCCGCACCTTGGATCAGCTGCGCGCCGACGTCGCCCTTGATCTCCTGCTGGGCGGGCAGGGCGGGAAGACCGAACGCGCCGAGGTGTTCCTCTACATGGACCTGTTCACCTATCTCGGTTCGAACGACGATCCGGCTGAGCTGGCCGGGCACGGTCACATCCCGTCGTCGTTGGCGCGGGAGATCGCGGCCGGGTCGGACACGGTGCTGCGGCGAATCATCACCGACCCGCTGTCGGGACAGGTACTGGATCTGGGCCGAGACCGGTACCGGCCGACAGCCGGGCAAAGCGAGTTCGTCCGGGTCCGGGACCGCGAATGCCGAAGACCGGGCTGTCATCGGCCCGCCCAAGCCTGCGATATCGACCACTCGGTGCCGTGGCAGTTCGGGGGTCACACCGACACTGACGATCTGATCGACCTGTGCCGCCGTGACCACCGGCTCAAAGATGAACCCGGCTGGATCTACCGGCTCACGTCCGACGGCGCCCTCACCATCACCACCCCGACCGGACAGACCTACGACAGCACACCGCCGCCGTTGCACGAACCTCGCCCGAAAACACCCCCGGTCGACGAACCGCCGCCTTTCTGAGCCGTTGCCGGGAAACGGCTATGGTTCCCGCGCGTCGGGAGATCTCCTCGTGGCGGTGGGCCTTCCCGACGAGCCGCTGCCAACCGAACTCGTTGCCGAAAACGGCCATTGCCACCCGCGCCACCAGCAGCCGCCACCGCCAGCAGCCGTCGCCGTCGCCACAGCGCCACAGCGCCACAGCGCCACAGCGCCACAGCGCCACAGCGCCACAGCGCCACAGCGAAGAGCCATCACCGTTCTGAGCCGTCGCCGCAAAACGGCCACGCCTCCAGCCCCGGGGCAGATCCCCTCAGCGCGGCAAGCCCGGCCAACGAGCCCGCCCCCGGCCCGTTTCCGGAAAACGGCCACCCCTCCCCCCGCAACCAAACACCCACACAACAGCTGCCTTCACCGCAAGACCGCGTAGTGCCACCGCCCCTCAGAGCCGTCGCCGCAAAACGACCACGCCTCCAGCCCCGAGCAGATCCCCATCGCGACCGGCCCCCGCCAACGAACCGGCACCGCCCCCACCGCTGCCGGAGAACGGCCACCCCTCCTTCGCGTAAGAACCACCAGAGAGACCCGACAGCCGCCGACGCTCAGGAGCCCCGCCCACCGGTCACGACAACCAGTGACAGCGCTCGCCACCCCTCCGACCCCGATGAAACCGGCGTGAACACCTGGTGACACCTCGCGAACCCGGCCGCGCACCTCAGCCCTCGATTGTCCACTTCATGACGTCATTCACCCCCTCGACTAGGTGTTCCAGGACACTTTTTGGCGGGTTCCTACAAGACCCGGCCCTCGGCATGCGTCACCGACGACATTCTCGTACCGGCCGGTAAGAGGCAGGCTGTATGACAGGTAGAGGGGACTGTCCCGCACGGGATGTCACCTGTTGTGCTGCGTACTTGGGAGGCTCAGTCGGTGTTCAGTCGTGTCGCCATCGTCAACCGCGGAGAAGCCGCGATGCGGCTCATCCACGCCGTCCGCGAGCTTTCGGCGGAGACCGGACAGCGGATCGAGACCGTCGCTCTCTACACGGATGCGGACCGGTCGGCGACGTTCGTGCGGGAAGCCGACCTCAGCCACAACCTGGGGCCCGCGTCGGCGCGTCCCTATCTGGACTTCGCCGTGCTGGAGCGGGCGCTGACCGAGACCGGGGCCGACGCGGCCTGGGTCGGTTGGGGCTTCGTGGCCGAGGATCCGGCCTTCGCCGAGCTGTGTGAGCGGCTGGGTGTCACCTTCATCGGCCCGAGCGCGGACGCGATGCGCCAGCTCGGCGACAAGATCGGCGCGAAACTGATCGCCGAAGAGGTCGGCGTGCCGGTGGCGCCGTGGAGCCGCGGCGCCGTCGCGGACCTCGACGCGGCCATCAAGGCGGCCGAGGAGATCGGCTATCCGCTGATGCTCAAGGCGACCGCCGGCGGTGGCGGCCGCGGTATCCGCGTCATCACCTCCGCCGACGAACTCGAGGACGCCTACGAGCGCACCAGTCTGGAGGCCGAGCGGGCCTTCGGCAGCGGCGTCGTGTTCCTGGAGCGCCTGGTCACCGGCGCCCGGCACGTCGAGGTCCAGGTCATCGCCGACGGCCAGGGCACCGCGTGGGCGCTCGGCGTCCGCGACTGTTCGGTGCAGCGCCGCAACCAGAAGATCATCGAGGAGTCCGCTTCCCCGGTGCTGAGCCCCGAGCAGGCCGACGAGCTCAAGCGGTCCGCCGAGCGGCTCGCGCTCGCGGTCGACTATCGCGGCGCCGGCACGGTCGAGTTCCTCTATCACCCCGGCGACAAGCTGTTCGCCTTCCTCGAGGTCAACACCCGCCTGCAGGTCGAACACCCGATCACCGAGCTGACCACCGGCATGGACCTGGTCAAGGCCCAGCTGCACGTCGCTTCCGGCGGCAAACTCGAAGGCCCCCAGCCCGCCGAGTTCGGTCACGCCGTCGAGGCGCGGCTCAACGCCGAGGACCCGGATCGCGACTTCGCGCCGTCGCCCGGCCGCATCGCGCGTCTGGACCTGCCCTCCGGACCCGGCATCCGTGTCGACACCGGGGTCAGCGAGGGCGACACGATCCCGGCCGACTTCGACTCGATGATCGCGAAGATCATCGCCTACGGCCGCGACCGCGACGAGGCGCTCGGCCGTCTGCGCCGCGCGATGGCGCAGACCACGGTCATCATCGAAGGCGGCGCGACCAACAAGAGTTTCGTCCTCGACCTGCTCGACCAGCCCGAGGTGATCGACGGCAGCGCCGACACCGGCTGGATCGACCGGGTCCGCGGCGAAGGCAAGCTGGTCACCCACCGTCATTCGGCGATCGCGCTCGCGGCCGCCGCGATCGAGGCCTACGAGGACGAGGAAGCCGTTGAGCGCCAGCGGCTTCTCTCCACCGCGCACGGTGGCCGCCCGCAGGTGCAGCACGAGAGCGGCCGTCCGCTCGACCTCAAGCTACGCGGCGCCGCGTACCGCGTGAGCGTGGCCAGGATCGGACACCGCAGGTTCCGCGTCGGCGTCTCCGCGGGCGGAGACATCCACCCCGCCGACGTCGAGGTCGACCGGTTCGACGAGCACACCGGCCAGATCACCGTCAACGGCACCCGGTTCCGCCTGGTCACCGGCACGCACGGGCCGATCCACCTGGTCGAGGTCGACGGCGTCACCCACCGCATCAGCCGCGACGAGGGCGGCGTCGTCCGCTCCCCCGCGCCCGCGCTCGTCGTCGCGACGCCGCTCGAGGTCGGCGCGGAGGTCGAGGCGGGCGCACCCGTGCTGGTGTTGGAGAGCATGAAGATGGAGACGGTGCTTCGCGCGCCGTTCCGCGCGAAGCTGCGTGAGTGCGTCGTCTCGGTCGGCAGCCAGGTCGAGACCGGCGCTCCCCTGCTGCGGCTCGAGCCACTGGCCGACGGAGACGAAGAGGCCGCCGAGGACACCGGCAGCGTCGAGATCGAGCTGCCCGTCGAACCGGACGGCGCGTCGGCGACGCAGAGGATCACGCGGGGGCAGCAGGATCTGCGCAGCCTCCTGCTCGGCTTCGACGTCGACCCGCACGACGAGCGCCGCACACTCAGCGCCTATCTGGCCGCCCGCGACGAGGTGGAGGCCAACGGCGACCGCCCGTTGGAGGGTGAGGTCGAACTGCTGACCGTGTTCGCCGACCTCTCCGAGCTGATCCGCAACAAGCCGGCGCGCGAAGAGGCCAAGACGGACACCCGGGTGCACAGCGCCCGCGAGTTCTTCCACACGTACCTGCAGAGCCTCGACGTGGAACGCGCCGGACTGTCGGAGTCGTTCCAGAACAAGCTCAAGAAGGTACTGGCGCACTACGGCATCGACGATCTGGAGCGGACGCCGGAGCTGGAGGAGGCGGTTTTCCGTATCTTCCTCGCCCAGCAGCGGACCGCTTCCGACGTCGCGATCGTCACCGCGCTGCTGCGGCAGTGGCTCACCGAGGCGCAGCCGTTCGAGTCGATGCGCGAACCGGCGGGCAAGGCGCTGGAACAGCTCATCGCCGCGACCCAGCTCCGCTTCCCGGTGGTCAGCGACCTCGCGCGCAGCGTGGTGTTCCGCTGGTTCGCCCAGCCGCTGCTCCGCCGCACCCGCGCCGAGGTCTACAGCGAGGTCCGCAAGCATCTGCGCCACCTCGACAGGCACCCGGATTCGCCGGACCGCGCCGAGCGGATCGCGAGCATGCTGGCCAGCGCGCAACCGCTGGTGCGCCTGCTCGGACAGCGGATCGGTCGTCCCGGCACCGATCACACCCCGCTGCTCGAAGTACTGAGCCGCCGCTACTACGGCAACCGCGCGCTCACCGGCGTCGGCCAGGTCACCGTCGGCGGCTGCACCTTCGTCACCGGTGACTACACCGACGAGGACGAGCGGTTCCACATGGCCACCACCGCCGTCGACCGCGCCGGGCTGCCCGGGGCGATCAAGGCTGTCGCCGATCTCGCCGCCGGGCTGCCCGCCGACAGCGATGTCGAGGCCGATCTCTATCTGACCTGGGACGACGAGTCGGCCGACGACGACGTGATGGCGGCAGGGCTGCGTGAGGTCCTCACGGCCGAGTCGCTGCCGAGCCGGATCCGGCGCATCACCACCACGGTCGCCGGGCACAGCGGCGCGGTGATGCACCACCACTTCACCTTCCGCCCGTCCTCGACAGGCTTCAGCGAGGAGCGGCTGATCCGCGGTCTCCACCCGCTGATCGCCCAGCGGATGCAGTTGCAGCGGCTGGCGAACTTCGACCTGACGCGGCTGCCGTCCGGCGACGAGGACGTCTACCTGTTCAAGTGTGTCGCGCCGATGAACCCGTCGGACCAGCGGCTGGTCGCGCTCGCCCAGGTCCGTGACCTGACCCCGTTGCGGGACAACGACGGCAAACTGCTGGCCCTGCCCGCGGTCGAGGGCACGCTCGCGGGCTGCCTCGACGCGATCCGCGAAGTACAGGCGAAGCTTCCGCCGAAGAAGCGCTTCGACACCAACCGGATCATGCTGTACGTGTGGCCGACCAGTGAACTCACCGGCGAGGAGCTGAACACGGTCGCGCAGCGCGTGCAGCCGTCGACGGCGGGCGCGGGTCTCGAAGAGGTCCAGTTCCTCGGCAGGCAGCGCGACCGAGTGACCGGTGACGTAGCCGAGGTCGCCGTGCGGATTGGCTACGACGTCAGCGGCGGCGTGCAGATGTCGCTGTCCGAGCCCACGACCGAGCCGATCCTCCCGCTCGACGACTACCACCAGAACGTCCTGCGGGCCCGCCGTCGCGACACGGTGTACCCGTACGAGCTGACCAAGATGCTCGGTTCGTTCACCGAGTACGACATGGATGACAGCAACACGCTCGTCCCGGTCGACCGGAAGAAGGGGCGCAACACGGCGGCGATCGTCGCCGGTGTGGTGACCACGCCGACCGAGCGTCACCCGGAGGGCGTCAAACGCGTCGTGCTGCTGGGAGACCCGACGAAGGCTCTCGGCGCGCTTTCGGAGCCGGAGTGCTCGCGGGTGATCGCGGCACTGGACCTCGCCGAGCGGCTGCGGGTCCCGCTGGAGTGGTACGCGCTCTCGGCGGGCGCCCGGATCTCGATGGAGTCCGGTACCGAGAACATGGACTGGGTCGCGGCCGCGCTCAAGCGGATCGTGCACTTCACCCAGGACGGCGGCGAGATCAACATCGTCGTGGCCGGGATCAACGTCGGCGCCCAGCCGTACTGGAACGCCGAAGCGACGATGCTCATGCACACCAAGGGAATCCTGGTGATGACGCCGGATTCCGCGATGGTGCTGACCGGCAAGCAGTCACTCGACTTCTCCGGTGGCGTCTCGGCCGAGGACAACTTCGGCATCGGCGGCTACGACCGGGTCATGGGCCCGAACGGGCAGGCGCAGTACTGGGCGCCGAACCTCGCCGCGGCCCGCGACGTGCTGATGTCGCACTACGACCACACTTACGTGGCGCCGGACGAGACCGGCCCGCGCAAGGCGGTCACGAACGACCCGATCGACAGGGACGTCTCGCCGTTCCCGCACGCGGCCGTCGACAGCGACTTCACCACGGTCGGCCAAATCTTCTCGCGGGAAGCCAACCCGGACCGCAAAAAGCCGTTCGACATCCGCACCGTGATGCGCGCGCTGTCCGACCAGGACCACCCGGTGCTGGAGCGCTGGCCGGGCATGGCCGACGCGGAGACCGCGGCCGTCCAGGACGTGCACCTCGGCGGGCGTCCGGTGTGCCTGCTCGGCATCGAGTCGCGTTCGGTGCCCCGCCGCGGGTTCCCTCCCACCGACGGCCCGGACACCTACACCGCGGGCACGCTGTTCCCGCGTTCGTCGAAGAAGGCCGCACGGGCGATCAACGCGGCCAGCGGCAACCGGCCGCTGGTGGTGCTGGCGAACCTGTCCGGCTTCGACGGTTCGCCGGAGTCGATGCGGAAGCTGCAGCTGGAGTACGGCGCGGAGATCGGCCGGGCGATCGTCAACTTCGAGGGCCCGATCGTGTTCACGGTGATCTCGCGGTATCACGGCGGCGCGTTCGTGGTCTTCTCGAAGGCCCTGAACCCGAACATGACGGTGCTGGCGCTGGAAGGCTCGTTCGCTTCGGTGCTCGGCGGCGCGCCCGCCGCGGCGGTCGTGTTCGCCGGTGAGGTCAACGCGCGGACCGCGGCGGATCAGCGGGTGCGGTCGCTGTCGGAGAAGCTCAGCGGGGCGACCGGTGCCGAACGGGCCGCGCTGGCCGCGGAGCTGGCCGAGGTCCGGTCGTCGGTGCGGGCCGAGAAGCTGGGCGCGGTCGCGTCCGAGTTCGACGGTGTGCACAGCATCGAGCGCGCGGTGAAGGTCGGTTCGGTGGACGCGATCATCAGCGCGGCCGAGATGCGGCCGCGCATCATCGAGGCGATCGAGCGGGGTCTCGCGAAGCAGTAACCTGCCGAAGGTCCGTGAAGGCCTCCTTCCCTACCCTCAGGGTGGTGAAGGGGGCCTTCACTACTTCGGCGGGCCGGAGGGCGGTTCGGGCGGCAGGTCCCCGAAGTCCTCGGGCACGATCTTGTCCAGCGCGGCCCGGAACTCCTCCACCTCCCGTTCCTGCGCGACCGGATCCGACGGCACCGACGGCAGTTCCGCGTCGGGCCCGGACCCGACGATCTCGACCCGCACCGAAGCGACTTCCAGTACCGAGTCCGCCACCTTGATCACCACCCCGGCGCGCAAGCCGATCGCGACCGCGTCGCTCGGCCGGGCCGAGACGCGGATGCCGGAATCGAGTACCAGGTCGGCGAAGAAGATGCCGTCGCGCAGCGCGGTGACCTCGACCCCGGTGACCCGGTGCCCGAAGGACTCGACCACCTGGCCGATCAGTTCTATCGTGCCGGGGCGGGGCAGCCGGATCTTCTCCTGCGCGAGCGCCACCGCGCTCGCCTCGGGGCCGCCGATCGTGATCGCCAGCCAGCGGCGTTCGCCCTCCCGCTCCCGCAGCAACATCACCGGTGCCGCTTCCGGAGCCAGCACTGCCATCCCCTCGACGTCCATCGGGATCATGCGCGGTACCTCATTCCTTCGGTCGGCTCGAGTGCCCCTCGGCGCGCAGCCGCGGGACCATGTGGGGGTAGTGGAGTTCGAACGCCGGCCGTTCGGACCGGATTCTCGGCAGATCGAGGAAGTTGTGCCGGGGAGGCGGACAGGTCGTCGCCCATTCCAGGGAGTTCCCGTGTCCCCACGGGTCGTCGACTTCGACCACCTCCCCGAACCGGTAGCTGCGAACGACGTTCCAGAGGAACGGCAGCACCGAAGCACCCAGCAGGAACGCACCGATCGTGGAAATCGTGTTGAGCGTGGTGAATCCGTCCGAGGTGAGGTAGTCGGCGTAGCGGCGCGGCATACCTTCGTCACCGAGCCAGTGCTGGACGAGGAAAGTGGTGTGGAAGCCGAGGAACGTGGTCCAGAAGTGCCATTTCGCGAGCCGCTCGTCGAGCATCCGGCCGGTCATCTTGGGGAACCAGAAGTAGATCCCGGCGAAGGTGGCGAACACGATCGTGCCGAACAGCACGTAGTGGAAATGCGCGACCACGAAATAGCTGTCGTGCACATGGAAGTCCAGCGGCGGGGAGGCGAGGATGATCCCGGTCAGCCCGCCGAGCAGGAACGTCACCATGAACCCGACCGACCACAGCATCGGCGACTCGAAGGTCAGCTGTCCCTTCCACATCGTGCCGATCCAGTTGAAGAACTTGATCCCGGTCGGCACCGCGATGAGGAAAGTCATGACCGAGAAGAACGGCAGCAGGACGGCGCCGGTGGCGAACATGTGATGCGCCCAGACCGCGATCGACAACGCGGTGATCGCGATCGTCGCGAACACCATGGTCCGGTAGCCGAACAACGGTTTCCGGCTGAACACCGGCACGATCTCGGTCACGATGCCGAAATACGGCAACGCGACGATGTAGACCTCGGGATGACCGAAGAACCAGAACAGGTGCTGCCACAGGATCACCCCGCCGTTGGCCGGGTCGAAGACGTGCGCGCCCAGCCGTCTGTCGGCTTCCAGCGCGAACAGCGCGGCGGTGAGGATCGGGAAGGCGATGAGGATCAGGATCGTGGTGAAGAGGATGTTCCAGGTGAACAACGGCATTCGCCACATGGTCATCCCGGGCCCGCGCAGGCAGAGGATCGTCGTGATCATGTTGACCGCGCCGAGGATCGTCCCCAGCCCGGACACGATCAGCCCCATGATCCACAGATCGGCGCCCACTCCCGGCGCGTGCGCTGCGGCCGAAAGCGGGGTGTACGCCGTCCAGCCGAAGTCGGGGGCGCCGCCCGGCGTGACGAACGAGGCGAGCGTCATCGTGCCGCCGAAGAGGTACAGCCAGTACGAGAACGCGTTCAGCCGGGGGAAAGCGACGTCGGGCGAACCGATCTGCAACGGGAGGATGTAGTTGGCGAAGGCGAACAAGTTCGGTGTCGCGTACAGCAGCAGCATGATCGTGCCGTGCATGGTGAACAGCTGGTTGTACTGCTCCTGGGAAAGGAACTGCAGTCCCGGCCTGCCGAGTTCGCCGCGCATCAGCAACGCCATGAATCCACCGGCGAGGAAGAAGAGCATCGAGGTGCCGAGATAGAGCAGGCCGATCGTCTTGTGGTCGGTGGTGCGGACGACGTTGAGGAATACAGAGCCTTTGGGGGCGTGAGGCCGCCCGCCGAAGCGGATGACCTCCGGTCGGGGCGATGTCTTCACTGTGGTCACGGCGACTCCCAGCACGACGACACACCTTCTGAAAGCTGGTACCCCTCCAGGAGAGTCCCTACACGCGGGCTTTTCAAGAGGCTGAAGGGGACCATCCCCGCGTCTGATGTGATGAAAGCGCCCTTCACCGCGTGCGATGAGGGGAAAGTCCCCTTCAGCCGCCCAGCAGAGCCTCCAGGTGATCGGCGGCCGTCGCGGCGCCGCCCGCTTCCCGGAACGAGGCGCCCACCTTTTCGGCGGCCGAGCGATACGCCGGATCGTCCAGCACCCTGGTCACGGCGGACGCGATCCGTTCGGGTTTCACGCGGCCGAACCGCAGCCGGACGCCGGCGCCCGCGTCGACCACCTGTCCGGCGACGATCGGCTGGTCGTCCCGGATCGGCGCGACCACCAGCGGGACGCCGTGCCACAGGCTTTCGCAGACGGTGTTGTGCCCGCCGTGGCAGACGACGGCGTCCACGCGCGCCAGCAGCGCCATCTGGGGCACCTGCGGCATCACGAGCACCTTGTCCCCCACCGGTCCCACGGCACCGCCGGGATCGGCGATCACGGTCCGGATCCCGGCGATCGCCGCCAGCCCCCGCGCCGCCGCCTCGAGGAACTTCCCCGCGGCGTCGGCGTTCGCGGTCCCGAGGGTGACGAACACCGTCGGCACCGCCGGGTCGAGCCGGTCCCACGGGAAGTCGCCGGTGGGCGCGCGCCCGCCGATCGACGGGCCGACCAGCCGGACCCGTTTCGGCAGCGCGGCCGCGCCGAGCAGTTCCCGGGTGGTGAACGCGAGCACGCCGTGCGGGGACATCCGGGGGTCGGCGGGGCCGCCGTCGATCCGAGTCCGCAGATCGCCGAGGAGGTCGTCGACCCAAGCCGCCACCTTCGGCATCCCGGCGAGGGGGTCGACGAGTTCCGCGGACGTCGTCGCGGAGGTGACCCACGGCAGGCCGAGCCCGTCGGCGACGAGACCGCCGGCGATGGCCTGCTGGTCGGCGACCACCACCTGCGGGCGGAACCGGCCGATCGCGGTGCGGACGCCGGGCGCCATCGCCTCGGCCAGCGGGATCAGGAACTCCTCCCACAGGAACCGGAACGCCGCCGGTCCCTTGAGGCCCGCGTCGCGTTCGGGCAGGCCTCGCGGGACGGCGCACGGGAACACCCGGGCGCCGTCGCCCGCGAGCCGCCGGATGATCTCCGGCTGCCCCGCCCAGGCGATCTGGTGCCCGCGCGCGGTCAGGGCCGCCGCGACTCCCACCGCCGGGTTGACGTGCCCGGTCAGCGGCGGGGTGACGAAGAGGAATCTGCCCACCTAGGCCACCGTTTCGCGCGAGTGTTCGCGGACCCAGCCCAGGATCAGTTCCGACGTCTCGTCGGTGCGCTCGACCAGCACCGAATGCCCCTGGTCGGGCAGCACGACCGTGCGACAGCGGGCGAGGTTCGCCTCCAGGTCCGGGACCTGCGCCGCAAGCCCGGACAGATCGCCGAACAGCGCGAACACCGGGCACCGCACCGCCGCGAGGTCGTCGCCGATGACCCGGCTGCGCGGGATGTCTTCGGCCAAGGTCGTCGCCGCCAGGATCTTGTACGCCGATTTCGACAGCCGCGCGGTGTGCGCGCCGTGGTTCTCGGCGATCCAGCCGATCACTTCGTCGTGCGCCAGCCGGTTCTCGGCGTCGGCGAGCCCCTCGGCCATATGCCCGATCCAGGCTCGCACCGGCGGCTCCGCCTCGATGGCGGTGACGCTGGCGACGCGTTCGGGACGCCCGGCCGCGAAACCGAAGGCGACCGATCCGCCGAACGAGTTCCCGACCACGTGGACCGGCCGGTCGATCCCGAGCGTGGTGAGCAGGCCGTCGAGATCGGTGACGAACTCCTCCAGCCGGTAGCCGGTGGCGGGCCGCGTCGTGCGCCCGTGCCCGCGAAGGTCGTACATGACGACGTCTATGCCTTGCGCCGCGAAGGCGGGTCCCAGGGTGAAGTAGTAGCTCGCCAGGCTGTCGGTGAGGAGGCCGTGGACGAACACCACGATCGGCGCGTCACCGTCCGAGGGCCCGAGACGCTGGACATGGACGTCGAGCGCGCCCACCCGGATCTTGGCCATGCTCAGGCCTTCCCGGCCAGGGAATCGACGACGTGGTCGACCAGTTCGCCGACGGTCAGCGCGATGATCTCGTCCAGTTCGCGTTCCGCGATGAACTCGGCGAAGTTGACCTCGTCGCCGTAGTGGTCCCGCAGCACGCCGGACAGCGTGACGAGGTCGATGCTCTCCAGTTCGAGGTCGTCGTGGAACTTCGTGTCCCGCCCGATCTCCGCGTCGTCCAGCCCGTACTCCTCGAGCAGTTCGCGCAGCATCACGGTGAGGTCGGCCAAGACCGTCTCGGGCGACACGGTTTCAGTGGTCATCTTCGTTCTCCGTCCAAGCCACGACGTAGTCCTTCGCCGGGGTGGCGATCGTGGTGTGCCACACCGGATACCGGGCACCGCCCACCTCCACGGTGAGCCGCCCGTCGTCCGCGCCGACGACGGCGAAAGCACGCGGGTCACCGCGCAGGCCGGTGCGGAGCCGTTTCGCGACGGCCTCCTTCGCGGCCCAGAACCTGGTGAACCACAAGGCTTCCGGCTCACGCAGCAGTGCTCGTTCCGCCTCGCCGAGAGCGGCGGTGACCGTGTTCTCCGTGCGGTTCTCCACGGCCTTGACGTCGATCCCGCACGGTCCGGGGCGGGCGATGGCGACACCGAACGCGTCCCGATGGGCGATCGAAACCGTGAGCCCGGGCAACTCGCGTCCATAGGCGCCCGACACGATCGGCGCCCCCGAGGGATCGTTCCCGATCCGGAGTTCGGCGGGGAAGATGTCACCTTCGCCATCTCGCCAGAGCATCCGCCGCACGGCGTCCTTGGCCGCGATCCGCCCGAGCAGCCACGCCCGTTTGCCGCGTGGCTGCTGGCAGGCGTAGTCCTGCCGTTCCACGCCGGCCAGCACGTTCCGCATGATCAGGTCCCGCGTCGCCAGATCCGGCCATTGCTCGCGGACGAGCGCCCAGCCGCCCGGCTGGTCCTCCGACAGCGTGGCGCGTTCGGGCCGCCGGTCCATCGCGCGGATCGCCGGATTGCTGTCGAACCGGCGATCGCGCCAGCCCTCGACCTCCGCCCAGACCCGGCCGCCGCGGATCAGCTGGACGTCCGCTTCGAGTTCGGTGTCGGTGACCGAGACGACGCGGACGACGCAGTCGAGCCACTCCCCCGGCACGGGATGCTCGCCCCAGAACCGGATCCGCCGCATGCCCACCGGGAAAACCGTGGTGCGGCTGGGAAGCCGGGACATGACCCAGTACCCGAGCAGCTGACCGGCGTTGTCCAGGAGCGCACCCGGTGCCTCGGGCGTCCGCAGCACTCCGCGCACGTGCCGCTCCCCCACCGCGACGAGGTCCGTGACGCCCTGGAACTTCGGGCCGTGGAACATCCAGCGTTCGGTGTAGAGCTGCTCGGCACGCAGGTCCGGCGTCCGTTCGTCCTCGGCGGGGAACGTCCACGGTGCGGGCGGGTCGGCGGGAAATCCCTCGTCCAGCCGGACGACGGCCCGGGAGTACTCGCCCAAGGAAACGCCGACCCGGGACCGGCTTTGGGGCACCACGGTCACGGGTACGTCCAGCGCGGGTGTCGCGGCGATCCATTGGTTCAGCCGGACGTCCTCCAGTTCGACCGCGCGGCGGCCCAGCGCCGCCTGTTCGGCGAAGTCCATCAGATGTCCGATCACCGTCGTGGCGGGCACGACCGGCCACGAGTCGGCGGGATCCGCGCCCGGCGGCTGTCTGAAGAAGCAGTGGTCGAGCAGATAAGGCATCGTCTCGACGGAGACCCGGAGTTCGGTGTGCAACGGCCGGAGCCGGGGCGCCGACCTGGCGGCGAACAGTTCGGCCGCCAGGCCGGCGGTGTCGGCCAGCAGCCCGGAGAACTCGGCGGCCAGCGGGTTTCGTTCCCCGATCCGGTCCAAAGTGGACGTCTTGGCCGCACCGGGGCGGAAGCCGCGCCGGACGCTCTCGTCGAGCGAAACCAGCGCGCCGCCGAGGTCGAGGCGGATCGCCCGGCCGCGTTTGCCGCCTTGACCGGGCAGGAGCTCGAACGCCGGATCGGCACCGTCGGCCCACAGGGCGGTGGCCACCCGCAGCAGCTGCGGAAGGCCGGGCCGGTGCGCGGAATGCGCGGCGACGACGAGATGTTCGCGGTCGTGCAGGATGTTCCCGATCAGCGAGCCGAGCTGTCCCGCGCCCGTCTGCACGAACCCACGGAACCCGGCCGCGTACATGTTCTCGATGAGACCGCGGAACCGCACCGGCTCCAGCAGATGCCGGACGAACAGCTCCCGTACCTCCGTGGCCGCCGCCGGATAGGGACGCCCCGTCGTGGCCGACCAGACCGGGAGTTTCGCCGGATGCAGAGTGTAGCGCTCGGCGGCCTCCCGGATCGGGCCGAGGTACGGCGCGAGCATCGGGGTGTGGAATCCGGACCGGAACGGCAGGATCTGGGAGATCACACCACCCTCTCGGAATTCGGCCACGAGGCCCTCGACGGCTTCCGCAGGGCCACAGATCATGGCCTGTTTGGGGGCGTTGTCATGGGAAAGCACCACTTCGGACTGTCCTTTGAGGACTTCCCGGACCACGGCGGCGGGCGCGCCGATCACCGCGAAGGCCAGCCCCGGCACCTTGAGCGCGTCGGGTTCGAAGCCCGCCAGGAACGCGTCGACCTCATCGTCGGCGTGGATCCCGGCGACGGCCATGGCGGTCCACTCCCCCAGGCTGTGCCCGGCGAGCGCGTCCGGGGTCACGCACAGCCCGCGCAACGCCGTGTCGAGCAGCCTGCCCAGCTGGAACACACCCTTGCCGTGCCTGCCGACGTCGCCGACGGTGACGTCCGGCGGCTCCCAGCGGACCCCGAAATGGCGCGCGATGTCGGCGGCGTCGGCCTCGAATTCGTTCTCCAGGCCGGGGAAGACGAACGCGATCTTGCCCCGGCCCGAGCCGAGCAGCGGCTGCGGAACGAACCAGAGGTCGTTGCGGCCGCGCCAGGGTCTGCCCTTCGCGACCACCTTCCTGGCCAAGGTGAGCCGTTTGGGCGTCGGGTCGACGAGGCCGAGCCGGAACCGGCCGCGGCCGGTGTCTCCGCTGCTCAGCAGGTCGTCCCGCTCGAGCAGGCAGCCCATCTCGGCGATGGTCGGCGCGGACAGCCGCAGGACGCGTTCGGGCTCGCGGACCTCGACCGCCGGACGTGTCGCGGCCTGTTCCAGGACGACATGCGCGTTGATCCCGCCGAAACCGAAGGCGTTGACCCCGGCCCGCCGCACCGGCCGCCGGTCGTCGGACCGCCAGGCCTTCGCGGTGCCGAGCGTCTCGAACCGGGTCGCGGCCAGCGCCGGATGCGGTTCCTCGCAGTGCAGTGTCGGCGGGAGAACCCCGTGGTACACGGCCAGCGCCGCCTTGACCAGACCGGCGACGCCCGCCGCGGGCATGGTGTGCCCGATCATCGACTTGACCGAACCGAGCACCGCCGTCGGCTCGTCCGCCCGCCCGAAGACCTCCGCGATCGTCGCCAGTTCGGCGGCGTCGCCCGCGGGCGTCGCGGTCCCGTGCGCTTCGAGCAGCCCGATCGAGGTGGGGTCGATCCCCGCGGCGGTCCAGGCCTGCCGCACCGCGCGGACCTGCCCGGCGCTGTCCGGATTGGCCAGTCCGGCGGTCCGGCCGTCACTGGCCACGCCGGTACCGGTGACGACGGCGTAGACCCGGTCGCCGTCGGTTTCGGCGTCCGCGAGCCGCTTCAGCACGACGACCCCGGTGCCCTCGCCGATCAGCACCCCGTCGGCGTCCTGGTGGAACGGACGGATCCGCTGGCTCCGCGACAACGCGCCGAGCTGGGAGAACACACTCCAGAAGGTGACGTCGTGGCAATGGTGCACGCCACCGGCCAGCACCACGTCGCATCGTCCGGTCGCCAGTTCGCGTACGGCGTGGTCGACGGCGACGAGCGAGGAAGCGCAGGCGGCGTCCACCGTGTACGCGGGGCCGCGCAGGTCGAGCCGGTTCGCCAGCCGGGAGGCGGCGAGGTTGGGCACGAGCCCGATCGCCGCGTCGGGGGCCTCGGGGCCGAGCCGGTCGGTGAAGGCCTGGCGGAGTTCTTCCAGCCGCTCGCCGCCGAGTTCGGGCATCAGTTCGCCGAGGGTGCGGACGACCTGGGTGGCCGTCCGCACGCGCTGGTCGAGCCGCACCAGACCGGGGGTGAGGTAGCCGCCTCGGCCGAGGATGACCCCGGTGCGCTGCCGGTCCGCGGGCAGCCGGTGCTCGCCGCCGGCGTCGGCGATGGCCTGCGCGGCCACCCGCAGCGCGATCAGCTGATCGGGTTCGGTGCCCGGGATCGAAGACGGCATGACGCCGAAGCCGGTGACGTCCACGTCGGCCAGATCGCCGACGAAACCGCCGCGACGGCAGTAGATCCGGTCCGCCCGCGGCTCCGCGTCAGGCTGGTAGAAGCCTGGATCCCAGCGGTCGGCCGGGACCTCGGTGATCGCGTCGACGCCGTCGACGATGTTGCGCCAGTAGGTCTCGAGATCGGGGGCTCCGGGGAACAGCACCGACATCCCGACGATCGCGATCGGGGGCGTTTCGGCCACCGGTCACCACCCCGACGCGGTGAACGTGACGGCCGTGAGGTCCTCGTCGCCCCACGCCAGCTCGCGCAACAGGCTCAACGTGCCTTCTTCGGGGTCGATCAGTTCGATCCCGCGCCGGGCGTAGTCCCGCATCAGTTCCGGCGTGACCATCCCGTTGTTGACCCCGGTCGGTGCCCACGGTCCCCAGTGGACGGTGAGCCCACGGCGTCCGTACACAGTGGACCACCGGTGGCCGAGCGCCTCCAGCGCGTCGTTCGCGGCCGCGTAGTCGGACTGCCCCCGGTTGCCGAGCGTCGCGGCGATACTGCCGAACAGGACGGCGAACTTCGGGGCCTCCGGCAGTTCACCGGCCGCCGCCAGCAGCGTGCTCGCCCCTTCGACTTTGGTGGCGAAGACGCGGTTGAACGACGACGGGTCCTTCTCCGCGATCAGCTTGTCCTCGATGACGCCCGCCGCGTAGACGATGCCGTCGATCCGGCCGTGCTCGGCGTGGATCTCCTTGACCGCGCGGTGCACGGCCTCCGCGTCCAGCATGTCCACCGAGTGATAGCGCACGGGGCTGCCGAGGCCGCTGATCCGGCGCAGGGTGCCGCGGACCTCCCGTTCGGCCTCGATGATCCGGATGGTCCGCTCGATCTCGGCCGGTTTGCTCAGCCCGCTCCCGATCAGGGCCGCACGCAGCTCCGCCGACGTCGTCGCCGTGGCGATGTCCGGTTCCTCGCCGTCGATGGGTACGGCGGTGCGGCCGAACAGCTCGATGCGGCATCGCGACGCCGAGGCCAGCGTGGTGGCCAGCCGGGCGGTGATGCCCTTCGCCCCGCCGACGAGGAGGACGACCGAATCCCGGTCCAGGCCGAGCGCTTCGGCTTCGGCCGTCCCGTCGCCCGACGGCCCGGCGCCCGTACTGCCGAGCAGGCCGAGGCGTTCCTCGGTCATCCGCAATCCGCGACGCGCGCCGTCGCGGCGGATGACGACCGGCTCCCAGTCACCGGCGGACAACTCCGCGAGGAGGGCCTCCACCTGTTCGTCCACGGTGGATTCGGGGTGCTGCTCGACCACGCGCGCGACCGTGTCGGGGTACTCCTTCGCCACCGTGCGGAAGAAACCCCGGGCGCCGTCGACGGGACCGTTCGCGATGAGCCAGCGCGGTCCGCCTGCCAAGACTGCTTGGTACAGCGGGAAATCATCGGGGAAGGAAGGTGAGAGGTGGAAGACCCCGTCGGCGCCGTGTTCCGGCACACCTTGGACCAGTTCGGTTTCCGCGCCGTATCCGGCGAGCCGGGTGGCGAGCATCTCGGCGACCTGGCCTTCGCCGACGACGGCGAAACGGAGTCCGGCGAGTTCCTCGTCGGCGGGGGTGGCGTCGGCGAGGTCGAATTCCCGCATCAGATAGCGCTTCGGCGCCACCACGACGGCATCGGCCCGCTCGGCGGACGGCGCGGCTTCGGTGCCGCCGCCGGTGATCAGGTCCGCGAGGGCGGCCGCGGTCCTGGCCTTGGCCAGCTCCTCGGGATCGCCGCCGGTGAGGCCCAGCCGGGTCGCCAGCTCGCCGGCGATCTCGGCGCGTTTGATCGAATCGACGCTCAGATCGGCTTCCAGATCCAGATCGGGCTCGATCATGTCGACCGGATAGCCGGTCCGCTCGCCGATCACCTCGACCACGACGTCGAACACCGGACGTTCGGCACGCACCGGCTCGGGCAGTGATTCGGGCAGTGGCTCGGGCAGGGAGGCGACAACAGGGAGGGCGGCGGGCGTGGGTGGACGGACGCCGGGGTCCGTGCCGAAATAGCCGAGCAGGACGTCCCGTTGCGCGGCGATCATCTCGCGGCTGGTACGGAGGAACTCCGAAACGAGTGCCTCACCGCCGTCGGTGCCGGGCCGGGATGTCACGATCGCCTCCGTGGGGATTCGTCGGGCTGGATGCAGGGCGGTGGCCGGGATCTCACCGTCGGCGGTGCGGACGAGCTGTCCGTCGACGGTCCAGCCCGCCTTCTTCGGCGGCCGCGCGGAAAGCGCGTCCGTACAAGCTCGCCCGGTGAACAGCCTGCCGGTGCGGACGTCCACGCCCGCGACCGCCAGCCTGGCCAGTGCGGCGAGGAAACCGGGGATCCCGGTGCGGCGGCCGCTCTCGAAGGTGACCGTCCGATGTGGACGGCCGTCGAGAACGGCGCCGACGAGCCGGGTGAGGACGGATCCGGGGCCCGCCTCGACGAACGTCCTGGCGCCCGCCTGGTACATGGCTTCGATCTGGTCGGCGAACCGCACCGGCGCGCCGATCTGCGCGGCCAGTTCGGCGCGGATCCCGTCCGGGTCCGGCGGGTAGGGTCCGGCGGTCCGGTTGGCCCACACCGGGATCTCGGGTTCGTTGACCGGGACGGCCTCGAGGACTCGGGCGAACTCCGCCTCCGCCGAGGCGACCAGCGGGCTGTGGAACGCGCAGGCGACCGGGAGGGTCTTCACCCCGAAACCGCGGCTCCGCAACCGGTCCGCCACGATGCCGACGGCGGCGGTCGGCCCGGAGATCACCGTCTGCTCCGGCGAATTGCGGTTGGCGATGACAACGGCCTCGTCAAGGCTCTCGGTGACGTCGACGGCATCGGCGGCGACGGCCGCCATCGTTCCCGGGTCGCCGTCGCCGGTCGCGTCGAGGATCGCCGCCGCCCGCGCTTGGCTGCACGCGAGCAACGAAGCCGAGCTCAGCGCACCCGCGGCGGCCAGCGCGACCAGTTCGCCGTAACTGTGGCCCGCGACCATCGAGGGCCGGACCCCGGCGTTGGCCAGCAGATGGTGCGCGGCGAGGCCCACGATCCCGAGCGCGGGTTGTGCGGCCCGGGTGTCGGTCAGCCGCGCGAGCTGGGCCTCGCGTCCGGCCTCGTCGAACGCGGTGGGCGGGAACAGGGCATCGACGGTGTTCCCGGTGCGCGCGAGGTAGCGCCGCAGTTCGGGGAACGCGACGAACAGGTCCGCGAACATCCCCGGCCGCTGGCTGCCCTGCCCGGGGAAGAGGAACGCGATCTCTCCCGCCGGTGCGCCGTCGGCGGCGAAGATCCCCGCGGTCTCGTCCCGCTCTCCCTCGATGGCCCGGCGCAGCAGTGCGGCGAGTTCGTCCACAGTGGACGCGAGAACGGCGAACCTCGTCCGGCCGCCGCGGGTCTCCGCCCGGCGGGACGCGGCCAGCGCCAGGTCACGCAGGTGCCAGCCCTGTCCTGTGGCGGCCAGCAGATCCTCGGCGTCCTTGTCGTCCTTGCCCGCGAACAGGAAGAGTTCCGCGGGCCACTCGTCGAGGGTCTTCGCGGGCGGGACGGCGCCCTCGTGGGAGGTGAGGACGACGTGGAAGTTGGTGCCGCCGAAGCCGAAGGCGCTCACCCCGGCGATGCGCTCGTCCTCGGACCACGGCCGGGCTTCGGTGTGGAACGCGAACGGGCTGGTCTCCGGATCCCACGCGGGATTCGGCCGCTCCAGGTGCAGCGTCGGCGGTTTGACAGCGGTGCGCAGCGCGAGGCTCGCCTTGATCAGCCCGGCCAGTCCGGCGGCGCATTTCGTGTGACCGATCTGGGATTTCACCGAACCGAGGACGCACCGGCCGGATTCGGCGCCCGCTTCGGTGAAGACCTTGGTGAGGGTGGCGAGTTCGGTGCGGTCGCCGACGACGGTTCCGGTGCCGTGCGCCTCGACCAGCCCGACACGCGACGGCGAGATCCCGGCGTTGCGGTAGGCCCTGGTCAGCGCGTTGTGCTGACCCTCCGGCCGGGGCGCGGTGAGCCCGAGCGCCCGGCCGTCGCTGGCGCTGCCGACGCCTTTGATGACGGCGTAGACCCGGTCTCCGTCGCGTTCGGCGTCCGCCAGCCGTTTCAGGACGACACAGGCGACGCCCTCGCCCAGCGCGATCCCGTCGGCGCCGCTGTCGAAGGTGGCCGAGCGGCCGGACGGGGAGAGCGCGTGCACCGAGGAGAACAGCAGGTAGTCGTTGATGCCGTTGTGCAGATCGGCACCGCCGCACAGGACGAGGTCGCTGGTGCCGGTGACGAGTTCCTTGCAGGCGACGTCGACGGCGGTCAGCGAAGACGCGCACGCCGCGTCGACGGTGTAGTTCGCGCCGCCGAGGTCGAGCCGGTTCGCGACCCGGCCCGCGATGACGTTGGCGAGCACGCCGGGGAACGAGTCCTCGGTCAGCCGCGGCAGCTGGCGGTCGAGATCGGCCGGGAGTTCGCCGAGGTAGGACGGCAGCACGGTCCGCAGGGTCATCGCGTTGGACAGGTCGCTCCCGGCCTCCGCGCCGAAGACGACCGACGTACGGGATCTGTCGAAAGGGCGTTCCGCGTAGCCGGCGTCGGCGAGCGCCCGTCGCGACACTTCCAGCGCCAGCAACTGGACGGGTTCGATACTCGCGAGCGACGCGGGCGGGATGCCGTGGTCGAGCGGGTCGAACGGGATCTCCGGCAGGAAACCGCCCCAGCGCGACGGGGTCTTCTCGCCGTCGCCGCCGGGCGCGTAGTAGAGCGACTGATCCCAGCGCTGGGGCGGGACCTCGGTGACCGAGTCCTGTCCGGAGAGGATGTTCGACCAGAACGACGGGAGATCGCGGGCCTGCGGGAACACGCACGCCATCCCCACGATGGCGACGTCGAGCGGTTCCGGGGCGGGTTCGTCGCGGCGGGTGTGCGGCAGCTCGGCCGCGCGGGCTTCGAGGAATGCCCGTGCCCCCGGCCCCACGGCCTCGTGCAGCCGGGCGATCGTGGTGACCTCGGACCGCAGGACGGCGACGTCGCCCGCCATGAACATCCCTTCGGCGAGCTGCCGGTCTTCGGCGACCGGGCTGAGCGTGTCCCCGATCCGCTCGATTCCCTTGCTGGCCAAGCGAAGCCGTCCGACGTTGAGCTTCTCCAGCCGCTCCCAGGCCTCGCGATCCGGCACGTCCTGGTCCTTCAGCTCGCGTTTGAGCTCCGCGTATTCGGTCGTGAAGGCCGAACGCACACACCGTGTCGCGTGCCCCGGCGCGGTCTCCAGCAGATCGGTGCGGGTGGCTTCGACGACCTGGCGCTGGAACAACGGCAGGACGGCGCCCGCGCGGACGGCCTCTTCGGTGAACAGGTACGCCGTGCCCATCAGCAGGCCGACGGTCGCGCCGAGCCTGGTCAGCGGCGCCGCGGCCGCGGTGACCATCGCGGCCGACCGCTCGTCGTGCACTCCACCCGCGAAGAACACCTCGACGTCACCTCCGCCGTATTCGAGAAGGACACCGATCTGGGCCTCCCACAACGGAAAACTGGCCCTCGGGCCGACGTGCCCACCGCATTCGGCGCCCTCGAAGACGAACTTGCGCGCCCCCGCTTCGAGGAACTGGCGCAGCAGGCCCGGCGACGGGACGTGCAGGAAGGTCGAGATACCGGCGTCTTCCAGCGCCTTCGCCTGCGCCGGGCGGCCTCCGGCGATGATCGCGTGACTCGGCCGGATCTCGCGGATCACGTCGAGTTGCGCGGCGCGGACGTCCTCGTCGGCGAACCCGAGGACACCGACACCCCAGGGCGCGGCACCCAGCGCGGCCTTCGTCTTCTCGAGCATCTCGCGAGTCCGCTCAGGCCCGGACAACGCCAACGCCAGGAACGGCAGCCCTCCCCCGGCGGCGACCGCTCCGGCGAATTCGGGCTGATCGCTGACCCTGGTCATCGGGCCCTGCGCGAGCGGCGGCGCGGCGCCGGAAGCGGTGAGACCTTCGGCGATCGACGCGCGGACGCCCCGGATCGCGGCCGGAAGGGTTCCCCAGGTCTCGCGGAAACGCTGGGGCAGGAACGCGTCCTGCCCCACCTCCAGCCCCGGACGGCGGCGGAGTCCGCGCACGCGGGCGTCCACAATGGTCTCGGAGCCGTCGAGGCCTTCCAGGACCATCGTGACGTCCGACGGGAGCTCCGCTTCCGGGAGCAGCGCGAACGCCGTGTCGAGCACCACACCGGCCGCGCCACCGGCGACCGCGGCGGCCGCCGTATGCGAACCGATCCCGCCGTACGCCCAGACCGGGACGCCGATCGCCGGATCGGCCAGCAACTGCTGCAGGAACACGAAGGTGCCGAGCTCGCCGATCCTGCCGCCCGCCTCGTGCCCGCGGGCGACGAGGCCGTCCACCCCGGCGGCGACGGCTCGCGCGGCTTCTTCCCGGCTGGTGACTTCGGCGAGCACCCGCCGGTCACCGAAGTCCACAGTGGACAGTGGGGCGCCGTCGGCGAGCAGGACCGTGTGCACCGCCTGGGGAAGTTCCACCGGTCCCGCGACGCGGACGCCGAAGCCGGTTCCGAGCCAGTGCTCCGCCAGATCGAGTTCTTCGCGGGCCGCCCGGCCTCCGCCGGTCAGGTCCAGGACACCGAGCGCCCCGGCTCGCGTCGCCGCCGCGGTGAACCGAGCGGAAGGCACACCGAAGGGATGCACCGCGATGAGCAGATCCGCCGTACCCACAGGAAGCCTCCGAGCACACGGAAGAGTGATTTGGTTACCGGGCGTACTTAAACGCAGGCGGCGCTTCACGTCAATACTCGACAGTAGGGTTTCCGGTCACAGGAACCGGATGGCGGAACGCCGACCTGCGAAACGCGAGGATCGTCGCGAAAAATTAGCGTTCCGGATACGAAGCCGACATCGGCGACGCTCGGTTTTCCCGCAGTGGCAGGGAAGAACAGTCAACGACCAGGTGACCCAACGCCCGATACGCCATCCGGCCTGTTACCCGGAGTTCGCCATTCCACTTTCGCCAGTACCACCGTAAATGGTGGTCCACCCCATTCCGGGGAATTGACGGCGTTTCGCCCTATCGTCGGTATCACCACGGCGAGGCTTTCGGTATCACGCGCGCTTAACGGACCGCTCACCGAGAAACGTGAATGGACTCAGCGGGATTTCGCATTCCGGACGGCGATGGCCAGCAGCGCGGCGGCCGGACCGGCCAGCCGCCGCCCGGCGGGCCACACCGCCCGCAGTTCCCGGCCGAAGTCGACACCCTCGACGGCGACCGGGACGAGCCTGCCTTCGGCCACGTCCCGGACGATGGCGAGTTCGCTGATCACCGCCGGACCGGCGCCCGCGATCACGGCGTTGCCGACCGCGGAGGCGGAACCCAGTTCCAGCAACGGTTTCGCCGGTCCGACACCGGCCTTGCGCAACGCGGTGTCCACGGTCTCCCTGGTCCCGGAACCCGGTTCGCGGACCACGAGCGGTGTGATCGCCAGTTCGGCCGCGGTCACGGGCCGGCGCTTGCGGGCCCACGGATGGTTTCCCGGTACGACGAGGACCAGGCGATCGGTGGCCACCCGCCTCGACGAAAGGCCGGGCAACGAGCCGGGTGACTCGACGAACCCGAGGTCGACCTTGCCCTCCCGCGCCAGTTCCGCGGCCTGATCGGAGTTGGTGACCTCCAGGCCGAGGTACAGCCCGGGGTCGCCGCGTTTGAGCTCGCCGATCCAGCCCGGCACCAGATACTCGGCCAGCGTCATGCTCGCGGCGACCCGCAGTTGCGCGTCGTGCTGGGTGCGCAGCGCCTCGGCGCCGTCGAGCAGACCATCGAGTTCGGACAGCACGCGATTCGCCCAGCCCGCGATGACCCGGCCGTCGGGGGTGAGCGCGGACCCCCGCCGCGTGCGGTCGACCAGCACCAGCCCGAGCCGTCGTTCGACTGTGGACAGTCGTTTGCTGGCCGACGGCTGAGCGATCCCGAGCCTGGCCGCGGCCTGCCCGATGCTGCCGAGCTCGTCCACGAGCACGAGCAGGCGCAGAGAGTCCAGATCGGGTGTGGTCATAGCCCAAGTCTATGACCTACCCCTGGTATTCCCCGCTACCGAGGCCGCCCCGGCCGGGCGAGGCTCGAATCATGAGCAAGACGCACGTGAGACCGACGAAGCCGTACCTGACCGCCCTGACCATCACCGGCGCCGGAGTGGCCGCCGCGTACCTGGTCGGCACCGCGGTCCCGGTCGTCAGCGCGCTCACCATCGCCGTCGTGCTCGGCGTCCTCGCCGGCTCGCTGCCGTCGGTTTCGGAAGAGACCCGCAAAGCGATCTCCGGAGTCACCAAGAAACTGCTTCGCGCCGGTGTCGTGCTGCTGGGCCTGCAACTCTCGCTCCCGTCGGTCCTGGCGCTGGGACCCGGGACGCTGCTCGCCGTCGTGCTCACGGTCGGCATCACGTTCCTCGGCACGATCGGTCTCGGCAGGCTCCTCGGCGTGCCGCGAGGTCTCGCGATGCTGGTCGCGACCGGGTTCTCGATCTGCGGCGCGTCCGCCATCGCCGCGATGGAGGGCGTCGTCAAACGCGAGGACTCCGACGTCGCGACCGCGGTCGCGCTGGTCACCTTCTACGGCGGGCTCGCCATCGCGGCCGTCCCGCTGATCGGTGGCTGGCTGCGGCTCGACGCCGTCCGGATCGGCGAATGGGCCGGGCTCAGCGTGCACGAAGTCGCGCAGGTCGTCGCCGCGGCCACGCCCGCGGGCGGCGCCGCCATCGCGGTCGCCATCGTGATCAAACTCAGCCGAGTGGTCCTGCTGGCCCCGATGGTCGCCGCGGTCGGCGTGGCCGAACGCCACCGTCCCGCCGACGGGAAGCGGCCGCCGCTGGTCCCGCTGTTCGTCCTCGGTTTCCTGGCGATGGCGGCCGTACGCAGCACCGGGATCGTGCCGGGTGTCGCACTCGACGTCGCCAAGGTCGCCTGCACGCTGCTGCTGGCCGGGGCGCTGTTCGGGCTCGGCTGCGCGGTCCGGATCGGCACGCTGGTCCGCACCGGGGGCCGTGCGCTGGTGCTCGGCCTGCTCTCCACCCTGCTGGTCGGGACCACCGCGCTGGTCACGCTGGCCGCGCTCGGCTGAGGACGGTCACCGCGAGCAGCGCGACCACCCCGCCGACGACCATCACGGCCGGGACGGATACCGAGTCCACGACGATCCCGCCGAGGAGCGCGCCCGCCGAGAGGGTCGCCTGGAACGACGAGGTGAACAGCACCGACGCCGCTTCGGTCGCCTGCGGTGCCGCCCTCGCGAACCAGGTTCCCGAGCAGACCGGGACCGCACCGTAGGCGAAGCCCCAGACGACCAGCAGTGCGAGCGCGGCTCCCTTCGAGTCGCCGATGAACGGCAACGCGAGGGTCGCGACACCGATCAAGCCCGCGGCGGCGAGAAAGGTGAGCCGGAGATCGCGGGCGATCGCCGCGCCCGCGACGAAGTTGCCCGCGACCCCGGCGGTGCCGTACACGAGCAGGAAGACGGTGATCAGCTCCGGGCCCACCCGCGTCACCTGATGCAGGAGCGGCGTGACGTAGGTGTAGGTCCCGAAGTGGGCGAGTACGACCAGCACCGTGACGAGCAGGCCGAGCCTGGTCGCCCGGCCGCGCGTCAGCTCGCGCAGGACGTCGAGCCGGGTCGTGCCCGCGGACGGCAGCGGAGGCAGCGTGACGGCCAATGCGGCGAGGACGCCGAGTGTGAAGGCGGCCATCACGGCGAAGGCCGCCCGCCAGCCGAACAGCTCACCGACGAACGTCCCCGCCGGCACTCCCAGGACGGAGCCGAGCGGGACGGCGGAGAAGATCACGGCGGTCGCCGTACCCGCGCGTCCCAGACCGACGAGCCGTGCGGCGAGCCCGGAGCCGATCGCCCAGAACGCGCCGATCACCAGTCCGACCAACACCCGCGAGACGAGCACCGCCCAGTAGGCCTGCGCGGTGGCCGCGAGGACGTCGGCCAGCGCCAGCACCACCATCAGCGCGCACAGCAGGGCGCGCCGGTCGAGCCGCCCGGCGGCGACGGTGACGGCCGGGGCGGCGAGCGCGGCGAGGAATCCGGGCAGGGTCATGGTCAGGCCCGCCGTCCCCGGCGTGATCCGGAAGTCCTCGCCGATCGGGGTCAGGAGGCCGATCGGCAGGATCTCCGTGGTGACGAGGGAGAAGATCCCCAGTGTCACCGCGAGGACGGCGAGCCATCCCTTCAACGGGGTCCGCGCGGAGGTGTCGAGGGTCGAGGCGTTCATGCGCCCCAGCCCAGCACCGCGCGGACACCGCGGTCTGGCGGAATCGCGACGTGGAGGTCAGACGGCGAACTCCGTGAACGTCGCCCAATCACGCGAGATCCGTCTCCAATCACGCGAGATCGCCACCCGATCACGCGTAAACGCCGCCACCACGCCACCCTTCACTACTGTGGATCTACCCGGGGCTGAAGGGAACTTTCCCCGCATCACATGCGACGAAAGCGTCCTTCACCGCGTCGCATGAGGTGAAGGGCCCCTTCAGCCCGCGCCGAAGCTAGCTCCGGGATCGTTGGGTCACCACGATGCAGGCGAGGACGATCAACGCCGTCACCGGCGCGGCCGCCGGGAGGTGCTCACCGAGCAGCAGGACCGCCCAGACCAGGGTCAGCAACGGCTGCGCCAGTTGCAACTGGCTCGCGCGCGCGACACCGATCTCGGCCATTCCCTTGTACCAGGCGAAGAACCCGCCGAACTGCGAGATGAGCGCGACGTAGGCCAGGCCGACGATCCCCTCCCCGGTGATGTGCAGCGGCTCGGTCGCGAAACCGAAGACGGCGAACGCGGCCGTCACCGGCAGCGCGAGCACCAGCGCCCAGCCGATCACCTGCCAGCCCGCCATCTCCCTGGCGAGCCTCCCGCCCTCGGCGTACCCGAACGCGCACAGCACGAGCGCGGCGAAGAGGAACAAGTCCGCTGTGGACAGTCCGCCGCCGCTCTGGGCGACGGTGAACACCACGACCGCGCTCGCGCCCACCCCGGCGGCGAGCCAGAACCGGCGGGACGGCCGGTGTCCGGTGAGCCTCGACGAGACGACGGCGGTGGCCATCGGCAGCAGCCCGATCACCACCGCCGAATGCGCCGTCGACGACGTCTGCAGGGCGAGCGTGGTCAAGACCGGGAACGCGAGGACACAACCGAGGGCGACCACGGCGAGGCCGCGCCACTGTTCGCGCTTCGGCAGCGGGACCCGGAAGGCGCGAAGACAGGCCGCGGCGACCAGCGCGGCCAGGAGGCTCCGCACGCCGGTGGCGGTCCACGGGCCGAAGCCCTTGAGCGCCCAGACGGTGGCGGGGAACGTGAAGGAGAAGGCGAAGACACCCAGCGCCGCCAGCACGGTCCCGGAGCGGACCGCTACTGCCCGGTCCGCGATAGCGCTATCATCCAGTCTCATGTCCGATGGTAGCAGCGTCACCAGCCTGGTCACACAGCTGAGGTCCGAGCTGGAGCGCTATCCGATCGAAGGAAAGCTCCCGTCCAGCCGGGAGCTCGTCCGGCAGCTGAAGGTGAGCCCGGTGACGGTTTCGCGCGCCATCGCCGCGCTGGCCGCGGAAGGCCTGGTGATCACCCGTCCCGGCGCCGGCGTGTTCCGCGCCCCGCCGCCCCGCGAGGTGTCGGTGACCGGCGACGTCTCGTGGCAGGAAGTGTCGCTGAGCTCACAGTCCGGGATCCGCGCGATCGACGCGTCCGGGGTGCTCGCCGCGCTGAGCGACCCGCCGTCGGGCGTCATCGATCTCAACGGCGGCTACACGCATCCGAGTCTCCAGCCGGAACGCGAGCTCGCGGCGGCGTCGGCCCGCGCCGGACGCCGTCCCGGCGCGTGGACCCGGCCGCCGATCTGCGGCCTGCCCGAACTGCGGGCCTGGTTCGCCCGCGACATCGGCAGCCCCGTGAACGTCGAGAACGTGCTGGTCACCTCGGGCGGGCAGAGCGCGCTGACCACGGCGTTGCGCGCACTCGGCGCCCCCGGCGCGCCGGTGCTGGTGGAATCGCCGACGTACCCCGGGATGCTGGCCATCGCGAGGGCCTCGGGGCTGCGGCCGGTCCCGGTGCCGATCGACCGCGACGGCGTCCGGCCCGAACTGCTCGCGGACGCCTTCCGCGACACCGGCGCCCGGCTGTTCGTCTGCCAGCCCGCGTTCCAGAACCCGACCGGCGCGGTGCTGTGCGCCGAACGCCGGGCCGAGGTCCTGCGGATCGCCCGTGACGCGGGTGCTTTCATCGTCGAGGACGATTTCGCGCGCCTGATGGCACACCCCGGCAGCCCGGCTCCCCCGCCGCCGCTCGTGGCCGACGACCCCGACGGCGTCGTGGTGCACATCCGGTCGCTCACGAAACCCGCGTCGCCGAGTCTGCGGATCAGCGCGCTGGCCGCACGCGGGCCGGCGCTGGAACGGCTGCGCGGGCTCCACGCCGTCGAGAGCTTCTTCGTCCCCCGGCCGCTCCAGGAAACCGCCCTCGAGCTGGTGAGCTCTCCCGCTTGGCCCCGCCATCTGCGGACCCTCGCCGCCGCGTTGCGCGAACGCCGCGACGTCGCCGTCTCGGCGCTGAGGGAGTTCCTGCCCGGCTGGCGGACCGTCCCGGTTCCGACCGGGGGATATCACTTGTGGCAGCCGCTGCCCGGTTTCGCCGATGAAGTCACCTTGACCAGTGCCGCTTTCCGCGCCGGAGTAGCGGTCACCCCCGGCAGGCTCTACTTCGCCGCCGAGGCGCCGGGGCCCTATCTCCGGCTGAGCTACGTCAGCGCCGCGACAGGCGCGCAGGTGCGGGACGGGATCCAGCGCCTTTCCCAGGCATACCAGGAGATCCCCGGTTAACGTCCCGCGGCGTCTGCTCGTACCATCGCGCACGGAGGCGACGAAAAGGAATGACACAGCCGGCGGCGGAGCCGCAAGATTCACCCGGCAGGCTCTGGGAGCTGCTCGACGACGGCCAGCGCAAGGCGTTGCGCGCCGGCGCCGAGCTGCGCCGCTACCCGGCCGGGACGGTGATCATCCGCGAGGGCGACCGGTCGGACTGGGTGCTGATCCTGATGACCGGGCGGGTCAAGATCACGTCGGTGTCCACCGGCGGCTACGACGCCGTGCTCGCCGTCCGCGATCCGGGCGACATCATCGGCGAGATGGCGTCGATGGACGGCAGCCTGCGCTCGGCGACGGCGATCGCCGTCGAACCGGTCACCGGGCTGTGGCTCTCCGCGCGGGCGTTCAACTCGGTGCTCCGAGAGCAGCCCGGGATCTCCGTGGTCCTGCTCCGGATCATCACCTCCCGCCTGCGCTACGCCAACTCGCGCCGTACGGAATTCGGTGACAGCACCGCCGCCGAACGCATCGCCGCGATCCTGGTCGATCTCGCCGAGCGGTACGGCGTCCCCGTCCCCGACGGCACCCTGATCGCGTTGCGGATCAGCCAGCGCGACCTGGCGGGACTCGCGTCCGCGTCGCGGGAAGCCGTCGCGCGGACGCTGCGGACCTTGCGCGCCGACGGCCTGCTCAGCACTGGCCGCCAGCGACTGGTCGTCCGGAGCCTGAAGGACCTCAGGCAGCTGGCACCTGACGACCACTGAGCCGCCACGGCAGGCCGAAGTGCCGTTCCACCCGCGCCCCGGTGGCGGAGAACAGCTTCCGCACGCGCGGCTCGTTCTCCGGGTCGAAGTCCGATGTGGTCTCGATCAGGTCGCCGAGTTCGCGGACGAGCCTGGCCGAGGCGGCCCTCGGCACCAGCAGGACCCGCACCGGCGCGAGGCTGCGCACGGCCGGGGGCGGCGCGATGAGGTCGATCCTGGCACGGATGAGGCCGGTGAGCCTCGCCAGCCAGAGGAAGGCGCCCGCGCCCGCCCAGGCCACCAGCTCCACCAGGATGACCGGTGACAGGATCAGCGCCAGCCCGGCCGCCTGCGCGACGGCGAACCCCAGCATCAGCCAGTCCTCGAGGCCCGGTCGTTTTCCGGCGGTGGGCTCGCCGCGGAGCCGGGTGAACGACACTTCCCGGTAGCTCTCGCTTTCGGTGACGATCGCGAGCGGGCGGATCCGGCGCAGCCACGGCGCGAACCGGCGCACGATCAGCCACTCGCCACCGTCGGTATCGGTCACCCGCATCGCACTCCCCCTCACCGGTGACCGGATCCTGGCACAGATCGCCCGCCGTCATGCGGCGATTCCGGCAGTCCGGCGGCGGAGCAGGGTGCGATGCTTCTCCACTCGCACGCCGAAGCGCGTGAGCACCTCGTGCACGGCCGGATCGCCGGGGTCGAACATGATCCGGTCGCGGAACAGGGCGTGCAGTTCGGCGGCCAACGGGTCGGCGAGGTCCCTGTGGACCTTGAGGATCGCCAGCGAGACAAGGCCGGTCCGATCCTTGTTCCAGCCGACGACGTCGACCCGCTCCGGCGCCTTTCGGAACCACCGGACGGCCTGTGCGACGGATCCCGCGACGCCCTGAACCAGCATCTCCAGCCACCGGACCGGCACCAGTACCAGCCCGAAGAGCAGACGGAACGGGATCTCCACAAGCGCTTCCAGGAAAGCAAACGCTGCGAGCAGCCCTACGGCCACCTTGTCCCCGGGGCCGTCCATGGGTTCGTCCACGGGTTCGTTGGGCAGGTCCTTGAGGTACAGCGTCCAGTCCGCGGTGATCTTGTAGTGCTGGTAGCCGCGGTTGAGCACTGCGAACGGCTGAACCCACCGGCGCCACGGCGCGAAACGGCGAATGATCTCCCACTTCCGCCCCTCGGGATCGATCACCTTCATGCGGCCCTCCCCTTCCTCATGTCGCGCCGTGGCCGGCTGAAGAGACTTTGACAGGGAAGGACCTCTTGTTCTGCGTCACCTGACACAGAACGCGAAACCGGGTTGTACGCGCCTTGTACGACCGGGAAGGACTCTGATGTCCCGTCACCCGGAAATCGAATCCAGGACGGAGCATTCCCGTGAAGATCTCTCGCGTCGCACAGGGCCTGTTCGCGGCCCTCGTCGCCATCGCGGCGGTCGGCGCCTCCCCGGTCACCTCACTCGCCGCGCCCGCCGCGACCGCCGCCGTCGGGAACACGGTGGTGTACAAAGAGAAAACAGAAGGTTACGACTGCTTCAGAATCCCCGCCGTCGTCAAAGCGAACAACGGCGAGCTGCTCGCGTTCGCCGAAGGCCGCAAGGGCGGCGCCAGCTTCTGCAACGACCGCGGCGACATCGACCTCGTCGTGAAACGCTCGGCCGACAACGGGAAGACCTGGAGCGCCTCGAAGGTCGTCATCGAAGGTTTCGGTGACACCAAAGGAAACCCGACGCCGATCGTGATCCCGTCCACCGGGCGGATCGTGCTGCTGTCGGTGATGGAATGCGTCAAGAACCCCGACTGCAACCGGATTCCGCGCGTTTCGCTCAGCGACGACCACGGAAAGACCTGGACCGCGCCCAAGGTGCTCACCACGCAGCTCGGGTTCGGCACCGCGCCGAGCTGGCTCGCGACCGGACCGTCGCACGGCATCGTGCTGACGCGCGGCGCGCACGCCGGCCGGATCGTCGCCGGGATGAGCTACACCGATGGCGGCAAGAACAGCGGCGCGCTGATCTACAGCGACGACCAGGGTGTCACCTGGAAACGCGGCGCCACCGACAGTCCGGCGGCGACGTTGAACCCGCAGGAGATCAGCGTCACCGAACTGCTCGACGGCCGGGTCTACGCCGCGGCGCGCAACCAGGCCAACAACAACGACAAATGCCTCAGCGGCGGCGCGAAGAACCGCGCCTTCGCCCTCAGTTCCGACGGCGGGGCGAGCTTCTCCACCAAGTTCACCTTCGAGGAAGACCTGATCACCCCGGTCGTGCAGGCCTCGACCGCGCGGATGACCGCGACCGACAAGGCGGGCAAGTACAACCGGATCCTGTTCGCCGCACCGTCGGTCTGCGACCGTCGTAAGGAACTCGTCGTGCGCTCGTCGTTCGACGAGGGCGCGAACTGGCAGGGCAGCTCCGCCGGAACGCTGGTGTGGAGCGGGGACGCCGCGTACTCCGACATGGTCCAGCTGTCCTCGGGTTCAGTCGGTGTGCTGTACGAAGCGGGCCCGGCGGGCAACGCCAACGAGACCATCCGCTTCTCGACCGTCACCGAGACGACGCTCGGCGCCCCCGCGTGCGGCGGCGGCTACGGCGTGATCGACTCGGAACCGCTGGGGACGGCGGGCACGGTTTACCTGTCCTACAACGCTTCCAACGGTCAGAACTGTGTCAGCACGATGAAGAGCACGGCCGCGGGCACCGCGACCGCGACGTCGGCCTACCTCGAGGTCCAGGGGTCGACCCGGCTCGTCGACTCAGGATCGTTCTCGTGGTTCGCCGGTCCGGTGCGGGCGGCCGCTGCGGACAAATGCGTGAAGTGGGGCGGTTCCGCGGGCGGGACGACCTACAACAGCCCGTCGGAACACTGCGGCTGAGCACTGGGTCTCGTCACCTTGGTCGCCTGAAGTCCGTGAAGGCCTCCTTCAGGGACCCAGAGTCCCTCAAGGAGTCCTTCACGGACCGGGCAGAGCCAGCAGCAGCGGCCGGAATCCAGTAGGTGCCTAGCGTGCCGTGGCCCTAGTCCGTAACGCCACTCACTTCGGCGGCCGCAGCCGAGGGGAAAGCTTGGTGAGCGCCAGCTTTTCCAGCTGAGTCGAAATCTCCGCGAGACCGGCGTCGAACCGGTCCAGGTCCACGCCCCGGCCGGACAGGTCGTCGCGGACGTGCTTCTCGACCTTCGCCCAGTCGTTCCGGTACTTGGTGGCGAGTTCCTTCCACGGCACGCCCGCCAGCTCGACGGCGAGGCCACTGTCGTAGCTCAGCACGCCGCGCGCCATCAGGTACGCGATACCCGGATATCCGAGGTATCCCTGCCAGTAGGACCCGTTGTCGTTGGCCGTGATCGAGCCCGCGGCCGGATCATGGCGAACGTCGTACGTCTTCGCCTTGTCCGAAGACGCGACGCGCGCCGTGTCACCGTCGATCTCGACCCGTCCGTCGGCCACCGCGCCGAGCGCCTCGTAGATCTTGATGACCGGCGAAGGTTTCCAGTCCGCGGCCACTCAGCCCTCTAACCGTTCGAGCAGGACGACGTCGACCGTGTCACCCTCTCCCTTGCCGATCGCCTTGCGCACGTCGGCCTTCACCGGGAGTTTGTGGGTGCCGTCGCCGAGTGCCATGAACGAACTCCGGAACGGATGTCCGTCGATGGTGCCACGCACCTTCACCAGCCCTTTGGTGCCGAAATACTCGGCGGAACCGGGCATGATCACGTACGTCCAGCCGCCCTTTTCCGGGCTCTTGAGCAGCTTCGCGGTGAACTTTTTGTCCATGCGAACACCCTACAACAGGACACTTATCAAACTGTGCTGTCAAAGGGGGACCCGGATACGCACGCGACGGCCGACATCGCGTGCCCAGGCCCGGATCGACGGCCAGTCGCGGAAGTCTCCGGCCCAGGGGCCCGCGGCCTTGATCTTCCAGAGCAAACCGCGGGCGGTGGCCGGAGTGAGTTTGCCGCCGAAGGTGGCCGTGCGTTCGGCGTCGATCCGTGCGGCCAGCAGGGCGACCCCCGCGGGCAGGCTGACCCGTTTGCCCGCGGCGAGCGGACCGCAGGGACCGCTGTGGAACAGCCAGACAGGGCGCCTCCGGAGCGCCTCCTCGTGTTCGGTGAGCAGGCGTACCGCCGCCGGGCTCCATCGCCGGTGGTGCAGCGCGCTCCCCACGATCACCGCGCCGTACGGTTCGACGTCCACGACCTCGGCGGCGTCCAGCAGATCGGCCGTCAGACCGCCCTCGCGCAGCTCGGCGACGATCACCTCGGCGATCTCCTTTGTCCCGCCGGACCGGCCGGCGTGAGCGACGAGCACTGCGGTCATACGTCCATTGTCCGCGTGGCCGCAACCCAAGCCACCGTCCGGCTCATCGACACGCCGCATTCGGCTCACCTCTTCACCCGTCGGGGCGTTACCCAGGAGGAAGGAAGGCCGGTCTCGCGGCCGGGTCGGGTTCGTCGTAGTAGCGGTGGAACACCGCGGTCTGCCCGCCGGAAAGCGGCGGGACGATCCAGCTCCACTCCGCCTGGCAACGGCGGCCCGCACGTTCTTCCTTGGCGATATGCGTGAGGAATCGCCGTGCTTCGGAATGATGGTCGGCGACGGTCACGCCCGCCGCGTCGAAGGAATGCTGGACGGCCAGTGTCAGCTCGACCAGTGTGCGATCACGCCACAAAGTGCGTTCCGACGCCGTCGACAGGCCCATCAGGTCCGCGATCACCGGCAGCAGGTCGTACCGGTCGGTGTCGGCCAGATTGCGCGCGCCGACCTCGGTGGCGAGATACCAGCCGTTGAACGGCGCCGCGGGATAGGTGATCCCGCCGACGACCAGCCGCATGTTGCTGATCGCCGGTACCGCGTGCCAGCGCAGCCCGAGCCCGGCGAACCAGCGATGGTCGGGATGCGAGAGCGGGACCTCGAGGACGGCGTCCGACGGCAGCCGGAACAGCCGCCGCTCCCCCGGTTCGGACTCGATGAGCAGCGGGAGGACGTCGAAAGAACCCTTGCGCTCGGGCGGGCGCCATCCGTGCTCCTGGACGGTCTCGGTGAAGTCGGCGTGGCGGGGATCGCCCAGCACCGAGCCGTCGCTGAGCCGATAGCCCGCGTAGCGGATGAGCTGGTCGTTGTGGATCTTCGGGCCGGGCCCGGCGGGGCCGTCCGGCGCGAACACCGTGATGGTCGAACGGATCCGGCCGCCCCGGGTCGCCTCGCGCAAATGGGTGACGCACTCCTCGGCGATGGCGGCGGCACCGTCGGCGTCGCGGCGATCCCGCACCTTCAGCCCCTGCCAGTACAGCCTGCCGATGCAGCGCGCGGAGTTCCGCCAGGCCACCCGTGCGCCGAACTCGAGTTCGCCGGTGGTGTGCCGGTACGTTCCGGTCTCGTGGATCTCGGCGCGGACCCGGCCGAGCCGCTCGCGCAACCGCGTTTCACCGCCGTCCGTCTCGGCGTGGAACAGCCGGAGGAAGTCCTCCGCCTCGGCCAAGTCCACGCTCCGTCCCCGCGGGCTCACTTCCGAAGGCAAGCGGGGGATATCCGTCACCCGCATGGAGGCCGTCGATACTTCGGCCTCCCACTCTCCGAATTCGACGCCGGCACCTGCGGCGGGAACGATCACCATTCCTCCTGCTTTTCGGAAATGCCCGGAGGATCATGCCTGAGCGGCGAGACGGCCGGGTCCGGACCAGACGGAAGACGATACCCCACAGAAAGACGAGCCCGATCCACCAAATGGCAGAAGCCCAGCCCATGCTGACATTTCAGCAGGTAGAAAGCTTGGCGGCGACAATATTTGGAATCGAGTCGGACTTCGCGGGATATTCACCGAATTGCGCGCGATGAAATGATCACCAGCTTGGAAGATCACTTTATGATCGTTCTACCCGATAGTATTCATCACTCTTTCGAGCGTATTCTTCCGCTCGACCTTCCCTTCTTTCCCCATACCGGTGTATCGACCCCTGCCCGCCGTCGCTAGAGTGCGGTGATCCCGGCGGAAAGGAAAATCGTGGTCGACAGGCGGATTCCGGTCATCCTGGTCGCGGGCTTCCTCGGATCCGGCAAGACCACCCTGCTCAACCACCTGCTGGCCAACCGCCAGGGTGCGCGGATCGGGGTCGTGGTCAACGACTTCGGGAGCATCGCCGTCGACGCGATGGCCGTGTCCGGCCAGGTCGACACCATGATGTCCTTCGGCAACGGCTGCCTGTGCTGCGCCGTCGACGCGAGCGGCCTCGACGCCATGCTCGCCAAACTGTCCGAGGCCGAGGCGGGCATCGACGTCATCGTGATCGAGGCCAGCGGGCTCGCCGAACCGCGTGACCTCATCCGCCTGATGATCGCCAGCGAGAACCCCGCCATCGCCTACGGGGGTCTCGTCGAACTCGTCGACGCTGCCGAGTTCGAGGCGACCAGGAAGCGGCACCCGGAACTGGACGAACACCTCGGGTTCGCCGACCTGGTGGTGCTCAACAAGACCGACCGGGCCGACGAAGACGCCCTGGCCAAGCTGCGCGGCACGATCGACGAGATCGCGCCCGGCACGCCGGTGATCGCGACCTCCCACGGCCGGATCGACCCCACCCTGTTCTTCGACGCCCGGCCGCGTGAACGCGCGGGCCAGCTGTCGTTCGACGACCTCCGCGAGGAGGAGCACGACCACGAGCACCACTTCCACACCGCGTACGACAGCGTCGCCTTCACCGCCGATCGGCCGCTGGACCCGCGACGGCTGATGGATTTCCTCGAACAGCGCCCCGGCGGTCTCTACCGGATCAAGGGTTTCCTGGACTTCGGCCCGAACGGCCCTCGGTCCCGGTTCGGCCTGCACACGGTGGGCTCCTTCATCCAGGTGGAACGGTCGGCGTGGCCGTCCGGCGGCCCGCGCCGGAGCGAACTGGTGCTGATCGGCTCCGGAATCGACATCGCGGACGTCACCGCGCGCCTCGAGGAATGCGTCGCGGACGATCCCGACGTCGTGGACGAGCGGGGCATGCTGCGCGTCCTCCGCTTCATTCAGGATTGACGGATCCGACAAGACTGACACGCCCGAAGGTCGCGAAATACCGGGAATCGCGGCGCGTCTCCTTGACACTGTTTTCCGGAAGGAATCTCGAGCTGGACCACCTGTATCGGGAGGACAGTTCCATGACGAACACCGCCGGACGCTGGTACCTGGTCGGCGCGCTGCCGGAGGACTCCCCCGTCGCGCACCTGATGACCCGCTCCGAAGACCTCCGATACCGGCGTTCCGCCTGCGGGGACAAGGAATCCCGCCTGTGGACACCGGTGGATCTCACCACCACCGACGTCGCGCCGTGCCCCCGGTGCGCCGCGACGCTGCCGGGCCACCGCTCCACCCGCAAGGCCGAGCCCGCCGCGAACACCCAGCTCGCCTTCGACCTACCACTCTGACAACGTTTAGTCCTCTGGTTGCGGTGGTTGCGCGTGCAAGGATCGCATTCAGAGGACTAAACGCTGTCTTTCTTCGCCCTGCTCGGCGCCACCCGGGGCGGCTCGTTCGGCATCTTCGGGTAGACGGGCGGCCAAGGCGCGTCCATGAGCCCGTTCTCCATGTCCCTTGCGGACATTTCCAGCAGCGGCGCGATCGACTGCGGTTGCGTTTCCGCCCAAGGGTCTCCGCGTTCGGCGAACCGAGCGGGCACGGTGGACAGCGTGAGCTTGTCCGGCTCGACGGTTTCCAGTTCTTCCCAGGCTATTGGCGTCGACACCTGGCCGCCGACCCGCGGCCGCACGCACCACGCGCCGAACACCGTCTTGTGCGGCGCGTTCTGGTTGAAGTCGACGAACACCCTGGAGCCGCGTTCTTCCTTCCACCACTGCGCCGTCATCTCCTCCGGATGGCGGCGCTCGAGTTCGCGGGCGAGCGCGACGGCGGCCGCGCGGACCTCATAGGCGTCCCACTTCGGTTCCAGCGGCACGTAAAGATGCAGTCCGCGCGAGCCGGACGTCTTCAGCTGCGCGGCGATCCCGAGTTCCTCGAGCAGCCTCTTCGTCAGGACCGCGCCATGCCTCAGCTCGGGGAACCCGATCCCCGGCGACGGGTCCAGATCGACGCGTAGCTGATCGCTGATGTCCGGCGCGTCGGCACGGTTCGGCCAGACGTGGAACCCGAGGCAGCCCTGGTTCACCGCCCAGATGACATGCGCGAGGTCCTTCGCCACGAGCGCGTCCGAAGTGGTTCCGTTCGGTGTGGACACCACCGTCGTGGTCAGCCAGTCCGGCGCGTTCTTCGGGACTCGCTTCTGGAACCACGACTTCCCGCCCGCTCCGTCGGGATAGCGTTCCAGCAAGAGCGGCCGCCCACCGAGCTGCGCCAGCAAGGGCCCCGAAACCGCGCGGTAGTACTCGACGAGGTCCAGTTTGGTCTCGCCGTGCTCCGGGAAGTAGACCTTGCCCGGATTGGACACCGTGAACTCGACGCCGTCCAGGTCCAGCGTGACCGGTTCCGACTTCATGTTTCCCCCAGCTCGGTGAACAACGTGGCCAGCTCGGCGGGTGGGACCTCTTCGAGTTGCGCGTATGTGCAGGAAGCGGGCTCGCGATCGGGACGGAAGCGCACGAGCCTGCCGCCGTGGCGGAACCGCGTGCCCTCGACGTGCTCGTAGCGGACCTCGGCGACCCACTCGATGCGGACGGGCTCCCAGCTCAGATCCTTTTTGGGCGCCCACCGGCTGCCCGCACCGGGCATGCGGCCGCCTGCCTCCTCGTGGGCCTCGGCCCACTCGCGCCAGGGGTGGCTCTCCAGCGCGTTTTCCCGCAACGGGGCCAGCTCGTCGACCAGTTCACGTCGCCTCGCGGCGGTGAAGCTGCTGGCGACGCCCACGTGATTCAGGACGCCTTCGTCGTTGTAGAGCCCGAGCAGCAGCGACCCGACGCCGACGCCGTCCTTGTGCCACCGGAACCCGGCGACGACGCAGTCCGCGGTGCGCTGATGCTTGACCTTCCACATCACCCGCTTGTCCTGTTCGTACGGTGCGTCGGCGGGTTTGGCCATCACACCGTCGAAACCCGCGCCCTCGAACCGGGTGAACCAGTCCTGGGCGATGTCAGGATCCTCGGACAGCGGCGTGAGGTGCACCCGGGCGAACTTCGTGTCGACGACGCTTTCGAGCAGCTTTCGCCGCTCCCCGAACGGTTCCGGCGTCAGATCCCGGTCTCCGAGGGCGAGCAGGTCGAACACCACGAAACTGGCCGGCGTCTCGGCGGCCAGTTTGTTCACCCGGGACGCCGCCGGATGCAGACGCAATTGGAGCGCCTCGAAGTCGAGCCCGCCCTCCGTGACCAGCACGATCTCGCCGTCGACGACGCAGCGCTCGGGCAGCGCCTCCTTGAGCAGCTCGACCAGCTCGGGGAAGTACCTCGTCAGCGGCCTGTCGTTGCGCGAGCCCAGGACGACCTCGTCGCCGTCGCGGAAGACCACGCAGCGGAAACCGTCCCATTTCGGCTCGTACAGCAGCCCCGGCGTGCGCGGCAGTTCGTGCACGGCCTTGGCCAGCATCGGCTTGACGGGCGGCATAACGGGCAGGTCCACGAGGTGATCGTAGGCCTGACCACCGACAAAAGCGCGACGTCAGAGCTCCGCCAGCAAGAGACCGCTGCGGGGTTTCGGCGTGAAATAGGTGGCCTTCCTCGGCATCCGCAGCCCGGCCGCGTGCACGGCGAGCACCTCCGCGTAGGGGACCGGGGCCAGCAGCAGTACCGCGTCGGCGTCCTCCGGGACCGGGACGCCCGGCAGCAACGGCCGCACGTTCGGCCCGTCCGGGTCGACGCCGAGCGCCTCGCGGAGCAGCTCCTGCTCGACCAAGGCGTGGTCGAGACCCGCCTTGCCGAGCACGATCCGGAAAGCCGACGCTCCCGCCAGCACGGTCACCTCACCGGCTTCGGGCGGCGGCTCGGGGTGGCCTGGTTGGACGTCGAAGCCCGCCTCCGTCCATCGCCGGGCCAGCGTGCCCGCGTCGAGGCCGGTGCCGGCCAGCACGCGGTGGATGGGCCCGATCCGCAGTCCCGGTCCCCCGGTGACCAGCGCGAGCAACGAGCCGCGCCCCGACTCCGCGGCGGCGGCGACGCGGTGATTGCCGTCCGCGACCAGGAGATCCATCTCGTCCAGGGCCGCCAGCAGCCCGGACTGCCCGTCGCCGGGGCCGATGAGCCACAGTTCGTGTTTGCGGCCCGCGGCGTCCACTGTGGACAGCGTGGGCACCTGCCCCCGGCAGGTCCGTTCGATCAGCGCGGTCAACTCGCGGCCGCCGGTCGCGGGGACGAGCATGGCGGCGCTCGTGGCGACCCCCAGCCCGGCGAGCATCGCGGCCCGCTCCGCGACGACGTCCGGATAGACGTCCTCGGTGTGCCGGACCCTGGTCACCCCGTCGTCCCGGACCGCCGCCGGATCGACCAGGCACAGCACGCCCAGCGCGACCCCGTCCGGCCCGTCGACGCGGTACGGCGCGACGACGGCGGCGACCGGGCGGTAATGCCGCTCCCGGATACGCTCGAACGTCGCCCTGGCCTGCGGCAGCGCCTCCTCGATCGAGAGACCGCCCGCCAGCGCGGCCGGGGTCCTTGCCGGATGCTGGACCGCCAGCAGGCTGTCCCCGCGCGCCTCGGCGAGCGCGGCGACCACCCGGGCCGGGTCGGCGAACTCGTCGACGTCGGGCCCCGGGACGGTGTCGCGGACAACCCAGCCACGGTCGATCGGGCGGATCCAGGTGCTCATCCGATCCATTTTGCGGGATAGCTCACGGAAAAAATCGGTCCCATGACCGGGTGTCCCCGTGGAATGCTTACCCATGCGAAGCAGTTGACGCCCTTCATGAGCCCGAGGAGACCCCCACAGATGTCCACCCCGGCCCCGGTCACCGCGAAGGAAGGGGTCGGATTCCGCTCCGAACGCGGCCCCGTCCTGATCGCCGTGATGTTGTGTTCCGGCCTGATCGCGCTGGACTCGACCATCATCGCGACGGCGGTGCCCTCGGTGGTCGCCGATCTGGGCGGGTTCTCGCAGTTCCCGTGGCTGTTCTCGATCTACCTGCTGACCCAAGCGGTCACCGTGCCGCTGTACGGCAAGTTCGCCGACGTGCTCGGCAGGCGGCCGGTGATGTTCTTCGGGATCGCGGCGTTCCTGCTGGGCTCGGTGCTCTGCGGCGCGGCCTGGAGCATGCCGGTGCTGATCGCCGCCCGCGCGGTGCAGGGCATCGGCGCGGGCGCCATCCAGCCGATCGCGCTGACCATGGTCGGCGACATGTACACCGTCGAGGAACGCGCCAGGGTGCAGGGCTATCTCGCCAGCGTCTGGGCCATCTCGTCGGTGGTCGGGCCGACGCTGGGCGGTGTGTTCGCCGAGTACCTCGACTGGCGCTGGATCTTCTTCATCAACCTGCCGCTCGGCGCGCTGGCGGCGTGGATGCTGTTCCGGAACTTCCGCGAGCGCGTCGAACGCCGCTCGCACCGCATCGACTACCTCGGCGCCACGCTGCTCACCCTCGGCTGTTCGCTGCTGATCCTCGGCCTGCTGGAAGGCGGGGTCGCGTGGGGCTGGGCGTCGGCGCCGAGCCTGGCGATCTTCGCCGGCGCGGTGGTGCTGCTGGTGTCGTTCGTGTTCGTGGAGCGCAAGGCCGAGGAACCGGTCCTGCCGCTGTGGATCTTCACCAAACGGACGCTGATCGGCGGGAACCTGGTCGCCGTCGTCGTCGGCATGCTGCTGATGGGCCTCACCTCGTATCTGCCGACCTTCTCGCAGGGGGTGCTCGGCACCGGCGCGCTGGTCGCCGGATTCGCGCTGGCCGCGCTGACCGTCGGCTGGCCGATCTCGGCGTCGCTCGCGGGCCGGATCTACATGCGGATCGGGTTCCGGGACACCGCGCTGATCGGCAGCGGGATCGTCATCGCGGGCGCGGCGCTCACGGTGTTCCTGGCGTCGGGTTCGTCGATCTGGCTGGCGGCCGCGGCCGCGTTCGTCCTCGGGATCGGGCTGGGCCTGGCGTCGAGCCCGACGCTGATCGCCGTGCAGTCGACCATCGGCTGGGAACGCCGCGGCGTCGTCACCGCGACCAACATGTTCAGCCGCTCGCTGGGCAGCGCGGTCGGCGTGGCGATGTTCGGCGCGATCGCGAACGCCACCCTCGCGAACCGCTTCGCGAACCCGCCCGCCGGGGTCGTCGGCCTGCCCTCGGGCGTCGACGCGACCAGCGTCGTCCTGGAGGGCCACGGCCCGGACACCCCGACGACGACGTTCGTGCGTGGCGCCCTCGCGGACGCCACGCACCACGTCTTCCTGGCGATGCTGGTGGTCGCCGTGCTCAGCGTCGGCGCGCTGCTGCTGATGCCGCGACGGACCGAAGAGCTGAAGTTCGACTAGCTCCGGGCAGACGTCAGTACCGGTGGTCGTGAGCCGTAGGTGTCTTGGTTACCTACTGGATTGGGGTCGCGGTCGGTCACGGGGTCCGCCGCGTGTCGTCCGTCTGGACACGAGAGTCCGCGTCCGTGGTGTCGCGAAAGCCACTTTCGGGACATCTGATGTCCCGAAAGTGGCTTTCGCGACATGCCTGGCCCTAGCTAGCCAGGTAAAGGTCGTGAACGAGCCGGAGGGTGCACGGGGTGTCCTGAAGGCCCCCTTTGGGACGGTGAACGTCTTAAAGGGGGCCTTCAGGACGCCACGACAAACCCCTCGCAACCCTCGTGAGCGGCGATTCGAGTCAGAGCAACACTTACCACTCACGACCACCCGGGCCCGCTCAGTTCTGCAGCGGGATCGCGTACTCGGCGAAGTTCTCGACGAACCGCTCGATCGGCTCCGGCCCGGCCGGGTAGAGCACGAACTTGCTCAGCCCGCCGTCGATGTACTCCCCGAGCAGGTCTCGGGCGGCGCTCCAGCTGCCCGCGATCAGCCGCGACGGATCCGCGTCCGACCGTGCCGCGACCGAGGCCGCGAGCGCGTCCGGGATCCCGTCCTCGGCGACGATGAGGCTGATCCCGAAGTGGTCGGCCTCGACCTCCCGGCCCGCCTCGGCGGCGGCCTCCTGGATCGTCTCGCGGCCCGCGCGCGCCTCCTCCGGCGTGAGGAAACTGGCCAGCCAGCCGTCCGCGAGCCTGCCGATCCGCCGCAACGCGCCGGGCGCCTTCCCGCCGAGCCAGAGGTCGAGCCGTTTCAGCGGGCGCAGGCCGAGCCCGACGCCCTCGACCCGGAAGAACTCGCCCTCGAAGGTCACCTCTTCCTGTTCCAGCAACGCCTTGATCAGGAGCAACGACTCGTCGAACACCGCGGCGCGACGGCCGGGCGGCACCGGGAACAGCGGCAGTTCCGCGTCGCGCGCGGGCTTCAGGCCGAAGACCGGGAGGACCCTTTTCGGCGCCAGCGCCGCGAGGGAGGCGAGCTGTTTGGCGACCAGCACCGGGTCACGCCCGGGCAGCACCATCACGCCGGTGCCGACCTTCAGTTTCGAGGTGCGGGCGAGCGCGTGCGTCAGCCCGACGACAGGGTCGATCCTGGGCGAGTACACCGCCTCGGGCAGCCAGAGCGAATCGACGCCCGCCTGCTCCAGCAGGTCGACAGCGGCGCCGAATTCCTCGGGCGCCGTCCCGGTCCCCAGCCCCGCGCCGACCCTGATCTTCAGGTCCTCCGCCACACTCGCTCCCTTCCGCCTGGCCCTGGATGCGGGCCGATCTCCAGTGTTCACACCCCGTCCCGGCGTGAACAACCCCGCACAAGCATGGACTCACCCCGAGAATTCCCCGTACATTCCAGTGTTGTGCGGGCCGTTCCCGCACGGAATGGGGGAATTTCGATGGCAGGGCAGGCTCTCCGCGGCTGGACACGCTGCTTCCATCCGGCGCCGGCGGCCGAGATGCGGCTCGTCGCGTTCCCGCACGCCGGTGGATCGGCGAGCGCGTACCGCTCGCTTTCGGCGGCGCTCTCCCCCACCGTCGAGGTGCACACCGCCCAGTACCCGGGACGGCAGGACCGCATGGGCGAGCCGGTCATCGACGATCTGCACACCCTGTCCGAGCAGATGGTGGACGTGGTCGCCGCGCTCCCGAAACCGTTCGCCCTCTTCGGCCACAGCATGGGCGCCATCGTCGCGTTCGAGGTCGCCCGGCTGCTCGAAGCGCGTGGCCTCGTTCCGGCGGCGCTGTTCGTCTCGGCCCGCCGCGGGCCGGAGCTGAACAAGGAGAAGGAGCTCCACCTCGCCGACGACGACACCTTCCTGGCCGCGATCAACAGGCTCGGCGGCACGGCCGCGATGATCCTCGACGATCCGGACATCCGCGCCCTCGCGTTGCCCGCGCTGCGCGGCGACTACAAGGCCGTCGAGACCTACCGCTACCGGCCCGGCCCCGACGTGAGCTGCCCTGTCGTGGCGCTCGCCGGCGACGCGGACCCGGTCCTGGACCTGCCGGACCTCGAAAACTGGCGCGAGCACACCACCGGCTCCTTCGAGACGGAGGTGTTCGAGGGCGGTCACTTCTTCGTCGACGACCACCTGGACGCCGTCGCCGCCCGCATCCTCGGCAAGCTGACCGTCAGTCCCTGACGCCTTCCCTGCTCGCCCACGCGACGACCTCGGTCCGGTTCGCCAGCCCCAGTTTCGCCAGGATGCTCCGGACGTGGCTTTCCACCGTGCGTTCGGAAAGCACGAGCTTCTCGGCGATCCGGCGATTGCTCAGCGCGTCGGCGAGCAGGGCCACGATCTCGCGTTCCCGGCCGGTGAGGGGGTCGGCGGCGCGGCGTCCGGCGCGGATCCGGTCGAGCAGCGCCGTGGCCCGCGCGAGCGGTCCCGGCATCACCAGCCGCCGGAACTCGTCGAGAGCTTCCCGCGCGATCCCTTGCGCACGAACGAGATCACCCCTGGCGACCAGGACTTCGGCGAGCAGTAGCCTCGCCGAGGCGACACCGGGCCGGGCGCCGATGCCTTCGTTGACGGCGATGGTCCGCTCGTACAGCCGCACCGCCTCGTCGTGGCGGCCCAGGAGGGCGTTGAGCCGCGCGGGCTGCTCCAGGGTCGAACCGGTGCAGAAGACGCCGGCGCCGCCGGACACGATCGGCCGCACCTCTTCGAGACGCCGCAACAGGTACTCCGCCATCTCGACGTCGCCGAACGCCTCGACCAGCGGGACGAGATTGGGCAGCGCGCCGGTGGTGTGCAGGGCGAATTCCGGGCTCCGCACCAAGGGCACCAGCTGTTCGTACCGGACCCTCGCCTCGTCGACGTTGCCCGTGATCAGGCTCAGCAACGGCCGTGAAACCAGCGTGACCGGCAGGTGCGGGGCCCGGTCCAGCAAACCCGCGTAGTCCCCTCGCAGATCGCCGGGATCGCCCGTGAGCAGCACGAGCTGGGTGCGGAACGCGTAGGACATCCCTTTCGCGGAGAAGTCGTCCGCCAGTTCGGTGTCCGCCAGTTCCTCCGCCGCGAAGTCGAGCTCGCGCGCCTCGGCCAGATCTCCCCGCAACGCCAGCACCGAACTGCGCAGCCGCAGATCGTGCCAGCGGACCAGTGGCAGCCTGGTCAGTCGCGCCAGCGTCGTCACCGCGACGAGTTCGTCGTCGACGAGCGCCATCCGCCCTTCCTCCAGCGCGGCGTCGATCCGCCATTTGTGGCCCCACAAGGAAACCAGCGGCTGCCCGGTCCGCGTGCCCAGTTCGGCCGCGAGTGCGCCGAGGCGCAGCCGCTCGGCCCGCGGCAGGGTGTCCGGGGCGACCTTCATCCGTGCGCGGACGGCGTCGACCAGCGCTTCGGGATCGCCTGTCGCCTCGGCGAGCGCGAAGGCCTCGTCGGCGAGTTTCCCCGCTTCGGCGAAACGGCCGTAGTCGGCTCCCACCGACGCGCTGTGCGCCAGCAGGCGGGCCCGCGTCGCGTCGCCGACCCCGTCCGCGGCGAGCGCGCGGGCGGCGAGATCGCGGATACCCGGCAGGAGATCCGGCGCCGCGACGTCGCGGACCACCAGCGCCGCGCGGGCGACCAGTCCGGCATCGGCGGCGCGCCGGGCGTGGCCGAGACTTCGCGCGAACCGTCCGGTCCGGTATTCGGCGACGGCGAGATCGAGCAGGAGTCCGGCACGGTCCACTTCGGACAGTCCCGCCTTCGTGCGGGCGTCCAGCGCGATCTCGAGGAACCTCGCCGCTTCGTCGAAGGCCAGCGCCCGGTTCGCTTCGGCGGCCGCGCGCGCCGCCCATTCCGCCGTCTTCTCCGGCGCGGACGCCGAACGCAGCCAATGCCCGGCGACCGTCCCGGCCAGTGCGGGATCACGCCGGGCGCGTTCCTCGAGCGCGGCCGCGGCCCGGCCGTGCAACGCTTCCCGCTCACCTTGGCCCAGATCCGCGTAGACACCGTCGCGGACGACGGCGTGCGCGAACCGTCCGGAACCCAGCACCCCGGCCTGGAGGGCTTGATCGAGGCCGTCGACCACGTCGCCGAGCGGCAGACCGGACACCTCCGCGAGCACCGGCGCTTCGACGTCCTCGCCGAGGACGGCAGCGATGGCGATCAGGCGCCGCACCCCCGGTTCGAGGGCCGCCACCGCGGCGCGCACGAGATGCCCGAGTTCCGCTACGCCCGCCGAACGCGCGATCGCGCCGAGATAGAGCGGGTTCCCACCGGAACGGCGACGCGCCTCGCGGACGTCCTCCTCGGCGGGCGGTGCTCCCGCCAGTTCGGTGAGCAGCACCCGGACGTCGGATTCGGCCAGCGGCGGCAGCGAGATGCTCCGCGCGCCCGGCCGGCGCAGGAGGTCCGGCAGGGCGGCGTCCAGTGCGGGCGTGTGCCCGGTGTCCCGGTGCGTCGCGATCACGGCCAGCTTCGAGCGCCTCAACTCCCCCGCCAGATGCCGCAGCAGACGCAAAGACGCTTCGTCGGCCCAATGCAGGTCCTCGAGGACGACGACCAGCCCCGATGGCTCCGCGGCGGCCACCAGCGCGTCGGCCGCGGCCGCCACCAGCCGGAACCGCGCCGCTTGGACGTCGGCGGCGCCCTCGGTCTCGGCGAACGCGGCCGTCACGGCCGAATCGACCGACGGCAGCGCCTCGACGACCCGCCGCCACGGCCACAGCGGCGGCGCGCCTGGGTCGTCGGCGCACCGGCCCCACACGACTCCGGACATCGAGGCCGTCGCTTCCTCGACCAGCCGGGTCTTGCCGATCCCGGGTGGTCCGGAGACGAGCACGAGCCCGCCGGAGCCCGCGGCGGCGTCCGCGAGCCTGCCGCGCAGGCTCGCCAGTTCGCCCGCCCGGCCCACGAACGGTTCCCGGTTCACGGAAGGAGTATCGCTCCCCGGACCCGATTCCGTACCGCCCTGCGTACTGGCACTGATGTCCGGGCGCCGCCACGAGCGCAGAGTCGGTGCGTCCGACGGGAAAGGAAAGCCCATGTACGCCACCGTCCACCAGTTCCGGCGTTCCCACGCCGACGAGTCCGAGGGCTGGGGCCACGCCCTCGCCGCGGAACTGCATCCCGGTACCGGTTCGCCGGGCACCTGCACACTCGCCCAGGTCGGCGGCCTGACCGGGCTTGTCGTCGCGTTGTGGCGCGACCGCGGGTCCGCGCTCGCCGCCGCCGTCCGCCGCACCCCCGGCACGTCCGAAGCCCGCGTGTACGAGGTCTCCGACGTCGAAAGCGGCGCGGCCGAACCCCGGATCGCACAGGCGACCTGGTTCGACAGGCCGCTCACCCGGGCCGAGGCGGACGCCGCCGATTTCGGCGGACGGATGCGGATCCGGCCCGCCGTCCGGGGACTCCGCGGGGTCGGCGGGGTCGGCGGGATCTACGTCTTGACCGCCGAGGACCGCTCCAGCCTCGTCCTCGGCTTCACCGAATCGATCGAGGCGTTGGAAGCCGTCCAGAAGACGATCATGAGCACGGAACTGCTGCCCGGTGAGGATCCCGCGCTGCTCCCCGGCCCCGACCGGGTCGACGTCCACCGCGTGCTCCACACGTCCCTGCCCTCGCTCGGCCTGGTGGGTGAGCCGCGATGACCGCCGGGACGTCCTCGCGCACCGGCACCTGGACCGTGCTCGCCGAACGGACCTCGGCCGCGTTCACCGTCCGGAACTTCGGGTTCCGCGAAGTCCGCGGCTCGATCCCGGTCAGCCTGGGCTCGGTGAAGGTCTCCGAAAGCGGCGTCACCGCCGTCGAGGCGGCGCTGGACCTCGACCGGATCGACACCGGCAACGCCAAACGCGACGCCGACCTGCGGAAACCCGGTCTGCTCGCAATCGACGCGCATCCCGTGCTGACCTTCGCGGCGGACAGAATCGAAGGCGGCCCCGGCGAGTGGTCGGTCGAGGGCACTCTCGGCGCGCGAGGCGAGTCTTGTCCTCTCACGTTGACCGCCACCGGGCCGGAAGACAACGGCGACGGCACCTGGCGGGTGCGTGCCGAGGGTGTCTTCGACCGCCGGGCGATCGGTCTCCGCGCGCCGAGGTTCATGATCGGCCGCCGGATCACGATCGAGCTCGACGTGGTCCTCACCCCGCCGGGGTGATCAAGCCCAGGCGGAGAGTTCCTTGGCCAGCGCGGACGGTCCGCCGGCGGTGCGCAGCGTCGGCGGACCGGGCCAGCAATCCTGGTGGTCACCGGTGCGCAGGGTTTCGGCGAACCGGGCCACCAGCCGCGGCTGCGATGCCGCCATCCTGCCGCCGAGATAGGCGACGACGACGTGGTGATCGTCGCCCGCGTGCGTCGCGACCGCGGCCGACCAGCCGTGCTCCTCGTGCCACATCAGGTCGACATCGCGCTCCGGGAAGCCGGGAAGCCGCCAGTTGAGCCTCATCCGGGCGGTGACCGGGCCGGTGAGGTCCGCCGTGCACGAATCCATCCGTATCCCGAGCGCCGAAGCCACGTCCTCCAGATAGGCGTTCAACCTGGTCATGAGGTCCAGGCCTGCTTCCGTGGGCGCGGGCGTCGAGGTGGTCACGGTCCCTCAGCTTCCTGTCATCTTGAGTTGGCGTGACGGAATTACCCACGTGGGCGCGGCTTCACACCTTCATTTCGTCACGCCCCGGTTTCGGTTCGCTCAAGCCGTGGCTTCGATGACCCGAGTCAGCGCCTTGTGCAGCGCCTCCAGTTCGGAGACCTCCATACCGAGCTTCTCCACGACGCGATACGGGATCTTCTCCGCCTCCGCGCGCAACGCACGACCCGATTCCGTCAGCTCGACCGTCAGCAGCCGCTCGTCCTCGGAACTGCGCCTGCGGGTGACGTAACCAATCGCCTCCAACCGCTTGAGCAGCGGCGACAAGGTCGCGGGCTCGGCTCGCAAAGCGGTGCTCAGGTCCTTTACCGCCTGTGGTCCCCGCTCCCACAGCGCCAGCATGACGAGGTACTGCGGATGGGTGAGCCCGTGCGGCTCCAGCAGCGGGCGGTAGATGGCGATGACGCTGCGCGACGCGACCGACAGCGCGAAACACACCTGACGCTCCAGCGCGAGCGGGTCCTCGCCCAGATCGATCGATTTCATCTCCGGCCCTTCCGAGTTCATGCCGCGATCCTAGCCGTGTCGTGCGCGACACTAATGATTAGCGTACTAATCATTAGTGTACTGTGACGAACAGCGAAGGAAGGGAGTCGTTCGATGCCCCGCAAGCGCCCGGATGTGTTCCGCTGGCTGTGGTACTCACTCGGCGGCAGGCTGCCCGAGCGGTATCACGCCTGGATCCTCCACGACGCGACCACCGGGAGCTGGCGCTGGCGGCACGTCGCCCGCAGCACGGTGATGATCGCCCCGCTGTGCGCGGTGTGGCTGCTGCTGCCCGGCCCGCTCCCCCTGCGGCTGGCGATCGTGCTGATGGCGGCGCTCGTGGCGTACTTCTACTCGATGGCCTACATGGAGGAGAGCATCGAGCACCGGCTGGCCAAGAACGGCTTCCCGCCGGGCATCGGCCGCCGGACCCGCGCCGAGGCCATCGCGGTCGCGGAGGCGGAGATCACCGAGCGGTACCTCGCGCGCTACCGCGAGCCGAACGCCTGACCCGGCTTTTCGCGGGCCGCCATCGTGTGCTCGGTCCATCGCGTACCCGGCCCATCACGTGCACCCGGCGGCGGTGTCGCGAAAGCCACTTTCGGGACGTCTGATGTCCCGAAAGTGGCTTTCGCGACACCGGGCCGTCGCCCTTGGTCAGGCGGCACGACGCATACGGGCCTCGGCGGCGCGATGCGCGGCCACGAGTTCGGCGGCCACTCGCTTCGGTTCCGTTCGCAACCGGCCGGACAAGGTCTGGAGGACAGCGATGCCGGCGGCCGCGTATCTGGTATTTCTCGCCACTGTCGCGGCGTATTGCCGCTTGCCGAAATGGAAGTCGTAGGAATCGATCTCCCAGGCCAGGCGCACCGCCAGGAAGTAACCATCGGGGGTCGCGATGTACTCGCCGTCCACGTCCCGCAGTTCGTGATTCCATTGCGGCTCCGGCAAACCGCTCATCCGCCACACCGCCATCGCGTCGACCTCCGCCGCCGACCGAGCTCCGTCGGCAATACGATGCAATGCTTCGCGCGGGATCGCCGTGCCGCGGCTGCTCCCGGCGTCGAGTTCGGCGAACAGCTCCGGAAGGCTCACGCCCCGCTGAACGGCCTCGGCCAGCAGAGCCGAAACCTCCTGCCGTGAGCCAAGCCGACGACATTCGTCGAGAACCGACCTGACCAAAGGTGCCAGCGGAACCCCGTCGAGCACGACCGTCTGCGGCAACCGTGTCGTCCGTTCGATGATCGTGTGCCCGGAACTGCCGATCTTGTGTTCAAGCGGAACGAGAACGTGGACGCGATAAGGATGGTCCGGAAGCATCCGCAACCCTTGCCGACGGCACGCGGTCGCCCCGGTCACCACCGCGTCCGGCCCGGCGTACAGGAGGGCGGCATCGACGAGCTGCCGTCGCGTCGGCTCGCCGGAGTTCAGCAGCAAGACTCCCGGCAGCAGTCGTCGCCACTGCTTTCCCGGTCGGCATCGGCGATAGCAGGTCCTCGAAGGAACACCGAGTTCCGTCAATCGCGCGACGGTGATCACGCCACCACGACTGTGCTGGTAGAGCCGCTCGGGATCACGGGCCCAATTTCCAGGTTTCACCCCACGATGGTCACCTCTCCCGCTCTCGGTCGCCAGCACCTTCCTGCCTGCCTGTGGACAACTCGCCCCATCAGTCCCACTGTGGACAACTCCAGTGATGTCGCGAAAGCCACTTTCGGGACGTCTGATGTCCCGAAAGTGGCTTTCGCGACACCGGGCCGCCGCCCACGACCAGGCGGGATGACCCCTCGCGGCTAGGCTGCGCGGTGATGAGACGCAAGCTCCGCCCGCCGCTCCCACCCCGCCACGGGCTCGACCCCGCGAGGCTCAAGATGCCAGCCGAGGGGCCGTGGACGACGTTGCGGGAGCACCTCGTCGAGCGGCTCCCCCGGGTCGCGCCGGAGCGGATCGAGGAAATGCTCCGCGAAGAACGCATCGTCGGACTGGACGGGCCGCTCGGCGTCGACGCACCGTTCGTGCCGGACTCGTTCATCTGGTTCCACCGCGACCTGCCCGAAGAGGTCGACGTCCCGTTCGAGGTCTCCGTCGTGCACCGCGACGAGCATTTCCTGGTCGCCGACAAACCGCATTTCCTCGCGACGATCCCGCGCGGGCGGCACATCCTGCAGACCGCGCTGGTCCGCCTCCGCCTCGAGCTCGACCTCCCGATGCTCAGTCCCGCACACCGGCTCGACCGCGTCACCGCGGGACTCATCCTGTTCGTGATCACCCCCGAAGTTCGCGGCAAGTACCAGACCATGTTCCGGGACCGCTTGGTACACAAGGAATATGAGGCGATCGCGCGGTACGATCCGGCGGTCTCGCTGCCGCGCGAGATCAGCAGCCGCATCGTCAAGGAGCGCGGGGTCATCGCCGCGCAGGAGGTCGACGGGCCGCCCAACGCCGAGACCCGCGTCGAGCTGATCGAGCACCGCGACGGCCTCGGCCGCTACCGCCTGCTCCCCGCGACAGGCCGCACCCACCAGCTCCGGCTGCACATGAGCGGGCTCGGATTGCCGATTCTCGGCGACGATTTCTACCCGGAGCTGACCGAAACCCCGCTCGACGACTTCACCGAACCCTTGCAACTGCTGGCGAAGGTCCTCGAGTTCACCGATCCGGTCACCGGGGAACGGCGCCGGTTCGAGAGCGGGCAGTCCCTCGAGGCTTGGACGGATCTCGATGCGTGGCGCCGCGGCCCGTGACTATCCCCAAGTACGTGAAGGACCCCTTCACTGCGCTAGACGCGGTGAAGGGGTCCTTCACGTACTTCAGTCGACCACACCGAAACGCGGACGGCGACAGGCTCACTTACGCCAGAACTTGATCCCGCTCCAGGTCACCTTGACCGGCCCGGCGCCGCTGGCCGTCCGGTAGGCGCCGAACTTGTCGTAGTAGCTCCCGCCGCTGCTGCTCACGGTCTGCTTCAGCGAGCCGTTGATGTACACCTTGTGCGTGCTCCCGACCTGGTGCACCGTGTTGACCCGCACCGACGTCCCGACGGTCGCCCCGCTGCCCAGCGTTTCCCCGCCGTGCACCGCGTAGAGCCGGCCACCGCGTTCGACGGCGAGCATGAAGTACGGTCCGGCGGTCGGCGCGTCACGGAAGGTCTGTTTCAGGCTGATCCGGGTGCCCGCCATGCTGGTGATCCGGAACGAGCCCTCGAACTGCCGGGTCCCGCCGGTGTAGGTCACGTAGCGCCGTTCGGCCCGCTGGTCCCCGCTTCCGGTGGAGCAGGTCAGCTCGAAAGTGAGTCCATCGACGTTGCCGCATCCGCGTTCCTGGACGTTGAACGAGGGGTTCTCCGCCGTCCACGGCCCTGTTCCGACCTGGGCGTTCGCCGGTATCGCCGAAGCCACCAGGCCGAGAGCGGCCGCCGCGACCACCCCGGCGGTCCGAAGTCGTCTCCGCATCCTGCCTCCTGCACATTCAGGGCGGCGGTGGTCCAGACCAGGACCAGGCTGCGACTGTACGAGTACGAACCGTCATCGGACAAGATGTTGACGCCCCGGCGTCCCGCTGATTGGGTAACGACGGTGATCCTCTCCATGACGGTCCTCGAAGGACTGGAGGCCGGGACGATCGACCTGGCCTTCCGGCGCTGGTCGAAACAGAACGTCCACCCCGGCGACGTCATGCGCCTGGAAGCCGGGGTGATCGAGGTCGACTCGGTCGAGGTCGTCGATCCGGCCACCATTACCGACGCCGACGCCCGCCGTTCCGGCGCGGAGTCCGCGAACGCGGTCCGCGGGATCCTGCGCGGTCCCGCCGACGCCCCGGTGTACCGCGTCCGCCTGCGCTATCTCGGACCCGATCCCCGGCGCGCGCTCAGCGCGGAAGCCGAACTGTCCGAAAAGGACTTCGAGGCGATCGGCAAACGGTTGTCCAAGATGGACAAACACCGCTCATGGACCCACGAGACCCTGCGGCTCATCAACGACAACCCCGGCCGCCGGGCGCAGGAACTCGCCGACCTCCTCGGCCGCGAGAAGGAACCGCTGAAGGTCGACATCCGCAAACTCAAGGGTCTCGGCCTGACACTCAGCCTCGAAGTCGGCTACCGGATCTCCCCTCGCGGCGCGGCCTATCTGCGGCTCACCGAGGATCCCGGTAGAAAGCGCTGAGTTCCGGGACGAGCCGCTCCGGCGGGACGCTGTGGAATTCGCCGTCCAGCTCCACCTGCCTCGCCCCGGGGATCGCTTTGGTGACGGCGAGAGCGGCGGCCTTCAGCCAGTCCGTGCTGCCGTTGCTGTTCACCACGAGGACCGGTGCCGTGATCGCCTCCAGACCGCCCGGCACCTTCGAATCGCCCATCACCCGGGCGTCGTGGACCAGTGTCGGCGCGAAAGACCGGAGCTCGGCCCACATCGGTGTCGCCTTGGCCTCGGCGACGGCCTCCGCCGGTGAGCCGACAGCGGACATCATGAACAGCGCGACAGCGTCGTCCCACCGGCCCGCCGCGACCAGGTCGCGCATTTCGTCGGCGTAGCCTTCGGGGACTTCTTCGGTTTCGCCGCGATACGGCGGCTCGAAGACCGAAAGCCGCGCCATCGGCACTCCCGCCGCGGCCGCGAGGAAGGCCAGCGCGCCGCCGGAAGAGATGCCGTGCACGATCACCGGCTCCCCGAGCGACGCGATCACCGCGGCGAGGTCTTCGATCTCGCGCTCGACCGCGTACGGTTCGGTGTCCCCGCTGTCACCCCGTCCTCGCCGGTCGTAGGTCACCACGGAGTACTCGGCCGCCAGCTCCGCGACCAGCGGCTCGTCGCCGTGACGGTCGTTGGCCGCGCCCGCCACGACGACGACCGCCGGACCCGCTCCGCGCCGTTCGAGCGCGATCGGCGTGCCATCCGTGGACTTGACTGTGTCGATCATGGTCACCATGGTGCCCGGCCTCCTCGGCGGGCGCAGGTCATTTTGCCTCGGCGACGCTCCGGGCTTGCCCTTCGTGGATGTCGTTCACCCATTCCCAGCCGGGCTCGGCCGATGAGCCGATTCGCGGGTCATCGGGCGTGCGGGCGTCACGCAAGGCGTGCACGTACGCCCGATCCTGTTCGATCCGCGCGCGTACCTGATCACCCCTGCCGACGGATCCATGACCGGGGACGACGACGTCGACGTCGTCCAGCACACCCTCGAGCAGCCGCAGCCCGACGAGGTACTCCTCGATCGGGTCGTTGGTGCCCTTGAAGTCGTCGAGCATCGGGATGAAGACATCGGACAGCATGTCGCCTGCGATGAGAACCCTGCGTTCTTCGACCACCAGCGCCGCATGGCCCGGGGAATGCGCCGGATGCTCGACGATCCGGACTTCGGGACCGTCCCAAGGAATCCGCGCGGTCCCGGCGGGCAGGCCCGTGATGAGGCCGAACAGGTCCAGCGGTGTTTCCCCGGCGATTTCCGGCGGCAAGCCTCCGGCGGCGCGAGCCTTCCAGTCCGCGTCCGATCGCAGATCGTTCATTCGAGCGGCGCATTGTGCCGTACCGTAACGAGGCACATCGCCGAGTTCGGCATGCCAGAGCACGTGATCCCAATCAGGATGTGTCGAGAAGCCCGCCACGACGGACTGGCCCGACTCGCGAAGATCCTTGGCCAGGCAGACCATTTCCTCGCCGGTTATGCCGGCGTCGACGAGTAACACGCCGCCATTGCCTTGTACGACAACGGTGTTGTTCCGGAGCAGCTCGCTCTGGTGGACCAGCACGCCTTCCGCGACCCGCTCGAGCATGGGACTCCCCCGTTTCGTGATCGGAGGCCGGAGCTTAGCGCATTCGACCCCCCAGGCATCGAACAGGCGTTCGACAAATGATCGGGATCGGGGTAAGTTCGGTTGCCATGACACCCGCGCTCCAAGCCTCGCTGTTCGACGAGTGCGCCACCCTCGGGCTCGGCTCGCTCGACGGGCTCCGGCGCACCGAACTGACCCGTGGCGCCTGGATCGACGTGCTGCCGGGCTGGCTCGCCGGCGCGGACGAACTGTTCACCCGGCTCGCCGAGGACGTGCCGTGGCACGCCGAACGACGGCAGATGTACGACCGCGTCGTCGCCGTTCCCCGGCTGCTGAGCTACTACCGCGAGAAGATGCCGCTGCCCCACCCGATCCTCACCGAAGCGAGGGAAACGCTCTCGGCGCACTACGCGGACGAACTCGGCGAACCGTTCGTGACCTCCGGTCTGTGCTTCTACCGGGACGGGCGCGACAGCGTCGCCTGGCACGGTGACGACACCGGCCGCTCCCGCACCGAGGACACCATGGTCGCGATCGTCTCGGTCGGCGCCGCCCGGCAGCTGGCGCTGCGCCCGCGTGGCGGAGGCGAGACGGTCCGGCATGCCCTCGGCCACGGCGATCTGATCGTCATGGGCGGCAGCTGCCAGCGGACCTGGGAACACGCCGTCCCCAAGACCGCCAGACCGGTCGGGCCGAGGATCAGCATCCAGTTCCGGCCGAGAGGGGTCGCCTGAGAGTCACTCCAGCAGCACGGGCAGCGCGTCGACGCCGTAGACGATCGAGACCTTCCGGAAGCCCACCTCGTCCGGTTCGATCGCGAGCCGCATCTCCGGGAACCGGCGGACCAGCGCGGGATAGGCGGTGCGCAGTTCCATCCTGGCCAGTTCCGCGCCGATGCACCGGTGGATGCCCCAGCCGAAGGCGAGATGGGACGTCGGCTCGCGGGTCGCGTCGAACTTCTCCATGTCGTCACCGAGGACGCCGTCACGGTTCGCGACGCTGAGCGAGCACAGCACGATGTCGCCCTTGGCGATCCGGACGCCGGCGACCTCCATGTCCTCCTTGGCGAAGCGCGGGAAGGCCATCTGCACGACCGTCAGGTACCGCAGCAGTTCCTCGACGAACTTGTGGACGGCCTCGTCGTCACCGCGGACGGTCTCGAACAGCGAACGGTCCTTCAGCAACACGAGCGCGCCGAGCGCGAGCATGCTCGCCGTGGTCTCCAGGCCGCCGGTGAGCACACCATCGGCGAGGCCCGCCAGTTCGCGGTCGTCGATCTCGTCGCCGTGCTCCTTGATGAGCATGCCGAGCAGGCCGTCGCCCGGGTTCTCGCGCTGCTTCTTGACGATCTCGTCCAGGTAGGACAGTGACTCGGTCATCGCGCCGAGTGACGCGCCCGCGCCGCCGAAGAGGTCGAACCGCGCGGTGCTCAGCCGCTGGAACTCGTCGCGGTCCTCGTACGGGACGCCCAGCAGTTCGCAGATCGTCAGCGACGGGGTCGGCAGCGCGAAGGCCTCCCACAGGTCGACGGGGCCGTCCGCCTTCTCCATCGCGTCGAGCTGGTCGGCGACGATCTCGTCGATCCGCGGCGTCAGCCGCGAGAGCCGCCGCATGGTGAACTCTGGCGTGAGCAGACGCCGCAGCCTGGTGTGCACCGGCGGATCGGCGAACCCGAGCCCGCCGGGGTTCTGGTCCTCGGTCACCCCCGCGTTCCCGACCAGGTTCGTGAAGTCGCTGCTGAACTCGGTCACCTTGCCGAGGACGGCCTTGGCCTCGTCGTAACCGGTGACCAGCCAGCCGCTCATCCCGAACGGCAGGTCCAGCTTGCTGATCGGCTCTTCCGCGCGGATCCGGCCCAGCTCGGCCACCGGGTCGAGACCGTCGCGCTTCAGCGGCGTCAGGAGGTTGTCCGGGATGATGGACATCTTGGACAGGTCAAAGCCGTTTTTCTGCTGGCGCGCGAGGTAGCGACGGCCGATCCATGCCAGGACGCGCGAGCGAATGCTCCCCATACTCCGCACACTACTCCAGCCGTGTAGCACCTGACCTGGCACAACAGGCCGCGTTCGGCCACCCGGGCACGAACTTCGACGAGCGTTCACCCGCCGTCCCACTCGATTCGTCACGTCCAGAAGGTCGGATTCGGGCCGGGCACGGTTCCCAGCGGGTGGGAGACGTCGGTCACCGTCGGTCACCACGAACAAGAGGTAACGCCTGACAGCCGGCCGACGTCGTGAGATTGTCGGACCCTACTGGGAGGATTCGGACATGTCAGCCTCGCTCATCGGACGCGACCATCCCGCGGGTGTGCTCCGCGCGGAAGTCGCCCGTGCCGCCGAAAGCCACGGCGGCCTGGTGCTGGTCACCGGCGAGGCCGGGATCGGCAAGACCACGCTCGTCACCGGCGCCGCCGAAGAGGCGAAACGCTTCGGCGCACTGGTGCTCAACGGCTCCTGCTGGGACTCGGCCAGCGCGCCGGGCTACTGGCCGTGGACGCAGGTGGTCCGCGGGCTGCGGCGTTCGGTCGGGCCCGGCCGGTGGGCCGCGATGGCGGACAGCGAGCTGGACGTCCTGCTCGGCGAGGCCCGCGGCGACGGCGCCGCCGACGGATTCCGCCTCTACGACGCCGTGACGAGCGTGCTGGTGGCCGCGTCCCAGGAACAGCCGGTCGTGGTGGTGCTCGAAGATCTGCACTGGGCCGACGCGTCGTCGCTGCGACTGCTCGAGTTCGCGGCGCAGCACACCTGGTTCGAACGGCTGCTGCTGATCGGCACGTACCGTGACGTCGAGGTCGAGACCATCGATCACCCGCTTCGCTCGCTCATGCTGCCCTTGCTCACGAAGGCCACTTCGGTGACGCTCACCGGTCTCGAACCGGACGAGGTCGGCGCGCTCATGGCCAGGACGGCGGGCGCGGAACCGGACGGCGCGCTGGTCGCCGAGGTCCATCGCCGCACCGGCGGCAACCCGTTCTTCGTCGAGCAGACGGCGCGGCTGTGGCACAGCGGCGGCTCCGCCGAGACGATCGCGCCCGGCGTCGCCGACGCCCTGCAGAGACGGCTTTCCCTGCTTCCCCAACCGGTGCTCGATCTGCTGACCACCGCGTCGGTACTCGGCAGGGAGTTCCACCGCAGACTGCTCGCGGATGTCGCACCGGCGCCCGTGCCGCAGGTGGACAGGCTGCTCGACCAGGCCGTCGCGGCGCGACTGGTCGTGGTGCACGGCCAGGGCCGGTTCGCCTTCGCCCACGATCTGGTCCGCGAGACGCTGTACGCGAGCCTGTCCGAGGCGGATCGCCGGAAGAAGCACGCCGCGGTCGTCGCGGCCGTCCGAGAGATGCCGAGTTCACCGGACCGGATCTTCCCCGCGGACCTGGCCCGGCACGCGCTGCTCGCCGACCGGGAGCTCGATCCGAATCTGGCCGTCGAACTGTTGCTGGCCGCGGCGATCGACGCCACCGGCCGGATGGCGGCCGAGGAGGCGACCACGCACTACCGGCGGGCGATGGAGCTCGCCGAGGATCGAAAACGGCAGGCGGTCATCGCGCTCGAACTGGGCGCGCATCTGGCCCGTCACAACGAGACCGACGAGGGCAGGCGAGTCCTCGACGAGGTCTCCGAGCTCATCCACGAACTCGACGACGACGATCTCCTCGCCAGGCTGGCGCTGACCCTGATCCGTGCCGATCACAAGAGCCTGCGGGTCGACGAGACGATCAGGGTGCTCACCGAGGCGCACGGACGGCTCTGCGGTCGCGAGCCCGGCCGGGACATCACCGTCGTGGAGATGACGCAGGAGCTGACCGCGCGCATCATGATGACCGCTCGCGACGATCAGGACGATTCCGCGCTGTTGTTCGGTTTGTGGGCCCGCCACGACGCGATCTGGGGGCCGGGCAGCGCCGCGGAACGGGAACGGCTCACCGACGAACTGGTCGCGGTCGGCCGCCGGACGTCGAACCCGGAACTGGAGCACTACGCGGCGTCGTTCAGATGGGTGGCGCTGCTCGAACGCGGCGACCCTCGATATTTCGAGCAGTACCAGGAGTTCGTCGCCTTGGCGAGCACCGGCCGGGCGCCGAGTTCGCAGTTGGCCTCCCGGATCGACCAGAGCATCATCGCCACACTCCAAGGCCGGTTCGCCGAAGCCGAGGCGCTGATCCAGCAGGTGATCTCCAGTCCCGAGGGAGACGAGCATTCCCATTGCGGCGATCTGAACAAGTTGCAGCGGTGGACGCGATGGTGTCTCGAGGGCCGCTTCGACGATCTCGCCGGATTACACCGCGAGATCCACGACGACGGGTACGCCTACGGTCGGCTGCTGGAAGCGATCACCGCCGCCCACCGGGGTGACGCCGCGGAAGCCGTGCGGCTCACCGATCTCGCCGCCGACACGAAACCGTACCCCCGCGACCTGGAAGCGCTGTGGTTGCGCTGCCAGGCGCAAACGGCGGCGGTCTCACGCGACCCTGAACGCTGCGAAGCCGCCCGAGCGCTTCTCGTGCCGTATAGCGGCGAATGGCTGGTTTCCCTGTACGGCTGCGAGGTCTCCGGCCCGGTCGACCTCTGGCTAGGCAGGCTGGACCTGGCACAGGAACGCTGGAACGACGCGGTGGGCCGGTTGCGCGGCGCCGCGCTCTCCGCGGACCGGTTGCGGGCCACGGTCTGGGCGACCGAGGCCAAGTCCTGGCTCGCGAAGGCCTTGCTCGGCCGCGCTCTCGAAGGGGACGCGGCCGCCGCGGCACATCTTCTGTCCGAAGTGGACAGAGAGGCCGCCGCGATCGGCATGTGGCAGGTCGTCGCCAGGGTCGCCGAAACGCGGGATCACGTGCGGGCACCGGCGGCGCCGAAAGCCGAATTCCGCCGGGACGAAGCCGTGTGGACCCTGCGTTTCGACGGCGTCACCTCGCACCTCCCGGATTCGAAAGGCTTGCGGGACCTGCATTTCCTGCTCGGCAGGCCGGGTTCGGACGTGGCGGCCGTCCGGCTGCTCGACCCGGCGGGAGGCGAGGTGGTCGTCGCGGCCAAGAGCCTCGGCGGAGACGCCGTCCTCGACGACGAGGCGAAGGCGCGGTATCGCGCACGGTTGGACGAACTCGACGACCTGATCGACACCGCGACCGGGCTGGGCCAGGACGCCCGCGCCGCGGCCTTGGACCGGGAGCGGGACGCGCTGCTGGCGGAACTGCGGTCCGCGGCCGGGCTCGGCGGCCGCTCCCGGCGGCTCGGAGACGAGGCCGAACGCGCCCGTAAGACGGTGACCGCCCGGATCCGGGACACCCTGCGCAAACTCGACGAACAGCATCCGGCGCTGGCCGCGCACCTGCGCTCGTCGGTCACCACCGGGTCTTCGTGCCGTTACGCGCCCGAAGACAAGGTCCCCTGGCGGCTGTGAGCCGCCAGGGGACCTTGTCACCCCCAGCTCATTTCCGGTTGTAGAGCCGCATCGTCAGCGTGCCGAAGACCGCGAGGATGACCCCGCCCGCGATCAGCACCCAGGTGATCTCGCCGCCGTTCCAGTTGCCGTCCATCATCGAGCGGACCGCCGCGACCACGTGGGTCACCGGGTTGACGTCGACGAAGGCCTGCAGCCAGCTCGGCATCGTCTCCGGGTTGACGTAGATGTTGCTGAGGAAGGTCAGCGGGAACAGCACCATCATGCTGACCCCCATCACCGACTTCTCGCTGCGCAGCAGCAGACCGAACATCGTCCAGATCCACGAGAACGCGAACGAGAACGCCAGCAGCAGGAGGATCGCGGCGGCCACGCCGCCGAACCCGCCGCCGGGACGGAAGCCCATGATCAGCCCGACACCGAGGATCACCAGCGACGCGATGAGGTAGCGCAGCATGTCGCCGAGCAGGTACCCGACCATCGCCGACGGCCGCCAGATCGGCAGCGTGCGGAACCGGTCGAACACACCCTTCTCGATGTCGGTGTTCACCGAGATGCCGGTGTACATGGTGATCATCAGGATGCTGCTCGCCATGATGCCCGGCAGCACGAACTGCAGGTACTCCGTCGGCGAGCCGGACAGCGCGCCGCCGAACAGATAGGTGAACATCAGCGTCATCATGATCGGGAACGCCGTGACGTCGAACAACTGCTCCGGCACGTGCTTGATCTTCAGCATCGCGCGCCACCCGAAGGTGACCGAAGTGGACAGCGCGCTGGCGCGCGGCGGGCGGTTCTTCGCGATCAGGACGGCGGCGAGATCCTCCGCCTTCGGTGCCGCGAGAACGGGTTCGTTTTCTTTGACTGCCGTGGTGCTCAAGCTGCACTCTCCTCAGGCGTGGCTGTGCGGTCGGTGAGGGCCAGGAAGACCTCGTCGAGGCTCGGCTGGCCGAGGGAGAAGGTGTCGACGACGATGCCCGCGCGGGCGAGTTCGGCCAGCGCGCGCGAGGCGTGTTCGGCGGCTCCCTGCTCGGTGCTGTCGCCCGAAAGGCGCGCGGTCAGCGCGAGCGGGTCCGATTCGAGCTGGACCTGGGCCTCCAGGATGCGCACGAGTAGCGCTTCCGCCTCGGGACGCTGATCGGCCTCGCGCAGCCGGACGTGGACCGCGCCCGCGCCGACCGATGCCTTCAGCTGACCCTTGGTGCCTTCGGCGATGACCTTGCCCTGGTCGATGACCGCGATCCGGGAGGCCAGCTGATCGGCCTCGTCGAGGTACTGCGTGGTCAGCAGGACGGTGGTGCCGTGCCGCACGATCGCGCGCACGATGTCCCAGACCTGGTTGCGGCTGCGGGGATCGAGCCCGGTCGTGGGCTCGTCGAGGAAGAGCACGTCCGGGGTGTTGAGGATGCTCGCGGCGATGTCGATCCGCCGTCGCATCCCGCCCGAGTAGTTCTTCACCTGCCGTCCCGCGGCTTCGGACAGGCCGAACGCCGCCAGCAGCTCTTCCGCCCGTGCACGGGCGGCGGGTTTGCGATGCCCGGTCAGCCTACCGATCAGCACCAGGTTCTCGGACCCGGTCAGATCCTCGTCGACCGAGGCGTACTGCCCGGTCAAGCTCACCATGGACCGGACTGCGTCGGCCTCGCGAACGACGTCCTTGCCGAAGATGCGAGCCTCGCCGCCGTTGGGGCGGAGCAGGGTCGCGAGCATCTTCACCGCGGTGGTCTTGCCGGCGCCGTTCGGCCCGAGGACGCCGTACACGGTGCCCGCGGGGACCTTCAGGTCGATCCCGTCGACCGCCCGGTTCTCCCCGAACACCTTGACCAGCCCCGACGCTTCGATGGCCAGTTCACTCATTTCCTTGTTCCTTTCAGAAGCTTTCAGCAGACATAGGGACGAGCGGTGCGCGCTTCTCGCAGGGCGAGGCCCCACCAGACGAGTTCGTCGAGCAAGGTGGTCACGGCCTGTCCCTGCCCGTCGGTGTCGAAGGGGGTGCCGTCGCGGGCGAAGGTGCCGTCGAGGAGGTTGAAGGCGACCGTGTCCCGCATGGTCACGGTGTGCAGCTCGGTGAAAACCGAGCGGAGCTGCTCCACCGCGTAGAGGCCCTGTGAGCGGTAGCCGTAGGAAACGAAGCCGACCGGCTTCGTGCGCCACTCGTCGTAGGCGCAGTCGATCGCCTGCTTCAGCGACGCCGGGAAGCTGCGGTTGTACTCGGGGGTCACCACGACGAACGCCTCCGCGTCGTCGATTCGCGCGCCGAACCGCTTCATGTCCGGGGTCGCCTGCTCCGGCAGCCCGGCGGGCAGCTCGAAGTCGACCAGGTCGAGGACGTCGAGGACGAGGTCTTCCCGGTGTTCCGCGCGGCCGGTGAACCATTTGGCGACGGCGTCCCCCACCCGTCCTTCGCGGGTGCTGCCGATGATCACCGCGACTCGCAGCGGGCTGTTGTTCATGACCGACCTCCTCTCGCCTCACTCTTCAGGCGCGAGAAAGCCGCCGGGAGTTCGCTAGATCGGATCTAGCGAACGCCCGGCGGCTACGGTCGGTGATCTCGCTATGCGTCCAGCGCGATCGCGATCGCGCCCAGCAGGGACGCGTCCTGGTCGAACTTCGCCGACACCAGTTCGGGCGGGAACGGGACGGCCTGCGCCAGCCGTTCACGCAGCGCGGGCAGGAGGACGTCGGCCGAACGCACCAGTCCCCCGCCGACGGCGATCCGCCGCGGGTCGAGCGCGATGGCGAGGTTCGCGACGTGCATCGACAGTTCGTCGAGCGCCGCGCCGACCAGTTCCTTGGCCTGCGCGTTCTCCCTGGCGAGGCCGAACAGCTCGCCCGCGGTCACCGGGCGGCCGAGCAGCACACTCGCCCGGCCGCCCAGCCCACGCCCACCGACGGCTTCTTCCAGCGGCGCCGCTCCGCTGGCGAACCCGTCGGTGTCCTGCGGTGAGAGGAGGTTGTACCCGATCTCTCCCGCAGCGCCATTCGCGCCGGCCAGCAGCCGGCCGCCGACCAGGACCGCCGCCGCGATCCCGGTCCCCAGTGAAAGGAACACCGCCGGATCGGTGTCCGCCAGCGCCCCCCATCGCCATTCCGCGAGCGCCGCCGCCTTGGCGTCGGTGCCCACGGAGATCGGGACGCCGTCGAATTCGTCGGCGACCAGTTCCCGCAGCCGCAGTTCCTCCCAGCCCGGCACGTTGGGGGCCAGCAGGATGCGGTCCTCCAGCACGATGCCGGGGCTGACGACGCCGATCGCGACGAGGTCGTCGGCCGCGCCTTCGTCGGCCAGCAGTTTCCGCGCCGCGGCGAGCGCGCGGCTCACCACCTGTTCGGCGCCCGCGTGCGCGTCGGTGTCGAGCCGCCGGGTGACCAGCAGGCTCCCGGCTCTGTCCGCCAGCCCGATCGCGACCTTCGTCCCGCCGAAGTCGATCCCCAGGATCAGCTCTTCCCCCGTCACTTCCCGTTCCCCTCTGCCGCCCCCGCGAACGATTCCTGGATTCCCTTGGGCCCGAACGGCCACACCCGCTCCGCCTTCGCATAGGCGAGGAACGCCGCCACCCCGAGCGCGATCCATCCCACCGAAAGCCCGATCGAGAGCCAGGTGGCCGAGAAGTAGATGTAGACCCAGCCGAGCAACGCGATGACCGTCGGGATCGGATAGAGCCATTGGCGGTACGGCCGGTGCAGTTCCGGGCGCCGTCGCCGCAGCACCACGATCGCCGCGACCTGCGCGAGAGACTGGATGATCACCAGCACCGTGACCGCCGCGTTGATCACCGCGGTCAGCGTGAACAGCGACCCGATCGCGGTGATGAGCCCCATCGTCAGCACACCGGCTGTCGGCAGGTTCAGTTTCGGATGCAGTTTGGCGAAGACCGGCAGGAACACCTTGTCGCGCGCGGCCTCGAACGGGACCCGCGAGCCGCCGAGGAGACCGGCGAACACCGACCCGATCGCCGCGATCACGATGAACACGGTGATGGCCTTGGCCGCGCCCGTGCCCCAGGCCTGTTCCAGCACGGTGGAGGCGACCGACGTCGCGCTCTTCAGCTCCTCCAGCGGGATCGAGCCCAGCACGCCGAGCTGCAGCAGGAAGTACAGGCTCATGATGCCGAGGATCGAGAAGATGATCGACCGCGGCAGCGTCCGTCCCGGATCACGCACCTCGCCGCCGAGATAGGCGCTGGTGTTGTAGCCGAGGTAGTCGTAGATGGCGATGATCAGGCCGGCGCCGAGCCCGGCCCAGAACGCGCCGCCGCCGAACGAGAACGCTCCCGGCGTGAAGGCGAACGCTTGCGCGCCGTCGAAATGCGTGAAGGCCGCGACGATCACCGAAAGCGCGGCGAACAGCATGATCGCGAACAGGACCGTGGTCAGCTTCCCGATCTCGCCGATCCGGCGGAACAGCGCCAGCACGACCAGCACGATGACGCCGAGCCCGATGACCTTGCCGAGCCCGGTGGTCCCGCCCTCGTCCGCCACCCCCGGGATCAGGTACCCGAGGTACTGGACGAGTCCGATGATGCCGGTGGACATGATCAGCGGGATGAACAGCACCGCGCTCCAGGCGAACAGGAACGGCATGAGCCTGCCGGTCCGGAAGCCGAACGCCTCTCGCAGGTAGACGTAGGTGCCGCCGGCACCGGGGAGGGCGGCGCCGAGTTCGGCCCAGATCAGGCCGTCGGCCAGCGCGATGATCGCGCCGATGAGCCAGCCGAACATGGCCTGCGGGCCGCCGAGGGTCGCCACCATCGCGGGGATGGTGACGAACGGGCCGATCCCGCACATCTGGGTCATGTTGATGGCGGTCGCCTGCAGCGGCCCGATCTTCCGCTCGAGCCCCGGCTGCGGGGATGAACTCAAAACGCGCCTCCCTATTAGTTAGTAAAGTTTCTTAACATAATTTGCGGCGTGTCGGAAGGCCAGGCGGCGAAGTTGTCGCGCCCTGGGACATCCGGAATTGCCCCAACGGGCCGAATCAGCGAAATACGCCCGAATGGACCAATCCGGGACGTATCAGGGAGTAGTGGTTCCGCGTCCTTATCCAGAAGGACGTCTTCACGAGGACGGTGAGGTCCATGAAACGGCTGTTCAGCGCGACGATGGCGATCGCCGCTCTCGGCTTCGCGACGGCTTGCGGCGGAACGTCGGCACCCCGCGACACGGCTCCGGCCGACGTGAGCACGGAGAGCGGGGTGACGACGGAGGTCGCCCCGACGGCATCGGCGGGCTCGACGTCGTCCGCGTCGTCCGGCGGGGGCGGCGGCCACACCGACGGTCCGGCGCCGGGAGTACCCGGCAGCCCGATCATCTACGACCACACCCGCCTCGGCGCCGCCCCGACGATCGCCCAGTCGGACATCCGCGGCGACATCAGGAAGGCCTGTGGCCCGAGCCTGTGCGGTGTGAAGGTCGTGGTCGTCGGCAAGGGCGAATGCACCGCGAGCATCACCCACTCCCCGGTCAAACCCGGCGGGACGGTGACGATCAAGGCCGTCGAGTGCAAACCCGAGGTCACCGAAGAGACCACGACCTCGGAAAGCCCGGTGTCCACCGGCGAGCACCCCACCGAGACCACGGCGGGATGACCGCGCGGCGCGGCCTGCGGCGCCCCTCGCCCCCGGCCACCGAGCCCGACCCCGGGCCACCACAGGCGCTCAAACTGGTCGGTGCGGTGCTGGCCAACACGACCCTGCTCACCGCGCTGCTGTACTTCTTCGGGCTGGTCGAGACGCAGGTGCTCTTCGCGTACTTCCGCGTGCACTACACGCTTCTCGCCCAGACGCCGGACGAGATCTTCGCGCGCGGTGTCGACGGTTTGTACCTGCCGCTGGCGGGTGCCGCGGGGACGGTGCTCGGTTTCGTGATCGCCGTCCGGATCCTGCGGCTGCGGCTGACCGAGCGTTCATGGGCACGGCTGCTCCGGATCTGCGTCCCGGTCGCGGCCGGACTCGGTGCCCTGCTCGTCGTCGCGACCGTGTTCGTCACGCTGGACCCGGAGCCGTTCCGCGACCGTCCAGGCCTGCCGGGGCTCGGCTTCGCGCTCGGCGTGCTGATGCTGCTGTTCGCTTGGCGTCACTGGGCTTCGGCGCTGCGATCGAGCCTGCTGGAACTCGTCCTGGGCTACGCGCTGGTCAGCATCGGGCTGTTCTGGGCCGTCAGCGACTACTCCGCCGCCGTCGGCGTCCGGCGCGGGTTCGAGACCGCGGCGCAACTCCCCACGCGCCCCGCCGCGACGCTCTACAGCGCGGAAAGCCTCAACCTCACCGCAGGCGGTGTCCTGCAGGTGAAATGCGCCGATCCCGACTCGACCTACAAATACCGGTACACCGGGCTGAAGCTGCTGCTCCAGTCCGGCGGCCAGTACGTCTTCCTCCCGGCGAACTGGCGGGCCCCGACCGGAGTGGCCTTCGTGATCCCGAAGACCGACAAACTCCGGCTGGAATTCGGTCCCGCCCGGACGCCGCCGCCCGCCGGTTGCTAGCTCAGATGGCGGACCAGCCACTCGGTGACCGCGTCGTCGACCACCTTCGCGATCGGCAGTTGCGGCGCGGGGTCGATGCCCGGGTCTTCGGCGAGCGGGTGCGCGAGACCGGGCACCCTGGTCAAGTGGACGTCGTCCGGCTCGGCGTACTGCCCGCGCAACGCCTCGACGAGTTCGTCGGTGTCCGCGCGGAAAGCGGGGAAATCCTCTTCGCCGCTGACCGCCAGTAAGGGAACCTGCGTTTCCCGGGCCGAGATTTCACCCGATCGTGCGACGAAGTCGAGCCGATCCGCCGCCTGGTTCGCCTCGTCGTTCCACTGATACGGCTGCTCCAGCATGGTTTCCACCAGGCCGACCACCGAACGCCCCCGCACGGCGGGGTTGACCAGGGCCGCCGCGCGGACCGGGATCTCCCTCGTGGCCAGGATCGTCAGCGCCACGGCACCGCCGAGCGAACCGCCGACGACGGCCAACCGGGAAGTGTCGAAGCCGAAGCGTTCGCGCAGTTCGGCCAGCGCGGCGGGGAATTCCAGCGCCGCCTGCGCGGTGATGGGGTCGATGTAGGCGAGCATCGCGTCACGGCGGGCCCGCTCGACGATCGCGTCCATCGTGCCGTCGACCATTCTCGCGCCGCACAACGGCATTCCGAGGTACACCCGCCACGCAGGCACCCCGGCCAGCGGCAACGCGGCCGCGAACGCGGCATCCGAGCGGGGCGCGTCGATCATGTGCCAGGCGACCACCACCGGCGCGGGGCCGCTGACCTCGGCCGATGGCGGCAAGACCGTGAACGGAACCCTCGCGGCCGTGCCCGTAACCGGTTCTTCCACCGCTGTCCTTCCTCGTGCGCTCTCGATCTCCACGATATCCAGGACGCGCCGGAGGTGGACCTCGTTCCGCCACAAGCGAAACAGTATGCCCACGAGGTCACCCCGACGCGCCGCGGAGGTGGTTGCGGTGCCCCGGCGGCGGCCGAATAGTGTTGCGGCCCGGCCCTTTGGAGGTGAACCGCCCGTGCCAGCTGTCGACTACTACGAGGTGCTCGGCGTGGGCAAGGCCGCCTCGGTCAACGAGATCAAGACCGCGTACCGGCGGCTGGCGAAGTCGCATCACCCGGACGCCGGGGGTTCCGCGCTCACGTTCCAGCTGGTCCGCGAGGCCTACGACACGCTCAGCGATCCGCTGCGGCGCGCGGGCTACGACGCGGACGGCCGGTCCGTGCGCGCGCCGATCCGGCCGCGGCCGAGACGCCGCTTCGGCGACGAGCCGGGCTACGAGCCCGAGCGGGTCGTGATCGATCCGGAAGACCTCGAATGGTGGGAATTCGCCGCACAGGACGAGCGAGTGCGGCACGGACGGCGGCGCGGCCCCGGGCACACCCCGGTCGTGGCCGCGGTCGGCGGGATGGTGCTGGTGCTGCTGCCGGTGCTGACCGGCGTCGGATTCTCGGCCCCCACGCTGATCGTCTGGCTGATCCTGACCGCCGGAACGGCCCTGCTGGTGCAACGGCTCGCCCGCGGCTACCTCGCCGCCTCGCGCGCCAAGAACCGGTTCGCCGCCGAGTTCGGCGGGAAGCGCGTGTTCGGCACCCCCGGCACCGAGGCCGACGAGCTCGCCGAGCGGCTCACCGCCGATCTGCTCGAGCGCTACCTGACCAGGTTGCCCGGCGCCCGCATCTTCCACGGCCTCTCGTGGCCGGACTCGGTGTTCGCCGACGTCGACCACGCGGTGCTGTGCGGGAAGCGGCTTGTGCTCGTCGAATCGAAGCTGTGGCTGCCGGGACACTACGAAACCGACGACGACGATCGCCTGCTGCGCAACGGCCGCGCCTTCCGCGGCGGCGGGAGCAGGCTGACCGAAAGCCTCGCCGAATACCGGCGGATCCTGCCGGGGGTCACGTTGCGCGGGGCGATGATCGTGTACCCGAGCCGGACCGGCGAGATCACCACGGACCACGACGATCCCTCCCCCGCGCCGCCGATGACGCCGGAGCAGTTCCTGCACGAGATCGGCGGCTGGCTGGCGGCGGAGCCGTCCACTGTGGACTCGCCGACGATGCGGGTCGTCCGGGACCGCCTCACCGGCGCCGCCTGAAACCGCCACCCAGGTGCCGGATGCGCGTGAAGGCCCCCTTCCCTCGGCTGAGCCGAGGGAAGGGGGCCTTCACGCGCTGACTACTGAAACTACCGGCCCGAGCGCTCCTTCTTGGCGCGCGCGGAACGGGTGCAGACCTCACCGACGTCGACCGTCTGGCCGCGGTCGATGTAGACGTCCGCCAGTCCGACGAGCTTGCCCTTCGGCGACGTACAGGTCAGCTGGTACGCCTCCTTGGGGCCGTAGGTCGGCGGGATCGGCGACTGGAACGAAACGCCGCCGGTCCAGTCGTCCACAGTGGACGGGCTGGCCTGTGCGTAGTTGACCAGCACGGCCCGGTAGTCCCCGGCGGGCGGGTCGAACAGGGTCGCGTGCTCTTCCGTGGTCCCGCCGTTCGCCGACGACGACACCATGTTGCCCGCGGCGTCGAAGACGTACAGGTCCCAGTCCGTGTCCGGGCTGGCCCACTTGACGTCGACGCTGAACTTCCCGTTGTCCACCTTGGGGAGCCCGTCCACGTGGAACGTGAAGCTCTCCGAGGCCGGATCGGCCGGGTAGTTGGTGTTGATCGCCGGCACGCCGGCCGGGTTCGTCACCGCGATGTTCGCCTGCGCCGGACCCTGCGGCTCGCGGCCGTAGCGGCCCGCGACGTAGGGCCGGGTCGACGGGTTGATCGACCACGCGAACCGGCCACCGGTCGACGCAAGCGACGAGTTCAGGTTGTCGGTCACGTAGATCGGCGGCTTCGTCGAACCGTCCGGCTGCACGACCGGCGCCGTCGGCGTCTGGAACGTCTTGTGCAGCTTCAGCTGGTAACCCTTCGGCGCCGTACCGATCAGCGTCGAGTGGGCCGCCGGGTCGGCGGTGTTGGCCAGCATGTCGATGAAGGCACCGCGGTTGCCACCCTTGCCCGCGCCCGCGGCGGGGGCGACGCCGGTGTACTCGGCGACGACACCGGCCTGGAACGGCGGGTGGAACTCGGTGTTGCCGATCTCGAAGGTGAAGCCCCAGCCACCGGTGGCCCAGTACGACCAGTCCTCGGTCGAGCCGGTCGTGTCGTAGAGCGCCCACGACGGCTGGCTGGTGTACCCGTTGCGCGAGGCCATCTTGTCGCCGAGAGCCTTGTACGCCGGCTCGTCGAGCGGCGGGCGGACGGCGGCGACACCCGGGACACGCAGCACCAGGTTGGAGAAGGTGTGCAGCGTGATCAGGTTGGTCACCTGGCGGTTGGACACGATCGAGCGGATGTTCTGCGTCTCCGGCTCGGAGAACGGGCCGGAGCCGCGGAAGGTGTCGTTGCGCCACACGGTCGACGCGCCGGCGCCGCCCCAGAAGCCCGCGTAGTTGCGGTTCGGGTCGGTGCCGCGTTCACGGCCGCCGGGGTTCGCCTTGCAGACGCCGGTCGCGAACTCCTTGGGCGAGTCGTTGACGTTGCAGTTCTTGCGCTTCATCTCGTAGTCGAAGCGCGAGAAGTCGCCCTTGGGCTCGGCTTCACGGGAGATTTCGAAGCCGTCGGCGTTGACGATCGGCACGATGATGTTGCGGGTCCGGCCGACCAGACCGCGGACTTCGGCGTTGTTGCCGGTGTAGCCCTTGACCAGTTCGTGCGCCCATTCCATCGCGTGCTCGCCCGCGGGCCACTCCCGGGCGTGGTGCACGCCCATGGTGAAGTTGACGGGTTTGCCGTCCGCGATGTTCTTGACGTCGGTGGCGATCTCCAGGCCGATGACGTCGCGGCCTTCCCAGGTCGGCTGCGGCAGCGTGAACGCCGTGACGAGCTTGGGGTTCTTGCGGGCCAGTTCCTTGACCTCGAACTGGTAGTCGTAGAGGTGCCGGTAGCTCGTGCGCCCGGACGGCAGCGTGGAGCCGGGCGTCTTCGCGGCGTACTCGCGGTCGGTCTTGGCGTTCTGGATCGACCGGGCCGAAAGGTCGGCGTCGACCACCTTCGACTTGAAGCCGTTGTCGGCCAGCGTCTTCCGATCGGCGTCGTCGGCGAGAACGACCTCGACACCGGTGGCGTCGGCCTTCTCGGTGACGTCCAGGCCGAGCCGGAGCAGCTTGTCCTTGTCCTGCTTGGCCGGGGTCTCGACCCGGACCAGTTCGGCGCGCTGCGGCGCGGGCGCGACGCCGGTCGGTGTCCCCTGCGGTGTGAGCGCGAGGAAGTCGACCCCCAGGACCGCGTCGCGCGTCTGCCCGTCGTACCGGCAGGTCTGCACGACCAGTTTCTGGTCCTTCTTCACGAAGCCTTCGGCGAGCTCGTGGCTGCGCAACGCGGCGGACGCGGCGACCACGGCGCCGGTGGCCTTGTCGAAGACGGCGAGGTCCCAGTCACCCTCGTTGCCGCCGCGCGGCGCGAGGCGCGCCTGCAGCAGACCGTCTACTGTGGACGTGAACTCCCGGCGATCGGTGCCGGACGCGCCCGGCTTCTGGAGCGCGGCGAAACAGGAACGCGCCACGGCCTGATTGGCTCGCACCACGTTGTCCGCGGCCACCGCCGTCGTGGCCGACGGAAGTGCCACGAACGTGCCGGCGAGCACCAGTGTCGCCGCCGTCCATCCCGCTCTTCGCCGGTTTGGTGAATACCCCACAGACTGACCTCCTTGGACAGTCCGGTGACCGGGTGAGGTCACCGGTAGCGAGACCCTAGACCCGAGACCCCACCCGAGGGACCCGCCACAAGTCGCCTGCACCCCTTTCGGCCCAACGATCTCACCGACCGTGCCGGAACGATCACCACCGCGTGCGCCGGAGAATGGGACTTTCCTGTCGATTCCGACAGGTCGGCCTAAGAAAACCTTCAGGTTGGGTGGTTACCTTTCAACCATGACGACGTCCCAGGTCACCGCCAGATCCCCGCTGGCCCTGCTGGCCGCCGTGGTCTCGGTCGCCGGTGGTGCGCTGCTGATCCTGCTGCTGCAGGTCCTGCCTGCCACCAGCGGCATCAGCCCGGTCCGCCGCACCATCAGCGAATACGCGCTGAGCGAGAACAAGTGGATCTTCGATGTCGCGGTCCTGCTGGTCGCGTTCGGTTCGGCGATCGGCTTCGGCGCGCTGATCCGCCGCAAGCATCTTCCCGCGCTGTCCGCGGCGTCGGTCTTCTGCGCGCTCTGGACGCTGAGCCTGGTGGTGATCGTGGCGTTCCCCAAGAACAACTGGGCGATCGGGCCGAGCGCCGGCGGGACGGTGCACCGGATCGCGAGCGTCGTGGCCTTCGTCTGCCTGCCCCTGGCCGTGTGGTTCGCCGCCAAGGCCGTCTTCCCGTCCTCCCCCGCGCGCCGCGCGGTGACGCGGGTGCTCGCGGTGGCGGCGCTGGCCTGGTTCGGCGTGATCCTCGGGGCGATCGTGGTCTCGATGAACGGCGGCAGGCCGTGGTGGCAGGCGATCCCGCTGGGGCTGGTCGAACGCGCGATGGCGCTGACCGGGCTGATCGCGCTGGCGTCGCTGCTCATCCCGCCCCGGGTGGTCGCACCGGTTCCCGACGAGGCCTTGCGGGTCGCGTCCTGACCGCCGGAGACCTCGCCAGGGGATGGGACGCGGCCGCCGAGGGATACGAGGCCTACTACGTCCCGCGGTTCGCGCCGTGGGTCGCCGCCGCGGTGCGGGCCCTCCCCCCGGACCTGCCCGACGGCCCCGTTCTCGTCCCCTGCTGCGGGACCTTCCCGGAGCTGGACCTGCTCACCGAACGGCTACCGGGACGCGAAATCATCGGTATCGACCTGTCGGCGGGCATGACCGCGCTGGCCCGGCGCCGGGCGGCGGGCAACCCGCTCGTGCGCGTCGTCGAAGGCGACGCCTCGGCACTCGACGTCACGGCAGCGGCCGTCGTCTCGGTCTTCGGCCTGCAGCAACTCCCCGAACCCGACGCCGCGCTCCGGTCCTGGGCAGGCGCGCTACGCCCGGGCGGACTGCTTTCGGTCGTCTACTGGCCGCACAGCCTCGAACCGGGCGGACCGTTCACCGTGCTGTCCGACGTCCTGCGGGGGCACGTCCCGGCCAGGGATCGCTCCTGGGAAGACCGGCTCGTCGCCGCGCTGGAGGACGCCGTGCTCGAGCGGGACGAGCCGTTGTCGTTCCCGATGGTCCATCCGGACGCGGACACGTTCTTCACCGCGCACACCCGGTCCGGGCCGATGCGGCCGTTGGCGGACGCGCGCGGTGAAGCGTTCATCGCCGTGCTGCGCGAGGAATTCCTGCGACGTGCCCCGGAAGGGGAATGGCGACACCGGCCGTCTGCCCGGCATATCGTCGCGCGGGCGTGACCTCGTCCTCGTCCGCGTCCTTGCGCAACCGCGCGGTGCAGACCGAAAGGTGCACCACGTTGGCCCGCTTGTGATGGCGGTACACATGGACGTCGGTGGCGAAGCACGCCGCGGCGAGGAGCGCCCGCCGCTGTTCGATGCGCTCATAACCGACCCCTGCCGGGCAGAACACCGTGACCTCGACTTCGTCACCCCGCGGTTTGGTCCACAGGATCACCGGCAGCTTGCCGTCGAGCGTGCACACCCGCGCCCGGGCGAACCCGGTCCTCAGCCGGTGCTGCACGACGACCGACCGGAGCCGGTCACGGACGAAGCGTCGCGCCGACTTCCAGTAGAAAAGCCAGTTGGCGACGCCGAACAACACGACCGCGGCCCAGATCGGGCCGACCGCCTGGAACAGGGAGAACAGCGCGTAGGGGAAGACGACCAGCGCGCCGATCTCGTACCGCCAGTGATAGAGGGCGGTGAACGGGTTGGGCCTCCTGACCACCGTGACCTCCCTGGCCAGCTCGGCGATCGCCTGGGGTTCCTGCCAACGGTTCATGACCTTCCTCCTGTCCGTCCGGCGGTTTGCTCGGCGGCCGCCGCCGCCGCGGGAAGGGAACGGATGACACCGGCACCGGCGCAGTCCGGGCATACGGCGTCCTCGTAGGGCCACCACCCCGTGCCCCCGCACGGCGCGCAGGCGCGCACGGTGTCCCAGCGAGGATCGCGGTAGACGCGGCGCCTGCTGTTCGGCACACGGGTCACCTGCCAGCCGCGCGCGGCGGCCCTGGCGTCTTCGTCGGTCGCGAAAAGCCAGTTGTCGATGCGTTCGAGTAGTCGATCGAACCAAGTTCGGGATGCTGACGTGTGGTTCTCGTGGTGGGTCATGGGGTTCACCCCCGATGCTGCGAAGCGCGGACTCGGGTCGGCACACACGACGCCTACTCCGGCATTCGTGTGGCCCGCAGACGGCTCGAGCCGGTTCGGATGCGCAGCGTCACATTCAGATGGCTGACAGCATCCGCTTTCCGGTCTTGCCCGGGTCGTACCGGCCCTCGTCGCCGGGTGGGTCACGAACGCCGGGACCTGGCAGAACAGGACCCGGCGAGGCTTTTCGCACGTTGTGACACGACGTTGACCGACGCGCCAGCGCGGTCCGATTCGCTTGCTGTACTCTCGCCGTTGTGTGCACGTTCAGTCACCGCCCTACATTGCCTACCCGAGGTAGGTAAGCCCGTGTCTAGTGCCTACATGAAGCCTACATCGGCCGGGGACCGGCCGGTAAGTCCTGGTGCGGAAACCGTTACCGCGTCGGACGTCGGAGTCGAGCTGAGGCGGCTGCGCAAGACGGCGGGCGAGACGCAGGCGCAGACCGCCCGGATCATCGGGGTCACCCGGGCGAACCTGACCCAGTGGGAGACCGGCAAGTACCTGCCGTCGGTGCCCAACGCCCGCCAGCTCGACGACCACTTCCGCGCCGCGAACGCGCTGTTCACGCTGGTGGAGAAGGCACGATCACCCCAAGACCACAACCCGCCCGCCCTCGGTGACGCGGGCGCCGTCGACACCTCTCGTTCGCTGCTGCAGGTCTTCCGCACCGTCGGCGCCAGACTCGCCGCGCACGTGATCCGCGACGACGACGGGAAGCCGCTGGGCTGGCGGCACAACCTGCAGAAGACCACGGGGCCGAAGGCCCTCAGCACCGCGTACGGGATCAACGCGATGCTGGTGGTAGGCGATCCCTACATCGACCTACATACGCTCGCCGAAGATCTCTACCGGCTGCAGGCGGAACACGACTGGCGTGGTCGAGCGGGCGGCAAACGACCGGAGACCACCGCGTCGGTCGTGGACGCCCTCTTCCGCACCAGCACCATGTCCGCCGACGAAGGGCTGGACCAGCTCGAAAGGTCACTCGACCCGTACAGCCGTACCCGTCCGTACCTGTTGTCCGCCGTGTTGCACACGGCGGTCCGGCTGCGGCCGGACGCCCCGCTGACCGACAGGCTGATCGACGCCCTCCTGGCGGCCCGGCTCGACTTCGACGGTGCGCGGTTGTGGCCGGAGAAGAACGAAGCCGGCCTCGTCGCCCCGGAGGCTTCGGTGGTCCACACCGCCCGTTCGGTCGTCGCTCTGCGGGACGTCCTGAGCAGCCGCGAAGATCGCAACGACGTCCGCGACGCCGCCGACGAAGCCACACAATGGCTCATCGACAGGTCGCACTCGGACGACGGCGTGGCCGAAGATCTCGAAAGGCCCCGCCCCGACGGTGAAGGGACCACCCGGATCATCATCCGGCACTTCACCGCCGCCTGGGTCGTCCAAGCACTCGCCACCGCCCCGCTCCTGCCACTTCCCCGGCTCAACCGGGCGCTCGGAACCCTCTGGGAGCGCTATGACGCCGAACAAGGATTGTGGGCCTGGGGAAGCGGGGACCTACCCATCTGGCAGACACTGGACGCCGTCACCGCCCTCCGCGCGGCCGCATTCGCCGTCGCCGCGCCCCCGCTCAGCCCTCCAGGAACCCCAGGTACGACTTCATGATCGACACTCCGCCCTCGACCCTCATCGCTTCTCCCGCGGGAGAAGCGGACCTGCCTTGGCTGCGTGCCGTGGCGCACCGGATCCAGGACACCCCCGGCACTTTCCTTTCATGGCTCGAAGAAATCCTCGAGGACGACGAAGCCGTCCGCGCCGCGGCGAAGCGGTCCTACTGGCACCCCAACGGGTTCGCCAAAATGGTGCTCCACGCGTCCGCCGATTTCCGGATCCGGCTCCATGTGTGGCCGGAATCCGCGGAACCGTCGCGCGGCGAGTCCAATCCGCACAGCCACCGGTGGGAATTCGCCTCGACCATCATCGCCGGAGAAGGCCTGTCCATGGCCGAGTTCCGCGAGATCACCGAAGGCGGGAAGGTGCACAACCGGTACCGCTACGGTGCCGACCCGGCGAATCCGGCCGCCCTGCTCGCGGACGGCGAAGCCCGGCTCGAGGTGGTGAAGACCCCGAACGCGCGGCGCGGCGACGTCTACTCGTGCGACACCGAGATCGTGCACACCGTCCGGCCGATCGAAGCGGGCTTGACCGCGACGGTGGTGATCCAGGGCCCGCATCGCACCAGCACCACCGTCGTCTACTGCGAACCCGGCGAGACCGACGACCAGCCCAACGGCGAACTGACCGAGACCGACTTCCGGACGCTCGTCGGCGCCGTCGCGAAAGCGGTGGCGTCATGCCCTTGACCCGGCCCGCGCCACGCCGCGGGATCCTGACCGACAAGGCGATCAGACGCGCGCACCGGAACGGGGAACTCACGATCAGCCCGTTCGCGCCGGACCTCGTCCGCCCCGCCGCGATCAGCCTGCGGCTCGGCGACGAGGCGTTCGCGCTGGAATCGACCGGAACCGTCGACATCGCCGACCGGAGCACCTATCCGGAACTCCGGCCGAAGGAACTCGACGCCGAAGGCAGGCTGTGCGTCGAGCCCGGCGAAGTCGTCCTCGCCCCGACGCTCGAGAAGATCGGGCTTTCGGAGAAACTCGCCGGGCTCGTCGACGGTACGAGCGACTACGCGCGGCTCGGCATCAGCGTCGTCCTTTGTGGTCAGGTCAGTCCCGGTTTCGGCCGTGAGAACGGCGCCGTGCTGACCCTCGAGATCGTGAACCACCTGCGGCATCCGGTACTCCTGCATCCCGGCACGCGGATCTGCAATCTCATGTTGTTCGCCACCACCGGCAGCGACCGGCCCTACGGCGCGCTGCCGTACAACTATTCCAGCGACCACACCGTGGCCCCGTCCCGATTGGCGGATCATGTCGGGCGTGACTGAAATCTCGCCCGTCGGCGACCACGTCCGCCTCGGCGACCTCGGCGAGCACAAGATCCTGGAACACATCCTGCGGCCGCGCTACGGCGGTGTCCGCGGTTTCGGTGACGACTGCGCCGTCCTCGACGCTCCGGAAGGGCTTCGCGGCGAGCTGGTCGCCACCACCGACAGCTGCCCCACGCCGCTGGTCACCATCCTGGGCGAAACGGATCCGTACCACGCCGGCTGGCTGCTGGCGACGATCAACCTGTCCGATCTGGCGGCCGCCGGTGCCACCCCGATCGGTCTGGTCGTCAACTACACCCTGCCGAAGACGACCACGGCGGGCGAGTTCCGGCGGCTCCTCGACGGCGTGGACGCGTGCACGGAGACCCACGGGACCAAGGTCGTCGGCGGCGATCTCCGCGACGGCCCGGTCCGGCAGCTCACCGCGACCGCGATCGGCCGGTGCGTCCCGGGGAGCAGACTCGGGCGCGCGGGCGCCGAAGTCGGTGATCGGCTGCTGCTGGTCGGTTCGCCCGGCTACCTGTGGTCGTACGCGTTGCTCGTCGAAGAGCAGGCGCGGCTTCCCGAGTCTCTCGTCGCCGAAATCCGGCAACGCGCCTGCCGCCCGACGGCGCAGGTGACCGCCGGGAGGACGCTCGCCACGGCGGGGCTGGCCCGCGCGGCGATGGACGTGTCCGACGGTCTTTTCCCGACCGTACGCACCCTCTGCGGCGCGAACGGCCTCGGTGCCCGTGTCACGACGGACATCCAGCTGGACGAGGCGCTCGTCGACGTCTGCAAGCAGTCGGGACTCGGCCGGTTCGAGCTCGCGCAGGCCTGGGGAGACTGGACGCTCGTGGTCGCCGTGCGGCCGCAGGACGTCGAACTCGCCAAGAAAACCCTTGCGGGGGAAGGCATCGCGGCGCAGGAGATCGGCACTCTCGTTCCCCGTGAACAGGGAGTCTCGCTGGACGACGGCGAGAAGACCGAGCTTTGGGACGGCATCGCGCAGGAGCGGTTCTCGCCCAGTTCGTGGCACGGCGGCGACCTGCCGAAGCTGATCACGGAGGTCCTGGGCAGGCGGGCGGGCTGAATAGGCAAGTCCGTGAAGGCCTCCTTCCCTACCTTGAGCGTAGGGAAGGAGGCCTTCACGGACCGCACCCACGAACAACCACAGCCAGAACCCGGCAGGCACTCAAGACACGCTTGGCCCTGACCGTCCTTACCACTCACGAGCCACTAATGCGTTACCTCAGGCGATAGGCGTTGACGATCGTCTGCGTCACCGAACCGCCGCCCGACTCCGTCGCCGACAGCCGCAAGGAAACGAAAGGCGACGAGCTGAACAGCGGTGCCACGACGAAGGCCTGCCGGTGCGCGCCACTCCCGACGACGGGCTGCCGGTGCCAGTTCTTACCGCCGTCGAAGGAGGCCTCCGCGGTGACCTGCCGGATGGTGCCCGTCATCCCGGCGGAACGCTGGACCTCGATCGGCACGACGAGCGGCAGCAGGCGCCAAGCGTCGTTGGCCGGGCCGAGCGAGGGAGCGGCCCTCAGTGCCATCAGCGGAAGCGGCTTCTCACCCTCCGCCCGTTGTGAGCGGAACTTCCACGACGTGACCACGTTAGCGGACAGTTCGGCGTTGGTTCCCTCCGGCCGTTTCGCGTCGATGGTCAGCGTGTACTCGCCCGCTTCCGGCGGCACGGTGAAGGTCACCGGGCTGTTGTTCGGCCAGAGGTGGCCGGGAACCCTCGGCACGGAACCGATTTCCTTCCCGTCCCGCGTGAGCCGGGTGGTGCCCTCCACAAACGACAGGCTGGCGTGGTCGCCGCCGGCCGCGAGCAGGGGGAGCAGGAGACTGACGGTGTCCCCGTCTCGCACCGTCTTGGTCAGCTTCGCCAGTGTCGGGCCGACGACCGCGCGGTTCCAGTCCTCTTTGGACCGTTGCCCGGCACGGTACTCGACGCCTGCCGCGGTCTCCTGGGTATCGCTCCAAGTTCCGTTGGTGGCGACCCGATCCACGAAGAGCCGCTTCAGCCAGCGGATCTTCCCGGTGCTGTAGAACTCCTCCCGCGTCGAGGGCAACTCGGCCTGCGCGGTGAGGAACCAGGCGTCGCCGAGGTCGGATTCGTTGTCGTAGGGCGAAGGCAGCACGTGCAGGTTGCCCCATTGCCTGCCGGTACCGGCGTAGGTGGCGTTCACCTTCGCCAGTTCGTGGTCACGCACCCGGTACGCGGAGACGTCGGGAACGCGGCCGTTGGCGGGAAACTGCAGGTTGTACAGGTACGGGCTGTTCTCCGAACGACCCTCGCCGGTCTGCTTGCTCAGCATGGTCGTGACGAGGAAGTCGAAGTCGGCCACGACGGTCCGGGTCGGGGCGACGTAGGCGTACTGTTCGTCGTGGAAAAGCCTCGGCTGGTACCACGAATAGCTCGCGCTCCCCCGGCCCGCGACGCGTTCGGAGAAGGCGATGATCTGGCCGTTCGAACTGGCGCCCTCGCGGTCGGTCCGCACCGTCACCGGTTTCGCCAGGCGCCCGTCCAGCACGACTTCCCGGTCGCGATCGAGCACGAAACCCGGCTCGGTCACCAGACTCGTCCCCGTCGTCTCGGAGATCTCCGAGACGAACAGGTACCGGCCCTGCGGCAGCCGGATCGGGCCGCCGCCACCCTCCGCGGACAGTACCTTCGCCTCGCCACTGTCCAAATTGGTCACGAACACGATGCCGTTCGCCTTGTCGCCCTTGCGGTCGAAAAGCTTGACGTCGGCCGAAAAGACCTCACGCTGGAGGTCCGCGCCGATCAGGCTGCGCACCGTGACATCGGCGGAGGTGGCGAGCAGAGTTCCGCCATAGGCGGCGCGAGGCTTTTGCCCGGGGTTCACCGTGATCGCCGCGGTCGCGGTCCCGCCCGCCGGTACCGTGACCTTCGGCCGGTCCACCGTGAAAAGGCCGTCGACAGCCGGTTTCCCGTTCTCGTCGCGGACATCGAGCCGCAGATCGAGTTCGACGGGCTGCTCACCGCTGTTGCGGTAGGTGATCTCGCGGGTCCGCGGCTTCGGGTCGTCCACCGGGACGGTGCCGAAGGCCACCGTGGTGACGTCGGTGTTCACCCGCTGCTCGACAGCCTTGGCGACGTCGGTGCGTCCCGCTCCCTGCTGGAAAACGGTCAACCCTTCAGCAGGCTTCGCGCTGCCGGTGAGCCCGGCCTTGATCTGCTCGGGACGCCAGTCGGGGTGCTGCTGGACGAGCAGCGCCGCCGCTCCCGCGACATGCGGTGTCGCCATCGAGGTACCCGACATCGGCTGGTAATCACCGCCGGCCTTCGCCGCGACGATCCCCACACCCGGCGCGGTGATCTCCGGTTTGACCGCGTTGTCCCCTCGCCGCGGCCCCTTGCCCGAGAACGACGCCAGCGCGTCGGCCCGGTCCACCGCGCCGACGGTGAGGGCCTCGTCGGCGCTGCCCGGCGAACCCACCGTGCCCGCCCCGCGGTCCCCGTCGTTGCCGGCGGCGATCACGAACAGCACGCCGTTGTCCTTGGTGAGGCGGTTCACCGCCGCCTCCAGGGGGTCGACACCCTCATCGTCGTCACCGCCGAGGCTCAGGTTGATCACCTTGGCACCCTGGGCGACGGCCCACTCCATCCCGCTGATGATCTCCGACCAGCCACCGCTGCCGTCGTCTCCGAGCACCTTCGCGGCGAGCAGCCCGGCGTCGGGCGCGACACCCTTGAGCCGCCCGGCGGAAGCCGAGCCGGAGCCCAGGATCGTCGAGGCGACATGGGTGCCGTGGCCGTGCCGGTCGGTGGGGTCCTCGCCACCCGAGAAGTCCTTGGCCGCGACCACCTTCCCCGCCAGATCCGGGTGGTGGGCGTCGATACCGGTGTCCAGCACCGCGACCTTGACGTCCTTGCCGGTGAACCCGCTCCGCCAGGCCTCGGGCGCACCGATCTGCGGCACGCTGCGATCGAGGTTCGCCTTGACCTTGCGGTCCAGCCACACCTTCCGTACCGAAGCCGCGCGGGGACCGGTCAACGTGGCCCAGAACTCGCCCGCGCGGTCCTTCGGCTGGGCGAACGCGGTCGCGCCGACGCTGTCCAGCCGCCGCACGGTGGTCGCACCCGCGCCGGAAACCGCGCCGTCCTGCTGCACGATCAGGGGCAGGGTCGGCCGCGCGCTGTCGTCGTAGCCGTCGGCGAGCAACCGGTCGACGCGGAAGAGCCTCTCGTCCAGGACGCCTTTCGCCACCAGCGGGAGGGCATCGGCGGGGAAGACCGACCAGCCGTTCTTGTCCTGGGTGCGCTGGAAACCCATCCGTTCCCGGCCGGGACCCGGCTGCACCGAAAGCGTGGGCGCCTCGCCCTGGCGTTCCCGCACGGTGATCCGGTCGCCGGTGATCAGGGTGAGGGTGCGCGGACCCGGCGTCGCGGCGTTCTCCGGCGGCGGCTGCCCGGGAGCGGCCTGCGCGACTTGCGCGCTGGTCACCCCGAGCACGGTCACCAGGAGCAGACCGGCCAGGACATGGGCTCTTCGGCGCATGTGGCACCTCCGTTTGCACTCGTATCGGTGCGCCGAGGCTTTCGGAAGTGCAGGTCGGAGCGCTATACGTCGGGACCGAACAGGTCGCCCGGAATATCCGTTCGGGCATGTGGTGATTACCGTCACATGCGAGGTAATCACCCGGCATCTCTACAGACCAACCGCTTAGTACGGCAGACTCGACTCACTTCAACTCGACGACGAGGAGCAGACCCGTGACCGAACACCCCTCCCGCGTAGCGATCGTCACCGGCGCCGGCCGTGGCATCGGCTCGGCCGTGGCCAAGCGCCTCGCTTCCGACGGGTTCGCCGTCGGCCTGCTGGACCTCGACGAAGCGGGCGTCAAGCAGGGAGCCGAGGCGATCGTCGCCGAGGGCGGCAAGGCCGTCGGTGTCGCGCTGGACGTCAACGACGCCGCGCAGGTCGAGGCGGCGGTGACCCGGGTGGCCGAGGAACTCGGCGCGCCGACCGTGCTGATCAACAACGCCGGTATCACCCGTGACAACCTGCTGTTCAAGATGACCGAACAGGACTGGGACTCGGTTCTGGGCGTTCACCTGAAGGGGTCGTTCCTGATGACCCGCGAGGTGCAGAAGTACCAGACGCAGGAGAAGTGGGGCCGCATCGTCAACCTGTCCAGCACCTCGGCGCTGGGCAACCGCGGCCAGGTCAACTACTCCGCGGCCAAGGCGGGCATGCAGGGCTTCACCAAGACCCTCGCGATCGAACTGGGCAAGTTCAACGTCACCGCGAACGCCATCGCCCCCGGCTTCATCGCCACCGACATGACCGCGGCGACAGCCGAGCGGATCGGCATGTCGTTCGAGGACTTCAAGGCGGCGGCCGCGTCGCAGATCCCGGTCCAGCGCGTCGGCACACCCGACGACATCGCCAACCTCGCGTCGTTCCTGGTGAGCGAGGGCGCCGGATTCATCTCCGGCCAGGTCATCTACGTCGCCGGCGGACCGAAGGACTGAGTCATGCGCGAATTCGCTTCCCTGCAGGAGTTCGAGAACGCCGTCGGCGAGCACTTCGGCTACAGCGAATGGCTGACGCTCACCCAGGAACGGGTGAACCTGTTCGCCGATTCCACCGACGACCACCAGTGGATCCACGTCGACGTCGAGAAGGCTGCCCAGGGCCCGTTCGGAGCGCCGATCGCCCACGGCTTCCTGACGCTTTCGCTCATTTCGGGCTTCGTCGGGAAGATCTACCGGGTCAACGGGCTCAAGATGGGCATCAACTACGGCCTCAACAAGGTCAGGTTCCCCCAGCCGGTCAAGGTGGGCTCGAAGATCAGGGCGGGTGCCGAACTGGTCGAGGTCACCGACGTCACCGGTGGCAAGCAGGCCGTCGTCCGGTGGACGATCGAGATCGACGGTGAACCCAAACCGGCGTGCGTCGCGGAGATGGTCGTCCGGCTCATCGCCTGAGGAGGTGACCTCCGGCACCTCGCCGGACCACCACTACCCGACATACCGACTGGTCGGTACTGTAACCGGAAAGCGAGACGCTGGAGGCACCATGAACCAGACCGACCTGCCGGGCCTCGACCTGGCCAGGCTCAAGGCCCATCTGGACGAGCACCGGCCGGGTCTCGTCCGAGGCGACCTGAGTGGCCAGGTCGTGGAAGGGGGCCGGTCCAACCTCACCTACATCGTGGGCGACGGCCGGTCCCGCTGGGTGGTCCGCCGTCCGCCGCTGGGTCACGTCCTGCCGACGGCGCACGACATGGGCCGTGAGTTCCGGGTGATCTCCGGGCTGCACGGCACGGCCGTCCCGGTGCCGGAAACCGTGCTGTTGTGCGAGGACACCGACGTCATCGGCTCGCGGTTCTACGTGATGGAATTCGTGGAGGGCACGCCGTTCCGCTCGGACACCGAACTGGCCGCGCTGGGCCCCGCCAGGACGAAGGCGATCGCGGACGAGCTGGTCGACACCCTGGTCGAGTTGCACGCCGTCGATCCCGAGTCGGTGGGGCTGGGCGATTTCGGCCGTCCGGAGGGCTTCCTCGAACGCCAGTTGCGACGCTGGAAGAAGCAACTCGACGGCAACCGCAGCCGCGATCTGCCCGGCGTCGACGAGCTGCACGACCGCTTGGCGGGTTCGATACCGGTTTCGGGCAAGCCGTCGATCATCCACGGTGACTACCGGCTCGACAACGTGCTCGTGAACAGCGACGACCGGATCACCGCGGTGCTGGACTGGGAGATGTCCACCCTCGGCGACCCGCTGACCGACCTCGCGCTGCTGGTGGCCTACGCCGAACGCGACAAGGTGTCGCTGCAGTTCGTGTCCAACGCCAGTTCCGCGCCGGGATACCCGCGCAACGACGAGGTCATCGCGCGGTACGCCGAGCGTTCGGGCCGCGACGTCTCGCGGCTCAACTGGTACGTGGGCTTCGCCTTCTTCAAACTCGCGGTGATCCTGGAAGGCATCCACCTCCGCTACAGCAAGGGCCAGACCGTCGGTGCCGGATTCGACGGCATCGGCGCGGGCGTCGTCCCCCTGATCGCGCACGGCAACGAGACTCTCAAGGAAGAGGGATAGAGATGGACTTCGCCTTCGACGCGAAAACCGAGGAACTACGGGGGAAACTCCTCGAGTTCACGGATTCGCACATCTACCCCGCCGAAGCCGTCTTCGAGGCTCAGCTGGCCGAGCGCGACAGCGAATGGTCGCAGCCGCCGATCGTCGAGGAGCTCAAGGCGGAAGCCCGCAAACGCGGGCTGTGGAACTTCTTCCTGCCCGGTGACCACGGCGCGGGGCTGACGAACCTGCAGTACGCGCCGCTGGCCGAGATCACCGGCCGCAGCCTTCGGCTCGCCCCGACCGCCCTGAACTGCGCGGCGCCGGACACCGGGAACATGGAAGTCCTCACCATGTTCGGCACGGACCAGCAGAAGAAGCAGTGGCTTCAGCCGTTGCTGGACGGCGAGATCCGGTCCGCGTTCGCGATGACCGAGCCCGATGTCGCCTCCTCCGACGCGCGCAACATCGCCACCAGCATCCGGCGTGACGGCGACGAGTACGTCATCAACGGCCGCAAGTGGTACATCTCCGGCGCGATGAACCCGAACTGCAAGATCTTCATCGTGATGGGCAAAACGGATCCGGCCGCCCCGCCGCACAAGCAGCAGAGCATGATCCTGGTCCCCCGCGACACCCCCGGCATGACCGTGAAACGCGGCATGCACGTGTTCGGCTACACCGACGGGGATCACGGCGGTCACGCCGAAGTGGTCTTCGAGGACGCCCGCGTGCCCGCGGAGAACCTCATCGCGGGCGAGGGCGACGGTTTCGCCGTCGCGCAGGCCCGGCTCGGACCGGGGCGGATCCACCACTGCATGCGCGCCATCGGCATGGCCGAACGCGCGCTGGAACTGATGTGCCGCCGGGCGCTTTCGCGCGAGACCTTCGGCAAGCCGATCGCCGAACAGGGCGTGGTGCAGGACTGGATCGCCGAGGCGCGGGTCAAGATCGAGCAGCAGCGGCTGCTGGTGCTCAAAACCGCGTGGCTGATGGACACCGTCGGCAACCAGGGCGCGCACACCGAGATCCAGGCGATCAAGATCTCCACGCCGATCACCGTCGAGTGGATCCTCGACAAGGCCGTGCAGTTGTTCGGCGCGGGCGGGGTCAGCCAGGACTTCCCGGTCGCCGAGATGTGGGCTCAGGTGCGCACGCTGCGGCTGGCCGACGGACCGGACGAGGTGCACAAGCGCTCGCTGGCGCACCGTGAACTGAAGAAGTACCGCGGGGAGGCCCAGAAGTGACCACACCACAGGAACTCAAGCAGCGCGTGGCCGACCTGCTGGCCGCGTATCCGCCGGAAAGCACACCACGGCAGGACTTCCTCGACGCGCGGTTCGACGCCGGGCTGGCGTGGATCCACTTCCCCGAGGGCCTGGGCGGCCTGAACGCTCCTCGCTCGCTCCAGTCCGTCGTGGACAAGGAGCTGACGGCGGCGGGTGCGCCGGACAACGACAAACGACGGATCGGGATCGGCCTCGGCATGGCCGCGCCGACCATTCTCGCCTTCGGCACCCCTGAGCAGCACCAGCGGTTCCTGCGTCCACTGTGGACCGAGCGGGAGGTGTGGTGCCAGCTGTTCAGCGAGCCGGGCGCCGGATCCGACCTCGCCGCGCTGGGCACCCGCGCGGTGCGCGACGGCGACGACTGGGTGGTCACCGGGCAGAAGGTCTGGACGTCGGGCGCGCACAAGTCGCAGTGGGCCATCCTGGTCACCCGTACCGATCCCGACGTGCCGAAACACCGCGGTATGACGTACTTCGTCTGCGACATGACCGCGCCGGGCGTCGAGGTCCGGCCGCTGCGCCAGATCACCGGCGAGGCCGAGTTCAACGAGGTCTTCCTCAGCGAGGTCCGGATTCCCGACGCGCACCGCCTCGGCGCTGTCGGCGAGGGCTGGAAGGTCGCGCAGACCACGTTGATGAACGAGCGCGTCGCCATCGGCGGGGCCGAGTTCCCGCGCGACGGCGGCATGGTCGGCGTCGTCACGGAAACCTGGCGGGAGCGGCCGGAACTGCGGACCTCCGAACTGCACGATCGCCTGCTGAAACTGTGGGTGGAGGGCGAAAGCCTGCGCCTGGTGAGTTCGCGGCTGCGGCAGCAACTCGCCGCAGGCGCGCCCGGTCCGGAGGGTTCGGCGGTCAAGGTCGCGTTCTCCGAACTGAACCAGGCCGCGTCCGGGCTGGAGATCGAACTGCTCGGCGACGAAGGCCTGCGCTACGACGACTGGACGATGCGGCGTCCCGACGGCGTGAACTTCCTCGGCCGCGAAGCCGGCTACCGCTACCTGCGCGCGAAGGGGAACTCGATCGAGGGCGGCACCTCGGAGGTCCTGCGCAACATCATCGCCGAACGTGTGCTGGGACTGCCGTCCGAGCCGCGGATCGACAAGGACGTCGCCTGGAAGGACCTGCCCCGATGAGCGACCTGCTGTATTCCGAGGTCGAAGAGGACCTTCGCGCCAGCGTCCGCGACCTGCTCAAGGACCGCGCCGAACCGGCGGCCCTGATCGCCAGGACCGAGACGGCGGAACCGTACGACCTGAAGTTGTGGCGCACGCTCGCGGCCGACCTCGGCGCCGCGGGCCTCGCCGTGCCGGAGTCGCTGGGCGGGCACGGCGCTTCGGCGCGTGAAGTCGCCGTCGTGATGGAGGAACTCGGGCGCAGCGTCGCACCGGTCCCCTATCTCGGCAGCGCGGTGCTGGCGACGTCGGCGCTGCTCGCGACCGACACGTCGCAGGCGGAAGTAGTGGAGAAGCTCGGGAAACTGGCCGCGGGCGCGCTCGTCGGCGCGCTGGCCGTACCGCTGTCGACGGCACCCGGCGCCGAGTTCCCCTCGACGGTCACCGCCGCCGCGGACGGCACGCTCAGCGGTCAGGTCCGCAGCGTCGTCGACGCCTCGGTGGCCGAACTGATCGTCGTCCCCGCGGTGGGGCCCGACGGTCCCGGCCTCTACACGGTCGACGCGGCTTCGGCGGGTGTGACGGTCACCGAGGCGATCTCGCTCGACCTGACCCGGCGCATCGCCGACGTCACCTTGGAGAACGTGGCCGCGAAGCAGATCGCGGGCTCCTCGGCGGCGGTGTCCGCGCTGGACACGGCACTCCTGACCGCGGCGGGGCTGCTCGCTTCGGAACAACTCGGGATCGCCGAATGGGCGCTGACCGAAACGGTGCGGTACCTCAAGGAGCGCTACCAGTTCGGCCGCCAGGTCGGATCCTTCCAATCGCTGAAGCACCGGCTGGCGAACCTGTACACGGATCTGGTGAACGCCAGGGCGACCGCGCGTTACGCCGCCGACTGCCTGGCTTCCGGTGACGACATCGCGATCGCCGTCGCGGTGGCGCAGGCGCGCAACTCCCCCATCGCCGTCCACGCCGCCGAAGAGGCGATCCAGCTGCACGGCGGGATCGGCATGACCTGGGAGCACCCCGCGCACCTGTACCTGAAGCGCGCGAAGAGTGACGAGATCGCCCTGGGCACTCCTGGACGGCATCGGGCGGCCCTCGCACCGCTGATCGATCTGCCCGCCTGATCCACCCGGTGGGGTCCGTCCCGGAAAGTGTCGGACCCCGCCGGTATACCTGTTCGAACATCTGATCGAACAGGGAGTCCTCATGAAACTGCTCGTGGCCACTTCGAAGACCCAGGGTGCGCGGGAGAACGACTTCACTCATTGCGTCGAAGGCGAACTGCTCTGGATCGCCCCATGCTGCGACGACGACGAATGCGGGTGCAGCCGGTCGTTCGCCGGGCTGAACTCGCACCGCGGGACGACGACGGCACTCGTCGCGGACCTGCCCGACTTCACGTATTCCGACTACACCGAAGCGTTGCGGTCGAGCCTTGCCGCCCAGGGCTGGCCCGCCGACGCCGCCGACGAAACGGCGAAAGAAATGCTCGCCTTCACCGCCGGATGGGAGGTAGGGGTGGTGCTCGAACGCCGCCACGAATGGTTCGTGGAACGACTCTTGCCCGCCCCACCGGGCTGAACGCTATTCGGGTCGCAGCGCGGCCAGCAGGAGATCGGCGAAGTGATCGCCGATCTGCCGGGCCGAAAGCGCGCCACCGCGCCGATACCAGGAACCGAGGTGGTGCACCGAGCCGAAGAAGAAGTCGACGATCACGTCGGCCGGTTTGTCCGCGCGGTATTCGCCGGACTCCTGGCCTTCTTCGACGAGCGTGCGGAAACGCTCGTGGTACTTGCGGCGTTCCGCGCGGACGGCCTTCTGCTTCTCCACGCTGAGCTGGTGCATGGACTGCATGAAGATCGTGTTGTCGTCGAGGTTGTCGATCGTGCTGACGACGACGTCGGAAGCGGCGGAGCGCAACCGCTCCCGCAGCGGCGCCTCACTCGAGGCCACCTTTTCCAGTTGCTCGGTCTGCGCGCGCAGCACCCGGGCGTAGATCTCGTAGAGGAGGTCGTCCTTGGAGCCGAAGTAGTGGTACATCGCCCCCTTGGTGACCCCGGCCGCCTCGACGATCTCCTGCACGGAGGTGCGGTCGAAACCCTTCTTGGCGAAGAGCTTCGTGGCATGCGACAGCAGACGGCGCGGTACGGCGGCCTGGTCGTCGCCGCTCGCCTCCACCGTCCCCGCCTTGCGGGTGGTCGCTCGTGTCATGGCCGGCTCCTTCTCGTGCGGACGCTCAGCATACCGGCCGGTTTGTCGAGGCCCGGGGAGCAGCCGGTACCCGGACGGAATTACCGGTCAGTGGGAACCTGGCACGGCCCCGGCCGCCCGGTTCATACGGTTGGGTGACGGTCAGCCGGGCTCCGTCCTGGTGAACTGGGCGCATGAGCACCAGGCACACGGGCACCGGGACGGGTCTGCGGACGGACGTCCGTGTCGAGGAGGTGGGAACCCTGCGGGACGAAGCGGGTCTCGGCACGACCCCGCTCACGGTGCTGGCGGGAGAACCCGGCTGCGGCCGCGGCACGGTGCTCGACAGGCTCGCCGAGGAACTCACCCCGTCGGCGAAAGTGCTGGTCCTGCGGCTGGCCGACCTCGACCGGGCACTCCCGTACGGCGCGATCTTCCGGCTACTCGTCCTCCTCGGCGTGGACAGGGCCGAGGAGGAGCCCGCGCGGCGATCCGTGCTGGCCATGCTCGCCAGGGTGGGTGAGACCATGCCGACCCCGGAGACCGTCGCGAAGATCGCGACAGCCGTGTTCGCGCTCCTGCGCACCCAGACCCCGCTGGTGGTCCTGGTCGACGACGCGCAGTGGCTCGACGAGCACACCGCCCGGCTGGTGAGCCCGCTGCTGCACCGGTGTTCGGCGGAGACGCCGATCAGCGTGGTGGCGACGCTGCGGATCGGCGCGGGCGACGACATGTCCGGGAGCCCCGCGCTCCGGGCCGCCTTCGCGCGGTTGCGGGCGGGCGGCCGCGCGAAGCTGCGGTTCCTCCGGCCGCTTTCGCGAGCCCAGTCGCGCTCCCTGCTGACCGGGCTCGTCTCGGCCCTGCCGAACGACGGGCTGGTGACCGAACTGCATGCCGCGGCCCGGGGCAACCCCGCCGCGCTGACAGCGCTCGTGCACGGCTACCGGTCGGCGGGCGCGCTGCGGATCGTCGACCGCACCGCCTACCGCGTCGACAGGGTCGACCAGCCGGTGGCCACCGAGGACCATCCGCTCCTGCGGGCGGTGACCGAGGCGGGCGGCGGAGTGCGGGAGGTCGCCGAGACGATGGCGGTGCTCGGCCCGCTCGGTGGCTCCGCCGCCGGACTGGCCGCGACCGCGCTCGGGTGGCGGGAGGACGACCTCCTCGTCACGCTCGACAAGCTCGTCGCCGAACGTGTCCTGGTACGGGACAGGGACGGCGGCTACCGGTTCCGGGTCCCCGCCGTCCAGGACGCCCTGCTGACCGGGATCGGGCCGTACGCCTCGCGAAGCCTGTCCGCCCAGGCGGTCCAGGCCGTGTGGTCTGGGTCCGCGACGGTCTCCGACCCGGATCTGGTGCTCGACTGGATCACCCAGGCCGGGTCGCTCGTCGACACGCGCCGCGCGTCGGCCGAACTCCTCGAGAACGGCAAGCGCGTCCTGTTCACCGACGGCGCCAAGGCGGAACGCTGGCTCCACGCGACGTTGTCCTGGGTGACCGAACCGCCGGCACGGACCGTCGTGCTGATGCTGCTGAGCGCGGCCAAGGCACTGCACTACCGGGCCGCCGAGGCCGGGGAATGCGCGCGGCAGGTGCTCTGCAAACACCTCGGCCACCTGGAACAGGCGCAGGCACAGGAACTCTCGACGGTGTTCATCACCGGGCTGGCCGCCCGAGGCGATCTCGGTGAACTCGCCGAGATCGCCGCGGGCGCGTCCCCGGTGCTGCCGGAAGACCCCGCTCTGATGGTGATCAACCGGGCTTATGCCCTGCTGCTGAGCCGCCGCTGGATCGAGGCAAGGGACCTGCTCGAACGGGAACGCGCGGTGTGGACCGGGAGCAACCACATCACCGCCGATTTCGGCACGATGTTCCTCGCGGCCTGCGGTGTCGTGCTGGGTGACACGTCCCAGTTGCACACCCTCGTGGCGCATCCGGAACTTTGGCGGTCGGGACATCTGCCGCAGTACAGCATCGAACAACGCCGGTTCGAAGTGGAAATGCTGCTGCAACTGGGAGAACTCCAGCAGGCGCGGCGGCGGATCACCGAGACCGGGATGAGCATCGACCAGTTGCCCGGGCCGAACCGGTTCGCGTTGAACTATCTGGGCGGGGATTGGCCGGAGGCGATGGAACTCGCCCGCCGGACGATGCTGGGCGGCACCGACCCCGCCCGGCCGCTGCACAGCCTGCTGACCCAGTGCGCGATCCGGATCCTCGGCGCGCAGGGCTGGCTCGCCAGGGCGCGGGCACTGGCCGCCGACAGCCGTCAGTCCGGGATGCAGCACACGGTCGACCACGCCGAGTTCACCGTGCTCAATCTGCTCGGCGACACCGAGGGCGCCGACGCGCTGCTGTACTCGGCCGCGCGCAGCGCCGACGCGGGCGGCTACCTGCTGGGCACCGAAGATCTCTGGGCCGACCTGGCCCGCTCGGCGCTGGTGCGGAACAAGCAACGCGAAGGGGAACACTGGGTACGGCGCGCGGCGCGCACCGCGACCCAGCTCGACACCGCCCGCGCACACCAGAACCATCACCTGGCCCGCGCGGCCGTCTACCGCGAACCCGCCTCGGCACGGCGTGCCGCGGCCATCGCGCGTGAACGCCGGGACGTCCCGTACGAATCGGCGATGACACTCATGCGGGCGGGTCTGGCCGGGCACCGGCCGGAACAGTCGTGGACCGAGGCGTACGAACTGTTCGGCGAGGTGGGAGCCTGGTTCTGGCGTGGCCGGGTACGGAAGCTGTTGCGCGACAACGGCTTCGCCGGGCCAGGCCGGACGGAGACCACCGCCGAGAACGAGCGACTGCTCGCGATCCTCGTCGCCGAGGGCCTCACCAACCGGCAACTGGCGGTCGTCCTCGAGACCAGCGAGAAGAGCGTCGAGGGTCGGCTCAGCAGGCTGTTCTCCCGGACCGGGTACACGTCCCGAGTGGAACTCGCCGCGGCGATCCTGACCGGCGAGTACCTGACCTGACCCCGCGCATTCAGAGGACTAAACGCGGGGGCTTCGGCTCGCGACGTCACGGAGTCGTGAGTGGCACCGTCATGACCGTTGCCGCGAAACGGCGACGGCGTGGGGTGGATCGGGCCGGAGGCGGGGTGAAGGGGCCCTTCGCCGCGTCTGGCGCGGTGAAGGACGCTTTCGGCCCAGCTGAGGCCAGCGCGATTAGAGGACTGATTGCGGGACGGGGCGCGCGCGTTTAGCAGTGAGAACGTCCACAGTCAACACATCGGGCGGTAACTGGCATCGTTCTCGGGTGCCACTGGCACCGAGCCAGTATCCGGGCCGCACCGTTGTCGGCGGGTGGGGTGCGGGGCCACGGTGGAGATCGTCTTCGAAAGCTCCAGGCAAGGTGGTGACCCCGTGCGTTTCGACCTACTCGGCCCCTTCAACGTCGTGCACGACGGACGTCCGGTAGTGCTGCGCGGGGCGACCCAGCGGGCCGTGCTCGCCTATCTCCTGTTGCGCCACAACGAGGTCATCGCCACCAGCACCTTGTTGCAGGCGATCTGGGCGGACGAGATCCCCGCCACCGCGCGCAAGATGGTGCAGAACGCCGTTTCGGGACTTCGCTCCACGCTGGCCCAGCGGACCGGCGCCGCCGAGCAGGCGATGCTGCTCACCCACGCGCCCGGTTACCTGCTGCGCGTCGACAGCGATCAGGTCGACGTCTCCCGGTTCCGTCGGCTCGCCGCCGAAGGACGGACGGCGCAGGCGGGCGGCGACGGCGAGCGGGCCGTTTCGGCCTATCGCGACGCGCTCGCGCTGTGGCGTGGCCCGGTGCTCGCCGACCTCACCGAGACCGGCGTGGTGTGGCCCGAGCTGGTCGCGCTGGAGGATCAGCGGATCGCCGTCCACGAGGATCTTTTCGGTCTGGAGCTGGACCGGGGGCATCACCACGAGGTGCTCACCGACCTGCGCGGGCTGGCCGAGGCCAACCCGAACCGCGAGCGGCTCAACGCCCAGCTGATGACCGCGCTCTACCGCTGCGGCCGTCACGTCGACGCGCTCGAGGTCTACCGCGCGACGCGGGCCAGCCTCGCCGAAGGGCTCGGTCTGGAGCCGGGCAAGGAGCTGCGCGAGCTGGAGCGCGCGATCCTCCAGCACGACGAAACCCTGCTCACCCGTCGGCCGGATCCGGCGCCGCGACCCGCACCCGAGCCGGCGGACGAGCCCGCCCCGATGGTCGCGCCGCTGCCGTTCACCCCGGCGCCGGTGATCGCCCTGTCCCGCACGGAGCCCATCGAAAACGAGCGGAAGCCGGTCGTCGCGATCGGCGTCGCCCTCGCCGCCACGCCGGACGACGATCCCGAGGAGGCCGTCGAGGTCCAGTCGCGGCTGCGGACCGTCGTCGAGGAGGAGACCCTCGCCGCGGGCGCGTATCTGCCCGGGGATTCGGGCCCGGTCGTGCTGGCCCTGTTCGGCCTCCCCCGGACCGGCGACGACGACGCCGTCCACGCGACCCGCACGGCACTACGGATCCTCGACAGGCTGGCCACGGCCGGGATAGCCGGTCAGGTCGGCGTCGACAGCGGCGACGTCCTCGTCGAGTTCACCGCCGCCGGCCCCGGCCAGGTGGCGGGCCCCGTGCTGGACCGCTGTGTCCGCTCGGCGCTACGGGCGCCGGAAGGCCGGATCCGGGTGTCGGACACGGTTCGCGAAGCCTCCGAACCCGCCGTGGTGCACGAGGCCTCGGAGGACTCACCTGGTTGGTGGCACGCCGTTTCGGCCCGTCAGCATCCGGTGGCGGAACCCGCCGACCCCGGCGGCTTCGTCGGCCGTGACCACGACCGCGATCTGCTGAGCCATCTTCTCGGCTTCGTCGAGCGCGGCGGCCGCCCGCATCGGGTGACGGTGCTCGGCGAGCCCGGGATCGGCAAGAGCCGTCTCCTCGCCGAGTTCGCCGAGACCCTTTCCGAGCAACCCCGCTTCCGGGTGCTGGACGCCGGGGCCGACGTCGCCGAAGCGTTCGCCGTCGTGCCGGGCCTGCTCCCCCAGACAGCCTCGCGACTGCGCACCGAAGGCGGCGACGCCGCGCTTCGAGCCGCCGCCACCGAGCTGACCGCCTACGGACCGCTGGTGGTACTGGCCGACGACCTGCATCGCGCCGGCCACGAGACCCGCGACGCCGTCGACAGGCTCGGAGAAGCCTGCGCGGGGCTGCCGGTGCTGATCGTCGCGTCCGCCCGGCCCGGGCTGCTCGAAGCCGAACACGGCGAGCGATGCGGTACGACGGTGTCTCTCTCCCCGCTTTCCGACGACGCGGTCGGCAAACTGCTCGACAAGCTGCTGCCCGGCACCGCCCGGCTCATCCGCGGCAGGCAGGAACTGATCGCCCGGATCGGCGGGAACCCCCGGTTCGCGCACGCGTACGCCCAGGGGGTGCAGGGCCGCACCACCCCGTTTCCGGGACTCGGCCAGTCGATGACACCCCCGCTGGTCCGCCGGACACTCGCCGCGCAGCTCGACAACCTGCCCGCGGCCGAGAAATCCCTCCTGAAGGCGGCCAGTCTCACCGGGGACGCGTTCACCGCCGAGGACGTCGCCGCAGTCTGCGGCCGGGACACCACCGAGGTCGAAGGGACGCTGTCCCGGCTCGCGAGCCTCGCGGTCCTGCGCCGCGAGGACGACGACGCCGGCTACACGTTCCGCCGGGCGACGCTGCGCGAACTGGTCTACCAGCGGATCCCGCGCGCGACCCGCACCGCGCTGCTCCGCCGCCCGGCCGTGCGCCGCATCGAAGCTCTCGCCTGAGAGCTCCATGTCGGCGCGCAGGCGCGACTCGCGTGATCGGGCGACGCACTCGCGTGATCAGAGGCGTGACTCGCGTGATTGGGCGGCGAACTCGCGTGATCAGAGGCGTGACTCGCGTGACTCAGGAGAAAGCCCCCGGCCGCCGAAGCGACCGGGGGCTTTTCCGTACCACCGCTCAGCCGGTGGGACGCTGCATCACGTCCGACGTGTACTTGACCGACGAAGCCTCGTGCCGCGAAGTGAACGGGCACTTCCAGTCGTCCTCGGTCATCCGGCCCGCGAAGTGACGCGACGGCATCTGGTACTCGTAGGTGGTGAAGCTCGGGTTGACCGAGCCGTTGTTGGTCGTCTCGCGTTTGCGGATCGCGTCCTGCATCGAGAAGAACTTGTCGCCCAGCAACATGAACTGCATCAGCGAGTTGAACGCGATCGCGGGCCGGGGGAACCGGCGGCTCGCCCGGGAAGCGCCCGGATGCATGCCGACGACGAAGAACGAGTGCCCGGCCACGTGGAAGCCGAAGTTCGGCTCGTCGGGGTCGGACGTCGCGCCTTCGTCGAGGCCGTAGGTGCGGCTGTCGATGTCGTGCATGAGCTGAAGATGGCGCCACAGCAGACGTTCGTGTTCCTCCTCGTCGAGAATCCCTCCGGGTTCCTCGAAGGTCGACACGAAAGTACGGAAGCTCTTGTCCGACAACGTGGGCCGGATGTCGCGCGCGTAGCCGAGCATGTCGCGGTAGTGGGCGCGCGCCGACTCCGGGTCGCCAAGGGCCGGGTAGTGGCCGTGGACGATCGAGCCCTTCTTCAACGCCGCGCGAGCGCCGAGACAGCTGAACTCCGTGGTCTGGATGAACTCTTCGAGCTCCGCTTTCGGGTCGCTCATTTCACTCCGCCTTTCCGGTACTGTCCGGCCGGTCGCGGCCTGCCGGGCAGCCAATCGAAGGCGCGCACGGTGACCGGGCGCGCCGGGACCGCCAGCGCGGCCGCGTTGCCCGCTCCGGCGTCCAGTTCCGTGATCGTCCATTCAGGACGGTCTTCGAGTTCGACGTCGCCGCCGGTGAGCGTGAAGGAGGGGCCCGGCAATCCGGCGAGGCCGGTGCCTTCGGCCTTGAGGTAGGCCTCTTTGCAAGTCCAGTAACGGAAGAAGGTCAGTGGCTCGCGGACGGCGGCGGCCTCTTCGGGACGCAGCGTCCGCGCGGCGAGGCCGTCGTGGTCGACCTCCCTGACCTCCTCGACGTCCACGCCGATCCGGACACCGTCGGCGACCGCGACCAGCGCCAACCCGCCGGAGCGGGACAGGCTGAACTCGATCCCCGTCGCACCGGCCAGCGCCGGGCGGTCGCCGTCGCGCGTGAACCGCAGCGAGGCAGGCGCGAGGCCCGTGTAGGAGGCGAGGATGTCGCGCAGCGCGACGTGTGCGGCCAGGAAGTGCGCCCGTTCCTCGTCCACCGTGATGGCGGCCGCCCGGCGCAACTCGTCTTCGGAGAGCGCGCCGAGCAGGCTGTAGACCTCGGCGGAGCCGGGGGCGAGCACCCTGGCGAGGGGGACGCGCCACACATGCGCGTCCCGGCCGGGGCGAAGTTGCTCGCTCAACGCGCCTGAGGGCTGCTTCCAGGCCGAGAACCACTGTGTCGTCATCGGCCCAGCTTCCGGTGGATCACACCCAGCAGCTCCGGTACGCGCTGCTCGAGGTAGAAGTGCCCGCCCGGGTAGGTGACCATCGTCGAATCGGTGGCGAGTTCGAGCCACGCCGCCAGTTCGTCCAGATCGGCCCGCGGATCGCGGTCGCCGCCGAACACGGTCAGCGGCACCGGCAACGGCTCCCCCGGCACGTGCCGGTACGTCTCGTTGACCGCCAGGTCGGCCCGCATCAGGGGCAGGAACATCGCCAGCAGCTCCCGTTCGCGCCGCAGGACCTCCGGCAGCCCGCCGAGGGCGTGCAGTTCGGCGGCGAGCCGCTCGTCCGGCAGTCCTCGCAGCTGGAGCCGGGTGTCGGGCAGCTGCGGTGCCGCCCTCCCTGACACGAACAGGTGTTTCGGCAGCGTGGCCCCGCGCTCGGCGAGCCGCCGGGTCAGCAGGTACGCCGTCAGGGCGCCGACGCTGTGGCCGAAGAACGCGAAGTCACCGGTCAGCGCGTCGCCGAGGCCGTCGATGGCCGCCTCGACAAGACTTTCGACGTCTTCGTACGGCGTCTCTCGACCACGTTCGGCCCGGCCGGGCAGCTGGACCGGCAGGACGACCAGGTCTTCGCCCGCCGCCGGGATCCACTCGCGGTAGACCGCCGCGCTCGCGCCGGCGTGCGGGAAACAGAACAGCTTGGTCACCGCGCCCGGCGGGATCCCGCCGGGCAGCCAGGGCCGGGCCGTGATCGGTGCGGTCATCGCAGCTCCATCGTCAGATAGGGCGGCGGCGGCTGGATCGTGCTCAGATCGGACTCCAGGACGAGCCTGTCACCGTCGCGCGAGATCTCGGAGAAACCCGCGAACGCGTACGTCACGTACATGACCCGGTTGCGCCCGGTCTCGACGAAATCCGCGCGCAGCGTCGCGCCGTCTTCCTTCGCCAGCCCCATGATGTGGTTGAGCAGGACCGTGCCGACCCCGCGCGACATCACGCGGCACGACATCAGCATCATCCGCAGGTGCCAGGCCTCCGTGCCGCGTTCGGCCAGTGCGAGACCGATCTTGCCGTAACCGCCGTACTTGTCCGAAAGGGACGCGACGAGCAGCACGTGGTCGGGAGAGGTGCGCAGCTCGTCCAGTTCCTCGTAGGAGTAGGTCCGGCCGGTCGAGTTGAGCTGGTTGGTGCGGACGGTCAGTTCCTCGGCCCGCTGCAGGTCTTCCCGCTGGGCGCGGGCGATCGTGAACTTCATGTCCAAAGTGGACAGGAACTCCTCGCTGGTGCCCTCGTGGTCCTGTTCGACCTGTTCCCGGACGGCGGCCGCGCGGTAGAGCTCGCGGCGCACCCGCGACTCGTCGGTGACGAATTTGGGCCGGAACTCCTCCGACGCCAGTGCCTCCCCCAGCTCCGCCACGTCGACGGTCTTGACCGACGGCAGCGCGTGCGCGACCTCGGCGAGCTCGAAAGGCTGGTCGTCGACGAACGCGATCGCGTCGAGGCCGATGTTGAGCGCCTTCGCGATCCTTTCCACCGAGCCGGATTTGGGGTTCCAGGTGATCTGCGGGTACAGGAAGTACTCGTCGAGACCCGCCACCTTCAGCCGTGTCATCGCCGCTTCGTGGTCGTTGCGGCTGGCCACCGAATGCAGGACGCCCAGCTCGTCGAGCCGCCGGATCTCCGCGACCACCTCGGGGCGCACGGTGACCTCGCCGTCCTCGAGCAGGGTTCCGTCCCACACCGTGTTGTCCAGGTCCCACACCACGCATTTGATGCGGCCGCGCTTCGGTTTCTCCAACAACTCGGTCATCCCGCCACCTCCCGGTACGCTTCGTCCGCGATGGTCAGCTCCTGGATCTGGGTGCTGCCCTCGATGATTTCCATGACCTTCGCGTCGCGGTACAGCCGGGCCACCGGATAGTCCGGGCCGCAGCCGTTCGCGCCGTGGATCTGGACAGCGTCCGAAGCCGCCTTTGCCGCGGCGGTGGACGCGAAGTACTTGGCGACCCAGGTCGCCATGATGGTCGCCGGGTCGCCCGCGTCCTTGAGCCTGCCCGCCTTCTCGCACAGCAACCGCGCGGCGTCGCGCGCGGTGACCATCTCGCTGATCTTGGCGCGGATCTGCGGCAGATCCCGCAGCAGCCCGCCGCCCGCCGAACGCGCCGACGTGTACGCGGCCGAAGCGGCCAGCGCGGCCCGGACGATGCCGACCGAACCGCACGCCACGCTGTAGCGACCGAGGTCGAGCGCGCCGGTCATCACCGTTCCCGCGGCCCAGCCCGGCGGCCCGACCAGCGCGGACGGGTCGAGCCGGACGTCGTCGAACTCGATGGTCGCCAGCATGCTCGCCGTGGTGCCGAGCATGTGCCGGACCGGGGTCACCCGGACTCCCGGATGGTCGGCGGGGACCAGGAACGCGCTCATCCCGGTGGCCGTGCCGGCGAACACCAGCAGCAGCCCGGCGACCTGGCCGCCGGTGATCCAGGTCTTGCGTCCCCGCAATGTCCAGACGCCGTTTTCGGCGACGGCCACGGTTCCCGCGGCCGTCGAGTCGCTCCCGCTGAAGTCGGGTTCGGTCAGGCAGAACGCGCCCAGGGTGGCGCCTTCGGACAGGACGGGCAGCCAGCGCTCGCGCTGTTCGTCGTCACCCCAGCGCTGCACCGTCGCGGTCACCATCGTGTGCACGGTGAGCAGGCTTCGCAGCGACGAACAGCCGCGGCCGACCTCCTCGTGCAACCGTCCGAGGGTGACCATGTCCAGCCCGGCGCCGCCCGCCTCCGCGGGCAGGAACGGGGCCCACAGTCCCAGCTCCCCCACCCGCCGCAGCACGTCACCGGGGATGCTCTCGGCCCGGTCCCACGCGTCCGCGTGCGGGCCGACCTCCTCGTCGACGAAACGCCCGACCACCTCGGCTTCGGGGGTTTCGGGCCGTGTCCTCGCCCTCACGTCTTTCTCCTCGTTCAGTGCGCGGCAGCGGCGGTGCGCCGCTCGACCAGCTCGGTCATCCGCGTGACGGTGCGGAAGTTGTCCAGCTTCAGGTCCTCGTTGGGGATCCGCGTGGCGAACGCCTTCTCGATGAACATGACCAGCTCCATCGCGAACAGGGAGTTCACGAACCCCAGTGCGAAGATGTCCTGCTCGTCGGTGAACGACAGACTGGGGAACTTCGCCCCGATGAAGGCGCGGATCTCGCCTCGGACGTCCTGCGTCATGGTGGATGCCTTTCTCGTGGTACGGAAAGTGGGATGCGGCGAGCCTTCAGCCGCTGTAGTTGTAGAAACCCTTGCCGCTCTTGCGGCCGTGCAGTCCGGCCGCGGTCATCTGCTTGAGCAGGGGGCAGGGGCGGTACTTGCTGTCGTTGAACTCGTCGTAGAGCACTTCGACGCTGTAGAGGATCGTGTCGACGCCGATCAGGTCGGCGGTCTCGAGCGGGCCCATCGGATGCCCGAAGCAGCCGCGGAAGACCTCGTCGACGGTCTCCGCGTCCGCGACTCCTTCGTGCACGAGGAAAGCGGCCTCGTTGACGGTGAGCATCAGCACGCGGTTGGAGACGAACCCGGAGGCGTCGTTGACCGGGATCGGCTTCTTCCCCATCGACAGCAGCAGCTCGCGCACGATGTCCTTGGTGGACTCGCTGGTGTGGTAGCCGGGGATGAACTCGCACGACGGCTTCATCGGCACGGGGTTCATGAAGTGGACGCCCATCACCTTGTCCGGCCGGCGGGTGAGCGCGGCGACCTTGGTGATCGGGATGGCGGAGGTGTTGACGACGAACACCGTGTCGGCTTTGCAGGCCTCGTCGAGTTTCGGGTACAGGCGGGACTTCAGGTCCCAGTTCTCGGTGATGTTCTCGATCACGACTTCGGCTTCGGCGAGCAGCTCGAGTTCGGTCCCGAAGGTGATCCGGCCGAGTACGGCGGCCGCGTCGATCTCCGGTCCGCCGAGCATGCGGCTCATCCGGCATTCGAGTTCGATCCGGTCGCGGGCGTCGGCGAGTTTGCCCGGGTCGACGTCGATGAGCACGGCCTCGTGCTCGCTGGTGGCGAGGTTCTGCGCGACCCCGGTGCCCATCACACCGGCGCCGACGACTCCGACGAGGGTCATCGTTCCTCCTTGGCTGCGTTGCTCGTGGTCAGGTCCAGCACGCCGTCCAGCCGGCCGTGGGCGGCCCGCACGGCGTCGGCGCCGCCGGGGTGTTCTTCGGCGAACAAGACGGTCGCGCCCAGTTCGGCGCCCAGCCGGGCGGCCAGATCCCGGGCGGTGACGTCGAGTTCGCCTTCGATCAGGTAGACCGGCCTGGCGGACCGGGCGCCGAGTGCGACGTCGGCGGCGGCCTGGGTCGGCTCGATCCAGTAGCGGTCGCGCTGGAACGGGTAGCCCGGCAGCGTGGTCTTCCTCGGGTCGCGGCCGTCGTGATAGGCCCGCCAGTCGATGTCCGCCCCCGAGAGCCAGGCGCGGCCGAGCGCTTCGGTGAGCACGGCCGTGTCCTGGCGGGGGTCGGCCTCGCCGGGCAGGGTGGGTACCAGCAGCGGCCACGAGGTCTGCGGGAAATCGGGGTGACCGCGGAACATCGAGCCGAGCGACTGCCCGGCTCCCAGTTCCAGCAACACGGTATCCGGGGAATCACTGGCAATTTGCTCGATCATCGCGGCGAACCGCACCGGACGGCACATGTGCTCGGCCCAGTAGCCGGGATCCTTCAGCTGCTTCGCGGTGATCGGCGCGCCGGTGACGTTCGACAGGTACGGAACCTCCGGCTCGCGCGGTGTGAGGTTCTTCCGGGCCCACGCGGTGAGTTCGGCCGCGGCGGGGCGCAGGGCACGCGAGTGGAAGGCGTGCGTCGTGCGCAAGGGCCGCGCGGGGACGCCGTGTTCGGCGAGCGCGGCGGCCAGCTTCTCGACGCCGTCACCCGCGCCGGACACCACGATCATCCGCGGCCCGTTCACCGCGGCGACGTCGACACCGAAAGCGGTCACGTCACCCACCAGTGCGGTGAGTTCGGTGGTGCCCAGCGGTATCGCGGCCATCGAGCCGGTCGGCAGCTTCTCGATCAGCTTCGCGCGGGTGGCCACCAGCGCGGTGGCTTCCCGCAGCGTCAGGGCGCCCGCGAGCGTGGCGGCGGCGAACTCGCCGACGCTGTACCCGGCGAGCAGGGAGGGCTGGACGCCCCAAGCGCGCAGCAGACGTCCGAGCGCGTAGCCGAGCGTGAACACGGCGGGCTGGGTGACCGACGGCGCCGCGTCCTCGCTGTCGGTGGCGCGGCCCAGCAGCCGGGCCAAGTCGCCTCCGTCGGAGCCGCGAGCGCCGTGCAGGCTCTCCGTCGGGTCGACGCCGAGATGAGACCGGAACAGCGCGGCGCATTCGTCGACGGCGGCCTTGAACTCCGGCTCGCTGTCGTACAGGCCGCCGGCCATGCCGCGGTACTGCTCGCCGACCCCGGCCAGCAGGAAAGCCGCCTTCCGCGGCTTCGTGTCCGCCTCGGCGATCACACGGGTTTCGGACGTGAACGCGTCGGCGGCGTCGTCCACAGAGGACACGACGGTCATCCGGCGGTGGTCGAAGGCCTTGCGCCCGTTGTGCAGCGTGTAGGCGACATCCGCCAGATCTGTCCACTCAGGACGGTCTGCGGCGAGCCTGCCGGTCATCGCGTCGGCCGCTTCCTGGGTCCGCGCGGACCAGGCGAGCAGCTGATGCGGCCGGGCGGCCGGACGTTCCGGGAAGTCCTCGGGAGCTTCCTCGATGACGACGTGGGCGTCGGTACCGCCGAAGCCGTACGCGCTGACCCCGGCCAGCCGCGGCCGCTCACCGCGCGGCCAGTCGGCCAGTTCGGTTGGCACGACGAGTTTGTCGCCGCTGTGGGCCAGCTGCGGGTTGGGCTTCTCGAAGTTGACCGGCGGCGGCTGCTTCTCGTGGTGCAGCGCCAGCGCCGCCTTGATCAGGCGGGCGATCCCGCCCGCCTGGTTGATGTGCCCGAGGTTCGCGTCGATCGAGCCGAGCGTGACCCGCTCGACACCGTCGACGTCGAAGATCTTCTGCAGCGCCGAGATCTCGGCGACGTCACCGAACGGAGTGCCCAAAGTGGACACCTCGATGTGGTCGATCTCGGCGGGTTCGACGTCGGCGGCGGCCATCGCCTCGGCGACGACGGCGGCCTGACCGGGCACACCCGGCAGGTTGAACCCCTGACGCGCGCGGTTGCCCTCGTGGTGGATGGCCCAACCGCGGATCACCGCGTAGATCCGGTCGCCGTCGGCCAGCGCGTCCTCGAGCCGCCGCAGGACGACGACGCCGAGGCCGTTGCCGGGCACCTTGCCGTTGGCGCCCGCGTCGAGGATCCGGTTGATCCCGTCGGGCGCGAACCGGCTCCCCTCACGGTAGAGGTAGCCCGGTTCCTGAGGCACGACAACGGAAACCGAACCGGACACCACCAGATCGGACTCGCCGGTGAGCAGGCTGGAGCACCCTTGGGCGACGGCGGCGAGCGCTGTCGAGCTGCAGCTCTGCACGCTGACCGAGGGTCCGGTCAGGTCGAGCGCGTAGGACAGCCTGGACGCGATCAGGTCCTTCTCGTTCTGCAGGATCAGTTGGTCCGGGCCGACGGTCAGCGCGGTGACGTCGTTGGACAGCAGATTCGACAGGAGGTAGGTGCTCGGGGCGCCGCCCGCGAAAACGCCTGCCAGGCCTTCGATCCGGTCCGGGTCTACGCCCGCGTCCTCCAGCGCGTGCCACGCGCATTCGAGGAACAGCCGGTGCTGCGGGTCGAGCAGTTCGGCGTCGGTCCGGTTGTAGCCGAAGAAGTCGGCGTCGAAGCGGTCGATCCCGGGCAGCAGTCCGGCCGCGGGGACGAACGCGGGATCGTCGGCCACTTCGGCGGGAACACCCGCGGCGAGCAGTTCGGCGCGGGTCATCCGGGTGATGCCGTCGCGGCCTGCGCACAGATCGGCCCAGAACTTGCCGATGTCGGGCGCGCCGGGGAAGTTCCCGGCCATGCCGACGATCGCGATGTCGTCGCCGGTGTCCCGTTCTCGCGTGGTCATGGGGTGGTTCACCTTCCGGTCCGGCTCGGGCGTTTGCGGAGCTTCGCGGTGCGGGCGCGGCGGCGTTCGCCGCGGGCGGAGACGTCTTCGGCGGGTTCGGCGGCCGCTTGGGGTGCGCCCGGTTCACCGAGGAGCGTGACGAATTCGGCGATGGTCGGTTTTTCGAACAGGCTCGCCGGGGCCAGCTCGACGCCGAACTCCTTGGCGACCCGGCCGATCAGCACCAGGCCGATCAGCGAGGTGCCGCCGAGGTCGAAGAACGGGTCGTGCACGCCGACCTCTTCCAGGCCGAGGCAGTCGCACCAAGCGGCGGCGACGCGCTCTTCCGCCGGGGTGCGCGGGGCGACGTACGCGGTACGCAGCTCGGGCCGCGGGTATCGCTCCCCGGTGGGGATCGCGGCGTCGGCGCCGACCAGCGCGTCGACCGAACCCATCCTGGCCAGCGCGGCCAGCACGTCGGTCAGCGGGAGCGGGAGCACGGTCACCAGCGGCTCGCCGGAGGCGACGATCCGCGAAAGCAGTTCGGTGCCTTCCTCGGCGCCGATGCCGAACTCTTCGCGGAACTTGCGCGAACCCTCCTGTGCTTCGGCGGAACCCGAGAGGCCGGACGACGTCCAGGCATCCAGCTGCCAGGGGCCCCACGCGACCGACACGACCTGCTTCGCGGGACCACGTCCACCCGCCGACGCCGAGGCGACCCCGTCGAGGAAGGCGTTGGCCGCGGAGTAGTCGATCTCGCCGACGCCGACGGTGAGCGTCACGGTCGAGGAGTACAGGACCAGCAGGTCGACCGGTTCGACGCGCAGCGCGTCGGTGAGGGCGAGGGTGCCGTCGATCTTCGGCGCCAGCACCGCGGCCGCCTGCTCGCGGGTCTTGTTCTGGAGCAGGCCACCACCGGCGATCCCGGCCGCGTGCACGACACCGTCGAGATAGCCGAAGTAGCCGCGGACCTCGGCCAGCAGCGCGGCGGCCTCGCCGGGGGCGCTGACGTCGGCTCGCAGGGTCAGGACGTCGGCGCCGAGGGCCCGCAGATCCCGCACCGCCAGCAGCACTTCGCTCGTGCGGTCGTCGACACCGTGCTCCCGGATCCAGTCGTCCCAGGTCTCTTCCGGCGGCAGTTCGGAACGGCCTGCCAAGGCGAGGTTCACGCCCAGCGGCGCGAGCCGCTTGGCCAGCGCCAGGCCGAGAACGCCGAGCCCGCCGGTGATCAGGTAGGTCCCACCGGGCTTCCACGCCAGCGCGTCGTCGGTCTCCGGCAGCTCGACGACGTCGAAGCCGCGCAGCCAGCGCCGTCCACCGCGCCAGGCGGCGACGGCCACCCCATCGACGGTGTCCACTGTGGACGCCGCGAGCAGGTCGAGCTCGTGGATGGCTTGGGCGACCTTGTCGCCGGTGCGGTCGAAGTCCGCGTACTGCGCGTGGACCAGCGGGTACTCGGCGGCGATCGCGTCGGCCGTCGCCGCGATGGTCGGAGCGAAGACGTCGGTGGCGTCCCCGCCGAGGACGTCGAATCCGTTGCGGCCCAGCGCGAGCAGGTCGACCCGGCGCCCGGCGCATTCGGAGCCGATGGCCTTGCCCAGTGACAGGAGGCTGTAGAAGCCGGACTCGAGACCACTGGTGGTGAGGCCGTGGGCGTGCACGATCCGCAGCGGGCCGTCCCCGGCGAACACCGGGTGGGCCAGATCGGAGGTGACCGTGACGCGGTGCCCGGCTGCTTCCGCCGCGGCCGCGAAGCCGTCGGCGAACTTGCCCGGCTCGGCGAGCAGGATCAGGTCGCCCGGCGTCGCGGGCATCCGGCGGGTGGTGTCCCGGTGCCAGGTGGGCGTGTGCGCGGCCAGACCGGCGCGGACCGGCGTCTCCTGCTCGGACATCTGGTCGAGCGACCAACCAGCGCCCCGAGACGCGACCTCCGGCCAGTAGCGGGTGCGCTGGAAGCGGTAGCCGGGCAGGGAAACGAACCGTCGATCCGGTCCCGCGCCGTCCGCCCAGCCGATCTGGACGCCGTGCTCCCAGAGCGCGCCGAGCGCGGTCAGCCAGGCACGCCGTCCGGCCCCGGCCGCCGGCTCCGGCAGCAGCGAGACCACCGGCGTCTGCGGCAGGTAACGGCCGGCCGCCTCGGCGCCGTCGTCCCCGAGCCCGGCTTCGACCAGGACACCGGCGTACTTGGCCAGCGCCAGCAGACCGTCTTCGAAGCGGTCGTCCGCGATCCGCCAGTGCGCCGGATCCGCGGCTTCGGCGGCGGTGAGCACCGTGCCGGTGCGGGGCGAGATCACCGGCACCGTCGGTGTTCCCGCCTGCGGAACCTGCCCGCCGAGTGCGAGATCGAGGCCCTCGGAGAGGCTGAACAGCCCACCCGCGACGGCGGCGACGCATTCGCCTGTCCCCCGGCCGAGCACCACCGCAGGTTCGAGACCCCACGCGGTCAGCAGCCGGGAGAAGGCGTACTCGACGGCGAAGACCACGGCCCGCTCGTCGGCTTCGGCGGTGCCGTAGAGCGCGCCGAGCAGATCCACGCGACCGTCCAGCAGGGCCGCGCACTCGTCGATCGCCGCCCGGAAGGCGAGTTCGGTGCGGTACAGCTCGTCGGTGGTGTCCTGCCAGGCGCCGCGAGTGCCGGGCAGCAGGAGACCGAAGCGCCGCTTGTCGGTGACGGCCGAACCGCCGGTGACAGCGCGCAAGGCCGTGACGGCGTCGTCGTGATCGCGCACCAGCACCGCCTTGCGGACCGGAAGCGCGCTGCGCCCGGCCTGGGTGGTGAAAGCGATGTCGGCCAGTTCTCCGGTCAGGTTTTCGGCCAGAGCCTCGGCGTTGGCACGCAGTCCCGCTTCGCTCTGGGCGGAAACCGTGAGCAGCTGCCATTCCCCGCCCGGGCCAGCGGCCGGAGCGGGCGCCGCCTGGTCGAGGACGAAGTGGACGTTCGAGCCGGACCAGCCGAAGGAGCTGACACCCGCGCGCAGCACTCCGGCGGCGTTCGCCGGGAACGGCCGCGCCTCGGGGACCGGGCGTACCGTGCCGTCCACGGTGACCACCGAGTTCGGCGTGCTCATGTGCAGGTTCCCCGGCAGGGTGCCGTGTTCGAGCGACAGCACCGTTTTGATCAGCCCGGCCATTCCCGCCGCGGCGAGCGTGTGACCGACGTTCGTCTTGACCGCGCCGACGTAGAGCGGCTCGGGGGCGTTGCGCTCGCCGAAGATCTCGCCGAGCGCGGTGAACTCGATCGCGTCGCCGAGCTGCGTGCCGGAGCCGTGCGCCTCGACGTAACCGATCTCGTCGGGGGCGACCCCGGCGTCGGCCAGCGCCGCGCGGATGACCGCGTTCTGCGCCGCGCGGTTCGGTGCGGTGAGGCCGTTGCTGCGGCCGTCCTGGTTGGTCGCGGTGCCGCGGATGACCGCGCGGGTACGGTGCGCCCGGCCGACCTCGCCCGCCCTCCGGAGCACGACGACGCCGCCGCCCTCGCCGATGACGTAGCCGTCGGCGCTCTCGTCGAAGGTCTTGGTGCGGCCGTCGACCGCGAGCATGCTCATCTTGCAGGACTGGATGAAGACGTCCGGGTTGATCATCGCCGAAGCGGCGCCGACGATCGCGATGTCGCACTCGCCCCGGCGGAGGCTCTGCACGGCCAGATGTGCCGCGCTCAGCGCCGACGAGCAGGCGGTGTCCACGGTCAGGCAAGGCCCGCGCAGGTCGAGCAGATGCGCGATGCGCCCGGCGGCGGCGGAAAGCGAGCTGCCGAGCCCGAAGTAGGGGTCGTCGGCCGCGTCCATGCCGTCGGCTTCGAGCTGCCGCATGCTGTACTGCATGGTGTCGATCAGCCCGGCGAACACGCCGGTGCGGCTGCCGCGCAGTTCGTCGGCGGTGAGCCCGGCGTCCTCGATGCCCTCCCACACCAGCTCCATGAGCAGCCGGAACGTCGGGTCGAGGCGCCGCGCCTCCTGGGGCGAGAGGCCGAAGAACGCGGCGTCCCAGCCCGCGATGTCGTCGACGAACGCGCCCTGCTGCGTGTACGCCTTGCCCGGCGCGGTGCGGTCGGGGTCGTAGTAGTCGGCGGCGGCCCAGCGGTCCGGCGGGACTTCGCGCACGAGATCCTTGCCCTGCACCAGGTTCTCCCAGAACTTCTCGGGAGTGTCGCTGCCGCCCGCGAAACGGCAGGACAGGCCGACCACGGCGACGTCCTGGCCCGCGGCGGCAGGGCCGGTGACGACGGTCCGGGTCTCCTGCGAGGCCGGGGTGAGCGCGGCCAGCAGGTGCGCGGCCAGCGCGGCCGGGGTCGCGTGGTCGAACACCATCGTCGGCGGCAGCGCCAGTCCGGTCTCGGTGTTGATCCGGCCGCGCAGTTCGATGGCGGTGAGCGAATCGATGCCCAGTTTGGTGAACTGCTGCCCGGCCGGGACGCCGTCGGTGTGCCCGAGTACGGCGGCGGTGTGGGTCAGGACCAGTTCGGTGACGACGCGTTCGCGTTCGGCTTCGGGCAGTCCGGCGAGCCGGGTGCGCCACGCGTCGGCGGCTTCGGCGCCCTCGGCGGCCTGCGCGGCTTCGGCCTCGGCGATGGCGACGACCTCGGGCAGGTCGGCCAGCAGCGGGCTGGGCCGCAGCGCGGCGAACGGCGGCGCGAACTTCTCCCAGGTCAGTTCGGCGACGGTCAGCGCGGTCTCGTCGCGATCCAGCGCCTGGCCGAGCGCGACGAGGCCGGTCCCGGGCGCCATGGCGGGAACGCCGAGCCCGCTGAGCATCTCGTCGAGGTCCGCGCCGACGCCCATGCCGACCTTGCCCCAGCGACCCCACGCGATCGACGTCGCGGGCAGGCCGTGCGCCCGGCGCCGCTGCGCGACCGCTTCGAGATGCGCGTTCGCGGCGCCGTAAGCACTCTGGACCGCGTTGCCGATGGAGGCGGCGATCGAAGAGAACAGCACGAAAGCGTCGAGGTCGAGTCCGTCGGTCAGTTCTTCGAGGTTGCGTGTCCCGGCGACCTTCGGGCGGAGGACATCGGCGTAGCGCGTGCGGTCCATCGTCTCGATGAGGCCGAGTTCGAGGACTCCGGCGAGGTGGAAGACGGCGCGGAGGTCGTCGCGGATCGGGTCGATGACCGCTGCGAGGGCGTCCTTGTCGGCGACGTCGCAGGCGGCGATGGTCACGCGATCGCCTGCCAGTTCGGCCGCGCCGGGTGCGTCTTCTCCCTGGCGTGACACGAGAATGACGTGCTCGGCGCCATGTTCGACCAGCCACCGGGCGACGATCCCGCCCAGGCCGCCGGTACCACCGGTGACGAGCACGGTGCCGCGCGGCCGCCAGGACCGCTTGGGCTCACTGGATTCGGCGTGCGCCAGCCGCCTGCCGAAAGCGCCGGCCGCGCGGACGGCGACCTGGTCTTCGCCGCGCGGGCCGGTGAGGACACCGCGCAGCAGGGACACGACCCGCTCCCCCGGCTCGGCCGGAACGTCGACGAGCCCGCCCCACGCCTGGGGATTCTCCAGTGCGGCCGCGCGGCCGAAGCCCCACAGCTGGGCTTGCGCGGGTGCGTCCGGCGCGTCGTGGGCGCCGGTCGAGACGGCGCCGCGAGTCAGCGTCCACAGTGGACCTTGAGGGTCACGTGCGGCCAGTTCGCGCACCAGCGCCATGGTGGCCTCGGCGCCGAAGGACACTCCGTCTGTCTCGGTCTCGTCGAGGGCCAGCAGGGACAGGATGCCGTCGAAAGTCTCGTCGGGCAGTTCCACACGATCGGGCTGGTCGACGACCAGCCGCCGCACCTCGGCACCGGACAAGGTCTCAAGAGCGGTCGCGGCCCACGGGTGTTCCCTCGCGGAGGTGACCAGCAACCAGCGGCCGGTGGCCGTGGTCGTCGCGGGAGTGAAAGGCTGCCAGCGGACGTGATAGGCCAGCGAAGCCGCTTCGGCCGACAGGGATCGGGCGCGGCGGTAGCGCGACAGCGCGGGCAGAACCGTGCCGAGCGGGGCTTCGACGTCGGACAGCTTCAGTTCGGCGGCGAACTCGCCGACGTCACCGGACTCGACCACCGACCAGAACCGGCCGTCCTCGGCCGCGGGCACTCCCGCGCCCGGGTCTTCCAGCCAGAAACGCTTGCGCTGGAACGGATAGGTCGGCAGCGTGACCACCCGCGCGCCGCTGCCGCCGAGGTAGGCGGGCCAGTCGACGCGGGCGCCGTTGGCGTGCGCGAGCCCCAGCGCGGTGACGAGCGTGGCCGCCTGGTCGCGGTCCTTGCGCTGGGTCGCGGCGAAGACCGCGCCGTCGGGACGGACCGAGCGGCCCATCGGGGTGAGCGACGCATCCGGGCCGAGCTCGAGGAACGTCGTGACCCCTTGGCCGTGCAGGGTTTCCACCGCGTCGGCGAACCGGACGGTGCCGCGGACGTGCTCGGCCCAGTACTCCGGGTCGGTGAGCCTGTCGGCGTTCTCGCCGGTCAGTGTCGAGACGACCGGGATCGAGGGCTCGTGGTAAGTCAGGGTCCGCGCGACCGCGGCGAACTCGGCGAGCATCGGCTCCATCAGAGCCGAGTGGAAGGCGTGGGAGACGGACAGCCGGGTCGTGCGCCGGCCCGGGAAGCGTTCCGCGACAGCGGTTGTCGCCGCCTCGGCACCGGACAGGACGACAGCGCGGGGTCCGTTGACCGCCGCGAGCGCGACGCCGTCGGAAAGGTACGGGCGGACCTCGTCCTCGGTCGCTTCCAGCGCGATCATCGCACCGCCCTCGGGCAGCGCCTGCATCAGACGGCCTCGGGCGAGGACCAGCTTCGCCGCGTCCTGCAGGGAAAGCACCCCGGCGACGTACGCGGCCGAGAGTTCGCCGACCGAGTGCCCGGCGAGGAAGTCCGGAGTGACACCCCAGGAAGTGACGAGCCGGAAGAGCGCGACCTCGAACGCGAACAGGGCGGGCTGGGCGAATTCGGTGCGGTCGAGGCGCGCGACGTCGGTACCGAACACGACGTCCCGGACACCGGGCAGGTGCGTGCAAGCCTCGTCGAAAGCGTCGGCGAACACCGGGAAGCACTCGTGAAGCCGGCGGCCCATGCCGAGCCGCTGCGAACCCTGGCCGGTGAACAGCACGGCGAGCCGTCCGGCGGTGTCGCTGCCGGTGACCGTGCCCGCTTCGCCGCCCGCGAGGGCACGGAGACCGGCGGCCAGCTCAGCGCGGTCTGCGCCGGTGACGACGGCTCGGTGTTCCATCCCGGCGCGAGTGGTGGCCAGCGAGAGCGCGACGTCGACCGGTTCGGCGCCGGACTCGTCCACAGTGGACAGCAGCGCGGCGGCCTGTGCGCGGACGGCGGCGGGAGAAGCACCGGACAGCACGTAGGGAACCACCGGCGGGGCGACTACTTCGCGGTCCGCGGCGGGTTCGTCGAACGGCTGTTCCAGGACGACGTGCGCGTTGGTGCCGCTGATCCCGAACGACGACACCGCCGCGCGGCGCGGCCGGTCCGTGGCGGTCCAGGGGCGGGCCTTGTCGAGCAGCTCCACCGAACCGGCCGACCAGTCGACGTGCGGGGACGGCGCGTCGACGTGCAGGGTCGCGGGCAGCGTGGCGTGGCGCATCGCCTCGACCAGCTTGACGATCCCGGCGAGTCCGGCGGCGGCCTGCGTGTGGCCGATGTTGGACTTCACCGAGCCAAGCCATAGCGGCGTTTCCCGATCCCGGCCATAAGTGGCCAGCAGAGCCTGCGCCTCGATCGGGTCGCCCAGCGCGGTACCGGTGCCATGCGCCTCGACGACGTCCACGGTGGACGCTTCGATTCCGGCGTTCGCCAGCGCCGCGCGGATCACGCGCTGCTGCGACGGGCCGTTCGGAGCCGTCAGGCCGCTGGAGGCGCCGTCGGAGTTGACCGCGCTGCCGCGGACGAGCGCGAGAACCGGGTGGCCGTGGCGACGGGCGTCGGAAAGGCGTTCCAGCACCAGCATCCCGGCGCCCTCGGCCCAGTTCGTACCGTCGGCGGCGGCCGCGAAGGGCTTGCAGCGCCCGTTCGGGGCGAGTCCGCGCTGGCGCGAGAACTCGACGAACGCGCCCGGCGTCGCCATCACGGTGACACCGCCGGCCAGCGCCAGCGTGCACTCCCCCGACCGCAGCGCGCGGGCCGCGAGGTGGACCGCGACCAGCGAAGACGAGCATGCCGTGTCGATCGACACCGACGGTCCTTCGAGACCGAGCGCGTAGGAAACCCGGCCGGACACCACACTGCCGGAGGTGCCGATTCCGAGGTAACCCTCGTGTTCCTCGGGCAAGGCGGTCAGCCGCGACGCGTAGTCGGTGAACCCGACCCCGGCGAACACACCGGTCGCGCTGCCTTTGAGCGAGAGCGGGTCGATCCCGGCCCGCTCGACGGCCTCCCACGCCGTCTCGAGCAGCAGCCGCTGCTGTGGATCGGTCGCCTCGGCCTCACGCGGCGAGATGCCGAACAGTTCGTTGTCGAACTCGGCGGCGTCGTGCAGGAAGCCGCCTTCGCGGACGTAGCTGGTGCCCGGGACCGACGGGTCGAGGTCGTGGATCGCGTCGGTGTCCCAGCCACGGTCGGCGGGGAACGGCGAGATCGCGTCGACGCGGCCGTCGACCAGTTCCCACAGCTGTTCCGGAGTACGGACCCCGCCGGGGAAACGGCAGCTCATCGCGACGATCGCGATGGGCTCGGTCTCCTTCTCCCGCGCGTCCGCCAGCTCGCGGCGGCTCTCACGCAGGTCGGCCGCCATCCGCTTGAGGTAGTCGACGTACTGCTCTTCCGAAGGCATGGGTCACGGCTCCTGAGTGTCTGTCGCGGATGTCAGCGCGGGCCGAACTCGTTGTCGATCAGCGCGAGGAGGTCGTCCGGGGAGGCGGCTTCGAGATCGGCGGTGGCGTGCGCGGGCTTCTTCGCCGCCCAGGCCGACACCAGCCGCTTCAGCCGTCCGTCGATCTCCGCGTCGCCGGGGTCGGCCCCGTCGAGCAGGGCTTCGAGCCGGGTGATCTGGTCGGTCACCGCGGCACCGGCGCCGGTCTCGGGGGCGAGTTCGGTCTGGAGGTACTTGGCCAGCGCGTCCGGCGCCGGGTAGTCGAAGACGACCGTCGTGGGCAGGGTGAGCCCGGTCGCCGCGGCCAGCGCGGTCCGGAACTCGACCGCGGTCAGCGAGTCGAAACCGAGGTCGAGGAAGCCGCGTCCGGGGGCGATCGCGGCCGCCCCGGCGTGCCCGAGCACGGCCGCGGCCTGCCCGCGCACCAGATCGAGCAACGCGCGTTCCTGCTCCGCTTCGGCCAGCCCGGCGAGCTTGAGACGCAGTTCGCCGGCGTCGGCCGCCGCTGCCCGGCGCCGCACCGCGGGAGCCAGATCGCGCAGCACCGGCGGGAGCTGCCCGGCCGCGGCGAGCCCGGCTCGATCGAGCTTCACCGGGACCGACGCCGCCAGGTCCGTGGCCAGTGCCGCGTCGAACAGCGCCAAGCCTTCCTCGGTACTCAGCGCGGGGAAACCGTTGCGGTTCAGCCGTTGTCCGGCTTGCTCGCCGAGCGCCCCGCCCATGCCGTCGGCCCAGCGGCCCCAGGCCAGCGAGCGGGCGGGCAGGCCGAGCCCCTTGCGGTGGACCGCGAGACCGTCGAGGAACGCGTTGGCGGCGGCGTAGTTGCCCTGCCCCGCGTTGCCGAGCACTCCGGCGGCCGAGGAGAACAGGACGAACGCCGCGAGTTCGTGGCCCTTCGTCAGTTCGTGCAGATGCCAAGCGGCGGCGGCCTTCGGGCCGAATACGGTCGCGAGCCGCTCCGGGGTGAGCGTGTCGACGAGGCCGTCGTCGAGGACACCCGCCGCGTGCACGATCCCGGTCAGTCCGGGGATTCCGGCCAGCAGGGTTTCGACGGCGGCGCGGTCGGCGACGTCACAGGCTTCGATCCGGACGTGCGCGCCGAGAGCCTTCAACTCGTCGGACAACTCGGCTGCGCCGGGGGCGGCCGGGCCGCGACGGCTCGTGAGGACCAGGTCGGTGACACCGTGCGTCTTCACCAGGTGTCGCGCGAGGTGGGCACCGAGCCCGCCGGTGCCGCCGGTGACGAGCACCGTTCCCCCCGCCAGCTCCGGTGCTTCGGCGACGGAGCCACGCACCTGCGCGAGCCTTGGCGCGTACAGCTTGCCTTCACGCAGCAGCAGCTGGTCTTCACCGGTCGCCAAGGCCTTGCCGAGAACCGCGGTGTCGCCATCGCCGTCGACGAGGACGAACCGGCCCGGGTTCTCCGATTGCGCGGCGCGCACCAGACCCCACACCGCGGCGGCGGCGGGATCCGCACCGTCCTCTTCGGACAGTGCGACGGCGCCCGCGGTCAGCACGACCAGGCGGCTGTCCGCGTACTTCGGGTCCTGGAGCGCGGCGAGCACGGTCGCGGTCGCCGTCCGAGCCGCGTCGGCGACGTCCCCGGCAGGTTCGGCGAGTTCGAGCACCACCGCGTCGGGCAGCTCCGCGCCGAGGTCTTCGAGACGGGCCCACGACGTTTCGCCGTCGGCCGCCGGAACCGGTGTCCAGACCAGCCGGTGGAGCGACTCGCTCGGCGTCGTCACCACCGCCGGACGCTCGCCGAAGGTCACCTCGGCGGACAGCACCGGGGCACCCGCGAGATCGAACACCGCCAGTTCCCCCGCCGGGCTCAGACTCGCCCGGACGGTGGTGGCGCCGGTGGCGTGCAGGGTGACGTTCCGCCAGGTGACCGGCCAGCCGTGCTCGGCGAGCACCGGGTCGACCAGGCTCGGGTGGAGGCCGAACAGCTGCGGAACGTCGTCCGGCACGGACAGCTCGGTCAGGACGTCGGGGACCGCCGGTGCCGGGGCGGGCGCGGTGACCAGGAATCCGGTGCCGTGCCGCTGCCAGTCCTTCCCTGCGCGGGTGTGGATCGAGACCGGGCGCCGTCCGTCGTCCTCGGGGCCGACGGCGACCTGGACCTCGCGGTCCCCGGTCAGCGGCGCCTCGACGGCGAACTCCGCCAGGGTGCCCGCGCCTGCCTCGTCCCCGGCGCGGATCGCGAGTTCGACGAGCAGCGTGTCCGAGGGGTCGGACGGCAGGACTCCGGTGCACAGGACCGAACCGTCGTCCGCCGAGGTGACCGCGGAGGCCAGGACCGGATGGCGCAGGCCGCCGGCGACCCGCGCCACGGCCGGTTCGCGCAGCCAGTACCGCTCGTGCTGGAAGGCGTAGGTCGGCAGGTCGATCACGCGCGGGTTCGCGGGGGCGAAGAACGCGGACCAGTCGACGTCGATCCCGCGGACGTGCAGGCGGGCCAGCGCGGTGACCACCGCGGTGGGCTCGTCGCGATCGTCACGCAGGGCGGGGATCGCCTCGCCGGACCCCGCGGCCAGTGCCGAAAGCACCGCCGCCGGGCCGATCTCGAGGAAGGTCGTCGCGCCTTCGCCGGTCAGGGCAGCGAGTGCGTCGGCGAACCGGACCGGTTCCTGCACGTGCCGCACCCAGTACGCGGGATCGGTCAGATCGGCCTGCTCGGCGACGGTCGACACGATCGGGATCCGCGGTTCCGAGAACGACAGTTCCCGCACCACTTCGGCGAATTCGTCGAGCATCGGGTCCATCAGCGGCGAATGGAACGCGTGGGAGACGTCGAGGCGCTTCACCTTGCGGCCACGGGCTTCCAGCGCCGCGGCGGCGGCCAGCACCGGTTCCTCCGCACCCGAGAGCACGACGGCGTCCGGGCCGTTGATCGCGGCGACGGCGACCCCGTCGAACTCGGCCACTTCGGCCTCGGTGGCCTGCACGGCGACCATCGCGCCGCCTTCGGGCAGCGCTTCCATCAGCCTGCCGCGGGCTTCGATCAGTTTCGCCGCGTCCTCCAGTGAGAACACGCCCGCGACGTGCGCGGCCGCGATCTCGCCGATCGAGTGCCCCGCGAGGTACGCCGGACGCACTCCCCACGACTCGAAAAGCCGGTAGAGCGCGACTTCCAGCGCGAAGATGGCGGGCTGGGCGGTCCCGGTCCGGCTGAGGTCGCCGTCGAGCGGGAGAAGCGCGGCGACCTCGTCGTAAGCCTTCGCGAAAGCGGGGAAAGCGTTGTAGAGCCCCTGTCCCATTCCGGCGCGCTGCGAGCCCTGACCGGTGAACAGGAACGCGAGGCGGCCGGACGCGGGTTCACCGGAGGCCAGCTTCCGCAGTCCGGCGCCAGGCTCGCCGACGAAGACCGCGCGGTGCGGGTGATGGGTACGAGTGGTCGCCAGCGAGAAACCGGTGTCGGCCGTGTACTCCACAGTGGACAGACGGGAGGTTTGCGCCGCCAGTGCCTCCGGCGTGCGTCCGGAAAGCAGCAGGGGCACCACGGGCAGCGGCCGCGAGGGCTCCGGCTCGGCTTCGGCCGGGGCCTGTTCGAGGACGATGTGGGCGTTCGTGCCGCTGATGCCGAACGACGACACCCCGGCGCGGCGCGGCTGTCCGGTCTCCGGCCACGGCGTCCGCTCGGTGAGCAGGGAGATGTCGCCGGTGGTCCAGTCGACGTGCGGGGTCGGCTCGTCCACGTGCAGGCTCGCCGGGACGACACCGTGGTTCATCGCCTCGACCATCTTGATGATCCCGGCGACCCCGGCGGCGGCCTGCGTGTGGCCGATGTTGGACTTGACCGAACCGAGCAGCAGGGGCCGCTCACGGTCGCGGCCGTAGGTCGCCAGCAGGGCCTGTGCCTCGATCGGGTCTCCCAGCGGCGTGCCGGTTCCGTGTGCCTCGACGACGTCCACTGTGGACGCTTCGACGCCCGCGTTCGCCAGTGCCGAGCGGATCACCCGTTGCTGCGAGGGACCGTTGGGCGCGGTGAGGCCGTTGGACGCGCCGTCCTGGTTCACCGCCGAACCCTTGACGACCGCGAGGACGCGGTGTCCGTTGCGGCGAGCGTCGGAAAGGCGTTCCAGCACCAGGATTCCGACGCCTTCGGCCCAGTTCGTGCCGTCGGCGGCCCCGGCGAACGGCTTGCACCGGCCATCCGGTGCCAACCCACGCTGGCGGGAGAACTCGACGAACATGTCGGGCGAGGCCATCACGTTGACGCCGCCCGCCAGCGCGAGCGTGCACTCCCCCGACCGCAGCGACTGCGCCGCCAGGTGCACGGCGACCAGCGAAGACGAGCACGCCGTGTCGACCGACACCGCAGGCCCTTCCAGCCCCAGCGCGTAGGCGACCCGGCCGGAGACGACGCTGCTGAAGGACGCGGTGCCGAGGAAGCCTTCGACCTGCTCGGGAATCGCGCTCAGCCGCGAGATGTAGTCGTTGGACAGGGCGCCCGCGAAGACACCGGTGCTGGTTCCCCGCAGCGAGGACGGGTCGATACCCGCCCGCTCCAGCGCCTCCCAGGAAGTCTCCAGGACCTGGCGCTGCTGCGGGTCGATGGCCAGCGCCTCACGTGGCGAGATCCCGAAGAACTCGGCGTCGAAATCACCCGCGTTGTAGAGGAAAGCGCCTTCGGAGGCGTAGGTGGTGCCGCGGTGGTCGGGGTCCGGGTGGAACAGCGAGTCCAGGGGCCAGTCGCGGTCGGCCGGGAAGTCCCCGACGCCGTCACGGCCGTCGGCGACCAGCTGCCAGAGTTCGGCGGGTGAGGTGACCTCGCCCGGGTACCGGCAGCCCATACCGACGATGACGATGGGGTCCTCGTGGATACCGGCCCCGGCCGTGGTGGGGGGTACCACGACCGGGGCCGGCGTCTCGTCCCCGACGAGTTCGCCGCGCAGGAAGACCTTCAGCGCGTCGGGCGTCGGGTGGTCGAAGACGAGCGTCGCGGGCAGCCGGAGACCGGTCGCGGCGCCGAGACGGTTGCGCAGCTCGACCGCGGTCAGCGAGTCGAAACCGATTTCGTTGAACGCGCGGGTCGCGGCGATGCCTGCCGCGTCAGTGTGGCCGAGGACCAGCGCGACCTCGCGGCGCACCAGATCCAGCAGCAGCTCGTCCCGGTCCGGTGCGGGCAGCCCGGCGAGCTTGCGCCGCAGTTCACCCGCCTGCTCGGCACTGGCCGTCTTGGCCTTGGCGCGTCCGGAACCGCCGACGAGTGCGCGGAGCAGCGGCGAGATCGGGGCATCGCTCCCGCGCACGGTCGCGCGGTCGAACTTCAGGCCCAGCAGGACGGCGTGGTCGAGGCCGACCGCGCGGTCGAACATCGCCAGGCCTTCTTCGGGGTCGATCGGCGGGAAACCGCTGCGGCGCATGCGTTCCTCGCCCGCGTCGCCGAGTTCGCCCTTCATGCCGCCGGACCACAGGCCCCACGCGACGGACTGCGCCGCGAGACCTTCGGCGCGACGGCGAGTGGCGAGACCGTCGAGGAAGGCGTTGGCGGCGGCGTAGTTGCCCTGGCCCGGGTTGCCGAGCACCCCGGCGGCCGAGGAGAACTGGACGAACCAGCGCAGCGGCAGGTGCGCGGTCAGCTCGTGCAGGTGCCAGGCCGCGTCGGCCTTCGGGGCGAGGACACGATCGAGACGTTCGGGGTTCAGCGCGTCGATAGGGGCGTCGTCGAGGACACCGGCCGCGTGGACGACAGCAGTGAGCGGATGCTCCGCCGGGATCGAGGCCAGCAGGGCGGCGACGGCGTCGCGGTCTGCGCTGTCACACGCGGCGATGGTGACCGTCGCGCCACGGGCTTCGAGCTCGGCGGTCAGCTCGGCAGCGCCGGGCGCGTCCGGGCCACGACGGCTGGTCAGCAGCAGGTGCCGGACGCCGTACTCGGCGATGAGGTGCCGGGAGAGCATCGCGCCGAGGCCACCGGTACCGCCGGTGATCAGGACGGTGCCCCCGGGCTCCGGCCCGCGCGGGACGGTGAGTACGACCTTGCCGATGTGCTTGGCCTGGCTGAGCAACCGGAACGCCTCCGGCGCTCGGCGGACGTCCCAGACGTGACGCGGCAACGGCTTCAGGACACCGTCGGCGAACAGGTCCAGCACCTCGGCCCACATGCGGGAGAACTGCTCGGGTCCCGCTTCGATGAGGTCGTAGGGCCGGTACTCGACGCCGGGGTGCCGCGCGGCGACCTCTTCGGGGTCGCGCAGACCCGCCTTGCCCATCTCGAGGAACCGGCCACCGCGCGGCAGCAACCGCAGGGAGGCGTCCACGAAGTCGCCGGTGAGCGCGTCGAGGACGACGTCCACGCCGCGTCCTTCGCTGGTGTTGAGGAAGTGCTGTTCGAAGTCGAGGGTGCGGGAGTTGGCGATGTGGCCCTCGTCGAGCCCGGCTTCGCGCAGCACGTGCTGTTTGGCGGGGCTCGCGGTGCTGTAGACCTCGGCGCCGAGATGCCGCGCGATCTGGATCGCGGCCATGCCGACCCCGCCGGCACCCGCGTGGACGAGCACGGACTCCCCCGCCTTCAGGCCGGTGAGTTCCTTGAGACCGAAGTAGGCGGTGAGGAACACCAGCGGCACGGACGCGGCTTCCTCGTCGGTCCAGCCGTCGGGGATCCGCGCGCACATCGAGCGCTGCGCGGTGGTGATGGAGCCGATGCCGCCGATGGCGACGCCCATCACGCGGTCACCGGGGGCGAGATCGTCCACTTCGGACCCGGTTTCCAGGACGACACCGGCGATCTCGTTGCCGAGCGGGCCGGGTTCGCCTTCGACCATGCCGAGGACGTTGAGCGCGTCGCGGAAGTTCAGTCCCGCCGCACCGACGCCGACCCGGATGTGCCCGGGCTTGAGGGGTTCCAGGGCCTGCGGGCACGGCTCGAGCCGCAGTTCTTCCAGGGTGCCGCGCGTGGCCATGCCGAGGCGCCACGCGGGTTCGGCGGGCGGGCTCAGCTCGTCGGTTCCCGGGACGGGGCCGAGGCGCAGCGCGGCGAACCCGCTGTCGCGCAAGGTGAGCTGGGGTTCGCCGGTCGCCAGCGCGGCGGCGAGTTCGCTTTCGGAGAGGTCGCCGGTCTCGGTGTCGACGAGGACGACGCGGCCCGGCAGCTCGCTTTGCGCGGAGCGGCCGAGGCCCCAGACCGCGGCGGCCGCCGGGTCGACCTTGCCGGGACCGATCGCGGCGCACGTGACGACGACGAGTTTCGCGTCGGCGAACCGGTCTTCGGTGGAGAACTGCTGCAGGACGGCGAGGACTTCGCGAGTGGCGATCAGGGCACCGGCCGGATCGGTGAAGACCGGGAGCACGACCACCGGCGGCACGGCGCCGCCGCCGACCCGCCCGTGGTAGGCCCACTCGACCGCGGCCGGTTCGGCCGGGGTGGGCACGGGCGTCCAGTCGAGGCGGAAGAGCGAGTCGAGACCGGGGGTCGCCGAGGTGACAGGGGCGAGTTCGCGCAGGGTCAAGGAGCCGATGGTGACGACCGGCGCACCGGTCCCGTCGGCGGCGCGGAGGGTGACGGCGCCGGACGCGGCGGGCGTGAGCTTCAGCCGCAGCGCGGACGCGCCGGTGGCATGCAGGGTGACGTCCTGCCAGAGGAACGGCAGTTTCGCGCCACCCGGCTCATCGGCCAGCAGGCCGATGGCGTGCAGACCGGCGTCCAGCAAGGCGGGGTGCAGGCCGAACTGTTCGATGTCGGCCTTCGCGGTGTCCTCCGGCAGCGCGGTCTCGGCGAAGATCTCCTCGCCGAGGCGCCAAGCCGCCTTGAGTCCTCGGAAAACCGGGCCGTATTCCAGTCCGGCGGCGGCGAACACCGGGTAGACCTCGGTGACGTCGATCGCGACAGCATCGCGCGGGGGCCACTCGGCGAGATCGAAGCTCGCGGCCGGAGCCTGCGGGGCCAGCGTTCCCGAACCGTGCAGCGTCCAGGCGCCGTCACCCGCACGGGAGTAGACGGCGACGGCGCGGCGGGCACTCTCGTCCGGGGCGGCCAGGGCGACCTGGACGTCGAGCGGGCCCGCCAGGACCATCGGCTCGCGCAGGGTGAGTTCTTCCAGCTGCGCGCAGCCGGCTTCGTCACCGGCCCGCAGCGCCAGTTCGACCAGTGCGGTGCCCGGGACGATGACGGTGCCAGCGACCGCGTGGTCGGCGAGCCAAGGGTGGGTGGACGGCGAGATCCGGCCGGTGAGGACGATCCCGGCGCCGTCGGCGAGCGGGACACTCGCGCCCAGCAGCGGGTGGGCGGCGTCGGCGAGACCGAGCCCGCCGGGGTCGCCCGCGCCGCGTCCGCCACGCAGCCAGTAGTTCTCGCGCTGGAACGGGTACGTGGGCAGATCGATCGTGCGGGCGCCGGTGCCGTCGTGGAACGCGGTCCAGTCGACGCGGGCGCCGCGGACGTGCAGTTCGGCCAGCACGGTCATCGCCGTGCGGGCTTCGGGGCGGTCTTTGCGCAGCACCGGGACGACAAGGGTGCCTTCCGGCGGCAGCGTGCGCGCGGCCATCCCGGCCAGCACCGCGTCCGGGCCGATCTCGACGAACCGGGAAACCCCTTCACCGCGCAGGAAACCGATCCCGTCGGCGAACCGGACGGGCTGCCGGACGTGCCGCGGCCAGTAGCCGGGCACGGTGACCTCGTCCGGTCCGGCGAGACGGCCGGTCACATTGGACACCACGGGAATCGACGGCGCCTCGTGCGGGATTTCTTCGGCGATCGCGCCGAATTCGGCGAGCATGCCGTCCATCCGCGCGGAGTGCGACGCGTGGGAGATGTTGAGCCGCTTGATCTTGCGGCCGCGTTCGGCGAATGTGGCGGCCAGTGCTTCGGCGGCGGCCTCTTCACCGGAGACGACGATCGAGTCGGGCGCGTTGAGCGCGCCGATGGCGAGGCCGTCGGTCAGTTCGGCCGCGACCTCTTCTTCGGTGGCCTGGATGCCGATCATCGCGCCGCCCGGCGGCTGGGCCTCCATCAGACGGCCGCGCGCGGTGATCATCCGCGCGGCACCGGCCAGATCCCAGACTCCGGCGACGTGGGCCGCGGCCAGTTCACCGGCGGAGTGGCCGACGACGTAGTCCGGCCGGGCACCCCAGGACTCCAGCAGCCGGAACAGCGCGACTTGCAGGGCGAACATCGCGGGCTGCGCGAAGGTCATCCGGTCGAGGAGCTTCTGGTCGTCGCCGAAGACGACGTCGGCCAGCGGGCGGTCGAGGTGCGGGTCGAGGGCGGCGCAGGCCTCGTCGAAGGCGGCGCGATAGGCGGGGAAGGTGTCGTAGAGTTCGCGGCCCATGCCGCAGCGCTGGGCACCCATCCCGGAGAAGAGGAACGCGGTGCGCCCGAGCAGCGGCTCGCCGGTGACGACGCCGGGGGCGGGTTCGCCCGCGGCGAGCGCGGTCAGTCCCGCTTTGAGGTCTTCCGGGGTACCGACGATCGCGGCGCGTGATTCCAGCGCGGTCCGGGTGGTGGCCAATGACCAGCCGAGGTCGAGCGGGTCGACCTGGTCCACAGTGGACAGCAGGTTGGCCGCGGCAGTCTTGAGCGCGACCGGACCGCGAGCCGACAGCGGCCAGGTCTGGACGGCGGGCGGGATCCGCTCCGGCTCGGCGTCCTCGCTCGCGGGTGCCTGCTCCAGGATGACGTGCGCGTTGGTGCCGCTCATCCCGAACGACGACACCCCGGCCCGTCGCGGACGGTCGCCGGTGTCCCACGGCTTCGGTTCGGTGAGCAGTTCGACGGCGCCCGCCGTCCAGTCGACGTGCGGGGAGGGCTCGTCCACGTGCAGGGTGCGCGGCAGGACACCGCGGCGCATGGCCTCGACCATCTTGATGATCCCGGCGGCGCCCGCGGCGGCCTGGGTGTGCCCGATGTTCGACTTGATCGACCCGAGCCACAGCGGGTTTTCCCGTTCGCGGCCGTAGGTGGCCAAGAGCGCCTGCGCCTCGATCGGGTCACCGAGGGTGGTGCCGGTGCCGTGCGCCTCGACGGCGTCGACGTCGGCAGCGGTCAGCTTCGCGTTCTTCAGCGCGGCGCGGATGACGCGCTGCTGGGCCGGGCCGTTGGGCGCGGTCAGGCCGTTGGACGCGCCGTCCTGGTTGACCGCGGATCCCTTGAGAACGGCGAGGATCCGGTGGCCGTTGCGGCGGGCGTCGGACAGCCGCTCCAGCAGGAGCATGCCAGCGCCCTCGGACCAGCCGGTGCCGTCGGCGGCGGCCGCGAACGCCTTGCAGCGTCCGTCCGCCGCCATCCCGCGCTGCCGCGAGAACTCGACGAACGTCTCCGGCGTGGCCATCACCGTCACCCCGCCCGCCAGCGCGAGCGAGCACTCCCCCGAACGCAGCGCGTGCGCCGCGAGGTGGACCGCGACCAGCGAAGACGAGCACGCCGTGTCGATGGTGACCGCCGGGCCCTCCAGGCCGAGGGTGTAGGCGAGCCGGCCCGACAGCACGCTGTTGGCCGAGCCGGTGCCGAGAAACCCTTCGACCTCTTCGGTTCCGCCGTCGAATCCGGAGACGTACTCGCTGCGCATGGCACCGGCGAACACCCCGGTGGCACTGCCCTTCAACGCGGCCGTGTCCAGCCCCGCCCGCTCGAACGTCTCCCAGGTGACCTCCAGCAGCAACCGCTGCTGCGGGTCCATCGCCAAGGCTTCCCGCGGCGAGATGCCGAAGAAGCCCGCGTCGAACTCACCGGCGTCGTGCAGGAACCCGCCCTGGTCGCTGTAGGTGGTGCCGCGGTGTTCCGGGTCCGGGTGGTAGAGCCCGTCGGTGTCCCAGCCCCGGTTCGCCGGGAAACCTGTCATGCCGTCCCCGCCGCCGTCGACGAGGTCCCACAGTCCTTCCGGTGACGAGACCCCGCCGGGGAACCGGCAGGCCATGCCGATCACGGCCAGCGGCTCGGAGCCGCTTTCCTCGGCTTCTCGCAGGCGACGCCGCGTCTCACGCAGTTCGGCGGTCAGTCGCTTGAGGTAGTCGAGCGTCCGCTCGTCGGTCGTCATGACGGTGGTCCTCCTCGCGGCGCCGGGCCGGGGTCAGAGTTCGTTGTCCAGCAGGGCGAACATGTCGTCGATGGTGTCCACTTCCAGATCCGCGTCGCCGCCGGACGGCCGGACCCGGTCCTGCCACAGGGCGACCAGGTTCCGCAGCTTCGCCTCGACCTCGGCACCGTCCGCGGCCGCGATGTCCACTGTGGACAGCTCGGCGGCGAGCCGGTCGATCCCCGACGCCAGGCTGGTTTCCTCGGCCGGGGCCGCGGGAACCACTTCGGACTGCAGGAACTTGGCGAGGTCGTCCGGGGTCGGGTAGTCGAAGATCAGCGTCGCGGGCAGGCGCAGCCCGGTGGCCGCGTCGAGCCCGTTGCGCAACTCGACCGCGGTGAGCGAGTCGAAGCCCAGTTCGGTGAACGCCCGGCCCGGCTCGATCGAGTCCGCGCCGTCGTGCCCGAGGGCCGCCGCGGCCTGACCGCGCACCACCCCGAGCAGCACGAGTTCGGCGTCCGCCTGCGCAAGCCCGGCGAGCCGTCGCTTGAGCCCGTCGGCCTGCGCCGCCGCGTCCACCGGTGCGGCGCGCCGCACCGAACCGCGGACGAGACCGCGCAGCAACGGCGGTACCGGTCCGGTCATCGTGCGGAGCCCGGCGACGTCCAGCTTCACCGGCACCGAGACCGGCTCGGCCAGACCGGTCGCCAGGTCGAACAGCTCCAGTCCCTCGACCGGGTCGAAACTGCCGACCCCGTCGCGCCCCATCCGGTCCGCGTCCGCCGCGCCGCCCATGCCGTCGGCCCAGAGACCGAAGGCGAGCGACGTCGCGGGCAGCCCGAGGCCGCGACGGTGGTGCGCCAGCCCGTCGAGGAAGGTGTTCGCCGCCGCGTAGTTCGCCTGCCCCGGCGCGCCGAGCACCCCGGCGGCCGAGGAGAACAGGACGAACATGGTCAGGTCGTGGCCACGGGTGAGCTCGTGGAGGTTCCACGCCGCGTCCACCTTGGGCCGCAGCACCTTCTCGAGCCGCTCGGGGGTGAGCGCGGTCAGCAGGCCGTCGTCGAGGACGCCGGCCGCGTGCACCACGCCGGTCAGCTGCGGTGTGCGGTCCAGGACCGCGGCGAGCGCGTCGCGGTCCGCGGCGTCGCACGCCTCGATCCGCACGGTGGCGCCGAGCCCGGTCAGTTCCGCCGCCAGTCCGGCCGCGCCGGGCGCGTCCGGACCGCGACGGCTGGTGAGCACCAGGTCCCGGACGTCGTGCTCGGTGACCAGGTGCTTGGCCAGCACCGCGCCGAGGCCACCGGTACCGCCGGTGACGAGCACCGTGCCGCCGTCCGGGCGGCGCGGCACGGTCAGCACGACCTTGCCGACGTGCTTGGCCTGGGACAGGAAGCGCAGCGCCTCCGGTGCCCGGCGCAGATCCCAGGTGCGGATCGGCAGCGGGGTGAGCGCGCCCTGGTCGAACAAGACGATCAGCTCCTCCCAAATCTGCGCGATCCGGCGGTTGCCCGCTTCGATCACGTCGAACGCCTGGTAAGTCACACCGGGATGGTGCCCCGCGGCGCCGCCGTCCGGACGGACGTCGGTCTTCCCCATTTCCACGAACCGCCCACCGCGCGGTAACAGGCGCATCGACGCGTCGATGAATTCGCCGGTCAGCGCGTTGAGGACCACGTCAACGCCGTTCCCGCCGGTGGTCTCGCGGAAGCGCTCCTCGAAGTCGAGCGTCCGCGACGACGCGATGTGGTCGTCTTCCAGCCCGGCCTCGCGCAGGACGTCCCACTTGCCTTCGCTCGCGGTGCCGAACACCTCGGCGCCGACGTGCCGGGCGAGCTGTGTGGCGGCCATCCCGACGCCACCGGCCGCGGCGTGGATCAGGACCGACTCGCCCTTCTTCAGCGCGCCGAGGTCGGTCAGCGCGTAGTAAGCGGTGAGGAACACCAGCGGGACCGACGCGGCCTGCTCGAACGTCCAGCCCTCGGGCATCTTGGCCACCAGATCGCGGTCGGCGAAGGTGAGCGGGCCGAATCCGCCGTGCACCAGGCCCATCACCCGGTCACCGGGCACCAGATCGTCCACTTCGGACCCGACGTCGGTGATGACACCGGCGGCCTCGTAGCCGATCCGGCCGGCGTCGCCCGGGTACATGCCGAGCACGTTGAGCACGTCGCGGAAGTTCGTCCCGGCCGCGCGGGTGGCGATCCGGACTTCGCGCGGCAGCAACGGTTCGAGCACGTCCGGGTACGGCTCGAAGGAGAGCCTGTCGAGCGTTCCCTTGACGACGCTGTCGAGACGCCAGGCTTCCTCATGCCACGGCGGCACGAGATCGGTCGACGACGCGGCAGTCAGCAGCCGCAGAGCGTGCACGGCGCCATCGCGGACGGCGAGCTGGGTTTCGTCGCCCAGCACGGCCAACGCGGTGTCGACGTCGGCCTCGGCCGCGTCGAGCAGCACCAGCCTGCCGGGATTCTCGGACTGGGCACTGCGGACCAGCCCCCAGACCGCGGCCGACGCCGGGTCGACACTGTCCGAAGTAGACACGGCGACAGCGTTCTCGGTGCGCACCACGAGCGTGGTGTCCTTCTCCTCGGCCAGCCACTCCTGCAGCCTCGCCAGCGTGCTTCGCAGGAGAGCGTGCGCGGCCGCCGGGGTGTCACCGGCGCCGGGGACCGCCGACAGCACGGCCAGCGAAGGAACCGGACCGGCCTCGTTCGCGACCTGCGCCCAGCCGAGCCGGAACAGCGAGTCCGAAGTGGACGGAGCGGCCGGGCCGAGGTCGGTGACCTCGCGCAGCAGCAGCGCTCCCACCGTCAGCACCGGAGCACCGGCACCGTCGGTGAGCTCCAACCGGACCGAGTCGGTGCCGGTGGCGGAGACCCGGACGCGGGCGGCGGTGGCGCCCGCCGCGTGCAGGACGACATCGCGCCAGAGGAACGGCAGCCGGGTGGTCGTGGTGTCCCCGGTGGGCAGCAGCCCGATCGCGTGCAGCGCGGCGTCGAGCAGCGCCGGATGCAGCCCGAACTTCCCGGCGTCGCCGTGGGCGGCGGCGGGCAGTTCGAGATCGGCGCAGACGTCGTCGCCCACCCGCCACGCGGCGGTGAGGCCCTGGAACACCGGCCCGTACTGCAGGCCCGCCTCGGCGAGACCCGGGTAAAGCTCGGTAACGTCAAGTGCTTCGGCCCCGGCGGGCGGCCACGCGGTGTCCTTGGCCGCCGGATAAGCGTCCCCGGGGGCGAGCAGGCCGGTCGCGTGCTCGGTCCACGGGGCGTCCGCGAGCCGGGAGTGGATCGACACCGGACGCCGTCCGTCGTCGTCCGGAGCGCCGAGGACGACCTGCACGGCGAGCCCGCCGGTCTCCGGCAGCACCATCGGCGCGGCCAGCGTCAGTTCGGCGACGCGGGCGCAGCCGAGTTCGCCGCCCACCCGGACGGCGAGTTCGACCAGTGCCGCGCCGGGGACCAGCACGGTGCCGAGCACCGCGTGGTCGGCCAGCCACGGCTGCGCGGCGCGGGACAACCGGCCGTAGCCGACCAGCCCGTCCTCGCCCGCCGTCGGCACGGTCGCGCCGAGCAGCGGATGTCCGGCCGCGGCCAAGCCCAGCCCGGCGGCGTCGCCCGCGGTGGCGGGCGGGTCGAGCCAGAAACGCTCACGCTGGAACGCGTAGGTGGGCAGCGGCACGGTGCGGGCGTCGGTGCCGTCGAAGAACTTCGCCCAATCCACGTCGGTGCCGGTCGCGATCAGCCTGCTGAACGCGACGGCCGCGGTCTGCCGCTCGTCGCGGTCCTTGCGCAGGATCGGGACGAACACCGCGTCCGGGGCGCTGTCCGCGCCCATCGCGGAGAGGACGCCGTCCGGGCCCAGTTCCGCGAACCGGGTGACCCCGGCTTCGGCGAGTACACGGACGCCCTCGGCGAACCGCACGGTTTCGCGGACGTGGCGCACCCAGTAACCCGGGTCGGTCAGATCGGCCGATGCGCTCACGGTGGACACGATCGGGATCCGCGGCTCGCTGTACTCCAAGGACTCCGCCACTTCGGCGAACTCCGCCAGCATCGGCTCCATCAGCGCCGAGTGGAACGCGTGCGAGACGACCAGGGCCTTGGTGCGGCGCCCTTCCGCGGCGAACGCCTCGGCCACCGCGTGCACAGGACCGTCCACACCGGACAGAACGACCGCCTGCGGCCCGTTCACCGCCGCCAGGCAGACCTCGTCGGACAGGTGTTCGCGCACCTCGTCCTCGGTCGCCTGGACCGCGACCATCGCACCGCCCTCGGGCAGTGCCTCCATCAGCCGGCCGCGTGCCTCGACCAGCTTCGCCGCGTCCTCCAAGGAGAACACACCCGCCACATGGGCGGCCGCGATCTCGCCGATCGAGTGCCCGGCCAGGAAATCGGGCCGGATCCCCCACGACTCCACGAGCCGGAACAACGCCACCTCCAGGGCGAAGATCGCGGGCTGCGCGGTACCGGTGCGATCGATGTCACCATCGAGAGGAAGCAGCGCGGCGACCTCGTCATAAGCCGCGGCGAACACCGGGAAAGCGTCGTAAAGTCCCTGGCCCATACCGAGCCGCTGGGAACCCTGACCGGTGAACAGCATCGCGAGCTTGCCCTCGGCCGCACGGCCGGTGACGACCTCCGGGGTGGTCCGGCCGCCGGCGAGGGCGGCCAGTCCGGTGCGCAGCGCGTCGGCGTCGCCGGTGAGCACCGCCCGCCGTTCGAACGCGGTCCGGGTGGTCGCCAGGGCGTACCCGATGTCCAGCGGGTCGGCGAATCCGACCGTGCCGAGCAGTCGCCCGGCCTGGGCCCGCAGCGCGTCCTCGGTGCGGGCGCTCAATATCCATGGCAGGAGCGACGGCGGCGCCGGAGTCCTGGCGGGAGCCGCCGGTTCCGGGACCTGCTCCAAGATGACGTGCGCGTTGGTCCCGCTGATGCCGAACGCCGAGACCGCCGCGCGCCGCGGTCGTCCGGCCTCGGGCCATGGCCGTGCTTCGGTGAGCAGACGGACTTCGCCCTCGCTCCAGTCGACGTGCGGTGACGGCTCGTCGACGTGCAGGGTCGCGGGCAGCACGCCGTGACGCATCGCCTCGACCATCTTGATGATCCCGGCGAGCCCGGCGGCGGCCTGCGTATGGCCGATGTTGGACTTCACCGAGCCGAGCCACAGTGGTTCTTCGCGGTCCTGACCGTAGGTGGCGAGCAACGCCTGCGCCTCGATCGGGTCACCCAGCGCGGTGCCGGTGCCGTGGGCCTCGACGATGTCCACTGTGGACGATTCGACGCCCGCCGCCGCCAGCGCGCGGCGGATCACTCGCTGCTGTGAAGGACCGTTGGGCGCGGTCATGCCGTTGGACGCGCCGTCCTGGTTGACCGCGCTGCCCCGGACCACCGCGAGGATGCGGCGTCCGTTACGGCGCGCGTCGGAAAGCCTTTCCAGGAGCAGGAAACCCGCGCCCTCGGCCCAGGCGGTGCCGTCGGCCGCCGCCGCGAACGGCTTGCAGCGACCATCGGCGGCGAGACCGCGCTGACGGGAGAACTCGATGAACGGGTTGGGGCTGGCCATCACGGTCGCGCCGCCGACCAGCGCCAGACCGCATTCACCCGAGCGCAAGGCCTGCGCCGCCCAGTGCAGGGCGACCAGCGACGAGGAGCACGCCGTGTCGACCGACACCGCCGGACCTTCGAGCCCGAACGTGTAGGCGACGCGGCCGGTCAGCACGCTGCTCGCGCTGCCGGTGCCGAGCAGGCCCTCCATTCCCTCTGGGGTGGCGGCGAGACGAGAGGCATAGTCGTCGTACATCACGCCGGCGAACACACCGGTGGCGCTGCCGCGCAGCGAGACCGGGTCGATCCCGGCGCGCTCGAACGCCTCCTGCGCGGTCTCCAGCAGCAACCGCTGCTGCGGGTCGACAGTGACCGCCTCGCGCGGCGAGATGCCGAAGAACTCCGCGTCGAAGTCGGGGGCGTCGTGCAGGAAACCGCCCTCGCGGGCGTAGCTGGTGCCGGGGTGGTCGGGGTCCGGGTGGTACAGCCCGTCGAGGTCCCAGCCGCGGTCGGACGGGAACGGGGTGATCGCGTCGGTCCCTTCGGCGACCAGGCGCCACAGATCCTCCGGCGAGCTGACACCGCCCGGGAACCGGCAGCTCATCGCGACGATCGCGATGGGCTCGTCCGGCTCGGCCACGCGCACCGGCTCGACGTCCACAGTGGAATCTTCACCGGCGAACTCGGTGCGGATGTACGTGGCCAGCGCCGCCGGGTTCGGGTGATCGAAGATCAGCGTGGCGGGCAGCCGCAGACCGGTCGCCTCACCGAGTCGATTACGCAGCTCGACAGCGGTGAGCGAGTCGAAGCCGAGTTCCGTGAACGCGCGACCGGCCTCGACCGACGTCGCCGTACCGTGTCCGAGCACGTCGGCGACGTGACCGCGGACCAGGTCGACCAGATGCGAGAGCTGGTCGGCGGGCGAAAGCCGGGTCAGCGTCGCGGTCAGCCCGGCGGCCGCCGCGTTGGCCGCGCCCCGTCGCTTCGGCACGCGGACCAGGCCGCGCAGTGCGGGGGCAGGATCACTGGTGCGGGCCAGCGTGCGCAGTGTCGCCAGGTCGAGCTTGACCGGAACCGGGACCGGCGTCGAAGCGGCCAATGCGGCGTCGAACAACGCCAGGCCCTCTTCGTCGGTCAGCGCTCCGAATCCGGCGCGGGCCAGCCTGTCCACATCGGACTGTCCGCCCATACCGTTGGCCCACAGGCCGTACGCCAGCGAACGGGCGGGCAGCCCCTCCGCGTGACGTCGGCGCGCGAGGTCGTCGAGCAGGGCGTTGGCCGCGGCGTAACTGGCCTGCCCCGGACCGCCGAGAATCCCGGACACCGACGACACCAGGACGAACTGCGTCAACGGCTTGCCGAGGGTGAGTTCGTGGAGCACGAGCGCCGCGTCGGCCTTGGGCCGCAGCACGGTGTCGAAGCGCTCCGGGGTCAGTTCGGTGACGACACCGTCGTCGAGGACGCCGGCGGCGTGCACGATCCCGGTGAGGTCTTCGATCCCGTCGAGCAGGGCGGCGAGCGCGTCGCGATCGGTGACGTCGCAGGCGACGACCTCGGCGCCGAGTTCTTCCGCCAGCTCCGGCGCGCCAGGCGCGTCGAGGCCACGGCGGCTGGTGAGGACCAGCTTGGTGACCCGCGGCGCGAGGTGCCGGGCGATCGCGGCCCCGACCCCGCCGGTGCCGCCGGTGACGAGAACCGTGCCCTCGCCCCAGATCGCGGGTTCTCCCGCCGTGGTTCGGGCCAGTCGCGGTACCTCCACGACGCCGTCGCGGATCCGGACCTGCGGCTCGCCGGTGGCCAGCGCGGTCGCGATGTCTTCGCCCTCGAGGACGACGAACCGGTCCGGGTGTTCCGAGGCGGCGGTGCGGGCGAGACCGCGCACGGCGGCCCCGGCCGGGGTGTCGCCCGTGCGGACCACCAACCGCGTCCCGCCGTCGGCCAGGAATTCCTGGATCGCCGTGAGGGTCGCGGCCAGTGCCTCTCGGGGCTCGCCGTCCGGTGCGGTGAAGACCTGGACGTCTTCACTGACTTCGCCGTCGGCGGGCACCTCGACCCAGGTGAGCTCGTACAGCGAGTCCGTGCCGCGCTGCCTCGGCGCCTCCGCCGCCCGGACCGCGACCGTGCCGATCGCGGCGACCGGCGCGCCGGTGGTGTCGGTGACCAGCAAAGAGAATCCGGATCCGGCGGGCGTGACCCGGACGCGCAGCGCGGTGGCGCCGGTGGCGTGCAGGGCGACGTCGCCGAACAGGAACGGCAGACGGGTGCCCTCACCGGGGAGGAGGCCCAGGGTGTGGAGTGCCGCGTCGAGCAGCGCCGGGTGCAGGCCGAAGCCGTCGACTTCGGTGCCCTCGGGCAGTTCCACCTCGGCGAACACGGTGTCCCCGTCACGCCAGGCGGCGGTGAGCCCGCGGAACGGCGGGCCGTAGTCGAGACCCACGGCCGCCAGGTCGGCGTAGAGCCCGTCGAGCGGGACGGGCTCTGCGGCGGGCGGCCATTCGGTCAGGCCGGACGGTACGGCGGCCGTTTCCGGGGTGAGGGTGCCGGTGGCGTGCTCGGTCCACTCCCCCTGCGGTTCCCGCGAGTGCACCGAGACCGGGCGTCGTCCGCCCGTGCCCGCCGCACCGACGAGCACCTGGACGTCCAGCGCGCCGTGCGGCGGCAGCACCAGCGGGGCGGCGAGTGTCAGTTCCTCCACGCCGGCGCAACCGGCTTCGTCACCGGCGCGGACGGCGAGTTCGAGCAGTCCGGTGCCGGGGACGATCACTTCACCGAACGCGGCGTGCCCGGCCAGCCACGGATGCGTGGCGACCGAAAGCCGTCCGGTGAGGACCCAGCCGTCACCGTCGGCGAACGGCACCGCGGCGCCCAGCAGCGGGTGCCCGGCGGCCTGGAGCCCGGCCGTGGTGACGTCGCCCGCGCCGGATCCGGCGGCGAGCCAGAAGTGGCGCCGGTCGAACACCGACGTCGGCAGGTCGACGACGCGAGCCCCGGTCGGGCGGAACACCGCGGCCCAGTCGACTCCGACACCGCGCGTGTACGCGGCGGCCAAGGTGGTGAGCGCGGTCTCCGCCTCGTCGCGGTCGGCACGCAGGAACGACGCCGCGAAGGTGTCCGGACCGTCGTCGGCGAGCGCGGTCAGGACGGCGGCCGGGCCCAGTTCCACGAACCGGGTCACGCCTGCCTCGCGCAGCCACGCCAGCCCGGCGTCGAAGCGAACGGTGGCGCGGACGTGCTCCACCCAGTACTCCGGTTCGGCGACGCGACCGGTCCGTTCTCCATCCACAGTGGACACGAACGGGATCGCCGGGGACGAGAACTCCAGTTCCCGCACCACGGCGGCGAACTCGTCGAGCATCGGCTCCATCAAGGCCGAGTGGAAGGCGTGCGAGACGTCCAGCCGCTTGGTGCGGCGGCCGAGCTTCTCGAACTTCTTGGCCAGCTTCAGCGTCGGCGACGCGGCACCCGAGAGAACGACCGCGTTCGGTCCGTTGACGGCGGCCAGCGAGACCTTGGGCGTCAGGTGCTCGCGCACCTCGTCCTCACTCGCCTGCACGGCGACCATCGCGCCGCCCTCGGGCAGCGCCTCCATCAACCGGCCGCGAGCTTCGACGAGCTTGGCCGCGTCCTCCAGCGAAAGCACCCCGGCCACGTGAGCGGCCGCGATCTCGCCGATCGAGTGCCCGGCCACGAAATCAGGGGTGACACCCCACGACTCGGCGAGCCGGTACAGCGCGACTTCCAGGGCGAAGATCGCGGGCTGGGCGGTACCCGTCCGGCTGAGATCGCCGTCGATCGGGAGCAGCGCGGCGACCTCGTCGTAGGCGGCGGCGAACACCGGGAAGGCGGCGTAGAGCCCCTCGCCCATGCCGAGCCGCTGGGATCCCTGTCCGGTGAACAGGAACGCCGTCCGGCCGGACAGGACACGTCCGGTGATGACCGACGGCGTGTTGGCGCCCTCGGCGAGTGATTCCAGCCCGGCACGGAGATCCGCGTCCGTGGCACCGAGCACGACGGCACGCCGTTCGTGCGCGGTGCGGGTCGTGGCGAGCGCGAAGCCGACGTCGACCGGCTCGCCGTCACGGCCGAGCAGACGCCCGGCCTGCTCCCGCAGGGTGTCTTCGGCGCGGCCGGAGAGCACCCACGGCACGAGAGCCGGGGTCACGACCTCACGCGGTGCCGGGGTCTCGGACGGCGGCTGTTCGAGGATGACGTGCGCGTTGGTGCCGCTGATCCCGAACGACGACACGGCGGATCGCCGCGGCCGACCGGTTTCCGGCCAGCCCCTGCCTTCGGCGAGCAGCTCGACGTCACCGGCTTCCCAGTCGACGTGCGGGGTCGCTTCGCCCAGGTGCAGCGTCTTCGGCAGGACGCCATGGTGCATCGCCTGGACCATCTTGATGATCCCGGCGACACCGGCGGCGGCCTGCGTGTGACCGAAGTTGGACTTCACGGAGCCGAGGTACAGCGGTTCGCCGTCACGCTCACGGCCGTAAGTGGCCAGAAGCGCCTGGGCTTCGATCGGGTCGCCCAGCGTCGTTCCGGTGCCGTGCGCCTCGACAGCGTCCACAGTGGACGACGGGACACCGGCGGCGGCCAGCGCCTGGCGGATCACCCGCTGCTGCGAAGGACCGTTGGGGGCGGTGAGGCCGTTGGACGCGCCGTCGGAGTTGACCGCCGAGCCCTTGACGACCGCGAGGACACGGTGCCCGTTGCGGCGCGCGTCGGAAAGCCTTTCCAGCACGAGCATTCCCGCGCCTTCGGCCCAGCCGGTGCCGTCAGCGTCGGCAGAGAAGGACTTGCAGCGGCCGTCGGCGGCGAGGCCGCGTTGGCGGGAGAAGCCGATGAACGTCTCCGGCGTCGCCATCACCGTGACGCCGCCGGCCAGCGCCAGCGAGCACTCCCCCGACCGCAAAGCCTGCGTCGCCCAGTGCAGCGCGACCAGCGACGAGGAGCACGCGGTGTCGACCGAAACCGCCGGTCCCTCCAGGCCGAGGGTGTAGGCGACGCGGCCGGACAGCACGCTGCCCGAGGTGCCGGTGCCGAGGAAGCCCTCGACGTCGTCGGGGACGTCGTTGCCGAGCCGGGTGCCGTAGTCGTGATACATGACGCCGGCGAACACGCCGGTCGGGCTGCCCTTGAGCGACGTCGGATCGGTGCCGGAGCGTTCCAGCGCCTCCCACGCGACTTCGAGCAGCAACCGTTGCTGCGGGTCCATCGCGAGCGCTTCACGCGGCGAGATCCCGAAGAACTCCGGGTCGAAGTCGCCCGCGTCGTGCAGGAATCCGCCTTCGCGGGTGTAGGTCTTGCCCGGCCGGTCGGGGTCGGGGTCGTAGATGCCGTCGACGTCCCAGCCGCGGTCCTCGGGGAATCGGGTCACGCCGTCCTTGCCGCCGGAGACGAGGTCCCACAGCTCCTCCGGCGACGTCACGCCACCCGGGTAGCGGCAGGCCATGCCGACGATGACGATCGGGTCGCCGTCGGCGCGGGCGGCGGTGAAGACCGGGGTCGCGTCGGCGGGTTCGTCGAGCAATTCGGCGAGCAGGAATTCGGCCAGCGCGAGCGGGGTCGGATGGTCGAAGGTCAGGGTCGCGGGCAGGCGCAGCCCGGTGACCGTGCCGAGGCGGTTGCGGAATTCGACCGCGGTGAGCGAGTCGAAGCCGAGGTCACCGAAGGCACGGTCCGCTTCGACGGCGTCGGGGCTGGTGTGGCTGAGCACGTGCGCGGCCTCGGTGCGGACCAGTTCGGTCAGCAGTCGCGTGCGTTCGGTGACGGGAACTCCGGAGAGCCGCTGCCGCAGTCCGGCGGCTTCCGCTTCCTCCGCCGCACGGCGACGGCGCGGCCGGACCAGGCTCCGCAGCACATGCGGCACCTCGGCTTCGGCACGCAGCGCGGCCAGGTCGAGCTTGGTCGCGACGGGACGCGGGTCTTCACCGAAGGCCAGCAGGTCGAACAGTTCCAGCCCGGCTTCGACGGGCAGCGCCGCTCCACCGCGCCCCTCGCCCATGCCGGTTTCCCAGAGACCGAAGGCGATCGAGGTACCGGGGAGGCCCTGGGCACGCCGGTGCGCGGCGAGTCCGTCGAGGTAGCCGTTGGCCGCGGCGTAGTTCGCCTGGCCGGGGGCGCCCAGCGCTCCGGCGATCGAGGAGAACGTGACGAACAGCTTGAGGTCCGTGGTCAGTTCGTGCAGATGCCGCGCGGCTTCCGCTTTGGGGCCCGCGACGGCGGCGAGCCGTTCGGGCGTCATCGCGGTGAGGACGCCGTCGTCGAGGACACCCGCGGCGTGCACCACGCCACTCAGCGGCTGCTCGGCGAGGGCGAGCACGGACTCGAGCTGGGAACGGTCGGCGACGTCGCACGCGGCGATCGTCACCTCGGCGCCGAGCGCGGTCAGGTCCTCCCGCAGCGCTTCGGCACCGGGAGCGTCGGCGCCCCGGCGTCCGACGAGCAGCAGGTGCCGGACGCCATGACGCTCGACGAGCCGCCGGGCGACGTGCGCGCCGAGTCCGCCGGTACCGCCGGTGACCAGCACGGTGCCGTCGAGGGTCCAGTCCGGGTCGGCGGTGGCGCGGGACCGCGTCAACCGGGGAACGCGCAGGCCGTCTTCGGTGAAGGCGACCTCGGGCTCGCCGGTGGCCGCCGCGATCTTGGCGTCTCCGGTGCCGTGGACCAGGACGAACTTGTCCGGGTACTCGGCCTGGGCGCTGCGCACCAGTCCGGCGACGGCGGCGTGGGCCGGGCTGTCACCGGTGAGGTGCACGACGAGCCGGTCTTCGGCGGCCTGCAACGCTTCGAGCGCGGCTTCGACCGACGCGGCTTCGTGCACGGCGACGTCTTCGGCCTCTGAGGGCAGTGCGAGGGGGATCCAGTCGATGCCGAACAACGCGTCGGTGGCGGCGCTGGGCAGCGGCCCGTCGCCGACCGGGCGCAGACTCAGCGAGGCGACCGAGAGCACCGGAGCACCGGTGCCGTCGGTGACACGCAAGGAGACGGCGTCCTGACCGGCCGGGGTGAGCCGGGCCCGCACCGTGGTCGCACCGGTGGCGTGCAACGCCACTCCGGCCCACGAGAACGGCAGCCGGGCCGGGCCGCCGGTCAGGCCGACGGCGTGCAGGACAGCGTCGAGCAGGGCCGGGTGCAGCCCGAACCCGCGGACGTCGGTGCCCTCGGGCAGCGCGACCTCGGCGAAGATCTCGTCACCCTGGCGCCAAGTCGCACGCAGACCGCGGAACGGGTCCGCGTAGGTGAGCCCGGCGTCGGCGAGCGTCGGGTAGAAGCCTTCCAGGTCAACGGGTTCGGCTCCGGTCGGCGGCCATTCCGTGATCGCGGTCGGTTCCTCGGCGGTCGTGGTCAGCGAGCCGGTGGCGTGCAAGGTCCATTCGCCGTCCTGGGGACGCGAGTGCACCGCGAGGGCGCCATTGTCCGAAAGGGACACCCGCAGCTGGACCGGGGCCGCGGTGAGCACCAGCGGTGCCTGCAGCGTCAGTTCCTCGACGGTGCCACAGCCGACCTCGTCGCCCGCCCGCACGGCCAGTTCGGCGAACGCGGTACCGGGCAGCAGGACGGCGTCGCGGACGCGGTGCCCGGCCAGCCACGGCTGTTCGTCGAGCGACAGCCGTCCGGTGAGCACCAGCCCGCCGCGTTCGGGGAGCGCGACGGCGGCGCCCAGCAGCGGATGGTCGAGCGCGCCGAGACCCAGTGCGGTGGCGTCGCCGGAGCCCGGCGGTGCCAGCAGCCAGAAGCGACGGCGCTGGAAGGGATAGGTGGGCAGGTTCGCGGGTCGCGCGCCGCTGCCCTCGAAGAAGCGATCCCAGTCGACGGGAGCGCCCGCGGCATGCACCGCGCCCAGGGCGGTCATCGCGGATCGCGCTTCGTCGGAGTCCTTGCGCAGGGCGGAGACGAAGACGCCTTCGGTGCCCATCGCGGAGAGCACGGCGTCCGGGCCGAGCTCGAGGAAAGTCGTGACGCCCTCGGCGGTCAGCGCCGCGAGACCGTCGGCGAACCGCACGGTTTCGCGGACGTGGCGCACCCAGTAACCCGGGTCGGTCAGATCGACCGACTCGTCCACTGTGGACACGATCGGGATCCGCGGCTCGGAGTACTCCAGTGACTCCGCCACTTCGGCGAACTCCGCCAGCATCGGTTCCATCAGCGCCGAGTGGAAAGCGTGCGACACCACGAGATGCTTGGTACGTCGCCCATCGTGGGCGAACCGGGCGGCGACCTCGCGGACCGGACCGTCCACACCGGACAGAACGACCGCGTCGGGCCCGTTGACCGCGGCGAGGCTGACCTCGTCGGTCAGGAACTCGCGCACCTCGTCTTCGGACGCCTGGACAGCGACCATCGCGCCGCCCTCGGGCAGCGCCTCCATCAACCGGCCCCGTGCCTCGACGAGCTTCGCCGCGTCTGGAAGGGAAAGCACACCTGCGACGTGCGCCGCCGCGATCTCGCCGATCGAGTGCCCGGCGAGGAAGTCCGGGGTCACACCCCAGGACTCGTAGAGCCGGAACAGCGCTACTTCCAGCGCGAAGATCGCGGGCTGGGCGGTACCGGTGCGGTTGAGATCGCCATCGAGGGGAAGCAGCGCGGAGACCTCGTCGTAAGCCGCGGCGAAGGCGGGGAAGGTCTCGTAAAGGCCTTGGCCCATGCCGAGGCGCTGGGACCCCTGACCGGTGAACAGGAACGCGAGCCGTCCGGTGACCGCACGGCCGGAGACGACGTTGACCGCCCGGCCGGTGTCGGCGAACGCGGCCAGCCCGGCACGCAGCACCGACGGATCGGTTCCGACGACGACCGCGCGCCGTTCGTGCGCGGTGCGGGCCGTGGCCAGCGACCAGGCGACGTCGAGCGGGTCGGCCGTCAGGTCGGCGAGCCGTGCGGCCTGTGCTCGGAGGGCTTCCTCGGACCGGCCGGACAACACCCACGGCAGCATCACGGGCTGAGCGGCGGTTTCCTCGATCTCCGGCGCGGGAACGTGTTCGAGCACGACGTGCGCGTTGGTCCCGCTGAACCCGAACGAAGACACTCCCGCCCGGCGCGGACGGCCGGTCTCCGGCCAGCTCGCGGACTCGGTGGCGACGCGGATCGCGCCCGCTTCCCAGTCGACTTGGGCCGAGGGCGCGTCGACGTGCAGCGTCGCGGGGACGACGCCGTGCCGCATCGCCTCGACCATCTTGATCACCCCGGCCACGCCCGCCGCGGCCTGCGTGTGCCCGAAGTTCGACTTGACCGAGCCGAGCAGCAGCGGCTCTTCGCGGTCTTGGCCGTAGGTGGCGAGCAGGGCCTGTGCCTCGATCGGGTCACCCAGCCGGGTACCGGTGCCGTGCGCCTCGACGACGTCGATGTCCGAAGTGGACAGCCCGGCGTTGGCGAGCGCCTGGAGGATCACACGCTGCTGCGACGGTCCGTTCGGGGCGGTGAGCCCACTGGACGCGCCGTCCTGGTTGACCGCGGATCCCTTGAGCAGCGCGAGAACCGGGTGACCGTTGCGGCGCGCGTCGGACAGTTTCTCCAGCAGGACGAATCCGGCGCCCTCACCCCAGCTGACGCCGTCGGCGCCGTTGGCGAAGGCCTTGCAGCGGCCGTCGATCGCCATCGCGTTCTGCTTGCTGAAGTCGATGAACGGGTCGGGGTTGGCCATCACGGTGACACCGCCGGCCAGCGCCAGCGAGCACTCCCCCGAACGCAGCGCCTGGCTCGCCAGATGCATCGCGACCAGCGAAGACGAGCACGCCGTGTCCACCGACACCGCCGGCCCCTCGAAGCCGAACGTGTAGGAGACGCGGCCGGACATCATCGCGCCGGACGTGCCGGTGCCGAGGAAGCCCTCGACCTCTTCTGGGATCTTCGTCAGCCGGGACGCGTACTCGTGGTAGATCGCGCCGGTGAAGACACCGGTGTCGCTGCCGCGCAAGGTGCCGGGCGGGATGCCCGCGCGTTCGAACGCCTCCCACGCGATCTCCAGCAGCAAGCGCTGCTGCGGGTCCATGGCGAGGGCTTCACGAGGCGAGATGCCGAAGAACTCCGGGTCGAAATCGCCCGCTTCAGGCAGGAATCCGCCGGTGCGGGTGTTCGACACGCCCTGTTTGCCCGGCGTCGTGTCGAACAGTGCTGCCAGGTCCCAGCCTCGGTCGGCCGGGAAGTCCGTGAGGCCCTCGCGGCCTTCGGACACCAGGCGCCACAGGTCTTCCGGCGTGTTCACGTCGCCGGGGAACCGGCAGCTGGTCGCGACGATCGCGATCGGTTCACCGGCATCGATGACACGGGCACGGGCGCGAGGTCCGGCGGTGAGGTCGCCGAGCAGTTCGGAGCGCACGTAACCGGCGAGGGCGACCGGGGTCGGGTGGTCGAAGATCACCGTCGACGGCAGCCGCAGCCCGGTCACGGAACCGAGGCGGTTGCGCAGTTCGACGGCGGTCAGGGAGTCGAAACCGAGGTCCATGAAGCCGCGGCCGGGTTCGACGGTGGCGGCGTTGACGTGCCCGAGCACCAGGGCGACCTGAGTGCGGACGAGGTCCAGGAGTTCGCGGTCCTGGTCGGCCTCGGTCAACCCGGCGAGCCGCCTGGCCAGCGAGGAGTCACTGCCCGATTTCGCGGTCCGACGGCCGGGTTTCACCAGGGCGCCGAGCAGCGGCGGGAGCGGTCCGGACGCGGCGAGCACCGGCAGATTCAGCTGCACCGGGATCGCGAGAGGTGCCCCAGCGGCGATGGCCGCGTCGAAGAGCGCGAGGCCGTCCTCGACGGCGAGCGCGGGAGTGCCTCCGGCGCGCAGCCGCGCCAGGTGGGCCTCGCCGAGCGTCTCCGCCATCCCCGCGGCCCACGGGCCCCAGGCCAGCGACTGTCCGGACAGGCCGAGCGAGCGGCGGTGGGCGGCGAGACCGTCGAGGTAGCCGTTGGCCGCCGCGTAGTTGCCCTGCCCCGGCGCACCGAGCACCCCGGCGGCCGAGGAGAACGTGACGAACAGGTCCGGGTCGCCGGACAGCTCGTGCAGATGCCGGGCCGCGTCGGCCTTCGGGCCGAGTACGAAGTCGAGCCGTTCCTGGGTGAGCGCGTCGATGGTGCCGTCGTCCAGCACCCCGGCGGCGTGCACGACACCGGTCAGGTCGGCGCCGTCGAGCAGCGACGCCACGGCATCGCGATCGGCGACGTCGCAGGCGACGACCTCGACTTCGGCGTCGAGCTCCTCCGCCAGCTCAGCCGCTCCGGGCGCGTCGAGGCCACGGCGGCTGGTGAGCAGGAGTTTCCGGACTCCGTGCGCGTTGACCAGATGGCGGGCGATCAAGGCGCCGAGACCGCCCGTGCCGCCGGTGATCAGCACCGTCCGGTCCGGGTCGAGGGTCCTCGGCATGGTGAGCGCGACCTTGCCGATGTGCTTCGCCTGACTGAGAAACCGGAACGCTTCACGGGCTTCGCGGACGTCCCAGGTCCGGGTCGGCAGCGGGGCGAGCGCGCCGGAGGCGAACAGGTCGGTCAGCGCGTCCCACAGCTGCGCCGTCCGCTCCGGACCCGCGTCGATCAGGTCGAAGGCGCGGTAGTGGACGCCTTCGGGCTCGCGGATGTCGGTCTTGCCCATCTCCAGGAAACGGCCGCCCGGTGCCATGGTGCGGATCGAGGCGTCGATGAAGTCCCCGGCGAGCGCGTTCAGGACGACGTCGATACCGCTGAACCGCTCCTCGAACTCCAGCGTGCGGCTCGAGGCGATGTGCGCGTCGTCGAGTCCGGCGTCGCGCAGCACGTATTGCTTGCTTTCGCTGGCGGTGCCGTACACCTCGGCACCCAGATGGCGCGCGAGCTGCGTCGCGGCCATCCCGACCCCGCCGGCGGCGGCGTGGATCAGGATCGACTCGCCCGCTTTGAGCCCGGCCAGGTCGACCAGCGCGTAATAGGCGGTCAGGAACACCAACGGCGTCGAGGCCGCCTGCTCGTAGGTCCAGTCCGCGGGCTTGCGGGTGATCATCGGCCGCTCGGCGACCGCGATCGGCCCGGCGCCGCCGGAGACGAGACCCATCACCTCGTCGCCGGGGCTCAGGTCGGTGACGTCGGCGCCGACCTCGAGGACGGTTCCGGCGAACTCGCTGCCGAGCAGCCCGGCCTCGCCGGGGTACATGCCGAGCGCGTTGAGCACGTCGCGGAAGTTGAGCCCGGCGGCGCGGACGGAAACCCGGACGCCCAGCGGGCCGAGCGGCTCGTCGGGCAGCGATTCCAGGGTCAGGTGGTCGAAGGTGCCCTTGCCGGACAGGCCGAGCCGCCAGTTGCCGGACGGCGGCAGCAGACGTCCGGTGGATTCCGGCGTGACCAGGCGCGGGACGCGCAGTTCGCCCTCGCGGACGGCGATCTGCGGCTCACCCGCGGCCAGCACGGCGTCGGTGAGTTCGTCGGCGTCGACGAGCAGGAACCGGTCCGGATGCTCGGACTGCGCGCTGCGCACCAGTCCCCATACCGCGGCCGCCACCGGGTCCACATCGGACTGTCCGGTGTGGACGAGCAGTTTCGCTTCGGCGAAGCGGTCTTCGGCGAGGAAGGTCCGCAAGACGTCCAGGGTCTCGCCGGTGACGGCGTGCACGTCGTCACCCTCGGCGCGGTACACGACGACCTCGGGGACCTCGTCGGTGACATCGGCGAACCGCGCCCAGATCGGCGCTTCGCCGTCGGGTGCGGCGATCGGGTTCCAAGCCAGTTCGTACAGTCCCTCACGGGAGGTCGCGGGACGCAGCTGTCCGGCCGAAACCGGGCGGACGACCAGCGACCCGACGGTGGCGACCGGCGCGCCGGTCCCGTCGGCCACGCGCAGGGTGACCGCGTCGGTCCCGGCCGGGGTGAGCCGGACGCGCAGTTCGGCCGCGCCCGAGGCGTGCAGGACGACGTCGCTCCAGGCGAAGGGCAGGCGGGCGGGACCGTCGCCCTCGGCGAGGGCATGCAGCGCCGAGTCGAAGAGGGCGGGGTGCAGACCGAACCGGGCCGCTTGATCGCGGGCGGCTTCGGGCAGCGAGACCTCCGCGTAGGTGTGCTCGCCGTCGCGCCACAGGGAGCGCAAGCCCTGGAAGATCTCGCCGTACTCGAGCCCCGCCGCGGCCAGCTCGGGGTAGCGGCCTTCGAGGGAGACGGCCTCGGCGCCGGGCGGCGGCCACTCGGCCAGATCCCAGTCCGGCGCGGGCGAAGCCGGGGCGAACGCGCCGGTGGCGTGCAGCGTCCACTCCCCCGTGCCGTGCGGGCGCGAGTGCACGGTCAGCGGGCGGTGCCCGGTTTCCTCCGGCGTCCCGGCCCACAGCTGGACCTGGACCGCGCCGCTGTCCGGGAGCACCAGCGGGGTCTGCAACGTCAGTTCTTCGAGCACCGCCAGGCCGGTCTCGTCGGCGGCACGTACGGCGAGCTCGACCAGCGCGGTGCCGGGCACGACGACCTGACCGTGCACCACGTGCTCGGCCAGCCACGGATGCGTGCGCAGTGAAAGGCTGCCGGTGAACAGGAATCCGCCCGCGTCGGCGACCGAAACGGCGGCACCGAGCAGCGGATGGTCGAGTGAGCCGAGGCCGAGACCCGCCGCGTCACCGGCGGCGTGGGTCGCGGGAAGCCAGTAGAACTCGCGCTGGAACGGATACGTGGGCAGCTCGACCGGACGCGCGCCGTCGAACGCGGCGGCCCAGCCGACCGTCCCGCCGTGGACGTGCACGGCGGCGAGCGCGGCGACGAAGGTCTCCGGTTCGGGCCGGTCGCGACGCAGCACCGGGACGAACAGGCCGTCCGCGCTTTCCTGACCCGCCGCGGAAAGGACGCCGTCCGGACCGAGTTCCAGGAAGCGGGTGACACCTGCTTCGGCCAGCGCCTCGACACCGTCCGCGAACCGCACGGCTTCGCGCACGTGCCGGACCCAGTAGGCCGGGGCGAGGATCTCGGCGGTCTCGGCGATGCCGCCCGTGACGTTGGAAATCAGCGCGATCTTCGGGGTTTTGTAGGTGACGCTGCGGGCGACGGCGGCGAAGTCGTCGAGCATCCCGTCCATCAGCGCCGAGTGGAACGCGTGGGACACGGCGAGGTTCTTGGTCCGTCGGCCCTGCTCGGTGAAAGCCGCGGCGACGGTCCGCACGGCGTCCTCGGTGCCGGAGACGACGATCGCGCGCGGCCCGTTGACCGCCGCGATGTCCGCCCCGGCGACCAGGGCGGCGCGAACCTCGTCCTCGGCTGCCTCGATCGCGCACATCGCGCCCCCGCGCGGCAAGGCGCTCATCAGGCTGCCGCGCGCCGCGACCAGTTCGGCCGCGTCCTCCAGTGACCAGATGCCGGCGACGTGCGCCGCGGCGAGTTCACCGACGGAGTGACCGATCAGGAAATCCGGGACGACGCCCCAGGATTCGACCAGCCGGTAGAGCGAAACCTCCAGCGCGAACAGCGCGGGCTGGGCGTTTCCGGTGTCGTTCAAGGCTTCGGCGTCATCACCGAAGACGATCTCGCGCACGCCCGGCAGCAGCTCGCAGACCTCGTCGAACGCGGCGGCGAAGGCCGGATACGCCTCGTACAGCTCGCGGCCCATGCCGAGCCGCTGCGAGCCCTGACCGGTGAAGCACACCGCGAGGCCGCCGTCGGTCGCTTCACGAACGCTCGGATCCCCCTCCGCGACCGCCGTCAGCCCTTCACGCAGCGTGGCCTCGTCACGGCCGGTGACGACGGCGCGGTACTCGAAGGTGGACCGGGCCACGGCCAGCGACCAGCCGATGTCCGCCGGGTCACCCTCGACATTCAGCAGTGCGTGAGCCTGAGCGCGCAACGCCGCCGGAGTGCGGCCGGACAGCACCCACGGAGTCACCGGCGGGACGGATCCGTCCACTGTGGACGGATCCGTGGCGGGTGCCTGCTCCAGCAGCACGTGGGAGTTGGTCCCGCTGATACCGAACGATGAGACCCCCGCCCGGCGGGTTTCCCCCTCCGGCCAGGATCGCGCGGACGACAGCAGCTCGATCGTTCCCGGCGACCAGTCGACCTGCGGGCTCGGCGCGTCGATGTGCAGGCTCGCGGGCAGGGTTCCGTTGCGCAGGGCCAAGACCATCTTGATGATCCCGGCGACCCCCGCGGCGGCCTGGGTGTGGCCGATGTTCGTCTTCACCGAGCCGAGCAGCAACGGTCCCCGCTCGCCGCGGTCGCGACCGTAGGTGGCCTGCAGGGCCTGGACCTCGATCGGGTCGCCCAGCGTCGTACCGGTGCCGTGCGCCTCGACGACATCGACGTCCTTGGTGGACAGACGAGCGTCGGCGAGCGCCTGACGGATGACACGCTGCTGCGAAGGACCGTTGGGGGCGGTGAGCCCGTTGGACGCGCCGTCCTGGTTGACCGCGGAGCCACGCACGACGGCCAAGACCGGGTGACCGTTGCGCTGGGCGTCGGAAAGGCGCTCCAGCACGATCATGCCGGCGCCCTCACCCCACGCGGTGCCGTCCGCCCCGGCGGCGAACGCCTTGACGAGGCCGTCACGGGCGAGACCTCGCTGACGGGAGAACTCGATGAACGCGTCCGGGCTCGCCATCACGGTGGCGCCGCCCGAAAGCGCGAGATCGCACTCGCCCGCACGCAACGCGCGGACGGCGAGGTGGAGCGTGACCAGCGACGCCGAGCACGCCGTGTCGACGGTGACCGACGGGCCTTCCAGCCCGAGGACGTAGGAGATCCGTCCGGAAAGGACACTGCCGGAGATCCCGGTGCCGAGGTAGCCCTCGACGCCTTCGACACCCTTGGGCAGGTCGCGGCCGTAGTCCTGGCCGTTGGTGCCGACGAAGACCCCGGCCCGGCTGCCGGACAGCGACGCGGGGTCGATCCCGCCGCGCTCCAGCGCTTCCCACGACGTCTCCAGCAGCAGCCGCTGCTGCGGGTCCATCGAGACGGCCTCGCGCGGCGAGATACCGAAGAACTCGGGATCGAATTCCCCTGCACCGTCGACGAAACCGCCTCGATCGACGTAGCTGGTGCCGAGATGGTCCGGATCCGGGTCGACGAGCGCGCCGACGTCCCAGCCGCGGTCCTCGGGGAACCCGGTGATCCCGTGGTCCCCGGCGGTCAGCAGCTCCCAGAACCGCTCCGGTGTCCGGACGCCGCCCGGGAACCGGCAGCCCATGCCGACGATGGCGATCGGTTCGGCGGCGCGGTCTTCCAGCGCGGCGAGCCTGCCGCGCGTGCGCTGCAGTTCGCCGGTGACTCGCGTCAGGTAGTCGCGAAGCTTGTCGTTCTCACCCACGGTGTCCCCACTCATCGGTCGAGGTCGCGTGCACTCGGGCTCAAGCGCCGAGTTGCTGGTCAATGAAGGCGAAGAGTTCGTCGTCCGAAGACGGCGTGAAGCCGGGCCCGTCCAGGCGCTCGGCAAGTTTCCGCAGCCGCTCGCCCGCTCTGGCGTGGTCATCGCCGCCGGGCTCGAGGCGGCCCAGCGCGGCTTCCAGCCCGTCGAGCAGGCCTTCCAAGTCATCCTCGGCTCCGGCGAGCTCCTGCCAGAGGTAAGCGGCGAGGGCCTGCGGGGTCGGATGGTCGAAGACGAGCGTGGCGGGCACGGCGAGGCCGGTCGCGGCGTCGAGACGGTTGCGCAGTTCGACGGCGGTGAGCGAGTCGAAACCGAGTTCGGTGAACGCGCGGTCCGGCCCGATCGCCGACGTGTCCGGATGGCCGAGCACACGGGCCACGGTCTCGCGAGCGACCTTCAGCAACAGCCGTCGCTGCTCCGGTTCGATCAGCCCGGTCAGCCGCGACCGCAGATCCGCCACCGGCGCTTCGGCCGCCGCGGTTTCCGGTCGTGGCAGTTCGGCGAGCATCGGAGCATCACGGAAGTCCTCGAAGAACGACGGCCAGTCGAAGTCGGCGACGGTGACGCAGGTGTCGTCCGCGGCGATCGCCCGCACGAACTCCTCCGCCGCGGCTTCGGGCGTCATCGGGCGCAAACCCTTGCGGCGGACGGCGTCGTCGACGGCCTCGGCCATTCCGCCTTCGGCCCACGGGCCCCAGGCGATCGACACCGCCTTGACACCCTCGGCCCGCCACTCGGTCGCGAGTGCGTCGAGTTCCGCGTTGGCGGCGGCATAGGCGGCCTGACCGCCGTTTCCGAGGACCCCGGCGACGGAGGAGAACAGCACCAGCGCGTCGAGGTCTTTCGTGAGTTCGCGCAGATGCCGCGCGGCGGTCACCTTGGGCCGGGCGACGGCTTCGAACCGCTCCGGGGTGGCGTCGTCGAGCAGGGCGTCGTCGAGGACACCGGCGGTGTGCACGACCACCCGGAGGTCTTCGAGGCCGGTGACCACTGTGGACAGTGCGTCGCGATCCGCGGCGTCACAGGCGTGGATGCCGACGCGGGCGCCGAGACCTTCCAGCCGTTCGCGCAGTTCCGCCGCGCCCGGCGCGTCCTCACCACGGCGCGAAAGAAGTACGACGTGGTCCGTCCCGGCGCGGATCAGCCGTTCGGCCACGAGCGCGCCCAGCGCCCCGGTGCCGCCGGTGATCAGCGCGGTGCCGGAGGTCGTCCACTCCTGGGTCGGTACGGGAGCGGCGGGGACGAACCGGCGGGCGAAGATCCCGTCCTCGCGGATCGCGACTTCGTCTTCCGGTCCGCCGAGTACTTCGCGCAACCGGGCGGCGGTGTCCGGCCGATCGGGCAGCGTCACGCAGCCTCCCCAGCGACGGGGTTGCTCGATCGCGGCGACCCTCGCGACCGCGGCGACGCCGGGATCGCCGGTGGCGCACCAGATCTTCGCCGGAGTGTCCCGCAGGAGCGCGGCGAGCGCGGCACCGTCCGCCGGGAAGGCGAGGACCGGCCCGGTGTCGGGCACTTCCGTCACAAGAGGTGCGTCGAGCGCCTTCGCGGCGGCCTCGGCCCAAGCGTTGGTTTCGGGGGCGTAGACGGTCCAATTCTCTTGTATCGCCACCGGCTCCATCGGGCGCCACACGACTTCGTAACGCCGGGCCGGGGGCGCGCTCCGGTCGGCGGCGGCGAGCCAGAAGCGGTCCCGCCGGAACGGATACGTCGGCAAGTCGACACGGGTGCCCCCGCCGAGGATCCCGGCCCAGTCGAGCCGGACCCCGGCGGTGAACAGCCTCGCTCGCGCCAGATCGGCGGCGGCCGCCTCGTCGCGGTCTTTCCGTTGGGTGGCGATGAAAGTGCCGTCGGCGACGCAGTCCGCGCCGAGCGCGGTCAGCGAAGCGTCCGGCCCGATCTCGACGAAACGCCGGACCCCGCGCGTGTGCAGCGACGCGATGCCGTCAGCGAACCGGACGGGCTCGCGCACCTGCCGGACCCAGTACTCCGGGTCGCGAACGTCGCCGGAGACGATCGGGATCCGCGGCTCGGCATAAGTCACGCTCCCGGCGACCTCGCGGAAGTCGTCGAGCATCCCGTCCATCATCGCGGAGTGGAAGGCGTGACTGACCGAGAGCCGTTTGGCGCGGCGGCCCGGGAAGGCTTCGAGCATGGCGGTGACGGCGGCTTCCTCGCCGGAGAGCACGACGGACGAGGGACCGTTGATCGCGGCGATGCTCACGCCGTCGGGCAGATCCAGTTCCGCTTCGGTGGCCTGCAGCGCGACCATCACGCCGCCCGAGGGCTGTGCCTGCATCAACCGGCCGCGGGCGGCGACCAGGCGGGCGGCGTCGTCGAGCGACCACACGCCGGCCAGGTGGGCCGCGGCGAGCTCGCCGATCGAATGCCCGAGCAGGTAGTCGGGTTCGACACCCCAGGACCGCACGAGCTCGGCCATCGCGACCTCGAAGGCGAACAACGCGGGCTGCGCCACGTCTGTCCGGTCGATCCTCGTCTGGTCTTCGCAGGACAGGATTTCGGCCAGTTCGAAGCCGGTGTGCGCGTCGAGCCGTTCCGCGACGCGGGCGAAAGCCTCGCCGAAGACGGGGAACGCCGAGGAAAGCGCGGTGCCCATCGCGAGCCGCTGCGCACCTTGCCCGGTGCACAGGAACGCCAGCTTGCCGCCGCCCGCGCGGCCGGTGACGACACCGGGCGCGGACTCGCCGCGGGCCAAGGCGCCGAGTCCGGCGAGGAGTTCCTCTTCATCGGCGCCGGTGACGACCGCGCGGTACGGCAGCGCCGCCCTGCCCGTGGCCAGCGACCAGGCGAGGTCGGCGGGGTCTCCCCCGGTCTGCCGCAGCCGGTCCGCCAGCTCGGGCAGCGCGGCCTCGGACCGCGCGGACAGCACCCACGGCACCCGGGCCGGCGCGGAGCGCTCGACCGCGGGCGCCGGTTCCGGCGCCTGACGGAGGATGACGTGCGAGTTCGTGCCGCTGATCCCGAACGACGACACCGCGGCCGCGCGCGGGCGGCCGGTCTCGGGCCAGGGACGGTGCTCGGTGAGGAGTTCGACGGCGCCGGAATCCCAGGCGACGTGCGGGGACGGCTCGTCCGCGTGCAGCGTGCGCGGCAGTTCGCCGCGGCGCAACGCCTCGACCATCTTGATGATCCCGGCGACGCCCGCCGCGGCCTGCGTGTGACCGAGGTTCGACTTGACCGAACCGAGGTACAGCGGCACTTCGCGGTCGCGGCCGTAGGTGGCCAGCAGGGTGTCGGCCTCGATCGGGTCACCGAGTTTCGTGCCCGTGCCGTGTGCTTCGACGACGTCGATGTCCGAAGTGGACAGACCCGCGCCCGCCAGGGCGGTACGGATCACGCGCTGCTGCGACGGCCCGTTCGGCGCGGTGAGACCGTTGGACGCGCCATCGGAGTTGACCGCGGAACCTTGAACGACAGCGAGTACGCGATGTCCGTTTCGGACGGCGTCGGACAGCTTCTCCAGCACCAGGACCCCGGCACCCTCGCCCCAGCCGGTGCCGTCGGCACCCGCGCCGAACGACTTGCAGCGTCCGTCCGGGGCGAGCCCGCGCTGGCGGGAGAATTCGACGAAGGTGTCCGGGACGGCCATCACGGTCGCTCCGCCGGCCAAGGCGAGCGAACACTCCCCAGCCCGCAGCGCCTGCGCGGCGAGGTGCACGGCCACCAGCGACGATGAGCAGGCGGTGTCGACCGAGACGGCCGGGCCTTCGAAACCGAAGGTGTACGCGACACGGCCGGAAAGCACGCTGCCCGCCGTACCGGTGCCGAGGAAGCCTTCGACGCCTTCGGGCAACTCGGTGACGCCGGATCCGTAGTCGTGGTACATGATCCCGGCGAACACACCGGTCGCGCTGCCCTTCAACGCCGAGGCGTCGAGCCCGGCGCGCTCGATCGCTTCCCAGCTGATCTGGAGCAGGAGCCGCTGCTGCGGGTCCATCGCGAGCGCTTCGCGCGGCGAGATACCGAAGAACTCGGGGTCGAATTCGGCGGCCTCGTGGAGGAATCCCCCTTCCCGCGCGTAGGACGTGCCGGGATGATCGGGATCGGGGTGGAACAGCTCGGCGAGATTCCAGCCGCGATCGGCGGGGAACTCCGAGACCGCGTCGCGGCCGTCGGCCACCAGCTCCCACAGCGCCTCGGGCGAGTCGGCCCCGCCCGGGTAGCGGCATCCCATGCCGATGATCGCGACCGGTTCCCGCGCCGCCTCGGCGAGTTCGCGGTTGCGCGCGGCCAGCCTGCTGTTCTCCTTGACCGATTCCCGCAGCGCGGTCACCAGCTCTTCGGGTGTCGCCATCAGATTCTCCGGACCGGACGAGACGGGCGCAGCTCGGGCATGGCCTCATCCTGGGCGCGGGCGCCGCTCCCCCCGCGCGCTCTTTGCCACCCCGGCCCCATTCCCCGGTAACCGAGGGCCCACTCCGGTGGTTGAAGTACGTGAAGGCGCCCATCGCGTACTCGCGGGGGATCAGCTCGCGACGGGGGGCGGCGAGTTGTGAAAGCCACTTTCGCAACGTTGAAGGTTGCGAAAGTGGCTTTCACAACCCGCTCTGCCTTACGCAGAAGTCCGTGAAGGCCTCCTTCCCGACCCTCAAAGTAGGGAAGGAGGCCTTCACGGACTTACGATCACCACATTTCGCCGCATCAGCCCCAGTCGTCACAACGATGCGCGTGAAGGACCCCTTCGCATCGCCGCCAGGAAGACAGAAGTCCGCGGATCGCCGACCGAGAGGCTGAAGGACGCTTTCCCCGCATCTCATGGGGGGGAAAGCGCCCTTCACCGCGTCCAACGGGGGTAAAGCGTCCTTCACTCCTGCCCGGAAGAAGACATCGCCCGGCTGATCAGGTCACCCACGTCAAGGTCGTCGATGGACTCGACGGACACCGCGGGCGCGTCCGAAGGCAGCTCCTCGGCCAGCTTCACCAGCGCCTCCAGCACCCCCAGCTCACGGAACCGGTCGAGCGACGCTCCCGCCAAGGCCCGCCGCAGGCGCGCCTCATCCGGCACCGGGACCTCCGGGAACAGCAGCGTGCCGAGGTGCGCCGCGAGCGCGGCCGGGGTCGGGTGGTCGAACACCACCGTCGCCCCCAGTTGACGGCCCGCCGCGGCCGCGAGGCGGTTGCGGAGCTCGACCGAGGTCAGCGAGTCGAAACCGAGGTCGGTGAACGCGTGCTCCGGATCCACCTCGCCCGCCGTGGCGAACCCGAGTACCTGCGCGGTCTGTGTCAGGACCAGGTCCTCCAGCGCGTCCGGTGTCAGCGAAACCGACTCGGCGACCGGGGAAGCCGTCCTCCGCACGGGGAGCCGGACGAGTCCGGTGAGCAGCGCGGGCAGCACGCCCGCCCGGGCCTGGTCCCGCAGCCCGGCCAGATCGAGTTTGACCGGCACGGCCACCGGGCCGGGAGCGAGATCGAACAGGACCGCGCCCTCCTCCGGGCTCAGGGCGCCGAACCCGTCGCGTCGCATCCTGTCGATCAGCGCCTCGTCGAGCACGCCGCCCATCCCCTCGGCGGCCCACATCCCATAGGCGAGCGACCGCGCGGGCAGGCCGTCGGCGTGCCGTCGCTCGGCCAGCGCGTCCAGGTAGGCGTTTGCCGCGGCGTAGTTGCCCTGCCCCGGGCCGCCCAGCACGCCGGACACCGACGAGACCAGCACGAATTCGGTCAGCGGCCGGTCGAGGGTCAGTTCGTGCAGGTGACGGGCACCGTCGGCCTTCGGGCCGAGCACCCGGTCCAGGCGTTCGGGGGTCAGCGCGGTGACGACGCCGTCGTCGAGCACGCCGGCCGCGTGCACGACGCCCGACAGGCCGGGGATGCCGTCGAGCAGGGCGGCCACGGCGTCACGATCGGCGACGTCGCACGCCTCGACGCGCACCTCCGCCCCCAGTTCACCCAGCCGGGCCGCCAGTTCTCGAGCGCCGGGAGCGCCGAGGCCGCGACGGCTGGTGAGGACCAGCCGTTCGACACCGTGTTCGGTGACCAGCCGTTCGGCCAGTTTGGCCCCGACCCCACCGGTGCCACCGGTGATCAGCACCGTGCCCGCGGACTCCCAGTCCGGTTTGGGGCCGGCCTCGGCCCGGACCAGCCGCGGCACCTCGGCCCGGCCGTCCCGCACCCGGACCCGGGGTTCGCCGGTGGCCAGCGCGATGTCCACATCGGACACTTCACCGTCGAGGATCACGAACCGGCCGGGGTTCTCCGCCTGCGCGGACCGCACCAGTCCGGCGGCGGCCGCGTCGTCGAGACCGTCGCCGGTGACCACCACCAGCCGTGAGCCGGAGAATCGCGGTTCGGTGAGAAAGCGTTGTAGAACAAGGAGAACGGCGTGGATCCCTTCCGGCGGAACCGGCAGGACGACCACCGGCGGAACCGGTTCGGTCACCTCGTCCCACCGCGCCCACGCCACCGGCGTGCTGACCGGAGACTCGGCCGCGATGTGCTCGACGCGGAACAGCGACCGGTCTTCACCGGCCCGCAGTTGCTCACCGGTGACCGCGCGGACGACCAGCGAACCGACCGACAGCACCGGCGCCCCGGCGAGATCGGTCAGGTCGACGGCGACCTCACCGGCCCCGATGAACCGCAGCCGCGCACGGACCGTCGTGGCACCGGTCGCGTAGAGACTGACATCGCTCCAGCTGAACGGCAGCGCTCCCGATTCCTCTCCCTCGCCGAGGAACATGCCGTGCAGGGCGGCGTCGAACAGCGCGGGGTGGATACCGAAGCGGGCCGCGTCCTCCTGCGCCTCCTCCGGCAGCGAGATCTCGGCGTAGCGGTCCTCACCGTGCCGCCAGGCCGCCCGCAAGCCCTGGAAGAGCGGGCCATAGGCGAACCCGCGGTCGGCGAGGTCGTCGTAGAAGGAACCGAGGTCGATCGGCTCGAGACCGTCCGGCCACGCGAATCCCTTGGCGGGCGCGTCCGCCTCGGCCAGCAGGCCGAGCGCGTTGAGTTCCCACTCCTCGCCGGGGATCCGCGAGTGCACGGTCACCGCCGCCGCGCCGCTGACCGCGACCTGCAGTTCGATCGGCCCGCTCTCGGGGATCACCACGGGCGCGTGCAGCGTCAGTTCGACCAGCCGCGGCCGCCCGGCCTCGTCACCCGCCCGCACGGCGAGTTCGGCGATCGCCGCACCCGGCAGCAGGACGGTGTCGTGCACGGTGTGCCCGGCGAGCCAAGGGTGGGTCGCGAGCGAAAGCCGTCCGGTGAGGACGGTGCCGTCCCCCTCCGCGAGCGAGAGACCGGCGGCGAGCAACGGATGCCCTGGCGAGTCCAGCCCGGCGGAGCCGAGATCCGCGACAGGTGCGGGCTCGAGCCAGAAGTGCTTGCGCTGGAACGGATACGTCGGCAGGTCGAGGGCACGCGCGCCGGGCAGGACACCCTCCCAGCCGACGCGGACACCCCGGACGTGCAGGGTGGCGAGTGCGGTCATCGCCGTCACGGCTTCGTCGTGTCCCTTGCGGAGCAACGGGATTCCGTCGGTGAGTGCCGAGAGCACCGCGTCGGGTCCGAGTTCGAGGAACTTCGTGACGCCGTCGGCGCGAAGCGTCTCGACCCCTTCGGCGAACCGGACGGTCTCGCGTACGTGCGACACCCAGTACGCCGGGTCCGTCACGGCCGACACGAGCGGAATGCGAGGCTCCGAGAACGTCAGCTCGGCCACCACCGCGGCGAAGTCGTCCAGCATCGGCTCCATCAACACCGAATGGAACGCGTGCGAGACGTCCAGCCGTTTGGTCTTGCGGCCGCTGAACCGGGCCGCGACCGCGAGCGTCGGCTCCTCCGCACCCGAAAGCACCAAGGACGTCGGGCCGTTCACCGCGGCCAGCGAAACACCGTCCGGCAGCTCCCCGAGCTCGTCTTCGGACGCCTGCAGGGCCACCATCACGCCACCCTCGGACAGGGCCTGCATCAACCGCCCACGCGCCGTGACCAGCTTCGCCGCATCCTCCAGCGAGAACACACCGGCCACATGAGCCGCCGCGATCTCACCGATCGAATGCCCCGCCAAGTAGTCGGGCCGCACGCCCCACGACTCCACCAACCGGAACAGAGCCACTTCCAACGCGAAGATGGCAGGCTGCGCGAACTCCGTCCGCGACAGATCCCCGAACTCCGGCAGCAGCGCGCACACCTCGTCGTAGGCAGCCGCGAACACCGGAAACGCCTGGTACAAATCGGTTCCCATCCCGAGACGCTGCGAACCCTGACCGGTGAACAGGAACGCGAGTTTGCCCGGCTGCGCTTTGCCGGTGAGGCCGCCACCTTCGGCGACAGCTTCGAGCCCGGCACGCAAACCGGCGGCGTCCGCGCCGACGACAGCGGCCCGGCGCTCGTGCGCGGTCCGGGTGGTGGCCAGGGAGAACGCGACGTCACGCGGATCCGCTGAGTCCACAAGGGACAGAAGGGCCCGGGCGCGCTCGGCCAAAGCCTGATCGGTCTTCGCCGAAAGCACCCACGGTACGACGCCGTGCGTGGCGGGCTCCGCGAACACTTCGGCCGGGACCTGTTCCAGGACGACGTGCGCGTTGGTCCCGCTGATCCCGAACGACGACACCCCGGCGCGTCGCGGCCTTCCGGTACCGGGCCACTCGCGCGGCTCGGTGAGCAGTTCCACCGCTCCCGCGTCCCAGTCGACCTCGGCCGACAATTCCGTCGCGTGCAGGCTGCGCGGCAGGACCCCGTGACGCATCGCCTCGACCATCTTGATGATCCCGGCGACCCCGGCGGCCGCCTGTGTGTGACCGAGGTTCGACTTGACCGAACCGAACCACAGCGGCTCTTCCCGTTCGGCGCCGTAGGTCGCGATGAGCGCCTGCGCCTCGATCGGGTCGCCCAGCCTCGTACCCGTGCCGTGCGCCTCGACCGCGTCGATGTCCGAAGTGGACAGACCGGCGTCGGCGAGCGCCGCCCGGATCACGCGCTGCTGCGAAGGACCGTTCGGTGCGGTGAGACCGTTGGACGCGCCGTCCTGGTTGACCGCGGAACCGCGGACCACGGCCAGCACCGGATGCCCGTTGCGGCGGGCGTCCGAAAGCCGCTCCAGCACGAGCACTCCGGCGCCTTCGGACCAGCCCGTGCCGTCGGCGTCCTGGGAGAACGACTTGCAGCGGCCGTCCGGGGAAAGCCCGCGCTGACGGGAGAAGTCGAGGAACGTCTCCGGCGTCGCCATCACGGTGACCCCGCCGGCGAGAGCCATGTCGCATTCCCCCGCCCGCAGCGACCGCGCGGCCAGATGCAGGGCGACCAGTGAAGACGAACACGCCGTGTCGACCGACACCGCCGGACCTTCCAGCCCGAGGGTGTAGGCGATCCGCCCGGACAGCACGCTGGCCGAGGTGCCGGTGCCGAGGAATCCGGCGACGCTGTCGGGGACGCTCGCCAGTTTGGCGGCGTAGTCGTAGTACATGATGCCGGCGAACACACCGGTCGCGCTGCCCTTCAGCGAGGCCGGGTCGAGCCGGGCGCGTTCGAAGGCCTCCCAGCTGATCTCGAGCAGGAGACGCTGCTGCGGGTCCATCGCGAGGGCTTCACGGGGCGCGATACCGAAGAACTCGGGATCGAATTCGCCCGCGTCGTGCAGGAATCCGCCGTGGCGCGTGTAGGTCTTGCCGGGCAGACCGGGTTCGGGGTCGTAGATCCCGTCGACGTCCCAGCCTCGACGGCCGGGGAACGGCGAGATCGCGTCGGTGCCCGCGTCCACGAGGTCCCAGAGATCCTCGGGCGATCGGACGCCGCCGGGATAGCGGCAGCTCATCGCGACGATCGCGATCGGCTCGTCGGCGGCGCCGCGACGCGTCACCACCGGACGGACCGGTTCCGGGGCGCCGAGCAGTTCGGTGCCGAGGAACGCAGCCACGTCCGCCGGGCTCGGGTGGTCGAAGACGAGGGTCGCGGGCAGCCGCAGGCCGGTCTCGGTGGTGAGTTCGTTGCGCAGTTCGACGGCGGTCAGGGAGTCGAAGCCCAGCTCGGTGAACGGCCGCGACGCCTCCACGGTGTCCGCGCCCGCACGGCCGAGGACCGCCGCGACGCGGGCACGGACCAGGTCGATCAGCAGGGCTTCGCGGTCGGTCTCGGACAGCCCCGCGAGCCGTCCCGCCAGGCCGGTATCGGTGCGACGAGCGGCTTCGCGGCGAGTCCGGACACGGACCAGCCCGCGCAGCAGGGGCGGTACCCCGGCGTTCCGCACGGTCGCGAGGTCGAGCCGCACCGGGACGAGGACGGCGCCGCCGTCGGCCACCGCGGCGTCGAACAGCTCGAGACCTTCCTCCGGTTCGAGGGCGCCGAAGCCGTCCCTGCCGATCCTGTCCCGGTCGGTGCCGCTCAGCGCGGCGCCCATGCCCTCCCGCCACAGGCCCCAGGCCAGCGACTGGGCGGGTTTCCCGTCGGCGCGACGCTGCCGCGCGAGGGCGTCCAGTGCGGCGTTCGCGGCCGAGTAGGCCGCCTGCCCCGGCGAGCCGAACACCCCGGCGATCGAGGAGAACAGCACGAAGAAGTCCAGGTCGCCGGCGAGTTCGTCGAGGACGTGCGCGGCGGTCGCCTTCGCCCGGAACACCCCGGCCACCCGCTCGGGAGTGAGCGAGGTGAGAACGCCGTCGTCGAGGACGCCCGCCGCGTGGACGATCCCGGTGACCGGCGGTTCGGCCCGGTCGAGCAGGTCACGCACCTGATCGCGATCGGCGACGTCGCAGGCCTCGATCCGGGCCCCGAGTTCCTCGGCGAGTTCCTTCGCGCCGGGCGCGGCCTCACCACGGCGGCTGACCAGCAGCAGATGCCGCACGCCGTGCGCGGCGACCAGATGCCGGGCGAGGCGGGCGCCGAGCCCACCGGTGCCGCCGGTGATCAGGACCGTACCCGAAGTGTCCAGTGTGGACTCCCCGGCTCCGGCCCTGGCGAGACGCGGCGCGGACAGCACCCCGTCGAGCGCGTGCACTTCGGGTTCGCCGGTGGCGAGCGCGGCTTCGACGTCCGCGTGGGTACCGCGCACCAGGACGATCCGTCCTGGATGTTCGGCCTGCGCGGTCCGGACCAGGCCTTCGACAGCGCCTTCGTGACCGGTCAGCACCACGAGTGGGCCGGACTCCTCCGTGGCCAGGAAGTCTTGCAGCGCGACGAGAGTGGCGTCGAGCGAATCGGCTTCCAGGACCGCGGCGGGCGCGACGTCCGAGGAACCGGCAGGAAGCGGAACGTCTTCGAGGCGGTAGAGGCCGTCCCGCACCGAACCGGCGGCCGTCACGGCGCGGACGCTGAGCCCGCCGATCGTGGCGACCGGTGCACCGGTGCCGTCGGCGAGGTCGAGCGCGAACGAGCCATCGGTGCCCGGCCGGGCGTGCACGCGCAGTTCGGTCGCGCCCCGCGCGTGCAGCACGACGTCGCGCCAGGCGAACGGCACCGCTCCTCGGTCTTCGCCGAGGACCGCGGTGGCTTGCAGCGCGGCGTCCAGCAAGGCCGGGTGCAGGCCGAATTTCGCCGCTTGATCGGGATGCGGCAGGGCGACCTCGGCGAAGACCTCCGCACCGCGACGCCAGACCTTGCGCAGGCCGCGGAAACTCGGCCCGTAGGCCAGCCCGGCGGCGGCAAGCCGGTCGTAGGCGTCTTCGAGGTCCACGGATTCGGCGTCCTCCGGCGGCCAAGAAACGTCCTTAGTGGACACTGGCGGCGTGCCGAGGAAGCCCGAGGCATGAGTGGTCCACGGATGCTCCGGCAACCGCGAGTGGATCGACACCGGGCGGCGGCCATGCTCGTCTGCGGCGCCCGCGACGACCTGGACCTCAGGCGTGGCACCGGGTTCGAGCACGAGCGGTTCCTGGAGAATCAGCTCTTCGACGCCCGCGCAGCCCGCTTCGTCGCCCGCGCGGACGGCGAGTTCGGCGAACGCGGTACCGGGGACGAGCACACGGCCGCCGACGACGTGGTCGGCCAGCCACGGATGCCGGTCGAGCGAGAGCCGCCCGGTGAGCAGGATGCCGTCGTCGGCGGCCACGGACACCGCGGCGCCGAGGAGCGGGTGGTCGGCGGCGGCGAGCCCGGCCGCGGTGACGTCGGCGTCGCTCTCCTGGCCGAGCCAGAAGTATTCGTGCTGGAAGGCGTAGGTCGGCAGTTCGGTGAAGCGGCCGCTGCCGCCGAGGTACGCGGTCCAGTCGACGGCGACACCATGCGCGTGCAGCGCGCCCAGCGCGGTAACCAGATGCCGAGGTTCGTCGTGCCCGCGGCGCAGCGCGGGAACCCCACCGTCGACGAGCGCGCTGAGCACGGCGTCCGGCCCGAGTTCGAAGAACTTCGTGACCCCGTCGGCCGTCAAGCGCTGAACCGCGTCGGAGAATCGCACGGTCTCGCGGACATGGGCGACCCAGTAAGCCGGGTCTGTCACGGGCGACATCATCGCGATACGCGGTTCCGAGAACGTCAGTCCTCGCACCACCTCGGCGAAGTCGTCCAGCATCGGCTCCATCAACACCGAATGGAACGCGTGCGAAACGTCCAGCCGCTTGGTCTTCCGGTCCTTGAACCGTTCCACGAAAGCGAGCGTCGGTTCCTCGGCACCGGACAGCACCACCGAAGACGGACCGTTCACCGCGGCCAGCGAAACACCCTCGGGCAGCTCGTCGAGCTCGTCCTCGGACGCCTGCACCGCGACCATGACCCCGCCCTCGGGCAGAGCCTGCATCAACCGTCCACGCGCCGTGACCAACTTCGCCGCATCCTCCAACGAGAACACACCGGCCACATGAGCCGCCGCGATCTCGCCGATCGAATGCCCCGCCAGGAAGTCGGGCCGCACGCCCCACGACTCCACGAGGCGGAACAACGCCACTTGCAGGGCGAAGATGGCGGGCTGCGCGAACTCCGTCCGGCCGAGGTCGCCGAACTCCGGCAGCAGCGCGCACACCTCGTCGTAGGCAGCCGCGAACACCGGAAACGCCTGGTACAGCTCGGTTCCCATCCCGAGACGCTGCGAACCCTGACCGGTGAACAGGAACGCGAGCCCGCCCTCGGTGACCCGGGTCGCGGAGACGTCGGACAGACCCGCCGAAAGGGTCTCCCAGTCCGTCCCCGTGACAACCGCTCGATACGGCAGCGCGGCCCGGGTGGTCAGCGTGTGGGCGACGTCGATCGGCTTCACGGTTCCGGCGACCGACAGCAGGCGAGACGCCTGAGCTGCCAGCGCCGGTTCGGTGGCCGCCGACAGCAGCAGCGGCACGACCGCGGGCGCGTCCCGCACAGCGGCGATTTCCGCCGAGGGCGCCTGTTCCAGGACGATGTGCGCGTTGGTGCCGCTGATACCGAACGACGAAACCGCCGCCGAACGGGGGCGGCCGGTCTCGGGCCACGGCGTGCTTTCGGTCAGCAGCGAGACCGGTCCGGCGGACCAGTCGACCTCGCGGCTGGGCGTGCCGACGTTCAAGGTGGGCGGCAGGACACCGTGGCGCATCGCCTCGACCATCTTGATGATCCCGGCGACCCCGGCGGCCGCCTGCGCGTGCCCGAAGTTCGATTTGACCGAGCCGAGGAACAGCGGACGATCGCGGTCACGGCCGTAGGTGGCCATCAGTGCCTCGGCCTCGATCGGGTCGCCCAGCCTGGTCCCGGTGCCGTGCGCCTCGATGGCGTCGATGTCCGAAGTGGACAGTCGCGCGTCGGCGAGCGCGGCACGGATCACCCGTTGCTGTGAAGGGCCGTTGGGCGCGGTGAGGCCGTTCGAGGCGCCGTCGGAGTTCACCGCGGAACCCCGCACCACGGCGAGGATCCGGTGACCGTTGCGCTGGGCGTCGGACAGCTTCTCCAGGACGAGCATCCCGACGCCCTCGGCCCACGCGGTGCCGTCGGCGTCGTCGGAGAACGACTTGCAGCGGCCGTCCGGCGCAAGGCCGCGCTGGCGTGCGAAGTCGACGAAGATCCCCGGCGAGGCCATCAGGTTGACCCCGCCGGCCAGCGCCAGCGTGCACTCCCCCGCGCGCAGGCCGCGCACCGCGGCGTGCACGGCGACCAGGGAAGACGAGCACGCCGTGTCGATCGACACCGCCGGACCCTCCAAGCCGAGCTGGTAGGCGATCCGTCCGGAGTGGACACTGCAGGTGGTGCCGGTGAGCAGGTAGCCGTCCACCGTGTCGCCGGGGTTGTGCAGGCGTGGCCCGTACTCCTGCGCGGAGACACCGACGTAGACACCGGTGGGGCTGCCGCGCAGCGCGGCCGGGTCGAGGCCGGAGCGTTCGACGGCCTCCCAGCCGACCTCCAGCAGCAGCCGCTGCTGGGGTTCCATCGCCAGCGCCTCGCGTGGCGAGATCCCGAAGAATTCGGCGTCGAACCCGGCGGCGCCGGGCAGGAAACCGCCGGTGCGCACGTAGGTGGTGCCGCGGTGGTCGGGGTCGTCGTCGAACAGGCCGGAGGTGTCCCAGCCGCGGTCGGCGGGGAACTCGCCGATGCCCTCGCGGCCGGAATCGACCAGATCCCACAGCGCGGCGGGCGTGTCGGCCCCGCCGGGGAACCGGCAGGCCATGCCCACGATCGCGACCGGCTCGTGCCGTCCGTCCTCGGCGTCGCGCAGCCGTTCCCGCGTCCGGTGCAGATCCCCGGTCACTCGCTTGAGCAGGTCGAGAAGCTTCTCTTGGTCCGCCATCACACCCTCGCTGGTCAGAAGATCTCGTCGGTGAGGAAGTCGAAGACCTTGTCGACAGCGGCGTCGAAGAGCAGGTCGTCGAACTCGTCGTCCTTGTCTCCGGCCGCATAGGCCAGCAGCAGCTTCTTCAGCGGCTTGGCGACCTTCTTGCGGTCTTCGGGCTCCAAGTCGCTCAAGCGCTCGCTCAGCCGCTCGATGTCGGCGAGCACCTTGGCGACGGCTTTCTTGTCCGCCATCACGAAATCCCCAGTTCGGTGGCCAGGAAGTCGACGACTTCGTCCGCGGTCGCGTCCTCCAGCCGCCCACCGACGTCGGTCCCCGGCGTGGTGAGGCCGTCGAGCAGCGCCCGCAGCCGTCCGGCGACCGCCGTGCGGCCGTCGTCGTCGACCCCGGTCAGGCGCGCCTCGAACGCGTCGAGTTCGGCGAGCACCGCGTCCGCTGCGCTGAGCGACGGCGGGGCCAATTCGGCCAGCAGATGCCCCGCGAGCGAGGCGACCGTCGGATGGTCGAACACGGCGGTGGCCGACAACCGCAGCCCGGTGACGGCGTTGATCCGGTTGCGCAGTTCGACCGACGTCAGCGAGTCGAACCCGAGGTCCTTGAACGCGCGCGCCGGATCGATCATGCCGCCCGCCTCGTGCCCGAGGACGGCGGCGGCGTTGTGCCGCACCAAATCGATCAGCAGGGCCGTGCGTTCTTCGTCCGGCAGTGCCGTGAGGCGCTCGGCGAGGCCGGCGCCTCCCGTCGTCGCGCGCCCGGCCACGCGCCGGGTCGCGACCTTCGCGAGGCCGCGCAGGACAGGCGCGACCTCGGTCGTCCGGGCGTGGGCACGCAGCGCGGCCCGGTCCAGTTCGATCGGCAGGACGGTGGTGAACCCGCCGTCGAGGGCGGCGTCGAACAGGGCGAGTCCGGACTCCGCTGTCAGCGGCGGCAGCCCTTCGCGAGCCATCCGGTCGACGTCGTTCCCGGCCAGCCCGCTGCCCATTCCCTCACGCCACAGACCCCACGCGAGCGAGACGGCGGGCAGGCCCCGCACCCGGCGATGGGCGGCCAGCGCGTCCAGGAAGGTGTTCGCGGCCGCATACGAAGCCTGCCCCGCGGAACCGACGATCCCGGACACCGAGGAGTAGAGCGCGAACAGCGCCAGGTCGTGGCCTCGGGTCAGCTCGTGCAGATGCCAGGCCGCGTCCACCTTGGGACGCAACACTTTCGCGAGCCTTTCGGATGTCAGCCCGGTGAGCACGCCGTCGTCGAGGACGCCCGCGGTGTGCACGACGCCGGTCAGCTCGACGCCGTCCAGCAGCGCGGCGAGCGCGCCCCGATCCGCGACGTCACAGGCGACGACGCGGACTTCGGCGCCCAGCCCGGTCAGCTCGGCGGCGAGTTCGCCCGCGCCCGGCGCGTCCGGACCGCGACGGCTGGTGAGCAGCAGTTTGCGGACTCCGTGGGTGGTCACGAGATGCCGCGCGACGAGCGCTCCGAGTCCGCCGGTGCCCCCGGTGACGAGCACCGGCCGCTCCGGATCCAGTGCTCGCGGCACGGTCAGCGCGACCTTGCCGACATGCCTGGCCTGGCTGACGAACCGGAACGCGTCCGGCGCGTGCCGGACGTCCCAGGTCCGCACCGGCAGTGGGGTGAGCGCCCCCTTGTCGAACAGCGCGAGCAGCTCGGCCCAGATCTCGGCGGTCCGCGTCCGGCCCGCTTCGATGAGGTCGAAGGCCCGGTAGGCGACGTTTTCGGGCGCGCGGACGTCGGTCTTGCCCATTTCGAGGAATCGGCCGCCGGACGCGGTCATGCCGAGGGACGCGTCGACGAACTCGCCCGCGAGGGAGTTGAGCACGACGTCGACACCTCGGCCGCCGGTGGCCGCCCGGAAGCCGGCCGCGAAATCGAGGGTTCGCGAGGACGCGATGTGCTCCGCGGGCAGTCCGGCGGCGCGCAGGACGTGCTGTTTGCCCTCGCTCGCGGTGCCGAACACCTTCGCCCCCAGGTGGAGCGCGAGCTGGGTCGCGGCCATCCCGACCCCGCCCGCCGCGGAGTGAATCAAGATCGACTCGCCCGACTTGAGCCCGGCGAGGTCGACCAGCGCGTAGTAGGCGGTCAGGAAGACCAGCGGCACTGTCGCGGCCTGCTCGTCGGTCCAGCCGTCCGGGATCCGGGTCAGGAACGGGCGCTCGCCGACGGCGACCGGACCGATACCGCCGTGCACCATGCCCATCACGCGGTCGCCCGGCGCCAGATCGGTCACCGCCGCGCCGGTGGCCAGCACCGTCCCGGCGACCTCGCAGCCCAGCGGCCCGGCCTCACCCGGGTACATGCCCAGGACGTTCAGCACGTCGCGGAAGTTCAGCCCGGCCGCCCGGACGGCGATGCGCACGTCGCCGGGTCCGAGGTCGGGTTCGTCGATCGGGGTCAGGGCGAGGTTTTCGACCGTGCCCTCGCCGGATTTGTCCAGCCGCCAAGGTCCGGCGGGCGGCAGCAGAACCCCCGCGCCCGCCTCGGCGATCCGAGGGACGAGCGGAACGCCGTCGCGCACCGCGACCTGCGGTTCCCCCGTCGCCACGGCCAACGGCACGTCTTCGAGCGCGGCGTCGACGAGGACGAACCGGCCCTGGTGTTCGGCCTGCGCGCTGCGCACCAGTCCCCAGATCGAGGCGGCCGCCGGAGCCGCGGCGTCGGGCCCCGCCGCGTGTCGCGTGTGGACGACCAAAGTGGACTCTTCCCGCGTCACCCAGTCCTGGAGCACTTCCAGCACGTGGGCGCCGAGTTCGTGTGCCGAGGTCACCGGGTCACCCTCGGGCAGCAACGACAGCACGGCGGGCTTGCCCGGAACGACCTCCGGATACGTCGTGCACGCCACCGGTTCCACGGCCGCGACCGGCGTCCAGTCCACAGTGAACAGTCCGGCGGGAAGCTCCCTGCCGCGTGCGGAGGGTCGGCGGACGACCAGCGACTCGACGCTCAGCACCTCTGCGCCCGAGGGATCGACGGCGACCAGCGACACGGTGTCCGCCGCGTGGAACGTGATCCGCAGCCGCAGCGCTGTCGCGCCACTCGCCCGCAGGCGGACTCCCGACCAGGAGAACGGCAACCCTCCGGCGGATTCCGCGGACTCACGCAGGAACATCGCGTGCAGACCGGCGTCCAGCAGGGCCGGATGGATGCCGAAGCCGCCGCCCTCGTCGCCGGGGAGCGCGACTTCGGCGTGCACGTCGTCGCCGTCCACCCACACCGCTCGCAGGCCGCGGAAGACGCCTTCGTAGCCGAATCCGGGCAGGTCGTCGTAAAAACCCTCCAAGGATGGGGATTCCCCCGGTGGTGGCCACGTGACGGCCGATGTGACGGCGTCGGTGTCGGGGACGAGAGTGCCGTTCGCGTGCCGGGTCCAGTCCTCGCCGTGCTCCGGTCGCGAATGGACGGTGACCGCGCGGCGGCCGTCGTCGTCCGCGGCGGCCACGACCACCTGCACCTCGACCGGGGCCGCGAGGACGAGCGGTGCGCCCAAGGTCAGTTCCTCCACACATCCGCAGCCTGTCTCGGCGCCGGCGTGCAGGGCCAGCTCGAGGAATCCGGTGCCGGGGAACAGGATGTCGTCGCCGACCCGGTGCCCGCTCAGCCACGGCTGGTCGGCCACCGAAAGCCGCGCGGTGAACACGGTGTCACCGCCGGGGACCGGCACCACCGCCCCGAGCAGCGGGTGTTCGGCGTTGCGCAGGCCGAGTCCGCGCGCGTCCTTGGCGGGTCCGGCGGCGAGCCAGTAACGCGACCGCTGGAACGGGTAGGTCGGCAACGCGATCCGGCGCCCGCCCGGGGCGAGCGCCGCGAAGTCGACATCCACCCCGCGTACGTGAACGGTGCCCAGCGCGGTCAGGATTTCGGGCACCTCGGGCCGGTCCCGGCGGAGCAGCGGCCGGGCGACGCCGTCGTCGACCAGCGCCGAAAGAACGCCGTCCGGGCCCAGCTCCAGGTAGGTGCCGCAGCCGTTGTCCCGCAGCACACGCAGCGCGTCGGCGAAGCGGACGGTCGCCTCGACGTGGCGGATCCAGTACTCGGCCGAGTCGTGCCCGCCGATCTCGGCGGTGACCGTCGAGACGATCGGCAGGTTCGCGGGGTGGTAGTCGGCGAGCCGCGCGATCCGGGCGAAGTCGTCGAGCATGTCCCGCGTCAACGGCGAGTGGAAGGCGTGGCTGACGTTGAGCCACTTGACCTTGCCGTCGAATCCGGCGAGCGCCGCCTCCAGCGTGGCACGCGCGCCGGACAGTACGACGGCTTCCTCGCCGTTGACGGCGGCGATCCCGGCGCTGCTCTCGTACCCGGTCAGCAGTGCGCGAGCCGTTTCTTCGGAGGCACGGAGGGAGACCATCGCGCCGCCTCCGGGCAGCTCTCGCATGAGCCTGCCGCGAGCGGTCACCAGCATCGCCGCGTCGGACAGCGACAGCACACCCGCGACGTGCGCGGCCGCGAACTCGCCGACCGAATGCCCGCACAGGTAGGCCGGGACGACCCCCCAGGACTCCAGCAGGCGGAACAGCGCGACCTCGACGGCGAACAGCGCGGGCTGCGCGTAGTCGGTGCGGTCCAGCAGCGCCGGGTCCGCGTCGCCGAACACCACGTCCCGCAACGGCGGATCGAGCTGCGGGTCCGCGTGGGCGCAGACCTCGTCGAAAGCCTCGGCGTAGACGTCGTAAGCGTCGTAGAGCCCCCGGCCCATCGCGATCCGCTGAGCACCCTGTCCGGTGAACAGGTACGCGAGTTCGGCGGGCTCCTGGAGCGGGCCACCGCGCAGCACCCGCTCGTCGAAAGCGGTCAGGGCTTCCGTCAGGCCCGCGGCGTCCGGCGCCAGGACGAAAGCGCGTTCGGCCAGCGTCGCCCGGGTCTTGGCGAGCGAGAAGGCCAGGTCCAGCGGATTCGCTTCGACGGCGGCGAGCTGGGCAGCGTGGGCACGCAACGCCTCCGGGTCGGCGGCCGAGAAGGCGATCGCGATCGGGGAAGACACCTCGGATGCGGGCACTTCGGACGCGGCTGGCGCCGGTTCTTCGAGGATCAGGTGGGCGTTGGTGCCGGAGATGCCGAACGACGAGACGGCGGCCCGGCGCGGTTCCTCGCCGCGCGGCCACTCGACCGGCTCGGCCAGCAGCGAAACCGCACCGGCGGACCAGTCGACCGCCGGTGTCGGATCGTCGCCGTACAGGGTGCGCGGCAACCGATCGTACCGCAGTGCCATGATCATCTTGATCACCCCGGCCGCCCCCGCGGCCGCCTGCGCGTGCCCGATGTTGGCCTTGACCGAACCCAGCCACAGCGGGGTTTCCCGGTCCCGGCCGTAGGTCGACAGCAGCGCCTGCGCCTCGATCGGGTCGCCGAGGGTGGTCCCGGTCCCGTGCGCTTCGACGGCGTCCACAGTGGACGGATCGACCCCCGCGTCGGCCAGCGCGGCGCGGATCACCCGTTGCTGAGAGGGGCCGTTGGGTGCGGTGAGCCCGTTCGACGCGCCGTCGGAGTTGACCGCGCTGCCGCGGATCACCGCGAGCACCGGATGGCCGTGGCGTTCGGCGTCGGAAAGCCTTTCCACGACGAACATCCCGGCGCCCTCGGCCCACGCGGTGCCGTCCGCCGCGGCAGAGAACGGCTTGCAGCGTCCGTCCGGCGCCAGGCCGCGCTGGTGCGAGAAGGCCACGAACGGACCGGGCGTGCCGAGCACGGCCACCCCGCCGGCCAGCGCGAGGGTGCATTCACCGTTCCGCAGCGCGCGGACCGCGAGATGGAGGGCGACCAGCGAGCCGGAACACGCGGTGTCGACGGTCAGGGCGGGCCCTTGCAGGCCGAGCGTGTACGCGATGCGGCCGGAGACGACGCTCGGCGCGCTGCCGGTGAGCAGGAGCCCGTCGAGGCCTTCGGGCGCGTCGGCCAGCCGGGTGCCGTATTCCTGCGGCTCGGCGCCGACGAACACCCCGGTCCGGCTGCCGGTCAGGGTTCCGGCGTCGATCCCGGCGCGTTCCAGCGCCTCCCACGCCGTTTCCAGTACCAGGCGCTGCTGCGGGTCCATGGCCAGCGCCTCGCGCGGCGAGATACCGAAGAACCCGGCGTCGAATTCGGCCGCGCCGGGCAGGAAACCGCCGTGGCGCACGTAGGTCCGGCCCGGTGTGCCAGGGCGGGGGTCGTACAGGCCGTCGACGTCCCAGCCGCGGTCGCGGGGGAACTCCGTGACGACGTCCCTGCCTTCGTCCACAAGGGACCACAGGGCGGCGGGCGAGTCCGCGCCGCCGGGGAAGCGGCAGCCGATGCCGACGATCACGATCGGCTCGCCGGTGTCCGCACCGCTCTCCGCGGCGTCCTCGGCCTCGGCTCCGAAAAGGCACTCGTCGAGGAAGTCCGCCAGGGCTTCCGGCGCCGGATGGTCGTAGGCGAGGGTCACCGGCAGCTCGAGACCGGTCTCGGCGCTCAGCCACGCGTGCAGCTTCACCGCCAACAGCGAATCGAACCCCAGGTCGGCGAAGGTGCGGCCGGCCGGGAGCGGCCCGTCCAACACCGCCGACGTCGCCCGGCGCACCAGGCCCAGCAGCGTCCGGCGCCGTTCGGCGCGCGGCCTGCTCTCCAGCCGTCGCAAGGAATCCAGCTCGGTCATGCGCGCACTCGCCACCTCGGGTCGCCTGGCACAGGGAAGTCACGGTCCAGCTATCCACAACGGGCCGGGCGGGCGGGGCGGAACTGTTCCACCGCCGGGTAACCGCGCGCCCCTCAGCCGGGTTTCCGTGCCATGGGCAAGCGGTGGAAAAGGTATCCAGCGCACCGGTTCGGAATCGTTAACGTGGTTTTCGGCGAACCGGATTTCAGCGTTGAGACCCGTAGCCGCACGAGAACGCCGGCGTCCGCCGTGCCGGCCCGGGGTCGTCAGCGCGACGCCAGAACTAGTGCCGGAGGTAACGCCGATGACCATGTCTCCCGTCGAAGAACGCGTCCTGCCCCGCCAGCGGGCCGAGGCGGCGCCGCCGACGAGCATGCTGTGCCCCGATTTCCCGTTCGCCTACGACGACTGGATCCGCCACCCCGCCGGCATCGGCCGCGTGCCACGCCAGGCGCACGGCACCGAGGTCGCGGTGATCGGCGGCGGACTGTCCGGGATGGTGGCCGCCTACGAGCTGATGAAGCTCGGCCTGAAGCCGGTGATCTACGAGGCCGAGCAGCTCGGCGGCCGGATGCGCTCGGTCAGCCTGCCCGGCTACCCGGACGCCGTCGCCGAACTGGGCGCGATGCGCTTCCCGCCGTCCGCGGGCGCTCTTTTCCACTACATCGACAAGGTGGGGCTGGAGACGACGCCGTTCCCCAACCCGCTCTCCCCCGCGTCGCCGAGCACGGTGATCAACCTGCACGGCGAGAACCACTGGGCCCGCACGTCCGCCGACCTCCCCGCGGTGTATCGCGAGGTCAACGACGCCTGGACGAAGACGCTGCAGGAGCAGGCGGATCTGTCGCTGATGGAGGACGCCATCCGGCGTCGTGACATCACGACCATCAAGGCGCTGTGGAACCATCTGGTCACCAAGTTCGACAACGTGTCGTTCTACGGGTTCCTGACCTCTTCCCCGCTGTTCTCCTCCTTCGAGCACCGCGAGATCTTCGGCCAGGTCGGCTTCGGCTGCGGCGGCTGGGACACCGACTTCCCCAACTCCGCGCTCGAAATCCTGCGGGTGATCTGCACCGACACCAGCGACGAGCACCACCGGATCCTCGGCGGCTGCCAGCAGCTGCCGCTCGGGCTGTGGGCCGACGAGCCCGCCGACCTCGAATACTGGCCGTCCGGCACGTCGCTGAAGAGCCTGCACGGCGGCGAGCCGCGTCCGGCGGTGGTGCGGATCGACCGGACCGGCCGCGGGTTCACCATCGAGGACGCGAACCGCGACGTGCGCACCTATCCGGCGGCGATCTTCGCCGCGCAGAACTGGAATCTGCTCTCGGGGATGAAGAGCGACGACGCCCTGCTGCCTCAGCCGGTCTGGACCGCGCTGGAGCGTACGCACTACATGGGCGCGTCGAAGCTGTTCGTCATCACCGACAGGCCGTTCTGGCTCGATCAGGACCCGGAGACCGGCCGCGACGTGATGAGCACGACGCTCACCGACCGCATCCCGCGCGGGGTCTACCTGATCGACAACGGCCCCGACGAGCCCGGCACGATGCTGCTTTCCTACACGTGGAACGACGACTCGCTGAAGGTCGCTTCGCTGACCCCGGACGAGCGGCTCGACGTGATGCTCTCCGCGCTGGCCAAGATCTACCCCGGCGTCGACATCCGCTCCCACATGATCGGCCCGCCGATCGCGATCACCTGGGAGACCCAGCCGCATTTCAAGGGCGCCTTCAAATCCTGCCTCCCCGGCAGCTACCGCTACCAGCGGCGGCTGTTCACCCAGTTCATGCAGCGCGACGCCGCCGACCACCACCGCGGCTTCTTCCTGGCCGGCGACGACGTCGCGTGGATCGCCGGTTTCTCCGAGAGCGCGGTCACCACCGCGCTGAACGCCGTGTGGGGCGTCGTCGAGCACCTGGGCGGCGGCACCCATCCGGACAACCCCGGTCCCGGCGACGTGTTCGACGAGATCGCCCCGGTGAGCCTGGATTGACAGCGGAAAGGACTTCCCCATGTTCGCGAAGATCTATTCCCCCGACGCGGTCACCGGCGGCGCGGCCTTCGAACAGCAGGCGCTCCGCGTCGCCGAAGTGCTGCGGGACCGCGGTGTCGGCTCCGGTGACCGTGTCCTGCTCAAGGCCGACAACACGTTGGCCTATCTGACGATCCTCGTCGCGCTGATGCATGTCGGCGCGTCGGTGGTGCTCGTCGATCACATGGAGCACGCCGACCGCACGGCCGAGACGATCACCGGTTCCGGTGTCGTCCTGGCGGTGATCGACGACGACGCGCCGATGCCTCCGGACGCGCCCGCGGCCTACACCTACGAGATCATGGTGGCCGCCGCCGACCGGACCCCGACCGACGTCCAGTTGCGTTTCGACGTCTGGGAAAAGCTGCCCGACAGTCTCGTGATGTGGTCGTCCGGCTCGACCGGCGTCCCCAAAGGCGTCGCGAAGAACGGCGCACGGTTCCTGAAGAACCTGGAACGCAACGCCGATCTGGTCGGTCACGTCGCCGAAGACGTCCTCCTGCCGTTGCTGCCGTTCAACCACCAGTACGGCCTTTCGATGGTGATGATCGCGTGGCTGCGGGACTGCTCGCTGGTGATCGCGCCCTATCGCCGTCCTGACCGGGCACTGCGCCTGGCCGGACGTGCCGGCGCGACGGTCGTCGACGCGACGCCGTCCACCTATCGGAGCCTGTTCAACATCATCGGCAAACGTCCGGCGCTCAAAGCGGAATTCTCCCGCGTGCGCATGCTGTGCAGCGGCGCCGCCCCGCTCGAACCCGGCGTCGTGGCGCAATCCGACGAGCTCTTCGGCATGCCGCTGCTCGACAGTTACGGCAGCACCGAAATGGGCAACGTCGCCTTCGCGAATATCGGGAATCCGCGTGGCTGTGGGCAAATCGTCGAAGGACTGACGCTGGAGGTGCGCGCCGACGACGGCACCGTGCTGCCCGACGGCGAAGTCGGCGAACTGTTCGTGCTCGACCCGGACCTCATGGAGGGTTACCTCGACGGCACCGGACAGGTGCTCCCTGCCGACCGCGGCTGGTACGCCACCGGCGACCTCGGCCGTCTCGACGCGGACGGGAACCTGTTCGTGGTGGGGCGCAAACGCGCGGTGCACCGCAACGGGCACACCCTGCATCCCGAGGTGATCGAGCACCGGCTGGCCGGAGAGGGCTGCTCCGCGAAGATCGTCGCGCTGCCCGACCAGCGTCGCGGATCGAGCCTGGTGTTCGTCGTCGAGGACGACGCACAGCGGGACTCGCGCTACTGGCGTGACCGGATCTGCGGCGTGCTGCCCCCGGCCGAGCAGCCGAACCGCGTCCTCGTCACCGATCAGTTCCCGTTGAACCGCAACGGGAAACCGGACCGGAAGCGGCTCGAGCAGTTCGCCGCGGCCGAACAACTCTGATCCGATCACGAAGCTGGGTGTGCACTGTGGACAGTTTCACGGATGCCGTCCTCTTCCCCGGTATGGGCCCCGCCCGTGCCGCGGAACTGGGCAGGTTCCTCGTCATCGACCCGTCGGCTCGGCGCCTGCTCGGCGCGGCGGAGCACGCGCTCGGCCGCTCCCTGCTGGATCCGCTCGCCAGAAGGGGCGAAGAGTACAACGAGCACACCCAGATCGCGTTCGTGCTCGCGTCGCTGGCGCTGGCCGAACGGGCCGAGCGGGAGCACGGGCTGGCACCGGTCGCGGTCGGCGGCGCCAGCTTCGGTGAACGCGCGGCCGTGGTCCGCGGCGGTGCTCTTCCCGTCGAGGATCTCGTCCGGCTCGTCGACGCCGTCGCACGCCGGGAACGGGAGTATTTCGAGACGGCGCATCAGGATCTCGTCAGCCAGTTCATCGTGCGGACGCCGGAGACGGCGCTCGGCGAGATCCTCGACGGGATCGGCCACGAGCTCTCCGGCCGGTTCGACGACGAGGTCCACCTCGTGACCCTGCGTGAGACGAAGCTGGACGAGTTCGTCCGGCGGGTGCGGGCCTCGGGCGGATACGCGCTCACGACCATGCGTCCCGCCGCCCACGCGCGGATGCTCGGCGGGCTGCGCGACAGGCTGGCGGAAGAGGTCTTCGGCGGGTTCGTCTTTTCGGATCCGGTGCTGCCGATCGTGTCCGATCAGGACGGAGGACCGGTCCGGACCGGTGAGGAGGCGGCGTCGCTCCTGCTGGAGTCGACGGTCAACGCTGTCCGGCTGCCCGGGCTGGTCCACCGGTTCGCCAGGCTCGGCGTCGGCCGGGTCCTCGTCGCCGGTCCGGACCACCTGCTGCACCGGCTGCCCGGACTGACGTCGGCGTTCACCCTGCTGCGCGCCGACATCCGGGACACGCTGAAACCGAAACCCCGGCCCCGCCTGCCCGAGGCGGTGGCGGCATGAGTTCCAAGGCCCGCGACATCGCGACGATCATGGTGGCCTGCCTGGCGCAGCTGATGGTCGCGATCGACATGACCGTGCTGCATCTGGCCGTCCCGGCGCTGACCACACAGCTCGGCGCTTCGGCCGAAGAACTGCTGTGGATCGCGGACGTCTACGGCTTCGCCATGGGCGGCCTGCTGGTGACCATGGGCAACCTCGGCGACCGGTTCGGCAGGCGGCGGGTGCTCCTGATCGGGGTGGCCGCGTTCGCGCTGGGCTCGCTGGTGGCCGCCTACGCCCCGAGCGCCGAAACGCTCATCGCGGCTCGCGCGCTGCTGGGGGTCGCGGGTGCGGCCGTCCTGCCTTCGACGACTTCGTTGCTGCGCGCGGTTTTCACCACCCAACGGGCACGGACCGCCGCCGTGGGTGTCACCGCCGGGGTGTCGGCCGCGGGCTTCGCGATCGGCCCGATCGTCGGCGGAGTGCTGCTGGAGCACTTCTGGTGGGGCTCGGTCTTCCTGGTCAACATCCCGGTGGCGCTGCTGATCCTCGGCGCCGCCCGCGTCGTGCCCGAATCCCGGTCCAGCGGCAGGCTTCGGCTCGATCTGCCCAGCGTGCTGCTGTCCATCATCGGACTGGTGGCCGTGGTGTACGCGTTGAAGGGCGCGTTCTACGTCGGCGTGTGGTACCCGGAGGTGCTCGGCGCGTTCGCGGTCGGAGGCGCGTCGCTGTGGTGGTTCGCCCGCCGTCAGCGGCGGCTCGAGCAACCGCTGATCGACCTGGAACTGTTCCGGCGCCGAGGATTCTCGGCCTCGGTCGGCTCGAATCTGGTGTCGGTGTTCACGATGTCGGCGTTCGCCCTGATCTCCAGCCAGTATTTCCAGCTCGTCCTGGGCTGGAGCCCGCTGCGCTCCGGGCTGGCGTTCGTACCGGGCGCGATCGCGGCGCTCGTCGCGGGCGGTGTCCTGGCGGCGAAGGCGGTGCGCCGGTTCGGCCGGGCACCGACGGTCTCGGGAGGGCTGGCGCTGGCATCGGTCGGCTTCGGGCTGTTCGGCGCGGTGAACACGGACTCGACGTACGTGCTGGTGCTGGCCGCGCAGGTGGCGTTCGGCGCCGGCGCGGGGCTCACGCTGACCGCCACCGGCGACACCATCCTCGGCACGGTCCCCCGCGACCGCGCCGGCGCCGCGTCGGCGATCTCCGCCACCGCCTACGAACTCGGCGGCTCACTCGGCATCGCGGTGGTCGGCAGCGTGCTGTCGGCCGTCTACCACGCCGAACTGACCCTGCCCGCCGGCGTCCCGCCCGATCTGGCCGCCCAGGTGCGGGAGTCGTTCAGCGCCACGGCGGCGGTCGCGACCGGCCTGCCGGAACCGGTGGCGACGGCGGTCCGCACGGCGGCGGAGGAGTCGTTCGTCGGCGGCATCCGCACCAGCATGCTGGGCAGCGCGGCGGTGATGGTGGTCCTCGCGGTGGTGGCGCTCCGGAGCCTGCGCGGCGTGCCGAAGGTGATCGAGACGGACGTACCCCCTCCGCAGCCCGATCCCGTCTCGGAAGCCCCGGGCACCCGTATTTAGTCCTCCGGATGCGGTAGTTGCACACGCAAGGACCGCATCCAGAGGACTAAATGCGGCTAGAGAGCGCTTTCTCCAGAGGGCTGACTCCGGTGGAAGCGGTCGACCGTGGTCCGCCGGGGCAACTATGCTGGCCGAAGGTGCCCCGGCCGCCTGACCTCCCGACCGAACGCTCCTCCTTGCGCCATGCTCGGAGCGACCGTCGCCCGGCCGCGCCGTGGTCCCGCGCCGGCCGAGGAGGGAAATGGGAGCGACGGCCGTCACGAGTGCCGGACCGGAAGACGCGCAGGCCGCTTTGGACCGGGTGCTCACCGGATCCGGCGCGATCTGGGTGCTGCACGGGCAGGCGGGCAGCGGCCGCAGCACCGTCCTTTCCGGGCTGGCCCAGCGCGGACGCCGCTCCGGCGCCGCCGTGCTGGCCGTGCCCGCCGGTCCCGAGCCCGAGACCGTCCTGCTCCGGCTGACGACCCAGCTGGTCGAGCTGATCGCGACCCTCGACCGGCCCGAGCTGGTCAGCATGCTCAGCGCGGTGGCCTGGCTGCGCGCCCGGCTCGAGTCGGGATCCGGCACCGGACCGCAGACGACGGCCCACGATCTGATCACCGTCCTCTCCACCCTCGCCCCACGCAGCCGGATCGTGCTGCAGTTCGACGACTTCGACCTGCTGCCGCCGGAACTCGCCACCGTGCTCACCCTGGTCGCCGAGGGTGCCCGCGCCGTCGGGACGGTCACCGTCGCGACCACGACCGGACGAGGCCCCGCGGGCGGACCGGTCGGCAAACTGCTCGCGATCGCCGACGGCACGGTCGGCCTCCGTCCGCTGACCGCGGCGGAGACGACGGCGTTGCTGCCCGGCTGGACCACCCGGGCCGGCCGGATCGCGAGCGATCCCGCGCTCGTCAGCGCGGTGCGCACCGCGCTCGGTCCGCTGTTCGGCAATCCCGGCACGGTCGGCGCGACGATCGCGGGCCTGCGCGCCAGCGGAAGGCTGTCGGTCGTCGACGAGCACGTCTGCCTGACCGGCGCGGGAACCCCGATCGTGCTGCCCGCCGGACAGGCGGAGACGCTCAGGCGGCTCGAGCCTCGGGTCCGGCGGCTGGCCGCCATCATCGCGGTGCTGAGCGAACAAGGCGCCCTCACGCTGGAGAGGCTGCCCTGGTTGGCTTCCGCGGCGGCGCTGGCGCCGTCCACCACGGGGCAGGCCCTCGACGAGCTGGTCCGGGCCGGGATCCTTCGCGGCGGGACGGACGGCGCGGTGGAGTTCGCCGTCCCCGCACTGGCCGACAGGCTCCGGCTCGAACACGGCTCGCGCTGGCGCGCCGTGTTGCACCGGCGGATCGTCCGCGACCTCCTCGACAGGCAGCCGGTCGATCCCGCCGAGGTCGCCCCGCATCTCGCCGAACTCCCGCCGTCGCCGCCCGACCCCGGGACGGCGGGACTGCTGCTCGCCGCGGCCGCGGCCGGGAAGACCGACCTGCCGACCGCCCGCCGCTACCGGATGGTGGCGCTCCGGCTGCTCGCCTCATCCGACGGCCGGTTCTCCGAAGTGCTCCGCGCTGTGCTCAAGGACAGTCTCGCGGCCGGTGGCTACGGCGCGCTGGCCGACGACCTCGCCACCGTCATCGCGCCGCGGCTCGCCGACCCCGGGCCGTCCGCCCGGCTGTCCGCCACCGTCCTGATGTGCTGGCTGGGCGCCCTCGCCCACGAGCAACGGCTCGCCGAACTCGACGTCGTCCGACCGCTGGCCGCCGAAGTCGGCCGGGTCCTCGACAAGGCTCCCGAATGCGGTCGGCTGCTCGACGCGGTCAACCGGGCCGACCGGCCGGTGGCCGCCGAGGCGGTGCGGGCGCTCGCGCGTGCGTGCGGCGCGGAGGACGACCACCTGTTCGCCCTCGGCGCCGGGATCCTGCTGGGCGCGTTGCCCGGCGACGGCGGCAGACCCGCCGAGGAGTGGTTGGTACTGACGGAAATGCCACCGCACGAGGACGTCGCCGAAGCCGCCGAGGTCCTCGACACGGTCAGTGTCCTGAATGTCCTGCTGCGCGGCCGCTACCAGCCGCCGACGTCCGGGTTCTCGGTCGATTGGCATACGGTCCGGCAGGCTTACCGCGAGGGCGAGTGGGACGCGGCGCTGTCGCTCGCGCGCCAGCTCGAAGGCGATCGCCTGTGGTGGGATCCGCCCCGCCGCCACCGGTTCGCGAGTGTGTTCGCGGCGGAGATCCGCGCGCAGCGCGACCAGCCGGACCGAGCGGCGGATTGGTTGCGCCGCTTGCCTTTCCAGACTTCCGCCGACGCGTACGTCGCGTGGGTCCGCTGCGGGCTGCGCCAGTCGGCAGGACAGCACGACGAGGCCTTGGAACGGGGCTGGCGGGAGTACACCGACTGCCGCGAACGCGGGGTGCGCGCGGGGATGGAACGCCTGCTCACCCGGCTCCTGCACGGGGCAAGGCAGCAGGGGGACACCGAGACCCTGACCCGCCTGCTGGCCGAACTGGAGGGTCTCGCCACCCGCAGCCCGACGGCCTCGGTCCAGGAAGCGGCCCTGGTGTGCGGCGGCCTCGTGCGCGGGGACATGGAATCGGTGCGCGCGGGGGTCAAACTGGCCCGGCAGTCCGGCGACGTGTTCCGGATCGCGGAGGCGTGCACGGCGTTCGGCGAGGTGAGCCCGGTCCCCGGGCCGTCACTGCTGGAGGCGCATCGGACGTTGAAGCGGCTGGACGCCGTCGTGGCGCTCGCGTCCGTTTCGGCCCTGCTCGATCGGCACCGGATCGCCTACTCGCCGGACAGGACCGACAGGACCGACAAGGCGGGGCTGGATCCCTTGGAGCGCCACATCGTCGGCCTGATCGCGAGCGGCCGCACGAACCGGCAGATCGCGGCGGCGCTGCAGGTCAGCGAGAAGCGCATCGAAGCCAGGCTGACGTCGCTGTTCGAACGCACCGGCAGCCAGTCCCGGGTCGAGTTGGCGGCGGCGTGGCTGCAGGGACGTCTCGGTCCCGCCGGATCCTGACCGGGCTCAACCCGCCCGGTGGCCGCGCATCGCCGCGGCGAGCTGGGCACGTCCGCTGATGCCCAGCTTGCGGTACGAGCTGGTGAGGTGCTTCTCCACCGCGCGCACGGTGACCTCCAGCAGTTCCGCGATGTCGCGGTTGCGTCGGCCGGACACCGCCAGCTCCACCACGCGCTGTTCGGTCGCGGTCAGCAGTCCGCCGTCCGGCTGGTCCGAAGGCTCCGCGGACCCGGTCAGCCAGCTCGCCCCGCATCCGGCCGCCAGGCTGCGCCCCTCCAGCAGCCGTTCGCGGGCGTCGGGTCCGGTGTCGCGTTCCCCGAGCAGGACCAGCGTGCGGGCGAGTTCGAGCCGATCTCCGGAGCGCGCCAACGTTTCCGCGGCCTCGCGCAGCACCGGGACGGCGTCCTCGTCGCGGTCGAGCAGCGTCGCGCGGATCCGCAGGGCGCGGCCCACCGACGACGGCGCGCCCCACGACAACGCCCGCTCGACCTCGCCCTGCGCGACCGCTTCCGCCCGCTTCGGATCGTCGGTCGCCGCGAGCAACAGGGCGATCTGGCCGCGCAGCGGCAAAAGCACACGGTTCCCGAACCGCTCCAGCTGATGCACGCAGTCGAGGAAGTACTCGGCGGCCGCGGTGTGATTGGCCTCGGTGAGGGCCAAGGTGCCGTAGGCCAGCGACCGCAGCCACGGGTCGTGCTCGACCTCCAGATGGTCGACGATCAGCCGCGCGAGCGCCGGATCCCGTTGCTCCATCGCGATTTCGGCCAGCACCCGCATGGCCGTCATGGTGATCCCGACCCGGCTCGGGCCCGCCGAGGCCAGCACCGCCTGCGCCCGGTCGCGGGCCACGCCGAGCAGGCCGGTGGCCGAGGCCACGAGCGACTGCCCCGCCCAGGCGACCAGCGTCGGGAGGTCCGGATCGGCGGCGGGGCCGCAAGCCGCGGCGAGCCAGGAGTCGACGCCGTCGAGCGAATCCGCCGCGGCCAGCACCAGCACCGTGAGCGGCAGCGTGGTGTACATCTGGTCCGGAGAACCGGGTTCCCGCTCCAGCACCTGCCTTGCGAGGTCCACAATGGACTCCCGGGGCGCGACGCCCGCGACGGTCATCAGGTACAGCAGGACGGCGACCAGCTCCCGCTGCGCCGAAGAATCCTGTGCGGGCGCGGGACCGAGTTCGGCCAGCCGGTCCGCCGCCGCGTTGCCGGCGCCGGGTACACCGCGTTCGAGATAGCGCAGGCGGGCCTCCATGCGCAACGCCGCGTCGGCCGCGTCCGGGCCGGGGACCTCCCGCAGTTCCGCGAGCACCTGCCGTAGCCGGCGGACGTCCGCGGCGAACCGGAGCCCGGTCACCACCGGGAGCAGGCCGAGCGCGAAGGCGCGGTCCACCGGATCCCGCATCAGGCCCAGCGCCTGGTGCAGATGCCGGTGGGCGGCGGGCAGATCGTACCCGCGTTCGACGGCGGCGAGATCGACGAGCAGTTCCGCGCGATCGGCCCCCGGATGCGCCAGCGCGTGCTGCAGATACTGGGCGGCCGTCTGCGGCGACGAGTTCGCCAGCGCGGCACTGGCCGCGGTCCGCAGCACCTCCGCGGCCCACGGTTCGGGTTCGGCGACCGTGGCCAGCAACTGCCGTCCGATCTGCTCGACCGGCCTTCCGTTGCGGTAGAGGACATTCGCGGCGCGCAGATGCAGGCGGTCCTGTTCCTCCGCGCTCAGCTGGTCGGCGACGAGATCGCCCGCCATCTCCCCCGCGAACCGCAGCAGCCCGTCGGCGGGGGCCGCGACGAGCCCCAGCCTCCGCAACGCGCGCAGCGCCGCGTCGAAATCCGGTGAGTCGAGATCCGCGAGGTCGGCGAGGACGCCGGGCTCGGTCGGCTCGCCGAGCGCGGCCATCGCCTTCGCCACCGCGCCGACGTCGTCCGGCTGGGCGCGCAGGCACCGGGTCAGCCGGGCCGCCGCGGGCGAGGGCCGCAGCGCGGCGAGATCGGCCGCCGCCGGGGCGATCGGCCGCAGGCCGTGCCCGAGCATCGCGTTGACCAGCGCGTCCAGCAGCATCGGCGAACCGCCGGTGCGGGCGTAGCAGGCGTCCGCGAACTCGTCCGCGGGTTCGGCTCCGCACCGGGCGGTGAGATAGGCGCGGACACCCGCGGCCGAGAGCGGGGCGGCGTGCACCGTACGCGCCGCGGTGCGGGCGATGTCCTTGACCACGATGTCGTCCGCGGAATCGTCGCCTTCCAGCAGGGTCGCCACGACGAGGACCCGCAGACGGCCCATCCGCTTGGCCAGATACGCGAGCCACCGCGCGGAAGCCGCGTCGGCCCACTGCAGATCGTCCACGAGCAGCGCCACCGGACCGGTGTCGCGCACCATCTCGGTGAACAGTTCCAGCAGTTCGTGCAGCACGAGATGGGCTCGGCGGGCGTCGGGCGGGTCGGCGGAGAACTCACTGTCGGCCCGGACAGCGGTGAGCAGTTCGCCTCGGCGACCGGCCTCCAGCAAGGGTTCCAGCAGCAACCAGACCACGCCGTGGGCGACACCTCGCTCCAGCGGCGTCGCGGCCGCCCGGACCACGCGCACGCCTCGCGCGGCGGCCTCCTCTCCCGCCGCGTGCAACAGCGCGGACCGGCCGGCGCCCAGCCCGCCGCGGACGACGACGAACTCCCCCGCCCCGGCACGGGCCTCGGCCACGGCTCCGGCGATCGTGGCCAGCTGGTCGACTCGCTCGATCATCATGACGACGGATCAGAGCTCCTTGTCCAGCGCGTCGAACAGCTCCCGCAGCTCGGCCCGCCCGGTCACCTCGAGCTGCCGGTAGATCGCGGTGAGCCGGAGCTCGACGGCGCGTTTGCTCACGCCCAGTTCCTCCGCGAGCTCCGCGTTGGAGGCGTTCGCGAGCACGCGGCGGACGAGGTCGGTCGCGGCGGGCGAGAGCGCCCGCCATCGCCGGGACGCCGTGCGATAGGACCGCCGAGGCCGGTCGGACAGCCGTTTCCCGAGGTCGGCGATGCGGGAAGTCGCCCACGCGAGCTGATACGCGGTGGCCAGCCGTTCGGCCTCGCGCAGCAGGCGCGGCACGCCGCTGGTCTGACCCCGGTTGATCTGCGCGGCCGCGAGCAGCAGCACCGCCTCGACGTAGAGCACCCTGGCCGGGGACTGCTGGAGCGCGTTGACAGCCTGCGTCAGCCGGAACACCGCGTCCTCGGACCGGACCGCGACACCCGCGCCGAGATGGGTCCGCCCGATCGCGGTGCGCGTGCCCCATTCCTGCGCCAGCCGCCATTCCTCGCTGATCATCGCGGCCGCGGTGTGCTCGTCTCCGAGCGCCTGCGCCGCGATGGCGACATGCGAACGCCACGGCACCAAGCCGGGATTCAGCCAGCCGATCGCGTTCATCCGCCTGCCGCATTCCTGGAACAGGCCCAGTGCCCGCCGGTGGCGTTTCAGATCCAGTTCCAGCAACCCGCGCATGAAGAGCAGATACGGCGTGGAGTACAGCGGCCCGCCGTCGACCGCCGCGTCGACGGCGCGCTGGGCGGCCTCGAAATCGCCGCGGGTGAGCGCCGCCGCGATCGCGATCGTGCTCAGCGACGCGGTGACCGTGGGCGGCCAGCCGTCCGGCGGACCGGACGCGGTGGCCTTGGCGAGCGCGTCCTCCGCGGCCTGCACGCGACCGCGTTGCAGGTGGATCCAGGCCTGGCCGGTGAGGCCGAGCGCCACCGGCACGCCCGCCCCGGCGGCGCTCGCGTCCGCGATCACTTCCTCGTAGACGGAAAGCGCTTCCAGGACGTCGTCGGTCTGGGTGAAGGTGATGGCCAGCGCCAGCCGCGGCGAGTAGAGGGTCATGGGCTCGTTCGACGGATCCGCCGCGCGCCGGGCCAGTCTGCGTGCCGCCCGCCCGTCGCGGCAGGCGGTCGTCGTCAGCCAGGACGCGGCCGCCGTCTGCGCGGGGGTGAGCGCGGCCGGATCGAGGTCCGGCAGGGCGGGGATGCCGAGGAGTACGGAACCCGCGCCGGTCCCCTCTGCCAGCCAGTGCAACGCCGTCAGGTCCGCGCGATCCCGGTCGTCGACGGCGGCCTCACTCAAGACGGCCAGCTCGCGCAACGCGTCGTCCCTTGCCCCTCGCTGCATCATCAAGTCCACAGCGGACAGTCGCGTTCGGACGGTGTCGTCGCCGCTGGAGACCCGGGTCGCCCTGGCCAGCCGCAAACCACCGGTGAAGGGGCAAGACGAAGCCTCTACCGTCTCGAGCTCCAGACGCAGCCGCGCCGACGTCCCGGGCGGCGCCGGTTCGGCGAGCGCCCGCCGGTAGTACCGGGCCGCTTCGGTGTGGTCCCCAGCTTCGCGACGGCGCAACGCGGCCGCGTGCAGGGTCTCCAGCGCCCACGCCTCGCCGACCGGTTGGGAACCGAGCAGCAGCCCGGCGACGTCCTCCTCCGGCGCGGCCCGGCGATGCCCGAGCTCGGCGGCCCGCCGTCGCGTCCCCGCCCGCTCCTCCGCGCCGGTCGCGGCCAGTACCCAGGTGGCCACCTGAGGGTTCATCGGCTCGGCGGGGTCGGTCCCGATCAGGCCGGAGTCCGCCAGCACCCGCAGGGCCCGGCTCAGCGGCATCCCGAGCGGGGCGGCGAGCGGCCGGAGGTAAGCCTCGTCGAGGGTGCCGATCGCGGCGATCGTCCGCACCAGCGCGGCGAGATCCGACGGCAGCCTGGCGAGCAGGTCGAGCACCGTGTCGCGGCGCGCGTCCGCGGTGATGGCGGTGATCTCCGCGCCGGGACCGGCGGACGACCGGGCGAGCACCTCCGCGAGCAAGGCGGGATTCCCGCGTGTGGCCGCGTAGACCTCTTCCACGGGCGGCCGCGGCGCCGGGACCGCGTGCACCAGCCGCCGGACCGCCGCCTCGCTCAGCGGCCGCAGCCGCACGACATGCCGGTTCTCGCCCGGAAGATTGCCGAGGCACAGGCGCGTGTCTTCGCCGTCCTCCTCCGACGGGCCGGAATGCGCGGCGACGAGCAGTACGGGGGCGTCCACCCGGCGTCGCCGCAGAGCGGCCAGCCACATCTCGGACTGCTCGTCGGCCAGGATCAGATCGTCGACGACGAGCAGGACCGGACAGCGCCGGGCCGACTCCAGCAGCCGCTGGCAGAGCAGTTCGTGCAGGACCTGCACGTCGGTGCCGTCCGAAAGCGCGGCGTGCAGCCACGGGACGTCCGCGAGCTCCGGGATCGAGGCGAGCAGCTGGGAAAGGAGCCCGTACGGCAGCTGTGCCTCGGTGGCCGATCCCCGCGCGGTGAACACCTGCAGGCCCCGCTCGGCGGCCAGGGCCGCCGCCTGGACCAGCAGCGCCGTCCGCCCGCTGCCCGCCGGGCCGAGCACGAGCGCGGAGCCGCCGTGGCCGTGTTCGAGATCCTCGACCAGTCGGGTGAGCAGGCGCAGTTCGGTCTCGCGCTCGACGAGTTCGTCCGCGCCGTCGGCTTCGAGCCGCCGGACGGCGCTCATCGGGCACCTTCGAGCAGAACGGGACGGTCATCGACGTGGCCGAGCAGCACGGCCAGCTCGGCCCGCCCGGTGATCCGCAATTTGCGGTACACGCTCGTCAGATGCGTTTCGATCGTCCGAACGGTGACGAAGAGGCGTTCCGCGATGACCCGGTTGCTGACCCCGCGCCCGGCGAGCCGGGCGATATGCCGTTCGGCGGGGCTCAGCGAATCCAGCGGGGAAACCTCGCTCGGGATGCCGGCCTCGGCGGCGGTCCGCTGGGCCCGGCGGAGCAGAAAGCGGTCCCCTGTACGCAAACTCAGCTCGACGCAGCGCCGCAGGCGGATACGCGCGGCGGCGCTGTCCCCCGTTTCGACGAGCGCGCGGCCGAGGTGGAACTCCGCCAGCGCCTCCTCGAGCCGGGCGGGAGACCCGGCCAGAATGCCCGCCGCCTCGTCGATCAACGCGATCCGATCGGGACCGCGGGTGGCGACCGCGGTCGCGAGCCGGGCCATCCCGATCGCGCGCGGGGTGCCCCATCGCTCGGCCGGTTCGCCCCCTTCGGCCGCGAGGTCCGCCGCGGCCTCGAATTCTCCCTCACCCGCCAGCAGGCAGGCGGCTTCGAACCACCACGGCGCCAGCAGCGGGTTGGCGATGCCGACGTCGGCGAGGCTCTCCCCGCAGCGGTGGAACAGCTTCAGCGCCGCCTCGCGGTCCCCCGCCGCCCAATGCACCCGCGCGTCGACGAGCTGGAACCACGGGCGCATCACCGTGTGGTCCCACAACTGCGGGGAATCCGCTTCCCGCAACAACTTCATCGCCTTCGCGGTCTCGCCCTGCTGGGCCGCGACGGTCGCGAGCGCGATACGCGGGACCACGCCGCCGGTGCGCCCTTCGGCGCGGCGGCTGAGCGCGTACGCCTGTCCGGCGTCGGCGGCCGCGGTGGCGAGGTCCCCGCACCAGTGGCCGAGCAGGCCGCGGAAGGCGAGGTACTCGCTGCGCTGGGCCGGGACGAGCTCGATGGCCCTGGTCAGTTCGTCTTTGGCGACGTCGACCTCGTCGGCCAGCAGCAGCGCCAGCACGGCGGAACTGACGGCCGAATCGTCGGTGGTCGGGGTGTACCCGCGGATCGCGCGCATCGCCCATTCGGCGGCCTCGCGCGGCCGGGTTCCGTCGAGTGCGGCGACGACGGCGCAAACGGCCAGATGCCTGGCGTCGACGACGGCTTCCGGGCCGTCCTCGTCCCGGGGCTGGATCCGGGCGTCGAGCTTCGCCAGGCTGTCGCGATCTTCGATGCCCACCAGGCACAGCAGCCCTTCGAGGTGGCCCCGCAGTTGCTGGTCCATCTCGCCGCCGAGCACGGTGAGCACCCTGTCCAGCACGGTGACGGCGGTTCCGCAGCGACGGGCGACGAGCGCCGCGCGGCCCAGTTTCACCGCGGCCCGCGCCCGGTCGACCGGATCCTGCTGCAGTTCGAGCGCGCGGCGCAGGAGGTCGAAGCCGCTGTCCGGTTCCAGCATCGCGACCGTCTCGGCGAGTTGGACGGCCAAGGCCCCGTCGGAGGGCCTCGCCGCGGCCGCGGGCCGGAGGTAGCGCAGCGCGTCCCAGGGCGCGCCCCGGTCGCAGGCGCAGCTCGCGGCGTCGCGCAGCAGGTCGACCATCCACGAGTCGAGCTCGCCGAGTTCGAGCAGGTGCTCGGCCACCTCTTCCGGCGACCCGGCCGCGTCGCTCAGCAGGATCGCCGCGGTACGCCGCCACCGGCCGAGTTCGGCGGGTTCGAGAGCGTCGAGCAGCCCTTCCCGCACCGGATCGTGACGGAAGGAGAACCCTTCCGGCGCAAGGATGTGCTGACTCCGCAACAGGTCGACGGCGGTTCCGGCGGTGCGGGCGGGCACCTTGGCCAGCCGGGCGACCAAGGACAGGTCCTGACCGCCGAGTACCGCGATGGCGGTGGCCACGGACCGGGCGTAGTCCGGGACGCCGGCGAACAGGGAGTGGATCAGCGCGGATCCCGCCGCGGATCCGGCCACCGGCGCGACCCCGGCCGCGACCTTGCCCAGTTCGTCGAGCATCTCCCGCAGCAGCAAGGGATTGCCGCCGGACTGCTCGACGCAGTGCCGCACGAAAGCTTCCCCCGGTTCCGATCCGACGGCCTCGCGCGCCAGCGAGGCGACGGCCTCCGCGGGCAGCGGGCCGAGGTCGAGCACTTCGGTGCCGTACCAGGATTCGAGATCCGCCAGCCGTTCCGCCGCGCCGTCCGGTCCGTCGGCGGCCGACCGGACCAGGACCATCCGCAGCGGCAGTCTGGTCGCGTGACGGGCGAGGAGACTCAGCCAGCGCAAGGTCGGTTCATCACACCATTGCACGTCGTCGACGGCGAGCACGATCGCGCGCCGCCCGCCCGCCCAGGCGGCGAAATCCTCGTACCAGGCGGCGAAATCGTCCGGACCCGAGACCCGCGCACCGGCCCGGCGCAGTCCCGCGAGCAGTTCCCGCGAGACCGCCGTCCCGTCCCCCGGCACACCGGTACCCCGGCAGACGACAGTGTCCGTGAGCGCGGCCAGCGCGGTGTCCAGCAGGCTGGACTTGCCGATGCCCGCTTGTCCTCGTACGACGATGACGGAGCCTTCACCAGGCGCACCAGTGCTCAGCCGTGCGGCGAGCCGGCGCAGCTCGTCGTCGCGTCCGGCCAGCGTGCGCCCGGGTCTGTTGGCGTCCACCATCTCCGCCTCCTGTCGTCCCATCGGGTCGCTGCCGTCACACAGAGCGAACAAACGCTTACGTGCTTCCATCTCATCGTGTGATCGTCTTACCGAATAGACCGGCCAACCCCGGCGAGGGTTATCCCTCGCTACGGGGATGCCTGCCGCTCAAATGAGCACAAGTGCCACGAACGCACGACTCCGCGGGCAGGCAGGCCCCGCTCGGCGCGACACCTCACGCGAGCACGGCACGACGAAGTGTGACAGAAGATCGCGCTACAGGGAATGGATTGTGAACGGCCCACGACATCCAGGTTTACCCCAGACGGCCACCCGGCGTCCGCTCCGGCCGACCTGCCCGCTCAGATGAGCGAAGATGCCTCGAAGGTCATTACGAATTCTTCCGAAATACGACCGCGACCGGCGACGATGCCCGGACCGTTCACTGGGACCGCACCGTAATCGCACGCCTCCGTCACGTGGCGGCCACCCGCACGTCAAGTCCGGGGCGATCAGCTCGCGCGCCGGGACTCCGGTACCCGCGGCGGCCAGGCGGTCGAGTCGAGCAGACCGGTGGCGAAGGCCCGCGAAACCAGTTCGACCCGGTTGCGCGCCTTGAACTTCCGCTGCAACCGGGCGACGTGGTAGTCGATCCCCTGGCGGCTCAGGTAGTACTTGTCGGCCATCTCCAGGCTGGACAAGCCGCTGGCGATGCCCTGGAGGATCTTCGCCTCGATGTCGTTGACCGAGCTCAGCTGCTCGGCGCGGGCCGCGGCGGGCCCCGCCTCCGGGAGCACGGTCAGCAGGATCGCCGTACCCGGCGCCCGCATCCGGCCGGCCACGATGGTCAGCCTCTCGGCACCGCCGGATCCGAGCCCGGTGACGCTGCCGCGAAACCGCTGCTCCCAGCCTTCGGCGACCCGGTTCAGCCGGTCGCGCAGGTGATCGGGACCGGTGGTGACGAGTTCGGGGAACGATTCGCCGAGCACGTCGGCGGGACGGCGGCCGAGCAGCCGGAAGAAGGCGGCGTTGCCCCCGCCGAGCCGCAGTCCGGCACTGAGCGCCGCCAGTGGCATGTCGGCGACTTCCACGAATTCGCTGATGATTCCGGGCCGCGCGGTACGACCCGCGTCGAAAGCCCACTTGCCGATCGGGGAAATCGTTCGGATGCCGGCCATGGAAAGCCCCCTTCTGCCTGAGCCATTCGTGTCCACCAAAGCCGTCCCTGCCCAAGACTCGGCAAACACTACGAACCGGCTCTCCATGGGGTCAACGAATTCCGCAGCAGTTCGTGGCCACCGAACCCACCGTGCGGACAGCCCGTACCGAAGGTTCGGTATCGGCGTCCCAGCAGGAGAATCCTCAGCTCAGCGGCAGATTCGGTAACCGAACCTCCGCGGCGGGCCCGCACCACGAGGGATGAGGGGCGAATTCCGCGTGAAGAACTTCTCGCGTTTCGCTCAGTCAAGATAGCACCGAATCCGCCGATGCTTAACATTGATTTAAGGTAGATCTCGGCGCCTGTGCCTACGGATTCACGAGGCGGGTGACCGGTCATCGGCACACCACATCGGCGAAGCGATCGCTTGACCGAAAACAGGCCGTCCACTGTGGACATCCAGAATAGTGACAGGGCCGCCCCGGATGTTTCACACCGGGGGCGGCCCTGCACGGATCAGACGGTTTCGCGCGTGGTCACCGCGTCCTTCTCGGCGGCCAGCGCGGTGCAGGTGCGCACCCACAGCTCCCAGCCCGCCAGCGCCTTGTTGCAGTTCCAGCCGGTCCAGCGCATCGCCTGCGCGCCCTCGTTGCCGGCGCGGTTACAGGAGGTTTTGCTGCTCCAGCCCTCACTCTGCTTGCGGTACGGCGTGCAGGAAGCCGCCGCGACGTCACCGGACGCCCCGGCGGCGCACGGTTCCGCGGTGCTCGCCATCGCCGTTCCCCCGGTGAGCACCGAGCCCGCGAGGGTCGCGGCGAGAACGGCCCCACGGACCACGAAGCGCTTGTTCATTGAGTTTTCCTTACCGCGAGCAAGACCCCACGACCACAGTGGCCGATCCCCCGGCGAAGATCAACCGCCTTACGCCTGGCGAGTCGCCTTGACAGCAGTCCCCTTCAGCTCCCGGTCCCAGCTCATGGGCATGGTTGCGCATGCGTGCATCCCAACGGTCCACTCGTTCCTACGCCGATCGGAAGGGATCACCATGTCGGTCACCGACGAACTCCTGGCCAACAACGCCGACTACGCCGCACGCTTTTCCGGGCCGCTTCCCTTGCCGCCCGCCAAGCACGTCGCCGTACTCGCCTGTATGGACGCCCGTATCAACGTTTACGGCGTCCTCGGCCTCAAGGAAGGCGAAGCGCACGTCATCCGCAACGCGGGCGGCGTCGTCACCGAGGACGAAATCCGTTCCCTCGCGATCAGCCAGCGACTGCTCGGCACGACGGAAATCATCCTCATCCACCACACCGACTGCGGAATGCTGACCTTCACCGACGACGGATTCAAGAAATCCATCCAGGAAGACGTCGGCGTCAAACCGTCCTGGGCCGCCGAAGCCTTCGGCGACCTCGACGACGACGTCCGCCAGTCGATCGCGCGCATCAAGAACAGCCCGTTCATCCCCGAGAAGGATTCCGTCCGCGGGTTCGTGTTCGACGTGGCCACCGGAAAACTGAACGAGGTCGCCTGAACGGGACGCGGGCCGCGACCGCGCGCACGGTCGCGGCCCGTTCCGGTCATTCGCCGACGACCTGCTCCACCTTGCGCTGCAGTTTGTTCATCCCGCCGAGCCAGCGGTCGGTCTGCGTGGCCCGCGCGGCGTAGTACTCCGCGACCTCGGGATGCGGCAGCACCAGGAAGCGTTCCGCCTCGATGGCCTCGAACAACGCGTCCGCGACCTGCTCCGGCTGGATCGCCGAGGCGCCCATGAGCAGTTCGCCCGCCGGACCCGTGTTCTCCAGCATCGCCGTCCGCACGCCTTGCGGGCAGATCGCCTGCACGGTGAGCCCGCGATGCCGGTACGTCGCCGAAAGCCATTCGGCGAAGGCGAGCGCGCCGTGTTTGGTCACCGAGTACGACGCCGAACCGAGGCTGGTCAGCAGTCCCGCCGCCGACACCGTCGAGATGAAATGCCCTCGGCCGCGCTCGAGCCACACCGGCAGCAACAGCCGGGCCGCGCGCACGTGCGCCATCACGTTGACGTCCCAGATCCGCGCCCAGTCCTCCTCCGGCGCCTCCACGCCGCCCATCGGCGCGATCCCGGCGTTGGCACAGAAGACATCGATCTCGCCGAGGGTTTCGCGCGCCGTCTCGATCAGCGACGCGACGCCCGCTTCGCTCGCGGCGTCCCCGGCCACGGCGGTTCCGCCGATCTCCTTCGCGACCTCGGCCGCGGCGTCCCCGTTCAGGTCGCCGACGACGACCCGGGCACCCTCGGCGGCGAACCGGCGGGCGAGTACGGCACCGATGCCCCCGCCTCCACCGGTGACGACGACACCGGCTCCGGCGAACGACGCGGTCACAGGCCACCCGCCAGGGTCACGCCGCCGTCGAGGACGACGGTCTGCCCGGTGATCCAGCCCGCCTCTTCCGAGAGCAGGAACGACACCGCGCTCGCGATGTCGGCGGGCACCCCGAGCCGCTTCATCGGATACGACTCGGAGACCTCTTCTTCCCGGCCTTCGTACAGCGCCGTCGCGAACTTGGTCTTGACCACGGCCGGCGCGACGGCGTTCACCCGGATCTTCGGCCCCAGCTCGAAGCCGAGTTCCTTGGTGAGCCGGATCAGCGCGGCCTTGCTGACGCCGTACATGCCGATCCCGGGCGACGCGCCGAGCCCGGCGACGGACGCGACGTTCACCACCGCGCCGCCGTGCTCCCCCATCCACGCGTCGCGCGCCCGGCGCGTCCACGAGAGCGGCGCGAGCACGTTGACCGCGAAGATCTTCGCGGCGGCTTCCGGTTCGATGTCCAGGGTGGGCCCGAACACGGGGTTGATGCCGGTGTTGTTGACCAGCATGTCCAGCCGCCCGAAGGCCTCGATCGTCTTGGCGACGGCCTCGTCCTGGTGCGCGGTGTCGTCGGCCTTGCCGGGGACGGCGATCGCGACGGCCTCACCGCCCAGTTCGGCGACCGCTTCGGCCAGCGGCTCCGGCTTGCGCGCGGTGATGCACACCTTCGCGCCGCGCTCGACCAGGTCCTTGGCGATCCCGAGGCCGATACCCCGGCTTGCGCCGGTGACGATCGCGACGCGATCCTTGAACGAGTTCACTCTTCGATCTCCTCTGTGTTCACCGGCGAGCGCAACCGCTAAGCGAGCGCTCACTTACAATGGAAAGGACCGGAGGTGGTGTCAAGCCCACCGTCGGAGTACGAGCGTCTGGGAGGATCCGCGGATGACCATGTCGCTGTCGGCCGAACTGTGGCCCGATGTCCAGCCGGAGACGGCACGGCGGCTCATGCTGGCCGGGGTCGAATCCTTCGCGCGGCGCGGCTATCACGCGACCACCACCCGGGACATCGCTTCGGCGGCGGGCATGAGCCCCGCGGCGCTGTACGTGCACTTCCCGTCCAAGGCCGCGCTGCTGTTCGCGATCTCCAAATACGGCCACGAGCAGACACTCTCGCTGGTCGAGAGTGTCGTCGCACGCGAGACCGACCCCGTCGAACGGATCCGCCTGCTGGTCGAGGACTTCGTGGCCTGGCACGCGCGGCGGCACACCGTGGCGCGCGTCGTGCAGTACGAACTGCACGCGCTGCCGGACGAGGAGTTCGAGATCGTCGCGAAACTGCGCCGCCGGATCGAGCAGGTCGTGCGCGAGGTCATCTCCGAAGGCGTGCGGACGGGCGTGTTCACCGTCGGCGACCCGCATACCGCCGCCCGCGCCGTGCTCTCGCTCGGCGTCGACGTCTCCCGCTGGTACAGCGACCGCGCCCGCCAGACACCGAAGAAGCTGGGCCAGGAGTACAGCGAGCTGGTGCTCCGCATGCTCGGCACGAAACTCTCCTGACCGGTACTGATCGACCTCCGTCGGCGATACCGCCACCAGAGTGACATACCAACCGGTCGGTATCGAGAAATACCCGCTGAGACGTTGACCACATACTAAGCGGTTGTTAACTCGCCCGGACCTGGCTCGGTTCAGGGCACCTCCGCGCCCTCGTGCTCGAGGTCTACGACGCCGCCAAGCCTAAGAACTCCGACCTCGTGGAGCGGTTCGACTTCACGATCGACTACGGCTACCAGTCCGATGGCGACGGCGAACTCTGGCTCGACCCCGACACCGTCGCCTACACGGTGCGCAAGAACGGCAGCTACCCCTCGAATTGCGACTACCGCCTCGTCGCCGACACCTCCTCCGGCCACGAACCGGTCGCGGGCTGGAACGGCGCGAACTTCCGTTCCACCGACGGGTTCACCCGCCACTCTGCAGGGACCGCGCTCGGCGGGGGAAGCCTCGGAGCCACCCTCTCCTATAACCGCAGGACCCTTGGCGAGAAGGACGTTTGCCGTGGTTCTGTGCGCCGCAGGGGCCTAGCGGCGACGACGTCCCCATGGCCCGGCCGGGTCAGTCGACGGCCCGCCACCCTCGGCACCCGGTCCTCCCGGGCGGGATCGCCCGAGGTCATTGAAGGTACCGATAAACACCGGCCAGTACATGTCTACCGTATCCTCGTCCGGTGGCCGGCCGGTCAATTTGCGCTCTAGATTCGGATGGACGAGGTTGCGGAATTCACGCAAAACGCTGGCGATGCGATATGCGTCCGTGTCGATCCATTTGAGTCGATGTGCCACATAGATCAGCGAGTGCAGTGACAGTTTGTCCGCCGTTTTGGCGGGGCGGACCCTCTCGGCTTTCGCCTCGGATTCGTTCCAGATCTCATCGGGGATCGGGCGGTTTTCCGCGGCGTCGAGGAGCAGAAGTTCCACCAGGCTCCCTAGCAGGATCATGGCCGCGAGGTAGCAACCCGTAGCTCTGCATTTGTCGATTTCGGCGATACGTTGGTCGAGGATGGGCACCAATTTCTGGTCTGTCACGACCTCGTCGACCGAATACTGCAACTTCTGCCTGCTGATGTCGAGGGGCGCTGGGTCCGTGGCCATACGACCTGGTCGTATGGCCGGGCGAAGGTTCGCGTCCAGTTCGACGTGGAGGTTCTCGACTTGCAGAAGGAGGTTGAGCTGTCGAAAAACCTCTTCGGCGGACTCGCGGTCCTGCTGGTATTCGCGAGGGTCGACCAGACGTTTCAACACTTGCTCGATCGCGTCGGGCTCGGTGCGGCGGCATAGCAGGTGTGCGACAGTCCAGGATTTGCGACTGTCGCCGTCGTACTCGCCCACCTCGTTCCAGCCCGCGCGACGGAAGAAGGTGACCAGATCTGCCGCTCGCCGGTAGTAGACCGTGCCATCGCCGCAGATCAGATCCGCGACGGCGACAAGGGTCTGCTCATCGATGATGTCCACGATCAAGCCTCCACCGGTTCGACACCGTGTTCGCTCAAGGTCTGCCATACGACTTCCAACGCCGTCACCGGGTCGAGGATGAAATGGCTATGGGCGACGCGGCAGAACGGCCATCCCGCCCGCCGCAGCTCACGCAGCGACTCGTCGTTTTTGCGGCGGTGTTCCGCGCTGAGCCCGGTATGTTCGTCGCACATGATCGCAGCGGATCGGTCGCGGCCGCGTACGACGATGTCGAGCCGTCGGCCACCTATGTCCCACTGCGGGTCAGCGTCGTAGCCACGGCCGCGGATCGCCAGATAGACCTGCTGGACGAACAAGGACCTGAACGGCTCACAACGCCGGGTCTGCGAGATATCACCGAGGTTCTGGTTCTTCGGTTCGGCTTCCTCGTTTTCGCTGTAGTACGTCAGCATGCGGTGACGGATGTCTTCGGAGTCGAGGTCAGGGCTCAGTGATGTGATCAGCCACAGTTGGTCTCGTGCGCGACTGACGGCGACATTGAGCCGTTGCTCGTAAGAAGTGTGGTTACGCAAAATCTGTGGCCGGCCGGCCGCGACAGTCGACACCAGCATGACATCGCGCTCGTCGCCCTGGAAGTTCTGCGCGTTACCAACACGGATATCGCGCCGTTCGATCTCTGATGCCGGGATTCTCCTGAGGAGTAACCCGTCGAGCATATTCACCTGACGCCGACTCTGCATGGCGATGATGCCGAACGTCTTACCGTCATAGGCTGGATCCTCCAGGCAACTGGCCAGGAGCTCGATGACGTGTTCGGCTTCAGGACGGTTGGTCAGGGTGTCCGAGGACCCAGTGGTTTGCCCGTTGGCCACGTGGCGGATAAGAACCGGCTCCAATCGGTTGATGCCGTGCTGCCGCAAGGGCACCAGGTCATTATCGTAGAACTGGCGTGACGGCCAGGAGATGATCTCCGGCATGCAGCGAAAATGTTCCCGAAGTCGGACTACGGCAGGGAACGCGCCGCTCAGGATGCTGTACAGATTTCCGTTCGGCAGAAGAACCTCCCGGGCGTGAGCGGGGACGTCAGGGAAGTCCACCCGCAGTCGGTCTGACACCGCATCCAGGCCGCGAGGGCTGGTGAACGGCGTGCACTGCTTGTCGTCACCGACCACGATGACCCTTGCGGCGAGCCAGAGCAGGAAGAGGGCCGTCGGCTCGGCTTGGCTGCCTTCGTCGACGATGACGACGTCAAAGCTGTTCTGCACGGCAGGGAACAACTCCGCGACCTTGTCGATGGTCATGACCCAGGCCGGCACGGCTGGCTTGGCGTCCTCAATCGCCGATCGAGCCGAAATCTGATGTTGAGCGGTATGCCCTCCCCTGCCGCGCTGCTTCTTCGCGAAGTTTTCGTAGTTCTTCAGGCCGCGGCGTGCTTTCGGGTCCATGGTCTGCAGGCAAATCGCCCAAGCCTTTGCCGTCGCGAGTTCTGCGGTCGCTTTCAGCAGGTCTGCCTTGGCTTCCGCTAGGTCGGACTCTTGCCGTGCGTCCAGACCCGGCTGATGCCGCGCTCGCACAAATCGCTCAGCGACGGCCCAGTTCCAGGCCTCGTCGATCACGCAGAAGCGAGCTTCCCAAGTGTCGTCGTGGAGGGATCTCGTCAGCGCGGTGACAAGTTCATCGTGGCAGCCGACGGCGCGGTCGTACAAGTCGCGCAGTCTGCGGTGGCTCTCGATCGTGTACCGAGCGTCGTTGACCTCCGCGGCCGCGATCCGGAACGCCTGTATGTCGCGGCGCTCCAGTGCTCTCGCGAGCTCATACAGTTCCGGGGCGGCGTTCGGTGAGTCGATGACGGTGGCCCACCACGCGATCAGGCCCGCGTGGTATTCCTCATGCGGTGCCACGTCGATGCGATGTCGGGCGAGTTCGATGCCATCACGAAGTGTCAGCCACAGGTTATGGGTCGTGAGCACCACTAGAATGCCATTCCTGGCAAGTACTTCTCGCAATCCGGAGGTGATCTGCCGCATGTCCTGCAAGACGGGCAACGCGCCTTCAGCCTCCACAAGCCAGCGAAGCCGATCGCTCGCGCGGGCCGTCACGGCCGGCAGGGCAACCACGAAACTCCAAGCATGTTCGGCCTCGGACAGGCTGAGTACGATGTCCAACACGTCGTACACGGCGGCCGCGGCCTCTTCGGTTCGCGGCTCGCGGCCGCGATACCTGCATCGTTCCCGGACCGACTGTGTATCCCTGCCGAGGTTGGTCGGCCTGCGCAAGAACATCGTCCGCACCGGTTTACGATTCGCCAGACCTTGCCACAACTTCCACGCTTGATCGCGCAGATCTCGTAAGGCGGTGTGATCGTGTTCCGGGTATTCGACGTCCCGTAGCAGCGGATTTCGTGATCTTGCCGAAAGCGTCTCGGCCACCGGCGAGCGCGACATGACATCCTGCCACGCGCTGTTGTTGTGACCGGCGAGCAGATCGTCCACCGCCGCTGTGAGCCATTGACTTGTGTCGTTCACGGCTGCGCGATGCTGAAGGTGCCGGACGATCTTGTTCAGTCGGTCGAGGCCGGTCTGCCACCGGTCCAGTTCTGCGACCTCAACGAGCCCGCTCAGGTCGGCGATTTCCTCGGCACCGTCACGAACTCGAGGTGGCTTGAGCACGTCGAAAAGCTTCTTCGCCTGCTCGGGGATGTGGACTTGTTCTGCCGGCGGCATGTATTCGAGGGCGCGCCTCGGTCCACCAGGATGTTCGATCAGCAGGGCACGCAGTTCGGTGAGTTCCTCAGGTGAAAGAGAGCTTCGCAGCGGCGCGTCCGGGGGAAGGGGCGGAAACCAATCGAACCGATGGCGCTTTTCCTCGACCTGTGCGGCGATGTGAGCGAGTCGCCCCTGATAGCCGTCGCTGACCAGCGGGTGGTCGACATGCTCGGCTTCACGGGAGTTCGCGAGATCTTGTTGGATATCGGCTACCCGGCGACCAGCAACGAGCCAGCGGTCATGGCCGGCCACGACCCGTTCCCTTGCCTGCACGTCTGTTGTGCTCGCGAGGTACTCGGCCATCGCGCGCACACTTGACTCGAGGTCGCTGGTCCTTCCGTCCCTGCTACCGACAAGCGAGACGCATAGCTTCCGCATGTCCGGCGGCAGCATTCCCCGCAGCACACGAAGAGGCTGCTCCCGCTGGCTGACCACCAGCACACGCATCCCCTCCGCCAGCATCGCCACCAGGAGATTGGCAATGGTGTGTGTCTTGCCGGTTCCTGGCGGCCCTTGCACGACCGCGCCGTTGTCCTGTCGCACTCTCTCCAGGACCAGCCGTTGCTGCAGGTTGTGCTCCCGAGAGAAGAGTGGATTCGCGCCGAGGGTCTTGGAGGTGCCGGCCATCTCGACCAGCCATGCCTCTTGCTCGTCGGGTGTCAGATCGCGGAGGATCTGCACGAGCGCCTGGGGGACGATCACACCTGGGTCTCGCAACTGTTCCAGCACCAGGTCGAGAAAACCGGCCACACTTGAGCGATCACGGCGCCGGAGGATCATCGCGGGCGAAGCAGACACCGCGAGTCGCCCGACTCGCTCGATCGGCGGCGGTATCACCGCATCGCTGAACCGCGGAGCGTCCGGGAGCAGTCGCCCGCTCCAGTCGGCGAGCCACTTGCCGGCTCCTTCATCGGTCGGCAGCAAGTCGGACTGTTCCACTTCGGCCCGGATGTCCTCAGCGCGTCCCAATCCCTCGCCCAGCACGGGGATGAGAAATCTCCGATCCTCCATCAGCATGCTCGCGTCGACATCTGGACCAATCGTCACGCCGGAGTAGCGATCATCGATCTTGGCGAACAGCCGTTTGGCCAGCAAGTGCCGCCGCACCACCCGGCCATTCTCGTCCCGACCTGCCACGAGTCCGGCACACAGCACGAGTTCGAATTCGTCGTCCTGGCTCGTCAACTGCCCAGCGACCTGCCGAAGATCCTCATAGAGCTTGCGCCGCGGACGCACCGATTCGATATCGGCCAGCCAGGAATCCCGGTCGACGACCGCGGCGCGGTAGGCGATGACCAGTTCGTTGCCGTCGTCCGCATTCTCGACCCGCCCGGCCAGATCATCGGAGAGGTCGAGTTCCCCAGCGTCATGATCCTGCCACTGGCCCGCATCGATATGCCCGTTGAGTTGCGGTGGCAGATCAGGAGGCAACGGCAACGGTAGCTGATCAACGGTAAGGAAACCGCCGTCCGAGCCTATCCGGTTTCGCAGATCCACACCTTCAGGTACGTCCGACAACCACCAGCACTGTTCGAAGTCGGCGACGTCGCAAGTATCCGCTTTCGTCGACGCGGCCATATCGCGGAGATACTGCACCAACTTGATCGCCTCACGGCGAACGTTAGGGTCATTCGGACGCATCCAGTCCCCATCGCCACACCCACCACCTCTCGATGGGCAGTAGAACAGAATCGGTGCCACGGGCCGTCGAATCAACCCACGATCACCGAGGATGCCGGAACGTACTACTGACCTGTGACGTGCAGTAGCGACGACTGGAGCCAAATCACCTCACCGGACGACTTGCGCTGTCGTGAAGTTGTCAGCTGTGTCGGCCGACATATATTGCCCCGAAAGGGTCGCCGACTCACTGGCAACGCCGAGCACGACCATCGTCTCCCAAACACGTCGTGAGTCAAGACAAGACGTGAATCCAGTCCGGAGACCGCTCCACGGCTGTGAAATCAGCAGTGACGTACCGCGAGACCTGCCCTGACCGCCAAATAGCCTCCAGCGCCTGCGACTCGACGCTGCGTCCGGACGGTCCAGCACTCGGCGCAAGCAGACACTGGCTGGCTTGCTTGCCGGGTTGTCCGCAGTGGCGAGGTCGTGGTCAAGCTCCTGCGGTACGAGCCCCGGGCGAGTGGCTTCGCGCAGGAGGTCTCACGTGGGCATAAAGCAGGATGAAATGTCATTCCACCAACACTGGCGGGGCCGCAAATATCGTCTAGATCCTTCGGCTGCGTGCGTTAGCCCAGCACCTCTCGGGTAGGAGTTCGACCTCGACTCGAGCAGGGCGACGATTTCACCCCTCGTCCCTCGTACCGAAGATCGATCGCTGCTCGGCACGTGATCTTCCTCCGCGCCTATGACCGGATCCTCTACACAGAAGCCCTCGACTGAACCGGAACTACGGCCTCCACTTTCGCGCGAGCACCAAGGGCCAAGAAAGATCGAAAGTGACCCAGCTCAACGCGACACCCGAGTTGCCCCTGAAGATCTTGAGTCGCTCGAACAACGGAAACCTGACGAGTGAGAATCCGAATCTCGCGAAAGCGTCGACGTGATCGACCAAGTCCATTTCACTCAGAGCGTGGGCCCCGTCACGCTCACGGCATTCGACTCCTTTCTCCAGGCCGGCCGGCGATCCCTCGAACTCATAGGCCACGGAAACTCCCGGCGCGGAGTCGATCGACAAGAACGCCTGCACCTCTTCGACGAGGATCGTCAGGGACGGATCGCCTCGACGCGCAGAGCTGACCCGAACAGTCTGCGGAAGATCCGAGGACCCACTCTTGAGGACCGCTTCGAACGGCACATCAGCGTCACCCACCCGGACGTTCACTGCCCGGGTCAGCGCCTCGGCCCACAAATGCGCCTGCTCGGCCAAGGTCAGCTCTTCGTCGTTCATTTCAGTAACGCCTCGGCCCCTTCATGATGTGATAGTGCCGGAACCTTTTCGGTAGCTTCGAGTACGAGATACGGAACGTCGCGTTCTTCGACTTCTTGGCGACGCTCCAGCCGATCTTCAGCGTACGGCTCTTGTTGTTCCACTTTCCACCGGGAAGTAACTTGTGCAGTCGCTCACGGGTACGGTTCGGCATGGCGCTGCTGTTGCCGAACCGCTTGCTCATGAACCCGAGCCTTCGAGAGCGTGACACCACATTGCCGACGATGCGAGTGTAACGGGAGACGCCTTGGGTAAGTGCGACGGCGGCGAAGCTGGCGGCCCGGGCCCAGTTGCCTTGGATCGCGTTCCCCGCGGCAGCGATCCCCGCGGCAACGGTTCCGATCGGGCCTGGCACCCAGGAAACCCATTCGGCGATGGGGGTCACGACCCGGGCAACCGCCTTGACACCATTCCAGAGCGAGCCCCAGAACCCGTGGCCGTCGAGGTCGACACTGTTGATGGGGTCGCCGGCGACGTAGTCGTAGTCGTTGGCGGAGCCACCCTCTTCGGGATCGACGGAAAGGAACCGCCCGAGCAGCGGGCTGTACGGGCGTGCGCCCATCTGCACGAGCGACAGTGCGCCCGTGTGTTCATAGGGTCGCTGGTGTTGGCCAAGCCACCCGTAGTCCATCGAACCCGGTGAGTTGTCAGGGACGTTCTGCGGATCGACAGCACCCGTGGCGGTCAGCGGCTGGCCGTATGGGTCGTACGAGCGCAGGTCGCCGACCTGGTGCCCGGCTGTGTCGGTGGACAAGACCAGGTCGCCCCGGACTGACGGGTGGTCGTACGACGCAGTGAACGCGCCGTCGTTACCGGCTTTGCTGGTGTAGAGGACTCCGCCCGGAAGGGTCAGCGACAGCGAGGTGAGGCGGTTCTCTGCGTTGAGGGTCAGGTCCGCGGAGTCGCCGTCGCCGGTGAAGCCGTAGCGGACGACGGTGTTGTTGTCGCAGTCACGTGGGTCGCGGCGGACAATGCGGTCGGTGGCGTCGCGGGTGTAGGCGATGTCGGCGTTCAGTGCCGGGGTGGGGCCGGTGGTGCGAGCGCCGGTGTTGCGGTTGGAGCCGTCCCAGGTCAGCGTGGTGGTGCTGCCGTCTGCGGACTTCCAGCCGGTGGTGTTGCCGTCGGAGTCGTAGGCGAACCCGGTGAGGGTGGTGACGCCTTCGGTGGCCAGGATCCGGTCTGCGGCGTCGTAGCAGTAGCGGGTTTCCGCGGTTCCGGCCGCGGTTTGGTCGAGCAGCCGCATCCGGTTGGTGTTGAGTCCCGCGTTTGCCTGGGTGCCGACGGGGCAAGTCACGGACGCCGTGGAGGTGTAGTCGTAGGTGTAGTGATGACCGGTGACGTAGGCCTCGGTCAGGCGGCCGGCGCCGTCGTAGAGGTAGTTCGGGGCGTTCGGGCGGGCGTCGGTCCCGGCGAGGGACTCGTCGATGATCGTGCCCGCAGTGGTTCGGCCGACCTGGGAGACGATGTCCTTGCCGTCGCTGGTCTTCCAGCCTAGGGACAGCGCGCGAGCGGCGTTGTCCTTGGTCACCGATGCCAGCGAAGTGCCGTTGGCGTAGGTGACGGTGGCGAGTTCCCCGGCGTTGTCGTAGCCGACCGTGGCCAGGGTCGTGCCGTCGAGCTTCTGCGTCTGCACGCGTCCGGCGTCGTCGTAGGTGAACGAGACGGTCCGCGGCGCGTCGGCGGCGTCGGGCGGGGTGACGGTGGTCGAGGTGACGCGTCCGGCCTGGTCATAGAGGGTGCCCGTGCGGACACCGTTGACGTCGGTGTAGCTGGTGACCCGGCCTAGCAGGTCGGACGTGGTGGTGATGGTGCCTTTGTCGTCGGAGACCGAACGGGTGAGCGGATCCCCGCCAACCGCGTAGTCGTGCTTCACCGTCACTGCGGGCGAGGTGGCCGACGCCGGGACACCTATCTCGACGGGACGGTCGCGATTGTCGTAGGTGGTGCAGGTCCAGCCACCGCCGGTGGCCTCGGCCAGCACCCGGCCGGTCGCGTCATAAACCTGCTCGTCGACCCGCGCAGGTCCGGCGGCGGGTGCGGTGGAGGTGACCAGTTTGGCCATCCCGCCCTGGTTCACCGCGGCACTGCCGGGAACGCACGGGTTCGCGCGCGTCTCGGTATCGCCGTAGTAGGCGTAACCGGTCTTGGCACCGGTGGCCATGGTTTTGCCGGTCTTGCGCAGGTACCCGCTGCCTGGTGGCTCGTAGCCGACCGAGCCGTTGATCTTCAGCCCACCTGGGTTGCCTTGGCCGGAGGTGGCCAGGCCATAGACCGGGTCGAGCCCGTTCTCGTCGAATCGGGTGGTGCCGACCTTGTCCGCTACCCCGTCAGACTCGGCCGCGGTGGTGGAGGTGGTCAGTCCGTACCGTGGTTTGAGCTGCGCGCCGGGGACGGGTTCCTGTGTGCCGGAGGGAGTGGTCCAGTGCAGTTCGAGCTGGGCGGTCTGGTCGAACTCGTAGTAGTCGATCCGGATCCGCTTCGCAGCCCCAGAGGTCGTGTTGTTCACGACCCCGGTGCGCCACTTCGGGGTGGTGTTGATCCAGTCGTCGATGACGATCTGGTCGTCAACCCACACGCGGACCCCGTCGTCGGCCAGCACTCGCAGGGTGTAGTTCCCGGCTGCCGGGAACACGATGTCACCAGTGGCGCGCAGGGAGAAGTGGTCCGCGGGGATACCGTCGGCGGGCGCGGCGGTGTTCCAGTTCTTCACTAGCTGCCCGCCGGGGCCGCCGATGCCGGTGGTGTAGGTCTTCGGGGCGCCGGAAAGGCTGTCGTTGTCGTGATAGACGACGGACAGGCCGTTGACGCCCTCGTCGTAGCCGGTGTGTCCATGCGACATCCCGCACGTGCCGTTCGGCTGCTGGCCGTTGAAACACGACGCCGGTGCAGGGCCGTAGGAGTCGGTGGCGCGGTCGGCGTAGTCGTAGACCGTGGTCGCCTTGCGGCCAGCCGCGTCGGTGGTGGACAACGATTGGTCCTTCGCGCCCCATTCCTGTGTCGAGGTCTTGCCCGCGGCGTCTGTGGTGGACAGTGTGCGGTCGGCCTCGTCGTAGGTGACCTTGCTGGCGAACCCAGTGGCCGGGTTAAGGCCGGCTGTGTCGGTGAAGGAGGTGCGGTTGGCCGGGTCGTAGCGGTAGGTCGTTTTCGCCCTCGGCTGGCCCGGTGCCGGAGCCGGTTCGGTGACGTTGGCGACCTGGGTTTTGCCGTTCTGGTCGGCGTAACCGATGGTCGTGTAGTAGTCGATCAGGTTGCGGCTCGCCGGGTCTGCGGCGACCCAGTCGGTGACCAGCGGGCTACGGACGGCGGTGACACGACCGCCGCCGTCGTAGAGATAGTCGTTGTTCTCCGAACCCGGGTCCTCGATCCGGGCGAGACGGCCTTGGGCGTACCACAGGAACGTCTGGGATCCGTCCCAATAGGACACCCGGCAGAGCATCTGCGACGGCGCGAGTGTGTCGGTCCCGGTGGGCGCGCTGGTGCCGCCGTAGCAGTCGTCGCCGGCGCGGTTGTAGTGCAGGGTGTGCGCCCGGCCGGAGACCGGGTCCTTGATCTGCGTCAGCCGCGACGGGGTACCGGTGTAGATGTTCTGCAGGGCCGCCGGCTTGCGCGAGTCCGTGACAGAGGCTTGGGTGTCGAGCTTGCCGTCGGCGCGGAAGGTGAATACGTCTCCGCCGTCGCGCAGGGTGACGCGGCCGGTGGTGTCGAGGGCGAGGATGCCGTTCTCGTCCTGCGGCGGGGTATATCCGCCGGTGGACTTCTTGGTCCAAGTGTGCTTGGCGCCGGTGGCGTCAGTGAGCACGATGTTCTGGTCGGTGACCTTGGCTTCGGTGTAGCTGGTGCCGTCACCGTCGAGGTCGGCCGAGAGGGTCCAGCCCTGCGGCAGCGTGGGCAGATCGTTGGAGAACAGCCAGTCCGCTGGGACGATCTGCGGGGCGACGGTGGTGTTGTCGCTGGTCCGGACGAACAGCCTCATCTTCGCCGCGCCCGTGGCCTCGGCGTTCTCGACCTTGATCGGGACACGCTGGCCTGCGGTCAAGGTGACGTTGGTGGACTGGGTCCAGTTCACGTCACTCGGGGTGCCGATGTCGTAGACCTTGTTCCCGTTGATCCATACCACCGCGCCGTCGTCGTGCACCCCGGCGAACTGGTAGGTCCCGGCGACCGGGGCCTGGAAAAAGCCCTCCCAGCGGGCGACGAACCAGTCCGCGGGCAGCGCCGGCGCGAACGGTGAGTCAGTGCCCCAGTCGACGTTCACCTGCGGCTCGGTTCGGGTCAGGACCGGCTGCTGAGCGTCACTGATCAACCCGTTGTGCGACAGGTCGACGAAATACGAGGCTTTGAGGCCCTTGTTCTCCCGCTGCTGGGAGTTGAAGGTGAAGTTCAGCCCGGCGTTGCCGCCGACCGTGGTGAACGACGGCGTCTGCTGCGACAGCGAGGCGTTGCCGTTCGCCAGGTTCACCGTGACCGGGCCGGCGTCGTCGGTCGGGGACGGGCCGTGGTCTCCGATGCGCTGGTCGACCTTCAGGTGCGCGACCCACGTCGGGGTGATGGTGGTGGTGCCGCTATAGGTCATCGCCTGCCAGGTGTAGGCGACACCGTCCTGCAGGATCCCGGCCGGGACCGTCCACGTCGGTGTGGGCAGGCAGCCGGACTCGACCACGACCCCGGACTTGCCGTCCGCGCCGGTGGCGACGCGGAAGCAGTACTTGACCGCGTCACCGTCGGGATCGGTCACCGGCTTCACCGACAACGTCGGGGTCAACGTGGTCGACACCGAGTTGTCCGCGGGACCGACGAGCGTGGTCGCCGGGGCGGGGCTGCCAGTGTCGACGGTGAGGGTGGCGTTGAGGTTCTTGTAGGTCCAGGTTCCGGCGTTTTCGGCGCCGATCAGCATGAAGAACACCGAGCCGTCGCGGGCGTTGACCCGGTCGCGGATGAACCCGGTCAGCCCCTCTCCGACGAAGCTGCCGACATCACCGACCAGCGCGCTGGTCATGTAGCCGCCGACGCCGTTGAAGTTGAAGGCGGACGCGTGGTGCAGGTTTGCGTTCCAGGTCTTCAGCGAGCCGACGACGCTGGTGTTGCGGGTCAGGTCCATGCGGGCGCCGACGACGGTCTTGCCGAACAGCGGCGTGTAGTCCACGTTGAAGACGCTGCGGTTGTAGGTGTCGCCCTTGGCCTGACTGTTGCCGATCCGCAAGCCGCACGCGTCACAGTTCGTGCCGTCCGAACGGTACGAGTGCGATTCCTTGACCCCGTAGGTGAAGGTCGGGTCCACATAGACCGGGAAGACACGCTTGGGGTCGCGCAGCCAGTTCGCGTCGACGGCGACGGTGAGCCACCAGTCCGCCCCGGCCTGCTCGAGAGTGTAGGTGCCGCCGGTCATCGCCGGTGCGGTCTCGCCGTTGCCCGCGGAGTCCCAGGTCTCGATCGGCGGCATCACGATCTTCGCCGCACCCGCCTGATCGGCGAGGACGACGGTGCCGTTCTTGTCCAGTTTCGGTGTCAGGCCACCGGTGTTGAGCTTGAACTTCCACGACGACCGGCCATCGGCGGGCAGGCGCTTGAGCTTGATGGTCTCCTTGACCGCGCCCGGCGTGACCTCGTACTCCAAGTCCGTCCCGGCAGCGACCTCCGGATACGTAACAGAATCACCCTTCACCGCGGCGGTCGAGCCCGCTGCCTTGTCCATCGCGAGGCTGGCGGTGTGCCCGCCGGACTCGACCTGGAGCACGGCGGTGTCGTCGGCCTTCGTCGCCAGCGACGGGCTCAGCGGATGCTGATCCGCGTCGACGCGCTTCGTCGCGGGGTCGGTCGCCAGTGTGGTCTGGACCGGCTGCCAGTTCCCGGCCGCGTCCTGCACGTTCAGCGGCTGGTTCGACTGCTGCACCGACCGGGTGCCATCGGGGTTCTCATATTCGGTGACGAACGTCGACCGCGTTACCGGTTTCGACCGCTGTGGATCGAAATGACTGCCCGCGCCGCCGTCAAGCCGGGTACTGGCTCCGAAATCCGCCGTGGACGGTGCCTGCGGCGTGTCAGTGGCCGCGGCGGGCGAACCCAGCACTGGGACATTGCGTGGGTCGATGGGTGCGGGAGCCGCAGTGGCCTGGGGCGGCGCCGAAACCGCTTCAGTGCCGCTGATGACCAGCACGGCGATCAGCAGGAAGATGACGACTCTGATCCACCGGGTTCTTTCGACAGCGCGACGCAGCAGAAACACGAGCAGCCCCTCCCTCGCAGCGGGCAAGCCCGCTGCACCCATCCGGCCGCGTAGGCAGCGAGGCGTCGGGAATTCCACGCACCACGTCGCGATCCGGTTGGCCAGCAACTCCCAGCCGAACCGTGCATCGCTGCAACCACACACAGTCGTTACATCGCTTCATGAGGTGAAGCTCACAGTTGTCAACCCAGCGCCTGATCCAGTAAAAGCACAGGTCACAGCATTGCCCGCGTCGAGGCTCAGGCACGCTGCGCTCGCTCGATCAACCGCCATTGGGTGGATGAGGCCGAACCCGTTTCACCAGGAGATCCGTGAACCAGCACTCCCCCACCGCGTCCCGGTCCGACGAGCGATATGTGGTACGAAAGTCGGCACCCCGTGTTGCTCCACGCATCTGGAGCCGGTTCGGCCTCGTCGCACTGTGGCTGTTCACGATGGCGCCGTTCGGCCTAGCCCTGCTGGCGGCAGTGCGAGCCCCTCGGATGCATGTGCTACTCGACTACTGGCATGTACTGGCGAAGATCACGAATGATAACGGCAGCCTCTTGGCAGACCAGGTCTTCACCTACCACCTCGAGCAGCCCTTTGTGTTGCCATCATTGCTGTTCTGGGCGGACGCGGCGTGGTTCGGCGGAGACAACCGGGTCCTCACCGTCCTGACCGTCATCTTGATGGCAGGTGTCGTGCTGCTTCTGCGGTCGATGCTGCCCCCAGCAATGTCGCCAGCCTTAAAAGCCGTCTTGACCGGCGGATTCTCCTGGCTCTTTTTCAGTTCGCATGCCATGGAGTTGTGGCTTCAGGCAACGAATGGCATCAGCTGGGTACCCGCGGTGTTCTTCTGCGTGCTCGCCATCGCCTGCGCACACCGCGGGCTTCTCTGGGCAGCCATCGCCGCCGCTGCGCTGGGGTGTCTCAGTTTTGGTGCCGCGCTGCCGATCTGGTTTGCCCTGGCCCTGGTCTTCCTGTTACGCGGGGAATCTCGGGCACGCGTCCTGATCCCCGCCGCGATCGGTGTCGTCGTCATCGGAGCTTGGTTTCTCACCAAACCGTCGGATCGGCAATCCCTGGCCAGCGCAGCCTTCGATCCCGACGGCAGGATCTCCGTACTAGCCGCCGCTATCGGCGGCCTGTGGTCTGCCAACCTCGCCATCATCGCCGTGATCGCTGGTGGGGCAACGCTCGCCATGCTCTTCTTGCTCATCGGCAGATCGTTCATCAACCGGATCGAGGATGCCGATCGATCCACTATGGACGCTAGCTGGGCCGGTGTCGCGGTCTACTCTTTCGCGCTCGCAGGCATGCTCGCCCTCGGCCGCACCACCGGCCAAATACCTGGCGGCAACGTCGGCCTCATCAGCCGTTACGTCCTCATCGCCGCGCTCGCCACTAGCGCATTGCTCGCTTTAGCCGTCATGCATCGTCCACACTGGCCACTACGACATGTCGCCACCATCATCATTACCGTCAGCCTTGTCACGCATGCCATCGGCGGCGGCAAGGCCGACAACGTCCGGCGCGACTACGCACCATTGAACCTCGCCGCCATAGCCTTACGCGTCGACTCACCTACCGTGCTCGACACCCTCCACATACAACGCGGAGCATCCCAGGCAGCCCGCGCACTCGGTGCGTATCCGTTCAACGACTCCTTCACTCTCGCCTGCCACGGCCCCGAACTGGGTGACCAGCTCGACACCCGCGCCGCCATCGAGCTGTCCAGCACACACCCGACAGGCGGTGCCGTCGGCGCGGTCGACAGCCCAACCCTGACCGGAGACACGCTCATCACCGGATGGGCCGCAATCGACGGAGCACCACCTGACTGCATCCTCATCACTGACCCCAACGACACGGTCATCGGCGGTGGACTCACTGGCCTTCCCAACGGCACCGCGACAACCATGACCAGGCCAGACGGCACCGCCTGGCAAGCAGTCGCGCCACCTGGCGCCACCATCAGTGCTGTATTAGCGGCGCACGCCGGCAGGCTCTACAAGCTCCAACCCACGCGCTGAAACAGGCGCCAGGGACTGTAAAGGAGCGGTGTAAATCCCGATCATGGAAGTGTGCCTGATGACCGACATGATGTCTGGCGTGGAGAACGCTGAGGACTCGAAGCCCCTTGACCGGTCTGGATGGCTTGGACGAGCAGCTCATCGCGCAGTTGCTGAGCAGCGCCAAGGCCAGCGGGCTGAAGCTGACTGGTGAGGGCGGGGTGCTGCAGCAGCTGACCAAGCGGTTGCTGGAGTCCGCGCTCGAGGGCGAGATCACCGATCACCTCGGCTATCAGATCAGCGCGGTCGTCGGCGGCGGGCTCGCGCCGTTCATCATGGTGCTGCTGCTGGAATCCACCGGGACCTCGATGTCGGTTTCGCTCTACATCATCGTGCTGGCCCTGATCTCGCTCGGTTCGATCGGCCTGCTGGCCAAACGCGCCAAACGAGCCGCACAGTCCACTTCGGACTCAGACGACCGCGCGCGCGAAGCGGTCGGCGACCAGTCGTAGCCGCTCCTTGACCTCGTCCGGCGCCTCCTCCACGACGAAATCGACGTCCCAGTGGGCGAGGTAGTAGGGCATCACGGAAAGGTCGTTGGATCCGACCCTGACCCGGCAGGTGTGCTCGTCGATGGCTTCGATCGTCCCGACGGTCGGTGACACGTGCTCGGCGAGCGCTTCCGCCGAGGCGTGCACCCTCAGCACCATCTGGTACGGATACGGCGATGACGTGATCTTGCGGGAGACGTAGGCCGCGAGGTCCTCGGCGGGCGGTTCCCTGGGCGTGAAGCGGAAACTCGTGTCCGGGACGCCGTCGATGCGGTCGACACGGAAGGTCCGCCAGTCGTCACGGTCGAGGTCGAAAGCGACCAGGTACCAGCGGCGTCCGGTGTGCACCAGGCGCAGCGGCTCGATGTAGCGCTCGCTGACGTCGCCCTTGTGACTGCTGTACCCGAACCGGAGCCGCTGATGGTCACGGCACGCGGACGCGATGACCGTCAGCGCCTCCGCGTCGATGACCGGGACGACGCCGCCGAGCGGCATCATCGCGGTGTTCAGCGCGGTCACCCGGTGGCGCAGGCGGGCGGGCAGCACCTGCTCGAGTTTCGCGAGCGCGCGCACCGAGGTCTCCTCGATACCGGACACCGTCCCGTTCGCGGCCGTGCGGAGCCCGACGGCGACCGCGACGGCCTCGTCGTCGTCCAGCAGCAACGGCGGCAGCGCGGCCCCGGCGCCGAGCCGGTACCCGCCCGCGACCCCCGGTGTGGCATGCACCGGGTAGCCCAGCTCCCGCAGCCGCTCGACGTCACGCCGGACCGTGCGGACGTCCACCCGCAGCCGATCGGCCAGATCGGCACCCGGCCAGTCCCGCCGCGCCTGCAGCAGGGACAGCAGTCGCAGCAGCCGTGCCGACGTGCCCGTGGTCATCGGTTCGCTCGCTTCATGGGGAGGAGTGTGGCAGACATCGAGGACAGTTCCGGTCCGCATTGGCCTCGTGAGCGGTGGATGGTTACTGTAAGTCCGCCCCACGTGCACCAGCAGCCACAGCGGCCGCGCGAGTCCGTAAGGTGAGCCCCGTGATCGATCCCGCGCAACTCCTGTCCGTCGCCCGCGAGGAAGCCGAACTCGGCAAGGCCGAGGGCGGGGTCCCGATCGGCGCCGCGTTGTTCGACACCGACGGCGTCCTCCTCGGCCGCGGGCACAACCGCCGGGTCCAGGACGGCGACCCGTCGATGCACGCCGAGACCTCCGCGTTCCGGAACGCGGGCAGGCGGCCGCACTACCGGGACACGATCATGGTCACCACCCTCTCCCCCTGCTGGTATTGCAGCGGGCTGGTGCGCCAGTTCGGCATCGGCCGGGTGATCATCGGCGAGGCCACCACGTTCGAGGGCGGGCACGGCTGGCTCGAGGAGAACGGCGTCGAGATCACCCTGCTCGACGACCCGGCGTGCACCGCGTTGATGACCGAGTTCATCCAGGACCATCCGGAGCTGTGGTTCGAGGACATCGGCGTCCCGACGGAGAGCTAGTCCTCGGTCTCGAAGACGACCGTCCTGTTGCGCCCGGCGGCCTTCGCCGCGCGCAGCGCCTGATCCGCCGCGCCGACGAGCCTGTCGAGCGTGTCGCCGTCGGCGGGATGCGACGAGACCCCGATCGAGACGGTGGCCCCGGCGAACGTCCCACCCAGTGAGACGAACGTCGATGAGATCCGCAGCCGGATCCGTTCGGCGATCGCGTGCGCGTCGAACCGGCTCGTCCCGGGCAGCAGGACGACGAACTCTTCGCCGCCGAACCGGCCGACCAGATCCGCCGCGCGGACCTCCGCGCGCAAGGTGTCCGCCACGGCACGAAGGACGTCGTCTCCGACGTGCCTGCCGTGCCTGTCGTTGAGCCGGGCGAAATGGTCGAGGTCGAGCATCAGCAGCGAAAGATCGGCGCCACTGGCCCGAAGCAGGTCGAATTGGGTGCGGGCACCGTCCAACCAGGACGACGCCGTGAGCAGTCCGGTCCCGGCGTCCGTACTCGCGTGACCGCGCAGGGCGCGCATCGTCCCCGCCCGGTGCAGCACCACGAGCGCACCGGCGAGTACCACGGTGACGAACGGCCAGTCCACCGCCGACCACGCGAGCAGCAATCCGAACGCGACCATCGCCGCGTCGAAGGCGAATCCCGACGGTTCCGCCCCGAATTCGGCCGCCGGCGCGGCCAAAGCCGCGTCGACGGACAGGAACACCAGGCCGGTCGCGAAAACCAGGGCGAAACTTTCGAAATCCCTTGTCGCGTCGATGAACGGAGGCGCCCCCAGCAGCACCGGGATGATCGAGGCGCCGAGCGCCGAAAGCATGGTGGCGGAAGCCGCGAACACCTGGCGGTGCGGGATTCCTCGCCGGATCCGACACCAGCGGTAGCCCGCCGAGACGACGACGAGCACGGCGGCCAGCGCGGGCGGCAACAGCAGCGCGCCCGCGAAGATCCAGGCCGCGTCCAGTCCGGCGCCGAGGCGGGTGTCGGCGCGGGACCGCTCGACCGGACGCGAAACCTCCGAACTGAGGATCATTCCGCCCAGCAGTGCGAAAAACGGCAGCAGCGACGACGACGCGGGCGGCCGCAGCACGAAGAGGTAGGTGGTGGCGGCCAAAGCGGCCACATCAACGAGGAGCAGGTACCCGATCAGGCCCCGCCTGGGTAGTTCCCACAGGCTCCAGGTCCCCAGCATCCGCCGCGGCACGGCGAGCCGGTCTCTTCGGCCGCGGCTTCCGGTCGCCATCAGGGAGTCCCCCACCATTTCGGCAAACTAGCCGGTAATCGCGGTGGTGTCGATCCGCTTTCCGGGTCATGACCCCCCTACTAAGGTCGGTCGTTCCGGCCGGGAAATCCGGTGAATTCTTGACAGTCCTCAATGGTCTAGTCCACTGTGAGGGAGCACACAGTGACCTCCCGGTTGATACGCCGCGTCAAGACGGAGGTGCTCCACACCTGCGCGCATCGCTGCGCGCGTACCAGTTGGAGGACCGATGAATTCCTTACGACGCTGGGCAACACTGGTCACCACCGTCGGCGCCGCTCTCGCCACGGCCGTCGGCCTCGCCCCCGTCGCTTCGGCGGCCCCGGACGCGGTGCTGGCCTCGCCTTATCTGTACCAGTGGTCGGGACAGACGGACCCGATCGCCGCGATGAACGCCACCGGGGTCAAGGCCTTCACCCTCGCGTTCATCCTCTCCGACGGCGGCTGCAACCCGAAATGGGACGGCAGCCGTTCGCTCACCGGCTCCGACGCCACGATGATCAACAACATCCGGGCCAAGGGCGGCGACGTCATCCCGTCGTTCGGCGGCTGGTCCGGTACGAAGCTCGGCACGAAGTGCGGCACACCCGCGGCACTCGCCGGCGCGTACCAGAAGGTCATCGACGCCTACAAACTCAAGGCGATCGACCTCGACATCGAGAACACCGACGAGTTCGAGAACTACACCGTCCAGGACCGGATCCTGAACGCCATCAAGATCACGAAGCAGAAGAACCCCGGCCTGCGCGTGGTCATCACCATCCCGACCGAGGTCGGCGGCCCCAACGCGACCGGAAAGCGGCTGATCAACCAGTCGAAGGTGCTCGGCGCGGGTGTCGACGCGTGGTCGGTCATGCCGTTCGACTTCTCCAGCGGCGGTGACATGGCGGGCAAGACCCGCAGCGCCGTGGACGGGCTGAAGAACGTCGTGAAGTCCACCTTCGGCCTGAGCGACGACGCGGCCTACCGGCGCAGCGGACTCTCGTCGATGAACGGGAAGACCGACGTGGCGGGCGAGACCGTCAGCGTCGCCGACTTCCGGGCGATCCGCGACTACGCGGCGAGCAAACATCTCGCGCGGCTGTCGTTCTGGGCGGTGAACCGCGATTGCAACAACTGCGCGGGAATCGCACAGGGCAAGTACGACTACACGAAGATCGTGGCGGGTTACACCGGCTGACTTCCGTTCCCCACCGGTGTCAGTACGTGAAGGCCTCCTTCCCTACGCTCAAAGTAGGGAAGGAGGCCTTCACGGCGCTTCGCCGACGGTCCCGATCAGCGGCCGCAGTCCGGCTCGGTGTTCAGCGGACGCCCCCGCGACCACACGAGGTCGACCGGATGCACCGAACCGTCCGGGTCGATGGACAGGATCGGCAACGCCTTGTCGAGCTGGTTCCCCGTCGTCTGGTCGAACGCCACGAATCCGGTGGCGCCGGGCACCGGCGAGTTGCAGTCGATGCTGCGCAACACATTCGCCACCGAAACCGGATCCGCCGACACGTTCTGCACGGCCGCCTCGACAGCCGCGGCGACGGCGTCGTGCTCGATCATCGCGGCACCGTCCCACAGTTCACTCTTCGGAAAACCGTGGGTGCCGGTGAATTCGGCGACGAAGTTGTCGTGGTTCTTCTTGTACGTCGGATACGCCGCGTCCGAGGTGAACATATCCCACTGGTCGGGATAGGCGAGCGCCGTGTAGCGGAGCCGGACGCTGATGTCCTTGTTCAGCGCCAAAGGGTTCCCGGCGAGTGTGCTCGCGTCGTCCCCGGTCATCACGGTCACCGAATCGAGTCCTTCGCAGGCGCCGTCCCCGGCCAGCGCCGCCACGAGCGCGCCGAGATCGAGCCCGCGGCCCGCGAAGTAGATCAGATCGGGTTTCGCGCCGCAGATGTCGTTGTGCCATCTGCTGAACAGGCCCCGCAGATACGCCTCGCGCGAGGTGTCGGCGAGCGGTTTGACGTCGTAGGTCTTCGTGAAGACGACCGGGATCTTCGACGTGTTCTGGAAGGCCTCCGCGAGCGTTGTCGCGTAGGTGTCCTCCTTGCTGACTCCCTGGATCATCATCACGCGACGGAAACCGTGCGCGGCGATGTACCCGGCCGCGGCACGGGCTTCGTCGGTGTTCGTCGGGCCCACACGGAAGAAGTTGTCGATCCGCGCGCCCTTCAAATCCGTGTTCATGTTGTCGGCGGTGGGGGTCGCGCCGATCGTGGCGATCCCGTGCTGGGACAACTCGGCCACCAGGGCCCGGCTGTTCTCCGAACTGTTGCCGACGGCGGTGACGGCCACGATGCGCTGGGCGGCGGCCGCGGCGACGATCTCCTCGGCGGCGGCACGCCAGTGGTCGGCGTTGCTCCCGTAGTTGGCCAGCAGCAGTTTGATCCCCGGTGGCCCGTTCTTCGGCCAGGCGGCGGTGATCGCGCCCTGGACCTCACGCCGGATGAAGGGGAACGGCTGGCTGTCGACCTTCGGGTCGGGGGACAGATTCTCCAGCACCACGATGGTCTTGAAGTTCTCGCCCACCGCCTCGTTGCGGCTCTTGATGAGCTTTTCCAGCGGTTCGAGCGGATCGTCGTCCCGCATCGGGCCGGAGTCGAGGTTCAACCCGACGCACACGTACGACGAGCCTGTCGACTCCTCGTCCGCGTACACCGAGCGCAGCCCGGCACCACACGACTCCCACGGCCTGAGTATCACCAGCGTGGCACCCACCAGCACGAGCACGACGGCGATCAGCAGCGCTCGATGACGGCGTGCCCAGCCGCGGGGCCGCACCGGCGGTCCCGTCGCCGCGCGTTCGCGGGCCTCGGGCATATGGGTTTTCAACGAATCGAGCCAAGACACAACGGGGTTCCGTTCGGGGTTCAGGGGAATTCGCCGCGACGGGCGGCTTCCTTGGCCGACACGAGCGCGCCGACATCGGGCTGATGCGAGGTGGTGGCCAGCGCGGCGAAGGCGTTCGCGATCACCCGGTGCTGTTCCTGCCCGCGGACCGCGAACGGGTTGGCGGTCAGCCATCCCGCCGCGATGAGCCGGGCGACGTTGTTGCGGATCTCGGACCGGTCGGCGGGACGGCGCGCGATGTCCAGGTTGACCAGTTCCTCGTACAGCTCCCCGTGATCCCGCTCGGGCGGCAGATCGTCCGGCGCGTTCAGGACGAGCTCGAGCTTCGCGACCCATTCCGCGTGCGGGATCCGGTTGAACTCGCGCTCGAAGAACGTGACCACCTCGCCGATGTCGCCCAGCGCGAGGTTGCAGTAGGCGAGGCGCACCGGATCCTGCGCGGTGTCCGGATCGTCGCGCAGGGCCATGAACTGCTCGGTGTAGGTCGGCCCGGCGCCGCGCCGGGCCAGCGCGGACACCAGGTTCGCGGCGATCCACGGATGCAGGGCCGCCTGGTCGTCGGTCGTGCCCTTCGAGTTCTTCGCCGTCACCCACAGCGCGGTGCGCAGCTCGGTCAGGATCCGCCCGACATGCGGCTGGTCGATCCGGCTCTGCGCGGCGTCCGGGATCAGCCAGGGCGCGGTCGCGAACGGGGCCGCGGTCACGAAGTCGTCGATGTGGACGCCGTCGAGGTGCTCGGTCAGATCGAGCTCGGTCAGCCTGCGGTAGCAGGGATCCTGCTCACCGAGGGGATCGGTGATGAGCAGGTCGCGGTCGCCTTCCCGCGCGTCGCTGGCCCGCAACCGTTTCGCGAGCTGCTCGACCGCCGCGGGCAGCCCGCCGGTCGCCCGGTGCGCGAGCGCGACCTTCGGGGTCAGCGCGCCGGAATCGAGGACACGCGCGATCCGCCCGATCGGCTGCGGCGAGATCCGGACGGGGTAGTAGGGCGAGTCGAGCGCGCCGTGGGCCGGGTGCGCCCAGTCTTCGTACGAGGCCTCCTCGCAGTCCGCCATCGGCCGGACGGCGGCCGGGGCGCCGGACGCGGGTTTCCACGGCGCCAGCCACGCGGTGCCCCAGTCGTCATGCCACCGGCCGCTGGTGGCGACGACCAGCAGCGCGTCGTGGGCCTCGCGGTCGTTCGGATGCTGGACGGCATGCCGTTCCCGTGCGGCGATCAGATCGGCGAGGAACTCGGTCCCGCCGGGATGGTCGACGTCGTCGAGGGCCACGACCCAGTTGTGCCAGTGCTTGCGCTGCTGCGAGATGTCGCAGTCGCAAGGGCTCTTCTCCTCCGGTCTGGCCATCCGCGGATGGTTCTCCCGGACGTCGCCGAGGAACGCCGCCATCAGCCACTCGGTGACGGCCTTGGCGTCACGGGCGCTGCCGTGCGCGAGGCGGTTGAGTTCGAGCAGCGCGTCGAACGGGGACCGTCCCTCGGCGTTGGGGAAGTCGGCCAGCGAGCGCAGTGCCTTGCCGAGCCTCGGCCGGATGTTCCGGACCAGATGCGGGAACGTCTGGCGGAACAACTCCGCGTACGGGGGTTCGACGAGGCCGGTCGCCTTCGCCGTTTCCGTCAGCGTGTCGAGCGCTTTGTCGAGCGCCGGCGTCCAGATGATCCCGTGGAAACTGGTGATCAACGACTTCAGTTGCGCCAGGTCTTCGTCACGTTTTCGCCCGGAAGTTCCGCCTGAACTGCGATCAACGCAATGGTGAAACGAACGAACTGCGGTTTCGGCCGATTTCGCCATTTCCTCGACAACGAGTACGCCAGTTTCGTGAGCACGTCGATCGTGCCCGCTCTGCCGCCCTGCCCGAAATCGAATCCGGCGTGGACGACACCCCAGCCCAGGTCACGGCGGATCGCTTCCAATGCCGTGGTCTTTCCCGAACCGACCGGTCCGAGCAGCAGCGTCACCGGCTGCTGGCGGGACGGGTTCCCCGTCTCGCGGTTGATGAGCATTCTCCGGGCGAGCTGCACCGCGGGAGAATGTCGGTCCACACTCATTTTTCCTGTTCAGCCCCTAGCTGTGCTCCGACGGGGAATGGAGAGTGCGGACCATCGTAGGTACCCGGGGGAAGCCGGAACACAGGAACAATCACACCAGACACGAAAGGACGAAATCCGGCGGGAATCGTAATTCTTTTTCGACGGTGAGCGATACCGCCTCTTCACCCGATCGGCGCTAGCCGCCCCATTGCGGCCGACGGCCGCCGCCTTGGTAACCGCCGGGATATCCGCCGTAGTACCAGTCGTAGTACCAATCGTGGTCGCGATGCCCGGCGCGCGGATCCCGCCTTTCTTCGGGGGCGGGGACGGGCGTCGGCGTGGGAGACGGCGTCTCCGAACCGTTCATCGACGCGGTCAGTGGCGGCGGGGGCGCGACGCTGCCGCCCGCCGGCCCCGACGGGACGGGTGAAGGCACCGCGTCGTCCGGGACCTCGACGGCCTGCGGGGCGATGGTCAGCGACGGCGGCGGGAGCGGCATTCCCGGGATGACCTCGGCCGAGTCGGCCGGGGTGAGCAGCACGGCCAAGAGGCCACCGACGACGACGCCACCCGCAGAAAGCGCCGAAATCCGCCGGAGCTTCCCGCTTCCGGGACCGGTGACGAGCGGGGCCCGGTGCTTCGGCCCGCGCGGTCCCCGGCGACGGGGTGCCGCGCCGGCCTTCCGCATCAGCTCGCTCAGGGCGTCCCCACCGTTGTCGCGGCGAGCCGTGCGTGCCATCGGCACCTCCAAACCCCGGTCCGTCGCTCAGCGCGACGGCCTCATCCCGGGGTGGATCCTAGGAACGCGGGAGCCGGTTGTAAACGGTTGCCCGTCCACAGCGGACAGACGTGCGGTGAAGGGTCAGGCAGCCGCGGTGACCGCGATCGCGTGTCGTCCATTCCATCACGCGTGTCGTCCGTCCGACCCCAGGTGTTCTCTCCAGCGCGCATGTGCTCGGACGGCACACGTGATCAGGTGGACGACACGCGTGACTGGGCGGACGACTCGCCGGTGGATCAGGCAGCCGCGGTGACCGCGATCGCGGCCTCGCCCGCTTCGGTCAGCTCGGCGGGCACGCGACCGGTGACGGCGGAGAGACCGGTGGACTCGGCGGGGCGGATGTAACCGCCGTGGGCGAGGGCGTGCGCGGTCATCTGGTCACAACAGGCGAACCCGTCGATGAAGAGGTCCGGCTCGCAGCTGCACGACATCTGGGCTCGGCGGGCCGCGACCGCTCGCAGCATCGCCATGGCTCGATGGGACAACTCGACCTCTGAACCGGACACCGGATTACCTCTCTCGATCAGCCACCCGAATCAGCAGCACTTACACCGTGTTATCGGTCGCTGCTCCATCAGTGTTAACAAGATCTCAGACGTTCCCGGGATTCTCTACGTTCCGTTCGATCTTCTTGCTTTTTGCCAGCACCAAGGTGGGCTCCAGAACCCTGGCCCACTGGGCGACGATCTGCTTGCGGCGCTTCGTGTCGTCGGTCAGCAGATTCGCCAGCCCGAGGCCCCGGGCAAGATCGAGAGTGGCCTGGACCAGCTCACGGACACCCTCGTGGGACTCGTCGACGCCGAGAAGTTCGACGGTCACCCGGTGTGCTTCCCTGCCGACCCGCGCCTCCAGCGGCACCAGGGTCGCGCGCAGCCCTTCGTCGGTCGACGCCGCGACCCACAGGTGGAGCGCGGCGCGGAACATCGGCCCGCTGTAGAGGTTGAGCACCATGTCGACGGCCCGTTCGATCCGCGACCGCCCCGACGGCAGTTCCGCCGCGCGGGCGCGCAGTTCCACGATCTGGATCTCGCCGACGTGCTCGACCGCGGCCGCGACCAGGTCTTCCCTGGTCGGGAAGTGGTGCTGGGCGGCACCGCGCGAGACCCCGGCACGTTCGGCGATGACCGCCACCGTGGTCCCGTTCCAGCCCAGCTCCCCGATCGTCTCGACGGCGGCCTCGACCAGCCGCCGCCGAGTCGTCCGGCTGCGTTCCTGTTGCGGTTCGCGGATCATCGCCGCTCTTCGACCCAGAAATCGAGCTGCAGGTCTTCCTCGGACCCGCCGACGCGGTACTTCGAGAAGTCCGTGACCCCCTCGGCGGCGAGCACCTCGTCGTCGAGATAGAAATTTCCCGACGCCTCACGGCTCGGTTTGGTGAGGATCGCGTGCGCCGCGTCCGCCATGATCTCCGGCGTCCGCGACTTCGCCGCCAGTTCGGCGCCGACGACGTTCCGGATCGCGGCCGTGTCGATCGTGGTGCGCGGCCACAACGAGTTCGCCGCGATCCCGAACTGCCGCAGTTCCGCCGCCAGCCCGACGGTCACCAGGCTCATCGAGTACTTCGCGATGCTGTACGCGAGATGCCCGGCCTGGAACCATTTCTCGTCGAGGCTGATCGGCGGCGACAGCGTCAGGATGTGGGCGTTGTCCGCCAGTTTCAGATACGGGATGGCGAGTTTCGACAGCAGGAACGATCCGCGCGCGTTGATGTCCTGCATCAGGTCGTAGCGCTTCATGCTGACCGACTCGGTCGGCGTCAGATCGATCGCGCTGGCGTTGTTCAGCACGATGTCGATGCCGCCGAACTGCTCCGCGGTCCGCGCGATCGCAGCCTCGACCGAGGTGTCGTCGCGGACGTCGCCGACGATCGGCAACGCCTGCCCGCCCGCGTCCTCGATCGCCTTGGCCGCGGTGTAGACGGTGCCCGGCAGTTTCGGGTGCGGCTCAGCGGTTTTGGCCAGCAGGGCGATGTTCGCCCCGTCGCGGGCGGCGCGGACCGCGATGGCCTCGCCGATCCCGCGGCTGCCACCGGAAATGATGATCGTTTTGCCATTGAGCGTGCTCATGGACGCCTCCTCAGTAGGAGCGGGGCAGGCCGAGGCTGTGCTGGCCGACGAAGTTGAGCACCATCTCGCGGCTCACCGGCGCGATCCGGCCGAGCCGGACGGCCGCGACCAGCGTGCCCAGCCCGTACTCGCTGGCGAGACCGTTGCCGCCGTGGGTCTGCACGGCCTGGTCGACGGCGCGGATCGCGACCTCGGCGGCCGCGTACTTCGCCATGTTCGCCGACTCGCCCGCGCCGAAGTCGTCGCCGGAGTCGTAGAGCGACGCCGCCTTCTGCGTCATGAGCTTGGCCAGTTCCAGCTCGATCTTGATCTCGGCCAGCGGATGCGCGAGACCCTGGTGGGTGCCGATCGGCTCGCCCCGCCACACCTTGCGCTCGTTGGCGTAGGCGACGGCCTTGCCCAGCGCGTACCGCGCGATGCCGAGCGAGAACGACGCGCCCATGATGCGTTCGGGGTTGAGCCCGGCGAACAGCTGCGCGATCGCCGCGTCCTCCTCGCCGACCAGCGCGTCGGCGGGCAGGTGGACGTCGTCGAGGAACAGGCCGAACTGCTTCTCCGGCGAGACGATGTCCATCTCGATCTGCTTGTACTCGAAGCCGGGCGAGTCGGTCGGGACGATGAACAGCGCGGGCTTGAGCTTGCCGGTCTTCGAGTCCTCGGTGCGGCCGACGACCAGGACGGCGTCCGCCTCGTCGACACCGGAGATGTAGACCTTCCGTCCACTGAGGACCCAATCGCCGCCGTCGCGTTTCGCGGTGGTGGTGATCTTGTGGGAGTTCGACCCGGCGTCCGGTTCGGTGATCGCGAAGACCATCCGCCTGCTGCCGTCGGCGATCCCGGGCAGCCAGCGCTTCTTCTGCTCGTCGGTGCCGAACCTCGAGATGACCGTCCCGCAGATCGCCGGCGACACGACCATGAGCAGCAGCGGGCAGCCCGCCGCGGCGAGTTCCTCCAGCACCGCGGCCAGATCCGCGATCCCCGCTCCCCCTCCGCCGTACTCCTCGGGCAGGTTCACGCCGAGGTAGCCCAACCGTCCGGCCTCGGCCCACAGTTCCTCGGTCTTGAGCCCGGCGCGGGCCTGCTTCGAGTAGTACTCGTGCCCGTACTTCTTGCCGAGTTCGGCGACCGCCGCCCGCAGCGCGGCGCGCTCCTCGGGCTCGGTGAAGTTCATCGCGTTCATTCGTTCTCTCCTACCACCGCGAGGATCGTGCCCACTTCGACCTGTTGTCCGACGACCACCGGGAGTTCGGTCACGACGCCGTCGGCGGGCGCCGCGATCCGGTGTTCCATCTTCATCGCTTCCAGCCACAGCAACGGATCGCCGGTCTTGACGGTGTCACCGGCCTCGACAGCGAGCCGGACGACCGTGCCCGGCATCGGCGCCACGAGCGAACCGGCGGCGAGCGCCGCGTCCGGATCCGCGTACCTCGGCACCACGGTCAGTTCCACGGTGCCTTCCGGCGAATCGACGTACACGGCGCCGTCGTAGCGCGCGACGGTGAACTTCCGCCGTACCCCGGCGACCTCCAGGACGACACTGCCGCCATCGGCCGAAACCAGTTCGACGCCTGCGAAACCGTCGGCGCGCAGGCCGTCACGGCCGAGGGTGTAGACAACCTCGATTTCGTCTTCGCCCTGGAGGAAGCGTTTGCGCTGCCCTTGCGAGCGGACATTGCGCCAACCGCTCGGCAGCCGTCCCTGAACCCGGGCGCCCGAGCGGTTCACCGCGGCGCCCGCCAAAGCGGCCGCCAGCGCGGAAATCCGTACGGTGTCCACAGTGGCCAGTGGCTTCGCCAGCGTGTCCAGGCCGTGCCGATCGAAAAACGCCGTGTCGGTCTCGCCCGCGAGGAAGGCCTCGTGCCGCAGCACGTTCACCAGCAGATCGCGGTTGGTCACCACGCCGTGGATCTCCGCACCGGCCAGCGCTCCGGCCAAGGCCCGCGCCGCACTCCGGCGATCCGGGGCGAAGGCGATGACCTTGGCGAGCATCGGGTCGTAGTGCACACCGACGGTCTGGCCGCTGACGAACCCGGAGTCGAGCCGGACACCCGGTCCCACTTCGAATTCCCGCTGCGCGGCGGGAAGCTCGAAGCGATGCAAAGTGCCGCTCTGCGGCTGCCAGCCCGCGGCCGGGTCTTCGGCGTAGAGCCGGACCTCGATCGCGTGGCCCCGGGTCTCCGGCTCCTCGATCGGCAGGTGCTCGCCCTCGGCGATCCGCAACTGCAGCGCGACGAGGTCGAGCCCTGTCGTGACCTCGGTGACCGGGTGCTCCACCTGGAGCCGGGTGTTCATCTCGAGGAAGTAGAACCGCCCGTCCGGTCCGGCGAGGAACTCGACCGTTCCTGCGCCGACGTAGTCGATCGCCTGCGCGGCCTTGCGCGCGGCGTCGAACAAGGCCTCCCGCATGGCTTCGTCGACGAACGGCGACGGCGCCTCTTCCACGACCTTCTGGTGACGGCGCTGGATCGAGCACTCCCGCTCCCCCACCGCCCACACCGTGCCGTGGGTGTCGGCGAGCACCTGGACCTCGATGTGGCGCCCGGTCTCCAGGTACCGCTCGCAGAACACGGTCGGGTCCCCGAAGGCCGAAGCGGCCTCCGCGCTCGCTCCTTCGACAGCCTCGGCGAGCTCGCCCAGCGAGCGCACGACGCGCATCCCGCGTCCGCCACCACCGGCGGATGCCTTGACCAGCAAGGGAAGATCGGCTTCGGTGACCTCGGCCGGGTCCAATTCGGACAGGATCGGGACACCGGCGTCGGCCATCATCCGCTTGGACTCGACCTTGGAGCCCATGCTCTCGATGGCCTCCGGCGGCGGGCCGACCCAGGTGAGCCCGGCGTCGAGGACGGCGCGGGCGAACGCGGCGTTCTCGGAAAGGAAGCCGTAGCCGGGGTGGATCGCGTCGGCGCCGGTCTCGACGGCCGCCTTGATCAGCAGCTCGGCCCGCAAGTAGGTGTCGGACGGCGCGTTGCCCGGCAACCGGACGGCGACATCCGCCTCGGCGGTGTGCGGCGCGTCGGCGTCCGCGTCGGAGAACACCGCGACCGTGCCGATCCCGGCGTCACGGCAGGTGCGGAACACGCGGCGGGCGATCTCCCCGCGGTTGGCGACCAGGAGTTTCTCGATCACTTGAGGCCCCTACATCCGGAAGACGCCGAAGCCTTCGGCGCCCTTCACTGGTCCATTGTGGATCACGGACAGGCTGAGCCCGAGCACCGTGCGGGTGTCGCGGGGATCGATGATCCCGTCGTCGTAGAGCATCCCGGAGAGGAACATCGGCATCGACTCCAGCTCGATCTGCCCCTCCACCATGGCTCGCATGGCGGCGTCGTGCTCCTCGTTGTAGTCCTGGCCTCGCGACGCGGCGGCCGCACGGGCCACGATGGACAGCACCCCGGCCAACTGCTGCGGTCCCATGACCGCGGATTTCGCGCTGGGCCAGGCGAACAGGAAGCGGGGATCGTAGGCACGGCCGCACATGCCGTAATGCCCGGCGCCATACGAGGCACCCATGAGCACCGACAGATGCGGCACCTTCGAGTTCGACACGGCGTTGATCATCATCGCGCCGTGTTTGATGATGCCGCTCTGCTCGTATTCCTTGCCGACCATGTAGCCGGTGGTGTTGTGCAGGAAGACCAGCGGTGTGTCGATCTGGTTGGCCAGCTGGATGAACTGGGCCGCCTTCTGCGATTCCTCGCCGAAAAGCACGCCTTGGGCGTTGGCGAGGACGCCGACCGGGTAGCCGTGGATGCTCGCCCAGCCGGTGGCGAGACTGCTGCCGTACAAGGGTTTGAACTCGTCGAAGTCCGAACCGTCGGCGACCCTGGCGATCACCTCGCGCGGATCGAACGGCACCTTGAGATCGGTGGGCACGATGCCGAGCAGGTCTTCGGCGGAGTACAGCGGCTCGGCGTAGTCCGGTTTCGGCGTCGGGCCCTGCTTGCTCCAGTTGAGCCGCTTGACGATGCTGCGGCCGAGCCGGATCGCGTCCTCCTCGTCGGCCGCGAGGTAGTCGGCGAGGCCCGACGTGCGGGCGTGCATTTCGGCGCCGCCGAGCGATTCGTCGTCGGACTCCTCACCGGTGGCCATCTTGACCAGCGGCGGCCCGCCGAGGAACACCTTCGCCCGTTCCTTGACCATCACGACGTAGTCCGACATGCCGGGCAGGTACGCGCCGCCGGCGGTCGAGTTGCCGAACACCAGCGCGATCGTGGGCACTTTGGCCGCCGAAGACCGCGTGATGTCGCGGAAGATCCGGCCGCCGGGGATGAAGATCTCCTTCTGCGTCGGCAGATCGGCCCCGCCGGACTCGACGAGGTTGATCACCGGCAGCCGGTTCTGTGCGGCGATGTCCGCGGCGCGGTAGCTCTTCTTGGCCGTCCACGGGTTGCTGGCCCCGCCTTTGACCGTGGGGTCGCTCGCCGAGATCATGCACTCGACGCCTTCGACGACGCCGATTCCGGTGATCACGCTGGCGCCGACCTGATAGTCCGAACCCCAGGCCGCCAGCGGAGACAGCTCCAGGAACGGCGAGTCCTCGTCGAGGAGGAGCTCGATCCGCTCCCGGGCCAGCAGCTTGCCGCGTTTGCGGTGCCGGGTGACGTACTTCTCGCCGCCGCCCGCGATCGCCTTGGCGTGCTCGCCGTCGATCTCGGCCAGTTTGCCGAGCATGGACTCGCGATTGGCGGCGAACTCCTCGCTTCGTTCGTCCACAGTGGACCTGATGGTGCTCATGCGGTGTATCCCAATCGCTTCGCGGCCAAGCCGGTGAGGATCTCGTTCGTCCCGCCGCCGATGCCGAGGATGCGCACGTCACGGTAGTGACGCTCCACTTCGGACTCCCGCATGTAGCCGAGTCCGCCGTGCAGCTGCACGGCCTCGTTGACCACCCATTCGGCGGTCTCGACGGCGGTGTTCTTCGCGAAACAGGCTTCGGCGATGACCTCTTCGCCCGCGACGTGCCGCTGCGCGACCTGCCGGGTGTACGTCCGCGCGACGTCGATCTTGCGGGCCATCTCGGTGAGCTTGTGCTGCACCAGCTGCCGGGAGATCAGCGGACGGCCGAAGGTCTCGCGCAGGCGGCACCAGTCGAGCGTCAGGTCGAGCGCTCGTTGCGCGTGCGCGTAACCCTGCACCGCCAGCGAAACCCGCTCGGTGACGAACTGCGTGGCGACCTGGGCGAATCCGCTGTTCTCCGCGCCGATCAGGTTCTCCGCGGGCACCCGGACGTCCACATAGGACAGCTCGGCGGTGTCCGAGCAGAGCCAGCCCATCTTCTCCAGCTTGCGGGACACGGTGAAACCCGGCGTGCCGCGTTCGACGACGACGAGCGAGATCCCGTGGGCGCCGGATTCCCCGGTGCGGACCACGGTGGTCACGAAGTCGGCACGGCAGCCCGAGGTGATGAAGGTCTTGGCGCCGTTGATGACGTACTCGTCGCCCTCGCGCACCGCCGTGGTGCGGATCCCGGCGACGTCGGAGCCGCCATCGGGTTCGGTGACCGCGAGCGAGCCGATCTTGGCGCCTTCCAGCGCCGGCCGGACCCAGCGTTCGATCTGCACCGGATCGCCCGCCGCCGCGATGTGCGGGACGGCGATACCGCAGGTGAACAGCGAGGCGAACAGTCCGCCGGAACCGCCCGCGTAGTGCAGTTCCTCGGCGATGACCACCGCGTCGAGGTAGTCACCGCCCCCACCGCCGACCTCCTCGGGGAAGCCGACGCCGAGCAGCCCGAGTTCGCCTGCCTTGCGGTGCAGGTCGCGGGGCAGTTCGCCCTCGCGCTCCCAGCCGTCGAGGTACGGCAGGATCTCGGTTTCGGCGAACCGCCGGACGGTCTTGCGCAGTTCGACGCGTTCCGGCGTGAAGAAGGGGTCGGTCACAGGAGAGCCTCCGGGATGTCGATCTCGCGGGAGCGCAGCCATTCCCCGAGCGCCTTCGCCTGCGGGTCGAACCGCGCCTGCGACGCGACGCCCTCGCCGAGGATGCCTTCGACGACGAAGTTGATCGCCCGCAGGTTCGGCAGGAGATGCCGCTGGACCTCGAGGCCCGCGGTCTCCGGGAGCAGCAGTTTGAACTCGGTGACGGTCAGCCGGTGCGCGAGCCAGCGCCACGTCTCGTCGGAGCGCGCCCAGACGCCGACGTTCGCATTGCCGCCCTTGTCCCCGCTGCGGGCGCCGATCACCTCGCCCAGCGGAGCCCGCCGGACCTGCGCCTGGGTGAAGGGAGCGGGCAGCCCGTATTCGTCCACATCGGACAGGTCCAGCGTCTCGGCGGCTTGCGCGATGTCGCGGCGCGTTCCGTCCGGCAGGACGGCGACGTGCGGAACCTTTCCAGCGTCGACGAAAGCGGCTCGGTAAACGCCGTAGGGCGAGGCGGCCGCGGGCGGCGCGGTGACGTGGAAGCCGGGGTAGCTCGCCAGCGCGAGCTCGATCGCCGCGCCGCTGAACGCGCGTCCGACCACTTCCGGATCGGCGTCCTTCACCGCGACGTGCAGCAACGCACTCGCCTGCTGCTCGGTTTCGGCGTCAGGCCGATCCGTGCGGGCCAGTGTCCATCGGACGTCGGCGGGCGGCCGTGCTTTGAGCGCGCCCTCCAGTTGTTCCTTGACCAGCGCGGCTTTCGCTTCGACGTCCAGTCCGGTGAGGACGAACGTCGTCTCGTTGCGGAAGCCGCCGAGCCCGTTCAGGCAGACCTTGAGCGTCGGCGGCGGGGGTTCACCGGTGACGCCGCTGATCCGGACGCGGTCCGGACCGTCCTCGGTCAGGGACAGCGTGTCGAACCGTGTCGTGACGTCGGGTCCGGCATAGCGGGCGCCGGTGATCTCGTAGAGCAGTTGCGCGGTGACGGTTCCGGCGTTCACGATCCCGCCGGTGCCGGGATGTTTGGTGATCACACTGGAGCCGTCGGCGGAGATCTCGGCGATCGGGAATCCCGGGACACCGATCTCGTGCTCGGTGAAGAACGCGTAGTTGCCGCCGGTGGCCTGCGTGCCGCATTCGATCACGTGCCCGGCCACGACAGCACCCGCCAGTGCGTCGTAGTCGTCGCGATTCCAGCCGAAGTGCGCGGCAGCAGGGCCGACGATCACCGAAGCGTCGGTGACGCGTCCGGTCACGACGATGTCGGCGCCCGCGTTCAGGCATTCCGCGATCCCCCACGCGCCGAGGTACGCGTTGGCGGTCAGCGTCTTGCCGAAGCCGAGTTCTTCCGCGCGCTGGATGAGGTCGTCACCCTCGACGTGCGCGATGGCGACGTCGACGTCGAGTTTCGCGGCGAGCTCACGGAGCGCGCCGGCGAGTCCGGCGGGGTTGAGCCCACCGGCGTTCGCGACGATCTTGACGCCCTTTTCCTTGGCCAGCGCGAGGTTTTCCTCCATCTGACGGAGGAAGGTCTTGGCGTAGCCGCGGTTCGGATCCTTCATCCGGTCTCGGCCGAGGATGAGCATGGTCAACTCGGCCAGGTAGTCGCCGGTCAGCACGTCGAGCGGGCCGCCGGTGAGCATCTCGCGGACCGCGGAGAACCGGTCGCCGTAGAACCCGGACGCGTTGCCGATCCTGAGGGGGCCGGTCATGCGAACTGCCCCGGTTGCCGTCCCGCTCCGGGAGGCCCGGCGAAGGCCTGCGCGAGCCCGAGCCATTCCTCGACGTCCGCGCCTGTCGCGACCAGGCCGGTGTCGTCGGGATGGCGCCGCTGGGTCACCACGAGGCAGAAGTCGACGACGCTCCCAGTGAGCCGCTGCTCGGCGTCCTCGGGCCCGAAGGCCCAGGTGGAGCCGTCGGGCGCGGTGAGCTCGACCCGGAACTCGTCGGCGGGCGGGGCGAGCGAGTTGAGCTTGTACGCGAAGTCGCGAGTGCGGGTGCCGAAGCGGGCGATGTGCCAGAGCCTGCCGGTGTTCTCGCGCGCGACGCCGAGCGCGTCGAAGATGTCCTGACCGTGCGCCCAGGTCTCCATGAGCCGCGCGGTCACCATGGACGCGGCGCTCATCGGCGGCCCGTACCAGGGGATCTTCTGCCCGTCGGGCACCGCGGCGAGCGCCTCCGCGAGTTCCGCCCGCCCGGCGCGCCACTCGGCCAGCAACTCACGGGGCGGCGTCTTCGCACCCTCGGCCGCACCGTCGTCGACGTAGGTCTCCCCCGTCGCGAGCAGTCCTTCGATCTCGGCCTGCCATTCGGCCTCGGACCCGCGCGCCGCGATCAGCGCCTTTCGGTCCGTCCAGGCCAGATGGGCGATCTGATGGGCGATCGTCCAGCCTTCGGCCGGGGTTTGCCGCGCCCAATCCGACGCGGGCAGCTCCGCCACCACGTCGTCGATGGCCTGCGTTTCCGCCGCGAGATCCCCAAGGATCACGCCAAGGTCAGCCATGCCCGCCTCCTCGCGTCCTCCTCAGGCTGGCACCCTCCGCCGGAAAAATCAAGCACGCCTGATTGTTTTGGTGACGTGACGTGACGGGCGGGCGGGCTGAAGGGCCCCTTCAGCCACCCGCGCCCGCGTGACCGGCCCTCAGCTGGTCTTGAAAAGTCCGTGAAGGCCTCCTTCCCTACTCTCAAGGTAGGCAAGGAGGCCTTCACGGTGAGGCCACCGACCCTCGTCCCCTCAGCCGCCGTAAAGCGCACCGACCGCGGCATGGACCGAAGTCGAGTACACCGCGTCGTAGGTGTGACGCCCGGCCAGGACGTCACCGCCCTTCCGGCTGTACGTCCACCCGCCGTCAGCCTCGAAACCGGGGTTCGCGACGTGACACCCGGTCAGACTGATGTCGTCCATCCGCGCGGTGACCGAGTAGTTCGTGACGGCCTTCTTCTCGTACAGGCGCAGGGTGAGCGTCGCCGACCCGCCGCTCAGGCGCGGGGTGAGATCGACCGGCGAGGAGGTGTACCAGTCACTCCCCTCGCTGGCGACGTCGCGCTCCCATACCTGCGTCCCGCCGACGATCGCCTGTTTCGCGTGGTACCCGAGCGGGCTCGTGGCGGGACGGTCGTCGGTGTGCCACACGACCATCCGGCACGACGTCGACCCCGCGTCGAGGCGGATGGTCGTGCTCGCGGCCGCGTAGTCCCCCGCCGTCGTGGCGTTGTCCGGGTGCACGGTGAACACCAGCGCGCTGTTCCCGGCGTGCGCGACGCGTTCATCGCTGGACTGCGGCCGCCCCGGCGTCAGCGGCAAGGCGTACTGGATGACGCCGTCGAGCTTCCCCGCCGCCGCGTACTCCAGGCCGACAGCGGTCACGGTGCGGACGTACTCGACGTCGGGGGTGATCGTGGTGCGCGACAACGTCGAGGCGTACACCATCAGGATGGCCTTGCGGCTCTTGCTCGCGAGCCGCGCGACGATCTGGTCCAGCTGCGGGCGGAGACTCCCGGTCCACAGCGTGTTGCGGTACGGGTCGTCACGGAAGGGCAAGATGAGGCTGTCGATACTCGCGGCGTAGGCGTCCACAAAGGACTGCGTGACCGCGTTGGCGTACACCACGGGATAGAAGTCCAGCCCCGGCTGGATCGTCCTGGCGGCGTTACGCATCTTGGCGGTGTATTCCTTGGTGAAGGTGGACGTGTTGGCGTTGAAGTCGTCCATCGCCCAAGCCTTCAGCACCGGATAACGCACCGAGAGCCTGGCGATCGCCTGACCCCACGCCACGTAGTCCTTCTTGTAGGGCAGGTACTCCGCACACGAAGTCCCGCCGGGGCACTCGGTCGGCGGGACCAGGTAGACCCAGACCGCGAGGCCGCTCGCCTGCGCGGCGGGCAGGAACCCCTGTTCCAGATCGCCCCAGTCGGTGGACTTGTTGACCAGGAACGCGTACGTGTCCGCGTTCATCGCCCGGAGCCGGTCGACGGTCGCCTGGGCGTCGACGTGCCCGTCCGCCTTCCGAACGGGGTTGGCGTAGCTGGCGCGGATCCCCGGCGCGGGCGCCGCCTCGGCGGGCCCGGCGAGCAGCGAACCGACGAACGCGAGCAGTAACGCGACCGCGGACCATCTCGCGGCCTGTCGTGAGGACAAGGGTGTCGTCATGGTCCCCGAGCCTGCCGTGGACGCGCACAAGTTCCGTACACGGCCACGACAGGCTTGCTACCTTGAAGGATGCGCAAACGGGACGGATTCGGCGGTCTCGCGGCACTGCTCGTCCTGATCGCGATGATCGTGCCGGTGACGGCCCTCCTGGTCTTCGGCGTCATGGCCGCGACGGACTACCTGCCGCGCCACTGACCAGCTCCGCCGTTACTCCCCCGCCCGCTCGAACTCCCGGATCAGCACCGGGTACTGCTCTCCACCGTGCCCGGCGGCGATGGCACGGTCGGCCATCGCCTTGATGAGCTTCGGCAGTCCGGCGTCGACCCCCAGCGCCTCGCTCTCCTCGACCAGATGCGCCATGGCCCGCGCGTCGGTCTCCAGAGCCGACACCTCCGCGGGGAAGGAGCCCCTGTCGACCTGCTCCGCGTAGCCGGGCAGCCAGCCGGCCACCCCGACGGCGATCTGCCGTGCGAACACCGCGTACGTCGCGGCGTCGACACCGGCCGTCTTGAGCATCGCGGTGCCCTGGAGCCACGCGTTCAGGATGCTCCACATCATCGCCAAACCGGCGACGTCGTACAGCGACGCGAGTCCCGGATCCTCGCCGAGATGGCTGACGGCGCCGAGCGCGCCGAGGTCGAAGTCCGGCCGCGGGCCGCTGAGCAGGATCGCCGCCTCGTCGGTCCCGATCGACGACGGGATGGCCATGATCGCGCCGTCCAGGTAACGAGCGCCCCGTTTTTCGGCCCAGACGGCGGTTTCCCGCGCTTGGGCGGAGTCGCCCGAGGTCAGGTTGACCAGTGTCGTGCCCTCGAGCCCGGCGTCGCCGAGGAGCTCGCGCACGGCCGGGTAGTCGGTGAGGCAGACGATCGTCACGCCGCCTGCTTCGAGCGCGTCGCCGAGTGTGGGAGCGAGCCGCGCCCCCTCGGCCACCAAGGGTCCGGCCTTGGTGGCCGTCCGGTTCCATACGGTCGTGGGATGCCCGGCCTTCAGGAACGCGCGGGCGAGCGCGGTGCCCATCAGGCCGAGTCCGAGAACTGTCACAGGTGCGGGGGTTTCGTTGTTCATGGCAGCATCGTCAACGTTGAGATCGGTATGAAGGTCAAGTGGGGAAGCGATGAAAATCGGGGAACTGAGCCATCGGACGGGCGTCAACGCCCATCAGCTGCGCTATTACGAGGCCCAAGGTCTCCTGGAGGCGGACCGCGCCACCAACGGCTACCGCGAGTACGACGAGACGGCGTTGCTGCGGGTGAAACAGATCCGGCATCTGCTCGCCGCGGGCCTGTCGTCCGAGGACATCGCGTACCTGCTGCCCTGCGCGATCGGCGAGGAGCCGGAGCTGATAGGCTGCCCCGAACTGCTGGCCGCGATGCGCGAGCGCCTCGGACGGCTGGACGAGCAGCTGGCCAAGATCACCCGCTCCCGGGACGCCCTCGCCGGCTACATCGACGCCGCCGAACGGACCGGCGCGAAGTCCTATCCCCCGTTCGAAGGTGCCGCGTGAGCGCGACGCAGGAAGCGATCCGGCTGCGGGAACAGGGCACCGACGAAGCCCGCCTGCGGCTGATCGAACTGGCCGGGCAGCACCCGAAGGACGCCGTGATCGCGTACCAGACAGCCTGGTCGCACGACTCCCTCGGCTTCGAAGCCGAAGCCGCCCCCTACTACGAGCGCGCGCTCGCGACCGAGGGTCTGTCCACAGAGGACAGGCATGGGGTGTTCGTCGGGCTCGGCAGCACGTATCGCGTCCTCGGCCGGTACGAGGAATCGCTCCGGACCTTGCGCCGCGGCCTCGACGAGTTCCCGGACGACGCGGCGCTCAGGACGTTCCTCGCGATGGCCCTCTACAACGTCGGCGAGGCACGCGAAGCGGCGGGAACGCTGCTGAAGGTGCTCGCCGCGACCAGCGCCGACGCCGGGGTCCAGCGGTACCGGCGAGCGGTCGAGTACTACGCGGATCACCTGGACGACATCGAATGACCCCCTTATTGACACCTTGTCAACATAGTCTTACTTTCACGTCATGAGCGCGTACGCCGAAATCACCTACGAGGTCGCCGACCGCATCGCGACGGTCACGCTCAACCGGCCCGAGGCCCGCAACGGCTACACCATCCGCATGGCCGACGAACTCGGCGACGCGATGGACAGGGCCGACGGCGACGAGGACGTCCGGGTGGTGATCCTGACCGGCAACGGCAAGGACTTCTCCGTGGGCGCGGACCTCTCGCAGGGCGGATTCGACTTCGACCCGGCGACCGGTCCGGACGCGGCCTGGCAGGAGCCGGCGGGACGCTGCTCGAAACGGATCTTCACGATGAACAAACCGGTGATCGCGGCCTTGCGGGGCGCGGCCGTCGGCGGCGGCGTCACGATCACGCTGTCGTGTGACTACCGGCTGGCGTCGACGGACTCCCGGTTCGGCTTCGTGTTCGTCCGCCGCGGGATCTACCCCGAGGGCGCGTCCGCGTGGTTCCTCCCCCGGCTCGTCGGCATGGGAACGGCACTCGACTGGATGATCAGCGGCCGTGTCTTCGGCGTCGAGGAGGCGAAAAGCGCCGGACTGGTCCACAGTGTCCACGAACCCGAAGAAGTGCTCGGCAAGGCCCGCGAGCTGGCTCTCGAGATCGTCAAGACCACATCGGCCGTGTCGGTCGCGGTGACCCGGCAGCTGCTGTACCGGATGGCGAGCGCCGAATCGCCGTTCCCCGTGCACGAACTGGACTCCCGGCTGATCGGCGGCCTGGGCTCCAGCCCGGACGCGGTCGAAGGGGTCGTGTCCTTCCTGCAGAAACGACCACCGGAGTTCTCCATGCGCGTCGACACCGATCAGCCCGCCTACCTGCCGTGGCGGAACGCGTGACCGCCTATCCCCCGGAGCCGTGGAACCTGGCGGGTCAGGCGTACCTGTCGCTGTGGCGTGTCCCGGTGAGCGAACTGCCCGAACTACCCGAAGGTGTCGAACCGGTCGTGGCGGGCGGCCGCGCCCAGGTGTTCACCGCCTGGATCGACTACCAGGAGCCCGGACAGCTCCAGTACCACGAGCTGCTGGCCACGGTCGCCGTCCGCGGCAAACGCCTCTCCAGCTCCATCACCGACATCTGGGTGGACAGCGAGGTCTCGCTCGCCGGCGGCCGGGCGCTGTGGGGCATCCCCAAGGACCTCGCCGCGCTCGACTTCACCCACGGCCGGACCTTCACCGCCTCGGCGGCCACCCAGGACGACTGGATCGCGACGGCCGCCTTCACCGCCCGCCCGAGCCTTCCGGTGAAGATGCCCGCCGCCTTCGACGTCGTACAAATGTTGGACGGCCGTCTCAAAAGAAGCCCCGTCCGGGCGAAGGCCCGCCCCCGTCCGGCGGCCGCGGATTGGCGGCTCAACGAGTCCGGTCCGTTCGGCTTCCTGGCCGGTCAGCGGCCCGTCCTGAGCGCCCACCTGCGCGATTTCACCCTCGTTTTCGGCGGCTGACCAGCCGCTCAGCGTGATCGTCTAACCCGCCAGGGTGAGACCACGACACGCCACCCATTGGGGCACGTGCAGGCTCCGACCCCTACATGTAGTCTCTGGGAACCGGCACCGCCCAGCGACGGGGAGACCGCTCGGGAGCGGTTGTCGGCCAGCTTTGTGAACGTGCAGCGCACGGCCTTGTGAGGCCTTGCGGTGCTTCAACGCGCCCATTGGAGACACGCATGTCAGTGGAAACCGGTCAGCGGCCACCTTCGTCTTCGGACACCACGCCCGCGACCGTGCGAGTCATCCGGCGGGACGGCAGCGTGTCCCCCTTCGACGCGAACAAGATCTCGGTCGCCGTGACCAAGGCCTTCCTCGCCGTCGAGGGCGGTGACGCGGCCGCCTCGTCGCGGATCCACCACCTGGTCAAGGAACTGACCGAGCAGATCGAGACCACCCTGCTCCGCCACGCCGGTCCCGAGACCGCGCTGCACATCGAGCAGATCCAGGACATCGTCGAGCTCGCGCTGATGCGCGGCGAGCACCACAAGGTCGCCCGCGCGTATGTCCTCTACCGTGACGAGCGCGCGAAGGCCCGCGAGTCCGAGAAGCCGGCTTCGTCCGACGTCGCGATCAGCGTCAAGTCCGCCGACGGCTCGGTCCGCCCGCTCGACTGGGCCCGCGTCTCGCACGTGGTCGGCGAGGCCGTCGCCGGGCTCGAAGACGTCTCGGCCGAGCCGGTGCTGGCCGAGGCCAAGCGCAACCTCTACGACGGCATCAGCGCCGACGAACTCGCCCTCGCCCAGATCATGGCCGCGCGCGTGCTCGTCGAGCAGGAGCCGAACTACTCCTACGTCAGCGCCCGGCTGCTGGCGGACAAGCTCCGCGGCGAGGCGCTCAGCTACCTCGCGGGCGCGCCGCAGCAGGCCAGCCAGGACGAGATGACCGCCCGGTACCCGCAGTACTTCCGGGACTACCTCAAGCGCGCCATCGAGCTGGAGCTCGTCAACGCCGAGCTCCAGACGTTCGACCTCGACAAGATCACCGCGGCCATCCACGCCGAGCGTGACCTCGACTTCGGCTTCCTCGGCCTGCAGACGCTGTACGACCGGTACTTCCAGCACCACAACGGCGTCCGCTTCGAGCTGCCGCAGGCGTTCTTCATGCGCGTCGCGATGGGTCTCGCGATCCGCGAGGACGACCGCGAGGCCCGCGCCATCGAGTTCTACGAGCTGCTCTCGTCGTTCCACTTCATGGCGTCCACCCCGACGCTGTTCAACTCGGGCACCACGCGCCCGCAGCTGTCGTCCTGCTTCCTGACCACCGTGGACGACGACCTGGACTCGATCTTCCAGGCGTACAAGAACAACGCGCTGCTGGCGAAGTACTCGGGCGGTCTCGGCAACGACTGGACCCCGGTCCGCGGCCTCGGCGCGCACATCAAGGGCACCAACGGCCAGTCGCAGGGTGTCGTGCCGTTCCTCAAGATCGCCAACGACACCGCGGTCGCGGTGAACCAGGGCGGCAAGCGCAAGGGCGCGGCCTGCGCGTACCTCGAGACCTGGCACGTGGACATCGAGGAATTCCTCGACCTGCGCAAGAACACCGGTGACGACCGTCGTCGTACGCACGACATGAACACCGCGAACTGGGTGCCGGACGAGTTCCTCCGCCGTGTCGAGGCCGACGCGCAGTGGACGCTGTTCTCGCCGAACGAGACCCCGGACCTGCACGACCTCTACGGCACCGCGTTCGCCGAGCGCTACCGCGAGTACGAGGCCGCCGCCGAACGCGGTGAGCTGAAGGTGTTCCGCAAGATCCGCGCTGTCGACCTGTGGCGCCGCATGCTGACCATGCTGTTCGAAACCGGTCACCCGTGGATCACCTTCAAGGACCCGTGCAACCTGCGCTCGCCGCAGCAGCACGTGGGTGTCGTGCACTCGTCCAACCTGTGCACCGAGATCACCCTGAACACCACCACCGACGAGGTCGCGGTCTGCAACCTCGGCTCGGTGAACCTGCTCAAGCACGTCACGCCCGAGGGCATCGACGCGAAGCGCCTCGAGAAGACCGTGCGCACCGCCGTCCGCATGCTCGACAACGTGATCGACATCAACTTCTACACGATCCCGGAGGCGCGCCGCTCCAACCTGCGCCACCGCCCGATCGGGCTCGGCCTGATGGGCTTCCAGGACGCGCTGTTCGAGATCGGTGTCCCGCTGTCCTCGGAAGAGGCCGTCCAGTTCGCGGACACCAGCATGGAGCACATCAGCTACTACGCGATCTCGGCCTCGACCGACCTCGCCGAGGAGCGCGGCCAGTACCAGACGTTCGAGGGTTCCTTGTGGAGCAAGGGAATCCTGCCGATCGACTCGATGCAGCTGCTGATCGACGCCCGCCAGGGCGACGGCCTCGACGTCGACACCTCGTCCACTTTGGACTGGGCGCCGCTGCGTGAGCGGGTCAAGACCGTCGGTATGCGCAACTCCAACGTGATGGCGATCGCGCCGACCGCGACGATCTCCAACATCGTGGGCGTCGGGCAGTCGATCGAGCCGCTGTTCCAGAACCTGTTCGTCAAGTCGAACATGTCCGGTGACTTCACCGTGGTGAACCCGCACCTGGTCCGCTCGCTCAAGGCGCGCGGGCTGTGGGACGAGGTCATGGTCTCGGACCTGAAGTACTTCGACGGCAGCCTCGGCCAGATCGACCGCGTGCCGGACGACCTGAAGGCGCTGTACGCCACCGCGTTCGAGATCGAGTCGAAGTGGCTGGTGGACGCCGGTTCGCGTCGCCAGAAGTGGATCGACCAGGCGCAGTCGCTGAACCTGTACATCGCGGCGCCCAGCGGCCGCAAGCTCGACGAGCTGTACCGCTACGCCTGGCACAAGGGCCTCAAGACCACGTACTACCTGCGGGCCCGGTCCGCGACGCACGTGGAGAAGAGCACCCTGCGCGGCACCGACGGCAAGCTGAACGCGGTCTCGGCCACCCCGGCCCCGGCCACGCCTTCGGCACCCAAGCCCGCCGCTCCCGCACCGGCTCCGGCTCCCGCCGCTTCGCCCAGCCCGGCCGCCGCTGTTCCGGCCGTTCCGGTGACAGCTCCCGCCGCCAAGCCGGAGCCGAAGGAGATCCCGCAGGTCTCCGACGTCGACTTCGTCGCCACCGACGGCGCCGCCTGCCGCATCGACGACCCCGACTGCGAAGCCTGCCAGTAAGACATCCTCGTGAGTGGTGATTCGGGTTCTGACCCGAATCACCACTCACGACCCCACTCGTGAAGTGAGCCTCTGTATGACCACCTTTGACGCTTCCACCGACGCCACCGGCCTCGGTGAGATCGAAGTCGGCGCCGCCCGGATCAACGTCGACGACAAGCGGATGATCAACGCCCGCGCCGACGTCAACCAGCTGCTGCCGATGAAGTACACCTGGGCGTGGGAGAAGTACCTCGCCGGCTGCAACAACCACTGGATGCCGACCGAGGTCGCCATGCAGGCCGACATCGCGCTGTGGAAGTCGGCCGACGGCCTGACCGAGGACGAGCGCACCATGCTCAAGCGCAACCTCGGCTTCTTCGCCACCGCGGAGTCGCTGGTGGCCAACAACATCGTGCTCGCGGTGTACCGGCAGATCACCAACCCCGAATGCCGCCAGTACCTGCTGCGCCAGGCGTTCGAGGAGGCCGTGCACACGCACACCTTCCAGTACATCTGCGAGAGCCTCGGCCTGGTCGAGGGCGAGCTGTTCAACATGTACCGCGAGGTCCCCTCCATCTCGGAGAAGGACGCGTGGGCGCTGAAGTACACGCAGAACCTGGAGAACCCGGACTTCGAGACCGGCACCCCCGAGGCCGACCAGAACTTCCTGCGTGACCTGGTCGCGTTCTACGTGATCTTCGAGGGCATGTGGTTCTACACCGGCTTCGCGCAGATCCTGTCGCTCGGCCGCCGGAACAAGATGATCGGCATCGCCGAGCAGTACCAGTACATCCTGCGCGACGAGTCGATCCACCTGAACTTCGGCATCGACTGCATCAACCAGATCAAGATCGAGAACCCGCACCTGTGGACCGAAGAGTTCCAGGCCGAGATCCGCGGCATGCTGACCGAGGCGTGCGAGCTCGAGGTCTCCTACGCCCGCGACACCATGCCGCGCGGCATGCTCGGGCTGTCGGCCGAGCTGATCGAGCAGTACATGCACTTCATCACCGACCGTCGGGCGCAGCAGATCGGTCTCCAGCCGATCTTCGGCGAGACGGAGAACCCGTTCCCGTGGATGTCGGAGGCGATGGACCTCAAGAAGGAGAAGAACTTCTTCGAGACCCGCGTCATCGAGTACCAGTCCGGTGGCGCCCTCGACTGGGACTGACCCCGCATCTCGCGTGATCAGACACGTAACTCGCGTGTCTGGACACGGAACTCACGTGATCGAACACGGAACACGCCGGGCGGACTTCCGCCCGGCGTGTTCCGTCTCCAGACACGCGCGTCCCGTCTCTGATCACGCGAGTTCGCCATCTGATCACGCGAGTTCGCCGTTTGATCACGTATGTCGTCCGGTTCATCACATGTCCAGCGGGGCAGTAGCGCGCCTGGGTACGCTTCGGGGCGCTACTGGTTCGCCCGGCCCCCCAGGCCGGTCGAGGTAACAGGGAACCCGGTGTGAATCCGGGACTGCCCCGCAGCGGTATGTGGGAACGAAAGCCGTCACCGTGCGAGACACGGTAAAGCACTGGGGCATGGCGCCCCGGGAAGCGACGGCCGGTAGGAGCGAGCGAGTCGCCCACGAGTCCGAAGACCTGCCCGTGGTGCGCGCGTCGACGGCGTGCGTGAGTCCGGGCCTCGTGGGATGGGCACGACCGAAAACGCGGTCACTCCTGCGCGCGCTCCGGGCTTTGACGACAAGCTCGCGAGGAGAGAGCTGTGACCGAAATCGGCACCACTGTGCTGGGCTACCCCCGGATCGGACCGGACAGGGAGCTCAAGCGTTCACTCGAACGCTATTGGGCGGGCAAGATCGACGAGACCGCGTTGCTGGAGACCGGCCGTGCGCTGCGCACGCGGGCCTGGCGTGAGCTCAAGGACGCGGGCCTGGATTCCGTCCCCTCCAACACGTTCTCCCACTACGACCAGGTGCTCGACACCGCCGAGCTGTTCGGAGCGTTTCCGGAGCGCTTCACGAAGCTCGGTCTCACGCCGCTCGACACCTACTTCGCCGCCGCTCGCGGGGTGCAGGACGCGCCGGCGATGGAGATGACGAAGTGGTTCGACACGAACTACCACTACATCGTCCCCGAACTCGGGCCGGACACCGCGTTCTCGGTCGCCGGTTCCAAGCCGCTCGACGAATACCGCGAAGCCCGCGCGATCGGCGTCGAGACCCGGCCGGTGCTCGTGGGCCCGGTGACGTTCTTGCTGCTCGCGAAGGCCACCGAGACCGCTCCTGAGGGCTTCCGCCCCCTGGACCTGCTCGACAACCTCCTCGACGGCTACGTCGAACTGCTGCGCCGCCTGCACGACGAAGGCGTCGAGTGGGTCCAGTTCGACGAGCCCGCCTTCGCCGGGGACCGCACCGAGCCGGAGCTCAACGCGCTCATCCGCGCCTACCACCGGCTCGCGAAGGAGACCGCGCGCCCGAAGATCCTGGTCGCCGGGTACTTCGGCGGCCTCGGTCGTGGACTGGGTGTCCTCGCCCGCTCCCCGATCGACGCCCTCGCCGTCGACCTCGTCACCGATGAGTCCTTTGTGGACGCCGTCGCGGCCGAGCCCGCCTTGCGCGACAAGGAGGTCTTGGCCGGTGTCGTCGACGGACGCAACGTCTGGCGCACCGACCCGACCCGCGCGCTCAGCCGGGCGGCGACGTTGCTCGGCACCGCGAAGTCGGTCAGCGTCTCGACTTCGTGCTCGCTGCTGCACGTGCCCTACGACGTCGAGCGAGAGGCCGAACTCCACCCACGGCTGAAGGGCTGGCTCGCGTTCGCCAAGCAGAAGGTCGACGAGGTCGTCCTGCTCGGCCGCGCGCTCAAGGAGGAGGGCGTCGACCTCTCCGCGGCCCGTGCCGCCGCCACGGATCGCGCCACGGCGGCCGATCTGGCCGACGCCGGGGTTCGTGCCCGGCTGGAGGCGCTGCGGCCGGAGGACACCGTCCGCTCGCCCTACGCCCAGCGCGCGGCGGCGCAGCAGGCTGCGCTGGATCTGCCGCCGTTGCCGAGCACCACGATCGGCTCGTTCCCGCAGACCACCGACGTCCGCAAAGCCCGGGCGGCGCACAAAGCGGGCTCGCTGGACGACGCAGGCTACGAGGCCGCGATGAAGGCGGAGATCGAGCGCGTCATCCGGCTGCAGGAGGATCTCGGCCTGGACGTGCTGGTGCACGGCGAGCCCGAGCGCAACGACATGGTGCAGTACTTCGCCGAACGGCTGGCCGGGTTCGCCGCCACCGACTTCGGCTGGGTGCAGTCCTACGGTTCGCGGTGTGTCCGGCCGCCGATCCTGTACGGCGACGTCTCGCGAGCCGAGCCGATGACCGTCGAGTGGGCGCGCTACGCGCAGGGACTGACCGGCAAACCCGTCAAGGGCATGCTGACCGGACCGGTGACGATCCTGGCGTGGTCGTTCGTCCGCGACGACCAGCCGCTGGGCGAGACCGCCCGTCAGGTGGCGCTGGCCATCCGCGACGAGGTGCACGACCTGCAGGAGGCGGGCATCCGCGTCATCCAGGTCGACGAACCGGCGCTGCGGGAACTGCTCCCGCTGCGCAAGGCGGCGCACGAGGCGTACTTCGCCTGGGCGGTCTCGTCGTTCCGGCTGGCGACGTCCGGGATCGACGACGCGACGCAGATCCACACGCATATGTGCTACTCGGAGTTCGGTGAGGTGGTGAAGGCGATCGACGCGCTCGACGCCGACGTCACCAGCATCGAGGCCGCGCGGTCGAAGATGGAGGTCGTCACCGATCTCGGCGCGGCGGGCTTCGGCCGCGGCGTCGGGCCGGGTGTGTACGACATCCACTCGCCGCGCGTCCCCGGCGTCGACGAGGTCAGCGGGCTGCTGCGGACCGCCGTCGGCGCCGTGCCCGCCGAGCGGATCTGGGTCAACCCGGACTGCGGTCTGAAGACCCGCGGATACGCCGAGGTGGAACCCGCCTTGCGGAACCTGGTCGCGGCCGCGAACGCGGTGCGGTCCGAACTGGGCTGATCAGTACATGAAGGCCCCCTTCCTTGCGCCAGGCGCAAGGAAGGGGGCCTTCATGTACCTCCGCCAGGGTATTGTCAGAACGTCAATAAGGGTATCATGGTGGAGCGGTAGCCGGTCTCAACGGGGAGATGGTCACCATGGCGAACGCCGTCGAAAAGGTCACCGGGGCGCTGCGTGAGCGGGTCCCGCCGCTCACCTCGATCCCGCTGCCGCGTTCGATCGACCAGCGCTGGCTCGGCGCGACCTGGCCGGTCCGCGAACTCGCGCCCGCCCCGCCGGGTCTCAAACCCGTCCTCGGCGACGAAGGCCCGCCCGTCATCGGGCACGCGCTGGACTTCATGCGCTTCGGCATCGAGTTCGGCCTCAAGCGCTACGAGACCTACGGCCCGGTGTCGTGGATGGGCGCGTTCGGCCGCCGCATCGTCGCCCTCTCCGGTCCCGAGGCCACCCAGATCGCGTTGGTGAACAAGGACAAGGCCTTCTCCCAGGAGGGCTGGAAGTTCTTCATCGAGCAGTTCTTCGACCGGGGCCTGATGCTGCTCGACTTCGGCGAGCACCACCTGCACCGCCGGATCATGCAGGCGGCGTTCACCCGGCAACGGCTCACGGGTTACGTCGACCAGATGGGACCGGCCCTGCGCGAGGGCATCGCCGAGTGGGCAGGCAGGCCGAACCCGCGGATTTACTGGTCCCTCAAGCAACTCACGCTCGACGTCGCGACACGCGTGTTCATGGGTATGCGGTCCGGCGAAGACGCGGCCGCGATCAACCGCGCGTTCGTGAACTCCGTGCGCGCGGGCACGGCCATCGTGCGCTTCCCCGTTCCCGGCGGCCGCTGGGCGGCGGGATTGCACGGCCGCAAGGTCCTCGAACGCTACTTCGCGGCGAATCTGCCCGCGAAACGGCGAAGCGACGGCGAGGACCTCTTCACCGCCTTGTGCCACGCCACCACCGAAGACGGCGACCGCTTCACCGACTCCGACGTCGTCAACCACATGATCTTCCTGATGATGGCCGCGCACGACACGTCGACCATCACCAGCGCCGCCGCGGTCTACCACCTCGCCAAGAACCCCGAGTGGCAGGAACGCGCGCGTCAGGAGTCGCTCGCACTCGGCGACGGCGTTCCGGACATCGAGGCGCTGGAGACCCTGACGACGCTGGACCTGGTGATCAAGGAATCCCTGCGGCTGGTGGCCCCGGTGCCGTCACTGGCGAGGAAGACCGTCAAGGACACCGAGGTCCTCGGACACTTCATTCCCGAAGGGACACTGGTCGGGGTTTCCCCCACCGTCAACCATTTCTCGCCTGAGCACTGGACGAACCCGATGCGGTTCGACCCGGACCGCTTCGGCGAGGAACGCCGCGAGGACAAGTCGCACCGCTACGCGTGGATGCCCTTCGGCGGCGGCGCGCACAAGTGCGTCGGACTGCATTTCGGGACGTTCGAAGTGAAGGCGCTGCTGCACGAGATGCTGCGGGCGTATCGCTGGTCGGTCCCGGAGGACTACACCGCGCGCTGGGACTACGTCTCGCTGCCCGTCCCCGCGGACGGCCTGCCGATCGAACTCGAGCCTTGTTGATTCAAGACCGGCTGAATCCCGACTAAAGGGACATCCACGATCGAGTACTCTTGGTAACCTCCGGTCACCACTCGTGTAGCGGCGATCACCCTTTCAGCCGGTAGACACCCCGTATCGAGCATGATGCCGTGGCACTACTCCCGGTCGGCTCATACCTAGTGTGGGCCCGTGGGCTCGGACACCCGGTCTGAGCTGGCCATAAACCGCGCATGAAGAGGTGAAGTGTGCCTGAGCCTGGTTCCGCGCCAGGGTTGGTCGACGTCGCTCGGAGATGGGCCGCGACGCTCGCTGACACTAAAGGAGTATCGCTTCCCCAGGAGCAACTCGAGCGGCTCTTGCTCGGCGTCGCCCAGGACGCCGTCCGGACCGAGCCCGACCACCAGCCCGCTCTGCTGCGCTTCTCCAAGCTCTATTCCGCCTCCCCCATCGGGATCGCGCTCGCCGACTCCGACGGCAGGATCGTCGAGGCGAACGTCGCGCTCGGCAAACTCCTCGGCTGCCGCCCCACGTCGCTGCGCGGGCGGAACATCTCCGAACTCGGCTCCGCCGACCACGACGTCGCCCGGCTGCGGAACGGGCTCTCCCAGCTCATGAACCTCGGCCAGCCGACCCAGCAGGAACGCCTGCTGCTGGACCACAGCGAGGAAGGCACGCTCTGGGTCGACGTGACCCTGACCGACCTTCCCGGAGACCGGCCCGGCTCGACGTATCCGGTGCTGATGGTCTCCGACGCCAATGAGATCCACCTGCTGCAGGAACGACTGCTCCACCAGAACGTGCACGACGCGCTGACCGGCCTGCCGAACGCCACCGCGTTCGGCAACGCCCTCGAGACCGCGCTGGCCGGGTCCGGCGGCGAGCAGGTCGCGCTCGTCTATCTCGACGTCGACGGCTTCAAGGTGATCAACGACGGCCTCGGCGCCGGCGTCGGCGACCAGGTGCTGCGCGGGGTCGCGAACAAGCTCAAATCCGTCTTCGCCGGCCGCTACAACGGTTCCGTCGCCCGGCTCTCCGGCGACGGGTTCGCCATCCTGCTGCGCGGCGAGTTCACCTCGCCCCAGGTGATCGATCTGGTCGAGCAGGCCCTGGAGGAACTGGTCGAGCCGATCTACCTCGGCGGGCACGGCATCGGGGTCAGCGCGAGCGCCGGCATCGTCGTCCGCCCGGTCGCCGACGGCGGGCCGGAAGACCTGCTGCGCGCCGCGGAGATCGCGCTGCACCGCGCCAAGGAGGCGGGCAAGGCGCAGTGGATGCTGTTCGACCCGGAACTCGACGCGCGCGACCGCGGCCGCTACCAGCTCGGCGCGGTCATCGCGGGCGCGCTGGAGAACGGCGAGTTCTCGCTGATCTACCAGCCGACGGTGAAGCTCGCGAACCCGGATCAGCTGGCCGCGGTCAACGCGGGGCTGCGCTGGACCCATCCGGAGAAGGGCGAACTGGACTCCGACGAGTTCTACCCGCTGGCGCAGACCACCGGGATGACCATCCCGCTCGGCCGGTGGTTGCTGGCGGAATCCCTCGCCGCCACCGCGCGCTGGCGGCAACGGTTCGGTGACGCGGCACCGGACGTCTGCGTGCGGCTGCCGAACCGGCTGGCCATCGACCCCGATCTGGTGCTGCTGGTCAAGGAACAGCTCGACCGGCACAACCTGCCCGCGCAGGCGTTGCGGCTGTGCACCGATCGCGAGTCCGTGCTCGACCCACGCGGCGAGGTGCTGGACTCCTTCGCGGTGCTGGCCGATCTGGGCGCCCAGCTGGTGCTGACGATCTCCGGTTCGGCCGATCTGGAACTGATCCCGCAGCATCGGCTGCCGGTCCGTCACGTGATCCTGTCCGGCGCGGTGATCGACGCGCTGGCCGACGGCGAGGACGAGGCCGATGTCCGTCACCTGTGCCAGCTGGTCACCAGGGCCAAGGAGCTGAAACTGCGCATCGGCGCGGAAGGCGTCCGCAGCCACGAGCAGGCCGAGCGGCTTCGGCGGTACGGCGTCCTCGCGGCGCGTGGCTCGTTCGTCGCCGATTCCGCGACCGGGGACGAGGTCGACGAACTGATCGAACGGCACGCCCACTGAGGTGGCATGATCCGTCCATGGACCAAGGTGACATCGCCCCGGACTTCACCCTGCCCGACGACAAGGGCGAGGAACGCACGCTGTCGGACTTCCTTTCGTCCGGCCCGGTCGTACTGTTCTTCTACCCCGCCGCGATGACGAGCGGCTGCACCGCGGAAAGCTGCCATTTCCGTGACCTCGCCGCGGAATTCGCCGAAGTCGGCGCGCACCGTGTCGGGATCAGCCCGGACGCCGTCGCCAAGCAGCAGGAGTTCTCGGCCAAGCACGGCTTCGACTACCCGCTGCTGTCCGATGTGGACGGTGTGGTGGCGAAACAGTTCGGCGTATGGCGCAAATTCAGCCCGCTGCACGCCAAACGGCACACGTTCGTCATCGACACCGATCGCAAGGTGCTCGAAGTGATCAAGAGCGAGCTGAAGTTCACCGTGCACGCCGACAAGGCGCTCGCGGCCCTGCGCGACCGCAAGGCTAAGGACGCTTGAGCCGCCAGATCCTGTTGACGCCCGCGCAGGCGGGGGCGAACGGCGGCTCGGCGGCCTCCTCACCGATCATCGTGAACCCCAGCCGCGCGGGCACGGCGCCGCTCGCGAGGTTCTTCTCGTCGTGCCGGATCTCGACCTCCGGCGAGCCGATCCGGAAGGCCTCGGCGGTCAGCAGCCGCGCGGCCCTCGTCACCAGGCCGCGGCCGGTGTGGTGGCGGCTGAGCCAGTAGCCGATCTCGATCCAGCCCGGCCGCGTCATCATGCCCGCGCCGCCGACGACCGCACCGTCGGCGAAGATCGCGAAGTCGTAGTTCCTGCCTTCGGCCCAGTTGCGCGCCGCGTTCTCGAGGAACTCCTTGGCCTCGGACTCCCCGTAGCCGTCGGTGGCCCAGAGCATCCACGCACCGAGGTGCCCAGCGGAATCCCCCGCGACGGCTGCCAAGGTGTCGAGTTGCTCCGGTTTCCAGCGGCGCAGGACGACGACGTCGTCGGCGAGGGTTTCGGCGGGCGCTTCCATCACCCCATGGTGACTCACCGTCGCCCCGGACGCCTCTGATTTTCGGGCGCCGGACGTGCCTCAGGCTCGGTCCGTGAAGGCCCCCTTGAGGGACCCTGGGTCCCTCAAGGAGGCCTTCACGGACTTGCGGATCGCCCTAGGGGTACCAGCGTGAAGGCCCCCGGCCTCCCCGAGAACTCAGGTCAGGATCGCGCTGTCCGGGATCACCGTGTCGTTCTTCAAAGCGTCGAACAGCAGCTTCGACTTGGTCTTGTCCCAGTTCTCCGCCGAACCGTTGGTCACCGGGACCGTCGTGGTGACGACGCCGCCCGACGAGATCCCGCGCATCGCCAGCGCGAGCCCGACCAGGTTGTGCACGTGATCGCCCGAATCCATGGTCAGCGCGTCCGGCGCTGTCGACAGCAGCGGGAACAGCGAGAACGGGTTCAGCAGCGTGCCGGGGCTGCCGATCTCGCTGACCAGCGCGCCGATGAACTTCCGCTGGTTGGCGACGCGGTCGAGGTCCGAACGCGGGGTGGCGTCACTGTGCCGCATGCGGACGAACCCGAGCGCCTGCGGGCCCTGGAGGTCCTGACAGCCCGCGGGGATCTTGATCCCCGTCATGGTGTCCTCCATCGGCTTCTCGACACACATGTTGACCCCGCCGATCGCGTCGACGATCTTGGCGAATCCGCCGAACCCGATCTCGGCGTAGTGGTCGATCCGCAGGCCGGTGGCACCTTCGACGGTCTGCGCGAGCAGTGCGGGGCCGCCGATCGAGAACGCCGAGTTGATCTTGTTCTTGCCGTGCCCCGGGATGGCCACCTGCGAGTCGCGCGGGAGGCTCAGCAGCGTCGGCTTGGTGCTGTTGTCCGGGACGTGCGCGATCATGATGGTATCGGTCCGCTTGCCGCCGCCGGCGGCCTTGACGTCACCGGTGACGAGCTTCTCCTGCTCCTCCGGTGTCAGCCCGTCACGGCTGTCGGAGCCCACGATCAACCAGTTGGTGCCCTCGGCCGCGACGGGGCGGCCGGAGTAGTCGGCCAGCGCGTCGACGCGGTTGATGGAGAACTCCAGGTACACCCACACGCCGGCGAGGAACACCACGAACACGGTCAGCAACGTGACCAGCACCTTGCCGAAGCCCCAGCGCTTGCGTCGCCGCGGCGGGCGCGCGCCGTCCATCGGGCGGCCGGGAGGCGGTTCCGGGCGGCGCGGTGGCGGACCGGCGGGACGCTCGGCGCCTCCGTGCCCCATGGGCGTCGTCCGCTCGTCGTACGGGCTGCTCCCCCGGCCCGGCAGCGGCATCATCTGCGCGGGCTGGTGCCGCCGGGGGCGGCCGGACGGCGGCCGCTGTGGCGGCATCCGTCGCCCTCGGTCGTCGCCTCCATACGTCATGCCGAATCACCCGTCCCGATTTCGCGTGTGGGGCCCAGTCAACCGCAGACCCTAGGTGAAGGACGTGCGGCACCCCGCATCGGTTGGGTGGCGTTCACCGCCCGTTGTCGGCGAAGCCGAACTGGTGGACCTTGAGATACCCCGAACGGAACCCCGCTTCGGAGTACGCCAGGTAGAACTCCCACATCCGTTTGAAGACGTCGTCGAAGCCCAGTTCGGTGATTTCGTCCCACCGATGAGTGAACCGCTCCCGCCACAGCCGCAGCGTGTGCGCGTAGTCCTGGCCGAACTCGCGCACTCCCTGCAGTTTCAGCCGGGTGTGGTCCAGCATGCCCTGTTCGACCGAGGTGGTCGACGGGATGAGCCCGCCGGGGAAGATGTACTTGTGCACCCACGTGTACGAACGGGCGGCGGCGAGCATGCGTTCGTGGTCCATGGTGATGGCCTGGAGCCCGAACCGGCCGCCCGGCTTCAGCCGCTTCCCGATGGTCTCGAAGAACGTCGGCCAGTACGTCTCACCGACGGCCTCGATCATCTCGACACTGACCACGGCGTCGTATTCGCCGGTCGAGTCGCGGTAGTCGCACAGCCGGACGTCGACCCGGTCGGCGAAGCCCGCCGCCGCGATGCGTTCGGTCGCCAGCGCCGCCTGCTCCTCGGAAATGGTCAGTGACGTCACCTTGGCTCCGCGCGCGGCGGCCCGGATCGAGAGTTCGCCCCAGCCGGTGCCGATCTCGAGCACCGTGCTGCCTTCGCGGACCCCGGCGTAGTCGAGGACGCTGTCGATCTTGCGGTGCTGGGCGGTGGTGAGGTCGTCGTCCGGGCCGAACAGCGCCGACGAGTACATCATCGACGGGTCGAGGAACGCGCCGAAAAGGTCGTTGGAGAGGTCGTAATGGCGGTGGATGTTCGCCCGCGACCCCTCGATGGTGTTCTCCTCGTCCGCGGGGTGGCCGCGATCGACGAACCGGCGGAACCGTTGCAGCAGCGGCGGGATGAGCGTCGCCATCCGCTCCGCGAACGGGGTCAGCACCTCGGCGAGCGCGTCGCTCGTCCAGTCGCCGACCATGTAGGCCTCGCCGAACCCGATCTTCGCGTCGACACCAAGGCGATGGAAGAGGGCGGCCGGCCGGTTGACGCGCATCTCGGGCGCGTCCGGACCGCCGGAGCCGAGCTGGGAACCATCGGGCATCCGCACGCGGACGTTCAGCGGATGCACCGCACGGCGGAACAACTGTTCGGCGATCCGCGCGCGGAACGGCGAATGCGGCGGGGTGGCCAGACCCGGCCACCGCGACTCGTCGGGCGTGGGCAGGCCGGACGGGCTTGCCGCCCGATCGATGCTTGACGTGGACATAAAAGGTGCTCCCTCCCGCCCGGTCTAGACCGGGATCCGCAGCCGCTCGGAGCTCGGCCTGTTCCAGGCCGCGCTCAGCGTTTCGTCGTTTCCCCCGGCTTCGATGAGCTCGAGGGTGAAAGCCCGTACGAGACGGTTCCAGACGCGAGACCTCCGAAGCATCGCGTGCCCCTCCCCGCCGATCTCAAACCGCGCGGACCGCGATGTCACCTTTTCGGCGCGTTCCGCGAAAGCGTGTGAGGCCACCGGATCGGTCATCCGGTCCTTGGTCCCGTGCGCGATGAGCACGGCACGGCCCCGGACGGCGCCGATGGGTTCACCCGGTGGTGTCCACGGTGCCAGCGCGCAGACCCCGATGACAGCCGGATCATCGGCGACGCGCAACGCGACCCGACCTCCCATCGAATGGCCGACGAGGACCACGGGTGAGCCCGGATGGTCTTCGCGGATCCGTTCCAGGGCCCAGCGCGCGTCGGCGAGCGCGTCGGTTCCGTGGTCGTTCCAGCCGTAGACCCGGTTGCGCAGGAGCCGCACCTCGACACCGTGCCTCCGGCCCGCCCGGTGGACGTCCTTCGCCAGCGGCACCATCCGCTGGTATGCCAGCCGCCACCACGGAACGCGGGCATGACTGTGCTCCGCGCCGCCGTGCAACACCAGCACCACGGCCTTCACCTGGCCACGCACCCGCCAAATCCGCACCGCGGGATCAGCCTCGCTCACCCTGGATCCTCCAGTCTCCGGAACCCGGCCGCAGCGATCGGGTCAACCTCGATCATCTCCCGATGTATTCCACTTCGGCCATTGGTCCACGCGATACATTCGTCGCTGATCTCCAGACGGAAGGGCGGATGTGGTGAGTACCACCGAACGTTATGCAGACGTCGCCGAACGGCTCGCGGAGGCCGAACGGGGTAACGCGGAGCAGATCCGGAAATCGGCCGAGCTGATCCTGGGGGTCATCCAGGCCGACGCCCTGGTGTTCACCGCCGGAGCGGGCCATTCGCTGGCCGCGGTCGCCGAGACCTTCTATCGCGCGGGCGGCCTCGCCTGCGTGTACCCGGTCTACCACCCCGAGCTGCTGCCGCTGCACGGCGCGCAGCACAGCACCAAGACCGAACGCCGCTCCGGGCTCGCCGAAGAGGTGCTGGCCGAACGCGCGCCGGGTCCGGACGACCTGCTGGTGGTGTTCTCGACCTCGGGGGTGAACCCGTATCCGGTCGAGCTGGCCGCCGGCGCCCGAGCCCGCGGCGCGTCGGTCATCGCGGTGAGCTCGGCCGCGTCCGTGGCCGCGGCGCCGAAGCGCGCGGCGACGACGCTGATCGAAGAAGCCAGCATCGTGCTCGACTCCCACGTCCGCCCCGGCGACTCGAGCTACCCGCCGGAGGCTCCGCGGACGGCGCCACTGTCCACAGTGATCAACGCCTTCCTGTGGAACCTGGTCTTGGCCGAGGTGGTGGACCTCGGCGCGGCGCAGGGCGTCGACATCCCGCTGTGGCGCAGTTCCAACGTGGACGGTGGCGACGAGGCCAACGCCGCGCTGCTGGCCAAGTACGGCGCCCGGGTTCCCGCTCTCCGGTAGCCGCGGTCCGCGCGGACGAGCCTCTTGACTCGTCCGCGCGGTCCTTCTACGGTCACATACCGACTGGTCGGTGTCTCGTGGGAGGTCCGTGTCCATGATCGAGATCCACGGCGAATGCGCGGCGGGATTCGAACCCGTACGGGCCGCCTTCGAGGAGAACTTCGAGCGACGCGAGGAACTCGGCGCGGCGTTTTCGGTGACCAGGCACGGCGAGACCGTGGTCGATCTCTGGGCGGGCTGGGCGGATCCGGACCGGACGACCCCGTGGCGGGCGGACACGCTCACCAACGTCTGGTCGACCACCAAGGGCATGACCGCTCTCTGCGCGCATCACCTCGCCGACGCCGGCCTGCTCGACCTCGACGCACCCGTCTCCGGGTACTGGCCGGAGTTCGCGGCCGCGGGCAAGCAGGACGTCCCGGTGCGCTGGCTGCTCTCGCACCGCTCCGGAGTGACCGGCATCGGCCTCGAACGGCCGGTGACGGTCGAGGAACTGTACGACTGGGACCACGTCACCGGACTGCTCGCCGCGCAGGCCCCGCTGTTCGAACCGGGCACGGCCAGTGGCTACCACGCGCTGTCGTTCGGCTTCCTCGTCGGCGAGGTGGTCCGCCGGGTGAGCGGGGTGGACGTCCGCGCGTACTTCGCCGAGCACGTCGCGGGCCCGCTGGACGCGGACTTCCAGATCGGCCTGGACTCCGAAGACGATCTGGCGCGTTGCTCCACCCTCGTCGAGCCGGTGCTCAGCGCCGAGACGGCGGGCGCGCTGGCACAGGCGTTCGCCAACGCGGGCCCGGCCGCCCTCGCGGCACTGGCGAATCCGCGCGTCCGAGGTCGCGACGCCAACGAACCGGCATGGCGGCGCGCGATCCTGCCCGCCCTGAACGGACATGGCACCGCCAGGGCCATCGCGACGATCTACGGTGCGCTCGCCTCGGGGCGGCTGCTCTCGGACAAGGCCCTCGCGAACGCCCGCGAAGGGCAGGGCCGCGAGGCCGACGTCGTCGGCGGGCTCGGCAACGAATGGGCGCTCGGGTTCTACCTCGGCAGCGAGGAACGCGGCTTCGGGCCGAACCCGCGCGCGTTCGGGCACGACGGGCTCGGCGGCTCGTCCGGCGGCGTGGATCCCGAGAGCGGGATCGCCTTCGGCTACACGATGAACCGGATGGGTCCGCTCATGCGCGACGATCCGCGCAAGATGGCCCTGGTGAACGCGATCTGGTCTCGTGAGCGGTGAGGACGGTTGTGGAGGGGCAGGGCAACCTGTCGGGGCAGGTCCGTGAAGGCCTCCTTCCCTACCCTCAAGGTAGTGAAGGAGGCCTTCACGGACACTCGATGACCTCAGGCTCAGGAGCACCAGCAGCCCTCCCCCTCGATAGAACCCTCCCGAGAGGGGTCACGCGACCGCGGGTTCCTCCGCGAACTGCGTCAGGTAAAGCGTCGCGTAGCGCCCTTCCCTCGCGAGGAGTTCCTCGTGCGTCCCTCGCTCGACGATCTCGCCGTGCTCGATCACCAGGATCTGGTCCGCCGCCCGCACCGTCGACAACCGGTGCGCGATGACCAGGGCGGTCCGCCCGTCCAGCGCGTCGGTCAGCGCCTCGCCGACGGCCGCCTCGGACTGCGAGTCCAGATGAGCCGTCGCCTCGTCGAGGATGACGACCCTCGGCTGCGCCAGCAGGAGCCGCGCGATGGTCAGCCGCTGCCGTTCCCCGCCGGAGAGCCGGTAACCCCGCTCCCCCACCACGGTCTCGAGCCCGTCCGGCAGTTCCCGGATCAGCTCGGCCAGCCGGGCGCGGTCCAGCGCCGACCAGATCTCGGCGTCGGTGACGCCCGGCCGCGCGTACTCGAGGTTCGCCCGGATCGTCTCGTGGAAGAGGTGCCCGTCCTGGGTCACCACACCGACGGTTTCCCGCAGCGAGGCGAAACTCAGCTCCCGAACGTCCACATCGGACAGCCGGACCGAACCGGCGTCGACGTCGTAGAGACGCGGCAGCAGCGACGCGATCGTCGACTTGCCGGCTCCGGAAGAACCGACCAGCGCCACCATCTGCCCGGGTTCGGCGCGGAAGGTGATGCCGTGCAGCACCTCGTCACCGCCTCGGTGATCCAAAGTGGACACATCCTCCAGCGACGCCAGCGAGTACCGGTCCGCCGCGGGGTAGCCGAACCGGACGTCGGAGAACTCCACCGACACCGGGCCTTCGGGCAGCGCACGCGGGGCAGGCTTCTCCTCGATCATCGGCTTGAGGTCGAGCACCTCGAAGACCCGCTCGAACGACACCAGCGCGGTCATCACGTCCACCCGGACGTTCGCCAGCGCGGTCAGCGGCGAGTACAGCCTGGTCAGCAGCAACGCCAGCGCCACGACGGTGCCCGGCGCGAGCGCCCCGGTCAGCGCGAGGTAGCCGCCCAGCCCGTAGACCAGGGCCTGCGCGAGCGCGGAAACCGTGGTCAGGCTGGTCAGGAACCAGCGCGTCAGCATCGCCGTCCGCACCCCGATGTCGCGCACCCGCCCGGCCCGCGCGCCGAAGTCGCCCACTTCCCGTCCCGGGTCGCCGAAGAGCTTCACCAGCGTCGCGCCCGGCGCGGAGAACCGTTCGGTCATCTGCGTGGTCATCGAAGCGTTGAGCTGGCCCGCCTCCCGCTGCAACGCGGCCATCCGCTTCCCGAGCCGCCGCGTCGGCAGGATGAAGACCGGCAGCAGCACCAGCGCCAGCAGGGTGACCTGCCAGGACAGCGTCACCATGACCACCAGCGACAGTACGAGCTGGATCACGTTGGTGACCAAACCGGACAGTGTCGCGGTGAACGTGCGCTGCGCGCCGATGACGTCGTTGTTGAGCCTGCTCACCAGCGCGCCGGTGCGGGTGCGTGTGAAGAACGCGACGGGCATCCGCTGCACGTGCCGGTACACCGCGACCCGCAGGTCGAGGATGATCCCCTCACCGATCCTCGACGATTGTGCCCGCTCGGCCAGCCCGAGTCCGGCGTCGATCAGCGCCAGCACCGCGATCACCACGGCCAGCCACACCACCAGCGAGACGTCGTGCCCGCCGACGATCGCGTCGACCACCTTCCCGGCCAGTACCGGCGTGCTCACCGCCAGCACCGCCGAGACGACGGTGAGCACCAGGAATATCAGCAACCTCCGCCAGTGCGGCCTGGCGAACCTTGCGACGCGGCGGAGCGTCCCCTTGTGCAGCCCCTTCGGAACGTCGGCCGACTTCATCGCCGAGTTCATCAGCGTCCACGTGTTGTCCATGAGATCCCTCTCCTCGCCCCCAGTAAACCTCGACATTGGTCGAGATTTTTCCCGGATATAACCAGCACCAACACCGAAGAACACCGGATGCTTCCCGGTTTCCGCGTCCTCTTTCCGGCGGGTACGGCCGCGTCGGTAGCCTGAGCCGGTGACCAAGGACTCGCGGCAGCTGACCATCGACCTGGTCTTCTACGCCGGCTGCCTGATTTTCGCCGGGCTGAACACCGCCGTCGCGGAGTTCTACGGATACCGCGTGTGGGCCAATTTCGCTGTCGCAGGTTACGGCCTCGCCGTGGTCCACACCAGCTGGCTGATCCTCGCCGCCCGCCGCGGCAAACGGCCGACCGGCGCGCTCGGCTCACGGTGGGTGGGTATCGGAGCCATTGGGCTGTTCGCGATGATCCTTCCCTTGGGAATGCTCGTCATTCGCCGTCTGACCGGAGTGGACTGGCTCATCACGCCGTTCTCGTGGGCCGCCCAGCCCGAGGTCTGGGTGATCGAACGGTCGGCGAAACTCCTTCTGGAGAACGGAACCCCGTACGTCGACGTCACCGCGCTCGGCCGCGCGGCGGAAGTAAACGATTACACCCCATACGGTCCGGTGATGACCGTCTTCGGCCTGCCGCGCGCGTTGCTCGGCGGCGGGCCGGTGGCAGACGCCCTCACCGACGCGCGCTGGATGTTCGCGCTGGCGGCCGTCGCATGTGTACTGCTGACGCTGCGGCTGCTGAAGTGGCCGAAAATCCCGGTGAGCGCCGCACAACTCGCCCTCGCCTGCCCGTTGACCGCGCTGACCTGGGCCGTGGCCGGCCCGGATCTGGCCATCGTGGGCCTGCTGGTGCTGTCCTTCGCGCTGGCCACGAGCGGACGCGCGGTCCTGTCGGGTCTCGTGCTGGCGCTCGTGATCAGCGCGAAACTCATCGTCGCGCCCGCGGTCGTGGTGCTGGGTGTCCTCTTGCTCACGCGGCGTGGTCCTCGCGCACTGGGCGGATTCGCCGCGGCACTCGTGGTGACGACACTCGTCCTGCACGTGCCGGTCTATCTGGTGGACCCGAAAGCGTTCGTCGAGCACGTCTTCCGGTTCCCGCTGGGAATGGGCGTGGTCAAGTCACCGGCGGCGAGCCCGTTGCCCGGGCGCCTCATCGCCTCACTCGGTCCCGTCGGGATGGCGTTTTCCTTCGCCCTGCTCGGGATCGCTGCCGTCGCGATCCTGATCTGGCTGGTGCGCCGACCTCCCACGACCGGTTCGGACGCGCTGTTGCGCATGGCCGTCGGGCTGAGCGCGCTGATCCTGCTCACCCCGGCGACGAGGTACGGCTACCTGGTGTACCCGCTGGTCCTGCTCGGTGCCAGGCTGGCCTTCGGCTCCAGTGAATCCCGTGAAACAGCGGTCCCGGGTAAGGGAACTGCGCCCCCCGCGCAGCAGTCCGCTACTTCTTCGTGACTACTTCTTCTTGACCCTGGTGGCACCACCACGGCCACGAAGCTGGACGCCGGACTCCGAGAGGACCCGGTGCACGAACCCGTACGAACGGCCCGTGGACTCCGCGAGGGCGCGGATGCTCGAGCCCTTCTCGTATTTCTTCTTCAGGTCAGCGGCCAGCTTGTCACGCGTGTTGCCGGTGATCCGCGCGCCTTTCTTGAGATCAGCCACGTCGATCGCCTTCCCGCCGAGAGTGTTCTGGGCCACATAGCGGCCCCTGTCGCCGCAATGATCGAACACTGAGCGCCGGAATGCCAGACGACGAGCGCAAAACTGCTGAAACCGCGATCACATTGGGCCATTTCAGTGGCCGGATGGCATCGATCAAGCACCCGAACGGACGCAGGGCTCACGCAAGCTGGACAAGTTCCAGATAATCGGCGGACCAATGGTCCTCGGTTCCGTCCGGCAACAGGATCACGCGTTCCGGCTCCAGCGCCTCGACCGCGCCCGGGTCGTGCGTCACCAGGACCACGGCGCCCGCGAAGCTGCGCAAAGCGTCCAGGACCTGGGCGCGGCTGGCCGGATCGAGGTTGTTCGTCGGCTCGTCGAGCAGCAAAACGTTGGCAGCGCTGGACACCAGCCCGGCGAGCGCGAGCCGCGTCTTCTCGCCACCGGAGAGCGTGCCGGCGGGCTGATCGAGCTGTTCGCCGGTGAAGAGGAACGATCCGAGAAGGTTCCGCAGCTCTTGCGCGCCGGTGTCCGGGGCGAGGTGACGGATATTTTCCCACACGGAAGCATCGTGGTCGAGCGTTTCATGTTCCTGTGCGTAATAGCCCAAACGCAATCCGTGACCCGGAATGGTCTCGCCGGTATCCGGAGTTTCCATTCCGCCGAGCAGCCGGAGCAAAGTGGTCTTTCCGGCGCCGTTCAATCCGAGTACGACAACCTTCGAACCGCGGTCGATGGCGAGGTCGACTCCGGTGAAGATCTCGAGCGAACCGTAGGACTTCGAAAGTCCCTCCGCGGTGAGCGGGGTGCGGCCGCAGGGCGCGGGCTCGGGGAACTTGATCCGGGCGACCTTGTCGGCCTGGCGGGTCTCGTCGAGCGCGGAAAGCATCTGCTCGGCGCGGCGCGCCATGTTCTTGGCGGCCACCGCCTTCGTCGCCTTCGCACCGAGTTTCGCGGCCTGCTGCTGCAGTGTGGCCGCCTTCTTCTCGGCGTTCGCACGCTCGCGGCGGCGGCGTTTCTCGTCGGTGGCCCGCGCGTCGAGGTAGCGCTGCCAGCCCATGTTGTAGAGGTCCAGCTCACTGCGGGTCGCGTCGAGGAACCACACCTTGTTGACCACGTCGCCGAGCAGTTCGACGTCGTGGCTGATCACGACGAGACCACCGTCGTGCTGCTTCAGGAACCCGCGCAGCCAGTTGATGGAGTCGGCGTCGAGGTGGTTGGTGGGCTCGTCGAGCAGCAGGATCGTCTCGGATTTGCCACCGGCGCCCGCCTCGGCGGCGGCGAACAGGATCCTGGCCAGCTCCACGCGGCGGCGCTGTCCACCCGAGAGGGTCTGCAGCGTCTGCGCGAGCACGCGGTCGGCGAGTCCGAGGTTGGAGCAGATCCGCGCGGCCTCGCTTTCGGCGGCATAGCCACCGAGTGAGGCGAAGCGCTCTTCGAGACGGCTGTAGCGGTTGATCGCCTTGTCGCGCTCCTTGTCGTCCACGAGCTCCGACATCGCGGTCTGCGCCTTTTCCATGTTGCGCATCAACGAGTCGAGGCCGCGGGCGGAGAGCACGCGGTCTTTCGCGGTGACGGACAGGTCGCCCTCACGCGGGTCCTGCGGCAGGTAGCCCAGCTCGCTGCTGCGGCGGACCTCGCCGGCGTGCGGCTCGCCCTCCCCCGCCAGCACCTTGAGCGAGGTGGTCTTGCCGGCGCCGTTGCGGCCGACCAGGCCGATCCGGTCGCCCTGCTGGATGCGGACGTTGGTTTCGTCGAGCAGAATGCGCGAACCAGCGCGCAGCTGCAGGCCAGAGGCCGTGATCACGGGAACTCCCGGTAAAAGGGGGTGGATGAGCGGACAGCTTCGACTCGCCGGCCCGGGGCCGGCGAGGAGCTACTCCAAGAGGATGTCCACGCGATCAGTGTACGGGCCGGTGTCGAGCGGATTTACCCGACCGTGCCCGATGTCACGGGAGACGGGGCTGAAGGACGCTTTCCCCGCGTGCGGCGCGGTGAAGGGAACTTCGCCGCATCACATGCGGGTAAGGGGCCCTTCAGCCCTCCGCGTACGTCGCCCGACCGTGCCCGGCGTCACGGCTCGCGCAGCGTGATCTCCACCGCGACCGCCCGTTCGGCCGCGTCGTCGAGCACCGTCCGGCGCGGTTCGGCGATGTCGAGAACACGGGGTTCGGCACGCTCGAACAGCGGTGCCAGCCGCCGGTCCTCCCGCAGTGATTCCAGCGCCCGCCGGTCGCCCCCGAGTACGACCGCGTCCACTTCGGACAGTTGAGGCAGGAGCACCTCGAAGGCGTCTTCGGCGGCGGAACGCAGCGCGACGCGCGCCTGCCCTTCCCTGCGTCGCGCGAAACGCTGTTGCGACCAGCCGCCCGCCGCGGACCGGCCCTGGACGAGATGGCGATCCGTCCTGGACTGGACGACCACTCCCCCGCGCGCGATCCCGACACTGTGCCCGCCTCGCCGCACCAGCAGGAGCGCGATCCTCCGGGAGACAAGGGCGTGGTCGACGAGCGGTCCGATGGCCAGTCCGGCCACGGTTCCCTCGGCGTCCAACGGTCCGAAAGGGACGGTCGCGACGGCGACGACACCGTTGTCCGCGGTGACCGTGACGATGTCCGGCGCGAATTCCGTCGAGCGCACGCCCTCGTTGCGGACGGCGAACCGGGCGTACCAGCCTTCGAGGCGGTCCGGGGCGACCTCGACCGCCCGTCCCCCGCCCGCCACCTGCCGCTCCCTCGCCATGGGTTCAACCTACGCGTCCCGGTGGTCTCGCGAGCCAAAGTCCGTGAAGGCCTCCTTGCGGGACTCTGGGTCCCTCAAGGAGGCCTTCACGGACTATCGGGACGGTAGTGGTGTCACATTCGCCCCAGTGTCACCAAGGATCACATCGTCGGGTAGCGAAGGGCCCCTTCACTACCTTCAGGGTAGGCAAGGAGGCCTTCACGCGCTTCACGAGAGGACTAGACCGGCTTCACCGGCCCCTTGCCGACCGACTTCCCGACGCCCGCGGGCCGCTCAGCCACCCCGGGCTGGACGAAACCGTTGACGTGCAAGGAGATCGAGCGGATCGAACCGGTGTCGCCACCGGCGACGTCCACCGCGGTGAACGTCCAGACACCGTCGGCCGCCGTACCGGTGGTGAGGCCGCCCAACGGCTGCACCGGCTTGTAGGTCCCGGTGAACGGGGCATTCGCCGCGGGCGCCGAACTGAACAGAGCGGTCGCGGTGTCGGCGAAGACGACCTGGCACACGTTGTTGCCCGAGCCGCCGCCGCGCTGGAACACGGTCGCCTTCGCGCCCGCCGGCGAGGTCAGCGTGCCGACCAGGTCACCGACGTACGAGTGGTTGATGCCCACCGTCGTCGAGGTCTGGTCGGTGTTGCACGTGGCCCCGTCCACCGAGAACGTCAGCTTCGACGCGCGTCCCACGCCGCTCACCGTGATCGGCACGGTCACGCCGGTCGGGTCGCTGTCCGGGATGGCCACCGCCGCACCGGCGTAGGCGAAGTTCTGCGTCACCGGCGACGGCGTGCCGACAGGCAGCGAGAACGTCGACGTGCTCGGCGAGAACGAACCCGCGAAAGTCACCCTGGCGTTCAGCACCACCGGCACACCGAGTTCCTGCGTGGTGGGAACGGTGATGGTGAAGTCGTTCACGCCGGTCTGCCCGGGGCTGATCGTGCCGTACGACTTCGACCGCGGCGCCACCGTGACACCGGGGGTCGGGCTGGTGAGCACGACGCTGGTCGACGACGCGGTGCCGTCGCCGCGGTTGGTCACCGGCAGGGTCACCTTGGCGGTGTCGCCCGGGTCGAGCGCGGAGCCGCCGTCGGCCGGGGTGACCGTCGGCTGGCCCGCGGTCGCGAGCGGCTGCGGGCTGGCACCGGTGTACGCGAGCACCTTGTCGGCGAGGATGACGCCCGCGCCGCTGGAGGGGTCACGGCCCGGGGCCAGGATGTCGACGGCGGTGTTGATCAGCGCCTCGCGCACGTCGGCCGGGGGAAGCCCCGGGTTGCCCGAAAGCACCAGGCCCGCGATCGCGGCGGCGTGCGGCGCGGCGGCCGACGTGCCGTAGAACGTGGTGAAGCCGGTGACGCTGGTCGAGACGCCGTCGGCCGCGGTGAAGTCCGGCTTGGCGCGGACCTCACCACCGGTCCCGGACACGTTGCCCGGGGTGATCGGGGTGCCGTCGGCCTGGTAGAACATCCGCCGCGGACCGTCCGAAGTGAACCGTTCGACCTTCGTGGTCGCGCCGAAGGCGGCGGGGAACGGACCGGCCGGGTTGGCCGGGTCGCCCGGTTCGAGGGCACGCGGGAACGCCTTCGCCGCCGGAGCCGCCGCGACGCTGAACGCGTCCCGCGCCGCCGAGTGACCCACGGTCACGCCGGGTTTGGTGTAGGCCTTGAGGCCGTCGGCCGAGTCGGTGAAACGGCCGCGCAGCGCGGACAGCGACAGGTAGCGGCCCTCACCGGAGAACTTGACGATGGCCAGCCGCAGCCCGGCGGCGCCCGTGGTGTCCACCCGCTCGTAGGCGTCCTGGGTGCCGGTCTGGACGTCCTGGCTCAGGTCGACGACGTTGCCCGCCGCGTTCAGCAGGTACAGGTCGTAGTCGTTGTTCGAGCGGCCCAGCGGGTCCGACCAGAACAAGGTGACCGGCACGGCCCCGGACGCGTTCGAGATCGGCTCGAAGATCTGGTTGCCCGCGGCTCCGGCGAAGTTGTGCGCGGTACCGGCGAACTTGCCGACGCTCTTGCCGGAGTCGACGAAGTCGCCTTCCCAGTGGCCGGAGGTGCCGTCGGCGACGTTGCCCTCGTTACCGGCCGAGGAGAAGTACAGCGCGCCGTTGGCGGTCACGTCGTTCACGGCCTGGGCGATGATCCAGTCCTGGAACGGCGATTCCTTGAAGTACAGGACGTCGTCGACGATGACGTCGCAGTGCGCGTCGAAGCGCAGCTTGCGGATGTTGTCGGCGAAGCTGGCGTCGGAGTTGAACGCGCTGGCGAAACCGAGCGACGCGTTCGGCGCGAGATCGTGGATGATCTCGAGCATGGCGGTGCCTTCGTCGCCGTCGCCCTCCTGACCGGGGATCACGTCGACGCCCGCCGGGAGTTCGCCGCGAGCCTGCGAGGTCGCGAGCGAGTCGACGCCGTCGGACAGCGCGCAGATCTTGGTGCCCACCCCGGTGACGCCGAACTGCTGGCGCGCGGTGTCGGCGTTGTGCGCACGATCGCCTTCGCTGTTGATCGGCCCGGCGGCGATGCCGACCTGGCCCTTGGCCTCGACGGCCTTCTTCAGCTCGGCCGCGATCCGGGCGCCCTTCTCTTCCTTGCTCTCCGTCTTCGCCTGCTTGCCCGCGGCGGAAGGCTCGGCCAGCTGACGGGCGGTGAACGCCTCGTTGGCGGTCTCGACCTTCTTGACGTCCTCGCGTCCGGCGATCACCGGGACAGCGTTCAGCGGCACTTCGGCGCGCACGCTGCCGTAACGTTCGGAGACCGCGCGAATCCCCGCACCGGATTCACGCAGGCTCTTCAGGAGTTCTTCCGAGACCTGGCCCCGGATGTCCACGAGTACGGTGCCGGCCGCGGAGACATTCGCCCCAGACCCCAGTGCGGGAACCGCGGAGGCCGACATGCGTTGAGCGCGGAGTTTCTGTTCGACGAGCAGCCTGCTGTCCACTTTGGACTCGCTGGCGGTCTGGCTCTTCTTGATCGACTGCAGGGCCTCGATCTGCCGGATCGTGTTCTCCGAGAACGAGTCCGGGGATTGGCCCGTTTCCGCCGCCGCGACGGGCGGACTGACCAGGCCGAGCGCGGTGACGAGTGCCGCCGTGCCTGCGGTCAGGATCGTTCTTCTTCTCCTACTAGAACGGGTTGGACGCACGTGCGCCTCCGATTCCTAGGCGCGTGCCCCGACTCACGCTGACCAATGCCGGCGATCACCGGCTGGATCAAGCTAAGTACCGGGCGTGCACCGGCGGCAGGCGCCGTTCGAGTGACGTCGGAATGGGATTTTCCGTTTTTGGCCGGATGCTGTAGGCCGATCAGCGTAATCGTATGGTCACGATGTGCCGAAGACCGGCCTCAAAGGACGAACGAGTCCGACCACGGCTGCGAAGCGCGACCGGACAAGCCGTCCAAAAGGGTCACCGCTTGTTTGTCCGTCAGCGACGCCACGAAGTCGACCACCGCCCGGCCGCGCGCGAGCCCGCGCACGGCGTCGGCGCCGGTGACCGGTTCCCCGGTCGCTCCGATGAGCAGTTCCGGCGACCTGCGCGCGAGATCGTTGAACTCCGAGCGCGCCAGTTCCACCAGATCGTGCAGCCGTCGCGGGAGCCGGTAGAACTCGTCGCGGTCGAGCAGCCACGCGTCGAGCGCGTCGACCAGCGTGGTCACCAGGCTCGCCTGACCGCGCTGGTGCAGCGCCAGTTCCGGGCGCAGCAGCACGAACCGCCGGTGCACGAATTTCAGCACCTGCACCTCGTGCCACTGCGCGGGCCGCAGCGTGAGATGCCCTGTCCGGGTCGAGGGCGACGGCACGACCTGCACGCCGTCGACGAGACGCGCGGTCCATTTCGCGGAGAAGGCGGCGGTGGCCTGTTCGGCCTCGATGGACCCGTCGAACCCGGTGGCGAGCAAACCGTCGACGAGTTCGGCCCGGACACGGGCGACGGCACTGGTGAAGGCGTCGTCGTCGACTATCCAGCCGTCCTTGGCGTGCATCCGGCGGCGCAACCGTTCCAGCGAACGGCCGGGAAGCCGCCGTTCGGCGGTCAAGGTCGCGTCGTCCAGCCCGGCCAGATCCACCGCGCCCTCGACCCAGCCGGTGAACTCGGCCGCGACCGGCGCGTGCTGCAGGACGCCGATCCGGTGGAAGTCCTGGAGATCGTGGATGGCGTAGGCGATGTCGTCGGCGGTGTCCATCACGGACGCTTCGACGGTCTGCTGCCAGGGTTCGATCCGGCCGTCGAACGGCGCCCGCGCCTGGGCGAAGTCGTCGAGCTCGGTGCTGTAGGCGGAGAACTTGCTCGCGCCGGTGCCGGGGGCGTCGGCGGGCTCGGCCGCGCCGCGCGGCTGGACGGACATCGACGTCGGATGCGGATCGGGCACGTGCAGGCGCGCCCACGGGTACTTCAGCACCGCGGCGCGCACCGCCGTGGTGAGGTCGAGTCCGGAAGCGGACGGTCCGCGCACGTCGGTGGTGGTGATGATCCGGAACGACTGCGCGTTGCCCTCGAAACCGTCGGCGAGGCCGAACCGGTGCCGGGCGATCCGGTCGAGGGTCTGCTCCCCCAGATGCCCGAACGGCGGATGCCCCAGATCGTGCGCGAGCGCGGCCGCCTCGGCGACGTCCGGATCGCAGCCGCCCAGTTTCGCGGCGAGTTCGGCGGAATCGCTGGTGGAGTTGATCCGCTCGGCGATCGCGCGCGCGACCTGAGCGACCTTGAGACTGTGGGTGAGCCGGTTGTGCAGCAGTCCGGAGCCACCGGCGCTGACCACCTGGGTCACCCCGCCGAGGCGGGCGAAGAACGGCGACGCGGCGATCCGGTCACGGTCGATCCGGAACGGGCTCGTGGCGAGGTCGGTGAACCCGGCGCTCTCGCTCTCCGGATCACGCCGCCACGTCCTTGGATCCGTCTGTTCCATGCGCCACACCGTATCCGCCGGGGCGCTTTGAGACACTGCCCAGGTGGCGGACGTGGTGATCGCGGGCGGCGGCCCGGCCGGGCGGGCGCTCGCCCGTGCCTGCGCGCGGCGAGGCCTCTCGACGACCCTGATCGACCCGGCGCCGGGCAGGCGCTGGCGGGCGACCTACGGGCTGTGGGCCGACGAGCTGCCGTCGCTGCCCGAGAGCGCCATCGCCTGCGCGCCTTCGAGGACGCTCGCGTTCGGAACCAGGCCGCATTTGCTCGACCGGCAGTACCTCGTGGTGGACAACGCCGGTCTGCGCTCGTGGCTGGACGGCGGCTACCAGGTCGTCGCCGGGGCGGTGGCCGGCGTCGACCACGGCGCGCGGGGCTCGTCGGTGCGGCTCGAGGACGGACGGGTCCTGGCGGCGGGCCTGTACGTCGACGCTTCCGGCGCCCGGCCGAGGGGGAAGCGGTACGAGCAGACGGCGTTCGGCGTCGTCCTGCCCGCCGAGGACGCGCAACGCCTGGCCGACAGCCCGGAAACCGCCGTGTTCATGGACTGGCGCGGCAGCGAACAGGGTTTCCTGTACGTGTTGCCGCTCGGCGACGGCACCGTCCTGGTCGAGGAGACCTCGCTGGCCCGCAAGCCCGGCCTGCCGCTGGAGCTCCTGGCCGTGCGCCTGCGTGCCCGGCTGGCGGCCGCCGGGCTGACGTCGGCCGGGCGCGAGGAACGGGTGCGCATCGTGCTCGACGTGCCGGCGCCCCGACGCGGCCGGACGGTGCCGTTCGGGGCCGCGGCCGGGCTGGTGCATCCGGCCACCGGGTACAGCGTGGCGACCTCGGTGCGGCTCGCGGACCCGGTCGCCGTCGCCGTCGCCAAGGTCTGGGACCGGGGCCCCGCCGAGGTCGCGTCGGCCGCTCACCGGGCGCTGTGGCCGTCTTCGGCGCGCACCGTGCACGGATTGCGGCGGCACGGGCTGCGGGCGCTGTGCGGGATGCCGCCCGAAACGGTCCCGGTGTTCTTCGATCTGTTCTTCGCCTTGCCCACCGGACTCCAACGGGCTTTCACCAGCGGCCGCGAAGACGTTCCGGGAACCGTCGAAGCGATGTCGGCACTTTTCCGGACAGCGCCATGGCGAGTGAGAAAACACCTGATCGGGTGGCGTGCGTTACGCCGTTCTAGGTAACCCGATGCCGCCATGATGAACATCAGTCGACACGTGTTCCGCTTCCCGCCACATCCGGCGAACATACGATCGTGACGTTGCAGATCGCGGTCCGCTTCGCATACCAGCCGTTGTACAGCCTGCACACCGGTGGCGTCGTCGCGTTCGAAGCCCTGGCGCGGCCGGGCCGCGGCACCGCCCACGAACTGCTGGCCGACGCCCGGCGCAGCGGCAGGCTGGCCGAGGTCGACATCGGCCTCGCCGCCGAAGCCGTCCGGCAGCAGAACGAGCCGCAGACCACCCTCCCCCTGCACCTGAACCTGTCCGCGCGGACACTGGCCGCGCCCGCGTCCCAGTTCGACCCGCTGACCGAGGCGCTCAGCCTGTCCGGCCGCCGGACAAGGGACGTCGTGCTGGAGATCGGGCCTCCGTTCGCCCAGGTCCCCGCCGACCAGCTGCTCAGCGGGATGCGACGGCTGACCGACCTCGGCTTCCGGCTCGCGCTCGACGGCCTCGGCCGCGGCGACCTGCCGCTCACGCTGCTGGCCTCCGCGCCGATCGACCTGGTGAAACTGGACCGCAGCGTGCTGCGTGGCCTGCCGCACGACCCGGCCGCCGTCGCGGTGGTCGAGGCCGTGCTGCATTTCGCGTCGCGGACCGACAACCGGCTGGTCGCGACCGGACTCGAGACCACCGAGCAGCTGGAGTCCGCGCGCAGGCTCGGCGTGCGGATCGCGCAGGGAAACCTGCTCGCCCCGCCGGACGGCAACCACGCGCCGCTGCCCGCGCCGGACGCGCCCGGCCCGTTCATCCCCGGTACCGCGCGCGCCCGCCGCGTCGGCGACTTCCTCCGGCCCGCGACCACCCTGCCGGAAGCCGCGACCTGTGACGACGTACGCGAGGTGCTGGCCGCCGCCGACGGGCCGAGCGGCATCGTCGGCATCGACGACCGGCACCGTCCACAGTGGTCGATCGACCGGACGCGGTTCCTGGTCGCGGTCACCGGGTTGTACGGCCACGCCCTGCACGCCAAACGGCCGGCTTCGCGGCTCGCCGACCGGCCGCACACGATCCACGCCGACGCGAGCGCGCTGGAGTTCCTCGAATTGGTCACCGACGCGGACTGGGGCCGGACCGGTGACGACGTCGTGGTGGTCGACGACCGCGGCCGGTGCGTCGGCGTGGTGCTGGTGAACGAGGTCGTCCGCGGGGTGGCGGAGGCGAAGGTCGAGGAGGCCGTCTCACTGAGCCCGCTGACCCGTCTGCCCGGCAGCGACGCCGTCGCCAGGGACGTCGACCGCCGGATCAACGCGCGGGAGCCGTTCGTCGCGGCCTGGCTGGACGTCGACTCGTTCAAGACGGTCAACGACACCGCCGGATTCGCCGCCGGTGACGACCTGATCCGCACGCTCGGCCGGACGCTCACCGATCTGGAGTCGCGGCTGCGGAGGATGCGCGTCAGCCATGTCGGCGGGGACGACTTCCTGATCGCCTGTGACGTCGACGAGATCGGCACGGTCGCCGCCGCGCTGCTCGACACGCCGTGGTCGGCCGACGAGCTGCCGGTGACGGTTTCCCTCGCGACCCTGGTGTGCGGGAACGGCGCGATCCGGTCCTACAAGGACGCTTCCCGGCTCCTGGCGCCGTTGAAGAAGCGCGCCAAGGAGGTCCCGGGGTCGAGCTGGGTGCTCGGGCGGCCGGGTTCGGAACGCGTCGAGGTGCTGCGCGGGATCACGACGCGAGGTCTCCCCGCTCAACGCGCCGCCGCCGGCTTCTGACCCTCAGAGGGCGTGGGCGGCGCGGTAGGCCGAGAAGCGCTCGTCGACCTCGCCGGCGGTGAGCCCGAAGTCCGCGAGGTCGTACCGGTGTACGGGTTTCCTTTCCCCGGAACGGCTTTCGGCGTGGACGACGGTCATCGCGTCCCGGGCTTCGCCGCTCAGCGGCAACCCGAAATGCCGGTAGACACCCTCGACCGTGCCGATCGGGTCGGCGACGAAATCCTCGTACCGGACGTCGCAGAACTGCGCCGGATCGTATCGCTTCCGTGCTTCGAGTGACCTTTCCGCGCCCCGCGCCCACAGATCCAGCTGGGCACGGCCGATCACGTCACCGCGGAAGACGTCGGACCAGCCGTCCGAAGCCTGTTCGTTCAAACTGCACACCGACGCGATGATCGTGCTCGGCGCGCGATGGGTCTGGACGATCAGCGCGTCCGGGTAGACCTCCAGCAGCGCGTCGAGCGCGAAGAGGTGACTCGGGTTCTTGAGCACCCAGCGGCGCCCCGCGTCGGGCAGGCCGATCAGCTGCAGATTGCGCCGGTGCCTGCGATAGGCGTCCGTCCAGCTCTGCCCGTCCAGCCAGCGTGAGTACGACGGCACGTGCGCGAGGCATTCGTAGGACACCGATTTCAGCGATTGCCGCAGCAGCTGCCAGCATTCCTCGACCTGACCGGCGGACATGTGGTGCAGGCCCATGAACTCGGGATGTTCGACGTGGTGCTTCTCGTATCCGGCCTGGATCCCTTGGAAGACCGGGTTTTCCGCCCAGGTCTCGCGTGGCGGGCGCGGTTGCGGCACCTCGGTCAGCCAGACCTCCAGCCCTTGGTGCGCCGGATCCTCGGTGAGCAGCCGGTGCAGCGCCGTGGTCCCGGTGCGCGGCAGGCCGGTGACGAAAATGGGCCGTTCGACGGGAACCCCGGCGTACTCCGGATGCTGTTTCCAGGACGCCTCGCTCAACGACCTCGCCACCAAGGCGCCGCGCAGGAACGCACGATGGATCTTGTTGCCGTACGGGGTCAAACCCGCCTCACCGGCATACGAATCCAGCAGCACCCGGAGACCTTCGAGATGGTCTTCGCCGCCGAAGTCGTCCAGTCCGGTGAGTTTCGCCGCCGACGCGTGCAGATCCTCCACGGTGCCGACGTTTTCCCGCCCTGGCAGCATGCTTTCCCCTTCAGTGGTGGTATTCGCCGGCGTTGACGTCGAGGCACTGGCCGGTGACGCACCGGGCGAGCGACGATGTCAGGAACACGACGGTGTCGGCGATCTCGTCCGGTTCCGGAAGACGCCGGAGGTCGATCGTCTCCGCCGTCTCGGCGTACACCTGCTCCGGTGTCACACCGCGTTCCTTGGCCAGATAGGCGAAGTACCACTTCAGCGAGTCCGCCCAGATGTAGCCGGGCGCCACGGAGTTGACCCGGATCCCGCGCGGCCCGAGCTCCGAAGCGAGGCTCTGCGCGAGCGCGAGCAAGCTCGACTTCGCCATCTTGTACGCGCCGAAAGTCCGCCGGGAATGCCGGAGCACGGCCGAATTGATCATCACCACCGAACCGCCGCTCTCTTCGAGCGAGGGCGTGAACAGTCGCGTGAGCCTGAGCGCGGCGAGCACGTTGGTCTCGAAGCCTGCCCGGACGTCGTTCAGGTCGACGTCGGCGAGATCCATGATCGGCGGGATGGCGAAAGCGTTGTTCACCAACGCGTCCACTCTGCCGAAAGCCTTCAGCGCGGCCTCGGCGAGGTTCGCGGCCGAAGCGTCGTCGGTGATGTCGGTGGGCACGGTGACCGCACGACGGCCGAGCGCGTCGACCTCCTTGGCGACCTCGGCCAGCCGGGCTTCGGTGCGGGCGGCGAGGACGACGTCGGCGCCCGCGGCGGCGGAACGCACCGCGATGGACCGGCCGAGCCCCGGCCCGACGCCGGAGACCACGACCACCTTGTCCCGCATCAGGTCCGTCATCCGAGCATCCTCGACGCGACGGCCGTCTGGCGGGCCGAGATCCGGCTCGACCACTCCTCCGGGGTCACGCGTGCCTCGTCGTGGAACGGCAGCCTGTCGGCGAGTTCCCCGAACTTCACCACCTCGACCTCGGGACCGTCGGCCGCGTCCAGCGCGCGGGAGAGCCGCTGCCACCGGATCTGGACGTACCCGCGATCGTGACCGGTCCGCTCGAGCCAGTTGGCCAGCCCAGGGTCGCGTTCGCTGATCACGAACCGGATCTTGCCGTCCGGGTCGACCCGCGCCTGGTCGGCGGTGAGGCTCGTCTGATGGTTGATGTAGTCCAGCGAGAGATACCAGATGCTGCCGAGCTGGATGCCCTGATAGGGCGCGTCCGAACGCGGCACCGTGACGATCATGACCTCCTCGTCGCCGAGTTCGTAGTGCCCGGCTGACGAGTACTGCGTGGTCAGGCCGCCCGGCGTCGGACGCGGTTCGGTCATCGTGTTGACCGGCAGGTTCAGGTAGAACCACTTCGGGAAGGCGAGGAAGGTCCGCAGCCTGCTCAGCAGGATCTTGCCGGTGACGCCGTAGCGTTTGGCCAGCGCGTCGCGGGTGAGCGGCGCCGGTGCGCCGCCCGCGGTGTCCGCGCACTGGATCTGGATCGTGCCGCGGCGTTCGGTGGCCCAGTCGCTGTGGACCTCGCGCACCACGAGCATCGACGAACCCGGGCCGAGGACGAAGTAGTTCGAGCCGGGGTCGGGTTTCGGCGGTCCGAAACGAAGTTCGAACGAGCCGTCCTCGGCGATCTCGATCTCGCGGTCGTCGAAGGCGGCGAGGCTGTCCGGCACCTCGACGGGCGAGTAATCACCGTTGAGGACCTGGAAACTGACGTCGGCCGTGCTCCCCCGCGTCCCGGTGACGACGTACTCGCGGTCCTCGCGGATGTTCGCGTTGAAGTACAACGTGTCCGGGTTGTCCAGGCCCATCTTCGTGTACGGCCCGGTGGACTGGGTGAAGTACGGATAGTCCCGTTCGTAGGCCCACGCCATCTGCAGGGACGCGCGGATACTCCCGGCGAGATAGTCGTAGCCCTCGACGAGGTCCTGTTCGGTCCGGATGTGCGGCGCCTCCGCGATGACCTTCTCGGCTTCGACGATCGCGTCCGCGAACGGTTGAGTGAGCACCGGCGACTCCTCATGCTGGTACAAATACGTACCGACTTGGTACGTTCTTCGCGACAACAGACTAGAACGCGTTCTAAGGATGGGTCAATGACTCGGCGCTCTCCGCCCACCGAGCGGGTCGTGCGGCTGCTCGACTTCTTCGCGTCGCACCCCGGGCGGCGTTTCGGCCTTTCGGAACTCGCGCGCGAGCTGGACCTGGCCAAACCGACCTGCCTCGGCATCGTGACCGAACTGGCCGACGGCGGTTACCTGGTCCGGGACCCGAGTCCGGTCACATACCGGCTAGGGCCGGCGATGGTCGCCGCGGGCCGCGTCGCGGGCGAGGGATTCGGCGCGAGCGAGGTCGCCCGGCGGCATCTGGAAGACCTGAGCAAGCGCTATGGCGCGACGTGCACGGCGTCGGCCGTGGTCGGCGACAGGATCCTGATGCTGCAGAGCGCCGGGCCCGGACGGGTCAAACTCGGCGAGACTTACCCGTTCGCGCCGCCGGTCGGGCTGATGTACGTGCTGTGGGATTCCGACGCGGCTTTCGACGCTTGGCTCGCGAAACCCCCGGCAGTGCCGGTGCGGCTGGACGAAGCGCACCTGCGCCGCGTCGTCGCCGAGTGCCGCGAACACGGTTACCTGGTGGAGAGCCTGACCTCGGCGGGACGGCGGCTCTACGCGCTGATGGCGGGCGTCGGCGCGGAGGAACTGCCGCCGGAAGTGCGCGGTCTGGTGGGGGAACTCGTCTCGAGCCTCGGTGAACGCGTCTACCTCGGTGCCGATCTGGAACCGCGCCTCAAGCACGCGGTGAGCCTGCTCGCGGCACCGACTTTCGACGCCTCCGGACGGCAGGAGCTGGTGCTCACACTGTCGGTCGGCGAGCCGATCACCGGCGCCGAAATCGCGCGGCGGGGCGCGGCACTGGTCGCGACCGCCGATGCCGTCACCGCCGAATCCGGAGGCCGCCACTCCCGCGTTTAGTCCTCTGGATGCGGTAGTTGCACGCGCAAGAACCCGCGACTCTCAGCTGGCACGAAGACGCGACTCCCGTGATCAGACACGAGACTCGCGTGATTGGACCCGTAACTCGCGTGATCAGAAACGGATCTCACGAGTCACGGGTCTGATCACGCGAGTCACGGGTGCCACCTCTGGCCACCAGCGAAGTCAGGACCAGCGGTTCGCGGTGAGCTTGAGGCTCGGCACGTCGTCCATCGACATCATCGTTTCGTACAGCCGGTCGTACTGGGTCGAGGCGGTCAGCCACTCGCCGTCCACCCGCCGATAGGTGTCCTCGTAGTACGCCGCGCCCTCGATCACCACGCCGTGCTCGGGCACGATCACCTTGTCCCGCATCAGCCAGACGCCGGCCGCCGTGTCGCCGTCGACGTCGATCTCCGGCTGCCCGGCGAAGTGCACCGTGGTGACGCCGGGGCCGACGGCGTTCCGGAAGAACCCGATGATCTCTTCGCGGCCATCGAAGGTCAGGGGCTTGCCGTAGGACGGCGTGCCGTAGCGCGCGTGCGCGTCGACGGTCAGGGTCCCGGCCATCTCGTCCCACAGCTTGAGGTCGAGGCACCGGAGGTAGCGGGCTTTGAGGCGTCGGATCTCTTCGAGTGCGACCAGGTCCATGCCGACAGCGTCCTCCTCCCCTTGACCAAGAGCAAGAACTTGTTCTACTTTTCTGATCTCGAACCACGGAGGTCACGATGGCGTCCCCGGCCTACGAGCTCACCCATCTCGAAGCACTCGAAGCCGAAGCCGTGCACATTTTCCGGGAGGTCGCGGCGACCTTCGAACGGCCGGTGCTGCTGTTCTCCGGCGGCAAGGACTCGATGGTGATGCTCCACGTGGCGGCCAAGGCGTTCTGGCCGTCGCCACCGCCCTTCCCGGTCATGCACGTCGACACCGGACACAACTTCGACGAGGTCATCGAGTTCCGGGACCGCACCGTCGGCACCTACGGGCTCCGGCTCGTCGTCTCCAGCGTCCAGGACGACATCGACGCGGGCAGGGTCGTCGAAGACCCGAAGGCAGGCCGCAACCGTCTCCAGACCGCCGCCCTGCTGCGCGGCATCCGCGAGCATTCCTTCGACGCGGTCTTCGGCGGCGCCCGGCGCGACGAAGAGAAAGCCCGCGCCAAGGAACGCGTGTTCAGTTTCCGTGACGAGTTCGGCCAATGGGATCCGCGCAATCAGCGTCCGGAACTCTGGGATCTGTACAACGGCAGGCACCGCAAGGGTGAGCACATCCGCGTCTTCCCGCTGTCGAACTGGACCGAACTCGACATCTGGCAGTACATCGAGGCCGAAGGCGTCGATCTGCCGTCGATCTACTATTCGCACCGGCGCGCGGTCGTCCAGCGGGACGGGATGTTGCTCGCGCACACCCGGTTCCTCACCTTGGGCGAAGACGAAAGCCCGTACGAGGCAACGGTTCGCTTCCGCACCGTCGGCGACGCGACGTGCACCGGCTGTGTCGAGTCGACGGCGACGTCACCGGGTGAAGTGGTCGCCGAAGTGGCCGTCAGCAGGCTCACCGAACGCGGCGCCACCCGCGCCGACGACCGGATCTCCGAGGCCGGGATGGAAGACCGGAAGAAGGAAGGCTACTTCTGATGGGCGCTTCACAGCTGGTCCGCCTCGCGACAGCGGGCAGCGTCGACGACGGGAAGTCGACCCTGATCGGCCGTCTGCTGTTCGATTCGAAGACGGTGTTCACCGACCAGCTCGAAGCCATCGAGCGCACCAGCCGCGCCCGCGGCGAGGCGTATCCGAACCTCGCGCTGCTCACCGACGGCCTGCGCGCCGAACGCGAACAGGGCATCACGATCGACGTCGCCCATCGGTATTTCGCGACGCCTCAACGGAAGTTCATCATCGCCGACACCCCGGGGCACGTGCAGTACACCCGCAACATGGTCACCGGGGCGTCCACGGCGGACCTCGCGCTGATCCTGATCGACGCCCGCAAAGGCGTACTCGAACAGTCGCGGCGGCACGCGTTCCTCGCGAGCCTCCTGGGCATCCCGCATCTGGTGTTGTGCGTCAACAAGATGGACCTCGTCGGCTGGTCCCGGGAGCGCTTCGAGGAGATCCGTGAGGACTTCCGCCGCTTCGCCATGAAACTCCAGGTCCACGACCTGACCTTCATCCCGATGTCGGCGCTGCACGGCGACAACGTCGTGCACCGGGGCGCCGGTATGCCTTGGTACGAGGGCACTTCCCTGCTGCATCACCTCGAACAGGTGCACGTGGCCTCGGATCGCAACCTCATCGACGCGCGTTTCCCGGTGCAGTACGTGATCCGGGAGCACAGCCGTGACTTCCGAGGCTACGCGGGCACCGTCGCGGGCGGGGTGTTCAAACCCGGCGACGAGGTCACCGTGCTGCCGTCCGGCTTCACCACGACGGTGCGCGCGATCTGGGGCCCGGGCGGCACCACGATCACCGAAGCCTTCGCGTCGCAGGCGGTCACGATCGAACTCGCCGACGACCTCGACCTCGGCCGCGGTGATCTGATCTGCCGTCCCGGCAACCGGCCGCACACCGGCCGGGACGTCGACGCGATGGTCTGCTGGTTCTCCGAACACCACGCGCTCACCCCCGGCGCGAGCTACGTCGTACGGCACACCACCCGCGAGACCAAGGCCGAGATCCGCGACCTGGACTACCGGCTCGACGTCACCACCCTGCACCGCGACGAGACAGCGAAAGCGTTGTCCCTCAACGAGATCGGCCGCATCCGGCTGCGCGCACGGCAGCCGCTGCTGTTCGATTCCTACCGCCGCAACCGGTCCACCGGCGGTTTCCTGCTCGTCGACGAACATTCCGGGGCGACGGTCGCGGCGGGCATGATCACCGGGCCGAGTGTGACGGCGTCGAACGTCGTCTGGCATACCGCCGCGGTCTCCAGGACGGAACGCGCGACACGGGGGCTCACCGTCTGGCTCACCGGGCTTTCCGCGTCCGGGAAGTCGAGTGTGGCCGTCGAACTGGAGCGGCGCCTGGTCGGGTCCGGCAGGCCCGCGTATCTGCTGGACGGCGACAATCTCCGGCACGGGCTCAACGGGAACCTCGGCTTCAGCCCGGCCGACCGCGCCGAGAACGTCCGGCGCGTCGCGGAGGTCGCGAAGCTGTTCGCCGACGCCGGAGTGGTGTCGGTGGTCTCGCTGATCAGCCCGTACCGAGCCGATCGCGAACTCGCCCGCGCCGCACACGAGGCGGCCGGGCTGCCGTTTCTCGAGGTCTTCGTCGACACCCCGCTCGAGGTCTGCGAAGACCGCGATCCGAAGGGGATGTACGCGAAGGCGAGGGCGGGCGAGATCAGCGGCTTCACCGGGGTGGACGCTCCCTATGAGCAGCCGGAGAACCCGGATCTGGTGCTACGGCCGGAAAACGGCGACCCCGCGTCGATGGCCGCGCTGATCCTCGCCACCCTGGAGTAGGTCTGAGCCCTTCCCGCATCACCTGACACGGTGGACTGTTGAGGGACGAGGCACGTTGCGAAAGCCACTTTCGCAACCTTCAACGTTGTGAAAGTGGCTTTCGCAACGTCGGCCGACGGGCGGCTCGGTGCCGCCAGGGGCTTGTCGCGAAAGCCACTTTCGCGACGTCTGATGTCCCGAAAGTGGCTTTCGCGACATGAGCGCCGACCGTACGAGGCGCCGGACACGACACCTCAGCCGCCGTTGGTGGCCCGGTACGGAGCGGCCGCGTAGGTGCGGGCCGTGGTCGCTGTCAGCTTCTCGACCGAACGGAACATCGTCTTCCCGAGCTTCGCCCGCGCTTTCAGCGCCGGGTGCGTCGCGGCGTAGTCGTCTTTGGTGACCGCAGGGTCGCCCGCGAAAACGCCGGAAGCGAAGAGCGAGTAGGTCAGGATCGGCTTGCCGTCCGCGCTGAACATCACCCCGGCCTCGTTGCGGCCGTCGTTGAACCAGCCCGCCTTCGTGGCGACCCGCAGCCGCTCGGCCGAGGTCAGGCCCAGCCGCACCCCGTCGGTGAACGCGCTCAGCGAACGCAGGATGTTCAGCAGGTACTCGGTGGACTTCGCCGAAAGCAGTGTCCCGCCGACCAGTTTCCGCAGCAGCGTATGCGTCTCGGCCGGGGTCGTCTTGCCGAGGAAGAAGCGGTTCGGGTTCGCCACCGGGACCACCTGGGTGTGCACGAAACCCTTGCCGCGCAGGATCTCGTTGACCTCCGCCGAGGGGCAGACCAGCCCGCACAACCGGACGGCGGTGTTGTCGGACAGCGTCAGCAGCGCGGCCATCGCGTGCCCGAGCGTCACCGAACTCGGGTACGCGCCGTCCAGGGCGAAGATCCCGTCGGTGTCCTTGATGACGATGTCGGCCGTGACGTCGACGCGCTGGTCCAAAGTGAGCAGTCCGCGGTCGATCTTGTCGAGTACCGCGGTGGCGACCGCGATCTTGTTGACGCTGTAGGCCTCGACCACCGCGTCGGCCCGCTCGGAGACGGCGGTGACCAGGTTCCCGTCGGAGTCCGCGACGCTGACGTGAGACGACCAGGTGCCTCCCGCCTTCGCGGTTTCCCTGGCGTAGACCTGGGAAATCCGGCGCGCGGCGGCCGAAGCGTTCGCGGCGGCAGTGTCCGATTCGGACTCTTCGGCGGCTTGAGCGACGTGTGTTGTCCCGAGTACCGCACCCGCGGCGGCGACCGTGCCCAGCCCCAGCATCCGGCGACGGTTGACGTTGGTGTCCACTCACGAACCCTACCGCGATCAGCCCGCCGGTGTGACGAAACCGGTGTCGTAGGCCTTGATCACCGCTTGTGTCCGGTCCCTCGCGCCGAGTTTCGCCAGGACGTTCCCGACATGCGTCTTCACCGTCTGCACACCGAGGTACAGCTCGCCCGCGATCTCCACATTGGACAATCCGCCCGCCATCAGCCGCAGCACCTCGCGTTCGCGTTCGGTGAGCCCGGCGCCGGCGAGGCCGTCCTGCGGGCCCCGGTTCGCCTGCTGCGCGGCCAGCCGCCGGATCGCGGCCGGGAACAGCAACGACTCCCCAGCCGCGACCGTGCGGATCGCCGCGACGATCTCCTCGGGCCTTGTCCGCTTCAGCAGAAAACCACTCGCGCCCGCGAGCAGGGCGTCGTAGACGTAGTCGTCGTTTTCGAAGGTGGTCACCACGATCACCTTCGGCGGATTGTCCATTGTGGACATCAAATGCGTGGTCGCGCGGATCCCGTCGATCGAGGGCATCCGGACGTCCATCAGCACGACGTCGGGTTTGAACCGCGAGACCAGCCCCGGCACCTCGGCGCCGTCGGACGCCTCGCCGACGACCTCCAGATCCGGCTCGGAGGCGACGATCGCCCGCAGCCCCGCCCGGATCAGCTGTTCGTCGTCGACCAGCAACACCCCGATGCTCATCGCCGTTTCCCCCATGGCACCGCCACCTCGACCTTCCAGAATCCGTCCGCGCGGCCCGCCGTGATCGTGCCTCCCAGCACTTCCACCCGTTCCGTCATTCCCCGCAGTCCCCGGCCACCCCCGTCCCGCGACGGCGCCGCGGCGCCGAGCGGGTTGGCCACCCGCAGCCGCAACAGGTCCGGAGCGGCGTCGACGAGCACCGTCACCGGCACCTTACCGGCGTGCCGCAACGCGTTCGTCAGGCATTCCTGCAGGATCCGGTAGGCCTCACGCGAGACAACCGGCGGCACCGACGACGGTTCGCCCCGCACCTCCGCCGTCACTTCGGCGCCCGCCAGCCGGGTGGCCTCGACCAGCGCGGACAGCTCCGCCAGCCCCGACTGCGGCGCCCGTGACGACGCCTCCTCGCGCAGCAGTCCGAGTACGTGGTCGAGATCGTCCAGCGCGGCACGGGCGGAGTCCTCGATCGCGGCGAGCGCCTGTTCGGTGAAGTCCGGATCGGATCTCAGCGTCCGGCGCGCGGCCCCCGCCTGGATGGTCACGACGCTCAGCGCGTGCCCGACCGAGTCATGCAACTCCCGCGCCAGCCGGTTGCGTTCCGCGAGCTGCTCGGTGCGTTTCTCCAGCTGGGCGATCCGCTCGGCGGCCGAGACACCCAACAGGCTCCTGGCGATGCGGGTCAGCACCGCACCGGCCACCCAGACGACGTACGCCAGCGCGACGAGGCCGAGCAGGAACGCCACCGGGATCCAGGCGCTCGCCCAGCCCTTCGGCACCACGATCGGGTCTTCTGTGGACAGTGTGATCCGGCCGGTGAACGGCGCCGCGACGGAGAACCCGAAGCCGACCGGGACCAGCAAACTCACCAGGCTGACGACACAGCCGGTGCCCACGTGCAGCAGGAACATCGCGCTCGACCGCAGCCGGACGGGCCAGCTCCCCGCCGGCCCGAACGTCACCCCCGGCACCGGGTCGTCCAGCAGTTCCCGGACGGCCGCTCCCTCCAGTACCCGGACGGCGGGGATGAACGACGACGCGATCATCACCAGGACGACGGTGATCATCCCGATGACGACGCCACGCCCCATCGTCACGACGAGCGGCAGCAGCGACGGCACCACGATGGCGGCGAAGAGCAGATACGGCACGCTGAGGGCACCGCCGAGGATGAAGTACACCCACCGCCGGTAGGTCGCCCGGTCGACGAGCGGGCCGAAAAGTCGCATGCGCTCTTTCTAGCGTGTGCCCGACTCGCGCGGATCCCTCAGCAGTATCTGCGCGATCTCCCTCGCCAGGGTGACCCGGTGCGCGTCCCCGTCGATACCGGTGTGCGCGACAGCGCCTTCCAGCAAGAGGAAGAGCTGCTCCGCGAGCCGGTTCGGATCGGCGGCACCCGGGGCGTCCTCGCGGAGGAGTTCGGCGAACTTCGCCCGCACCGCCGCCTTGTGCCGCCGGATCACGTCGAGGCCGGGATGCCCGGCGGGCAGTTCGGCGGCCGCGTTGAGGAACGCGCACCCCCTGTCGCTCCCGAGCTTCGGGTGATCGACGTAGGCGTCGAAGACCGTCAGCGCCCGAGGCGTGCCGGCCTCCGCCAGCCGCTGTTCGAGGTACGCCCACCAAATGTCGTGACGGCTTCGCAAGTACGCGACCGTAAGGTCCGTCTTCGATCCGAAGCACGCGTACAGCGTCTTCTTCGTGACGCCGGCGGCCTCGGCGATCGCCGCGACGCCCACGGCGTTCAGACCGTCTCGGTAGAACAACGTGCTCGCCGCGCTCAAGACGCGCTCGCCTGCCGGTGTCAGCATGCCTCGACTATACCGATCGGTTGACCTGAGCGCGAAATGCGGGAACACTCCCGAAGTATACCGACCGGTATACCCCTGGAGGAGAGCTGATGGTTTCTTCGTACAAACGCGAGCTGACGCTCACCGCGGCCGGGTTGTCGCTGATCGCGGTCTCCTACGGACTCGCGAGGTACGCGTACGGCCTCTTCGCGCCGACACTCCGGACGGAGTTCGGCCTCGACGGCGGCACTCTCGGCGCCATCGCGGCGGGCAGCTACGTCGCGTACTGCCTCGCCGTCGTCGCCTCGACCGCCATCACGGCGCGCTGGGGCGCGCGAGCGGGGGCGCTCGCCGCCGGGACGGCCGCCACCGCGGGGACCGCCCTGATCGCCGCCGCACCGAACGCCGCCGTCCTCGCGCTCGGCGTCGTCCTCGCCGGGGCCAGCACCGGTCTGGCCTCCCCTTCACTCGCCGACGCGGTCTCACGCGTCGTCCGCGCGAATCGCCGCGACCGCGCCCAGTCCGTGGTGAACGCCGGGACCGGGCTCGGCGTGCTGATCTCCGGCCCGGTCTCCCTGCTCGCGATCGGTGACTGGCGGCTGGCTTGGTGGGCCTTCGCCGCGGCCTCGGCGCTGGTGACCCTGTGGATCGCCCGCATCGTGCCGCCGGTCAAGGGAGAACGGAAGAGCGGCCTGCCGGTGCCGCTGTTCCCGCCCGCCACCGGACGGCTCCTGCCCGCCGCCGCGACACTCGGCCTGGCCAGCGCGGCGATCTGGACGTTCGGCCGGGACATCGCCGTGAGCATCGGCGGACTGGACGAGACCGCCTCGACGGTGGTGTGGATCGTCCTCGGCGCTGTCGGCCTGGCAGGCGCGTTCACCGCCGAACTGACCTCGCGGGCGGGGCTGCGCCGGGCCTGGTCGGCGGGGATGATCCTGTTCGGCGTCGCCACGGCGCTCTTCGCCCTCGCCACCCGGTCGCTCCCGGCGCTCATCATCGCGGCGGCACTGTTCGGAGCCGTCTACATCGGACTGACCGGCGTGCTGATCCTCTGGGGCACCAGGGCCTACCCGTCGTCGCCCGCGTTCGGTGTCGGCGTCGCCTTCCTCATGCTGGCACTCGGCCAGGCTGTCGGAGCACCGCTCATCGGTTTCCTCGGCGATCTCATCGACCTTCGTGCCGGTTTCCTCGCGGCGGCCGCGACGGCCGTCCTCGGCGTCCTGTTCGCACCGAGGGAGGCGACCACTACCTACAACTTCGGGGTCCGTTCCCTCTCAAGGGTGAGTTCCGTCCCGCCCGAGCGGGAATCCCGCGCGGGCTGCGCGTGATGTCCTCATCGGCATGAACCTGCTGCTCGGCCTGCTCACCCTGCCCGTCTACGCGCTCATGCTGTGGCCGCTCGTGGTCGCCGCCCGCCGCGTGCTGGGAGTGCGGATCGGCGTGGTGCGCGCGTTCTGCGCCGCGGGTTTCGGCTGGCTCGTCGCGGGCGGCATCCTCAGCGCGTTCCCCACCCCGATGTACGCGAGCGGCGGCGCCTTCGCCGGGCTGATCATCCCGGTGGCGGGCGGCGCTTTCCTCGCGACACTGATGTTCCTGTTCGTCGCGGAGTTCGTCCTCCCGTCGGGCTCCGGCCTCGGGCTGATCGGCAGGATCCGTTCCCTGCGCCGCCGCGCCGCCAGGACACGGCGGTACTCGCAGATCACCCGGATCGCGATCAAACACGGCCTCGGCCGCTACCTCACCGGCCGCCGCGAATCCGGCCTCGCCCAGGTCCGGCACGCCAAACTGGCGCGTTCGCTGCGGCGCGCGCTGGAGGAGGGCGGCGTGACGTTCGTGAAGCTCGGCCAGTTGCTCTCGACCCGGTCGGATCTGCTCCCGCCGGTGTTCATCGACGAACTGAGCAAACTCCAGGACCAGGTCGCGTTCGCCGACGCCGACGAGGTCGCGACCGTGCTGCGGGAGGAACTGGGCGGCGACCCGGACGAGATCTTCGCCGAGTTCGACCCGGCACCGATCGCGGCCGCGTCGATCGCGCAGGTCTACCGCGCGAAGCTGCGCGACGGGCAGGAAGTCGTCGTCAAGGTGCAACGGCCCGGCGTGCAGTCGCTGGTCGACCGGGATCTCGACATCGTCCGCCGGGTCGCGGCCGCGCTGGACCAGCGTGCCGGCTGGGCACGCTCGCTCGGCGTCGTCGACCTCGCCGACGGCTTCGCCGACGCACTGGTCGAGGAACTCGATTTCCGGACCGAAGCCAGGAACATCGAAGCGGTCGCCGCCGCCTACCCCGGCACCGAGGTCGCCCTCCCGACCGTCCACAAAGAACTGTCCACCGAGCGTGTCCTGGTGATGCGGCGCCTCGACGGCAAGCCGCTCGCCGCTGCCAAGGAGCAGGTCCCGGCCGCCGAACGGGCCAAGCTCGCGCGATCGATGCTGCGCTGCGTCCTCGGCCAGGTGATGGGCAGCGGCGTCTTCCACGCCGACCCGCATCCCGGCAACGTCCTGCTGCTCACCGACGGCAGGCTGGGCCTGCTCGACTTCGGCTCCGTCGGACGGCTCGACTCGGGACTGCGCGGCGGATTGCAGAACCTCATCCTCGCCCTCGACCGCGGCGACCCGGCCGCGTTGCGCGACGGCCTGCTCGAGATCGTCGACCGGCCGGACGAGATCGAGGAGCAACGGCTGGAACGAGCACTGGGCGCCTTGGTGGCCAAGCATTTCAACCACGGGCAGGCGCCGGATCTGGACATGTTCACCGACCTGTTCCGCGTGATCGCCGACTTCCGGCTCAGCGTGCCCCCGCCGATCGCCGCGGTGTTCCGCGCACTGGCCACTTTGGAGGGAACACTGGCCGCGCTGGCGCCGGGATTCAACATCGTCGTCGAATCCCGCGCCTACGCCGCCGAACAAGTGGGTGCCGGACTGCGGCCGGAGTCGTTGCGCTCCACCGCCACCAACGAACTGATGGCGCTCCTGCCGGTGCTGCGCCGCCTGCCCCGTCGCGTCGACCGGATCGGCAACGCGCTGGAGCGGGGCAGGCTTTCGGTCAACGTCCGGCTGTTCTCCGACGAACGCGACCGCGACGTCGTCACCGGGCTGGTGCACGAACTCCTGCTCGCGTTCGTCGGCGCGGCCACCGGGCTGATGGCCGTGCTGCTGCTGGGCGGCGCGACCGGCCCGGAGGTGCTGCCCGGCATCACGCTGCACCAGATGTTCGGCTACAACCTGCTCGTGGTCAGCGCGCTGGTGGGACTGCGGCTGCTCTTCGTCGTTTTCCGGCGGACCGGGCAACGCTCACGATCGCCCCGATGACGCCGATCACGACGAGGCCGACACCGGCGAGCATGAGGTACCGCGCGGTGAGGAATCCGGTGTCGGACACCGGGTCCCCGGGCAGACCGGCGTCGGCGAAGGCCGTGGTCTGCTGGAACGGCTCCGCGTAGACGGTCCTTCCGATGCCGACGACGACTCCTTGTACCTTGTCCAGCGGAACGGCGCCGCCACCCGGCGACCCCGCGTAGATCTGCGAGTCGCGGGAATTGTTCCGCCGGTCGCCCGCGAGGAACACGGTGCCCGGCGGGACTTTGGCCTCGAAGGGTCTCCCGCTGGTGCCCTCGTAGTCGACGTAGGGCTCCTTTACGGCCTTCCCGTTGACGGTGATCAGGTCGTCCTTCGTGCAGCAGACGATCTGATCACCACCGACGGCGATCACCCGCTGGATGGCCTGCCCCTCGTTGGGACTCGCGTCCGGATACGCGCTGAGATCCATGAGGACCACCGAGCCACGCGGGATCTCGCCCATATCGGACCATCGGTAGGTCACGATGGTGCCGGGTTCCAACGTCGGACTCATCGCCCGGCTGGCGACGGACCTCATCCCGTAGTCCGACAGGCTCCAGAAGCCGTATCCGCCGGCTCCCACGCCGACGACCGCCAGCAGGATCATCACCCACAGGAGCGGGGAAAGTCTTCGCTTCGGCCCGGCCGTTTCGGGGGGCGGAGCGGGAAAGTCAGTTTCGGTCACAGCGCACAGTAGCGCCGGTGGCCGACAGTTTCCGGCGAACGCTCAACCCCGGGGTGCGTACATGATGACGCCGACCCCGGCCAGGCAGATCAAGGCGCCGATCACGTCGTAGCGGTCCGGCCGGTAGCCGTCGGCGACCATCCCCCACGCCAGCGAACCCGCGACGAACACTCCCCCGTACGCGGCGAGGATCCGGCCGAAGTTCGCGTCGGGCTGCAGCGTCGCGACGAAGCCGTAGAGGCCGAGCGCGACGACACCCGCGCCGATCCAGAGGTAGCCGCGGTGTTCCCTGACGCCTTGCCAAATCAGCCAGGCACCGCCGATCTCCAGCAGGGCGGCGAGTGCGAAGAGCGCGATGGACCGGATCATCCCGTAACTCAAACAGACACCGGCCGGGCGAACTCCGGGGCGGGGTATAGGGCGTTATACACAAGGGAGTCGTTCGCGGTCAGGGCAAGGGCGTCACTCGCGTGATCAGGGACCGCACTCGCGTGATTGGGCCCGGAACTCACGTGACTGGAGGCCGAACTTGAGTGTTCCGGCCCCAATCACGCGAGTCACGCCTCTGATCACGCTAGTTCCGGGCTTGATCACGCGAATGCGGCGGATCGCGGTCCCCGAACGCTGGGAAGGCCCGTTACTTGCACAACTGCAAGTAACGGGCCTTCCAGAGCGCACGTAAGCGGAAGTCAGACGGTGAAGCCCAGCGCCCGCAGCTGTTCGCGGCCGTCCTCGGTGATCTTCTCCGGGCCCCACGGCGGCATCCAGACCCAGTTGATCCGGAAGTCCTTGACCAGTCCCGTTCCCCCGCCGACGAGCGCGGCACCGGTCTGGTCCTCGATGACGTCGGTCAGCGGACAGGCCGCGGACGTCAGCGTCATGTCGATGGTGGCGGTGTTGTCCGGCTCGACGTGGATGCCGTAGACGAGCCCGAGGTCGACGACGTTGATGCCCAGTTCGGGGTCGACGACGTCGCGCATCGCCTCCTCGAGGTCCTCGACCTTCGCCAAGTCGGCGGTGTCCGGGGCGGCGGCGGTCTCGGCGTCGAGGTCGGCGGCCGTGCGCCCCTCGCGGGTTTCGGTCTGCTGTTCGGTCATGCCGTCTCAACTCCGTTGGTCGTGCGGGCGACGGCGTCCTTGAACGCCATCCATCCGAGCAGGGCGCATTTCACGCGAGCCGGGTACTTGGCCACACCGGCGAAGGCAATGCCGTCTTCCAGCACTTCCTCGTCCGGCTCGATCTGGCCCCTGCTCTGCATCAGCTCGACGAAGGCGTCCATGGTGGTGAACGCCTCCTCCACGGTGTGCCCGACGACGAGATCCGTCAAGACCGACGTGGACGCCTGGCTGATCGAGCAGCCTTGCCCCTCGTAGGAGACGTCGGCGACCTTTCCGTCGTCGACCTTCACCCGCAGCGTCACCTCGTCGCCGCAGGTCGGGTTGACCTGGAACGACTCGGCGTCGAACGGCTCGCGCAGACCGCGGCCGTGCGGGTTCTTGTAGTGGTCCAGGATGATCTCCTGGTACATGCTTTCGAGGTTCATCAGGCCACCCCGAAGAACTTCTGCGCCTCGCGCACACCGTTCACCAGCGCGTCCACTTCGGACAGCGTGTTGTAGATGTAGAACGACGCGCGCACGGTCGCCGGGACCGAGCAGGCCCGGTGCAGCGGCCACGCGCAGTGGTGCCCGACGCGGACGGCGATGCCGAGGCTGTCCAGCACCTGGCCCGAGTCGTGCGGGTGGACGCCGTCGATGACGAACGACACCAGTCCGCCGCGGTCGGCCATGTCCGTGGGGCCGATGATCCGCACGCCGGGGATCTCGCCGAGTCCGGCCAGCGCCGCCTCGGTGAGGATGTGCTCGTGCGCGGCGACCCGGTCCATGCCGATACCCGACAGGTAGTCGGCGGCCGCACCGAGGGCGACGGCCTGCGACGTCATCGGGGTGCCCGCCTCGAACCGCTGAGGCGGCGCGGCGAACGTGGTCTGCTCCATGCGGACCATCTCGATCATCGAACCGCCGGTCAGGAACGGCGGCATCGCTTCGAGCAGCTCACGGCGGCCGTAAAGGACACCGATGCCGTACGGGCCGACCATCTTGTGCCCGGCGAAGGCGGCGAAGTCGACGTCCAGGTCGTGCAGATCCACCGGGAAGTGCGGCACCGACTGGCAGGCGTCCAGCACGACCAGCGCGCCGACCTTGCGGGCCTTCTCCACCAGGAACTTGACCGGGTTGATCGTGCCGAGCACGTTGGACTGGTGCGTGAACGCGAGCACCTTCGTCCGCTCGGTGATCAGCTCGTCCACATTGGACAGGTCAAGCCTGCCGTCCGCGGTGACGGAGAACCACTTCAGCGTCGCGCCGGTGCGCTGGCAAAGCTGCTGCCACGGCACCAGGTTCGCGTGGTGCTCCATCTCGGTGATGACGATCTCGTCGCCGGGACCGATCTTGAACCGCTCGGCCTCGGGACCGGCCGTGGCGGCGTTGCTCATCGCGTAGGCGACGAGGTTGATGCCCTCGGTGGCGTTCTTGGTGAACACCAGCTCGTGCGGGGAGGCGCCGACGAACTCCGCGATCCGCACGCGGGCGGATTCGTAGGCGTCGGTCGCCTCCTCGGCGAGCTGGTGCGCGCCGCGGTGCACCGCGGCGTTCGAGGTCTCCAGGAACCGGCGCTCGGCTTCGAGCACCTGCGCCGGTTTCTGGGACGTCGCACCGGAATCCAGATACACCAAGGGTTTCCCGTCCCGCACCGTGCGGGTCAGGATGGGGAAGTCGGCCCGGATGGCCGCCACATCTAAGGGCACAGAGTTAGCCGTGGTGGTGGTCATCGGGCCAACTCCTCTCGGTGTAGTCGCGAAAACAGTGATCAGACGGCGGCGGTCTCGGCGGAGCCGGTGTACTTGACGTACCCGTTCTCCTCCAGCTCGTCCGCGAGTTCACGGCCGCCGGACTCGACGATCTTGCCGCCGGCGAAAACGTGCACGAAGTCGGGCGTGATGTGCCGCAGGATCCGCGTGTAGTGCGTGATCAGCATGACGCCGGCGTCGTTGTTGGCCTTGAACTCGTTGACGCCCTCGGAGACGACGCGCAGCGCGTCGACGTCGAGGCCCGAGTCGGTCTCGTCGAGGATGGCGATCTTCGGCTTGAGCAGCGCCAGCTGCAGGATCTCGTGGCGCTTCTTCTCGCCGCCGGAGAAGCCCTCGTTCACCGAACGCTCGGCGAACTCGGACGAGATCTCCAGCTTGCCCATCTCCTCCTTGACCTCCTTGACCCAGTGGCGCAGCTTGGGGGCCTCGCCACGGACCGCGGTGGCCGCGGTGCGGAGGAAGTTGGACATGGACACGCCCGGCACCTCGACCGGGTACTGCATGGCGAGGAAGAGGCCCGCGCGGGCGCGCTCGTCGACGCTCATCTCCAGCACGTCCTCACCGTCGAGCAGGACCTGCCCGGAGGTGACTTCGTACTTGGGGTGACCGGCGATGGCGTAGGACAGCGTGGACTTGCCCGAACCGTTGGGGCCCATGATCGCGTGGGTCTCGCCCGACTTGATGGTCAGGTTGACGCCCTTGAGGATCTCCTTGGGGCCCTCCTCGGTCGTGACCGAGGCGTGCAGATCCTTGATTTCCAGCGTAGGCATTTCTTTCCTAAAAGTCTGATGTGGACGGACGAGGGCTTAGACGCCCACGGCTTCGAGCTCGGCTTCGATCGCGGCCTCGAGACGCTCGCGCACCTCGGGGACGCCGATCTTGACCAGGATCTCGTGGAAGAACCCGCGCACGACCAGGCGCCGCGCGGCGTCCTCGCCGATTCCCCGCGACTGGAGGTAGAACAACTGCTCGTCGTCGAACCTTCCCGTCGCGCTCGCGTGCCCGGCGCCTTCGATCTCGCCGGTCTCGATCTCCAGGTTCGGGATCGAGTCCGCCCGCGCACCCGGCGTGAGCACCAGGTTGCGGTTGAGCTCGTAGGTGTCGGTCGCCTCGGCGGCCGCCCGGATCAGCACGTCGCCGACCCACACGGTGTGCGCGTTCTCGCCTTGCAGCGCGCCCTTGTACATCACCCGCGACTTGCAGTTCGGCACCGCGTGGTCGACGAAGAGACGGTGCTCCTGGTGCTGTCCCGCGTCCGCGAAGTACAGGCCGAGCATCTCGACGTCGCCGCCCTTGTCGGCGAAGGTCGCCGTCGGCGAGACGCGGACCAGGTCACCGCCCAGGGTGATGACGATGTGCTTGAGCGTCGCGTCGCGGCCGAGCTTGAGGTGCTGCTCGGAGACGTGCACCGCGTCGTCGGCCCAGTCCTGGACGCTGACCACGGTGACGTTCGCCGAATCGCCGATGACGAACTCGACGTTGTCGGCGTAGGTGCCGGAGCCGACGTGGTCGAGGACGATGACGGCCTCGGAGAACTGCTCGGCGCGGACCTGCAGGTGCCCGTAGGCGACCTCGCCTTCGCCGGGGCCGGTGATCTTCACCGTCGACGGCTTCGACGCCTTGGTCTCCTTGGGCACCGTGATGACGGTGGCCTCGGTGAACGAGGAGTAGGCCTGCGCGGCGATCCGGTCGCTCGGGACACCCGCGACGCCGAGGCGCTCGTCGTCCCGGCCGACCGTCTCGATCTTGAGTTCAGGGGCGGCGTCGGCGTCCACGGTGGCCGAACCCGAAGCGGGTGCGGACCCGTCGTGCAGGCCGCGCAGCCGCTTCATCGGGGTGAAGCGCCAGTTCTCCTCACGGCCGCCGGGGACCTCGAAGGCCTCGACGTCGTGGGAGATGAAGCGCTCCGCGCGGGACGTGGCCGGGATGACCACGCCCTCGCGCATCGCTTCGGAAACGTTGTTCTCGGTAACCGACATGACTAGCCGACGGACCCTTCCATCTGAAGCTCGATCAGGCGGTTCAGCTCGAGCGCGTACTCCATCGGCAGCTCACGCGCGATGGGCTCGACGAACCCGCGCACGATCATCGCCATGGCCTCGGCCTCGTCGAGACCGCGCGACATGAGGTAGAACATCTGGTCTTCGCTGACCTTCGAGACCGTGGCCTCGTGGCCCATGGAGACCTCGTCGTTGCGGATGTCGACGTACGGGTACGTGTCCGACCGCGAGATCGTGTCGACCAGCAGCGCGTCACAGACCACGCTGGAGCGCGAGTGGTGCGCCCGCTTCGCGATCTTGATCAGACCGCGGTACGAGGTGCGGCCACCGCCGCGCGCCACCGACTTCGACACGATGGTCGAGGAGGTGTGCGGCGCCAGGTGCTCCATCTTCGCGCCCGCGTCCTGGTGCTGGCCTTCGCCCGCGAACGCGACCGAGAGGACCTCGCCCTTGGCGTGCTCGCCCATGAGGAAGACCGACGGGTACTTCATCGTGACCTTGGAACCGATGTTGCCGTCGATCCACTCCATGGTCGCGCCCTCTTCGCACTTGGCGCGCTTGGTGACCAGGTTGTAGACGTTGTTCGACCAGTTCTGGATGGTCGTGTACCGGCAGCGGGCGCCCTTCTTCACGATGATCTCCACGACCGCCGAGTGCAGCGAGTCGGACTGGTAGATCGGCGCGGTGCAACCCTCGACGTAGTGCACGTAGGCGTCTTCGTCGACGATGATCAGGGTCCGCTCGAACTGACCCATGTTCTCGGTGTTGATCCGGAAGTAGGCCTGCAGCGGGATGTCCACCTTGACGCCCTTGGGGACGTAGATGAACGAGCCGCCGGACCACACCGCGGTGTTCAGCGCGGAGAACTTGTTGTCCCCGGCCGGGATCACGGAGCCGAAGTACTCCTTGAAGAGCTCCGGGTGCTCCTTGAGCGCGGTGTCGGTGTCCAGGAACAGGACGCCCTGCGCCTCCAGATCCTCACGGATCGAGTGGTAGACGACCTCGGACTCGTACTGCGCGGCGACACCGGCGACGAGGCGCTGCTTCTCCGCCTCGGGGATGCCGAGCCGGTCGTACGTGTTCTTGATGTCCTCGGGCAGGTCCTCCCAGGAGGTCGCCTGCTTCTCGCTGGACCGCACGAAGTACTTGATGTTGTCGAAGTCGATCCCGGAGAGGTCCGCACCCCAGTTGGGCATGGGCTTCAGATCGAAGAGCTTGAGCGCCTTCAGTCGCGCTTCGCGCATCCACTCCGGCTCGGACTTCTTCGAGGAGATGTCGGTGACGACGTCCTCGTTCAGTCCTCGACGGGCGCTGGCGCCCGCCTCGTCGGAGTCCGCCCAGCCGAACGCGTACTTGCCAAGGGACTCGATGGTCTCTTCCTGGCTCATGGGCGCGGTGGTGGGAGTGCGCTGCTCGGCAGCGGCAGTCATGCGGGTTTCCCTCCATTCGGGATCCGTGCTGTGCGCCCAGGAGAGGGCGCCGTGCTTCCCGGCCGGGGTGTGGCCGGGTGACCCGCCGAAACGACGGGTACGTGGGTGGTGCACGCGTTGTCACCGCGTGCGATGGTCGCCAGCCGCTGCACGTGGGTACCCAGCAGATGCGCGAATGCCTCGGTCTCGGCTTCACACAATTGAGGGAACTCGGCGGCGACGTGGGCGACCGGGCAATGGTGCTGGCAAAGCTGTTCGCCGACACCGACCTGACGGGTCGACGCAGCGTAACCCTCCCTGGTCAGTGCCGCAGCGAGGGCCTCGGCGCGCGCCGCGGGGTCCGTGTGCTGCGTGATCGCGTCCTGATGCGGGCCGACCAGCGAAGCGACTCGAGCCTCCGCGAAGGCCTTCACCGCGTCTTCGCCGGCGTGCTCGGCGAGGAAGCGGATGGCCGAGGACGCGAGGTCGTCGTAGGCGTGCCCGAACCGGGCGCGACCGGCCTCGGTGAGGAGGAAGTTCTTGGCGGGACGGCCTCGTCCGCGCGGGCCGCGGCGGGGCACGTCCCGGGTTTCGGCCTCGCCGTCGGCGAGCAGGGCGTCGAGATGACGGCGGACGGCGGCGGCGCTGATCCCCAGCTGCTCGGCCACCACGACGGCGGTCATCGGACCCTGTTCCAGCAGCAAACGGGCCACTTCGTGCCTGGTCCGGCCCTCGGGGCCGACCTGTGCGGGGACAGGCTGGACCTCGGCGCGGGGCATGTCGCCACCGGCCTCGTCTCGCGTCCCCGTCTTTTTCACAACACAAGTGTGACGTATTTCCGGGGAGACGGCAAAGAGGGGTGCCTCACGGAGTGGCGTGGGTCACGTCGGCCGGGCTTCGCGCCGGGTGTCGCGTGCTCGGGGACCGAACACGCGTGATCAGAAGCCGAACACACGTGATCGGAGACCGGACGCGCCCCGGGCCGGTCTCCGCACCGTCTTCCGGCTGAAGACACGTGTGACCCGCCCGGAAACACGCGTGTTCCGGCTCGGAACACGAGCACACGGCAAAGTCACCACAGAGGCCCGGCGCTTCCGCAGCGAACCCGATCGAACCAGCCGCACCATGACGATGAGACGAAAGCGTCCTTCACCGCGTCGCATGCGGCGAAGGGCCCCTTCAGCCCTCGGTAACCACGTACCCGTCCGGTCTGTTCCCGCGATCGCTACCCTTCGTGCGTGGCAGTGGGCGATCACCCGGCACGGCGGGACACGGACGGGGCAGCACCCGAGGACGCTCAAGCGGCGGGTCCGGTGGCGACGCTCTCCCCCGGGCACCCGCGCGAACCGGAGCCGCTCGACGACAAGGAACTGCGCGGGCTGAACGTGGTCCGCCGGTTCGGCGCGGTCGGTTCGCTGTTCCTCGCCCTCGGCTCGCTCGGCGCGGGCGCCGCACCGGTGATCAACCCGGTGCAGGAGATCCCGGTCCTGCGGCTGTTCACCCGCATCCCCACCGTTTCGCTCGCGATGGGCCTGGCGGGGATGGCGATCATCGTGCTGAGCTGGCTGCTGCTCGGCCGGTTCGCCCAGCCCGCGCGCCGCCGCCTCGCCACCCAGGGCCAGCTCGCCCGCACGATCGCGCTCTGGTGCGCGCCACTGCTGTTCATCCCGCCGCTGTTCTCCCGCGACGTCTACAGCTATCTCGCGCAGAGCGAGATCGTGGCCCGCGGGATGGACCCGTACTCCCTCGGGCCCGCCGAAGCGCTCGGCGTGTCCGATCCGCTGACCTCGGGCGTCTCCAACATGTGGCGCGAGACCCCGGCGCCCTACGGTCCCCTGCTGCTCCGCCTCGGCGGCTGGCTCGCGCCGCTGAGCAGCGGCAACATCGTCACCGGCGTGCTGTTGCAGCGCGCGCTCGCGCTGATCGGCGTCATCCTGATCATCTGGGCGCTGCCCCGGCTGGCCCGGCGGTTCGGCGTGCAGCCCGCCACCGCGCTGTGGCTCGGCGCGGCGAACCCGCTGCTGATCTTCCATTTCGTCGCGGGCGCCCACAACGACGCGCTGGCGATCGGGCTGATGGTGGCCGGGCTGGAGGTCGGCCTCAGCCGGATGCCGGTGCGGTTCAAGAACGACGAACCTCCCCCATTGGCCAAGGGGGAACTGCTGTACATCGGGCTCGGAGTGGTGCTCATCACCCTCGGCGTCGCGGTGAAACTGAACGCGATCCTGGCGCTGCCGTTCTTCACGGTGATGGTGGCCAGACGCTGGCACGGCCGGATCAAGGACCTGGTCACCGCGGCGGTGCCGATGGCGCTGCTGTTCGGCGTGGTGCTGGTGGCGGTCTGTTACGGCACCGGCCTCGGCTTCGGCTGGGTCGGCGCGCTCGGCACCCCGGGACTGGTCCGCTCGTGGATCTCGCCGACGTCGGAACTCGCGGCGCTCGGCGGTGTCCTCGGCATCGCGCTCGGCCTCGGCAACCACACCAACGCGATGGTGCCGATCCTCGGCACGCTCGGCTATCTCGTCGCGGGCGCCGTCACGGTCAAGTTCCTGTGGGACAGCTTCAACTGGCGCTACCGGCCGATCATCGGCCTCGGCGTCTCGCTGGGCGCGGTGATGGTGCTGCACGTGGCTTTGCAGCCCTGGTACCTGTTGTGGGCGATCATCCCGCTCGCCGCGGCGGCGGGCACCTCGCGGTTCCGTATCGCCGCGACGATCGTCACCGCCGTCCTGCCGTTCCTGCTCCCCACGACGGGCAGCACCTTCGACGGCCGCGGCTACGTCCTGCCGTTCGCGTGGGCCGCCGCGGGCGTCCTCACACTGTTGGGGCTGTTCATCGTCCACCGCATCTCGCCGCTGCTGCTGTCCAGACCGTCCCCGGAGCATTCGGTCCCCGCGTGACGCCGTATCGTGACCTGTCGTGAACGCCCCCGCCGTCGAGATCACCGGGCTGGTGAAACGCTACGGATCCACCACCGCGGTCGATGGACTCGACCTGCGGATGGAACGTGGCACGCTGCTCGCGCTGCTCGGCCCGAACGGGGCCGGCAAGACAACCACCGTCGAGATCTGCGAAGGCTTCCTGCGCGCTGACAGCGGCGAAGTCCGGGTGCTGGGCCTGGACCCGTCACGGGACGGCTCGGCACTGCGGCCGCGGATCGGCGTGATGCCCCAGGGCGGCGGCGCGTATCCCGGTGTCCGCGCCGACGAGATGCTCGGGCTGGTCGCCGCTTGTGCCGCGAACCCGCTCGATCCGGCCTGGCTGCTGGACGTCCTCGGCCTTTCGGGAGCGCGCAAGACGCCGTTCAAACGGCTTTCCGGCGGGCAGCAGCAGCGACTTTCCCTCGCCTGCGCGCTCGTCGGACGTCCTGAACTGCTCTTCCTCGACGAGCCCACCGCGGGCATGGACCCGCAGGCCCGCCGCCTGGTCTGGGATCTGCTGGAGGCGCTGCGCGCCGACGGGGTCAGCGTGCTGCTCACCACGCATCTGATGGAGGAGGCCGAAACGCTGGCCGACACCGTGGTGATCGTGGACCACGGCAAGGTCGTCGTCGAAGGTTCTCCGCAGTCGCTGACCGTCGAGGCCGGCGAAGCCGCGCAGCTGCGGTTCAAGGCCCGCACGCGGCTCGACACCGGCCTGCTGACCGCCGCGCTGCCCGAAGGCCACCTCGTCCACGAATCTGCGCCGGGGACGTACCTCGTCGAAGGCGCTATCGACCCGCAAGTGGTGTCGACGGTGACGGCGTGGTGCGCGCAGCAGGGTGTCATGCCGGAGGAACTGCAGGTCGGCAGGCGCACGCTGGAAGAGGTCTTCCTGGAGCTGACCGGACGGGAACTGCGCGCATGACCACGACACCGGCACCGCGGTTCGCCCCGGGCACGTTCACCCCGGCCCCCGGCCGCGGCTCGCTCGGCAGGATGCTGCGCACGCACGCGAAGGTCGAGGCGAGCCTGACCCTGCGCCACGGCGAGCAGATCCTGCTGACCCTGCTCATCCCGCTCGCGCTGCTGATCGGCTTGTCGCTGCTGGACATCCTGCCGTCGTCACAGCTCGGCGAATCGTCCAAAGTGGACTGGATCACGCCGAGGATCCTGGCACTGGCGGTGATGTCGTCCGCGTTCACCGGACAGGCCATCGCACTGGGCTTCGACCGCCGATACGGCGTCCTCAAACGACTTTCCGCCACCGCGCTGCCCCGCTGGCTGCTCGTCGCGGGCCGGGTCGCGGCCGCGCTGGTCGTGGTCGCGCTGCAGGCGGTGATCCTCGGTGCGGTGGCCGCGCTGCTGGGCTGGTCGCCGTCGCTCGGCGGAATCCTCGGCGCGATCCCGTTCCTGATCGTCGGCACGCTCGCGTTCGGCGCGCTGGGCCTGCTGCTCGGCGGGGCGCTGCGCGCGGAGGCCGTACTGGCGCTGGCGAACATCGTCTGGTTCGTGCTGCTGCTCGCCGGCGGCATCCTGCTCGCGCCGTCGACGATGCCCTCGGGCGTCGCGACGATCGTCGAGCTGCTGCCCTCGGGCGCGCTCGCCGAAGGCCTGCGTTCGGTGCTGCTGGACGGTTCGTTCGGCTGGGGCCCGTTCGCGGTCCTCGTCGGCTGGGGCGTCGTCGCGGGCGCGCTGGCGAGCAAGACCACCAAGCTCACCTGAAGTTCTGTTGGCGGAGCTGAGATGGACCGGAAAAGGCGACCACACGCGTGAACCCGCCTCGGCCGAAGGCCCCGCTATCGCGGTGGCAGGACGCCCTGCCCGCCGTCGCGAGGTGGTTGACCAGGCAGCGTCCTGCCGACGTCGATCGCGGACGCGGGTTCACCACCAGACGCTGAGGCGGCCGACACACCGCGTGTAGCCGGTGGAACGCTCTCAGGAAGGGCGTTCTAGCATCGGGCGGTGCCGTTCCAGAGCCTTGTAGCGCGTCTGCCGTATCCCTCGTTCGCGGTTCAGCGAGCGGTCGCGATCGCGGCGGTGATCGCCCAGGCCGGAATCGGCGTCACCGGCTCGGTCGTCCGCGTGACGGGTTCGGGCCTCGGCTGCCCGACCTGGCCGCAATGCGTCGAAGGCAGCATCGTGCCGGTGGCGCACCCCGAGTTCGACGCGCTCACCCAGTGGATCGAATTCAGCAACCGCATGCTGACCGGCGTCGTCATCGCCGTCGCCGCGCTGTGCGTGATCACCGCGTGGCGCGTGCAGATCGAGCACCCGAGCCGCCGCCGTCTGGTGAAGCTGGCCTGGACGATGCCCGCGGGTGTGATGCTGCAGGCCGTCGTCGGCGGGATCACCGTGCTCGCGAAACTCGAATGGTGGACCGTCGCGCTCCACTTCCTGGCTTCCACTCCCCTGGTCTGGCTCGCGGTCCTGCTGCTGCGCGCGTTCAAGGAGGGCGACGAGCCCGCCCGCTGGCTGATCCCGGACGCGGGCCGCAAGACGCTGATCGCGCTCGCCGCGTCGATGTGGGCCGTCCTCGTGGCGGGCACCGTCGTGACCGGCGCCGGCCCGCACGGTGGCGACCCCGGCACCCACCGGCTCCAGGCCCCGATCGAGACGCTCACCCAGGTCCACGGTGGACTGCTGGTGGTCTACCTGATCGTGCTGGCCGTCTTCGGACTCCAGCTGATGCGCGGCCAGACGCCGAAGCAGCTGTGGCAGCGGTACACCCTCGCGTGGGTCATCGCGCTCGCCCAGGGCGTCCTGGGCTCGGTGCAGTACGCCCTCGGCGTGCCGGAGGCGCTGGTCTCGTTCCACGTCCTCGGCTCCGCGCTGGTGATCATCTCGACGGCGACACTGTGGTGCGGATCACGCGATCGTGGTCCCGTCACCTCGGCGACGGCGCCGGAACGCGAACTCGCCACCTCGAACTGACCCTCCGGCAAACCGGACGTAACCCCCGGGCGGCACGCTCGCCAGACACTGCCCTTACGCTGCGTTCGGTGCCCCACACGGGGGTCACCACCGAGTCGAGGCACGAGGTGTCGCATGACCGCCAGCACCGAGCCGGACGCACCGGCCAGTCAGTCCAAGCCCCTGATCTCCCATCGCCGAGGTTCCGGGGAGATGCTGATACTCAAGACCTTCCTGCTGGTCCCGTTCGTCGCGCTGATCGCCGCCGTGCCGATCGTGTGGGGCTGGGGCATGACCTGGGTCGATCTCGTGCTGGCGGCCGTGTTCTACACCGTCGGGACGCTCGGGGTGACCGTCGGCTATCACCGCTACTTCACCCACGGCGCCTTCAAGGCCGGACGGCCGCTGCGCGTCGCGCTCGCCATCGCCGGGAGTTTCGCGGTGCAGGGGTCGGTCATCTTCTGGGTGGCCAGCCACCGTCGCCACCACGCCTTCGCCGACCGCGAAGGCGACCCGCACTCCCCCTGGCTGTTCGGGACGTCGCCCACGGCGCTGCTGCGCGGGTTCTGGCACGCGCACATGGGCTGGATGTTCAGCCGCGAGGTGACCAACTACGAGCGTTTCGCGCCGGATCTGGTGGCCGACAAGGATCTTCGCGTGGTGAACCGCTACTTCTGGCTGTGGATCACGCTCAGCCTCGCGCTGCCCGCCGTCCTCGGCGGACTCATCAGCTGGTCATGGTGGGGCGTGGTGACCGGGTTCTTCTGGGCCGGGCTGGTCCGGATCGCGTTCCTGCACCACGTCACCTGGTCGGTGAACTCGATCTGCCACATGGTCGGCGAGCGCCCGTTCGCGAGCCGTGACAAGGCGGCGAACTTCTGGCCGCTGGCGATCCTGTCCATGGGCGAGTCGTGGCACAACTCCCACCACGCCGACCCGACCTGCGCGCGGCACGGTGTCCTGCGCGGACAGGTCGACGTCTCCGCGCGGGTGATCTGGCTGTTCGAGAAGTTCGGCTGGGCGCGGGACGTGCGATGGCCGAAGCCCGAGCGGCTGGCCGCGAAGCTCGTGAAGCCCGCCTGACCCGTCGCATTCAGTCCTCTGAATGCGGTAGTTGCCCACGCATCTACCGCATTCAGAGGACGAATCGCGTCAGGAGAGTTGCTGCCGCACGGCGGAAGCGAAGCGCCACGCGGCGGCGGCATCCGTCTGACGGAAGCCGAGTGAAGGCTCGACGAGCTCCAGTTCCAGCAGCAGCGGCCTGCCGTCCGGACCGGCGACGAGGTCGACGCGGGCGTACAGCAGTTCCGCCCGCAGGATGCCGAGCAGCGCCGCCGTCGCGTCGAGCACGTCCTCGGCGAGCGCGCGGAACGCGGCGGGCGGCTGCGCGGATCCGAGCTTCTCCGTGACCCACAGGCCGGATTCGTCGAGTTCCCGGCCCAGCATGGCGGCCTTCGAGAAAGCGTGCGAGTACACGCCGCCGAAGAACACCAGCGCCAGCTCACCGTCGGTGTCCACACTGGACTGATACGGCTGCATCACCACGGTGTGGTCCGCGTCGTGAAGACTCTTCAGATGCGACGCGGCGTACTCGGCGCCCTCGGGCGAGAACTTCCCGACACCACGGGATCCGGCACCGATCGCGGGCTTCAGCACGAAGTCGCCCTTGGGCCAGCGCGGGGTGCCGTCACCCGGCGCGATCAGCGTCGTCGGCACGACCGCGACCCCGGCGTCGCCGAGTTCGGCCAGATAGGACTTGTCGGTGTTCCAGCGCGCGACCTCGGCCGAATTGGACAGCGCGGGCACGGATTCGGCCCAGGACAGGAACTCGTCGCGGCGCTCGGCGTAATCCCAGGTGGCGCGCAGGACGACGATGTCCGCGGCGCCGAAGTCGACGGTCGCGTCGTCCCAGACGGCCCAGCGGGTCTTGAAGCCGAGGTCGGCCAGCGCCTCGGGAACGGCGTGCTCGTCGCCGTCGCCCTCCGGCACCCCGGAGCAGGACGCGAAGATCGCGGAGCCGGTCACTTCCCCGCCATCCGGCGGCGGTGCCCGGCGCCGATCTTGGTGGCCTTCACGGTCTCGCTGTCCCACTCGGCGGGCTCGAGGTCTTCGACGGCCTCGACCAGCGCGTCGCCGGCCTCCGTGGAGGCGACGACGACGTCGCCGAGCGCTCCGTCCGCACCCACGAGCACGACACGGGCGCCGATCCGGCCGATGTTCTCCACCACCGCGCGCGACGGCTTCCCGTGCCGCTTCACGAAGTCGCGGGCGGCCGCGACCTGGCGCGACGTGGGGGCGGCGGTCTCGGTCTTCTCTTCGGTCTCAGCCACGCGCCGAGCTTAACCGCGAAAGGTCCGCGACGCGGAATAACCGTGGCGTCGGCCATAGTTGTCCCGGTCGGAACGACCTTGAACGAGGAGGATGTATGCCCACGGCAGTGCAGATCCGGCGAACCGGCGGTCCCGAAGTCCTTGAGCTGTCCGAAGTCGAGGTCGGCGAGCCCGGTGCGGGGGAACTGCTCGTGGATATCGCCGCGGCGGGCGTCAACTACATCGACACCTATCACCGCGAGGGCATCTACCCGGTCGACAAGCCGTTCATCCTGGGCATGGAAGGCGCCGGGACGGTGGCCGCGGTCGGCGCGGACGTCTCCGGTTTCGCCGTCGGCGACCGGGTCGCCTGGCAGGGTTCGCTGGGCAGCTACGCCCAGCGCCGTCTGCTGTCCGCCGCGGTCGCGGTGAAGATCCCGGACGGCGTCACCGAGGAGACCGCCGCCGCGACGATGCTCCAAGGTGTCACCGCGCACGCGCTGATCGCCTCGACCTACGAGGTCAAGGCGGGCGACGACGTCCTGATCCACGCCGCCGCGGGCGGGATGGGCCTGCTGCTGGTCCAGCTGGCCAAGGCACGCGGCGCCCGGGTGATCGGCACCGTCTCCACCGACGAGAAGGCCGAGCTCGCCAAGCAGGCGGGCGCGGACGACGTCATCCGCTACGACCAGGTCGACTTCGCCAAGGCGGCCCGTGAACTCACCGGCGGCAAGGGTGTCGCGGTGGTCTACGACGGCGTCGGCAAGTCCACTGTGGACGGAAGCCTGGCGAGCCTGAAGATCCGCGGCCTGCTCGCCCTCTACGGCGCGGCCAGCGGTCCGGTGCCGCCGATCGACCCGCAACTGCTCAACCGCAGCGGCTCGGTGTACCTCACCCGCCCGACCTCCGCGCATTACGTGCTCACCCGCGAGGAGCTGGAGTGGCGGGTGAACGAACTGTTCGCCGCCGTTCAGGGCGGCTCGCTGAACATCCGCATCGGCGGCCGCTACCCCCTGGCCGACGCCCGTCAGGCGCACGAAGACCTCCAGGGGCGGCGCACCACCGGCAAGCTCCTGCTGATCCCGTGACGGCCCTCTGGTCCGGAGAAGTCCGGCTCACCGGCGAAGACCTCGTCTTGCGGGACTGGATCGAAGACGACATCGCGTTCATGCCGGGGCTGTTCGACAATCCCGCCGTCGCGCGGTTCACGCCGCTGCCGTCGCCGTTCGACGAGGTGGCGGCGAAGGCGCACTACGAGAAGTACCTCGTCCGCCGGGCGGAGGGCACGGGGCTGCGGCTGGCCATCACGGCCGACGGTGGCGAGCCGCTCGGCGAGGTCGTGCTGTTCCTGCGGGAAGAAGGCCACGTCGAGCTCGGCTACGCGGTCGGTCCGGCGCATCGCGGCCGGGATCTGGCGGCGCGGTCTCTCCGGGTCCTCACCGCGCACGCGCTGGAGCGCGGGCTCAGCCCGCTTCGGCTGCAGATCGACTCCGAGAACGCGGCGAGCGAGGCCGTCGCGCGCCGCGTCGGCTATGCCCTGACGGACTTGCCACCGGAGACGAAGGTCGAGAAGGGCCTGGAGATCACTCTGCTGACCTGGGAGTACACCGGGACCCGGTAGCGCGGTCCGTGAAGGCCTCCTTCCCTACCTTCAGAGTAGGGAAGGAGGCCTTCACGGACACTCAGCCGACAGACCGCACCCAGATCGCCCGCAGGTGGAATTCGTCCTGCTCGGCGTGCTCGACGGTGAGTTCCACCTCGTCATCGACCTGGAGCTGCCGGAACCCACCGGGACGGGCACCGGTCACCATCGAATAGTGAACCCAGATGGGATCGGCGAAGTCAGCCGACTCCACGACACCCCAGCCGTCGTCGACGAGCCAGGAACGGACCCGGCCGCGGTGGACCCGCCCGTCCGAGGTCCCCATCAGCCCTTGTCGGTCGGGACGCTCACGGCGTCGGTGACGAACACCAGGGTCTCGTTCGGCGCGATGCCGCGGCCGCCCTGGCCGTAACCGAGGTCCGGCGGGATGATCAGCAGCCGCCGCGCGCCCTGCTTGATCCCTTCGAGCCCCTGGTCCCAGCCCTTGATGACGTCACCCGCGCCGAGACTCAGGTCGAACGGCTCGCCGCGGTCGAACGAGCTGTCCAGCTTCTGCTTGTTGGACCAGGTGACCAGCGAATAGTTCATCTTCAGCTGCTGACCGGCCTTGGCACCCTCACCGGTGCCGGGCTCGAGGTCCTTGACGATGAGCTTCTTCGGCGGGTCGCAGTCGTCCGGGATGGTGATGGTCGGCGCCTCCCCGAACTTCCCGGTGGTCTTGACGTCCTCCGCCGTGCATTCCTTGCCCTTCGAAGCGGCGCCTGCCGCGCTGGAGGACGACGGGGCGGGGGCCGGGGTGGAGGCCGAGCCTGCGGTGTTCTGCTTCTCGCCACAGGCGGCCAGGGCGAGGACGCCCGCGCCGATGACCACGATCTTGCCGAATGTGCGCATGCGGCCGACCTTAGCCAAGACCCTCCAGCGCCGGAACAGCGTCACCGGTCTGCACCACACCCATCCGACGGGTCGCCCTGGTCAGGGCCACATAAAGATCGTTGAGCCCGCGCGGGGACTCCGCGACGACCTGATCGGGGGCGACCAGCACCACCGAATCGAACTCGAGCCCCTTGGCCCGCTCGACGGGCATCACCGAAACCCTGTCACCCGCCTCGCCGAGCGTCTCCGAAAGAGGAGCGATCAGGGACGCCGGGCACAGCACGGCGACGGTCCCACCGTCCACAGCGGACAGTTCGGCCTCGACGACGCCGGGCAGTTCCGCGATGAGATCCGCCGGTGTCACCGAGCGCAGCCAAGGCTCGAAACCCGTCTCTCGCACCGAAACCGGCGCTTCCAGCTCCGGGTTCACGTCGGCGAGCACCCGGGAAGCGACGGCCATGATCTCCGCCGGGGTCCGGTAGTTCACGGTCAGCTCTTCGAGCCGCCAGCGATCGGCGACGTACGGCGACAGCACCTCGCCCCACGACCGCGCTCCCCCGGCCGCCCCGGTCTGGGCGACGTCACCGACGAGCGTCATCGACCGGTTCGGCGACCGGCGCATCAGCAGCCGCCAATCCATCGCGGTCAGTTCCTGCGCCTCGTCGACGATCACGTGCCCGAAGGTCCAGGTCCGGTCCTGGGCGGCCCGCTGCGCCGCGGTCATCTCGCTGCGGCGATGCTGGCGTTCGGCGAACAATTCGGCGTCGAGGACGTCACCGACCCGCAGCAGTTCCTCGTCGATGATCTCCTCGTCCTGCTCGAGGATATCGAGCACGCCTTCCGCGTAGGCGCGGTCTTCCCGCTCACGGCGAGCCCGCTCGGCCCGGAGGTCGGTGTCGTCCTCGCCGAGCAACTCGGCGAGCTCGTCGAGCAACGGGACGTCGGCCGGGCTCCACTTCGCGTCCGTCGGGCTGTGGAGATGCTCACGATCGGTGTCCGACAAGGCTTTCCCGGCCGCGCTCCGCAACCGTTCGCGGTCGGCGAACAGCTCGTCGAGCACGATCTCGGGGGTGAGCTTGGGCCACAGCCCGTTGATCGCGGCGGCCACGTTCTTGTCGGCGGAGACCTCGGCGCGGATGTCCTGGACGTCCCGCGCGTCGAGCAGGTCCTCCCCCAGTTTGCGGGCGGCCTGGCGGGTCAGCGCGTCGAGGAGGTCCGAGACGAAGATCCGCCGGGCGAGGTTGTGCGGACGGCGCGAGCGGCGGGCCCGCGTCCGCGCCTCGGTGCAGGTCTTGCGGTCGAGCATGAGGATCTCGCGCTCGAATTCGATCTCCAGCACCGGCTCCGGGACCCGCTGGCGATCACGGACCGCGGCGGCGAGCACGTCGGCCATCACCGGGCGGCCCTTGATCTCGGCGGCCTCGCGGGTGACCGGCCCGGTGGCGTCCAGACCCGGGTACAGCTGCCCGATCGTGGCCAGCAGCACCCCGGTCTCACCCAGCGACGGCAGGACCTGCCCGATGTAGCGCAGGAACGTGCTGTTCGGCCCGACCACCAGCACGCCGCGCGTGGTGAGCTGCTGCCGGTGCGTGTAGAGCAGGTACGCCGCGCGGTGCAGCGCGACCGCGGTCTTGCCGGTGCCCGGGCCGCCCTGGACCACCAGGACGCCGTTCGGCGACGCGCGGATGATGCGGTCCTGCTCGGCCTGGATGGTGGCGACGATGTCGCTCATCTCGCCGGTGCGGCGGCGTTCGAGCGCGGCCAGCAGCGCGGCCTCCCCCGCGAGTCCGAGGTCTTGGCCCTGGTCGGCGGCGGAGAGGTCGAGGATCTCGTCGTCGACTCCGACGACCTTCCGGCTCAGCGACCGGATGTGGCGACGCCGTCGGACACCTTCGGGTGAGGCGGCCGTCGCGAGGTAGAAGGGCCGCGCGACCGGCGCGCGCCAGTCGACGAGCAGCGGACGGTACTCGTCGTCCTCGTCGAACAGCCCGAGCCGCCCGATGTAGGTGGTCTCCTCCGCGTGATCGGGCAGGAAGTCGAGGCGGCCGAAGCACAGCCCCTGCTCGACGGAACTCAGCTGGGACAGCCTGTCGGTGTACAGCGTCGTGGCGACGTCGCGTTCGGTGCGAGCCTGCGGGGTGCCGCCGGTCTGGCGCAGCGTCTGGTCGAGCCTGCGCTGCGCGTCGACGCGTTCGGCGTCGAGCTTGCGGTAAAGGGTGGTGACGTACTCCTGCTCGAGCGCGACATCCTGCTCGAGCGCGTCGAGTTCCCGGTCCGGGGACACGGACAAAAGCAGCCTGCTTTCGAGAGGTGGGACAGGGGCCGAAAGAGGTACAACGGCGCCCGCCATCATCTCATTCCCGCGTGCGCACCCGGACCAGGAGGAAGGCCGCCAGCGAAAGGCCGGTCGCGACACTCGCCCAAACGAGGTTCTCGTGCAGCAGGACGGCGAGCGTGGCCGCGACACCCGCGATGGACTGCGCGAGGAAACCGCACAGCGCGACGGCCTGGGCGCCGTGTCCGGGAACCGTGCTCACCGCGACGGCCATGCTGCTCGGGAAGAGCGCGGCCTGGCCGAAGGTGGTCCCGCAGTACAGCGCGATGAACGTCACGAGCGCGGCCGTGAGCGGGATGCCGGGCAGCAGCCACAAGGCGACCGTCAGCGCTCCGGCACCCGTCATGACCAGCGCGCCCGCCCGCGTCAGCCAGGGCGAGCCCTTGCTGCTCGCCAGCCGGTTCACCAGCAACGCGCCGCCGAAGTAGGCCAGCCCGAACAGGAGGCCGAGGCTGCCGTACTGGTCCACGCTCAGGCCGAAATGCTGCTGGAAGACGAACGGGGCGACCTCCTGGAGGAGCACGATCGTCGCGAAGCCGAGTCCGGCCGCGATCGTCGGCCGCAGGAACGCCGGGACGGTGAGGATCCGGAGCACGCCGGTCTTCTCGACGCGGCCGCGGGCGAGCGGGATCGTCAGCGTGCCCGCGACGCAGATCACCCCCGCCGCCGTCAAAACCGCGAACCCGCCCTGCCAGCCGCCGATCAACCCACCGACGAACTGCCCGCCGCCGAGCGCCGTGACGAACGCGATGGACAGCACCGAAAGCCGTTTGGCGAGCGCGTCGCCGTCACCGAGGTCCCGGACGGCGATACGGGCGACGATGGCCGCACCACCGGCACCGATCCCTTGCAGGGAACGAAGAATCAGCAGCCAGGTCGGCGAGGTGTTGCCGATCAGCACCGCACTGGAAACGACGAAGAGGCCGAGCGCCGCCAGCATCGCGGTCCGCCGCCCGAGGCGGCCGGCCACCCAGCCCCACAGCACCACCGGTGCCGCCGCGCCGATGACGAACAGCGAAACCGACAGTGCCGCGAAGCTGCGTGACACGGCGAAGTCGCGCTCGATCGCGGGGAGGGAGGGCAGGTAGATCGTCGTCGCCATCTGGGCCGTGAAGACGACCAAGCAGGCGACAGCCATGGTCCTGCGCTCGGCACGGACGGGGGCCGGGCGCTCGGTTGTGGACGTCACTTCGCCGGACGGTACCGACGGGTAACCCCGCGCGTCGCCCATGTCACCCCTTGGGACGCCACGACCCGCCCCAACGCACTTCGTCCTCCCCGCGCCAGTCGCCTGCGCCGGCCGGACGTGTTGCGAAAGCCACTTTCGCAACCTTCAACGTTGCGAAAGTGGCTTTCGCAACGGCGACGGCCAGCAGCACCGCACTCACGTGATCAAACCCGGAACTCGCGTGATTGGGGACGGAACTCGCGTGATCAAGCACCGCACACCCGAGTGCGGCCTCCAGTCACGTGAGTCACGTCCCTGATCACGCGAGTCACGTCCGCGCTACAAGATCAGAAGGGCAGGCCGATGGCGGGCAGGCCGATGGCCGAGTCCACGGCCAGCGCGACGAACACGATCATCAGGTACGTGTTCGACCGGTGGAACAGCGACATCGGCTTGGTCTCCTCGCCGCGCCGCACCGCCGCGTTCAGGCTGTGCGCGTAGAAGAGGAACCAGCCGCCCGCCAGGATCGCGAAGGTCGTGTAGATCCAGCTCGTCACCGGGACCAGCAGCAGCGTCCAGGCGACCATCACCCACGAGTAGATGACGATCTGCCGCGCCACGTGCTGCGGGGTGGCGACCACCGGGAGCATCGGGACGCCGGCGCGCTCGTAGTCGTCGCGGTACTTCATGCCCAGCGCCCAGGTGTGCGGCGGGGTCCAGAAGAAGATGACGCCGAACATCACGAACGCGGGCCACTCGACGGTGCCGGTGACGGCGGCCCAGCCGATGACGACCGGCATGCAGCCCGCCGCGCCGCCCCAGACCACGTTCTGTGACGTACGCCGCTTCAGCACCAGCGTGTAGACGAAGATGTAGAACAGGATCGTCGCGATCGCGAGAATCGCCGAGAGCAGGTTCACCGTGAAATAGAGCACGACGGCGGACAGCACGCCGAGTACGAGACCGAAGATCAGCGCGCCGCGCCGGGGCACCGATTCCTTCACCAGCGGACGGCGCTTCGTGCGGTTCATCACCTTGTCGATGTCCGCGTCGATGACGCAGTTCAAGGCGTTGGCGCTGCCGGCCGCCATGGTGCCGCCCACGAGCGTCGCGAGCACCAGCCACGGCGACGGGATTTCCCTGCCTGCCAGGAACATCGCGGGAATCGTGGTGACGAGAAGGAGCTCGATCACCCTGGGCTTCGCGAGGGCGGCGTACGCGCCGACGACCTGGCGGATTGTTCGCCGGCCACCGTGCGGTCGTTCACCGGTCGGATGTACGGCGCTGGTGCTGTCACTGCGTCCGTGCGCAGCGTTCACCAACGACATTTCACTCCCTGCGTCAGTTTTCGGGGCGGGGTCCACCAGGCTTCCGGGTGATGTGGCGGCCCCGGATCCCCGTGTTCTGAACCCTTCCTCGATGTTAGACGTGCTGTTTCCAGAGGGTGATCGCGGGTCCTCGACCGGCCGAACCATTAGGCTGGCCGCGGTAGGTCGCGGCGTGCCTCTGCGAACGGCCCGGAGCAGGAATATCGTCCCTTCCGGATCGATTGAGATTAGTAGCGGTACACGTGGGTTACCCACGAGGGAAGAGAAGCCACAACCTGATGACGGGGAGTTCGAGTTCAGTGTCCGAAACCGCCTCTACCAGCGAGAAGAACCCACTCCTCCGGCGCAACGTGCCCGCCGACTGGACCGACCTCGACACGCGGGCCGTCGACACCGTTCGGGTGCTCGCCGCGGACGCGGTCGAGAACTGCGGCAGCGGTCACCCCGGCACCGCGATGAGCCTGGCGCCGCTCGCCTACACGCTGTTCCAGCGGACGCTGCGTCATGACCCGGCGGACCCCGAGTGGCCCGCGCGCGACCGCTTCATCCTTTCCGCGGGGCACTCGAGCCTGACCCTCTACATCCAGCTGTACCTCGCCGGGTTCGGCCTGGAGCTGGAAGACCTGAAGCAGCTCCGCAAGTGGGACTCGAAGACCCCCGGTCACCCGGAGTACCGCCACACCAAGGGCGTCGAGACCACCACCGGCCCGCTCGGCCAGGGGCTGGCCAACGGTGTCGGCATGGCGATGGCGGCCCGCCGCGAGCGCGGCCTGCTGGACCCGGAGCCCGCCGTCGGCGAGAGCATCTTCGACCACTACGTCTACGTGGTCGCCTCCGACGGTGACATCGAAGAGGGCGTCACCGCCGAAGCCTCGTCGATCGCCGGCCGCCAGGAACTGGGCAATCTGATCGTCTTCTGGGACGACAACGAGATCTCGATCGAGGACGACACCAAGATCGCGCTTTCCGAGGACGTCGTGAAGCGCTACGAGGCCTACGGGTGGCACACCCAGGTCGTCGAGGGTGGCGAGGACGTCGTCGCGATCGAAGAGGCCATCAAGGCCGCGAAGGCCGAGACCGAGCGTCCGTCCTTCATCGCGCTGAAGACCGTCATCGGGTACCCGGCGCCGAAGAAGATGGGCACCGGCAAGGCGCACGGCGCCGCGCTGGGCGCCGAAGAGGTCGCCGCGGTCAAGGAGATCCTCGGCTTCGACAAGGACCAGAACTTCCAGGTCGACGACGAGGTCATCGCGCACACCCGCCAGGCCGTCGACCGCGGCAAGACCGCGCGCGCCGAGTGGCAGGAGCAGTTCGAGGCGTGGGGCACCGCCAACCCGGAGCGCAAGAAGATCGCGGACCGGATGGCCACCCGCTCGCTGCCCGAGGGCTTCGCGGACAACCTGCCGACGTGGGAGCCGGACGCCAAGGGCATCGCGACCCGCAAGGCCTCCGGTGAGGTGCTCAACGCGCTCGCCGACCCGCTTCCCGAGCTGTGGGGCGGTTCCGCGGACCTCGCGGAGAGCAACAACACCACCATGAAGGGGGCCGACTCGTTCGGCCCGGAGAAGGCTTCCACCGACATGTGGAAGACCAGCCCGTACGGCCGGACGCTGCACTTCGGCATCCGCGAGCACGCGATGGGCTCGATCCTCAACGGCATCGCGCTGCACGGCGGCACCCGTCCCTACGGCGCGACGTTCCTGATCTTCTCCGACTACATGCGCCCGCCCGTGCGGCTGGCCGCGCTGATGAAGGCGCCGGTCACCTACGTGTGGACGCACGACTCGATCGGTCTCGGCGAGGACGGCCCCACCCACCAGCCGATCGAGCAGCTCTCCTCGCTGCGCGCGATCCCCGGCCTCAACGTCGTCCGCCCGGCGGACGCCAACGAGACCGCGTACGCGTGGAAGGCCGTCCTGGAGGACGTCCACCACCCGTCGGGCCTCGCGCTGACCAGGCAGAACGTGCCGGTCCTGGAGGGCACCAGCGCCGAAGGCGTCAAGCGGGGCGGTTACGTCCTCGCCGAGGCGTCCGATGGCAAACCCCAGGTCGTGCTGATCGCGACAGGCTCCGAGGTCCAGCTGGCCGTCGAGGCTCGCAAGACCCTCGAAGCCGACGGCATCACGGCGAGCGTCGTCTCGATGCCGTGTGTCGAGTGGTTCGACGCGCAGGACCAGTCCTACAAGGACTCCGTCCTCCCGCCGTCGGTCAAGGCACGCGTCTCCGTCGAAGCCGGTATCGCCCTTTCGTGGCACCGCTTCACCGGTGACGCCGGGGAGAACGTCTCGATCGAGCACTTCGGTGCCTCGGCCGACGCCGGCACTCTGTTCCGCGAGTTCGGTTTCACCGCGGAAGCCGTCGTCGACGCCGCCCGTCGCTCGATCGCCAACACCAAGAACTGAAGGGGAAAGCATGAGCAACGACAAACTCGCTCAGCTGTCCGAGGCAGGAGTGTCGATCTGGCTCGACGACCTGTCCCGTGAGCGCCTGAACACCGGCAACCTCGCCGACCTGATCCGCGACAAGCACGTCGTGGGCGTCACGACCAACCCGACGATCTTCGCCAACGCGATGTCGAAGGGCGAGGCGTACGACGAGCAGACCAAGGAGCTCGCCGCGCGCGGCGCCGACGTCGAAGCCACCATCCGCGAGCTGACCACCACCGACGTGCGCAACGCCGCGGACCTGTTCCGCGACGTCTACACCGCCACGAACGGGGTCGACGGCCGCGTGTCCATCGAGGTGGACCCGCGTCTGGCCAAGGACACCGACAAGACGGTGGCCGAGGCGCAGGACCTGTGGAAGACCGTGGACCGGCCGAACGTGCTGATCAAGATCCCGGCCACCGAAGAAGGCATCCCGGCGATCACCAAGACCCTGGCCGAGGGCATCAGCGTCAATGTCACGCTGATCTTCTCGGTCGAGCGGTACAAGGCGGTCATCGAGGCCTACTTCGCCGGCCTGGAGCAGGCCAAGGCCAACGGCCACGACCTCAAGGGCATCCACTCGGTCGCGTCGTTCTTCGTGTCCCGTGTGGACACCGAGATCGACAAGCGGCTCGGCGCCATCGGCACCGACGAGGCCAAGGCGCTGCGCGGCGAGGCCGCCATCGCCAACGCGCGGCTCGCGTACGCGGCGTTCGAGGAGCTTTTCGCCTCGGACCGCTGGAAGAAGCTCGCCGAGGCGGGCGCGAACGCGCAGCGTCCGCTGTGGGCCTCCACCGGTGTGAAGGACCCCGAGTACTCAGACACCCGCTACGTGGACCAGCTCGTCGTCAAGGACACGGTCAACACGATGCCGGAGAAGACCCTCGACGCCGCGGCGGACCACGCCGACGTCACCGGCGACACGGTGACCGGCAAGGGAGCCGACGCGCAGGCCGTCTTCGACAAGCTGAGCGCCGTGGGCATCGACATCACCGACGTGTTCCTCACCCTCGAGAACGAGGGCGTCGAAAAGTTCGAGAAGTCCTGGACCGAACTTCTCGAGACCGTCACCGGGCAGCTGGAAAAGGCAAAGGACTGATCTGGACGATGGCAGGGGAAACGACCGGCGTCGAAATCGTCGACGCCGCCCTGGCCGGCGAAGCCGCTCCGTTCGCGGAGCGGCTCGTCGCCGACCAGGTCGCATCGAAATTGGCGTCCCAGGACGCCACACTGTGGGGTCCCGAAGCCGAGTCCGAAGCGTCGATCCGTCTCTCGTGGACGACGCTGCACAAGTCCTCGCGGCCGTTGATCGGCGAGATCGAGGCACTGCGGACCGACCTGCGTTCGGAGGGCGTCGATCGCGTCGTCCTCGCGGGCATGGGCGGTTCGTCGCTGGCCCCCGAGGTCATCACCGGGACGGACGGCGTCCCGCTGACCGTCCTCGACACCACTGACCCTGGCCAGGTCGCCGACGCGCTCGCCGGTGACCTGGAGCGCACGGTCATCGTCGTGTCGTCGAAGTCCGGCGGCACCGTCGAGACCGACAGCCACCGGCGGATCTTCGCGAAGGCCTTCGCCGACGCGGGCATCGACGCCGCGCGGCGGATCGTGGTCGTCACCGACCCGGGTTCGCCGTTCGCGGAACTGTCCGAAAAGGAGGGTTACCGCAAGGTCTTCCTCGCCGATCCGAACGTCGGCGGCCGCTACTCGGCGTTGACCGCGTTCGGGCTCGTCCCGGCCGGGCTCGCCGGCGCGGACGTCGCCCGCCTGCTCGACCAGGCCGCTTCGGCGGCCGACTCGCTCGCCGCCGACACCGTGGACAACCCCGCGGTCAAGCTGGCGGCGGCATGGGTCGCGGCGCACGAAAAGGGCGCCGAGAAGGTCGTCATCGCCACAGTGCCTTCAAAAGAGGGTGGCTCCGTACTCAAGGGCTTCGCCGACTGGGCGGAGCAGCTGATCGCCGAGTCCACCGGCAAACAGGGCACCGGTCTCCTCCCGGTCGCCGTCGAAGGCCCGGACTCCCCCGGTTTCGCCGACGCCAAGGAAGACGCCACCCCGGTGACCGTCGGCCAGGCGGAAGGCGCCGCGAAGATCTCCGTGACCGGCTCGCTCGGCGCGCAGTTCCTGCTGTGGGAGTTCGCCACCGCGTTCGCCGGACGGCTGCTCGGGATCAACCCGTTCGACCAGCCCGACGTCGAGGCCGCCAAGAAGGCCGCGCGGTCGCTGCTCGACAACCCGGACAAGCTCAAGGGCGGCGAAGAGCCGTCCACTGTGGACGGCGCGGTCGAGGTGTTCGGTTCGGACGGAGTCGCCACCGACGGGAAGCTCGCGGACATCCTGCGGGCTTTCTTCGACTCCGCCCCGGAAACGGGCTACATCGCGGTGCAGGCGTACCTCGACCGGCTCGACGACGCGTCGACGTCGATCCTGCGCGGCGAGATCGCCAAGCGCACCGGCCGCCAGACCACCTTCGGGTGGGGGCCCCGGTTCCTGCACTCGACAGGGCAGTACCACAAGGGCGGGCACCAGAACGGGGTCTTCCTGCAGATCACCGGCGCCGTCGAGCAGGATCTCGACGTGCCGGACAGGCCGTACACCCTCGGCGTGCTGCAGCACGCGCAGGCGCTGGGTGACGGTCAGGTGCTCGCGGAGCACGGTCGTCCGGTGCTGCGGCTGCACCTCACCGACCGGGCCGCCGGCCTGGCCGAGCTGGTCCGCGCGGTACAGGAGGCAGGCGAGTGACCCGAGCCTGGAGCAACCCGCTGCGCGACCCGCGTGACAAGCGGCTGCCGCGGATCGCCGGGCCGTCCAGCCTGGTGATCTTCGGCGTGACCGGTGACCTCGCCCGCAAGAAGCTGATGCCGGCGATCTACGACCTCGCCCACCGCGGGCTGCTGCCCGCCGGGTTCTCGCTGGTCGGTTTCGCCCGCCGGGACTGGGAACACCAGGACTTCGGCGAGCTCGTGCACGACTCGGTCAAGGAGCACGCGCGGACGCCGTTCAAGGAGTCGGTGTGGAACAGGCTCGCCGAAGGCATCCGGTTCGTGCAGGGCACCTTCGACGACGATGACGCCTTCGACAGGCTCGCGCAGACGGTCAAGGACCTCGACGCCGAGCGTGGCACCGGCGGCAACACCGCGTTCTACCTGTCGATCCCGCCGAGCGCGTTCCCAGTGGTGACCAAGCAGCTCGCCCGCTCCGGTCTCGCCGACGCGAGCGACGAGACCTGGCGCCGCGTCGTCATCGAGAAGCCGTTCGGCCGCGACCTCAAGAGCGCCAAGGAGCTCAACGAGATCGTGAACGACGTCTTCCCCGAGGAGTCGGTGTTCCGCATCGACCACTACCTCGGCAAGGAGACGGTGCAGAACCTGCTGGCGCTGCGGTTCGCGAACCAGCTGTTCGAGCCGATCTGGAACGCCAACTACGTCGACCACGTGCAGATCACCATGGCCGAGGACATCGGCCTCGGCGGCCGCGCGGGGTACTACGACGGCATCGGCGCCGCACGCGACGTCATCCAGAACCACCTCCTGCAGCTCCTCGCGCTGACAGCGATGGAGGAGCCGGTCTCGTTCGCGCCGCGTGCGCTGCGGTCGGAGAAGGTCAAGGTGCTTTCGGCGACGAAGCCACTGGGACCGCTGGATGAGACCACCGCGCGCGGGCAGTACGCGGGCGGCTGGCAGGGCGGTTCGAAGGTGCCGGGCCTGTTGCAGGAAGACGGTTTCGCGAAGGACTCGACCACCGAGACCTACGCCGCGGTGACGCTCGAGGTGCAGAACCGCCGCTGGGCGGGTGTGCCGTTCTACCTGCGCACCGGCAAACGGCTGGGCCGCCGGGTCACCGAGATCGCCGTGGTGTTCAAACGCGCGCCGCATCTGCCGTTCGACTCGACCTCGACCGAGGAACTGGGCCAGAACGCGCTGGTGATCCGGGTGCAGCCCGACGAGGGCATCACGCTGCGGTTCGGGTCGAAGGTGCCGGGGACCACGATGGAGGTCCGCGACGTCACGATGGACTTCGGCTACGGGCACGCGTTCACCGAGTCCTCGCCCGAGGCCTACGAGCGGCTCATCCTGGACGTCCTGCTCGGCGAACCGTCGCTGTTCCCGGTGAACGAAGAGGTCGAACTGTCCTGGGAGATCCTCGACCCGATCCTCGACCACTGGGCCAAGAAGGGCGCGCCCGAGGCGTACCCGCCCGGTTCGTGGGGACCGCCGTCCGCGGACGAAATGCTGGAGCGTACCGGCCGGAACTGGAGGCGTCCGTGATCATCGACCTGCCGTCGACCACGACGTCGCAGCTGAACAAGAAACTCGTCGAGATCCGCGAACAGGGCGGGCAGGTGGCGCTCGGCCGGGTGCTGACGCTGGTCATAGTGGCCGACGACGACGACAAACTCGAAGAGGCGATCGAAGCCGCCAACGAGGCCAGCCGGGAGCACCCCTCGCGGGTGATCGTGGTGGCCAAGGGCGCGCGGACGGCGGCGCCGCGGATCGACGGCCAGATCCGGGTCGGCGGCGACGCCGGCGCGAGCGAGGTCATCGTGCTGCGGCTCTACGGCCCGCTCGCCGCGCAGGGGCAGAGCGCGGTCGTGCCGCTGCTCCTGCCGGACGCGCCGATCGTCACCTGGTGGCCCGGCACCGGTCCCAAGGCTCCGGCCAAGGACCCGCTCGGCGAGCTGGCCCAGCGCCGGATCACCGACTCCGCCGCGGAAAAGGCACCGGTGCGGGCACTCACCACCCGGGCGAAGTCCTATGTGGAGGGTGACACCGACCTGGCGTGGACGCGGCTGACCAGCTGGCGCGCGCAGCTGGTGTCCGCTTTGGACCTTCCGCCGCATGAGAAGGTCACCGGGGCGACAGTGACCGGCGAGGCCGACTCGCCGTCGACAGAGCTGCTCGCGGGCTGGCTGGCCGAGTACCTCAAGGTGCCGGTGAAGCGGGTCAAGAGCACCGGCGCCGCGGGCATCATCTCGGTGACGCTGGAGCGGCGCTCCGGCCCGGTGGAACTGCACCGGCCGGACGGGCGGGTCGGCACGCTGACCCAGCCCGGCCAGCCGACGCGCCGGATCGCCCTGCAGCGGCGGGACAACAAGGACTGCCTGATCGAGGAGCTGCGACGGCTCGACCCGGACGAGGTCTACGAGGCTTCGCTGAACGGGCTCTCCAAGATCTCGTCGGGAACGGCGGCCAAGGCCGCTCCGGCGAAGAAGGCGGCTCCGGCCGCTTCCAAGAAGAAGGCCCCTGTCGCCGCTTCGAAGAAGGCCACCTCATGAGCAAGACCGAGGTCGTCGTCTACCGGAACCCGGACCTCCTGGCCGCCGCCGCGGCGGCGCGGCTGGTCACCCGGATCGTGGACGTCCAGGCGGCCAAGGGTTCCGCTTCGGTGGTGCTCACCGGCGGCGGCACCGGGATCGGGATCCTCCGGGAACTGCGCGACTCCAGTGCTCGTGACGCCATCGACTGGTCGCGTCTCGACATCTACTGGGGCGACGAGCGCTTCGTCCCGGCGGACTCGGACGAACGCAACGAGAAGCAGGCCCGCGAGGCGCTGCTCGACCACGTCCCGCTCGACCCGAAGCGGGTGCACGCCATGGCACCGTCGGACGGCGAGTTCGGCGACGACGTCGACGCGGCGGCAGCGGCCTACGCCGAGGTGCTGACCGACGAGGTTCCGGCGTTCGACATCATGCTGCTGGGTCTCGGCGGGGAGGGGCACACCGCCTCGATCTTCCCCGAGAGCCCGGCGGTGTACGAGAAGGAGCGTTCGGTCGTCGCGGTCCGCGACTGCCCGAAACCGCCGCCGACCCGGATCTCGCTGACCCTGCCCGCGATCCGTCGCGCGCAGGACATCTGGCTGGTCACCGGCGGCGAGGCCAAGGCGGACGCCGTCGCGCAGGCGCTGGCCGGTGCGGGCGAGGTCCAGATCCCGGTGGCGGGAGCACGCGGCAGCCGTCGCACGCTCTGGCTGCTGGACCAGGGCTCCGCCTCGAAGCTCACGAAGGTCTATCAGACCCCGTCTGCCTGACCTTTAGCGCGTGAAGGCCCCCTTCCCTCGGCTGAGCCGAGGGAAGGGGGCCTTCACGCGCGACAGGCTGAGCTTGAGACTCGCGTGAGACTCCGGAGCGCCCGTCCCTCGCTAGCGTTTTCCTCGCTCGACGAATACGAGAGGGGAACCACAATGCTTCGACGAATCAGGAACGGCGTCCTGGCGGGTGCCGCGGTCTTCGGCGGTCTGATGCTGGCCCAGGCGCCCGCTTCGGCCGGAACGCTCGACGCGACGACGACCGTCGCCACGGCCGACAAGGCCGCACCGAGCGGTTACCAGTGCCGCTACATGGGCTACTGGATCGACGGCGACGGCAACGTCACCCACCTGTGGGACTGCACCGGCGGCTGACCGAACCGGTCCGGACGGCCCGCCGGGGATGCCCGGCGGGCCGTTCGGCCGATCGAGTGAGCGCGCCCCGAAGCGGTAACCCACCGCGCTCGGGTGAAGATCCCCTTCTCGGACGCTTCATCGTCGAGGGGGACTCATCATGGGCGCCGAATCGCTGAGACCTGCGCAGGAAACCGTGCTGCGGGACATCGTCGGGCTACTGAAGAGCGGCCGGAGCGCCGTGGTGAACCTGACCGGACCGCTCGGAGTCGGCAAGACGACCGTGCTCACCGCCCTGACCAGGACACCCTGGATGCTCGAGAATCCCGGCTCCGCCGCGGTCGTCGACGGCGCCGACCACCCCGGCGCGGTGGCGACCCTCGTCGGTACGCCGACGGTGGTCGCGAGCCGCCGTCCACTTCCCTTCGCCGACGTGACCGTCGAACTACCCCGCTGGGAGAACGCGGAGATCCGCACGCTGGCGGAGCGGCACGGCATCTCCCGCGCCGCCGATGTCGACGTCGTCGTCCGCCTGTCCGGTGGTCTGCCGCTGGTCGCGCGCTGTCTGTGCCAGGCGCTGCGGAAGCCGGTCAGCGCGGCCGTCCCGGGGGCGCTCGCCGATCAAGCGCTGCGGGAGATCCTCGCCCGGCTCCGGTCCGAACCGCAGGACGGGACCACCGGGAAGCTGCTCGACGCGCTCGCCGTAGTCGGCTACGGCGACGAGGAGCTGCTGGCCGAACTGGTCGAGGCGCCCCGCGATCAGGACTGGTTCGCCGCGGTGTCCGATCTGAGCCTGGTCACCGCCACCGCCACCGGTCTCGCCGTGATCGACCCCTTCCAGGCCCTGCTCGACCTCAAGCATCGCTGGCGGAGACCGGTCGCGCGCCGTGCCGCGCTCGCCAAGGCGGTCACGAGGAACCGGCACCTGCTCGCGACAACGGCCGACGGGCCCACTCGCGACGCGCTGATCGGGCATTCCCTCTTCCTCAGCGACGACCCCGAGGTCAGGCAGGCGCTGTTCCCCACCGGCGTCCACTCCCCCCGCGTCCGCCCGGCGGAACGCGAAGACCACGACCGCATCGGAGAACTCGTCCACGCTTGGGCGCGGCGCGGCGAACTCGACACGGGCCGCTGCGAGCGGCTGCTGGACACGTGGCTCACCCACGGCGCCGACGGCTTCCACCTCGTCTGCGACCCCGACGACCACCCGGTGGGCATGACCTACATCCCCCGGATCACCGAAGAGTCCATCGCCGCCATCGAGCCGATCGTCCAGCAGCACACCGCCGATCTCACCGACAGCCCCGGCGGCGTGTTCGTCGGACTGGCGATCAGCGAGCAGGACCGGCCGGCGTCGCACGCCGCGCTCCTGCGGCACATCCTGATTTCGGGGGTCTCCGAGGGCCGGGCGATCATCGCGACGCCGTGGCCCGAGTACCAGCGGCTCGCGAGACGGTTCGGCTTCGCCCACCACGGGGACGCGCGCCACGATCCTTACGACTGCGGCCGCCGGTCCGAGATCTATCACCACCGGTTCACTCCCGCGGAGCTGCCCGCCTGGCTCGACCGGTTGTCGGCGCTGGGATCGGCGACGCCGGGCCCCGGCCCTCGCTGGTACACCGGCCAGGTCAAAAAGGCACTGGCGCTACTCCACGATCCGGCCCGGCTCGCGGACAGCCCGTTGACCGCGCTCCCGGGCGTCGGCGGGGCGGAGGGGCTGCGCGCTCTCCTCGTCACCGCGATCGACGAACTGATCGCGTCCGGCGAACCGGCGACGGCACAGGCCGGACGCGTCCTGCACGCCTATTACCTCCGCAGGCGGACGAACCACCTCGGCGCCGCCACCCGGCTGCATCTGAGCCGGGCCACCTACTTCCGGCGGCTCGATCACGGCATCACCCTGCTCGCGGAACGTTTCCTCGGCGCGGGCTCCACACGACACTCCGCTGGCGGAAGTCCGTGAAGGCCTCCTTCCCTACTCTGAAGGTAGCGATGGGGGCTTTCACGGAACATCACCGTCCGAACGCGAAAAGTGACATAGATCAACTCTCACCGGTTTCACCGTCAGAGCCGGTCCGCTCACTCGTCGAAGTGATCACCGGACCACTCCGCCCGAGTGGTCCGGTGTGGATCCGACCGACCGAACGTTCATGCACTTGTCCGCAGAACGGACAGTGACCGTACAGTCGCTAGCCCGACTGGGGGAAACTTACCGTCCTGGTACATCCACCCGTTAGCATCCGCACATTTGTTCGTTCCTGCGCGTCCCGATCGGGCGAAGAACACGTCTCTTCATTCAAGTCCACAAGACGAGTGAGGTCGCCAGCGATGAGCACAGAGGGTCTCTCGATGCCAGGTATCTCGGTGGGCGGCTCCGGAGCGGACGCCGCCGACCGGATGCGCCGTGCCGCCGGGGTCATGTCGTTCGCCAAGATCAAACGCCCGGCGCTGGTCGCGCTGGGCGTCGACACGCTCGCGATCTTCCTCGCCGCACTCGACGTCTGGCTGGTGATCCCCGAGAAGGCCCAGCCGTACTCGATCTACCTGTCCGGCGCCGCTTGCCTCGGCCTCGCCTTCCGCCGCAAACTGCCGTTCCTCGCGGTGATCGTCACCGTCCCCGGCTTCCTGGCGGGGTGGTCCCAGCTGGCCGCGATGATCGCGCTCGGCTTCCTCGCCACCCGCAAGCAGATGCACTGGCAGACCTGGACCGGGTTCGCGCTCGTTTTCACCTGCCGGTTCGTCCAGTGGCCGCTGGCCGACTTCGTCGAGCTCAGCTGGCGCGAACACGTCCTGGACGGGATCTACGGCGTCATCGTCGCCGGGATGCCGGTGGCCATCGGCCTGCTCATCGGAGCGCGGACCGAGATCTCGCAGAAGCTCTCCGAACTCGCCGCCAGCCGCGACCGTGAGCGCCGCTTCCACGCTGACGCCGTCCGCGCGGAGGAACGCGCCCGCCTCGCGCGGGAGATGCACGACGTCGTCTCGCACCAGATCACGCTGATCGCGATGCAGGCCGGCGCGCTGCAGGCACAGACCACCGACCCGCGTTCGCTCGAAACCGCGCTGGTCATCCGGAAGCTGAGCACCAAGACACTCGAAGAACTGCGCTCCCTCGTCAGCGTCCTGCGTTCGGGCTCCGAGGACGACGGGCCGCGGCCGGGGATCAACGAACTCGACCGGCTGATCCGCGGCTCGGACGTCCCGGTGCACCTCACCGTCGAGCGGATCCCCGACCTCCTGCCGAGTCAGGTTTCGGCGGCGGCCTATCGCACGGTGCAGGAATGCCTGACCAACGTGCACAAACACGCACCGGGGGCCACCGCGACCATCCGGATCCAGGGCGAGCACGGTTCGCTCAAGGTCGAAATACGCAACGAGCGCGCTCGGACGCCCGGTTCGGCCCTGCCCTCGGGAGGGCACGGGCTGACCGGGCTGGCCGAACGCGCTCGACTGCTGGGTGGGAGCTTCGAGACCGCCGACACCGAGGACGGCGGGTTCCGGGTGCGTGCCCGGTACCCGCTCGACCGGTGAGCGAAGGCTAGATCTCCCGGCGCTGGCGCAACCGCTCCAGCGCCTCGGCGAGGATGGCCTCGCCGTCGGCGTCGGAACGCCGTTCCTTCACGTAAGCAAGGTGGGTCTTGTAAGGCTCGGTCCGCGGCGCGGCAGGCGGGTTCTTTTCGTCCTGCCCACCCGGAAGCCCGCAGCGTGGGCAGTCCCACTCTTCGGGAATCTCGGCGTCCATCGAGAACGACGGCTGCGCCTCGTGCCTGTTGGCACACCAGTAGGAAATGCGGCGCCGCGGCGCCGACTCACCCCGTTCCGATTCGCCCGAAGGTCCGGCACCCACACGGGTGCCCCGAATCGCGTTACCGCCAACCATGAATCCTCACACCTATAGGGATCGGCGGCGCGCCCCCCATAGGCACGCCGAAACACCTGGATCGATCAGACCTTGAGCAGGAGCCCGAGGCCGATGATGCTGATCAGCCACACCGCGCCCAGCAGCAGCGTGATCCGGTCGAGGTTCTTCTCGGCCACGCTCGAGCCGGAGAGGCTCGACTGCATACCGCCACCGAACAGCGAAGACAGACCGCCACCACGGCCGCGGTGCAGCAACACGGCGACCACCAGGAAAAAGCTGGAGGCGATCAACAGGATTTGCAGGAACAGCTTCATGTCATCCTCTGCGCTCTTGGAGAATGCAGGAAAACGGTGCGTGCTGGCGGCTCTTGACCGCCAGGACACACCGTACTCCTGGACTCGTCCACTGCTGTGTGACGGACCGGATACCCAGGTTACCCGGTAGGTGCCCCGATCAGGGCAGGGGCCCGCCCGCGGCGAGTGCGCAGAGTTTGGTGAACTCGTCACCATCCAGGCTCGCACCACCGACGAGGGCACCATCGATGTTCTCGCACGCGACGAGGTCACTGATGTTGTTGGCCTTCGCCGAGCCGCCGTAGAGCACGCGGACCGAGGATGCGACCTCGGCACCATACTTCTCGGCGAGGGTGGCGCGGATGGCTCCGCACACCTCCTCGGCGTCCGCCGGGGTCGCGACCTTGCCGGTCCCGATGGCCCAGACCGGCTCATAAGCGACGACGACGTCCTTGACCTGCTCGTTCTTGAGCCCCTTGAGGCCCTCGACCAGCTGGGTCGTGGTGTGGGCGATGTGCTCGCCAGCCTCGCGGACCTCGAGCTTCTCCCCCACGCACAGGATCGGCGTGATGCCGTGCTTGAGCGCGGCCTTGACCTTCTTGTTGACCAGTTCGTCGGACTCGCCGTGGTACTCACGCCGCTCCGAGTGCCCGACGGTGACGAAGCTGCAGCCCAGCTTCTTCAGCATCAGGCCCGACACGTCACCGGTGTAGGCACCGGAGTCGTGCGGCGACAGGTCCTGGGCGCCGTAGGTGAGCGACAGCTTGTCGCCGTCGGTCAGCGTCTGGACGCTGCGGATGTCGGTGAACGGCGGCAGGACCGCGACGTCGACCTTCGCGTAGTACTTCTCCGGCAGGGCGAAGGCGATCTTCTGAACCAGCGCGATGGCTTCGAGGTGGTTCTGGTTCATCTTCCAGTTGCCGGCGATGAGCGGTTTGCGCGCCACTAGTCGTTCTCTCCCAGCACAGCGACTCCGGGCAGTTCCTTGCCCTCCAGGTACTCCAGCGACGCGCCGCCGCCGGTCGAGATGTGCGAGAAGCCGTCCTCGGGGAGGCCGAGCCGCCGCACGGCCGCGGCGGAGTCGCCGCCGCCGACCACGGTGAAGGCGTCGCTCTTGACCAGCGCCTCGGCCACGGCACGGGTGCCGCCGGAGAAGGACTCGAACTCGAACACGCCCATCGGGCCGTTCCAGAACACGGTCGCGGCGTCGGCCAGCTTGCCCGCGAACAGCTCACGGGACTTCGGGCCGATGTCGAGGCCCATGCGGTCGGCCGGGATGGCCGTCGCCTCGACGACGTCGAACTCGGCGTCGGCGGCGAAGCCCGTCGCGGCGAGCACGTCCACCGGCAGGATCAGCTCGACACCGCGCTTCTCCGCCTCGGCGAGGAAGCCGCGGACCTGGTCCAGCTGGTCCTCCTGCAGCAGCGAGTTCCCGACCTCGTGGCCCTGGGCCTTGAGGAAGGTGTACGCCATTCCGCCGCCGATGAGCAGCCTGTCGACCTTGGTCAGCAGGTTGGCGATCACGCCCAGCTTGTCCGACACCTTCGCGCCGCCGAGCACGACGACGTACGGCCGCGCGAGGTCCTCGGTGAGCTTCTTGAGGACCTCGACCTCGGCCAGCACCAGACCGCCCGCATACGCCGGGAGCGCACGCGCGATCTCGTAGACCGAAGCCTGCTTGCGGTGCACGACACCGAAGCCGTCGGAGACGAACGCGCCGCCAGGGACGAGCGCGGCCAGCTCGGCGGCCAGTTCCTGGCGGTCCGCCTCGACCTTGCTGGTCTCGCGCGCGTCGAAGCGCACGTTCTCCAGCAGGGCGACCTGACCGTCTGTCAGACCCGCGACGGTGGCCTTGGCGGACTCGCCGACCAGGTCTTCCGCCAGCGGGACGTCGACGCCGAGCAGCTCGGTGAGCTTCGCGGCGACGGGCGCGAGCGAGAACTTCGGGTCCGGCTCGCCCTTGGGACGGCCGAGGTGCGCCGTGACGACCACCTTCGCGCCCGCCTCGGCGAGGCGCTTGAGGGTCGGCAGGGCCGCGCGGACGCGGCCGTCGTCGGTGATGGTCTCCCCGTCGAGCGGGACGTTCAGGTCGGAACGCACGAGTACATACCGGCCTGAGACGTCCTCGCCCAGCAGGTCTTCGAGATTCTTCAGCGCCATCGGTCAGGAAAGCTTGTTGCCGACGAGCTTGACGAGGTCGGCGAGGCGGTTGGAGTAGCCCCACTCGTTGTCGTACCAGCCGATGACCTTGACCTGGTTGCCGATGACCTTGGTCAGCGGCGCGTCGTAGATGCAGGACGCCGGGTCGGTGACGATGTCGGCCGAAACGATCGGGTCCTCGTTGTAGCGCAGGATGCCGGCCAGGGGGCCCTCGGCGGCGGCCTTGTACGCGGCGTTGATCTCCTCCAGCGTCGCGCTCTTGGTCAGCGTGACGGTGAGGTCGGTGGCCGAGCCTGTCGGGATCGGGACACGCAGCGCGTAGCCGTCCAGCTTGCCCTGCAGCTCCGGCAGGACCAGGCCGATGGCCTTGGCGGCACCGGTCGAGGTCGGGACGATGTTCAGCGCGGCGGCGCGGGCGCGGCGCAGGTCCTTGTGCGGCGCGTCCTGCAGGTTCTGGTCCTGCGTGTACGCGTGGATGGTGGTCATCAGGCCCTGCTCGATGCCGAACGAGTCCTGCAGGACCTTGGCCAGCGGGCCGAGGCAGTTCGTGGTGCAGGAGGCGTTCGAGATGATGTTCTGCGAGCCGTCGTACTTGTCGTCGTTGACGCCCAGCACCACGGTCAGGTCCTCGCCCTTGGCGGGCGCGGAGATGATGACCTTCTTCGCGCCGCCGGCGAGGTGTGCCTTCGCGGCGTCGGCGTTGGTGAAGAAGCCTGTCGACTCGACGACGACGTCCACGCCCAGGTCGGCCCAGGGCAGGTTGGCCGGGTCGCGCTCGGCGAGGGCCTTGATCGTCTTGCCGTCCACGACGATGCCCTCGTCGCTGACGCTGACCTCGCCCGGGAAACGGCCGAGGATGGAGTCGTACTTCAGCAGGTGGGCCATCGTGGCGACGTCGCCGAGGTCGTTGAACGCGACAACCTCGATGTCGTGACCGGCGGCCTGCACGGCCCGGAAGAAGTTGCGGCCGATGCGGCCGAAGCCGTTGACACCTACGCGAACCGTCACTGCTGCCACTCCCTTGAGACTCGTCCGGGATCGCCCCGGTAAGACGTCCTTTACTCGGGCGCAACCCTAGCGTGCGTGCTCGGGCGACCCTCTTTGCCCTGACGAGACTTCCACCACTCGGTGGGTCAGGTCAAGAATCGATTAAGTGGTTCGCCACCAGGAGCTCTGTCGAAAACTCTCAGCTTTGTTGTGCTAGCCGTCGCTCCAGCGGCGTGCGCATCCGTGGCGTGACTCGCACCTCCCCGAACCACCCGGCCAGGTGGTTCGCCTCCGCCTCGACGGCCCGTTCGACGTCCGCGCCGACGTCCTCCAGGAGGTGGAAGACGACTTCACCGTCCCGGCGCTGTGCCCAGCCACCGACGATCCGGCCGTCGGCCCAGACGGTGGGCCCGATGTTGCCGGTGCCGTCGAACAGCGGCACGCGATGCGGGCCGAGGTACCAGTCCCGCTCGATCCATCCCATCGCCGTCGGATCGAGAGACGGGAGCAGCGCGACCCAAGGCCCGGGCTCCGCGACCGGCTCCAGGTCGTCGGCGAGCACCACGCCGGGAACGCCGTCGAGGTCGACCTCGATCGGCTGAACGGCCGCAAGAGCCTTCTTCGTCTGCCCGACCGTCCAGCCCATCCACCACCGCAGGTCCGCTATCGGCGCCGGACCGTAGGCGTGGAGCCACTTGCGGGCGAGCTCGGCCCTGGCCTCGTCGGCGTCCCATCCGGTGATGCCCTGGGGCAGCCAGTCGGCCATCGGGGCCCAGTAGTGCTGGCTGCTGATCCAGCTCCCGCGCGGGCGCCCGCGCACGATGCGGCCGTCGACCGCCAGCTGGAACAGGACCCGGCTGGTGACGTTGGCGATCGCCTCGTACGGCTTCCCTTTCGACATCATGAGTTGCTGCCTCAGACGCGGCTCGTCCTCGGACAGCTGCTGCGCCGTCGCGGAACCGCGGGCCTTCAACGCGAGCTCTGTCGCGTCCTCGACCTCGGCCAGCCAGCGTTCCGGCTCGGGCACGTTCTCCGGATGCCCCTGTGTGCCGAGATGCTGTTCGAGCAGGCGGCGCTGCTTCTTGGCGATGTCCGCCGAGCACGCCGCCTGGACCAGCGCCGCGTTCTCCCGCCCGACCACGAAGACCGTGCGGCGCATGCCGAGCATCCGCACCAGCGCGCGCTCCTCGTAGAGCGCGTTCTCCAGTTCCGCGACACCCTCGCCCTTGACCCGCGCCCACGCCGAAAGGTGGACCGTCGCCGGGTCGGTGGCGTGCAGCGCGACGACCGCGTCCGCCGCGGCGTGCACCGACGGGGCGGGTGTGGCCAGGTGGTGGCGGGTGGCGAGGCGGGCGCGGCGCTGCCGGACGTCGATCTTGGGTGTCACGGATCGGTTCTACCACCGGGCCCCGACAGAACTCCGGATCAGTCCGCGTGCGGCCTGATCGCGTGCGTCGCGTCGGCACCGCAGACGAGGACGTTGACCGACGAAGCCGCCAGTTCCCAGCCGGGTCCGTCGTCCGGCTGGTCGCAGGGGCAATCGTCGTCCTGGCTTTCCGTGGATTCGAAGGCCAGCAGGAGTTCGAGGCCGGCATCGCAGTCCGGGCAGGTCAGCGGGAACCCGTCGGAGCTGGACGTCCACCAGAAGGTCAGCCCGCCGAGCTTGGAGCCGGTGGCCAGCGGAGGCCACGCGTCTTCGGCTTCGTCGTCGACGAACTCACCCCGTTCGTTCGTGAAGGGCAGCGTCGCGTTGACCTCGGCAGGCAGCTCCGAGGGATGCGGATGGTCGACGAACTCGCACGGCGCGAACGAGCACGGCACCGTGGGCAGGTACTCGTAGTGGTCGGTCTGGAACGGCTCAGGCGGGCTCTCGAGCAGATCGGTCACCCCGCTGGAATTCCGCCAGATCACCTGGACACCCGGCCCCCAGTAACCGGGGCCATCGTGGGGATCCGGGCAGAACAGCACCTGCAGCAGGTCGGTGCCGTCGGGAAACGGCAGTTTCGGGAAGTCGCGCCGGAAGAACTGCGCCGCGCCCGCCAGCGGCATCGCCTTGTCGTCGGGGTGCGCCGCCTCCAGCCCGGCCGCCGGGGTGTGGATCACGCCCGGCGCCGCCTCGTTCCGCGCGGTGTCGGGACAGTGCGGCCAAGGCTCGTCGACGGGCCACAGCAACGGTCCGCCGATATGGCTGTCGCGCGCGGTGGGTGTACCCGCCCGGGGGTGCAGGCGGACGGCCGCCCGGGCGAAGGGGGTGAGGTCGGGGATTCCCTCGCCGGCTCGCGGCGGTTCCGAAGGCATGCCGAGGATGCTAGAGAGCGCACGGCATCCTCCGGACGCGTTTCCCTTTTTTCATCACCACCGGAAACCGTAGCCTCGGGGCATGGTCACCGCCGGGCAATTCGCGGCCTTCGCCGCCCTCACCTTCCTGATGGTCGTCGTGCCGGGTCCGAGCGTGCTGTTCACCATCAGCCGCGCGCTCACCGTCGGCAGGCGGGACGCGCTGCTCACCGTCGCGGGGAACGCGGTGGGCGTCTACCTGCAGGTGCTGGCGGTCGCGTTCGGACTCGGCGCCGTCGTGACCGGGTCGGCGACGGCGTTCACCGTGATCAAGCTGGCGGGTGCCCTGTACCTGGTCTATCTCGGCGTCCAGGCGTTCCGGAAACGCCGCACACTCACCGACGTCTTCGCGAGCGAAGCCTCGGCCGTCCCGGGCCGCACGCTCGCCGTCCTGCGCGACGGACTCGTGGTCGGCTTCGCCAACCCCAAGTCGATCGTCTTCCTCGCCGCGATCCTGCCGCAGTTCGTGGACGCCTCGGCAGGCTCGGTCCCCGTGCAGATGCTGCTGCTCGGGCTCTGCCTGCCGGTGATCGCGCTGATCTCCGACACCGCGTGGGCGCTCGCCGCCGGCACGGCGCGCGCCTGGTTCGCCCGGTCGCCGCGGCGGTTGCGGATGGTGGGCGGCACGGGCGGGTTGATGATGATCGGGCTCGGGACGTCGCTCGCCTTCACCGGCCGCGGTGACTGAGCCGCCGGTGAAGGCGCTTGCTCGACGCCTTCTGGTCGCTAGACCCGTTCCAGCTCGAACACCGGGATGACCCGGCTGGTCTTGCTCTGGTACTCGGCGAACTGCGGCATGACGGCGGACTGCCTGGCGTAGACGTCGTCGCGCTCGGAGCCGGTGAGCACCCGCGCGCGGACCGGGAAGGTTTCGGTGCCGAGCTCGACCTTGGTGTCCGGGTTGGCCACCAGGTTGTGGAACCAGGCCGGGTTGTCGTCGGCGCCGCCCTTGCTGGCGAAGATGTAGATGCGGTCGTCCTCCAGGAGCGGGACGAGCGGCGCGATCCGCTCGGTGCCGGACTTCGCGCCGGTGTGGTGGACGAGGACGAGCGGGTAACCCTCGAACATGCCGCCCGCCTTGCCGCCCTTTTCCCGGAACTCGGCGATCACGGTGCGGTTGATCCCGTCGAAATCGAACTCGGTCGTTTCTGCCATGCGTCCGATCGTATGGCGCATCCGGTGACCTTATCGATGCCTGAAATCACCACAGGAATATCCATCTGTAGCACTATCATCGGCGATATGGACCTCCTGGCCGAAACGCTCGCCGTCGGCGGCGTCCGGGGCGCCGCCGGGGCCCGGATCGAGGCGTCCGGGCCGTGGGGCATCCTCTGGCATCGCATCGCCGGCGCCGCTTTCTACGCCGTCACCTGCGGGACGGCTTGGCTGGACGTGGCGGGTCAGCCGCCGCGGCAGCTCATGCCCGGTGACGTCGTCCTGCTGCCGAACGGGCCGGAGCACACCCTGCGCAGCGCTCCGGACGCGCCTGTTCTTCCCCAGCTCTGCACGGCGGCGGAGAGGGCGCGGAAGTGCGGCGGGGTGCTGCGCCTCGGCTCCGGCGACGTGCAGACCCACATCCTCGGCGCGTCCTACGACTACGACCCGGCGGTCTCCATCCAGGTGCTCGCCACGTTGCCGGACCTGGTGCACCTTCGCGCGAACCATCTCGACGGCGGGCTGGACGACACCGTCCGCCTGCTGTCACGGGAGCTGGCCCGGCCGCAGATCGCCACCGAGTTCGTCCTCAACCGGCTCGTCGACATCCTCCTTGTCCAGCTGTTGCGCGTGTGGCGCACGGAGAAGCCCGCCGAGGCGCGGGGAACCTGGCTCGGCGTCCTCGGCGATCCGCTGATCAGCGTGGCCTTGGCCAAGATCCACGAGGCCCCGGCGAAACCGTGGACGACCGATCTGCTCGCGACGGAGCTGGCGACCTCGCGCAGCACGCTGACCCGCCGGTTCCGCGAAACGACCGGCCGGACTCCCGGCGACTACCTGACGCAGTGGCGGATGGACCTGGCCGCGGTCCGGCTCCGCGACACCGGCGAGACGGTGGACAGCATCGCCCGTTCTGTCGGCTACACGTCGGTGTACGCGTTCAGCCGGGCGTTCCGGCGTGCCCGCGACCAGGCGCCCGGGCAGTACCGGACCTCGGCTCGCGCCCGGGCGGTACCGGCCGGGTGACCGGGACGAGGTTCGGGCGTGGCGCAGGTGACCTGCCCTGCCGGACCGTGTGGAAACAGGGACGTCAGATGTCCCAAAATCCACACGGTCCCGCACGACGGTCCCGGTGACCACCAGATCCGACGGGGGTGTGTGGAAACAGGGACGTTCAATGTCCCTATTTCCACACACCCCTCGCCCTGCGCGACGTTTGCGCTTCCTCGCAGAGGATCTCTCGGTCCCGCACGACGGTCCCGGTAAGCAGCTCAGGCCGGCCGGGTGACCGGAACGACGTCGAGAAGTTCTTTCAGACCTTCGAAATCCTGCGGGTCGGTGGTGTAGAGCGGCATCCGGTGCGCGATGGCCACGCTGGCGATCATCAGGTCGGCCACGCGGCGCCGAGGTGTCCTGCCCATGGCGAGCACGGACGCCGAAACCCGGCCGAAGATCCGGGCCGCCTCGGTGCCGAACGGCAGCGGATCGAACTCCGACTCCACCCGTTGCAGCAGATCCGTGCGCCGGGCCCGTTCGGCCGGATCCTCGGCGTAATGCGGACCCGCGGACAGTTCGGCGAGCGTGATCGTGCTGATCGACATCAGGTCCGGCAGCTGAGCGTGGTCGATCGTCCGCCGGAGAATGAGGATGTTCGTGTCGAGCAGGCCGTGGACCTCAGCGGCCATAGGGATCGTCCGCCTCCCCCGCGAAAGCGTCGTCGAGGTCCGCGCGGAACCTGTCCGGGTCGATGAGCGGAGCGTTGGCCGAACCGGTGGCGAACTGGTCACGGGAGACGGCATGACGACGACACAGCGGGACCAGCTGGGCGATGGGCGAGCCGCTACGGGTCACGGTGAAGGTCTCCCCGTGCTCGACCGCGTCCATGATCTCGCCGGATCGGTTCCGGAGATCACGCTGAGAGATCTCATGCTGAACGCTCATGAGCACACTCTAGCAGGGTGTGCCCCAGGGTGCCACTGCGTGCCACACCCTGTCAGGCCGGCTCTTCCTCCTGCTCCGGCTCGTCGGACGGCCGCGTGAACAGCCGCGTCGCCGAGAGCCGCGCGACGCCGTCCGGATCCCCGAGTTCGTCGGTCGCGTTCCGGATCGTCGCGTCGACGGACAGGTACTTGCGGCCCGCCCGCAGGTCCGCGTCGTTGCGCAGCCGCACGATCAGCGGGAACTCGCTCAGCGCTCCGGCGTCGAACAGGCCGGTCGTGTAGATCAGCTGGACGCCCAGCGCCTCCGCGACGGCACGCTGCAACTCCAGCAGGTAGCCCGCCGAAGCACGGCCGATGGGGTTGTCGAGGAACAGCACGCCGGAGTGCCGGTTGCGTGCCTTGCCGCGGTTGTTCGCCCGCAGCGCCGCCAGGGTGCAGTACAGGATGATCGCCGCGGTCAGCTGCTGTCCGCCGGAGAACACGTCCCGGATCTCCGAAACCCGCTGCCGTTCGGTCCGCAGCACCGAGTCCGGTTTCAGCATGTCGACCCGGAACCCCTTGGGAGCGGCGGCCTGCACACCGCGCAGCACGAGCGAGAGCCCGTCCCGCTTGACGTCCCGGCCGTCGGAGGTCTTCCCCACCGCGGCCTCGTCGACGACCTCGCCCAGCTTCTCGGCGAGCACGTTCTCTTCGAGTTCGGTGAAGCGGATCCGCAGGAACTCCTGGCCCGACCAGTCGCCGAGTCCGTCCGGCAGCCGCGAAACCCGTTGTGCCGCGCGGAGTGTGCGCAGCGCGCCGTCGACCATGCCCTGCAGGCGGGTGATGATGCCGCCGCGGTGCCTGTCGATCTGCGCGAGATCGTCGGTCAGCGTGCGCAACCGCGGTCGCAACGCCTCCGCCCATTCCGCGGCGTGGGCGGGCAGCTGATCGCGGCGGACCGAGATCACCTGCTGCCGCACCGGGGTGCTGAGCTTTTCGAACCGCTTGTCCGTGGCGTACTGCGCAAGCTGATCGGCCGCGGCCCGCACCCGGCGGTCGCCCGCGTCGGCGGCGTCCTGCGCGTCGGTGAGCGCGGTGTTGAGCCGGGAATGCTTGGTCCGCGCGGATTCGACGTCGCCGTCGAAGACCGTCGCGTCGTCCTCTTTGGACAGCAGATGCGCCATCGACTCGGCCAGCAGGCCGAAACCGGACGCGGACGTCTTCGCCGATTCCAGCGTCGCTTCGGCCGCGGCTCGGCGTTCCTGCAGTTCCTCCCATTTCCGCGCGGCGGCGGACACTTCGAGGCTGGCGTCGTCGATCAGCGCCAGACCGTGCTCGATGTCCTGGGGCCGCGCGTCGGAGGAGATCGCGGCGAGCGCTGACGGCTGTTCCGGGAGCTGACTCAGTTCCGCCTTGCGGGTCGCGACGAGGCCGACGATCTCGGTGCGCTCGTCCTCCAGCACCGCGACCGCCCGGTTCGCCCGTGCCTGCGCGGCCGCCCGCGCCGAAGCGTCGGAACCGTCGGGCGTCTCCAGCAACGTCAGGGCCCGCTCGCGGACGGCGTCGTCCAGCGCCTCGACGGCCGCCCTCGCGGACGCCTCGACACTCTCCGCCTGATCGAGCTCGGCCCGGAGGTCACTGCCGACCTCGACCTTCGAGTACGCCTCGGACGCGGACGCGAAAGTGCGCCGCAGCGCGTCCACCGGCTCCGCGGGTGTGGGGTCGTCCTCGGTGACGTCGCTCGATCCCGGCACCTCGGCCAGTTCCGACTTCGCGGTCGTCGCGGTGCGCCGGTGCCCGTCGGCGGTGCGTTGCTCCTCACCGGCCTGCTCACGCAGCCGGGAAGCCTTCACCGCGGCTTCGGACGCCGTCGCCTCGGCCCGCTCGGCGGTCTCCGTGGCGCGTTCGACGTCGTCCGTCCACTCGGGAATCTTCGTGGCACGCGCTGCGAGCGCCTCCAGGCCGCGAGCCCGCTCCCCCGCCTCGGCCGACGCCGTGCGCAGTTCGGGAACCCGCTCCCGCAGCGCCGTCGCCTTCTCCCCGAGGCGCTGGAACTCCTTTTCCGCCTGCTCCAACGCGGTCCGCGCGGTCTCGTGCGCGGTGCGCGCGCTCTGCAGCTGCTCGGCCAGCGTCGCGATGCTGCCGGGCGGGTAGTCCTCGCGCCAGGTCTTGAGTTTCCAGGACAGCGCGCTGTCGTCGGTCAGCGACGTCGCCAGTGCTTCGAGACGGCGCTGCCGTTCCGCGTGCCGGAGCGCGATGGCCTCGCGCTCGGCGTCGGCGGCTTCCTCGTCGTACATCGCCGGATTGGGCGGGACGAGGAACTCGATGCCCGCCTCACCCGGCAGCCGGTCGGCCGTGGTGGCCTCGGTCGTGGCGACCGGGATGATCGTGGTGGGCAGCAAACGCCGCTCCGCCAGCACCTTCTCGGCGAGCCGGACCTGCTCCGGTTCGTTCAGGAGGATCCCCGAGACCAGCTGAGGCGCGCGGGCCAGCACGGCCGCCCGCCGCTTCTTGTCCAAAGTGGACAGATAGCGCCAGCCCGACCACGCGTTCATCCCGGCGGCTTCCAGCGCGTCCAACGCGGCCTGGACCTCTTCGGGGGCGGGCAGGAGACCGCCGGAGCCGAGCGCGTTCAGCGCACGCTCGTCGACGGATTCCTCCATCCGCAGCGCGGTCTGTTCCTTCTCCGCTGTCGAACCCGCCTCGCGAAGCCGCTCCAGCAGCACCGGAAGATCCGTCTCCAGCACGACGTCGTCCGCGCCGAGGAGTTCGGTCAGCCGGGGCTCGACGGCGAGCGCGTCGGTGCGCCGGTTCGCCCTGTCGAGTTCGTCGGCCGCGCGTTCCAGCCTGTCGTCGGTGGATCCCGCCAGCCGGTGCGCGTCGTTGACGGTGACCTGCGCGGCACGCAGATCCTCGGCCACGCGTTCGAGTTCCTGTTCGCGGCGGACGAGTTCGGCGGCGGTCGTCTCGGCCTCGGTCCGGGCCGCGCGGGCCGCTTCGGACACGTCGGCGCCGGCCTTGAGCGCGCCCGCGCGGACGGTTTCCGCGATCTCCTCACGGATCTCCGCGATCCGCGCGCCCAGCCCACGGGCTTCCGCGCGGTGTGAGGCGGCGAGGTTGGCCGACTCGTCACGTTCGGATTGGGCCTTCTCCGCTTCGGCGCGCAAGGCACCGACATGGGCCTCGGCCTTCGCGGCCTGCTCGGTCGCGTTCTTGGCCAGCGCCAGCAGCCCTCGGGCGAGCGCGGCCGCCGCGGTGTTGCGCGCCTGCAACGCCGGCTGCGCCTTCTGCTCGCGATTCCCCACCAGTTCACGGAAATCGCGGGCCTTGCGGGCGGCGTTGAGATGGTTCAGCACAGTGGCGCATTCACGCCATGCCTCGGCCGCGGTCTTGGCCTCGGCCAGTTCGCCGTCGATCCGCTTCTTGCTCTCCTGGGCCTCGTCCAGCCGCAGTTTCCCGACCAGGCGCCGGAGTTCGGTGACCCCGGCGGTGAGACGGCGGTGATCGCCCTCGGCCAGTTTCTCGGCGGACTTCACCTCGTCGACGTGCTGGTCGAGCCCGCTGAGCCGCTCGTTCTCCAGCTTGTCGCGAGCGGCGACCTGACCGGCCAGCGCGCGCATCTCGGCGCGCGCCGCGTCGGCGAGCTTCCGTGACGCGGCGGCGACGCCTTCCTCTTCGGCCAGCGGCGCGAGCAGGTCGAGTGCTCCGGCGACGAAGTCCCGCTCCGACAAGAGGTCCCCGCGCTGGGCGAGGTTGTGCGCGTAGGTCGCGACGACTTCGGCGAGATCCTTCGGCTCGTCCTCGGAAAGCACCGCCCGCAGCAGGAACTCGACGAACGCCTCGTCGGTGCTGAACGCGAAGGCGTCCGCCGCCTCGCCCTCGCCGGCGTTCATCGCGCGCTGGTACCGGAAGAGTTCGGTGTCGAGACCGAGGCCGTCGAGCCGGGACGTCCACTCGTGGTGGCGCCGGGTCCAGAACAGCTCGAGTTCCGACTCGCCGCCGTGCACCTTGTCGAGCTGGTCGTGGAAACCGGACATCGTCAGCAGCCTGCCGTCCGAGGTCAGCGGCAGGGAGTCCAGATCGAGCGAAGGCGTGGGACGGAAGCAGTACCAGGAGTCGACGAGGTTCTCCGAATCCGCCGACACCACGTGCCCGCGCCATTCCGACACCTTGCCGGTGATCACCCGGTGGCCGGTCTCGACCTGCAGCCATTCCAGGGCCACGTGCGAGACGTCCTTGGCGGCGACGAACTTCTCCAGCACCTTGGTGTTCGTCGTGCCGACGACCTGGCGGCGGCCGGGCAGCATGACCGAGAAGATCAGCTTGATCAGGACGGATTTGCCGCCACCGTTCTCCAGGAACAGCACGCTCGCCGGTGACGGGCGCCGCGGCGGCCCCTCCCCCGCCAGGTGGATCCCGGCGCTGAACAGCGCGTCCTGTTTGGGTGCGGTGATGGCCGCGCCGACGCCGCTGAAGTCCAGCACGACGTCCTGGTACCGCGCGCCCGCCGGGCCCACCGAGTGCAGGCGAACCCGCGAAAGCTCGTACATCTCTTCCGTCCCCTTAGAGCGTGTCCGAAGCGGCCGCGCGCAACGTCCCGCCGCCGTTGGCGACCGAGACCACGTTCAGCTCGAGCAGATCGTCGAAGGCCGCGTCGGCGGCGAGTTCGCGCACCTGCACCTGATAGCGCGGTGTGGTGCGGTAGGTCCCGCCCTGTTCCCCGCTGACCTGGACGAGAAAACCCTGATCCGCGAGGAAGCGCAGGGCGCGCGCGACCATGCCGCGGGTGGTGTCCGACGCCAGCCTGCCGTCCTTGGTCGCCGCCGCCGCCGGACGCCGGGCGTAGGCCCGCCAAGCCTGTTCGAGTTCGGGCGCGTCGGCCAGCGGATCGTTGTTCGCCTCGGCCTGCGCCGCGCGCTCGTCGAGGATCCGGCAAGCCTCGCGCACCATCGCGTCCACCTGCTCGACACTGACGCGGCCGATGTAGGTGTCGTTGGCGAGGTCGTCCGGGCGCGGGTAGCCCAGCGCGGCGGTGGCCAGGTGCACGAGGCCGTGCAGGACCTTCTCGGTCTCGCGGCGCTCGCGGATCTTGCTCTGCCGCGCGTAGCTGTCCATCTTGATCTCGAAGACGGACTCGTCGGTCGCCGCCAGCACGGCACCGGCCTGCAGGTTGACCTCCAGCACCATCAGCCCGAGCCCGGCCGCCACCGCGTGCGTGAGCTGTTTGAACGCGCTGTCCTCGCCGTAGCGCCGGACGAGATCGCCGTAGACGACGTCCCTCGACGGCAACTGCTTCGGGCGCATCCCGAACGAGACGAGCCGGGCCGCGGATTCGACGTCCCCTGATGTCGTCACGCGACGTCCTCCTCTTCCTGGTCATCACGATCGACCCTGGCCGACGAAAGCAGCAGATCCGCTCCGCCGAACTCGGGGTCTTCGAGCAAAGTGCCGTCGTCGACGGCCAGCAGCACCTGGCGCTCCCCCAGCCGCAGCGCCGCGCCGACCTCGGGACTGTAGGCGTGCACCGCCCGCAACGCGACCAGGGCGGGCAGCCTCGGATCGATCAGGCGGGCCTCTTCGAGCAGCCCGGACAGCCTTCGCGGCACCTCGGGCAGGTCGAGCAGGTCGTCGGCGAGGCGCCACTGCTCGTCGCCGAAACGGTCGGTGACGTCGGCGGGCATCAGCTCGGGTTCGGGGATCTCGCCGACGAGCTGGTCTCGCTCCGGCGCCGGCCGCAGCAGCAGCGAAACCAGCGAGGACAGCGACGGCACCGTCGGCGGGGAGATCCCGGCTCCGGCGTGGAAGAACGACTCGGCGGGCGCGACGGCGTCGGCGATCGGCAGGCCCAGCGTCGGCATCAGGAGCTGGCCGAACAGGTCGATCGTCGCGCGCTGCGGCGGGCCGGAGAACTGCTGGCGATCCTGCTCCGCGCGGAACACCGCCCCGGCGTCGGCGAGCCGCGACTGGAGCCGGGTGTGGCGGCGGATGCAGTCGCCGACGATGTCGACGAGCTCGGCGGCCCGGCGTTTGCGGTCGAGGTCCTCGGTCTCGTCGCGGGACGCGGTGATGTTCTTGAGGATCGCGTTCTCGGCGCGGAAGCGGGACTCGATATGGGACAGCGCCTGGTCGAGCAGGTCCGGGACCTCGCGCTCCCAGTCGACCGCGCGCACGTCGCGCCGGGTGGCGTCGAGTTTGGCGCGCAGCGTCTCGCCGTACTGGACGGTGCGGTAGCGGGCCTGTTCGGCGGCGAGCTTCGCGTCGGCGAGACGGCCGCGGTTGATCAGGTTCTCCAGTTTGACCTCGGCCGCGATCTGGGCGGATTCGACGTCGGTGTCCAGCGCGCCGACGAGCACGTTGATCGCCTCGTCGGTGGCACGCAGGTAGACCTCTCCGTTGGGCGCGGCCAGCTCGACGAGCAGCTTGAAGTCGAACTGCCGCCGCTGGTAGCCGCCGCCCGGGCCGATGGAGCCGTAGACGCGCCGGAACCCGCGATCGGTGGTGCCGACGTTGATCAGGTTGTCGAGCACCCAGCGCGCGACCTTGGCGTGCTCGTCCGGCGTCCGGCCCGGCGCCTGGAGCGCCACGAACGGCAGCAGGCGCACGATCACCTGTTCGTGGTCGGCACCGGTGTCGAAGTCCATCGACACGGTGACCTGGTCGATCGTGTGCAGCGCGATCTCGGCCATCTGGTAGATCGTGGCGTCCGCCCAGTCCAGCTTCGCCTTGCGCGCGTCGAGGTCGTGCAAGGGCGCGGTGCAGGCCAGCGCCTTGAGGCGGCGGGTCAGCCCCTCGTCGGCCAGCCCCATCCCGGTCAGCTCGTCGTCTCGCACAGCAGGCCAGGCTAGTCGGCACCCCCGACACCCCGCACGGGTGACCGGGCGGAGCTCAGGTGTGGATGTAGGACTGGATCAGGATCGAGGGCTCGGCACCCCCGCGATGCTGCAGGATCGTCCGGTCGCCACCGGCGCAGTCCCGCCCGGCGTAGCCCCAGTGCCGTTCCGCGCTGCGGTTCGCCATCGACCTCGCGGGGAAGGGCAGCGGGACACACTGGCGGCCGTCCCCGGCCCAGTCGGGCGGGAGTTGCACCTTGGCCCCGCCGTAGCCGGGTTCCGGCCAGAAACAGAGAAAGCCTTCCACGCACTCCGGAGCGACGACGGCCGCCGGAACCGGGCCGGAGCCGTCCGTGGACAGCACGAGCACGACGGAAGCGGCGGCGAGCACGGCGGCCACCGCCGAGCCCACCCGGATCGCGCGTCTTCGCCACGCCCGGGCACGCGGCCCGTCCGGCGGACTCGCCGCCACCTCGCTTCGAATCCGGTCGAAACGCTCGAACAGTTCGGGCTCCCCGCACCCTCGCAGATAGCAGCGCAGCTGTCCGGCTGTCGGCAGCAGACCGTTCTCGATGTTGGACACCCGTTGCCGGGTCAGCGCGTCCTGGCCGAGCACCGACCGTTTGGCGACGCATTCCTGGGTGAGTTTCCCGCGCACCTCGCGCAGTTGCGCGCCGAAGGCCTTCGCCGTGACGACGCCGTCATTCCCCGCAGTGGACATGGTCCACCCCCTCCCCACCACCATTCTGACGCATCCGGCCACGGTGTCGCGGGACAAACCGGGACACGGCGCGACACCGTTTTCCCTGCCAGGCGGCCCTTTCGGCTGCTGTCGTAGAGGTGTCGGACAACCGATCAGGGAGGAATTCACCATGAAACGTTCACTCGTTCCGGTGGCCGCTGCCGCCGCTTTGCTCGTCTCGGGCGTGGGTTGGACGCCGGCTTCGGCGTCGGAAGAGGGCAACTGCACCCCGGTCGTGAACTGGTGCGGCGGGGTCTTCAACGACACCTCGCGCGTCGTCACGGTGTCCAAGAACTTCAACGGCCAGATCTACACCGACACCACGCCGCTGAGCGCGGGCGGGCGCACCGGCCCGCGCACCGACATCGACGGCGTCCGGATCCCGGTGGGCTGCACAGCGCATCTGCGCACGATCGTCAACCGGTGGGGCGGTGAGGACTACGACGGCGGGGCGGCGTACGCGTCGGGCACCTGGCACCGCGTCCACGACGACGAGGTCGTCAAGATCACCCGGCTCAGCTGCCGGTAGCCGGGTCTGGACGCTGCCCGGCGACCGGGGGTCCGGGCAGCGTCCACCCCCGGGTGACCGGGGCTGCCCACCACCGCACGCCCCGGTAGCGTCTGGTTCATGCGTGAAATGAGCCGGGACGAATGGTGGGACTTCGCGAGCGAGGGCACCCGCACGGGCATGCTCGGGCTGGTCCGCGCCAACGGGGCGCCGATCGTGACGCCGGTCTGGTTCCTGCTGAACGAGGGGCCCCACGGGGACGAGCTGATCTTCACCACCGGCACGGACACGCTCAAGGGGAAGGCGCTGCGGCGCGACCCTCGGCTCTCGCTGGCCGTCGACGATCAGAAGCCGCCTTACTCGTACGTGCAGTTCACCGCCGAGGCGGAATTGCACACCGACTACGAAGAGATGCTCGAATGGGCGACCAGGCTCGGTGGCCGGTACATGGGCGAAGACAAGGCCGAGGCCTACGGCAAGCGCAACGCGGTCCCCGAGGAGTCCTTGGTGCGGGCCAAAATCGTGAAGGTGATCGCGCGGGCGGACATCGCCGGCTGACTTGCTTTCCTTCTTCGCGTTTAGTGAGGGGTAGGGCGACCTGTCCCGTGAGGCATGTCCGTGAAGGTCTCCTTCCCTACGCTCAAGGTAGTGAAGGAGACCTTCACGGACACACGTAGACACCGGTGGCCCAGAATTCAGCAGTCACAGCGGCTGCGCGTGAAGGTCTCCTCCCCGTCAGTACGTGAAGGACCCCTTCACTGCGCTAGACGCAATGAAAGAGGCCATCACGTACTTGAAGGCAGACAAGGGCGAGAGCAGGGCTCGTGCCACCCGCTCGAGACCACACCACGTTGCCCTTCCCCTCATTTAGTCCTCTGGATGCGGTACTTGCGTGTGCAACTACCGCATCCAGAGGACTAAACGCATTCATAAGGTGTCTCCGTCCCGCTGACCGCGACGCCGGGCATCACGTTCCGTGAGTGTCTTCGTCGACTATTGACACGAAGCACCCACTGGTGTGTGATCTGACCCATAGATAGGAAAGTTTCCTAACTAAAACTCCCACTCCCCCGCCGGGTTCCGCCCGGTCCGCCGTTGCACCCTCCCGACCCGACTTCACGCATGGAGGCTCCAGTGGCACCCCGACCACCGTGGCGCGCGTTTCTCACGTGTGCCGCCGCGACGGCGATGACCTTCGCCGTCCTGCCGGCTCCGCCCGCCGGCGCGGCACCGACCGAGCACGAATCCGAAGCCGCGACGATCTCCCAAGGCGCCGTCGAGAAGAACCACGCGGGCTATTCCGGCACCGGGTTCGTGAACTTCGACAACGTCGTCGGCAGCTATGTCGAGTACACGGTGAACGCCGCGCAGGCCGGAACCCAGACGCTGACTTTCCGCTATGCCAACGGAACCACTGTCGACAGGCCGGTTTCGCTGAGCGTCAACGGCAGTTCCGCCGGGACGCTTTCCTTCCCTGGCACCGGCGCGTGGACCACCTGGAAGACCGTTACCAAAGACGTCGCGCTGACGGCCGGGGCCAACAAGATCCGCACCACCGCGACGACCGCGGAAGGCGGCCCCAACGCGGACAAGCTCACCGCGAGCGGAGTGGTCGACGCCGAAGCGCCGACACCGCCGAAGAACCTGGCAGCCAAGGACGTCAAGGCCCGCAGCGCCACCTTCACCTGGGAAGCCGCGACCGACAACGTCGGCGTGGTCCGCTACGACGTCATGCGCGGCGGTAACGTGCTCAAGACCGTCGACGGGACCACGCTCACCACAACCGTCGACAACCTGCAGCCGAACACGGCCTACGACATCTCGGTCGGCGCCTTCGACGCGGCCGGAAACCCTTCGCAGCAAAGCAATGTCGTGCAGTTCACGACACCGTCCAGCGGGGACACCACCCCGCCGACCGTGCCGGGCAACCTGCGCTCGACGTCGGTGACCGCGAACAGTGTTTCCTTGGCGTGGAACGCTTCCACGGACAACAGCGGCACGATCGCGGGCTACGACGTCTACCAGGGCACGACGAAGGTCGCGACGACGCCTTCGCTCGAAGCGACGATCACGGGGCTGACGGCGAACACGTCATACACGTTCACGGTCAAAGCGCGTGACCTCGACGGCAACGCTTCCGCCGCGAGCAACGCGCTGACCGCGAAGACGAGCGGCAACGCGGGCGGCGGGATTCCCGAGTACGACAAGGACATCACGAAGGTCGACCTCGCCTGGTCCGTCGACTTCCTGCCGGACGGCACGGCGCTGGCGACCGAACGGGACCGCTTCGAGATCCTGCGGATCACGCCTTCGGGCCAGAAGACCACCGTGGGCAAGGTTCCCGGCGCCGTCGGCACCAACGGCGAGGGCGGCCTGCTCGGCATCGCGATCTCGCCGAACTACGCCACCGACCACGCGATCTACCTGTACCACACGGCTTCCGGCGACAACCGGATCGTGAAGATGACCTACGACAACGGGACGCTGTCCTCGACCTCGACGCCGGTGCTCACCGGGATCGCCAAGAACCGTTACCACAACGGCGGGCGGATCCGCTTCGGCCCGGACGGCAAGCTCTACGTGACCGCGGGCGACGGGCAGAACAAGGACACCGCGCAGAACAAGGGATCGCTCAACGGGAAGATCCTGCGGGTCAACCCCGACGGTTCGCCCCCGAGCGACAACCCGTTCTTCTCCACCGGCGGGAACGCCCGGTACGTCTGGAGCTTCGGGCACCGCAACCCGCAGGGCCTCGCCTGGGATTCCCGCGGTCAGCTGTGGGCATCGGAGTTCGGCGACGGCAAGCTGGACGAGCTCAACCTGATCCAGAAGGGCGGCAACTTCGGCTGGCCCCAGTGCGAAGGCACCGACGGCAGCTGCGGAGGCACTGTCGCGCCGAAGAAGACCTGGCCGACCAGTTCCGGCGGGCCGAGCGGGATCGAGATCGTCAACGACTGGGTCTACGTCGCGGCCGTCACCAGCGAGCAGCTCTTCGCCACCCAGATCAACGCGGCAGGCAACGGCGTCGGCTCGGTGCAGTCGCTGTTCTCCGGCCGCTGGGGCAGGCTCCGTTCGGTCACCAAGACCCCGGACGGCGGCCTGTGGGTCACCTCGACCAACGCGGACAAGAACGGCGGCACGCCGAGCGGGATCGACAACGTGGTGGTGCGCCTGAAGTTCCCCGGTTCCTCGCAGCCGGGAGCGTTCAAGCTGGCCAGTTCCGCGTTCGCCGACAACGCGTCCATTCCGAACAAGTACACCTGTGCGGGTGACGGCACCGCGGGCCAGGACACCTCCCCGCCGCTGGCGTGGGGTGCCGGGACCACGAACGCCAAGGGGTACGCCGTCGTCTTCGCCGACGTGGCCAACAACGGCAACAAACTGCACTGGGCGATCTGGGACGTCCCGGCTTCCGCGGCGTCACTCCCGGAGGGGCTGGGCTCGGGCTTCACCGTGCCGAACCAGAACGGCGCCAAGCAGAAGGCCATGGGCAGCGGGGCGAACTCGCAGAAGTACTTCGGCCCGTGTCCCGGCGGCTCCAGTCATCCCTACACGTTCACGCTCTACGCGCTGAACACGGCGACGGTGCCGGGCCTGACCTCGTCCTCGACGATGGCGCAGATCGAGACGGCGATCAAGAACGCCTCGACGGCCAACGTCAAACTGCGCGGCAACTCCAACGCCGCGTCCTGAAGCACGGCCGGGGTGTCCGGAGCGGCGCCGGGCACCCCGACCGTATCCAGTGCGAGCTGGAGGAACGCCACCTCGTCCGGTTTCCGGGCGGGGTGGCGTTTTCCTCGGTACCGGCCCTAGGCTTCGACCGGTGAAGGACTGGACGTTCTGCCCTCGCTGCGGCGACCGGACACGGCTCGCCGGCGACGGCGAGGAAGCCCATGTCGAGTGCCCCGCTTGCGGCTTCACCAAATACGACAACCCGCTGCCGACCACGGTCGGGCTCATCCTCGACGGCGACCGGATGCTGTTGCTGCGCCGGGCACACGAGCCCCGGAAGGGCAGCTGGGACACCGTCGGCGGATTCCTTTCCGGAGCCGAGAGCGCCGAGGAGAACCTGGTCCGCGAAGGGCTCGAAGAGATCGGCTGCGAACTCGTGAACCTCCGGTTCGCCGGATCGTACTCGTCGATCTACGGTGACACCGGCCTGAAGACGATCGGGCTCGCCTTCACCTGCGAACTCCCGCCGGACGCGGAAATCGTGCTGTCGGAAGAGAATTCCGAGTACGCCTGGTTCCCGCTCGACGACCGCCCGCCGCTCGCCTTCGCCGACTGCGAGGCCGCGGCCACGGCGCTCACCAGCCGAACAGGTTCCGCATGATCCGCGAACACCGCTCGGTCATCGCCGCGGCGTCCTGATCCGGCTGGTCGATCCACCAGCTGATCAGGGAGTCGACCACCCCGGTCCACACCTGGGCGATCGCCTCGATGTCGCGTTCGTCGTCCAGGCCACGCGAGTGCATCAGCTGGGCGGCGCCGATCAGCGCGAACCCGTCGAGCCGGAACCGGTAGTCGACGGCGACGCCGGCGATCTCGCCGGTCGAGGGCACCGTTGGGTCGCGAAGCAGCTTCCACGCGTACCGGTCGTTGTCGAACGTCTGGAAGATGGCCGAGAGCACCGCGAGCGGCATCCGCTCGGGCGGCTCGCCCTCCGCCGCCATCGTCTCGGCGACCCCTTCGGTCAGCCTGTCCCCCGCCCGGTGCAGGCATGCGAGATACAGCCCGTCCTTCGAACCGAAGTACTGGTACAGCAAGGGTTTCGTGACACCGACCCGGCGGGCGATCTCCACCATCGACGCCCCGGCGTACCCGTTCTTGCCGAACTCCTCCGTCCCGGCGCGCACGATCAGCGTCTCCCGCTCTTCGCGGGGCATGCCCTTCGTGCCGACGGCCCTTGCTTCTGTCACGGCGGTTATCTTACCCTGAGGTAAATGACCCTAGGGTAAGTTACCTCAAGGTCAGATCTCGACGGCGAGACGGGAAGAGGTGCGGTGCGGTGGCGGATTTCCTTGTCCATCTGAGTGACCCGGTACTGATGGCGACACCGGTGTTCCTGCTGTTCGTCGCGATCGAGATCCTCGCGCTGCACGTGCTGGGCCACGACGACAACGTCATCGGCTACAGCGTCAAGGACACCAGGACCAGCATGTCCATGGGCGCGGTGGCGGTCGTGATCAACGGCGTCTTCCGCATCGCGATGCTGTTCGTCTTCGCCGCGCTCTACGAACTGGCGCCGGTGAAGTTCAGCCCGCACGACTGGTGGACCTGGGTCCTCATGCTGCTGGGCCAGGAGATCGTCTTCTACGCCTACCACCGGGCGAGCCATCGCGTCCGGATCATGTGGGCGGGCCACCAGGTCCACCATTCGAGTGAGCACTACAACTTCTCCACGGCGCTGCGGCAGAAGTGGACCCCGTACTTCCAGCTGCCGTTCTGGTCGATCCTGGCCTTCGCCGGCATCCCGCCGTGGATGATCCTGACCGGTCTGTCGATCGACCTCGTCTACCAGTTCTTCGTGCACACCGAGAAGATCCGGAAGCTGCCGCGCTGGTTCGAGTACGTGTTCAACACGCCTTCACACCATCGTGTGCACCACGGCAGCGACAAGGAGTACCTGGACGCGAACTACGGCGGCATCCTGATCATCTGGGACCGGCTGTTCGGCAGTTTCGTACCCGAGGGCAAGCGGCCGACCTACGGGCTGACCAAGAACGTCGAGTCCCACAACCTGCTCAAGGTCGGCTTCCACGAGTACGGGTCGATCCTGCGCGACGTCCGCGCGGCCGGGTCTTGGCGGGACAAACTCGGCTACGTGTTCGGCCCGCCGGGCTGGCAGCCCGCGGAGGTCAGGGCGGTCAGCGTCTAGCCCAGTGCCGCGGAAAGGACTTCGCCGGTCCGGCGTTTGGCCAGGTAGAACGCCGCCTCATGCGGTTTCGCCCCGTTGTCGACCGTGTAGCCGCTGTCGAGGACGCCGTCCGCGCCGGGGAACATCTCGCCGAGGTCCGGCTTCGCGGCGACGAGATCGTCCCGGTCGGCCAGGTTCACCCAGCGCGCGACACCGGGCGGGACGGACGGTGGCTGCGGGCGGGTTCGCTCGTAGACCACCGTGCGCAGGCCCAGCGGCGAGCCAAGGGTGAGCAGCAAAGGCAGCGGACGGCCGTGCAGATGGGCGGCTTCGTAGGCGACGACGGAACCGAGCGAATGCCCGATGATCGCCTCGGTCTCCGGCCCGATGTGCTCGGCGACGCGGTCCTGGACGCGTTTCCTGATCGTCTCGTCGGTGAGGTACAGCGTGACCTGCTTGAGCGCCTTGACCACCACGCGTTCGGCGAACGCCACCCCGAGCCTCGCGAACGGCCGCAGCCGGACCAGCGCGTTCAGCACCGGGCGGGCCGCCGCGCGCACACCTTGGTACTCCTCGGACGCACCGCCGAGGTGGGCCAGATCGGCCCGCGCCAGGTTCCGCTCGCTTTCGCGCGAAGACCGTGAAGCCGCGTTCCGGAGCCATTCCGCCGCCAGCGCTTCGGCGAGCCACCACTCGTCGGCGGTCAGTTCGTCCATGCCGCCTTGCTGCCCGTCGCGGAGGAAGAGGTCGCCGTAAAAGGCCATCCGCGCATCGCCGGGCCGGGCGTCGCGCCACAGGGCGTCGGCCAGCGCGGGATCGCCCGCGAGCCGGATCCCGCCGGCGAGACTCGGCAGCCATTCCGCCTCGAGGGTGTCCGCGGACTTCTGTTCCTGGGCGATGCCGTGCACCAGAACGATCCGAGCCATGGCGCACAGTATCGTCGAAGTGCTTGCCGGTGCACCGCCGATGAGACAAAGTGATCTCCGTGGGAGAGCGGAGATCGTTGGTCGTCGCGTCGCAATGCGATTCGTTGAACTTGCTTTCGTTCCTTCCCGACGTCGGCCACGAAGTCTCGGCGGCGTTGCGGGATCCCGGCATCGGCGGCTGTGTCCCCGCGCTCGCGGACGGCCGCGACCTGCTCATCGACCCGACGATGGTCGAACTCGACGACGCGCTGGCCGAGGCGTTCGAGCGCGCGGCCGAAGACGAGGCGACACTTTTCCTTTCGCTCGTCGGGCACGGCGAATACGCCGACGACGACTTCTACTTCCTCACCAAGGAAACCAGCCTGCCGGTGGACAGCCGGAAGTCGTTCCTGTTCGCCCAGCGGATCAAGGAGCTCCTCGGCCGCTACTCCACGCTCGACGGTCTGGTCATCCTGCTCGACACCTGCCACGCGGGAATCGGCGCCGTCCAGGCGGGCAGGCGCTGGCTGCGGATCGTCGGCGAGGCCGGACGGCGGTTCGACCTGCTGACGGCGTCCGACGACCGCGTCGCCGCCAACGGCTGCTTCAGCCGGTCGCTGGTCACCGTGCTGCGTTCGGGGCACCGGAGTTTCGGCGAGCACGTCCGCTGCGCGGATCTCAAACGGGTCATCACCGGCTTGTGCCCGGCGCAGACCGCCGTCCATCTCGGTTTCGACGGCACCCGCGAGGTGATCGGCGCCGATCAGGGGCTGTGGCTCGCGCTCAACGCCTCCCCCGCGTGGCGCCATTCGCCGCTGGCAGGCAATCCCGCGGCCCCGGACATCGAACGGCTGACAGCGAACTACAAGCAGAAGCCGGAACTCGGCGAGACTGTCGGGCATCTGCTCACCGGGGCCCGCCTGGTCGCGATCGCCGGGGAGGCCGACTCCGGCAAATCGGCCATGCTGGCCGCGCTCGCCCGCCCGTCGGTGGCGGGATCCTATGTCCCGCCGGACTTCCTGCACGCCGTGCTGTTCGCCGCCCGCGGGCAGACGGCGGAACAGATCGCACGGGAACTGGCCCGCCAGCTCCAGCACACGGTCCCGTGGTTCGCCGAGTCCCGCGAGGCCTTCCTGAGCACTCTCGATGACAGCGCACGGAGCGGCGCAAGCGCTTTCGATCTGGCGATCCTCGGCCCGCTGCGGACAGTCACTCCACAGTGGACGAACAGCCCGGTGCGGATCGCGATGGACGGCCTGGACGATCTAGACCCCGACGTCACCTCCCGTGTGACCGGCCTCCTGCGGAACCTGTCCACCGATCCGGAGTTGTCGTGGGTCAAGACGGTGGTGGCGACGCGGACACCGGACAACCTCCCGTCCGCGACCGTGGTGCGCCTGATCCCCTTGCGGGTCACGCATCCGGTGATCCGGCCAGCGGACCGGCCCGGCAAGCCCGCGCCCCGGCCGGCGCGCGACGTCCCAGCTCAGCGAGGAAGCGACTCGCCGACTTCACCGAGACTCACCCCCGCGACGCTGATCCTCGACGTCCCCGGCCGGGCTCCCGTCCACCACGAACTCTCCTACGGATTCACGACGCTCGGCCGCAGCCGCCGCGCCACCCTGCCGCTCGCCGATTCGCGCGTTTCCCGCGTGCACTGCGAAATCCGCTGGGACGGGACGACCGCGTGGCTGACCGACCTCGATTCCGCCAACGGCACCTTCGTCAACAAACGGCGAATCCTCAACGCCGAACTGGCGCATCGCGACGTGATCCGGCTCGGCGACTCGACGGCCACCTTCATCAGCGTCGGCCAGGAGGAGAAATGGCCGGAGGCCGATGAGGACACCGGCGCGCTGCCCTCACCCCGTCCGGCGCGGGCGGTCCTGCTGGACCTGCTGCACCTGGCGGCCGACCGCGGCCCCATCCCGATCTCGATCCTGACCAAGGCGAGCGCTGCGAGCGGCGGCCCGGAAAGAACGGTGCACGTTCGGGACATCCTCGCCGGTCTCCGCACCGCGGTCCGGCGCACACAAGCGGGTCTGCCGACCGAAACCGTGCTGTGGACCGGCCCCGCGCCCGAAGTGACGCCCCGCCTGCACGCCCGGCTGGCGGACGCGACCTCGGACGTGGAACCGCCGTCCGGAGACGAGGAGCCGACCTTGGAACAGGCGTACGCGGCCACCAACGAAGCCGAGTTCCGGTGGCTCGCGGGCCTGCACGAGGACGCGCTCAACTCGGTGGAGCGGCGCGTGTCCGGGATTCCGGTGGAGAACCGGGAAAACTGGGCGGCGTGGGCTCGGCGGGCGGAGCGGGAGCTCGGAGAGACCCATCGGATCACGGTGCGCTGCAAGACCTGGTACGAGACTTGGGTGGCGAGGACGACCCCGCCCACTCCGGAGAACGAGTGGTGAGCTCCCTGCGGATCGCGCTGCTGAGCTACCGGGGAAACCCTCGTTCCGGCGGGCAAGGCGTCTACATCCGGCATCTGAGCCGCGAGCTCGCCGGACTGGGCCACCGGGTCGAAGTGCTGGCCGGGCCGCCCTACCCGGAGGTCGACGCCGGTGTGCGGCTGACGAAGCTGCCGGGGCTGGATCTGTTCGCCGAACCGAACCCGTTCCGCACCCCAAGGCTGTCGGAGTTGCGCGACCTGCCCGCTTGGGTGGAATTCCTCGGTATGCGCCGCGGCGGTTTTCCCGAGCCGTTGGCGTTCTCCCTGCGCGCCGCCCGGCATCTCGCGAAACGCCGGCGTGAGTTCGACGTCGTGCACGACAATCAAGGGCTCGGCTACGGAACACTCCACTGTGGACTCCCGACGATCGCGACCATCCACCATCCCATCGCGGTGGACCGCGAGCTGAAACTCGCCACGGTCACCGGTCCGGAAGCGGACCGGGTCGAGCGATGGTACGGCTTCGTGTCCATGCAGCACCGCGTCGCTCGACGGCTGCCCGCGCTCACGGTCTCCCACGCCTCGCGTGAGGCGATCACCCGGGAAATGCGCGTACCCCACCACCGGATCCGGGTCGTACCGCTCGCGGCCGACACGCGGGTCTTCCACCCCCGCCCCGAGATCGCACGGGTGCCCGGCAGAGTCGTCACCACGGCCAGCGCGGACGAACCGCTCAAGGGCCTCGACATGCTGCTCACCGCGTGGGCGAAGATCGACGGCGAACTGGTCGTGGTGGGTAAGCCGAAACCGGACGGGCCTGCCGAACGAGCACTGATGAACCTCGGCCCCGACGCGAACGTGCGGTTCGTCAGCGGCCTGTCGGACGTCAACCTGGCGGAGCTTCTCTGTTCGGCCGAGATCGTGTGCGTTCCCTCGCTCTTCGAAGGTTTCTCGTTGCCCGCGGCGGAAGCGATGGCCTGCGGGACGCCCGTGGTGGCGACGACGGCGGGCGCGCTGCCCGAAGTCGTCGGGGACGCCGGAGTCCTGGTGCCGCCCGGCGATCCCGGCGCCCTGGCGGACGCGATCAACTCACTCCTCGGCGATGTGCGACGACGTGCCGACCTCTCGGAGCGAAGTCTTGCCGCGGCGGCGACCCTGAGCTGGCGGCGGACTGCCGAACAGACCATGGACCACTACCGGCGGATTCTTGGACGAGAGGGGACCGAGTGCTGACCGTCGACTTCGACCGGTTCCCCGTCGGCCCCGGCGATCGAGTCCTCGACCTCGGCTGCGGAGAAGGGCGACATGCCTACGAGGCCTACAAACGCGGCGCGGACGTGGTCGCCGCGGACCTCGACGACACCGCGCTGAAGCACGTGCGGGACAGGTTCTCCAGCATCGCCGAGGCCGGGGAGGCGCCCGCTTCGGCGTCCGCGACGGCCGTCCGCGCGGATGCCCTCCGGCTTCCGTTCCCGGACGGCGCCTTCACCCGGGTGATCGTGGCCGAGACCCTCGAACACATCCACGCCGACCGTGTCGTCCTCGCCGAGGTGAGCCGGGTGCTGGCAGCCGATGGCCTGATGGCCGCGACCGTGCCACGCTGGTGGCCGGAGAGGATCTGCTGGCTGCTCTCCGACGAGTACCACGCTGTCGAGGGCGGGCACATCCGGATCTACCGACGCGGCGAGCTTTTCGGCCGTCTACGGGAAGCAGGGCTGCGCCCCTTGTCCAGCCATCACGCGCACGCGTTGCATTCGCCCTACTGGTGGCTGAAATGCGCGGTCGGACCCGAGACGGATCACCGGTTTTGCGAGCTTTACCACCGATTCCTGGTGTGGGACATCATGCGAGGTCCGCGTCCGGTCAGATTCGCCGAACGCGTGTTGAACCCGGTGCTCGGCAAGAGCCTCGTCGTCTACGCCCGCAAATCGTGAAGGCCACCGCGGCCACGATCGCCGCCGTGCAGCGACCGGACGGCGGGATCCCCTGGCAGGCGAACGGTCATCTCGACCCGTGGAACCACATCGAAGCCGCGATGGGCCTCGACGTCGCCGGGATGCACGCGGAGGCCGAAGCCGCCTACGACTGGCTCGCTCGCAACCAACGGCCCGATGGCTCCTGGGCGGCCGAGTACCGCGACGGCGAAGCCACGCTGTCCACTATGGACACCAACTTCACGGCCTACGTTGCCGTCGGTGTACGACACCACTTCCTGGCGAACGGCGACCACTCGTTCGTGGAACGCCTGTGGCCCACAGTGGACCGTGCCCTCGATGCGATCGTTCGACGGCAGCAACCGTCCGGCGCCATCGCCTGGCGGACCGATCCCGGTGTCCGCCTGGTCGCCGGGTGCAGCAGTATCCACCACGCGTTGACGCAAGCGATCGGCCTCGCGTCCCTGGTCGGCCAGGCGCGTCCGCGATGGGCGGCCTCGGCTAAGCGCCTCCGCACGGCGCTGGTCGAGCAGCCCCACCTGTTCACGGCGAAACCGCACGCGATGGACTGGTACTACCCGGTCCTGGGCTCTGTCCTGACCGGTTCCAGCGCGACGGAACGGATCGACACCGGCTGGGACCGGTTCGTCGAACCTGGCTTGGGGGTGCGCTGTGTCGATCACGAGCCTTGGGTCACCGGCGGCGAGACGGCCGAACTCGCGCTGACACTCGCCGTTCGCGGAGACCGCACGCGGGCCGCCGCACTCCTCGAGTGCATAGCGCGCCTACGGCATGAAGACGGCTCGTACTGGACCGGCTACCAGTTCGCGGACAAGGAGTTCTGGCCCGACGAGCGCACCACCTGGACCGCGGGCGCCGTCCTCTTGGCCACCGCCGCGCTGAACGGGGACCCGGCGACGTGCAAGGTCTTCGGTGAACAGACCTCGTGAGTGGTAAGGACGGTTATCGAGGGGTAAGGCAACGTGCCAGGTTGCTCGCTTGCGTGGTGGCTTCGGGGTGTCGCGAAAGCCACTTTCGGGACGTCTGATGTCTCGAAAGTGGCTTTCGCGACATCAGGGTGGCGGTGGGGCGACCCGGCACGCGAAGCAACAGCCACGCATTCAGTCCTCTGATTGCGATAGATGCACACGCAATCAACGCAACCAGAGGACTAAACGCGACGTCAGGCTTCGTCTTCTTCCAGCATGTCCGGGGTCACGGCGGATTCGGTGTCCGGGATGCCCTGTTCCTTCGCCTTCTTGTCGGCCATCGCCAGCAGGCGGCGGATCCGGCCTGCGACGGCGTCCTTGGTCATCTGCGGGTCGGACAGCTGGCCCAGTTCTTCGAGCGAGGCCTGCCGGTTCGACAGCCGCAGTTTGCCCGCGGCGAGCAGGTGATCCGGGGCGGACTCGCCGAGGATGTCCAGTGCCCGCTCGACCCTGGCCGCCGCCGCGACGGCCGCGCGGGCCGAGCGCCGCAGGTTGGCGTCGTCGAAGTTCGCGAGCCGGTTCGCGGTGGCACGCACCTCGCGGCGCATCCGTCGCTCTTCCCACGCGAGCACGCTCGTGTGGGCGCCGAGGCGGGTCAGCAGGGCGCCGATGGCGTCACCGTCGCGCACGACGACGCGGTCCGCGCCGCGGACTTCGCGCGATTTGGCTTGGATGCCCATCCGCCGGGCGGCGCCGACGAGCGCCAGCGCGGCCTCGGGGCCGGGGCAGGTGACTTCGAGTGACGACGAGCGGCCGGGTTCGGTGAGCGAACCGTGCGCCAGGAACGCGCCTCGCCAGGCGGCTTCCGCGTCGGCGACGCCGCCGGACACGACGGCGGCGGGCAGCCCGCGCACCGGGCGGCCGCGCTGGTCGATCAGGCCGGTCTGCCGGGCGAGGCCCTCACCGTCCTTGACCACCCGGACGACGTACCGCGTGCCCTTGCGCAACCCGCTGGAGGAGATGACGTGGACGTCGGACTGGTGTCCGTACAGTTCGTGGATCTCCTTGCGCAGCCGCCTCGCCACCGAACCGGTGTCGAGTTCGGCCTCCACCACGACGCGGCCGGCCACGATGTGCAGCCCGCCCGCGAATCGCAGCATCGACGCGACCTCCGCGCGGCGCGGGCCGATCTTGGTGATCTCAAGCCGGCTCAGCTCGTCCTTCACGGCGGCGGTCATCGCCATCGCTGCCCCTCCATACCTTCAGCTCCTCCCCCGGTGAGACCGAGAGCGTCTCGCATACAGCTCGCGAGCGCATCAGGATCATGCCGCCCCGTCACGACCGGGTCAGCCACCGCCCCCAGCAACGCCCGCGCCCCGAGTTTCCCGGCGGCCTCTCGCAACCGGGCTGGTGAGGGCACCGAGTCCCGGTCCGCGACGACCGCGTCCACCCTCAATTCCGGGGCGTGTTCGAAGAGTACGTCCAAATGCTTCTCCGGAGAGAATCCCGCCGTCTCCCCCGGTTGGGGGATCAGATTGAGGATGACCACCTTCGTGGCGTCCGTCCGGAGCAGCGCGTCGTGCAGATCCGGCACCAGCAGATGCGGCAGCACACTGGTGAACCACGACCCCGGGCCGAGGAAGACCACGTCCGCGCCGAGCACGGCTTCGATCGCCTCGGGGCATCCGCGCGGCGGCCTGTCGGCCTGTCCTGTCGGGTGCAGGCTGATCCGGTGCACCTGTCCCGGCGTCGTCGCCACCGCCACCTGACCGCGGATCCGCCGGAGCGCCTCGGGGTTCTCGGCGTCGAGACCCGAGACCTCGCCTTGGATTTCCAACGGTTCGGGTGACATCGGCAGGACGCGGCCGGAGATGCCCATGAGCCTGCTCGCCTCGTCGAGCGCGGCGACCGGATCCCCGAGCACCTCGAACAACCCGGCCAGCAACAGGTTCCCGACCGCGTGCCCGGCGAGCGCGCCGTCACCGCCGAACCGGTGCTGGAACACCTCCGCCCACAGGGTTCCGCCGTCTTCGGCGGCGAACGCGGCGAAGGCCTGCCGCAGGTCTCCCGGCGGCAGCAGCCCGAGTTCGCGGCGCAGCCTGCCGGACGAGCCCCCGTCGTCCGCGACGGTGACCACGGCGGTGACCTGCGAGGTCACCCGGCGCAGCGCGGTGAGGGTGGCGTGCAGGCCGTGCCCGCCACCCAGCGCGACGGCGCGCAGCTCACTCGCGGCCAAGGTCGCGGTGCACCACCTTCACGGCCATACCGTCCTCATTGGACAGACGCTGGGCGAGCTCCTCGGAGATCGCGACGCTGCGGTGCTTCCCGCCGGTGCAGCCGACCGCCAGCGTCAGGTACCGCTTGCCCTCGCGTTTGTAGCCCGCGCCGATCAGACGCAGCAGCTGGTGGTAGCGGTCGAGGAACTCGTCCGCGCCTTCCTGGCTGAGCACGTAGTTGCGGACTTCGCCCTCGAGACCGGTGTGGTCGCGCAGTTCCGGGATCCAGAACGGGTTCGGCAGGAACCGGACGTCCATCACCAGATCCGCGTCCATCGGCAGGCCGTACTTGTAGCCGAAGGACAGCACGGTGACGCGAGTCTGCGTGCTGGCCTCGGAACCGAAGGCGTCCTCGATCTTGGCGCGCAGGTCGTGCACCGAAAGCGACGAAGTGTCGAGCACGAGGTCGGCCTCTTCGCGCAGCGGCTCCAGCAGCGTGCGCTCGGCGGTGATGCCGTCGGCGAGCCTGCCGTCACCCTGCATCGGGTGCCCGCGGCGGACGGCCTCGAACCGGCGCACCAGCACCGCGTCGGTGGCCTGCAGGAACAGCACGCGCGGCTTGTAGCCGCGGGCGTCGAGATCCTTGATGACCGACGCCAGGTCGTCGGTGAACGCGCGCGAGCGCACGTCCATCACCACGGCGACCTTGGTGATCGCGCCCCGCGCCTGCGCGCCGAGCTCGACCATGGTGGCGATCAGCTCGGGCGGCAGGTTGTCCACCACGAACCAGCCCAGGTCCTCCAGGCATTTCGCGGCGGTACTGCGGCCCGCTCCGGACAGTCCCGAAACGACCGCGACCTCCATCCCCGAACCGCGGCCTTCTTCTTGCGCACTCACGATGGTCCCTTCCCCGATCACGTACTGGACTCCCCCGCCGTCGCGGCCGTCTCCCCTGCGAGCGCCGCGACGACCGCTTCCGCGGTGCGCCTGCCGAAGCCGGGCACCGCCTCGATCTCCTCGAGTCTTGCTTCGCGGAGTTTCTTCACCGAGCCGAAATGCTTGATCAGCGCGGTACGACGAGCTTGCCCCAGCCCCGGCACACCGTCCAATGCGGACACCTGCATCCGCTTGGACCGCTTCTCCCGGTGGTATCGGATGGCGAAACGGTGTGCCTCGTCGCGCAGCCGCTGCAGCAGGTACAGCGCGTCCGAGGTGCGCGGCAGGATCACCGGATCGGGATCACCCGGCAGCCACACCTCCTCCAGCCGCTTCGCCAGGCCGACCACGGCGACGTCGGTGACGCCCAATTCGGAGAGGACGTCCGCGGCCGCGGTGGCCTGCGGGCCCGCGCCGTCGACGACGAGCAGGTTCGGCGCGTAGGCGAACTTGCGCGGCTTGCCGGTCTCCGGGTCGATGCCCGGCCGGTCCGGATCGACCTCTTCGGCGTTTTCCTTGAGATAACGGGAAAAACGGCGGCGGGCGACCTCGGCGATCGACGCGACGTCGCCTTCCTCCGCGGCCTCGCGAAGCGCGAAGCGCCGATACTCGGACTTGCGTGGGATCCCGTCCTCGAACACCACGAGCGACGCGACCACATCGCTGCCCTGGATGTGGCTGATGTCGACGCATTCGATGCGCAGCGGCGCGGTTTCCAGGGCCAGGTAGTCCTGCAGTTCCGCGAGCGCGGCCGAACGCGCGGTGAGGTCGCCGGCCCGGCGCAGTTTGTGCTGGGTGAACGCCTCGCCCGCGTTGCGCGTGACCGTCTCCGCGAGCGCGCGTTTGTCACCGCGCTGCGGCACCCGCAGGCTCACCCTCGAACCGCGCAGCCCGGAAAGCCATTCGCCGACCGCTTCCGCGTCCGCGGGCAGCTCGGGGACGAGCACCTCACGCGGCACCGGCGACCCGAGGTCGGGGTCGTCCGCGCGTTCGGCTTCTTCGCCGTAGAACTGCGTGAGGAAGTGGTCGACGAGGTCCTTGACGTCCATCTCCTCGGCCTTGTCGATCACCCAGCCGCGCTGACCGCGGACCCGGCCGCCGCGCACGTGGAAGACCTGGACCGCGGCCTCGAGTTCGTCGTGGGCGAAAGCGACGACGTCGGCGTCCGTACCGTCGCCGAGCACCACCGCCTGCTTTTCCATCGCCCGCCGGAGCGCGCCGAGATCGTCACGCAGCCGGGCGGCGCGCTCGAACTCCAGCTCTTCGGACGCGGCCGCCATTTCCTGTTCCAGGCGGCGGATCAGCGCGTCGGTGCGGCCAGCTAGGAAGTCGCAGAAGTCCTCGACGATGCCGCGGTGCTCGTCGGCGGAAACCTTGCCGACGCAGGGCGCGGAGCATTTGCCGATGTAGCCGAGCAGGCAGGGCCTGCCGATCTGGCCGTGCCGCTTGAAGACGCCCGCCGAACAAGTGCGCGCCGGGAAGACCCGGAGCAGCAGATCGAGCGTTTCGCGGATGGCCCAGGCGTGCGCGTACGGCCCGAAGTACCGCACGCCCTTCTTGCGCGCGCCGCGATAGACGTGCAGGCGCGGGTACTCCTCGTTCATCGTGACGGCGAGCATCGGATAGCTCTTGTCGTCGCGATAGCGGACGTTGAACCGCGGGTCGAACTCCTTGATCCAGTTGTACTCGAGCTGGAGCGCCTCGACCTCGGTGCCGACGACGGTCCACTCGACGCTCGCCGCCGTCGTCACCATCTGGCGTGTGCGCGGGTGCAAGCCCGTGATGTCGGCGAAGTAGGAGTTCAGCCTGCTGCGGAGGCTTTTCGCCTTGCCGACGTAGACGACCCTCTTCGTGGCGTCACGAAATTTGTACACGCCAGGGGCGTCCGGGATGCTCCCCGGCGAGGGACGGTAGGTGGTCGGGTCAGCCACGCCGTCAAGCCTATGGGGCAGCACCGACAGTCTTACGGGCCCCCGTCCTTAGACAGGGTCCGGTCAACCCTTCGAGTGGCCATTCCCACGATCCGGTAAGTCTTTCACTACACATACCGACCTAAGTCGGGTATTCGGCCGGACCCGACGTTCGTTGGTTCCTAGCGGGTGAACCAGGTGATTACTTTCCGTCCCAGTTCCACTTCACTTGGTTCTTCGTCAGATGACGCTCGAAAGGACTCCTGCACCGTGAGCCGTCTTCGTACGCTGGGCGCCGCCACACTCGCCGCCGCAGCCCTCACCATGACCGCCGGCGTCGCCTCCGCGGGCACCCCGACCGGTGTCCAGCCCAACATCGTGGGCGGCGGCACCGCCCCCACCGTGAGCTGGGGCGCCCAGGTCTACGTCAACACCCCGGGCCGTCAGTGGGACGGGTTCAACTGCTCCGGCAGCGTCATCGCCCAGCGCTGGGTGCTGACCGCCAAGCACTGCCTCGACTCCGACGGCAGCGGCATGCGCGTCCGCGTCGGCAGCAACGCCCTGCAGGGCGGCCGCGTGATCGCCGTCGACCGCAAGGTGTCCTCGCCCGCGGGTTCCGACATCTCGCTGCTGCACCTGGCCTCGGACGCCGGTGTCACGCCGATCACCCTGGCCAGCTCGAACCCGTCGGTCGGCAGCACGAACCAGCTGTACGGCTGGGGCCGTGAGACCCCGACCGGCCCGCCCGCCTCGGCGCTGAAGGTGGCCAACGTCCGCGTCAGCGGCAGCTCGTCCGACGCCTACGGCGGCCCGGCCATCCAGAGCGTCGGCATCAACGGTTCGGCGTGGAAGGGCGACTCGGGCGGCCCCCAGGTCTCCAACGGCGTCCAGGTCGGCGTCGCTTCGACCGTGCAGAACCAGAGCGGCTCGAACACCCGCGGCACCAACAACTACGGCAGCGTCGCTTCGGCCCGCTCCTGGATCCGCACGACCGCCGGGGTCTGACCTCACACCCCGGTGGGGCCCCTCCGAGACGCGACCCGTCTCGGAGGGGCCCTTTCGCGTCAGCCTGTCGGTGGGGTGTGGGACGCTCGCGGGCATGCGGATCGCGACCTGGAACGTGAACTCGATCGGGCCCCGGCTGCCGAGGGTGCTGGAGTGGCTCGGCACGGTGCAGCCGGACGTGCTGTGCCTGCAGGAACTCAAGAGCGGCACCGACGCCTTCCCCGTCGACGCCGTGCGGGAACTGGGCTACGAGACCGCCGCGTACGGCATCGGACGCTGGAACGGCGTCGCCATCGTGTCCCGCGTGGGGCTGGAGGACGTCACGCGCGGGCTGACCGGCGAGCCCACCTTCGAAGACAAGACCGACGCGCGCGCCATCGGCGCCACCTGCGGCGGGGTGCGGCTGTGGTCGGTGTACGTGCCCAACGGGCGAGAGCTGGAGAACCCGCACTACGACTACAAACTCTCCTGGCTCTCGGCGCTGGAAGCGACGGTGCGCGAGGAGCAGGCGCGCGGACTGCCGTTCGCGGTGCTCGGCGACTTCAACATCGCGCCGACCGACGCGGACGTCTGGGACATCGGCGTGTTCGCCGAGTCGACGCACGTGACGGAGCCGGAGCGGAAGGCGCTCGCGGCGCTGCGGGACCTCGGGTTGTCCGACGTGTTCCCGCGGCCGTTGAAGTACGACCACCCGTTCACGTACTGGGACTACCGGGCCGGGAACTTCCCGAACAACAAGGGAATGCGGATCGACCTCGTGTACGCCGACGCCCGGATCGCGGGCGGGGTGACGGATTCCTATGTGGACCGTGACGCGCGGAAGGGGAAGGGCCCCTCGGATCACGCGCCCATCGTGGTGGACCTGAATTTGGGATCGTGAGTGGGTCTCGGCGGAGCCCCGAGATGACGCGAAAGCCACTTTCGCAACGTTGAAGGTTGCGAAAGTGGCTTTCGCAACGCCCGAAACCGGCACGCGGAGCGACCCAGACACCCACCACACGGCCACCTCGCCTGCTCAAATCCGTGAAGGCCTCCTTCCCTACCTTGAGGGTAGGGAAGGAGGCCTTCACGGACAGCAGAAAGAAAAGGCGTCAGCCGTTCCAGGCCGCCTTGTGCAGCCGCCGCAGCGCCCGCACCGCGGCCACCGCGCGTTCCCGGTCCACGGCCTGCACGGCCATGACCGAGTAGTACTCGTCGTCCGGCAGTTCCAGCCGCGCCCACGAAGCACCGTCGGGGAAGCTCACCGAGAGCACCTCGCTCCACGCGAACTTCTTGGTCATCAGCACGTTCCGGACCTCGATGCCGTCGGCGTCGGCCTTCACGCGCGCCATCGCGAACAGCATCGTGCCCGCGGCGAGCAGGACGCCGATGCCGATCATCGCCGCCTGGTCGGACGGCTGGAAGATCACGCCGGTGTCCGAACCGCGCAGCAGGACCGCGACGATCACGAACGTCGCCAGCAGGATCACCGCCAGCACCGAACACATCACCAGGGCACGGCGGGGCCGCACCACCACGACCTCGGACTCGGTCATCACATCCGCCTCGACGCTCACACGAAGCCCCGCTCGGTCCACGGCTGGCGCAGGTTCCGCAGCGCGTGCGCGGCGTCCAGCGCCGCGACGGTCGCCTCGTAGCCCTTGTCCTCCACGGAGCCGGGCAGACCGGACCGGTCGAGGGCCTGCTGTTCGGTGTCGCAGGTGAGCACCCCGTTGCCGACCGGGGTGCTCTCGTCGAGCGCCACCCTGGTCAGGCCCGCGGTGACAGCGTCGCAGACGTACTCGAAATGCGGCGTCCCGCCCCGCACGACCACACCCAGCGCGACGACGGCGTCGTGCGTCCGGGCCAGTGCCTGTGCGGCGACGGGGAGTTCGACGGCGCCCGCGACACGGACGACGGTCGGCTCTTCCTCCAGGTCGGCCGCCTTCGCCGCCTCGAGGGCACGTTCCAGCAGGGCGCTCGTGATCTTTGTGTGCCAGCGCGTGGCCACGATCCCGAGCCGGATGTTCTTACAGTCGGACAGGTCGAGTTCGACGTCCGGACGGCCTTCGCCGCTCACCGCGTGCCACCTCCGTTGCCCTGGTCGACTTCGGCGCCGACCTGGTCGAAATGCTCCAGCTGGGACAGGTCGTGCCCCATCCGGTCCCGTTTGGTCTTGAGGTAGCGCAGGTTCTCCGGGTTCGGCGAGATCGGCAGCGACACCCGGCCGGTGACCCGCAGGCCGTACCCCTCGAGCCCGACGCGTTTGGCCGGGTTGTTCGTCAGCAGCCGCATCGAGCGGACGCCCAGGTCGCACAGGATCTGCGCGCCGGTGCCGTAGTCGCGCGCGTCGGCGGGGACGCCGAGCTGCAGGTTCGCGTCGACGGTGTCCGCACCCGCGTCCTGCAGCTGGTAGGCCTGCAGTTTGTGCAGCAGCCCGATACCGCGGCCCTCGTGACCGCGGATGTAGAGCACGACGCCGCGGCCTTCCTTGGCCACCGCTTCGAGCGCCGCCTCCAGCTGCGGGCCGCAGTCGCAGCGCAGTGAGCCGAAGACGTCACCGGTGAGGCACTCGGAGTGCACGCGGACCAGGATGTCCTCACCGTCGGCGATCTCGCCGAAGACGAACGCGATGTGCTCGATGCCGTCGAGCAGGCTGTCGTAACCGACCGCGCGGAACGTGCCCGCCGACAGCGGGATCCGCGCCTCGGCGACCCGCTCGACCTGCTTCTCGGTCCGCCGCCGGTACGCGATCAGGTCGGCGATGGTGATCATCTTGAGGTCGTGGTCCGCGGCGAAGACCTCGAGTTCGTCGCGGCGGGCCATGTCGCCCTCGTCCTTCTGCGACACGATCTCGCAGAGCACTCCGGAAGGCGAAAGCCCGGCGAGGCGGGCCAGGTCGACGGAGGCTTCGGTGTGCCCGGGACGCCGCAGGACGCCGCCCTGCTTGGCGCGCAGCGGGACCACGTGACCGGGGCGCCGGAAGTCCGACGCCGTGGACGCCGGGTCGGCGAGCAGGCGGACGGTGTGCGAGCGGTCGGCCGCGGAGATACCGGTGGTGATGCCGTCGGCGGCGTCGACCGTGACGCTGTACGCGGTACCGCGCTGGTCCTGGTTCGTGTGGTACATCGGCGGCAGGTCGAGCCTGTCCGCCTCGGCCTCGGTCAGCGCCACGCAGACGTACCCCGAGGTGTAGCGCACCATGAAGGCCATCAGTTCCGGTGTGGCCTTCTCCGCCGCGAAGATCAGGTCGCCTTCGTTCTCACGGTCCTCGTCGTCCACCACGACGACCGGACGGCCCGCCTTGATGTCGGCGATCGCCGCCTCGATGGCATCGGCGTTCACGGCCACCCCGCCTCCACAGGGGGTCAGATCAGCCGACCCCGGAATCGCACTCGTCTCGCTCACGCCCGCTCCTCCGTACCGCCATTGTCCCCCTGCTCGCGCAGGTGCGGCATGGCCAGCTTCTCGACGTACTTGGCGACCACGTCGACCTCGAGATTCACCAGGTCACCCGGCTGATTCCGGCCGAGGGTGGTGAGTTCGAGAGTGGTCGGGATCAGGGCGACGGAGAACTCCTCGTCGGTCACCGCGGCGACCGTGAGGGAGATGCCGTCGACCGCGATCGACCCCTTTTCGACCACATACCTGGCCAGTCTGCCCGGCAGGGCGAACGAGGTGAGCCCCTGTTCGTCCCGCTTGAGGAAGACGCCGGTTCCGTCCACGTGGCCCTGCATGATGTGCCCGCCGAGCCTGCCGCCCGCCGGCGTCGCGCGTTCCAGGTTGACGACGTCGCCGACGTTCACCTTCGCGAGGCTGGAGCGTTGCAGGGTTTCGTGCACGACATCGACGGTAAACTCACCGCCCGCCACCGCGACCACGGTGAGGCACACGCCACTCACCGCGATGGAGTCGCCGTGACCGGCGTCGCTGGTCACCAGCGGCCCCCGTACGGTCAGCCGCGCGGCGTTCGGGACCTGCTCGACCGCGGTGACCTCGCCGAGTTCCTCGACAATGCCGGTGAACACTCCTGCTGCCCTCCTCCTGGTCGCACCGTCGCTGGAAAACGGTGCTCCCCCCATCCAACACCCATCGGGGCCGATTCCTTCTCCTGACCCGACGGCTGATCAAGAGCCGGGATCAGCCGCGGACGCGGGCCGCCTGCTCGCGCAGCGCCGCGACGGCCTTACCAGGGTCTTCGGCGCCGTAGACGGCGGAACCGGCGACGAAACAGTCCACACCGGCCTCGGCGGCCTGCTCGATGGTGTCGGCGTTGATCCCGCCGTCGATCTCGACGACCAGCTTGAGGTGGCCGGTGTCGACCAGGCGCCGCGCGGTGCGCACCTTGTCCAGGACACCCTCGATGAACGACTGGCCGCCGAAGCCCGGCTCGACCGACATCACCAGCAGCGTGTCGTAGTGCTTGAGGGTGTCGAGGTGGTCCTCGATCGGCGTGTTCGGCTTGATCGACAGTCCTGCCTTCGCCCCGGCGGCGCGGAGGTTCTTCGCGAGCGCGACAGGGTCGTGCGCGGCCTCGACGTGCACGGTGACGTTGTAGGCGCCCGCCTCGGCGTACCCGATGGCCCACTTGTCGGGGTTCTCGATCATCAGGTGGCAGTCGATCGGGACGTCGGTGGCCTTGATCAGCGACTGCACGACGGGCAGGCCGAGGGTCAGGTTCGGCACGAAGTGCGCGTCCATGACGTCGACGTGGACCCAGTCCGCGCGAGTGTCCCCCTCCCCCGCGACGGCGCGGATCTCGTCGCCGAGCCGGGCGAAGTCCGCGGAGAGGATGCTGGGTGCGATCAAAGGTCGGTGAGCCACGCGCCCGAGTGTAGGAGGACGCCGCTAACGCCCGCTAACCGGCTGTGACCGGCGTCCCGCTCTTGAGGATGACGGGAAATGGCACCGCAGTGGGAGGTGCGCGCACGCGGCACCCAATAGCGTTCCCGTCATGGTCAACCCCCTCGGAACACTGGTCCGGATCGGCAGCTACCGCAGCGTGCCGTTCGGTCTTCTCGGTATGGCGATGACGGCGATCCCGTTCCCGATCGCGCTCATCCCCGCGATCCTCATCCCTGGCGACGTGAAGGCGAAGATCGTCTACGGCATGCTCGCGATGGCCCTGCTGGCCGGGCTCGCCGGGCTCCCGGGACCGATGCGGCGGGTGAGCATCTGGTTCGCCAACCAGATGCTGGGCACCCGGATCGCCTCTCCTCCGCCGCAGTCGAAGGTCGCCTGGGCGGAGCGCTGGCGCTCGGCGGCCTGGCTGATCGTGCACACCACGCTCGGCTGGGTGCTGTTCGGCCTCGGTTGCTTCTTGATGATCGGCTTCGTGTTCGCCATCGTGTGGGCGGGAGGCGGCGGCAGTCCCATCGAGTTCTTCGGCGAGCGGGTGACGATCGAAGCCGGTACCGCCGGACTCTGGACGCTGCCGATCGCGCTGGTCACGCTCGTCGTCATCGCGTACGTCCTCGCCGGTTTCACCAAGCTCTTCCAGTACTGCGCGGTCGCGCTGCTGGGGCCGTCGGCCGCCGAACGCGTCGCCGCGGCCGAGGTCCGGGCGAACCACTTCGAGCAGCGCAACCGGCTGGCCCGCGAGCTGCACGACTCCATCGGCCACACGCTGACGACGTCGACCATCCAGGCCGCCGCGGCCGCCGAACTGGTCGATTCCGAACCGCAACTGGTACGCAAGGCGCTGGGCACCATCGAGGAGTCGTCCCGGGCGGCACTCGAAGACCTCGACCACGTGCTCGGCCTGCTGCGGGACGACCGGTCTTCCCGCGAACCCGAACGACGGCTCGTCGAAGCCGCGACGCTCGCCGAGCGGGCGCGATCCGGCGGAGCGGTGATCGACTACGAGCTGACCGGCCCCGCCGCGGAGCTGCCCGCGACGCTTTCGCGGGAGGCGTACCGGATCGTCCAAGAAGGACTGACGAACGCGTTGCGGCACGCCCATCCCGGCCCGGTGACCGTACGGGTGGCGGTACTCGCCGACGCGCTGCGGATCGAGATCGTGAACCCGCTCATGGAACACGCGGCGGTTTCCGGCCGCGGCGGCAACGGATTGCCGGGGCTCACCGAACGTGTCGAGGCGCTGCGCGGCGAGCTCGTCGCGGGGCCCGCCATCGACGGGGAACCGCTGTGGCGCCTGGTGACCACGATCCCGCTACGGTCGCGCTCATGACACTGCGGGTCCTGATCGTCGACGACGAACCGTTGCTGCGCGCCGGATTGCGCTCGCTGCTGGACAACCAGCCCGATCTGACCGTGGTCGGCGAGGCGGGCGACGGCGGCGAGGTGGTCGACCTGGTGCGGCGGACGCATCCCGACGTGATCCTGATGGACGTCCGCATGCCCGGCGTCGACGGGATCGAGGCGACCCGGCGGGTGCTGGCCGAAGTGCCCGAACCACCGAAGGTCCTCGTGATCACCACGTTCGACAACGACGACTACATCTACGACGCGCTGCTGGCCGGCGCGAGCGGGTTCCTGCTGAAGCGTGCGCGCAAGGAGGAGTTCGCGCACGCCATCCGGACCATCGCCGCCGGGGAGACACTGCTGTTCCCCGACGCGATCCGGCGGCTGGTCACCGCTCGCCCGGCGGCGTCGGGCCTCGCGCCGCGGCCGTCTTCGCTGACGAAACGGGAGACCGAGGTGCTGCGGCTCATCGCCACCGGGATGTCCAATGTGGACATAGCGGCCGATCTGGTCATCAGCCTCGAAACCGTCAAAACCCACGTGGGCAACATTTTCGGCAAACTGGGCGCCGCCAACCGCAGTCAGGCGGTGGTGTTCGCTTACGAGACCGGCATCGTCGCACCGGGTCACAGCCTGCGCTAGCGGACGGCCGCTGTTCTTCCCGTGTTCACCCGGAAATCCCCGGCCGCACACATGCGCGGTGACTAATGGGACTGCCCTGATTTTCAGTAATCCCAAGGAGATTTTCGATGGCTTCGCTGTTCACAGGACGGCGCAAATGGCTCGCGGGCGGGGCGCTGGGCGTCACGCTGATCGCGCTGGCGCCCGCCGCGCTCGCCGCCGGCGACGACGCCCGTCTCGCGGCCGCGCAGGGCGACCGCACCCAGGACGTGCGCGCCGCGATCAAGGGCGGCGGCGCCCGCAACGTCATCCTGTTCATCGGCGACGGCATGGGCCAGTCCGAGATCACCTCGGCGCGCAACTACGAACGCGGCGCGGCCGGGCGGCTCGCGATGGACGAACTGCCGCTCACCGGTGACTACACGACGTACGCGGTCGAGAAGAACAACCCTTCGAAGCCCGACTACGTGACCGACTCGGCCGCCTCCGGCACCGGCTGGGCCACCGGCGTGAAGACCTACAACGGCGCCATCTCCGTGGACCCGTACGGCAACGCCGTCCCGTCGATCCTCGAGATCGCCAAGCGTTCGGGCCTGCGCACCGGTGACGTCACCACGGCCGAGGTCCAGGACGCCACCCCCGCGGTGCTCGGGTCGCATGTCGTCAACCGCGACTGCAAGGGCCCCAACGAGACCAGCGCCAAATGCGCGGTCAACGCGAAGGAGAACGGCGGCGCCGGTTCCATCGCCGAGCAGCTGGTGCAGACCAAGCCGGACGTCCTGCTCGGCGGCGGCGCGAAGTATTTCGACCAGCAGGTCAAGGCCGGGAAGTTCGCCGGCAAGACCGTGCTGGACCAGGCGAAGTCTTCGGGCTACCAGGTGGTGAACACCGCGGCCGACCTCGCCGCGGCCAAGCCGGGCAAGCCGCTGCTCGGCCTGTTCGCCGCCGGCAACCTGCCGGTCAACTGGACCGGCCCGGCCGCGAAGCAGGGCGGCACCCCGCCGAGCCGCTGCACGCCGAACCCGGCGCTGCCCAAGACCCAGCCGAAGCTGGCCGACCAGACCCGCAAGGCGATCTCGCTGCTCGACGACCGCCGCAAGGACAAGGGTTTCTTCCTCCAGGTCGAAGGCGCGAGCATCGACAAGCAGGATCACGCCGCCGACCCGTGCGGCCAGATCGGTGAGACGATCGACTTCGACCAGGCCGTCGCGGCCGGGCTCGCGTTCGCGCGCAGCAACCCGGACACCCTGGTGATCGTCACCGGCGATCACGGCCACACCAGCCAGATCATCGGCAACGGCACGGTCAGCCCCGGCCAGACCGCCACCCTCGTCACCAACGAGGGCGCGAACATGACCATCAACTACGGCACCGGGATGCCCGGCTCGTCGCAGGACCACACCGGAACGCAGATCCGCGTCGCCGGCTACGGACCGCAGGCGGCGAACGTCGTCGGCCTGACCAACCAGACCGACCTGTTCGGCACCCTGAAGCGCGCTCTGCGCCTGCGCTGACGGTGGGGCAGGCCCCCGGTGAGGGGTGGGGGCCTGCCTCATGGTCGCTTCCTCGTGGCGTCCCTAGCTTTGTTCCATGCGAAAAACCTTGCCAGGCAAGAAGACCATCGCGGTCGGCTCGCTGATCGCGATGCTGGCCACCACCACCGCCGCCCCGGCGCTCGCCGTGACCAAACCGCACGACGAGGTCGACAAGGCGCTGAAAACACTGGTGCAGGACGGGGTCCCCGGCGCGCAGGCGACGGTGACGAGCGTGTCCGGGCGGTCGTGGTCGGAACGCGAAGGCGTGGGGAACATCCGCACCGGGACACCCTTCCCGCGCGGCTCGAAGTTCCGCGCGGGCAGTGTGACCAAGACCTTCGTCGCCGTCGTGGTGCTGCAGCTGGTCGCCGAAGGAAAGGTGCGGCTGGACACGCCGATCGACCGGTATCTCCCGGGCCTCGTGCGCGGGAACGGCAACGACGGCACCAAGATCACCGTCCGGCAGCTGCTCCAGCACACCAGCGGCCTGTACAACTACGTCCGCGGTCTCGACATCGACGAATGGCGGCATCGCGGTGCCGAGCCCGAAGAACTGGTGGCGATCGGTCTGGCGAACCGGCCGCTGTTCGATCCGGGCAAGGGCTGGTCGTACTCCAACACCAACTACATCATCGCGGGCATGCTCATCGAGAAGGTCACCAGGCATTCGGTCTCCGCCGAGATCGAAGCCAGGATCGCCCGGCCGCTGGGCCTACAAGGCACTTATCTGCCGCTGCGTGGCGACGAACGCCTGCCCTTCCCGCACGCCAGGGGCTACGCACCGGACCTCGCCGACTACACCGAACTGGACGCGTCGATCGCCGGGGCCTCCGGCGGGCTCGTTTCCACCGGCGAGGAGCTGAACCACTTCTTCGCCGCGCTCACCGGCGGCCACCTCCTGAAACGGGCGGAACTCGCGGAGATGCAGCGGACCATGCCCGTGGACCTGGGCGTTCCCGGCGCGCAATACGGACTGGGGATCGTGTCGGTCCCGTTGAGCTGCGGCGGGGTGTGGTGGGGCCACCGCGGGAGCATCCGCGGCTTCTCGACCCTGTCCGGGGCGATCCCGCACGGCAAGCAGGTGAACGTCGTGGTCAACCAGGATCCGGTGCCTGCCAACGTGTCGAAAGACCTGGTGGCCGCCGTCGACACGGGGTTCTGCGCTCGCTAAGGGAGCAGGTCCAGCACGGACGTCCACGGAGCTTCAGGGGTGAGCCTCGTGGTGGTGACACCGGCGGAGGCGAGCGTGTCGAGATGGCGCCGCCAGGCCGGATGGTGCACCCGCGTGTCCTGGATCTGATACCCCAGGACGATCGTGATCCCGGGTGTGCCGAGGACGTCGCCGAGCAGGGTCAGCGCCTGATTGTCGGCGATGCCCAGCGCCAGTTTCGCCACCGAGTTCGCGGACGCGGGCGCGAACAGGAACACCGTGGGATCCGGATGCGGGCGCGGTTCGCCCGGCAGCCGGGAAGTGCTGCGGACCGGCAGCCCGGTGAGCTTCTCCAGCTCACCGATCCCCTCGGTCTTCTCCAGCCAGCGGGCCGCGGTGGGGGTCAGCGTGATCGCGAGCTCCCAGCCGCGGTCCGCGGCCGGTTTCGCGAGCTGTGCGGCGAACCGGGTGTCCAGTCCGCCGCACGAGCTCGCGACCAGGCCGAGAACCCTGCTCACCCGGCGGTTTCCGGCTTCCGCAGGACGGCGCAGAACATCGCGTCCGTGCCGTGCCGGTGCGGCCACAGCTGGACGTACGGGCCGTCGCCGAGCTGCGGGACGTCCGGGAAGAACGGCCGCGCGTCGACGATCTCGGCACCGGCGCGGCGCGCTGTCTCCCCCACGACGCCTTCGGTCTCGGCCAGGTGCGGCGAGCAGACGACGTAGGTGACGACGCCACCGGGGCGGACCAGGTCCAGCGCCGCGGTGATCAGCTGGCCCTGCAGTTTCGTCAGGTCCGAGATGTCGCTGGGCTGACGGCGCCAGCGCGCCTCCGGGCGGCGGCGCAGCGAGCCGAGACCGCTGCACGGCGCGTCGACCAGGACGCGGTCGTAGCCCGGTTCGAGGTCGGTCTCGCGGCCGTCGGCGACGTAGATGGTCACCGGAAGCCCCTGGACGGCGTTCTCGATCAGCTTCGCGCGGTGCGGCGCCTTCTCGACGGCGTCGACGGTCGCGCCGCTGATCGACGCGAGCGCGCCCAGCAGCGCGGCCTTGCCGCCCGGTCCGGCGCACAGGTCCAGCCAGCGCTCGTCGGAGCCGGTGAGCGGGACCTTCGTGACGGCGACGGCGCACAGCTGGCTGCCCTCGTCCTGAACGGCCGCCAGCTTTTCCTTGATCGGTTCGACATCGCCGGGGTCGCCGGAACCCGCGGGCATCCGGACGCCGTAGGGCGAGTACGGGGCGACGTCGCCGCCGGTGATGGCGGCCAGCTCGTCGGCGCTGATCTCGCCGGGACGGGCGACCAGGTGCACGTCGGGGCGGTCGTCGTCGGCCTCCAGGGCCGCCTTCAGCTCGGCTCCCTTGTCCCCCAGCGCTTCCGCGAAGGAGCGCGCGACCCAGCGCGGATGCGCCGTCCGCAGCGCGTACGCCCCGATGGGGTCGGCGGCCTCGTCGGGGGCCAGCTCGTTGAGCCAGGTCTCTTCGTCCTTTTCGGACACCGAGCGCAGCACGGCGTTCACGAAACCCGCGATCCAGGAACCGACTTCGGCGCGGACGAGGTCCACAGTGGACCCGACGGCGGCGTGCTCGGGGATGCGGGTGCGCAGCAGCTGGTACGCGCCGAGCCGCAGCCCGTCCAGCACGATGGCGTCCACCTTGGCCAGCGAACGGTCGACGAGGCAGGCCTCGATGACGGCGTCCAGCATGCCGACCGCGCGGCAGGTCCCGTAGGTCAGTTCGGTGGCCAGCGCGGCGTCACGGCCGGAGATCCGGCGGTTGCGCAGCAACTCGGGGAGCACCAGGTTCGCGTACGCGTCCTTTTCCCGGACAGCGCGCAGGACGTCGAAGGCGACCTGACGGGCCGGGTCGATCTGCGGCGGGCGGCTGGGCCCTTCCTTGCGCGGGCCCGGACGGCCTCGCTCCGGCCTCGACGGCCGGCGTTCCCTACGCTCGTTCACTGCAGGCGCTCTCCTTGTTCGATCCTCGTACCGCGCGCCCAGTCGGTGGCCGCCATCCGCTTCTTCCCCTGCGCCTGCACTTCGCCCAGCCGCACCGGTTTCGACGCCGTGCCGACCAGGACCCGCTTGCGCTCCACGACCAGTTCGCCGGGCGGGGGGCCCGGCTCGTCGACGACCGTGACCGCGCCGAGCTTCAGCCGCTCGCCGCGGAACTCCGCCCACGCGCCCGGTTCCGGGCTGACCGCGCGGATCTGCCGGTCGACGGCCGTGCCCGGGTCGGCGAACGACACCCGCGCGTCCTCGACGGTCACCTTGGGCGCGTAGCTCACGCCGTCCCCGGTCTGCTCCACCGCGCGCAGCGTGCCGTCGGCGATTCCGTCCATCGTGGACACGAGCAGCTTCGCCCCGGACTCCGACAGCCTGCCGAGGAGTTGCCCGGCGGTGTCGGTGGCGGCGATCTGCTCGGTGATCACGCCGTAGACCGGGCCGGCGTCGAGTTCCTTGACGATCCGGAACGTCGAGGCGCCGGTGATCTCGTCACCGGCGCGGATCGCGGCCTGGACCGGCGCGGCGCCACGCCACGCGGGCAGCAGCGAGAAATGCAGGTTGACCCAGCCGTGTTCCGGGATGTCCAGCGCGGCCTGGGGCAGCAACGCCCCGTACGCGACGACGGGGCACGCGTCGGGGGCGATCTCCGCGAGCCGGGCGAGGAAGGCGGGATCGCTCGCCTTCGGCGGGGTCAGCACCTCGATCCCGTGCTCGTCGGCCAGCGCGCCGATCGGGGACCGGACGACATGACGGCCGCGGCCCGCCTGGGCGTCCGGGCGGGTCACGACGGCGACGACCTCGTGCTGATCGGACGCGAGGAGCGCGCGCAGCGACGGGACGGCGGGTTCGGGGGTACCGGCGAAGACGAGGCGCATCAACGCACCTCCGCCGGGGGGACGGGTACCTCTGACTGGGCGAACATCGCCGCTCAGTCTAGAAGGACCCCACCGCCGCGGCGCGCTCGCTCTCCCGTAGGGGCTGAAGGACGCTTTCCCCGCATGTCATGTGGGGAAAGCGTCCTTCACCGCGTGAGATGCGGGGAAAGCGTCCTTCAGCTACCTGGGTGGCCAGGGCAGCACGACGGCCGCCGAGCCGCCACCCCGCCGGGTCGGTTCGGCGGCGGCGAGCCACCGCCCGTCCCGCAGCCGTTCGACGCCGGTCGCGGCCCCGATCTCGGCGGGCGCGGTCGAGAAGCCCTGCTGTTTGGCCTTCAGGATCGCGAGGACGTCGGTCTGGTCGAGGAACGCCTGCTCGACCTGCGCGGCCGCCGAGTTCCGCTGCGAGGCACGCGGTTCGGCGATCGCGTCGACCAGCTTCAGGCCGCGGTCGATGCGGCCGGTGAGGATCTGCAGCACCGTGGTGATGATCGACGCGCCACCGGGCGAGCCGACGGCGAGGAACGGTTTGCCGCCGTCGAGCACGATGGTCGGCGCCATCGACGACCGCGGCCGCTTGGCCGGGCCCGGCAGGTTCGGATCGGGCACGCCCGGCGTCACCGGGGTGAAGGAGAAGTCGGTCAGTTCGTTGTTGAGGAGGAACCCGCGGCCCGGCACGACGATGCCGCTGCCGCCCTCCTGCTCGATGGTCAGCGTGTACGCGACGACGTTGCCCCACCGGTCGGCGACCGTGAGGTGCGTGGTGTTCTCGCCCTCGTACGGCGTCGGCGCGGAGTTCGTCCCCGCGACGCACGGCACCGGCTTGCGCGGGTCCGCGGGCGCGACGGGGCTCGTCCCGGCCTTCGCGGGGTCGATCAGGCAAGCGCGGCTGTCGGCGAACTTCTGGCTGATCAGTTCCTTCGCCGGGACGTCGACGAAGGCCGGGTCGCCGATCCACCGGTTGCGGTCGGCGAAGGCGTACCGGGTCGACTCCAGGAAGTAGTGCAGGTAATCGGCCTTCTGCAGCTTGGAAAGCTTCGTGTTCTCGAGGATGTTCAGCGCCTCGCCGACGGTCAGCCCGCCGGACGACGGCGCGGGCATCCCGTAGACGTCGTAGCCGCGGTACTCGGTCTTGGTCGGCTTCCGCTCGGCCACGCGGTACTTGGCGAGGTCGGCCGCGGTCAGGTCGCCGGGTCGCACGTTCAGCGTCGACGCGGGGTCGACCGGCGGCTTCCGCACCGTGTTGACGACGTCCGCGCCGATCTGCCCGCGATACAGCACGTCCGTGCCCTTCGCGGCCAGCTGCGCGTACGTGCCGGCGAGGTCGGGGTTCTTGAACGTCGTGCCGACCGCGGGCGGCGCTCCGCCGGGCAGGTACAGCGACCGGGTCGAGGGGAACGCCGAGAAGCGGGCGGCGTTGTTGGTGATCTGGGTGTTGAAGGTCTGGTCGACCTTGAAACCCTTGCGAGCCAGTTCTTCGGCGGGCTTGACCGCCTTCGCCAGCGACTTGGTCCCCCATTTGCGCAGGGCTTCCTGCCAGGTGGCGGGCGTGCCGGGCACGCCGACGCTCAGCCCGCTGGTGACGGCCTCGGCGAACGGGATCGCCTTGCCGTTCTCGACGAAGAGGTTCTCGTTCGCCGTCGACGGCGCGGTCTCGCGGCCGTCGAGCGTGTGCACCTTGCCGCTCCGCGCGTCGTAGTAGACGAAGAAGCCGCCACCGCCGAAACCGGCGGAGAACGGGTCGGTGACGCCCAGCGCGGCGGCTGTCGCGACGGCCGCGTCGACGGCGTTGCCGCCCTCGCGCAGGATCTTCGTGCCGATCGCGGTCGCGTCCACGTCGATACTCGAGACGGCGCCCAGGTAGCCGACGGCGACCGGCGATTTCGGTGGCGGCGGTGGACCCGCCGAGGCGGTACCCGGTGCGGCGGCACCGACCAGAGCGGCGATCGCGGCGACTGCGGTGATGCGTACCGGAATGCTTCTGTGCGCGGCCATGGCGCGAGTCTGCCCCGCCTGTCCACCCCGGACAAGACCCGTCCAGCCCTGCGAACGTCGGTAGTGCGGCCGTGCCCGGATGAGCAGAATGCGGTCCATGAAGACTCCCGGCAAGCGATGGGGCGCGTTCCTCCCGCTGCTCATCGCTCTCCCCGTGCTCGCGGTCCCCGGCGTCGCGCGAGCCGAAAGCGCGCGTGGCTGTTTCGACGATTCGGCGGCGATCACCGTCGAGGAGAAGCGGCTCACCGCGACCATGCCTTCCGGTGGCCCGGCGGTCGGCCCGGAACTCGTCCGGCTCGCCGGATTCGACAAGCTCGTTTCCGACTTCACGACGCGCCTCTGCGCCACGAAGACCGGTCCACGCGCCGAGAAGCTCGCGGAAACCGCCGGTGACGGGCTCTGGCGGACCGCCGTCGACCGCGCGCAGGGCCGCCGTCCCGATCTCGGCAGCATCGACAAGGCCGACGACCGGCCGCTGTACTGGGCACGCCTCCAGATGAGCAAGGCGCTGCGCCAGTGGACGCCGCGCTTCTCGCTGCCTGCCCCCGCCCGCGCGGGCCTGCTGAAGACGTTCGACGTCGGCGCCCGCGGCCTCGACGATTCCCGCTTCCCCCTCGGCCCGAAGCTGCGCCGGGTGCTGGTGAGCGGCTTCGACCCGTTCACCCTCAACGGCGCGGGCGTCCGCATCGCGAACCCGTCCGGCGCGGCCGCGCTGCACCTGGACGGCAAGGTGATCCAGACCCCGAACGGGCCAGCGCAGGTGCAGGCCGTGTCCTTCCCGGTGGTGTGGAGCTACTTCGACGCCGGAATCGTCGAGGCGGCTTACGGCAAGGCGTTCAAGGACCGCTTCCGCCGTCCGGAACTGATCATGACGATCAGCCAGGGCCGTCCCGGCCGGTTCGACATCGAACGGTGGGCCGGTGCCTGGCGCGGTGGTTCGCCGGACAACCTCGACGAGCCCGTCCGCGGCCCTGTCCCGCCCGCGACCGGCTGGCCCCAGCCTGCCGACCAGTTCATCGAAACCACGCTGCCGTACGAAAAGATGCTCGCCGCGCCCGCCGGGGCATACCAGGTGCTGTACAACCAGGCGTTCTGTGTCTGGCCCGACAGCACGAAGCCGGGGACGGGAACGGCCGTCTGCCGGACGGACGCGCCGCAGCCCGGCGAGATCGCCGCTTCCGGTGGCGGCGGCAACTACCTGAGCAACGAGTCCATGTACCGCAGCAACCGGCTGCGGACCGGGCTCGGCCTGACCGGGATCGCGGGCGGGCATCTGCACACGCCCGTGCTCGGCACCCCCACCGATCCGGCGGCGCTGACCGACGCCGACTTCGAGGCGCGGCGAGCGGCGATCTCGTCGCAGATCGTCACGCTGCTGACCGCCGCCCTGGGCGGCTCCGCCTCGAAGCCCGCTACGCCCGCTCCGGGCGCTTCGGCTCGCGACGACGTCCTCGCGACCCCCGGCACGACCCTCTGACCCCACGCGTTCAGTCCTCTGGATGCGATAGTTCAGCGTCGAACTACCGCAACTAGAGGACGAAACGCGGGGCGTCAGATGAGCTCAAGTGGGTCCAGCTGGATCCGGATGGGCTCGGAGGCCTTGCGCGCGTCCCGGCGGCCGGCGGCGGCGTGGACCTCGGCGGCGAGCGCCTTCCCGTCCGGACGCGCGACGCGCACCAGGGCCCGCTCCCGTTCGGCGTTGCCGTCCTCGTCGACCTCGCCGAGCGGCACCGGGCCCAGTACCTCGCCGCTTTCCGGCAACTCGAGGTCGTCGAGCAGCCCGGCGACCGCGTCCGGCGTCCCTTCGATACTCGCCATCCGCATCGCGGGCGGGAAGCCGAGTTCGCGACGCTCGGCCAGCTCCAGGCTCGCGTGCCAGCCCGGATCCCAGCGCACCAGCGCCTGCACGACCGAGAGACCCGCTTCCGCGCCGACGAACACGCGCCCGCCTTCGGTCCCCGGCCGCACCAGCGCCGCGGCCGCCATCCACCGGCGCAGGGTCTCCTCCCCCGCGCGCAGGTCCTGCCGCCCCAGCAGCGCCCAGCCGTCCAGCAGCAGCGCCGCGCCGTAGCCGCCTTCCGCGATCGGCTCGGCCCCGGGTGTGCACACCACCAGCGCCGGTTTTCCGGGCACCGAAGCCAAAACCTCCGTCGCGCCCGAGGTCCGCACCGGGAATCCGGAGAACGCGCGGCCCAATTCCTCCGCGGTCCGCTTCGAGCCGACGACGACAGCCCGCAACCGCACGGAACCGCAAGCGGCGCAATGGAAGTTCGTCTCGGGGACACCGCACCACCGGCAGGCGGGCGGCCTCGGTGAGCCGTCGATCAGCCCGCCTGGCAAGGAAAGCGGACCCGCGCAGCGACGGCAGTGCGCCGAAGTCCGGCAGTTGCCGCAGGCGAGTCCCGGAACGTACCCGCGACGCGGAACCTGCACCAGGACAGGGAATCCGCCCGCCAACGACTGCCGCGCCGCCTCGAAGGCGACCGACGGGAGCCGTGCCGCCTTCGCCGCTTCGTCCCGGGCGACGTCGAAGTCCTCACCGACCGGTGTGACCCGCGGCGCGGCGGCCCTCAGTTCGGGACGGGCGGCCACGAGAGGCTGCGCCCAGCCCGATTCCACGAGGAACTGCGCTTCGGAGGTACGCGCGAAACCGGCGACGAGCATGGACCCTTTCGCGGCGTGCGCGCGGTCCATCAGCACGTCGCGGACGTGCGGATACGGCGCGTGCTGGTCGAGGTGGACGTCGTCGCCGTCGTCCCACACCACGAACAGGCCGGGATCGGCGACCGGCGCGAACATCGCCGCGCGCGTGCCGACGACGACGCGGACCGCGCCGCGCAGCACCGCGAGCCAGCGGCGGTAGCGCTCGGCGGGGCCCAGCCCGGCGATCAGCGCGACCACGGAGTCGGCGCCCATCAGCTGGGAGCAGGCGTCGTGCAGCCGCGTGAGATCACGGTGGTCGGGCACGACCATCACGACGCCACGTCCGGCGGCGGCCGCGACGGCTGCCGCTTCGGCGAGACGGCGTGGCCAGTCCTCCCCCGGCAAGGCCTGCCAGACGGCGTTGGCCGGACGCCGTTCCGCGACGGCCTCCAGGAACGCCGGACCGCTCTGATACTTCTCCCAGGCGCCGGTTTCGGGCGCCTGGGGTGCGGGCGCGGGCTCGGCGGGCGGCTCGCCCTCGACCTTCGCGTGCCGGGACGGGATCGCGAGCCGCAGGACGTCGCTCAGCGTGCCGCCGTACCGGTCCGCGACCGACCGGCAGAGCGTGTGCAGCGCGGGGGGCAGGACGGCCTCGCTGGACGTCACCCTGTCGATGTACGCGAGTTTCCCGGTGAACTCCGTCGTGTCGGCGCGCTCGACGAGATACCCGTCGACGAGCTGTCCCGCGAACCGGACGCGCACCCGGCAGCCGGGCACGGCGGTTTCGTGCAGCTTCTCGGGGATCCGGTAGTCGAAGGTCCGGTCGAGATGCGTGAGCGGGATGTCCACGACGATGCGCGCGACCGGGTTCTCGGGCGCGGGGTTCTGCGCGCCGCGGCGGCTGGCGGTTTTCGCGCGGGACGGTTTGGCCTTCCGCGCCGTCTCGGCCTTCGGAGGCTCCGGAAGCTCCCACAGCGGGGTCGGTTCGGGACTGCTGCTCACCCGGTGATCTCTACCAGACTCCCGTGTCACTGTCCGTACCGCGTGGCCCGGGCGCCACATCAGCCCGCGACGTAGTGAAGGCCTCCTTCCCTACCCTCAAGGTAGGCAAGGAGGCCTTCACGGACCGAAGCGATCAGGCGCCCGCGGCCGACTTCAGGTCCGCGGCCCGCGCCGTGCTCTCCCACGGGAGATTCAGCTCGGGACGGCCGAAGTGGCCGTACGCGGCCGTCGGCGCGTAGATCGGGCGAAGCAGGTCGAGGTCGCGGATGATCGCGGCCGGACGCAGGTCGAAGACCTGGGTGATGGCGGCCTGGATCTTCGACGGGTCGACCGTCTCGGTGCCGAAGGTCTCGACGAAGAGGCCCACCGGGGCCGCCTTGCCGATCGCGTACGCGACCTGGACCTCGGCCCGGGTGGCGAGACCGGCGGCGATGACGTTCTTCGCCACCCAGCGCATCGCGTACGCGGCCGAGCGGTCCACCTTGGAGGGGTCCTTGCCCGAGAACGCGCCGCCACCGTGACGGGCCATGCCGCCGTAGGTGTCGACGATGATCTTGCGGCCGGTCAGGCCCGCGTCACCCATCGGGCCGCCGATGACGAACCGGCCGGTCGGGTTGACCAGCAGCCGCACGTTGGAGGTGTCGAGGCCGAGTTCGGCGATCTCCGGGGCGACCACGTGCTCGCGGACGTCGACGCCGAGCATCTGCTCCAGGTCGATACCGTCCGCGTGCTGGGTGGACACGACCACCGTGTCGAGCCGCACGGGCTGGTCGCCCGCGTACTCGATGGTGACCTGGGTCTTGCCGTCCGGGCGCAGGTACGGCAGCACGCCGTCCTTGCGGACCCTGGTCAGCCGCTGCGAGAGCCGGTGCGCCAGCGCGATCGGCAGCGGCATCAGCTCGGGGGTGTCCGAGCAGGCGTAGCCGAACATCAGGCCCTGGTCGCCGGCGCCCTGACGGTTGATCTCGTCCTCGTCGGACTCGACGCGGGACTCGTACGCGGTGTCGACGCCCTGCGCGATGTCGGGCGACTGGGAGCCGATCGCGACGTTGACGCCGCAGGAGTTGCCGTCGAAGCCCTTGGCCGAAGAGTCGTAGCCGATCTTCAGGATCACGTCGCGGACGATGGTCGGGATGTCCGCGTAGGCCTCGGTGGTCACCTCACCGGCGACGTGCACCTGCCCGGTGGTGATGAGGGTTTCGACCGCGACCCGGCTTCGCGGGTCCTTGGCCAGCAAGCCGTCCAAGATCGAATCGCTGATGGCGTCGCAGATCTTGTCGGGATGACCCTCAGTCACCGATTCAGATGTGAACAGTCTGCTTGTGGACGCGGTCACGGTGGCCGTCACTTCCTCACCTAGACGTCTGATGCCCAGAAAGTTAGGCACCCCTCAGTTGCTGTAAGCGTACTGACTATCGTTCGGAGGCCGGTTAACGCTTCATCAAGGTCACAACAGCATCCCACAATGTGGACGCCAGTTCGGCCTTGGCGCCGAGCGGGATCGGGATCTCGGTCCCGTCCGCCCCGAGCAGCCAGCCCGAATTGTCCTCGGTCCCGAACGCCTTTCCCTCGCCGACGGCGTTCACCACCAGCAGGTCCGCGCCCTTGCGCTTCAGTTTGACCCGGGCGTGGTCGAGGACGCCGCCCTTGTCGTCGCCGGTTTCCGCGGCGAATCCCACGACGAGCCGGCCCTCGCTCCGGTTCCGCACCAGTTCGGCGAGGATGTCCGCGTTACGAGCCAGTTCGACGACCGGATCCGGTGTGTCGTCGGACTTCTTGATCTTGTGCTCGGCCCGGTTCGACGGCCGGAAGTCGGCGACGGCGGCGGCCATCACGACGACGTCGGCGGACGCGGCCTCGGCGTGCATCGCCTGGCGCAGTTCCTCGGCGGTGGACACGTGGACGACCTTCGCGCCCGCCGGATCCGGCAGCGCGATGGTGTGCGCGGTGACCAGGGTGACCTCGGCGCCGCGCTGGGCGGCGACGCGGGCCAGCGCGTAGCCCTGCTTGCCCGACGAACGATTGCCCAGGTAGCGGACCGGGTCCAGCGGCTCACGGGTGCCACCGGCCGAAATCGCCACGCGCACGCCTTCGAGGTCGCGCGGGAGGGCGTTCGGCACGGCGAGCAGGAGCCGGGCGAGGTCGACGATCTCGGCCGGGTCGGCGAGCCGTCCCTTGCCGGTGTCCTTGCCGGTGAGCCGCCCGGCGGCGGGTTCGGCGACGACCAGACCGCGCGAGCGCAGCAGCGCCACGTTGTCACGGGTGGCCGGGTGCTCCCACATCTCGGTGTGCATCGCCGGGAAGAAGGCGACCGGGCACCGGGCGGTGAGCAGGGTGTTCGTCAGCAGGTCGTCCGCGATGCCGTGCGCGGCCTTGGCGAGCAGGTTCGCCGTGGCGGGCACGACGATCACCAGATCGGCTTCCTTGCCGACGCGGACGTGCTGGACGTCGGGCACTTCGGTGAACACGCCGGTGTGCACCGGGTTCCCGGACAGTGCCTCGAAGGTGGCCGCGCCGACGAAATTCAGCGCGGCTTCGGTGGGGACCACGCGGACGTCGTGACCGGATTCGGTCAGTCCGCGCAGGACCTCACAGGCCTTGTAAGCGGCGATCCCGCCGCCTACGCCTAGAACGACTTTGGGTTTATTCACCCTCGGTGTGCTCGAGCAGACCGCCGTGGATCTCGCGCAGCGCGATGGACAGCGGCTTCTCGCGCGGGCCCGGCTCGACCAGCGGGCCGACGTACTCCAGCAGGCCCTCGCCCAGCTGGGCGTAGTAGTCGTTGATCTGGCGAGCGCGCTTGGCCGAGTAGATCACCAGCGCGTACTTCGAGCTGACCTTCTCGAGGAGGTCGTCGATGGGCGGGTTGGTGATGCCTTCGAGCTCTTCGTGCAGCGTGGCCTGGGTCGTCACTCGTGGTGCTCCGAATCTTCGGTCGATGGGTCGCCGGTTATCAAGTTTAGCAACTGCTCGGCGGCGTCTCGCACGTCGGCGTTGACGACGCGCTCGTCGAACTCCCCGGCGGCGGCGAGTTCGCGCTCGGCCTCGGCCAGTCTGGCCTTCACCGCGGCCTCGTTCTCGGTGCCGCGGCCGGTCAGCCTGCCGACCAGCTCTTCCCACGACGGCGGCATCAGCATCACCAGCCGCGCCTCCGGCATCGCCTTGCGGACCTGCCGCGCGCCCTGGAGTTCGATCTCCAGGATTGCGTTGCGCCCGGCGGCCAGAGCCCGCTCGACGGGCTCGCGCGGGGTGCCGTAGCAGTTACCGGTGAACTCGGCGTGTTCGAGCAGTTCGCCGCCGGCGACCATGCGGTCGAATTCGGCGCGGTCGATGAAGTGGTAGTGCTCGCCGTCCACCTCACCCGGCCTCGGCTTCCTGGTGGTCACCGAGACACTGAAATAGATCTCCGGATCCAGCTTGCGCAGCTCCCCCGCCACGCTCGACTTCCCGACCCCCGAAGGCCCTGATACGACCGTGAGCCGGTGCCGGGATGAAACTCCCGCCACCGGCTCACCGCCGCGGTCAGCGCCCGGGATCACCGGGTGGTCCTGACCGGTGCCGCTCACTCGCCGCTGAATTCGGCCAGCAGCGCCTTGCGCTGCCGGTCGCCGAGGCCGCGAAGACGACGGCTGGGTGCGATCTCCAGTCGTTCCATGGTCTGCTGGGCACGGACCTTGCCGACGCCCGGAAGAGCCTCGAGCAGAGCCGAGACCTTCATCTTGCCGAGGACTTCGTTCTCCTCGGCCTGCTTCAACACGTCGACCAGAGTGGTACCGCCCCGCTTCAGCCGCTCCTTCAGCTCAGCACGGATGCGGCGGGCGGCGGCGGCCTTCTCCAGCGCCGCAGCGCGCTGTTCCTCTGTCAGCTGGGGAAGTGCCACGTTTTCCTCCGGTAGTTCTCAAATCTGGGTGGGTGTGGCGACGGTACCCACCCGTTACCTCGGCCCACAATGCGGGGGTGGCTGGTCATGACGGATTCCCGGGCCTGCTATTGGCCTTTTTCCAGGGGACCGAGGGAATCCCGTGTCCTCCGAACGGCCGCACGCAGCGCCTCGCGGTCCGGTCCGTGCTTGAGGACGTCGCGGGACGACGCGGGGAGCACACCCGGCAGTCCGGGGCCGAAAAGTACCCGTAGATCGGCCGGAGTGGCCCCCTGTGCCCCGAAACCCGGTGCCAGGACGGGACCGTTCAGCTTGCTCAGGTCGAGCTCTCCCGGCGCGATGGTGGCGCCGACGACGACACCGATGTCACCCAGAGGGCTTTGATCGGCATTGAAGCCGCCCGCCGTGTCGACGATGTCCTGCGCGACGGTCTTTCCGTTGGGCAGCAAGGCGTTCTGCAGTCCCTGCGCCTCCGGGTTGGAAGTGCGCGCGAGGACGAACAGGCCCTTGCCTTGCGTCTGCGCAACCTCGACGGCGAAGTCGAGCGAGCCGAACCCGAGGTATGGGGAGACCGTTATGGCGTCGGCCTCGAGTTCCGCCCCCGCGGGCAGGAAAGCCGCCGTGTACGCCGCCATCGTGGAGCCGATGTCGCCGCGTTTGACGTCCAGCAGGACGAGCGCGCCCGCTTCCCGGCACACCTTCATCGTCTTGGCCAGCACGGCGACCCCAGGAGGCCCATAGGCCTCGAAAAAGGCCGACTGGGGCTTGATCACCGCGACCTCGGGCGCGATCGTCTCAGCGGCCGTGAGGGCGAACTTCTCCAAACCGCCCGCGTCCGCCGGAAGACCCCACGCCTGGAGCAACCCGGGATGGGGGTCGATCCCGGCGCAGAGCGGTCCCTTTTCCGCGACCGCCCGCGCCAGCCTCGCCCCGAACCGCTCGCTCATGCCTTGGCCTTCAGCGCCGCCTGCAGGCTCTGCAGCGAGCGGACGCCGATGTCACCCTTGATGACGGCCTCTATCCCGTGCACGGCCGCCGCGGCACCCTGCACCGTGGTGATGCAGGGGATGTCCCGTGACACCGCGGCGGTACGGATTTCGTAGCCGTCGATGCGCGGACCGCTGTTGCCGTAAGGAGTGTTGATCACCATCTGCACTTCGCCGCTGAGGATGACATCCACGACGTTCTGCTCGCCGTCCGCCGAACCTTCGTAGTGCTTGCGCACGACGGTGCAGGCGATCCCGTTGCGCCGCAGCACTTCCGCGGTTCCCGAGGTCGCGAGGATCTCGAAACCGAGGTCTGCCAGCCGCTTCACCGGGAACACCAGCGAGCGCTTGTCGCGGTTGGCGACGGAGACGAACACCTTGCCCGACGTCGGCAGCGAACCGTAGGCCCCGGCCTGCGACTTGGCGAACGCCTTGCCGAAGGAAACGTCGACACCCATGACCTCGCCGGTGGACTTCATCTCCGGGCCGAGCAGCGAGTCGACACCGTGGCCCTCGGGCGTGCGGAAGCGGTGGAACGGCAGGACCGCCTCCTTGACCGCGACCGGCGAATCGGCGGGCATGTGGCCGCCGTCACCCTCGGCGGGCAGGACGCCGGACTCGCGCAGTTCCTTGATCGACGAGCCGGTCATGATCAGCGCCGCGGCCTTCGCCAGCGGGACCGCGGTCGCCTTCGACACGAACGGCACCGTCCGCGAAGCGCGCGGGTTGGCTTCCAGCACGTACAGGACGTCGTCCTTGAGCGCGTACTGGACGTTCAGGAGCCCGCGGACGCCGACGCCGCGTGCGATGGCCTCGGTCGAGCGGCGCACCGTCTCGATGTCGGTCCGGCCCAGCGTGATCGGCGGCAGCGCGCACGACGAGTCGCCGGAGTGGATCCCGGCCTCCTCGATGTGCTCCATGACGCCGCCGAGGAAGAGGTCTTCGCCGTCGAACAGCGCGTCGACGTCGATCTCGATGGCGTCGTCGAGGAAGCGGTCCACCAGCACCGGATGCTCGGGGGTGACCTCGGTGGCGCGGTGGATGTAGCCGGCGAGCGACTCCTCGTCGTAGACGATCTCCATGCCGCGCCCGCCCAGCACGTAGGACGGGCGCACCAGGACCGGGTAACCGATCTTGTCGGCGATCCGCTTCGCGCCCTCGAACGAGGTCGCCGTGCCGTACTTCGGCGCGGGCAGCCCGGCGTCGGTGAGGACCTCGCCGAACGCGCCGCGGTCCTCGGCGAGGTGGATCGCGTCCGGGGAGGTGCCGATCACGGGCACGCCGGCGTCGGCGAGGCGCTTCGCGAGCGAAAGCGGCGTCTGGCCGCCCAGCTGCACGATGACCCCGGCGACGGTGCCCGACTCCTGCTCGGCGTTGACCACTTCCAGGACGTCCTCGAACGACAGCGGCTCGAAGTACAGCCTGTCCGAGGTGTCGTAGTCGGTGGAGACGGTCTCGGGGTTGCAGTTGACCATGACGGCCTCGAAACCGGCCTCGCGCAGGGCGATCGCGGCGTGCACGCACGAGTAGTCGAACTCGATGCCCTGCCCGATGCGGTTCGGCCCGGAGCCGAGGATCAGGACCTTCGGCTTCTCGGTCTGCGCGGTGATCTCCGACTGCGCGGCGGGATCGGTCTCGTAGGCCGAGTAGTGGTACGGCGTCTTGGCCGCGAACTCGGCCGCGCAGGTGTCGACGGTCTTGTACACCGGCCGCACGCCGAGACGGCGGCGCAGCGCGCGGACGCCGTCCTCACCGGCCAGTTCCGGCCGCAGCGAGGCGATCTGCTGGTCCGACAGGCCGGTGCGCTTCGCCCGCCGCAACAGCGGCTCGTCCAGCACCAGCGCGTCGCGGACCTCGGCGCCGACCTCGCCGATGAGGGCGATCTGGTCGATGAACCACGGGTCGATGCCCGAGGCCTCGTGGATCTGCTCGACGGTGCCGCCGAACCGCAGCGCCCGCTCGACCTCGTAGAGCCTGCCGTCGTGCGGCGTGCGCAGCGTCTCCAAGATCGAGTCCAGCGACACGCCTTCGGGGTCGGGGCGGGTCCAGAAGCCGGTGGCCTTGGTGTCGATGGACCGCAGGGCCTTGCCGAGCGCCTCGGGGAAGCTGCGGCCGAACGACATCGCCTCGCCGACGCTCTTCATCGTCGTGGTCAGCGTGGGGTCCGCGCCGGGGAACTTCTCGAAGGCGAACCGCGGCACCTTCACCACGACGTAGTCCAGCGTCGGCTCGAAGGCCGCCGGGGTCTCGCCGGTGATGTCGTTGCGGATCTCGTCGAGGGTGTAGCCGATGGCGAGCTTCGCGGCGATCTTGGCGATCGGGAACCCGGTCGCCTTCGACGCCAGCGCGCTGGAGCGCGACACCCGCGGGTTCATCTCGATGACGACCATGCGGCCGTCGGCCGGGTTGATCGCGAACTGGATGTTGCAGCCGCCGGTGTCGACGCCGACCGCGCGCAGCACGTCGATGCCGACGTCGCGCATGTGCTGGTACTCGCGGTCGGTCAGGGTCATCGCGGGCGCGACGGTGACCGAGTCGCCGGTGTGCACGCCCATCGCGTCGATGTTCTCGATCGAGCAGACGACCACCACGTTGTCGTGCCGGTCGCGCATGAGCTCGAGTTCGAACTCCTTCCAGCCGAGGACGCTCTCCTCGATGAGCACCTCGGTGACCGGCGACTCGTCGAGACCGGTGGAGGCAAGGCGCTCCAGCTCCTCGTCGGTGTGCGCCATGCCCGAGCCGAGCCCGCCCATGGTGAACGACGGCCGGATGACGACCGGGAGGCCGACCTCGGCGACGGTCGCGCGGACCTCGTCCATGGTGTTGCAGACGCGGCTGCGCGGGGTGTGGGCGCCGATGTCGGCGACGATGTTCTTGAACTTCTGCCGGTCCTCGCCGCGCTGGATGGCGTCGACGTCGGCGCCGATCAGCTCGACACCGTACTTCTCCAGGACACCGCGGTCGTGCAGGGCGACGGCGCAGTTCAGCGCCGTCTGCCCGCCCAGCGTCGCGAGGATCGCGTCGGGGCGCTCCTCGGCGATGACCTTCTCGACGTACTCCGGGGTGACCGGCTCGATGTAGGTGGAGTCGGCGAACTCGGGGTCGGTCATGATGGTCGCCGGGTTCGAGTTCACCAGCGAGACGCGCAGTCCCTCTTCGCGGAGTACGCGGCAGGCCTGGGTGCCGGAGTAGTCGAACTCCGCCGCCTGGCCGATCACGATCGGCCCGGAGCCGATCACCAGCACGTGCTGGATGTCTGTCCTCTTCGGCATTACTTGGCCTTCTCCATCAAGCTCACGAACTCATCGAACAGGGGGGCCGCGTCGTGCGGGCCGGCTGCGGCCTCGGGGTGGTACTGCACCGAGAACGCGGGGACGTCGAACGCGCGGACACCTTCGACGGTGTCGTCGTTCGGGCAGTAGTGCGAGATCTGCGCGGCGCCGAACGGCGTCTCGAACCGCGCGCCCGGCTCGCCTTCGAGGGCGAAACCGTGGTTCTGCGCGGTGATCGCGACCCGTTTGGTCGCCACGTCGATCACCGGGATGTTGATCCCGCGGTGGCCGTAGCGCATCTTGTAGGTGCCCAGCCCCAGCGCGCGGCCGAGGATCTGGTTGCCGAAGCAGATGCCGAACAGTGGGATTTCCCGCTGCAGCACCGCTTTGGTCAGCTCGGTCGCGTGCGCGGTGGTCGCCGGGTCGCCCGGGCCGTTGGACAGGAACACGCCGTCCGCCTCGACGGCGAGCAGTTCGTCCACAGTGGACGACGACGGCAGCACGTGCACCTCGATGCCGCGCGCGGCCATCAGGCGCGGGGTGTTGGACTTGATGCCCAGGTCCAGCGCGGCCACGCGGAACTTCCGCTCGCCCTGCGCCTCGACGACGTACGCCTGCTTGGTGCTGACCTCGCCGGCGAGGTCCGCGCCCTTCATCTGCGGGCTGGCCTTGACCTCGGCGAGCATCTCCTCGTCGGTGCCGAGCGCGTCACCCGAGAAGACGCCGGACCGCATGGCGCCCTGCTCGCGCAGGTGCCTGGTCAGCGTGCGGGTGTCCACTTCGGAGATTCCGACGACGCCCTGGCGCTCCAGCTCCTCGTCGAGCGTGCGCTTGGCGCGCCAGTTCGACGGTGTGCGGGCGGGGTCTCGGACGACGTAGCCGGAAACCCAGATGCGCGAGGACTCGTCGTCTTCGTCGTTCCAGCCGGTGTTGCCGATCTGCGGCGCGGTCTGGACCACGATCTGCCGGTGGTAGGAGGGATCGGTCAGCGTCTCCTGGTAGCCGGTCATGCCGGTGCAGAACACCGCCTCGCCCAAGCTCCGGCCACGGGCGCCGTACGCGGAGCCGCGGAACACGCGGCCGTCTTCGAGTACCAGCGCGGCGGGCGTGCGGGTGCCGTTCAGGGTGCTCATCAGGCACCTCCCTTGATGTCGTTGCGAGTGTCTTGCAAAGCTTCGATCCACTGTGGATAGTCGTCGACGTCGTCGCCGCGGAATCCCGTGTCCAGCTCGACGTCCCCGGCGAGCCAGGTGATGACGAGCAGCGCGTCGATGCCCATCACCTTCCCGGCCATCCCCTTGTCCTTGCGGACGCCGGTGACCGAGGCGCGCGGGATCCAGAAGTCCGGGCCGCCGCCGCGTTCGATGGCGACGCCGTCTTCGTGCAGCCGCCAGACCGCGCCGGTGCGCAGGCCCGCGCCGCGGGTGACGACACGCTCTTGCCAGTGCCCCGCCGTCGTCGTGCTGATGTAGACACCGGTCGACTCGATCAGCGCCTCGCCGGGCTCGGCGGGGATCTCGGCGAACGGCGGCACCTGGACGCTCTGCGCCCGCGACTTGCGCCGCCAGCCGCGCCACATCAGGAGGACACAGACGAGGAAGAAGGCGAAGACCGCCAGTGTCAGCAGGATCCGGTCGCTCATGGGATGATCTTCCCTTCCCGCGCGGTGATCCGCCCGCGCAGCAACGTCGCCGTCACCACGCCGGGGAGCCGCATTCCTTCGTACGGGGTGTTCGCCGCGATACTCGCGAACTCGGCACCCCGCACGATCCATTCCGTGTCCGGGTCCACCAGTGTCAGGTTGGCCGGTTCGCCGACCTCGATCGGACGGCCGTGGTCGGTCAGGTTGCCGATCTCGGCGGGCCGCTCGCTCATCACCCTGGCGACGCCCCGCCAGTCCAGCAGGCCGGTGCGGACCATGGTCTCGACCACGATCGACAGCGCGGTCTGGAGACCGAGCATGCCCGGGCGGGCGGAGTTCCACTCGCGGTCCTTGTCCTGGACGGCGTGCGGCGCGTGGTCGGTGGCGACGCAGTCGATGACGCCCTCGGCCAGCGCGGCCCGCAGCTTCTCGGCGTCGGACTCGGTGCGCAGCGGCGGGTTGACCTTGTTGACCGGATCGTAGGTCGCGAGCCGCTCGTCGGTCAGGAGCAGATGGTGCGGGGTGACCTCGGCCGAGACCTTGGTGCCGCGCTCCTTGGCCCACTTCAGGATGTCGGCGGTGCCCGAGGTCGACACGTGGCAGACGTGCAACCGCGCGTTCGCGTGCCGGGCGAGCAGGCAGTCGCGGGCGACGATCGATTCCTCCGCCGAGGCGGGCCAGCCGGTGTAGCCCAGGCGCGCGGCCTGCTCACCTTCGTGCGCCTGCGCGCCGACGGTCAGCCGCGGCTCTTCGGCGTGCTGGGCGATGACCACGCCGAGCGCCGTCGAGTACTCCAGCGCGCGGCGCATCAACAGCGGGTCCGCGACGCAGAGGCCGTCGTCGGAGAAGACCTTCACCCGGGCTTCGGACTTGGCCATGGTGCCCAGTTCGGCGAGCTTCTCGCCCTTGAGGCCCACGGTGACCGCGCCGACCGGGTGCACGTCGACCAGCCCGGCCTCCTGGCCCCGGCGCCACACGTGGTCGACGATCACCGCGTTGTCGGCCACCGGATCGGTGTTGGCCATGGCGAACACCGCCGTGTAGCCGCCGAGCGCGGCCGCGGCCGAACCGGTGGCGATGGTCTCGGTGTCCTCGCGGCCGGGTTCACGCAGGTGGGTGTGCAGGTCGACGAAACCGGGGAGCAGCACCTGGCCGCCCGCGTCGATCACTTCGGCGTCTTCGGACGCGTCGAGAGAGCCGATGTCGGTGATGACCCCGTCCTCGACGAGCACGTCGACCGGATCGCCCTCGCCGTAGGGGCGGGCGCCCTTGATCAGGACCGTGGTCACGCTGCGGCTCCTTCGCTGGCGAGCAGGTGGTAGAGGACCGCCATGCGCACGTGGACGCCGTTGCGGACCTGTTCGGTGATGGCCGAGGCCGGGGAGTCGGCGACCGCCGAGGCGATCTCCATCCCGCGCAGCATCGGGCCGGGGTGCAGGACGACGGCGTGCTCGGGCAGGAGCTTCATCCGCCGCTCGTTGAGGCCGTACGCGATCGAGTACTCACGCGCCGAGGGGAAGAAGCCCCCGTGCATCCGTTCGGCCTGGACCCGCAGCATCATGACCGCGTCGAGGGCGGGCAGTTCGGCGTCGAGTTCGTGCGACACCGTGACCGGCAGGCTTTCCACCCCGGCGGGCAGCAGGGTCGGCGGCGCGACGAGCACCACCTCGGCGCCCAGCGAGGACAGCAGGTGGATGTTCGACCGCGCGACCCGGCTGTGCAGGACGTCGCCGACGATCCCGATCCGGCGTCCCTCGAACGAACCGAGGCGCTCCCGCAGGGTCGCCGCGTCGAGCAGCGCCTGCGTCGGATGCTCGTGGGTACCGTCACCCGCGTTGACGACCGCCGTCCCCGCCTCGGCGAGCCAGCCCGAAAGCCGCTGCGCCGCACCGGAAGCGGGATGCCGGATGATCACGCAGTCGGCGCCGGCCGCGGCCAGCGTCAGCGCGGTGTCCCGCAGCGATTCGCCCTTGTTGACCGAGGAACTGGACGCGGAGACGTTGATCACGTCGGCGCTCATCCACTTCCCCGCGATCTCGAACGAGACGCGCGTGCGGGTCGAGTTCTCGTAGAACAACGTGATGACGGTGCGGCCGCGCAAGGTCGGCAACTTCCGGACTTCGCGGCCCAGCAAGGTGTGCTTGAGCTCTTCGGCGGTGTCCAGCACGGCTGTCGCGAGCGCCGGGTCGAGCCCGTCGGTGGCGAGCAGGTGCTTCACGATCGATCTCCTTCTGGTGAAGCGCTCTCATTCAGCGTCCGCAGCAGAACCGTGTCCCGTCCGTCCACTTCGGACAACAGGACCTCGATCCCTTCGGCACGCGAGGTGGGCACGTTCTTGCCCACGTAGTCGGCGCGGATCGGCAGTTCGCGATGGCCGCGGTCGACCAGCACGGCCAGCTGGACCGCGCGCGGGCGGCCGTGGTCGCGCAGGGCGTCGAGGGCGGCGCGGATGGTGCGGCCGGAGAACAGCACGTCGTCGACCAGGATCACCACCGCGTCGTCGATACCGGTCGGCGGCAATTGCGAATGCTCGAGCGCGCGGGGCGGGCGGCGGCGGAGATCATCACGGTAGAGCGTGATGTCCAGCGCACCGGTCGGCGGACGGATGCCGGAGAACTCGGCGATCTTGTCCGCGAGCCGCAGGGCGAGCGGGGTACCCCGAGTGGGGATGCCCAGCAACACGGGCGGAGTCGAGCCACCGGCACCGAGAGCGGTCTTCTCGATGACCTGGTGGGCCATTCGGGCGATCGTGCGCGCGACATCCCCGGACGAGAGCAGCTCGCGCTCTCCCGCCGGTTCCGCCGCGCCACGGGGACGTGACGACAAGGCGGACCTCCTTCCCCGCCTCTCTGGACGGGTCCTTAAAGGACGTCGACTTCCTGCGTGGCGAGGAAATCGAGTCGACACTAGCAGGAGCGGGCGCTCATTCTTACGGGTGGCGCGCCCCAGGTGACGAAGGCCTCGCGAAAGCACCCGCTTGACCTGGTGACAACTATGCGTAACCATTACTCTGAGTATTCGACTCTAGGAGTCCCCTGGACCGGTCACCCCGACCGGTTGGGGGTGAGGAAACGGAGAACCACCAGATGGGCGATTACGCCAAGGCGCTCGGGGCCAAGCTCCGCGGGATCCGCCAGCAGCAGGGCCTGTCCCTGCACGGGGTCGAGCAGAAGTCCGGAGGCCGCTGGAAGGCCGTCGTCGTCGGTTCGTACGAGCGCGGCGACCGCGCCGTCACCGTGCAGAAGCTCGCCGAACTCGCCGACTTCTACGGTGTGCCGGTGGTCGAGCTGCTGCCGGAGGGCCGGGTGCCGTCGGGCGCCGAGCCCGCCACGAAGATCGTCATCAACCTGGAACGACTGCAGCAGCTCCCGGCGGAGAAGGTCGGACCGCTCGCCCGCTACGCGGCCACCATCCAGAGCCAGCGCGGCGACTACAACGGCAAGGTGCTCTCGATCCGCACCGAGGACCTGCGTTCACTGGCGATCATCTACGACATGACCCCCGGTGAACTCACCGAGCAGCTGATCGACTGGGGTGTGCTGCCGCCCGAGGCTCGACCGTCCAAAGAGGACTAGAGATGGCGACGTTTTCGGTCCGGGGGGACCGGAAACGCCAACCCGCACCACCGAGCACGAGAACGGGCCGTGCCCTCGGCAGAGGACACGGCCCGTTGTAGTACGTCTTCTAGAGAACCGCGCGAAGACGGTCGGCGATCGTGCCGATGCGGCCGAGCACGCCGTTCACGAAGCGCGGCGAATCGTCGGTCGACAGCTCCTTCGCCAGCCCGACGGCCTCGTCGATGGCGACAGGGTCCGGCACGTCCGTGGCCCACAGCAGCTCGTAGACGCCGACCCGCAGCACCGCCAGGTCCACCGGCGGCATCCGGTCCAGCGTCCAGCCCTGAGCGTGCTCCGAGAGCAGCTCGTCGATCTGGGCCTTGCGCCCGGTGACCCCCTCGACCAGCGAGATCGTGTAGTCCGCGATCGGGTCGACCTCGACCGAACCGACCCTGTCCGCCAGCAGCGTCACGGCGTCGGCACCGCGCTGGGCGGCTTCGTACATCATCTCGACGGCACGCTTACGCGCCTGACGACGGCTGATCGGACCACCGCGGTTCGGCGACTTGCCGGATTTGGCTGAGTCGGCCATCAGTTGGAGACGCGGCCCAGGTAGCGGCCGTCACGGGTGTCGACCTTGATCTTCTCGCCGGTGGTGAGGAACAGCGGCACCTGGATCTCGGCGCCGGTCTCCAGGGTGGCGGGCTTGGTGCCACCGGTGGAGCGGTCGCCCTGCAGGCCGGGGTCGGTGTGCTGGACGATCAGCTCGACCGAGGTCGGCAGCTCGATGTACAGCGGGGTGCCCTCGTGCACCGCGACCTGGACCTCGAAGTTCTCGAGCAGGTAGTTCGCGTTGTCGGAGACGGTCTCGGCCAGCACGGTGATCTGGTCGTAGGTCTCCGCGTCCATGAACACGAAGTCCGCGCCGTCCTTGTACAGGTACGTCATGTTGCGGCGGTCGACGGTGGCCGTCTCGACCTTCGTGCCCGCGTTGAAGGTCTTGTCGACGACCTTGCCCGTCAGCACGTGCTTGAGCGTGGTGCGGACGAACGCGCCGCCCTTGCCCGGCTTGACGTGCTGGAACGCGGTGACGGTCCAGAGCTGGCCGTCGAGGTTGAGGACGAGCCCATTCTTCAGGTCGTTGGTGGTGGCCACGAGTGTGCAGTCTCCTGTGTCGATCTTCCGGGCCGCCGTCAGACGACCACGAGTTCCTTGGTGCTCAGCGTGAGGAGTTCGGGCGTACCTTCCCGCACGACCAGCGTGTCCTCGATGCGCACGCCTCCGCGTCCGGGCAGATACACACCAGGTTCGACGGTGACGGCCATACCGGCGGACAGTGTACCGACGCCGGTGGTGGCGAGGCTGGGCGCCTCGTGCACCTGCAGTCCGACCCCGTGGCCGAGCCCGTGGCCGAACTCCTCACCGCGGCCCGCGTCGACGATCACGCCACGCGCCGCCTTGTCCACTTCGGACACTTCGGCGCCGGGGAGGACGGCGTCACAGCCCGCCGCCTGCGCGCGCTGGACCAGCTCGTAGATCTCTTCCTGCCACGCCGCGGGCTTGCCGATCACGAACGTGCGGGTCATGTCGGAGTGGTAGCCGTCGACCGTGGCGCCGAAGTCGATCTTGACGAAACCGCCGGTCGCGAGCACGGCCGAGGTGGGCCGGTGGTGCGGGATCGCGGAGTTGGCGCCCGCCGCGACGATCGTGTCGAACGACGGCCCCGTCGACCCGTGGCCGAGCATGCGGTTCTCCAGGTCACGGGCGACGTCCAGCTCGGTGCGGCCCGGCCGGAGCCCGCCGGCGGACACGAGGTCCTCCAGCGCCCTGTCGGCCGCCGCGCACGCCTGGCGCAGCGCCTCGATCTCCTGCTCGTCCTTGACCAGCCGCAGCTGCTCGACGAGGCCGGGCGTCCGGACCAGCTGGACCCGGTCGAAGCGCACCTTGAGGTCCTCGTGCTGCTCGACGCTGACGTGCTGGCTCTCGAACCCGGTCTTGCCGAGGTCTTTTTCGGCCGCCAGATCGGCGAGCTTCGCCGCGCTCGCGCGGTCCAGCACCCGTTCGAGATCGGGCACCTCGGTCGCCGACTGGACCGTGTAGCGGCCGTCGGTGCAGAAGATCGTCTTGTCGTCGCCGCTCGCGTGGACGAGGAGAGCGGCGTTGGACCCGGTGAAGCCGGTCAGGTACCTGATGTTGAGCAGGTCCGTGACCAGCAGCGCGTCCACCCCGGAGTCGGCCAGCAGGGAACGCAGCGCCGCGCGGCGGCGAGAGAAGTATTCACGCACGTACTGGAGTTTAGGGGGTGATCCGCCGGCGGCACGCGTTTCGTCGACTGGTTGCGCCGCCTGTGACACCCGGTGGTCCGTGAAGGACTCCTTCACTACCTTCAGGGTAGGTAAGGAGGCCTTCACCGGCGCTCGCCGCTCGGGGCTGCTGCGGGCCGCTGCCGGACAGCCCGCGCCAAGATCGCGTTCAGAGGACTGGATGAGGCGTGGGCAGGTGGGGGCACCGGTCGCTACTGGCGAGTTAAACTCACCCCATGGCACCTTGGCTGACTCGTGGACTCGTGATGGCGCTGCTGCACGGCGCGGCCGTCACCGTGCTGGCCAAGTACGAGGTCTTCAACCCCACCGACAAGACCCTCGTCACCTCGCTCGCCCTCGCCATCCTGGTGGGCGCGGCGGCGGGCTGGAGCGCCATGGACGCCTGGCAGGGCAAACCCGAGCGCGGCAGGAACTGGTTCATCGCGGCGCTGATCGCGGGCCCGGTCTCGGGCGTGCTGTACGTGATCGGCCGCGCGGTGTTCGTCGACCAGACCGGTGTCTCGGAACTCGGCGGCGCGCTCACCGGCGGCGCCGCCTTCTCGGCCCTGCTGGTGCTCATCCCGGCCGGGCTCGGCCTGTTCGTCGGCGGCCGGATCATCAAGACCGAAGACGACGAAGAGGATCAGCCCGCGAGCGGGAAACCGGCCGGGAAGCCGTCCCAGGCCTGATCGCTGATCTCCTCGACGGTCGAGTCGTTCAGCGCGGCGGCACCGGCGTCCGGTACGGCGAACAGCTTGCCGTCGAGCACCACGCCGACCCCGCGGCCGGGAGCGTGCACCATCCTCGCCCCGGCGCTCAGCCGGGCGGCCTGCGGGAATTTGCCGACGGGCTCGAGCCGCTGGTCCAGCACCTCGCCCGCGAGCGCCGCCGCCACCGAGCGCCGGTCGACCCGCACCAGTTTGCCGTCGGCGACCAGGTCGATGGTCCGCTGCGGCGAGGGCATCGCGACGCCCTCGAAGGCGATCCGGGTCCGGGCGTCGCCGTCGCAGGCCCGCGAGCCTCGGACGTCCAGGCCGAAATGCTTGAGGTCGGTCGGCGCCCCCGCGCCGCCGACGATCGTGGCCCGGACGACGTCGAACGGGACCCTGTCGCAGACGTCGCCCGAGGACAGCGGCGCGTGCCCGTCGGGCCGGCGGACCAGACCCGGGCCCTCCTTCCAGGCGCCGGGGATGATCGCCGGCCGGTACGGCTGCGCGGAGAAGTCCCTGGTCCAGAAGGTGAGCGTGGTGCCGTTGTCGGTCTCGTGCGCGATCACGAACGCGTCGAGCGCGCCGACCCACATCAGATCGGTGCTGAACCCGTCGACCAGCGAGCGGGTGCGCGGCGAGACCGTGCTGGGCTTGGGCACGAAGCCCTGCTCCCCCAGCGTTTCCACACCCTGGCTGAAGGCCGCGTCCTTGGCTCGCAGCAGGAACTGCCCGGCGCCGTTCCACCCGGCGGCCTTGGCCGTGGTGTCGGTGAAGAGCACGTAGAACCAGCCGTCGAGGTACACCGCCGAGGGCTGCCCGGCGCCGTAGACGTTGTTGGCGCGGTGCACGTCGTGCGCGGGGCCGATGATCGGCTGCCCGCCCGCGGCGCGGGTCCAGGCGAGGCCGTCGGGGCTGGTGGCGAGCCCGATCGAGTTGCCGAGCGCGTGATCGCCCGCCGCGCCGGTGTAGTACATGTAGTAGGTCGAGCCGACCTTGATCACCGACGGGTCGCAGGTGTGCATCCCGTCGAAACCGCCGGGCGCGCCGGAGAACACCGCCGCCGGGCCGCCGCCGGACGGACCGGTGAAGGGGCCGTCGAGCGAGGGCGACTGCGCGTAGAGGATGTCGTCGCCCGGGGGCGGGGCGCTGCCGTACTGGCTGCACCACCACATCCGGAGTCTGCCGCCGTCCCGCATCACGGTCGGGCCGTAGTTGTAGACCGCGTCCTGGTCGCCTGCCGCGACCACGCCGCCGCCGGCACGGGGATCGCTCGTGGCGAGCTCGACGTCCATCGGCCTGGGCTTCTCGCCGGGCGTCAGCTGGACTCCGCCGATCCCGCCGCCTTTGCCGTCGGCCTGGGACTGCGTATGGCCGTCGCTGCAGGCCATCAGGAGCGCGCCGACCGCGAGGAGGGCCACCACGACACGGGCGGGTCGCCGACCACCACGAAAAAGGCGCATGATGGCCGAGTGTAGCGAGACTTAACCCAGCCGGGTGACGTCACTCCCCGGTAGGGCTACCAATTCCACTTCGAAGCCATCGGTGTTTTCGAGGTAGGCGGCGTAGTGGTGATCACCGCCCGCATACGGATACTTCTCCGCGAACAGGGGCGACCAGCCGTGTTCGACGGCCTTCGAAGCCAGTTCGTTCACCCGATCGCGGGTATCGACGTGCAGTGCGAGATGGTTCAGGCCCGGCGCGGTGCGCTCGTGCTTTTCCCCGCTGAGCGCGGGAGAACGCTCGACGACGAGGTAGGTCGCGCCGTGTTTCCAGCTGACGCCGTCGGGCCAGCGCTGGAATTCCCGCCAGCCGAGTTCGCCGAGCAGCCAGCCCCAGCTTTCCTCGGCGCGCGCGAGATCCGGCACCCACAGTTCGATGTGGTGGGCCCGCCCGTGCTCCGACGGCAGCGCGACGAGCACCCGGTGCGGCCCGCTGCCGTAATGGTCACCGCTGCCGACGTCCAGGAAACCCAAGCGCCGCACCAGGTTCAGACTGGCCACATTGGACTCGCCGACCAGCGCCCACACCGAGGACAGGCCGAGCCCGACGAGCCCGTGCGCCAGCAGGGCCTTCGCGGCCTCGGTCGCCAAACCCTGCCCACCGTGCGCACGCGCCAGGTAGTAACCGATCTCCGGCACCCCGCCGGGCAGCTCTTCCGACGGCCGCAGATGCGCGAGGCCGATCACCTCGCCGTCGCGTTCGATCGCCCAGTGCCCCATCCCGGCGGGTCCGCTGTACGCCAGCCGCCTGCCGACCATCGCGCGGACAAGGTCCGGATCGGTCAGCGGGGTCGCGAAATGCGCGCTCAGCGCCGGGTCGGCGAAGAGCTCGATGATCGCCTCGGTGTCGGACTCCTCCAGCGCGCGCAGCCGCAGCCGCGCCGTCTCGAGTTCGGGCGGGTTGTTCATGCCGCGTTCGCGGCCATCCAGCGCAGTGCCAGCGGATACCCGTCGACCCCGAGCCCGGCGATGACGGCGGTCGCGATATCCGAAAGCACGCTGTGGTGCCGGAACTGCTCGCGTTTGTGCACGTTGGAGATGTGCAGTTCGATCAGCGGCGCGTTGAGCTGGGCGGCGGCGTCGCGGACCGCGATCGAGTAGTGCGTCCACGCGGCCGCGTTGAGCACCACCGGCCAGCCCGCGTCGGCGGCTTCGTGCAGCCAGCCGACCATCTCGCCCTCGTGGTCGGTCTGGCGGACCTCGACGTCGATCCCGAGTTCCTTGCCGGTCTCGACACAGGTTTCGACCAGGTCGGCGTGCGTCGCGGAACCGTAGATACCGGGTTCGCGCAGACCGAGCCTGCCGAGGTTGGGGCCGTTGAGGACGAGCACCTTCACAGCAGCACGCTCCCGCCGGCCTTGGGGGCCTCGCCCGCCACCACCGAGTACGCCGCGGCGAGCAGAGACGGGTCCGGGCCTTCCAGCCTGCCGGGCTTGGCGAGCCCGTCGAGGACGACGAAGCGCAGCACGCCCGACCGGGTTTTCTTGTCGCCCTTCATCGTCTCCAGCAGGTGCGGGAGCGCGTCCGGGTCGTAGGTGGTCGGCAGGCCCAGCAGCTTGAGCACCGACGTGTGCCGCTCCGCGGTGGCGTCGTCGAGACGGCCCGCGAGGCGCGCGAGTTCGGCGGCGAACACCAGTCCGACGCTGACCGCGGCGCCGTGACGCCACCGGTACTTCTCGCGGCGCTCGATGGCGTGGCCGAGGGTGTGGCCGTAGTTGAGGATCTCGCGCAGGTTCGACTCGCGCAGGTCCGCGGCGACGACGTCGGCCTTGACCTGGATCGAGCGTCGGACCAGCTCACCGAGGACCTCGCCGGTGGAGTCCAGCGCGGCGGCGGAATCCTGCTCCACGAGTTCGAGGATGCGCGGGTCCGCGATGAACCCGGTCTTGACGACCTCGGCCATTCCGGCGACGAGTTCGTTGGGCGGCAACGTCTCCAGCGTCGCGAGGTCGACCAGGACCGCGCTCGGCTCGTGGAAGACGCCGACGAGGTTCTTGCCGGCCTCGGTGTTGATGCCGGTCTTCCCGCCAACCGAGGCGTCGACCATGCCCAGCAGTGTGGTCGGCACGTTGACCAGGCGCACACCGCGCATCCAGGTCGCGGCGACGAAACCGGCCAGGTCGGTGACGGCGCCGCCGCCGAGCCCGACGACCACGCCTTGGCGGTCGAGGCCGATGCGGCCGAGGACCTCCCAGCAGAAGCTCGCGACGGAAAGCGCCTTGCCGTCCTCGGCGTCGGGGATCTCGACCCGGTGCGCGTCGATCCCGGCCTCGGCCAGCTCGTCGCGGATGGCCTCGGCGGTGGTCGTCAGCGTCGGCGGGTGGATCAGCGCGACCTTGGAGGCGTCGGCGAGCTGCTCGGTGAGCTCGCCCAGCAGGCCGCGTCCGATGACGACGTCGTAGGGCTTGGCGGTGTTGACGGTGATGCGGACCGGCTCGGTCATCGTTCCCCTCACTTCGGCGGAAGCCGCTTGGCCCTCGCGACCTCGCAGGTGATCTTGCCCTTGACCGGGGTGTCGCCCGGGATCTCTTCGGTCACCTTCTGGCCGGGTGTCATCCGGTTCTTGGCGAACAGCGCCTCACCGGACTCCTTGCCCTCGGCGTCCTTGATCGCGATGGTGACGGCGTAGCGCGCGTCCTCGCCGGTGCTGTTGGTGACCTCGATGGTGATCTTCGGCGTGTAGCTGCCGCTGTCGCATTTGGTGACCTTGACGTCGGCGGCGACATCCGCCTCCGGGGCGGAGCTCGTGGGCGCGCTCGTCTGGATGACGTCGGCACCGGCGGGCTGCTTTTCCTCGCCGCACGCGGTCAGGGTCAAGGCCACGACGGCGAGGAGAACGCCGGCGGTGGTGCGCTTCATGGCTGTTCCTTGCTGATCTCGGTCAGCCCGATGACGGCGGCCTGGACGACCTCGTCAGGTGTCAGCTGGTCGGTCTCGATCTCAAAAGAGGCCACCTCGCGGTACACGGGCAGCCTCGCGTCGAGGAGCGCCTTGTAGGTGGCGCGGGGGTTGACCCCGGCCAGCAGCGGGCGCGCTGTCGACAGCCCGGCGCGCTGCACCCCGGCGGCCATCCCGACGTTGAGGAAGATCACCGTGTGCCCGGCCAGCCGCTCGCGGGTGCCCGGCGTGATCGGCGCTCCCCCGCCCAGGGAGAGGACGCCGTCGTGTTCGGCCAGCGCCTTCGCGACCATCTCCTCCTCCAGCGCGCGGAAGGCGGGCTCGCCCTCCTCGGCGAAGATGTCGGTGATGGGCTTGCCCGCGCTCGCGACGATGTCGTCGTCGCTGTCGCGGAAGGCGAGGCCGAGCCGGGCGGCGAGCGCCGGGCCGACCGTGCTCTTGCCCGAACCCGGCGGCCCGATGATCACCGCGCGAGGGGTCACCAGCGCTCCTCGAGCGCCTTCAGGTAGCCCTCGACGTTGCGCTTGCCCTCGGCCAGCGAGTCCCCGCCGAACTTCTCCAGCGCGGCGTCCGCGAGGACCAGCGCGACCACCGACTCCAGCACGACACCGGCGCGGGGAACCGCGCAGACGTCGGAACGCTGGTGGATGGCCACCGCGGGTTCGCCGGTGGTGACATCCACAGTGGACAGTGCTTTGGGGACGGTCGAGATCGGCTTCATCGCGACGCGCACGCGCAGTGGCTCGCCGTTGGTGATGCCGCCTTCGAGACCGCCCGCGCGGTTGGACCGGCGGGTCACGCCGACCGGCCCGGTGCCGCGATCGATCTCATCGTGGGCCTGGCTGCCCCAGCGCTTGGCCGTGGTGAAGCCGTCGCCGACCTCCACGCCCTTCATCGCCTGGACGCCCATGAGCGCGCCGGCGAGGCGGGCGTCGAGCCTGCGGTCCCAGTGGACGTGCGAACCGAGGCCCGGCGGCAGGCCGTAGGCGATCACCTCGATCACGCCGCCGACGGTGTCACCCGCCTTCCGCACGGCGTCGACCTCGGCGACCATCGCGTCGGTCCCCTCCTGGCCGAAGGCGCGGACCGGGCTCTCGTCGATGGCGGGCAGATCCGACGCCACGGGCAGCGGGCCCTCCGGCGCCGAAGCTCCGCCGATGGACACGACGTGGCTCAGGATCTCGACCCCGAGCAGCTGCTTGAGGTACGCGCGGGCCACCGTGCCGAGCGCCGTCCGGGACGCGGTCTCGCGGGCGCTCGCGCGCTCCAGCACCGGACGGGCCTCGGGGAAGCCGTACTTCTGCATGCCGGGCAGATCCGCGTGGCCGGGGCGGGGACGGGTCAGCGGCTCGTTGCGCGCCAGACCGTCCAGCTCCTCGGCCGGTACGGGATCGGCCGACATGACCTTCTCCCATTTGGGCCACTCGGCGTTCTCGATCTGGACCGCGACGGGGCCACCCTGGGTGAGCCCGTGCCGGACGCCGCCGGTGAACTCGATGTGGTCGGTCTCGAAGCCCATCCGGGGGCTGCGGCCGAAGCCGAGCCTCCGTCGCGCGAGCTGCTCGCCCACTTCGGCGGTGGTGACCTCGACCCCGGCGGGCATCCCTTCCAGGATGGCGGCGAGGGCGGGTCCGTGCGATTCCCCTGCGGTTATCCAGCGCAACACCTGACAGATCCTGTCACAACCTCCTCTCCGTCCCAGGACAGGCCGGGCTATCCCGGACCAGGTCCGGCGAAGACGGCGAGCGCCCACGCCGCGACCAGGAGACCGGGACCGTGCGGCACCGTCGGATGCCGGGGCCCGCCCACCGCGAGCGCCACGCTCAGTAGTGCCGCGGCGACGGCGCCGAGCACGACCGACGGCCAGCCCGTCGCGGCGAGGACCGCGCCCAGGCTCCCGGCGAGCTTCACGTCACCGGCGCCGAGCGAGCGCGGCGACAGCGTGTGGACGAGCGCGTGCGCCCCGCCGAAGACCAGTGCGCCCAGTACCGCCCGCCAGGCGATGTCCGCCCCTCCCCCGCACGCGGCGACCGCGAGCGCGGCGGCGAGGGCCGGGTACGCGGGCAGGGTCAGGATGTCGGGCAGGCGGCGGTACTTGAGGTCGGCGAGCGCCAGCGGGACCGCGAAGACCGTCAGGACGGCCGGGACCGCGAGCCACCACGACGGCCAGGCTCCCGCTTGGTGACGCAGGCCGACCGCGAGGAGCAGCGCCGCCGCGAGGGCCGCCGCCCACGCCGTCACCGGTGCTCCGGCCCGGCGCAGGCAGGAGCGCGTGGCGAGCGCCGATCCGGCGCCCGCCACCGTGAAGGCGATCGGCAGGAACACAAGATCAAGAGTGCGCCCGGGGTGTGGCGGGAGGCAAGTTTTTCTTTTCGTGACAGGGACTTTCACGCGCAGCCGCAGTGGCTGCTGGTGCGGGTGGGCGATCCGCAAGTCCGTGAAGGGCCCCTTCCCTACCTTCAGGGTAGGCAAGGGGCCCTTCACGGACCCGGACCCACGAACAACCCCAGCAGGCACTCAAGACACGCTTGGGCCTGACCCGAAACGCCACTCCCGAGCAACCCGTCCCACGTGCTTCAGGAGCGGCACCTGTCACGGTCGGCAAGCGGGGCGGGTGGCGCTTCGGCCGCGGTGCCGGTGACGGGCCCGGAAGGGGTGTGTGGAAATAGGGACATTCAACGTCCCTATTTCCACACGGCCTCACCCGACGACACCGGAGCCCTGCTCCACTCACGCCCCGGACCGACCACCGGCCGCACCAGTCCTCCGCACTTCCGAAACTTTTCGCACCGTCGGCAATCCGCCCCGTCTCCGGCGCCGAAGGCCTGTCATGACACCGGGATCAGGGGTTCATCCGCAGCAGCGGGAGACCCGAGGGCGTGCGGATCTCCAGCGCCTTGATGTCGCCGGTGCGCATCGCGGTGCCGACCACGATGTGCGCGGTGTCCTTGGGCATCGCGCGCCAGGACGCCAGTTCGCTGGTGCCGCCGTCGGCATCGACGGCGACCAGGATGTAGTCCCCGGTGCGGTTGCCGCCGTAGCTGCAGGTCATGTCCACCTTCGTGCCGGTGTCCGTGGCGGACATCGCGACCTCGGCGGTCACCGGGTAGTCGCCGAGCAGGGTCATCGGGTTCCCCGCCGCCGCGATCGGCCCGGTCAGGACGACCGCGAGCGTGACGCCCGCCGCGACGGCCACCCCGGCCGCGGTGGCGGTGATCGCCCGTTGGATCCGCCTTCCCCGGCGGACCCGTTTGAGCACGGTCGGCAGGAGTTCCGGCGAGGGCACCGGTTCCTCCTCCAGCAGCGCCGGGGCACCGGCCTGCGCGAGGAGACCGGGGATCCCGGCCAGATCGCGGACCGAAGCGGCGCACTGGTCGCACACGCGAAGGTGTTTCTCGTAGGCGAACCGGTCTTCCGGGGACAACGCACCGAGCACGTAGGCCGCGTCGTAGGTGGCGAAGGGGTCGGTCATTGAGTCACCCCTCTTTCCTCCAATACCAGCCGCAACGCCCGCAAGGCGTAGTGCGTCCGCGATTTGATCGTCCCTTCGGCCACACCCAGCCGCTTCGCAGCGTCGGCGACGGAGTAACCCTGGAAATAACACAGAACGAGTACGTCCCGATGTCTCGGCGAGAGCTCGCCGAGGGCTTCGGCGACCAGCCAGCCCTGAACCGCCCGCTCGGTGCCGTCCGTGACCGCCGTTTCGGGCGGTTCGCCGGTCACCACCTCCGGATGCGCCTCGGAAGCACGCCAGTCGTCGATGGCGATCCGCCTCGCCACGGTGAACAGCCAGCCCCGCGCCGACCCCTCGGACTGGTCCAGCACCTTGGCGTTGCGCCAGGCCCGCAGCAGCGTCTCCTGGACGACGTCCTCGGCGCGGACCCGGTCGCCGCTGGTCAGGTGCAGTGCGTAGGACCAGAGCGCCGCGGCGTGCTCCTCGTGCAAAGCCCGCATCAGCCGGTCCTCCGCGAATTCCTTCACCGATCCGTGCCTTCGCGGTTGAGGAGCAAAGGGAGGGCGAAGACCACGCAGGCCACTTCGGTGATCACGCCCCACAGTTCGGCCTGGGTGGTGAAGCGCTCCGAGACGCCGAAGAACCCTGTTGTCAGCGAAAGCACGTACGCGCCCAGCGTGGCCAGGCCGAAGCCGATCGCCGCGAGCGCGGGAAGCCAGTGGTGCCAGACCAGGACGGCGACAGCGAGGACCACGCCTGCCACCACGTTCACCAGGAAGAGTGGTCCGACCACCGCCGTTTCGGACGCCCAGTCCTGCCATACGACGTAATGCACCCACGCCGAGCCGAGCAGGCCCGCCGCCACCACCGCCCGCAACAACCACCGGATCATGTCCGTATCTCTTTCCGCGTGTTCGGTTCCCCTATGCCTTTGAACACGGAAAAGAGGGGCTCTCGGTTCAATCCGGCACCCGATGGTCGGCGAAATTGAACCGGATGGCCGCTCCGGCCGTGTGTATGGGCATGACTGCCGAACTCCACTCCCGCCGCACCGTCCTGACCACCGGGGCCGCCGTCGCCGGCGCGGCCGTCGGCGCCGTGGCCCTCACGGCCTGCGGAAGCGACACCCCGTCGTCCGGCTCGGCCGCCGCGCCGCCAGCCGCGGCACCGGGCGAGGCACTGGCCGCGCTCTCCGACATCGAGGTCGGCCAGGCGAAGGCCGCCAAGACCGCCGACGGCAAGGACGTGATCGTCACCAGGACCGCGGAAGGCACCGCGGCCGCGTTCAGCGCGATCTGCACGCACCAGGGCTGCGCGGTCGTCCCCGAGGGCGCCGAGCTCAAATGTCCTTGCCACAACTCGATCTTCGACGCGGCGACCGGCGCGGTCAAAAAGGGGCCCGCAAACCAGCCGCTGCCCTCGATCGCGGTCAAGGTCGCCAACGGCCAGGTCGTCACGGCCTGACGAGTACACGAAAGGTCCCTTTAGGACGGAATTACCGTCCTAAAGGGACCTCTTCGAGTCAAAGACTTCAGCTGTCCCAGGTGAAGATCGGGTCGCCCGCCTCGACGTCGCCGCCGGTGAGCAGTCCCGAAAGGACCTCGGCCTTCGCGTCGAGCGCCACCACGGGCACGATCGGCGAGTAGCCCGCGGCCGCGACGGCGTCGGGGTCCCAGCCGATGACCGGCTGCCCGGCGCGCACGGCCTCACCCTTGACGACGTGGAGGGTGAACCCCTCGCCCTTCTCCTTGACTGTGTCGATCCCGAGGTGGACCAGCACCCCGCGGCCGTCTTCGGTGGCCACGACGTAGGCGTGCGGGTGCAGGGTCACGACCGTCCCGTCGACCGGCGCGACCGCGTCCTGGCGTCCGCCCGAGGGCAGGACCGCGAGGCCGGGGCCGACCATCGCCTGCGCGAAGACCGGATCGGGCACTTCGGTCATAGCGGTCGTCTTACCGCTCACCGGGCTCAGGATCTCGAGACTCACAGCAAGTCCTCGATGTCACTGGCGATCGTGTCGGCCTCCGGCCCCACGATGACCTGGACACCGGCTCCCATGCGCACGACGCCCATCGCGCCCGCGGCCTTCAGCGCCGGCTCGTCGAGCAGGCTCATGTCTTCGAGCTCACAGCGCAGCCGGGTGATGCACCCTTCCACCTCGATGACGTTCTCGGCGCCGCCGAGCGCCGCGAGGATCTTTTCCGGCCTGTCATCCGCCATCGCGGTCTCCCTGTTCCCTGTCGGTTTCCCACATGCGAACCAGCTTTACTACGCCGTTCGCCGACTCGCACCCGATCCCTGGCCACGAACGCGTAACGGTGGTTGACACCCGCTCGTGCGACGGAGCATCCTGCCCCATCGGATCATTGGTCTAGACCGGAACGTACCAATCTTCCGGACCAGATGCGAGTACGGGTACCCAACCGAACGGACCGAAAGGACGGTGACCGTCATGAGCGCTTCGGCGCAGCTGCCGCCGTCCGACCGTGTGATCAACGGACCGACGCCCAAACACGCCCAGCTGCGGGAGATTCTGCGCCGCACGGTGGAGCGTGAGCTACCCCCCGGCTCACCGATCCCCTCGGAACGTGACCTGGCCGAGACCTATCAGGTGTCGAGGCTCACCGTCCGGTCCGCGATCGGCAAGCTGGTCGAAGAAGGACTCCTGTCGCGCGTGCGTGGCAAGGGGACGTTCACCGCCGCGAGGCGGATGGAATTGCAGCTCTACCTGATGTCTTTCACCGAGGACATGCGCCGTCGCGGGATGACCCCGACCACGGAGGTCGTCAAGACCGCCACCGAGGTCCCGCCCGCCCCTTCGGCACACGCTCTCGGCCTGACCGCCGGAACCCCGGCACACCGGCTGGTGCGGCTCCGCCGTGCCGACGGGGTGCCGCTCGCGGTCGAACGCGGGTGGTATCACGCGGGCCGGATGCCCGGTCTGCTCGATCTCGATCTCACCCGATCGTTGTACGTCCAACTCGCCCAGTCGTACGACCTCCGCCCGGACCACGCGTGGCAGACGGTCTGGGCCGAATCCGCGGACCGCGAAACGGCACGCCTGCTCGGCATGCGCGCCGGCAGTCCGCTCCTTGTCTTCCGCCGGGTCTCCAGCGTCAACGGGGAACCGATCGAAGACATGACTTCCTGGTACCGGGGCGATCACTACCAGGTCACCATGCAGCTGGACCGGAACACCCCGGATTCCGGTCACCATCCTCACTACGGAGGTACCCGATGAGCTCCACCACCGCCGAGGGGGCGAAGAGCAAAGGCAAGGGACTTGCCGGCCTTCAGCGCTTCGGCCGCAGCCTCATGCTCCCCATCGCCGCCCTGCCCGCCGCAGCGCTCCTGTCCAGGCTCGGTCAGCCTGACCTGCTCGGCAAGGACGGCCTCGGCTGGGACAAGGCCGCCGCGGCCATCGGTGCCGCGGGGGACTCGCTGTTCAACTGGCTGCCGCTCCTGTTCGCGGTGGGTATCGCGGTCGGGTTCGCCCGGAAGAGCGACGGTGCCACGGGCCTCGCCGCCGTGGTCGGCTTCTTCGTCTTCACCAGCGTCCTTCGCGTCTTCGCGCCGTTCGAGGAGCTTCCCGGCTGGGACCCCGAAAAGCCCGCCGGCCTGATGCTCAACCCGATCAAATGGCCCTACAGCGTGCTGGCCGGTGTGATCGTCGGCCTCGTCACCGCGCTGCTGTGGCAGAAGTTCTACCGCATCAAGCTGCCGCCGTACCTGGCCTTCTTCGGTGGCCGCCGGTTCGTGCCGATCATCACCGCCCTGGTGCTGCTCGTCCTCGCGGTGCCGCTGGGCCTGGTCTTCCACTGGGTCAACGACGGCATCCAGGCCGCCGGTGAAGCGGTCACCGGCGCGCCCGTGGTCGGTGGCGGTATCTACGGCTTCCTCAACCGGCTCCTGATCCCGGTCGGTCTGCACCAGCTGCTGAACGTGCCGGTGTGGTTCATCTTCGACGGTGGCGACCTGACCCAGTTCTTCAAGGGCGACCCGACCCGCGGCACCTTCATGACCGGGTTCTTCCCGATCTTCATGTTCGCCATCCCCGCCGCGGCGCTGGCGATCTGGCAGACCGCGAAGCCCAGCCAGAAGAAGATCGTCGGCGGTGTGATGATCGCCGGTGCGCTGACCTCGTTCCTGACCGGTGTCACCGAGCCGATCGAGTTTTCGTTCATGTACGTCGCGTGGCCGCTGTACCTGATCCACGCGGTCCTGACCGGTACCTCGCTCGCCCTGGTGAACGCGCTCGACATCCACCTCGGCTTCGGCTTCTCCGCCGGTGCGATCGACTTCGGGCTCAACTTCAGCCACCCGGCGGCGAGCAGCAACGTCTGGCTGCTCATCCCGATCGGCCTGGCCTACGCGGTCGTCTACTACGTGATCTTCCGGTTCGTGATCACCAAGTGGAACCTGCGCACGCCGGGCCGCGAGGACGACTCGATCGAGGCCGATCTCGAGGCAACCGCGGCCAAGCCCGTCAAGTAGTTTCAGCTCCAAAGAACAAAGGCACGAAAGGGAAAGAACATGCCGGAGAAACGCGTCACCGTGGCCAGCAAGGTGGGCCTGCACGCCAGGCCCGCGGCGACGGTCGCCAAGGCGGCCGCGGCGCAGCCCGTCGCGGTGTCCATCGCCAAGGCGGGCGGTGACCCGGTCGCGGCCGGCAGCGTGCTGAACCTGATGACGCTCGCCGCCGGCTACGGCGACGAGGTCATCATCAGTGCCGAGGGTGAAGGTGCCGAGGCGGCCGTCGACGCCATCGCCGAGCTGGTGGCGACCGACCTCGACGCCTGATCCCCACCACTGCGAAGCCCGGGCCGCCCCGACCGGCCCGGGCTTCGTAGGGTGTGGGCATGGAGAGCGTGCGCGAGATCGAACAGTGGCCGGTGGACAACGCCGCCACGGCCGTGGTGACCGCCGCCGGTGACGTGCTGGGCACGCACGGCGACCCGACGAAGGTGTACCGGCTGGCGTCGGTGACCAAACCGCTCACGGCCTACGCCGCGCTGATCGCCATCGAAGAGGGCGTCGTCGAACTCGACACCCCCGCCGGGCCGGAGGGCTCCACGATCCGGCACCTGCTCGCGCACACCTCCGGACTGGCCTTCAACGAGCACAAGCGGATGGCCGAGCCGGGCAACCGGCGCCTGTACTCCAACGCCGGGTTCGAGCAGCTGGCCGACGCGCTCACCGAACATTCCGGCATCCCCTTCGCCGACTACCAGGCGGAGGCGCTTTTCCAGCCGCTGGGCATGAAGGCGACCCGGCTGACCGGCTCGCCCGCCTCGGGCGCGGAGTCCACTGTGGACGATCTGGTCGCGTTCGCCGCCGAGCTGCAGTCCCCGAAGCTCATCGCCGCCGAGACGGTGCGCGAGGCGACCTCCGTGGTCTTTCCCGGACTTTCCGGTGTCCTGCCCGGATTCGGCCACCAGAAGCCGAACGACTGGGGCCTCGGTTTCGAGATCCGCGACCACAAGAGCCCACATTGGACCGGTTCGGCGAGCTCACCGCGGACCTTCGGCCACTTCGGGCAGTCCGGCACTTTCCTCTGGGTCGATCCCGACGCCGGTGCCGCCTGTGTCGCGCTCACCGACCGCGCTTTCGGCCCGTGGGCGGCCGAGGTGTGGCCGCCCTACACCGACGCCGTGCTCACGGAGCTGCGCCGCCTCACTCCATGACGCGGACCGGTGCGCCCGCCTGGAAGGCCGCGATGTCCTCGACGGCGTCCCGATAGAAGATCTCGTAGGCCTCCCGGGTGACGTAGCCGATGTGCGGCGTGAGCACGACATTGTCCAGCGTCCGCAGGGGGTGCTCCGAGGGCAGCGGCTCGACGTCGTAGACATCCAGCGCGGCGACCGCGATCTCCTTGCGGCGCAAGGCGTCCACCAGGGCGGCTTCGTCCACGATCGGGCCACGCGAGGTGTTGACGAGCATCGCCGTCGGCTTCATCGCGGCGAGTTCGGATGCGCCGACCAGCCCCCGGCTGCGGCGGCTGAGCACCAGGTGGACCGACAGGACGTCCGCGCGGGCGAACAGTTCGTCCTTCGACACCGCCGTCACGCCATGGGGTTCGGCCTTCTCCTGGGTCAGGTTCTGGCTCCAGGCGATGGTTTCCATGCCGAACGCCTTGCCGATCTTGGCCGCGCCCGCGCCGAGCCTGCCGAGCCCGAGCAGCCCGAGGGTCTTGCCGGACAGGATCGTGCCGACCGTGGTCTGCCAGCCGCCCGCGCGCATGTTCGCCGACTCCTCCGGCACGTTCCGCGCGGCGGCGAGGATCAGCGCCCAGGTGTGCTCGGCCGCCGGGGCCGCGATGTACCCGGTGGAGGAGACGACCACGCCGTTGCGCCGGGCGGCGGCCACGTCGATCGCGGCGTTGCGGTGCCCGGTGCTCACCAGCAGCTTGAGCGCGGGCAGCCTGTCGAGGACCTCCGCGGGGAAACGGGTGCGTTCGCGCATCGCGACCACGACGTCGAAGTCCCGGAGACGGGCCACCACCTCGGCCGGATCCGCGAACGGCTTCGTGAACACTTCGATGTCGGCGCCGAGGGAGTCCCAGTCCCCGAAGCCGAGCGCCACTTCTTGATAATCGTCGAGAATCGCGATCTTCATGGTGACCAGGCTAAAACAGGCTAGGGTCGGGCGCCGACGGCGGAGAAGGGGAGGAACGGGGCATGGACGAGATCTCGGCCTGGACCAAGGCGGAAAGACTGAGCTTCGCGGAACTGCTGGAGGGACTGGACGAGCAGGACTGGTCGGTGAAGACCCTTTGTCCGGAGTGGACGGTGCACGCGATGGCCGCCCATCTGGCGCAGTCCACCAGGAACAAGCTCCGGGACACCCTCTTCGGCGCCATCAAGGCCAAGGGAAACTGGGACAAGATGAACGTCGACCAGGCCATCGGCTACGCCGCGCGGTTCTCCCCCGCCGAACTCGTCGCCCAGATCCGCGAGGACGCGGCCTCGCCGCGCCGCTCCCCCGGCGCCAAGCCGATCGATCCGCTCGCCGACGTCCTCATCCACGGTCAGGACGTCGCCCGCCCGCTGGGCATCGACAGGCCGATGCCCGAGAAGCCGGTGATCGCGGCGCTGGAGCACCTCCTCGTCAGCCCGTTCTGGGGCGCCCGCAAACGCTGCAAGGAGCTGCGGCTGATCGCCACCGACGCCGAATGGACCGGCGGCGGGGGCACCGAAGAGGTGCGCGGGCCGCTCGCCGACCTGCTTCTCGCGGTGAGCGGCCGGAGCGCCGGGCTGGCCACCTTGACCGGCCCGGGCACCTCCCGGCTCGGCGCGGGCTGACGGCTACCAGCGCGGGACGAAAACGTCGACCCGCACCAGATGATGGTCCGAGGCGTCGTTGAGCCGGGCCAGCGGTGAATCGGGCAGCGGCCAGAAGACCTCGGCGTGCCAGGGGAACAGACCCTTCGACGGCAGGACGTAGTCGATCCGCAGGTTCCCCGGCGCGTTGTCGTTGAAGTCGCCGGTGTCGAAGAACGGGTCGCCCTTCTGGCCGATGTTGGCACCGGCCTGGTCCCGCGCCGCGCGCACCGCGCCGTCACTGCCCGGACGCGTCTCGAGCACGCGAGGCGCGTCCAACAGCCGGGAGATCGCGCCGGGGACGCTGTCGCCGTCGAGCGGGTCGGAGTTGTGGTCGCCCGCGATGACGAACTTCTCGTGCGCGCCCAGCCCGCCGCGACGGCCGCGGTCGTCGTGGATGTAGCGGCTCTTGCCCGGGGTCACGTAGTCGGCCCAGAAGCGGATCTCGTCGTTGTTGCGCGTGCCGTTGCGGTCTTCGGGACCGTCGAAGGTGGGCGGCGTCGGATGGGCGGCCAGGAAGTGCACGGTCGAGCCGCCGACGCGGATCGGGACGTCCCAGTGGGACTTCGACGACAGGCGCAGCACGTCGAGTGCCTGCGGCGAGTACCAGTCGGCCGGCGCCGGAGTCGCCGGGTCGTCCGGGAGCAGCGCGCCCGGCATGTCCTTCCAGAGGAACTTCTGGAACGTCCGCACGCTCCGGGTGTCGATCGGGTACTTGGACAGCACGAGCATGCCGTACTGACCCTCGAAGAGGCCGAAGCCGTGCGCGTCGTTGCCGCCGCCGACCTGGCCGTTGCGATCGAGGTCGAAGCCTGTCGCGACGCCCGTGTTCGACGGCGCGGTGAAGGCGTACGGGTAGTCGATCGGGGCGGCGCCGTTCTGGCCGCGCTCGAGGTAGTTCTCGCGGAACAGGTTCGCGGCGCGGTTGTCCGGCACGTAGTCGAACTCGTTGATCAGCAGCACGTCCGGCCGGTTGCGCTGGATCACCTCGGCGACCTCGTTCGCCTGCGCGTTGCCCGGCTGCGTCAGATCGGTCACGAGCTGCCCGGCCGCCCCGCGGTTGAGCGAAGCGTTGAACGTCGCGAAGCGGACGTTCCGTCCGACACCGGCCTCCGCCGGTGTGGCGGCCAGCAGCGTCCCGGCCAGCACGGCGCCCGAGGTGAGCACGGCGGCGATGCGTTTCACGGTTACCTCCAGAGTCCGGTGCGACCTTACGCATCTTCGGCGGCCACCAGGGTGAGCTTCAGATGAACAGCGCCACTTGAACGCGTTCAAAATCTGGGCTACGGTACTTCTTGAACACGTTCAAAAGGAGGTCCCCATGCAACCCGTAGTCGTGGCCTACGCGCTCTACCTGGCCATCACCGTCCCGCTGACCGTGCTGGTCGCCCGCACGCTGAGCAGGCACGGCAAGACGTTCCTGGAGGATGTCTTCCAGGACAAACAGGCACTGGCGCATTCGGTCAACCAACTGCTCGTCGTCGGGTTCTACCTGGTCAGCCTGGGTTTCGTGACCCTGTTCCTGACCAGCAACGACACCGTGCTCGACGCGCGCGACATCTTCGAGATGCTGTCGGTCAAGGTCGGCACCGTGGCACTCGTGCTCGGCGTGATGCACGTCGGGAACGTGCTGGTGTTCAACGGCATCCGGCGCAAGCACCTGAACAACGCCACCGCACGGCCCGTGGCGACGCCGCCGCCCTACCCCGGTTACCCGGCGCCCGCTCCGCATCCCGCGCCCTGACCGGATAACGTGCAGTGGTGGCGAAGAGTGAGGAAACCAGGTCGCTGATCGTGGCGACCGCGTTGCGGCTGTTCGCGGAGAACGGCTACGACCGCACGACCATGCGGGCCATCGCGACCGAGGCGGGTGTGTCGGTCGGGAACGCTTATTACTACTTCGCCTCGAAAGACCAGCTGATCCAGGGTTTCTACGACGAGATCGCCAACGCGCACCTGACGGCGGCGCGCCAGGGGATCGAAGGTGAGCGGGACTTCAGCGCGCGGCTCAAGACGGTCCTGCTCACCTGGCTCGACGTCGCCGAGCCGTACCACCGCTTCGGCACCCAGCTCTTCGTCAACGCCGCCGACCCGGACTCGCCGCTGAGCCCGTTCAGCGAAGAGTCGTCGCCCGCGCGGGACGCCTCCGTCAGCCTGATGCGTGACGTCATCGCCGATTCCGACGCCAAACTCGATCCGGACCTGCGCGACGACCTGCCCGATCTGCTGTGGCTGTACCAGATGGGGGTCGTGCTGTTCTGGGTCCACGACCGGTCCGGCGGCCAGAAGCGCAGCCGGGTACTCGTGGAACGGACGGTGCCGCTGATCGCGCGGCTGGTGGGGCTTTCGCGGCTGCGGGTGCTGCGGCCGGTCAGCCGGGAGATCGTCTCGCTGATCCGGGACCTTTCGAAGCGGGACGACGCCGCCTGAGGCGCGTTTAGTCCTCTGAATGCTTTCCCAGAAGTCCGTGAAGGCCTCCTTCCCTACCTTGAGGGTAGGGAAGGAGGCCTTCACGGACTTCAGCGTTTAGAGGACTGAACGCGAGCCTCGCGAACGGTGCGGAAGTACAGGAACCGCGGCTTCGTCCGCAGGTTCGCGTACCACCGAGGGTCGGATTCGGCGACCGACTCCTCCGGCATCGGCTCGACCAGCCTGTCGACGGCGAACCCCGCGTCCCGCACCGCGCCGAACGTCCAGCTCAGCGGTCGCCGGTAGAACTGGACCTTCTGCCCCGGCGGGAACTCGTCGTCGAGCAGTTCGAGCTGGAAGTAGTTCTCCTTTTCGAACCAGCGCCAGTCCTCACCGGGATGGTGCACGGAGAACACCAGGAGCCCACCCGGTTTCAGCACCCGCCGGAACTCCGCCAGCGCCGGCGCCCACTCCTTCAGATAGTGCAGCACCAGCGACGCCGTGATGACGTCGATCGAGGCGTCCTCGAGGAACGTGAGCGGCCGCGAAACGTCGGCCGTCTCGAACTTCGCGACGTCCCCGAACTTGTCCCTGGCGACCGCGACCATTCCTTCGCTGGCATCGACGCCGAGGACGTCCGCTCCCTTCGCGGCGAGTAGCGCGCTAAGGTGTCCCGCCGCGCAGCCGACGTCGAGCACCCGCTTGCCCGCCACCTCCCCCGCCAGTTCGACGATGGCGGGGCGGTCGTAGTGGGCGTTGGTGCTGCTGGTTTCGGCGTGCGCCGCGTAAAGCCGGGCGAAACCGTCGTATTGGGCGGCGCGTGCCCGTTCGATGATCTCGTCGATCACCGCGGTCTTGGCGTCCGCGTACTGCTGGATGTACTTCCAGGTGCGCGACGCCAGTTCCCGTTTCTTGGCCTCGTAGAGCTTCAGCTCGTCCTCGTGCGCGATCAGGCGGTCGCGGAAGAGGCGATAACGCTCGGCCTGGCCGTTGTCCGGTGAATAGACGTGCAGGTTGATGTTGGTGTCCGGGCCCTTGAAGCAGCGATGCTTCTCCCAGTCCGGTTCGCGGATGACGAGCCGGTAGCCCTCCGCTTCCAGCTGCGGCAAGTAGGTGTCTTCGTCGTTCGAATCCGCGACGACGAGCATGATGTCGATGATCGGTTTCGCGCAGAGTCCCGGCACCGACGTCGAGCCGACGTGCTCCAGGATCAGCGCGCGTTCCCCCAGGATCCCCCTGATGCGCTTGGCTTCCCGGTCGAACAGTCCGGGCCACGCCGGGTCGTATTCGGCCAGGGTGACGGTGGAATTCAGTACCGGAGCCTGACCGACCCACGCGGTGTCGATGTCTTCTTCGGTGTAGTCGTCTCGATCGGGTTTAGGCATTTGACCCCCTTGTTCCTTCCTCAAGGCAGTCGGCCAGATTATCGAACCCGGGCGATCTTGTCAGCCGATCGGCAGAGAAAGAATCCCGCCGGTCGCCTCGCGCAGCGCGTCCCGCATTTCGGCACGCGGCGCCGGCTGCCCGGTGAAGTATTCGGACTGTCCGAAAGCCTGGTGCAGCAACATGTCCAGTCCGGTGGCCAGCCGCCCGCCCCGGTCGGCGACCGCTTCGGCGAGCGCGGTCGGCCAAGGGTGGTAGATGACGTCGAGGACGCAGCCGATCCCGGCCAGCTCCGTCAGATGCGGCCGGACGGCGTCCGGGGGCACGGTATTCACCAGCACCGCCGAAGCGTGCGCGAGCTTCCCGAAATCGGCGTCGGCCCAGCGAAGGACCTCGACGTCGAGCCCGGCCCGCTGGGCCGCCTCGACGGTTTCCGTCGCCCGCGCGGGATCCCGCACGACGAGCCGGACCGTCCGGACACCGAGCGCGGCCAGCCCGACGACGGCCGCCGCGGCCGTGCCGCCCGCCCCGAGGACGACGGCCGCGTCGTCGGAATCGGGCGAATACTCTCCCGCGATCCGCAACGCCTCGGTGACACCGTCGACATCGGTGCAGTCGGCCAGCCAACCGGTTTCCCGGCGCACCAGCGTGTTCGCCGCGCCCACAGCGGCCGCGCGCGGCGTCACCTCGTCGGCGTACTCCAGCGCGGCCCGTTTCCCGGGCATCGTCACCGAAAGCCCGGTCCACTCCTGGCCGAGACCGTCGACGAACGCGGGTAGCCCGGGACCGTCCATCTCGACGCGATCGTAGGTCCAGCCGTCCAGCCCCAGCGCGCGGAAGGCGGCGCCGTGCAGGACGGGCGAAAGGGAATGTTCGACCGGTTTCCCCAGGATCGCGGCCTTGCGTTTAGTAGACACCGCGCCTCTGTGCGTCCAACTTGGCCTTGTTGTGCTCGTCGTTCGTCGCCGTGAAACAGGAGAGTCCGTTCTTCTCGCATTTGACGAAGAACAGCCATTCCCCCGCCGCCGGCTTCAGCGCGGCCTGGATCGCCTCCGCGCTCGGGACCGCGATCGGCGTCGGGGTCAGGCCGACGAATTTGTAGGTGTTGTAGGCGCCCGCCTTGTCCCGATCTTCGGGTTTGGTCAGCAGGGTCGGCCGGTCGAGGACGTAGTTGATGGTCGAGTCCATCTCGAGCCGCATCTTCTCGTCGATCCGGTTGTAGATGACCCGCGAGATCTTCCCGAAGTCGGCTTTCACCGCCTCGCGTTCGATGATCGAGGCGATGACGAGCGTCTCGTACGGCGTCTTGCCCTCGCCCTTGGACTGCTCGCTCAGTCCCGCGTTGAGGATGCGCTCCGCCGAGGTCTTCACGACGTCGGTGAGCAGTTCCTCCGCCGTCCAGCCGGGTTTGACGTTGAAGATGCCCGGGGCGATGAGACCTTCGAGCCGCCGGTCCTTGTGCTCGGCCTTCGTGGCGGACTCGACGGCCCACGACGGCACGCCCAGCTTCGCCAGATCCGCGTTCTCGATCGTCTTCCGCAGTTCTTCGACCGGGATGCAGGTGCTCGTGCCGTTCAGATCCGCGCAGGAAGCCTTGGACAGCAACGTGTACACCCCGGGCGTCTTCTTGCCGTCGGGCTGGGTGATGTCGTGGAACTGGGTGTACGGCCGGATTTCGACCTGGCCGACCTTCGACGCGGCGGCGGTCATCTTCTCGACCGCGCTGGCACCGGACATCTTCGTCTTCATGACGTAGTAGCCCTGCTGGAGCCGTGAGACGGCGGTGTTGTCCTCGCCCGCCTTCACGAACGCCTTGCCGCTGGCGACGACACCGGCCGCCTGCAGCCGGTTGCCGATCGCCGACGTCGAGTCGCCCTTCTCCACCTGGACCAGGACGTCGCTCTCGCCGGTGCCTTCGTAGTCCTCGTAGCCGAAGATCTCGGTGAAGCCGTAGTACGCGCCACCGGCGAGCAGGACGAGCACGGCCAACGCGGCGACCCAGCCCAGCGCGCGCTTCTTCTTGCGCTTCTTGGGCGGCGGTCCCTGGCGGTCCGGGCGCTCGTCCTCTATGCGTTCGGGCTCGGCGCGATCTTCGTCCTCGAAGCCCTGCTCGTCTTCGTAGTCGTCGTACTCGTCGTAGTCCTCGTACTCGTCGTACGCGTCCTCGCCGAAGATCTCGTCGTATTCTTCTTCGCTGCCCTGACGCGGCGCAGGAGGAGGAGCCGCGCCGGGGCGCCGGGCGATCGGCGCTTCCTGGATCGCGGGGATGATGTCGGTCGGCCGCTCGTCCGGGAGCGGGCCGTCGTCCTCGCGGCGCCTGCGGCGACCGGGACGGGGCGGCTCTTCCTGGGCATACGCGGGCATGCCGAGACCCCGGTCACCCGGCTGGGGGGACCGCCGCTGCGGTGCGGGAGGCGGCGGAGGGGCCGCGGGTTCCGGCGCCCGCCTCGGCGGGGCCGGACGCTGCGCGCGAGGCGGAGGAGGCGGCGGCTCTTCGGGAGCGGCCCGGCGGCGACGCGGCGCCGGCGGGGGGACCTCGTCGGGCTCCTGCCGGACGTGCCGACGACGGGCGACGGGCTCGGCGGGTGGCTGAGGTTCGGGCCGCCGACGAGGCGGGGCCGGGGGCCGGGGGGCCTCCTCGGGTTCCTCCCGCAACCGTCGTCTGCCGCCCTGACGGCGTTCGGGCCGGCCGTGGGGCTCGGTCATGTGTCGCCCTTCCGTGCGCGATGTGCCGCTACCGCGTCGATCCACGCCTGCAGGATCTCGACCGCGGCCGCCTGATCGACGACGGCACGTTGCTTACGTCCCTTCACCCCACGCTGCGACAGCATCCTGGATGCCGTCACCGTGGTCAACCGCTCGTCGGCCAGCCGCACCGGTACCGGAGCGATCCTCGCGGCGACCTTGTCGGCGTAGTCCAGCGCCGCTTCGGCCGCCGGGCCGTGACGGTCTTTGAGCGTCCTCGGCAGGCCGACGACGACTTCGACCACGTCGTGTTCCGTGACGAGTTCGACGAGCTGGTCGACGTCCTTGTCGCCAGTCGCGTCGCGAGTGAGGGTAACGAGCGGGCTGGCGAGGATGGGGTCGGGATCGCTGAGTGCGATCCCGACCCGGACGGATCCGACATCCACGCCAAGCCGCCTGCCGCGCCCCGGATCGGACTCCCCAGGCCGATCCGGGCGCCGCTGGGGGGCGTCGTCAGCCAACTTGGGCGACCGCCGCGCGCAGTGAGGCGATGGCCTGCTCGACACCGGCCGGGTTGGTGCCACCGCCCTGGGCCATATCCGGCTTGCCGCCGCCACGGCCGCCGATCGCCTCGGCGAACGACGGGACGAGCTTGCCCGCGGCGATGCCCTTTTCCTGGGCCGCCTTGGTGGTCGCGACGACGAAGGCGATCTTCTCGCCCTGCGGCGCGAACAGCGCGACGACGCCGGGACGGTTGCCGAGCCTGCCGCGGATGTCCTGGGCCAGCGCGCGCAAACCGTTCGAGTCGACGCCCTCGCCGAGCTTCTCCGCTACGACCGCGACCCCGCCGATGTCCTCGGCCTTGTCCGCGAGCGAGCCCGCCGAACCGAGCACCTGCTGCGTGCGCAGCTGCTCGATCTCCTTCTCGGCGTTCTTGAGCCGGGTGAGCACGTCGTCGATGCGCGAGGGCAGCTGCTCCGACGGCACCTTGAAGGTGTTCGCGAGCTGCGAGACGAGCAGCTGCTCCTTGCGGACGTACTTGAGCGCGTCCGTGCCGACCAGCGCCTCGACGCGGTGCACACCGGAGCCGATGGACGAGTCGCCGACGAGCTTCACCAGGCCGAGCTGGCCGATGCGGTCGACGTGGGTGCCACCGCACAGCTCGCGGGAGTACTCGCCCATGTCGACGACGCGGACGTCGTTGCCGTACTTCTCGCCGAACAGCGCGACCGCGCCCAGTTCGAGGGCCTTGTCCTTCGTGGTGACGAAGGTGTTCACCTCGACGTTGGTCTGGAGGTAGTCGTTGACCTCCTCCTCGACCTCGGTCAGCACGTCGGCCGACACCCCGCCGGAGGTGGTGAAGTCGAACCGCATCCGGCCCGGCGAGTTGAGCGAACCGGCCTGTGCCGCGCGCTTGCCGTACGCGCCGCGCACGGCCGCGTGGACCAGGTGCGTCGCGGAGTGCGAACGCTCGATCGACAGGCGGCGGTGCTGGTCGACCGAACCGGTCAGCGCGCTGCCGAGGCCGACCTCGCCGTCGACGACCTCGACGCGGTGCACGAACAGGCCCGGCACGATCTTCTGCACGTCGTGGACCTTGAGCTCGACGCCGTCGCCGAGCAGGACGCCGGTGTCGGCGACCTGGCCGCCGCTCTCGGCGTAGAACGGCGTGCGGTCCAGGACCAGCTCCGCCTTCTTGCCCGCGCCGACGCTGCGCACTCCGACGCCGTCTTCCAGCAGCGCGACGACCTTCGCCTCGGCCTGCAGATCGCTGTAGCCGAGGAACTCGGTCTCGCCGTGCTGCTCGAGCACCTTGCGGTACTCGGACAGGTCACCGTGGCCGGTCTTGCGCGACGCCGCGTCGGCCTTCGCCCGCTGCCGCTGCTCGTTCATGAGCGTGCGGAAGCCCTCTTCGTCGACGGTCAGGCCCTGCTCGGACGCCATCTCGAGGGTCAGGTCGATCGGGAAGCCGTAGGTGTCGTGCAGCTGGAACGCCTTGTCGCCGGCCAGCAGCGAGCCACCTTCGCGCTTGGTCTCCTCGGCCGCGAGGTCGAAGATGCGCGAACCGCTGGTCAGCGTGGAGAGGAAGGCCTCTTCCTCGACGCGCACGACGTCCTCGATGCGGTCGAAACCGGAGACCAGCTCGGGGTAGGTCGGGCCCATCGTGTCGCGGACGACCGCGGCGAAGGCGGGCAGTACCGGCTCGTGCACGCCGAGCAGGCGCGCGGAGCGGACGATGCGGCGCAGCAGGCGGCGCAGCACGTAGCCGCGGCCGTCGTTGCCGGGGGTGACGCCGTCGCCGATGAGCAGGACGCCGGTGCGGGCGTGGTCGGCGATGACGCGGAAGCGGACGTCGTCGGTGTGGTCGCTGCCGTAGCGGCGGCCGGAGAACTCTTCGGCGCGACCGATCACCGGGCGGACGAGGTCGGTCTCGTAGACGTTCTCGACGCCCTGCAGGATCGTCGCGACCCGCTCGACGCCCATGCCGGTGTCGATGTTCTTCTTCGGCAGCTCGCCGATCGGCTTGTGGCCGTGCTTCGGGCTCTTCTCGCCCCGCACGTCCTGCATGAAGACGAGGTTCCAGATCTCGATGTAGCGGTCCTCGTCGGCGACCGGGCCGCCCTCGCGGCCGTAGTCGGGCCCGCGGTCGTAGTAGATCTCCGAGCAGGGGCCACCGGGACCGGGTACGCCCATGTCCCAGTAGTTGTCCTTGCCGTCACGGGACTGGATGCGCTCTCCGGGCAGGCCCGTGAGCTTCTTCCACAGTCCGGCCGCCTCGGAGTCGTCCTCGTAGACGGTCGCCCAGATGCGGTTCGGGTCGAGGCCGTAGCCGCCTTCGCTCTGGGGCTTGGTGATCAGCTCCCAGGCCGCCTCGATGGCGCCTTCCTTGAAGTAGTCGCCGAAGGAGAAGTTCCCGGCCATCTGGAAGAACGTGTTGTGCCGGGTGGTCTTGCCGACCTCGTCGATGTCCGGCGTGCGGACGCATTTCTGGACGCTGGTCGCGCGCGGGTACGGCGCCGGGGCCTCACCGAGGAAGTACGGCTTGAACTGGACCATGCCGGCGTTGACGAACAGCAGGTTCGGGTCGTCGAGGATCAGGGGCGCGCTCGGCACGCGCGTATGTCCCTTGTTCTCGAAATGGCTCAGGAAGCGCTGGGTGATTTCGTGTGTTTCCACGGGATCGTCCTTGTATACGGGCTCGCGCGAAGGCGCTGGAGGAATGCGGGCAGGCTGGAACGGCGGAGGGCTAGGGCTCTTCTGATCGCGGACGCGACCCGATCAGCCCTCCGCCCGGCGAGCTCGCCGGGCCGGGCGCCGCGGCGACGCCGCGTGCCTGCCCGCAGGGCCTTCGGAGGCCGTGCTCAAACCGGTGCGTTCGGACACCATGTCGTGCAGCTCCTGTTCCCGTTCGCTCATCCCGGCGCGGACCTCCGCGCCGAAAGAACCGACGGCGCCCGCGAGTTCGCGCATGGCGTCGCCCAGGTTCGAGGCTATCCCCGCGGGCGTGGCCTGGCGAGCGGTTTCCGTCGCTTTGCGTGACAGGGCGACGCCCGCGACCACGCCGACACCGAGCCAGAACAGGCGCTTCACTTGCGGCCTCGCTTCGCCGGGCGCGCGGCCTTCGCTTCCGCCTTCTTGCGGCGGGCCTTGATGGCCTTGCTGAGGCCGTACGACAGCGCGGCCGTCTTCACCAGCGGTCCGCCGAGGGTCGCGGTGAACACCGACGTCAGCGCGGACACGTTGCCGGACACGGCCTGAGCGTTGGCCGTGATCCCGTCGACCCGTTCCAGCTGCGTGTTGACGTGCGTGATCGTCTCGTTCGCGCCGATCAGCAACGGGTCGGTGTTCTCATGCGCCTTGCGGATGGCGATCGTGGCCTCGTCCAGGGTCCGGCCGAGCTTGAACAGCACGATCGCCAGCAGCACGACGAGTACGACGAATGCTCCTGCGGCGATCAGCGCGGCGATCTGCCCTGCCGACACGGGCCCTCCTCAAGGGTCTGCGGTCTTGGTGCCCGTGAGGTTACCGCCCCGCCAGCCGTTCGGCGGTGTCACCCCGCCGGACCGTCACTCAGCGCAGCGAGGCGGGGCGGGGAGCGTGGCGAACGACGTTCGCCGCCAGGACGACCTGTTCGGTTCTTGTGCCGTTCACCTCGCTGGGCAAAAGTCGCCCGCATGCCTGAACTGTCACGCCGTACGTTGCTGGGCGCCACCGGCGCCGCGGCCGCCACCACTCTCCTCCCCCCGTCCGTGCACGCCGCCATGGCCGAACCCATGCGCCGCGGCGGACTCGACGCCATCGAGCACGTGATCGTGCTGATGCAGGAGAACCGGTCGTTCGACCACTACTACGGCAGCCTGCGCGGCGTCCGGGGCTTCTCCGACACCCACCCGCTCGAACTGCCTTCGGGCAGATCGGTGTTCGAGCAGCCGAATCCCGCGGGCGGCACGGTGCTGCCGTTCTCCCTGCGCAAGGCGGCCGAACTGGCGGGCCGGAAGCCGGACGACATCCAGTACCTCGGCGATCTCGACCACAGCTGGAACGGCAGCGGCAAGGCGTGGGCGCGCGGCTGGAACAACGGCTGGATCGCGGCGAAGACCCCCGCGACGATGACGTACTACGAGCGCCGCGACATCGCGCTGCAGTACGAACTCGCGGACACGTTCACCATCTGCGACGCCTACCACTGCTCGATCTTCGGCTCGACCAACCCGAACCGGAACTTCCTCTGGACCGGGACCACGGGCTTCGAACCGGGCAGTACGACGAATCGCGCCGTCACGAACGCGGCGTACTCCTACGACCACAAGGGTTACGACTGGACGACCTACCCGGAGCGGCTCGAGGCCGCCGGGGTGCCGTGGCAGATCTACCAGGAGTGGGACAACTTCACCGACAACGCCGTCGAGTACTTCGTGCCGTTCAAGAAGGTCGGCACGAAGATCCTCGCCTCGGTCGAGGAGAAGTTCCGTACCACCGAGGAGTTCTACGACGCGCTGCTCAAGAAGACGCCCGAAGAGCGCACCAAGCTGCTGGCGCAGTTCGACGCCGGTGTCGCGAAGCTGACGCCCGCCGAGCGGAACCTGTTCAAGAAGGCCATGTACCGCAGCGAGCCGGAGACGCTGGTGACCCGGCTGAAGGCGGACATCCAGGCGCGGCGCCTGCCCGCGGTGTCGTGGCTGGTGCCGTCGGCGGTGGACTCCGAGCACCCCGGCGCGTCCACGCCGGTCGGCAGCGCGAACCTGATCTACCGCGTGCTCGACGCCCTCGCGTCCGACCGCGACACGTGGTCGAAAACGGTGCTGCTGATCAACTTCGACGAGAACGACGGCTACTTCGACCACGTCCCGCCGCCGATGCCGCCCGGTGCCGCGGCGAACGACGCCGACCACTTCAACGGTCAGCCGCTCGGTTTCGGCCCGCGCGTGCCGATGACGGTCGTCTCGCCGTGGTCGATCGGCGGCAACGTCGACTCCACCGTGTACGACCACACGTCGGTGCTGCGGTTCCTGGAGCGCTGGACCGGGATCGGCGAGCCGAACATCAGCAAGTGGCGGCGGACCGTCGCGGGCGACCTCACCGGCGCCTTCGACTTCTCGCGCGCCGGACGCCAGCCCCGCGTGACGCGGCCGGGCCCGGTGCCCGCGCCGATCAGCCGGTGGCGGCCGTCCGCGCCGTCGGAGCAGAGCCTGCCCGTGGCCGAACCCGGCAACCGGCCGGCGCGTCCGCTGCCGTACCAGGTCGCGGTGTCCGGTGTCGTGAAGTCCGGTTCCCTCGCGCTGTCGCTGGCGAACAGCGGCTCGGCTTCAGCGCATTTCGCGCTGTACCCGTACAAGGGCGAATTCGCCGAGCCCGCGCATCGCGACGTCCGTGGCGAGGCTCTTGAGGCCGTGAAGCTGACGGGTGACGACTACCGGGTGGTCGTCCAGGGGCCGAACCGGTCGTGGTGGGAACTGCGCGGGAACCGCACGGGCGCGGCGGCCGGAGTCGACGTGCGGACACGGTTCCTGACGTGGCGTTCGGGTGTCGAGTTCAAACTGTCCAACTCGGGCTCGTCGGCGCTCACGCTGCGGCTGTCGTCTTCGCGGTTCACGCGCGTGGTGCGGGTCGGCGCCGGACGTTCGGCCACTGTGGACTGGCCGGTTTCTGGCGGCTGGTACGACGTCAAGGTGACCGCGGACGGCGATCCGTCGTTCCTGCGGACGCTGACGGCGCACGTGGAGAACGGGCGGCCCGGCGTCTCCTGCTGAATGTCCGTGAAGGCCTCCTTCCCTACCCTGAGCGTAGGGAAGGAGGCCTTCACGGACTTAATCGGTTGCGAGTGCGGAACCGAAGACCCGCCAGAACCAGATGCATTTCGACCTGACGAGCGCGTCCCTCGAAGACCAGCGGAACACGGTCGCGAAGGCACTCGAACTCGGCGGCCGCCATGTCGACATCGGCCAGCTCCCCGAGGAAGAACACGTGGTGCTCGCCGACCCCGAAGGCAACGAGTTCTGCGTCATCGAGCCCGGGAACACCTTCCTCGCCGAATGCGGTTTCGTCGGCGCACTCGCGTGCGATGGTTCCCAAGAGGTCGGCTATTTCTGGAGTGAGGCGCTCGACTGGCCGCTGGTCTGGGATCAGGACCAGGAGACCGCGATCCGTTCGCCGCACGGCGGCCCGAAGATCACCTGGGGCGGCCCGCCGTTCGACGCCAAGACCGGGCCGAACCGGCTCCGATTCGCGCTCAGCGGTTCTCTCGCGGAAATCGATCGGCTCGTCTCGCTCGGTGCCGTCCGTCTCGGCACCGGAGAAAATGGCCGGGTGGAGATGGCCGATCCCGACGGAAACGAATTTTCTGTCGTGGTCACTCGCTGACCTCCGCGGCACGGACATCGAACGAAGCGAAAAAGGCGAACCGGTCCGGTTTTACGGCAGCCACGTCCCTGAGGAGGCTGTCGGGGTCATAGCACTCACCAGATGTGGCCGGGAGTATGGCCACCCGCGAACCCTGTTGACAGGCCTGGCTTACGTACCACCGCCCGAATCGCCGTCCGTCTTCGACGAAGACCAGACCTGACGAAGCACAGGTCTGCTCCGCCGTACGGCACAGGATGGAAATTGGTCTACACCTATTGACGCACGCCTGGTCAGCGGCTCAAGCTGCTGAGACCGAGGGCCATCTTCCACTGTCGGAGGTTTCGGCGTGCCAAGGAGAACCAGGAAACTACTCCCCCTGCTGGCGTCGCTCATCGCGCTGGCCGGACTCATGATCGTCGTCATCAGCCCCACCACCTCGAGCGCGGCGGGCCACGAGGACTGCCGTCCCGACGGGCTGTACCGGACACCCGGCGTCGACACCCCGTACTGCACCGTCTACGACACGAACGGCCGGGAATCACTGGGGGAAGGGCATTCCCGCCGCGTGATCGGCTACTTCACCAGCTGGCGCACCGGAAAGAACGGCGCACCGGCGTATCTGGCCAACAACATCCCGTGGACCAAGGTCACCCACCTCAACTACGCGTTCGCACACGTCGACGCGCAGAACAAGGTGTCGGTCGGCGCCCCGGGCCCGAACAACGAGTCCATCGGCATGGAATGGCCGGGCGTGCCCGGCGCGGAGATGGATCCGGCGTTGCCCTACAAGGGACATTTCAATCTGCTGAACAAGTACAAGAAGCAGTACCCGAACGTGAAGACGCTGGTTTCGATCGGCGGCTGGGCCGAGACCGGCGGCTTCCTCAACCCGGACGGCACGCGCAACGCGTCGGGCGGCTTCTACAAGATGACACAAAGCCAAGCGAGCATCGACACCTTCGCTGATTCCGTCGTGAAGTTCCTGCGCGACTACGGATTCAACGGCGCGGACATCGACTACGAGTACGCGACCTCGGCGAACTACGCCGGAAACCCGGACGACTACTGGATCGCGCAGGCCAACCGCGGCACCCTGTGGGCGGGCTACGAGAACCTGATGCGCACGCTGCGCCAGAAGATCGACCAGGCTGGCGCCGCCGACGGCAAGCACTACCTGCTGACCGCGGCCGTCCCCGCGTCCGGCTGGCTGTTGCGCGGCCAGGAGGTCTACGGCGTCACGCAGTATCTCGACTACGCCAACATGATGAGCTACGACCTGCACGGCGCGTGGAACCAGTTCGCCGGGCCGAACGCCGCGCTCTACGACAACGGCAAGGACGCGGAACTCGCGCACTGGCAGGTGTACACGACACCGCAGTACGACGGGCAAGGCTATCTCAACACCGACTGGGCGTATCACTACTTCCGCGGTGCCATGCAGGCGGGCCGGATCAACATCGGCGTCGGGTTCTACACCCGGGGCTGGCAAGGTGTGTCCGGCGGGACGAACGGGTTGTGGGGCACCGCTCCGTTGCCGGATCAGAAACAGTGTCCACCGGGAACCGGATCCCAGGTCGGCTCGACGGTACCGTGCGGCAACGGCGCGATCGGCATCGACAACCTCTGGCACGACATGAGCCTGACGGGCGCCGAGGTACCCGCGGGCGCGAACCCCATGTGGCACGCGAAGAACCTCGAGAACGAGATCACCCCGGACTACCTGGAGAAGTACGGGCTGGACCCGAAGAACAACCCGAAAGACCGGCTCTCCGGCACCTACAACCGGCACTACGACAACAGCATGGTGACGCCGTGGCTGTGGAACAACGACAAGAAGGTGTTCCTGTCCACTGAGGACGAAGAGTCGCTCGCCACGAAGGCCAAGTACGTGGCCGACAAGGGCATCGGCGGCGTCATGATCTGGGAATTGGCGGGCGACTACGCCTTCGACGCCGCCAAGGGCCAGTACTTCATGGGTGACACGCTGATCACGAAGATCAACGACGGCCTGCGCGGCGCGGCCCCGTACGGCGCCTCGAAGTCGTCGCGTCCCGCGCCGTCGTCGGTGCTGAACGCGAACGTCAACCTGACCGGATTCGCGCTGGGCGACGCGAACTACCCGATCACCCCGCGGATGCGTATCACCAACAATTCGACCACCACCATCCCCGGTGGGACGAAGATCGAGTTCGACTACGGCACGAGCGCGCCCGGCAGCATGTCCGACCAGTCCGGTTTCGGCCTGGCGGTCACGAGCAAGGGCCACAGCGGGCCCAACGTCGGCGGGATGAAGGGAGACTTCCAGCATGTCGCGGTGACCGTGCCGACCTGGCAGAACATCGCCCCGGGTGCCACGGTCGAGATCCGGCTGAACTACTACATGCCGATCGCGTCCCCGTCGAACTTCACGTTCACCTTCGGCGGGACGACCTACGCGATCGCGTCGGACAACCCGCGCGGCGGCGGCGCTCCGCCGACGACGACCACCACACCCACCACGACCACCGGGACGACGACCACGACACCCACCACCACGACCAGTCCGACGACGACGCGGACGACCACCACCACCCCGACGACGACCACCACGGCGCCGTCGGACGCCTGGAAGCCCAACACCGACTACGCCACCGGTGCCCGGGTGACCTACAACGGCTCGGCCTACGTCTGCCGTCAGGGCCACCGGTCCCTGCCCGGCTGGGAGCCGCCGAACGTGCCTGCCCTCTGGACCCCCGCCTGACAGACCCGGCAGCGCGCATGAAGGGAGCTTTCCCCGCATCTCATGCGGGGAAAGCTCCCTTCACCTCGTCACAGGCGGGAAGCGTCAGTGGCGCCCAGCGGTCAAAGTGTCGAAGTCCGGGAAGTCCCCCGCCAGCTTGGCACCGGTGAAGTTCCCGACCCACCCACCGTCGTCGTGGAAGAACCGGACCGACACGTAGTCCGGCCGCGTGCCCATGTCGAACCAGTGCGTGGTGTTCGCGGGCACGCTCAGCAGGTCTCCCGCCTCGCACAGCACCGCGTACACCCGTCCGCCGACGTGCAGGTAGAACACGCCGGACCCACGGGCGAAGAAGCGGTCTTCGTCATCGTCGTGGGTGTGCTCGGCGAGGAACTTCTGCCGGGCTTCGGCGGCCTCCGCGGCCCAGCCGGGCTCGTCGGACGGCGTCATGTGGACGGCGTCGACGAAGGTGTACCCCTCGGCCGCCGAGACCTTGCCGATCGGCTCCTCGTAAGCGGCCAGCACCTGCTCCGGCGTCACTTCGCGCGGCAGGTCCGCGACGAGTTCCCACCGATCGAACCGGACGCCGAGCCGTCCCAGTTCCGCGGTGATCACGGCCGGATCCTCGGTCCTGAGCGCGATCTCGCCGGGCCGGTCGTCCGGCCACACGGTCAGCAGGGTCATCGCACTCCCCTTTCTCCAGTGACGAGTCTTGTCTCTACCCGGAACCGGAGCAACCACTCCAAACATTCCAGGCGATGACGCGCGTGGCGCAGGTCATCGCCCCAGACGTAGATCCCGTGCCGCGCGACGATCACCGCCGGCGTGTCCGCCCGGAACCCCGCCTCGAACGCGTCGCCGAGGACGCGCATGTCCTGGCCGTTGGCGATCACCGGAATCGTCACCAGGTCGTCGTGCGCCGCGCGGCCGAAGCCCTTGAGCATCTCCAGGTCCCGCAGTTCGACGCCGTCCGGCCAGTGCTCGGCGGCCACGACCGGCGCGAGCGCGTGCACGTGGATCACCGCACCCGCGCCCGACACGGCCGCGATCCGGGCGTGCAGCCCGGCCTCGGCCGAGGGCACCTTGTCCGGATTCGGCTGGTCGGCCACGGCCAGCCCGTCCTCGCCGACCACCACGACGTCATCGCTGGTCAGCTCGCCTTTGTCCCGTCCGCTGACGGTCACGGCGACCCGCAGCGGATCACGGCCGAGCACCACCGAGAGGTTGCCCGACGTGCCCCGCATCCAGCCGAGCCCGGCGAACCGGGCGGATTCCTCGGCGAGCGCGCGTCCGGCGAGTTCCAAGACACTCATCGAGGAACGACCTTCACCTCGTCGAACGTCCGGATCGTCCGGTGTGCCCCGAAATCCGCGTCGCCGAAAGGTTCGCCGTCGCGCGCGAGGCCGACGGTCTGCCAGCCGTCGGCGACGGCCCCGTCCAGTTCGGCCGGAACGTCGGAGAAGAACACGACGTCGCCCGGCTCGGCCGCCAGCGCCGAAGCGATCGCGCGATACGACGGCGCCTCCCGCTTCGGCCCGGCGTTGACGGTGTCGAAATGCTTCTCGAACAGGCCGGTGACGTCGCCGTCGGTGGTCCGCGAGAACGACGCGACCTGCCCGGCGACCGAGCCGGAGGAGAACACGGCGAGCCGCAGCCCGGACCCGTGCCACGAACGCAGGGCCGGGGCGACGTCGCCGAAGAACTCCGTCGTCAGGTCGCCGTCGGCGTACCCGCGCTGCCAGATGAGGCCTTGCAACGTCTTCAGCGGCGCGATCTTCTGGTCCGCGTCCATCCAGCCGTGCAGCACCCGCACGATGTCCACAGTGGACGCGTCCGCCGGGAGCCCGCCGAGTTCCTTGATCCGGGCGACGGCGCCGGCGACCTCGGGGTCTTCCGGGTGCTCGTCGATCCACGGGCCCAGCCTCGGGCGCGCGTAGTCGTAGAGGGTCACGTGCACGTAGCTGGTGGCCGTCAGCGTGCCCTCGATGTCGAGGACCACCCACCGGGCGGTCAGCGTTGCGGTCACTGGTTCGCTTCCCCTTCTGCGTAGTACTCGCGGAGCCGTCCTGGTTCGAAGGCCCCGCGGTCGGTCACCACCTTGGTCACGAAACGCGGTGGTGTCACGTCGAAAGCCGGGTAGTGCCCACGAACGCGTTCGCTGGCGACACGGTGGCCGAGCGCGCTCAGCACCTCGTCGCCGTCGCGGTACTCGATCGGCACGTCGGCGCCGGTCGGCGCGGCCTGATCCGGCGCCTGGACCATCGCGTGGAACGGCACGCCGAACGCCTCCGCCGCCACCGCAAGCCCCAGGGTGCCGATCTTGTTGACGACGTGGCCGTCCATGGTGACCCGGTCGGCCGCGGTCACCAGCGCGCCGACCTCTCCCGAAGACAGCACGGCCGCACCCATCCCGTCGGTGATCAGCCGGGTGTCGGCGCCCATCTCGGCGAGGGTCTCGGCGGTGAGCCGCGCGCCCTGCAGATACGGCCGGGTTTCCGTGCAGAGGAAGGAGAACTCCTTGCCCTGCCGCCGCGCGGCCAGCACCAGTTCGACCAGGTACAGATCCGCCCAGCAATGCGTCAGCACGGTCGCCTTGTCCGGCACCAGCGCCGCCGTGGCCTCGCCGAGCGCACGGCTGCGCGACCGGTACAGCTCGTCGCCCGCTCGCGCCCCCGCCGTCGCCGCCTCGACCAGGTCGCCCGTCGACTTGTCCACTTCGGATAGAACGGCGGCGACGGCCTTGCGCAGGTGGTTGTTCGTCTTGCGCGTGGCGATGATCCGCTCTCCCACGCGCTCCAGGTACGCGCGGGCGTCGGGGAGCCCGGACGCCTCACGGGCGCCGAGCACCATCGCGCCCAGTGCGGCGAAATACGGCCCGGACGACTGGGTGACCATGTCCTCGATGGCCACCGCGACCTCTTCCGAAGTCCGGCACAGCACCCATTCCCGCGCGAACGGGAAGACACGGCGGTCGAGGATGTGCACGCCGTCGTCGTCGAGGCGGACGCTTTCGGCGAGGATCGGCAGCGTCATCAGCTGTACCCCGAAAGGCACGGCGGGATCCCGTTGAGGAAGTGGTCGCCGACCTCGCGCGCCTTGTAGGTCACCGGATCGTGGAGGGTCAGCGTGCGGGCGTTGCGCCAGAACCGGTCGAAACCGTACTTGGTCGCCGTCGCCCGCGCGCCGGTGAACTCGAAGACCTTGCTCGTGGTTTCGACGGCCGCCCGGCTCGCGACGATCTTCGCCGACGAGATGGCGATCGCCGCTTCGGCGCGCTCGGCCGGAGACAGGTCGAACCCGCGCTCGTCGGCCTCGCCGAGGGCGGCAACCGCGGCGTCGACGGCGAATCCGGCCGCCCGCGCCGTCGCGACCAGCTCGCCGTACCCGGCCAGCGTGTACGGATCCTGCGTCGCTTTGTCCACATCGGACAGTGTCCAGGCCCGCGCGGTCTCGCGCGTGTAGCCCGCGGCGGCGTCGAGCGCGCCGCACGCGAGGCCGACGTAGACCTGCGCGAGCATGAGCTGGAACCCGATCGACGCCAGGGAGACACGGGGCACCTTCGGATCCGACTGGTCCTCGGGCTGGGCACCGAGGACGTCGTCCTTGGTGAGCCGGACGGCCTCGAACCGCACAGCGCCGCTCGCGGTGAGCCGCTGCCCGATGTTGTCCCAGTCACCGGGGAAGGTGATGCCGTCGGCGCGCGCGTCCACGACGAAGGTGAGCTTCTCGCCGTTGTCGGTCCTCGTCGCGCTGACCACCAATCGATCGGCGACGGCCGCGCCGGTGGCGAAGGTCTTGGTGCCCTCGACCGTGAACCCGCCGTCGGCCGGGGTCAGGAGCAGGGCGGCGTCGAGCGGGTTGCTCACACCCGCCCAGAACCAGCCCGGTTCGCTCGCGGCGCGCGGCCCGAAGAGGCCGGTGCGCCACAGTTGCAGGTAGTGGTAGCCGAGCAGATGCCCGACCGACGCGTCCGCGGCGGAGACGATCCGGGTGGCCTGGTTCGCGGCCGCCCAGCCCGCGGTGTCGAGCAGGGGCAGCAGGCCGGACTCGCGCAGCAGGCCGACCTCCTGGACCGGGAGCCGTCCGGCGAGGTCGCGCTCGGCGGCGTCCGCCGCCAGAGTGCCCGCCAGCTCGAGAGCCGCTTTTCGCCACACTTCCGTCATTCCGCCCCTTCCAACTCGACCACGGCGTCGAGGGCGACGCGAGTCGCCCTCGCCACCCCCTCGGCCACGACGTCGCGATGCGGGTCGTAGGCCGACGGGTCGGGATGCTCGGGCCGCGCGTCGCCGTCGATCACGAGCACACCACCGGCCCGCAGGCCACGCAATGCCGCGAACACCAGCAGTGTGGAGAGTTCCATCTCAATGGCGATCACCCGCGCGGCCAGGTAATCGGCCATCGGGAGGGTGAGCACCAGCGGGCTGAACGCGGCCCGCGTCCACACCACGCCGCGATGCGCCTCCGGGGCGGCGCGGCTCAGCGCCACGACGGCCTCCGGGGTGGCGAACGCCGGGTACTCCGGGTGGATCAGCTGCTGGGTGACGCCGTCGTCGCGGACCGCCGCCTCGGCGATGACGAGGTCGCCGTCGATGATCCCGTCGGCCAGCGATCCGGCGGTGCCGAGCCGCAGGAACGTGCGGACGCCCGCCTCGGCCAGCTCGCCGAACTGGCACAACGCGCCGGGCCCGCCGACGCCGTGCGAGGACACGACGACCGGGACGCCCTTCCAGGTGCCGGTGTAGCTGCGGTACTCGCGGTTCTGACCGACGAGGACGGCGTCGTCCAGCATTTCGGCGACCGCTCTCGCGCGGTCCGGGTCGCCCACGACGACGGCGCGCGGCGGCAGTCCGTGCCGGGGGATCTTGGTGATGGGCAGGACGTCGCTCACGCGGGCTGTCCCTTCTTGCGCTTGAAATTGGACAGGAACAGCGCCACGAGCGTGACGACATAGGGCGCGGCATCGGTGGCCTGCTGCGGGAGGCCGATGCCCTGGAGCCGGAAGCCGAACGCCTCCGCGAGGCCGAACAGCAGCGCCGCGAGGAGCACCCCGAGCGGATGCGCGCGACCCAGCATGACCGCGACGACGGCGATCCAGCCCCGGCCGGCGGTCATGTTCTCGGCGAACAGCGTCACCGAGCCGAGCGCCAGTTGCGCGCCGCCGAGACCGCACAGCGCTCCCCCGGCGAGGATCACTCCGTAGCGGTACTTGGTCACGTCGACGCCGAGGCTGGACGCCGCCTCCGGACGTTCGCCGACGCCGCGCAGCCGCAGGCCCCACGGGTGCCGGTAGAGGAGCACCGCGAGCGCGGGCACGGCCAGCCAGGACAGGTAGACCAGCAACGACTGCCCGGGAATCGGGCCGAACTGCCCCAAGCCTCGCAGCGTGGGATCGCTGAACGAGCCCTCGGTGCCGAAGACCGTGCGGATGAGGAAGCTCGTCAGCCCGACCGCGAGCAGGTTGCTCGCGACGCCGAGCACGATCGGATCGCCGTCGAAGGTGATCGACCCGATCGCGAGGATCAGTGAGTACGCCGTCGCCGCGATCACCGCCACGACGACGCCGATCCAGGCGCTGCCGGTGTACCAGCTCCCGGCGACGGCGCCGAAGCAGCCGACCAGGAGCGATCCTTCGAGGGAGATGTTGAAGACCCCGGCCCGCTGGCACAGCGCGCCCGCGAGCGCGGCGAACAGAATGGGTGTCAGCGCGGTGAGCGCCGAGGAGAACAGGCTCGCGTCGATCATGCCCGCCTCGCCTTCCGCTTGAAGACCCCGGAGGTGGCCGCGAGGAAGATGATCAGCACCGCTTGCAGGACCGCGGTCAGCTCGCGCGGGACCTGCGTGGCGCGTTCCATGGCGAACCCGCCGCTGGTCAGCGCCGCGAAGAAGACCGCCGCGAGCAGCGTCCCGAGCGGGCTGGCCCCGGCGAGCAGCGCCGCGAGCAGGCCGATCCAGGTGTACTGCGGCGTGATCAGCGCGCCGTCGATGAACCGGTACGGGAAGCCGAGGACGGCGATCGCGCCGACCAGTCCGGCGGTCCCGCCCGACACGGCCAGCAGCCGCACCGTGAGCTTCGGCCGGTCGATCCCGGCGTAGATGGCGAATCGCGGCGCCCAGCCGGTCACCTTCGTCTCGAAACCGGCGGGCGTGCGAGCGTCGATCACCGCGTAGACCGCGATCACCGCCACCACCAGGAAGATCCCGGTCGTCACGCCGTCGAGTTCGGGCAGCCGTGCGCCTTCGGGCAGCTGCGGGCTTTGCGGCAGGCTGGAACCGGCGTCCTTCACTGGGAATCGCACCAGATACCCCGCGAGCGACATCGCCGGATAGCTCAGCAGCAACGTGCTGATCAGCAGCGGGACACCCAGGCGGTTCTCGCAGACCGCGGCCAGCGCGGCGTACGCGGCTCCGGCGAGAGTGCCCGCGAGCAGTGCCAAAACGACTTTGACCAGCCCAGGACCGGGGACGTACAGCCCGACGGCGAGCGCGCTGATCGCGCCGAGCACGAGTTGCCCCTCACCGCCGAGGTTGACCATGCCCGCGCGCAGCGGGATCGCGAGCGCGGTGGCCATCCCCGCGACGGGGACCGCGTAGGCGAGCGTGTCGCCGATACCGTCGGGACCGAACGCGCCCGAAAGGATCGCGCCATAGGCGGCCAGCGGATCGGTTCCGGTGGCCAGCAACAGGATCGCGCCGAGCACGAGCGCCGCGACGACCGGGACGGCGATGAGGCGGACGCGGGTCATCCGGCACCTCCGGCCATCGCCAGGCCGACCGTGTGCGGATCGGCTTCGTCCTTGGTGAATTCCGCGACGATCCGGCCCTCGAACAGCACCAGCACGCGGTCCGAAAGCGCGAGGATCTCGCTGAGTTCGGCGGAGATCAGCAGGACGGCGTGCCCGGCGTCGCGATGGGCGACGAGCCGGGCGTGGATGTTCTCGATCGCACCGACGTCGACCCCGCGAGTGGGCTGCTCGACCAGCAGGAACGGCGCGCTGTGGGTGAGTTCGCGGCCGAAGATCGCCTTCTGCTGGTTGCCGCCGGACAGCGTGCCCATCGCGGCGGTGGGGCCCGCCCCACGGACGTCATAGGCCTCGATGATCGCCGACGCGTGGTCATCGACCGCCTTACGACGCAAGAATCCCTTGCGCACCAAGGGTCGCTTACGATGGAAGCCGACAGCCAGGTTCTCCCGGAGGCTCGCCGTGGGCGCGGAGCCGACCTCGGCGCGATCTTCGGGAACGTGCGCGAGCCCCGCGTCCCGGCGTGCGCGGACCGACGGGCCGTCGATACTCTGTCCTTTGAGGACGATCTCGCCGCCGGTCTTCAGGAGGCCGGTGATCGCGCCGGACAACTCGGCCTGGCCGTTGCCCGCGACCCCGGCGACGCCGACGATCTCCCCGGCGCGCACGGTCAGGGACACGTTGTCCAGCAAGGGTTTTCCTTCCACGCCGGGAACGGTCAGGGAACGGGCTTCGAGGACGGCGGCGCCAGGAGATCCGGCCGGATGGACGCGGTCGAGGTCGACCTCGCGTCCGGTCATCGCCGCGGCGAGTCCCGCGGCGGTCTGGTCCGCCGTGCGCCCGCGAGCGCTGACGCGGCCGTCCCGCAGCACCGTGACATGGTCGCTGACGGCGAGAACCTCCTGGAGTTTGTGCGATACCAGCAGAATCGTGCGGCCTTCCCCGGCGAGCGTGCGCAGTACGCCGAACAGCCGCTCGGTCTCGGGCGGGGTCAGCACGGCGGTGGGCTCGTCGAGGATCAGGACGGCGGCCTCGCGGTACAGGAGTTTGAGGATCTCGACGCGCTGCCGGAGTCCGACAGGCAGGTCGCGGACGCGGTCACCGGGCCGCAGCCGCAGTTCGTGCCGTTCGATCAGCTCGGTGACGCGGGCCGTCGCCGCCTTGCGGTCCAGCAGGCCGCGCCGGGTGGGTTCACTGCCGAACACGACGTTCTCGGTGACGGTGAGTCCGCCGAACAACGCGAACCCCTGCTGCACCATGCCCACACCGGCGTCGATGGCCTGCGCGGGCGAGCCGAAGGACACTTCCTTGCCGTGCAAGGAGATCGTGCCCTCGTCGGGCCGGTGGAGACCGTAGAGCACGGACATGAGCGTCGACTTGCCCGCGCCGTTCTCACCCATCAGGGCGTGGATCTCGCCCGCGCCGACGTCGAGGTCCACGTGGTCGTTCGCGAGCACTCCAGGGAACCGCTTGACGATCCCCCGGAGTGAGACGGCGTCAGGATTCGGCGGGGTCATCGACGACGATCGCGCCCGAGATGATCTGGTCCCGCAGTTCGCCGACCTTCGCCAGCACGTCGGGATGGCTCGCGACGACACACTGCGACGTCGCGGCGTCCGGCTCGAGCCCGGTCAAGGAGATACCCTTCTCCTTGACACCATAGGACTTCGTCTCGCCGGTCTTGCCGCCGAGGATCGCCTCGACCCCGTCGCCGATGACGACGTTGGTCCGTTTGATGACGTTGTCCACGACCTGCCCGGGGCTGGCCGGGCACTGGTTGGCGTCGACACCGAACGCGAAGAATCCGCCCTGTTTGGCCGCCTCGAAGACACCGAGGTTGCCCGCCGCGGAGGCCGCGCCCATGACGTGGTCGACGCCCTGGCCGGCGAGCGTGGTGGCGAGCGCCTTCGCCCTGGCCGGATCGTTGAACGGATTCGCGCCGCCGATGAACAGCGGAGCGAGCGTGGTGCCGGGCTTGGCCTTCTCCGCGCCCTTGCCGAACGGGATCGAGTACCGGTGGAACTGAGGCGCGTCGAGCACGACGACCGCGCCGACCTTGCCTGTCTTGCTCAGCAGCCCGGCTTCGGCACCGGCGAGGTAGGTGCCCTCGTGCTCGCGGAACACCGCGCAAGTGACGTTCGGGAACGGTTTGGTGGTGCAGGAGTCCACGAACAGGAACTTCTGCTCGGGATTGCGCTCGGCCTCGGCCGCGATCGCGTCGGCGAAGTTGAAGCCGACGGCGACGATCACGGCGGGCTTCTCGCGCACCGCGGCCGCGAGATTCTGCTGGATCGACGCCGGATCGGTACTCTGGAACACCTTCTGCGTCCCGTTGTGCTTCTTGGCCGAGTCCTCGATACCCTGGACGGCGAGCTTGAGGAAGTCGTTGACCCCGACCGGGCTCGGCGTGATCAGGACCAGCGCGGGCCCGGCGGCGTTCTGGGCGGCCGGGTCCTTGACCGAGGCGTTGCACGCGGCGAGGAGCGCGACGGCGGAAACGGCCATGACGGCCCGCAAGAGGGTTCTCGGCGACATGTCCCGGACCTTATGTCGCTCGTCCACGATATGACACCGATTCCTACGATGTGGAACCGTGTAGGTCGTTATACGCCGGGCCGCGCGGGCTCGCGTCGAGGGGTCCTAGCGGTGAGGACCCGTTGTTGCCGCAGGTGAAGTTCGTGCTCCATACCGCGATTCCGCGGGGCTCCCCGCGGCAGGAGATGGGCCATGGATCTGACATGAGGTGTTTTCTGACCTGGCCACGGGCGGCGGATCGCATGTTCGTGCGTAAAAGGGGGCTGGAAACACCGCATGATCACCGACGGCACCGGCATACCGCTCGCGGCCACGCTGACCGGCGGGGAACCGGCACGACGTCACCCAACCGATGCCGTTGATCCACGCGATCCCGCCCGCGCGGGCCGCCGGTTCTACAGTGACCGGGCCTACGACCGCGACAAAAGCACCTTCGCCCTGCCGCACTGGTTCCGCCGCCTCAAAACCCATTCATTTTGTTAGGACTCCTCAGTCGACTAAATGCGGTGGTCGACGGTCGATGTCACGTCGGGTAGCAGCGGCTTTTTGGCAGATTCACCCGTCAGTGGTGAATGTGCCGGTTGCGTTGTTGCTTAAAATTACGAACACCTGTTCGATAGTTGTGCGGTATTGTTGTGGGGTGTCCGAGACGTTTCTCCCCGAGTTGCCGCAGGAGCTGTGGCGTGCTGGCAAGCTGGAGCTTGCTCATGGCGTGCTGCAGTTCCTGCAGATGATGCGGATCGCCTCCGCCGGGTTGGGGCGGTATCTGGCGGAGATCGAGTCCCGGGGCGCGAAAGACCTCTACGGCTACGGCAGTACAGCAGCGTGGTTCGCTGACGTGGCCGGGTTGTCGCGGGGCGAGGCCGGTCCGATCGTGAGTCAGGCGATCGCGCTGAACCCGACCCGAGCACTGGACGACACGGAGGTTCCGGCGGTGGCTCCCGCTACGGGTGCGGCTGCCGCTGAGGGCGCGATCGGGAGTGAACGGATCAAGCAGATCCTGGAGATCCTGGCCCGGATCCCACCGGATGTGTCGGTGGAGGATCGGGAGTGCGCGGAGAAGACCCTCGCCGATCTGGCCCGCGACGCCGGGCCCCGGCAGGTGTCGAAGCTCGGGGACAACCTGCTCGCCTGGCTCGACCCCGACGGCAACGAGCCCAAAGACCCCGAACCCAAACAACCCAGCCGTGAAGTCACCCTGGAACGGCGCAAGGACGGGTTCTGGACACTGAACGGCCTCCTCGATGATGAACTCGGTGCCCGCACCGCCGCAGCCCTCGAGGCCTACGCGGCACCACGCCCGATCGACGAATCCGGCCAAGCCGATATACGCACCAAAGCCGAACGCCAGGGCGACGCCTGGGCCGAACTCCTGGACCTAGCCATCGCCTGCCCCGACCAGCCCGGCACCAACGGCTACCGGACTCTCGTGCACGTCACGATCGGTCTGGAGGAGTTGAAGACTGGACTGGGGAACGCGTGCGTGGACTTCGTCGGCACCATGACCGCCCGCGAAGCCAGAATGGCCGCCTGCGACTGCCTCATGCTCCCCATCGTGCTCAGTGCGGCGGGTGAGCCGTTGGATGTGGGGCGGTTGAAGCGGTTCGTCACCCCCGCCCAACGCCGAGCCCTCAACATCCGCGACCGAGGCTGCGCCTTCCCGGGCTGCCATCGGCGGCCGAGGAACTGCCACGCCCACCACATTGATCACTGGGCAGACGGCGGACCCACCGACCTCCGGAACCTGGTGTTGCTCTGCGGGTTCCACCACCGCCTGATCCATCACGGGGACTGGCAGGTTCGCATGGCAGCCGATGGGTTACCGGAGTTCATTCCGCCCCAGTATCTGGACCCGTTACGAAGACCCCGGCGCAACACCCTCCACCGCGCCACCGCCTGACCCGAGAAGCCCGCCACCCCCACCGGCGACGGGCACCTCGGCATGCCCACACAGCCGAGCGGGGTGGCCATGACTCGCGATTCGAGTCGGTGAGCGCGCGGAACTCGTGCCGGATGCCCACGCAACCGTCGCCCTCGTACAGATCAGGTCCGTGAACGGACCGGTCATCCAACGCACCAAGACCCACAGTCGATGCCACAGTCCGGCGGCGCGCAGAGTCACAGACCTCGCCTGCGCTCAATAGCCCGCAACGTCGAGCGGGCTACCTCAGGATTTGTCCGCCTCGGCGGCGAGGAAGATGTCCGTTTCCAGGAAGCCCCGCCACTGAGCGGGCGATTCGCTTTGCAGGGCGCGATAGGCGGCGGCCTTCACCCGCGCGTCGCGGAGCTTCTGCTCCGCCGGTGTTCCGCTGGACACCTTCCCGTGGCGGGTTCCCACAACGCGAAGACGAAGTCCCCGTCGTCCTTGGCCAACGAAGGTCAGCTCGAAGCCGAGCAGCGCGGCGGCTGGCCGCCGCCGTGCGCCGGGCCTGGTAGACCGTTTCCCGGCCCAGATCCCAAAGGTCCACCCGCCGTTGTAGGCGTCGACAGCCCCGAACCGGACCTCCTGCGCGATCTCGCCTCGCAGTAGACGAAGTCGAGTTCACTGATCCGCAGCAGTTCCGGCGTGATCGTGAGCTCGACGACGACAGCGGCGTTGGTGCGCACCTCGTCCGGAGCGGCTGGCGCCACCCCTGGTCACCGCGGCGAAGGAAGCCACCACAGTTGTCAACTTGTTCTGCTCGCGTTCGTGGACACAGCACGACAACCCAGTGATCCGCCATGATCGACGAACGTCACCGATCTCCCGGCTCTGCTCCGAATGCGAAGCTAACGCTCACCCCGGATCGTGCGCCGCAGCTTCGGCACCCGCTCGTGCAGAGTCCGCTCCGCACCCCGCTGCGTCGGTTCGTAATAGTCCCGCCCGACCAGCTCATCCGGCGGATACTGCTGCGCCAGAACACCTTCCGGCGCGTTGGGCGGGTACCGATAGCCCTTCGCGTTGCCGAGCTTCTCCGCCCCCGCGTAGTGCCCGTCCCGCAGATGCGGCGGCACCGTCCCGATCCGCCCGGACCGGACGTCGCTGAGCGCGGCGTCGATCGAGGTGACGATGGCGTTCGACTTCGGCGCGGTCGCCAGGTGCACGGTCGCCTGCGCCAGCGCGAGACGGCCTTCCGGCATCCCGATGAACTGCACCGCGTGCGCCGCCGCGACGGCCGACTGCAGTGCCGTCGGGTCGGCCATGCCGATGTCCTCGCTCGCGTGCACCACCAGACGACGCGCCAGGAACCGCGGGTCCTCCCCCGCCTCGATCATCCGCGCCAGGTAGTGCAGCGCGGCGTCCACATCGGACCCGCGGATCGATTTGATGAACGCGCTGATGACGTCGTAGTGCTGATCGCCGTCGCGGTCGTACCGCACCGCCGCTTTGTCCACTGTGGACTCGACAATGGCGAGGTCGATCGTCTTGGCCTCGGTCGCGCTCGCCGCGTCTGCGGCCGCTTCCAGCGCGGTCAGGGCGCGCCGCGCGTCGCCGGAGGCCAGCCGCACCAGATGTGCCCGCGCGTCCTCGGTCAGCGTGAGTTCGCCGCCGAGACCTCGTTCGTCGGTCAGCGCGCGGTCGATCAGGGCGACGATGTCCTCGTCGGTCAGCGGCCGCAGCTGCAGCACCAGCGACCGCGAGAGCAGCGGCGAGACGACGGAGAACGACGGGTTCTCCGTGGTGGCCGCCACCAGCAGGACCGTCCTGTCCTCGACGGCGCCGAGCAGGGCGTCCTGCTGTGTCTTGGAGAACCGGTGGACCTCGTCGATGAACAAGACGGTGTTCTCGGCGTTGTAGTTCCGGCGGCGCCGGGCCTCTTCGATGACCCCGCGCACCTCCTTCACCCCGGCCGACAGCGCCGACATCGCCACGAACCGGCGCCCTGTGGCGGCCGAGACGAGGTTCGCCAGCGTGGTCTTGCCCGTCCCCGGCGGGCCGTAGAGCAGCACCGACGCGGGAGCCGCGCCTTCGACGAGCCGCCGCAGCGGCGCACCCTCGCGCAGCAGGTGCTGCTGGCCGACGACCTCGCCGAGCGACCGCGGCCGCATCCGCACCGCCAGCGGCGAGCCTGCCGGTACGGCGACCTCCCTCGGCTCGGCCTCCTCCGGAGGAGGCCCGAGGTCGGGGTTCACGGTGAAGAGTTCGTCCTGTGCCACGGTGTCGACGGTAGCCGTTGCCACCGACGGTTCCGGGCACAGGTCAGCGCAGCCGCTCCCGGAACGAATGCCACATGATCACGGCCGCGTACGGCGCGAACTCACGGCCCCGCCGCCACACCCACGGCACCCCCTTCAGCACCAGCCAGCCGAAGTGCCCGGCGGCACTCGGCTCCACCCCTCCCGAGCAGGTCAGACTGACCGGACGCGGTACCGCGAACCCGGCCTCGGCGAGCCGCTCGGTGAACCCGGTCGCCAGCATCCGGTGCCCGAGTTCCGACGGATGCAGCCGGTCGACGCTCCACGCGGTGAGGTCGTAGGCGCCGGGCAGCAGTTCGAGATCGAGACACGGCACACCCTCGCGCTCGACGACACCGGCGATGGCGGCGTTCAGTTCGGCCACCCGCTCGCTCAGTGCCCGCCGCAGCGACTGCGGGAGGCGGAACACCTTGCCGTGGTCGTGGTAGCGCACCGGCACCACGGTGGTGCCGACGGCGGCCAGCGAGCGGATCACCTCGGTGAGGTCCGCGGCGATCCGCTCGGCGCTGAAATCGGGCCTCAGCGTGTCGTTCATCCCCGCCACCACCAGCGCGACGTCCGGCCGGTGCGCCACGGCCGCGGGAAGCTGCTTCGTCAGCACGCACCCCATGCGCGCGCCGGTGAACGACGGGTTCAGGTAGCCGTCCGGTTCGACGCCCAGCGCCTCGGCGACGAGCGGGCCGACCCCGCGCCAGCCGCCTCGGGCCGGCAACGGGTCACCCAGGCCCACGGCCGTGGAATCGCCGAGAACGACCATTCTGCGAGCGGACCGGGGTACGGCCGGGGCCGGTGGGAGGAGGGGTTCGGGACTCGGAGTGACTTCGACACTGATCACGGTCACGGTAGACACCATCGGCCACGCAGACTTACCTGCGGTGATGCCTGGGTAACGCGGTGAGGACAGGCGAGCGAAAACTACCGGAAAGCGGGATAGAAGGCGAGATCCGCGTGCGGCCCCAGCCGGGCACCGAGCGCCGCGGCGACCCGGGTGGCGTGCTCGGAGATGTCCGTCAGGCGGGCGCGCAGCGAGTGTTTGGCCAGCTCCCGCCACCAGGTCACCAGCGCGGCCTCCCGGCTGATCGGCGTGGCGTGCCTGTCCAGGTCGAGCTCGGGCAGGATCTCCCAGGTGATGATCCACAGCAGGAGCAGCTGACCGTCCATCAGATGTTCGGCCAACGCCTCCTCGTCCGCGAGCCCGGGCCAGACCGAGACCACCTCGGCCCGCCAGGCCGCGATCATCGCCTCGCTCATCCCCGGCGGCAGCGCCAGCGCGTCCGCGTTCGACGCGAACGGCAACCGCAGGTACGCGGCGTCCATCAGGGTGCTGCGCACGCGGCCGCGTTCGAAGTCGAGGAACCGCACTCCGCCGCTGGTCACGAGGTTGTTGTCCGGGCTGAGATCGACCGGGCTGAACGCGCGGTACGACGGCGCGCCCGCCCGCTCGGCGACCTCCATGACCCGCCGTTGCACGGGCTCCGGCGTCTCGACGTCGAGCAGTTCCTCCAGCAGCCCCGGCAGTTGCGCGCAGACGGCGGGAAGCGGCGCGTCCTCGTTCTTGACCGGGCCGCCCAGACGGCGCAGGAGCGCGTTGAAATCGGGCTCGCGGCTCGCGGTGCTCGCGTGCAGCCTGCCCAGCGACCGGGCCCAGGACAGCAGCGCGCGTTCGGCTCCCCGCGCGTCACGGGCGTGGAGCTTGTCGTGCAGCGTCGGGACGCCGCCGAGGTCCTCGATCACCAGGACCCGGTACCGGCCGTCGTGCGCCAGCAGTTCCGGGCACATCCGGTCTTCCGGCGCGAGCGCGGTGAACAGCTGGTAACTGACCGCCTCCTGCGCGAACGGATCGGGCCGCCCCGGTTCGGGTGGATCGGGGTAGTGCTTGATGACCAGGGTGCGTGGCAGCGCGAACGGCGACGACGCCACCCTCGCCCGGACGACTGTCGCCGGGCCACTGCCGGCGAGGTCTTCCGGGGCGACGAGCGTGATCGCGCTGCCGAAGCGGCGCGATAGGACCGACTCGCCCGCAGCGACTGCCGCTGCGACGGCGAGGGTTTCGGCTCCAGCTCCGACGGTCGAATCGTCGGCAGAGGAGGTATCGACTGTCATTACCACCGACCCTACTCGTGACTGAGCAACCATGACCACTGAGATCCGGGCAAACGCGCGCACTGGCGCGATCTGGGACTCATCCGCGTGAAAGCGGACGTTCCGTTACCCTCGATCGTTGCCCACGACGGCGAAACATCAGCACAATGGCCGCAGCTGCAACGATTCCGATGAGATTGACCAGCAGCTGACCGGCCGAATAAAGACACCGGTCCCACTGACCGGCAATCCCGGCGACCACCGCGTACCCGGCCGCCGGCACCGTGGTCACCGAGATGAACACACCCACGAGCGCGGCGGATTTGGCCGAGGTCATGGAAAGCATTCCCGCCGCACCGGCGAGCAGTGCGACGATCAGCGACGCGATTCCCACCTGGTAAACGAAATCCACCTCGTGGTTCTCCGCGAGCTTGCTGACTTCGAGCACGCCGGTGGCGTTGCCCACCAGCACCACACCCAGCGTGATCACCATGGCGATCGGGAAGCCGCCGAGCAGCGCGACCCCGCCCTGCCGGACGAGATCGCCGCGGCGCAGCACCAGCCCGACCGCGATGGCCGCGAGCGGGCCGAACTCCGGCCCCACCACCATCGCGCCGACGATGGTGACCGACGAGTTCGTGATCACGCCGACCGACGCCAGCAGGCAAGCGATGGTCAGGAACGCCTGAAACGTCCAGGTGAGCCGGGACTCCTCACCGGAGCGGCCGACGAGTTCCTGCCACACCACCGCGTCCGCGGCCTCACCCGGCGCGGCCTCCTCGGCCTTGTCCGCGGCGTCGGACACCGCTGTGTCGAGCGCTTCCAGGGTGATGCCGCCGGTGTGGTCGAGACCGAGCCCGCACAGCGACTCGATGATCTCGTCGGCGGCCTCGCGGGCGACGTCGGCCTCGATCAGGTCACCCTCGGGCGAGACCGCCACCCCGCGATGCAAGACGAGATGCGCGGTCCCGGAGTGTGCCCGCAGGATCCGGATCGCTTCTTCGGTCCGGTCCGGCGGGCACACGGCCCTGAGATGGAGCATCAGTTCTGAGCGGGCGGCGCGGGCTTGGCGTCGATGCCCGCCTCCTTGCGCTGCTCCGGCGTGATCGGCGCCGGGGCCGCGGTCAGCGGGTCGAACCCGCCACCGGTCTTCGGGAACGCGATCACGTCACGCAACGAATCGGCCTTGGCCAGCAGCATGACGATCCGGTCCCAGCCGAACGCGATGCCGCCGTGCGGCGGCGGGCCGAACGCGAAGGCGTCGAGCAGGAAGCCGAACTTCTCCTGCGCCTCCTCCTCGCCGAGGCCCATCAGCTCGAAGACCTGCTTCTGCAGTTCCTGCTGGTGGATACGGATCGAGCCGCCGCCGATCTCGTTGCCGTTGCAGACGATGTCGTAGGCGTAGGCCAGCGCGTTGCCGGGGTCGTCGGCGAGTTTGCCGATCCACTCCGGGGTCGGCGAGGTGAAGGCGTGGTGCAGCGCCTTCCACTTGCCGCCGCCGACGGCGACGTCGTCGGACTCGTCGGCCGAGATGAACATCGGGAAGTCGACGACCCACACGAACGACCAGGCGTTCTCGTCGATCAGGCCGAGGCGGCCGCCGATCTCCAGGCGGGTCGCGCCGAGCAGCGAACGCGCGTCGGCGGGCTTGCCCGCGGCGAAGAAGACGCAGTCGCCGGGCTTGGCGCCGACGGCTTCCGCGACAGTCTCGCGCTCCTTCTCCGACAGGTTCTTCGCGACCGGCCCGCCGAGCGTGCCGTCCTCGTTGACCAGGATGTACGCGAGACCGCGGTGCCCGCGCTGCTTGGCGAAGTCCTGCCAGGCGTCGAGGGTGCGGCGCGGCTGGTCGGCCCCGCCCGCCATCACGACGGCGCCGACGTAGGGCGCCTGGAACACGCGGAACGGGGTGTCGGCGAAGAACGCCGTCATGTCGGTGAGCTCGAGGTCGAAGCGCAGGTCCGGCTTGTCCGAGCCGTACTTCTCCATCGCCTCGGCGTAGGTGATGCGCTGGAACGGCCGGGGGATCTCGGCGCCGATCAGCTTCCACAGCGCGGTCACGATGTCCTCGCCGAGGGCGATGACGTCGTCCTGCTCGACGAAGCTCATCTCGATGTCGAGCTGGGTGAACTCCGGCTGCCGGTCGGCGCGGAAGTCCTCGTCCCGATAGCAGCGCGCGATCTGGTAGTACCGCTCGAGCCCGCCGACCATGAGCAGCTGCTTGAACAGCTGCGGCGACTGCGGGAGCGCGTACCAGGAGCCGGGCTTGAGGCGGGCCGGGACCACGAAGTCGCGGGCGCCCTCGGGGGTGGAGCGGGTCATGGTCGGGGTCTCGACCTCGACGAATTCCTGCGCGTGCAGCACCTCGCGGGCGGCCCGGTTGACCTCGCTGCGCAGGCGCATCGCGGCCGCGGGGCCGCTGCGGCGCAGGTCGAGGTAGCGGTGCTTGAGGCGCGTCTCTTCGCCGACGTCGACCCGGTCGTCGATCGGGAACGGCAGCACGGCGGCCTCGGACAACACCTCGAGCTCGGTGGCCAGCACCTCGATCTCGCCGGTGGGGATCTCGGCGTTGGCGTTGCCTTCGGGGCGCTTCGAGACCTCGCCGACGATGCGGAGGCAGTACTCCGACCGCAGCTGGTGCGCGCGCTCGGCCATCTCGCCCTCGCGGAAGACGACCTGGCTCACGCCGCTGGCGTCGCGCAGATCGATGAAGATGACGCCGCCGTGATCGCGCCGCCGAGCCACCCATCCGGTGAGGGTGACCGTCTGACCGGCGTGCTCGGCACGCAAGGTGCCGGCTTTGTGGGTGCGAAGCACTGCGGGTGCTCTCCTTCGGCATCACGATTCTGCGATTCGACGGCGCTGCGGTTCGACTGCTCTGCGCCGACGTCAAAGGCTAACGAACCGTCCCGGATGCCTCGCGACCAGGTGTTCTCAGATCGTCGGCCAGGCCTCCAGCGCCGCGGCCATCCGCCGGGTGTGCGCCAGATAGTCGGGCACGGACAGGACCCGGCCGTCGATGTTCTCCAGCAGCCAGCCCGCGGCCGCCTCCTTCGAAGCGAAGAACTGGGTGCAGACCAGCGCCTCGACGTAGTCCTGGCCGTGGGTGAGGTCGATATCGGACAGGCGCGACGCGGCGACGACGGCGTGCGGCGGGTCGACGCTCAGCACCCTTTCGCGGGTGAAGTGGACGCGGACGCGTGCCCCTGTCGCCGGGCAGACCGAATCCGCGTGCACGGGTTCGCCGGTGGCGACGGCCAGCAGGAACAGGTCCACCCGGTAGCGGTCGGAGCCCGTCCGGTCGGCGGGGCCGGGCCGGGAGCCGCGGTCCATCACCACCAGGCCGTCGCGGATGACGTAGCCCATCAAGTCCATCAGGCGGTGGGCCTCGGCGGGATCCATGCCGACGGTGGCGGCGAGTCTTCCGATGGCGATGGGGTGTCTGCCCGCTCTGGTCAGCTTGGTCGCGGCCCAGGCGATGCGGACAGCGGCGGTGCGATCCGTTCGGGTGGTCACAGGCACCTCCTCGCCTTCGTCCCTTCGAGATTAAGCACGAAAAGGATTTCCGCCAAGTGACTAAGCCGAACGGCCGTATCCGTTGCGGGGTAAGAAGATTCACATTAAGGGCCGCATACCGGGAAGACGTTTTCCGGTGTTGCGCGAAAAGAGTCGATCTTTCGACCGGATGAGGCAAAAGTGAGGCGTGAGGTCTCGTTCGTGAGTGGCAAATCGCGTGAGAACGTCACTTTCCACTCACGAGTCTTGAGCCAGGCCGGAGTGGCTCGGCACCGCACTCGCGTGATCAGAGACGGGACTCGTGTGATTGGGCACGGATCTCACGTGATCAGAGACCGCACACACGAGTGCGGCCTCCAGTCACGTGAGTCCCGTCTCTGATCACGCGAGTGCGGACCCTGATCACGCGAGTCACGCCCTCGCCCTGACCGCGAACCGGCACCCAAGCCTCACAGCAGCTTGAGCTGTTCCGCGGGCGGCAAGACCGGCTCGGCGGCGCGCTGCACGGGCATCGTCACCTGCATCCGGTCCCCGTCGTCCGCACGGGAACCGAAGCCGTGACGCCGCAGCAACGGGCCGACGCGGGTTCCCAACCGCTCCCGATAGGACTTCGGGAGATAGGCGCCGCGCGAGTACAGCTCGCGGTATTTCGGCACCAGTTCCGGATGTTCCCGGCCGAGCCAGCGCGCGAACCATTCCCGCGCGCCCGGCCGCAGATGCAACGGGAGGACGGTGACGCGTGTGGCGCCCGCCTCGGCCAGCCGCGCGAACAAGGCGTCGAGCGCCTCCGCCGTGTCGGTCAGGTACGGCAGCACCGGGGCGACCAGCACCGAACACGGGAGGCCCGCGTCCCGCGCCTTGCGGATCAGGTCGAGCCTCGCCCTCGGGGTCGGCGTCCCCGGTTCGAGACGGCGTTGCAGATCCTCGTCGAGCAGCGCGAGCGAGATCGCCAGCCCGGCGGGCACGTCCTTCGACACCGATTCCAGCAGCGGCAGGTCCCTGGCCAGCACGGTCCCCTTGGTCAGGATGGACAGTGGCGTCCCCGAATCCGCCAGCGCGGTGATGATGCGCGGCATCAGCTCGTACCGGCCTTCGGCGCGCTGATAGGGATCGGTGTTCGTGCCCATCGCGACGTGCTCGCGCGTCCAGCTCGGCCGGCGCAGTTGCGCGGCCAGCACTTCGGGCGCGTTGACCTTGACGATCACCTGCGTGTCGAAGTCACGTCCGGCGTCGAAATCCAGGTACGTGTGGGTGTTCCGCGCGAAGCAGTTGTGCGTGACCATGCCGTCGGCGATGAAGTCGCCGGTGCCGGTGGTGATGTCGAACAGCGGCAGCTCGATGCCGAGCGCCTCGACGGACGCCACCTTCCGCCTGGTGCGTCCGATGGCGAGACCGTCGAGCGACCTTTTCCAGCCGACGGCGGGATCGGCGAGATGGAAGAAACGCATCTCCTCCGAAGGCCCACCGAGCAGCTGCACCGTCCACAACGGACGGAATTTGGCGTTTTCGGTCTTCACGTAACGGAAACCGAAGTTGTCGAGCGCGGCACAGAAGGTGGAGACGATGTCCTGTTCGTCGTGGGTGACGCGCAGCGCGCCGTGCCGGTAACTACCGGCGAGATCGAACAGCCCGGCCAGGAAACCCCGCTGCCAGTGGGAATCCGGCGACGACGGCACCTGCACGAAGCCGACCGACGCGCCGAAGTCCGGCAAGTACTTGAGCGCCCTGTCCGCCGCGGCCTGTTCGGCCGAGAATCCCCCGGACCGCAGCATTCCGCACAGGAACCCGGCGCGGTAGCCGATGGTGTCGTCCGGGGTTCGGGTCAGCTTCCCGACCCCGACGAGTTCGGTGCCCCCGACCAGATGCGGCCGCTGCGCCGCGCCGAAGCGGGAGCCCGTGACGTGCTTCCACCCGCGCCCGGTGAGGAACCGGTGGTCGCCACTGGCCACGATGGACGTTCCGTCGTCGAGGGTCAGGCGGTACGCCGGTTTGAGCGTCGACCAGTGCGCGAGCACCTCCGTCGGCACCAGGCGCCGTCCGGCGCCGCGCCCGCGCGTCCCGTAGATCGTGTCGCCGGGAACCAGGTCCGCCAACGGTTTCGTCCGGCCGTCGGCCATCAGGACCGGCGTCCCGCCTTCGAGGCAGTACGTGCACGCGTGCGAGCAGCCGCGGTACGGGTTCACCGTCCAGCCGAACGGCACACCGGAGCCCTCCGGCACCTTGTTCAGCACGGATTTGGCGTGCACCTCGTGAAAGGTGACGCCGCCGAACTCGGGCGCGCGCACCGAACGCCGCAGCCCGTCCAATCCGGGCAGCACCGGCTCGCCGCCGTCCGCCCGCTGTCCATCCCATCGCACTCGGCCAGTCGAACACATGTTCTAGACAGGTGTCAAACAGGTGTTCGAGCGCGGGTGATCTTCGCGAGGTCAGAGCTTGGTGATGTTGTCCGTGACGTACCCGGCGGGCTGGATGAGGCCCGCGCACCGGCTGTCCCCGCGCGGCGTCGCCGACCGGCGGCGCACGGTCACGGAGTAGTAGTCCTCGCCGCCGCGCACGGTGACCACCCGCGCGTCGGATTCGAGCAGCGGCTCCTCCTGGACGGCGAGCACGTCGTCCAATCCGGACAGATCCAGCTGACGCCGGAGCGCGATCTCCGCGAACTGCGCCCACGCCGTCCTGGCGGAGGTGCGGCCGCGGAGTTGCTCCGGTTCGACCTGCCCGCGCAGCGCGGCCTTGGCGACCAGCGCCGCCTCGGCCGGATTGAGCTGACCGTGCAGGAATCCGTCGGGGACCACGAGGAGGTTGCCCGCCCAGCGGTCGCCGCCGACATGGCTGACCTCCCAGGACCGGCCGGGATGGTTCGCGTTGAGCGCCGAGGCCAGCGGGCGGCCGAGCACCGCGCAGCACATGTCCTTGGTGCCGTGCGTGCAGACCAGGAACAGCGGCCCGTCCACTCGCGTGCCGAGTCCGCCGACGCCGTTCGCGACCGCTTCGAGATCCAGCGCGGCCAGCTCGCTCGTGTCGCGGATCTCCAGGCGTTCCATCCAGCGGTTGCCCGGTTCGCCCCCGCCGACGTACACGGCGCGGGGGCGATCCGGGTCTCGCTGGTGCTTGCCGGGACGGCGGATCAGCAGGGGACGGAGCCCGCGGGATCGTCTCAGATTCTCGAGCAGCTCACGGCGTTCGGCGGGGAAGGCCTCGTCGAGGACGTTTTCCAGCGCGTCCGCGGGCCAGGGGCCCGGCTGCTCGATGAGCAGCCAGCAGCGCATGTCGGCCGCGGTGCCGGCGGGGCTCGCGCCCAGCATGCGCGCGACCGTGGCGCAGCCCGGCAACGCGGCGGGCGGCGCCGAGCTGTCCGGCGATGGGGTGTCCGAGAGCTGAGCGGTCATCGGCTGACCTCTCCGGACCTTACCTTAGGCATGCCTTAGCTTACCCTGTCCTAGCCTCCTTCACACTTCTCGTCTCCTGTGACGTTCAGCCGATGGAGAGAAGCCCCTGCGTGGTGAGCTCGCCAAGGAAGGCGCGAACGGTCCCCCGATCGAGTTCGGACAGCTCGGCGAGTCGCTTGACCGCCTGCGGGCTGCCGTCGAGCAACGCCTTCAGCAGCGGGGCCGCGGCGTCCGCGAAGACGAACCGTTTCCCGTCCGCGAGCAGGGTCACCCTGCCGTCGCCTTCCTCGAGCACCGCCCTCGGGACGAGGAACCGGACCTCGGTCTCGTCGCCGTCCGGGAGCAGGCCGGGGGTCGCCGCCCACGGCAGCCCGACCCGCGGGTGCGCCGGAGCCGCCGAGTCGCGCTCGGCGAGGAACCGGCCGACGACGTCGGTGGTCAGCGTGGCTTCCAGCTCCGCACGCAGGGCGTCGGCGCGGGCCGCGCGCTCCTCATCCGTCCCGAACCTCGGGAGGTCCTGGCGGAACACGGTGCTCGCCCGCAGCTTGTCGGCGAGCCACGACACCAGGTCGATCCCGGTCGCCGGGCTGAAACCGAGCGTGAGGTGCAGCGACATCTCCCCCACCGCGGTGACGTCGTGCCAATGCCCGCGCGGGACATAGAGGACGTCGCCGTCTTCGAGGATGAAGTCGTCGATGGGCTCACCGGGGCGCTCGGGCTGCTCGACGTCGCGGTGCAGCGGAGCGGGCCTGGTCGGACCGTGCATCCGCCAGCGTTTGCGGCCGGCGACCTGGATGATGAACGCGTCGTGGTCGTCCCAGTGCACGTCGAAGCCGTGCGTCACGCCCCAGCCCGCGTACAGATTGACCTGGACGCTCTCGCGGAGGTCGTGTTCGAGGCTCCTGGCGAGATCGCCGATCGGGTCGCTGAGTTCCTGGATGGCGTCGAGCACCATCGTCGCGCCGTCGCGGAGGTGCTCCGTGAACGGGGCGGCCTGCAGACGGGGGACGGTGCCACTGCGGCGGGTGGGGACGAGATCGGTGTAGCTCTCCATGGGCACCGGAGTCCCATCGAGCGCCAGCCGCAGCCGCGGGAACTCCAGGCGATGCTGCCGGAGGATCGCGTTCAGCGCCGGCCACGGCAACAGGTCGGCGAACCGGCCCGCGCGGCCTTCGAAACGGCGGTAGGTCTCGCCCTGGACGTCTTGGAAGAACTGGCTGACCCCGAGCGGAGCCACGAGGTCAGCCAGCGTCGGCGTTTCGGGCACTCAGCCGTCGTTGCCGTCGTTGTCGGCGGCCGCGCCGTTGGCCTTCCCGCGGTCCACCGCGGTCGGGATCTTTTCGACCTCCAGCAGCAAACCGCTGTCGGGAGCCTGCGTACCTGACTGTTCCTGTGCCATCCTGCCACCTTTTTCTCAGACGAGCGGACGGACCGAAAATCGGCCTGGAGCGTCGCCAAGCCTACGACACGTTTGCGGAAAATTCACCGCCCAGCAGGGAAAAACGACCTCCGGAGCGATCTTCGACACCGTGGCGCGAGTTCACCCGGACAGCGGTTCTAAGCTCGTATCCATGGCTGAACCGGCATTCGTCCCGCGACCGCGATGGGACGTGCTCGCGGCCGTCGGCACGGGTGGCGCGCTGGGCAGCCTCGCCCGCTACGGGCTGTCGGTCGCAGTCCCCCACTCCCGCGGCGAATTCGCGCTTTCGACCTTCGCCACCAACGTTTCCGGCTGTCTGCTGATCGGCGTCCTGATGGCGGCGCTGACCGCGGCTGCCGATCCGCACCGGCTGCTGCGACCGTTCCTCGGGGTCGGGATTTTGGGCGGCTACACCACGTTTTCGACCTACGCGACGGACTCACTCGATCTTGTGACGACCGGGCATCCGTTCACCGGGTTGGCGTACGCCTTCGGCACGGTGGCCGCCGCGCTGGTAGCGGTCTACGCCGGCCACGAAATCACCCGCGCGATGCTGAAATGACCGTTTTCTTCGTCGCGCTCGGCGGCGGCGCCGGCGCGATCCTGCGTTTCCTGACCGACCTGCGGATGCGGGCGTGGCGGGGTCCCGCCTTCCCGTGGGGCACGTTGGCGGTCAACATCGTGGGCTCGGCGATCCTCGGGGTCCTCACCGGCTGGGCGCTGCACGGTGGTCAGCCGGACGGGATCCGCTCACTGCTGGCCGTCGGGTTCTGCGGCGGGCTCACGACGTTCTCGACCTTCGGGTACGAAACGCTGCGCCTGTTCACCGACGAAACACGGCCGCGCGCCGTGCTGAACGTCGGTGTCACGATGGCCGCCGGGATCGGCGCCGCGGCGGCGGGACTCCTGCTCGCCGCCGCCGTCTGGCACTGACGTCAGTCTTCGGGCAGCATCCGCCACGCGGCCATCGCGACCGCCTCACGCTGTTCGGCCGGAAGACCGGCCGCCATCTCCTCCAGCTTCTCGACGACGCCTTCGTGAGCGGCGTTCGCGAGCCGGAGCCCCTCCTCGGTCAGCGTGATCTTCAGCGCGCGGCGATCGCAGGAGTCCGCGACCCGCTCGACGAGAGCGCGCCGCTGCACCCTGTCCACCAGGCCGGTGACACTGGACTTCTCCAGGTTCAGCAGCTTGCCGAGCTCGGTCATCCCGACGCCCGTCTCCCCCTGCGCCAGCACGCAGAGCAGCTGCGCCTGCTGGGGCGTGAGGTCGTGGGAGCGGCCGACGTCGATGAAAGCCCGCTGCACCAGATGCGACAGCCGCACCAGCGCCGTCGCGAATCCGAGGTCTTCGGCCGTGGTCATGCGCACGAGTCTACTTGACGATGGTTCGGAGTACGAACTACTGTAGTTCGCAGTACCAACATTACGTACTACGAACTAGGGGGACTCATGACCACGACCGTGGCCGTCATCGGCGGGGGATACGGCGGTATCACCGTCGCCAAGGACCTGGACTCGTCCACCGACGTCGTCCTCGTCGAGCCACGCGAGGACTTCGTCCACCACGTCGCCGCGCTGCGCGGGCTCGTCGATCCCGAGTGGACGGATCGGCTCTTCTATCCGTACGCCGGACTTCTCGAGCGGGGACGGGTGCTCCGCGACCGTGCGACGAGCGTGGACCAGAACGGTGTCACGCTCGCGTCCGGCGAACGGCTCACGCCGGACTACGTCGTCCTGGCGACCGGCGTGGCGTACCCGTTCCCGGCGAAGATCGATTTTCGGGACAGCGCTTCGGCCAAGGCGAAGATCCATGCCACCCGGGAAGAACTCGCGGGCGCGGAGAGGGTGCTGCTGCTCGGCGCGGGCCCGGTGGGCCTCGAACTCGCCGGTGAGATCAAGGCGGCTTGGCCGGAGAAGGCCGTGACGATCGTCGACCCGGCAGAGGGGATCCTGCCGGGCTTCCCGGACGAGTTCCGCGCGGAGATCCGTCGTCAGCTCGACGAACTGGGCGTCGAACTCCTGCTCGGCACCTCGCTGAGCGAACCGCCCGTCTCGAAACCGGGGCAGGCGAAGACGTTCACCTCGAGTCTCACCGGCGGCGGCGAAGTGACCGCCGACCTGTGGTTCCAGTGCTACGGGGGCGCGCCGCACACGGCGTACCTCGACGGCGAACTGGCCGCCGCCCGGCGGGCGAACGGTCAGGTCGAGGTGACCGCCGACCTGCGGCTTCCCGGGCAGTCGCGGGTGTTCGCGCTCGGCGACATCACCGCGCTGCCGGAGGGGAAGCTGGCGAAGGTGGCCGGTGACCACGCGGAGGTCGTCGTCGCCAACATCCGGGCGCTGGCCGAGGGCGGCGAACTGCGGACCCACACGCCCGGCGGGCCGATGATCTCGCTCCCGCTGGGGCCCGCCGGGGGTGCGACCTACGCCGAAGAGGTGGGGATCCTGGACGCGGCGACGACCGCGGAGATCAAGGGGTCGCACATGATGGTCTCCAGGTACGAGGAGATGTTCCGGGGAGCGTGAGCGGCTCGTGATCGTTGGGTGGCGAAGCCTGACTGTGTGGATTTTGGGACATCTGACGTCCCGAAATCCACACAGTTCCGCGTCATTGGACCGGTCACGGCTTTACCGCGGAGCCAGACCCCGGACGTGCGCGAACGGATCCTCACCCGTCGGCAGCAGCGCGATGATCGGCGTCGTCAGCCCGTTGTCCACATAGGACTGAACCTGCTCGCGGCAGGAATCGAGGCTGCCGTGGACGATCAGGTCGTCGACGACCTCGTCCGGGATCACCTGGTTCGCCTTCTGCCGGTCGCCCGCGGCCCACGCCTCGTGCATCGGCGCGAGCGCCTCGCCGCGGCCGAGCCAGTCGTGGAAGGCCGCGTACACCGGCACGGTCAGGTAACTCGAGATGAGCATCCGGCCGAGTCCGCGCGCGGCGGCCTTGTCCTCGGTGGGGCAGACGAAGATCCTCGCGGCGAGTTCGGCGTCCGGACCGATTTCGGCCCGCACCTTCGGCACGTCGGAGGCGGCGAGCCAGTTGGTGATGGCGCCGTCGGCTTCCTTCGCCGCCAGCCGCAGCATCCCCGGCCGCAGCGCGGCCAGCATGATCGACGGCGGCGGGTCGGCGGGTCGCTCCAGACGGAACTTGCTGACGGAGAAGGTCTCGTACTCCTCGGTGACCTTCTCCCCCGCCAGCGCCGACCGCAGGAACCGCAGGGTGTCCCGGGACCGCGCGAACGGCGCCTCGAACTCGGCGGCGTTCCAGTTCTTCACGATCACCGGCGACGACGCCCCGATGCCGAGGACGAACCGGCCGGGCGCCAGTTCCGCGACGGTCGCCGCGCTCATCGCCAGCAGACCGGGTCCGCGGGTGTACACCGGCACGATCGCGGTGCCCAGCCGCAGCTGCGGCGCCCACTGCGAAGCCAGCACCAGCGGGGTGAAGGCGTCGTTGCCCGCCGTCTCGGCCGACCACGCGTCGGTGTACCCGAGGTCGGGCAACTGCTCGACCATCTCCTTGTGCGCCGCGAGCGGCACCCCGGTCAGCGGAATCGTGATGCCCCACCGTTTCATGCGTTCTCCTCGCTCTTCACCGCGTCACCGGTCAGCTCGCGCACGATCCAGTCCACCTGCGTGCGCATCAGGTTCTCCGCCACCTCTTCGGCTTGCGGCGTCATATGCGTCGCGCCGGCCAGCGGCAGGAACACGTGCGCGCGTCCCTTGGCCAGCAGTGCCGACGACAGGCGCAACGAGTGGGCGACGAAAACGTTGTCGTCGGCCAGTCCGTGCACGATCAGCAGCGACCGCGACAGGTCACCGGCGCCGGCGATCAGCGAGTTGTGCTCGTACGAAGCCGTTTCCTCCTGCGGAAGCCCCAGGTAACGCTCGGTGTAGTGCGTGTCGTACAAGGACCAGTCGGTCACCGGGGCGCCCGCGATTCCGGCGTGGAAGACGTCGGGGCGGCGCAGCACGGCCAGCGCGGACAGGTAGCCGCCGTAGGACCAGCCGCGGATCGCGACCCGCTCCAGATCCAGCTCCGGACGCAGCGCGGCCGCCGCGTGCAGGGCGTCGACCTGGTCGGCGAGGGTGACGTCGGCGAGTTTGCCCGCGATCTCCTTTTCCCAGGCGGAACCCCGGCCGGGTGTCCCGCGCCCGTCGGCCACCAGCACCGCGAAGCCCTGGTCCGCCAGCCACTGGGGGGTCAGGAAGGCGTTGCGGGTCTGCAGGACACGCTGGGCGTGCGGGCCGCCGTACGGGTCGAGCAGCACCGGCAGCTTGCCTTCGCTCTCCTCATACCCTGTCGGCAGCACCAGCGCGGCGCGCAGGCCCCGCTCCCCCAGCGTCAGCCAGGTCAGGTTCGGCACGACGTCGGGATCGACGGTGTAGGAACCGATGCGCGCCACGGTCTTCTCGCCGGAGACGACGGTCACCACCGGGCCGCTGCGGTCCAGGCTCCACGACGAGAGCACGGTCAGCGCAGCGTTTCCGGAGCCGACGTGCACACCGTCCTCAGTGGACAGACGCCGCAGCTCGCCGCCTTCGGTGCGGAAGACGTGGATCTGGGTCGGATCGGCTTCCGACGCGCTGAACAGCACCTCGTCGCCGACGTGCAGGATCGAGCGCACCTGCAGCCCCGGCGGGGTGATCGAGACCCCGTCGACGACCAGCCGGTGATCGCCGTCGGCGGCGCTCTCGCGCACCAGACGGCCGTCGGCGGTCCACGCCGGGACACCCGCGGCGATCTCGACCCAGCGCTCGTCCGTCTCGGTGTGCAGGACCTCGACCGCGCCGGTCGCCGGATCGACCGCCTGGATCTCCAGTTTCCGCTGGTCACGCGACTGCACGGACAGCAGCGGCTTGCCAGCCGCCGACCAGTGCACCGCGGCCAGGTACTCCCAGTCCGTCTTCGCGACCTCGACGCGCGTGCCGTCGAGGCCGATGATCGCCAGCGTCACGTCGACGTTCTTCGACCCCGCCGCCGGGTACGCGACGACGTTGGCGGGCGACTGCGGGTTGGCCGGATCGGCGATCGTCCAGCGCGGCACGCCCGCCTTGTCGGACCGCTCGGCCAGCAGGCTCCGCCCGTCCGGGGACCACCAGTAACCCCTGGTGCGGTCCATTTCCTCGGCCGCGATGAACTCCGCGAGCCCCCAGGTGACGTCCTCGCCGTCTTCCTCGACGACCACGCTGTCCTCGCCGGTGGCCCGGTCGATCACCCGCAACCGCCGGTCGCGGACGTAGGCGACCTTGGCGCCGTCCGGACTGGGCCGCGGGTCGACGACCGACCCATCGACCAGCACGGACACCGCGCCGGTGGCCAGATCGAGGGTGTGGAGCTTGCCCGAGAGCGAGAACGCGGCGACGGTGAAGGCGTCGTCGACCGCGTAGCCGACCACGCCACCGCCGGTCTCCCGGCTGCGCTCGCGGCGGGCACGCTCCTCCGGCGGGAGGTCCTCTTCACCGGGCAGCAGTTCGGCCGCGTCGACCAGCTTCGTCTCTTCGCCGGACACGACGTCGAACGACCACAGGCTGTGCCGCGGGTCGGTGCCGGACTCGGACCGCAGGAACAGGATGCGGGAACCGTCCGGGGCGACCTTGAACTCTTTCGGCGCGCCGAGGGTGAAGCGCTGCGTGCGGGCCTGACGACGGAGGAACGGGAGATCTTCGAGACTGGTCACGTCCGAACTCTCTCAGACGATCAAGCGGGGACGCCAACGCCTTCCAGCTTCTTCAGCTCCGTCTCGGGGTCGAAGTCGGCCTGGGGGAACTTCGGGTCCATCTCCTCGATCGTCTCGATCAGCAGCCGCGCGACCAGGTAGTTGCGGTACCACTTGTGATCGGCGGGAACGGCGTACCAAGGCGCGTTCGCCGTGGAGGTCTTGGCGAAGATGTCGGCGTAGGCCTTCTGGTAGTCGTTCCATTGGGCACGCGCGTCGAGGTCGGCGGGGTTGTACTTCCACCACTTCGCCGGGGTCTCCAGCCGCGCCTTGAGCCGCTTCAGCTGCGCCTCCGGCGAGATGTCGAGGAAGACCTTCACGATCGTCGTCCCGGCCTCGGTGAGTTCCTTCTCGAACTCGTTGATCTCGGCGTAGCGCTTGCGCCATTCCGCGGCGGGCACCAGTTTCTGCACGCGCGGGACCAGGATGTCCTCGTAGTGGGAGCGGTCGAAGACGCCGACCTGCCCCGGCACGGGGAGCTGTTTGCGGATGCGCCACAGATAGTGGTGGCGCGCCTCGGCGGCGGTCGGCTTCTTGAACCCGGCGTACCGCACGCCCATCGGATTGACCAGGCCGAGGACGTGCCCCACCGTGCCGCCCTTGCCGGAGGTGTCCATCCCCTGCAAGACCAGCAGGACACTGCGTTTTCCGCCGCCGACGCCCTCCGCGTACAGGGCCTCCTGCAGTTCGGCGAGCTTTCCGCCGGAATCGGCGAGGTCTTTGAGCCCCTTGGGCTTCTTGCGCGGCCCGATCGGGAACGTGCCCGGGTCGTGCCGTTCGGTTCCCTTGCCGATCCTCAGCGCGTCCCGGACGGAGACGGTGTCCTTTTTCGCCATCCGGCGACGATAACCGCGGTCCGGGTCGAGCGCCTCCGGTGATCAAGTACTCGGCTGCATGATTTCGCCACTCGATGGAGTCGATACGCAACGAACAACGGGTCAAAGCAACGTTTCCCGGATGAAGTCCACGGGATGGGCATCTAACCTGAACGCATGACGACCGCCGACTTCATCGCGCTCGACGAGCAGTGGAGCACGCACAACTACCACCCCCTGCCCGTGGTGATCGCCACCGCCGAGGGCGCTTCGGTCACCGACGTCGAGGGCAAGACCTACCTCGACTTCCTCTCCGGCTACTCCGCGCTGAACTTCGGGCACCGCCACCCCGGGCTCATCGCCGCCGCGGTCGAACAGTTCGGCCGGGTGACGCTGACCTCGCGCGCCTTCCACCACGACCAGCTCGGACTGTTCTGCCGGGAGCTCGCCGAGCTGACCGGTACCGAGATGACGCTGCCGATGAACTCCGGCGCCGAGGCCGTCGAATCCGCGGTGAAGATCGCCCGGAAGTGGGCGTACCAGGTCAAGGGCGTCCCCGACGGGACCGCGGAGATCATCGTCGCGGGCTCGAACTTCCACGGCCGCACGACGACCATCGTGTCCTTCTCCACCGACGAGACCGCGCGCGCCGACTTCGGCCCGTTCACGCCGGGCTTCGTCACCGTCAAGTACGGCGACGCCGACGCGCTGCGCGACGCCATCACCGAGCGCACCGCCGCGATCCTGCTGGAGCCGGTCCAGGGCGAGGCGGGCGTCATCGTGCCGCCCACCGGCTACTTCGCCGAGGCTCGGCGGCTGTGCGACGAGCACAACGTCCTGCTGATCGCCGACGAGATCCAGTCCGGCCTCGCGCGCACCGGCACCGTCCTCGCGCTCGACCACGAAGGCGTCCGCGCCGACGTCTACACCCTGGGCAAGGCGCTCGGCGGCGGGATCATGCCGGTCTCGGCCGTGGTCGGCGGCAAGAACGTGCTCGGCGTGCTGCGGCCGGGTGAACACGGCTCCACCTTCGGCGGGAACCCGGTCGCCTGCGCGATCGGCCGCGCCGTGGTCGGGCTGCTGAAGACCGGCGAGTTCCAGGAACGCTCCCGCGAATTGGGCGCCCACCTGCACGGCAGGCTCGGCGAGCTGGTCGGGAACGGGCTCGCCGAGGTCCGCGGCCGCGGACTCTGGGCGGGGATCGACATCGCGCCCGGCGGGCCGACCGGCCGGGAGGCGTCCACCGCGCTGGCCGAACGCGGCGTGCTGTGCAAGGAGACGCACGACCACACGCTGCGGATCGCGCCGCCGCTGGTGATCACCCGCGAGGAACTCGATCGCGGTATCGACGCGATCACGGAGGTCGTCAAGACCCGGTGAACCTTTCGGGCGGCCGGTACGTTGGCTGTCCATGGGAGACGAGCGGGAGTGGGTGGAGCGGCCGCTGGTCGGCACCGAAACGGTGACGCCGGAGGACTGGTTCGCGAGAGGCGAGGCGCTGCGGGAGAAGGCGCCTTCGTCCGCGCACGATCACGCGGCGGCGGGCAAGGACAGGCCCGGCGTGGCGGAGTTCTTCGCCAAGACCAACGAAGGCCGCCTGCCGGAACTGGTGGAACTGCGGCGCGAGCGCATGCTCGCGTCGCCGTTCACCTTCTACCGCGGCTCGGCCGGGCTGATGGCCGCAGATCTGGCGGGCTCGCCGGCGTCCGGGCTGACGGCGCAGCTCTGCGGGGACGCGCACGCGGCGAACTTCGGGCTGTACGGCACGCCCGAGGGCCAGATCGTGATGGACATCAACGACTTCGACGAATCCGTGCCGGGGCCGTGGGAGTGGGACCTCAAACGGCTCGCGGCGAGTCTCGTGCTGGCCGGACGCGAGGGCGGCATCGGCGAATCGGGCTGCCGTGAGGCCGCCGAAGACGCGGTGAAGTCGTACCGGCGCACCATCCGGGGGCTGGCGGAACTGCCGTTCCTGCGGTCGTGGAACGCGCTGCCGGACGCGTCGGTGCTGAGCAAGGTCCGCGCGCACGACCTGATCGACGACTTCGAGGAAGCCGCCGAGAAAGCGCGGAAGAACACCAGCGCCAAGGTCACCGCGAAGTGGACGAGGCGGATCGACGACCACGAGACCGGCCTCGAACGGCACCGCTTCGTCGAAGACCCGCCGGTGCTCACGCACGTCGACGACGCGACAGCGGAAGCCGTCGTCAGCGGTCTCGTGTCCTATGTGGACACCATCCGCGAATCGCGGCGGACGCTGATCTCGCGGTACCGGGTGTCCGATGTGGCCTTCCGGGTGGTCGGCACCGGCAGTGTCGGGCTGCGCAGCTATGTCGCGCTGCTGCACGGCAACTCCGGCGAAGACCTTGTGCTGCAGGTGAAACAGGCCAACCCTTCGGCGTTGGCGCCCTACCTCGGGCTGCCCGCCCCTGACCACGAAGGCCGCCGGATCGTCGAAGGCGCTCGCCTCGTGCAGGCCGAGACGGACATCCTGCTCGGCTGGACGACCATCGACGGCGTGCCGTACATCGTGCGGCAGTTCCGGAACCTCAAGGGCGACATCGACCCGGCGGAGCTCAAGAAGGACCACCTCGACGACTACGGCCGCCTCGCGGGCGCGCTGCTGGCACGGGCGCATGCGCGGTCGCTGCATCCGCGACTGCTGGCGGGGTACTTCGAGGACGACGAAGACCTCGACGAGGCCATCGGGGCCTACGCGGTGCGATACGCGGACCAGACCGAAGAGGACTACAAGACCTTTGCCGCCCTCTGAACCGACGGGGGCTGAAGGGGCCCTTCCCCGCATCTCACGCGGTGAAGGGCGCTTTCCCCCCGTCTGATGCGGGGAAAGCGCCCTTCAGCCCCCGCGGGCCGTCACGTAAGGTCGCCCGGATGAGCGGAAGAGCGCCGTACGGCCTGATCGCGGTGACCTGCGCGGTGATCATGGTCGTGCTCGGGGTACTGGTCTCGGGCGAAGGCCTCGCCGGCCCTGACGAAATCGCCGTCAAGTGGGTCGAGCGCGCCTTCGGTCCCGACACCGACCTTCTCCGGCTTCTCGTACTGCCGACCGAGGCCTACGTCCTGATCCCGGTCGCGGCCATCGCCGTCGCCCTGTGCCTGTCAGGACGGCGCAGGCTCGAAGCGGTGCTGATCGTCGTCGGCCCGCTCATCGCGATCCTCGCCAACACCTGGGTGCTCAAACCGCTTTTCGACCGCTGGAAGAACACCTACCTCGCGTACCCCAGCGGGCACACCGTCGCGCTGGTCGCGGTGCTGACCGTACTCGTCCTGCTCGCCCGCCCCGGGGTCGCGACGGCCGTCATCGCGGTCGTGGGCGCGGTGGTGCTCGGCAGTGTCACGATCGGCATGATCGGCCTCGGCTATCACTACCTGACCGACGTCGTGGGCGGCACCCTGTTCGCCGTCGCGGTCGTGTGCGCGACGTGGGCGCTGCTCACCTGGGCTGCACGGCGTCGCGCGCCAGCGCCGTCAGACGGCTGACGGCACGCAGGTACTTCTTGCGGTAGCCACCGTTCACCATCTCCTCGGTGAACAGCAGCGGCACCGGCTCACCCGAGACCACGAGCGGGATCGCGCGGTCGTAGAGCCGGTCGGCGAAAGCGACCATCCGCAGTCCGACGTTCTGGTCCGGCACCGGGTGGATGTCGCGCAGGTGCACGCGGGTCACGCCGTCGAGAAGCCTGCCGTAGCGCGAAGGATGCAGCTCGCCGAGGTGCGAGCACAACGCGTCGAAGTCGTCCACGGTGGACTCGGGATGCGCGGCGGCGGAGGCGTCCAGTTCCTCCGGGCTCGCGGGCGGCGGCGCGTCCGGCAGGCCGCGGTGACGGTAGTCCGGGCCGTCGACGCGGCAGACGCCGAACCGGGCGGACAGCGACTGGATCTCGCGCAGGAAGTCCGCGGCGGCGAATCGGCCTTCGCCGAGCTTGTCCGGCAGCGTGTTGGACGTCGCCGCGACGTAGACCCCGGCCGAGATCAGCTCCTGCAGCAGCCGGGTGACGAGCATCGTGTCGCCGGGGTCGTCGAGTTCGAATTCGTCGATCGCCAGGAACCGGTGTTCGGAAAGCCGTCGCACCGCTTCGGCGAAACCGAGGGCGCCGACGAGGTGGGTCAGCTCCACGAAAGTGCCGTACGCCTTGGGGGACGGCGTTTCGTGCCAGGTCGACGCGAGCAGGTGGGTCTTGCCGACGCCGAAGCCGCCGTCCAGGTAGAGCCCCATCGGTCCGGTGGGCGCGTCGTCCCCGCCGCCGAACAGCGCGCGCAGTTTCGACTTCGGCTTCCGGTTCGCGGCCTCCGCCACGCGCTTCGCGAACGCGCCACAATCGACGACGGCCTCGGCCTGGCTCGGCTCGTCCGGGTTGGGCACGTAGGTGGAGAACCGGACCGCGTCGAACCGCGGCGGCGGGACGAGCGCGGTGATCAGCTCGTCGGCGGACAGCTCCGGACGGCGATCGATCAGGCGGGCGGGCATTCGCCGAGAGTAACGGCACCGGTGGTGGCCGTTCACCCTCCCTGACCGGGCGTATCCCCCGCTCAGCGGTGCCGTCGGGCGCGTGCTGGGATGGTCGTGTGCAGCTTTTGTGGCCAACGACACCGGCGGATGCCGTCTCCGACGCCGACCTGGAGCGGCTCTACGGGTATCCCGAGGGCCTGACCCGTCCCTGGGTCCAGGTCAACTTCGTCAGCTCCGCCGACGGCGCGGCGGCGGTCGACGAGCTGTCCGAAGGGCTCTCGCATCCCGCCGACAAGCGGATCTTCCTGATGGGACGGCTGCTTTCCGACGTGATCCTGGTCGGCGCCGGCACGGCTCGCGCCGAGGGATACCGCGGCGCGCGGATCACTCCCGAACGCGCGGCCCGCCGGGTCTCGCTCGGGCTGTCCGAGGTCCCGCCGATCGCGGTGGTGACCCGTTCCGGTGAACTCGACCCCGCGGGCCCGTTGTTCACCGACACCAAGGTCCCGCCGATCGTCATCACCACCGAGAAGGCGCCGCGAGCCGCGTTGGAGCGCGCGGGTGCCGAGGTGCTCGTCGCCGGGACCGACGACGTCGACCTCCACCGAGCGCTGGAACTGCTCGGCGAGCGCGGGTTGCGCCGCGTCGACTGCGAGGGCGGGCCGATGCTGTTCGGCGACCTGATCGCGGCCGACCTCGTCGACCAGTTGTGCCTGACCGTCGCGCCCCTGCTGGCGGGCGCGGGCGAGCGCCGGATCGCCGACGGCCGCCCCGCCCCGGAGCCGCGGCGGCTGGACCTCGCGTCCGTGCTCTTCGAAGACGGCTTCACCATGCTTCGCTATCGCCGCCGGGAGGGCGGGTGAGCGAGCCCTCGCCGGTTCCGGACGAGGAACTGGCGGCCCGGGCCGCCGCCGGGGACCACGGTGCCTTCGACACCTTGGTCCGGCGGCATACGGCCAGGATGTACCGCGTGGCGCTGCGGATCACCGGCAGCACGTCGGAGGCCGAGGACGTCGTCCAGGAAGCCTGGCTTTCCGCGTGGCGCGCGCTGCCCGGCTTCCGGTACGAATCCGCGGTGTCCACCTGGCTCTACCGGGTGACGACGAACGGCGCGCTCGGCCAGGTCCGGCGACGGAAACCGACCGTGCCGCTCGACGAGGGCGACGCGGGCGTCGTACCTGGTCCGGAAGGCCATGTGGTGAGCGCCGAACAGGTCGGCACGGTGCTGCGCGCGATCGCCGAACTCGACGTCGGCCAGCGGATCCCGCTGATTCTGCGAGAATTCGAAGGGTTGACCTACGAGGAGATCGCCGAGGTCCTCGAGGTCGGCGTGCCCGCCTTGCGCGCCCGCCTGCACCGCGCGAGGGTGGCTCTGCTGGCGAAGCTCGGCGACAACTTCCGACCCGGGGAACGGTGATGAGCGAGGATCCGCGCGACGACCCCCGGTGGCAGCAGGTGCGCGCCGCCGCGAGCCGTCCGGTGCCGACGCCGCCCGGTCTCGTCGAACGGGTGCTCCGCTCGGTCGGCGGCGTACGCGGCAGGCACACCACGGCGCCGCTCGATCTGCCCTCGGCGGGCGGGAAGACCCAGGTGTCGGAACGGGCGCTGGTGCTGATGACCAGGAAGGTCGCCGCCGAGATCGGCCGCGACCTCGGCGGGGTCCATGTCTCGGCCGTCGCGCTCGAGGACGACGTGCTCCAGGTGCTGGTGACGGTCCGGTTCGGGGTCGAGGCGTCGGCCGCGGAACTGTTGCGCCATCGCGTGACCGCGGCGCTGACCGGCCAGCTCGGCTCGTCGCCGCCCGCGATCAACGTGCACGTCGTGGACGTCCATCCCGACTGACCCCGGAACTGATTACCCCATCCGGGGGACACGGCGTGACGGCTCGGCATGCGCGCGTGTCCTGGTCGGTGAGAGCGTTAGGACCGCCGCGCGCGCAGGCCGCGCGGCACCGGTGCGAGAAGGAGCGAACTTCATGGCGCAGCCGAGCGCGAGCAAGCCCGACACCCCGGTCGCGGGGTCGTCGCTCAACGAGGAAGGAGCCGCCGGCAAGACCACGATCTCGTCGGTGGTGGTGCAGAAGGTGGCCGGCCTGGCCACCCGTGAGGTGACCGGGATCCACGCGCTGGGCGGCGGGGTCTCGCGGGCCTTCGGCGCGATCCGCGAGCGCATCCCCGGTTCCGGCACGGTCACCACGTCCGGTGTCTCGGTCGAGGTCGGCGAGAAGCAGGCCGCGATCGACCTCGACGTGGTCGTCGAGTACGGCGCGCGCATCGTCGACGTCGCCCGCGCGGTACGCCGCAACGTGATCGGCCAGGTCGAGCAGATCACCGGCCTCGAGGTGATCGAGGTCAACATCGCGGTCAACGACATCCACCTGCCCGACGAGAACGGCGGCGAGACCGAGACCTCGCGGGTCGAGTGATGAACGGGACCCAGACCGGCCTGCTCGCCGGCCTCATCCTCGGCCTCGCCGCGACACAGGGCTTCACCGCGTTCCTGGTGACGCTGGCCGTCGGCGTCATCGGCCTCGTCCTCGGCCGGGTGCTCGACGGCGAACTCGACCTCGGCGACCTGTTCGGCCGGGGCCGCGACAAATGACCGTCCTGCCCGACCCCGGGGACTCCGCTGATCGCGGCACCCTCACCATCGCGCCCGCCGTGGTCCGCAAGATCGCGCAGCACGCCGCGGACCAGGTCGACGGGACCACGCGCGCCGAGCGGCGGATCGCCGGACTCGGGCTGGGGACACACGGCGCGAGCGCGAAGGTCGGCGGTGAGGGCAACGACGTCGACCTCGTGCTCGACGTGGCACTGAACTATCCGGCACCGGTGCGGCGGATCGTCGGCGATCTGCGCGCCCACGTCACCGAGGAGGTCGAACGGATCACCTCGTACCAGGTCCGGGACATCTCGGTGACGGTTTCCGCGCTCCTGCCCGACATCGCGCCCCGCGTCCGCTAGAAGGAGCAACTGGCATGCGTTTGTTCGTCCGCCTGCTGTCCGCCCTGATCGGGCTGGCGCTGGCCGCCGCCGGGGTCCTGCTGGCCTTGGAGGTCGGCTGGGGCTGGTGGCGGCCGGGGCGGGGGCCGCTCTTCGTCCCGTGGGACGACTGGCGCGACAGGCTCGCGGAGCACTCCTGGAGCGCGCCGGAGGCCCGGTACCTCGCGATCGCCGTCGCGGTCGTGGGCCTGCTGCTGATCCTGGCGGCGGCCTCGGCGGGACGGCGTGCCATCCGGTTGACCGATCCGGCGAACGAGGTCAGCGTGACCACGTCGCCGCGTTCGCTGGCGAGGCTGGTGGGGCTGACCGTGCGCGCGCAGGAGAACGTCGCGGGCGCGAAGGTCACCGCCACCGCCAAGAAGATCCGCGTCCGCGCGACGAGCAGGCTGGAAACCGAAGGCGAGCTGCGGCCGCGGCTGCTGGAGACGGTCTCCGGCCTGCTCGACGACGTCCCCCTGGTGCGGCGGCCGAAGGTGTCCGTCGTCGTCGACTCCCCGAAGGACCGCCGATGACCCGTTCGGTCTCCGCCAAGGCGCTCGGCCGGTCCACCGGCACCGAACGCACCCTGACCGTCCTCATCGGACTGCTCGCCCTGCTCGGCGGGGCCGCGGTGATCGTGGTCGGCGCGGGCTGGCTCGGCACGTACCGCGCCAACCGCCCGCTCGTGGACCCGATCGCGCTCGACTGGCTCTCGCAGAACGCGCTCGCCGCCCGGATCGGCGCGATCGTGCTCGGCGTCCTCCTGCTGTGGCTGGGGCTGTGGTGGTTCTTCCGGTCGCTGCGCCCGGAAGGCCGTCCGGACCTCGAACTCGACGACGACCTCGTGGTGACCGCTTCGGCCATTTCCGAGGCCGTCCGCCTCGACGCCGAGACGATCGACGGTGTCGGGCGCGCCCGGGTCCGCGCGGTCGGCGACAGCGACAATCCGGCGCTGCGGATCACGCTCTGGCTGAGCGAGGGCACCGACCTCAAACGGGTCTGGGAGCAGCTCGACCTCACCGTGCTGGCCCGCGCGCGGGAGTCGCTCGGGGTCACCGTGCTGCCCACCGCGGTCCGGCTCGAACTCGACACGGGAGCACCGCAACGGGTGCGCTGAGCGCGTCGTTGTGGCAAGAATGGCCGTCATGTCGCTTCCGTTGACTCCGCCGGTCAAACCGATGCTCGCCAAACCGGCGAAGGCGATCCCCGATTCCGGTGGTCTGTTGTTCGAGCCGAAATGGGACGGCTTCCGCTGCCTGGTGTTCCGCGACGGCGACGAGCTGACCTTGCAGTCGCGGTCGGAGAAGCCGCTCAACCGGTACTTCCCCGAGGTCGTCGAGCGGCTGAAGGCGGCGCTGCCCGAGCGGATCGTGCTCGACGGCGAGTTGGTGGTCGGCCGGGACGGGAAGCTGGACTTCGATGCGCTCACCGACCGGATCCACCCCGCCGAGAGCCGGATCCAGCTGCTCGCGGACCAGACCCCGGCGGAGTTCGTCGCGTTCGATCTGCTGGCGCTCGGCGACGAGTCCTATCTGGACGAACCGACGTCGAGGCGGCGGGAACGGCTGGAGAAGCTGGCCTCGGACGGTATCCACCTGACCCCGGCCACCTCGGATCCGGCGATCGCGCGGCACTGGTTCGAGCTGTTCGAGGGCGCGGGGCTCGACGGGGTCATCGGCAAACCGCTCGACGAGCCGTACACCCCCGGCAAACGTGTGCTGCTGAAGTACAAGCACTCGCGCACCGCCGACTGCGTGCTCGCGGGGCTGCGCTGGCACGTCGACGGCGAAGCGGGCGAGATGGTCGGCTCGTTCCTGCTCGGGCTCTACGACGAGGACGGCGTGCTGCACCACCCCGGCGTCGTCGGATCGTTCCCGGTCACCCGGCGGCGTGAACTGGCCGAGGAGCTGGCGCCGCTGATCACCGACGGGGCCGATCACCCCTGGCTGGGCGACAACGTGCGGGAGAAGCAGCGGATCCCCGGCGGGATCACCCGGTGGAAGTCCAAGGAAGCGCCGTGGGTGCCGCTGAAGCTGGAAAAGGTGGTGGAGGTCGGCTACGAGCACACGGAAGGCGGGTATCCGTCGCGATTCCGCCACACCGCGCAGTTCAAGCGCTGGCGCCCCGACCGTGAACCGGACTCCTGCACCTATGCCCAGCTCGACGAGGTCGCCCGCTACGACCTGGACGCGGTGTTCCGCGGCGAGGTGAAACGCACCCGCTAACCGGGGTCTGACACGAGACCTGCGAAGCTCACCACGAGCTTTTGTCATGCCCTGGAAGTGAGGACCAGCCCGTGCGCCCCGCCAGCACCGCCCGCCGCACGCCACGGCTGATCCTCACGACGGCCATGGTCACGGCCGCGCTCGCGGGCTGCACGGCCGGTCCGTCGGTCCGGCCGGCGGTGATCGACAACGACGGCAAACCCGATCCCGGCACGTCGACGACGGCGCAGCAGGTACCGCTGCCGCCGCTCGCCGAACCACAGTCGCCGTCCATCAAATGGGAGGACTGCGACGAGGCGACCCGCCAGCGGCTGGGCCGGCCGTCCGTGCCCGACACGCTGAAGTTCTCCTGCGCCAGGGTGCCGACGACCCTCGACGCGCCGGATCTGCCCGGCCGCGGGCTCTCGCGGCTGTCGGTGGTCAAGACCGGGGGCGGGCCGATCCCGCTGGTCGTGGTCAACGACGTCGACGGTGAGCCGGGTTCGCTGTACGCCGCGCGGCTGGCCGCGTCGCTGCCGCCCGAGTTCCTGCAGAAGTTCTCCCTGATCGGCGTCGACCGGCGTGGGACGGGGATGTCCGCGCCGGTGCAGTGCGTCCCGGCGGAGATCCGCACCGACCTGCTCGGCGGGGACCCGGCCGCGGGTGACCTCGAAGCCGTGGTCGACGCGGCGCGCAAGGCGGGCCAGCAGTGCGCGATCGAACTGGACGACTCGCAGGTCGCGATGGACAGCTGGCGGACGGCCGGCGACCTCGAGGAGCTACGGGAGCAGCTGGGGCTGGACAAACTGCACGCGCTGGGACGCGGTGACGGTTCGAAGGTCCTCGCCGAGTACGCGGTGCGGTTCCCGGCGCAGGTCGGCCGCGTCATGCTCGACGGGCTGCCCGACCCGGCCCCCGACGCGAGCGCCGTCCAGGAGTCGATCGCCGCGAGCGCGCAAGCGACCCTCGACGCTTTCGGCGCCGACTGCATCGCCAAGGGTTGCCCGCTCGGCGACGCCCGCGCGGCCGTGACAGCCGTCGCGGACCGGCTCCGCGCCGCACCGGCGACGACCACAGACGGCGTGGACATCACGCCGGGGATCGCCTTGTACGCCGTCTATTCCGGGCTCGCGCAGCGCTCGCGCTGGGTGGAGCTGGCCGAGGCGCTCAAAACCGCGCAGACCGGCGACGTCACGCCGCTGGCCGCGTTCGCCGAGCCGGTGCTGAAGGACACTCGGGCGCGGCCGTCCCGGCTGGACGGCACGCTCGCGACCAAATGCAACGACAGCGCGACCCGGCTCTCGGCCGAAGAACTCACGCGGGTGACCACGACCCTGCGCGACAAGTACCCGCAGTTCGGCGTCTTCGCCGCGCAGCAACTGGCGTGGTGCAGCCCGTGGCCCGTGCGCCGCGAACCGCTTCCGCCCGCGGGTGCCCCCGGCGCCCCGCCGATCCTCGTCGCGGGCACCGCGACCGACCCGGTCACCCCGGAACAGGGCACCGGCCGGGCCGCCGACCAGATGCCGAGCGCGGTCACGATCACCTGGCAAGGTGCCGGGCACGGCGCGCTGAGCCTCTCCCCCTGCGTCACCGACGCGACGCGGGCCTTCCTGATCGACGGGAAGATCCCCGTCGACGGGACACTCTGCCCGGCGTGAACTCGTGTGACGGGATGCCGCACGCCTCTGATCACGCGAGATCCGTCTCCAATCACGCGAGATCCGGGTCTGATCACGTGAGTTCGGTGCCGTGGCCCGGCGTGAGCTACTGCCGGTAGGACTCCACTTCGGAGATCGGCCGCACCGCGGCCCCGTCCGGGTCTTCGTCGAATTCGACGCGCGCCCGCCGCTGGCGCAGCAGGTCCCAGCACTGGTCGAGCTGCTGCTCCACCCCGGCGAGCCGGGCCCGGTCGTCCGAGCTCAGCCCGGCGCCGATCGCCCGCGAGCGGAGTTCGTGCTCCTCGCTGACCAGTTCGTCGATCCGGCTGAGGATGTCCCCGTCGGCCATGCGCGCCTCCTGCGAAAGCTCTCCTGGGTTGCTCCGACGACGACGCTACGCGCAATCACGGGAATGTGCGTCCCGCCCGGATCGTTACCCGGACATGAGCACTGTGGAGCTGACCGCCGCCAACTTCGACCAGGTCGTATCCGAGAACGACTTCGTGATCATCGACTTCTGGGCGGGCTGGTGCATGCCGTGCCGCCAGTTCGCGCCGACCTACGAGAAGGTGTCGGGCAACCACGACGACATCGTCTTCGCGAGTGTCGACACCGAGGCCGAGCAGCAGCTGGCCGCCGCCTTCGACGTGCGCTCGATCCCCACGCTCGCGGTGATCCGCGACAAGACGGTCATCTACGCGCAGCCCGGCGCTCTCCCGGAGAAGACGCTCGAAGACCTGATCCAGCAGGCGCGCGACATCGACATGGACAAGCTCAAGGAAGAGGCCCAAGAAGCCTGAGCCTGAAGAAGGGGCCCTTCGAGACGGATTTCGTCTCGAAGGGCCCCTTTGTACTTCAGCGGAACCGTGCCACCAGGGACCGGGTCAGCCCCGGGTGGCGAGTCCGCGCAGGAAGAACGCCAGGTTCGCCGGGCGTTCCGCCAGCCTGCGCATGAAATAGCCGTACCATTCGTCGCCGTAGGGGACGTAGACGCGCATCGTCTTGCCGTCGCCCGCGATCCGGCGCTGCTCTTCGGGACGGATCCCGTACAGCATCTGGAATTCGTGGTCGTCCGCCTTGCGGTCCGCCTCCATGGCGAGCTTCTCGGCGATCGCGATCATCCGGGGGTCGTGCGAGGCGACCATCGGATAACCCTTGCCCTGCATGAGGATCTTCAGGCAGCGCACGTAGGACCTGTCCACTTCGGACTTGTCCTGGAACGCGACCTCTTCGGGTTCGGCGTAGGCGCCCTTGCACAGCCGGACGCGGGAGCCCTCGCCGGAGAGGTCGCGGCAGTCCTGTTCGGTCCGCCGCAGATAGGCCTGCAGCACCGCGCCCACCCACGGGTACTCGGTGCGCAGCTCCCGCAGGATGCCGAGCGTCGAGTCGGTGGTGGTGTGGTCCTCCATGTCGAGGGTGACCGTGGCACCGACCGCTTCGGCCGCCGCGCAGATCTTGCGGGCGTTCTCGAGCGCGACCTTCTCACCGTCGGCGGGCAGGAACTGGCCGACCGCGGACAGCTTCACCGAAACGTCCGCGCCGAACGCGAGGCCGTCGGCCGCCAGCGCGGACAGCAGTTCCTCGTAGGCGCGGACGGTCGTCGCGGCCTGCTCGGCGTCGGTGGTGTCCTCACCGAGGTGGTCGAGGGTGACGCGGAGGCCGTCGTCGGCCAGTTCGCGGACCACCCGGGCGGCGTCGGGAGTCCCCGAGCCGGCGACGAACCGGCTCACCACCGATCGGGTGGCGGGGACGACCTCGACCAGCTTGCGCATCCGCCGGGATCGGGCGGCGGCGAGCAACGGGGCACGCAACATCACGGACTCCTGGGATCTCAGCCCTGGTGGGGGTAACGGACGCTGGTGGGTGCTACGAACGTCTCCTTGATCGAGCGCGGGCTCGTCCAGCGGAGCAGGTTGAGCACCGAACCGGCCTTGTCGTTGGTGCCCGACGCGCGGGCGCCGCCGAACGGCTGCTGGCCGACGACGGCGCCGGTCGGCTTGTCGTTGACGTAGAAGTTGCCGGCGGCGAAGCGCAGCGCCTCGGACGCCTTCGCGACGGCGGTGCGGTCGTTGGCGATGACCGCGCCGGTGAGCGCGTAGTCGGCGGTCTCGTCGACCAGCTTCAGCACCTTGTCGAAGTCTTCGTCCTCGTAAACGTGGAGCGAGAGGATCGGGCCGAAGTACTCGGTGCGGAAGATCTCGTGCTCCGGGTTGTCCGAGACGAGGATCGTCGGGCGCACGAAGTAGCCGACGCTGTCGTCCGCGGTGCCACCGGCGATGACCTCGACCTCGGCGTCTTCAGCGGCGCTCTTCAGCACGGCGGCGTGCTTGTCGAAGGCGCGGCGGTCGATCACGGCGCCACCGAAGTTGCCCAGATCGTTGACGTCGCCGTAGGTGATGGCCTCGGTCTCGGCGATCAGGCCGTCCTTCAGGCTCGCCCAGAGCGAGCGCGGGACGTAGGCACGGGACGCGGCCGAGCACTTCTGGCCCTGGTACTCGAAGGCGCCGCGGACCAGCGCGGTGCGCAGGATGTCGACGTCGGCCGAAGAGTGCGCGAGCACGAAGTCCTTGCCGCCGGTCTCGCCGACCAGACGCGGGTACGTGCGGTAGCCGGCGATGTTGGCGCCGACGGTGCCCCACAGGTGCTGGAAGGTCGCGGTGGAACCGGTGAAGTGGATCCCGGCCAGGTCGCGGTGGGTCAGTGCCACGTCGGAGATGGCCTTACCGTGTCCCGGCAGCAGGTTGATCACGCCCGGCGGCATACCGGCCTCTTCGAGCAGCCGCATCAGCAGGTGCGCGGCGAAGCTCTGCGACGGCGACGGCTTCCACAGCACGACGTTGCCCATCAGCGCGGGCGCGGTCGGCAGGTTGCCGGCGATCGCGGTGAAGTTGAACGGGGTGATGGCGTACACGAAGCCCTCGAGCGGGCGGTGCTCCATCCGGTTCCAGATACCGGGCGAGCTGACCGGCTGCTCGGCGAGGATCTGACGGCCGAAGGCGACGTTGAAGCGCCAGAAGTCGATCAGCTCGCAGGCGGAGTCGATCTCGGCCTGGAAGGCGGTCTTCGATTGGCCGAGCATGGTGGCGGCGTTCATCCGGGCACGCCACGGGCCGGCCAGCAGGTCGGCGGCACGCAGGATGATCGCGGCGCGGTCGTCGTAGGACAGCGCGCGCCAGCCGGGGGCGGCGGCCTTGGCCGCGGCGATCGCGTCGTGCGTGTCCTGCGCGGTCGCGCTGTGGATGACGCCCAGCACCGCCTTGTGGTTGTGCGGCTGGACGACCTCGATCTTCTCGCCGCCGCCCTTGCGCTGCACACCACCGATCGTCGCGGTGATGTCGACGGGGTCGGCGCCGCCCAGCGACTTGAGCGCGCCCTCGAGTTCAGCGCGCTCCGCGCTGCCCGGTGCGTAGTTCAGCACCGGCTCGTTCTTCGGGGCGGGGGTCTGGGTCACGGCGTCCACTGACTGCTCCTGACTTCACTTCGCCGGGTAGAGGTCTCACCCCGAACGGTAGACCGGACGACTCCGCCGCGGCTTGTCCGACTGGCTAGAATCAGGGTGACCGTCTTGTCCGATCGGCTTAATCCGGTGATGACCACGACTACGGAACCGACAGCCAGAGTGCTCGGCGCTTCGCTGCGGCACGTCCTCGCCACCCTCGGGGAACCGCTGGTCAGGGTGCTCGCGGCACCGAGCGGGCTCGGCGTCGAGGTGGCGGACGTCGTCATCCACGATCCGGAGGACCCGCCGGACGCCCATCCGGGTGACCTCGTCCTGGTGATCGGAGCCCGCGGACGGTCGGCCGCGGGGGCGATCCGGGCGGCGGGACGCTCCGGCGCGGCCGCCGTGGCGGTCAAGAACGGCTCGGCGGTCGTGAACGTCGCGACCGACGCGGGGATCGCGCTCATCGAGGTCGGCCACGAGGCGCGCTGGGAGCAGGTCGAGGCACTGGCCAGGGGTGTCGTGGACGCGGCCCGCGCGGGCGGTGAAGCGGACAGCGGCGAGGTGCTGGGCGATCTGTTCTCGCTCGCGCAGACCATCGCGACCTTGACCGGCGGCCTGGTCAGCATCGAAGACACGGCGAGCCGCGTGTTGGCCTATTCGCGGGCGGGTGACGAGGTCGACGAACTGCGCAGGCTCTCGATCCTCGGCCGCGAAGGCCCGGAGCGGTACCTCGCCATGCTTCGCGAGTGGGGCGTTTACCAGCGGCTTCGCGCCGGGGAAGGCATCGTCCGCATCGACGAGCGGCCCGATCTCGGCATCCGGCGGCGGATCGCGGCCGGGATCCACGCCGGATCGCAGGCGCTGGGCACGATCTGGGTACAGGAAGGCACGCATCCGCTCACCGAAAGCGCGGAAATCGCGTTGCTCGGGGCGAGCCGGGCGCTCGCACCGCAGCTGATCCGGCACCGGACACTGCCCAGCCCGGAACTCCGGCTGCGCGAAGACCTCCTGGCAGGGCTGCTCGAAGGCCGTCTCGACGTCGAGTCCGTCGCCGATGACATCGGCGCGGATCCCGGGAAACCGGCCGTGGTGCTGGGGTTCTCGCTCCCCCGCGACCGCGCGGCGACCGACCGGCAACTGCGCCGCGCCGAACTGGTGCACCTGATCACCGTGCACACCGCCGCGTACCGGCGGAGCGCGCTGGTGAGCGTGATCGGCGGCCGCGTCTACGCGCTCCTCCCCGACCTCCCCGAACACGCCGAGACGCGGATCCTGGCGCTGGCCAAGGAAATCGTCGGTACCGCGCAACGGCATCTCGACGTCCGGGTGCGCGCCGCGCTGGGCGGTGTCGTGCCCCATCTCTCCGAGGCGGCGGCTTCACGGGGTGACGCGGACCGTGTCCTGGCGGCGATGGCGCGCGGGCACGGGACGGCGGACGTCGCGTCGCTGGCCGACGTCCGCGCCGAGGTCCTGCTCTCGGAAGTGCTCGCCTTCCTCGGCGAGCAGCCGAGGATCCGCGACCCTCGGCTGGCCGACCTGATCGCGCACGACGCCGAGCACGGCGGGATCCTGGTCCCCGCGGTGCTGGCGTACCTCGACGCTTTCGGCGATGTCCGGCAGGCGGCGCGCGAGCTGAACATCCATCCGAACACGGTGCGGTACCGGGTGCGGCGCGCCGGCGAGGTGTCCGGGATCGACCTGGACGACCCCGCGCAGCGCATCCTCACCCAGCTTCTCTTGCGCCTCTAGACCGCGTTTAGTCCTCTGGATGCGGTTGTACGCCTCACGACACCGCGGCGAGGTTCCTCAGCCCGGCGACCTCGGCCAGTCCTCGATAGGAATCCAGTCGCTCAGCCTGGTCGAAAGTACTGGTGGTCACGAGGATCTCGTCGGCGCCGGTGGTGGCGACGAGAGCGGCGAGCCGGTCGCCCACCTCGTCCGGGGTGCCGGCGATCTGACCGTCGAGCGCCCGGTCCAACCGCTCCTGGTCCCGTTCGGACAGTGATCCGGCGAGGATCTCCTCCACCGGCGACAGCGGCGGGAACACACCGTGTGCCCGCGAGTAGACCGTCGACCACGCTTCGGGGATCAGCAGCCGCCGGGCGCGTTCGGCCGTCTCGGCGACCGCGATCGCCGTGGACACCACGACGTACGGCCGTGAAGCCTGCGCGGAAGGTCGGAAGCCGGAGCGGTAACCCTCGATGGCTTCGAGCAGCGGTCCTTCACCCCGGACCGGCGCGATCACCAGCGGCAGCCCCAGTTCCGCGGCCAGCCGCGCCCCGGCACCGGTGGCCAGCAGGAACGCGGGCACGCTCAAACCCTCCGCGGGAATGGCGTGCACACCCGGAAACGCCGTCTGGTCACCCGCCAGGAAGCCCAGCAGTTCCCGGACCTGGTCGCCGAAGCGGTCGGCGTCGTCCTTCTCGTGCCCGAGCGCCTGGCGAACCCCGCCGGTGAACCCGACCGACCGGCCGAGCCCCATGTCGATCCGGCCCGGGAACAGCGATTCGAGGACGCCGAACTGTTCCGCGACCACGAGCGGCCGGTGGTTCGGCAGCATCACGCCGCCGGTGCCGACCCGGATCCGTTCGGTCGCCGAGGCGACGGCGGCCGCCAGGACCGTCGGCGCCGAACCGGCGACACCGGGCACGCTGTGATGCTCGGAGACCCAGAACCGGTGGTAGCCCAGCGCTTCGATGTCCCGGGCGAAGGCGACCGTGTCGCGCAACGCGCGGGGCGCGTCGCCACCGCGGCGGGTCGGGGACCGGTCCAGTACCGAAAGCGTGATCACTCCGGGATCAACGCGTCCGGACCCGGCGGGCATTCCCCGCTCAGGGACGCCAGCGCTCGCTGTAGTCGGCGTGGTCGGCGTGCGGCAGGGCCAGCAGCCGCAGGGTCAGGCACCAGTTCGTCCCGGCCTCGTCGGCGGGCACGTTGCACGTCTCGCACCAGTACTCGTTGCCGTACAGGGGGAATCCCGGGACCTTCTCCGAAACCGTGGTGCGGTGCGCCTGCAGGAGCCTGCGGGTCGCCTCGATCTCGTTGATCATCTGATTGACCACGTCGAGCTCGATGTCGTTCATCGAACGGATCTTCTTTTCGATGACGACCTTGGTCTCACCACGATTGAGCGATTCGCTGATCTCGGTTTTCTTGACCGCCTGCATGATCAACGCCTGGCGTTGCCCCACACGCGCGGCGAGAAAGGCGATCAAGTCGTCCACGGGTACTCCTTCGTCTCCCCCAGCCTAGTGTTCGGGTGAGACTGTCGCTGGCAGGAAGCCCGGCGTTACGACAAGGTCCCACGCGTCACACAGTCTCGTATCGGTGTGCCGCGGAGCGGTAACAGGTTTCTAGATCGACACGAAAGCGCAATCACTCCGCGAGCAAAAACGAAGAAGAGACGGATGCCGAGCACGAATTGGTCACCGATACCGCACGCGTCGTCACGAAATGCGTTCCCCCTCGTGGCCGGACTCGCCGTCGCGCTCACTTTGGGCGCGGGCGTCGGTGTGGTGGCGGCCACCTCTCCGCGAGCGCTCGAAACGGCGACCGCGCCGACCCCTGCGACGGTGACCGTCACGGCGAAAGCCGCCCCCGTGCCGACCGTGACCGTCCCCGCACCCCCGGTCACTTCGGGACGCGCCGTCCCCGCCACCCCGGCGAACCGGTTCGCCGACGGGACCTACCTGGTCGGCACCGAGGTCGAAGCGGGCTCGTACCGCTCGCCCGGACCGGCGCCGGGCGGCAACGGCCACTGCTACTGGGCGCGGCTGCGCACCGGCGGCGTGTCGAAGATCCTGGCCGACCAGCTGACCACGGGTGCCGCCCGGTTCACCACCCGCAAAGGTGAATACGTGCAGGTCGCGGGCTGTGAGTTCAACCGGTCGCCCTAGATGCGCAGTCATAATTGCGCAGTTTCACCTGCGCAAGTTAGCCTGCGGGTATGGACGAGACAGCCGCACGCGCGGCCCACGACATCCGCGTGGCCTTCAGCAGGCTCCGGCGCCGCCTGCGGGAGAACTACGGCAGCGGTGATCTCACGCCGTCCCAGACGTCCGTGCTCAGCCGTCTCGACAAGGACGGCGAAGCGTCGGTCAGCGACCTGGCCGACCTCGAAGGCATCCGTCACCAGTCGGTGGCCACCACCGTCGGTGTGCTGGTGGAGCGAGGGCTGGCCGCCCGTCGCCAGGACCCCGAGGACGGGCGGCGTCAACTGGTCTTCGTCACCGACAGCGGTCACGCCTTCCTCGAAGAGCGCCGTCGCGCCGGGGAAGGCTGGCTCGCCCAGGTCCTGGAAACACAGTGCACCGAAGCGGAACGCCGCACGCTGATCGAAGCGGCGGCCGTGCTGGAACGGGTCGTTCGGCGGTGAGCACCGGCTTCGACCGGCGGCTCCTGCCCCCGATGATGCTGGGAGCGGCCCTCAACCCGGTCAACTCGTCGATCATCTCGGTCTCCCTGGTGCCGATCGGCGTGGCCTTCGGGGCGCCGCCCGCCGAGACGGCTTGGCTGGTCTCCGCCCTGTATCTGGCCACCGCGATCGGCCAGCCGGTGGTGGGACGGCTCATCGACCTCTTCGGCCCCCGCCGCCTGTTCCTGGCCGGGGCGGCACTGACCGGGATCGCCGGCGTCGTCGGCATGCTCGCCCCCGGCTTCGGCGTACTCGTCGCTTCCCGGGTGCTCCTCGGTTTCAGCACCTGCGCCGGCTATCCGGCGGCGATGCACCTCATCCGCGGCGAGGCCCGGCGCACCGGGAAGGACAGCCCCGCCGGGGTCCTCACCGCGCTCGCCATCACCACGCAGACCATCGCGGTCGTGGGGCCCAGCCTCGGCGGCCTGCTGATCGGGCTCGGCGGCTGGCGCGCCACGCTCGCGATCAACATCCCGCTCGCCGTGGCCGGTCTGTACCTCGGTTTCCGCCGTCTCCCCACGACACCGGCCACCCGCCGCGGCGGTCTCGTCCGCGAACTGGACCTGCCCGGCATGGGCCTGTTCGCCACCGCGCTCGTCTGCCTGCTGCTGTTCCTGATGGACCTGCGGGACGGCGACTGGTGGCTGCTCGCCGTGACCGTCGTCGCGGGCGCCGCGTTCACCTGGCGCGAACTGCGGACCGGGCAGCCGTTCATCGACGTGCGCCTGCTCGGCGGCAACCTGCCGCTGCTGGCCACCTACGGCCGAGCCCTGCTCAGCTTCGTCGTCAGCTACGCCTTCCTGTACGGCTACACGCAGTGGATGGAGCAGGGCCACGGGCTGTCCGCCTCGGAAGCCGGGCTGGTGCTGCTTCCCCTGTTCGGCGTCGGGATCATCGCCGCCACCGTCACCGGACGCAGCAAAGCCGTCCGCGGCAAGCTCCTGATCGGCTCGCTCGGGCAGGTCGCCGCCTGCGCCCTGTTGCTGTTGCTGAACGACGGCAGCCCGGTGTGGATGCTGCTGGCCGTCGTGGTCGTCCTCGGGGTCCCGCAGGGGTTGAACAACCTCGCGCTGCAGAACTCCGTGTACCACCAGGCGCACGCCGAACGCATGGGCTCGTCGGCGGGGCTGCTGCGCACCTTCGGTTACCTCGGCGCCATCGTCGCGTCCGCGGCCAGCGGCGCCTTCTTCGGCAGGCGCGCCGACAGCGGCGGGCTGCACCACCTGGCCGCGTTCATGCTCGTGGTCAGCGTGCTGTTCCTCGTGCTGACCGTCGCCGATCGCTCGCTGGGCCGCGTCGGGCGGGCTTGACGGGCCACCCTGTCCTGCCGGGGCATGTCCGTCAAGTGTCGTCGCGCGCCTTGCTCGGCTGCACCCGCTTCGGCTCCCCCGGCATCTTCGGGTAGTCCGGCGGATAAGGCATCTCGCCGAGGCCGTGGTCGCGCTCGTCCCGCGCGTACCACTCCAGCAGCGTCTCGATACCGAAAGCCTCTTCGTCCATCGGCGCGTGGAGGTCGCCACGTTCGGCGTAGAAGGCGCCCGCGGTGAGCACGTCGAAGTCGTCCGGGTCGACCTCGGTGAGCAGGTCCCAGGTCAGCGGGGTCGACACCGTCGCGCGCGGCGTGCCGCGGACCGACCAGGCCGACGCCACCGTGCGGTCGCGGGCGGCCTGGTTGTAGTCGATGAAGACCCGGCCGCCGCGTTCTTCCTTCCACCACGCGATGGTCGCCTTCTCGGGGATCCGGCGCTCGACCTCGCGGCCCAGCGCGATCACCGCGTGGCGGACGTCGATGAAGTCCCACTCCGGCCGGATCCGCACCAGGACGTGCACGCCGCGGCCGCCCGAGGTCTTCGGGTAGCCGACGAGGCCCGCCGAGTCGAGGACCTCGCGCACCACGCCCGCGACCTCGACCGCGTCGGAGAAGCCCGCCTCGTCCGGCGGGTCGACGTCGATGCGGAGTTCGTCGGGATGGTCGACGTCGGGCCGCCGCACCGGCCACGGGTGGAAGTCGAAGGTGCCCAGGTTCGCCGCCCACGCGAACACGGCGGGCTCGGTCGGGCAGACCTCCTCGGCGGTCCGGCCCGACGGGAAGGTGATCTTCGCGGTCTCCACCCAGTCCGGGGCGCCTTTCGGCACTCGCTTCGCGTAGAACCACTCGCCTTCGACGCCGTCGACGTAGCGCTTCAGCGTCGTGGGCCGCTCCCCGACCGCGCGCAGCAACGGCTCGCCGACCGCGACGTAGTGCTCCACGACCTGGCGCTTCGTGATGCCGCGAGCCGGGAAGTACAGCTTGTCCGGACTGGAGACCCGGACTTTGCGCTCGCCTGCCTCGACCTCGATCGGCTCACCGTTCTTGGGCATGCGCCCACCGTAGCGCCGATCAGGGGCGCGGATCGCTCTTCAAAACGGCCATCGTGACGACGTCATGCCACTCGCCCTCCCACCACAGCGCTTCCCTCTGGAGCCCCTCTCGGACGAACCCGGCCTTCTCGTAGACCCGCCGCGCCCTCGGGTTGAAGTCGAAGACCTCGAGCGAGACACGGTTCAGGCCGACGACGTCGAACGCGTAGTCCAGCAACAGCTTGGTCGCCTCGGTGCCGTATCCCTTGCCGAAGACGTCCGGACCGGTCAGCGCGATCCGGAACGCGCCGGAGCGGTTGTCCTCGTCGATGTCGGAAAGGACCACGTCGCCGAGGTACACCCGGTCTTCCTTGCGCAGGACCGCGTAGTCCGCCCGATCGGCGAGACCCGGCCGCGACGCCAGGAACTCGTGGATCCGCTCTTCGGTGAACTTCGCGTGCGTGCCGGTGAACCGGATGACCTCCGGATCCCGCAGCGCCCGCCACGCGCCCTCGAAGTAGGAGTCGTCGAGCTGGGCGAGCACGACGGTCTCGCCGCTGAGTTCGGGCTGCGTCCGCAGCGCGCCGGTATCGATCACAGCGAATACCGTACGGTTGACGCAGTGTCCGGCCGTACCAAATTAATTCTCGCGCTCACCGTGCTCGCCGCCTTCGTGGTGGCCGCGGTGCTGCTGCCGATCCCGAGCCCGGCGGGCCTGCGGGCCTGGGCGGCCGCGACCGGTCCGGCCACGCCGCTGGTGTTCTTCCTGGTCTATTCGGTACTCACCGTGGCACCGATCCCGCGCACCGTGTTCAACCTGGCGGGCGGGCTCCTGCTCGGGGCCACGACGGGCATCGTCGTCGGCATCCTGGCCACCACGGTCGCGTCCGGGCTCTCGTTCGCACTTTCGAGGGCACTCGGCCGCGAGTTCGTCGGGCGGCACCTGCACCGGGCCAAGGTCCGCGCGGTCAACGACCGGCTTTCGGACGGCGGGGTCCTGGCGATCACCTCCTTACGGCTGATCCCGATGGTTCCCTTCGCTCCGTTCAGTTACCTGTGCGGAGTGTCATCGGTCCGTTTCGCCCCGTATCTGCTCGGAACGGCGCTCGGCAGCCTGCCGGGGACGGTCGCGGTGGTCGTCCTCGGCGACGCGCTGACCGGGGAAACACCTCCCGCCCTGCTGATCTGTTACGCGGTCTTCGCCGTCGCGGGGGCCATCGGGCTGGTCAAGGTCTTCCGGCGGAAGGCCGTGCCGGTGGGGGAACCGAGCGGTGAGGACGAAACGCCCGCCACCGCACCGGCGAGCTGACGGGGATCCGAAACCACAGCCCGCTACACTCGATCGGGTGCGCGGGACATCACGACCGCGTAACGCCACCATCACCCCGGGCCCTAGTTCGTCAAAGAATGTGTCAGGAGTAGTCGCCATCGACACCGGTCAGCTGATCGCTGGGCACTATCGCCTGGTCGAGCAAATTGGTAGCGGTGCCATGGGGGTGGTCTGGCGTGCCATCGATGTCCGCCTCGAGCGCTCGGTGGCGGTCAAGCAGATCCTCCCGCAGCCCGGTGTCTCCGAGGCCGAACGCGACAACATGCGCCAGCGCGCCATGCGCGAGGCGAAGAACGCGGCCCGCTTCCAGCATCCGAACGCGATCGTGGTGTTCGACATCGCCGAGGACGGCGGCGACCCCTGCCTGGTGATGGAGTACCTGAACGGCCCGAGCCTCTCCGCGATCATCTCCGAAGAGGGCACACTGCCGCTGGGGCGCGTCGCGAAGATCGGCGAGCAGGTCGCGTCGGCGCTGGTCGCCGCGCACCGCGCCGGGATCGTGCACCGTGACGTCAAACCGGGCAACATCCTGATCGACGAAGCGGGCACCGCGAAGATCACCGACTTCGGCATCTCCCGCGCGGCCGGCGACATGACGCTCACCCAGACCGGCCTGATCGGCGGCACCCCGGCCTATCTCGCGCCCGAGCTGGCGCGTGGTTCGGACCCGGTGCCCAGCTCCGACGTCTTCGCGCTCGGCGCGACGCTCTACCAGGCGATCGAGGGCCAGACGCCGTACGGGAACAGCTCCAACCAGCTCGCGCTGCTGTACGCGGCCGCGAACGGGCAGATCAACCCGCCGCAGCAGGCGGGCGCCGCGACGGCGCTGCTGATGAGCCTCCTGCGCACCGAACCGACCGAGCGCCCGAGCATGGCCGAAGCCCGGGAGCGGCTCGCCGCGCTGGCGGCCAACGAATCCGGCTCGGGCATGGCGGCGTCGCCGCGGCTCTTCGGAGCGGGCGGCGGTAGACAGCCCGCCGCGCCCGACACCCCGGGGCGCGGCAACCCCGGCGGGGAACGGCCGCCGTGGCAGCGGACCGAGCATCCGGCCCAGTCCGCCGCGACACCTCCCCCGCCGCCTCCTCCCGCCAAGCAACACACGCCGACGGCGGCGTTCATCCCGATGCGCTCGCAGGCGGCCCCGCCGAACACGCCGCCCCGTCCGGTCGCAGCGATCACTCCGCCGCCGTCCGCGGCCGCTCCGAGGCGGCCGTCCGCCGCGAAGCCCTCCGACGGCAAGCGCAAGGCCGTCCTGTTCGCGGGCGCCGGTGCCGCGGTCGTGGTGATCGCCGTGATCGTGTTCCTGGTGCTGAACTCGAGCAACGGGACGAGCGGTAACCAGGGCGGCGACAACGCCGGGGCGAACCCGCAGTCCAGCACCTCGGCCCCCAAGTCGAGCGCCCAGTCGTCCTCGAAGGCGCCTCCGGCGGGCCTGGGGAAGACCCCGAGCGACAAGGTCACGAACTTCTCGAGTGTCGGCGGCTTCGTCCTCGAGTTCTTCGACACGGGCAAGATCGGGACGACCGAGAGCTGGAACAAGCTCACCGACGCCGCGAAAGCGGTCTACGGCTCGGAGCAGGCTTTCACCGAGTACTGGACCACGCACAAGGTCACCGGCGCGAAGACCGCGCACGCGGACAGCGGCGGCGGGAACGCCGACGGTTCGATCGACATGAACGTGACGGTCAACAACGGCCCGCGTCCCGCGTTGCGCGTCGTCCAGGTCGGCGGGCAGTACCTCATCGACGCCGACACGCGAGTGCTCGGCTACTGACCCAGCGTGGCGGCGGTGAGACCCGTCTCGCTGGTGGTAGGCCAATCGCCCCTCGTGGCTTACTGTGGCTTCATGGCCGATAGCGGACCTTTCGGACCTGGCCAGAATCCTCGTTTCCACGAGGACCTGGTCGGGCTCGACCCGTACGACCCCGAAGCCCTCGCCTTCGCCGAGCATCTGGACCGCATCGAACGCTGCGGCCCCAACTTCACCGTGGAAGCCTGCCTCGACGGTGTCTCCGATTTCGCCGACTCCAGCAACCGTCTCGGCGGTCTGCGCTGGTGGGTTTCGGCACTGGTCGTGATCCTCATCGTGCTCGGCGTGATGGTCACCGCATGGGACATCATCGGCCGGGCCATCGCGTGGCTCGCGGGGTAACGTGGAACCGGTGAAAGGCATGAAACCCGTTGTCGGAGCCACGCCGCGCGTGGTCAAGTCCGAGCAGGAATGGCGGGAACAGCTCAGCCCCGACGAGTACGCCGTGCTCCGCCAGGCGGGCACCGAGCGCCCCTTCACCGGGGAGTACACCGACGCCAAGACCACCGGTGTGTACCAGTGCCGTGCCTGTGGCGCCGAGCTGTTCCGCAGCGATACGAAGTTCGAAAGCCACTGCGGCTGGCCGTCGTTCTACGACCCCGCCGATACCGACGCCGTCCTCCTTCGCGAGGACACCGCCATGGGCATGCGCCGGATCGAGGTGCTGTGCAAGTCGTGCCACAGCCACCTCGGGCACGTCTTCGAAGGCGAGGGGTACGCCACGCCGACGGATCAGCGGTACTGCATCAACTCCATCTCGCTGACGCTCGTTCCCGAGTCGTAACCAACCGAAGCGAACCACCGCCCTCCCCGACGCGTTCTCGATGAACAGGAACAGCGTCGGGGAGGGCGGTGTCATATGAGTGACCCCTGGGGTATCAGCGGACCGGGTTTCGCCTGGCTGTACGCGTGGCTCGCGGTCCTTCCGCTCTTCACGGCCGGGATGTACGCGCTGTGGCTGCGCCGTGGCACCGACTCCCCCGGAGTACCCGGTGTCCATCACCTGGCCGCGCTGGCGGGCGGCAGCGACCGGGTCACCGACACGGTCGTCGCCGGGCTGCTCGAACGGCACGGCCTCCGGCCCGACAGTCACGGGATGCTGTACCCGGTCAGGCCGGTTCCGGCCGATCCCTTCGAGCGCGCGATCGTCTCTCTCGTGTACGGCAGCGGAATCGGCCTGCGCGACCTGCGCTTCCGGATGGCGCGGCACGAGGTCGTCCAGGAGCTGCGCGCCGACCTGCAGCGCAGAGGCCTGGAGGTCGCCGAGAACCGCCGCCGGCTGGGCTGGCGATGCGCGCTGACCGTGTACGTGGCCGTTCTCGCGCTGGGGATCGCGCGGCTGGCGAACGCCGTACCGCTGAAGCGGCCTGCCGCCATCCTCATCGTCCTGATCTTCGGCGTGGCCGGCGCCCTCGGCGTGACCGGGTGGCTGCAACGGCCGGACAGGCTCGGCCGCGCGACCACCAAGGGCGTGCTGACGCTCCGATACGGCAGCTGGGACCGCGGCCTGAGCAGGACCGCTGCCGGACAGGTCGCCCTCCACGGTTTCAGGGCGTACCCCGATCCGGTGGTCGCGGCCGCACTCGCCAAAACCGGTGCCACGCCCCGCAGCTGGTTCACCGGCGTGATCGGTTCCTCGTGCGGCGGAGGCGCTTCGTTCGCGATGGGCTCGTCCTGCGGCGGCGGTTCCTCCTGCGGCGGCGGAGGAAGTGGTTGCGGTGGCGGAGGAAGTGGTTGCGGTGGCTGAACTCGAGACCGTCATGGCAGTGCTCGCCCCGCTTCCGCTCCTCGCGGCACTGGCGTACACCGGGTGGCTGCGGAACCGGCGCCACGACGGCGAACCGCCGCGGACGATCTACCAGGTCGCCTACCTCGCCGGCGGCCCGGATCGGGTCTCGGACACCGCCGTCGCGGGTGCCGTCGAGCGGCGAGCGGCCCGTATCGACAGCTCCGGCGTCCTGCGCCGGACGTCCGCGCGGCCCGCGGACCCGTTCGTGCTCGCGGTGGCGGACACCCTGCCCAAGGTGCGGGCGGCGAGGGTGCGCGAACCGCTGCGCGCGTCGGAGCCGATGCGTTCGCTGCGGACGGAGTTGCTCGCCCGCGGCCTGGTCGTGCCGGAAGGCCGTCCGCGCCGGGCCTGGAGAGCGGCGGCCTTCGCGCAACTCGGGCTCGTTGTGCTCGGGTCGGCGGTGCTCGTCCGCACCGTCGTCGTCTCCGGGCAGCCCGTCGTGCTCGCCGGAATCGCGCTCGCCGTCGCGATGACGGCGTTCGTCGTCACCGTCCGGCTCGAACGGGTCCATCGCGCGGTGTGGACCACGAAAGCGGGCGAGCGGGCGCTCTCGCGCGCGGGCGACGATCCGCACCTCGTCACCGGCGCGATGGGCGCGGTGGCGCTGGGTGGCATCGAGGCCTATCCGGATCGGCGGTCGGCGCGGCTCCTGACCCTGACGGTCTAACGGCCGTCGCGGACGGTTCGCCGGGCTGATCGACTGGTCCGAGGGAACCACGACCGGACGGAAAAGCGTCCGACTACGGTAAGTGCACCTGCTCGTGAAAGGCCCGTGCGATGGAAGACACCTGGGGCATCCCCGGACCCACTTTCCTGGCGATCTACGCCGTCCTGCTGGTGTTCCCGCTGGTCCTCGGTCTCCTGTGGACGGTAGCGGTCAAACTGGGCCGCAAGGCACCGCGCGCCGCGGTGAGCGGACCGCAGCCGACGGTGTACGAGCTCGCCTATCTCGCCGGCGGCCCGGACCGCGTCGTCGACACGGCCATCGCGGCGTTGGTCGACCGCGGGACGCTGCGGGTCAGCAGCTCGAAGCAGCTCCAACTGACCGGACCCGAGCCCGCCGACCCGATCGAAAAGGCCGTCGCCAAGGGCGCCAGGCCGGGTCACAACGCCACGACCCGCGGCATTCGCGACAGGCTGCGGATGTCGGGGCCGATGCAGGCGCTCGGCAAGGATCTGGAGGCGCGGGGACTCGTCGTCGTCAACCAGGCACCGCGGATCCGCCGGGTCGTGTTCTTCCTGTACCTCGCCGTGCTCGTCCTCGGCGTGGTGCGCCTGTTCGCCGGGATCTCCGCCGACCGCCCGGTCGGTTTCCTGATCCCCTTGCTGATCGCGGCCGGGATCGCGACGCTGATCGCGCGGGCCGCCAAGAACAAGCGGACCGGACCGCGCCCGACCGGCGAAGGCAACCGGATCCTCGGGAGCGCGAACAGCGCCCTGGCGCGGGAGCGCAAGCGCGGAATCCCCAACGCGCCCGCGGTGGGCGGTGTGGCCGGTGGCGCCCTGCTGGGCGGTGCCGCCGCGGCGGTCGCGCTCGGCGGGCTCGCCTTCTACCCCGACGAAGAGCTCAGCGCGGCGCTGATCCCGCCGCCCATGCCCAGTGCGTTCGGCGGCGGTGGTTCGTCCGGCGGCAGCACCTGCGGCACCGGCTCCTCGGGCGGCGGGAGTTCGTGCGGTGGTGGCGGTGGCAGTTCCTGCGGAGGCGGGGGTTGCGGTGGCTGACGGTCCGGGCCACCTCGGGATCGGCATCGGCTGGCGGCACGAGCTGGACCTGTCGATCGCGCGGCTGCCCGGCGTCGACTGGGTCGAGGTCGTCGCCGAGAACCTGCACGCCGATCATCTCCCCGAGACCTTGATCGCCTTGCGCGACAAGGGAATCCCGGTCCTGCCGCATGCGGTCTCGCTGTCGCTGGGCGGGGCGGAGCCGCTGGACACCGCCCGCGTCGAGCATCTCGCGGAGGTCACCCGCGAGCTCGGCGCGCCGATGGCCAGCGATCACGTGTGCTTCGTCCGCGCGGGCGGGCTCGACTCCGGGCATCTGATGCCGCTCCCCCGCACCCGGGAGGCGCTCGACGTCCTGGTGGACAACGTGGAACTGACCCAGTCCATCTTGGACGTCCCGTTCGCGTTGGAGAACATCGCGGCGGTGCTGGAGTGGCCGGACGCGGAGTTCACCGAGTCGGAGTTCCTGCGAGAACTCACCGACCGGACGGGCTGCCTGCTGATCATCGACGTCGCCAACCTGTACGCCAACGCCCGCAACCTCGGCACCGATCCCGAACGGTTCCTCGACGAGATCCCGTGGGAGCGGCTGGCGTACACGCATATGGCGGGCGGTGTCGAACGCGACGGCGTCTACCACGACACGCATGCCCATCCGGTGGTCCCGGAGGTGCTGGACCTGCTGCGGGAGCTTCGGAAGCGGGTGGCGCCGCCGGGTGTCCTGTTGGAACGCGACGACGACTACCCGCCTGACAGCGAATTGGCCGCCGAACTGGCCGCGCTGCGAGAAGCGGTCTCGCCGTGACTTCGCCCCGCGAGCGGCTCGCCGGACAGCAGGCCGAACTGCTCAAGGCGCTCCTCGCCGACGGCGACGCCCCGGCGGGATTCGACGCGGACAGGCTCCGAATCGAAGCGAACGTCTTGCGGAACAAGCAGAGCAGGCTGGCCGCGTACCTGCGGCCAGACCTCGCCGAAACCCTCGGCGACCGCTTCGCCGCGCTGTTCCGCGAGTACGGGACGGCACACCCGAAGACCGACGCGATCCGCGCGCGGGCCTACGCGGACGCGTTCGGCGGGTGGCTCGTGGAACGCGGTGAAGTCCCGAAGCCGAAGGGGCGTTTGGCGAGGTGGCTACACCGCGGTTAGTCCTCTGAATGCGGTGCTCGTGGTGTCCCTCGCTGTCGGTCTCAAGGGCAGGTGTTGCGAAAGCCACGTTCGCAACCTTCAACGTTGCGAACGTGGCTTTCGCAACGTGTCTTTCAGCCCATCAGCCGCTGACACCGCAGGGCCACCGCGTTTAGTCCTCTAAATGCGGATCACCAGACGGCCCGGTCGCTTCCGGATACGCGCGTCCCCTCCACCCAGAAGGGATTCGCGCCCGGCAGCGTGCCCGCCATCTTGACCCGGGTGAGCAGGCCCAGCGGGCTGTCCGCGTCTTCCAGCCATTCGGAGCCGTCGAATTCGGCAGGTCCGGATTCCTTGCGGCCCAACGAGTTCAGCCACTCGCCCGTTCCGGCGAGCGAGGTGCGGACGTGCTGGCTGCCGCCTTCGGTGACCGCCCGGCGGACGGCCGTCATGATCGCCGCCGCGGTGAGCCAGCCGGTCGCGTGGTCGAGCGCCTGCACCGGAAGCGGTCCGGGACCGTCGATCCCGGCGGTCTTGCCGCCTTCGTCGGCGATCCCCGACGCCATCTGGACCAGGCTGTCGAATCCTCGCCTGCGTGCCCACGGACCTTCCCAGCCGTAGGCGGACAGGTCCGCGACCACGATCCCCGGCCTGAGCTCGGCGAGCGCCTCCGGCGAGAAACCCTTGGCCACCAGCGATCCCGGCCGGAAACCCTGCAGTACGACATCGGCGCGGGCGATCAGCTTGCGCAGCCGCGAGCGCCCGGCTTCGGTCTCCAGGTCGACGTACGCCGAGAGCTTGCCCATCCCGGTGTCGACGGCCAGCGGCGGCACTGTCGGCAACCGGTCCGATCCGATGTGCATGACGGTGGCGCCGTGCGCGGCGAGCACGCGGCCCGCCACCGGTCCGGCGATGACGTGGGTCAGGTCGAGGATCCGCACCCCGCCCAGCGGGCGGTCCGATGCGAACAGCCGCACGGGGTCCGAAGGTCCGAGTGTCCGGATCTCCGCGATCGGCAAGGCGGACGACGCCTGTCCTTGCTTGTGCGCCAGCCATTCCTCGCGCGAGCGCAGTACGGCCGCCGCGCCGCCGGCGCCGACCACCGCCGACTCGACCTCGAACTTCGACTTGGCCGCCACGACCTTCTCGAACGCCTCGCGGGTCGCGGGCACGCCGAGACCCCAGCACACGGCGGCGACGTGGCGCGGGTAGTTGCAGTGCAACCGCACCCAGCCGTCGTTCGCGCGGTAGTCGCCGGACAGCGGCGCGCTGAACGGCACCGGTTCCCCGTCGACCCGGATGTACTGCTCGCTGTGGAACGACGCCGCCGCGTGCCGGGTGTCGACCGAGACCTTGCCCGGCTCGATTCCCCGCAGCCGCAACAGTTCCCCGGCCGCCAGGGTGGCGGCGGCGATACTCGTCGTCGCCGCCTCCTCGACCCGGAAGGTCCCGGGCAGCACGGACTCGGGGCCGGTCACCTCGACGGCGTCTTCGGCGAGGGTGTCGCCGGTGAGCGTGGTCCAGACGCGGGAGTCCACTGAAGCGTTCACTACGGCAGCAGGGTGATCAGCTCGGCGGGTTCCACCTTGGTCCCGGTGTAGAACGGGATCTCCTCGCGCACGTGGAGGCGGGCCTCGGTGCCGCGCAGGTGGCGCATCAGGTCGACGATGCGGTGCAGTTCGTCGGCCTCGAAGGCCAGGATCCACTCGTAGTCGCCCAGCGCGAACGACGCGACCGTGTTGGCGCGGACGTCCGGGTAGTCACGGGCCTCCTTGCCGTGGTCGGCGAGCATCTTGCGGCGCTCGTCGTCCGGCAGCAGGTACCACTCGTAGGAGCGCACGAACGGATAGACGCAGATGAACTTGCGGGCCTCTTCACCGGCGAGGAACGCCGGGATGTGGCTCTTGTTGAACTCCGCCGGGCGGTGCAGCGCGACCTGGCTCCACACCGGAACCGAGGCGCGGCCGAGCGGGGTGTGCCGGAAACCGCTGTACGCCGCCTGGACCTGCTCGATCTCCTCGGCGTGCCACCAGACCATGTAGTCGGCGTCGGCCCGCAGCCCCGAAAGGTCGTAGAGACCGCGGACGACGACGCCCTTGGCCTCCAGCGCGTCGAGGTACTCGGTGGTCTCCGCGGTCGCCTTCTCGCGGTCCTCGCCGAGCTTGCCCTGCTCGGCCCGGAAGACCGACCAGGCGGTGTAGCGGATGGTGTCATTGAGCTCGTTGTAGTTCAGCCGCGCCATACCGCCATCTTGGCACTGCCGGTGCTCAGGAGCCCTCGTGGGTCGGTGTGATCCCGGCGATGCGGCGGGCGGCCGCGTCGGCGGTGGCGATGCAGGCCGGGAGCCCGACGCCGTGCAGCGTCGCACCCGCCACGGCGAGCCCCGGGACCTGCGCGACGGCGCGTTCGATCCGCTCGACGAGTTCGAGGTGACCGGTGCCGTACTGCGGGAGCCCGCCGCCCCATCGCGTCACCAGCGTCTCGATCGGCGCCGTGGTGACACCGGTCAGCCGGGCCAGATCGTCGCGGACCACGCGGACGAGTTCGTCGTCGTCGGCGTGCAGCGCGCCCGGTTCACCGAAGCGGCCGACCGAGCCGCGCACCAGCACCGGACCGTCGCCGTACTGCGCCCACTTGCGCGCGGAGAAGGTGAACGCCTTGGCCGCGAACGGTTTCCCGGCCGCGTCCCGTTCACCGGCCCCGATCAGCACCCCGGACGACTCCGGCAGCTCGGTGCCGGGCGGCAGCGCGAGCGCGATCACCGCCATCGACGCCAGCTCGACCTCCGCGAACGCCGACGACGCCACTCCGGCGACGCCGTCCAGCAGCCGTCGTGCCGAAGGCGCCGGGACGGCGAGGAGAACGGAATCGGTTTCGAGGTCGTCGACCTTCCAGCCGGTGGCGGTGCGCTCGAGCGCCGTCACCGTGGTCCCGGTCCGGATCTCGGCGCGCGACAGCTCCGCGAGCCGCTGGATCAGCGTGCCGAGCCCGCCCAGCAGGGTCCCGAAAACCGGCGCCGTGCTCGGCGACGCGGGCATGAGCGAGGCGGCGCCTTCGGTGAGCGAACGCGCGCCGCGGTCCACCGCGGACGCGAGACCGGGCATCGTCGCGCGCAGCCCGAGCCCGTCCGCTCCCCCGGCGTAGACCCCGCCGAGCAGCGGATCGACGAGGCGATCCACGAGTTCGTCGCCGAATCGCTCGCGCAGCAGCGGGCCGAGCGGCACGTCTTCGGCGGGAAGTTCCACCGACGGCAGCGACGCCTCGGCCTCGACCAGGGCACGGCCCTTCTCCGACAGCACACCGGCGACGGCGTCGGCCGAGGCGGGGACGCCCATGACCGTGCCCGGCGGCAGGCCGAGCACGGATCCGCCGGCGTGGATCTTCGCGCGGGCCTTGGTGGGGTGGACGAGACTCTCGCCCAGCCCGACCTCGCGGACGAGGGCGAGCGCCTCGGGACGGCGGGCGAGGAAGGCCTCCGCGCCGACGTCGTAGCGCTCACCGGCGAGTTCGATCGTGCGGAGTTTCCCGCCGAGGGAGTCCGTCGCTTCGAAGACGACGATCCGGGCGTCTTCGCCGAGCAGCGTCCGCAGGCGGTACGCCGCGGTCAGTCCGGAGATACCGCCACCGACGACTGCGACGGTGGTCATACCTGGAGCTCGTGCACCAGCCCGACCACACGCGTCAAGACGTCCGGGTCGACGCCGGGCAGCACGCCGTGGCCGAGGTTGAAGATGTGGCCGTCGGCCGCGCGGCCCTCGGCGTGGATCCGCCGGACCTCCGCTTCGAGCACCGGCCAGGACGCGTGCAGCAGCGCGGGGTCGAGGTTGCCCTGGACGACGCCGCCACCGAGCCGCCGGACGGCTTCGTCGAGCGGGAGGCGCCAGTCGACGCCGACCACGTCGGCGCCCGCGTCGCGCATCGCGACCAGCAGCTCGCCGGTGCCGACACCGAAGTGGATCCGCGGCACGCCGTATCCGGCCACCGCCGACAGCACCTTCGCCGAATGCGGGAGGACGAACTCGCGGTAGTCCCGCTCCGAGAGCGCGCCCGCCCACGAGTCGAACAGCTGGATCGCGTCGGCCCCGGCGTCGAGCTGCGCGGACAGGAAGGTGATCGCCATATCCGCCAGGCGCCCCGCCAGCTCGTGCCACAGCCGAGGCTCGGAGTGCATGAGCGCCTTCGTGTGCTCGTGGTTGCGGCTCGGCCCGCCCTCGATGAGGTAGGAGGCCAGGGTGAACGGCGCGCCGGCGAAACCGATCAGCGGCGTCTCGCCCAGCGATCCCACCAGCAGCCGGACACCGTCGGCGACCCGCTCCACCTGCTCCGGGTCCAGGACCGGCAGCGCGCGCACGCCCGCGGCGTCGCGAATCGGCTCGGCGACGACCGGGCCGGTGCCCGCGACGATGTCGATGTCGAGGCCCGCCGCCTTGAGCGGGACGACGATGTCACTGAAGAGGATGGCCGCGTCGACGCCGTGACGGCGGATCGGCTGGAGCGTGATCTCGGCGAGCATCTCGGGGTCGAAACACGCGTCGAACATCGAGGTGCCCTCGCGCAGCGCCCGGTACTCGGGCAGCGACCGGCCCGCCTGGCGCATGAACCACACGGGGGTGTGGGCCGGGCGTTCACCGCGCGCGGCGGCCAGGAACGGCGCACCGGGCAGGGCACGACGGGCCGCGGGGACGGTCTGCGCGGGAGAAGCAACTGAAGGAGACATCACGGTTCATGGTGCCATGAGCTCTCCGAGGCCTTACTCTCGGCGCGTCTGCGCCCCGAACCGGACTACGGCGTCTTACAGTCGGTTAGTGACCGCGATGACGTCAGTACCCGACCTCTTCCGTGAAGCCGTCGCGGCGTTGCAATCGGTCCGGCCCCGCCCCGAAGTGCAGCTGGAAACGATGCGTCCGCCGCAGCGCTTGGCGCCGTGGTCCTACGCGGTGAGCTGCGAGGTGGAGGGGCCCGCGGACGTGCTGGCCTCGGGGCGGCTGGTGCTGCTGCACGATCCGGAAGGCCAAGAAGGCTGGGACGGGGTCCTGCGGCTGGTCATGTACGTCCGCGCGGAACTGGACCGGGAGCTGGCGACCGATCCCTTCCTGCCCGCCGTCGGCTGGTCGTGGCTGACCGACGCGCTGGAGAGCTCCGGCGCGGAGTGGACGGCGCTGGGCGGCACGGTCACCGAGACGTCGTCGGCCCGCTTCGGCGACATCTCCGGCCCCTCGCGCACCGACGACCTGGAGCTGCGCGCGTCCTGGACGCCGACCGACGCCGCGCTGCGGCCGCACGGTCAGGCCTTCTGCCAGGTGATGGCGAGCGTCGTCGGGCTGCCGCCGGTCGGCGTGACGCTGTTCGAGCAGCGCCAGTCCTCCTGACGCGCCCTCGGTCCGGCGCGCTTCGCTTCGCAAGTCCGTGAAGGCCTCCTTCCCTACCGTGAAAGTAGGGAAGGAGGCCTTCACTACGTCGCCGTCGTCCCGTGAGGCCCGCCGAGCCGCTCGACACGCCGGATTCCCGGTAATCGAGACATAGCATTCGGGTTATTTTGCGATTTCCGGCCAGCTAGCGACGCTAGGAAAGCTAGCGATACTAAAGGTCCCTTGCTCCCCCGCCGGATCGGCGACCCAAGGACATGAAGGACCCCTTCATTGCGCCTAGCGCAATGAAGGGGTCCTTCATGTACTACCGAAGACCCTGCGAAGCGACCGAGAGCGCCTTCGCTTACCCCATTCGCGAGGCTCTCAGGGCGCCCGTACGGCCTCGAGAGGCACTACAGGGCCATCTGGACTAGACCAGCTCCGACCAGCGCGGAGGCGGCCACTCAGAGGTCTGGACCACCCCGTTCGTGCTACCGACAGTGTCACCGTCAGCAACAAGATCAAGTGACCCGAAATCGACCCCCGGAGCATCCCGAGACGCCTCCGGAGCGTTACCATCGCGGTCACCGAGCGAAGCGATCATGACCCTCCGCGAAGTTGATCAAGCCCCATGCCGGAGGCGGTTTCCGACCCTCGACACCTTGTCCTCCAAGGCTCCCGGGAAGAGGCACCGGCAGGTGCACGGCCCATCTGCACAGTCGGTTGGACCCCGGTAACTGAAGTGCATCGCGTTCGTTCGGCGATGTGTTAGCCACCGGCTGTGTACTAGCCCGATCGTGTTACAACGAACTCCCTGAGTAACTGCTCGTTTGAGATAGATACCCATTCGATCCCCCCGTGAAGGCCTCAGGGCGGCTACAGTGCCATCGACGACACCACTTTCGGTCTAAAGCTGGCGCGGCTAAACGGCCGAAAGTCCCGGTGCCGGTCGGGGGGCACGACCGACTCCAGGGAGGTAGTGACGTGGCTACCGTCGGCATTTCTCAGGCCGTCCGATCCACGCCAGCCGGTTCATTGCCGGCGAGCATGGTTCCGCACCCGCGGGAAGAGCTTTTTTCCGTGTTGGTGGTCGATGACCACCCACTGTTGAGGGAGGCAATCTCAGCAAGACTCGCACAGATGGGTGCGGGCACCGTCCACGAGGCCGCCACGGTGGCCGAGGCGAGGGCGCGAGCACAGGCCACCGGGCCTTGTGACCTGGCGATCCTCGATCTCGGACTGCCGGATGGCAGCGGCATCGAGCTGGTTACGGAACTCCGTAGCCATGGCTGGCCTCGAGTAGTGGTGCTCGCTTCATCAGACGACCCGTACGCGGTCAGGTCGGCGTTCCAGGCCGGCGCCCAGGCATACCTGCTCAAGTCGGCATCGCCGGTCGTAGTGACCGACGGCGTCCGCAGGGTGCTCGAGGGCGGCGTCTACGCGGACCCGAGCGTCGCACCGGTCCTGGCCACCGGCACCCGAGTCGCCGGCACCGACAACACCCCGCGCGAGCTTTCGGCGCGCGAGGTCGAGGTGCTGCAACTCGTCGCCGACGGCCAGAGCAACAAGGAGATCGGCGAGGAACTCAGCCTCTCCGCTCTCACGGTGAAATCCCACCTCTCCCGCATCGGGCGCAAGCTCGGCACGGGTGACCGGGCTCAGATGGTGGCGCTGGCCATGCGTGCCGGCGTGATCCGCTGACAAAGGCGAACTGCCCTGCGGGGCGGGCGGACCAGGCGCGGCCCGCTCGTCCCGTAGGGTCTTCACCTATGGAAGGCGACCGACCCGGAGAACCGCAGGCGGACTCTATGACCGGCACTGATGACACCAGTGCCGCCGTCTTGTTACGTGAGCCCGCCGAAGGCACTCCACCGGTGATCGCCGACGCGACAGCCCTCGCCGAAGCCTGCGTGAAGATCGCGGGCGGCAGCGGGGCCATCGCCGTGGACACCGAACGCGCGTCCGGCTACCGGTACTGGCCGAAGGCCTATCTGGTCCAGCTGCGCCGCGAAGGTGCCGGCTCCTTCCTCATCGACCCCATTCCGCTCGAAGGGCAGCTCGAGCCCCTCGCGGAAGTGCTCAACAACGCCGAATGGGTGTTGCACGCGGCCTCACAGGACCTGCCGTGCCTCGCCGAACTCGACCTGCACCCGAAGAGCCTGTTCGACACCGAACTCGCCGGACGGCTCGCCGGATACGAACGGGTCGCCCTCGGCACCCTCGTCGAACTCCTCCTCGGCTACCAGCTGGAGAAGGGACACAGCGCCGCCGACTGGTCGAAGCGCCCGCTTCCCGTCGACTGGCTGAACTACGCCGCCCTCGACGTCGAGCTCCTCATCGAGCTGCGCGAGAAGCTCGAGGCCGACTTGGCCGCTCAGGGCAAGCTCGAATGGGCTCAGCAGGAATTCGAAGCCGTCCGCACCGCGCCGCCGCCCGCTCCCCGGGCCGAGCCGTGGCGCCGGACGTCCGGGGTGCACAAGATCCGGAGCGCTCGCGGTCTCGCCGCGGTGCGCGAACTGTGGCAGGCGCGCGACGAGCTCGCCCGCAAACGCGACCGCGCGCCGAGCCGGATCCTGCCCGACACCGCGATCATCAACGCCGTCACCGCGGATCCCAAGACCGTCGAGCAGCTGCAGGCGCTGCCGGTGTTCAGCGGCCGGGTCCAGCGCAAGTACACCGCGAGCTGGTTGCGGCATCTGCAGGCCGCCCGCGCGCTCCCCGCCGAGGAGCTGCCCACCCCGGCGCAGCAGACCGACGGCCCGCCGCCGGTGAACCGGTGGTCGGACAAGGATCCCGACGCCGCCGCCCGCCTCTCGGCCGCCCGCGCGGCGCTGGCCGCGATCGCGGAGGACCGGCGGCTGCCGGTGGAGAACCTGCTCCTGCCGGAACTCGTACGCCGCACCTGCTGGCGTCCGCCCGTGGACCTGAGCGAGGACGCCGTGGCCAAGGTCCTCGGCGACGCCGGTGCCCGGCCGTGGCAGATCGAGCTGACCGTGGCGGCGCTGAGCAAGGCGCTCCACGCCACCGCGGCCGCCTGATCGGCTCACCTCACCCGTACTGATCCGGCCCGTTCCGCGTGACCGGATGGACGTCACGCGTGATCAGACGGACGACACCCGTGATTGGATGGACGACACGAACACGGCAAGGCTCCACCGCGTGTCGTCCGTCTGATCACACGAAACCGCCTGAGCCGGCTTCAGTCCTCCAGTAACGTCCGCGCGGCTTCGCGCAGCGCGGCGTCCGGTTCCCCGATACTGGCCAGCCTCAGCACGCTGTCGGCCCCTTCGACGGCGTGTGCTTCGACGTCCAGATCGGGCTGGTCACGCCGGACGATCGCGATGCTCTCGACGAGCCCGAACACGAGGTCGGTCCGGATGCCCAGGAGGTCTCCGGGGACTCCCGCCGCCGCGACGAGGGAGCCGTAGACGCGTTTGAGCTCCGCGCGTTCGGCCCGGAACCGCGCCAGCCGCGGCGACGAGATCTCCGGCAGCAGGTACAGCGCGCCGAGGTTGTGCCGCGCGCTGCCGAGCAGGTGGATGTCCGCGTAGGCCAGCGCCCACAGCCGCGTGCCGACCGGCGCGAGCTGGGCGGACAGCCCGCCCGCGACGTCCAGCGACGGCCGGACTGTGTCCTCCAGCAGCGCCGCGAGAATGTCCTCTTTGGACGGGAAGTGGTAGTAGAGCGAGGCCTGGCGCAGGCCGGCACGTTCGGCGATGGCCCGTGTGGTCGTCGCCGCGTACCCGGCGCCGGTGAACAGCTCCCCAGCCGCGTCCAAAACCGCGAGCCGTGCCTCTCGTTTGCTCGCCGCCGCACCGCTGGCTCTCGGCCTGCCCACCCCGGTCGTTTTCGTCATCTATCCGATCCTGCCATTTCTCCGCGAAGATCTTTGTTACGTCCGGCGGTCGGCCCAGGTTACCGAATCCGGTATCTGTTAACACCGCGCTTACCCGGCGGAGATCGGAAGGATCCCGCATGCGCTTAATTTCGGTCATCCGATCGAAATTCGGCCCTCCAGACAGGAGCCCCCGAAAATGCCCTCCGAAGACCTTTCAGCCTTCGGTTACCGCCAAGAACTCCGCCGGACGCTCGGCGGTTTCTCCGCCTTCGCGGCCGGTTTCTCCTTCGTTTCGATCCTGACCACCGTGTTCCAGCTGTTCGCCTTCGGCTATTCGTTCGGCGACACCCTGTTCTTCTGGACCTGGCCGCTGGTGATCACCGGGCAATTGCTCGTCGCGCTCAACTTCGCCGAACTCGCGGCCCGATTCCCGCTGGCCGGATCGGTTTACCAGTGGGCGAAACACCTCTCCCCCGGATTCGCGGGGTGGCTCGCAGGCTGGATGATGCTGGTCGGCTGCGTGGTCGCGCTCGCCGGAGCGGCGATCGCGTTGCAGGTCGTCCTCCCCTCGGTCTGGAGCGGCTTCCAGCTCGTCGGCGGCGATCCGGCCATCACGTCCCCGACCGGCGCCACCAACGCCGCCCTGCTCGGCTCCCTGCTCATCGTCTTCACCACCGCGATCAACGCGGGCGGCGTGCGGCTCATGGCGCGGATCAACGATGTCGGGGTGGCGGCCGAGCTCGTCGGCGTCCTCGTCCTGATCGTCGGCCTCGCGCTCTTCGCCGTGCGCGGCCCGCAGGTCGTACTGGCGCCCGCGGGTGAGAGCCCGGGAGCCGGCGGCGTCCTCGCTTCGGCGCTGATGGCCGCGTACGTACTGTACGGCTTCGACACCGCGGCCTCGGTCGCCGAGGAGACCAAGGACGCGAGGCGCATCGCTCCGCGCGCCGTGCTCCGCGCGCTCCTGATCTCCGGGATCGGCGGGCTCGCCGTCGTCATCACCGCACTGATGGCGGCACCGAGCCTGACCGACGGGCAACTCGCCGGGAAGGGCCTGCCGTACGTCATCACGGCGGTCTTCGGCGACACACTCGGCCGGATCTTCCTCGCCGACGTCGCGATCGCGGTCGTCGTCTGCACCCTGACCATCCAGACCGGCACCGTCCGGCTGTTCTACGCGATGGCCCGCGACGGCGCGCTCCCCGGCGCCAAACGGCTTTCCGCGGTCAACCCCCGCACCGGCACCCCGATCGCGCCCGCGATCCTGTCCGGGGCGCTCGCGATCGGGCTCCTGCTGTTGAACCTCGGGAACCCGACCATCTTCAGCACCATCACCGGCACCTCGGTGGTCGTGGTCTACCTCGCCTATCTCCTGGTGACCGGACCACTGCTGCTGCGGCGTCGTCAAGGCCGTTTCACCGCCGAGCCCGGCCATTTCTCCTTGGGACGATGGGCTATTCCGGTCAACGTCGCGGCAGTAGGGTACGGCGCGATGATGATCGTCAACATCGCTTGGCCACGAGCCGAGATCTACGACCTGGCGGGCACCGGTTCCGTCTGGGTCCTGTTGTTCCCGATCGAGTTCGTCGGCGCCGCGCTGCTCACCGGCTATCTCTGCTGGCGCCGTCGCTCCGCGCTCATCACGGTTCCCGTCCCCGCGACCTGAAGGAAGGTTCCATGAGCACGACATCGACCACGTACGGCGCTCGCGACCACGCGCGCGCCCAAGCGGGCACGGTGACCGAAACGATGCCCGCCATCCCCGCGTCCACCTGGCCGGATCCGCCTGCCGGGATCGACCCGGCGAAGCTGGTCTGGGCCGAGACGGTCGCCGGTGGCGGCTACACCCACAAGGTCCTCGCGCGCGGCACCGAACTGCGGCTGACCGACCTCGAGGGCGACGCCTGCGCGCATCTGCTGCTGTTCAACGCCGACCAGCCGTGGGAGCGGCTGAACGTCGCGGACACGGTGAAGGTCCAGTGGAACGCCTACCTCGGCGAGGCGATCGCGCTGCTGTCGGATCAGGCGCGGGTCCTCGCGACCGTCGTCACCGACGAGAGCGGCAAGCACGACGCCCTCTGCGGAACGTCCACTGTGGACGGAAACACCGAACGCTACGGTGACGGCAGCCCCCAGGGCGAGTCACCTTCGGGGAACGCCCTGTTCACGCTGGCCGCGGCGAAGCACGGCCTCACCCCGCGCGATCTGCCCCCGAGCCTGTCCTTCTTCCAGGGCATCCACGTGGAGACGGACGGCGGCCTGACGTTCACCGGCTCGGCCGGTCCCGGCAAATCCGTGGTCCTGCGCACCGAACTCCCGGTCGTCGTCCTGATCGCCAACGTGGCGCATCCGCTCGACCCGCGTCCGGACTACACGGTCACCCCGCTGCGCGTCCTCGCCCAGCGAAGCGCACCGTCCACACCGGACGGTCCTGAATGGACAGCGTCACCCGAAGCGCAGCGTGCCTTCGAGAACACCGCCGACTACCTGACCGCCAGGGGGATCGCATGACGATCGTTTCCGACACCGAGGTCGCCGCGCGGGCGCCGTATTCGACGGTGCTCCGCAAGGGCGAGACGCTGGCGATCGTCGATCTCGGCGGCAACCAGGCCGTCGACTTCCTCTGCTACGACGCCGCCGACACGGCCAAGCGCTACAGCGCGGCCGCGACGATCTCCGCGCAGCGCAACATCTTCCTCACCACCGGCAGCGTGCTGCGCACCGGCGAGGGCGCCCCGCTGCTCACCGTCGTCGGGGACACCTGCGGACGACACGACACGATCGGCGGCGCCTGCAGCAAGGAGTCGAACAGCCTCCGCTACGGCCAGCACACGCGATACCAGCACGCCTGCGTCGAGAACTTCCTGACCGAGGGCGCGAAGTGGGGCCTCGCGAAACGGGATCTGGTCAGCAACGTCAACTGGTACATGAACGTGCCTGTCGAACAGGACGGCACGCTCGGCATCGTCGACGGCATCTCCGCGCCCGGCATGGAAGTGAAACTGCGCGCCGAGACCGACGTCCTGGTCCTGGTTTCGAACTGCCCGCAGATCAACAATCCGTGCAACGGATTCGACCCGACTCCGGTCAGAATGATCGTCACCGGCGGTGACGTGTGAAACTGCTCGTCGCCAACCGGGGGGAAATCGCGGTCCGGATCATCCGGACCGCCAAGGAGATGGGCATCGCGACGGTAGCGGTCTACTCCGACGCGGACCGCACCGCAGCACACGTACGGCTCGCCGATGAGGCCATCCGACTGGGCCCCGCGCCCGCCAGGGAGAGCTATCTCCTCGGCGACGCGATCATCGAAGCCGCTTTGAAGACCGGGGCGGACGCCATCCACCCCGGCTACGGATTCCTGTCCGAGGACGCCGCCTTCGCGAGGGCCGCGGAAGCGGCGGGGATCCGGTTCGCCGGTCCCACCGCGGATCATCTCGAAGTCTTCGGCAGCAAACACACCGCCCGGGCGAAGGCCGTCGACGCCGGTGTCCCGCTGTTGCCGGGCACGGGCCTGCTGGACACCCTCGCCGACGCCGAAGCCGCGGCCGCCGAGATCGGCTACCCGGTGATGCTCAAGGCCACCGGTGGTGGCGGCGGGATCGGCATGCGCGCCTGCGCTTCGGCCGGAGAGCTACGGGATGCCTGGGACGCGGTGCGGAGCATCGTGGCCAAGAGCTTCTCGACGTCGGGCGTGTTCCTGGAACGCCTGGTGACCCGCGCGCGGCATGTCGAGGTCCAGGTGTTCGGCGACGGTACGGGTGAGGTGCTGGCGCTGGGCACCCGGGACTGCACCCTGCAGCGGCGCAATCAGAAGGTGCTCGAAGAATGCCCCGCTCCGGGACTTTCCGACGCGGTGCGGGAGAAACTGGTCTCCTCGGCCGTCGACCTCTGCGCGTCGGTGCGCTACCGGTCGGCGGGGACGGTCGAGTTCATCTACGACCCGGACCGGGAAGAGGCCGCGTTCCTCGAAGTGAACACGCGGCTGCAGGTCGAGCACCCGGTCACCGAGGCGGTCTATCGCATCGATCTCGTCGCGTGGATGCTCCGGCTCGCCGACGGCGACACCGGGATGTTCGCCACCGCACCCGAGCCACGCGGGCACGCGGTCGAAGCGCGGGTCTACGCCGAGGATCCGGCGGCCGGGCACCGGCCGAGCGCGGGTCTGCTGACCCGTGCCGACTTCCCGGCCGACGTCCGGATCGACACCTGGGTCGAGGCGGGCACGAAGGTCACCACGCATTACGACCCCTTGCTCGCCAAGGTGATCACCGTCGGCGCGGACCGGGCCGCCGCGCTGGCCGCGCTGGGCACGGCGCTCGGGGAAAGCCGGGTGGACGGCGTCCGCACGAACCTCGGGCAACTGCGCGCGGTCGCCGCCGACCCTCGGCTGCGTGAGGTCACGCACGACACCGCGACCCTCGACGCGATCACCGATCCCGAACCGCGGATCGAGGTCCTGCGCGGCGGCACGATGACCACCGTCCAGGACTGGCCGGGACGGCTGGGGTTCTGGCACGTGGGCGTCCCGCCGAACGGGCCGATGGACGATCTGTCGCTCCGGCTGGGCAACCGCGCGCTGGGCAACCCCGAGGGCGCACCCGGCCTCGAGTGCACTGTGGACGGTGTCGCGCTCAGGTTCACCGACGACGCAATCGTTTGCGTCACGGGATCGCCGTCTCCGGTGACACTCGACGGCGAAAGCGTTCCTCAATGGACGCCGGTCGAGGTCCCCGCGGGCGGCGTGCTCGACGTCGGCACCGGCACCGCCGGGCTCCGCGCGTACGTCCTCGTCCGCGGCGGGATCGACGTGCCGGACTTCCTGGGCAGCGCGGCGACGTTCACCCTGGGCGGCTTCGGCGGGCACGGCGGCCGCGCGCTGGCGACCGGCGACGTCCTCACCCCCGGGCCGGTTCCGGAGAACGCCGTCACCGGCGCCATCCCCGAAGCCGACCGCCCGGTCTTCGTGACGCACTGGGAGATCGGCGCGTCCGAGGGGCCGCACGCGGCACCGGAGTTCTTCACCCCGGAAGACGTCGAAACGTTCTACGCGACCGACTGGGAAGTGCACTTCAACTCCGCGCGCACGGGTGTCCGGCTCGTCGGGCCCCGGCCGCGGTGGGCGCGGGAGGACGGCGGTGAGGCGGGGCTGCACCCGTCGAACATCCATGACACGCCGTACGCGATCGGCGCCGTCGACTACACCGGCGACCTGCCGATCCTGCTGGGCCCGGACGGGCCGAGCCTGGGCGGTTTCGTCTGCCCGGCGACCGTGGTGACTCCGCAGCGCTGGAAACTCGGCCAGTTGCGGCCGGGTGACACCGTGCGGTTCGTGCCGATCACCATCGAGCACGCGATGTCGCTCCGGGAGACCCCCGCCACGACGGTCAAGGCGAGCCGGACGCCGATCGACGACGGCGGCATCTTCGGCCGTCTGTCCACTTCGGACGAGAACCCCGGGGTCACCTACCGGCGCAGCGGCGACGACAACCTGCTCATCGAGTACGGGCCGATGAAACTCGACCTGGCCCTGCGGATGCGGGTCCACGCGCTGGCCGACAGGCTGGGCGCGGAAGGCCTCGACGGTGTCGTCGACCTGACGCCGGGCATCCGCTCGCTGCAGGTCCACGTCGACCCGGACGTGCTGCCGGTGTCGAAACTGCTCGGCCTCGTCCAGGAGGTGGAGCACGATCTGCCGCGCACCGGCGATCTCGTGGTGCCGAGCCGGACCGTGCGGCTGCCGCTGTCCTGGGACGATCCGGCGACCCGCGAGGCGATCGAGCGGTACATGGCGGGGGTGCGCGACGACGCGCCGTGGTGCCCGTGGAACATCGAGTTCATCCGGCGGGTCAACGGTCTGTCCAGTGTGGACGATGTCTACCGGACGGTGTTCGACGCGGAGTACCTCGTGCTGGGCCTCGGCGACGTCTATCTCGGCGCGCCGGTGGCCACTCCGCTGGATCCGCGGCACCGGCTGGTCACCACGAAGTACAACCCGGCGCGCACCTGGACCGCGGAGAACTCGGTCGGCATCGGCGGTTCGTACCTGTGCATCTACGGGATGGAAGGCCCCGGCGGCTACCAGTTCGTCGGGCGGACCGTGCAGGTGTGGAGCGGCTGGCGGCAACGCGGGTCCTTCGAGCCGGGTTCGCCTTGGTTGCTGCGGTTCTTCGACCGGATCTCGTGGTATCCCGTCTCGGCCGAAGAACTGCTGGACCTGCGGGCTTCCAGTTCGGCGGGCGAACTGGAGCTCGACATCACCGACGGCGAGTTCGCGCTGGCCGACCACGAGCGTTTCCTGGCCGACAACGCCGCCGACATCGCCGAGTTCCGGACGAAGCAGAGCTCGGCGTTCGAGGCGGAGCGGCGGGCTTGGGCGGCGGCGGGCGAATTCGATCCGCGGCCGGAACCCGTCGGAGCGAAGGTCCCGACCACGAAGGTCGAGGCCCCGCCCGGCGGCCATGTCGTCGAAGCGCCGTTCGCCGCGACCGTGTGGCGGGTGGACGTCGAGCCCGGTAAGAAGGTCGGCTCGGCGGAGACGCTGGTGATCCTCGAAGCGATGAAGACCGAGGCGCGGATCCCCGCGCCCACCGGCGGGGAGGTCGTCGAAGTGCTCGTCTCCCCCGGTGATCAGGTCGCCCCCGGCACGCCGCTGGTGGTACTGGGAAGGAGCGCGGGATGAGCGTGCTGGAGCGGGTGCGCGCCGCGTACCACCGGATCGCGCGGGTCGACCGGCCCGAGATCTGGATCGATCTGCGTCCCGAGGCGGACGTGCTCGCCGACGCGGAAGAGCTGGAGGCGCGTCGCGCGGCGGGGGAATCCCTGCCGCTGTACGGGAAACTCGCGGCGGTCAAGGGCAATATCGACGTCGCCGGGCTGTCGACGACGGCGGCCTGCCCCGAGTACGCCTACCAGCCGGACGAGGACGCGCCGGTGGTGGCGCGGCTGCGCGCGGCCGGGGCGCTGATCCTGGGCACGACCAATCTGGACCAGTTCGCGACCGGGCTGGTCGGCACGCGCAGTCCGCACGGCGCGGTCCGGAACGCGATCGACCCGGCGTACGTGTCGGGCGGGTCGAGTTCGGGATCGGCGGTGGCGGTGGCGCTCGGGATCGCGGATCTCGCGCTGGGCACCGACACCGCCGGATCCGGCCGGGTCCCGGCGGCGTACAACGGGATCGTCGGGGTGAAGCCGACGCCGGGACTGCTTCCGACGACCGGTGTCGTACCCGCGTGCGCGAGCATCGACTGTGTGACCGTGTTCGCGCGGACGGTCGACGAGGCGACAGCGGCGTTCGCCTGTCTGAGCGAGCCCAAGGATCTCCCGGTCGTCCACCGTCCTTTCCGGATCGGCGTGCCTTCCGAGGTCGGCCCCCTTCAGGACGGCTGGGCCGAAGCGTTCGCCGCCGCGGCTCTCGAGTTCCGTGAGGCGGGAGCCGAACTCGTCACTGTCGACATATCGGCGTTCCTGGCCGCCGCGCGTCTGCTGTACGAAGGCGCGTTCGTGGCTGAGCGGTATTCGGCGGTCGGCGAGTTCATCGACGCGCATCCGGACGTGGTCGATCCGGCGGTCCGGCAGATCATCGGCGCGGCCAAGGACATTCCCGCGCACCGGTTGTTCTCCGACCTCGCGACGCTCGACGGCCTTTCGCGGGAAGCGTCGACAGTGCTGTCCACTGTGGACTGCGTTCTGCTGCCCACGACGACGGAACATCCGACGATCGCCGAGGTCGAAGCCGACCCGCTGGGCGTGAACGCCCGGCTGGGCCGGTTCACGAACTCGACGAACCTGCTGGGACTGTCGTCGCTGGCGGTGCCCGCCGGAACCGTCGGCGGGCTGCCGTTCGGGGTGATGCTGGTCGGCGCCGCGTACGCCGACCGGATCCTCGCCGACGTCGCCCGCCTGGTGCCGCGGCGGACCCGGATCGCCGTCGTCGGCGCCCATCTGCGCGGGCAGCCGCTGAACCACGAACTGACGTCGCGCGGCGGACGGTTCGTCTCGGCGGGGCCGACGGCGGCCGAGTACCGGTTCTACGCGCTCGACACCGTGCCGCCCAAACCCGGTCTCGTCCGGGTCGCCTCGGGTGGCGAGGCGATCGAGGCCGAGGTCTGGGACCTCCCCCTCGCGGGGTTCGGCGAGTTCGTCGCCGGCATTCCCGCACCGCTGGCGATCGGGAAAGTGCGATTGGCCGACGGGAGCGAGGTGTCCGGGTTCGTCTGTGAACCCATGGCCGTGGAGGGAGCGGAGGACATCACGCGCCACGGCGGGTGGGTGGGGTATCTGAGCCGCTGAGGCACGTCTCGTGAGTGGTAGGGACGGTTGGAACAGTCCCTACCACTCGCAAGGTTGTCAGTTTCCGCCAATCTGGGAAGAAGCTCACAAAGCCTGGCGGCCCGCCGCGCGCGAGGTAGCTTCGGAGTGGTGCCCACCACAATGATGACCAGCCGCAGGACCGTGATCAGCGTGTTCGTGGCGCTGGGACTCGTCGGGGTCGCGATGGTGGCGCTGGGAGCCACCGGCGTGGCCGTCAAGCCGATCGCCGGAAAGGCACTCGCGGTCCTCGAAGAGGTCCCCGGACCCGATACCGGCCCGACGTGCGCCGTCGACAAGCGTTACGTCGACGAGGAGACCTTCGGCATGCGCCCGGACGTGATCGACGCGTGGAACGCCCTGCGCGCCAAGGCCAAAGCACAGAACGTCACGCTCTGCGTGAACGACGGCAAGCGCAGCCGGGGCCAGCAGCAGCGCGAGTTCGACAAGGCCGTCGAGCGGTTCGGCTCGGTGGAGCAGGCCAAAAAGTGGGCGCTGCAGCCGGAGACGTCCATGCACGTCAAGGGAATCGCCGTCGACATCCAGCCGCTGAATTCGGCGTCCTGGGTGGACAAGAACGGGGGCGCGCTGGGCTGGTGCCGCCGTTACGACAACGAGAAGTGGCACTTCGAGTACGACCAGGCGTATGTCACCGGCGGCTGCCCCGCCCTGCTCCCCAGCGCTACCGGCAACTAGGCGACGAAGAGCTGGAGCCGGTGCGGTTCCGGCTGGGGCGATGGGGCCCTTCACCTCGGCTGTTGCGCGGGTGTTGCTTTCGCGACGCCGTTATGGCTATTGCCGCGAAACGGCAACGACCGCGCGCCCATGGACCCCACCAACCCTGGGCCGAAGGGGCCCTTCACCCCAACGCCACTGTCCCCAATGCCTCATTCGAGACGCTGAGCGTCCCCAATAGGACATTGGCAACAGCAGCAGCAGCGGCCCAACGCCCCTCACCGAGCCAGCCTTCCGACCACGTACTTCGCCGCCTCGGCGAGCAGCGCCTGATCGTAAGGCGCGTCCTTGGCCGCTTTGCTGGACATGATCGCCATGACGATCGGTGCCTTGCCGGGCGGCCACACGACGGCGATGTCGTTCAACGTGCCGTAATCGCCCGTCCCGGTCTTGTCGGCGATGGTCCAGCCGTCGGGCAGGCCCGCCCGGATCCGCTCGGCGCCGGTGACGTTGCGCTGGAGAAGGTCGCGGAGGAAGTCGCGTTTGTCGGCCGTCAGCGTGTCGCCCAGCACGATCCTCTGGTAGTCGGCGCCGAACGCCCGCGGTGTCGTGGTGTCGCGCGGATCCCCCGGGGTGGCTTCGGTGATCAGCGGCTCGACCCTGTCCATCCGCGTGGTGGTGTCGCCGAGGCTGCGCGCGAACGCCGTCAGCTGGGCGGGGCCGCCGAGCTCCCGCAGCAGCAGGTTGCCCGCGGTGCCGTCGCTGAACCGGACGGCGGCGTCGCACAGCTGGCGGATCGTCATCCCGGTGGCGACGTGCTGCCCGGTGACCGGGGCGTGCTTCATCAGGTCGTCGCGGGAATAGCTGACCCGGGTTTCCAGATGTGACAACGGATTGCGCTGCAGGACCGCGGCCGCCGCGACCCCTTTGAAGGTCGAACAGAACGCGAACCGCTCGTCCGCGCGGTATTCGACCGTGCCGCCGCCCTCGGTGTCGAGCGCGTACACGCCGAGCCTGGCGTCGAACTTCTTCTCGAGTTCCAGCAACCGGTCGTGGAACTGCCTGCTGGGTGAAGGCGGTGGTGGCGGCGGAGGCGGATCGGACGACGGCGCGGGTGGGGCTCCGCGAGTGCAGGCGGCCAGCGGCACGAGGACCGCCATCCCCAGAAGCGCACGACGGGTGACGGCCGGACCCGGCGTTGTCATCGTGATCCCTCCCCCTGATCACTTCGAACATAGCAACTTCCCCACGTCCCCCGGATCGGCCAAGCGGCCGACGCCGAAGAACCCAGGAGTGTGCCTTCCCCCACTCGACCGGGCCACCATCCTGGTTACCGGCGGGTAACCGGGGCTAGGGTGCGGTCAGGACTACCTCTACTTCAGGAGCATTCGTGGCCGCAGGAGCAACACCGCTCGCGCCGAACGCGCGGTCGGTACGCAATGTCGCCTTCGTCGAAGGGGTGCGAACGCCCTTCGGCAAGGCCGGTGACAAAGGCATGTACGCCGGCACCCGTGCCGACGACCTCGTCGTCAACGCCATCCGTGAACTGCTGCGCCGGCATCCCGAGCTGCCGCCCGAGCGCGTCGACGAGGTGGCGATCGCCGCCACCACCCAGATCGGTGACCAGGGCCTGACCATCGGCCGCACCGCCGCGCTGCTGGCAGGCCTGCCGAAGTCGGTGCCCGGGTTCGCGCTCGACCGCATGTGCGCGGGCGCGATGACCGCGGTCACCACCACCGCGAGCGGGATCGGCTTCGGCGCCTACGACATCGCCATCGCCGGCGGCGTCGAGCACATGGGCCGCCACCCGATGGGCGAGGGCGTCGACCCGAACCCGCGCATCATCGCCGACAAGCTCGTCGACCCGACGGCGCTCGTGATGGGACAGACCGCGGAGAACCTGCACGACCGGTTCCCGGCGATCACCAAGCAGCGCACCGACGCTTTCGCCGCGCGCAGCCAGGAGAAGTACGCCGAGGCCGTGAAGACCGGCAAGATCGGGCCCGAGCTGGTCCCGGTCGCCACCCGTTCGAAGGAACTGGGCTGGGGTCTCGCGACCGAGGACGAGCCGCCGCGCCCCGGCACCACGCTCGAGACGCTCGCCGGGCTGAAGACGCCGTTCCGCCCGCACGGCCGGATCACCGCGGGCAACGCGGCCGGTCTCAACGACGGCGCCACCGCGGCCCTGCTCGCCGACGAGGACACCGCCCGCGAACTCGGCCTGCCGATCGGCATGCGCCTGGTGGGCTACTCCTTCGCCGGCGTCGAACCGGAGGTCATGGGCATCGGCCCGGTGCCCGCCACCGAGAAGCTGTTCAAGCGCACCGGCCTGTCGATCGACGACATCGGCCTGTTCGAGATCAACGAGGCGTTCGCCGTCCAGGTGCTCGCTTTCCTCGACCACTTCGGCATCGCCGACGACGACCCTCGCGTCAACCAGTGGGGCGGCGCGATCGCGTGCGGTCACCCGCTCGCGTCCTCCGGTGTCCGGCTGATGACGCAGCTTTCACGTCAGTTCGCCGAGCGTCCCGACGTGCGCTACGGCCTGACCACCATGTGCATCGGCATCGGCATGGGCGGCACGGTCATCTGGGAGAACCCGGCCTACTCCGAGGGGGCGAAGTAATGACTTTCACCGCTGAACAGGCGAAAGCCGCCTTCCCCGACGAGGTCGTCACGAACGCCGTCACCCGGTTGGTGAAGGTGCCCGGGTTGACCAAAGCGGTCGCCCTGATCACGTTGGACAACGGCCACGACCACACCCGGCCGAACACCTTCGGGCCGCAGGGCCTGGTGAGTCTCAACGCCGCGCTCGACACCGCCTTCGCGGCCGAGCCCGCCGCGATCGCGGTCATCGGCAAACCGTTCATCTTCGCCGTCGGCGCCGACCTTTCCGGTGTCGAAGCGGTCGCGGATCCGGCGCTGGCGCGGGAGATCGCGCAGACCGGGCACGACGTCTTCCGCCGTCTCACCGAAACCGAGATCCCGACCTTCGGCTTCATCAACGGCGCGGTGATGGGCGGCGGGCTCGAACTCGCGCTCTCCTGCCACTACCGCACGCTTTCCGAGAACACCCCCGCGATCGCGTTCCCCGAGGTCTTCCTCGGCCTGTTCCCGGGCTGGGGCGGCACGCAGCTGCTGCCGAACCTGATCGGGCCGGACGCCGCGGTCACCGTGATCATCGAGAACGCGCTGGCACAGAACAAGATGCTGAAGGTCGCGCAGGCGGCGGAGCTCGGCATCGTCGACGAGGTCTTCGGTTCGGCCGACTACCTGGAGCAGTCGCTGCTGTGGCTGGCGAAGGTCGTCAACGGCGAGATCACCCCCGCCCGCCGCGAGATCGACCGCGGCGCGGGCTGGGACGCGGCGATCGCCCGCGCCAAGGCCATTGTGGACGGACGCACGAAGGGCGCGTCCCCTGGCGCGACCAAGGCCGTCGAGCTGTTGGAACTGGCCCGCGAGAACGACCTCGACCGCGGCTACGCGGCCGAGACCGACGGGCTCGCCGAACTCCTGATGGACGACACGCTGCGCGCCGGGCTGTACTCGTTCAACCTGGTCAACAAGCGGGCCAAGCGGCCCGCGGGCGCGCCGGACAAATCGTTGGCGCGCAAGGTGAACAAGGTCGGCATCGTCGGCGCGGGCCTGATGGCCAGCCAGATGGCGCTGCTGTTCGTGCGCCGTCTCAAGGTGCCCGTGGTGCTCACCGACGTCGACCAGGAGCGGGTCGACAAGGGTGTGTCCTATGTGCACGATGAGATCGACAAGCTGCTGGCCAAGAAGCGCGTGTCGCCGGACGGCGCGAACCGCCTGAAGGCGCTCGTCACCGGCTCGCTCGACAAGTCCGCCTTCGCCGACGCCGACTTCGTGATCGAGGCGGTGTTCGAGGAGCTGGGCGTCAAGCAGAAGGTGTTCGCCGACCTGGAGCAGTACGTCTCCCCCGAGGCGATCCTGGCGACGAACACCTCGTCGCTGTCGATCACCGCGATGGCGTCGCAGCTGAAGCATCCGGAACGCGTGGTCGGGTTCCACTTCTTCAACCCGGTCGCGGTGATGCCGTTGCTGGAGATCGTCCGCGCGGAGAAGACCGACGACGCCGCGCTGGCCACCGCGTTCGCGCTCGGCAAGCAGCTCAAGAAGTCGAGCGTGCTGGTCAAGGACGCGTCCGCGTTCGTGGTCAACCGGCTGCTGCTGAGGTTCCTCGGCGAGGTGCTGGTGACCGTGGACGAGGGCACGCCGTTCGAGGTCGCCGACAAGGCGCTCGAGCCGCTGGGCCTGCCGATGACCCCGCTGACGCTGATGCAGCTGGTCGGCCCAGCGATCGCCTTGCACGTCGGGGAAACCCTGCACGAGGCGTTCCCGGACCGGTTCACCGTCAGCGAGAACCTCGACCGTTTCGTCAAGGCGGGCAAGAAGGGCGTCTGGCAGTGGGACGCTCACGGCAACGCCACCGTCGATCCCGAGGTCGCCGAACTGTGGCGGCGCGGCGACGCGCCGTCGACGTCCGAGCAGGTGCGTGACCGCGCGCTGGCCGCGATCGCCGAGGAGATCCGGATCATGCTCGACGAGGGCGTGGTCGCGGAGGCCCAGGACATCGACCTGTGCCTGATCCTCGGCGCGGGCTGGCCGTTCTGGCTCGGCGGCATCACGCCGTACCTGGACCGGGCCGGTGTGTCCGAGAACGTCAACGGCAAGCCGTTCCTGGCCCCGGGTGTGGCGAGCGTGCCGCTCTCCTGAGCCTGACCGAAAAGGCCACCGTCGGCGATCCCTTGGTCGCCGACGGTGGCTTTTTGCGTATTTCGTGGACTTTGTGGCGCGCGGCTGTGATTTCCGGAACACTCGGCCTACACCTGGTCTTCCAGGTACTGGGGAAGAAACGAAAGAACTGGGAGGGAACCCGATGAAGAAGATCGCCAACCGGGACTTCTAGCCGGGGGAGCCCGGCTCCCCTGCCATCCTCCGGGGAGCCGGGCTTTCAGCGCTCGCCTTCGGGCTGGTCCGCGAAGATCTTCTTAAGCGCCTGGGCGACGCCGAGTACCCAGAGCAACCAGCCGACCGCCTTGGGTTCGCTCGAGTCCTTCTCTACAGGGACGATCATCACACGGCGCTGATCGTTGGCCGTCCGGACACCGCCCGTTCAGCGAGGCTCTTTAGCGTGCCGCCGGTGAACAGCGAAAAACCGGGCGTCGACCGCCGCGGATTCCTCAAACGCGCGGGCCTCGTGTCCGCGGCGGCCGCGGGTGCGCCGCTCGCCGCCACCGCCCCGGCGGAAGCCCTCGATCTGGACCTCGGCCTCGACCTCGGCAGGCTCTTCGGCCGAAACCGCTACCACTGGCTGGTGGGCGATCACCACATCCACACGCAGTACTCGTACGACGCGATGTACACAGTGGACGGAATCGCCGACGGCGCCCGCCGTCACGGCGCGGATTGGGCGGTGATCACCGATCACGGGCACGCCGCGCACGAGAAGTCTTCGGTGGAGCGCACGAACGCCGCGATCAGGGCGGCGCAGCGTGAGCACCGCGATCTCCTGCTGTGGCAGGGCATGGAGTGGAACGTGCCGGGTGCGGAGCACGCGACGCTGTTCTTCCAGGCCGGCCCGAACCAGGCCGCGAAGCTGCGTGAGTTCGAGCGCGCCTTCGACTGGCGCCTGACCGGGACCGAACCGGGCACCCCGGACAACGAGGCATTGGCCGTCAAGGCGATCCGCTGGCTCGCCACCGAAGAACGGGCTCGCCGCATCCACGCGCCGGTGGTGGTGATCAACCATCCGCTGCGCAACGGCCGGGTCGCCCCGCACGAGATCCGCGCGCTGCGCGACGCCGCGCCCGGCATCGTCATCGGTATGGAAGGCGCGCCGGGAGCCCAGGCCGACGGCTTCCCCAAACCGCTCGGGAGCGGCGGCGGCGCGCGCGGCGGGTACGGCAACTCCCCCGGCTCGAACTCGTGGCCGGGCTTCCCGGAGTCGGCCTACCGCACCTACGGCGGGTTCGACTGGAGCACCGCGACCGTCGGCGGACTGTGGGATTCGCTGCTGGCCGAAGGAAAGCCGTGGTGGATCACCAGCAACTCCGACTCGCACTACAACCGCGGCGACACCCACGTCCGGCCCGGTGTCCCCGACGGCTACTACGACGAGCACGGCGCTTACCCGGACCCGATCGACACCGGTGTCCCGCAGACTCTGCCCCCGTACGCGGACTTCGCACCCGCCGAGTTCAGCCGGACGGTCGTCGGCGTGACCCGCCGGAGCCATGAAGGCGTGTTGGAAGGCCTGCGTGCGGGCCGCGTCTGGGTGGTGCACGGCGGACTCGCGCAGGAGCTGGAATTCGGCGCGTACAGCGGCTGGGAGTCGGCCACGATGGGCGGCAGGCTGCGGGTCCGGCGCGGATCCGACGTCACGGTCGTCGTCTCGGCGACGCTGGCGGCCCGGCCGAACGGCGGCGGCGCGATCCCCCGGCTTTCGCGGCTGGACCTCGTTTCGGGACCGGTGACCGGCCCGGCCGCCGACCGTGACGCGCAGACCGCTCCGGGCACGCGGGTGGTGCGGTCCTTCGAACCGCGGTGGGCGCCGGGGCGGCGGGTCGCCTTCCGGCACACCTTCCGCAACGTGCGCGAACCGTTCTTCGTGCGGACGCGCGGGACGGACGGCAAGAAGCACGTGCCCGGCGGGATCGAGCCGAGCGCCGACGTGATCGGGCAGTCGAACCCGTTCGAAGACCTGTGGCTGTACGGGAACCCGATCTTCGTCGACGTGCGGTAGGCGTCCCTCCCCCATCGCGTTCAGAGGACTGAATGCGATGGGGGAGGTCGCTCACGAGAGCTTGTCCGGATCCGGTCCCAGCCGCTTGCCCTGCTCGAGCGTCGCGATCGCGGCGCCGTCGTGCGCGTCGAGGGCGAAGTCGAAGACGTCCATGTTCGCCGCGATCCGCTCCGGCGTGACGGACTTCGGGATCACCAGGTGGTTCATCTCGATGTGCCACCGCAGCACGACCTGCGCGGGTGTCTTGCCGTGCTTCTCCGCGATCGTGGTGATCTTCTCGTCGGCGAGCAGGTCGCCGCCGCGCGCCAGCGGGCCCCAGGCCTCGGTGACGATCTCGTGTTTCTCGTGGAAGTTCCGGAGCAGCGGCTGCTGCAGCCACGGGTGGCACTCGATCTGGTTCACCGCGGGGACGGTCCCGGTCTCCTCGAACAGCCGCTCCAGATGCGGGATCTGGAAGTTCGAGACGCCGATCGCCTTGGCCCGGCCGTCGGAGGCGATCTTTTCCAGCGCCCGCCACGTTTCCACGTACTTGTCCTGCGACGGCAACGGCCAGTGGATCAGGTACAGGTCGACGTATTCGAGGCCGAGTTCGCTCAGGCTGGTGTCGAAGGCGCGCAACGCGGAGTCGTGGCCGTGCTCGGTGTTCCACAGTTTCGTGGTGACGAACAGTTCCTCGCGCGGCAGCCCGCTGGTGCGGACGGCCTCGCCGACCCCGCGCTCGTTGGCGTACAGGGTCGCCGTGTCGATGGCGCGGTAACCCGCCTCGATGGCGGTGCGGATCGCGCCGACGACCTCATCGTCGCCGATCTTGTACACCCCGAACCCGAGCTGGGGAAGGGACGTTCCGTTGTTCAGCCGAATACTGGGGACCATCCTTGAACCGTAACCCCAGCGGCCTGTCAGGGCAGAGCGGGCAGGTGGACGGTCACCGAAAGACCGCCTCCCACAACGGGTTCCGCGGACACCGTGCCACCGTGGGCCTGGACGGCGGCCCGCACGATCGAGAGGCCCAGCCCGGCGCCGGTGCGGGCCGTCCTGGCGACGCCGGCGCGGCGGAACGGTTCGAACAGTTCCGGTACCGCCGCCGGGTCGAGCAGGCCGCCGGACGAACGCACCCGCAGCACCGACCACTGTGGACCCGCCTGGGTGACGACATCCAGCCAGCCACCGTCGACGTTGTGCCGTACGGCGTTTTCCAGCAGGTTCCCCGCGATTCGTTCCAGCAGCGCGGGATCGCCGAACGTCGCCGCTCCCGGGGTCGCGAATTCGGTGCGGAGGCCGCGTTTCTCGGCATCCGCTCGCACCGCGCGCCACGCGCTCGCGACGATCACCGCGAGATCCACCGGTTCCCTGGCCACCAGCCCCGCGCCGTCCGTGCGCGCGAGCAGCAGCAGCGAGCCCACCAGCCGCTCGGCGCGTTCGGTCGCGTCGCGGACCACGCCGGCCATCCGCCGCAATTCGGCTTCGTCGGCGTGCTCGTCGGACAGGGTGACGTCGAGTTCGGTGCGGATGACCGCGAGCGGGGTCCGCAGTTCGTGGCTGGCGTTCGCGACGAAATGCCGTTGGGCGTCGAACGCGGCCTGCAGCCTGTCGAGCATGTCGTCGAAGGTCTCGGCCAGTTCGGCGAGTTCGTCCTTGGTGCGGACCTCGCCGATCCGCTCCCCCATCGATTCGATCGAGAGCCGTCGCGCGGTACCGGTGATCTCGCGCAACGGTTGCAGGACCCGCGCGGTGAACGTCCACGCGAGGATCCCCGCCGCCAGCACGACGAAACAGAACGCGACCGCGCCGAACAGCAGCACCCGGTTCCGGGCGTACACCCGCAGATGCTCGGTGACGGCGGAGGCGTCGACGTCGACACCGTCGACCCGCACCGTGGTGCCCGGCGGCAGCTGGGGGACGGCGGAAACCGCGTCGCCGACCAGATTCCAGGTCAGCCAGAGCAACAGGAGGCTGACCAGTGCCACCAGCCCGGTCGCGAGCAGCGTGACCCGCGCGCGCAGGCTGCGGGCACCGGACAGGTTCACCCGCGTGCGGTCCCCTGCTCCGGCACCCGGTAGCCGGAGCCGACGACGGTTTCGATGATCCCCGGCTCGCCGAGCTTCTTCCGCAGCGTCATCACGGTGACCCGGACGGTGGTGGTGAACGGGTCGGCGTTCTCGTCCCACACGCGTTCGAGCAGTTCCTCACTGCTGACCACCGAACCGGCGGCCGACAGCAGCACCTCCAGCACGCCGAACTCCTTGCGGGTCAGCTCGACCGGACCGCTCGCGCGGCGGACGGTCCGCCTCGCGGGATCCAGTTCGACGTCGCCCGAAGTCAGCAGCGGCGGCGCGGCCGGGGTCGCACGGCGGCCCAGCGCCCGCACCCGCGCGACGAGTTCCGGGAAGGCGAACGGCTTGGCGAGGTAGTCGTCGGCGCCGAGGGAAAGCCCGTCCACGCGGTCCGAAACGGAACTGCTCGCGGTGAGCATCAGCACGCGCGTCAACTCGCCGGACGCGACGATCTCGCGGCACAGGTCGTCACCGGACATCCCCGGCAGGTCGCGATCGAGCAGCACGACGTCATACCGGGTGACGGCGGCCTTCTCGTGCCCGTCGTCACCGGTGAGCGCGATGTCCACCGCCATGCCCTCGCGCCGCAGGCCGCGTGCGATCGCGTCGGCGAGGGGTTCTTCGTCTTCGACTACCAGAATTCGCACAACCCTACGTTGCCACACCTTCCTGAGAGTGACCTTATTGGAGTATCGCGTCGGTACAGGTGGTCATGAGTGGGGATTCGGGTTAGAGCCGTAGGTGTCTTGGTTACCTACTGGTTTGGGGTCGCGGTTGGTCACGGGGTTCGCCGCGTGTCGTCCGTCTGGTCACGGGAGTCCGCGTGCGTGGTGTCGCGAAAGCCACTTTCGGGACATCTGATGTCCCGAAAGTGGCTTTCGCGACATGCCTGGCCCTCGCTAGCCAGGTAAAGGTCGTGAACGAGCCGGAGGGTGCACGGGGTGTCCTGAAGGCCCCCTTTGGGACGGTGAACGTCCCAAATCTTCCCCACTCGACCGCGCCGGCATCCAGCACCAGGGATGAGGGGACGCTCAGTGCCCAGATCACCGAGCGACGAGACCGAGCATGAAGGATTTGGGACGTTCAACGTCCCAAATCCTTCACGCTCGCCCACCGGCCACGCCAGTGGGCAAGCAAATCAGGGGTCGCCAAGGGGCCTTCAGGACACCAACGACAAACCCCTCGCAACCCTCGTGAGCGGTTAAGTCGCGTTAGAACCCGAATCGCCACTCACGACCAGCGCAGGGCGAACCACAGCCGCATCCGGATCTCCGGATCCGCCAGGTCCACCTCCAGCGCCCGTTCGATCTGCCCGATCCGGTGCCGGACGCTGTTGCGATGCACGCCCAGTTCGGCGGCCGTCCGGTCCCAGCCGCCGTGGTGCGCGAGCCAGACCCGCAGCGTCTCGACCAGTTCGCGGTCGCCTTTCCGGTCTAGGTCTCGCAGCGGCGCCAGCGTTTGGGCGGCGAACCCGGCGGCCGCGTCCGGCGCGATCAGCGCGTCCAGCCCGGACCCTGACTCCTCCGCCACCACCGGCCGTCCCAGCGCGGCGGCGCGGGTCAACAGCAACTCGACTTCGCTCGCGGCCTCCGGGAGCCGATCGGGCGGGACCGGCGAACCCACGACAGCGAGCCAGCCGTCGGCGCGGAGCCTGTCGAGGTCACCGATTTCCGGTGCCTCGCCGACGATCGCGTCGAACCGCGGGCCGGGCCTCAGCCGCACGAGCGGGGTGTCGAGCCGGGCGCGCAGCCAGTCGTAGCGCGCGGCGGCCTCGGTGGGGCCGCGACGGTAGGCGATCCCGGCGACCAAGCGGCGTTCGTCCCGGCCGACCACGCCGGTCTCCCCCAGCAGCAACGCCGTGGCGGTGGCACCGAGCCCGGCCGCGTCCGAACCCGCGCGGCCGGCCAGCCCGAGCAGCGCCGCCCCGACCGACAGGATCGAGCGGTCCGCACCGTCGAACCGCGCGACGCGGCCGACCACGACCAGATGCGACGCCGTCGCCTGCGGGTACACCGGTTGCGCGACGACGTGCGTGCCGTCGGCCAATTCCGTCGTCGCGCTGCGGATCCCCCGGCCCGCCCGCAGCGTCGCGACCAGTTCCCGGACCTCGGCGGGCAGCGGCGACGGGGCGCCGTGGTCGGCGGCGAGGGCGTCGCCGACGCCGACCAGCGCCACCCACGCCCGCAGCCGCCCGGCCAGCGCGCTCGCCAGTTCGCCGAGCCCGTCACCCGCCGCTCTGGTCAGCGCCTCGCGCGCGACCGCGATCCGCCGCTGTTCCCGCTGACCGGCCTCGGCGAGCGCGACCGAGACCGCCCGGCTGATCGCCAGGAACGGCGTCCGCGGCTGGACGGTCAGCAACGGCAGAGCGTGCCGGGCGCACGCGGCACGCAGAGACGGCGGCAGCGTCTCGTAGGCGCCGGGGGTCAGCCCGAACCCCAGCGCGGAGATCCCGCTTTCGGCGAGCCGCCGGACGTAGAGGTCGACCTCGGAGTCCTCCACCGGCAGGTTCACCCCGGCGGTGAGCAGCAGTTCCGCCCCGAGGAGGTACGGCGCGGGATCCCGCAACTCGCTGACGTGCGCCCAGCGCACCGGGGCGTCGAGCGCTCCCGGCCGCAGCGTCTCCACGACCGGGTCGAGTGCCAGTTCCGGGTTGCCGACCACGGCCCGTAACGGGACATTCACATCCGAGTCGAGCGGATCGTGGGTTTGGGTCATTCCATCCTCACCTATATGGAGCTTTGGATGGATCATCCCATGTCGTTCAAGGTGCGAACGAACCTACGGTGACCCGAAGCGAACAAGCCCCAAGTCAAGGAGGACACCGTGGCCGGTGATTACGCGGTGATCGCGCTCTACATAGCGGGCATGATCGGGGTCGGCTGGTTCGGTCTGCGGCTCGCCAAGACCAAATCCGACTACCTGGTCGCGGGCCGCCGCCTCGGCTGGTTCATGTACTCGGGCACGATGTCCGCGGTCGTCCTCGGCGGCGCTTCGACGGTCGGCGGCGTGAAGCTCGGCTACACCTACGGCATCTCCGGCGCCTGGCTCGTCATCGCGATCGGCGTCGGCATCCTGGTCCTGCACACGCTGTTCGCGCGGCGGCTGGTGAAACTGCGCGTCTACACCGTCGGCGAGATGCTCGACCTGCGCTACGGCGGCTCCACCAGCGCCATTTCCGGCGTGGTCATGTGGGGCTACACGCTGATGCTGACCGTCACCTCGACGCTGGCGTTCGCCACCATCTTCAAGGTCCTCTTCAACGTCCCGAGCTGGGCCGGCATCGCCATCGGCGGGTCGATCGTGGTGCTCTACTCGGTGCTCGGCGGCATGTGGTCGATCACGCTCACCGACATCGTCCAGTTCGTCATCAAGACCATCGGCATCCTGTTCATCCTGCTGCCGGTCTCGATCGTCTCGGCAGGCGGTTTCGACGGGATGGCCGCGCGCCTGGACGAGAGCTACTTCGAGCTGACCGCCATCGGCGGCGACACGATCTTCACCTACTTCCTCATCTACAGCTTCGGGCTGCTGATCGGCCAGGACATCTGGCAGCGCGTGTTCACCGCCCGCACCCCGGGCATCGCCACCGGCGGCGGCGTCATCTCCGGCGTCTACTGCCTGGTCTACGGCCTCGCCGGCGCGCTGATCGGCACCGCGGCCAAGACGCTGTACCCGACGCTGGCCAGCGCGCAGGACGCGTTCGCGACCATCGTCGAGGAGCAGCTGCCCGCCGGGATCCGCGGCCTGGTGCTCGCGGCGGCGCTGTCGGCGATGATGTCGACCGCGAGCGGCGCGCTCATCGCCTGCTCCACGGTCAGCACCTCGGACCTGCTTTCGAAGCTGGGCCTCAAGAAGGCCGTCAACGAAGTCGGCAGGAACCGCGTCACCACGCTGGTCCTCGGCATCGTCGCGATCGGCATCGCGATGGTCGTGGACGACGTCGTCAACGCGCTGACCATCGCTTACGACATCCTCGTCGGCGGCCTGCTGGTCGCGATCATCGGCGGGCTGGCGTGGAAACGCGGCACGCGCCAGGGCGCGCTCGCGTCGATGGTCGTCGGCACCGTCGTGGTCATCACGTTCATGTTCGTCGACGGCGTCGAGGCCAACAGCCCGATCTACTGGGGACTCGGCTCCAGCTTGGCCGTGTACCTGCTGGTCAGCTTCGTCACCCCGCGCACCTCGGACGAAATCCTCACCGTGTGGACCCGCCGCCTGAACGGCAGCGCGGTCGCCGAAGAAGAAGCGGCGAAACTCGCCGCCTCGAAATCCTGAAACCCCAAAAGGAGAAACAGTGCCTGAGCAGAGCCCGATCGGCCCCGTCGACTCTTCGAGGGTGCCCCGGTTCGCCGGTTTCGCGACCTTCGCGAGGCTGCCGCGGATCGATCAGGTCGAGCGTGCCGACGTCGCCGTCGTCGGGGTGCCGTTCGACGCCGGGGTGTCCTACCGCCCCGGCGCGCGCTTCGGCCCCGCCGCGCTCCGTGAGGCCAGCAGGCTCCTTCGCCCGTACCACCCGGAACTCGACGTCTCGCCGTTCGCCGAAACGCAGGTGGTCGACGCGGGCGACATCGCGCTCAACCCGTTCAACATCGGGGAGGCGATCGAGACCCTGCAGCACGAGGCCGAGGCGCTGACCGCGGGCGGGACGCGGCTAGTGACCGTCGGCGGCGACCACACGATCGCGCTGCCGCTGCTGCGTGCGGCGGCGAAGAAGCACGGACCGGTGGCGCTGCTGCACTTCGACGCGCACCTCGACACGTGGGACACCTACTTCGGCGAGCCGTACACCCACGGCACCCCGTTCCGGCGGGCGTCCGAGGAAGGCATCCTCGACACGGAAGCGCTGTGCCACGTCGGCACGCGCGGCCCGCTGTACGGCAAGCGGGATCTGGAAGAGGACCGCCGCCTCGGCTTCGGCATCGTCACCTCCGGCGACGTCATGCGCCGCGGGGTCGCCGAGACCGTCGACGCGCTGCGCCAGCGCATCGGCAGCCGCCCGCTCTACATCTCGGTCGACATCGACGTGCTGGACCCCGCGCATGCGCCGGGCACCGGCACCCCCGAAGCGGGCGGGATGACCAGCCGCGAACTGCTGGAGATCCTGCGCGGGCTGCGGGAGTGCAACCTGATCGGAGGCGATGTGGTGGAGCTGGCCCCGGCTTACGATCATGCCGAGATCACCGCCATCGCGGCCTCCCACGTCGCCTACGACCTGGTGAGCCTGCTCAGTTTGGGGAAGGGCGAATGACCAGCACAGAACGGATCGGCGGCGACGTAGTCGTCGAAACCCTCCAGGCCCTCGGCGCGGACACCGTGTTCGGACTGCCCGGCCAGCACGCGCTCGGCCTGTTCGAAGCGCTGCGGCGTACGGACGATCTGCGGGTGATCAGCTCTCGGGTGGAGAACAACCTGGCGTTCGCGGCCGACGGGCACGCCCGCGCCCGGCTCGCCGCGGACCCCGAAGGCCCGGTCCCGGTGACGCCGATGATCGTGTCGACCGGTCCCGGCGCGCTGCTGACTTTGGCTTCACTGCAGGAATCCCGGGCGGCGTCGGTACCGGTGCTCGGTATCTCCAGCCAGATCCCGGTCGCCGGGCTCGGCGGTGGACGGCACGGCTACCTGCACGAACTGCCCGATCAGCAGGCGAGTTTCCGCGATGTGGTGAAGTCGGTGCACGTGGTGCGCACCGTCGGCCAGATCCCGACGGCCTTGCGCGAGGCGTGGGAATCGGCGGCGACCGCGCCGTACGGCCCGGTGTGGGTCGAGATCCCGCAGGACATCCTGCTGGCGCAGACGGATCTGCCGCGGATCACCTCGGTGACGGCACGGCCCGCTCCGCTCGCCCCCTTGCCGGAACTCGTCACCGAAGCCGCGAATCTCCTTGGCGCGGCGAAGAATCCGGTGATCCTCGCCGGTGGCGGCGCGCTGCGCTCGGGCGCACAGGCGGAACTGAAGGCGCTCGCGGAAGCTTTGCGCGCGCCGGTGCTGTCGACGTTCGGCGGCAAGGGCGTCTTCGGCTGGGATCACGAGCTTTCCGGGCAATCGTGGCTCGAGGACTGGCACAGCACCGAATTCCTTTCGGCCGCGGATGTGCTGCTGGTCCTGGGTTCCGGGCTCGGCGAGCTGTCCAGCAACTACCGCGAGTTCGCCCCGCGCGGCCGGATGATCCAGATCGAGGCCGATCTCGGGAAGCTGGAGTCGAACTACCCGGCGCTGGGCATCCACGCCGACGTCCGTCTCGCGCTGCAAGGACTTCTGGAGCAGGTTCCGTTCCGCCAGAGCGATGGTGCCGCCGAAAAGGCGGTCTCGGAGCTGCTGGGCAAGGTACGCGAACGCCTCGACGGCCAGCCCCTCGAAACCGAGCGCAAGCTGATCGACGACATCCGCGCGGCCGTCCCCGAGGGCACGCAGACGTTCTGGGACATGACGATCGCGGCCTACTGGGCCTGGTCGGCGTGGAACCCCGAGCGCGCGCCGATCCACACCGCCCAGGGCGCGGGCGGGCTCGGCTACGGCCTGCCCGGGGCGCTCGGCGGCGCCGCGGCCACCGGCGGCCCGGTGCTCGCGGTGTCCGGTGACGGCGGCGCGATGTACGGCATCGCGGAACTGGCCACCGCGGTCCAGCACGGACTGGACGTCACGTGGCTCGTCGTCGACGACGGCGGTTACGGCATCCTGCGCGAGTACCTGACCGGCGCCTTCGGGCAGTCCACCGCCACCGAGCTGGCGCGACCCGATTTCGCCGCGCTGGCTGGCGCTTTCGGCGTCTCCGCCACTATGTCCTCTTTGGACACCGTCGGGAAGGACCTCGCCGACGCGCTCGGCACGCCCGGCCCGTCCGTGGTCGTCCTCCCCGCCCTGCTGAAGATGTTCGAGCCGACCCACCTGGAGAAGAAATGACTCAGGTCCTGAATTTCGTCGACGGCGCCGAGGTAGCGGCGGCGGGCGCGCGGACGCTCGATCTGGTGGACCCCGCCACCGGCGAGGTCTTCGGCACCAGCGTCCTGTCCGAGCAGTCCGATGTGGACGCCGCACTGGCCGCCGCCGAACGGGCGTTCAAGGTGTGGCGCAAGAGCACGCCCGCCCAGCGTCAGCTCGCGCTGCTGAAGATCGCCGACGCGGTGGAGGCCCGCGCGGAGGAGTTCGCCGAACTCGAAATCCGCGAGACCGGCAAGATCCGGGCCGTCGTGCTGGAGGAGGAGATCCCGGAGTGCGTCAGCGCGCTGCGGTTCTTCGCCGGTGCGGCTCGGCAGCTCGAAGGCACCGCGTCCGGCGAGTACCTGCCGGGGCACACCTCGGCGATCCGCCGTGAGCCGGTCGGTGTCTGCGCGCAGATCGCGCCGTGGAACTACCCGCTGATGATGGGCGTCTGGAAGATCGCCCCGGCGCTGGCGGCGGGCAACACCGTCGTGCTGAAGCCCGCGGAGACCACGCCGTCGACGGCCGTCCTGCTGGCGAAGGTCGCGGCGGAGTTCCTGCCGCAGGGCGCCTTCAACGTGCTGTGCGGCGACCGCGACACCGGCCGCGCGCTCGTGAAGCACCCGATCACCGAACTGGTGTCGATCACCGGATCGACGCGTGCCGGCATCGACGTCGCCACCGTCGCGGCGGCCGATCTCAAGCGCACACACCTGGAACTGGGCGGGAACGCGCCGCTGCTCGTGTTCGGCGACGTGAACCTCGCCGAGGCGGCGGAAGGCATCGTCGGCGCGGCGTTCTACAACGCCGGACAGGACTGCACCGCGGGCAGCCGGGTGCTGGTGGACGCGGCGATCCACGACGAGTTCGTCACGGAACTGACCAAGGCCGCCGCCGCGCAGAAGCCCGGCGCGGACTTCGGCCCGCTCAACAGCGAGGCGCAGTTCGGCCGGGTGCGCGGGCTCGTCGAGCGGCTGCCGTCGCACGCTCGCGTGGAGACCGGTGGCTCGCCCGCCGGTGACCGCGGTTTCTTCTTCTCCCCCACCGTGATCTCCGGCCTGAAGCAGGACGACGAGATCGTGCAGGAGGAGGTGTTCGGCCCGGTGATCACCGTTCAGTCCTTTGTGGACGAGGACGAAGCGGTGCGCCTGGCCAACGGCGTCCCGTACGGGCTCGCGTCGTCGATCTGGACCCACGACCTGTCACGCGCGACCCGCGTTTCGGGCGAACTCGACTTCGGCTGCGTCTGGGTCAACACCCACGGGCCGCTGGTCTCGGAAATGCCCCATGGCGGCTTCGGGCACTCGGGCCACGGAAAGGACCTCTCGTCCTATTCCTTCGCCGAGTACACCCGCGTGAAGCACGTCATGACCCGCTTCGCCTGAAGCTTTTAGCCGGAGGTCCCCATGGGTGACAAGGTCACCGAAGTCGAGCAGCACGGCATCGCGCCGATCCCGCCGGAGGAACAGACATCGCGTCCGCGCGACCTGTTCCGGATGGCGTTCGGCGGCGCGAACACCTTCGCCACCATCATCCTCGGGACCCTCCCGATCGCCTTCGGCCTGAGCTTCTGGGCGGCGGTGGCGGCCACGGTCGCCGGGGTGGTCGTCGGCGCGCTGGTGCTCTCGCCGATGTCGCTGTTCGGCCCGCTCACCCGGACCAACAACGCGGTCTCGTCCGGCGCGCACTTCGGCGTCGTCGGCCGCTGTGTCGGCTCCTTCCTCTCCCTGCTGACGGCGATCACGTTCTTCGCCATCTCGGTCTGGGTGAGCGGCGACGCCGTCGCCGGCGCGGCGCAACGGCTTTTCGGCTTCGACGGCGGCGAAGTGCTGCGCGGCGTCGCGTACGGCGTCATCGCGATCGCCACGCTGGTGGTGTGCATCTACGGCTACCGGTTCATGCTGCTGGTGAACCGGGTCGCCGTGGTGCTGGGCACGGCGATCATGCTGCTCGGGATCGTGGCCTACGGCGGCACTTTCGACCCCGGGTTCGCCGGCACCGGCACCTACGCGCTCGGGGACTTCTGGCCGACCTGGATCCTGGCCGCGCTCACCACGATGGCGAACCCGATCTCGTTCGGCGCCTTCCTCGGCGACTGGACGCGCTACATCCCCGCGCGCCACAGCCGCCGTTCCCTGCTGGCCGCGCCGTTCCTGGCGCAGGTGGCGACGTTGCTGCCGTTCGGGTTCGGCATCGCCACCGCGACCCTCGTCGCGGATCCGGCCGACTACATCACCGGCCTGACCGCGATTTCCCCGCTCTGGTACGCGATCCCGCTGATCGTGGTCGCGCTGATCGGCGGACTGTCCACCGGCACGACGTCGCTCTACGGCACCGGCCTCGACTTCAGCTCGATCTTCGTGAAGCTGAGCCGGGTCCAGGCGACACTGCTGATCGGCTCACTCAGCGTGGTGTTCATCTTCGTCGGCAATTTCGTGCTGGACATGGTCTCCAGCATCAACGCCTTCGCCACGCTGATCGTGCTGTGCACCTCGCCGTGGATGGTGATCATGATGATCGGCTTCGTGCTGCGGCGCGGGTTCTACGACCCGGACGACCTCCAGGTGTTCAACCAGGGCCGCAAGGGCGGGCGCTACTGGTTCACCCGCGGCGTGAACTGGCGTGCGATGGCCGCGTGGATCCCGGCGACGACGCTGGGCCTGCTGACCGCCAACACGCCGATGATCGCCGGGCCGTTCAAAGACATCGCGGGCGGCGTGGACGTCAGCATGGTGGTGACGCTGTGCACGGCGGCGATCGCGTATCCCGTGCTGGTGAAGCTCTTCCCTGAGCCGCGCGAGGTCTACTCGTACGCGGAGCCCGTCACGGAACCGGCCGTCGCGGTCTAGGCGAACCTGCGCAACGCACCGAGGAACAGCGCGTCGAAGGCACGGTCCGGGAGCACCCGGCGCACGAACAGGATCGGCTTCGCCCCGAGTCCCGCGGCGTAGCGGGTCTTCGGGCGCCGGGCCCGGACAGCCTTCACGATGACGTCGGCGATCACCTTCGGATGGGAGCCGCGCTCGGCCTGTCCGAAGAACTTCGCCAGCGCCTTCGCCTGCGGCGCGTAAGCGGTGTCGCCCGAGGTCTTGAGCAGGTTCTCGACCGCGATGCCACCCCATTCGGTCTTGATGGCGCCGGGCTCGATCACCACGACGTCGACACCGAACGGCTTGAGCTCCAGCCGCAGTGAGTCGCTCAGGCCCTCGACGGCGAACTTGGTCGAGTGGTACCAGCCGCCGAGCGGTTCGTAGATCTTGCCGCCGATCGACGAGACGTTCACGATCTTGCCGGAGCCCTGGGCGCGCATATGCGGCGTGGTCAGCTGGACGAGCCGGGCGAGACCGAAGAGATTGACCTCGAACTGGTACTTCCCCTCCGAGAGCGGCACGTCCTCGAAGGCGCCGTACGAGCCGTAGCCCGCGTTGTTGACCAGGACGTCGATGCGGCCGGACTCCTCGATGATCCGCTCGACGCCCGCGACCATCGACGCGTCGTCGGTGACGTCCATCTCGAGGATCTTGATCCCGCGCTCGGCGAGCCCCGCCATCCGCTCGACGCGCCTCGCGGCGCCGTAGACGGTGTAGCCCGCTTCCTGCAGCGCGAGGGCTGTCGCTTCGCCGATTCCCGCGGAAGCGCCCGTGACCAGTGCGACCTTCATGTCGATCTCCCTAACTAACCGGTTGGTTGCTAACTCAGGTTGCCACGCGTCCGGGCTGGCTGTCAACCAACCAGTTAGTTAGAGTGGGTCACATGGTCAGGGACAAGGAAGCGACCAAACGGAAGCTGCTGGACGCGGCGACGACCGAGTTCGCGACGTACGGCATCGCGGGCGCGCGGGTGGATCGCATCGCGAAGAACGCCGGTGCCAACAAGGCGCTGATCTATGCCTATTTCTGCAGCAAGGAGTACCTTTTCGAAACGGTCGTGCAGGAGCAGGTGGACGCGGCGATCAAGGCCGTCCCGATCACCCCTGACGACCTGCCCGGCTACGCGGGGCGGCTGTTCGACCGGTACCAGGAACACCCCGAAGTCCTGCGGCTCATGGGCTGGCTGCGGCTGGAGAACGGCTTCGACGCGGCACCGGAAGCGGAAGTCCGGGCGCACGCGGACAAGGTCGCCGCGATCCGGGAAGCCCAGCGCGCCGGATCGGTGCCGGACCACTTCGACGCCGAGGAACTGCTGAGCCTCGTCCTGCATCTGTCGTTCCTGAGCTTTTCCTCCCCCGCCGCGACCCGCGACCTCGTCGTCCGCTCGGTCGCCCGGCTCACGGGAACCTGAGCCGGTTTTCACGCGACCACTGGGTACACACCTGGGAGGTCGTCTTGCAGCGTCGAACTTTTCTGCGTGCTTCAGCCTTGTCCGCCGGTCTGGCGGGCGTCACCGCACCCGCCGCGTCCGCCGCCGCCCCGCTGCGGGTGCAGATCCTGATGTTCGACGGCGTGGAGGAACAGGACTTCGTCGCGCCCGTCGAAGTCCTGGGACTGGCCGGGAAACTCACCGGCGGCGCCGTGGTCTCTTCGCTCGTGGCCGTCCGGCCGGGTCCGGTGCGCTGCACCTACGGCACGACCGTCGACGTCCCCCGCGCCTGGTCGCCCGGCGAGGCCGACGTGCTCGTGGTGCCGGGCGGCGGTTACACCGACCGGAACGGCCCGGGTGTGCACCGGCTCAACGCGGATCAGGGTTTCCTGCGCCGCTTGAGGGCTTCACGGGCGCTGCCCGTCGGCATCTGCACCGGGTCGATGGTGCTGTCCGCGGCGGGCCTGACGAAGGGCCGCAACGCGACGACGCACAACGGCGCGAAGGCGGATCTGGCCGCGCAGGGCGCGAAGGTGATCGACGCACGTGTCGTCGACGACGGCGACCTGATCACCGGCGGCGGGATCACCGCGGGGCTCGAGGTTTCGCTCTGGCTCGTGGAGCGGTTCCTGGGCGCTCGAGCCGCGCAGCGGGCCGAAGTGGTGCTGGAGTACGAGCGGCGGGGCACCGTCTGGCGGGCGTGACAGCACTTCCGGAAGAGGGTGTGTGGAAATAGGGACGTTGAGTGTCCCTATTTCCACACACCCTTCAAGAACGGGCCGCTTGTCAGGTAGTCGGATCGCTCGCACGGGCTCGCCGAGCGAGGATCCGGCTCACTGTCGCCTGGTTCGTGTTGTTGTCCTGAGCGATCTGCCGCTGCGACATCCCCATCGCTGCAGCTTCGTGAATCAAATCGTTTTGATGCCTTGTCGCTGCAACGGTTGCGTTGGCCGCCTGGCGCATCGCCCCTGACATACGCGCACGGTCACGGGCAACGAAAGCAGACATTTCCTCCATGCCCGCAAGATAGCCACACGGCATACAAACGTCGAGCGACGCGCGCGATCTGGGGTCATGAGTCGCGACGATGTGGAAATCAGGACACTGAACGTCCCAATTCCCACATCGTCACACTTAGCTCCGGCTGAATCGCCATTCACGGCCACGGACCTCCGCCTCAGCGGTGCGTGTCCTCCGGCGCCGGAGTCCGGCTCGCCAGGTTCGCCGACCACTCGGTGACCCGCCGCGCGACGTCCTGCGCGGTGAGCCCGACGCGGGCCAGCACCTCCTCGCGCGAGCCGTGGTCGTGGAACACCTGCGGCACCGCGAGGTCGCGCAGCGGCACGTCGCATTCGGCGTCGCGGAACAGCGCGGCCAGCGCGGAGCCGAAACCACCGTGGCGGCCACTGTCCTCGACGCTCACGACCAGCTTGTGCTGCTCGGCCAGCGCCACCAGCTCGGCGGGCGCCGGGACGACCCAGCGCGGGTCCACCACGGTCACGCCGATGCCCTGGTCCGCCAGCCTGTCCGCGGCGGCGAGCCCGAGCGTCGCGAACGCGCCCACCGCGACGAGCAGGACGTCGGCGTCGCCGGTGGGTTTGCGCAGGACGTCCACGACGCCGACCCGTTCGACGGCGGGAACGGAGTCGACCACGCCGCCCTTGGAGAACCGCAGCGCCGTCGGCCCGTCCTCGACCGCGACGGCCTCACGCAGCTCCTCGCGCAGCGTCCCGGCGTCACGCGGCGCGGCGACCCGCATCCCCGGCACCATGCCCAGCAGCGACAGGTCCCACATGCCGTGGTGACTCGGCCCGTCCGGCCCGGTGATCCCGGCGCGGTCCAGCACCAGCGTCACCGGCTGGCGGTGCAGCGCGACGTCCATCAGGACCTGGTCGAAAGCGCGGTTCAGGAAGGTCGAGTAGACCGCGACGACCGGGTGCTTGCCACCCATCGCGAGGCCGGCGGCCGAGGTCACCGCGTGCTGCTCGGCGATCCCGACGTCGTACCAGCGGTCCGGGTACGCCTCGGCGAACTTGTGCAGCCCTGTCGAGCGCAGCATCGCCGCGGTGATCGCGACGACGTCCTCGCGGTCGGCGCCGATCTTGACCAGTTCGTCGGCGAAGACGCCGGTCCAGCTCGGGCCCTTGACCGGCGGCAGGCCGGTTTCCGGGTCGATCGGATCGGTCTGGTGCATCTGGTCGGCCTGGTTGGTCACCGCGGGCTCGTAGCCGTGGCCCTTCTCGGTGACCACGTGCACGATGACAGCGCCGCCGAAGTCGCGGGCGCTCTGGAACGCCTTCTCCAGCGCCACGAGGTCGTGCCCGTCGACCGGGCCGAGGTACTTGAGGCCGAGGTCGGAGAACATCATCTGCGGGCTCAGCGCGTCCTTGAGCCCCGCCTTCGCCGCGTGCAGCGCCGCGTAGATCGGCTTGCCGACGATGGGCGTGTGCCGCAGCAGTTCTTTGCCGCGGTCCAGAACACGCTCGTAACCCGGCTTGAGCCGCAGCGACGCGAGATGGTCCGCCACGCCGCCGATGGTCGGCGAGTACGAGCGGCCGTTGTCGTTGATGACGATGACGACCGGGCGCCGCGGGTTCGCGGCGATGTTGTTGAGTGCCTCCCAGCACATGCCGCCGGTCAGCGCGCCGTCGCCGACCACCGCGATCGCGTGCCTGCCGCCACCGCCGAGTTCGAACGCCTTCGCCAGGCCGTCCACATAGGACAAGGCCGTCGACGCGTGGCTGTTCTCGACGAGGTCGTGCTCGCTCTCGCCGCGCGCCGGGTAGCCGGTGAGGCCGCCGAGCTGGCGCAGCTTGCCGAAGCCGTCATGACGGCCGGTGACGATCTTGTGCACGTACGCCTGGTGACCGACGTCCCACACGATGGCGTCGCTCGGCGAGTCGAAGACCCGGTGCAGCGCCATCGTCAGCTCGACCACACCCAGGTTCGGGCCCAGGTGACCACCGGCGAGCCGCACCTTCTCGACGAGGAAGTCCCGGATCTCCGCGGCCAGCTCGCCGAGCTGTTCCTGGTCCATCCGCTTCAAGTCGGCCGGTCCGTGCACGGACTCGAGCAACGTCACTCTCCCACCTCGCCTGGTTCCTCTTCCGCCGTTCCGGCCAGTCTACGGAGGGCGCCTGAGAGTCTTCCGTCCCCCGCGTCACGGGTCACATGTCAGAAAATCACCACACTGCACCCAACGGTGTGAACATGGTCTCTTTTGCCAAGTAGCGGTCACGTCGGGTGGCCGCGATAATCGCTGATCGACGGTTGAGCAGGAGCCGGTTCGGAGGGCTTGATGGCGGACTTTTTCATCGGTGGCGAGTGGGTCGACGCGATCGGCGGTGGTCGCAGGGAGATCCGCTGCCCCGCTGACGGGTCGCTGGTCGCGGAAGTCGCCGAAGGCACCCGTGAAGACACCGAAGCGGCCATCGCCGCCGCGAGGAAGGCGTTCGACACCGGTCCTTGGCCCGGCACGCCCGCCCCCGAACGCGGTGACCTGCTGCTGAAGGCCGCCGACCTGCTCGACCGCGACGCCGCGACCTTCGCGCGCGCCGAGTCGCTCGACACCGGGAAGCGGCTGGTCGAGAGCGAGTACGACATGGCCGACATCGCCGCGTGCCTGCGCTACTTCGGCAAACTCGCCGCCAACGACGCGGGCCGCGTGGTCGACACCGGGAACCCGGACGCGTTCAGCCGGATCGTGCACGAGCCGGTCGGCGTCTGCGGGCTGATCACGCCGTGGAACTATCCGCTCCTGCAGACCATCTGGAAGGTGGCCCCCGCGCTCGCGGCGGGCAACACGTTCGTCCTCAAGCCCAGCGAGCTGACGCCGCACACCTCGATCCTGCTGATGAAGCTGCTCACCGAGGCCGGGCTGCCCGGCGGCGTCGCGAACCTGGTGCTCGGCGCCGGGGCGCAGGCCGGGGCGCCGCTGTCCGAGCATCCGGACGTCGACCTCGTCTCCTTCACCGGCGGCCTCGCCACCGGGAAGGTCATCGCCGCTTCCGCGGCGGCCACGATCAAGAAGGTCGCGCTGGAACTGGGCGGCAAGAACCCGAACGTCGTCTTCGCCGACTCGGACTTCGACACCGCCGTTGACTACGCGCTGACAGCGGTGTTCCTGCACTCCGGCCAGGTGTGCTCGGCGGGAGCGCGCCTGATCGTCCAGGAGGAGTGGCACGAGAAGTTCGTCGACGAGCTCGTCCGCCGCGCCGAACTGATCCGACTGGGTGGACCTTTCGACCCGAAGGCTGAAACCGGTCCGCTGATCTCGGCCGCCCATTTGGAAAAAATCGAACGGTACGTCGCCGCGGCGCTCGCCGAGGGCGCCGTCCTGCGCACCGGCGGCAAACGCCCCGACGATCGCGAGCTCGCGAAGGGGCACTACTACCTGCCGACCATCCTCGACAACGTGAAGCAGGGCAGCAGCGCCGTCGTCGACGAGTCGTTCGGCCCGGTGCTCACCGTCGAGACCTTCACCGACGAGGACGACGCCGTCTGGATCGCCAACGACACGCATTACGGCCTCGCGGGCGCCGTCTTCACCTCGGACGCCTCCCGCGCGCAGCGGGTCGCGAACCGGCTGCGCCACGGCACGATCTGGATCAACGACTTCCACCCGTACCTGCCACAGGCGGAATGGGGCGGCTACAAGCAATCCGGCTTCGGACGCGAGCTCGGCCCGACCGGGCTGGCCGAGTACGTGGAGGCGAAACACATCTACCAGAACCTCCGGCCCGAACCACAGCGCTGGTTCTCAGGGGAGCCGGCAGCGTCCAACTAAAGATGGGAAAGTGCCGATGAGTAATCCTTCCGACGACGGCCTCGCCGGTTTCGGCTACAAACAGGAACTCGAAAGAACGCTCGGCAACTTCCACACCTTCGCCGCCGGGATCAGCTACATCTCGATCCTGACGGGCACCTTCCAGCTGTTCTACTTCGGCTTCAGCTTCGGCGGTCCCGCCTACTGGTGGTCTTGGCCGATGGTGTTCGTCGGCCAGCTGATGGTCGCGCTCTCGTTCGCCGAACTGGCCGCGCACTATCCGGTGGCGGGCTCGATCTACAACTGGTCGAAACGGCTCGGCAGCCAGCACGTCGCGTGGCTGGCGGGCTGGATGATGCTGACGGCCTCGATCGTCAGCATCGCGGCCGTCGCGCTGGCGTACCAGATCACGCTCCCCCAGATCTCGTCGTTCTTCTCCTTCTCCGGTGACAGCGCCGTCAACGCTGTCATCCTCGGCGCCGGGCTGATCGTGTTCACCACGCTGGTGAACGCGTGGGGCGTCAAGCTGATGGCGCGGATCAACAGCGCCGGGGTGTTCATCGAACTGGTCGCCGCCGTCCTGCTGATCGTCGCGCTCGCGGTGAACATCACGCGCGGCCCCGAGGTCGTCATGCAGACCAACAACACCGGCGCCGACCAGCCGTGGGGCTATTTCGGGGCGTTCCTGGTCGCCTCGCTCGCGTCGACCTACGTCATGTACGGCTTCGACACCGCCAGCTCGCTCGGCGAGGAATCGCACGACCCGCGCAAGAACGCGCCCAAGGCGATCCTGCGCGCGCTGATCGCGTCGTTCGTCATCGGCGGGCTCATCCTCCTTCTCGCGCTGATGGCCGTCGGCGACATCAACGATCCGCAGATCGCCACCGGTGGCCTGCAGTTCATCGTCCTCGACGTGTTCGGCAGCACCGTCGGCACGATCTTCCTGCTCGCGGTCGTCGTCGCCATCACGGTGTGCAACCTGGCCGTGCAGTCGGCGTCGATCCGGATGATGTTCGCGATGGGCCGGGACAACAACCTGCCCGCCGGAAAGCATCTGGCGCGGGTCTCACCGAAGACGAAGACGCCGGTCGTCCCCGCGATCGTGTCCGGCGTCATCGCGGTGCTGATCCTGGTGGTCAACGTCGGCCAGCCGCAGATCTTCACGGTGATCACCAGCATCGGCATCATCATGATCTACCTGGCGTACCTGCTGGTCACCGTCCCGATGCTGGTCAAGCGTTTCCGCGGGCAGTGGCCGCCGCCGAAGGTGGAGGGCACCAAGTACTTCTCCCTCGGCAAACTGGGGCTGCCGGTCAACATCATCGGCGTGCTGTGGGGCGGCGCGATCGTGGTGAACCTGGCGTGGCCGCGGCGCGAGGTCTACAACGCGACGAAGCCGTATCACTGGTACCTCGAATGGGGGGCCGTGCTGTTCGTCGGCGCGGTGGCTGTCGTCGGTTTCGCGTATTACTGGTTCGTCCTGCGGCACAAGAGCGGCGTCCTGGCCGATCACGCCGCGGAAGCACATCCCGAGGAGGCAGCACAGTGACCGGAGAGTTCGACTACATCGTCGTCGGCGGCGGGACGGCGGGTTCGGTGGTCGCGGCGAGACTCTCGGAAGACCCGGACGTCACCGTGGCGCTCCTGGAAGCCGGACCGTCCGATGTGGACGATTCGGCCGTGCTGGAACTGACGAAGTGGATGGCGCTGCTCGAATCCGGCTACGACTGGGACTACCTGGTCGAGCCGCAGGACTCCGGGAACTCCTTCCTGCGCCACGCCCGCGCGCGAGTGCTCGGCGGTTGCTCGTCGCACAACTCGTGCATCGCGTTCTGGGCTCCGGCGGAAGACCTCGACGAATGGGCGTCACTCGGCCTGCCCGGCTGGGCCGCCCAGGACATTTTCCCGCTGTACAAACGGCTCGAGACCAACGACGGTCCCGGAGACCACCACGGCCGCTCGGGCCCGGTGACCATCCGTTCGGTGCCGCCGAACGACCCGACCGGCGTCGCGCTGCTGCAGGCGTGCGAACAGGCGGGCATCCCGAGGACGGAGTTCAACTCGGGGAAGACCGTCACGCACGGCGCGAACTGGTTCCAGATCAACGCGCGCGAGGACGGCACCCGGTCGTCGGCGTCCGTGTCGTACCTGCACCCGATCATCGGCAAGCGACCGAATCTGGAGATCATCACCGGCGCCCGGGTCCGGCGGCTGCTGTTCGACGGCAAACGCTGCACCGGCGCGGAATACCTGGCCGACGACCTGATCCACGGTGTCAAGCTGCGCGCACGGCGCGAAGTGGTCCTGTCGTCGGGAGCGATCGACACCCCGAAACTCCTGATGCTGTCGGGAATCGGCCCCGCCGGGCATCTGCGCGAGGTCGGCGTGGACGTGCTGGTGGACTCCCCCGGTGTCGGCGAGAACCTGCAGGATCACCCCGAAGGCGTCATCCAGTGGGACGCGCTGCAGCCGATGACCACCGAGTCCACGCAATGGTGGGAGATCGGCATCTTCACCAGCACGGAGGAAGGCCTCGACCGGCCGGATCTGATGTTCCACTACGGTTCCGTGCCGTTCGACATGAACACCCTCCGGCAGGGCTATCCCACCACGGAGAACGGCTTCTGCCTGACCCCGAACGTCACCCGGTCACGGTCGACCGGGACCGTGCGGCTGCGCAGCCGTGACTACCGGGACAAGCCGAAGGTGGATCCGCGCTACTTCACCGACGAGCACGACATGCGGGTGATGACCTACGGCATCAAACTGGCCCGCAAGATCGCCGAACAGCCCGCGCTGGACGAATGGGCGGGTACGGAACTGGCGCCCGGCAAGGACGTCAAGACCGACGACGAGATCGCGGACTACCTGCGCAAGACGCACAACACGGTCTATCACCCCGCGTGCACCGCGAAAATGGGCGGAGACGGGGATCCGCTGGCCGTGCTCGACGCACGGCTGCGGGTGCGAGGCGTCGAAGGCCTGCGGGTCGCCGACGGTTCGGCGATGCCGTTCCTGGTCGCGGTGAACCCGTGCATCACCACGATGGCGATCGGCGAGAAGTGCGCGGACCTGCTGAAGGAGGACGCGCGCGCTTAGAGTTGCCCGAGAAGGCCCCCTGGCTTCGGTCAGGGGGCCTTCTGTTTGCCCGAAAACCAGTGGAGCGGCCCCTTCGGTGCGATTACCGTGCTGCTGAACCACGTCGTCCAGCAGAGAGCCTGCCGTTGTACACCCTGTGAGACCTCCCGATTCGTCGCGCGTCGCGCCTTCGCGCCGCGCTTCTTTTTGCTGCGGACTTCTCACTGAAACGGGTGTACTCCTGTGCTCGAAAACTGACGGACAGCGCTGAGTCGAGAGGGGCAGTGGCCGCAAAGCCTCACGACCACCCCGACCCGCCGCCGGAACCAGGTAGCCGTGTGGAAATAGGGACATCCAACGTCCCTATTTCCACACAGCCTCCCCGACAGAAAGCGCTAGATGGAAACGGCGGCCGGAGTGCCCCGCCCGCCGGACATCTGTTCCAGTGCCCACGCTCGGCCGAACTCCGCCAACGCGGGTCCCGACCAGTAAGCGGGAATACTGATCCCCTTCCACAGCGGCATCTTCGGCCCGCTCAACGTGCCGTGGCTGACCTGCACCTGGACAGCGCCTTCGGCCCAGGTGAAGACGAAGTGGGCGTACATGAACATCCACGCCTGCCGTCCCAGCAGGTCTTGTACGAGAATCGGCCCTTCGGACGGGTACGGCGCCGTGTAGATGACCTGTTTCCGGCCGCTCCGGTAGCTGATCTCTTGGGCGGTGACCCCGGGCGGGAGCATTGTCGGCTCCACTCGGTCAGTCCTCCACAATGGTGATCGTGCCGTGCCCGTCGCAGCCGGCACAGCCTTTGCCGTCACAATCGCCACATACAGAAGTCAGATAGTCCATGATTCGAAATCCGTTCGCGTCGAAAGCCCGTGAAGGGTCGCGAAATAAACCTTGGAACAAGGCCAAGGTTTGAATAATCTCACGCCCTCAGGAAATGTCTGAGGTACCCGCGCTACCTCGTGAACACGAAACTCAAGTTAGCGAGCACCCAGCACGTGGACAAGCCAAAAGAGGCCAATCCATTCCGACGGACTACAAATCGCGAATTATTGCAACAACGCAACGCATTCGACGTGGTGCGTCATCGGGAACGCGTCGAAAGCACGCAGATCCACCAGCCCGTATCCGTGCTCGGCGAACAGCGCGATGTCACGCGCCAGAGCGGCCGGGTCGCAGGCCACATAGACGATCCGGTCCGGCGAACCCTCCACAATGGACTCGACGACGGCCTTGCCCGCACCCTTGCGAGGCGGGTCGAGGACGACGACGTCGACGGGTTTCGGGGCTTCGGCCAGGAGGTGTTCGACGCGGCCGGAGCGCCAGCGGACCTGCGGGAGGTCGGCGAGGTTCTCCTCACCGTCCGACACGGCGCGACGGCCGGATTCGATGGCAAGGACGCGCCCGCGGGGGCCGACCTGCGAAGCGAGCACCGACGCGAAGAGGCCGACGCCCGCGTACAGGTCCCATGCCACGCCGTCACGCGGGGCTTCGGCCCATTCCGCGACGACGGCGGCGAGTGTGTCCGCGGCGGCCGGGTGGACCTGCCAGAAGCCGTGGGCGTCCAGGCGCCAGTCTCGGCCGGCGGCGTGCTGGACGGCGAGGCCGCCCGCGAGTTGCCGAGACTTGGTCTTCCCGTGGATCGTCGACAGGTCGCGAAGGTGCACGTGGCCTTCGCCGTCCTTGGTGACCTCGATTTCGCTGCCGGGCCGCCAGTTCCGCGACACCACGTCGTCGAGCGCGCCCGGGACGGTGATCGGGCAGTCGTCGATGGGGATCACGCGGTGGCTGTGGTGTGCCCGGAAGCCCGCGCGGCCGTCCTTGCCCGCGACGAGCCGGACGCGGCTGCGCCAGTCCAGCGGGCCGCCCTCGAGCGCCTCGACGACGACCTCGCGCTCGATCCCGGCCAGCCTCTTCAGCTGCTCCATGACCACCGCGGCCTTGAGCTCACGCTGGTGACCGGGCGTGGCGTGCTGCCAGTCGCAGCCGCCGCACTCCCCCGGCGCCGCGAGCGGGCACGGCGGCTCCACGCGTTCCGGTGACGCCTCCAGGATCTCGATCGCGTCGGCGCGGCAGAAAGCGCCGCCCTTGTCTTCGGTGACCGAGGCCATCACGCGCTCGCCGGGCAGCGCGTGCCGCACGAACACGACCCGGCCTTCCACCCGCGCGACGCAGTGCCCGCCGTGCGCCACCGCGCCGACCTCCAGCTCGATCGTCCGTCCGAGCCACGTTCCGGTCGACGCGTCCACACTCATTCTGATTTTTCCTTGTCCTTCGTCTTTTCGGTCTGCTTGACCACCGGGGAGAAACCACGCCGCACGTCGCCTGCCGCCGGACGCGCCTTTCGGTCGCGTTTGATCGCCTTTTCCGACGATTCGAGCTGCCACGGCACGCTGGTCACCATGACACCGGGCTGGAACAGGAGCCGTCCCTTGAGCCGCAGCGCGCTCTGGTTGTGCAGGACCTGCTCCCACCAGTGCCCGACCACGTATTCGGGGATGAACACGGTCACCACGTTGCGCGGATTGTCGCCACGGACGCGCTTCACGTAGTCCAGTACGGGTTTCGTGATCTCGCGGTACGGCGATTCGATCACCTTCAGCGGCACCTTGAAATTGTGGTCGTCCCATTCCTGGACGAGTTTGCGCGTCTCCATGTCGTCGACGTTCACGGTGACGGCTTCGAGGACGTCGGGCCGCACGGCCTTGGCGTAGGAAAGCGCGCGCAAGGTCGGCAGGTGCAGTTTCGAAATCAGCACGATCGCGTGGTTGCGCGAAGGCAATACGGCAGGCTTCCGCTCCATCTCGCGCAATTCCTCGGCGACCCGGTCGTAATGCTTCCGGATCGCCGTCATCAGGATGTAGATCGCCACCATCGCCGCGATCGCGATCCAGGCGCCCAGCAGGAACTTCGTGATCAGCACGATGACCAGCACGGTGCCGGTCATCGTGAGGCCGACGGCGTTGACCGTCTGCGAACGCCGCATCCGGCGCCGCACCATCGGATCGGTTTCCCTGGACAGCAAGCGATTCCAATGCCGGATCATGCCCGCCTGGCTGATCGTGAAGGAGACGAACACCCCCACGATGTAGAGCTGGATGAGCTTCGTGACCTCGGCGTCGAACGCGATGATCAGCACCAGGGCGAACGCGGAGAGGAACAGGATGCCGTTGGAGAACGCCAGCCTGTCGCCCCGCGTGTGCAGCTGACGCGGGAGGTAACGGTCCTGCGCGAGGATCGAGCCGAGCACCGGGAAGCCGTTGAACGCGGTGTTCGCGGCCAGCAGCAGGATGATGCCGGTGACGAAGGAGATGTAGTAGAAGCCCGGGGTGAAGTCGGCGAACACCGCGTGCGCGATCTGCGCGACGATCGTCTTCTGCTCGTAGCCCGCCGGGGTGCCCGTCAGCTGGGTTTCCGCGTGCTCGGCGAATTTGACCTCGGTGATGATCGCCAGCGTGATGATGCCGACCAGCATCGTCACCGCGAGCACGCCCATCATCAGCAGCGTGGTGGCCGCGTTCTTCGATTTCGGCTTCTGGAACGCGGGGACGCCGTTGCTGATCGCCTCGACCCCGGTCAGCGCCGCGGCACCGGAGGAGAACGTCCGCAGGAGCAGGAAGAAGAACGCGAAACCGGTCAATGAGGCTTCTTCGTGCAACTCGAAATTGGCGCTCTCGGCCCGCATGTCGGCGCCGGAGGCCGCCTCGATCAGCCCCCAGATCACCATGCCGAGAATGCCGAGGATGAACCCGTAGACCGGGATGGCGAAGGTTTTGCCCGATTCGCGTACTCCGCGCAGATTCAACGCGGTCAGCACGACCACGATGACGACCGCGACGATCACCTTGTGCTGCGCCACCCACGGGATGGCCGAACCGATGTTCGCCACGCCGGACGACGTCGAAACCGCCACGGTCAGCACGTAATCCACCAGCAGCGCACTGGCGACGGTGAGCCCGAATTTGCCGCCGAGGTTGGTGTTGGCGACTTCGTAGTCACCGCCGCCGCTGGGATAGGCGTGCACGTTCTGCCGGTAGGACGCGACCACGACCAGCATGACGAGCGCGACGGCGACCCCGATCCAGGGCGCGAACGCGTACGCGGACAGGCCGGCGACGCTGAGGGTCAGAAAGATTTCCTCAGGCGCGTAGGCGACGCTCGACAACGCGTCGGACGCGAAAATCGGCAGCGCGATGCGCTTCGGCAGCAGCGTATGCGAGAGGCGGTCACTCCGGAATGGACGTCCGAGGACGAGCCGCTTCAATACGGTCGGGAACTTCGACACCGCAGAAGACTAACGGTCGCACCTCACGGTAGGTTCGGCGCTGGTGTGTCTGGGTACCTGCGGACGGGTGAAACGTCCGCGAACTAAGGAGGCAGGGCGTGCACGTGGTGATCATGGGATGCGGCCGGGTCGGCGCATCCCTGGCCGCGGCGCTGGGGCGGCTGGGGCACGACGTCGCCGTCATCGACAAGAGCAGGCAGGCGTTCCGGCGGCTCGGCAGTGACTTCCACGGCCAGCAGGTGGTCGGCGTCGGATTCGACCGGCAGGTGCTGATCGAGGCCGGGATCGAACACGCGGGCGCTTTCGCGGCGGTGTCCAGTGGCGACAACTCCAACATCATCTCGGCGCGGGTGGCCAGGGAGAACTTCGGCATCGACAAGGTCGTCGCCAGGATCTACGACCACAAGCGCGCGGCGGTCTACGAACGGCTCGGCATCCCGACCGTGGCGACCGTCCCGTGGACGACCGACCGGTTCCTGCGCACCCTGCTCCCCGACGGCGTCGCCTCGGAGTGGCGAGACCCGTCCGGCAGCGTCGCGCTGCTGCAACTCCCGCTGCACGAGGGGTGGGTCGGGCACAGCGTGCGCGATCTGCAGGACACCACCGGCGCGCGGGTCGCGTTCATCATGCGGTTCGGCACCGCCGTGCTGCCCGACACCAAGGCCGTGATCCAGGCCGACGACGTCGTGTACGTCGCCGCGAAATCGGGCACTGTCAGCGACGTGACCAGCGTCGCCGCTCGCGAACCGGAAGAGGAGAACTGATGCGGGTCGCGATTGCCGGGGCGGGCGCGGTCGGCCGGTCGATCGCCGCGGAACTGATCGACGGGCGCCACCAGGTGATGCTCATCGAACGCGAGGCCGACCAGTTCGAGCCGCATACCGTCGAGCAGGCGGATTGGGTGCTGGGCGACGCGTGCGAGGTCTCGATCCTCGAGGAGTCCGGGATCGAGCAGTGCGACGTCGTGATCGCCGCGACCGGTGACGACAAGGCGAACCTCGTCGTGTCACTGCTGGCGAAGACCGAGTTCGCGGTGCGCCGGGTGGTGGCGCGCGTGAACAACCCGGCCAACGAATGGCTGTTCAACGACGCCTGGGGCGTCGATGTCGCCGTGTCGACCCCGCGGATGCTCGCGGCGATGGTCGAGGAGGCGGTGAGCGTCGGCGATCTGGTGCGGCTCATGACGTTCCGGCAGAGCCAGGCGAACCTGGTCGAACTCACCCTCCCGGAGGAGACCCCGCTGGCGGGCAAGGCCGTCAGCGAGATCAACCTGCCGCGTGACGCGGCGCTGGTGACGATCCTGCGCGGTGACCGGGTGATCGTGCCGCAGCCCGAGGACCCGTTGGAGCCGGGTGACGAGCTGCTGTTCGTGGCGACGTCGGACGTGGAGCCGGAGATCCGGACCGCACTGGGCTACTAGGCCGAGTCGGGCGCCTGCGCGTACTTTGCGCGCAGGCGAGCCTCGACCTCTTCGTCGGTCTCCTCGGCGGGCGCTTCTTCCGCGAGGGCCTTGAGGTGCTTGTCCGACCGCCGCACCGCCCAGACGACGGTGAGCAGGCCGAGCGCGTACAGCGGATACCCCATCGCGATCTTCGCGAAGGCCAGCCAACCGGTGTAGTCCTCGTCGTACAGCCAGCGCTGGACGACGAACCGGGCGCCGAAGATCAGTGCCATGGAACCGGTCGCGATCGAGTAGGCGATCAGCGACTTCTTGTCCTTGCGCCAGGCGTGGCCGCTGCCGTTGAGCGCGTTCCACACCACGCCGGCGAGCGGCCAGCGGACGACGATCGACAGCACGAAGACCCCGAAGTAGACCAGGCTCGTCCAGATGCCGAACAGGAAGAAGCCCTTGGCCGATCCCGTCCGGTAGGCGATGAACGCCGCGATCGCCACCCCGAAGAACCCGGAGATGGCGGGCTGCAGCGGCTCCTTGCGGACGATCCGCAGCACGGTGATCGCCACCGCGCTGCCGACCGCGGCCCAGATGCCCACCGTGAGACCGAAGATGGCGTTCGCGATCACGAACACGATGACCGGCAACGAGGAATAGAACAGCCCCGACAGCCCACCCATCTGTTCCAACAGGGTGGGCTGAGGCTTGTTGTCGTCCGGTTCCGCGGTCTTCTTCTGCTCGCCGCCGGCGGGTTCAGTCACGATACGGGATCAACTCACAGTGCTCTGAAGTTCGTAATAAGGGTTGTAAAGCACCTTCTGACCATCACGTTCGGCCATCCGGCCGCGCACCTTGATGGTTCGCCCGGGTTCGATTCCGGGGATCCGGCGGCGTCCGAGCCAGATTAGCGTCACACCCTGTGTGCCGTCGAACAGCTCGGCCTGCAGTGTCGCGGCCTCGTTGGTCGGGCAGAGCTCCACGCTGCGGAGTCTCCCGAGCACCGTCACCTCTTCGCCCGACCGGCAGTCGCAGGCGCGCTGCGCTCCGCCGGCCTCGGATTTTTCGGACAGGTCGTCGGCGTCGAGATCCTCGACGTCGCTGGTCAGCTTGCGAACCAACCGGCTGAAGTAGCCGCCGTCTTTGGCGGACATAACGGTGCTCCTGTGCTCCGGGGCCCCCGACTCGAACGGCCCGTGCGTAATCCAGCGTAACTGTGTACGGACCAGGACAACCGGTTTGGGAGAAGATCGCAACGTGACCTCCGCTATTCCGCCTACGACGGCAGTAGTACTCCCCGGCACCGGGTCCGACGAAGTGTTCGTGCTCAGCGTGTTCTCCGGTCCGCTGCGGGCTCTCGGCATCCGGTTGCTGGCCCCGCCACCGCCCCCGGGAGACCGTCTCGCGGACGGCTATCTCGAGGAACTGGACAGGCTGTCCGCGGAGCACGGTCCGCTGCTCGTCGGCGGCATCTCGTTCGGCGCGCATCTCTCGGCGGAGTGGGCGGCCCGCAATCCTGGCCGCTGCACCGGCCTGCTTGCCGCTCTCCCGGCCTGGAACGGCCCGGCCGGGCGAGCACCCGCGTCGCTCGCCGCGCGGCTGTCAGCGGATCTGGTGGCCGAAAACGGGGTCGGCGGCGCGCTGGCGAAATCTTCGGACGGCGTCCCCGCTTGGCTTTCGGCCGAACTCGGCCGCGCGTGGCGACGGCACGGCTCCGGACTGGCGGCGAGCCTGCGGACAGCGGCGGGCCATCCCGCCCCTTCACTCGAAGACCTGAAGGGCCTCGACGTGCCCGCGGGGATCGGCACGTGCGTGGACGATCCGATCCACCCGGCCGAGGTCGCCCGCGCGTGGGCGGACGCCCTGCCGCGCGCCGAGGTCGGCGAGTCGACCCTGACCGCCCTCGGCACCGACCGGGAATCACTAGGCCGAGCCACCACCCTGGCCTGGCTAAAAGCCCGAACCCACTAGGCGGTGTAAGCGTCCTTCAGCTCCGCGGCCCGACCCACGCGGTGCCCCGACCACACGCGTCTCCCCAAGGGCGCCCCGCGCCCGACGGAGACTTCACCGTCGCGCGCCCTCTTTCGGGCCGAAGGCCCACGAAAACGCGATGAAGGGGCGCCCTCCGCACACAACGCGAGTTGCGTACGAAACGGCGCCCCTTCGGCGCGCTTTTCGTAAGCGCGCGACAGACTAGCTCTGCTCGGCGATGTGCTGCGCGACGGCGTCGGGCAGCGTGATGGTCAGCGGGGTGCGGACCGGCATCGGCGCGTCACCGCGGTCGACGATGGTGTGCCGCACGATCTCGCGCAGCACCGCGGGCGCCTGCGACGCCTGCGACTGCGGTCCGGCGATGACACCGCGGAGCATCCAGCGCGGGCCGTCGACCCCGACGAACCGCAGCGCGACGTCGCCGACGATCGCGGAGAGCTCCAGCCCCCACTCCCCCATGCCGACCGAGACCTTGGCGCCGTCGGCGCGCAGCTGCTCGGTGAGCTCGGTGCTGACGTCCTTCCACAGGCCGCCGGATCGGGGCGCCGCGTAGCCGCTGACGGTGATCTGGCCCTGTTCGGTGACGACGTGCACCGCGCGGACACCGCCGCTTTCGGGGTCCATCTCGACCTGGACCTGGGAACCGTCGGGCACCGGGACCTTGACCGAGCCGAGGTCGATCCTCGGGATGCCGTCCTCGGGGGCGTCGGCGAGGTCGAAGGGGCCGTCAGCGGTCTCCGACAGCTGCGGCTCGATCTCCTCGGCGCCGTCGTCCCCTGGGCGGTCCTCGACCTCGGGCGCGGCGTGCCGTCCGCTGGGCTTGGCCTCGCGCTTGCGTCCGAAAATCCCCACTAGTTCTCCGTTCCTTCCCTGGCTCCGGCTCCCAGTGTGGCGTGTCCGCCCGTGGAGCCATACCCTCCCTCGCCGCGCTCGGACGACTCGAGTTCGGCGACCTCGACGAACTCGGCCTGTTCGACCCGTTGCACGACCAGCTGCGCGATCCGGTCGCCGCGGGTGAGCACGACCTTCTCGGAGAGATCATGGTTGATCAGGCAGACGCGGATCTCACCGCGGTACCCGGAGTCGATCGTGCCCGGGGTGTTGACGACCGAGAGGCCGACACGGGCCGCCAGACCCGAACGTGGGTGGACGAAGCCCGCGTACCCGGGCGGGAGGGCGATCGCGACGCCCGTTCCGACGACGCCGCGTTCGCCGGGCGCGAGTACGAGATCCGAGGTGGTGACGAGGTCGGCGCCCGCGTCGCCGGGGCGCGCGTAGGCGGGGAGGGGGACCGAAGGATCGATCCGGGAAAGCAGTACCTGAACGGTGGACACGGGCGGCGAGACTACCCTGAACGCGTGGGTGAAAGCGTGAACACGGCCGAAGGCGGCGCCGTCAAGCATTCAGAGCGGCTCTACGTCCCGTGGTGGGGATGGCCGCTGCCGCTGCTGGGCGGCGGGCTGCTGGCGGCGGAGATCGACATGGGTTATCCCGGACTCCGCGGCTGGCTGCCGTACGTGGTGCTGATCCCCGCGGTGATCGCGCTGATGGTCTCGCTCGGCCGGTCTCGGGTCCGGGTGACCGGAGGGGCCGAGCCGGAGCTGTGGCTGCGCGACGCGCATCTGCCGCTGAAATTCGTCGGCGATGTCGACGTCATCGACAAGGAAGCGAAGCGGAAGGCGCTCGGCCGCGACGCCGATCCGGCGGCCTTCGTGCTGCACCGGGGCTGGGTCGGCCCGGTCGTGCGGGTCTGGCTCACCGACCCCGACGATCCGACGCCGTACTGGCTGTTCAGCACCCGGAACCCGGAGAAGGTGGCCGCGCTGCTCCGGCAGCCCGCCTCGAAGGCTTAGGCGACGGAAAGGGGGCCGGCCTCGCGGCCGGCCCCCTTATTCCTGTTCAGATCCCGAAACCCCTGTCGCGCCGTCCCCTGTGCCCGTAGGCTCAGGCGCAGTCGCGGCAGATGAGCCGTCCGCCACTCTCCTCCGCCAGCCTGCTGCGGTGATGCACCAGGAAGCAGACGGAGCAGGTGAACTCGTCGGCCTGCTTGGGCACGACCTTCACGGTCAGGTCCTCACCGGAAAGTCCGGAGAGGTCCGCGCCCGGCAGTTCGAAGTTTTCGGCGGTCGCGTCTTCGTCGACGTCCACGACGCCGGACTGGTTTTCGTTGCGCCTTGCCTTCAGCTCTTCCAACGAGTCTTCGGCCAGCTCGTCGGCTTCGCTGCGGCGCGGAGCGTCGTAGTCGGTCGCCATTGGTCCCTCACCCCTGCGATGCTTTCGATGTCAGATGGCCCGGACCCGCGAGCGCGCGGCTCGTGAGTCCTTCGTGCCGCTGGTTAACGTCCCAGCGCCCCTGTTTGTGCCCGGCTGGGCAGTGAGCGAGGTCTCTCTTTTGCGCCTCTTACTGCCGCCTGAGCCCGCGAAGGGTAGCTCACGCCGATACCGGCTCTGCAACGAGTCAGACATTGCTGCGATTACGTCACCCAACAGGGGGAACCCGGTATTGAGGACGCCTGTCGTCCGAATGGGTTGCCCCCACGTCGGGAACCTCACCCCGTGGGCCTGGCCGCTTGCCCGGAGTGGCCGTCGCGTGGTGCTATCCGGAGGCCCGCGCCGCTCAGCTTCGCCGCAACGCATAGGCTGAGCGGACACGATGGTGAGATAAAGCACCGTCCGGGGATCCGGGCTTTGGGGAAGGGACTGGCAGGTGGCGTCGGGGAACGGCATCGGGGACCGCGGGGCGAGGCCGTATCGCAAGCACAAGCCGCTGCCCGCGCTCATCGTGATCGGGGTGATGGCGCTCGGCGCGGTCATCGTCTGGGTGAATGTCGTCGCGAGCAAATCCGACATCGACGCCAGGGTCCGCTGCGATCCGCCGCCCGTCCCGCAGCAGGGTGTCACCTACACCCCGCTCGCGCACGACGGACTCGACGACCGGGCGCCGGTCCCGCCGGACAAGGTCGCCGTCCAGGTGCTCAACGGGTCCCAGGTCCGCGGTCAGGGCGGCATCGTCACCAACACGCTCCGGGAGCTCGGCTTTTCCCAGATCGTCGAGCCCGACGTCGATCCGGCCTACAAGAACGCGGAAGCCAAGTGCCGCGGCCAGATCCGCTTCGGCGAGAACGGCGCCGCGGCGGCCCGCACGCTGAGCCTGGTGGTCCCGTGCGCCGAACTGGTCAAGGACAACCGCAAGGACGCTTCGGTCACGCTCACCACCGGAACCCTGCTCGGCGACGTCCGCCCGAAGGCGGAGGCACGCAAGGTCCTCGACCAGCTCACGCAGTGGTCCAAGGCGCAGCAGGGCAGCGGCGGCGGCGAGCAGTCCGCGGGCGGCGGAGCCCCGGTCATCGACCAGGGCCTGCTGAAAGCCGCCCGCGAAGCACCCTGCTGAGCCCTTAGATCTCGCCCACGCCCGAGTCGATCAGCGCCTGACGCAACGGAGCCGCGATCGACGGCGCCACCGCGAAAGTCGCGTCCGGCCCCAGCTCGGCGTCTTCACCGGGCAGGGACACCAGAGCGCCCGCCTCGGCGGCGATGAGTGCCCCGGCCGCCCAGTCCCACTGCCCCAGGCCGTGTTCGACATAGGCGTCCAGCCAGCCCGCCGCGACCGCGCACAGGTCGAGCGAAGCGGCTCCGTTGCGCCGGATGTCGCGGACCCGGGTGGCCAGTCCGGCGACGAACCCGGCCTGCTTCGTGCGCCGCTCGACCTTGTAGGCGAAGCCGGTGCCCACGAGCGTCAGATCGAGCCGCTCCGGGGCGTTGACCGACAGCGGCCGCCCGTCGAGGAACGCGCCCTGCCCGCGTGCGGCGGTCCAGCGGCGCCCGCTGACCGGTTCCACGACGGCACCCGCCACCGACACCCCGCCGACCTGCGCGGCCACGGAGACGGCGAACCACGGCAACCCGTAGAGGAAGTTCACCGTCCCGTCGATCGGGTCGACCACCCAGGTCACCCCGTCGCCGGCGATCCCGCCGCCCTCCTCGCCGAGCACGGCGTCGTCGGGCCGCAGTTCGGCGAGCCGCGCGCGCACCAGCCGTTCCGACTCGTGGTCCACCGCGGTCACCACGTCGGTGTCGGCGGATTTGGTGTCCACCCGCACCTCGCGGCCCGCGTTCATCCCGGTCCAGGCCTCGTGGACCAGTTCGGCGGCCTCGCCCGCGACACGCTCGGCGACACTCTTCAGCAACGTCTCGTCAACTCCCACGTCCGCCATGTCACCACATCCGGTTAAAGTCTCCGAGGCAGGCTTCTGAATCGTGCGAGAAGGGACCACGTCCGTGGTGGAGGCGACCCGAGGTTTCGGTATCGACATCGGCGGCAGCGGGATCAAGGGCGCGCTGGTCGACTTGGCGGAGGGACAGCTGATCGGCGACCGGATCCGGTTCGACACGCCGAAGCCGTCGACCCCCGAGGCGGTGGCGGACGTCGTCGCGGAGATCACCGGCCAGGCGGGCTGGGACGGACCCGTCGGGGTCACGCTGCCCGCGGTGGTCAAGAAGGGCGTCGCGCACACCGCGGCCAACATCGACCGCAAGTGGATCGGCACCGACGCCGACGCCCTGTTCGCCAAGCGGCTCGGCCGCGGCGTGGACCAGGTCGCGATGCTCAACGACGCGGACGCCGCCGGAATGGCCGAGATCCGCTGGGGCGACCCGATCGCGAGGCGCGGCGTGACGGCGCTGCTGACCTTCGGCACCGGCATCGGCAGCGCGGTCTTCCAGGACGGCAAACTCGTGCCGAACACCGAGTTCGGCCACATCGAGGTCGACGGTTTCGACGCGGAGAAGAAGGCCGCGGCGTCGGTGAAGGACAACGAGGAACTGTCGTATCCCGAATGGGCGGAACGGGTGAACAGGTATCTCACCGTGCTGGAAAACCTGATCTGGCCGGATCTGTTCATCGTCGGCGGCGGGGTCAGCAAGAAGTCGCACAAATGGGTTCCGCTGCTGGACATCCGCACGCCGGTGATCGTCGCGTCCTTGCAGAACAACGCGGGCATCGTCGGCGCCGCGGCCGCCGCCGCGGAGGGCATCGAGCACTGACGCGCCCGTGCTGACATCCGTGCCGCGGATGTCACTTCGGCGGGTCGGACGGCGTGTCGCGCCCGCCGGGTGGTGATCCGCGCCGCGACGCTGTCACGTATCGTCGTTACAATGGAACACGGCCCACGGCGGCGGCACCCACGAGAACGAGGGAAACCGCAGGCCGAGGGGTGTTCCCCGAAGTTTGAGGCAGCCGAGACCATCACGCCTCGGCTCGTCATGATCGACCGCTGCGAAAGGGCGTAAGTGGCAGCCGCAAGAACCGCAACCCGAAGCGGGACGAAGACAGCGACCGCAACCGGCGAGCCGGCCGACGAGGCAGCCACCGGCGAGGCGAAGCCCGCTGCGCGCAAGACCGCCGCCAAGGCGGCAGGCGCGAAGAAGGCCCCGGCGAAGAAGGCTCCGGCCAAGAAACCCACCACCAAGGGCGCCAAGACCGAAGACGGCGAACCGGAAGACGGTCCCGGCGAGCTCGACGAAGCCGACCTCGAAACCCCGGATCTGTCCGACCTCGAAGAGGTCGAGGTGGACGTCGTCGACGCGACCGTCACCGAGGAGACGGAAGAGGACGCGGAGTCCGAGGAGGACGTCGAAGAGACGCCCGCCCGCGGTCGCCGCACCTCGACCGACAAGAACGCCGGAAAGACCTCCGACAACCCGGACTTCGTCTGGGACGAGGAAGAGTCCGAGGCGCTGCGCCAGGCCCGTAAGGACGCCGAGCTCACCGCTTCGGCCGACTCGGTCCGTGCGTACCTCAAGCAGATCGGCAAGGTCGCCCTGCTGAACGCCGAGGAGGAGGTGGAGCTCGCCAAGCGCATCGAGGCCGGGCTCTACGCCGCCGAACGCGTCCGCAACGCCGAGGAGGAGGGCGAGAAGCTCGTCACCCAGATGCGGCGCGACCTCAAGTGGATCGTGCGCGACGGTGAACGGGCGAAGAACCACCTCCTGGAGGCGAACCTCCGGCTCGTGGTCTCGCTGGCGAAGCGCTACACCGGCCGTGGCATGGCGTTCCTGGACCTGATCCAGGAAGGCAACCTCGGTCTGATCCGCGCGGTCGAGAAGTTCGACTACACCAAGGGCTACAAGTTCTCCACGTACGCCACCTGGTGGATCCGTCAGGCGATCACCCGCGCGATGGCCGACCAGGCCCGCACCATCCGTATCCCGGTGCACATGGTCGAGGTCATCAACAAACTCGGCCGTATACAGCGTGAGCTGTTGCAGGACCTCGGTCGCGAGCCCACCCCCGAAGAGCTCGCGAAGGAAATGGACATCTCCCCGGAGAAGGTCCTCGAGATCCAGCAGTACGCCCGCGAGCCGATCTCGCTCGACCAGACCATCGGCGACGAGGGCGACTCGCAGCTCGGTGACTTCATCGAAGACTCCGAGGCCGTCGTCGCTGTCGACGCGGTGTCGTTCACGCTGCTGCAGGACCAGCTCCAGTCGGTGCTGCAGACGCTGTCCGAACGTGAGGCGGGTGTGGTGCGGCTGCGGTTCGGCCTCACCGACGGCCAGCCGCGCACGCTCGACGAGATCGGCCAGGTGTACGGGGTGACCCGTGAGCGCATCCGGCAGATCGAGTCGAAGACGATGTCGAAGCTGCGTCACCCGTCGCGTTCGCAGGTGCTGCGCGACTACCTGGACTGATCCCAGACTCACGGAAGACCCCGTCACCGCATTCCGGTGACGGGGTCTTTCGCGTCCGGTGTCGAAAAGCGGCCCGCCCGTTCGACGCGTTTGTATGACGAACCCTCACGCGACCAAGAACCTCGACCGCTACGGATCCGCGGAGCTGCCGTGGAGCCGACCCCGCGACATCCTCACCGAGGACACGCCGACAGCCGACCTGACCTTCTTCGTGACGACCGTGCGCCCCGACGGGCGGCCGCACTCGGCGGGTGTCGGGGCGGTCTGGGTGGACGACGCGCTGTACTTCAAGGGCGGGCCGGACACCCGCCGGTCCCGCAACCTGGCGGTGAACCCGGCGTGCGCCGTTTCGGTGCGCCTGCGGGGAATCGACCTCACTTTGGAAGGCGAGGCGCACCGGGTCACCGACCCCGCGACCCTGGAGCGGGTGGCGGCGGTCTACCGGAAAGGCGGCTGGCCCGCGACGGTGGAGGGCGACGCGCTCACGGCTCCGTTCAGCGCGCCCAGCGCGGGGCCCCCGCCTTGGCATCTGTACCGCCTCACGCTGCACCGCGCCGTCGGCGTGGCGGGCGCCGAACCTCACGGCGCCACACGCTGGGACTTCACCCCGTGATCCCCGCTACGTCCGCCTGAACCCGTGTTTTACGTGATCAGCCACGGAACTCGCGTGATCAGAGCCGTGACTCGCGTGCTTGAACCCGGAACTCACGTGTTTGGAGGGCGAAGTCGAGTGCGGCAGCCAGTCACGCGAGTTCCGGGTCTGATCACGCGAGTTCCGGGTCTAAGCACGTGAGTTACGGGTTCAAGCACGTGAGTTCCGGTCAGGCGCGGCCGGTCAGCGTCGTCCACGGGACGTGCACGGTCACGCGCTCCCGGAGCTGCTCGTTCATCAGCCACAGCTCCCCCGTCGCCGGCCAGTACGACAGGTTCTGCGAGTTCACGGGCGCCTTCCCGCTCAGCCGCGACGTCGAGGTGCCGCCGACACCGCCGTGCAGGCACGACGGATGGTCGCCCGCGACCCCGGCGTACTCGGGGCAGGTACCGGTCATCACGAAGTATCCGTTGCGCGCCACCGTTCCCTGCATGCCCCACACCGGCGACACGAATCCTTCCTTCGCGTGCACGGTGCCGTCGGCCGACAGCTTCGGCAGGCCGGTCGCGCGGTCGAACGGCCAGCGCAGCACCCGGCTGCCCGCCGCCTTGGGCACGTGTTCCGAGGTCACGATCGAGCTGTCACTGTGGTCAAAGGACATCGTGGACAGACAAGGCCGCGGCCCGGTCGCGGTGGTGCACGTTCCGCCGCCGGGGTACCAGAACGCGCCGATCTGCGGCATCGCGTAGTCGTAGAACGCCGCGTGGTACTTGCCGTCCGGACCCTTCCCGACGACACCGGAGCTGTCGTCGACCTTCCAGAAGTGCGTCGTGTCGAAGACCCGCACCACGCCACCGGTGGTCGCGACGAACAGCCGGTTCCCGATCCAGGTCATCCCGTGCCCGTGTCCTTGCACGACGGCGAAGTTGTCGTCCGACGTCGGCTCGACGAGCAGGACGTGCCGGTATCCCAGTCCGGTCGCATCCACAAAGGACAGCCGGACCATGGTGTCGCCGGGGGTGTGCCAGGACGTCGCGACGACCCGTTTGCCGCCGACCTTCCCGGTCGCCGCGTCGGCGTCGCCGGAACCGGTCAGTCCCTGCGGGATCCAGTCGTTGGTCTTGTCGTCTCCTGCGTCCTCCCAGCAGAATCCCGCCGGTTTCAACGCCGCCGCGAGATACGTGCCGTGGCACAGCGGCCGCGCCTTCCGGTTGGCCGACGAAAGGATCTCCGGCAGACCGCGTGCGGGGAGCTTTTTCTCCAGCGCGGCGATCCGCGCGCCGTAGGTTTCGAAGGCCGAACCCGGCGTCCAGCGGTAGCCGTCGACCGTGGCCGCGTCCATCCTCGGGAAGGCGGCCGCGGCGGAGGCGGCCCCGGGGATGAGCGCGAACACCAGCAGAAGTGAAGCGAGTAGTCCCAGCCTCTTCATGCCCGCGAGCCTCCCGGCCGCGCGCATACTTTCGATACAAACCGCTTCAGGACACGGAAAGTCCGCGCTCGGCCAGGGATTCCTCGACCCGCAGCCGTTCGATCCCGCGGTCGAAACCCTCCGGCAACTCGTCCAGCCGATGGTCGACCTCGACCTCCCGGCAGGCCTGGACGAGCAGCGCGTCGTACGCCTGCCGGGTGCCGTACCGGCGGACGGCGGAGGCTCCGGACGGGAGTTCCGCCAGCAGCCGGTGCACGCGGCGGAGATCGGCGGCGAGTTTCTCGATGGGCGGTCCGGCCGGGGCCTCCGGTTCGCGGCGGCGGCGCCACCGGCGCAGCACGGTGGGTACTTTCAGCGCGCACCAGAAAAGAACCGACGGCGCCACGGCGACAACGGTGTACAGCGCGACCGGCCCGGTGGCCATGACTCATGGTAATCCCGCGCGGAGGGGCGGAGAACCCCGCGAATCCGGCTATATTCGCGACGTGCTGACCGAGAGCTACCGCTACCCGGACACCGGCGACCACGTCACCGGGATGTTCATCCGACGGTACGAGCCCTACGACGGCTACTGGACAGCCAGCGAGGACCGCGCTCTCGGGAAGGTCGCCGAGCAGCTCGCCGCGATCCTCGGCCCGCGCGGAAAGGTCAAGGCGCTCGACGCCGGCTGCGGTGAGGGCCGCCTCCTTCCCTGGCTGGCCGGGTTCTCCGCGGACATCACCGCCGCCGACCCAGACCCGGACAGGCTCGCGAAGGCGAGCGAGACCGTCGTCGAGGACACCGAGTTCTCCTTCACCGTCTCACCGATCACCGAACTGGGCGGCGGCCCTTACGACCTCGTGGTCTGCAGTCACGTCGTCCAGCACGTGCCGACGTCGGACGTCGCGCCGATCCTGCGGCGGCTGGCCGCGATCACCGCGCCCGGCGGTGTCCTGGTGCTGGCCCACAGCCGGTCGCCGATCGGGCAAGGCGCGTTCAGTCTCGACAGCGTCGAAGCCGGGTCCGAGGTCCGCTCCCGCCGCGTGTCGCGCGAAGAGTTCGACAAAGCGCTGCGTGACGGCGGTGGCCCGGCGCTTCCGGTGCGCTACCTCGATCCGGCGGAGGTCGCCGCCGACGCCGCCGAGGCGGGCTGGCGCACCGAGTGGGAGTGGACCTATCACGTCCTCGACGATCTCGGTCCCGCCGACGAGCACATCGACCGCGACGAACTGGTCAACGCCTCCGGCCCGCTGCGCCGTCACCTCGGCCGGGACCTGATCACCCTGCTGCGCCGCGCATGACCGCGGTCCTCCTCACCTTCGCCTGGGCGGTCCCGCTGTCCGAGAAGGAGGCGGAGAAGGTGCTGGACGGCGGCCGCGATCGCGGGCTGCTGGTCCACCTCGACGGGAAACTCGGCGAGGACTGGACCGCCGCGGAGAACTTCCTCACCAGCTACACCACTCCGCCGCTCCGTCGCGTGCTGCGGAAACGCACCGGCGGTTCCCGGCTGTCGATCCGCGTCGGCGGGGTCAGCCTGCCGTGTGAACTCGTCGTCACCTGGCATCCGTCCTATCACGCGATGACGCTCGTCCTCGCCACCACGATCACCGGACAGGCCGCGGACCGGCCCGCCGCCGAATTCGATCTCGCCATCGCCGTCCTGCAGAGCCTCCAGGGCCGCGAGACGGCGAACGGGGAGCACGGGCTGCACGGCGGCTACGGCGAGAAGTCCTTCCCCTCGCTGCTCAAGGCCGTCACTCACATCTTCGAGGATCTGACCAGGGGCTGCGGCCTGACCGAAGGACTCGGCCGCAAGGGCTGGTGCGTCGAACTGCGGTCCCACGACGGACATCCGCCCGCCCAGCGGGTCGCCGCCGACCCCCGGCCGTTCTACGGGATGGCGACCAGCGACGAGGGCTGGCGGTTCGTGCCCCGTGAGGTCGCCAGGGACGCGCTCGGCCCGTCTTGGGGCACGCGGTCCTTCGTCGCCGCGTACACGATGGCCGGCGGGATCGTCTGCCTCAACAGCAAGGATTCCGACTACGTCGAGCACCAGGACGAGCTGATGCGCGGGCCGTTCGGCGCGGCGGAACCGTACTTCGGCATCGACAGCGACATCGGCGGGCTCGACCACGGGATGCTCTTCATCCTCGAACGGGTCCTGATCCGGATGGCGCTGGCCGACCAGTGGCTGGCGTCGATCAGGAAGGGTGCGAGCCGGACCCGCCTGCTCAGAGGCTCACTCGACGACATCCTCGAGATGCTGCATTCGGTGCTCCCGCCCGAGGTCGATTCGCTCGAACGCCGCCTGGTCACCAGCATGGGCGTGGAGCGGATCATCGCCCAGCTCGACCGCCAGGCCGAGGCGATGGACGAGGAGACCAGGTACGCCTACGAGAACACGGTGAGCGCGCGGGTCACGCGGCTCACCGTGGTGACCGTCGTGCTGACGGTCGTCACCATCGTCCTCGGGGTCCTGCAGGTGCTCGTGTCACTCTGACCGGCGGCGCTGCTTGCGGGCGCGTTCGGAGAACAGCACCCCCACGCCCGCGGCCACCATCAGCGCGCTCGCCACGATGTGCATCCCCGGCGGGAGCAGGTGGAGCTGGACGAACCAGCTCGGGTTGCTGCTGCCCAGCAGCCGGTTGATCAGCCCGCCCCCGCCCTGCACCAGCAGGAGGATTCCCAGCAGCTCGATCATCGTCCCGCTCCTTCCTTGACCCTGTCGTCGTTCTTGGAGAGCTCCTGCCACAGCGGTCCGGTGGCGAACCAGATGGCCGTCACGACCCCCATCCTCGGCAGCCAGTCCCACAGCGGCGCCACCTGCTCGGTGTCACCGACCATGAAGATCAGCAGGAGCAGCACGCCCGAGGCGAGACCGCACGCCATCGCGCATTTGAACCAGTCACGCCATTCGGCGCGCAGCTTCGCCCGGCCCATCGGCTTGGGCGGCGGAGGCGGCCCGCCCGCGAACCGGTGGGCGAAGCGCACGTCGGCCCACTTGATCATCGAGTGCCCGAACACCACGCTGAAGCCCAGGTACACCGCGGCGAGGCCGTGCACGAAGTTCGCCGTGGCGCCGTTGCGCAGGTCGATGACCGTCGCGACCAGGACGACCAGGTCGATCACCGGGGTCAGGAGCAGCAGCACGACGCTGGTCCGCTTCAGCTTGAGCAGGTAGCGGGCCACCAGGCCGGCGACGATGGCGACCCAGAAGCCGATCTCCCCGCCGGCGACCACGGCCGCCATGGGGTTTTCCGCGATGAAGTCCCAGATCTTGTTCACGGACCGAGTCTCGCTCGTGCCAGGCGGGCCCCGCGTCGGCGAACGGACCGAGACCACCGTCATCAGTTAGTAGGACCCCGTCGCGCGGTCCGGTGTGCTGGGATGGACGGGTGCCCTCGCTAGTCCCGCGCCTGAATCACCTCGCCGAGTGGAAACAGGACCTCGCCATCGCCATCGGCACCTGGGTGCTGGGTGTCCTGGTCTACCTCAGCGGGATGCAGATCTTGCTGAACGGCCCGGACACGACGCCGCTGTGGGTCCGGGTGAGCGAGCTGACCGTCCTGTGCGGGCTGGAGATGCTGCGCCGCAAGGTCCCGCTGGCGGTGCTGTGCGCGCTGGCCGTGGTCAGCGTGGACATCTTGCTCGGTCCCTCGCTGCCGATCATCGTCGTCTTCACGGACTTCCTGTACGCGGCGACGCTCTACGGTTCGCGGCGCACCAGCAGACTGATGATCGGCGTCGCCGCGCTGGTGACGCTCGGGGTGATCTGTCTGGCGCTCCTTTTCACCGCGCAGTGGCGGAGCGCGGTGATCGTCGCGTTCGCCCTGCTGCCGTTCCTGATCACCCCGGTGTGGTGGGCGGCCAACGTGCGCCAGCAGCGGGACATCGCCGACAGCGAACGGGCGAACGCGGTGCAGCTGGCCACGATCGGCGAACTGGACCGGAAGGCCGCCGTGGCGGGGGAACGCTCGAAGATGGCGCGGGATCTGCACGACGTCGTCGCCGGACATCTTTCGGCGATCGCGATCCAGTCCGAGGCCGCGTTGTCGATGGCGACGGCCGACCCGCAACTGTCCAGGAAGGTCCTGGAATCGGTGCGGGAGAACAGTGTGAGCGCGCTGGACGAGATGCGCGCGATGATCGGGCTGCTGCGGGCGGATCCGTCCACGGGAAACCCCGAGATCGAGCCGACCGCGCCCGCCCGGCTGGCCGAACTGTCCAAACTGGTCGAATCGGCACGGGCGAGCGGGCTGGAGGTGGAGATCGTGTCCACGGTGGACCATCCTCCCGCACTGCCCGCCGCGGTCGATCTGACCGCGTACCGGATCGCGCAGGAGGCGCTCACCAACGCGGCCAAACACGCCGCGGGGGGCCGGGCCGTGCTCGACATCCGTGCCGACGGAGGCATACTCACCGTCGAAGTGCGCAACGATCTCCGTCCCGGCTCCGGCTCGGGTGACGACGGCGGGACCGGACTCGGCCTGCTGAACATGCGGGAACGCGCCGCCGCGGTGGGCGGCACTCTCGCCGCCGGGCCGTCCGGCGGTGGCTGGCTGGTCCGCGCCGAACTGCCTCTGGAGGGGTCTTGAGCGACGGGAACATCAAAGTGCTGGTCGCCGACGACCACGGCGCGATCCGTGCCGGGTTGATGATGATCCTCGGCAACGCCGAGGGCATCGAGGTGATCGGCGAGGCCGCGGACGGCGCCACCGCCGTCCGCCAGGCGAAGGCGCTGAAGCCGGACGTCGTGCTGATGGACGTCCGGATGCCCGGCGTCGACGGCATCGCGGCCACGCGGGAACTGACCGCGGAGGGGCTGTGCGAAGTCCTCGTGCTGACCACCTTCGACCTCGACGAGTACGTCCACGCCGCGCTGCGGGCAGGCGCGGCCGGGTTCCTGCTGAAATCGGTGGAGGCGTCGCGGCTGATCGAGGCGGTGAAGCTGGTCGCGGCGGGCGAGGGGGTGCTCGCCCCGCAGGTCACGCGGAAGCTGATCGCCGCTTTCGCCGCGGGGACCCGCGAACCTTCGCTCGTCCCCGACGGGCTCGACGACCTGACCGAACGCGAGCGCGAAGTCCTGGCGTGCCTGGGCGGCGGCCTGTCCAACGCGCAGATCGGCACGCGGCTGCACATCGGCGAGACCACGGTGAAAACGCACGTTTCGCGGGTGCTGACGAAACTGGAGCTGCGGTCGCGGGTGCAGGCGGCGATCCTCGCGCAGGAGAACGGCGTCGTCCTGGAGGGCTGAGGTCCGGGAGGGCTGAAGGGGCCCATCACCGCATGCGACGAGGCGAAGGGCGCTTTCACCGCGTCACATGCGGGTGAAAGTCCCCTTCAGCGGGGTGGCGCGACACCGCACTCGCGTGATCAGGCACGGAACTCACGTGATCAAGCGCGTATCTCGCGTGATTGGGGGCGGAACTCACGAGTACGGCCTCCAGTCACGTGAGTTCCGCCCCCAATCACGCGAGTGCGGTCCCTGATCACGCGAGTTACGCCTTCGCCCTGACCGCGAACCCGGCTCCCACCGATCTGCGAGGTGGGCGGCGATCTTCTAGCGTGACCCTTCATGCGGCGAACTCTGGACGTGGACGAAGTCCTGAAGCGACAGGACTCGGGTGAGCTGAAACGCCGCCTCAAAGGGCGCGACCTGATCGGCTTCGGGGTCGGCATCATCATCGGCACCGGGATCTTCACCCTCGCCGGGGTCGAGGCGAAAACCCACGCGGGCCCGTCGGTCACGCTGTCGTTCGTGCTCGGCGCGGTCGTCGCCGGGATGGCCGCCCTCTGCTACGCCGAGCTCGCCTCCAGCGTGCCGACGGCCGGAAGCGCCTACACCTACGCTTTCGCCACTCTCGGCGAGACTTTCGCCTGGATCATCGGCTGGGACCTGCTGCTCGAGTTCGCCCTCGGGGCGGCCGTCGTTTCGCGCGGCTGGTCCGGGTACCTCGCGAATCTGATGGGGCTCTCCCCCGACTGGTTCGGCGAGGACGCGAAAGTGAACATCGGCGCGGTCGCGATCATCGCCGTGCTGACCGTGATCGCCGTCATCGGGATCAAGGAATCGGCGCGGGTGACGAATCTGCTCGTACTGGTCAAGGTCGCGGTGTGCGTGCTGATCCTCGCGGTCGGCGTGTTCTACATCCGCGGCGAGAACCTCACGCCGTTCATCCCGTCCGCCCAGTCACCGACGGACTCGGCGGGGACGCTGCACCAGCCGATCGTGCAAGCCGCGCTCGGTCTCGAGCAATCCGTCTACGGCATCGCCGGGATGGTGACGGCCGCCGCGGTCGTCTTCTTCGCGTACACCGGTTTCGAGGCGCTCGCCAACCTCGGCGAGGAAACCGTGAACCCCAAACGCGATCTGCGGGTCGGCATCCTCGGCGCGCTCGGCGTCTGCGCCCTGCTCTACATCGGTGTCTCGCTGGTGTTGACCGGGATGGTGCCGTTCACCGAGATCGACACGGGCGCTCCGCTCGCCGACGCCTTCGACCGCGTCGGGCAGCATTGGGTGGGCGCGCTGATCTCGCTCGGCGCGGTCACCGGGCTGACGTCGGTGATGATGGTGGAACTGGTGACGATCGGCCGGATCGGGTTCGCGATGGGCCGCGACGGCCTGCTGCCGAAGAAGTTCGGCACGGCGCATCCGCGCTGGGGCACCCCGCACCGGATGACCATCGCCGGTGCCGTGCTGATCGCGGTGCTGGCCGCGTTCGTGCCGATCTCCGAACTCGCCGACATGGTCAGTATCGGCGCGCTGTCGGCGATGATCATCGTCGCGCTGGCCGTCCCGGTGCTGCGGAAGCGCCGCCCGGATCTGGAACGCCCGTTCACCGTGCCGTTTTCGCCCTACCTGCCGATCGTGGCGGCGCTGGCGTGCTTCTACCTGATGCTCAACCTGGACGTGATGACCTGGCTGCGGTTCGCCGCGTGGCTGGTGCTCGGCCTGCTGATCTACGTCCTCTACGGGCGCAAGCATTCCCGCTTCGCCGAGGGCGACGTCAGCTCCACAGACCGGCCGTCGTGATCGCGGTGACGGCGGCCTCGGTGTCGCCGTCGTCCACCACGACCAGCATCCGGTGCAGCGCGGCGGCCAGCCATTCCACCGGCTGGTCGTGCAACCCGTAATGGCCGTCCATAATGGACACCAAGGTTCCCTCGGCGCCGATCCGCATCCCGGCCGCCAGCACGTAATGCGCCTCGGCCGGGCGCCAGCGGGACGACCACAGCGGCGGGACGCCCGTGTCGAGATAGTCGAGCAGCGCTCGCACCGGGGTGTCGTGCGCGCCGAATTCGGCCGGGTCGACCTCCGCGATCACCGCGACCCTCGGCAGCTGCCAGAGCGCGGCCAGGAGCATGAACAACGGCTGTGGCGCCCGATTCCCGGTGGCGGGCACCGCGACGAGCCGTCCGCCCGACAACGTCCCGATCGCGCGCGCCAGGCCCTCCGGGGTGGTACCCGCCAAGGCGGCGACCTCGTCCTGCCCCGCGACGTCGAACCCCGCCGCGCGCAGGGCGGCCAGCGTCGCGAACGGACCGGCGAGCCCGTCCTTCTGCGGGAGTTCGGCGCGGGCGACGGCGACGAGGTGCTCGCCGCCGGGCAGCCAGCGGCGACCGGACAGACCGGTCCGGTCGCCGTCGATTCCGGAGGACATCAGTCTTCGAACGTCCACGACTGCATGATGAACGGGCCTTCGTTCGCCGCACCGGCCGAAGCGTAGGTCGCCAGCGCGGCGTCGTTGTCCGTTTCGACGCCGACCCACATCCCGCGGCAGCCGCGTTCCCGCGCGAGCCCGGCCAGCGCGTCGACCAGGTCACGGCCGATCCCACGCCGCTGGTAGTCCGGGCTGACGTCGAGTTCGTTGAGGAACATCTCGGTGCCCTTGTCCGGATGCGTCACCTCGGTGCCGGTGATCATGCCCGCGGGTTCGCCGTCCTCGTAGGCGATCAGGAGGTGGTTCTCCTCACCCGCGAGGAACTTCTCGGACGCCGTCCGTTGCGCGGGGCCGTCGAACAGGTGCTCGGCGGCGACGACCTCTTCGACGGTCCTGGCCCGCCGGATCTCGGCCACTGGTCCTCCTGATGGTGGTAGCGCCACAGGCTGGTCAGTATCCCTGTTCAGAGCGGCGCCGGGCCATCGTCTTTCCTCGGCGAGCGCAGCGCCACCCCGGCGACGACGGCCAGCGTGCCGAGGGCCTCGGGCAGGGCCGGGACCTGCCCGAGCCAGAGGAAGCCGATCACGCCCGCCGTGACCGGCAGCAACGCGAGCATCAGCGCGAACCGCGCCCGTCCCGCCCTGCGCAGCACCACCTGGTCGAGCGCGTACGGCACGACGGTCGCGAGGACGCCCACCCCGGCACCCAGCAGCAGGAGACGTGGCGAACCCCACACCACGCCGGCGCCGAACGCCAGCGGCGACAGCACCACCGTGCCGACGGCGAACCCGACGGCCAGCCCGTCGATCCCGTTCCCGCCGTCCGCGACCCTCTTCCCGAGCAGGATGTACCCGGCCCAGGCGGCCGCCGCGCCCAGCGCGAAGAGCACGCCGAGCAGGCTGCCTTCGAGCCGGACGTCCGCGATGGCGATCACTCCGGCCACCACGAGCAGCAGCGCGAAGACGTCGCGGCGGGTTCGCGAACCGAACGCCGCCACCACGACGGGCCCGGTGAACTCGAGGGCCACCGCGGTGCCGAGGGGCAACCGCGCGATCGCCTCGTAGAAGAGCACGTTCATCCCGGCGGTGACGATGCCGAAGGCGCCCGCGAGCAGGAACGCGCGCCCCGTCCACGCCGAGCGGGGCGGCCTGCGCCACGCCAGGAGGACCACAGCGGCCCCGAGACAGCGAAGCCATGCCACCCCCGCGGGGGAGGCGACCGAAAAGAGACCTACGGCGACGGCCGCACCGGCGTACATCGAAATTCCGCTGAGAACGAACAAGACCGGCGACGGCACGTCTGAGAGGCGGTTCCGGACGACTGCGATACCCACCCGCGCATGGTGCCTGACGTGGGAAAAGACCGTTCGACGGGGAGTCTTCTCCTACTTTGCGTGATTACGCTACGACATCCGAGGTAATTACCAGTGACAAATGAGACACCCGCACGGGAACACTTGCGGGCCGCCAAACGTCTGGAAGAGTGGAAGCACGAACACGGCGGGGCCGGGAACGAACGTTTCCGGCATCAGTGCCGAAGTGGTCGTAGCTGGATCGATGGCACCGGGTCACCGGTGCCGGGACGGAGGGAGACTCCAATGACTTCACCGACGCTCACCCGCCCCGAACTGACCGCTGCCGACCGATGCGACCGGTGTGGAGCTGCAGCCCAGGTTCGAGCCATTCTCAGCACCGGTGGCGAGTTGCTCTTCTGTGGTCACCACGCCCGCGCACACGAAACGAAGCTCAAAGAAATGTCCGCGGACATTCAGCGGTAGTCCACCAGTCCACGACCACCGGCGGCCGGCTACTCCCCAGGGAGAGAGCCGGCCGCCCTGTTTTTGGCCTATAAAAACATACATACAGCATGTATGTTAGTCATCATGACGACCAGCGCTCTCCTGGGCGAGACGCACGAGGTGGACCTCGGCGGCGCCCGTATCCGCTACCGCGACCGCGGCGAAGGCCCACCCGTGGTCTTCGTGCACGGACTGCTGACCAACGGCCTGCTCTGGCGCAAGGTGGCCCCCGCGGTCGCCGACGCGGGCTTCCGCTGCCTGACCCCGGACTGGCCGCTGGGCTCGCACGAGATCCCGGTCCCCGGCGCCGACCTGAGCCCGCCGGGGGTCGCCGCGCTCATCGCGCGGTTCCTCGAAGTGCTCGACCTGACCGACGTCACCGTGGTCGCGAACGACACCGGCGGCGCGCTCACGCAACTGCTCATGACCACGTCGCCGGAGCGGGTGAGCCGCGTCGTGCTGACGCCGTCGGACTCCTTCGAACGATTCCTGCCGCCGATGTTCGCGGCGCTGAGCCCGCTGGCGCGGATCCCCGGCGGTACCTGGTCGCTCGTGCAGGTGATGCGCTCCAAGGCGCTGCTGAAGGCCACGAACTTCGTCTGGGCGATCAAGCATCCGGTGCCCGGCCACATCCTCGACGCCTACCTGCTGCCCAGCAGGCGGAGCCCGGAGATCCGCGACGACCTGCGCCGCTTCATGGCGGGCATCGACAAGCGCTACACGCTGACAGCGGCCGAGCGGCTGCCCGCGTTCGAGAAGCCGGTGCTGCTGGTCTGGGCGCCCGAGGACCGGCACTTCCCGCTGTGGCTGGGCCGCAAGCTCGCGGATGTCCTGCCCGACGCCGAACTGAAGACGATCGAGGACTCGTACACCTTCGTGCCGGAGGACCAGCCGGAGCGGCTGAGCGGCATGGTGGTGGAATTCCTGCGTGCCCACGCCACGACGTAGCCAGACCGAACGATCGCAGACGACGCAGGCCGCGCTGATCACCGCGGCGCGGAAGTTGTTCGCCGACCCGGGCTACGCCGCCGTCCCCGCCGACGAGATCGTCCGCGAGGCAGGCGTCACCCGGGGCGCGCTGTACCACCACTTCGGGGACAAGCAGGGGCTGTTCCGCGCCGTGATCGAGCAGATCGAAACGGAGATCACCGAGGAGCTCCAGGACGTCCTGCGCTCGGCTGACGACCCGTGGGCGGCGGCGCTCGGCGCGCTGAGCCGCTTCCTCGACCTGTGCCTTCGGCCCGAGGTGGTGCGGATCTCGCTCACCGACGCCATCTCCGTCCTCGGCTGGCCGGAATGGCGCGAACTGGAGAACCGGTACGGACTGGGCCTGATCACGGAGATCCTGGAGTCCGTCGCCGCGGAGGGGCGGCTGGTCGCGGCGCCGATCCCGGAGCTGGCGCAATTGGTGCTGAGCGCCTGCGCGGAGGCCGCGCTGATGATCGCGCACGCCGAAGACCCCGAAGCGGCGAAGGAGAAGTCCCTCGCCGCTCTGGTGGCCCTGCTCTCCGGTCTCCTGCGGACCTAGACCGTGTCCAGGATCATCTCGAAGGCCGCCTCTGCCGCGCCCAGCAGCTTCACGTCCGCGCCGAGTGCCGAACTCACGATCTGAGTCCCGCCGACGGCGCGGCTGACGAGACTCCGCCGCCGGACCTCGGCCGCCACCGAGCGCACGACCGAATCGGGCAGCACGGTGAGCAGGTCGCCCAGCACGACCAGCTGCGGGCCGAGCAGGTTGACCACGTTCACCAGGCCCAGCGTCAGCCATTCCGCGAACTCGGAGAGCCGCTCCTCGGCCGCGTGCGGATCCCGGCCCAGTTCGCGCAGTTCGAACAGGATCGCGCCGCGCGGGGTGTCCTCGGGCAGATCGAGCGCGCGGCACAGGGCCGCCTCGCCGACCTCGGTCTCCCAGCAGCCGCTGGACCCGCAGTAGCAGGGACGGCCGCCGGGGCGGATCGCCATGTGCCCGATCTCGCCGACGTACCCGGAGCCGCCGCGCAGCGACGAGCCGTCCGCGATGATCCCTCCCCCGACACCGACGTCGGCGGAGACGTACACGGCGTCGGAGGAGCCCCGCGCGGCACCGCGCAGGTGTTCGGCGATGGCGCCGAGTTCGGCGTCGTTGCCGACCAGGACGGGAACGCGCAGCACACCGCCCAGCCGTTCCCCGAGCGCCACGTCGGTCCAGCGCAGGTTGGGCGCCTCGTGGACGTGCCCGTCCGCCCGGCGGACGACGCCGGGCACGGACACCCCCACGCCGATCGGCTGGACGCCGAGGTCGCCCGCCAGCATGGTGGTCGACTCGATCACGTGCGTGATCACCTCGTCGGCCTCCCGCATCCGGCCGCGGAGGTTCCAGCTGTTGCGCCCGAGGATCTGGCCACCGAACCCGACCAGCGCGATCGCCACGTGTTCGACCTGGAGGTCGACCGCGAGCACCACCGCCGCGTGCGGCTGCGGCAGGACCAGGAGCGAGGGGCGGCCCGCCCCTCGTCCCGGCCTCGGGACCCTCTCCTCGACGACGCCCGCTTCCGCGAGGCCGTCGACGAGGGTCTTGATGGTGCTGCGGTTGAGCCCCAGCTCGGTGGCCAGGGTCGCCCTGGTGCTCGGGCCGCTGACGTGCAGCAACCGGAGCAGGGTCGTGCGGTTGTGCCTGCGCACCTCGTCTGGTCGTGCAACGGGTGTGCTGGTCACGGACTTCATCATTCCATGCGGACTCAGCGCGGCGACGCAGCCGCGCGGCGCCGGGACAGCGCGTCCACCGTTGCCGCGAGCAGCAGCACCAGACCGGTGACGATGTTGACCACCGCCGCCGACTGCTTCAGCAGGCCCAGCGCGTTCTCGACGACCGCGAGGACGAGCCCACCGATCACCGCGTCGACGACCCGGCCCTTGCCGCCGAACAGCGACGTACCACCGATGACGGCGGCACCGACCGCGAACAGCAGCGTGTTGAGGCCACCGGCCTGCGGGTCGACCGAACCGACCTTCGACGAGTAGACGATCGCGCCGACCGCCGCCACCGCGGAGCAGATGACGAACACCGAAGCGCGGATCTTCTCGACGTTGATACCGGCGCGGCGGGCCGCCTCGCGGTTGCCACCGACGGCGTAGATGTGGCGGCCGTACTGCGTGCGGTTGAGCACGTAGGTGCCGAGCACCAGCAGCGTGAGCACGATCGGCACGACGTACGGGACACCCGAGATCACGATGTTCGGGTTGGGCGCGCGGTTCAGCGTCAGCAGGTACGTCGCGATCGCGGCGACCACGCCGATCGCGCCGACCTTGAACAGCACCATCGGTGTCGGCTGGGTGACCAGTCCGCGCTTGAGCCGCGAGAAGTGCTGACCGAGGCTCACCGCGGCGAAACCACCCGCGAAGACCAGGAAGAGGATCCAGCTGCCCAAAGTGGACAGATTGCCGTTGGCGACCTTGAACAGCACGTCCGAGGTGCTGATGCCGAGCGTGCCGCCCTCACCGATGAACTGGAGGATGACACCTTGCCAGGCGAGGAAGAGCGCCAGCGTCACGACGAACGACGGCATACCGATCTTGGAGACGAGGAAACCGGTGAGGACACCGATCGCGCCGCCGACGCTGATCGCGAGCACGATCTCGATCCACGGGTTGGCGGCCGTTCCCGACAGCACCAGCGCGATGGCGAGCACGGCGAACCCGACACCCGCCCAGATCCGCAGGATCACCCCGAGCAGACCGGCGATCGCGAGCACCACGAGGAACGTGATGAACACGCCGTTCCCCATACCGCCCAACAGGTTTCCGTTGCGCACGTAGTGCATCGCGAGGACGGCGGCGGTCACGCCGGACGCGGTGCCCGCGGACAGGTCGATCTCGCCGAGCAGCAGCACGAACACGATGCCCATCGCGATGATCGCCTTGCCGGCGCCCTGCGCCATCAGGTTCGCGATGTTGTTCATCGTCAGGAAGGTGTCCGACAGCGAGGCGAACACGATCACCAGTACGAGCAGGCCGAGCAGCGCGGGCAGCGAACCCAGCTGTCCCGCCTTGAGCCGGGAGAAGTAGTCGCCGATCGCCTCACCCGTTGACATCGATGTCGTGTCGATGCCGAAGTCCGTGATGGCCGCCGACGGGTTGAGCGCGGAGGCCGCCGACTTGCCCCCCTCCGGCGAGGCGGGCTTTGCAGGTGTCTCAGTCATTTCCGGTTCTTTCTCACTCACAGGACGGCGGCTTCGGGGCGGGCAAGGCCGAGGTCGCCGGAGCGGCCGGCGGTGATCAGTTCCACGACCTGGCCGTGGGTGACGTCCTTGGTGTGCACCTCGGCGACGAGACGGCCGAGGTAGAGCACCGCGATCCGGTCGGCGACCTCGAAGACGTCGGCCATGTTGTGGCTGATCAGCACCACTCCGAGGCCCTGTTCCGCGAGGCGGCGGACGAGGTCGAGCACCTGACGGGTCTGCGCGACACCGAGCGCGGCGGTCGGCTCGTCGAGCAGGACCACCTTCGAGTCCCACAGCACGGACTTGGCGATCGCGACGGTCTGCCGCTGCCCACCCGAGAGGGCCGAAACCGGTGTGCGGACGGACTTCACGGTGCGGACCGAAAGCGAGGCGAGGGTCTCGCGGGCGGCCTTCTCCATGCTGGCCTCGTCGAGCAGCCATTTGCTGCCGCGTTCCCGGCCGAGGAACATGTTCTGCACGATGTCGAGGTTCTCGGCGAGGGCGAGGTCCTGGTAGACGACCTCGATCCCCAGATCCGCGGCGTCACGCGGGCCGTGGATGTGCACCTGTTCGCCCTGGAACTTCACCGTGCCCGAGTCGTAGCCGTGGATGCCGGCGATCGACTTGACCAAAGTGGACTTGCCGGCACCGTTGTCGCCGACGAGCGCGGTGACCTCACCGGCGCGCACGTTGAAGTCCACGTCGTGGAGGACGTGGACCGGCCCGAAGCTCTTGTTCAGCTGCTTCAGTTCGAGGATGGGTTCGCTCATGGGGGTTTCTCGAATTCTCCCGGGTGGGAACCGGGCCGGGGCGCGCTGTCGGGAGTACGCCCCGGCCCGGTCGTCTGGATTTAACGGGTCAGGAGATACCGAGCTGCGTGCACGCCGCCGCCAGGTCGCCGCCGCAGATCTCGGCCGCCTTGACGTAGCCCTGCGTCACGACCTCCTTGACGCCTTCCTTGGTGGTCAGCTTCGGCTCGAGGAGCACGGACTTGACCTCGCGGTTGCCCTTCGGGTCCTTGGCCTTGCCGGTGGCCAGCGCGTCGGCGCCCGCCTTGTCGCCCTTGGCCAGCAGGACGGCGAGCTTCGCCGCGGCCTCGGCCTCTTCCTTGATGGGCTTGAAGACGGTCATGTACTGGTCGCCGCGCAGGATCGCCATGAGGCCGTCCGCGGTGGCGTCCTGGCCGGTGACCGGGACCTTGCCGTTGAGGCCGTTCTTCTTCAGCACGGTGATGACCGCGCCCGCGAGACCGTCGTTCGCGGCGACGACGCCGTCGACCTTGCCCTTGTTGTCGGTCAGGATCTGCTCGAAGGTCTGACCGCCCTTCTGGTTGTCCCAGTTGTCGATGGCCTGTTCGCGCACGAGCTTGAGGTCGTTGCTGGCGAACTTCGGCTGCAGGACCGACTTCTGGCCGTTGGCGAAGAGCGTCGCGTTGTTGTCCGTCGGGGCACCCTCGATCATGACGACCTCGGCGCCCTTCTTGTCCTTCAGCGCGTCGGCGAGGCCCTGGCCCTGGAGCTGGCCGACCTTCTCGTTGTCGAACGAGACGTAGTAGTCGGAGCTGCCGCCGAGGTTCAGGCGGTCGTAGTCGATCGTCGGGATGCCCGCGGCCTGCGCCTTCTTGGCCACCGCCGAACCGACCTCGCCGTTGATGGCGGCGATGATCAGGACCTTGACGTTCTGCGCGATCATGCCGTCGGCCAGCGTGGTGAACTTCTGGACGTCGCCCTGCGCGTTCTGGACGTCGGCGTCGAAGCCCGCGTCCTTGAGCGCCTTGGTCAGGAACGGCTTGTCGAAGGACTCCCAGCGCGCGGAGGTGGCCGTCTCCGGCAGGATGACGCCGACCTTGCCGCCGGCGGCGGCACCGCCCGGGGCGGGCGCGGACTGCGAGGAATTGCTGTTGCCCGAGTCCGCGGTGTTGGCGCCACAGGCGGAGAGCACCAGGCCGGCGCCCACCGTCGCGGCGAGGAGGGTAAGGGTTCTGCTGCGCATCCTCGTTCCTTCCGGATCTTGCTCGCGGGCGGCGATCCTGGCGGACCGGTCGCACCATCGCGCATATGTTGTGGGCGACAACATATGCCGCCGAACGGGTTTCGCGGAAGACGGCTGAATCGATTAAGCCTCATCAAATGGACACGGTTTGGCAACGTGGCCGTAGCAAGACGTACGAAGTCTAGGTCCGTTGACAGTGTGACCGCCACCACTCACTCAGGGTGAACGACGCAGCTGATCGCCCTGGAATTACTGGCGCGATCGCCGATGCCCCTGGACCCAACCAGCGGTTTCGCGTGACTGGCTGGACGACACGCGTGATTGGACGGACGACTCATGTGATTGGACGGACGACACGGTGTACGACCGGGTCCCGCGGTGAGTCGTCCGCCTGATCACGCGTGTCGTCCATCCGATCACGCGTGTCGTCCGACCGCCGCGGTAGGTACCTAGGGCGCTCACGACCCTGTGCTCTCGCGCCGGACGCGATGAAGAGGCCTTCATCGCGTTTGGTACGGGGCGTCACCAGGTGCGGAGGGTGACGATGCGCTCTTCGAGCTGCTCGACGGTCGCCATCGCCGTCGGCGGCCCGCCGCAGATCCGGCGGAGTTCGTTGTGGATCGCGCCGTGCGGCTTCCTCGTCCGGTGGTGGATCACGCCCACCAGGGCGTTCAGCTCCTTGCGCAGGGCGCCGAGCCGCTCGCTGACCGACTGCGGCCGCGCGACCGGCGCCGCCTCTTCGGCCTTGGGCTTGCGCCGCTTCTCGTCCGAGAGCTGCTCTTCCTGCCGCTTCCGCAGCAGGGCGCGGACCTGGTCCGGTTCGAGCAGCCCCGGCAGGCCGAGGTACTCCTGCTCCTCGTCGGAACCGGAGAACACCGCGGTGCCGAAGGAGTTGCCGTCGTAGATGACCTGGTCGAGCTCGGCGGAGGCGCCCAGCGAGGTGAACGCCTTCTCTTCCTCGCCCGGCTCGTCCTCGGTGCGGTTGGCCTGGGCGAGGAGTTCGTCCTCCCAGCCGTCCTTTTCCCGGTGCGGCTTGCCGAGCACGTGGTCGCGCTGGGCCTCCAGCTCACTGGCCAGTTCCAGCAGCACCGGCACACTCGGCAGGAACACCGAAGCCGTCTCGCCCGGTTTGCGCGAACGCACGTACCGGCCGATGGCCTGCGCGAAGAACAACGGGGTCGACGCGCTCGTGGCGTAGACGCCGACAGCGAGCCGCGGGACGTCGACGCCCTCCGACACCATCCGGACCGCGACCAGCCAGCGGTCGGTCGAATCGGAGAACTCCTTGATCCGCCCGGACGCCTTGGGGTCGTCGGAGAGGACGACCGTCGGTGTCTGGCCGGAGAGGCGCTCGAGGATCTTGGCGTAGGCGCGCGCGGAATCCTGGTCGGTGGCGATCACCAGGCCGCCCGCGTCCGGGATGCCGTTGGCGCGGAGCTGCGCGAGCCGCGTGTCCGCGGCCTGCAGCACCGCCGGTACCCACTCACCGGCCGGGTCGAGCGCCGTGCGCCAGGCCCGCGCGTTCTGCTCGGCCGTCAGCGGCTCGCCGAGCCGCGCGGTGAACTCCTCCCCCGCGCTCGTGCGCCAGGAGGCTTCGCCGGAGTAGGCGAGGAAGACGACCGGCCGGACGACGCCGTCGGCGAGCGCGTCGGCGTAACCGTAGGAATGGTCGGACTTGCTGCGCTGGAAGCCCGAACCGTCGGGCTCGTAGGTGACGAACGGGATCTGCGAGTCGTCGCTGCGGAACGGGGTCCCGGTCAGCGCGAGACGGCGGACGGCGGGCGTGAACGCCTCACGGATCGCGTCGCCCCAGGACTTCGCGTCACCGCCGTGGTGGATCTCGTCCAGGATGACCAGGGTCTTGCGGTTCTCGGTGCGCACGCGGTGCAGCGTCGGATGAGCCGCGACCTGCGCGTACGTCACCGCGACACCTTGGTAGTCACGCGAGGTGGCGCCGGCGCCGTTGCGGAAGTTCGAGTCGATCGCGATCCCCGCGGCCGCCGCCGAGGCGGCCCACTGGTGCTTCAGGTGCTCAGTCGGCGCGACGATGGTGATCGCTTCGATCGTCCGGTCGCTCAGCAGCTCGGCGGCGATCCGGAGACCGAACACCGTCTTGCCCGCGCCCGGCGTCGCGACGGCCAGGAAGTCCTTCGGTTTCTTCGTCAGGTACTTCGTCAGCGCGCGGCGCTGCCAGGCACGCAGCGGGCGGGCGGTGCTGTCCTTCGCCGCGGGAGGCGCGCCCAGCTCGCCTCGATTGCGTTCAGCCGTTTCAGACATGCCGGTTCCCCTCCTCCCTCACCCGAAACCCCTGGTCACACGCCCTGTCACAAGCGAAAACCCCCACTTTGGTATCCGGCCGCGACGCCGGCGCCTGAGGTGAGGGCACTCCAGTGAGCCTACCCGCCGGGCCCGTGGAACGCCTGAAGCGCCACCCCCGTTGTCGGTTTACTCACCCGAAAACCCAGGGGTGACGAGCCGAATGCCCGGGCATGGACCATGCTGGACCCCGTCAAGGGCGCTCGGCGCTGGCGGAGGAGCTGCATGAGCGAGGAGAACGGCCGGGACGAGCCGGCCGCCGAGGTCGCGAAGGTCCGCAGGGGCCCGTTGCGCCTGCTCAGCCGCACGCTCAACAAGGCGTGGGAAGGCAACATCTTCTCCGAGGCCGCCGAAGCCGCGTTCTGGCAGACGCTGTCGCTGCCGCCGCTGCTGCTCGGTCTCCTCGGTTGCCTCGGCTTCGTCGGCGACTGGTTCGGCCAGGAGGTCGTGACCGCGGTCCACGACCGGATCATCACCTTCAGCAAAACGATCTTCAGCGACAACGCCGTCCACGACATCATCGAGCCGACGGTCAACAGCATCCTGTTCGTCGGCAAGGGCGAGATCGTCTCCATCGGCTTCCTGATCTCCCTGTGGGCGGGCTCGTCGGCGATGTCGTCGTTCGTCGACGCGATCACCGTGGCCCACGACCAGTACGGCGTCCGCAACGACGTCTGGCAGCGGATCTTCGCGCTGCTGCTGTACCTGGCCGGGCTGGTGATCCTCGTGGTCGGGCTGCCACTGCTGGCGATCGGACCGGATCTGCTCCCCCAGTTCTTCCCGAACGACTGGCGCGACACGGTGTCGTTCTGGGTCGGCACCCTGTACTACCCGGTGCTGGCCGTGATGATCGTGCTGGCGCTCACCACGCTCTACAAACTCTCGCTGCCGCGACGGCTGCCGTGGCACCGCGGCCTGCCGGGCGCGATGCTCGCCATGGGTGTTTTCCTGCTCTCCAGCATCGGCCTGCGGATCTACCTGAACTGGATCACCAAGACCGGCTACACCTACGGCGCGCTCGCCGCGCCGATCGCCTTCCTGTTGTTGATGTTCTTCATCGGGCTCGCGGTGGTCGGCGGCGCGTACTTCAACAGCGCGATCCAGGAACTGTGGCCCGCCAAGGCGACGAAACGCCAGCGCCGGAAATGGCGGCGGCTGGAGATGGAACGCGCCAGCGAACGGATCCGCGCCGAAGAGGGTCGCAAACTGTGGGAACGCACGACCGTCCCGCTCCGGCGTCCCCGCCAGAACGGCGATTCTCCCGACGGTGACGCCGAACACGCTTCGGAACAATCGGTGAACGAAGAAACGCAGAGCGAAACCGATCAGGTGACGGAACGGCGAAGTTGACACCGGTCGGGGGATGACCTCATCCCGAAGTCGTACTCCGATTCCACCCGTGGTGTGAATCCAGTCCGCCCTCCGCCATGAAAAGCTCGCGGTAATCCGCACGTTCCCGAGTTGCCTTTCTGGGGGATCCCGTCATGTCCACGCTGGCCAGACTGAGCCTGCGCAATCGAAGTCTCATCGGGCTGCTCGCCCTGGTGGTGATCGGCTTCGGCGCCTTCGCCCTGCCGCAGCTGAAGCAGCAGCTGTTCCCGTCGTTGCAGTTCCCGCAGGCGCAGATCATCACGCCGTACGCGGGCGCGTCGCCGGACGCGGTCGACCGCCAGGTCACCGAACCGCTCGAGGGCGGGCTCCAGGGCCTGAAAGGGCTCGAAGAACTGAACTCGACGTCGTCGGAGGGCCTGTCGCGGATCACCGCGCAGTTCGAATTCGGCACGGACATCGACGCGGCCGTCGGGCAGATCCAGCGCGTCGTCGACGGGGTCAAGGCACGGCTGCCGCAGAACAGCGAACCGACGGTGTCGGCGGGTTCCACCGACGACCTGCCGGTCGTGCTGCTCGCCGCCGGGACCACCGGCGACCCGCAGGCGCTCGCGCCCGCGCTGACCGGGGAGGTCGCGCCGGAACTGCGCAAGATCGACGGCGTCCGCGAGGTCGACGTGACCGGTGCGCGGCAGCCGCGGGTCACCATCGCGCTGGACTACGCGAAGCTGGCCGCGGCGGGCGTCGACCCGTCGTCGATCGCCACCACGCTGCAGACGGCCGGTGCCGCCGTCCCGGCCGGGACGCTGACCGAAGGCGACAAGACGCTCACCGTCCAGGTCGGCGGCGGACCGACCACAGTGGACACGATCAAGAACCTCTACCTGACGCCGACACCTTCGTCGCGTCCCGGCGCGCAGGCGGCCAAGCCGGTGCAGCTCGGCGACGTCGCGGACGTCCAGGCGGGCTTCGCGCCGCCGACGTCGATCACGCGCACCAACGGCAAGCCGAGCCTCGGGCTCTCGATCACCATGGTGGAGAACGGGAACGCGGTCGCGATCTCGGAATCGGTGCGGGACAAGCTGCCCGAGCTGTCGAAGAAGATCGGCGCCGAGATGAGCGTCGTGTTCGACCAGGGCACCCCGGTCAAGGACGCGATCAGCGGGCTGACCACCGAAGGCCTGCTGGGACTGGCGTTCGCGGTCATCGTGATCCTGCTGTTCCTGATGTCGCTGCGGTCCACGCTCGTGACGGCGGTGTCGATCCCGCTTTCGGTGGTCGTGGCACTGCTCGCGCTGTGGACCGGTGACCTGTCGCTGAACCTGCTCACCCTCGGCGCGCTCACCATCGCCATCGGCCGGGTCGTCGACGACTCGATCGTGGTACTGGAGAACATCAAACGACATCTGGCGTACGGCGAGGAAAAACAGCGCGCGGTCCTCGACGGCGTGCGCGAGGTGGCGGGCGCGGTGACCTCGTCCACGCTCACCACGGTCGCGGTGTTCCTGCCGATCGCCTTCGTCGGCGGTTTCGTCGGCGAGCTGTTCTCGCCGTTCGCGATCACCGTCACCGTGGCGCTGCTGGCGTCGCTGCTGGTCTCGCTGACGATCGTGCCGGTGCTGGCGTACTGGTTCCTCAAGCCGCCCAAGACCCCCGCGAACGAGCACGAAGCCGAGCTCACGCGGCAAGCCGCGGAGGACAAGGAACGTCGCGGGCTGCTGCAGCGCGGATACGTGCCGGTGATCCGGTTCGCCACCCGTCGCCGGGTCACCGTGGTCCTGCTGGCGCTGATCATCTTCGGCGGCACGGTCGGGCTGGCGTCGCAGCTGAACACGAACTTCCTCGACCAGTCCGGCTCGACGACGCTGAGCCTTTCGCAGAAACTGCCGCCCGGTACCAGTCCCGAGGCCAAGGAGAAGGCCGCCGGCGCGGTGGAACAGGCGCTCGCCGCCGAACCCGCCGTCGAGACGTACCAGGTCAGCATCGGCGGAGGCAGCTTCTTCGGCGGCGGTGGCGGCACGGCGACCAACATCCAGGTCACCGTCGCCAAGGACACCGACCTCGACGCGCTCTCGGATCGCTTGCGCGGCAAGCTGGACAAGCCGGAACTCGGCGAGGTCAAGATCGGCGCCGAAGCCGGCGGCTTCAACTCCGACGGGGTCTCGATCACCGTCACCGCTCCCGACGAAGCCTCGCTGAAGCCCGCCGCCGAGCAGGTCCGCCAGGCCCTGTCCTCGGTGCCGGAGCTGACCGAGGTGACCAGTGACCTCGCGCAGGGCTCGCCGCGCGTGCAGGTCGAGGTCGACGCCGCCAAGGCCGCCGCGAGCGGGCTTTCGGCGACGACGATCGGCCAGATCGCGAACCAGGCGATCGCCGGCCGCACGGTGACCCAGCTGCCGGTGGACGGCCAGCGCACGGACATCGTGCTGCGGGCGGGCACGGCCCCGGTGTCGGTGGACGCGGTCAAGGCGCTGCCGATCCCGAGCGCGACCGGCGTCGTCCGGCTCGACTCGGTGGCGAACGTGTCCACTGTGGACGGCCCCGCCGCGGTGCACCGCACCTCGGGCGAGCTGAGCACCACGGTCACCGCCAAGAACACCGGCGCGGACCTGGCCGCCACCACGAAGGCCATCCAGTCCAAACTGGACGGTCTGACCTTCACCGGCGGCGCGGCGTACAAGCTCGGCGGCGTCAGCGAGGATCAGCAGGAGGCCTTCGGGAACCTGTTCCTCGCGCTGCTGGCCGCGGTCGCGATCGTGTACCTGATCATGGTCGCGACGTTCCGCAGCCTGCTCCAGCCGCTGATCCTGCTGGTGTCGATCCCGTTCGCGGCGACCGGCGCGATCGGGCTGCTGCTGGCCACCGGGACCGCGCTGGGCCTGCCCGCGCTGATCGGGATGCTGATGCTCGTCGGCATCGTGGTGACCAACGCGATCGTGCTGATCGACCTGATCAACCAGTACCGGGCTTCGGGGATGAGCGTGTCCGAAGCGGTGGTCGAAGGCGGCAGGCGACGGCTGCGGCCGATCCTGATGACCGCCGCGGCGACCATCTTCGCGCTGGTCCCGATGGCGCTCGGCCTCACCGGCCAGGGCGGGTTCATCGGGCAGCCGCTCGCGATCGTGGTGATCGGCGGACTGGTCAGCTCGACCCTGCTGACGCTGATCCTGGTGCCGACGCTGTACACGACTGTCGAGACGCGGAAAGAGAAGCGCCGCGCGAAGAAGGAGGCCCGGCGTTCGCGGTCTTCGGAGGCTCCGGCTTCCGAGACGCTGACGCCCGAGCCGACTTCGTAGACCTGGGGGCGGGGGGGGAGAAAGGCACGCCGGGCCGGTGGGACGCCCGGCGCGCCTTTCGCCTTTTCGCGTTCAGCCGGGCGGGCGAGTGGTGAGGGACAGTTCTGTTGAGGGGTAAGTCAAGTGCGGCGTGGCGTGCCGCTTCGCTCACCCGCCTGCCGACTTCGGGTGTCGCGAAAGCCACTTTCGGGACGTCTGATGTCCCGAAAGTGGCTTTCGCGACGTTTCCGAGGCTCCGTCGCCGCCGAGGACCGCAAGACCTGAGCCGACAGGTCCAGGATGTCTCAAAGGGCCCCTTCAGGACGCTCAACGTCCTGAAGGGGCCCTTTGAGACATGCGCTCTCGACGCTGACCAAGATCCGGTACCGGGAGGCACTCACGAGAACCAGCGCGGCTCACGCCTTCCGGAACCGCCACGTCTTGCTGTCGAACGCCACGCACCACGAGGGCGACAGCACGACGACCCGCAGGGTCCCGTCGGCGGCGACGTCGATGCCCTCGGTCTCGAAATTCCCGCTGCAGGTGCTCTTCAACGGCAGCTGCCCCAGCGACGTCACCCGCCCGGCGACGTCCGAGCCGGACAGCGCACCGGAAAGATCGACCTGCAGCAGCGGTTTGGTCGTCCCGAACAGCGAACCCTCGGGATCGTCGGACGCGCACAGCAGCCGCGTCGCGGTGACGAAGTCGCAGCCCTGGATGTCCCGCACCGGCTTGTCGAGCCGGATCGCGGACGAGTACGGCAGGTTCGCCGACGGGTTCGTATGCGCGACGCCGGGCATCGGGTGCACGAGGAGCCTGTCCATCGTGCCCCACTCGCCCGCCACCATCCAGCGCGCGTCGGGGGTCACGGCGGCGAACGAGTTGTTGTTCGCTTCCCACGATTCCAGCGCGTGCGTGTAGTTCGTCCAGGTGCCGTTGGGCGACTCGACGCGGAAGAGCTTCGCGCCCCTGTCGTCGCGCTGGTACGGCTCGACGTACCAGCCTTGCGCCGACCCCGGGTCGCCGATGTGGTTCCAACCCTGCGAAGACAGGTTGACGGGGACTGTCGTGATCCCGGTGTAGCGGTAGATGGTCCCGGACGGCCGCTCGATGGTGGCCAAGCCCTGGCCCTCGTCGAGCGGGCGGGCGTTGTCCGAGCCGACCGTGGTCCAGCCCGTCACGGCCTGGGCCGCGGCGGGGGTGAAGACCGCGAGCAAAAACCGAAAAACAAACAAAAAGGAGGAAAAACCAAAAAAAAAGAGAGCAAAACAAAACAAAACCAGTGTAGCAAAGAAAAAAAAAAAAAAAAACAAAAAAAAAAAAGAAACCAAAATAAAAAAAAAAGAACAAAACCCGAACCGCCCGTAAACTAAAAACATAAAGACTAATAAAAACGAAAAAAAACGATAAACCAAAAAAATAAAAATAAAAAGGAAACTAAAAACACGAAAAAAAAAACCCCAAAAAACAAATAAAAGGAATTAACGACAAGAATAATCCAATTTATATTTATTTTTTTTAAAATATTTTTAGTTTTTAATGAGAGTAAAAACATAATTAAGAAAAAATCGAAACAAAAAAATAGAACCAAATAAAACCCAAAAATATAAAAACGGAACCAAAAAAAAAAAATTAACAAATAAAATAAAAAATTAACATAAAACAAAAAACGAAAACAGACGATAAACGCGGGGGGGGCGATAGCGAGCACGAATCCCGGTTCTGCGCATGAAGGCTCCGTCCCGACGGGTTTTCGCTGGCGGGTACTGAATTACCAGCGAAAACCGGGACGGGCAGCCACCATGTGAAGGATTTTCAGATTTTGTCCGGTTTCGGACACCGGACCGTCAACCGTCAGTCGCCCGGCTTGAGACCGTCGTAGATCTTCTTGCAGTCGGGGCAGACCGGCGAACCGGGCTTCGCCGACTTCGTCACCGGGAAGACCTCGCCGCACAGCGCCACCACGTGCGTGCCCATGACCGCGCTTTCGGCGATCTTGTTCTTGCGCACGTAGTGGAACATCTTCGGCGCGTCGTCATCGGTGCCGTCGGTGCCCTCGGGACGGGTATCCGGCTTCGGAAGGGTCTGTGTACTCACCCCTCCATAATGCCCCAAATCCTCCTGCGCACACCGGCGACCTGGCAGGATCTCGCCCATGTTCCAGAAGGTGCTCGCGACATTCGGTTCGGGCGGGGCGAAGATCGACGCCCGGCTGCTCGACCGCTCGGTCTCCCCCGGCCGTCCCCTGCGCGGCGAGGTCCTGCTGCTCGGCGGCGAAGTCGATCAAGAGATCAACGGTCTCTCGGTGAAGCTGCTCGCCCGCGTCCAGACGCCGGACGAGCGCTCCCCCGGCGTCGAGGACCTCGAGTTCGGCACCCAGCAGCTGGCGGGCAGCGAGCGGATCGGACCGGGCCAGCAGGTCCGGATCCCGTTCGAGGTCGCCCTGCCCTGGGAGACGCCGATCTCCAGTGTCTTCGGCAAACCGCTGCACGGGATGGCCGTCGGCCTGCAGACCAGCCTCGACATCGCGAACTCCGTCACCGACCCGGTCGACGTCGACGGCGCCTCGATCGAGCCGCTGCCCGCGCAGAAAAGGATCTTGGACGCCTTCAGCCGGATCGGCTTCGTCTTCCGCGAGGCCGTGCTGGAACGCGGCCGGATCAACGGCGCGACCCAGCAGCTCCCGTTCTTCCAGGAGATCCGCTTCACCCCCTCGCCGCGGTTCGCGCCCGTCTTCACCTCGGTGGCGGTGACCTTCCTGTCCTCGGCGGCGGAGACGCAGGTCGTGCTGGAGGTGACGAAACGGGTCCGGGTGTCCAAGAGCGGCGGGTTCGGCGGCCGCGGCCAGGAGTTCCTCGGCCTGTTCAAGGTCGACCACGCGGCGCTGGAACGGGTCAACTGGGAGCCGCAGCTCGAGGGCTGGCTGCACGAAGTGGCCAAAGCGCGCGGAATCTTCGACTGAGATGGACTGGCCGACCGCGATCACCAGGCTCGGTGGCGATCACCGGATCGCCGCCGTCGCGTGGAACGACCTCGAAACCCGCTACGCCGAACCGCATCGCCGCTATCACGATCTCCGGCACGCCAAGGCCGTCGCCCGGGACAGCGGCGCCCTCGCCGTCGCCTTCGGCCTGAGCTCCCGCGAGCGAGCCCTCGTCGCCATCGCCGCCTGGACGCACGACGTCGTCTACGACGCCCGCCCCGGCGAGGACGAGCAGGCCAGCGCGGCCTGGACCCGTGACGAGCTCACCAACGCCAGGGTCCCCGAGGCCGAGATCACCCGTGCGGAGGATCTGGTCCTCAGCACGATCCACCACGCCGCCCCGGACGACGACCTCCTCGCCACCGCCCTGCTCGACGCCGACCTCGCGATTCTCGGCGCCTCACCGGAGGGCTACCAGGAGTACGCGAGCGGTGTCCGGGAGGAGTACTCGATCTATTCGGACGAGGACTGGCGCGTCGGACGCGCGACCGTGCTGGAGAGCCTGCTCGCCCGGCCGCGGCTGTATCGCAGCGAGATCGCGCGGGCACGCTGGGAGAGCAAGGCGCGGGAGAACCTCGCGGGCGAGCTGACCCGATGGCGTGACGCGGACCCACATCACCGATGATGTTCGTTCGTGACTCCGCAACTGTCCCTTCACGAAGAGGTCGCCTCCGCCCTCGCCGACGGTGACCCCGTCGTCGCACTGGAGAGCACCATCCTCTCCCACGGTCTCCCGCCCGGCCGCAATCTCGACGTCGCCCGGCGGCTGGAGAAGGTCGTGCGCGACGGCGGCGCCGTTCCCGCGACGATCGCCGTACTCGACGGCGTCCCCCTGATCGGGCTCACCGGCGAGCAGCTGGAGCGCGTCTGCGCGCCCGGCGCGGACCTGGACAAACTCTCCCTGCGCGACATCGGCCCCGCCGTCGGCCTCGGCCGGTCCGGCGCGACGACGGTCGCGAGCACCGCCGCGCTGGCCGCCGCTGCCAGGATCGGCATGTTCGCCACCGGCGGGCTGGGCGGCGTGCACCAGGGCGCGGCGCAGAGCTGGGACGTCTCGGCGGATCTGGGCGTACTCGCGAAGGTGCCGACCACGGTCGTCTGCTCCGGGGTGAAGTCGGTACTGGACATCGCGGCGACGCTGGAGCTGCTGGAGACCAACTCGGTGCCCGTACTGGGCTACCGCACCGGCGAGTTCCCCGCGTTCTACCTCCGCTCGTCCGGCTTCGAGGTGCCGTGGCGGGTCGACGACGCCGCGCAGGCGGCCGCGGTCATCGCCGCGCACCGGGCGCACGCCGATTCCGGTGTACTGCTGGCGAATCCGATCCCGGAAGCGTCCGAAATGGACCGGGAACTGCACGACCGGCTGCTCGCCGAGGGACTGGAACTCCTGAAATCGCAAGGGGTCCACGGGAAAGAGGTCACACCGGTGCTGCTGGAGCATTTCCACACCGCGAGCGGCGGCGTGAGCCTCGACGCCAACGAGGCGCTGGTTTTGTCCAACGCGGCACTGGCCACCGAGGTCGCCGTCGCGCTCGCCGGGAACGCGGCATGAGCGGCATCGTCGTCGTCGGCGACGTCGGACTCGACGTGGTCGCGCGGCACGAGGGCCCCATCCCGCACGGCGGCGACATCCGCGCGAAGGTCCACTTCACCAGTGGCGGCGCGGGCGCGAACACCGCGCTCTGGCTGCGTGCCGAGGAAGCGGAGACCACGCTGATCGCGCGGATCGGCGACGATTCGGGTGGCCGCATGGTGAAGAGCGAGCTGGAAGCGGCGGGCGTGCGCTGCGAGTTCGCGGTGGACCCCGAGGACCCGACGTTCTGCGTCGTGGTGCTCGTCGACGGCGACGGCGAGCGGAGCATGCTCGCCGACCGCGGCGCGAACGCGAAGTTCGCCCCCGAGGACATCACCGAGCAGGCGCTGAGCGGGGCGAGCCACCTGCACCTCTCGGGCTACGTCCTCTTGTACCCGTCGTCACGGCCCGCGGCTCTCGCCTCTCTCGCGGCGGCGAAGAAGGCCGGGCTGACGACGTCGGTCGATCCGCAGGCGGCGACGCTGATGACCGATCCGGCCGGCTTCCTCGACGACGTGCGCGGCGTCGACCTGCTGATGCCGAACACGAGCGAACTGGTCGCGCTGACCGGGTCGAGCGATCCGGCGGCGGCGAAGGAACTGCTGGACTACGTGGGCGAGGTCGTCGTCACCGCCGGTCTCGACGGCGCCAGCTGGGTCGACGCGGGCGGCACCATCACCTCGGTGCCCTCGGAGCCCGCCGACTGCGTCGACTCCACCGGTGCCGGGGACGCCTTCGACGCCGGTGTGCTGGCGGCGTGGCTGCGCGGCGAGTCGACTGTGGAGGTTCTTCGCGCGGGCACCCGCCTGGGCGCCCGCGCGGTCGCGAAGGTCGGCCCTCAGCCGTAGCTGGAAGTCCGTGAAGGCCTCCTTGAGGGACTCTGAGTCCCTCAAGGAGGCCTTCACGGACAGCCGGACGCTAAGCGCGTCAGCCGCCGTCGATGACGCGATGCGTGCTGCCTTCGATCCGGGTCGGCTCCGCCTGGAAACGGTTGACCTCTTCGCTCTTGCGCGGCGGCCGGTCGTTGGCCACCAGGACGGCGATCCACGGCAGCGGGATCGAGATCGCGATCAGTGCCAGCGCGAGCCACCAGGTCTCGTAGAAGATCCCGGCGAGGATGAGGCAAGGGATGCGGAACGACATCATGATGATGTACTTCCGCTTCCGCTTGGCGAGCTGGTCTTCGTAGGACGGGGCGGCTTCGGTGATCAGCACCGGAGCGGGTTCCCTCGGTTCGGGACCGTGGGCGGGCGCGTTCACAGCACCACCTCCGGCTTCCATGCTCCCACTCGCCGGGCTCATCCGACACCTGGGTGGGTGAACCGGTGCAAGGCCGCGACCACGAGCGTTTCGACGCCGGCCGAAAGCGTCGGATGCGGGATCGGCGCGAACAGCGGCGAGTGGTTCGACGGGATGTCCTGTTCGAACCGGCCCGCCGTCATCGCGGCGATCACCTGATCCGCGTCCAGCCCGCCGACCAGCCAGAACACCGACGGGACCCCGGCGGCGCGGCCGAACTCGCTGAAGTCCTCGCTGCCGGTGACCAGCGGCGCGGGCATGACGCGCCCCTCGCCGAAATGGTCGCGGAACGCGGCGGTGAGGCCTTCGGTGGCCGCGGCGTCGTTCTCGGTGACCGGGAACGTGCCGATGCGCTCGATCTCCGGCGCTTTCGGCGCGCCCGCGGTGGCGGCCTCGCCCTGGACGATCCGCTCGACGGCGGCGACGACCTTCTCCCGCACGGCCTGGTCGAACGACCGGATGTTGACCTCGAGCACGGCGTGGTCGGCGATGATGTTGTGCGCGGTCCCGACGTGCAGCGAACCGACGGTCACCACCGCCGACTCGGTCGCCGAAATCTCCCGCGAGACGATGGTCTGCAGCTTCAGCACCACGGACGCGGCGAGCACCGCGGGATCCACGGTCGTCTCGGGGCGCGAACCGTGTCCGCCCCGGCCGTGCAGCGTGATGCGCAGCGCGTCGGTGGCCGCCATGATCACGCCGGGCCTGGTCAGCACCCAGCCCGCCGGGCCGGGGACGACGTGCTGGCCGAGGACGACGTCGGGTTTGCCCCCGGGCTCGAAGACGCCATCCCGGACCATGCCGACGGCACCGTCCCCTTCCTCCTCCCCCGGCTGGAAGACGACCAGCAGGGTGCCGGACCAGTGCGCACGTCCGGCGGCCAGCAGCGACGCGGCGCCGGAGAGCCAGGTGGCGTGCATGTCGTGGCCACAGGCGTGCATCACCGGAACGTCGCGGCCTTCGGCGTCGACCCCGCGGGCGGTGCTCGCGTAGGGCAGGCCGGTCTTCTCCTCGACCGGCAGCGCGTCGATGTCGGCGCGCAGCATCACCTTCGGCCCGGGCCCGTTGCGCAGCACGCCGAGGACGCCGGTGCGCCCGATGCCGGTGTGCACCTCGTAACCGTCGGCCTCCAGCCGCCGGGCCAGTTCGGCGGCCGTCCGGGTTTCGGCGAACGACAACTCCGGATGCCGGTGGAGGTCGGTGTACAGGTCTTCCAATCCGGGCAGCGCCGCGCGCAGCGGTGCCAGGACACTTTCGAGGCTCACCACCTCATCCTGGCAGTATTACTTAACGTGAGCACACGAGCAGCCCTCCCCGACCTGTCCGACGACGTCTGCGCGAGGCTGCGGGACGCTTTCCGCCGGGCAGGCTACGACACCGACGGTGTGATCGGCGCCCTCGGCTCCTCGCACGCTGCCCTCGGCCGCGGCGAACCCGAACCCGCCTATCGAGCGACTCGCGACGCCGGAGACCTCGGCACGCTGATCCGCCTGTTCCTCCTGGGCTCGACCGAGCCGGAGAAGGAGGTCGAGGCCGCTTTCGCGCCACTGTCGGTCGACGACGCCGTCGCCGCCACGCTGCTCGTCCCCGCCGCCGACGGCTACCGGGCCGGTCTCGACGTCCGCCCGCACGGCGACGACGAGAGTTCCTGGTGGGTCGTCTCGGACCTCGACGCCGATGTCCTGGGCGAGGCCGTTCCCGAAGACCACGTTCTCGGCGTCGGGCACGCCTCGCTCAACCTGATCCGCGCGACCAGCCGCCGCGAGGTCGGCAGCCTGCTCGACGTCGGCACCGGTAACGGCGTCCAGGCGCTGCACGCCACCCGCCACGCGAAGAAGGTCACCGCCACCGACGTCTCGGCCCGTGCGCTGGCGCTCGCCGCGGCCACCTTCCGGCTCAACGAACTGGACGTCGAGCTCGTCCGGGGCGAGTGGTTCGCGCCGGTCGCGCGGCGCCGGTTCGACCGGATCGTCTGCAATCCCCCGTTCGTGGTCGGCCCGCCGCGGGTGGACTACACCTACCGCGACTCCGGACTCGCGGGCGACGACGCCAGCGCGCTCGTGGTGCGGCAGCTGCCGGGCTTCCTCAACGAGGGCGGCAGCGGCCAGCTCCTCGCGTCCTGGCTGCACGTCGAGGGCGAGGACTGGGGCGACCGGGTGACCCGCTGGCTGCCCGCCGAGACCGACGCGTGGTTCGTCCAGCGGGACATCGCGGATCCGGGCCTGTACGTCGGCACGTGGCTGCGCGACGCGGGCATCGACCCCCGCTCCCCCGAAGGCCGCGCGAAATCCGGCGACTGGCTCGACTGGTTCGCCGAAAACGACGTCCAAGGCATCGGTTTCGGCTTCGTCACCCTGCGCCGGGCGTCAGGCCAGACCCCGACCATCGTGTGCGAGGACCTCCGGCAGGCCTACGACGACCCGCTGGGCGCCGAGGCGGCGAACTGGCTGGACCGGGTGGACTGGCTGCGCGCCAACGGGGAGTCACTCCTCGACACCCGGTTCCGTGTCCCGGAGAGCGTCCTGCTGGAAAGCGTCGCCGAGCCGGGCGACGAGGGCTGGGCCACGACCGTCCAGCGGCTGCACCGCACCGACGGTCCCGGCTGGTCGCACGAGGTCGACGAGCTGGCCACACGCTTGCTCGCCGGCTGCCGGGGCGCGCTGCCCCTGGAGGACCTGATCGAACTCCTGGCGGCCGCCCAGGGCCTCGAACCGGAGGAACTGGCCGCCGCCGCGCTGCCCGTCGTCCGCGAACTGGTCCGGCACGGCATGCTGCTGCCCGCCGTCTGATGCGGGCGGTGGTGGCGAGGGTCACGGAAGCGAGCGTGACCGTCGGCGACGAGGTGACGGGCGCCATCGGCGAACCGGGTTTGCTGGTACTGCTGGGAATCCACGTCGACGACGACGTGACGAAGGCCGCCACGATGGCACGCAAACTTCACGAAGCTCGCATACTTCGCGACGAAGAGTCGTGTGCCACCACCGGCGCACCCCTGCTTGTCGTAAGCCAGTTCACCCTTTACGGCGATACCCGCAAAGGCCGCCGTCCGTCGTGGACGGCGGCCGCCCGGCCGGAAACCGCCGAGCCTCTCGTGACGGCCGTCGTCGACGCCCTGCGCGAACGCGGCGCGCGCGTCGAGACCGGCCGGTTCGGGGCCATGATGGCGGTCCGGAGCGTGAACGACGGTCCCTTCACGCTCCTCGTAGAGGTCTAGACCACGTTTGTTTCTCCCCCGCACGGGCATTCTCAGGAAAAGCTCAGGGTTGGTCGAGCAACGTCCCAGGTCAGCCGCCCGTCTCCTCTGTAGCGGCCGGGAACGTTTTCGGACCTCCCGGCGTTGAGCAAAGTGTCCAGCCAAGCTGGGCCGACGAGGAGTAGCGGGTTTTCCACAGGGCTTGCTACGCCGAGGCGGATCCGGCGGACACACCGCAGCACGTTCAGCCCGTGACCGGGGAGGCAGAATGTCAGTCCAGACTCTCGAACGCGAAGCGCGCGGGATTCGCGAGCGCCGTATCCCGGCGCAATCCACCCAGGAGCCGGTGAGCGCGGGGGCCCTCACCGACGCCGACCTCGACGCCCAGAGCCCGGCCGCGGACCTCGTTCGCGTGTACCTCAACGGAATCGGCAAGACGGCACTGCTGTCCGCCGCCGACGAGGTCGAGCTGGCCAAGCGCATCGAGGCCGGGGTGTTCGCCCAGCACATGATCGACACGGCCGAGAGCCTCACGCCGAAGCGGCGCTCGGAGATGTCCGCCCTCGTGCGTGACGGCCACGTCGCGAAGAACCACCTGCTGGAGGCCAACCTCCGCCTCGTGGTCTCGCTCGCGAAGCGGTACACCGGCCGGGGGATGCCGCTGCTCGACCTGATCCAGGAGGGGAACCTGGGTCTGATCCGCGCGGTGGAGAAGTTCGACTACTCCAAGGGATTCAAGTTCTCGACCTACGCCACCTGGTGGATCCGCCAGGCCATCACCAGGGGGATGGCCGACCAGGGACGCACCATCCGGCTGCCGGTCCACCTGGTGGAACAGGTGAACAAGCTGGCCCGCATCAAGCGCGATCTGCACCAGCAGCTCGGGCGCGACGCCACGCACGAGGAACTGTCCGCCGAATCGGGCATTCCGGCGCACAAGATCTCCGATCTGCTCGACCACTCGCGTGACCCGGTGAGCCTCGACATGCCGGTCGGCACCGAGGAGGACGCCCCGCTCGGTGACTTCATCGAGGACTCCGAGGCGACCGACGCCGAAAGCGCCGTGATCTCCGGTCTGCTCCAGGACGATCTGCGCCGCGTGCTCGCGACGCTGGACGACAGGGAGTCCCAGGTGATCCGCCTGCGCTACGGCCTCGACGACGGCCAGCCGCGCACTCTCGACCAGATCGGCAAGCACTTCGGGCTCTCCCGTGAGCGCGTTCGCCAGATCGAGCGAGAGGTCATGTCGAAGCTTCGTCAGGGTGAGCGGGCCGACCGCCTGCGCGCCTACGCTTCGTAGTCCTCACTGCGCCTTTCGGCGCCGAAAAAGCGACACCCGTTCGGCAGCGTTGACTTATGACCTGCGTCACGAGACCGTCGAGCAGGTAATAAGTCTTCGCGGTCGGGTGTTCGCGCCCGGATCGCTTTCCCCGGGAGGTCGGGTCCGTCGGGGTGGGCCCGGCCTCCCGAACTAATTTGTGGGGCGCGGCGACAAAATGCAGTGTGAGAATTGCAGTCCGCTTTAGCGCTCCCGGACGCGGCGCCGATCACTCGGGACCCGCCTTGTACCGTGGGCGGGTTCCCGATGCCGGCAAAGGAGCCCGCGCAGTGGCGCCCACCACGTTCCAGCACACTGAAGTCCTTCCGCTCGCCAAGGACACCCACACCGAGTACAGGCTGCTCAGCGCCGAAGGTGTCGAGGTCGTCGAAGCGGCGGGCCGGAAATTCCTCAAGGTCGAGCCCGAAGCACTGACCAAGCTCGCCAAGACCGCGATCACCGACATCCAGCACCTGTTGCGCTCGTCACACCTGGCGCAGCTGCGCGCGATCGTCGACGACCCGGAGGCGAGCGGCAACGACCGGTTCGTCGCGATGGACCTGCTGCGCAACGCGGCGATCTCCGCCGGCGGCGTCCTCCCGATGTGCCAGGACACCGGCACCGCGATCGTGATCGGCAAACGCGGCGAAGGCGTGCTCACCGGCGCCGACGACGAGCGCGCGCTGTCGCGGGGCATTTTCGACGCCTATCAGGAGTTGAATCTGCGCTATTCGCAGATGGCGCCGGTGAATTTCTGGGATGAGCGAAATACGGGCACCAACTTGCCCGCGCAGATCGAGCTCTATCACAAAGATGGTCAATCCGAAGTTCCCAGCTATGAATTCCTGTTCATGGCCAAGGGCGGCGGCAGCGCGAACAAGACGTTCCTCTATCAGGAAACCAAAGCGGTCCTGAACCCGAAGAGGCTCGCGAAGTTCCTCGACGAGAAACTGCGCAGCCTCGGTACCGCCGCCTGCCCGCCGTACCACCTCGCGATCGTCGTCGGCGGTACGTCGGCGGAGTTCAACCTGAAGGTCGCGAAGCTGGCCTCGGCCCGCTATCTCGACGACCTGCCCACCGAGGGTTCCGAGCTGGGCCACGGTTTCCGTGACGTCGACCTCGAACAGCAGGTGCTGGAGATGACGCGCCAGTTCGGCATCGGCGCGCAGTTCGGCGGCAAGTACTTCTGCCACGACGTTCGCGTGATCCGCCTGCCGCGCCACGGCGCGTCCTGCCCGGTCGGCGTCGCCGTCTCGTGTTCGGCCGACCGCCAGGCCAAGGCGAAGATCACCGCCGACGGTGTCTTCCTGGAGCAGCTCGAGCGCGACCCGGCGCGGTTCCTGCCGGACGTCACCGAGGACGACCTGTCCGACGAGGTGGTGGCCGTCGACCTCAACCGCCCGATGGACGAGATCCGCGCGCAGCTCTCGCGGTTGCCGGTGAAGACGCGCCTGTCACTGACCGGCCCGCTCGTCGTCGCCCGCGACATCGCGCACGCGAAGATCGCCGAGCGGCTGGACGCGGGCGAAGAAATGCCTCAGTACCTTCGCGACCACCCCGTGTACTACGCGGGCCCGGCGAAGACTCCCGAGGGCTACGCGTCGGGTTCCTTCGGGCCGACCACCGCGGGCCGGATGGACTCCTACGTCGAGCAGTTCCAGGCCGCGGGCGGCTCGCTGGTGATGCTGGCGAAGGGCAACCGGTCGAAGAAGGTGACCTCGGCGTGCAACGAGCACGGCGGGTTCTACCTCGGTTCGATCGGCGGCCCGGCCGCGCGGCTCGCGCAGGACTGCATCAAGAAGGTCGACGTCCTCGAGTACGCCGAGCTGGGCATGGAAGCGGTCTGGAAGATCGAGGTCGAGGACTTCCCCGCGTTCATCGTCATCGACGACAAGGGCAACGACTTCTTCGAGGCCACTTCGGAACCGGTGCTGCAGATCAGCTTCCGCTGAGCGGGAAGGCCCCTTTCCTCGCGTCCACTGCGAGGAAAGGGGCCTTTCGCCGTCACCGCATCTGCTTCAACACCACGGTCCGCTCCCCCAGCGGCGCCGAAAGCGCCACCGAGATCACCGGATGCCGGATGTCCATCGTGCACATCTGGCCGGTCTGGCCCTTCAGTTCGGTCAGGTTGACCGTGACCCGGTTCCCGTCCTGCTGCGCGGCCTCCGCCGTCGCGTGCCCGCAGCCGCCTTCCTGGCCGCGGATGTTCAGGATCGTCCCGCCGTTGCTGGTGTACACCTCACGCGGATAGTCCGCGGGAAGCGCCGACGCGTCGAGCTGCTTGTCCGGCAGCTTCGCGCTGCCCTCCGGAACCTCCTGACGCGGCGCGCCCGGCTGCCCGGGCTGGCTGACCGGCGGGAGCGTCGGCGAGGAGGAAGGCGGCGCGGTCGGCGACGGCGGCACGGTACTCAGGGTGCCGCTACCGGGTCCGGCCGCGGGTTCCGCTGCCTGGTTCTGCGCCCCGCAAGCGGATACCGCAACGACGATCAGGCCAAGGCCGATGACATTCGTTAAGTACCTCATGCGGCTAGGACGGAACGAGGCCGCCGTGGGGTTGCACATGATCTCAACCCGCTTCCACGACGACGGCCCTCGGCCCGATCGGCTCGGTGAGTTTCACCGGCAGGACGGCGTAGCGGATGACCTGCGGGCACATCCGCCCCGGTTCGCCGTGATCGATCTTCACCTTGATCACGACCCGCTGCGTGTTCTGCTCGCCGAGGTTCGCCGTCGCCTCGTCGCAGCCGCTCAGTTCGACGTGCACGTTCAAGCCGCCGTTCTCGGCGCTGACCTGCGCGGGCACCTTGGCGTCGACCTGCGACGGCGGCAGCATCTTGTCCGAGGGCGGTGGGCCGACGGTCGGTCGCGAGACCGGTGGTTTCGCGACCGGCGGGCTGGCCGGGAGGGAGGTGGGCAGATCCGAGGGCGTGGTGACGACCGGTGGGGTGCTCGTGTTCTCCGGTGCTCCCGGGCCGCCCGCGCCGCAGGCGGCCGTCGCGGCGAGCACGAGCCCCGCGCCCAGCATCTTCGCTGCGTTCTTCATGGCGGCTGGACGGAACGAGCGCGGTGAACGGTTGCATCAGCGCTGTGTCATTCAACGCTGGGCCGCCCGCCCGCGGGCCAGTCCGAGGATCACCACCCCGGCGAGCGTGACGGCCAGCAACAGCACCGTGCTCGCCGACGCCAGGAACACCTGTCCCCGGTCCGTGAGCGCGAAAATGCCGGCGGGCAGCGTGCGCCAGTCCGGCGGGTACAGCATCATCGTCGCGCCCAGTTCGCCCATCGACATCGCCAGCGCGAGACTCGCCGACGCCGAGATCGACGGCAGCAGTACCGGCAGCCGCACCCTCAGCAGCACACGGACCGGCCCCGCGCCGAGGCTCGCCGCCGCCTGCGCCAGCAACGGGTCCATCCGCGCGATCGCGGCGGAGACGGTGCTGTAGGAGAACGGCAGCAGGATCATCAAGTGCCCCAGCAGCACGATCCAGCGTGTGCCGTTGAAGGCCAGTGGCGGACGGCTGAACGCGACCAGCAACGCCAGCCCCAGCACCACCGACGGCACCGCGATCGGCAGGTGGAACAGGGTGTCGACGGCCTTCCTGAGTTTCGACGGCGCGGACCGCGCGGCCAGCGCGGCCCACGTCCCCAGCACCACCGAGACCACCGACGCGATGACACCGGTCTGGATGCTCACCGAAAGACTCGCGAACGTCTCCCCGGACAGCGCCTGCGCGAAATGCGAGCCGGTGAGCGCGCCCGGCAGCAGTCCCGTCCAGTTCCCGGCGACCGACGCCAGCACGATCATCAGCAGCGGCGCCAGCACGATCGCGGTGAACAGCACCGCGAACACCACCCACAGCAGGACACGGCTACGCCTGGTCCACAGCAGCATGGCGGCCTCCCTTCGTCAGTCGCCGGTAGGTTCCGTACAGGGCAAGGGAGAACACGACGTTGACGACGGCGATGACACAAGCCTGCGGGAAGTCGAACGTCACGATCCCCTTGCCGTACACCAGCATCGGCAGGGTCGTGACGTCCTTGGCGCCGAGGAACAGCACGATGCCGAATTCGTTCATCGCCAGCAGCATGGTCAGGCACGCGCCGGAAGCCAGCGATGGCAGGGCTTCCGGCAGGATCACCCGGCGCAGCACCCGTCCGGGTTTCGCGCCGAGGCTGGCCGCGACCTCCATCTGCGCCGTCGAGACCTGCCCGAAAGCGGCGAGCGCCGGCCGCATCACGAACGGGGTGTAGAAGGTGATCTCCGCCAGCAGGATCCCGAACGGCGAGTACAGGAACCCACCCGCGCCCAGGATCCCCGCGCTGCCGTAAATGAAGGTGAACGCGAGCGCGATGAGGAACGACGGGAACGCGAGCACGGTGTCCACCAGCCGCGAAAGCGTCCGCGCGCCGGGGAACGGCACGAACGCGATCACCAGCGCGAGGAACGTTCCCAGCACCACGCAGCCCGCGGTGGCACCGAGCGCGAGCGCGACGGTCTTCCAGGCGGCGTCCCGGAATTCCGCCGAACCCAGGACGTCCAGCCACACCGACAAACCGAACTCGCCGGTCTTCGATTCCAGGGATTGGAGGACGACCAGCACCAGCGGGTAGCCGAAGAAGCCGAGCAGGACGAGCACCGGTGGCAGCAGGAGCCAGCCGCGACGGGTCATCCGATACCCACCAGCGGGCACCCGTCCGGAATGGACACTCCGACCCGCTCTCCCACGCCGGGCAGCCCCTCGACGTCCGGAACCTCGGCGCGGACCTCGTCCCCGTTGTGCGCGAGTTCGAGGTCGAGCCGGAAGCCCGTGCCACGCCACTGGACCCCGCGCAGGACGGCGGGCAGCGCGCCGGGGGCGTCCACCGCGGTGATCCCGACCCGATGGGGCCGGACGCCGAGCGCGACGGGCTGTCCCGCCCGGATCGTGCCGGACGGATCCGCCGACAGCTCACGGTCGCCGAGCCGCACCCGGGTGCCGTCGGCGTGGAGCAGCTCCACCGCGATGAGGTTGGACGCGCCGAGGAAGCTCGCGGTGAACTCGGTCGACGGGCGCTGGTAGAGCTCGCGGCTCGGCCCGAGTTCGACCAGCTTCGAGTCGCGCATGACGGCGATCCGGTCGGCCAGCGCCAGCGCCTCACCCTGGTCGTGGGTGACGTAGATCAGCGTGGTGTCGGGCAGTTCGGCCCGCAGCCGCAGCAGTTCGGCGACCATGTCCTCGCGCAGGGCGGCGTCCAAAGCGGACAGTGGTTCGTCGAGCAGCAGCACGCGCGGCCGGATGGCCAGTGCCCGCGCGAGCGCGACGCGCTGTTGCTGCCCGCCCGAAAGCTCGCGCGGGTAGCGGCGGGCGTACTTGCCCATCCCGACCAGTTCCAGCGCCTCGGCCACCCGGTCCGCCGTCTCGGCCCGAGGTGTTTTCCTTGACTTGAGGCCGAAAGCGACGTTGGCCTCCACTCGCATGTGCGGGAACAGCGCGTAGCTCTGGACGACCACGCCGAGGCCGCGCCGGTGCGGCGGCAGCTCGGTGACGTCCTCGCCGTCGAGCAGGACCCGGCCGGTGCTCGGCACGACGAAGCCCGCGAGCGCCTTCAACGCCGTCGACTTGCCGGAGCCGGACGGCCCGAGCATCGCCAGCGTCTCCCCTCTCGCCACGGTGAGGTCCAGTGGCGAGAGGGCGGTCGTCTGTCCGAAGCGGACGGACACCCCGCGGAACTCGACCGCCGGGGTCATCGGCCGACGGCCTTCTTGTACGCGGCGAGGTCGGCGTCGAGCTTCGCGAGGACGGTGTTCCAGTCCGGCTGCCAGATCTCGACGCCGTCGAGGGCGGCCTTCACCTTGTCCGCCCGCGGCCCGGACGGCGTGACGTCGGTCCGCGACGGGGCACCGAAGGCGTCGACGGCCTTGCCCTGCACCTCGGGCGAGAGCAGGAACTCCAGGAACTTCTTGGCGTTCTCCGCGTGCGGCGCGTTGTTGACCAGACCGGCGTAGTACGGGAGCGCGAACGTGGACCGCTTACCCTGCGCGTCGGCGGGGAAGAAGATCTCGAAACCGCCGCTCTTCTCGATCGAGGCGAGGTTCATCTGGACGTCGCCGTTGGCCACCAGGATCTCGGCCTTGGCCACCTTCGGCTGCAGTTTGCCGGTGGAGGACGACGGGCCGACGTTGTTGGCTTCGAGCTTCGCGAGGTACTCGAGCGCACCCTGCTCACCGAGGACGTGCTGGAGCTGCAGCAGGACGGCGGTGCCGTCGCCCGCCTCGCCGGGGGTCGAGTACTGGAGCTTGCCCTTGAGCGCGGGGGCCAGGAGGTCGTCCCAGGTCTTGGGCGAGGCCTGCGGGTTGCGGATGAAGCTGAGGTAGTTGTTCATGATGGCGAAGTACCGGCCCTGGCCGTCCTTCTGCCCGGCGGGGACCTGGTCGATCCCGGCGGGTGCCGTGGCGGCGAGCAGGCCCTGCGACGCGGCCCGCTGGATGAACGGCGGGAGGGTGACCAGGATGTCGGCCTGGGTGTTGGCCTTCTCCTTCTCCACCCGCGAGGCGACCTCGCCGGATCCGGCGGTCACCGCCTGGACGGTGATGCCGGTCTTGGCCTTGAACTCCTCGACGCGCTGGGCGTACCAGTCTTCGAGACCGTCCACTGTGTACAGCGTGACGGTCTGGTCGCCGGAAGCGCCGCCGGCGGTACCACCACAGGCGGCCAGGGTGATCGTGAGCAGCCCGGCGAGGGCGGCGGCCGCGAGTTTCTTCATGTCGTCAAAGCTCCTTTTAGGACAGCAGGGCGGGGAGGTCGCGGACGGATTCGAGGACGTGCGTGGCACCGGCGGCTTCCAGTTCCGGCTTCTTCGCCGATCCGGTGAGCACCCCGGCGACGAGCGAGGCGCCGGAGGAAAGCCCGGTCCGGACGTCCGACGGGGTGTCACCCGCGACGGCGATCCGGCGGACGTCGGTGATTTCGAGCCGCAGCGCGGCGGCGAGGACGAGGTCGGGGAACGGGCGGCCGCGAACGCCCTCGCCCGGCGCCAGTACGGCGTCGGCGAGGCCGTGCCAGCCCAGCGCGTCCAGGATGGCGTTCTGCGTGGCCGACGCGAAACCGGTGGTCAGCGCGACCTTCACGCCTTGGGCGCGCAGCTCCTGGATCGTGTCCTCGGCGCCGGGGATCGGCCCGCAGTGGCCGTCGGCGACGAGTTTCCCGTAGGCGTCCTGGAAGGCGGTGTTCGCACGGCGGGCGCGTTCCTCGTCCCCGTCGAGCAGCGCGCGGAAGACGACGATCTTGGACTGTCCCATGGTTTCGACGACGTAGTCGAGCATGCCGGGGTATCGACTGTCCTCTTCGGACACTCCGGCGGCGGCGATCGCCTCGGTGAAGGCGCGGATCACGAGGCCGTCGTCGGCGACGGTGGTGCCTGCCATGTCCAGGACGACGAGTTCGGTGTTCACCACGACAGCTCCTCGGCGGTGTCTTCGGCGATGGCGGGCGAGCAGGTCATGCCCCGGCCGCCGGGTCCGGTGACGAGCCACGCGTTGTCCGCGACGCGGGCGCGGTGCACGATCCGGGAGGTGTCGGTGGTCTGGGCGTAGACCCCGGCCCAGCGGCGGGCGATGCGCGGGAGCGGGCGCCCGAGCAGCGCCCCGGCGACCTCGGCCAGATGGTCGTACGGGTCTTCGGTGGTGTCGAAGGAGAACGGCTCGTCGTACTCGTGGGTGTCGCCGATGGTCAGCGAGCCGTCGAGGCGCTGGACCATGAGCAGCTGCATGGCGTTGGCGGCGGCGATCTCACCCTGCGGCTGGCGGGTGTTGAGCCCGTCGAGCGCGGTGCCTAGGTACGCCGGGTAGTACCGGAAGCTGTCCGCGTCGGCGACCGTGGTGGTGAGGGTTTCACCGAGCGGTTCGGTCTGGGCCATCTGCAACCGCACCCGGCGCACCGGGGTCTGCCCGGCGAGCTCCTTGACCAGGCCACCGGCCCAGGCGCCGGTGCACAGCACGACGACGTCGCCCTCGTGGGTCTCACCCGCGTCGTCGACGACGCCGCGGGTGGTCAGGTCGCGGATCTCGCGGCCGGGCACCCAGGTGTAGCGGCCGGATTTCGCCAGTTCGGCGCGGAGAGCGGGCTGGGCGACGCGGGGTTCGACGGCGGCGTCGCGATCGCACCAGAGCGCGCCGAGGAAGTCACCGCGCAGGGCCGGGTTCAGCTCCCGGGTCTTGGCGGCGTCGAGCAGCTCGAAGCCGCGGTCCTCCGTGCTCGCGGCCGCGGCCTCGGCGACGGCGAGCTCGGCCTCCGTGCGGACGACGGTGAGGGAGCCGTTCGGCCGGAAGCCGATCCCCGGGACACGTTCGCCGATGCGCTCCCACAGCACTCGGGCCCTGGCGGCCGTCTCCAGTTCGGGGCCGGTGGCGCGGCCGCCGACCCAGACCAGGCCGAAGTTGCGCACCGACGCGCCCCTGGCCTCGGGTTCGCGTTCGATCTGGACGACGTCGTGGCCGCGTTCCACGGCCTGCCAGGCGTGCTGAGTGCCGAGCACTCCGCCGCCGATGATGAGGATTCGCACACCGCAGACGCTCGCCTGCGCGCACCAACGCTCCGTGACCGCGGTTCTAACTCCAGGTGAAGTACCTCCGAAATGTGGACCAGACCTGTTATCTTTGCGTTACATTTAACCGCCAGCAGTCCTCTGCTTGCGGTCGTTGAAAGTGCAAACACCGCATCCAGAGGACTAAATGCGCGGAGGGGTCACTCCACGCGGCCCAAGCGGGTCTCGAACGAAAGCCGGTCACCGCGGAACAGCGACCGGACGCGCTCGAACGGGACGCCGTCGGTCCCCCAGGAGGTCCGGTGCATCAGCAGCATCGGCAGCGCCGGGTTCGTCCCGATCAGCAGCGCCTCCCGAGGGGTGGCGAGCACGGTCTCGACCCGCTCCTCGGCGCCGTCGAAGACCACGCCCAGCCTTTCCCGCAAACACGCGTAGAGCGACTGTGTGGGATCGAACACATCCATGAGGGTCGGGAATCGCGCGGCGGTGAGATAGGTCGATTCCAGCCCGACCCGCTCGTCGTCGGCGAGCAGCACCCGTTCGATGTGGATGACGTCGTCTTCGGGGTCGATTTCCAGTTCCGAAGCCAGCGACGGGCCCGCCTCCCGACGTTCCAGAGAGATCAGATTCCGGCCCGGCTGAATGCCCTGCCTCCTGAGTCCTTCGGTGTAACTCACCAAAGCGAGCGGCTGGACGAGCTTGGGGCCCGCGACGTAGGTGCCGCTCCCCTGCCGCCTGCTGAGACGGCCTTCAAGCACCAGTTCGCCGACGGCCTGGCGGACCGTCGCGCGAGAAACCTCGAATCGTTCGGATAGTTCCCTTTCGGTGGGAAGTGCCGCTCCTTGCCCTAATTCGGAGATCACGTCGAGCAGATCGACTTTGACCGCGTAATAGCGAGGAATGCGGCCGTGTTCGGGAATTCCGTCCCGAACCGGGCCTTCGGCGGGCGGATGAAGTCTGGGCGAACGCGCTTTCACGATCCAGATCCTAGGCCGAATTCACCTTGCCTGTACTGACCCGAACGAAGTGTTCATGCCACGCTCACACTCGTGGACGAAACGGGCACCTCGTTCGGCGGATCGCCCCTCTCGCTCCGACGTTCAGCCTTCCGGCGGTTCCGGCGCCCACCGGTCCCGGAGTACCGGCGCTAGGCGCTCTGGGCTACGCCATTGGTCGGCAGTACGCGGCGAACGTCCGTTAATCACCATCATCGGTCGAAAGATCCGAAGAAAGTTGGTTGTCCCGACATCGGCGACCTGCTGTAGTCAGTTGGCCGCAGTCAGTCTCCCTGCCTCCACTGTGGACAGCCGGAAGGAATGAACCCTTGGACATCAAGCGTCGGTTCAGCCTGCTCAAAAAGACCCTGATCGCCGTCGCGGCGGCCGGAACCCTGGCGGGTCTCGCCACGGCTCCGCAAGCCGCGGCCGCTCAGCCGCCGTCCACCGACGTGGTCGGTGGAACCCGAGCCGCCCAGGGTGAATTCCCTTGGATGGTACGGCTTTCCATGGGCTGCGGCGGTGCGCTCTACACCTCGCAGATCGTGCTGACGGCCGCGCACTGTGTGTCGCGGACCGGGGCCAACACGAGCATCACCGCCACCCTCGGCGTGGTGGACCTGCAGAGCGGCTCGGCCAAGAAGGTCAAGTCGACCTACGTGCACCGGTCACCGACCTACCCCACCTCCACCGGCGGTGACTGGGCCCTGATCAAGCTCGCGAGCCCGGTCACCGGGATCGCGACGCTGCCGATCGCGACCACCACGGCCTACAACAGCGGCACGTTCACCGTCGCGGGCTGGGGTGCGGCGTCCGAGGGCGGGGCGCAGCAGCGCTACCTGCTCAAGGCCACCGTCCCGTTCGTCTCCGACGCGACCTGCAAGGCGCAGGGCGGCAGCTACGCCGACCTGATCGCCAACGCCGAGATCTGCGCCGGCAACATCAACTCCGGTGGCGTCGACACCTGCCAGGGTGACTCGGGCGGCCCGATGTTCCGCCGCGACAGCGCCAACGCCTGGATCCAGGTCGGCATCGTCAGCTGGGGTGAGGGCTGCGCGCGGCCGCGCGCTCCCGGCGTCTACGCCGAGGTGAGCACCTTCGCGACCGCCATCAAGAACGCGGCCGCCGGGTTGTAGCTTCGACGCACGGCATGCGCTGAAGGTCCCCTTCACCACAACGACGTGGTGGAGGGGACCTTCTCTTTGCGCGGGCTCGCGGTGTCGCGAAAGCCACTTTCGGGACGTCTGATGTCTCGAAAGTGGCTTTCGCGACACCCGAAGCAGCAGTGAGGCGTCAGCCGGGCTGACCTGCACGCGGATCCGCGCCGATGTGGTGCGAAAGCCACTTTCGCAACGTTCAAGGTTGCGAAAGTGGCTTTCGCAACCCGTCCCGGACCCGCGAACCCGAGCCCAGCACGCGTCAGCGGGTTTTGTCCAAACGCGACAGTGCTTCCTCGTAACCCGAGACCAGCTCCGCGATCACGTCGGCGACCGGGCGCACCCGGTCCATCCGCCCGACGATCTGGCCGACCGGCATCGAGACCACACTCGGATCCGCCGCGTGGTGGATCCGGTTGTGCGCGTGGGAGACCAGCAGGTTCTGCAAGGGCATCGGCAGCGGTTCGGGCGCGTCGGGCGAGGCCCACGCCTCGGTCCACCGCGTTTTGAGCAGCCGCGCCGGTTTGCCGGTGTAGATCCGTGTCCGGACGGTGTCGGACGAGCCCGCCGCGACGAGCGCGCGCTGCATCGCCTCGGACTCCCCCATCGTCTGGAGGTACTCCTCGGTGGCGAGCCAGAAGGAACCCATCCACACCCCGGACGCGCCCAGCGCGAGCGCCGCCGCGACCTGCCTGCCCGAACCGATCCCGCCCGCGGCGAGCACCGGCACGCGGTCACCGACGGCGTCGGCCACCTCGGGCAGCAGGACCATCGACGCGATCTCGCCGGTGTGCCCGCCCGCCTCGTAGCCTTGCGCCACAACGATGTCGACGCCGTTGTCGACGTGCCGGACGGCGTGCTCGGCCTTGCCCGCCAACGCCGCGACCGGCACACCCTTCGCGTGACACTGCTCGATGACGTCCACCGGCGGTGAGCCCAGGGCGTTGGCGATCAACCGGATGGGGTGTTTCAGCGCGACCTCGACATGCGACCGGGCGACCGAATGCAGCCAGCCCAGCACTCCCGCGCGTTCGTCGGTGTCGTCCGGCAGCGGCGGCACCGCGAGGTCGCGCAGCGTCCTCTCCACGAAGTCGCGATGCCCCTGCGGGATGTGTTTCGCGAGATCGATCGACGTCCCTTCGGCCGGGATCTTGGCGGGCATCACGATGTCGACGCCGTACGGTTTGCCGCCGGTGTTCTCGTCCATCCACGACAGGACGGCGTCGAGTTCGGCGGCGTCGTTGAACCGCACGCAGCCCAGCACACCCATGCCGCCCGCCCGGCTGATCGCCGCGGCGACGTGTTCGGACGGGGTGAACCCGACGATCGGCAGGTCGATCCCGAGCCGGTCGCACAGAGACGTCCGCATGAAACTCCTTTACGCCGGTTGGATGGTGACGGGCTCGTGCTCGGTCGCGTAGCGCTCCGCCCAGGGATAGTCCGGTTTCCCGCTGGGCGACCGGCCGATCTCCTCGGCGAGCCAGAGGCTGCGCGGCACCTTGTACCCCGCGATCTCGGTCCGCACATGCGCTTCGAGCGCGGCGAAGTCCAGTTCCTTGCCCGCCCTCGGCTGGATCACCGCGGCCACCCGCTGGCCGAGCCGGTCGTCGGGGATGCCGATGACGAGCGCGTCGAAGACGTCCGGATGCGACTTCAGCGCGCCCTCGACTTCCTCCGGGTACACCTTCTCGCCGCCGGTGTTCACGCACTGTGATCCCCGGCCGAGCAGCGTCACCGTGAGGTCTTCTTCGTAGCGCGCGTAGTCACCCGGCACGACGTACCGCTTGCCGTCGACCTCGACGAAGATCTTCTCGGTCTTCGCGGGATCCTTGTAGTAGCCGAGCGGGACGTGCCCGCGCCGGGCGATCAGCCCGATCGCGCCCGGCTTCGGATCGACGAGCGCGCCGTCGTCGTCCACCAGGATGGCGTCCTTGCCGAAGTTGACCCGGGGGCCGGCGGAATGGTCGCTGTCCTTGCTGACCATGCCGATCCCGGTGAACCCGCTTTCCGACGACCCGATCGCGTCGGTGATCACCACATGCGGGAGCAGCGCCAGGAATTCCTGCTTCACCGACTGGGAGAACAGGGCGGCGTGACTCGACACCGCGACGATCGACGACGCGTCGTAGTCGCCCTCGCGATAGGCGTCGATCAAGGGCCGCGCCATCGCGTCGCCGACGATCGTGAGCACCTGGACCTTGTTGTCCTGCACCGCTTTCCAGACCTCGTGCGCGTCGAACCGCGGGACGAACACGACCGGGCTGCCGGTGAAGAGCGCGCCGAACGCGGCCCACTGCGCGGCCCCGTGGATCAGCGGCGCCGCCGGGAGCCGGACCAGGCTGCCCGACTTGCCCTGTTCGGCGAGCGTCCATTCGTCGGGGACGTACTCGCCGGTGACGAAGTTGATGCCGCCGCCGAGCGCGCGCCAGATGTCCTCGTGGCGCCACAGGACGCCCTTCGGATACCCCGTCGTGCCGCCGGTGTAGAGGATGTAGATGTCGTCGGCGCTGCGCTCGGCGAAGTCGCGCTCGGGCGAGCCTTCCGCGAGCGCGGCTTCGTAGTCCACGCCACCATAGGACGAGCAGTCGCCGTCGCTTCCGTCGTCGACAACGACAACGTGTTTCAGTTTCGGCGTTTCCGGCAGAACGGCCGCGACCTTGTCCGAATACTGGCGCTCGTGGACCAGCGCCACGAGGTCGGCGTTGTCGAACAGGTACCGCAGCTCGCCGTGGACGTAGCGGTAGTTGACGTTGACCGCGATCGCGCGCAGCTTGTACGCGGCGATCATCGATTCCAGGGCTTCGATCGAGTTCCGGGAATAGACACCGATATGGGAGCCAGGTCCCACGCCGTGTGCCGCGAGGTGATGCGCCAGCCGGTTGGCGCGCTCTTCCAGTTCGGCGAAGGTGACCCGCCGATCGCCGCAGACGACCGCGATGCGCTCCGGCACGGCGTCGACGGCGTGCTCGAGTAGATCCGCGATGTTGAGTGCCACGTCCCCAAAGTAGAACATGTTATCGTTCCGGGCAATGGCCGCGATTTCAACGGAGGCTCTGGTGGGCGAACCGCACGCGCTGGTGGAAAAGATCGAACACACTCTCGTGGTCACGATGAACCGGCCCGAGGCCCGCAACGCGCTCAGCGGCGAGATGCTCGGGATCATGGTCGAGGCGTGGAACCGGGTGGACGAGGACGAAGACGTCCGGTGCTGTGTGCTCACCGGCGCGGGCGGCGCGTTCTGCGCGGGCGCGGACCTGAAGTCGATGTCGAAGAACTCGCCGAGCGACTCGTTCGAGAAGGGCACGTTCGACCCCAGCCGGATCGAGGGCCTGCTCAAGGGGCGAAGGCTGACGAAACCGTTGATCGCGGCCGTCGAAGGCCCGGCGATCGCGGGCGGGACGGAGATCCTGCAAGGTACCGATATCCGCGTCGCGGGCGAGAGCGCGAAGTTCGGCGTGTCCGAGGCGCGGTGGAGCCTGTTCCCGATGGGCGGTTCGGCCGTCCGGCTCCCCCGCCAGATCCCGTACACCGTCGCCGCCGACCTGCTGCTGACCGGACGGCACATCACTGCGGCCGAGGCGCTGGAGATCGGCCTGATCGGGCACGTCGTCCCGGACGGGAAGGCCCTGGACAAGGCGATGGAACTGGCCGGCCTGATCGCCGCGAACGGGCCGCTCGCGGTCCGCGCGATCCTCAAGACGATGCGCGACACCGAGGGCATGCACGAGGAAGAAGCCTTCAAGCTCGACGCCCAGTACGGCATCGAGGTCTTCAAGAGCGAAGACGCGAAGGAGGGCCCCCGCGCCTTCGCCGAGAAGCGCAAGCCCGTCTTCCGGAACCGCTGACGCGTTTCGTCCTCTGGATGCGGTAGTTCGCCGGTGAACTACCGCATCCAGAGGACTGATTGCGTCAGGGGGCCTGGTGGCCTTCCCAGTAGGGGTCGCGGAGCTTGCGCTTGTAGAGCTTCCCGTTCGGGTCACGCGGGAGTTCGGGCAAGTAGTCGACGGAACGCGGGAGCTTGAACTTCGCCAGCCGGGCGGAGGCGTACTCGAGGATCTCCGCGGTCAGCTCGTCGGAGGGCTCGATACCGTCCGCGGGCTGCACGACCGCCTTGATCGCCTCGCCCCAGTCCTCGTGCGGGACGCCGAACACCGCGATGTCGGCGATCTTCGGGTGCATCACCAGCTCGCCCTCGATCTCCGCCGGGTAGACGTTGACCCCGCCCGAGATGATCAGATCTGCCTTGCGGTCGTGCAGGAAAAGGTAGCCGTCTTCGTCGAGATGCCCGACGTCGCCGAGGGTGAACAGGTCCCCGACCCGCGCTTTGTCCGTCTTGGCCCGGTCCTTGTGGTACTCGAACTTCGAGTCGCCCATCTTCATGTACACGGTGCCGGTCTCGCCGGCGGGCAACTCCGCTCCCTCGTCGTCGAGGATCTTGATCGTCGAGCCCGGCCACGGCAGCCCCACCGAACCCGGCTTCTTCAGCCACTCCTCGCCCGAGATCGCGGTCCCGCCGCCTTCGGTGGCCGCGTAGTACTCGGTGACGACCGGGCCCCACCAGTCGAGCATCCGGCGTTTGACCTCGAGCGGACAAGGCGCGGCGCCGTGGATCATCACGCGCAGCGAGCTCAGGTCGTGGGCCGCGCGGACGTCGTCCGGCAGTCCGAGCAGGCGCCGGAACTGCGTCGGGACCATATGGCTGTGCGTGACGCGGTGCCGCTCGATCAGCCGCAGCATGTCCTCGGCGTCCCAGCGGTCCATCAGCACCGCGGTATGGCCCAGCTGCAGGGAAATCGCGACGAAGTTGAGCACGGCCGTGTGATAGAGCGGCGATCCGCACAGGTGCACGTGCTCGTCGTGCGGCGCCAGCCCGAAGATCCCGAAGAACCACGTCGACGCGCCGGGCACGGAATCGGGGTCGGCGCCGGACAACGGCCGCCGGACCCCCTTCGGCCGTCCCGTGGTCCCCGACGTGTACAGCATCGGCGAGCCCGCCGTACGCCTTTCGGGACGCCCGTCGCCTTCACCCGAACCGAGTTCCTCGATCCGCCTGAAGCCCGCGACGTCACCGACGGCGAACCGCCCTCGCTCGGGGATCCCGGCCTCGTCGGCCGCGGCGATCGCGACGTCGGCGAACCGTTCGTGCGCGAGGAACGCCTTGGCGCCGCTGTCGGCGAGGATGTAGGCGACCTCCGGCCCGACCAGATGCCAGTTGACCACCACGATGTACAGCCCGGATTGGATGGCGGCGAAGTAGGCCGCCACGAGTTCGTCGCCGTTGGGCTGCAGGACGACGACCACGTCCCCGGCCTCGAGCCCGAGGGCTTGCAGACCCCTGGCGTACGCGTTCGCTTTCGCGGCCAGGTCCCCGTAGCCGATCGAGCGGCCGTCCGGATCGACGAGCGCGACCCGCTCGGGCTCCTGCGCGGCGATGTTCCAGACCCCAAGTGTCCCGGTAGCAGTCGACATACCCGCGAATCTAGAACGCGTTCCACCCAAGGGCAACCACCAGGCGGGCCGAGATGGCCGATCTTGCCGTCAAATCGAGAACGTGTTTCACTCAGACGGTGAGCGCACCTGAACTCCCGCTGTCGGCCCCGCTCAACGTGGGCTTCGACTACACGCGTTCGGTCGGCCCGGTGCTCGGCCGGTTCGTCAACGCCCTGCGCGAGCGCCGTGTCGAAGGCGTCCGGGGCAGCGACGGCCGCGTCCACGTGCCGCCACTGGAATACGATCCCGTGACCGCCGAGGCGCTGTCCGAATTCGTGCCGGTGGCCTCCGAAGGCGAGATCGTCTCCTGGTCCTGGATCGCCGAACCGCTCGACGGCCAGCCGTTGTCGCGGCCGTTCGCGTGGGCGCTGGTCAAACTCGACGGCGCCGACACCGCGATCCTGCACGCCGTCGACGCCGGCAGCCCTTCGAACGTCCACACCGGACAGCGCGTGCGCGTCCGGTGGGCGGAGGAGACGGTCGGCCACATCAGGGACATCGCCTACTTCGTCCCCGCCGACGGTCCCGACACCGAGCCCACCGAGGCACCGCCGCCGGTCGCGAAACGCGAGGAGAACGCGCCCGTCAGCGTGGTGATCACACCGATCCACCTGCGCTACGAGCATTCCGCGTCCCCGGAGGAAAGCCGGTACCTGCGAGGGCTCGCCGAAGGCAAGCTGATCGGCCAGCGCTGCCCGTCCTGCGAGAAGGTCTACATCCCGCCGCGCGGCGCCTGCCCGACCGACGGCGTCCCGACCACCGACGAGGTCGAACTGCCCGACACCGGCATCGTCACCACGTTCTGCATCGTGAACGTGCCGTTCCTCGGCCAGAAGATCAAACCGCCGTACGTCGCCGCGTACATCCTGCTCGACGGCGCGGACATCGCGTTCCTGCACTTGGTGCTCGGCTGCGACGCCGCCGACGTCCGGATGGGCATGCGCGTGCGCGCCGCCTGGAAACCCCGGGACGAGTGGTGGACGTCGCTGGAGAACATCGGCCATTTCGCACCGACCGGCGAACCCGACGCGCCGTACGAATCCTTCGCCCACCATCTGTGAGGACCACAGTGCCAGATGTAGCTGTCGTGGGCTTCGCGCAGGCCCCCAACGTCCGCAGTACCCCGGGCACCACCAACGGCGTGGAAATGCTGGTGCCGATCTTCGCCGAGGTGCTCGAGCGCACCGGTCTGTCCAAAGAGGACATCGGATTCTGGTGCTCGGGTTCTTCGGACTACCTCGCGGGCCGCGCGTTCTCCTTCATCGCGGCCGTCGACGCCATCGGCGCCTTCCCGCCGATCCACGAGTCGCACGTCGAGATGGACGCCGCCTGGGCGTTGTACGAGGCGTGGCTCAAGATCCGGATGGGCGAGGTCGAAACGGCGCTCGTCTACGGCTTCGGGAAGTCTTCCGCCGGTCAGCTGCGGCGGGTGCTGGCCTTGCAGATGGACCCCTACGTCGTCGCGCCGCTGTGGCCGGATTCGGTGAGTGTCGCCGGGATCCAGGCGAGGCTGGGGCTCGAAGCGGGTCTCTGGTCCGAAAAGGATCTCGCCGAAGTCGCCGCGCGCAGCCGCGCCGACGCCACCGGGAACCCCGCCGCCCAGGTCTCGGGCACGGTCGAGGTCGCCGACCTTCTCGACGCCCCGTACTTCGCGGATCCCTTGCGGGCGCACGACATCGCACCCGTCACCGACGGTGCCGCCGTCCTCGTGCTCGCTTCGGCGGAGCGGGCGGCGGACCTCGTCGACAGCCCCGCGGTGATCACCGGGATCGAGCACCGGGTCGACTCCCCCGCGCTCGGCGTCCGGGACCTCACCCGGTCGCCGTCCACGGCGGCCGCCGGACGGGCGCTCGACCTCGACGGCGTCGAACTCGCCGAACTGCACGCGCCGTTCACCCATCAGGAATTGATCCTGCGCGACGCGCTGGGCCTCGGTGAGCAGGTGCGGATCAACCCCTCGGGCGGTGTCCTCACCGGCAATCCGATGTTCTCGGCGGGGCTGGCGCGGATCGGCGAGGCGGCGAACCACATCCTCGACGGCAGCGCGCGCAAGACCCTCGCCCACGCGACCAGCGGCCCCGTCCTCCAGCAGAACCTGGTCGCGACCTTGGAGGTCCTCTCGTGAAGCACCTCGCGGCCGTCTTGGGAACCGGCCAGACCCACCACAAGGCCAAACGCACCGACGTGTCCATGCCGGGGCTGCTCCGGGAGGCCATCGACAGGGCGATGCTCGACGCGCAGACCGGCTGGGACGACATCGACGCCGTCGTCCTCGGCAAGGCTCCGGACCTGTTCGAGGGCGTGATGATGCCCGAGCTGTTCCTCGCCGACTCGCTCGGCGCGAACGGGAAACCGTTGCTGCGCGTGCACACCGCGGGTTCGGTCGGCGGGTCGACAGCGCTCGTGGCGGCGTCGCTGGTGCAGGCGGGAGTGCACAAGCGGGTCCTCACGGTGGCCTTCGAAAAGCAGTCGGAATCGAACGCGATGTGGGGCCTGTCGATCCTTCCGCCGTTCCAGATGCCGGTGGGTGCCGGCGCGGGCGGCTACTTCGCGCCGCACGTGCGCTCCTACATCCGGCGGTCCGGCGCTCCCGATCACATCGGCGCGATCGTGGCGGCCAAGGACCGGCGCAACGGCGCCCTGAATCCGTACGCGCATTTGCGGCAGTCCGACATCACCGTGGAATCGGTGCAGGCGTCGCAGATGCTGTGGGATCCGATCCGCTACGACGAAACCTGCCCGTCTTCGGACGGCGCTTGCGCGATGGTGATCGGCGACGAAGCCTCGGGCGACGCCGTTTCCGGTGGGGCGGCGTGGATCCACGCGACCGCGATGCGCACCGAGCCGACGACGTTCGCCGGCCGCGACCAGGTCAACCCCCAAGCGGGGCGCGACGCCGCCGCCGCGCTGTGGCGCGACGCGGGGATCATCGACCCACTGTCCGAAGTGGACGCCGCCGAGATCTACGTGCCGTTCTCCTGGTTCGAGCCGATGTGGCTGGAGAACCTGGGGTTCACCGACGAGGGCCAGGGCTGGAAGCTCACCGAGGCGGGCGAAACCGCGCTCGGTGGCCGGTTGCCGATCAACCCGTCGGGCGGCGTGCTGTCGTCGAACCCGATCGGCGCGTCCGGGATGCTGCGGTTCTCCGAAGCGGCCAAACAGGTGATGGGCCGCGCCGGGGACTACCAGGTCGACGGCGCGCGGATCGCGCTCGGGCACGCGTACGGCGGCGGTTCGCAGTTCTTCTCGATGTGGGTGGTGGGTTCGGCCAAGCCTGGTTCCTGAGCCGAGCTAATCCCGGCGGCGGGGCCGGAGGCGTTGCGCGGCCAGTGTCGCGACCACCCCGGTCACCGCGCCCACCAGCACCGGTTTGAGGCCGTGCCGATCGGACCGCGCCACCACCGGCCGCACCACCACGGGCGGCGGCGGGCGGACCGGATCCGCCGGAGCGTCCCGCGCCGTCGCCGTCCAGGCCGTGACGAACACCAGCATCCTGGCCACGAGCGAGATGAAGAAGATGAGGCCGATGATGGAGCCGAACGCGACCCCGGTCGGCGAGTTCCCGATCAACCGCAGGTAGATTCCCCCGGCTTGCTTCAGCAGCTCGAAGCCCAGCGCCAGCGCGACCGCGCCGCGCATCGCGCTGCGGACCCCGACCGGTTTCCGCGGCAGCCGGGTGAGCACCCAGAGGAACACGAGCCAGTTGGCCAGCAGTGCCAAGGGAATCGAGATCGCCGACAGCACGTTGTGCCCCCAGGCGGTGTCGTCCACCCCGGCCAGTCCCAGCAGGTACCGGCCGAGCGCCGACCCGGAAATGGTGATGGCGAAGGACACCAGCAGCGCCGTCGCGAGGCCGAGCAGCGCGAGCAGGTCCGCGCCGATCGTGCGCAGCAGCGGGAGATCCGACCGGTTCTGGCCCCACAGCGCGGTGAGCGCGTCCCGCAGCGAGTTCATCCAGTTCCAGCCGGAGTACAACCCGATGATCAGACCGATGAGCCCGACGCTGGTGCGCTGCTCGACGAATCCGGTGAGCAGGTCCCCGGCCTTGTCGCCGAGGCCGCCGGGCAGCGTGCCGGTGATCGCGTTCAGCATCGACTCGATCAGCTGCGGCTGGCTCGCCAGCACGAAGCCCGCCACCGACACCGCGACCATGAGGATGGGCACCAGCGAGAACAGGCTGAAGTAGGTGATCGACGCGACGTAGTGGTAACCGCCGTACTCGATGTAGCGGTTCACCGCCCGCGCCACATGGTCCAGCCAGCGGTAGCGGGCGCGCAGCCGCTTCCATTTCGTCGGTGCTTGCTTCTCCCTCACACGCCAATGTCTACCCCAGCGAGGTCACGGCTCGTGGGCAACACGCGATCAAGCGAGCGCGATCAGCTCCGAGCCGTCGTCCTCGGGCAGGGACGGACCCGCTGTCGCCAGCACGGTGTTGCCGAGAAAGTCCAGCTCACAGCCGAGCGTGGAGAGGAACGCGGTGTCGGCGGCGTCCCGCCCGGTCGCGATCCGGCTCAGGCTCTGCCTCGGCGCGAGACCGGTGGCGTCGAATACGTACCAGCGGCCGTCGATCGCGGCCTCGAAGACGGCGTGGAAGTCCATTGGGGACAGTCCGGGCGCGTAGACCGCGACGAATCGGGCGGGGATGTCGATCACGCGGCACAGTGAGATGCAGACGTGCGCGAAGTCGCGGCACACCCCTTCGCCTGCCAGGTAGGTGTCGACGGCGTCGTCGGTCGGCGAGCCGGAACCGACCACATAGGACAGGTGCTCGCCCACATGCTCGACGATCGCCTCGACCTGGCTGCGCGCGTCGGGGAGCCGGCCGAACCGCGAAAGCGCGAGCCCGCCCATCCGGTCCGACGGGCAGTACCGGCTCGGCCGGGTGTAGCGGATGAGGTCTTCCATGCCGACGCGTTCGGCTTCGGCGTGGCCGAGCGCGCGTTCGGCCCGGTACCGCACGACGTGCTCACCGGTGGGCAGGTCGAGGACCTGGGCACGGGTCCCGTGTTCGAACACCACCTGGCGCGGCGGCGCGGGATAGGCGAACTCCTCCTGCTCGGCCCCGCCCGCGAACGCGACCACGAACGCGGCGGGGCCGGGTTTCGTGACCCGGAAGGACATTTCGACGTCGACCTGAACGTGGGGACCCATGGCCCCATGGTGCCCCACGGCGTCGCTCCGGGCTGATCAGGCGTAACGGACCTGGTAGTGCTTGATCCCGTTGAGCCAGCTCGACCGGAGCCGATCGGGCTGGGCGACTTCGCTGATGTTCGGCATGACATCGGCGATGGCGTTGAAGATCAGGTCGATCTCGAGCCGCGCGAGGTTGGCGCCGATGCAGTAGTGCGAGCCCGTGCCGCCGAAGCCGACGTGCGGGTTGTCCTCGCGGAGGATGTCGAACTTCTCCGGCTCGTCGAAGTGGTCCGGGTCGAAGTTCGCGGAGCTGTAGAACATCCCGACCCGGTCGCCCTTGCGGATGTGCTGCCCGCCGAGTTCGGTGTCCCTGGTCGCGGTGCGCTGGAAGGCGACCACCGGCGTGGCCCAGCGGACGATCTCGTCCGGCGCGGTCTTCGGCCGCTCCTTCTTGTACAGCTCCCACTGATCGGGGTGATCCAGGAACGCCTTCATCCCGTGGGTGATCGCGTTGCGCGTCGTCTCGTTGCCCGCGACGGCGAGCAGGATGACGAAGAAGCCGAATTCGTCGGAGGCCAGCGATTCGCCGTCGACGTCGGCCTGCACCAGCTTGGTGACGATGTCGTCCATCGGGCACTTGCGCCGCTCTTCGGCCATGTTCCAGGCGTAGCCGACGATCTCCGCGGACGCGGCGAGCGGTTCGACCTCGTACTCGGGATCGTCGTAGGAGACCATCTGGTTGGACCAGTCGAAGATCTTGAGCCGGTCTTCCTGCGGGATGCCGATCAGTTCGGCGATGGCCTGCAAGGGAAGTTCGCACGCGACGTCGACGACGAAATCTCCGGAGCCCTTTTTCTTGGCCTCGCTGACGATCCGCTCCGCGCGATCGCGCAGGGTGTCCTCGAGTTTCGAGATCGACCTCGGGGTGAAGCCCTTCGACACGATCCGGCGCAGCTTCGTGTGCTGCGGGGCGTCCATGTTGAGCAGGACCAGTCGATTGGCTTCGAGACTGTCATCCGTCATGTTCTCGTCGAACCGGATGATCGCGGTCTTCTCCCGGGACGAGAACAGCTCGCTGTCCCTCGACACCGCCTTGACGTCCTCGAGCCGGCTGACGACCCAGTAGCCGTCATCGCGGAAGCCCGCGGTGTTGTGCGGCTGCGGGTTCCACCAGACAGGTGCCGTACGGCGGAGTTCCGCGAACTCCGCCAGAGGCAGTCTGGTGGCGTACAGATCCGGATCGGTGAAATCGAAACCGGCGGGGATCAGGGGAGCGGCCACGGGCTACCTCCTACGCGGTTCGCCAATGAAACACGTTCTAGACCCGATTGAAGCATATGGCGCCCATCACGTGAAGGGTTTTAGTGAAACCCGTTAACTAAACCGAGTCGGCTCGCGGACCGCCTGCAAGAAGCGACAACGGCGACCAGTGATCAAAATAAGGCCGACCCTGGGACGACTTGCCCAAATCGAGAACGTGTTCTACTTTTTCCGTAGTGAACAGTGTTTCCCCAGGAGGCGAACGTGGGTAGTCCGGTGATCGTCGAGGCGGTCCGCACCCCTGTCGGCAAGCGCAGGGGTCACCTGGCGGGGCTGCATGCCGCCGAGATCCTCGGCGTGGCGCAGCGCGCCCTGCTCGAACGCGCGGGACTCGATCCCGCGCTGATCGAACAGGCGATCGGCGGCGCGGTGACCCAGGCCGGCGAGCAGGCCGGCAACGTCACGCGGACGGCGTGGCTGCACGCCGGACTCCCCGAGACCACCGGCGCGACCACCATCGACGCCCAATGCGGCTCGGCGCAGCAAGCGACGCATCTGATCGCCGGGCTCATCGCGGCCGGGGCGATCGACGCCGGAGTCTCCTGCGGCGTCGAGGCGATGAGCCGGGTACCGCTCGGCGCGAACCGCGGTGAGGGCATCGGCACGCCACGGCCGGAATCGTGGTCGATCGACATGCCGAACCAGTACGGCGCGGCCGAGCGGATCGCGGAACGCCGCGGCATCACCCGCCACGACGTCGACCGGTTCGGGACCGCCTCGCAGGTCAAAGCCGCCGCCGCGTGGGCGGCCGGACACTTCGACCGCGAGGTCGTCGCGGTGAAGGCACCCGTGCTCGGCGAGGACGGCGCACCGACCGGCGAGACCCGGCTGGTGACCCGCGATCAGGGCCTGCGCGACACGACCGTCGAGGGCCTCGCCAAGCTCAAGCCCGTCCTCGAAGGCGGCGTGCACACGGCGGGGACGTCTTCGCAGATCTCCGACGGCGCGGCCGCCCTCCTCCTGATGGACTCGGACCGGGCCCGGGCACTGGGCCTCGCGCCGCGAGCGCGGATCGTCTCGCAGGCCTTGGTCGGCGCCGAGCCGTACTACCACCTCGACGGTCCCGTGCAGGCGACCGAACGCGTTCTGGCCAAGGCGGGGATGACGATCGGCGACCTCGACCTCTTCGAAGTCAACGAGGCCTTCGCTTCGGTCGTGTTGTCGTGGCAACGGGTGCACCGGCCCGACGAGGACAAGGTCAACGTGAACGGTGGCGCGATCGCGCTCGGGCATCCCGTCGGCAGCACCGGCGCCCGCCTGCTGACCACGGCGCTGCACGAACTGGAACGCCGCGACGCGAGCACCGCGCTGGTGACGATGTGTGCCGGCGGCGCGCTGTCCACCGGCACGATCATCGAACGGGTTTAGTGAGGGGTAAGGCGAACGCAGGTCCGTGAAGGCGGCAGTGGGACTTCGGTACGAGGGGTCGTGAGTGGCGAAGCGGGTTAGCACGACTTTCCCCTCACGACCACCCGTGCACGTGTGTCCGAATGTCGTGAAGGCCCCCTTTGCGACGATCATCGTCCCGAAGGGGGCCTTCACAACCCCCTTGCCTTACCTCTCGACAGCACCTGGCCCGAGGTGACTCGAGCGCCAGGCTCGAGGCAGTGAGCATCCCGCGCGAGGCATCACTCAAGCTGAGAGGTGTGTGGAAACAGGGACAGTGAACGTCCCTGTTTCCACACATCCCTACCGCTTCTCCGCACTCACGACCCACTGTGTGGATTTCTGGTCATCCAACGCCCCGAAATCCACACAGTCCAAATCCACACAGTCGACGTTCTCGGCCCGGCGTCGCGCAGGGGTCACTGAACCGACCGCGGACACGCCACCTATGCCTTACCCGCCAAGGGAACCGCCTCACCGCTCACGCCTGGTCCAGCGCGACCTCGACCACCGGACCGTTGTCCGGCCTCGCGAGCCGTTTGCTCCCCTGCCCCTCCTTCCAGAAGTCGAAATAGATGGTGTTGCCCTCGACCCAGGTCAGCACCACCTCGGTGAGGTCGAGCCGGAACACGTGTGCCTCGCCGTCGTCACCCTGCAGGCGGGCGACCTCCGCCGGATCGGTGATCTCGACGGCGTTGCCCGCCACCTTCGCGTCCGCGCCGCCGTCGTCGATCGCCGAGGCGGCGTGGATCGCGAACCTGCCGTCACGTTGCAGGTCCTTCGCCTTCATCGCGTTGATCATCGAACCGATCAGCAGATCCTGTTCACGGAAATCGACCTCACTGCCGCTGACCCGGGGCGACCCGTCCTTCCGGATTGTCGCCAGCACATGCGACTTCTCCGCGGTGAACCGCTCTTTGACCTTCTCCGCCAGCGCGGGTGCCTCTTCACTGAATCGCTGCCACGTCGCCATGGGGAACAGCCTCCCACCGGGGTCCGACAGTTTCGAGCGGTCAGGGCTGTCAGGGTCTTGGCGCCCCCATCGGATTCGGCAGCGGGATCGCGCCGGCGTCGAAGACGCGGCGGCTCAACGGCACGGCGATCCGCAGGACCTCGGCGGCACCGTCTTCACCCAGCGCATCCAGAGGACCGGTGGCGAGCCTGTCGGTCTCGTCCTCGATCCGTTGGCGCAGCGCGATTCCCGAATCGGTGAGCCGTCGATCGCCGTCGAGGATGCCTCGGCCGGTCAAACGCGCGACGCTCTCATCCCAGTCTTCGTCGGACCAGCCCCGGTTGACCTGGATGACCTCGCGTGTCACCGCCCCGCTGCCGATGTGGGTCAGCGTGGTGTCGAGCCCGCGCAGCCCGGCGGCGACGGCGGAAAGCACGTGACCGTCCCCGCGATGCTCGCGCAAGACCGTCGCCGCCAGCCAGACCCTCCCGGCGGCCGTGGCGGGCCGCGCGACCGACGACCAGGCGGCGGCGAGTGGCCTTCCCGCGTAGTCGCAGCCGGTGACGGCCTGTTCGAGCAGCTCGGCGAGCTCCTCGAAAGGCTTGTCAGCGGGCAGGATCCGGCGCAGCGCGACCTCGACGGCGTCCATCCGGGCCTGGAGCACGACAGCCGGTTCGGCGTATTTCCAGGCGTCGGGCAGGGATCGCGCGACCATCCGCGGGGCGAACCCGAAGAGCATCGCGGTCACGGGTGGTTCCGGCAGCGGCCCGAGCGGTGCCACACGTCCGGCGAAATAGCCCATCCACCAGCTCGGCAGGCCCACCGCCTTGGCCGCTGCCGCCGTTTCCGGGGCGAAGTAGACGACGGCGTGCAAGGGCTCGACCGCTTCCCAGAAACGGCGCTGAAGTGACGTCACGCCTCCATCTTGGCCTCGCCGAAAATCGGATGCGACCGTTCGCGAGGTGGTGTCTGATCACGGACATGGCGATCATCGTGGAGAAGCCAGGCGTCGACGGGCTGGTCGAGGCCGTGGCCGCGTTGCGGGACTGGCAGTCCGAAGGGGTGGCGTGGCAACTGCATCCCGGTGACCTCGGCTGGTTCTGGCGCTCGGGGGCGGAAGCGACGGCCGCGGCGGTCCGGATCTGGCGCCGGGACGGCCGGATCCTCGCCGTCGGACTGCTCGACGGAGCCGACCTCCTGCGGGTCACGACCGCGCCGGACGTTCGCCGGGACGAGGAACTGGCGCGGCGGCTGGCCGACGACGTGATCGCACCGGAGCGCGGTGTCCTGCCCGCCGGGAAGGTGTCCGTCGAGGCACCGAAGGACGCGCTGCTCCAGGACCTGCTGCCAGGGCACGGCTGGCAGGTCGACGAGGAGCCGTGGACGCCGTTGAACCGGGATCTCTCCGAGCCGGTGAAGGCGCCGGACCTGCGGATCGAGACGATCGGACCGGACAAGGCCGCCGTGTGGGCCGACGTGATCGGAGCGGCGTTCGACGGATCGACGTTCACCGCCGGGAAGTGGCAGGCGATGGCGGCCGGAACGCCGTACGCCGACGGCCGATGCCTGCTCGGGTACGACGATCACGGTGACGCCATCGCGGCGGTGGCCGTGTGGTCGGCCGGTCCGGGCAAGCCCGGGATCCTCGAGCCGATGGGCGTGCACCGGGATCACCGCGGGCACGGTCACGGCAAGGCGATCACCCTCGCCGCGGCGGCCGCGCTCCAGGAGCTCGGGTCGTCGAGCGCGGCGCTGGGCACGCCGAGCTCCAACGTCGCCGCCGTCGAGACCTACAAGTCGGGCGGGTTCCGTGCGCAGCCCGAGGTCTGGGACCTGACCAGGGGCTGAAGGGGACTTTCAGGCTCCGTAAACAGCTTCAGGAACCGGAGCCTCGGCCAGCAACTCGGCCACGACCGGCCCGAGTTCGGCGGGCGCCCATCGGGATCCCTTGTCCCGCACCGTGCCGTGCCGCCAGCCTTGCGCGATCGAGACGCGTCCGCCGTCGACCTCGAACACCCGGCCGGTCACGCCGGACGACTCCTCGCTGCCGAGCCACACCACCAGCGGTGACACGTTTTCCGGGGCCATGGCGTCGAAACCGGCCTCCGGCGCGGCCATGTCGTCGGCGAACGCCTCTTCGGTCATCCGCGTGCGGGCGGCCGGGGCGATCGCGTTCACGGTGACGCCGTAGCGCCCGAATTCGGTGGCCGCGACCAGGGTGAGGCCCAGGATCCCGGACTTCGCGGCCGCGTAGTTCCCCTGCCCGACACTGCCGAGCAGACCCGCGCCGGAGCTGGTGTTGATCACCCGAGCGGCCCGCGTCCTGCCCGCTTTCGACTCCGCCCGCCAGTACTCGGCGGCGTGCCGTGTCGGCGCGAAATGCCCCTTCAGGTGGACGCGGATGACCGCGTCCCATTCGTCCTCGCCGAGGTTGACCAGCATCCGGTCGCGCAGGAAACCCGCGTTGTTGACCAGGACGTCCAGCCCGCCGAAGGTTTCGACGGCCGTCCGCACCAGTGCCGCGGCACCGTCCCAGGAAGCGATGTCGTCGGTGTTCGCGACGGCCTTGCCGCCGAGCGCCTCGATCTCGTCGACGACGTCCTGCGCCGGCCCCGCCGATCCGCCGCTGCCGTCGATCCCGGCGCCGAGGTCGTTCACCACCACCCGCGCGCCCTCGGCGGCGAACGCGAGCGCGTGTGCCCGTCCGATGCCGCGACCGGCACCGGTCACCACCACGATCCGGCCGTCGGCGATCCCGCTCACACCGGCTCCTTTCGTTCTTTGACCATCGAATTGGAAGCGGCGAGGAAAGCAGGAACCTCTCCCCCGCCGTGCACGGTCAGGCAGGCACCGCTGACGTAGGAAGCCAGCGGGGACGCCAGGAACACCGCGCAGGAACCGATTTCGTCCGGTTCGGCCAACCGTCCTAACGGGACTGTCGCGCCCACGGCCTCGATCCCGGCCTCGTCGCCGTAATGCAGATGCGAGTGCTCCGTCCGCACCATGCCGACGTCGAGAGCGTTGACCCGCACCTTCGGCGCCCACTCCACGGCGAGTGTCGCCGTCAGGTTGTCCAGGCCCGCTTTCGCCGCACCGTAGGACGCCGTCCCCGGCGACGGTCTCGTCGCGCTGACACTGCTGATGTTCACGATGACGCCGCCGTTTTCCTGGCGCTGCATGATCGTGTTCGCCGCGCGGGCGACGGTCAACGGCGCCAGCAGGTTCAGCGCGACGATCTTCTCGTGGAATCGCGGTGACGCGTTCGCCACCTCGGCGAACGGCGCGCCGCCCGCGTTGTTGACCACGACGTCGAGCCTGCCGTGACGCCGGACGATCTCGTCGACGAGCGCGTCGACTTCACCCGCGTCCCGGACGTCGCACGAAATGAACGTCGACGCCCTGTCCTCGGCGCGGACCGGGCGCTCGGGTTCGGTGCGGGCGCAGGTGACGACTTCGGCACCGGCACGCAGGAAAGTCCTGGTGACACCGGCGCCGACGCCGCGTACCCCGCCGGTCACCAGCACCACGGCGCCGTCGAGCCGGAGTTCGAGAGCCATACCGGGCCTCCTTCACGGTCGCTGTACCCGGGCCGGACGTCCTGCTAACGTACCAAGCAAGTGCTAGGTTTGGTAGCTGTGGAGGGTGCCCGATGACCGTTTCCACCCACTCACCGGAGCCAGGCATCGCCGTGGTCACGGTCGACGCGCCCCCGGTGAACGCGCTGAGCGTGAAGGGGTGGTTCGCCCTCGCCTCCGCCGTCACCGACGCCGGGCGCGATCCCTCGACGCATGTCGTGGTGCTGCGCGCGGAAGGCCGCGGGTTCAACGCCGGGGTCGACATCAAGGAGATCCAGCGCGATCCGGGCTACGGCGCGCTGATCGGCGCCAACGAAGGCTGCGCGGCGGCGTTCTCCGCCGTGTACGACTGCGCGGTCCCGGTGATCGCCGCGGTGCAGGGCTTCTGCCTCGGCGGCGGGGTCGGCCTGGTCGGCAACGCGGACGTCGTGGTCGCCAGCGAGGACGCGACCTTCGGGCTCCCCGAGGTCGATCGCGGCGCGCTGGGCGCGGCGACGCATCTCGCGCGGCTGGTCCCCCAGCATCTGATGCGGGCCTTGTACTACACGGCTTCGACGATCACCGCGGCCCAGTTGCACCACCACGGTTCGGTCTACGCCGTGGTCTCCCGGGAAGAACTCGACGAGACCGCGCTCGGCGTGGCACGGCAGATCGCGGCGAAGGACACCCGCGTGATCCGCGCGGCGAAACAGGCCATCAACGGCATCGACGTCCAGCCCGTGCATCGCAGCTACCGCTTCGAGCAGGGATTCACCTTCGAACTCAACCTGGCGGGCGTCTCCGACGGCGCACGCCAGGAGTTCCTGGACGGTAAGGGGAAGTGATGGCCGACAAGCGGATGACGCCGGACGAGATCGTCGCCGAACTCGAGGACGGCATGACGATCGGGATCGGCGGCTGGGGCTCCCGGCGCAAACCCATGGCGCTGGTGCGCGCGATCCTGCGCTCGCCGGTCAAGGATCTCACCGTGGTCTCCTACGGCGGCCCGGACGTCGGGCTGCTGGCCTCGGCGGGCAAGATCAAACACCTCGTCTTCGGTTTCGTCACCTTGGATTCGATCCCCTACGACCCGTGGTTCTCCCGGGCGCGGGAAACCGGGTCGATCACCGTCACGGAGTACGACGAGGGTGTCTTCGGCACCGGTCTTTCCGCTGCCGCGCAACGACTTCCGTTCCTGCCCACGCGTGCGGGCCTCGGCTCCGGCGTCATGGACCTGAACCCTTCGTTGCGCACCGTGCGATCCCCGTACGACGACGCCGAAGAGCTGCTGGCCGTGCCCGCACTGAAGCTCGACGCGGCCTTCGTCCACCTCAACCGCGCGGACGCCCGGGGCAACGCGCAGTACCTCGGGCCGGATCCGTACTTCGACGAACTGTTCGCTCTCGCCGCCGACAGGTGTTACGTGTCCACGGAAAAGATCGTGGAGACGGCCGAACTCGCCGAAGCGGGGCCGGTGCAAAGCCTTTTGCTGAGCCGGATGCTCGTCACCGGGGTCGCCGAAACCCCGAACGGCGCGCATTTCACCACCGCCGTCCCGGATTACGGACGCGACGAGCGCTTCCAGCGCCACTACGCCGAGGCGGCCAAGGATCTCGAGGCGTGGCCGAAATTCGTCGACCGGTTCCTGTCCGGGGACGAAGCGCGCTACCAGAAGGCCGTCGCCGAATTCGGGGAGTCCGCATGAGTGACGCAACACGCGCCGAGATCGCCGTCGTGGCCTGCGCCGAACTGTTCCGCGGAGACGGCGAAATCGTGGTGAGCCCCATGGGTTTCATCCCGTCGCTGGGCGCGAGACTCGCCAGGCTGACCTTCGAACCGGACATCCTGCTGTCCGACGGCGAGGCGTATCTGATGACGCCCGAAGCCGTCGTCGAGGGCTGGCAGCCGTTCCGCAAGGTCCTCGACACCGTGGTACCGCGCGGAAAACGCCATGTGGTGATGGGTGCCAACCAGATCGACGGTGAGGGCAACCAGAACATCTCGGCGATCGGCGACCATTCCCGGCCCAAGAAGCAACTCCTCGGCGTGCGCGGCGGACCGGGCAACACGGCCAACCACCGCACGAGCTACTGGGTGCCGAGGCACAGCAAGCGAATCTTCGTCGACCAGGTCGACATCGTCTCCGGCGTCGGGTACGCCAGGGCTCGCGAGGCGGGTTTGCGCTATCACGACGTACACCGTGTCGTCACCAACCTCGGCGTCCTCGACTTCGGCGGCAAGGGCCACGCTCCGAGGCTGATTTCCGTGCATCCGGGGGTCTCCGTGGACGAGGTCGTCGAGGCGACGTCGTTCCCGCTGATCACCGACGGGGTCGCGGAGTCCCGGCTGCCGACAGAGGCCGAGCTGCTCCTGATCCGGACCAGCCTCGACCCGAAGGCCAAGCGGGACAAGGAAGTCCCGTCGTGAAGACCGCGCTGACCGCACTGGCCGGGATCCGGCACCCGGTCGTGCAGACCGGGATGGGCTGGGTCGCCGGACCGCGGCTGGTGTCCGCGACGGCGGAAGCGGGCGGCCTCGGCATCCTCGCGTCCGCGACGATGACCTACGACGAACTGGCGGCGGCGATCAAGGAGGTCAAGAGCCGCACGTCGCGGCCGTTCGGCGTCAACCTCCGCGCGGACGCCGAAGACGCCCCTCGCCGGGTCGAGCTGCTCATCAGCGAGGAGGTCCGGGTCGCTTCTTTCGCGCTCGCGCCCAAGAAGGACATGATCGCGCGGCTCAAGGACAATGGCGTCCTCGTGGTCCCTTCGGTCGGCGCTGCCAGGCACGCGGAGAAGGTCGCGGGCTGGGGTGCCGACGCCGTCATCGTGCAGGGCGGCGAGGGCGGCGGGCACACCGGCGGCGTCGCGACGACCCTGCTGCTGCCCTCGGTACTGGACGCCGTCGACATCCCGGTGGTCGCGGCGGGCGGCTTCTTCGACGGCCGGGGGCTGGCCGCAGCGCTGGCCTACGGAGCGGCCGGCGTCGCCATGGGCACCCGGTTCCTCCTGACCCGGGAAAGCACCGTCCCCGACGAGATCAAGCAGGCGTACCTCGCCCGTGACCTCAACGGCACCGTCGTCACCCGCAAGGTGGACGGGATGCCGCATCGCGTCCTGCGGACGGAACTGGTCGACGCGCTCGAGTCCGCCGGGCCGGTGAGCGGGCTCGCCCGCGCCGCCCGCAACGCGGCGAAGTTCCGGAAGCTGAGCGGACTGTCCTGGCGTTCGCTGGCCACCGAAGGGCTGCGGATGAAACGCGGCGGCGACCGGACGTGGTCGCAGGTGCTGATGGCCGCCAACACGCCGATGTTGCTGCGCGCCGGGCTGGTCGAGGGCGACCGGAGCGCCGGGGTGCTGGCGTCCGGGCAGGTCGTCGGCCTGCTGGACGACCTGCCCGCGATCGGCGAGCTCATCGAAACGATCGTGGCCGACGCCGACGGCATCCTGCGGCGGCTGGCCTCCGGATGAGGGGGCGAGCCCGCTGTGCTTGACTTCGGCCATGATCTCGGAGAGTCGTTGTCCGGTCGAGGACGGTGAGCTGTACGTCCGCAGCACCGGCGAAGGGCCGCTGCTGCTCCTGATCGCCGGTGGGCTGGGTTCGGCGGACACCTTCCGGGCGATGACGAAGCTGCTCGCCGACGACTACACCGTCGTCACCTACGACCGGCGCGGCCACTTCCGCAGCACCGACACCAGCACCGGCCCGGTCAGCGTGCCGAAGCAGGCCGAAGACGCGTACGCCGTCCTTCAGCACGTCGGCGGCGGACCCGCGAGCGTGTTCGGGACCAGCGCGGGCGCCCTGATCGGCCTCGACCTCGTCGCCCGGCACCCGGACGCGGCGACCACGCTGGTCGCCCACGAGCCCCCCGCCATCCAGCTGCTCCCGGACGCGCTCGGCTGGCTCGACGAAGCCAACGCCCAGGTCCGGCTCGCGCAGGCGGGCGATCTGATGGGCGCGTTCAAGCGCTTCACCGACGGGATCGCGGGCGCCGCGCTGCCCGAACTGCGCGCGATCCGGCTGCCGAACGAAGAGGACTGGAAGCGGCTGTTCGGCCGCGAACTGGCCGAGATCCTCGACTACCTTCCCGACTTGCGAGCGCTGCGGCGGGCGAGGACCGAGATCTTCCCGGTGGCGGGCGTCGGCAGCCGGGGGCATTACCACTACCATCCCGCGAAAATCCTCGCGCTGGAGCTGGGGCTGCCGTTCACGGAGATGCCCGGCGCGCATCTGGCGCCCCAACGGAATCCGGCCCAGTTCACCGAAGCGCTGCGGGATCTCCTCGAGGGCTGAGGGTCACGCCATCAGGGGCAGTTTGCCGACCAGCTTGTCGATCCGGTTGCGCGGCCCGACGATGCCGATCGCGCAGAAGTCCATCTCCTCGGTCGGGATCTCCTTCATCGTCGCGAGGAAGTCGGTGTAGACGCGGATCTGCTGGGCGATCGCGGGCATGTCGGAGACGTGGCACCCCGGCGAGGCCGCGGCCTTGGCGCGGATGGCCCGCAGCTTTTCCGCGTCGGCTGTCAGGATCGAGCAGCCGACCCACGGCAAGCCGGTGTAGTGCTCTCCGCCCGCGTCGACAGCTTCGTCACCCAGAAGACCGGTCACGGCCTTCGTGGTGGCGACGGCGGTGCAGACCGCCGCGTTGACCGCGCGGCCGGGCGGCAGCTCGCTGTTGACCACGATGACCCACTTCAACCTGGCGGCTCGGGTGGACGCGGCGAAGTCGATCTCGTCGGGGGCGAACCCGATGGCCGTACCGTACTCGGACATTCAGCTGGTCTCCTGCTCACATCAACGGATGAACAACGCCAAGCTAAGAGGACATACGAGTAAGGTCCACCGTGTTCGTACTTAATCCGGCGAGAGGGCTGAAATGGCGCGCTTGGACGAACTTGATAAGGCGATCCTGGCGCAACTCCAGTCGGACGCACGGAAGACCAACCGCGAGGTGGCCGCCGCGGTGGGCGTTTCGCCGACCACAGCGCTCGACCGCACCCGTGCCCTGCGGGAACGCGGCGTGATCCGCGGCGCGCTGCTGGACGTGGATCTGCCGTCGATCGGCCGCGGGGTGCAGGCGCTCATCGCGGTGCGGGTGCGCCCGCCCTCGCGGCAGAACATCGAGAACTTCCGGAACTTCGTCAACGCGCTGCCCGACATCGTCGGGCTCTACGTGACCACCGGGACCGAGGACTTCATCCTGCACGTCGCGGTGCCCGACAACGACAGCCTCTACGCCTTCGTGATCGACAAGCTGACCGAGCGGCCCGAGGTGGCCGACGTGCGCACCTCCATGGTGTTCGAGCACAGCCGGCGCACCCGGATCACCCCGGTGGACAAGTGAGCCTCTACAGCTCCCGGATGACGCGTGCCGGGTTCCCCGCGGCGAACACCTTCGACGGCAGGTCGCGCGTGACGACGCTGCCCGCGCCCACCACGGTGTCGTCGCCGACGGTGACCCCGGCGCAGACGATGACCCCGCCGCCGAACCAGACGTTGTTCCCGATGGTGATCGGCGCGGCCGATTCCCAGCGCTGCCGCCGCGACTCGTGGTCCTCCATCGGATGCAGCGCCGTCAGCAGCTGGCAGCGCGGCCCGATCGAGCAGTCCGAGCCGATCTTGATCGGGGCGCAGTCGAGCAGGATGGCGTCGTAGTTGAGGAAACTGTTGGCGCCGATCTCGATCAGATAGCCGTAGTCGCACTGGAACCGCGGCATGATCCAGGAACTCTCACCGAGTTTTCCCAGCAGCTCACGCAGAATCGTGTCCCGCTCACCGGTCTCCTCGGCGCCCGTGCCGTTGAACCGGTCCACGAGCGCCTGCGCGCGCCTGCGATCCGCGACCAGTTCGGGGTCGTTGTCCCGGTACAGCTCACCGCGCAGCATGCGGTCCTTCTGCTCACCCATGCCGCCAACCTACCGAAAAAGCCCTGCCGGCGAGCTTCCCTCGGGAAGCCCACCGGCAGGGCGGGTGAATGCTGCGGAGCTTTCTTCAGTTGTGTCGATCGGTTTCCGAGTAGGGCCGGCCCGGCGGGTGGGTGAGGTGTAGGGGGGGGACCCGCCGGGCCGGAGTATCTTCCTCCTGTTCGCCGGTTCTCGCTTGGCGTTGAACGGCCCCGGCCGTCGGAGTGCGCCGAGGACGACTGTGACCCGATCGATTCGGGAATCTCTGGTGGAGTTGTCCTGAGGAAAACGATAAACCCGATCAGCCCTGATTGCCATGGTGATCCAGGTCACTTTAGGACTTAAAACCGTTGGGGCACAACAAAGTCAACCGAACAGAAAGTACATTGTGGACTCGTGATCCGCGCTTCATTCGCGGCACTCACGGCCCTCGTTGACGCACTCGACGAGGCGATCCATGATCTGATTCGGCATCACGTTCGCGAAATCGTCGTGGTCGGAGAAGGGGTTGTGATCCTCCTCGGGGAACGAGTCCACTTTGTACTGCCCGTTGACCTGGATCTGCCGTGGGATCTTGTAGGTCAGCGAGATGGTGAGCTCCGGGACGGCGGTCAGGCCGTTCGCGCACTCGCCGTTCTCGTTGGGGTACTTGATGTGGTCCCGATGGTTCTCGCTGTCGATGTTGTTGCCGTCGAGACAGCTCGGGAACGTGTGCACCCGCTTGACGTCACTGCCCTGAGGACAGATCGGGTACTGCTTGATGACGCGATCCTCGAAGCCGGTACAGGTCCAGCTTTCCCGCGCGTTGGCGGGCCCGTTCGCGGTGACCTTCGCGTCACCGTAAAGGATACGGAGGAACTTCGGCATCTCCTTCACCTTCTCCCGGGCGTTGCCCTTGAAGGTGATGTCGACGACGGCGGGACGCTGGATCTCGCCGTCGTTGCCGGCGAGTTCGTTGTCCGCGTTCGGCTCGTCCAGTTCGGCCTGATCCTGGTCGTCGTTCTGGTTGTCGTTCTGGTTGCCCTGGTTGCCGTTCCGGTTTTCGTCGTCCTGATTCCGGTCACGGCCCTGCCGGTCGCCGTTCTGATCGCGGCCGCCCTGGCGCTGCTGGTCCCGGCCACCCTGATCCTGCTGCCGGTCACCTTGCTGCTTGCCCTGGTTCTGGTTCTGGTCGCCCTGCTGCTGTTCGCCTTCCTCCTCGGTGTCGATCCGCACGACCGGCCAGAAGTACGCCGATTCGTCACCGTTGCGACAGGTGGTACCGGCGCCCAGCAGGCTGTTGTTGTTCGAATCCGCGTTCGTCGAAAGGTTTCCGACGTAGTCGTGCAGATGCTGGGCACCGTTGCGGATACCCGGCTGCGCGATGAAGTTGTCGGGATTGAAATGCCCGTTCTCGTTCTTGCCGCAGTCGACGGTGAACGAGCCCGTGGACGCGTTCTCACCCTGCTCCGGCTTGTCGACGTTCGGCTGGACCTTGGTGATGTCCACGAACTGCGACTTGTCCACCTCGTCCGCGGAGGCCTTGTCGGAGTCGCCGGTCGTGGTGGACACCACCAGTCCGCCGACCGCGATCGACAGGCCCAGCAACGCGGTCGCGATCTTGGTCCTGCGGGCGATACGATGGCGCCCTTGATTTCGTGCCATTGACTTGCTCACCTCATTCGTTTCCGGGCACGCGGGAAAACCACTCGCACCCAGTCATGAGTCACGCATTTGTCGAATACGCCGATTACCGAATTCGCGGCGAACCTGCTGTTCGCCCGCCGAGGGAGATCCGGCTACTGAGAGATACGGTTCCGGCCGGGGGTCGGTTCAAAACGCGATCCCGCCGTTATATTTCCGTTATAAACTTACCGGCGCACGATGGCCAGCACGGTGCCGTCCTGTTTGTGGACCTCGAAGCGTTCGATGTCGGCCTTCTGCAGCGCCGTCGAACCGGTGATGACGAGGGGGTCCGGGGAACCGGGGACGCCGTAGCCCTTGGACGGCACGCTCCAGTTGTTGACGACGTAGGCCTCTCCGCCGTGGGAGTAGGCGAACAGCTGGCAGGTCATCGGGCCGACGAGGCCGCGCAGTTCGAGCTCGACCGCGCTGCCCCATTCCTTCTCCTGGACCGTGACCTCGGCGGCGACCGCGTTGCCCGCCTCGGACCAGCCGAACGGGGCGGCGCCGCCGTCCGGGCCGGGCTTCCCGGTCGGCGACAACGGCACCACCGACGTGACGACGGTGGGCGCGGCCTGCGTGATGACCGGTTCACGGTCGGTGAGCGAAAGAACGACGAGCGGTCCGCCGACGACGAGCACGAGTACGGCGGCGGCCGTCGCGAGCCGGATGACCTTGCGACGGCGGCCCGCCTTGGCGGCGTCCGCGAGCAGCATCCGCAGCACTCGCGGCCCGGGGCCCTTCACGGGCGGATCCGGCCAGCTCTTCTTGACCATGTCCAGGATGTCGGGCAGGTGGTACATCTCCACGAGCTCGACCTGGCACTCGGGGCACTCCAGCAGATGCGCCTCGAACCCGGCGTGATCCTCCTCGCCGAGAACGCCGAGGACGTAGGCGGCGATATCCGTGTGCGGCGCTCCGGACACCTCGCTCACCCCCGCTCCTGCAACGCCCTGCGCAGCGCGCGCACAGCGTGGTGGATCCGCGATTTCACCGTACCCGGCGGAACCCCGAGCGTCGCCGCGACCTCGTTCACGGTGCGGTCACGCAGGTAGGTCTGCTGGACGGCTTCACGTTGCTCCGGGGAAAGATTGCGCAGGGCCTCGTAAACGATCATGGCCGCGAGCGTTTTCTCCGATTCGTCCGGCACTCCGATCGAATCCGACTCGAGTTCCTCCACCTCTTGAGGGCGGGCGCTCCGGCTCCGCCAGCCGTCGATGACGATGCGCCTGGCCACGGTGAAGAGCCAGGCACGCAGCATTTCCGGCTGCCGGTCGAGCTTGCCGGCGTTGCGCCACGCCTTGATGAGCGTCTCCTGGACCACGTCCTCGGCCCACTGGCGATCGTGGCCGGTCAACTTCAGCACGAACGCCATCAGACTCGATCCGAACTCCTGGTACAACGCCCTGATGAGGTCGTCATGCCCGTTCGACGCGGGTTCATGATCGACTATTGGCTGCAGTATCCGAGAGTGGCGTCCCACGCGGCACATCTTTGTGGGATCAGGGGCGATAAGTCCAGTACCAAAACCGTTCCGGCGCGGTTCTCGCCGCATGTGAAAGTTTTTTGAACCGTTCTCGACTCGTGACCGTATCCCCTACCGAAGACCCCGACCCGGCGCTGTCCCCCGCACCGCCGAATCCACTGTGGATCTTGACTGTCCACAGTGTACTCAACCCTGCCTGCGCACCGTCACCCCGCGGCGACTGCGCACTCCTCTGGCCCCGACAGGAGGATTTCCGTGAACCCCGTGTCACGCTCGGTCATACCTCTGACCCTCATCTTGGCCGTGGTCGCGTCGACCACGGCCTGCACCACCGGTACCGCGGGACCGAACGGCACTCCGGGCGCGGCCCCCGCCGCCGGTACGGCGGAAATCCCCGGAATGCCCGACCCCGCCGCCGAAGTGGCGCCCGGTGTCACCGCGGCGATCCTGTTCGACCTCGGACCGATCGTCACCGACACAGGAGGCTTCACGCTCTACCGCTACGACAAGGACACGGTCAACCCGCCCAAGTCGAATTGCGCCGAAACCTGCTCGCGGACCTGGATTCCCGCCAAGGCGGACGGCGACCTCGTGGTGACCGGCATCGATCGCGCGCTGGTCGGCGCCGTGACCAGGGACGACGGCACCGAGCAGATCACGCTCGCGGGCTGGCCGCTCTATCGCAACGCGAAGGACGCGATGCCCGGCAACACCGGCGGGCAGGGCGTCGACGACGCGTGGTTCCCGGTCAAGCCCGACGGGACGAAAGTGCTGCTCACCGCGGACACCTGGCAGGCCGATGACCTCGGCATCTGACACCCCCGGCGCGTTCTCCCGCCTCCTGGTCGTCCTGCTGACGATGGCCGCGGTGACGCTGCTCGGCCCCGCCGACGACGCGCGCGCCCAAGAACTCTCCCCGGCGGACAAGAACCTGATCGTCAACGTCAAATTGGCCGGGTTGTGGGAAATGCCCGCCGGGATGTGGGCGCAGGAACGCGGGAAGAGCAAGCGGACCCGCGAAGTCGGCCGGACGCTGATGATCGACCACGGCAGGCTCGACACCGCGACGCACGGCATCGCCGACCGGTTCGGCATCACCCTGCCGACCGAACCGTCGGATCAGCAGTCCGCGTGGCTCGGCGAGATGAAGGCCGCCCGTGACGACACCGAGTTCGACCGGATCTTCGCCAACCGGCTCCGGTACGCCCACGGTGTGCTGTTCCCCATCATCGCCCAGGTCAGGGCGGGTACCCGCAACGACGTCGTCCGCGACTACGCCACCACGGCCAACCAGGCGGTGCTGCGGCATATGACCCTGCTGGAGAGCACCGGCGTCGTCGATCAGTCGCTGATGCCGGAAGCGCCCGTGCCGCAGTCGAATTCGGCCAACTCGGCGATGGACGTCGGTTTCGGCGACTTCGCCCTCGGCCTGCTGCTCGCGGTGGTGCTCGGCGGCGGGCTGTTCTTCGCCATCCGGACCCTGCGCAGCAAGAACACCCGGACCCGCAAACGCGCGGCCGCCGCCGAACCGGAACTGGTTCCCAGTGCCCCAGGAGAGATCAATGTATGACCAGTGGTCCGAGGTGGTGATCGTCCTGACCCAGAAAACCGACACCGACCCCGGCATCAAGGGCATGGCGCAGACCTCCGCCCGGATCTCGTACGGCTTCATGTGCCTCACCCTGTGCTGGGGCGTGTTCACCGCGACCGGCTGGATCAAGTCGCTGACCGGGCGGAAGGCACTGCGCAACTCACATATGGTGCTCGGCATCCTGACGCTGTCGTTCGGCGTCGTGCACGCGATGTCGTTCCTGTTCCTGCCCGACGGTTTCACCCTCGCGCAGATCTCGATCCCGCTCCTGCCGGGCACGCTGGCGCGGCACGAACTCGGCGTCGTCGGGCTCGAGGTGATGATCGCCGTCGCGCTGACCGGCGGGATCAGCCGGTTCAGTTCCTACCGGCGGTTCCTGTGGATCCACCGGCTCGCCTATCCGGCGGTCGCGATCACGGCGCTGCACGCGTTCTTCGGCGCCATGGCCAACGGGCATCTCGGCCTCCTGTGGTTCGGCGGGATCACCCTGCTGGTCCCCGCGGTGCTGCTGACCGCGCTGCGGTTCACGCCCACCCGGTACCTCGAACGGCTGGGCCTGGTCGAGGAACTGGTCTGACGAGCCGCGAAACGACTTGGAGGAACGAAAAAATGATCTTCGGAAGCGTACGGCGCGGCACTCGCGTCAGCGTCGACAACGAGCGGTGCGAGATCTTCGGCTTCTGCGAGATGGAAGCGCCCGCGACGTTCAAGATCGGGCCGGACGGCAAGCTCCGCATCCGCCGGATGGTCGACCGGGACGGTCTGGACCAGGCCATTTCCGCCGCCAGGCTCTGTCCGAAACAAGCCATCAGAGTCAAGGGAGAAGGAGCGTACGACGATGAGTGACGGAGATCGGATCGTCATCGTCGGTGCGGGCGTCGCCGGGCTCCGCTCCGCGGAACGCCTGCGGGAACTCGGTTTCGACGGCGAGATCGTGCTGGTCGGCGACGAGCCGCGCAAGCCGTACCACCGGCCGATGGTGTCGAAGGAACTCGTCACCGGCGGCGTGAAACCGGTGGCCGCGAGCCTGGAGCCGTACCTCGACCTGGACGTCCACTGGCGGCTCGGCACCCGCGCGACCTGGCTCGACACCAAGGAACGCACGGTGCACCTGCCGGGCGGGGAATCCCTTTGGTACGACGGACTGATCGTCGCCACCGGCGTCTACCCCCGGCATCTGCCCGGCTCGCCGCGCCACGACCCCCGGGTCCGTGTGCTGCGCACCGTGGAGGATTCACTCGCCGTCCGGCGGGCTTTGGGGAACAGCAACAAATCCGTCGTGGTGATCGGCAGCGGCCTGATCGGGAACGAGTTCGCCGCGTCGATGCGGTACATGGGCCGCGACGTCACGCTCATCGGCCACGCGAAAGCGCCTCTGCACCGCTTCGGGGAGCGGATCGCGTCGGCGCTCACCAAGGAACACCAGCACCACCGCGCCAAGCTGGCGATGAACACCGAGGTGCGGAACTGGATCAGCACCAAGGAAACGGTCGGGCTGCACCTGACCAACAACCAGTTCCTCGTGGCCAGCTGCGTGGTGCTCTCGATCGGCAGCGTGCCCGCCGTGGACTGGCTGCGCGGCTCGGAGCTGACCATCGACGACGGCGTCCTGTGCGAATCGACCCTGTTCGCCGTCGGGGCGGAGGACGTCGTGGTCGCCGGCGACGTCGCGAAATGGCCGAACCTGCGGATCGACGAGACCCCGCGCCGGGTCGAGCACTGGATGAACGGCGTCGAATCCGGGCGCGCGGCGGCGGAAAGCCTGATGCTGGGCCGGGGCAACGCGCGGCCGTACACGCCGCTCCCCCGTGCCTGGTCTTCGCTGTACGACGCGCGGCTGCAGACCGTCGGGATGCCGTCGCTGGGCAAGGACACGATCGAACTTTCCGACGGGGTCACCGGTTTCGTCCGCGACGGCAGGCTCATCGGCGCGGCGGGCTGGGACCGGCCGAAGGCGATGATCCACTGGACCGCCGAACTCGACCGGCGGCTGCCGGTGCCCGAGCCGGTGTTCCCCACGCCCGCTCCCGCGGAACCGTCGTTCGCGGCTTCCGCCGCTTCGGGTGCCTCAGGCGAGCCGGCGCCGATCGGGGAGGACATCCTCGCCCCGTTCGAGCGGGACTTCCTGTCCGACACCCCGACCGCGGCCGTACCCGCACAGGAGGAGATGCCCTGGGCTCGCGTTCCCGCCGGGTGACCCGGGTTCGCGACCGGACCGGGGCCGCGCGCGGCGGCCGCGGTCCCCTCAGGTGGCGGTGGGTTGCTGGGCCTCCGCTCCCACCGCCACCCCCTGGGGACGCCGGGAGGATTCGGTACCGACGGTGATTCGGGCTCCGCCGGTACCGCCCTCCGGGCTCCCCGCATCCGGTCGGGGCCCTTCCGGGCTTGACTCACCTGGAAGGGCCCCGATCTACGCGGCGTCGGCCTCGTGAGTGGCCGCGTCAGGTGTCGCGAAAGCCACTTTCAGGACATCAGACGTCCCGAAAGTGGCTTTCGCGACACCTGAAGTCGGCCGGGTCACGAGGTCGGGGCTTTCACCACCACGGTGTCGTCCGGTCCGACGACACGTCCGTCCGCGGCGTGGACCTCGAGCCCTCGCAGCGGACGCCCGCCGTCGCGGTCCACCAGTTCCGACCGCGGTTCGCCCGCGGTGAAGAAATGCGCCTCGCCCCATTGCCGCAGCGCGACGATCACCGGGAACAGGTCGCGGCCCTTGGCCGTCAGGACGTACTCGCTGTACGTGCTCCCGTCCGAAGCCGGGACCACGTCGAGCACCCCGTGCCCGACGAGCGCCCGCAGCCTGGCGGAGAGGATGTTCTTCGCGACGCCCAGGCTCCGCTGGAACTCACCGAAGCGCCGGACGCCGTCGAAGGCGTCGCGCACGATCAGGAGTGACCACCAGTCGCCGATCGTGTCGACCGAGCGTGCCACCGGACACGGGGCTTCGTCGAACGTCGTCCTCTTCACCATGGTTGCATCTTACAACCGCAGTGCTCTACCGTCGCCAGTGGTAGCAAGTTGAAACCATTGGGAGGGATTCGTGCGTCGCGCAGTCGTCCTGTTGTTCGCCGTGGCCGCCGGGACGGCCGTCGCCACGATCTACTTCGCCCAGCCGTTGCTCGTCACCATGGGCGCCGAGCTCGGGATCGCCGCGTCGACCGTGGGCGGCATCGTCACGCTCACGCAGTTCGGCTACGGACTCGGCTTGTTCCTCCTGGTCCCGCTCGGCGACCTGCTCGACCGGCGGCGGCTCGTCGCCGGGATGCTGACACTGCTGGCGATCGCCGAGCTGGTCGCGGCGACCGCCGTGAACGGCGTGGCGCTGCTCGCCGGGATGGCGGCGATCGGCGTGCTCGCGGTGGTCACGCAACTCCTCGTCGCGTTCGCCGCGTCGCTGGCCGACCCCGTCGGACGCGGACGTGTGGTCGGTCTCGTGACGACCGGCGTCGTCCTCGGGATCCTGCTGGCGCGCACGGTTTCCGGCACACTGGCCGACCTCGCGGGCTGGCGCTCGGTGTACTTCGCGTCCGCCGCCGTGACCGTGCTGATCGCGATCGTGCTGTACCGCGTGCTGCCCGCCTCGGTCCCCGCCGGAACGGACATGACCTACGGGAAGCTGCTGCGTTCCACGGTGTCGCTTTTCGCGCGGGAGCCCGTCTTCCGGACGCGTGGAACGCTCGCGCTGCTGATCTTCGCCGCGTTCGGCACCCTCTGGAGTTCCGTCGCCTTGCCGCTCAGCGAGGACGGCCTGTCACACACCGCCATCGGCGCGTTCGGGCTGGCCGGGGCGGCGGGCGCGCTCGCGGCGGCACCCGCCGGACGGCTCGCGGACCGCGGCCGGGCACAGTGGACGACCGGGCTGGCGTTGGGTCTGCTCCTGTTTTCGTGGGTGCCGCTCGGTTTCACCCGCGTGTCACTGTGGGCGCTGGTGGCGGGCGCGATCCTGCTCGACCTCGCCGTCCAGGCCGTGCACGTCACGAGCCAGACGCTGATCTACCCGCTCCTGCCGGACGCGGGCAGCAGGCTGATCGGCGGGTACATGATCTTCTACTCGGCCGGCAGCGGCCTGGGCGCCATCGGCTCCACGGCCGTCTACGCCGTCGCGGGCTGGACCGGTGTCTGCCTGCTCGGCGCCGCCTTCAGCGCCTCGGCACTCGCCGTGTGGAGCGTCAAAGCCGCTCGATGATCGTGACGTTCGCCGTTCCGCCGCCTTCACACATCGTCTGGAGCCCGTAGCGCCCGCCACGCCGTTCGAGTTCGTGCAGCAGGGTCGCGAACAGTTTCGTCCCGGTCGCGCCGATGGGGTGACCGAGCGCGATACCGCCGCCGTTGACGTTGACGCGGTCCGGATCGGCTCCCGTCTCCTCGATCCACGCCAGGACGACACTCGCGAACGCCTCGTTGACCTCGAACAGGTCGATGTCGTCGATGCCCAGCCCGGTTTTCCGCAGCGCGTGCGCGGTCGCCGGAATCGGCCCGGTCAGCATCCACACCGGATCGGCCGCCCGCACCGCGAGGTGATGGATCCTGGCGCGCGGGGTGAGGCCGTGTTCCTCGACGAACTTCTCCGACGCGATGAGTGCCGCGCTGGCGCCGTCCGAAATCTGGCTGGCCACGGCGGCGGTGATCCGCGAACCCTCGCTCAGCGGCTTCAGCCCGGCCATCCGTTCCAAGCTGGTGTCACGCCTGGGCCCCTCGTCCAGGCCGACACCGGCGAACGGCGCGGTTTCGGCGGCGAACCGGCCTTCGTCGATGGCCGCGACCGCCCGCTGATGGCTCCGGAAGGCGTACTCCTCCATCGCTTCGCGCGTCAGATCCCAGTGCTCGGCGATCATGTCGGCACTGCGGAACTGCGAAACCTCGACGCTGCCGTACCGCTCCTGCCAGCCCTTCGAGCCGGAGAACGGGTCTTCGAAGCCGTACTCGCGTCCGGCCAGCATCGCCGCGCCGATCGGGATGGCACTCATGTTCTGCACGCCGCCGGCGAGGACGAGGTCCATCGTCCCGGACAGCACAGCCTGCGCGGCGAAATGCACGGCCTGCTGGCTCGAACCGCACTGCCGGTCGATCGTCACACCCGGCACGTGGTGCCCGAAGCCCGCCGCGAGCCACGCCGTCCGCGCGATGTTCCCGGACTGCGGCCCGAGGGTGTCGCAGCAGCCGAGGATGACGTCGTCGACCAGGTCGGCATCGACGCCCGCCCGTTCGACGACGGCTTGGATGACGTGGGCGCCGAGGTCGGCGGAATGGACCCCGCTGAGCGCTCCCCCGCGTTTGCCGACCGGTGTCCGGACGGCGTCCAGTACGTAGGCCTCAGCCACGGCGCCTCCTCTTTGTCGCGATTCCGTCCAAAAGGATCCCGAGGTACTGCTGGGCGACGTCGTCCGCGCTCAGCGATCCGTCGGGGTTGTACCAGCGCACCGCCACCCAGACGGTGTCGCGGATGAACCGGTAGGTGAGTTCGACGTCGAGGTCCTCACGGAACACGCCCGCCGCGATGCCGTCGGTGAGGATCGCGTTCCACAGTTTGCGGAATTCGGTGTTGCGGTCGTTGAGGTAGTCGAACCGCGGCAACTGCATCAGGTGCTTCGCTTCGGATTGGTAGATCGCCACCTCGGCGGGCCGCCGGTGAATGGATTCGAACGACGCCACGACGACGGCCTCGAGCGTTTCCCGCGGCCCTCTGCCTTCCGCGACGATCTCGGCGTAGGCGCCGAAAAGCTCGTCGAGGAATCCGGTGAGGATCTCGTCGGCCATCGACTCCTTCGAGTCGAAATGGTGGTAGAGGCTGCCCGAAAGGATTCCCGCCGCGTCCGCGATGTCCCGCACGGTGGTGGAGACGTAACCGCGCTCGGCGAACAGCTTCGCCGCCAGAGCGAGCAGTTCGGCGCGGCGGGACCCTGGGCTGGCTTTCATCGGAACCTCACGCATGCTGGGAACTCACGGACACGACCTCGCCGGTGAGGTACGACGAGTACTCACTGGCGAGGAACACCATCACATTCGCCACCTCCCAGGGTTCCGCCGCCCTCCCCGAGACCTCGCGCGCGGTGAGTTCGGTGAGCAGTTCCTCGCTGGTCACCTTGGCCAGGAACGGATGCATCGCCAGGCTCGGCGCGACGGCGTTGACCCGGATGCCGTGCTCCGCGACGTCGACGGCCGCGCACCGGGTGAGCGCCATGACGCCCGCCTTCGCCGCCGCGTAGTGCGCTTGCCCGGCCTGCGCGCGCCAGCCGATCACGGACGCGTTGTTGACGATCACCCCGCCGTCGCCCTGCGCGATGAACCGGTTCACCGCGGCCCTCGTCGCGCGGAACGTGCCGTTGAGGGTCACGTCGATGACGCGCGCCCATTCTTCGTCGGCCATGTCCACGATGGACTTGGTGCCGCCCAGACCGGCGTTGTTGATGAGCACGTCGACGCGGCCGTAGTGTTCGGCGGTGCCGTCGATGAGCGCTTGCACCTGGTCTTCCTGTGTGACGTCACAAGGAATCGCGTGGACGTCGCCGAGTTCGGCGGCCTTCTCGCCCAGGCGCCGCTCGTGCCAGTCGCTGATCACGACGCGGGCGCCTTCCTCCAGCGCGCGTTTCGCCACGGCGGAACCGATCCCGGTGCCGGCCGCCGCCGTCACCACGACCACCTTGTCCCGCAGGAGGTTCGCCCCCTCGGGGTACTTCGGAACCGGAATCACGGTCGCACCTCCCTTGGCAGGCCGAGTACTCGCTCGGCGATGACGTTGCGCTGGATTTCGTTGGAGCCGCCGTAGATCGTGTCGGCGCGGGTGAAAAGGAAGAGCCGTTGCCAGGCGTCGAGCCCGTCTTCGGCGAGCATGCCGCGAGCGCCGCGGACGAGCATCGCCAGTTCCCCGAGGTCGCGGTGCCAGTTCGCCCAGACCAGTTTGGACACCTCCGCCACTCCCGGCGACGAGTCGCCCAGTGTGCGGATCGCGTGTGCCCGCATGACTTCCAGGCCCACCCAGGCCCTGTCGATCCGCTCGGCGACGACCGGGTCTTCCGGCGCGATCCTGGTGAGCTCTTCGAGTTCGCGGCGGAAGCCGACCTGCTGGCCGAGCGTCGCGACCCCGCGCTCGAAGGCGAGGGTGCCCATGGCGACCCGCCAGCCGTCGCCGGGTTCGCCGACGACCAGGTCCTTCGCCGTACGGGCGCCGTCGAAGAAGACCTCGTTGAACTCGGAGGTTCCGGTGAGCTGCTGGATCGGCCGCACTTCGACGCCGGGCTGTCTCATCGGAACGAGCAAATAGGACAGTCCTTTATGGCGTTTCGAACCCGGCTCGGTGCGGGCGAGGACGAAGCACCAGTCGGCCACGTGCGCGAGCGACGTCCACACCTTTTGGCCGTTCAGCACCCATTCGTCGCCTTCGAGGGTCGCCGTGGCCGACACCGCGGCGAGATCGGAACCGGCGCCGGGTTCGGAATAGCCCTGGCACCACAGCTCTTCGACGGCCACGATCGGCGGCAGGAACCGCTTCCGCTGTTCCGGTGTACCGAAAGCGATCAGGGTGGGGCCCAGGAGTTCCTGGGCCAGGTGGCTCACTCTCGCCGGGGCACCCGCTCGCGCGTACTCCTCGTGGAAGACGACCTGCTGTTCGAGCGTCGCGCCCTGCCCGCCGTGCTCGACCGGCCAGCCGACGCAGGTCCAGCCCGCCGCGGCGAGCCGTCGTTCCCACTCCACGCGTTCTTCGAAGGCCTCGTGTTCGCGCCCCGGACCGCCCAAGCCGCGCAAACCCGGCGGCAGGTTGTCCGCCAGCCAGGTGCGCACACGGTCGCGAAAGCCGTCCTCTGTCACGCACGCCTCCTCTAGCCAAACCAGAGCCTGCTGCGTAGGCTACCCTACCAAGCACTTGCTAGGGAGGCTTGATGTCCGAGGGGACCATCCCGGCGGCGCTCGACAGGGCCGCGGAACGCTTCGCCGGACGAGAAGCACTCGTCGACGGCGAAGTCCGGCTCACCTATGCAGAACTCACGCGGCGGGTACGGCAGGCGGCACGGTTCTTCGAGGGCCACGAACGGGTCGCGATCTGCTCCCCCAACACCTGGCACTGGGTCGTCGCCGGGCTCGGCGCGCTGTACGCCGGCGCGACGCTCGTCCCGGTCAACACCCGGTTCACCGCCCACGAAACACTCGACATCCTCGGCCGCGCACGGGTTTCCGCGCTCGCGATCACCGGCACGTTCCTCGGCACGGACAGGCTGGCCGCCCTCGGCGGCGAACGCCCCGGAACCATCCTGCGGATACCCGTCGAAGGCACGGAAGAGCCTGTCGACGGCGTCACGGAATGGGACGCGCTCACCGGTCTCGGCAGTGATTTCGTCAGCCCCGCCGAACCGGGCGACGTCAGCGACATCCTGTTCACCTCCGGGACCACCGGCCGCAGCAAGGGCGCGATGAGCAGCCACCGGCAGGCGCTGAGCGTCGCCGAAGCGTGGGCGGACTGCGGTGAACTGACCGAACAAGACCGGTACCTCGTGATCAACCCGTTCTTCCACAGCTTCGGCTACAAGGCCGGGATCCTCGCCGCCGTGCTGCGCGGGGCGGCGATGCTGCCGCAGCGCACCTTCGACGTCCGGGAAACCCTGCGGCTCATCGAAACCGAACGCGTCACCGTGCTGCCGGGCGCGCCGACGATCCATCAGGTGCTGCTGGACGCGCCGGAACGCGCGAACCACGACCTGTCCAGTCTCCGGCTCGCGGTCACCGGCGCCGCCACTGTGCCTGTCGCACTCGTCGAACGAATGCAGACGGAACTGAGTTTCGACACCGTCCTCACCGCGTACGGACTCACCGAAGCCGTGGTCGCGACGATGTCCCGCCCCGGCGACGACGCGAAACTGGTGGCGAACTACAGCGGCCGCGCGACGGCGGGATTCGAGGTGGAGCTCGGCGAGCACGACGAGGTCCTGGTGCGCGGGCCGAACGTCATGCTCGGCTATCTCGACGACCCGGAGGCGACCGCGAAGGCCGTCGACGCGGACGGCTGGCTGCACACCGGCGATGTCGGCGTGCTCGACGAGCGCGGCTATCTCAAGATCGTCGACCGGATCAAGGACATGTACGTCTGCGGCGGATTCAACGTCTACCCGGCCGAAATCGAGCAGGTGCTCAGCAGGCTGGACGGGGTCGTGGAGTCCGCCGTCGTCGGTGTGCCGGACCAGCGGCTCGGCGAAGTCGGCAAGGCGTTCGTCGTGCTGCGCCCCGGCGCCGCTCTGTCCACAGAGGACGTCCTGGCGCGGTGCGAGGGCGAATTGGCCAACTACAAGATTCCTCGATTTGTCGACTTCGTGGCGGAACTTCCGCGCAACCTGTCGGGGAAGGTGCTGAAACGCGTGTTGCGGGAGGAGAACGGATGACCGTCGAGTACGAGCGACGCGGGCCGGTGGCCGTCGTCACGATGAACCGGCCGGAGTACCGGAACGCGCAGAACTCGGCGATGACCTACGCGCTCGACGCCGCGTTCACCCGCGCCGTCGACGATCCCGAGGTCAAGGTGATCGTGCTGGCCGGAGCGGGCAAGCATTTCTCCGCCGGGCACGACATCGGGACCCCGGAACGCGACGTGGACGTGTCTTTCGAGCGCAAGGCTGTGCTGTGGTGGGACCACGTCGGCGCCGAGGGTGGCGACCAGCGGTTCGCCCGCGAGTCGGAGGTCTATCTCGGCATGTGCCGCCGGTGGCGCGAGATCCCGAAGCCGACCATCGCGAGCGTGCAGGGCGCGTGCATCGCGGGCGCGCTCATGCTGGCTTGGGTGTGCGACCTGATCGTCGCCTCCGACGACGCGTTCTTCGCCGATCCCGTGGTGCGCATGGGAATTCCGGGGGTGGAGTACTTCGCGCACCCTTGGGTTCTCGGCCCTCGAGCGGCCAAGGAGGTGCTGTTCACCGGTGAGCGTTTCACCGCACAGCAGGCCAAGGAATGGGGCATGCTGAACCGCGTCGTCCCCCGCGCCGACCTCGAGATCGAGACGATGGCGCTGGCCGAGAAGATCGCGGTGATGCCGCGGCTGGGTCTCGCCCTCGCCAAGAAGGCCGTCAACCAGGCCGAGGATCTGATGGGGTTGCGGTCCGGAATGGACTCCGTGTTCGGGCTGCACCATTTCGCGCACGCGCACAACGCCGAACTGTCCGGCGGCGATTCCTTGGGCGGACAGGACGCACGCTCGATGCGAGACGCGAGCTCGTGATGAACCTCGATCTGGACGAGCAGACGCTCGCTTTCCGCGACGAAGCACGCTCCTGGCTCGCCGCGAACATCCCGGCCGAGCCGCTGAAGTCGTTCGACACCGCCGAAGGTTTCGCGCAGCACCGTGAGTGGGAGGCGAAGCTGACCGATGCCCGCTGGTCGGTCGTCTCCTGGCCGCGCGAATTCGGCGGCCGGGACGCGAGTCTCCTGGAGTGGGTGCTGTTCGAGGAGGAGTACTACGCGGCGGGCGCGCCGCTGAGGGTCAACCAGAACGGCATCTTCATGCTCGCGCCCACGCTGTTCTCCCATGGCACCGAAGAGCAGCAACGGCGCATCCTGCCGAAGATGGCGCGCTCGGAAGAGGTCTGGGCGCAGGCCTGGTCGGAACCCGAGGCGGGCAGCGACATCGCCGCCCTCCGGAGCACCGCGACCCGCTGCGACGGCGGCTGGCGAGTCAGCGGGCAGAAGACGTGGAGCTCCCGGGCGACCTTCGCCGACCGGGCCTTCGGCCTGTTCCGCAGCGATCCGGAATCGGCGCGGCACAAGGGGCTCACCTATCTGATGGTGGATCTGCGATCCGAGGGCGTCACCGTCCGGCCGATCCCCCAGCTCGACGGCGAACCGGGGTTCGCGGAGATCTTCTTAGACGACGTCTTCGTCCCCGACGAAGACGTGATCGGCACGCCGGGCGAGGGCTGGCGGGTCGCGATGACGACGGCGAACAACGAACGCGGGCTGTCCTTGCGCAGTCCCGGCCGGTTCCTCGCCGCGGCGGACAGGCTGGTCTCGCTCTGGCACGACGCCGATCGTCCCGCCCACACCGCGGACAGGGTCGCCGACGCGTGGATCGGCGCGCGGGCCTACCAGCTGTACACCCTAGGCACGGTCACCCGGCTCGCGGACGGCGCCGAACTCGGGCCGGAATCGAGTGTCAACAAGCTGTTCTGGTCTCACCTCGACGTCGCCCTGCACGAAACCGCGCTCGACGTCCTCGGCCCGGACGCCGAACTGCGCGGCCGGTGGAGTGACGGATGGCTGTTCTCCCTCGCGGGGCCGATCTACGGCGGGACCGACCAGATCCAGCGGTCCATCGTCGCCGAGCGGCTGCTCGGCCTGCCGAAGGGGGCTCGATGAGGTTCGCTCTCTCCGGTGAGCAGGAGCAGTTCTCCCGCAGCCTGCACGACCTTCTGTCCAGTTTGGACACCGACACGGCCAACCGGTCCTGGGCGGCGGGCGATCACGGCCCCGGTCTCAAGATCTGGCGGCGGCTGGCGGAACTCGGGGTCACCGCGCTGGCGGTCCCCGAACGGTACGACGGACTCGGTGCCACCCCGGTCGATCTGGCCGTCGGCTTCGAACGGCTCGGGTACCACTGCGTTCCGGGCCCGTGGACCGACACCGTGGCCGTGCTGCCGTCCTTGCTGGACGACGAGCTGCTGACCTCGGTCGCGTCCGGTGAGACGCTGGCTTCGGTGGCATACGCGCCACACGTGCCGTACGCCTTGGATTCCGACGTCGCCGACGCGCGTCTCGCCGTCGGGAACGGCAGGCTGCGCGCGTTCACCCCCGGCACTCTTTTGTCCTCTGTGGACAGTTCACGGCGGTTGTTCCCGCCGGTGACCGGAGACGACCTGGGCACGGCTCTCGACGCGGACCGGGCGTTCGAGCTGGGCTGCCTCGCCACGGCCGCGCAGCTCCTCGGTGCCGGACGGTGGCTGCTCGACACGTCGGTGGCGTATGCCGCGCAACGCAAGCAGTACGGTCGGGAGATCGGCGGATATCAGGCGGTCAAACACCTGCTCGCCGACGTCGCGACCGGATTGGCGCTGGCCGAACCGCTGGTGCACGGCGCCGCCGTCACCCTGGATCGACGCGACATCTCCGCGGCCAAGGTGGCATGCGGCGACGCGGCGCACCTAGCCGCCCGGACCGGGCTCCAGGTGCACGGCGCGATCGGCTACACCGCCGAACACGCGCTCGGCCTGCGGCTGACCAGGGTCCGGGCACTGGTCGGCGCCTGGGGAACGCCGCGTTTCCACCGGGAGCGGGTGCTGTCATGACGTTCACCGCCGAGCAGGACGCGCTGCGGGACAGCGTCCGGAAACTGCTCGACCGGGAGGCGGATCCCTGGCCGGAACTGTGCGAACAGATCGGCGTGGCGGCGCTGGCCGTTCCCGAGCGGTTCGGCGGCCTCGGCGCCGGGACGGCGGAGCTGCAGGTGGTCGCCGAAGAACTGGGCCGGGTCCTCGCCGACGTCCCGTTCCTCGGTTCGGCCGTGCTCGCCGTGCACGCTCTGCTGGCCACCGGCAACGAAGACGCTTGTGAGCGCCTGCTCCCCCGTCTCGCCGAGGGGGCCGTCGGCGCCGTGGCCTGGACGGATGCCGATGGCCGATGGGACGCCCCGGCGTGCCACGCTCGTGAGTCCACTGTGGACGGCGAAGCACACTACGTCCTCCATGGCGACGAGGCCGAGGTCCTGCTGGTGCTCGCAGGAGACTCGCTGTATGAGGTGTCCCCCGTCTCTGGTGTGCGGACCATCGCGATGGACGAAACGCGACGGCTGGCTCGCGTGACCTTCGAGCGCACCCCTGCCCGGTTGATCGGCCCCGTCGACCTCGCCGCGCTGCGAGACGTCGCGTGCGCCGTACTCGCCGCCGAGCAGGCCGGGGCCGCGGCACGCGCTTTCGAACTGACGGTGGAGTACAGCAAGCAGCGCCACCAGTTCGGCAGGCCGATCGGCGGTTTCCAGGCGCTGAAGCATCGGATGGCGGATCTCCACGTCCTGGTGGAGACGGCGCGTTCGGCGGCCTACGCGGCTCCGGAGTCCAGCAGGCTGGCCGCGGTCGCGAAGGTGCATTGCTCGGAGTCGCTGGCGACGGTGGCGGGCGAGATGATCCAGCTGCACGGCGGGATCGCGATCACCTGGGAACATCCGGCGCACCGCTATTTCAAGCGTGCGCACGGGGCGGCGCATCTGTTCGGTTCGCCCGGCGATCACCTGGGGCGGGTGCGACCCCGGCTTGCCGGGGGTTAAGGCGTCTCAGGTGAGGTGAAGGGGTCTTTTCCCGCATCACATGTGGGGAAAGACCCCTTCGCGTCGCGGCTGCCGGTTCACGGGCGCCGTGGGTGCTGCTGCGGGGTCGACGGTGTTGCGAAAGCCACTTTCGCAACGTTGAAGGTTGCGAAAGTGGCTTTCGCAACACCCGCAGCCAGCACGCCGGCGAGCGAGCCCCTTTGCCTTACCCCTCAATGCTCCAGGAATCGGGTGACGGCGCGGATGCGGTCGCCGTCGAGCGTGAGGACCATCAACCCGGCCGGTGTCGCGCCGTGGCGACAGTGGAACGCGGGCTGGTTGTTCGCCCGCGTCGGCGTCATGGTGAAGCCCTCCGGGACCGGCACCGCCATGGTCACGCGGAGGAAGCCGCCGATCGCGTCGAGGCCGTGGTACTCGTGCGGCGCCGGCGGCATGGCGAGCCACGCGTCGTCGGTGAGCAGGCGGAGGACGCCGTCGAGGTCGCCCGCGGTGAAGGCGTCGGCGAACCGCCTGGTCAGCTCGCGCTCCTGGGGTGACGGCCGGTGCGCGGCACTGTCACGATGCTTGTCGAGCGAGGCGCGGGCGCGCTGGAGGATGCCTTTGACCGCCGTCTCGGTGGTCCCGAGCATGCCCGCGACCTCACCGGCGGGGAAACACAGGACGTCCCGCAGGACGAGCGCGGCCGCCTGCCTCGGTGGGAGGAGCTGGAGACCGGTGACGAAGGCGAGTTCGATCGCCTCCCTGGCGGTGTAGCGCGCTTCGGGGCCGGGCTCGCTGTCGGCGACGCGCTCGAGGAGCTCGTCCGGGTACGGCTGCAACCAGGTCACCTCGCCGCGGCGGCTGGGTTCCGGCGGGTCGAACGGGGGCACCGGCTCGGGTGGACGGCGGCGGCCCGCGTCCCGCAGTGCGTTGAGACAGCGGTTGGTGGCGATGCGGTACAGCCAGGTGCGCAGCGACGAGCGCCCCTCGAACCCGTCGAGGCCACGCCACGCGGCCAGGAGCGTCTCCTGGACGGCGTCCTCGGCGTCGGTGAGGGAGCCGAGGATCCGGTAACAGTGCAGGTGCAGCTCACGCCGGTAGGTGTCCGTGAGCTCGCGAAACGCGTGCTCGTCCGTTGTCCTCACGGGAGTGATCCTGTCATTTCGCGGGGCACCGTTCCCTTTCGGGCGGGGATGGTGTCTGACGAAGTGAAGGTCGACGAAAGGAACCATCATGACCAGTCCCGCCTTGGACATCGCGCTCGCCTACCACCACGCGTGGACCGGCAAGGACTTCGAGAAGGCGATGACCCACGTCGCCGACGACATCGTCTGTCACGCGCCCGCCGGGAAGCTTTCCGGCGCGGAGGCGTTTCGCGGGTTCATGGGCCCGTTCACCGAGATCCTGACCGGGTCGAACCTGCTCTCGGCGTTCGGGGACGAGACGACGGCGCTGCTGATGTACGACACGGCGACGCTGCCCGTGCCGAGTGCGCCCGGGGCCGAGCTGGTCACCGTTCGGGACGGGAAGATCGTGGAGTTGCGGATCGTGTTCGACAGGGCTCCTTTCGATGCGGCGAGGGCGGCGGCTGCCGGGGTGTAGGCAGCACCGCCTCCGCCATCACCCCGCCGACCGCCGTCGGGTGGTGGTGGCGTGGCGAGTGAACCCGCCTGCGCCCTTGGATCAGGCTCCTCCACAGGTCGGGCAACTGCTCACGATGTCCTGAAACAGGCACCGGTCAGAAGGGTGGGGTGTCGTCCTCGGGTTCTGGTCGTGGTTCGTGGAGTGGTTCGGGTGTGGCGTGGTAGGTGTGTCCGGTGGGGGTGGTGATGGTCATGCCGCCGTTGCCGGTGGGTTCCGCGGTCCAGCCGGGTTCTTCTTTGAGGAGGTTGTGGGTTTTGCAGGCGCCGTGGCAGTTGTGGTGATCGGTCTTGCCGTTCCGCGCCCAGGTGGTGATGTGGTCGATCTCGGAGAACTCGGCGGGGCGGTGGCAGCCGGGGTGGGTGCATTCCCGGTCCCGTGCCTTGATCAGCCTCGCCAGTGAGGCCGGTGGCCGGTAGGTGCCGGCGCCGGCTTCCAGGAGTTGCCCGGTGGCGGGGTCGGTGATCAGCCGCGACCAGGTCGAGCCGGGGTCCGCCGCGATCTCGCGGACCAGCCAGTCCGGGATCGGCCCGTATCCGGCCAGGGTCGCGGGATCCTCACGCGCCCCGGCCAGGGTCAGGAAATCGACGTAGACGTGGATATGCGCGCGAGGTTTTCCGTGTCCGTCCTCGGCGAGCAGTCGTTCGGCGAACACGTCGGCACGATGCTGGTCCAGGGTCCGGGACTTGTCCCGCGCCCGGCGTGCCCGCGCGGCACGGCTCATCGACGCGTAGATCGAGGACGCCACCTCGGACGGCAGGAAGCCGGACAGGGTGGACATGGTCTCGTCGTCGTGTTCCAGCGAGACATGCCGTCGCGCGCGTTTCTTCTCCGCCCGTTCCTTATATCCCGCCCGGTCGAACTTCTGCACCGCACCGTTCACCGATTTACGGATCGCCCCGGCGTCACGCTTGGCGAGCCGGCCGGCCATGAACGCGTCCACCTGCGCGGCGACCTCGTCCGAGACCTCACGGGTCAGCTGACTGACCTTCGACGCCTTGTACAGATCGATGTCACCGTCCTCCAGCGCCGCCAACGTATTCGGCAAACGCGACACCAAAGCACACGAGATCTCCAGCAGCAAGGACGCTTGATTGCGAGAGACCGAGAAGCGCAACGCGACCTCCTCGGTCACCGATCTTCGCGAACCACCGGCTTCAGCGAACCTGGCCAACGCACGCACCTGACGGCCCTGTGTCCGTCGTAGCGACACCTCCTCGGCAAACGCGGTATCGAGAAAACAAGCGGCTTTCGGGTTAAAAGCAAGAGATGTGGTCATAACCATGATCATACTCGAACATGAGTTCGACCGCCATGAATGCTGTCACCATTACGGTCAACCTCGCGAGACACCACCGAATGATCCCGCCCAAGCCAAACCCCGATCTCCCGAAACGACTTCTCCTGCTTTAACCCGAACGCGATCAACTCGCGCTCCAGCCGGTGCACTGACCATCTGAGCCCAAGGTGTCGTCTAAGCACCCGTCCCGCCCGCATTGCGGATCAGTCGCTTGAGCACTTTCATCGTCGTGACGTAGTCCGCGTCGTCGATGCCCTCGTGGAGTGCGGCGCGGATGGCGGGGGCGTTGCGCGCGAGGTCGAGGCGGGCCCGTTCTCCCTCCTCGGTGAGCCATAGCCGGTCCTCGGTGTCCCGGGCCAGCCATCCACGTTCCAGGAGCACTTCGGCCTCTGCGGCCAGATCGTCCTCGGGGCGGATGTAGGAGACCATCGCCTCTCGCAACTCGGCCAAGGTCATTCCGTGGGCGTCGGGCGAAATGTCGTTCGCCGACAGGTTTCGGAGCAGCCAGAACTGGGGCTGGGTGTAGCCTTTCTCGGCCTGCCGAGCCCGGGTGTACGCGATGAGCGCTTCGTAGGCGACACCGGTCCAATACGCGGCGGGCTGTCCGGCCAGTTCGACGTCGGACATCTGGCGAGTCGTCATGTCATGCCCCCTCTGGGTACTTCCGTGCGGAGACCACACCGTGCAGGTCACGAGAAAACGGTAAAACTTCGAGTGCGGTCGAGGGCAAGGGAAATCGTGACGACACGCCACCCACCGGTCACGAGGGTAGGGCCAACCCCCGCACCGACCCACCTGCGCACCACATTCACCCCGCCCCCACCCCAAGCCAGACTCACAACGGTGACCGCAAACCTTCGCACAGGCAGCGATTTCGCCCGCCTGTCCCGCCGCATCAGCGAAGCGGGCCTTCTCGACCGCCGCCCCGGCTACTACGTGTTCCGCATCGGCCTGGTCGCCACTCTCTTCGTCGCCGGGTGGGTCGCCTTCTTCGCGATCGGGGATTCCTGGTGGCAGCTGGGGATCGCCGCCTTCCAGGCGGTGATGTTCGGCCAGATAGCCTTGCTGTCGCACGATCTCGCGCACCGCCAGGTGTTCCGGACCCGCCGTCCGAGTGAGATCGCCGGCCGGATCGCCGGGAACCTCGGCGTCGGCATGAGTTACGGCTGGTGGATGGACAAGCACACCCGCCACCACGCGAACCCGAACCACGAGGACCTCGACCCCGACGTCGATCCGGACATCCTCGTGTGGTCGAAGGAGCAGGCGAGGGCCAGCAAGGGGCTCCCCCGGTTCATCGGCCGCTACCAGGCTTTCCTGTTCTTCCCGCTGCTCACCCTCGAAGGCTTGAACCTGCACTTCTCCGGCATCCGCGCGGTCTCGAAGCCGGGCATCCGGCGACGCGGGATCGAAGCGGCCCTGCTGCTGGCGCATTTCGCGCTCTACTTCAGCGCGCTGCTCGTCGTCCTCTCCCCCGGTAAGGCGCTCGTGTTCTTCATCGTCCACAAAGCACTGTGGGGTGTCTACATGGGATCGATCTTCGCGCCCAACCACAAGGGGATGCCGATCCTGTCCGGCGACACCGAACTCGACTTCCTCCGCAAGCAGGTGCTCACGTCGCGCAACGTCTGCGGCGGCAGGGTGGTCGACGTCGCGCTCGGCGGGCTCAACTACCAGATCGAGCACCATCTGTTCCCGAGTATGCCGTCGCCGCATCTTCGCCGCGCCCGGCCCATCGTCCAAGGATACTGCGCGGAAATCGGCGTCCCGTATCACGAGACGGGGCTGATCGAGTCGTACGCGCTCGCGTTGCGCAGCCTGCACGAAGCGGGTGAGCCGATCCGACTTTCGGAGGGTTCACCGGCTGAGACGACCACTGAACGCCGTTGACACTCCAGATACGGCTTCTTACTTTCAGTGCATGACGCCCCCGAAGATCTTCCCCGGCGCCACCCTGCATCCAGAACCGTTCCCGCGAGCTCTCCGCGCGGCGATCACGGCCAGCGGGCTGCCGTTGGACCGGATCCGCCACCGCCTCGAACTCCGCGGCGTCTCCATCAGTGTGCCGACGCTGAGCCATTGGCAGTCCGGCAGACGCAGACCGGAACGCCCGGAATCCCTCCGGGCGCTCGCCGAACTCGAACAGCTGTTGTCCTTGCCACCTTCGGCTTTGCGTTCCCTGCTCGGCCCTCCCCGGCCGCGGGGACGAAAGAGCTCGGTCCCGGCGCAACGCCGGGACCGAGCCACCACCGAGGGAACCTACCCGACGTAGAGCGTGCGGTTCGGGCTACCGCTACCGGGGTTGGTGACCTTCCCCGGAGTCGAAGCGCTGATCAGCGCCTGTGCCACCTGCGACGCGGTGGCGCCGGTGTGCGACGACAGGTACAGCGCCGCGGCACCGGCCACGTGCGGAGCGGCGAACGAAGTACCGTCGCCGGTGTAGGTCGCGGTGTCGTTGTCCTTCCAGGCCGAGGTGATCGAGACGCCCGGCGCGAACAGGTCGATCACGGAACCGTAGTTGGAGAAGGAAGCGCGGCGGTCGGTGCGGTCCGCCGCGGCGACCGTGAGTGCTTCGGTGACCCGGGCGGGCGAGGTGTTGGCGGCGTTCACGTTGGAATTACCCGCGGCGACAGCCCAGGTGATACCCGCCTTGATGGAGTTCCGCACCGCGGTGTCCAGCGCGGTCGACGCGCCGCCGCCCAGGCTGGCGTTGGCCACGGCGGGCTTCTTGGCGTTCTGGGTGATCCAGTTGACGCCCGAGATCACGCCCGCTGTCGTGCCGCTGCCATCGGAACCGAGGACCCGCACCGGGTACAGCGAAGCACCCTTGGCGACACCGTATTTCGCACCGGCGATGGTGGCGGCGACATGCGTGCCGTGACCGTAACCGTCGTCCGCGTTCGTGTCATTGTCGATGAAATCGTAGCCCTGCTTCACGCGACCGCCGAAATCCGTGTGCGTGGCGCGAATACCGGTGTCGAGAACGTACACGTTCACATTCGAAGCTGTCGTCGAGTAAGTGTACTTGTTGTCCAGCGGAAAATTGCGCTGATCGATGCGGTCGAGCCCCCAGGACGGCGGGTTCGTCTGTGTCGCTTCGGCGTGCAGCACCTTGTTCTGCTCGACGAACGCGACCGCCGGATCGGCCGCGAGACGCTTCGCCTGCCGCTCGCCCAGCGCCGCCGAGAAACCGCTGATTCCCTGCGTGTACTGCCGTTCGATGGTCCCACCGAACTTGCTTGCCAGCGAAGGCTTGTCGGCGGTGGAACCGTCCTTGAGCACGACGATGTAGCTGTCGGCGATGACGCCGTCCGCACCGGCGCCGACGATCGCGCCCTCGGCGGCTTGTGCCGGCGTCACACCCGCCAAGACCGTGACGACGGCGGCCAAGCCGATTCCGGCCAGTCTGCGAGAATTCACGTTGCTGTCCCCATTCCTTGGTGAGCTTCCGCCGAAAACGCTAAGCGGAAGCACCGGGAAAGGACAGCTTTACATTTTTTCAGTTTTACAGTTAAAGCCAATCATCAGGACGTGGCCAAGGCATCAAAGCGGCGAGCGCGTCCGTCACCGGTTCCGTCACGGTGTACCGCCCGCGGTGGAACAACAGGGGCCGGTCATCGGACGGTTCCCCGAGGGCGGTGACCCTGCCGACGACGACGTAGTGGTCTCCCGCCTCGTGCACGGTCTCGAGCGTGCAGTCGATCCACGTCAAAGCCCCTGCCAGCAAAGGAGATCCGGACGGCGCGGGTGTCCAGTCGATCGACGCGAACTTGTCCGCGCCCCGTGCACCGAACACCGCGCTGACGTCCTGCTGGTGCTCGGCGAGCACGTTGACGGCGAACTTCCCGGACTCGGCGAGCACCGCCCACGTCCGCGAAGTCTTGGCAGGGCAGAACAACACCAGCGGCGGATCCAGGGAGAGCGCCGCAAACGACTGGCACGCGAACCCCACCGGTGCCCGGCCGTCGTGCCCGGTCACCACGGCGACACCGGTGCAGAAGTGCCCGAGCGCCGTCCGGAACCGCGCCGCGTCGATCCCCGATCCGACATCCGTCACCGGGGTCACGACTGCCCCGGAGGCCGGGCGCCGACTGAAAAGTCGTGTCCCCACAAGGAAACCGCCGTACTTTCTCGAGCGATCCAGCTCTCGTCGTCCACTTGCCTTCCCTCGCAGCCGTATTCGACGTCGAATCCGCCGGGGGTCTTCATGTAGAACGAGAGCATCAGATCGTTGACGTGCCGCCCGAGGGTCGCCGACATCGGCACCTTCCGGCGGATGGCCCTGTCGAGGCAGAGGCCGACGTCGTCGGTGTTCTCCACTTCGACCATGAGGTGCACGATGCCGCTCGGAGTCGGCATCGGCAGGAACGCGAGACTGTGGTGACGCGGGTTGCACCCGAAGAACCGCAGCCACGCGGGCGCGCCGTCGGCGGGCCTCCCGACCATCTGCGGGGGCAGTTTCATCGAGTCCCGCAGCCGGAACCCCAGGACGTCGCGATAGAAGCGCAGGGACGCGTCATCGTCGTGAGTGGACAGGACGACGTGGCCGAGCCCTTGCTCACCGGTCACGAACTTGTGGCCGTATGGGCTCACCACGCGCCGATGCTGCAACGCCACCCCGTGGAACACTTCGAGCGTGTTGCCCGACGGGTCCTCAAAGGACACCAGACCGTCGACACGGCGATCGGCCAGCTGATCCGGAGTGCCCTCCTTGTACGGCACGGAATGTGCGTCGAGCGAGTCCCGGATTTCGTCGAGTTCGCCGGCGGTGGCGACCTCCCAGCCCGCCACGGCGAGCCTGTCGTGCTCACCGGGGAAGACCACCAGCCGTGCCGGGAAGTCGTCCATGCGCAGGTACAGCGCTTCCGGATTCGTGCCGGAGCCTTCCACCATGCCGAGGACCTTCAGCCCGTATTCGCGCCACGCGGCCATGTCCGTGGCTTCGATGCGGAGGTAGGCGAGCGAACGGATACCCATCAGGAGGCTCCCAGGAAGTCGAGTGCCAGCCGGTTGAACTCGTCGAACTTCTCCAGTTGCGCCCAGTGGCCGCAGCCGCCGAACACGTGCAACTGGGCACGCGGGATGGCCTTGAGCGCGAGCAGGGCACCGTCGAGCGGGTTGACCCGGTCTTCCCGGCCCCAGATGAGCAGCACGCGCTGGCGCAGGCGATGCGCCTCACGCCACAGCATGCCCTCCTCGTAGGTTTCGGGCTGGGCGAACGACTTGCCCATCGCCTTCATCGCGGCGAGGGACTCCGGCGCGCTCGCGGCGGCGAACCGCTCGTCGATCAGTTCGTCGGTGATCAAGGACTGGTCGTGCACCATGATCCGGAGGAAGGCTTCGAGCTTTTCCCGGCTGGGCCCCGGTGGGGCGCTGAACCGGCCGAGGTTCTTGATGCCTTCGGTGGGATCGGGCGCGAACAGGTTGAGGCTCAGCCCGCCCGGACCCATCAGCACCAACCGCCCGGTACGTTTCGGATGGTTGAGCGCGAGCCGCACGGACGCGCCGCCGCCGAGCGAGTTGCCCACGAAATGCGCCCGCTCGATGCCGAGTTCGTCCATCAGCCCGACGACGGCGTCCGCGCTGTGGCGGAAGTACTGCGGATGTTCGGTCGGCTTGCCGGAGCGGCCGAATCCGGGCTGGTCGATCGCCAGCGTCCGGTAGTTCTTGGCGAACACCGGCAGGTTGCGGCCGAAGTTGCTCCACGCCGACGCGCCAGGACCGCCGCCGTGCAGGAGGATCACCGTTTCCGGATGCTCCACACCCGCTTCGTGGTAGTGCAGCTTGAGTCCATCTTGGACGGTGACGTACTTTCCTTCGGTCATCAGACCATCGCATTCTCGACGGGCAGCCCGAAGGCGCCGGTTCCGAACATGACGTAGGCGCGTTCGGCGTCGTTCGCCGCGTGCACCCGGCCGGCGTGGGCGTCGCGCCAGAACCGCTGGATCGGGGTTCCGGCCTGCAAAGCCCGGCCGCCGGAGTTTTCGAAGAGCCTGTCGATCGCGAAGATCGCGCGCTCGGTCCCGCGAACCTGGTCACGGCGGACCCGCAGCCGCGTGGGGAACGGCAGCTTCTCCCCCTTGCACGCCAGCTGGTACAGCTCGTCGATGTTGTGCGTCAACTGGAGCCAGGCCGCGTCGATCTCGCTCGCCGCCTCGGCGATCCGCACCTTGGCGAACGGGTCCTCTTTGGACTGTTCGCCCGCATAGGCCGCGCGGACCCGCTTGCCCTGGTACTCGACGTGCGCGTCGTAGGCGCCCTGCGCCATCCCGATGATGGGCGCGGTGATCGTGCTCGGGTGCACCGAACCGTAGGGCAGCATGTACAGCGGCCCCGGGTTGATCTCCTGGCCGGGCGTCTTGCACTTCGACGTCGCGATGAAGCTGAGCGCGCGGTGCTTGGGGACGAAGACGTCGTTCACGATGATGTCGTTGGACCCGGTGCCACGCAGGCCCACGGTGTCCCAGACGTCTTCGATCGTGTAGTCGGAGATCGGCACCAGGTACGTGCAGAAGTCGACGGGTTTGCCGTCCTTGAACACCGGCCCGCCCAGCAGCACCCAGGTCGCGTGGTCGCAGCCCGAGGAGAAGCTCCAGCGTCCGCTGAGCCGGTAGCCGCCGTCGACGACGTCCGCCTTGCCCATCGGCGCGTACGAAGAGGAGATCCGGACCTCGACGTCGTCGCCCCAGACGTCCTGCTGCGCCTGCGCCTCGAACAGGCCGAGGTGCCACGGGTGGACGCCGAGGATGGAGGCGACCCAGCCCGTGGACCCGCACGCGCTCGCGATGAGTTTGACCGCGGTGTAGAAACTCACCGGGTCGGTTTCGAGACCGCCGAAGGTCTTCGGCTGCAACATCTTGAAGAATCCGGTCTCCTGCAGGGATTTGACGGACTCTTCGGGAACGCGCCGGGCGTCCTCCGCCTCCTGCGCCCGCTCCCGCAGGACCGGCAGCAGCTCCCGGATTCCCGCGATCACGTCCTGCGCGGCGTGCTCGCTCATATGCGTTCCCTCTCTCGCCATCCACCGTGATCCGGATCCAAGACTAGAACACGTTCTCGTTTTTGTCGACTGATCCCCGGTCGAGCGCACTGTGCGCTCCGGCACGCCGCCCGGAAAACACGCAGTCGGCCAGCGACAGACCGCTAACGTAGGACCTAGAACAGATTCCCACCGCGGTCCGGCCCGCCGCATAAAGCCCGCGAATCGGAGCACCGGACGACGCACGGACGGCCCCGGTTCCCTCGTCGACGACCAGGCCGCCCAGCGTCAGCATCGGACACGGATAGCCCAGGTTCGGTTTGATCGAGACGTCGATCAGCGAGTACGGCGCCCGATCCAGCGGCCGCGCGAACTCGGCGGGTTTACCCGTCGGATCGGCACCGGATCGCGAAGCCTCGACACTGGCGGCCAGCCCGCCGGGATCGACACCGGCCTTGCGCGCGACGTCCTCGAGCGAATCGGCGACGACCCGTTGCCGCAGCAGGTAGCGCACCTGAAGCCCTTGGAACCACTGGCTTTGCTTCCGCGCGTCACGGCGTACGTCACGCACGATGGCGTCGTCGACCAGCAACCAGCCCCGCCCCTCGTGCTCGGTGATCATGCGTTCACCGACGGCCGCGCCGTAGCGGGATTCGTCGATGATCCGGCCGCCCGCCTTGTCGACGAGCAGGCCGCCGAGGAACGCCGACGGCGGGGTGATGAACCGCCAGGCGGAGATCCGTCCCAGTTCGGCGGTGGCCCCGCCCGCCTCGACCCCCATGCGGATCCCGGATCCGTCGTCGGCGGAGGTCCCGAGCGCCAGGCCGCCGCGATACGCGGGCGCGTGCTCACGCACCATCTCCCGGTTCGCGATGAACCCGCCCGCCGCGAGAACGACCCCGCGCGAGGCCGAGATCCGCAGCTCACGGCCGTATCGGCGTTCGATTCGCTCCACGCGCCGATGCAACGACTTCCGCAGCGACGGCACATAGATCCCCGGCTTCGCGGCATACGCGGCCAGCTTCCGGTGTGTCGCCCGCACGCGAGCGGGCGCGTCTCGCAGGGTGGACACGACGACTCCGGTCACGACTCCATCGGCGTCCACGATCAGATTTCGAGCGGCCGTCTGCGGCAGCACCTGGATCCCGCGACGCCGGACGGCCTCGGCCAGGCGTTTCATCAGCAGCTTCCCCGAGGTCCCGGGACCTTTGACGCGATGTCCGCGCGGTGCCGGCTTGGCCGCGTCGCGGAAGCCGCCCGCCGCCTCGCTGCCCGAGTAGTACAGATAGTGCGCGTCGCTGGGGTAGGACGTCTTGTACGGGCACAAGCTTCCCTCGAAGGGGACACCGTTGCCCTCCAGCCAGGTCACCATCTCCGTACTGCCCGCGCAGAAGCGCCGCAAGGTCTCTTCGGAGACGACGTCGCCGACCTCGAGCCGCAGGTAGTCGTACATCGCGTCGACACTGTCGTCGACGCCCGCGTCCCGCTGCTGCGCCGTCCCGCCACCGGCGTAGACGACACCTCCGCTGACGGCGCTCGCGCCACCGCCGGAAAACCGCTCCACGACGAGCACCCGGGCGCCGGCATCGGCGGCCTCGATCGCCGCACAAGCGCCTGCCGCCCCGAAGCCCACGATCACCACATCCGCGACGAGGGAGTCCATGACCCCACCCTAGAACTAGAACACGTTCTCGTCTATGGTGACTGGAGCAGCGCGGATGCTGCTACATGCTTCCTACAACGTGTTTCAGGTGAGGGGCGTATGGACTACGACGTGATCGTGGCGGGCAGTGGTGCCGCCGGGATGACCGCCGCACTGTCCGCAGCCCACCGGGGACTCGAGGTCCTGGTCGTGGAGAAGGCCGCGCACTTCGGCGGCTCGACCGCGCGGTCCGGTGGCGGCGTCTGGATCCCCGGCAACCACGCCCTGCGGGCGGCCGGGATCGAGGAACCCCCGGAGCGGGCGCACGAGTACCTCGAGTCGATCGTCGGCGACGTCGTCCCGGCGGAACTCCGGTCGGCCTTCCTCGACCGCGGCCCCGAGGTCTTGTCCTTCGTCTGCGACAAGACACCGCTGCGCTTCCGGTGGGTCCGCGGCTACTCGGACTACCACCCGGAGGCCCCCGGCGGGCGCGCCGGCGGACGGTCGGTCGAGCCTGCCGCTTTCGACGGCAACCTGCTCGGACCGGAGCTGGCGAATCTGGAGCCGCCGTACAGCGCTCCCCCGCTGGGCGCCCCGATCACCCAGGCGGACTACCGGTGGCTGAGCCTGCTCGCCCGGCATCCGCGCGGGATCCTCCGCGTCCTCGGCCTCGGCGGCCGCTGGCTGGTCGGCCGCGTCCGGCGGCAACGACTTCTTTCCATGGGGCAAGCGCTTGCGGCGGGTTTGCGTGAAGGTCTGAGGCGGGCGGAGGTCCCTGTCTGGTTGAACACGCCACTCCTGGACCTGAAGGTCGAAGGCGATCGCGTGGTCGGCGTCGTCGTCCGCCACGAGGGTGAGGAGAAGCTGATCCGAGCCAGGCTCGGCGTCGTCCTCGGCGCCGGCGGGTTCGAGCGCAACGAGGAGATGCGGGTCAAGTACCAGCGGGCGCCGATCGGCACGGACTGGACCGTCGGCGCCGAAGCCAACACCGGTGACGCCATCGACGCCGGGCTCAAACTCGGCGCGGCCACCGACCTGATGGACGACGCCTGGTGGGGCCCGTCCATCCCGCTGACCGGCGGCCCGTGGTTCGCGCTCGCCGAGCGGTCGCGTCCGGGCTGCCTGATGGTCAACGCGCGGGGCGAACGCTTCGTCAACGAGTCCGCGCCCTACGTCGAGGCCGTGCACGCGATGTACGGCAAAGGGGACGGGCCCGGCGAGAACATCCCGACCTGGCTGGTGTTCGACCAGCGCAACCGCAACCGGTACATGTTCACCGGTCTCGGCCCGCGCCAGCCGCTGCCCGGCCGCTGGTTCAAAGCGGGCATCGCGGTCAAAGCGAGCACGATCGCGAAACTCGCCGAGCGGATCGAGGTCCCGGCCGGCGCGCTGGAGGCCACCGTGCGACGCTTCAACGGCTTCGCGAAAAGCGGCGTGGACGAGGACTTCCACCGCGGGCGCAGCGCGTACGACCACTACTACGGCGACCCGCGGAACAAACCCAACCCGAGCCTGGGACCGCTGGACGTCGCGCCGTACTACGCGGTGAAGATCGTGCCCGGTGACTTGGGCACCAAGGGCGGTTTGAGGACCGACCCGCACGCGCGCGTCCTGCGCGAAGACGGGTCGGTGATCGACGGGCTTTACGCGGCGGGCAACACGAGCGCGGCGGTGATGGGCCGCACCTACGCGGGCCCCGGCGCGACGATCGGCCCGGCGATGGTGTTCGGCTACCTTGCGGCCGAGCATCTCGCGCAGCAAGATCACACCAAAGCGGGAGGCAGCCGATGACGACGGAATCCGTACGGCAGATCGACGCGGGCGCGCCCCCTTCGCGGTTCGCGCGCGGCTGGCACTGTCTCGGCCTCGCCGAGTCGTTCCGGGACGGGAAACCGCACGCCATCACGGCGTTCGGGACGAAACTGGTGGTCTTCGCCGATTCGTCCGGCAAGCTGAACGTGCTCGACGGGTACTGCCGCCACATGGGCGGCGACCTCACCCAGGGCGAGGTCAAGGGCGACGAGATCGCCTGCCCGTTCCACGACTGGCGCTGGAACGGCAACGGCAAATGCGTCTCGATCCCTTACGCCAAGCGGGTTCCGCTGCGGGCGCGGACGAAGACCTGGCAGGTGCTGGAGGAGAACAAGCAGCTGTTCGTCTGGCACGACCCCGAGGGCAACCCGCCGCCAGCGGACGTCGTCATCCCGCGGATCGAGGGCGTGTTCAACGGCGAGTGGAGCAACTGGACCTGGGACTCGGTGCTGATCGAGGGCTCCAACTGCCGCGAGATCATCGACAACATGGTCGACATGGCGCACTTCTTCTACATCCACTACGCCTTCCCGACCTACTTCAAGAACGTGTTCGAAGGGCATATCGCCACGCAGTACCTGAACACGAAAGGCCGCCCGGACAAGGGAATGGCGTCCAACTACGGCGGCGAGGAGAACCTGCTGCGGTCGGAAGCGTCGTACTTCGGCCCGTCGTACATGATCAACACGCTGCTCAACACGTACCAGGGTTTCGAGATCGAGAACGTGCTGATCAACTGCCACTACCCGGTCACCGAGAACTCGTTCGTGCTGCAGTGGGGCGTGAGCGTGAAGAAGTTCGAGGGCGTCTCGGACGAGCACGCGGACAAGATCGCCGGGAAGTTCGCCAAGGGCATCGGCGTCGGCTTCCTGCAGGACGTGGAGATCTGGCGCAACAAGACGCGGATCGACAACCCGTTGCTGTGCGAGGAGGACGGGCCGGTCTACCAGCTGCGCCGCTGGTACGACCAGTTCTATGTGGACGCCGCCGAGGTCACCGAGGACATGACCCAGCGGTTCGAGTTCGAAGTGGACACCAGCCGCGCCAACGAGGTCTGGGCGGCGGAGGTGGCCGAGAACCTGGCGAGGCAGCAGGCGGAAGAGGCCGGGGTGTGAAGCCCGAGACCGTCGAGTTCCTCACCGCCGGGCTGCGGCCGCTGAACTGCCGCTCGTGCGGGACCTGCGTGCTGGTCAAGAAGAACAGCGTGCAGCACACCAGCATCCAGTGGACGTCCGACGCGTCGCGGAGCTGCCCGGTGTTCGCCGAGCAGAAGGCGTCCGGCGCGCAGACGGCGTTGCTCGACACCTGTGGCAATCTCAGCGAGAGCATCGACGCCGCCTTGAAGGACGGCCTGCTGGAGGTGCCCGAATGAGCGGTCCCGTCACCGTGACCGTGGCCGAAGTGATCACCGAGACCGCGGACGCGCGCTCGATCGTGTTCGAGATCCCGGCCGAGCACGTATCCGTTTTCGCTTACACGCCAGGGCAGTTCCTCACCGTCCGCGTGCCGAGCGAGCGGACGGGGTCCGTGGCCCGCTGTTATTCGCTCTCGAGCGCGCCGCACGAGAACCGGGTCCAGGTCACCGTCAAACGCACCGCGGACGGCTACGGGTCGAACTGGCTCTGCGACAACCTCCAGGCCGGGCAGAAGGTCCAGGTCCTGCCGCCGGCCGGGGTGTTCAGCCCCGCCTCGCTCGACGAGGACTTCCTGCTGCTCGCGGGCGGGAGCGGGATCACGCCGGTGATGTCGATCCTGAAGTCCGCGCTGGAGCACGGAACCGGCAAGGTGGTCCTGCTCTACGCCAACCGCGACGAACGATCGGTGATCTTCGCGCGGGAGCTGGCGGACCTCGCCGCGAAACACGCGGACCGGCTGGTCGTGGTGCACTGGCTGGAGAGCCTGCAAGGACTGCCGGCCGAGGCGCACCTGCGCGCCCTGCTGGCGCCGTACACCGCGCACGAGGCGTTCATCTGCGGCCCGGCGCCGTTCATGGACGCCGCGCGTGCGGTGCTCAAGGACCTCGGGCTGCCGCGCAAACGGATCCACCTGGAGCGGTTCCTGTCCCTCGGCGGGAATCCGTTCGAGGTGGCCACGCCCGTCGTCGTCGAGGAGGCCGAGTCTCCGGCGGGGGTCGAAGTCACCCTCGACGGCGAGACCAGGAAGCTCGAGTGGCCGCGCCGGACGAAGCTGCTGGACCTGTTGCTGGAAAAGGGTTTCGACGCGCCGTACTCATGCCGCGAGGGCCAGTGCAGCGCCTGCGCCTGCCGGATCACCTCCGGCGAGGTGAAGATGCTGCACAACGAGGTCCTCGACGGCGACGACATCGCCGAAGGCATCGTGCTGGCCTGCCAGTCCCTGCCGCTGACCGACGAGGTCACCGTCACCTACGAGTAGGAGTTCTTCGTGCCCATCGATCCTTCGGTCGCGATCGGCGCCGACCTCGGCGAGGTGAGCTTCGCCTGGACCGCCTCCGACGTGCAGCTGTACCACCTGGCGCTGGGCGCGGGCTCGGATCCGACGAGCCCGCGGGAGCTGCGCTACACCTACGAGGACGGGCTCCAGGTGCTGCCGACGTTCGCCACCGTGGCGGCGAACCTGCGCGTGTTCGAGCCGCCCGCCGTCTCGTTCCCCGGTGTCGAGGTCGACCTCGGGAAGGTGTTGCACGGCAAACAGGAAGTGATCGCGCACCGGCCGATCCCGGCGTCGGGCAAGGCCGTGGCCAGGACGCGGATCGTCGACGTCTTCGACAAGGGCAAGGCGGCCGTGATCGTGAACGAGACGGTCGCCACCGACTCCGACGGGACTCCACTGTGGACGCTGCGGTCGAGCATCTTCGCCCGTGGCGAAGGGGGTTTCGGCGGCGAGCGCGGGCCGTCCGATCGCGTGGAACTTCCGTCGCGGGATCCGGACGCCGTTATCGACACGCCGACATTGCCGCAGCAGGCACTGCTCTACCGGCTCTGCGGGGATCGCAATCCGCTACACGCGGATCCCTCGTTCGCCGCGGCGGCCGGGTTCGGCAAGCCGATCCTGCACGGCCTGTGCACCTACGGCGTCATCGCGAAGGCCGTCACCGACGAATTCCTCGACGGCGACACCGCTCGCGTCGCCTCCTTCGCGGCCAAGTTCGCCGGCGTCGTCTTCCCCGGCGAGCCGCTGCGGACCCGCGTCTGGCGGGAGCCCGCCGGGCTGCTGATCACGACCACGGCGCCGGATCGGGACGAGGCACCCGTCCTTTCCGACACTTTCTTGACCACTACAGACTGAATCCTCGTTCCCGCAGGTAGCGGCTCTGGCTAGACTCGTCCGGGTGCGCCCCTTGATCTCGGACCCGTATGCCGAACTAGGCCGGGACTACGCGCGATCGAGACGCCCGGATCCCCGGATCGCGGCCGCCGTGACCGCCGCGCTCGGCGACGCGCGGTCGGTGGTCAACGTCGGGGCCGGGGCCGGTTCCTACGAACCCGAAGACCGAGGCGTGATCGCCGTCGAACCGTCGTCGCGGATGATCGGGCAGCGTCCGGTCACCGCGGCTCCCGCCGTCCAGGCTTGCGCGGAAGGGCTGCCCTTCCGCGACGGGGCCTTCGACGTCGCCCTGGCGGTGCTCACCGTGCACCACTGGACGGACGTGACCGCCGGGCTGGCCGAGTTGCGGCGGGTGTCCCGTCGCCAGGTGATCGTGACCTGGGACCAGGCGGTGTTCGCGCGCTTCTGGCTCGTGCGGGACTACCTGCCGGAGATCGCCGAGCACGAAAGCCGGTTGGCCTGCCTCGACAGGATCGCCGAGGAGCTGAGCGCGGCGGGCGAGACTCCGTCGGTGACTCCGCTGCCGGTGCCCTCGGACTGCGTCGACGGATTCCTCGGCGCGTATTGGCGCAGGCCGGAGGCCTACCTGTCCGAACGCGTGCGCGCCGGGATGTCCGGGGTCGCGCTGCTGGACCAGAACGTCGTCGCGGCGGCCGTCGGCCGGTTGCGCGCCGACCTCGCCGACGGGCACTGGCACCGGCACCACGTCGGCCTGCTGGGCCGGACCGAACTGGACCTCGGATACCGGCTCGTCACCACGTGATCGAGTACACAGTGGACGGCTCCCGTGGCGTGGACGGCGGTCGACCCCGGATGCCGCTCGTGGTATTCATGGCTTTTGTGACAGCGAGGACGGGGGCGGCATGACGGCGGAGTACTTCGTGGTCCGTGGCCAGGTGGAGAAGGGCGATCAGCGGGGCCGGGAACTGGGCTTCCCGACGGCCAACATCGCGCTGCGCGACCAAGACGGCCAAGTCGGCGACGGAGTGTGGGCGGGCTGGGCCGAACGCGCCGACGGCACCCGGATCGCGGCCGCGGTCTCGGTCGGCAGGCGCCCGACGTACTACGGCGCGGACGGCTACCGGCTCGTCGAGGCGCATCTGCTGGACTTCGGCGGGGACCTCTATGGCGAGGTCCTGACCGTGTGGCTGGGCCACCACCTGCGGGAGCAGGAGAAGTACCCGTCGTCGGAGGCGCTGATCGTCGCGCTCAACAAGGACATCGCCGACGCGGGCAAGTGGGCCGCGGACAACCCGGCGGAGGGCCTGCCGGACGCGGGTGACGCCGAGAACGGCGTCGTGCGGCGCGTACCGACCTCGTGAGTGAGCAGGACGGTTGGTGAGGAGTACGGCGAAGGTGCCGGGCCGGGTCGCCAAGGGCGTCAGCTTTGGGTGTCGCGAAAGCCACTTTCGGGACACTTGATGTCGCGAAAGTGGCTTTCGCGACATCAGCGTGGCGGCCACGACCAAGACAGGTTGCCTTACCCCTCACTAGAACCGTCCTAGCCATTCACGGGACGTCAGACGGACGCGCCTAGCAGCATGTAGCCCAGTAGGGACCAGGACGGTTGGTGAGGGGCACGGCGAAGGTGCCGGGCCGGGTCGCCGGGGGCGTCAGCTTTAGGTGTCGCGAAAGCCACTTTCGGGACACCTGATGTCGCGAAAGTGGCTTTCGCGACATCAGCGTGGCGGCGAGGCGTCACCCGGCCCTTGGAACCCTGGCAGGCGTTGCGAAAGCCACTTTCGCAACCTTCACCGTTGCGAAAGTGGCTTTCGCAACGCGCGTGCGGCCCTACCACGACCAAGACAGGTCGCCTTACCCCTCACTAGAACCCGTCTCAGCCATTCACGAGACGTCAGACGGCCGCGCCCAGCAGCATGTAGCCCATCCCCAGCCCCATCACGACCCGGCACACCCGGCGTGAGATCTGGCCCTCGCCGGTGGTACCCCGCGCGGCCGAAACCCCCGCGCGGATCGCGTCCACCGCGAAATACGCGGCCACGGCGCCGAAAAGCAGGGAAAGCCACAGCGCCGAAGCGGCACCGGGGCCGGACATCACCAGCCAGGGCCCGTGCGAGACCTCGCTGTGCGGCATGAAAGTCACCATGAACAGCATCGCCGCGGCGGAGACGGCGTGGTGGCCGCACGCGGAGTGCCCGGACCGCCGCCCCTTCCACCACGAGACGGTGAACCAGCCCGCCGTCAGCGCCAGCACGGCCTGCCAGCCCGCCGCGGGGATCGGGCCGCCCACCGGGGACAGCATCGCGACCATGGCGACGACGAGCAGCAATTCGGCCAGATCACCGTTGCGGACCGCCGTGCCGTGGCGCCCGTAGTCCAGCCGGACGAGTCTCAGCACGCACGGCAAGACCAGCGCGGCGAACACCGCGGTCAGTGTCCACGCTATGACGACTGGACCCGACATGGCACCTCCCGCCGACCGGAATCCCCTTCACCGTGGCAGGTACCGCTCTAGTACACCAGGGGGCATTGAGGTGATCTCAGCCGGCGGTCAAGACCAATCCGCTCGTAGGTACGCCGGTTCCGGCGGTCACCAGCACCCGTGAGGCCCCGTCGACCTGGTTGACGGCGTCGCCGCGCAGCTGCCGGACCCCTTCGGCGATCCCGTTCATCCCGTGGATGTAGGCCTCCCCCAGCTGCCCGCCGTGCGGGTTGAGCGGCAGCTTCCCGTCGAGTTCCAGGGTGCCGCCGCCGATGAAGTCCTTGGCCTCGCCCTTCCCGCAGAAGCCGAGTTCTTCCAGCTGCATCAGGACATAAGGGGTGAAGTGGTCGTACAGCACGGCGAGGTCCATGTCGCCGGGCCCGAGCCCGGACTGCGCCCACAGCTGCCGTCCCACGACACCCATCTCGGGCAACGCGGGCAGGTCGTCGCGGTAGTAGCTGGTCATCACGTACTGGTCCGGACCACTCCCCTGCGCGGCGGCGGCGATCACGGCAGGCCGGTGCGGCAGGTCGCGCGCCCGCTCGGCGCTGGTGATCACCAGGGCGACACCGCCGTCGCTCTCCTGACAGCAGTCGAGCAGGTGCAACGGTTCGGCGACCCAGCGCGACGCCTGATGGTCCTCGAGCGTGATCGGCTTGCCGTAGAACCACGCCTTCGGGTTCGTCGCCGCGCGGGCGCGATCGACGACGGCCACCCGGCCGAAGTCCTCGCTGGTCGCGCCGTACTCGTGCATGTAGCGCCGGGCGAGCATGGCGACGGTCGCGGCCGGTGTCGCGATCCCCATCGGGTAGTGGAACGCGTTGTCGACACCGGAGGAGTTCACCTGCCCCGCCGCGGCCGACGAGACCTGGCCGAAGCGCATCCCGGACCGTTCGTTGAAGGCCCGGTACGCGACGACGACGTCCGCGACACCGGTCGCGACGGCCATCGCGGCCTGCTGCACGGTCGCGGCCGCCGCCCCGCCGCCGTAGTGGATCCGGCTGAAGAACTTGAGTTCGGGGACACCGAGCTCGCGCGCCACGGCGATCTCGCTGTTGCCGTCCATGGTGAACGAGACCAGACCGTCCACATCGGACGGCTTGAGCCCGGCGTCCTCGAGTGCACTCGAGACCGCTTCAGCCGCCAACCGCAGCTCGCTGCGCCCGGAATCCTTGGAGAACTCCGTCGCGCCGATACCGGCGATCGCGGCCCGCCCGGACAGGGTCATCACTCGCCTCCCAGCGTGAGTGCCACGGTTCCCACCACGTGTTCGCCCAGACTGTCCACACCGGACACCGCGATCACCACGTCGTCACCGTCCCGTTCCGTGACCCGTCCGGTGAAGGTCAGCGTGTCGTAGGCGTAGCAGGGCACCCCGAGCCGGATCTTGATCGACCGCACGAACGCCTCCGGCCCCGCCCAGTCGGTCACGAACCGCTGCACCAGACCGGTGTCGGTGAGGATGTTGAGGAAGATGTCCTTCGATCCCCGCTGGAGCGCGGCGTCCCGATCGTGGTGGACGTCCTGGAAATCCCGGGTCGCCAGCGCGGTGCTCACCACGAAGGTCGGGGTGGCCTCGATCGTCAGCGGCGGCAGCTCGGTGCCGACCGGACAGTCCTTCATCGCGCGACCCTCCAAGCGGGCAACGTCAGTTCCTCGTCGATCTTCACGAAGGCGGCTTCCACTCCGAGTCCGATGTGGACTGTTTCGGGATCGGCGTCGAGCAGCTCGCCCATCACGCGGACTCCCTCCTCCAGTTCGACGAGCGCGACCACGAACGGCAGATCCTTGCCGGGGACCTTCGGATGGTGGTGCACCACGTAGCTGTAGACCGTTCCGCGTCCGCACGCGACGACGTGGTCCGGCTTCGCGCCGAGGTCGCCGTCCGGTGGCATCGGCCCGGGCGGATGCCGCAGCGTCTCGCCCCACCGCTGGATCCGCAGTTCTCCCTCGCGCAGTCCGGCCCAGAAGAATTCGGTGTCCTTGCTGATCACCGGCCGCAGCACCGGGGCGGCCGCCTTGGCGGGCGCGGCGTCCGGCGGGCGGAACTTCAGCACCCGGAACACCATGTCCGCGACGGCTTCGTCCCCGACGTACCAGGTGGTCTTCGTCGTCACGAACCAGCCTTCGCCCAGCGCGGTGCGTTTCGGCCCGACGACGCTTTCGAGTTTCGCGGTCGCCGAGACGTGCTCACCGGTGCGCAGATAGCGGTGGTAGTTCTGCTCGGAGTTGGTCGCGACGACCGAGGTGAACCCGGCTTCGTCGAGCACCTCCATCATCGCGCCGAGCGGGTCGTCCGAAGCCCTCGTCCAGTGCAGCCCGCCCATCGTCCACACCTGCGCCATCGCGGGAGGCGCGACGAGTCCCTTGTGGACACTCTTCGCGGCGAACTCCTCATCGACATAGACGGGGTTGCGGTCGCCGATGGCCTCGACCCAGTTGTTCACCATCGCCTGGTTGACAGCGTCACGGGCGGCCCTCGGCGCGGATTCGCCTTGCCCGGCGATGCGTTCGGCCGCTTCCTGGATGCTCATCGCGGCACCCTCGGCAACCCGAGCCCGGCGGTGGCGATCAGCTCGCGCTGGACCTCGTTGACGCCGCCGCCGAAGGTCAGCACCAGATTGCGTTTGGCCACCACGTCCAGCCACAGCGCCAGTTCCGCGGTTTCGGCGTCGGCCTGATCGCCGTGTCGCGCCACGATCTCCTCCAGTCTCCTGGCCAGCCGCTGGATACGTTCGGAACCGAAGATCTTGGTGGCGGAGGCGTCGGCCACGGCCACCGGTCCGGTCGCCGACGACGCCGCGACCTGCCAGTTCAGCAGTTCGTTGACGCGGGCGGCCGCCAGGGTTTCCGCGAGTACGCCGCGGACGTCCGGCAGCCGCGTCAACGGTGTGCCGTCCGGCGTCTTCCTGGCCGCGGCCCACTCGCGGACGCGGGCGTGGAGTCCGCCGACGCGGCCGGCCGGGCCGAGCATGACGCGTTCGTGGTTCAGCTGCGTGGTGATCAGCCGCCAGCCCTCGTTCTCCTTGCCCACCAGCATGTCCGCGGGCACTCGGACGTCCGAGTAGTACGTGGCGTTCACATGGTGCGCGCCGTCGCAGGTGATGATCGGCGTCCACGAATAGCCGGGATCGCGAGTACTGGCGATGAGGATCGAGATCCCCTTGTGCTTCGGCGCGTCCGGAGCCGTCCGCACGGCGAGCCAGAGGTAATCGGCGTCGTGCCCGCCGGTGGTGAACGTCTTCTGGCCGTTGACGACATACTCGTCGCCCTCGCGCACGGCGGTGGTCCGCAGCGACGCGAGATCCGTGCCCGCGTCGGGTTCGGTGTAGCCGATGGCGAAATGGATCTCACCCGCCAGGATTTTGGGCAGGAAGAAGGACTTCTGGGCTTCGGTACCGAAAGCCTGCAACGTGGGGCCGACGGTCTGCAGGGTCACCGACGGCAGCTGGACGTCGGCGCGGGCGGCCTCGTCGACGAAGAGGTGCTGCTCGATCTCGCCGAAACCCCGGCCGCCGTACTGTTCGGGCCAGCCGACGCCGAGCCAGCCGTCACGGCCCATCCGCCGCACGATCTCGCGGTACACCGGTCCGTGCCGCTCGCGCAGCATCGCGCGTCGTTCGTCCGCGCTCACCAGACCGGCGAAGTACTTTCGCAGTTCGGTGCGCAGTTGTTGTTGCGCCGCGGTCAATTCGATCAGCATCGTGTCACCCCGCTGCCAGTTCGCCCAGTGCGGCCAGCCGATGCGAGGCGCCGCCGAGCGTCCGTCCGAGATCCTTGACCGCCGACGAGAACCGGTGCAGCGGATACGTTTCGTCCACCCCGATCCCGCCGTGCAGGTGGTGGCAGGTGGCCAGCGCCCCGGGCGCCTCCTCCGCCAGCCAGTATGCCGCGACGTCGAGGTCCGCCTCGGCGTCGAGCCCCGCCGCGAGCCGCCAGACCGCCGAGCGCGCGGCCAGCTGGACGGTCCTCGAAGCGACGTAGACGTCCGCGATCTGCTGCGCCACCGCCTGGAACGCCGCCAGCGGGCGTCCGAACTGCTCACGTTCGCCGATGTGCTTGGTGGTCAGCGCCAGCGCGCCGGCGAGCAACCCGTCGCCGAACGCCACGGTGCCCGCGAGCGCGAACCGGTGCAGGGCCGCGATCGATTCGCCCGGGCCGTGCCCGTTGAGGAGATCGGCGTCGGTGACGGTCACGGAATCCAGCGTCATCGTGTAGTCCGGTGTGCCGGAAGAGGTTCTCGTCGGTGTCAGCCTCACGCCGTCCGACCGGGGGTCGACCAGGAAGACTCCGGTGCCGCCGGGCATCGAGACCGGCGTCAGGATCCGGGTCGCCTCGGCGGCGAACGGCACGCCGACCTTGACCCCGCTCAGCCGCCAGTCCCCCGCCGGGTCCGCCGCGGTCGCGGGCCGGGCGGTGAAGGGCGCGGAAGGTTCGTGCAGTGCGGCGGTGAGCACGGATTCGCCCGCGGCGACGGCCGGGAGCAGGGCCGCGCGCTGGTCCGGGCCGCCGAGCGCCATGACCGGCAGGACACCGAACGCCAGCGACGCCACCGCGGGCGTCGGCGAAGCGACGCGGCCGAGTTCGGTCAGCACCAAGGCGACTTCGGCGACGCCGAGGCCGTCACCACCGAGTTCGGTGGGCAGCGCCAGCGCCAGCAGACCGGAGTCGGCGAGCGCGCGCCAGGTCCCGGCGGGTTCACGCTCCTTGCCGAGCACGCGCGCGGCCAGCGCGGTGACCTCGGTCTGCGTCTCGTCGAACTGGAAGTCCACACTGGCTCCTCACCGGGGCGAACGGGCACAATACTGAAACCTGTTCTAGTCTTATCCGGAAGGCGGCCGAACGGCAACCCCTCGTCAGGGAGCGACCTTGAGGAGTTCGTGGAGAGCATCGGGGAAGTGGTCGGCGAGCGGCCACAGGTCGCCGGTGAGTTCGCGGGCGCCGAGCAGGCCGACGTCCACCCGGCCCGCGTTGGACAGCACGGTGACGTTGAGCCCGGCGCCGTGGAACACCGGCCCGAGCGGGTACAGCCCGGTGATGCGGCAGCCCAGCAGGTACAGCGGCATCGGCGGACCGGGCACATTGGACACCACCAGGTTGTGCACCACCGGATGCCGTTCGGCCAGGCGCAGCGCGGAATACGCGCGCACCGCGAGGCCGAACATGGTCGCCGCGGAGAACTGCGCCCAGTCTCCGAGCATGTCGGCGTCGATGTCGTGGTGATGGTCCTTGGACAGCCTGTTCGACTCCGCGAGCATGAACACGCGCGCGGCGGGATCCTCCAGATGGGTGGGCAGCGACGCGAAGAAGGCCGAGACCTTGTTGCTGCCGTGGTCGCGCTCGGTGCGCTCGTGCACCGACACCGGCACGGTCGCCACCAGCGGATCGTCCGGCAGTTCACCCCGGTCTCGCAGGAACTGCCGCAGGGCACCGGAAACGACGGCGAGGACGACGTCGTTGACGGTCACCCCGAAGGCGTTCTTGATCCGTTTGACCTCGTCGAGGTCGAGTGAGGCGTAGGCGACGCTGCGATGCGCGGTGATCGTCCCGTTGAACGAAGTGCGCGGAGCGGTGAACGGGACCGGCATTCCCTTGCCCTGCAACGCCTTGCCGAGCCATTTCGGGACGAGCTGGAGCAGATCCGGGAGCAGCTTCACCACCTCGGCCGGGCGTTTCGCGAACGACGTCAGCCCCGCGCCGAGCAGCGCGCGCCGTCCGGGAACGGCCCCGTTGTGGCGTTCGTCCCGCGCGATCTCCGGCGGCGGGGCGTCCGGTTCGAGGCCGGCCAGATAGGTGATCAGGCTGGCGCCGCTGACCCCGTCGACGCTGGCATGGTGCATCTTCAGCAGGACCGCGATCTCGCCGCCCGCCAGGCCCTCGATGACGTGCAACTGCCAGAGCGGCTGCGCGCGGTCCAGCCGTTGTCCCGCGATGTGGGCGCACAGTTCGGCCAGCTCGCGCCGGTCACCGGGTGCGGGTACGCCGATCCGGTGAACGTGGGCTTCGAGGTCGAAGTCCTCGTCCTCGACCCAGACCGGATGGGTCAGATTCCAGAGTGGATTGTGCAGCTTGCGCCTGAATGCCGGGATCAGCCGCACCCGTTCGGCCAGTTTCTCCTTGAAGCGCTCGAAATCGTAGCCCCCGGGCATGGTCGAACCGTCGAGGGTGAGCAGCCCGCAGACGTGCAGGACCTGGGCGGGTGTCTCCAGGTAGAGGAAACTCGCGTCGAGACCACTCAATCTCCGCATAAGAATCACCTTAAGTGAACTTTGCAACCGGTTCTAGACGGTCACCCGGCGGTAGGATCGGTGCCCATGCAGCCGAGTTTCGTCGTCCGCCAGGCACTCCAGCTCGCGCTCACCGCGAACGCGTTGAAGCCGCCGAGAGGCGCCCGGACGGCGGTTCCCGCCTTCTTCGCGGGTTGGCTGACCGGGGAACTCGCCCCGCATCTGCTCGCGCTCACCGCGGCCGACACCGCCGCGCACGTCGCGCGCCACCGGGGCAAATCGAGCAAGGCCGGCCTCGCGCTCGCGGCCGCGTCGGCGGCCGGGCTCGGCACGCTGATCGCGCAGTCCCAGCGAGCCCGCGACGAGATCGAGACGGCGCTGACGGAGGGCATCGGCACGGCCTACGCCGACGAACTCGAGCACCCGCCGAGCCCGACGGACCTCGCGACCCCGTGGGGCCAGCTGGCGATGCCGTTCCGCATGCGCGACCCGGCGGTCCGGCGGACCCGTGACATCGCCTACGCACCCGGCGGGAAGCGGTTCCTGCTCGACGTCTACGCCCCGCGCGAGAAGGTCACCGGCGCGCCGATCCTGCTGCAGGTGCACGGCGGCGCGTGGGTGATCGGCAACAAGGACCAGCAGGGTCTGCCGCTGATGCTGCACATGGCCAAACGCGGCTGGATCTGCATCGCGATCAACTACCCGCTCTCCCCCGCCGCCCGGTGGCCCGCGCATATCGTCGCGGCGAAACGCGCGCTGGCCTGGATCCGGGACAACGCCGAGTCCTACGGCGGCGACCCGGGCTTCGTCGCCGTCACCGGGGGTTCGGCGGGCGGGCATCTCGCGGCGCTCCTGGCGCTGACCGCGAACGACCCGGCCCTGCAGCCCGGCTTCACCGAGGCCGACACGAGCATCCAGGCGTGCGCCCCGCACTACGGCGTGTACGACTTCGCCGCGACCAGCGGGCGCCGTTCCAGCCAGACCCGGCTGAAGACGCTGATCGCCCGGCACGTCTTCGAGGCGGACAAGGATCCGGTGAACTTCCTCGACGACTACATCGCGGCGTCACCGCTGGACAGGATCACCGAGGACGCTCCGCCGTTCTTCGTCATCCACGGCGTCCACGACTCGCTGGTGCCGGTGGGCGAGGCCCGCGAGTTCGTGCGCCGACTGAGCGAGAAGTCCCAGCGCGAGGTCGCGTACGCGGAGATCTCCGGCGCGCAGCACGCCTTCGACGTCTTCCCCTCGATCCGCAGCGCGCATGTGGTCCGCGGGGTGGAGCGGTTCCTGGAATGGGCGTATCGCGGCTGGCTGCGGTCCAACGCACACCGAGTGCGGCGCCCAGTCACGTGAGTTCCGTCTCTGATCACGCGAGTGCGGCCCCTGATCACGTGAGTCACGGGTAGATGACGTCCGTCGGCCGCGCGGACGACGGGCCGTCCACACACCAGCCCTCGCCGTCTCGTACGAAGCGGTACCAGCGTTCGTCACGGCCGTAGCGCAGTTGCAGGTCGCCCTGGGTGATCCGGTTCCGCCACGCCTTCGGCTCCCCCGGCAGTCCCGATTCGGCGAAGTCCGCCTTGGCCTGCGCGAGCGGCGCCTGCCCTGGCCGCCAGACCTCCCGGACCACCGCCATCCCGCCCCGGCCCGCCTCGCGCCAGGCCTGCGCCCAGAGGGCCAGATCCCGCACCGGGACCTGTGCGGCTTCGGCGAGCTCGACGACCACGCTTGGATCGCTCGCCGCCGCCCGGCGCGCGAGGTCTTCCTCGAATGACAGCTCCACTTCGCGCTCGGGCCCCATGACCAGCAGTTCCCAGGCCCTCGCGGCGGCGTCGGCCGCCAGTTCCGCGAACGTGTCACTGCTCCAGCCCGTGCGATGCGGCGGATCGACGTCGAGGACCGCGGGCGGCCCGACCGTGCCGGGAACGGCCGGCCGCGGTGGCAGCGCGGCGATCCGCCGGGTGTAAGCGCGTTTCGGGTCCACCCCGGGTGCGGCGGGGGCTCGCACCCGTTTGCCAGGCTCGCTCGCCGGGGCCCGGCGGGACCGCAGTTCCGCGAGTACCGCCTCCCTGGGCCTGCCGCGCAACAGGAACAGGACGAACGGATCGGCGTCGACCTCGTCCGCGACCAGGTAGTAGACCGCGGCGACGTGTTTGCACGGGTTCGCGCTGTCGGGGCAGGAGCATTTCGGGCGCAGATCGCCGGGGCCGGGGAGCAGATCCGCGCCGGCGGCCCGCGCGTCCTCGGCCAGCTCGCCAGGCAGCTCGCCGTCGAGCAGGGCGGCGACGTGCCCGAGCCGTGAACCGACCATGCCGAGCAGGCTCTCCCACTGCGCCTCGGTGAACGCCGCCATGTGGATGGTCACCCGGTACGGCACCGCACGGCTGCCCTGTACCCAGGCCGTCACCTCGCCCGTGCCGACCGCCAGCTTGCTGACCGTCCCCTTGCGCGCGTACGTCCGCCCGCGCGGCAACCTGTTCGGATCGAGCTTGGCGCGCTCCTCCAAGGCTTCGACCCACGCCTCGCCCCACCAGGTGTTGCCGAAGGTGCGCCGTTTCCGTCCGGTCGCGCCGGGCATCAGGTCTCCCCGAGCCGGACGAGATCGGCGAGTTCGTCGTCGGACAGTTCGGTGATCCAGTTCTCGCCTGCGCCGATGACCGCGTCGGCCAGCCCGCGTTTGGTCTCCAGCACCGTGGCGATGCGCTCTTCCAGGGTGCCTTCGGCGATCAGCCGGTGCACCTGGACCGGCCTGTCCTGCCCGATCCGGTACGCGCGGTCGGTGGCCTGGTCTTCGACGGCCGGGTTCCACCAGCGGTCGTAATGGATGACGTGGGTGGCCTTGGTCAGGTTGAGCCCCACGCCGCCCGCCTTGAGCGACAACAGGAACACCGGCACTTCACCCGCCTGGAACCGGGCGACCATGTCCTCGCGGACCTTGGGCGTGCTCGACCCGGACAGCAGCATCGTCGGCAGCCCGCGTTCGGCCAGGCGCTTCTCCAGCAGGCGGCAGAGCTGGACGTACTGGCTGAACACGAGCACGCTGTCGCCCTCGTCGAGGATGACGTCGAGCAGCTCCTCGAAGGCGGCGAGCTTGCCGGACCGCCCGTGCAGCACGCCGGGTTCCTTGAGGTACTGCGCCGGATGGTTGCAGATCTGCTTGAGTTCGGTGAGCAGTTTGAGCACCTGCCCGCGCCGGGCCACCCCGTCCAGCTCGCGGATCATCGCGAGGTTCTCCCGGACGACGGCCTCGTACAGCGTCGTCTGCTCGGCGGTGAGCGGGACGAACCGGTCGGTCTCGGTCTTGCGCGGGAGTTCGGGGGCGATGTCCGGATCGGTCTTCTTGCGGCGCAACAAAAACGGGCGCACGGTCGTGGCAAGGCGCTCTGTCACGGCGGTGTCCCGGTCGCGTTCGATCGGGCGGGCGACCTTGCGGCGGAACCCGTCGAGCGAGCCGAGCAGGCCCGGTGTCGTCCAGTCGATGATGGACCACAGCTCGGTGAGCCGGTTTTCCATCGGTGTCCCGGTCAGCGCGACCTTCGCGGCGGCCGGGATCTTGCGCAGTTCCTTGGCGGTGACCGAAAGCGGGTTCTTGACGTGTTGCGCCTCGTCGGCGGCGATCATCCCCCAGTCCACTTCGGACAGTGTCTCGCGATCCCGGCGGAGGACGCCGTACGTGGCGAGCACGACCTCGTCCGGCGCGACCTCGTCGAGATGCCGCCCGCCGCCGTGGAACCGGCGCACCGGGATGTCCGGCGCGAACCGGGCGAATTCGCGTTCCCAGTTGCCCAGCAACGACGTCGGGCACAGGACGAGCGTGGGGCCCTCCCCACGCGGGCGGCGGTGCAGATGCAGGGAGATGAGCTGGATCGTCTTGCCCAGCCCCATGTCGTCGGCGAGGCAGGCGCCGAGGCCGAGGCCGGTCATCGTCGCGAGCCAGCCGAGACCGGCCTTCTGATACGGCCGGAGGGTGGCCCGCAGTTCGGCGGGCTGCTCGATCGGCTCCGCGGCGCTGTCACGGATTCGCTGGAGCAGCCCCGTCAGCGCCGACGGGACGGTGAACTCGACCTTTTCGCCGTCCAGTTCCAGTTCGCCGGTGAGCGCCGCGGCCAGCGCCTCGGCCCCGGACAGCTTTTTCGCGCGGTGAGCACGCACCTTGGCGATCAAGCGCGCGTCGACCTTGACCCATTTGCCCCGCAGCCGCACCAACGGCCGTTTCGCCTCCGCGAGCGCGGTGACCTCGGCGTCGGTGAGTTCCTCGTCCCCGAGGCTCAGCCTCCAGCGGAACTGCAACAGGCTCTTGAGCGTGAACTCGGGGCCGGTGACGCTGCCCGGGGCCTGTGTCGCGCTCGCCTTGGCCTTGAGCTCGCCCGAGAACAGGTCCTTCGGCCACTGCACCTCGATGCCGGCGCCGCCGAGCGCCGCGTCGCCGTGGGTCAGCAGGTCGACGACCTCGTCGTACTCCAGTTCCAGTTCGGTCGGCGCGGCCGACCGCAGCATGCGGCCGAGTGGCGACCACGCCCTGGCGCCTCGCCGCAGCCCGAGCAGCAACTGCGTCTCGACCTGCTCGCCCATCCGTTCCAGTACCGCTTCGGGCGCGTCCCACAACGTCGCCGCCTCGACGATCAGGCTCGGATCGGCGGTGCTCCGCACCGCGAGGACGGCGGCGAAAGTGGGCTCTTCTTCGGAATTCTCGGGCTCGTGCACCTCCATGCGCAGGATGAGATGCGCGCCCTGGGCCTGGCGGGCGCTCAGTTCCGCGAGCCACGCGGCACCGTCCGGCCCGACCAGTGTCGGCTCGGCCGAGGCGAACGCCGGACCGCCCGCCGCGACGCTCGCGGCGGGCGTGCGCACCAGCACGTCCGCCGTCGCGTCCCAGAAAGCGCGGATCAACGATTCCGGCGAATGCAGCCGGATCCGTTTCAGCCCGGACAACGGCAGCGCGTGCGCCTCGGGCGGCAGCGCGGCGGCGAGCCCGCGCAGCATCTCCTCGTCGGCGACGTCGAGCGGGCCGACCCGCCACGAATCCACCCCGCCGGGTGAGGCCGCGGGGAGCAGCCTCCCGCGGGCGATGAGGTTGACCCCGGCCTCGGCGACGGCCGACCACGCGGCGATGGCCGGACTCAACTCGCCCTCGGCGGTCAACAGCCGCGGAATCGCCCGTGACAACGGGACGAGCGCCGCGTCGACCTTCGTGCGCCGGAAGACCTTTCCCACCGGAAGCACGAGTTCGATCGCGGTGTCACCCGCTACGCCGTCTCCCCAGAGCGCCACCACTCCGTCCCGCGGGGGATCCGAGGGGACGAAGGTGGCTTGGGTTCCTGTGCCGAACTCCACGACCCGCACGCTAGAGCACGGGACCGACAGCCGGCGGGCGGCGGTGGGGTGAACGGTCCGTTCAGCGCCCGGCGAGCCGTGAAGTGACCTGTCACGGCCCCTCTCAAGGCCGTGACAGGGACTTTCAGGACCGTGGAAGCCCCAGCAGCCGCTCGGCCGTCAAGGACAGCAGCACCTGCGTGGTACCGCCCGCGATGCTGAGGCACCGGGTCAGCAGGAACTCGTGCTGCGCGGGATCACCGGCGACGAGCGCGCCTTCACCGAGCGCCTCCAAGGCGAACTCCGCCACCGCCTGCCGGTGCCGGACACCCAGCAGTTTGCGGACACTCGACTCGGCGCCCGGGTCCTGGCCGTCGAGCCGCCGCAGCGTCGCCCGCAGGTCCAGCACCGAACACGCGCTGCCGTCGGCGATCAGCGCTCCGAGTTTCTCCTGATCGGCGCCGTCCCCGAGCGTGGCGAGCAGGTTCTCGACACCTTCGCCGACCGCGGACCCGCTCCCGAGGGCGACCCGTTCGTTCGCCAGCGTGGTCCGCGCGAGCCGCCAGCCGCCGTCGACCTCGCCGACCACCAGGTCGTCCGGAACGAAGACGTCGTCGAGGAACACCTCGTTGAAGACGGCGTCGCCGGTGATCTCGCGCAGCGGACGGGTACTGATCCCGCCGGAGGTCATGTCGACGAGGAAGTACGTGATGCCCTTGTGTTTCGGCGCGGCGGGATCGGTGCGCGCCAGGCAGATCGCCCAATCGGCTTCGCGCGCGAGCGACGTCCACACCTTCTGGCCGTTCAGGAGCCAGCCGCCGTCGACACGCCGGGCCGTCGTGCGCAGCGACGCGAGGTCTGAGCCGGCTTCGGGCTCGCTGAACAGCTGGCACCAGATGATCTCGCCGCGCAGCGTGGGCGCGGCGAACCGGTCCCGTTGCCCGGGAGAACCGTGTTCGAGCAGCGTCGGGATCGCCCAGGATCCGATGACCATGTCGGGACGGCGGACGTCACCGTCGGCGAGCGCGGCGTCGATCCGCAGCTGTTCGGCGGCGGACGCACCCCGGCCATAAGGCGCGGGCCAGTGCGGGGCCAGCAGACCCGAATCGGCCAGCGCGACACGTCGTTCGGGCTCGGGCAGGGCGGCGATTTCGCCGACCAGCTCACGGAGTTCGGCGTCTTCGCCGACCTCGACGCTCAACGTCCGGCGGTCACCGCGCAGCGCGAGCTCGGCGGCGCGACGGCGCCAGCGGGCGGAACCGCCGAGCCACTGACGCAGGGCCACTGCGCGACGCAGATAGAAGTGCGCGTCATGCTCCCAGGTGAAGCCGATGCCGCCGAGGATCTGGATGCAGTCCTTCGCGTTGGCCACGGCCGCGTCGAGGGCGTGGGCCGCCGCCGTCGCGGCCGCGAGGGGATGTTGCGCCGGGTCGTCGGCCGCCCTCGCCGCGTCCCACGCGAGAGCGTCGGCGGCTTCGGCGCGGCAGAGCATTTCCGCGCAAAGGTGCTTGATCGCCTGGAACGAGCCGATGGGCCGGCCGAACTGCTCGCGCACCTTCGCGTAGTCGACGGCGGTCCGAAGACACCATCGCGCGATCCCCGCGGCTTCGGCGGCACCGAGTGTGGCGGCGTAGGCATCCACGGGAAGCGACGCGAAAACCGCTTCGGCCACCACACTCGTACAGCGGACACGCCCGACCGGCCGGGAGACGTCGAACGGGTCGCACTGCTCGATGTCCACTCCGGACGCCCCCGGCGGGATGAGCGCGCAGGCGTCACCGTCGGAGACCAGCAACCACGCCGACGGGTGAACGTCGAGAGCCGGTCCTGACTCACCATCGACGACCGAGTCCGCGATGCGGAAACCCGGGCCGAGCACCACCGCCAGCCGTTCGGTGCCATCCGCGAGACCGGGCAGGATCTCCTTGGCGGCGCGGGGATCCGTCGCGAGCAGCGCGCCGCCCAACGCGGTCCCGAGGACCGGGCCGGGGACGAGCGCTTCGGCGGCTTCGGCGAGCCCGGCGGCCAGATCGGCGAGCGTGCCGCCGGCGCCGCCGACGTCTTCGGGAATCGCGACGCCGAACAGGCCGAGTTCCGCCAGTCCTGGTGGCGGCTCGACGGTCCGGCCACTTCGGACGGCGTCGACGGGGCGGGCGGAAGCCGCCCACGCCCGGATCGACGCGGCCAGCGCCGCCTGTTCCTCGGTGAGCGCGATCGACACGGGTGGGACCTCCTCGCGGTGACCTACCCGCGAGTGTAGAACGTGTTACAGTTTCTTGCCCAGTGGGTCACGTCTTGAACAGTTCGTCCGCTTGGGTACGCTACGCGGAGAAAGTGGAACAAGTTCCGAAGATCGGTTCGATGAAGGGGGACGTGGCGATGCCAGGGAAGGCCAAGGCACCCACGAGCGCGAAGGCGCGAAGCGGCAACGGTCTCTCCGCCCTTGGCGGCGAGGAACTCGGCTCCGCGGCACAACGCGACCGGCGGCGCCGCATCATCGACGCGACCCTGACACTCGCCGCGAAGGGCGGGTACGACGCCGTCCAGATGCGGGCGGTCGCCGAGAAGGCGGACGTCGCGCTCGGCACGCTGTACCGCTACTTCCCCTCGAAGATCCACCTGCTCGTCTCCGGGCTGGCCAGGGAATTCGAACGCGCGCAGGAGAAACTCGAACGCGCGGCCATCCCCGGCGACACCCCGAGCGAGCGGCTCATGTTCGTCCTGGGCCGCAACACCCGGCTGATGCAGCGAGACCCGCATCTGACCGAGGCCATGGTCCGCGCGTTCATGTTCGCCGACACCACCGCGGCCGCCGAGGTCGAGCAGGTCGGGCGGCTGATGGAGAACATGTTCGCCAAGGCCATGGGCATCGAGGATCCGACCGAGGCCGATCGCGACATCTTCCACGTCATCGCCGACGTCTGGATGGCGAACCTGGTCGCCTGGGTGACCCGCCGCGCTTCGGCGGCCGACGTCGCGAACCGGCTGGAGCTCTCGGTGCACCTGCTGCTGGACAAGAACGCCTGAACTCCTTCCCCAGTACAGGAAGGCCCCCTTCATTGCGTCTAGCGCGGTGAAGGGGGCCTTCCTGTACTTCAGGCGACCGGAATGCCGAACCGCAGTAGGTCTCGCGAGGGGCGAGACAACCGTGTCGGGCCGCTCGCTTGCGTGTCGGCTCTGGAGGTCGCGAAAGCCACTTTCGGGACATCTGATGTCCCGAAAGTGGCTTTCGCGACATCGGGTGGGGGTGAGTCGGGGTCCGGTCAAGCGGTGAGCTTCGGCAGCACGTCCCGCCCGAAGGTCTCGATGAACTCGTCCTGGTTCCGGCCCACGTTGTGCACGTAGATCCGGTTGAAGCCCGCATCGACGTACTTCTGCAGCGCCGCGCGGTGCACGTCCGGATCGGACGAGACGACCATGCGCCCCTCGAAGTCCTCACGCCGCACCAGTTTCGCCATCTGCGCGAAGTCGAACGGCGAGCGGATGTCGGCCTTCGGGAACTTCATGCCGCCGTTGGGCCACTGGTCCATCGCGTTGGCCCACGCCGTCTCGTCGTCCTCGGCCCACGACAGGTGCACCTGCAGCAGCTTCGGCATCGCGTCCGGGTCCTTGCCCGCCTTGCGCGCGCCGGTCCCGAAGTTGTCGAGGATCCCCGCCAGCTTCTCGATCGACGCGCCCGGCGTGATCAGCCCGTCCGCGAGTTCGCCGGTCTTGCGCGACGTGTACGGGCCCGCGGACGCGATGTAGATCGGCGGCGGCTCGTCCGGCAGTGTCCACAGCCGGGTGGTGTGCAGTTTGAAGAACTCACCGCTGTGCTTGACGTCCTTGCCGGTGAACAGCTTCCGGATGACCTCGAGCGCCTCGAACATCCGGCGCACGCGCTCGGGCGCTTCGGGCCAGTAGCCGCCGATGATGTGCTCGTTGAGCGCCTCGCCGGAGCCGATGCCGAGCCAGGTCCGGCCCGGGTAGGTCGCCTCCAGCGTCGCCGCGGCCTGCGCGACCATCGACGGGTGCAGCCGGAACGACGGGCAGGTCACGCCCGGCCCCAGGTCGCCGGTGGTGTTCTCCGCCAGCGAGGCGAGCACGCTCCACACGAAGGAAGCTTCACCCTGTTGAGGGACCCACGGCTGGAAGTGGTCGGCGGCCATCTGACCGGAGAATCCGTGTTGTTCGGCCAGCGCGGCCAGCCGGATCGACTCGCGCGGAGAGAACTGCTCCAGCGCGGCGGCCAAGCCGATTTGAACCTCAGTCACGCCTGCTGCCCCTTTCGAAAGCTCTCGGCGACCTTCGCGTACTGGTCGAGTCGCTCCAGTGTCGCCGCTTCGGGCTCGGTCGGCAGGAAGATCGTGGCCTCGTCGACGCTGCCGCTCTCCAGCCGGCGCAGCGCGTCCACCTCGGGAGTGGCACCGAAGGCCGAGAACTTGAGCCCCGTCCGGCCCTGGTCGGTCAGCCACTGGCGCGCCTTGAGGAGGTCCTCCGGCGGGGTGTGGGCGTGGGGCAGCCAGCCGTCGCCGTACTTGGCGATCCGTTCCATCGCCTTCTCCCCCGCGCCGCCGATGTAGATCGGCGGATGCGGCTTCTGCACCGGCTTGGGCCAAGCGAAGATCGGGTCGAAGTCGACGTGCTTGCCGTGGAACTCGGCCTCGTCCTTGGTCCAGATCTCCTTCAACGCGGCGAGCTGCTCGTCGACGAGCGCGCCCCGGGTGCGCGGATCCGTGCCGTGATTGCGCATTTCCTCCCGGTTCCACCCGACGCCGACACCGAAGTCGAACCGGCCTCGCGAGACCAGGTCCAGTGAGGCGACCTCTTTCGCCGTGTGGATGACGTCGCGCTGCTGCAGCAGCGCGACGCCCGTGCCCAGCCGGAGGTTCGACGTGGCCCCGGCCGCCGCAGTCAGCGCGACGAACGGGTCCAGGGTCCGGTAGTACACGCGCGGCAGATCCCCGCCGCCCGGATACGGCGACTCCCGGCTGACCGGGATGTGCGAATGCTCCGCGATGTGGAGCGAGCTGAACCCGCGTTCTTCCGCGGCGGCGGCGAGGACGTCCGGCCTGATGCCTTCATCGGTGATGAAGGTGGCGATTCCGATCTCCATGTTCTGCAACTACCCGAACACGCCCCGCGATATTCCCGCCCGCTAGACGTTGCGCCGGTACTGCCCGCCCACCTCGAAGAACGCCTCGGTGATCTGCCCGAGCGAGCAGACCCGCGCGGCGTCCATCAGGACACCGAACAGGTTGCCGCCGCGGGTCGCCGCCTCGCGCAGCGTCTTGAGCGCGACCTGTGCCTCGGCGTGGTGCCGGTGCTGGAAGTCCTCGAGCCGGTTCAGCTGCGACACCTTCTCGTCCTCGGTCGCCCGCGCCAGCTCGACCTCGACGTCGTTCTCGCCGCCGTGCGGGTTGCGGAAGGTGTTGACGCCGATGATCGGCAGCGTGCCGTCGTGCTTCTGGCGTTCGTAGAGGATCGACTCGTCCTGGATCTTGCCGCGCTGGTAGCCGGTCTCCATCGCGCCCAGCACGCCGCCGCGTTCGGAGATCCGGTCGAACTCCAGCAGGACGGCCTCTTCGACCAGGTCGGTCAGCTCGTCGATGATGAACGAACCCTGCAACGGGTTCTCGTTCTTCGACAGGCCCCACTCCTTGTTGATGATCATCTGGATGGCCATCGCGCGGCGCACCGAGCTCTCCGACGGCGTTGTGATCGCCTCGTCGAAAGCGTTGGTGTGCAGGGAGTTCGCGTTGTCGTAGAGCGCGCACAACGCCTGCAGCGTGGTGCGGATGTCGTTGAAGCTCATCTCCTGCGCGTGCAGCGACCGGCCGGAGGTCTGCACGTGGTACTTGAGCTTCTGCGAGCGCTCGTTGGCGCCGTAGCGCTCCCGCATCGCAACGGCCCAGATCCGGCGCGCGACCCGGCCCAGCACCGAGTACTCGGCGTCCATCCCGTTGGAGAAGAAGAACGACAGGTTCGGCGCGAAGTCGTCGATGCTCATCCCGCGCGCGAGGTAGCTCTCGACGTAGGTGAAGCCGTTCGACAGGGTGAACGCCAGCTGCGAGATCGGGTTCGCCCCGGCCTCGGCGATGTGATAGCCGGAGATCGACACCGAGTAGAAGTTCCGGACGCCGTGGTCGATGAACCATTCCTGGATGTCGGCCATCATGCGCAGGCTGAACTCGGTGGAGAAGATGCAGGTGTTCTGCCCCTGATCCTCCTTGAGGATGTCCGCCTGCACGGTGCCGCGGACGTTGCGCAGCGCCCACTCGCGCAGTTCGGCGGCCTCGGTTTCGGACGGTTCGCGGCCGTGCTCGGCCTTGAACGCCTCGACGCGCTGGTCGATCGCGGTGTTGAGGAAGAACGCGAGGATCGTCGGCGCGGGACCGTTGATCGTCATCGACACCGACGTGCTCGGCGACGTCAGATCGAAGCCGTCGTAGAGCACCTCCATGTCCTCGAGCGTCGCGATGGAGACGCCGGAGGTGCCGACCTTGCCGTAGATGTCGGGACGGGTGTGCGGGTCGTGCCCGTAGAGCGTCACAGAGTCGAACGCGGTCGAAAGACGCTTCGCCTCGGAATCGGCCGACAGGAGCTTGAACCGCTTGTTCGTGCGGAAGGGGTCGCCTTCGCCGGCGAACATCCGCGCCGGATCCTCACCCTCGCGCTTGAACGGGAAAACGCCCGCGGTGTAAGGGAAGTAGCCGGGCAGGTGTTCGCGGCGCAGGAAGGAGAGCAGCTCGCCGGACTCGGTGTAGCGCGGCAGCGCCACGCGCGGGATCCGGTTGCCGGACAGCGTGTCGCGCCAGAGCTGGGTGTGCAGTTCCTTGTCGCGGATCTTCACGACCAGCTCGTCGGCCCGGTAGGACTCGGCGAGTTCGGCGAAACGTGCCAGCAGATTCGTCGACTCACCGTCCACATCGGACTCGGCGGCGGCGAGCAGGCCGTCGAGCGCGTCGGTGCTCGCGTCGACGGCGGCGAGCGCTTCTTTGGCGACGGCGAAGTGTTCGCGCTTGCGCAGCGCGGCGACCTGCTGCTCGGTCTTGGTGTGATACCCGCGGACGGTGTCGGAGATCTCCGCGAGGTAGCGCGTCCGGTTGGCCGGGATGATCGTGCTGGCGTCGGTGGACACCTTGCCCTCGACCTTCGGGAGCACGCCCGCCGAAACGGTCAGGCCGCGCTCGGCGAGCGTGTCGCGCAGGTGCTGGTAGAGCGCGGTGACGCCGTCGTCGTTGAACTTCGCCGCGCTGGTGCCGTAAACCGGCATGTCCTCGGGCGAGAAGCTGAACGCCTCACGGTTGCGGACGAGCTGGCGAGCGACGTCACGGCGGGCGTCCTCGGCGCCGCGGCGCTCGAACTTGTTGATCGCCACGGCGTCGGCGAAGTCGAGCATGTCGATCTTTTCCAGCTGCGAAGCGGCACCGAACTCCGGCGTCATGACGTACAGCGACTCGTCCACGTAGTCGACGATGCCGGCGTCGCCCTGGCCGATACCCGGCGTCTCGACGATCACCAGATCGAACCCGGCGGCCTTGCAGGCGAGGATCGACTCCGAAAGCCCGGTGGGGATCTCGCCGCTGGTGGTCCGCGTGGCCAGCGAGCGGAAGTAGACGGGGCTGCCGTCGAGGCAGTTCATCCGGATCCGGTCGCCGAGCAGCGCTCCCCCGCCCTTGCGGCGCGACGGGTCGACGGCGAGGACGGCGATGCGGAGCTTGTCCTCCTGGTCCAGCCGGAACCGGCGGATCAGCTCGTCGGTGAGCGACGACTTGCCGGAACCACCCGTTCCGGTGATGCCGAGGACCGGCGTCGTCCGCGCCTTGGCGGCTTCGGCGATCTTGTCGAGCCACTCCCGCGGCAGGGCTTCACGCTGGAGCTGGGTGATGACGCGGGACAGCGCCGGGATGTCACCCGAGAGCAGTTTGTCCAGCGAGCCGGGCGACTCCGCGGACAGATCGGTGTCGCAGGCCTTGATCATCAGGTTGATCATGCCCGGGAGGCCCATCTCGTAGCCGTCCTCGGGCGAGAAGATCCGGGCGACACCCCGCGAGTGCAGCAGATCGATCTCTTCGCGGACGATGACACCGCCCCCGCCGCCGAACACCTTGATGTGCCCGGCGCCGCGTTCGTTGAGCAGCTCGACCAGATAGCTGAAGTACTCGACGTGCCCGCCCTGGTAGGCGCTGATGGCCACGCCCTGGACGTCCTCGGCGATGGCCGCGGTGGCGACCTCGTCGACCGACCGGTTGTGCCCGAGGTGCACGACCTCCGCGCCCTGCGACTGCAGGATGCGCCGCATGATGTTGATGGACGCGTCGTGCCCGTCGAAGAGACTCGACGCCGTCACGAAGCGAACGGGGTTCACGGGCCGGTGCAGGTCGGTGCTCATCACCCCAAAATACTTGGACTTCCGACTATTTTAAACCCATCCACTCGCGTGACGGCGCTCTCACTCGTCCTTGACAGATCAACTCGCACCACTATATTCAACCATTAGGTTAATCAACTAACTGATTGAGCGCCGATGACCACCGATCAGCTCAGCACCACGTTCGCCGCACTGGCGGACCCCACCCGTCGCGCCATCCTGGCGCGCCTGAGCGGCGGCGAAGCCACTGTGAACGAGCTGGCGGAGCCCTTCACCGTGAGCCTTCAGGCCATCTCGAAGCACCTGAAGGTCCTTGAGCGCGCTGGCCTGATCAGCCGCGGCAAGACGGCTCAATGGCGGCCCTGCCGCCTCGAAGCGGGGCCACTCGGCGACATCTCGGACTGGGTCGAGCGATACCGCCGGTTCTGGGACGACGGTTTCGACCGTCTCGACGAGCACCTGACCGAACTCCAGAAGGGCAAGCCGAATGGCTGAGAAGGAACTGACCATCACCCGCGTCTTCGACGCACCGCGGGAACTGGTGTTCCAGGCGTGGACGGTTCCCGAGCAGTTCGCGAACTGGATGGGCCCCAGGGGTTTCACCGCCTACGACGTGAAGATGGACCTCACCGAGGGCGGCGCCTGGCAAGCGACCATCGGCAACGACGAAGGCATCGAACACACCTCAGGTGGGACCTACCGCGAGATCTCGCCACCGGAGCGCCTGGTGTTCACCTTCTTCTGGCTGTCGTCACCGGAGGAAACGACCTTGGTGACGGTCGACTTCACCGACCTCGGCGACAAGACCGAAATGACGTTCCACCAGGGCGAATTCCGCACCACGGAATCCCGCGACGAGCACCGCCCCGGTTGGTCCGAAACCTTCGAAAACCTCACCGCACACCTGACCCGGCAGGAGACGAACCGATGACCGAGACACTGCCCGAAATCGTGTCGCGCGAAGAATGGCAGGCCGCGCGGGACGCCTTGATGATCAAGGAAAAGGAACTCACCAAAGCCGCCGACGCTGTCGCCGCCCAACGCCGTCGGCTCCCGATGGTCCGCTTCGACAGCGGCTACGAGTTCGAAGGACCGCAGGGCCGGGTGACGCTGCTGGACCTGTTCGAGGGACGGCGTCAGCTGATCGTCTACCACTTCATGCTCGCCCCTGGTCAGAAGGCGGGCTGCCCCGGCTGCTCCATCGTCGTGGACAACATCGGCCACCTCGCCCACCTGCACGCCCGCGACACGACGCTGTACGTCGTCGCTCCGGCGGCGTTGCCCGAGATCGAGCGGTACAAGGAGCGGATGGGCTGGACCGTCCCGTGGGTCTCGACCGGTGACGGCTTCAACCCGGACTGCGGCATCGACGGCGGGTTCGGCATCAGCGTCTTCCTGCGCGACGGTGACGAGGTGTACCGGACGTACTTCACCACCGACCGCGGCGGCGACCAGCTGATCGGGACGCTGCGGTACCTGGACCTGACGCCGTTCGGCCGGCAGGAGGCCTGGGAGGAGTCCGGGCGCGGGACGGACGGCCCGGGGCACTGGTGGAAGCGGCACGACGAATATCGCGTCTAGTACGGGGAAGGGGACCTTCACGCGCGGCCGCGGTGCTGGATGCCGGCGCGGTCGAGCGGGGAAGATTGGGGACGTTCAACGTCCCAAATCCTCCCCACTCGAGTTGCCTGCCACCGGTCCACGACCGGACGGACCCGCGCAACCACCGTCCTCACGCAAGTCAGACGAAGGTAGTGAAGGCCTCCTTAACGGGCTTGTGTTTGCTGACCTGCTGGTGTGTGTGGGTCCGGGTGTGGAGGTTTCAGGACGTTGAACGTCCGGAATGTTCCTCGCTCGGTCGTCGGCCACGAGGTCGTGACCGACACAGCCTCGATCAACCAGGGTGACTCGCGCGACGGTGGAGGATATGGGACGTTGAACGTCCCAAATCCTCCACCGTCGAACCCCGAACAGATCGAGCCGCCAGCTACGCGCAGGTCAGACGTAGGTAAACAAATGAAGGCCTCCTTCCCTACGCTCAAGGTAGGGAAGGAGGCCTTCACGGACATGTCGAGAACCCCGCGTCCGCTCCGACCTCTTGGTGTCCGGCGCCCAGAAGGCGGGCGCCACACCGGAAGGAACACCATGCGCGAGCTCGTCTACTTCGTCCACACCTCGCTCGACGGCCACATCGAGGGCCCGGACGGCGAGTTCGACTGGCCCTCGATGGGGCCCGAACTGTCCGGCCACTCCCAAGAACTGGCCGGCCGCGCCGACACCTTCGTCTACGGGCGGCGCGTCTGGGAGATGATGTCGTCGTTCTGGCCGGAGGCCGAGAAGCAGTCGGACCACCCGCACGTCCTGGATTTCGCGCCGATCTGGCGGAGGACGCCGAAGGTCGTCTTCTCGCGGACGCTGGAGAAAGCGGACTGGAACACCGAAGTCCTCGGTGGCGACATCATCGATCGCATGACCGAGCTCAAGCGCAGGCCCGGCAAGGACCTGCTGCTCACGGGCGGGACCGAACTGGCCACCGCGTTCGCCGACCGCGGTCTCGTCGACGAGTTCCACGTCGTCGTGCACCCGGTGGTGCTCGGCGGCGGCAAGCAGGTGTTCCCGGGCGGCGTCCGGACGGACCTGCGGTTGCTCGGCACACGCACGTTCGACGGGCGTGCGGTCCTGCTGACCTACCGAGCGGGGTGAAACCAGGGCGGCAGCCCCTACGCTGCCGCCGTCGGGATCACCTCGAGTTGCTCGCCCGCAAGGCGATCCACTGCCGCATCGCGTACTCGACGAGCGTGATCAGCGTCTGTTTCGTCGACTCCCGCTCCCGCGCGTCACACCGGACGATCGGGATGTTGGGGTCGATCGACAGCGCTTCACGCACGTCGTTGATGTCGTGCTCGAGGATGCCGTCGAAGGTGTTGACCCCGACGATGTAGGGCAGGCCCCGGTCCTCGAAGAAGTCGATCGGCGCGAACGAATCGGCCAGCCGTCGTGTGTCGGCCAGCACCACGGCGCCGATCGCGCCGCGGACGAGGTCGTCCCACATGAACCAGAACCGCTGCTGTCCGGGCGTGCCGAACAGGTAGAGGATCAGGTCCGCGTCGAGGGACACCCTGCCGAAGTCCATCGCGACCGTGGTGGTCGATTTGTTGGGCGTCTGGTCGAGGTTGTCGATCCCCCGACTGGCGTCCGTCATCATCGCCTCGGTGGTGAGCGGGACGATCTCCGACACCGAACCGACGAAGGTCGTCTTACCCGCACCGAAGCCACCCGCCACGACGATCTTCGCGGATGTCATGGTCGGGGGCGCGGTTTCCCGCGGTGCCTTAAAGCCGACGGAGTCCACTCAAAACCCTTTCCATCAACACCAGATGTGCCTCGGCGCCGTCATTGCCCGAAATCGTCTTGTGCACGCTGACCAGCCCCGCGTCCGCCGCGTCACTGATCAGCACGCGTGCCACACCCAGCGGTACGCGCAAGGTCGCCGCGATCTCGGCGACCGAACGCGGGGTCCGGCACTCCTCGATGATCGAAATACATTCGATCTGCTCCGCTGCCGCCGGGGGAAGGCTACCCGCGGCGACGTGGTCCTTGGTGGAGATGAGCGTCTCCAGCTCGAGAGCGTAGTTCGCCTTGGTCCGGCCGCCGGTGAGGGCATAGGGACGGACGATCGCCGTCTCCTCGAACGGTGCATGCGCCTGCTCGAACACGGCGGGCATGATGAACTCGCCACTCGGCGGGCCCGGGTCGAACAGACCACCTGGTCTCGGCCCAACGGCGTCAGCGCCGCTGTTGGGTGGAGAAGCAAGTGAGGTCACGCGGTCTCCTTGATCGGTCGGCTGCGGGACTGCCGATTCCCCGGCGGCGTGTGCCCCACCCGCCCGGGAAACAGAGGCGTCTTCGGACTGCTTGCTCTTCTTGCGCTTCCGACGACCACGGCCCGAATCCAGGGTGAAGCCGTTCAGGACATCGGCGAAGGTACCGTCGTCCCTTGAACCGGCAGCATTGGCAGCCCCCGCGCGCGGTGGCTGGTGTTCACCCGTCCCCGGCGGTTCGCCGAAGGATCCGGACCCGGTGCTCATCGAGACATCATCCCACCGGTTCGCCGATCAGCGACCCACCGGCGCCCTGCAATTGTGCGCGAAGTTCCGGCGTGAGGATCTGGCCGACGCGGTCGACGAGCATCGTCATCTCGTAGGCGACCTGCCCGATGTCGCAGTTCGGGGCGGCGAGGATGGCCAGACAGGAACCGTCGCTGATGGACATCAGCACCATGATGCCGAGTTCCATCTCGACGACGGTCTCGTTGACCGCGCCGGCCTCGAAACACCGTGCGGCGCCCTGGGTCAGGCTGACCAGGCCGGACGCGACCGCGGCCAGCTGGTCGGCGCGGTCCAGCGGGAGACGGCTCGACGCGGTGAGCAGGAGGCCGTCCGCCGACACGACCACGGCGTGCGCCACTCCGGGTACCCGCTCGGCGAAGTCGTTCACCAGCCACCCGAACTGGTTCTGCTGGGGCTGGGCCGGGTTCGGCGAGGTCATTCACCCTCCAGGGTTTCGTGGTTGGCTTCGGTCGCCTGGGCTGTGTGGTGCCGTCCGCGCTGGATGCCCTGCTGGAAACTGCTCAGGCGACCGCGCACGTCGTGCGCGTCCCGCTGTGGTCGGGGGGTGACCGCCCCGGCGGGGGGTCCCGCGCTGCCCGGGAGCAACTGCTCCCCGCGACGGCGCCTGGGTAATCCTGCCGAAGTCATCTTCGCGGGCGTGGACTGGGACACCGCTCGGGCGGCTTTCCAGCCCTCGTCGGAGCCGAAGTTCCACGCGTCGGTCTCCTCGACGGCGCTGACCGGTTCCGGTTCCGGCGTCGCTGCCTGCGGTTTCTTCTCGGGCTTCCGGCTCGGCAGCGCGGCGGGCGGTACCACCGGACGCGCGGCCGTCTCCGGCGACTCCGCTGCTTTCGCGGGCTCGGGCTCGGGGGCGACCTCCGGCTGGGTGGCGGGGAGCTGCGTGGTCGCCGGTGCGGCCTTGTCCGCCGCCTCCTTGCGCCCCCGTTTGACGCCCTGCTGGAAGCTGCTCAGCCTGCCGCGTACGTTCGCCGGGTCCCGGACCGGCAGCTCCGAACTGGTGGCGGGCTCGGCGGCCGGGACCGACGACGTCGCACTGCCCGGCAGGAGCTGCTCGCCCTTGCGGCGGCGCGGCAGCCCGGCGGTGGTGAACGTCGACGGGGAGGTCTGGGAGACCTCCTGGACCGTGCGGAACGCCTTGTCGCTGGCGAAGTCCCAGTTGCGGGCCTCCTGCTCGGGGGTCGGACCGGCTTCGGCTGCGGGCTCGGGAGCCTTCTTCTCTTCGGGCTCCTTCTTCCCCGACTTCTCCTTCTTGGCCGCGGGTTCGGCCGCGGGCTTCTCCGGAGCGGGGGCGGGCGAACGGAACCACGCCGAGAGCATCTCGTCGAAGATCGGCGTCGTCTCCGACGCGGTGGGCGGCGGGGCGGCCGGGGGCGGCGTGGCCGTCTGGTTCCACCATTCGCTCAGCGTGGTGCTGTTCTTGGCCTCGAACAGTTCCTTGCCGCTGGGCAGTTCGCCTTCGATCGACGCCGCGGCGGGCTCCTCCGGCTCCTCGGCGACCGGCTCGGGCTCCGGTTCCGGGGCACGCGGCTGCGGCGCCGGCGGCTGGACGGGCGGGGAAGTCGTCTCGTCCTTGGGGATCGGGCTGAACAGCGCCGTTCCCGAGATCTCGACGTCCGACGGCGGCCGCGGGTCCTGGGTGTGGGTGTGCCCGTTCACCCCGGATTTGGTGTGGCCTGCCAGATCGTTCGCGGACGGCCACCGCTCGCCGCCCTGCGGGGGCACGCTCGGCATCCCCGGGCGCGAGCCGTTCGTGGGCCGTTGACGGCGGGGCAGGCCGCCCGGCTGCTGCGGCGGCACCGGCGCGAGGCGCTGGGTGATCGGGCCGGTGGCGGGGCCGGGGTCGCCGGGCGGGGGCATCACGAGATCCGCCGGGACCGAGACGGTGGCGCGCACGCCGACGATGTCCTTGCCACCGTGGAGCGAGACGCCGATGCGGTGCCTGCTGGCCAGGCGCCCGACCACGAACAGGCCCATCCGGCGCGACGTGGCGAGGTCGACGTTGGGGGCCTCGGTGAGCCGGGCATTGGCCTCGGCGACCTCGGCCTCGTTCATCCCGATGCCCTTGTCGAGGATGTCGATGCCGAACGAGCCGTCTTCGACGAGCCTGGTCGCGACGGTCACCTGGGTCTCCGGCGCGGAGAACGCGGTGGCGTTGTCCAGCAGTTCGGCGATCAGGCGCATCAGATCGTTGGCCGCGTACCCCACCAGCCGGACCGGCGGCGGGTTCTGCACGGTGACCCGCTGGTACTGCTCGATCTCGGACACCGCCGCGCGCACCACGTCGGTGGCGGAGACCGGCTGGCCGGACCGCCTGCCCGGCTCGGCGCCGGAGAGGACCATCAGGTTCTCGTTGTTGCGGCGCATGCGGGTGGCGAGATGGTCCAGCTGGAACAGCGTGGCGAGCTGGTCGGCGTCCTCTTCGTCGCGTTCCAGCCGCTCGATCAGCTGCAGCTGCCGCTGCACGAGACTCTGGCTGCGGCGGGAGAGATTGACGAACACGTTGCTGTAGCCGGTCCGCATCGAGGCCTGCTCGGTGGCCAGGCGCAGCGCCTGGTGGTGCACCTTGTCGAAGGCCCTGGCGACCTCGCCGATCTCGTCGTCGCCGCCGACCGGCACCGGCTGCACGTCGGTGCCCTGCGAGCGGCCCTCCTGGATGTTGCGGACCGCGTCGGGCAGCTGCTTCTCGGCGACGTCGAGGGCGCTGGCGCGCAACATCTTCAGCGAACGCAGCAGCTGACGGGTGATGAGGAAGACGACGGCGACGGCGAGCACCATCGCGCCGAACAGCAGGACCGCGAGCAGGCCCGCGCCGCTGCTGGCGTCGTCGACCAGTTCGGCGGACACCGCACTCGCCTGCGCGCCGAACTTGTTCGCGACCTCGCCGGTCTTGGTGATCACCGTGTTCGAGGCGTCGTTCCAGCCCTGCGCGGACAACGTGCGGAACGCCTGAGCGGCGGAGGCGCCCTGATCGCCGAGGGCGGTCTTCGCGAGCCTGTCCCGCGTCTCCATCGCGTTGTCGGTCACGGCGGCGCTGAACTCCTGGCGCTGCTGTTCCGAAGCGGCGGCGCGGAAGTCGGTGAAGCGGTCCGCCAGCCGGAGTTCGGCGGTGCGCAGCTGGTCGAGCTCGCTCGGCGCGAGGCTCGAACGGGCGATGCCGAAGGAGACCAGCGCCTGGCTCAGCGACAGCTGTTCCTTCATCACGGCGAGATCGTGCAACGCGGCGGGGGTGCCGCCGAGCACGTCTTCGCTGGCGCCCGCGGCCAACGCGGTGTCGACGGCGAGCAGCGCGGTGGTGACGTCGGTGTACTCGCCGATGGCCTGGACCGGGTCGAGCTGCCCCGCCGAGGCGCGCTGCCGGATGTCGGCGAGCTTCTCCAGCTGTGCGGCGGCGGCGTCCCGCGCCTGCCGGAGCGACGGCTCGTTCTCGACCGCCCTGGACGCGGCGGCCACATAGAGAGGTATGGCGGTGTCGACGTCGGCGCGGGCGGAACCGAGCTCGAGCGTCCCGCCGACGGTGCCGGCCGTCAGCCCCGCTGCGGACTGGGTGCGCTCGCGCCCGAGCCCGTCGGCGAGGGTGCGGATCTGCCCGCTCAACGCGACGAGACGGTCCAGGCGCTGGTAGCCGTCGGAACGGCCGACCTGGCCCGCGATGGTGGCGATGCCCAGTGCGAGCGCGATGAGGATCGGCACCAGGGTCACCGCCGACAGCTTCACCGGCAGGCTCCAGTCCCGCCAGCGCACGAGCGCACGCCAGCCGGTGGCCCACCGCGATGGCCGGGGAGTGCGTCCCAGCAGCTCCCCGACAGGCACTTGGCCTTCTCCTGCAACGGTCACGTAGGTGACTCCCTGTCCGGCGTCCTGGCACGGTCTGAGGCGTCCGTTCCCGCGAGGTGTCTGCCCGCGGAGAACTCGGCCCCGGCCTGACCACGTGATCGATCGCGACACGAGGGACCCCGTCCGGCGATCCTGGTGTCCCCAGGAACACCGGTCCGCTTCAAGAGGTCTTGCACCTGCACGTGCAGGTCGCAACCTGCGAAGTGCATGGTCGTCGAGATCAACTTTTCTTTGCCAATCGATCACTGCGGGTCAGCCGGGCCAAAGAATCGTACACCAATCCGGGTGCCGTCAATTCCGTTCAGCATACGGGTGCTGACCTGGGAAAAGTGCATATCCGAACGATGTACAAGGCCCGGAATCCGTCTCCGCGTCACAAACGAGGGAATTCCGGTTACAGGTTGCGCGGGTGCATCAGGTGCTCAGGTCACCCGATCAGCCTACGCTGGGTAGCCACTTCGCCCGGTCGAACTACTTTCCGTGCCCCCATCGGGTGGGTCAAGCCCAAATGTGTGCCCGATGTTGTGGCCTTACCGCTCCGGCCGGTTCGTTGTCGCCCGACATGGTGATTTCTTTCGGGATGATCGTCGAACCAGGGGATCTTCCCCGGTCGGCGATGGCGGGCACAGTATCGAAGCCCGCTTCGCCTCGGAAGAAAAACTACGATCTGTCACCAAAACGGGGGACACAGCGTGGCCGTCCTCCCCGTTTGCCGCAGTGGGCCGATCGGGCGACGACCGCGCGTGACAATCGCGCTCACTATTACGAGTGATAAAGCCGGTTCATTCCGGCCTAAACGAATTCCCCGAACAACTATTCCGAGGGGAAAACGAATACCGGGGGCGCACGCATCCGGAACCGGGGTCGCCTATTCAGAGTGCCCGAAGCCGAAGTTAGTATGTGCGCTCCGTACCGCGCCCGGATGCCAGCAAGCCCCCGGAGGAACCCCATGCCCGATGTCGCGCGCCCGTTCGCGGCGAGCAACGCCCTCGAGGACACCGGGCAGATGCCCGCGCTGTTCGTCCGCGAGCGCCAGCAGCCCGCTCCCCCGCCGCCGCGCAGCACCGGCCCCGACTTCGACCGGATCCAGCACGGCAAGGAGTTCGTCGCGCTGCGCAAGACCTTCCGGCGGTTCGTGTTCCCGATGAGCCTGCTGTTCTTCACCTGGTACATGACGTTCGTGCTGCTGGCGGCCTACGCGCACGACTTCATGAGCCGGAAGGTGTGGGGCGAGGTCAACGTCGGCATCCTGCTCGGGCTCGGCCAGTTCGCCAGCACGATCCTGATCACGATCGCGTACCTGAAGTTCGCCAACAAGCGGCTCGACCCCAAGGTCGAACGGCTGCGGGCGTCGGTCGAGGCGGGGGAACGATGAGCATCCCCGACAACAACCCGGCCCTGAACATCGCGGTGTTCGCGCTGTTCGTCGCGATCACCCTGTACGTGGTGTACCGCGCCAGCACGCGCAACTCGTCCACTTCGGACTACTACGCGGCGGGCAGCGCCTTCACCGGACGGCAGAACGGCATCGCGCTTTCGGGTGACTTCCTCTCGGCGGCGTCGTTCCTGGGTATCGCCGGGGCGATCGCGATCCACGGCTACGACGGCTTCCTGTACTCGATCGGGTTCCTCGTCGCCTGGATGGTCGACCTGCTGCTGATCGCGGAACTGCTGCGCAACACCGGCCGCTTCACCATGGGCGACGTGCTGAGCTTCCGGATGAAGCAGCGTCCGGTCCGCGCCGCGGCCGCGACGTCGACGCTGGTGATCTCCTTCTTCTACATGCTCGCGCAGATGGCGGGCGCCGGCGGGCTGGTGGCGCTGCTGCTGGACATCCACGGCGGCATCGGCCAGGCGCTGGTGATCGGCGTCGTCGGCGTCGTCATGGTGCTGTACGTGCTGGTCGGCGGGATGAAGGGCACCACGTGGGTGCAGATCATCAAGGCGACCATCCTGCTGCTCACCGGTGCGCTGATCACCGTGTTCCTGTTCGGCAAGTTCGGGTTCAGCTTCTCGAACCTGCTCTCGGCCGCCGCCGACAAGAGCCCGCTCGGCGACGAACTGCTGGAGCCGGGCGGCTCGTACGGCAAGAGCGAGGTCACGAAACTCGACTTCGTCTCGCTGGCGCTCGCGCTGGTCCTCGGCGCCGCCGCGCTCCCGCACGTGCTGATGCGCTTCTACACGGTGCCGAACTCGCGCGAGGCGCGGCGCTCGGTGGTGTGGGCGACGGCGTGCATGTCCGTCTTCTATCTCTGCACGCTGGTGATCGGCTTCGGCGCCGCGGCGCTGGTCGGCCCGGAGGCGATCAAGAACGCGCCCGGCGGGGAGAACTCGGCGGCGCCGCTGCTCGCGCTGAACATCGGCGGCACTGTCCTGCTCGGCATCGTCTCGGCGGTGGCCTTCGCGACCATCCTCGCCGTCGTCGCCGGGCTGACGATCACGGCGTCGGCCTCCTTCGCCCACGACGTCTACGCCAACATCTTCAAACGCGGCGACGCGGAACCGGCCGCGGAGGTCCGGGTCGCCCGGCTGACCGCGGTCGCCGTCGGGGCTCTCGCGATCGTGGGCGGCATCCTGGCGAACGGGCAGAACATCGCGTTCCTGGTGGCGCTGGCGTTCGCGGTCGCGGCGTCGGCCAACCTCTCGACACTGCTGTTCTCGCTGTTCTGGAAGCGGTTCAACACCACCGGAACGCTGTGGGGCATCTACGGCGGGCTGATCGCGAGCCTGGTGCTCGTGTTCTTCTCGCCGGTGATGTCCGGGGCCGCGGACTCGATCATCAAGAGCGTCGACTTCCACTGGTTCCCGCTGAAGAACCCGGGCCTGGTGTCGATCCCGTTCTCGTTCCTGTGCGGGATCGTGGGCACCTTCGTCGGCCGGTCGAAGGCCGATCCGGTCAAGCACGCCGAGATGGAGGTCCGGTCCCTCACCGGGATCGGCTCCTGATCTCCCTGCCTTGACCTGCCCTGAGGTCCCGCGGGAGGCCGCGGCATGTCGCGAAAGCCACTTTCGGGACGTCTGATGTCCCGAAAGTGGCTTTCGCGACACCGCCGCCACGGTGGGACGCGGACAGCCCTCACGACCTGTCCTGAAAGCCCGTCCATCACACCCGGAGGCCGTCCAGCACGATCGCGAGGAGCCGCTCCGTGTCTTCGCGCGACGCCTTGCTCGCGGCCGAACCCACCCCGTGGCCGAGCCGCAGGATGTCGACGCCGGTGACGTCCGGCCGGATCACGCCCTCGTCCTGGGCGGCCTTCACGATCGTGTCGGACGCGGCCCGCAAGCGCGACTGACACCAGCCGAAGACCTCGGAGCCGGCGTCGACGGACGCCTTCAGCGTCATCGCGAGCCCGTGCTTCTCGACCACGTAGACGACGTGCGTGGCCAGCCACGTCTCGAGCGCCTTCCCCGGCGGCAACTCTTCGAGCAGGTCGTAGGCCTGCTGCGCCAGCCCGTCGATCTCGTCGCGGTAGACGGCCTCGATCAGTTTGTCGCGCGTCGGGAAGTGCCGGTACAACGTGCCCGCGCCGACACCGGCGCGTTTGGCGATGTCGTCGGCGGGCACGTCCACGCCGTCGGCGGTGAACGCCTGTTTCGCCACGGCCACGATGCGCTCGTAGTTGCGCCGTGCGTCCGCGCGCATGGGCCGGTCCGGATCGGCCGTGACCATCTGCACCTCCTCGGGCGACGAAAACGGAGACGTTCTCCGAATCCACTTGCGTAAGCGGAGAGTCTCTCCATATCATCGCCCACGACCTCAAGTGGAGAGTCTCTCCGCTTCATCTCGTTACGTCTTTGGAGTATTCCTTGACCGAGCGAACCCTGCGTACCGAGCCCAGGCCTGAGACGGCCGAGGCCCCACCGCCTCCGCACCGGCTGGTCCTCCCGATCATCCTGACCTGCCAGCTCATGCTCATCCTCGACGCGACGGTGATGAACGTCGCGCTCCCCCGGATCCAATCCGACCTCGGCTTCACCGACACCGGCCTGTCCTGGGTGATGACGGCGTACAGCCTCGTCTTCGGCGGCTTGCTGCTGCTCGGCGGACGCGCGGGCGACCTGTTCGGCCGCCGCCGGATGTTCGTCGTCGGCGCGGCCGTGTTCACCACCGCCTCCCTGCTCGGCGGCCTCGCCGGTTCGGCGGAGATGCTGATCGCGGCCCGGGTCGCGCAAGGCGTCGGCGCCGCGCTCGCCGGGCCGAGCACCTTGGCGCTGATCACCAGCACGTTCACCGAGGCCAAGGCGAGGGTGCGCGCGCTGGCGCTGTTCTCGGCGATGTCCAGCAGCGGTTTCGCGATCGGCCTGCTGCTCGGCGGGCTGCTCACCGAGTGGATCTCGTGGCGCGCGGCGCTGTACATCAACGTCCCGTTCGGGCTCGCGATCGTGCTGCTCACCTCGCGATACGTGGCCGATCCGCCTCGGCGACGGGCGCGACTGGACCTCCCCGGCGCGTTCACCGGCACCCTCGGCGTCGGCTCGCTCGTGTTCGCCTTCACCCACGCCGCGTCGCACGGTTGGGGCGACACCGTCACCCTCGGCAGTCTCGCGGCCGGGTCGGCCCTGCTGGCCGCGTTCCTCGTGATCGAAACGCGGGTGAGCCAGCCGCTGATCCCGTTGCGGCTGTTCGCGGAACGCGACCGGGCCGCGGCCTACGCCAACTTCTTCCTCGGGCCGATGGCCATGATGTCGATGTTTTTCTTCCTGACCCAGTTCCTGCAGGACATCGCGGGTTTCGCCGCATTGGAGACCGGCTTCGCGTTCCTGCCGATGGCGCTGTGCATGTTCGGGCTCAGCAGGCTGATCCCGCGGCTGCTCCCCCGCTTCGGCCCGAAACCGCTCGCGCTGACCGGGACGGCCCTGATGACCAGCGGTGTCGTTTGGCTGACCACGCTCACCACCGAAAGCGGGTACTTCTCGCATCTGCTCGGGCCGATGCTGCTGATGGGCGTCGGCGCGGGGCTGGCGTTCTCCCCGCTGAGCGTGATCATCATGGCGACCGTGCCCACCGAGGACGCGGGTGCCGCGGGAGGGGTCCTGCAGACGTTGCAGCAGACCGGCGCGACGCTGGGGCTCGCGATCCTGATCACCGTGTTCGGCGCGGTGACGCGGACTCCGTCCGGGAGCCCGGCGGAGACCACGGTCGACGGGATGACCGCGGCGTTCGCCACCGCCGCCGTGGTGACGGCGGCGTCCTTCCTGGTCGCGCTGACCTTCCGGCGCCGGGCTTAGAGCTTCACACCCGCCTGGATCTTGTGCGTGACCTTGCGCTCCATCACGAAGGAGAAGAACGGGATACAGCCGGCGATCAGCACGAGCAGAGTGCCCTTCATGGACCAGCGGGCCTTGATCGCGAGATCGACCGCGAGCAGCAGGTAGATCAGGTAGAGCCCGCCGTGGACCATGGGGATCATCTTCACGAACTGGGGCAGTTCCACGCTGAAGACATACTGCAGCAGCATCTCGACGACCAGTCCGAGCAGGGCCACACCGGTGGCGTACGCCGCGACGCGGAACCGGATCAGCGGCCCGCCCAGCGAGACCGGGCGGGCCGGGGCGGCGTCGTCAGTTCGGGTGGTCATAGGGTCTCGAACCTCTCTGGGGAACTACTTGTCGCGGGCGTTGAGTTCGCGCAGGTACTCGTTGTACGCGGCGAGCTCGTCGTCTTCGGGTGCGGGCGCCGGGGCGGGCCTCCGCCGGGGCGCGGGCACCTCGGGGACGGCGGCCTCGGCCGTCCGCTCCGGGATGTCGGCCTCCGCGGCCTGACGGCGGAGTTTGCGGATCCGCCAGAACATGAACGCGGGGAACAGCCCGAACAGCGGCCACTGCAGGACGTACCCCAGATTCTGGAACGTCCCGCTGGCCGAGGAGAACCGCTCCCACTGCCACCAGGCGAGCCCGCAGCACAGCGCCAGGCTCACCAGGCAGACGCCGGCGATGCCGAGACGGCGCAGGGTGACGGGCGATGCGGGCACGCATCGACGCTAGCACTGGGCACGCGGCGAAAGTTCGGCGACCGGGCCGGTCGGGACCTTGGTCCCGGGGTCACTTGGCGGTCCGGGTTGGCCAGGAGCGTCTTGGGTGCCTACTGGTTCTGGGCATGCGTGACCGCCGGTCCGGGCGCACAGCGGCTGTGTCGCGAAAGCCACTTTCGCGACGTCTGATGTCCCGAAAGTGGCTTTCGCGACACCCGGAGCCGACGCGCGAGGCGGCGGCAGCTCACTTGGTGGCGGCAACGGCCTTCGCGTAGTCGTCCGCGAGGCCGAAGACCTTCTGCGCGTACTCCGTCGAGTTGTTGTACGACAGGATCCCCTGCCACCACCCCGAGGCGGCCGACATGTCCCGGTTGTTCACGCACAGATAACGCGCCGCCGCCAGCGTCGCGTCGTCGATCTGCTGCGGGTCGCCGACGCCGTCCCGGTTGCCGTCGGCGGCGTAGCGGCGCCAGGTGCTGGGGATGAACTGCATCGGGCCGACGGCGCGGTCGACTGCGGCGTCCCCGTCGAACTGGCCGCCGTCGGTGTCGCCGATCGCCTTGACGCCGGGCGACCCGTCGAGCGGGACGCCGATGATCGGTTTCGACGGCCGTCCGTCCTGGCCGAGGACGGCGCCGCCGTACTGGCCGTGGTTCGACTCGATCCGGCCGATGCCCGCGAGGGTGGCCCACGAGATCTTGCAGTTCGGCTGCATCTGGCGCATCGCCAGCTCGGCGTTGCCGTAGGCGAGCAGCGCCCTGGCCGGGACGCCGGTGGCTTGTGCCGCCCGCTCGGTCCACGCGGCCAGGGGGTCCTTACCCGGTTTCGGCTGCGCCTGCTGCGGCGAGGTCTGCTGGGCCGCGCCACCGGCGGGGGTGGCGTTGACCGGCACGACCGTCCCCGGTTCGACGGCCGCCGCCTTGACCTGCAGGGCGGGGATCTCCATCGTCGTGGGGCTCGCGACCGGGGCGGACGCCTTGGTCACCAGCCAGATCCCGCCCCCGGCGAGGCCCAGTACGGCCAGCACGATCACCAGCCTGCCGAAGACGGCGGCACCCGCCCCGCGGCGTGACGGAGCGGGTTGGGCCGGGTCGGCGACGAGCTCGTCGTTTTCCGGGGTGGTGCGCACGAAGCGAGTCCTCCAGCGTGGGCGGCGATCACGACCGATGCTCGAACAACGAGCCCGCGCAGGTTAGCGTTACGCGGTTGCCGAGATCGCCCTTGCCACGCCGGTTCACCCGCGCGTGCGAGAAGTTCTCATCAGGCGGACTTTTGCTGCCTCGCGAGGCGCGCCACGCACCAGGCAGGGGCGCTGCCGCGGCGAAGGTGCTGCAAGACGGTCATCGGGCCGAGACGACGGCTCAGGTCGGACGGGGCGAGCCCGGCCGCACGGTAGTCGAGGGCGCGCTGGTCGAGCGGGCTGATCCCGGCGTCCCACCAGGCTTCGGCCTCGGCGACGCCGCCGACCATCTGCCACCAGCCGGCGGCCGCGACGAGCAGATCCCGCGGGACCTCGGGGAGACGGCTGCGCATCGCGTCGACGTAGCCGGGGTCCGCGGCCTCGACCGGCGCCCAGCGCGCCTGGCCGGACTGCTGACGCTGACCGGGGATACCGGGAGCTTGGCGGGGGGCGTCGGCGAGCCACGCGGACGCGATCCGGTCGGTCTCCTGCTCCTCGGGGGTTTGCTCGCGCTCGGCGGCCCACTGCCGGATCAACGCATCGACTCCGGGATCTCCGGTCATCCCTGCCTCCTCATGATTCCCCGACTGACAAGTCCTGACTTACTTGCCCGGCTGAAAGTTCCGCTGCCTTGAGGCTTGCACCTGCGGAAACGCGTCCCCAGGAGACCGGCTCCGGCGTCTGGAGGACCAACCGATCACGCAATGTGAGCACCGTAGGGGCGCGGAGGTCTTTTCCGCCAGAGCTTCCGGGGCACGAATTCGTCGACCAGCGGGTTTTCGGGGGCAATCCACCCGGATGGTCGAGTCGCCCGACCGAAATCAGAGGTGGGTGACTCTGCGTGATAACCGCTGGTGGATGCGCACAGTGATCACCGGCGTCGCGAGGGACACCGGTGAGGAGGGACGACGGGTCAGGAGAAAAGGCTCCGGACGAACGTCACGATGGCTTCGGCACCGGACCGGAGCCAGCCGAGCGCGGTGTGGACGGCATCGGCGGATTGCGTCGGCCTGCTGATCAGAAAGAAGAGCACGAGCGCGACGACGGCGATCACAACGAATTTCTTCAAGCCGGGCGACATGGCTCCATCCCATCACACCGTAGTGTCCAGACGATGACTCCGCGCGCACTGCGGACTTTGTCACCACTTTAAGGAGATTCGGGCCTCGTTGCCCACCCGGTTTACCCCGAGGAGCGATCCATGAGCGAAAACGTTCTCGTCCACCGGGAAGGACCGGTGACGACGATCACGCTGAACCGGCCCGAGGCCCGCAACGCGGTGGACGGCCCGACCGCCGCCGCGCTGGCGGATGCGTTCCGCGCTTTCGACTCCGACGACGAGGCCGCGGTCGCCGTCCTCACCGGGTCGGGTGAGGCCTTCTGCGCCGGAGCCGATCTGAAGGCCGTCGGCACCGGCCGCACCAACTCACTCGATCCGGTGGGTGACGGGCCGATGGGGCCGACGCGGATGGCGTTGTCGAAGCCGGTGATCGCCGCGGTCCGCGGGCACGCCGTCGCGGGCGGACTGGAACTGGCGCTGTGGTGCGACCTGCGCGTCGCCGACAGCACGGCCGTCTTCGGGGTGTTCTGCCGCCGCTGGGGGGTACCGCTGATCGACGGCGGCACGGTGCGCCTCCCCCGCCTGATCGGGCATTCCCGGGCGATGGACCTGATCCTCACCGGACGTCCGGTCGAGGCCGAGGAGGCGCTCGCGATCGGACTGGCGAACCGGGTCGTGCCCGACGGCGAGGCGCTTGCGTCCGCGCAAGCCCTGGCGCGTGAGCTGGCCGCGTTCCCGCAAGCCTGTCTGCGCGCGGATCGCCGATCCGCGTACGGCCAGTACGGGCTCACCGAAGGGGAGGCGATGCGTGCCGAGTTCTCGAACGCGCTGATCGGCGGCGGACTCGCCGAGGAAGCGGTGAGGGGCGCGAGCCGGTTCAGCGACGGCGCGGGGCGTCACGGCAGTTTCAGCGGCCCTCGGCCCTAGTCTCTATCGGATGACCGAAACCGGAGTCGCACTCAGACCGGTATCCGAAGAAGACCTGCCGATGCTCGAAGGACTGACGAACGATCCGCAGGCCGCGGGCGCTTTCGAGTGGCACGGCTGGCACGACCCGCACTTCTTGCGCCGCCGCTGGGCCGAGACCGGCATGCTCGCGGCGGACAACGGGATGCTGATGATCGCGCTCGACGGGCAACGGCTCGGCTTCGTCTCCTGGCACAAGACCAGGAGCGGATCGACGTCGTTCTGCTGGAACGCCGGCCTGGTGCTCATTCCCGAGGCGCGCGGCCACGGCTACGGGACCGAGGCCCAGCGGTTGCTGGTCCGCTATCTCTTCGCGCATACGCAGATGAACCGCGTCGAAGCGTCGACGGAGGCGGGCAACGTCGCCGAGCAGCGTTCCCTGGCGAAGGCGGGCTTCACCAAGGAAGGCGTGCTGCGCGGCTATGGGTTCCGGGACGGGGCCTGGCGCGACCACATCCTCTATGCGGTGGTGCGATCGGACCTGGGCCCCGACCCGGAACGCCTCTAGTTTCCTCGACCTAGACGATCGTGCCCGCGGCCTTGAGCCGCTCGATCCCGTCGGCGTCCACCCCGAGCTCCGCGAGAACGTCGGCGGTGTCGCCGCCCTTGGGCCGCGGCGGTTCCGGCGTCGCGGACGGCGTGCGGTCGAACCTCGGCGCGGGTGCGGGCTGCAGCATGCCGCCGACGTCGACGAACGTCCCGCGCGCGACGTTGTGCGGATGCGACGGTGCTTCGCGGGGCGAAAGCACCGCCGTCAGGCACGCGTCGGTGCCCTCGGCCTTCGCGACCAGCTCGTCCCGAGTGTGCTTCGCGACGGCTTCGGCGACGATCTTGCGCAGCTTCGGCCACTCGTTCTTGTCGACGTGGACCGGGGTCTCTTCGGGATCGAGGCCGAGCACCTTCACCAGATCGCCCCAGAACCGCATCTCGATCGCGCCGATGGCGACGTACTTGCCGTCGGCGGTCTCGTAGGTGTCGTAGAACGGCGCTCCGCCGTCGAGCATGTTCTCGCCGCGCCCGCCGGGCCAGAGCCCGGAGTCCAGCAGCCCGTGCAGGCTGGTGGTCAGCAGGGCGGCGCCGTCCACCATGGACGCGTCGACGACCTGGCCCTTGCCCGAGGACTGACGTTCGAACAGCGCCGCCAGCACCCCCATCGCGAGCAGGAGGCCACCGCCGCCGAAGTCACCGACGAGGTTGAGCGGTACCACCGGCCGCTGCCCGGCGTGCCCGATCGGTTCGAGCGCGCCGGAGATGCCGATGTAGTTGATGTCGTGCCCGGCGACGGTCGCCAGTGGACCGTCCTGGCCGTAGCCGGTCATCCGGCCGTAGACCAGCCGCGGGTTGCGGGCGTGGACCTGCTCCGGCCCGATACCCATCCGCTCGGCCACACCGGGACGGAAACCCTCGATGAGCACGTCGGCTTCGTCGGCCAGTTTCAGCACCAGTTCGACCCCCTCGGGGGTCTTGGTGTTGATCCCGATCGACCGCCTGCCGCGGGCGAGCGGATCGTTCGGGAAGCCGATGACGTCGTTGCCCGGTGTCGCCCGGTCGATCCGGACGACCTCCGCGCCGAGATCGGCGAGGATGGTGCAGGCGAACGGCGCCGGGGCGAGCCCGGCCAGTTCGACGACCTTGAGCCCGCTCAGCGGCCCAGCCTTCATCGCCACGTCCTTTCCTTGTACGGCAACGTTTTCACAGCGTGCGGGAAATGATTTCCTTCATGATCTCGCTGGTACCGCCGAAGATACGGGAGATCCGGATGTCGGCCCACGCGCGCGCGATCGGGTACTCGGACATGTAGCCGTAGCCGCCGAAGAGCTGCAGGCAGTCGTCGACGACCTTGTTGACCCGTTCGGTGGTCCACAGCTTCGCCATCGCCGCGCCCTGGACGTCGAGTTCCTTGCGCAGATGCCGTTCGATGCACTGGTCGAGGTACGCGCGGGACACCGCGGCCTCGGTGGCGGCCTCGGCGAGCTTGAACTTCGTGTTCTGGAAGTTGTAGATCGGACGGCCGAAGGCCTGGCGGTCCTTGGTGTAGGCGATGGTCTGGTCGATCGCGGCCTCCATCCCGGCGACCGCGGTGACGGCGATGATCAGCCGTTCCTGCGGAAGCTGCTGCATCAGCTGGATGAAGCCGAGGCCTTCCTGTCCGCCGAGGAGGTTGGCGGCGGGCACCCGGACGTCGTCGAAGGACAGTTCCGCGGTGTCCTGGCCCTTGAGCCCGATCTTGTCGAGGACACGGCCGCGGCTGAAGCCCGGCGTGTCGGTCTCGACGGCGATCAGCGAGACACCCTGCGCGCCCGCGTCCGGGTCGGTCTTCACCGCGACGACGACGAGGTCGGCGTGGAAACCGTTGGTGATGAAGGTCTTCGCGCCGTTGATCACGTAGTGGTCGCCGTCGCGGACCGCGCGGGTCTTGATGCTCTGCAGATCCGAACCCGTGCCGGGTTCGGTCATCGCGACCGCGCCGACCATCTCACCGGAGGCGAACTTCGGCAGCCACGCCTTCTTCTGCTCTTCGCCCGCGTACTCGAGGATGTAGTGCGCGACGATTCCGTTGTGGACGGTGACGCCCCAGGCGCTGTCGCCGGACCGGGCCTGCTCTTCGTAGAGCACGGCCTCGTGGGCGAACGTGCCGCCGCCACCGCCGTACTCCTCGGGGATGGACAGGGCCAGCAGGCCGACCTCGCCCGCCTTCGTCCACAGTTCGCGGTCGACCTTCTTCTCGGCCGCCCAGCGCTCCTGGTTCGGCACGAGTTCCTTCTGACAGAACGTCCGGGCGAGGTCCCGGAGGTCTTCGAGTTCCGTCGTGCTCCACGAACTCTTCTGGATCTGCAAGGGCACGGCCAACGCCTCCTGATCAGGACCTGGAAAACATGACGCATAGGATGTAAGTTCCAAGCGGAATGTACATCCGTACCGAGCTGCACGTAAAGGGGGTACCGGTTCGATGACCGCACTGGGCAGGACCCACCGGACGCAGGCCGAACGGCGGGAGCAGACCCGCACCGCCCTGCTCGACGCGACCATCGACTGCCTGGTCGACCTCGGGTACGCGCGCACCTCGGTCCAGGAGATCTGCGCCCGCGCCGGGGTCTCGAAGGGTGCCGTGCAGCACCACTTCTCCGCGAAGGCCGAACTGATGGCGGCCGCCGTCGAGCATCTGACAGAGAAGCTGCGCGGACGGCTCGCGGCCTCGCTCTCGGCGCTCCCTGGTGGCGCCTCGGGCGTCGCGGCGGCGATCGACCTGCTGTGGGAGGGCTATTCGGGCACGTTGTCCACGGCCGCCACGGAACTGTGGGTCGCGGCGCGGACCGACCCCGAACTGCGCGAGGCGATCCGGCCGGTCGACAGGGCGCTGGGCCGTTCGACACTGGAGCACATCACCGCCGTCGCCGGGGATCTGCCGAAGGAACGCGCGGAGATCCTCTTCTGGCTGACCGTGAACCTCACCCGCGGCCTGGCGCTGGACGCCGAACTCGGTGGCGATCCGAAGCGGCGGCGGCAACTGCTCGACGAATGGAAGCGCGTCGCGGTGATGTTGTACGAGGACGCTTCCCCTTAAGATCCGGATATGGGGGCTCACAGAGCGTTGGCGGCGCTGACCGCGGCGGTGTTCGTGCTCGCCGGATGCGCGGCCGAGCCGCCGCCCGCGCCCACCGGGCCGTTGACGCTGCGCGAGGCACTCGGCGACCCCACGACCGTGAACTTCTGCGATCTGCTGGACCTGCCCGACCTCGACAACTCCCTTCCGCTGGAGTCCAGGCCGGCGCCCAGCATGGGCTCCTGCTCGTTCCGGACCAAGAGCGCTCTGATCAGCTTCGGTTTCCCCGAGGACCGAGCGAAGGAACGCCTGGCGGGAGCCACCCCTGTTCCCTGGCAAGGCCCGACCCGTGACCTGCGGGTGGTCCGCACGGACCTCGAGGGCCAGCCCCTCCTGCACCTCGTCTTCGCCGACGACTCCTCGATCCGCGTCGGCACGTACTTTTCGTCGCCCGCGGGCGACGACGAGTCGCTCGCCGCGGCGACGAAAACCCTGGAAGGCGCCGTCCGTTCACTCGTGGCGGGCAAGCAGGCGGCACATCTCGACTACCGCGAAAACTCCCTGGCACGACTGGACGCCTGCTCCGCACTGGTGTCCGACAGCGAGGTTTCCGCGCGCCTCGGCACCCCGGTCTCCGGGAAGGGCGATCTCTCCCGGCACCAATGCCTCTGGGGTGAACAAAGCGCGGAACGGTTCGCCCGGCTGGAATTCGGTCTCGGCCCGAATCCGAAGGCCACGGCGAGCGCTCCCGAGGAGATGCTGGGCGGGCGCCGCTCCTTCGTCCAGGAAGTCAGTGGCGGCTGCACGGTGTTGACCGGCCACATCGGCGGCCCGGCCGCGAGCAAGAACCAGTTCGAGCACGCCGTTCTCGCCGTACAGGCACCAAAAGCGTGCGAAATCGCCAGGGAAATGGCGAACGTCGCTTGGCCCAAGCTTCCCGCGTAGCACGCGCGACGAGGCTTGACCAGAGCACAGGTGACACTTATCTCGCGGGCCGATCCGTGGTGGAATTCCTTGCTGGACAACAGAACCGGCGGAGGAGCCGACCATGAGCGCGCCGCAGCAGCAGCCGTACCAACCGACTGGCCCGTTCGGCGCAATGCAGCCCGTCCAAACTCCCGTCGCGGCACCGCGGCCACCGTCCGACGCGCGGCTCCCCCGGTTGTTCGCCGCGATGATGGGTGTCTTCGCCGGGCTTCTGGTACTGGTCGGGACCTTTCTTCCGCAGTCGACGTACGAACAGCTCTCCGACGGCAAGGCGGTGTCGAAGTTCGCCGAGACCGGCTGGACGCGGAGTTTCGACATCGAACCGTCCGCCGAGGAGAAGGAGTTCTACGACAAGACCCATGTCGCCCGGTACGGCATCCCGCTGTCCGCCGTCGCGCTGACCCTGTTCGCCGGGGCCGCGGTGGGCTTCGCCTCGTACCGCCGGAGTTCGGGTTCGCCCGCCGCGACGACGTCGAGGACGCTGCTGGTCGCCGGCGGGGCCGGGACCGCGATCGGCGTCTGGATGCTCGGCATGGACATCTCGGCGAGCCTGAGTTTCGGCCAGGACACCGGCCGTTTCGTCTCGCGCTACGGCACCGGGAGCGGATTCTGGATCCTGCTCGCGGGCGGGCTCGTGGCGTTGCTCACCATCGGGCTGGCGATCGTGGCCCATCGCCGCGAACCCGAACCGCCCCGGCAGGCCCCGTACGCGGTCGGCTACGCGCCTTACGCGCCCGGCGTCCCTCAGCAGCAGTATCCGCAGCAACCGCCGCCGCAGGCCTATGAACCGCCGTCGCCCCCGACACCGCCTTCGGGCTCCGCGCTGCAGCAGCAGGACATCCTGCGCCCGTCCCCCGACAACCCGCCACAGCCCGGCAATATGTGAAACTATTTCACGTCAGCTGGACAGTCTCCATACCGGCAGTATGCTGTACTCGTCGGTAACACCTGGGCTCTGCGTGGCGCTCCCGGCTCCACGCGGCATGGAACGGAGACGGCATGACGAGCACGACACCGGCGAGCGCGGGCCACCACACCGAAGGTCCGGCCACCATCGGCGGCGTTCCCGGCGCCCCGTCCTCGGCGAGGGCGGAGCGGCTCGTGCGGCGGGTCGTGGGCGGCAGGGATTCCGCGCCGGTCCAGATGCACGCCCCGTTCACCGGGCAGCCGATCGCGACGCTCCCCCAGGCCACCGACGCCGACGTCCGCGCCGTGTTCGATCAGGCGCGGGAAGCGCAGCGCTCGTGGGCCGAGCGACCGGTCGAGGACCGTCAGCGCATCTTGATCCGCCTGCACGATCTGGTTTTGAAGCGCCAGGAAGAGGCGCTCGACCTCGTGCAGATCGAGGCGGGCAAAGCCAGGATGGACGCCTTCGACGAGGTCAGCGCCACCGCGCTAGTGGCCGCCTACTACGGCAAGCACAGCGCGAAGTTCCTTTCGCCGCGTGGTGCCGCCGGACTGATCCCGGTGCTGACGAAGGTCGGCGAGATCCGGCACCCCAAGGGCGTCGTCGGGATCATCTCGCCGTGGAACTACCCCCTCGCGCTCACCGCGATGGACGTCCTGCCCGCGCTCGCGGCGGGCAACGCCGTCGTGCAGAAGCCGGACAACCAGACCGCGCTCTCGGCGCTGTGGCTGCAGGAGGTCGCCGAGGAGGCCGGGCTGCCCGCCGGTGTCTGGCAGATCGTGCTCGGCCGCGGTTCGAAGATCGGCGACGCGCTGGTCGAAGAGTCGGACTATCTGTGCTTCACCGGATCCACCCCGACGGGCAAGGGCCTCGCCGCGAAGGTGGCGGAACGGCTCACGAGCTACTCGCTGGAACTCGGCGGCAAGAACCCGATGATCGTGCTGCCCGACGCGGACATCGCCAAAACCGCCACGGGCGCGGTGACCGCGTGTTTCTCCTCCGCGGGCCAGCTGTGCGTCTCGGTCGAGCGGATCTACGTCCACGAGTCCATCCGCGAAGAGTTCACGCGGGCCTTCGTCGCCAAGACCGCCGCGGTACGGCTCGGAGGCGCCCTCGACTACCAGGCGCAGATGGGGTCGCTGACCTCGGAAGACCAGCTCGCGACGGTGTCGGCGCACGTCGAGGACGCCCGTTCGAAGGGCGCGACGGTGCTCACCGGCGGCAAGGCCCGGCCCGACCTCGGCCCGCTGTTCTACGAGCCGACCGTCCTCACCGACGTCACCGAGGACGTCAAGCTGTTCGCCGAGGAGACCTTCGGGCCGGTCGTGTCGATCTACGGCTACACCGACGTCACCGAGGCGATCGAGCGCGCCAACGACACGCGGTTCGGGCTGAACGCGAGTGTGTGGTCGCGCAACGGCCGCGCGGGCTGGGAGGTCGCGGCGCGGCTGAAGGCCGGGACCGTCAACGTCAACGAGGGCTTCGCGGCGACCTTCGGGACCGTGGGGTTGCCGATGGGCGGGATGAAGGAGTCCGGCGTCGGACGGCGCAACGGCGCCGAAGGGCTGCTCAAGTACACCGAAGCACAGGCGATCGCGGTGCAGCGCGGGATGCCGCTGCGCCCCGGCCGCGGAATCCCGCCGAAGCTGTGGGCGCGAGTCCTGAGCACGAGCCTGAAGGCACTTCGCCGCCTTCCGCGCCGCTGACCTTCACGCATTTAGTCCTCTGGATGCGGTACTTGCACACGCGGGTCAGGAGGACGTCGTGGGCGCGGCCAGCAGGCCCCGGTCGTAAGCGATCGCGACGGCCTCGGCCCGGCGGCTCGCCCCGAGTTTCGCCATCACGCGCGAGAGGTGGACGCTCACCGTCTTCTCGCTGATGTACAGCTCCTCGCCGACCTGCCGGTTGGTCCGGCCGAGCGCGACGCGTTCCAGCACGTCCCGTTCGCGGTCGGTGAGCGGGTCGACGACGTCACGGCGCGGGGCCACGGGCTCGCCGGGAAGCTCGACGCGCGCCCGGTGGCTGAGCTCCCGGACGGCTTCGCGCAGCGGGCAGGCACCCAGCCGATCGGCCACCGCGTGCGCGGCCAGCAGCTCCGACGCGGCGAGCGCGGTGTCGCCGTCCGAAGCCAGCAGGGCCTTCGCGTGCTGGAGGCGGCACATGGCCTGCTCGTACACCGCCCCATAACCGAACGCCTCGACGGCCTTGGCCCACAACGCCGGGTCGCCCGCGCCGCGCAGGCAGCTGCCGAGCGCCTCCAGCCGGGTGAGCCACGCCAGCGCCTCCGGCCCCAGTGACACCGAACGCGGCATACCGTGTTCGGCGCAATAGCGTCCATGGGCCAGCAGCTTCTCCCCCGACGCCACGGCGGCCTCGACGGTCGCCTGATCCCCGCGCACCCGGGCTTCGGCGGCCTGCGCGACGGCGGCCGCGAGGCCGAGCACGCTGATCCGGATCCCGCCGAGAACCGCGGGCTCGACCTCTTCGAGCCAGTCGATCAGCTCGCGCGCCTCGCGCACCGCGCCCGCGTGATCCCGCCGCCATGACGCGAGCTGGATGGCTGCGTCCCCCGACGCGAGCGCGATCGAGTAGTCGGCGCTCCAGTGCCTTCGCAGGCTGGGCAGGATCTTGTCCGCGTCCGAGAACCGGCCCCGGCCGACGACGAACTGCGCCCAGATCCCCAGGAACCGCCCGGCGACGACGCTCGAGACGCCGCGGGCCGCGCGGCCGGCGTCGTCGTCTTCCGGCCAGTCCCCGCTGACGTACTGCAGCATGAGGTGCTTGGTCCGCAGCTCGATCCCGAACGAACTCCAGGTCAGCCCGGTGTCCTTGGCCCGGGAGATGCCCTTGGCGTAGTACTTCAGCGCGGAATGGATCTCGGCCCTGTCGTCGTAGCTCAGCCCGAGGAAGTGCAACGCCCGCAGCTCACCGTTGAGGGCGCCGGAATCCCTGGCCTTCCGCTCGGCCTGGCGCAGCCGCTCCCGCGCCTCCTCGACGTCGCCCGCCGAATCGGCCAGCGTCCCGAGCGAGACCAGCGCGGCCGCTTCCGCCCCGCCCGCGCCGACGGCCCTGGCGTCCGCGACCGCGGCCAGCGCGCAGTGCAGGGCCTCTTCGTGCCTGTCGATCAGCCGCAGGATCCCCGCCCTGGTGGCGAGCACCCAGGCCCGCGCGGAACTCGCCTCGGTGTGTTCGACCAGCTCCCAGGCCTTGTCGATCGCCTCGACGACCTCGTCCAGCGTGCCGTCGACCGAAAGCAGCGCCTCCGCGTGCCGCCGCCAGACCTTGGCGGACCGTTCGCCGCCGGTGTCCGGGCCGAGCGCCTCCGTCGCGGACCGCGAATAGGCGACCGCCCGCTCCGGCTCTCCCGACGTGCTCGCGAAGTACGACGCCTCGTGCAGCAACCGGAGTTCGTCGACGTCCGATGGCCGGTCCGGCGCGGGCACGGCGTCCCAAATGGACAGTGCCTGCTCGACGTGCCGCAGCGCGGCACCGGGCGCGCCCAGCTTCTCCGCCTCGTCCATCGCGCGCAGCAACGCGGCCAGCGCGGTGACGAAGTCCTTGCTCTCCAGGCTGTGGTGCGCGAGCCGCGCGTCCTGGCCCCGGCCCTGCGTCCGGGTGCGGATCCGCGTCGCGTAGGCCGCGTGCATGCGCACCCGCTCCCCCGGCAGCAGATCGCCGTAGACCGCTTCCTGCAGCAGCGCGTGGCGGAAGGTGTAGAAACCGTTTTCGATCACCAGCACGTGATGCTGCACGGCTTCACGCAGTGCCTCGTCGAGCTCGAGCTCGTCCAGCCCGGAGATCTCGGCGAGGGCGGCGTGCGCCACCGAGTCCCTGGCGACCGACACCACGCGCAAGATCCGGCGCGTGATCGGCGAAAGCTGCTCCACCCTGGCGAGAAGCACTTCGGCCAGCCCGGCGGGGAGCTCGCGGCAATCCTTCGCGGAAGCGAGCAGCTCCTCGACGAAGAACGGATTGCCCTCGGACCGGGAGACGATGTCGGCGATCATGTCCTGGCCGATCGGCTCGTCGGCCAGGGCCTCGACGAACGCGCGCGCGTCTTCGGCGCCGAACGGCTTGACCTCGACGCGTTCGACCGCGCCGAGCCGCACCACCTCCGAGAGCAGCGCCCGCAGCGGATGCCGCCGGTGGACGTCCTCCTCGCGATAGCTCGCCACCACCAGCAGCCGCTGGGTGCGCAACCTCGTCAGCAGGAAGGACAGCAGGTTCCGGGTGGAGCCGTCGGCCCAGTGCAGATCCTCGAGCAGGATCACCACCGGCCGGCGCTGCGCGATGACGGTCAGCACCCCCAGTACCGCGTCGAACAGCTGGAGCTGGCCGAGGTCCTGTTCGGGCCCGAGCCGTTGCGTCGACATCTGTTCGCTCGCGGTGAGCTGACCGTCTTCGATGGCGGGGTACTCCTCCGCCTGCTGCATCTGCGGGAGCAGCCTGCCCAGCGCCGGCCGGGCCCGGACCGCGGCGGTGACCGCGGGATCGGACGTCGTCGCCAGGGGCGCCAGGGCCTCGGCGAACGGAAGATAAGGAAGACCGCCGTCGCGGACGTCGATACAGCGCCCTGTCAGCACCAGGGCGCCGGCGCCGGCGGTGAACTCGCCGAGCGCGGTCAGGAGACGGGTCTTGCCGACGCCCGCGTCACCGGAGAGCAGCACCGCGCCCGCCTCTGCCCGTTCTGCACGGGCGAAGGCGGCGCGGAGCTGCCGCATCTCCTGAGTGCGGGCGACGATCGGGATTCCGGAGCCAAGACGGGGCACGAGGTGCATTCTTGCCTACCGGGCCGACAACTTCGCCTGTGTTTTCGCCGAGAGCTTCATCGCACTCGACCTCTACCGGGTGATCTCGCCGCTGCGGGCGGGTGCCTGCACGGCCTCGCGGCGCTGCTGGGCGGGCACCCGGACCTCGGCGCGATGCGCGCGGATCCGTTTGCCTGCCCGGCGGGCCCTGTCGACCCATACGCTGCGGCCCGCTCGCTGCAGCTCTTCCCGGCGGTACTCGATCTCGGCCAATACTCCGGTGAGCAGGGCGTCGTTCGTGTTCATCACTGTTTCCCCTTAGGAACTCACTGCCTTGTTGGTAGTGATGAGATTCGTCCTGAGGGGTGCCCTGCGGCATCGGGTGATCACCTACACCCGGACGTGATTCGACCCCTTACGCCGGCCCATCCCCTGCTCGGGGGGCGTAAGGGGTCGAATCCCGGGGTCTCTAGTCGTGAGCCGGGCCACTCGGGCACACGGCGCCGAGCAGCCCCCGCCAAGCCTGCGGCGAAAGGCGGAAGGCACCTCCCTCGGGGTCCTTGGAGTCCCTCAGCGCGGCACCGGAACCGGTGAAGGCGACCTCGACGCAGTCGTTGCCGCCCCCGCTGTGGCTGCTCTTGCGCCACTGGGCCTGGGAAAGATCATTGTTGGGCGTCATGCTCCCCACTCCTTACTAGTTTCCGGTTTTCTTCGGCAGGGCCGCCTCCTCGGCGAACCTTCCGGCGGCCTCGGCGATCACCTCGACCGAGTCGTCCGGTTTCAACGCGGCGGCACGGAGATGGTCGAACATCAACGCGTATCGCCGGACGTCCGGGGGTTCCTCCAGGTAGAGCCCGCTGGAGGTGCTGTCGACGTAGACCACGTCGGTGTCGGCCAGTTCGGGGAAGCCCATGATGAGGAACGGACCCTCCATCCCGGGATGGGCACCCGCGCCGAACGGCACGATCTGGACGGTCACGTTCGGCTGGGCGGCCATCGTGACCATCCGGTACAGCTGTTCCGCCATCACCTCGGCCCCGTCGACCGTGCGATGCAGGACGGCTTCGTCGATCACCGCCCAGTACTCGGGGGGCGAGGGATCGGTCAGCAGCTCCTGGCGCGCCATCCTCGCCGCCACCCGGCGCCTGATCTCGGCGTCCTCGGCGTCGGGGCGCATCGCCCTGATCACGGCCCTGGCGTAGCGCTCGGTCTGCAGCAGGCCCGGCACCAGCAGCGCCTGGAACGCCCGCAGCGAACTCGCGTCCGCCTCCAGTCCGACGAAGGTGCCGGTGAACACCTCGTTGTACGCGTGCCACCAGCCACGTTTGCGGGCTTCCCTCGCCAACTGGACGAGCGCCTCCTGCTCGTCGCCGGCGATGCCGTACAGCTCGAGCATGTCGCGCGCGTCGCGCGGGGTGACGCCGACGTGCCCCGTCTCGATCCGGCTGACCTTCGACGCCGAGCATTCGAGCTTCTCGCTCACTTCGTCGATGGTGAGGTCGGCCGCTTCCCGCAAGCGCCTCAGTTCGCTCGCCAGTCTCCGGCGGCGCACGGTGGGTCCCTGACCCCTCGTCATCACGGCACCTCCACAAGAGTCCGAGCAACACCGATCACGACGCGGCGAGGAGAACAGTGTTCAGTTACCTCGCTCGAAGCACATCTAACCAGCCCGAGACACATTCGGTGAGATGGTCACACGACCATTTTTCCGACACGTCCGGACTTTCATCCTGCAATTTGCAGATTGCCGTTGTAGGTTGAGCATTGTGCAACGCGGTACGCCCGCCTTCATCGGCGACGGCGGATCCGCTCGCGGCACGGGCGCGGGGCCGCGAGCTGCACCGATGGGCTTTCCGGAAAGGATAACCCGTCGAAGCCGGATTCACCCCCGGTGCAGGGCCGGAGCCGTCCCCCGATCGGTTCCGGCCCTCCCTTATCGGACGCCTTTACGTAATGCTCTGGCTCCAGATGTTAATGCATTTCGCCATTCCCTCTAAAGGGTGGACAAGGCGCCTCCCGATGCGGAACGTCACCGTTCACACCACCCGGAGAAGGCCTTCCTGCACAACGGTGGCGATGTGCGTTCCGTCCGCGGCGAAGAACCGACCGGTGGCCAGACCGCGGGCGCCCGACGCGGTCGGGGACGCGCTGTCGTAGAGGAACCACTCGTCGGCCCGGAACGGGCGATGGAACCAGAGCGCGTGGTCGAGGCTCGCGCCGATCACCTTGTCGAGATCCCAGTAGACGCCGTGGCGCGCGAGGACCGAGTCCAGGAGCGTCATGTCGGAGGCGTAGGTCAGGACGCAGACGTGCAGCAGCTGCTGGTCCGGGAGCTTGCCGTCGGCCCGCATCCAGACCTGGTTCCTGGCGGGGCGTTCCCCCGACTCGCGGGTCACCCACGGCGGATCGTTGACGTAGCGCAGGTCGATCGGGCGCGGCCGGTCGTGGTGGCCGAGGAAGTACCCCTCGGCCCGTTCCTGCAGCGTCGGGAGCGACTCGGGATCCGGGACGTCCGGCATGCCCTCGGAGTGCTCGATGCCGCCCTCGTCCTTCTGGAACGAAGCGGAGAGGGAGAAGATCGCCTTGCCGTGCTGGATGCCCACGACCCGGCGCGTGGTGAACGAGCGGCCGTCGCGGATGCGGTCGACCTCGTAGACGATCGGGACACTCGGGTCGCCGCCGCGGATGAAGTACGCGTGCAGCGAGTGGACCTTCCGCTCCTCGGGCACGGTGCGGCCGGCGGCGACCAGCGCCTGCCCCGCGACCTGCCCGCCGAACACCCGCACCGGCGAATGGGCCGGTGAGACGCCGCGGAAGATGTTCTCTTCGATCTTCTCCAAGTCCAGCAGCGCGACCAGCCGGTCGAGCACCGGCTGACCGCCGACGCCGCCGGTGCTGTCGAATCCGGCCGCGGCCTCCCTGGCCATCTCAGTCATGTACCGAACCTTAGGCCGTAAGGGTGCTTCGGGCCCCTGCGAGGCGGGACGTTTGTCGCGAAGGCCACCTTCGGGACACTTGGGGTGCCCGGCTCACACCCACCGACGGGCTGAAGGGGCCCTTCACCGCATGCGATGCGAGGAAAGCGCCCTTCGCCGCATCAGACGAGGCGATGGGCCCCTTCAACTCCCGGGCTCCGACAGGAGTGGGTGCCTGTCGGGGTGGTCGTGAGTGGCGTTCGGTGCCAAGTCCGTGGCTCGACAGGAGCGGGTGCCCGCGCGGGCGTCAGGCGTGGTCGTCCTCGCCCAGGCGGTGCACCCGGATGAGGTTGGTCGAGCCGACGGTTCCCGGCGGGGAGCCTGCGACGATGACCACGAGGTCACCCTTGGCGTACTTGCCCATTTCGAGCATCGCGTGGTCGACCTGCTGGATCATCTGGTCGGTGGAGCCGACCTTCGGGACGATCCGCGTCGTGGTGCCCCAGGTCATCGCGAGTTGGCTGCGGACGCTCTCCTCCGGCGTGAACGCCAGCAGCGGCAGCCGCGTGTGCAGCCGCGCGAGCCGCCGGACGGTGTCGCCGGACTGGGTGAAGGCGACCAGCGCCTTGGCGTTCAGCCGCTCGCCGATGTCGCGGGCCGCGTAGGAGATGACGCCACGCTTGGTGCGCGGGACGTGCGACAGCGGCGGCACGACCGGAGAGTCGGTCTCGACGGCCTCGATGATCCGGCCCATGGTCTGGACTACCTCGATGGCGTAGCGGCCGACGCTGGTCTCGCCCGAAAGCATGAGGGCGTCGGCGCCGTCGAGCACCGCGTTGGCGACGTCCGAGGCCTCCGCGCGGGTCGGGCGGGAGCTGTTGATCATCGACTCGAGCATCTGCGTCGCGACGATGACCGGCTTCGCGTTCTCACGGGCGATCTGGATGGTGCGCTTCTGCACCAGCGGGACCTGCTCCAGCGGGAGTTCCACGCCCAGGTCGCCACGGGCGATCATCACCGCGTCGAAAGCGAGCACGATGGCTTCGAGGTTGTAGACCGCTTCGGGCTTCTCGATCTTCGCGACGACCGGGAGACGGCCCTTGCCCACGCGGTCCATCACCTGGTGGACCAGGTCGATGTCGGCGGGCGAGCGGACGAACGACAGCGCGATGAAGTCCACGCCGAGTTCGAGCGCGAACTCGAGGTCTTCGATGTCCTTTTCGGACAGCGCGGGCACGGAGACGTCCATACCCGGCAGGGAAACGCCCTTGTTGTTGCTGACGGGGCCGCCTTCGGTGACCTCGCATACGACGTCCGGGCCCTCGACGCCCTTGACCACGAGGCCGACCTTGCCGTCGTCCACCAGGAGACGGTCGCCGGGCTTCGCGTCGTCGGCGAGTCCCTTGTAGGTGGTCGAGACGCGGTCGTGGGTGCCGGCGACGTCCTCGACGGTGATGCGCACGATGTCGCCGTTGTGCCACTCGACCGGCCCGCCCGCGAAGGTGCCGAGACGGATCTTCGGCCCCTGGAGGTCGGCGAGGATGCCCACCGCACGGCCGGATTCGGCGGCGGCTGTCCGGATGAGGTCGTAGACCTGCTTGTGGTCGCTGTGCGTCCCGTGGCTGAAGTTCATCCTCGCGACGTCCATCCCGGCGTCGACGAGTTGCCGCATCTTCTCCGGCGTAGCGGTCGCGGGGCCAAGGGTACAAACGATCTTCGCGCGTCGGCTCACGTTCGCACAGCGTAGTCCCTCATCGGAGCTACGTCTTTACCGATACCGAAAGTTCAAGAAAAGTGTCAGTTCACCAGGGCCACCCGTAACCGCCGAACGAGGTTCGACGGTTATCGGCGCGGCTTCTCGCTCGGTCCGACGCGGTCGCGCGCCCACTCGTTGAACACGCGGACCTGACGCCACGCCTTCCGCACCCTGTCGAGCGCGCCGGGCTCGTGCAGGACGTCGTCGGGCTCCCAGCCACGGACGGCGTACACCGAGCGGTACTTCAGCAGGTCGATGCGGGGGTGGTCCTCCGCGAACCCGCGCGGCTTCGACTTGAGCCTGTCGCCCTTGATCTCCCAGCCCGCCTTCTCCAGCTTCGCGAGGATCTTGGCCAGCTCGGCGCCGCGCAGTTCGGTGTCGACGGCCTTGCGGAACCGGGCGAGCTGATCGGACTCGAAGTGGAAGCAGCCACCGCCGACGCGCAGCCCGGCCGGGCCGACCTCGACGTAGTACGCGCCGCCGCCGCGGCCCTGCTCGATCACCGCGCCGCAATGGGTCTTGTACGGCGTCTTGTCCTTGGCGAACCGGACGTCGCGGTACGGCCGGAAGACCTTCCCCGTGCCGAAACCGTCGCCGAACTCCGGGACCAGCTCCGCGAGCAGCGCCTCCATCGGGGCGCGGACGTCGGCCTGGTAGGTGGCGAGGTTCGCGTCCCAATAGGACTTGGAGTTGTCGGCCTCGAGGCCGTCGTAGAAGTCGATGGCGTACTCACCGAAACCCTCGAAACCCATGCGGTGACCGTAATCCCCGGCACCGACAGAAGCGCGTGAAGGCCCCTTTCCCTCGGCTGAGCCGAGGGAAAGGGGCCTTCACGCGCGCCCAGATGGGCTTACTTGGCCAGAGCGGTGATCAGCTCGCCGTCGGTGGTGTCACCGGACAGCTCCCAGAAGAAGGCACCGCCGAGACCCTGGTTCTTGGCGTAGGCGACCTTCCCGCCGATGGTGGCCGGCGTGTCGTAGCTCCACCAGTCGCTGCCGCATTTGGCGTAGGCCGTGCCCGCCACGGTGCCGGTGGGCGGGCAGGTGGTCTTGAGGACCTTGTAGTCCTGGATACCCGGCTCGGTGCCCGCCGCCGGGCCGGTCGCGGTGCCGCCCGGGGCGTCCTGCGTGACACCGGTCCAACCGCGGCCGTAGAAGCCGATGCCCAGCAGCAGCTTGTTCGCCGGGACACCCTTGCTCTTCAGCTTCTGGATCGCGGCGTCGGAGTGGAAACCGGCGGTCGGGATGCCCGCGTAGTCGTTCAGCGGCGAGTGCGGGGCCGTCGGGCCCTGCGCGGCCCAGGCGCCGAAGTAGTCGTAGGTCATCACGTTGTACCAGTCGAAGTACTGCGACGCGCCGCCGTAGTCCGCGGCGTCGATCTTGCCGCCGTCGGTGCCGTCCGCGGTGATCGCGGCGGTGACCAGCTTCGAGCCGAACTTCGCCCGCAGGGCCTGCGCCAGATCCTTGATCGCGGCCGCGCCGCTGGTGTCACAGGAGAGACCGCAGGCGTTCGGGTACTCCCAGTCGATGTCGATGCCGTCGAAGACACCGGCCCAGCGCGGGTCGTTGACCAGGTTGTAGCAGGACTCGGCGAACTTGGCGGGGTTCTTCGCCGCCTCGCCGAAGCCGCCGGACCAGGTCCAGCCGCCGAAGGACCACAGCACCTTGAGGTTCGGGTGCTTGGCCTTGAGCTTCTTGAGCTGGTTGAAGTTCCCGCGCAGCGCGCCGTTGTCCCAACTGTCCGCGACGCCGTCGACACTGCCGGCGGCGTCGTAGAACTTGCTGGTCGCCGCTTCGGCGTCGCCGAGGGCGCAACCGCCGCCGGTCACGTTGCCGAACGAGTAGTTGATATGGGTCAGCTTGCTCGCCGAACCCGACGTGTCGATGTTCTTCACATGGTAGTTCCGCTGGTAGACGCCCCATTCGGCGAAGTACCCGAGCACCTTGCCGACCGAAGCGTCCGGCGCTTCCGGTGCGGCCGTCGCCTGCTGCGCGGGTGCGGCGACGGCCAGCGCGCCGAGCGCGACGGCCGCGGCACCCACGATCGCGGTGAGCCTGAACGAACGGGACATGCGTTCTCCCTTCACTGTCACCGGCGGTGACGAGAGGACTGCGGCGGGACACGCACAAGTTAAGTGGACTAGACCACTCAGTCAATGGTTCAGACCAAGACTTTCGGATGGACATTTTCGAACATTCCTTGAAGGGAATATGCCGCGCAAGGCACATTGCCTGGATGATGCCGACTTTCGGGATCCTAGGCGCGGGCCTGGTCTCTCCGTCCGCGTCGCCGCCCAGCGCCGGTGCCACCGGCTCCGTCCGGAACCGCTCGCGGAGGTCGACGCCTGGCTCGCGCCGTACCGCGGATTCCTGGAGAAGAGCCCCGGCGAAGACAGTCAGTGAATAGGTAACGGTTCGAAGGTGATGCCTTGGTCGGCCGCCCGCCGCGTTCCCCAGTCGTAGAGCGCTTCGAGTGCGGGGCGTAACCGCTCCCCTTCGTCGGTGAGCCGGTACTCGACGTGCGGCACCCGGCCCTCCCGGCTCTCGCGGTGCACGAGGCCGTCCGCCTCCAGTTCGCGCAGATGCTGGGTCAGCATCTTCTCGCTGACGTCCGGCATCCGGCGGCGCAGTTCGCCGTAGCGGTGCACGCCCTCTTTCAGATGCGCGAGGATCACCGGCTTCCACTTGCCACCGATGACGTCGACGGCGAGCTCGACCGCGCAGTGATACCGCTTCATCACCACTCCCGTTGGTACGCACCGAAAAGTAAGCGGTTGCCGCCGGAAGGGCGGTGGTGTTGCCTTGCCTGACCGGGGGGATCACCGCACTGGGAGGACCTTACGTGACCGAAACGCCGACGTTGTACGAATGGGCGGGCGGGCTGGACGCCCTGCGCCGGCTGACCGCCGTCTTCTACGGCCACGTCCTGAAGGACCCGTTGCTGGAGCCGGTCTTCCGCGACATGGACCCCGGCCATCCCGAGCACGTCGCGATCTGGCTCGCCGAGGTGTTCGGCGGTCCGGAGACCTACAGCCACGACCACGGCGGGCACCGGCACATGGTCGGACGGCATCTCGGCAAGGGCATCACCGAAGAGCAGCGCCGCCGCTGGGTGAACCTGCTGTTCGACGCCGCCGACGAGGCCGGGCTCCCGGCCGATCCCGAGTTCCGCTCCGCGTTCGCCGCGTATGTCGAATGGGGCAGCAGGCTCGCGGTGATGTTCTCGCAGCCCGGTCGCGAGGTCACCGTCGAAGAGCCGATGCCGAAGTGGGACTGGGGCAACCGGCCGCCCTGGCAGCCGCCTTCGGACTGAGTGCGTCCATAGTGGAGCGGTCGGGAAAGGAGGCCGCCGTGATCCGGGTCGACGGCCGGACCCTGCGCTGCGCGGACGTCGTGACCGCCGCGGCCACCGAGGGACCGCTGAACATCGATGTGTCCATCGCCGCCCTGCGCGGAGCCGAGAGCGCGTGGAAACTCGCCGAGGAACTGAGCACACGCCGGATCGTCTACGGCCGCACCACCGGCGTCGGCGCCAACAAGGAGGACCCGGTCGGCGAGGGCGAATCGCCGGATCACGGCCTGCGGCTGCTGCGCAGTCACGCCGGTGGCAGCGGTGACGTCATGTCCCCCGGCCAGACCAGGGCGATGATGCTGATCCGGCTCAACCAGCTGCTGGCCGGGCGCTCCGGGCTCAGCCCCGAGCTGATCGGGGCGCTGGCCGGCGCGGTGCGCACCGGTTCGCTGCCGCTGGTGCACCGGCTCGGCGCGATCGGCACCGGCGATCTCGCGCCGCTCGCGGAGACCGCGCTCGCCCTCACCGGCGAACGGCCGTGGCTGAGCGGTGGCGTGCCACCGGTTCCGGTTCAGGCTGGTGACGCGCTCGCGTTCATGAGCAGCAACGCCGCGACACTCGCCGAAGCGACCCTCGCGGCGATGCGGCTCGACACGCTGACGCGGGCGAGCCACGTTGTCGCGGCACTGACCTACATCGCGCTCGACGGCAACCCGGAGGCGTACGCGACCCCGGTGCACGAAGCACGTCCGCACGCCGGGCAGGTCGCGTGCGCGGCGGAGATGCGGCGGCTGCTCGGGATGGAGGGCACGCCCAAACCCGGCAGGCGCATCCAAGACCCGTTCGGGCTCCGCGCGTTCCCGCAGGTGCAGGGGCCCGCGCTGGACGCGATCCACTACCTGCGCGACGTACTCGCGGTGGAGATCAACGCCAGCACCGAGAACCCGATGATCTCGACGGTGCACCAGGACGCCTACCACCACGCGCATTTCCACACCGCCTACGTCTCGACCGCGCTCGATCAGGTGCGCGCGACGATCCACCAGGTCGCGGAGCTGTCGGCGGCCCGGCTCGGTGACCTGGTGGAGCCGGAGTTCACCGGGCTGCGGCCGTTCCTCGCGGCCGGGCCGTCGGGCAGTTCGGGCGTGATGATCCTGGAGTACGTCGCGCACGACGCGCTCACCGAACTGCGGCAGGCCGCGCTCCCGGCGACGCTGGGCACCGCCGTCGTCTCACGCGGGATCGAGGACCACGCGAGCTTCTCCACGCAGGCCGCGCGGGCGGCGACAGCGGCGGGGACGGCGTACCGGCAGGTGCTGGCGTGCGAACTGGTCGCGGCCGTCCGCGCGCTGCGGATGCGGAAGGCCGAACTCGTCGCCCTGCCCGCACGGGACGCCTACGAGGCCGCCGCGGCCGTGCTCGACCCGAGCGTCGAGGACCGGCCGCTCACCGAAGACATCGCCCGCGCCGTGTCGCTTTTGGACACCCTCGCGCTCATCTGAATCCAGGATGTCGAGAACGGCGACGCGGCTTCGTCCCTGGGCCGGAAGCACCCACAGCGAGGAGATCAGCATGAGCATCCAGCGGATGGACCACGTCGGCGTCATCGTCAGCGACCTCACGGCCGCCGTCGCGTTCTTCGTCGACTTCGGTCTCGAACTCGACGGCAAGATGACGATGGAGAGCGAGCTGGCGGATCGCATCACCGCGGTCGAGAAGGCCAAATCGGAGGTCGCGATGGTGCGCGTCCCCGGTGGTCAAGGATGCCTCGAACTCATCCAATACCTCACGCCCGAGTCCCACCCCGGAGACTCGCACGCTCCGGCCAACACCCTGGGCCTGCGCCACCTCGCCTTCCAGGTCGACGACGTCGACGCCGTCCTCGACCGCGTGCGGCCGCACGGCGCCGAACTCGTGGGCGAGGTCGTGAACTACGAGGACAGCTTCCGGCTCTGCTACCTGCGCGGACCCGACGGGATCATCATCGAACTCGCCGAAAAGCTCGGCTGATCAGCAACAGCACCCTCGGCGGGCGAGGGAGTGGAGCCGGGCGCTCGTGACCGGCCGGTTCGCGGCGGCCTCGACGGCGTCGAGCATCCGGCGCCGCGCCGCCTTGTCGAGGACGCGGCCGCGGGTGATCACCAGGTCGATCTTCGCGACGTTGCGGATGTCGGCGGCCGGGTTCGCGTCCAGCAGCACGAGGTCCGCCTCCTTCCCCGCCGCGACCGTGCCCGAAGTCGCCTCCCTGCCGAGGAATTTCGCCGCGTCGCCCGTGACGGTCTTCAACGCCTGCACCGGCGAGAGCCCGGCCTCGACCAGGAAGGCGAGCTCCTCGTGCAGCCCGCTGCCGGGGAACGTGTACGGGTTGAGGCAGTCGGTGCCGCCGATGAGGCCGACTCCCGCGTCGTGCGCGACCCCGACCAGCCGCAGCGTCTCCTGGTAGTACCGCTCCTGCAGGGCGATGTCCGCCGGGGTCTTCGGCGCGAATCGCTCGATGCCGATGGCCCAGCTCTCGCGGATGTCGGCGGGCAGGTACTTCAGCCGCGCGTCCTGCTTGTGGGTTTCGGCGGGCTGGGTGACGACCCGGTTGATCGTGAGGGTCGGCGAGTGCCAGGTGCCGTTGCGCCGCAGCCTGCCGAAGTAGGCCCAAGCGGCGGCGGGGCTGTACGTGCTGACCGAGTCGAACTCCAGCTGCCGTGCCAGGTTGAAGAAGGCGCGCGGCGCCGCGGGGTCGAAGGGCGTCGCCTTCAGCCTGGCGAGGATCTCGTCGCGCCGGGACGAGCAGTGGACGGACACCCCGAAGAAGTGCTCGAAGCTGTGCTGGCCGAGGTCGCTCGCCTCCCCGTGGGAAACCTTGTACGGCCAGTGCCCGGAGAACCGCAGGCCCCGGTCACGGGTCTCGGCCGCGACCGCGCGCAGCGCCTCGGGACCGAGGTACGAGTAGACCTTGACGAATTCGGCGCCCGCCGCCGCCTCCGCGCGGACGACGGCCCGCGCCTCGGCCTCCGTCGACACCTGGAGCACCGGTGGGCTCAGGAGCGTGACCGGTCCGTCGACGATCCCGCTGCCCAGCACCATGCGCGGGCCCAGCAGGTCACCGCGTTCGATCTTGTCCCTGGTCGCGCGGTTCTCCGCGTAGCCCCACATCTCGCGGGCGCCCGTGACACCGTGGACCAGGTGCAGCGGCGGGACGATCTCTTCGAGGTCCGCGCCGTGGGTGTGCATGTCCCAGAGTCCCGGGACGAGGTACTTGCCGCGGCCGTCGATCACCCGCGCGCCACCGGTTTCCGGTATGTGGTCGGCGGCGCCGACCCAGGCGATCCGATCGCCGACGAGCACCACGGAGACGTCGCGTCGCGGGGCCGAACCCGTGCCGTCGATCAGCGTGACGCGGGCGATGACGACGATTTCGCCCGTGGCCGCGGCGGCCGTACCGGGCAGCAGTCCGGCGAGCGCCACCCCGGTCCCGCTCGCGGCCAGCCATCTCAGGAACTCGCGCCTGCTGGATCCCGCTCCCGCCATGAGAACCCCCGCCCTTCCACCCAAGATCCCCCGGGTGGCCGATTCAACTCGCCGCGAGGGCGGGGCCGCAAGGAAAGCGAAGGCCCCTTACCCGAGCTCAGCACAAAGTAAGGGGCCTTCTCCTGAAACAGGGCTCAGCCGAAGAAGACTTCGGCCTCTTCGTACCGTTCGGCCGGAACGGTCTTGAGTTCGGCGGTCGCCTCGGAGAGCTTGACGCGGACGATGTCCGTTCCGCGCAGGGCCACCATCACGCCGAAGTCGCCGTCGGCCACGGCGTCGACGGCGTTGAGGCCGAACCGGGTGGCGAGCACGCGGTCGTACGCCGTCGGGGTGCCGCCGCGCTGGACGTGCCCGAGCACGACCGCGCGGGACTCCTTGCCGGTGCGGGCGGCGATCTCGTCGGCCAGCCAGGTGCCGATGCCGCCGAGCCGGACGTGCCCGAAGGCGTCCTTCTCACCGGTGAGCAGCCGCTCCTCGCCCCCCTCGGGCAGCGCGCCCTCGGCGACGACGATGATCGGCGCGTACTCCTTCTCGAAGCGGCGCTCGACCCACGAAACGACCTGGTCGACGTTGAAGTGCCGCTCCGGCACCAGGATCACGCTCGCGCCGCCGGCGAGGCCGGAGTGCAGCGCGATCCAGCCCGCGTGCCGTCCCATGACCTCGACGACCAGCGCGCGGTGGTGCGACTCGGCCGTGGTGTGCAGGCGGTCGATGGCCTCGGTGGCGATCGAGACGGCCGTGTCGAAGCCGAAGGTGTAGTCCGTGGCGCCGAGGTCGTTGTCGATCGTCTTGGGCACCCCGACGACGCCGACGCCGTCGTCCGTGAGCCGTTTCGCGACGCCGAGGGTGTCCTCGCCGCCGATCGCGATCAGCGCGTCGACCTGCTGCTCGGCGAGCACGGCCTTGATCTTGTCGACGCCGCCGTCGACCTTGTACGGGTTGGTCCGCGAGGAGCGCAGGATGGTGCCACCGCGGGTGAGGATGTCCTCGACGTCGTTCAGCCCGAGCGGGCGGCTGTCCCCGGTGAGGGGACCGTTCCAGCCGTTGCGGAACCCGACGATGTCCCAGCCGTGCACCTCGATGCCCTTGCGCACCACAGCGCGGATCACCGCGTTGAGCCCCGGGCAGTCGCCACCGCCGGTCAGCACACCGACACGCATCAGAAGCCTCCGTCTTGTGTTCCGTAGAGATGACAGTCACATGTCCCGACGCCAGCGTAGCGGGAGTTCTCTGGATCGGTGCAGGGCGGACCACCTCGGGAATCGGTCCGCGATCACGGATGTGCTAGCTTGGCGTCGTGCAGCGCTATTTCTGGTTTACGAAGCCGGCCCCGGGTGGGCACGGCGGCGTGAACCTGCGCTGACCACCACCCCGAGCCGGAATCACACCGGCTCGGCGAGTTCCCGCGGGTCGGTATCCCTTTCGAAAGGAACCAGACCCGCGATGTCTCCCTCCGCTGACACCCTGATCGCCCTCGACGGACACCGCACGGCGGCCATCAGCCCGCTGCTGTCGCCCGCGATGCTGCGGCACGAACATCCGATGACGGCGGAAACCGCCGATACCGTCCTAGCCGGGCGGGCCTCGGCCGTCGACATCCTCGACGGCCGGGACGACCGGCTCCTCGTCGTCGTCGGGCCCTGCTCGGTGCACGACGCGGACGCCGCGCTCGACTACGCCCGCCGCCTCGCCGCCAAGGCCGAAGAACACCGCCGCGACCTGCACATCGTCATGCGCGTCTACTTCGAGAAGCCGCGGACCACGCTCGGCTGGAAAGGCCTGATCAACGACCCCGGCCTCGACGGCACCTACGAGGTCAACCACGGCCTCCGGATGGCGCGCAAACTGCTGCTCGACATCTCCGCGCTCGGCCTTCCGGTCGGCTGCGAATTCCTCGACCCGATCACCCCGCAGTTCATCTCCGACACCGTGACCTGGGGTTCCATCGGCGCGCGGACCGCGGCGAGCCAGGTGCACCGGCAGCTGTGCAGCGCGCTTTCGATGCCCGTGGGGATCAAGAACTCGACCGAGGGCGACGTCCAGGTCGCCGTCGACGCCACCCGCGCGGCGGGCGCGAGCCACGTGTTCGCCGGGATCAACCCCGACGGTCTCGCCGCGCTGATCACCACCGCGGGGAACGAGGACTGCCACGTGATCCTGCGCGGCAGCGCCGCGGGCCCGAACTACGACGCCGCGACGGTGGCCGACACGCTGGCCCGGCTGGCGAAGTCGGGGCTGCCGGAGCGTGTGATCATCGACGCGAGCCACGGCAACAGCGCGAAGGACCACGTGCGCCAGGCTTCGGTCGTCCGCGAGCTCGCCAGGCGGATCGGCGCCGGTGAACGGGGCATCGCGGGGCTGATGCTGGAGAGTTTCCTGGTGGCGGGGCGACAGGACCTCACGCTCGGCGAGGCGGCGTCGCTGACCTACGGGCAGTCGATCACGGACGCGTGCCTGGGCTGGGACACGACGGCCGAACTGCTGGACACCCTCGCCGAGGCCGTCGACTCGCGGCGGTGAGCGCCTGGGCAGGTCAGCGTGCCGTCGTGGAACCGCGACGTCCCAGGAACCGTGTGGATTTCGGGACATCTGACGTCCCGAAATCCACACAGTCAGGCTTCGCCGCCAGCACTCACGACCTACCGGACCGAGGCATCACCTTCACGCGCGGCCGGTGCGATCCGCAAGTCCGTGAAGGCCGGCACCCGGCCCGACTAGCGCTGCCAGTAGGACTCGATGATTCCCCAGCGCTGGAAGTTGTGCCGCGCGTCCGCGAGGGCGTCGTGCTGGTCGTCCGGGGCCGCCGGGAGCTTGGGCTTGCCCGCGTCCTCCCAGCGTTGCCGCAGGTCACGCGTGAATCGCGGGAGCTGGCGCGGCAGTGCGGGCATCGGCCCCCACAGCTGCGCCAGCGCGACGTGGTCGTAGGCGGCGAACCAGGCCCACAGTTCGATCCCGCCGGGCGGCTTGCCGAAGAACTCGAGCAGATCCGTGCGGATCTTCTCGCGGCTGCGCCACGCCGGGTCGGCGGGCGACGGGAGTTTCGGGAGCACGTGGTCGCGGACCCAGGGGCCCGCTTTGCCGGGATCGAAATCGGTCGAGACCGCGTAGAACTCGCGGCCTCTTTCGTCCACGACACCGATCGACACCAGATCGATGGTCACGCCGTCCTCAATGAATTCGGTGTCGTAGAAAAAGCGCACCGCAGAACCCTAGTGGGGTCTCAGCCGACCTTGGTGTCCGGGATGCGGGCGACGTCCTTGGCGGACGGCTGCGCGGGCACCTTCGGCCGGATCCCCGCCTCTTCGGCGGCGAGCAGTTCCTTCGCCTTGGCGGCGTAGATGTCGACGTACTCCTGGCCGGAGAGCTCCATCAGCGCGTACATGATCTCGTCGGTGATGGACCGCTCGATGAACCGGTCGCCGGCGAGGCCCTCGTAGCGCGAGAAGTCGAGCGGCTTGCCGAACCGGATCTCGAGGCGGCGCGGCCACCACATCTTCGAGCCGATCGGGTTCACCTTGTCGGTGCCGACCATGGCCACCGGGACCACGAGGCCGCCGGAGTCGAGCGCGATCCGCGCGACGCCGGTCTTGCCCTTGTACAGGCGGCCGTCCGGGGAGCGGGTGCCCTCGGGGTAGATGCCGAGCAGATGCCCCTCGCGGACCAGCCTGGTCGCGGTGTCGAGCGCGGCCTGCGCCGCGTTGCCGCCGGAGCGGTCGATCGGGAACTGGCCGACACCGGTGAAGAACCACTTCTTCAGCAGGCCCTTGAGGCCCTTTTCGGTGAAGTACTCCGATTTGGCCGGGAAGGTCACCTTGCGCTTGACCCGCAGCGGCATGAAGAAGGAGTCCGCCACCGCCAGATGGTTGCCCGCGAGGATCACGCCACCGTCGTCGGGGATGTTCTCCGCACCGACCACCTTGGTGGGCCACAGCGCCTTGAGCAGTGGCCCGATAAACACGTGTTTCATGAGCCAGTACAGCACTGCGAAAACTCCTCCTTGCAGCTCAACCCCCGCGCCCGATGGTCAAGACTACGAATCGCGCACCCGCGGCACAACGAAGTCCACCCGGTTACCCGCACCCAGCGACGGATCTCACACCCGATCCGGCTCGATTCCGGCGACGGCCGGGGGCCCACAAGCCGGTCCGCTCGTGCGAACATAGTAGACCTACCCAGCTCTCACGGAAGGCGATCGCATGGCCGTCCTCGCCGGCGCGGAACCGTTCGCTCACACCGGTTCGACCGAAGCAGGGTTCCTGCTGTGCCACGGGTTCACCGGCACCCCCGCGAGTATGCGGCCCTGGGGCGACCATCTGGCCGAAGCCGGTTACACGGTGCGCTGCCCGCTGCTCCCCGGACACGGCACCCGGTGGCAGGACATGAACCGGACAGGCTGGGAGGACTGGTACGGCGCGGTCCGTGAAGAACTCCTGGCGCTCCTGTCGGCCTGCGACTCGGTGTTCGTCGCCGGGTTGTCGATGGGTGGGACGCTGACCCTGCGGCTGGCCGAGGAGTTCGGTGACCGGATCGCCGGGATCGTGCTGGTGAACCCGTCGGTCCTGACACTGCGCTGGGACGCGAAGCTGCTGCCCGTCCTGTCGAGGGTCCTGCCTTCGGTGCCGGGCGTGGCCAACGACATCGCGAAGCCGGGCGAGACGGAGTTGGCCTACTCACGGACACCCGTGCGCGCCGCGGCGAGCCTGGCGAAGCTCTGGCGGCTCACCCGCGCGGACCTGGCCAAAGTGACCCAGCCCGTGCTGCTGCTCCACTCGGCCGTCGACCACATCGTGGAGCCGGTCAACTCCCAGGTGATCCTCGACGGGATCGGCAGCGAGGACGTCACCGAGGTGGTGCTGGAAAACAGCTTCCACGTCGCCACGCAAGACCACGACGCAAGCCTGATCTTCACGCGTACGGTGGACTTCGCCCGGTCCGTGCGCCGGGCGGGACAGGTGGACGCCGGATGAGCAGAGGCAAGGACGGGCCGGAGGACGTCGACGCGACGTTCGCCGAGATCGTGGCCGACCTCCGTGCGGAGGGCGTCGGGCTGTTCCCCGAGGAAGACCTCGGGAAACCGGCCGGGAAGGCCGTGGAAAAGACCGAGAAGGCTGAGAAGGTCGAGAAGCCGTCGGAGAAGGCACCCCGGCCCGAGACCTCTTCGGAGGCCGACCCCGAACCGGGCTGGCGAGGTGGCGGCACCAGCTGGGACAAGACCCTGTTCGAGGACGACCCCGCCGGATCGAGCGACGACGAGGGCCATTTCGTGCCGCCCGAGCCGCCTCCCCTGCCGCGGCCGCGCAAGGGCGCGTTCATCGTCCTGCTGTTCTTCTTGCTCGGCCTGCTGCTCCTGATCGCCCCCACCCTGATCGGCATGGGCACGCGGCTCGGCACGCCGCTCGGCATCCTCGCCCTCGCGACCGCGATCGCGCTCCTCCTGCTGCGCGTCCGCCAGGGGCCGCCGCCCGGCGCGGACCCGCACAACGGCGCGCAGGTCTGAACTGCCGGACAATCCCGAACATGAAGATCGACTTCACTCCCTCGCGCCGGTCGACGGTCGGCGCGGAATGGGAACTCGCCCTCGTCGACCGGCGGACCGGTGAACTCTCGTCGGTCGCGGAGCAGGTGCTCGACGCCGTCCGTCCCGGCGGCGAGGAAGAGCATCCGAAGATCAAGCAGGAACTGCTGCTCAACACCATCGAGGTGATCAGCGGCATCTGCGACACGATCGCCGAGGTCAAGGCCGATCTGAACGAGTCGCTGGACGTCGTGCACTCGGTGCTCGACCCGCTGGGCGTGGAGCTGTTCTCCGCCGGGTCGCATCCGTTCTCGACGTGGTACCAGCAGAAGGTCACCGACAAGGAGCGGTACGCCAAGCTCATCGACCGGACCCAGTGGTGGGGACGGCAGATGCTGATCTACGGCGTCCACGTGCACGTCGGCCTCGACCACCGCGACAAGGCCCTGCCGATCCTGGACGCGCTGCTCAACTACGCGCCGCACCTGCAAGCCCTTTCGGCGTCCTCGCCGTACTGGGGAGCGGAGGACACCGGGTACGCGTCGAACCGCGCGCTGATGTTCCAGCAGCTGCCGACGGCCGGGTTGCCGTTCCAGTTCCGGAAGTGGGAGGAGCTGGAGAGCTACGTCGACGACATGTTCACCACGGGCGTGATCGACCACTTCTCCGAGATCCGCTGGGACGTCCGGCCCGCCCCGCATTTCGGGACGATCGAGATGCGCGTATGCGACGGGCTGCCCACGCTGGAGGAGGTCGGCGCGATCTCGGCGCTGACCCAATGCCTGGTCGACGATTTCAGCGCGCGCCTCGACGACGGCGAGATCCTGCCGACGCTGCCGCCGTGGCACGTCCAGGAGAACAAGTGGCGTGCGGCGCGCTACGGCGTCGACGCGATCGTCATCCTCGACGCCGCGGGCAACGAGCGGCTGGTCACCGAGGACACCTTCGACCTGCTGGACCGGCTCGAACCGGTGGCCCAGCGCCTGGACTGCGCCGACGAACTGCGGTCGGTGGAGACGATCCTGCGCTACGGGCCCAGCTACCTGCGCCAGCGCGCGGTGGCGAAGCAGTACAACGGCAGCCTTCGCGCCGTCGTCGCTTCGCTCATCTCGGAGATGCGAGAAGGAACGATCCCGCGCCCCTAGCTCGCGTTTAGTCCTCTAGTTGCGGTAGTTCGATGCCGAACTACCGCAACCAGAGGACTAAACGCGGGGCTCTAGGTGGGGCAAGAGGGTGCCCGGCCCGAAGGTCGAGGCGCCCAGGGCCTCGACGCGGGAACGCAGCTCGCGATCGGCGGTCACCACGACGACGTGATCCTCCGGACCGGCTTCACGAGCGGAACGTGCCACGGCCACGATCTTGTCGTCGCCTTCGCCCTCGGCGTCGACGACCTCGACACCGGGAACCGCCTCGACTCCCCGCGCCTTGCCCTCGACGACCAGCACGACTTTCGGCCACCAGGACCACTCCCCGCCGCCGGGGAGCGCCGGATCGGCGAACCCGGTCTCGGACAGGGTCGCGAGCTTGTCCCGCAACCGTTCCGCGGCGCCGCGGCGGTCACGCCACCAGCCGTCCGGCCGCGATCCGACGACGTTCGCGCCGTCGACCACCAGTACCAGCCTGCGATCCAAGTGTTCCCTCAATCCCGGCCACGCCACCGCGAAATCCCGGTGCAGGCGGAAGTCCGCGACCTCGCCCGCGCGGACCCACCGCAGTTCCGCGCTCTCCGCGTTCTTCACCCTGGCCGAAAGCGTGCCGATCGGCGCGGCCAGGATCGTGGTGTAGCGCCAATTCCCGTGGTCGACGTGCGACGCCGACAGCGGACGGACCAGGCCGGGCGGGATGTCGGCCTCCTCGTGCGCCTCGCGGGTGGCGGCCTCGCGCGCGCTCTCCCCCGCCTCGACGGCGCCTCCGGGCAAGGCCCAGGTTCGTCCATGATGGACCCACCACGCCCGGCGCTGCAGCAGGACACCGCGAGCGGGATCGGACAGCAGCAACCCGGCGGCACCGTTCAAGCCCCAGTGAAGATGCCCGAAGTCGCATTTCACGAAGCCGTTGCCGTCTTGACGGGTCACGCCTTCAGCCTGTCACACCGACCTCGGCGCCGGGAGCCTTCGCGGCGTCGACGGCGAGTGCCGCGGCGCCGACGATGGCGGTGTCGTCCCCGTGATGCGCGGTGCGGATCCGGGCCAGCGGCCGGTGCCCGGCGCCGGTGATCTTGCCCGCGTAGTGCTCGCGCGCCTCGTCGAGGAACAGCGGAGCAGATTCGGACACCCCGCCGCCGATCACGATGATCTCGGGATCGAAGACGTCGGCGACCAGCGCCAGCCCCTCGGCCAGCCACTTGGCCAGTTCCGTCATCGCGCGCTGGGCGATCGGGTCGCCGTCGCGGGCGGCGCCGGCGACGCGGCGCCCGGTGACCGAACCGGGGTCTCCCCTGGTCTCACGCGCGAGCACGGTCGAGCGGCCGGGATGCCGCGCGAGCAGCTCCACGGCCGTCGCGGCCAAGGCCGTCCCGCTGCAGTACCGCTCCCAGCAGCCGTACTTGCCGCAGGGGCAGGCCCGCCCGCCGGGGACGACGGTCAAGTGCCCGAGCTCCGGCGCGACACCGTACGCGCCCCGGTAGATCTTGCCGTCGAGCAGCAGGCCCGCGCCGATCCCGGTACCGAGCGCGATCAGCGCGGCGACATGGGCGCCTCGCGCGGCGCCGAAGCGGTACTCGCCGACGGCGGCGGCGTTGGCGTCGTGTTCGAGGGTGACCGGGAGGCCGACGCGTTTCTCGATCCGTTCGGCGACCGGCGCGGCACGCCACGACAGATGCGGCGCGAACATCACCGTCCGCCGGTCCTTGGCGACGAAGCCGGCGACCGCGAGCCCGACACCGGACACGTCGTGCCGGTTACGGAGGTCTTCGATGACCCCGGCGATGGCGTCTTCGAGCGCGTTCTCCTCGCCGGGGGTACCGACCCTGGCGGTGTCCATCAGCGAGCCGTGCTCGTCCACCACGCCGGCGCGCACACTCGTGCCCCCGACGTCCACCCCTACCGTCAGCAACTCAGTTCTCCCGGTCCGGCTGCCAAGCGTCGCGCCTGGTCACCGTGATGTGCTGGACCCGCGAAGCTCCCACCGGCGCATCTTCCCGCGCGGGCTCCTTCCGCGCAGGCTGGAACCCCGGCATGTGCACCCCGCCCTCGGGCTCCCAGCGATCGGCGAGCACCGCCCGCAGCAGCGCGACGAGCTGCGCGGCCTGCTCCATCAGCCGTGCCACGAACTCGGGCCGCTCGCCGCGGAAGACCTCGACGATCGCGCAGAGCGGGCACCAGCCGCCGACGGCCTCGTGGCCGGAATCGCCGTGTCCCGGGCAGCCGTGTCCCGCGGAGATCAGTCCCTCCAGCCACGGCGCGGCGTGCTCGACGACCAGTTCGACCAGCAGCCGGATCTCTTCGGCCAGTTTCAAGCCGTCGGTCCGTGCTTGTTCGTTGTTCTCGCTCACCCGGGTCCCCGGTTCCCGGCCAGGCTCACGACCAGGCCGCGCGCGTCGGATTCCGCACCGGTGATCCGGCACGGGCGCAACATCTCCGGCAGCGCGATCAGCCGCCGGAAACCGTCGACGGTGACGGCGAGATCATCGTCCACCCTGGCCAGGTCCACTTCGGAATCCCGGTGCAACGGCACGGCGATCCGCAACCGGTAGCCACCGTCCGATTCGGACACCTGCAAGAGCGGGGTGACACCCTTTTCGTTTCCGGCCAAGGGATCCAGGCCTTGATACAACTCGTACGCGATTTCCTGCAACGCCTCGAGCCCCACCGGCTCGACGGCGCGGTGCTCGACGGGCTTCACCTGCGCCGGCCCGAAGCCGGCGTCGGCGAGTTCGGCGAGGACGGCGTTCTGCTGCGTGCGCCGGGTCCGCATCCACGAAGCCGCGGCACCGCGCCAGAAACCGGGCGCGGGCATCAGCCGGTTGACGATCAGGCCGTCGACCAGGATTCCGCGCAGGGCCAGGGAACTGAGCGTACGGCGGGCTTCCGCGACGACGACGCGTTCCGGGGTCAGCACGAGCCGCACGGTGGTGGTGGCCGGATCGGTGAGCAGGGTGCGCAGCGACTCCAGATGCGCGCCGAGGCGCCGCACCGCGGCCGCCGTCCGCCGCGCGCCCGGTTTGAACATCCGCGCCAGGTAACCCGAGACGGCCTCGGGCAAAGCCAGCAGGCGCAGCGTTTCCGCTGTCGGCCCGCAGTCGACGACGACCGTCTCCCAGGGACCGTGCTCGGCGAGACGCTGGACCTCGGTGAGGGCGAGGAGTTCGTCGACGCCGGGCACGACTGTCAGCTCTTCGGCGTCGAGCGAGTCGAGGCCCGCTCCCGCGAGCGCTGTCTGCAGTTCCTGCCTGAGTTCGCGCCAGGTGCTGTCGACGAGGCCGCGGGTGTCGATCTGGGCGGCGTGCAGCAGGTCGTCCACTTCGGACGGTTCGGCGCCGAGGGCGCGGCCGAAGGCGTCACCGAGGGAATGCGCCGGGTCGGTCGAGACCACGAGCGTCTTCCTGCCCCGCCCGGCCAGTGCCGCCGCCGTCGCCGCGGCCAGCGTGGTCTTGCCGACACCCCCCTTGCCGGTGAACAGCAGGATCCGCATGCCTACCCTTCGAACTCAGGATGCTTCGGCGCGCTTCTTGAGCTCCTTGAGCGCGGTGTCCATGACCATCTTCTCGGCCTTGCGGCGCAGCAGCCCGATCATCGGCAGCGCCAGCTCGACGGACAGCGTATACGTCACCTTGGTGCGGCCGGCGGCCAGCGCTTCGAGGGCGTAGCGGCCGTTCTGGGCCTTCTGCATCTGGCCCTTGACCAGGCGCCAGCTGACGCCCTGGCCATCGGCGTCCCAGTCGTACTCGAGGGTGTAGACGTCCTTGATCGGTCCGGCGTCGAGGGTGAGTTTCACCTGTTTGGCGCGGCCCTTGTCGTCCTCGCCGAGCACCTCGGTCTCCCGGACGGCCTTGGCCCATTCCGGGTACGCGGGAAAGTCGGCGATGACGGCCATGACCCGCTCGGGCTCGGCGTCGACCTCGATGGATTGCGTGGACTGCTCGGCCATGAGCGCAGCCTAGCCGGAGCCGAGCGTCACCAGCGAAGCACGTACGGCTGTGCCGTCTCTTTGAAGTGACCGACGTTACGGCATTCGGTCCTGCCGAGCCTCGTCCGCGAGGAGAGGGGCTGGTGGACGTGCCCGAAGACCGACCAGCGCGGCCGCTGCTCGCGGATAAGGTCCACCAGCGCCGACGACCCGATCTCGGACCGCCTCGCGATCACGTCGTAGGTCAGTTCCGGGACGGCGGGCGGGATGTGGGTGCACAGGACGTCGACGTCGTCGAGCGCGCCGACCGCGGTGTCGTACTCCTCGCGGGTGCGCAGGTACGGCCGCCAGAAGCCGTTGCGGCGCGGGACCACGTTCGGCGGGAGCAGCGCGCCGCCGATGAACCCGAAGCGCAGCCCGCCGAACTCGGCGACCTCTCCGTCGAGGACGGAGATGCCGTCACCGGCGAACTCGGGCCACAGCGACGGGTCGTCGACGTTGCCGGGCGTCGCGTACGTCGGCGCGGTGAGGGCGCCGAACAGGACGGCGTACTGGTCGAGGATCGCCTCTCCGACGGCGGCGGCCGGATCGGCCAAAGTGGCCCACAAGGATCGCGAGAAGGCAACGGTCTCATCACGAGTGCCCTCACGCCGCAGCCGCGCGAATTCGCCGACCTTCTCGGCGCCGAACAGCGCGCCCATGATCCCTTTGTCGTGCTCGCGGTAGTCGACGAAGTCCAGCAGGTCGCCCAGCACGATCAGCGCGTCGGCGCCGTCTCCCGCGCGTTTGAGCGCGTCGGCGTTGCCGTGCACGTCCGACACCACGTGAACCCGCATGTTCCCCCTGCCTACTCGGCCCGGGGGCCGACCCCGGGCTCGCGCCCGTCCTCCAGGACCTCTTTGAGCCCGAGCGCGATCGCCTTGGCGGCACGCGCCCTGCGGTCGAACTCCCGCCGCAGGTCCCGGGCCTGGAGCGCCAGCGGCTCCCCGTCCGGACCGGCGGGAGTGGCGCGCAGGAAGTAATGCAGCAGAGTGCCGTCGAGCACCGGCTCGAGCCAGACCTCCATCGTACCGATCAAGGCGCCGCGCACCGTCCAGCGCAATCCTTGGTCGCCGCGGTCGGTGTAGACCTCGAGAACGAGGTCGGGCCAGTAACGTGACCAAGATCGCGGATCGGCGAAGGCGGCGGCCACGGTGGAGGGCGGGACCACGAGGAAGGTCTCGTCAACGATGTCGAGGGCTGGCGGCGCCTGGTTCACACGCGGCAGAATGTCATGCCCTCGGTATGGCCGATTCGTCAGCATGGTCTTAAGGTGCACGGCACGCTAAGTTGACTGGCGGGTAACACCGGTCACACCACTTGCACGCGAACACGGAGGTTCCTCGTGCGCGAATTCAGCGCCCCCGCCGCCAATCCGGTGACCGACGACGAGAACCTCGCGGACGTCGTCTGGGCGAACGCCGAGCGGTTCTCCGATGTCGTGAGTTTCCGCCGCCAGGTCGACGGTACCTGGTTGGACATCACCGCCAAGGACTTCGCCGCCCAGGTTCTCGCCGTGGCCAAGGGAATGGCACAGGCGGGCATCGCACCGGGCGACCGGATCGGGCTGATGTCCAAGACCCGCTACGAATGGACCCTGATCGATTTCGCGATCTGGGCCGCGGGCGCGGTCACCGTCCCGATCTACGACACCTCCTCGGCCGAGCAGGTCCACTGGATCCTTTCGGACTCGGCGGCGAAGGGCGTGTTCGTCGAGACCGACGAACACCTCGCGACGCTGGAATCCGTCAAGGGGCGCCTCGACACGCTCGAGCACACCTGGCAGATCGAGGCCGCGGACGAGCCCGCCGTCGATCATCTCACCGCGCGGGGCGCCGAGCTGAGCGACGACGACCTGCACGAGCGCCGCCGCACGGTGAAGGCGGGCGACCTCGCCACGATCGTGTACACGTCGGGCACGACCGGCCGTCCCAAGGGTGTCGAGCTGACCCACCGGAACCTCCTCGCCGAGATCCGCGCCGACATCGCCGCGTTCCCGCAGCTGATGGAGCAGGGCAACTCGCTGCTGGTGTTCCTGCCGCTCGCGCACGTCCTCGCCCGCGCCATCGCGGTGACGGCGCTCAGCGCGCGCGTGACCCTCGGGCACACCTCGGACGTCAAGAACCTCGTCGCCGACCTCGGCACCTTCCGGCCGACGTTCGTCGTCGCCGTACCGCGCGTGTTCGAGAAGGTCTACAACAGCGCGAAGCAGAAGGCCCACGGTGACGGCAAGGGCAAGATCTTCGACGCCGCCGAAGCCACCGCCGTCGCCTACAGCCAGGCTCAGGACACCGGCGGCGCCGGGCTGGGCCTCAAGGTCAAGCACGCGCTGTTCGACAAGCTCGTCTTCAGCAAGCTTCGCGCGGCGCTGGGCGGCCGGTGTGTCGCCGCGGTGTCCGGCGGTGCCCCGCTCGGCGTGCGGCTGGCGCACTTCTTCCGCGGCATCGGCGTCCCGGTGTTCGAGGGCTACGGCCTGACCGAGACGTCCGCGGCGGCGTGCGTCGGCACCCAGGACGGGTTCCGCGTCGGCACCGTCGGGCGGCCCGTCGCCGGGACCTCGGTGCGGATCGCCGACGACGGCGAGATCCTGCTCAAGGGTGACGTCGTGTTCAGCGGCTACTTCAACAATGCCGAGGCGACCGCCGAAGCGCTCGAGGACGGCTGGTTCCACACCGGCGACCTCGGCGAGCTGGACAGCGACGGATTCCTCAAGATCACCGGGCGCAAGAAGGAGATCATCGTGACCGCGGGCGGCAAGAACGTCGCCCCGTCCGGTCTCGAGGACACCATCAAGGCCAGCCCGCTGATCAGCCAGGCGATGGTGGTGGGCGACCAGCGGCCGTTCATCGGCGCGCTGATCACCATCGACGAGGAGTACTTCCCGTCGTGGAAGTCCCAGCACGGCAAGCCTTCCGACGCCACGGTGTCCGATCTGGCCGGTGACGCCGAACTGCGCGCCGAAGTCCAGCAGGCCGTCGATCAGGCCAACAGCGCGGTGTCGCAGGCCGAGGCGATCAAGAAGTTCACGATCCTCTCGAAGGACTTCACCGAGGCCGGTGGCGAGATCACGCCGAGCCTCAAGCTGAAGCGCAACATCGTGAACAAGAACTACGCGAACGACATCGAAGCGCTGTACAAGAAGTAGCCCTTCGGTACATGAAGGCGGATCTCGCGTGATCGGACACGGATCTCGCGTGCTTGGAGACGGATCTCGCGTGATCAGACTCCGCACACCCGAGTTCGGCGTCCAGTCACGCGAGTTCCGCCTTCAATCACGCGAGTTCCGCGTTCAAGCACGCGAGTCACGTCTCCGGGCGGCACCGCAAGCAGCCGGCTAAGCGCGGCTGATCGTGGCGTCCCACTCGATGTGGTGCTGATAGAGCCAGTTCCGGTCCCGATCGGACGTCGTCCCCGACGAAACCGCGGCGCTACCGGCCACCAGTTTCTCCACCCGCGCCCGCCGCAGCCGCTCGTAGGCCGCGAAAGCCGTTGGCGCGTCAGGAAGATCCCGCAAACACTGCGCCAGCACGACACTGTCCTCCAGCGCCATCGACGCGCCCTGTCCCGCGGCGGGCGAAGCAGCGTGCGCGGCGTCTCCCACGAGCACCATCGACGCGTTGGACCACACCGGCGTCGAAGGCACGTCGTAGGAGTGACCGCCGAAGACCTCGTCGCCCGTCGACGCGATGATTTCCGCCGCGGGCAACGGTTCCCCGTCGAAAGCGACGAAGGCCGCCGTGCGCCATTCAGCCGGGGACAGGCCGGATCGCACTCCTTCGGCCGTAGGGAGCCGGGCGAACCAGTACGTCGAGCCGTCGGGAGCGCTCGTATAACCGAAGAAAGCGTGCAGGCTCTGGATCATCCGATAGAGGGACGGCGCCTGCGGGACGCTCGTGTCGGTCGTGTAGCCGTAGACGACGTCCAGGCCCGTCGAGCGCGGCGGCGGGCACGAAGGGTCGATGATGTTCCGGACGACCGACCGCAGGCCGTCTGCGCCGATCAGGATGTCGCCCTCGGCCACGGTCCCGTCCTCGAAGCGAGCGACACCCGGCGTGGCCGAGACAAGCCGCTTCCCGCGCTCGAAGGTGATCCCGCGCGAGATCGCTTCCTCTTGCAACGCGCGGTACATCGCCGCGCGGGTGAGAGTGCGGGGCCCGGCGAGGCCGTCGAGGTCGAAAGAGCGCTGCTCGACGGTCCGCCCGTCCGGCGTGACGAGTTCCAGCCCGGCGGCGGCGAAGGAGTTCTCGTTGACCGGTCCTTCGGCGCCGATCGCGCGCAGGGCGTCCATGCCGTTGTGCATGATCGTCAGGAACGCGCCCGCGTCCTCACCGCCGGACGGGTACGCCTCGTGGACGCTCGCTTCGATTCCGGCCCGCTGCAACGCCATCGCGGTCACCGTGCCGGAGATGCCGCCACCGATGATCACAGCCTTCACCGCAAACCACCCCCTGTCGTGTCGCCGTCATCCGACGGTACCGGGTGACGGCGACACGACAGAGGGGATCACGCGCCGCCGCTGGCGACGATGTCGCCGTTGACCCCCTTGGGGAAGAACCCGCCCTCCTTCACCGGGCCCGGGTTCAGGTAGACGACGTTCAGCACCCGGTCCGCGCTGCGGCCGAAGCAGATGCCGTTGTTGTCGGCGGGCACGAGGTTGGCCTGGTTGCCGAGCAGGATGCCCTGGTCGGCGTCGCCGGGACCGTCGAGGGCGTCGCGGGCGTTGGAGATCTTGGCGGCCGCGTCGCCGAGGTCCCGCTCGAACAGCGAGGTCCGGATGGTGGCGGCGTGATACGCCTCGGCGGCCAGGATCCCGGCGGCCGCGTCCAGGAACGTCTTGTTGGTGATCAACGGGGCGGCGCCCTTGTACGCCGTCACGCCGACGTCCTCGAACAGGAACGCCGCGAGCAGGAAGTTCTTCTCGTTGGCGAACGGGTCGAACTGCTGGTACTCGCTGATCAGCCCGGCCGCCCGCGCCGCGGCGGTGAAACTGTTCTTGAGGTCGATCTCCGGCCGGGAGACGGCGGCCTCGCCCAGAGCGCCGCGCAGGAACTTGACGTGCGCGACCTCGTCGCCCGCGATCTCCTTCGCGAACTGGTGCAGGGCCTTGTCGTGGAACATCACCTTCTTGCCGCCCACCACCCCGCCCTGGGTGCCCGCACCACCGGTGATGTCGTCCGGGAGGCCGTGACCGTAGACGGCGAAGGAGTAGAACTCGGCTTCGAGGTACTCGAGGTTGAGCGCGAAGTTGAGCACGGCCGCGTCACTGGGGGCACCCGCGGCGGCAGCGGCCTCACCCGTCGCCGAAGCGGACGAAGTGGCCTGCACCCCGAGGTAGGTCGCGCCGACGACACCGAGCCCCGCCGCTCCGGCGGCCTTCAGGAACCGGCGGCGATCCGTGCGGTTCTCGGCGCTGCGTGAGATCAGGGTACGAACGAAGGGCTTTCCGAACACGAGTGGTTCCTCTCGTCTTTGCGGTGCACACCCACCCACTCGGACGTTCGGAACCACCCGTGACCCGGATTGGAACAGATCTCGAAATTATTTCTTCGTCGCTGCCGCAAGGCGAACGCAGACGGCGAGACCACGGATGGCCTCTTCGACTTCGGCCAGCTCAGGGTACGTCGGGGCGATGCGGATGACGGCGTCTTCGGGGTCGTCGCCGTACGGGTGCGTCGCGCCGGCCGGGGTCAGGGCGATACCCGCTTCCTTGGCCAGCCGGACGACCTCCTTGGCGGTCCCGGACGGCACGGTCAGCGAGATGAAGTACCCGCCGGTCGGCTTGGTCCAGGACGCGAGGCCCGATTCGCCCAGTTCCTTGGTGAGGATCTCGTCGACGGCCGCGAACTTCGGCCCGATGAGCCCGGCGTGCTTGCGCATGTGCTCGCGGACGCCGTCCTCGTCACGCAGGAACTGCGCGTGCCGCAGCTGGTTGACCTTGTCCGGGCCGATGGTCCGCTTGCCGATGAGGCCGATCCACCAGGCCAGGTTGGCCTCGGAGGCGCCGAAGAAGCCGACGCCGCCACCGGCGTAGGTCACCTTCGAGGTGGAGCCGAAGACGAACGCGCGGTCGGCGTTGCCCGCCTCCGTGGCCAGCGCGAGCAGGTCGGCCAGCGGTGCCTCGGCCTCGGTGAGGTGGTGCACGGCGTAGGCGTTGTCCCAGAAGATGCGGAAGTCCGGGGCGGCCGTGGTCATCGTGGCCAGGCGGCGCACGGTGTCGTCGCTGTAGGTGACCCCGGTGGGGTTGCTGTACTTCGGCACGCACCAGATGCCCTTGATCGCGGCGTCCTCGGCGACGAGGCGCTCGACGACCTCCATGTCCGGGCCGGACTCGGTGAGCGGGACCTGGATCAGCTCGATGCCGAACCGCTCGGCCAGCGCGAAGTGGCGGTCGTAACCCGGGACGGGGCACAGGAACTTGACGCTCGCCTCGTCGGCCCAGCGGCGCTCGGCGCCCGGGAGCTTGCTGAGGAAGGCCTGCACGATCGAGTCGTGCATGAGTTCCAGGCTGGAGTTGCCCGCGGCCAGCAGCTGCTCGGCCGGGACCTGCAGCGGCCCGGCGAAGATGCGGCGGAGCTCGGGCAGGCCCTTGAGGCCGCCGTAGTTGCGGACGTCCGTGCCGTCCTCGGCCTTGCGCACGTCTCCGGGGAGGGCGAGCAGCCCGTCGGCGAGGTCCAGCTGGCGAGGGGACGGCTTGCCGCGGGTGATGTCCAGGGAGAGGCCACGGTCGACGAGGGCCGCGTAGTCGCGGCGGGCGCTCTCGACATCGACAGGTGCAGTGGTCATGCCTAACGCTAAACCCGGCGGCGGATCGGCGTGAGACGAGGGTGGCCGAACGCGGCCGCGCACAAGATCCGATAACGGTTCCGGCGCGTTTTTCACCATTCGTAACGAGGCCTAATCCCCTAGTGACGGGTCGCCTTTTCCCGCATTCTCGACTCACGGAGGAAAAGGGGAGAAAAATGGAAACGAAGAAGTGGGCGGCGGTGACACTCCTGGCCGCGGGCGCCTTGGCCGCGTGCGCGGTACCGAATCAGGGAACCGCGGCTCCGGCGGTCGCGGTGGCCGCTCCGCCGAACACCATCGTGATCCAGCCACCGGTGGTCGCGGCACCACCGCAGACGGTTTATGTCGCACCGCAGACGATCTATCCCGCGCCCGCGGTTCCGGTGGCGCAAACGGTGATCGCCTACTACGACGCGCTCAACCGGCGCGATTTCCTCACCGCGTGGAATCTCGGCGGGCAGCGGCTCGCGAAAGGCGGCACTTATGCTTCCTACGTCAAGGGATTCGCGACGACGTCGTGGGACACGCTCACCGTGACGAATGTCCGCGGGAACACGGTGTACGTCGATCTTTCGGCCCGGCAGACCGATGGTTCGACGCGGACCTTTTCCGGTTCCTACACCGTTTCCGGCGGCGCGATCACCGGAGCGAGCATGAAACGCCTCTCGTGATCAGAGCGGGGTCAGCAGGGAGATCTTCCATCGGCCGTCGACACGCTGCGCGGTGACCGAAAGCTGCGAGACCGAAGACTGCGGTGCACCCCCGCCGGCGGCGATCGTCTGCTGGTCGAGGAACAGCAGCACTTCGGCCTGGTCACCGCGTAAGGATCGGACGCCGAGCGAACGGACGGTCGTGGTGCGCACCAGCTTCTGTTCTTGGGCCCGTCCGCGCGCCGAAGCGAACTGGTCCCGGTACTGCCCGGTCGCCTCGCCGGTCAGCACGTCCGCGGCGGCCCGCTCGGTCCGCGCGAGGTTGCTGTAGTCGTAGGAGAAGACGGCCTTCACCCCCGCGCCGACCTGGTCGGCGACCTCGGCCGTGGCGGCCTGGTCCACCAGCGCCGCGTTGCCGTCCGACCCCAGCGAAGACGCCTGGAGACCGAACCACACCGCGCAGCCGGTGGCCAGCACGATGATCGCGACCAGGATCCGCGGGGTACGCGCGGTCACGAGCCCGCCGCCTGTACCGCGCTGACCTTCCAGCCGTCCTCGACGCGCTGGTAGTCCACGGTCAGCCTGCTCACCTTGGGCGCCGCCGATCCGCCGCCGGTGCTGACCTTCACGTCCAGCACCGCCATCAGCCGCGCGGTGCCGGCGACGGCGTCGAGTTCGGTGACGGCGGCCTGCTTGAGCTTGGCGGTGGCGACGGTCTTGCCGGTGTTCGCCCGGTCGATCTGGGTCTGCCTGTCGCCGGTGAGATCCTTGCCGAGCCGTCCGGTGGTGACGCCGAGCCAGCGGTCGACGTCCTGGGCCCCGGTGCGGTAGTCGATCGTGTTGAGCACTTCCAGCTGGCCCGACGCGGCGGCGAGGACGGCCTCCCGTTCCCGGCCGCGGGCGAGGCCGTCGTCCTGGGAGGCGCTCCACCACGACCAGCCGAACCAGGCGGCCGCGAGGACCGCGAGCACGGCGACCAGGGTGAGGGCGCGGGTGAGCATCACTTACCGCCCAGCAACGCGCCCAGCCCGCCAGGACCGGATCCGGTGAGCAGGCTCAGCACGCCGGGCAGCTGCGCGGATTCCGCCGCCTGCGGGGTCTGCTTCGGCCGCTCCGGCACCGCGGGCGGCTTCCCCGCGTAGGGGGCGTTCTGCGAGCCTCGCACGCCTGTGGGGCTTCCCGGCGGCTCGGCGCAGTACGCCTGCGTGTTCACCGGCGCCTCGGTGGTGTCGTTGGCAGGACGCTGTTTCGTGCCCTCATAGCCCTTCGTGCACGAGACCGGGTCGAAGAAGTTGAACACCACGCCGAGGTGCCCCGTGCCGTCCGGCGACGTCGACCGCGAGAACGCCGAGATGATCGGATACGCGACGAGGAGTTCCTCGATCGCGTCGGTGCGGGCGGAGGTGATCTGGGCGGTGGTCAGCGTGTTCGCGAACAGCACCCCGAGGTCGGTCCCCGAAACCGCCAGCACGTCGCTGATCTGGCGGCTCAGTTTGGGCGCCTCGTCGATCACCCGCCGCAGATCCGGGTCGGACGTCTTCAGCTGCGCGGCGATCGTCTTGAGCCCGCTGGAGAACTTCGTGATGTTGTCCGCCTGCCGCCGCTGGGTGTCCAGCACGGTCCGCGAGTTGGCGAGCAGACCTTGGGTGTCCGGCAGGTATTGCGTGGCCGTCGCGGTGAGGGAACCGGTGCTGTCCAGCAGCTGCCGCAGATCCGGGCCTGCGTCGGCGAACGCCTCATAGGTCTCGTCGACCACGGTCTTCAACGACTCGGGCTTCACGCTCGACACCAGTTTGTCCAAATTGGACAGGACGGTGTCCGGTGCGAGCGGGATCGACGTCTTGTCCCGTTTGATGACTGAACCCGCGGCCAGGTACGGCCCGTTTTCGTGCATGGGCAGCAGATCGACGTACTGCTCCCCCACCGCCGACCGGTTCGCGACCGCCGCCTTCGTGTCCGCCGGGATCTTCGGCGCCCCCGAATCGATGTCGAGGCCGAGGTCGATGCCGTGCTCGGTGAGCGTCATCGAAGCGACCTTGCCGACCGCGACGCCACGATAGGACACCTCGGCGTTGACGAAGATCCCGCCGGAGTCCACGAGTTGCGCGGTGACGAGGTAGCCCCGGGTGCCGAAGAGCCTGTCCAGTCCGGCGTACTTGCCGCCCGCGTAGACGACCGACACCACCGCGATGACGACGAACACCGCGAGCTGGATCTTGGTCTTGCGCGTGATCACCGGCCACCTCCCAGGATCGGCCCCAGCAGCCCGCCGAGGACGCCGCCCAGCACGTCCCCTTGGGGGGTCTGCGGTGTCTGGGGTGCTTGCGGGAGGTCGCCTGTGGGCAGCGGCAACACGGGCGGCGCGGCGCCGTTGTTGAACGGGATCGCGCCGGGCGTGCCGGTGCCCTGGCTCCCCGGCAGCTGGATGATGGGCTGCGACGAGTTGTTCATGTTCTCGAGGAAGGTGTCCAGGTTCAGGTCGATCTTGGCTTCCACGTTCGCGTAATCGCCCTTGATCACGTTGCCCGCGTAGTCCGGGAACGGATACGTGAGCAGGATCCGCAGCGCGGTCGGCAGGTCCTGGCCCGCCTCGGAAAGCTTCTTCAGCGTCGGCTGCAACGCGCGGAGATTCGCCACCAGCGAGTCCTTGCTCGCGTTGATCGTGTCGGTCGCGACCCCGGACAGCGTGTTCAGGGACTGCAGCATGCCGACGAGCTGATCCCGTTGCTCGGTCACGACCTTGAGCCCCGGCGAGAGGTTGTCGAGCGCGTTCGTGAGGTTCTGCGTCTGGCCGACCAGGGTTTTGGACAGCTTGTCGAGGCCGTCGATGGCCCGCAGGATCTCGCCCTTGTGCCCGTCGAGTTCGGTGGCCAGTGTGTCCACTTGGGACAGCAGCGCGCGGACCTCGGCCTCGTTGCCGGTGAGCGCCTCGTTGAGCTCGTGGCTGATCTTCTGGATCTGCTCGACCCCGCCACCGTTGAGCAGCAGGGAAAGCGCGCCGAGGACCTCTTCGACCTCGGGGTTGCGGTTCGTGCGGTCCAGCGGGATCTTCGCGCCCTCGGCGAGCGCTCCTTCCGGCTTTTCGGGGGCGTGCAGGTCGACGAACTTCTCCCCCAGCAGGCTCGACTGCCGCAGTTCGGCACGCGCGTTCGCGGGCAGCGCGATGTCGCCGTTGACGACCATGTTCACCCACGCCGAGCGTGTGTCCGGCGCGAGGTCGATGTTCTCGACCCTGCCGACGGGGACGTCGTTGACCTTCACACTCGCCTGCGGCACGAGGTCGAGGACGTCGGAGAACTGCGCGGAGATCCGGTACGGGTGGTCGCCGAGATCCGCGCCACCCGGCAAGGGAGTGTTGTACAGCCCCGAAAAACCACCGTCACCGCAGCCGGCCAGCACCAGGACGCCCGCCATCACCCCCGCGATCTTCTGCCGCTGCCGCCTCATTTCGGGAGCCCCTTGCTCATGACGTCGATCAGCGGGAGCGGCAGCGGTGGCAGTTCGCCACTCTGCAGCGAGGCCAGCACCTGCGGGATCGACGGGAGTTTCAGCGTGCCGTCGAGGACCGGTGCGAGCTGCTTGCAGATGTTGCCCAGCGCGTCCGGGATCGGCTTCGGCGTACTCGCGCTGATCAGACGGCAGACAGTGAGGATCGGCGGATGCGTCAGCTCGTTCAGGTTGTCCCGCACCGCGATCGTGCCGGACGCGGCGTCGTAGGAGTTGATGAAGTTGGTCGCCCCGGTCGGCGCGATGTCGATCACCTCGGCGAGCGACGCCCGCTGATCCACGAGCACCTTCGTCAACCCGGCCAGTTTGTCCACATTGGACGAGAGCAGGTCCTTGTTCTCCGCGACGAACTTCTCGACGTCGCCCATCGCCGTGGCCAGGGAGGTCAGCGCGGCGCCCACGTCGGCGGAGTCCGCGGCCAGGAACCCGCTCACGTCCGCCGCCCGGCGGTAGAACTCGTTGAGCTGCTTGTCGCTTTCGGCCAGCGCGCCGGTGAAGGAGTTCAGGTTCTGCACGGTGGTGAACAGATCGCCCTTGGAACCGTCCAGCGTCTTGGCGAGTTCGGACAACCGCGTCACCGTGGTGTTGAGGTTCTTCCCGTTGCCGTCGAGGTTCGCCGCGGCGGTGTCGAGGACGTCGGACAGCGCGCCGTTCTTGTTGGCGCCGTTGGGCCCGAGGCTCGTCGAGAGTTTGTCGAGACTCGTGTAGAGGTCGTCGAGTTCGGCCGGTGTCGCCGTCTTCTCCTTGGCGATCACCGTGTCCGCGGCCATTTCGGGGCCGCTCTCGTACGCCGGGGTCAGCTGGACGTACCTGTCGCTCACCAGGCTCGGCGAGACGACGACAGCGCCAGCGTCGGCCGGGATCGGGGTGCCGTCATCGATCCTCATGTCGACCCGGACGGCCTCGCCCTGCGGCGTCACGCCGGTGATCTCGCCGACCTTCACCCCGAGCACCCGGACTGACGACCCCGCGTAGAGCCCCACGGTCTTCCCGAAGTAGGCGCTGATCCTGGTCCCGCCGGGATCCTTGAACACGAGCCACAGACCGGCTGTCGCGATCAGCACGAGCACACAGGCGAACGCGACCCACGTGTAGACCGTGCGGGGTTGCTTGCTCATCGCCCGCCCACCCCCTGGTTCGGCGCCGCGATCGGCGGGGTGCAGCCTTCGGGGTTGACCTGGAACGCGCCCGCGATGATCGTCGGCGGCAGCAGCCCGCACAGGTAGCCCTCGAACCAGCGCCCGTTGCCGGTCGCGTTGGCGCCGACCCGCGCGAACGGCGCCATCAGCGCGAGGCTGCGGCTGAGGTTGTCCTGGTTGCGCTGCAGGATGTCGGTGACCTTGCCGAGTTTCTCCAGCGTCGGCTTCAGCTGTTGCCGGTTGTCGGCGACGAGCCCGGACAGCTGGGCGGAAACCTGTTGCGTGCCCTTGAGCAAGGTACTGATCGCGTCCTTCCGGTTCTGCAGTTCGGCGAGCAGGAGGTTGCCGTCGTCGAGGATCCGTTTCAGCTGGGCGTTGCGATCGGACAAGGTCTTGGACACCTTGCTCGTGTTGGCCAGCAACGTCTTCAGGTCACCGTCGCGCGAGGAAACCGTCTTGGACAGGGAAGAAAGCCCGCCCAGCGCATCCTTCAGGTACTGCGGGCTGTCCTTGAGCGCGTCGGAGAGGACGGTGAAACTCGACGCCAGCTGCGCGGTGTCGATCTCGCCGACCGTCCCCGAGAGCTGCTGGAACGCGTCCTGCAGTTCGAACGGCGTCCGCGTCCGGTCGAGCCCGATGGTGGCGTTCGGGTCCTGGCTCGTCTTGCCTTTCGGTGTCAGCGCCAGGAACTTCTCGCCCAGCAGCGTCTTGATCTCGATCGACGCGGACGTCGCGTCGCCGACCTTCGCGTCCTTGACCCGGAACTTCACCAGCACCTTCTTGCCCGCCAGTTCCACCGAGCTGACCTGGCCGACCTTGACCCCGGCGATCTGGACCTCGTTGTCCGGCGCCAATCCGGCCGATTCGCCGAAGTACGCCGAGTACGTCGTCCCGCTGCCGAACAGCGGGATCCGGTCGGAGAAGTACGTCGTCGCCGTGATCAGCACGAGCAGGATGAGCGTCACCCCGCCGACCGCGGCCTGGTTGCGTTCCTTGAGCGGCTTCACGGCCCGCACCTCTCCGGTCGCTGCGTACCGGGCAGCGGCGTGATCGGCAGTTCGATGTTGAGCGATTTGATGCCGATGCTGCCGGAGATCCCGCACAGGTAGTAGTTGAACCAGCTGCCGTAGCTCAGTGTCCTGGTGAACTTCTGGAGGTTGCCCGGCAGCACCTGCAGGAGATGGTCGAGCAGCTGTTCGGAGTCGCCGAGGTTCTGGGACAGGGCCCCGAGCTGGACGACGTCGTCCTGGAGCGCGGGCCGCGCGTCGGCGAGCAGTCCCGTCGTGGCGACGGTGAGGTCGCCCAGCGCCTTGACCGCGTCGCCGATCGGCTGCCGCTGCTCGGCGAGCCCGGTGACCAGCCGCTGCGTCTGGTCGATCAACTCGCCCAGCTGCGGCGAGCGTTTCTCGACCGTGCCGAGCACGGTGTTGAGGTTCGCGATGACGTCCCCGATGATCTTGTCCTTGCCCGCGATGGCCGAAGTGACCGACGCGGTGTGCGCGAGCAGGCTGGTGATCGTGCCGCCCTCGCCCTGGAAGACCTGGATGATCTCGTAGGAGAGCTTGTTGACGTCCTCGGGGTTCAGCGCGCGGAAGAGCGGTTTGAACCCGTTGAAGAGCACCGTCAGGTTCAGAGCCGGTTTGGTGCGCTCGGGCGGGATGATCCCGCCGCGCGGCAACGACTTCTCGTCCCCGATGTCCGTGCCGAGTGAGAGATACCGCTGTCCGACCAGGTTGCGGTATTTGATGGTCGCGGTCACCGAGGCGGGCAGCCGGTGCGTGGTCTGGACGTCGAAGTGGACCTGGGCGAAGTTCCTCTCGCCCTCCTCGACCTCGATCCTGCCGACCTGCCCGACCTTCACGCCGACGATGCGGACGTCGTCGCCCTCCTTGAGCCCGGACGCGTCGGTGAACTTGGCCGTGTAGCCCGAGGTCTCGCCGAAGTTGGTGTTCGCGATGGTGGCGCCGAGGATCGCGGTGAGCAGCACGGTGACCACCGCGAAGATGAGGATCTTGACCAGATCCGGGACGAAGGACCTCATCGGGGCCACCTCCCGACCGCGCCGCGCGGGCTGAAGGGGCCCATGACCGCATCAGACGCGGTGAAAGCTCCCTTCACCGCGTCGCATGCGGCGAAGGGCCCCTTCAGCCCGGCCCGACCCGCCGCGGCCAGCGCATACGTGTCGCGAAAGCCACTTTCCGGACACCTGACGTCCCGAAAGTGGCTTTCGCGACGTGACCGAGGCCCCGAAAGAGCCCCGCGGCCGTCCGCGCTGGGCGCCGGTGAGACGAACGGGACTTTCATCTCAACTTGTGCAAGGTAAGTCCCGTTCATCTCGCCTGAGCGGGGGGAGCCAGGACGAGCGGGGTGCGAAAGTGGCTTTCGCAACGTCGCCCGAGCGGAGAAGCGGCGGACTCGTGAGTGGCAGGGCTGGTCAGAACCGTTCTCACCACTCACGAGCCCCGCTTCCCGTCGGTCGCCCTGGGCAGCCGTGATACCCGCGGCGGGGCGAGCGAGTTGTGAAAGCCACTTTCGCAACGTCGCCCTGGCGTTGGACGAAGTCCTCATCGGAGTTCCACCTCCGCGCCGCGGTACAGCGGCCCCACCAGCAGGCTGCCCCAGTTCGGCACCTGATCCGGCGTCGTGCCCATCGCCGGCGACACGAGCAGGTCGATCAGCCGCTGTTCGTCCGGCGTGTTCACCACCGAGCCACCGGCGCTCCCGCCCGAGGGCAAGGTCCCGTTCGAAGGCAGGGTGCCGTCGGGGTCCCTCGGCGGCGCGGGCTTCGAAGACCCGTCGTCGATGGCGCCGTCCGGCGGGTACTGCGGCCAGCGTCCCGGCGGCGGGACCTCCGGGTAGCACCGCGGGCCGCGTTTGTCGTCGTACTTCGGCTCGTCGACGCCGGGCAGGTATTTGCCGCGGCTCGGCGTGAACTCGATCGTCACCCGGCTGACCTCGGGATGCGCGGTGCCCTTGCCGAACGCGAGTTCCGCGCGGGGCACCGATCCGGCCAGTTGCTTGAGCAGGCACGGGTACTCCGGCGCGTACTTCGCGAGGACGTCCAAAGTGGGCTGCAGGCTGGTGGTGAGGCGGATCAGGTTGTCCTGGTTCACTTTCAGGAAGCTCGTCAGATCGATCGAGGCCGCTGTCACCGTCGAGTAGACGTCGGCGAGACCGCGCTGGCTCTCGACCAGGGTCTTGCTCGTGGTGGTCAGATCCGACAGCGCGGCCAGCAGATCCGGCGCGGCCTTGTCGTAGACCTTGGCGGCGTCGGCCAGTCCGGTGATGTCGGCCTTGAGATCGGGCAGCGACGGGTTCACTTTCCCGAGGTAGTCCGAAAGCCCGGCCAGTGTCGAGCCGAGTTGCTTGCCCTGACCGTCCAAAGCGGACGCGACGGCGTTGAGCGTGCTGGCCATCTTCTCCGGCTGGACGGCCTGCAGCAGCGGCATGACGTTGCCGAGCACGGTTTCGAGCTCGATCGCGCTGCTGCTGCGGTCCTGCGGGATGACGTCGCCCTCGCCGATGTGCCGTTCGGGCCGTTCGGGAATCTGCAAAGCGACGTACCGCTCACCGAACAGCGTCTTCGGCAACAGCCGCGCGGACACATTGGCCGGGATGACGGCGGTCTTGTCCGGTTGCAGCGCCAGATCCATCGTCGCGTGATCGCCGTGGGCCTGGATCGACCGCACCTCGCCGACGACCATCCCGCGCACCTTGACGTCCGCGCCCTCGCGCATCTGGTTGCCGATGCGGTCGGTCTCCAATTTCACCAGGGTCACCGTGGTGAAGGCCTTCTGGTAGAAGGCGATGGTGGTGACGAAGAACAGCACCACCACCACGAGGAAGATCAGCCCCAGCACCTGGTGCCGGAGCCGTCGAAGCAGAATCCCCCTGTTCACCCGGAAATCCTCACCGTCGTCGTGGCGCCCCAGATCGCGAGGCTCAGGAAGAAGTCGAGTACCGAGATCAGCACGATCGACGTCCGCACCGCGCGCCCGACGGCGATCCCCACCCCGGCGGGCCCACCGCTGGCGGTATAGCCGTAATAGCAATGGGAAAGGATGACGAGCACGCTGAAGATGATCACCTTGAGGAACGACCAGAGCACGTCCTCGGGCGGCAGGAACAGTGTGAAGTAATGGTCGTAGGTGCCCGCGGACTGGCCGTAGAGCCAGATGGTGATCTGCCGCGAGGCAAGGTAGGACGAGAGCAGGCCGACGGCGTAGAGCGGGATGACCGCGCTGACGCCGGCGATCACCCGTGTCGTCACGAGGTAGGGCAGGCTCGGCACACCCATCACTTCGAGCGCGTCGATCTCCTCGGAGATCTTCATGGCGCCCAGTTGCGCGGTGAATCCGCAGCCGACGGTGGCCGAGAGCGCGAGCCCCGCCGAGAGCGGCGCGACCTCGCGGGTGTTGAAGTAGGCGGAGATGAACCCCGTCAGCGCGGCCGTGCCAAGCTGGTTCAGCGCCGAATAGCCCTGCATGCCGACGATGAGACCGGTGAACAGCGTCATCCCGATCATCACGCCGAGCGTCCCGCCGATCACCGCGAGCGCGCCGGTGCCGAAACTGACTTCGGTCAGCAGGCGGAAGACTTCGCGGCCGTAGCGCCGGATGGTGCGCGGGGTCCAGGCCAGCGCACGGAAGTAGAAGGACAGCTGGCCGCCGAAGCCCTCCAGCATCGCGCCAGGGCGCGCGATGATCTCGAGGGTCCGGTCCGTAACAGCGGGTTCGGCTGCCATGTCACATCGCCTTCGGCGGCACGATCCGCAGGTAGATCGCCGTCAGCACGACGTTGATCAGGAACAGCAGCAGGAAGGTGATGACCACGGCCTGGTTCACCGCGTCCCCGACGCCCTTCGGCCCGCCCGCCGGGTTCAGCCCGCGGAAGGCCGCGACCACCCCGGCGACGAAACCGTAGAGCAGCGCCTTGATCTCGCTGATCCACAGATCCGGCACCTGCGCGAGGGCGTTGAAGCTGGCGAGGTACGCACCCGGGGTGCCGCCCTGCATGACGACGTTGAAGAAGTAGCCGCCGAGCACCCCGACGACACTGACCAAACCGTTCAGCAGTACCGAAACCACGATCGCCGCCAGGACGCGCGGCACGATCAGGCGCTGGATCGGGTTGACCCCGAGTACCTCCATCGCGTCGATCTCTTCGCGGATCTTGCGAGCGCCGATGTCGGCGCAGACCGCGCTGCCGCCCGCGCCCGCCACCAGCAGCGCGGTGATCAGCGGACTCGCCTGCTGCACGATCGCGAGCGCGCTGGCCGCGCCGGTGAACGACTGCGCGCCGATCTGCTGCGTCAGCGATCCCAGTTGCAGGGCGATGACCGCGCCGAACGGGATCGCCACGAGCGCCGTCGGCAGGATGGTGACGCTGGCGAAGAACCAGCACTGCTGGATCCATTCGCGGAACTGGAACGGGCGTTTGAAGATCGCGCGCAGGACCTCCCACGACAGGGTCGCGAGCCTGCCGACCTGTGTGAGCGCACCCATACCCGGGACGGACACCGACGCTCCCACAGAACCTCCCAGTAGCCTGCCCCGAGTCTTACTCCACCTGTCAACGCCCCATTGCGTTAGCGGTGTTCACTTGCTCTCGGCACCTCCGCGCTAAAACTTGAGGGCGTGCGTCGCGGTCGCGCCGCCGTCGGCGACGAACTCCGAGCCCGTGCTGTACGAACTTTCGTCACTGGCCAGGAACAAGACGAGTTTCGCGATGTCCTCCGGCTGCCCGACACGGCCCAAAGCGACCTTCTTGCCGACCCACGACATGTCGATCTTCTGCCCGCCCGCCGCCGCGGCGACCATCGGTGTGTCGATCGCGCCGGGATGGACCGAATTGACCCGGATGTTCTTCGCGCCGAGTTCGAGCGCCGCGACCTTGGTCATCCCGCGGATCGCGAACTTGCTCGCGGTGTAGGCGACGAGGAACGGCATCCCGGCGAGTCCTTCCACAGAGGACACGTTGACGATGGAGCCGCCTCCGGCCCCGGTCATCGGTTCAACGACCGAACGCATCCCGAGAAACGCCCCGATCTGATTGACCCGGATGACGCGTTCGTAGTCGGCCAGCGTGGTCTTGCCGAGTTCCGAGAAATGCAGGATTCCCGCGTTGTTGACCAGCACCGTCGGCGGTCCGAACTCCGACACCGTGCGCTCGATCGCGGCGTCCCATTCGCTCTCGTCGCCGACGTCGAGATGCTGATAGACGGCCGATTCGCCGAGGTCGGCGGCGAGTTTCTTGCCGTCGAGGTCGTTGATGTCGGCGATCACCACGCGCGCGCCCTCGGCGACGAACAGCCGCGCGGCCGCTTCGCCCTGGCCACGGGCACCGCCGGTGATCAGGGCCACCTTGCCGTCGAGCCTGCCCATCGTCATCTCCTCTGATTCACGGCAGCGACATGATTTCGGACGCGGAGAACATGCGTTCCGGATCGCGGTCGGCGAAGTAGCCGCCCACGCTCGTGGCGAGTTCTTCGGTGGTCCAGGTGCCGTTGACGGTGTCGAACCGCTGCTCCACCGACGGCGGCCGCATGAGCGCGACCATCCCGCCGTAGACGAGGAACACCTGACCGTTGACGCGGTCGGACTCCGGCGAGCAGAGGAAGGACACGAACGGCGCGACGTGGTCGACCGAAAGCGGGTCGATCCCCTCCGGCGCGTCGGCCCCGAAGACCCCTTCGGTCATCGCGGTGCGGGCGCGCGGGCAGATCGCGTTGGCGCGGACGCCGTAGCGGGAGAGGCCGCGCGCGGTGGAGACGGTGAGCGCGGCGATACCGGCCTTGGCCGCGCCGTAGTTCGGCTGGCCGGGAGCACCGAGCAGGAACGACTCCGAGGCGGTGTTGACCACCCGGCCGTACACCGGCGCTCCGTCCACTTTGGACTTGTCGCGCCAGTACGCCCCCGCGTTGCGGGAAAGCAGGAAGTGCCCGCGCAGGTGGACCCCGAGCACGGTGTCCCATTCCTCGTCGGACATCGAGAACAGCATCCGGTCGCGCAGCACGCCCGCGTTGTTGACCAGGACGTGGAGTCCGCCGAAGTGGTCGACGGCGGCGGCAAGCAGCGCGTCCGCGGTCGAGGACTCCGACACGTCTCCGGTGACCGCGACGGCCTTGCCGCCTTCGGCCTCGATCTCGTCGGCCACCACCTGCGCCGCCGTCGAGACGTCGTTGACCACCACCGAGGCACCCGCCGCGGCCAGTGCCAGCGCCTCGGCCCGGCCGAGTCCCGCGCCGGCCCCGGTGACGATGGCCGTCTTGCCGTCCAAACCCACTCCGGGCCTCCTCACGTCTCCGCACACACTAGAATCTGTTCTCGCTCTGTGCAAGGCCTGAGTAAACGGCGCTAACTACGCATGAGCAGCGCGTTCTTCGGGCAGCTCGCCACAGCTTGAGTAACACGTTCTACTTGGTTCGCCGGAACTTCGGCCGACGCGAGGACGAGCTCCTCCTCGTCGTCGAGATCGAAGACCTCGGGCGCGAAGCCGACACAGATCGCGTTCGCCTCACAGAGTGAGCGATCGACGTCGATCTCCATATTCCCTCCTCGCCGCCATACCTGGTACAACTAGAACAGGTTCTACCCTACCGCCGCGAGCGGCCATGGCACCAGTAACGAGCACCGACGGCAGAGGTGACGGATGCGGATCGACTACACGCCGGACCAGCGGGCCCTGGCGGGGGAACTGCGGGAGTACTTCGCCGGATTGATGACACCCGAGCGCCGCGAAGCACTGGCCGGAGACGGCGGCGAATACGGCGACAGCGTGGTGTACAAGGAAATCGTGCGCGAACTCGGCAGTTCGGGCTGGCTCGCGATCGGCTGGCCGAAAGAGTACGGCGGACAGGACCGGCCGATGCTCGACCAGCTCATCTTCACCGACGAGGCGGCCGCGGCCGGGGTGCCCGTCCCGTTCCTCACGGTGAACACCGTCGGGCCGACCATCATGCGCTACGGCACCGAAGAGCAGAAGGCGTTCTACCTGCCGAAGATCGCCGCCGGCGAACTGCATTTCGCGATCGGCTACTCCGAGCCCGGCGCGGGGACGGACCTGGCCGCGCTGCGCACCCGCGCGGTCCGCGACGGCGACGACTACGTGATCAACGGCCAGAAGATGTGGACGAGCCTGATCGAGTACGCCGACTACATCTGGCTGGCCGCCCGCACCGACCCCGACGCCCGCAGGCACAAGGGCTTGAGCATGCTGATCGTGCCGACCTCGGCCCCCGGCTTCTCTTGGACGAAGGTGCACACGGTCGCCGGACCGGGCACCAGCGCGACCTACTACGACGACGTGCGGGTCCCGGTGACCTCCCGGGTCGCGGGCGAGAACGAGGGCTGGCCGCTCATCACGAACCAGCTCAACCACGAACGTGTCGCGCTGACCTCGGCCGCCCCGATCCAGACGTCGTTGCGTGAGGTGCGGACCTGGGCGCAGACGACCAAACTGCCCGACGGCTCCCGCGTCATCGACGCGCCGTGGGTGCGGCTGCACCTGGCACGGATCCACACCCACGCGGAGTACCTGAAACTGCGGAACTGGCGGATCGCCTGGGCGGCCGCGAGCAGCGATCTCGGCCCCGCGGAGGCTTCGGCGACCAAGGTGTTCGGCACGGAGTTCGCGACCGAGGCCTACCGGCTGATGATGGAGATCCTCGGCGCGGGCGCCGTGGTCCGCGAGGGCTCCCCCGGCGCCCTGCTGCGCGGCCGGGTCGAACGGCTGCACCGCTCGTCGCTGATCCTCACCTTCGGCGGCGGCGCCAACGAGATCCAGCGGGACATGATCGCCGCGACCGCCCTCGGCCTGCCCATCACGCGCTAGGAGGCACAGATGGACTTCACGCTCACCGAAGCGCAACAGGATCTCGCGTCGCTCACGCGCCGGATCCTCACGGACAAGGTCACCCCCGACGTGCTGGGGCCGCACGGTTCCGGCGGGTTCGACGCTCCACTGTGGACCTCGCTGGCCCAGGCGGGAGTGGTCGACGCCGCCCTGCCGCAGTCGGTGGGCGGTGGCGGCTACGGGCTGCTGGAGCAGTGTTCCGTCCTGGCCGAGATCGGCCGCGCGGTCGCGCCCGTGCCGTATCTGACGTCCGTGGTCATGGGCGCGGCCGCGGTGGCCAGGTTCGGAGACGGCAGGCTCGCCGAGCGCTGGGTGGTCCCTGTGCTGCGCGGCGACCACGTGCTCGCGGTGGCGCTGCCGGACTACGGCATGCCGTGCGGGTTCACCGCCGAGACCGACGGCGACGGCTGGCGGCTGACCGGCGCGCAGACCGCGGTGCCTTCGGGCGCTTTCGCGCACGGCTTCCTCGTCGAAGCCGCCATCGACGGCGGACGGCAGGTGTTCCTGCTCGACTCGGACTCGGTGACCGTCTCGCCGCAACGGACCGTCGACCACGCCGACGCGGCACTGGTCGAACTGTCCGGCGCGAAATCCGCGGTCTCGCTGGGCGACATCGGCGAATGGCTGCGGCTGCGCGGGACGATCGGTGTCTGCGCGCAGCAGCTCGGCGTCGTCGAACGGGCACTGGAACTGACCGCGGCGTACGCGGGGGAACGCAAGCAGTTCGGCCACCTCATCGGGAGTTTCCAGGCGGTGCGGCAACGGCTCGCGGACGCCTACGTCGACGTCGAAGCCGTCCGGCTGACGTTGTGGCAGGCCGCCTGGCGGCTGAGCGAGGGGCTTCCGGCGGCCGAAGAGGTCGCGACGGCGAAGTTCTGGGCCGCCGAGGCCGGGCACCGGGTCGCGCATACCGCCGTGCACATCCACGGCGGGGTCGGCATCGACGTCGACCACACCCTGCACCGCTACTTCGTCGCGGCGAAGCGGCTCGAGTTCACCTTCGGCGGGGCGACCGTGCAGACGCGGGGCCTCGGCGATCTCCTGGCCGCGGACCCGGCGTGACGACCACGGTCACGGAACTCCTGCTCGCCCGGGCAGAAGACCCGTCGACCGGGCTGCTGTTCGAAGACCGGCGCTGGTCGTGGGCGGAGCACGTCCGGGCCTGCGCCGGGCACGCCGCCGCGCTCACCAGGACGCTGCGTCCCGGCGGGCATTTCGGGCTGCTGGCGGACAACGTCCCCGAGTTCTCGTTCCTGCTCGGCGGCGCGGCGCTGTCGGGTCACGTGCTGGTCGGCCTGAACCCGACGCGCCGGGGCGCGGCGCTGGCCCGTGACGTCGCGCTGGCGGACTGCGAGCTGGTGTTCGCCGAGGAGAAGTACCTCCCGCTGCTGTCCGGGACGGATGTCCCGGTACTGCCGCTGAGCGAGTTCGAGCCGCTGCGGGAGGCCGTCGTCCCGGTGGCCGCGAAGCCCGAAGACCTGCTCATGCTGATCTTCACCTCCGGCACCAGCGGCGACCCGAAGGCCGTCCGGTGCACGCACGGCAAGATCGCCTATCCCGGCGAGATGCTGGCCGTCCGGTTCGGTATGTCCACACAGGACACCGTGTACGTGTCGATGCCCCTGTTCCACTCCAACGCCATCATGGCAGGCTGGTCGGTCGGGCTCGCCGCGGGCGCGGGGGTCGCGTTGCGGCGCCGGTTCTCCGCGTCCGGCTTCCTGCCCGACATCCGGGAGTTCGGCGCGACCTACGCCAACTACGTCGGCAAGCCACTGTCCTATGTGGTCGCCACTCCCGAGCGGGACGACGACGCCGACAATCCGCTGAAGGTGGTCTACGGCAACGAAGGCACGGAAGCCGATCTGGCTGCTTTCGGCAAGCGTTTCGGCTGCCACGTGGTCGACGCGTTCGGCTCGACCGAGGGCGGCGTGAACTTCGGCCGGGACGCCAGCACCCCCGCCGGTTCGCTCGGCCGGCTGCTCGACGGCGTCGCCGTCCTCGATCCGGAGACCGGGAAACCCTGTCCTCCGGCGGAATTCGACGCGGACGGCAAGCTCCTCAACGCCGCCGAGGCGGTCGGCGAACTGGTCAACACCGGCGGAGCCGGCTTCTTCGCCGGGTACTACGGCGATCCGGCCGCCGAGGCCGAGCGGATGCGCGACGGGATGTACCACACCGGCGACCTGGCGTACCTCGACGCGGACGGCCACTGCTATTTCGCCGGACGGCTCGGCGATTGGCTCCGCGTCGACGGCGAGAACCTCGGCACCGCCCCGATCGAACGCGCGCTCCTGCGGCACCCGGCCGTCCGGGAAGCGGCGGTGTACGGCGTGCCGGATCCGCGAGTGGGCGACCGGGTGATGGCCGCGCTGGTCTGCCGGGCACCGGTCGACGCGGACGAGTTCGCCGCTTTCGTCGCGGCGCAAGGCGATCTCGGACCGAAACAGCGGCCCCGGTTCGTGCGGGTGGTCGAGGAACTGCCGCGGACGGCGACGCACAAGATCCTCAAGCGGGAACTCGCGGCGGAAGGTGTCGCCGAGGCCTGGGAACCGCGGTATCCCGACGCCTGACCCCCAGATGATCCCAGGGTCGGAACCGGTGATCTTCCTGATGCCCCGGCACGGTCTCAGTTCCTAAGTTCGGCCTATGACACGAATTCCGGGCCGGATCGGTGTTCTCGCCGCGGCGCTCGCACTCCCCGCCGTACTGATCGCGCCGTCGGCTTCCGCCGCCCCCGTCCGTTTCAGCCTGCCCGCGCCGACGGGCCCGTACGCGGTCGGCAGTACCGACCTGCACCTGGTCGACCGCTCCCGTCAGGACCCGTGGGTTCCCGGTTCCTCCCGGGAACTCATGGTCACCGTGCGGTACCCGGCACTGCCGAGCGGGAAGCCGAAAGCTCCGTACATGGCGCCAGGAGTCGCGAAAGTGGTCGCCGAGGGAGACGCCGTCAAACTGGGCATCGGCGCGGATCAGCTCGACTACCGCTTCCCCACCAACGCGCGGATCGGCGCGCCCGCGATCGGCGGGAAGCGGCCTGTCCTGCTGTATTCGCCCGGGGGCACCTTGTCCCGTTCCCACGGCACCAACCAGCTGGAACAGCTCGCGAGCGAGGGCTACGTCGTCGTGGCCATCGATCACACCCACGAGGCGGAAGCGGTCGAGTTCCCCGGTGGCCGCGTCGAGAAGAAGGCCTTGCCGCCGTCGAGCATCGAAGTGTCGAAGCGAGTGATCGAGACCCGCGTCCAGGACACCAAGTTCGTCCTCGACGCGCTCAGACTGACCAGGGTCGGCATGTTCGGCCACTCCGCCGGCGGGTTCACCGCGGGCGAGACGATGGTGACCGACCGGCGCATCGTCGCCGGGGCGGACCTCGACGGCAGCATGGCCCACTCACAGTCCCAGCGGATCTTCGGCCGCGTCGCCGACGAGGGGCTCGACAGGCCGTTCCTGCTGATGAGCGCGGGAAACCACAGCGCCGCCTCGGACGCGTCCTGGCAGGAGTTCCAGCGCAACCAGCGCGGCTGGACCGGCGAGACACGTCTGCCGGACGGCGAGCACTTCAGCTTCACCGACTACCAGACCTTGTTGCCGCAGCTGGGCAACGCTCCGGCCGCGTTCATCGGCACCGTGGACCCCGCGCGCAGTATCGCGGCCCAGCGTGCCCGGCTGAGCGAGTTCTTCGGCCGGAACCTGCGTCAGCGAAGCAGCGATGTGACCAGTGTGTCCTTGAGCCGCGCCTCGTAGTCGCCGTCACTCCACACCTGCACGCTTTGCGAACGGGTCGTGCATGGCGATGCGGCTTCTCTTTTGCGGGGAAGGGCAAACGTGGCTTGGTCGCGGATGGCCTGTGGCGATGTCGCGAAAGCCACTTTCGGGACATCAGGTGTCCCGAAAGTGGCTTTCGCGACACGCGAGCCGGCCCGCTCACGACCGAGATACGTTTGCCTTACCCCTCAATGAGTACTGGACATCCGTTACAAGGGAGGACAGCGATGACCACCGAGGAGATCATCACCTCGCTGGAACGCGCCTGGAACGCGGGCGACGGGCAGGCGTGGGCCGCGAACTTCGCCGAGGACGTGGACTTCGTCGACGTCGTCGGCCGCATCCAGCGCGGCCGCGCGACGATCGCACGCGAAAGCCAGAAGATCTTCGACACCATCTACCGGGACAGCAGGCTGCAGCTCCGCCAGGTGTCGAGCCGCCCGCTCGGCGGCGGGTTCGACCTCGTGCACACCGAGACGGTGATGTCCATCCCGGCGGGCCCGCTCGCCGGGGAACAACGCGCGGTGCAGACGATGCTCGTCCACGACGGGCGGGTCGCCGCGTTCCACAACACGATCCGGGGCGACATCGCGGAGTTCACCGGCCACGACGCGGACCTCGCGGCGAGGTCTCCCCAGGACTGGGATTCCTGATCGGCGCCGCCTTCGGCAGACTGACGGCGTGACGCGCCTGAGGAAGCACTGGCTCTGGCCGCTCGTGATCAGCGTGCTCGCTCCTGCTCTACATGCCCGTCCTCCGCGCCTGGAAGACCCGGTGCGTACGGCTGGTCGACGAGATCTACCCCCTGCCGCCCGACGCGCGGCCCAGTGAGGACTGGCTCGCCGGACGCGCCCGGCTGACCCAGCTGCTCGGGAGCGACACCACGGTGGGCAAGACCGTCACGGCGGCGTTCGGGATCCTCGCGCCGCTGGCGGTGAGCGTGCTCGCCGTGGTGCTCCCCGGGCTCAAGTAGGGGCGTTGATCGGCCGCAGCCGCCGCGGCCCGGTGTCGGGGCGGGACGGCGGCGGGCCCAGCACGATCCGGGCGTTGGCGACGAAGGCGCCGTCCGGCGAGGCCAGGATCGGGTCGAGCGTCATCGAGCGGACCTCGGGGTTGTCCTCGGCGAGCGCCGCGACGCGCAGCACGATGTCCTGGAGCGCGGCCAGATCCGCCGGTTCGTCGCCGCGGTACCCGGTGAGCAGCGGTGACGTCCGCGGTTCGCGCAGCAGCGTGGCGGCGTCGACGTCGGTGAGCGGGACGGCGCGGTAGGCGCGGTCCCCCAGCAGCGTGCTGACCAGTCCGGAGAGCCCGAACGAAACGAGCGTGCCGAACGACGGGTCGTCCTGCAGCCCGATCACGCACGAAATGCCCTTGGGCGCCATCCGCTGGACGTAGACCTCGTCGTCGCCGGAGATCTCCCGCAGATCGAGGTACGCCCGCCGCACTCCGTCCACAGAAGACAGATCGAGCCGCACCCCGGCGAGGTCCGGCCTGCCGCGCAGCCGCTCGTCGACGGCCTTGAGGGTGACCGGGAAACCCAAGTCCTCGGCCGCTTTCACCGCCTCGTCCGCGGACGTCACGACCTGGAACGGGACGACGTCGATGCCGTAGCAGCCCAGGAGCCGGACAACGTCTTCGTCGGAGAGCAGTGTCGTCTTGCCGTCCTCGCCGGACAGGAGTTCGTTGACGATCACCTGCGCCTGCTCGGCGTGCAGTCCCGCGGGCCGCACCAGGTTGCCCTGCGGCCGCTGACGCCACGCGGCGTAGCGCACGACGCGCGCGAGCGCGTTCACCGCGCGTTCGGGGCTGGGGTACGACGGGACGGAACCCCGCGTCGGCACGCCGTCCTCGGAAAGCACGGCCAGTTCGTCCGGCACGCCCTCGACGGCGAGGAAGGTCGACACGATGGGCTTGTTCTTGTCCATCTCGACGACGGCTTCCCGCAGCGCGCGGGCGTACGCGGTGCCCGGGATCGCGAGCGGGGGCACGAAGACCACGACGAGCGCGTCGGTCTCCGGGGAGTTGAGTGCTTCGCGCACGGCCGCGGCGAATTCCTCCGGACTCGCCTGCGGCCCGACGTCGACGGGGTCGGAAGCCAGCCGGAGGCCCTGCGCCCGCGCGGTGTCGGCGGCGAGCAGCCCGATCGCGCTGGAGTTGCCCACGATGGCGATCCGCGGCCCGGCGGGCAACGGCTGATGGGCGAAGACCAGCGCGGTGTCGAAGAGTTGCGCGAGCGTGTCGACGCGGACGACGCCCGCCTGCTCGAACAGCGCCTGGACGCTGGACTCGTCGACCTCGGCCGACGTCGCGGCGAGCTGCGGGCGGACGGCGTGCCTGCCCGATTTCACCGCCACCACCGGTTTCGTCCGCGCCAGCCGCCGGGCGAGACGCGCGAACTTGCGCGGATTGCCGAACGATTCCAGGTACAGCAGGACGAGATCGGTCGCCGGATCCGTCTCCCAGTACTGGAGCAGGTCGTTGCCGGAGACGTCGGCCCGGTTGCCCGCCGAGACGAACGTCGAAAGCCCCAGGCCGCGCGCTTCGGCGTCGGCGAGGATCGCGGTACCCAGCGCGCCGGACTGGCAGAAGAACCCGGTGCGGCCGCGGGCGGGCAGGCGGGGCGCGAGGGTGGCGTTGAGCCGGACGGAGGCGTCGGTGTTGAGCACGCCCAGCGCGTTCGGGCCGACGACGCGCATGCCGTGCGCCCTGGCCTCTCCGACCAGCCTCAGTTCGGCGTGCAACCCGTGCGGGCCGGCCTCGGCGAACCCGCCCGAGACGATCAGGAGCGTCTTGACCCCCTTGGCCAGCGCACCGTCCAAAACGGACTCGACGGCCTCGGCGGGAACGGCGACCAGCGCGAGGTCGACGTCCTCGGGAATGTCCACGACGGACGGATAGGCGCGCACACCGCGGACGGACTTGTGCTCCGGGTTGACCGGGTAGACGGTGCCTGCGAAGTCGGCGCTCAGCAGGTTGGTGAGGGCGACATAGCCGATCTTCGTGGGATCGGTGGACGCGCCGATCACCGCGACCGACTTCGGGTGCAGCAGGTTGTGCACGCTGCGTGCCTCGGCGGCCTGTTCCCGGGAACGGGCGACCGCGAGGGACTCCTCGGTCGGATCGATGTCGAACTCCAGGTGCAGCACGCCTTCCTCGATCTCGCGGCTGACCTGGTAGCCCGCGTCTCGGAACACGCGGACCATCGCCGCGTTCTCGGCGAGCACTTCGGCGACGAAGCGGCGGAGGCCGGATTCCGAAGCGGCGGCGGCCAGATGCTCCAGCAGGATCGATCCGAGCCCGCGGCCCTGGTGGGTGTCGTCGACGACGAACGCGACCTCGGCCGACGGCCCGTGTTCGAGCCGTTCGTAGCGGCCGACGGCCACGATGTCGTCGCCCAGCAACGCGACGAAGGCGACCCTGTCGTGGTGGTCGACGACGGAGAACCGTTCGAGGTCCCGCTGCGGGATCCGCGGATAGGCGCCGAAGTACCGGAAGTACCGGGTGCGTTCGGACAACCGGCCGTGGAAGGCGACGAGCCCGTCGGCGTCGCTGGGGATCACCGGGCGCAGGTGCACCGTGCCGCCGTCGGAGAGCAGGACGTCGGCCTCCCACTCGCGCGGGAAGTCGAACGGGTCGCGGTTACCGGTGTCCTCACTGGCCATGTCAGTCCCTCGGATCGTCCGGATCGAGGCCGTGCAGCGGGAAGATCGCGCGGCGGGTGTCGCGGATGGCGATGTCGACCGGCTCGTCCGCCCCGTCTCCCCACGGGGTGAAGGCGGTTTCGCGGTCGTCGGACATGCTGGGCGGGATCTCGGCGTTCGGCGCCGCCCTGGAGATCGACGCGACCCAGTTCGGCGGCAACGCCGTCGCCGGGTCGACGTCACGGTCGAGCACGGTGGCGAGCAGATGGGTCCAGGACCGCGGCACCACCCGGATCAGCTGGTAGCCACCGCCGCCCACGGCGAGCCAGCGGCCGCCGGCGTGCGCTTCGGACAGTTCCCGTAGCCGCCGGTAGATGGCGCGATGGCCGTCCACCGAGAGCGAGAGGTCCGCCAGCGGGTCTTCTTCGTGCGAATCGACTCCGCACTGGGTGACGAGGATCTGCGGCCGGAACTGCTCCAGCAGCGACGGCACCACCGCGTCGAACGCCCGCAGCCAGCCGCCGTCGCGGGTGCCGGGCGGCAGCGGGAGGTTGACCGCGGTGCCCTCGGCGCCGCCCTTCCCGATCTCCGCCGAGTAGCCGGTGCCCGGCCACAGTGTGAACGGGTGCTGGTGCAGGGAGACGGTCAGCACCCGGGGGTCGTCGTAGAACGCCGCCTGCACGCCGTCGCCGTGGTGGACGTCGGTGTCGACGTAGGCGACGCGATCGAAGCCGTGGTCCAGCAGCCACGAGATCGCCACCGAACAGTCGTTGTACACGCAGAAACCCGACGCCCTGTCCGGCATCGCGTGGTGCAGCCCGCCGGCGATGTTCACCGCCCTCGTCGCCTCGCCGTCGGCGATCTTGCGCGCGGCCAGCAACGTCGAGCCGACGACCAGCGCCGAAGCCTCGTGCATGCCGGTGAACACCGGGTTGTCCTCGGTGCCGAGCCCGTGCGCGAAATCGGCACCGGTCATCGGCGCCTGCCGGACGGCCTCGATGTACTCGCCGATGTGGACGCGGCGCAGCTCGTCGTCACCCGCGGGCCCGGGGACGAGCAGTTCGACCCCGTCGAGCACGCCGAGTTCGGTGGCGAGCCGGATCGTGAGTTCGAGCCGCACCGGATTGAACGGATGCTCGCCGCCGAGGTCGTAACCCAGCAGCGAGGAGTCCCATACGACGGCCGGTGCTCGCATGGCACGGACTCTAGTGCCCGAAAGCGGCTCATGCCCCGTCTCCGGCCGCCGCGCGGGTCAGCCGGGCAGATCCCCCGTGGCCACCGGGCGCTCCGGATCGCGGGACCAGTGCGACCACGAGCCCGCGTACAGCGCCGCGGACTCCGGGTGGCCGGCGACCTCGAGCGCGAGAACGACGGACGAGGCGGTGATGCCGGATCCACAGTAGACACCGACCGGGGTCTCCGGATCCACGCCGAGTCCCTCGAACCGCTCGGCCAGTTCCGAGGCGTCGCGCCAGCGGCCGTCCTCCGCGAGATGCCCGGAGAAGGGCGCGTTGACCGCGCCGGGGATGTGCCCGGCGCGCGGGTCGATCGGCTCGGTCTCCCCCGCGTACCTCGGCTTGGCGCGGGCGTCGAAGAGCAGCCCGTCCCTCGCCAGCGTGGCGGCCTCGGCCGCCTCCAGCACCGGCATGCCGCCGGGCTTCACCACGATGTCGCCCTCCGCGGGCGAAGGGACCTCACCGGTGAGCGGACGCTCTTCCTCGGCCCAGGCGGCGAACCCGCCGTCCAGCACGGCGACCTCGGCATGACCGGCCCAGCGCAGCAGCCACCACGCCCGCGCCGCGACCGAACCGTCGGAGTCGTCGTACACCACGACAGGGTGACCGGAGCGGATCCCGGCCGCCCGCAGATGCCGTTGCAGGGTTTCCGGCTCGGGCAGCGGATGGCGACCGCCGTCACCCGGCTCCCCGGCGAGCGCGGTGTCGAGGTCGACGTACACCGCACCCGGGAGATGTGCCTCACGGTAGGACTCGGCACCGGGCGGGCCCGCGAGCCGCCAGCGGACATCGAGGACTACGGAGCGTGCCGATTCCGGCCCGGAGAGCTGCGCGGCGAGTTCGCTGGTGGTGATCATGGGGCGCATGGGCCCATCTTCCCGCGCCTCGCGGCTCCACGCCCAGCTTGGGGGACTTTTCCCGCCTCGGGGCTTGTTGTCCCCACGCCTGCGTCGCTGTCAGTGCCAGCGACTACGATGAGCAACGCGGACGAAGGGGACAGCGTGAACGATCTCATCGACACCACAGAGATGTACTTGCGTACGATCTACGAGCTCGAAGAAGAGGGTGTCGTCCCGCTGCGGGCCCGGATCGCGGAGCGGCTGCAGCAGAGCGGCCCGACCGTGAGCCAGACCGTCGCCAGGATGGAACGCGACGGGCTGGTCGTGGTCGCGGACGACAGGCACCTGCAGCTGACGGAGCACGGTCGCGAGCTGGCCATCGCGGTCATGCGCAAGCACCGGCTCGCCGAGCGCCTCCTGGTCGACGTGATCGGCCTGGAGTGGGAGCACGTCCACAACGAGGCCTGCCGCTGGGAACACGTGATGAGCGAGGCCGTCGAGCGCAAGCTGGTCAAGCTGCTCGACCACCCCACCACGTCGCCCTACGGCAACCCGATCCCGGGGCTGGACAAGCTCGGCGACGGCGATCCCGCCCCGCCGGCCGAAGCCGACCTGGTGCGGCTCGACGAGTTCGCCCGCATGGGTGGCGGCGAGGTCGAGATCCGTCGCATCGCCGAGCACGTGCAGCTCGACGAGACGCTCATGACGGAGCTCAAGTCGGTCGGCATCGTGCCCGGCAGCCGGGTCAAGGTCGGCAAGGCGGCGCCCGGCGGGACCATCGAGGTCACCGGCGGGAACAACACCGCGCAGGTGCCCGTCTCGGCACTGCACGCCGTGCTGGCGCAGGCCAGGTGAGCGCCGCGTCCGACGCCGCGGAGACCTTCCAGGCCTTGCACGGCCGGGCTCCCGCGGGAGTCTGGTCCGCCCCCGGCCGGGTGAACCTGATCGGTGAGCACACCGACTACAACGACGGTTTCGTGCTGCCGTTCGCCCTCCCGCACCGGCTCGCCGCAGCGGCGACCCCGCGCGAGGACGGCGTGCTGACCGTGGCCACCCTCGGCTCGGACGGCCGCGTCCAGGAATCCGGTCCGCTCACCATCGCGGATCTGCGGCCCGGCTCGGTCGAGGGGTGGGCCGCGTACCCGGCGGGGGTCGCCTGGGTCCTGCGCGACCAGGGTCTCGGCGGCGGCGCGGACGTGGCGATCGCGGGGGACGTGCCTTCCGGGGCGGGACTGTCCTCCTCCCACGCGCTCGAATGCGCGGTGGCGCTCGCCCTCCTGGGGCTGGCAGGCATCACCCCGGGAACCGGCGCGGGTTCGCCGACCCTGCACGAGGTGGCGCGCTGGGTGCAGCGTTCGGAGAACGACTTCGTCGGGGCGCCGACCGGTCTGCTCGACCAGACCGCTTCCCTGTGCTGCACGGAATCGAACGTGCTCTTCCTCGACGTCCGGTCCGGCGAACTGGAGCAGGTGCCGTTTCCGCTGGAGGAATCCGGCGTCCGGATCCTGATCATGGACACCCGCACGAAGCACTCGCACGCCGAGGGCGGCTACGGCGAACGCCGCCGGGGCTGCGAACGCGCCGCGGAACTGCTCGAGGTCAAGGCGCTGAGGGACATCGGCGTCGACGGGCTGGACGCCGCGCTCGCCAAACTGCCGGAGGACCTGGTGCCGCTGGTGCGCCACGTCGTGACGGAGAACCAGCGGGTCCTCGACACCGTGGATCTGCTGCGCGCCGGCCGGATCACCGAGATCGGCCCTCAGCTGGACGCCTCGCACGTCAGCATGCGCGACGACTACCGGATCTCCACCCGTGAACTCGACCTCGCCGTCGATTCGGCCCGCGAGGCCGGCGCGCTCGGCGCGCGGATGACCGGCGGCGGCTTCGGCGGTTCCGCCATCGCCCTGGTCCGCGAGTCCGATGTGGACACCGTGGGGCGGGCGGTGAAGTCCGCGTACGAAGCGGCGGATCTGCGCCACCCCAGGCTGTTCACCGCGGTGCCGTCTCGTGGCGCGGGCCGCGACGAGCTCTGGTGAAGAGTTAGGGGTCGCTCCGGTCTCGGAACTCGATGACACCGGAATCTCACCGCGGCGCTCACGCGTGCGCCCGGATGTTGACGATGTGGGGAATGGGACGTTGAGTGTCCCGATTCCCACATCGTCGAGGCGGGTGGGCTCTCGCCAGGCGGGTGTCGCCTTTCGCCCGTCCCTCAAGTGAAGCCTTTCCACCCCCGGGCGCGCGGGGTGCCCGGGGGCGAGGACACTGGGCCGCGACCGCATCCGCAGCAGAAAGGCGCGAACGTGACCGACGAACCGACCAAGACCCTGAAGCTGATGGTGACGGGCGGAGCCGGTTATGTGGGCAGCGTCTGCGCGGCCCGCCTCATCGAGGCCGGGCACGACGTCACCGTGGTCGACGACCTCTCCACCGGGCACGCCGACGCGGTGCACCCGGACGCCACCTTCGTCGAGGGCGACGCCGCCGAAGTCGCGCGGCGCGTTCTCGGCGACGGCTTCGACGGTGTCCTCCACTTCGCCGCCAAGTCGCTGGTCGGCGAGTCGATGACGGATCCGGCGAAGTACTGGGAAGGCAATGTCCTGACCTCGCTTCGCCTGCTCGAGGCGATGCGCGACCACGGCACGAAGCGGCTGGTGTTCTCCTCCACCGCGGCCACCTACGGCGAGCCCGAGTCGTCCCCCATCCCGGAGACGGCGCCGACGCAGCCGACGAACACCTACGGCGCGACGAAGCTGGCCATCGACCACGCGATCACGTCCTTCTCGCGCGCCCACGGCATCGCGGCCGTCAGCCTGCGCTACTTCAACGTCGCGGGCGCCTACGGCTCCTTCGGCGAGCGGCACACCACCGAAACGCACCTGATCCCCCTCGTGCTCCAGGTCGCCACCGGGGACCGCGAGCGGATCCAGATCTTCGGTGACGACTACCCGACCGCGGACGGCACGGCCATCCGCGACTACATCCACGTGGTCGACCTCGCCGAAGCGCATCAGCTGGCCCTGCGCCACGCGGTGGACGGCGAACACCGCATCTACAACCTCGGCAGCGGCACCGGTTTCTCCGTACTCGAGGTGATCGAGGCCTGCCGCCGCACCACCGGTCACGAGATCCCCGCCGCCGTCGCGCCACGCCGGGCGGGCGACCCCTCGGTGCTGGTGGCCTCCAGCGAGCGAGCGGGCGACGAACTCGGCTGGAAGCCGGAGCGCACTGACCTCGACGGCATCGTGGCCGACGCGTGGGCGTTCACGCGGTCCCGCCAAACGGCCCGAGGCTGAGCGCGGGCGGCTCTTCTTCCCGCTGCCGCAAGACGAGACCGGCCACTTCGGACGGAGCCAGCATCGCGTCCAACGCGGCTGTCAGCAGTCGGGCCAGGCTGTGTTCCGGATCGACTTCGCACGCTCTGGCCAGCGCCATCCCGGCGACGGCGAGATCACCGCGGGCGTAGGCGGCGTGCGCCTTCAGGCACAGTGCCTCGGCGGACTCCGGCTCCGGTAGCTCTCTGGCGAGGCGGAGCCAGAGGTCTTCCGCGGTCCGCGCCAGCGGCGACTCCGCTGGAGCGGCGGTGAGCAGACAGGCACCCCGGACCTCGACGAGGGACAGCGCCCAGGCCAGCCGGACGGCTTGATCGTCGGTGATCTCCTGATCGCCCCGCTCGAAACGGGCGAGTGCGGCGTTGACCTCGTCGAGCCCGGCCTCGACGACGGAGTGCTCTCCCCACGGCGGGCCGGCCAGCCTGGTCAGCAGGTCTGAGCGCCGCGCGAGCGTTTCCGCCGGGCCGGCTTCGAAGAGGCGCTCCAGGGCCTCCCTGCTCTCGCGGATGACGTGGCCTTCGCCGGTGGCGACCGCGGCGATCACCGACTCGCGAGGGTCGGGAAGGATGCCGCCGCAGTTCTTCTCGCGGTAGCACCCCCATCGGACGCCCGCGGTGATGGACGGCACCCACAGCGGATGCAGCACGGGGATGCCGTACTCGGCGAGCGAGGATTCCAGGCGCCGGACGAAGCGGCGGCGCGGCGGGCGCCCGGCGGGATTCGGGAGACCTCCGCCGACGACGGCGACCGTGGCACCGGTGTGCGCGGTCGCGGCGAGCCGGGCCGCGAGATCGAGCGCCTGGTCTCTCTCCAGTCCGGGCGGCGGGAGGTCCACGCGCAGGGTGAGGCCCTGCTGTTTGCGGTCCGGCCCGCGCTGCCCGAAGACGACGACGGAGTTCTCGGGGTGGAACCCGAGGATGTACGGGATCGCGGCGAGCAGGTCCGCCGGATCCTTCAGATCGACCTTGGTCCTGCCGGTCGGGGTGGTTGTGGTCATGCCCCCACCTTGCGGCGGGAAGGGGGCCGCCGGGTGGGGGCATGACACATCTGTGGACAACCGGGAGCGTTGTGGACGACCGCCGCCGGACCGGCCGAGGGGACGCCGATCCTGTCGGTGGGGTGGTCTATCGTGCCCGGCCCCTCGAGATCAGCCGCAGTGTTCGAACGGGCTCTCGTAGGCGTTCGAGCCGACCGAACCGCCCCACTTGACGCAGGTCGTGGCGGCCGTCTTCTTCACCGGCCCGGCGTAGTAGGTGAAGCTGCCGGAGTCGGTCGTACGAGCCGAACCTTGGACTTCGAGGAACGCCGAAACCGGCGACGCGGTGCCGAGCGAAACCGCCTTCAACGTGGTCACGCAGTTGGCCTTGGTCGAAGCGTTGTAGAGCAGGTACGCGGTGCCGGAACCCCCGGCGAGCGCCTGCGAGTCGACCACGGAGAAGCCGCTGCCGCACACCTCGGTGGCTTCGTACGGGTTACCGCCGCACGAGTTCTTGCTGGTGAAGTTCGTGTGGGCGAAGTACGGCACCGCGACCCCGTTCAGCTTCGCCTTCTGCGCCACTCCGTTGAGCCGCTCTTCGAAGTGCAGGTGAGGGCCGGAGACGCCGCCTGTCGCGCCCGCCGTGCCGAGCTGCTTGCCGAGGCTGACGGCCTGGCCGACCGAGACCGACTGGGTCGACAGGTGGGCGTAGCGGGTGGTCCAGCCGCCACCGTGGTCGACCTCGACCCAGCGCCCGTAACTCGTGCTGCCTTCGTTGGCGACCCGGGAGACGGTGCCGCCCGCCGCAGCCACGACCGGCATGCCGGTGATCCCCGACTTCTGGAAATCGACCGAGTTCGCCGGGCTGTGCCCGCTGAACGTCGCGGCCGTGACCGTCACGCCGCATTTGAACGGGACCTGGAAGTTCGGGGCGGCCGACGCCTGCGTCGTACCGGCCAGGGTCAGGCCGAGCGCGGGGATGACGGTGGCCGCGGCGAGCACAGCGAGGCGTCGCAACCTGGACATGGGGACCTCCATCGAGTGGGGAAGCCGGACCCGGCGAAGCAAAGCCGGAGGAAATACATTTTCCATACAAGCCCGAGGTCGGGTGGGTGTTTTCCACCGGAAACGCCGAATGCCACGTCCGGGCGGACGTGGCATTCGGGGACGGACCGGCCTGGGCTCAGCCGAAGGCGGCGCGCAGCGCGGGCTTCCCGCCCGCCACCGGCAGCACCACGGTGGTCCGGTTCAGTTCGAGCGAGATCCCCGCACCGGCCTTGGGCCGGAGCGTGTAGTCGTGATCGCTGGAGGCCAGCAGGAACTCGATCTTGTGCCCCGTCGCGAGCAGGTAGTCCTTCGCCACCAGCTCGACGTCGATCCGGTAGTTCTCACCGGGGGTGATCGGGTCGGTGCGGGCCGGGTCACGACGGTTCTGCGGGTCGGTCCAGCCTCGGCTGATCACCTTGGCCGTGCCGTTCGGGGCGCGGTCGACGAGCACCGCAGTCACGTTCGCGGCGGGCTTGTCGAAGGACACCGACAGGCCGACCTTCGCGGTGCCCGCGAGGCGTACGGGCTGCTTCGCCGCGGTGGTCGAGTACAGCAGCCGGTTACCCGAAGAGGCCGCGTTGGCGAGCTGTTCGACGGTCTTGCTCGCGTCGTCGGCCAGTTTCTCGACGGCGGGCTTGCCCGGAACGGCGTTGCTCGTGTCGAGCTTGCCCTTCGACGAACCACCGGGCCACGGGTAGAGCTTCACGTCCTGGGTGCCGGGCAGCGGCCACTCGGGCTCGTCCACCCACGAGTTGTCCTCGCGCTGGATGGTGGCCTTCGGCTCGCGCTCGATGCCGTTGTCCAGGCCGTAGAGGTAGTGCGACATCCACTTGTTGAGCGTGGCGAGCCAGACGTCGCGGCGGAGGCTGTACGGGTCGGCGTGACCGGACTGGTGCAGCCAGATCTTGTGCTCGACGCCGTGCTGCTTGAGCGCCTCGTACCAGCGGGTGCCCTGGTCGGTCTTGACGTTCCAGTCGTTGAGGCCGTGCACCACGAGCACCGAGGCCCGCACCTTGCTCACGTCGTTGCGGTAGTTCCGCACGTCCCAGAAGGGGCTGTAGTCGCCGGTCACCCGGTCCTGGTCGACCGCGATGCCGTCGATCAGCGGACGGCAGGCGGCGCGATCCTGGCGTGTGTAGACGTAGTCGGCGAGCACGTCCGCGTCCTCGCCCTGGAAACCGCCGGCGGCGACGACGGCGCCGTCGTTGCGGTAGTAGTCGTACCAGCTGGAGATCGCCGCGATCGGGACGATCGTCTCCAGTCCCTTCACGCCGGTGCTGGCCACCGCGTTGGGCAACGTCCCGTTGTAGGACACGCCCGTCATACCGGTCTTGCCGGTGCTCCAGTCCGCGACGGCGGCCTTGCCCGCCGCGTCGCGGGCGGTCGCGCGGCCGTTCAGCCAGTCCACAATGGACTTCGCGCCGATGGTCTCGTTGACGTCCCCGGTGCTCGGGCAGCCGGTGGACTGGCCGCTGCCGAGCGACTCCCCGTACACCACGGCGAAGCCGCGGGCGGTGAAGTAGTCCTGGTAGCGCCAGCTGATCGGCGCCGCGTTCGGGCCGACGGTCTTGGTCGCGATCCTCGGGCCCGCGGGGGCACGCTTGGCGCCGGGCACGTACAGCTCGACGTCGACGTTGTGGTTCGCGACGTCGTTGCCGCCCGCGTAGTACGGGCTGGCCTGGTAGACGACCGGGACCTTCATCCCCTGCTGCGTCGCGCGAGGACGCACCACCTCCGCGTGCACGAGGTCGTCCTTGCCGTCACCGTCGCTGTCGACCGGTGCGGTGACCCAGACGTTCTCCCGGATGACGTCCGCCGGGTTGAACACCGGTTGCGCCTGACCGTCCTTGAAGACCGGCGTCGGCGGTGCGTCGGCTTGGGCGGGCAAAGCCGTCGCTGGAAGAACCAGAACGGCGGTGAACAGGGCGGCGAGCCTGGCGACTCTCACGTGACCCCCAAAGGCGGGCGGGCAAGACGCAGCTGAGGTTTCCGGCCACCCGAACAGGTGTCAAGAGACTAACGTCGGGGGCATGCCGAGCACCGTGGAAGCACCGATCGTCGCCGTCACCGTCTATCCGCACCACGCCCGGATCACGAGGCGGGCCTCAGCGCGTCTGGACGGCGAAACACGCTTCGCCTTCTCCGGCTTGCCGTGGAATCTGGACACCGATTCGGTCCGTGTCACGGGTTCCGGTCCGGCGGTCATCGCCGGGGTCGACGTCGCCGTCGAGCGTCATCCCGCGCCCGCGGACGCTTCCCTGCGCGCGCTGACCGAGCGGCGGCGGGCCGATCAAGCGGTGGTCGACGAGGTCGCGGACGCCGTCGCCGCGGAGAGCACGAAGGTCGATCTGCTGACCGGGGTGGCGAAGAGGAGTGGTGGCAGTTTCGCGAAAGCCCTCGCGGCGGGCACGGCGGAACCGCCCCGGGTCGCCGAAGTCACCGACGCGCTCGGCACCCAGCTGGCCGAGGCGCTGGGGAAACGCCGGGAACTCGGCATCCGGCTCGCCGGGCTCCGCGACGACCTCGGCGCGCTGGACCGGGAGATCCAGGCGAAACAGGGCGTGTCCGAAGTGGACAGCGCGACGGTCACTGTCGAGCTGGAGAGCGAGGAAGACGGCGCCGAGATCGGGCTCGAACTGTCCTATGTGGTCTCGAACGCGAGCTGGGAACCCGGCTATGACGTGCGTGTCCGCGGCGAGGACGTCTCGGTGACCTGGTACGGGCGGATCACCCAGCACACCGGCGAAGACTGGCCCGAATGCGACCTCGCCCTCTCGACCGCGCGACCGGCGAACACCGTGGAGGTACCGGAACTCGAACCGTGGTTCCTCGACCGAGTGCGACCGGTCGAACCGGTGATGGCGCGAGCCGCGTACGGCAGCGCGTCACCGGCGGGCGGCGGGATGCCGGAAGCGGCCGGTTTCCGGAACCTGGCGGCACCCGCCCCGGCGATGGCGGTGCGGACCGCGACCGCCGAAGAGGGCGCCACCGCGGTCACCTACCGGCCCGGACGTCCGGTGGCGGTGCCTTCGGGAGCGCAAGGCCACCGCACGACACTGGCGCAGCTCGAACTGACGGCGAAACTGGGCTACATCACCGCTCCCGCGCGGTCGCCGGAGGCGTTCCTGCGGGCGACCGTGGTCAACACCTCGGAACACACCCTGCGGCCGGGTAAGGCGTCGGTGTTCCACGAGACGGAATTCGTCGGCACGACGAGGCTCGAAGTCTGGGCGCCGGGCGAGGAACTCGAACTCGCCCTCGGCGTGGACGACCGGATCCGCGTCGACCGGGAACTCTCGCACCGCACGGCGAGCAAGGCGACCCTGTCCGGCGTCCGCAAGCGGGAGGCCGCCTACACCACGACGATCAGCAACCACAGCCCGCGCGAAGCCGTCGTGACCGTGCTGGACCAGGCGCCGGTCTCTCGCGACGAGGCGATCACGGTTCGCGACGTCCGCGCCGTGCCGGATCCGGTGGAACGGACCGACATGGGCGAGATCACCTGGCGGCTGACGCTCGCCCCGGGCGCGAAGGGCGTCGTGACGCTCGGGTACCGGGTGGACGTCGCGAAGGGTGTCGAGCTTTCGGGCTGGCGGGAGTAGCTGGTCGGCGATGAAGGATTCAGGACACTCAACGTCCCAATTCCTTCACCGTCGACTTCGACGTGCCGCCCTAACGCGACTTACCACTCACGAGACTCTCCTATCCGGTCCGCGCGGTGCATCCGTGAAGGCCTCCTTCCCTACCTTGAGCGTAGGGAAGGAGGCCTTCACGGACCGAACCTGCGATCGACGGATCAGCCCTGCGAGATGTACGCCTCTAGCTGTTCCTGGCTCTTCTCCAACTGCTCCATCCGCGTCTTCACGACGTCGCCGATGCTCACGATCCCCGCGAGCCTGCCGTCCACCAGGACCGGGACGTGCCGGATGCGGCGTTCGGTCATCAAGACCGACAGCTGGTCCACCGAATCCTCGGGGGTGCAGCTGGCGACCAGCTTCGTCATGATCGCGGCCACCGATCCGTCGAGTAGCTGGGGCCCGCGCTCGTTGAGCCGTCGCACCACGTCCCGTTCGGAGACGATCCCGACGATCCCGCCGTCGTCGTCGACGACCACGAGCGCCCCGACGTTGTGCTCCGCGAGTCTCTCGAGCAGTTCGGTGACGTTCGTCTCCGGCGAGACGGTCGCGACGGCCGCCCCCTTGTTCCGCAACAGATCGGAAATCCGCATACGCGCTCCTCCCGGATGGGTGACCTGAGTCACTCCAGGTTATGGCCTCACCGCCGTGCGCGAAAGTCCGGAGAGTCCGGTTCGAGGCCGAGCCTGGTGGCGAGCGCGTCGTACGCCTGGATGATCCCCCTGCCGTACGGGTCTTCGCCGAGTGCGCCGAGCGTCTTCCGGCCGAGCGCCCATTGGGCCTTCGCGGCCTCGTGATCACCTAGTTTGCGGAAATCTTCGGCGAGATTGAGGTGCAGCGACGGGTAGAACCCGCGTACGGCCAGGGTCGCGTGGTACTCCTTGGCGCGTTCGTCGGTCAGTGAATCGGCGGCCTCGAGCGCGCGGAGATCCCAGGCGAGCTCGTCGGCCGGGTCGTCGCAGACGTCGGCCATGTAGTGCGCGAGCGCGCACCGGTGCAGCGGGTCGCCGTCTTCGCCGATCCGCTCCCACAGTGCCGCGAACTTCTCGCGCGCGCCGTCCCGGTCACCGGAGATGTGCAGCTGGAGGCCGGTGTGGATCTCGGCCATCACGTCGTCGGTCACGCGACCTCCGAAGCGGGCGCCGCCCAGGTGTTGCACGCCGCCGTCGTCTTCCCGGAGAACCCCGCCTTCGCCCACTTCAGCTGGTTACGACGGGTGCCGTGGGTGTCGCTGTCGTCGGTGCGGCCGTAGTTGTCGAGCGCGTCTTTGGCCAGCGCCGTGCTGATCGACCCGCGTCCGGCGGCGGCCGTGAGGGCGAGCGCGCCGAAACAGTTCGCCTGGAGTTCGATACGGCGGACGAGTTCCTTGTCGGCCGGGGAGTCCTCCTCCGGCGAGGACATCTTCTCCGCGGCCGCCGACAGGATCCCGCTGGAGCGCTGGACGTGGTGGCCGTACTCGTGGGCCATCGTCGCGAGGTGACGGGACCTTTCGAGGCCGGCGTCGCTCAGCATCCATTCGGTCGGCGCGTAGATCGTGGTGTCTCCACCGCAGTAGTACGCGACGGCCTCGGTCTCGCTGGGCACCTTCCCGCAGGCGCTGGTCTCGGGCAGCGTCACCTGCACTTTCGCCGTCAGCGTCGGCTCGTTCGCCTGGTCCAAAGCCGGTTTCCAGGCTTCGGCGAGACAGGAGGCGAAAGTCTTGTAGTACGCCTCCAGCTTCGCGGGGTCGCGGCTGATCCCCGGCAGGCGGCAGGTGACCGCGTCGAGCGCGATCCCTTCGGCCAGCAGCGGGTTCGTTTCCAGTTCCCGCACCTCCTTGGGCGCGGGTTTCGCGGTCCCGGCGGGCGCCTTGGCCCCTTCCGAGGTGAACGCGCCGGACGCGGGGAGGGCATGACCGTCGATCTTCCGCGGTCCGCCCGCCATCGCCATCCCGGCGGCGGTCAAAGCGGCCACGACGAGCACGCCGACCACGGCGGTGCCCGTGTTGCGGGGGCTTTCGGTGCCGGTCATGGTCTCCCTCGGGCGTGCGAGTCTCCAGCATACGGAGGAGAAGCAGGTCAGCGAAGACAAGCGCCGGAAACGGACACCTGGTGGCGCCGGAGCGGAAGCCCCGGCGAGACTGTCAGTATGAGTGACGAGGACCCGTACCTGTGGCTGGAAGACGTGACCGGCGAAGAAGCGCTGGACTGGGTGCGAGCCCGCAACGCCGAGGCGCTGGCGGAACTGTCCACCGGCGAGCGGTTCGCCGGGATCCGTGACGAGGTCCGCGAGGTCCTCGACGCCGACGACAGGATCCCGTACATCCGTCGCCGCGGTGAATACCTGTACAACTTCTGGCAGGACTCGGCCAACCCCCGCGGCCTCTGGCGCCGCACCACCCTCGAGCAGTATCGGCTCGACGCGCCGGAGTGGGAACTCCTGCTCGACATCGACGCGCTGGCCGAGACCGACGGCGAGAACTGGGTGTGGCAGGGCGCGGCCGTCCTCCGGCCGGGCTATCACCGCGCGCTGGTCGAACTGTCGCGAGGCGGCGCCGACGCGACCGTGGTCCGCGAGTTCGACCTCGACGAGCGCCGCTTCGTCGAAGACGGGTTCTTCGTACCCGAAGCCAAGACACGGATCGGCTGGATCGACCGCGACCACGTCTACATCGGCACCGATTTCGGTCCCGGGACGCTGACCAGTTCGGGCTATCCGAGGCTGGCGAAGGAATGGCGGCGCGGCACCCCGCTCGAAGAGGCGACGGTGATCTTCGAGGGCAAGCCGGACGACGTTTCGGTGTCCGCCCACCACGATCCGACCGAGGGATACGAACGCGACTTCGCCTACCGGTCGATCGACTTCTACCGCACGGAGCGGTACGTCCGGACGCCCGGCGGGCTCGAACGGATCGAGGTCCCCGAAGACGCGCAGACGTCCTCGCACCGCGAATGGCTGCTGATCCGGCTCCGCTCCGATTGGACCGTCGACGGCACCACTTACCCGTCCGGAACCCTGCTCGCCTCCGGTTTCGACGCGTTCATGGCAGGCGAACGCACCTTCACGACGCTCTTCACCCCCGACGCGCACACGTCGCTGGAGTACTGGGTGTGGACGCACAACCACCTGCTGCTCTCGACGCTGTCCGACGTCCGGACGGAGCTGCGGGTGCTCACGCCGTCGGACGGCTGGAGCTCCCAGCCCCTCGCCGGCGCCCCGGAACTGGGCACCGCGCAGATCACCGGCACCGACCCCGACGTCAGCGACGAGTACCTGCTCGACTCCAGCGGGTACACCCAGCCGTCGACGCTGAGCTACGGGCACGTCGGCGGTGACGTCGAAGTCCTCAAGCGCGCTCCGGCGTTCTTCGACAGCGAAGGCAAGACGGTCTCGCAGTACTTCGCGACGTCCGAGGACGGCACGAAGATCCCCTACTTCGTCGTACGCCCCTCGGGCGCCGAAGGTGGGCCGACGCTGCTGACCGGGTACGGCGGCTTCGAGGTCTCACTGACCCCCGGTTACAGCGGCGTGATCGGCCGCGGCTGGCTCTCGCGCGGCGGCACCTACGTCGTCGCGAACATCCGCGGCGGCGGCGAATACGGGCCGGACTGGCACACCTCGGTGACCAAAGCCAAGCGGTACAAGGTCTACGAGGACTTCTCCGCCGTCGCCGCCGACCTCGTCGAACGCGGTATCAGCGAACCTTCCCGGCTCGGGATCCAGGGCGGCAGCAACGGCGGACTGCTGATGGGCGTCATGCTCACTCGCTACCCGCACCTGTTCGGCGCGATCGTGTGCCAGGTGCCGCTGCTGGACATGAAGCGGTACCACAAGCTCCTCGCGGGAGCGTCGTGGATGGCCGAGTACGGCGACCCCGACGATCCGGCGGAATGGGACTACATCGGGAAGTACTCGCCGTATCAGAACGTCCGAAGTGGACAGGAGTATCCGCCGATCCTGTTCGTCACCTCCACGAGGGACGACAGGGTGCACCCCGCCCACGCGCGCAAGATGGTCGCGCGGATGCTGGAGCAGGGGCACGACGTGCGCTACCACGAGAACATCGAGGGCGGGCACGGCGCGGCGGCCGACAACGAGCAACTGGCCTTCAAATGGGCGCTGATGCTCGAATTCCTGTGGGAGAAGCTCGACGGCTGACAAGCCGGGAAGGGGACTTCCCGGCCGGAAGTCCCCTTCCCGCGGTCACGCGGTCACCCGCGCCAGCACGACCCCGCCCACGATCAGCGCCATCGCGGCGAACCGCCCGAAGCTGAGCGGGTCCTTGTGGACCACGATGCCGAAGACGATCGCGCCCACCGCGCCGATCCCGGTGAACACGGCGTACGCGGTCCCCACCGGAAGCGAGTCCATCGCCTTCGAAAGCAGGTAGACCGCCGCGACACCGAGTACGAAACACAGCACTGTCGGCCAGAACCGGGTGAAGTTCTCCGTGGGCTTGATGCTCTGCGACCAGGCGACTTCGACGACGCCGGCCAGGAGCAGGATCCCCCAGCCCATCAGGCGGCCGCCCCGGGTGAGGCGAGCTCTTCCGCCGCCCGCAGCGCCGCTTCCCGTGACGCGGCCCTGTCGGGATCGCGCGGGCCGAGTCGCGGGTCGACGAGCGCGTTCGTGAGTTCGGAGTGCAGGAACGTGACGTCCCGGACGTCGTAGTGCCCGGCGAAGAAGTCTCGCAGGTAGCGCTCGTGATGATCCACCGGCTCCCGCGGCGTTCCCGGCAGGTAGGTGCCGCCACGGGCCCCGGCGACCACGAAAGCCTTGCCCGCCAAGGACATTTTCGGGAACGTCACCTGGTCGATCCACAGCTTGAGCGTCGCGGGGATCGAGAAGTTGTACATCGGCGCCCCGATCAGCACGACGTCGGCGGCGAGCAGTTCGGCCAGCAGGGGCTCGAGTACGGCCCAAGCCTCGCGCTGCTGCGGCGTCTTCACCACCGAGGCGTAGCCGTCCGGATCGGTGATCCCGGCGGTGAGGAGGGCGTCGCAGATCTCGGTCCAGGCCTGGCCGATCGGCGGGACCGGCTCGGCGGCGAGGTCGCGGTAGGTGTAGCTCGCGCCAGGGTTCGCGGCACGCCAGACCTCGGCGAAGCGAGCACTCAGCTCGCGGGAGAACGACGCGCTGCGGGCGCTGGAGTCGAGGTGGAGAAGGTGGCTCATCGGGCCTCCCGGACCGGGAAGTGGACACGGCGTCCACTTGCTTCGACCGGTACAAGTGGACGACGCGTCCGGATATTCCCTAGGCTGCGGACATGCCGACAGAAGATCTCCTCGCGACCGGTCCGGGACGGGAACGCTCGGACGCCGCCCGTAACCGCGCGAAGATCCTGAAGGCCGCTGAAGAGCTCTTCGCCGCACGCCCGGCCGCGGAAGTCACGATGGAGGACATCGCCAAAGCCGCCGGGGTCGGCCGCGCCACGCTGTACCGCCGCTACCCGGACCGCTCGGCGATCGCCGTCGCCCTGCTGGACGAACACGAGCGGGAACTCCAGGAGCGACTGCTCACCGGCCCTCCCCCGCTGGGCCCCGGCGCGTCGCCCGCCGAGCGGCTGGCCGCGTTCTACGCGGCGATGACCGGCCTGCTCGCCCGGCACGCGCATCTCGTCCTCGGCACCGAGGTCGGGCATTCGCGGTTCACCACCGGTCCGTACCGGCTGTGGCGCACCCACGTCCGCTTCCTCGCCGAGCAGGCGGGCGCCGGGGATCCGGACGCGCTCGCCGACATCCTGCTGGCACCGCTCGCCCCGGAGGTGTTCCTCTATCAGACCGGCGAGCTCGGTCTGAGCCCCGAACGCATCACCGGCGCGCTGAGCGAGCAGGCGCGGCGAGCGCTTTCCTGATCAGCCGGCGAGGTCGTCGACGACGATCTTCAGCACGGCCTGCCAGTGCTCACGTTGCGCGGCCCGCTCTTCCGGCCCGGCGAGCCGCTCCTGATGGAAGACCACGACCGTCTTGTCCGGCCCGGCGTCGCGGAGCGCCACCTGGACCGTGCTTTCGTGGCCCCAGCCCTTCGGCCGCCAGGTGAGGCGGATCTTCTCGCGTTCGCGGTAGCCGCGAACCTCGCCGACAGTGCCCTCGGCCGTCTCGTAGGGCGCGCCCTTCGCCGGGTCGAGCCGTACGTCGCCCAGCCAGGTCGCCAGACCGGGACCCGAAAGGTAGTCCCAAACGTGTTCCAGCTGATACGCCACGGTCTTGGACACGCCGATCTCCCAGCCCGCGTCCTTGGTCTTGCCGATCATGCTGTAACCGCCTTACCTGGTTTGTGAAACCGACTATAGTGGTTACATGACTCCGGGAACAAGGCTGCTCGTCAACGCCCGAGGCGAGCGGTATCGGTTCGATCCGGGCAGCCTCAGCCTCGAACTCATGCTGACCGGCGGCCCGGGCCCGTACGAGCGCTACGAGATCGCACACGCGCCGTCCGACCTCGCCGACTGGTTCACCGGTTCCCGGCTGGCGCTCACCGCGCCGCTGACCGACGTCCAGATCCGGCCCGCCGAACTGGCCGCGCTCAAGACACTCCGGGACTCGCTCTACCGCGTCGCCCCCGCCCTCGCCCGGGGCGAGGCGCCGTCGAGTGACGACCTCGCCCTGCTGAACGACGCGACCGGCGCGACCCCGCGGCCGGTGATCGACCCGGAAACGCGGCGGCTCGCCTGGGCACCGCCCGTCACCGGGAAACAGCTGCTCGGCGCCGTCGCGCGCGACGCCATCGGCCTCGTCGCGGGCGAACGGTCCGGCCGCGTCCGCGAATGTTCCGCGGACGACTGTCATCTGCTCTTCTTCGACACCTCGCGCTCGGGCAACCGCCGTTGGTGCTCGATGGAGCGTTGCGGCAACCGCGCCAAGATCCGTGCCTACCGGGCGCGGACCGAAACCGCGTGATCGCTAGGATTTCCGGCGATGCAGGGTGAGGCGAAACTGGAACAGCGCGTCGTCGAGGCGGCAGAAAAGCTGTTGTCCAAGCGGAAATCGGTGACCGCGCTCGAAGTCCTGACCGCGATCGGCTGGCTGCCGGAGAACGTCCTCGAGGCCTGGCGGCACGGCCGGCTCCCCGCTTTGACGGCCGCGCTGCCGGTGAACGCGGAAAAACTGACCTTCACCCTCAAGGCGCTTCAACGCTGGGCGAAGGGGAAGGCCCTCGAAAACACGGAGATCGAGCACCTCGGGGCGACTCGCGATCGAGCTCCCCTGAAGGTGACCTCGGGCGAGCTGGCCGCTCTCGAACCCTTGTTCCGGACGCAGTGGATCATGCCGGGCCTGTCGGCGGCCAAACGGGCACAAGTCGTCGCCCGGCAACAGAAAGCGCCGGACCTCGTCGTTTCCGTGGCGCTGAAGGACTGGCTGTGCGCCGACTGCGGCGGTACCGGCGACCTGCTGTTCCTGGAGAACGAAAAGCCGCACTGCCTCGACTGCGCCGACCTCGGTCACCTGGTCTTCCTGCCCTCCGGCGACACCGCGCTGACCCGCCGGGCGAAGAAGGCGAGCCGGCTTTCCGCCGTCGTCACCCGGTTCAACCGTTCACGGAAACGCAGCGAGCGGCAAGGACTCCTCGTCGAGGACGCGGCGTTGCGCGCCGCCGAGGAACAGTGCCTCGCCGACGAGGACGTCCGGGAACGACGCCGCGGCCGTGATCGCGAGCGGCGCGAGAAAGAAGACGTCGAGTTCACCGCCCGGTTCTTCGCCGCGATCACCGAGATGTTCCCCGGCTGCCCGCCGGAACGAGCGCGTGCCATCGCCGAACACGCGGGCCTGCGCGGCAGCGGCCGGGTCGGCCGGTCCGCCGCCGGACGAGAACTGGCCGAGCGCCCGGTGTTCCTCGCCGTCGTCGCCTCGATCCGGCACCTGGACACCGAATACGACGACCTCCTCATGGCAGGTGTCGAGCGACAGGCCGCCCGCGACCGCATCCACGCGACCATCGAAGCCGTGCTCGACCGCTGGCGATCCTGACCTCTGTCACCTTTCGGGCGCCGGCCTCGTCCAGGGTGGATGAACTCCGCCTATCTCACCGTGGCCATCGTGACAATCGTGATCAACGCCGGGATCGCCGCCGCCGATCTCGCGCGGGTCCCGTTCGTCCTCAAGAACTCCGCCGAAGTCGACGTTCCGCCGTCCTGGATCCCGCCCCTGGCTTCGCTGAAAGCGGCGGGCGCGATGGGACTGCTGCTCGGCCTGCTCGGAGTGCCGTACATCGGGACAGCGGCGGCGGCCGGGCTCGTGCTGTTCTACGTCGGCGCCGTCATCACCCACGTGCGCGCCCGGGTCTTCTACAACATCGCCTTCCCTGCCGGCTTTCTCGCGCTGACGGTCGCGACCTTCGTCCTCGACCTGGCGTAGTGAGGGATTCAGAACAGCACGCCTACTGGCCCGGGAACTCAGATTTCCCGACCACGCACGAAATCAGCCCACAACGCGGACACCCGCCAAGCCCCAAGGGCAGGTGCAGCCCGACGCGCTGAAGCCACAACTATGCTCAGTTTCGCCACCACGCGAACCATTCGCCGCCAGCACAACACATGCCATCGAAAGAACAGGGAATCTGACGATGTTGACGACTAAGAACATCCCGCTTGGACCACTAGCGGGCGTCGAATTGACCCTGTGGTGCACAAAGTCCGGCAGCCTCTGGCATGGCGACCGTGATTGCACTGGCCTGAAGCAGCAAGCGCGCAGAGTCACTCGAATTCAGCCCCGCAAAGGTTCTATCGAAGACCTGGACGCCCCAGGAAAAGTGCATTGCATCTCACCAGGGGCGTTGGCCGACCATTTCACGGCGGGTCGAGCACTAATAGAGTTCGACGCTCACACGAACCTCCTCGCCGAAAAACTGGAGCACCGGAAGATTGACCTATCAGGATACGATATCACCACCCTTAAACAGAACCATCCCATTGTTTCCAAGGCCCCGCTCTCCAAAGTATGGAAGCAGTGTCGCGAACACAGAGAATCATTCTTGGAGAAGCTCTCAAAGGAGCTTACCAATCGACTCCCCCTGATGATCGCCGCCACATGGCTTCGCACGAATAAACGGTCGAAACAGAGTATCAAGCACCGCAAGTACGCCAGGTTCGAGAACATTGCCGCACGCGAGTTCAGCAACATAGACCGACTCTCCGAATGGGATGTGCTATCCCTGGCGAGTCGACACGTACTACCCAAACTCCTCGACTTGATAGCAGAAGGCGAGCACCCTAGCTCAGCAGCGGAAAGAGTCTCTGCCGAGCAGCGAAAATGGGCGCACCGAGGAATCGAGGAGGTCTTGCCGGATCTTCCAGGCCAAGCAGGTGACGAATGGTTGAACCTGCCAGATCAAGCCTATGCGGCGTGGGCCAAAACGACACGACTCTGGATCGAGGTCCTCGAAGGGATCTGCACCGCGCACCACGGTGAGACTTTTGCCCTCTTTCACGAGGATCAACTCCCATTGCCGACATACGTGCTACATCACCTATTTCCCTGCGCCCGAATCAGGACAACCACTTTTACTTGGCTCGCGGGCCGCATACCAGCAATCTTCCGATTGTTCCTTCAGGAACGCAAGGTCGGACTAATCGGCCTGGAAGTGGACCATGAGCATCCCCATGTTTACACCGACAAGCGCCCCGCACTATTCCTCAAGAATCTCTTGACCTGGCACGGATTTCCAGAGCTGGCGAAACAGGTCGAGACCGTCGCATCGGATCCCGCCCGGAAGCCCCCAGCCGATACCAGCAACATCAATACCTACTTCAGCGGCTTCGGCTACGGCCTTGGAGACAATGGGCTCATACGCGCAGACTGCAACTACGCTGCCAACACGGCACGAAGCGATCGTCGACTACGCCACGGGTGGAGGAGCGAGATCGATGACGAACCGGACGAACCGGACGAACCCACCATCTCAGCCGGAGATCTCCCCGCCGAGATAGTCAGCCTGCTGGAACGGGGCGATGCAGTCGAACTGCTATCCGCGATACAACTGCACGTCCGGAGGGAGCAACTGGCCACCGTACGTCAGGCCGTTCGGAAAGCCGGGGGTCTCGAACAGGATATTCAGTCCGCACTGAGCAACGCGTGGTGGATTTTCGGCGGCGAGTTTGTCGGAGAGGCGGTGCGACGCCGCCTAGTGGAGACGATCGAACTTGACATTCCCCTACTCCAACCGGACGGAGTACTCCACATCGTGGAGTTGAAGCGATCAGACGTACGTACCGTACGGCCACATCGCAACGGACTCATCGTTACGGCCGTCGTGCAGGAGGCTGTAGGTCAGGCGATGAACTACCTTACCCTGCTGGACGAACATCGCACTGATCTGCTGAACGAGTTCGGGATCGACACGCGTCGTGCGAGTGCGACCGTGGTCGTTGGATACCCGGACTTCCAGCGAGATCTGACGGTATCGAGGATCCACGAGACCTTGCGTATCTTCAACAGCCATCTCAGCCGGGTCGAGGTCATCACTTACCAGCAGCTTCTTGACCGTGCGGAGCGAGTGCTCGACCTGGTGGGAAATCCTGACGGGGCGCCTGCCTCGGCGGCCGACACACCGTCAGGATCCTGAATCAGCTGCAACCAGAGGTCGCTCCGCACCCTTCACAGGCGTAGCAAGAACCGGCCGGTCGCATCTTGGTGCCGCAGGTCATGCAGAGCGGCGCGTCGGAAGCGGTGCCGAGGTTCAGTTCCACCAGTTCCGCCGTCGAATGCGCCACCCGCTTGGTGGGGTCCGCCGCCGACGAGTCCACAGTGGACCGAAGGGCGTCGATGTCGACGTTCTCCGGTTCGGCGGCGGGAGCGGTGCCATAGGTGGCCTCGACCTGCGCGGAGCGCTCGTCGGCGGTGAAGATGCCGAGCTGTGCGCGCTTCTCGTAGGGCAGGTAGTCCAGCGCCAGCCTGCGGAACAGGTAGTCCATGACGCTGGTGGCGATCCGGATGTCCGGGTCGTCGGTCATGCCCGCGGGCTCGAAGCGCAGGTTGGAGAACTTCGAAACGTAGAACTCCAGCGGGATCCCGTGCTGCAGGCCGACGGAGATCGACATGGAGAACGCGTCCATCACGCCCGAGAGGGTCGACCCCTGCTTGCCGAGCTTCACGAAGATCTCGCCGAGCCCGTCGTCCGGGTACGACCCGGCATGCAGATAGCCCTCGGCGCCGCCGACGGTGAACGACACCGTCTGGCTCGGGCGCTTCTTCGGAAGGCGCTTGCGGACCGGCCGGTACTCGACGACCTTTTCGGCCTCTGGCTCGGCCTTGTCCTTCTTTCCGGTGGACAGCGGCTGGCCGACTTTGCAGTTGTCGCGGTAGATCGCTAGCGCCTTGAGGCCGTACTTCCAGCCCTGGAAGTAGATCTCCTCGACCTCCTCGACGGTCGCCGACTCCGGCATGTTGACCGTCTTGGAGATCGCGCCGGACAGGAACGGCTGCACCGCGGCCATCATCCGGACGTGACCCATCGGCGCGATGGACCGCTCCCCCACCGCGCAGTCGAACACCTCGTAGTGCTCGGGGCGCAGGCCGGGGGCATCGACGACGTGGCCGTGCTCGGCGATGTACTCGACGATCGCTTCGACCTGTTCGGCCTGGTAGCCGAGCGCGGTCAGCGCGCGCGGGACGGTCTGGTTGACGATCTGCATCGAACCGCCACCGACCAGCTTCTTGAACTTGACCAGCGAGAAGTCCGGCTCGATACCGGTCGTGTCGCAGTCCATCATGAAGCCGATGGTTCCGGTGGGCGCCAACACACTTGCTTGCGCGTTGCGCCAGCCGCTGGCCTCGCCCAGTTCGATGCCGCGCTTCCATTCCTGGGTCGCGAGCGCGCGGACCGCGGCGTCGTTGGCGTGGTAGGTCCGCACCAGTTCGTTGGCCGCGGCGTGCTTGCGCATGACCCGCTGGTGCGCCTCGGCGTTGCGCGCGTAACCCTCGTACGGCCCGACGACCGCGGCCAGTTCGGCCGAACGCCGGTACGAGACGCCTGTCATCAGCGACGTGATCGCGGCGGCGAGCGCACGGCCACCGTCGGAGTCGTAGGCGTGCCCGAGCGCCATCAGCAGCGCGCCGAGGTTCGCGTACCCGATGCCCAGCTGGCGGAACTTGCGCGTGGTGTCGCCGATCGCCTCGGTGGGGAAGTCGGCGAAGCAGATCGAGATGTCCATCGCGGTGATGACCAGCTCGACGGCCTTCGCGAACTTCGGCGCGTCGAAACCACCGTCGGCGGTGGCGAATTTCAGCAGGTTCAGCGAGGCGAGGTTGCAGCTGGAGTTGTCCAGGTGCATGTACTCCGAACACGGGTTGGACGCGGTGATCCGGCCCGATTCGGGGCAGGTGTGCCAGTCGTTGATCGTGCCGTCGTACTGCAGCCCCGGATCCGCGCACTCCCAGGCGGCCTGCGCGATGGTGCGGAACAGCTTCTTGGCGTCGACCCGGTCGATGACCTCGCCGGTCATCCGGGCCCGAAGGCCGAAGTCGCCCTGGGTCTCGACGGCCTGCATGAACTCGTCGGAGACGCGGACCGAGTTGTTCGCGTTCTGGTACTGGACCGAGGTGATGTCCGAACCGGAAAGGTCCATGTCGAACCCTGCGTCACGGAGGACCTTGATCTTCTCTTCTTCGCGCGCCTTGGTCTGCACGAACTCCTCGACGTCCGGGTGGTCGACGTCGAGCACGACCATCTTCGCCGCGCGCCGGGTGGCGCCACCGGATTTGATGGTGCCCGCGGAGGCGTCGGCACCGCGCATGAAGGAGACCGGGCCGGACGCGGTGCCTCCGGAGGACAGCAGCTCGCGTGAGGAACGGATGCGCGAAAGGTTCAGGCCCGCGCCGGAACCGCCCTTGAAGATCAGGCCTTCCTCGCGGTACCAGTTGAGGATCGACTCCATGGTGTCGTCGACGGCGAGGATGAAACACGCCGAGACTTGCTGCTTCGACGTCGTGCCGACGTTGAACCACACCGGCGAGTTGAAGCTGAACACCTGGTGCAACAGCATCCAGGTCAGTTCGTGTTCGAAGACCTCGGCGTCGGCGGGGCTCGCGAAGTAGCCGTGTTCGCGGCCCGCGCCGGCGTAGGAGCGGACGACGCGGTCGATCAGCTGTTTGAGGCTCTGCTCGCGCTGGGACGAGCCGACGGCGCCGCGGAAGTACTTGCTGGTGACGATGTTCGTCGCGTTGACCGACCAGAAGTCGGGGAACTCGACACCACGCTGCTCGAAGTTGACCGTGCCGTCGCGCCAGTTCGTCATCACCACGTCCCGCGACTCCCAGGTGACCTGGTCGTACGGGTGGACGCCCTCGGTGGTGAAGACACGCCGCACGGTGAGCCCGCCGGCCTGCTTCTTCTTCCCACTCGTCCGCGCTGTGGCCGGGTTGCCTGTTCCCACGGTCTCGGTCATGGGTCTTCCCTCACTCCCACGCGGGAGGCGGCATCAGCCGTCTTTCGCGTCTTGATCGCTCTCGTCCGGTGCGGCAGCCATGGCCTCACGAAGGTCCGAGATCTCCTTCTCGAAGTCCTCGACCGAGGAGAAGGAGCGGTAGACACTGGCGAACCGGAGATAGGCGACGCCGTCGAGTTCGCGCAGGGGGCCCAGGATCGCCAGGCCGACCTCGTGACTCGGGATCTCCGCCAGCCCCGCCGAGCGGATCGACTCCTCGACCCGCTGCGCGAGCTGCTGCAGCGCGTCGTCGTCGACCGGCCTGCCTTGACAGGCGCGGCGCACCCCCCGGACCACCTTGTCCCGGCTGAACTGCTCGGTGACCCCGGATCGCTTGACGACGGCGAGCACCATCGTCTCCGAAGTGGTGAAGCGCCGGCCGCAGGCGGCGCACGAACGCCTCCGCCGGATCGCTTGACCCTCATCCACCTCTCGGGAGTCGACGACCCGAGAGTCCGCATGCCGGCAGAACGGGCACCTCATCCGCCGATCACCTTCCCCTCCGCGCCGGCCGGTCCCGAGTGGACGTCCGCTCCCACCGCCACGCAACGACGGGAAAGATCGACATGTGGATCGATCTGTGGACATCCGGTGGGTGAACACCGGCCAGCTGTGGACAACTGGTACCGAGTCTACCCCAAGCTATGGACCAACTACAGCCATGTAACTACTACATATAGCGGTGGAGACTAGATCGCAGGTGAGGCGCACGCAAGCGCAACGGGCGGGTCGATCAGACACGAACGGGCAGGTCACCCACGGTGGGTGAGAGCGGTCCTCAGGATCACTTGCCTCCCCCGGCCACCTCGGCCGCGACCGGGACCGTGAGCGGCAGTCCGGGCACGAGAACGGCGTCTTCCAGGGAATTGAGCTCCTTGATCTTGGCGACGACCGCGCCGGTGTCGCTGCCTGGCGCGAATCGCGCCGCGAGTTCCGACAGCGTCTCGCCCGCGGAAACGGACACCGTGGTGGTCCGTTCGGGCACCGCGGCGCCGGGGACACCGGCCGAGAACAGACCCAATCCGGTGACGATCCCGGCGACGAGCAAGGCCATCGCGACGAGCGACGGCCACCGGAGCGGGAGCCGCCGGGGCGCCGGGCACCCCGGGGAGGCGGTGGCGACACCGGGACGGCGGCCCGCCACGACCCGCGCCCTGGTCGGCGGGCGCAAAGGCTCGGCACGCCTGCCCCGCGCCGCCCGTACGGGCCGGGTCAGCCCTGCCGGAACGGGCCCGGGGGAACTGGGTCGCACCAGTCCTCGATCGGCCAGAATCGACATCGGAACCTCCTCGCAAGTCCTGCTTCACTCAGGTCCGGCACCGGGCGGACCCGGCGATCAAGATCGAACACGCGTTCTATCGAACGCCCGTGCGAATGTGTACCACCTTCCACCGACAAAAATCGAGCGACACGGCGTGTCCATCGAACAGATGTTTGAAATCGTCGTCCCGTCGGGCTAACGTCGTTGACCAGGGCGTCTGCTGTGCGGACGCCGCCGGTGCCGTGGGCGGGAAGATCGTCCGCCACCGGCGAAGACACGCGAAGTCGGTCCGGGGAACCGGACGTACTGGGAGGCGGCGCAGGAGATGAAGGAGCACGACGGTGGCTAAGGAGAGCAAGGCGGGGAACGCGCCTAGGGGCTCGGGCAAGGTGCGCGCCTTGCCCGAGGTCTACGAGGTGGACGAGACCCTGACCGTGCGGCAGCAGCAGGTGCTCGACGTGATCAAGATGTGGGTGAGCCGGTTCGGTTACCCGCCGAGTGTGCGTGAGATCGGCGAGGCGGTCGGGCTGACCTCCACCTCGTCGGTGTCGCACCAGTTGCAGGCCCTGCAGCGCAAGGGATATCTGCGACGCGACCCGAACCGCCCGCGTGCGGTCGGAGTGCTCGCCACGACGGACGACAACCCGATGGGCATCGACGTCGAGCAGCCGCAGTCGGCCGCGAAGGCCGCGTACGTGCCTCTCGTCGGCCGGATCGCCGCCGGTGGGCCGGTGCTGGCCGAGCAGGCGATCGAAGACGTGTTCCCGCTGCCGCGGGAAATCGTCGGTGAGGGTGAGCTGTTCCTGCTCAGTGTCACCGGTGACTCGATGGTCGACGCCGCCATCACCGATGGCGACTGGGTCGTCGTGCGTCAGCAGCCCACGGCCGACCCCGGCGAGATCGTGGCCGCGATGATCGACGGCGAGGCGACGGTCAAGACGTTCAAGCGCAAGGACGGCCACATCTGGCTGATGCCGCACAACGAGGCGTACGACCCCATCCCGGGTGACGACGCCACGATCCTCGGCAAGGTCGTCGCCGTTCTCCGCAGGCTTTAGTCCGGAGCCTTCGGTTCAGAGCCGGAGCAGGCCGGGATCCCGGGTCATCGAGACCACGGGTCAGACCCGGCTGGCTTCGGCAGGCACGTCCTCCGTCGGTCAGGCACGCCGTTTGCGGAGTCTGCCGACCAGGAGGAGGCCGCCGATCACCACGATCGCGGCGATACCGACCTGCACGTACGGGAAGCCGGAATCCCGGCCTTCGCCGGCGGCCGCGGACGTCCCGCCCGAGGTACTGCCCTCGGCTTTGGCCGCGTCCACGGCGAGTGCCGCGGCGCCCTTCACCGCGCGGATCTGCTCTCCGACGCCCTCCCCGCCGGACAGCAGGGTCCCGTCCGGGTCGAAGGCGAGCGCCTCCCCCTGCTTCTCGTTCGGCAGGGGTACGCGCACGGGTTCGCGCTGCAGCGCGCCCTTCAGGTCCCCGTCGGTGACGGCGTAGAGATAGGCGTCGGTGTAGGTGCGCAACGCGACCACGGACCCGTCCGCCGTCGACGCCGCCCCGGTCACCGTCATCGAACCGATCGACCCGGCAGGCCCACCCGGCGTCGAGGTCTCCTTGATCTGCAGTGATCCCACGTTCTCCAGCGGCGTCGGCCCGGGGCTGGCGAGCGGTCCTGTCGGCCGGTACACCTTCGAGTCGCCGAAGAGGTCCTTGGTGATCAGGTACGGCGTACCCGAGCGATCCATGATCAACGCTTCGACGTCGTGTTGCCCGTCTGGGTACGTGAGCCGGTGCAGCGTCGCCTTGCCCTGCGGGGTCAGCGAGATCAGCGCGACCGTGTCCCGGCGCTTGCGGTTGTCGCCGGTGTCGGAAAGCCAGAAGGTGCCGTCCGCGGTGCGGGCGAGGTCCTCGGGGTCGTAAGGATCCGTCGCGGCCGAGATGACCTTCTGGACCTTGCAGTCGCGGTCGAGCACGAAGACCTGCGTCTTGGTGCCGCCGTCGTTGAGGGCGTACAGCCGCTCGCCGTCCGAAACGAGACCGGAAAGCTCACTGAGCCGGGAATCGCCGTTCTTGCACACCGGCTGCGGGGCCGGGACGTCCTGTGCCATGGCGGGAGCCGCCCCGCCGACGAACGTCCCCAGCACGACCGCCGCCGCGACAATCCCCCGCACATCCACCTCCGTACCCGTGGAACCCCTGAAGCCCCACACTACGGAGACGTCCGGGACGGCGCGCAGTTCGGTGTGAACGCCGAGATGGGGGCGGAATGTCGCGTAGGCCACGTCCGGCGTGTGCGGCGGCTGATCACGCGAGATCCGGCTCCACGCACGCGAGTTCCGTGTCTGATCACGTGAGTTCGGTGCCGCGAGCATCGAACTCCGCCAGCCAGGCCCGGAAGTCGACCGGACCGTGCAGGTGCCCGGCGGGTGAGGTCATCAGGTCGGCGCCGAACAACCGGTCGAGCGCTTGCCAGACCAGATCGTCGTCGACGCGGTGGACGTCTTCGACGATCCAAGGACGCGCCCAGTCGGAGGCTCGCTCACTCGTGATCGCACCGTCGACGAGGGCTTTCAGCACTTCGCGAACCTCAGCGCGCGTCGGCACGGACACGAAATCACCTATCGTCCGGAAGGAACGTGAAGGCCCCCTTCATTGCGCCTAGCGCGATGAAGGGGGCCTTCACGTACTTGCTTACAGAGCCGAGCCGTCCGTTTGGAAATCGCTCAGTGCCGCGGCCAGCTCGGGCCGCCCGCGGACGAGCAGGCGCGTGCCGGTTTCGACGTGCTCCTCTTCCAGCACCTCGCCATCGGCGTGGGCGCGGGAGACGAGCTCGCCTCGCGAGTACGGGATCAGCGCCTCGACCATGACCTCCGGCCTCGGCAACCGCTCCGCGATCACTTCGGCCAGCTCCGTGATCCCGGTGCCGGTCCGCGCCGACACCTGCACCGAACCGGCCATCTGGTGCCGCAACCGGACCAGCGACACCTCGTCGGCGGCGTCGGCCTTGTTGATCACCAGCAGCTCCGGCGGGAGCGGCTCGGAACGGCGCTTCGTGATCTCGGCGAGCACTTCGCGGACCGCGTTGACCTGCTCTTCCGGCGTCGGGTCGGCACCGTCGACGACGTGGACGAGCAGGTCGGCGCTCGCCGCCTCCTCGAGCGTCGAACGGAACGCGTCCACCAGCTGGTGCGGCAGGTGCCGGACGAAACCGACGGTGTCGGTCAGCGTGTAGGTGCGGCCGTCCGGTGTCTGCGCCCGGCGGGTCGTCGGGTCCAGCGTGGCGAACAGCGCGTCCTCGACCAGCACCCCGGCGCCGGTCAGCGCGTTGAGCAGGCTCGACTTGCCGGCGTTGGTGTAGCCGACGATCGCGACGCTCGGCACCTCGTTGGCCACCCGGCGACCGCGTTTGGTCTCACGGATGGTGTCCATCGCGGCGATCTCACGGCGCAGCTTCGACACGCGCTTGCTGATCCGCCGACGATCGGTTTCGAGCTTCGTCTCACCGGGACCACGCAGACCGACACCACCGTTGGCGCCGCCCGCCCGGCCACCGGCCTGCCGGGACAGCGCCGCACCCCACCCGCGAAGCCGCGGGATCAGGTACTGCAGCTGGGCCAGCTCGACCTGCGCCTTGCCCTCCTTGGAGCGGGCGTGCTGCGCGAAGATGTCGAGGATCAGGGCGGTGCGGTCGATGACCTTCACCTTGACCTTCTCCTCGAGCTGGCGCAGCTGGCCCGGCGAGAGCTCACCGTCGCAGATGACCGTGTCGGCACCGGTGGCCGCCACGATCTCGCGCAGTTCCTTGACCTTGCCCGAGCCGATGTAGGTGGCGGGATCCGGGCGGATCCGCCGCTGCACCAGGCCTTCCAGTACCTCGGAGCCCGCCGTTTCGGCGAGCCGGGCGAGTTCGGCGAGCGAGGCCTCGGACTGAAGGGCGCTGCCCTCGGTCCACACACCGACCAGAACGACGCGCTCCAGGCGCAGCTGCCGGTATTCGACCTCGGTGACATCCGCGAGTTCGGTGGACAGGCCCGCTACCCGGCGGAGCGAGGCGCGGTCCTCGAGCTCCAGTTCGCCGGTCGAAGGGTCCATGTCGTTCAGATCGTTGTGTGTCAGTTCCGTCATCGTGCCTCCATGGTCCCACGTTTCGGCGGCGGGACCGAATTCATTACCTGCTGGGATATTTCGACAGGTAGATGGCCGTACGTTTCGCGTCCGGGTCGGCCGGCCGGTTGATGAAGTCGTCGACCAGCTCCATCAGCCGTGCTTCGAACTCGGCGATCTGCTCGTCCGGTACCTGGACGACCAGGCGAGTCTGCTGCAAGTCGTCGAATCCCACTTCGGCGATCTCGGCCAGATAAGCCTCGAAGATCGCCTGATCGATTCCCCTGTCGCTGGAATCAAGATGCCAGGACAACCCGGTCGAGCGATACGGAATTTCTTTCGCGCCGCGCGTGCCGCGTCTCGGCGGCAGCGCTTCGAGGAACCCTGTGTCGACGAGTTTGCGCACGTGGTGCAGCGTCGTCGCCGGGTCGCGATCGAGTCTTCCGGCGAGTTCCTTGTTGGTCAGCGCCTCGGAGTAGGTCAACCGGATGATGCGCAGCCTTATTCCGGAGGCCATGGCGGCGATCTCGGCCTCGGTGGCGGCACGTCGTGGAGTGGGCACCGCGACAGCCTAGAGCGGAAGTGATTGACAGTTTCCAATCACTCACGCCAAGGTGGCGTGGTGCGCAGAGACTCCCTCTTCTTCCACGCGGACTTCCGACGGCTCTGGGCGGGCGACACGGCCAGTCAGGTGGGCGCGTTCGCCGGCCACACCGTGATTCCCCTGCTCGCGGCCACCGTCCTGGCGGCGACGCCGTTCCAGATGGGACTGCTGACCGCGGCCGAGACCATCGCGTTCCTGATCATCGGGCTGCCCGCGGGCGTCTGGGTGGACCGGATGCGGCGCCGCACGCTGATGCTGCGGGCCGATTTCGTCCGCGCCGCGTTGCTGCTCAGCATCCCCGTCGCCTGGTGGGCCGGGGTCCTTTCGCTGACGCAGCTCATCGTCGTCGCCACGCTCGTCGGCACCGCGACGGTGTTCTTCGACATCGCCTACCAGTCGTATCTGCCGGCGCTGGTCGGCCGCGAACATCTTCTCGAAGGCAACGCGAAGCTCCAGGCCAGCCAATCCGTGGCGTTCCTGGCCGGTCCGGGTGTCGGGGGCGGACTGGTGCAACTGGTCGGCGCGGCCAACGCCGTGCTCACGACCGGGCTCGGCTTCCTCACCTCGGCGCTGTTCCTGCTGCGGATCCGCACCGTCGAACCGGAGCCCGAGCGGCACGAAGACACGAAGCTGCTCCCCCAGATCGTCGAGGGACTGCGGTTCGTGTTCACCGACACCACGCTGCGGTCGATCGTCGCCTGCACGGCGACGGCCAACCTGTTCAACGGCGCCTTCGCAGCGGTGCAGATCCTGTTCCTGAACCGGGAGCTGGGCCTGTCCCCCGCGGCCGTCGGCCTCGTGCTCGCGACCGGCGGGGTGGGCGGGATCACGGGCGCGATCTTCGCCAACGCCATCACCCGGCGGATCGGGCAGGCCAGGTCGATCTGGCTCGTTCCGCTGGTGACCTGGCCGTTCTACCTGCTGCTCCCGCTGGCCGCGCCGGGCTGGCGGATCATCCTGTTCCCGGCGGCCACGATGATCGCCGGATTCGGGATCATCGTCTACAACGTCGCGCAGGTCTCGTACCGGCAGGCCGTCTGCCCGGACCGGCTGCTCGGCCGGATGAACGCGAGTGTGCGGTTCGTCGTCTGGGGGATGCTGCCGCTGGGCGGGCTGCTCGGCGGTGTCCTCGGTGAAGCGATCGGGATCCGGGCCACACTGTGGGTCGCCGTGGCCGGTGAGACCGCGGCACTCCTGTGGGTGGTCTTCTCCCCGCTTCGGCAGCTTCGCGACCTGCCGAAGGAACCGGTCGCCGTCGGCTAAGAACCGAGTCCGGCCCACCAGGTTTCGTCGAGTTCGCCGCGGGCGACGATCTCCGCCGGTCCGGTCAGCGTGGATCCGCCGCGGCGGATCCCGACGATCACTTGGCCGCCGGGGATGTCGACGGTCGCTTCACCGGTGTCGGTGCCCGCGAGGTGCAGCGCGGCCGCGACCGCGGCGACCGTGCCGGTGCCGCAGGACCGCGTCTCGCCGACGCCGCGTTCGTGGACGCGCATCTTCAGCGCGTTGTCCCCCAGCAGGTTGATGAACTCGAGGTTCACGCCCTCCGGGAACACGTCGGAGTCGAAGTCGGGCTGGTCGCGCAGGTCCAGTTCGTCGACGTCGTCCTCGACGACGGACACCAGATGCGGGTTGCCGACGTTGACCGCGACACCGGAGAACGGCTGCCCCGCGACCACGGTGACCGAAGTACCCGTGATCGTCGCCGGTCCCATTTGCACGGTGACGGAGCCGTCCGCGTGCATCTGGACCGGCCTGTCGCCGGCACGGGTGCCGATGACGAACTCGCGCTCGCTCACCAGCCCGGAGTCGACCAGGTGCCGCACGAAGACCCGGACGCCGTTGCCGCACATCTCCGCGATCGAACCGTCGGCGTTGCGGTAGTCCATGAACCATTCGCCCGCGGATTCCACCCCCACCGCCGCCGAGCGCACGATACGCAGCACGCCGTCGGCGCCGAGACCACGCTGACGGTCGCACAGCGCCGCCACCCGTGCCTCGGTCAGCTCGAGGCGGCCGTCAGGGTCGGGAAGCAGCACGAAATCGTTCTGTGTGCCGTGTCCCTTAAGGAATTCGATGCCGCCCATGGCCGCAAGATTACTGGGCCGCCACTTCGAGGACGCGCTCGGCCAGCCGCTCCGAACCGCCGTCGAACCACTCGATGCGCTTGTCGCGCCGGAACCAGGAACGTTGCCTCCGCACGAACCTCCGGGTCGCCTGCGCGGTGGCGTCGGCGGCGGCCTGGAAGTCCTCGTCGGCGTCGAGTGCGGCGATCACCTGCTGGTAGCCCAGCGCCCTCGACGCGGTGAGCCCGTCGCGGAGTCCGTGGCCCAGCAGCGACCGGACTTCGCCGACGAGTCCGGCTTCGAACATGAGCTCCACGCGGCTGTCGACGCGGACGTCGAGTTCGGCCGGTTCGCGGTCCACGCCGATCAGGACGGTGTCGTAGCGCGCGGGCCCCGGTTTCGGCAGGTTCGCCGAGAACGGTTCTCCGGTGATCTCGATGACCTCCAGCGCGCGCACGATGCGGCGGGTGTTGGTCGGCAGGATCGCGGTGGCGGCGATCGGGTCCAGCCCGGTGAGCCTGGCGTGCATCGCGGCGACGCCGATCTCGTCGGCCTCGGCGGTCAGCCGGGCGCGCACGGCGGGGTCGGTGCCCGGGAACTTCAGGTCATCGAGCACGGCCTGGACGTAGAGCCCCGACCCGCCGGTGAGGATCGGCACGCGGCCGTCGGCGAGGAGTTCTTCGATCCGCTCGCGCGCGTCGCGCTGGTACGCGGCCACGGACGCCGTCTCGGTGACGTCGAGGACGTCCAGCAGATGATGCGGCACGCCCCGCCGCTCCTCGGCGGTCGCCTTGGCCGTCCCGATGTCCATGCCGCGGTACAACTGCAGCGCGTCGGCGTTGACCACCTCACCCCCGAGGGTGAGCGCGAGTTCGACGGCCAGCGCGGTCTTCCCGGTCGCCGTGGGCCCGACGACCGCGACCGGCCGGATCACGCCCGCTCCCAGACGGCGACGTGATAGCCGACGCCGAACGGCGCGGCCGAGTAGAGCACGTCCGCGGTCCAGTCCCCGTCCGCCAGCCCGGCGAGGACCTGCCAAGGCGCGCGACCCCCCGCCCCGAGTCCGGCGGCGAAGTCCGGGTCGAGTGCGGCCAGCGCGGCGGTGTCGGCCTCGGCCAGCGCGGCGCGGATGCCGTCGTCGAAGCCCACCGCGCGCTCGTCCTCACCGCCGGGAGAACGCGGGCCGTGCCGGCTCGAACCGTCGCCGAGAACGAGCACCGCGGCGGGCTCCCCCAGCTCGCGGCCGACCAGTTCGCACTGGCCGGGAGGGGTCGCGGGGTCGACGAGACGGACTCGGGCGGACGACGCACCGCCCTGCTCGCGCAGCCAGCCGGCCACGAGCGCGGGCAACGGCAGCTCCGTTTCGGGCGTTGTCACCCGGCTGAGTGAGACTCCGAGGTCGACTCCGAATCCCCGGAAGGAGCCGCTCGCGTTTTCCGGGACCGAGGGGGCGCCCACGGCCGCGCCGACGACGATCCAGTCCGGCGAAGCGCTGGTCAGGCGCCGCACGGCGGCTAGGCAGGCTTCGCGCAGCTCGGCGCACTCGTCCGCCGCTCCGGCGGCCAGTTCGGGGATGAGCAGCGGGGGTTGCGGGAGCACGGCGACACGGCGGATCACGGCCGCCGACGTTACCTTCCCCGCCCCGCGCGACCCGCAACCCACCGACACGGAGGGTCCTCCGGAAGTAGGATCACTGCCCTCGGGTGGTTCATCCGGTTCCACGGTGGACGCTGAGCTGCTTGAATGCCGCAAGGGGTTGATACCCCCGAAGCAAGACGGCAACGCATTACCCGGCCCCGCCGCTAGGCGGGGCGCCCGCGCCAGCGGGCGTACAGGCGATAAGGAGCCTGCGATGGCCCAGGAGAACACGTCCACCGGTACCCCGGCTCCGCACCCGGTGCCGCACGCGCTCGGTGGCGGGCACGCCGCACCCCCCGTGCCGCCCGCCGAGCCCAGCCCGTCCGCTTGGGGCAGGGTCGACGAAGAAGGAACGGTCTACGTCACCACGGCCGACGGCGAACGCGCGGTCGGTGTCTGGCAGGCCGGGAGCCCGGACGAGGGACTGCTCCACTACGCGCGCCGTTTCGACGACCTGCGCACCGAGGTCGAGCTGCTGGAGACGCGGCTGGAGTCCGGCGCGGGCGACCCGAAGCACGCGCTGGCGACGGCGACCCAGCTGCGCGACGGCCTCGCCGAAGCCGCCGTCGTCGGCGACATCGCCGCGTTGGGCGGCCGGATCGAGCAGGTCATCGCCCACGCCGAGAAGGCGCTGGCCTCGGCCAAGCAGGAGCGTGAAGAGGCCCGCGCGGCCGCCGTCGTCCGCAAGCAGGCTCTCGCCGACGAAGCCGAGAAGCTCGCCGCCGAGTCGACCCAGTGGAAGGCCGCGGGCGACAGGCTGCGCTCGATCCTGGACGAGTGGAAGACCGTCAAGGGCGTCGACCGCAAGACCGACGACGAGCTGTGGAAGCGGTTCTCCAAGGCCCGGGAGGCGTTCAACCGGCGCCGCGGTTCGCATTTCGCCGAGCTGGACAAGCAGCGCGCGGGCGCCAAGCACCGCAAGGAAGAACTGATCGCCGAGGCCGAGGCTCTGTCGGAGTCCGACGACTGGGGCGACACCGCGGGCCGCTACAAGGACCTGATGACCGAGTGGAAGGCCGCCGGTCGCGCGCCCAAGGACAGCGACGAGGCGCTCTGGCAGCGCTTCCGCGCCGCGCAGGACAAGTTCTTCGCGCGCCGCTCCTCGGTGTTCTCCGAGCGGGACGCCGAGTTCGCGACGAACGCGCAGCAGAAGGAAGAGCTGCTCGTCGAGGCCGAGAAGATCGACCCGGCCTCGAACCTCGACGCGGCGAAGAACCACCTGCGCAAGATCCAGGAGCAGTGGGACGAGATCGGCAAGGTCCCGCGCGAGCGCATCCGCGAACTGGATGGCCGCCTGAAGGCCGTGCAGGACTCGATCAAGTCGGCCGAGGACAGCAAGTGGCGGCGGACCGACCCCGAGGCCCAGGCCAGGGCGGCGCAGTTCCGCGAGCGGGTCGAGCAGTTCGAGTCGCAGGCGGAGAAGGCCCGTGCGGCGGGCGACGAGCGGCGCGCGAAGAAGGCCGACGAGCAGGCCGCGCAGTGGCGTGAGTGGCTCGAGGCGGCGGAAGCGGCCATCGCGGACCGTTAGAAGCGGCTGAAGGCTCCTTTCCCCGCATCCCATGCGGTGAAGGGAGCCTTCAGCTCCGCGCTGGGTCACTCCGCTGTCGGGTCACTCCACTGTGGAGCGACGGCTCGCTCGTTTGTGCGTAATCAGGCGCTCTCCGCGCTCAGCCGTGGTCGACTTCGATCATGAACCACACGCCGATTTCACGGATCACCGGGACGTTCGCCGTCTTGGCGGCAGGAATCGTCCTGGCCGGGCTCGTCCCGGCGGCGACGGCCGTCGCGGCCCAGGCGTCACCGGCCTCTTCCGAGCAGACGAGCGTTCACAAGAAGAAAAAGGTCAAGCTCGAAGCGAAGGCCGACAAGAGCAAGGTCAAGGTCGGCGAGGAGACCAAGCTCAAGGGCCGTCTCGACGTCATCGCCGAGGGAGACGGGGCCGACGCCCTGGAGCTCATCATCGTCCAGAAACTCGTCGCGGGCGTCTGGGTCGACCTGAGCAACGGTTCCTGCAAACCCAACGGCAAGTTCGTCCTGAGTCTCAGCTTCAGCGTCAAGGCCTCGCTCACGCTGAGGGTGTTCCACCCGGAAACCGAGATCTACGCCAGCGCCACGTCGAGCGTCTTCGGCGTCGTGGTCGTTTAGCTGCGCGAGAAAGCCGCACGCATCCAGTAGATGGCCAGCGCGACGGTGGCGAACCAGGCGAGGATCATCCCGAAGCCCGGTCCGCCACCGGCCGCGCCGGTCGCGTGCGACGACTGCTGGGACCAGATCGCGAGCATTCCGTCGACGGAGGCGAACCAGCCGCCCGCGGCGCAGACCCAGGCCAGCCACCAGCGCCGGGTCACCAGCGCCACGGCGGAGGCGAAGACGCCGATGCCGGTGGAGGTCGCGGCGAACAGCTGCGGGATCCCGCCGCCCCTGCCGAGCAGCACCTCCCAGCCCGCGTGTTCGCCGACCCACGGCAGCAGCTGGGCGATCAGCAGCACGAACGCCAGCACGGCGATGGAGAAGCCGCGCCTGCCCAGTTCGATCGTCTTGGCCGCACGCTGGCCGACCTCGTCGATCTCCGCGGCGAGTTCGTCGATCTTCGGTTCAGTCACAGTGCACACCCGCTCACCGGTTCCGGCGTGACGGCCGGGGCACCGAAGCCCGGCAGGCCCAGCGTCACGCCGTTGGTCTTCGGCCGGAGCCCGGCCTCGGAGTTGTCGCCCGCCTTGGTGCGGCGGTGCGACAGCAGGTCGCCGTCGGCGACGAGGTGGTGCGGAGCGCCGTAGGTCACCACGGTCTCGACGACGTCGCCCGGCCGCACGGAGCGGTCCACCAGGGCGCCTGTCGGCGTGAAGTGGACGAGCCTGCCGTCACGGGCGCGGCCGCTCATGCGCCGCGTCTCGGTGTCCTTGCGACCTTCGCCGGAAGCGACCAGCAGCTCGACACGCCGTCCGACGATCTTCTTGTTCTCGTCCCAGGAGATGTCGTTCTGCAGCTTCACGAGCCTTTCGTAGCGCTCCTGCACGACCTCCTTCGGCAGCTGCCCGTCCATCTCGGCGGCGGGCGTACCCGCGCGGATCGAGTACTGGAAGGTGAACGCGCTGGAGAACCGCGCCTGCGCGACCACGTCGAGCGTGGCCTGGAAGTCTTCCTCGGTCTCACCGGGGAAGCCGACGATGATGTCGGTGGTGATCGCGGCGTCGGGCATCGACTCGCGTACGCGGTCGAGGATCTTGAGGTAGCGCGCAGACCGGTAGGACCGCTTCATCTCGCGCAGCACCTTGTCCGAGCCGGACTGCAGCGGCATGTGCAGCTGGTGGCACACGTTCGGCGTCTCGGCCATCGCGTCGATGACGTCCTCGGTGAACGCCGCCGGATGCGGTGAGGTGAACCGGACGCGCTCGAGACCCTCCACCGAACCGCAGGCGCGCAGGAGCTTCCCGAATGCGAGGCGGTCGCCGAATTCGACGCCGTAGGAGTTCACGTTCTGGCCCAGCAGGGTCACTTCGAGCACGCCTTCGGCGACGAGCGCCTCGACCTCGGCCAGGATCTCGCCGGGGCGGCGGTCGCGTTCCTTGCCGCGCAGCGCCGGGACGATGCAGAAGGTGCAGGTGTTGTTGCAGCCGACCGAAATCGACACCCAGCCCGCGTACGCCGAATCGCGTTTCGCCGGGAGCGTCGAAGGGAAGGTTTCGAGCGATTCGAGGATCTCGACCTCGGCCTCGGCGTTATGCCGCGCGCGCTCCAGCAGCGTCGGCAACGCGCCGATGTTGTGCGTGCCGAACACGACGTCGACCCAGGGCGCGCGGTTGACGATCTCGCCGCGGTCCTTCTGCGCGAGGCAGCCGCCGACGGCGATCTGCATACCCGGTTTCGCGGTCTTCTGCGGCCGGATGTGCCCCAAGGTGCCGTACAGCTTGTTGTCCGCGTTCTCCCGCACCGCGCAGGTGTTGAACACGATCAGGTCGGGTGTGGCCTCGCCGTCACCCGGAACGTAGCCGGCGTCCTCGAGCTGCCCGGCAAGACGTTCGGAGTCATGCACGTTCATCTGGCAGCCGAAGGTGCGGATCTGGTAAGTACGCGCGCTCATCTCGCCTTCGAGGGTACGCGGGCGGGGTTCCATGGCACGATCGACCCTCATGAGGAGACGGGGTGTGCTGACGGCGGGGCTGGCCGTGGTCTGCGCCCTGGTCGCCGGGTGCGGACCCGATCTGTCGGGTACGCGGGTGCGCATCGCGGCGGGGCTCAACGGCGGCGTCTACGACAAGCTCGCCGAGCGGCTGGCCGACGCCTGGGCGGCGGAGCTGGACGCCGAGCGCCCCGAGGTCCAGGTGACCGAAGGGTCTCCGGACAACATCGCGAGGGTGCGCGCGGGCAAGGCCGATGTCGCTTTCGTGGCCGCCGACGTCGCCACCGAGAACACCGCCGGGCTGGCCGCGCTGGCCCGCGTGCACGACGACTACCTGCACGTCGTCGTCCGGGCCGACTCGTCGATCAAGTCGTTCGCGCAGTTGCGCGGGCGCAAGGTCGCGATCGGTTCGCCGGACTCCGGCGTCGAGTACCTGTCGAAGCAGTTGCTCAAGGCGTCCGGCCTGACGGGCGCGATCGACCGGCGCAATCTCGGGCTCAACGAAGCGCTGCCCGCACTGGAGAGCCGGCAGATCGACGCCGTCATCTGGTCCGGCGGCGTGCCGACGCCTTCGATCACGGAGCGGGCGCGGACGGTCGACCTGCGGTTGCTCGACATCACCGACCTCGCGGACGCCCTGCGGGCCACCAGCCCGGTGTACCGCACGGCGACCATCCCGGCCACGGCCTACAACCTGCCGGAGCCGGTGACCACGCTCGTCCTGCCGAACTTCCTGGTGGTGCCGTCCTCCATGCCGGACGACCTCGCCGAAGCGCTGGTCGGGGGGCTCTTCGACGCGCGGGACGAGCTGGGCAAGGCGGCGGGGGCGGCGCTGTCGATCGACGTCCATCCCGCCATCGAGACCTCTCCCCTGCCGCTGCACCCGGGCGCGCTGCGCTACTACAGGTCGCTCAAGGACTGACGACAGGCAGCGTCACGGTCACTTCGAGGCCACCGCCCTCCGGGGAGCCGAGCCGCAGCGAACCGTCCGAGCGGACCATGATCTCGGTGACGATCGCCAGGCCGAGGCCGGATCCTGGCACGTTCTGATGCGCGGTGCTCCGCCAGAACCGGTCCGCCGCGCGCTCCAGTTCTTCGTCGCGCAGGCCCGGCCCGTGGTCGCGGACGGCGATGTCCACCTTCCCGTCCGCGGTGGTGACGGCGACCCGCACCTCGGTCCCCGGCGCGGTGAACTTGAGCGCGTTGTCCAGCAGCGCGTCGAGCACCACTTCGAGCCCGCGCGCGGGCGTGAGCACCCGCAGGCCGTCGCCCAGCCCGGAAGAGACCAGCGTGACGTCACGCGTCGCGCCGACCACGGTCCAGTCGGCGACCCGGGCACCCACCACCTCGTCGAGGCCGACAGGCACCAGTTCGCCGCCCGAGGCTTCGGCGCGGGCCAGTGAAAGGAGCTCGTCGAGGATCTGGTTGAGCCGTCGCGCGTCGACGACGGCGGCTTCGAGGTCGGCCGCGGCGAGGTCGTCGTCGACGTGCCCGTCGAGGTTGCCGAGCCGGATCTTCAACGCGGTCAACGGGTTCCGCAGCTGGTGGGAGGCATCGGCGACGAACGCGCGCTGCGCCGACAGCGCCTCGTCGACGCTGGCGGCCATCCGGTCGAAGGACCGCTCGAGCTGACGCAGTTCCGGCGGACCGCCCGACTCCCCCACCCGTTCGACGTCGCGCCCGCTGACCACGGCGGCCACCAGGGCGCCGGTGGCGTCGTCGAGCCGCCGGACCGGACGCAGGATCCAGCGCACCACCGGCACCGCGACCAGCAGCGCGAGCCCGAACGCCAGCACCGCGCCCGCCGCGATGAGCAGCCACCACCACAACAGGTCGTCGCGCGCCTTCTCCGTCGAAGACACGGTGATCACCGCGCCCCGCACCTCGCCGTCGATCAGGATCGGCTCGGCCAGCACCAGCGGCTCGGTGGCCCACGGCATGAGCAGCGCGCCGGGTTCGGACCGCCGCCCCGCCAGCGCCTGCTGCAGATGCGAAGCGATGACGGGGTCCTTGAGGTCGATCCTCGTGGCTTCACCACGGCCGCCGGCCACGGCCTCGCCGTCCTGGTCGGCGAGCGCCACCGGGACCCCGTAGACCTCGGTGTAGCGGCGGAGTTCGTCCTCGATCAGGTCCGGCCGGTTCTCCACCAGCGGGCGCTGGGCCAGCGACGCGAACCGGGAGGTGTCGGTGAGGCGGTCGAGGAAGAGGTCGAGCTGCACACTGGCCGCCACACTGAGCGCGAGCGGGATGCCGAGGCCGAACACGAGGGCCGCGACCAGCGTCAGCACGATCCCCTGGAGCCGGACGCGCACCCGGTCAGCCCTTTTCGGCCGGGCCGTAGGCGCCGCCGAGGCGGTATCCGACGCCGCGGACGGTCTCGATCAGCGCGGGCCTGCCCAGTTTGGTCCGCAGGGTGGCGACGTGGACGTCGAGCGAGCGGCTCTCCGCCGGGCCCCGGTGACCCCAGACCTCGCTCAGTACGTGGTCGCGCGCGCAGACCGCGCCGCGAGCGGTGACCACCAGCGCGAGTACCTGGAATTCCTTGCGGGACAACGAAACCGGCCGGCCGTCGACCTGCACCTCATGGCGCCCGATGTCGACCGAGACATCACCCGCCCGGATGACGGCCGCCGGTTCGGGCGCGGCCGGGCGTTCACCACGGCGACGGCGCACGGCCTCGACGCGGGCGACGAGCTCGTCGACGTCGTAGGGCTTCACCAGATAGTCGTCGGCACCGGACCGCAGGCCCTGGATCCGGTCGTCGATCTCGCCCCGGGCCGAAACGACGATCACCGCGACGTCGCTGACCGCCCGGATCCGGCGGCAGAGGACGATCCCGTCGATGTCGGGGAGCCCCAGGTCGAGCAGCACGACGTCGACCTCGTGCACCAGATCGAGCACGCCGGCGCCGGAGGCCAGGCGTTTGATCGTCAGGCCGCGCCGGGTCAGGGCGGGCGTCAAGGCACCCGCGACCCGGTCGTCGTCCTCCACCAGCAGTACCCGCACCCGTGTTTTCCCTTTCACGCCGTCCCCGCACCGCGACGACTGAAGAACGACTCTATGGGGTGAGTCACCTCTCGCGCTGCCCGTACCGCTGGGCCGTCCGGCCTAGTCAGCGGCCCGTATGGTCACGATGCGTCACAGATGTCGTGTGACCCCGGTTACGGGACACCCCTGCCTTGTCTAGGCTGATCAGCGCCGGACGGAGGTGGATCGGGTCCGTCCGGTGGCTTGGAACGATACGGACTTGAAACCCTAAGTATTGGTCAAGCCGCCTTTACAAGCGGTCCGACGGGAGTAGGTTTCCGCCATCGCGTGGTGCCTGACCCCGCAGTCCCCTGCAAACGAACGCTCCTGGAGGCCAGATGACCGCGGAGGTGGCGGCGCCGATGATCAAGGCGGCCGCCGTGAACAAGTACTTCGGCGACCTGCACGTGCTCAAGGAGATCAACCTCGAGGTGCCGCGTGGGCAGGTCGTGGTCGTGCTCGGGCCGTCCGGGTCTGGCAAGTCGACACTGTGCCGGGCGATCAACCGGCTCGAACCCATCAACTCCGGCGAGATCGCGGTGGACGGCGTCCCGCTGCCCGCCGAGGGCAAGGCGCTGGCCGCGCTGCGGGCCGACGTCGGCATGGTGTTCCAGTCGTTCAACCTGTTCGCGCACAAGACGATCGTCGAGAACGTCATGCTCGCGCCGATGAAGGTCCGCAAGGTCAACTCGGCCGAGGCCCGCAAGACCGCGATGGACCTGCTCGAACGCGTCGGCATCGCCAACCAGGCCGACAAGTACCCGGCGCAGCTTTCCGGCGGGCAGCAGCAGCGGGTGGCGATCGCCCGCGCGCTCGCCATGCGCCCCAAGGTGATGCTGTTCGACGAGCCGACCTCGGCCCTGGACCCGGAGATGGTCCAGGAGGTCCTCGACGTGATGACCACCCTCGCGAAGGACGGGATGACGATGCTGGTCGTCACCCACGAGATGGGGTTCGCGCGGCGTGCGGCGAACCGGGTGGTGTTCATGTCCGACGGCGAGATCGTCGAGGACTCCACCCCGGACGACTTCTTCACCAAGCCGAAGACGGATCGCGCCAAGGACTTCCTCGGCAAGATCCTGACCCACTGAGGACTTCCCCGCCGGCCGGTATGGCTGGACAAGATTCGGAAGGAAACTGAGAACAATGCGGTTGAACCGAGTTCTGCGAATGAGCGCGGCCGTCGTGGCTGCCGGTCTCGCCCTGTCCGCCTGTGGCGGCGGCGGGTCCGACGCCGGCAGCGGCTCCAGCGGCGCCAAGAACCTGGTGGCGAAGGCCAAGAACGACAAGAAGCTGACCATCGGCATCAAGTTCGACCAGCCCGGCCTCGGCCAGAAGCAGGCCGACGGCACCTACGCCGGGTTCGACGTCGACGTGGCGAAGTACATCGCCAAGGAGCTCGGCGTCGAAGAGTCGGGGATCACCTGGAAGGAAGCGCAGTCCGCGCAGCGCGAGGACCTGATCAAGAAGGGTGAGGTCGACTTCATCGTCGCCACCTACTCGATCACCGACAAGCGCAAGAACGAGGTCTCCTTCGCGGGCCCGTACTTCATCGCGCACCAGGACCTGCTCGTCCAGGCCGAGAACACCGACATCACCGGCCCGGAGTCGCTGACCGGCAACAAGAAGCTCTGCTCGGTCAAGGGTTCCACCCCGGCGCAGAACGTCAAGGAAAAGTACGCCAAGGAAGTTCAGCTGCAGGAAGTCGGCAAGTACACCGACTGCGTCACCTCGCTGCTCAACAAGACCGTCGACGCGATGACCACCGATGACGTGATCCTCGCCGGCTACGCCGCGCAGCAGCCCGGCAAGCTGAAGCTGGTCGGCAAGGGCTTCACCGACGAGAAGTACGGCGTCGGCCTGAAGAAGGACGACACCGAGAGCGTCACCGCGATCAACAACGCGATCAAGAAGATGCAGCAGGACGGCGCGTGGAAGGCCGCTCTGGAGAAGAACGTCGGCCCGTCGGGCTACAAGATCCCGGAGCCCCCGGCCATCTCGTGAACAGGCTCCCCTGAGCCGCTGAACTGAAGGAATCGAACGGTGCGCCGTGTACCGCGGCGCACCGTTCCCATACCGAGGCTGGGTTGAGCACCTTGTTCGATTTCCTCGACAATCCCAATTACGACTTGCTCGGCGCCTTCTGGATGACGATCAAGCTGACCTTCTTCTCCGCCATCGGTTCCCTGATCTGGGGGACGATCCTGGTGGGGATGCGGGTGAGCCCCGTTCCGATCATGCGGGCGTTCGGCACCGCCTACGTCAACATCTTCCGGAACACCCCGCTGACGGTGATCATCGTCTTCACGTCGCTGGGATTGTCCTCCACGCTGGGGATCAACCTGGCCTCGAAGGATTCGACGACGTCGTTGGAGGACAACTTCTTCCGGCTCGCGATCCTCGGCTTCATCGCCTACACCGCCACGTTCGTCTGTGAATCGCTGCGGTCGGGCATCAACACCGTCCCGGTCGGCCAGGCCGAAGCGGCCCGCGCACTGGGTCTCGGCTTCTTCCAGGTGCTGACGTTGATCGTGCTGCCGCAGGCGTTCCGGTCGGTGATCGCACCGCTGACCAACGTCATGATCGCCCTGTTGAAGAACACCACGGTCGCCTCGATCATCGGTGTCGCGGAGGCTTCGCTGCTGATGTCGGAGATGGTGGAGAACGAGTCCGACTCGCTGCTGCTGGTCTTCCTCCTGTTCGCCGCCGGGTTCGTCATCCTGGTCCTCCCCCTCGGCCTGCTGCTGGGCTGGGTCGCCAAGAAGGTCGAGGTCAAGCGATGAGCACACAGGCCGTTCTGTACGACGCCCCCGGCCCGAAGGCCAAGGCGCGAAACTGGCTCTACAGCGTACTTTTCGTTCTCGTCCTGGCGCTGGTCGTCTACTACGTCTACACGGGCTTCGACGAGAAGGGGCAGTGGGCGGGCGCCCTCTGGAAGCCCTTCATCGACGGTTCGACGTGGACTCAGTTCCTTCTCCCCGGCCTGCTCAACACCTTGAAGGCGGCCGGGCTTTCGATCGTGATCGCGCTGCCGATCGGTGCGCTGCTGGGCATCGGGCGGCTGTCGGACCACAAGTGGATCCGGATGCCGGTCGGCTGGATCGTCGAGTTCTTCCGGGCCATCCCGGTGCTGCTGCTGATGGTCTTCGCGGCCGCGTTCTACGCGTACTACACCGGCATCGACTCCGAGATCCGCCCGCTGTTCGCCGCGGTCACCGGTCTGGTGCTCTACAACGGGTCGGTCATGGCCGAGGTGTTCCGGGCGGGCATCCTGTCGCTGCCGAGAGGACAGGCCGAGGCTTCGTCCGCACTGGGCCTGCGCAAGACCCAGACGATGGTCAACATCCTGCTGCCCCAGGCGGTCACCCTGATGCTGCCCGCACTGGTGAGCCAGCTGGTGGTCATCCTGAAGGACACCGCGCTGGCCGGTCAGCTGACCATCGGCTTCGACGAGCTCATCCGCGGTTCCGGCCCCCTCACCGGTCTTTACGGGAACACGATCCCGACGCTGATCGTCGTCGCGATCATCTTCATCGTGCTGAACCTGCTCCTGACCCAGTTCGCGAGCTGGCTGGAGAACAAGCTGGCACGGCGGAAGAAGGCCCCCAAGGGCGCCAAGCCGGTCATGGCGGCAACGGCGAACGTCGTCCTCACCCGCGATGACGCGAGCGGCGGGGCGGTATAGCTCCCTGAGCAGTACATGAAGGCCCCCTTCCTTGAGCCTGGCTACCGGAAGGGGGCCTTCATGCACTCCGGGATAGGCCTGTTGGTCCTGTCGGGACGGTGGTCCGCTCGGCTAGCGTCAGCCGTATGGCGGACCAGGCCGCGACGCTGCTCGAAGTGCTGCCGGACCTGGCGGGCAGGTCGGTCCTGGTCGTCGGGTGCGGCGATGGCCGCTATCCGCGGCTGTTCCGCGCCGAGGGTGCCCGCCGCGTGGTCGGGGTCGACGCGGACCAGGTGCTGATCGCGGTCGCCCAACGCGAAGAGGAACGGAATCCCGCCGGGATCTCCTACGAGGTCCATCAGCCCGCCCGGCTGCCGCTGATGGGGACCTTCGACATCGTGACGGCGTTCCTGGACTCGCCCGGCCCTCTCGGCCGCATCACGGCGAGCCTCGCTCCCGGCGGACTGCTCGTCGTCGTGGCCACGAACGGCCTGTCCCTGGAAGAAGGCTTGCGGGACAACGGTTTCCAGGACATCGTGCTGCATCGCCACGAAAGCGGCGACGTGCACAGTGCCCGCAAAGCGACCTGAGTCGCGCACCCTGGTGTCGAGCCAGGCTGGCCGGGGCTATGAATCCCGGCCGGTCACCGGACCGTGCGCGTTCTGGCGGTGTGGAACGCACGGACCCCACACCGCCGCACCGGTACGACGGAACAGGTTTCCCCGCCGTGCCGGGGGTTTGGCCTGGAACACGCCTCCGGCGCACACTGCGCACCGGAGGCGTTTCGTTCCAGAAGTACCCCTGCCAGGAATCGAACCTGGACCCCGGCATTCGTAGTGCCGTGCTCTTTCCGTTGAGCTACAAGGGTTCACACACAATGAGAAAAGCCGCCCGATTCGGTTTCCCGAAGGGCGGCTCCGCTGGCTCGTCGTCATGTCACGACGACGGCGGGGAGCCGCTTTTCTCTTCCATGCCAAGGGCCATGGCATAGCGGCGTCGCGGTGTCATGCGTCCTCCCTCGGTCGGTGTGCGACAAGGATGCGTCAGGGGCTGGGGTGAGCACAAACGATTTACGGCTCGTGAGTGGTCGCGACGTTATCGAGGAGTACGTAGAAGGTGACCAGGGCACCCACGCCGCCGATGTTGCGAAAGCCACTTTCGCAACCTTCAACGTTGCGAAAGTGGCTTTCGCAACCCGTCGTCCTCGCGTTTCGGACTCGTGAGTGCGCAGGTCCTCGGCACCTACTGACTGTCCGATAGCCATGTCGCGAAAGCCACTTTCGGGACGTCAGACGTCCCGAAAGTGGCTTTCGCGACACCGGGATACGGCGCGGCACTCACGAGTCCGGTCTTACTTGTCCCGCCGGAACAGCTTGTTCCCCAGCCACACGATGGGGTCGTACTTCCGGTCCGCGACGCGTTCCTTCATCGGGATCAGCGCGTTGTCGGTGATGTGGATGCCCTCCGGGCACACGTCCGAGCAGCACTTGGTGATGTTGCAGTACCCGAGCCCGTGTTCCTCCTGCGCCTCGTCACGCCGGTCGGCGACGTCGAGGGGATGCATCTCGAGTTCGGCGATGCGCATGAGGTAGCGAGGCCCGGCGAAGGCCTCCTTGTTCTCCTCGTGGTCACGCACGACGTGGCAGGTGTTCTGGCACAGGAAGCATTCGATGCACTTACGGAACTCCTGCGAGCGCTCGACGTCGACCTGCTGCATCCGGTACTCCCCCGGCTTCAGCTCCGGAGGCGGGGTGAACGACGGGATCTCGCGGGCCTTGGTGTAGTTGAACGACACGTCGGTCACCAGGTCGCGGATCACCGGGAACGTCCGCATCGGCGTCACGGTGATGACCTCGTCCTCGGTGAAGGTCGACATCCGGGTCATACACAGCAACCGTGGCTTGCCGTTGATCTCCGCCGAGCACGAACCGCATTTGCCCGCCTTGCAGTTCCACCGCACCGCCAGATCCGAGGCCTGCGTGGCCTGCAACCGGTGGATGATGTCGAGGACGACCTCGCCCTCGTTGACCTCGACGGTGTAGTCCTTCAGCTCACCCGAATCGGCGTCGCCGCGCCAGACCCGGAAACTCGCCTTGTAGCTCATGCCGGACTCCCGGGGTGCGAAGTCAGTTCGTCGTCGGTGTAGTACTTCCCGAGCTCGGACAGTTCGAACAGCTCCAGCAGGTCCTGCCGCAGTGGGGTCTGCGCCTTGACCTCGATGCCGATGTCCGGCACCACCGGGTTGTCGCCCGGCGTGGCCGAACAGACGAGGAGTTTGTTGCGCCACTGGGAATCCATACCCGGATGGTCGTCGCGCGTGTGCCCGCCCCGGCTTTCGGTCCTGGTGAGCGCGGCCCTGGCGACGCATTCGCTGACCATCAGCATGTTCCGCAGGTCGACGGCGAGGTGCCAGCCGGGGTTGAACTGCCGGTGCCCCTCGACGGTGACCCGCTTGATCCGCTCGCGCAGCTCCCCGAGTTTCTCCAGCGCCCGCTCGATCTCCTCCGACTTGCGGATGATGCCGACCAGATCGTTCATCGACTGCTGCAGTTCGGTGTGCAGGCTGTACGGATTCTCTTCGACACCGTTGCCCGGCGGGTCGAACGGCGCGAGCGCCATCTCCGCCGCGGCGTCCACATCGGACTGATCGACCGTCGGACGCTCCTTCAGTTCCGCCACGTACGACGCGGCGCCGAGCCCCGCGCGGCGGCCGAAGACGAGCAGATCCGAAAGCGAGTTCCCGCCGAGCCGGTTCGACCCGTGCATCCCGCCCGAGCACTCACCGGCGGCGAACAGCCCCGGCACGCTCGACGACGCGGTGTCCGGGTCGACCTCGATCCCGCCCATCACGTAGTGACAGGTGGGGCCGACCTCCATCGGCTCCTTCGTGATGTCGACGTCGGCGAGTTCCTTGAACTGGTGGTACATCGACGGCAGCCGTTTGCGGATCTCCTCCGCGGGCAGCCTGCTGGCGATGTCGAGGAAGACCCCGCCGTGCGGCGATCCCCGGCCCGCCTTGACCTCGGAGTTGATGGCACGCGCCACCTCGTCGCGCGGCAGCAGGTCCGGGGTGCGCCGGTTCTTCTCCTGGTCGGTGTACCAGCGGTCGGCTTCTTCCTCGCTGTCCGCGTACTGCCCCTTGAACACGTCGGGGACGTACTCGAACATGAACCGTTTGTCCTCGGTGTTCTTGAGGACACCGCCGTCGCCACGGACGCCTTCGGTGACGAGGATCCCCTTCACACTCGGCGGCCAGACCATGCCCGTCGGGTGGAACTGGACGAACTCCATGTTGATGAGCGTCGCCCCGGCCCGCAGCGCCAGCGCGTGCCCGTCACCGGTGTACTCCCACGAGTTCGAGGTGACCTTGAAGGACTTCCCGATGCCGCCGGTGGCCAGCACCACCGCGGGCGTCTCGAACAGGATGAACCGGCCGCTTTCGCGCCAGTAGCCGAAAGCACCCGAGATCCGGCCGTCGTCGGTCAGCAGCTCGGTGATCGTGCACTCGGCGAAGACCTTGATCCTCGCCTCGTAGTCGCCGGTCTCCTTGAAGTCCTCTTGTTGCAGCGAAACGATTTTCTGCTGCATCGTGCGGATCAGTTCGAGACCGGTGCGGTCACCGACGTGCGCGAGCCTCGGGTACGTGTGCCCGCCGAAGTTGCGCTGGCTGATCCGGCCGTCGGCGGTGCGGTCGAACAGCGCGCCGTAGGTCTCGAGTTCCCAGACCCGGTCCGGCGCCTCCCTGGCGTGGAGTTCGGCCATCCGCCAGTTGTTGAGGAACTTCCCGCCACGCATGGTGTCGCGGAAGTGTACCTGCCAGTTGTCGTTCGAGTTCGCGTTGCCCATCGACGCCGCGCAGCCGCCTTCGGCCATCACCGTATGCGCCTTGCCGAACAGCGATTTGCACACCACCGCGACGCTGAAGCCGCGTTCACGGGCTTCGATGACCGCGCGGAGACCGGCACCGCCGGCCCCGATCACCACCACGTCGTAGTTGAGCCGTTCGACCTCGGTCATAGAAAGAGCCACCTCAAAGCTTGTCGCCGGGGACGGGAGATTCCCTCGCCGCTAGTTGATGAACCGCAGATCCGAAATAGCGCCACTGGCCACGAGCATCACGTAGAGATCCGTCAGCACGAGCGTGCCGAGCGTCGTCCACGCCAGCGCCATGTGCCGGGTGTTGAGCTTCGTGATCTGCGTCCAGATCCAGTAGCGGACCGGATGTTTGGAGAAGTGCTTGAGCCTGCCGCCGGTCACGTGACGGCACGAGTGGCACGACAACGTGTACGCCCACAACAGGATCACGTTGCCGGTCAGCACGATGTTGCCGAGCCCGAACCCGAACCCGCCGTCGATGCCGTGGAACGCGGTGATCGCGTCATAGGTGTTGACCAGTGAGACGACCACGGCCACGTAGAAGAAGTAGCGGTGGACGTTCTGGATGATCAGCGGCAGCCGGGTCTCCCCGGTGTACTTCGCGTGCGGCTCCGCGACCGCGCAGGCGGGCGGCGAGAACCAGACGGCCCGGTAGTAGGCCTTGCGGTAGTAGTAGCAGGTCAGCCGGAAGCCCAGCAGGAACGGCAGGACCAGGAAGCCGAGCGGGATGAAGCCCGGCAGCTCGCCGAACCAGGCCCCGAAATGCCGGGAGCCTTCGACGCAGGATTCCGAGACGCAGGGCGAATAGAACGGCGTCAGGTAGTGGTACTCGGGCACCCAGTAGGCGGTGCGCACGAAGGCCCTGATCGTCGCGTAGACGATGAAGGTGGAGAGGCCGAGGACGGTCAGCAGCGGGGACAGCCACCACCGGTCGGTGCGCAGCGTTTTTTCGGCGATCCGGGCCCGCGACGGTGCGCGGACCCCCGTACCCCGTCCGGCCTCTTCGCCGGCGGGGGCGCTCACCGCTGGTCGCGCTTGTAGCCGCCGACGCCTTCGTCATCGGCGCCGTGCCAGAGCGACGGGTCGTACGGCGTGTCGGGGACCGGGACGCGTTCGGCCGATTTCGCCTGCGCGGGGACCGCGTGCGGGGTCGTGTCGAGATCCGTCGCGTCGATGTCGAGGCGTTCCACGTCGTTCGCCAGCCGCTGTACCGCGGAAGCGTCGCCGTATCGGGACCGCAGCGCGCCGACGCACTGCCTCAGCTGACCGATGGCTCGCCGAAGCTCGGCGATCTCTGTGGTGGACATCGGTACCTCCCGATGGTCGGTTCGGTTGGCCGCTTGAGCCTTCGAGGGCAAGCGATCCTCGCCATCTCGACTCTGCCGCGCGTTGTGCAATGTGACAAGTAGCACAGTAGAACCTAGGGGCGTGACGGAGGTCACGCGAGTCGATCTTCTGTATCGATTTTGATTCGGGCTTTCCCCTGGGTTACTGTGGCCACTGTCACGACCCAGCGACGTCAGCGTTGCCGTCCCGCGGACCACCACGACCAGTGATCCGGAGCCGGACAATGAGCACCGCCCCGAACGTCCACCCCATCATCGCCGAAGTCACCGAACGCGTCGCCGCCCGCAGCGCCGAAACCCGCGCCGCGTATCTCGAGCGCGTCGCCGCCGCCCACGAAGAAGGCCCTGTGCGGCGCGGGCTCGACTGCAGCAACCTCGCCCACGGCTTCGCCGCGATGGAAGGTGTCGACAAAGCGGCACTGCGCGCCGCGCGGGCGCCGGGCGTCGCGATCGTCTCTTCCTACAACGACATGCTTTCGGCGCACCAGCCGATGCAGGAATACCCCGCGATGCTGAAAGGTTCGGTCCGCCAAGCGGGCGGGGTGGCCCAGTTCGCCGGCGGTGTGCCCGCGATGTGCGACGGCGTCACCCAGGGCCGCCCGGGGATGGAGCTGTCGCTGTTCAGCCGCGAGGTGATCGCGATGTCGACCGCGATCGCGCTGTCCCACGACATGTTCGACGCGGCACTGCTGCTCGGCGTCTGCGACAAGATCGTGCCGGGGCTGCTGATCGGCGCGCTGTCCTTCGGGCACCTCCCGGCGATCCTGGTGCCCGCCGGACCGATGAACTCCGGTCTGCCGAACAAGGAGAAGGCGCGCGTGCGCCAGCTCTACGCCGAGGGCAAGGCGACCCGTGAAGACCTGCTGGACGCCGAAGCGGCTTCGTATCACTCGGCGGGCACCTGCACCTTCTACGGCACGGCCAACTCGAACCAGATGGTCGTCGAGGTGATGGGCCTGCACCTTCCGGGCGCCAGCTTCGTGCAGCCGAACTCGCCGCTGCGGCGCGTCCTCACCGAAGAGGCCGGGCGGCGCGTGGTGAAGCTTTCGCGTGGCGAGGAGTACACGCCGGTCTCGCGGGTGATCGACGAGAAGGCCGTCGTCAACGGCGTCATCGCGCTGCTCGCGACGGGCGGCTCGACCAACCACACGATGCACCTCGTCGCGATCGCCGCCGCCGCGGGCATCCAGCTGACCTGGGACGACTTCTCCGATCTTTCGTCGGTGATCCCGCTGCTGGCGCGCGTGTACCCGAACGGCAGCGCGGACATCAACCACTTCCACGCCGCCGGGGGCATCCAGTTCCTGGTCGGCACGCTGCTCGACGCGGGCCTGCTGCACGAAGACGTCCAGACCGTCGCCGGACCGGGCCTGCACCGCTACCGGCAGGAGCCGATCCTGTCCGAGGGCGAGCTGGTCTGGCGCGACGTGCCGACCCGCAGCCTCGACGAAGACGTCCTGCGTCCCGCATGGCGGCCGTTCGCCGCCGACGGCGGGCTGCGGATGGTCGCGGGCAACCTCGGCCGCGCGGTGATCAAGGTGTCGGCGGTGGCCCCGGAGCACCGGGTCGTCCAGGCCCCGGCGCGGGTGTTCACCGACCAGAAGTCCTTCAAGGACGCTTTCGAGGCGGGCGAGCTGGACCGCGACGTCGTCGTGGTCATCCGACAGCAGGGTCCGCAGGCCAACGGGATGCCGGAGCTGCACGGGCTCACTCCGGCACTGGGCGTGCTGATGGACCGCGGGCACCAGGTGGCGTTGCTCACCGACGGCCGGATGTCCGGCGCGTCCGGCAAGATCCCGGCGGCGATCCAGGTGACCCCGGAAGCCGCTGTGGGCGGCCCGATCGCGCGCATCGCCGACGGTGACGTCGTCCGTCTCGACGCCAAGGCCGGGACGCTGGACGTCTTCGTGGGTGACGAAGAACTCGCCCACCGTGAACTGGTGGACTCCCCGCCTTCGGAGGCATCCTGGACCGGCACCGGCCGGGAGCTGTTCGCGGCGCTGCGCCGCGCGGTCGGCCCCGCCGATCAGGGCGCGAGCGTGTTCGGACCGCTCACGCCGGAACACTTCGGCGCTCCGGCGCACACTTTGACCCCTGTGGAGGTAACCCAGTGACCACCGGCGCGGACCTGCTCGGCCTGTCCCCCGTGATGCCCGTCGTCGTCCTCGACGACGCCGCCGACGCGGTACCCACCGCGCGGGCACTGCTCGCGGGCGGGATCGGCGTGATCGAGCTGACCCTGCGCACCCCGGCGGCACTCGCCTCGATCGAGCGGATCGCCGCGGAGGTCCCGGAGATCGTCATCGGCGCCGGCACGGTCACCGCGCCGGAACACGCCAAGCAGGCCGCCGACGCGGGCGCGAAGTTCCTGGTGACCCCGGGCTGCACGGACTCGGTCCTGGACGCCGCTTTCGACACCGGCCTGCCGTTCCTGCCGGGCGCGAGCACGGTGTCCGAGGCGATGCGGCTGGCCGAACGCGGCCTGACCGCGCTGAAGTTCTTCCCCGCCGAGGCCAGCGGCGGCGTGGCGTACCTGAAGTCGATCGGCGGTCCGCTGCCCGGGCTGCGTTTCTGCCCGACCGGCGGGATCACCGTGAAGACCGCGCCGGACTACCTCGCACTGTCGAATGTGGGCTGCATCGGCGGTTCGTGGCTGACGCCGAAGGATGCCTTGGCGGCCAAGGACTTCGGGAAGATCGAGGCTTTCGCGGCGGAGGCTTCGAAGCTCTGAATCTTTTCGTGAAGGCCACCTCCGCGGGGGTGGCCTTCACCGTTTTCAGACTGGGAGCTGGTACTGGATGAAGCCCCGGTTGATCGCGACCCGGTCGTAGAGCCGGCGTGCGGTGACGTTGGATTCCTTGGTGTGCCAGTAAACGCGCTCGCAGTCACGGGCTCGCGCCCAGTCCGCGACGGCCTCGATCAACGCCCGCGCGACCCCCTTGCCGCGGGCTTCCGGCGCGGTGAACAGATCCTGCAGGTAACAGACGTCGGTGAGCGCGGAAGTGCTGGGGTGCACCAGAAAGTGCACGATTCCGACGAGTTCCCCGTCCACGCGGGCACCGAGCGCGTGCATCCGCTCCCCGGTTGAGAATTCGCGCCAAGCACGATCGTAGACCTCTTGGGGTGCAACACGTTCGTAGAAAGCGATGTACGCACGAAACAGACTTTCCCAGGCCTCACGGTCTTCAGCGTGCAACGGCGCGATGGTGATCATGGTGTCCTCCCAGTGATCACCCGAGCCTAGGTGCCTATCGCCGGGCCGTGAGTGGCCAATCGCGCGGTAAAGCGAGCTGCCACTCACGACCCGGTTCAGCTCACCGCCTGCTTCACCAAGGCGGCGATGCGCTGCTCCACCGCGTCGGTGACCTCGGTCAGCGCGAAGGCTGTCGCCCACATCTCACCGTCGTCCAGCCGGGCCTCTTCGTTGAAGCCGAGCGTCGCGTAGCGCGTCTTGAACTTGGCCGCGCCCTGGAAGAAGCAGACGATCTTGCCGTCCAGCGCGTAAGCGGGCTGGCCGTACCAGAGCTTCGGCGCGAGCATCGGGGCGTTGGCCTTCACGACGGCGTGGACCCGCTCCGCCAGCGCACGGTCGGCGTCGGACATCTCGGCGATCTTCGCGAGGACGTCCTGCTCGGCGGCCGCCGCTTTGTCCGCGCTCGTACCGCGCCGAGCGGCCTTCTTCATGTCCTGGGCGTGTTCCTTCATCGCGGCCTTTTCCTCGGCCGTGAATCCTTCGTATGTGGTGCTCATTGCGTTTTCTCCCTGGTAGGCGGCGAGCGGGGGCATCCGGTAGTGGCACATCAGGACTGGGCGGCGAGCGTGGAGGTCTCCCAGGCGAACCCGTCCAGGTCTGTGAACGGGGCGGCGCCACAGATCGCGATGCGGTGCGAGCCGGTGCCTTCGGGGGACACGCCCGCGTCCTTGGCCAGTGCCTTGCGCCGGTACAGCGCCAGCTTGACCGGGCTCGACCCGGATTCGAACTCGACGTACACGCGGCCGAAGCTCTTCCCGACGGTGAGGCCGTGATCGACATAGAACTTCTTGCTCGCGGCCACGTCGGCGACACCCAGCAGCAAGACGATGTCGTCGATCTCGCGGGTGGCCGGGCCGGTGTTCTTCTTCGCCGAGGTGGCGATCTTCCAGATCGCGCCGTCCGGGGCCTGGACGACGCCTCCGTAGCCCCACATCGATTTGGTGGCGGGCTTGAGCGCGGTCGCTCCGGCGCCGACGGCGGCGTCGATGAGCGCGTCGACATTGGCGGGCTGGGACACCACCAGGGAAAGGGTGTAGCCGCGGAAGCCGGTGGAGGGCTCCTGCGACGCCCGCAGACGCAGTTCGGAGCCGAGCCCGAAGGCGGTGGTGTAGAAGCGTTCGGCGGCCTCGGTGTCGGCCACTTCGAGGGTGATGGCGTCGATGAAGTTCATGCCGGTAACGCTATTTCTCGGTGGCCGTCCGGTGCTTCTCGATTCCTGATCGGTCTTATCGACGCAGGTCAGCGCCTTCCCCAGGCAGCAAAACACCGGCCGGCGGGCAGAAGGCCCGCTCGGCCGGTGAGCAGCTCAGGTACACGCGAGTTCGCCGCCTGATCACGCGAGTCCGCCGCTCAATCACGCGAGATCGACGCCTGATCACGCGAGATCGCCGTTCAATCACGCGAGTCACGCCCTCGACCCCGTTACGAACCGGAAGGCCACCGTGAATCCAGGTGACTCAGTCGAGAGCGGCGTCGTCCAGGACCGCTGCTTCGGCGCCGAACTCGCGGAGTTCGTCGCGGATCACGGTGTAGGCCAGCCCCTGGGGATAGCCCTTGCGGGCGAGGACGCCCAGCAGGCGGCGGATCGCCGTCTGCTCGTCGACGTTGCCCAAGGAGCGCATGCGCTTCCGTACCAGCTCTCGGGCGCGCTGCTCCTCTGCCTCTCGGTCCACCTCGTCGGCGGCCTGGACGGCGATATCCCCATCGATTCCTTTGCGTTTGAGTTCGGTCACGAGGGCGTTCCGCGACAGGCCCATGTTGGCATGCCGGGAACGAACCCACATTTCGGCGAACTCGGCGTCGTTGATGAGCCCTGCCTGGTCCAGCTTACCGAGCAGGGTCTCCGTCGTCTCCTCGTCGAAGCCCTTGCGCTTCAGTGCCTGACGAAGTTCGTCCGTGGAACGCGGGCGCGCGGCCAGGAGGTCGAAGCAGATCTCCTTGGCCTTCTTCCTCCGCTCGTCCGGCGGCAGCTCCGCCGGATCCACCTTGGGCGCACGCATTCAGCTCTCACTCCAGTCGAAAAGGCCGATCGGCGACTTCACCCCTTGCGCGGGGCCCGGACTCAGAAGTCGACCGGCGCGGGGGCGGCTTCGGCGTCGACGACGGCGCCGATACCGAGCTTCTCCTTGATGCGCTTCTCGACCTCGTTGGCGATGTCCGGGTTCTCGAGCAGGAACTTGCGCGCGTTCTCCTTGCCCTGGCCCAGCTGGTCGCCCTCGTAGGTGTACCAGGCGCCGGACTTGCGCAGGATGCCCTGGTCGACACCCATGTCGATCAGCGAACCCTCGCGCGAGATTCCCTTGCCGTACAGGATGTCGAACTCGGCCTGCTTGAAGGGCGGCGCGACCTTGTTCTTCACGACCTTGACGCGGGTGCGGTTACCGACGGGCTCGCCGCCGTCCTTCAGCGTCTCGATCCGGCGGACGTCCAGGCGGACCGACGCGTAGAACTTCAGCGCCTTACCACCGGTGGTGGTCTCCGGGGAGCCGAACATGACGCCGATCTTCTCGCGCAGCTGGTTGATGAAGATCGCGGTGGTGCCGGAGTTGCTCATCGCACCGGTCATCTTCCGCAGCGCCTGGCTCATCAGCCGGGCCTGGAGACCGACGTGGCTGTCGCCCATCTCGCCCTCGATCTCGGCGCGCGGCACGAGCGCGGCGACCGAGTCGATGACCAGGATGTCGAGCGCGCCGGAGCGGATCAGCATGTCCGCGATCTCGAGCGCCTGCTCACCGGTGTCCGGCTGGGAGACCAGCAGCGCGTCGGTGTCGACGCCGAGCTTCTTGGCGTAATCCGGGTCCAGCGCGTGCTCCGCGTCGATGAACGCGGCGATGCCGCCGTTCCTCTGCGCGTTGGCGACCGCGTGCAGCGCCACGGTGGTCTTACCGGAGGACTCCGGACCGTAGACCTCGATGACCCGGCCGCGGGGCAGGCCGCCGATCCCGAGCGCGACGTCGAGGGCGATGGCACCGGTCTGGATGACCTCGATCGGCACGCGGCCCTCTTCGCCGAGGCGCATGACCGAGCCCTTGCCGTACTGCTTGTCGATCTGGGCGAGGGCCAGTTCGAGCGCCTTGTCCTTGTCGGGTGCTGCTGGTGCCATGGAGTCCACCTCGTTGGTTGAGCCGGTAGGGCTTGATTCAGTTCTGAGCTGTCGGGTCCGACGCTACGGGCGACCACCGACAATTCCAGGCCTCGCGCCCAAGCTGTGGATCGCTGACCCCGTTGTGGACAACACCCTAGACGAACGTGTGTTCGAGGCCGTGGCCGACACGCCGTTGCGCTAGACTTCTTGCCCTTTCACCGAGGTCAGCGCCGCTCCGGCGGGACTTCGAAGGCGTCGCAGACCGCCCGCCAGACGTCCTTGGCGGAGGTTCCCGAGTCGAGAGCCTGTTCGACGGTCCGGCCCCCGAGTTCACCGAAGACGTGATCCCTGGAGAGGGTTTCCGCACGTCCGGGACCGAATTCGTCGGCCATCAGCCGCCGGAAGACCGTGATACGCATCGGGCGGAGTCTAGCCCGGCCTCCGGCTCGAAATCCGTGAAGGGGCCCTCACGGGCCGAGCCGCGGCCGCCGGTGGGGTGATGGGGCCCTTCGCCTCGGCTGACGCGGTGAAGGACGCCTTCGGCCCAGGTCGGCGGCGGGGGTCGTGAGTGGACGGAAACAGGTGGACGTGCGTGCGGTTCGGCATCTCGGTCACCTGAAGTACGCCGACCAACGCAGGTATCTCTACTCGCCCGGCTGAACGCTCTTCTCGAAGTAATCGGCCAGTTCGCCCGGCGTCGGGTTCTGCCCTTCGGCCGGGACCTGGTAGATGAAGCCGACCAGCGGGCGGCCGGTCACGGTGAACACCAGCACCGCCGCGTTCTTCCCCGCGGCCGAGGAGTACTGGCCTTCCAGGGCGTTGCCGACCCATTTGGCCTCGGTACGGTCCCCGCCCGCCGACTTGAGCAGTCCGTCGGTGTAGGCCTTGAGCTTCTCCGCGGAGTCGCTCTGCAGGTAGGTCACCTGGGTTCCGGCGCGGCCCGGCGCGGAGCAGGTCGACGTCACGCCGAGGTCCTCCGCGGGTTTCGCGGGCCCGTTGCCCATCCCGGGTTTGCAGTCGCCGGTGTCGGCGATCTTCCCGGCGAGCTGGCGCAGGCAGCCGGTGAGGCCCTTGTCGTCGGCCGCGGAGGGCGTCTTGCACTCCTCGGCCGTGTAGGTCGTCACCGACGAGGCCGTCAGGAAGTACACGAGACCGGCGGCGATCAGCACGACGACGGCCACGATGGCGCCGATGACGAGCGGCTTCTTCTTGCTCGCGGGCGCCTTGTCACCGGCGGTCTGCCCGGCCAAGGAGTACGTCGGGAAGTTCGTCGGCGCGGGCTGCTGCACCTGCTGCGGGCCGCTGTTCGGGTAGCCCGACTGCGGGAAACCACCGGACTGGCCGGGGCCGCCCGAGTAACCGGGGATCGACGCGACCTGCTGGGGCGGCGCGTACGGGCCCGAAACGCCGGGGTGTGCGCCGGTTCCCGCCGCGACCTGGCCTTCGACGCCCTGCGTACGCGTGCTGATGCCGTCGGAGGCGACGTGCTGCGCACCGAGCGCGACCGCGGTCTCGGGCTGGTCGAGGCTGCCGGGGACGACGCCGAGCTTCTCCGCGATCAGGCTGCCGACCAGCGGAAGCCTGCTCGAACCGCCGACGAGGTAGATACCGGCGAGCCGGTCCGGGGTCATCCCCGCCGAGCGGACCACCCGCGCCATCAGCTCGACACTGCGCAGCATCGACGGCCGCACCAGCGCCTCGAGTTCGCCTCGTGTGACGAGGACGTCCTCGAACGGCTCCGGCATCGGGACCTCTGTCTGCGGGTGTCGTGAGAGGGCCTCCTTCGCCGCCTTCACGTCCTCTTGCAGCGCGCGGCGCGTACGACGGTCCGGAGTGGACTCGGGCCGCAGAACCCGCTGCCAGCGCTGAGGATCCTTGTGCGAGACCTCACGGCCGACGTGCACCAGGAGCGCCTGGTCGACGTCGAGGCCGCCGAGGTCGGGAAGGCCGTCTTCGGCGACGACGGTGAAGCCGCCGTTCGGGGTCGCGCCGACGATGGCGACGTCGAAGGTGCCGGCACCGAGGTCGTACACGGCGAGCGCCTGCCCGGGCGCGAGCGTTTTGCCGGGGAACGACGCGAAATGCGCCGCCGCGGCGACCGGCTCGGGGACGAGCACCAGGTTGCCGCCCATCCCGGCGAGCCGGGCGGCGGACAGCAGCACGTTGCGGCGGGTCTGGCCCCACTGCGCGGGGTGGGTGAGGCGGACCTCGTCGGGCAGTTCGCCGCCGAGCTGGCGGGTGGTCTCGTCGAGGACGCGGCGCAGGATCGCGGCCAGCACCTCGGTGACCGGGATGACGTCGGTGCCCAGCAGGAGCGTCTGCTCGTCGATGCGGCGCTTGGGGTTGGGCTCGAAGCGGGTCGGGTCGAGGCGGGCACGGCGTTCGGCGTCGCGGCCGACCATGATCGTGCCGTCCTCGGTGGCGAACACCGCGGACGGCATGTTGGCCGAACCGTCGACCTCGACCACCCGCGGCGGCCTCCCGTGCGCCGAAAGCACGGCCACGGTGTTGGACGTCCCGAGGTCCACCGACAGGATCCGCACAGCTCATACCCCTTCAACAGACGAACGGCGGCCGCCCCAGTACCGATCCGGCCGCGCTGGCGGTGATGCTCCCATGAGCGAGGTCGCCGCACGTGCGGAACCCGCCGAACTCGTCCCGGCTCACAGCCCTCGGAGCGAAACTGTCGGTGGTCCGGCGCACTATGGAGGGCGTGGCAGACGTACTCGACCTCTTTTCCCCCGCGACCAGGGACTGGTTCACCGGGGCCTTCGCCGCGCCCACCCGCGCGCAGGAGGGGGCGTGGCGGGCCGCGCACGCGAGGGAACACGCCCTGGTCGTGGCCCCGACGGGCTCCGGTAAGACACTGTCGGCCTTCCTCTGGGCGCTGGACAGGCTGTCGGTCGAGCCGCCGCCGTCCGAGCCGCGGAAACGCTGCCGCGTCCTCTACGTCTCGCCGCTGAAGGCGCTGGCCGTCGACGTCCAGCGCAACCTGCGGGCACCCCTGGCCGGTATCTCGCAGGCGTCGCGGCGGCTGGGGCTGCCGGTGCCGGACATCGGCGTCGGCATGCGCACCGGCGACACCACCGCGGCCGAGCGGCGCTCGTTCGGCAAAACGCCGCCGGACGTGCTGGTCACCACGCCGGAGTCGCTGTTCCTCATCCTCACCTCGTCCGCGCGGGATTCGCTGCGCGGGGTGGAGACGGTGATCATCGACGAGGTGCACGCTGTCGCGGGCGGCAAACGCGGCGCGCATCTGGCTCTTTCACTCGAACGGCTGGACGCGCTCTTGGAGCGGCCCGCCCAGCGGATCGGGCTGTCGGCGACGGTCCGGCCGGTCGACGAGGTCGCCTCGTTCCTGGCGGGCGGCAGGCCGGTCACCGTCGTCCAGCCGAAGCTCGCGAAGACGATCGAGGTTCGCGTCGAGGTCCCTGTCGAAGACATGTCCAATCTCGACAGTCCTCAAGGGCCGAAGCAGAACGAAGACCTCGATGCCGGTCTCGCACGGCTCCCCGGCGCGCTGGAGGAGATCGACGGCACCCCGCGGCGGCCGTCGATCTGGCCCGCGGTGGAGGAGCGGGTCCTCGAGCTGATCCAGGCGCACCGGTCGACGATCGTGTTCGCCAACTCACGACGGCTCACCGAGCGGATGACGGCCCGGCTCAACGAGCTCGTCGCGGAGCAGGCCGAGCTGGAGCCGGATCAGCGGTATCCGGCCGAGGCGATCGGCCAGTCCGGGCTCACCACGGGCGCGGCGCCGGTGATCGCGCGGGCGCACCACGGTTCGATGTCGCGCGAGCAGCGCACCCACGTCGAGGAGGAACTCAAGACGGGCCGCCTCGCCTGCGTCGTGGCGACGTCTTCCTTGGAGCTGGGCATCGACATGGGCGCGGTCGATCTCGTCGTGCAGATCGAGGCGCCGCCGACGGTCGCTTCGGGACTGCAGCGGGTCGGCCGCGCCGGGCACCAGGTCGGCGCGGTGTCGAGCGGGGTGATGTTCCCGAAGTTCCGGGGCGACCTCGTCTCCTGCGCGGTGGTCGCGGAACGGATGGCGTCCGGCGCGATCGAGGCGGTGCGCTACCCGCGAAATCCGCTGGACGTGCTCGCACAGCAGGTCGTGGCGATGGTGGCGCTCGAATCGTGGACGGTCGACGAAGTGGCCGCCCTCGCCCGCCGCGCGGCGCCGTTCGCGTCCTTGCCGGACGACGCGCTGCTGGCCGTGCTCGACATGCTCGCCGGCCGGTACCCCAGCGAGGAGTTCGGCGAGCTGCGTGCCCGGATCACCTGGGACAGGGTCAGCGGAGAACTGCACGGCCGTCCGGGTTCGCAACGGCTGGCGGTGACCTCCGGCGGCACGATCCCCGACCGCGGCCTGTTCACCGTGATGACGCCGGGCGGGGACGACAAACCGGGGTCGCGGGTGGGCGAACTCGACGAGGAGATGGTCTACGAGTCCCGCGTCGGGGACACGATCCTGCTCGGCACCTCCTCCTGGCGGGTCACCGACATCACCCACGACCGCGTGATCGTGGTACCCGCGCCGGGTGAGCCCGCGCGGATGCCGTTCTGGAAGGGCGACGCCCCCGGCCGTCCGCTGGAACTGGGGCGGGCGCTGGGCGCGTTCGTCCGCGAACTGTCCACTTCGGAACCGTCGGCGGCCAGGCAGCGTGCGGCCGTCGCCGGTCTGGACGAGTACGCGTGCGACAACCTGCTGGCGTATCTGGAGGAGCAGAAGTCCGCCACGCGGCATGTCCCGAACGACAAAACCGTGCTGCTGGAACGCTTCCGCGACGAACTCGGCGACTGGCGGGTCATCCTGCACTCCCCGTTCGGCGCGCAGGTCAACGCGCCGTGGGCGCTCGCGATCGCGGCCAGGTTGCGGGAGAACCGCGGGGTCGACGCGCAGGTGGCGCATTCCGACGACGGCATCGTGCTGCGGCTGCCGGAGGCTTTGGACTCCGAGGGCTCGGAGATCACCATCGGCGTCGAGGACGTGCTGCTCGATCCGGAAGAGGTCGAGCAGCTGATCGTCGCCGAGGTCGGCGGCTCGGCGGTGTTCGCCGCCCGGTTCCGGGAGTGCGCGGCGCGGTCGCTGCTGCTCCCCCGCCGGGATCCGCGCCGCCGGACACCGCTGTGGCAGCAGCGGCAGCGCGCGTCTCAGCTGCTTTCGGTCGCGGCCAAGTACGAGCGGTTCCCCGTCGTGCTGGAGGCGATGCGGGAAGTCCTGCAGGACGTGTACGACGTCGGCGGGCTGCGGGAACTGATGTCCGACGTCCGCTCGCGGAAGGTCAAGCTGGTCGAGGTCGAGACGCCGTCGGCGTCCCCGTTCGCGCGCAGCCTGCTCTTCGGGTACGTCGGGATGTTCCTGTACGAGACCGACGCCCCGCTCGCGGAACGGCGGGCGGCGGCGCTGGCGCTGGATTCGACGCTGCTGGCCGAGCTGCTCGGCACCGAAGCGATCCGGGAGCTGCTGGACGCCGAGGTCGTCGCCGAGGTCGAGCGGTCACTGCAGCGGCTCGATCCCGACAGGCACGCCCGCAACGCCGAGGAAGCCGCGGATCTGTTGCGGTTCCTCGGAGATCTCTCGATCGAGGAGGCCGCCGCACGCGGCATCCAGCGCGGATGGCTGGAGGAACTCGAAGCCGCGCGGCGGGTGATCCGCGTCCGCATCGGCGGCGGTGAGCGCTTCATCGCCATCGAGGACGCGGGCCGGGTGCGGGACGCGCTGGGCACCGCGTTGCCGGTCGGTGTGCCGGAGGCGTTCACCGAACCGGTCGAGGATCCCGTCGGCGATCTGCTTTCGCGCTACTCACGCAGCCGCGGGCCGTTCAGCGCCCGGCAGGCCGCCGAACGCTTCGGGCTGGGAACGGCCGTGGTCACCGGCGTGCTGGACAGGCTGACGGCGCAGGGCAGGCTGGTCCGGGGTGAACTGAGCCCGGTCGGGCATCCGGAGACCCATGGCGTCGGCATGGAGTTCTGTGACGCTTCAGTGCTGCGCAGGCTCCGGCGGGCGTCGCTGGCGCGGCTGCGGGCCGAGGTCGAGCCCGTCGAACCGGCGGCGTTGGGCCGGTTCCTGCCGTCGTGGCACGGCATCGGCGCGCGAGTGCGTTCGGCGCCGACGGCGGACGACGTGCTGTCCGTGGTCGAGCAACTGGCCGGTGCCCCGCTCCCGGCGAGCGCGGTCGAGTCGCTGATCCTGCCGAGCAGGCTGCCCGGCTACACGCCGTCGTTGCTGGACGAACTCACCACGGCGGGCGAGGTCACCTGGTGCGGCTGCGGTTCCCTGTCCGGCGGGGACGGCTGGCTGGCGCTCGCGCCCACGGACGTCGCCGATCTGCTGCTGCCCGATCTCGACGACGATCTGCCCTCCGGTCCGCTCCACGCGGCAATACTGTCCACTTTGGAGGGTGGAGCGCAGTTCTTCCGCCAGCTCGTGGACCGGGCGTCACCGTTGGTCGAAACCCCGCCGAACGACGGCGAAGTCGTCGCCGCGCTGTGGGATCTGGTGTGGGCCGGGATGGTCACCGGTGACACGCTGGGTCCGCTGCGGGCGCGGGTCTCCGGTTCCGGTGCGGCGCACAAACCTCGACGCCAGGCACCGCGAGGCCGCTACGCGCGGCTTCGGGCCGGGCGGCCGGCGATGCCGTCGCGCACCGGGCCGCCGACGGTGGCGGGCCGCTGGGCGCTGACCCCGGATCGCGAACCGGATCCGACCAGGCGTGCCCACGCGCGGACGGAGGCGTTCCTGGAACGGCACGGCGTCCTCACCAGGGGCGCTCTCGACACCGAACGCGTGACGGGCGGTTTTTCCGGGATCTACAAGGTTTTGCGCGGGATGGAGGACTCCGGTCAGGTCGTCCGGGGGTACGTGGTCGAGGGGCTCGGCGCCGCGCAGTTCGCGGCGAAGGGCGCCGTCGACAGGCTGCGCGCGCAGTCCGGGAACCAGCGCACCACCCAGGAAGGCGCTGTCGTGCTCGCCGCAGCCGACCCGGCCCAGCCCTACGGCGCCGCGTTGCCGTGGCCCGCCGCGACGGGCGACACGAAACACCGTCCGGCAAGGAAAGCGGGTGCCTTGGCGGTGCTCGTGGACGGTGTCCCGGCGATGTACGTCGAACGCGGCGGCCGGTCGCTGCTGAGCTTCACCGAGGATCAGGAGACCTTGCGTTCGGCCGCGCGGGCACTGTCCACGGCGGTACGGGAAGGCTGGCTGGGTCAGCTCGCGGTGCAGAAGGCCGACGGCGAGGTGGCGCTCACCTCCGAGCTTTCGACCGTCCTCCAGGAGGCGGGATTCCGGGCGACTCCCAAGGGGTTGCGCCTGCGGGCCTAGACTTGCCGCCCAGACCTGCGGAGAAGGACGTTCGACCATGGTGATGCGCGACCTGCGCTACTTCGGGGATCCCGTGCTCAAGACCGTATGCGATCCGGTCACGACATTCGACAAGAAGATCGAGTCGTTGGTGACCGATCTCATGGACGGGGTGAAACCGGCGGGGCGCGCTGGTCTCGCGGCACCGCAGATCGGGGTCGGTCTGCGGGTGTTCAGCTACGACGTCGGCGGGCTGACCGGATACGTGATCAACCCGGAGATCGCCGAGCTCTCCGAGGAGACGCACGAGATCGGCGAGGGCTGCCTTTCCGTGCCGGAACTGTGGTTCCCGGTGGTCCGCGCGAAGCGGGCCGTCGTACGGGGTGTCGACCTGCGCAACGAACCTGTCGAGGTCGAAGGCGTCGATGTGCTCGCGCAGTGCCTGCAGCACGAGACCGACCATCTCGACGGCAAGCTGTACCTGGACAGGCTCACCATCGAGCGCAAGAAGCGGGCGCTGGGCGAGGCCCGCGGCAAAGACTGGTTCTGGAAGCGCTGATCCCCTCCGTACCGCATCCAGAGGACTAGACGCGGGGGCCGGGGAGGCGGAAGCGCAGGGTGCCGGAGTCGCCGGGGGTGCGTTCGGGGCGGAGACCGATCCGGGCGGCGGTGCGGTAGAGGGAATCGTCGCCGGGCAGGCAGACGGCGGCGAGTTCGCGTTCTCCCCCGGCCTCGGCGAGGACGGCGAGCCTGCTCAGCAAGGCCGTGCCGATGCCTTGGCGCTGCCAGGAATCCTCGACCAGAAGTGAGACTTCGGCCGCGCCGCCGTTGGCCGACGGGATCAACTGGCCGAGACCGATCACGTCACGACCGCAGACCGCGAGCAGGCTGCTCCCCCGCGGCGGCATCAGGAGCCGGTGCAGCCAGCGACGCGGCACGGCGCGCATTCCCGTGTGATAGCGGTGGAAGAGCGTGGTCATCGAGCATCTCTGGTGCAGCGCGGACACCGCCTCCGCGTCGCCGGGGACACCCTTCCGCAGGACGATCGCGGCGCCATCGGGCCGGTCGAGCACGATCGGCCCTGTCACGTTGTCGCGGACGGCGGACATCAGCCCGGTCAGCGCGACGGCTCGGCTCAGTTCCAATTCGACGAACGGTGACCACCGGCGGCGCGCGACGAACGCGGTGCCGCCGTCCCCCGCCGGGAACACCGCCCGGTGCCCGCCCTCCGTGCGGGCCGGGTTCGCCTCGATCGACGGGACCTTGGTGACGACGTCGGCCGCGAGGACACCGCGGAGCACCTCCGCGAGGCCACCGGGCTCCTCGACGGCCCTCTTGGCCGCGGCGAGCGTCGCGGTGGCCGGATCGACCAATTCGGCCAGATCCGCGTCGATGACGGCGGAGCATTCGCACCCCTCGTCACGGATCGCGTCGACGAGCAGTTGCCGGGGCAGTCCGGTGGCCGGCCGCAGGACGATCTCGTCGAGTACGCCGCCGGGGACCGGGAGCACCGACAGCCCGAGGATGTTGCACTCGAGGTCGGCCAGCCGGATGGCGATCCTGGCCAAGGTGCCGGGCCGGTCGTCCACGCGGATCCGGACCCGCCAGGCCGACGCGGCCGCCGTCTCTTCACCGGGGTGAACCTGGGCGGGAAGGACTCGATAGGTCTCCATGACCTCAACGTTCCCGGCCGGTTGTTGCCTGCCCACGGCGCGGGTGTTTCGCTCAGGTCAGCGTTCGGCCCCGCCTCGCAACCCGGACGAAACAACCCGGGCCGACGACTCAGCGCCGCGTGAGCACGCTGAATTCGTTGCCCTCCGGGTCTGCCATGGCCTCACCACCCTGCTTTGTCGAACCCTGCTTTGTCGAACCTTGCTTTGTCGAACCCAGCCCTGTCGCGCCGAGCTCCCGCAGGCGCCGGACCTCGGCCACCCGGCTGCCGCTTCGCCGTGGCGCGATCTCGAACCGCAGCCGGTTCCGGTGCCGTTTCTCCTCGTCCGTGGCGAGGAACTCGATCCACGGGCCGCGGCCGTCCGGCGGCCGCAGACCCACGATCGACTCCTCGCGGACGCCGATCGGCCAGCCCAGCGCGGCCGACCAGAACCGGGCGAGCCGCTCCGGATCGAGGGCGTCGGTGACGACCGACGCGATCGCGCCGGTGCCCGCGTACTGCTCGCGGGGCTCGAGGACGCAGAACTCGTTGCCCTCGGGATCCGCCAGCACCACCCACGGGACCCGTTTCTCCTCCGGCGGGCCCTGGCCGACGTCGATGTGCCGCGCGCCGAGGGACAGCGCACGATCCACCAGCTCCGCCTGGTGCTCCGGCGAACGGCTCGCCAGATCCAGATGCAGCCGGTTTTTGCCCCGTTTGGGGCCCGCCTCGGAGCGGAAGGCCGGTTCGAACGGGGCGTCCCAGCTGAACAGCCCTTCCCAGAAACCCGCCAGATCTCTGGGAAGGGCCGAGTCGAAGACCAGGTTCACCAGGCGTGCTGTCACCCCGGTGAACCTAGACGGCACCTCTGACATTTCTGACCGGTTTGGCTTCCCCACCGACCGGTCATCGTGTCGCGAGCCGCAAAAGGGCCCAGAGTTGTCCCGCCATGTCCTGGTCTCCGCTGACCGTCACCGCCGTCGGACCCGCCCGGCCCCAGAGCCAGCGGTAGATCTTGTCCGGCTGCCCGGTGACCAGATCGTCCGCTCGCTGGGCCTCCTCGGCCGAGCATCGCCAGGCGACCGTCTCCGCGGGCCCGGCTCTGGCGATCCAGTGGTGGCCCGCCGTGCGCACGCCGACCGATCCGGTCTTGGTGCCCGACAGTCCCAGCAACGGCAGCCGCTGGCCGAACCAGAGCGTCAGCGCCTCGTCGATCCCGTCGACAGCGACGTCTTCGGGGATCTCCGACACGTCCCGTCCGGCCGCGCTCTCCGCGTCGATCCGGTGGATCGTCGCCTCGTGCGCCATCCGCCGCCGCCAGAACCCGTAACTGCGGTCCGCCGGCCACCAGGTCGGCGCCAGCTCGTCCGGATGGTGCGCGGACAGTTCGGCGACGAGTTCGTCCCGGCCTTCGCGGAAGTACTCCTCCAGGGTCTGTTCCGGCCCCGGTTTGCGCTGCCAGTGCTCCGGACGCCGCCCGTCGGTGATCCAGCGGCGGGTGACCCGGTACACGCTGCCCACGTGCCGGAGCACCTCACCGAGCGTCCAGCCGGGGCAGGTCGGGACCGGCGCGTCCGCGGACGCGGTGTGCGCCACCTGAGCCATCAACTCGGTCTCGGCGCCGATCACCTCCAGGAACCTGCCCTGGTCGATCATGGCCTGCCCGGCCATCGGGTACCCCCTCTCCGCGGTGATTCAGGCGACATACGCCGAATCACCCATCGGCAGCCCGTGCACCACCCGTCGCACCAGTTCCAGGAACACGGTGGCGGCACGGACCAGCTCGTCCGCCATTTCGACGGTGACCTTCCCGGTGATGCCGGCCTGCGCGGCGGCCCGCGTCGCCGAGTTGGCCGCGAAGAACGCCGCCCACTCCTTCAGCTCGGGCGCCACGGAGTCGAGCAGCACCCAGCCGCTCGCGGGCCGGGCCCGGCCCCGGTGCGGGCGGCCACGCGCCTCCAGCACCGCCGCGGCACCCCTCAGCGCGGCGAGATACGCCCCGATGAACCGCTCCGCGGGATCGGTCTCCCGCTCCGCTTCGCCGAGGCCGCGCCTTGCCTGTGCGTACAAGGAGACCGCCGCGGGTGGTGCCGGCGGGCGCAACGACATCGGCAGGGCGGGCTGCGCGGTGCCCCCCGGCCTCTCGGCTTCGTCGGGGGACACGACCGAAACGGACATGACGACCCTCCTCCTGTACGTGAGCGCCGGCCGGTGCCCGGCGCCGAGGCGCTTCCCCCGCCCCCGCGCCGGGCACCTACCGGTGCGCGCTCACCGAATGTCGAACGTCTGTTCGAACAAGACCAATGTAACCCTGACGTGCCCCTTTCTTCAACCCCGTAGCGGGGTGATCGCCGCATGTGGCGCGGGACACGGGATCGGCCACGTGATCTCATAGGCTCATGAGCACCATCGACCAGTCCGGTCATCCCTCGGTGGCCAAGGTCGCGGCCGCGCTCGCCGAGGCGGGTCAGCAGGTCGCCGCGGACGGGATCCGGATCCTCCCCGCCGAAGTCCGCACGGCCGCGCAGGCCGCCGAAGCGCTCGGTGTCGAGGTCGGCGCGATCGCGAACAGCCTCGTGTTCCGCAGCCGCACCGGTGACGAGGAGACGGCGCTGCTCGCGCTGACCTCGGGCGCGCACCGCGCCGACACCGGCATCCTCGCCGTGTCGTCAGGCGCCGACGAGATCGGCAAGGCGGACGCGGATTTCGTCCGCGCGCACACCGGGCAGCCCATCGGCGGCGTCGCCCCGGTCGGTCACCCGAAGGCGTTGACCACTTTCGTCGACACCGCGTTACGCGCTCACGACGTCGTCTGGGCCGCCGCAGGGCATCCGAAGTCGGTGTACCCCACGACATTCGACGGTCTCGTCGCGCTGACCGGGGGCACTCCCGCGGACGTCGCGGGCGACGGGCAGGATGGGCGCCCGTGACCGCGATGTCCTCGGAATGCACCCGCTACGTCCAGCTGTCCGCGGACGAGTTCCGCGCCCGGCTCCCCGAGGCGCTGACCATCTACGTCGACGCCATGCGCTATCCCGAAGGCACGGCGGAACAACGCGCGCCGATGTGGCTCACGCACGCGCTGCGCGAAGGCTGGCGCTGTATGGCCGCGCTCGACGCGGATGGCGTCCTGCTCGGGCTCGCTTACGGCTACAAGGGCCGCGGCGGCCAGTGGTGGCACGAGCAGGTCCGCCACGGCTTGACCCGCCGTGACGGCCAGGCCGCCGCCGAGCACTGGATGTCCGACTACTTCGAGCTCACCGAGATCCACGTCAGCCCCGAAAGCCAGGGGAAGCGGATCGGCGAAGACCTCCTGCGACGGCTGCTCGACGGCGTTCCCAGCGCCCACGTCCTCCTTTCCACGCCGGAAGGCACCAGCCGGGCCTGGAACCTGTACCGGCGCGTCGGATTCGTCGACGTGCTGCGGGATTACCACTTCGCCGGGGATCCGAGGGCGTTCGCGATCCTCGGCCGGACGCTGCCGCTCTAAGGCTTCGAGTAGGCGACGGCGAGCGCGGCGATGAGCACCGCCGCGCCGCACCAACCGGCGGCGCCGAGCCGCTCCCCCAGCACGGCCGCGGACAGCAGTGCGGCCGTGAGCGGTTCGAGCAGGGCGGACAACGCCGCCGGCACGGGATGCGCGCCTTCGAGGCCGCGGAAGTACGCGGCGTAGGCCAGCGCCGTCGGCACGACGCCGAAGTAGAGGACGAGGGCGAACACGTCGGCCCGCGCCGGCAGGGCCATTCCGAACCACAGCGCCGCGGGTGCCAGCACCGCACCGCCGATCAGGCAACCGAAAGCCGTGGTGGGCAAGGGATCCAGCCCCTCGACGCGGCTTGCCGTCACCAGTGTCAGAGCGGCGAACCCGGCCGCGGCGAGCAACGCGAACAGCACTCCCGCGGCGCCGGCCTCTTCCCCTGCCGTCCCTTGCAGCAGCACGAGTCCGGTCAAGGACCCGGCCAGGGACACCGCGGTCCACGTCGAAGGGAGCTTCCGGGACTTGACGGCCGTCGCGACGGCGAGCAGCACGGGCGCGCTGCCGATGGTGGTCATGGTCGCGACACTCACCGAACTCAGCGAGACCGCGACGAAATAGCTGGTCTGGAAGAGCGCGAACAGGCCGCCGACCGTCAGGAGGCGACGGCGGACCCGCGCCGTGCGGGGAAGGCCGCGGAGGCCTCCGATGAGCCAGAGGTAGCCGGTGGCGATCACACCGCCGATGAGCAGCCGGTACGCGGCGACGCTCAGCGGATGGAGTCCCGCGCGGGAGGCGAGCAGGGATCCGGCGAGACCGCCGGTCCCCCAGAGGACGCCGGCGAGGACGAGCGCGGCCGACGAGCGGGCGCGCGTGGGTACGGCAACGGACATGGGGAAACGCTCCTGCGTCTGTGTCTGTCGGAAAGGGACGTCGACGACGCGGGGTGCTTCTAGCGCATCACGAAGAGGCCGGACGGCTGGAACGCCGTGCGGCCGCGAACACCCCGCTCAGGAGGCGGGGGGTGGGGTGACGAGGAAGATCCGGTGCACGGTCCGAACGTAGCAAGGGGACGGCGGCGGGGCACGTGAATTGCGGCATGGGGCGCGGCGGATCCGTGAGTGGGTGGGCAACACGCGTGCTCAGACGGACGACACGCGTGATTGGACGGACGACACACCGCGCGGCCGGGTCTCACCACGAGTCGTCCACCGGACCATGTCGCGAAAGCCACTTTCGGGACGTCTGATGTCCTGAAAGTGGCTTTCGCGACATCGGCGACAGCAGTGAGCACCAGGGACCGGGCTCAGTCCAGGGCGGCCAGCATCTCCCGCAGCGTGTCCAGGCCCATCCCGCCGAGCGCGAGCGCCCGTGTGTGGAACTGCCTGATGTCGAAAGCGTCGCCCTGCCGGGCACGGGCTTCGTCGCGCGCGGCGAGCCAGAGGCGTTCGCCGAGTTTGTACGACGGCGCCTGCCCCGGCCAGCCCAGGTAGCGGTCGATCTCGTCGTGCACGTGGGCCGGGTCGGTGACGGTCCGGGTGAGCATGAATTCCAGGCCCAGCTCGGGCGTCCACCGCTCGCCCTCGTGGAAGCCGGTGCCCGCCGGGATCTCCAGTTCCAGGTGCATGCCGATGTCGACGATCACGCGTGCGGCGCGGAACAACTGCTCGGACAGCATGCCGAGCAGTTCACCGTCGTCGGCGAGGAACCCGAGGTCCTCCATCAGCCGCTCGGAGTACAGCGCCCAGCCCTCGGCGTGCCCGGAGGTGAACGCCAGCAGCCGCTGGTACTTGTTCAGCGAGGCGGACTGGTCGACGGCGGTCGCGATCTGCAGGTGATGGCCGGGCGCGCCCTCGTGATAGACGGTGCTGACCTCACGCCAGGTGGTGAACTCGTCGCGGCCCTGCGGCAGCGACCACCACATGCGGCCGGGGCGGGAGAAGTCCTCGCTCGGGCCGGTGTAGTACGCGCCGACGGTGCCGCCGGGCGGGGCGATCTTGCACTCCAGCTCCATGACCTGGTCGGAGATGTCGAAGTGCTTGCCCCGCAACGACTTCAGCGCGTTGTCGGACAGGTTCTGCATCCAGGCCTGGAATTCCGACCGGCCGCGCACGACGTACTTCGGATCGGCGTCGAGGACGGCGGCCGCTTCGGCGAGGGTGGCGCCGGGTTTGATCCGGTTCGCGACCTCGCGCATCTCCGCTTCGATGCGGGTGAACTCGGCCCAGCCCCAGGCGTAGGCCTCGTCCAGGTCGAGGGTGGCTCCGGTGAACATCCGGGACCACAGCTGGTAGACCTCGGCGCCGACGGCGTCCTTGGCCGGGGCCAGCGGGGCGAGCTCGGCGCGGAGGAATCCGGCGAACTCCGCGTACGCCTCCTGCGCGGCGTGGGCGGAACGCTCGAGCTCGGTGCGAAGCGTCGCGCTCACGTCCTTCGCCCCGGAGATCAGCGTGGTGAAGAACCCGGTCTCTTCCTTGAGTCCCGCCCAGGTCTCGGCCTGCTCGGCGACCTTGCCGACCTGGCGGAGCGCCGCGACGCGGCCCGCGTCGGCGGCGGCGAGCAGCGACGCGCGGTACTGGTCGAGCGACCCGGAGACCTTGGTCATGCGGGCGGCGATGGTCGCCCAGTCGGACTCGGTCTCGGCGGGCATGAGGTCGAAGACCATCCGCAGGTTCTGCGCGGGACTCTCGATCACGTTCAATTCGGCGAGGTCGAGACCCGCCTCGTGGATCTCCAGGATCAGCCCGATCCGCTCGACGAAGACCGCCTTGGCCGCGCGTTCGCCGTCGTCGCGCGGCTCGGCCGCTTCGATGTCGGCCAGCGCGCGGGAGGCGATCGCGGCCCGGGCGGCGTGCCCGGCAGGCGAGTAGTCGGTCAGCTGGTCGTCGTATCCGGAGATGCCGAACGTCGTCGCGGTGACCGGATCGGCCGCGGCGTACTCGTCGACGTACCTGTCACAGATCTGGTGCACACTTTGCGCGGTCGAAGCCATGCCAGGCACGCTACCGGGACGACGGGCGACTCGGTACGCGGTTACGCGCGGGCCGGGACCAGACCGAGCCTGCTGACCACCTCACGCGTGGCCTTGGACCGGTTGAACGTATAGAAGTGCAGGTCGGGGACGCCTTCGGCGATGAGCCGCTCGCACAGTTCGGTCACCGCGTCGATCCCCGCCGCGCGGAAGGACTTCGGGTCGTCGGCCAGCGGTTCGAGCCGGTCGAGGAGCCGTCGCGGCGCGGGCGCGCCGGAAAGCTTGATCGACGTGTGCAGCGTCCGCAGCGTGGTCAGCGGCATGATGCCGGGGATGACCAGCGCCTCGCAGCCGGTCGCGGCCACCCGGTCACGCAGGCGGAGGAAGTCTTCGGGTTCGAAGAACAGCTGCGCGATCGCGAAATCCGCGCCCGCGCGCAGCTTGCGCACGAGGTATTCGGTGTCGGCCTCGAGATTCGCCGACCTCGGGTGGCCGTACGGGAAGGCCGAGACGCCGACGCAGAAGTCGCCGAGCGAACGCACCAGTTCGACGAGCTCTTCGGCGTAGTTGAGCCCGTCCGGATGCGGCACCCAGTCGCCGTAGACGTCGCCAGGCGGGTCGCCCCGCAGCGCGAGGATGTTCCGCACGCCGACGGCGGCGTACCAGCCGATGACGTTGCGCAGTTCCGCGACGGAGTGGTTCACGGCGGTGAGGTGCGCCATCGGCACCAACGTGGTCTCGGTGGCGACGCGGGCGATGCTGCGGATCGTGCCGTCACGGCTGGAGCCGCCGGCACCGTAGGTGATCGACATGTACGCCGGGTCCAACGGCTCGAGTTCCCGGATCGACTTCCACAGCACGGCCTCGTCGGCCGCGTCGCGAGGCGGGAAGAACTCGATGGAGAAAACGGGACCATCACCCTGCAACCGCTCGACCACCGACGTCATGCCGCCATCGTAAAGGGGAAAGTCCGCTCTCTGGGAGCCCCCTCTCAGGCACTGGACGTGCGACACGGGCCACTCGCCAACGGTTGCCGACCGGCGCCGACCTGGGGAGACTCGGGAGCCATGAGTGCCGAAGACGACACCAGCTGGGACGAAGACGTCCGAGTCGCGGTCTACCGCGCGTTCGCCGAACACGGGAGGCCGCCGACGGCGCCGGAACTGGCCGACGCCGCCCACGGCTCGCTCGCGGTGGCGAAACAGGCGCTGCACCGGCTCGCGGAGCAACGGCACCTCGTCCTCGACGCCCGCGAACACGTCACGATGGCGCATCCGTTCGCGGCGATCCCGCTCGGATTCTCGGTGATGGGCGAACGCACGCTGTGGTGGGGCGGCTGCGCGTGGGACGCGTTCGCGATCCCCCATCTGGTCAAGGCCGAACCCGAGGTGCTGGTGTCCACCCGTTGCCGCGGTTGCGGTGAGCCGCAGGCCCTGATGGTGAACGACCGGACCCCGCCGAAGGGTGGACTGGTCGCGCACTTCCTGGTCCCGGCGGCGCGGATGTGGGACGACGTCGTGCACACCTGCGGCAACCAGCGGCTGTTCTGCGGCGAGTCCTGTGTGGACGGATGGCTCACGGAAACGGGTCAGGACAAGGGTTACGTCATGGATCTGGCGACGTTGTGGCGGCTCGCGGCCGGCTGGTACGAGGGCAGGCTCGACCACGGCTACACCCGCCGGAACCCGGCCGCCGCGGTCGCGTACTTCGAGCAGGCGGGGCTGAGCGGCCCGTTCTGGGGCTAGAGCAGGAACCGCAGCGCGGCGGTCACGACGACGCCGCAGAGGATCGCGGCGAGCACGGGTACGCGCAGCACGTAGGTCACCGCGATCGCGGCCAGGCCCGCGCAAAGCGTCCAGTCGACCCCGGACCAGGCCGGACCGGTCAAGTCGGTGAGCACGAGCCCGGCCAGCAGGGCGGGTGCGAGCAGCGCGATCACCCCGGCCAGGCGGGGCGGCAGTTCCCGGTCGCCGAGCAGGACCGGGCCCGCCGCCTTGAACCCGATGCTGACCAGCGCGACGGCGGCGATGGCGATCCAGAGCGTCATCGCCGCACCCCCAGGCCCAGCAGCGCGGCGGCCGCGGCGCCGATCAGCGCGAGCCCGACCGGCACGAACAGCACCAGGACCCCGGCCAGGCAGGCGGCGAGCGCCGCCGTCTGGACGGCCTCGCGCGAACGGCGCATCTCGTCGATGAGCAGGACCAGGAAGAAACCGGGGAACACGACGTCGAGACCGAAACGCGCGACGACGTCCGGCGGTGGCGCGGCCACGACACCGAGCACGGTGCCCAGCACCCACGCGGGCAACTGGACGAGCGTGCAGCCGATGAGTTTCTCGCGGTCGAAGCGGCCTCCGCCGAGGTGGGCGGCGACCCACGAACCGTCGACGACGGCCTGGCCCTCCCACGCGCGGCGCAGACGCCCGCCGCGCAGGTCCGCGGCGACCGCTGCGCCCATCGGGAGGAAACGGGCGTTGATCAGGGCCGCGGCGCCGACCGCGACGGCGAGGTTGCCGCCGCCCGCGAGCGCGGTGGCCATCGCGAACTGGGCCGAGCCGGAGAACACGACGATCGACGCGACCACCGGCGCCGCGATCCCCCAGTTCAGAGTCTGGCTGTAGGCGCCGAAAGTGACACCGAGGACGAAGGTCGCGACACCCAGGCCGAGCCCGACGCGGGCACCGGACAGGTAGCGCTGCCGGAGCGTTGTCATGGCTCGACCCTAACAAGCTAAACTGAGTTTGACCATTAGGAGGATTCGTGGACGGCCACTGGGACGGGTACGACAGCATCGGCGGCAGTGTGCCGCTGGACCTGGTCAACACCGTTTCCTGGCGACGCGATCCGGCCAGGCGGGAAGACCGGCTTTCGGCTCCGGGACGGCTGTCCGAATGGGTCGTCCTGGTCGGCGCGGGCGCCGAACGGCTGGAGATCTCCGAGGCCGTCCTGGAAACGGTGAAGTCCTTCCGCGAGACGCTCTACGGCGTACTCGTGTCGGATCCGCCGGAGGTCACGGCGCTGAGGAAGGCGCTGCTCGCGGCGTATCGCCACGCCGGACTCGCGCCGTCCTTGCCGCTGCGATGGACGGTGCCGCTGACGGACGGCGCCGCGCTGCCGCACGCGCTCGCGCTGTCGGCCGAGGAGTTGCTGCGATCCGGTGACCTCGCGCGGATCCGGGAGTGCGAGGGGCCGGGGTGCGGCTGGATCTTCACCGACCAGACGCGCAACCGGTCGCGGCGATGGTGCAGTTCGTCGGACTGCGGGAACCGGGCGCGGGCGAAGCGGCATTACGACAAGGGCCGCGGTTGACGTCTGCTTCGCCACATTCCACGGCACCCGACTGGGTCACGGCGGCGTCCTTCCCGGAGGATGTGCTCATGGACACGTCCGCCTACGACGCCGATCTGCCCGCCCACGTCGAGCGGGCGCTGGCCGGGTTCCTCGAGCGTGCCGGTGCCGAAATCCGCCGCACCGAACCGACCGTCGGAGTCGGGATCGACGCGCTGGCCGGATTCGTGCTGGGCGGCGGCAAACGCCTGCGCCCGACGTTCGCCTGGTGGGGCTGGCGCGGCGCGGGCGGCGATCCGGCGGGTCCGGACGTCGAAGGCGTGCTGCAGGCCGTGGCGAGCCTGGAGCTGATCCAGGCGTGCGCGCTGATCCACGACGACCTCATCGATTCCTCCGATTCGCGCCGCGGTTCACCGACGGTGCACATCGCGGGCGCGAAGCTCCACGCCGACAGCGGCTGGCTGGGTTCGCCGAGCACGTTCGGGCTCGCGACCGCCGTCCTGGTCGGCGACCTCGCGCTGGCCTGGGCCGACGACATGTTCGGCGAGGCCCCGCTCCCGCCCGCCGCCTTGGCCGCCGCGCGGCCCGCGTGGCGCGCGATGCGCACCGAGGTGCTCGCCGGTCAGTACCTCGACGTCCGCACGCAGGCCACCGGCGACGCCTCCCCCGAGGCCGCGCTGCACATCTGCAAGCTCAAGACCGCCGCGTACACCGTCCAGCGCCCGTTGCACCTCGGTGCCGCGCTCGGCGGCGCCGACGACGCCCTGATAGCGACGCTGCGCGAGTTCGGCGACGAGGTGGGCGTGGCGTTCCAGCTGCGCGACGATCTGCTCGGCGTCTTCGGCGACCCGTCGGTCACCGGCAAGCCCGCGGGCGACGACCTGCGCGAGGGCAAGCGGACGCTGCTGGTCGCGCTGGGCCTCCAAAGGGCGGCCGAGCAGGGCAAGGACGCGGCGGCGAAGGTCATCTCCGACGCCATCGGCGACGCGCACCTGTCCGAAGACGCCGTCGAGACGGTGCGTGAGGCGCTGCAGGACGTCGGCGCCGTCGACGCGGTGGAACGCCGCATCGACGAGCTCACCGAGTCCGCGATGGCGGCGTTGGACCGCGCCCACCTGGCCGAGCCCGCTCCCGCCGCGCTGACCGGGCTGGTCGTCAAGGCGACCCAGCGGACTTACTGATGCGCACCGTCACCGGTCCGAGTGACCACGTGGTGGTGATCGGTGGCGGGCTCGCCGGGCTTTCGGCGACGCTGCACCTACTCGGCGCCGGACGCCGGGTGACCCTGCTGGAGCAGGACAAGAGCCCCGGCGGTCGTGCCGGGCAGGCGGATTTCGGCGGCAACACCGTCGACACCGGGGCCAGCGTGCTGACCATGCCGGAACTGCTCGACGAGGCCTTCTCGGCGGTCGGCGAATCCTTGGCGGACAACCTGACGCTGACACGGCTCGACCCGGCCTATCGCGCGAGGTTCGCCGACGGCAGCACCATCGCCGTGCACACCGAAGCGGCGGCGATGGAGGCCGAGATCCGCGCGGCCGCCGGTCCGGCCGAAGCCGAGGGGTACCGTCGGCTGCGACGCTGGCTGACCGAGTTGTACGCGGTCCAGAAGGACCACTTCATCGGCGCGAACTTCGACTCCCCGCTCGATCTCGTCCGCCCGGAACTGGCGAAACTGGCCGCACTGGGCGGTTTCGGACGGCTCGGCCCGAAGATCGGCGGATTCCTGCGCGACGACAGGGTGCGCCGCCTGTTCTCCTTCCAGGCGCTCTACGCGGGACTCGACCCGGCCCGCGCGATCGGCGCGTACGGCGTCATCTCCTTCATGGACACCGTCGGCGGGGTCTACTACCCGTCGGGCGGGATGGGCGAGATCGCACGGGCACTGACGGGCGCGGCCGAACGGGCCGGTGCCGAAGTGCGCTTCGGCACCGAAGCCGCTTGGCTGGAACGGGTTTCCTCGCGGGTGCGCGCGGTGCGGACCCGCTCGGGCGAGCGGATCCCTTGCGACACCGTGGTTCTCGCGACCGAGCTCGGCACCGCGTACCGGCTGCTCGGCGCCCGTCCCCGCCGGCCGCTGCCGCTGCGGTACTCGCCGTCGGCCGTCGTGCTGCACGGGCACACGCCGAAAATTTGGCCGGAATTGGGCCACCACAACATCTTCTTCGGTCACGCCTGGGAAAAGACGTTCTCGGAGATCATCCGCGAGGGCAGGCTGATGAGCGATCCGTCGCTGCTGGTGACGCGCCCGACCGCGACCGAACCGGGGCTCGCCCCCGGCGGCGGCCAGGTGATCTCGGTGCTGGCCCCGGCGCCGAACCTGCGCCGCGGGAAGATCGACTGGGACAGGGTCGGCCCCGCCTATCGCGAGGAACTCCTGCGCACGCTGGAAAAGCGCGGCCTGACCGGCTTCGCGGGCGGCTTCACCATCGACGAAACGATCACCCCGGCGGACTGGGCGAAGCGCGGCCTCACCGCGGGCACCCCGTTCTCACTCGCGCACACCTTCGCCCAGACCGGCCCGTTCCGGCCGGGAAACCTGGTGCGGGCGGCGGAAAACGTCGTACTGGCCGGCTGCGGGACCACGCCGGGCGTCGGCATCCCGCCGGTGGTGATCTCCGGCAGGCTCGCGGCGGGGAGGGTCACCGGCCGATGAACGAACTCGACGCCGCGGGCATCACGGCGCCGGCGTTGCGGTCGGCGTACACCGAATGCCGCCGCATCAACGCGCACTACGGCCGCACGTTCTTCCTCGCGACCCGGCTGCTGCCGCCGCGGACGCGGCCGTTCGCGCACGCGCTGTACGGCTTCGCGCGGATGGCGGACGAACTGGTCGACAATCCCGCGCCCGGCACCGATCCCGCGGTCGCGCTGGACGAGGTCGCGGAACGTCTCGCGCGGGTCTTCGACGGCGCCGCGCCCACCGATCCGGTGCTGGCCGCGCTCGCCGACACCGTGCGGCGCCACGATCTGGACCGCGAGCTGTTCGACGCCTTCCTGCGGTCGATGGCGATGGACCTCAAGATCACCGAGTACGCGACCTACGCCGATCTCCGGGAGTACGTCCACGGTTCGGCCGAGGTGATCGGCCTGCAGATGCTGCCGGTCTTCGGCACCGTCGTCCCGGTCGCGGAGGCCGTTCCCGGCGCGGCCGCGCTGGGCGAGGCGTTCCAGCTGACCAACTTCCTGCGCGACATCGGCGAGGACCTCGACCGGGGAAGGCTGTACCTGCCCACCGGGGAACTGGCCGCGTTCGGCGTCGACAGGGAACTGCTCGAATGGTCGCGCGCCCGCGGGCTGCCGGACCGGCGGGTGCGGCGCGCGCTGGCCGTGTCCGTCGCGCGCAACCGGGCGGTGTACCGCCGCGCCGAAGCGGGAATCCCGTTGCTGCGCGAAGAATCCCGGGATTGCGTGCGGACGGCGCTCGTACTCTACGAAGGCATTCTCGACGAGATCGTGGCTCTCGGTTACGACGTGCTGAACACGCGCGCCGTCGTGCCCCGCCGTCGTCGCGCGGCCGTCGCCCTGCCGAGGTTACTGGCGAGCGCGTGGAGCAACTCCAGGCTTAAGGTGCGATCATGACCTCTGCTGCGAACAGGAAGATCCGGATCGGCGTGCAGCTGCAGCCGCAGCACGCCGAGTACAAGGCGATCCGGCGGGCGGCTTCGGAAGCCGAAGACCTCGGTGTGGACATCGTGTTCAACTGGGACCACTTCTATCCGCTGTACGGCGAGCCCGAGGGCCTGCACTACGAGTGCTGGACCATGCTGGGCGCCTGGGCGGAGTCCACGTCACGGGTCGAGATCGGCGCGCTGGTGACGTGCAACAGCTACCGCAACCCCGAGCTGCTGGCCGACATGGCGCGCACCGTCGACAACATCTCCGACGGGCGGCTGATCCTCGGCATCGGCTCCGGCTGGTTCGAGAAGGACTACGACGAGTACGGCTACGAGTTCGGCACCGCGGGCGGGCGGCTCGACAACCTCGCCGAGGCGCTCCCGCGGATCGAAAGCAGGCTCGGGAAGCTGAACCCGCAGCCGGTCCGCAAGATCCCGGTGCTGATCGGTGGCGGCGGCGAGAAGAAGACGCTGCGCCTGGTCGCGAAGCACGCCGACATCTGGCACGGCTTCGGCGACCCGGAGGTCGTCGAGCGCAAGGTGAAGATCCTCGACCAGCACTGCGCCGACGTCGGCCGGGACCCGAAGGAGATCGAGCGTTCGGTCGCCGTCGAGGGCGAGCCCGAGGAGCTGGGCCCGAAGCTGCTGGAGCAGGGTGTCTCGCTGTTCACCGTGGCGACCGGCGGACCGGACTACAACCTGGACAAGCTGCGGTCCTGGATCGCTTGGCGCGACAAGCAGGCCTGAGCTACCTGGTCGTTTGAAGTCCGTGAAGGGCCCCTTCCCTACCCTGAGAGTAGGCAAGGGGCCCTTCACGGACCGCAGCCAGAACCCAGCAAGCACTCAAGACACGCTTGGCTCTGACCGAAACGCCACTCACGAGCGCTGCTGCCGGTGAGCCGCGACCCGCTCCCGGGTCGCACACCGCGTCGAGCAGTACCGACGCGGACTTCCCCCGCCTAAGTGCGCGAAGGGCTTCCCACAGCCCGAAGCGGCGCACAGTCCGCCCGGTGGCGCCTGGCGGTCCGCCAGCAGCACCGCCAGCGCCAGCGCGGACGACGTCACCAGCCACACAGCCCACGGCCCGTCGTCCGCGTCGTCGATGTGCAGATGCCAGCCGAACCCCGCATCGTGGTCGGTCAGCCGCGGCGGACGCGCGTACTGGGCCAGCAGCCGGTTGAGCGTCCCGGCGGCCTCCGCGACATCCCGCGCCGCGAACACCTCCCGCAGCTCCAAGGCGGCCTCGCGCAACGACGCCACATCCGAAGGTCCCAGCTCGACCGAAGTCTCGCCGTGCGCTTCCAGCACGACCTGGACGTCCGAAACCGACGGTTCCGATCCGAGCAGGACCACCACCAGATCCACCGCGCGCTGCGCCGCCGCCCTCGCGGATCGGCCGGGCAGGAAATCCCGCTGCGTCGAAGCCATGCAGCCACTGTAACGTCTCATTCATGAGAAGCCGTTACAGACTCGCCGTCTACCTCACCGGTGCGACGGTCGCCCGAACCGGTGACGAGCTATCCGGACCGGCGTTGCTCCTGCTCGGCATCAGCGTCGACGGTTCGGCCGCCACCGGATCCGCGCTGCTGGCGGGCCTGACGATCGCCGCGGCGGCGGGCGGGCCGCTGCTCGGCGCGCTGCTCGACCGCAGCGCCCGGCCCGGACGGCTGCTGGCGTGGGCGCTGCTCGCCTACGCGGGCGGGCTCGGCGCGGTGCTCGCGCTCGTCGAAGTCCCCGCCGCGATCGCGGTGGCCGTCGCGGCCGGGCTGCTCAACCCGGCCCTGGCGGGCGGCTGGACGGCGCAGCTGCCCCATGTCCTCGGCGGGACACCGCTGGCGAAGGCCAGCGCACTGGACGCGATGACGTTCACCGCCGCGAGCCTCGCCGGGCCGGGGCTGGCTGGGCTCGTCGCCGCCTACGCCGGCGCTCCGGCCGCGGTGGCCGTCGCGATCACGCTGGTCGCGGCGGCCTTCCCCGCGGCGTGGTCGCTCCCCGCCGCCGAAGCGAAACCCGCGAGACCGATCCGCCGTCAGCTCGCCGCCGGGTTCGCGGTCCTCTTCCGCAACCGCGCGCTGCTGCGGGCCACCGCCACGTCCACGGTGTCCTTCGTCGGAATCGGGATCGCCGTCGTCTGCTATCCGCTGCTCGGCGCCCAACGGCTGGGAAACCCGGGCTTCGGCGCGCTCCTGCTCACCGTGCTGGCCGCCGCGTCACTGGTCGCGAACGCCGTACTGGCCCGCAGGCCGCCACCGCCGGACCGCACCGTGCTCGTCACCACCGGCTTGCTGGGCGCGAGCTTCCTGCTCGCGGCGGCGGGACACGACATGGTGACCCTGCTGGCCGCCGCTGTACTCGCCGGTTTCGCCGAAGGACCACAACTTTCGGCGCTTTTCGCCATCCGGCATCGCGAAGCGCCCCCGGAAGTGCGGGCTCAGGTTTTCACGACGGCGGCGAGCGTGAAGATCACCGGACTCGCGACGGGTGCCGCGGCCGCGGGCCCCTTGAGCACACTCTCCGTAACCGCCGGATTAGGTGCCGCGGCGGGATTCCAACTGCTCGCGGCTGCGACGTATGTCGTGCTCAGAACGTCCGGGCGGACTAGAACGCCATCGCCTGCGCGCGCCGCTTGACCTCGGTGCCGTGGCTGGTGCGGAGCGCGTTGACCGGGGTGGCCCCGGGCAAGGTCTCGTCTTCGGCGAAGAGCCAGCGCAGCATCTCCGTCCGGCTGAACCCGGAGTCCGCGAGCACGGTGATGGTGCCCGCCAGACCCTTGACCACGCCGTCCTTCACCAGGAACGCGACCGGCACGTACAGGTCGCCCTTGCGCCGGACGGCGATCAGGTGACCGTCGCGCAGCATCTGGCGGACCTTGTTGGCCGAAACGTTCAGCGCGGTCGCGACCTCCGAAATCGGGAGAACGGCCACATCTGCATCGAGAACGTCGTCGGCGACGGGAATACCACTCACAAGTGACACTGTGCCACATTCCGCGTTCCGCCCCATTGGTACGCATGGGTGACTACCTCGCCATCACGGAGAGTGTCCGATTGCTCACGCATACCGCCGATTCGACGAAATGACGGAAATCGTGATCCCCGGCGACCCAGGTCCCGTACACCAGAACATGGGCACTTCCGTACGATCCATAGCCGTGACACGCACGGACCCCACTCTGGTGGGCACTCTGCTCGAGGGCCGCTACCGGGTGGACAAGCTGCTCGCACGCGGTGGGATGTCGTCGGTGTACCGCGGCGTCGACACCCGCTTGGACCGCCAGGTCGCCATCAAGATCATGGACCCGCGGTTCGCCGACGACAGGTCCTTTGTCGAGCGCTTCGAACGGGAAGCCCGTTCGGCGGCCCGGCTGCACCATCCACATGTGGTGGCGGTGCACGACCAGGGCTTCGACACCCCCGGCGGGGAGGAGTCCGGCCGCGCGTTCCTGGTCATGGAACTCGTCGACGGCGGCACCCTGCGCGAACTGCTCGCCGAACGCGGTCCGCTGGACGTCGCGCTCGCGCTGAGCATCGCCGAGCCGGTGCTGTCCGCGCTGGCCGCGGCGCACGCCGCCGGACTGGTGCATCGCGACGTCAAACCGGAGAACGTGCTCATCGGACGCGGCGGGACGGCGCTCTCGGGCGGCGTGGTCAAGGTGGGCGACTTCGGCCTGGTCCGCGCGATGGCGAGCGCGGGCACCACGAGTTCGAGCGTCATCCTCGGCACCGTCGCCTACGTCTCGCCCGAGCAGGTCGCCACCGGCGCGACCACCTCGAGCGGCGACGTCTACTCGGCCGGGATCCTGCTGTACGAAATGCTCACCGGGCGGGCGCCGTACACCGGCGACACCGCGCTCTCGGTGGCGTACCGGCACGTCAACGACGACGTCCCGCGTCCGAGCGAACTACGCCCGGACATCCCGCCGATGCTGGACGAGCTGATCCTGCGCGCCACCCGGCGCGACCCCGCGCAGCGCCCGCCCGACGCCGCGGCGTTCCTCGCCGAGCTGAACCACCTGCGCACCGCCCTCGGTGTCCCGGCGGTCGGCGTCCCCGTGCCGCTGCCCGCGGACGCCGACCGGGAGACCGACGCCGAACGCACCACCCCCGGCATCCCGGCCGTCCCGGCGGTGAACCCCGCCACCGCGACGACGGTGCTGACGCCGGTCGCCGAAGCGACCATGCCGGTCGCCGAAGCGACCATGCCGGTCACCGGCCCGCGCGGCACCCAGGCGATACAGCGGGAGCAGCAGTTCCCCGCCGCCCAGCCGCCCCGGACGCCTCCCCCGCGTCCCAAACCGACCGCGGACGACGACGAACCGCAGTCGCGCAAACGCCTCTACCTGATGATCGCGGCCGCGGTGGTGATCCTCGGCGGCCTGATCGGCGCGTTCGCCTTCATCCTCAACGACACCGGACCGACCTCGTCGTCGGTGCCGGCGCTGACCGGGATGAACCAGGCCGCGGCCGGTGACGCGCTCCGGTCGGCGAAGCTGACCCCGGCCTACACCGAGGAGTACAGCGACACCGCCGCCCAGCACACGGTGATCCGGTCCGATCCGGCGGCGGGCACGTCGCTCGCGCCGGGCGCCACGGTCAACGTCGTGCTGTCCAAGGGCCGCCCGATCGTGCCGGACATCCAGGCCGGGACGAGCCAGCAGGACGCGGAGACGGCGATCAAGGCCGCGCAGCTGACCCCGGGCCTCGGCGAGCAGGAGTACAGCGACGTCGCCAAGGGCAAGGTGATCCGCGTCGACCCGAGCCCCGGTTCGCAGCTGAACATCGGCGGACAGGTCACGCTCATCCTGTCGAAGGGCCCCGAACCGCTTCCGCCGGTCCCGGACGTCACGGGCCAGGCCAAGGACGCCGCCTTCCAGATCCTGCAGCAGGCGGGCTTCCAGCCGTTCCAGGCGGGCGAGGAGTTCTCGGACCAGTACGCGGCAGGCCAGGTGATCCGCACCGACCCGAAGGGCGGCGGCAAGGCCAGCAACCGCCGGATCGGGGTATTCGTTTCGAACGCCGTCGAAGTACCCAATGTGACCTTCAAACGGATGGAGGAGGCGATCCAGATCCTGCGCCAGGCCGGGCTGGACGCCGACCGTGAGGGTCGAGGAAACGGCAACGGCCACGGCGGCGGAAACGGTGGTTTCGACTTCGTCCTGCAGCAGGATCCGCAGCCGGGCACGAAGGTGCCGAAGGGCACGAAAGTGCGGCTCAGGGGCTTCGGGTGACGCGAAAGGTGCGGTGAAACCGTTCAGTACCGGCGTGGTCATCGGATACCGTGAGCCGCATGGTGGTCGTTGACGGCGTGAGCGGCAGGTCGGACAGGTTCGCCCCGCGTACTGCCACACCCGATCCGCGATGAGCTTCTTCGCCGACGGACCGCGCGGCCGCCCCCTGTTCCCGGTGCCGGAACAGGAGCTGTTCGGCTACAACGGCCGCCCCTGGGTGGACTCGCCGCACGAGTACATCGTCCCGGCGATCCTGCCCTGGTCGATGCCGCTGGGCCGCGGCGAACGGACCATCGTGGCGCTGCGCGGCATCGAGGTGTGGCCGGAGGCGGTGTCCTTCCAGCTGTCGGTGTACTCGCGGGATCTCCTGCTGGACGAACCCGGCGAGGGCCTGATCGACCACCGCCGGGTCCCGGACTACAACGCGCTGCTGGTCGGGGTGCTCTTCCCCGACGGCCGCCGGGCCAGTTCGGAGACCATCTCCGTACCGTCCGCGACCAAACCGGACCAGCCGGTGCTGCGTGCCCAAGGGCTGGGCGGTTCGGCGTTCCACGTCGACCACGAGATCTTCCTGTGGCCGCTGCCGCCGGACGGACCGCTGGAGTTCGTCGTCCAGTGGCTCGACCGCGACATCGAAGAGACGCGCACCTCGCTCGACGGCACCGCGATCCGGGACGCCGCCAAGGAGGCGGGCGAGATCTGGCCCGGTCTGCCCGCCCGCGAGGCGCACGGGCTACCGGTCCGCCGGGTCGGGGCGCAGGCGATGATCACCCCCGCCTGGCCCCGCGAGTCGCAGGCTCCGCCTCCGCTCCCCCAGCCGAAACGTCCGCCCGCCCAGGTGACGGCGGACCAGCCGCGGCGGGGCGCGCCGCTGCCGACCCGCCTCCCGCGCCGGGCACGCTGAGGGTCGGTAACCCGTATCTCGCGTGCTCCTGGCCGGGACTCGCGTGATTGAGACCGGAACTCATGAGTTACGTCTTCAATCACGCGAGTTCCGGCTCCAGTCACGCGAGTTCCGGCTCCAGTCACGCGAGTTCCGGGTTTCGTGGAGGGCTCAGCGGAACGCTTCGACGTTCGCCACGGCCCACTCCGCGTAGGTGACACCGGGCCGCCCGGTGAGTTCCTGGACGACGCCCGTCGGGGTGTCGGGGTTCTCGGTGAAGTACGCGAAGCCGTCGAGCAGCCACTCCGCGATCTCCGGCGGGATCCCGGCGCCGGCCCACTGCTGGTTCGCCTCTTCCCGGGTGAGCTCCTGGAAGCGCACCTCTTCGCCGAGCGCGGCCGCGATGGCGGCGACCTGTTCGCGCTGGCTGACCGCCGTCGGCCCGCTCAGCGTGTGCTTCTTGCCGTCATGCCCCTCGGTCAGGATGACGTGCGCCGCGACGGCGGCGATGTCCCCGAGGTCGATCGGTGTCATCCGCGATTCGGGGTAGGCCTCGCGGACCACCCGCTCGGCCTTGATCGTCTCCGCCCAGCCGAGCGTGTTGATCATGAACGCGCCCGGCCGTAGGAACGTCCAGTCGAAGCCTCCCTCTCGGACAGCCTTCTCGACGATCGCGTAGGCCACGCCGCTCGAGTTCTCCACCGGATCGTCGGCGTTGCTGCCCGACAGGGCCACCACCCGGCGCACCCCGGCTTCCTTGGCCAGCTTCACGAAGTCGTCGACCGTGTCCGCCAGCGGCGCCAGGTACACGGTCTCGATGCCTTCCAGGGCTTCGGGCAGCGTCTCCGGCTTGCCCAGATAGCCCTTGGCGACCTCCACCTGCTCCGGCAGCGCCGCCTTCGCCGGATTGACGGTCAGCGCCCGCACCGGCGCTCCGGCCTCCACCAGCTCGTCGACCAGCAGCCTGCCGACGCTTCCGGTCGCACCGGTCACCAGGATCGTCACGATTCCCCACTCCTTTTCGTACGTCCTACGGGAATGGATTAACCGTACCGCATACGAGAATGTAGAATCCAGCTTCACGGCCGAGTGGAGTGTGGATGGACGTCGAGCGCAGCCTCGATCTGTTGTGGCGTGACCGCGGCGATGCCCGGCAGCCGACCAGGGGGCGGAAGCCGAAACTGACCCTCGACCAGGTGATCTCCACCGCCGTCGCGCTCGCCGACGGCGCGGGCGAGGCGACCGTGTCGATGAGCCAGATCGCCAAGGAACTCGACGTCGGCACGATGACGCTCTACACCTACGTCCCCGGCAAGACGGAACTGCTCGACCTCATGGTGGACTCGGTGCTCGCCGCACGGGACCTCCCCGGCCCCGGCGATCCCCGGCCGGACGGCTGGCGCGAGCAGGTCCGGCTCTACGCGGAGCGCACCCTGGCCGTGTTCCGGGCGCATCCGTGGCTGCGCTCGACGTCGATGGTGCGGCCGGTGCTCGGGCCAGGGCTGATGGCGGGCCAGGAGTACCTGATCGCGGCGGTGTCGGACATCGGGCTGGCGCCGCGCAAGGCCGCGGCCGCCGCGAACAGCATCGAGATCTACGTCCAGGCGAACGCGGCGCTTTCAGCCGAGACAGCCCAGGTCGAGCAGGAGACCGGGCAGTCGACCGATGCCTGGTGGGGGCAGCGGTCGGTGTTCTGGGAGAAGTACTTCGACGTGGAACGGCATCCGGCGATGACGCGGATCTGGGAGAGCGGCGGCTACGAGGCGGAAACCTGCGAAGCCGCCGACGAGAGCTTCACGTTCGGCCTGGAGCGCATGCTGGACGGCATCGAAGCCCTCGTCGCCCCCTGAGCGCCTCGCGTTTAGTCCTCTGGATGCGGTAGTGCCGCATCCAGAGGACTAAACGCGTCAGGAGACGGTGGGCAGGTCCGGAGCCGAGACGTCGAAGACCTTCCCCTCGCGCGTGAGCAGCGCGGCGAGGACCTTCGCCTTGCGTTCGGTGTCGGCCGGGGTCCCCCAGCGCACGGTCTTCCCGTCGGCGAGCGCGAACTCGACGCTGCCCGGCGTCTTCGCCGTCGCGGTGGTGACCTGCTGGAGCAACTGCAGCGGGATCACGCCGAGGACGCCGGTCACCGCGCGGGTCACCGGGTCGTCGGCCGAAACCGAAGGCAGTTTGAGCTCGGGCAGCCCCGCAGGCCGTTCCTTGACCGTCTTGAACACCACTCCCCCGCCGTCGACGAGGTGCACGCCGTCGCCGCCGGGCCCGCTGTCGAAGAACGCGATCGCGGCGCGTTCGGTCACGGTGATCTCGAGGGTGCTCGGCCAGGACCGCGAGACGTCGACGGTGGCGATGCCGGGCATCTGCGCCACCCGGTCGCGGATCTCGTCGGTGTCCAGGCGCAGCATCGGCTTCTGGTCCGGCACCGCCGCCGTACCGCGGATCAGGTCCGCGGGCACGGAACTCGCCCCGACGACGTCCACCTGCTGCACGCCCAGCATCGAGCTGAACCACAGCAGGTAGACGAGCGCGACGACGGTCAGCACCGAGAGCAGCGCGACCCAGCGCCGCCGGATCTCCCTGCGCTTGACCGGCCGGGTGGTGCGGCGGCGGTCCTGGACGGACCGTTTGCCGCGCCGGGCCTTCGCCTGCTCGGCCCGTCGGGTTCGTTCGGTGCGCGGACGCCGACCGGGTTCGGCCGGGCGGCGGCGTTCCCCGGTCTGTGTCATGGCTGCCCGCCGGCCGATGTCATGGCTAGCCCGCCCGCCGGTCCAGCTCGGCCAGGATCTCGGGGCCGAGCTGCGTGACGTCGCCGGCGCCCATGGTCACCAGCAGGTCGCCGGGTTTGACCAGATCCGCCGCGAGCTTCGCCGCGACGTCGAACGCGGGCTGGTAGTGCACGGAAGTACCGGTGATCTGGTCGGCGATGAGCGCGCCGCTCACCCCGGGCTCCGGTTTCTCGCGGGCGCCGAAGACGTCCAGCACGACGACCTCGTCGGCCAGCGACAGCGCGGCCGCGAACTCCGTCGAGAACGTCTTCGTGCGCGAGTACAGATGCGGCTGGAAGACCACGATGACCCGGCCCGTCCCGGCGGCCGTCCGCACCGCGCGCAGCTGCGCGTCGACCTCGGTCGGGTGGTGCGCGTAGTCGTCGTACACCCGGACGTCGCCCGAGCGGCCCTTGAACTCGAACCGCCGCCGGACGCCGCCGAACGCGGCGAGCCCTTCGGCCAGCCTTTCGACGGGCGCGCCCAGCTCGATCCCGGCCAGCAGCGCGGCGATCGCGTTCAGTGCCATGTGTTCGCCCGGCACCGCGACCCGGAGGGTGATTTCCTCGCCCTGCAAGGAAATCCGGACGACGCCGCCGTCCGGGGCCGGGGCGAAGTCCAGGACCTTGGCGTCGTCCGCGCCGGTGACCGAACGCCCGTAGCGGCGGACGCGGATGCCCTGCGCCGAGGCCCGCGTGCCCAGCGCGTCGGCCCCCTCGTCGTCACCGCAGACGATGAGCAGCCCGCCCGGCGCGATCCGGCCGAGGAAGTCGGTGAACACCGAGACGTACGCCTCGGCGGTGCCGTGGTGGTCCAGGTGGTCCGGCTCGACGTTGGTCACCACGGCGACCGACGGCGAGTAGGCCAGGAACGACCCGTCGCTCTCGTCGGCTTCGGCGACGAAGACGCCGCCCTCGCCGTGGTGCGCGTTCGCGCCCGACTCGTTGAGGTCGCCGCCGATGGCGAACGACGGATCGAGGTGACAGTGCTGGAGCGCGACGGTCAGCATCGACGTCGTCGACGTCTTGCCGTGCGTCCCGGCGATGCACGCGACGCGGTGCCCCTCCATCAGCCCGGCCAGCGCCTGCGCGCGGTGCAGCACGGTGATCCCGCGTTCCCGCGCGGCCATCAGCTCCGGGTTGGTCTCCTTGATCGCGGTCGACACGATCACCGAGGACGGGCCTTCGGGGAACGCGTCGAGGTTCTCGGGCGCCTGGCCGACGGCGATCTCGGCGCCCTGGGCCCGCAGCGAAAGGAACGCGCGCGACTCCTTGGCGTCGGAACCGGAGACCTGGGCGCCGCGGGCCAGCAGGATCCGGGCGATGCCGCTCATCCCGGCGCCGCCGATCCCGATCAGGTGGGCACGCGTGAGCGTGTCGGGGAGTTGATCAGGCACCTGCGGCCTCCAGCACGATCTTGGCAAGGGTCTCGTCGGCCTCGCGGTGGCCGAGGCCGACCGCGGCCGCGCTCATCTTCGCGACCCTGTCGGCGTCGGTCACCAGGGGGATCACCAGTTCGGCGACCTTGGCGGGGCTGAGGTCGGCGTCGGCGAGCATCAGCCCTGCTCCCGCGTCGACCGCGGGCCGGGCGTTGACCGCCTGTTCGCCGTTGCCGTACGGCAGCGGGACGAACACCGCGGGCAGGCCGACCGCGGAGACCTCGGCGACGGTCATCGCTCCGGAACGGCACACCACCGCGTCGGCGGCGGCGTAGGCCAGGTCCATGCGCTCCAGATACGGCACCGGGACGTACGCGGGCCTGCCGGGGAACTCCTGGGCGACCAGCGTGTTCTTCGGCCCGTGGGCGTGCAGGACACCGACACCGGCGTCCGCGAACTCCTTGGCAGCGCCGGAGACCGCGCCGTTGATCGACACCGCGCCCTGCGAGCCGCCGAAGACCAGCAGCGTCGGGGCGTCGGGGTCGAGCCCGAAGAACTCACGGGCCTCGGCGCGCAGCGCGGCCCTGTCGAGCGAGGTGATGGAGCGCCGCAGCGGGATGCCGATGACCTCGGCCTTCGCCAGCGGCGTCCCCGGGACGGCGACGGCGACGCGGACGGCGAACCGCGCGCCGACCTTGTTCGCCAGGCCCGGCTTCTCGTTGGCCTCGTGCACCACGATCGGCGTGCGCCCGCGCGCGGCGAGGTACGCCGGAAGCGCGACGTAACCGCCGAACCCGACGACGACGTCCGCGCCGACCCGCTCCAGGACGTCACGGGTGCGCTTGACCGAGTCGCGGACCTTCAGCGGCATCTTCAGCAGCTCGGGGGTCGGCTTGCGCGGCATCGGCACCGGTGGGATCAGCTCCAGCGGGTAGCCCCGCGCCGGGACGAGCTTGTTCTCCAGCCCGCGCTCGGTCCCCAGCGCGATCACCTTCGCGTCGGGACGCAGGCGCATCACCGCGTCGGCGAGGGCGAGAGCGGGTTCGATGTGTCCTGCGGTGCCGCCACCGGCGACCACGACCACCGGCGCCTTGCCCGCGACCTCGGCTGCGGCGTCCGCTCTAACGGGGTTGTTCACCTATGACCTCTCCGGTTTGCGGTACCCCGTTTCGCGGTACCGCGGTTCACTGCCGTTCGCGCGGCCGTCCGCCTGCCGGGTTCCCGCACCGAACGGCGCCGTTCCTGGGCGGGCGAAGGCCTCGCCGTCCTCGGCGCGGGCCTCGCCGCCTTGGCGGTACCGCCCCTGGCCGCGGTGCCCTTGCGCTTGGCGGGCGGGCGGTACGGCTCGGGCGCGGGAAGCCTCAGCAGGCGTCCGAATTTACCCGGCCCCTGCGAGCGCAGTGCGGCCACCGCCTCCGGTTCGTGCCGGGCGGCGTTCGCGAGGATCCCCATGATGAGCATGGTGATCACCAGCGACGTCCCGCCGTAGGAGATCAGCGGCAGCGTGACCCCGGTGACCGGCAGCAGGCCGACCACGTAGCCGATGTTGATACCGGCCTGCGCGACCAGGAAGACGGTCAGCGTGCCGGACACGATGCGGATCCACGGGTCGAGGTTGCGGGTGGCGATCCGCAGGCCGACCACGGCGACCCCGGCGAACAGCCCCAGCACGACCACGCAGCCGATGAAACCGAGCTCCTCGCCGATCAGGGCGAAGATGAAGTCGTTCTGCACGTTCGGCAGGTAGCCCCAGTTGGACTGGCCCTGCCCGAGGCCCTTGCCGAACATCCCGCCGTCGGCGAGCGCGAGTTTCGCCTGGTTGGCCTGGAAGCCGTCCGCGCTGGTGTCCGGGTCGCCGGAGACGAACGACATGACCCGCGCGAGCCGGTACGGCGCGATGATGGCCAGCACCAGGATCCCGGCGAGACCACCCGCGAGGATGACGCCGAACAGCCGTTTCGGTGCGCCCGCGAACCACAGCAGGGCCAGCAGCACCACCGCGAGAGTGACCGTGCCGCCGAGGTCGGGCTGCATCATGACCAGCGCGAACATCAGCAGCGCGATCGGCACGACCGGGACGAGCAGATGCCGCCACTGGTTGATGATGTTGTACTTGATCACCAGGATGTGCGCGCCCCAGAAGGCCAGCGCGACCTTGGCGGCCTCGACCGGCTGGAAGGCGAACCCGCCGAGCCGGAACCAGCCCTGCGAGCCGTTGACCTCGGACCCGAGCGGGGTCAGCACCAGCACGAGCAGCCCGAGGCAGACCACGGTCGCCGTCGCCGACAGCCGCCGGACGCGTTCCAGCGGCACCCGCAGCCCGACCCAGAACACCGCCGCGCCGATCGCGACGAACATGAGGTGCTTGCTGAACTGGGCGTACACCCCGGTGCCGGTCTTGGGGTTGTACGAAGCGACCGAGGACGCGGACAGCACCATCACGGCGCCGATCACGGTCAGCACACCGGTGAGCGCGAGTACCAGGTGGAACGAGGCGAGCGGCCTCGAAAGCCACGCCGTCAGCGCGGTGCGGAAGGCGACGAACGGGCTTTCCTTGCGCTCACGGGACTTGCGCTGCCGTGGCGCGGGCTCGCGCTTCTTTTCGTCAACCGCCGTCACTGGTCTCCCCCGCACCGTCGCGCAGGACACGGACCGCGCTCGCGAACGCGTCGCCGCGTGCGCCGTAGCTCGAGTACATGTCCAACGACGCCGCGGCGGGGGCCAGCAGCACCACATCTCCAGGGCGCGCCAGGGCGCGGGCCGCCTTCACCGCCGCAGTCATGGTGTCATCGTCACCCGAAGGGAGGCTGTTGACCGGGACATCCGGCGCGTGTCGCGCAACAGCGGCGGCGATCACGGGTGAATCCACGCCGAACAGCACGACCCCGCGGAGCCTGCCGGCGATCGAGCCGACGAGCTCGTCCACGGAAGCGCCCTTGAGCTGGCCACCGGCGATCCAGACGACGTTCAGATGCGCGCGCAGTGATCCACTCGCCGCGTGCGGGTTGGTCGCCTTGGAGTCGTTGATGTACCGGACGCCGTCGATCTCTCCGATCTCCTCGGCGCGGTGCGGGGCGGGGCGGTACTCGCGCAGGCCCTTGGCGACGTCCTCGCCGCTGACGCCGTACGCGCGGGCCAGCGCGGCCGCGGCGAGCGCGTTGGAGACGTTGTGCGGACCGGCCGGACGGACGTCGGCCAGCGTGCCGAGTTCGTCGGCGCTGGTCGCCGGGTCGGCGACGAAAGCGCGGTCGACCAGCAGGTCTTCCACGATCCCGAGTTCGCCGGGGCGCGGGGTGTCCATGCCGAAGGCGACGCGACGGGCGCCTTCGGGAGCGTGCGCGTCGGCGAGCCGGCCGGACCACTCCTCGTGCAGGTTGTGCACCACGTTCCGCGAGTGGTCGTGGATCCGCCCCTTCGCGGCCGCGTACTCCTCCATCGAGCCGTGCCAGTCGAGGTGATCCTCAGCGAGGTTCAGCACCACCGAGGCGAGCGGGGCCAGCGTGGACGACCAGTGCAGCTGGAAGCTCGACAGCTCCACGGCGAGCACCTCGTGCCCGGCACGCACCGCGTCGAGCACCGCGAAACCGACGTTCCCGCAGGCCACGGCGTCGACCCCGGCGGAACGCAGGATCGACTCCAGCATCCCGACCGTGGTGGTCTTGCCGTTGGTACCGGTGATCGCGAGCCACACCGGGGGCTTGTCACGCAGCTGCCCGGCGCGCCAGGCCAGCTCGACGTCACCGATCACCTCGATGCCCGCTTCGGCCGCCGCCACCAGCAGGGGTGACGTCGGCTTCCAGCCCGGGCTGGTCACGACCAGCTCGACACCTTCGGGCGGCTCCGACAGACCGGGCACCAGCTCGGCGCCATGGTTTCGACCGAGCTGGCCTTCGAGCTCCGCCAGCCGTTCGGCGTTGCCGTCGGTGACGGTGATCCGCGCGCCCAGCTCCCGCAGGACGGGGACGACGGATTTGCCGGTGACCCCGGCACCGGCGACGAGGACGTGACGACCGGCGAGCTCCACCGCTTAACCCCCGAGACCGAGCTGTTCGCTGTAGAACAGGCCGAGACCGAACATGCAGCAGATGGCCGAGAGCAGCCAGAACCGGATGATGACCGTGGTCTCCGCCCAGCCCGCGAGTTCGAAGTGGTGATGGAACGGGGCCATCCGGAACAGCCGCCGCCTGGTCGTGCGGAACACCGCGATCTGCGCGACCACCGAGATCATCTCGACCATGAACAGACCGCCGATGACGATGGCGAGCAGTTCGGTGCGGGTGGTCATCGACAGACCGGCGACGAGGCCACCGAGGGCCAGCGAACCGGTGTCGCCCATGAAGATCTTCGCCGGGGCCGCGTTCCACCAGAGGAACCCGACACAGGCACCGGTCGCCGCGGCGGCCACCACGGCCAGGTCCAGCGGGTCACGGACGTCGTAGCAGGCGGCCTGCGGGGTGACCGCGCACGAGAGGCGGGTCTGCCAGAAGGCGATGACGACGTAGGTCGCCAGCACCATCGCCGCGGTGCCGCCGGCGAGCCCGTCGAGGCCGTCGGTGAAGTTCACCGCGTTCGACCAGCCCGAGATGACGATGTAGCAGAAGATCACGAAGAACACCGACGGGAAGGTGATCAGCGCGAGGTCACGCACGTAGGACAGGCTCTCCGACGCCGGGGTCAGCCCGCGCTCGTCGGCGAATTGCAGCGCCAGGATCGCGAAGCCGATCGTGACCACCAGCTGGCCGACCAGTTTCGCGGTCTTGTTCAGCCCGAGGTTGCGCTGCTTGCGGATCTTGATGAAGTCGTCGAGGAACCCGACGATCCCGAGACCCACCGCCAGCGCGAGCACCAGCAGACCCGAAGCGGACGGGCCGCCGGTGCCGTTGCCGCCGCTGAGCGAGCTGATCAGATGAGCCACGAAATACCCGACGACCATCGCGACGATGATCGCGACACCACCCATCGTCGGGGTACCGCGTTTGGATTTGTGTCCCTGCGGTCCTTCCTCCCGGATCTCCTGGCCGAAGCCCTGCCGGGAGAAGACCCGGATCAGATAGGGAGTGAGGAGGATGGAGACCAGCAGGCCCGCCGCCGCCGCGATCAGGATGCTGATCACGCGTCACCACCGTTCGAGCGTTCTTGTGAGGGGGAAGGGGGTACTACAGGGGTTTCCACGATCGTTGTCGGGGAGGCGAGCACGGCGTCGGCCACCCTCCACAGCGCGGCGGCCTTGGACGCCTTCACCAGCACCACGTCTCCCGCGCGGAGCTGATCATGCAGCAGGGCGATGGCGGCCTCGACGTCGGGTACCAGTACCGACTCCTCGCCCCAGGAACCCTCCTGCTGCGCGCCTTGATGCGTGGCCGAGGCGGCCTGTCCGATGACCACGAGCTTGTCGATGTTGAGCCGGACGACGAGCCTGCCGATGCCGTCGTGCGCGGCGACGGAGTCTTCGCCGAGGTCCCCCATCACGCCGAGCACGGCCCAGGAACGGCGCTTCGCGCTCATCGACGCGAGCGCCTTGAGGGCGGCCCGCATCGACTCGGGGCTGGCGTTGAACGAGTCGTTGAGCACCGTGACACCGTCGGACCGGGTGCTGACCTCCATACGGCGCTCTGAGCGCCGCTCGAGACCCGACAGACGCGCCGCGACCTCCTCGGTCGTCGAGCCCATCTCCAGCGCCACGGCGGCGGCGCTGAGCGCGTTGCCGACTTGGTGCTCGCCGTAGAGCGGCAGCTTCACCGGCGCCTCGCCGTCCGGGGTGACCAGGCGGAACGACGCGCGCGCCTCGTCGTCGAGGGTGATGTCGACGGCGCGGACCTGCGCGGACTCGCTCTCGCCGACGAACACCACCCGCGCGCTCGTGCGGCTCGCCATCGCCGCGACGTACGGGTCGTCGAGGTTCAGGACCGCGACACCGCCGTCTTCCGCGCTCGGCAGCGCCTCGACGAGCTCGCCCTTGCCCTTGGCGATGCCCTCGCGCGAACCGAACTCGCCGACGTGCGCGGTGCCGACGTTGAGCACGACCCCGATCCGCGGCGGCGCGATGGACGCCAGCTCGGCGATGTGGCCGGGCCCGCGGGCGGACAGCTCCAGCACCAGCTGCCGGGTCGAGGCGTCGGCCCGCAGCGCCGTCCAGGGGTGGCCGAGCTCGTTGTTGAACGATCCCGGCGGCGCGACCGTCGGGCCGAGCGGCTCCAGCAGCTGGGCGATGATGTCCTTGGTGGAGGTCTTGCCCGCCGAACCGGTGACCCCGACGACGGTCAGGTGGTCACTGGAAAGCTTCTGGATCACGTGGCGGGCGAGCTTGGCCAGCGCGGCCAGCACCGCGGCACCCGCCCCGTCCTTGTCGGAGACCAGCGCGAACGCCCGGTCGTGCGCGACACCGGCGTCCAGCGGCGGCACGATCACGGCCGGGGCGTCGACCTCGCGGGCCGCGAGCACCGCGACGGCGCCGGACTCGACGGCCCTCGCCGCGAAGTCATGGCCGTCGACCTTCGCCCCGGGCAGCGCGACGAACAGTCCGCCGGGCGTGATCTCGCGGGTGTCGAATTCGACGCTTCCAGTGACCTCGGCGGTGCCGTCGGTCCGATGCAGCCTGCCGCCGACGATGCCGGCGATCTCGGCGAGGCTGAGCACGATCACACTGTCTCCAGACGTCTGCGGATGGCGGAGGCGAGCTCGTCCCGGTCGGAGAACGGGTGCACGACACCCTGGACCTCCTGGCCGGTCTCGTGGCCCTTGCCCGCGATGAGCACGATGTCCCCGGGCCGGGCGAGTTCGACCGCGTGGACGATGGCTTCCCGGCGATCGGCGATCTCGAGGATCTCGCCGCCCAGCGCCGGTCCGGCGTTGCGGGCACCGGCCAGCATCGCCGCCCGGATCGCGGCCGGATCCTCCGAACGCGGGTTGTCGTCGGTCACGATCAGCACCTCGCTGCGCCGGACCGCCGCCTCGCCCATCACCGGGCGCTTCGCGGTGTCACGGTCGCCGCCGCAGCCGAGGACGGTGATGATGCGGCCCTCGGTGCGGGCGCGCAAGGCGTCGAGCCCCTGCGCGACCGCGGCGGGCTTGTGCGCGTAGTCGACCACCGCGGTGAACGGCTGGCCGAGGTAGACCCGCTCCATCCGGCCCGGCACCTCGACCGAGGCGAGCCCGGCGACGATGGCTTCGAGCGGGACGCCGGCGGTGTCGAGGATCGCGGCGGCGAGCACGGCGTTCGCCACGTTGAACTCACCCGGCAGCGGGATCTTCGCCGAGGCGGCGAGGCCGTCGGGGCCGTGGAGGGTGAAGGTCTGCTCCCCCGCGGGCGTGGGCGTCAGGTCGGTGGCGCGCCACAGCGCGTCCGTTCCCGGCTCGGTGGAGACGGTCACCGTGTGCGGGGTGAGGAGAGCGTGGCCCCAGGCGCTGTCGACGACGACCACCTCGGCGGTGGAGCGGCCGTCGAACAGCAGCGACTTGGCGGCGAAGTACTCCTCCATGTCCTTGTGGAAGTCCAGGTGGTCCTGGGAGAGGTTGGTGAAGGCCCCGACCGCGAACCGCGTGCCGTTGACCCGGCCCAGCGACAGCGCGTGGCTGGAGACCTCCATCGGGACGTGCGTGACCCCGCGTTCCACCATCACCGCGAGGAGCGCCTGCAGATCCGGCGCCTCGGGGGTGGTGAACCCGCTGGCCAGCCGCTCGCCCGCGATCCGGGTCTCGACCGTGCCGATCAGCCCGGTGGTGAGCCCGGCCGCTTTGAGCCCGGCGTCGACCAGGTAGGACGTCGTGGTCTTGCCGGACGTCCCGGTGATCCCGAGGACCGAAAGCTCCAGCGACGGCTCGCCGTAGATCCAGGCCGCGATCTCGCCGAGCGCGGCGCGCGGGTCCGGATGCACCAGGATCGGCACCCCTGCGTCGCGGAGCACGGGACGCTCGGCGCCCGCCTCGTCGGTGAGCACCGCGGCCGCACCGGAGGCGATGGCCTGGTCGCTGAAGTCCGCGCCGTGGGCACGGGCACCGGGAAGCGCGGCGAAGAGGTCACCGGGGAGGACGTGCTGCGCGCGCAGCGTGCTGCCCGTGACCGTCAGCTCGGCCGACGACGGGTAGTCGTCACCGCCCACCACGAGCCGCGCGCCCGCCCTGGCGAGCAGGGTGCCCAGCGGCATCGGCTCGATCCTGGCCGGACGAGGGGGTGCGGCGACGGCCTTGACCGGGCTGTCCGGGACCTGGGCAGCCGTCGCGCCGGACCCGCTTTCGACGGCGGGACCGCTGCGGGGATCTGAAGTAGGCACCGACACAGCAAAGGAGGTTACCGGCGCGGCATTCGGGTGACGGAAGCGGTGCGGGGTGTGAGCACGGTGATCATGCCCGTGGTAATGGGTTGCGCGAGCTCTCCTTGGCACGCAAGGGCTTCCGACTGTCGCTTGAGGACTTCGGGGAGGAATGGCGTCGGCGTTTCGGGCGGCGCTCGGTGCGGGGAACCGTTCACGGACAGCTACGAGGCACGGTGCTGGGCCGGAGCGAGGTGGGCCGGGGTGATCCACGGAGTCCGTGAAGGCCTCCTTCACTACCTTCAGGGTAGGCAAGGAGGCCTTCACGACAGCGCTAAGACAGGACCAGCGGGACCTGAGGCGTGGGACCGTTCGAAAGCGGGATCTGGAACCGCTGCGCCAGGTAAGCGGCCACCGAGTGGAACAGTGGCGCGGCCGAGGCCGTGTTCGCCGGCGCGTCGAGCCGGATGCCGACGACGAACCGGGGGCGGTCGGCGGGCAGGATCCCGGCGAAGGTGATGTTGTACAGCGAGTTGCTGTACGTCTTCGTCTGCGGGTCGACCTGCTGGCCGGTGCCCGTCTTGCCCGAGATCTGATAGCCCTCCAGCGCCGCCTTCGGCCCGGTGCCGCTCTGCTGCCCCCGGCCGCTCTGCGTCACGGCGCGCATCATGTCGCGCACGGTCTTCGCCGCCTGCGGGCTGATCACCTGCACGGTCTTCGGCGCCGGTTCCGGAACGACCGTCCCGTCCGGGTTGACCTTCGCCTTGACCACCCGGGGTTCCACGCGCAGCCCGTCGTTCGCGATGGCCTGGTACATCCCGGCCATCTGCACGACGGTCATCGAAAGCCCCTGCCCGATCGGCAGGTTGCCGAAAGTCGTGGCGTACCACTGGTTACGCGGCGGCACGACGCCCGGGCTTTCGCCGGGAAGGCCGAGGCCGGTGCGCTGGCCGAGACCGAACTTCTTGAGCAGGTCCGCGTAGCGGTCCTCGCCGATCTTCTGCGCCAGCAACAGGGTCCCGACGTTCGAAGACTTCGCGAAGATGCCGGTGGTGGTGAACTGCTGCGCCCCGTGGTGCCAGGCGTCCTTGACGATCTTGTCCGCGACCTGGAGCGAACCCGGCACCGACATCGACGCCTCGGGCGTGGTGAGGCCCTGGTCGATCGCGCCGGCGGCGGTGACGATCTTGTTCACCGAACCCGGTTCGAACGGTGTGGTCACCGCGCGGTTGTTCAGGTTCTCCGTCTCACTGCGCGAGGCCGGGTCGTTGAGGTTCACCGTCTTGTCGTTGGCCAGCGCGTAGACCTCGCCGGTCTTCGAGTCCATGATGACCGCCTGGCCGCCCTTGGCCTGCGACTTGGTGACGTACTCGCTCAACTGCCGCTGCAGTTCGTACTGCAGGTCGGTGTCGATCGTCAGCTGCAGGTCCGAACCGGGGACGGCGTTCTGGATGTCCCGTTCGGTACCGGGGATGACGAGGTTGTCGTTGCCGTTCCGGGTGTTGACGATCTTGCGGCCCGGTGTCCCGGCGAGGTCGTTGTCCCGTGACGCTTCGAGGCCGTAGCCACCGTGCAGGTTGTGCCTGGAGACGTCCTTGTCGTCGGTACGCCAGTTCGCGTAGCCGATGATGTTCGCGCCCACCGAGTCGCCGGGGTACTCCCGCTTCGAGCGCTTCTCCACGCTGATCCACGGGAATTCCTTGACAATCGATTCGGCGACCGACGGTTCGATGTCGTGGACCAGGTAGGTGAACCCGTCCGGCTTGTGGAACTTGTCCAGCAGTTCCTTCTCGGTGATCAATCCCGGCAGCTTGGCCGCGATCGCCTTCGCCGCGGCCGCCACCTCGGTCTCGAAGTTCTTGCCCTTGGCCGGGTTCTTCGCGGCCAAGTCGTCCATGGTCTTGTGGAGCCAGTTCAGGCTCACCGCGAGGGTCCGCACCTCGATGCTGAACGCGATCTTCGTCCCGTTGCGGTCCATGATGGACCCGCGCTGCGCGGGACTTTCGATCACCGACGCCCGCTGCCGTTCCGCGGCTTCGGACAGCGCACCGGCCTCGAACCACTGCACCTGCACCAGTTTGAGGCCGGCGAGCACCATCACGATGATCAGCAGGATCCGGACGCCGGTGAACCGGCTCGGATTTCCCCCGTTGCCCCGCCGGGCGGTGGCGCGCCGGGTCCCGGCGGCGTAGGTCCGCCGCGCGCTCCCCGCCGACCGGGCCCGGGCCTGTGCCGGACGGCCGGGTGACATCACTGGCCTCCCTGCGCCGGGGGCGGCGTGTCCTCCCGCGGGATCGCGGGCTGGTCGCCCTCGATCACCCCGCCCTGCGTCCCCTCGGCGGGCGGCGGCACCGCGCTCGGGGTGACGGGAGGTGCGTCGGCCGCGGCCTTCTTCGGCTCACCGACCACAGTGGACTGTCCATCCGGGCCGACCACGAGGTGCGCGGGGTCGCCGCCGGGCACCATGCCCAGTTCCCTGGCCTTGGGCGCGAGGGAAGCGGGCGACTCGGCCTTCGCGACTTCGCGCTGCAGCCGTTCCTTCGCCTCGGCGAGCCCGGCGTTGGTCGTGCGGAGCTGTTCGAGCCGGTACGAGTCGGCGATGGCCTGCGTGGTCAGCCACAGCGTGCACGCCACGCCGACGGCCAGCATGCCCATCATCATCAGCACGAACGACGCGCGCGAACGCGGCCAGCGCAGCTTGAGCTTCTTCCTCGGCTCTTCCTTGCCCGCGCCGCCTTCGGCCTCGGGACGGTTGCGCTGCTGGTCGCGCTGCAGCAGGTCGGCGCGCTGGGCCCGGCGGGCATAGGCGCGTTCGGCCGCCGACGTCCGGCCGCGGGAAGCGCGTGTGGACTTCGTGGTCTCGGTGGTGTCCGGCGTCTCGTCGACCGTGCTGGTCGCGCGGGCACGCCGTCCGGGCGCCGGTGTCCGGCGGCCGCGGGACTTCGCGGGAGCGGTCATCGTGCTCGGTCTCCGATCCGTTCGGCGGCTCGCAGCCGCACGGAGGCGGCCCGTGTGTTCTGTTCGGTCTCCGCCTCGCCGGCCTTCTCGGCCCCTCTGGTGAGCAGTTTCAGTTCCGGGCCGTGGCCCGGCAGTTCCACCGGAAGCCCTTCCGGGGTCCGGGATTTCGCCAGTTCCGCGAGGGCCTGTTTGACCAGGCGGTCCTCGAGGGACTGATAGGACTCGACGACGATGCGGCCGCCGACGGCGAGTACCGAAAGTGCCCGCGGCATCGCCCGCCGCAGCACCTCCAGTTCGCCGTTGACCTCGATCCGCAGCGCCTGGAAAGTTCGCTTCGCCGGATGTCCGCCGGTGCGCCTGCTCGCCGCGGGGACAGCGTCGTACAGCAGTTCCACCAGCCGTCCGCTGCGCGTGAAAGGTTCCTTCTCACGTTCTGCCACAACGGCTTTGACGATCCGCTGGGCGAACCGTTCCTCGCCGTAGTCGCGCAGGATCCGGATCAGCTCGCCCGGGGTGTAGGTGTTGAGGACGTCGGCCGCGGTGATCCCGGTGGTCGGGTCCATCCGCATGTCGAGCGGGGAGTCCTTGGAGTAGGCGAAACCACGCTCGGCGCGGTCCAGCTGCATCGAGGAGACGCCGAGGTCGAACAGGATTCCGTCCACTCTGGACAGTCCGAGACCTTGCAGCGCAGACGGCATCTCGTCGTAGACGGCGTGCACGAAGTCGACGCGATCCCCGTGCGGCGCAAGCCGTTTCGCGGAGAGTTCCAGCGCGTTGGGGTCGCGGTCGAGCGCGACGAGGCGCAGTGAGGGGAACGCGGTGAGCAGCGCGTCGGAATGACCGCCGAGTCCGACGGTCGCGTCGACCAGCACGGCCTCGCGGTCGGAGAAGACCGGCTCGAACAACTCGACGATGCGGTCCAACAGCACCGGGACGTGCTCGTGTTCGTCTGCCATGTCTTCCCCCTTTCCTGTAGTGCCGGGGAAGATGCCGGATGCCGTCAGGTCCCTGTCCGCCCGCTTACTGACCTGGTACCGGGGAAGGTGTACCAGGGCCACTGAGCGGACAGAGGCCTCACGGCATCCGTGTGGGCGGTTCCCGGCGTGTCCGAAGCATGAACCCGCGCCCCCCGACGGCGTGGGTGCTTCCTCGGTCACGTCTAGAAGACGCCCGGCAGAACTTCCTCTCGAGCCTTCGCGTAGCTGTCCTCGTGTTCGTCCAGGTAGCCCTGCCACGCTTGGGCATCCCAGATCTCCAACCTGGTGATCGCCCCGATCACCACGCACTCCTTGTTCAACCCGGCGTAGCGTCGGAGCTCGGACGCGATCGCGATACGTCCTTGCCCGTCCGGGCGTTGTTCGTCCGTCCCGGCGAAGAGATAACGCTGGTAGGCCCGGACCGCCTCGTTCGTGAACGGGGCGTCGGCGACCTTCCTCGCCATCTGCTCGAACTCGGCCCGGGGAAAGACGAAGAGACAGTGATCCTGTCCCTTGGTGACCATCAGCCCACCGGCGAGCGCGTCGCGGAACTTCGCGGGCAGCGTGAGCCGCCCCTTGTCATCCAGTTTCGGGGTGTGGGTGCCGAGGAACATCGGCTCCACCTCCCTACCGATCCTGGCTGTGAACAACCAAGGTCGGCCACGGGGCTCCCTTCTGCCCCACTGCGCACCACCGTACCCCACTTTTCACCACAGTCAACGCGTCAAAAGCCGCGACCACTCCGTCGTGTCAGACGTTTCCGCTGGTCAGCCAGGTGGGGCCAGGTGGGGGCGCGGTGGGGGACGGTGGCCAAGATCCCCCTGTGCGGGTATCGAAGCAACCTCACCGATGCCTGATGCGTCCGGTTATCGGCAGCCGGAACCCTGCTGTGGGGCGGAATGGGGGAGAAAGTGGGGAATCCGGTGGGGAACGGTGGGGACACCAAGTCGACAAAGGACCGTCACCAGCTCAGACGGTCGCCGCGTCCGATGTCGAGCGGCCATGTCGCGAAAGCCACTTTCGGGACGTCTGACGTCCCGAAAGTGGCTTTCGCGACACTCCTTTCACTCACGAGACCCGACGCGCGACGTCATCGGTTCATCCCATGACATGTCGACAAAGGACGACATGTGCACGACGGGCCAGATCGTTCAGGCACGACGCCAGTGAGCCCACGTCGCCTCGGGCCGTCGCCGCGCGGACGGCGATGATCAGCCCCTCGACCGCGTCACGAAATCGACCCTGCGGCAGGAACAATTCCGTCGTCATCACAGGGAGGACACACGAGATACCGTTCAGGACATCCTCTGACGCCGCGATGATCGCCATCGGTGGGGTTCTTTCCCGCAATACCCACTGCCGCGCTTCGGCGACGGTGCCGAAACCCCTCGGGCTCGACTCGCCACGCTCTAACGGTCCGGGTCCAGCAGCGAGGCCAACCGCGCCGCCAGCCGGGGACCGTCCACAGGGGACACGTTCACCCAGGCCTGCCCGCCGCGGCCTTCGGTCCGCGCGGCGCAGTACGCGCCGACGTCGGTGTCGAACCAGGTCAGCCCGCCCGCCCGGTGGGTCCGGCCGTCGCGGTCGCGGGTCCGCACGGTGAACTGGCCCGCGCTGTAGACCGGCCGCGCCTGGATCGCGAGCACTTCGCGCAGCTGATTGTCCGAAGCGGACGATCGTCCACCGCCCCCGAACACCGGATCCTCCAGGTCACCGCCGAAACGCGCCGCGGGCAGGCTGATCCCGTAGCCGGGGCCGGGCCGCAGCGCCGGAAGGACGTCGACGATCGCGGCGAACACCTCGCCGTCGCCGATCCCGGACAGCGCGATGGTCTGCTCGGGCTGCGTGGCCAGCACTCCGTTCCGCCCGCGCGCGGCCGCGACAGCGCGGAACGGTGCTTCGGCCGTCATGTCGGCCAGCGCCTCACATTCGACGTAGACCTCGGCGCGCGCGAGGAGTTCCAGCCGCGCTTCCAGGGCGGCGTCCAGCCGATCCCCGTCATAAAGGCCTCGTTCGGCGAGGTTTTCGTAGACCGCGCCGCGGATCTCCGCGCGTTCCGCTTCCGTGCCGCCGACACTGCGGACCGACAGCGGCCACGGCGGGGCCGCGTGGCCGAGATCGGACCAGAGGACGTCGAACGCCGACGCGGAAACGCGGATCAAGACCGCCCCAGCTCGGGCGGCTTCCCGAACGAGACCCGCGGGGTCAGCGAGTGCAGCGAGGCGTCGCGGGTGTTCATGACGTCGACGGCCTTGCGCCTGGCCGCCTCGGCCTCCGCGTGTTTGGCCTCCATCTCGTCGGCGAGCGCGGCGAGGAGCGCGAGGTTCCCGCCCGCCGCGGCGCCGCGGATCATCGCGCCGGGGTCGTAGTCCACCGGTGGCGGCATGTCCGCGCGGGCGCGCGCCGCCGCCTCGGCCTGCCCCGAGACCGCCTGCCCGAGCGCGGACGAGAGATCGGCGGACCAGGTCAGCCAGCCGGACGCCGTGGCCAGCACGCCTCGGAGCGCGTCGCCCGCTTCGCCGCGCCAGGTCTCCTCGCTACTGCCGACCAGCCCGGCCAGTTCGGACGTCGCGTCGTGCATACGCCGCGCGAGCGCGTCCCAGGCGGCACCGATGCCGCCCGCCGCCTCGGGGTCGTTGCCCGCTTCGACTTCGGCGGCCAGCGCCTCATGGCTGTAGGCCTCGTACCGCGTGGCCGCGACCGGCGCCTCACGGCCCGGCGTCTCTCCTTCAGGCACGGATTCTCCTAGGGCAGTTTGGGCTCGGCCAGTCCCGCCACCGTCACCGCGCGCTCGCAGGCGAGCGGGGTGTCGGTGAAGTTCGTGTTGCTCACGTCGATCTGGACGCTCGCCTTCTCCCCCATGCCGATCAGGACCGCGCAGGTCCCGTCGGCGGCCTTCTTGTCGGCGACCTTGAGCGCCTGCCTGTCGCCGACCTTGGTCTTGGTCGCGGTCTTGCGCGCGATCTCGAGGTTCGCCAGCCCGTTCTTCTCGTCCACGGTGATGGTGACGCCGAAGGTCGCCGGAACCGTCCAGTCGCAGGCGCGGGCGCCGTTGATCTCCTTCGGGACTCCGAGCGTGTTCAACCCGGCGCTCGACCGGTCCGCCGGACCGAGCAGCGCACAGGGATCCAGCACGGCGGGCGGGACGGTGACCGCGGCCGAACCGCCGTCGGCCACCTTCTCGGTGCTCGGAATCGGCGCCTGGCCTGCGACCCCTTGCCCGCAGGCGGACACTGAAAAGACGAAGAGGGCGACGAGGAGGAGACGTGTGCGCATGGGTTCAGCCGCCGACACAGTCCACAGCCGCCGCCGCTTGTTCATCCTGACGGGTGTACCGGGCCAACGCCTTCTCGATCCGGTTCTTGAGCGCCTCGAGTTCCTTGCCGAACGCCGTGAGCGCCTCGACCGCCGAGCCGTCGGCGCCGATCCCGTACTGCGCCATGAACCGGCCGACCTCGTCCGCGTATCCCCCGCCGAGGGGAACCGTACGGCCGAGCACCTTGGCCTCGCGGACCATCTGGCCGACCACGTCCTGCAGGGCGGAGATCTTCACGTGGGCGTCGGCCGCCAGCTCCGGGGCGACCGCGAACCCGCTCAGATCGAACCTCGGCTTGGCGGTACTCACCTCGCTCATATGCGATTACGCCTCTCCGTAGTCGAGCGACCTCGCAACGGAGCATACGACAAAACCGCGTGTCAGCGGGAGCACCCGAAAACGCGCTCAGCTCACCCGATCGAGGTAAGGTCTCCGGTTGCACAGAGTCATCGGCCGGGGTTGTCGGGGTTCCCCCCACGAGTTCGCCCGAGTTTGACACACTTCGTGGGAGGCTGACCGCTGCTCGGGGGACCACCCGGGCGAGGAAGAGCTGGCCTTCAGCAGACCCAGCGGACATCCAGCCACGCGGCATCAGGAGGTCGAGTGACGTCGAGAATCCAGTCTGCGACGCCCGGCGAACAGCAGGGCGAGCAGGCAACCGGGCAAGCGCCGTACCCCACGGCCGCCGGCTCGGTCAGCGGCCGGCAGAACGGCCGTGCGAGCGCGGCGGGGGTGGGCCCCCGACAGGGGGCTGGGGTAAATCCAGCGTCGCTGGACGAACTGCACGAGACGGCGCGGCGGATCGCCGCCAACGTCGAGCGGGTACTGGTCGGCAAACCCGACGTCATCCGCATCGCGCTCGTGACCCTGCTCGCCGAAGGCCACCTCCTCGTCGAAGACGTCCCCGGGGTCGGCAAGACCTCGCTGGCGAAGGCGCTGGCCCGCTCGATCGACTGCACCGTGAGCCGGATCCAGTTCACCCCCGACCTGTTGCCCAGCGACGTCACCGGGGTGTCCATCTACAACCGGCAGAGCGGCGGGTTCGAGTTCCGGCCCGGTCCGGTGTTCGCGAACATCGTGGTCGGCGACGAGATCAACCGCGCCTCGCCGAAGACGCAGTCCGCCCTGCTCGAGTGCATGGAAGAGCACCAGGTCACCGTCGACACCTCGACGTACCACCTCGAAGAGCCGTTCATGGTGATCGCCACCCAGAACCCGATCGAGATGGAGGGCACCTACGCGCTGCCCGAGGCCCAGCGGGACCGGTTCACCGCGCGGGTGTCCATCGGCTACCCCGACCAGCAGGCCGAACTGGCCATGGTCGACGAGCACGCCGGGCACAACCCGCTCGCCGATCTCGAGCCCGTGTCCGACCGTGATTCGGTGCAGCGGCTGATCGAGACGGTGCGCGCGGTGCACATGTCGCCGGAGATCCGCCGGTACGCCGTCGACCTCGTTTCCGCGACCCGGCAGGTGCCCGAGATCCGTCTCGGCGCGTCGCCGCGGGCGACCCTGCAGCTGGTCCGCGCCGCCCGCGCGCAGGCCGCGCTCTCGGGCCGCGAGTTCGTCGTCCCGGACGACCTGCACACCGTCGCGGTCCCGGTGCTGGCGCACCGCATGGTGCTCACCACCGAGGCGCACGCCGCCCGCCGGTCCGCCACCGACGTCGTCCGCGCGATCCTCCACCGCGTTCCCGTCCCGCAGGGCTCTTCGGGCACGAACCACCGCTGATACAAAGGAAATCCATCCATGCCCCCGCCACCGCCCTCAACGGGCGAGCTTCGCTCGACGGATTGAACCCACATGCTGCGTGCTCTGTCCGGCCTGACCACACGCGGCCGCTGCCTCCTCGCCGCCGGCGTCGCCGCGGCGGTGTGCTCGTTCGTGCTCAACGAACGGGACCTGCTGCGCGTCGCGATGTTCGTCGTCGCCCTGCCGTTGCTGGTCGCCTTCTTCATCTCGGCGACCCGGCTGCGGCTGGGCGCGGCGCGCGCGCTGCGTCCGGACCGGGTCTCGGTCGGCTCGCCCGGTGAGGTCCAGCTCGAACTCTGGCGTGACGGCAGGCTCCCGGCGGGCGAGGTGCTGCTCGAAGACGGCGTGCCCTACGCGCTGGGTTCGCGGCCGCGGTTCGTCGTCGAGCGGCTGCCGCACGACCGGCGGGTCGCGCTGCGGTACCCGCTGCAGCCGGTGCTGCGCGGGATCCAGCAGGTCGGCCCGCTGCGGGCGACGATCACCGACCCGTTCGGGCTGTGCGAGTTCGAACGCGAGCTGATCGGGCATTCGCGGCTGGTCGTCGTGCCGAAGGTGGTCGGCCTGTGGGGCCTGCCCAGCGGCGCCGGGATCGGCGCCGGGGACGACGGCAGCATCCGTCTGCACGCCGGACAGGGCGAGGCGGACGTGATCGTCCGGCAATACCGCCAGGGCGACGACCTGCGGAAGGTCCACTGGCGCTCGACAGCCCGCCGCGACGAGATCATGGTCCGCGTCGAGGAGCGGCCGTGGCGTGGCGGCACCACGGTGCTGCTGGATCACCGCGCGGCCGCGCATCACGGCACCGGACCGGCGGCGAGCCTCGAATGGGCCGTTTCGTTCGCCGCTTCCGTCGGCCTGCACCTGCGCCGCTCCGGTCACCGCGTCCGGCTGATCACCGAACACGGCCAGACCCTGGCCGACACCCCCGGTGAAGGTGGCGAGCACTACGACAACGTGGTGCTCGACGTCCTCGCCGCGCTCCAGCCCGCGCACCAGCGCGACATCACCCTCGGCCACGATCCGGCCGAAGGACAGGAACTCATCGCCGTGCTCGGCACCGTCAGCAACGAATCCGTGCACGAGCTGTCCCGGTACCGCCCGCGCGGGATCCGGAGCCTCGCCGTGCTGCTCGACACCCCCGGCTGGTCCGCGGGCGTCAACCGGCCCGAAAACCGTGCCGCCGCCACCGAGGAGTCGGTGGCGCTGCTGCGCGCCGCGGGCTGGGGCGTCGTCGTCGCCGGCCCCGGATCGCCCATGCAGCAGGTCTGGGCCGAGCTGTGCCAGACCGCCACGCGCCGGGGCACGCTGATCGGAGGCGGCCTGTGACCACGACCGCGCCGCCCCTCCCGCACACCCCCAAACCGCGTCCCGAGGCGCCGCCGCCGGTCTGGACGAGCAGTGTGCTCGCGCCGATCGCGGCCGGACTCGCCACGCTGTTCGCCTCGACCTCGATGACCGGGGTCGTCTCCGGCTGGGCGTGGTTCGGCTACCTGCTGGTCGCCGTCGTGCTGATCGCCTCCGCCGGACTCGCCCTGCGCTCACTGCGCGCGCCGACCATCGTCGTCGGCCTGGCGCAGCTGCTGGTGCTGCTGTTCCTGATCACCGGGGCGTTCACCACCAGCGGGATCCTGAAGATCATCCCCGGCCCGGACGCGCTCGAGGAACTACGCGGCGTCCTCGCCGCGGCGGCCGAGCAGATCCGCGTCGGACTGCCGCCGATCGAGGGCACGCCGCCGATCCTCTGCCTGGTCACCATCGCGATCGGCCTGGTCGCGGTCCTGGTCGACACCCTGGCCGTGGCCGCCGCCGCGCCCGCCGCGACCGGTCTGGTCCTGCTGTGCGTGTACGCCGTTCCCGCCGCGCTGGCCGAAGAAATGCTGCCGTGGTGGACGTTCCTGCTCGGCGCCGCCGCGTTCGCCGCGCTGCTCGCCGTCGACGGCAACCACCGGCACCGCCGCTGGCGCAACCGGGACGCGCCAGGACTGGGCAACTCGGCGGGCACGCTGTCCGCCCCTGTCGGCGTCGTGAGCGCCGCGATCGCGCTGGGCCTGGTCATCGGCGCGGCCGCCACCGGGGTCGGCACTGTCGGCAGCCTCCCCGGCGGGACCGGATCGGGCCGTGGTGGCGCGGGCGGATTCGGCGTCGAGCCGTTCACGCAGCTGCGCGGTCTGCTCGACCAGGGCGAGAACGTCGAGCTGTTCAAGGTCTACGGGATGGGCGCGGACAAGCGGCTGCTGCGCGCGTTCACCCTCGACACGTACACGCCGAACAAGGGCTGGGGGCTGGCGCAGAACGGCCGCGCCCAGCAAGGGGTGCAGGCCAACCAGCCGCTCCCGGCCGTCAAGGGCGACGACGGCAACGGTCCCGGACGCGAGGTCCGGATCGAACCGACGAACTGGGTCGACAACTGGCTGCCGATCTACGGTGTGCCGCGGATGCTCACCGGGCTGGCCGACAACTGGCTGTACGACCCCGTCGGCGGTGCCGTGTTCACCACGACCAAGCAGAACGCGCCCGCCTACACCGAGGTCGCGGCGATCAAGGAACCGTCGAAGGACGAACTCCGGCTCGACGACGCGCGGCTGGCCGAGGTGCCGCTGCAGTTCACCCAGGTCGACAACGTCGATCCCAGGGTGACCGCGAAGGCCAAGCAGCTCACGGAGAACGAGTCCAACAACTTCGACAAGGCCCAGGCGCTCTGGTCGTTCTTCACCGCGCAGAACGGCTTCGTCTACGACACCAAGACCGCCGACGCCACCGACTCCGACGCGCTCGCCGACTTCATCCTCAACGGCAAACGCGGGTTCTGCGAGCAGTTCGCGTCCGCGATGGCCGTGATGCTGCGGGCGGTCGGCATCCCGTCGCGGGTCGCCATCGGCTTCACCTCCGGGACGCCGAAGGGCGATCACCTCTCGATCAGCTCCGAGGACGCGCACGCGTGGGTCGAGGTCTACTTCCAGACGAAGGGCTGGGTCAGCTTCGACCCGACCCCGCTGGTCGACGGCCGCGCGGTCGTCCCGCCGTACCTGCAGAACGACACCAGCAGCTCCACGACCAACGACACCCAGGAAGTGCCGAGCGCGCCGGCGTCGAGCGCCCCCGCCACCGGCACTCCCCGCGAACCGGGCGCGGATCCCGGCGCGGACGGCAGCGGTGGCCAGCAGGACGAAGAGCCGCTGTGGCCCGCCATCCTCGCCGGTCTTCTCGGCGGGCTGGCGGCCGCGCTGACCCTGGTCGTGATCGTGCGGTCGCGGTTGAGACACCGGGCGCTGATGCGCTCGTCACCGTCCCCGGACGCGCCCGCTCCGGCTCACGGGTTGCTGGACAACCAGAACGTGGCGAACTGGCTGCCGCTGATAGCGATCGGCCTGTGGGTGGGGGCGTTCGCGTTCCTGGCGGCTTGGGTGTCGTGGTGGTTCGCGCTGGTGCTGGTGGTCGTCCTCGGCGGCCTCGGGACGCCGACGGCGATCCGGGAGATCAAGCGGCGGCTGCGGCTGCAGAAGATCGCGTCCCACTCCCCCGCCGCGGCCGACGCCGCGTGGCGCGAACTGATGGACGAATGCGCGGACCGCGGCCTGCCGCTCTCCGACGGCGACACGGTGCGCGTGGCGGGGCGGAAGGTCGTCGAGAAGCACCGTCTGGACGACGAGGGCCGCTCCGGCCTGCGGACGGTCATCGGCGTCGTGGAGCGATCCTGGTACTCGGCCGAGCCGTCAAACGACCACGAGCTGGGCCCGGCCTTCGACGAGGTTCGCAAGAGCCTGAAGCGGAACGCGCCCATGTCGTGGAAGGGCCGGCTGTTCCCGCGCTCGCTGCGGCGAGGCAAGTAACCGGTGTGAAGTACGTGAAGGCCCCCTTCACGTACTTGGTGGGTGAAGGGAGCCTTCACCGCGTGACACGTGGGGAAAGTCCCCTCACGCACTGGATGGGTCAAGGGAACCTTCACCACACGACACGCGGGCAAAAGCTCCCATCACCACACGACACGTGGGCAAAGCCCCCCTCGCATACTCCGTACCCAGCGCGAGCAGTCGCCTCGATCGGCATGACAACGCGAACATGCCGACGGGGCACGGCCCCGTCGGCATGTTCGCGTGTGTGAGAGCTACTGCTCCTCGAAGCGCTGGCGGAAGCGCTCTTCCATGCGCTGGGTGAAGGAACTCCGGCGCGGGGACGACTTGCCGCCACCACCGCCTGCCCCCTGGCCACCGCTTTCCTTACCGCCTTCCGCTTCGGCTCCTTGCCGAATCGACGTGACGGCCATCATGACTCCGAAGAACATCACGAGGAACCCGAGCACGCTGATCACTGGGATCTCGGCCACCCGGATGTTGACCACCACGCCGAGCACCAGGAGTGCGACGCCCACTACGAACAGGGCGATGCCCTGCAAACGCCGTCGGCGGGCGGGGCGGCGCAACCGGGTGCCTCGCACCGTGGATGCGAACTTGGGGTCCTCGGCATAGAGCTCGCGCTCGATCTGATCGAGCAGCCGCTGCTCATGCTCGGAGAGTGGCATCTTTCCTCCTCCGGCACAGCTGTCGCGGGCGCCGGGCCGCGCAACGTCATGGACCCAACAGACAACCCCAGGCGGGGTGTCTCTGTCCAGGATACGAGCCCCGCGCTCGTCCGACTACCCGATCCCGTATCCAGAAGGGATCGAATTGGCCGAAACCACCCGACTCGGCTCTCTCGAAGACGGCCGAACAGGCGATGTCACTGGTCACGGGGGGTCAGCAGTGACGCGGGCCGCACCGCCGCGGCGCCGAACTTCGACCTCGCGACGTCGGCGGCGACTTCCGCATCCCGCCAACGGGGTTCGGGTGAGTCGAAAAGTAGTTGTTCTCCGTCACCCTCCGTGTCCAAACCCTCGACCCTTACGCCGATCAGGCGGACTGCGCCCGCCGGCGCGTGCTCGGTGAGGAGTTCGACGGCGGTGCGGTGGATGTCGCGGGCCACATCCACCCCGACGGCGGTTGTCCTGGCGCGCGTGATGGTCTTGAAATCCGCGAACCGGACCTTGATCGACACCGTCCGCCCGCGCAGTCCCCGGCGGCGCAGGGTGGCGGCGACACGTTCCGAGAGCCGGAGCAGTTCGAGTCCGAGCGCCGAGCGGTCGTGGAGGTCGACGTCGAAGGTCACTTCGGCGCCGATCGACTTGTCCGGCGTCTCCGGGATCACCTCGCGCTCGTCGTGGCCGTTCGCGAGCGCGTACAGGTGCTCCCCCAGCGCCCGCCCGAGCGAACGCCTCAGCCTGGACAGCGGCGCGGCGGCGATGTCGGCGATCGTGTCGAGGCCCTGCTGCCGCAGGTGCTCCTCGGTGCGTTTGCCGACGCCCCACAGCGCCGACACCGGCAGCGGGTGCAGGAAGGCGAGCGTCTCGGCCGCCGGGACGACGACCATGCCGTCCGGTTTCGCCATCCCGGACGCGAGCTTCGCGACGAACTTGATCTTCGCGACGCCGACCGAGCAGCTGATCCCGAAGTCCGCGGCGACCCGCTCCCGGATCCAGGCGCCCAGCCGCGCCGGTGACGAGTCCAGCCGCTTGAGCGCCCCGCTGACGTCCAGGAAGGCCTCGTCCAGGCTCAGCGGCTCCACCAGAGGCGTCAGCTCACGGAAGACCGCCATGACGCCTTGGGACACCTCGCCGTAGAGGCCGGGCGTGGGGGTGATGCAGATCAGCTGGGGGCAGAGCCGTTTGGCTGTCGAGAACGGCATGGCCGAGCGGACCCCGAACTCGCGCGCCGCATAGCTCGCGGCCGCCACGACCGACCGCGGGCCGCCACCGGAGACGACCACCGGCTCGTCCGCCAGCTCGGGACGCGTGCGCAGCTCGCAGGACACGAAGAAGGCGTCCATGTCGACGTGCAGCAGACCGCAGCCGGTGTCGTCCGGCCAGGTGGTGGCCCCGGTGGTCACCCGGTAGCGGGCCATCCCACCGGGCAGTTCAGCGTTTCTCCCCACGAGCAGACGCTAGCCCGGACCACCGACAATCTCGCTCGTGAGTGGCAAGGACGGCTATCGAGGGGTGAGGCAAAGGTGGCGTGATGGCACTCTTCGGCGCCCGATACGTGGGCGAAGTCGCGAAAGCACTTTCGCAACGCGTCTCCCCAGCGTGGCCGCTTACCCGGGTGTCGCGAAAGCCACTTTCGGGACACCTGATGTCCCGAAAGTGGCTTTCGGGACATCGCCACAGGCCATCCGCGGCCAAGCCACGTTGCCTTCCCCTCGATAACCCGACTTACCACTCACGAGGTCAGGGACGGCGCGCCAAGATGTGCAGCCTGCTGGAGATGTCCCGCAGCGGCGAAACCGACGCGGCCGCCAGCTCGAACTCCGCCAGGTCCTCTTCCCGCACTCCGCCGGGCACGAAGTCCGCGACGACGCCATCGCCCTGCAGCGATTCCACCTCGAGCCCCGCCGCGACCAGTTGCGCGCTGAGGGCCTCGCCGTCGAAGCGCCGCAGCACGGTCTCGCGGCCGCCGCCCAGCACGCCGCTCTCGGCCGCGAGCAGTTCCCGCGCCTCGCCGAGCCGTCCGGCCAGCGCGCGCTGCAGGATCGCGGCGTGGCGGTTCGCCACCAGCACCGAGACCGCGCCGCCGGGTTTGACCGCGGTGGCCAGCGCGGCGAGCACCGCCTCCGGATCGTCGACGACTTCGAGCAGGCCGTGCGCGAGCACGAGATCGGCCGATCCGGCCTCGACGTGGGCTCCGAGCGCGTCGGAGTCGTCGGCGATCACCGTGATGCTGCCGGAGACGCCCTCTTCCTCGGCGCGGCGGCGCAGGGTCGCCAGCGCGTTGGGGTTCGGCTCGACCACGGTCACCAGGCAGCCCGCCGAGGCCAGCGGTACCGCCCAGCCCCCGCTTCCGCCGCCGACGTCGACGACGTGCGGCTGTTGTGCGCCTCGCGCCCGTGCGGCCCGGAGTTCTGCTTCGAGAACCCGGCGAACCGCCCCCGATCCCCGCGTGGCCACGGTGTCCGTCTTCATGAACGCACAGCGTAATGCCCGCCTTCCGGGCGCCGCCGGGTGTAGTCCGATGCGGTGTTCGACACCTTGCCAAGGAGCCGTCCCGCCGACTGCCCGTAGGCTGGTCGAGTGCACACGGTCGCTGTTCTCAGCCTGAAGGGTGGCGTCGGTAAAACGACGGTCGCCCTCGGTGTCGCGTCCGCCGCCCTGCGCAGGGGCGCCAGGACCCTCGTGGCCGACCTCGACCCGCAAGGCAACGCCACCACGTCGCTGGACCCGCCCCTCACCGATCGCACCCTGGCCGACGTCCTGGAGACGCCGGTGCGCTCGGTGCTCGAACGCGCGATCGCGCCCAGCGTGTGGAGCGACCAGATCGACGTCCTCGTCGGCGCCGAAGAGCTGGAGATGCTCAACGAGCCCGACGCCGACATCCGCCGTCTGGAGAACCTCTCCCGCGCGCTCGACGAGCTGCACACGAACCCGCTGCGCGAGGAACCCTACGAACTGGTGATCCTCGACTGCCCGCCGTCGCTGGGCAGGCTGACCCGCTCGGCGCTGGTGGCCGCGGACAGCGCCCTGATCGTCACCGAGCCGACGATGTACGCCGTCTCCGGCGCCCGCCGCGCGCTCGAAGCGATCGAGAAGATCCGCGAGGAGCAGAACCCGGGTCTCCGGCCGATCGGCGTCGTGGTCAACAAGCTCCGCGTGCGCTCCTACGAGCACCAGTTCCGCGTGGCCGAACTGCGGGAGAACTTCGGCCCGCTGGTGATGCCGACGGCCATCCCGGACAGGCTCGCCGTGCAGCAGGCGCAGGGCGCGTGCAGCCCGATCCACGAGTGGCACTCCCCCGGCGCGCAGGAGATCGCGCTCACCTTCAACATGGTGCTGGCGAAGGTCCTCCGCTCGAGCCGGGCCGGACGGCATCGCGTCCGCGGCGACGAAGGGCCCGAGCCCACCGAAGAGCCCGCCAAACTGAGCGACACCGGCACGGGTTAGCGCCGATGCCCGAAGGCGACACCGTCTTCCTCGCAGGCAAGGTGCTCGACAAAGCGCTGGCGGGGAAGACCCTCGTACGAGGCGAGTTCCGGGTCCCTCAGCTGGCCACGGTGGATCTCTCCGGACGCGACGTACTCGGCGTCGGCACGGTCGGCAAGCATCTGCTGACCCGCTTCTCCGGCGAGCTCACCCTGCACAGTCACCTGCGGATGGACGGCAAGTGGGCGGTCTATCCGGCGGGCGCGCGCTGGCGCCATCCGGCCCATCACGCGCGGGTCATCCTGGCGGCCGAAGGCGTGCAGGCCGTCGGCTTCCGCGTGCACGACCTCGAACTCGTGCCCACGGACGAAGAAGACCGTTTGGTGGGCCACCTCGGCCCGGATCTGCTCGATCCACAGTGGACGGACGAACTCGCGGGGCTGGCGGCGACCGCGCTGGCCGCGGATCCGGATCGCGAACTCGGCGACGCCCTGCTGGATCAGCGGATCATGGCCGGGATCGGCAACATGTACAAGGTCGAGATGTGCTTCCTGCTCGGGGTCACGCCGTGGACACCGGTTTCCGGGGTGGATCCGGCGAAGGCCGTCGCGCTCGGCCGCAAACTGTTGAAGGCCAACGCCTGGCGCACTTCGCAGACCACCACCGGGGACCTGCGCCGCGGCCGCGAACACTGGGTCTACGAGCGGACCAAAACGGGCTGTTTCCGCTGTGGCGGACGGCTCCGGGTCGCTTCTCAGGGTGCCGGGCACCAGGCGAGGCCGACCTGGTTCTGCCCGAAATGCCAGACCGGACCCGCTCCCAGCGGCTAAGCTGGCCTCGTGACGCTGTTCAAGCTCCCGCTCTACGGGGCCGACACCGAACGCGGCGACCTCGCTCCCTGAGCCGTCCGCTCCCCCGCACGTCACCCTTCACTTTTCTTTCCCAGGGAGCTTTGTCATGTCCGGATTCCTCACCGGCGAGGCGCTGCGCGCGTTCGTGCACGCCTTGCCCAAGGTCGAACTCCACGTCCATCTCGTCGGTTCCGCGAGCCTGCCCACCGTGCTGGAACTGGCCCGCCGCCGCCCGTCCGCGGGGGTGCCGACCGAGCCGGAGGCGCTCGCCGAGTTCTTCACCTTCCGCGACTTCCCGCATTTCCTCCGCAACTACCTGGCGGTGACGTCGCTGGTGCGCGACGCCCGCGACATCCACACCCTCGTCACCGGGCTGGCCGCCGATCTGGCCGCGCAGAACGGCCGCTACGCCGAAGTGACCGTGACGCCGTACAACCACGTCCTCGACGGGATGTCGGCCGACGATCTCCTCACCGGTCTCGCCACCGGAAGAGCCGCGGCGCGGGCGGACCACGGGGTGGAACTGGCCTGGTGCTTCGACATTCCCGGCGAGAAGGGGGTCGTCGCCGGACGCGAGACGCTCGTGTTCGCGCTCCGCGAACGCCCCGAAGGTCTGGTGTCCTTCGGGCTCGGCGGTCCCGAGGTCGGTGTCGGGCGCGCGCAGTTCGCCCCCTTCTTCACCGCGGCCCGGGAGGCGGGGCTGCACAGCGTCCCGCACGCGGGCGAGACCACCGGCCCGGCCACCGTCTGGTCGGCGGTGCACGATCTCGGCGCCGAGCGGATCGGCCACGGCATCGGCGCGCACGCCGATCCGGCGCTCCTGGAATACCTTGCCGTACAAGGGATCCCACTGGAGGTCTGCCCCACGTCGAATATCCGGACAGGACAGTTCCCGTCGATCGCGGCGCATCCCGTGCGGCGGCTGCTCGACCACGGCGTGACGGTCACCCTCAACACCGACGACCCGCCGATGTTCGGCGCCACCCTCGACGGCGAGTACCTGGCCGTCGCCGAGACGCTGGGCCTGACCGCGACCGAAATCGCCCGATTCGCGACGAACGCGGTGGAAGCGTCTTTTCTGCCCTCGGCGGACAAGACCGTCCTGCTCACGGAGATCGAAGAAATCTTGTTGCAGGACCACGAACTCCTCGCATAGCGTGGCGGTACACGAGAGAGGAGGTGGTCCAAAGTTGTATTCCAACAGGACTCGTGAGGTGACTGTCCGCTAGCGGACGGCACGCGTAGGACTTTTGAGCAGCGATACAACGCAAGTTGGAGCCACCTTCGGCTCGTCGTCTCTGCTTCGCGTGGTGCCTGATAGCGAATACCAGGCAGTCACCGGGCCCCCGAGGTTCCCGAGCACCGGTCCGGCTCGGGCCCGGCCGCCGATTCCGGCGTCCGGGAGCCGCCTCGGGGTTCCCTCATTTCCGGCCTGTTGCGTCATTTGCGCGGCCGGAGGGACCACCCGCCGCGCCGGAGAACCGTCCGTCGCTGTTCGCCCCCGGAACTCCCGCAGACTGGATAGCCTGACGCCATGCTGAGGCCCGCTTTCCCGATCAAAACCCAGCGCCTGACCCTCCGCGCCTTCACGCCGGCGGATCTCGACGAACTCAACTCCTTCCAGTCCCGCGCCGACGTCGCCCGCTATCTCTACTGGGGTCCGCGCAGCCGGGCCGAATCCGCCGCCGCGCTCGCCAAACGGGTGCACAGCAGCAGCCTGTCGAAGGAAGGCCAGTTCCTGGCGGTGGCCGTGGAACTGACCGAGACCGGGCAGCTCATCGGCGATCTGAACCTCGAGTACCTCAGCAGCGAACACCGTCAGGGCGAGGTCGGTTTCGTGTTCCATCCCGATCACCACGGCAAGGGGTTCGCCGCGGAGGCCGCCGTCGAACTGCTGCGGCTCGGCTTCGAAGACCTCGGACTGCACCGGATCATCGGTCGCTGTGACGGCCGCAACACCGCTTCCTCCACCCTGATGGAACGCCTCGGGATGCGCAAAGAGGCCCATCTCCGGGAGAACGAGATCGTCAAGGGCGAGTGGTGTGACGAACTCGTCTTCGCGATGCTCGAAGACGAGTGGAAGGCGAGCCGCTAGAGCTCACCAGGCATGATGGGCGCGTGTTCTTCGACAAGATCGTCCGCCCCGCGCTGTACCGGGTCTCCGGCGGCGACCCCGAAACCGTGCACGAACGCACCATCGGCACGCTCGCCAGGCTGAGCCGGGTCTCTCCCGCGCTCGGCGCGCTCGGCCGCGTCTACCGGACGGACGATCCGGTCACCTTCCTCGGGCTCCGCTTCCCGAACCGGGTCGGCCTCGCCGCCGGGATGGACAAGAACGGCCGCGCGCTGCACGCCTGGCCCGCGCTCGGTTTCGGTTTCGTCGAGGTCGGCACGGTCACCCGGCATCCGCAGCCGGGCAACGACAAGCCGAGGTTGTTCACCCTCGCCGAGACCGACGCGGTGATCAACCGGATGGGCTTCAACAACGAAGGCGCGGAAGCGCTCGCCGCCCGCCTCGCCGCGGGCGGGAAGCCGCCGGTGCCGCTCGGCGTCAGCATCGGCAAGTCCAAGGTGACCCCGCTCGACGAGGCCGTCGAGGACTACCGGTTCTCGCTGCGGGCGCTGCACCCGTACGCCGACTACTTCGCGATCAACGTCAGTTCACCCAACACACCGGGACTGCGGGCGCTGCAGGACAAGTCCGCGCTCGCCGAACTGCTCTCCGAACTGCGTGGGACTTCGGCCGAGCTCGCGGGCGACGCCGAACCGACGCCGGTGCTGGTGAAGGTCGCCCCCGACCTCACCGACGAAGCGCTCGCGGAGCTGCTGGAGGTCTGCCTCGAACACGGTGTCGCCGGGCTGATCGCGACCAACACGACGCTGTCCCGCGAAGGGATCGCGCCCGTCGAGGCCTCCGTCGGCGAGCAAGCGGGCGGGCTTTCCGGCCGCCCGCTCACCGCACGCGCGGTCGAGGTGGTGCGCTTCGTGCACGGCGAAACCGGCGGCAAGCTGCCGATCATCGGCGTCGGCGGGATCTTCGACGCCGGCGCCGCCGCCCGGATGCTCGACGCCGGCGCCGGTCTCGTCCAGCTCTACTCCGGTTTCGCCCTGCACGGTCCCGGTCTGGTCAAGCGGGTCGCCCGAGGTCTCGCGGCCCGGCCGTACTGACGAACCTCAGGTACGCCCGCCAGCACTGGTACCGCGTCAGCTCCGTCGCCGTCGCCGCGGCCGCCTGGTCACAAAGGACGGCCAGCGGGGTTTCGCCGTTCTCCAGCCGGATCCGGCCGAGGACGAACGGAGCGGGCAGCGTGGCCGCGAAGGCGCCGAGAGCGGCGGGCGAGAGTCGCCAGCGTTCACCCGACAGCATCGTGTGCTCGCCCGCGGCGCTCACCGGCACCACACCCGGCTGCGGCGGCGCTGTCGGCAGCAGCACCATCCGATAGCCCTCGGCGGTCTGGACCGGCCCGGTGAACCGCGCCCCCGCTGTCACCAGGCAGTCGTTCAGCGGCTGTCCGCGCAGGTGCGCGCCGAACACCACGAGATCCGCGCCCGGTGCTGGATAAGGGAATTCGGCCTGTTCGTCGGTGAGCACGGCGGCGAGGTCGATGGCGACCTGGTCGTCGAACGGACGCACCACCACCGACACCCCGTACGGCCCGAGATCCGACGGCGACGACGGCACCGTGACCGCGGCGAGGTCGAGCAGGTTGACGAACGCGGTGAACTTCTCCAGCCGTTTCGCGACACCGTCCGGATCGGACAGCGCCTCGGACATCTCGGGATGGTCCAAAACGGTCGGCAGGACCAGGGCGTCGTACTCGGACAGCATCCTGAGCGCGAGCATCCCGGCCTCGGCGACGCGCTGCCTGTCGGCGGTGAAACCGTCGTCGTGGATCAGGTCGCCCACGGACAGCAGCGCGGTGACCTCGACCGTCTCCACGATGGCCCCGGACGCCCGCAGCGCCGAAACCGCGCCGAGGAAACCGGATCGGGACTGCAACGAGAGACCGGTGAGCGTTTCGGAGCCCGGGATCGCCACCTTCGGCCGATCCCCCGCGGAGAGCCGGACGTCCGGGGGCCAGTCACGGGCGAGCGGGTCGATCCCGTCCGGACCGGTCATCAGTCCCAGCGCGCGCTGGCCGAGCGTGAGACTGCGCGAGAACAGGGCGATCCCGCCGCACGGCGCGGCGCCCGTCTTGGGCACGAGGCCCAGCGTCGGTTTCATCCCGACGATCCCGTTGAGCGACGCGGGCACCCGGCCCGCTCCCGCCGTATCCGTGCCGACTGCCAGATCGGCGAGGCCGAGTGCGACGGCGACGGCCGCGCCGCTGCTCGCGCTCCCCGAGACGCGGGCCGTGTTCAGCGCGGCGCTCACGGCGCCGTACGGACTGTGGGTGTGCTCGAGATCGCTGCCGAACCGGTCACGGTTGGTCTTGCCGATCACCACCGCGCCTGCGGCTGTCAGCCTGGACACGGCGGGGGCGCCGACACAGCAGACGTCCTCCCCCGCCGTGGGAAGTCCGGCGACGTCGATGTCGTCGGCGACGGCCACGAGGGTTCCGGCGAGCGGGAGATCCGTCCCCGCACGCAGGCGTTCGTCGACGGCCTTCGCGTCCACAAGGGCGTCTTCCAGAGGACGGAGGGTGATCCAGACGTCGGGCCGGTCGACCTCGGCGATCCGGTCGTAGGCCGCGATGACCCGTTGGTAGGAGCTGGGAGGAGGGACGGGGATCGGTTCTGGTTCCGGGGGAAGCGTCGTCACTGGGCGTCCTTTCCTCGGCGGGGACGAGAAAGACCACTGCGCGAGATCCACTGTGTCCGGTCCGCCACCCTGGGACGCCCGCTCACGCGGGCTGGGTTCAGGCCCGAGCTGGGAGAAGCACTGCGTGCATGAGAGAAACGTTAGGCATCGCGCGGCCCCGTCACCAGCGGATCCGGGTCACGCGAGCGTTTCGGTATCACACAGTGAGCGAGTCGTTACGCAATGGAGTATTAGCAACGACGAATGGGACGATTGTCCAGGAAAGCGCCTGCTCAGCCCCCGTGATCCAAGGCGGAACTCGGGTGCTTGAAGGCCGAACTCACGTGATTGTAAGGCGATCTCGCGTGATCAGACGGACATGACGCGAGATCCGCCTTCAATCACGTGAGATCGCCGCTCAATCACGCGTGTCGTCCGTCTGATCACGCGAGTTACGGGTTCAGGAGAGTTCGCGCAGGGCCATGGCCAGCCCGGCGAGCTTGTCGGTCGCGTCGGAGAGCGATTCCTTGGACGAAGTCATGCCGTCCGAGCTCGCGGCGACGGTGTGCCCGGCGGCCGCGACGAGACCGCCGTAGCCGTCGACGCCGTCGTCGAGCTGCTCCCGCAGCTGCGTGATGGCGGCGTCGAGGGCGCCGCGTTCCCGCTCGGGCGCGGAGTCACGTCCGCGTTCGATGGCCTGGATCCGGCCCGCCAGCCCGCGCAGGGCCTGCGCGGCCTCCGCGGCGGTGGTGCGGGCGTCGGCCACGGCGATCTCCGACACCGGCATGGTGCCCAGCGACGTCGGCTGCGAGAGCTGGCGAAGCAGCTCCGTCAGCGAAGCCTCGCTCTCGACGAGGCGCTCCATCGGCTCCCGCGCGACGGACCGCGCCGGAGGCAGCGGCGGCGGGGTGGTGGGCGCGGCGGGCAGCACGGTGCGTTTGAGCGACCGCAGCCGCAGCCCCGACTTGACCCCGAAGGTGCCGAAGATGACGGTGAACGCGCCGCCCGCGATGGCCTGGAGGACGTCGGCCTCGCCCGACTTCAACAGTCCGGCGCCCGCGACGAAGGCGAACAGTCCACAAAGGATGGTGAGGAGGATCCAGAAGGTCAGCGCACGGGACGTGCGGCGCTTCTGTCTCTCCAGTTTGGCGGCGGGTTCGTTCCAGCGGGCCCATTTGGCCTTCGCCTCGGCGACCACCGGGATCTGGCCCGACGCCATCGAGGTCAGCTGCTGCGAGATCTTCGGCATGGCGGGCATCTGCGGCATCTGCGGGCGGGGCCGGGACGGCGCGGGCCGCGAAGAACCCTGTTGCTCGGACGGCGGGATGTAGCGCTGCAGCTTCTCCTGCGCGCGCTGGGCGTAATCGGGCAGCTTTTCGATGTGCTTCTCAAGCTTGGCGGTGAACTCCCCGAAGTCCTTGCGCCTGCCCTGACCCATTTCCCTCGCCCCTGTCTTCTGGTGAGACCGGTCCCGCACCCGCGCGGGGGTGCGGGACCGGCTCTAGGTGGTGTGTCAGGCGGGGTTCTTGCCCTGTTCGGCCTGAACCCGTGCCTGGATCTCACGCTGGATGTCCGCACCGCTCGACGCCTTCGGCGCGGCGGCGGTCTTGCCGTCGGTCACCTGCGCGACGGAGTCACCCTTCATGGAAGCGCGGATCTGCTCCAGTCGCGAGTGCCCCGCGAGCTGCGTCGTGGAGGCCTGGACCTCCATCATCCGGCCCTGGACGGAGTTCTGCGCGAGTTCGGCCGAGCCGAGCGCCGTGGTGTAGCGCTTCTCGATCTTGTCGCGAACGTCTTCCAGTGACGGGGTGTTGCCCGGCGCGGCCAGCTGACTCATCTGGTTCAGCGAAGCGGAGACCTGCTCCTGCATCTTCGCCTGCTCCAGCTGCGAGAGCAGCTTGGTGCGCTCGGCCAGCTTCTGCTGCAGCATGGTCGCGTTGCGCTCGACGGCCTTCTTCGCCTGCTCCGCAGCCTGAAGCGACTGGTCGTGCAGGGTCTTGAGGTCCTCGATGCTCTGCTCGGCGGTGACGAGCTGCGCGGCGAAGCTCTCCGCCGCGTTCTCGAACTCTGTCGCCTTCTGCTCGTCGCCCTTGGCACGCGCCTCGTCGGCGAGCACCAGCGCCTGACGGGTCGAAGCCTGCAGCTTCTCCACGTCGCCGAGCTGGCGGTTCAGCTTCATCTCCAGCTGGCGCTGGTTACCGATCACCGAGGCGGCCTGCTGGGTCAGCGCCTGGTGATTGCGCTGTGCCTCCTCGATGGCCTGCTGGATCTGTACCTTCGGGTCGGCGTGCTCGTCGATCTTCGACGAGAACGCCGCCATCATGTACTTCCAGAACTTCACGAACGGGTTGGCCATCTCCTCCGCCTGCCTTCTCGCATCCCACGGGCTGTTACCTCGAGGTGGGGCGTCCCCTCTGTGATGTTGCAACGTCCCGACCCCGGCGTTGAGTTCCATCGTGTCAGGTCGGCGTCCCGCGTTCCAGGCGACCCCGACGGAATTCAGGGATCCCCCTGACTGTGATGTCCACGACTTTCGGGTTCGCGCGACGGTGACCCAGGGTGAAAACGGCCGGAGTCAGCGGCGCAGCGCGGTCTCCTGTTCCATCCGTGACAACTTCTCGGGGTTGCGCACGGCGTAGAGCCCGGTGATGAGGCCGTCCTCGACCCGCAGCGCGATGACGGTGTCGACCTCGCCGCCGAGCCGGAGGACCAGCGCGGGACGGCCGTTGACCTGCGCCGTCCGCATCGTCGCCGCGTCGTCCCGGATCGGATGGCTCGAGGCGAGCAGCGGCGCGATCACCGAGGCCCCCACCAGGGGTTCGAGCACGGCCTGCACCACTCCGCCGCCGTCGCCGAGGAAGACGACGTCCGGTGCCAGGACGTCGAGCAGCCCCTGCAGATCACCCGTCCGGACGGCACGGTGGAACGCGTCGAGCACGTCCCGGGTCTCGGCCGCGGACGCGGCACCGCGCGGCCGCCGGGCGGCGACGTGCGCCCGGGCGCGATGGGCGATCTGGTGGACCGCGGCCGGGGTCTTGCCGACGGCTTCGGCGATCTCGCCGTAGGCCACGTCGAACACCTCGCGCAGCACGAACACCGCGCGCTCGGTCGGCGCGAGGGTCTCCAGCACCAGCAGCATCGCCATCGAGACGCTGTCGGCCAACTCGACATCCTCGGCCACGTCGGGTGTGGTGAGCAGCGGTTCGGGCAGCCAAGGGCCGACGTAGGACTCCTTGCGGCGGCCGAGTGTGCGGAGCCTGCCGAGCGCCTGCCGGGTGGTGATGCGGACCAGGTACGCCCGCGGGTTCTCCACGGTGGCGAGATCGACGCCCGTCCAGCGCAACCAGGTCTCCTGGAGGACGTCCTCCGCGTCGGCCGCCGAGCCGAGCATCTCGTAGGCGACGGTGAACAGCAGGTTCCGGTGGGCGACGAACGCCTCCGTGGCGGGGTCGGACATGAACGGCTCCTGGTTGCTCGCGACGGTGTCCCCCACCTGACACCGCGCGGTGCCGGTTTCTGACACTTCGGAGCCGTGGCGCACGTCACAGCCCCGCGCTGTCAGCGTGCCCCGCCCACCGGCATCTGGTGGTCGTTCGATTCAGCACACGACCACGAAGAGGGCGAGACCATGGATTCCCGTTTCGATCTGAACAGCAACGAGCTCGGCGCCAAGCTCGGCAAGCGCTTCGCAGGAGTCAGTGTCGGCATCAAAGGCTCGACACTGCCGAAGGTCGTCCAGGAGCTGGTGTCGCTGCGGGCCAGCCAGCTCAACGGCTGCGGCTACTGCGTCGACGCGCACGCCAAGGACCTGGCCGCCGCCGGCGAACCCGCGGTGCGCGTCAACCTGGTCGCCGCCTGGCGCGAATCGACCGTGTTCACCGAGGCCGAGCGGGCAGCGCTGGCCTTCGCGGAGGAAGGCAGCCGCCTCGCCGACGCGCACCAGGGCGTCTCGGACGAGACCTGGTCCCGGGTGCGGAAGCACTACGACGATGATCAGGTCGCCGCGCTGGTCTACCTGGTCGCGATGATCAACGCCGCCAACCGGCTGCTCGTGATCACCCACACCAAGGGCGGCTCCTACCAGGCGGGCACGTTCGACGCCGTCGTGAACTGAAGCCGAAGAGGCCCCAGGCGGACTGCCTGGGGCCTCTCGGCGTTCACGACTTGCTAAGCGGCGACCATCTTCGGTGCGGAAATGGTCGTCCGCAGGGCGGGACTCATCCGCGGCGGCGGGGAGATCCGCAGGTCGGCAAGGTCGTTGCCGATCAGCTCGGACACCAGTCGGCCACCTTCGAGGCCCGCTTCGGCGCTCTCTCGCTCCGGAGCGCGCCTCTTGCCCGCCTCGACCTTCTCGTCCACCGGGGCGACCTCGACGTTGTCCATCGCCGAGACGTCCGCCGCGACCTTGTGCAGGAGTTCGCCCAGCGGAAGGTCCAGGGCATCGCAAATGGACGCCAGCAGCTCGCTGGACGCCTCCTTCTGCCCACGCTCGACCTCGGAGAGGTAGCCGAGGCTCACCCTGGCGGCGCGGGAGATGTCTCGCAGCGTTCGACGCTGGTTCGTGCGGGCGTGTCGGAGCCGGTCGCCGATCGCCTCGCGCAACAGCACGGTCATCACGCGCCTCCCTTCCAGGACTGACTACCCCCTACGTTACCCAGAGCGGTGCCCCGGGCGCAGGTGTTGACACGGCAATACGCCAAGGGCGAACGCGGCGATCATGCGAGATGTTCCCCCAGCAGGGCGAACGCGCCGCTGACCGCGCCGTCCCTGACCGAGGCTCGATCACCGCTCAAGCGCAGCGTACGGACGGCGAGCACGTCCGGCCCGGCGAGACCGACGTGGACGGTGCCGGGTGCGACGCCGTCCTGTCCGGCCGGGCCCGCGACACCGGTCAGGCCGAGACCCCAGGTGGCGCCGCAGCGGTCCCTCGCGCCGGCGGCCAACTGAGCCGCGACCTCGGGATGAACCGCGCCGTGGGTGGCGAGGAGGTCCGCGTCGACCCCGGCGAGCGAGGCCTTGAGGTCGGTGGCGTAGACGATCAGCCCGCCCCGGACGACGGCACTCGATCCGGGGACCTCGGTCAGCGTCGCGCAGACCAGCCCGGCGGTCAGCGACTCCGCGGTCGCCACCGTCTCCCCGCGCTCGATCAGGTGAGTGATCAAGGTCTCAGCTTTCATCCGCCCGCGGCACGCCTTCCCGCGGAGCGCAGCCGAACCGCGCGCACGACGTAATCGAGGCCGGTCACGACGGTCAGCACGAGCGCGAGACCCATCAGGATCCACCGCACCGGCTCGGCCGCGACGGGCAGGGGCAGCAGGTACGCGGTGATGGCCGCGATCTGCGCGAGCGTCTTGGCCTTGCCGCCCCGGCTGGCCGGGATGACACCGTGCCGGATCACCCAGAACCGCAGCAACGTCACGCCGATCTCGCGGATCGCGATGACGATGGTGACCCACCAGCCCAGTTCGCCGAGCACGCTGAGCCCGATCAGCGCGGCGCCGATCAGCGCCTTGTCCGCGATCGGGTCGGCGATCTTGCCGAAGTCGGTGATCAGCCCGTACTTGCGCGCCACCCAGCCGTCGACCTGGTCGGTGAACGACGCGATCGCGAACAGCGCGGTGGCGATCGCCCGCCAGAAGGTGTCCGTCCCGTCGCCGGTGAACAGCGCCATCACGAACAGCGGCACCAGCACCAGCCGCGACATCGTGAGCAGGTTCGCCAGGTTCAGCGTCGGGACCGGGGTGGCCTCGGGTACCCGTGCGTGCTCACCGCCCGTCCCCTCACCGGCCCCGGCGTCGCTCGGGGCGGCATTCACCGGTCGGCCTCGGGCGGCGCGGGCCGCACGATCAGATCGACACCCTCGGAGTCGACGACCTCGCAGCGCACGAAGTCACCGACCGCCAGCGAGGGCAGGTCGTCCGTCTCGATCAGGACGCATTCGCCGTCGACCTCGGGGGCCTGGTGCGCGGCGCGGCCGATCGGGTCCTCGCCGTCCTCGGCCTGCTCGATCAGGACGTCGACGAAATCGCCGATGCGCTCTTCCGCCCGCTGCGAGGTCAGCTCCTCGACCAGCGCGGAGATCCGCGAGACCCGCTCGGCCACCACGCTCTCGTCGAGTTTGCCGTCGAAGGTCTCGGCCTCGGTGCCGTCTTCGTCGGAGTAGCCGAAGACACCCACCGCGTCCAGCCGCGCGCCGTTCAGGAAGCGCTCCAGCTCGGCGACGTCCTCTTCGGTCTCGCCGGGGAACCCGACGATGACGTTGGTGCGGATGCCGGCGGCGGGCGAGTACTCCCGGATCTGGTCGCACAGCGCGAGGAACGAATCCGTGGAGCCGAAGCGGCGCATGCGGCGCAGCACGGTCTCGCTCGAGTGCTGGAAGGAGAGGTCGAAGTAGTCGGCGACGCCCGGAGTGGTCGCGATGGCCTTGACCAGGCCGGGGCGCGTCTCGGCGGGCTGCAGGTACGAGACGCGGACGCGCTCGATACCGGGCACCGCGGCCAGGCGCGGGACCAGCAGTTCGAGCGCGCGGGCGCCATCACGGCCGAAGTCCTTGCCGTAGGAGGTGGAGTTCTCCGAGACGAGGAAGACCTCCTTGACGCCGTTCTCCGCGAGCCACATCGCCTCGGCGACGATCTCGTCCGGCTGCCGGGACACGAAGGAGCCGCGGAACGACGGGATCGCGCAGAACGAGCAGCGGCGGTCGCAGCCGGAAGCGATCTTCAGCGCGGCCACCGGGGAGGTGTCGAGCCTGGTCCGCAGCACCCGCGGGCCCCAGCCGTGCTGCGCGTGCCCCGGCACCTCGACCGTCTCGGCGGCCGTCGGGCGCTGCACCGGGCTGATCGGCAGCAGCTTGCGGCGGTCGGAGGGGGTGTGGGACTCGACCTTGCGGCCGGCCACGACGTCTTCGAGACGGTCGGCGAGGTCGGCGTAGTGATCGAAGCCCAGGACCGCGTCGGCCTCGGGCAGGTTCTCGGCCAGCTCGTTGCCGTAGCGCTCGGCCATGCAGCCGACGGCGACGACCTTCTTGCCGGTGTCGGCCGCGGCGAGCAGGGTGTCGACCGAATCCTTCTTGGCCGACTCGACGAAGCCGCAGGTGTTGACGACCACGACGTCGGAGTCCTCGGGCTCGGCGGCGAGCTCCCAGCCGCCCGCCGCCAGCCGTCCGGCGAGTTCCTCGGAATCGACCTCGTTGCGGGCGCAACCGAGGGTCAACAAGGACACGCGGCGAGTGGCGACAGGATCAGTGGTGGGAGAAGGCACGTGCCTTAGGGTAGCTGGCCTGTTCGCGGGGTCGCCGATCGCTCGCTCGGGCGAGCCCTCGACCGGCCGCGGCGCCCGGGATGGCTTAATGGTGGACGTGCCGCCAGACCCTCTCCTTCACCGCCGCCCCACCGTCCGCCGGGCGCGGATCGCGGACGTCCGCAAGATCAAGGCGCTGGTCGACTCCGACGCGGGAACGGTGCTGCTGGAGAAGGACCTCGTCACCCTCTACGAGAACGTCCAGGAATTCTGGGTGGCCGAAGACGGTGACGACGTCCTCGGCTGCGGCGCGCTCCACGTGCTGTGGGAGGACATCGCCGAGCTGCGCACCATCGCCGTCGACAAGGCCGCCCGCGGACGTGGCATCGGGCACGCGCTGGTGGAACAGCTGATCGGCTTCGCCCGCGAGATCGGGCTGAAGCGGCTGTTCGTGCTGACCTTCGAGACCCGTTTCTTCGCCGTCCACGGGTTCGTCGAGATCGACGGCACTCCGGTGACCCAGGAGGTCTACGAGGAGATGCGGCGCTCGGCGGATCCGGGTGTCGCGGAGTTCCTGGACCTGCCGTACGTGAAGCCCAACACCCTGGGCAACAGCCGGATGTTGCTGGAGCTGTAGCTGAAGGGGACTTTCCCCGCATCGGATGCGGTGAAGGGCCCCTTCAGCCCATCTCCGCGTGGCAGGCGACCCGCACGCGGTTGCGCGGTCCTCGGGGTTGGCCAGGTCACCCCGACCTCGGACCTTGGTCAGTGGTTAGTCGTGAGTGGGTTTCCGGGAGAACTCGGACCCGAGCCACTCACGACTCCAGTCCTTTCTTCGCGTGGCGCGCGACCCGGACGCGGTTGCCGCACAGCGACGGCGTGCACCAGACGCGCCTGCTGTTGGCCGCCACGAACAGCATCGAGCAGTCGTGCGCGCCGCATCGCCTGAGCCTTTCGGCGCGCGGCCCCGACACGAGGTCGATCGTGGCCACCGCGACGGCGGCGAGAGCGATCTCGCCGCCGTCCTCGCCGTGCCAGATCATGTCGACTCCCCGGGCGGTGAGCCGCGGGCTGGCGGGGACGGCGGCAGCGGCCGCGTTGACCCGCTCGACGGCCCACGCCTCGGGTTCCCGCGCGGCCACGGCCGCTTCCAGTACTTCACGCACCGCTGACCGCAGCCGCCTCGTCTGCTCGGCCGACGGCGGCCGCGCGCCCGCGGGCAGCCGCGACGCCTGCGCCGACCAGAACCTGGCGTGACCGTCGTCGAGCAGGTCGATCGACGGCGAAGTGGCCAGCAAGACGGTGTCGGCGAGGTTCACCGCGAGATCGTCACCGGGAAGCGAGTCCAGATCGAGCATGCCTTGACACTATCAGGTACTAATGGTTAAAAGGAACTCAAACCATTAGGGAGTGTTCATGGCGACCATCCGGCACCGTTCGGTCCGACTCGGCGACGTCGAGGTCTTCTATCGCGAGGCGGGCGATCCCGACGCGCCCGTCTTGCTTCTGCTGCACGGCTTCCCGACGTCGTCGCACCAGTTCGTCCGGCTGATGCGGCGGCTCGCCGGAAGATGGCGGCTCATCGCGCCGGATCTGCCCGGATTCGGCCGGACCGTGACCCCGGACGGATTCACGTTCACCTTCGACCGGCTCGCGGAGGTGCTCGGTGAGTTCACCGAAGCGCTGGAGCTGCGCCGATACGCGCTCTACGTCTTCGATTTCGGCGCTCCGGCGGGCCTGCGGCTGGCCGTGTCGCGGCCGTCCGAGGTCACGGCGCTGATCACGCAGAACGGCAACGCGTACGTCGAGGGGCTCGGGCCCGCGATGCCGGACTTCGCGAACCTGACCGACGAAGCCGAGGCGAAGCGCGGGTTCGCGGAGATCCTCGGACTGGAGCAGATCAAGTGGCAGTACACCGAAGGCGCCCGCGATCCGGAGACCATCGATCCGTCGAACTACCTGCTGGACCGCTACTTCCTCGACAGTCCCGGCCGGGAGGTCGCCATGCAGGATCTCTTGTGGGACTACCGGAACAACCCGCCCGTGTACCCGAAGTTCCAGGCGTGGCTGCGGGAAACGCAGCCACCGGTGCTCGCCGTCTGGGGCCGGAACGATCAGTTCTTCGTCCCGGCGGGAGCCGAAGCCTTCCGGAAGGATGTTCCCTCGGCGGAGGTTCACTTCTTCGACACCGGGCATTTCGCGCTGGAGGAGGACGTCGAGCCGATCAGCGAGCTGATCGACCGCTTCCTGGCGGCGCAGCACTGAAAGGCGGGACATGGACACCTCGGTCACCGACCACCTGCTCGGCACGACGCGGTCGGTCCGCCGCAAACTCGACCTGAGCCGCCCGGTCGAACCGGAGGTGCTCGAAGAGTGCCTGCGGCTCGCGCTCCAGGCGCCGACGCCGGGCAACCAGCAAGCCTGGCGCTGGCTCGTCGTCCGGGATCAGGCGGTCAAGGACAGGCTGGCCGGGTTGTTCCGGCGGGTCGGAAAGGCGTATCTGGAAGCGAACGCGGCCGCGCTGGGCGAGGCGATCAACGAGCCCTCCGTCGCGCGGGCGTTCGCTTCGGGGCAGCATCTGATCGACGTGATCGACAGGGTTCCGGTGTTCGTCATCCCGTGCCTGAAAGGCAGGCCGAGCGGCGACAACGCGACCGACGCCGCCTTCTACGGCGGGATCTTCCCGGCGGTGTGGAACTTCCAGCTGGCGCTGCGCTCGCGCGGCCTCGGCTCGACGCTCACGACGTATCACCTGACACACGAGGCGGAAGCGGCCGGGATCCTCGGCATCCCCTCCGACGTCACGCAGGTCGGGCTGCTGCCGGTCGCCTACACGACCGTGCCGGACTTCAAACCCGCGTCGCGTGTGCCGCTGTCGGAAGTCGCGTACCTCGACGGCTGGGGCAACGCGCTCTAGGCCCTGGACACCCGCAGGGTGACCTGGTCGCCCCCCGAGCTCACGGCGACCAGGTCCACCCGGCAGGCGGCGAACTCGACGGACTGCCTGCCACCACGTCCGGTGGAGGCGACTTCCGCCGTCGTCCGCTCACCGCGTCCGGGTTCGGCGAGGGTCAGCTCGATCACGGCCTCCCCCTCCCAGACGCAGACCATGCCCTCGCCGCACCGGGAATCGGACACCAGCCGCGCGAAGCGGATGCTGACGTCCTTCGACGCGACCTCGGTCGTCTCGCCGGCCTTGAGGACGACCGTCTGCCCCAGCTCCACGGTGCCCTGAGGCGGCTCCGTGGGCTTCTGTTGCGGCTTGTCCTGGGGCTTTTGGGGCGTTTGAGGCTGGTGCGCCGGCGCGGGCTGGACCAACACGGGCTGGGTCGCCGTGGGTTGTTCGCGCGCGGCGGAGCTGCCGACCCCGCAAGCGAGGCCGACCAAGGCGCAGAGCACGACGAGCAGCTTCTTGGGGTCCACGGGCTAGGGACGTAACGGAGCCACCGGTCCGTTGCATCGGGTCTCAGTTGATCTTTTCGACCAAGACCCAGACGCCAGTGGACGGGTTGCCGCCGTGCTCCGCACCCGGCTCGCCGTTCTGCTTTCGCGCCCGCGCGACCGCGGATTCGATCCCGCTCTCGTAGTCGGCAAAGCGCAGAGTGGTCTTGCTGAATCCCGGCACATGCTTGACCAGGCGTTTCACGACGTCGCCGTAACACGTCAGCGGTGCCGTGCAGGCCTCGAAATGCAGAAGCAACCAGAACTCGAAACAGGGGTTCGAGATCGCCAGGTTGATCCGGAGCCTACGAGCCGTCGTGACCGCCTACTTGACCACCATGTCCGGGTCACCGCGCTTCGCCTTGATCTTGATCGTGACAGCAGGGTTGCGCCGAATCCGTTTGAGCCCTTCGAAGTAAGCGGGCTCCGTGGCCTCGGCACCGCAGACGACGAGGATCGACGTTCGCTGCTCCCGGAAGGCCGGCCGCCTCCGGCCGCTGTTCTCCCGGCGGGTCATCTGCCCAGCACTGCCTCGGCGAAATCGCCCAACACCGGAACGGCGCCATAGCTACCGGCCAGGTAGCGCCGTTCGGTGTTCTGGTCCTTGCGAGGCTTGAAGTCCGTGAGCGGGTACAGCTCGCTGGCTCCCTCGGCGTTCTTGTCGACGAACCAGATCTGATCCCGTTCCAGCACGCTGTCACCGAGCATCGTGCCGAGCAGGCTGGTGTCGTGAGTGGTGAAGATGAGCTGGGCGCCGTGGGGATTGGTTTCTCCGGACTGGAAGAGACCGACGAGCCTCGCCGTCACCATCGGGTGCAGGCTGGAATCGATCTCGTCGACGACGAGAACCTGTCCTTCGTCGAGCGCGTCCAGAACAGTCGGGATGAGCCGGAGCCAGTTCCTGGTTCCGGCGGACTCATCGTGCAATTCGAACGGCGCGTCGGCCTTCCTGTGCAGGAATCTCAGCCTCCATCGTGGCCCGGAGACAGGACCTGGCCGTGACAAGCCGCGTCTCCTGGTAGCCCAATGGCTCATCGACCTGCTCCGCGATGACATCCGCGATGCCCACGTCGGCAGCCGTGAGCAGAGACAACAGGCGACGACTGTTCCGTGCATCGCGCTGCAGGAAATTCCCGACTCGGCTCCCCACCTCATCGGAAGCCCACGTTCCCTCGACCGGGGTGATCCGGAGATTTCGCTCGAACCAGCGATAGACCGGCATCAAGGGACCGAGTTCAAGCCCGGAGCAAGAGCTGAGTACCAGCACGTCTCCGCGGATCAATTCCTCGAGAGCAGTGAACTTGCTCCTCAAACCCGCCGAAGTGGACCCGAACCGGAGCTCGTCACCGGTCCGCTCGAACACCACTCGCCGACGCTTCTCCGGGTAGGCGTACAGCCATTCTTCGACGACCGCTTCGTCACTGGCGCGGAAGCCGTAGGTGTACCGAGTTCCTTCGGCGAGGATCTCGATCACGAATGTCGACGGGAGCTCCGGCGCTTGGACGTCGAGGCGGAAAATGCTGCGTGGCCAGGCACCGAGGACTTTCGACGTCAGCACTCCGACTGCCATGTAGGTCAGCCCGTCGAGCAGGTTCGACTTGCCGGAGGCGTTCGCGCCGTAGATCGCGGCCACCGGGACCGCCGAGCGATCGTCCCCCGGCATGGCGGGCATCAGGAGCAACTCCTGCTCGTCACGGAAAGAACGATGGTTGCCCAACCGGAAGCTTCGAAGCACCCTGACCGCCTCCCTGGCAAAGTTTCAGGCCGTTCCGTACCAGTAAACCGCACAGAACGACCTGAAGCATCATCCAGGGCCGGGTTCAGTCGTCGTCCGAGGCGTCTCCGCCGTTCGCGTCCCCGCCGCCGCGGATCATGAACAGCACCGACTCCAGCTCCTCCGGCTTGATCAGCACGTCCCGCGCCTTCGACCCCTCCGAGGGACCGACGACACCCCGGCTTTCCAGCAGGTCCATCAGGCGCCCGGCCTTGGCGAACCCGACCCGCAGCTTCCGCTGCAGCATCGACGTCGAGCCGAACTGCGAGGTGACGATCAGCTCGGCGGCCTGCAGCAGGACGTCGAGGTCGTCGCCGATGTCGGAGTCGATCTCCTTCTTCTCGCCGGCCTTCGCGGCGGTGACGCCGTCCTGGTAGTCCGGCTGCGCCTGCTCCTTCGCGAAGTTGACGACGGACGCGATCTCCTCGTCGCCGACGAACGCGCCCTGGATGCGGACCGGTTTCCCGGCGCCCATCGGCAGGTACAGGGCGTCACCCATACCGATGAGCTTCTCCGCGCCCGGCTGGTCGAGGATGACTCGCGAGTCGGTGAGCGACGACGTCGCGAACGCCAGCCGCGAAGGCACGTTGGTCTTGATCAGGCCGGTCACCACGTCAACGGACGGGCGCTGGGTCGCCAGGACCAGGTGGATACCGGCGGCACGCGCCTTCTGGGTGATCCGGACGATCGCGTCCTCGACGTCACGCGGGGCGGTCATCATCAGGTCGGCGAGCTCGTCGACGATCGCCATGATGTACGGGTACGGCGCGTACACGCGCTCGCTGCCCGGCGGCGCCGTGATCTCGCCCGAGCGCACCTTCTTGTTGTAGTCGTCGATGTGCCGGACCTTGTTGACCTGCATGTCCTGATACCGCTGCTCCATCTCCTCCACCAGCCAGGCCAGCGCCGCGGCGGCCTTCTTCGGCTGGGTGATGATGGGCGTGATCAGGTGCGGGATGCCCTCGTACGGGGTCAGCTCGACCATCTTCGGGTCGATCAGGATCATCCGGCACTCGTCCGGCGTCGCCCGCGCGAGCAGCGAAACCAGCATCGAGTTCACGAAGCTCGACTTACCGGAACCGGTGGACCCCGCCACCAGCAGGTGCGGCATCTTCGTCAGGTTCGCGGTGACGAAATGGCCTTCGATGTCCTTGCCGAGCCCGATGACCATCGGGTGGTTGTCCTTGACCGTCGACGGCGCGCGCAGCACGTCGCCGAGGCGCACCATCTCGCGGTCGGAGTTCGGCACCTCGATGCCGACCGCGGATTTGCCGGGGATCGGCGCCAGCAGCCGGACGTTGTCGGTCGCCACCGCGTAGGCGATGTTCTTGGTCAGCGCGGTGATCTTCTCGACCTTCACGCCGGGGCCGAGTTCGACTTCGTACCGGGTGACCGTCGGGCCCCGCGTGAAGCCGGTGACCTGCGCGTCGACGTTGAACTGGTCCAGTACGCCGGTGATCGCCTCGATCATGGCGTCGTTGGCCTTGCTGCGGGACTTCGGCGCGTCGCCGAGCTTCAGCAGGTCCGGCGGCGGGAGTTTGTAGTCGCCCTCGACGGTCCGGGTGACCGCCATCGGCGGCTCGGCCTTCTTCGGCTTCTTCTCCTCGACCGGCTTGGCAGCGGGTTTCGGCGGCCGCATCGGGGTCGGCGGTTCGGCCAGCGCGGCCTCGATGTCCAGCTGCTCCCCCGCGTTGTCGCCTGCCCCCTGGCGGCGCCGCGAAGGCTTCCGCAGGCGGACCGACTTCGGGTCGGCTTCGGTGACGGCGTCGCGTTCGTCGTGGATGGCCTGGCGTTCGGCCTCGGCCTCTTCGATCTCTTCGGGGTCGAGGCCCCAGTTGCGCAGGCGGTGCGGGATCTCCCGGACCGGCGTCCCGGTGAACACGAGCGTGCCGAACAGCAGCACCAGCACCAGCAACGGCACCGCGACCCAGGTCGTGACGCCCATGGTCAGCAGACCGCCGGAGAACGCGCCGATCACCCCACCGGCGTACATCCGGCCGTCGTTGCTCTCGGGCAGCGCGGTGAAGATGTGCAGCAGGCCGAGTACGGACAGGACGACCAGCAGCGTGCCGATGACCATCCGCGGCCGGGCCTCCGGCACCGGTTCCGACCGCATCAGCGCGACGGCGACCACGGTGAGCACCAGCGGCAGCGTCACCGCCCCCGCCCCGAGCAGGGACCGCGCGCCGACCTCCACCCAGCCACCGATCGGGCCTGCGGCCCGCCACCAGACACCGAACGCGATCACCAGCGCCAGCGCGATCAGGCCGAGTGCGAGACCGTCCCGGCGGTGTTCGGGCTCGAGTTCGCGGCTGCGGCCGACCGTCCTCGCGAGGGTTCCCAGCCCCTTGGCGAGCAGATTCCAGGTGCCGCGCACCCCCTTGGCGAAGGTGCCGGAAGACTTCTTCCTGGCCGCCGGGCGCCGTGGGGCGGGCTTCCTCGCCGCCGTTGACCTGGGCTTCGCCGGGGTACGTGGCTTTCGCGCCGGCCCTTTGCTGCCGCCGCTTCGCGCCGTACTCCGCTTCCTGGTCGTCGACCCGCTAGCCATGTCTCCACGGTAACCGCCTCGACCCTCCAGCCCCGGCTGCCACTCGGAGCACTCGGAGAACATTCGTCTCAGGTCACAGCTTGAGCGGCCATCCGGGTGAAAGGGGGTCCATGACATGCTCTGCCCCATGTTCGCGCTGCATCAGGATGAGAATTCGGCTCGCCGCGCCCCAGCGATCTGGCGCACGATGCTGAACATCGACCGGGGGCTGGTCAACTTCGTCGGCAAACTCACCGTGACCGGCGGTGTGTCGGCGGAACTGCGCCGGAAGCCCTTGCTCATGACGGCCAACCACATCGGCGTGTTCGACGCGTTCGTGCTGATGGCGGCCTGCAAGAGGATCGGCATCAACCCGCGGTTCATGCTGGCGGGCGGCATCCTCGACGCGCCGGTCATCGGCCCGGCGCTGCGGGTCAGCGGTCATCTGCGGGTCGACCGCAAAGAGGCTTCGACGGCCATCGGCCAGTTCGCCGAGGCGACCGAGGCCCTGCGCACCACGCGCGACCCGCTCATCGTCTATCCCGAGGGCCGGATCAGCCACGACCCCGGCCTGTGGCCGGAGCGGGGCAAGACCGGCGCCGCGCGGCTCGCGCTGGCGGCCGGGGTACCGGTGATCCCGATCAGCCAGTGGGGCGCGCACGAAGCCGTCTACTGGGGGACGGAGACCGTCAACGGGCCCGGCGATCTGGTGCCGCTCGCCAAATCCGGGCTGAGCGCGCCCATGCGGCGTCCCCGGTTCAAGGTGCACTTCGGCGATCCGGTGGACCTGTCGGACGTCGAGCCGGAGCGGCCGGGCGCCGGGGTCCGCGCGCACGCCAAGATCATGCAGGCGATCACGGACGGCATGGTGCCGCTGCGCCGCGACGAGCTGGACAAGCCGCGGTTCCACGACCCGACACGGCCGACGGACACCGTCAGCCCGTGGAAGCGGTACTGAGTTCCGGATCCTGAGACGGGGCTCACGCTCGCCTAAGGTCGGCGGACGTGAGCACCCGCATCCTCGTCGTCTACTACAGCGCGACGGGCAACACCGCGAAACTGGCCTCGGCGCTGGCCGACGGCGCCCGTGAGACCGAAGCCGACGTCCGCGTCCGCACGGTTCCCGAAACCGCCCCGCCCGGTGCCGTGGCGAGCAATCCGCGCTGGCAGGCGTGGGTGGACGCGGGGCCGCACCACGAGACGGCGACGTTGGAAGACCTGGAGTGGGCCGACGGTTTCGCGGCCGGGAGCCCGACCCGCTTCGGCGGCCCCGCCGCCCAGCTGAAGTCCTATTTGGACAGTACCGGCGGCTTGTGGGCCAAGGGAAAGCTGGTGAACAAGGTCGCGACGTCGTTCACCACCGCGTCCACCGCGCACGGTGGCCTGGAATCGACGGTGCTGGCGACGAACAACATCTTCTACCACTGGGGCGCGATCGTCCTGCCGCTCGGCTACACCGATCCCCACCTGCTCGAATCGGGTAATCCCTACGGCGGCTCGTTCGTCTCGCGCAAGTCCGCCGAACCGGACGATCTGGCCCTGGACGCCCTCCGCCTGCAGGGCCGCCGCCTCGCCACCGTCTCCCGCTATGTCGCCGACGGTCTTTTCAAGGACGCCTGAGGGAACCGCGAGCCCGTCTCCCGCGTCGTAGCGTGGTCACTCAGCGTCACGCGACGGGGAGGAAACGGGATGGCCGGCGGGTACGAGGTGGTCCTGGGAGCGATCGATGCCGCGTCCAGGGCGGCGAAACGGGCTTCGGACGACGTCGGGCAGGTGGACCTCGCGATCACGCTCGCCGATGTCGCCGCGGGTCTGCCTGGTGGCGTTTCCGGTGAAGCGGCTCGGCTGCTCGCGGACGCCTGGGGCCGCGCGGTGCCGGGCTGGGCCGAGAACACCTCGGAGTACGCCGCACGGCTCGCCGAAGCGGGCGTCCGCTACCGCTCGAACGAGCAGGCGGCGTCCCGGGAACTCCGCGTCTGATGCTCACCTGGGGAGACGTGCGCCGGTGGGATCCGGCCGCGATCGGCCGGATCGCCGACGCGCTCAACGACGGCTGCACCCGGATCATCGCCGCGAACGACGATGTCGAGGCCATGACCCGCTTCACGGACTGGAGCGGCGAGGCCGCCACCGCCGCGTCCACGCGGGGCAAGTCGCTGACGTCCGCTTTGGAGCGGCTCGTGGCCGAGGCGTCCGCCGTGCGGCGAGGCGCCCACGAGGTGCAGATCGCGCTGGACCGGGTGGTCGCCTTCGTGCGGGAAACCGACGAGCTCGCGCACCGGAACGGCCTGACCATCGGTTCCGGCGGCGAGATCGTGCCCGCGAGCGGCCCTCCGCGACCCGACCGGCCGCGGGTCATCGCGGAACTGGCCGACCGCGTCGAGCAGATCCTCCGCCGCGCCACCGATGTCGACGCCGATTTCGCCGCCATCCTGCGGCGGGCTCTCCGCGGCGAGATCACCGAGCAGGGTGGTGGCACGCTCGCCCAGGCAGCGGACGCCGGAGCCACGCAGAGCGGCCTGTCGATCGTCGGCCCGCCGGAGGACGGCTCACCCGGCGACAACAAGGCGTGGTGGAACAGTCTTTCGGATACGGCGAAAGTCGCTCTGCTGCAAGGAAACCCGGGTCTGATCGGGAATCTCGACGGCGTCCCGGCCACCGACCGCGACGCCGCCAACCGCGCCGTCCTCGCGCGTGAAATCGCGCGGCTCCAAGGTGATCCGAAGCTCAGGGGCCTGGAGGCCATCCGTGACCGGCTCGAGCGAACGGAACCGCGGGCGTTCTTGCTGGGGCTCGACACCGGCGGCGACGGGAAGGCGATCGTTTCGGCGGGCAATCCCGACACCGCGCTGAATGTGGCGACGTACGTGCCGGGGACCGGTTCGGAGCTGGCGAAGATCGGCGGCGATCTCAACCGTTCCGACAAGATGTGGGCCGCGGCGACGACCGCGGGTTCCCCGTCGACGGCCGTGATCACCTGGCTCGGCTACGACGCGCCGGACGAGATCACCGACGCCGCGAGCGCAGAGTACGCCGACGGCGGCAAAGCGGCACTCGCCGGATTCCAAGACGGGCTACGGGAAACCCACCAAGGACCGCCTTCGCACAACACCGTGCTGGGCCACAGCTACGGCACCACGGTCGTCGGCCACGCGGCAGGCGACGGCGGTCTCGCCGCGGACGAACTCGTCTTCGTGGCGAGCCCCGGCGTCGGCGCGCACGATGTGAGCGAGCTGCACCTCGACGGGGTGAATCAGGACGAGATCGGCGATCACGTGCACGCGACGGTGGCCGAACACGACATGATCAATCTGGCCAACATCGAGATCGCCGGATACGACCCGATCCTCGGCCAGGATCCAACCGACGCGGACTTCGGCGGGCAGGTGTTCAGTTCGGCGCCGGGCACGGACGGATGGGGCGGCTACAGCCCGGAAGCGCACAGCCAATACTGGGAAGACAACAACCTTCGCTCCGGAACATCGGCCTGATCATCGCGGGGAAACCCGCCCTGGAGACGCCATGAAACCGACCATCACCGAACAACAGGCGAAGGACAAGGTCGAGCTGTACGTCCAGACCGCGGTCTCGGCGCTGCCCGCCACGGCGGAACGAAAACTGTTCACCCGGAACCGATCCGAGTGCGCCGACCCGACAGACAAAGGCCCTCAAGGCCGTTACGAGATCTCCGCGACCTACGAGGTGACCGGTCTCGACAAGGCGAAGTTCGCCGAATACTTCGACGCCATCGTCCGGTGGTGGTCGGCTCACGATTTCGAGGTCCTGACGGATTCGCGGCCGAAAGACCAGTACGTGTTCGCCAGGAACAACGCGGACGCCTTCGACATGTCCGTCCAGGCGAACGATCTCGGCAAGTTCTACGTCGGGGCGACCTCACCCTGCGTCTGGCCGAACGGCACCCCCGAACCCCAGGCCGCCGAAGCCGAGCAGCCTGTCGCCGCTCCCCCAGAGCCCGTCCGCAAGCCTCGCCGCGCTCCTGTCGACGACGAGGACTTCGACCGGACCAGCTGGACCGACGGCGGCACCTCCTTCTGACCCAGCCACGTGAGTGGTCAGGACGGTCTCGTTGTGACTGCTGGTGCTTCTGAGGCCACGGGTGTGTTCAGGTGTCCGTGAAGGACTCCTTCGCTACCTTCAGGGTAGGCAAGGGGTCCTTCACGACACGAGCCCCAGAACCCAGCCGCTGGGAAAACGGCTCGCCCCGGGGTCACCCGGCCTCTACCCTCCGGCCGTGACCGCCGAACTCGCCGCCCCCGCTCAGCACGTCGCGCATCGCGGCCGGGGTATCACGCTCATCCTGCTCGCCGCGCTCTTCTTCGGGACGTCGGGCGTACTGGGCAAACCGGCGATGCAGGCGGGCCTGTCGCCGGAACAGGTCGCGGCGATCCGGATCGGGCTGTCGGCGATCGTGCTGCTCGCGCTGGTCGCCGTCTTCCGGCCGAAACTGCTGAAGGTGACGAAGCGCGAGTGGCCACTGCTGCTGGCGTACGGCTCGCTCGGCGTGGCCGGTGTCCAGCTCATGTACTTCCTCGCGGCGGGCCGGATCCCGGTCGGGATCGCGATCCTGCTCGAGTTCACCTCGCCGGTGCTGATCGCGCTGTGGGTGCGGTTCGTCCGGCGGGTGCGGCTGCCGAGCGCGATGTGGGCGGGGATCGCGCTGGCGATGACCGGGCTCGTGCTGGTCGCGCAGGTGTGGGAAGGCCTCAGTCTCGACGTCGTCGGGCTGCTCGCCGGGCTGGGCGCGGCCTTCTGTTCGGCGGGGTACTTCCTGCTCGGTGAACGCGGCGTCGCGGACCGGGATCCGCTCGGCATGGTCACCTGGGGCATGACGATCGGCGCGGTCCTGGTCTGCGCGGTCGCTCCACCGTGGACGATCCCGTGGGGCGTTCTCGACTCGCCGGCGGCATTCGGGCCGTGGCAGCCGCCGGTGTGGTCGCTGCTGATCGCGCTCGTGCTGATCGCGACCGTCATCGCCTACGCGACGGGGATGGCGGCGCTGCGTCATCTCCCGGCGTCGGTGGCGAGCGTGGTGGGGCTCGTGGAGCCGCTGATCGCCGCGGCCGCCGCCTGGTTGCTGCTGGGCGAGGCGCTCAGCTGGGTTCAAGCCGTGGGCGCGGTGGTGCTGCTGACCGGCGCGTACATCGTCCAGCTGAACTCGAACGTGGTCCAGACGGACTCAACCGTGCTGGAGGCCTCGTAGGTCGCTGATCTCCTGCTGCTGCGAACGCGACGTCGTGGCGGCGAGGTCTCGGGCGTCGGGGTTGCGGCCGTGCTGGGTTTCGGCGTCGGCGATGCGGACACCCGACTCGCGCTGGCGAAGCAGCCGCGCGACGAACTGCCGGTCGAAGTCCTTTCCGGACAGTCCGGCCAGTTCCGCCATGTCACCCGGGCTGATGTAGCCGTCGCGCTGGACGTGTTCGAGGTTCGGGTCGTCCGGGGCGGCCTGGCCCCAGGATTCGATGAGCCCGGAAAGCCGCGCGATCTCCGGTTCGTGCGTGTCGATGACCCGCTTCGCGAGCGCCTTCAGCTGGGCGTTGTCCGCGCGGGTTTCCGCCAGGGAAGCCAGATCCACGCCCTGCTGGTGGTGCGCGAGGGTCTGCCGCGCGAAGGTGACATCGGCGTCGTTGAACGGAACGGCGGCCTGTTGCGCCAGCGGTGACGAGCCGGGAGGCGCCGTCTGCGACTGGGGTGCCTCGTCCGAGCAGCCCGCGAGCACGGCGGCCAGGGCGACGGCAGGCAGGAACCGGAGGACGGCGTGCGGCATCGAAGAGCTCCTCGGAACGCGCGGTGGAGGTGCCTAGGTTGGCAGAGTCCTTTTCGGCCTGTTCACCGGGGGTTGCGCAAACACTTTTCCTCCGGTCCTTGCGGTGCGACAATCCCGCGATCCGCCGTCACTCCGACAGGAGGCAACCGCGAAATGAGCGCAGAATCCACTCCGGACACCACGACCGAGCGGGCGGGACTGCGCCCGGACCTGCGGCAACGCCACGTCCGGATGATCGCGCTCGGCGGCATCATCGGCGCCAGCCTGTTCATCGGCAGCGGCGCGGTCATCCACACCGTCGGCCCGGCGGCCGTCCTCTCCTACGCCATCGGCGGTCTGATCGTCGTGCTGGTGATGCGGATGCTCGGCGAGATGGCGACGGCCGCGCCGTCACAGGGGTCCTTCATGGAATACGCGAGGACTTCGCTCGGCGGCTGGGCGGGCTTCACCGTCGGCTGGTTGTATTGGTACTTCTGGGTGGGTGTGGTCGCTTTCGAGGCCGTCGCCGGGGCGAAGATCCTCCAGACCTGGATTCCCGTTGTGCCGCAATGGATCTTCTCGCTGGTGCTGATGCTGCTGCTGACCGCGACCAACCTCGCCTCGGCTCGTTCGTTCGGGGAGACGGAGTTCTGGCTCGCATCGGTCAAGATCGCCACCATCGTGGTGTTCCTGGTCGTCGGCATCCTGTTCGTGCTCGGGGCCTGGCCCGGCGGGACGTTCTCGGTCGGCAACATCGCGCAGGACGGTTTCCTCGCCAACGGCCCGTTCTCGGTGGTGCACGGCGTGGTGATCGTGATCTTCTCCTACTTCGGCGCGGAGATCGTCACCATCGCCGCCGCCGAATCGCGGGAACCCGAGACGGCCGTGCGCAAGGCGACCTCGTCGATCGTCTGGCGCGTCATCGTGTTCTACGTCGGTTCCGTGACCCTGCTGGTGATGATCACCGGCTGGCGGGACATCCCGACCACGACCAGCCCGTTCGCCGCGGCGTTCGGCCGGTTCGGCATCCCCGCGGCCGAGACGATCGTCAGCGCGGTGGTGCTGACAGCCGTGCTGTCGGTGCTGAATTCCGGGCTGTACACCGCTTCCCGCATGCTGTTCGCGTTGCACGGCAACGGCTGGGCACCGAAATGGATCGCCGACACCAACCGGCGCGGCGTGCCGTGGAAGGCGATCCTGGTGTCCACTTCGGTCGGTTACGTGGCCGTGGTGATGAACTTCGTTTCACCGGACAAGATCTTCTACTTCATCATCAACTCCGCGGGCGCGGTCGCGTTGTTCGTCTACGCGATCATCGCCGGCTCGCAGCTCCGGATGCGGCGCCGTCTGGAGGCCGAGGCGCCGGAACGGCTGAAACTGCGCATGTGGGGCTATCCGTGGCTGAGCTGGCTCACGCTCGCCGGGACGCTGGCCGTGGTCGCGTCGATGCTGTTCGTGGACGCGGACACGCGGGCCCAGCTGTACCTGAGCCTGGTCAGCCTGGCGGTGATCCTCGGCGTCTATTTCATCCAGCGCCGGCGATCCGGCCGAGAGCCCCGTAAAACACCTCTCCGATCTTCGCGGGATCGCGGCTGAGGAAGGCCTGGCCGCCGGCCGGCGCGACGAGCTGCCGCAGTTCGGTCTCGTCGGCGTCCGGGCCGATCCCGATGGCGACCAACGGCACCGGGCGGTTCGGGTCCCGCAGCTTTCCCAGCTCGGCCATCAGGTTCTCGCGGCTGATCCCGCCTGGATCGGTGTTGCGGCCGTCGGTCATCACGATGACCAGGTTCAGCTTCCCCGCCTCCCATTCCTTGTTCGCCACCCGATAGACGTCGAGGACGCTGTCGTAGAGCCCGGTCTGCCCGTCGGGGACGGTCCGGACCGCACGCAATCGGTCCACTTCGGTCAGCTGCCGCCCGACCGGCGCCATCGGCAGGATCTCCCGATAGTCGCGTTCACCGTCCATTTCGGTCGCGAAGGCCAAGAAACGGACCTGTGACGTGGGTTTGAACAAGTGCAGGGCGTTCTCCGCCGCTTCCAGCGTGATCCGCAGGCGGGACTTGCCGGTTCCCGGGACCGGCGCGCTCATCGAACCGGAGACGTCGATGAGCACCTGGACCCGCGCGCTCGCGTTCACTCCCGCCCACTGGCTGAGCGCTTTGTCGACCTCGTCGGCGGACGGGATCTCGGCGCTGCGCTGTCCTTGCACCGAAACGCGTTGATCGGTTTCGGTGAGCCGCAACGCCTGCCCGCCCGGGGCGCGGAGGCCGGACTTCGCGCTCGTCGCGTTGCCGTTCAGCAGGGCCCGTTTCAGTTCCGCGACCGCCTTGCCCTGCTGCGGTGTCGCGCCGCCGATCTCGACGAACGGGTAGTCGAGCGACGGCGAAGCGGGTGAGTACGCGGCCACCAGTGCGGTCTCGCCGTCGGCGAGCTCGGAATTGTGTCGCAGCACCGCGTTCTCCGAGGCGGGGAACACCGTAGTGGTCGCCTCGTCGAAGGCGTTGGCGGAGAACTTCCGGAGCAAGACCACGTACGCACCGGCGGGATCCGGAGCGCCCTTCGCGACGTCACGGAGCGCCTGCAGCGCGGAGACGCCGACGGGATCGCGCGCGGGATCCGGCATTCCGACGACGATTCCGGCGCCCCCGAGTACGTCCGGCCAGGTCAGCGACTTGCGCGGCCAGCCGAGTTTCTTAGCGACGGGTTCCGCGACCGCGAGCACCACCGGCGAACTGGCCACCGACGGACCGGAGGCGGGCACCCCGTCGGCACGCCTGAGGAACAGCGTCGAGGACGGGATCCACGCTTGAGGCTTGGGTGCGGTCCCGGACAGTTCCTCCGCCATCTGGAGGGAATCCCGGGGCTGGACGTGGAAAGCGACACAGGCGAGCCCGAGGTCGCGAGCGGTCTCGGCGACGGCGGGGGCGATGTCGGGTGACGCGGCGACGACCACCCGGACGGGCTCGCAGGCGGGTTCGGACCGTGCCATGGCCACGGCCACCCAGGTGGCCGCGCCGAGTACGGCCGCCAGCGCGAGCGCCAGTAGCGGGAGCAGCACCCGTCTTCGGGGCCGGGCGGTGGCGTGGCGTCCCATCGACTCTCCCGGTCCTGGGCTCCAGGGGCGTCCGAGGGTACGCCGCCGCCACCCCTAGGGGAAGGCTGCGACCTGCGGCGTAGACGAACCCCACCGAGGCGGGAGGTGCCGGGGTGCGGGTCGCGGAACACTTGCCACGTAAGGAAAACACTCGAAACCGGGGGAATCCGTGATGAACCGGCCCACTCGTGCGGAACAGCGCAAAGCCCGCAACGCCCTCTTCGGCCAAGCGATCGCCGTCGCCTTCGCCCTGCTCATGGCGACGGCGACCCGTTAGCTCTTACGTGGCACGAGCCGCCCCTGCGCGACCGGCGAAGCCACCCAGACGTACCAGGGAGAGGGCCATGAGTGAGCCGCGTCCGGCTTCTCCACTCGCGCGTCGTCGAAGTCCACGCCGTCTGAGAACTCCGCCTCGGCGAACGTGGTCACCCCGGCGAACAGCGCGGCGTTGAAGCTGGCGTACTGGGGGAAGATCGCCGCGCCGAAATCGGTCTCGCCGGTGAACCACGCTCGATCGAAGTTCGCGAAGCGCTGGAATCGGGCGCGCCGGAAGTTCCCGCCGACGATCACCGCGTCCCGGAAGTCGGCGCCGCTGAGGTCACAGTCCGCGAAATCCGGCTCGACGAGCACCGCGTCCTGGAGTTCCAGGTCCTCGACTGCCCAGAATTCGAAGCTCCCCGACCGCCGCAGATGCCGGGTGAGCAAGCCTTGCGCGGCGAGCCGGATCTCGAACTCTTGCTCGTCTTCGACCGGGAACCGGAAGGGCTTGCGCAGATAGGTGCAGGTCAGCTCGATGATGTCTTCGCGCGCGCCGGGGTCTTCCCGCCCGTACCGCTCCAGGTCCATGAAACTCTCGAGGCGCTCCGCGGCGTTCTCGCTGTCCATCTTCTCGACGGCGAGTTCCCAGCGGTCCCGCCGCAATCCGGCGGCGATCAGCTCGGGCCGCAGCCGCCGGTCGCGGCGAGCGCCCTCGATGAACATCCGCCCCAGATAGACCGCGCCCACCCCGAGCGCGATCCCCGCCAACGCCGCCAGGACGTGCACCCCCACCATCATGCGGTGATTATGTCGCGAGTGGTCCCCGCGCTCGACCGAGTATTGGGGAAGGCGCAGGTGACGGAGTGGGGCAGGTTGGTCGTGAGTGGCGATTGACCGCGGGTCCGTGATGCCCGACGGCTGTGTCGCGAAAGCCACTTTCGGGACGTCTGATGTCCCGAAAGTGGCTTTCGCGACACCCGAACCGGCTGGTGCCTTGGGCACCTACTGGATTTCAGGTGCGAACAGGTCGCCACGTCCACCCCACGCGCACCAACAGTCACAGCGGCCGCGCGTGAAGCCGGAACCGCCTCGGATAGGGGGCGGAGCGGACCCGTATCACCTACCTACGCCTGAGCCGCACGGCTGCCCCGGCGATCAAGGCCCAAGCAACCCACTAAACCGGGATGACCGTCGGCACGATCATCGGACGGCGCCGGTAGGTGTCGGCGACCCAGCGGCCGACGACGCGGCGCACGGCCTGCGCGATGCGGTGCGTGTCGGTGATGCCCTCGGCCTCGGTCCTGGCGAGTTCCATCTCCACCATCGGGAGCACGGCGTCGAGCGCCTTCGGATCGTCGGAGAACCCGCGCCCGGACACGGTCGGGCGGGTCACCGCGCGGCCGGTGCTGGTGTCGACGGCGACCGTGATGGCGATGAAGCCGCCCTCGCCGAGCACGAGCCTGTCGGACAAGGTCGACTCGCCGACGTCGCCGACCGAGAGGCCGTCGACGTACACGTGCCCGACCTCGACCCGGCCGGTCCGCGTGGCCTTGCCGTCGACGAGGTCGACCACGACCCCGTCCTCGGCGATGACCACGTTCTCCGGCGCGACGCCGGTGCGCACGGCCAGTTCGCCGTTGGCCCGCAGGTGCTTCCACTCGCCGTGCACCGGCATGACGTTGCTGGGGCGCACCGCGTTGTACAGGTACAGCAGCTCGCCCGCCGACGCGTGCCCGGACACGTGCACCTTGGCGTTGCCCTGGTGGACGACGTTCGCGCCGAGCCGGGTGAGTCCGTTGACGACGCCGAAGACGGCTGTCTCGTTGCCCGGGATCATCGAGCTGGCCAGGACGACGGTGTCGCCCGCGCGGATCGAGATCTGCCGGTGCTCGCCGCGCGCCATCCGCGAAAGCGCCGAAAGCGGCTCGCCCTGCGAACCGGTCGACACGAACAGCACCTTGCTCTCGGGCAGGTCACTGGCCTGGTCGAGGTTGACCAGCAGGCCGTCGGGCACGTTCAGCAGGCCGAGATCGGCGGCGATGCCCATGTTCCGGACCATCGACCGGCCGACGAAGGCCACCCGGCGGCCGTGCCGCACGGCGGCGTCGAGCACCTGCTGGACACGGTGCACGTGGCTCGCGAAGCAGGCGACGATGACGCGCTGGCCGACCTTGCGGACGACGTCGTCGAGCACCGGGCCGATGTCGCGTTCCGGCATGACGAACCCGGGCACCTCGGCGTTGGTCGAGTCGACGCAGAACAGGTCCACGCCCTCGTCGCCGAGCCGGGAGAATCCGGCGAGGTCGGTCAGCCTGCCGTCGAGCGGCAGCTGGTCGAGCTTGATGTCACCGGTGTGCAGCACGACGCCCGCCGGGGTGCGGATGGCCACCGCGAGCGCGTCCGGGATCGAGTGGTTGACCGCGAAGAACTCGAGGTCGAACGCGCCGACCTTGCGGCGCTCGCCCTCGCGGACCTCGATCAGGTTCGGCCGCTGGCGGTGTTCCTTGGCCTTGGCCGCGAGCAGCGCGTTCGTGAACCGGGATCCGTAGATCTTCAGGTCGGGGAAGAGCCGCAGCAGGAACGGGACGGCACCGATGTGGTCCTCGTGCCCGTGGGTGAGGACGAGGCCGTCGATGTCTTCGAGGCGGTCTTCGATCGCGCGGAAGTCGGGCAGGATCAGGTCGACGCCGGGCTGGTCGTCTTCGGGGAAGAGGACTCCGCAGTCGACGATCAGCAGGCGGCCGCCGAATTCGAAGACGGTCATGTTGCGGCCGACTTCGCCGATCCCGCCGAGCGCCACGACGCGCAAGGCGCCTTCGGGCAGCGCGGGCGGCGGGGTGGTCGGTCCGGGTCCGGTTGACAATGAACTCACCGAGGCATGGTCCCTACGCTGGTATGTGAGGTCGGCGCCGTATAGGCCGCCGCTGAATCTGCTTGTGCCACCCGAGCACCATGCCAGTCACTGGCGGCGCTTTCACCGAGCGGCACGCCACCTTGGGCGAGATCGGCGGAAATCGCCTGGAGCTGTTCGTCGCTCGCGGCCACGATGGGCAGCCGCGGGTCGCCGATGTCGAAGCCGCGCAACCGCAGGGCCGCCTTCGAGAACGCGACACCGCCGACGCGGGACATCGCCCGCAGAACGGGCAGCATGCCGCGGTGGTTCGTGCGCGCGGTGGAGGTGTCGCCGGATTCGTAGGCGTCCATCATGCCGCGGATGCGGCCCGCCACGACGTGCCCGATCACGCTGACCACGCCCGCGCCGCCGACGGCGACCCACGGCAGGTTGAGACCGTCGTCGCCGGAGTAGTAGGCGAGCTGCGAGTTCGCGATGACCTCGGAGCCGGCGATCAGATCGCCCTTGGCGTCCTTGACCGCGAGGATGCGCGGGTGTTCGGCGAGCCGCAGCAGCGTGTCGACCTCGATGGGGACGATCGAGCGCGGCGGGATGTCGTAGAGCATCACCGGCAGGCCGGTGGCTTCGGCGACCGTGGTGAAGTGCGCGTAGAGCCCGGCCTGGCTGGGCCGCGAGTAGTACGGGGTGACGACGAGGACGCCGTGCGCGCCCGCCGCTTCGGCCTGCTTCGCCTGCTCGATGCTGTGCGCGGTGTTGTTCGTGCCCGCCCCGGCGACGATCGTCGCGCGGTCACCCACGGCCTCGACGACCGCGCGGACCAGCTCGGCTTTTTCGGCGTCTGTCGTGGTGGGACTTTCGCCGGTCGTGCCGTTCACGACGAGACCGTCGTTCCCCAGTTCCACGAGGTGTTCGGCCAGCTCCTGCGCCCGCTTCAGGTCCAGTGCGCCGTCGGCGTCGAAGGGGGTGGCCATCGCGGTGAGCACGCGCCCGAACGGTCTTCCCGGCGCTGCGGTGGGTGGAGTGGACATGATGTGAAGGTACCTCCTGCGCACGCCGGACCCCTTGCCGACGTGGTCATTCCCGAGAATGCGGGAGATTTTCCGTGGCGAAGGCGAACTCGGCGAAAACTCTGTGTGAGCTATTTGACCTTGGTCGTGATCGGCGACGGGATCTGGCTGCCGTCGGCCTTGGCGAGCAGGCAGAGGAACCCGCGGGAGTAGTTCCGGTCGTCCTCATTGGGCGGACGTTTCCATTCGGCCTCGGTCGGCACGACGGGCCGCCAGATCAGCGTCGCCCGCTGCGGCGCCGGGACGACGTTCGAGTTGAAGGTCGCCGAGCACAGCGCTTCGGCGATCCTGCTGACGGCTTCGGCACCGGGATAGACGGCTTCCTGGGCGTCGTCGTCCGAAGAGGACTCGACGTCGAGCAGGCTTCCCTTGGCGAAGACCTCCAGCAGATGGTCCCTGTCGCAGCTGATGTTGTCGTTCAGGTTGATGCCGTCCCGGAGCGGCACGTTGTAGCAGTCTCCCGAGGAGCCGAGCTTGACCTGGCCGTTGATGCCGTAGGTCAACGTGGGCTGGGCCTGTTTGTTCCCCTCCGGCGTGGCCATCCAGCGGCCGAGGAAGATCCCGCCGACCAGGGCGCCGATCACGGCGACCGCGGCCAGGCTGAGCCACAGAGGACGGAGGTTGCGCTTCGCCGGGGCGGGCGCGAGGCGGGTCATCGGCTGGCCGGGGTGCAGCATCGCCGTGCCGCCCGAGGGCGGGGTCGGCTGGGCCTGCACGCCCTGCGCGGCCGAGAGCAGGCTGCCCACCTGGTCGTACGACATCCGCGCCTCGGGTTTGGTGACCAGCAGGCCGAGGATCGCGGCGGCGAGCGGCCCCTGGACGCGGGTCAGGTACGGCGCCTCGGTCATGATCGCGTGCAGCGTGGCCGCGGTGGTCGACCGTTCGAACGCGACGATGCCCTCGGCGGCGAAGAACAGGGTCGTGCCCAGCGACCAGAGGTCGGACTCGGGCATCGCGTCGCGGCCCTCGACCCGTTCCGGCGCCATGAACGCGGGCGAGCCGACGATCATGCCGCTGGTGGTCAGGCGCGGGTCGTCGGTGGCGTGGGCGATGCCGAAGTCGGTGAGCTTCACCCGTCCGTCCGGCGCGACCATGATGTTCGCGGGTTTGACGTCGCGGTGCACGATCCCGGCGGCGTGCGCGGCCCGCAGCGCGGACAGCACCCGCTCCCCCACCACCGCGATCTGCTGGGCGGGCATGGGGCCGCGCTCGCGCACCAGGTCGGCCAGCGTCGGCGCCTCGACCAGCTCCATCACGATGTAGGTGGCGCCGCCCTCGTTGACGACGTCGTACACGGTGACGACGGCCGGGTCGTTGAGCCGCCCGGCGGCGCGGACCTCACGCAGCATCCGCTCCGAGAGCACCGAGGCGTCCTCGGGTCCGTCCGGGAACTTCAGTTCCTTGATCGCCACCTGACGGCCGATCACCTGGTCCTGAGCGCGCCAGACGATCCCCATCCCGCCACGGCCGAGCTCGCCCAGCAGGGCGTATCGGCCGGCGACGATCCGCGCGCCGGCGGCCTGATACGTCTGCTGGGGCGGCCCGTACGGACGGGTCTGTTCGTCGGTCAAGGTTCCGTGCTCCTTCGATTCGCGCGGGATGCTCACTCGGACCCGTTCGCGCCCCGAAAGGTTCCTTCGCCCGGCTTCTGGATCAGACCGTGACCTCGTGCCCGGATTCCCGGAGCGCCTTCACCGCGCGTTCCAGCTCGGGGGCCCGGACCAGCACGTGGTCGGTGTCGAAAGTGGAGATCGAGAACAGCGCCACCCCGGCGGCGGCCAGTTCGCTCGACAGCGCCGCGATGATGCCGGTCAGCGTGAAGGCCAGCGGCCCGCGGACCGACAGGAGCCGCCAGCCCTCCTCGACCGTGGCCCCGGCGGGCGCGAGGCCCGCCGGGCAGATCACCGAAAGCTCTTCCGGCGTCCGTGTGATGGAGATCAGCACGGGCTCGCCGGGGTCGAGCAGATTCGCCGGAACCGGCGCGTCCGGGGCGAGGCGGGCGACCGCGTACTCGCCGGGCCGGACGTCGATCGCGAGGCGTCGCATCAGCCCTCGAGAACCTTCGGGCTGGACGCGACCTCGGTGCCGTCGGGCAGCGCGGAGATGGTGAAGTCCGCGAACACGTTGCCCGAGGCCTTCTGCAGCTCGCGCAGGCAGTCGATGGCCAGGGCGCGGATCTCGACATCGGCGTGCTCGGTGGCGCGCATCGCGATGAAGTGCCGCCAGGCGCGGTAGTTGCCGGTGACCACGATGCGGGTCTCGGTCGCGTTCGGCAGCACGGCGCGGGCGGCCTGGCGGGCCTGCTTGCGACGCAAGGTCGCGCTCGGCACGTCGGCGAACTTCTCCTCCAGCCCGGCGAGCAGCTCGGTGTAGGCGTCGACGGCGGCCTGCGAGGCGGCGAGGAACTTCGCGTGCAGCTCCGGGTCCTGCGCGATGACGTCGGGCTCGACGAACGCGGCGTCGCGCTCCGGGACGTAGCGCTGCGAGAGCTGCGAGTAGGAGAAGTGACGGTGGCGGATCAGCTCGTGCGTCAGCGACCGGGAGATCCCGGTGATGTAGAAGCTGACGGAGCCGTGCTCCAGCACCGACAGGTGGCCCACGTCGATGATGTGCTCGAGGTAACCGGCGTTGGTGGCCGTCTTCGGGTTCGGCTTCTTCCAGGACTGGTAGCAGGCCCGGCCCGCGAATTCGGCCAGCGCCTCACCACCGTCGGCGTCGGTCGACCACGGTACGTCCGACGGCGGGAAGAACTCCGTCTTCGCGATCAGTTGAACCTTGGGTGACACGGTCTCGGCCACGTTCGCACTCCCTTTCGACCCCTGCTCCACGACTCCGGGCAGCGTAACCGCAGCCTTCCCTGACACCCCGGCGACATCACGGTGACGTCATCGGCTCCTTGACTGACATCACTAGTGACGTCATAGTGGTGTCATGGATCTGACGCCGTACATCACAAGCCTTCGCGAAGACCTCGCGAACACGGCTTCGGCCGGCGACGAGCAGACGCGGCGCGCCGCCGCGCTGCTGTCGTCGGCACTGGAGCCGGCCGCCCGGTTGACCATCATGAACGCCCTGGCCGATCTGGCCGCCGAGGTGACCTCGGCGCTGCCGGGACACGTCGTCGACGTCCGGCTCGACGGCCGCGACGTGCGCGTCGTCGTCACCGGCTCCGCCGAGAGCGCCGAGCAGACCGCACCCCGCCACGAGGCGCCGCGGGAGGCCCCGCGCGCCCCCAAGGTGGACACGGGCGACATCACGCGCATCACCCTGCGCCTGTTCGAGCAGGTCAAGGGCCAGGCGGAAGCCGCTGCCGCCTCTCAGGGCGTTTCGCTGAACACGTTCGTCTCGCAGGCCGTCCAGGGGGCGCTGGGCAAGAGCGGCGGCGAGTGGCAGTACAAGCAGAAGCCCGGCGGCGGTGCGGGTTCGCATCTGCACGGCTGGGTCCAGGGCTGAGGGGACGGAAATGACCGAGGAAAGCATTCCCGCCGGTGAAGAGACCGTGCGCGTCGAAGAGTTCGAGGCCGAGGGCCCGATCGAGATCGACGTGAGTGTGGCCATCGGCCGGGTGACCATCGATCTGACCGGTGAGAGCGGCGTCCACGCCGAGGTCCGCCGCGACGGCGGCGAACAGCAGCCGTGGGTGGACGGGATGACGAGCCTGCTCAGCTGGGTCGGGGAACGTTTCGGCGACCAGCTCGGCGCCGACCCGCGGACGTCGGTGGGCGACGCCCTGGCGCAGACGCGGATCGAGAAGGTCGGCAACCGGCTGGTCGTCCAGGCACCGAAGGCCTGGCAGCTGAAGAACGTCTTGCTCGCCGTGACCGTCCGGGCGCCCGCCGGTTCGCATCTGGAGGTACGGGCCGGGGCGGCCGACGTCACGGTGACCGGTTCCGCCGGGCGCGCCGACATCCTGACCGGCTCCGGCGATGTCGGCCTGGAGCGGGCAGACGGTTCGGCGATCGTCCGCACCGGCACCGGCGGCATCAAACTCGGGCCGACCGTGTCCGGTCTGCAGCTGCGCACCGGCAGCGGCTCCGTCGAAGCGTCGTCGGTGAGCGGTTCGGCCACGGTCGCGACCGGCACGGGTGACGTCTGGCTCGGCGAGGTCGCGGGCGAGGTCCTGGCGCGCACGGGCAGCGGCGACCTCTCGGTGGCGGACGCCGCCTCCGGATCGCTGGAACTGACCACCGGCTCGGGCGAGGTCCGGGTCGGGATCCGCGGTGGGGTGCGGGCGGAAATCGACCTTTCGTCGACGACGGGTTCGGTGTCGAGCGAGCTGGATGTCGCGGAGAGCGCGCCCGCGGAGGTCTCGCTGAAGGTGCGGGCGCGGACCGGTACCGGCGACGCGGTGGTGACCAGCGCGGCTCGGTGAGGCCGCGGACTGCAGGGGGATCGAGGGACCTTTGCTCTCACTTTTCCACGGGGGTGGGAGCGAAGGTCCCTCGGTCATTTCGGGTCGTGAGTGGCGCGGCCGACTCGGTATTTCACGTGATCGCTTGAAGTACATGAAGGCCCCTTCCTTGCGCCTAGCGCAAGGAAGGGGGCCTTCATGTACTTGGGAAGGTGTGAAGGTCGAGTTTCCTCGGCTGAGCCGAGGGAATGAGTCCTTCACGCGCAGCCGCAGTGACTTCTGGTGCACGTGAGGCGGACGTGACGATCCGCAAGTCCGTGAAGGACTCCTTCACTACCTTCAGGGTAGGCAAGGAGGCCTTCACGGAGCGAAGGATCAGCGCACGAGGCGCGAAAGGACCGGAGCGAGGTCGCCCCGCTCCCCCACCACGACCCCGTCGAGCCCCTGCCATTCCGCCATCAACCGCAGCTCCCCCGCCAGCTCGCTCGCGACCCGCGCGACGTCCACCCCGGGTTCGGTGAAGGCGCCCTGGACGCGAAGCACCCCGGCGGCACGATCGCATTTGAGGTCCACCCGGCCGACGAGTTCGCCGTCGAGCAGGAACGGGAACACGTAGTACCCGTAGATCCGCTTCGGCTCGGGGACGTAGATCTCGATGCGGTAGAAGAAGTCGAAGATGCGCTCGGTGCGGGCGCGTTCCCAGATCAGCGGGTCGAACGGCGAGAGCAGCGCGCGGCCGGCGACCGACCGCGGCGCCTTCGCCGCGACGTGCCGGTACGCCGGGGCGGGCCAGCCGTCCACGATCACCGGTTCCAGCACGCCCGCGTCGACCAGTTCGGCCACCGCCCGCTTGCTGACGTCGGGGCCGAGCCGGTAGTAGTCCCGCAGGTCCGGTTCGGTGCCGATGCCCAGCGCGACGGCCGCGCGGGTGATCAGCTCGCGGGCGCCTTCCTCCGGGCTCACCCTCAGCGACAGGATCTCCGGCGGCACGACGCGTTCGGTCAGGTCGTACAGCCGCTCGAACGACCGCCGGGTGCCGGTGGTCAGCTGACCCATGCCGAAGAGCCACTCGCAGGCCTTCTTGACCTCCGACCGCTCCCACCACGAGCCGGGCTTGTACCCGCCCGAGTCGCTTTCCAGCGCCCGCTCGATGCCGCCCGCGCCGATCGGTCCTTGTTCCTTGACCACGGCGAGGATGTCGTCCACCAGCTGGGGCGTCTGCTCCAGCACGCGCGCGTAGTTCGTCCACCAGCCCATACGCTTCGCGCCGGACCGCAGGAGCGGCCAGTCCGCCACCGGCAGCAGACTCGCCTCGTGCGCCCAGGATTCGACCAGCATCCGGGGTTTGCGGACGGAATGGGACCAGGCCGCGTCGTCCACCAGCGTGGGCTCGTACGCGCCGAGGCGCGAGAAGATCGGCATGTAGTGCGCGCGGACCGCGACGTTCACCGAATCCAGCTGCAGCAACTGGGTTCGCGACAGCACGCGCTGCAAATGCCGTCTCGTCACCGCCCCGCCGGGACGGGCGTCGGCGAACCCCTGCGCGGCCAGGGCGATCCGGCGCGCGACCGGCCCGCTGATGGTCGTAGTGCTCATCATCGGAATGGTGCCATCCGCCACCGACAGTTTCCGGCGACCCAGTAGGTTTCCTGCATGGCCGCCGCCGAAGTCCGCCCAGCAGTAGTGTCCGACGCTCCCGAGATCGCCCGCATCCAGCGCGATACCTGGCGAAGCGCGTACACGGAGCTGCTCGGCGAAGCGGCCGTCGCCGAGCTCGACGTCGTGGAGCTCGAGAAGACCTGGGCCGAAACGATCGAGTACCCGGGCACGCGCGTCTTCCTCGCCACCGAAGGCGAGTTCACCGTCGGCTTCTGCGTCGCGGGCCGGGCACCGGTGAGCGAGGTGGCCGCCGCGGACGGATCGCTTCCCGACGACGCTTCGACGACCGCGCTCATCGCCTCGCTGCTGGTCGAGCCACGCTGGGGACGGCGCGGGCACGCGGGACGGCTGCTGGCGAACGCGTCCATCTGGCTGCGCGGGGACGGCGCCACACGCGGGATCAGCTGGGTCGCCCAGACCGATCACGCCTCACTGGGCTTCTTCCGCCGCGCGGGCTGGTCCCCCGACGGAACCGTCCGCATCCTCGACACCGGAAGCACGAACGTGCGCGAAGTCCGGCTCACCGGCGGCCTCGACCACGAGCTCACTCCCTGACTTCGCGAACACGACCCAGCGCATCACCGAGTACATGAACACGCCTTCGCACGCCCCGGCGATGAGCCGGGACAGGCGGTAGTCGACGCCCAGCGCGGCCAGTCCCGCGCCGACGCCGAGCAGGAACGCCAGGTAGTTGACGATGATCGCGACGACGTACAGCGCCGCCTGCTTGCCGACGGGCGCGTGCGAGCGGAAGTTCATGCTGCGGTTCAGCACGAAGCTCAGCCCGAACGCCGTCGCGTACGCGAGCGTGATCGCCAGCCACACCGGCAGGCCGAGCCAGCCGCGAAGCAGCACGAGCAGGAGCAGGTCGACCCCGAAGGTGAACCCGTTGATGAGCGCGAAACCGAGGAAACTCGGCGCCGCCAGCCGGGAAAGCCCGAAGGGGAGGCGCCGGACCACGGCCGCGCAGAAGTCGGCGAAGCGATCCGCGAAACCTTTGCCGCGGACCGCGTCGTGCACGTCGGCCACGACCCCAGGATGGCAGCGGCAAGTGGCCGAGAGCCGACGAACAGGTGATCTTCTGGTGCGCGCCCCAGGCCGGTAACGGGGGCTGGCCCCAGTGCGACCCGTGATTCAGCTGATAACTTGGAGTGGACAAGATAACGGGGAGGCAACGATGGTGGGCTGGTTGCTCCTGTCGTTCGGCGTCGCCTTCGGCTCCGCGATCCTCCCCATCGTCAGCATCGAGATGTTCCTCATCGGCCTGTGCGCGAGCCAGCCGACGATGCCGTGGCTGCTGCTCGGCGCCATCGTCGCGGCCGGTCAGGTCGGCGGGAAGACGCTCTACTACCTCGCCGCCAAGGGCACGATCAAGCTGCCGAAACCCCTGCACGACCGCCTGCACCGGGAGCGGCCGCCCACCCCGCGCAGGGAAAGATGGCGGGCGCGCACCAAGAAGATGCGCGCCCGGCTCGACGCCCTTCGCGAACGCTGCCACCGGCATCCGCACTGGATGGCGGGCACGTACGGGGTGAGTTCGGTCGTCGGCCTGCCGCCGTACATGGCCACGAGCGTGCTCGCGGGACTGGTGAAGATGCCGTTGGCGAGCTTCCTGGCCACCGGTTTCCTGGGCCGCTGGCTGCGGTTCAGCCTGCTGGCCGCGTCACCAGCCCTGTTCGCCGGCTGGTTCCACTACTGACCTGAAGGGGACTTTCCCCGCGTCACATGCGGTGAAGGGCGCTTTCACCTCATGTCATGCGGGGAAAGCGTCCTTCAGCTCAGCGGGAAGCGGCCTCGAGCTCGACGGCCTTCCGCATCGTGGCGCGGGCCCGCTTCCGGTCCCCCGCGATCTCGTACGCGTAGGCCAGCCGGTACCAGACGCGCCAGTTCTCCTGATCCGCCTCGACCTCGGCCCGGCGCTCGTCGAACCAGGCGTCCGCGGCGTCGCGATCCACCCGGCCCGAAGGCCGCCGCGGCAGATCGGACACGTCGGGCAGGCCGCCTTCCTCGTCCAGCCGCCGCGAGAGCCGCTGGATCTGGACGCCGGAACGCCAGGTGGTCACGATGATCCAGATCCCGAGCAGCGGCAGCAACAGGACGCCGACACCGAAGATCACCGGCACCGTCTCGCCGGTGCCCAGCAACGCGATCCCCCGGCCGGCCAGCAGTACGACGTAGACCGCGAGGGCCGCCGTCATCACCAGCGCGAAATTGCGGGCCCTCACAGGTCGAGGATGTTCTCGAGACCGACCGTCAGGCCGGGCCGCGTGAGCACCGAGCGCACGCCGAGCAGCACACCCGGCATGAACGACGTGCGGTGCAGCGAATCGTGCCGGATGGTGAGGGTCTCCCCCTCGCCGCCGAACAGGATCTCCTCGTGCGCCACCAGACCGGGCAGCCGGACCGAATGCACGCGGACGTTGTCGACGAGCGCGCCGCGAGCACCGTCCACTTCGGACGTCGTCGCGTCTTCGCCCGGTTCGAGCCCGGCTTCCGCACGGGCCTCGCCGATCAGCCGGGCGGTATGCGCGGCGGTGCCGGAAGGCGCGTCGGCCTTGCGGTTGTGGTGCAGCTCGATGACCTCGGCCGAGTTGTAGAAGCGTGCCGCCTGCTGGGCGAAACGCATCGCCAGCACCGCGCCGAGGGCGAAGTTCGGCGCGATCAGCACGCCGAGCGACGGGTCGGCGTCGAGCCACGAGCGCAGCTTCTCCAGCCGCTCCCCGCTGAACCCGGTGGTCCCGACGACCGCGTGGATCCCGTTGCCGGTCAGGAACTCCAGGTTGTCCATCACCGCGTCGGGATGGGTGAAGTCGACGACGACCTGCGCCTGCTTGAGCGCCGAGAAGTCGTCTCCGGCGTCCAGTGCGGCGACAAGGTCCATGTCGTCGGCGCCGTTGACGGCGTTGACCACTTCCTGGCCCATCCGGCCGCGTGCGCCCAGCACACCGACGCGAATTCCAGCGGTCATGATGCGATCACCTCGTGCAGATCGTCCGGCAGGTCGTCGGCGTGAGCGTACGGCCCGACGACCGCCGCCGCCGTCACGCCACCAGGGCGGTGCAGCAGAGTGCGAGCGAGCGCACAGACCTCTTCGGTGGTGACGGCGTCGATCCGCGCGACCGTGTCGTCGACGCCGAGATAGCGGCCGTAGTTCAGTTCGTTCTTGCCGATCCGCGACATCCGCGACGAAGTGTCCTCGAGACCGAGCACGAGCCCGCCCCGCAACTGCCCCTTCGCCCGCATGACCTCGGCCTCGCTCAGCCCGTCCTTGCCGACGAGTTCGAGCACCTCGCGGATCACCCCGGCGACCTCGCCGAGCTTCTCCGGCTGACAGCCCGCGTACACGGCCATGTGCCCGGCGTCGGCGTAGCTCGCGACGGACGAGTACACCTGGTACGCCAGCCCGCGCTTCTCGCGGACCTCCTGGAACAGACGCGAACTCATCCCGCCGCCGAGCGCGGCGTTGAGCACCGATTGCGCGAACCGGCGGTCGTCGTGCCGCGGCAGTGACCGCAGGCCGAGCATCACGTGCGCCTGCTCGGTGTCGTCGGTGTGCAGCGCGAGTTTCGGCGCCATCGCGATCCGCGCCCGCCCGCCACGCGGCGCCACCGGTGTCGCCGTCCCGGTCAGACGGTTCCGCAAAGCCTTGCGCACCAAGCGAAGCACCTGGCCGTGCTCGATGTTCCCGGCGACCGCGAGCACCATCCGCGGCAGCGTGTAGCGGCGACGGTAGAACCCGCGCAACGCCGACGCGGACATCTCGATGATGGACTTCTCGCTGCCGAGCACCGGACGGCCGAGCGCGTGGTCGCCCAGGATCGCGCCGACGAACGTCTCGTGCAGCAGGTCTTCGGGATCGTCGTCGCGCATCGAGATCTCTTCGAGCACGACACTGCGCTCGGTCTCGACGTCCTTGTCCGTGCACAGTGCCTCGAACACGACGTCGGTGACCAGGTCCATCGCGAGCGGCAGGTCCTCGTCGAGCACCTGCGCGTAGTAGCAGGTGTGCTCTTTCGCGGTGAACGCGTTGAACTCCCCGCCGACCGCGTCGATCTCCTCGGCGATCTGGGTGGCGTCGCGGTTCGTGGTGCCCTTGAACAGCAGGTGTTCGAGGTAATGCGCCGCACCTTCGACCGACGACGGCTCGTCACGCGAGCCGACGCCGACCCACAGCCCGACCGTCACCGAACGGGAGGCGGGAACGTGCTCGGTGATGACCCGGAGGCCACCGGCCAGCACACTGCGCTTGACCACCGCGCCGTCCGGAGTGGACTCGAGGGTGCGGGTGCTGCCGACGGGCTGTTCGTGCCCGGAAACCTGACGTGCCAACGGATCCCTAACTCACATGTCAGGAAAGGGCCGTTCAGGACGACTCGCGTCCCGAACGACCCTTTCCCGGCGTTTCACACCGTACGTGCCAGGACTACTGGGCGTCGGCCTTCGGAGCCTCGGCGTCCGCGCCCTCGGCGGGCTTCTCCGCCTCGGCGGCGTCGTCTTCCTTGACCACGATCAGGCTGATCTTGCCGCGGTTGTCGATGTCGGCGATCTCGACGCGGAGCTTGTCGCCCACGTTGACCACGTCTTCGACCTTGGCGATCCGCTTGCCGTTGCCCAGCTTGGAGATGTGCACCAGGCCGTCCTTGCCCGGCAGCAGCGAGACGAACGCGCCGAACGCGGCCGTCTTCACCACGGTGCCGAGGAAGCGCTCGCCGACCTTGGGCAGCTGCGGGTTGGCGATGGCGTTGATCTTGTCGATCGCCGCCTCCGCCGACGGGCCGTCGGCCGCGCCCACGTAGATCGTGCCGTCGTCCTCGATGGAGATGTCGGCGCCGGTCTCCTCGGTGATCGAGTTGATCATCTTGCCCTTCGGGCCGATGACCTCGCCGATCTTGTCCACCGGGATCTTCACGCTGGTGACGCGCGGGGCGTACGGGCTCATCTCGTCCGGGCCGTCGATCGCCTCGGCGATGACCTCCAGGATGGTGAGGCGAGCGTCCTTCGCCTGCTTCAGCGCGGCCGCGAGGACCTCCGACGGGATGCCGTCGAGCTTCGTGTCGAGCTGCAGCGCGGTGATGATGTCCTTGGTGCCGGCGACCTTGAAGTCCATGTCGCCCATGGCGTCTTCGGCACCGAGGATGTCGGTCAGCGCGACGTAGCGGGTCTCGCCGTCGACCTCGTCGGAGATGAGGCCCATGGCGATGCCGGCGACCGGCGCCTTCAGCGGGACACCTGCGTTCAGCAGACCCATGGTCGACGCGCAGACCGAGCCCATCGAGGTGGAGCCGTTGGAGCCCAGCGCCTCGGAGACCTGGCGGATCGCGTACGGGAACTCGTCACGCTTCGGCAGGACCGGGACCAGGGCGCGCTCGGCGAGCATGCCGTGGCCGATCTCGCGCCGCTTCGGCGAACCGACGCGGCCGGTCTCGCCGGTGGAGAACGGCGGGAAGTTGTAGTGGTGCAGGTATCGCTTCGTGGTCTCCGGGGAGAGCGAGTCGATCTGCTGCTCCATGCGGAGCATGTTCAGCGTGGTGACGCCCAGGATCTGCGTCTCACCGCGCTCGAACAGCGCGGAACCGTGCGCCCGCGGGATCACGGCGACCTCGGCGGCGAGCGAGCGGATGTCGGTCAGGCCGCGGCCGTCCATGCGGATCTTGTCCGTGAGGACGCGCTTGCGCATGATCTTCTTCGACAGCGACTTGAAGGCCGCGCCGATCTCCTTCTCACGGCCCTGGAAGGCTTCGCCCTCGCCCAGGCCGATCTTCTCCAGCACCGCGGCCTTGACCTGGTCGGTCGCGTTGTCACGGTCCTGCTTGCCCGCGATGGTCAGGGCGTTCGCGAGGTCGTCGGTCGCGATGGCGGCGACGGCGTCGAAGGCGTCCTGCTCGAAGGCCAGGAAGACCGGGAACTCGCCGGTCGGCTTGGCGGCGACGTCGGCCAGCTCCTGCTGCGCGACACAGAGTGCCTTGATGAACGGCTTCGAGGCCTCGAGGCCCTCGGCGACGGCGATCTCGTCCGGCGACTTGCCGCCGTCGGCGATCAGGTCGAGCGTCCGGTCGGTGGCCTCGGCCTCGACCATCATGATCGCGACGTCGTCACCGACGATGCGACCGGCGACCACCATGTTGAAGGTGGCGTCTTCCAGCTGCTTCCAGGTCGGGAACGCGACCCACTGGCCCTCGATCAGCGCGACGCGGACGCCGCCGACCGGACCCGAGAACGGCAGGCCGGCGATCTGGGTCGAGGCCGAAGCCGCGTTGATCGCGAGCACGTCGTACGGGTCGTCCGGGTTGAGGCTCTGGACGGTGATGACGACCTGGATCTCGTTGCGGAGACCGTCGGTGAACGACGGGCGCAGCGGCCGGTCGATCAGGCGGCAGGTCAGGATCGCGTCGGTCGACGGGCGACCCTCGCGACGGAAGAACGCGCCGGGGATGCGTCCGGCGGCGTACATCCGCTCCTCGACGTCCACGGTCAGCGGGAAGAAGTCGAAGTGGTCCTTCGGGTGCTTCGACGCGGTGGTCGCCGAGAGCAGCATGGTCTCTTCGTCGAGGTAGGCGACGACGGCGCCGGCTGCCTGACGGGCCAGGCGGCCGGTCTCGAAGCGAACGGTGCGGGTGCCGAAACGGCCGTTGTCGATCACGGCTTCGGTTTCGTGCACGGTGACTCCGGTGGAGTCGGTCATAGGGTGTATCTCCTCTTTTGATCCTCTGTAACGGCGCGAGTCTCCCACCCTGGGACCTGTTTCGCCTGCGGACGCTCGAGGAGTGAGGCCGGTCTTCGATCGAAGCTCCCGGGCCGTTGCCCGGGAACCACTACCGAGGACCGGCGGACGGTTCCTCGGGCGCGCTCGCGCCTTGTTCTTAGACCGAGGGGGAGCGACCGCAGTGGTCACTCCCCCTCGGGTTCAAGCTATCGGCGGAGGCCGAGACGCTGGATCAGCGCACGGTAACGCTCGATGTCCACCTTCATCACGTAGTTCAGCAGCCGGCGGCGACGGCCGACCAGCAGCAGGAGCCCGCGACGGGAGTGGTGGTCGTGCTTGTGAGCCTTGAGGTGCTCGGTGAGGCCGACGATGCGCTTGGTCAGCAGCGCGACCTGGGCCTCGGGGGATCCGGTGTCCGAGTCGTGCACGCCGTACTCGGCAAGGATCGACTTCTTCTCTTCGGTGGACAAAGCCACAGTGGTGCTCCTAGATGTTCTGTGCCGTGCGGCCCGGACGATCGATCACGCCGGGTGAGACGGTCACGGCCGCCACGGACTGCAGCCGGACCCAATCATCGAGGTTACCAGTCTCGTGATCAGCGACTTCAGGCGCGGGCGCGGTTCAACTCGTACGACCGGATCACCCGGTAGCGCGACACGCCCCGTTCACGTTCACTGCTCATCAGGACGGCCTCTGCCGCCGTCCAAGTCTCACTGGTGAACCCGGCCAGCCGCTCCTCCCACGCGCTCGCGGCTTCCGGCCGGTCGCGGGGGAAGCGGGCCAGTGTCAGGTGGGCCACGTAGGGCCTGCCCTCACTCTCCGCGCCGGCCTTCACGGCCAGCTCGTGGAGCCCGGTTCCGGACACACTCAACCACAGCACCCCGGGGAATGTCGCGGCCTTTTCCAGCCGGAGGCCGATCGGCCCCTCATCGGCCAGCCTTCCGGCGAGCCATTCGCCCCGCTCGGCCGCGTCCGCCTCGCCGTAGAAACCGAGGGTGACATGCCAGTTCTCCCGCGTCGACCAGCGGAAATCGCCGTCCTCGGGCGTGCCCAGAGCGGCGGCGACCTCGTCCAGGACACCGGGTGGAGGGATCAGTGCGCTGAAGAGCAGCATCGTCAGGAGTTCTTGGCCGCCCGGCGCAGCAGATCCGCGAGGGACGGGAAGTCGTCGTCGAGCAGCTTCGCGGCTTCGGTGAGGTCTTCGTCCTCGCCGATGTCCCGCAGCGCCGCGAGCACACCCTGGTCGTCGGCGACGGCGCCGACCGGGATGCTGTCGCGGCCCACCGTCGGCCGCGAGTCGCGGACGTCTTCGAGCGCCTCCTGCATGGCCTTCCGGTCACCCGCGGCGACCGCCGGGACCAGCACCTTGCGCTCCAGCATGATCATCTTGGCGAGGACGACCGGGTTGCCGATCTTCGCGCGGCGGCCGCTCATCACCTGGCTGAGCATGGGCGCGCTGATGCCGAGGACCTCGGCGAGGAAGGCCTGGGAGATGTCGAACGCCACCACCAGTCTCCGCACGCGATCGCCGAGCGGCTCCCCGTACCACTCTCTCTGCAGCGCGATGTTCCGCTGGACGATCTTGTGGTCCTCCACCTGGTCCGCTCCCCTAACCCCATCGAACGCCCTGCGCGGTCCGTGACATCTTGCCACCGGAACGCACGTGGGCGGGCGTGTTTACCGATTGTCATCCGGCCAAGACCGGCTCCGGTCAGTCCTGCCCGCCGAGCAGTTCCCTGGTCCGGAGGACGTCTTCGTCGATCTGCTTCACCAGGCCTTCCGACGTCGGGAACCGGACCTGGTCCCGCAGCTTGGCGACGAAATCGAGCGAGACGTGCTGCCCGTAGAAGTCTTCGTCGATGTCGAGGACGAAGGCCTCGACAGTGCGTTCCCTCCCCGAGAACGTCGGATTGGTCCCGACCGACACCGCCGCGCGCAGCCGGTGGCCAAGATCCGACGAACGGGTGAACCAGGCGCTGTAGACACCGTCCGCGGGTACCGCCGCGAACCGCGGCGTCGACAGGTTCGCCGTCGGATACCCGAGATCGTGCCCCCGGCCGTCGCCCCGGACGACGATGCCCTCCAGCCGGTGCGGCCTGCCGAGCGCCTCGGACGCCGCGATGACGTCTCCGGCGTCGATGCACGAACGCACGTAGGTCGAGGAGAAGGTGATCTCGTTCTCCGTCTGCTCCTGGGCGAGCAGCCCCTGCAATTCCGCGCCGTGTGCCACGAAACCGAACCGCTTCCCCAGGGTGCGCAGGAGATTGACGTCACCGGCCGCCTTGGCGCCGAAGGTGAAGTTCTCCCCCACGATCACCGCGGCCGCGTGCAGTTTGTCCACCAGGACCTCGTGCACGAACTCGTGCGCCGTCAGCCTCGACAGCTCCAAAGTGAACGGCAGCACGCAGAAGACGTCCACGCCCAGGCCCTCGACCAGTTCCGCCTTGCGGCGCAACGTGGTCAGCTGCGCGGGATGGCTGCCCGGCCGGATCACCTCCGACGGATGCGGGTCGAAGGTCAGCACCACACTCGGCACCCCGCGTTCGGCGGCGGCGCGGACCGTCCTCGAGATCAGTTCCTGATGCCCCCGGTGGACGCCGTCGAAGACGCCGATCGTCACCACGCACCGTCCCCAGCTCCCGGGGAGGTCACCCAAACCACGCCAACGCTGCACTTGTAGCCCCGTCTCCTCCAGGCCCGCTTCGTGCACCACCCTAGGCGGGCAGCAACACGACCACCGACCGGGCCAGTTCGCCTTCGTCCGCGGCGAGCGCGAGCACCCGGCCGTCCGGTCCGAACATCCCGTACGTGCCCTCGATCCCGGCCGAGGGCACCCTCTGTCCATATCGGACCGCCTGGGCCGCGCGGGCGTCCAGATCGCGGCGCGGGAACGCCGCGGCGACGGCCGCGTCGAGGTCGAGTGACAGCTCCGGCGCTTCCTCGAGCTGGTCGAGAGTGCGGGCCTTGGCGAGCGTGAACGGCCCGACCGTGGTGCGCCGCAACGCGAGCAGGTGACCGCCGACGTCCAGCCCGGCACCGAGGTCCCTGGCCAGTGCCCGGACGTAGGTGCCCGACGAACACTCGACGACGGCGTCGAGTTCGATCCGGCCCGCCTCGCGGCGGGTGGCGAGCAGATCGAAGCGGTGCACGGTGACCGGACGCGGCGGGATCACGACCTCTTCGCCGGCGCGGACGCGGGCGTACGCGCGTTTCCCGTCGATCTTGACCGCGCTGACCGCGCTCGGCACCTGCTGGATGGCGCCGGTCAGCGCGGCGATCCCGGCGGCGATCGCTTCGTCGGTGACCTTCCCGACAGCTTCCGGGGCGGCTTCGGCGATCGGCTCGCCCTCGGCGTCGTCGGTCGTGGTCGACATTCCCAAGGAGAGGGTCGCGAGGTAGGTCTTGCGGTCCAGGGCGAGGTGGCCGAGGAGTTTGGTCGCGCGTTCGATGCCGAGCACCAGGACACCGGTGGCCATCGGGTCGAGGGTGCCGGCGTGCCCGACCTTGCGGGTGCCCATGAAGCGCCGCGCCCTGGCGACGACGTCGTGGGAGGTCATCCCGGACGGCTTGTCGACGATGACGAGACCGGGCGGCGGGGCTGGACGTTTCTTGGCTTGAGCCTGATTGGGGCGCGACACGGGCCGAACCCTATCTTTCGGGCCCTGGCCGGGCTGAAGGGGACTTTCCCCGCGTCTGACGCCTAGGACGAGACGGGCAGCGGCGCTTCGGCGTCCCAGCGGCGGCGCCGGATCTGCACCGGGATCTCCTCGCCGCGGGCCTCGGCCTCGAACAGCACGGCGCGGGTGCGCCGCCACCACACCAGCATCCGGAAGGTGCCCAGCGCGAGCACCACGATGACGGACAGCAGCGCCAGGCGGAACGAGCCGCCGGTCCACTCCAGCAGCACGCCGACCGCGAGCGCCGAGATCGTCGTGGCCACGAACCCGCCGACGTTCACGACCCCTGTCGCGGTGCCGACGCGCGAGAGCGGGTTGTAGTCCCGTGCCAGCGCGAAGCCGATCATCGACGCGGGGCCGCCGAGGGAGAGGAAGGCGAACGCGGGGACCAGGACCGCGACCGGGGTCGTCCCGCCCCAGCCGAGCAGGACCGCCCACATCACCGCGGCGCCGCCGATGTACCCGCCGACGAGCGGCATCCGCAGCGACGGGCGGCGCCCGATCAAGCCGCCGACGAACGGGCCGCCGATCATCGAGCCGAACACGAACACGATCAGCAGCGAACTCGCGGTGGACTTCGGATAGCCCTGTCCCTGCACCAGGAACGGGACGCCCCACAGCATGGTGAGCACGTTGGGCGCGAACATCGTGCTGAAGTGGACCCAGAATCCCAGCCTGGTGCCCGGGGTCCGCCACGCCTCGGCGACCTGGCGGCCGAGGACCTTCGGGTGCACCTTTCCGCGCACGGGCACCGGCTCGCCGGGCGGGCTGTCCTTGACGCGAAGGGCGACGACGGCGGCGTACAGCGCCGTCACCAGGCCGACGGCGAGGAACGTCGGAGTCCAGCCGGGACCGTCGAGCAGCAGGCCGAGCGGGACGGTCGCGGCGAGGTTGCCGACGTACCCGATGGCGCCGGTCAGCGCGGCGAGCAGGGCGTACTGGCGGCCGGGGAAATGGGCGGCGATCAGCCGCATGATGCTCACGAAGGTCAGCGCGTCGCCGAAGCCGACGACGCCGCGGGCGAGAAGGCCGAGCGCGTAGGAATCGGCGATCGCGAGCAGGATCTGGCCGAGCCCGAGGAAGAACACGGCGGCGGTGAGCACACGGCGCGGGCCGTAGCGGTCGACGAGGACGCCGGTGGGGATCTGCATCGCGGCGTAGACGCCGACCTGCAGGACGGTGAACGTGCCGAGCGCGGCCGCGCCGACGCCGAAACGGTCGGCGGCCTGCAGCCCGGCGACGCCGAACGACGTGCGGTGGAAGACGGCGAGGAGGTAGACGGTGACGGCGGCGAACCAGATGAACCAGGACCGGCGGGTGGCTCGGCCTGTCACAGTGATTCCTCCTCGAGAACGGTTTCGGGCAAGTGAAGACGCCCGCGCTGCCGCCTCATATAGTTGTAGCTCCTAAGCAATGGCGAAACATACCCGTTACCCGGGTGGTTTTCGCCACACGCTTTCCCGGGGTCAGGCCGCGCGGACGGCACCCTCCACGGCCCAGCGCCCCGAGCGCCACCTCACCAGCAGGGTCACCAGCCGCAGCACCATGAACAGCGAGAGCCCGGTCCAGATCCCGGCCAGTCCCCAGCCGAACGCGAGCGACAGCCAGATCAGCGGCAGGAACCCCAGCGCCGCGCTCACCAGCGTCGCGTTGCGCAGGAACGCCGCGTCGCCCGCGCCGAGCAGGACGCCGTCGAGCGCGAACACCACCCCGGCGATCGGCTGCAACGCGACGAAGAACCACCACGCGTGCGGGATCTCGCCGAGTACGGTCGCGTCCGAAGTGAACACCTGCGGCAGCACCCCGGCCAGCGACGCGAACACCACACCGAGGAAGCAGCCGAACACCAGGCCGTAGCCGGTGATCTGGCTCGAAACACTCCGCGCCCGTTTGCTCGCGCCGGCGCCCAGGGCGGCCCCGACGAGCGACTGCGCGGCGATCGCGAGCGAGTCCAGCACGAGCGCGAGGAACGTCCACAGCTGCAGCACGACCTGGTGCGCGCCGACAGCACCGGTGGACGTCCGCGCGGCGACGGCGGCGGCGGAGACGAAACACGCCTGGAAGGCGAGGCTGCGCAGCACCAGGTCCCGGCCGAGGCCGAGCTGGGCGCGCATCACCTTCGGCTCCGCGCGCAGCGGGACCCGCTCCCGCACCAGGGCCACGATGAACAGCGACGCCGAGATCACCTGCGCGACGACGTTCGCGATCGCGGAACCTTCCAGCCCCCAGTCCGCGCCGTACACCAGCACGGGACACAGCACGGCCGAGATCCCGTTGCCCGCCAAGACATAGCGCAACGGTTTCGCGGAATCCTGCACGCCGCGCATCCAGCCGTTGCCCGCCATCGTGATCAGGATGAACGGCGTCCCGAACAGCGCGATCCGCAGCCAGGAGACGGCGGCGTCGGTGATCGCGGGATCCCCCGACAGCACCCGCGCGATGGGCGCGGCCAGCAGTTGCCCGGCGACGATCACGACCAGCCCGACGATCACCGCCAGCCAGGTCGCCTGCACCCCTTCGCGCACGGCCTCGCCACGACGTCCGGCGCCGTGCAGGCGGGCCGTCCGCGACGTGGTGCCGTAGGAGAGGAAGGTCAGCTGGCTCGAGACCTGCGACAGCACGACACCGCCGACGGCGAGACCGGCCAGCGGCAACGCGCCGAGATGCCCGACGACGGCCGTGTCCACCAGGACGTACAACGGCTCGGCGGCGAGGACGCCGAGTGCGGGCACGGCGAGCCCGAGCACGCGTTTCGGCGGGACTCGCTCGTCGGTTTCGGAAGGTTGAGACACCTCCGCAGCGTAAAGGTGACCGTGCCGCTCTCGGGGAATGGCAGGAAACCGAGCATGAATGTCGGTTCGGGCACTCGGCCGGACGGCGGCCCCGGTCCACAGTGGCCTGATGGAGGAAACCACCGGAACGGGCATTCCACGGATCCGAGGTCCAGGTCGACGGCGAACCGGCCCGCTTTCTGACCACCGCGCCGTCCTGTTGCCGCACGGAACGTACTGGAGCCGGGTGTGGCTTCCCGTGTTGAGCGGGCTCGCGGAGGCGGGGCCGCGGCCGATCGCGGCCGACTTCCTACGGCTCCCGGCCCGCGCCCCACGCCTCCTGGACCGGGAAGCGCCCACCGCGAGGAATCCCTCTCCGCCCGCCGCCAGGCCGTGATCGCGGAACTGACCGGGATCGCCACCGAGCACCTCGCCCCGTGGCCGGACCCGCGGATCCGCCGTTCTGGCTGGCCATGGCGGGCGCGGCCCATCGTCGATCTCCTTCCCGCGCCGCGGCGGACCACGACGTCCAAGCTGCTGGTGTGTGGCGAGGACCACCCTTCGAGAAAGTGGAGTACGCGGAGAAGTTCGCCTCGGAGATCCCGCGGACCACGCTCGTCCGCGTCCCGGGAGCGCGCCACCTCCCCACCGAAACGCGCCGGAGCTGATCGCCCGCGCCCTGGCGGGCTTCTTCACCCTTGGTGAGGGGTAGGGCAAACGTGCCGGTTTCGGGTGTCGCGAAAGCCACTTTCGGGACGTCTGATGTCCCGAAAGTGGCTTTCGCGACATCGCGGTGGTGGTGGTGGGGTGCGAGCGGGGAAACCGGAACACCCCATCGACACTCGCCGAACAGGCACCCTCCGCACCGGCCACGATGGGGTGAGCAAACCGGTCCGTGCCAATGCGAATTCCCACTCACAACCCACCCGACCCGGCAGGCGAAGCCACAGGGCAGGCGTTGCGAAAGCCACTTTCACAACCTTCACCGTTGCGAAAGTGGCTTTCACAACACATCCTCGGCCCTGACCGCGGCCAAAGCACACCTTCACCGCTCAGAGCCTTCCGCCGAAGTCGATCTTGCGGGTGGACCGATCGGCGAAGGCCGCCGGTCTCGTCCCAGTCCGCCTTGATCCGGTCGGTTTCTTCCACGTGCAGGAGAAAGAGTTCCCGCTCGGCGGGGAATCCGGCCGCTCGTTCAGCTACTCCATGACCTCCAGCGCCGCCATCGACGTCGGTGTGTCCACGCGCTTGTCCCTTCGGCCGGTTGCCTAGAACGCCAAAAGCGTCCGCGGGGCAACGGCACGGACACACCCGGCTGCCCGCCGGTGTGACGGTCAGCGGGTCAGGTACGGATGCCGATCCGGCGCGCGGCCTGGTTCGGTGAGGACCGGAATCGGCTTCCGCGCCGGGGTTCCGTTGCGGTTGAAGGAGAAGGTGCCGGTCGCACCGTTGACCCCGACGGTGCGCAGCACCTCGGCGATGGTCTTCGGGGTCTTCTCCCCGAGGGCCGCTCCGATTGCGGCGAACGCCGCTTCGGCGGCGTCGTGATGGAGCAGGGCGAAGACGTCGCCCGGGGGTTCGCCGAACTGACCGGAGTACTCCTTCGAGAAGTCTCCGAAGCCGGGAGGCGCGGACTCGGGTGCTTTCGACCAACCGGAGGGGTCGGCCGGTGTCGCGTAGATGAGCCGGCTCCGAGTTCGATCCGGGGTGCGCCAGGAAAGATCCGTCACGACGGAACCGATGGTGACCGAGCCGAGCCCGCATTTCGCGGCGAAGTGGTCGTCCAGCCGGATGAGGCCTTCCCGGCGACCGGCGTAGAGCATGGCCGCCGGGCAGCCCGGAAGGTCCCGGCGTTCGCCGTTCCGGATTTCGGGTACCCCCCAAGCCGAGACGAACTCCTTCCGCAGCGATTCGACGTAGCCGTCCGACGGCTCGTCGGTGAGCACGTACTCCGGGGCGGGGCCCGTCCAGGAGCGACGGAGCGCGGCGGCGAACTCCGAGCTGGGCGGGGTGACCTGGAACAGACCGTCGGCGCGCAGTTCGCTCGCGGTCGCGGCGACCATGGGAATGCCGTGCGCGGCCAGCGTCCGGGTACTGGCCACCGAGTTCCGGGTGCTGGCCCCGAGCCCGACCACCGCGACCAGCGGATGCTCTTCCCGCGACATCCGGACGAGCTGATCGACCACCGGGGCCCAGTGCGCCTGGGTGCTGCCTTCGTTGGCCAGCAAGACCTTCACCTTGAGGGAGTGGCTTGCGTTGTACCGGCGCTGGGCCAGATAGACACCTCGAAGGGCGTGCCTGATCTGCCGCGAGTCGAAGGTGCGCGGGGCGAGCGGCGCGAGGACCGCCACCCGTACGTACGAACCCGATCCCGTGACGGCAGCGGTGTTCTGGCTCTCGATCAGCTTGGAGATCCCGGTGCCGTCCCCGGAAAAGTCGTAGGCGCCGTCGGTCACGCCGACGCATTCGTAGGTGAACCCGCCGCGGAGGTAACGGATGTCCCGATCGAACGGCGTCAGCCCGCACTTCGCCTGCAAGCCACCCGCGACCGGCAGGCCGATACCGAGACCCGTCCCGCTGAACAACACGATCAGTGTCAGCGTGACCGCACGACGGGTTCGCGATCGTGCCGGCGAGCGCGCGGGGACGGGCTCGGCCGCCTTCTTTCGCGGCAGGCCGCCCGCCAGCCGGTCTTGGAGCAGGTTGTGGCGGAACCTGTACACGCCGCCGTTGGCGCGCAGTACGCACAGGCGGTGGGCCTCGCCCAGGAACGCCATCAGGCGCCACGGAAGCTCGCCTCGCAGCGCCAACACCACCCTGGCGACGACGAAGCGGGTCCACACGTGCGGACCACGTGCCAGCCCCACCACGACACCGAGCAGACCGGCGCCGATTCCGTCGAGCAGTCCGACCCGCGGCCCCGCCACCAGACCGAGCACCAGCCCGGCGGACAGGCCGAACGGCAGGCCGAACACCGCGAGCCGCACCAGTTTCGTGGTCCGGTCTTCGCGCAGGCTCGCCGCCGGGCTCGCCGCGCGCACCAGGTCGGCGGGCGTTTCCAGCCAGCCGACCAGGCCGTAGGCCACCCCGAACACCGCGCCGGACGCCGCGCCCATCAGCAAGGCGGGCCCGGTGAGGTCGGCGGTGTCCACGACTCCGGCGACCACGCCGATGACCACACCGAGCGCGGTGCCGCGCATCGCGCCCGCACCGAGCCGCGCGGCCAGATCCAGCCGACGGCCCCGCATCCGTGTGGTGATCCGCCGCGGTTCGTGATCCTCGCTCGCGGAAGCCAGCGAACCCACGATCAGACCCGCGACGCAGCCCACGGCGAGACTGAGCGCCACCGCCTCACCCGCCCCGGCGACGGTCGGGAGCACCATCAGCCACACCGCGACCGACGTGAGCGCCGCCGCCATCAGGCCGATGCCGATCCCGACGGTCCGTGACGGCGAGGGCAGCGCGCGGTGCAGCTTCCACCACGCGAACTCGAAGGTGCCCTGCGACCGCAAATGCCCGGCGAGGAACTCCAGCCGTCGTCCCGCCTTGTCCTTCCGATCCCCGGGGTAGGCGGCGGGCACCACTCCGTCGAGCAAGAACTCCTCGAGCCGCTCGGCGTCGGTGAAGCCGAGCAGGTCGTCCGGGTCCCTGTCGCGGGCCAGATCGATCATCAGCGGCGTCCGCAGCACCTGCCGGAGCGCGCCGTCCGGCTGGTCCCGAAGCCGCTTGAACACCGGCACCCATCGTGGGTCGCCGTCGACCAAGCCCGCCGACAGGTACTTCTCGACGTCCGCCCCGCCGATCGGGCGCAGCTCCACCACCAACGCCTTCGCGGGCACCGAACGCGAAGTCCGCACGGCGTCGGTGTACTCACGGCCGCGGGTGGTCACCAGCATCGCCAGACCGCTCGCCCCGAGCAGCCGGATCGCTTCGATCCGCAGACCGGGCGGCAACTCGTCCACCCCGTCGAGCAAGGCGAACAAGCGGTCGGCGTCCACCAGCCGTTCGACGTCGGGGGACGCGTAATCCGCGCGCAGCCTGCGCTTGATCCAGTCCCGGACGGACTCCTCGCCGACCCGCCAGGACGACAGCGGCAGCAGCACCGGGACCGGATCGTCCTCCGCGCGTTTTCCGCACAGCGCCAAGGCGATCCGGCCCGCGAGCACACTCTTGCCCGCGCCGGGTTCGCCCAGCAGGATCACCTGCCGGTGCGGCAGCCGCGGCAGGAGGGCCGCCAGGTCGTCCACATCTCCGTGGAAGTCGAGGTCGCCGCGGATCGCCGCGCGCCGGAGCACGTCGATGACCGGCGCACCGCTGCCTCCGGCCCGGACCCGGCGGAACAACCTGCGCAGACCGCCCCACGCCTCGACGGGCGCGGGTCCGAGCACGTCCTCGGCCGGCGGCAGCACCGGACGACCGGTGGTCGACCACGGTTGCGGCAGCGCCCGGCCCGCCAGAAGTCCCGACAGTTCACGCGACCACTGACTCGCGACAGCCGCCGCCAGCGCGTTCGCCGCGTCGCTCAGCCGGGCTTCGTCACTCCTGCCGTCCCGTTTGCGCCGCCGGGCGAATTCCACCGCGATCGACAGGACCGTCAACACGCCGAGCACCGGCCACGCGGAAACGTGGACCCAGGACGGAAGCTTTTCCGAGGCGGCGTTCGTCTCGAGCCCGACCACGACCGCCAGCAACGGCGGCACCACCCACGACAACCACGCCACCCGGGAAGCCCCCTCGGTAATCCGCACTGATGTCGCGGCCCGGCGGTGGTCCGTTACGGAGCGAGTTCGCGGATCACAGCAGCGGCGCCCGCGAGAGCGCCGCCCTCAGCCTGTCGAGTACCTCGCCCGGCGTGCCTTCCGCGGTACACCCGGCCGCCTGGCGATGCCCGCCGCCGCCCAGCTCCCCCGCCGCGGCCGAAACGTCGACACCGCCCGCCGAGCGGAGCGAGACCGTCCAGCGCCGCGAGGGCCCTGTCGGTTCGGCTTCCTTGAGCACCACGGCGACCCCGGCCTCCCGGGTGGACCGGACGACGTCGATGACCGCTTCGACCTCCTCCCCGCGCACCGTCCGCGCGGCATCGAGGGTCACGACCGCGTACGCGAGCCCGAAACCGCGCGCCTCGTCCGGTTCGAGCCGAGCCCCCGCGAGGACGTCCGAAAGCATCGGCAACCACGCGAACGGGTGATCGTCGACGATCTCGCGGACCACCTTGTCCGGGTCGACACCGGCTTCGAGCAGCTTCGCCGCCATCAGGTGCGTGGACGGGCGGGCCCGGCGGAACCCGCTCGTGTCGGTGACGAGCCCCGCGTACAGGCAGCGCGCGATCGGCTCGTCGATCTCGGTGCCGAGTTCCTCCAGCAACGCGAAGACCAGCACGGCGGTGGCCTCCGCGCTGTCGTCGACGACGTGTTTCGTGCCGAAGAAGACGTTGGACGCGTGGTGGTCGATCACCAGCACATCGCCCCCCGCCGCGCGGACCGCGTCCACACGCGACGCGAGTTTCCCGAGCCTGCCCGGGGTGGGCGTGTCGAGCGCGACCAGCAGCTGTTCACTCTCCGGGAGCTCGCTCGCGGGGACGTAGAGCCCGCCTGCGTCCAGGCTCCGCAGGGTTTCGGGCATCTCCTCGGGTTCGCCGACCGAGACGCGGACCTTGACCCCACCGCGCAGCTGGAGGGCCCTTCCGAGCGCCAGCGCGCTGCCCAGCGCGTCCGCGTCCGGGCGCACGTGGCCGAGCAATGTCACGTCGTTCGCGCGCGCCAGCAGGGCGGCGGCGTCCTTGAGGTCCTGCGCCAAAGTGGTCGTCACAAACAGTCAAGCTACGCTCTCCCGGATGTCCGAGTACGCGATCCTGATCTACCCGTCCGCCAACCGGGTCTACACCGACTCCACTCCCGCCCTGCTGCGCGCGGAGCTGGCGGTGTTCGGCCTGTCCGCTTTGGAGACCGACATCTCCGAGATCGGCGAGACGGAACTCGGCGGCGTCGGCTACCTCACCTTCACCACGCCCGCCCCGCTGAGCGAACGCGATCTCGCGCTCCTTTCGAACCTCTCCGCGCTGTACGCGCTGTACGAACTCGGCGACGGCGTCCTGAAGCCGGTCACGATCAGTCCGCTCGCGAACTTCGACTCGGATCTGCTGACCATCCAGAAGTACCCGGGCAAGACGAACGAACTGTTCACCAAACTCCTCGTGAACGTCACCCTGCTGGCGACGGCGAACCCGGCCGCGATGCTGGAGAAACCGCTGCACCTGCTGGATCCGCTGTGCGGGCGCGGCACCACGCTGAACCAGGCGATGATGTACGGCTTCGACGCGACCGGACTCGACGTCGACGGCAAGGATTTCGACTCCTACGAACTGTTCGTCAAGACCTGGCTGAAGCAGAAGCGGATCAAGCACAGCGCCGAATCCGGTCAGGTGCGCCGCAACAAGGTCCGGCTCGGCAGGCGACTCGACATCGGTTTCGGGATCACGAAAGAGCAGTACAAGGCGGGCGAGGTCCGCAAACTGAGCTACCTCAACTGCGACACGCTCACCACGGACGAACTGCTGCGCCCGAACTCGGTGGACCTCATCGTCACCGACGCCCCGTACGGCGTGCAGCACGGCAGCCACCGCACCCAGGACGCGTCGCTCGCGCGCAGCCCGCGGGATCTGCTCGCGGCCGCCGTCCCGGTGTGGACGCGGGTGCTGCGGCCCGGCGGCGCGCTCGGCATCTCCTGGAACACCAACGTCGCGCCGCGCGAGGAACTCGCCGCGATCCTGGACAAGGCGGGACTGGAAGTCCGCGAGGACGGCCCGTTCGCGGAGTTCTCGCACCGGGTGGACCAAGCGATCGTGCGGGACCTGATCGTCGCGGCCAAACCCGCCTGACGCACGAACCGCCCCGGCCAGGTCAGCGGTCGGGCGGTTTCGCGTGACTGGGTGGACGACACACGTGATCAGACGGACGACACACGTGACTGGACGGACGACACCAGCTCGGTCGGGGTGGTCGGCTCTCGTTCGGGGTCCGCGCCGGTGAAGGCTCCCTTCGCCCCGGCACCGGCCCGCCCGCGAACACGACATGGTTGCCTCTCGGCTCAAGAACCCCCTGCCACTCACGAGACCCGCCCTACTCGCGGGTCTCGCGCTTCCACCATCTGGAACCGGCACCGGCTTCGTTGACCGGGACGGGCACACCTTCCTAAAGTCGGCTCGACGAGAAGGAAACGGCGATCCCTGCCGCGTCGACGGCATTTCCTTTCGGTCATTTCCGCTTTCGGCTTGTTCATGCTGCCCATTTCCCGCGAGACAGGTGTCTTATGACGAGTGATCTGGACGCGCCTCCGGCGCCCACCCGACCGGAGGAGGGATTGCGGATAGTGCCCGCCCGACGGCCGCTGACCTGGCTGGCCGCCGCGATTGTCGCCGTTCTGGTGGCCATGGCCGGGCACGCTCTGGTGACCAATCAGGCCTGGGAATGGTCGGTCGTCGCCGACTACGTGTTCGCCGACGCCGTTCTCTCTTCGGTGGTCCTGACGGTGGAATTGACGGCATTCGGCGTAGTCGCGGGATTCGTACTGGGCACCGTTCTCGCACTCATGCGCATTTCCCGGAATCCGCTCCTGCGTTCGGTCAGCTGGACGTACACGTGGATCTTCCGGTCGGTCCCGCTCATTCTCCAGCTGCTTTTCTGGTACAACCTCGCCATTCTCTACAACGAGCTTTCCTTCGGCGTCCCGTTCGGCCCGTCGTTCGTCTCGTTCGACACGATGAGCCTGATCCCGCCGTTCCTCGCGGCCGGGCTCGGCCTCGGCCTGCACCAGGCCGCGTACTCCGGCGAGATCGTGCGCGCCGGGTTCCTCGCGGTCGATCAGGGACAGCGGGAAGCGGCCGCGGCGCTGGGGATCCCGGCGAGCAGGCAGTTCCGCAGGATCGTGCTGCCGCAAGCGATGCGCTCGATCGTGCCGAACGCGGCCAACGAGATCATCGGCATGGTCAAGAACACCTCGCAGGTGTACGTGATGGCACTGCCCGAACTCTTCTACCAGGTCCAGGTGATCTACAGCCGCAGCGGCCGGGTGATCCCGCTCCTGCTGGTGGCCACCGCCTGGTACCTGGTCTTGACCACACTCCTTTCCGTGGCGCAGTTCTACGTCGAACGCCACTACGCCAAGGGCGCCCTGCGCACCGTCCCGCCCACTCCCCTGCAGAAGGCCCGCGCCGGCCTCGCCAAACTGAAGGCGGCGGCCCGATGAGCGAAGACTTCGAGGTGGACGTCCGCGGCGTGCACAAGGCTTTCGGCACGCTCACCGTGCTCGACGGGGTCGACCTCCAGGTCCGCACCGGCGAGGTCACCGTGGTGCTGGGCCCGTCCGGCTCCGGCAAGTCCACGCTGCTGCGGCTGATCAACCATCTCGACCGCGCCGACCGCGGCTTCATCAGTGTCGGCGGCGAACTGATGGGCTACCGGCGCTCGGGTGACCGGCTGCACGAACTGCGCGAACGCGAGATCCTCAAGCAGCGCACGAAGATCGGGTTCGTGTTCCAGAACTTCAACCTGTTCGGGCATCTCACCGCGCTGGAGAACATCGTCGAGGCGCCGCTTTCCGCCCAGCGCCGCTCTCGCGCGGAGGCGACCGCCCACGCGCGTGAACTGCTCGCGCAGGTCGGGCTCGCCGACAAGGTCGACGCCTATCCGCGGCAGTTGTCCGGCGGGCAGCAGCAACGGGTGGCGATCGCCCGCGCGCTCGCGGTGCGGCCCGAAGTCCTCCTGTTCGACGAACCGACGTCCGCGCTCGACCCGGAACTGGTCGGCGAGGTCCTCGACGTGATCAAGCAACTCGCCCGCGACGGCACCACCATGATCGTCGTCACCCACGAGATCGGCTTCGCCAGGGAAGTGGCCGACACCGTGGTCTTCATGGACGCGGGCCGCGTCGTCGAACAGGGCCCGCCGGCACAACTCCTCGACGCGCCGGAGCATCCCCGCACCAAGGCGTTCCTCCACAAGGTCCTTTGAGAAAACCCGGGAGTACCACCGTGAGAAAGCTCTTGTACCCGATCCTGCTCTTGTCCACGGTCGCGCTGGCCGCGTGCGGGACGACCGAAGCCGCGGCCCCCGCCGCCCCGCGGCCCGGGACCGAAGGCATCGACATCACCGCGCAGCAGAACCGGATCCGCGCGCAGAAGGTCGACGCCGTCGCGAATCTGGTGCCGAAAGCGGTGCGCGACACCGGGAAACTGACCGTCGGGACCACCGGCAACGGCACTCCCCCGCTGTCGTTCCGCGCCGACGACGACAAGACGGTGATCGGCGTCGAGATCGACATCGCGCAACTCGTCGCGGACGTGCTGGGACTGGAGCTCGATCTCCAGGCGACGTCTTGGGAGAACCTGTTCCTCTCGGTGGAGACGGGCCAGTACGCGGCCGGGTTCTCCAACATCACGGTGACCGAGGAACGCAAGGACAAGTACGACTTCGCCACCTACCGCAAGGACACCATCGCCTTCGAAGTCAAGAAAGCCCGCGATGTCACGGTTAAGGAGCCCAAGGACATCGCCGGGCTCAAGGTGGGCGTCGGATCCGGGACCAACCAGGAGCAGATCCTGGTGCGCTGGGACGAGCAGAACAAGGCCGCGGGCCTGAAACCGGTGGAGTTCCAGTACTTCCAGAACACCACGGACTACTACCTGGCATTGCAGTCCGGCCGGATCGACGCCTACGCGGGCCCCAACCCGACGGCCTCGTACCACGTCGCCGTGGACGGGCAGACGAAGATCGTCGGGTCGGTCTCCGGCGGCGGGCAGATCCCGGCCGACATCGCCGCGATGACCAAGAAGGGCAACGGGCTGGCCGAACCGCTGCGCCAGGCCATCCAGAGTGTGCTCACGAACGGCCAGTACGCCGAGGTGCTCAAACGCTGGAACCTGGGGAGCGAGGCCGTGGAGGCGTCGCAGATCAATCCGCAGGGGCTTCCGCGCAAGTAGCCGCGCTCAGGAGATGCGTTCTCCGACGAACTGCAGCACCTCGGGCATGATGCCCCGCCAGTAATCGTCGTTGTGCTCACCCGGCGTCATCTTCGCGACGACCGGGTCGAGCGCTTTGATGAGTTTGCGGTCGGCGCGGGCGAAGGGATCCGCGTTCCCGCACCACACCCCGGTCGAAGACGCCGAAAGTTCGCCGGTGTGCAGGAGCGGTTCATGCGATTCCCACTGCTCGCGGTCCGCGAAAACCTTGCGGGACTTGGCATCGGGCCAGCTCAAGAACAGCGCCGCGCTCGCGACCGCGACGGCCTTGAGGTCCTTGTGCTCGCGGGCGTAGCGCAGTGCGCCGAAACCGCCCATCGAGATCCCGAACATCGCCGTCGGCGGCCGCAACTGGCGCTGGGCGAGCCAGCCGGGGAGCTCGGCTGTCAGCATGCGCTGCGGGTCGTCGCCCTTGCCGACGTCCACCCAGTAGTTGTCGCCGTCGACCGCGGCCACCGCGAAGGCGGGCAACCCGGCCGCGACGGCTTTGTTCAACGCGTCCTGCACGCCGAGGTCCAGGAACGTCCGGGCGTCCGCGCCTCGGCCGTGCAGGGCGACGCAAACCGGCATCCCGACGCGGGACACTCGGTCGGGGGCGATGATGACCAGGTTGACTTCCCGGTTCCGGGCCGCCGACCGCATCTTCTGCACCGTGACCGCGTCGGTCAGCGGGGTCGGGCTGTTCGGTGGGGCCACCGGCGGCGGCCCCACCAAAGGTGCTTTCTCGGCGCCACAAGCCGAGAGCAGCGCCGAGCCTCCGAGAGCCGTGGCTCCCAGCAGGAGCCCACGCCGGCTCACGGCGTGGCTCACTCGCTCAGCCCCGGGTCTCCTCATCGGCGAACTCATCGTCTTCGGCCTCTTCCCGCGGCGGCTTGTACGGGTCGGCTTCACCGGCGTGCTGTGCCCCTGTCGCCCGGCGAGCGACCTCGGCATCGGCTTCCCTGGCCTTCGCGAGGAGGTCCTCGATGCGCTTGGCGTCCTCAGGGATGCTGTCGGCCACGAAGGCCAGCGTCGGAGTGTAGCGGACTCCTGTGCCCTGTCCGACCTTCGTGCGCAGGACACCACGGGCGGATTCGAGCGCCGCCGCGGCACCGGCGTGATCGGGCGTGGACTCCAGGTTCTCGCCGAGCACCGTGTAGTAGACCGTGGCGTCGTGCAGATCAGCCGTGATCTTCGTGTCGGTGATCGTCACGTGGTTGAGCCGCGGATCCTTGATGTCGTGCTCGATCGCGTGCGCGACGATCTGTGAGATCCGCTTGGCGAGCTTGCGAGCCCGAGCGGGGTCGGCCATGGGATTCTTCTCCTCGAAAGAAAGGGGCTCAGTCGTCCGGGCCTAGCAGCCGTCGGCGGGCGGAGAGCAGTTCGAACTCCGGCCTTCCGGCCACGAAGCGCTCACACGAGTCGAGCACGTCACGGACGTACGCGCCACTCGCCGCGACCACGGCCACACCGATCAGCGCCCGCCGGTGCAGGTCTTGTCGACCGGCTTCGGCGACGGAGACGTCGAAACGCCTGCGCACCTCGGCCAGCACCGGCTTGATCACGGATCGCTTCTGCTTGAGCGAATGGACGTCGCCCAGCAGGATGTCGAGCTCTAGAGCTCCTACGAACATAGGGGTTCTGGGTTGTTTGGAAGGTGAAGCGGCGCTCCCCCGCCCAGATGCGGGGGAGCGCCGCCGTGTCACTTACGCACGCGGCTTTTCGCGCTGCTCGTAGGTCTCGATGACGTCGCCGACCTTGAGGTCGCTGTACGACCCCAGCGTCAGACCACACTCGTAACCGTCGCGAACCTCGACCACGTCGTCCTTGAACCGCCGCAGCGAGCTGATCGGCAGGTTCTCGGCGATGACGGTCGCGTCGCGGAGCAGACGGGCCCGCGCGTTGCGGCGGATCTCGCCCGAGATGACGAGACAACCGGCGATGGTACCGATCTTCGACGACTTGAAGACGTCGCGGATCTCCGCCTTGCCGAGCTCGACCTCTTCGTACTCCGGCTTGAGCATGCCCTTCAGAGCCTGCTCGATCTCCTCGATCGCCTGGTAGATGACCGTGTAGTACCGGACGTCGACGCCTTCGCGGGTGGCCCGCTCGGTCGCCTTGCCCTGCGCACGGACGTTGAAGCCCAGGACGATCGCGTCGGACGCTGTCGCCAGGTCGATGTCGGACTCGGTGACGCCACCGACACCGCGGTGGACGACGTTGAGTTCGACGTCGTCGCCGACATCGAGCTGCACCAGCGAGGCTTCGAGGGCCTCGACGGTACCGGAGTTGTCACCCTTGATGATCAGGTTGAGGCTGTTCGTCTCCTTCAAGGCGGAGTCGAGGTCCTCGAGGCTGACCCGCTTGCGACGCGACGCGTTGAGGGCGTTGCGCGTCCGGGCGGAACGCCGCTCGGCGATCTGCCGGGCGACGCGGTCCTCGTCGACCACCAGGAAGGTGTCGCCCGCACCCGGCACCGAGGTGAACCCGATGACCTGGACGGGACGCGACGGGTACGCCTCGGTGACGTCGACGTTGTGCTCGTCGACCATCCGGCGGACGCGGCCGTAGGCGTCACCCGCCACGACCGAGTCACCGACGCGGAGCGTGCCTCGCTGGACCAGCACCGTGGCCACCGGGCCGCGGCCGCGGTCGAGGTGGGCCTCGATCGCGACACCCTGTGCCTCCATGGCCGGGTTGGCCCGGAGGTCCAGCGCGGCGTCGGCGGTCAGCAGGATCGCCTCGAGCAGGCCGTCGATGTTGATGTTCTGCCGCGCGGAGATCTCGACGAACATCGTGTCGCCGCCGTACTCCTCGGCGACCAGGCCGTACTCGGTCAGCTGCTGCCGGATCTTGTCCGGGTTCGCGCCTTCCTTGTCGATCTTGTTGATCGCGACCACGATCGGCGCCTTGGCGGCCTGCGCGTGGTTGATCGCCTCGACCGTCTGCGGCATCACACCGTCGTCGGCCGCCACCACGATCACCGCGATGTCGGTCGAGTTCGCACCACGCGCACGCATGGCGGTGAACGCCTCGTGACCCGGGGTGTCGATGAAGGTGATCAGACGCGGGTTGCCCTCGAGCTCGGTCTCGATCTGGTAGGCGCCGATGTGCTGGGTGATGCCACCGGCTTCACCTTCGCGCACCTTCGTCTTGCGGATCGTGTCGAGCAGGCGGGTCTTACCGTGGTCGACGTGACCCATGATGGTCACGACCGGCGGACGGACCTGCAGGTCTTCTTCCTCACCCGCGTCTTCGCCGTAGGTGATGTCGAAGGTCTCGAGCAGCTCCCGGTCCTCTTCCTCGGGACTGACGACCTGAACGTTGTAGTTCATTTCGCCGCCGAGCAGTTCCAGGATGTCGTCGGACACCGACTGCGTCGCCGTGACCATCTCACCGAGGTGGAAGAGCACCTGCACCAGCGAAGCCGGGTTGGCGTCGATCTTCTCGGCGAAGTCGGTCAGCGAGGCACCGCGCGGCAGACGGATCGTCTCGCCCTGGCCCTTGGGCAGGCGGACGCCGCCGACGCTGGGCGCCTGCATGTTGTCCATGTATTCCTGGCGCTTCTGCCGCTTCGACTTGCGACCCTTGCGCGAGGGACCACCGGGACGCCCGAAGGCACCCGCGGTACCGCCACGGCCACCGGGGCCACCACGGCCGCCGCCGCCACGGAAACCGCCGCCACCGGCCGGGGCACCGCCGCCGCCACCGGGGCCACCGCCACCGGGACGGAAACCGCCGCCACCGCCGCCGCCGGGACGGAAACCGCCACCGCCGCCGCCACCACCGGGACCGCCGCGGAAACCTCCGCCGCCGCCACCGGGACCGCCACGAGCGCCGCCGCCGGGGCCACCACGGGCTCCGCCACCGGGACCGCCACGGCCGCCACCGGGACCGCCTGCCGGACGGGCCGGGCGGCCCGGCATCATGCCGGGGTTCGGGCGCGGGGGCATGTTGCCCGGGTTCGGCCGGTTACCACCGGGAGCGCCGCCACCGGGACGCGGGGCCGGACGGTCGCCGCCCTGCCCGCCACCGGGACGCGGCGGACGGTTGTCGCCGCCCTGCTGGTTCCCGCCACCGGGACGCGGTCCCGACGGACGCTGGGCCGGAGCACCGGAACCCACACCGAACGGGTTGTTGCCGACGCGCGGGGTGCGCGGGCCGGGCTTCGGGCCGCCGGGCTTGGGGCCCTGCGGCTTCGGCGGCACGACCGAACCCTGCGACGGCGCCTGGGACGCCGGCGGGGTGGCCGGTGCGGCCGGGGTCTCCTGCTTCGGCTCGGCCGGAGCGGCCTTCGCCGCCGGAGCGACCTCTTCCTTCGGCGCCGGCGGCCGGGGGCCGGGGCGCGGACCCGGGCGGACGCCCGGGGTGGAGGGACGGGACGGCTGCTGAGCCGGGGCCGCCGGAGCGGACGCCGACGCGGCCGGAGCGGACGCCGCGGGGGCGGCCGGAGCCTCGGTCTTGGCCGCGGGCGCGGGCTGAGCGGGCTTCGCGGCCGGAGCCGGGGCAGCGGGCTTCGCGGGCGGACGCGGGCCGGGGGTCGGAACCGGCTTCTTGCTCTGGCCGTCCTTGGACGGGTACGCGTCACGAAGACGTCGGGCCACCGGGGCTTCGACAGTCGACGACGCGGACTTCACGAACTCGCCCTGGTCCTTCAGCTTGGCGAGAACTTCCTTGCTGGTGATGCCGAGCTCTTTCGCGAGCTCATGTACTCGGGCCTTGCCTGGCACAGCTCTCCTCATCTGGGGAGGCCGGCGGCAGACCCGCAGACCTCGTCCTATTGTCGCGCGTTCATTGATTCAGCTTCACGGCTGACTCATGACGGGTCGACCTGCTTCCTGATTCCAACTGGCACCGGGGATGTCCCGGCGCCTTCAGCTTTCGGCGAGCCGCTCCAGGCGTTCGTGGACACCCTGGGCGTCGAGCGAACCCGGAACACGGAGTGCTCGGGGGAACGCCCTGCGCCGCTCGGCCTTGGCAAGACAGTCCGGCACGGGGTGCAACCAAGCACCCCGGCCCGGCAACCGCCGACGCTCGTCGACGATCAGCCGTCCGTCCGCCGCGACCACTCGCAGCAACTCGCCGATCAAGGCCCGCCGACGGCAACCCACACAGGTACGAACCGGAGTTTCCCGGTCATGCTGGAGGTCGGTTCCCGGCCGCGGGCTCTGAACCACTCGTAAGTCTAGCGCTTCGACCTTCACTCAGCCGAACCGGTTGCCGCGGCGGGCCGCGCCTGCCCGGCGTGTGCTTCATCACCCTGCTCAGGAGCGGCGTCGCTGCGGATGTCGATCCGCCAACCGGTGAGACGGGCGGCGAGGCGGGCGTTCTGGCCCTCCTTGCCGATCGCGAGCGAAAGCTGGAAGTCCGGGACGACGACGCGAGCGGTCTTGGCCCGCTCGTCGACGACCCGAACGGACACAACCTTCGCGGGCGACAGCGCATTCCCGACGAACCTCGCCGGGTCTTCGGAGAAGTCGATGATGTCGATCTTCTCGCCCGCGAGTTCGCTCATCACGTTGCGCACCCGCGCGCCGACCGGGCCGATGCAGGCGCCCTTGGCGTTGACGCCGGGCACCGTCGAGCGGACCGCGATCTTGGTGCGGTGTCCCGGCTCACGCGCGATGGCGGAGATCTCGACCGTGCCGTCGGCGATTTCGGGGACCTCGAGGGCGAACAGCTTGCGCACCAGGTTCGGATGCGAACGCGACAGCGTGATCTGCGGGCCGCGGTTGCCGCGCGCGACGGTGACGACGAAGGCCTTGATCCGGTCGCCGTGCTCGTAGGACTCACCCGGGACCTGCTCGATCGCGGGCAGCACGCCTTCGATGTCGCCGACCTGGATGATCACCATGCCGCGGGCGTTGGCACGCGCGTCGCGCTGGATCACCCCGGCGACGATCTCGCCTTCCTTGGCGGAGAACTCGCCGAAGGTCTTCTCGTGCTCGGCGTCGCGCAGGCGCTGCAGGATGACCTGCCGCGCCGTGGTCGCGGCGATCCGGCCGAAGCCCTCGGGGGTGTCGTCCCATTCCTCGTCGGTCTGGCCGTCCGGGGTGAGGGTGTGCGCGAGGACGCGTACCAGCCCGCTCTTGTGATCGATGTCGATCCTGGCGTGCGGCTGGTGGCCCTCGGTGTGCTTGTACGCGGTGAGCAGCGCGGTCTCGATCGCTTCGATCACCGTCTCGAAGGGGATGTCCTTGTCCCGTTCGATCGCGCGCAGCGCGGCGATGTCGACGTTCACTTCGGCTCCTCCTTCGGCTCTGTGGTGGCGGCGTTCAGGGCCGACGCATCGGTTTCCAACAGTTTCAGGTCCTCGGCAGGTGGTTGCTTGAACTCGATCTCGATGACCGCTTTGGCCACCGAGGCGTAACCGACGTCCCGGATCTCGCCGTCGACGAGCACGCGCGCGGCCTTCTCCCCCGCGTGCCCCACCCGGCCGATGAACGCGGCGCCCTCGGCGGGCGTGACCTTGACGAGGCGGAACTTCGCGCGCCGCCAGTGCCTCTGCACGGTCAGCGGCCTGTCGAGGCCCGGCGAGGTGACTTCGAGCGTGTACGCGCTGGCGATCACGTGCTCGTTCTCGTCGAGCGCGGCGGAAACCGCGCGGCTGACGCTCGCCACCTCGTCCAGTCCGACGCCGTCGTCCCCGTCGACGACGACCTTGACCAGCTGACGGCGGCCTGCTTGCTGGACCTCGAAGGAATCGAGGTCGAAACCCGCGGCCTTGACGGCTTCGGCCACGATGGGCTCCAGCCTGCTGGCGAGGTCGTTGGGCACGGTGGAGCGCTCCTGTTCGGCTGTGGGCGACCCGGCGGTGTGGATCCGGGTTCGGTAGTGGACCAGCTTATCTGGTGACCCCCGCGTGACGCGCGAGCGGCGGCCCCGCACGGGGTACTGGCAGGATGGGGCGGCGTGACCGGAAGATCGACAGAGCCCACCTGGCCGAGCCGTCGCGCTTTCCTGCGGTGGGGAGCGCTGGCCGCGGTGGCCGTGCCGCTCGCGGCTGCCTGCTCCCCCGGGTTCGACGAAACCCCCGACCCGCTGGGCCCGCTGCTGCGCGCGGCGGAGACCGACGCGGCGGGCGCGAAGGCGGTGACAGGCGCCGAGGGCGAGGCTGTCGCGACAGCGCGGGCAGCGCACGCGGCGGCGCTCAAGACCGAGGTGGACCGGCTCAACCGCCCCAAGCCGGAGCAGTCAGGCCCGGCGGAAACCCCGCCGTCGTCGGTGGACGGGCTCAAGGAGCGGCTCGCACAGGCCCGCAAACAAGCTGAGGGCCTCGTGTCTTCGCTCCCCCGCTACCGCGCCGGGATGGTCGCTTCGATCGCGGCGGGCTGCGCGGCGTTGCAGCAGAGTTCGGACAAGCTCGGCCGCGGCGACGACGCCGGTGCGGTCGAAGTCCCCGCGGGTGCCCCGCTGAACCAGGAAGCGGCGGAGGCGGTCCAGCAGGCGTTGGCCACCGAACACTCGGCGATCTGGGTGTACGGGCTGGTCAGCGCCTATCTGCCCGCCGCCTTCAGCGGCGCGGTGGCGCGAGGTACGGCCGAGCACGTCAAGCGGCGGAACGTCTGCGAACGGATGCTTTCCGCGGCGGGCCAGGCGCCCGCGGGACCGGAGGCCGCGTACGTGCCGCCGAAGCCGGTGACCGAGGCGAACTCGGCGATGGAACTGGTGGCGACGGCCGAGTCCGACGTGACGGCGGCTTGGCTCGGCGTGATCGACAGGACCGACGACGCGGCCCTGCGGACGACGGCGTTGAACGCGCTCATCGGGTCGGCGCGGCGGGGGACGGCGTGGCGGGCGGAGTTCGGCGCGAAGCCGGTCGCGATCGCCATGCCGGGCCAGTCGGTCTGAAGTACATGAAGGCCCCCTTCCTTGCGCCTGGCGCAAGGAAGGGGGCCTTCATGTACTGGAAACTCAGCGGCGCAGATCACCCGAAAGCCGCAGGGCGTCGGTCGCGATCCGCTCCAGCACCGGCTTGTCGGTCTGCTTGTCGTAGAAACCGGCCAGCACGATGGCCACCTCGGGTCCGGTGACGTGGGAGTCGTAGGCGGCGTCCTGCCCGGAGATCTTCGGGGCACCCTGACCCTTGAAGGTGCCGTCGCGCACCAGGTCGGACACGTTGCCCGTGCCGTCCTTGTCGGTGAGCGCCTTGAGCTGGGTCGCGGTGACCTCGCCGGGCATGGTGACCAGGACGACCGAGACCAGCGCCTTCTTCCCGGCGGTTTCGGTCGTGTACAGCGCCCGCGACAGGCGTGTGCACGGCGTCTCGGAGAAGAACTGCTTGGTGTCGCCGTAGGCCTTGCTCGCGCAGTCGGAGGTGACCTGCGGTCCCTCGATCAGCGTGTACTGGAACTGGCCGCTCTTCGACGGCACGTCCGCGACCGGGGTCGCCTCGGGCTCGTGCCGGATCAGCCACCAGAGCAGGGCCGAGACGACCGCGATGGCGACCAGTCCGGCACCTTTCAGCGCGAGGGCCTTGGTGTCCCTCGACGGCTTCGGGGCGGGCGGCGGCCCGCCCGGCCCTGCCGGTCGCACCGGCTGAAGCCGGGCCGTTTCCGTCGCTCCCGGGGTAAATTGCGCACCAACCACGGGAACATACGGTAGTTCACGCCGGTCCGGCGGTTCACCTGAACGTGCTTATCACCCGTTCGACGTCGTCAGCCGTGTTGTAGAGATGGAACCCGAATCGCTGCCTTCCGGCCCGGGTACCGGCCACGATGCCCGCTTCCTTCACCCGGTGGGCGGCCGCGTCGAGCGAGACGATCGCACTCCCCTGACCGGGTGACCCAAGCGCTTCGAGGAGTGAGTCGGCGAGGCCAACGCAGTGCGCGCGGACGGCTTCCAGATCCAAGGACCCGAGGTAGTCCAGCGCGACGGCGGCGCCGACGAACGAGAGCCAGGCCGGGGACAGGTCGAGCGACCGGGTGCCCTCCGCGAGCCTCAGCGGGAGGCCGTAGACGGTCTGCCAGCGGTCCTCCCCCGCGTACCAGTTTGCGGCGACCGGCACCGCCCGCTCCAGCACCCTCGGATGCACGGCCAGCCACGCCGCCCCTCGCGGCGCGAGCAGCCATTTGTAGCTCGCGCCGACCACCCAGTCGGCCCAGCCGAGGTCGAGCGGCTGCCAGCCGGCGGCCTGGGTGACGTCGAGCAGGACCGCCGCGCCCGCCGCCTCGGCCGCGGCCCGGAGCGCGTCGAGGTCGATCTGGGCGCCGTCCGCCGACTGGACGACGCTGACCGCGACGAGATCGTGCCCCTCGACGCGCTCGGTCAGCTCGTCCAGCGGGACTTCGGTGACCTTCACCCCGCGGTACGCCTGGGCCGCGAACGGGAAGGTGACGCTGGTGAAGTCGTTCCCGGCGGCCAGCACGCCGGCGCCGTCGGGCAGCCCGGCCGCCACGTTCGCGATCAGCTGCGAGACGGACGCCCCGATCGCGACCCGCTCCGCGGGGACCCCGATCAGCGCGCCGAACCCCGCCCGGGTCCGCGCGACGGGCTCGTCGAAGTCCGACGGCCGTGCCTCGCCGCGCCGCCACCGCTCGACGGCCTCCGCCACCGCGTCGGCCACGTGCGACGGCGGGATGCCGATGCTGGGCGTGTTCAGATAACCGGGCGGGACGGCGAATTCGGCTCCGAAGGTCTGCATGCTGCCGAGGCTAATGAGATTCCGGCAGCAGGGCCGCGACTTCGTCGTAGGACGGCGGGACCAGCGGGAGTTCGCCGCCGTCACGGATGGCCTCCACCGTGCGCAGCGTGGCGGCCAGCGCCATCCGGTACGGCAGCGAGCCGAGGCTGATCCGCGCGACGCCGAGCCCGGCCAGGCCGTCGACCGTGACCTTGCCGGGGAGGAACAGCAGGTTCACCGGCACGCCGACGGCTTTCACCAGCCGCTCGACATCCGCCGGTTCGGCGAGGCCCGGCACGAACACCCCGTCGGCCCCGGCGTCCACATAGGACAGAGAGCGTTCGATCGCGGCCTCGATGTCGGGCTCCCCCAGCCAATGCGTGTCCGTGCGCGCGTTGACGAAGAGGCCGGGAGCGCGTTCCTTCGCGGCCGCGATCTTGGCCGCGTGCCGCACGGGATCGCCGAGGGCGTCTTCGAGGTTGATCCCCGCGACACCGGCCTCGGCGAGTTCCGCCGCCAGCGCGCCGACCTCGCCCGGGTCTTCGCTGAACCCGTCGGCGAGGTCGACGCTGATGAGCGCGTCCAACCCGGCGAGCCGCCGGGCCAGCCGGACGGTGGCGTCCTTCGAGGACGGGGCGCCGTCCGGCTCCCCCTCGGCGGCCGAGACCCCGAGGCTGGTGGTGCCGAGCGCCGGGAAGCCTTGCGCGGCCAGGAAGGCGGCCGTGCCGAACTCCCAGACGTTCGGGAGGAGCAGCGGGGAACCGGGGACGTGCAGTGCGGCGAATGCGGTCATGTCACGACGGTAGCCAGCGGACGTTTCGGCGGCGGCCGAAGTGTCGGGCCCATGACTCGCGTGCTTGGAGGGACGACTCGCGTGATCAGACGGACGACACACGTGTCTGGACGGACGACTCTCGGCGGATCGCGGGCGCGCTCGTGTCGTCCGTCTGATCACCAGTGTCGTCCGTCTGATCACGCGAGTCGTCCGGCCAGTCACGCGACACCTCCGACTCGGCCCAGCGGGCCGTGAGTGGTCTTGGGTGTCGCGAAAGCCACTTTCGGGACGCCTGGTGTCCCGAAAGTGGCTTTCGCGACATCGCTTGCGGGGCCAAGTGCCCGCCGACGTGACTCGCGTGCACAGCGGCGGAACTCACGTGCTTGGAGGCGGAACTCGCGTGCTCGGATGCCGCACACGCGAGTTCCGTGTTCAAGCACGCGAGTTCCGTCTCTGAGCACATGAGTGCGGTGTCTGAGCACGCGAGTGCGGTGTCAGGCTCGTTCCAGGAAAGGCGTCAGCAGCTCCGGCACCGACTCTTCGGCGAACAGCAGGCCCTGCTCCTCCCCCGCGTCGTACACCGAGTACGCCCCGGAACCGGCGGCCGTGGTCGCCGTGACCGTCAGCAATCCCTTGCGCCGCTGGAACACCGACTGTTTGACCGTCCAGCCGATCACGCCGTCGCGCTCGAGGGCGAAAGTGCTCCGCCGCACGGTCCCGTGCCGTCCGACGAGGTATCGCCCGGTGATCCCGTGCCCGAGGTTGCGATAGGCGTCCAGCGCCAGCAGCACCGAGATCGGCAGCAGCACGATCCCGAGCAAGGCGCCGATCACCAGGAGGACGTCGGTGAGCAGGAAGCCGAGGATCGCGAAGATCGCCAGCAGTACCACCACCGAACCGACCCACCAGCGCAGCAGCCGCCCCCGCGCGGCGCGCGGATGCCCGGTGAGCCGGACGGCTTCGGTCGGTGAAATCGGTTCGCGCAGGACTTCGGCGGCGATCCGGTTGGCCGTCGCGATCGGCGCGGCGGGCAGGAGCGTGTGGTAGTCGGTTTTGTCCTGCTCGTCGCTCTGTCGCATGCCCGTGGCGATCGCGTCGACGCGGGCCGCGCCGGAGATCCGGTTCCCGAGCGGCTCGACGAGGTCGATACCGCGCAGGCGGGCTTCCTCGATCGAGATCGAGCGTGTGGTGAACAGTCCGCGGCGCACTCGCAGCGTGCCGCCCGCCTCGCGGTCGAGCCGGTAGTTCCACCACATCTCGACCCACAGGCCCAGCGCGCCGACCACGCCGACGGCCATCGCGATCGCCAGCAGGATGAGGATCGCCACCACCAGCGGGATCCCGCGGAACAGGCCGATCACCCAGTCGATCAGGCCCTTCTGCAGTCCCATCCACTCGGAGACCTGCATGAGCCCGCCACCGGCGGCGAGGCCGAGCGCCGGGCTGAGGAACGACATCGGCGCGTAGCGGATCCAGTTCCGGTCCAGTTCGGCGAGCGGCGCGTCCTCGTCGGTCTCCGCGATTTCCGTGCGGCGCAACAGATCCGCACGCAGCCGCTCGGCCTCGGCTCGCGAAACGGGGTTGAGCTTGATCCGGCCCTGCCCGCCCGATTCGTGCGATCCGGTGCCGATGGTCACCACCGCGACACCGAACAGCCGGTGCAGCGGGTTGGCCGTCAGGTCGACGTTGCGGATCCGTTCGCGTTGCAGGGATTTCCGGGACCGGAAGACCAGCGTGAACGCCGTCTCCAGCCGGTCCGGCGTGACCCGGTAGCGCACGCCCTTCCAGTAGAACAGTTCCGCCAGCACGCCGCCGCCGACGAGCACCACCCCACCGGCCACGACCCACGCGAGCGTGACCCAGAAACTCCCGCCGCCGCCGACGATCGCGACCGTGGTGGGGATCCCGGCGCCGACGGCCGCGCCCGCCATGGTCAGCGCGGTGACGGCGAGCGTCCGTTTGTCGAGCGTGCTCCAGCCCTCGAACTCCCCCGAGGTCATGTCGCGTCCCCCGGCGTCGCCTGAGTCGTTTCGGTGAGCTGTTCCGCCAGGCTCGCGGCCAGTTCGTGGTCCAGCCCGCGGATCTTGACCGCGCCCCGCGCCGACGCCGTGGTGACCGTGACGGTCGCGAGCTTGAACACCTGCTGCAACGGTCCGCGCAGGGTGTCCACGGTCTGGATCCGCGACATCGGCGCGACCCGCCACTCCTGCCAGAAGAACCCGGAGCGCGCGTACACCGCGGTTTCCGTGACCTCCCAGCGATGCACCTTGAACCACCACAGCGGCATCGCGATCACCCAGACGAGGCCCAGCACCGCGAACACCGCCGCCGGCATCAGCAGCCAGAACCGCGCGGGCGCGATGAGCAGCCCGAGCAGCACCAGTACCAGCACCGGCGAGATCCAGAAGATCGTTCCCTGCAGCCGCCACCAGCCCACGACCCGCTGATCCAGCGCGTTCCGCGGCGGCCTCAGCCGTACCTTCCCCCGATCGGCTTCCACCGATTTCACCCCCGACGTTCGTTTACAATGCGATCGCATCGTAATAGCCTGGGACCGTAGTGGCAATGCGATCGCATTGCAAACGACGAAACGGACGGTGAAGGTGCCGAAGCAGGTGGATCACGCCGCGCGGCGGGTGGAGATCGCCGAGGCGCTCCGGCGGCTGACGGCCACGCGCGGCCTCGAAGGGGTCAGCCTTCGCCACGTCGCCGCCGAAGCCGGCATGTCGATGGGCCTGGTGCAGCACTATTTCAAGACCAAGGACGAGATGCTGCTCTTCGCCATCGAGCGCCGCTCGCAGATGTACGAGGAGCGCCTCAAAGCCCGGCTGGACGCGGGCGAAGTGCCCTCGACGCCCAAGGCCATCCTGCGCGCGATCATCGCCGAGATCCTGCCGCTCGACGAACGCCGCCGCGGCGACTGGCTGATGGGCGTCGCGTTCTTCATCCGGTCGATTTCCGACTCCTCCTTCGGGACCGCGCTCACCGAAGGCGTGCCTCAGCTGTTCGAACTGTTCGCCGTGCTGATCCGCCAGGGCCAGGACGCGGGCGAAGTCGACAAGTCGGCCGACGCGATGCACGAATCGACGATCCTCTGGGCACTCGCGGATTCGCAGGGCACCAACATCGTGATGAAGCACCGGACGCCGGACGAGGCGATGTCCACTGTGGACTACCACCTCGACCGGCTGTTCGGCTCAGCTCCCGCCGGATGAGGACGCGGCCGACGCCCGCACCGCGCGCAGCTCCCGGAACAGCTTCCGCAGCGCGGGAACCGCGTCGCCGCCCCGTTCGCCCAGCTCCTCGATCCGGTTCTTGTACTGACGCCTCACCTTTCCGGGGATGACGTCACGGAGTTCGACGGCGGCCACCAGTGAGGTGAGCGCGGCATCCACATCGGACACCGGCGACGGCCCGCGCAACGCCTGATCCACCTGGGCCCGCAGCCTGTCGACGACGGCGGGATCCCGCACGATCGGACGGCGCGACGGGAACAACCCCAGCGTCCGGCCGGTCTCCAGTTCGATCACGCCGCCGGTGTCCAATTGGGACTCCAGCGCCTCCAAGGTGCCACGCGCGTCCTTGCGCACCCACCACTTCCACTTGCGGGGACTCTCCCCCGCGACCTCGGTGAGCAACTCGTCGAGGACGAGATCCCCGGTCGGCCCGGCGCCCGACACCGCGACCCGGCCGTCCGCGTCGGCGACGCGGCCGCGCAGCACGAGGTCGGTCAGCGCCGCGCCGCGGATCAGCAGGCCCGCGCGGCGCCTGTCCCGCAGCTTGTTCTTGCCGACGTCACAGGCGAGCAGATACGCCTTGGCGGGTAAGGAGAGTTCGGTCATCGTCAATGCCTTTCCAGCTTGGGCCAGATCTCGTCCCAGGAACCCTGTCTTCCGTCGTACCGCCACAGCAGTCCCTCCACCACCGGGGTCACCGTGGCGAAGTACGGCTTGAGCAGTCCCGGATCGAACCCGAGGAAGAGCACGCTGTCCGCGGATTCCGGGGGCCGGTCGAAGTACCAGTAGCCGCGATGGCCACTGTAGACGTGGTCGATGCCGTAGCGCCCGCCGTAGAACTCGGCCGCGGCGGCGAACGGGTAGATCTCGGCGTAGACGGCGGTGCGCGCCCGCTGCCCGGGCGGCAGGGCCGCGTAGGTCTCGCCGACCGCCTTGACCAGCTCCTGTTGCGGCAGCTCGCCACCAGCGAAGGAACTGCCGAGCGTGATCGGCCCGAAGCTCGTCCGGGTCATGGTCGCCGGGTAGATCGGCAGGCCGGCGAGAGTGATCACCGCCGAAAGCACCATCACGGGCCAGGCCATCAGCCGCCAGCGGGGAACGTGCTTCGCGAACCCCGTCGCCGCGGCGGCGTACGGCAGCGCGAAGACGCTCATCAGGTAGTAAGAACGCCCGTGCAGCAGCAGGAACGCGGCGATGAGCGCGACTATCGCTACCCCCAGGAAGCGATAGCCGCGAAGGTCACGTGCAGAGATCAACCGGACGAGGCCGTAGACGAACGCGAGCACGCCCGCCCCGACGCCCGCCGTCAGGAACCCGTCGCGCAGGAAGGGCCACGTGCCGGGGAATTCCGCCGAGACGACGTCGTTCATGATCAGGTACGGCCAGCCGTTCGACGCCTGCCAGAGCAGCGTCGGGATCGTGGCGACGACGGCGATTCCCGCGCCCAGCCACAGTTTCGGCCGTCGCACGAGCTCTCTCGGCCCGAGCACCAGTGCGGCGAGCAGCGCGAGGGCCCAGAAAGCGGGGACGAGGAACTTCGTCTGCAGGGAGATCGCGGTGACCACACCCGCCCAGACCAGCAGTCCGTCGCGGCGGGTGCGCACCCAGCGGACGACCAGCCAGACGATCACCGTCCACAGGAACGGATCGAAGACGTAGGTGCCGATCCAATGGCTGACGATGATCACCCCGGACGTCGCGTAGAGCCCGGCCGCGAGCACCTGCGCGCCACGTCCGCCGCCCAGTTCCCTGGCGATCAGCGCGGTGACGACCACTCCCGCGGCCGCGGCCAGCGTCATCGGGAGACGCAGCATCACCAGCGAACCGGGGAACAGCGAGTCCATCGCCCCGGCCAGCGCCGGGATCAGCGGCGGCTGGTCGAAGTACCCCCAAGCCAGGTGTTCCCGGCCCGCCATCAGGAAGTACAGCTCGTCGAAGCCGTGCGCGTAGCGGCCGCTGGTGGCCAGTAGCGCGGCTCCGGCCAGTGCGGCGACGACGAACACCGGCAGGCGGGCGAAGGTCTGCTCCTGTCCTGTTCGGACTGTCTGGGTCGCGATGCTCATAAGCTCCAGTCCACAGCAGACCGCCCGCCCGGGAAACCGGGTAAGGATGGTCACCGGATAGACGAAAGTTGCGGATCCCGGGCGAGGGGATGTCCGGCTGGCTACCTTGACCCGGTGGAGAAAAGCAGGCCGTTCCGGCCAGGTCCGGTCGACACCGTGTGGCTCACGCTGGCCTCGCTCGCGTTCGTGGGCCTGGACATCACGCTGTACGTCTTCGGCGAACCGACCACCGGCTGGGCGGGGCCCGCCGCGGGCGTCACCCTGCAGGTGCTGCTCGATCTCTCGCTGATCCTGCTGTTCCGGTACCCGAGGCTGGTCGCGGGACTGATCACGGTGGGCGGGCTGCTGATGCTCGCGTCCGACCTCTTCTCCCCCGGGCTGCTGGTGCCGGAGCGGCAGCTGACGCTGATGACCGTCCCGACGATCACCCCGGTCGTACTGAGCCAGCTGGCCCGCCTGATCGACCGCCGGACCCTGCTCTGGCTGACCGCGATCCTGGTCGCCTGCGCGGCGCGGCCGTGGGACGCGCACTGGAACACCACTCCGTTCGGCCTGCTGGGCACGGCGCTGCCCACCACGCTTTCGCTGTACTTCGAGGCGCGCCGCCAGTTGCTGCGCTCGCTGCGGGACCGTGCCGAACGCGCCGAGCGCGAGCAGCACCTGCTCGCCGAACGCGCCCGGGCCGAAGAGCGGCGGAAGCTGGCCGAGGAGATGCACGACGTCGTCACGCACCGGCTGAGCCTGATGGTGCTGCACGCCGGCGCGCTCGGCGTGGTCTCGGCGGACGAGGCGGTGCGGACCTCCGCCGAGGACATCCGGCGCGAAGGCGCGCTCGCCCTGGACGAACTGCGCGATCTCGTCGGGGTGCTGCGCAACGGCGCCGACGCGGAGCCGCGCCCGCTCACCGACGGCACGGCGGGCGATCCGGCGACGCTGGTCGCGGAATCGGCGTCGGTGGGCATCCCGACCGAACTGACCGTGCGCGGCGATCCCGGGCGGATCTCCCCGACCGTCGCCCGCACCGCGTATCGCGTCGTGCAGGAGGCGCTGACGAACATCCGCAAGCACGCGCCGGGCTCGACAGCGACCGTCGGACTCCGCTACCACGCCGGTGGTCTGGACGTCACGGTGGAGAACACGCGGGCGGGCGCGGCACCGGATCCGGCACTGGCGGGCAGTGGTTCGGGCGCGGGACTGGCCGGGCTGCGGCAACGCGTCGAGCTGATCGGCGGCCGGTTCGAAGCCGGGCCGGGAGCGAGCGGCGGATACCGCGTCGATGCGATACTTCCGGCCTACGTCCCGACGACGGAAGGAGATGCGTGATCCGGGTGGTCGTCGTCGATGACGAGCCGATGGTCTGCGCGCATCTGCGGACGATCCTCGGTTCCGCGGAGGACATCGAGGTCGTGGCACAGGCGCAGGACGGCGCGGAGGCCGTCGAGGCCGTGGTCCGGCACCGGCCGCGCGTGGTGCTGATGGACCTGCGGATGCCCGGCGTCGACGGGCTGACCGCCATCGAGCGGATCGCGAAACTCCCGGATCCTCCCGCTGTCGTCGCGCTGACGACATTCGACGCGGACACCTACGTCATCCGTGCGCTGCGGGCGGGCGCGGCCGGATTCCTGGTGAAGTCCACGCCTCCGGAGGATCTGATCGGCCTGGTGCGGGTCGCCGCCGACGGGCACACCGTGCTCTCTCCCGAAGCCGCGCAACGGCTCGTGGCGATGTCGGCCGACGGGCGGCGTCGCGGCGATGACGCGCGGCGGAAGACCGAAGGCCTGACAGAGCGGGAAACGGACGTCCTGGCCTGTCTCGGCGAAGGACTGTCCAATGCGGACATCGCGGCGCGGCTGCACCTCGCGGAGGCGACGGTCAAGAGCTACGTTTCGCGGATGCTGGTCAAACTGGACTGCGCGAACCGGACCCAGGCGGGTCTGCTGGCGCACGAGGCCGGCTTGGTCAAGCGGTGAGCTGACCGTCGTGGCTCTTGCGGGCGTCGAGGACCTCGCCCATGTGCACACGAGCCCACTTGTCGAGCATCTCGAGCGGCTCGGCGAGGTTGTGGCCGAGCGCGGTCAGCTCGTACTCGACGTGCGGCGGGATCTCCGGGTACGCCGTCCGCGTCAGGATGCCGTCGCGGACGAGGCTGCGGAGTGTCTGGGTCAGGACCTTCTGCGAGATACCGCGCACGCGTTTGCCGATCTCGGTGAACCGGAGCGGGCCGTCGCCGAGCACGCCGACGATCAGCACGGTCCACTGGTCGCCGATGCGGTCGAGCAGGGCGCGGGTGGGGCAGTCGGGGTCGTACGGGTTTCCGAGCACGTGACCTCCTCACTCTCCCGGGGAGAGTAACACGCCTAGCGAGAGGGAGCGGGCTGCATCAGCGCCCCGAAGAGCAGGATCAGGTGACGGCGGCCGCGCTCCCAGCGCGCGTCCAGTTCGGCCTGGTCGCGGGTCGCCCAGCTGGCGATGAGGATGCCGCGGACGACGTCCATCGCCGTGTACACCGCGTGCAGGAACTCCGGATGCGCCGAATGGTCCGGGAGCAGCGCCTTGCCGAACTCGACCAGGCTGCTCGTCGCGATCGGCTCGACCACCGCCATCTGCGCGCGCAGCTCCGGATCGGTCCGCGACGCCACCCACAGCTCGACGGTCGCCGAGAAGACCGGGCCCTGGTGCATCTCCCACAACAGCTGCAACGCGTCCCCGACCGGGTCGGCCGACGCCTTGAGCCGGTCGATCTCCGCCATCGCGACCTCGGTGCGCCTGGCCGCGAGATGCCGGATCGCGGAGGTGACGAGGTCGGTCTTGGTCGGGAAGTGGTGCACCTGCGCGCCGCGCGTCACCCCGGCGCGATCCGCGACGCGGGTGGTCGTGGTGCCCGCGTAGCCGTACTCGACGAGACAGTCGATCGTGGCGTCGAGCAGCCTGACGCGCATCGCGGCGCTGCGTTCCTCCTGCGTGCGTCGTGGGGCTGCCATGCGCCTACTTTATGGTGCGCCGCGTTCAGAGGACTGGTTGCGGTGGTTCGCGGGCAGGCACCGGTGTCTTGAAGGCCACCTTTGAGACGATCACCGTCTCAAAGGTGGCCTTCAAGACAATCGACCGCGCGCCGGTGCGCCGCGCGGACCGCATCCAGAGGACTAATCGCGGCTCGCCACCGGCACCGACAGCGAAGTCCCGCCCAGCTCGAAAGTCACCCGGGCGCCCGGCGCGGGCAGCGCCGGGTCGAACATGTCCGCGTCGGTCCCGCCGAGGACGAGCGCCAGCCGGTGCCCGGCCGGGACGACGTGGTCGAGACTGCTCAGCCGGAACGTCATCGTGTACGCCTTGCCGGGCTCCAGGGGTTCGCCCCGCCAGAGCGACCGGTGGTGGCCGAGGTCGGCCCAGCCGGTCGCCAGGATCCGTTTGTCCACGGTGGTCAGATCCGCGACGGTGCCGAGGAAGCATCCGGTGTCGGCGGCCGTGCCCGCGCCCCAGCAGGAACGGGTCGACAGGTTCTTGATGCCCAGCGCGGGGAACTTCGTGTTCCGTGCGTTCGCGGGCCCGTAGTCGACCAGCACCGCGCCGAGCCGCGCGCTCGGCTTGTCGGAGCGGGCGGTCACCGTCAGCGTGGCGGTCCCGGCGATCCTGGTGTCCGCGCGTACCGGTTCACCTGCGAAGACGAGGCGTTCCGGGCTGGTCTGCGACGGGTTCTCCACCCACTGGGACGCGCCGCGCGCCGGGTCATCGGTCAGCGAAGCGGCACCCGAGGCAGGACGGTTCCCCAGTCCGCCCTCAGAGGAAGGCCACAGGGTGCGCGAGTGCGTGGCGGGCGGCCAGCGGCGTTCGTCGGTCCACCGGTCCGGGGTGTGCTCGATCCGGATCGCCGGTTCGGTCTCGACGCCGTTGCGGACACCGAGCAGCCACCGGTCGAACCAGCGGTGCAAGGTCTTCACGAACCTCGACCGGTCGAGGTCGAAGGGGTCGACGTGCGCCGCCTGGTGCAGCCACGCCTTGCGCGGCACGCCGTACGCGTTCAGTGCCTCCCACCAGGGGCCGAACTGGATCGGGTTGACATTGAGATCGTGGAAGCCCATCGACGCGAAAACGCTTGCGCGCACTTTGCCGGTCTTCGCGACGTAGTCGAGCCCGCGCCAGTACTCGTTGAAGTTCCCGTTCGTTCCCGCGCGCCGCGCGTTGTCCGCTTCGAACGGCTGGCACAGCTTCTCGGCACGTTCGTTGTAGAGGCCCGGGCCGCCCGCCCAGCCGAAGTACGCGCCGTCCGAGTTGTGGACCTCGTAGTAGGAACTGACCCCGGCGATCGGCACGATGGTCTTCAACCCGTCGATCCCGGACGCAGCCATCCCGATCGCGGTCGCCCCGTCCTGCGACTTCCCGATCGCGCCGACCGACCCGTTCGCCCAGCCCGCGCGGACCCGCTCCGGCCCGAACGGCGTCCGGAAAGCCTGAGCGCGCCCGTTGAGCCAGTTCACGACGGCGTTGCCGGACGCGACGTCGTCGAAACACCCGGACGAGCGGTTGGTGCCCCCGACGTCGGCCAGCACGACCGCGTACCCGCGCGGGACGAAGTAGTTGTCGTAGAAGAGCGGGAACTGCGACGGCGTGCCGTCGGGAAGATACGTCTTCGGCTGGCGTTCGTTCCCGCGCCCGATCTTCTCGAAGTACGGGCTGACGTCCATGATCACCGGGACACGGCCGACCGGTTCCGACGGCCGGATGATGTCGGCGGCGACCCTGTCGACCCGGCCGTCGCGGTCGAGGTCCTGGCCGGTTTCCACCCAAGCCGTCTCGCGGATGGCCTTGTCGTAGGAGAACACCGGCTCGCTGACGCCGTCACGGAGGACGAACGCGGGTGGTGACGCGATGGCCGGTGCGGCGGTGAGCAGCAGTGTCGCCACCACGGTGACGGTCAGTGTCTTCAGCCCCATCGTCCGAGTATCGCTTACAAAACCCGAACATCGCCCCCACATTCCTCGCATCTGGCCACGCGACGCTCTTCGCATGCTGAAACACACCATCGCCGCCTGCCTGACCGCGGCCGGCCTCGTCGCCCTCGCCCCGGCCGCCTCCGCCCAAACGGCCCCGATCACGCTCAGCCCCGAGGAATCCCAGCAGCTGTGCGCCGAATGGCTGCCCAAGCTCACCGAGCGCACCACGAAGCTCACCGACCGCATCAACGGCGGCCCCGAGATCCGCGGTTCCGTCGCGAACCTCAAGGCCAGGGCCGAAGACCAGCGCAAGAAGAACCACAACGACACCGCCGACAGGCTCCAGAAGCGCGCCGACAAGCGCAGCGGGCGGCTCCCCGAGCTCACCGCGGCGAAGCAGAAGCTCGACGCGTTCGCGGGCGCGCACTGCAAGGCGGGCAAGTGAAACGCCTCTTGGCCGCGACACTGACCGCGCTCGCGCTGCTGGGCACGGCCGCGTGCACCGACGAGAAGCCGACCTCGAGCCCGGCGCCGGGCGAACTGAGCGACGTCCAGCGCACCCTCGACTCGATCGAGCAGGACATGGCCGGCGACCCGGCCCCGTGACAGGATCTGCCGGTGACGACACAACCGGGACGCGGGCTGGTACTCGTCGTCGAGGACGACCCCGCGATCGCCGAACTCGCCTCGCTGTACTTGAAGCGGGACGGGTTCGGCGTGCGGGTCGAGCCGGACGGCGGCGCGGCGCTCGCCACGATCCGGAGGCTGCGCCCGGTCGCGATCGTGCTCGACATCGGACTGTCCGGAATGGACGGTATCGAGATCTGCCGGACGCTGCGCGCGGGCGGCGACTGGACGCCGGTGCTGTTCGTGACTGCCCGCGACGACGAGCTGGACCGCTTGCTGGGACTGGAGATCGGCGCGGACGACTACCTGACGAAACCGTTCAGCCCGCGTGAACTCTCGGCCAGGGTCCGGACGGTGCTGCGCCGCGCCGCCGGATCCGCGCCGCCCGCCGAGACCTACACGGCGGGCGGCGTACGCGTCGATGTCACCCAGCGCCGCGTCTGGGCCGCCGAAACCGAGATCGCGCTGACGTCGACCGAGTTCGAACTGCTCACCCATCTGGTGAAACGCCCCGGTCAGGTGTTCAGCCGTGAGCAGTTGCTCAGCTCCGTCTGGGGTTACGCCGCGTCCGCGGGTACGCGGACCGTCGATGTCCATATCGCCCAGCTGCGGGGAAAACTGGGTGACCACAGTCCGATCAGGACGGTCCGCGGCATCGGCTACGCGGCGGACGCCGGATGAAGCGGACGTCGCTCGCGCTGCGGATCACCGTGGTGTGCCTCGCGATCGCCGCGGTCGCGGTGGTGGTCGCCGGGCTGGTCGCGGCGCGGCTCATCCGCACCACCGGCACCGACGTGCTCCGGCAGTCGCTCTCGGCGCAGGCCGACGTGGTCGCGAGCCAGCTCGACGAGACCGGGATCGGCAACCGGCTCGGCGTGAGCAAGGTCGCGGAAGTCGTTCGCGGGCAAGGGATCGACGTCGTCGTCCGGCGTCCGAACGGGACACTCGACGGCGACGGGACCGTCGCGGCGATCGCCGCCACCAAAGCGGGCTTCACCCGCTCGGGCACGGTGCTCGTCGAGGGCCAGCAGTACCTCGTCGAGGTGCGCACCGTCGGCGCGCGAGGCGCCGCTTTCGCGCTCGTCCAGTCGACGAAAACCGGTGAGGCGCGCGGGCGGATGCTGGTGCGCAACACCGTGCTCGCGCTCGGCGCCGGACTGGCTGTCGCCGCGATCGCGGGGCTGGTGCTGAGCCGGATGCTGTCCCGTCCGCTGCGGCGGGCCGCGTCAGTGGCGAACGGGATGCGTTCCGGGCGCCGTGACCTGCGCGTTCCGGTCGAGGGGCCGTCCGAGGTCGCGGACGTCGCGAAGTCGGTCAACGAACTGGCCGACGCGCTCCAGTACAGCGAGGCGCGGCAACGCGAGTTCCTGCTTTCGGTGTCTCACGAGCTACGGACCCCACTGACCGCCGTCACCGGATTCGCCGAGGCGATCGGCGACGGCGTGGCCGAAGGCGAAGACGCGCGCAGGGCAGGCCAGACCATCCACCGCGAGGCGCAACGACTGGAACGCCTGGTCAGCGACCTGTTGGAGCTGGCGAGACTCGGCGCCGACGAGTTCCGTCTCGACCCGGCACGCCTCGACCTCGCCGCGCTGGTCGACGAATGCGCCGACGTCTGGCGGCTGCGGTGCGCACGACAGAACGTCACGCTGCTGGTCGAGCGGCCGCCCGGCGAAGTCCCGGTCATCGCCGATCCGCGGCGACTTCGCCAGGTCGTCGACGGACTGGCGGAGAACGCCCTGCGCGTGACCCCGGCGGGCGCACCGATCGTGTTCTCCCTGGTGGCCGCCGAGGGGCAAGCCCGGCTGGCGGTGCGCGACGGCGGCCCCGGCCTCGCGCCGGAGGACTACCCGGTCGCGTTCGAGCGCGGGGTGCTGAACGAGCGGTATCGCGACAGCCGTCCGGTCGGTTCGGGGATCGGGCTCGCGCTGGCACACGGCCTGGTCACCCGCATGGGCGGAACGCTGACCGCCGGTCCGGCGCCGGAAGGCGGGGCCGCGTTCACCGTCGCGTTCCGGTTAGGGTGATCACGTGGAGATGTTGCACCTGCGGTACTTCGTGGCCGTCGCCGAGGAGCTGAATTTCTCCCAGGCGGCCCGCAAACTGCATATGGCCGCCTCCCCGCTGAGCCAGCGCATCAAGGATCTCGAACACGAACTCGGCCACAGACTTTTCGACCGCAGCACGCACCACGTGACGCTGACCGCGGCCGGGTCCGCGCTGCTGCCGATCGCGCGCGACGTCCTCGACCAGGTCAACGCGATTCCGTGGCGACTGCAGGAGGCGGTGAAGCCGCGCCGGAGCACCGTGTTCATCGGGATGCCCGCCGGCGTGCACCCGGCCCTGCGCGAGCGGGTCAAACGGCTCGAAGAGCGCTGTCACGACCGGTTCGAACTCAAACGCTGGCCAGGCACGACGCCGGATCTGGTCGCCGCGGTCCACGAGGGCAAACTGGCGTTGTCGCTGGTCCGGATGCCGGTCACCGATCCCGCGCTGGAGATCATCCCGGTGCAGGTCGAGCGGCTCGGCGCCGTCGTCCCCGCCGGCCGGTTCACCGGACGGGAAACGGTGGACATCGCCGAATTGAGTGATCTGTCCTACATCCCGTCCGCCTCGGAAAGCATTCCCGCCTATTCGGACGACATGGACAGGAAATTGTCGAACGCGGGTATCAAGAAAAGGCTCAAAGTCGGCGGAACCGAATATTCGGGCATTTCCGAACTGGTGGCGAACGGGTCGTCGTTTTCGATCACGATGCTCGATCCGGCCAGTCCGATGCATCTGTTCCTCGTCGACGGCGCCACCATCCTGCCGTTCGCGGATTTCCAGCCCCAACTGGAGACGGCCTTGCTCTGGCGGCGTGACCGCGCCGAAGACGGCGACCTCGCCGAACTCGTCGCCGGGGTCCGCGAGATCTTCGCCGAACCGCTCTCGACCTGAGCAGGCGGGCCGGGGACACGTTGTGAACGCCACTTTCGCAACGGTGAAGGTTGCGAAAGTGGCTTTCGCAACGCCTGCGCGTGGCTTCGCGTGTCGGGCAGCGGTGGGTGCTGGTGCGTGTGGGGCCGGCGTGGCGATACGCAAGTCCGTGAAGGACTCCTTCACGACCAACCCCGCACCACCGCCACCCCGATGTCGCGAAAGCCACTTTCGAGACATCAGACGTCCCGAAAGTGGCTTTCGCGACACCCGAACCAACTTCCTCAGCAGCCCCAAAATAAATGGTATGACCACCGCGGTCATACCATTCTTCGTTTCTTGATCATTCCCTTCATTGCTATTCGCGCCTAACTTCGAAGGTAGAGCGAACAACGGCGAAGGGAAGCAAAATGACTCAGACCGCCACCGGACCTCTGGACGGCGTTCGCGTGATCGACCTCTCGACGGTCGTCATGGGTCCGTACGCCGCGCAGATCCTCGGCGACCTCGGCGCCGACGTGATCAAGATCGAGTCCCCCGCGGACACCGTCCGGGTGGGCAAGTTCCGCACGACGCCGGGGATGACGCCGCTCAACCTGAACGTGAACCGCAACAAGCGCAGCGTCGCCCTCAACCTCAAGGACGAGGAGCAGCGCGAGCGGGCGCTCGAGCTCATCGACACCGCCGACGTGCTGATCACCAACATGCGCCCCGGCGCGCTGAGCAGGCTCGGCATGAACTACGCCGACGTCGCCGCGCGCAACCCCGGCCTGGTCTACGCCCACGCACAGGGCTTCCGCGGCGACTCCGACCGCGCGGGCCACGCCGCCTACGACGAGACGGTGCAGGCGTCGTCCGGGCTGGTCGACGTCGCGAACCGCGCGCTGGGCAAGCCGGTCTACCTGCCGACGATCATCGGCGACAAGGTCTCCTCCCTTACCATCGCCTACACCGTGCTCGCGGCGCTGGTGCACCGCGACAAGACCGGCGAGGGCCAGCGGGTCGAGATCCCGATGACCGACACGCTGATCGCGTTCAACCTCGTCGAGCACCTCGCCGGGCACGTCTTCGAGCCCGCGGAAGGACCGACCGGCTTCGGCCCGTCGATGAACCCCGGCCACCAGGCGGTGCACACCAAGGACGGCATGGCCTGCGTGATCCCCTACAACCCGCAGAACTTCCGCGACTTCTTCCACGCCGCCGGGCGGCCGGAACTGGCCGAGGACCCGCGCGTCAACGGCGACGCGATCGACGGCGCCGACCACGAGGCGCTGGCCGGGATGATCGCCAAGTGCGCACCGGCGCTGACCACCGCGGAGTGGACCGAGGTGTGCGCGAAGCACAGCATCCCGATGGCCCCGGTCCTGGAACTGGACAACGCGCAGGACGACGAGTACGTCCGCGACGGCCACCTGCTCGACGTCGTCGAGCACCCGAGCGAGGGCTCGATCCGCACCATCGGCATTCCGGTGAAGTTCTCCGCGACCCCCGGTTCCGTGCGGCGCCTGGCTCCCCTGCCTGGTCAGGACACGGAAGACGTCCTGCGCGAACTCGCCACCACTCGCTGAGGAAAGAACCATGAGCAGCACAGAAGTAAGGACAGAACGGGTCGGCAGCACCCTGCTGATCACGATCGACCGGCCGCAGGCGCGCAACGCGGTGAACGCCGCCGTCGCGGCAGGCCTAGCCGGAGCACTCGACCTCCTGGAAACCGATCCCGCGCTGCGGGCCGGGGTCCTGACCGGCGCGGACGGCTCGTTCAGCGCCGGTATGGACCTCAAGGCGGCGCTGAAGGGCGAGTCGCCCGAGATCCCCGGGCGCGGGTTCGGCGGGTTGACCGAGGCCGAGCTTGCGAAGCCGCTGATCGCGGCCGTCGAAGGCTGGGCCATGGGCGGCGGATTCGAACTGGCGCTGGGCTGCGACCTGATCGTCGCCGCCGAAGACGCGAAGTTCGGCTTGCCCGAGGTGAAGCGCGGGCTGATCGCGGCCGGCGGCGGCGTGATCCGGCTGCCGAAGCGGATCCCGCACCACCTGGCGATGGAGTTCCTGCTCACCGGCGAACCGATCAGCGCCGAGCGCGCCGGACGCCTCGGCCTGGCGAACCGGGTCGTCCCGAGCGGCGAGGCCGCCGCCGTCGCGTTGCAACTCGCCGAGCAGATCGCCGCCAACGCTCCCCTGGCGCTGGCCCTGGTCAAGAAGATCGTCCGCGCCGCCGACGGCGTTCCGGACGCGCAAGCGTTTGCCTCCCAGCGTTCGGAGATGCCGTCGCTGATGAAGTCGGCCGACGTCCGCGAAGGCATGCAGGCCTTCGCCGAGCGCCGCGCTCCACAGTGGACAGGTGAGTGAGATGAAGCAGCAAGAAGTCCTCCAGCACGTGACCACCCCGCTCACGAACCCTGCCTACGCGCCGGTGGTGCCCCGGTTCACGAACCGCGAATACCTCAACATCGTCTACCGCACCGACGCCGACGCCCTGCGCGCCGTCGTCCCGGAGCCCCTGGAAATCGACGAGCCGCTGGTGCGGTTCGAGGTGATGAAGATGGGCGACGTCAGCGGCTACGGGCCCTACACCGAGTCCGGTCAGGCGATCCCGGTCAGCTTCGAGGGCGAACGCGGTGAGTACCTGCACGCGATGTACCTCGACAACTTCCCGGCAACCGCGTCCGGCCGCGAGATCAGCGCGTACCCGAAGACCATCGGCTCGCCGAAACTGTTCGCCGAGAACGGCGCGCTCGTCGGGACACTCGACTACGGCAGCCAGCGTGTCGCGACCGCGACCATGGGCTACAAGCACCACCGGCTGGACGTGGCCGAGGCCGAGAAGCAGATCACCGTGCCGACGTTCATGCTCAAGACCATCCCGGACTACGACGGTTCGCCCCGGGTCTTCGAACTGGTCCGCACCGAGATCACCGACGTGGTGGTCAAGGAGGCGTGGACCGGGCCCGCGCGGCTGCAGCTGTTCCAGCACGTCCTGGCCCCGCTGGCCGATCTCCCGGTGCTGGAGGTCGTTTCCGCGAGCCACATCCTCACCGACCTGACGCTCGCCCCGGTCAAGCCGGTCTTCGACTACTTGAAGGGAGCGCGGTCATGACTTTTCGCACCGCCGCGGTGATCGGCGCGGGCACGATCGGCCTGTCCTGGACGGCGTTGTTCGCCTCGCACGGCATGGACGTCCGGGTCTCGGACCCGCGGCCGGACCTCGCCGACGCCGTCTCCGGCGCACTGGCGGACTTCGCCCCGCACCTCGGCCGGGAAGCCACGGACCTCGCCCCTCGCGTCCACCTCGCCGCTGACGTCGCCGAGGCCGTCCGGCACGCGGACATCGTGCAGGAGAACGGGCCCGAGAGCGTCGAGTTCAAACAGGATCTGTTCGCGACGCTGGTCCGCGAGGCGCCGTCGCACGCGCTGCTGCTCAGCTCGTCTTCGGCGATCCCCTCGACAGCGTTCGCGAAGGACCTCGACGACGCGTCCCGGGTCCTCATCGGACACCCGTTCAACCCGCCGCACCTGATCCCGCTGGTCGAGGTCGTCCCCGGTGAGCGCACCGGCGCCGACTCGGTGGAGCGCGCCGTCGAGTTCTACCGGTTCGTCGGCCGCACCCCGGTGGTGGAACGCAAGGAGATCCCCGGGTTCGTCGGCAACCGGCTGCAGAACGCGCTGAGCCGCGAGGCGATCTACCTGGTCGAGCAGGGTGTGGTTTCACCGTCCGAAGTGGACGCCGTGATGACGAACTCGCTCGGCATCCGCTGGTCGACCGTCGGGCCGTTCCTCGGCTCGCATCTGGGTGGTGGCCCCGGCGGTTACCGGCACATGGCCGAGCACATCGGCAAGTCGATGAAGAAGATGTGGGCCGGTCTCGGCCAGCCCTCGCAGAACCCGGAAGAACAGGAACGGCTCATCGAAGCCGTGGAATCCGCTTACGGCTCCTCCACGTACTCGGAACTCGCCGAGGCGCGCGACCGCAAGCAGCTCGCGGTGCTGTCCGCTTTGGACACCGCCGCCAAGGAGGAGAACTGACATGGAAGACCGACTGACCGCCGACTTCTACGACTACGAGGCCCTGCTGCCCGAGGAGGAGCGCAAGCTGCTGCTCAAGGCGCGCGACTTCATGCGCACCGAGGTCAAGCCGCTCGTGAACGAATACTGGGCGAAGGGCGAGTTCCCGCACGAGCTCGTCGGCAAGTTCCGTGAGCAGGGCCTCGCCGGACTGCCCTACGAGGGCTACGGCGAACACCTTCCGGCGACGAGCCACCTGCTCAGCGGCATGATGGCGATGGAGATGACCCGCACGGATCCTTCCGTGGCCACGTTCTTCGGTGTCCACAACGGACTCGCGATGTACAGCATCTACTCGGGCGGCGACCAGGAGCAGCGCGACCGCTGGCTCCCGTCGATGGCGGCGATGGACAAGATCGGCGCGTTCGCGATGACCGAACCGCTCGGCGGTTCCGACGTCGCCGGTGGCATGCGCACGACAGCCAGGCGCGAGGGCGACACCTGGATCCTCAACGGTGCCAAGAAGTGGATCGGGAACGCGACCTTCGCCGACCTGGTCATCGTGTGGGCCCGCGACGAGGACGACAACAACGTCAAGGGTTTCGTGGTCGAGAAGGATTCGCCCGGATTCGTCCCGGTCAAGATCGAGAACAAGTTCGCGTTCCGGATCGTGGAGAACGCGGAGATCACCCTGACCGACGTCCGGGTGCCGGAGGCCAACCGGCTGCAGGGCATCGACTCGTTCCGCGACGTCGCCGAGATCCTGCGCGCGACCCGCGGTGGCGTGGCCTGGCAGGGGCTCGGCGTGATGATCGGCGCCTACGAACTCGCGCTCGACTACGCCAAGGAGCGCAAGCAGTTCGGCCGTCCGATCGCGCGGTTCCAGATGGTGCAGGACATGCTGGTGAAGAGCCTCGGCAACATCACCGCGTCGTGGGGCATGCTGGTGCAGCTGGCCCGCCTGCAGGACGCCGGGATCTTCAAGGACGAGCACTCGTCGCTGGCCAAGGCGTTCGTGACCTCACGGATGCGCGAGGTCGTCGCCTGGGGCCGCGAGATCTTCGGCGGCAACGGGATCGTGCTGGACAACGACATCATGCGGTTCTTCACCGACGCCGAGGCGATCTACTCGTTCGAGGGCACCCGCGAGATGAACACGCTGATCGTCGGAAAGGCCATCACGGGTCAGAGCGCCTTCGTGTAAGCCTCGCTTCGCGCGTGAAGGCCCCTTCCCTCGGCTGACCTGAGGGAAGGGGCCTTCACGCGCGTTCAGCGGTACTTCTCGCCGCAGGTTTCCTGGCTGCCGGAGGAGAAGCCGTCACGGAAGGCGGCGACCCTGGCGAAACCCGCCGGGAGCGTCCTGCCGCGGACGTCCGCCGCGATCAGGCTGTTGCGCGTCAGCATCTCGGCGATGGCCTCGTCGAGGTCGCCCGGTGACAACGTCAGCGCCCCGCCGTCCACCAGGGTCGATGCCCAGAAGCCGGTGAGGCACGCCGTGCGCTGCGCGGCCACCGGGCCGTCGAGCCGGAAACCGCCTTCCTGCTGGACGGCGAGGGTGTAGCGCGACGCGACCTCGGCGAACGCGGCGAAGTCACCGATGCCGCCTTGGCGCCCCCTGCGCGGCGGGGTCCCGATGCGGACGAGCCCGTCGAGGTCGAGGTTGATCTGGTTGGACTCCGAGCAGTACGACGCGAGCGCGTCCTCTGTCGTCACGCCGCAGGCCGCTCCGGTGGTGAGCGTCGGCGGGGTGGCCGCGAGCCGGAAGGCCTGCCGCAGGCTGGTGGTGAGGTCGGCCAGCGCCTCGCGGTCGTCGAGGCGGACGTTCTCCGCCGCCGCCCGCTCGTTCGCCGCGGCCGAGCCGAACCCGCCTTGTGTGCTGCGGCCCTCGACCTCCCGCTCGTCGATCATCGCGCAGCGGGCGGGACCGTCGGTGAAGCCGAACTGGAACGCGGAAACCCGGTCGAAGGCGTTGCCGTGCGCGCCGTCGTCGTCGAAGGCGACCCCGGCGGAGTCGCGGATCTGGAACAACGCGGTGAGCACCTCGTTGAGCCCGCGGCCGGTGGAGACCTGGAACATCGGCGACTTGCCCTCGGCGACCCAGCGGAGATACGCGCCGGTGTAGCAATCGGCCTGCTGTTCCTTGACGATCGACGGCGTCGCGGCCGGGAGGCCCAGCCGGAACTGGACGGCGTGGCCGATCTCGTGGGCGAGTACGGCCATGACCGACGCCGGGCCGATGGAATCGTTCAGCATCGGCAGCAGTTCCCCGCGATCCCAAGCGACGACGTCCTCCCCCGCGCAGTAGAACGCGTTCACCAGCCCGGCCGTCGAAGCCCCGCAGATCACGCGGCCGCGCCCCGCCGAGTCGTACGACGCGAGCTTGGCCAGCGGCCGGAAGTCGCGGCTGAAGACCGCCGGCAGATGCTCGCGCCAGTACCGCTGGACGTCGGCGACGGCGTTGGCCGCGACCTTGTCGATCTCCCCGCCGTCCCCGCCGTCGACGGGGAGAGCGGCGTCGAGCACGCCGGGCTTGAGCCCACTGGGCCCGTCGGTGATCTCGAGTCCGGCGACCCGGGTGGGGTCCACCGGTTGTGCCACTCCCCCTACGGTCGCGGCACAACCGGTGAGAAACAGTGACAGGCTCGCCATGATCGCCCAGCCGGACCGACGCTTCATCACACCATTCCCGTCTCTGCCAGCGGTGTGGAACTCCCCTACGGCATCGACACGGATGGCGGCGCGGTGTGGTTCAAAAGAATCTTGCGTTCGTGAGTGGCCGGCGCGACGAGGCCCTAGTTGACGCAGCCGGCCATCGCGGGCGGCGCGGCAGGCGAGGACGACGAAGGCGGAGCGGCGACCGAGGACGTGGCCGCCACCGGCTTGATCCCGATCCCGCCGGTCGGCTCCCCCACCGCCGCGACGGTCGCCGACGTCAGCGCGGCCTTCACGAACGCTTTCACCTCGGCCGGATCGACCTTCACCGCGTCGCCGTCGGACGGCGTCGGCAAGGAAAGGCTCTGGACCGGGATCGTCTGGAACTCGATCGCGCCCGAACTCATCCCCCGCAGCTGCTGCGCGAAGCTCAGCACGTCCCAGCCGCGGTCGAGCACGACCGAACCCTGGACGGCGCCGATCAGCGCGCTCAGCTTCGTGGGGTCGGTGAACGTCCCGGCGTCCAGGACGGTCTTGGCCATACTGGAAAGGAACGCCTGCTGCCGCGCGATCCGGTCGAGGTCGCTGGGCAGTCCGTGCCGCTGTCGCACGAAAGCGAGCGCCTGCGCGCCGGAGAGCAGCTGCTTGCCCGCCGGGAACGAAGCCCCCGAGAACTTGTCCTGCACCGGTTCCTTGAGACAGACCTCGACACCGCCGACGGCTTCACTCAGCGCGGAGAACCCGGCGAGGTTGACGGCGGCGTAGTGGTTGATGCTGATCCCGGTGAACTGCTCGATCGTCTGGATCGCCAGTTTGGCGCCCGCCTCGTTGGCCTTGACCTCGAGCTGCGCACCGCTCAGGCCCTGCGCGCGCAGCGAGCTCATCGCGGCGTTCTTGCCACGGCTGTACGCCGAGTTGATCTTGTGCTTGCCGAACCCGCCCGCGATGTCCACATAGGAATCACGCGGAATGGAGACGGCTGTCGCCGCGGCGCCGCCCGCCGGGATGTGGACCACGATCATGGTGTCGGTGGTGTCGCCGCCGGCGTCGCCGTCTCCGGCGTGCAACGCGTCGAGGACGTTCTGCGGCAACGGGTTCCCGTAGGTATCGGTCCGCGAGTCGATGCCGACGAGCAGGATGTTCTGCGCCACCTTCAGCGGTTCACCCGCCGGCCCTTCGGGCACCTGGGCGGAAGGCGCGATCACGTCGGCCGTGACGATCCCCGCGTCCAAACGGCTCAACTGGGTCCACGCGAAACCCGTGATCCCCAATACGGCCGTCGACACCAGGCCCAGTGCGACACGGCCGCCGATCCGCCGTCCTCGCGACGTGAGCAGCACGACTTCTCCCCGCTTCCGTGAATGATCCCCCGCATTCGAGGATCACCGCGTTAGCTGGGAATTACCTGAGAAACGTGTCATAACCGGGTCTTAAAGCCCGTTCGGCCCAGCGAAAGTGATCAAGCGGACAACCGGTCGCGACACCGAGTACCGGACCGACCGCGCAGCGCTCCCCTACCGAGGCATCCGGCGCCAGACGGCGCGAGGCACCACGCGCATCACCGCGAACACCAGCCTCAGCAGTCCCGGCACCCACACGGTGTCCCGGCGTTTCCGGAGCGCGGCGACAGTCGCGTCGGCGACCTGATCGGGCGTGCTCGAGAACGGCGCGGGCGACATGCCCTCGGTCATCCGGCCGATCACGAACCCGGGCCGGACGAGCAGGAGGTGCACGCCGGTGCCGTGCAGGGCGTCGGCCAGACCGCTCGCGAAACCGTCGAGGCCTGCCTTCGCCGATCCATAGACGTAGTTCGCACGCCGGACCCGCACCCCGGCGACCGACGAGAACACCACGAGGCTTCCGCTTCCTTGCTCACGAAGCACTTTGGCCACATGCGTCAGCACACTCACGTGAGCCACATAGTCGGTGTGCACGATCGCGACGGCGTGCTCGACGTCCGTCTCGGCCCGCGCCTGGTCGCCGAGGATCCCGAAAGCGGTGACGACGACGTCCAGCGGACCGTGCTCCTCGACGATCTTCTCCAGGAACGGCCCGTGTCCGGCGAGGTCGTCGGCGTCGAACTCGGCGACGGCGACCGTCTTCGCCCCCGCGGCCAGCAGCCGCTCGGATTCCGCGCCGAGGTCCGCGCTCCGCCGCGCGGCCAGCACGATCTCGCGCGCCCCGCCCTTGGCGAGCCGCTCCGCGACCGCGAGGCCGATCTCGCTGCGTCCGCCCAGTACCAGCACCGTTCCGCTCACCCGCCGCAGTCTGCCAGGCGGCGCGGGGCCGTCCGCCAGTGGCACGGTTCACAAACTGCAATTTTGCAGTATCTGCATCTTTGCGCGTATCGTGGTGCTCATGCCCGAACCCGTCAAAGGCCTCCGCGAGCGCAAGCGGCTGGAAACCCACCGCGCGCTGGCGACCACCGCCGTCCGGCTCGTCGCCGAACGCGGCCTGGACCAGGTGACGGTCGAGGACATCAGCGCGGCGGCGGGGGTCTCGCCGCGCACCTTCTTCAACTACTTCGCGTCCAAAGAGGACGCGGTCGTCATCGCGCACGCCGACACGGCGGAGCGGTCACAGCGCATCATCGACAAGTTTCTCGCCACCCCTAAGGAAGTCAGCACTCCCCGCGCTTTCGTCGATGCGTTGAAGGAAGACTTCACCCAGATCGACGAGAACCGCGAAGAGTGGCTCGGCCGGATGAAAGCGATCCACGAGAACCCCACGTTGCATTCGCGCGCGGTGGCCATGAACCACGACACCGTCGAGCCGACGATCGAGGCGATCGCACGCCGCGTCGGCGTGGACTCGAAGGTCGATCTGTATCCGACGTTGCTGCTGTCCACGCTCGGCGGCGCGGTCAACGCCGCGCTCATCCTCTGGCACCGGCAGGACGGCCGGGTGTCCGCGCTCGACCTGCTGGACGAAGCCGTCGAAATGCTTCTCGCCGGGCTCCCCGAGCCCGGCGGCCGCGCGCGCTGACGCGCCCGGCCTCACAGAACACGAAGGGGGACAGCCATGTCCGTATCCATGACCGAACCGCGAGAACCGGAGTCGCCACCGGGTTCGATGGGCCGCAAACAGGTCCGCGAAGCCATGTCCGGGCTGATGATGGGCATGTTCGTCGCCATCCTCGCCTCGACGGTGGTCGCGAACGCGTTGCCGCGGATCGTTTCCGAACTCGGCGGCACACAGGCCTCCTACACCTGGGTGGTCACCACCGAACTGCTCGCGATGACCGCGACGGTTCCGCTCTGGGGCAAGCTTTCCGACCTGTACAACAAGAAGCTGCTGATCCAGCTCTCGCTCGGGCTGTTCGTGGTCGGCTCACTGGTCGCCGGGTTCGCGGGCAACATCGAGCTCCTGATCGGCAGCCGGGTCGCGCAGGGCATCGGCGCGGGCGGGCTCACCGCACTCGCGCAGGTGATCATGGCGGCGATCGTCTCGCCGCGGGAACTCGGGAAGTACTCGGGTATCTTCGGCGCCGTGTTCGCGGTCGGGACCATCGCGGGCCCGCTGATCGGCGGTGTCATGGTGGACACCTCGTGGCTCGGCTGGCGCTGGTGCTTCTTCCTCGGTGTGCCGTTCGCGATCGCGGCGATCCTGCTGCTGCAGCGCACCCTGAACCTGCCGACGACCCGGCGTGACGTGAAGGTCGACTACCTCGGCGCGTTCCTGATCATGGCCGGTGTCTCGACGCTGCTGGTCTGGTCTTCGCTGGCCGGGCACCAGTTCGCGTGGGGCTCCTGGTGGACGGTCGGCCTGGTGACCGCCGGTGTGGTCATCCTCGCGCTCGCCGTCTACGTCGAGTCGAAGGTGGCCGAGCCGATCCTGCCGCTGGGCCTGTTCCGTAACCACACGGTCACCCTGACCACCCTCGCGAGCTTCCTCGTCGGCGTCGCGATGTTCGGCGGGACGGTGTTCCTGTCGCAGTACTTCCAGCTCTCGCTCGGCAAGTCGCCGACGGTGGCCGGGCTGCTGAGCCTGCCGATGATCTTCGGCATCCTCGTGTCGTCCACGGTCTCGGGCCAGCTCATCAGCCGGACCGGCAAGTGGAAGAGCCATCTGCTGCTCGGCTCGGCCCTGATGACCGCGGGCCTGGCCCTGCTGGGCACGATCGACGCGAAGACGAACCTCGTCGTCCTCGGCGCCTACATGGTGCTGCTGGGTGTCGGCGTCGGCATGCTGATGCAGAACCTGGTCCTGGTGGCGCAGAACGACGTCGACGCGCACGACCTCGGCACGGCGACCTCCACGCTGTCGTTCTTCCGCAGTCTCGGCGGCTCGATCGGGGTGAGCGCGCTGGGCGCGGTGCTCGCGAACCGGGTCACCGCGCTGATCACCGAGGACCTCGGGCCGTTGCCCGGCGGCGGCGAAGGCGGCGCGGTGCCGAACATCGCCACGCTGCCCGAACCGGTCGCGAACGTCGTCCGCGAGGCCTACGGGGATGCGACCAGCGAGTTGTTCCTGATCAGCGCGCCGATCGCGCTGCTGGTGATCGTCGCCGTCGCGTTCCTCAAGCACAAACCGCTCAAGACCCAGTCGGGGAACGAGCGGCTGGCCGAGGAGACCGCGGCCGAAGCCGTCGCCTGACCACCACGCGAGAGGGGCCCGGTTCACCGAACCGGGCCCCTCTTTTTTCGCGCGCGAAAACCACCAGTGGAAATCCAGTCGCGCGATCGCGGGGTTTCAGGCAGCGCTGCCGACACGAATCGGACGGCGCCGTTCACTACCGGTCAGCCCGCCGAAAACGCCGTGGGCGAGTCCGTTGTCCAAGGCGTAGGCCAGGCAGGCCGAAATCACCGGGCACCGTGCGCAGACGGCTTTCGCCCTGGCCGCCTGCCGTGCTCCGGGACCGGTTTCGGTGACCGGGAAGAACAGTTCGGGATCCTCACCGCGGCAAGCGGCCTCACTCAGGTCACCGGCCATCCTCGTTTCCATTTTCCTATCACCTCCTTTTCTTCGATTTTCCCTTCCGCGTCAAACGACTTCCGCCCGGAACCGGGTATCCACCGGGGTGCGTGGCGCAAACATCACCTTCACCGAATCGTTACACTCAGCGGCCCGCTCACTGCACCTGTCCTCATGAGGGCATTCGCGTCGGGCGGCTGGGAGCGGTGAGTGCGGGTGATGGGCCACGAGGAGTTCGATGAGTTCTTTCACACCGAGTTTCCGCTGCTCACCGGCTTCTTGTGCAAGGCGGGCTTCGCGCTCGACCCGGCGCGGGACGCGGCGGCGGAGGCGATGCTCAACGCCTACGAGGACTGGCAGACCATCACTCAGCCGAAATCGTGGGTCCGCCGCGTCGGGCACCGGCGCGCGAAGGAGCAGACCGCGGTCCGGGCCGACTGGGCCTTCTCCGACGCGGGCCGGGAGGACAAACTCACCGTCCTCGCCGACGAGGCGTCGTCCGTCCTGACCATGCTGGGACGGCTGCCGAAACGGCAGCAACTCGGCATGGCCTGGGCGTTGGACGGCTTCACGTCACGGGAGATCGCCGGAGTGCTCGGCATCGCGGACGAGGCAGTCAGCGCGACGCTGCGCCATGCGCGCGGGCGTCTGGAGGAGCACGACCCCGACTTCATCGGCCACCTGGACAACGCGAACGGCGCCTTCGCCGACGCGCTGAGAGTGGGTCTCGACGTCGAGGACACGCTGACCCGGATCAAGAACCGCGCGATGATCCGGGAACTGGCCCTGGTGGAGCCGGGCACGCCGACCGGCGCGGAGCCCGAACAGGTGACACCGGACCACTGGTACAGCCTCGACGGCCCCGTCGCGGCCGCCGGCCAGGGTGACCGGCGGGCGCTGGACCATCTGCTGGCCACCATCCGCCCGCTCGTGATCCGGTACTGCCGGGCGCGGATCGGCAGGCAGGAACGGACGTACGCCTCGGCGGACGACGTCGCGCAGGAGGTGTGCGTGGCGATCCTCCGCGCGCTGCCCACCTACCGCGAACGAGGACGGCCGTTCCTCGCCTTCGTCTACGGCATCGCCCAGCACAAGGTCGCCGACGCCCGCCGTGCCGCCGCCCGCAACCGCACCGAACCCGTCGCCGAGGTCCCCGACGGGGTCTCGGAGTCCGTCGGGCCGGAACAACAGGCGCTGCACAACGAATTGAGCGACCGGATGGGCGAGTTGCTGCGGATCCTGCCCGACAAGCAGCGGGAGATCGTCGTACTGCGGATCGTCGTCGGCCTGTCCGCCGAGGAGACCGCCGGCGTGGTGGGCTCGACGGCGGGCGCCGTGCGGGTGGCACAGCACCGCGCTTTGACGCGGCTCCGCAAGATTCTCACGGATGAGTGAGCGGGTCGGCGGCCGGCTCCGTGGGGACTGGGTCGGGTTGGTCGTGACGTACTGGGGAAGGGGTCTTCACGCGCGGCCGCTGTGACTGTTGGTGTGCGTGGCGATTCGCAAGTCCGGGATCAAAACGTGCCGGAATCCCAGTAGGTACTTAAGGCACGGTTGGCCCTAACCCGAATCGCCACTCACGACCACCTGGACCGACGCCTCACGCGCGGTGCAGCCACGTCGAGCACCCGACTTGGGGCGAAGGGGCCCATCACCTCGTCTGACGCTGGCGTGGGCCCCTTCGAGCCTTGCCGGGTGCGCGACCGCGGGTGGCTGGTGCCCCCAATGCGGCATTGGGGGCACCGATCGCGGAGCGGTCACGCGTTGCACGGGGTGTGTTGGTGCGGGTGGGCCCGTGTCTTGAAGGCCTCCTTGGAGACGGTGATCGTCTCCAAGGAGGCCTTCAACACAACTGAGTGGAGATAGCGACCGGTCAAGTCACGAACGGCAGCGTTCCGCGGTCGCCGCGGCGGCTTTCAGTTCGGGAGCCCCCAGAATGGCCGCGACAGGGTCGAGCGCGCCGTGCGTGTCCTTCTGCGCGGCGATGAGTCCCTCGACCGCCCGGCCTTGCGCGGCGGTGTCGTCCTTCTTGGACGCGTCCAGATCGGTCTTCGCCTTCACGGTCTTGTCGCGTGCCGAGGTGTACTTCCCGAGGAAGTCCTGCTTCGCCGTCTCCCCGGCCGGAACCGGCGCGGCGGGCAGGGCACTGAGGCCGTCGACGGTCTTGCCGAGAATGGCCGCGTAGTGCCCGAGCTGGTCGCTCGTGCTCTTCTTGATCGCCTCGATGGTTTCGCCGCCTCCCGACGGCATCTTGTTGTTGCCTTCGACGAAATCCTTGACCGTGCCACAGAATCCGTTCATCCAGGCCACCGTCGCGGCCGGATCCGCGGCCGCCGACGAGGGCGCCGCCGGTGCGGCCTGCGGTGCCGGATCCGGCGAACACCCGGCCAGCGCCAGCGCGATCCCCGCCGCCCCCAGGAGCCCGGCCGATGTCTTACGTGCAGCGCACATGTCTGTTTCCCCTCTCTCCCGGCTGGTGTTCCGGCCGGCGCGAGGACTGTGACATGCGGGAACGCGCGCCGTCTGCGTCATCTGACTCAGAACGGACGCCCCGCGCTCGAACACGTAACGTTCGAGGCACGGCGGCCGGACGGCGTAACGGGGTGCGGACGGGTGGCGAGTACTGCATTACCCCTGTTCGCTTCGAGGGCACCCAGCCGAAGAGGTAGCACCATGGCCATCAAGATCATCGCAGCGCGGCTCGAAGGTGGGAAGTTCCACGAAAGCATCACGAAGCTGCGCTGGATCAACCCCGGCAGCGGCGAAACCGGTGAGAGCTTCGTTTCGGCGATCGTGGCGTGGATCGAAGACGACGACGGGAAGGCCTACGTGGACGAGGGAATCCACCGGGTGGCGGTGGAGATCATCAAACCGACCTTCGGCCCCCGGTTCCTCCGCACGCGGGCGGACGGGATCTGGAAGAACAACCTGCTGGAGCTCCCCCGCTTCTGAGGCGGGATAGTCCACAATGGACCACGCTGCCCCTTCGCTCAGAGCGGCCCCGAGCCACCGACGTCATCCGGCCGTGCCCTCGAGGTGTGCCTTGATCAGTTCCAGGCCCGGCTGGATGCGGGCCGGGTCCTCGACCGGGTGCGGGCCGGGCGGTTCGGTGTCCGGGATCAGTCGTTCGAACAGGCGGCAGAACAGGGTCGTCCCGTCGCCGAGGTCGAATGTGGTGAAGGTGGCGATCGCGTGCATCGCCGGGGCCAGGGAGCCGTCGTCGAGCACGTCCCGGCCGACCACCGTCCACAGCTTGCCGGGAACCCGCGCCACCACGGTGTAGAGCTTCGGCTTCTCGTTCAGCTCCGGCCGGATGGTTTCGAGCAGTACGTCGCCCATCTCGGCGGGGACGCCTTCGGTGCCGCGTCGCACCTCGGTGCCGAGGGCCATCGGCAGCCATTTCGGCAGGTTCGACCAGGTCGTCACCCAGTCGTACACGGCCTGCGCCGGGCGGTTGATGATGATGCGGTTCTCGACGAACCGGATGTTCAGGTTGTCCGGGATCTGGCGGACGTACAGTTCCACTGACACGACTTTCTCCTTTTCTGATCAGATGCGAGGTCTTCCGGCGCGGTCACCGGGAGGGTGCGTGCTGTCCGGTCATGAGCGCGGCGAGGTCGTCCGGTTCCAGGAACGACGGTGGTGGGGGCGGGCCCCAGCTGAACAGGCCTTGGGCGCCGTCGAAGACTTCCGGGGTCCAGATCTCGTCCTCGGGGATGCAGTCCATGTCGGCGTAGTACTCGCTGAAGTTCCCCGCCGGATCCTTGAGGTACCAGAAGAAGTTGGATCCCGCGTAGTGCCTGCCGAGGCCCCAGACATGGCGCCCGGGGTCGCCTGCCAGCATCGCCGCCGCGCCTCGCCCGACGTCGTCGATGTCGTCGACCTGCCAGGACGTGTGATGCAGGAAGTTCACCGGTGCCGCGAGCGCCAGCACGTTGTGGTGATCGACCGAGCAGCGCATGAAGGCGCCCTTGTCTCCGATGTAGTCGCTGACCTTGAAACCGAGTCCCTCGGTGAAGAACCCCATGGTGGCTTGGAGATCGGTCGTGCCCACCACGCAATGGCCGAGTTTCTTGGGCCGGATCGGGTCCTCACGCAGCACTCCGGGCGCGCGGCCGAACCGTTCGATGCGACCGGGCCCGTTGTAGGGGGTGGCCGGGACAGGCCGCTGCACGATCCTCGGCGCGATCTCGACGCGGACGGTGAATCCGGAAACCGGCTCGATCGCGGTGACGGCGGTGCCGTCCGTGCCACCCGCCACGCCGAGGCGTTCCAGCCGTGACGCGGCCCGCGCGACGTCGTCGACATCGTCGACCCCCACCCCGAGCTCGAGCACCCGCCGGGATACGGCGTGCCGGATCCGCAGCTGCTCGCCGCCTTCGCGCGTGCTGAAGGCCCCGCCACCGAGGTGGGTGAGTCCGAACTCGGAGTAGTAGGCGATGGTGTCCGCGACGTTCGGGACACCCATGGTGACCCGGGTGAGGCGGTGCATGCCCATGTCAGTCCTCCTCCGCGGCAACGAATGTCTGGCGTATCTCGCCGATGCCTTCGATCCAGCTGACGAGGTGTTCACCTGCTCGCAGGAATCGCTTCGGCGTGCGGCCCATGCCCACGCCCGCCGGGGTCCCGGTGAAGACGAGATCGCCCGGATACAGGGTGATGGTCCGCGACAGCGCGGATACCAGCCTGGCGACCGGATAGATCAGCTCGCGGGTGCGGCCGTCCTGCACGGTTTCGCCGTCGACAGCGCAGCCGAGCGCCAGGTCGTCCCGGTTCGCCAGATCGTCCGGCGTGACGAGCCATGGCCCGACCGGCGCGAAGTTCGGGAAGGATTTGCCCAAGCTGAACTGCGGTGCGGGGCCGGCCAGTTGCGTGACGCGCTCGGAGAGGTCCTGCCCGATCGTCACCCCGGCGACGTGGTCCCACGCGTCGGATTCCGCGACGCGGGTGGCGGTCCGCCCGATCACGGCGACGAGTTCCACCTCCCAGTCCACGTCGCCTCCGGCAGGCAGCACGACCTCCGCGTCGGGGCCGGTCAGCGCGGAGACGAACTTGGTGAACGTCGGAGGAAGTCCTTCCGGTGCCTCGAAACCGGACTCGGTGGCGTGGGCGTCGTAGTTCAGGCCGATCGCGACGATCTGCCGCGGGGCCGGTGAGGGAGAGCCCAGCTGCGCGCGGGTGAAGACGACGCCGGGTTCGGCGGGCGGCTGGTGCGCCCAGGCCCGGAACTCGTCCCAGTTCTCGTAAACGGACACGAGACCAGGGCCGAACTTGCCGCCTGACGCGGTTTCGACGTCGATTCCGGTGTCGTCGGCGGTCACCAGGACCGCGCGTCCGTCCACATTGGCCAGTTTCATGACTTCACCTTTCCGGGATTCGGCCTGGATCGGCCGGCTCGTCGGTGCCCGCGGAAACGACGGTGGGGCTAAATTCGAAACTAGACCCAAACTTTCGAAAGTTCAACCCAGATTCGTAAAGTGCTAGGCTGGAGCGCATGACCAAGAGCGGCGGAGCGACCCGCACCGACGGCATCCACCAGGCGTTGCGCGCCGACATCCTCGCCGGTCGGCTGATACCGGGCGACAGGCTCAAGTTCCCGGACCTGGCCGACCGCTACCAGGTGAGCGTCGGTGCCACCCGCGAGGCGCTGACGAGACTGGTCGCCGAAGGGCTGGTGGTGGCCAGGCCGCGTCAGGGGTATCTGGTCCGCCCGCTGTCCCATCAGGATCTGGCCGAACTGACACAGGCGCGGGCGGAGATCGAGTCCCTGGTATTGGGGCTGTCGGTGCGGGAAGGCGACACACGCTGGGAGGCCGACGCCGTTGCCGCGCACCACTTTCTGGAACGCGCGCCGTATCGCGACCCGGCCGATCCGGACCACCTGTCCGACGAATGGGTGCAGGCACACGCGGCCTTCCACCACGCGCTGCTGGCCGGCTGCCGCAACCAGCGGCTGCTCGACGCCGCACGGTCGTTGCGGCAGGAAGCCGAGCTGTATCGCCAGTGGTCGGTATCCCTCGGCAACGAACCCGGCCGCGACGTCGCCGCCGAGCATCGAGCACTACTCGACGCCGTTCTCGCGCGCGACGCCGATCACGCGCAGGAACTGCTGCGTGACCACATCGCGCACACCGCCCGGCTGTTGATCAGCTGCGCATCCGATCAACCCAACCAGGTGCTCGAGAAGACCTAGACGGCCCTGATCAATTCCGTTGCACAGTCCGGCCGTCCACCGCCGCACGTTTCCCGGGGCGATCAACGACGAGGCCGCCATCGCCTGGTGAAGGCGCAGTGAGGATGACATCTGCGAACTGGGTCTTCTCCGCGAGCCTCGGATTGATCACGGGGAGTCCACCGACGAAGGTGGCCTGGTTGAACGACACAGTGTGGGAGATCGTTGTCTGATCGAAGGAGGCGGGACCGGCGAACGTCGCACCTGTGAACGTCGCGCCGCGGCTGAACGTCACGCCACCGAACTCTGCGGCACCGATGAACATCGCCTCGCCGAACCTCGCGTCTTCAGCGAACGTCGCGCCGTCGAACTCAGCGTCGCCGACGAACGTCGCCTTGAGGAATCGAGCGTCGCCGATGAACCTCGCACGGCCGAACCAGGCGGGACCGGCAAACGTGGCCTCGGGGAACCGGGCGGTGCCGGCGAACCTCGCACCGTCGAATCGGGTGGTGCCGGTGAACGTCGCGCCGCCGAACCAGGCGTCACCCTGGAACTGTGCGCCGTAAAACCAAGCATCGGTCAACGTCGCCGCACCGAACGAAACAGTGCCGGTGAAGGTCGCGCCGCGGAACCGCGGGTTGCCGTCGAGAGTCGCTCGAATGAAGCGGGCCGTCCGCACCCGGCAGTTCGTCAGGTCGAAAGCGATGAGGCGGGCGCTGGTGAGGTCGAGGTCGATGCCGTCCCAGAACGCGCGGTGGTCGGACGGGTCGAGGTGGTCGGTGAGGATGCGTTACCCGGTGAGTCGCACTTCCCGTTCCTGGAACGACGCGTGATGCAGTGCCGGATCTGATTCCGGCGTGCCGGACTTGGATCCGGGTGGCGTGAAGGGCATTCGCAGGTAGGCGCAGATGACGTTGACGATGCTCTGCCGCTGCCCAGGGTTGTTGTGAGCGAGGCGTTCGAGCGCGTAGAGACCGGCCAGGCGGACGGGGGCTTCGGCGGAACCGAGCTGATCGGCGGCCTTGGTGTAGAGCTCGGTGACGTTCTTCTCGATCGCGTCGGTTTCGCTGTGCCACTGCCGCCGTACCGCCAGTAGAAGCGCGAAGACGCCGGTGGTGCCAGCTCCGATGCCGAGGCCGGTTTTGATCGCGTCGACCCGCGCGGCGCCCGGGTCCTTCGCAGCCGAAGCCTCGCCCAGCAGCCAGGTGGTCGCGCCCCAGGCCGCGAAGACCACCACGACCGCGGCGGCGAGAAGGACCCAGCGGTTGATCCCCGGCGCCCGGGTCCGGGGTGCCTTCGGCCCGCGCAACCGCCACCACGCCGCGACCGCTCCTGCGACGGCCATCGCAAAGAGCGCCATCGGCACCGCCCTTGGCCGCGCCCACCGACCGACGGCTGCCCAGTCGACCCATCCGAACAGCAGCGTCATCCCGGCCAGCAGCGCAGCGGCGCTGAGCAGCAGCGCCCCGCTCGCCGACTTCCATTTCGTCACGCACGGACAGTCGCCCGCTACCGGCGCGACGCTACGCCGCCTCGGCGACGAGTTCACGCAACAGCCGGGCGGACGGCTTTCGTGGCCCCGGTCCCGTCAGGCAACGGCGCGATCGCCGAAATCGCGGCGGCGCTTGCCCGGGCGTTCTGCCCGGAGATCTTTTCGACGATCACCGGCAGGCAAGCACGTCACGTACTCCTGAACAGCCGGTCCAGATGCACGTCGATCGCGGCGAGCGCGTCCTGGGGCTCGATCACGTCGAGTTCGATCAGGGAGGTGAAGCCGGTGAGGGCGAGGAGCAGGTTGGTCTCGGTCGCCGGTTCGCGGCCGGAATCGATGTGCCCGTCGGCGATCGCCTGGCGGACCAACTGCTCGACGAGGGCCCGCCCTCGGACGAGGCCGCGGCGCGCCTGCTCGTGCACGGCCTCGTCATGCAGCGCCTCCAGGACGTAGGCGGCGCTCATCCGGCTGGTCGCGCGGGCTTCGGCATGCAGGGGAAGCATTTCCGCGAGCGTCAGTCGCAGCACGTCACGGGGATGCGGACGGTCACCGAGCTTTTCGAGCCCCTGGTGTACGCGCGCCGAGGTCTGCTCGGACGCGAAATCCATGGCGAAGGAGAGCATGTCGGTCCGGGAGGCGAAGTAGTGCTGCAGCTGCCCGAGTGACATGTCCGCCTCCTGCGCGACCACGCGCATCGTCAGCTGCGTGACGCCGCGCTGCTCCACCACCCGCCACAGTGCGCGGGCTATCGCTTCGCGGCGTCCGCGGTGATCCACCTGTTTCGGCATCGCCCTCCCTTTCCAATACAGTTGACATAATACACCTGACCCATAACCTGGGGGTCGCTTGAGGGGAAGGAAGCGTCATGTCCGAACAGCCAAAGGTACGGACCACGGAAGGTGTGGTGCAGGGACGACGGCGACAGGGACACGCGGTGTTCCGCGGCATCCCCTACGCCCAGCCCCCGGTCGGAGCGCTCCGCTTCGCCGCGCCCGCGCCGCCGCACCGCTGGGAGGGGACGAGGCAGGCTGTCGAGTTCGGCCCCGTGGTGCCGCTGTCCCTGCCGATCGACGTTTCCCCGCAGGGCAGCGATTGGCTGACGCTCAACGTCGGCACTCCGGATCCCGGCGCGGCGGGACTGCCGGTGCTGGTGTGGATCCCCGTGGGCGGCTACCTCTCGGCGGCGTCGAGCGACCCGATGTACGACCCGGCAGCGCTGGCGGAGGCTGGAATCGTCGTGGTGACCATCAACTGCCGCGTGGGCGCGGAGGGATTCGCGTTCCTCGACGACGTGCCGCCCAACCGCGGATTCCTCGACCAGATCGCGGCGCTGGAGTGGGTGCAGCGCAACATCGCCGCCTTCGGAGGCGACCCCGGCCGGGTCACCGTGGGCGGGGTGTCCGCCGGGGCGGGCTCGGTCGCCGCCCTGCTGACGATGAAGTCCGCGCGCGGCCTGTTCCGGCGGGCCATCGCCCAGTCGGTGCCGGGCCTGCACAACACCCCCGCGCTGGCACGGCAGGTCACCGCCGCGTTCGCGGACCGGGTCGGCGCGGCGGCCCCCACCGCCGAGGCCCTGCGCGACATCGATCCATGGCGTCTGGCCGCCGAGCTCACCGCCTTCAACGCCGACCTCCACGCGCACCGAGAGAGCTGGGGACGCCTCACGGAGACCGGCACCGCGCTGTGCCCCGTCGTCGATGGCGAGGTCCTCCCGGAAACGCCCTGGCCCGCGCTGACCGGCGCGCGAGCGAGCGGGACCGAACTGCTCGTCGGCCACACCCGGGACGAGTTCCGGTACTTCAGCGTCATGAGCGGACGGCACGGCACGTTCACCGAGGAGGACGCCCACGCAGCCCTGGAACTGCACGCCCCGCAGCCGGACGGCGCGCGGGCCTACCGTGCCGCGTTCCCGCAGGCAGGCCCGGAGGAGCTGGTGGAGACGGTGTACTCCGACGCCCTCTTCCGCATGCCGTCACAGAAGCTGGCCGAGGCGAACGCGGCGGCCGGCGGCACCTCGTACCTGTTCGAACTGTGCTGGGTCGCCCCGGCCCTCGGCGGCGTCCTGGGCGCCTGCCACAGCCTCGACGTGCCCCTGGCGTTCGGCACGCTGGACAGCCCTGTTGGCACCCAGCTCATCGGCGAGGAGCCCACTCTCGAGGCCGTCGCGCTCTCCCGCGAACTCCAGGAGGCATGGGTCCGGTTCGTCACCACCGGCGACGCGGGCTGGTCCGCTCATCGGCCCGGCGGGCACCTCACCCGCGTCCTGGACACCGAGTCGAAGACCCTGCCCTACCCCGAACAGACATCCCGCCAGATCTGGGAAGGCCACTCCCCCGCCCCCTTCGATCTCTCGTCGTAGCGACCTCGACCGGGCCGCGAGCCCCGGCCCGCTAATTCAGGAAGTCGCCGCGGTAGTCCTTGGCCCACTGGGGCATAGGTGCGGCCCGGTCGGCCGGTGATCCTTTCGATGGTGTCGGTGATCGGTGCCGGGCGGTCGAGGTGGCGGGCCCAGTCGTCGAGCAGGACGTCGGCGGGCCCATGGCCGTTCGGGCTTGCTCCACGGGCAGTTCCTCGTACCGGAGCGGTCGGTCGAGCGCTTCGGCCAGGAGCGCGATCTGCTCCGCGTGGGTCAGGGATTGCGGGCCGGTGACCGGATAGGTCCGGCCGGCGTGGGCGTCGTCGGTGAGGGCTGCCACGGCGATGCCCGCGAAGTCGGCGGGGTGGATCGGTGCGCCGGCGGCCTGGGCGTACGGGCCTCGGACGACGTCGCCCTGCCCGTACCTGCCCCGGTACGTCGAACGCCCACTGGATGGGGTTGGCGGCGGACAGGTCCAGGCGCCCAGCCGCAGCAGCGAGGCGTCGCAGGCGCGCAGCACGTAGTCCCGGGCACCACGGATGCGGCGTGCCCTGTCGCCGGCGCTGCGGTCGATGCCGAACTCGGTGGCCAGCTGCACCCGCTCCCGGCGGCCGTGGACGGCCCGGCCCACCAGCACCTCGTTGTGCCCGGTGCCGTAGGCGTCGGCGGTGTCCAGGAACGTGACGCCCAGTTCCAGGGCCCGGTCGATGGCGGCAAGGCCGCCGTCCCAGTCGGCGGCGCCGTAGCTCTCGCTCATCCCCATACATCCCAAGCCCATCGCGCTGACGGTGAGACCGGGCGAGCCGAGCGTGGTTCGGGTGATCATGCGCGGATACTCCTCCTGCCCAGCGGACCGAGCGGAACCTCGAAGGGCTGACGAACGCCACCGACGCTAGGACCTGGAGCGCGCTCCAAAGCAAGCCGGAGAGCCAGCAGGTCAGACGCGAGCGAGTGAACCTCGAAGATGACCCCACCGCGGTATGACAGGACGTTTGGCGAGGAGTGGCACACAGCGCCTCGTCGCGAGCTTGATCGCTAGAGTGCACTCGTGGCCGTGCTGGAGATCTCCGATCTGGTGGTGGAGTGGGATGCTCGGACCGGCGAGCGCGTCCCTGTCCGCAGAGCGGATGTGGTCGCCCGGCTGCACGCGGCCGGGGATCGACGAGCCGCTCGTATCGTGCAGCGGATGCCCGTGGCCGGCGAGTTCCTGGATCCCGTCGCGATGGACGAGCTACTGGTCCGGGTGCACACCGAACTGCAGCGGCTCAACGAGGAACTGCACATGGCACAGCGGTTCGCCGAGTTGCTGGTGCCGTTGCTCACCGCGATCCGAGCGAGCAGGAGCCGCCTGCGGGTGGTGGACATCGGGTGCGGGTTGGGGTTCATGGTGCGGAGCCTGGCCGCCTCCGGTGTGCTGGGAGCGGATGTCGAACTGGTGGGTGTGGACTTCAATCGCGCGTTGATAGCCGAGGCGACCAGACTGGCCGAGGATGAGCGACTCCCGTGCACGTTTCTCCACGCGAACGCGTTCGCGCTGACCGAGGACGCCACCGTCTACCTGTCGAGCGGCGTGCTGCACCATTTCGCGGCCGACGAACTGCCTGAGTTCTTCCGCGCCCAGGACCGCGCCGGCACGCTGGCGTTCATCCACTACGACATCTCCGCGACCCGGTTGGCCCCGCTGGGCGCCTGGCTGTTCCACCGCGCCAGGATGCGGGAGCCACTGGGCCGTCACGACGGCGTCGCGTCCGCACTGCGCGCCCACGACGACACCGTGCTGTTGTCCGCTGTCGAGGCGGCTGCCGGGATGGACGCATTCCTGTTCGAACCGTCCATCCACGCCAACCCGTTCTGCGCAGCCATGAGGCCGGTTGTCGGTCTCCGCCCGGCGTTGGTCGACAACTTCCGCCATGCCCTGGGACGCCGGGCGCGTGGGCTGGTCGCCGGCTGATGGCCACAGCCGTTCCGGTCCTGCTGGGCCTGCTCGCGCTCATCGACGCGGCCTTCGCGGGTTTCCGGGCCGCGACCGGCCGCAACGCCCGGATCCACAAACGCCCTTACTATCTACTGGCCGCACGCCGGGGACTCGCGGGCGGGGCGATCGGCCTCGTGCTCGTGGCACTGCCGGTCGCGGTGGCCCTGAGCGGCTCGGCCGACCCCGGGACTCGTTACGACGAACTGGTACGTGCGGGTATGCGGATGCTTCAGGTGCTGGTTCCGTTCGCGGCGCTCGTGGTGGCATCCCTGCTGACGTACTGGCTGTTGCCGATGCGGGAGAGCACGTTCGTGATCCTGGTCGGTCTCGGGCCGTTCACCCTGCTGCGGCCCGTGGTCGCGCTCGGTGCCGCGGTGTGGGCGGTGGCGGGATCAACCGACTGGCTCCCCTGGGCGGTCGCGACCGCGGCAACAGCCAGCGTGCTTGCCGTCGAGCCGGTCGTACATCGCTGCTGGTACCGCGCTCCGGTGTGACAACCGCCCCAAGACCGCACGCCCATCGGCATGACAGGACGTTGGCAGGATGCGGACAGGAGCGCCGGAACCGCGTGCCGGAGGGTTAGCGTGCGCTCGTGGAGCGACAGGAGCAGCAGCAGTGGTTTCCGGATTTCCCGTCGCAGCCCGGTTACCCGGCGCCTTCGCCGAAACGGCGTCGCACGGGGATGATCGCCGGGATCACCGTCGGTGTGCTGGTGGTGATCGCCGGTCTGGTGGCCGGGCTGCTGGTGTTCCTGAACAGCAGGCACGACAGCGCTGCCCCATCTTGGCCTATCAGCGAGAGCAGTACCTCCCGAACCCCGCCGGCGCCCGGCTGGACGACGCTGGAGCTCGGGCTGGGCGTGTTCGTCGAGGTGCCACCCACCTGGCAGCCGGTCGATGGAACCTACATCCCGGACGCGCGAACCCGAGGCGCGCGGTATAAACCGGGCTACTGCGCGACGAACCCGAAAGCCATCCTCGGCCAGTTGTACCTCGACCGGGCGCGTATCACCGATCCGATGGCGGCCGCGGCGGACGCGTTGATGTATCGGGGAAATCGGGCTTTCCGCAGCGGCGGTCAGGTGTCCTCCGGCCCTGTCGGACGCCGCCCGGACGGCGGGGCGCAGGTGCAGGGCACGGTCACCCCGCACGCCAGGGACGAGTGTGACCCGCCGTCGACCACCTACCGGGTGGTCGCCTTGCCCACCGCGCAAGGGACGCTGCTGGTCGTGGTGTGGGGTGACCTGCAGATGCCGGACTCGCCTGGCGAAGAGGACCTCACCAGGATCGCGGACAGCGCGCGCCTCGGGTGACCGGGTTCCGCCTTCCCCATGACCGTCCACAAGGGACACCAGGGCGAGGAATCGCCGAACGTCCTCATCGCGGTATGAGCGGGCGATGCCGCCAGTCGTCATCGCCCATGACGTCCAGGAGCGGGCCTTCCGGTGATCGCGGCGACGGTGAATATGCGACGGAAGTGCCGCTCACCGAGCTCCACCACCCACAAGCCGGGCTTCAGCCGTTCAAGTACGTCGGTGTGTCGCCAGCGGGGCCCGTCTGGGGTCTCGTCGACCGATCCGGTGCGGCGAACGTAATCGTGGAGGAGGTACCAGCCCTTTGGCGACGAGCGGAACCACACGTCGAAGTACCTGACCTCGGCGGTCTCTCGTCCGCGGATGGCCCGTTCCAGATCGTCGCGGCCGACCGGCAGCACGATCCTTCTCTGCGGCTCCTTCCCCCGCACCCACACACCCTCTTGCAAGTAGGTCTCCCATTCGCTGTCGCCGCTTGACGGAGAGCGAATCAGCGCGTGGGCGCGGTCGAGGTCCGCGACGTCGTCCAGGCTCTCGAACTCCGCAAAGTAGTAGTGGCCCTTCACCTGTTCGGCTCGTCGCCGTGCCGCCAGCAGAGCGACGATGCCCGCAAGGCTGTCCCGTTCGAAGGGCGCCAGCGGCAACGCGTAGGTGTGTTCCGGCAGTAGCTCGTCGACCACGGCGTACGCGGAGCGCAGGTCGACCATGTCGGCCTCATGCCGGAACACCGCGAAGCCGCCGCCTTCGAACCCGTCCCGCTGCTCGTGCTTCGCAGGCCCGCGGTCGTCGGCCAGTTGTCTGAGCCTCTCCAGCTCCGCGGCGCTCACCTCGCGGTAGTCGTCGTAGGAGTTCCGATCGCCGGTCTTCGACAGGCCAGTGCTTTGCGTCCACACACCGTGACCGACGTACTTCTGCTCGTCGTGCGAGCCGAGGCTGCGGTAGAGGGCCTCGGCGTTCCCGACATCGGACATACCGCGACCGTCTTCGAACAACGCGAAGTAGCGGTAGTCGGCCAGATAACGCTCGAACACGCGATCACCCCCTCAGTGATCACCTGATCCTAGCGAGCAAACCGGCGTCCGGGACGCAGACAACGTTTGGGCACCCCGCGGCATGACAGGGCGTTTACGGAGGGTGGTCGAACATGTAACGAGGCTGCGGTGGTAAACGACAGTTCACCAAGCCGAAGTCGCGGTGGGGCGGCCCGGCATCGATGTGTGAGGGGCAAGCGGTGACCGAGCTCGTCGAGGTGGGTACCGGCGAGAACCCGGTGTTGGACGTGGTTTTCGTGCACGGCCTCGATGGCGACTCCCGTAAGAGCTGGTCGGCGAAGCGGAAGAGTGTGTTCTGGCCGGAGTGGCTCGGGCGGGACGTTCAAGGATTGGCTGTCTGGTCGCTGGGGTATGCCGCGGCGTCGAGCCGCTGGTTAGGTCACGCGATGCCGATCCAGGATCGGGCGATCAACCTGCTGGCCCACCTGGAAAGTCACGGAATCGGGCAACGCCCGCTGTGCTTCGTCACCCACAGCATGGGCGGCCTGGTAGTCAAGGAAATGCTGCTGCACGCGGCTGACGGTCGCGCCGACTACACCGAGTTCGCCACCGCCACCCGAGGGGTGGTCTTTCTGGCCACCCCGCACACCGGCTCCGACATCGTCACCATGGCCGTCGTCAAGGCGCTATCCGTCATCTACCGCAAGACGCCGGCGATCGGCGCCCTGGAACGCAACAGCACACATCTACGGCAGCTCAACACCAGATACCGCAACTGGGCTGTACACCCGACAACGAACATCGAGCACAAGATCTTCTACGAGACCCGGCCGACCAAGGGTGTGCAGGTTGTCGACGCGGGCTCGGCCGACCCCGGAATCCCAGGCCAGACACCGATCCCAGTGGACGCGGACCACATCGACATCTGCAAACCCAGCGCTCCCAACGACCTGGTCTACAGCCAGGTCAAACGTTTCATCACCGGAATCATCACGGCACTGCAGGCCAGGCCTGGTGCCACCGGCCGGCAAGAGATCCTCCGTCAGTCTCGGCTCAACGAGAGCCCTCAGGACGCCGGCGCAGGGGTAGGCCGTCAGACGTCGGGGGTGCCGGTGATGGAGTCGCTTCTGGCAATTCCGAGGCTGGGTCGCATCCCGGAGCAGCCGGATGTGTTCGTGGGCAGGACACACGAGTTGGCCCGATTGGAGGCCGCGGTGGCCGGGTCGGGTGGTCGCGCGGTGGTGGTGGCGGTGCACGGTTTGGGCGGGGTCGGCAAGAGCACCCTGGCTGCCCGGTTCGCCGAGCTGCACGCCGACTGGTTTTCCCCGGTGTGGTGGGTGACGGCGGATTCAGCGCCGGCGCTTGAGTCGGGTTTGGGTGGTTTGGCCGGCGCGCTGGCGCCGGAGGCGGTGGTGCTTCCTGCAGAGCAGCGGGTCGAGCTGGCTGTGCGGTGGCTGGCGACCCATGAGGGCTGGCTACTGGTGCTGGACAACGTGACCAGTCCGCGGGATGTCGCGGGCCTGTTGGAGCGGGTGCGGACGGGCACGGTGGTGATCACCAGTCGTCAGCGTTCGGGGTGGCGGGCGGTGGAGACGGTGCCGCTGGACGTGCTCACCGACGACGAGGCGGTGACGTTGCTGGCCCGGATCGTGTGGTCGGACTGGCCCGAGGCGGACATGGCCGGAGCGGACCGGTTGTGCGAAGAGCTGGGCTGGCTGCCACTGGCGGTCGAGCAGGCAGGCGCATACCTCGCGCAGACCCGGACCAGCCCCGCCGACTATCTCGAGTTGCTGGCGCAGTTTCCGGAGCGGATGTTCACCGCGACGGCGGAAGGCGGTGACGCGCAGCGGACGATGGCACGGGTCTGGCACGTCACCCTCGACCACCTGACCGACACACCGGCTGCGGGGCGGGTGCTGCGGCAACTGGCCTGGTACGCCCCGGACGGAATCCCCCGGAACCTGCTGGCCGGCGCGGTGGAGGAACCGGAACTATCCGAGGCGCTGGGCCGTCTGGCCGCCTACAGCATGATCACCCTCACCGGGAACACCGCTACCGTCCATCGCCTGGTACAAGCGGTCACCCGCACACCCGACCCCACCGACCCCCACCGCCAGCCCGCCGACATCGCCACCGCCCGCGACACCACCACAACCATCCTGTCGACCAACCTCTCCAAGCTGCATCCACACACACCCGCGGACTGGCCCGCCTTACGGATGGTCCTGCCCCACGCGCGGGCCCTGCTGGAACACACCACACCCGACACCGACACCAGCCACACCAGCTACCTGCTCAACCAGCTGGGTACCTACCTCAAAGGACAGGGCGACATCAGCACCGCCATCGCTTACTGCAGCCGAGCCTGCGACAGCCACCAACGCCTCCACGGCTCCGACCACCCCAACACACTGAGCTCGCGCAACAACCTGGCGAGCGCCTACGAGTCAGTGGGTGATCTTGAGCGGGCGATCCCGCTGTACGAGGCCACCCTCACCGACTACGAGCGGGTGCTCGGCCCCGACCACCCCGACACACTGAGCTCGCGCAACAACCTGGCGAGCGCCTACGAGTCGGCGGGTGATCTGAGCCGCGCGATCCCGCTGCTCGAGGTCACCCTCACCGATCGAGAGCGGGTGCTGGGACCCGACCACCCCGACACACTGAGCTCGCGCAACAACCTGGCCTACGCCTACCGGTCGGCGGGTGACCTTGCGCGGGCGATCCCGCTGTACGAGGCCACCCTCACCGATCGGGAACGGGTACTCGGCCCCGACCACCCCGACACACTGACCTCACGCAACAACCTGGCGAGCGCCTACGAGTCGGCGGGTGATCTTGCCCGGGCGACCCCGCTGTTCGAGGCCACCCTCACCGACAGCGAACGAGTCTTTGGCCCCGACCACCCCCACACACTGACCTCGCGCAACAACCTGGCCTACGCCTACGAGTCAGTGGGTGATCTTGCGCGGGCGATCCCGCTGTACGAGGCCACCCTCACCGACTACGAGCGGGTGCTCGGCCCCGACCACCCCGACACACTGACCTCGCGCAACAACCTGGCCTACGCCTACCGGTCGGCGGGTGACCTTGCGCGGGCGATCCCGCTGTACGAGGCCACCCTCACCGACAGCGAACGAGTGCTCGGCCCCGACCACCCCGACACACTGACCTCGCGCAACAACCTGGCCTACGCCTACCGGTCGGCGGGTGATCTGAGCCGCGCGATCCCGCTGTACGAGGCCACCCTCACCGACAGCGAACGAGTCTTCGGTCCCGACCACCCCACAACCCAGATCATCCGCTCGAACCTCGACAAGGCACGAACTACCTGAAGCCGCCACCGTGCGTTCGCTACGGAACCGGCCGTCGGTGGCCAAAACATCCGCTCATCGGCATGAGCGTGCGTTGTATCCGGGATCAGCTTCTTGACGGCTTGGGCGGGTAAAGCGCTCTTACGTGCTGGTCACGTACTTTGGGCATCGTTGCCCCGTCCCGGCCGCGGCTGGGCAGTTGAGCCCTGCAGTCCTCGATCTCTGCTGAGGTCTGGAGTGACGTCCCGATGCACCGCATCGTCTGAGTCCGTGAACCCATCGCCTTAGTTCGGCCTCGCTTCCCGTTGCCTGCGGACTCACGTTCGTCGGTCGGTGATGATGGGTATGCCGAGAGCGACTTGGCTGGTGGCGCGGTCCTTGGTTCGGTCGAGGCTGACCAGTTTGCGGGCTGCCTCATTGAGGCTGGTCCGCAAGCCGGCGACCTCGCCGAGCCAGCCGTTGAGTTGGGCCTCCTGGATGCGGTCGCGCAGGTTGGCGATGATTTCGACCAGCCGGGGTCGTGCGGCGGGGTCCAGGCGCAGGCTCGGGCATCGGACGCAGGCGTGTTCGTGTTTGCAGGGCGTGCCGTAGGGGCGGCCGCGTTCGCCGAGTTCGAGCTTGCGGGTTTGGAAGTGCTGCTGGAATTCGCGCCATTCCTCGTCGGTGGGCTCGCGGTATTCGGCCTGGGGGCGTTCGGTTCGCCTGTGGTCGACGAAGGCGCGGTAGGCGCGGATGAGCTCCTCGTCGAAGACGGCCAGGTATGCCTGCGTGGTGTTGATGTTGGAGTGGCCGAGCAGCCCTCCGCCGATCGCCTCGGTCGCGAACATCCGACGGAAGTCGTGCGGGGTGCAGCGCAGCAGTTCCCCGGACGCTCCCCGCAGGTCGGCGCGGACCAGCAACTGGTTGAGCGGTGCGGGTTGGCACGGCCGCCGCTACTCGAATGTCTGGCGCGCCAGCATCTCGGGATCGTTGCGGATCTCATAGAGGTCGGGTCGCTTGTCCGGGGCGATGGGGACTGAGATCGCGCGGATGAGGTCGGCCCATCCCGGTGGCCACTGGGTGGTCAGCATGGACCACTGGACACCGCGAAGACGTAGCCCGCGGAGGTCGGCTTCGGCAAGGTCCGCGTCGGTGAAGTCGGTGACTGCCGTTTCCAGTCTGTCCAGCACCGTGATGAGCCTGCCTGGGCTGTAGCGCCGATCCACGATGATGCCAGGGCCGTAATGTGAGCCCGCTGGCGGAGTGGCCCGTCGCGGAGCGTATGCCTTGAAACCGTGGGCGATCGCTCGCGCGTCCTCAGAGCCCCGAGGACGATCCACGGGCGGTTCCGGTGGGCTGAGCAACTCGCCGAGTAAGTGGGTGAGCACCCGCACGATCTCGATAGCGAGTTCGTGTGCTGCTGCGACTTCGTCGTCAACGCGTTCGCGGGACTGCTTTCTGCTGACTTCGCTGAGCATCGAACGTAGTGTTGTCACTTGAGCTGTGAAGAGTTTGCGCGCGTTGTCGGGATACCCGACGGGCTTCAAGAAGGCGCTTACATCGACTGACGCGTCCCTGAACTCGTCGATGATCCCGTTGGAAAGGTCTGCGGCAAGAGCCTCGACGCGCCGGACGGTGAGGTCTTGCACCCGGACGCGTGGCACGAGGTCGTCCAGGACACCGGTGAGCTTTTCACTCATGATGAGCAGACGTGCCCACGCCCGTATGAGCCGCATCCATTCGATCGGCACAGAAATACGAGACTCCAGCCGCTCGCGCGGGGTCCTTTCGATCAAGCGCTGGACGACCTGTTCAAGATCAGTGGGACCGAGGTCGGCGTCGTTCTCGGAACCGGGGCAGTCGGCGGTGCCTTCCGGTGCGGCTGCGGCGGCGCGGTTCGCGACGCCGGGAGGAGGGCCGCCTGGATGAAAAGAAGGTGTGGCGTCGGCGAGCGCGGTGAGCAGGCGACGGCCTCGGCCGGGTGCGTCAGGCGCCGATGGTGGGGTGAAGGCGGGCGTGGCATCAGCGAGCGCCGCCAGCAGACGGGCGAAGGTGTTACGAGCCATCGCTACTGCCCCGTTCTCCTCGCTGGGGACTGTCCTCGGCGGACGGCAGGGACTGCAGGGCGTACCCCGCTACTTTTTTGACAACGACGGGGGCCGCGGCTCCCATTCCGAAGGCGATCAGGCCGTTACTGATCAGTGAGGTCGTGGCCACCGCGGCCGTGGTCGAGCCGGCGATCGCCAGGTGAACGACGACGGAGACCGCGTACACCCCTCCGCCGGGGCCGTGAGGTCGGGTCCAAGGCCAGCCCTTTACACGCTGGCTGGCTTCTACGAACAGCAACGACCGGTTGACCGCTGCTCCCAGGAGTCCCCACAACGCGTACTGCCACATGCACAGAACGTACCCACCAGCGGCGCCACTGCTGACGCTACCCCGCCCGTTGAAGACCGGCCGTCTCAACCCGACACGCGGGATTCTCGCTGATCCGACCGCCTCGCGAGATCGGCAAGGCTACTCAGCCGGTCCGGACAACAGACTCTGCCGCTAGCGCGAAAGCGGTCCACGCTGAGTCGCGATGGTCGAAGTGGTGGTGAACTACGTCCTGCGCTACGGCTGTCAGAGGGCCGGCCAGTGCGCGGTCAGCCTGGCGTCGTGTTTAGACGGGTCGTCACAGTAGATCGCGTAAGCGGCGTCCTCGTCGATGCCGAGATGGTCATATGGATCTTCATCGAGTAGGTATTCCGGCTGCGGCAGGTCGACTTCTTCCAGTTCGTCGGCTTCGAGAGTGAGGCTGCGGACCAACAGCCGAAGGCGTCTGGGCAATAGAGCACCACTGCCGTATCACGGTCGTTCTTCGCCGTGGTTGAACAATTCGGTTCTCGCCGCTCGTGACATGTCGATCTCGCGCGACCTGGGAATTCACCGCTGTCTGTTGATGACGTCACCATGATCAGCCTCAAACTCTTGGCATCTCCTCGGCTGGAGTGAGCTCGACGGCCGCGGCGACAGGGCAGCATGGGCCGGCCCAGCCGCCTGCCCGAAGGTCCTCATAGCGACATGAGCGTGCGCTGCCCGGTCGACGAGGGTGCTTGCCTCTCTTATCGCCATCTCCGAATGGGTAGGTAGGACGGTCTGGGAGATGGCAGGCTGTGATCTGTGAACCCGATCGTTGCGCAGGTGTTGACCATCGCCGGTGTCCTGCTCGGCTCAGCCGCCACGTTCGTCGTCACCTCCCTCACCGAGCGAGCCCGTTGGCGGCGAACGCAGTCCGCCCGGTGGGACGACAAGCGTCTGCTCGCGTATTCGGAGTACGCCAACGCGGTCAAGCACATGGTCCGGCTGTGCCGTCGGATCGCGGAGACCCAAGAGCTGCTGCCCACAGGTCAGCCCATCGACCTCGACTCCGCATTCGCCGACCTCGCCGAGGGGGAGACCGAACGGGCCGCACGATGGGAGACCGTCCTGCTCCTCGGCGAACCGGCGACGATCTCCGCCGCACGAGCATGGAGCGAACAGGTGTGGCAACTGGAGCACATCCTGCGCGAGGAGCACCCCGACACAGCCGCGTTCACGAACGCCTACCGGAATGCCATGCGACTACGCAACGAGTTCTATGCCCACGCCCGCGCAGACCTCGACATCACCAGCGGCCCGCTTCCCGAACTCACGTGGAAATCCCTCCAACCCCCGCCATCATCGCCCGACCACCCCGCCACACCGTGACGACCGACCAGCGGAATGAGCGGACGTTTCCATGTAGAGCCGCCCGGCGACTTGGTGGGCTGATCTCCTCCGCTGGCTACGAACCGAGTCCGTCATCTGGGAGGGCAACGCCAAGATCCGGACAACGGGAGGAAGTTCACCGCCTGACGTGACCGCGCCGGTTCCAAAGTGCGCATTGCGAGGGTAACCATCGACGTCACTGGCGTTCTGCTCGAGAACACGGATCACGCCCAACCGACCTGCGACCACACCGAGCTTGTCCAGCTGTGGAAGCAAAGAACTCCGAATCTGATGCAGTCCGCGGCGGAAGCAGAAAGGCTGCTACGCCTATCGGCACACCGGAACAAACGGAGACCACCGCGAGTAGCGCCCAGGCGAAATTGCCGCCGAAGGACCAAAATCCCCGCAGAACGGCAGCGATGTTTATGCAGTGGGCCGGGTCGGGCTCGAACCGACGGCCAAGGGATTATGAGACCGCAGATCCGGCATGTCAGCCAGTGTCGTCGAATGCTAGATTCTGCCGGTTTGTGCAGGTCAACGCCAGTTTGAGCTCGGGCCGAGTGTCGCTGCGTGTCTGCCTGTATCGGGCTCTACGTGGGCAACGGAGCCCAATCGGAGACGCCGAGCCCTTCCATTCAACGGCACCTTCTCTGGGTGTTGCGATTCTTATCGGCCCTGGAGAGCCGAACCCGTCGATGAGCAAGTCGCAGCGTTGTGGCCGAAGCAGCCGGTGACCGTCCGGCTCGAGGCCTGGACATGATCTGCGCCGCCCTGGATCGCACAGTCGCCGACGCCGCTGACTGGGCGGTGTCTTGCTCGGCGGCCTCGACCATCACGCGCACCAGATGTTCGAAGCCCGACGGGCGGACCACAACTCGGCCGTGGTCGCCAAGCCCGAGATTCGCCTTCTCGACCGCGTCACGAACCTCTGCCGAGTTGACGATCGCGGTTTTGTCGTGAACCGGCACGTTGACCAGAACCTGCGGCAGAGCGGTGAATCACGCTGGCGAGTTCCGTGGTGGCCGCCTCCCACGCCTCCCGGCTCGTCCAGCGGGCCACGTTGACGAGCTGGAACCGGGTCTCCGAGCATTGGGCCGGTGCAGCCGGGCATAGATGGAGCCAGGCTTGGTGCTCACGATCACGGCACGCCTCCCGACGTTGCCAGATGGTTCAGTCGAGAGTATCCATGCGTCTGCTTGTGATCAGTGTGCTCAACGCGGTTGTGCAGTCGCTTTCGGTCGTCGGGAGCTGGACGAAGTTCATGGCCCGGTTCTGCTGGGTGAGCCATGGGTTGCGCTGCTGGATGTCCGGCGGTGGCTGCTGGTCGAGTGTTGGGTAGGCGAGGGCACCGAGTTCTGCTTTGTGTGCGGTGAGGTAGCTGTTGAGCTGGTAGAGGTCTTCTCGGTCAACTCCGCAGCGGTCGTTGAGTGGTTTGCATTTGGCGTCGATGATCACTTTTGGTGCGTCGGGAGCCGATGAGAATGTCGGGATAGAGACGGCCTAGCACCGCGGTGGGGTGGTGGGCTGATCGCAGCAGCGGTGTGGAGATGTGGTGCTGGGTGCCGTGTGTGACGGGAAGGGCGGTTGCGCGGCGGGCGCAGTGGAGGACGAACAGCTCCCACAGCTCTGCGACGTCGATGAGCAGGCCTGTATCCCGGACGTACGGCTCTGCGATCAGCGTCGAGGGTCTATGAGTCCTGGATAGTCGGAACGCGCGCGAGCAGTGGCGGTAGCACGGTTTCCAGGTCGGGTACGCGGCACCCGAGTTCGGTCATCCGGGCGGCTGCGGCCATGATGCTGATGCGGCAGCGGATGGCAGCCCGGATCAGGTTCGCGATGGAGACCGGTTGGTAGGGATCTTGCCACCTGTTGTGCGAGGTGAGTTCGCGCCAAGATAGCAATTTGACGTCCGAGTCGAAGCAGCAGGCCGGGACTTGATCTTCCGGCGGGGATTGGTATCCAAGAGAGGTGAGCCTCCTCGTCACATCACGAGGGCTCAGGCGATTCTGATGCGCAATTCGGATGATATGAGCTTCCGGAACTGGAACACCTTCAGGGATAAACTTGAATAAATCGAAATTGCTCGACATGGCTTTAAGGTCAAGCTCGGAGCTTGTTGTCGGTAGGTTATCATAATTTTCGACCTGAATTCCGAGTCGCCGCAATCGAATACCCGCCTCCCAGGGTGAACACTCTGCTCCGACCGCAGCCCGGATGACAATCTGCGGGCGAACTACCCCAGAGTACAACATGTTCTGCACGCGATCGACAATCTGTCGATCTTTCGAATCAAGGATTAGCGCCGAATCCACTTCCACGGGAACATTGAATCCCAATTTACTCAGTCGAGAGGCGACCTCCATTTGCGAAATACTGGTCTTGAGTGAAATGTCAATCAGGCAGGCGACCGACACGACGTCACGAAACGACGACATCGCCACTAAGATGGCAACGTCATTACTGTCGAGCGATACTGGAATCGCATACACTTCCTGAAAGTCGAGTCCTGCCATAGTAAGCATTTCAGCCGCACTTCTTGGAGATATACCCCGACGCGCGACGCGATAAGCCAATTCGGCCCGAGATACGCCTTCACCTAGCGTTAACCAGAATTCTGCTGCCAACTGGGCAATCTGTGGCTCCAATTCAAAGATGCTGATCGAGACCGTTCGAGATCCATGAACGGGCAGCTTGAGCTCTCGCGCCCGATAAAGCAATTGATCGACTTCTTGATGGCTCGCAATGGCGAACTGCACAAGTTTCTGAAAGCTAATCCCACCTTTTAGTGATATCCACGGCCGCTTGCCATCGTTGTTGTAGCTAAGGAGGCGCAGATCGGAGTCCTCGACTCGTCGCGGCAGATCGGTGGAGTCAGGTGTGCTATAGCCGAATTCCTTCAACCGGTCTGCGACACGGGTGATGGGCATCTTGAGCCGGACGCTTGCCACGATCAGATGGGAGACATCGACAGGGCCGACCGCCAGCCACGGAGGGCGGCCGTCTGCGGACCTACTCAGAAGAGCGAGGTCGATCGGAGAATGTCGAGGCGTGGCCTCGGTGATCAGCCGGGGGCGGGAAAGGTTGAGCAACTGCATGCGCTCGGAGATGACATCTTCTTCGACGCCCAAGTCGGCGCACGACTTGAAGAACGGTCCCAACGGAAGCTCACTGTCCAGTCCGTCGCGAGCATAATCAGCCAGGTTTCCGAGAATCAGCGTGTCGGATGGCTTGGCGGGCAACAACTTTCTGGTGCGTTCGACTGCGATCCCACTCAGCGAACCCAAAGGGTCCTCGACCAGGGCAAGCAAGCGCCAAAGCAGAATGTGATCGGGTACCTTCCACTCGCGGATGGTCTTGCCAGCTTCGCGGCCGGACAAGTTATGGGCATCGCAGAGCTCACTGTCAATGGCCATTACTCCGGAAACGCCGAGGGACAGAGGCCTATCAGACAGTACGAGTTCGACTCCGGCGTCCGAAAAGGTCTCCGTGACGAGGTCGGCGATCCCGGGCGACGTCCGCGCGACGTCAATGATCCAGGAATAGGAAGCGAAGGCGAACCCGTCGGAACGCAGGACGCCCGCCGCTTCCCTGAGTAGCTCTTCCGCGACGTCGGAGACGTCTTCGAAGACCGACATCCGGTCCACTGTCAGAGCTGGCGCTCGTGGGCCGACGATGTTGATCACCGCGCCGCGGGGATCGAGCGCGCCCTCGACAGCGTGCAGGACCTTCCCCTGGTAGGAGGCATGGACGTAGATGCCGTCCACGAGGAGGGCGCCGCCAAACTGGCACCACACCACCTGGCCGTTCTGTCCGGGGTTGGCGGCAGCCAGCTGGCCGAACGCATTAATCCCGTTCTCTTCCCATGCTTGACGCTCGCGCGGCTTGAGCTCGTTCGGGTGCCATTCGGCCACGGAACCGTCATGCTCGGCGACCGTCTCGAACTCCGCGATGCCCAGCAGAGCCTGCAGCGTGCGGACACACGATGGCAGCTCTTCGCCTGGGCGCAGGAACAGTTTGATAGATGTGCCTGGTTCATTCCCGTGTGAGGCAACCTCATTGATCCGGAACAGGTGGCCGGGCCCGGCGATGAAGACCTTCAGCTCGGGCCCCGGCAGCCGTTCGTCCCTGCTCATCCGGCAAGTCGTGACCTCGATCTCGTCAGCCAGCATGAAGTAACTCATTACCCCGATGCCGAATCGACTGTTCGGGTGCAGGAACACGTCCGCTCCGGCCCACTCGGCCCGCTCTTCGGCGAACTCGAGACGGTCGGCGAACCGGACACCGACCTGGGAGAACACCTCACACAGTTCCGTGCGGCCCATGCCGACCCCGTTGTCGCGGCACAGCAGGTAGGGTCGGCCGTCGACGTCGACGCCCTGCTCGAACTCAATCCGGCCCCGCCACTCACCGTCCGGCTGTCCGGTTCGCCGCCGGTACTCATGCCTTGCCCTCCGGTAGCGGCACGCGTCGAGCGCGTTCTGGTACAGCTCGCGGATGGCGAGCGACCGGTCGCGGTAGAGCTGCTCTCCCATGAGGAGTTCACGAACGCGGGTCTCGTCGAGGGCAAACCTGGCCGGGGGAACCACGAACAGGTCCTTTCCGGCGACTTCCTCTGGTCGAACTTCACGCGCGGAGGCATTAACCGGAAGGAATTGCAATGCCTGCACCGCGGTCTCGCGAGCCGCGACCGACCGCACCGCGCGCAAGACCTCGTCAGTGTGGTCGCAATGCTCCACCAGGGCTTCGAGAACCGCTTCGTGGCGGCAACGCGCGTTGAGGACGATGCCCGATGACTCGACCGTCCAGTCGCAGACCTCAAGGGCCTGCCGCAGCTCATCGATCTTGACGGGCTCCGGGATGCCGAGATGCTCCACGATCGTGCTGGAAAGCGTGGACAGCTGTATCGCCATAGCGTGGGCGGTGACCAGCAGCAACCCGACGAGCCTTTCCCTGACGACCGGCCCGCGAACGCTGCCCAGGTGATCTCGCGCCGGGTTCCGGAGATCGCTCGGCGGCAGCCGGAACAGCCGGATCAAGTGCGCCAAAGGGCCTGCGAGAACACGGTGCAGTCGACCGTCCTCGACGAGGCCTCCGACCGGATTCGCCTCGGCTCGCGGAGCATAGCCAGCAAGCCATCGGTGGTAGAGCCACCAGCCGATCTCCTCCGACTGGGTCTCCCGGCCCTCGATGTGTGGCAGACATGCCCGCGTGACCAGCCGCTGGTGCGGGTTTGAGGCCAGGAACCTCTCGTACCCGGACCGAGGCGATCCGGGCACTGCTGCAGTCTGCTCGAGATTCGTCGGCTCAACGTCGGCGAACTCCGCTGCCGTCTCGAGTGAGACCACGTGGTGAAGCATCGGCGTCAGCACCACCAGCGCGGCCTCGGTCGGAGAGAGCCGGAACGTGCCATCCGCATTGCACCGCTGGAGCAAGTCGTCGGCGTAGGCCAGCACACGTTCGGGCAGCCCACGGTCATGCCACGGGTCGCCGGCCAGCCGCCGCTCGGCGGTCGCGCGCCGGTCAGCCAGCCGCTGCGCCAATGCCTCGGTTTCCGGCCGCAGCGAGTCCGACTCATCCGCGAACTGCCAGGCGCGGTGCTTCCCGGCCAAGTCCACCCAAGCGTCCGGGGTGGGACGGGCGACCGTCTGGATCACGCGCTGAAGCTGGTCCTGCCAGTAGCTGTAGTCCAGGGGGACCGATGGGGAGAGTCCCTTCTCGGTTGCGGTACGGCGGCAGACCTCCACGACTGCTCGCACCAAATCCCAGGACGGCGGGTTGGGGATCTTACCGAGGAAGAGGACGGAAAGTTGGGAGCGCTCAACCGGGGCGACACTCGCCAATGCCTTGAGCGTGGGATTCCCGCACGCGAGTCGCAGCCGTCGGAGCTGTCCGCAGAACTCGCCCAGCTCAAGTCGCTCACTCCGGTCGAACGCGTCCAACATCTTGCTCCTCCGCTTCCGGTGGCTTCCGGCGGGCCACAGCGAGCGGCCCGCTGAACAGCTGGTTCACGGTAGCCGTTCCGCTGGTTTCCGGTGCTTTCCGAATCGCTTCCGCCCCTGACGGCGCGCCGGTCACCTTGACTCGGGAAGCACCAGCCGAGGAGGAACACAATGCAGGCGATCTTGGAGTTCGCGACTACCGCCCTCCAGTTGATGGTGGCGGGGACAGCCCTTGCCACCGTCGGCCGGGCGAGGCGGCGACGCGGTGGCAAGGAAGACGATCGATAGAGCCACCCGGACGTCGGCACAGCGCCTCCCCAGCTTGTGAATCCACAGGAGTCGTGCCGGCCACGCCGGGCGTTACGGCTGGTCTTAGCGCACGAGAAAGAGCCCGCAAGGTGCGGGCCCTTTCTGGTTCTCAGCTTTCCAGCCAGCGTGCGCGGGCCGCGGTGTTCCCTCCAGGCCTCCAGCACCACGGGCCCCAACAGCTGTGGATGAGAACTCGGAACACGTGGTCCGCGATCGTCAGGTCCACCAGCGGACGCGATACCGCCAGCGGATCGCCCGGTAAATCAGCATGCTCCAGCTCAGCGTCAAGCTCACTACGTTGCGGCTGGAATCGGCCGAAGCAAACAGCAGCGAGCGTCACCCATCGAGCTTCGGCTGACAGAGCCACTCTCGGTCGGGCAGGAACACCGGCATGTCTCGCATCGTTTGAGCCAGCGCCACCTGCACCGGCGGTTGAAACACCGCCATCACGCTGCCATCCCTCGATGACGCGCCGACCTCCCGGTGAGCCACCCGCAGCCTGTGTGCGTCCGGCAACCCCTTTTCCGCTGATCCGACCACGTTAATCCGGACGGCCTAACAACGCCCGATTTCGCAACCTGTCCAGGCGATACCGCCGACATCCGCTCCGGACTCCGAGTGCAGCTGTTACATACTCACACCGAGATCCGACATCCCCGCGACAGAGGGGTCTGTCAAACGAGCGGTGTAACTCGGGTTGAAGGGAACTACTTGCGTCCGGCGGCCAGGCGACCGTCGAAGGCGATCTCGAACGCGTTCAACGCGGGTTTCCACCGCATCGTCCAGCGTTGCGGCCGGCGCTGGTCGGGTCGAGGCTCATGATCGCCATGTAGACGCACTTGAGCGCGGCCTGCTCGTTGGGGAAGTGCCCACGGGCCTTCACCGCGCGGCGGATGCGGGCGTTGACGCTCTCGATCGCGTTGGTCGAGCAGATCACCCGCCGAATCTCAGGATCAAAGGCCAGGAACGGCACGAACTCGGCCCAGGCGTTGTCCCACAACCGCACGATCGCCGGATACCGACCACCCCAAGCCTCGGCGAACTCGCCGAACCGCTCCCGCGCCGCAGCCTCCGTGGCCGCGGTGTAGACCGGCTTGAGCGCTTTCGCGATCGCGTCCCAGTGCTGAGGGCCGGCATAGCGGAAGCTGTTGCGCAGCAAGTGCACGATGCACGTCTGGGTGATCGTCTGCGACTAGACCGCAGTGATCGCGTCCGGCAGGGTGGCGCTGTCGAAGGTGATCAGCACGGCGATGTCGAAGTCGAAGGAACGGAAAGCCGAGAAGGAGGCGCTTGCCAGGGTGTCCGTAGCAACGATTCTGGCCTTGACCTGGACTCGACGGTCGTCGGCAGCGAGCAGATCGTAAGACTTGACCGAGTTTGCGGCCAGCTTCCCGCCGTAGACCTGGGCGGCGAGGTACTCGGCGTAGTCGCCCAGCGGGGCGTTGCGAGTCCGCACTACGCCCCGGTCTCGCAGCTCCTGCAGGATCGAGGCGTACCTGGTTAGCAGGTTCGCATTGGATACACCGCTGAGATCGTCGCTAGCCGCCATTTCGTTCATCCTGCCGCCGTCGACGTCCGAAGCTCCGGCCGTGGAGATAGTGTCACACGAGGATTCCGACTGACCGGAAGTCCAGGCACTCCCACGCCATCGCAGGCCTGCACGTCGGCCACGCGCGGACCGGCTCTCCACAACAAAGCACCACCGCAATGCGGTACGACCGCAGGGCCTGCTCCGGCGAGCTTCTCGAAGTACACGAGGTGCCCATGGAAAGCACGCCCGCGGCGACGCCCGTCTCAATGAGGAACCGGTCGACCTCGGCGTACCACTGCCGGACATGCGCTGGTCAAAGCTCGAACGGCTCGTCGCAAATCCAGGCCACCTCGCACCTAGCAGCCTCGTCGGCGAAACACCACCATCATCCCCGCGAGGACCGCCACCCATGATCGCCAGCCGAGATGCGCCGAGACAATCATCATGGTCGCAGCACCGAGATCCAGCTGGCGCCTGCGGGCAACGTGATGACGGTGCCGCGACCACGGGCTGAGTCCACACCGGGACTAGACTTTGTGTCCTTGAACGGCTGGCCGAACAGAGGGGTCTGAGGTGTCTGACGAACCGCGTCCAGGGGACGATGCTCGCCTGATCGCCTTGGTGCACCGGCTGATCGCGCTGCCGCGGGAAACGGAATGGGTGGAGTTCAAGGAGAACTTCTTTAAGGCCGAGGACATCGGTCAGTACATCTCGGCGCTGGCGAATTCCGCCGCGCTCGGCAGCCAGGACAAGGGTTACATGGTGTGGGGCGTCAGCGACACCGACCACACGATCGTCGGTACCACCATGGACCAGCACGGCAAGGTCGGCAACGAGGACTTCCTGAACTGGCTCACCCGGTTGCTGGCACCTCAGATTCACTTCGAGTTCCTCGAGTTCGAGGTTGAAGGTAAGCGAGTCGTGCTGCTCGAGGTCGCGCCGGCGACGGCGAGCCCGGTGCGTTTCCAGAGCGACGAGTGGATCCGGGTCGGGTCGTACAAGAAGAAGCTGCGTGACCACCCGGATCACGCCCGGCGGCTGTGGCAGTCGTTCGACTCCCGGCCGTTCGAGACGCTCTCCGCCGCGTCCGGCCTGGACACCACCGAGGTTCTGCGGCGCCTGGACTATCCCGGGTACTTCGACCTGATGGGGATGCCGCTACCGGATAACCGGAAGGGCATCCTCGATGCCCTGGAGATGGAAGAGCTGGTACGCCGCAACCAGCACGGCGACTGGGACATCACCAACCTCGGCGCCGTCCTGTTCGCCAAGAACATCAACGACTTCACATCGCTCAAACGGAAGGCCGTCCGCGTCATCCGGTACCGCGGAGACAGCCGTGTATCGACCATCCGTGAGCAATCCGGTGTTCACGGCTACGCACCCGCGTTCGCGGGCCTGGTCAACTTCGTCAACAACATGCTGCCCTCGGTCGAGGTGATCAGCGAAGCGATCCGCGGCGACGAGCGCGCTTACCCTGAACTGGCCGTCCGGGAGCTCATTGCCAACGCGATCATCCACCAAGATTTCGCTCAGACCGGCAACGGCCCGATGATAGAGATCTTCGACACCCGACTGGAGATCACCAGCCCCGGCCGACCGTTGGTCGACCCCCTGCGGTTCGTCGACGCCCCGCCCAAATCACGCAACGAGGCGATCGGCGCGCTAATGCGCCGCGCCGGGATGTGCGAGGAACGCGGTAGCGGCTGGGACAAGGTCGTATCCGAGACAGAACTCCATCAGCTCCCGGCGCCGCTGGTCGAGCTGCCTGAGGACAATACGCGGGTCGTGCTGTTCGCACCCAAGCCCCTCAACAGCATGAGCCGCGAGGAAAAGGTCCGTGCCGTCTACCTGCACGCCTGCCTCCGCCGCGTCAACCACGAGACACTCACCAACTCGTCCCTGCGGGAACGCTTCGGGATCAGTCAGCAGAACGCCGCGACCGCCAGCCGGCTCATCAGCGATGCTGTCGCCGCCAACCTGATCGTCCCCTTCGACACCGCAGCCGGGCGCAGATTCATGCAGTACCTGCCGTACTGGGCAGCGGACACCGAGCAGCCCTTTTGACGGCCATTTGATCGAGCCTCTGGACCGGCATCCCCCAAACGGGTGTCTCGACGCCCTGACCGGCGCAAACACCGCAAGATGTCTTTGCGCCGGTCCCGCATGATCCCGCATGCATCAGCCAGCACAACCCGGCGCGTGCCGGGTCGTCCTCGCGTCGTCAGTGTGATCCAGCCTGCATCACTTAATAACTATTAAATAACTTCACGTGATCTCTATTGACAGGCTCATCGAAGGGCCTTGTCCCGCATGTGGTCTAGCTACCCAGGTAGCCCGGGTCGGGGATGCCGCACTGATCGTTGCCAACGGCAGCCGACGGAAGCACGCCGGCACCGAGTCCGCCCATCGGATGGGCGACCAAAACAAGCAAGCAGCCCCACCTCAGATGGCTGCGACCACGCTCTTGATGAAGACAGGGCACTTATCCTTGCCCTGCGCACCATCAGGTGTCGGTCCACGTTCTTCACTCCATGTTCCGCGACCCTAGCCCGGCGACGCGGGCGAGCACGTGACTGACGACGAACCAGCACTCACCGGCTAAGGCCCGGCAGCTGTTCCCGTGCCGAACTTCCCGCTCGTTCGCACCGTCGGCGCCAGTCCACGATCGCCCGGGCAACCCGTTCTCTCACGGTCGGGACGTTCACGATTAACGGGCATGTCTCACCCTGACCAATCTCAACAGCAGACACGTCGAGCTGACCTCAAATTTCATTTCTGGTGTTGACAAGCCCCCTATAGTCTCGGCGCAAACATCAATTTGACCGTTTGCCTCACAAAATCGACCGTTCATGCGAATCCGAAATATCGGCTCAGCTAGTCAGTTGCGACGAGCGGCGTACAAGTTGACTAGCGAGGCATAAGATGATCTACCACTGAAAGCACGGGCGACCAGGACACTAGACGGAACTCGTCCGCCGAGGCAAAGTGAAGCGGAGAGAACAAGCAATGACCTCGATAACAAGAGGGCCATCAGGGTCACGCCTTCACATCACGAGCCCAATCAAATCGCAGGCTACACCGCATGACTTCACAAGATGGGGATGCAGGACATCATGAGTAACGCAATGAAGCCGCCACCTAACGGCGAGACTTCGGCGAGTCTGGGGTATACGAAAAGGCCCGGAACGCATCTGCGTCCGAGCCTTCCACGCGGCAAAACTTGCCCCCTGAAATCATCGTCCTGGCGACTCCAGGGGGCTTTAGTTGTTGCCCCTCCCCGCAGATAGGCAACTACCACTTCCAGTAGAGCGAACCTCAGAGGATGATGACCTGCTTGGTCGAGTCACCCGTCTTGAGAAGGACCTCGGCGCCGTCTTGCTTAACGGCTTGATAGACGACCTCGCCGTAGCCTATGAGACGACGGACAGCCTCGGTGAGGCTGACGCCTTCACGTTCGATTACTGCTTCCAAGGCCCGAATGGTCTCCGGGCCGACAGCGACATTGATACGCTTTGGCGGCGTCTTCTCCTTCTCAGGGTTGGCGCGCTGCTGAGGCGCGTTTGTTGCGGCAGCGGACATGTTGTCTCCTCGACAGGGTCAGTGCGTCGGTCCCTCACCCGATACCGGCACCTGTGGATCTCGGTCTTCGCTGACCAGGCCCCACCCATGAGGACACCTGGTCGAGCGATGCGCCCGTAACCACGTGCCCTGACAGGGGTACGACACTCCCAGGACACGGCTTGCGCGTTATGGCTCACAAACCATACTCAAGCACTTTTTCCACTGGACCACCACCCATATGACGCATCGGTCACACTGTCGTGACATGTGATCCCCACTTCAGGACCACACCCTGAACACGTACCAGTGTCGGCTGAGGTACTCTCAGTGTTACCTAGAGACCGGTCGCCGGCTCGCACCTGCCCCCGACAGGTGTCCGCGCTCCAACTACGTGTCCCGTTACGAGGAACAGGTACAGCCCCGCATGACGACCCACCCCGAGCAACCCAATCCCCCGACCCTGTCGGCAAGCCGCCTCAGTACTGCCAACGCTCGTCACGACCCCGAAGACGACACCTGGGTAGGCCTCACCCCGAACGACCAGCTATCCACCGATCCGGTGGTTCTCGTCTTCACCGACGAAGAGATCACCTCGACGGGCGGGCGCAGGTGGCGAACCCCCTGAACGAGGAAACCTGGAGCGACGACGACCCGGCATCAGGTCGTTCCCACCAGACGCCGCCTCCCAGCCGGGCCCCGGTCGTCAAGGTCAGCGAACTGGCCGCGCAACGTCACGCCCATAAGGCGTCCATGCAGAAGCGCGTACTCGCCGGCGTTTTCGCCCTGCTGCTCATCAGCCTCTTGATCATCGTGCTGGCCGTGTCATTCAAAGGCATCACCGAGAACTTCGCGCTCGAGATCGTCCGGCTGATCCTGCCGGCCGCCCTAGGCTCCGGTGGCACGATCGTCGGTGCGCTGTTCATCAGCCGTGGCCGCGACGAAACCTGACAGTCGATTGGTGGCTTCGCTTGCAGTCGGAGCCACCAATCGCCACTACCATTCGCGCGCCCGCAGGCCGCCAAACGCAGCTGACCGCCACGCTTGCGCCGAAGGCAGGCAAGTCGTCCGGTGCGGTGATTTACCACCCCCGACATTGTTACTAAGAGTGATAACCAGTGCGACATTCCGGCATTGCTGCCCCCACTTACGACAAAGGGGACGAAAACGGTGACGTGCTGAAATGAACGCCGTGCGAAATCACAATCCGTAGCATTGACCCTGCTGACCAAACGCGAGCAACAAGTGATCAACACCGCCCGCCGCGGGGAAGTCGTCAAGCCCGTCAGGCCGATGACGGTGGACAAGCTAGCGACCACCGGCACCGCCCAACAGCAGGTAAGAGCCGATTTGTTCCGCGATCTACTTCGCGGCCTGCACGGCGACCTCGAACCCCGAAGAGTCCGAGCAGAAGGGGTGCGGGTCGCCGGAGTGCTTGACGTCGCAAATATCACTACCGTGATCGGCCTGAGCCTGGACGAGTGCGCGCTCCCGGACGGTCTCGCTCGAGTACCGGATAAGTCGAGGCGTTCGAGTCCGTCCGCGACGAGGGTGACCAGGCCGTCGACGGCCTGGGCCTAGCCGCGGATCAGCAGCGGCGCTTGATCGGGCGATGACTTTACACCGAACCCACACCGTTGACCGGACTAAGAGCCGACACGCCGATGGGTCGCCGTTCGATCTCTGGCCCGTTGTTGAGACTGCGTGCAGCCGAGGTTTGGAGGTCGCATGGGCGCTGTCTCAGCCGGGAGGGCGATCCGGTCGAAGTACGTGTGGTGTTCGTCGGTGCGGATGTGGTTGAAGGCCCAAGGGGCGGCACCAGCGTGCTGTAGCGAGAACTCGGTTGTCGGTACGGTCCCGCCGCGCGGCTGTACCGGGACCGGTGTCTTTTGTGGTTCAGCTGCGGTAGTCAGTCAGTCCACGAACCGCGCAGGTTAGGTTGTCGGGCTGGGGCGAGAAGCTAATCAACAGCGCCCTCGCTCGCTTCGTCATCTTGCTCGGACTCGCCGCAGCGGGCGCGTCAGTGTGGGCTTATCAAACCGGTATCTTCGACAAGCTCGCATGGCTAGCGTGGATCTTGTCCGCACCGGCGGGCGCGGCGTTCCTCTTTGGGCCTTCATCAGGCTGCTCGCCACACCGAACATGACGGCGTCGGTCATTCTCCGGATCACGGGTATCCATCGCGAGGGGCATCCGGCGCGCTGGGCGGCGTTCACCATCGTCGCATTCGGATTCCACCTGGACCTGCTGGCCTCATGGCCCGTCGTTCCTGCTGCGTCGCGAGGAGCGGGGGCCGTCGTCCATCTCGGAACAGGCCAGTCGAAATAGATGCTCGGGTGTCTGCAGGCAACAGTGGCAAGGTAGTCGTCGAGGCCCGGATCATCAGCGTCTCGCAGCCCCGGTCGCCGCGGGCCCGGAATGGATGTCAGGATCGCAACCGTGGCACGCGATATACGACGGGTTGGTTTCCTCGTGTAGCCGATGCTGGTGAGCGAGGCGATCACCGGACGGGCCGTGCACGCCACGCTGTGTCGAGCCGAGCATCACCGGTCACCCGGCGAGGACGTGCGTGGCTGATTCTGCTTTCCACGTGCCGGGTGCGGCGCCGAAGGCGATGTCCCGCTCTTGCCTGGCCGACGTCGTGACCGGCGGCGCTGGACCCGCCATCTCACTCCTACCGCGCTGGCCACGGCACCGCCGAGCACCCAGGGCAGACCTGCGCTGTGGACGACTAACGAGGCCAGGTACAGGACGACTCCCGCGCTCACCAGGACCCGGGTGAGCGCGGACGAAACCCCGGCCAGCAGTTCCTTGGCGTTAGCGGTCCGATCTTTGTCGGCCAGGATCCGGTCAACGAGACGCAGGACGGACTGCGGGTCGCGCCGTCGCTGTGCCCCGATGGTTTCCGCTGGACGCGCCGTCATTTGTGCTACCTCCGACTGTCGTCACCCGTTCCCACAGTGATAGGTCAGCGCGCAGGGTTCCGATCGCCTGTTCGCTTTCGCAATCATTTTGGATGGCACCGCTCGGTACCGTCATCCGACCACCTACAAACTGGTCGTGCGGGCGGAAATGGAGTTGGGTCTATGGCACAGGGTTCTGTCAGGTGGTTCAACAGCGAGATGGGCGCCCAGGCGGGCTTCTATGGGGAGCGTTCCGGTGTGGAGGCCCCGTCCCGCGACCTTGTCGCTACGGGGGTCGCGGGCACCGCCGGAGAGGCGGTCGGAGGCTCCGTCGACGAGCGGCTCGCGTATGACATCGAGATCTGCGCGCGGCTGCGCGCCTGTGGCTGCACCGGCAAAGACTGGGAGGTGTTCGCGCGTGCCCTCTATCAGAAGGCGGTGCGGCTCAGTTTCCGCTGGATCGACTCAGGGATGATGTTCGCCCGGTGCCGCCGGGTAGGACGGCCTATCAGTGGGGGTGATCTCAGCGACTGGGCTCCAGAGGAGCTCAAGGTTCTCGCGCACGAAGTGGTGTCGGAGAACTTCACCCTCTTCGTGCAGGTTGGCATCGTGGGTGGCGCGTGGAACCCACATCGAGGCGCGTCGCTGTTCACCTACTTCATGAACGGCGTTGTGCTGTGCTTCCCCAACGTGGTCCGCAGACATCGCACGGCCCGGTCCCAGTGGGAGCACCGGGTGAACCTGCACGACAACCTCGACGACGTCGATCGAGCCGACATCCACGACTACGGCATGTCCTTGGCGCGGTGTGCGGAAATGCTGGGCGGCCTACTCGCCGCGATCGGCCCGCGTCGCCAGCGCAGAGTTGCCGAGCTGTACTTCGTTCATGGACTGTCCAGCAGCGAGATCGCGGACCGGCTCGACACAACTGAACCTGCGATTCGCAGCCTGCTGAACAGAGCGAAACAGGCGATGCAACTCAGGTATCGCAGTGAGGAGGAACGTCATGACTGACCGCGAAACGAACGACCTGCACCCCACCGAAATGCCGATCGACGAACTAACCCGGCGATCCTCCGCCGGCGGCAGGACAGACCCAGACCTGGACGACGTGTGCACCGACGTCGACGCCACCCGCTTCATCGCCACGCTGGACGTCTCCCAGCTGCCCCACGTGCCCACGAACCAGCTCCCGATCACCGGCCCAGGCCCGACGTACGTGAACCTGCGCCTTCCGGAATCGGCGATCCGTCCCTCGGATCGCCCGAGGTTCAGCTATCCGCTACCACCGGCCGAGACACGAGCAGCTGATCTCGGGCTCGGCGCCGACCGGCTCTGACGCAACGGTGTCCGCATGCCACCCTCCCGCGATCCAGCCACACCGGGCTGACAAACCCCTAGGTGTACTTGGCAATGTTGAGCGGTTGCGGTCCGGTCAGCAGAACCGGCGCGAAGTGGCGACCACCGTTTACCTGGAGGACGTCACGATGCGTGCCACCGACTGGTCCGGCGCGGGCACTCTGCTCATCCAGTTCACCATGGACTTCGGCACGCCGGTTTCTCCTGAACGGGTGGGCGAATGGATCCGGAAGGTACCCCTTTCGCGTCAAAGCGGTGAATGGGCCACGATGGGGCTCAGGTCACGCGTACTGCAGCGACCGGGGCAATGCGGGCTGATCCAGCCGCCTGCCCAAAAGTCCTCATCGCGGCATGAGAGTGCTTTGGGTGGATAAGGGTCGGCTCGGATTGTGCTGAGCCATCCTCCGCGGCAAATGTCGCGTGCTGCGTCCAGGAGCCTAGTGATCAGTCGGCTACGGGAGGACCGGCGGCGTCGGTGGACGTCGGTTGGAGCGACTCATTAGGCAGGACGTCGACTCGACGCAGCTTCGCATAGACCAAGTCGAAGGTGTACCCGGCCGCGATACCCATGGGTACGACGAACCACAGCAACCGCCGGGCGGACTCCGCGGTCAGCGTGTCCTCGTTGGTCAGCAGTTGCGAAGCCACGTACAGCGTAGTGGCGAGCACACCGGCACCGATTCCTCGCGCCGCTGACCAAAGCAGGCTGGAGTACGCCTCTGCGGTGTCACGCACCAGCGCTCCGCCAATGGCGCCGAGGATCGGCCCGACGAGCAAGCAAGCCAATGCCGCACCGATACCGGTCGTCATGTAGGCAAGCAGTATTGACGCGGCGGCCAGGGACAGCGCGGTTGCCCCGGCGAGACTGCTGCCCGCTCGCCGGATGGTGTCACGCCGGCGCGCCTTCTGCTCCGCTTCCTGGGCAGCTTGGCGGCGCGCCCGTTGTGCAAGCAGGCTCGCGACGAGCCGGTTGGCCGACGCATCGGTCCATGACCTCCCCATGAGGTGCAGGTCATCGGCAGTGGCGTCGTTCATGTGCCTGCACAGGTGCTGCCAGACGATCGAAGCTCCGGCCCCGAAGGCCGCCACGGCGACGATCGGGATCCGGACGGCGACCGCGATCACGCCAGCGATGCGGGTCGACCGGCCGCCGCCGATCACGATGATGCCGTCGGCGCCGAACACCGATCGGTAGTAGGAGGTCTCCCAGTCGCCTGCCGGGTCTGGCTCAACCTGGATGCGTTCGGCCGCTTCGGGTGATGTGTCGAACCCGACCGCGACACCGTGCGGCGCCCGGACAATAACCCGTCCGTCACCTACGGTTGCCGCCAGGTAACCCTCGACCACGTCCTTTTCGACATAGGCGGCGTCGCTGGAAAACACCACCAGGTCACATCCGGCTACCGCCAATTCGTAACCGATCGTCCGGCTTGCGCTGACAATCATGGCTCTGTCCTTCAGCGGCGGCTCGTAGATCCGTCCGCGGTCGCCACTGCCCAGGACGACGATAGTAGGCCGCATGAATCCTCCGATTACAGTGACTGACTGTGGATGACGCACCGCTGTGGCGCCGCCGTCACTGCGGCATCAGCACGTCGTCGCCGAAAAGACTTGACTTACGACCACAGACCTGACAAATCCCGTTGGGCCAGTCGCGCTCGCCGTCACCCTTTAGCCCGTGCCGTTGGAGCCCTCGAGTGAAGAAGAATATTTCGGACAGGCGGGCGCGACAGTATGGACAGCCCAGTCGGGCCGCCTCGCGGTTAAGGATCTGGCCCATCTCCTTGTGACTGATCTCGGTGAGCTCGCCGGGCGGCAGGAATAACACCTCTTCGACATTGGTGAACGCCACGATCTTCAGCTCGGCGTCGGGTGGGAGCCGCCTGGGCGTCGCGGACGTCCCCAACAGGTTGTTCAGCTCTGCTGTCGGCCGTTCGCGCGACCCGTGGCTGGCGATCACCTCTAGCAACGTCGGAGCCAGCGCCGCGGCGAACTCGGGCAGCAAGGCGCCGCCGTTCGGAGGGTGCCGGTATGTGACGCCCCCGTACGCTTTCCGCAGGTGGCCCACCTGCTTGTCGATGGCAGTCAGACGTGGGGTGACGAGATTGCCACGTATATCGGTGGCATCGCCCATTGTGCCGCCGAGGGCGATCAGATCGTCGAGGGTGGGCTGGTAGCGGGCGTCGCAGACCACGACAGTGTCGGGCAGCCGTTGCAGCCGGTTAAGGTAACAGATCTCCCGCAGCAGGCCGCGGCCTGTGATCGGCCGTGCGAGAGGGCTGTCCATGAACTGTTCCCAACGGTCCCCTGACATCTCGTAAATCGGCGGCCCGAACGGGAACTCCGGAAAATCGATATCCTTCGGCGAGATGTGCAAGACAACGCCGTCGACGGCCTCGATGCGACTGAGCACATCCCGGCGCCATGCCTCTCGAGTCGAGGGGAGCAGCTCCACGATGTCGACCATCGCGACGTCATGGCCGAACGCCTCGCGCCAGCTCGCCTCCATGACCACGCGGTCCCGCAGGTCGCCGACGATCTCAATCACTGCGGTGTCCCGAACCGCGTGCGCGAGACTATTGAGCACAACAAAGTTCAATGGATCCGGCTTGAAGGTGCGCAGGAACAGGATGTGTGGCCGTGTCACGGCGCTGGCTCCGACGGCTGGACGCCACGTTCCGTGTCGTCGGTCTGCACCCATGTCAGGCCAGACTTGCGGGGCTCACCACGGTTCCACGCCTGGACGTTGGCCGTTGCGTACGGCGAGGTGAGATCCTCGCGGCCAGCCTCGCCCACATCGGAATGAATGATCAAGTGCGGCGGATGCTCCCGAGTAGCGCGGACACTGGCGAGAGTAGAGGTGAGTTCGGCGTGTGCATCGGGCTCGTGTTTAGCGAGTACCGGCTCGGCGAGCAGCAGTTGTTGCTCCGCCTCGTCCAGGTCCGCGGCGTTCCGTCGACGCCGGAAGCGCCGAATGAGGGCAGTGGCGGCCGACCTGCGGTGGAGGGCCGCCATGACACTTGTTCGGTTGTGATCGGCGCTGGCCAGGTCGGCGGCCCTGATGAGGCTGGCGATGGCGTCGTCGAGATCGGCTCTGGCCAGCGTCAGCTGCCATCGGCGGATGAGGAACTCGCCGCGAGTTCCGATCAGTATCGCCGAGCGTGGCTCGTCGGCGAGGCTCATGGCATGATCCAGGATACCGATGGCATCCTCGACGAGTTCCAGATTGCGCGTCTGTGCCCCTGTATCGACCAGTTCAAAACTCATGAAGACGGCGCACTGCTCATAGACTGGCAGCAACTCGTCCCGGATTTGACTGTACTTTGTCAGGCGTGCAGCGTCGAATTCCATGTCTTCGATTGGCAGTGCATCGTCGATCAGACGATTCATGAGTTCGAGGAGCTTGCCCAAGGCGTTGAGCCAAGTGGGAGCTGGGCTGACACCTCGGTTGATAAGTTCGGTGATCTGGTCAAGCGTGGCGGTGTCGCGCATGCGGTCGAATCTGATGGTCAGTGCCGCAAGCAGCGTCGGACCGAGCGACGACGACGCTTCCTCACTGGGATTGGTAGCGAGGCTCAGCTGGGCATGCTCGATCGAGCGGTCGAGGTCTTCCGGTGCGCCGCCGGCCTGGAAGCGGCCCCAAAGCGCGACGGCGAGATTATTGCGGTGCGACACGCCGTTTGGGTCGTCGGGAGCGAACAGGTGTGTAGCACGTTCGGCGACCCGTACTGCCTCGTCTAGCAGCGAGCGAGTCTCACGGGAGGCGCCGGCCTCCCGGCCTGCATCGGCACGGAGCGCCAGCGCGCCAAACAAGTTTGACAAATGCCGCGCCTCGGCCGCTGAGTCCCCGTGTGGCAGATGCGTCGCCCGGCGGCCGTAGGTCACGGCATCGTCGATATCGCCAAGATTGTTCGTGCGGCGGTATTGCACTTGAAGCATGTAGCAAAGGTTTGACAGATCTCCACTTGCGAGCCGAACGTCTGGTCTATCAGCGGGCGCCCGGGCAGCTTGGATCGCCGCGTTCAAGTCCTCCGGCGACAGCGTCTCATTGAACCTATCCCACAGCAGCCGAGATCGTCGATGCTCGAGCTCCGTGCGGAGATCGCCGTTGAAAGAGGGGGTCAGTTTCAGGCTCAGGTCGATCAACTCGTCGCGGTCCTCTTTGCTCGGCCGGATCCTTGAGCGTTGGGAAAGTAGGTCCCAGAGCGCCACGGCGACGCTGAACGCTAGCGGTGGATCAACGGCCTCCGCGTGCGAGTATCGATAGTACTCAATCGCCTTATCGAGATCCTCTGCGTTCCTGGTTAGCTCGTGGCGCGTCACGTATGCTTGGGCGTGAGCAGCCAGCAACACCGGGCTTTCGGCGTCGCGCGAGTTGCGCACCGCACGCTCACCAAGATCGATCGCCGCGTCCAGCCATGCTGGGTTACTCGTGGTCTCGAATTGCTCAAGCCGAGCATTACGCAGGACGATTACGAGCTCACGCGTGAAATGGTCTAGTGGTGCCGCGCCCTCCGCTGAGGTCGCGCATAGCCCTTCCAATCTGACGAGGTCCTCGGCGGCGCCTGTGATTCGGAACCGTTCGAGAAGTAGCGAGACCCGTGCGATTTCTGCTTCGGCCCGATCCCGTCCGTCTGCGTCTGCGATCACGAGTTCGTTGATCGCCAGTGCCCGGTCGAGGTCGAGGGGATCGTGTGTGACGTCGAATCGATGCCAGTAGCTACTGGCGAGCTTGTTCTGACATCGCAGCCACGTCCTGGGAGGCAACTCGGCATCATCCGCCGCTATGATCAAGGTCGCCATGCTGGCGTCGAGAATGGCCAGGTCATCCTGGAAGATTGCCTTAGTGACGGCTCGCATGGCAGCCCGCGCTTGGCGTTCGATGGTCACGGCCTCGGCGACCGCATACGCAAGCTGACGCAGCTGGTCGGGAACCTGGTCTGACGCCGCGGCGCTGAGCACGAGCAGCAGCCAAGCCGAGTCCAATGGAGCGGACGCCGTGGCCTCGTACGCCTCTACTTCCTGCCGACAGCTATGGAACATTGCGACGACGGCCCACGAGGTGGCTAGGTCGTCGCGAGCCCCTGCCTCGGCAGCGGCGGCGACCGTGACAGCTGCCGTCGCCGTAGCGGCGTCCAGCAAGGGACCGGATTCGTTGGTCTCGACGAACGCCACGACGGCATTAGCCAGCGCGGCGAGATGTGGCCCAAGGTCTTCGTCCAATCTGCGTCCTCCTCGGCACGATGGACGTCCTGCCGTCGGTGAATCTATCGCCCGGTGTCTGCCTTCGTTTCGTGTTCCCACAGGCCGACCGTGGCTGCGTCGCGCGCACCCGCCGAGCGGCCATTCTCGTCAGGGGCTCAACATCGGCATCCTCGACAACACACGCCGCGGACCGACTTGCTCGTCGCCCAGAACCACCTCGAACCCCGAGCTGTCGACGACCAGACAGGACACCTCTGCCGCCCTCACCTCACTCGGCGACCAGGCGACCGGGCGAGTCATCCACTCGTCATGACGCAGCATCCTCGAAGGTCGCCAAATCGTCCATTTCAGTTACTGGACGTCTCACAACAGCCATAAACATCCCTCAAACGGCCTATTCGAGCGCTTCCTCCTCCTTCCTCCACGCCGCGGTCTGGTGAAATACCGGGGTAGCGGTGCTGTTGCGCAACCCTTGTCCAGCCCGCTTCAGTTACGTCCTCGCCGGGGTGCGCGTCGGCGCGTCTTCGGTGTGCGCCGGTTCTTGAGGTGGGCGTGGTAGATCGGGGGGGGAAGGCACGGACGCACAGGTCGAGGTAGTGGTCGTTGAGTGCGGCGTCGGGGGTCCAGCGGTGCTGTTCGAGGTCGGTGACGAGCGTGGTCCAGACGGTGAAGACGGTGTCGCGGGCGAGGTCCTCGGCTTCGTCGGCGGTGAGGTGTTCGGGCATGCGGAGCATGGTGCGCCCGGCGCGGGTGGCCTTGCGGAAGATGTCGCCGGTGGTGATCCAGGTCCGGACGAGTGGCTGGGCGTGGGCGATGACCCGCTCGGCGAACTGGTCGAACTCCGGGCCGGTGAAGCCGGCCGCGCGCAGGCGGTCGACGACGGCGGCATCGACGGGGTGCGTGGCCAGGCGAGCCAAACAGGACGGCCGCGCGGAGGCCCGAATCCTAGCTGCGGACGGCTTCGTATTCGGCGTCGAGTCAAACTTTGGCGCGCACTGATCTGTGGCACGCCCACCACTCTGGCCAAGATTGCAATCCAGCTCGGACGGCCACGGGCTCCGCTAGCGCGTCGTTCTGAGACGTCCTCGCGCGTTTGCGCGAGGACGCAGGTCAGGGCCGACGACGCGCGGCCCAAGGGGGCCTCAGCCAGCCTGCTCCGCCGAGTTCGAGGTCTCGTCGGTGAGCAGCTTCCCGGTCTGACCCGGGTCGCGATGCGGTGGGAGCACGATTGTGACCACGGCCGCGTTGACTCCTGCTGGGGTGGCCGACCACTGCCGGACTCACCGGCGCGGACCTGGTCAAGGGACGGCTGGAAGCACTGAAATCGGGCTCAGCAGCGGCGGCTATTGAAGCACACGACATCCCAGGACTTCACTCTGCCGCCCACGGCCAGGGCCATCGATTACTTCGAAATATCCGCCACAGCAAGACAAATTCGGGACGCTCTTGCCATTCTGACGGGAGGTTCACGTCAGGCAGCGACTTAGCGAACAACTCCATACTATCAATCTTATCATAAATACCCAGTCGTCGAAGTGAAAGAACTTGATGAAGTCTCATAAGTGCCAACTTTGCATTACTATCCCAATAGTCATCAACCATAGCGGACGCTTTCCTGTATAACTTCAATCCACTATCGATATGCCCAAGAGTAAGCTCCACAAGTCCCGCAGTAGCAACCAGATAGAATGGCTTCTCTTCAATCTGATGAACTGCAGCGCGCGCCTCCTTGGCTCTGCCAGCAGTAGCCAGCACGTAGGCAGCATTATTTACCAATAGAGCATCGTGCCGAAATCGGGAGAGCGCAGAACGCGCCATGCTGCAAGAAAGTTCCAGATCTCCCGTTACCTCGGCATGAATTAGAAACGCCGCAGAGACCGCGTTAGGTTCAAAATGATCATGCTGACTCCATTTGAGCGCAAGCGCGGCTGCCTTACGAAACCTAAGCTCAAGATAAGCGACCCTGTAACGCAGAAACAACAAGCTTTCCTCGGCGTATTCACCATCTAGCGGAGCAATAAGTTGACGCAACTCGGCCGCATTGGAGCTTTTATTAAGCGACTCCGCCAAGGATTGGATAAGAATAATATCTTTAGGATTTTTCTGGATCGCACGCCTCAGCTTTTGCTGATAATCTTCCGGCGTCTTGCATTTTTCACGGAAGTTCATTATCGCGAGATTAGACTCAATTTCAGTCACTAGTCCCTCGATGCCAGCACTCCGCGCATCACCCAAGGCGCGCTTCAACAAGGCGAGGGCCTTGACTTTCTGCTCAGCTTCAAGCGAGACCCTTGCTTGTAGTACTAAGAAATTCGGAGTCTCAACGACGTCTCGTTGCTTCAGGCTTGCAATCTCAGTGGATGCCAACTGAACGTCACCGGCCGCTAAAAGCAGCTCAATAAAAGCAAACACTATGTCTCGCCGGAAGGGAGCCAGCCTCGCAGCCTGCATAGCATGATGTATAGCTTTTTTTCGAGACCCCAGCTGCCAGAAAGCAAAAGCCATATTCAACAAAGTATCAGGATCTGTTTCAAATCGAGCCGAGCTACGCAGCTCTTTAAGTGCCTCCGCCGGCTTACCTTGACTTAATAGTGTATATCCGCGAAGTGCATCAGCTTCCGGCGACTCGAGCCCATCTAGGATCTCAATCACATCATCCCACCGCTTTTCTTCGGCGGCAAGACTGGCACGAATGCGGCGAAGAGTTTCAGTTCGAGGCAGTCGATCGAGCCAGTAGAAGACCTTGCTCCGATATCCCACCTGAAGGAAAAGTCTAATAGCTGCGATTGCCGTCGCAGCGTCGAAGCTGCCTCGGTGGCCGTCTTGTACAACAAGATTGAGACAGTCATCCGCAGCACGAACTGCGTCTTCCGAATTTTCGGCAGCAAGCTCGGCGTGAGCTAAGCGCGAAAAAGCAGTCGCATTTGGCGTACCACCATACACAATGACACGGAGACGTTCTGCGAACTCAGCAGCGTTTTGAGACCATTCGTCTAGTTCTCGACGCAAACCCGCCTCGCCACCCTGCCGTACCCGCGGGCGCGAAACTGGCGATGAGGCTAACGCGGATTTTTCGACTCTTCCACCTGGGCGAACCGGTCCGCTTATCGGGTCAATTGCAGTCACGCTTGAGTGGACTGTAGCGCCATTCACATTCATGAGACCCCCCGGAGTGAGCTGCGACGAGACTTAACCTTTTCAGTCTTTACTGTACGAATTAGAATATCAGTCCTACGAAGCAGCCATTCGAGTCCTGAAAGATTTCCCCCGTCAAGAGAAATGCCTTTCTTTGGCAATCGCTCCGAAGGAACCGGATCGCATAACTGCCTAATCAAGGCTGCACCATGCTGCTTCAGCGAAGCGGGCAACTCTTCCTCGAATATCTCAAAGGCGAGTTTGTAGTTCTTCCTAACGCTAGAGAGATCTACGATGCGCCCCTGTTGCCGCTCCATGAAAGCATGGGTCACCTGAGACCGGGTGGGCGCTAGAGTGAGACTTGTCAAGGCTTGACCAGTGCCTAGCTCAAAAAGGATCGAACCGAGCCCATATAGGTCAGCCAACATGTGTGCTCGCGGCGAGTCCTCACCCTGTGCAAATACGAACTCTGGCGGAGCAAATCTCATGTCACCTCGCCCCACAAAGTAGTCCTCGGGTCGCACGATCGCTTCTTCACGAAGATCCCGAGCCCGCCCCAAATCCCCAACCTTACAGTCAGTGATGTTTTTGGGCTTCACGAAGAGGAGGCAGTTCTCGCTTTTCATATCTCGGTGCACAATTTGCTTCAAATGCATTTGATGCACGCCTAAGATTACTCCTCGCCACAATGTTAAGCGTTCGACCCACGTAATCTTGTCTCGACACAAAACGAGAACTTCGAGACACTCATTAGATAGCTCTAGCACATGGTACTTGAGATCGATCAAAAGAGCGCCCGAAGCTCCGTACTGCAACTCAACCTTTTCAGACCCAGAGTCTACCAAGTCGACGACGTTCGAACTTTTGTGCAGCAGCGACAGGAGGGAGCGTTCACGGTCAAACTCAGCAATAGCAGGCAACTCTGAGTTTGGAAGTAATACTTTGACCGCAACCCGATCGCCGGACGAAACGTGTGACGCTTCGAAAACGCGACCAAATTGGCCGCCGCCCAGGTAATTGTGCAGTTGATACTGCCCAAGTTGCAGACTGGCCAGGAAGTCGTTCCACGAGTCCGGACTGCTCATTCACCCTCCTCGCCTGACAGAGAATATTTTTCTCTGATTCTTTGCAGCTCGTCAGGATTTTGCTGCAAGATGCGCAGGATGTCACCCGGCACACGGCCATCCGCAAGCTCGATGAGTTCCGATGAGATGCCGTAGTAATCTGCTACTCGTTTTGCCACGCCAGGCGTAAAGCGACGTTGCCCCGTCTCAAGGCGCGAAAGCTGGGACGCCGCAAGACCGAGTTCAGTCGAGGCCACGCGAAGGGAACGCCCCTGGTCGCGGCGCAACTTACGCAAGAAACTGGCAGCACTCTCTTCCTGAGTCACCACCGAAGGCTACTGGACTGTTGCCACACTTGGCAACGGACGCCCTATCACAACTCGATCGTGAATCCAAGCGACACGACCCCGCGAGTCGGTAGCTACGCAGCGTAGCTGATTGCGACACTCGATACCGCCACGGGAGTATGTGGAAAGCTGCAGGTAGAGGGCGTATTCACGCAGAGTTCTGGGCGTGCGGCGCGTCTTGCATCCGCAGCAGGGTGCTAGCCGCAGCAGATGCGATGGGGCAACCGATGGGGGCACAACAGCCACGACTACGACACTTGTGGACTTCTCCCAGGGTCTGTCGTCCACCAACAACGCTTAAGACCTGTGGATCGGCCTAAGAAGGGCCCACCTTCCCAGGTGATCGAGTTGAGGTCTCGAACAGGCCGACGTTGGCGCGTCGGTTGAGAGGGCACGCCCATACTCACGTCGTCCCCCCACCTAGCCGACTCTGATGACAACAACCAGATGATGCCACCCTGCTGGCGATCTGCTCGACCGCCTTGGTGTAGCGATCGGTGCACTGGCCTTGTTCGGCGACCCTATCCACGCTTCCGCGTGGTGTTGAGTGACAACTGCACCCAGCTGGGGATCATCCCCGCCACCCGCGGGGAGCACGGGACCGGATTGTGCGCGTTCGGCTGGATGCTCGGATCATCCCCGCACCTGCGGGGAGCACCCTGACGATTTCGACCGGGACGCGTGGCAGGAAGGACCATCCCCGCGCCTGCGGGGAGCACTCGACGGCGGCCATCATTCCGCCCTGGGCGGACGGATCATCCCCGCGCCTGCGGGGAGCACACTCGCTGACCTGGGATGATAGCGCGCCCTCAGGCCATTCTGCTTCGGTTTGCATGTGAAGACCCTGGGGCAGGCGGCTTCCAAGAACACCGCGAACTGCAAACCTGGAGCACAACATCGGTTGCACCAGTGCTCGACTATGTCAGACCGCATCAACAAGGTCGCAGCTACTCCAGCCGACCAGCAGAGTCTCGAACATCGCAGGTCAGCGCCTGCTTAGACCTGACTGGGACGTGTGTCAGGAGCTCAAGTCTCGTCGGACGATGCCCCGCGTGTCGGTGAGCAGGCCCGCACCGGGCCGCGATCGCATCATCGGGTCGCACGAGCGGGCGGAGCAGATCTCGCCCGCTGACCACGCCGCCCCGGGACACCGGCCTCGGCCGGCCCCGGGTGGTCATCAACTCGCCGGCCGTGGTCCCTTTGTCGCCCTCCTTCGTGCCGCGAAGCGCGTCGAACTCAGCGAACGTGCCGACCACCCGGCCCGCAGCGTCGACCACGGGCAACCCAGCGAAACCGTGTTCGACGAGAAGCTCGAGCGGATGTCGCGGAGCGTCATTGGCCGCTCCGGAACTGGTCATGATCTCCGAAGCACTGCCCACCGTCCACAAAGGAAATACGAAGGGATCAGGCGGTGCGGCGGTTGTGTCGTTGGTCGCGCGGGACGATGGCGGCAACGGCTTCGGCAGTGTCGCGGGCGAGTTCGGGCAGTACGTGGGCGTAGGTGTCTGCGGTGACCGTGATGGAGGAGTGGCCGAGCAGCTCTTGCACGACTTTGAGGTCCGCTCCGGCAGCGATCATGAGGGTGGCCGCGCCGTGGCGTAGGTCGTGCAGGCGTACGGGTGGGAGTTCGGCGGCGTCGGCGATGACGTGGAAGGCGTCGGTGAGCTTCGCTGGGTGCAGCGGATTTCCGTCGCGTTCGGTGCACACCAGCTCGTGCTCGACCCAGTCGGTCCCGGCCGCCACGCGCAGTTCGTGCTGGTGTTTCTTCTGCCTTCGCAAAACCAGTGTGGTGGCCTCGTCGAGGGCGATGACGCGGCCGGAGGCTTCGCTCTTGGGTTCGCCGAACTCGGCCCTCCATCCCAGTTGCACGATTGCGGTGGAGATGGTGATCGATCGGCTGGCCAGGTCGATGTTCCACCACGGTAGCCCGCAGGCTTCGCCGCGTCGCAATCCCCGATAGGCGATGACGTGGAACAGCGCGTAGTAGGGGTGGCCCTCGGCCTGGTCGAGGAATCGGCCGATCTGCTCGGGCGTCCACACCATGACCCGTGAGGGCTTCTGTCCGGTGCGCTGCCACCGCTCGACCCGGTCCGGTGTCCACAGCAGAGCCTTCGGGCGGCGCCCGGAGGGCAGCTCAACGTAGGAGGCCGGATTGAAGGTGATCTTCTGGGCGCGGATGGCGGCGTTTAGCGCGGCACGCAGAGTGGCGCGATAGCGCTGCATGGTGGCCGCGCCCATGACTCGCATGCCGTGCGCGCTCTTCCGGACCTCGGGGTCGTCGCTGCTCTTGGCGGCCGTGATGGTGTCGTTGCGTTCGGCCATGGCATCGAACATGCGGGAGATGTGCTCGACGGTGAGCGTGTCGAGTCGGTAGTGACCCAGATGCGGGAGCAGCCAGTTGGTGATGTGGCGCTGGTAGGACAGCCGGGTTCCTTCCCGGATCTTTTTGCGTGTCGCGATCCAGCTGGTCAGCCATTGACCGACGGTCGGGATGGCGTTGAGGTCGGCGTTACCTGCGTCGAGTTGTTTGCTGACTGCCTCGGGTGTGGGAAACGGTTCTCCTGTACGCAGCCGGTTGTCGATGAGGTCGCCGATCGTGGCGTGCGCGGCCTCGCCGCGTCGTTCGCCGAGTGTGAGGAGGTCGGCGATCTGGTCGAGCTGGTCTTGCGCGGCGGTCTGCGAGGCGAATCCGTGCCGCCTACGGGTGCGGCGAGTCCCGTTGTTGTGTTTGGGAAGTTCAGCTTGAAACGACCAGGTCCCGTGGTTGGAGCTCCACATGCCGTTGCCACGTTTGAGTTTCGTGCATTGACTCCCGAGTTGCTTCCTGGTGCCGGGATCGGTACAGGTACAGCGTTTGAAAGTGCTGCCTTTGAACGTCATCGCGGATTTTCCTTTCCCGCAATCCGTGGGATCGTCGCGTTTGGACACGGACATGGACGCTCCAATGCACACAGAGGGGAAGCGTCAGGTACGAGGCTCTTTGTCGAGCCCGAGTAGCTCGATCAGCGGTGCGACGGCGATGCGATAGCTGCGGCCGACGCGAATCGCTGGTACTGGGAGGGTTCCGTTGCGGGCGAGTTTGTAGGCGGTTGTCCGGCCGATGCCGAGCATGCGGGCGGCTGTCATCAGGTCGGTTGTCACTCCGAGGGCGCCGAGCTGTTCGCGCGACCGCGCCGGTGATGACGCGGTCGTGGCTGCCGAGTCAGGTGCGGCGGAGGAGCGGCGGTCGAGATCGTGCACAGCAACCTCCTCTCTGTGAAACGGGTTCGTTGGTAGGCATGGGGTTCTCGCGCGCGGGCGGCGACCGCGATCAACGGGCACCCGGTGCGACTGGGATCGCCGGGGATCGGAACGGCGCCAGTGACCGGCGCAGGACCCGAAACGGTGCCTGTGTTGGCGCGCGGCTGGTCCTACGGGACCGATGCGGCAGGAGAACGGGGGCAGCCGTCGGGGTCGTCTTCTTCGGCGCTCAGGCGGCCGCGAATGGCATCGGGGTTGACCTCGTCCAACGGCGACGGGAAGCGGGGATGAAAACTGACCGCGCAACGCTTTGCCGTCGGCGTTCGCACGGGGCTGCCGTGGCGGATCACCTTGTCGAACACGGTCAGAACCGGGATTCCGGCCTCGGTGCCGATCCGGCGGGTGGTGTCGAGTTGCGCGTAGACCTGTTTGGGTTCCTAGCCGGTATCGGCGAACCATGCAGCATTGAGATGCGAGATCTGCCCCTCGCACGCGAGCAGTAACACGGGCAGACTCTTCACCCCGGCCTCGAGGCTCAGGTATTGGCTGCGTGGCCGCGGGGTAACGCTCGCGACGCGGCGTGCCTGGTCGGTGCGCCGATGTCGTGGGCGGACGGCAGCACGCCGACGACTGTGTGGGCGGGCGCGACGGTGGCGGCCCCGCGCCGCGGAGGGTGGGCGATGCCATGATCACCGCGCCTCCTTGTCGTGCCGCACGCTGGTCGCGGGATCCTGTGCCGCCCAGAACAGCGCAGGGGTGACCAGGGTGCGGTGCGCGGGCTGGTCGGAGAGCACCCACTGCTCGATCGGACGGAAGGCGCCGTTCTCGTCGCGGGTTCCGGTGGCCTGGTAGCCGGTGTACTTGATGTTGGTCAACATCAAGTACACCGCTGCGAGTGGCCAGGAGGAGTGTGTCCCGGGCGGTGGATAGCGGTCATGGTCGGCGTCGAGCCGCGCGGTGATGTGCTCGACCGACAAGCCGGTGATCGCGCGCCAATAAAAGACGTCTTGCACCACGAGAGCGCGGCGCGGGTCCGGTGTCAGGCGGGTGCGAGGTATCCCGCGACGGCTTTGCGCTCCGGTCACGGTCATCGTGGTGTAGCCGTAGGGCGGGTGGTGAACGTTCCAGCCCTCGCGGATCAGAGCCGTGATCGTCTCGGCCGACCGTCGCGTCACCGGATGCCGCACGGGCTGAACACCGGAAGGTCTGTGGCTGGCGAGTGCTCGGTTCGGTCGCCGCCGGTATCGGAGCCGGAGGCAGGTGGTCTGGGCCCAGCGGCGCAGTTGGGCCGCTGGGTGGCGTGTCCAGCTGTGTGTAGGCATGGCAAAGAGACCCTTCAAGAAAGTTGAGGTGTGGAAGCGGTGGAGCGTGGCGCTCCGGGGCGGGCTCGGTGGTGTCCTCGCCCCGGAGCGCCACGGGTTCAGCGCCGTGTGCGGGGAGCGCTGCGGCGGGTGCGCGCGGCGGGCGTCGCCTGGGCGGTGCCCGGCGGATGCGTCAAACCACTGTCCACCCGGGACGGTCGGCTCGCTCGGGAGCGCTTGTCCCGCTGCGGCGGGCTGACCGGCGGCTGGCAGGGCGGACGGTGCAGGTGAGTGAGGTCGTCCAGCAGGTGACGCAGTGCGCGCGCGGCTTGCTGTGGCACGACTCCGTTGCCGAGGGCGCGAAGTTGCGCGGTGCGGGGCAGCTCGAGGTGCCCGGCGGTGACCCAGCCTGGGGGCAGGCCCATGAGCCATTCGACGAACGGTGGTGCGAGCACGGGACGTCCGTGGCGGCCGGGCTGGGTCGGGTACGGGGCCGCGCGGCTGGTGATGAGTTCCCATCGGTGCACGGCGGCGGCGTACTCGCCCCAGTTCACCGGCCCGGGTTCACCGCGTGCTGTGCGGCGGGCGCGCGGTGCGCGGGTGGTCGTCACGGTCCTTCACCTTCTTCCGCGCTCGGGACTTCGGTGCGGGTGTGGTGACGGCGATGACGACCGAGGGCAGCATCAGATCGCCCTTCGAGCCGCGCTGCGCGGGACAGCCTTTGGTGCCGTCGGTCGCGCGTGGAGTCGGCAGAAGTCGTGGAGTGTCCATGAGGGCTGGGCCTCCTTGTCATGGGCGTGGCGGGGATTTAGGTGGACGAACCGTCGTGCGCGGTCGGGCGGCGGCGGCATCACTCCACGCACCGGGGGAAAGGCAGCTATCGATCTCTTCGCTGTGGGCCGCAGCGCATCCGGTTCCGTCTGCCGGTGGCGTCGGCGTGCTCAGGGCGCGGGCGCGATCGGGAAGAGACAGTCCGCCGTCGTGCGTGTCGTGGGTGCAGTTCTTCGCGTCCGAGGCGGTCGGGGTCGGCAGCAACCGCACCGAGTCGGTCAGGGTCACGCACCCGGCTGGGATCGGGCGGCCCGGCTTCTGCACGGTCTGGATCGCCGACGACCGCGAGTCCGCCGCCGTCGGTGTCGGCAGGAGTTGCGCCGCCTTGACGACCGAGTCGACCGCGTCGTTGAGGTTGACCTGATGCCCGCCCGCGCGCCGCCGTGCCGGGTCGACCGGACCGCGGGGTTCGCCGTCGCGGGCCTGCGGGGTCGGCATCATCCGCATCCCGTCCCGGGGCGGGGACGGCACACAGGAACACGCGTTCGCGTCGGTGGGCGGCGCCGATGTCGGCGGCTCGTACGCAACGCCAGACCGCGTCATACCCCGCTTCGGCCAGCCCCGCGAGTACTCGGTCGAGGCCGCCGTTCTTCCAGCGGAGGGCGGCGACGTTCTCCACGACGACGAGGCGGGGTCGTAGTACGCGAATGGCGTCCAGGATGGTGTGCCACAGTCCACTGCGAGCGCCTTTCTCGATGCCCGCGCGCCGGCCGGCGGCGGAGATGTCCTGACAGGGGAAGCCCGCCGTGAGCACCTCGACCGGTGCGACGGAGGTGAAGTCGACAGCGCGCAGATCGCCCAGGTTCGGCACGCCGGGCAGGCGTACGGCGAGGATCGCGGCCGCGTGCGGGTCGTTCTCGCAGTACCAGGCGATGCGCCCGCCGAGCACGGCGGCGACGCCGAGGTCGAGCCCGGCCACGCCGGTGCACAGCGACCCGATCACCGGGCCGTCGGTGGCCACAAATCGCAGGTCCTCCCGGGCCTTGCCGGTGCGGGCGAGGGTGTCCTCCTGTGGGGCGTTCATCGCCACTCCCCTCTTTCGCTGCCCGGCCACGCGGGCGGGCGTGTTCGCTGAGTGCGGCGTGGGCCGGTGTGCCCAGGCCGCGCACCGCCGGGCCCACGTGGTGAGGTTTGTGACGCGGAGCGCCGCCCTGTGCCGGGCTGGTGGTTCGGCCGGCGCAAGGCTTGTTGGAGCCGGGTGTGCCAGGCCAGGGCGTAGGTCAGGCAGTTGGACTCGCTGCGATGACTCGGAGTACATCCCGGCAGGAAGCGGCCGCTGTAACTCCACTCGGCGGAGTCGCTGGAGCGGATCGCGTCGCCGTAGCGGGCCAGCCCGGCTGTTATGACGCCGAAGCAGTGCAGCCGCAGGCCCCGCGCGTGCAGGGACCTCACGATGCGTTCGACCTGTCCGCTGTGCTGGCGCCGGCATACCGACCCGACACCGACCAGCGGCAGGGCCGCGAGGTCGACGCCGTGACGCTCATAGGCGTCGGCGCAGCGGTGGTAGTCGGCGATTTCGTCGCCTTGCACGATTGGGATGATCGGCAGGTCCGGCTCCAAGTCCCGCAACTGGAGGTAGTTGCGCACGGTCCGCTGCAGGTGGGTGCGCAGGCTCAGACCTGTGCGGGCCCGGACGTGTGCCTCGACCATCCAGTCGTGCGGCGCGGCCCACGCCATCCGGCCGATCTCGGTGGCGTAGCGGCGTACCGCGGCGGTGTAGGCGCGGGCGTCGCTGCGCCAGCGGCCGTGCAGCGAGAGCTCGGTGAAGCCGCCGGAATCCAGCGCCCACTCCCCCGACGCGCGAGGCAGGCTGCGGCGCCCCGCGAGGCGCCGGTGTGAGACCAGCAGCGGAACCCCGAGATCACGAGCGAGCCAGGCAGGCTGATGGGTGCCGAGAAAGAACCTCACGACGCCACCCCCGGCCGCCGCGACCACAGCGCCAGGACCGCGCAGACCGCCGCTGTGGCGGCGGCTTTGCCCGCGAGCTGCCCGGGCAGCGCCCACGATCCGAACGCGAAGGGCACGAACACAGCGCTGTCCACGATCAGGCCGGCGAGATTCGATCCGGCGATCGCGGCTGCACGTCCTCGCGAGCGCCACCGGCGGTACAGCCACGAGTCGGCGAGTTCGGACACGGCGAATGCTGCCGCGCTCGCCACCGCGATCCTCGGCGAGGCCACGATCGCCGACAGCGCCGTGCCCGCGCCGATGGCCGCGAGCACGCCGCGCAGGCCGAGCGTCTCGTGCAGGAGGTCACGGGCGACGAAGACCATGCCCGCGATCCAGGCGCCCGCGGGGACGGCCAGCCCTCCCACGGTGAGCAGGTGGTGCGCGCTGGCCCAGTTCGCACCGGCCACCGCGACCAGGTAGCAGCCTGCGGCGAGCCAGCCCATCACCGGCGCGAACGACCGGCAGCACCACGGCGCGGGAAACGCGGACATCGAGCCCGCCGCTGCCGCGATCATGATCGCCCGCCAGACCGAGGAGATTCCTCTGCGAGTGGCAGGGGTACCGGACAGCGGTGCCGTGCGGCGGCGCGACGCGCCGTATTAACCCATGGGTCGCGGATGGTCCAGCCGCAGTCCTGGCACCGGGCGCGGGCGCTCATGACCGCCCCCTGGTACCGGGCGCCGCCTGCGGGGCGGCGGGCTCGAGCGGACGGCGCAGCACGATGACGTCCTCGTGCGCGATCAGATGCAACGGCAGGCCCTGCTCGCGCTGTTTGCGGATGAAGTCGCGCTGGAAGAACGAGCCGCGGGCAACCAGCTCGCGGTCGGCGACGCGGGCCAGCAGGGCGACGCAGCGTTCGACCGGCACCAGCCCGGCCGCAAGACCGCAGGCGATGATCTGCGACGGGAGGTCGATCAGTTCCGAGTGCTCGCGCCACGGGCGCACAGTGATCGCGATATGCCCACCGGGGCGCAGCACCGCCGCGCAACCGGTGAGGACGCGGGTGAAGCCGGCCAGCAGCCGGTGATGGCCGACGTTGGCAAGGTTCCCCCGGTCCAGCGCGGAGCCGTAGCGGTGGTGGTACTTGTGCACCTTCCCGTCATGCGAGGAGGTGCCGGCGGTGACGACCTGCCCATGCGTGGACGGCCCATACGGCGGGGACGTGATCACTAGCGCGACCTGACCCCGGTGCCGCTCGGGCAGCAGGGACGGCAGCTGCCGGGCGTCGCCGTGCACGATCTCGCCGTCGTGATCGTGGCCGCGTTCACGAGCCAGGTCGAGGTTCGCCTGGGCGACGCTGACCCAGTGCGGCTCGTACTCCACGCCGACAGCGCGGCGGCCAGCGTCGATCGCCTCCACGAGTGTGGTGCCGGAGCCGGCCATCGGATCGAACACCAGCTCTCCGGAACGGGTGTAGGCGCGGATTGCGTGCGCCGCCACGGCCGGGAGCATCTTCGCCGGATGTGCGGTCGATTCGGGTACATAGCGGCCTTTGCGCTGGGAGGCCGGGGAGGTCTGCGCGGTCGCCCACACCGACAACGGCAGCGCACCGACGTCGAAAGCACCGGTCTTACTGGTCGGGCTGTGTCCGGCCGTGGTGTCCGGCTGTGCGGGGTTGGTGTCGAGGGCGTCGATGAGCGCGCGGGAGATCGGCACGGTCGGGTCGTCGCTGCCGTAGGTGGTCGAGCTGGTCGCGCCGGTGGTGGTCGATGTCGCGGGGTGCTGGTGGGACATGAGGGCGCTGCCTTTCGCAGATGCGGGAGTGGCCGGAGAAGGCCCGGGCGGGCGAGGCGGGGGCGGGGTCACTGGCCACCTCCAGTACCGGGCGCGGCGGTCGCCGGACCGGTCCCCGACGGCGGCGCGCCGGGGTCGGACGGTTGGGCGAACGCGAGGACATCGCCATGCGCGCGCAGATGCGGCGCGGGCAGCCCGCGCACCGACGCGCGATGCCGGGCGCGGTCGTACTCGGCGGCCACCGCCGCGCTCGGCGCGGCTCGCAGGCGCCCCTTCTCCACGGGGGTGTGCAGCGTGACGATGTGCTGCAGGTAAAGCAGGTCGGCGTGCTGGGCCGCGGTCACGATCGCACCGGTCGGGTCGCCCAGCCGACCCCGCGTCCAGTCGCTGTGCGTGTACACCGCGAGGATGCCGCCCTGGCACAGCCGATTCGCCGCCAGAAGCGCGACCCGGTTCAGCGGCACCGACTCGGCGGCGTGGGCGGGCAGGGAGACGATCACCAGATCCGCCCGCGCGCCGCGCTCGGACTTCGGTGCTTCCGCGCTACCGGGGGCACCGGTGCGCACCGGGGTCGACGGTGTTCCGGCCTGTGCCGCGGACGGGTCGCTCGCGTCGACGACGAGGTCGGCCCAGAACGGTCGAATCGACGCGGCAGGACCGCCTTCACCGCTGTGGAAGATGAGCGTGTCGGCGGTGCGGCCGAGCTCGCGCACCGCCTCCAGCGCCGCCGCTGCGCTGTCCGTCGTGACGGCATCGATGTCCGGAGTCGGGGCCGTGGTCCGTTCGGGGTCGAGATCCACCAGGACGACGTGCGCACCCGGGTCGGTGAAAGCTGTCGTGATGGCCTCGACGATCGGTACCGGCCACACCGCGTGGGCGTCGATCGGGTCCGGCCCGCACGTCCACACCGTCGCCGGGATCGATGCCGTCGACGACGGCGTCACGCGTCGACGAGACGGGACTGACGTGTCTTCGGGACGCAAGGCCGTGCCGGTCCCGCCGGCGCCTGCTGTGGTGTGTGTGCGAGCGCCGGGGTAGGGGGCGAAATCGCCACCGCGCCGGATGCGCGGCGGGCGAGTCGAGTCTGTCCGCCGACCAGGACGGCCGTCCGGGGACTGCGCGCGCTGGGTCATGTGAAGCCTCCTGAAGCGAGTGCCGCCGGTTGCGAGCCGACGCCGGGATGCGGTCAGCGGCTAACTCCGGAAAAAAGGCAGTTTGGAGACACTCGATCCCGAGAAATTCAAAAAAATTTGCGGGACCTTGAACGACCAATGGATCTACACCGGACCACAGCGCGCCCAAGTGAACCCTGCGGAATTCGCAACACCCGAACCTCTTGCCGCTGGAGCGTCGCGAGCCTGGAGCGAAACTTTTATCTCGACGTCTTACCGCGCGCCTCACAACCCGGATACAACGATCAGCCCTGAGACCCCAACTCTGACCACCGGCGGCTTCTGGACATTTGACCGCAGCTCAAGGCCACAATCGAGGGCGCCTCACCTGGCACGAAAGCACCTCGCCAAGGGCCGCAGCCCGGACTGCACGCAAACCCCCCGTCGCACCTGATGCGCTTTTGAGGCGCTTTTGAGGCGACCGAGAGGCGCTTCTGAGGCGGTATTGAGACGGCCTGGATTGCTTTCTGATGGCCGCACTGATTCCGCCCTTATCAGGAGTTGCCACCATGGATTCGCCTTTTCCGGAAACAGAACCCGCGTCGGGTATTTTCACCCTTCGCCGCAGCGATGACTACGCGGGGGACGGCGGGGTGTTCGACGCCGCCATCACGACCTTCGGGTGGCTGGTGACCGGCCCGCATCCGGTGTGCGTGGACGGCGCGGCGATCCTCGGGCTGCCCGCACGCCCGGTGCCGCTGGACGAGCTCGGCGCGCTGCTGCTGAGCCAGGACTGCGCCCAGGCGACGCGTGACGCCGCGTGGACCTACCTGATCACCCGGGCGCGAGCGGAGAGCGGCACCTGGATCATGGCGTGTGTCGGGCTGGCGATGCCGGTGCTGCTGCCGGTCGCCGCGCAGCTGACCAACCGGTTCCGCGGGGACAAGCACGACATCCACGCCTCCGTCCTGGCCGGGTTCCTCGCCGGGCTCGGCGAGGTCGCTCTGGACCGGCCGGCGATCCTCGTGCGCCTGCGGTGGGCGGCCTACCGCTCCGGCTACACCGCGCTGCGCGCGGCACTCGACGCCGTGCCGCCGCTCGAGGACATTGGTTTCCGTTCCGCGCCACCGCACCGTCCGGGCGGACATCCCGACCTCGTGCTTGTGACCGCCGTGCGGGCGGGCGTGATCACCACCGACGAAGCCGCGCTGATCTCGGCCACGCGCTTCGGGGACGTGTCCCTGACCGAGGCCGCGCAGGCGCGCGGGCAGTCCTACAAGGCGGCTCAGCAGGCCCGCCATCGTGCCGAGCAGCGACTGACCCGCTTCCTCACCGAACCGGCCGAGGACGCCTTCGGCCCGGCACCCGGCACCAGCGGTCGCGGCCACTCCAGCACGCCCCGCCACCCAGCCCTGCACGTCTCCCGCACCCACCGGCTTCGGCTACGCAACGTGACCCGTGTCAGTCCGGAACTGGCGGAGAAATTCGTGCGCCCGGTGTCTCCGCACGGCCCGGAGTCCGGAGTCAGCGCACGCGGAGGCCGCCTGCCCGCACCTCCGCGCCGCACCCACCCGCCCGGCCTCGCCCGCAGTTCGGCGTCCACTCAGGAGGCCACGTCATGCGACTGACACCACCGCGCATCCATGGCTCTCGCCCGTACCCGGTGCCTGCGCGTCGCACGACATCGTGCTTCCACGCCTCCTCGGCCCTCACGACCTGGGCACGCCCGGCACACCCCCGGTCCGCGATCACCGCCGCGCACTCCACTGGGAACCGGTGTGCGAGTCCCACCGGCACCGCGACACCCGTCCCGGCGCGACCGCCTCGGCGAGGACACCGCCGCCGTGCCGTGCTGCTGCTCGGGTGGCTGGTCGCCGCCGGGGTGCTGCTGACGTCCTCGGCCGCGCGGGCGGACACGGTCCACTATGTCGCGCTCGCGGCGACTGTCGATCAGGTCCTCAACAACATCCGGAACTGGATCATGGGGATCCTGGCCGGGGTCGCGGTCGTGTTCATCACCATCGGTGGCCTGCGCTACCTGATGGCCTCGGGCGATCCCGGCGAGATCGAGAAAGCCAAGGGCGCGTTCAAGGCCGCCGGCATCGGCTTCGGGCTCGCTGCCCTCGCCCCGCTCGTGGTCGAGATCCTCAAGGGCATCGTGGGCGGGGTGTGAGCGATGACCACCCGCCACCGCACACCGGCCGCCCGTCCACGTAACCCTGCGCGGCGCCAACCGGTGGCGCCGGCCGTGCGCCCCGCCCGATCTGCCGATTCCCGTCCTCACGACGGTATGGACGCCGGATCGGGGCGCGACGACCGGCTCATGCTCGGACCACCGTCAGCCCCCGTTAGGCGCCGCCGCGGACGCCGGCTGCCCCGGCGGCGGTGGGCCCGCGCACTCGCGGTGCTGGCGCCGCTGTTAGCGGCCGTCACCGGAATCGCGCTGACCGCCACGGCCTCCCCCGCGCCCACACCCGTGGCAGCGGCGACGCCGCTGGCGCCCGCGCAGCCACCGGTACTGCCGCTACCGCCCAATCCCAGCTGCGTACCAGGCTCTGCCGAACCGGCGTGCCTCCTGCCGACGCCGTCGTCTCCGCGACCCGCGCCTCCGACAGGACTCCCGAGTACGCCACTGGTTCCCGGGCCGTCGGCGCCGCCGGTGTCGTGTTTCCCCGGCTCGGTGCTGCCCGAGTGCGGCACTCTCCCCACCCAGCCACCCACGAGCCAGCCGTGCGACGGACCGAACTGCATCCCACAGCCAGTACCCCGCGAGCCCGGCGGCGAGAGCGAGTGCGGGTTCACCGACCCGGTCGCGTGTGTCACCGAGGCCATCGACACCTTCTTCCGCAGCCTGGTGATCGGCGCGCTGAACCCGTTGCTGGAACTGCTGGGCAAGACGGTGCTGTCCACACCGGACCCGAGCCTTCTGCCCGGCATCGGCCAGGCATGGAACGAATCGTGGCAGCTGATGCTCGCCTTCTACGGGAGCATCATCGTGATCGCGGGTCTGATCCTGATGGCCTACGAGACTCTGCAGACCCGCTACACGATCAAGGAGATCGCGCCGCGGCTCGCGGCCGGGTTCCTCGCCGGGACGCTGTCGCTGTTCCTGGCGACCCAGGGCATCGAGATCTCCAACGCCGTGAGCTCGGCGCTGATGACCGGCGCGATCAACCCGAACACCGCCGCCAAGGCGATGACCGACATGATCCTCGGCTCGCTCAACGGCGGCGCGGGTTGGCTGCTGTTCATCGGGCTCGCGCTCGCGGTGATGCTCGTGGTCTTGCTGCTCACCTTCATCGTGCGGGTCGTCGCGACGATCCTGCTGATCGCGGCCGCGCCGATCCTGCTGATGTGGCACGCCCTCCCCCACACCGAGGGCGTCGCCGTTTTCTGGTGGAAGGCCTACGGGCTGTTGCTGGTCATCCCGGTCGGCCAGGCCGCAGCGGTGACGGTGGCCTTGCGGGTGTTCTTCACCCCGGGCGGGTTCACCGTGTTCGGTCCGACGCTGAACGGGCTGACCAACCTGCTGTTCTGTGTCGCGCTGCTGTGGGTTCTGGTGAAGATCCCGTTCTGGTGCCTGCGACCCCTGCGCGGCAGCGGCGGCCGGTCGATGCTCGGGTCGCTGGTGCGCGGCGCGATCGCCTACAAGACGATGGGCCTGCTCGGCGGCGCCGGCTCTCTCTTCGGCGGCAAGGGCCGCAAGCCCGGCACCTCTTCTCGTGCTCGTGGACGCGACACCGCGCCCGCGGATCCGCCGTCGACGCGCACGGGCCAGTTCATGGTGCCGATGCGGGTCCGCCGAACACGTCCCTCTCCCGGCCGTTCCCCACGTCTGGGTGAGCTGCCGGGCACCGGCGCCGACGCGACGAGGAAACCCGGACCGGGTCAGATGTCGCTGTTCACCACGAGCGGCTCCGGAGACGAGCAGGCGGTCTCGGCGAATCCTCGGGCGCTCCCGGTGAACTCCCTGCCCGGTGCGCTGCCCCGTCACCAGCTCGGGCTGCCGATCACCACCCGCAGGGACCCCGACCGGGTCGGGCGCCGGTCGCTGGCCGACGACCTCGCCGCGCGAGGCGCCGGCATGCCGCCACCGGCACCCCAGGCCGGGCTGCTCACCAGTGATGGGCGGGTCAACCGCAACGCGCGCCCGCCCGCGCACCTACCGCGCGCGCTGATCGCGCCGAGCACGGGAATGCTGCCGATCCATCTGCGTCCCGCGCCACCGGCCACGCCTCGGCGGTCGCTGGCCGACGACCTCGCCAACCCGGCGCCCACCAAGCCGCCGCGGCAGACCGGGCCTGGGCTGATCACCCCGTCCGGCCAGATCAACCGCGCCGCACGCGCCCCGCGCCGCCCGGCTCGGGATGCCTACACCGGCAACCGGTCACTCGCCTCCGGCCAGTACCCGCTGCCCCTCGGAGTCCGCCGCCAACCCACACCGCCGCCCGTGAGCGGAGCGAGCGCGTCCCCGCCGCCGAAGCGGCGAGCCGGAACGCAACTGCGCCTGCCACTGGACCTGCCGAACCGGCGGGGTCCGAAGACGAAGTGAGGACCGATTCGCCATGACTTCTCCCGTACGTGTGCCTGCCGACGTCGACCGCCCGGACCGGGTGCTCGGGCCTTTGACGGCGCGGCAGCTCGCGATTCTCGGCGTCGCCGGCCTGCTGCTCTACGGCCTGTACTCGCTGACCCGTGGGTTCGTGCCGGTACCGGTGTTCCTAATCGTCGCGATCCCGGTCGGGATCACGGCCGCCGTACTGGCTCTCGGGCAGCGTGACGGTCTGCCTCTGGACCGACTCGTCCTCGCCGCGATCCGCCAGCACCTGTCACCGCGGCACCGGGTCGCCGCGCCCGACGGCGTCCGCTCGGCCCCAGCCTGGCTCACCGCCCAGAACACCGACACCCTTACCCGAGGCCGTGGCGGACGACGCCCGTCATCAGGTGGGGCCGAACCGGTGTCCCCGGCACCGCTGGAACTGCCCGCCCACGGTGTCGCCGACACCGGCGCGCAGGCCGGGATCGTCGACCTCGGCGCCGACGGGCTCGCGGTCATCGCCGTGTGCAGCACCGTCAACTTCTCGCTGCGCACACCCGGGGAACAAGAGGCGCTCGTCGCCAATTTCGCGCGCTACCTGCACTCCCTGACCGCGCCCGTGCAGATCCTCATCCGCGCCGAACGGCTCGACCTCGCCCCACAGATCGCCGAACTCCGGGTCCACGCCGGCGGGCTCCCGCACCCCGCGCTGGAGGCGGCCGCGCGGGACCACGCGGACTACCTCGCCGAGCTGACCGCCCAGGCGGATCTGCTCCGCCGGCAAGTGCTGCTGGTGTTGCGCGAACCGCTGCGCACCGGCTCCGCCCCCGCCGCGTCGAGCGTGCTGCCGTGGCGGCACCACCGCCACGGCAACGGACTGGTGGAGAACGGATTACGGCAGGCCGCCGAGCAACGCCTGGTGCGCCGCCTGAGCGAGGCCATCGAGCTGCTGACCCCGGCCGGGATCGTGGCCACCCCGCTCGACGCCGCCGCCGCGACCGGTGTACTCGCGGCGGCCTGCAACCCCGACACCTTCCTGCCGCCCTCGGCCGTACTGGCGGGGGCCGACGAGGTCGTCACCTCCAGCACCACCTTTACCGACCTCTACGGCCCCGACGACGTCGCGGCGGCGTCTCCCCCGGCCCCGACGCCGCTGCCCTCCACTGGCGTACCGCGCTCCGGTCGTTCGCCGGCGCCGGGACCGTGGCTGTCCGAGGACGAGGACTGGGACTACGACGACGAGATCGAAAGCAGGTAGACCGTGATGGCACGTACCAGAAACCACGGGACGGCTGCCCGCTCCGGGTCGGCGGGAGCGTTCACCCCGGACGCGCTGTCGGTGTCCGCCCGGCACCTCGAGGTCGGCAACGAATTCGTCGCCAGCTTCGGTGTCACCGGGTATCCGCAGGAGGTCTACCCCGGCTGGCTGGCACCGCTGCTGACCTACCCGGCACGATTGGATGTCTCGGTCCACGTCCAGCCCGTCGACCCAGCGACGGCGGCCAGCGGCTTGCGCAAGCAACGCGCCAAGCTCGAATCATCTCGCCGGCACAACGCGCGGCACGACCGGCTCGACGACCCGGACCTCGACGCCGCCGCCGAGGACGCCGCCGACCTGTCGCGCAGCATCGCCCGCGGCGACGGGAAACTCTTCAAATTCGGGCTGTACCTCACTGCGCACGCCCCGGACGAGACCTCACTCGCCGAGGAAGTCTCCGCGCTGCGCTCACTGTGCGCGTCCCTGCTGCTGGACGCCAAACCCGCGACCTACCGGGCTTTGCAGGGCTGGGTCAGCACCCTGCCGCTCGGACTCGACCCGCTCGGTCTGACAAGAACGTTCGACACCGCCGCGGTCAGCGCCGCCTACCCGTTCACCTCGCCGGACCTCCCTCCGACCGACCCGACCACCTCCGTGCCCTCCGGCGTCCTCTACGGCTACAACGTCGGCAGCTCGGGGCTGGTGCACTGGGACCGGTTCGCCTGCGACAACTACAACTCCGTCGTGCTCGGTAGGTCGGGCGCGGGAAAGTCGTACTTCGTCAAGCTCGAGACCCTGCGCAGCCTCTACCGCCGACTCGGCGATCACGAGAACGGGTGGGCCACGCACGGAGTACAGGCGTTCATCATCGACCCCGAAGACGAGTACGCACGGCTGGCCTCCCAGATCGGCGGCACCTACATCCATCTCGGCGCGGGCGGAGTCCGGCTGAACCCGTTCGACCTGCCCGTGCACCTCGGCGCGAACGGACGCCGCACCGCACCTCACGACGCGTTGAAGCGACGCAGCTTGTTCTTGCACACAGTCCTGGCCGTGCTCTTCGGCACGGAGATCACCGCCGCCGAACGAGCCGTGCTCGACACCGCGATCACCGCCACCTACCACCGCGCGGGCATCACCGGCGACACCCGCACCTGGACCCGCCCAGCACCGCTGCTGCGCGACCTGCGCGACGTCCTCGCCGCCACCGGAGACGGCGGCGGCGCGATGGCCGCCGACCTCGCCGCCAGGCTGCACCCCTTCGTCGACGGCTCGTTCGCCGATCTCTTCGACGGACCCACCACCACGACTCCGGACGGGCACCTCGTCGCGTTCTCCCTGCGCGACCTGCCCGACGAACTGCGCACGATCGGCACCCTGCTCGTGCTCGACACCGTCTGGCGGCGCGTCTCGAACCCGGCCGACCGCCGGCCCCGGCTGGTCGTGGTCGACGAAGCCGGAGTCCTCATGCGCCAGCATGAAGCCGCGCTGTTCCTGCTGCGCCTGGCCAAGGCCGCCCGCAAACACTGGTGCGGGCTCACCACAGCAACCCAGGACGCCGCTGACTTGCTCGGCAGCGACCTGGGCAAAGCCATCGTCAGCAACGCCGCCACCCAGGTACTTCTTCGCGCTGCGCCGCAGGCCATCGACGAGATCGCCGAGTCTTTCGACCTCTCCGCCGGAGAGCGGCGGTTCCTCCTGTCGGCCGACCGCGGTCAGGGCTTGTTGTCCTCGGGTCCGCAGAGAGTCTCGTTCCAATCGCTGGCCTCGCCCACGGAAAACTTCCTCATCACCACCGACCCCGCCGAACTCGCACAATTCGCCGAGAACGAACCCGACGCCACCGACGCCGGCCTCAGCGACGCCTACATCGACCTCGGCCCCGTCGACACCAGCGGCTCCATCGGCGCCGATGCCGGGTTCGACGGTGGTGAGTTCGACGACGCGGGACAGGTCGACCTCGACCCCGTTTGATCCCGGCCTCGTGCCGCTTCACGACTTTCCCTTGTCTCGCAGGAGTTTTCCCGGAAGGGAGTTTCGTCATGGCCGTACACACCGCAGCATCCCCGGTGGCGCGGAACGGCGTGAGTGACTACCTACGTGACCCCGGCGGCGTTACCGGCCGCCTGCTCGCCGCCGCGGGCAACTGGGCACTGACCTGGGGACCAGTCGCCGTCCCGATCCTGACTGCAGCCCTGGTGAGCGTGGTCGTGGCCCGGCACTGCTGGCGCGCTCGCCGCCACACCGCGCTGCTGGCCGATGCTCGCCGGATCACCGTGCTCGCCCCGCCCACCGTCGATCCCGCCGGCGGGGCCGCGGTCTGGTCCAACCTCGTCGGCCTCCTCCGCCCCGCCTGGCGGCGGCTCTGGGCCGGACAACCGCACCTGGCGATGGAGTACGGGTTCGGCGAGCACGGCGTCACCGTCCAGTTCTGGGTCCCTGGCGTCATCCCGCCGTCGCTGGTGGAACGGGCGATCGAAGCCGCCTGGCCCGGCGCCCACACCCGCACCAGCCCCGCCACCTCACCCTTCCCTGTCCTGGAAACCGGGCGTCGGCGGATCACCGTCGGCGGCCAGCTACGCCTCGCCCGCCCCGAGGCCCTCCCGATCCGCACCGCATTCGACGCCGATCCGATCCGCGGTCTGCTCGGCGCGCCGGTCGGGCTCGGTCGCGACGAGCGGGCATGCGTCCAGATCCTCGCCCGTCCTGTCACCGGCCGCCGTGTCGCCCGGGCCCGCCGCGCCGCCCGCCGGGTCCACCAAGGCTCGTCGGGGCGTCTTGGCGGGCGGCTTCTCGACGCGCTCACCCCAGGTGCGAAAGCCCTGCGCGCTCGCCGGACCTCGGACTCGCGGCGCATCAGCCAGGATCCGCAGCTGTCGCTCGAATATTCGACACAGAACAAGGCGATCGTCGGCAAACAACGCGGTTCGCAATACGAGACTGTCATCCGCTACGCCGTGGCCACCGACCTTCCCACCGACGTGGCCGACGACCTCGTCCGGCAGGCCCGTGACACCGCACGCGGACGAGCGCACGCGCTCGCGGCCGCGTTCGCCGTCTACACCGACCACAACCACTACACCCGCACCCGCCTCCACCGGCCCGCCCGCGCGCTCGCCGACCGGCACCTCGGCCGCGGCGACCTGCTCTCAGTCCCGGAACTCGCGGCACTCGCGCACCTGCCCACCGACGCCGAGATCCCCGGCGTCGAACGCGCCGGAGCCAAAGCCGTCGCCCCACCACCCGGCATCCCCGCCCCAGGTCCCGGGGTGATGCCACTGGGGCACTCCGACACCGGCCACGCCCGCCCCGTCGGGCTGCGGCTCGCCGACGCCCGCTACCACATGCACCTCATCGGGCCGACCGGCTCCGGAAAGTCCACCCTGCTCGGCCAGATCATCCTCGACGACGTCAACGCACACCGTGGTGTCGTCCTGATCGACCCGAAAGGCGACCTGGTCACCGACATCCTCAACCGGCTCCCCCGCAGCGCCGCGGAACGGGTGGTGCTGTTCGACGCCGACTCCCGCCACCGCCCACCCATCCTCAACCCGCTGGAGGGCGGGGAAACCGACCGCGAGGTCGACAACCTCGTCTCCGTCTTCCGCCGCGTGTACTCGGCGTTCTGGGGACCACGCACCGACGACCTCATGCGCGCCGCCTGCCTCACCCTGCGCGCTCAAGAAGCCGTGCCGACCCTGGCCGAACTCCCGAAACTGCTCACCAGCGAAGCGTTCCGCTCCCGCATCACCACCGGGCTCACCGATCCCGTGCTGCGCGGATTCTGGGAGTGGTACGACGAACTCACCGACAGCTCCCGTTCTCAGGTGATCTCGCCACTGATGAACAAACTCCGCGCGTTCCTGCTGCGCCCCTTCGTGAAGGAAGCCATCGCCGGAGGACGCTCCACAGTGGACCTTTCGCAGGTGCTCGACGATGGCGGGATCTGCCTCGTGCGCATCCCCAAAGGATCACTCGGTGAAGAGACCACGCGGCTGGTCGGCTCGCTGGTGGTGGCGCGCACCTGGCAGGCCACCACCGCCCGCGCCCGCGTCCCACAGCACCTGCGCCCCGACGCGCACACCGTAATCGACGAATGCCACAACTTCCTGCACCTCCCCTACCCCATGGAAGACATGCTCGCCGAAGCCCGAGCGTTCCGGAACGGATTCATCCTCGCCCACCAGCACCTCGGCCAGCTGTCGAGAGAGCTCAAGGAAGGCCTCTCCACCAACGCCCGCAACAAAATCATCTACTCCTCCTCCCCCGAAGACGCCCGCGAACTCGCCCGCCACACCACACCCCGCCTGTCGGAACACGACCTGTCCCACCTCGGCGTCTACCACGCCGCCGCGCGGCTGGTCGTGCACGGCGAGGAAACCGAGCCCTTCACCATGACCACCACCCCGCTGCCCGACCCGATTCCCGGGCGGGCCCGCGAAATCCGGGCCGCGCTCCGCGCCCAGCGCCGCGCACACACCACCACGAGCGGCGACAGCGGCCCGACACCCGGCACCGCAACCCCAACGGCCACCACCGCGACGCGGGCAGAGCGCCGGGTTCCACCGACCCGGCCGCCCCGAACCGACCCACGCCGCACCCGCCCCTGAGGGCCAGCACGACGCGGATTCCTTCGCACCACACGGAAACAGCCGCAGCCACCCCGGTCTCGCCCGTGGCCAGCGTCGGTTTGCCCACAGCACTTGTCCACAGCCTGTTGACACTCGAGGGAGGCGCCCGTTGATTACGACCACAACCCGCCAGCACACCTTGCGCGATCATCTTCCCGGACGCCACACCGTCCGCGCCGCCAGCTCGGTCGAGCACCAAGCCATGCTCGCCTCCCGACTCACCGTCCGCGACAAATGGCTACTCGCTCTGCTGCACGAGCACCGGGTCCTGACCAGCTTCCAGATCCAGGCCGCGGCCTTCCCCTCCGGCCGATCGGCCCGCCAGCGGGTACTCGACCTCTACCTCTGGCGGGCCGTCAGCAGATTCCAGCCGTTCCAGCAGCTCGGCTCCGCCCCCATGCACTACGTCCTCGGCCCGGCCGGAGCCGCCGTGCTCGCCGCCGAACACGGCCTCGAGGTCAAGGAACTCGGCTACCGGCACGACCGCGCCATGGCCATCGCCCACAACCAGCGCCTCGCCCACACCGTCGGCGTGAACGACTTCTTCACCTCCCTCATCGCCCGCACCCGCCACACCACAGCCGACGAGACGGTGACGGCCTGGTGGTCGGAATCCCGCTGCTCCCGACATTTCGGCGACCTCGTCATCCCCGACGGCTACGGCCGCTGGCGCACCCGCCACCGTGAGGTGGAGTGGTTTCTCGAATTCGACACCGGCACCGAGTCCCTGACCAAGGTCGGCCACAAGCTGGCCGGATACGCGCGGCTGGCCGAGTCGACCGGGATCGCGACGCCGCTACTGGTGTGGCTGCCGACCACCCGCCGTGAAGCCGGTGCCCGCACCGCCCTGGCCCGGGTGCATACCGGACTCGACGACCCTCGCGCGGTGCCGGTGGCCACCGCCGCGGCCGACCTGCTCGACCCCGCCGCACCGCATCCGAGCCCAGCCGAGGCGGTCTGGCTGCCACTGACCTCCGCGCGCGCCAGCCGCGCCGGCACCCGCTACACCCTCGCCGACCTCGCCGACGCCTGGCCCGGCCTCACACCACCGGCCGAACCCGGCACCGAAGACGGCGAGGGCAGCGACGCCGCGGCTGCCTCGCCGTACCGGCTGCCACCACCGAGTCCGATCCCACCGCGAGCAACGCCGAACCGGATCGCTCGCGGCGAGCACTGACCCGGGAACGCCACCTCGCCCGAAACGAGTCCCATCGCCGTGAAAGGAACGCGATCCAGCCATGGGAAGCAAACTCGGGGCCGCCGTCGCCGCCGTGGTCCTCGCCATCCCGTTGCTCGTCGGCGCCGCAGTAGCCGGCATTGTCAGCACGCTGTCCGGCGGCAACGGCACGAGTTCGGTGATATGCACGCCCGACGGGACACGGACCGGCACCGTTCCAGGCCTGACCGCCGAGCAGATGGGCAACGCCGCCACCATCGTCGCAGTCGGCAAACAGATGACGGTGCCCGAACCCGGCTGGGTGGTCGCGATCGCCGCCGCAATGCAGGAATCCAAGCTCCGCAACCTGCACTACGGCGACCGCGACTCCCTCGGACTTTTCCAGCAACGCCCCTCGATGGGCTGGGGCAGCCCGCACCAGATCACCACACCGACCTACGCCGCCACCAAGTTCTTCGAACGCCTCACCGCCACACCGAACTGGCAGGCCATGAGCGTCAACGACGCCGCACAGACCGTGCAGGGCTCAGGATTCCCCAACGCCTACGCCCAACACGAGCACAAGGCACGTGTGATCGTCGCCGCGGTGTCCGGGGTCCACTGTCAGCCCTCGCCCGCGATGGCCGGGACCGGTGACTGCAACAACATCCAGGCGCCGAACGCTGCCGCGATGGCCGCGATCAACTACGCATGCGGGCAACGTGGGCTGCCGTACGTGTGGGGTGGCAACGGACCGCTGAACGGTGACAGCGGATTCGACTGCTCAGGCCTCACCAAGGCCGCCTACAACGCGGCCGGAATCTCGCTCCCCCGCACCGCACACACCCAATACCACGCAGGACCACCAGTACCCGACGGACAACTCCTGCCAGGCGACCTCGTCTTCTACGGCCCACCCTCGAAAATCCGGCACGTAGGGATCTACATCGGAGCCGGGAAGATGGTGAACGCCCCGGACTTCGGTCAAGCCGTGCGAATCGACGACTACCGACGCCCCGGCGACGACTACGCGGGCGCCACACGGCCCGTACAGTAATGTCACTTGTAGTTTTCGGAGGAACATGACATGTTCCACACCTAAATGATATGTGCCTGATCTTTTGATCAGATGCCGTGGAAATACTCCGGGTTGCTGGCTCCGGAGCGCGGTTAGCACGCCAATTTACAGGCTCTCTAAAATTAAGCCCAACCCCATTCACCGCGAAATGTTGACCCTCTACTGCAAGCCAATGGGGCGAACTCTCTAACCGCATGAAGTTCAGAGCAAATATCCATGTTGCCGTGATCGGCCGGCCGTAGCTGACTGCGCCATCCAACGCGCACGCTCGAATTGCTACTCGTCTCAGTGGCAAGGCGCGAGAGCTGTCAGTACTCGGCCGTGTCGTTCCGCCAGCGAGCGAGTTCGTGGTGGGTGCTGAGGGTGTCGGGGTGATGGGGACCCAGCACCCGTAACTGGTCGGTAAGTACTTGTTCGAGAGCCGCGGCCGCGCCAGCCGGATTCCCGGCAAGCCCTCGCCAATGAGCGAGGTTATGGCGGGTGACCAGATTGTGGGGGTGGTCGGGACCCTGCACCCGCAACTGGTCGGTAAGTACCTGTTCGAGAGCCGCGGCCGCACCAGCCGGATCCCCGGCAAACCCTCGCCAGCAGGCGAAGTTATGGCGGGTGACCAGGGTGTCGGGGTGATCCGGACCCAGCACCCGAAACCGGTCAGTAAGTACTTGTTCGAGAGCCGCGGCCGCACCAGCCGGATCCCCGGCAAGCCCTCGCCAATAAGCGAGACTAGAACGAGTGGTCAAGGTACGGGGGTGGTCGGGACCCAGCACTCGCAGCCGGTCGGTAAGTACCTGTTCGAGAGCCGCGACCGCACCAACCGGATCCCCACCATCCCCACGCCAGCGGGCAAGATCGTGGCGGGTGTCGAAGGTATCGCGGTGATCCGGACCCAGCACCAGAAACTGGTCGGTAAGTACTTGTTCGAGAGCCGCAGCTGCACCAGCCGGATCCCCGGCAAGCCCTCGCCAATGAGCGAGGCTAGAACGAGTGGTCAGGGTGTCGCGGTGGTGGGGACCCAGCACCCGTAACTGGTCGGTAAGTACCTGTTCGAGAGCCGCGACCGCACCAACCGGATCCCCACCATCCCCACGCCGGCCCGCGAGATTGCGGCGGGTGGTCAGGGTGTCGGGGTGGTGGGGACCCAGCACCCGTAACTGGTCGGTAAGTAGCTGTTCGAGAGCCGCGACCTCACCGACCGGGTCCCCGGCATACCAACGCCAGCGGGCAAGATCGTGGCGGGTGACGAAGGTATCGCGGTGATCCGGACCCAGCACCCGAATCTGGTCGGTAAGTACCTGTTCGAGAGCCGCGACCGCACCAACCGGATCCCCGGCATACCCACGCCAGCAGGCGAGATCATGGCGAGCGAGGAGGGTATCGGGGTGGTCGGGACCCAGGCGGCTGAATGCTTGGTGGTGCAATCGTTTCGAGGCTGTGATGGCTGCGTCTAGCAATTCTGCTTCGCGGAGGCTGGCCGAAAGGCGGAACAGCACCGGGTGCCCATCAGGTTGCCACAGGTGTTCCTCGGCGGCGTCCTGCAGCGTGCTGGTGTTCGAACGGAGCGCTTGAACCAATTTTTGACCGACATCGGTGTCTGGCCATGCCTTGAGCAGGGCGCTGGCGGCGACTCGCGCGAGACTGCCGTGGATGTCTGGGGTGAGCACGTCGCGGACTGCGCGTTGAACCAGGGCATGCACGCGGATCCCGCGGTGGGGCTCTTCGGGGTCGAGAGTGAGCAAGCTGAATCGCCGCAGGCACTCCAGTCCCCCTATTAGATCCTCGGGGGTGACGTCGCGGTCCAGCCGAGTCTTGAGGTGAGCGGCGATAGCGTCGGAGGTGAAGACCGTCACCGGAATGCCAGCGGGGTCGAGCAGCGCTGCGATCTCCAGCACAGGGCGGGCGAGGCCAGCAGGGTCGAGTTGGTCGGCGGCTTCGATAGACAGCGACCATGTCGCGGCCACGGTCTGCTCGTGCTCATCGGGTAGTTCCCCGACCCTTGGCAGCATCTGCCCGAGCGTGGTTATCCGGTCGGCGAGCCGGGTGCGGTAGTCCGCAGTAGCGAGTAGAGGTTTGTTGGTCAGATATGCGGCGGCCTGTGCGAGTGCCAGCGGCAGGAATCCTAGTTCTTGGGCGAGCTTGCCTAACTCTGTGGTTTCGGTGGCGCGGACCGGAAGTTTCTCAGTGAGGTAGGCCAGGGCTTCGGGTGCGGTGAACAGGTCGATGTCGACGATGTGTCTGCGGTCGCCGTGAAGGGTCGCGTCGCGGCAGCGGGTGGTCACCACCACTTGCCCGCCGCTGGTGTGCGGTGGCCACAGGCCTGTCAGGTCGGCGGGGTCCTGGAGGTCGTCGAGCACGATCAGCCATCGTGCCGGGGTTTCGGCAAGCCATTCCCGGAACCGACGTGACGCCCGCTCCGGGGCGGAGGGGTCCTGGTCGAGCCACTCGACCGCGATTTCGGTGTAGGCGGCGGTGATGGCGTCGCGGGTGCGGGCGGAAATCCATACCAGCAGCTCCACCTGCCGACAGTCCCACACGGTGTGAGCGTGGTCAGCGGCCAGCTGTGTCTTACCCACTCCGCCCAATCCGGTCAGCACGCTCGTCGGCGTAGTCGCGGCGCCGGTGAGCACCGCGGTGCCCTCACTCTCCACTGCCCTCTTCAGGGTCTCGGCCACCGCGCGGTGCTGGAATGCCCCGGCTCGCGGTGGCACCGCGCCGAAACGGCGCCGCCGCTGTGGCTCCTGTGTGACCGCACAGTCGTCGGAGACCAAGCTCGGTGTGCGGCGCGAGATTCGGTCGAGCGCGGCTGCCAGGGCTTCGTGGCGATGCCGCAACCCTTCGAGTAGCACGTCCTCCGGCAGCATTCTCAGGTTCTTGCTTTTACCGACCTGCACGCATGCGGACACGAAGGCGCTGATCCGCTCCCACGGCGGCGGGTCCGTAAAGTCCCCGTTGAGCAATCTCGAGACGGACGACTTCGCGAGCCAGACCTTGCTCTGTGCCTCCAACGCGACCAGCGTTGGACGGCCGGCCTGTTCCCGCAGTTGCTTGAGCTGGTCGACGAACCGATCCTTCGCCCGTTCCTCCGGCTTCACGCGCAGCGACCCCCTCGCGGCTTATCCCAAATTCTCCCGCCTCCCAGATCGGGAACCGTAGTCCGAGTTGGGGTAGCAGGTCAGGGTTTCCCAGGTTGTCCCGAGAGGAGCTACCCGATCGGCTGAATGGCGCACCGTGGTCAGCGGCAGGCCTACTCCCTTGACCATCTGGGACATCGGAGCAAGTGGTCCGGTGCGGTGAGCCTGCCTCGGTGATCTGACGGGAGGTGGGTGGCGTGATCGAGTTCGTGGAGATCGAGCAGGAGCCGACGTTTAGCGACGTCGACGACAACAACTGATAGGAAAGGAGGGTGAGCGCCATGTGGCGTCCGAGGATCAAGTTCGAGCACCGGCCGGTGAAGTATGACGATGGCCTGGTGCGGATCGGCGGCAATACGCCCGGAATCACGCGCGGTCTGCGTGATCCGGACGGGTCGGTGTGGATGCTGCTGGCGTTGCTCGACGGGTCGAGGACGGTGGGCCAGATCGCCGATGAGCTGGTCCACCGTTTCCCCGCACGCTCGCCCCGCGAGGTGAAGAAGGCGGTCGACCGCCTGAACACTGCCGGCCATTTGGAGGATGCCTCCGAAGTGGAACTGAGCGGGTCCGAGCGCGAACGTTACAGCCGCAGCCGTGCGTTCTGGCGCTCGGTGGATCGCACCCCTGGCCGTCGTGGCTGGGATGCGCAGTTGCGGCTGCGGCAGGCGCGGGTCGTGATCGTCGGTGTAGGAGGTGCCGGGGGCGCGGCGGCGAGGTTGCTGACGATGTCGGGGGTGGGGCAGCTGCATTGCGTCGACGCGGACGTGGTGGAGCTGTCCAACCTCAACCGGCAAGGGCTGTTCACCGAGCAGGACCTCGGCCGGCCCAAAGTCAAGGCCGCGCTGGAGCAGCTCCGGCAGCACAACTCCCACGTGGAGCTGACCGGTTCCAGGGAGCACATCGTGGGCCCAGACCAGCTGCGTGCCCTGGCGGTCACCTGCGATGTGCTGCTGATGGCCGCGGATCAGCCCTCGACGGGCGAGATCCGCTCGTGGACGAACCAGGCCTGCCACGCCACAGGAACGGCCTGGGTGCACAGTGGGTATGACGGGCCACGGATCAGTATCGGGATATTCCGTCCAGGCTCGGGACCGTGTTACGACTGCGCGCGCGCCGCTGAGCAGCACCGGCGAAACGTGGTGTCACCACGCACCGCATGGGCGCCGGGAGATTCCATGACGCGCGAACACGCGGCCACCGCTTCCTCGGCCTCGGTAGCCGGAGATCTCGCCGCGCACGCGGTAGAGCGCCTGATCATCGGGACATCAGGCCTGGCGGTCAACCAGGAGTACGGCCTGAACCTGGCGACCTTGGGCGGCTACGACACGCTGCGGCTGGAACAGCCGTGGCCGGACTGCCCAACCTGCAGGCACGAGGGCCACGGTTAGGCTTCCGGCTGGGCGGTGGCGCGGGCAGTGACCTCGCGCCACCGTTTCCGTACGGCATCCGCGGGGAGCTCGAGATCGGTGTAAAGGGTGGCGGCGCGCTGCAGATAGTCTGCGGCCCGGGCGAGGTCTCCGACGTGTTCGAGGCATGTCGCGGCCAGCTCCAGCGCCCGCGCGACCAGCTTGTCGATGCCGGGTAGTTCCCGGTAGCCGGCCAGCGCCCGCTCGGCAAACTCCAGTGCAGGGGCGTGGTGGCCTTGAGCTAACTGTGCGGTCGCCGCGCGATAGAAGCTGTGGGCGTGGCCCACTTGGTCCCCGGCTTGGTGCCGCAGGTCGCGTTCGCGTTCGATGTGGGCCAGCGCCTGCTCGTACTCACCGAGCCTGATGGCGACGGCGGCCAGGTTGCCCTCAATGACCGCCAGTGTGCGCGCCAGGCCGTGAGCGCGCGCCAGCGGAAGCGCCTGCTGATAGCAGTCGCGGGCTTGCTGCCAGTGTCCCTGCTTGCAATGGACCCCACCCAGGCCGATGAACGCGGTGTAGCGCTGGGGATTGCGTGGTGTGTCGAGACTCATGAAACCGGCCTCGGCCTCCTCCCATCGCCCCAGCATGCTCAGCGTTTCGCTGTGGGATTCGCGGAGGAAGAAGTCGGCGGCGAGATCGCCCAGAGCACGAGCTGCGGTGATACCGAACGTTTCGATGTCCAGCCGCACGGTCCACAGCGGGCGGGACAGATAGGTGAGGAAGCGTGACGTCGCTGCCAGAGCCAGCACGAGGGTGTGGAACTCCCACTCGAGTGCGGTCCGCGCCGCGGCGTGCAAGGTGGGTTGTTCGGCAGTGAACCACGCCAGAGCCCGGGCACGGTCTTCTAAGGTCGGCGTGGGTCCGACTCGGTCGATCTCGAGGTCTAAGGACGGAAATCCCGGGTAGAGCAGCCTGTCGGCGAGTTGCGCGACATGGGCGTACCAGGTCAGGACCCGCTCGCGCGCGGCGTGCTGCTCGTCGGAGGTGTCGAGGCGGGCGCGCGTGCGGGCGAAGGCGTGGAGCAGATCGTGCATCCGGTACCGGTGCCGGGCCACAGGTTCGATCAGGTGCAGCTCGGCCAACGCTTCCAAGCACCGGTTGGTTTCGCGATGGTTCAGCCCGCACAGGACGGCAACCGCAGGCATAGAGAACTCAGTGCCCGGATGCCAGCCGAGAAAGCGGAAAACCTGCGCCGGCTCGGGGGCGAGGCGGGTATAAGACCAGTCGAACACCGCCTGCACCGCTTCGCCCACCATCCCGCTGATGCCGTCATCAGCGAGCTGATCCTCCTTGATCTCCTCGACGACATCGGCGATCCGCCACTGCGGGCGCAACGCGACCCAGGTGGCCGCGAGCCGAACGGCCAGCGGCAGCCCGGCGCACAACCGGACCAGCTCACTCGCGGCGTCCGGCTCCTGTTCGACGCGAACTCGACCGAGCACCGCCAGCAGCAACGCGTACGACTCGACAGATCCGAACAGGTCGAGACTGATCCGGTGAGCGCTTGCGGAAACAAACAGGTCGGTAAGACTGTCGCGGCTGGTCACCACCGCCATGCATCCGGCTGTCGTGGGCAGCAATGGGCGCACCTGCTCGGCCGTAGCAGCGTTGTCCAGCACCACCAGTACCCGGCGGCTCGCCAGTAAGGATCGGAACAACCCGGCCGCGGCGTCGGGCTCGGCGGGGACCTGATCCTGGAGCACGCCGAGCCCGGTCAAGAAGCCAGCCAGCACGACCGCGGGATCCAACGGCTCACTCGGGCCGTAACCCCGCAAGTTCACGAACAGCGTGCCATCGGGGAACTGATCTTGGACCCGGTGCGCCCAGTGAGTAACCAGGCTGGTTTTGCCTACTCCGCCGGTACCGTCGAGTACGGCGACCGTTCCGTAGGCGGTCATGTCGTTTCCCAGCACCCTGTCCAGCGCGGCCACCTGGTGCCCTCGGCCGGTGAAGTCCCGCACTGGCGCAGGCAACTGCCGCGGCACTGGCGCACCTCCCTGACCACTGGCGGAAACACCGGCCTGCGCAATATTGCCTGCCCGCCCTGCCGGTCCGGTCTCAGACTCGCTGATCATGTTGCTCACGCCGCGCTGATCACCCACGCAGCCAGTCTGACCTGATCCCGCTCACGAGGTGACATGCGAATCCAGCACCACACTGATGGAGTACCGGCCGCAACAGCTGTCGGTCAGAACAAATCACCGACGCCGTGAGCTACTGGCATACCGCTGCTCGCGCGGCCCGGCATCTGGCCGCCAGAGGCCGCAGGGCGGGTCTGCTGACAGCCGGCGAAGTGCCCTCGGCCTCAGACCAGTCACGCTTTGATTGGTGCCAGCTATCAAGTACGGCGGACACCAGCATCGGTCGAGTGATCACATCGCCCGGAAACCACGCCGTCACGTGGTGAGACCTTTCAAGTTGGCGCGGAAAGTACAGTCGCGAACAAGTTTCCACCACTCGCACCAGAAGGCCTTCAAGGTCTGCGATTGTGCGCGTGGTTTCGTTTTCGATTGGGATCATAGCTCCATCTAACGCTTGTCCTGTCGTGTATGTCAGTTCGCGCCACCGTAGAGGCAAACGCCGAACATTCCCGATCGCATGACAATACACGGATATGTCGAGGCAAAACCTATAACTGGCTTGACATCCCGACGTGTATGGAGCGTCCCTGGACATGTCTAGCGCGGATCGCGCACCTTGCCACCCAAGGGATGTGTCTCTTATGGACGGAACACGCGCAACCGTTCCCGACTGTGCTGCAGCACTTCGGGTGTTGCCGGAGGGCGAGGTGTGGGTAGCGATGCCGTACAAACCGGCATTCCCCGGCATCATTCCCGGCGACGAGACGCCACTAGGTGTCATCGAGGACCAAACCCGGTTCCCCACCCTGCACACCCCGAACAACGACGTCGAGGTCGGGCTGCGGTTTCGCCCCCCTGTCGCACGCTGGATCGGAATCCATCTGGAATCGTTCTACAGCAGCACCGAGTACCGTTTCACCTGGCGCGGGGACACCCTGGAAATCCACGACGGCGGCCCTTGGGGCGACGCCGACGGTTCACCGCCGCGCGTAGTCGGGCCCGGGGATGACGGGCGCTATGAGATCCGTGACTTGTGGTACGCCTTGGCCCCGGCGGCGGTCGGCGAGCTGTATCAGCGTCATCCTGACGCAGTGGCCACGCTGGGACGCGACGACTTCCCAGCCCCTGTCCCGCACATGGTGGCGTACCTGACCGATCATCCCGGTGCACCGTCGTCGTTACGGCGGACCATCGAGACGGTGCTGTCGACACCCACCGCTGAACCGGGTCGGTGACTTCCGATGCCAGCGGCGGTCACGGCCCACGACGTCCCCGAGATCCGGAAACGCATGACCGAATGGACCCGCGATCCGGGAACGGACGGCGCGGGGAACTGGTACCGGTTCTTCATCGGCCCCCGGCCCGAGGACTCGCCGGGCGAGCCCGCGTTCCTGCCACTGAACGATGTCGGCGCCACGATCGCGGACACACTCCGCGCCCAGATTCCCGCCGCCGAGCTGTTCTACGTCTCCGCCGACCTGGCCGACCTCGCAAGCCACGCCGCGACCACCCTGGTCGACTACCGCCTCCACCCCGAAGACCTGCCCGCCCCCGTGGGACTCATGGTCTACGAACACCCACCCGTCACCCAGACCGCCAACGCGCTGCACAACGACGTCTCCCTGGTCTCGTGGGGTCCAGGGCCTGGCGGTTTGTGGGTGCAGACCTGGGGCACCGTCCCCGATCCCCTGCCAACAGCGGTCGACATGGGCCGACGGCTCGCCCGCTTGCCCCGCGACCGCGCGCTGTCGCAGATGCGGAAGGCCGCCGCGCTGAACCTGTCACTACCCACGCCCGACGACAAACCCGCCAGCCACGACGACGCTGTCGACCAAGCCGCCAAGTATCTCCTGGCCACGTTCCTGACCAGTGCCGAACGCGCACCGATCCCGCCGAGCTTCTCCCCGCCACACGGCTACCAATGGTGCGGCATCACCCCCATGACGTTCACCGACATGAAGGGCTGGCCCAGCGCACTGACCGAAGGCACCTCCGCCACCACTATCGACGCGCAGCTCGCCCTGCAGCGCACCATTCTCACCACCTGGCTCCTGATGGGCCAAACCCTCGTGCGCCCCGAACGCACCAGCGCGCCCCGCGCCGCCCGCCGCAGGATCGAACGCTACGACCCCGCCCTCGAAACAGGCGTCCGCCTCGTCGATCTCCGCCGCGCCCGCACCACACCCGCCGACCGCCACAGCGATGCCTTCGGCAACGGCACACGCGAGTACCACCACAGCTGGATCGTTCGCGGCCACTGGCGCAACCAGTACTACCGCAGCCGAGACGACCACCGCCCCATCTGGATCGCCGACCACCTCGCCGGACCGGAAGACAAACCCCTCATCGGCGGCGAACGCGTCAACGTCCTGCGCCGCTGACCCGGACATGGCCGCCCGCCGTGGCGAGAGCTGGCCGCGACTGTCCACAACAAGACGCCCTGCGCCCGCAGGCGATTGCAAACAATGGGAAAGGTATCCGAATCATGACCACCACAGAAAGCGTCGGCACTCCGACGACCCAGCCAGCACCCGCCCTCACGACGATCATCGGCGACCTCTACGACCGCACCGCCGAGCTGCCGCTTCGGGACATCGCCACCCGCATCCGCGAGGACCTCGTCGCCGTACAGGACGATGACATGATCCACGCCGACGCCGAGTTCGTCGTCGCGGCGGATGAATCCGGCCCTCAGAACCAGATCCGCATCACGATCACCGGGCTACCCCACAGCGATCACGGCACCGCCGACGCGCCGAGTATGGACGTGACGCGGGACGTGTTCCGATCGGCGTTCGCACTCGCCAGCCACTACAACCGGTTCGTCAGCAGCCCCTACCAGCTGCGGTACCTCGTGGTCATCCAGGCCGTCCAGGACAGCGGCACCGTCTACGCCGAAGGCGTCGGCGCCGTCGGACTCTGGGCCACGCGGCCCCTTCCCGAAGCCGCGGAAGCAGTTCTCCGCCAGGGATAAAGGGAACTCTGAGGCGACATAAGGATCGTTCCGGGGCGCGGCGTTCACGAGTCGCGCCCCGGAACGGGCTTGTCGGCTATAGCGCCGTCTCCGGCGCCGCCCCGTTACATGGCGCCCGGACGATCGCGAGACAACGGATCCCCCCGGCAGCTGCAGCCGCACGTGGCCCGTTCGTGTTGGCACATACATTGAAACGAAGTGTCCACATGAGACACGTGTCTTGTTTGACGGATCGCTTGACAATGGTGCGGTGACGAAGCGTCCATAGACGTGTAGCCCGAACAACCGGATGCGCACCGGCGGGCCAACGCCCCCCGGCCAGGGCCTGACCATCCCATTCCATACCTAACGTAGGGAGTCCGTCATGTCCCGCAAGAACCGCACCAACCGCCCCGCCCCGCGCCTCGACGCCACCGACGGCGACCGCCACCCGCGCGCCGTGTCCGATGCGACCGCCACCCAGAAGACGCCCACCACGGAAGACAAAGTGCTGGCAGCGCTGAACGCCAATCCCGCCTCCACGACCGCCACACTGGCGACGGCCGCAGGAGTCGGCCGTTCGACCGCCGCCAAGATCCTCGCCCGCTGGGGACGCGACGGCACCGCGATCCGGACCGCCGGCGACGGCCCACGCAACCCCGACACCTGGACGCCCATCCCGTCGGACCATGACACCACCGCGCCCAGCACCGACGACGCACATCCGGACGCTGCGGCGGGCAACACCGCCAACACCAGCGAAGCGACGCCGGAGACCGTCTCCGACACCGACGACGCCCCGGAACCCACCGCCACGGACACCGCCCAGAACGAAGTCGACCCGACTACTACCGCCGACGACACCGGGACCACCCCGTTGCCCGACACCTCACCGAAAGATCCGACGGACGGAGCGACCAAGCCCGAGCCGTCTGTGACGGGGTCGCCTGCGGTCACCGACATCGCCCGCCTGGAGAAGGACCGACTGCCCAAGGGCGGGCTGCGGGCCATAGTGGAGGAGTACCTGACCGAACACCCGGGCGAGGACTTCGGGCCCGCCAAAATCGGCAAGAACCTCGGCCGATCGGGCGGCGCGGTCAACAACGCACTGGAGAAGCTGGTCGCCGACGGGTACGCGATCAAGACATGCGAGGCACCGAAACGGTTCGCCATCAACCCGGACAAGACCGACGTCCCGAACACGGTCAAAGGTGCCACCGAGCCCGCGCTGAAGGCCTGACACCTGCCCGCCTGATCCGCGCGCGGAACCGGTCCCCCCTGGGTAACCGGTCCCGCGCGCGGATCCTTCATGCCTTCCGGTGCGCGGGGCTCGCCCCGGTAGCGCTGTGGATCGCCGACTCCGGTTAGGCGGCGGGTGCCAGCAATGGCCTCTGCCACGCCCTTCCGGAACGGTGGCGGCACCCATACCCCGCGCATCGTGCCCGCCCCGGGGTGGCAAGGCGTCTGGTCAATTCCGTAACGCACAACGACGATGGGCCGTGTCCATGGACCGGCAACTGCGGCAGGGGCCCCTGTCGGCTACGCGTCGATGACTGCGTGCAGCAGGGCACGGGTTTCGGTGTCGGTGGAGTAGAGGACGGTGCCCACCCTGGCCCGGGTGAGCAGCACGCGGTAGGTGCGGCGCACCCACAGATCGACGTCGGCCGCTGTCGCGCCGTCGAGGACGTCATTGCGGGTGGCGGCGGGATCGGTGACCCATCGGTCGTCGCGCCGGAGGAGATCGGGACCGAGGATGACCCCGCCGTAGTCGTACTCGAAGCCCTGCGCGCTGTAGACACTGCCGATCTGGCCAGCGCCCGCGGGATCAATCGCCCACAACGGCGAGGGCGGCAGCCCGTTGACCGAGCGCTGGCCCTTCACGCTCCACGGGCGGCGCCAGTCACCGATCACGATGTCGTCGACCAGCGGATTTCCTGGCCTCGCCTCGCTCCACGGCCAGCACAACCCGGCTGTGACCCGGGCGCTCGCGCCGAGGTCGGTCTTCGCGCGCAGCAGCTGCTCCAGCTCGCCGGGGCTGTCGGCCACCCGCAGCTCGAACCCTGGCGCGGGTTCGTCCTCCACGTTCCATCGGGTCGGCGGGCACGATAGGTCCTCGAGGCTGAGCAGGCGACGGACCCAGCTGTCGTAGCGGACGCTGCGGTGGCGGTGCTGACTCGTCAGCTCGGCGGTGTGCACGGTCGCGTCGCCGGCCTGGGCAGCGGAGGCGAGGTAGTCGCGGGTCCCGAGCTGCCCGGGTCGGATCGCCTGGTCCTCGTCGAGGAGGAACACCACGACACGGGCGGCCTCGAGCAACTGTGCGGCCTGAGTGCGGTCGCCGCGGCGCGAGGCGGGCGTGTAGCGGGTGTTCGAGGTGGCCCGCAGCTGGTGCGCGTCGTCGCACACCAGCAGATCCAGGCTGTCCGGTTCGGTGTCGGTGGCGGTGCCGAAGTACTGAAAGAGCTTCTGGGTGGCGCGAGAGCCGTGTCCGGCGGTCTTGCGCAGCGCGGCGGTGAACGCCTGCGAGCCGGTGGCGTGCCGGGCCCGGTGGCCGGCGCGCAGGGCCTCACCGAGCAGGGTGAGTGCGAGGGCGCTCTTGCCGGTGCCCGCGGCGCCGGCAACCACCACGACTGCCCTCGCACCGTCCTTGTCGGCGAGGCACAGTTGCACGCGGTCGAGCACGGCCTGTTGATCGTCGGCCAGGGCGAACACATCGGGGTGGGTGAGCGTGCGGGCCGCGAGGTCGAACAGAGTGGGCGCCACGGAGCGCGACGGTGATCCAGCGGTCGGCATGACCAGTACGGTCCTCCTCGTTGTGGCGTGGAACGTGTGCCAGGGTCTTAAGACGCGACCTGGCCTCCTGGAAATGCCCGGCCTCGGGCGAGCGCCGCGGTGGTCGGGTGCTTCGCCGGGCACGATGCTCGGTCGGTGCTCGCGCAATGCCGCGTCCTACCAGCCCCGCACCAGGCCGACGGCGCTCGCCGTTGACATCCGCCCGGATCGCTGATGAGAACGGTTACGCCGGGCTTCCGCCACCAGGTCGAGTGCACCTCACCATCGGTCTTCTCCCAGACGTTCGCTGTCCTGATTGGGGTCGGATCCGGTGGTGAGTGCGGTCATCGCGGCTCTCCTTCGACGGTCGTGTCCCGGTCGGTCGAAGTCTGGGGGCCGGGACGGAACCAGCGGTGCACGACCGGATCCCAGGTCGCCGTGGTCATCAGGCGATTGAGGTCTGGTAAGTCAGGTCCGTACAGCCAGCCGAACTCGATACATTCGGCTGCCCCGGGCCACAGCCCGGACCACTTGTCCTGCGGGCACCGGCAGGTCTCGAAGTCGTGACCGAGGCGCTGCAGCCCGGTGGCCAGACAGCGAGCTACGTCGCACCAGTCGTGATGGACGTGGCCGATCTCGACATGACAATCCGGGCAGAACGGATCCAGCGGAGGAGTGCTCGATGAGGGCCTGGGCGGGGTGGTCATGCCGGCCTCCCGGTCGTGCTGTTCTGGGCTCCGATGAACTCATTCCAGTGCCGGGTCTCGGCGCTGATGTAGGTGTCGTGCAGGCGCACGTCGGGATTCGCGAGCAGTTCGCGGTGCGCGAGGACCAGGCTGACCCCGGCGGTGATGGCCTCGGCGAGGCGTAGGTGCATGCGCGCCCAGTCGAAGCATCGCCGGTACTCGTCCTGGTCCACGGCGCGACTGCTCAACGTCGGATAAATCTCGCGGGCGCGGGTGAAGAGGGCCTCGGCGGCGGCGTAGTGCTCCGCGGCGCTGCGCGCCTCTGTCGCGGTGGCTGGGTCAGCAGGTGAGGTGTTCGGTGACATGTGGTGTCTTCTCCTTCAGAAGTTGTGGCTGGAACGCGGGATCAGAAAGCAGTGAGCACCACGCGGGCGCGCGGATCAGCCAGCACAGGGTGGGTGGTGTGGCGGCGGCCGAGCCAGTCGGCGGCCGCGCCGCGTCCGAGGTCAAAGTCGTGTCGTGCTGCTCATCAGGTGTCACCGCCGATGATGGGCATGTCGGCGGGTTTCTCCCGCATCAGCGGCATCGGCACCGACGGCGGCGCGGCCGGATCACGCAGCCACGCGTACAGATCCGGCGGGCCGAGAGGGTCGTCCTCGCCGTCGGGAAACCAGGGGTTGTGCGGGTCGATGCGGTGCCAGCGGACACCACCGCCGACGGTGGCGAACACGGCCTCGGCTCCGGGGTCGAAGGTGATGATCCAGCTGCTGTTGTGGCTGGAGTACCACGGCCACGGCCAGCCGAGCTCGCGCCGGTACGCGTGACCGAGCCGTTCCTCCTCCCAGATATCGACGGTGTCGGCCACCGCCGCGCGAAAGATGCCCTCGTCGGTCGCGGTGATCGCCAGCCGTAGGGGTGGGACGGCGAGGAAGTTCTCGGGATAGCACTCCCCGTACAGGGAGCCGATCCACTCAGCCTCCTCACCGCGTCCGAGGTAGAAGTCGGTGGTGCTCGACATCGCCAGGCCCTCCTTAACGTGACGGCGCATTGCGGATCCGGCTCACTGGTGCCGGGACACAGGCGTATGGATCGGGCGGCGGGTATGGCGGTGCCTCGTCGTAACGCGGAGTGCCCTGGTCGCGGTCGGCGGCGCGGTCGAGGACGTAGGCGAGCACGACCACCGGGGTCCATGGTCCCGGCAGGACCACGGCCAGCACTGTCCACACGAGACGCTTATTCCTGTCCTGCATGAGCTTTCCTCCGATTCGCTTGGGTGGCGCCGAAATGAGGCTGTCTTCCACCGGGGTTGGTGCTCAGGGCTGCTGCCAGCTGGACACGGGGTCGGTCACGCCGGGAGTGCGGAAGGTCGGGAGCCGCAGCGCGGGCGGCGCGCCCGGGTCGCACAGCCATCTCGCGACGTCCGGCGGGCCGCACCGCAACGGCGGGCACGGGTCGTCGGGGTCGAGGCGGTGCCAGCGGTCGCCGCCGCCCGCCGTCATGTGCACGGCGCCGTCGTAGTGGGTGATGATCCAGTCGTTGCGGTGGCTGGTATCCCAGTCCCATGGCCACCCGTTGCGGGGCTCGTGCGCCGCGCCAAGTCCCGTGACAGCCCACATCAGCAGCAGGTCCCGCACCGCCTCCCGGTAGGCAGTGGGCTGTCTCGCGGTCAGCGCGGCGCGGCCGTGGGGGTCTTTGAGGAGGTTGTCGGGATGGCAGCCGAACTGCAGGGAACCTAGCCAGGTCGCCGATGGTCCGGTGCCGAGGTAGAAGTCGGTGCGGGTGACCATCACGATGCCCTCTCGCTGGTGGCGGTTGGCTTCGTGAACTGTCCGGTCTGGTACGGGCATGCCGACGTGTGGCCGACGCCGTACCTCGATTCGGGTGGGCAGGCAGCAGGGTGGCCAGTGGTCCGCGCACCGAGGAATCGGCCGAGGGACACAAGATCGGTGACGTCTGCCAGCGGCACCTCGCCACCGCAGCCCGGGCACGGCCCCAGGACGCGCAGGTCCTCCCCGCTGCCACTGAATGACGTGAAGCGATAGTCGGTGCCGTCGTCGGTGATGGTCACCCGAAACCAGCGCCACCCACCGTGTATCCGGTCGGGATCGTCGGTGACCGTCACCGCCGAGTGCGCGACCCCGAACATCTCGGCCACGTCGCGGACCAGCTCACGGCGACAGGTATCGCGCTCGAAGTCATGAGGGCGGAGGTCGAATTCGGGATCCTGGCGGCGGGCCCGGTCGACTGCGTCGCACGCGCGGCCCGCGAGAGAGCTGGCCCCGCCCGCCCGTGTCGCGGACAGCGCGCCGCCGAGGGTGATGTTCTGCCAGTCGTTCTCGGCGTCGTCGATGCTGGGGCGGCCCTCGGGAAGGTACAGGACTCGTCCGCCGTCGAAGGTGTACGAGCTCCCCACGTGAAGGTCCGAACGCCACCACTTGTCCAGCGTTGCGAGTTCGTCATCGCAGCCGGATACCGCCAGTCCGAATCCGCTCAGCGTCCATGCCTCGGCCAGGTTGTCCAGCGAGGTCAGGAAGTCGGGTTCGGTGGCGGCGTTCAGGAACTCGCGTCCGACGGGAAGCGCCGCGACGGTCGCGGGGTCGGCCACCCTGTCCGGCCATGCGGATCCGAGGTAGCCGCACAACACGGCTCCCGAGCCCGTACCGATGAAGACCTCGACACGGGACGAGTCGTAGAAATCGGCGGGACGCAAATGTGAGACGGCAGTGGTCATCGAGGTCATTTCGTCTCCCGGGTTTCCGTCGGTGTGGACGGTGCAGTGGTGGCGTCGTCGGCGCGGAGCGCCTGTGCGAGCGCGGGTATGCGGGTGAGCGCGTCGTCGACCGACATGGTCAGGCGAAGAGAAACGTGATCGTCATCCAGGTGGTAGACGGAAACGGGCTCGAACTCCGGAGGGAATTCGCTCTCCAGTTGTGTGGTGATCTGTTTTCGAGCCTCGTGGACCCGCCGTTGAGCTTCGGTTCGTTCACGCTGGGTGGCGCGGGCGTGGTCTATCCACTGGTGGAGGGCTGGGATGAGCTTCTGCTGGATGTGGGTCGCGACCTCGGTCGCCGGGGCGCCGACGGTGAACGTGGCGGCTGGGTACTCGTCGGAGTACTGCCAGGTGAAAACGTCCCGAATGTCGTACGGCACAGGCCCGGGTACGAGTGTGTAGCGCCACGCACCTGGTTCCTGCACCGGATGGAACCCGAGACCGATACCGGTGGACAGGCATCGGACGTCGGCGACCTCGTTGTCGCCACGGCCACGGCCGACCGTCCAGTGGCCCGGTAGCGCGGTCGCGATCTCGATCGCGGCGAGGGCTATTCGGTCGTTTTTGAAGATGCGTGCGGGTTTGTCAATCGGTGAGGTCGGAGTCGTGGTCATGACCGGGCTTCCTTTCGTTGTCCCGTGCGGTGTGCGGCGTGGTGGCGGCGTAGAGGTAGTGGGGGCGGTGGGCGGGGTCGCCGTGAAATTCGATGGGTGCGGTGTCAAAGAAGTGGTGTTCGGGCTCGGGGTCGAGGTCGAGGTGGCGCGCCGAGGCCGGCGACTCGGCGTGACCGGGACCCGCGGTGCCTCGCAGTCCGGGCACGGGCCGAGTAACAGCCAGGACCACATCACGAACCCGGTCACGTCGGGAATGAAGTACCAGGGGCGGCCGTCGCTGGTGACCTCGATGAGGTCCCCCGGGCTGGTACGGGCCCCGATGCCGTAGTGGCGTTCGGGGTCGTCCCGCACGATCACGCACTCGACACCGACACCGAGCGCGACCGCGAGACGGGTGGTGGTGATCGCGCGGCGATGCCACGAGGAAGGGATCGTGTCGCGGTCGGCGAAGGCGCGCGGGTCGATGGCGCGGTGTCGGCGGGCGACGGTGATCGCCCGGTCGGCCAGCGAGGTCGGTGTGTCGCTGTGCTCTTCGTCGGTGGCCATCATGACCATCCCAAAGCGGCGCCGACGGGCTCGGGAAGGTACCCCATGTGGTCGACCACGCAGAGCCACACCACGGGCTGGCTAGTGTCGTCCTGGGCGAACAGGACCTGCGCGAGCGGATACTCCAGCGAGTCGCAGACCGACGCCCCGATATCGGGTGGCGTGGCGAGTCGTACTGATGTGGCCGGGTCGTACTGGTCTAGGGCGGCGATCAGTTCGCCCACGGTGGCGATCGTGGTGTCGGCCATCGGTAAGTCATCTCCAGGTCTCGGTGTGGGCCCGGGCGGGGCGGAGGTGAGGGGGAGGGTGTCCGCCCCGCCCGGGGTCTGGGGGTGGTTAGCGTGTGGCGCGTAGCGCGGCGGTGGCGGCTCGCCCGATGGCTCGGGCAGTGGCGGCGGGGTCAGTGAGCGTGTAATTCGTGACACCGTCCATCGGCCGAAGCCACGGGCTACCGCCGGGAAGTAGCCACAGGACCGCGCATCCTGTGGCGCGTAAGCGATCGAGGAGCCGCTGGCCCGGGTCGCGGGTCTCGTCTTCGAAGTCACCGTCGGAGATGACCACCAGAAGGCGGGCGGCGTTCGGGCGGGACAGGTCGAGGGCGCCGTCGAGGGCTTCGATGGCGTCATCGATAACGTGACCGGAGAGGCCTGTGCCGAATTCGGTGATCCGGGCGGGGGTGGCTCCGGGCTGGGTGATCGGGGTGACCAGCCCCGCGCCGAAGGTCACGGTCGCGGTGGTGGCGGGCACGTCGGTGTGGTGGGCGGCGTGGGCGAGAATCCACGCGGCCGAGGCGACCGGTGCCGTGTACTCCTTCATGGAATCGGTGACGTCGCAGGCGATGCCGAGCCGTAGTGGTGGTGCGGGCACGGTTTTGCGGGTGGCGCGGGTGAACGGTTCGGCGGTGGGGATGGTGCCCGCCGCGCGTTGCGCGGCGGCGGTCATGGCACCGCGCACCCGTAGCCGCCCCGGCGGGATGGCCGAGGTGGTCCTGGTGGTGGTGCGGTCACGCACTCCGGCGGTGGTCAGCGCGCGAGCCAGGTGCCGCGCGGCGGTGCGTTCGGCCGTGGTCGGCGGGCGGGTGCCCGTGATGTGCGTGGCGTACGGGCTGCTCCCTGTTCCAAAAGTCTTGTTCGCCGCTGTGACCGCGTTGGTGCGGGCGGCGTCCTCGGCGGCACGTGCCTCCAAGGCCTCGGTGACGGGATCGGTCGGCGCGGGGTCGGCGGCGGCCGCGTGGGTGATGGCGGCGGCGGTGGCGGCGATAGCTTGCGCCAACGGTGACGGCACGCCGTTCCCGCTACCGGGCTGGGTGCCCGGGTCGGCGGTACCGCGATCGGGCGGCGGCTGGTCGGGGTCGTCGCCAAGGATCTCGCACCAGCGGCGCCCGAGTTCGATCATGGCGGTGGCGTCGTCATCGGCGACCCGGTGCGCCGCACGCCAGATGGCGCGCAATTTCGCGAGCGTGTCATCGCTGAGAATGGCGCACACGACGCGCTCGACCCGGGCAACTTCGCGATGGTTGAGGACCCCGCCGTCCACGCGTGCCAGCAGCAGCGCGGCGGACTGCGCGGCGGACTGTGTGGACATGGTCGGCGCGGCGGCGGGGTCGTTGGCCCGGGTGTCGGCGAGGATGAGGTTCGTGGCGCTTCCGCGTAGCCAGTACCGGTCCTGCGGGCGGCGCCGCAAATGTGCTGCTTCGATGCGGGACTCTTCCAGCAGGATCGCGGCGGCCGCCGCCCCCGGTGGCGCCCCGGGAGGTTCACACCACACCGAGTGTCGCGCGTGGGCGCATTCGTGGGTCAGCAGCCCCCACGCGGTGCGGTAGCGCTTGCGGTCCCCGACCCGGTGCGGTTCGACGGTGGCGGGGTCGACCCCTTTGGGGAGGTGGATTCCGTCGACTTCGATGGCGGCGAGGTCCGGGAAGAAACACGCTGGGGCGTCGTGTCCCGCCCCGGGGGCGACGGTGACCACGAGGTCGTCTCGGTCGGCGATGGCGGGGACCTCGTCCCCGAACCGCGCGGACAGGGACAGCCATCCCGGGGCGGCGGGGAACACGGCGGTAGGTGTGGCGGCGGGTGCGGCGATGTGCGCGGTCATCGTGTGTCCTTTCCGGACGGGTCGCGGGCTGCGGGGGCCGGTGGGGCCGGAAGGCTAGAACTGTTCGCCGACGGCGAGCGGGGCGACGTGGGCGCCGAAGACGTTGCGGACCACGTCGGCGACGATGTCCTGGTCTTCTTCCGGCGCGGCGGCGATCAGGTTCCCGGCGGCGGTCATGGGGTCTAGCGCGGCGGCGGTGTCTTTGAACGCCAGGAGTTCGCGCATCTGGGGCGCCCACCCGATCTCGCCCTTCTTCTGCCGTGCGGCGAGGTTCTTCGCCACGCGCACCGCTTTCGAGTCGACCCCGATCCGGGTGGCGAGGTCGTAGTCGGTGGTGACCTGGATCTTGACCCGGAACCTCGACGCCAGAGCGGGGCTGAGCACCGCGCCGTGTACTCCGGGGTTGTGCCCGCCCACGACGTAGAACCCGGGTGCGGCGTCGACACGTTCCCAGTTGTTGGTCTTGATGGTGATGTGCCCGCGCCCGTCCATGACGGGGTACACCACCGCGAGCACAGGGGCGGGAATGAGGGTGAAGTCGTCGACGAAGAACGCCCGCCCCTCACGCATCGCGGTCACCAGCGGCCCGTGCGCGAACTCGTAGGTTCCACTCGGGGTGGGCACGTACCCGCCCACGATGTCGTCCACCGTGGTGTCACTGTCGCCCGGCAACGTCACCGCGTCACCGAACGCGGCCTCGACCAGCGACGTCTTGCCCGTCCCCGGGGGCCCGTACAGCAGCGAGGGAATCTTGTTCTGCCGCAACCGCCGCAACACCGTCACGTCCGAACTTCCCGCCAGTTTGCGCGGGTGGTACAGCTGCCCGTTCGGGCGCCGTACCGGTGCGGTCACCAGCGCGGGCGCGGTCGCCTTTTTCGGCCCGGGTGCGCGTTTCGGTGTGACGGGCGCGGGCGGCGTGGCGGCGGCCGAGGCGGGTTCGGTGGTGCGTGCGCTGATGACGGCGGTCGCGGCGGCGGCGGGGGTGTTGGCGTTCGCGCGGTAAGAGCGGGACGGCTGTCCCTCGTAGTCCGCTTCCCCCCGCGTTACCAGGGTTTCCAGGGCGTTGCCCACCGCGCCGGATGATCGGTTCAGGAGACGGGCGGCGGCGCCCGCTGTCAGTCCTGCGTTGGCGGGTTGCTGGGTGAGCAGTTCGGCCACCATGCGGCGGAGTTCGCCATTGCGCAACCGGTGTGCCGCGCCCGGGGCGGCGGGCGCGGCGCCCGTGGCCGGAGTCGTGGCGTGCGTGGTCATCGTGCTGGTTTCCCTTCACAGCATTGGGTTTGAGTGGTCATGGCGCGGCGGGGACCAGTGCGGGTGGCGCGGGTGTTACGCGTGGCGCAACGTGGTGGTGAGTGCGAGCACGGCGTGGCCTTCACTGGGGGCGGGGTATTCCGCGCCGTCGGCGGTCACCACCCGCCATTCCTTTTGCCGCACGATGTCGGCGGGAAAGTAGCTACCGACGAAGCGCCCGTCGGGTCCGGTTACGGTGCCGTACAACAGTTGTTGCTGATCGGCGGGGTCGATCACCACTCCCGTGACGGTGCACTCGTTTTCGGTGTTGGTGCGGGTCACCACTTCGGGTTGCACATCGCGGCCCATGGCCGGGTCGACCACGTACACCACGCGTTCCGGCGGGTTGTCGTTGTCGTCCATGGTGTTGCCCCTTTCATTGTGGTGTAGCGGTTTCGCGGTAGTGTGGTCACTGGGCGGGGTTGGGAAGTCGCCCGACGACGGCGACGGTGTGAGTGGTGTCGTCGTAGGTCGCGGCGTCGATCACGTGCCCGCATCCGTCGCACTTGTACAAGGGTTCGACCCACCGTTCGGGGCGTGGGCGATGTCGTCGCCGTTCCTGTCGATCATGCAAAACCCGCTACTGTGCGGCGTGTTCCCGCACACGCACACCCAGCGTTCGCAGTCGTGGGCGGTAATCGTGGCGACGGTCGCGGCGCGCATGGTCGGCACGTCCGGGTGTGGCGTGGCGGCGTCGCGGTTCATGGTGTTGGCCCCGTTCGTGGGTGGGCGGATGCCGCACGGTCAGTGGGTGGCGGCGAATTCGGCTTCCGCCGCTTCGGCGTCGCGAATGTGTTTTTCGGCGGCGGTGTCGGCGGTGTCGTGGTCGGGGTAGGTGTTGGACCAACCGCAATAGCAGTGCGCGGCCGTGGTGCCGTTCGGGTTGTCGGTGGTGTCGGCGTAGCACATAGCAATCCCCAATCACGTGTTTGCCGGTTTCCGCTTTCGGGACCATTCGCGCCCGGTGCGGCGATTTGTTGCGTTCCGGTTTCCCGGTGACACAACAAACGTAACTCGACCCCGGGACACCGCGCAATAGTTTTTGGGGTTGATTTCGGGGAATTTTCGTTTTTATTTCGCGCGAATGGCCACACTTTCACGGAAATGTTTGCGCAGGTCAGGACGGTTCGGATCACTTGAGACGAGAACAGCCGGCCGCAGGTGAAACCGCGGATAAATGCAGTCTTATTCGATAAGAAGAACAAGAACGAAGAAAAAGAAGATGGCGAGTGAGGCGGCGGGGCGAGCATTGGTGAAACGATGCCGGAGCCGCGTGACATCGCCGCCGGGCCTGATGTGTTCACCTGCTTGATGTCAAGCGAGTCTGGGATACCGATGGATCCCCCCAGAAGGGGTGTGACCTGCGGCAACGGCTGACATTGGGGGATCCACCTTAGGCGGATACCGGAGAACGAGGCTGATAGGCCGGGTCGGCGGCCCGACGGGTGGCAGTCACGCTGCGGGGCGGCGAGGGCTGTGGCGGTGGCCCCGCGTGATCGCGCCGACGGATGCGGCTCGGCATTCGACGCGCTTTCCGCACACGGGACGCCCCGACGGCATCGGAGTGCCCTGTCGGCACGCGGACGTCGCCACTGACATTCGACGAGAAGGGGTGCCAGCGATAGCAGGGAATACGATTGTGCGCGCACAGAGTTCTTTTTCTTCGGCCTCGAAGGTTGTGCTGTCACAGTCGACGCTAGCATCGGCGCAGCTGGGATCACGGCAGGAAATCGAGGTATTTCGCTGTTCCGCACAAATACCTTTACCGACCGGTAGCCGCGCCTCGATTTCCGTTTCGGCGAGGCGTGTTCGAGAAGCGGGGGTGTGTCATTCATGGCGCCGTGACTCGGGAGAGGTCCTCGACCGGTATCCCGGTGGAGCGGGCACGTAACCGCTCGACGAGGTCGACAGTGTCCGCGGTGGGCGTGGTGTCGATTTCGGTGAGGCGCGTCCGCAGGAGGTTCAGGGTGCGGGAGATGGCGTCGTGCCGGCCGAGCGCGTGCTGCAGTCGCATGATGTCGCGGTAGATCAGTTCGTTGTGCGGGTCGAACGCCCGCGCGGTTTCCAGCAGATCCAGGGTGTAGTCGGGATCGGTCCCGACCCGCGCGCGGGCGAGCGCGGCCACGGCGTCGAGCGCGTCGCGTCTTGTCGCCTCCCGGGTAGCGGTGAGCCAGTCGGCGTCCAGGCCGTCGGCCAGGACGCCGCCGTAGTGCGCCACGATGGCCTCGTAGCCCTCAGCGCGCCGCTCGGCGGTGCCGGCCCTACGGCGGCGGGTCACCGCGTCGGCGAAGGACCAGTAGTCCGCCTCCACGACGGCAGGGTCGAGTCGGTACTGGCCGTGCTCGGCCAGGATCAGTTCGCCGACGGTGCCGTGGGTGGCGGTGTCGAGGGCGCGGCGGATGCGGGACAAGACGGTCCGCAGCACGCTGGCGGGGTTGCGGGGCGGGTCGTCCGGCCAGAGGGCGTCGACGATCGCGTCCCGGGGCACCCCGCCGGGATGCACCGCGAGGAAGACCAGCAGCTCGAGCGGACGGCTGCTCAGCTCGCCCGTCAGGTCGCGCAGCTCCCCCTCGGCCTGGCCGGGCCGGGATCGCCAGTGCAGGACAGGTGCGCCGAACACCGCCAGCGCCAACGGCGCCGGTGGGCTCGGCTCCGTGCCGGTCGCGTGCGGGCGGGGTTCCTCGCCGGGTTCGCTGGCCGGGGACGGTTCCGGTGCGGGTGGTCCCGCGGTGATCTCCAGTCGTCGCGGGTCGCCTACGGACGGGCCGGGGAAAGTCGTGCCCTGCGTTGTCGCTGTCTGCCGGGGCCCGGGGGTGCCGCGAAGCGGGTCGTCGATACCGGCGCTGTCGTGGGGTGCGGCGGTGCGGAGGAAGGCCAGGAGGTCGCGGGTCGCGGTCTCGGGAAGGGTGAAGGCACGCTTCCCGCGCAGGGGCTCGCCGAGGCCGGGATCGGTGGCGGAGATGATCCCGCCGCCGGTGACGTAGGCGGTCACCCCGGCGCGCCACTGGCCCAGCAGCAGCGCGGTGATTCCGTGCTGGGCGTTGTTGTCGAGCAGGTGCTGCAGCCGTGCCTGCTGGCTCGGGTCACCGGGTGGGGACGTGATCAGGACGGTGGGTCGCGGCGGCGCTGGGGTCTCGAGGGCAGCCATGGCGGTGTCCAGGTCGGCCACCACGGTGATCGACTCCGGCAGGTCGGTGGCTGCTACCGGCACGCCGAGCAGACGGGCGACGTCGGCGCTGGGCACGTAGACGTTCTCAGCCGAGGTGGCCAAGAGGGTGAGCAGCAGGGCGCGGGCCGCGGCGTAGCCCCCGGGCCCGAGCAGGCCGAGCCCGTGGACACGGGCCAGATCGAGGGCGACCTGGATCCCCTCGCCTGCCATGGGGGCCTCGCCATCCGTGGCCTGGGGCGCGGTGTCGAGCGCGACGTCGACCACGGATGGCAGGGTCGCCGGTCCGGCGACCCTGCCGACCGGTGTGGCGGCGCCGATCACGCGCCGGACACGAGGTATGAGCATCGTCAGCGGGCCTTCGTTGTCCGGTCCTGCCGGTGCGGTGCTCGAGCGCGATACCGGGTCTTCGCCGCCGGGTTCACGGTGCTCGCGGCTTGCCGGGTCGCCTGTCGCGCTGTCGGTCTCGATGTCCAGTTCGAGGTCTTCGTCGTGGTGCTGAGCGCGCAGATGGGCCAGGCGCAGCTGGTACACCACCGGAGCGACGGGTAGATCGTCGTCGCGTCGGCCGCTGCCCGGCCGGTACCGCGCGTGGCGCCGCCGCCGCGCGAGCACGAGCACGGCACTGACCGCCGCGGCCAGGCCCAGGCTGACGAACACCTCGCCGCTCCCCCAGCTCACCGCGCCACCGGCGGGTCTGTCCGTCGCGGTGGCGACGGAAGGCGCCGCAGCCGAGGCAGGCTTGGAAGGAGCTGGCGTGACTGTGATCGGCGTCGGGGGCGTTGATCCGGGAGCGGGCGCAGAAAGCACGGATTCCGGCGGAGGCGATGCAGGCGAGCCGGACGGCGGGCTGGTGGCGGGGAGGTGGAGGGTGTCGCCGGGGTGGATCCGGTTCGGGTTGGTCAGGGTCCGTTCGCCGGGCTGGGCGCTGCCGTGGTTGAGGGCCCAGATCTCGGGCCAGCGATCACCGTCACCCAGGCAACGTTGCGCGATCCTCCACAACGAGTCGTGCACCCCGTTCTCCGGTGGGCGGACCCGCTCGGTCCCCGGCGCGGCCGGAAGCCGGGGCTGTTCATGGGCGACCGATGTCGTGGCGCCGGTCGCGGTGACAGCCACCTGGGCATGGCCGGCGGGGTGGGCGGCGTCGGCGGGGGTGAGGGGCGCGGCGGGGGCGGTACGGTCCAGGACGGCCACGAGCAGGGCGCCGACGAGCACGGCCGTGACGCGCCGTACCGGGCCGGTCTGCCGTTTCAGGTCCGGTAGCCGGGCGCCGCGGGCGACGTCGGCCGCGCACGCGGCGAGGTCGAGGACGAACACCAGCCACAGCAGCCAGGCCAGGCAGGCCAGCGTGTCAAGCAGAAACCGTGGAGACATCTGCGTCATCAGCACCGAGCCGATCTCGTCCAGGCCCGGCAGGCGCTCCGGCAGCGGCCAGCCCACGCCGGAGATCAGCGCCCACGGCAGGCCGGCCATCAGCGCTGTCAGCACGACGGCGGCGAACAGCCCCCGCGTCACCCGGCCCAGCAGCCGCGCGGTGCGCGTGAGCGGCGCGCGGCCGGGCATCAGCTACTCGCCGCGGCGAGGGCTGCCCCGCCATCGCTGCCGGCTTCAGGTGCGGGCGCGGTGGGCCGGGTGGCGCGTGGTGCGGTGACCTCCGGGGAGTCCTTGCCGGAGGAGCCGCTCTTCTTCGCGATGCTGGGGCGTTTACGTTTGCCGCCGCGGACAACCCTGGCTGCCTGGTCGCGCCAGTGGGTGAGGTCGGTGGCGGGAACGTCGGTGACCGCGGCGAGCTCGGGCAAGTCGATGACGTCACCGGCCGCGGTGAGGACCTCGCCGAGCTCGCGTTCGAGGTCGGCGAGCTGCCCGGCCAATTCGGTGTGCCGGCGAGCCAGCTCCCCGACGGTGGCCGCCGCTCGCTGGCGGCGGGCACTGCGCGCGGCGTCTGTTTTCTCCAGACGGCGGGCGATCTCTTCGTCTGTGGTGACCATCCCGGTGCTCTCCCTTCCGTTGGCAGGCCGTGGGTCAGGGCTCGATGCCGGTGACCCCGCGCTGCGGATGTGCTGCGCCCCGCCCGTGGGTGTGGATGTCGTCGATCCCGGCCAGCGACAGCAGTTGGGTCTGGTAGGTGGCGGTGACCTTGACGGTCACCGTGTCCCCGGCCACCGCGACGGTGCCGGTCGCGCCGACGCTGGCCAGGTACCGCTGCGCCAGGTCACGCGCCCGGGCCGGATCGATTCGGACGGTGCCGTTGGCGCGGTAGGCGGCGAGGTCGAGCGCCTGGGCGCCGGCGCGGGCGGCGGACTCGGCCTGCCCTCCGGCCCGGATCTTGCTCGCCAGGGCGAGTCCGCCGTCCAGGCTCAGCCCGGTCAGCGCGAGTAACCCGATCAGGAGCGCGAGCACGAACGCGGTCACCCGGCCTTCCTCCGCACTCCACCACCTGCGCAGCCGGTACGCGGGTGTACCGGGCACGAGGCCGCGCACGCGATCGTCTACCTGTTGCAGGGCCGGTCGCTGCGCTACGTCACGCTGCGGCCCCGTGGTGCCGGGCGTGCTGGTTTCACCGCTGTCCGGCCGCGCCGGGTCGACCTGTCCTCGGTGGCGGTCGTCGCGCACGCAGGGCCGCTCGCTCAGGCTCGCTATGTCTTCGAGGCGATCAGTGCTGACGGTTGGCTCGATGAGGGTGTGACCGTGGAAGACGTCCGTCTCGGCGCCTATCTGCACGGCGGACACGACGACCTCGCACTGATCGCCCAAGCCCGCCGGGCCTACGGGTTCTCCGACCGGCAGCCCGATCTGTGGGCTGAGATCGCGCAGGACCTCGTGGACCGGCACTGGACCGACATCGGCCGTATCGCCGAGGCGTTGCTCGAGCATCGGACGCTGACCGGCGCGCAGCTCCGCGCCTGCGTTCCCGCGCTTCCGCTCGTGCGCTGACAACGCCATCAGGCACCACCCCGCCGGGCCTGGGACCGGTAGGTGTCGACGACTTCGCTGGCGGACGAGACCAGGGTCTTCCCGCCGGGAACACCGAGCAGGACGGCTTGTCCGAAGTCCACGGTGCAGCGCACGTGCACGGTCACCGCACTGGCAGGAGCCAGCGTGCCGGACATCGTGGTCGTCACGTCGCGGCACACCACACCCGCCTGGGCCAGCGCGGCGCCGGCGGTGTCGCGAGCGGCGGTGGCGGCGGCCGTGGTGGTGCGGTGCAGGCTGGCGGCGCGGGCGGCCTGGTGGGCTGCGTCGTCGAGCCGCAGCCGCGCGGCGACACCGCGATGCACCACCACGGCCAGCAACACCAGCAGCATGACCAGCACCGGCGTCAGCAGGACAGCTTCGGCGGTCACCGAGCCACTCTCGGCACGCCACCAGGCCCGTACCCCTGCGACCGGCCGGCTTCCTCGCCGCGTCACGACTGCCTCTCCCTTGCCTGGTCGCCAGTCGTGGGCGGTGTGGGCGGACGGTGCGGTGGCAGCAGCGTGAGCCTGGGCCACTGCGAGGGTGGCCGTTCCCAGGAGAATTCCCCGGCTTGGGTGAGGTCGCGGGCGGCGGTGACGTGAGCGAACACGTTCCGCGGCAGCAGTTCCGCAGCTCCGGTCAGGCCGCGAAGCTCCTCGCGGCCCGGCAGCACGGCCAGGACACGATCGATGCGGTGAGCCAGGTCGGTGCGCCGCAGTTTCGCTTCCCACGCGCGGGTCAGCAGCAGGCAGCCGCGCAGATGCCGGGCGACCTCGCCCAGGTCGTGGTCGATCCTGGTGACCGCCTGGCGTGCCGCGGCCACCAGGTCCTCGCCGGCGTCGGGATCGGTGGCGAGTTCCTCGGCGAGGGCTCGCGCGTCGCGGCTACGGTCCAGACAGCACAAGGCTTCCCACACCACCCGGTGCGCCTCACCGGGAAGGGTGGGGTCGATCCAGGCGCGGGCGGGTGTTCGGTGCAGCTCGTCGACACCGGCCAGCAGTTCCCGCACCAGTCTCGCGGTATCGGCCTCAAGGTCGGCGAAATCCCTGCTGCGCCAACCTTCGCCGCGGCGCAACCGGGCCCCAGGAGCTGACTCGTGCAGCCTCCGGTACCCGCGGGACCCGCACGCGGCGCGCCAGCCTGCGAGCACGACGATCAGCACCACGGCGGTGAAAATGAACTTCCCGGCGAATCCACTTCCCGCCACCAGTGCGAATCCCACGACAGTGACCCCGCCTAGTCCTTTCAGGACAGTGCTCGAACGCGTGGCAGCGAGGATCCGCCGGCGCCGCCAGCGGCGCGTGGTGACGGCGGGGTGGAGCAGCACGGTGTCCGGTCCGTCCGAGAACACGCCGTCGAGCACCGGCGAATGACTGAGGTTGCCCATCAGGAGACTCCTGTCGGTCTCGCACCAGAAGCTGGCTCTGGGTAAGGAAAGTTCATCCGATATTGGGGCGACTGAGCAGTGCCATGAGCACAAAGATGATCTTCGCGTAGTCAAGGTCGCCGCACTGTGTCAACCTCTGAATACAGGGAGTACCATGCCGCGCATGACCAACCTGGATACTTGTCGTTGTCTTATATGCCTGGATGCCGACTCGCGCGAGCGACTCGATGCCATCGACACCGACACAGTCAAGAACGTTCGTGACAAGGGTGTCCACGTGGTCATGATTCTGGAGGACCACGAGACTGCCGGCTGGGCATTTACAACCGGCCTGTGGCACACGTATCGATCGCCAGAAGTCGCTATTTTTGGTTTGCCCAATGACATTGCTCATCGCTGCCTTCAGGCCGCAGCAGACCAAGCTGCTGCCGGGCGCCCGATGGCAGCCAACGAGGAGCGCGACGAGATCCTTAAGTCTCTCGCAGTTGCGCTTCGACCAGTCGATGAGAGTTGGCGGCGAAAGCTTTTTGGGGTCAATGTGAGCTTCTACCGCAATACCAGTCCAGCAGTGCCCTTCCTGCAGATGCTCTGGCCTGACCGCGAAGGTCGCTTCCCCGGACAGCAAGGATTTGCCACGGAGTACGAAGACCTCCAGCCCCATCTCTGGCTGTCCAGCGCACAGCACCCGGCAGGACTGTGGACCACGCTCTGAGACGGAACATCGTTGCGTCCCTGAGCTGAAGGGTGGGACTACCTTCATCAGCCACCTCCACCGCTTAGGTCCTCGAAGCTAAGGACTTCAGAATTCGTGAGTTCGTAGACGTTGGGCACGAAGCGCTCGACCTCGCCGATGGTTTCGGCGTGCACGTGCAGCTGCACACCGGGCAGGACCGCGGCGGCCTCGCCACGGACACTCACCGACACCGAGGTCGCGTCCCGGACCACGGTGAGCCGCGGGTCGCGTAGTGGGCCGGCGGCGAGGTCGTCGAGCAGCCGCTGTCCCGCGGCGTGTCCGGCGCCGGCGGTGCCGTGCTGGACGCGGGCCGCGGCGAGGGCTTGCGAGGCGGCGGTCTGGGCGACGTGAGTCGCGTGGGACCACACGGCGAACTGGATGATCGCCAGTAGCGCCAGCAGAAGCAGTGGTGTCGCGATGACCAGTTCGACGGTGACCTCGCCCCGATCTCCGGACAACGCACGGCGAAGGCGCCGGGTCAGCGGGCCACGAGGCCGCCGCCCCGAGGCGTGTCGGGCCGGCATGATCAGCCGATCCCGAGGTTGATCGAATTGGCCTTCTCGGTCAGTTTCGCGACGATGATCGCGATGATCGCGATCGCGGCGATAGCCATCAGGGCGGTGACGATGACAGTGGTGGTGATCTCGCCGCGCTCAGGTTCGGCTCGCAGCACGGCGATCCTCGCCGAGACGACTGTCCATATCGTACGGACATATTGTTTCATGACTCCTTCTTCCTTTCCTAGCAAGGCTTCTCGCCGTGACTCAACGCGGTTCAAAGCCCGTGGAGGACCTGGATGACCGCGGGATAGGCGATGAATCCCAAGAATCCGAGGAACAGCAACGTCACCGGCAGTGCCATGCGTTCGGTGGCGGCCTGGGCATCGGTTTCGGCGTCGGTGACCTGATGAGTCCGCAGCGCTTGGGCTTTCGCCGCAAGGGACGCGCGTACGCGAGCACCTTCGGTCCCAGCCAGGGAGATCGACGCGGCGAGTTCGGCGAGCTCGGTGATGTCGAGTTCCTCGCCGAGCCGGCGCAGCGTGGCCCACGACGTGGTGCGGGTCAGCTGGGCGGCGTGCAGCGCGCGGCGGATCTTGTCGAACGCCGGCCCCGTCCCGACGGCCGCGGCATCACCGAGAGCGGCCTCGACCCCGGCTCCCCCGGCGAGGGTGATCCAGACGAGGTCGAGGAAAGCCGAGAGTGCGTCGCGGAACTCGCGCCGCGACCGGGTGGCTTTGGCACGGACCTCGAGGTCCGGGGCCAGGAAGCCGAGCGCGGCGAGCACGAGCCCGCCGAGCAGCGGCACCTCCACTCCGAGCGACAGCCCGCCCAGCGCCAGCAAGGCTTGCAGGAGCCAGGGCGCCAGCAGCCCGGACATGGCGAGCAGGGCTTTGGATGCCAGATGGGTGTCGGCGCCGCGGCCGGTGACCCGCAGATCGGCCTCGATCTTCGTACCGGGCAGCCCGAGCATCCGCAGGCCGGGCACGAACACGCGGCCCCAGGCGCGCACCCACGCGGCGTCGCCGGTCAGGACGATCGGCGTAGTCGGCCGCCCGGCGCTGACCTGCGCGAGCCGCTCGCTCAGCGCCGGGCGGGGTGGCACGGCCCAGACCAGCAACAGCCACAGCCCGGCGCCGGCGCCCGTACCGAACACGAGAGCGGGGATCATGAGCGCTCACCTCCACCGGCGGTCGCTGCGCCCTCTCGCGCACCGGTGGCGTCCGGGGTGTCCAGGGCGAGTACCCGTGGTCGCCGTCCGCCGGTCGCGATCCGGGCGAGCCAGGCGAACCCGGCCGCGAACAAGCTCGCGATGAGCAGCAGGACGAGCTGGCCGGTGGCGGTGTTGTAGACGTCGAGATAGGCACGGTTGAACACCACAACCCCGACAGCGAAGCCGAGAGTGGTGGCGACGATGACCCGCACCGAAGTCCGAGTCCTCGCGCGGCCGGTCTCCACCCGCATCCGCATCGCGGCCTGCTCGCGGGCGGTGGTGGCCAGAGAGCCGAGCAGGTCGCCGAGCTGACGGGCCTGGTGCTCGGCCGCGAGCACGAGAGCGGCGAGGATGAGGTCCGCGGTCGGGTCGTCCAGCTCGCGCGCGAGGGCCCGCAACGCCGGCGCCAGGCGCTGCCCGCTTTCCAGCCTCGCTGCCAGCGTGGCGACCTCGCCGCGGATCGCCGCAGGCGCGAGGCCGGCGGTGGCGAGGACGGCTTGCTCGAGCCCCGCCGCGGCGGACAGGACATCGCGCAGCATCTCCGTCCACGACGCGATCGCCTCGATCCGCGCGACCCGGCGGGCGTGGGCGCGGTCCGGGCCGACCAGCTGCGGCAGGAACCACGCTGCAGCGGCGGCCAGCACCGCGCCGACCACCCAGCCGGTTGCGGCGCCGGTCAGCACGCCCGCGCCGATGACTACGGCCAGGCGCGGCAGCCCCCGCCGGTCGCCGACCCGAGGGCGTGCGGAGCGCAGCAGCGGGTGAGAGCGCGAGGACACCGCCGCGGGCCGGCGCCAGGCGGACACGATCAGCAGCAGGCCGACAGCAGTGCCCAAGCCGAGCGCGGCGGCGATCATGGTGGTGCTGTCGATGCTCATGGCGTCCACCACCCCTCCGGACGGGCCAGCAGATCGGGATCGAATCCGGCGGCGGCGAGGTCGTCGAGGGTGTCGGCGCGTAAGGCACCGGCCACCGGGACGGCGCGGCGGTCCGGGCCGCGGCGGTAGACCTCGTTGGAGATCACCGCCCCGTCCTCGGCATCGATCACCTCGCGGATCGAGGCGATCACCCGTGTCCTCCGATCGACGGCCCGATCGAGGTGAACCACGAAATGCACCGCAGAGGCGACGAGCAGCGCAGTGGCCTCCAACGGGAGCCGCTCCGGTCCCTGGGCGGCGTAGGACGCGAGGCGGGTGAACGCGATCTTCGAACTACTGGCGTGAAGGGTGGCCATTGAGCCGTCATTGCCCTGCGACATGGCGTTGCACATCGGGATGACCTCAGACCCGCGGATCTCCCCGACGATGACCCGGTCCGGGGACATCCGCAGCCCCCACCGGACCAGCTCCGCCTGATCGATGGCACCCTCACCCTCGACATTGGCCTCGCGGGCCTGCAAGGCGGTGACATCGGCGTGCAGCTCGGGATCCCGGTCGAGACCGAGTTCGAAGGCGTCCTCCACCGTGACGATCCGCTCCAGCGGGTCCATCTCCGCGGCCAGGCCCCGCAGGAGCGTGGTCTTCCCGGCGCCGGTGCCACCGGTGATCAGCACGTTCTTCCGCGCACGCACCATCGCGCGCAAGAACCGCTCCAGCCCTATGTCGAGGGTGCCGCGACGACGCAGCTGTGGGAGCGTGGCGGTGAGGTAGCCGTGCCGGCGGATCGTGCACGCCGTCACTCCACCCGCTGTGAGGCCGAGGACCGCGAAGAGCCGCTCGCCGCCGGGGAGCTGGAGGTTCAGCGCCGGACTGCCGCGGTCGAACCGGCGCTCCTCCGACGACGCCCGGGCCGCGAGAGTGCGGATCAGGTCGGTGAGTTCGAGGTTCGACGCCGCCACCGGGGCCACCTGGGCGCGGCGGCCGTCGTTGTACTGCACGAATACCCGGTCGAAGCGGTTGACCGCGATCGTCTCCACCAAGCGATCCGCCAGCAGCGGCTGCAGCCCGCCCAAGCCGAACACCTCGTCCAGAACCTGGTCGACGACCCGCTGTTCCGTTGCCGAATCCACCAGGGCACGCCCGGCCAGAAGTTCAGCCTCGCTGTGCCCGGCGACCGCGGTGTCGAGGACGCCGCGGCCGATCTCGCGACGCCGCGCCGCGCTCACCCCGCCGCCGCTCGCAAGGGACACGGTCTCGACCCGGCCGGGCAGGTCCGTGGTCAGCGCCTGCCGGAGCCGGGCGCGTAGCCGCTGCTCGGCATCGCCTCCGTTACCCGGCGCGGCGGACGGTGCGGCTGGGTGATGGATCTGAGTCATGCCAATGGCTCCTTCCCGGCGATGCTGGGCTGATGGCCGTTGTGCCGCGGACCGATTTCGTGCGGCGGCGCGGACACCGGGTATGGCCCGAGGCCGGGTGGGCTGATGAGCACGCCACCGGGCCGGCGCACCTGCTGCGCAGGTACACCCGGGACACCGGCCGGCATCGTCGCCGGTGGCGAGGCGGTAGGACTGGCGGGTTCGGCCAGAGTGCGGGCGAGAGCCGCTGCGTGGCGCGCAAGGCCCCCGTTGGTTCCGCGGCGGCGAGCCAGCGGCTGCCGATGACCGGTCAGCGTGGCGGCAGTGACCGGGTCGTGCGGGAGACGCCCGATCGCTGGTACACCCAGCTCACGCTCCACATCCACGGTCGGATAGCCATCGCCGGTCAGCAGCAAACCGGAACGTGGCGTCCAGCGCGCGAGCTCCCCCAGCCGCGCCGCGGTGTGGGCGAGGTCGGCGCCCTGAGTCCCGGTCACCAGCACCAGGGCATCGGCGCGGCGCGCTATCGCCTCGGCAGGTGATCCGGGATCCACCCGCCCGCAATCCGCGAACACCACCACATCCCCGTCGCTGGCCACCGCGGGTAGCAGCGGCCCGTCCGGGGCCGTGGCCAGGGTCGACAGCGCGGCACGCGCGTGCGTGCCGCCCGGCGGGGCCACCAGCACGCGGGCGCCGCTGGGAAGGGCCTGGGTGTGGTCCCACACCACTGCGGGATCACGGGTGCGGCGTGCCGCGGCGGCGAGGCTCACCAGCCCCGGGGTGGCCGGCAAGCCGAACCGCATCGCCAGATCACCTCCGGACGGATCGACCTCGGCGACCAGCCGGCGCGTGCTCTCGGCGTGCGGCCACGTCATCGTCAGCGCGACGGCCAAAGTCGTCACGCCCGGCGAACCTTTCACCGAGCACAAGGCGATCAGCATCACCGCTCACCACCCACCGGTTGCATCACCAGCGCCAGCTGCCCGGCCGGGACCTGCGCCAGCTGCGACGCCACGGAGTTGTCAAGATCCAGTGAGACCACGGAAGTCTGATCCGTGCTCACAGGGGCGACCCCGACGACCGTCGCACGCCAGGACGTTCCCGGCGCTTGTCCGGTGGCCGAGCTTCCCGCCGCGGTGGCGGCGGTGACGACGACGGTCACCGAGGCTCCGGCGGCCAGCTCGGGCGGGGCCTGCCCCGGCTTCACGACGACCGCGACCACCGCCCGGCCCACCGCCGGGAGCACGGCAGCGCCCACCGCGTCCGGAGTCAGCAGCGTTCCCGCGCCGAGGCTGGTCGCCATCGGCCGCCCCAGCACATTCGCCGCCCGATCCGCCGGAACCAGCGCCACACCCGGCGCGGCGGACACGTCGATACTGCGCAGGTCGCTTGGGGTCAGCACATGCCCGAGCGGGACCGGCTTCGCCAGCGCCAGCACCGGAACCCGGTCCTGGGTGCTGGTCGTCCACCACACCGCGCTCCCGACACACAGCACCACCAGCAGCACTCCGGCCACCAGATGCGGCAACCGGCGCCGCCGACCCCAGCGCGCAGCCGACCTCGATGGTGAACCTGAGGAATCCAGCCACGACACCGGCCGGGATTCACCGGTCGCGTTGTCGCCGCGCGCGGGACTGTCTGTACTGGTCACGAGAAACCCCTCCAGGCATAGCTCACCCGCACCACGTATTCACCCGGCCGATAAATGCCGCCGCGAATACACAGTCAGGGAAAAGAAACAAAACTGCTGGTTCAGTTGGGAACGCCGCCCGGGCTATCCGGTGCCCAAGGCTTGAGCTTCGGCGACCCGGAAGGACGCGGCCGCACTGGTGGTCATGTCCGGGAACGTGCCCGACGCCCCGGCACCCGACCACGTGATCCGCCACGACACCGTCGCCACGGCAGGAAACCGCTCGCCCGGCGCACCAGCCGACGAACGCTGATAGGTGTGGCCACAATCGGGGGACGCCGCCCGCGGATCTCCGTGGGCGGGGAATGGGGTGCCCGGGCCAGCACAGGGCACGGTGCTGCCATCGCCCATGGCCCAGGACACCGAGGTCGGGGTCGCGGTCGCGGTGACCGACACCCCGGGAACCGAAGCCGTCGCCGACTGCGGCCGCCACATCGCCCGGTCCAACCACAGCCACGTCGGCAGCTGCACCAGCTGGGTCCCAGCCGGGCTTGAGCCAATCACCGGACTCGGCAACCGCAGCTGCGACCGCGCCTGCTCGGCCAATTCTTCTGGCGAGGGCAGCGGCGCGGCACCCGGTGCCTGACCATCGGGAATCCATACCGGCGCCCGGTAGAGCGCGTCCCGCTGCCCCTGACCGGAACACTGATAGACGTACCACGCGCCGCCCGTACCTGGCCCTTGTGCCAGCGCCACATCTTGGGGCCGCGGACGGACCAGCGACACGAACTGCACCCCACCAGAACCCCAGCGGCGTTGGCGGAAGCGGATCGTCTGCACACCGTTCGCCGGTGGCTGGTAGTTACTGCGCACGTACGAGCAATCGGCTTGGTTGCCGTTGCCGTCGACGATTCGATCGCCTGGCGGTGGCGGTGGCGGGGCCGTGCCGTTGCCCCCAGCCTGCGATTTCGGCACACCAGGTTTCAGGGCTGAGCCCGGTCGCGGGGTGGGGCGCCCGCCTCGCCCTGCGTTGAGGTCACAGTAAGGCGAGGGATCGTTGCTGCAGTCGACACTGCCCCAGCCACCGGCTAGGGCCGGTGTTGTCGCGCAGAGGAACAACGCGAAAGCGAGGCCGGCGGTTGTACCCGCTCTCCCTAACATGTTCCTACGTCCTGAATCGCGAAGTCGGTAATTTTCCAGGACCCATCGACCGCTTTTTTCGCCATGGCGTTGATGTGCCGACGCCCTCCCGGGCTGTCGTTAGCCGGCTGGCCGTCGTCCGCACGGTATTTGATCCAGCGGCTGTCATCGCCGCAGTCCACAATGTTCACCGTGGTCGGATTGTCGTCAGGTTCAACGGATTCGACCGTGGGGGCGTTCTCCGGCTTCCCCTTGGTGAAGAGCCCGTTGTAGTGATCGGCATACAAGCCACGAGAGATCTTCGACAGGGCTTCAGCTGTCGCATTTTGGACCAATTTCGGCGATTGCCAGTCCGAGGTCGTCGCGGCCTCGGCCATGTCGCTCCACATACCCAGGTAGGCGGCAGTGGCCTTCTGCTTGGCGATGTCGGCGGGCGAGGCGGCTGTCGTGTTGGGGGCGAGCGGCGATGCTGGCGTCGAGGAAGTTGGGGTTGCACCCTTGTCCGAGCTGCAGGCGCTCAAGCCAAGTCCGGCCGCGGTGGCGAGGACGGCCATGGCGAGGCGGGTGCTGCGGTAGTGGGTCATTACGGTCCCCCGTTTCAACGACGATCGCAGATCAGCATGTGCGAGCCACACCGCCGTGACGCTCCACTGCGACGGGTTCGCCTCATGACCGACTTTCGTGGTGATGGTGCTCCTGGCAGCAGGTCTCGCGTGAAGTTCACCCGTTGGTTTGAGAGCTGGCCGGTCGGAAGATCGGGCGGGCAGGATGGCGTACAAGGTGATTCTGCGAGGGGCGGAGGAGTCGTGCAGCTGACGGCGAGCAGCTGGTGGTGGAGCGGCAGCGCTGCCGTCGGCCTGGTGCTCGGTGCGGTGGCAAGCGGGATCACGCGCCGGTTCCTGCAACATGAGCGGACACTGGCCGAGGCGTGGTGGTTCGGCGCGGTGCTCACGGCCGTCGCCCTGGGGTTGTTGGGCTGGCGCGTGGGAGCCCGTGCCGAACTCGCCGTCTATGGGTTCGTAGCCGTGCTTGCGATTCCCTTGACGGTAATCGACTGGTGCGAACACCGGCTGCCCCGGGCATTGATCTGGCCACAACTTGCCGGTGCCACGCTGGGGTTCGGCGTGCTGTGCTTGGTCCGCGACGACCCCGCCTCGGGTCTTCGAGCGCTTACCGCGCTCGTCGCGGCAGGTGGGATGTTCCTGATCCTCGCCGTGGCCACTGGCGGGGGTATTGGTGCCGGCGACGTCAGCGCCGCCGCGGTGGTCGGTCTGGTGACCGGTTGGATCGGCTGGGCCCAGGTCGTCGGAGCGCTGCTGACGGCTTCGCTGCTCGCGTTGGTCATGGTCGCTGCGCCCGGCCTCCGACGCCGTGATCAGGACGGCGCAACCGTGGTGCCGTTCGGGCCATGTCTCCTCGCGGGCGCCCTGGTCATGGTGCTGGCAAGCGGCTAGAACACCCCTCGCCAGGCGCAGTCGTTCCGGTGTCTGGTGCGCCATCGTTCTCCTCCTTGCCTGGCGACCCTCGTGACGGGATGAGGTCTTAGCGGTTGGCGTGTTTGAAGTGGGGGCCGGGGTGGCGCTTGAGGGGAGGGGCGCCACCCCGGCTGGTACTCCCGCCGGCCCCCCGACGAAATCGACGGAAGTGCTTATGGTGGAGCGGTTAGTTGGAGCGGCGTGGCGGGCCAAGCTAGGCGGCGAGCCTGGTCTCCCGCCACGCCGCGTCCGGGGACCGGTTCCCCGGAGCGTCAGAGCTATCGCCGCCGATCAGCAAGTCCAGGGTCGGCGACGACGGCTCTGACGGGTCTGGAGTCACGCCGGGCCGTAGTAACCCGGAATGCAGCGGGTGCCTCCGTTCCACCAGGCTCCGGTCACCCGCCATCTGATGACCGGTTGGACGTTGGTGGTCCCGGGGCCGACGCAGTAGTGGAAGAGGTTGCCCAAGAAATCCTCGACGTCCAGCATCACGGTGGAGCCCGTACCGCCGTCGCAGTGCCGGTACTTTCCCCAGCCGAGATACCCGCATCCCTCGCTGACGGTGACAGGACCACGAGAGGCTGAGTCTCTTGCTGTGGCGGCGTTTGCCGTCGCACCCGATCCTGCGACGGCGAGCGCGGCCACCGCTCCGGCGAGGCCATATCGAATGGCCCGAGTTCGCAAAATAGTAGTCATTTTCCAATCCTCAGAGTCGATGGTTAATCGAAAGACTTTGATTCAATCCGAAAGAGCGTTCGAGCACTTCTGCCAACTACTATCCACTGCGGCGATCCGACCGGAAACCTTCAGGCGAACACAAAGCTGTGCTCATTTTGTGCCAATCTTGTCCTCTGTTTGTCATGACCGATATGATGTTCATTAAGCATGGAGGCAAGACAGGTAACCGAGCGCATTGCGCCGTGTTAAACAGACGAGCCCAGCCAGATCAATGCCGGGCTGGACTCGCGTCGACTGTCACGAATCTCGCTTCAGGGAAGGGCTTTCTGCTGCGCCAGCAAGGCGATACGAGCGCGGACGTCAGTTCCCTGGGGGTCGCGAAGGCCGTCGAGGATGCGCACGGCTTGACTGTAGGCATCCCGAGCCGCAGCTATTTCTCCGAGTTCGGTGAATGTTTCAGCGCGGGCAACATGAGTTTGCGCTTGAGCCCAACAGTCGCGCCCCGTAGGCCGGAGGGCAAGGGCGGCGTCAAATTCTGCCAGCGCGGGCCGGAGGGCATGACGCTGGCGAAGCATGAGACCGCGATGGTGGTGCACAGATCCCAGCAGGGGTTTTGAGGCAAGTTCGCGCGCCTGGGCAAGTGCGGCCGCGGCGCTGATGTCCGCTCTCGCGGTGTCACTCAGTCGCTGATGAACCGGGGCCGCCATACTCAAGGCGAGGACGGCTCCGAACGTGCAGTCGGCCGAGAGGAACAGCTGTTCGGCCCGGGCGAACGTGTCCCGCGCCTCCTCCAGGCGATTGAGCGCCACGAACGTTGAAGCCGTGCCCAAGGTGGTCCAAGCGCGACATCCGTCGTCTGTGTCGTCGCAGTGCGCTTGGGCTGCTTGCTCGAAGCGGTCCAATGCTTCGTGATCGCGACCGAGTTCATGCAGAGCCCAGCCGAGATTTTGCAGGCAGCGTACGACCCCAGCTGGGTTTTCCGCGGCGCGGGCGGCGTCAAGTCCGGCGGTGGCAAGCGTGAGCCACGCGGTCCAGTCTTTCGATAAATGAAAGTAAGGCAGGAAGGCAGTGGCGAGCTGCCACAGCGCGTCTCCCGCCGAGACACTGCGACCAGAGCGAACGAGGTTGATCACGGTAGCCGCTTCCGTTGCGCACCAGCTCATCGCGGCGTCATGATCGCCGGCAAAGGTCGCGGGCCGGAATCCGATCTTCTCACGCAAGGGCGCCTGCCGGCCGAGCCATCCTGGCATGAGCACCGCACTGGCCGCAGCCGCGGAGCTGGCATACCAGCGGATGACACGGTCACGGGCGCGTTCAACTTCGGCTAGCGGTTCGCCGACGAGCCCGTGCAGGTAGGCGTATGCCCGAGTCAGCGGGCTCATCCTGATCCGGCCCGCCGACGTCTCCTCGATCAGATAGGCGCGCCGCAGCGCCGAGAGCGCGTCACTGGCCACCTCTTCGTCTACCGCGGCGAGCGCTGCGATACCGGCGGGAACGATGTCGCGTACTGGACTGATACCCAGGAGCCTGAACAGTCGCGCGGACCGGGGCGGCAGTGCGAGGTAGGAGAGATCGAGGGTGCCGTGGAGGTTGACTTCTCGATCCGACGATGTGAAGGCGTCGAGTACGCGATTTTCGTCGGTGAGTTCTGCGGCCAGACGTTGAAGCGTGGACGTGCGCCGCCGCGCGAGTTGCTCCGCCGCGATAGAGATAGCCATCGGGAGGCCACCGCAGGTCTCGACGACCAGGTCTGCGGAAACAGGATCCGCGTCCACGCGGGCGTCGCTGGTTCGTTTCCGGAGCAGGGTCAGCGATTCTTGTTTGTTCAGCGGCGGCACGAAGAGGCGAAGTCCACCGGTCTTCATCAGCAGGGCGTCTTGGTGTTCCCGACTTGTGGTCAGAACGACGCTTCCTACGCCGGGCAAAAGGTCTTTGACCTGCTCGTAGCTGCCGATGTTGTCGAGTACCACGATGGCCGGGCGCCGCGAGAGCAGCGATCGATAGTACGCGGCTTTTTCCGGCAACGGCGCTTCCAGCTGTGCAGCATCGGCGCCCAGAGTGCGAAGAAAGCCGTCCAACGTCGATTCCGATGTGAGAGGTCGACCCGGCGCTAGCCCCCGCAGGTCAGCGAAAAGGCAGCCTCCGGGATAGCCGTGGACTGCGTTCGCGGCCCACTGGACTGCCAGGGCCGTCTTGCCGACCCAGTACTCGCCCTCGATCGCGACCAGGACGGCCCCATTACGCTTCCCGACAGCCACGTCGATTCGCCGCAGCTGCTCAGCACGCCCTACGAAGTCTGGAACCGTGGCAGGCAACTGCATGGGGCGAATCGGAGCGTTTTCGCCGACCCTCTGCTGCTTTGCCAACCACTCAAGCTCACCCCCGGCGCTGAGGGCACGGTCGATCTCGCTCACCGCCGCCGGCAGCAACGGACGCCAGCCGTGGAGCATCTTCGACAGGTAGCTGGCGCTGTAGCTCGTCATACCGGCTAGCTGGCCGAGCGTCACTCCCCGCTCGCGGCGCCATCTCTCGACCGCCGCCGCAAAACTGTTGATATTCCTCAAGGCGCCTCCCCGCGCTTCACTGCCTGCCGCCCCCACAATCGAGCGAGGCGGGCGCGTAATACTGGGCGGGGACCCGGGAGTCAGCCTGTGTTGCCACGATGTCGTTGATACGTTCGGACGATGTGCCCGCGAGGCACGTTCCCCGCACGAGCTCGTTCCGATATAGTGGAATGATCAAGGTCGAGAGTACGTAAGAGTGGATCGCGAGTCAACCATTTCGGACAAGGGCGGCATGAGATCCGATATTCCGGACTGGCCGCACGGAGGGGTGCACGGTGTCCGAACCTGGCCACGACATGCACAGCGCATCGGGGAATGAGGCTGCTGGCGAGCCGTTCGCCGTGCTGCTGCGGCGCTTGATCGGTCTGAGGAAGCTCCCGGACGGCAGACCGTACACCGTCGCTGACGTGGACAAGGACCTCAACCGCGATCAGAAGCGGATCTCCAAGAGTCATTTGTACGGGCTGGTCAACGGCACCAGTGAACCAAGCCTGGAGGTCACCCAGACCCTCGCCGACTACTTCGGCGTGGAGCTGGAGTACTTCGGGAAGGGAACACGAGCACGCGCCCTGCAAAACCAGTACGCGCTGCTGGAGAAGCTTTCACACGAGGGCGTACAAGAAGTCGCGTTCCGCGCAAGCGAGCTCTCGGGCGACCAGCTGCGGAGCGTATTGGACTTCATTGAGTTCCAGACCAGCCGAAAGGACGACCCAGATAACACGTCTGGGTGACGTCGAAGTCGCTTCCCCGATGTGACCTGGTCTTTCTGCGACGATGCGGTTGGGTGATCAACAACGGACTGGGAGGGCCGTCGTGAGGAACCTTCCTTCAGTTGTCCGTCGCGAGTGGCGGGTGATGCGTTTGCGGCGAGACCTTCGTAGGCAGCTAGCCGCAGCGAAGATCGAGGGGCCAACGCCCATGACCGAGGTGTGCGAGCGCCTCGGTCGGTTGCGCGGCAAGCCGATCCGGTTGATGTTGATGCCCATGGATGTGCCCGGTCCGTTCGGGCTGTGGTTGAGCACGGCCGCCGCGGACTTCATCGTGGTGCAGAGAGTCGGTACCACGTGGTTACACCGCGAGCACATCATCGCCCACGAGCTCGGGCATCTTCTCGCGGACCATCCGACAGATACCGGTGACGACTCGGTGTGGCGGGAGCTCATGCCCGACATTCCCATCGAGATGATCCGTGGTGCGCTGAGGCGCACTACTTACGACAACAGGTTCGAGGAGGAAGCCGAAACTCTCGCCACCGTGCTGCTCGAGGCCACGGCGAAGGCGCAATCGGTCACTCTTCCCGGCTATTCGCCTCGTGCTCGGCGGGCACAGACGGCGCTGGGTGACCCGATCGATCTGCTATGAACCTGACCCAGTTCCTGATCCTCGTGCTGGCCTGGTTCCTGTATCGGCTGGCGAAGTCGCCGCGCAACCCGGCGTTGTGGGCTGTGGTCGCGTGTATCGCCTTCCACCTGTTGGGGTCCACCACCGGCATCGTCTACTTGCGCGTGCTCTTCGGCGAGCTGCCGACCTCCAGCACCGTCAAGCTCGTCATGAACCTCGCCCTGAACATCTCGCGGTACGCGCTGATGCTGTTCTTCCTGCTGTCTGCGGGCGGAACCCGGCGGCGCGCGCAGATCGAAGGCGCGGTCCTCGGAGTCGTGTGCGCTGCGATAACCACAGCAATTCTCGTCCTGCCGCCAGAATTACGAGACAAGGCCTACCCGACCAGCGGCTCGCTCCCCAACACTATGTCCGCCCCCGGCGTCGCCCCCTTCTATCTCATCGGCGGCGCCTACACGATCTACGCCACGATCCAGACCGCCCGCTGGGCCCTGCGTTACGCCAACGAATCCCAGCACCGCGCCCGGCTCGGCCTCCGTATCGCCGCAGCAGGCCTCGGGTTCACCGCGACGGCGACAGCGGCACGTACCGTTGTCACGATCGTGCGCTGGACCGGTCATCCCGGCTACGGCGGCGACCTCATGGCCGTCACCAACCGGCTGGTCCCCATCGGGACCTTCCTCTTCTTGGCCGGCGTGCTGTACGTCGGGCTCGCCGCACGACTGTCCGCCCTCCGTGTCTGGCTGCGACACCGGCGGACCTACCACGAGCTACGTCCGCTGTGGGAACCGCTCCACATGGCGTTTCCCGAGGGCCAGCTCGACCGCGCTCCCACCCACCGATGGTTCGACCGCATCAGCCCATGGCGCATCGGCCACAAATACTGGCGACGCGTCATCGAGATTCGCGACGGTCTCCTCCAGATCAGCCCCCACCTCGTCGACCTCGGCTACGACACAGGGCGCCCGGCCGAGCAGCAAGCCGACACGATCCGAAGAGCGGTCGAACGACAGCGGGCGGGAACGGCGCCCCAGGCCAGGACAGCCCTCACTGTCGCAGAACCCAGTACCACCAACATAAACGACGATGTGAACCAGCTCGTCCGCCTCTCACAGGCCCTGGCCCAGAAAGGTAGTCCGTGACCACCCCACCGAAGACCGAGATCCGCGACCGCAACTCTTCAGCACTCAGCAAGATCCGCGCCAGCGAACCGAAACCATACGAGGAGAAGACCTATGTCCTGCGAGCACTGACCATCCCAGGCCGCTCAAGCGGACACCCACGAACGGTTCCCATAGCCGTTGTGCAATTCGACGGAACACACTACATCTGCGCGCCCGACCGCGGGCGCGACTGGGTCCAGAACCTCATCGCAGCCGAGCACTGTGACCTCGAAGGCGACCCCGAACCACGGCACCAAGCCGACCTCGTCGACGACGAGGCTGCGGCCGGTGCCGTCTATGCCTACCTTGCGAAACTCGGGAAGCCTTCGACGATGTGGCCCTTCCCGAGCGACGCCAGTCCCGAGGAGATCCACCGGCACCTCGGCAACATCGCCGTGTTCCGGCTCAAGCCTCGCACCCCGTGACCCCCATGGAACAGGCTGGTGACGGTCGGCAGCTGCTGATCACCGCGTCCCAGGTACTTCGAGGCCCTCGCGGTGAACAAATCAGGGATGGTGCCGTTCTCGTCGAGGCAGGCACCATCGTGGTGGTCGGCCCCCGTCGCACTGTTGAGCAGCAGGCCCAGCCCACCGCGGTCCACTCCGACTATCCAGGTTGCACGGTGCTGCCGGGATTGATCAATTGCCACGTCCACCTGGCTTTCGACGGCGGCCCCGACCTCGTCAGCACAGTCCGTGAGACGCCCGACGATGCCTTACTCGACGGAATGGCCAAGCGGGCAAGACAACTGCTCTACTCCGGCGTGACCACCGTCCGGGACCTCGGCGACCGCGACGGGCTGGCCATCCACCTCCGCGACAGAGTGAACCGCGGCAAAGAGATCGGCCCACGAATCGTTGCCGCCGGCCCGCCGATCACACCACCACGAGGTCATTGCTGGTTTCTCGGCGGCGAAGCCGAAGGCGAACAACAGCTGCGGCAACGGGTGCAGCACAACGCCGACATGGGTGCCGACGTCATCAAAGTCATGGCCTCCGGCGGGCAGATCACCCCGAACTCGCCGCCGATGTGGCAAACCCAGTTCACAGAGAACGACCTGAAGATCGTCGTCGACCAAGCCAGTCGCCTCCGGCTCCCCGTCGCCGCACACGCACACGGCACTCACGCGATCCAGGCAGCGGTCAACGCTGGCGTCGCCACGATCGAGCACTGCACGTGGCTACAGGACGGCGGAGGCGGCTACGACACCCAGGACGCTGTGGCACGCACGATGGCCGAGCGCGGCATCTACGCCTGCGTTGCATGGCCTCCCGACTGGCAAGGTTTCATGGCGCGACTAGGAGCTGAAAGAGCCGACATGGTCGTCAACAGGTTCCAATGGATGGCCCGAGTTGGTATACCCCTCATCCCCGGGACCGACGCAGGCCTACCTCGCTCAGGCTTCACCGACTTCGCCGAGGCACTCAAGCTCTACACTCACGTCGGCTACACAGCAGACCAGGTCATCGAAATGGCCACTACAACGAGCGCGCAGGCCCTCGGCCTAAACCGTGTCGGTCAGATCACAGCAGGCCACAGCGCTGACATCCTGATCGTCGAGGGCGACCCGACGACCAACCTCGACTCCTTGAGTCAGCGTCAGGAAATACTGATGCGGGGCATTCCAACGATGAAATAGGGAACCCAACCAAAGATAATCTACCTTTACCGTCGCACCCGAAGCCTTACACAGTTCGACCAAATTCAGCGTATTGCACTGAACCGTCTAGAAGCGCTCGATGCGCTACTTCAACTCGGCGAGCCATCGACGGACGAAGACGTTGCTTGGCAGCATCAGCGTAGAGGAACTCAAATCGACCGACCTCGTCGGTCGCTGGCCGAATCGCCAGAATTTGTTCATCGCTCAGGACGCCACCGTCGAAGATGAGCTGGATGCTGTCACGCCAGACTCCGTGAGTCGGCATCCAGTCGATGAGCAGTAGTCCGCCGATCTGCAGGTCGATGCCGAGTTCTTCACGAACCTCGCGATAGCAAGCGGCTCGCGGCGATTCCTCATCCTCGGTCAGACCTCCGGGAATGTCGAGGAATGGCTTGTAGGTCGGCGAGATGAAGAGCACACGTCCCGCACCGTCACGGATGAGCACGCCTGCGGCCACATTCTTTCGAGGCAGACGCCCCGCAATACCGGGGTTGAACTCGACCTCCGGGTCGCCTTCGTCCTGCAAGTCATGCCCGAAGACTGCGTGATCGCCGCAGTGGTTTGGCTGCTCATGCCTCAAGGTGCCTCACTTGGTAGGAGCGGCCACCCGTGTCGGTCAACTCGCACACAGGCCACAGCAGCTGACGCCCTTCAAGCTGGCTGAGCAAGTCGCGAACGATGTGATGCGAGCGCTTCGAGTCGGCGACCGCAGCGGCTTCGGCCGCCATCGTGCCATAGTGAGCGTGTTGCCCCACATCCTGTTCGAGCAGCGCCGCCGCGACTCGATGCTCAGTGGCGAAGTCCCACGGTCCTGAAGGTACGGTTCCACCGCTCGAATATTTCCTAGCTTACGCCAAGTACCCGATCATTTAATCGAAGGGGATCCAAACACTGCAACAACGTTTCAAAATGCCGACCATGTCCATGGACGATCAATTTTACCCATCAGACAAGATACTCGATAACGCGCTTGCTCAGCGGCTTTTGAGCTCGCGCCGGCTTTCCTCAGAACAAAAGCAGTCCAGCGCAATTCTCTAATTGCAGCGAAAGTTCGATATCCTGGCCAGACTGTCATATCATAGCCGCCATAAGCAGCGACGAAAGCGTGGTAATCAGCCTCGGTGATCCGCGCGAAGTCCGTGTACTCGACTGCCAGAGAGACAAGGTCCCATTCGCGAGGCCCGACTCCTAGTTGGTCGAGATCCAACAACACCGGGCCCCCGCCTCCCATAGGGACGACGACGTTGCCCTGCCAGGCGTCCCCGTGTATTACCGTGAGAGGAACGCTCGGTGCCAGCTCCCGATAATCCAAGCTTAGTTGTTCGACCAGACCTCTAAGCCACGCTCGCTCTTCGTCCGGCAAAACGAATCCACCGTCGATGGAGGCACCCAGACTGTCGAGGGGGTCCACGGTGGGAAGAGGCAGCTCCTCAGGTACAGCCAAGTTGTGGAGCTGCCTCAGTGTTGAGCCGAGTTCGGCTGGGGTGGCGTGGCGGTGCTCCGGTAGTTCGACCCACCACGTGACAGGTCGATCTCCAACGGCAGTGGGCTGTTCGATGTTGTCGACGGTGCGGACAACGGTAATGCCAGCTTCAGCAAGCCAGTGCGAAGCTTGGATCTGACGTTCCGCGACAAGCTGGGAGCCAGGAGGCCCGATCCGGGCAACGACACCGCCAGTCAGTCGGTAGAGGACGTTCGTTCCGTCACGGATCAGAGTTGCTCCGGCTGTCGCCACGTTTGCTCGTTCACCGGCCACCTCCAGAATAGTCCGCGAGTCTTGCATTGACAAAAGCCGGTGGTTGGGCGCATCAGACATCGGAAGAACCGGATGCTATGAGTTCTGAAAGGTCGACCACGTCGGGTATCGCATGATGTCGTTTGCATGCCCGGGCCAGTTTGACGAGTTCCTCGTCCATCCGGCGAGAATGCAACATCGTGGCGTCATCGAAGGCTTGTCGACCGATGAGCACGGCTTCGCGGGGATCTCCGATGGTCATGTGCAAGGTAGCCAGGCGCGCCCTGGAGAACGCTCGCGAGCGCGGATAGGCGTCGCTGTGCAGTCGAATCGCAGAGGCAAGTCGTTCGGCGGCATCCCCCGGCTGCTCTTCCGCCATGGCGAGCGGGGTAAGTGCTCGCGCGGTGCTACCCGCGTGTTCGGCTTCGTCGTAGTAGACCAGCCAAGGCGGATCGGACTCCGGCTGCCGTTGCGCAAGGAACGAGTCCGCGCGATCCACGTCAGCTCGCGCTTCGAGGTGGCGGCCCAACATCGCCAACAACCGGGCCCGGACTACGCCGATCATGGCACGTGCTGTAGCGGTCAACCGATCCGTTCGTACGTGAGCGAACTCGATCAAGGACAATGCTTCGTCCAGATTGTCGAGATACATGGCTTGGCGTGCCATGTCGGCGAGAGTCGCGGCACGTAATTCCCACGATCCGCCCTGCTCGGCGCACCATAAACCAAAGCGAAAGCATCGAGCCGCCGCGTCGTGGTCTCCGACGTCGAAAGCCGAGAACGCCACCACTCCCGCGAGGTTCCCGACGGCCTCGAGCATGCCCGCTTCGACGGCTCGGCTGGCTCGTGCACTCAACAGGTTGCCGACCCATCGCAGATGAGCGGCCCCAGCTTCACCGGCCATGCCCCCGCCATAGAGGTTCTCGCTAGCGGCCAGGCTGCTGGTCATTAACTTGACCTGCTCGACCTCGGTCCATCCGATCTGCCGCGGCGGCTTCACTGTCAAGGTGAGCGACTTGAGGAACTCTGTGGGCGCCGAACTTATGTCGAGGCTTCCAGCGTGGTCATACGCGACTGAGGTCGCAGAGGTACGCGGACTCGCCATTGGCGGGGCCTGTTGGACTCGGCCCCTGTCGTCTGCCCTGCGACCGGCTGCAACAAGGTCCTGTGAACCGCGAGCTGGAACTTGCCCGAGAAGTGCGTTCAACTCGTCAAGGGAGACAGCCAGCGCTTTCGCGATTCGCGGACGCCGCCACGACTGAGGCGTCATTACGCCCCGTTCCCACCGCCCAACGGTGGAGAACTCCACTCCGGCCGCCTCGCCGAAGCTCTCCTGAGTAAAGCCCATCGCCTCACGTCGAGCCGCAAACGCCTCCCGGTTGGAACCCATACTGCCTACCTCGCTGCCTGATTCAGCCACCAGCCTGGTTGACGAGTAAGCCGCGCCGAATGTCTGCCAATGCCGTCAAATGCTCAAGCGTGTTGTTCGATACGTTCAAAGATCTCGATATCCGTTGCCTTCTGCCAGTCGGGCAGGTCGCCCCAGTCCGCTACGTAGGACGACTTCGGGTTGGGGAAGTGCTTGTAAATCTGGCCGATCCAGCACAGCGCGACGAAGTGGCCTTTCTGGTCCGGAGTGAGTTTGGCGGTGGCACCACCGGTGGCCTCGATGAAGGCGAGGACTTGGTCGTACACGGCGGTCGCGGCGTCGCGTTCCCAGTCCGGGGTCTCGTCCCACGGAGTGATGTAGCCGGGCTTGGGTTCGCCAGGGTAGTGCTTGGTGACTCCGGCGATCCAGGCCTCGCGGAACACGCGGCCACGGTCATTCTGCTGCATCCTGTTTTCCTCCATCATGTGGCGCGATTGCCAACGAGTTCGGTGATCTCGACGTCGAGTTGCTGGATCGGCTGGTGGGTGAGCAAGGGAGCCAGATTCGGTTGAAGGCCGCGTAGCTTGCGGGCAATGACTCCGGAGCCGGTGTGGCGGGCGGTGGCCAGGGCGGCGTTGACGTAGGTAGCAACCCGGTCAGGATCGCGCCGGTGTACTCCGATCATCGCCAGGTCGGTGAGAACGCCGGCTTTGCGGCGGGCGGTCAGGTCACCGGTCAGCGCACCGGTCAGGGCGGTCTCGGCGAGGTCGTAGCGGCCTAGGGTGACGTAGCAGGTGCCGCGTTCCTCGGCCAGGCGGGAGCCGTCGAATCGGAGCCAACCACCGTTGTGGATCGGGCCCTTCATGTGCTGGACCTCGGCGGCCGTATCGAGTGCACGTTGGCAGGCATCGAGATCACCGAGACCGGCGAAAGTCTCTGCTTGCACTGCGGCGATCCATTGTCGGGTCGAGAGGGCAGGGTCGCCGCGGCGGGCCAGGCTGGAGGCCAGCTCGAGCAGCGGTTTGGCCTCGGCGAACCGTCGCTCGTATACCGCGATGAAGGCGTGTCTGGTTAACGCGCAGGCCCAGAGGTCGGAAGCGGTGGCTTCCCTGCTCGCTGTCGCCGCCAGGGTGTAGCAGTGGGCGGCTTCGGTGTACTGGTCGCCGTCGAAGGAGATCTCTCCAGCCAGTTGGTACAAGTCCGCGGTCAGTTCGCACAGCTGCCGTCGAACTCCTGGTGTTTGTGGTCGGCGTAAAGAGTCTGTAAGCACGTCAAGCTGGGTTCGAACCAGCGGTAGTACCTGCGCCTTGGTCGTTGACAGCGCGAACACACGCCACAGGTGAGAGTTGAATTGGGCGAACTCCGCGGCACTGGCGGCGTCCACCCTGCCGGTGTATGCCGCTGCGGTAAGTCGGTCGACATCGCCGGCAACTGCCTCGTCAGCAGGCAGCGCGAGCAACGCGCCCGTCACGCTGAACAAGCGCAGCAGATCTCGACGATTCATGTCGTCGGCCTCCGCAGGGTGGGGGTGGACGACATCAACGGTAGGAGCCTGTCGGGGCGGCGTGAGCAAGGCCCCTAACTCGGCGAGGCTCACGTTGAGCGCCTTGGCGATACGTGAGCGGCGGTACGGATGTGGGGTCAGGTCGCCCCGTTCCCAGCGTCCGACGGTGGAGAACTCCACTCCCACCGCCAACCCGAAGCTTTCCTGGGTGTAGCCCATCTGCTCGCGCCGGTCGGCGAAGGCATCTCGCCGGTCACCCATGAACATCACCTCGCCCGTTGGTCACTTGCCACGATAGCCAGCTATCGGTCAAGGCTGATCACCCTCTCTATGAGCTGCACCCGTTCGGACTACGAACCCTGGAGAGGCGTTTGCGCAGGTCAGGACTAGTGGCGCCTCATTGTCGCCTCATAGCCGCCTCATGATCGCCTCGTTGACGCTCTGGCTGTCGTTGATCACCGAGCGTTGACTGGCTTCGCTCCGATCCGGATGAGCACCCGTCGCAGAGGTGGACACAACACAGCCGCTGGTCTGCGGATGAGGACTTTGCGCGCCGAGCAGCCCAAGCAGGGACACCCCGCGGTGGCCTGCGTGTTCGACGAGCCGGAATCGGTAAGTACCAGCACCCACCCAACCTGTGCAGAGGAATCGATTCCATGCCCCACCCGCACGATGCCGCCACTACGGCTCAGCTTCACACCGTCAGCGGCGTCGACTACGCCGACGTGTTCACCGCCGCTGCCGCGTGGTTCGCCGCGCCGGCCCAAGCCGACGTGGCGATATGGAGCCTTGAGCTCGACCAGCAAGGCCGGCTGTATTTCGAGTCCGACGAACGGCTCTATCTCGAAATATATTATCAGCGCTTTGACAAACCACACCTCCTACGGGGGGCACATTAACTGGGCAGCAAGCACGTCAATGCCGCTTTCCGTCCGCCAAGCACTGCAGTGCCCCAGACTTCGAGCAGGTCAGCGTGGGCAACGATCTATGAACGCCCTATCGACGATACATAGCCGCTCTGGACCGGGGCCTGATCCAGACGTTTAGCTAATGAGCACCCACGGATCGCTGCTACACCGGGGCCACGTACCGGCTTCACCGTGAGGCTTACGAGAACACTTGGCCAAAATCTGCGCGGATGTAAGTCCTACGCAGCAAACCAAATAGGGACTCGCTGAATATTGGAGTAATTATGCTCTTCCAGCGATTCGTGGCGCCACGCGCGTCGCGATACCCAAAGACTCAGCTCGCTGTGCCGTGTTTGTTCGTGCAGCCGGTGTGTCGACGGGAATGGAGCAGGGACACCGCGAGGTGGCTCCGCATGACGAACACCAGGCCCTGGTTCATCACGTGCCGTGAGGTGACTGATCGTGAACGGGCCCTGCGTGTTGTTATGCGCGACTCGGAGGTCGTGGTCGTGGTTCCCCCGGGGGAGATCACGGTCCCCGACCACGGGGCCGCTACCCAGGTCCGCTCTGCCGTCAAGCATGCCACCGAGGTGGCGGCCACGCCCGCGCCAGCTGTGTCTGGCGCCGTCACGACAACCAGCACGGCGAGCACGGTGGAGCAGAACCTCGGCTGGCTTCCCCTGACCGCCGAGGGGCGCCCTGCTCTGCCGTCATGTCGCGGCGGGACCACGACCCCGATGCCTGGTCCCGCCGCGATCCCCTCCGCCAGGGGTGAGGGCGCGTGATCCTTCTGATCATCACTGCGAGCGCCGCGCTGACGTTCATCTGTTGTCTGCTGCGGATGGCGTGGCGGCGACGGCAGCAGGCCGAGTCCGCCTATGCAGGTTCGCACCGCCGTGCGCCGCGCCAGCCTCCCAACCGAGTCCTGCGGTACGCGATCGCGACCGCCGGAACACACGGTCTCGGCCTGCTCAGGAAGGGCGAAGGCCCATGAGGCGGCCATGTCACACCGTGCCCGCCGCCGCCTTGCTTCGTCGGCTGGGTTGGCAGCACCGCCGGGTCGACTGCCGCGACGGCGACGGCCAGCGGTCCGCGCTGCACCTACGGCGGCGTACTTCCGCGGACGTCGAGATCGAGCTGCCGGGCGGGCGACTCGCCCGGTTGACCAACGTCGAGGCCGGGCAGCTCCGTGCGGCACTGCGCGACGTCCTGCTCGCGGATCAACCGTCGCACCGAGCGGGGGCCGCCTAGCCAGACCTCGCGGGCCAGGTCGGCTATCCCAAGGTGCCTTACGGCTGAGCATGTCCGCGACACCGACTGCGGCCGGGCGGGAGTGGTTACTCGACGCCTCCCGTTCGGCCGCGCCCAACGCCCAACTCTCTCGAGGAGGAGAGAATCATGACCACCGTCATCGACACCCCACCCGCCCAGGCCGAACAGCAACCCGGCCAACGTATACAGAATTACCGCAACGTACTCGGGTGGCCAACCACGATCGACAGCGTCTCCGGCGACGTCTACCTCCAGCTCGGCACCACCGTCGACGCGCTCATCATGCGCGCCGGGACCGGCGCGGAGGTCAACAACTTCCTTGCGCGGCACATGTTGCGTGTGCCCATCATCGTGGTGCCAGGTGATCCCCATGACTGGATTTTCCTTACCCAGCCGCGCACGACCATGCGCATGTCGTCGTGGGGTGACCTGGTGCGCACTCAGATCGGCTGGAAACGGCACGGCGACACTGTCCTGCTTCCCGCGTCGGACAACGTGAAGGAGGGCGTCCGGTGGCTTGAGCGGCCACAACCACACATGACCCTTCCGCCGTGGACCACAGTGGCCGACGCTGCCCGCCGGGTGTCCTCACCGTGCGGGACGTGGTGATCGTGCCGATCGGCTCGTCTGCTCACCTGCACCCGCGGCACGCCATTGTGATCGCCTCCGGGGGTCTGGACTCCACTGTGCTGGCGTACTGGCTAGCACAGCGCGGAGCAAAGCTGACGCTCTTGTGCTTCGACTATGGCCAACGGCACCGGGTCGAGCTGGAATACGCGGCTGAGATCGCGCGACTGCTTGACTGTCCACACGAGATCGTTGACCTGACGATGCTTGGCCGGCTGCTGGCCGGTTCCGCGCTGACCGACGCGGACGTGCCGGTGCCTGACGGCCACTACACCGACGAGTCGATGCGGGCGACGATCGTCCCGAACCGCAACGCGATCATGCTCGACATCGCGGTCTCGTTAGCCGTCGTCCGTAAGGCCGACGTAGTCGCCCTCGGCGTACACGCAGGTGACCACGCCGTCTACCCGGACTGCCGACCGGAGTTCGTCGAGCGCTACGCAGAGGCTACCCGCGTCGCCAATGAAGGATTACTGGACGACGATTTCGAGATCCTCGCCCCGTTTATCGCCCAGAGCAAGACCGACATCGTCCGTATCGGCGCGGCGTTCGGCGTGCCGTTCGAGAAGACGTGGTCGTGCTACCGGGGCGGGACAACGCACTGCGGCACGTGCGGGACCTGCACCGAACGCAAGGAAGCGTTCCAGCAGAACGGCATCCCCGACCCCACCAACTACGGCAGCGTGTGAGGAGTTGACAACGATGGTGGAGGCGGAGTTCGGATCTCCGGGTGGGCCTGGGCGGGGCCGTCGTTCCCAGCGCCACAGCTCGCGCGTGTCGGGTAGCGAGCCGGTAGAGCGTGGCGAGGAGATCGTTCCTGCCGCCCAAGCAACCAGGACGGTAGCGCACCGGGACGCACCCGCGCCAGCGGCCTCGAGCGCAGGACCGCAGTCGCACTCGCTGATGCCGCTGCTGTCCGAGCCCCGTCTGCGCCGCGCGTTACGCCAGTGCGGCCGACAGGCCTCCGCCCCCGGTGCCGACGGCATGACCTGGGGGCGCCTTCGCAGCGAGGCCCACGTGCTGCTGCCGCAACTTGCCCTCGAACTCGCCGAGGGCACCTGGCGGCCCGGGCCTGTCCGGGAGGTGCGACTCCCCACCTATACCGGGAAACAGATGCATACCTTCATCCCCACGGTGCGGGATCGTCTGGTGCACCGCGCGCTGCGCACCGCGCTCGAGCCGGTGCTGGAAGCGACGGCTTTCCGCGACTGGGTGTCGGGATTCCGCCCTCGCCGAAATCGCATCACCTCGTTACGGCAGGCCGCCGTGCATCATCAGGCAGGCCTCCGCTGGGTCGCCGATCTCGACGTCGCGTCGGTGTCCGAAGGCGCGACGGTCGACGAGGTCATCGACTGGCATGCCGAGCACGTCCACGACGGCACCTTCCTGGCCCGCTTGCGTACGGCACTCGCCGCGATGCCGAGCCCGATCGCGGCGGGCTCCGGCCTGGCGCCCATGCTGATCAACCTTCGTTTGTCCCGAGTGGACATACAACTCGCGCGGCTTCGGGTCGTCCGTTTCGCCGACAACTATGCCGCCTTCTCCCCAAGCCGCGAGGAAGCACACGCTGCCTTCTACACGATCAGCGACGCGCTCTCGAGCCTTCGGCTGTGCCCCAACGAGCGCAAGAGCCGCATCCGGAACGACGCCAACGTCGAAGACCTGTTCCTGATCGGCGGCTGAGGCATGCACCTGGAATGGATCAAGATCGCCGGCGGGCTCTGCGCGTTCGGGGACACCGGGCGCCCGGTCAAGGTCCCGACCTTGCTGTGGACACGCACCCCGCTCGCCTACGGACACCTGCCAAGCGAACAGCCTGGTCTCGGGCCGCGGTACCCCATCACCGAGATCAGTCACGCCGAGGCGACCCAGATCGCCGGTCGCCTGGGCGGCCGCCTGCCGCGCTCGGCGGAATGGGAGTGGATGGCCGCCGGACCCGGCCGCCGCCGCTGGCCGTGGGGCGGCGCACCCTGGCAACCGGCGCTCGCGAACCTGCGTGACTCCCTGCACGACACGGTCACCCCGGTCGACACCCATCCCGCCGGAGCCACACCCGAAGGCATGCTCGACGTCGCGGGCAACGTGTGGGAGTGGACCGCCGGCACCACGATGAGCGAGGGAATCGTGATCCGAGGCGGTTCCTACGCCTCGCCACCGTTGTACGCGCAATGCACGTTCCTCAACGCCGCCCCCGCTGAATTGCGCTCGCGTGGCATCGGCATGCGGGTGGTGCGCGAACCATGACCCAGCGGCCGCCCGCTACTCGCGCCCTCGCACCCGACCGCGGCTTGATCATCCTCAACTGCTCCCGGAGGAAGCTTGTCACTGCCGCGCCGGTCGAGGCGCTCGACCTCTACCAGGGCGGATGCGTCCCGAACGCGCGAGAACATTTCGCCGCGGATTCCGCTCGCCGAGCTCGGATCCGGATCCTGTCCGGCGCCCACGGACTGCTGCGTCCTGAGACATTGCTCAGCACCTACGACCAACGGCTCACGACACGGGCTGCGGCGGCGCGCCTGCACGAGCGGACAGTCGCCGCTCAACTGGAAGCCGAACTCGCCGACGCACCGTCGCTGCGGCACGTGCTGATCCTGGTCGAGCCTCTGTACCTGCACGCTCTGCAACGCGTGTTCGACCATCCCGCCCGATTCGGGCAGATCACGATCATCCCGGATCCGAGGGCATGGCACGACGCACTGTCTCACCTCCGAGACTGGGGGTGGGCGTGACCACGCTGCACGAGGAATTACTGCACCGCAACAACTTTCACACCAGCAGCACCCGAAGCTGGGAGGCCGTGTCCGGCATCGGCTGGCACGAGCCCACGCCGTCAGGCCTTCCGCTGGCCGCCATACGCACCCTCTCGGTCGTCATCCCGGCCCACAACGTCGGCTACTGCCTTTCAGCTGTGCTCGACGCCTTGGAAGGCCAGCACCACCGGTACAAGTTCGAGATCATCGTCGTCGACGACGCCAGTACCGACACCACAGCCGCCATCGCCGCCGTGCATCCGATCGTCACCACCGTCTTGCGTATCCCGGAACGCGCGGGCGCGGCCACCGCGCGCAACCTCGGCACCGCGCTCGCCCGCGGGCAAACCGTCCTCTATCTCGACGGCGACATGCTCCTGCCCCCGCACGTGATCACCGACGTCGCCGCCCGCGCGACCGACACCACGGTGCTCGTCGGGTTCCGCCACAACCTCCCCTACGACCTGCACCAGGGCGGGCGCGGAGTGCTGGCCGATCACCCGCAGCTCGCCGCCGACCACCGGGTTGTCTGGCGGCCACCGGTCGGCCGACCGCTGCTCTACACCGGCACCACCCTGGGCACGCCCCTCGACGGCCGCCCGCTGGATCACACCCACGACTTCCTCGACCTCGGCTACGGCCGACGCTATGTCGACTGGGACCTCCCCCGCATGGTCGTCACCGCCCTGGTCGCCGTTCCCCGCACCGCCGTGCTCAACGTCGGAGGGTTCGACCCCGAGTTCGGGCGAATCGGCTGGGGCATGGAAGACACCTACCTCGGCGCGTGCCTGATCGCGGACGGACTGCTGGTCATCCCGCTCCGGCAGGCCGTCGGGTTCCACCTCGACCCCCCGGACGCCGACCAGCAGTGGCAACGCAAACTCGCCAGCTGGCCAGACACCCTCGCCCATTACTGGAACCTCATGCGGCGGCCCGCCCCCACCGGCCGCTCCCAAGCATTCACAGCCGACATGACCGAACTGCTGCACTCCTGCGAGGTACTGCGATGACCCCGTCAACCCCGGCGATGACCACCACGATGCGTACCTTCGCGACGCGAAAGCACGGCAACGAGAGCGTCGTCCATGATCCGCTCACCGGCCTGACCCACCACGCCGGTCTCACGCTCGACTCGGGACGTGTCCGCTTGCCCGGCACCGACGTCGCGTCCTGGACTGAAATCCACCCGGCAGCCGTCCAAACGGACGTGCCGATCAGCGTGTGCTGGTCACCCCTGGTGCGCTGCAACCTGACCTGCCCGTACTGCCTGGATGACAAGTCCATCCTCGAGCTCGGCCGGGCAGAGCGCTACCGCATCGCGAACCTGCTCGCCGAATCCACAGTCCTTGGCGTGGACATCTCCGGCGGCGAACCGCTGCTGCTGCGCGACCTGCCCGAACTAGTCGACGTGCTCGTCGCGGGCGGCTGCGCCGTCAGCGTGACGACCAACGGAACCCACCTGGCCCGCCGCGCCGAAGCCCTGGCCACTCGTGTGGACGCCGTACGGGTGAGCCTGGACGGACCGGACGCCGAACACCACGACCGGTGGCGCGGCGCAGGCAGTTTCGATCACGCCATCGCCGGAATCCGCGCGGCGATCACCCAGGGCATCCCCACGCAGATTCAGGCCGTGCTTCTGCGTTCCACGGCCCTGGCCGGCATCCGAGCGATGGTTGACCTGGCCGCCACCCTCGGAGTGAGCGGGGTGACGTTCCTGCAGATGCTTCCCATCGGAGAAGGCACAGCCCTGGCCGGAACCGAACAGCTGACCGATGACGAAGCTCTCGCACTCCTCGCCGAACTGAGCACCACCGCGGCCGTACCCGTACGTCTGCGTACTCGCGAGGCGGCCGGCGGCTTCACAGTGATCCGCGCCGACGGCCAGATCTGGCGCAACCAGCCGAGCGCACACGCCATCAGCTCCCTCCGCGCCCTGTCCACGGCCAGCGATCTCGCACTGACCACACGGGACGGCTCGGCATGAGCGACTCCGCGGACGACGTCGAAACTGCCTGGCTCGCCAGCACCCGCCCCGCTACGGAGGACAGGCCATGAACACACCTACGAGCGAACAGCTCGACCAGTTCGCGCACGCCCTGGGCGAATTGCTGCGTTCCGCACGGAGAGAACGCGGCTGGACCCGCAAACAGATGGGCGCCGCGATGGGCGCCAACGAAGTCGACCTCTCCGTGCAAACCCTCGCCAGCTATGAACTCGGCACGCGCCGGATATCCGTCGAGCGGCTGATCGAAGTATGCGCCGTGCTGAACAAGCAACCAGACGAGCTACTCCTCAGCGCAACCACCCTCGCCTTCAGCGGCCACTACGGCACTCGCATCACGGTCGACCTCCTTGGCCTCGCGCACACCACTGATCCCAGGTTGCGGTCTCTCCGGCAATGGGCGCGGGTCCGGATCCAGCAGTCCCCGGCGGCAAAGCGGGCCCTGGTCGAAGAGCTCGACGCCACCGCGCTGTCGGCGATGGCCAGCATCGCCGAGACCACCGAGTACGACCTCGTGCAAGCCCTGCAAGAGCTCCGTGCCGCCCACGACCGAGGGTCCCAGCTCGCTGCCGCGCTATCCCCCGCTTTGTAAGGAATACACCGCGAATGACCACAGCACACCGCGACTTCGAACACCACCAGATCTGGCGCGTGACACCAGAGACTCTCCGCGACGCCACCGCGCTCCTGACCGACGCGATCCTGCGTGATCACTCATCGGTCGAGCGCGTCATCGGCCTCGCCAACGGTGGTATCTCGCCCGCCCACCTCATCGCCACCACCCTGGGCATGAACGCACGCATCGTCCGTGCCCGCCACAACACCAGCGATGGCGCCTACCAGCAGGCAACCGGCAAGGTGTCCCTCGATCTCGGCCCGCTGACCCGCGCCCTCAACGGTCAACGGCTCAAGGGCCGTGTGCTGGTGGTGGACGACATCTGCGGCAGCGGCGCCACCCTGCGCCGCGCCCATGACGACCTCGCCCCTTTGCTCGGCCCGGACGCCCAGGTCCTGACCGCGGTCCTGTGCCTCAACACCGGGGCGACCACGCTGCCGGACTACTCGATCTGGACCGTCTCGGATTGGGTCGTATTCCCCTGGGAACAGCCACCCGCCGACAACGACACCACACCGCTGCCGCCGCCCAGGAAGGTCCTCCGCCATGTCTAGCGCGCCCCCGCTGACCGTCGCGTTCGTCCTGGCCTCCTACACCCCGAACGCGCCGGCCGGGATCGAACGCGCCACCGCCGCCCTCGCGCACGGCCTGCGCCAACTCGGCCACCGCAGCCTCATCCTGACCGCCGCCCCGATCGACGCCCAGGACGACACCGTGATGCGGGTGGCCTCGGTAGGCGTCGCCTTTCCCTGCGACGACGACGAACTGCGCGACGCGATCAGCACCCACGGACAGGACGCCCTGCTCGCCGCAGAACTATGCGAGGTGTACCGCGAGCACCGGGTCGACGTCGCCGTCTACACCGACGGCTTATGGGGTCTCGGCAGAGCCGCACCGATCAGCGGCGCGCGCACGGTTCTGGCCATGCACGTCGTCGGGCACGACCAGGACCTCGAGCCCGCCCTGAACCGTGCCGACCTGGTCATCGCACCGTCTCGGGCGGTACTCGACCAGGCCCGCGATCGCGGCTACGACACGCGCGGCTGGCAGGTCGTCCCCAACGCGCTGCTGCACGACCCTGCACCACCACCCGAGTCGCGGCGGGAGGCACTGCGACGGCACGGCCCGATCCGGATCCTGGCCCGGCTCGGACCGGAGAAGAACGTCCGGGCCTTGCTGGACGCCGGACGCTTGGTCGACCGCACGGTCGAAGTGATCGTCGGCGAGGCCGGGTTCGAGGCCACCCTCGGCGGCCAGGCGGCCGAACTGGACCGGTGCCGCTATGCGGCGGCCCACCTCACGCTCGCCACCGTCCACGGCGGCGGCCTCGACTGGGACCGGGTGCCGTCCTGGCTCGCGCAGGCCGCGGTGGTGATCGTGCCCTCGCTGCGCGAGACCTTCGGACTGGTCGCGCTGGAAGCCATGAGCGCCGGGACCCCGGTCGTCGCCTTCGACGTGGGCAATCTGCCCTCCCTGATCGGTACTGGTGACGACGCGGGCGGGGTGGTCATCCCCCGATCGTGGGGCGAACACGGTCTCTGGCGCGCCGCCGAACAGCTCCTCGCAGATCCAGTACGCTACGCACACCTATCCAGGGCTGCGTACTACCGCTCGCGGGACTATCTGCCCACCACAGTCGCCGAGACATTCGTAAAGGCGGTGCGGTGATGCCTGCTGGCGTCCCTTTGCTCCTCGTAGACGGTCACAACCTGCTCTGGCGCGCGGCGTTCGGGTTCCCCGCCGCGATCCTCTCCCGCGACAAAACCCGCGATCTCACCGCCGAGTTCGGGTTCTTCGCCCTGCTCCGCGTCGCGATCCGCGAGGAAATGCCGGAACCGCCGGAGGTCCTCGTCGTGTTCGACGGCGAGCACGGCGCCGCCGACCGCAAGGACAGCGACGCCGACTACAAAGCCAACCGGGTCATCGACGAGGCCGCCCTCAAACCGTTGCGGGCGATCCCGCACGTCCAACGGGCCCTGACCGGCTACAGCATCACCTGGATCGAGATCGAGACCGCCGAAGCCGACGACGTCATCGCCACCCTCGTCGCCACCACCCGAGAACGCGAACCCGGCCGCCGGGTCTGGATCATGTCCGGCGACCGCGACTTCTACCAGCTCGTCGACGAGCACGTCCGCGCGCTCAACACCGTGATGAAGCGGGGCAGGCGGCACATCGGCCCCGCCGAGGTCACCGAACGCTACAACGTCACCCCCGGGCAGTGGCCCGACTTCTGTGCCCTCAAAGGCGACCCCGCGGACAACATCCCTGGCGTGAAAGGGATCGGCGAGGGCACGGCGGCCACGCTCCTGGCGGGCGGGCTGCACCTCGACCAGCTCCCGGACTCCGGACGACTGACCGGCTCGAGGAAGGCCAAGGTCACCGAGACCTGGGACCAAGTACTTGCCTGGCGCGAGCTCATCCGGATGCGCACCGACCTCACGCTCCCGCACCACCCGACCGGTGATCCCACGCGAGAACTGCCCAGGCCCGCTGACGTCATCGACAAGCTCGGGCTCTGGTGAGCGGCGTGCCGTTCACCTCTCCAGCGTCCGTGCTGACTGTGATGGCCCACCCCGACGACGCCGAACTCTGGGCCGGCGGAACCCTCGCACGCTGCTCCGCCTCCACGGCCGCCGTCACCATCGCCGTCCCGCACCACGCCGAACCAGGGCGGGACGCCGAAGCCGCAGCGGGCGCGGCGATCCTGGGGGCCACGCTGAACCAGTACGACCGGCCCACCATGGCGACGCTGCGCGAACTACTGCTCGCCGTCCGGCCCGAGGTCGTCATCACCCACCCGCTGCGCGACGTCCACCCCGACCACCGCGCGCTCGCTGAAACCCTCGTGGCTGCCCTGCCCGACGTCGTCATCACCACTGGGCATCCACGCCGGGTTTACACCGCCGACTCTTACAACAGTCTCACCCTCGACGGCCCTATTCCCGCGCACACGATCATCGACATCACCGATACCTACGACCGAAAGCAGCGTGCTCTCGCGGCGCACGCCTCCCAGCCGATCGCCGACCACTTCGGGCCGATGGCCGAGACACTCGCACGCCTGTGGGGAAGCCGCACCGGCAGGGACTATGCGGAGAACTTCGTGCCGCTGCCGGTACTCGGACGCCTCCCCGCCACCCCTGCCTTGTGATCAGCTGAACCAGCTTCGCATACCGAACAGCCTTATCTATCCACATCGGACGTGACCGCGCTGTGCAGGGCGGAGACGACGTACGACCAGTCGAAGTTGGCCAGGCCGTCCTCGGCGCGCGTAGTGATCGTGTCCGGGTCGAGCAGCGTCACACCGGCCTTCGTCAGTCGAGCGATGCTGTCCGCGTACGCGGGATGGCGGCGAAGGGCGGGTTTTATACACGGAGCCGCGACGATGGGGACTTCGGTGCCGAGCATCTCGTTGAACACGCCCAAGGCGAAAGTATCGCTGATACCTGCCGCCCACTTGTTCACCGAGTTGAAGGTCAGTGGCGCGGCAAGAATGACGTCGGCTCGCGGGAGCGACTTCTCCTTCTGACGAGGCGGCCGCGGGTGTACCCGCGTCACACATCCCGTCTCCGCAGCCAAAGCGTCGAGGTCAACCCACGAGGCGGCCGTCGGTGTCGCGATCACGCACACCGTCCAGCCATCAGCCGACAGGCGGGGAATGAATTCCTCGAGCCGCAACACCGGCGGCGCTGCCGAGACCACCAGATAGAGACACCGTTGAGCAGGGGTCACACCGCGACCCCTGCTCGCACAGCGAGACCCCGCAGAGCGGGCACCTCGACGCGGCGCTCACGGGCCAGCAAATCCGCGATCAGCGATCGTGCGTTCGGGTTTGCTCGAACCAGTTCAGGAGCCACACGCCGCGCCGCGAAGGCCTTTCTCTGAACACCCATGAACGTCACCTTGCCTCGCCAGTCACATGCCACGATAACCAGCAATTGATCAAGTCCGAGGACCCCTCGGCAAGCCACACCCGTTCGGACTACCACACTCCAGCAGACCGGTCGAGAGAGCGCCAACCCGTCACCGCATCGTGCACATCTGTCACGCTACTCCAAATTCAGCGACACAGCTTATAGCACTCAACGCCGCATTAGCGCCCTACGATCGCTCACTACGCGCCCTGGTAACCCATGGCAGCAGGCGTTCTACTGGCGCAGGTGATATATCCGCGAAATCGAGACTGGCGGCCCACGACTCCCTGTTCACATCGCGAATCAATTCTCGCGAACGCAGATTGTTCGCATGACTGCTTCAGGAAGCGCGAACACCGTTCCAAATCAAGGGGCAGGTAGCAAACAAGATATGAAAGGAACGAATTCGATGCACATGCTCGTTTCGGAAGCGCGGCGCGGCAGCGTGGCCAACCTTCCCGTCATCGCCGCTTGCAGACACTCTCGTAACGCACGGACGTCGGCATCAGCACTTGTCACGCTCAACGACGGGCAATCAGTCCGATCGAGAACCACCGTTTGCCACGTATGGAGCGAGCGCCCATGACGTCGACCTTGAAGTTCACAAAAGGGAAGCAGGTCACCGGCGCCGCACGATCCCGCATGGGCTCGGAACTGAAGGAAATGTACGAGCGCGGTTCCAGCATTCGCGCTTTGGTCGAGCTGACTGGCCGATCCTACGGCTTCATTCACCGGCTCTTGCTTGAATCCGGCGTACAGCTGCGCCCGCGCGGCGGCCGCCCCTTCACCCGCCCGCCCAGGCGTAGCACTGAGCGCGTGGCTCGCCAGTCCGGTACCAGGTAGATGCCACGAGCTGTGTTGCGCGGTTACCGCTGGGGCGGCGCCAGCGTGGAGTCTGATCAAGCCGTCGAGCCCGCAGCCCGAGTGACGGCCCGGTTCGAATGTTCACACGGTCACGTGTTCAGCGTGCCCTTCGCGGCAGATGCGGAGCTTCCGCCGCGCTGGAGCTGCCGACAGCATGGACTCGAGGACTGCGCACGGATCCAAGCCGCGGTCGACGACTCGATCGGGGGCGGTGAGGCCAAGCCGCCTCGGACGCACCTGGTCATCCTGCAGGAGCGGCGCACCGTAGCCCAGTTGGAGGTCCTGCTCGCCGAGGCTCTGACGGCGATCCGCCGGCAGGGAGGTCCGCAGCCTGGCTGTGTACACATCGGAGACAGACCGTACTCATTCAGCTACGGCAGCTGACCGCGTGGCCCACCTGGCCATCGCATGAACCCGACCTGGTGAACACCGTCCCAGCGGCTACGCCCTAGGCGTCGCCCACTTCCCTGCTCAGGGTGAGCAACGCGCTGTCCACGCCTCGTCGACGCCTCATTGGCGCTCTGGATAGCGCCAGCTATCCGTCGTTGACTGTCGTGGTGTGCGGCGGAAGACATCTCCCGCCCCTCGATCTTCCGCCGCACGCCACAGACATCTTCCGCTTACTACGGCACTCACGTGAAAGGATTCGACTCTCACGATGCACGACACGGAGGCAAACGGGCAGATCCACTCCGACCAGGGGAAGTTCGCGGTGGCCGCTGTCGCGACGCCAGCCCATCAGATCAGCATCAAGCACACTTTCGAAACCGCGCATCGGTTACCGCAGTTGCGGGGCAAGTGCACCAGCCTGCATGGCCATTCCTGGCGGGTCACGGCGTCCGTGTCTGCTCCTGCTCTGAGCAGCGACGGGACAGTCGTGGAGTTCGGCGCTCTCAAGGCCCGAGTCCGGCAGTGGATCGACACCCACCTTGATCACGGAACCATGCTCGGCATCCGGGATCCGCTCGCGCTGCCTTTGTACACCGCGGGATCCAAAGTCTTTCGCTTCGGCGCCGACGACAGGGAGGCGGTCAGCGATGAGGAACGGCTGGCCTCCGACTTGCCCTGGCCGACTGTCGAAGCAGTAGCAGTGCTGCTTCGACGAGTGAGCCAAGCCGTGCTCATCGCGCTGCCCTGCGCTCCCAAAGCCTCGATCGGACGGGTATTCGTCCGTGAAACGCATCTCAACACAGCGGCCTACGGCCCGGCGGACGCGCTGTGAAGCCACCCACTGTGCCCGATCCAGACCGCGACCTGGTGGTCAACGAAACCTTCGGCCCCACCTTCCAAGGTGAAGGACCGAGCACTGGCCGGTACGCGCACTTCATCCGCCTCTTCGGCTGTCACCTGTCGTGCACGTGGTGCGACACCCCACAAACCCATGACCCGAACCGATACGACCTCAGGGCCGAGCAGCGAATTCTCTCGATCGACGACATCCTGTCCTGGCTCGCCGCCGCTCCGGTCGACCTGCTGATTATCACAGGCGGCGAGCCGTTGCTACAACCGCGCGCCCTGGAACGGCTACTGCACGCGATCCGCGACCGCGCCCTCGCCACCGAAGTCGAGATCGAGACCTCCGGCACTATCCCGCCCACGGACCTGCTCACCGCGGCGGCGACACGATTCAACGTCTCGCCGAAGCTCGCGCATTCTGGGTTGCGCCGACATCAGCGCATTCGCCCAGCGGTGCTGCGCCATTTCGCCGGCACCAGGAAGGCCGTCTGGAAGTTCGTTGTCCAAGAGACCGACGACTTGGACGAGGTCCAAGAGCTGGTGGGGACCTACGACCTGCACCCCGTCTGGATCATGCCGGAGGGCACCGACAGCTCCACCGTGCTGACACGGATGCGGCTGCTGGCTGAGCCCGTGCTGTCGCGTCGCTGGCACCTGTCTCCCCGGCTTCACACGCTGTTGTGGGAGAACGATCGCGGCCGCTAATACCGGCAATTCTCTTCTCAGCAAGCAAGTAGGGCACCTCCCGGCGATACCGCCGAGAACACGAAGTCTGAGGAATCACATGGCGCTGCGGCTTGACCTCACGTCGGCACTCTCCAGGGCCCACACCGCGATGGACCTCGCTGTGGAGCACGTGCTTGGCCACCGTCCCCGTCAGATCCGTTACAAAGGTGACCGCGACCCCGTTTCGGATGTCGATGAGACCGTCGAGCGGCTCGTACACCAGTTCTTGGCAACCGACGACGACGCCGACACAGGTTTCCTTGGTGAAGAGACCGGCCCGATCGGAAATCGTGACACCTACTGGGTCCTCGATCCCATCGACGGCACGATCAACCACCAGCACGGCAACCCACTCTGCGCGATCGCACTCGGCCTGGTCCACAACGGACAACCCGCGCTCGGGGTCATCGCCCTGCCCCTTCTCGGGCACCGGTACTCGGCCGCTGAGAGTGGCGGAGCCTTTCGTGACGACGAGCCGATCACACCCTCAAGCACCGACAGGCTGGACAAAGCCTTGATCGGTTTCGGCGACTACGGCAGCGGTACCGACGCGGGTCTACGTGACGTCCTGTGCGCCTCCCTGGACCGCTCCTTCACCGCACGCGCACAGGGACTTCGCCGATACGGATCCACCGCACTCGACTTGGTCTGGGTCGCCGACGGAACCCTCGACGCCTGCGTTCTGCTCGGCAACCGCACCTGGGACACCGCGGCCGGCGCCGTCATCGCCCGTGAGGCCGGAGCTCTCGTTCTCGACTCCGACGCCACTCCACACTCCGTGCATTCCCGTTGCGCCGTGGCCGTCACTCCAGGACTGTCCAAGGACGTGATGCCCCTCTTACGCCTCCTCCGGGGAAGCTCGTTTTGGCCCAGCAGCAACAAGGCCGACCTAGATCGTCTCGCCTCCACAACGCACATCGGCGCTGAACCGTTGAGCCACGACTTCCCGTGAAAAACAACGCGAACAACAAATCCCTCTCCCAGGAAGCCCGTCTAGGCAACCCCTCGGCCGCACCCAGCGCGTGCAGGACCGTCGAGCCCCTGTGCACCCGCGCCGTACACAGCCCAGAACCACCCGTGATTCGCGACTGAATGCGTGCCTGATGCCCCAAAACAACCGGACTGGCGATGAACCCGGCCCTGCATGTGGACCTCGCGGGCGTCCTGCTGGTGGCTGGCGCGGTTCTTGCCCTGCGAGCCCGCGCCCGCCATCGACGTCGGCGCTGGAACGCCCGCCCAGACTCCGTAGCGGGTATCACCGAACGCATTTCGGCCGAGAACCAACAACCTCACCTGGCCTGGCCCAGAGCCGACCGCGACCTCCGGCGGACTACGGCCGATCACGACCAGCCGACTCTCCGCTTTCCCCGCATTCGTCAGCCGAGGACACAGCAAAAACCACGATCCCGCTAGCAACGACGTCCGCACGTTCGGGCAAGACGGCGAGCTGGGCGGGCCTTTACTCGCCGGGCCTAGCACACCCCGGACGTGCCCCGCCTGCCACAGGTAGCAACTCCTCAACGCACGGTTCACACCCCTTCATCGACAGGAAGACGCACCTTGCTCAGAAAGACTTGGTCGTTCGCAGCCACCGCGGCGGTGGGCATCGCCACCACGCTGGCCGCCCCTACGGCGACGGCCGTTCCCGCCACACCACCGCCACCGATCGAGCCGACGCTGATCGGTGGCCACCCGGCCGCGATCGCGCCGCCGGGGATCACCTCGCTGCAGTACGACGCACCGGACCACGGGGAGCAGTACGTCGACTACCACACCTGCGGCGCCGCCCTGGTGTTCCGCGGCTGGGTGTTCACCGCCGCGCACTGCGTCACCGACCCACCCACCGAAGCGACAGCCCGAGCGACGGCCATCCAGTGGTTCAACGCCGACCCTGCACCGATCCCGACCGCAGACAAGGCCTTCCACGTCCGGGTCGGCAGCCTCGACCGGCTCGCCGGTGGCGAGACCGCCACAGTGAGCAAGATCGTGATCCACCCCGGCTGGCAATGGGGCAAGGGCGCGCCCAAGAAGACTTTCGATGGCGCGATGCTCAAACTTGATCATTTGACCCAGCAACCGACCGCGCAACTCGCCCGCGACGCCGCCCGACGTGGCGACACGATCTCCGTATACGGCTGGGGCGTGACCGAGCCCGACAGCACCCGCTCAGGACTGCCGAGGCACCTGCAGCAACTCGACACTCGTGTCACCGCGCCGTCGCGCTGCGCGGCCGCGTTCCTGTCCGCCGGCGAATTCTGCGGCGACAATCCCAGCGACACCGACGGCAGCTGCTACGGAGACTCCGGGACACCCGCGCTGGCCACGATCAACGGCATCCCCCAGCTCGTCGGGACCGCCAGCCGCTCGGCCGACCCCAGGTTCTGCGGAACCCAGCCCGACGTCTTCACCAGTGACCCGGAGCTGCGGGACTGGATCTATCACGTCGCCCGCACCGGCAACGCCACCTAGCAATCGGCCTGGGGTGCCGCCTCGTCGTACGCGTGAGGCGGCGCCCCCGGGTTTGAGACATTTCAGCGCCGAATGAACGGCTCAACCAGAACATCACCAGTCACCGTCACTTGCATCCGGGGCCGTCATGGGTAGCCAGAACGCGCACACCGCGTCGTCACACCGCCGCCGGAACCTACGCCCGCCACCGGGGCTGAGCGTCCGCTACCAGGCCGGCGCCAGCCTCCGCGAGCTCGCGAGCCTCTACCACCTTGACCGTCCGGGCGGTGCGCGCCTTCCTGATCGCGGACGGAGTCCAGATCCGCCGTCCTGGCCGCACAGTCCGAGTCCCCTCCGTTCCGTCCTCCGAACGTCATCCCGCACCTACTGAAACGGCGGTGCTGGCGACCGTGCACCCGCTCCGCCCGCTTGCCGCGCCCCGTGAACCACCGCTCGGCGCGGACGCGCCGTACTGGCCGCGCTTCGATCTCGACCCCCCGCACGAGCCGGGCGCGAGACAGCTCCTCGCGACAGCTGCTCCAGGCCAGCACTGTGTCCGGTCTCACCGCTCCGTATGACGTGCATCAGGTCGACGACAAGCCGATGCCGATCCGCGCCGGCGAGTACACCGCGGTCCTGACCCGATGCGCACGCATCGGCCTCGTTGACGCACCCCTGCCACCGGACGCGCAGCTTTGCGCCGTATGCCACCCCGAACCGCCCACCCAGTGAGAGACCACCGTGCCGAACCCGCTCCCGTACGACCTGACGAACGACGAAGCCGCCGAGCACTACATCCGCGACGCCTTCAGACCGCATCACCGCGGCAGATGGGACGCCCTGCTCGCCGACGACCGCGTCTCGCAGACCTACCGCGTACTCAAGATCATCGAAGCCAACGCGGCACACGGATCCACGCTCCGCCGCGACAAGATCAAGCTCGCCGAAAAACAACGCGACGCCGGACTCATGACCGCCCTCGAGTACGCCAGCCAGTATCGCGAGTTCATCGCCTGGCGGGAGCGCGCCAGCCTCTTCAACATCGTCCTCCACCAGCACCTCGCGCAGGCCGCTGACCGGGTCCGCAAGCTTTACCGCGACAGCGTCGTGGAGACCTTACGAGACTCACTGCTTGCTCTGGCGGTCGCTGTTGACGACCACGGCCAGGCCCATATCGGCGAGGAATCCCTAGCCGATACCGCGCTCTGGGCCCGGCTACAGCTCCTCCCCTGGCCCACCTCCGACAACGCCAGCTACCAGCTCGCTGACGCGGTCGCTGCCGAACGCGGCCGCCGCGGCGCCGCCCGCCACATCAAAGACGGACTCATCGACTTCCAGGGCACACAAGTCACCGGCGAAACCGTGGACATCGCCGACCTCATACTTGAGATCACCGACCACGCCCAGCCCACCTGCGACCGCACCCACCTCATCGAACTCTGGCACCAACGAACCCCAGACCTACTGGACTCCCCCGCCGCCGAGATCGCAGCGTTGAAACGCAGCGGCCGCTACTCGACCCAGCGACTCAGCAAGTCACTCACCTACCTGGAGTCCCAGGGACTCATCGTCCGCACGTCGGCGGAGAAGACAGCAGAAGTCACGGTGATCAACCGAGCCGCCTTGCTCACCCTGCGCCGGCTCTGGGACAACGAGCATTTCCCGCTCGACAACGTCAACGAGTAAGCGCCAAGGGACACCTGGCCGACGCCAGCACTTTTTTCTCGACAGCCTTTGACCCTATGCGGTGCCCGGAAGCCCCGAAGCGACCAAGTCAAGAAAACGGTCAAGGCCGTGCACCAAAACGACGTCCAACACCGGGTCATCGTCCGTGCTCACCTCGACGATTTCGGTCACCGCTTGCCACACAACGATTTCGGGCCGTCCCACCATGACGGAAGTGGCGGCTGGCCTACATCGGAACGGCAGCGTTGGCCAGCAATCGTCCATGGCGGGTGACGACGTCCATACGGTGGCCCCGGCTTTGGCAGTGGAGGTAACCAGACCGATCTGCTTTGCGGCGGGCCCAATGGTGTTGCTACGACGATCATCCGTGTCCTCCGACGATTCAAGGGGCGGCGGCGGAAGAAACAAAAGATGCCAGCGGGCTCCCCTGTCGGTAGTACACGTGCTCGTAGGCGATCTCCATCTGAACCATGTTCAGGTAGTCGACGAACTTGGCAGGCACCTCACCCATCCCTAGGTCTGGAGCCGTCGTGACAAAACAGTCTCGCGCAATAGGCATCCCGACACCATTGGAATCGCCGACAGCTGACCTGATCTTCGTGAACCTCTCCCCTGTCGCGTCGAACAGGTAGGTAAAAGCAGGGGAATCTGATATCAAAAATTCGCTTCCCGCAGGGGCATACATGACATTGATCTGAAGTGGAGTAAATCCTCCTCGAATTCTTTCGAAGGCTTGCTCGACGTCTTGGCGCTCCATTAAGCCGTCCGAGTTGACCCGTCTCCATTCGGCAAAGAACTCGTCTACAACGCACTCAAGCGCCTCGTCGCCAGCCGGATAGAGGCCATACTTTGCCAAAAATAGCCGACTCAGCGGCTGTTTGAACCTGCCGATCAGGTCGGGCCCGAGCGCGCGCTGGGCTTGGTCAATGCTGGCAGAGTGGACTTCAAGATACCTGAGGGAGCGCACGAGATGCAAGGCAATGCAGTCTTTCACCACAGTGACCAGGTCGGGTTTACCAAGGATGCTGCGATCTTGTATCGAAGCCGACACCTGATGCAAGTGGTCTTCGACGGAGGACTTCCATAGATCTTCCAAGGATTGGGACGCGTAACGAATGAAGTGCAAGATTTTTCCGCATCCGCCAATGCCGAGCGGACGCAACTCCCTCTTAGTTCGAACATTATAGGGAATGAGAGTGTCGCCACCATTAGCATCCTTGAAGCTGAAATTCTTCAGCACGGCCCGCGATACTACGTGTTGGTTCTTCACCAACTTCTTTCGTTGAGGCACCAAAGTTGCGCGTTGCTGCGCCAAATCGGCAGAAGACCGACGCGGCGGGAAAGTCCACCCGTTCATGCCTCAGTGTGACATAGCACCTGTAGGCTCCTGTAATCAATTAGCAGCGTTGCCGCTGGATCTCGGCTCGTCGATCTTTCCGACGTCACCCGGCTGCTGCGGCTTGCTGCTCAGCTTCTCGACCTGGACGGAGCACGACGAGGGCACCGAGGGCGACTTCGGCGAAGGTGACGCCAACGAGTTCGCTCGAGGCTCGACGACGCCTTCGAATCTGCTGTTCGCACACAAGCCGAGGAGTACCGCGACCAACTCTTGTGATCGACCACCGAGCGGCGGGCGCGATGCCGGTTGGCCAGCATCGGCTCTGCCGCCTGCTGCTTCCGAAGGTCGGCCCGGTCTAGTGGCGCTACTACTGAGCATGTTGTGGAGTCACGCGATCGTGGACAGGTGAGCGGCGAGGCGGGGGTTCGGGGTTACGGTCATGGGTGTGTGTGGCATGAGCAAGCGGCCGGGGCCGCGGTGGCGGCGTGCTGAGTGGTGGGAGGATCCGCCGGGTGATCTGGAGGATCCGTATCACCCGTTGCCGGGTGACGGGCCGGAACCGGCGGGGTTGACCGCCGAGGAGCGAGACCGCCGGGATCGGTGGGTCGCGGCTCAGGCGCGGCGGTCACCGCCTTCGCCGGGACGAGGCCGGGATCCGGTGAACGAGGTGATCAACCGGCTGGACAGCCGACGGACCTGATCTCACCCCGTACGCGGGGTGCGGGTGGGGCGGCACCCCCGGGTGTGTCGTGGTCGTAGAGTTTCCACGCGTCGATGTCCCATCCCATCCCATAGGCCCAGCCAGCACGGCCAGCGTCTCGGCGGCTGTCGAGGCCGGACGCCGCCTCGGCATACCCATCATGCTCGACGCGCCGACAACGTCGTTATCACGGCAGTGGGTCAGCGCCATGGAACGCGCCAGGGTCGATGGCTTCACGATCACTACCAACATCGACATCGGCATCGCGAGCACGACCTCCCTGACCACGGCCCGCAGGACACGGTCGTGGACCCAGCTCCCCGTGGCGGTATCCGGAGGCTTCAGCCCGGCTGACCACGCGATCATCACCAGCCCTGACTGGGACATCCTCATCGTCGGCCGCAGTGTCGCCGACGCCGTAGACCCCGTAACCGCTGCTCAACGTATGGCCGAACTCGTCCACTCGAACGACTGAGGAGCCACATGAAGATCTCGCCGCTTCGCCAGGAGCTGATCCCTCAGGTGATCGACCTGATGGAACTCGGCGCACCGTACATTCGGCCACGCACCTACTCGGACTACTGGCTTTACGCGTCACTGTTCTCCTCGACGTGCCCCGTCGCCACCATCGACGACGCGCTCGCCGGAGCCGTCATGGCCTTCCGCAGCCAGGACAACCCGGACGACGTCTACATCCAGGACGTCATGACACATCCCTCATACCGACAGCGGGGCGTGTCGAAGTCCCTGATCGCCGATGTCCGTGACCATGCCGTCTCGTGTGGCGCCAAGCGCCTCTACCTCACGTCCGAGCCAGAAAACACCGCCGCACACGCCGCGTGGCCAGCCATGGGGTTCGTCAACCAACCGAGCGACTACAAGGTCAACGACATCTGGGTGACGGCTGATTTCAAAGGACCTGGCAAGGACCGCGCGGTCTACGAGTACCACTTAGGGTAATTGTCCAACCCGAGCGGGTAGGACGGGGCAGTGTTCGCCGCAGCCCATGGTGACCACGACGTCGGCGGCGAGGACTTCGTTGGTGAGGGGTTTGGGGAATTCCTCGGCCAGCGACAGCCCGGATACGGTCATGATCTGTTCGACCTCGGGGTAGATCGCCTCGTGCGGGTCGAGCCGCCGGTGCGGATGTGCACGCGGGTGCCGGCGTGGTGGCGGGCACCCGTTTGACGGCCTTGCCTTCGACTTGGGCGAGGGCGTCGAGCCGTTGTTAGGCGAGCGCTGCCGCCGGCCCGTCGCTGCGAGTCGGCGGCAAGGCCCGGCGGCCCGCTGGCAGCTCAGCTCTGCTCGCTGCAGCAGGGGTTCGCAAACAAGTTGGAGAGCCTCCTGGCCAGCGCGCCCAATGGCCGAATCTCGGGCCGGACGCGGGAACCACCGGGGAGTCCCGCGTCCGGCTTGGTTGCTAGGCGATCATCCGATGGAGACCAGCAGCTACAGCTAGTGCCGCCACGACACCTGCTGCTGCGCCACCCACGGGTAGAGCTGCAGCGCCTACGAACGCGGCTACTAGGCCGATCAGGGCCCAGCGCAGGGGCAGACGATCGGGTTCCGGACGCGGTGCAGCCCCGTTGGAACGAGGTCGACGTACTCTAGACACGCAGCATTCCTTCTTCCTTGCGCGGAGTTGGGAGGTTGCCGGGCGCGGTCTCCGGCTAGGACCGGAGACCGCCCCACCCCACGTGCGGGTAGGGCGGACGAAGCCGCGCTTCGACAGGTGGCCCTCTGGGATCGAGCCCGCGGGGTCAAGGCCAGCTCGTTCAGCCGACCCGTACGCCATGGTGCCCCAGACACGGCGCCCCTGCGTGTACCATCGTCTTACGGCCTGACCGGCCAGGATCGCGATGCAAGTGTCGAAATGTCAGAGGCTCCAGGCGGGTTAAGACGTACGGACCAAGATGTCAGAATCGACTCCAATCTTCCCGCGGGGGCTCCTGGACTTCTCCCAGCCACCCGGGGTGAAGGAGCGTGCGAGGCTTGAGAAGCGCCTGGCGCGCCTCAAGGCCACGGAGCAGGAAGTCGCTGATCGGACTGCTTTTCTAGCTGGCCAGGTCACCAAGCGCGCCTTCACCGTGGTGACAATCCGTAACGAGTTTGTCCGACTCGGTCACAGGCCGAGGTCTGACGCTTCTGACCGCCGAGCTCCAGAGCGAGCTGATCGCCCGCCGGCGACGCGGTTGATCAGCCCGCGTGGTATCTCACTTCGGCTGTACCTGACTGCGCTGTTCTTGGCTCAAGGGCAGGAGCGCAACCGTGCCGGAACGCTTCCTGATAACTTGCTGCCCGTAACGCCACCCACGCTTACGACCCCGTCATGGATCGACACGTTCGCGAGCGACGCGAAGTCGGCTGGCGCCGGGCGAAGCTATATGAGTGCCAGAGCCAAAAAAGTACGTCAGCTGAAGTCCACGTTGGATGTTCTGGCTGCCGAAGGGCTAGTTCGGCTGCCGTATCAAGGGCGGACATCAGGCAAGCACGAGAGATTCGAGCTGTTGCATGAGCGCGGCCAAATCGAGCAAGGTGAAAACGAGCAGTATCGACTGCCCCGATCGAAAGATACTACATTCAGCCTTCCTGCAGCTTTTTTCAAGCAAGGCTGGATCCATGTGTTGGAGGACAGTGAGATCGCATTTCTGCTGATGATCGCTTCGCTTGGGGCAGAAAAGCATCAAGTCGCGATCGAGGCTGAGATTCGCTTGCTGAACTATGGCATCAGTCGCACAACTTACACGGCAAATCGCATGCTTGAGCGACTGGGGCTGATAACTGTAGACGAGGATGACCGCCGAACGGCTGACGGTAAAATCTCGGGCTTCCAGCAAGGTATGGATATAATGCTAGATCGATTCCAGCTGAAGAGCGACGGTTTTGATTCTGTGGCCTATGGCAAGCTCCGTGACCAGATCGAGTATCAACTTGATCGTCTGGAATCGTATCGCATAAACGATGAGCCTGGCCCGGTGCGATAGTGCACAGCAGCGCGGCGCCGATGACGCTGCGGTGCTCGGTTTCTCGACGCCTCTGACCCGCAGCTTCTTCGGATAGCCAACGGCTTCGAGTGGTAGGCACACGGCCGCCGATAATCTAGCTCCATGATCTCCCGCCACCACCTCAAGTGTCCCGGCTGCGATGAAATGTTTGTCGCGCGGCTCGGGGTTGAGCCGACCCGCGGGACGCGCTTCTACCTCCCGTGCCCACTGTGCCGCCTGCCGATTCGAGGGTCGATGTCGGGCTCCGAGCTCTCGAACCACCGGATTGCCATCGACTGCGAGGTGCTGAGCGGCCACGACCCCGAGCCGGACGGCGTGCCGGTGGTGACCGTCAACCCGTTCGTGCCGTCACTCTACGAAGCGGACTCGCTCGCTCCCACAGGGGCCTTCCCCACGATGACCCTCGTGCAGATCCTCGGTCACGACGTCTTCCTCGAGTTCGAGTCGGAGCGGCACCAGGCCCTCGAAGCCGGCCGGGCCCTGTGGCCCCAGGTCCGGATGCTGTTCCAGTACTACCTCCAGGGCCATGCCGAGATGTTCACCCGCATCGCAAAGAAGCATTTCGGGCTCGAGTGGGAGCCGAGCACGAGCCACGAGCGGACCAGCGTCGCGTACCAGGCGCTGGGGATGGCCACGGCGATGATCACGGGGAGCACGGGGACGTGCGGCCCTGAAGTGATCGGCCACTTCGCGCGGAAGCACACCGACGCAATGGGCCAGCACAAGGACCACCTCAGGGCCTTTCGGTGTCGAGGGCAGGCGGCGGCCCCGCTGGAGCGAGATCTGTTCACCGAGCTCAACCGCTTCGTGGAGGAGCAAGAGTCGTGGGAGATGGGCCTCCTCGGCAGATTCGTCGGCGCGGAGGAGAAAGAGGCATTCGATGAGCTGGTGCTCTTCCGCGACGAGTTCTCGACGGTGCGGGATCTCTACCAGCACGGGTTCGAGATCGCTTGCAAGTGCCTGTGGCCGTTGATGGCAGCCCAGAACACCGTGCAGAACGGCAGCCCCGACGACTTCGGGGACGTCCACCCCGAGAGCGTGCCCGTGAACAAACGCCCCAAGAGCCTCGAGAAATTCGACAAGCTGTCCAGCGCATACAAGATCGCATACGTGGCTCAGGTACCCGGGTGGGAGTCGTTCGCGGTTCTGCTCGACAACCGTCGACGCAACACGATCGGGCACGCTACGGCGCACCACGATCTTCAGACTGGCCGCGTGGTCAGCGATGAGGACCCCTCCGGGATGACGTACCTCGAGTTCCTCAGCGAGACCCTCGGCATCTTCGAAGCGCTCTCGACGCTCGCCCAGGTCTTAAGAGCCAGTCGCGTCGCTGCATCGCCAGACTTCGGCCTGCCGGAATAACAGGGTCTGCGAGGGCCGTTGAGGCTCTCTCCGCCGCCACCAAGATCAATTTAGGCCGGGACGAGGACTGGAGGGGCTCCGTCGACCCTGCTCAACCAGGCGTTACGCCTGGGCAACGACGCAGCAAGTTTCGACCTCACGAGGACGGAGCGGGACTGCTTAGCGGTTCCTAGCGTGATGGCGACCAGGCAGCTCGATGTGGCACCCAGCAGCCAACGAGAGTTACTACGATCGCACCATCGCCATCCGTTCGGGCGAACCTATCCTCACCTTCCGTAACAGCGTGCCGTCCGCTCACGATCCTTCTCCCGATTGATCGACTTAGGACACTCCGGACGGAACCTTGCGGGTCGCCCGGAGTGCCGAGCAAGGAGAAACCTGTGCGGTTGACGTCGCTGGAGGCTCGGAACTTCCGCTCTTTGAGGGAGGTGCGGTTGCCCGTCCGCGAGCACCTGACGGTGGTGATCGGCGAAAACAACGGCGGCAAGTCGAACCTGCTGGACCTGGTCCGTCTCCTCACCGATCCGCTCGACGGACGCCGCGACCGCTACTGGGACGCCGATGACGTCGCACGCATGCCCGGCTCCGGCATCGTCGAGCTGGGCGCGACCTTTGCGATGACCTCCCCGACCCAGCTGGGCATCTACAGCCAAGGTGCCCTCGACGATATGGAGTCCGTGCGATACCGAGTTACCTACACCGCGCCTGTCGGGTCCGAGACCCGGGGAAAGCTCACGTGGGTCGCTGGCGAAGGCAGATCGAGCGATCGCGATCCCGAGCCTGAAGCCCGTGGACGGTTGCGGCACGTGTACCTCCCGCCGCTCCGCGACGCGCAGCGCGAGCTGAACTCCGGCTCAGGCAACCGCCTGCGGGTGATCCTGAACTACCTGCTGAACGAGCACAAAGTCCCGGTGGAGAACTTCGTCGGGGCCGTGAAGAGGAACCTCGACACCCTCCGCACGGCCGAGGAGACAGGGGCGGTCCTTGACGGCGTCGAAAGTGCGGTACGCGCGCCGCTGTCGGACGTCTCGGCTGGCGCCAGCCCGCAGGTCGCGGACATCTCGTTCGCCGATCCCGACCTGTTGTCCATCGCACGATCGCTCCGAATCCGCATGAACGACCAAGGGCTCGATCCTCGCGACATCCGGGGGTCCGGGCTCGGCTACGCCAACCTGCTCTACATCGCGACTGTGGTCGCAGAATTACGGACCGCCCGGGATCATGACTTGACTGTCTTCCTCGTCGAGGAGCCCGAGGCGCACCTGCACCCCCAGCTGCAGAGCTTGCTCGTCGAGTACTTGCGGGATGCCGCCGAGGCATCGGCGGCATCGCCCGCATCCGCGGAGTACGCCGGCCGAATCCAGGTGATCGTCACGACGCATTCACCTTTGATCGCCGCTTCGGCCGAGGTCGAAGACCTCGTGGTCCTCAAGCGCCATCCGCTTCGAACCGGCGTCGACCGGCCTTTGGACGGAATGATCGCAGATGAATGGCCAGCGCTCGACCGCAGTCGATTCGAGTCGAAGGTGATCCCCTTGGCCGACCTGGACCTCAAGGACGCCAGCGGGAAGCTCAAGCGTTACCTCGACGCGACGCGAAGCGCCATGCTGTTCGGTCCTCGCGTCATCCTTGTGGAAGGTGTCGCAGAATCTCTGCTTCTGCCGGTTTTCGCGCGAAAGGTCTTACCCCGCCCCGCCGCATCACCACTGTTCCGCACAGCTGCCACGTCTACAGCCGACGAGCAGGCCGACCTCGATCGCGGGCGCTGGGCACGGTTCGTCGGTACCACGATCGTGGCGATCGACGGCGTGGACTTCGCCCCGTATATCCGGGTCCTGCTGACCGAAGCCGCCGGCGGACGCATCGCCGAACGAGTCGCGGTGATCACCGACAAGGACCCCGCACTAAGCTACGACCGGGGCGAGCACCTCTTGAGCCTTGCCAGGGAGCTCGGCGCTGAGGACCGGCTGAAGGTCTTCGTCGCGGACCCGACCCTGGAGCCCGAACTTCTGCGTTCGGGGGGAGCTGCCAACTTCACTGTCGCGGAAAAGGCGTTCAACCGGCAGAAGCGCCGGATTGGCCCCGAGGTGTGGACCGAGATCAACGCCTCCACCGACCCCGATGAGCGCATCCGGCTCTTTCAGAAGGCTTTCGAGGAAAAGAACCTTCGCAAGGGAGACTTCGCCCAGGACGTCGCTGAGCTCAGCACGGAGCACGACGAGTTCGTCGTGCCCGCCTACCTGAGTACTGCCATCACGTGGATCGCGGAACCGCAGCCGTGACAGAGCCGGACCCGTACGCGGAAGCCGCTGTCCGGCAACAGCAGGACGCGGTCCGGCACCCGGCGCCGCTTTACGTGCAGGCCTGCCCCGGCGCCGGAAAGACCCGAGTCATCGTCGACCGGCACCTTGCCGAAGGACAAGGCAGACGCGGCCGGGCCGTCTTGTCGTTCACGAACGTCGCTTGCTCCGAGGTCGCGCAGCGCTGCCGCGAGGCTGGCAAACCCGAGCTCGCCGAATTCCCGAACTTCGTAGGTACCATCGACACGTTCCTCTGGCGCTACCTCCTCCGCCCGTTTCTGGGATCCGGGAAGCTCTGGCGTCGCATCGATTCGTGGGATCGCATCGATGCCTCGACCGAGGTTGGAACAGGCCCCAACCGTCACAAAGTCTTCCTGAACGACTTCCAGTGGAGCCGCGAACCCGGCGCGGCGAGGTGCACTGCACGGCTTCAGCCGAGAAAGAGGGCGATCAAGAGCTATAACGCCCTCTCCAAGCTTGGTCTCCTTGACGACGCCGCAAAGGCAGCAGTGGACAAGCAAAGAGCTCTGGTTGCCGAGGGCTACGTCACCGGCCACGAAATTCGGATCTTCGCTCTACACAACCTCCAGCGCAGACAAGACCAAATCATCGCGATGCTGTCCGGACGATTCCGCGAGATCGTCATCGATGAAGCGCAGGACTGCTCCGCCCACGACCTGGCGATCCTCGGCCAGCTGCACCACGCTGGCATGCCACTGGTCTTCGTGTGTGATCCGGATCAAGCCATCTACGAGTTCCGCGGCGCCCTTCCCGCTCGGATCCGCGAGTTCGGCAAGTCGCTTGAAGGTCGAGTCGACCTGCGGGGGAACTGGCGCAGCAGCCCCGCCATCTGCGGCCTGGCCGCGACGCTTCGCCCCACAGCCACCGCCCGTCCGGCCGACTCCCCTGTCGGACCGAACCGAACCGAGCCGGCGGGCATCCTGCTCATCGGCACCGTCGGGTCACAACCCGACGAAGCACTCGCCGTGTTCATCGAACATGCCGATGCACTGAGCATTCGTAGTGAGAATCGCGTGGTGTTGGCACATGCCGGAACAAGCCTGCCCACGACGACGGGCGTATCCGGCTCTCAACCTCCCGCACACCACGCTGCACGAGTGGCCTGGGCCGCGGCAGTCGCCAAATCAAACCCCAAGAACGCGACTCTGCGGCAGTTCGCCTACGACATCCTCCAGCGGGCACTACTCCGCTACTGGTTCGCTGAGGCCGACACAACCGGCCGCTCCGTGGAGGCGATCTGCGAGCTGGTCGGTCTCGACACTTGGCGTATCCGTCAACTGGCCGGTCAGTTGATTGGGGCGCTTCCCGACCTTGATCAAGGGACGTTCACCGACTGGTGCAAGGAAGCCAGCCGCCAGCTCGGGCTGCTGCCACCGCGTCCCGGCATGAAGCGTCTGGACAACAGCGGCTCCTTGGTCGCCAGGGGAAAGCTGAGGAACAAGACCCCACGAAACGCGAGCGGAGTTCCTCCACGAGGTTCGGCAAGCGGGGTGCGAGCGAGTGTCGTCCATCAGGTCAAGGGCGAGGAAGAGGAAGCGGTCCTCCTCCTCATCCCCTCCGACACCCGGATCGACGGCCTTGTCAACGCCTGGACGACCGGCAATCACCCACCCAACATCGCGGAGAACCTGCGAGTACTTTACGTGGCGGCAACGCGGGCAAAGCGCCTGCTCGCGATCGCATTGCCCGAGGATGCTCAAGACCTGGTGGCAGCCCATCTCAAGCTGAGGGACGTTCCCTTCGAGCTGACGACGACTCGCCGCTCCGATTAGGAGGCATCGGCGGGACTCAACGTCACTACGCAGTGGACCAACCTCGGTGCCGTCGAGACGAGGTTCGATCCGACTGGCCAGCGTCCTAGCAGTCGGTGGATGGGCCACGAGGACCAGTCCGTGACCCGGAACCGTGGATAGGACGTGCTGGGCCGTGCCGTCCAGGTACACCCATTCGGTAAGACGCTCAGCTGTGGCTTGCAGCCTTTCCTTCAGACGGCAGACTTCGGCATCAGGCTGGTACGCAGCAGAGAGGACCGGGTCGAGCACGTTGGAGCCAGGTAAACCCAGCAATCGCATCGTGATCACTTACTGATCATCCGACGCCGCCGTCCCCTGAACATCCGCTCGACATGTGGCAAGGTGAGGCCGGGTCCGGTGCGCTCCCTCCCCCTCCGCGCACCGGACCCGCAACACCGCCTGACGAGTCGCGACACAAATCAGCGCGTCCGTGTCTCATGAAGCACGGCTCTCTGCAAGTCCATTGACTCACGAGAGCTCTCTCCACCTGACAGACCCAGCAGGTACCATAATCCGCAGTAAGAGCGAATTGAGGAACCCTTACTGCCGACGGGTTACGTCTCATCCGTTATCGCATAGTACTTCCCATCACCTCGTGGCAGGTAGGATGTTTTCTTGATCACGGTGATTGCCTCTAAATCCTTGAGGGTTTCCGGATGTTCGGGACCGAATTGCTTCAAGTCGAGTTCATATGCTTCACGAGCTAGCGAAACGGCAGTTTGTTTGTCTCCGAGAATATTGGTCACATGCGCAAGGTGAACTAGTGCAGCCGGTAACTGGGACCGTTCGACGCCGTGGCCGGCACGAAGAACGCGGACTGCTCGTTCCAAGTCAGCGAGGGCATCAAGGAAACACCCGCGGTGGTAGTGAAGCCTGCCGCGAGTCGCCAGGACACCGGCGTACATGGCACTGTCGGTGCCGAATTCGTCGCGGGCACGTTGTTCGGCCTCCTGCAGGAGGTCGGAAGCAAGGTCCAGGTCCTCTGCGCCCACAGCGGCGTCGGCAACGCTAAGCAACATCCAGACGAGCCTCCTGTCGGTCCTCAGATTTCCTCCCTGCCGCCGGTAAAAGTCCAGTACAGCCAGTTCATGTGTGAGAGTCCGGGTGTCATCTCCTAGGTCTCGGGCGATCACACCTGCGACTTCGTGGAGCATGGCCACAACACGAGGAGGACAGTCGGCGTCGGCAGCAGCTAACTCCAGAGCGCGCGCGACGACCGCGTCCGCCTCTTGAGTGCGATTCAGAAACCGCAGCAGCTTGGCATGCGTATGCGCTACATAGACCTGGGTGCCAATACTGTCAATGGCTCGCCCGGGAAGATTGGTGATAGCAGCGAGGACGCTCTCGGCAAGCGCGCGTCTTCCTGTATCAGCGGCAACATCACCGAGACTGCGCACAGCATCGAGCCAGATATTAGGATGAGTGCGTAACCCGAGGTCGTGGTTGAGGTGAAGTATTCTGACCGCTTCATCGATCTGTCCAGCAATCAGAAGTGACTGCGCGAGCGCCGATCTACACCCCGCCAACGCCCTGGCATACGCGGGTTGAATAATAACTTGCTCTTCTGCGACTTCGGTAGCCCACGACGCAAAGTCGATGGCAGACCAGGAATGAACCACGGTCACTGCTGTATCACCAAGCTGGCAAAGGCGACGCGCAAGGCGCTCTGCGAACCACGTCACGACAGGCCCACGCAGGTCGGCGTCGGCCGCTGCGATCACAAGCTCGGCAAGATGTTCCAAATGAGGATCCAGCACGCCGTCTGGTTCAAACATTGCTCCATCTTGCACCTCGAGGAACAAGCCGAAGCCGACCTCGAGCCATGGCCGCCTGTCATCAGCCAAATGGCGCTGCACCAGACTGACCAAGGGATGAACAAGCAGTCCATCGTCGTGAACCGTGACTAGCGAAAAGCGAGCGAGCACTCCAGCCGCACGCTCGCGCACTATGGGATCCGCAAGTCTAGCGGCGATGTCGCGCGCCAGTTGCGTTACATGGATTTGCTTCTCCGGTTGATTGATTAATTCCTGAGTTTGTCGTTTCTCCCCCCGTAAGCGCCAACGTTGTTTTCGGGGCTTCGCGGTCTCCACCGGAGGAGCTATGGCCACGACCATACCCACACCGCCCGCCGAGGCTATGGTCTCGAAGGAGACAGGTGAGCTGCCAAGAAAGGAAAGGACCGTGAGCAACGCCAAAGCGTCTGGTTCCTCGTCGTTCGCCGCGGCGATATTGAGTCGAATCGCCTCGATAATCGACGTCCGATGCCCTAGTGCCTCACCTAGTTGCAAAGTCTCCAACGGCGCCCTGGCCAACAATAAAAGGAAGGCTGGCACGCTCCGGCGGAGGAGCCGGCAGTGGTTGGTCGCCTGGGCCAGGGCAAGTGGATGATCGAACAGAGCTGCAGCCAACTCGTCCCGGTTGCGCTCGCTCACGTCGGGTAGCGTCGTCGCGAGATACTCGTGGCTCTCCGTCCTGCTCCACCCAGTCAGCTCAACGTCGTGATAACCGACGTCGAGGCCACGAGCAGTGCTGGTGATCAGAACGCGACACAGGGACTCGCGCGGGACCAAGCCACGGATAGCATCAGCCTCAGTGACGCCGTCGAATATCAGTAAGGTCGCCGAACTAGCGGGCAATGGCGGCGTCACTGCCCCTCGTGCTTCGGCAACACCTGACGTCCAGGTCCCCGGATCCCAATCTGGTGCCAATGCCGCCAAAGCACGGGCAACTTCTACTCTCGAAGTCGCGTTGATGAATACCGGCCTCAGCTGTTCGCTATAAAGCGCCGCGAATTGCACTGCGAGACTGGTCTTCCCACAGCCAGTCACACCGTGTAGCACTACAGGAACTACAGGGCTGGTCCGACCGGGCTCAAGCAGAACCTCGAGCTGACGTATCTCAGCACGGCGTCCAGTGAACCTCGGGTCGGGCACCCAGTGACTTCCCACATCTGGAAGTGCTCTTGAGACGTGGCTATCGAACTCGTTGAGCAGCAGATCCAGCAGGGCGCGTGTGTCGAGATATCGCTTTTCGAGCTCGCGACGGTCTTGCTGGTCTAGTTCGGACAACGCCACCGCGGTGCAGCGTGTCGGCGCTGGGAACTCGTCAGCCGGGCCGTCGCCACTCATGAGCGTGATCCGCTCCAGGAGTGCGTGGTAGCACTGGGCATCGAACAAGCCCGCGCTCGCCCGGTGCCGTTCCAGCAAAAGCCTCGTCTCCCGGATCCCCAGCGCCGTGATCTCTTTGCGCCGAGGTAACGGCTCTGGCAGTAATTCCAGCGCCTCCAGGAAAGCAGCCGCCTCGGCCTCATTGGTGTTGAGTTCCCGAGCGATGCGCCTGGTCAACTCTAGGGATGGCTGGGCCCCGCCCGCGCACACAGCATGGAGCTCGCGCGCATCGCGAACGAAACCCGCGTTCGTCCAGAACGCCACTGGGCATGCCGACTCAGCCTCCCTCCACCAGGCATACAGCCCCTGCAGCACTCGCTGACCGCGCAGGGCCGACAGCGACCACCCACTTCCATCCGACGCCTGATGTGGGTCGCGATGCTTGATCGACACCAACTTGGGCGGAACTTCTTCACGGATGAGCAGTAGATCGGCAGAGTGCTGCACAGCAACACCGGCCAGGTCCTCGTCAGCAGCCAACGCACGAATGACCGCCAACGTCACACACTCGTGCTCATACCTATTACGCGCCTCGGTCGCCGGGCCGGTGTTCTTGAGATCTTTGGGCAAACGTCGGATACGGAGCGACACATCACCACAGTAAGCACGACCACCGACAAACCGATGAGCTCTCTGTGGCCGAACGAACGCGATTAACGCAGAGCACCCCCAAGATCACCCCTTTGGAGCAAGGCGTCCCATGCCCGCGGCAAGCTATCGGCCCAGCAGGGACGCCGCCTTCCGCCAGCTGCAGCCACATGTCCGCCGGCCCGCCGCATCACCGCCGGCCTGCCTACGCTACTGCAACCTCTCAGTTGGCTCGCCGGGGAAAGGCTTCACCGACCGGCCACTCTGCATTGAGCCCGAGGACCGCGTGCTCGGGATAGGCAGCTCGCCGGTACTCGACGTTGTCCTCGACCATAGGTACGCACGAGATGTGCTTGCCAGTGGTATCGATCCAGGACCGGGAGGGGCGGTGGCAGCCTCCAGTACGTACTGCGGTCCCGTGGCTGACGCACGGCGTTTGCCGGCGGTCCTTGCAGTGGCACTCCGCGGACATCAACAGCGGCAGCGCTCCGATCCGCACCCCCTTAACTGGTGGCTGAGCGAGAACCACTGAAGTCCGTCAAGACCCACACCCTCCACCTTTCAGCGAAGTCGACACCTCGACCACGTTCAAGCCGTCGCCCACGGCTTCAGTCACGGCCTGATGTGCTTGACCAGCCCGGCGACGCCAGTCGCCCCTCCAGCAGCACTCAACGTAGGTGCCGGCTCCGGGTAACCATCAGGAGCACCGACCACCCGTTCGCCCATTACATGGACTTCGAAACGCCGGAGGTCATAGCCGCCAGCTTCCCAAGCCATGTCACTGGTCTCGACCCGCCACTCACGCCCAGTCGCACGCTCCCGCAACAGCCAACTCAGCCCGCACACCTCCTCACCCCACGGCACGGTCGGCCATGCGGTCTGCCACCAAATTAGAACACATGTTCGCCCCCTTGGCCGACGGTGCTAGTCCGAGTAGTTGCCGTGCGCAGAACAGCTCGGGTACGATTCTCTCCAGGCAAGGAGCTCGGGATCGGACCTGAGCCACCACCACATATTTCAAGGCACGGAGCGTTGGATCGCGCCTTCGCCACCGCCTTTCCAGCATTCCTCAGCTATCGTCGGCGTCCCGCACATGGGCTGTCGACCGAAAGGTGACACCAATGACGATCTACTCCCAGCATCCGAACCGCGGGAAAGTTCAGATTCTCGCTACCTTTCGCGGCCCCACAGGCGTGCAGTCGTCGACTGTCACAAGCGTCGACGACGAAGCAACAGCAACGAAGATCGTTTCTGCGCTCAACCGGATTTCCGCCTGCGCCACCGTGCCCCTGTGCTGCTCAGATCGCCGACACGGTGGCTTCGAGCCCTATCCCAACGAGCACCTCGCGGCACTGACTGACCGGGACGGCCGCTCAACCCTGCTACTCGGTACGCACAGCTTGTGGTACGAGCACGTCAAGCTACTCCTCTATCAGGCACTGACCGATCTCGACCACGCGACAGCCAGCGTGCCGACTCCTGTCCAGACCGCGATCACAGCCGAGCTGGAGAAGGAGGCGCGGGATCTCCGCGACGCGCTAGCCGAGTACACGGATGGCATCGAATCTCCCCCGAGCGACAGCCGTCGGGAATGGGATTCCGACCTGCCTTTCGTCCCGTTCGGGGGCGGTTTCGAGGGGTTGAGCGAATCTGATCGTAAAAGCCTCGATCGCCTCGAGCTCGGCGCGACGGAGGTCGAACTCGCGGAAGGGGTGCATGGCATGCGGCTGCTGATCGACGCCTACGAGCAGTGCAGCAACGGCGAGGCGAGGCTCATACTTGAAGACCTCAGCATCTCCGACGATCCCGACCCCTACGGACCGAACCGATACTTCCTCGACGTGCTCGCACCGCTACCCAACGGCGAACTCAACCGCACCGGATGGACCGTGGAGCTAGGTTGGTGGGAACTAGATCCGGCCGACGACGCTGAGGAAGAACCAAGCTCGGCCACAGGCGAAACGGTGCTCCGCTGTGCGATGTCGATTCCGCCCGAACCTTCCCAAATCGTCGGACTGCTGAACCTCAGCGACGGACAACCAGAGCAGCTCCGCACCTGGGCCGCCACACCCGTCGGCCGGGCGCTGGCCGGGACGTCCTTCGTAGTCACGAAACGCTACACCGACCTCCCTCGACAAGCAGAGAAAGCTCGCTAGCGAACGCTCAACACAACCTGCGGGGTTCCACAAGTCTGCCGACGGCTCTGACCAGTAGGGTTATGCCGCCCGTTCGTACTCGTTGATCAGGCCTCCGAGAAGCCGCTGTCGCCTGATCCGCTGAGAGTTGAGGTCTGCCACGGGGTGGGCCGGCCGGGGCGGGCGAAGCTCGCGGGAACGGTGCGGCCGTCGACCGTTGTAGTGCCGGATGTACTCGGCGAGCACGGCGCGCAGATGCCGCTCGCTCAGAATCAACATCCGGTCGGTGAGCTCGGTTCTGGCCGTGAGCACAAACCGTTCCGCGTAGCAGTTCGCCCGCGGGCAACGCGGAGGAATCCTTACCGCCTCCATGCCGACGTCGGCCAGGACGGCGTCGAACGAGGACGCGAACTGGCCAGCCCGATCACGGATGAGAAACCTGAACTCGTCGATGCGATCATCGAGATCCATCACGAGGTTGCGGATCTGCTGCGTAGTCCACTCGCCGTCCGGATTCGTTGTCGTGCCCAGAATGTGCACGTAGCGGCTGCCGACCTCCAGCACGAAGAACACGTAGATTCGTCTGAGGGTGAGCGCACAGTCGATATGGAAGAAGTCGCACGCCAGCATCGTCGAGGCCTGCGTGCGCAGGAACTGCCGCCAGGTCGTATCGGTGTCCCGGACCGGCACGGGAGGTACGCGTGCCCGCTTCAGGATCCGCCGGATCGTCGACGCACCGACCCGGTGTCCAAGCTTGAGCAGCTCACCCTGAATCCTCTTGTAGCCCCAGCTGTGGTTCTCCCTGGCCATCCGTTCGATCAACCCAGCGATCGCGTCGTCGACCGGTGGACGACCGACCCGGTGAAGATAGGTCCACTTCGCAGCCACCAGGCGCCGATGCCAGCGCAGGACCGTGCCCGGGGTGACCAACCGGTGCAGCCGCAGCGCCTTGGGCAGCAGGCGGACCAACGCGGCGAACACAGCCCGGTCAGCCCAATCGAGGCGAGGTTTCAGGTTGCCTCTGCGCAACACGGCCACCTCATGGCGCAGTACCAGCAACTCGACATTCTTCGACGCCGACGAGCGGCCGAGCAACACCACCAAACCCGCCAGCCGAAAGAAGATCAGATAGAACAAACGCAACGACATGGCCGCCGATCATGCCCTACCCGCCGAACACGCCTGTCGCCGCAGGTCTGATGCATGAACCGACTTCTGGAACCCCACAGGTTGTCGGCTGCCCATCCGCGGACTGGGAGGCTGTTCGAGCTGGAGATCCTGGTCGTCACCCCACTCTCCTGCCGTCGAGCCGCTCAACTCTCACACCAATTTGCCTGGAGCAAATCTGGAGCACGACGCCGGTTACAACAGCGCCCAACGACACCGGACCGCATCAAACAGAACACAACTGCGCCAGCCGACCAGCGGGTTCTCGATAACCGCAGGTCAGCGCCCTGCCAGAACCTGACTGGCAGTGAGGGGGTCACGAGTGCTGTTCTTGCAGGTCAGGTGCTGTCGCTGACATCGCACTAGAAGCATCCAAGACGGCACGCACAAAGTACTGATCAACCTCGAGCACCATTGGTTGTACGTAGTCGGTAGACACTGCCAAAGGATCGGCGCGGTCAGTGTCGCCCCACCAAAACCGTGGACGTCACTGGCCTTCTACTCGAGAACACAGATCACGCCCAGCCGACCTGCGACCACACCAGCTCGTCCAGCTGTGGAAGCAAAGAACTTCAAACCTGCTGAAATCCCCACCCCAGCGGTCGTGACGAACAAACAGAAGGCTGCTACGCCACCACCTGGCACCACAGAACACTCCTCCACCTATGAGCACACCGGAGCAAACGGAGACATAACGGAGCCCAGCCACGATCAACGCCAAGGCGAAAATGCCGCCGAAGGGCCAACATTTCTGCAGGTCGACAGCGATGTTGATGTTGTGGGCCGGGTCGGGCTCGAACCGACGGCCAAGGGATTATGAGTCCCCTGCTCTAACCAACTGAGCTACCGGCCCCAAGGGTGTCCTGACACCTCCGCGGGAGCCGTCCCCAGCCCGATCAGCGGGTTTGCTTACGCACAGAAGTCCCAGTTCGCTCCAAGTTATCACAGCGCTCACCTGCCGCGATCGCCTAGGCCAAACAGCTGGTTTCCATCACGGGACGGGTTCCGCTCGTCTAGGTTGCAGAGACCAACGCCGGGCGGCCGCGCCCGGGGACACGCTGACCATCGGGATGGGCCTGGGGTATCTCGCCCATCAGGGCAGGGAGGCGCTCGTGGCGAATTCGGTCGCCATCGGGCTCGGCGTCGTGGCCGTCATCGGCGCCGCGTTGTCACTGAGGGCGAGCATCCGGGTACTGCGACGGGCCAGTCTCCACATCGACGCGATCTTCACCGAAGAACTGGACGACCGGCCGCCGCCGTGACCTGTCCTTTTTGGACAGTCAGGTTCCGGAGCGGGAGTCGTCGTGGCGGGTAAGTCGGTATCGCCCCGCCCGTCTTCGGCGTGGTCTGGTTGAACATCGCCCACACCTGGAACGTCGTCGCCGTGTACGAACCCTGCACCGTGTTCAGCATGAACGCGTTGAACTGCCCCGGCGTGTTCGGCGACACGACCACCACCGCCGGGACGGCGCCCAGTGCGTGCTGCACGGTGCACATCCCGGCGCCGTCGGTCACGCACGACGTCTCCGCGGCCTGCACACTCGGCGCCGGCGACCCGGACGTCCCGGCGAACACCGTTCCCCCCGCCGCGGCGACGGCCAGCCCCGCCACGGCGAGCGCGGCTTTCTCCCTCGTCTTCATGTTCGTCCTCCCTGCCGTCCGGCCTGATGGCCCGACAGCAGGGGTCAGCCGCCGTGCCGCGAGCGTTACGCCACCCCGAGCCGCCGCAGCGCCGGGCGCCACCGGTTCCCGCCGGTCGCCAGCCCCAGCGCCACCAGGCCGGCGCAGTACTTGCTCACCGACTGCTCCCGGATCCGCAGTTTCGCCAGCGCCTCGGTGACGCTGCTGCGTTCGGAAGCCGACTTCACCTCCAGCAGCACCAAATCTCCCCCGGCGGCGAGGCTCCGCGAGCCCGAACGCCAGATCAGCGAGGTATCGCAAGTGATCCGGGTGTCGGCGGTGACGAGGGTGGTCCGCCGGTAGTCGGTGACCAGCGCGGGGGTCAGCGGCCGGGGCGCGGGGCGGCCGTAGGCGGCGGTGAGGGCGTCGTCGAGGAACGTCAGCGCGGGCGCGGTCAGGCCGTGTGCCGCCTCGGCCGGATGCGGGCGGCGGACCTTCACCGTTTCGTCGCGCCGCCCGCTGACCTTGAGCTCGCAGTAGGTATCGGCCGAGTCGGTGTAGGTGCGCGTGCGGATCTTGAACCGGCGCCGCCGGTCCTGCCGGTGCGCACGGAAGATCGCGAGATCCGGTGTGTCGAAATAGGTCGACGAATAGCCGAACACCCGCTTCCCGTCGATCTCCAGGCACCTCAGCGACGCTCCCAGCGTTTCCATGACGGCCAGGAAAGCGTTGAGCGGCAGGACGTACTTCCGGTCCGTCCGGCTCATCAACCCGCTCGTGGCGACGACTTCGGCCAGCGAAAGCGAGGGCAGCCCTTTCGCCACCGCCGCGACGGTGGCCGTTCCGCGCCCGCTCACCGGTGACCCGCCGGAGCGCCGTGGACGACCGGGGCTGCGTCCGGCCGGAACCGGACGTCGACGACGGTGACCTCGCGGACATAGTCCACTTCGGACACACTGTGCCGCACGACCGTTCCGCCGAGCCGCGCCCGCAGCTCCATCAGCATGGTCTGTTCGTCGGGGTACACGGTGTCGAGTACGACCGTCCGCCGCTGCGGCCCGCGCGTGCGCGACGGATGGTCGGCGATGTACATGACGGCGAGCAGCAGGACGTTGAAGACCGCGACGATCCGCCAGTCCGCGGACGGCAGCCCGTTCACCAGGCCCAGTACCAGCGCGACGAAGTAGTACGCGACCTCCTGCTGGCTGATCGAATCGGACCGCAGGCGGATGATCGACAGCACCCCGAACAGGCCGAGTCCGAGTGCGCTCGCCGTCGACACGGAAAGCAGCACGGCGACCGAAACGCAGACGCCGACGTTCAGCGCGAGGTACGCGCAGGCGAGGTCACCGCGATGGTGGCGGCGGGCGTAGATCCCGTAGGCGAGAATGACGGCGGCGACGAGGTCGACGGCGAGATGGAGCAAGGTCGTGGTCATGGAAACCACTGTGCCGCCGGGAAAAGAGACCGTCGTGAGAGCCGGATGAGAACCGTCTCATCAGGACTCACCGAGCCGGTAGCCCATCCCTCGCACGGTTTCGATCCGTTCCGCGCCGATCTTGCCCCGCAGATAGCGGATGTAGACGTCCACCACGTTCGAGCCGGGGTCGAAGTCGAAGCCCCAGACGCCGCCGAGCAGCTGCTCCCGTGACAGGACCTGGCCGCGGTTGCGCAGCAACGTCTCCAGCAGCGCGAACTCGCGGGCGGTGAGGTCCTTATCCTCCCCCGCCACCGAGACCTTCCGCGTGCGCAGGTCGAGCGAGAGATCCCCGGCGCGCAGCACCGCCGGTTCGGCCTCGGGATTTCCCCTCAGCCGCAACCGGATCCGCGCCAGGAGTTCCTCGAACGCGAAGGGTTTGGCCAGATAGTCGTCGGCGCCGCCGGACAATCCGGCGACCCTGTCGACGACGCTGTCCCGCGCGGTCAGGATGATCACCGGCACCGTCCGGCCCGCCGCGCGCAGGGCGCGCAACAGATCCGAACCGTCGAGGTCCGGGAGCCCGAGATCGAGCACGACCAGATCGTGCGCGCCGGTCAACGCCTCGGTCAGCCCCTCGGAGCCGGTCTTGACCCAGCGGGTCGCGAAACCTTGCGCCTTCAAGCCTTTCTCGACGAACGCGCCGATCCGGGCGGAATCCTCCACCACCAGCACACTGGTCACCGGTCCGCACCTTCCGCGACGGGGATCTCCATGGTGAACCGCGCGCCTTCGCCGGGCGCGGTGTCGAGCAGGACACGGCCGCCGTGCGCCTCGGCGATCGCGGCGACGATCGCCAAGCCGAGTCCGGCGCCGTCGTCACCGCTCGAGTTGCTGCCGCGTTTGAACCGTTCGAAGATCCGGCTCCTCGAATCGGGTGGGACGCCTTCGCCGGTGTCGCGGACCCAGAGTCGTGCCGTCGTCGCGGTGACCTCCGAGCCGAGCGCGATCTCCTGGCCGGGCGCGGTGTGCCGGACGGCGTTGGAGACCAGTTGCAGCAGTGCTTGTGTGAGCCGCTGGCCGTCCGCGCGGACGGTCACCTCGGCGACGGCGTCGAGCCGCCAGACACGGTCGGCGAGCGGACGGGATTTGGCGAGGGTCTCGACGGTGAGATCGGCGAGGTCGGTGTCTCCGGGCGCGAGGAAGTCGGGGCTGCCGGATTTCGCGAGGACCAGCAGGTCGTCCACGATCCGTTGCATCCGGCCGAGTTCGTCGAGGACCAGATGCCGCGTGGCCGCGTTCTCCTCGGGGTCCTCGCCCATCAGCTCGAGGTGGCCGCGGACGATCGTGATCGGCGTGCGCAGCTCGTGACCGGCGTCGTCGATGAAGTCGCGCTGCCCCGCGAAGGCGCTTTCGAGCCTGTCCAGCATCGTGTTGAAGGTGCGTCCAAGCGCGGCGACGTCGTCCGAGCCGCGGACCTCGATCCGGCGTGAAAGATCGGTCTCACCGATCTGTTCCGCGGCGAGGCGGACTTCTCGCACCGGCGCGAGGATGCGGCCGGCGACCAGCCAGCCGATCAGCCCGGCCAGCACCAGCGCGGCGCCCGACATCGCGGCCATCACTCCGACGACGTCGTTGATCTCGCCCGCGGCGTGGTCGACGAACTCGACGATCACCAACGCGCCGCGGCCCGGCGAGCCCTCGATGGTCACCGGGACGACGCCGTAGCGCGCGGAGCCGACAGCGGTGGTGACCGTGCCGTACGCCGGGCTCGTGGCCCGGGACAGTTCGGCGACGAACTTCGGATCGGTGTCGAGCCGGACAGGCGGCTCGATGGCGCTCCTCCTCGAGGCGGCGCCGTCGATGATCGAGAAGAACGTTTCGTACTTCTCGGGCAGGTTCCGTTCCAGATGACGGCCGAGGATCGCCTCGACGGTGGCGGGCTGACCGGCCGGGCGGGCGTCCGCCGAGGCCAGGAAGGCCCTGAGTTTGCCTGTCTCGTGCGCGATCTCGTTGTCGAGCCGCTGGTCCAGCTGGTTGTGCAGGACGGTGCGGGTCGCCAGCAACGACCCGGCGAGCGCGAGCAGCACGACCAGCAGGACCCAGGCGAGAATCCGGGCGCGGGCGCTCATCGGCCCCGCTCAGTCGTCGAGGTCGAAGTCGAAGTGGTCGTCACCGTCATCGGGGTCATCATCGGGGTCGTCGTCGTGCCCGGCCAGCCGGGGCGGGACGACGGCGGGCGGGGCACCGGCCTCACCCGGCCCGGTGACTGCGTGCCCCGCCGGTGCGACGACCGCCGGGCCGAGGTCGGGCGGCGCGGCGGCGGTGGCCGCGATCACGGCGAACGTGCCGGTGGCCGCCACCACGACGGCGGCGACCCCGGCCAGGACCAAGATTCGGACTCGCATACCACCCAGGTTGCCCGGCGCGGATGAGCCGCCGATGAGGGCTCGATGAGAACTTTCTCATCCGCGATCCTCGTGCGGATGCTCGGAGCCGAGCGTGTCTTAGGTACCGGCTGGGTTCTGGCTGCTGTTGTTCGTGGGTCCGGTCCGTGAAGGGCTCCTTGCCTACTCTGAAGGTAGTGAAGGAGGCCTTCACTACCTTCGTCTGACTTGCGTGAGGACGGTGGCTGCGCGGGTCAATCCGGTCGCGGCCCGGTGGCAGGCAACTCGACCTTCTCATCCCCCCAAGTACATGAAGGACCCCTTCACAGCGCTAGGCGCAAGGAAGGGGTCCTTCATGTACTTCAAGCAGGGCGACCAACGCGAGGCCTGGTCACTTGAACGCGGCCGCGTGCCGCGCCGCCCACTCGGCGAAGGTCCGCCCCGGTCGCCCCAGTACCCGCTCGACGTCGGGACTGACCCGCTGTTCGTCTTCCGTCGGCCTGCCGAGGATGGCGAGCGTGGCCTCCACGACCACCGGCGGCATGAACGCCGACATCGCGGCGCGCGCCTCGTCCTCGGTCAGTTCGGCGAACCGCAGCGGCTCGCCCAGCGCGTCGCCGAGGGCCGCCGCCTGCTGCCGGGGCGAGACCGGCTCGGGTCCGGTCAGCACGTAGGTCCGGCCGTGGTGACCGGATTCCCGCAGCGCGACGGCCGCGACGTCGGCGATGTCGGCCGGGTCGATCACCGGCAGCGCGACGTCACCGAACGGCGCGGCGACAACGCGATCGGCGCGGATCGCCGGTGCCCACTGGAACGCGTTCGACGCGAAGCCTCCCGGCCGTAGCACTGTCCACTCCGGACTCGACGTCTTGACCGCCTCTTCGAACGCCGGCGCGTGCCGTCCGCTCCCGACGCCTTGGGAGGACAGCAGCACGACGCGGGCTTCCCCCGCCGCCGCGACGACGTCCGCGACGTCACCGCCCGCCGCCATGAACTCCCCCGACGTCAGAAGGAAAACCCGGTCCGCGCCGTCGAAAACCTGCTTCAGGTCGCCGGGCACCGCGAGGTCGGCCCGCACCGTCCGCACGCCGTCCGGCACGTCCGCCGGGGAGATCCGCCGCGACACCGCCGTCACGTCTTCTCCCGCTGCGGCAAGGGTTTCCACCAGCCGCCGTCCGACGTTCCCGGTCGCTCCGGTCACCACGATCATGGTCGCTCCTCGGTTCGTGTCTCGTTGACACGGCCGAAGCTACCTTCCTGGAGATAGTAGGTACCTAGAGGAAAGTATTGGGAAAACCGGCCTTTCGTGAGCGCGATCACAACTTCGAAGGGGCGAGCGGCCGCTTAGGGTCGGGGCCATGCCCGATACCGCACTCGGACCGCTGCGCGTCCTCGACTTCTCGCGGGTGCTCGCCGGCCCGTTCGCCACCATGCTGCTGGCCGACCTCGGCGCGACGGTGGTCAAGGTCGAGCGGCCGGGCACCGGCGACGACACCCGCAGCTGGGGGCCGCCCTACGACGCGTCCGGCCAGGCGACGTACTTCCAGTCGGTGAACCGGAACAAAACGAGCGTGGCGCTGGACCTCGGCGATCCGGACGATCTCGCGAAGGCCCGCGCGCTCGCGCTCGAGGCCGACGTCGTGGTCGAGAACTTCCGGCCCGGCGTGATGGACCGCCTCGGCCTCGGCCCGGAAGCCCTGCGAGCGGCGAACCTCGGGCTGGTCTATTGCTCCGTCACGGGTTTCGGCTCCGGCGGCGGTGCCGCGCTGCCGGGCTACGACCTGCTCATCCAGGCCGTCGGCGGGCTGATGAGCGTCACCGGCGACCCCGCGGGCGAGCCGCAGAAGGTGGGCGTCGCACTCGTCGACGTGCTGGCCGGGCTGTTCGCGAGCGTCGGCATCCTCGCCGCCCTGCGCCACCGCGACCGGACAGGGCTGGGACAGCGCGTCGAGATCGACCTGCTGTCCAGTCTGCTCGCCGCGCTGGTCAACCAGGGCAGCGCGTACACCTCGGGCGGGAAGGTCCCGGCGCGGATGGGCAACCGGCATCCGAGTATCGCCCCGTACGAACTCGTCCCCTGCGCCGACCACGAACTCGCGCTCGCCGTCGGCAACGACCGGCAGTTCGCGGCGTTGTGCGAGGTCATCGGCCTGCCCGAGCTCGCGGGCCAGGCCGGATTCGCGACCAATCCGGCGCGGGTCGAGCACCGCGCCGAGCTCCGCGAGCTGCTCGAAGAGCGTTTCGGCCGTCGCCCGGCCGCGGAGTGGGCGGCGGATCTGAGCGCGGCCGGGGTACCCGCCGGGGAGGTCAACGACGTCGCGGGCGCGTTCGCCCTCGCGGAGCGGCTCGGCTTGAGCCCGACAGTCGACCTCCCCCGGCCCGACGGCACCTCGGTACGGCTGACCCGTAACCCGATCGGGTTGTCCGCGACGCCGCCGCGGTACGAGACCGCGCCCCCGGACGACCCCGGGCAGCTCACCCTTCCGTTGCCCGGCTGGAGCTGACGGACACCGTCAGCGGACTGTCAGCGCTCCGTCAACGCCGATGGCGAAGCTTTCGGCCATGACGAACAAGACAGTTCTCATCTCCGGCGCCAGTATCGCCGGACCGGCACTCGCCTTCTGGCTGTCCCGCCAGGGCTACGCGGTCACCGTCGTCGAGCGGTCGCCGGAACTCCGCACCGGCGGGCAGGCGGTCGACTTCAAGGGCGCCACCCACCGCACGGTGCTGGAGCGGATGGGCATCCTCGACGAGGTGTACCGGCGCCAGACCGGCGGGCAAGACCAGACCATCATCGACGCCACGGAACGGCCACTGGCGGTCATGCCCGGTGAGTTCACCGGCGGCGACGTCGAGATCCGGCGCGGTGACCTGGCCGAACTCCTTCACGAGCGGACCGCGCGGGACTGCGAGTACGTCTTCGGCGACTCCATCACCTCGCTGACCGAGACCGCCGACGGCGTCGATGTCACCTTCAAGCACGCCGCGCCGAGGCGGTTCGACCTCGTCTTCGGCGCGGACGGCATCCACTCCACCGTGCGGCGGCTGGCGTTCGGCCCGGAGGCCGACTACGTGAAGCACCTCGGCCACTACTACGCCCTGGTCGAGACCAGCGAGGCCGACGATTTCCGCGGCCCCGGCGGCACCTCGGTCATGTACAACGAGCCCGGCCGCCTGGCCGCCACCGGCGGGCCCAAGGCACCCGCGTTCTTCGTGTTCGCCTCCCCCGAACTCGGCTACGACCGGTACGACACCGAACAGCAGAAGGAGATCCTGGCCGCGGCGTACGCCGACGGTGGCTGGCGGCTGCCCGAGCTGATGGAGGCGGTGAAGCGTTCGGACGACGTCTACCTGGACTCGATCAGCCGCGTCACGATGGACACCTACTCCTCCGGACGCGTCGCGCTCATCGGCGATTCGGCTTACGGCAACACTTTGGGCGGTTTCGGCAGCGGGCTCGCCATCGTGGCCGCGTACGTCATCGCGGGGGAACTCGCCTCGGCGGACGGTGACCACGAGGTGGCGTTCCGGCGGTACGAGGAGAAGTTCCGCGGTTACGCCAAGATCGCCCGCAGCGCCAACGCGGGGCCGTTCCTCGCGCCGCCGACGAAACTGCGGATCAAGCTGCGCGACCAGATGTTCCGGCGGCCGCTCATGCTGCGCTGGATGCTGTGGGTGACCGACAAGTTCGCGACCGACATCACCCTCGACGACTACCCCGCGCTCGTCCGCGCACGCTGACCACCCGGCTTCGACATGCGCGGGCCGCCGGGGCGTGGTCGGCTGGTCCGGGTTTCCCGCGTGACGTTTCCGGGGAAGCCGTGTCTTACGGTCAGGGGTGAAGGGAGCTTCGGCATGGCGGCACTGCACAGGTGCGCTCGATGACGACTTCGGCGAGAAGTGACGCGCCCGCCGCGGGTGAGACGGTGCTGGACGACGCCACGCTGGTGGCGCGCGCCCGCGACGGCGAAATCCGCGCGTACGAGCAGCTCGTCCTGCGGTTCCAGGGGCCGATGTACCGGCTGGCGCTGCGGATGCTGGGGAACAAGGGGGATGCCGAGGACGTCGTCCAGGAGGTGTTCCTCATCGCCTGGCGGCGGCTCGACCAGCTGCAGGAGGACGCGGCGTTCGTCGGCTGGCTCTACCGGATGACGACCAACCGGTGCCTGAACGTGATCCGCGCCAGGAAGCCGGTGGCCGACGTCGAACTCGACCTGCGGGAGTCCGAGGGGTCGGCCGGGCGGCCGGACCGGGCCGCGGAGACCAGCGCGCAGATGACGGCGCTGACCGGAGCCTTGGACCAGCTGACCGCCGAGCAACGAGCCTGCTGGCTGTTGCGCGAGGTCCACGGCCGCTCCTACGAGGAGATCGCGAAGGCGATCGGGGCGACCACCACCGCGGTGCGGGGACGCATCGCGCGAGCACGAGCACAGTTGGCGGAGGTGATGGCGCCATGGCGATGAACCACGCGACTCAGGACTACTTGCTCCCGTGCGGCAGGGACGTCGAACAGGTCTGGGAACGACTCGACGAGGTCGACGCCGGCCGGGCGGACGCGCACGAACTCGACTGCCCGCACTGCCGGGCGACCCGCGAGAGCCTCCGGGTGCTGCGCGGGCTGACCAGGGAACTGGCCGACGACGACGCCGAGCCGTCGCCGGATCTCGCGGGCCGGATCATGTCCGCGGTCCGCGCCGAGGTCCGGCGACGTGATCTCGTGCCGCTGGCCAGCCCGGAGCCGGGGGAGGTGCAGGTGAGCGATCAGGCTGTCGCGGCGGTGCTGCGGTTCGCCGCGGACTCCGTCGACGGCGTCCGCGCGCGGCACTGCCGGGTCCGGCGCTCGCCGGAAGACACCGACGCGCTGGCCGTGGACGTGGAACTGAGCCTGGCGATCGCGCATGATTTCGACGGTGACTCGCTGGACGTGGTCCGCGAGCGGGTCACGGCGGCGGCGGGCGCCAGGGTGGGCCTCCGCCTGGCGCGGCTCGATCTGGTGGTGGAGGACATCTATGACGCGTGAGCAGGCACCGGCCGGGCAGCTGGTCGAAACGGTGATCTCCCCGCCGGTGATCGCGGCGGTCGCAGCGCATGCAGCGGCGAAGGTCCCCGGCGTGGTACGCCTGGAACCCGGGTTGCGCGGGCTGGCGGGTTCGGTGACCCGGATCGCGCGGCAGCGGATCAAGGGCCTCGAACCGGCGCCGACCGAAGGGGTCCGCGCGTTCTTGGAGCAGGATCCGCCGGGTGTTCGGGTGGAGATCGACGTCGCGCTCTCCGGGCTGGATCAGGCGGCCGCGACCGCGCAGGCGGTGCAGCGTGCCGTCAGCCGGGCGGTCACCGAGGCGACCGGACTCATCCCCACGGCCGTGTCAGTGACCATTTTGGACATCGAAATCCGTGGAGGACTGTTGTGACCGCACGTTCCGAACTGACCGCGTCGCTGCTCAGCACGCTCCGCGACGTACCGGGGCTGCGCGCGGCCACGCCGTCCACCACGGCCGCCGCCTCGGCGGTGCCGTGGGATCTCGACGTGATGGCCGTCGACATCTCCGAGCACGTCGTCGAGATCCGCGTCGTCGCGCTGGAGGTGCCGATCCCGCCGCTGACGGAGGTCGCCGGCGCCGCGTTGCGCGCCGTCCTGACCGGAACCCCTTGGGAGAACGCGAGCCTGCGACTCGTGGTGACCGATGTGGACGCCGCCGCGCTCGTGCCCTGACACCGTTTCCCTTGGCACAGCGACGATCGCGGTGGCCTCGCCCGAGGGCGCGGCCACCGCGATCGTGGTGTGGGGACCTAGTTCTTGTTGGTGCCCGGGGTCATCACCTTGTCGATGACGAAGACGGTGGCGTTCTTGGTGGGGATGTTGCCACACAGGATCTTCGCGCCGTTGACGGTCAGGTTGTCGCCCGAGCCCTCGATCTTGAGCGGGCCGCCCGCGGTGTTCAGGCTCTCCAGCGACTTGGCCGACTCCAGGCCCTTGGCGTCGTAACGCTTGCCGACGACGTGGTACTGCAGGATCGGGGCCAGCTCGGCAGGCTTGCCGGCCAGCTCGTTGAACTTCGCGTCACCGAGGGCGGCGAAGGCCGGGTCCGCCGGGGCGAACACGGTGATGGCCTGCTGGCTGTTGAGGGTGTCCACCAGGTCGGTGGCCTTGACCGCGGCGACCAGCTTGGTCAGCAGCGGGTTGGTCGAAGCTGCGCTGGCGACCGGCTGCGGGCCCATCGAGTCCAGCGAGCCGGGCGCACTGCCCTGGGGCAGCTGCGAACAGGCCGGGCCGAACACGTCCGCGTTGGTGGTGACGCCGTCACCCGAGGCCGCGCTGGACATCGGGGCGGACATCGAGCTCGAAGGCGCCGGTGCGCTGCTGGAGCTGCCCGACGAAGCGGTGTCGTTGCTGCTGCAGGCGGTCAGTGCCAGTGCGGCGACCGCGGTGAAACCGATTCCTGCGACGCGAAGCTTGCTCACGGAAAATCACTCCATTTGTTTCTCGGACTCTTACCGGGTATTCGGAACTACTGCGAAATCGGATTGCCACTCTTTCGGGTGACGCCGATCACCGTGCGGTGAAACTGATGACGTGCCAGCCCGTCGCGCCGTCCGGAACGGTTCCGGCGCGCGCGTCGGTCTGGGTGTAACCGGATTTGTCGACCGCGCGGACGGTCACCTGGTGACTGCCGGCCGGGGCGTCGAATTCGGTCCACCACATACGCCAGGTGTTGAGACCCACCTCGCGGGAAAGCGTTGCGGGCTGCCAATTCCCGTTCGCGCCGAGCCGGACTTCGACCCGCTCGACACCGGTGTGCTGCGCCCAGGCGACACCCGAAACCCGGACCTTGCCCGCGGGTACCGTTTCGAATCCTTTCGGACTGTCGATCCTGGACTGCGTTTTGATCGGGGCCTGTTCACCCCAGCCGCGGTCGAGCCAGTACGCGCGGCGCGCTTTCCAAGTGGTGATCTCCAGGTCCTTGACCCATTTCGTCGCCGAAACATAGCCATAGAGACCGGGGATGACCATTCGGGCGGGGAAACCGTGTTCGACCGGCAGCGGTTCCCCGTTCATCCCGATCGCCAGCATCGCGCCGCGTTCCGGGTCGAGCGCGGCCACGACCGGGCTGCCCGCGGTCCAGCCGTCGACGCTGGTGGAGAAGATCTGCTCGGCACCGGGCAGGACTTCGGCCTCCCGCAACAGATCCCCGAGGTCCACACCGATGAAGTTCGCCGTGGACACGTAGGTTCCGCCGACCTCGTTGGACACGCACGTCATCGTGATCGTGCGCTCGATCAGCGGACGGTTCCGGATGTCGTCGTAGGTGAACCGTTTTTCGTTGCGCACCATGCCGTGCAGCCGGAGGCTCCAGTCCTCGGCCCGGACCTGCGGCACCGACAACGCGGTGTCGACGCGGTAGAAGTCGCGGTTCGAGGTGAGGAACGTCGGCGTGCCCAGTTTGGCGAAATCCGCGTCGGCCGGGATCGGCGGGGCCGGCTCGGCCGGAACGAGCCGCCCGATGGCCGTCCGGGAAGACTCCGCGTCTCGCGTACCGGAGATCAGTTGCCCACCGGCGCCCGCCGCGCCCGCGGCGACCACCACACCGGCGCCGGCCAGCAGCACCGACCGGCGCGACGGAGCGTCCTCGGAAGTCTCCTCCGTGACGCGCGCCCTGGCCGTGGCCAGGCGGTGCAGCCAGAAGAAGACGCCGACTCCGGCGATCAGGCTGGCCAGCGGCGCGAGAAGAGCGACCGTGGAGAGGTCGGGCCGCTGCGACACGGCGAATCCGCCCAGCAACCCGAAGGCCGCGATCAGCACCATCCCCGGAACGGGTGACCGGCGTGAAGCGATCCCCGCCACCGCGGCGGCGAGCACCATCACCACGGCCATCCCGCCGAGCAGGACGAGCTTGTCGTAGACACCGAACGTCCGGACCGCGAAATCCTTCAGCTCCACCGGGGTCAGGTCGATCGCCCCGTTGCCGACCGCCAGATACGGCGAGGCGTTGGCGCTGATGAACCCGGCCACCAGATGTCCGGCCGCCAGTGCCGCGGCGAGGGCCACGACACCGATCAGCGCCGCCCCGAAGAAGGGGAGGCGTGGTTCCCGATCGGCCCGCGAAGTCTTCATGCCAGGTATTCGGTGCCGCCGGTCGTACGGACTGGTTTTCTTTTCACCGCAAGGAAAATCGCCGATTCACAGAGGGCCTCGCCCAGTATTCGTGGCGAAGGCGCCCGCGGACAGGTCACAAAAGGGACACGGTCGCGTGACGTCCACAGTGGACGCCTGGCGTTTCGGGTCGGAGCGGACGTCCCAAATCATCCACCGTCGACTCCGACACCCGCGCAACCGTCACCTCAGTGCAGGTCAGGTGAACACAGGTCCACCAGAACCCGAATTGCCACTCGCGACCAGCCGGTCCCGGTGGTCGCTGCTGTCGTCGATGTCGCGAAAGCCACTTTCGGGACGTCTAATGTCCTGAAAGTGGCTTTCGCGACATGGTCCGCTGGGTGGGCCGGCGGTGAGGTGCCGGTGCAGGTGGTCGTGACAGGCCCGGTCCGTGAAGGCCTCCTTGCCTACCCTGAAGGTAGGGAAGGAGGCCTTCACGGACCGCAGGGCGACCAGGAGGCCGCGCCGTGGCCAGTCGGGGTGGTCGCGAGGGGCGTCGAGGGTTAGAACGGCCCCGTATTCACCTACCTACGCCGGACCTGCTCGAGGACGACAGGTTGTCTCAAGGTCACGCCGGTCACGACACCCCGCGGCGACTGAGCCCACGCAGGCAACCGGCACGAGCTCCGCAGGCTCACCGGGACGGCATCCGGTCCGCTAGAACCCGAACCGCCACCAGCCGACCCCACCTTCCACACGCGTCCCCGACCACCCGCCCGAGTTGCCCTGCTCACCCCGGCTTGCATGGTCATACACTCCTATGCATATACTTCCATCATGTCCAAGGTACTCACCTCTCTGCCTGTCGGCGAACGCGTCGGGATCGCCTTCTCCGGCGGCCTCGACACCTCCGTAGCGGTCGCGTGGATGCGCGAGAAGGGTGCGGTGCCGTGCACCTACACCGCTGACATCGGCCAATACGACGAACCCGACATCGCGTCCGTCCCGGGCCGGGCGAAGGCCTACGGCGCCGAGATCGCGCGGGCCGTCGACTGCAAGGCCGCGCTGGTCGAGGAAGGGCTCGCGGCGCTGGCCTGCGGCGCCTTCCACATCCGCAACGGCGGCCGCACCTACTTCAACACGACCCCGCTCGGCCGCGCGGTCACCGGCACGCTGCTGGTGCGCGCGATGCTCGAGGACGACGTCCAGATCTGGGGCGACGGCTCCACCTTCAAGGGCAACGACATCGAGCGGTTCTACCGCTACGGCCTGCTCGCGAACCCGTCCCTGCGGATCTACAAGCCGTGGCTGGACGCCGCGTTCGTCAGCGAGCTCGGCGGCCGCAAGGAGATGTCCGAGTGGCTGCAGGGCCACGGGCTCCCCTACCGGGACAGCACCGAGAAGGCCTACTCGACGGACGCGAACATCTGGGGCGCGACGCACGAGGCCAAGTCGCTGGAGCACCTCGACACCGGCATCGAGATCGTCAACCCGATCATGGGCGTCCGGTTCTGGGATCCCGAGGTCGAGATCGCGGCGGAAGACGTCACGATCGGCTTCGAGCAAGGCCGTCCGGTGACGATCAACGGCAAGGAGTTCGCCACCGCGGTCGACCTGGTCCTGGAGGCCAACGCCATCGGCGGGCGCCACGGGCTCGGCATGTCCGACCAGATCGAGAACCGGATCATCGAGGCCAAGAGCCGCGGGATCTACGAGGCGCCGGGCATGGCGCTGCTGCACGCGGCGTACGAGCGGCTCGTCAACGCGATCCACAACGAGGACACCCTCGCCAGCTACCACAACGAAGGCCGCCGTCTCGGCAGGCTGATGTACGAAGGCCGCTGGCTGGACCCGCAGGCCATGATGCTGCGCGAGTCGCTGCAGCGCTGGGTCGGCGCGGCCGTCACCGGCGAGGTCACCCTGCGGCTGCGGCGCGGCGAGGACTACTCGATCCTCGACACCACCGGCCCGTTCTTCAGCTACCACCCGGACAAGCTGTCGATGGAGCGCACCGAGGACTCGGCGTTCGGCCCGGTGGACCGGATCGGCCAGCTCACCATGCGGAACCTCGACATCGCCGACTCGCGCGCCAAGCTCGAGCAGTACGCCGGGCTCGGCATGGTCGGCGGCGGGCATCCGACGCTGATCGGCGCCGCGCAGGCCGCGTCGACCGGGCTGATCGGCGCGATGGACGCGGGCGGCGCGCAGGTGATCGCCTCACGCGGCAAGGCTTCGGGCGACGACGAACTGCTCGACCACGCCGCGATCGAGTACGGAACGGACTGACCCGAACCAACGGGACGCGAAAGCGCCGGGCGCGCGGCATCGAAGCCATTCGTCCGGCGCTGTTCTTTCATCCGGTCAGGGACTGTGTCCCGAGGACGGTGAGCAGCGCGAGCCGCTCGGCGGCTTCGGAACCGGGTTCGGCCGTGTAGACCATGATGTGCAGGTCGCAGCCTTCGACGGTCAGGACGTCGCAGTCGAGTTCGACCGGGCCGACCGACGGATGGTCGATGACCTTGCGCGCGGACTCGTGCCGTCCGACGGCGCCCGAGTCCCACAATCGTGCGAACCGCGCACTCCCGCCGCGCAGCTCCGCGATCAGCCGGGTGAGCCGCTGATCGGCCGGGTAGCGGGCGGCCGCCGAGCGCAGATCCGCGACGAGGACCGCTTCGAAGGTCCGCAACGATTCCGGAGTGTGCCGGGCGCGCGTGCCCTCGCCGAGGAAGTGCCGCCAGACGGCGTTGCGCTCGAACCCCCGCGCCTGGGACGGATCACCCATCAGCGCGGCGTACGGCGGGTTCGCCGACAGGAGTGTCCAGGTGGCGTCGAACACCGCGACGGGTATCCCCGTCATCCGGTCGATCAGCCGTTGGACACCGGGCGTGAGGTACGCGGAGGCGACGTCCGGCCCCGGCACCGCCAGCCCGGCGAGACCGAACAGGTGGGCCCGTTCGGGCGCGGAGAGCCGAAGCGCCCTCGCCAGCGCCTCGACGACCTGATCGGACGGATGCGACGCGCGGCCTTGTTCCAGCCTGGTCACGTAGTCGACGGAAATCCCCGCCAGCAGGGCCAGTTCCTCGCGGCGCAGCCCGGCCGCGCGCCGCTGACCGCCTTCGGGCAGGCCGACGTCCGGCGGCGAGACACGATCGCGCCAGCGCCGCACCGCCCTTCCGAATTCCGTCGCCGCCATGTCCTCCAGTCTGCCCCGCTCCCCCGGGAACCGCCTGGTACCGCGAGTCCCAGGAAGATCGGTCGACTGGCTGTCCGGGTCCCGCCGGGACGACGCTGATCCCATGACCACGACACTGATCACCGGGGCCAACAAAGGCCTCGGCCGCGAGACCGCCCGCCGCCTCATCGCCGACGGCCACACCGTCTACCTGGGCAGCCGCGACGCCGAACGCGGCCGCCTCGCCGCCGGAGAACTGGGCGCACGCCTGATCCTGCTCGACGTCACCGACGACGCGTCCGTCGAAGCCGCCGCGAAGACCATCGAGGCCGAGGGAGGGCTGGACGTCCTGGTCAACAACGCGGGCGTGGAAAGCCGGCCCATGCTCGGTGCCGCCGACGTGACGGCGGACGAGCTGCGCACGACCTTCGAGACCAACGTCTTCGGCACCGCGCGGGTGACACACGCGTTCCTGCCGCTGCTGCGGCGCTCCGCCGCCCCCGTGGTGGTCAACGTCAGCAGCGGCCTCGCCTCCCTCACCGGGCTGACCATGACCGACTCGCCCGCGTACGCCTATCCGGGAGTGTCGTATCCGGCGTCGAAGGCGGCGGTCAACGTGCTCACCGTCCAGTACGCCAAGGCGTTCCCGGAGATGCGGATCAACGCCGTCGAGCCGGGCTACACCGCGACAGACCTCAATGGACGGTCGGGGCATCAGACCGTCGAGGAGGGCGCCGAGATCATCGTCCGGATGGCCTCGATCGGGCCGGACGGCCCGACCGGCGGCTACTTCGACGTCTCGGGGCCGCTCCCCTGGTGAGTGATCGGGCGTGATCTCCGCCCAATCACACGAGTTCGCCGTCTGATCACGCGAGTTCCCCGCCCGATCACGGGTGATCTCCATCCAGCCGCGTTTCGTGCGACAGGGCCTCGTCGAGCCGGGCCGGTCCCTCGCCGGAGTCGAGACGCAGGTCCTTGACGCAGCGGTCGCCCGCGAAGCCGTAGTGGTCCGGGTCGGGCAGTTTTCCAGGTCACTTGCCGCCGAGCTTCGACCGCCGCTCCGAGAGTTCGTCGACGAGCCGGGTGATCTCGACCTGCCCGATCGCCTCGGCCACCACGGAAACCGACGCGATGCTCTCGATCCGGTACTGGATCGGCACCCCGCCCGCGGCCCGCGACTGCGCCTCCGCGTCCGCCTTCTTCTCCGCTTCGACGGACGAGAAGACCCCGCCCGCCCCGCCGTTGACACAGCTGATCGAGCCCGAGCCGTTCAGCGGCAGGGTCGCGGTGTTCTGACAGCTGCCCGCCGAGCGGCCGCCGATGGTCACGTTCGCGGTCATCGTGGCGTTGACCTGGCCGGTGACCTTCCCGCCGCTGTTCGCCGAGGCGGAGTTGGACACGTTCGCGGTCACCGTGCAGCCCGAAGCGCTGCAGGCGACCGTGGCCGCGCCGTCCATGTCGAACCGCACGCCGGTGTCGACGGCGTTGGACAGCTTCTTGGTGTTCGACATGAGATCTTCGTAGACGGCGTCGGTCTCTTCCGGCGACAAAGCGTCCACATCGGACTCGCCGAGGCTCCCGCCCGAAGGCATCCGGGGCCGTGACTCCGTGTCGGGCATCGTCGGGAGCTTCGGGACGGACGGCATCCCGCCCGGCACGCTCACGGAGTAGCGGAGCAGCCGGTGCGGTGCCGCTTTCGAGACGTACAGGTCGCCGGCGGGCGTGCTCGCCTTGATCGCCGGGACGTCGCGGACGGTCTCGTTCTGGTCGCCCGGAATCGCCTTCGCCTTCTCCAGCGCCTCGCGCAGGCGGGCGGCGAGCTTCTCCGGGGCCTCGAACTGTTGCAGGACAGGGCCGAACAACGCGTCCTCGCCGGTGATCCACCGGTCCTTGAGATCCTCGGCCGCCGACGAGTCCGCACGCGACCCGGGCAGCAGGCCGTCGGGCGCCTTGAAGTAGACCTTGCCGCCGACGACCAGGATCTCGATCTCCCGGCCCTGGAAGGACATCGTGCCGGACGTCTCGCCGAACGCGGTGGTCTTGACGTCCGTCTTGATCATCCCGCCGACCGCGGAGGTGCTGTGCCGGACAGACGGCGCCGAGGAAAGCGCGGCGAGCGCCTGTTCGAAGGGCTCGCGACCCGCTTTCGAGGGCCACAGCAGCCACGTCGTCAGTCCGGCGAGGAGTACCAGCACGAGCCCGGCGATCCCGCCGAACAGCAGCCACCGCCGGGGTTTCCTGGCGGGCGGCGCGGGGGCCGGTTGGGGAACCCAGCCCTGCGGCGGCGGCCACTGCGCGCCTTCGGGTGGGAATGAGTGCTCCACGTCGCCTCCATCGCTGAATTCACCAGACGAACTCACGCTAAAGAGGGAGGATGAAAACTTGATGAAACGCGATCAGGTGAACCGGTAGGGCGCGGGAGCCGGGGCGCTCAGCGCGTACCGGACGGCCTCGGCGCGGGAATGGAAGCCTGCCTTGGCGAACAGATTGTTGATGTGGGTCTTGACGGTGGCCTCGCTGATCACCAGCCGCGCGGCGATCTCCGGATTGCGCAGGCCTTCGCCGATCAGCCCGAGGATCTCCTTCTCCCTCGAGGTGAACCCGAACCGGTCGCCCTCGTCGGCCGCGCGAGCACGGCGTGACGCGAGGGTGAGCAGCCGTCGCTGGACCTCCGGGGCGAGCACGACCTGCCCTTCCGCGGCGGTGTGCACGGCCTGCTCGATCTTGGCGCGGTCGGCTTCCTTGGTCAGGTAGCCGCTCGCACCGGCTTCGAGCGCGGCGAGGATCGACTCGTCGTCGTCCAGGCTGGTCAGCACCACGACCTGGACCTCCGGCGCCGCGGCCTTGATGCGGCCGGTCGCTTCGACGCCGTTCAGCACCGGCATGTGGAGGTCCATCAGCACGACGTCCGGCGTGTGCCGGGAGACCACGGCGACGGCCTCCTCCCCGTTGGTGGCCGTCGCGACGACGGTGATGCCGTCGGCGATGTCGAGCATCACCGCGAGGGCTTCTCTCACGGACGCCTGATCGTCGACGACGACGAGCGAGACGGTCACCTCGGCACCTCCGGTCAGCGGCGGGTCATCCTGGCCTGCAAATCGTCGAGGAACGGAGACGTGGTGTGCGCCTTGCCGTCCTCGCCCTTCTTCCAGACGATACGGCTGTCGGTGCGCACCGCCCTGGCGAGCACCACGACACCCTCGACGAGCATGCCGGCGCCGATGGTCAGGATGACACTGTTGCCGCCGGAGGCCACCCCGGTGATCAGGCCCAGCAGCAGGTTCGCGCCGACCTTGGCGGCCACGTTCAGCGCCCACAGCGCGATCGTGAGCCAGGTGTAGCGCATGTGCGCGACGCCGTCTCGCTGGTAGATCCGGATGCTCACGCCGCGCAGGACTCCGAACAGGACACTCACCGCGAGGGTGCCCGCCAGGAACGCCACCGCGGTCGCGGATTTCACGCTGTCGTCCACATCGGACAGGCCGATCACGGTGAGGATCGCGGGCAGCAGCAGCATCCGCTTCGCCTCGGCGACGTCCCCGGCCAGCCGCCGGATCAGGATGTATCCGACGGCGGCGACGATCAGGACGATTTCGACTGGAGTGCTCATGACTCCGACGCTAAGGCGGTGAGCGCGAGCCGTCGTGCGGCGGCGGCCGTATCTTCGGGTGGAGAACCCTCTCCACCTTCAGGAGCATCGATGACCGGAAGCCCGACGGTACTCCGCCGCGAGTGGTTCGCCGACCAGCTCCTCCGGCCTGTCATGATCATGGCGGCGACCGTCGCGACCGGGGTCGGGATCTTCACCCAGGACGTCCATTTCCGGCCGTTGACGACGGGGCTCTTCTTCCTCGTCGCGCTCTTCGCCGTGGTCTCGTTCCTGCCGTGGGACCGGATTCCGCGGCGGGCGCAGACCCTGCTCGCGAGCGGATACGCGGTCTCGTCGGCCGTACTCCTTCCCTTGGCCCCGCACACCTTCGCGCCGATGTTCGCCTACCTCGCCGCCGTGGTCGCCGGGATCAAACTCGCCTCCCGCACCACGGCGATCGGGATCGCGATCCTCGACGCCGTCTGCTGTGCGGTGGCGGTCGCGGTGATCGGCGCGGTGACTCCGGCGGCGGACGGATGGCCGTGGTGGCTCGCGCTTTCGGTGGGTCTGCCGGTGCTGCTCGGCATCGCCCGCCGAGACCGGCGCGACGCGCTCTTCAACGCCGAACGCGCCGCCTCCGAAGCCCGGCGGGCCGCCGCGTCCGAGTCGCGCGAGGCCGCCCTGCTGGAGCGGACGCGGATCGCGCGGGAACTGCACGACGTCCTCGGCCACTCGCTGACCGGGATCGCCTTGCAACTGGACATGGCCGACGCCCTCGGCACGAAGGGCAGGGACGCGGAGGCCGGCGACGCCGTGCGCCGCGCGCGATCACTGGCTGTCGACGGTATCGGGCGGATGCGGCAGGCGGTGCACGAATTGCGCGAGGACGCCTTGCCGCTGGAGAAGACCTTGGCGGCGTTGTGCGCGGGAGAGGCGGTGCCGTTCGAGGTCGAGGGCTCCGCCGGGCCGCTCGGCGGCGGCGTCGCGCACACCCTGGTGCGCGCGGCGCAGGAAGCGCTGACGAACGCGGCCAAGTACGCCCCCGGAGCCGGACGTGCGATGGAACTCGTGTTCTCGCCGGAAACGGTCACGCTCGTCGTCACGAACGGCCCCGCCGGAGGACGCCCCGCGCCGGACACCGGTGGAGGGATGGGACTGGTCGGGATGCGGGAACGGGCCACCGCGCTGGGCGGGTCGGCGCGGGCGGGTCCGGCGCCGGACGGCGGCTGGACGGTCGAGGTCCGGCTGCCCCGAGCGGAGTGAGCCCTCGGCCGCGCCGGGCGGACGCGGCCGAGGACCCGGCTTCTCATTGAGGGGTAAGGCAAACGTGCCTTGGTCGTGGGTGCGTTGCGACGCCCGAAGCCGACAGGCGAGCGAGCAACCCGACACCTTGCCTTGCCCCTCAATAACCCTTGCGCGCGAACGAGATCCGGTGCAGTCCGCCGGGCGTCTCGTCGGCGAGGTACAGCTCGCCGTACTGGTCGGTGCCGAACGTGGTGGCGTCGAGCGGGAACTCGCCGATCCGGGCGCTTTCATAGGTGCCGTCGGTCTTCTTGCGGACGGCCCACGCCGTGCCCTGGCAGAAGTCGGTGGCGAGGTAAGTGCCGCCCGCGAGCGAGGCGTACTTCTTGCCGCGGTAGACGTGCCCGCCGATCACCGCGCAGCCTTCCGCGCCGGAGATGTAGTGGAAGACGGGTTCGGTGTAGGTCACGCCGTCCTTGCACCGCGTCTGATCGAAGACGACGGGGCCCTCCTTGCAGGACCAGCCGAAGTTCGCGCCGCCCTTGCCCGCGGCGAGATGGTCGACCTCTTCGAACCGGCCCTGTCCGACGTCGCCGATCCACAGCGAGCCGTCGGCCGGGTCGAAGGAGAAGCGCCACGGGTTGCGCAGCCCGTACGACCAGATCTCCGCCCGCGCGCCCGCGACACCGACGAAGGGGTTGCCCGCCGGGACGCAGTACTTCAGCGGACGGCACGCGCGGTTGACGTCGACGCGCAGGATCTTGCCCAGCAACGTGTCCAGCCGCTGCCCACTGGCCAGCGGATCGCCCCCGCCGCCGCCGTCGCCGATCCCCCAGTACAGATACCCGTCCGGACCGAACGCCAGCTGGCCGCCGTTGTGGTTGGGGAACTCGGAATGCGGCTGGGTGATCAGCTCGGTGAGCTCGCCGGTGTCCGGCCGGACCCGTGACAGCGTCACCGCGCTGTCGGACTTGCGGGTGTAGGCGACGTAGACCCGCTTGTCCTTGGCGATCGCCAGCCCGAGCAGCCCGCGTTCGACGTCCGCGCCGTTCACCTTGGCGCTGATGTCCAGAAACGGTTTGGCGGCCAGTCCGGTCCTGGGGTGGTAGGCCCGGACGACCCCTCTTTTCTCGACGACGAGGATCCGGCCGCTCCCGTCGTTGAGCGCCGTGATCGCGGTGGGGTTCACCAGCCCCGACGCGACCTGGGTCGCCGTGGCGGTCAGCTCACCGAGCGGAACACCCCGCGTTTCCCGGGGTTCCGCGCTGCTCGCGGCCGGGAGCAGCGCTCCGGCCATGGCGAGCCCGGCCACCAGGGACAACCCCCGGCGGAGGTGGCGTCGCGTCATGTGGACTCCAATCACCGTTGAATGGTCTGGTCCAATTCAACAGCGGCCGGAGCAGCGGCGGTACCTCCATCCGCGAGCTTTCCGTCGGTTTCTTTCCGACCCCTCCGAGCGATGGAGTTGCGGCCCGGCACTCCGGAAATGGACACCATGCACCCCGCGAGTTGTCGGCGACATGCCGGTGAAGGGCACCACAATCGAGTGAAATACCCGGTCAGCGGTGTGCGACCGAGCCTCCGTGCCCTTGTCTGGAGGATCGGGATGGAGCCTGGAAGACCAGGGTCCTCACTTCGGGCGACGATCGAGCTGTGCGGGCGGCGATGATCCGGTGACCGAGAACGACGACAACGCGGGCGAACCGGCCGAGCTCGTCCGTCTCTACAACGACGGCGCGACGATCCAGAGCCTGGCTCAGCGCTATGGACTGAGTTACCAAAAGGTACGAACCATTTTACTGGCCTCCGCTGTCACCCTGCGACCTCCGAAGATCCAGCTCCCACCCACGCCGCCAGGTCTCGTCAACGCCTACCTGGCAGGCAGGAGCATCCGGCAGCTGGCGGACATCCACGGCATGAGCTACAACCAGACCCGCCGGATCCTGCTCGCGGAAGGTGTCGACCTCCGCCCTCGAGGACGACAGTAGCCACCCTGACCGACAGTTCGAGGTCGGTTCTCCGGGCGAGCGCCACACCCGGAGAACCTAGATCCTACGCACAGCGAATGATTTCCATCATCACGCTGCGTACACAATCCAAATGTCGAGTCCGTTCACGGTCGACTGCTCCTTCTCATGTCCGCTATCGTGAGTCGACTCAGCAAGATCAGGTCGCATCTTTAAGCTTACGAAGCGCTCTTTCACGTATTGAGCAGGCTTTGACCGGATGATCTCGCTTGAGACGAGGGGCAGCTTACAACCACTCTCAGAGAGCCCCGTGACGGCCCATCACACTTCCGTGCGTCAGTCTTCAGTGCCACCCCACACGAAGGTTTGACATGGGGTTTCTCTCTGCGTTCGCGCAAGTTTCCGACCCCGGGGGTACTGGCGACACAAGCCACCCACGAGCGGCCGTCGGCCCCACCAAACGCGTCATCCTTGAATCTACTCTTCGGTAGTCGCGGAATCGGCCTAATTCACGAAAAAGATTCAACACCGACGGATGTACAAGCCACCCCGAAGAACGACCCCGAGTAGCGAACAACCGGTCGAGAATACACCTTTCAGTGACTACTCACCGGTACGCTATTGCGCCCCGCGAGTGTCAAACGCGGTTCGCGCGAAGGATCCGGAGATGCGGCGAGGGCATCGCCACGGTGTCCCCCTCGCCTTCACGTGCCGCCGGGATGAGCGACCCACGCGCGTCCAGTTCGGCCAGCCGCGTCTCGATCGCTTCGGCCTTCGCTGTCCGCGCCCGGCCGCGGAACAGCTCCGCGGCCTCCCGCCACAGCTTCCGCGCGTCGTCGGGGTTGCCGTGATCGCAGACAATCAGGGCCAAAACGGACAAAGCACGCGCTTGCCCGGTCGCGTGCTGCGACCGGTTCGCCAGATCGACCGCCCGATGCGCGTGCCGTAACGCCGCCCGATCGTCGCCTTCGGCGTGCCGCAACCGAGCGAGAAGGGTCTTGAGTTTCATCACCGCCGGGAGCGGGCCAGCCCCGGCCAAAGCCGTCGCCGCATCGCATTCCGCGGACGCTTCGGCAAGCCTGCCGAGCTGGACCAGCAGCGTCCCGAGTGCGATGTGCGTCAGCATGAGTTCGGTGGCGTCGCAAGCCTCGCGTCCGCGCCGCAGAGCCTCCCGATACAGACCGAGCGCCTCTTCGTCGTGGCCGCCCATCTCGACCAGCGCGTCGGCGAACCGGCGTTCCGCGACGGCGCACAACATCGGCTCGCCCAGTTCACGAACGGACGGGAGCACCTTCCGGTACCTCTCGACCGCTTCGGCCGCGCGACCGGCATGAAGATGCACGCGGGCGAGATTCAACCGGACCGTCGCGCCGCCGACCGCCATCCCGTGGGCGTCGGCCAGTTCGAGTGCGCGCAGCAGACACTCCTCGGCCGCGTCGTCGGCACCGATCAGCATGTGCACGACCGCCAGATCGTTCAGGCACGAAGCCAACGAGTCCACGTCGCCCTGTGCCGCCGCCGCGCGGACGGCGATGGTCAACCCCTCGACCGCGTCGGGGAAACGTCCTTGCAGCATGAAGAATTCCGTTGTCATCGTGGGGAGAGCGCACGAGATACCGTTCAGGACGCCCTCCGACGCCGCGATGATCGCCATCAGTGAGCTCCTTTCCCGCAGTACCCATTGCCGCGCTTCGGCGACGGTGCGGAATCCCGGCGTCGGCGCCGCCGGCACCATCGGAGGCAGGTTCAGCAGGTTCTTGTGCGGGAACTGCAGCCGGTACGCGTCGACGACCATCCGCAGCGAGTACTCGAACATCTTCCGCCGCGCGAGGTCCACATCGGACAGTCGAGCTGCCAGAGACGCGGCGTAGAGGTGCAGAAGATCGTGCACGCGATAGCGGTCGAGGTCGGCGGGGTGCTCGATCAGATGAGCGGCGACCAGCACATCGAGCGAACGCCGTACTTCCGGCACCGGACGACCGTCCGCCGCGGCGATCGCGTCGCCGGTCAATTCGGCGCTCGGGTGCAGGCCGATCAGTGCGAACACCCGCTGTTCGGCGGGTCGAAGCGCTTGATAGGACAGGGTGAAGGCGGACCGCAGGCTCGTCCCCGGCCAGTCGCCCTCGTCACCGAGGTCCAGCAGCATTTCGGCCGCGCGCAACTGGCTCGCCAAGGTCCGCATCCTGGTGCCCGCGCGCGAGACCGCGCGTTCGGCCACCAGGGTCAGTGCCAGCGGGTTGCCTCCGCACAACCGCACCAGCTCTTCGACGCCCTCCGCATCGTCTCGCGCGCGGGGGCCGATTCGCCGGGCCAGCAGGGACGAGGAATAGCCGTCCTCGAGAGGAGCGACCGTGATCACCGGCGGGGTCAGCTTCGCCGACAAGGACTTCAGACGCCACCGCGAAACGATCAGCACCGTGCACGACGACAGGACACCCAGCAACGGGGCGACCTGATCGGTACTGCGCACGTTGTCGAGGATCACGAGCATCGAACGCCGGGCGAGCAGTGTGGTCAGTTTGGCCGCGCGCGCGATGGGGTTGACCACCTGATCGACCGGAAAGTCGAGCAACGACAACAAAGTGTCGACGATCTCTCCCGCGTCGGCCCGCGCGGCCTGGCTGTCACCGCGAAGATCCAGCATGACCGCACCGTGCCGGTGACGTCGTTCGGCGCGATGGGCCCATTTGGCCACCAAGGTCGTCTTCCCGACTCCGGGCCCACCGTTCACCACCACGACGCCGCGCCGCGGCGCACCCGCCGAATCGGTCGTGCAGGCGTCGAGCAGGGCGATCAACTCGGCCCTTCCCGCGATGTCGTCGATGTCCGGCGGCAAATGCCGGATCACCTGGTCCGGCGGCTCGGAAGAATCGGGAATGACCCGGCTTCGCCGCGGAATCGCCCGATCCGGCCGGATGAGCACTTCCTCGTTGACGGTTCGCAGTTCTTGTGCCGCCCTTGTCTCCCCCGCTTCCCGGTAACGGGCGTGAGCCGCCCGGAAGAAGTCGGCGGCTTCGGCGGGTTGATCGGCCTCGGCCAGCGCGCGAATTCTCAATTTCGCGAAGCTCAACTCCATCGGATGCGCCTGTTCGAGTTCCGTCAGTTTCCGTACCGCGGCATCGGCCTGTCCGGTCGCCATTTGTTCCGCGACGACGAACGCATTCGCCGGAATCCACTCGCTGCGGACCCATCGGGTACGCCATCCGTCGGCGCGTTCGGTCCGCAGATCGGCCAAGGCGTCGTCCCGCGACAATCGCACGGCGGACAGCGCTTCGATCAACGCGCGGTCGTGCTGCCCGAGTTCGCGGAATCGACGGGCCCTGTCCATCGTGGCCTGGAACCGGACGTGATCGATCAGTCCCGGGTCGACCTCGAGAAGACAGCCTCCTTTACCGACACTCACCTGCGCGGGCAAGGATTTTTCGTGGAACGCCTGCCGTAACTTCGCCGCGTTCTGATGCAGTGTCGAGCGGGCGTCCAAGGGCGCCCCTTCGTGCTCTTCCCACACCCAGTCCACGACGACGTCCAACGGCATCCGCCGGTTCGGCGCGGTCAGCAACGCGGTCAGCACCTGTCTCGGCCGCGGGCCTGCCCAGTTCACGTCCACATTCCCGTGCAGAAGCATGGCCGTTTGCCCGAGAATTCCGAATGCGATTTCCACGAGTGCGCCCCTTCCCCATGGCGAACCCCGGTTCGCCACCCCTGTCCCGCCGGATCATTTTTCCACCCGGCGGCACATAAGGCCAGGTCATCACCATTATTGTCAAACTTCGGCGATCACCGTTGATCGATTGTCAAGGAACTGACCACGGCGTGAAGCCGATTTCTTCACGTGCACTCCCACGCTGACTACGGATACCGGAGATCGAGCGAGGGGAAGAGTCATGACCGAGTTGACGTGGGTCCGTAGTCCGGTGGGAAGTCCGGACCGGCATTTGGCGACACGCACGGGCGTCAAATCCGTGCTGGTGATGATCCCGCACATCGTCGCCGGAAACCGGCTGCTCGATCTGCTGCCCCTGCTGGAGGCCGACTCGCGCCTCCAGGTCATCTTCACCTCGCCGGAATGGGAGTCCTGGCGTGCCACGCACGATTTCGTGGCGGCACAGGGCGGAATCGTCCTGCCCTGGGCCCAGGCCCGGCGCGGCGAATACGACCTCGTTCTCGCCGCCAGTCAGCGTGGCATCGACGAAGTCACCGGGCCGGTGCTCCTGATCCCGCACGGCGGCGGGTTCGGCCAGTACCGCCCGTGGCGCCCCCCTGGCGCCGGCGACGGCTGGCGTCCCCAGATCGGGCTCGAAGCGGGTCAGCTGATGCGGGAAGGGCGGGTGCGCGCCGACTCGATCGTGCTCGTCCACGACCGCGAGAGGGACGTCCTCGCCGAAACCTGCCCCCGCGCCGTCCCCGCCGCCGTCGTCGCGGGTGACATCGCCCTGGACCGGCTCACGGCCAGCCTCCCCTTTCGCGACCACTACCGGCGGGGTCTCGGCGTCTCCGACGACCGGCGCCTGGTGGTGGTCACCTCGACGTGGTCCGACCGCTCGGCCTTCGGGCGTCACCACGACCTGTTCGACCGGGTCATCCGCGAGCTCCCGCCCGGGCGGTTCCGGGTACTCGGCGTCCTGCACCCCCAGATCTGGTCGCACCACGGTGTTTGGCAGGTTCGCGCGTGGCTGGCCGACGGTCTGCGGTCCGGGCTCACCCTCCTGCGCCCGGAAGGAAGCTGGCGGGCCGCCTTGATCGCCGCTGATCACGTCATCGGCGACTACGGCTCCGTGACCGGTTACGCGTCGGGCATCGGCAAACCGGTGCTCCTGGCCGTGGACGGCACCCAGCCGTTGCTGCCCGGCACCCCCAGCGCGGTCATCGCCGAGCACGCGCCGAAATGGGATCCCGGCCGTCCTCTCGTGCCTCAGCTGAGCGATGCGGAGTCCGCGGTGCCGGCCGACCGGGTCCGCGCGTTGCTTTCTTCCCGGCAAGGCAGGGCGGGGGCGATCTTGCGCACCGAGATGTACCGGCTACTCGGTTTGACCGAACCCGCGCGGGCTGTTCCGGTGTCCCCGGTGCCGATGGCGGAGGTGCTGCCGTGCTGATCTCGGGAGCACGTCTGCGTGTCCTTTGTCCGCCTCACACCGGGAGCCATCGCTTCGACATCGAAGGGAGCTCGTTCCTTCTGTCCACGGCAGGCGACGGCATCCGCGCGTCCCTCGCCGACGTGCTGGTCCATTCCGGACCGTGCCGGCTCGCGGACGCCCGAGCCTTGATCGCGAGCGACCTGGACCGGTTGCCCGGTCTCACGGTCGTCGCCGTCGCGTGTTCCGGCGGGCGCTGCCTGGTCGGCGACCGCTCGGGAGACGTGGCCCTCGTCCGGTGCGGATCCGCCGGACCGGCGGGCGCGGGCGCCTACCTTTGGCTACTCACCCGCCGAAGGCTCCGGCTGCTCGGCACGATCGCGATCGGCGTCCAAGGCGAGCAGCCGGGATCGGACCAGTTCCAGCTGCGCTCCTCCGACCGTCCGCAGCAGTTCCAGTGCCTCGGCCAGCTGACCGCGGGCCGCGTCGAGGTCACCTTCACGCTCGGCGACCTCGGCGAAGACGATCAGCACATCGGCCTGGTACCCGGCCGAACCTGACTCGGCGAACACCGCGGCGGCGTGCTCCAGTCTTCGCTTCGCCGCGGTGACCTCGCCTGCCAGCGTGTCGATCCGGGCCAGCACGACGGCGACCCGGGCCCCGGCCTTCGCGTCGCCCATCTCCTCGAACATCTCTCGCGCGAGATTCAAGTGCCGGGCGGCGTCGGTGGTCCGGCCTGCCTGCAGCAAGGCCTCGCCGATCCGGCGATGCCGCAGGGCGACGCCGCGATCGATCCCGAGTTCCCCTTCGATCACCAGGCTTTCGCCGAAGAACTCGACCGCCCGGTCGAAGTCGCCGCGTCCTTGGGCCGCCATGCCGAGCTGGTCCAGTGCCACGGACTCGTTGTGCCGGCTTCCGGCCCCTCTGGCCAGCTCAGCCGCTTGCAGGCATTCGCTTTCCGCGGCTTCGAACCGGCCCAGATCGAGGTAGGCGCGAGCCAGTTGACAGCGCAGCCGCGCTTCGGCCACCGCTTCGCCGCACCGGCGTGCCGCGGCGATACCTGTCTCGTGCGTCCGGAGCCACCACTGATAGTGCTTGCGATGGAGAAACAGTTCCCAGAGCGCTTCGCACAGTTGCCAGGTCAGGTCGTCGTGCCGCAGTGCGAACGTCTCTTCCAGCACCTTGACGATGTCCTGCAGCCGGTCGTCCAGCCAGCGAAGGGCCTCGGCGCCCGTGGTGAACAACGGCGGTGAGTCCTCATACCTGGCGCGGACAGTGCTCACCCGCCAGCGCATCGGGATCACCACCAGGTTCGCCCGGGTCATCCGGTGCAGATACCAGTCCGCGATCCTGGGGACGACTTCGAACCGTTCGTCGTCGGGCAGCGCCCGCGCGTGCAGCCGCACCAGATCGTGGAAGCGGTAGCCGTCCTCGCCGATCTCCTCGAGGAGGCTGGCGTCCGCCAGCACCTGGAGCCCGTTCGCGGCCTCGTCGTCGGAAACCCGGACCGCGGCGGCGGCCGCTCCCACTTCGACCGTCAGTCCCGGGTGCTCGCTCAGGAGCCGGTAGAGCCGGGCGGCGTGGGGTGGCAGCGCCGAATACGACGAATCGAAAGTGGCCGTCAACGACGCCTCGCCCACCGGTGACAGCCTCGTCAACCGCACTCGTTCGTCCCGGAGCTCTGCCACCATCCTGGCCACCGGCCACTTCGGCCGCGACGCCAATCTCGCGCCGGCCACCCGGAGCGCGATCGGCAGCCGCCCGCACAAAGCGGCCAAGGTCGTGACGTCGGGCAGCTCGTCGGCCACCCTCGACTCCCCCACCGATCGCATCAGCAGCTCGACCGCGTGTTCCTGGGGCAGGGGCGCCATGTCGACGAACCTCGCGCCCTCCGCGTGCAGGCCGTCCAGCCTCAATCTGCTGGTGACCACCACGACGCAGCCCGACGACGCCGGGATCAACGGCCTGACCTGGGCGGCCGAGATCGCGTTGTCCACCACCAGCAACAGGCGCATCCCCGCCGTGGTGGTCCGGAACAGCGCCGCCTGCTCGGCCAGCTCGACCGGCACCCGCTCGGGAGGGACGCCAAGGGCCCGCAGGAACGCTCCGAGGGCGTCCTCGGGCGGGACGGCTGTCTCCGGGGAGAACCCGCGCAGATCCGCGTACAGCTGCCCCTCCGGGAAACGTCCGGCGTTCCGGACGGCCCAGGTGACGGCGAGCGCGGTCTTGCCGACTCCCCCGGGGCCGACCACCACGGTCACCGCGGGCAGCTGATCGACCGAGTCGTCGTCTTCGCCGTCGGCGGCCGAGTCGAGCGCCGCGAGTTCGGCGGTCCTGCTGGTGAAATGCGCGGGGGTCGGGGGCAACTGCCGGGGGATCGGGGCACCGGGGGACGGTCTCTCGGCGGCCGCCGTGCCGAGATCATCTCCCATGGGGGTACTCCGACCGGTGGCAATTCGAGCCCGAATCGTGTCGCCGCAATTCTTCACGACCGATGAAACAATGACATTTCCAGCGCAATCGTGAATTGATCGCCGAAGATCGCATGCTCGTGATTCCCCCGCACGGGCCTATTTTGTTGTGCACACAGTACCCGGACGCGGAACCACCTCGTGCCGCACACTCACGCCTCATCCGAGAACTTCCGACAAATCCTCGAACCTCTCTGTTTACCTCGCCGACGGGAGCTTTCCCCTGCACGGCAGGCAGATCTACCCGAAAGAACCAAGAATTCCGGCATACGGAAGCGACGCCGACACCTGAACGCGGGAGGATGGGCGGCGTCACCACGCACTGTGACATCCGACACCGTCCCCCAACTCCGCACGCCGCGCTCACGAATGCGCGCAATCCACGGCTGCGCCGAGCCGGATGTCAATCGATAAAAAATGCTACCGCGATCGATTCCGAATCCGTCGCCGGACATGCCGGGACGGATTATCGATTTCGAGTGATCTTCGGGCGGAATGCCCGGACGACCCCCTGGCCGCCGACCTGGCACTACGAGGCGCCCGCCCCTCGAGGTCATCTACTCGCCCAAGATCATTCTCTCGGCGTTCACTCTTCTTTCGGGGCAATTCGGACATCGCCCGTACCCCGGGGTAGCCGAGTGTATGACCTCTGTATGCTCCGCTCTCGCTCGATGGGATTACTGATCCCCCATGTGGGCGAGCCGTTGCGGTCGGGGCCTGTGGTCGCACGCGGCACTGGCATTCGTGGTCCGTATCGGATGGGAGACACATGCACGGCAGGTCAGTTCTGGTTCGCGGCGGGATCGCGGTCGCCGCCGCGGCCGTCGCGATGACGATGGCCGCTCCGACCGCCCTCGCCGAGGACGGCGCGGCGCGGGGCCGGGTCATCGACAAGGCCGGCGAGCGGGGCTACAGCGTCAACTTCGGGGACCCCAAGCACTACGTCCCGGAGCTGTTCGAGCTGAAGCTCTCCGACGGCAGCAAGCTCAAGATGTACTGCGTCCAGATCGAGGTCAACATGCGGACCGATCAGGACATGATCGAGCGCCCGTGGAACAAGTACCCGGACGCCTCGTCGCCGTTCAACAAGAACAACTCGAAGATCAACTGGGTGCTGCACCACGGCTACCCGGCGGTCGGCGTGAAGGCCATCGAGGGCACGCTCGGCAAGAGCGGGGTCAAGTTCAAGGGCGGACTGTCGACCGGTGAGGCCGTCACCGCGACCCAGGCGGCCGTCTGGCACTTCAGCGACGGCAAGGACTTCGACCGCGAGAAGCCGCTGATGGACGGCAACGCCGATGCGTCGGCCGACGTGCTCGCCCTCTACGACTACCTCACCGGCAAGGACAACGTCGGCATCAGCGCGCAGCCGAAGCCGACCCTCGACATCGGCCCGGCCAAGGCCTCCGGTGCGACCGGCAGCAAGATCGGCCCGTTCAGCGTGGCCACCACCGGTGACATCACCGAGCTGACCAGCAAGCTGCCCGAGGGTGTCAAGGTCGTTGACGCCGACGGCAAGGAGATCAAGGCCGCCGCCATCAAGGACGGCACCAAGGTCTTCGTCGACGTCCCCAAGGACGCCAAGGACGGCGACGGCTCGTTCTCGCTGAAGGTGAGCGGCCACCTCGACACCGGCCGTCTCTTCGTGGGCGAGAACTACGCCAAGGTCCCCGCCCAGTCGCTGATCGTGGCGGACTCCGAGAAGACCTCGGTCACCGCGAACGCGACCGCGAGCTGGAAGCAGGGCGGCGCGCCCGCCACCGAGACCCCGGCCCCCACCACGCCCGGTGGAGCCGAGTCGGGTGGCGGCGACGAGCTGGCGAACACCGGTGCCTCGGCGACCCTGCCGCTGGTCATCGGCGGCTCGCTCCTCGGCGCGGGTGTGCTGATGGTGCTGCTGGTGCGTCGTCGCCGTAGCCAGGCGTAAGCAGACGAACCGAAAGCGGGGCCGGTCCACTGTGGACCGGCCCCGCTTTGTCTTGGGCGAATGCCGCTCCGCCAGAACCCGAGACGCCACTCACGAGCCCGGGCTGAAGTGCGTGCCCGGCGTATGCCCGAAGGCGCGGCGGAAGACGTCGATGAACGCGCTGGTGGACGACCAGCCGCAGGCATGCGCCACCGCGGTCACCGGGGTGTTCTCGGCCAGGAGGACCAGCGCGCGGTAGAGCCGCAGCTGGGTGCGCCATTGCGGGAAGGTCATGCCGAGGTCGGCCTTGAAGAGCCGGGCCAGGGTGCGATCGCTCGCCCCGACCCGGGCACCGAGGGCGGCCAACGTCCGGCTGTCTGCCGGATCGGCGCTCAGGATCTCGCACAGCTCCCGCAGCCGCGGATCATCCGGCGTCGGCAGGTACAGGGGTTGCTGCGGTGAGGCGCGAAGCTGATCGAGCAGGACCGCGCGCAGCCGGCGGCGTTCCGGGCCGTCGTCGTGCGGCGGGTCGGTGTAGGCGCGGATCAGCTCGCGCAGGAGCGGGCCGACGGCCAGCACGCTCGGTTCGTTCAGCCGCAACGGGTTCTCGGTGGCGGGCAGGCCGACCAGACGGAGTTCGAGGTCGCCGTGCGCCTGATGGGCGTGCACGGTCCCGGCGGGCACCCAGATGGCCCTGGTGGCCGGGGCGACCCAGGAGCCGCTGTCGGTGGTGATGGCCAGTACGCCACGGGCGGCGTAGACGACCTGGTGGTCGTCGTGGCGGTGTGCGTCGATGGTCGCGCCGGAGGCCAGGGAGCGGACCTGGGTCGGCGCCGCGGGCAGGTGGCGGATTTCCGTCATTGGTTGTCATTTTATCGGAAGCGCGACACGGCCGTCCACGGCGAGCATGACGGGGTGCCCAGGAACAAAGCGATCGTCCTGTTGTCGGCCGGACACGCGTGCGTGGACGTGTACCAGGGTTCGGTGGCCGCGCTCGTGCCGTTCTTCGCCGCCGAACGCGCCTACGGATACGCGGCGGTTTCGGGCATCGTGCTCGCCGCGTCCCTGCTCTCGTCGGTGGCGCAGCCGTTGTTCGGCGCGCTGACCGACCGATGGGCGATGCCCTGGCTTCTCCCGTCGAGCACGATCCTCGGCGGTGTCGGCATCGGCCTCGGCGGACTCGTCGATTCCTACGCGCTGACGCTCGCCTTCGTCGCCTTGTCGGGGATCGGGGTGGCCGCCTACCACCCCGAGGCCGCGCGGGTCGCGAGGATCGCCGGTGGCGGCAGGCATACGGCCATGGGCTGGTTCTCCCTCGGCGGCAACATCGGATTCGCCGCCGCTCCCGTGCTCGTCACCGCGGTCATGGCCCTCGGCGGGCTCCGGATGTCACCACTGCTCGTACTGCCCGCACTGGCGGGCTCCGTGCTCTGCCTGCCCGTGCTGCGCGCGCTCGCCACGAAAGCCCGCGACAGCGGCGCGGCAGTGGACGTCGCGGGCGTCGACGACTGGAGGTCGTTCACGAAGCTGTCGCTGGCCGTCGTGTTCCGCTCGATCGTCTTCGTCGGGCTGAGCACGTTCGTCTCGCTCTACGCCCAGCAGCGGGCCGGAGGCGGCACGACCACGGGCAGCGCCGCACTGTTCCTGCTCTACCTCGGCGGGGCGGGAGGCACTCTGCTGGGCAGCAGGCTGGCCGGACGCCGAGACCGAGTCACTGTGGTGCGCCGGTCCTACCTGGGCACCATCGCCGCCGTCGCCGGGGTGGTGTTCACACCGGGCCCGGCCTTCTTCCCGTTCGTCCTGCTGGCCGCCGTGGGCCTGTACATCCCGTTCTCCCTGCAGATCACGCTCGCCCAGGACTACCTCCCCCGTCGGGTCGGCACCGCCAGCGGCGTCACCCTCGGCCTGACCGTCAGCATCGGCGGCCTCGCGAGCCCCGTCCTCGGCACGATCGCCGACCACACCTCGTTGCGGACGGCGTTAGTCCCGTTGATCGCACTGCCGTTTTTGTGCTGGATCACAACCCGGACCCTGTCGGAGCCGTGCTCCGTCCAAATCGGAACGCCTCGCCGGGCGGCGATGTCAAAGTCGTGACAATAGATGGTGTACGCCTCTGTACATCATCAGTTACCGGCTGGTAGGTTCCGAACATCCACAACGTGATCCACTTCATGATTCAAAGGGGAGTCATGACCCGAAAGCCCGCCCGCCTGCTGGCCGTCGCGATCGCTCTCGTCGTCACTTTCGCCGCCGCGCCCGCCGCCTCCGCCGCCCCCGCGACCGATCCTTTCTACAGCTACAACGGCAGCGAACCGCTGTCTTCGTACAGCCCCGGGACAGTCTTGAAGACCCGGACGCTGAATTACCACGTGATCGGCATTCCCACGCCGCTCAAGGTGACCCAATTGCTCTACCGGACCACCGACGCGTTGGGGAAACCGTCCGCCAACGTCACTTCCGTGGTGCGCAGCCTCACCGGCGACAGCACCAAAGCCGTTTCGTACCAATCGTTCTACGACTCGCTCAATCCCGAGCACGGGCCGTCGAGGGCGATCGCCGGTGGCGTCTCGTTCGGTGGCCTGATCGCCAACGCCGAGGCGCTGTTCGTCGCACCCGCGCTGTTGCTGGGCTACAACGTCGTCATTCCCGACACCGAGGGCCAGAAGGCGAACTTCGCGGCAGGCCCGGAATACGGGACGAACACCCTGGATTCGGTCCGCGCCGCGACGCGGGCGCCGGAAACGGGACTGAACGACAAGACCAAATTCGGTCTCATCGGCTATTCGGGTGGTGCCATCGCGACCGGCTGGGCCGCCGCGCTCGCGCCGACTTACGCGCCCGAGGTCAACAAGAATCTCGTCGGATTCACCGAAGGCGGAGTGCTCGTCAAACCGTCGCACAATCTCAAGTACGTCAACGGGAGCATCGCCTGGACAGGCGTCATTCCGATGGCCCTCATCGGAGTCTCGCGTTCGTTTGAGATCGATCTCAAGCCGTACGCGAATTCTTACGGCCTGAAGGTGCTCAAGGACATGGAAAAGGCGTCGATCGCCGACGCGCTCGGCCGCTATCCCGGGCTGACGTGGGAGAAGTTCGTCAAGCCCGAGTACACCAACCCGAACAAGGTGCTGCCGTACGTCGAGGCCGTGAACAAGATCAACCTCGGTTCCGCGCCGACGCCCACCGTGCCCGGTTACATCGCGCAGGGCAACAACGGCGTCGTGGAAGGCACTTTCGGTAACCCGCCGGGGATCGGGACCGGCGACGGCGTGATGGTCGCCGGCGACGTGCGCTCGCTCGCCCGGCAGTACTGCGACACCGGCAACAAGTCGATCAAGTACGACCAGTACAACACGCTGAGCCACGTCGGGGCGGCCGTCGCCTGGGCGCCGCAGGCCATCGGCTGGCTCAACGACCGGTTCGCGGGCAAGCCCGCGCCGTCGACCTGCGGGAAGATCGCGCCCGGCAACTCGCTCGCCCCGGAGGTGCCGGTCAGCTGACCGCGATGGTCCGTGAAGGCCTCCTTCCCTACTCCATCCATGCCCCCGCCGCCGCCCTCCACGGACGCGCTGCGCGCGCAAACTGGATTCCAGGTAGGGAAGGAGGCCTTCACGGTTGTCTGGACCTGTACGGTGCTGCACGTGACCGAGCACCGCAAGCTGCCGAAGGGGCCGCACAACCTCAGCCGTGACGAGGTCGCCGGAACCCAGCGGGCGCGGCTGATCGACGCGGTACTCGAGAACACCGGAAAGCGCGGCTACGTCGCCACCACCATCGGCCACATCACCGCCACCGCGGGCGTCTCGAAGACCTCGTTCTACGAACAGTTCACCGACAAGCAGGACGCGTTCCTCGCCGCTTACCGCGAGATCACCACCGAGTTCATCGCCCAGGGTGTCGCCGCGGGTGCCGAGGCCGCGACTCCGCTGGAAGCCGTCGCCGCCTGCTGTGACTTCCTCGTCGACTACGTGCGCCGCCGACCCACCGCCGTCCGCGCCGCGCTGCTGGAGATCTACGCGCTCGGCGACGCGGGGCTCGAAGCGCGGGAGAGGACCCTGCGCGCCGGGGAAGCCGTATTCGATCAGACAGCGAAATGGCTGCGTGCCAACGATCCCGCGCTGCCGTCACCGCCGCCGTTCACCGCGCGGACGGTCGTCGCCGCCACCATCGAACTGATCACGCAGGCCATCTGGAACGGCACCGAGGACGCCTACGGCCAAGCACGCGAAGCCGTCCGCTACACCTGGCTGCTCGGCTTGTTCGGGCACCGGAGCGTGGATGCCTAGCTGCCGAGGCGCCGCTCGAAGCCGACGATCAGCTTCGGGTAGCGGCGCGGGAGCAGCCGGACGAGCCTGTCGACCAGTTTCGCGTCGTTTCCGACGAGCACGCGCGGTTTCCCGGCCTCGACCCCGTCGACGATGATGCGGGCGGCCTGATCGGCGGGCATCTTCAGCAGCTTTTCGTTGTACAGCCGGACGCGTTCGAGCTGTTCGGCGGTGGGCTCGATGCCGCGGGCCTCGGCCTCCTTCAGCGCCGCCGAGGCGATACCGGTTTTGACCCCGCCGGGATGGACGACCGTCACCCGCACCGGATGCTTGCCCGCGATCATCTCGGTACGCAAGGCTTCGGTGAAGCCGCGGACACCGAACTTGCTGGCGCAGTAGGCGCTGAGCGTCGGCTGGGCCATGAACCCGTTGAGGCTGGAGACGTTGACGACCTGGCCGTCGCCGGAGTCGATCAGATGCGGCAGGAAGGCCTTGGTGCCGTTGATGACACCGAAGAGGTTGACCGCGAGCGTGCGGTCGTAGAGCTCCCACTCGGCGTCGAGGACGGTCTGCCCGCCACCGGCGATCCCCGCGTTGTTGTAGATCTGGTGCACCACACCGAACTGCGCGGCGACCGTGGTCGCGTACTCCAGCACGGCCGCCCGGTCGCTGACGTCCAGCGTGGCACCCTGCACTTCCGCGCCGAGGGCCTTGACCTCGGCGACCGTCTCGGCCAGCCCGGTTTCGTCCACATCGGACACCGCGAGCCGGGCGCCGCGCCGCGCGAGTTCCAGCGCGAGCTGACGGCCGATGCCGGAACCGGCGCCGGTGACGACGGCGACCTTGCCGCGAACGCTGCTCATCGGGATTCTCCTGCCGGATCGAGTGCCAGTTCGGCGGTCAGCTCGACGAGCTGGCCGACGAGGTCCGGAGCGATGTGGTGGCCCATCCCTGGGATTTCCACATAGCGGGCACCGTGCACGGCCTTCGCGGTCGCGCGCCCGCCGCTGTGGTGGACCATGCGGTCGGTGTCCCCGTGGACCACGACGGTCGGGCAGGTGACGCGGCCGAGTTCGGCGGTGCGGTCACCGCTGGCCTGGATCGCGCCGATCTGGCGGGCGATGCCGCTGCGGGCCCGCCTGCCTCCGGCGCGTTCCCACAGGCCGGTGGCCCAGGCCGTCTCGACGTCCTTGTCCAGCGGGAACGTGGACGAGCCGAGGTGGCCCATCATCGCCAGATGTCCGACCACCGATTCCTCGACCGTCCGCGCGGGACGCCTCGCCATGCGCAGCAACGTCGACCGGGCGGGCTGCCCGACCCGGCGATGTCCGGTGGTGGAGAAGATCGACGTCAGCGACAGGACCCGGCCGGGGTTCCTGGCCGCGACCGTCTGGGCGATCATGCCGCCCATCGACATGCCGACCAGGTGTGTCTTCTCGATGCCCAGGTGGTCCAGCAGGCCGACGGTGTCCGCCGCCATGTCCCCCAGGTCGTACGCGTCCGGCAGCGGCCGGGCCAGCAACTGCCTGAGTTTGCCGGGATTCGGCGCCTTGATCCGGTCCGAGCAGCCCGCGTCCCGGTTGTCGAACCGGATGACGCGGAAGCCGCGGCGGGTGAAACCGTCGATCATTTCCCGCGGCCACGACGTGAGATCCAGGCCGAGCCCGGCGATCAGCACCAGCGGTACCCCGTCGGCGGGCCCGTCTTCGCGGTAGCAGATCCGCGGGCCGCCGGGCAGGTCGGCGAAGCTGTCGGTCACGAGCTCACCGCTTCCCGGACCTTCGCACGGGAGAAGTGCAGCTCGGGGTCGGTGATGTCGTCCGCGCGCAGCAGCTTGATGTCCGAGTGATAGCTCATCGAGGTCAGCCACGGCATGCGGTCGCCCTGGCGCGGGAGCTGGTCGAGCGCGCGCTGCACGTACCCGGCGGCGAAGTCCAGGAACGGCTTCGTGGGCATGTCCGGATCGGCGAGGACGGGACGGCAGACGTCGTAGCCGTGGGTGTCCATATGCGCCAGCAGACGGCAGAAGTGCTCGCACAGCAGGCCGATCTTGAGCGTCCACGACGAGTTCGTGTAGCCGATCGCGAAAGCGGCGTTCGGCACGTCCGAAAGCATCATTCCCTTGTACGCCACGGTTTCCGGCAGGATCACCGGTTTGCCGTCGACGCTGAGCTTCGCCCCGCCGAACACCTGGAGGTTCAGGCCGGTGGCGGTGATGACGACATCCGCCTCCAGCTCGCGTCCGGATTCGAGCAGCACACCCTTTTCGGTGAAGGTCGCGATCTTGTCGGTGACGACATCGGCCTTGCCCTTGCGGATGGCGGCGAACAGGTCGCCACCGGGCACCGCGCACAGCCGCTGGTCCCACGGGTCGTACGGCGGGTTGAAGTGCTCGTCGACCGGATAGCCCTTGGGGAGCTGCTTCTTGTTGACGTAGCGGATGAGCGAGCGGGCGAGCTTGGGGAACTTCTGGCAGAACTGCCAGACCGCGAGCCCCTTGCGGATGTTCTTGCGGCGGGTGAGCGAGTAGGCGCGCTCGTCGCCGAGGATCTTGCGCAGGCCGTTGGCGATCTTGTCCTCGCGCGGCACCGGCATGACGTAGGTCGGGGTGCGCTGGAGCATCGTCACGTGCGCCGCGGTCCCCGCCATCGCCGGGATCAGGGTGACCGCGGTGGCGCCGCTGCCGATCACGAGGACGCGCTTGCCCGCGTAGTCGAGGTCCTCCGGCCAGTGCTGCGGGTGCACGATCGTGCCGGTGAAGCGGTCGCGGCCCTCGAAGTCCGGGGTGAAGCCCTCGTCGTAGCGGTAGTAGCCGCCGGCGTTGAACACCCAGCCCGCGCTGAGCTGCGTGCGCTCACCGGTGTCGGTCCGCTCGATCTCCAGCAGCCACCGGGCCTCGTCACTCGACCAGGCGGCCGAGAGCAGCTTGTGGTGGTAGCGGATGCTGGGCTCGAGGCCGTTCTCGGTGACCGTCTCGCGCAGGTACGACAGGATCCGGGGCGCGTCGGCGATGGACTGCTTGTCCCGCCACGGCTTGAACTCGTAGCCGAAGGTGTGGAGGTCGGAGTCCGACCGGATGCCGGGGTAGCGGAACAGGTCCCAGGTGCCGCCGGACGCGCCGCGGGCCTCCAGGACGGCGAACTTCTTGCCCGGATGCTCGGTCTTCAGGTAGCGCGCGGCCCCGATCCCGGAAATCCCGGCACCGATGATGACCACGTCGAGGTGCTCGACGGGTGTGCTCGTCGTCATGCGGTACTCCAGCCTCGTCTCGGTTCCCCTTACGATGCGGGTCCGCCGGGGAATTGCGCTAGCACTATCTGCACCATCATCATGGACCCATGGTGCAAAGTGCCGCAGCGCGGTGGCCGACCCTGTCCCCCGGGGCGCACGATCTCTTCCGGCGTGGCGCGGAGATCGTCCTGCATCCGCGCGCCGAATGGATCGAGGAGCTGCACGAAGCTTCGCTCGGCGGCGGCAGCATGCGCGCGGTCGCCGAGGACCCCGTCCTCACCGAGGGGACGAAGCGCGCGAATCTGGCGAATCTGCTGCACTGGGCGGCCGCCAACGTGCAGCACCCCGGCAAGCGGGTCTCCGCCAACCTGAACCAGGAAGTGCTCGAAGGCGCCCGCGACATGGTCCGGCGCGGCTTCGACTCCGGCGGTCTCGACGCCTACCGGCGGGCGCAGGGGGTGGCCTGGCGGCGGTGGATCGAGATCTGTTTCGACCTCACGTCGGACCCTGTCCTGCTCCGCGAGCTGCTGGACGTCTCGTCGCTTTCGATCACCACGTTCATCGAGGACACCGTCGCCGCGGTGTCCGAACGGATGGCCGCCGAACGCACGGAACTGACCCGCGGCGCCCACGCCGAACGGCGCGCCACGGTCACACTGCTGCTGGAAGGCGCTCCCATCAGCCGTTCGCGGGCCGAGGCGCAACTGGGCTACCCGCTCGCCGGTCCGCATACGGCCGCGATCGTCTGGAGCGGCTCGGTCACGCCGTCGTCCCAGCAGCTCGAAACCGCCGCCGAGACGCTCATGCGGGCCAGCGGCGCTTCGCACCGCCTGACCGTGGTCGCCAGCGCCGCCGCCCTGTGGGTGTGGCTGCCCGGCCGGACCCCGCCGCGAGCGGACCGGCTCGCCGAAGACCTCGCGCCCCACCCCGACGTCCGGGTGGCCTTGGGACGGCCCGGCAGCGGCATCGACGGCTTCCGCCGCAGCCATCTGGACGCCGCCGCCACCCAGCGGATGCTCGCCCGGCTCACCTCACCGCAGCAGATCGCGCGCTACCAGGACATCCAGCTGCTCGCGTTGCTCACCGGCGATCTGGCGCAGGCGAGCGAGTTCGTCGCCGACACCCTCGGCGAACTCCGGCACGCCGACGCCGAAACCCGCGAGACCGTCCGGGCCTACGTGCACGAACTGGGCAACACGACACGGACCGCGGAGCGGCTCTACACCCACCGGAACACCGTCGTCCGGCGGCTGGCGCGGGCCGACGAACTGCTCCCGCGGCCGTTGGCGGAGAACGCGGTGGACGTGGCTGTCGCACTGGAAACGTTGCGGTGGCTGGGAAGCGGCGCGTGACCGACCTCACCCGTAGACGACCGCGAAACAGAGCACGACCGCCAGGAGGTAGACGGGGTACCCGATGCGGGCGGCTCGGCTCAGGGCCAGTTCGGCGTTGTCACGTTTCGTCACCGCGAGACGTTTGCGCAGCATGGTGATCAGGACGCAGATCCCGGCGAGCAGGATGAACGAGTAGTACCCCCATTCCAGGGCCACGATGTAGCTGACCGAGGGAAGTTGGGAGGTCACGTTGTTGAGCAGGACCGCGGTGCTCAGGATCGCGGTGACGCCCATCGACACGGCCGCCCTGTCGTCGGCCGGTTTGAAGAACAGGCACAGGAACGTGACGCTGATCAGCAGGACCAGCGGCAGCAGGTTCTTGATCAGGAACGGCAGCGTGTCGCGTTTGAGCTCGATCTCGCCCGCGTATTGGCTGTAGTGGATGCCGGCCGCGGCTCCCGTGGACTGGCCGTCGCCCAGCGCGTCGCTGCTGCCGACGGTCTGCCGGTAGAACCGGACCGACGAGGCGACCCAGTTCGGGACCTGGTTGATGTCGGCGGTCGCGTCGGCGCCACTGCGCAGGTAGACCCGGGGATCCTGGTCGAGGATCTCCTTGTCGGTCACGTACGACACCTGGTCGGCGGTCTGCGTCCGGTTCTGCAGCAGGACGGTGAGCCGCTGGCGGTCGAAGGGGAAGTCTCGGAACTCCAGGCCGCTCTTGAACCGGTCGGCGACCCGGTACAGGCGATAGGTGCGCCCGTTCTCGGTGACATCACGCAAAGGCTCCCCGAGCGCCAGATCGGGGCGGACCGCGTTGATGAACTGCACGTCGGCCGCGCCATGGCTGCCGGCGTACTTCAACCAGACGAAGAAGTCGACGAAGTAGGTGCCCGCCGCGGTGTCCAGCTCGCGGATCTCGTTGAAGTTGATCCCGGTGGCCACCACCTGACGGCGGCTCAGATACCGGTTCTTGACCGCGATGACGTTCCCCTCTGCCACGTCGGCCTTCAAGGCTTCCTCGGTCAGCGGCTCGTGGATCGTGAACTGCGTCGGCGCCGAGACGAACCGGGCCCCGTCGCTGGTCACGACGGACACCGCCATCTGCGCCGACCCGTTCGCCGTGAAATACAGGGGTCCCAGCAGCGCGGGAAAGGAGTTCTTCTTGTCCTTCAACGACGCCATCGTGTCGCGCACGCGCACGCGGTCCCGCTCGCGGTGTTCCTCGTCGAAGTCGAGACCGCCGGTCTGCATCGCGTGCAAGCCGACGTTGACGGCCTGCCTGGCCGTCGCGGCCTGCCATTGCGGGCGTTCCCCGTAGCGGCGCTCGTAGGCGTCGGCCCAGACCTGGGCGGTGCCGGACAGCGAGTCGTGGGCCATCGGCGTCCCCATGAACAGGTTCCCGGTGAGCGAACCCGGACGGCCGTGCTTCCGTTCCGCTTCGACCAGTGAGGCGTGAAAGGTACGCGAACTCAGCGCCGAGACCCCGACGATGGGCGCCGTGACACCGGCGGAACGCAGCGCTTCCACCAGCTCGAGGCCGCTCTTTTCCTTGACGGCGAGCAGGATCGGCTCACCCGGATCGTGGGTCCCGAGCTCGGCGACCGCGGCCCGCACCGACGCCGCGCGCGATTCCGCCCCCAGCGCGATCGGCAGATCGGCGGTCACCCGGCCGAACTCGCCGAACGACTCCAGGAACGTCTCCCTGCCGGATCGGCCGTCCTCGTCCTCCTCGTGGACGACGGCCGCGGTGGCCGAGCCCAGGACACGCGAGATGTAGACGGAGAGGAAGTCGCTCTGGGTCCGGTTCCCGAACATGCTGCGGAAGTACCAGTCGCTGCCGTCGGTGATCCGCGACGCGCCCGCGGACGGGGTGATGGCCGGGATCCTGGCCCGCTGGTAGATCGGCGCCGCCGCGAGCGCGGTCTCGCTGCCGGCGTGCCCGATGACGAACATCGCCTTGTTCTCGTGGACGATCCGCCGCGCGATGTCGACCGCCTTGTCCACGGTGTCCTCGTCGTCGTGGACGAGCAGTTCCACCGGATGCCCGTCGACCCCACCCGCGGCGTTCACGGTGTCGAGATGCATGCGCACCGCGCGCTCCATATGCGAAGCGGCCACGGCGTTGGATCCGGTCATCCCCGCCACCAGCGCGATCTGGACCGGCTCGCCGCGATCGTCACCCGCCACCGACCACACCCCGAGCACCGAGAACAGGACGACCGCGGCCGCGCCCATCGCGACCCAGCGCGCGGTCCGGCGACGGCCGGGAGCGGGCATGGCGGGTGGCGACGGGTCGATCAGGTCGGCGATCTCGGCGGGTGGCGCGGGCGGCACGGCGGCCAGCGCCTTGCGGGCCCGGGCGGTCGCCGAGTCGACCTTGATCGCGTACGCCCTGTCGAGGCAGAACTTCCGTTCGCCGTCGTCGGTGACCAGGTCGGCGAGCCAGCGCCACGCGGGTTCGTAGTCGTAGTCCTTCGCGAGCGCGGCGCCCAGCAGTTCACGGGCCAGCGCGGGATCCGATCCGGCGAGCCTGGCCGCCTGATGGGTCAGCGTGGCCGCGGTGTCGGGCCTCTCCGGCACGGGCGGACCTCCGGGACTGTCGGTTCACTGGCGAACCGAGAGTAGGCAGCGCCCGGCTACCCGATCGAGAGACCTCCATCCCCTGATCCGGTGACACGCCTCGACAGCCATCCACAGTGGACGATCGGCGGTCACTCGACGTCTTCCGGACGGGCCAGCGGGAGGTCCAGGTTCCGGAGCATGGCACGTTGTTCGCCGGTCAGGGCACCCTCGATCGTGATGGTGAACGGGGGTGTTTCCTTGCGGGAGTGGAGAAAATTACCCCACGCGATGCCGAGGTTGGCCAGCCCGGTCAAGGAGCCGATGGACATGAAGATGGCCTCGAACGCCCCCAGGTGGACCAAGTCCGGCGACTCCGCGGTGCTGATCGTCGCGGACCGGAGCACGTCGGCGTCGGCGCGCAGCCAGTCGCAGAACTCTTTCAGCGCTTGTTCGTCGCCTGCGGCGTTGATCGTCAGCTCCACGGGACCTCCACTCGAAGTGACATCCCTAGACATCGTGTCCTGGCCTCGGCGCGTAACAGGAATTCTGTCCCGTGATCTGACCGGTGGTCCCCGTTGACCGGTCGGTGATCAAACCCGGATCATGAAAGCCGTCCCAGATCCGGTGCTTGGCCGATCCCGAGGGCGGACAACGATGTCACCGCTGCTCCATCTCGCGCTTTCCCTGATCCTGACAGCGATTCCCGTACCGGCGGCGGAACCGGTCACTTCCGCGGCGGCGGTCTGCGTGCTCTCCTGCGACACGCTCGACCCTTCTCACGCACAGCAAGACACGTTCCCGGTTCCGGACAAAGCGCTCAACGGGCGCCAGGTCCGGCTGCACGTCTCCGACGCCGACGGGATGGCCTGGGGCAGCATCGATCGCGGCTCCGCCGGGGATTCGGTCTGGCTCGACCGGTCTTGGGACGGCGGCGCGACTTGGGAAGGGTTGCTGGGCAAAGCGATCATTCCCGGCTCTTGGACCGGCACGAGAACCTTGATGTACAACGTGACCGATCCCGGCGAGCACCGGCGCGGCCTGATCCGCGCGTGCGGGGACGCCGCCGGGGTCGCCTGTACCGAATGGATTCACCCGACGGTCTGCGATGTCGTCTGCGACGGCACGACCCAGGCGAACGGCGACACCCAGCCGGTTCCCGCGACGACGTTGTTCGGGCGCACGATCCGCCTGCACGTCGACCGGAACGCGATGGCCTGGGGCACCATCGAATCCGGTGCGCGGGGCGACGAGATCTGGCTGGATCGCTCGTGGGACGCCGGAGCGAGCTGGGCGGGCGGTTCATCGCTCGGCCGCACGCAGGTCGCCGCGGGCGCGAGTACCGGTGGGACGGTGTTGTTCGCGACCCGCGATCCCCGTGGCCGCCACCACGGCGGTGCCGTCCGTGCCTGCGGCCGGGAAGCCGGGCACCAGGAAGGATCCTGTACGGCGTGGGCGCGCCCGGCACCGACGCGCGCACAGGCGGCGGCCGACGCGCTCCTCTACTCCTATGATCCGTATCCGGGCTGGTGGCCGAGCAGCTGGTGGAACTCGGCGGCGACGCTGACGGCGGTCATCGACCACGGGGATCGCCGCCACGACTGGGTCATCGCGCGCACCTTCGAGCGGAACCGCGGCGTTTTCCCCGCCGGTGAGCGCGGTTCCGATGCCATCGAAGGGAATTTCGAGAGCCGCGCCATCGACGACAGCGCCTGGTGGGGGTTGGCGTGGGTGGCCGCCTACGACCACACCGGCGATCCGCGGTACCTCTCGATGGCGACCACGATCGCCGCCTACGTCCACCGGTACTGGGACACGGGTTCCTGCGGCGGTGGCGTCTGGTGGGATCGGGAACGGACGTACAAGAACGCTGTCACCAGTGGTCTGTACCTGCGGCTCGCGGCTTCCGTGCACCGCCGGACACCGGGTGATTCGCTGTGGTTGCAACGATCCCGGACCGCGGCGGACTGGTACCTCGGCAGCGGGATGGTCAACGCGAACGGACTGGTCAACGACGGTCTGACCCGCGATTGCCGCAACAACGGCCAGACTGTCTGGACGTACAACCAGGGTCTCGGCATCGGCGGTCTCGTCGAGGTCTGGCGTGCCACCGGCGAAACCCGCTGGCTCGACGCCGCCCGGCGGCTGGCCGACGCCGCGGTGACCGGCCCGGTGCTGACCAGGAACGGCGTGCTCACCGAATCCTGCGACGTCGGGCAGAACTCCTGTGACGACAACCAAAAGCAGTTCAAGGGTATCTTCATGCGCTTCCTCGCCGACTTGGCGAACGCGACGAATTCGTCGGTCTACCGCGACTTCGCGCGACGGCAGGCCGACTCGCTCTGGGCGTCCGATCGCGACCCGCTGAACCGGATCGGGCAACGCTGGGCGGGCGGGTCGCCGAACCAGGTCGACTGGCGGACCCAGGCGAGCGGGCTCGGGGCGCTCACCGCGGCTTCTTGAGCGCCTGCCGCCGCGTCCCCCGCCCACCCCCTCGCAACCTCTAGATTGAAGGCATGGTTTCCATCGCCGAGAAGGCCACCCGGCTGCAGGAGCTGCACGCCGCCCCCGAACTGCTGCTCGTCGTCAACGTCTGGGACGCGATCACCGCGAAGGTCGTCGCCGAAACACCCGGCACCCAGGCGCTCGCCACCCCGAGCCACGGCATCGCCGCCGCCCGCGGCTATCCCGACGGCGAGGTGATCCCCCGCGACGAGATGATCGCCGAGGTCGCCCTGATCGTCCGGACGGCGGGCGATCTGCCGGTCACCGCGGACCTGGAAGCGGGCTACGGCGACCCGGGCGGCACGGTCGCCCGCGCGATCGAGGTCGGCGCGGTCGGCTGCAACCTCGAAGACCAGATGAAGCCGCTGGACGAGTCCGTCAAGGCCGTCGAGGCCGCGGTCGCCGCCGCTCAGTCCGCGGGTGTCGACTTCGTGCTCAACGCCCGCACCGACGCCTTCCTCAGGGCGGGCGACCGTGACCCCGAGGAGGTGCTGGCCGAGGCGATCACCCGGGGCCGCGCGTACCTGGACGCCGGCGCGTCGAACTTCTTCGTGCCCGGCAAACTCGACGAGACCCAGGTCGGGCGGCTGGTCGAGGCACTGGGCGAGCGCAAGGTGAACCTGATCGGCGTCCCGGGCTCGATCCCGCTGGCGACGGCGCAGTCACTCGGCGTCTCCCGGGTCTCCTACGGGCCGTTCGCCCAGAACGTCGCGCTCACCGCGCTGGCGAAGCTCGCCGAGGACGTCTACGCCGGCGGCGGCCTGCCCGCCGACATGCGCAAGCTGAACTGATCACCCCCGAGGCCGGTACAGGGCGGCGATCTCGGTGGCGTAGGCCTCCGCGATCGCCGCCCGCTTCAGTTTCATCGTCGGGGTCAGTTCGACGCCACCCGGCTCCCAGCAGACCGGCAGGATGGTGAAGTCCTTCACCTGTTCGACGCGCGAGAGCCTGCCGTTGGCCCGTTCGACCACGGCGGCGACTTCCTGACGGACGATCGCGTTCCCGGCGAGGGCGGCGGGATCGGCCGGGAGCCCGTGACGCTCGGCGAAGGCGGCGGCCGCGTCCGGGTCGAGGGTGATCAGGGCGACCACACAGGGTCGCCGGTCGCCGATCGCGACGGCCGAACCGATCAGCGCACCCGCCGACTTGAGCGCGTTCTCGATGTTGGAGGGCGACATGTTCTTGCCCGCCGCGTTGATGATCAGTTCCTTCTTGCGATCCACGATGGACACGTAACCGTCCTCGTCGATGGTGGCGATGTCGCCCGTGTGCAGCCAGCCGTCGGCGTCGATCGCCTCGGCCGTCCGCTCGGGGTCGTTCCGGTAGCCGCGCATCAGGGCGGGGCTGCGCATCAGCAACTCCCCGTCCCCGGCCAGCCGCAGCTCCGCGCCGTACTGGGCCACACCGACCGTGCCCGGCCGGATCGCGTGACGCGGGTTGATCGTGCCGTGGACCGAGGTCTCCGACATCGCCCAGCCCTCGCAGATCGGCAGGCCGACGGCCATCAGGAAGTCCAGTGTGTCCACCGCGATCGGAGCGGCGCCGCTGATCGGGATCACGCAGGCGTCCAGGCCCACCCCGGCGAGCACCTTGTCGAGGACGAGCCGCCGCGCCAGCCGGTGCCGCCATCGCGAGCCCTTGCCCGGACTGTGCACTGTGGACAGTCCGACGGCGAGCGCCCAGTCCGCGATCGTCCGCCGGAGGCCGGTTTGCGCCGCGAGGGCCTGCTCGATTCCCGCCTTGATCTTGTACCAGAGCATGGGCACGCCGAGGAACACCGTCGGCCGGACGGCGGGCAACGTGGCCACCACGGCCTTGGGGTCCGCGACGCAGGTGACCGTCGCCGCCGAGACGATCGGGAAATAGTGCGCGAAATACCGGTTGGCCAGATGCGCGTCCGGCAGGAACGAAAGCACGCGTCCCTTGTGGACGGCGTCGGCGATGTCGGGCGATTCCAGCGCCGCGCCCATGCTGTAGGTGAGGTTGCGATGGGTGAGTTCGACGCCCTTCGGCGGCCCGGTGGTGCCGGAGGTGTAGATCAGCGTCAGCACATCGTCAGGACCCACGGCTTGCCACGCGGCGTCGAAATCGAACTCCGGCGACCCGGCGTTTTCCAGCTCCGCGAAGGAAATCGCGCCCTCGGGAGCGCCGTCCACGCAGACGACGCGGTCCACATCCCTCACCAGTGGGAGAAACCGCTCCTCGCAGACCACGATCCGGTTGCCCGCGTTCGCGAACAGGTACTCGATCTGCTCGGCGGAACTGGTGTTGTAGATCGAGAACGGGATCGCGCCCAGATGGATCGCGGCCACGTCGACCAGGTGGAACTCGGGCCGGTTGGTCAGCATCAGCGCCACGGTGTCCCCGCGCCGGACGCCGAGCGCGTGCAGCCCGGCGGCCAGCCGGCGCACCCGTTCGCCGTACTGCCGCCAGGTCAGCGACACCGCGTCGTCCGGTGTCCGCAGCGCGACGACGTCGCCGGACTCCGCGACCGTGCGCTGGAAAACGTGACACAGACTGGAAATCTCCCGTAGTTCGGCCGCGCCGACGCCCATCCGCTCTCCCGAGATTAATACAAACGTATCAGTTAAGAGTGAGACGCTAGTATCGGTTCGACCGAAGGGGAAGTCAATGACCGGTAGTCGCGGGAAGCAGCAGGCACGGAGCCGGGAGCGCCGTGAACTGCTGCTCCGGGCCGCGATGCGGCTGATCTGCGACAGCGGCGTCAAGGCGGTGACCCACCGCGCGGTCTCGGCGCACGCCGGGCTGCCGCAGGCCGCGGCGGGCTACTACTTCGCGACCAGCGAGGAGCTCATCGCCGAGGCGCTGCGGTTCCACATCCACGAGCGGATCGAGGTCGTCCGCGACCTGCTCGCCGACGTGCTGCGGGACGCGGAATCCGTCCTGGAAGTCGGCGAACGGCTCACCCAGGCCCTGGTGGCGGGCAAGTTCGGCGTGACAGTCGCCCAGTACGAGCTGTACATGGAAGCCGCCAGGAACCCGGCCATGCGCGCCGTGGTCGACGAGGCGATGAGCGCTTTCGAAGCCTCCGCCGCTCCCCTGCTCACCTCGCTCGGCATCGCCGATTCCCGGCGCGCGGCCAAGGCCTTCATGGCCCTGCTGGACGGCTTGGCGCTGCACCGGCTGGCCAACCCGCAGCCGATCGAAGACGATCTCGAGCTCACGAAACGCTCATTGCAAGGCCTCTTCCTCGCCTTCGCGATGGACGCCGAAGACCTGCGACGACAGACCAGCGTCCCGCTCGCCGATCGTGATGACGGCGGTGGCCGCGCCGGGCTGTGAACCGTGGCAGGTGCGCACCGTCGCGACCTCCCGCTGGAGAACCTCGTCTTCGACGGACGGGGCCCAAGACGCTCGGCGGGACACCCGGCCTGAAGACCGGGACCATCGACATCTTCGATGTTGCGAAAGCCACTTTCGCAACGTGCGCGGGCAGTGTCGGAAGGCGTCGCGAGCGGTAAGGGCGGTGAGAGCCAAGGGTTTCTTGGGTACCTGCTGGATTCCGCGTGCGAGTGATCGCAAGTGCGTGATGCCCAGCGGCCGTGTCGCGAAAGCCACTTTCGGGACACCAGACGTCGCGAAGGTGGCTTTCGCGACAACCGGACTGGCCGGCGCGGCCCTCACGACGGCCCGGATCGGCGAGTCCTCACCACTCACGAGACTGACGACCGGCGGCAGGACTCACCCCGCTGTAGGGTTTTCCCATGGTGCGCGGAGTCGGCCGGACCGAGGGGACGCTCCTGGCCGGTGTGGTACTCGCCGTACTCGTGGCGACCGGGATCCAGGCCACGTCGCCCGGCACCTGGCTGCTGGAAGTCGTCTGGGTGCTGATCGGGCTGCCGCTGGTGGTGGCACTGCGCAAACGCTTTCCGCTGACCCGCTTGCTCTGCTGGCTGCTGGTGCTGCACGCGATCGTGCTGTGTTACGGCGGGCAGTACACCTACGCGGAAACCCCGGTCGGCGAATGGGCCCAGGAACTGATGGGCACACAGCGGAACAACTACGACCGGCTCGGCCATTTCGTCCAGGGTTTCGTTCCCGCGATCGCCGTCCGTGAAGTGCTCCTGCGCCGGACGCCGCTGTGGCCCGGTGGCTGGGTCGCGTTCCTGACCGTCTGCGTCTGCCTGGCGATCGCCGCCGGTTTCGAGTTCGTGGAGTGGTTCAGCGCGCTCGTCGCCGGGTCCGGCGCGGACGATTTCCTCGCCACCCAGGGAGATGTCTGGGACACGCAGTGGGACATGTTCCTTTGCCTGTGCGGTGCGGCGTTGTCCCTGCTGGTCTGGCGCCGGGTGCACGATCGGCAGCTCGCCGGGCGGCCAACCGCTCTTCACTCCTGCGAAACTTGATCGTCCGAAGGGGTTAACGCACCGATTCGAGCGTCCGGGATCACTGCGGGCCGTCCTTGAGCGGGCACCGTCCGCATGGATAATTCCGGCATGACGAACGCGGCCTTGGGCAACGGTTCCACCACCTTCAAGGCACTTCTGCACCAGTACCGCGTTCGCTCCGGACTCACCCAAGAAGAGCTCGCGGAAGGCTCCGGTGTCAGCGTCCGGGCGATCAGCGACATGGAGCGCGGCGTCGCCAAAAGCCCGCAACGTCGCACGATAGAAGCCCTCGCGGCTCCGCTGGCCTTGACCGACGACGAGCTGACCCACCTGCAGAAGATCGCGAAGCAGGGCCGGGCCCGCGCGGTGCCGACGCCGGACGTGGCGCCGACGCGGCTCTACGGTCCGCCCTCGGCGGGCGTGCTGCCACCCGATCTCGAAGACCTGACAGGACGCGAGCACGATCTCGGCGCGCTGCGCGCTCTCGCCGGCGAACTGGACGGCGGCAAGCGCCGCTCCGGGCACGTCGCGGTGCTGAGCGGGCCTCCCGGCACCGGCAAGACGAGCCTCGCGGTGCGGACGGCCAACGATCTCGCCGGGCACTTCCCCGACGGCCAGCTCTTCCTGAAGCTGCGCGGGATGTCGTCCGAACCGGGCGAACCGTCCGACGTCCTGCACCTGGCGCTGCGGTCACTGGGCGTCGACGCGGTCCAGATCCCGGCCGAACTCGACCACCGGGTGAGCCTGTGCCGAGCGTTGCTGAAGGAGCGCGCCACCCTCATCGTCCTCGACGACGCGGCCGACGAAGCGCAGGTCCGTCCGCTGCTGGTCGGCGGGCGGCGCTGTCTCACGCTGATCACCAGCCGCCAGATGCTGGTCGGCCTGGAAGGGACCAGCAGGATCCCGCTCGCCGTGCTGGAGCGCGAAGACGCCGTCGCGCTCCTGACCAGCATCATCGGGCAGTCGCGGGTGGCGCGGGAGAGCGCGGCGGCGACCGAACTGGTCGAGCTCTGCGGACGTCTGCCGCTCGCGCTCCGCATCGCGGGCAACCGGCTCGCGAGCAGGCCGGTGTGGCCGCTCTCGCGGCTCGTCGACCAGCTCCGTGACCGGGGCAGGCGCCTGACCACGCTCACGGCGGGCGACCTCGACGTCCGCAGCGTGTTCGAACTGTCCTACCGCCAGCTCACCCCGACAGCGGCGAGGGTCTTCCGGCGGGTCTCCCTCGTCCCGGCCGCCGACTTCTCGGTCGGCGCCGCGAAGGAACTCATCGACGCGCCGGACGAGGACGAGGCGGCGATCTTCCTGGAGGAGCTGGCCGACGCCAGTCTGCTGCAGACGTCGTTCCACGACGGCCGGTACCAGTTCCACGACCTTCTCAGGGTGTTCGCCACGGAACGGCTCACGAGGGAGGAAACCCCCGAGGCGGTGCAGGAGGCCGAGGACAGGCTCAACCGCTGGCTGGTGCGGACGGCGACGGCCGCGGGCCGCTACTTCCAGCCGTCCGACGAGATGAACGCGCCCGCGGTGACGACCTCGTCGTTCGACGATCACGCCGGCGCGGGCCGATGGCTCGAGGTCGAAACGAAGAACTGGTCCGCCGCCTTGAAGAGCGTCGCCGCGAGCGGTGGACACCGGCAGGTCCTCGAACTGGCCGAGGCCATGCACTGGTACTCGGAGATCGGCGGCAACGCAGGCATCTGGCAAGAGGTGTTCGACCTCGCCCTGAAATCGGCGCTCGCGATCGGCAGCAAACGCGACGAAGCGGTGCAGCGCAACTACCTGGCCTGGGTGCTGTCCACCCTCATGGGGCATACGGACGACGCCGTCCGGATGGCCCAGCTCGCGTGGGAGGCCGCCGTGGACGCGGGCGACCTGCGTGAACAGGGCTGGGCGCGGGTCTATCTGGCGAACGCGCGCCTGCAAGGCGGCAGCCCGCCGGAGTCCCGGGGGCCGTTCGACGAAGCGATCACGTTGTTCGCCGAGGCCGACTACCCGCTCGGGCTGCACGTGGCGCGGGCGATGCGGGCCAGCTACCGGCACGCGAGCGGGGACTTCGACGAAGCCGCCACGGAGTTCGACCTCTGTGTCCGCTACTTCAGGCAGCCGCAAGAAACCCCTCGCACGCCCGTCGACGACACCAGTTACTCGTATCTGTTGTTGCGCTCGGCGAAGAACCTGGCCGCGCTCAAGGCTTTCGGCACGGCGCTCGGCCAATGTGAAGAAGCACTCGAGCTGTTCCGCAGCCACGGCGCGCTCATGGGCCAGGCACGCGCACTCCAGGCCATCGGCAGGCTTCTGCGCCGCCAGGGAGATCACGCGACCGCGCGCGACAGGCTGACCGAGGCCCTCTCACTGTTCGAGCGATTCGGGCAACCGAAGTCCCAAGTGGACACTCTCTGCGATCTGACGGCCCTGTCCGAGGAAACGGGCGACCCGGCGTCCGCCCGTGACACCAGGGAACGCGCACTGTCCCTTTGCGACAGATTGGACCGCTCCGAGGCCGTCAAACTGCGCGAAAGGCTCGCCGGGCATCCCAACGCGTCGTGACCACGCCCGGTCAGGCGGACGAACGGGTGAGTTCCTCCCAGGTGATGTTCCCGAGCAGGACGTCCTGGATGGTGTAGCGGGGCGCGGGTTCGAACTCGGCGATGGTGGTCCGCTCCCCACGGCCGGCGGCCGCGGCGATCCGGACCCCGAGCTCACTCGCGTCCATACCGCGAATTTCGTCGCGGGACACATAAACGGCCACCATGTCCTCGTCCGCGCTGGCGGGACGACCGGTGAGACCTTGGATTCGTAGCGACACGTCAACTCCTCTGGTTGAGCGGTTCTGCGACTCGTGTTCCAGTACACGCGACCGGCTCCTCCGCCACCATGAACAACGACCGGCAGAAGGACCGGAGGAAGAGCGGGGATCAGCCCTGGCTCCACACCGGACGGCGCTCGGGCCCCGGCGGCTCGAGCACGAACCCGGCGGCACGCCGGACGACCTCCGGCGGCACCCGGTCCGCCACCCGCCCCCGGATCCGGTTCAGCAACCCCGGCTCGGGTGCCAGGCGGTGATGCTCCAGGTAGTAGGTGACGGCGTCGGTCCAGATCCACTCGCCGTCGGTGCGGAAGTCCGCCGGTACGACCGCCGTCCGGGCCGGGTCGACGACGTCGTCCATCATCATCGGTGTGACCAGGACCGGGGCACCGGCCGCCAGGTACGCGACCAAGGCGCGGCGTTCTTCTTCGTCTTCGACGAGCGGGTGGCCGGGCGCGAAGCCGGGGCCAGTGGCGGGATCGACCAGGTCGAACACCCTGGCCAGGGTGAACTCCTCCGTTGTGGTCACCGGCTTCTCCTCCAGTGGGCGCGAACTCGACCACATCAGCACACCGGATCGGGGCTCCGGGCACCATGCAGGAGGGGCGGCAGAACCGTCCGGCAGTTCCGGCCCGCGGGTCAGATGTCCGAGAGGACCAGCTCTCTGTACACGTCGTCGGAGCTCGGCTCCTCCATCCCGGACTCGCGAGGAGCCTCCTCCGGTGTGCTGTCCGGCGTGGTCTCCGGCCGGGGGCGGCGGTGGGGATGGGGGCGCGATTGCTCCTCGGCGGCGACGGCCTCGTCGAACAGGGCCTCCAGCTCCCGGTACTTCTTCCGGTACGAGAGCTTGCCGTTCTCGCGTTCGGCGTCGGAGTACTCCAGCCGGTGCTCCTCGGGCACCAGCACATGCGCCTCGTCCACGACCTCCATGCCGGTCAGCTTGTCGTAGCCGTTCCACACCTTCCCGTCACCGTCGTGGACGAACTTCGCCTGAGCGCTGTAGGACGAGAAATCCGCCTGGTAGTACTGGTGGAACTCGCGGAACAGCTCCCGGACGTCGCGGGCGTCCGGAGCCGTGCCGTCCGGCCGTTTCGCCCACGACGCGAGGTCCCGCACGAAGTTGTACACGGCGTGCTTGTCCATGACCGTCTTGTTCTCGGCGGTTTTCTCCTCGCCCTTGTTCTCCTTTCCCTTCTTTTCCTTCCCTTTCTTCTCTTTGGCCTTCTTCTCGACGCCGATGTCGCGGAAGTAGTAGCCGAACGGGTCGGAGTCGACGAACCGGCAGACCAGGGTGAATTCACGCTCGTCGGTCCAGAGGCCCTCGTGGCGGCGCATCTGTTCGATGGCACCTCGGTGCTCCGGCTCCTTGTCGTGCCGGACCTGCGCGTCGCCGTACTGGTTCTTGGAGTTCACCTTCTCCATGTCGTGGAACAGGATCGCCTTGACGACCGCCGCCCTCGGCACGAACCGGGCGCCGTCGTGGTGGCCACCGGTGATCTTGAGATACTGGTTGATCACCATCTGCGCGTGCTCGCCGAAGCTGTTCACGGCGGGGCCGGTGACGACCTTGACCGTCTCGGCGAATTTGCGCGACAGCTTGGCGAACGGGTCGGTGACCCGCGCGTCGACGTCCGCGACGAACCGGTCGAGGATCCTCTTGGCGGAGCGGTCGTCCGGCCCCGACAGCTCGGTGTCGATCGCCACGGTCAGCGCGTCGCCGATCCGCCGGTGCGCGGCGAACACGTCCCGATCGTGCTTTTGCGTGTAGCCGTCGTCCTGCCGCGCCAGCCAGCTGCCGTAGTCGTTCGAGAACGGATCGCCGTCGATCCGGCCGTTTTCGAGCCGGGTCTGCCGGGTGTTGAAATCGACCTTGATCCGTTTTTCGTCGGTGGCGATGAGGGAACCGATCTCCGCCTGCGTCGCGTATTCCGGGAGCAGGTCCATGAAGTCGTCGGCTTGTTTCTCGCTCACCTTGCCGAAAGCCGCCTCGTCCAACGGCAGCGCTCGCACCACCGGGGCGACCGCGGCCGAGACGATGGCCCTGGACTCCGCACTGGCGAGTCGGCCGCCGCTCTTGCCTTTCATCTCCTTGGCCAGTTCTGACGCGACATTCTCCAATTTGGCCTCGAAAAGCGTCTTCAACGCCTTGGGGTCGAGGCCGACCAGCTTGTTCTTGGTGACCGGGCGGATGGCCTTGGGCACGACGTGCTCTTTGATCTGCGCCGCGAAGGCGTTCTGGGAGATCCTCAAGTCCGGGGCCGCGAATTGCGTTCTGAGGGCGACGCCGAGCTCGTCGAGGATGCTCTTGGTGAACGCCTCACCGCGGGCGCCGCTGAGATACCCGCGCTTGGCCGGTGCCAGTGCGTCCAGCTGGTCGCCCCAGCCGGACGCCAGCCGCTCGATCCGCACGTGCACGGTCTTCCGGACGACGCCGAGGACCACTTGGGTGAACTCCTCGTCGATCGCCGCCTGCCCGAGATGGGCTTCGAGGGTTTCCTTCAGGTCCCCGGTCACGATTTCGGCCGCCCGCACCGCGATTCCCGGGTAGTCGGCCAGCGCGTCCCGGATCTTCTGCAAGCTCCCGTGCCTCGCGGCGTTTCCCGCGACGGCTTGCATCGCCTCGGCCAGAACGTATTGCGGCACCTGCAAAGTGGCCTTGATCTGGTTCTGGACGGTTTCCTTGAACTCCGCTTGGCCCACCGGCACACCGTCGGGGGCGTGCAGCGCGACGGCGTCGTCGATCGCTTTGCCGATCTTCGACGCCAGCTGACCGACGGCCGCTTTGCCGGGACCTTGGGTGTTGAGGAAGACGTTCATCTCTTCCTTGCGGCGGATCTCGCTGTCCGCGGCCTTGTCGGCCTCGTTCCCCGGAATCGCGTCGGTCACCGGGTCGAAGAAGACCTTGGGCGAGTCGTACCACGTGTGGTAGTGATTGCCGAGCGTCTTCGCCAAGCTCCGCAAGGCGACCGGGTCGTTGCGGAAGTACTTGCGGCCGTCCGCCGACCAGTTGAACCAAGGGTCGTTCTTCCGGCCCAGCCGGTCGGACCGGAAGTCCGGACTGAGACCGAGCCGGGAATACAGGTCGGCGATGTCCTCCTGGCGGCCGGCGACCTCCGGCATCGACGTCTCGGACGCGCCGTGCGTGTAGGTGATGAGCGAGCCGTCGAGAGCCCGCCCCTTCAACCGGGCGAAGTCGACACCCCGCAACCCGAACTGGTTGGTGTCACCGTTCTGGTCCACGTTCATCGAGAGTTTGTTGCCCTCGGACTTCGACTCGACGGTGGCCTGGCGGCTGGCGTCCAGGAAGGTGTCGAGCGGCACCAGGAACGACCGCAGGGCCGACGGCACCTCGGGCACGCGGTGGGCGTCCGTCTCGTATTTGGAAATCCACTGCACCGCGCGCAGGGGGCGTCCGCCACCGACCCAGAAGACCTCTTTCTCGCCCTCGCGCCCCTCACCGCTGAACGGCTCGACCTTGCCGTCCCCGTCCTGGTGGACGTCCTTGAACTCCGTCCCCTTCCCGGCGGGCGCCAGCACCGCCGTGTAGAGCCGGACGTGATGCTCTCCCTTGACGGTTTCGATCTCGAATTCCCCGCGGTGCACGACCTTGCGCTCGTCGCCGGTCACGATCACCGAGGATCCGGGGTAGCTCACGTAGGGCCGTCCGATGTGGACGTTCTCCCGGGTGCCGAGGTAGGACTCCGCGCCGTCGACGTCGGCTCGCAGGACGTGCACGATCCGTCCGGTGTTCTTGCCGTGGCTGGTCCACGTGCCGTCCGGGGCGAGAACGTGCACGTGGACCCCGGCGGCGTCGGCGATACGGCCGAAATCGGTGTCTTCGGGGTGTTCTTCCGCGAAGGCCTTCAGTTTGCCGATGATGCGCTTGTACTCGAGTGGCGACCTTTCCGACAGGCCGGCCGCGACGGCTTCGCGGAAGGCGTCGTGCGGAGCGCCTTCCTCGACCAGGATCATTTCCATCCCGTGGATGCCCAGCACCCGGCGCTGTTCCCCGGACACGATGTCGCGAGGCAGCATCATGCCCGGATACGGGTCGGTGATCACGACCGAGTTGACGGTGACCGTCGACCTCGACGACATCCCGGACGGGTTCCGGCTTCCCGGCGACGGCCTCGGCGGCGGTGTGGCCGCGGCCTCGGCGAAAGCGGCCAGCGCGGCGGGATGGAGGTCGACGGAGATCACCGTGCGACGGCGGGCCTGCTTCGCGGTGAGGTTCTCCGGCAACGGCCCGTCACCGAGATCACGTCCCCGTGACGTCGGGACGATGTCGATCCGCGACGCGGGTATCGGCGAGTCGTCCGGCATCTTGCCGTCGACGGCGGCGCGCAGCTCGTTCGCGACCGTTTCGGCGCGCGCCTGCCCCGTCCTCGCCGCCCGGGCCCTGTCCATGAAACCGCCGTTGCCGTATCCGACCACGCTCACCGTCGGGCGGCCGGTGCGGACCGCCGACACCACGAGGTCCGCCGCGTCGTCCAAAGTGGAGCGTTGCGAGGCGGGGAAATCCTTTTCCCCCTCGGCGAACTGGATCTCGAACCGCACCGGTCCGGTTCGCTCGTGCGGGACGACCGTCGAGACGACGACGTCCTGCTCCGTGTCGGAGGCGATCGTCGCCAGCGGGGTGTCTTCCGGCAGGGTGGACCGCAGTTCCCCGGCGATCGCCGGGAGCCGCGGATCGTCCGGCCGCCCCCGCACCTCCACCGGCGGCGGGACCGGCTGGGCGGCGACCACCGCCGCGAGCCCGGCCAGGTTCGTCCGCACGGTCTCCGGGTTCCCGACGCCACCCTCGTCGTTCTCGTCCCCGAACGGCATGGAGCCGGGGATGGACCTCTCGATCAGGTCGCCGCCGTCGACGGGCACGACGTCGAACCCTCCCGGCGCCTGCCGGAAGACGGGCGGGTCGTCGTCGCCGGCGACCAGGTACGCGCCGTGCTCCGTCATCTCGATCTCGGAGTCCCCGGTGAACCGGAAACGCAGCCAGTGACCGTCGCCGGTGACCACCGGACGGCCGTCGGCGCGGAAGCCGATCCGGCTCGCCACCACCACTTCGCCCGGTCCGGTCCCGGTTTCCTGGCCGGGCGTGGACCAGACGGCGGTGTCGCCCGCGTAGGCGTCGGTCTCGATGCCCTGGTCGGCGAGTCCGTGCAGCACGGTGGACACGTAGCTCTGGATGTCCGGCGAACCGAGTTCGCAGGCGACGAACCGCAGGGTCTTGCCGTCCGTCCAGGTGCCGTCCTCGGCGAGCCGCGTCAGCAGGGCGGTCATCACCTCCGGGGTGATCGGCCTGCCACCGAACTCCGGGACACCTTCGGGGCCGACGTGCGCGACCAGGGTGAAGAACCGGGTGTCTTCGCGGAGGGCGCGGAACGCGGTCCGCTGCGCTTCGGTCGCGGCCGGGTCCGCGGCGGGATCGGCGAGCAGGATCCCGGAGCCGCGCCGTTCCGCCTCGGCCAGCACGTCGGCGGCGAGCCTGTCGGCGGACTCGGGCTCGGGGGTCTCGGGCTCGGGGGTCTCGGGCTCGGGCGTCACGGCCTGCACCGCATCCGGCCGCGAAGGCACCACGATGGCGCGGTCCGCCAGCACGTCCCGGCCGACCAGGAGATCGTCGCGCTTCGCCCAGCGGACGAACCCGTCGACCGAAAGGTAGTCGTAGTGGGACTTCTTCGGATCACCGAGCACGAACATCCGCTCGCCGCCGACTTCGGCCGCCTTGAGGAACATCTGATGAGACTCCGTGCCGACCCGGACACCGGTGCCGGACCGGAGCCACCGCCAGAACGCGTCGGGATCCTCGAGCCGCGGTGCGAGCGACACCTCTGGCTCGTTGCGCAGCTGGCCTGGGTACTGCTCGCGAGGGGCGAGCGCGAGATGCCGCGAGACGGCGGCGCGGAACGGATTGTCGTCGAGGCCGGTCGCGCGCCGCATCGGCTGGTCGACGGCGAGCGGCAGCAGGAGCGGAGCGCTCAATGCCCAAGCACCGGGAATGATCTTCTTCGTCAGGATGGGCACGGAAGAGCCGTCGCGCCGGTCGAGCCGGACCACGCCGGCGAGCTTCTGCAGCGTCCGGCCCCACTGGCCGGTGAGCCGGGCCCATTCCTTGCGGACGGCGGGATCCGCGGCGTCCGCCGTCGCTAGCAGGAGCGCTCGCCTTTCGAGTTCGTCGAACCGGCTGCCCGCGTCGCCGACCCGTTTCGCCGCCATGTCGCCGATGGTCCGGCCGAAGGGCCGGTCCTTCTTGTCCAGCTGGTCCTTCGGCACCGTGCGCAGCTGCTGCCGGACTTCGTCGGCGACACCACGGCCCACCAGGATCAGACCGGCGAGAGTCGGGACCGTGCTCCGGATGTCGGTGTTGGTGGCCGCCGCTTCGCAGGTGTTCATGAAGTGCTGCTCGTCGTGACCGGTGGTGGCGAACAGGGCCTCGGTCATCGCGGCGGGATTGGCCAGTAGCGCCGCGAAAAGCTCGTTGTCCTGCAAGCCGGCCCGCGACCCAGGTTCGACGTTCGTGAGTCCCAGCCGGGCCAGCCGGGACGGCAGTTCCTCGCCGGGCCGGTAGTCGATCCCCTGCACCGTGGAGCCTTCGACGGTGAACGGATCGCGGCCCGCCTCCAGGTTCACCGCCAGGTCGCCGAGTACCTGCCGCAGCCTGTCGATCGAGAGCGGCTGCACGACCCGGCGATCGCGCACGGTCCCCAGGCCGAGCCGGGAATTGTCCCGGACGTCCCGTTCCCGCGACGGTGTCAGCGAGGTCACCAGGACCGCGTCGTTGACCAGCGATCGCACCCTCGCGCGGAGGTCCGGATCGGTCAGCCCGGCGTCGATCCGGCCCAGCAGCGCGGAGATCTCGTCCGAGCCGAGGACGGCTTCGACGTGGTTCTCGAGCCGTCCGCCCTCGGCGATCCGCGACAACCCGCCGAGTCCGGCGTCGGTGCTCACCAGGTTCGGCAATCCGGCGAAGACGGCCTCGTAGCGGGCCGCGTACTCGTCCGTGCCGTCCTCGTCACCGAGTTCGGTGGTCTCGGCCTGACCGCCGCCGTCCGACTCGCCGAACGTGTGGTTCACCGGAGCCTGCCTCGTCGGCGGCCTCGTCTCGGCTTCCCCCGGGATGCGGCGGGTGGCCAGGAAGTCGGCCGAGGACGAGAGGACCACGCGCACCGGCTCGCCGTGGGCGGGGCCGAGGAAGACGGTCGTTCCGCGTTCGGTCAGCAGCCGCAGCCGGATGTTCAGCGCCCGCGCGACCTCCTTCGGCGTCGCGTGCCGCAGCGACGCGCCCAGTTCCCGCAGTTCCGCTTGCCGCGTGGGCGAATCGGGCGCCAGTGTCTTCGCGATCGCCTCGATCAGATTCGACTGGACCGTGTCACCGCCGACCCGGAAGGTCTCGCGCCGATCCCTGGCCAAGATCGCTCGCTGGGTGTCGTTGAGCACGGACGGCGGCGCTCCCGGGAGGTCGTCCTGGCCGGGGTCGCCGATCCGGCTTTCCACCCCGAGCCGGCTTTCCATCACGTGCTGGATCTGCCAGGCGTGGCGCGGCAGCAGTTTCGGCACCTTCCCCGGGTCTGCCACGTCGGCGCCCATGATGCCGCCGTCCCCGGTGACGACACCGGACGTGCCGTCGTCTTCCTTGCTCAGGAACACGCGGTCCGGATCGTGCTCCTCGTCGGGCGCGCCGAGGTAGTGGAGCAGTTCGTGGGCCAGCTCCTCCGGGGTGGCGTCCGGGCGCCAGGTGGTCTGGGTGGTGCGCTCGTCGCCGCGGGCGACCACGTCGTACGCGCGGTACCTCGGTTCGCCGTTCACCGCGGGCAGGCGGTCGTCGGTGAACTCGACGCGGACGTGCAGCTGATCGCCGTTCGGCAGGCCGTGACGTTTGTTGATCAGGGTTTCGATGCCGGTTCGCGCCCGTTCGCGCAACCGCGCGAGCTGCTCCTCGGTGACGCCGGGGCCGGGCACGAGGTTGATCGGCACGGTGAATTCGGTGACATGACGCTCGCCGACCTCGAACCTGCTGACGCCGTACCGGATCACGCCGTCGTAGCGCTTGTCCGATCCGGTGAGCAGCGTGGTGAGCACGTCGGCGGTCTCGGTGGCCACCGCCCGCCTCGGCGTCTTCGCCCGCTCCGGTTCCCACTGCCGGGGGTCGAGCGGATCCGTCACCGTGAACCACGGCGCGTCCGTGGCCCGGCTGTGCCGCCACGCCGCGTCTTCCGGCGAGCTCGGCTGGGCGGCCAGCCGGGCGAATTCGTGATCCAGCGCGTCTTTCGCCAGCCACCAAGCGTCCTGTTTGGACTCGGCGAAGTCCAGCCACGCGGCCTGCAGCACCGCTTGGGTCCTCGCGACCTCCTCGGCCGCCACGACCTCCAGTTCGGGTTGAAACGCGTCGGCGGCGGCACGCACCTGTTCGAGCCGGGTCCGCGCGGCCTCGGCGACGTTTTCCGCTTCCCGCAACGCTTGTTCGGTGGGCCGCGCGTACTTGTGGTGCCGTTCCCCGACGGTGCCGGGACGCTCGGCCCGTGCCGCGGCGACCGTGGCCCGCCAGTCGATGCCGACGCCCAGTTCCCGCACCAGGGCCTGGGCTTTGACACGGTGCTTCTCCGCGCCGGTCTCGGCCTCCCGCCACGACTTCGCCGTCCTGGCGACCCTCCCCTGCCGTGCCTTGAGCAGACGGGAAAGCTTCTGGCCGACCTCCGCCAGACCGCCGACCGGCATCCGCACGTCCGCCGAGGCGGGCAGCGAAAGATCCACGACCTCGGTGCGGTCGCCGACCTCGACCACGACCCGGTAGTCCACGTCGAAGCGCACCAGCGCGGTCCGCCCGGCCGGTTTGAGGTTCGCGGCGGCGGATACGGCGGTGCCGTCGGTCGTGGCGGCGGCGGGCTCGTCGGCCCAGCGCCCCTCGACGCCGGTGAACAGCCCTCCGACATTGGCCGAATCCTTGACCGGCGCGACCGACGGCCCGCCGACGGTCACCTCGCCGACCTCGGCCGTCTTGCGCTCCGCCGAGCGCGTCACCGTCGCGTTCTTCGGGTTCTCCAGGTTGACGCCGTCGCTCAGCGCGACCAGGCGGGGCGCGGTGAGCCGGGCGTGCACCTGGACGTCCGCGCGTTTGCCCCGCAGCACGGCCGCTTCACGGAGAGCGGGCACAGGAAGGCTTTCGCTCGTCATCGAGGGCAGGAACGCTTGCAGCACTTGAGGGCTCAGTGTGGACCACAGCGCGTTGATCGTGCCGGAGCCGTAGCCGGTGATACCGCTGTCCGCCCCGGCTTTGACGAGTGTCTCCCGTACGACCTCGCGCAGCCGCGCGGCGGCGCGCACGGATTCCACCGACGCCGCTTCCGGCAGTTTCGCCACCCCGCCCTGGCGCCACGTCCGCAACTCGCCGGGAAGCGCGTCTCGCCGCGAAAGCCCGGTCAAGCCGGGCTCCCCGAGGGTACCCGCGCCCGGCGTCAGGTTGTCGGCCAGCAGCCGGATGCCGAGGGTCCGCTCGCCGGTGCCCACGAAGGCGACGGAGCGGCCGTCACGGCGGACCTCGAGCGTGAACTCGATCGGGACGTCGAACCGCGCGGCGGGACCGGTTCCGGTCCGCAGGTGGGTTTCCTGCCTGCCGGTGACCTCGTTCGTACTGATCGTTTTGGTCACGCCGACGCCTCCGGTGACCGCGCCGCCGACCGAAGTCGCCGTGGCGCCACCGGAGAACTTCTCCTGCCCGCCCAACCGCAGCGCGGCCGCCCACGCGGTGGCCTTCCCGTCCGTGCGGGTTTCCTTGATCGAGCGCGCGGTGCTGTGCTCGATGGTCCGGCCGTCGTTGACCACCCCGCGGAACCTCGGTTCACCCACGACGTTCGCGGCCAGCAGGACCTGATAACCGCGGTCGGTGAACATCTTCGGCAGCTGCGCCTGCAAGGGAATGCCGCCGTCGAGCGCGCTGTCCACCAGCGCCTGTACCGCGTCCGGCGAGAGGAGGTCGGTCAGCCGCGACCAGTTGTTCATCGCGTCGTCCAGGAAAGCGCCGGGCAGCAACGGCACGTCGAGCCGGGACAGCCGCGCGGTCAGCGCCGGGGCCAGGCCGGACAGATCGGGCAACCGCTCGATCGCGCCCAGCCCCAGCGCGCCCGGCCGCCGCGGCGGCAGCGTCGTGGGCCCGAGGAGCCGCTCGGTTCGCTGCCGTGTCGCCGGCGCGTCGGGCAGGAGACGGTATTCGCGGGCCTGTTCCTCGGTGAGCCAGACGAAAGCGGCGCCGGGAAGATCGACGAAACGGGCGGCACCGCGGGCGTCGGGGCGCACCACGGTGGTCTGCTGCCGCGCCTCCGCGAGCACCGTGAAGGCGATGTCGAAGCGCGCCAGCACCCTCGGCGTACCGGCCGCCGTGGTGACGTTGCGGTCCACGCTCGCGGAAATTTCGAGACCGTCGGCCTTGGTCGTCGTCTTCGACCAAGGTTTTCCGGACACGCCACCGGTACCGGAGCTCGCGGGATCTTCGTTCGCCGCGCCGGTGACCGCGACTCCGGCGGTGACCGTCCACCCGTTGCTCTTGCTCTCGCCGCTCTCGAACCGGGAGCCGCCCGCCGTGGAGCGTTCCGCGCCCGCGTCGTCGGCCACGCGGACGAAGACGGGGTTGCTCAACCGGGCGACGACACCGAGCCTGCCCACCCTGTCGGCTACGCGCCGGGGATAGACGAGTTCCGTGCTCAGCACCCCGCGGGTGAAGGAACGCAGCGCGGCCTTGATGTTCTCGGCGCTCAGCATCGCCTGGACGCCCGCCCAGGCGTCGCTGCCGGGAAGGGTGAGCGCGCGGTCGCCGTCCGACGCTTCCACCAAGGCCGCCATGGCCGCTTCGCTGACGCTGCCGGTGTGCGCGATGGCCTCGACGCCGACCCACTCGCCGACGTCCGGCGGGGTGAGGGCCTGGAGGTGCCCGATGATCGACCTCGGCGGGTCGAACGCGCGCACTCGCGGCGGGCCGGGGGCGAACTGTGCCGGGTCAGCCGTCAGCGTGACACTGTCCGCCGTCAGCAGCGTGTAGGCCGCCGGAAGCCGGTATGGGCCTTCGTCGGGCTCATCGGGGGTCGTGTGGATCGGGCGGACCTGCGGGACCTGCGTCCCCGGCAGTCCGGGAAGGGTCTGCCGGACCACCGCGCGGGCGCGGGAGTATCCGGTGATGGTCACGACGAACCGGCCCGTGTGTTCGAAGACCTGGGAGTCGGGGCTGCCGATGTTCAGTGAGGTCGCGTCGGCCGTCGGCCCGCCGCCGGTCTTGGTGGTGACGGAGCGGCCGTACTTCGCCGAGGCCGTCGGCACGATGCCGAGCGTGGCCGCGCCGACCCCGGTGCCGACGGTGACCTTCGCTTCCGGGCCGACCGACCAGCCCTTGGTGGCCGAGGAGGACGCGCCGAGCGCCGGGCTGGTCGTCGTGGCGTTGCGGACCACGCGTTCCGTGACCTGTCCTCGGTGCTCGGCGGTCTTCTGCTCCAGCCGGACGGTGACGGTGACGCGGTCGGCCCGGAAGTCGCCCTGGCGTTTGAGGGTCACCGAAACACCGGCTCCCAGCAGCGCGTCCATCCGGTTGCGCAACGCCAAGGGGGACAACGCGGCCTGCAGCCGGTGCTCGTTGGCGAGCATCTCCAGTGTCCGCGCCGTGTCCGCCTTGTGGCCGTTCCAGCCGGGCAGGAGAGCCGCGTACCGCGAGACTTCCCCGAGCCTGGCGCGAATCTCGGCGAGCACGCCGTCCGCGCCCTCGAACCGGCCCACGCGCACGTTGCCCGCCGCGAGGCCCGCGGCGAGGTGCGCGGGCTGGAACTTCCTCTTGGCGGGCGGGGTGATGCCGGTGCCGGTGCCCGACGGCACCGGGAGGCCCTGCGCGGCCGCCTCCGCCATCCCCACCCTGGCGTAGACCGTCGCCGTGACGGGCGGCGCTTCCCGGCCGTCCAGCGTCTGCACCACGATTTCGGCCCGCAACCGGTAAAGTCCGACGTCACCCTTGAGCTGGATGCCCGACTTCGCCGTCGACGAACGGCCGGACGCGGTGGTGTCCCCCGCCCGCGAGGTGAAGCCTCCGCCGACCCCGGCGGCGACGCGCACTCCGGCGATACTGCCTCCGCCGCCGACCGCGCCCGAGACGTCGAACCCGCGTTTGGTGGCGGCCGAAACGGCCGATCCGGTGGTCGCCGACTCATGCAGCCGCAGCTGGGTTCCGGTGGTCGGGCCGACGAGTTCGGCACCGGTCAGCACGGCCTTCATCCGCACCGCGCCGACCTTGCCGCCGTCCTTGCTGAGCAGGGCGGGCGAAGTCACCCAGCCGTCCAGCATGGCGCCGAAGTGCTCCCTGACGCTCGCGGTGCCGAGGAACGCGCGCACCGTGTCCCGCCCGGAAGCGCCCAGCGCCGTCACGGACCCGTGCAGCAGGCCCGTGGCGCCGGTGAACAGGCCGTCGAGCCCGGTGACCGCCTCGGGCACCGGATTCTGCAGCCCGCGCCCGACGGCGGGGTGCAGATCGGTCGCGGCTTGCGTGGATGCCGGGGTGATCCGCACCAGGTCGTCCGGCAGGCGCAGCGTGACACTGCCCGGAACCGGCTCGCGGCGCGTGCCGACCTCGGTGCCGTTCTGATCGTGGACGCTGACGCTGAACTCCACGCTCCTGACCACGCGGCGGGAACCTTCGCCGGAGCGGATCGCGCGCTGGTCCGCGGTGGACACGGTGACCGTCTGCGCCGCCGCCGGTGCCGCGAGCGTCGCCTTGCCGCCCACGGTGAGGTACGGACCGGCCGCCGGTGTCTGCACCGTGGCCGCCATCCCGACGTCACCGGCATGCGAAACCGTCGAGTTCTCCGCGTTCGTGACACCGGCCTGGACGGTGAGATCCGCCTTGGTCTTCTCTTTCGGCTCGCTCGCCACGTCGCCGAGGAAGACGGCCTGGATCCGGATCTCGCGCCAGCCTTCCACCGTGCGGAGCGGGAAATGGAGACCGCTCAACGCGGATTCGAAATCGTCGCGGACGGCCTCGCCGATCGCGTCGAGCCGATCCGGCGTGACTCCGGGGAGCAGCCTGCCGAGTTCGTTCCGCAGGTCCTCGACGCCGTCGACGGCGAGCACCGGCGCGGAACCGAGCGCTTGGCCGTCGGCGAGGAACGGCGGCAGGTCGGCGAGCGCGAGCGTCTGCTCGTTCGGCTGGGCTTCGGCGGCCGCGGGCTGGGGCTGGGACTCGGCTTGTGTCTCGGTCTCGGTCTCGGTCTCGGTCTCGGTCTCGGTCTCGGTCTCGGTCTCGGTCTCGGTCTCGGTCTCGGTCTCGGTCTCGGTCTCGGTCTCGGTCTCGGTCTCGGTCTCGGTCTCGGTCTCGGTCTCGGTCTCGGTCTCGGTCTCGGTCTCGGTCTCGGTCTCGGTCGTCGTGGTCTCGGTGGTCTCGGTCGTCTGGGTCTCGGTGGTCTGGATGATCTCGGTGGTCTCGGTGATCTCGGCTTCGGTGGTGGTTGTGGTGACTTCGGGCTGCTGCTCCGTCTCGGCGGAAGCGGTGCGCAAGGGGGCGGGGCGCGTGCGCGGACGCTCTTCGTCCGTCGGTGCCGTCGCTTCGGAGGAAGTACGCACGGCCTTCGGTTCCGGCGGCTTGACGTCGGCCGTCGTCTTGCCGGGCGAACTCGTCTTGACGTCCTGCGCCGGTTTGGTGACTTTGGTGTCCGAAGTGGACTTCGCTTCCGGTGCTGCTTTGGTGTCGCTCGCGGTTCGTGTGTCCGAAGTGGGGGCGGTGTTGGGGGCGGTCGTGGTGGGCGTCACCGGGTCTGTCCCGGTTTTGGTGTCGAGTGTCGTGTTCGCCGAAAGGTCGCCGAGCGAGCCGAACTTCTCCTTCAGCGAGGTGACCGCCGCGTCGAGTCCCCGCTCGCCGATCCCTTCGAGTTTGTGGCTCACGGCGCCGCCGACCACTCCACCGGCGAAGCCCATCCCGTACTCGGCCGCCGACACGGACTCGCCGTTGAGAGCGGCCATCGTCGCCTGGCTCATCACGCCGGAAACGCCCTCGAACAGGAAAACGGTGCTGAACTCGGCGGCCCTCGCCGCGAGGTTGCCTCCGAGCCGGTCCCCCACGTTGCGGGACAGGACATCCGGCACATGGTCGGTGAGCAGGTCGACGGCGTCTTTGCCGATCTTGTCACTGTGCGGGTCGAGCACCCGGCGCAAACTGTCGTTGAAGGCCCCGGTGCCGTCCAACCCGCGTTTGCTCCAGTTGTCCACGAAGGTGCGCGCGTAGTCCCGGCCGAGTTGCCGGGCAGCGTCGTCGCCGAGGGTCTTGCCGAACGCGGTGCCGAACCTGTCGGCCACCTCGTCACTGAAGCCCTCGATAGCCCGCTTCGTGAACGCGCTCGCCGGATCGCTGAGCTGTTTGCCTGCCCGGTCGGTGAGGGTGCGGCCGATGTCACGCAGCCAGTTGTCGGCGAGTTCTTCGCCGCCCGGCAGTTTGATGTCCTTGACCATTTTCAGCAGATCGTCGGTGGCGATCTTGCCGAAATCCTTGCCGAGGAGGCTGCCGATCTTGCGTCCCAGCTTCTCCCCGAGTTCACCGACGGCGCCGCCGAGCAACCCGCCGATCGCGCCCGAGATCGCCGTCTGCTTGGTGGTTTCGTCGTCCCATTCGGTGCGTTCCCGTTGCAGGCGCTGGACGGCGGCGTCGATGATCAGCCCGCCGGTGATCCCGATGAACATCTCGAACACGATCGCCCGCACGAGCATCTTGAACAACACGAGCAGATACCCGCGGGTGAGCGCGTAATGCCAGGTGAGATTCGCGAGCGACGCGCCGGCCGTGACGGAGGCGAGCGCGTACTCCATCGCGATCTCGTAGGCGAGCAGGAAAAGCTGGCCGATCGCGGAGAACTTCGTGTACTCGACGTCCAACGCGACCTTGCGGCAGCCGTCGGCGATCCCCTTGGTTCCTTCGGCCAATTCGCCGAGCAGGTTCGGCGTCCCGCCGGTGAGCGGCTTCATGCTCTTGTCGAACGACTCGCCCGCTTCGGGCATCGACAGTTTCTGGTCGATCCCGCGTTTGACACTGGCGATGTCGTCGGGCAGCTCGGTGAGCTGCTTCGTCACCAGGTCGTACTCCTGCGCCACCCGGCGGAACTTGTGCTGGTTCGCGGCGGGCCACGAGACGCCGAGCACCTCGAGGAGGGTGCGCGCCCATTCCGGCACGTCGCCGAAGTCGCTGCGGTCGACCTTGATGGGCACGCTTACCTCCGAACGGTTTCACCGGAGAGAACGCGCGCCGCCGGGTGGACGGTTCACTTCCACGTCCAGGCCTCGTGAGTGGTATCGCCGCTCGGCTGTCATGAACGGGTGTCACCCGAGGTGAGGCTGTGAGCGTGACTCGCGTGATCGGGAACCGCACTCGTGTGATCAGAGACGGAACTCGCGTGACTGGAGGCCGCACTCGGGTGTGCGGTCCCTGATCACGCGAGTTCCGGGTCTGATCACGCGAGTGACGTCAGGCTTGGCACTTGGCTTTCACCGTCGACGCCGCGTGGTGCGCGTAGGTCTTGTTCGAACCCGACCAGTCGCGGCCCCGGTTGAGCAACTGCACGGCCAGCTTCGCGCCGTTGATCCGGAACGTGCCCACGCTCACCCACCGGCCGCGGTTCGCGATCTGGTCAACCTGGAACGTCCCGACCGGCGTGCCCTTGTCCACCGCGAACCGGTCGAAGACGCGGTAAACCGACGGGCTGCCACCGACGGCGGTGAGGTCACCGTTCGGGATGAACACCGAGACCGCGCAGGTTCCGGTGGTCACGGGGCCGGTGTTGAACGTCCACAGGCCGTACGCGCTGGGGTCGTCCTTGTTCGCGTCGCCGGACATGGGGATGGACGCGAACGACGTGCCGCAGCCGCCGTTTCCGTGGTTCACCCAGCCCGCCTTGCCGTCGCTGTAGGCGCCGACACCGGAGAATCCGGTGCCACCGCCGCATCCCTTGCCCGCCGTGCCCTCGTAGGACACCGTCTTGGCGGCGGGCGGGGCGGGCGGGCCCTGTCGCTGGGGCTGCTGCGCGGGGCCCGGGCCGCCACCGGCTGCCGGAGCGCCTGGAACCGCGGGGCCGCCCGGTGTTCCGCCTTGGGCGGACGGGACAGCCTGGCCCGCCGGAACGCCGTCGGCCGTCTGCCCGGGGAGCGCTTGACCGGGCTGGGCGCCGGGCTGGATCCCCGGCAGGGCGGCGTCCGTGGGCGGGGCCGCCACGCCTGGCACGAAACCGCCACCCGGCGGGAGATCCTGCGCGTATCCGGCGTCTTTCGTTCCGTCGCCAGGATTGTCGTCGCCCAGCAGCCCGCCGAAGGCCATCGGCAGGGCGACCAGCACGACACCGGCGACAGCCGCCGCGACGATCACCGGTTTGGACATCCGGCCCGGCGCCGATCCTTCGGCCGCGCCGCTCGCGTCCACGACAGGGGGGACCGCGCCCGCGGCGACGGTGGCGGACGAGGTCGCGGACGACGTGGTGTCGTTGTCCGCCTTCGCTTCCGTGACGACCGGTGCCGCTTCCGCCTCGGCGACCGCGACACCGGTGGACTGCTCTGCCTCCGTGGGCATGGTGTTCCCGCTTCCTTGGTCGTTCACTAACGCTTGAGACCTTTGTGGACGTTCACGACGTTCGTGCTCTCGGCCGCGGCGAGCTGGGCGGCCATGCCCTTCGTCACGTTGGTCTGGTTCTCGACGACAGTGCTGATCGAGGTGAAGGCGCCCTCGATCTTCGCCGCCGGGGTGTGGAGATTGCCTTTGATCTCCTCGCCCATCTCGTCGTCACCGCAGGCTTCGAGCAGCAGATCGATGCGGTCCTGGCCGAGTTCGCAGATCCGGTACATCTTCGCCGCGATCGAGCTGTATCCCTCCGAGATGACCTCCATGGACCTCGGATCCGCGCTGAAGTTCGCCATGGTCTCCCGTCCTCATCCGGTGGTGGTGCCCGTGCCGTGACCGGCAGCGGGTTTCTGGCCGAGCCCGAACGTGTAGTCGCGTTCCGGGTTCGTGCTCTGCGGGACGCCCGCCCGCGACCGGCGCCGTCGTCTGCCCAGGACACCGGGCGCGACCGTCGGATCGGTCCCCCAGGTCTCCTCGTCCTCGGCGAGCCACGTCGTCCGGTCGCGTTCGCCCTTCCCCTGGCCCGCGCTGCCGGGGCCACCGGCCGTCGGCGGGTAGAACGGCACGCCGTTGCCCGAAGTGCCCTTGGGCCCACCGAGCGGAGCTTGCTGCCCCGCCGTTTTCCCGCCTGGCGCGGGCACTTCCGGCGATACGCCCATCCGGCCGCCGCCGAGCGAGCCCGGCCCGCTGTGGAAGTTCGACTGGGGGTCGTACCTCGACATCGTGATCGGCAGGGAGTCCGGTGCGCGCAGCGGCGGCAACGACGGCGGTGGCGTACGCCGCAACGACTTGAGGTGCCGTTCCAGCGCCGACTCGCCGTTGTAGCTCTTCCGGACGCCCTCCGGCGGCGGATAAGGCTTGCGCAGCCGGTCTTTCTGCTCGAGGTTCCCCGAGCCCCTCGGGCCGATGATCTCGCCGTTGCCGCTCACCCGGGAACCCGGCGGGACGATGATCGGCCTGCCGTCGGGGCCCAGCACGGGCTTGCCGTCGGGGCCGATGACGACACCGTCCGGGCCGACGTACGAACCGGTCGGCACCTTCAGGAACGGGTTCGACCCACCGGGAACGGGAGGCGGAGGAGGACCGGTCTTGATGAACGGCGGCGGTGGTGGAGGCGGTGCCGAGGACTTTTCGGTGAAGACCGGCCCTTCATCCTTGGCCGGGCCGTCTCCCCCGGCGGGCCCGGGCCCGCCGTCACCCTGGCCGCCGTCACCGGTGCCACTGTCACCGGAGCCGCCGGAAAGGTTCAGATAAACCGGTGTCCGGATCTCCGGCAGGTACTGCCTGGCCGTCTGGTAGGCCGCCTCCAGCAGGCCGACCGCGCTGGCGCCCCAGCTGTCCACCAGGACGAGATGATCGCCCCAGACCCGCTTCGCCGCCAGCTCCAGCTTCTCCCGCGGTCCGGACTCGCTGAACTTGCCACCGAGGATCGTGCTCGCCGGCGTGTTGTCCCCCACCGCGTCCGCGTAGTAGCTGTACGCCTCGTGGCTGTTGACGTCCTTGACCAGTTCCGGCGCCTGCCAGATCGCGCGGATCACCCCGACGGGGGTGGACAGGTCCTTTCCGGACGCCGTGACCGAGAAGCCCAACCCGGTGTCGTAGGTGAAGGAGTTGCCGCCCTCCCACATTTCGCGTCCGTCGTTGAGGTACCCGGCGAAGTGCTCCATCAGTTGCTTCGCGTCCTGGAGCGCGACCCAGGACGCGCGTTCCCGCATCATCTGCTCGATCAGGTCGGCGCAGCGATGGGTGAGCTTGTCGAGCACCGTCCAGAACGCTTCCGCGCCGGTGCCTTGGAAGGCGTCTCCGCGATGCCCAGTGTTGTCGCGCCAGGTCTGCAATGGACCCAACTGCTCGAACAGCAGATGCGCCGTACCGCCCAGCGTGTTCGCCGCCCGTTCGAAGGTGGACCGCTTGCCGATGTCGTTCGAATCGTCGAGCAAGGAGTACACGATCTTGTCGATGTTCGTCGAGTACTTCGCCGCCAGTTCGGTCATTTCCGGGGTCGCGTCGGCGGTGGCGTAGTACGACGTGTAGGCCGTCATGATCTCGGCGTGGATCAGATTCGTCGGCACCTTGTTGCTCGGACCGCGGATATGCGTGTGGGTGCCCCAAGACAGCCAGGTCTTCTTGATGATGTCCTCACGCGAGGGCACGAGGGGAAAGTTGGGTTCCGACGAGAAGATGTTGAGCGCCTGCTCCCACACCCACGTCCGCGAGTCCGGCCCGCCCAGGATCACGGGATCAGTCCCTTCGCCTGCCGAAGACGTCCGACGGCGCCTCGTTCCAGAGCCCCGCGAACGCCTTGTCGACCTCGGTGTTGCCCGTCATGGCCGCGCGGAGGTCGTCGCGCTGGTCCATGAGCGGGCCGAAGACCTCGACCACCGTGTCCGCCATCTCCCGCCGGGCGCGGCCGAGCACGTCGACCAGGGTCCTCGCGAGTTGCTCCGGTGCCATCGAGCGGTACTTGGTGGTGTGGAACTTCATGCCCACCACGGTGTTCTGCGCGTCCACGGTCACGGTGACCAGGTGATCCGCGGAGGTCGCGGAAGTCGTCCGCGCGGCGAGTTCGGCCTTCGCCGACTCGATCCGGTCACGCTGATCCTTCAGCGTGGCCATAGCCTGGTGAAGTTGATCCTCCAGCCAGTCGGCCATCGTTTCCTCCCTGTCCGTAGTTGTTCGGGCCGCCGGTCCCGCGTCCCGCGAGCCGCCTGCCGCGTCTGCGGGCACCGAGCACCGACGGCGGGAGCTTCGGGTCGGTACCCCAGGTCTCCTCGTCCTCGGCGAGCCACGTCGTCCGGTCGCGTTCGCCCTTGTTCTGGTCCGCGCCCGCGCCCGCCCCGGCGCCGCCCGCGGTGGGCGGGTAGAACGGCACCCCGCCCATCCCGTTCTGCGGCGCGCCGGTGCCCGGCGGGTTCTTGATCAGCGACGGGCCGCCCTCGGTCGTCACCGGTTTCTCGGGCGAAGACACGGTGGGCGCGGGCTTGCCGTCGCCGATCGAACCCGCGTGCGGCGCCGAAAGTCCACTGTGGACACCCAGCGGGCCACCGGAGGACATCGAGACCGACGAGGGCGCTCCCGACAGCAAAGTCGGCATCGACGGGGCGTTGTTGCCGCGCAACGACTTCAGATACTGGTCGAGCTCGTTCTGAGCGGGGCCGTCCTTCTTGACCGGCTCCGGCCGGGCCAGCCGGTCCTTCTCGGTGAGCTTGTCGCCCTTCGGGCCGAGGATGTCGCCGTTCGGGCCGATCCGGGAACCCGGCGGCACGACGATCTGCCGTCCGAACGGATCGAGCAGCGGCTTCTTGTCCGGGCCGAGGACGACGCCGTCCGGCCCGATCGTCGAGCCCGTCGGCGCCTTCAGGTTGTCGTCCGGTTTCGGGCCCACGGGCGGCGGCTTGTTCGGGATGTTCGGGAACGGCGGGTTGTTCTTGTCGGTCGGCGGCGGGGGCGGCGCCTTGGTGTCCTTGTTGTCCTTGCTGGGATCCGGAACCTTCGGCGGCCCGTCCTTGGACCCGGGAGGCGGCTTCGGCGGCCCGTCCTTCGAGCCGGGAGGCGGTGGCGGCGGGGTCTGTGATCCCGGAGGAGGCGGAGGGGTGGTCGGCGGCGGCTTGTGGAGATTGAGCCGCCTCGGCTCCCTGATCTGCGGCAGCAGAAGGGCAAGTTCGTTGTAGTTCGGGGGAAGGTCCTTGAGCACGGAGTTGGCGGCCACGTCGAGCGTGGTCGTCATGTGGTCGGTCCAAAGAGCTTTCGCCGCGTCGATGAGCGCGTTCCAGAATTCGGGGCTCCTGGCGTCCGCGCCGATGAGGTCGCTCTTCGGGTAACGGTCTTCGAAACCCCAATAGCTGTCGGTGGTCCTGTTCCGCTTCAGATCCGCGGTGAAGGCGTCACAGTTCCAGATCGCCGTGAGGCAACCACCCGGCCAGGCCAGCTGGCTGCCCTTCACGTCGAAGGTCCCGAACTTGGCGGTGGTGCAAGTGACCATGGCATCCGACATCCACTTGGCATAAGCCTCGTGGAGTTTGTCGAAAGCCCAGCGAAGACCGGCCGAGGCTTCGTTCGCGTCCTTCGTCTCGGGGTTGTCCTCCGGGCTTTTCGTCTTCAGCTGATCAGGACGCGTTCCCAGCTGGCTCACCAGGTTGTCGCACCGGTAGATCACTCCGTCGAGCACTTCGCGGAACGCTCCGGCACCGGTGCCCTGGAAGTCGTCACCCTTCTTCCCGACCTGGTCCCGCCAGCTTCCCAAACCGGTGGACATCCCGGTGAGCAGGGTTTTCGTGCCGTTCAAGGCGTTGAACGCCTTGGTGAACGTCGACGGCTGCGCCACCGGGTTGGTGTTGTAGTAGCCGTTCATCGAGTCGAGGATGTCGTTCATACCGCCGTAGTAGGCGGTCATCACCGGCCCGAAAGCCTCGTAGTTCGCGCTGGCCACCGCCCAGAACTCTCTCGTGCTCGAGTAACTGTTGACGGTGTAGTCCCAGCCGCTCGGCCGATAACCGTGGTAGTGCCGGGTCGACGACCAGATGTCCCATTTGAGCCACTGGACGCCCATGATGCTCTCGCGAAGGGGCATCTTCTTGAGTTCACCCGTCGGGCCGGCGCCGGTGAAGTAGTTGAGGACGTCCTCCCACGGCGTCTTCGATCCTCCTGGAAGTCCGGAAGTCATCGCGGCTCAGCTCCCCGCGGGCGGCGGAGCGGGAGTGGTCGTGAAGATCTCGCCGAGCTGGCTCATGTTCAGTTCGGTGGACAGTTTGAGGTTCTCGTCCTCGCCCTTCTCCGCGATGGCCACCACGTACGAGATGTTCTCGTTCAACGTGATCAGCTGTTTCCGGATCGCGTCGACCTGGTTGTACAACGTCGGTGCCGTCCCGGTGGTGGATTCGTATTTCTCGATCAGCAGCCTGGCGGGCTCCCAGTCCTCGGACCCCGCCAGCAGCCGCCGTTTTCCCTTGGCGCTGGTCAAGGTCTGGGCCAGCTCCGCGACGTTCGGATCCTTCACCAGATCGTCGACCATCTTCTGCAGGACCTTCTCCTGGAAATCCTTCAGAAAACTGGGGGTGATCTTGATGTCGCCGCTGTCCGGCTTCTCCGCCACGCCCTACTCCTTTCCCCGCGACCGGCCAGGACCTAGATTCCCTGGAACTTCGCCCCGATGCTCTTGTCGGTGCGCGTGTAGTTCTCGAAAGACAGGGACAGCGTCTGGTGGCCCTTGGTGAACCGGCCTTCCATCGCACTGGTCGTGGCGTGCCACTTGTCCTGCAAGTCCTTGTAGGACGTCGCACCCTGACCGAGCCAGGTGTCGGTCATCGGCTTGAGGGACTTCTCCAGATCGATCAGCGCGTTGTCGATCGCCTTGCTCAGCCCGACCATGCGCTCGGCGAGGTGCGGGAGGTTGCCGCTGACCGCGAAACCGTCATTGGGGGAGGTCATGATCGTTTCCTTTCGGTGCTCAGGACAGTTCTTTGAGGACGCGGTCGCTTTCGCCGCCGAACGACGTGGCCGCGTACATGTTGATCTCGTCTTCGGCGGTGTTCATCTGCTGGTCACTCGCGTTGACCATTTCCTTGATCTCCGTGAGCAGATTGAGCACCTGGAGGTATTCCGTCTCCCATCCCTCGAGCTGGTTGAGGAAGGTCTGGGAAGCCGCGCCCTGCCAGTCGTTCTTGAGGTCCGCGCGGACGGAGGTCACCCCGCTGTGGATCCTCTTGCATTCGTCTTCGCAGGTCTGGATGGCCGTGAGGCCACCTTTCATGCCCGAGTCGGTCTTTTGGAAATGCGGCATGCTCATCGGTGGTCGTCCTTCCCGTGGTGTCGCTGACGCTCCAGGGCAAGCTCACCAACACCGGACGCGGGAGACCATGCGGAACCACCGGCAGAAGTTGCTTCGCGGGTTCCGCTGGTCAAGAACCGCACGCGGCGGCCGCGGGCAGCACCGCACCTCCGTCACGCAGCACCGACGGGTCCAGCGCGGCCCCGGTCGGCAGCAGATTCAGCAACGGCGTCGGCAAACCGCGGGCACCGGAAGGTTCGAGGCCGAGCGCCTTCGCGCCTTCAGGAGGCACGGGGTACTTGACGCCGGTGTCGGTCACGAGGAAGAGCGCGTCGCCGGGCCTCCCCGACGCCGCCGTCGCCTTGACAAGGGCGCCGGAACCGGGCCGCACCGCGATCCGGTCGACCCGCACACAAGGCGCCGCGACACCGGGCTGGCTGAACGGCGGTTGCCCCGCTCCGGAGAGTCTGTCGGCGATCGCGACCTGCGTACGCGGCGTGTCGCCGTCCGGGGTGACGACCGCGCACAGTGCTTGTCCACTGTGGAGGGTTGTCGCCTTGGGCGGCTTCAGGGGTGGCGGCGGTTCGGACGGGGACAGATGCTCGCTGACCACCCGGCCGGGCAGCGACGCCGTCGCGACCTCACCGCCGTCGTAGGCGAGGCGGCGGACCTCCGGGTCCACGGTCAGCAGCCGTGCGTCGAGTTCCGAGATCGGCCGGAGCCCCGATCGCGTGAGCACGTAAGGCTGTGCGGGCTCGCCCGCCACCGTGTACAGCCTGCCGACCGCGCCGAGGCCGGGCACCTCGGTGCCGAGCCCGTCGATCGCGGGCGGCCCGAAGTCCGGCCCGGCAGGAAGAGCGTCGAGCAGCGCCGAGGACGCCTTCACCGGCTGCAGGACCCCGTCCAGCGCGTCGAGCGCGCCCCTCGCTGTCGTCACGCGATGACGTTTGCCGCGCCACAGCAGGAAGTTCGCCCCGTCTTCGGTGACGACCACGACGGCTGCGTCGTCGCCGAGGGGGTTCGAGGTGACCCCACCCACCCGCAAAGTGGTCGGCCCGGACTGGTCGCGGCCCGCCGCGGCGCACACCTCCCACGGGTCGGTCGCGAGGGACGGCAGCGAGTCGGGCGCGCCGATGATGCCCAGCGGGTCGCCCCGGGGCACGTCCTTCAGTGACGCTTCGCCGACGTGCTTCACGACGAGATGGTTGCCCGCCACGAGTTTGGCCGAGGCGTAGTTGAGAACCGGCAGGAGTTTGCCGCCCGCGTAGAGGAAGCGCGCCCCGGACGAGTCCGCGATGACCAGCGCGCCCTCCACCCGCCACGACTTGTTCCCGCCCGGTGAGACGAGGCCGAACACCAGCATGCCGAGGCAGGCGAGGACGGCGATCAGCACACCGATGATGCTGCCCCGGTATGTTCGCTGGAGCGGGCTCTCCGGTGCGTCCGGATCGACCCGCAGCAGAGCCGACGAGAGCCTGCCCTGCATGAACTTGTGCGCCTGGACCTGATCGGTCTTCGAGTTCACGCTCAGCCCCCGAGACCGCGCATGAAGGCGAACACGCCGAGCAGCCACAAGGCCAGCGGCAGCAGCGACACCGCCGCGAGGGTTTCCGCGAGGTCCGCGAGCCTGCCCCACTGCGGGAGCATCCTCCGGCCGGGCAGTGTCCATCTGGCCACGATCAGCACGGCGGCGAGCACGAACACGCCAGCCACCATCGGCAGCGGGTTCGCCGAGTCCAGCTGCGTGGCGAGCAGCAGCCGCAGCACGCCGTAGACGCCGGGCACGATCACCGAGAGACGCTGCCACACGCTGCCCAGCGCGCGGCCGTGCACCAGCAACAGGGTGCTGAGCACCGCGGCGAACGTGGTGGCCTGCCACGAGCTGTCCCGGACCACGAATTCGATCGCGACGACGCAGGAGGCGCCGATCGCGGTGAACAACGCGGTCACGAAGGAGTCCGCGATCTTTCCCTTGCCGACGACCTCGTCACCGGCGTGCGGTTCGAGTTCTTCCTGCAGTTCGCGGGCGCTGGTGGGCAGTCCCGGCAGCCGCAGCCCGGCCAGCCGGAAGGCCAGCCGCGGCACGAACGCGCCGAGCAGCACGGCGACCACCGCGATGATCGTCGCGGACGCGGCGGCACTCGCGCCGCCGAGCATCAGCACCAGACCACCGGAGGCGCACAACAACCCGAGTGTCGCGACGGAGATGAAGACCGGTGCGGCGCCCGCCACCGCGGCGAGCCCGAGCGCCGCCGCTCCCGCGCCCGCCACACAGGCCGCCAGCAGCCGCGCGCCGGTGAGCACCATGCCGTCCGGTCCACTGGGGACGATCGAGCCCGCGAGCCCGACGAACGGGACAGCCGCCAGTGCCAGCGCGAGTGCCGCGGTTTCGTCGCCGAGCGCGCGGGCCGCGGTGGCCGAGCAGACAAGCAGGAAGACCGCCGCGGCGGCGGCCGCGACCAGCGTCGGCCAAGCCGCCGGGGCGGACACCAGCAGCCCGAACGCGAACGCGACGAACGCCAGGACACCGCCGAGCATCGTCCAGCGCGTCGCTTGCGGGCTCCACGAATCCGGACGGCCGCGGGCCTCGGTGGACAGTCCGTCGATGATGTCGTCGAAGTGGACTGTGGGGAGCTGCTCGCGGCGGGGCCGCAGATGCAGGGTCTCGCCGTCGCGCAGGTTCAGCGAGTCGACGGTGGATTCCTGGTCCAGCGGTGGATCCCCGAGCCGCTGCAGCGTCCAGCCGTCGTGGTCGACGCCCTCCTCCGCGAGCTCGCTGCCCGCGTGACCGAGGATCGTCGGCATCAGGTCGATCAGGGGGATGTCCACCGGAACCGCCAGCTCGAAGCAGGCGGACGGGGCACGGACCCGGAGTTTGCACAGCCCTGAAGTGGTCGCCATGGCACACGCCTTCGTTTCGGCGACCGACGCGCGGGATCACGAGTGAACCGTCGCGTGGTCGGATTTCGTCACCTCTTGTGGAGCCGCCACCACAGCGCGTCCGAGAGGGAAGGAATCCGGGCTTGAGTGTAATCACATTCCGCAAGGGGCCGCGACGGCCAGGACCGGAAATGCCCGAGGGCGAGCTGAGCATCCAAGAACCGCCGACGCTGCCCGAAGTCCAGCGCAGCGCCGGCGCCGTGATGATGTACTTGCCGATGGCGCTGTCGTCGACGGCGACCGTGCTGCTGTTCGTCCGGCCGGGCGAGAACGGCGCGTTCAGCTATCTGGCCGCCGGGCTGATGACGGTGTCGTCGATGGCCATGCTGGTCGGACAGCTCGGCCGCAGCGCGGGCGAACGCAAACAGAAACTCAACGACGCCCGGCGCGACTACCTTCGTTACCTTGCCCAATCCCGGCGCAAGGTCCGTGAAGTGGTCGCCAGCCAGCGCGAAGCCCTCGCCTGGCGTCACCCCGACCCGACGTCGCTGTGGTCACTGCCCGGCACGTCGCGGATGTGGGAACGCGACGCGCAGGACGAGGATTTCGGAGAGATCCGGATCGCCAGGGGCCCGCAGCGGCTCGCCTGGCGGCTGAACCCGTTGTCCACCAAGCCCGTCGACGATCTGGAGCCGCTTTCGGCGCACGCGCTGCGCCGGTTCATCCACGCCTACGGCACCGTGGACGGCCAGCCGGTCGCCGTGTTCCTGCCGTCGTTCGCGCGGATCCTCGTGCGGGCCGACGGCGAGGACAGCGAACCGGTCCGCGCGCTGGCGCGGTCGATGATCGCCCATCTCGCCGTCTTCCACTCCCCCGCCGAACTGCGGATCGTCGTGCTCACCTCGCCGGAACGGCGGGCGGCATGGGAATGGGTGAAATGGCTGCCGCACAACCTCCACCCCAGCGAGACCGACGGCGCGGGCGAGGCCCGGCTCGTGCTGGAATCGACCGCGGAGCTGGAAAACGCGCTCAGCGACGAGTTCGCGACCAGGCCGGGGTTCGATCCCGACGCGCTGCCGGACAGCCACGAACCGTGCGTGATGCTGTTCGTGGACGGTGCCACCGTGCCGCCCACGTCGAGGCTGGCCGGTGACGGCTACCGCAACACGACGGTCGTCGACCTCTCCTCGGCACTGTCCGAAAAGGACGATCAGCAGACACTGCGGCTCCGGCTCGAGGGCGGGCTGCTGAAACTGATCACGGTGGACCAGCACAACAAGGAGGTCGCGGGCGACCTCGGACGGCCGGACGGGATCGGCCTCAACACCGCGACGGCGCTGGCGATGCGGCTCGCGCCGTACCGGGTCGGCGCGCGGCAGCGGTCGGCCGAACCGATGACCGCCAACTTCGATCTGACCGCCATGCTGGGCATCGCGGACATCCAGACCTACGACGTCGCCGCGGGGTGGGCGGCGAAACGGCCCGGTGGCAGGCTGCGCGTACCGCTGGGCGTCGGCCCGACCGGCGCGCCTGTCGATCTCGACATCAAGGAATCCGCCCAGGCGGGCATGGGCCCGCACGGCATGCTGATCGGCGCGACCGGATCCGGGAAGTCGGAACTGCTGCGCACTCTGGTGCTGGCTCTCGCGCTCACGCATTCCTCGGAGATCCTGAACTTCGTCCTGGTGGACTTCAAGGGTGGTGCGACGTTCCTCGGGCTGGACGGCCTGCCGCATACGTCCGCGGTGATCACCAACCTCGCCGACGAGGCCGCGCTGGTCGGCCGGATGCGCGAGGCGCTCAACGGCGAACTGGTGCGACGTCAGGAACTCCTGCGCAAGGCGGGCAACTACAGCTCCGCGCTGGACTACGAACGCGCGCGGGCGAACGGGACGCCGCTGGCGCCGCTGCCCACGCTTTTCCTGGTGGTGGACGAATTCAGCGAGCTGCTGTCGGCGCACCGCGACTTCATGGACCTGTTCATCATGATCGGCAGGCTCGGCCGGTCGCTGGGCGTGCATCTGCTGCTCGCCTCCCAGCGGCTCGACGAAAGCCGGATCCACCAGCTGGAATCGCATCTGTCCTACCGGATCGGCCTGCGGACCTTCTCCGCGATGGAGAGCCGCGGCGTGCTGGGCGTGCCGGACGCGTACCAGCTGCCGTCCGATCCGGGCAACGGTTTCCTCAAGAGCGGCACCGCGGCGCTGGACCGGTTCAAGGCGGCTTACGTCTCCGGGCCGCACCGGGTGGTACGCCGCAACGTCGAACAAGCCGTGGTGGCACAGCAGATCGTGCCGTTCACCTCGAAGTTCACCGCCCGCCGCGAACCCGAGCCCGTCGTGGTGCCCGAAGCCGAGCCGGAAGACACGGCGCACAGTCTCCTGGAGCTGGCCGTCGACAGGCTCCGGGACAGCGGTCCCCCGGCGCACCAGGTGTGGCTGCCGCCGCTGGACGCGCCCGGCTCACTCGACGAACTGCTGCCGTCGCTGGTGGAAACGGCCGGACGCGGCCTCAGCGCGGAAGACTGGTCCGGCCGCGGCGCGCTGACCGTGCCGATCGGCCTGGTGGACCGTCCTTTCGAGCAGACAAGGGATCCGCTGCTGGTCGATCTGGCGGGCAGCGACGGGCACGTCGCCATCGTCGGCGGTCCGCAGAGCGGCAAGAGCACGGCCCTGCGGACCCTGATCACCTCGCTGGCGCTGACGCACACCCCGGCCGAAGTCCAGTTCTACTGCCTGGACTTCGGCGGCGGAACGCTGTCGAGCCTGCGGAAACTGCCGCACGTCGGCGGCGTGACCGGACGGCTGGACGTCGAACGCATCCACCGCACGATCGGCGAGGTCACCGCGCTGCTGACGCGCCGGGAGCGGTTCTTCACCGACCACGACATCGACTCGATGACCACCTACCGGCGCAAACGGGCGGCGGGCGAGTTCGCCGGGGAACGCCACGGCGACGTGTTCCTGGTGGTGGACGGCTGGTCCACCATCCGGCAGGACTTCATGGACCTGCTGCCGACGTTCGTCGAGCTGGCCTCGCGCGGCCTCAACTACGGCATCCACCTGATGCTGGCGTCGAGCCGATGGAGCGAAATCATCAGCGCCGTCCGGGATCTGGTCGGCACGCAGCTCGAACTGCGGCTCGGCGACCCGGTCGATTCGGTGATCAACATGCGGGCCGCGGCGACCGTCCCGAAGATCCCCGGCCGCGGCCTCACCGACAAGGAATTGCATTTCTTGACCGCGTTGCCGTCGATCGACGGCGCGGAGGGCGACGTCGCCGAGCACGTCGAGACCCTGGTGACCCGGGTCGCCGCGGCCTGGCCGGGTCCGTCCGCTCCCCCGGTCCGGATGCTGCCGGTGGTCCTGGACCGGGCCGAACTACCCGAGCCGGACGCGGACGTGCGGCTCGCCCTCGGCCTCGACGATCAGCGTCTCGAACCGTTGTGGCACGACTTCGAGGACAACCCGCACCTGATGGTCGTCGGGGACGTGGAATCCGGGAAGACGAACCTGTTGCGGCTGGTGATCGACGGCATCACCCGGCGGTACGGCCCGAAGGAGGCGCGGATCATCACCGTGGACTACCGCCGCGGCCTGTACGACGCCGTTCCCCAGGAGTACAAGCTGGGCTACGCGGTGTCCGGCGACTCGGTGGCGGAGATGATCGACGGCGTCGCCCGCGCGGTGCGGACCCGGATCCCCGGCCCGGACATCACCCCGGCCCGCCTGCGGCTGCGCGACTGGTGGACCGGACCGCAGGTGTTCGTGGTGATCGACGACTACGACATGGTCGCGTCGTCGTCGAACGCGCTGTTCCAGCAGCTGTTCGACCCGCTGGCACAAGGCAACGCGCTCGGCCTGCACCTGATCGTGGCCCGCGGCGCCAACGGCATCGGCCGCGGCGCCAACGATCCGCTGCTGCGGCGGCTCACCGAGGTCAACACCCCGGTGATGCTGCTGTCCTGCCCGCTTTCGGAAGGCATGGTGTTCGGCGAAGTCCGGCCGCGTGTGCTGACTCCGGGCCGGGCGCAGTACGTCACGCGGCGCGGGACGACCGTGGTGCAGACCGCGCTCTCCGCGCACGAAGCGGAGCTCGTCGCGAAATGACCGGCTCGCCCTCCCCTGCCGTCTCCCCCCAGCGGCGGTGGAGGGCCACTCCGGCGGCCGCCCCAGCCGCCGGCGCGGAGCCCCGGGACCGGGTCCTGTCCCGGGGCTCCGCCCCTTTCCCGATGGCACGTAAGGCGTGACTCGCGTGATCAGGAACCGCACTCGCGTGATCAGACGCGGAACTCACGTGATTGGACGCCGCACTCAAGTGTTCCGGCTCTGATCACGCGAGTTCCGGGTCTGGTCACGTGAGTGCGGCGTTAGCGCCCGGCTCGCCATCCGCGCCGCCGCCCCCGCGGCATCACCACGGCCGCCGCGCCCAGCAGGCACACCGCCAGCAAAACCCCGCCCACCACGGCGAAAGCGCTCTGCCGCACAGGAGCGACGTCCGGCAGCGGCACCACCGCGACCGGCTCACGGCGCACCGTCGCGGCCCCGCCCGACGGAGAGGCCGACGTCAGGGCGGCGAGCGGGTCGAGCACGGGGCCACCGGCCTGCGGCGAGGCGGTGTCCCGCAGCCGCCGGGCGAGGTCCGCCGCCGTCACTTCTCCCCGGTAAGACCGGATCAGCGCCGCGGCGGCGGCCACGTGCGCGGCGGCGAAAGCGGGTCCCGCGCCGACGACCTGGCCACCGCCGGGGCCCTTGCCCACCACCAGGTTTCCCGGTGCCGCAAGGGTTCCCCGCGCAGGTGTGGTCTTCCCGTCCGGGCCGAGGGCGGTCACCGCGAGCACCCCGGGGAACGCCGCGGGATAGTACGGCCCAGGCTGGACGTCGCGGGCCGTGGTGAGGTCACGTCCGGCCGCCGCCACGATCAGCGCGCCCGCGGCGATCGCCCGGTCGACGGCTTGGCGCAGCGCCGGATCCGCTTCCGTCACGGCCGCCGCGACGCAGATGATCCGCACCCCCGCGGCGACGGCCTCGTCGAGGGCGCCGGCGATGCCCGCCGCGGTCGCGGCCCCGAACTTGTCGGTACCTCGCAGCGCCAGCACGCGCGCATCCGGCGCGAGCCCGGAAATCCCGCCGTCGGGACGTGCCGCGATCAGGCTCGCGACGACGGTGCCGTGCCCGACGCAGTCCGTTCCGGCCTCACCGGCCGCGTCGGCGGGCAAGACCGACTTGTCGACGCCGGTGTCCACGACGGCCACGGTCACGCCCGCGCCGGTCGAGAGCGACCACAGGCGATCCGCGCCGAGATACGGCAGCTGCCACGGCGCCGAGGGGACCTTCTTGCCCGAAGACGCGGTGCACGGCTGCCCGGCCCGCAGCGTCTGCGGGATCTGCGGGAGCTCCGTGTCCTGCGCGGCCGCGAGGCCACCGTTCGCCAGCAGGGTGAGCGTCGCGCACGCCACGGTCAGGTGTCGCCTCATCGTCCCAGTCCAGCACGCGCGGCCGCGGCCGAACACGAAGAAGAACCGGCAGTTTCCCCGCCGAGTGAACCGCCGGGGACCTCCACCGCGTTCTCACCGGTGGAGCCCGCAGAACGACGAGGGGAGCGCTCGTGTCACGGCACGTGCTCACAGTGGACCGCGATCAGGGGTATCGCACCATTTCGGCAGCGCTGCAGGACGCGCGCAACGGCACGGTGATCTCCGTGCTTCCCGGCCGCTACGACGAATCGCTGGTGGTCACGAAGGTGGTCACCATCGCCGCCAGCGACGTGCGCGGCAGCGTGGAGATCGTGTCGCGCAACGGCAGCGCGCTGCAGCTCGCCGCCGAAGCGGTGAAACTCACCGGTCTGGTGCTGCGCGGTCAGCACGAGGAACTGCCCACGGTCGACGTCGCGCGCGGACAGGCGGCGGTGGAGGACTGCGAGATCATCGGCGCCGCCTGGACAGCGGTGCTGGCCCGCAATTCGGGTTCGCTGGCGATGCGCGGCTGCCGCGTCACCAATCCCGGCGGCGCGGGGATCGTGGTCACCTCGCCCGCTCCCAGCACGATCGAGGACTGCGTCGTCGAACACGTGGGGACCTCCGCCGTGGTGATCGCCGAACGCGGCAATCCGACGGTCCGCGACTGCACCTTGAGGCACGCCAAGGGCAACGGCGTCTGCGCGAACGGACAGGCGCAGGGCACCGTCCAGCACTGCGACATCTCCGCCACCGACAGGCCGGGCATCGCGCTCGAAGAGGACAGCGCGACGAAGGTGCTCGACACCACCGTCCGCGACAGCACGAGCGGGGTCTACGTCAGCACCCATTCCTCCCCTGTGCTCGAGGAATGCCGCGTCACCAACACCACCGGCGACGGGATCACCGTCGCCGACGGCGCCGATCCCCTGCTGCGCCGCTGCCGCACCGCCAAGACCGGCGGGGTCGGGGTCCGGGTCACCGGACGATCTCGCGGCACTTTCGAGGACTGCGAGGTGGCGGACGCGACCGGCGCGGGCATCCACGTCGACGAGGCGAGCGGCCCGTCGTTCCACCGCATGGCCGTCCGCGGCGGCTCGGCGACGGGTCTGCTGCTCACCGACGGCGCGACGGCCGAGTTCGACCGGCTTGAGGTCCACGACGTCGCGGGCGACGGCGTCCGGGTGGAGGCGGCGGCCAACCCGCTTCTGCGCCGCGCGACGCTGAACGGCTGCCGCGGCAACGGCGTCGAGGTCACCGGCAACGGCCGCGGCCGCCTCGAAGACTGCGAGGTCCGCGACGCCAAGAAGGCGGGCCTGAGCGTCTCCGAGGGCGGAAGTCCTTACGTCAGCACGCTTCGGGTGTTCCAGCCGGGACAGTCCGGTGTCCTGATCGGACCGGGCGGCGTCGGCTCGCTCCGGGACTGCGAGATCATCGACGCGGGCGAAGACGGGGTCGCGGTGCGCGACGGCGGTGAACTGACGCTCTCCCGGTCCACGGTCCGGCGTTCCCGGGGCCACGGTGTGCAAGTGGACGCCGGTGCACGGGCGAAGCTGACGGCCGACGACCTCAGCGGCAACCGTCGCGACGGCGTCCGGATCGAGTCGTCCGACGCGGTGAGCGTGGTGGACTGCACCGCGTCCGACAACACCGGGGGCGGCCTGCGCGTCACCGTGCCCAGCGCCCGGCTGTCGGTGGAAAACCTGACCAGCAACGGCAACGGCGCCCCGGACACCGACGGCAGTACGGCCACGGCGAGCACGGTCGAGGCCGCCGGAGCCGAAGCGGCACCGCAGAACGGCGAGGACGAGGGCGCGCCGCTCGCGAAGCTGGAAGCGCTGGTCGGACTCAGCGGCGTCAAACATCAGGTCAAGACCCTGGTGAACCTCAACAAGATGGCCCGCCGACGTGAACAGGCGGGCATGGTCGCGCCGCCGACCAGCAGGCATCTCATCTTCGCCGGGCCGCCCGGTACCGGGAAGACGACCGTCGCCCGGCTCTACGGCAGCATCCTCGCCGAACTCGGCGTCCTGCGCGACGGCCACCTGGTCGAGGTCGCCAGGGCCGATCTGGTCGCCCAGATCGTCGGCGGGACGGCGATCAAGACCACCGAGACCTTCACCAAGGCGCTCGGCGGCGTGCTGTTCATCGACGAGGCGTACACCCTGACGGCGCAAGGCAAGGGCAGCGGTCCGGACTTCGGCAGGGAAGCCGTCGACACGCTGGTCAAGCTGATGGAAGACCACCGGGACGAGCTCGTGGTGGTCGCCGCGGGCTACTCGCCGGAGATGACCAAGTTCCTGCAGTCCAACCCCGGTCTCGCGTCCCGGTTCACGCGGACGATCGAGTTCGAGAACTACGCGACCGACGAGCTGGTGACGATCGTCGAGCGGATGTGCACCGCCCACCAGTACCAGGTGCCCGAGGACACCAGGAACGCCCTGTCCGTCCACTTCGGACGGATGGAACGCGGCGACGACTTCGGCAACGGGCGCACCGCGCGCAAGGTGTTCGAGGAGATGGTGGACCGGCAGGCGTTCCGTCTCGCGAGCGAACCGGACGCCGACGACCAGAGCCTGTCCCTCCTGCTCCCCGCCGACGTGCCCGGCGGCGCGGCGGACAGCGCGGGCCACGGTGACGACGACGCGCTGACCGCGTTGCGGACGCGGCTGGACTCGATGATCGGCCTGACCGGGGTGAAGGACGCGATCAACGATCTGGTGAACCTGATCGCCACCGCCCGGCAACGGCGTCAGGCCGGTCTGCCGGTCCCCGCGATCAGCAACCACCTGGTGTTCGCCGGCGCGCCCGGTACCGGCAAGACCACCGTGGCGAGGCTCTACGGCGAACTGCTCGCCGCGCTGGGCGTGCTGCGCAAGGGACATCTCGTCGAGGTCGCGCGGGCCGATCTGGTCGGGCGCTACGTCGGGCACACCGCGCATCTGACCAGGGAGGCGTTCGAAAGCGCGCGTGGCGGCGTGCTGTTCATCGACGAGGCGTACGCCCTCACCCCGGAGGGAGCCACAGGCGGCGACTTCGGTCAGGAAGCCGTCGACACCCTGGTCAAGCTGATGGAGGACCACCGCGACGACACGGTGGTGATCGTCGCCGGATACTCCGCGGAGATGGGGAAGTTCCTGTCCTCCAACACCGGTCTCGCGTCGCGGTTCTCCCGGCACATCGAGTTCGAGAACTACGGCACCGACGATCTCGTGACCATCGTGCACCGGATGGCGACGACGAACGGCTACGAGTGCGCCCCGGAGACGATCATCGCGCTGCGGCGGCATTTCGCGGACGTGGATCGCGGCGCGTCGTTCGGCAACGCCCGCTACGCCCGCCAGGTGATGGAGATCATGATGACCCGCCAGGCCGGGCGGCTCAGCACTTCAGGCGCTCCCACCGTCGCCGACCTGCGGCTGCTGTCCCCCGCCGACCTTCCCTGAGCCCTCTCGGCGACGCCGTGCCATGGCAGGATGACCGCCATCGGCACGGCTCGCTGAGAGGAGCTCGACTGCGTGGGTACGACCGCGTTCGGTGACTTCCTGCGTTTCTACCGGCTGCGCATCCCCATGACCCAGGAAGAGCTCGCGGAGCGGACCGGGATCAGCGTGCGCAGCATCAGCGACATGGAACGCGGACGCGTCCGCAGCCCCCAGCGGCGCACCGCGGAACTGCTGGTCGAAGGGCTCGGCCTGGCGGGGAAGGAAGCCGGTGACTTCGGCGATCTCGCCCGCTCCGGACGCCGGACGCCGTCGGCACCGGAGGCCGCCGTAGCGGAGCCCGAACCCGAAACCCCCAGGGCTTTCGTCGCCGCACTTCCGCCCAACCTCACCGAACTGACCGGCCGGGAAGCCGAACAGCGGATCCTCGACGACGTCGCCCAGGACGCCGAATCCTCGTCCCGGCTGCAGGTCGCGGTGCTCCACGGCCTGCCGGGCGCCGGGAAGACCGCGCTCGCCGTGGACGCCGGGCACCGGCTCGCCCGGCATTTCGGTGACGGCTGCCTGTTCCTCGACCTGCGCGGTATGGATCTCGAGCCGCTCGCCCCGGAACGCGCCGTCCACCGGCTGTTGCGCGGATTCGGCGTGGACGAACGCCAGCTCCCCAACGATCCCGAAGACCGCCTCGCCCTCTACCGCTCCCTGCTGCACGACCGCGAAGTGCTGCTCATCCTCGACAACGCCGCCAATGAGGCCCAGGTGCGGCCGCTGCTGGCCACCAGTCCCGGGTCGATGGTGCTGGTGACGAGCCGCAACACGATGGCGGGGCTGGACGCGCGGCACCGGATCTCCCTCGGCTCGCTGTCCGAAGACGAGTCGGTGGCACTGCTCGGCTCGATCGCGGGCACGCGGCGGCTGGCGGGCGAACCGGACGCGGCGCGGCGGGTGGCGAAGCTCTGCGGCGGTGTCCCGCTGGCGTTGCTCATCGCCGGGAACCGGCTGGCCAGCCGATTCCAGTGGACGATCGCGCATCTCGCCGACCAGCTGGAGAACGAACGGCGGCGGCTGTCCGTGCTCACCGCGGGCGATCTCCAGGTGCGCGCCGCGTTCGAACTTTCCTACCGCCACTTGACCCCTGAGGTCGCCAAGGTCTTCCGCCTGCTGGCGCTGGTGCCCGGATCGGACACCTCCGTCGAACTCGCCGCGGTGGCTTCCGGGCAGGAGGCGGACGAGGTCGAAGCGGCACTGGAGAAGCTCGCCGAAGCCAGCCTTCTCGGCTTCAGCGGCACACCCGGCCGGTACACCAGCCATGACCTGTTGCGCGTCTACGCCATGGAACGGCTCGAAACCGCCGAACGCGCGGAAGACGTGCACGCCGCCGGCGAACGCGTCCGGAAGTGGCTGCTCACGGTGGCGACGAAGGCGGCGCAGTTCTTCGACCACGACCGGCCGGAGGTGACGATCACCGTCGACGGGCCCGATCCCGTGCGGGACCGGGATTCCGCGGCCCGCTGGCTGGCGCGGGAACAGACCCACTGGCGCGGCGCCCTGCGCGCGGCCGTCGGCCGGGGTGAGCACCGTCGGGTCCTCGATCTCGCCGAAGCGATGCACTGGTACTCGGATCTGCGCGGGACAGGCGATCTGTGGCTGGAGGTGTTCCGGGGCGGCGCGGCGGCGGCACGGGCCTTGGGTGACGTCAAATCCGCGGCCGAGCAGCTGAACTACGTGTCATGGGCGCTCTACGCGCTCTGCGGGGAACCGCGGGAGGCTCTGGCGGCGCACAAGCTCGCGGTGGCGGCGGCGAGCGAGGCGGGCGACGTCCTCACGGAAGCGTGGTCGCTGTACTACGGGTCGGCCATCACCCGGCGGCTCGGTTCGCCCCGCGAGGCCGCGCGGGTCAGCAGGCGCGCGGTGGAACTGTTCGAGCAGGCGGGCTATCCGAACGGTCACCATCTGGCGCTGTCCCTGCTCGGCAGCATGCTGCACACCCTCGGCGAGTTCGACGAAGCCGTGGCCGTGCAACGACGGAGCGAGGCCTACTACCGGGGTTCCGCCGACGCGCCGGGCAACGACGAACTGCTGTCCATGGTGCTGACCAGGCTCGCCGACAGCCTGGCGGCGAGCGGTGACGTGGCGACCGCGCTGGAGCTGCTCGAAGAAGCCGAGTCGTTGTTCCGCAAACACGACGCGACGTTCGCGGTGGCGCGGACGCAGCATCTTCGCGGACGGGTGCTGTCCAGGGCCGGGCGGCTGGAGGAGGCCGAAGAACAACTGGTGGCCGCCCTCGCCGAAGAACGCCGCTCCGAAACGAAGATCGAGATCATGGTCGAACTGGCCGACATCGCCGATTCCGGCGCCAAACCGGAGGAAGCCCGCCGCCACCGGGTCCGCGCGCTCGCCGAATGCGCCCGGTACGAGACTCCCCTCGCCAGGAGCATGGCCCGGAAACTGGCCACCACGCTCGGCGTCGCCGTCTGAGTCACCATCCGGCGGCCGTGACACCGCTGCAGGCCAGCACTTCCGTCATCGCGATCCTCGCGTGGTGCACCCGCGATTTGACCGTGCCGACAGGCACCCCGATGCTCACGGCCGCGCGCTGCCGCGTGCGGTCGTACCGGTAGACCTGTTCGAGGGCTTCACGCTGCATCGGCGTCAGCTGGGCCAGTCCTTCTTCGACGACGCAGCGCTCGACGACCTCGTCGGCGAAATCGGTGCCGCCCGGCAGCAGATCGAAGTCGTCGTCGCCGAACACCACCGGGCGCGCGTTGTCACGGCGGGACCAGTCGACGATGAGGTTGCGGGCGACGGTGAACAACCAAGCGCGGACCGAGCCCTTCTCCGCGAGGGTCTCACTGTTCCGCCAGGCCCGGAACAGGCATTCCTGCACGACGTCCTCGGCCCGGTGCGGATCGGTGGGCAGCAGGCGGCGGGTGAACCGCAGCAGCTGCTCCCGGTGCTCGGTGTGCAAGGACGCGAGGAAGACGTTGCCGTCGGTGGGCGACGGTGCCCGGTCCGCCAGCGCGGTCACCCGGCTGGCACGGTTGCTCGCCACGCTGACCTCCCTGTGATCGACGGCTTTGCTCCGCTCAATTCCACCTTCGGAGCCGCTCGGCGACCATGAGGAAGCACCGGCAGAAGTGACGGCCGAGGGGTTCTTCCGGCCCCCGGCCGAATTCCTCAACCGGGACTGACCGTTCCCCACCAGACGGCGACGAGGAGGCAGGCGGCGGTCAACACGAGACAGACCGGTGCCAGCGTGTAGTACGTCTTGACGGCCTTCGAGACGGTGTCGCCCACCTCGTCGGCCTCTTTCCGCTTCCCGTCCTCGATGTCCCGTTCGAGCGTCGTCGCGCGGTACTCGTAGCCGCCGTACCCACGCGCGAGGCAGTAGCCGGTGACCGACACCATCGTGACGAACAGCGGCAGGAGTACGCCTGGCGCGCGATCCCAAATGCCGGTGGCGACGTCGCCGGCGCCGAAAAGCCCCAGGCCGCCGAGGCCACCGCCGCCCAGATAGAGCGTGAGACCCTTGCGCCGCTCGGCGACCTCGATCTCCCGGCGCACGGTCCGGACGTGCATCACTCGTGCCAGAAACTGTTGAAGAACCACGTCGAGACATCGCGGAACAGGCGGATGTCGGACGCGGTCAGCGGCGGTTCGTCGTTCACCTCCCGCATCGCGGCCGCGACGACCACCTGCTCGACGAACTGCTCGGCCGCCCGAACGGGAACCACCCGCCCCTCCAGGGCCCCGATCGCGAACTCGATGGCCTGGCCGCCGACCTCACCCGAGGGCATCGGCAGTTCGTGCCTGCCCAACCGTTCTTCGGCGTACCGCACTCCGGCGTTGACGACGTCGTCCGAGGCGCCAGGGGGCGCGGTCTGGATGGTTCCGATCTCCGGCACTGTTCCGCTCCTCGTCTTCCGCGGACGGTTCTGGCATCGGTGAAGACGCCGGACGCGAACGCCGGGTTACCCGTCCGCGCCGCCGTTACCGGAGAACCGCACAACCGTGACCGCCCCGCTAGGTCACCCGCCCCGATGTCGCGAAAGCCACTTTCGGGACATCTGATGTCCCGAAAGTGGCTTTCGCGACACCCGGAACCGACACAGGCGAGCGACCCGGACGCTTTGCCGCGAGCCCCCGGTTGATCTCCTGCGCCGGGCGTTCAGGCCGGAAGATACGGTCGTCGGCATGAACCTGCGAGCCGCGGTGGTGCGGCGGAAACCTGTCGCCGACCTGATCGCCGAAAGTGATCACGGCACGCTGAAGCGCTCCCTCGGCCTGGGCCAGCTGACCATGCTCAGCATCGGCGCGACGCTGGGCAGCGGTATCTTCGTCGTGCTCGGCGAGGCGGTGCCGGTGGCGGGCCCCGCGGTGGTGCTGTCGTTCGTACTCGCCGGGATCACCGCGCTGTTCTCGGCGCTCTCCTACGCCGAACTCGCCGGGATGATCCCCCTGTCCGGTTCGTCCTATTCCTACGCCTATGCCACCCTCGGCGAGCTGGTCGCCTGGGTCTGCGGCTGGTGCCTGGTGCTCGAGTACGGCGTCTCGGTGGCGTCGGTGGCCGTCGGCTGGGGGCAGTACCTCAACGAGTTGCTGCGGCTGGCCTTCGGATTCGCCATCCCGGACGCCTTCAGCCAGCCGCCGGGCTCGGGCGGGATCGTCAACGTCCCGGCCATCGTCGTCGTGCTGCTCGCCATGTTCCTGTTGCTGTCCGGCGCGAAGGAGAGCGCGCGGGCCAACGCGATCATGGTCGTGATCAAGATCGGCACGCTGGTGTTGTTCTGCGCGATCGCGTTCTCCGCGGTGCGGGCGGCGAACTTCACGCCGTTCCTGCCGCTCGGCCTCGCCGGGCTGAGCGCCGGGGCCGCCAAACTCTTCTTCTCCTACATCGGCTTCGACGCGGCATCGACGGCGGGTGAGGAGGCGAAGAACCCGCAGCGGGACCTGCCGCGGGCGATCTTGCTCTCACTCGCCATCGTCACCGTGCTGTACTGCCTCGTCGCCGTGGCCGCCGTCGGCGCCTTGCCGTGGCAGCAATTCGACGGCCAGGAAGCCGCGCTCTCGCATGTGCTCGGTGCCGTGTCCAGCAACCCTCTGTGGGCCGCGCTGCTCGCCGTCGGCGCGATCGTGGCGATCTCCAGCGTCGTGCTGACCGTCCTCTACGGACAGACGCGCATCCTGTTCTCGATGTCCCGCGACGGGCTGGTACCGGCCGCGCTGTCCAAAGTGGACTCCAAATCCGGCACGCCGCGGATCAACACCTTGGTGGTCTCGGGCTTCGTCGCGTCACTGGCCGCGTTCATCCCGCTCGGGAAGCTGGCCGACGCCACCAGCATCGGCACCCTCTTCGCCTTCGGGCTGGTGAACGTCGCCGTCGTGCTGCTGCGACGGCGGCAACCGGAGGCGCCGCGCTCGTTCCGCGTGCCGTTCTCCCCCGTCACGCCGATCCTCGGGGTGCTGTGCTGCGGCTACATGATGCTCAGCCTCGACGGCGCCACCTGGATCGTCTTCGGCGGCTGGATGGCACTCGGCCTGCTCATCTACTTCGGCTACAGCATGCGCAGGTCGCGATTGGCGCGGACATAAACCCCTTCCGCCATTCGCCGCCATAATTCCTGGGCTGTACAGCCGCAGTCTGAGCTAGATCATTGAGTGAAGGTGACAAGTAGGGGACACTCCGTTCCGATCCACGGAAAATCCCTACCGTGAACCGAGGTCCTCATGCATCGAAAATATCCCATTTCCATGCTGACCGTATGCCTCGCACTGACCCTCACCTCAATTCCGGTGACCGCCGCGGCCCAAGAAGCCGGTACGGCGGGCGTCCGCGCCCCCTTCTGCTACGAAGAACCCGTGCAGCCGAAGGCCGACGTCAGTGACATCAAAGCAGGCTTCCAGTCTTCGAAGTGGTTGCAGACGATCCAAGCCGTGTACAAACGGCGATGGCCCAGCGGCGAGGGCCTGGCGATCGCTCAAGCGAAGGACAAGTATTTCAGCCAGTTCGTCACCAAGACCAGCTTCAACGGGCTCGCCGAATCCCTGATGGTGGCGATCCACGAGGAAACCCACATGTGGGATCTGGATCCCTCGAGAACCTCTTGGGACGTGTACATGTCCGCGTGGATCAACAATTCCCGCAAGGCGATGAAGGTACCGCTCCACGGTGGATTCCCCCGGCGCGAAATCCTGCCGCTGATCACGGACAAGCTCACCGACTCGATGGACGGCATCTACCTGCGAGACCAGCAGCAAGGGTCGTATCGCATGCAGGGAGTCATGGCGGAACTCAACGCCGGGCTCATGGGACTGCCAGCGGCGACGGTGGTCGCCGAGTACATCCAGGGCGTGGGAGCCAGCAACTCCAGGGACATCGCCGCCACCAACATCCGGTATCTCCTGCTCTATCTGCGCGTCGCCAAAGCCAGATATCCCGATTACTGGGCCAAGGCCAAGGCCCAGCCCGAACTGCGTGAACTGGTACTCGTCGAGTTTCTCCGCGCGGCGTATTGGCTCGATCAATCCGCGCCTTACGCGAGCAAACTCGGCAGCGCGGACGTGGACAAGATCGTCGCCAAGAACTACGCGCCCGAAAACATCGCGATACTCGAAGAATTCACCGGAGCCAAGGTGAACACGAGCACTCAGAAGAACTGCTCGACCTGACCTCGCCCACGGCTTGCCGGTGACGGGCCCGCTTCAGTCCGGGCGCAGGTCCGTGACCGGCAAGCCGTTCCCCCTTCGCAACCGAGCGGCCACGAGGGAACGGTGGCATGCTTCCGGATCGCGTTCGACGCAGAAGAGCGCGGTCACCGAGTGGCCGGGAAGCCCCGCCACGAGAGGACCGAACTCGAACGGGTCGAGGATTTCACGGGTGTAGCGCTCGGTGTACTCGGGCGCCAGCGCGACACGGTTCCGCTTGCCCACGCCCTGGCGGTCGTCCTCGCGGTACTGGAGCCGGCGCAGTTCGGTCGTCGGCGCCAGCTCCTTCACGTGCCGGTAGCCGATGTCCGCCGCGGCGAGCGCGCGCTGGAGCCGCACCGAGTTCGCCCAGGAGTAGTCGGGACCCCGCACACCGCGGCGCTGGCGGAGGTCGAGCAGCGACGCCACGCCCTCGTCGGCGAGTTTCTCGACGAAAGCGCCGGCCGTGAAGCCGTAGACGCCGATCGTCACGATCCGTCCGACCTCCGCCAGCCTCCCCATTACGGCAGGAGCACCGGCTGGTCCACGGCCCACAGCCACGAACCGTCCGGCTGGCGGCGGGCGACCTCGACGGTGATCTCACCGGTGGTCAGCGTGGACGCCGTGAGCGCCAGGTCGCCGCTCACCAGCGCCGGATGCTGTCTGCCCGGCTCGAGCACCGGCGCGGCCGCGACGAACTGCTCGTACACCTTGCGGATCTCCGCGTGCCCTGTCGCGAGGTTGCCCGGCGGGAACGCCAGCACGGCGTCCGGTTCGTACAACGCCACCAATCCTTCGACATCGCCCGCGTTGCCGCGTTCGATGAAGAACTTGCCCAGGTCGTTCGGCTCAGTGGCCACGGTCTTGCTCGTCATGTGGATGAGCCTCCCAGCGAATCACGACATCCTGTGTCGTGTATTCCGCTAGGCTTTTCGCATGCGCGCCGACCGGTTGGTCTCGCTGGTGTTGCTGCTGCGCCACCGCGGCCGGTTGTCCGCGTCCTCGCTGGCCCGCGAGCTGGAAGTGTCCACCCGCACCGTCCTTCGCGACATCGAGGCGCTCTCCGCGGCCGGGGTCCCGGTCTACGCCGAACGCGGCAGGCACGGCGGTTTCGCGCTGCTGCCCGGTTTCCAGACCGAGCTCACCGGGCTGAACCACGACGAGGCGCTCGCGCTGCTGGTCGCCGGATCGCGGCGCGGCGCGCAGATGTTCGGCCTCGGCTCGGCACTCGCTTCCGCCATGCTCAAGGTGGTCGACGCGCTGCCCGAAGGTCAGCGGGACACCGCGGCGGGCGCGGCCCGGCGCCTGCTCGTCGACCCGGAGACCGATCTGCTCTCGCGCCGTGTGGCGGGCGAGGAGGTTCCCGACGGCATCGTGGCCGAGGTCCGGCGCGCGGTGTTCTCCGGGAACAAGCTGCGGATCCACTACGCGGCGGCGGGCGGGCCCGCCCGATGGCGCACGGTGGACCCGATCGGCCTGGTCACCGTTCGCGAGCAGGGATACCTGCTGGCCACGAGGTCCGGTGAGGACCGCACCTACCGGCTGTCCCGGTTGCGGGCCGCCGAGGAACTCCCCGAACCGGCGCAACGACCGGATCTGGTCGATCTGGACCGGGCCTGGCAGGAACGCGGCACGCGGTTCCGGACCGGCGGCGAAGACCAGGTCGTCGTGCTGCTGCGGATGAATCCGGGACGGCGGGAGGAACTGGCGGGCACCGCGCTGGCCGTCCTCTCCGAGGAGACCGAAGCGGACGGCTGGCTGCGGCTGGAAGTGACCTTCCAGGACGCGCGACACGCCGAATGGGCGTTGTGGCAGCTCGCCACGAACGCGGAAGCCCTTACCCCGCAGTGGTTGCGTGATTCTCTGCGCGACCGCGCCACCGCGATCACCACCAGCTACGGAGCGCCTTCCTGAGGCGGGGAGCAGTCCGTTCGTGGTGCTCGCGTCGTGCGACCACCACGAACGGACCGGCGACCTACTTCTTCCGGGGCGAACGCTTGCGCGCGGGCTTGGCCGGAGCGTCTTCGACGGCCTCCGGCTCGGCGGCGTCGAAAGCCTCGTAGATCTCGTTCGGGATCCGGCCGCGCTCGGCGATCGAGTACCCGTTCTCCCCTGCCCAGGCCCGCACGGCCTGGTTGCGCTCGCGGTCGACAGGCTTCTTCGCACCGTCCACGGCACCCGCCACCGTGGTCTGCCCGGCCGCGACCTTGACCCGGCGCCCGCCGACGCGTTTGCCCGCTTCGACGTACTGCGCGAGTTCCTCACGCAACGCCTCGGCGTTCGAGTCCGACAGGTCGATCTCGTACGAGACACCGTCGAGCGCGAAGGGAACGGTCTGTGTCGCGGTCCCACCATCCAGGTCGTCCACGATCTGGACGACGACTTTCTGAGCCATGAAGAGCCTTTCACCAGGTCACGCGGCAGATCATCCGCATGAGCGATCGCTGGCGAGCGTAACCGGCCTTCACGGGATCGGCGGGCTGACACCCGCCGTCGTCACGAGACGTGACTCACCACGGTCCGCTCGCCAGATCCGGCTGCGCAGGTCCGCGCCGCGGATCACCTGGACGCGCCACGGTGTCAGGCGCAGCACGTGCAGCTTCGGATCGGACGGATCCGTCCAGAAGTTGCCGAGCGGATAACCGGCGCCGCGCGGGCTCGTCCGGCGATACAGCTCCCACACGTGTTCCTTGACCGGGAGTTCGTTGTCCCAGACGGCGGTCGCGTCGACGGCCACCGAGTTGTTCCCCGGTGCCCAGTAAGAGAAATTGGTGTGCGGGTTACGCGCGAGGTGGGCCGCCTTGACCGGGGTCCGGTAGGTGGCCAGCCAGCCGAGCGGCTGTCCGTCGACCTTCTCCCACACCGGGATGAGGACGCGGGTCCGCGGGCGGTTCTCCGCGTCGACCGTCACCATCGTGGCGTAGTTGATGGCTCCGACGTAGGTGTCGAACTCGGTTTCCAGCTCGCCGAAGTCGCGGGTCGTCATGCTCATGCCGCGCTCCGGAAGGACTCGACGGCGCGGGAAAGGCTGGCCGCGCCGTGCCCGTCGTCGATCTGCCGGTCGATCAGGTCCTTGACCGGGGCCAGCGTGCCCACCGGAACGCCCAGCTCCCGGCTGGCGCGGATGATCGTGGCCAGCCCCGCCTGGTTCATGGCCAGACTCGACTCGCCGCCGCTGAACCCGCCGCTGTCGATCTCCTCGGCGAAGGTGGACAGCGCCGGGAACGAATCCGTCAGCCACGACAACAACATCGGCGTCAGTTCGGTGGCGCGGACGCCCGCGGCCGCGGCCATCGCCGTGGCGTGCAGGAAACCGCCGATCATGCCGTACATCCCGGCGAGGATCGCGACGTCGTAGCCCGAGGCGAGACCGGCGTCCCTCCCGAGGAAAGTGCCTCGCCCCAGCAAATCCAGCAGCGGCTGCCAACGCCGGTGGACGGTTTCCTCACCGCTGTAGCTGATCGAAGACCCGGCGGTGCCGATCGTTTGCGGTACCGCGTAAACGGCTCCGTGCAGATACCGCGCCCCGTGCTCGTCCGCCCAGGCGGCCAGTTCCCGCGCGTCCTCCGGCCCGCCGGAGGTGACGTTGACCAGCGCCCGCCCGGCGACGGCGCCGGCCGCACCGGCCAGGACCCGCCGGGCGACAGTGGAATCCAGCAGCGCGACGATCACAAGATCCCCGGCCGCGATCGCCTCCTCGGCCGTGGCCGCCGCCTTCGCCCCGGCCGCGACGAGCGCGTCCGCCTTGTTCGCGTCGCGGTTCCAGACCGTCGTGGGATGGCCGTGGCGAAGGAAGGTCTCGGCCAGCGCACGGCCCAGATTGCCGAGGCCGATGACGGTGACGTGTTCGGGTGTTGTGCTCATGACTCCAGCCTCGCGACCCCTGCTTCCGGCTGCCAGTGACACAGATGACCGGGAGCACCAAATTCGTGCCATAGGATGGGGGCATGAGCGCTGGTTCGGTCGCCCTGGTCGTCCCCGAGGAGATCGGGATCGCCTTCTGGGATCTGTACGAGGTGAGCATCCCCGCCACCGTTTTCGGGATGCCGCAGCCCGATCTGGCCGATCCCTGGTACGACCTGCGGCTGTGCGGAACCGGAGACCGGGCCCGGGAAGCCGCCCCGGGCTTCGCGCTGCGCACCCCGTACCGGCTCGAGGACATCGTCGGCGCCGAGACGGTCATCGTGTCGTCAGTGCCGGACGACGTACTCAGCGACGGCGCGCCGGTCTCACCCGAGCTGATCTCCGCGCTGCGCCGCGCCCACGACGCGGGCGCCCGGATGGTGTCCCTGTGCTCCGGCGCCTTCGCGCTCGCCGAGGCCGGGCTGCTCGACGGCCGCCGCGCCACCTCACACTGGATGCACACCGCCCAGCTGGCCGAACGCTTTCCCGACGTCGAGGTCGACGACTCCGTGCTCTACGTGGACGACGGCGACGTGCTCACCAGCGCCGGGATGACCGCCGGTCTGGACCTGTGCCTGCATCTGGTCCGCCGCGATCTCGGGGCGCACGTGGCCAACCAGCTGGCCCGCCGGATGGTCGTCCCCGCGCACCGGCCCGGCGGGCAGGCGCAGTTCATCGACCTGTCCGTCCCCGCCACCGACGATCAAGGACTCGCGCCGGTGCTCGACTGGGCGAGGGCGAACCTCGACAAGCCGCTGACGATCGAAGATCTCGCGCGGCGCGCCATGATGAGCCGCCGGACCTTCTACCGGCGTCTGCAACAGGCCACCGGCACGACACCGCTCCAATGGCTGCTCGCGCAACGACTTTCGCAAGCGCAGAGCCTGCTGGAATCGACGGACTTCCCGGTGGAGAGGATCGCGGAACTCAGCGGTCTCGGCACCGCGAACAACCTGCGCCACCACTTCCTCAAACAGGTCGGCGTCTCGCCGGGCGCCTACCGGAACGCTTTCCCGCGACAGCCCCAAATGACCGCCGCCGCCGGGTGATCGCCGCAGCGGAACGGACGCGGAGCGCCGTCCCGTTGGCGGGAGCGGTGTCCGCCGGTGCCGGGTTGGCGGTTCAGGCCCGGTTGAACGGCGAGCTCGGTTCGCGGGTGGGAGACGGGTTCGCGACGACGCTGACGTCGACGTCGGTCAGCCTCTTCCTCCTGCTGGTGCTCGTTCCGCTGCTGCCGGCCGGACGACGCGGGCTCGGTCTGATCCGCACGGCGGTGCGCACCGGCGAGCTGCGACGGCGCCACCTCACGGGCGGCGTCTGCGGCGCGGTGGTCGTGGCCGGTCACCGCGGCGCGGGCGGTGGGTGCCGCGGCCTGCGTGGCGGCGGTCGCGATCGCCGGGCACGATGCCTGGGACACTCCCGGAACCCTGGTACTGGTGGCGCTACCCGTGCTCGCCGGTGTCGCGATCGCGATCCAGTCGGCGTTGAACGGACGGGTCGGAGCGGTCGCCGATTCGCCGTGGCCACCCACTCTGGTCAACTTCTCCGTCGCGGCCGTCTCGCTCGCCGTCGCTCTGGCCATCCGCGTCGCGTTTCGCGGCCCCCGCCCGGACGCCTGCCGTCGGAGCCGCTGCTCTACCTGGCCGGGGTGATCGGCGTCGGCATCATCGCGGTGGCGACGATCGCCGTCCGGCGCATCGGCGTGCTGGTCTTCGGGCTGGCCACGGTGGCGGGACAGCTGCTCGGCGCCGTCGTGCTGGACGCGCTGACACCCGGCCCTCGGCCCTCGCTCGCCACGTTCACCGGTGTCGCGATCACGTTCCTCGCGCTGGCGCTGGCGGCGCACCCGCGTTTCCGGCGAGCGGATGGGCGTTGACCCTCAAGAGGGCGGCCCAGGCGGAGGAGCGGCCGCGGTCAGCCTTCTCGTCGCCCAGCGCTGCCCGGCTTCCCCAGCGATCTCCTCGACCGTCTTGACCAGCGTGTGACCGGCATCGTCGTTTCCGTAGGGCGGAGACTTCACCAGATACAGCGCCGCTTCGCGTTCGATGGCATAGCGAACCTGACTTTGTTCGACCCCAGTTCTCGTGAAGACTGAAAGTGGTCCGCACTCCCGTCGAGACGAGCACGACCGCGCCGAGTGCCGCGATCACGAGCGACGGCAAGGGAGTCGCGGCGAGGACCGGGATCGCGGCCGCGCAGCAGATGGCCACGAGTTCGGTCGCGGCGTAGCGCCGACGATGTCTGGCACTACCGGCCTGGTACCACCGCCACTTGGCGATGACCGTGACCGGTAGTGAGGCACCGTCGCGCTGGGAGGTGAGCATCCAGTGAGGAGCGGCGGTGGAAGGCTTCTCCACGGGTTGGGACACCATGTCCGGTATATCGCGGCGAGCCCTCGTGTTCGTTCGGCCTTCCGCGGAACGAGTCCTTGTCGTGACGTGGCCCGGGCACGTGCCCGACCCCGCTGTCCTGAAGGCCTCCTTTGAGACGCTGATCGTCTCAAAGGAGGCCTTCAGGACACGAGAACACCTCGTCGCGGCCCGGCCATTAGTCTCCAGTGGACGATGGAGCAGGGCAGTGATCGTGTCCAGCCACTTCGAGGCGATCGGGATCGGCGTCACCAGCGAGGACGAGTTCGAGGAAAGGGTCGTCTCCCTGATCGGCGCGGGCACCGGCGATGCTCGGCCTCCTCGACGGCGTCGATCGGGAGATGGTCTGTCCCATCGCGGTGGAGTTGGAAGACCGAGCGGTCCTCGCCCACTCCGGCGGACGGCTCGGTTCCGTCGATAACCCCACCAATCACGACAGAGGGTGTCGTATTTCCGTTGGGAAGGTGACCTCGCGACCGTCGGGCAAGCCGACGGTCACTGGCGAGGAGTGTGCGGATGGGATCTCAGGCCAACCCCTGCATCGTGTTCGACGGCAACGCGCGACAGGCGATGGAGTTCTATCAGGAGGTGTTCGGTGGCGATCTCGAGGTGGGGACGGTCGCGGACTTCGGCTCACCGGACTCGGCCGACGGCGACAAGGTCATGCACTCCCGGCTGGACACCGCCGCCGGGTACACACTGATGGCGTGGGACTTTCCGGAGGATCGGCCGGGCCATCCGGCTCACCGGCCGGGCAACAACGTCGCGGTCTTCCTCGGTGGAGACGATGACGAACTCCGCGAATACTTCGAGAAGCTGTCCGTCGGCGGCGAGGTGACGCTGCCTCTGGAGAAACAGGTGTGGGGCGACCAAGCGGGTTCGCTGGTGGACCGATTCGGGATCAGCTGGATGTTCAACGTCACGTCAGAGCGAAGCGAGACCCTCCGGCGCGAGAGTCCGTACGCTGGTTCCTGAAGGCTGTCTTCGGGGGTGGTCATGGGAAGAGTCGCCATCATCGGCGATGTCGGCGGGCATCCGGACCAGCTGCGCCGGGCCTTGGCCTGGCTCGGCGCCACCGAACGAGGACTTCCGCCGGATCTCACCGTGATCCAGGTGGGCGATCTCGTCGATCGCGGCCCGGACAGCCCGGGTGTGCTCGACATCGTGGCGAACTTGCTGGACGTGCGGCGATGGATCCAGCTCGCCGGGAACCATGAGGCGCAGTATCTACCCGGCAGGGCCGTCTTCTGGCGCGAGCCGCTCGGGGAGGGCGACGTGGCTCGGCTACGGGAGTGGTGGGCCGATGGGCGGTTACGTGTGGCCGAGGCCGTCCGTACCGCCGAGGGCGACGAACTCCTGGTCACCCACGCGGGTTTGACGCTCGCCTGCTGGCAGCGGCTGGGAGAACCGATGTCGGCGACCGAGGCCGCGGGCCTGCTCAACGAGCGTCCGGAGTTGATCTGGGAAGTCGGCGCACACGGCCGCGACGGCGGCGCGGGTCCACTGTGGGCCGAATCGGGCGCGGCGCTGCACGAACCCTGGATGGGCTATCGCGGTGTCGTCCCCTTCGGCCAGGTCCACGGGCACTCCACGGTCGTGCGGTTCGCCGACCGAACCTGGCGGTGCGCCGGACGGGTCCGGCAACGCGCGGCGGTCGATTGGCACGCTCGCCACGTTCGCGTGCGAGTGGGAGGACGCGTGTTCACCGGTATCGACCCGGGGCACGGCCGCAACGGCGCCGCCGAGTGGCAACCGCTGGTCCTCGAAGACTCACAAGTCACGACACCGAGCCTGCGCTAGAGAACTATGTCCTGACACCATTCACGCTTTTCGATCCCCTAAGATTTCTCCTTGGATCCGTTCCGCTTTTCACCGTCCGCCTGAATGAGGTCGAACTCCTCGCCGTACCACTCCAGCTCCCCTGAAGCCAGTCGAATTACGTGCCCCGGCCAGTTCTTTTCCGCTCTGGCGCACGATATCCGCGGACACGGGCGCGGGCCCACCGAGCTCCGGCCGATCACGATTCGGATGCGAACGTAACAACCTCCTGGCCGGATCGCGACGTGGCTAACACGGCACACCACGGAGGCGGATATGGACGCGTTCGAGATCCGAGTGCACGGAATCGGCGACCATGACTACTACAGCGCCCTGGGACGACCGGAAATCGAGCCGCGGTTCGGTCGCTCGGAGGTGGCGAAGGCCCCGAAACCGGTCGGCCACCCACTCAAGTTGGTGAACTGGTCACGGACGTCCCGCGGACTCTCCAAGGGTTTGCTGTGGTATTTCGCGTTCCCGTTCACACTGGTCAACACCGTGGGCGAAATGGGACGCGGTGAGAGACGGCTGCGCTTCGCCGTGTCGACGGTCGGCATCCTGCTCACGATTTCCGCCGCGGCCTGGCTGATCGTGTTCGCCGAAACGATCCTCAAGGTCGTCCCCCTTCCAGGCGACGACCGGCTGATATCCCAGCTGATTTCCGTTCTCATCCCACTGGGATTGGCGGTCACGATCATCAGGCGCCGCCCCACCGAAAAGATACGATCGAGATGGCTCAACGTCGTTGCGCTCGCAGGCTTCGGCGTCTTCGTGGGAATCTTTCAACCCGCGCAGTTCCAGTACACCGGCTGGCTGTCGCGCGCCGGCCGGTTCGACGCGATGACCGCGGTGGTCCTGACGACGACCGTGGTCACCATGCTGATCGCAGCTGTGCTGATCACAAGCAGGAAAGGCCGCGCCTACATGGCGGCCGCAGCCCTGCTCCTCGACATCGCGATGGTCGCCATGCACTCCGTCAGCTCCATGCTGCGCATGAGCCTCGACTGGATCGCGACCTGGCTCTCGCCGCTCCCGGCGGGGGACGCTCCGACACTGCAGGCCGAGGAACGATCGTTGATGGCCTACTTCGACCGGGCCGAAATAGTGTCTTCCCGGCTCGACTTCGTCGCCGTATTCAGTCTCGTCGCGCTCATCGCCTTCCTGATCGCCGCCGTCTCGAAGCTGGGCCTCCGATTCCCTCGGGACAAGCGCGAACGAGCCGAACACCTGCACAATCGAGTCGAGAAGGCACCCGAGCTGCTGGCCGGGGTCCTCATCGTCGCGACGATCTTGATGGCCGCGGGCGCCGCCCTCCTGGTGCTCTCCGCCGAACCCCTGCTCACCGGCGGCTCACGACATTGGGTGATCATCTTCGTCAACACGCTGACAGCGGCGATGGCGCTCCTGATCATCCTCCGGCACCGATTGCCCGCAATGCGCATGGTCATGGGCAAATCAGCCGACATCGCGGGCTTCTGGCCGGTACACGGCCACCCCCTCGCGGGCGGGTCCTACAGACAAGACGCGCTCGATGCCATCACCCGCGCGGTCGGAACGGGTCACCACGTCGTCCTCGTCGGCCACAGCCAAGGCTCGATCGTGTGCGCGTGGTGGACCAAGCTCTACCCTCAGGGCACCATCGACCTCGTCACCTGCGGATCGCCGCTGAAATCGCTCTACGCCACCTACTTTCCCGGCCATTTCAGCAACGAGTTCTTCACCACCGTCAAGACGAAAAGCCCACAGTGGACAAACTTCTGGCGTCAGACCGATCCGATAGCGACCGCGGTGTCGTCAGCACGCAACACCGAACTCGACGACCGACCCGAAGTCCTCGGACACAGCGACTACTGGACCGACCCCACCCAGATCAAGTGGGTCAAGGAACGCATCGCGGCCACCCTCGAGACCAATCCAGCCAGTGGAGGCTGCATGATCTGACGCCGGCTCGCTGGCCGCCCTCGACAGCTCCGTGGAGCCCGTGGCCGCTCGAGCGGTCACGGGCTCCACGTTTGGCGGGGCTTCGGATCAGGAACCCGCTGATCCGCCGGTCATCGGACCGTGAGGGTGTACTCCGTGGTTCCGGCCTTGCCGGTGCTGTCCGTCGCGGTGACGGTCACCTTGTACGTACCACGCTGGTACGGGCCCATGAGCGTCATTCGCGAAGTGCCGCCGGGGTTGACGGTCTGCGGCGTGAACGTCGGTGCGTAGGACAGGCCGGCGCCGCTGAGCCGGATGGGACCCGTGCCGCCGGTGACGGTGATCGTCGCGTTGGCGTAGCCGCCGGGCGGGACGGTGCCGGAGTTCGGCGAGGTGGACGGTTTCGGGCCGTCGCCGGTGCCGCCGTCGCCGACCGTGAGCGTGAACTCGGCGGTCTTGGCTCCGGAAGCGCCCTTGGCGGTGACGGTGACCTTGTAGGTTCCCGCCTGGGTGCTCGCCGAGGTCTGCAGGGTCAGTTTGGCGACCTGCCCGGAGTCGACGGTCGCTGAGGGCTGGAAGGTGGCGGTCGTTCCGGCGGGCAGGGACGCCGCGCTCAGCTCCAGCTTTTCCGGGCCCTGGTCGCCCGCCGTGGTGGTGACGCTGGTGGAGACGTGCTTGCCGGGCTCGGCCTTGCCCGCCGCCGGGCTGAGGGAAACGCCGAACTTCCCGTCGCCGGGCTGGGTTCCGCCGATCTCACCGCGCGCCCAGTCGCCCATCGTGTTGGTCAGGCGCGCCATGATGCTGTAGCGGTCGCAGGCGCTGGAGCCCCACGACGAGACACCGACGATCACGCCGTCCACGATGAACGGACCGCCGCTGTCACCCGAGCAGTCGGCGGTGCGCCCGTCGTTGTAGCCCGTGCACACCATCAGGTCACCGTTGACCCGGATGTCGAAGACCTGGCAACCGGCGGGGTCGTTGACCGGCATGGTGGTCTTGCGGAGTTCGCCGGAGCCGCCGCTCGACGACGTCTTGCCGTAGCCGAGGGAGATGCCGGACTTGCCCGGCTTGGTGAGTGCGCTGTCTCCCGAGCCCGCCACCTTGGCCCACTGGCTTTCCGGCACCGGGAGGTCGTCGACGGTGGTGACCACCGCGACGTCGTGGCCCGTGCGCCAGCCGCCGGAGCCGGTGTACTGGGGGTGGGCCTTGAACGAGGCGACGGCCGTGCGGAACGTCTCGTCGCCCGGGGTGTTCAGGTCGTCGTCGCCGTAGATGTAGCTCTTGGCACCGGTGGTGTCGACCATGCAGTGCGCCGCGGTCAGGATCTTGCGTTTGCCGACCACGGAAGCGGTGCAGGACTGTCCCTGCGGACCTCCGCCCCCGACCCGCATACCCGCGATGACGGAAGGGTTTTCCTTGACCGTGGTGCGTTCACCGTTGACGATCCGGGTCCCCATTTCCGCCGCACGGAGCTGATCAGTCGGGGTCGCCGCGACGCTGATCTCGTCGGCGGGAGCGGCGATGGCGGTGCTCATGACTGGCGAGGTCGCCGCGGCCAAGGCGAGAGTGAGCGCTACGGCGAAGCGTGCTGTTCTCATCGTTTCTCCTTCAAGGGCAAAGACATGCGGAAGAGCGGACGGCGCTGTCCGTCCACTGTGGTCAGAACGTGATCGACCAGCCCGTGAGCGTGCCCACGTCGAATCGGTAGGTGTCGCGAACCGAGAGCCGCCATGTGCCGTTCGCGTCCTCGTGTGAGGCGTCGACGGTGAAGCTCTGGTGCACGCCGCCGGATTCGCCGACGCCGCCCGCGCGTTTGAGCGGATAGGACGTGCCGCTCGGCCCGATCAGGTCGATGGCGAGATCCCCGGTGTAGGCGTGGTCGATGTCCACTCGCACCGCCAGCGTGGCCGATGCCTTGCCGTCGCAGGAATCCTGGCTCACGGAGGTGCCCACCGCCGCGTCCGCGTCGGGGATGGCCACGTCCTGGTCGTTGCTCTTGATCCCGCACCTGGACGGCGTGCCGCCACCCAGGTCACCGACGTAGAGCAGCTTGTTCGGCGAGTCCGTGCCGGGGTTGGTGATCAGGTCCGGGGTGGCGCTGCGTACCAGCGCGTCGCCGACCTGCTGCGGGCTCGCGCCGGGGTTCGCGGCGAGATACAGCGCGGCCGCGCCCGCGACGTGCGGGGAGGCCATGGACGTACCGCTCCCGGTGCGGAACTTTCCGGTGTTGTCACTGGAGTAGATGTTGCCGCCTGGCGCGAAAAGGTCGACGCAGCGGCCGTAGTTCCCACCGCGGGTACGGTCCTTGTTGAACCAGCCGACGGTGAGCGCCTCCGGGACGCGGGCCGGGCTGACGGCGCACGCGTCCTTGCCGTCGTTGCCCGCGGAGACCGCCACGACGATTCCCTTGGCCACCAGGGCCTTGACCTGTTCGTCGCCGACGCCGAGCACGTCCATGCCCAGGCTCAGGTTCACCACCGCGGGTTTGACGGCGTTCTTGGCCACCCATTCCATGGCGCTGACCGTGGCCGAGTCCGGTCCGGAGCCTTTGCAGTCCAGCGAGCGCACGGCCACGACCTTGGCCTTCTTCGCCACACCGACGGTTTTGCCCGCGATCGTCCCCGCCACGTGCGAGCCGTGCCAGTAGCAGTCACTGGCGTCCGTGTCGTTGTCGAGGAAGTCGTAGCCGTGGCTCGCCCTGCCCTCGAACTCGGGGTGCTGGGCCTGCACCCCGGAGTCGATGACGTAGGCGGTCACCCCGTCGCCCGAGTTCGGGAAGGTGTACTTCTTGTCCAGGGTCGCGGTTCGCTGGTCGATCTGGTCCAGGCCCCATGACGGCGGACTCGGTTGTTCGCCCGCCGCCCTGGTCGTGCCGTCCTGGTGCACTGCCTTGACCGATGGGTCGGCGGCCAGCCGCCGCGCCTGCCGCTCGGAAAGGTTTCGGACCGAGAATCCGTTCAGTGTGACCGAGTACGTGCCGGTCACCTCACCGCCATAGCGCCGGGTGAGCGTCGCGGCGTGACCGTCGGCCGCGGCACGGGCGTCGCCTTCGAGCACCACGATGTACTGGCCGGAGTAGGGCCGATCGGCCTGGACGACAGCCGCTTCCGCCGGTTGCGCCCCGGCCACGCCCACGGTCGTCGCCATCGCCGCGGCGGCGACCGCGACGGTGAACAGGTTCGCCATCCATCTCGTTCTGCGCTGTTGCATCGATTCCTCCATCGCACGTTCGAGCGGCCGCAGGGGTTGTGACGTCGAGCCGCTCGGGAAATCACTTTTCGGCGTGGCGGAGAGGGGAACAAGTGTGGTCGCGACCCGTACCGGTACCTGATCCCGTGTGGACGCAAGTGCCGTAGTTCGCGGGGTTATGGCGCCGGTGCCCGCCGACCTACCATGTCGGGCATTCCTCTGCGGACGGATCACCGACAGGAGCGAACATGGCCGACGGTTGCGCGGATCCCCTTTCCGGCCGGTTCCGCTCGCCGCCGATGATCGGCCGGGACGCGGAACTCGCCGCCCTGCTCGACGCGGTACGGCACCCGCCGTCGGCTGTTTTCGTGGCAGGCCAGGCCGGAGTGGGCAAGTCCAGGCTGGTCACCGAGTTCGCCGCCGCGGCCGCCCGCGACGGCTTCCCGCGCGTGATCACGGGTTCGTGTCAGCCGCTGCCCGAACCGTTCCCGTACGGAGTGCTCCTCGACTGCCTCAGCCAGTGCGGCGACCTGCTGCGCGAGCCCGGCCCGGCGACCGGTGCGCTCCGGGACCATCTGCCCGAACTCGCCGACCGCCTGCCACCGGCGCCGCGCCCCCTCGGCGACCCGCACGCCGAACGGCACCGGGTGTTCCGCGCCGTGCGGGATCTCCTCCGTGCGCTGGGACCGGCCGTGCTCGTACTCGAGGATCTGCAGTGGGCGGACGAAAAGACCCGCCGGGTGTTGCGTTTCGTGCTGGCGAACCCGCCGCCGGACCTGTCGATCGTGGCCACCTACCGCCGCGAGGATCTGCCGTCGGTGGCACCACTCGGCCACGCCTTCCACGTCCCGCACGGAGTGACCGGGGTCGATCTCGTCCTGCGGCCCTTCGGTGTGGCGGACGTGCGCGCGATGATCGACGCCCTCGTGGGGGCCGCCGTGACGTCGCGTCGGTTCGCCGAGGCCGTCCTGCGTGAAACGGCGGGGATCCCGTTCGTGGTCGAGGAAACGGTGCGGGCGCTGCGTGATCCGATGCGGGACGTGCGCGCCGAAGGTGACTCGGCCCGGCGAGTCCTCGCCGGGGTCGACGTGCCGGCCTCGGTGGCGGACACGATCGAGGAACGGCTGGCGACCTTGCCCGACGCCGCACGAATCCTCACCGAGGCCGCTTCGGTGCTGGGCGTCCCGGAGACGCCCGAGGTGCTGAACACCGTGGCGGGAGAGGCGGAAGTGGCGCACCTGATCGCGTCGGTGGAGTCCGGTGTGCTCGTGGAGGAAACGGTCAACAGATACGGTTTCCGCCACAACATCGCCCGGCGCGCGGTGTACGCGTCGCTGCCGGGGCCGCGGCGGCGAGAACTGCACGAACGCGCTTTCGCCGCGCTGTCCGCGCTGGACCACACCCCTGTCGCCAGCCTGTGCGCGCACGCCAAAGCGGCGGGCATGAAAGCCGAGTGGTTGCGCTACAGCGAACTCGCCGCCAAGGTCGCGGAGGACGCGAACGACGTGTCCACCGCGGTCGACCTGCTGGTCGAGGTGTTGAGCGATGCGGAGACCAGTCCCGAGGTCGCGAACCGGCTGGCGACCAAACTCTGTGACCACGCCCTGACCGGACTGCCCGGCGGGGTGATGACCGCGAGGGTCGAAAACCTGCTGTCGGACCCGCGCCTGGCCCCGGACGTCCGGGCCCAGGTTCATCTGTGGTTCGGACTGCTGCTGCAACGGGAGACCGGGTCTCTCGACCGCGGCGCCGAGGAGATCACCCTCGCCCTCGGCCTGCTCGGTGACCAGCCGGAACGCACCGTACGCGGGATGGCGGCGATGGCCGGGCCCTATCTGGGATCCGCGTCCATCGCCGAGCACCAGAGGTCGCTCGACCGGGTCGAGGGGATCGTCGACCACCTGCCCACCCGGGAACTGCGCACCGCGCTGCTGGCCACGACGCTCGGCGGGCGGCTGATCGTCGGCGACCCGAGCACCTGGGAGCGCATCGCCCGGCTACCGTCCCCCTCGGACGTGCGCGACCCCGAGGAGCTCCATCACCTGGCCAGGGCCCACTGCAACCTGGCGGACGCGTGCTCGTGGATCGGGCACTACGCCAAGGCCTGGGAGTTCCTGCGCGACGGGATCGTCTTGGCCAAGCGGGTCGGCTCCTCGTACGTCGTCGGCACCGCCGAGGCCACAGCGGCCCGGCTCGACTGGCTCAGCGGGCGATGGTCGGATTTGGGGCAGCGCCTCGACAATCTGATCGAGACCTATGCGGACCTGCTGCTGACCACGGACCTGCATCTCACGCGAGGCTGGTTGGCGGCGGCACGGGGCGAGTGGGGGCGAGCGGAGGAAGCCTTCCAGGCGACGACGGGTCCGTACCCGGCGGCGCAGGTCTTCCCGGTGGGCATCTCGGCGGCGGGCGGGATGGCGGGCATGCTCCTCAGCCGGGGCAAGGTCGCCGAGGCGGAGGAACACGTGCGACGCGGCGTGACGATGGTGCGGAGCAAGGGCGCGTGGGTGTGGTCGGGCGACCTCCTCCCCCAGGCCGTCGACTACCACCTGGCGGTCGGCGACGTCGACGCCGCACGGCTGCTCGTCTCGGAAACGGCGAGTGGTCTCCGAGGAGTCGACGCTCCTCTGGCCCGGGCGGGGCTGGCCGCGTGCCGCGCGCGGCTGGCCGCGGCCACGAACGACCGCGTCGAGGCCGACCGGCTCTACCGGGAAGCGATCGACCTGCACTGGGATCTGGGTCTGTCCTACCGGGCCACTCAACTCGCCGAACAGGCCGAAGGCGAAACCCTCGCCGACGCCGAGGTCCTCGAAGCCCTGACCCGGTCCTACGACGCCCTGGGAGCCACGGTCGACGCCGCCCGCTGCCGCCACCGCTCCCGCAGTACCGGTGCGGCCACCCCGTCACCCCGTGGCAGGCGCGGCTACGGCAGCGAACTCTCCCCGCGTGAACAGGATGTCGCCCGCCTCCTGGCAGGCGGCCACACCAACCAGGAAATCGCCCAGGCCCTGTTCCTGTCCCGTCGCACGGTCGAGGAGTACGTGGTCAAGGTCCGCCGCAAACTGAACGTTTCTTCCCGCCACGACGTCCGGCTCTGAAGGCTCGCGCGCCCTGGATCACCCCGACCCGTTCTGCCATGCCGACCACAGCCTGGCGTAGACACCGCCGACGGCGATCAGCTCGGAGTGCGTCCCGCTCTCGGTGATGCGGCCGTGCTCCATGACCACGATCCGGTCGCACGCGGCGGCCTGGGAAAGCCGGTGGGCGATCACCAGCCCGGTACGGCCGGCGAGAACCGCGTCGGCCGCACGATCGAGCAGCCCCGACTGTGCCGAATCGGCTTCGGCGGTCGCCTCGTCGAGGATCGCCAGTTGCGGGTCGGCGAGCAGCAGGCGGGCCAGCGCGAGCTGCTGCGCTTGGGCGTCGGTCAGCGGATGACCGCCAGTGCCGACCACCGTGCCGAGGCCGTCCGGCAGCGCGTCGAGCAGATCGGTCGCGCCCACGGCCTCGAGCGCGGCGCGCGACTGGCCGTCAGTGGCGCCAGGAGCGGCGAGGGTGAGGTTGTCACGCAGGGTTCCGGCGAACACGTGGATCTCCTGGGTGATCACCGCGGTGCGCTCCGGCCGCGCGACGGTTCCGGTGTCGGGTGGGTGGATACCGGCGATCACGGCGGCCAGCGTGGACTTGCCCGCCCCGGACGCGCCGACGACGGCGAGGCGCTCACTGGCGGGGATGTCGAGCGTGATGTCGTCCAGCACGCGGGGGCCATCCCCGTAGCCGAACGTGACCTCGCGGAGCCGGACGGCCTGGGCGGTGGGCGGCTCGGGGGCCGGTTCCGCGAAGGGGATGGTGGTGACGCCGATCATGCGGCTCAGTGACGCGAGGGCGGACTGGAGGGTGTCGATGACGAACATCAGCTGGTTCACCGGGCCGAGCAGGCGCAGCACGAGCAGCATGGCCGTGGTCGCGCCACCGACGGTCGAGGCTCCGTGGCCGATCAGGACGAAGCCGACCACGAGCACGGCGGCCAGGCTCAGCAACTCACCGAGATTCAGGCGGGCGTTGAGCATGCTCTGCACGGTGCGGGCCCGCAGCGCCTGCGCGGCGACAGCCCAGGAGGCGGTCAGCACGGCACGATGGCGTCGTTCGCCGAGCCCGAAGCCGAGCACGGTGGCGTAGCCGCGCTGGGACTCGACGATCTGCTGGGCACGGGCGCTCATCACCGCACGCTCCGCGCGGTACACCTCGGGCCCGGTGCGCAGATACCACCGCAGCGCGAGTGCGTAGCCGGGCAGCACGACGGCGAACGCCGCGGCGTAGGGCCATTCCAGCGCCGCCAGGCCGCCCAGCGACACGACGATGGTGAACGCGGTGGTGGTCAGCACGCCGATCACCGCCGGGGCGGCATCGGCGACGGCGGTCACGTCGTCGCTGGACCGCGAGATCAGGTCCCCGGTTCCTGCTCGCTCCACGCGGTACTGCGGCAGCGTCAGGGCGCGGGCGACGAGCTGCTCGCGCAGTCCGGCGAGGATGGTGTGGTAGACCCGGGTGGCGAACACCGTCGTCGCCGCGGTGCCGGCGGCTCCGAGGATGGCCGAGACAGCCAGGAGGGCGGTGACTGTCAGTACGGCGCCGCGGTCGGCGGTGCCCGCCTGGACCCGGTCGACGAGGAGCCCGATCACCACGGGCCCGATCAGGCCGGCGGCTGTGCTGAGAATTCCCAGCGCCACGACGGCGGCGAGCCGCCACCGGTGGCCACGGCTGAGCCGCCACACCTCCCGGGCGGTCTCCCTGCCGCCCGCGACAGGCAGCGCAGAGTCGATCACGTCGGTCACGTCCTTCCGCCGCGCAGCTCGACGACCCGGTCGCAGCCGCCCAGCAGCGCCGGGGACGAGGCGATCAGCAGCGTCGAGCGCCCCGTGCGGATACCGGACATCCGCTCGGCGATGGCCTGCTCGGTCACCGAGTCGACCGCGGTGGTCGGATCGTGCAGGACCAGCACCGGTGCGTCGCACGCCAGCGCCCGGGCGAGCGCGACCCGTTGCCGCTGTCCACCCGAGAGCCGGGTGCCGTTCTCGCCGACCGGCCTGTCGGCATCGGTGGCGAAGTCCGCACACGCCGCTGCCCGCAGCGCCGCGTCCAGCAGCCCGGGCGCACGGGCGGACAGGGTGAGGTTGTCGCGGATGGTGCCGGTGAACAACGTGACCCGATGGGGCGCGACGGTGACCTGGGAGCGGTACTCGGCCGCGGTCAGCTCCCGCGCCGGACGTCCGTCGAGACGCACTTCGACGCCGTTTCCGGTCTCGCTCGGGAGGTAGGGGTTCATCAGCGCGTCGGCGACCTGGGCGGCGGTCCGGTCGTCGGCACGCACTCCGACGAATTCGCCAGGCTTCACTTGGACCGTCTCGCCGAATACGGACACGTCCAGCACAGGCGGAGGCGTGGCCCCCGGCGGTGGCGTGTCACCCGGCGAGGCCGCAGGCGTGCCCGCGCCACGCAGCACGTCGAGAATGCGCAGCGACGAGCCGCGAGCACCCGCGAGATTGGGGATGGCGGCGCTCGCGATCCACTGCATCTGCGGTAACAGCGCCTGGGTGAGGCCGACCGCGGCGATGAACCCGCCGACGCTCAGCCGCCCGTCCACCGCGAACCAGCCCGCCAGTCCCGTCACCGCCGCGACGAACACGCCGTTCACCGCGCCGGAGCCCACGAGGAACCTCCCGAGCAGGCCCGCGTTGCGTTTGGCGCCGGCGAGCGTTGCCCGGCTGGCCTGCCGGTATCGCCGAATCGCCTCGGCCTCCGCGCGTACGCCCTTGATCACCCGGTAGCCGGCGACCAGATCGGTGGCCCGCCCCACGGTGTCGGCGAGGAGATCCTGGTAGGCGCGAGTGTCGCGGGAGAGCCTTTCGCTCAGCAGCCCCATCGACCAGACCGCCACCGGCGCGCCGAGCAGCACCATGACCCCGAGCGGCCAATACGTGACCAGCAACGAGACCGCGATGAACCCGATCGCGGTGATCCGCGCGATCGGCAGGACCACGAGCAGCCCGGCGTTGGCCAGGCGGGCGACGTCGTTGGTCACCATCGAGACCACATCGCCGCCCGGCGCCCGCACTCCTCCGCCGTCGGGATGCAGCACCCTGGCCGACAGCGTGGCCCGCAGCCGGTGCTGCAACAGCTGGATCGCGTAGGTGTTGAGCCGGTTGGTGAGCCTGGCCGCCGTCGTCAGCGCGACGTACAGGGCCACCAGCACAGCGATCCACAGCACCAGTTGACGGGTGTCGCCGGTCGCCAGCGCCCGGTCGATCGCGAGGCCCATCACCACCGGGACGGCCGACTCGCCGACCTGCCACGCGATCGCCAGCAGCATCGCCGGGATCGTGACCTGGGGCAACGAGAGGATCACCCGCGCCACGAACCGGCCGGGACGCATCCCCGCCGCGACCTCGAACGGCGGGAGATCGGGAGGCTCGCCGCGAGCCTGCCCGAGCACCGGCATCCACCGGGTCAGCGGCCCCCGGCCCAACCCGGCGGGGTCGGAACGGGTCACGATCGCTCGAGCGGGAAGCACCAGCGCAGGGCATCGGCGAAGAGTCCTCGCCACCACGCGTAGTCGTGTCCGCCGGCGAATTCTCGGTAGACGGTGTCGTAGCCCTTCTGTGTGAGCACCTGGTCCAACCAGCGGCTGTGGGTGTTCGAACTCTCCAGCTCGCCGGCATCGTGGAAGACGCGGATCGGTGCCGGTGCCGCGGCCAGGTAGTCGGCGATCAGCGTCGGCACGGGGGTACGACGCAGCAGCTCGCCTGCCCCGGTGCCCCACTTGAGGTCGGGGTGGTACCCGCACGAAGGGGACTGGATGACGGCGTTCCCGAACGTCGCCGGGTGATGGAGCACCGTCCATCCGGCACACAGGCCGCCGAAGCTCTCGCCTGCCAGCGCCACGTCGCCAGGGTCGCGCGAGAGCGGATACCGGTCGTGGAGCCAGGGCAGCAGCTCGTCGATCAGCATCCGCGAGAACACCGGATCGCAGAGCAGCTCCTTGTCGCGCCGCTGTCCGGGCTGCTCGACGAGAACCACCGCACAGGGCCGGATCAGTCCCGCCTGGACGAGGGCGTCACGAACGCTCGGCGCGCTGTGGTCCGGCGTACCGTCCAAGTGGATCACGAACGGCAGTGCGCTCTCGGCTGAGAACTCTCCAAGGGGCATCGAGACCCAGATCCGGCGCTCGTTTCCCAGGAGCCCGCTCGCCAGCACGGCGGACTCCATGGACGGCGCCGGCCGCGCTTCGGCCTGATCGAGCCAGGGCAACGGCATCGCGTCGGGCAGCGACGCCACCGAGGCGCCGGAGAACCTCTCGACCGAGCACTCGGAGAATCTCGGCGGCGGGTTGAACGGATCCGGAACCCGTTCGCCTTCCCCCGTCGGCCCACTTCGGGTGAACACATACGAGAAGCGCAGATCGGAACGCATCCGCAGGGTGAGCACCCGGAACGGCGTCCCCGGCACCGAAGCGAACTCCGTGTCGATCTTGTTGAAGCCGATGACGGGGCCGATGACGACCGAGAGGGTGACCGTCGTGTCGTCCCCGGACTCGTCGACGAACGTCACCAGCACCTCGTCCGCGGTGACCCGCTCGACAAGCGGAGCACCCGTCTCCTCGAGGTGCCGTCTGAATCTTTCAGGACTCCACTCACCGGTCGACAGCTTCTCGACGGACGGATCAGCCATTTCTCGCGCTCTCGATTCTGTGTCGCCAGGGGAAGTGGTCACAGGCGTCTCCTGGCTTCGATGAACAGCAGCCAGCCGAGGTAGCCGCCGCCGAGCATGACGGTGATGATCCCCACCGGCAGTGGGGTGGGCGCGACGTGCTGGGCGATGTAGTCCGCGGCCAGAGCCAGCAGCGCGCCGACGAAGGCGGCGGGCGCGAGGGTGGTCCCGGCGGTGCGGGCCAGCCTGCGAGCGATATGCGGCGAGACCAGGGAGATGAACGCGATCGGCCCGGAAGCGGCGGTGACCGTCGCGGTCAACGCGACCCCCACCACGATCAGGCCGAGGCGGACCGTCGAGACCCGCACCCCTTGGGAGGCGGCCGCTTCGTCACCCAGTTCCAGCTGCCGCATCGGACGGCTCAGCATCGCGGCCAGTAGCAGCAGTACGGCGATGCAGGCGCCACCGATGAGGACCTGGTTCCAGGACACGCCGTTGAGGGCGCCGGTGCCCCAGGCCGCGGCGGCCATGGCGACTTTCAGGTCGGCTTCGAGGATCAGCCAGGTGTTCAACGAATCCAGGACGGCCGCGAGGCCGATACCGACGACGATCAGCCGGAATCCCTGCACCCCACGCCGGTAGGCGAGAACGTACACGACGACGGCGGTGGCCATCCCGCCCAGCAACGCCCCGCCGACCAACTGCCAGTAGCTGCCGTTGACGACCAGGATCACGATCAGTGCTCCGGTGTAGGAGCCCTGGGTGAACCCGATGATGCCGGGGTCGGCGAGCGGGTTGCGCAGCGTCGACTGGAAGAGCGCACCGGACACCCCGAGCGCGGCGCCGAACACCAGCGCCGCCGCCACCCGGGGCAGCCGCCACTCGACCACGATGTCGTGGACGAGCCCGGTCTCGCCGCCGGTCAGCGCGGAGATCGCCTGTCCGGGACTGAGCTGGTACGAGCCGGTCATCAGCGCGAGTACCGCCATGCCCGCGGCCGCCAGCGCGAGCACCGCGCAGACGACGACCGAACGCCAGTCGAGCCGTACCGCGATCCTCCGGTGCCGCAGCACCAGCACCCGCCGCCCGAAGTCCACCTCGCCGGTATCGGGTCCAGTGCGCGTATTCACAGTCCGCTTGCCTTCTTCCGCAGCACCATCGCGATGAGAACGGGAGCGCCGACGAACGCGGTGACGATGCCGACGGGGATCTCGCTGGGTCTCATCACGATCCGGCCGAGGATGTCGGAGGCCAGCAGCAGGATCGGGGCCAGCAGGAGGCTGTAGGCGAAGATCCAGCGCTGGTGCTGGCCGGCGATCCAGCGAGCCACGTGCGGCACCATGAGCCCGACGAAGCCGATGGGTCCGGCGATCGCCGTCGCTCCGCCGACGAACAGGGTGAGCGCGATGATCGCGAGGACGCGGGTGCGGGTCACCCGGACGCCTTGGGTGACCGCCAGATCGTCGCCGAGAGCCATGGCGTTGAGCGGACCTGACACCGCGAAGGCCAGGACGAGTGCCACCGCGAAGAACGGCAGGATCGGCCAAACCAGATCGAGTGACCTGCCCACGATCGAACCGGCGTTCCAGGATCGCATCGCGTCGAAGGCGTCCGGGTTGGTCGCTTGGAGCACCTCCCTGACACCCCCGAGCACCGCGCCGACGCAGACCCCGGCGAGCACCATCACCACCGGCGAGGAGCCCCGCCGCGTCGACCCGAGGGTGAGCACCATCAGCGTGACGATCAACGCCCCCGCGAGGGCGAACCACAGGTAGCCGCTGATATCGCGGACGCCGAGCACACCCACGGCGACCGTCACCGCGAAGGAAGCACCCGCCTGGACGCCGAGGATGCCCGGATCGGCCAGCGGGTTGCGGGTGAGCGCCTGGATCAGCGCCCCCGCGACCCCGAGCGCCATTCCCACGACCAGGCCGACGATGGTGCGCGGCATCCGGTAGTCGCGGATCGCGAAGTGATCGATGTCCGCGGTTGGATGGAACAGGGCGTCCCACACCACCGACGGCGCGATCGCCGTCGACCCGATCATCATGCTCGCCATCAGCAAGGCCAGCAGCACCACGAGCGCGACGACCAGGCAGGCCAAGCGACGCCGCCGCGGTCCGGGCAGCCTCACGGTGCCCGGACCGGCGGGTGGATGAGCGAGGGCTGTCACTTCTTGGCGGGCAGAGTCGCCAGCGCTCTGTCGAGCGAGTCCAGGTACTGCAGGACGGGGCCGTAGGAGTTGTTGCCGGCGCAGAAGAGTCCGAGCGCGCGGCCCGAGTTCACCGCGGGCAGCGCCTTCCACGTGTTGGTCTCGACCACGGGCGCGAAGGCCTGTTTCGGTTTGCCCTCGGCGTCGACGGGATAGGTGATCACGTCGTATTTGGACAGTCCCGCGATCTGCTCGAACGGCAGGAACTTCCAGCCCAGGGGGTCTTGGCCGTCAGCCGCCTTGGGGAAGTTCATGCCGATGTCGTCTTGGGCGATCTCGACACAGCCGAAGTCCGCGATGGAGAACGTCCCGGGATCGGAGCTCTCCCAGCGGTCGACATTGACGAACGAGGTCTCGTCGATGACCTTGCGGTACGTCTCCTTGATCTTGGTGATCTTCTTGTCGAACTCCGCCTTCTGCGCGCTGAGCCCGGCCGTGACGTTGGCGGCCTCCGCGAGTCCGCCGGCGAGGGTCTTCCACTCGGTGTCGAGCCCCCAGAAGAGCGTCGGGGCGATCGATTTCAGCTGCTTCTCGATCTGCGCGAACTCGCTGTCGGGAAGCTGGGCGAGGATGACGTCCGGCTTCAGGCCGGCGAGCTTCTCCATGTCGACCTGGTCACCACTGGAGCCGACGTTCGTGGCCGCCTTGAACGTGGCTTTCTGTTTCTCGGGAATGAGGGCGAGTTCGGAGGCGGTCACCTCCGTGACGCCCACCGGCGCGCCACCCATGTCGATGAACGGAAGAGTCGTGTTGCCGATCGTGACGACCCGCTGCGGATCGGCGGGAACGTCGACACTGCCGTTGCCTGCCTTGACGGTGCGCATCGGTCCGGCCGGGTTGGGGTCGTCGCCGCTGCCGCCGCAGGCGGAAAGGACGAGCGCGGCACTCAGCAAGGCGGCCAGGGCGGCGCCCCGTCGTCTCAGGGGTGTCATGGTCATGATGTGCTCTTTCTCTTCTTTACTGTGCGAAGGTCAGGGGGTGCCGGCCGGTACGAGGTCGCGGATGGTGGTGCCCCAGCCGACGGTGTGCGTCGCTCGGCAGACGAGTCCGGCTCGGGCGATGACGGCGTCGAGTTCGCCGTCGGTTCGCAGTCCGGAACCGTGCACGGTGAGGGCGAGCAGGTCGGCTCCGGCGTCGTGCTCGTCGAAGGTGTCTTCGATCAGCAGCACCCGGCCGCCGGGAAGGAGCTTCTCGGCTGCTCGGCGCAGGGCATGGGCGGCATCGGCGTCGGCCAGGGCCTTGAAGGCGCGGATGACGAACACGGCGTCCGCCGGCGGGCCGGCCTCGAAGACGGACTGCTCGACCACCGTCACCCGCGCGCGCTGCGCCCCGTCGGGAATGGTGGCGGGCAAGTCACGGCGCAGCCAGTCCGCCTGGGCGGGCAACGCGCAGATCGTCACGCGGAGGTCGGGGTGGGTGGCGACGAACTCGCGCGCCTGGGCACCGGCCCCGCCGGAGTGGAGCACCAGGTGCCCGACGCCGGTGAGGACGTCCGATGTGGCGATGGGTCCGGCCAGCGCGGGCTGGAACTTCGCCAGCCGCTCCAGGTAGCGGTCCTCATAACCCTGCTCGGCGCGGGCCTCGGCGTAGGTCTGGCCGGTGACCGAGGCGTACGACGCCCGGCCGGTGCGGATCGACTCGGTGAGCCCGTGAATGCCGAGCATCTCGCGGCCGGCCACCCCGGCCCGGTGCAAGGCGTCGACCATGAAGTCGTTGGTCAGCACCTCGCCCACCGGGGCGAGTCCGTAGTGGCCCGGCTCGGTCTCGGTCAGCACGTCCAGGGTGTGCAGGTAGCGCACGAGCTTGCGAAGGGCCCGCTCGTCCGCGTCCGCCTTGACGGCCAGATCCGCGACACTGGTGACGCCGCGGGAGATCAGGTCGGGGACGCCCAGCTCGACGGCGGTGCGGATCGCGGTCGGCGCTGTCAGCTCGGTCAGCTCGTGGAGCCTCTCGAACGGGGTCTTCGTCTTCTCGGGGTCGGGCACCGCCGCGTCGGTCTCCAGGGCGATGACCTCGCCGCGTCGCCAGTACCCGGCGAAGTCGATGTCCTCCTTCGGCACGCCCCGGTCCTCGACCAGGTGACGTCGCAGGTCCCGGACGGACGTGTGTTCCCCGGCGAGCCACGCGAACGGTCGCCCCTCCCACCAGCCGCCGTTCTTGACCGCGTCCAGGAGAAGGGTGCTCGCACCCGCCTCGGCACCGTCGCGCACCAGCCAGGTCACCTCGACGTGCGGTAGCTCGCGCAGTTTCAGCCGGTGTGCGTCCTCGGCGACCTCGACGAACACCCGTGCCCGCGTGTCCTCGGGCAGTTCGTCCACCAGCCGGGCGATGGCGGGAAGGGCGGTGTCGTCCCCGACGGCCAGGAGCCAGTCCGCGTCGCCCGGGAGCGCGCGCGACGCGCTCGGGCCGTAGAAGTGGATGCGGTCGCCCGGTTGCGCGCGGTAGGCCCAGGTGGTGCCCACGCCGATGCCGTGCTTGACGAAGTCCACGTCCACCTCGCCTGCCTCGGCGTTCCAGCGGCGGACTGTGTACGCCTTCGACAGGGGCCGGGGGTTCCTCGGCAGGTCCACGCCCCTTTCCTGCTGGACCGGCAGCACCGGCTCGGCGTGGCCGGGGGACCGGAACACCAGCCGGATGTCGTCGTCGAAACCGAGCGAGACGAACGCGGGCTGCGGGAAGCCGTTGGCCGAGGTGAACGCACGGAGCTGCGCTCCACCCAGCGTGATTCGCCGCATCCCTGGCGTCAGGTCCACCACGCCGAGAACCTCGACCTCGCGCAGGGTCACTGGGTGCACGGTGAGCCGGCGTGAGGTCTTCGGCATGAAGGCAGCCCTTCTCGGTCGTTCGGCAAAAGAGTCGGAGCCACGCGCGCCAGAGCGTCGCCCGGGCTAGATTAGGTAATCCTTACCTTAAAGGGCGTGCGCAGGCTGCCATATTGTTTATGGGCGTGGCGCTCTCCTCCCTGTTCCCCGCCGACGCGGGCGAGGCCCCGCCGATTCCGGCCGCGCGGTCGGACTCGACCGGGCATCCCCGCCGCCCCCTGCTGATCTGGGTCCGCACCGGCACGGCGCACGTGCGCATCGACGGCGACGCGGTGTTCCACCTCACCGCCGGGCACGGCACCTGGATTCCCGCGGCCGGGTGGAACCACCGCGCGATCAGCACCGAGCCAGGCACGGTCGCCTTCCCGCTGTGGCTCCATCCGGGTGCCGACGGGCCGCCGGAAACGACCCGGTTCCAGGTCCCCCACGGTTGGCAGGACTGGCTGATCCAGCACTTCAACCTGCAGGTCACCCCGTTGATCGGGCACGGGTACTTCCAGGACGCGATCACCGATCTCTTCGGCCGTCCCCGAGTACACCCGCCCGCACCCACGGCAGGCGAGACGGCACCGTTCACTCCGCCGGAGCTGCCGAGAGCCGCCGGTGCCAGAGCGGTGGCCGAGGAGTTGATCCGTGACCCCGCGATCGACCTCGCCGTCGAGCAGTGGGCGATCAGGGCGCTCTCCAGTCCGCGGACCCTGCGCCGCGACTTCCTCGCCGGCACCGGGCTCACCTTCGAACAGTGGCGACTGCGCAACCGGCTGATCGCGGCCGTCGAGTTCCTGGCCGCGGGATTCGACGTCGACCAGGTAGCCGCACGGGTGGGCTTCGCCAGTCGCAACGGCTTCACTCGCGCGTTCAAGCGGCAGTACGGACCGACGCCCCACGACTTCAGCAGGAAGCTCGCCGCCAGTTCCGCCCACGTCGACCTGACACCGCGCGCCACCTTGGCACGCCAGACCGATGAACTCATGGGCATGGTGCGGGGCGACGGCTCCTTCGCCGCCTCGTCCGATCTGCTCCCTGCCGCCCGCACCCCGCGGCATGCCAACGACATGCACGTCCTGAGCTGGATTTACCGCGGCAGCGGATACCTGGACATCGGCGAAAGCCGCTACGAACGACACCGCGGCGTCGCGACCTGGATCCCCGCGGGCTTGAAGCACATCACCGGTCTCCGGGAGAACTCCATCTCACTGCCCCTCGGCAGCGCGACCACCGCCGACCTCCGACTCGCCGAGCCGCTACAGGTGCGGTTCTCACCCGCCTGGGACGACTACCTGATGCATTGCTCCATCAGCGCCCGATCAGGACTGCACCCCGACGACTACGACCCCCGGCACATCCTCGACCTGTTCGCCGAACAGGTCGCCACGCAACGAGCGCTGTCGGTGCCGATGCCCGCCCATCCGCGGGCACGCGCGGCCGCGCTGGACTACCTGCGCCACATCGACATCTCCCGCGAATCGGCCGCATTCGACGTCCCCGCCGAGGTCCACCGAGCCTTCCGCGACGAGACCGGCATGACCTTCGCTCGCTGGCGCTACGGCGCCCGCATGCGCATCGCCCGCGATCTGCTCGTCGGCGGCGCCAAGCCGAGCGCCGTCGCCCGCCGCGTCGGCTACGCCCACCTACCGGCCTTCAGCACCGCTTTCACCCGGCTCCATGGCCTCTCACCACGCGAGTTCCAAGAACGCGAGAGAGTTTCCCTCGAGGCCCGGACACCCGACCCGAGGTGACCCACCGGCGGTGCGGTTTGACGTCAAGGGTGTACACCACCCTCCACAAAGGACTGCCGGGGATGGCGCCCCATCACCCCTGGACACGAAGAAGGCCCAGGTCGTCGACCTGGGCCTTGTGCTCCCCCGCTTGGACTCGAACCAAGAACCCTCCGGTTAACAGCCGAATGCTCTGCCAGTTGAGCTACAGGGGATTGTGCTCCGTACCGGCCGGATCGCTCCGACCGATGAGAAAACTTTAGCCCATGCCCCCGTGGCGCCGCACACCCACCCCCCACTTTCGGCGGCGACTCGTCAAGCTCGCGTTTTGAGGGACAATGACAGCCGGAGCAAGATCGAACGGGAGGCGTGGACTCGGATGAAGATGTTCCTGCTGGGTGCGGCCGCGGGCTACGTATTGGGCGCGAAGGCCGGCCGGGGACGGTACGAGCAGATCGTGCGGACCTACCGCAAGATCGCTGACCACCCCATGGTGCAGGGCGCCGCCGGGGTCGCTCGCGCCAAGGTCGGTGAGAGGTTCGGGCGGTCCTCATAGCGCCGGCCTGAGCCGAAGGGGCCCTTCACCGCATGCGACGCGGCGAAGGGCCCCTTCACTGCGTCTGACGAGGAGATCAGCTCACGACGGCGACCACGAAGACCCGCCGGAACTCGAACCAGGTCGTCCCGTCGGGGCGCGGCGGGTAGGCCTCGTCCAGTTCGCGGGCGATCTGCGCGCGGAAGTGGTCCCAGTCCTCCCCGGGCAGGGCGTTCTTGACCGGCCGCAGCGAGGTGCCCGTGATCCATTCGAGCACGGCGTCCTCCCCCGTCAGCCGCTGCAGATACGTCGTCTCCCAGGCGTCGACGGCACACCCCGCGTCGGCGAGCAGGTTCCCGTAGCCGAGTGGGCTGTCGACGGCCTCGTTCTCCCGCAGGACGACGTCGGCGAGGCGCGGGGCCCATTCCTCGGTGCGCGCGAGGGCACGGACCAGGGCATGCGACGGGGCGTCGAAGTTGCCGGGGACCTGGAACGCGAGCGTCGCCCCGGACGGCAGGAGATCCACCCAGCGACGGAGCAGGACACGGTGCTCCGGGACCCACTGGAGCACGGCGTTCGAGATGACGACGTCGGTGTCCGGCTCGGGTGCCCAGTCGTTGACGTCCAGCACCCGGGCGTCGACGCCCCGCGAGCGCGCGGCCTCGACCATTTCAGGGGAACTGTCGCTCGCTTCGATGATCGCGTCCGGCCAGCGTTCCGCCAGGTCGACGGTCAGATTCCCGGGTCCGCAGCCGAGGTCGGCGACCCGGCGCGGCTTCACGGCCGGTATCCGCGCGACGAGGTCGTGGAACGGCCGGGCCCGCAGGTCGGCGTAGTCGAGGTATTTGACCGGATCCCACATGGCGCCTCCCAGCGATACAGTACGAGCGTACTGCTAGCCGCGGGGCTTGGCCAGTTTCTCCGCCGCTTCCTCGGCGATCGCCTTGATCACCTCGACGTCGGTGCCCGGATCGGGTCGCACCTGCAGGACGGTGCCGTCCTGACCGGGGATCTTGCGCTCGACGAACCACGCTCCCCCGGTCCCGAGGTCCTTGCGGTGCCGCTCCCGGACCGAGCCGTCGACACGCTGCCGGATCAGGATCGGGACCTTGCCCGGCCTGGCGAGCCTGAACCGGACAGGGGCTTTGTCTGCCAGCAGCACGGCTTTCCCCGCCGTTCCGGTCTCCTCGGATTCGGTGAGCGTGACCACCCCGTCGGACCACGCGGCCTTGCCGACCAGATGCCAGCCGACCCGGCGCGGGCCCGGCACCCACAGGCCGAGCGGCGTGACGAGCAGGTACCCGCCGCCCTCGACCGCCGCGCTCCCGACGACGTGCTCGCCGTCGTCCAGCGTGCCGTCGAAATCCGCCGGGACACGGTCACCCAGCAGGTGACGCAGCCAGCCCATGCTCAGTCCAATCCGCCGATGGCCTGTTCCTTCAGCGCCTTCCGGTACTGCTCGAGCGCGACGAGGTCGCCGAACAGCGCGCGATAGTCGTCCGGCGCCTCGACCGGGGAAAGCCGCTGGAGTTTCGACTTGATCTCGTTGATCTGGCGGCCGATCAGGCTCTCCTGCACCGCCGCGAGCTGTGCGGAGATGTAGCGCGAGTCGACCTCGCCCTTGGCGCGCAACGGTTCCACCGAAAGCTCGCTGAGCACGCGCCGCACCGTCCCTTGTGGACAATGCGGGGCGGCCGCGTCGAGCAGGGCGGGCCCGGTCAGGCCGGATCCCGCTCCCCCGGCGGCCAGCAACGCCTTGTGGACGGCGACGTACACCGGATGGGTGAACGCTTCCTCGGGGAGCGCGTCGTACTCGGCCCCGGCGAGCATCGGCTGCTGCAGTGCCGCCTTGAGCGCCTCGCGCTGCGCGATGAACCGCGGATCACCGGGCGCGGGCCTCGGCAGGTCCTCGTCGGCGGTGGCGGTGGCCGCCGGGGCGGACCGCCGGGTGTCGACGGTGGTGGAGCGTTTCGCCGTGGCGCCCGCGCTGCCGCGGACCCGGTTCACCACCTGCGCCGCGTCCTGCCAGCCGACCCACCAGGCGAGTTTCGACGCGTAGCCGTCACGGCTGGCGCGGTCCTTGATCCCCGCGACCATCGGGACGGTCTTCTGCAGCGCCGCGACCTGACCGTCGACGGAGTCGAGGTCGAAGGCCTTGAGCATGCTCTTGATCGCGAACTCGAACAGCGGGATCCGCCGCGCGACCAGATCGCGCACCGCGGTGTCACCCTTGGCGAGCCGCAGTTCGCACGGGTCCATACCGTCGGGGGCGACCGCGATGTAGGTCTGCCCGGCGAAGGTCTGGTCACCCTCGAAAGCCTTCAACGCCGCCTTCTGGCCCGCTTCGTCACCGTCGAAGGTGAAGATCACTTCGCCGCGGAAGGCGTCGTCGTCCATCATCAGCCGGCGAAGCACCTTCATGTGGTCCTCGCCGAACGCCGTCCCCGACGACGCGACGGCCGTCGGAACCCCGGCGGCGTGCATCGCCATCACGTCGGTGTAACCCTCGACCACGACGACCTGGTGCCGCTTCGCGATCTCGCGTTTGGCCAGATCGAGGCCGAACATCACCTGCGACTTCTTGTAGATCGGCGATTCCGCCGTGTTCAGGTACTTCGCCGAGACACGGTCGTCGTCGTACAGTCGCCGCGCGCCGAACCCGACCACCTCGTTGCCGACGTCCCGGATGGGCCAGAGCAGGCGCCGGTTGAACCGGTCCATCGGCCCGCGCTGCCCCTCCTTGGCCAGTCCGGCCGTGAGCAGTTCCTTGACCTCGAACCCGCGGTTGAGCAGGTGCTTGGTGAGCTTGTCCCAGCCGGCGGGCGCGTAGCCGCAGCCGAACGTCTGCGCCGCGGCGGCGTCGAAACCCCGCTCGGACAGGAAGTCCCGCGCCGCGCGCGCGTCCGGGGTGACCAGCTGCTCGGCGTAGAACTCCTGGGCCGCGCGGTGCGCCTCGATCAGCCGGGCACGGGTGCCGCGATCGCGCTGGACGCTCCCGCCGCCGCCCTCGTAGGTCAGCCGGAACCCCGCGCGATCCGCGAGCCGCTCGACGGCCTCCACGAACGAAATCAGGTCCATCTTCTGGATGAACTTGATCACGTCGCCGCCCTCGCCACAGCCGAAGCAGTGGAAGGTGCCGTGGGTGGGGCGCACGTTGAACGACGGGGTCTTCTCGTTGTGGAACGGGCAAAGGCCCTTCAGGCTGCCGCCTCCGGCACTGCGCAGCGCCACGTAATCACCGATGACCTCGTCGATCCGGTTGCGCTCGCGCACCTCCGCGATGTCGCTCTCCCGAATCCGTCCTGCCACGCTCATCACTCTAGGCCGTGCTCCCGGAGCGCCGTGCGGCACACTCGGGGAATGAGCACCGCCCTGGACGAACTCGCCGGGAAGTTCGCCGCACTGCGCCCCCATCTGGTGTCGGTCGCGTACCGGCTCACCGGCGCGCTGTCCGACGCCGAAGACGCGGTCCAGGAGTCCTGGCTGCGGTTGAGCGGCTTGGACGAGCGCCGCCGCACGGCCATCGAGGACCACAAGGGCTGGCTGACCACCGTCGTCAGCCGGATCTGCCTCGACAGGCTGCGTTCGGCGGTGGTCCGCCGGGAGCGATACGTGGGCGAATGGCTGCCCGAGCCGGTCCTGGGCCCGCTCGGCACGCCGTCGTCGGAGGATCCGCTGGCCGTCGCCGTCCGCGACGACGGGATGCGGATGGCGGCGATGGTGGTCCTCGACCGGCTGACCCCCGAGCAGCGCGTCGCGTTCGTCCTGCACGACGCGTTTTCGGTGCCGTTCGGCGAGATCGCCGAGATCCTGGGCTGCACCACCGACGCCGCGCGCCAGCACGGTTCCCGCGGCCGCCGCGCGCTCGCCGACGCCGACCCGCCGCCCAGGACGGTGCTGGCCGAGCAGCAGCGGATCATCGAGAAGTTCATGACCGCGATGCTCACCGGCGACATCCAGGCGGTGGCCGAGGTGCTGCACCCGGACGTCGTCCTGATCGGCGACGGCGGCGGCAAGGCGCGCACGGCGGTGCACACGGTCACCGGCTTCGACAAGGTCAGCCGGCTGTTCCAGGGGCTCATGCGGATGTACGACCCGGCCGGGATCGAACAGGCGAGGCTCGCGCTGGTCAACGGCGACCTCGGGCTGTACATCCCGCCGCAGGCCGCTTCTGAGGGATACCGGGCGCTGGACGAGCACGTCGACGCGTTCGTCATCCGTGACGGCAAGATCGAGGCGATCTACGACATGGCGAACCCGGACAAGCTCACCACCGCGCGGGCCCGCGTCGACGCCTGATCAGGGAAGCGGGACCCGGCAGGCGTCGCCCGAGGTGAACCCCTGCGCGGTGATGTCGAGCGCGCTGTTCATCCGGGCACGCATGTTCTCGAGCGCGATCTGGTAGGTCAGCTCGATGACGCCCTTGCGGCCGAACTCGCCTTCCAGTTCGGCGACCTGCTCGTCGGTGACGGTCACCGGGCTCTCGGTCATCGCGTCGGCGTACGCGAGCGCCAGCCGTTCCTGACCGGTGAAGGCGGGCGACTTCGCGTAGTCGTCGATGTTCTTCAACCGTTCGATGTCGAGCCCGTCGTGCATCTGCAGCATGGTCCCGAAATCGATGCACCACGCGCAGCCGAGCCGCGTGGCGACCCGGTACACGGCCAGCTCGCGCACGTTCGACGGCAGCGCCTTGCTGGCCTTTTCGACCAGCATTTCGTGGAGCCCGCTCGCGCGGAGCAGCGCCGGGTGGTGCGCGGAGACCGCCAACGGCTCGGGCACGGCGCCGAAGCGCTTCCCGGCGAACTTGTAGAACAGCTTCAGCAGGAATCCGGCTTCGGCGGTTTTGACGGCGGGAATACGCGGCATGGTGTCCTCCTCGTGCGGTTGCGATCAGAAGGTGGACGAGACGGCCCGCGCGGACGTGACAGCGGTACCGGTGACGTAGGCCACGAGACCGGAATGGAATCTGGTTAGCCTTTTCGCCGGAACCCCCATTCGATCAACGAAGGTACGCTTACGCTCGGCAATTCCTTCGATACAACCGATGCCGACACGTCGGTCTCTTCGGCGATCCCTCCGCACTCTCCCACCGGAGGAAACACATGGACCACCCGATGCTCGCCGTCGAAGACCCCGCGACGGGGCAACGGATCACGAACGTCCCGGACGCCGGACCCGATGATGTCGACAAAGCGGTACGGGCCGCCGCCCGCGCCTGGCCCGCCTGGCGCACCACCGATCGGCACGCCGCGTTGGCTTCGTGCGCTGTCGTCGTCGACGAGGCCGCGGCGGTGCTGGCCCCCGTGCTGACCGAAGAGCAGGGAAAGCCGCTGCGGGAGGCCAAAGCCGAGTTCGCCAGGGCAGCGGCGCGGTTCCGGCACTTCGCCCGGCTGAGACTCGAACCGCAGGTCGTCGGCGATGGCCGGGTCGAGGTGCACCGGCGGCCGCTGGGCCCGGTCGCCGCGATCACGCCGTGGAACTTCCCCGTGCAACTGGCCGTCGCGAAGCTCGCGCCCGCGTTCGCCGCGGGGAACACGGTGGTGCTGAAGCCGTCGCCGCGGACCCCGCTCACCACCCTGCACCTCGGCCGGATGCTGACGGAGGTGCTGCCACCGGGCGTGCTGACCGTGCTCACCGGGCAGGACCCGCTGGGCGAACGCCTGGTCGCCCACCCCGGCATCAAGAAGGTCGACTTCACCGGCTCCGTCCCCACGGGGAAGCACGTGGCCGCGGCGGCCGCGCCCGGGTTGAAACGGCTGGCGCTGGAACTGGGCGGCAACGATCCCGCGATCGTCCTCCCCGATACCGATCCCGCCGATATCGCGGAAAGACTGTTCTGGAGCGCTTTCGCCAACTGCGGGCAGAACCGCATGGCGGTCAAACGGGTCTACGCCGTCGGCCCCGCGTACGACGGCATCGTCGAGGCGCTGGCGGCCTTCGCGGAAACGGTGGTGGTGGGCGACGGGCGGGCACCCGGGACGCAGCTCGGCCCGGTGAACAACAAGCCGAGGTACGACCGCGTCATCGAACTCACCGAGGAGGCGCGGGCGGCGGGGGCCCGCATCGTCACCGGCGGACGGCTCGACGGACCCGGGTACTTCTTCGCCCCGGCGATCCTCGCCGAGGCGCACGACGGGATGCGGGTGGTGCGCGAGGAGCAGGCCGGCCCGGTGCTGCCGATCGTGCGATGCTCCACAGTGGACGAAGCCGTCGAACTCGCGAACGCCACGACGTCCGGCCTGTGCGGTTCGGTGTGGGGCGCGGACGAGGAGCGTGCCGCAGAGGTCGCGATGCGGCTCGAATGCGGCACGGTGCGGGTCAACGAGCACATGGCCAGAACCCTCGACGAACCGTTCGCTGGCTCACAGTGGAGCGGGCTCGGCGGCTCCTGGGGCGTCGATGAGGACACGGAACCTTTCGTCGTGCACCGGCGGCGAGGTTAGTCATCCGGCCGAGGTCGATCGCAGGTCCGTGAAGGACCTCTTGCCTACCCTGAAGGTAGGGAAGGAGGCCTTCATTTGTTTACCTACGTCTGACCTGCGCGTAGCTGGCGGCTCGATCTGTTCGGGGATCGACGGTGGAGGATTTGGGACGTTCAACGTCCCAAATCCTTCACGCTCGACCGCCGGCCACGCCAGTGGGCAAGCAAATCGAGGGTCGCCAAGGAGGCCTTCACTCTCTCCGTGATCGCCATGGTCGCCCCAGGGACACCATCAGTCACAGCGGCTGCGCGTGAAGGACTCCTTCACGCGGCTCCCAAGTACATGAAGGCCCCCTTCACAGCGCTAGACGCAAGGAAGGGGGCCTTCACGTACTCAACGGTGACCCGGTCAGGGAGTGATCGTCCGGACGTCCCAGACCCACACACCGTCGACGAACTCGGCGGGCTTCCGCAGCAGCAGGTCCACCGTGGCCCGGAACGCGTCCTGGTGTTCGCGCGGGATCAGTACGAGGACGTCCGCGTTCCAGTACCGCAGGTCTTCCAGCGCCTGCACGCGCTGCGACTCGGTGATCGTCGCCGGGATCCCGGTCTGCTTGACCTGGTCGAAGATGATCGACGTCGGCCGCTGGATCGCGCCGTAGCGGCCGCGTTTGTCCTCCGGGCCGCTCGGCCCGACGAAGTACCCCTCCGGCATCGAGTAGCCGAGTCCCGCGTCGATCTGCCAGTGCAGCGGCTCGGATTCGCCGGAACTCGGCAACGGCACGGGCACCACGGTCCCGCCGGGCGCGACGTAGTTCCGCCAGGTGCCGTCGGCGAGGAACCGCGGTGTCGGCGGGCGGTCCTTCACGATCAGTTGCGTCGGCGCGATCGGCAGCAGTACCGCGATGACGACGCCGATCCACACCAGCCGCAACGGGAATCGCCGCTCCCCCGGCACGTCGGGCAGCTTCGACGCGACCGCGTAGACGCGTTCGGTCGCCAGTGCCAGGAGAGCGCCGATGAGCGGGATGCAGCCCATCGCGAGCCGGGATTCCAGCAGTGATTCGAACAACGGCAGTTCCGACAGCAGTTTCCACGGCCCCGGGATGCCGGTTTCCTCGTGCACCACGACGAGTTGCACGCCGAGCGAGAGCCACGCCATCACGAACATCGAGACCGCCAGCGCCCGCGCGAACACCTCACGCCACAGCCAGACGGTGATGACCACCATCAGCACGATCAGCGGCCAGCCGAAGAAGGCGTTCTCCTCGGTGCGGTTCATCGACACGTCCGCGGCGGCGGCGGGCTGTCCGGCGACGGACTGCGTCGCGAACCGCGTGAACGCGGCCGTGTCGTTCCCGACGGGGCCGTGTTCGATCGCCTGATAGCTCTGCGGACCGAAGAACTGCCACCACAGCGGGAAAGCGCACAACACGAGCGCCACGAGGACACCGATGCCGACGCCGGTCCCCAGCGGTTTCGCCATCGGCGGGAACTCGCGGTAGTTCGTCGCGAAGTAGGCGATGGCGAAGATCGCGAACGCCATCGCGAAGATCAGCAGGGGCTCTTCGCCGAGGAAGATCTGGTACGCCGCCAGCAGGCCGAGGAAGATCCCGTTGCGGACCGGGCGTTCGCCGCGGGCGATCTTGAAGACCAGCAGCGCGATGAACGGCAGGACGAACCACGCGACGAAGTTCGGATGCGCGTTGCCGTGCGAGATCATCGGCGGGGCGAATCCGACGAACGCGCCGCCGATGGCCGCACCGACGCGGTGGGTGACCAGATGCCGCGAGAAGACCCAGTACCAGGCCGCCGCCGTACCGGCGAGACCGCCGGTGAGGGCGATCGCCCAGGTGACCGTCGGGCCGAAGGTGAGCGTGATCGGCGAAAGCGGGATGCCGATGCCGAGCATGGCCGTGTTGGCCATCAGGTTCACGCCGAGCGGATGGTTCTGGAAATGCGAGGAGAGCGGGTTCCTCAGATGCAGCACGTTGTCCGCGGTGACGGAGAAGAACCACTCCCACAGGTTCTGGTCCGAAGCGCTGTTCCAGAGATAGCCCTCTTTGAGATCGAGCCAGAGCCCGTTGTAGAGCAGGAAGGCGAACAGCAGGAAGCCGCCCATGATGGCGGCGTCGGCGGCGGCGAACCGGCGGGGTCTCGTGGGAGTCTCCTCGGCCTCCACGGCCGCCGCCTCAGCCTGGAAAAGACTCACTGACCATCCTCACGGCTCGACAACGCGGGCGAGAAAGTAGATCACACCCGTCGAGGCATGCCTCACGAGCAGAAGGAAGGGGCGATCGACGGCGACCTCGAGCGGTTCGTCGACCATGATCGACGTCAGCCGCATCAGCACCGCCGTCGCGGCGGCGCCTTCGAGGCCCTGTTCGTCGATGCGGAGCACGGACTGGTGGACGACCTCCGACACTTCGAGCCTGTCGTCGTCGGCGAGCCCGGTGAGATCGGCTCGGGCGGTGAACATCGTCCGCACGCCGAGTTCCTGCAGTTTCTCCGTCAGCGGGCTGTCGACATCGAGGTCGAGCTTCGGCAGCGACAGGGCGAGCGTCTTGGACCGCGTGTTCTCCAGCAGCCGCGCCAGCTTGCCCGCGTCGAGTTCGGCGTCGTCGAGCTCGCCGTCCGGCAGCAGGACGATCGCCTCCACCCCGCCCTCGGCACCGAGGCGGACGACCTGCCAGCCGTCCTCGTGGGTGTGGTCGAGCTGTTTTTCGAGCCACATCGTCGGGACCGTACGGGTCCCGGACGGCGCGTGGAAGTCCGCGGGCGCGGTGTTGTCACGCGAGAACGGATTGTTCCAAGCGGTTTTGAGATACAGCGCGTTGACGATCGCGGCGACGGTGTCCGGCGCGACCGTCCCCGGCTTCAGCAGTTCGGGGATCAGCTCGCGGGTGGCCTCGGCCACGTCGGCGTTGATCAGCCGCCGCGCGGCTTCCGGATCTTCGAGGAACGGGGCGCTCTCGACCTTGCCGCCCGGCCACGCCGCCAGTTCCTCGCGGAAGGAGTCCTCGAGAGGGAGCCCGTCCCAGGCCCAGAGCGTGTTCGCGACCGCGAGTTCGGGGCCGTCGTCGAGCAGCGACGAGGCCTTGCCCAGCAGGTCGGCGAGCTCGTCCGGGTCGCCGAGCAGCGCGATGAGCTCGTCTCTGGTCTTGCCCTTGGCGGCCTGCGTCACCAGGCCGAGCGCGCTCGCGATCGAGTACGGCGAGAAGCACGCGTTCTCCGCGCGGCTCGCCAGCACCCGATAGAGGTCCAGACCAAACCGGAGGTGGCTTTCGACAGCGCCCATGCCGCAGACCGTACCGTGGACGGGCCCGTCCGTCTCCTGTCCGAAAGTTCCGCGTTGGGTGGTTACCTCGGCTTCAGCCGTGGCTGCCCCGCCGTAAGTCCGTGAAGGCCTCCTTGGCGACCCCCGATTTGCTTGCCCACTGGCGTGGCCGGCGGTCGAGCGGGGAAGATTTGGGACATTCAACGTCCCAAATCCTCCCCACTCGCGTTGCCTGCCACCAGTCCGCGACCGGACGGACCCGCGCAACCACCGTCCTCACGCAAGTCAGACGAAGGTAGTGAAGGCCTCCTTCACTACCTTCAGGGTAGGCAAGGAGCCCTTCACGGCCCGCGCCTGCGACAACCGCAGCCAGAATGCCGGTAGGTACCTCAAGGCACCTTCAGCCCTAACCCGAATCGCCCCTCACGACCACCTGCACCGACACCCCACCCGGCGAACCATGTCGCGAAAGCCACTTTCAGGACATCAGACGTCCCGAAAGTGGCTTTCGCGACATCGACGACAGCAGCGACCACCGGGACCGGCTGGTCTTGAGTGGCAATTCAAGTTCTAGCCCGGACTGCCACGCACGACTCAGCCGTGGCGGCCCGTGTGCCAGGCATGCCACGCGTAGGCCTGGGCGTCCGTGAGCGAGGCCACCTGGTCGACGACCACGCGCAGGCGGGTCGCGTCGTCGGTCGCGGCCTCCCACGCGGGCAGGAACAGGCCGTCCAGCGCGTCCGGCGCGCGGCGGCACAGCGCGCCGACCAGCTCGGCGAGCGTCTGGCGCTGGCCGTCCTGCATCGCGAGACGCCGCCTGTCGCTCATCACGTACCGCAGCGCGAGCGCCTTGAACAACGCGACCTCGGCCGCGACCTGCTCCGGGATCACCAGTTGCGCGGCGTAGCGGCTCAACGGGCCCTCGCCGTAGACCTCGCGTGTCGCGCCGACGACCGCTGTCGCGAACCGGCCGACCAGCTCGCTCGTCAGCCGCTTCAGCGCGACCTGTGCCTTGAGCGATCCGTCGAGTCCCGGTTCGGTGAGTTCCGCGACCACGGGCAGGTCGAGCAGTTCCTTGGCCGCACCCTCCAAAGTGGACTGCGACTGGTGCGAGAACCTCCGCGCCGCCTCGGCCACCGCGGCGCGTTCCTCGGCGTCGGCCAGTACCCGCAACGAGATCCGGCCCGCCAGCACGCCGTCCTCGACGTCGTGCACGGAATACGCGACGTCGTCGGACCAGTCCATGATCTGTGCTTCCAGACAGGTCCGGCGATCCGGCGCACCCTCGCGGACCCAGGCGAAGACCTCGGCGTCGTCGGCGTAGACGCCGTACTTCGGATTGCCCTCTTCACGCCGCCAGGGATACTTCGTCGAGGCGTCGAGACAGGCGCGGGTGAGGTTCAGCCCGCCCACGGCCCCGCCCTCGAGCAGGACCTTGGGCTCCAGCCTGGTCAGGATCCGCAACGTCTGCGCGTTGCCCTCGAAACCGCCGCACGGCTGCGAGACCTCGTTCAGCGCGCGCTCGCCGTTGTGCCCGAACGGCGGGTGCCCGATGTCGTGCGCGAGCCCGGCGGTGTCCACCAGATCCGGATCCGCGCCCAGTTCGTCCGCGATCCCCCTGCCGATCTGCGCGACCTCCAGCGAATGCGTCAGCCGGGTGCGCGGCACCCCGCTGACCTCGGCACCTTCACCGGGGCCGACCACCTGGGTCTTGCCGGCCAGTCGCCGCAAGGCCGCCGAGTGCAGCACCCGCGCGCGATCACGGGCGAAGGCGCTCCGCCCGTCCTCGGCGCCCTCCAGCGCCGCACCCTTGGGCCGCTCGGGCAGCAGGCGCGCCCTGTCGGCCTCGGTGTAGGTGTCACTCACCCGTCCAGCTTAAGCGTGCGCACCGACACTTATCGGGCGTCGACCTCGCCGGTACCGAACAGAGTGTCCGCCGGGGACTTCGTGAGGCGGTAGTACAGCAGCGCGCCGGTCTCGCGGACGATGTAGCGCGCCTGCGTCTCGCGGGTCTGCACCACCGGGCCGCGGTGGGTGGGCGAGGTCCAGGTCTCCAGGCCGACATCGTCGGCCATGATCCGGGCACGGAACGAGTGCCACGGGTCGCTGACCAGCACCGCGGTCTTCCAGCCCCGTTTCTGCACCTGTTCGGCGACGGCGCGCAGGCTGCGCAGGGTGTCGCTGCCTTCACCGACCGGCAGCGTCGCCGACGCGGGCACGCCACGTTTGCGCAGCCACTGCGCGCCCGCCTGCGCCTCGGTGTAGTTGTCGTCGGCCTTCTTGCCGCCCGCGGTGACGATCGTCTTGGCGACACCCTGGTCGTACAGTGTCTTCGCCTTGGCCAGCCGGGACTCGAAGATCCCCGACGGCCTGCCGTTGTACTGGGCCGCGCCGAGCACCACGATGACGTCGGCCTGATCGCGCACGTCCTCCCGCGCGACCTGCCAGACGCGGAACGCCGTCCCGCCGATCACCGCGAAGACGACCAGCAGGAAACCCGCCACGGTCCGGCGCACCCAGTTCGCGCGGGTCGGCTTGGTCCGTTCGGCGGTACTCACGGGGGTGATTCTCGCAGAGCGCCGAGTCGGTCTCAGAGCCAGCCGTGCTCTTCCGCGAGCCGCACCGCCTCGGCCCTCGTCCTCGCCCCGGTCTTGCCGATCGCGGCCGAAAGATGGTTGCGCACGGTGCCTTCCGAAAGGTGCAGCGCACGGGCGACGTCGGCCACCGTGCTGCCGTCCTCGGCCGCTTTGAGGACGTCGCGCTCACGTCCGGTGAGCGGACTCGCGCCGGTGGCGAGCGATTCGGCGGCGAGCGCGGGATCGACCACCTTGAGTCCACTGTGGACCCTGCGGACTGCGTCCACGAGTTGCTCCGGCGGGGCGTCCTTGACCACGAATCCCGCGGCACCCGCGGCCATCGCCCGCGCGAGGTAACCGGGTCTGCCGAAGGTGGTGCAGATGATGATCCGGCACGACGGCAACGCGACGTGCAGCTCTGCGGCGGCTTCGAGGCCGTCCTTGCCCGGCATCTGGACGTCGAGCAGCGCGACGTCCGGCGTCGATTCCTTGGCCTTGGCGAGTACTTCGTCCCCTGAACCGATCTGAGCGACCACTTCGATGTCGGTTTCGAGGGCGAGCACCGTGGCCAGCGCCCCTCGTACCATCGCCTGGTCGTCGGCGAGCAGGACCCGGATCACGCACAGCCTCCAGCGGGTTCGGTGAGCGGCGCACGCGCACCGCTCCGGACGGCGGATTCCGGTACCTCCGCGCGGACGATCCATCCTCCCGCAGAAGGCGCTGTCGCGGTCAAGGTCCCACCGACCGCTTCCAGCCGTTCGGTGAGCCCGCGCAGGCCGTTCCCCGGCGTCACCTCGCCGCCGTCACCGTCGTCCTCGACTTCGAGCCAGGTCTTGCCGAAGCGGACTTTCACCCGCTTCGCCCCGGAGTGCCGGAGCACGTTGGTGACCGCCTCCCGCAGCACGTAGCCGAAGGTCCGCTGCAGGGCGGGATCGACGTTGTCCACCGCGTGCGGCAGATCCGCGTCGATCTCGGCCGCCCGCAGCGCCGCCCGCGCCCCGGCGACCTCCGCCGAAAGCGACACCTCGCGGTACTCGGAGACCGTGGCGCGGATGTCCGAGAGCGCGCTGCGAGTGAGGTTCTCGACCTCGCTGATCTCCTGCAGCGCGCGGCGTTCGTCCTTGCCGCTCTCCAGGATCCGGCGGGCGAGCCCGGCCTTGACCGTGATGGTGGTGAGGCTGTGGCCGAGGATGTCGTGCAGATCCCGCGCCAGGCGCTCGCGTTCACCCGCCACCGCGAGCGTCGCGATCTCCTGGTTCGCCGCCTCCAGTTTCCGCACCGCGCGGACCAGGTTCGCCATGAAGAACATCGCCGCCGTGATCGAAGTGGCCGCCACCAGATCGCCGAAGTCGTCCTTCCCGATGGCCAGGTGCACGATCAGCACCGCCAGCAGGGCGCCGCCGTCCAGGATCACCGCCCACGCCGGCGGCAGGGTGAAGGACAGCACCGCCGTCGCGTAGATCAGGATGTACGGGTTGTTGTCGTGCAGGAACACCAGGGTGAGGCCGATGAGCAGCATCACCACCGAGAAGACGTAGGTCGTCTTCCGCCGGGAAGGCCGCAGGCTGAGCGGGAACAGCACGTAGCAGGCGCCGTAGGCGATCATGAGAGCGGTGATCAGCAGCTCTTCACCGGTCACCCCGTCGGTGAACAGTTCGACCGCGGTGGGGACGAAGCTCGGCAGGATGAAGGCGATGCCGAGGATCGCCCACCGCCCCGGCCGGGGTCCCCGGCCGGTCCGCGGCGGCATGTCCGACCACCAGTTCTCACGGCTGTTCAAGCCCGTCTTGACCCTGCCCGGGTAGTCGTTCACCTGTTCACCCATTTCTCAGACCCGCGCGCTGTCCTTACGGTAACGCCTGATCACCAGCGCCCCGAGAACCGCGGTCCACGCCGCCAGCACACCGAGCGCGGCCGGGAGACTCACCGTGAGATGGTCGGTGACGACCGGGCGGACCAGCTGGATCAGCCAGTAGGTGGGCGTCACCTGGGCGACGTCGGCCATCCACGACGGCATCCCGTCGATCGGGATCCACAGGCCGCCGAGGAACCCCATGCCCATCATGACGATCATGTTCATCGGCTGCATCGACTCCGGCGTGCCGAACTGGCCGAGCAACAGGCCGAGCAGCACCAGCGGGATCGCGCCGAGCCAGATGCCGAGCACCAGCCGCAGCCAGCCCGCGGCGTCGAGGTGGACACCCTGGACCAGGACGCCGACCAGCGGAACGACGAGCAGGGACGGAAGCGCGACGAGCATCGCCGACAGCGCCTTGCCGCCGAGGTAACCGGTGCCGGTCAACGGGGTCAGCCGCAGCTGGCGCTGCCAGCCCGTGGACCGCTCGATGGCCAGCTTCGCGCCGCTCGTCATCGCGGCGGAGAAGGTGCCGAAGGCCATCATGTTGACCATGATCACCCCGGAGATGTCCACGCTGGCGGTGCTGAAAACGTTGGCCTGCAACAAGAACATCAGCACCGGGAAGGCGACGGCGAAGAGCACGAACCGCGTCGAACGGAAGGTGCGGACGATCTCGGTCTTGAGAAAGGTCGGGTTCATCGGACGGGTTCCTCGGTCGAGTCGGTCGTCAGGGAAAGGAAGGCGCCTTCGAGGCCGACGGCGCTGATCTCGATGTCGCGCGCTTCGGGCACCTGGGTCAGCAACGCCCGCAACGTGGCGTCGGAATCGGAACTGGAGATGGCGACGCGGCCGCCGCGGAGTTCGAAACCGGTGACCGCGGGCAGCCCCGCGATCACCGGTTCCGCCGCCGCAGGGACCACCGCGCGGACCGTGCGTCCCCCTGCCAGCGCACGGACCTGCGCGACCGAACCGTCCGCGACGATCCGCCCCGACCGCATCAGCACGACACGGTCGGCGAACTCTTCGGCCTCTTCGAGATAGTGGGTCGCGAACAGCACCGTGCGCCCGGAGTCCGTGTACTCGTACATGGACTTCCAGAACTCGCGGCGCGTGCCGACGTCCATCGCGGCGGTCGGCTCGTCGAGGATCAGGAGGTCGGGGTCGCTCACCAGCGCGACCGCGAACCGCACCCGCTGCTTCTGCCCACCGGAAAGCCTGGTGGAACGCCGGTTCGCGACGTCTTCGATCCCGGCGCGGCGCAGCGCTTCACGCACGGGCATCGGCTTGCGGTGCAACGCGGCGACCATACCGACGGTCTCGGCGACCGTGAGATCCTCGACGAGCGCGCCGCCCTGCAGCATCGCGCCGATCATCCCGTCGCCGACGGCGTCGGCCGGTTCGCGTCCGAAGACGTTCACGGTGCCGGTGTCGGGCACGGTGAGGCCCAGGATCATGTCGATCGTGGTGGATTTGCCCGCGCCGTTGGGGCCGAGGAGCGCGACCACCTCGCCCGGCGCGATCGTCAGGTCCACGCCGTCGACGGCGTGGACGTCGCCGTAGTGCTTACGCAGGCCGGAAAGCCGTACCGCCGCCCCCGCGGTGATGTCTTGTTCTCGCATACCCAGAGCTTGTCGCGCGGGGACGTCCTGTCCGTGGGCCGCGCGTCACGACCTGAGGGTGACAGTTGTCAGGGGTGGGGTCGGCGGAGGTGCAGGAAGGCCCCCTTACTTGCGCCTAACGCAAGGAAGGGGGCCTTCCTGTACCTCAAAGGGGTGTCAGGCGCCGATCAGGCGACCCGCCAGGTACGACTCCAGCTTGTCGATCGCGATCCGCTCCTGCGCCATGGTGTCGCGCTCCCGCACGGTCACCGCGTGGTCGTTGAGCGAGTCGAAGTCGACGGTGACGCAGTACGGCGTCCCGATCTCGTCCTGACGCCGGTACCGGCGGCCGATCGCGCCGGCGTCGTCGAAGTCGACGTTCCAGTGCTTGCGCAGCGCCGCCGCGACGTCGCGCGCCTTCGGCGTGAGGTCGGCGTTGCGGGACAGCGGGAGGACGGCGACCTTGAACGGCGCGAGCCGGTAGTCCAGCTTGAGCACCGCGCGGGTGTCGGTGCTGCCCTTGGCGTTCGGCACCTCTTCCTCGTGGTAGGCGTCGACGAGGAACGCCATCATCGACCGGCCGACACCGGCCGCGGGCTCGATGACGAACGGGCGGAACCGCTGCTTCGTGGCCTGGTCGAAGAACGACAGGTCGACGCCGGAGTGGTTCGAGTGCGTCGTGAGATCGAAGTCGGTGCGGTTCGCGATGCCCTCGAGCTCGCCCCACTCCTGGCCCGCGTTGAACGCGAAGCGGTACTCGATGTCGACGGTGCGCTTCGAGTAGTGGGAGAGCTTTTCCTTCGGGTGCTCGTAGAGGCGGAGGTTGTCCGCCTTGATCCCGAGGTCCTTGTACCACTCGGTGCGCGCGTCGATCCAGTACTGGTGCCAGGTCTCGTCCTCGCCCGGCTCGACGAAGAACTCCATCTCCATCTGCTCGAACTCGCGCGTGCGGAAGATGAAGTTGCCCGGCGTGATCTCGTTCCGGAACGACTTGCCGATCTGGCCGATGCCGAACGGCGGCTTCTTGCGGGCCGCCGTCTGCACGTTGAGGAAGTTGATGAAGATGCCCTGCGCCGTCTCCGGGCGGAGGTAGTGCACGCCTTCCTCGGACTCGACCGGGCCGAGGTAGGTCTTCAGCATCATGTTGAAGTCACGCGGCGCGGTGTACTCGCCCCGGTTGCCGCAGTTCGGGCACGGGACCTCGGACAGATCGTCCTCGGACACCTCCTTGCCCGTCCGCGCGGAGAAGTCCTCGGCCAGCTGATCGGCGCGGAAACGCTTGTGGCACGAGAGACATTCGATCAACGGGTCGGTGAAGACGTCGAGGTGACCCGACGCGCTCCAGACCTGGCGGGGAAGGATCACCGAGGAGTCGAGGCCGACGACGTCGTCCCGGCTCTGCACGACGGTCTTCCACCACTGGCGCTTGATGTTGTCCTTGAGTTCGACCCCGAGCGGCCCGTAGTCCCACGCCGACTTGGTACCGCCGTAGATCTCTCCACACGGGAAAACGAAGCCTCGACGCTTACACAGGCTGACGACGGTCTCAATGGTGTTCGCGGGCACTCCACGCTCCGAAGCATGCGGGGACGGTTAGGACTTGGAACGACAAGCCTAACCGGAGGACCCCGCACGACCTCCGGCGAGGTTGGAACGGCTCAGGGCTTGCTGACCAACGAGGCGGTGACGATGCGGTTGTCCTCGTAGCCGTCGGTCCCGCCGACGTACTCGCCACCACACGTGACCAGCACCAGCCGGTGCGGCCCGTCCGGTCCGAACAGCTTCTCCGCCTGGTCGGCCAGCTTCGTCTTGTGCACGGTGACGACCTCGCCGATCTTGTAGACCCACTTGCCGCCGTCGGTGTCGACGAGCGAGACCTCCTGCCCGGTCTTGAGCCGCCACAACTCGTCGAACGGGCCCTTCTTGCCCTTCCAGTTCACATGCCCGGAAAGCAGGGAAGCGCCCTGGTCCGCGCCCAGTTTCGCGCCCCACCAGGTGGCTTCGTCGAGACCCTCGGGGATGGGGAGGGTCCCGTCGGCGGTCAGTTCCTTGCGGATCAGTTTCGCCGTGCCGCCGCCGGGCAGTTTGACCGTGCCGGGCGCCTGGCCGGTGTCGGCCGGGACTTCGGCCGTCTGTACCGCGGACGTGTTCGCCTGGTCCTGAGCGGCCGCGGCGACCACCGGGTCACTCTTTGCGGTGAACACCAGCACCGCGGCCACGGCCGCCACCACGAAGATCGCGGCGACGGCGAGGATCACCCCCAGCTTGGAGCGCTTCTTCGGCTGCTCCTCGCTCGCCGGGCTGTCGTCGAACTGTCCCACCATCGGGTATTACTCCTTGCTCGCGTCAAGCCGCCGGAGCGGCCGGTGTCGCTAGACACGCGTCGCGAGCCGAGGTGGGTTGCACCGACTTCAGGCGGGCGGCCCGGAGACGGGAGTCGCGACGACGACCCGGTTGTCCCGGTAGCCGTCCGTCCCGCCGAGGTAGTCGCCGCCGCAGGTGACCAGGACCAGCCGGTGCGGCCCGCTCTGGGTGAACAGCTTCGCCGCCTGCGCGGGCAGGTCGTTCTTGTGCACGGTGACGACCTCGCGCACGCGGTAGACCCAGATCCCGCCCGCGGCGTCGCTGACGGCCACCTCCTGGCCGTCCCGCATCCGCCACAGCTCGTCGAACGGCCCTTTGGCGCCGCCCCAGTTGACGTGCCCGGAGATGAGGGCCGTGCCGGCTTCGGCGCCGAGCCGGGCGCCCCACCACGCCGCGTCGCCGAGTCCACGCGGGATCGGGAGGACACCGTCGGAGTTGACCTCGGAGCGGACGAGCTTCGCCGAACCGCCTTCGGGCAAGCGGATCGTGCCGGGCTTCTGCCCGCGCTTCGAACTGTCGGCGGGCAGCGCCAGGGGAGCGCCGTCTTCCCCCGGCATGACGGCGGGCTCCGCGAACGGGACCGCCTGTTCCGGCGGGATCCAGGTCAGCACGATCACGCCCGCTGAGATGGCGAGCGCGGAGACGACGGCGGAGAACCCCGCCAGCCAGTTCCGCACGGGGCCGCTACTTCTCCCGCACGGGAACGGGTTTGCGGCGACGGTGGACCAGCATGGCCGCGGCGCCGATCAGGATCCCGCCGCCCAGCAGCCCGAGGCCGACCACGGTCCGAGTCGAGTCGGCGGCCTGCGGCGGGATACCGCCCGCGGGCACCGTCCCCGGCACCGCGGGCTGCTCGGGCGCCGCGCCCGGGCCGGTCCCGCCGGCGGGCTTCGCCACGAAGTTCTTCGGGATCGCGCAGCTCACGCCGCCGAGCACGATCGACGTACGGGCCTCGCGCAGATCCTTGCCCGCCGCGTCACGCACGTGCGTGACGATGTCCAGTTTCCAGCCGGCCACCGCGGTCACGTCGCCGTTGCGCCAGCCGCTCTGCCGGATCAACTGGTCGAACGCGGTCACCCGGGACACGACCAGGTCGGAGGTGGTCCTGTCCTTGCTGATGTTCTCGTTGTCGACGACCGACGGCGGGCCGAGCTTGAGCCCCTTGACGTCGACGCCCGAAGCACCGGCCTGCCTCAGCGTGCCGTTGTCGCGCACCCAGATCTTGCCCACGCTCGTCGACGACGTCGCCTTGCCGGGCGAACCGCAGTCGACGGCGCTTTTCGCGCCTTCGAGCACGAGCACGGTGTTGTCGGCGGGCTTCGCACCGCCGTTCCCGTTGTCGATCAGGGCGTAGTTGCTCTCCGCGACCGCTGTCGGGACCGTGGTCTGCTGGAGGGCGGCGAGCACGTTGTGGTCGCGGCTGGCGATACCGGCCGGATACGGGCTCTGCGTCCCGTAGCGGCCCAGGTTGATGTCCCACTTCTTGCCGAAGGTGTTCCGCTCGCCGTCGTTGAGGGGGACGACGGTGCGATCCGGGGAGAGTTTCGACTGGCCGGGCGTCAGCGGTGACCGCTGCGTCTCCGTGATCAGCGATCCCGAGTCCCCGATGCGCACCGACGCCACGTTCGCGAACGACACGGGGCCGGTCTTCTCATCGACGGCCTGCGTCGTCTGCGCCGAGGCGAGCCCCGGAACCGACGCCAAAGCGAAGGCCGCCGTCGCGGCGGCCAGCTTCGTCACGAAACGAGTCATGTCTCCCCACTGCCTCTCAGACCCTCGCGACAACCTTGCACCGTTAGCGACCACATGCGAAGTGGAATGGTCATTTCTTTGCTAAGTCACCCGAATGGAGCAGTAACGTAGCCGCCAAGTGGTCGCCCGGTCGGCGAACAGACCACCGGTGGCGGGAACACTAAGATGGGCTGGACTGTTACTGGCAATGACTTCGGAAATCATGATGGACATGGAGGCGGCAATGGCTACGGTGACCCCGGACTCCGCCGCCCCGGGCTTCACGGAAGACCCCGGTCCGCATTCGACGGCCCGTCCCCCCGCCGAGCCCGCGACGTCGGCCTCGGCCGCCGTCCTCGCGGACGCCGGCGACCTGCTCAGGGCGCTCGCAGCACCCGTGCGTATCGCGATCGTCCTGCAACTGCGTAACGCGGACAGGTGCGTGCACGAACTTGTTGACACGCTCGATGTGGCGCAGCCGCTGATCAGCCAGCACCTGCGGGTGCTCAAGACGGCGGGTGTCGTACAGGGTGAGCGACGCGGCCGTGAGGTGGTGTACCGACTGGTCGACGATCACCTTGCGCATATCGTGGTGGACGCCGTAGCCCACGTTCAGGAGGGGAAGTGAGCATGAGTCCGACGACGGCCAACAGTTCCGCGCCGGTGCCGGGACGCCGGTCGACCAAACAGCGGGCCGCCGTGGTCGAGCTGCTCAAGGCGATCGACGACTTCCGTTCCGCCCAGGAACTGCACGACGAGCTGCGCAAACGCGGCGACGGCATCGGCCTCACCACGGTATACCGGACGCTGCAGTCGCTGTCGGAGGCCGGCGAGATCGACGTCCTGCGCACCGATACCGGCGAGGCCATCTACCGGCGCTGCTCGTCGCACCACCACCATCACCTGGTGTGCCGTCTGTGCGGCAGCACCGTCGAGGTCGAGGGGCCGGCCGTCGAACGCTGGGCCGAGAAGATCGCTTCGGAGCACGGCTTCTCCGACATCAGCCACACCGTGGAGATAGTCGGAACCTGCTCGAATCACTGACGTCGGTACCGAGGCGCCATTCTCTTGAGTACGTGAAGGCCTCCTTGGCGACCCCCGATTTGCTTGCCCACTGGCGTGGCCGGCGGTCGAGCGTGAAGGATTTGGGACACTCAACGTCCCAAATCCTTCACGCTCGGTCCCGTCGCTCAGGGATCTGGGCACTGAGCGCCCCCCATCCCCTGTGCTGGATGCCGGCGCGGTCGAGTGGGGAGGATTTGGGACGTTCAACGTCCCAAATCCTCCCCACTCGGGTTGCCTGCCACCGGTCCGCGACCGGATGGACCCGCGCAACCACCGTCCTCACGCAAGTCAGACGAAGGTAGTGAAGGCCTCCTTCACTACCTTCAGGGTAGGCAAGGAGGCCTTCACGGACCGGTCCCGCGACCATCGAGCGCCCTCAGTACTCGTAAGGGTCCTTCGGCGCCGGAACCTGCTTCACCGAAGTGAGCGTGAAGTCCGGCATGTAGCTGTTCTCCCGCACCGCGGTACCCGGCACGACCGTCCCGGTCACCTCCAGCCAGGTGTCGTCGCCGAACGCCGAAACCCCGTCGCCCACCAGCCGCACGGTGATCGGGAAGGCGTCGGCCGCACAGCAGCCGATGACCATCCTGGCCAGCATCGTGTTGCCCTCGTTGTGCACGACGAACCCCGAAAGCCGCACTGTGCGCCCGTTCAGCGTGCCGCTCTTGTCCCAGCCCGCGCGGCTGACGAAGTCGTTGACCTCCAGCGGCACCACGTCGCCGGCGGGCAGGGGCGGGAAGGCGGCCGCGTTGCTCGCCGACGCGCTCTGCGGCGCCCTGGCCTCGGTCCTGGTCACCGAGTCGGCACCCAGCGCGGGCGGCGCGACCAGGAAGACGGCCAGCACCGGCACCATCAGCAGCCAGGCGGATCGGGTGTTGTGGTCGTGCGCGTGGACGTCCCCGGAAGCGACGGCGGCGGCCCGCGCGGCCAGCAGGTCGCGGACGATCGCGACCGCGCCCAGCGCGACCATCACCGCGCCGCCCGCGATGATCCACGGCTGCTGCGCGGGTTTGACGTAGCGCAGGTAGTCGCCGTTGATCGTGATCTTGAGCAGTGCCCCGCCGAGCAGGATCAGCAGGATGTTCTGGGTCTCGCGTTTCACGCGCCACCTCCGAGGATGAGCACGCCCGAAATCACGGCGCACGACAGCGCGACGACGAACGTCACCGGCGCGAACCGCAGCGCGAAGGATTTGCCGAAGGTGCCCGTCTGCAGGGCGAACAGTTTCACGTCGATCGCGGGCCCGACCACGAGGAAGACCAGTTTCGGCAGCAGCGGCATCGCGGTCAGCGACGCGGCGACGAAGGCGTCGGCCTCACTGCACAGCGCCAGGACGACGGCGAGCACGGCCATCACCAGCACCCCGAGCACGATCTGCTCCCCCAGCACCCCGAACCACTTGGCGGGCACCAGCACGTTCATCGTGGCCGCGATCATCGCGCCGAGTACGAGGAAACCGCCCGCCTCGACCAGATCGCCCCGTGCGGTCTCGGCGAAGGTCTTCCACCGCGAGCCGTGCCGGACCTCCGGCAGCCGCCGCAGCGCCCGCTCGGCGATCCAGTCGAGCTTGCCCCACTTCGCCCACAACCAGCCCATCACCATCGCGGTGGCGAGCGAACCGGCGAACCGGGCGAACACCATCTCCGGATTCCCGGGGAACGCCACCGCCGTGGCGACCAGCACCACCGGGTTCACCGCGGGAGCGGCCAGCAGGAACGTCAGCGCGGCCGCGGGCGCGACACCCTGGCCCATCAGCCGTCGCGCGACCGGCACGGACGCGCATTCACAGCCCGGCAGGGCGACCCCGGCCAGCCCCGCGACGCCCACCGCCGCACCGGCCCGGCGAGGGAGCACCTTCTCCAGCACCCGCGCGGGGACGAACGCCGCGATCGCGCCGCTGATCAGCACCCCGAGCACCAGAAACGGCAAAGCCTGCACGCAGACGGCGACGAACACCGTCGAGCCGGTCCGCAGCGCGGGCACGTCGAACACCTGCTGGAGCCAGCTCTGCCCGAGGATCGCGATCAGCAGGATCGCGCAGAGCACCTCGATCGAGGTGATCTTGAACCGCCGGGCCGGCTTCTTCTCCGGGGCGCTCCTGGAAATGGTTTCCATGCGCGAGATGATGCCAGGTGACCCTGTGTCCCGGCGGTCACTCCCCGGGAGCGGTGCCCAGCAGATCGGTGCGCAGCTGCGAAGCGGTCGAGATGACCAGCATGAGCAGCGTCCCGAGCGGCGAGGAGTCCATGCCCTCGGCCGGGAACGCGTACCTCAGCGTGATGTCGAGCCCCTTCTCCGAACGCACGACCCCGAGCGTCCCGAACAGCCCCTGCCCGGCGCGTTCCGCCGCCGAGGCCGCGATCGCCGGGTCGTCCGGCAGATCCCAGGCGACCACGCAGGTCAGGCTCAGCACCGTCAGTCCTTCGGCCAGCCGGGTCGCCTGGATGACACACGGGACGTCCGCGTGCGAGAAGGTCAGCGCGCCGTCGTCGTCGACGTGGACTTCGAGATAGCGCTCGAGGGCTTCTCGTGCGGCGGTGAGCAAAGCCGCCGTGTCCGCCGCTTCGGTCGTCATGAAGTTCCTTCCGAAGCCTTGTCGATGGCCCCGCCGAAGCGGCGGTCCCGTTTCGCGAACTCGAGGCACGCCCGCCACAGGTGGGTGCGGTCGAAGTCCGGGAAGAGTGTGTCCTGGTAGACCATCTCGGCATAGGCCGACTGCCAGAGCAGGAAGTTCGACGTCCGCTGCTCCCCCGACGGCCGCAGGAACAGGTCCACGTCCGGCATGTCGGGCTGGTACAGGTACTTCCCGATGGTCTTCTCGGTGACCTTGTCCGGGTTCAGCTTCCCGTCGGCGACGTCCTGGGCGATCCGGCGCATCGCGTCGGCCAGTTCGGCACGGCCGCCGTAGTTGACGCACATGGTCATGTTCAGCGCCGTGTTGTTCTTGGTCTTTTCCTCGGCGACCTGCAGTTCCTTGATGACGCTCGCCCACAGCTTCGGACGGCGGCCCGCCCAGCGGATGCGGACGCCGATCGAGCCGAGGTAGTCGACCTGGCGGCGGATGGTGTCGCGGTTGAAGCCCATCAGGAAGCGGACCTCTTCCGGGCTCCGCTTCCAGTTCTCGGTGGAGAACGCGTACACCGAGAGCCATTTGACGCCCAGCTCCACGGCACCGCTGGCGACGTCGATCATCACCGCTTCACCGCGTTTGTGGCCCTCGATCCGCGGCAGGCCCCGCTGGTTGGCCCAGCGGCCGTTGCCGTCCATCACCAGCGCCACATGCTTCGGGAGGAGTTCCTGGGGGATCTCCGGCGGCCGGGCACCGGACTCGTGCGGCTCCGGCGCGCGAAGCTCGAATTGTGACGCCTTGTTCTCGCGTCCCCTGCGCAGCACCTTCGAGCCTCCTGATCGAGTGAACCTGTGCCTGCGACCCTACTGCGCTCCGGTGGCGCCCTCCCGCGCACGCCTCTCCACCAGCGGAAGTGAGCGCAACTGCCGCTCCAGATGCCATTGAAGATGCGCCGCGACCAGGCCGGACGCGTCCCGCCGCGGCACCGGCTGCGCCGCTTCGGCCACCGGCCACTCGCCGTGCAGGAGCGCCGCGAGCAGGGTCAGCACCTCTTGGGAGGGGTGGACACAGCCGGGAACCCGGCAATCCGGGCACATCGAGCCGCCGGCGGACACGCTGAACGCCTTGTGCGGTCCGGGCAGACCGCACCGGGCGCATTCGGTGATCGCGGGCGCCCAGCCCGCGTATGCCATGGCCCGCAGGAAGAAGGCGTCGAGGACGAGGGAACTGTCCCGTTCACCGCCCGCGAGCGCTCGAAGGGCGCCGACGACGAGCATGTACAGCTTGAGCACCGGTTCGCCCTCTTCGGCGGACAACCGGTCCGCCGTCTCGGCGATGGCGCTCGCGGCGGTGTAGCGCTGGTAATCGGCCACCAGTGGCAACGCGAAGGCGTCGACCGTCTCGACCTGGGTGATCACGTCGAGGGAGCGGCCGGTGTAGAACTGGACGTCGACGTGCCCGAACGGCTCGAGACGGGCCCCGAAACGCGATGACGTCCGACGCACGCCTTTCGCGACCGCACGGACCTTGCCGTGCCGCCGCGTGAGCAGGGTGATGATCCGGTCGGCCTCACCCAGCTTGTGCGTCCGCAACACCACTCCGGTGTCGCGATAGAGGTTCACCACCCCGACATCGTCCCACCCGGGACCGACATCGGGGTGGTGCGCCCCGAAATCAGCAGTAGCTGCCGTAACAGGTGCTGTAGGTCGCCGTCGAAGCCGCGACGATCGTGAAGATGAAGATGACGATGCCGACGACACAGCCGAGGCCGCCGATGATCGACGCGATCATGCACATCGTCTTCGTGGACCTCGACGCGTCCGCCGCGGCGGCGTAGTTGCCCTGCATCTTGTAGGTGTTGACCTCGTTGGACTTCATGATCGCGAAGATCGCGATGATCCAGCAGAGGAAGATGCAGCCGATCGCCCAGCCCTTGTAATCCTTGATGGCGTTGATGTCGCCGCCACCGCCGGGCATACCGCCCGGGGCTCCGTAGGGAGCGGGCTGGCCGTACGGGGCGGGCTGGCCGTAGGGAGCGGGCATGCCGCCGGACGGGGGCCCGTAGCCAGGCTGCTGTCCGTAGGGCTGCTGCTGGCCGTAAGGGTTGGTCATGTGAAGTGTTCCTCGTTGTTATTAGGACTAGAACGACGCGGCGGCCACGATGATCCAGAGCAGGGAGAACAGACAGCCGACGCCACCGATGATCGAGGCGATCATGCACATGGTCTTCGTCGACTTCGACGCGTCCGCCGCGGCCGCGTAGTTGCCCTGCATCTTGTACGTGTTGACCTCGTTGGACTTCATGATCGCGAAGATCGCGATGATCCAGCAGAGGAAGATGCAGCCGATCGCCCAGCCCTTGTAGTCGGGGATCGAGTTGATGTCGCCGCCGCCTCCGGGCATACCGCCCGGAGCACCGTAGGGCGCGGGCTGGCCATAGGGCGAAGGCTGACCGTACGGAGCCGGCTGACCGTACGGCATCGGGTTCGCCCCCGAAGGCTGGCCGTACGGTGCGGGCGTGGCGCCGGACGGAGGTCCGTATCCGGGCTGAGGCTGCTGGCCATAGGGCTGCTGCTGGCCGTAGCCGGGCTGCTGGCCGTACGGGTTCGTCATCGGGTTCCCCACTTGTGTCGTGCTTCCCGGCGGGTGGATCCCGCCGGTCGTTCGCTACTGCTGCGGCGTTCCGGGCCCTTTCGGCCCGTCCGCGCCGGGCAACTGCTGCCTCAGCTGCTCCGGCGTGATCTTCTGCGTCGGCTCGGCTTCGTCGAACCCTGACGGTGCCCGTGGAGGCTCCTGCTGACCAGGGCGGAGCACCTGGGTCGGCTCGGCCTCGCCGAAGCCCGGTCCGGGCTGGGACTCCGGGGACGGCGCCGCGGTTCCCTGCGGCTGCTGACCGAAAGGCTGGGACGGCTGCGGGGGCTGCCCGAACTGACCCGGCTGCTGGGGCTGCGCGCCGAACGGCTGCTGGGGCTGCCCGAACGGAGCGGGCTGCGCCGGGAACGACGGCGAAGGCGCGGGGAATCCCGGGGCCTGGCCGAACGGCGCCGACGCGGGCGCGGCGGCTTCGGCCGGGAGGACGACGGTGCTGAGGATCTTGTCGGCGAACGTCTGCTTCTTCTGGTCCCACAACGGCCAGAGGTAACCGAGGCCGCAGACCCAGCCGTCCAGGTTGTGGCACAGATCCCGGACGAAGGCCATCAGCGGGCCGATCGGCTGCCCGTCGGCCTCGCGGACGAGCTTGATCTTCAGGACCTTCTTGCCGAGCGACTGGCCGGTGGTTCCCATCTGGATCCACCGGTTGTAGATGGTCCAGCCGAGACCCGCGAGGTAGCCGAGACCGGCGATGATCATGCCGACGGTGTAAGACGCCGTCGCGGAGATGATGGAGCCGATGATCGGGAGCACGACGATCGGCCCGAAGTCGATGAGGGTCGCGCCCGCTCGCAGTCCCCAGTGGGCGTAGTCCTGCCGCGGACCGAACTGGGCGGCCTGGCCGAACGGCGCCTGCCGGCCCGGCTGTCCGAACGGGGAAGGCTGGCCCTGCTGCTGGCCGAACGGTGACGACTGCTGCGGCTGCTGCCCGAACGGCGACTGCTGCTGCGCGCCGAACGGCTGCTGCGGCTGCTGACCGAACGGCGAAGACTGGTCACCCTGGGGAGCATGCGGGGGTTGCTGACCGAACGGCGAGGGCTGCTCACCCGACGACGACTGTCCGAACGGCTGCTGCGGCTGCGGTGACTGCGGCTGCCCGTCCCCCGGCGGGGGCCCGGACCCGGGCGGCGGCTGCTGTCCCGGCGGCTGCTGGCCGTAGGGAGTGGTCATCGAAATCCCCTCGCTGGTTCCTCGCCCCTGGCGCACGGGGCTTCGTGCGGCGACCCGGGCTGAATGTACGGCATGGGTACACGCCGAGCAGACCGGTGCGCGGGAGCGTACTCGGTGCCACCGACGATCCGGGGCTCGGCCCGGTACTCAGACGTGGAGCGAGGTGAACGGGGCGAAGGGCAGGTTGCGGATGACGAACCAGACGACGAACACGACACCGAACGCGAGCGGCGTCCAGCGCCAGTGCAGCCAGCTGTCCATCGCGCGGCCGCGGAACCGGCCGACGGCCCAGGCGACGGTGCTCCAGACCAGGAGCAGAACGACCACAAAGGACACCGCGTTGTAGTGCAGCGCGGCGGGGATGTCGCCGTGCAGCACGCTGTAGACCATGCGCATGCCACCGCAACCGGGGCAGGAGATGCCCAGCAGTGCCTTGGTGGGACAGACCGGAAGCGGTCCGCCGGGAGTGGTGGGATCGCCCAGCCAGAGGGCGACGCAGCCGAGACCGGCGCCCGCGGCGATGGCCAGGGGCGGCCCCAGCGCGCGGGCCCGTGCTTTGAACCCGCGCGCCGGGAATCCCGTGTAGACGGACGTCGTCACGGCGTGAAGCTTCCCGCCGAAGCGCCGATGATGACCATCACCACGATGAAGATGATGTACAGCAGGAAAAGAACGCCGGTGGAGATCGCTCCCCACATCGACCACTTCTTCGCGTCGTCGGCGGCCTTCTGGGCTTCGGCGTGGAAGCCCTGCGACCACAGCGTCTGGACCTGGCTCGACTTCACGATCGCCACGATACCCAGCGGCAGACAGCACAACACCGTGCAGAGAATGGCCCACACCAGGTTGTTGTCCGGCGGCGGGCCGTAGTTCGGCATGCCACCGTAGTACGGCTGCTGCGGCGGAGGCCCGCCCGGAGGCGGGTAGTTCGGGTACTGGTCGGTCATGAGGTCTCCCCCTCGGTTGCCTCTATCAGCGGTAGTTGCTCACGTCGACCGAAGCCGAGAAGACACCGAGGGCGACCACCAGGACGAGGTACAGGATGCCGATCACGACGCCGACGATCGCGGCGATGATGGCCCACTTCTTGGCGGCGTCGGCGGCCTCCTGCGCGGCGGCGGGCTGCCCCTGAGCCCAGAGGGTGTTCACCTGGGTCGCCTTGACGATCGAGACGATACCGAAGGGCAGGCAGCACAGGATCGTGGTGAGGATCCCCCACACCAGGTTGTTGTTGGGCGGCGGGCCGGGGTTGTTGAAGCCGCCACCGCCCTGAGGGTCGCCGGAGTAGTTGGGCAGGCCCTGGTTGTCGGTCATTTACCGCTTTCCCTTCACGAATGAGATGTGGAAATCGACCCGCGCGCCGCCGCCCGATCAGCGATCACCGGAGTCGAGGAGTGAGACTCTAAGGTCACCCGTCCGGTTCCACATCATCAACCGGTCTCCGCGACCGAATCGAGACATTCCGTTCAGTCAGAAGCCCAGTCGTCGCAACTGACGGGGGTCACGCTGCCACTCTTTGGCGACCTTGATGTGCAGATCGAGGTACACCTTCGATCCGAGGAGCCCCTCGATCTGCTGCCGGGCGCGGGCGCCGACGTCCTTGAGACGCTCCCCCTTGTGCCCGAGGATGATGCCCTTCTGGCTCGGCCGTTCCACATAGAGGAACGCGTGCACGTCGATCATGTCGTCCCGGCCCTCGTGCGGCAGCATTTCCTCGACGGTGACGGCGATCGAGTGCGGGAGTTCGTCACGGACGCCTTCCAGCGCGGCCTCGCGGATCAGCTCGGCGACCAGGGTCTGCTCGGGCTCGTCGGTGAGTTCGCCGCCCGGGTACAGCTGCGGGCCTTCGGGAAGGTGGCGCACCAGCAGATCCGCGAGCGCGCCGACCTGGAAACCGTCCACAGCGGACACCGGGATGAGCTCGGCGAACTCCATGACCTCCTGCAGGGCGAGCAGTTGCTCGGCGACCTGTTCGGGTTTCACGAGATCGGTCTTGGTGACGACACCGATCACCGGGGTTCGCTTGGCGATCTTCTTGAGTTCTGCGGCGATGAACCGGTCACCGGGACCGACTTTTTCGTTGGCGGGCACACAAAGTCCGACAACGTCCACTTCGGACCATGTCGAGTGGACGATGTCGTTGAGCCGCTCGCCGAGCAGCGTCCTCGGCCGGTGCAGCCCCGGCGTGTCGATGATCACCAGCTGCGCGTCCTCGCGGTGGACGATGCCGCGGATGGCGTGCCGGGTGGTCTGCGGTTTGCTGGAGGTGATCGCCACCTTGCTGCCGACGAGCGCGTTGGTCAGCGTGGATTTCCCCGCGTTGGGCCGCCCGACGAAACAGGCGAAACCGGAACGATGCGGCTCGGACATCAGTTCAGCACCTTGCCACTGGGATCTGCGAGATAAATGGGCGCCTTTTCGGCGATGTCGCGAACAGCGTGCACGGAGGCCTCCTTGAGCAGGCCTTCGGCGGTGACCACGACGGCGGCCTCGATTCCTTCGGCTCCGCTCGAAACGGCGGCGGCGACGGCGGCCTGCAACGCGGTGAGCTTGAACGACGGCTGGTCGACCGTGCTCGCCGCGTAGGTCCGGCCGTCGGTGTCGCGGAGCGCGGCGCCTTCGGCGGCCTGGGTGCGGGCTCGCGCGGACCTGGCCAGGGTCACCAGCTTCTCGTCCTCGGCGTCCAGCTCAGGCATGTTCGACACTCCTGTCACTTTCATCGGGCTGCGGGATCCGGGTGCGGCGCCTGCCCTGGGCCGCGTCGTTCACCGCTTCCGCGTCGGCGGGGTGGACGACCACCGTGGTGATCCGCATCCGCCCGCGCCGGTCCTTACCGCCTTCGGCGAACAGCCGAAGTCCGGCGACCTCGGCTTCGGCCCCCGGCAGCGGGACCCTACCCAGTCGCTCGGCGAGCAGCCCGCCCACGGTCTCCACGTCATGGTCTTCGAGGTCGATCCCGAACAGTTCGCCCAGGTCGTCGATCGAGAGCCGGGACGAGACGCGGACCGCGCCGCTGTCGAGTTCCTCGACCTCGGGACGTTCGTCGGTGTCGGATTCGTCGGTGATCTCACCGACGATCTCCTCGAGGATGTCCTCGATGGTGAGCAGGCCGGCGGTGCCGCCGTACTCGTCGACGGCGATCGCCATGTGGTTGTGCGAGACCTGCATCTCCTTGAGCAGATCGTCGAGCCGCTTCGAGTCCGGCACGAAGCTCGCCGGGTTCATCAGCTCCTCGACCACGCGTTGCGGACCACCCTCGGCCATGTAGGCGGGCATGAGGTCCTTGATGTTGACGACGCCCACGATGTCGTCGACGGATTCGCCGATCACCGGCAGCCGCGTGAACCCGGTGCGCAGGGCCAGCGCGAGCGCCTGGCGCACGGTCTTGTCGTGCTCGATCCAGACGATCTCCGTCCGCGGCACCATGACCTCGCGCGCGACGGTGTCGCCGAGTTCGAACACCGAGTGGATCATCTCGCGTTCGGATTCCTCGACGACGCCGCGTTCCTGGGCGAGGTCGACCAGCTCACGGAGTTCGACTTCGGAGGTGAACGGGCCCTCGCGGAAACCTCGGCCGGGGGTGATGGCGTTACCGAGGACGATCAGCAACCTGCTGAGCGGGCCGAGGATCGAACCGAGGACGCGGACCGGGCCCGCGACGACCAGGCCGATCCGGTACGGGTGCTGACGGCCGAGGGTGCGCGGGCCGACGCCGATGAGCACGTAGCTCACCACGACCATCACGCCCGCGGCGACGACGATGGCGAGCCACAGGGGCTCGATCCAGCCGAGGATGTCGACGGTGACCAGCACGGTGGCCGTCAGCTCGCAGGTCATCCGCAGCAGCAGGATCAGGTTGATGTGGCGGCGGCGTTCGGCGATGACCAGTGCGAGCTGGCGCGCGCCGGGGCGGCCGAGCCGGACGAGGCCGTCGGCACGGGCCTTGGAGACCGTGCTGACCGCCGCGTCGGCGGCCGCGAACACCCCGGCGAGCAGGATCAGCGCGATGGCGATGACCAGCAGTGCCGTGGGACTACCCATTTCGGCGCCCGCCTAGGCCTGGGGGTCGTCGGCGGGAACGGTGTCCAGACCGGCGGTGCCGAGGAGCCTGTCGTCCGCGGTGCGCTGCGCGTCGCGCCGGTTCACCGCGGCCACGGCCGCCTGGAACTCGCCGAGGATCCGCTTCTGCAAGCCGAACATCTCGCGTTCCTCGGCGGGCTCGGCGTGGTCGTAGCCCAGAAGGTGCAGCACGCCGTGCGTGGTGAGCAGGTGCAGCTCGTCGATCAGCGCGTGCCCGGCGGTCTTGGCCTGGTCCTTCGCGAAAGCCGGGCAGAGCACGATGTCGCCGAGCAGCGCGGGTGAGGCGTCGGGCGCGTCGGGACGGCGCGACGAGTCGAGCTCGTCCATCGGGAAGGCCATCACGTCGGTGGGACCGGGCAGGTCCATCCACCGTTCGTGCAGGTCCTCCATCACCTCGAGGGTGACGAGCAGGATGGACAGCTCGGCGAGCGGGCTGACCTCCATCTTGTCGAGGGCGAAACGGGCGGCCGACACGATGGAGGTCTCGTCGACGTTCACGCCCGATTCATTGGCGATCTCGATGCTCATGAACGGCGTTGCCCTTTCCAGCCACTGCCTTGATCCTGGCTGTCCTGCACTGCCTGCCACTTCTCGTACGCGTCGACGATGTCGCCGACGAGCTTGTGCCGCACCACGTCCTGGCTGGTGAGCTGGGCGAAGTGCAGGTCCTCGACACCTTCGAGGATGTCCCGGACCACCCGCAGGCCGCTCTTCTGGCCGTTGGGGAGGTCGACCTGGGTGACGTCGCCGGTGACGACGATCTTGGCGCCGAACCCGAGCCGGGTGAGGAACATCTTCATCTGTTCCGGCGTGGTGTTCTGCGCCTCGTCGAGGATGATGAAGGCGTCGTTGAGGGTGCGGCCGCGCATGTACGCGAGCGGCGCGATCTCGATGGTGCCCGCCTGCATCAGCCGGGGGATCGACTCGGGCTCGACCATGTCGTGCAGCGCGTCGTAGAGCGGGCGCAGGTACGGGTCGATCTTCTCGTTGAGCGTGCCCGGCAGGTAGCCGAGGCGCTCACCCGCTTCGACCGCGGGCCGGGTCAGCACGATGCGGCTGACCTGCTTGGCCTGCAGGGCCTGGACGGCCTTGGCCATGGCGAGGTACGTCTTGCCGGTACCGGCGGGGCCGATGCCGAACACGATCGTGTGCTTGTCGATGGCGTCGACGTAGCGCTTCTGGTTGAGCGTCTTGGGCCGGATCGTCTTGCCGCGCCGGGAGATGATGTTCATGCTCAGCACTTCGGCCGGTGACTCGTGGTCACCGGTGGAGAGCATGCCGACGGTGCGGCGGACGGTGGCCGGGTCGACCTGCTGGCCGCGGCCGGCGAGCGTCACGAGCTCGGCGAAGACACGTTCGGCGAAGGCGACGTCGGCGGGAGCGCCGGTCAAGGTGACCTCGTTGCCGCGGACGTGGACGTCGGCGGCGAGGAGTTCCTCGGCGACTCGGAGGTTTTCGTCCCTCGAGCCGAGCAGGCTGAGCGCGGCGGCGTCGGGGATGGGGAATCGGGACTGGGCCGCTTCGGTGACGGCGGCCTCGTCGGCCTTCGTCGCTGTGACGTCCGCGGGGACGTCGGGTCGGGCGGCTTCGCCCGGTACGGTTCCGGCCACGTGGCCTCGGGCCTACTTCCTGCGCTTACGCTGCGATTTTCAACGACACTGACAAGGTCGATGCTACTGGTTGAGGGTGGCGGCACGCAGTCCGGTTTCCGCAGGCCGCGCGCCTCAGCGTCCGAAATGACCCAGCTGCTCGCCGCCGAGCACGTGCGCGTGCACGTGGAAGACGGTCTGCCCGGCGTCACCGTCGGTGTTGAACACCACCCGATAGCCGGACTCGGCGATCCCCTCGGCGACCGCCACCTCACGAGCCGCCAAGGCCATATCGGTCAGGAGTTGCGGATCACCGGCGGCCAACTCGGCCAGATTGCGGTACCGCTTCTTCGGCACCACGAGCACATGGACCCGCGCCTGCGGCGCTATGTCCCGAAACGCATAAGTCGTCGCGTCCTCGTACACCTTTTCGGACGGGATCTCCCCCGCGATGATCCGCTCGAACAACGTCTCCGCGTCACTCATCCCCCCACCCTATCCCCCACCCGCACTCACGTGATCAGACGCGGAACTCACGTGCCCAAACCCGGATCTCACGTGATCAGACTCGGAACTCACGTGACCTCCACGCACTCCGCACTTCTCTCTCACCAGGCGAGGGCCGCCAGGCCCAACGCCGAACCCAAAGACCAACCGCCGCTTCACGCACCGTGGGGGTCCGGGGGGCTCGGCCCCCCGGGTCAACACGCGGAACCGCGCCGCGGCAGTCGAATTTGGGGCGGAGCCTGCGAAGCCCCCAAATGAAGACGCCGCGGCGCGGTGGAGCCTGGGGGTCGCTCCACCGTCGCCGCGGCTCCGCCGGACCGAGGGGGGAGGTGCCCGGCGGGGATTCACACGCGCGACCGGGCTCAATCCCCAGTGGCGCGCCGAAACCGTGTGTTGCGCGTCAGTTAACGAGAGTAACGGCTGTTTGCGTGATCGCGCCATAACTCGCCGCAAATTAGTGGGGTGTTTTTTCACTTCCAGCGGTCGGTGAGAACTCCGAGTGCGCCGAGGGCGACGGCGGCGGCGGTGGAGGTGCGCAAAACGGTGGGGCCCAACCGGATGGCGGTCGCGCCGGCGTCGGAGAGGGTGGTGAGTTCTTCGTCGGTGATGCCGCCTTCGGGGCCGACGATGAGGAGGATGTCGCCTTGTGGCGGGAGTTCGATCTCGGTGAGCCGCGTGGTGATGCCGGATTCGAGGACCAAGGCGCGGGAAACGGTCTGGACGAGTTCGGCGAGTTCGCGGGTGTTCGCGGGTTCGGCGACTTCGGGGACGTGGGCGCGGCGGGCTTGTTTGGCGGCGGCGCGGGCGGTGGCGCGCCAGCGGGTGAGGGCTTTGTCGCCGCGGGTTCCTTCTTCCCAGCGGGCGACGCTGCGGGCGGCGCGCCAGGGGACGATCGCGTCGGCGCCCGCTTCGGTCGCCAGTTCGACGGCGAGTTCGCCGCGGTCGCCTTTGGCGAGTGCTTGGGCGACGATGACGCGCAGTGCGGGCGGTTCCTCGATCCAGTGTTCCTCGATGGCGAGGGTGAGTGCCGCGTCGCGGCCGGCCTGCACGGCTTCGACGACACAGCGCGCCATGCCGCCTTCGCCGTCGGAAAGCACGAGACGTTCGCCGACGCGCAGCCGCCGGACGGTGGCGGCGTGCCGGGCTTCCTCGCCGTCGAGCGTGGTGCGCCCGGATCCGGGCAGCGCGGCGGTGAGGAAGACCGGCAGCGTCGTCTCGGGCACGGGTTACCGGTGGTTCTTGGTGCGCAGCTTGGAGAACAGCCCGCCGGGCTTGGAACCGTTCGAGGAAAGCGAAGGCACGTCTTCGCCGCGCTGCTGGGCCAGGTCGACGAGGAGGTCTCGCTGGGCGTCGTCGAGTTTCGTCGGCACGACGACGTCGATGTGGACGTGCAGGTCGCCGCGGCCGTCGACGCGGCCGGAGGACCGCAGCCGCGGCATGCCCTTGGCGGTGAGCACGAGTTCGGTGGCGGGCTGGGTGCCCGGCTCGATGTCGAGTTCGTAGTCGCCGTCGATGAGTGTCTCGATGGGCACCGTGGCGCCGAGGGCGGCGGTGGTCATCGGGATGCGGAAGTTGCAGTGCAGATCGTTGCCCTGCCGGACGAACACCTCGTGCGGCGCCTCGTCGATCTCGACGTACAGGTCGCCTGCCGGGCCGCCGCCGGGGCCGACCTCGCCCTGGCCGGAGAGCCGGATGCGCATACCGTCGCCGACGCCCGGCGGGATCTTGGCGGTGACGTTGCGGCGGGCGCGGACCCGGCCGTCGCCGCCGCACTGGCGGCAGGGGTCGGTGATGACCTCGCCGAAGCCGCGGCAGACCGGGCAGGGGCGGGCGGTGACGACCTGGCCGAGGAACGACCGCTGCACGGACTGGACCTCGCCGGCGCCGCCGCACGTGTCGCAGGTCTGGCTGCCGGTGCCTTCGGTCGAGCCGGCGCCGCGGCACAGGTCGCAGACGATGGCGGTGTCGACGGTGATCTCGCGGTCGACACCGGTCGCGCAGTCCTCCAGCGTCAGGCCGAGGCGGATGAGCGCGTCGGAGCCGGGCTGCACGCGGCTGCGCGGGCCACGGCCACGTCCGCCGCCACCCCCCGCGGCGCCGAAGAAGGCGTCCATGATGTCGCCGAGACCGCCGAAGCCCGAGAACGGGTCCCCGCCGCCTCCGCCGCGCGCCCCGCCGTCCATCGGGTCCCCGCCGAGGTCGACGACCTTGCGCTTCTGCGGATCCGACAGCACCTCGTACGCGGTGGTCACCTCGCCGAAACGGTGCTGGGCGTCCTCCGACGGGTTGACGTCGGGGTGCAGTTCACGGGCCAGTTTGCGGTACGCGCGCTTGATCTCCTGATCAGTCGCGTTCTTCGCAACCCCGAGAATGCCGTAATAGTCCCTCGCCACCGTCTTCGCCTTCTCCTTCTGACTTCGACCTCAACGCGGCTCAGCGGCCGGAGAGGATCTGCCCCACGTAGTTCGCCACCGCGCGCACCGCGGCGATGGTGTTCGGGTAGTCCATCCTGGTCGGCCCGACCACGCCCATACCGCCCAGCAGCAGGTCGTCCATGCCGTAGCCGATGGACACCACCGAGGTGCTGCGCATCTGCTCGTCTTCATTTTCCTCACCGATGCGCACGGTGATCGCACCGGGGTTGCGGGCGGCCGCGAGCAGCTTGAGCACGATGACCTGCTCCTCGAGCGCCTCCAGCACCTGCCGCAGCGATCCGGGGAAGTCCGAGACGTTGCGGGTGAGGTTCGCCGTGCCGCCGAGCACCAGCCGCTCTTCGGGGTGCTCGACCAGCGATTCCACCAGCACCGTGCAGACACGGGTGAGGTTGTCGCGCAGCTCGCCCGGCGACTTCTCCGGCAGTTCGGCGACCGCCGCCGCGGCCTCGGAAAGCCGGCGACCGGCCAGTGCCCCGTTCAGCACCGTGCGCAACCTGCCCACGTTCTCCTCGGTGATGACGTCCCCGAGGTCGACCGTGCGCTGGTCGACGCGGCCGGAATCGGTGATCAGCACGAGCATCAGCCGGGCCGGGGTGAGCGGCACCACTTCCAGGTGCCGGACGGCGGAATTGGTCATCATCGGGTACTGGATGACCGCGACCTGCCTGGTCAGCTGCGCGAGCAGCCGGACGGACCGGCGCAGGACGTCGTCGACGTCGGTGCCGCTGTCGAGGAACGCCGTGATGGCCCGGCGCTCGGCCGTGCTCAGCGGTTTGACCTCGGCTATCCGGTCGACGAACAGCCGGTACCCCTTGTCGGTGGGGATCCGGCCCGCGCTGGTGTGGGGCTGTGTGATGTAGCCCTCTTCTTCGAGCGCCGCCATGTCGTTGCGGACGGTGGCGCTCGACACCCCGAGGTTGTGCCGGTCGACGATCGCCTTGGACCCGACGGGCTCCTGGTTGGACACGTAGTCGGCGACGATCGCGCGCAGCACTTCGAAGCGGCGCTCTTCCGCGTTGGCCATCCGCACCTCCCTCGGCTCGTCCTCACAACGAGTTTACGGAAGGCATCGTGCCCGGGGAGCCACCGGACATCTTTGGGGCCTCGTGAGCGGCTAGGACGGTTGGAACCGAGAGTGTCTTGGCCACCTACTGGGTTCCGGCTGCGGTTGTTCGTGGCACCGGTCCGTGAAGGGCCCCTTGCCTACCCTGAAGGTAGTGAAGGAGGCCTTCACGGCCTTGCGGATCGCCACACCGGCCCCACGCGCACCAGCAGTCACTGCGGCTGCGCGTGAAGGACTCCTTCACGCGGCTCAGCCGAGGAAACTCGACCTTCGCACCTTCCCAAGTACAGGAAGGCCCCCTTCCTTGCGCCAGGCGCAAGGAAGGGGGCCTTCCTGTACTTCAAGCGGGAGCTCAGCTATTGCGCGGGAACCCGAGGTTCACGCCGCCCTGCGACGGATCCGGCCACCGCGAGGTGACGACCTTCGTCCGCGTGAAGAAGTGGAACCCCTCAGGCCCGTACGCGTGGCTGTCCCCGAACAGCGAGTCCTTCCATCCGCCGAACGAGTAGTAGCCGACCGGCACCGGGATCGGCACGTTCACGCCGACCATCCCGACCTCGACCTCGTTCTGGAACCGCCGCGCGGCCCGCCCGTCGTTGGTGAAGATCGCGGTGCCGTTGCCGTAGGCGTTGGCGTTGATCAGCTCCAGCGCCGCGTCGTAGCCCTCGGCCCGCGCGACCGTCAGCACCGGGCCGAAGATCTCGTCGGTGTAGACCGACATCTCCGGCGTGACGTGGTCGAACAGCGTCGGGCCGAGCCAGAAGCCGCCGTCCTCGCCGTCGACCTCGATCCCGCGGCCGTCGACCACGAGCCGGGCGCCGGCTTCGACGCCCGCCTCCACATAGGACTCGACGCGTTCGTGGTGCGCGGCGGTGACGAGCGGCCCCATCTCCGAGGTCGGCCGCCTGCCGTCGCCGACGCGCAGGCGCGTGATCCGCTCGGCGATCTTCGCGACCAGTTCGTCGCCGACCGGATCGACCGCGACCACGACCGACACCGCCATGCACCGCTCCCCCGCCGAGCCGAAGCCCGCCGAGACGGCCGCGTCGGCGGCGAGGTCGAGGTCGGCGTCCGGGAGGACGACCATGTGGTTCTTCGCGCCGCCGAGCGCCTGTACGCGTTTCCCGTTCCTGGTCCCGGTTTCGTAGACGTACTTCGCGATCGGCGTCGACCCGACGAACGAGATCGCCTTGACGTCGCGGTGTTCCAGCAGTCCGTCGACGGCCACCTTGTCGCCGTGCAGGACGTTGAGGACGCCGTCGGGCAGACCCGCCTCGGCGAACAGTTCCGCGATGAAGTTGGACGCGGACGGATCCTTCTCGCTCGGCTTGAGCACGACGGTGTTGCCGCAGGCGAGCGCGTTGGGCACGAACCACAACGGGACCATCGCCGGGAAGTTGAACGGCGAGATCACGCCGACCACGCCCAGCGGCTGCGAAAGCGAGTAGACGTCGACACCGGTCGAGGCGTTCTCGCTGAACCCGCCCTTGAGCATCTGAGCCGCGCCGCACGCGAACTCGACGTTCTCGATGGCGCGCGCGACTTCACCCGCCGCGTCGGACTCGACCTTGCCGTGCTCGCTGGTGACGATCTTCGCCAGCTCGTGACGCCGCGCCGAAAGCAGCTCGCGGAAGGCGAACAGCACCCGCGTCCGCCCGGCCAGCGACGTTCCGCGCCAGCCCGGCAGCGCCCGGGAGGCGGCCGCGACGGCGGCGTCGACGTCGTCCTGCGCGGCGAAGGGGACCTTCGCCCGCACCTGTCCGGTGGCCGGATCGAACACGTCACCGGAACGATCGCTGATGCCCTCGAACGGTTTGCCGTCTACCCAGTGGGTGATGCGGTCGGTCACGGTTCCGCCTTCCTGGTCCGGATGCCTGCTCCCGGTCGAGTTTGGGTGCGCGCGCCACACCGACGCCATCGGCAACGTGTACGGACTCCCGGTCCCGGCCGTACAGTCTGTCTCCTGCGTTCCGACCAGGTGGGAGGCCGATGTACCCGACCGTCGCCGAGGTGCTCGCGCTGCCGGTGCTGCGTCAGGGCAGGCCCCATGTGGTGGCGGGCGCCGCGGGGCTGGACGCGCCGGTCCGCTGGGCGCACGTCGCCGAGGTCGCGGACATCGCCCCGCTGCTGCGCGGCGGGGAACTCGTGCTCACCACCGGGGTCGCGCTGCCCGACGACGCCGCCGCGCTCACCCGCTACGTCGCCGATCTGGCGGGGGTCGGCGTGGCCGGGATCGTCATCGAGCTGGTCCGTCATTGGAGTGAGAAACTGCCGCCCGCGCTGGTCGAGGCCGCGGACCACCACGGCCTCCCGCTGGTCACCCTTTCGCGGGAAACGCGCTTCGTGTCGGTCACCGAGGCGGTGAACGGGCTGATCGTCGACGCCCAGGTCGACGAACTCCGAGCGGCGGAACGGGTCCACGAGACCTTCACCGCGCTGACGGTCGCCGGCGCCGAGCCGGGCGAGATCCTGCGTGAGGTCGCGAGGCTCACCGAGCATCCCGTCGTGCTGGAGACGCTTTCGCACGAAGTCCTCGCCTACGACACGGCGGGCGCCGACCCCGGCGAGCTCCTGCCCGGCTGGCCGTCGCGGTCGCGACCGGTACAGGTCGGCGAGCGGACCGGCTTCCACGCGGGCGCGGGCTGGCTGATCACCGTGGTCGGCGCGCGCGGGCACGACTGGGGACGGCTGGTGGTCGTCTGCGGGGATCCGCCGCCGCACCGGCACGTCGTGGTCGCCGAACGCGCCGCGTCCGCGCTCGCGGTCCACCGGCTGGTCGCCAAGGACACCGACAGCCTCGAACGCCAGGCGCACCGCGCGATCCTGACCGAACTGCTGGCGAATCCGGTGCCGCCCGCGGAGCTGACCGCGCGGGCCTCCGCGCTGGGTGTCCCGCTGACGGGACGGCTGCTGGTCGGGGTCGCCGTGCGGCCCCGGATCACCGCGACCGCCAAGACCGCGCAGTCGACCCCGGTGCTGCTGAGGGAACTCGCCGAGGCGACCGCGCTCGCCGCCCGGCGCGCCAAGGTGTCCGCGCTGGTGGCCACTGACGACACGCTGGTGCGCGCGCTGATCGCGCTCTCGCCCGAGGCCGGGGTCGACGCGGTCCTGCGGCGGCTGGCCACCGACGTCCACGAGGCCCGCTCCAGCGCGCCCGCCGTGGTCGCTGTCGGGACCACGGGCACCGGGCCCGCCGAAGCGCGGCGGACGCTCGTCGAGGCCGCGCAGGTCGCCGCCGCCGCGCTCGCCGAGAACGCCGAGCGGGTGGTCCACCGGCTCGACGACGTCCGGTTGCGCGGCCTGCTGCATCTGCTGGCCGGGGACGAACGGATCACCGCGTTCGCCGCGCGGGAGCTCGGCCCGCTGTTGAGTCGCGACGCCGCGCAGGGCAGCAGACTCGTTCAGGCGTTGAGACATTATTGCGAACACGGCGGCAACAAATCGGCGGCCGCGGCCGCCGCGCACACCTCCCGCACCGCCTACTACCAGCAGCTGGCCCGGATCGAGCAGGTGCTCGGGGTGCGGCTCGAAGACCCGGAATCGATGCTCTCCCTGTATGTCGCTTTGCTCGCACACGACCTTCGAGAGACGAACGACCACCCGACAGGGTGAGTAAATCTCACCCAAGCGTGGAACACAGTGATCGGGTCATGTCAGCCGATAGTGGAAGTATGGCTTTCTTCGAACCGATCGGCGCCTGCGTGCTCGCGCTGGCCTGCATGGCCCCGGCGCAACCCGCCGAATCCACGTTCCAGCTGACCAGCCACGACACCCGCGGCCGGGTCGGCACCGTCTCGCTCACCTGTGAGCCCACCGGGGGGTCACACCCGAGGCGCGGCAACGCCTGCGACAAACTGTCCGAAGTGGACGGAAAGTTCGACAGGCTACGCGCGGAACCGCGGGCCTGCACCTTGGAGTACAACCCGGTGGACGTCTCCGCGGTCGGCAAATGGCGCGGCGAACCGGTCACCTTCCGCACCTCGTACGCCAACCCCTGCGTCGCCGACAACGAGTCGGCAGGCGTCTTCACCTTCTGACCTGACCGGAAAGCGTTACCGCGCAAGGCTTCCGCCGGGCCTCCCCCTCGGTGGCCCGGCGGTCGCCGTTCACCACCGCCTTGATCGCCCTCACCCCCAGGAGGGCGATCAAGGCCGTGGTGTCACGGCTCAAGGGCGGGCCGGATACCGGCACTCGGCCCAGCCCTTCGCGGCAACGGGGGTCTGACGCGCGAGGGACCGGCTCAGGTTCCATCCGCGCCAATCATCTTCCGAGATGCCCGTCACGACCGGTCCGAGCACGCAGGACCGCAGCGGCTCCGGGAGCCGGTCCGCCGCGGGGACGACGTCGGCGGAAAACCCTGACAGGTACCGGGTGTCGAGCGTCTTGCCGTGCACGAGCCGGTCGATGTTGCGGTCGGCGATGAACCGTTCCGGATCGAGGACGGCGAGCCCCAGCAGCGCCGCGGCCGCGGCGCCGATGGCCGCGCGCGGCAGCCAGGACGACCTCAGCGGTGCCAGCGATGCCAGTACCAGCAAGAACACCAGTCCGATCCAGAGTTCGCAGACCTCCACCAGCAGCCGCAGCACGGTGAACCCGTACGCCTGCTGGTATGTCCACATGCGACTCAACGCCGACGCGACCAGCACCAGGCTGAGCACGCTCAGCACACCGAGCAGCCCGCGCTGCCACCCGCGATCGGCCACCGAGGACTTCGGCGCCCACCTCAGCGCCGCGGCGACCAGCAGCAGGGTCAGCACGGTGATCGCGGAAAGCTGCCAGAACCCGCTCCTGGCGTATTCGGCCGCCGTCAGCCCGCTCGTGGCCAGGACGTACTCGCTGCCGCCGAACAACACGACCAGCCGGACCACGACGAAACTCGCGAACAGCAGCACCAGCACGCTCAGCGGCAAGGTCCATTCGAGCCGGTGCGCCAGCCGCTTGCGTGGCGCGTCGTCCTCGGCGGGAAGCGGTGGCGCCGCCAGCAGGTAGCACGCCCCGGTGACGGCGAACGCGGCCACCACGAACAGGAAACCCCAGCGCACGAAGGTTCCCGGGTTGAGCTCCGGGATCACCGCGTCGACGACGTTCGCGAAAGCGGCGTCCGCGCCCCGCAGCAGCGGGACGAACACGAGCAGCAGCCCGACGCTCGCCAGCACCGGCACCAGGAACCTCGGCCGCGCACGGCTTTCCGGCTTCTTGCCGAGTTTCACGAGCCCTCGCCCGATCCACGGGACCGAAAGCAGCGCTTCGATCGGAACCGCGAAGACGTCGTAGACGATCGTGTTCACGGTGCGTTTCCCGACCACCGCGAGAGATCCCGCGACGCAGGCGGCCAGCACGCACAGCACGTTCAGCCAGATCGACGCGCGGAAGGTGCCGACGGCGAGCAGTCCGAGCGCGGCCGCGGCCCACAACCCGCTGGTCAGGCGGAAGTGCGGCTCGGCGTCACCGCGGGCGCGTTTGTCGGCGAAGTAGACGGCCACCGCGAACGCGAGCCCGGCCACGAGCCAGCCGGCCCCGGGTTCGTCCGGCATGGCGACGGCGGCGATCAGCCCGGCGGCGACCGCCGCGGGCAGCACGGAGCCGGGCAACGGGACGATCGACGACTTCGGCGGCACCCGTGGCCGCATCAAGACGGGCACCGGCGGCGCGGGCGGCAAGGTGGTCGTCGCCGACGGGGGCGACGCGTGCGCCTGCTTCTCCTCTTGTTCTTCGCTCATCGAATCCTCCAGTTTGCGAAAGCACATCCGGGTGGATATGCGGAGCCGCGGAAAGAAAGCGGAAAGGACTAAGGAACCGGGATCACGACGCGGATGACGCAGCCCGGCCGCCGCTCGGGGGCGACGACGGCGATGCTGCCGTCGTGGAGGTCGACCACCCACCGGGCGATCGCGAGCCCGAGGCCGGTGCCTCCGCCGCCCGCCCGCTCGCCGCGGGTGAACCGTTCGAACACGCTGTCCCGCTCCCCCGGCGGGATCCCGGGGCCTTCGTCTTCGACCTCGATGACGACGTCGGCCTCACGGGCCTCCGCCCGCACGCGGACCTCTCCCCCGGCGGGCCCGTGCCGGACGGCGTTGTCGAGCAGATTGACCACGACCTGGTAGAGCCTGCCGCGGTCGGCGACGGCCACCGCGCCGGGCGGCTGGACGTCGACGGCGAACCGCACGCCGCGGCCGGTCGCGGCGGAGGTCACCCCGGCTTCGGCGGCGACCTCGTCCAGCAGCAGTTCGAGATCGAACTCCTCCAGTTGCAACGGGAACGCGCCGGCGTCGATCCGTGAGAGGTCGAGCAGTTCCGAAACCAGCCTGCCGAGCCGTTCGGTCTGCTGCAGCGCGGTCTTCAGCGTCGCCGGATCGGCTTCGGCGACCCCGTCGACCAGGTTCTCCAGCACCCCGTTCAGCGCGGTGATCGGCGTGCGGAGTTCGTGGGAGACGTTCGCGATCAGTTCGCGCCGTCGTTGATCCGAGGCGTCGAGATCGGCGGCCATCTGGTTGAAGGCGTGGGCGAGCTCGCCCACCTCGTCGCGGGCGGTCGCCCGGACCCGCCGCGTGTAGTCGCCCTTGGCCATCGCGCGGGCGGCGACGGTCATCTCCCGCAGCGGCCTGGTCATCCCGTGCGCCAGGATCTGCGAAGTGACCACCGCGAGCACCATCGCGGCCATGGTGGTCTTCGGCGGCAGCCAGCCGATCTGCCAGTTGAAGAAGGCGAACGCGATACCGCCCGAGGACACCAGCAGGATCGCGAGCTTGAGCTTGATGGAGCGGACCGGGTCGAGCGGTCTCGGCAGCGCGTCGACGATCCGGCCGAGCAACGGGCGAAACTTCACGCACCCACCTCCAGCGCGTATCCGACACCGTGCACGGTGCGGATGAGGTCCGCGCCCAGTTTGCGGCGCAGCGCCTTGATGTGACTGTCGACAGCGCGAGTGCCCGAACCGGTGCCCGCGACGTCCCAGTCCCACACCTCGCTCAGCAGCCGTTCCCTCGGCTGCACCGCCCTCGGACGTTTCGCGAAGTGGACGAGGAGGTCGAACTCGATCGGCGTCAGCTGGGCCGGGGTGCCCGCCCGCGTGACCCGCCGCTGTTCGACGTCGATTTCGAGGTCGCCGAGCACGATCTTCGTGCCCGTCTCGCTCACGTCGGTCCGCGCCGATCGTTCGACGCGGCGCAGCAACGCGTGCACCCTCGCCGAGAGCACGCGCATGGAGAACGGTTTGGTGAGGTAGTCGTCCGCGCCGACGCCGAGGCCGATCAGCATGTCCGTCTCGTCCGAACGGGCGGTCAGCATGAGCACCGGGACCGGACGGCGGGCCTGGATCCGGCGGCAGACCTCGAGCCCGTCGAACCCGGGCAGCATCACGTCGAGCACCACCAGATCCGGCTCACGCGCGGCGTCCGTCTCGACTCCGGAAGGGCCGTCGTGCGCCAGATCGACGGTGAAACCCTCGGCCCGCAGGCGCGCGGCGATGCTTTCGGCGATCGTCACGTCGTCCTCGACGACCAGCACCCGGCGTCCTCCCAGTTCCATGGGGATGACTGTAAGCACCGGCCGTGGAGACCGTTCGGGTGAGCTGTGGAGATCCTGTGGAGATGTTTCACCCGGTTTGCCGGATTACTACGGTCGTGTGTGTGACGCAGGTCATGCACCGAGACCGTTCGAACGCAATCGACAGTCTGCGTTCCGACGCCATCAACAGTGAACAGTCTGCCAGTCCCACCCGCGCGGCGTGGCGAGCACGATTCCGCAATGGAGCCGACGGCACGCGGAACGCAGCACGTGCACCCTGATGGCCGGGTCGAACTCGGCGAGGTCGAGTCCTTGAAGGACAGCCGCTTCTACAACGAGGAACTCGCCCCCGTCCCGGTCGAAAAACGGACCTGGACCACCTACAACTACTTCGCGCTGTGGATGGGGATGGCGCACAACATCCCCTCGTACGCGCTCGCCGCGTCCTTGATCGCGCTCGGCATGGACTGGCTCCAGGCGCTGATGACCATCACCATCGGCAACCTGATCGTGCTCGCCCCGATGCTGCTCAACAGCCACGCCGGGACGAAGTACGGCATCCCGTTCCCCGTGTTCGCCCGCGCCTTCTTCGGCATGCGCGGCGCGAACCTCGCGGCGTTGCTGCGGGCGTTCATCGCGTGCGGCTGGTTCGGCATCCAGACCTGGGTCGGCGGCGAGGCCGTCTACATCATCGTCGGGCGGCTGGCGGGCTCCGGCTGGAAGGACTCCACCGTCGTCCTCGGCCAGCACTGGACGCTGTGGCTGTCCTTCGGGTTGTTCTGGCTGTTCCAGATGCTCATCATCTGGCGCGGCATGGAGGCCGTCCGCCGCTTCGAGAACTGGACGGCTCCGCTGGTCTCGGTCGGCTTCCTGATCCTGCTGGGCTACGTGCTGGTCAAGGCGGGCGGACTCGGCCCGATCCTGTCCGAACCCGGGAAACTGGGCTGGGGCCCGGACTTCTGGAAGGTGTTCGCGCCGTCGCTGATGGCGATGATCGCGTTCTGGTCGACGCTTTCGCTCAACATGCCGGACTTCACCCGCTTCGGCGGCAGCCAGGGCAAGCAGGTCCGCGGGCAGATCCTCGGCCTGCCGACCACGATGACCTTCATCGCGATCGTGGCCATCCTGACCACGTCGGGCGGCAGCGTCCTCTACGGCGAACAGATCTGGGACCCGGCGAAACTGGCGGACCGGTTCGACTCCCCGATCGTGGTGGTGGTCGCGCTGATCGCGCTGGTGCTGGCGACCGTTTCGGCGAACCTCGCGGCCAACGTGGTCAGCCCGTCCTACGACTTCTCCAACGCGTTCCCGAAGAAGATCACGTTCGCCGTCGGCGGGCTGATCACCGGGATCATCGGCATCGTCATCCAGCCGTGGCGGCTCTACTCCGACCCGAACATCTACATCTTCGCGTGGCTCGGCTTCTACGGCGGCCTGCTCGGCGCGGTCGCCGGGGTGCTCGTCGCCGGCTACTGGGTGGTCAAGCGCACGCGTCTCGACCTGCGGGACCTCTACACCGAACGCGGCGTCTACTGGTTCAAGGGCGGCTGGAACTGGCGCGCGCTGGTCGCGACGCTGGTCGGCGCCGTGCTCTCGGTCGGCGGCGCGTACGGCGGACCGTTCCCCGCCGACGGGCTGATCCCGTTCCTGAAACCGCTCTACGACTACAACTGGGTCGTCGGACTGGCAGGCGCGTTCATCGTCTACCTGCTGCTGGCCCTGCCCGAGCACAAGCGCACCGCCTACACAGAGGAGGAAGCAAGTGAGCGACCTGGTCCGAGCCGGATTGATCCAGCAACGGTGGACGGGTGACAAGGAGTCGATGATCGCGGGGGCGGTCGAAGCCATCGGCAAGGCCGCTTCGCAGGGCGCACAGGTCATCTGCCTGCAGGAGTTGTTCTACGGCCCGTATTTCTGCCAGGTGCAGGACACCGACTACTACTCCTACACCGAGGGCATCCCCGACGGGCCGACGACGAAGCTCATGCAGGAGGTGGCCGAACGCCACGGCGTCGTCCTCGTCGTCCCGATGTACGAGGTCGAACAGCCCGGCGTCTATTACAACACCGCCGCGGTGATCGACGCCGACGGCACCTACCTCGGCAAGCACCGCAAGAACCACATCCCGCAGGTGAAGGGCTTCTGGGAGAAGTTCTACTTCCGGCCCGGGAACATGGGCTATCCGGTGTTCGACACCGCCGTCGGCCGCATCGGCGTCTACATCTGTTACGAGCGGCACTTCCCGGAGGGCTGGCGCGCGCTGGGCCTGGCGGGGGCGAAGATCGTGTTCAACCCATCGGCGACCAGCCGCGGCCTGTCGGAGTACCTGTGGCGGCTGGAGCAGCCCGCGGCCGCCGTCGCGAACGAGTACTTCGTCGGCACGATCAACCGCGTCGGCGTGGAACCCTTGGGCGACAACGACTTCTATGGCCAGTCGTATTTCGCGGACCCGCGTGGCCAGCTGATCGGCGAAGCGGCTTCGGACACCGAGGAGGAGATCGTCATCCGCGATCTCGACATGGCGCAACTCGCCGAGGTGCGGGACCTGTGGGCCTTCTACCGAGACCGGCGTCCCGACAGCTACGGACCCCTCGCGGAGGCGTGATGACCACCCTCATCAGCGGCGGGCAGGTACTCAGCACCGCGGGCGCGTCGGCGGCGGACGTCCTCGTCGACGGCGAGACGATCGTGGCGGTCGGCTCCCCCGGCACGCTCGGTCCGGCCGACGAGACCATCGACGCCACCGGGAAGTACGTGCTGCCCGGCGGGATCGACGCGCACACCCATATGGAGATGCCTTTCGGCGGAACGCATTCCGTCGACTCGTTCGGCACCGGGACGACGGCGGCGGCGTGGGGCGGGACGACCACGATCATCGACTTCGCCGTCCAGGCCAAGGGCACCTCGCTGCTGTCCACCATGGACAAATGGCATGAGAAGGCCGACGGCAACTGCGCCATCGACTACGGCTTCCACATGATCGTCTCCGACGTCAACGATTCGTCGCTGAAGGAGATGCAGGCCTGTGTCGACGGCGGTGTCGGCAGCTTCAAGATGTTCATGGCGTATCCGGGGGTCTTCTACTCCACGGACGGCGAGATCCTGCTGGCCATGCAGAAGGCGCGCGAGATCGGCGCGACGATCATGATGCACGCGGAGAACGGCATCGCGATCGACCAGCTGGCCGCGCAGGCTTTCGCCGCCGGGAAGATCGACCCGGTGCAGCACGGGCTCACCCGGCCGCCGGAACTGGAGGGCGAGGCGACCTCGCGCGCGATCCAGCTGGCCAAGGTGACCGGGGCGCCACTGTACATCGTGCACCTTTCGGCGTCGCAGGCGCTGGCGGCGGTCGCGGAGGCGCGCAACGACGGCCAGAACGTCTTCGCGGAGACTTGTCCTCAGTACCTCTATCTGTCCATAGAGGACTTGGCGAAGCCGGATTTCGAGGGCTCGAAGTACGTCGCTTCTCCCCCGCTGCGCGAGAAGTCGCATCAAGCGGATCTGTGGCGAGGGCTGCGGACCAACGACCTCTCGGTGGTATCGACGGATCACTGTCCCTTCTGTTTCAAGGACCAGAAGGAACTCGGCCGCGGCGACTTCCGCGCGATCCCCAACGGGATCCCCGGCGTCGAGCACCGGATGGACCTGCTGCACCAGGGTGTCGTGGCGGGCGAGCTCACCCTCGGCCGCTGGGTCGAGACCTGCTCGACCACCCCGGCGCGGATGTTCGGGCTGTACCCGCGCAAGGGTGTCATCGCGGCGGGTTCGGACGCGGACATCGTCATCTACGACCCGTCGGCGAAGCAGACCTTGTCGGTCGAGACGCATCACATGAACGTGGACTACTCGGCCTATGAAGGACTGGAGATCACCGGGAAGGTCGAGACGGTGCTTTCACGCGGCCGTGTGGTGGTGTCGCCGTCCGGGTTCTCGGGCAGTACGACGCACGGGAAGTTCCTCTCGCGCGACCTGAACCAGTACCTGAACTGAGGTGGTGGCCGTGGATTTCGGGATAGTTCTGCAGACCGACCCGCCCGCACGCGATCTGGTGCGGCTGATGAAGGCCGCCGAAGACCAGGGTTTCCGCTACGGCTGGACGTTCGACTCGTGCGTGCTGTGGCAGGAACCGTTCGTCATCTACTCGCAGATCCTCGCGGCGACATCGTCGATGATCGTGGGCCCGATGGTGACCAGCCCGGCCACGCGGGACTGGTCGGTGATGGCGTCGACGTTCGCCACGCTCAACGACATGTACGGCAACCGGACCGTCTGCGGGATCGGCCGGGGCGATTCGGCGCACCGGGTCGTCGGCATGGCACCGTCCACTTTGGCCACCGTGCGCGACTGCATGCACGTGGTCAAGGAGCTGGCCGAAGGCCGGGAGGTCCTGTTGCGGGACAAACCGGTCCAGATCCCCTGGATCCGCAACGGCAGGCTCGAGATGTGGATGGCCGGATACGGGCCGAAGGCGCTGAAGACGGTCGGTGAACACGCCGACGGTTTCATCCTCCAGTGCGCCGATCCCGCGATCGCCCGGTGGACCATCGGCGCGGTCCGCGAGGCGGCCCGTGCGGCGGGACGGGATCCGGGCGGGATCACGATCTGCCTCGCCGCCCCGGCGTACGTCGGGGACGATCTGGCGCACCAGCGGGAACAGCTGCGCTGGTTCGGCGGGATGGTCGGCAACCACGTCGCGGATCTCGTGGCGCGCTACGGCGATTCCGGGCCGGTGCCGCGCGAACTGACCGATTACATCCGCGAGCGGGAGGGCTACGACTACTCGCACCACGGGCGGGCGGGGAATCCCTCGACCGACTTCGTACCGGACGAGATCGTGGACCGCTTCTGCCTGCTCGGGCCGTCTTCGGCGCATATCGAAAAGCTGGAGGAGCTGGCTTCGCTCGGAGTCGACCAGTTCTCGCTGTACCTCATGCACGATCAGCGGGAAGAAACCCTGAAGCGCTACGGCTCGGAGGTCATCGGCCGCTGACAACCCCGCGTTCAGTCCTCTGGATGCGATTCACCGCATCCAGAGGACTAAAGGCGTTGGGTCAGGCGCCGAACCAGGTGGCGAGGGCCTCCCGCAGGCCGTCGGTGTCGGTGTCCCCCGCCCAGGCGACGTAGCCGTCCGGGCGGATCAGGAGGACGTCGGCGGGCCTGTCCTCGGCCTTCGCGACCTGGACGTCCACGAGCCCCTGCGCGAGTGCACGCAGTTCGGGACGGTCCGCGAGGTCGAGCAGCACCGGCCGCGCCTGACGCAGCAACTCCCCGACGCTGGTCGCGCCCTGGTCGGTCTCCAGCGCGAGATCCGGGACGAACGTGCCGGCGAGCGCGTGCCCGGAGCCGGGCATCGGGTGGCGCAGGTCGGTCCCGGCGAGATGCTCGGCCAGCCTTCGCGCGGGTTGCTCGTCGCCCAGCAGTTCCTGGAAGACCGTCCGGAGTGCCTCGGCGGCCTCGTCGTGCCCGCGCCGCAGCGCGACCTGCGCCTGGGACTGCAGCAGCGCGCGGGCACCGGCGGCGTGCCGTTCCGTGTGATAGCTGTCCAGCAGCCCTTCCGGCGCCCGGCCCTGGATCTCGGCGGCGAGCTTCCAGGCGAGGTTGACCGAGTCGGACATGCCGACGTTGATCGCCGTACCCGTCGACGGCAGCAGGTGGGCCGCATCGCCCGCCAGCAGGACCCTTCCCTCGCGGTAGCGCTCCGCCTGGCGGGAGGAGAACTGGTAGCGCGAGAGCCGGACAGGCTCGCCCAGCGGGACGTCCCCGCCGAGCACGCGGCGGATGCTGTCGCCGAGTTCGGTGAGCGTCATCGGCATGTCGTCGTCGACCTCGCCGAGATCCTCCTCGGTGGTCTGGATGAACACGATCCCCGGCGTCAGCGAGCCGAGCGCGAACACCCCGTTGTCGGTGCGGGTGTAGCCCGCCTTGATCCGGCCCAGCCCCGGCGTCTCGATGTCGCCGTTGTCGTGCACCGTCAGCCCGTCGGGGATCTTGACCTGCCCGATCCGGTTGACCTCGGGATAGGTGGTCCCGGGGAACCCGATCCCGGCGAGCGTGCGGACGGGGCTGCGGCCGCCGTCGCATCCCACCAGGTACGGGGCGGTGATCTCGTACTCCCCCTCGGGTCCGCGGACCCGGGCCGTCACGGCGGCGCCGTCCTGGGACAGCCCGATGACCTCGTGCCCGCGGCGCACCTTCGCGCCGAGTTCGAGGGCGTGTTCCTCCAACAGCCGCTCCAACAGCTGCTGACGCACCGAAAGCGCCTTCAGCGGAGGCTCGTCGAACCGTGTGAGGTCGACGTGCACACCGCCGAAAGGGAACCTGTGGGGCGGGACGGGGTCGGTGGCGAGCCCCCGCACCCGGTCCAGCAGGCCGCGGTATCCCAGCAGGTCCAGGATCTGCCCGCTGAGGCCGTGGGCCTTCGGTGTCGTCCCCTGTTCCGGCCGCCGTTCCAGGACCAGCGGGCGCACCCCGGCCAGCCGCAGCTCCGCGGCCAGCATCAGACCGGTCGGGCCGGCACCCACGATGATCACGTCGACGTCGGTCAATCTTCACTCCTGTTCGGCCTGCTCCAGCTACAGCCGAGGATTCTGCGGTACCACCGGGGTCTTGCCGCAAGCCCCCCGGTGCGCTATATGTTGACCATGGAGGGGTTCACCCCACCATGTTTCCGGGTACGCGCACCAGGGATCGCGCGCCCTCGAGGCGGGACGCTGGACCGGTGACCACCATCAGAGTCCGCACCGCCGCTTTGATCACCCTCACCGCACTCGCCACCGTCACGATCGCGCCCGTGGTCTCGGCCACTCCGAAGGGCATCGACTGGGGCCCCTGCCCCGCGGGATCACCGCCCGGCTACGACTGCGCCGAACTCCAGGTCCCGCTTTCGTACCAGGACCCGGGCGGCCCGCGGATCACCATCGCGCTCGGCCGTCTCCCCGCGACGGACCGGAAGCACAAACGCGGCACCCTCTTCACCAACCCCGGCGGCCCCGGGAATCCGGGTCGCTTCAGCGAGTTCCAGACCGAGTCGCTGCACCGGCAGTTCGACATCGTCGGTTTCGATCCGCGCGGCGTCGGCGCCAGCACACCGGTTCGCTGCTTCGCGAGCGAAGCGGAAACCGAGCCGCTCAAACGCGTGCTCGGCCAGTTCCCGATCACCGTCGAGCAGGAGACCCGCCATCTCGCCGACGTCCGCGAGGTCGCCGCCTCGTGCGGCCGCAACGCCGGGCCGCTGCTGGGTCACCTGTCGACCACGAACGTCGCCCGGGACCTCGACAAGCTGCGCCAGGCCGCAGGCGAGCCCCACCTGCGCTACTACGGTCTCTCGTACGGCACGTATCTCGGCGAGGTGTACGCCAACCTGTTCCCGCAGCGCGTCGGCGCCTTGGCCCTCGACGCCGTCGACGATCCGGTCGCCTGGTCCACCGGGCATCGTCCGGACGACGCGAACGTCCCGTTCAGCACCAGGCTCGGCGGCTTCCGGGACGCGGACCGCGCGCTGCAGGCGTTCCTCGACACGTGCGCGGCCGACGTCCGGTGCGCGTTCCGCGAGCCCGGGACGGATCTGCGGGCCAAGTACGACGGCATCCTCGACCGGCTCGAAGCCACACCGGGCGCGCTCACCTACCAGGAGGTCATCCGGCGCACCCACAACGCGCTGACGGACGAGGCCAACTCTCCCGCGCTGGCGGAATTCCTTCAGGCCGCGACGAAATCAGTGACCTCGAAGGCCATCGTGACACCGTTCGACTCCGCGCTGGGCGGCGGCGGGACGATCTGCGCGGACACCACGAACCCGCGTGACCCGGCGGCGTGGGCGAAAGCCGCCCGCGAGGCCGATCGCGAAGGCCGTGGTTTCGGTTCGTACGACACGTACCTCTCGCTGCCGTGCGCCTTCTGGCCCGCCTCCGACCCGGCACGCCACACCGGCCCCTGGAACCGGCCGACCGCGCCGATCCTGTTGCTGGCCAACGGCAAGGGCGATCCGGAAACGCCGTACGCGGGGGCGAAACGGACCGAACGCATCCTCGGGAACGCCCGGCTCCTGACGCTGGACGCCTGGGGGCACGGTGCGGCGAACCGCAGCAAATGTGTCGACGCGGCCCTCGACGCCTACCTGACCTACGGCCGTCTCCCGGCGCGCGGCACCGTCTGCGCTCCGGATCAGAAGCCGTTCGACCCGAGGTAGTCGAGCGCGACCTTCTCGTCGGTCAGCCAAGCGGCGTAGTCGGCGGGGTCGGAGAAGACGTGCGCGAACCGGCGAGCCACCTCGGGCGCCGTTTGCGCGGCGTCCAGGGTGGCCAGCACGTGATCCGGTGGCGGCGCGAGAAAATCGTTGCTCAGCCGGGTCGCGTGCTGTGCCTTTTCCCAGTATTCGGCGAAAGTACGGCGCTGGAACGCTTCGTCGAACGGACGGTCGCCGTGGTCGAGGATGCGCCGTTCGTAGACCGCGGCCGCGTGCGACGCCATGTTCGCGCCCTGTCCGGCGATCGGGTCGTTCGTCACCGCCGCGTCGCCCATCGCCAGCACTTTCGCCCCCGACGGCAGCGTCCCGACCGGATCGCGCACGATCGGCAGGACCCGGCCGCGCAGGACGTCCAGCGGCCCGCTCGGGCGGGCGTCGGCGAGCGACTCCTCGACCCACGGGAACTGCTTGCGCAGCAACGCCATCGCGAGCGCGAAATGTTCGTCGACATCGGCGACGTCGTCCCAGACGTCCATGGGGCCGCCGGGCACGCCGAAGAACCCGAGGCCGAAGACGGGTCCGCGCACGGACTGGACCGGCAGCCCGAACAGCTCACCGGCTTGCGAAAGCCCGAACGTCAGACCCGGATACACCGGCAGCGGCTCGTCGCGGCCGGAGACGAGGTACATGATCCCGATGGTCCGCTGCGGTTCGCGATACGGGGAACGCGCGTCGTCACGCGGGAAGAGACTGTCGAACTGCGGCCCTCGCCCGGCCGCGACCAGGACGAGATCGAACTCGCGGGCGTACTCCTCCAGCCCGTCGGGTGTCACCTTGCCGAGCCGCACCTCGCCGCCGCGGCCGGCGAAGGCGGTCAGCCAGTCGGACACCTTGACCCGCTGGTCGACCGACTGCGCGGGGTGGTCGAACCGGGCCTGCCACGCGATGGCGGGCTCCGGGGAGTCCCCGGCGAGCCCGAAGGACGCACCGAGGATCTCCGGGGCATCGCCGTCCCAGAAGTTGATGCCCAGCGCGCGTTCCCGCGTCAACGCGGGGTGGAACAAGCACTGGTTCGAGATGAGCCCGCCCGCACGGATCGTCTCGGCGTCGCGGTCGGTGACCACGGTGACGGCGTATCCGTGCCGTTGAAGACCCAAAGCCAGGACCAGACCGGCTTGCCCGGCCCCGACCACCACGATCCGGCGCATGAAGACCCCTCCCCATCGGCTGGGGTCCAGTGTGGCCGGGTTTCTCCTGCGCGGTAAAGGATTCGCCTGATGGGCTGCCCGAAAAGGATCAACCCGCGAGGGCTTGGTACACCAGGTTGCGCAGTTCGACACGGATCGGATAGGTCGTCGACGGCAGCAGCTGGGTGAAGAACAGCACCGTGACGTCCTCGTCCGGATCGACCCAGAACGCGGTGCTCGCCGCGCCGCCCCAGGCGAATTCCCCGGCGCTGGCGAGGGTTTTGGCCTTCACCGGGTCCTCGAGCACGGAAAAGCCGAGTCCGAAGCCGAAACCGTCGAACGGCGTCTCGGAGAACGCGCCGCCTCCGTAGGTCTCCAGATCCACCCCGCCCGGCAAGTGGTTGCTCGCCATGAGCTGCACCGTGCGCGGGCCGAGCAGCCGGACTCCGTCGAGTTCACCGCCGCGCACCAGCATCTGCGTGAAGCGGTGGTAGTCGCCCGCCGTCGAAACCAGGCCTCCACCGCCCGAAAGGCACGCGGGCGTGACGCGGCCGATGGCGCCCATCTCGTCGTGGCGGAACGGCGCCTTCGTCTTCGGGTTGGGCACGTAGAGGGCGGCCAGCCTGTCGAGCGCGTCCGGGTCGGTTCGGAATCCAGTCTCGTGCATGCCGAGCGGAGTGAAGATCCGCTCGGTGAAGAAGGTGTCGAGGGATTGACCGGAGACGACCTCGACGAGCCTGCCGAGGATGTCCGTCGCGACCGAATAGTTCCATTGGGTACCGGGCTGGAACAGCAACGGCTGCCGCGCGATCGCCTCCGAGACACCGGCCAGATCGAGCCCCGGCGCGGTGCCCCAGTCGAAACCGGCCTCACGGTAGAGCGCGTCGACCGGATGCGTGCGGTGGAACCCGTAGGTTAGGCCCGCGGTGTGGGTGAGCAGATGCCAGAGGCGGATCGGTTCCGTCGCGGGCTCGGTCATCGGCCGGACGAAGGAGCCCGCCGTGTAGACGCGCGGCTGCGAGAACTCCGGCAGCCAGCGCGAGATCGGGTCTTTGAGGTCGATACGTCCCTCTTCGACGAGCATCATCGCGGCGACCGAGGTGACCGGCTTCGTCATCGAGAAGACACGCCAGATCGTGTCGGTCTCGACCGGAAGCCCGGCCTCGATGTCGCGCAGCCCGTTCGACGCGAGATGCGCGACCTTCCCGTTCCTGGTCACCACGGCCAGATACCCGGGAAGCAGATTTCGCTCCAGATACCCGTCGAAGTGCTTGTCGATTCGCTGTAGCCGCTCCGCGTCGAAACCCACCTCGGCCGGGTCGACGTCCACCTTCAGCTCGATCATGTGACCGAGGTTACGCGTTCCGCTCGGCCTGTTTCTCCAGCCGCCACGCCTCGTCGGTCTTCCCGATCCGCCAGTATCCGGAGATCGACAGCAGGTCTCGCCGCATCCCTCGGTCGTCCAGCAGATGACGTCGCAGATCCCGGACGAACGCGGCCTCGCCGTGCACGAACGCCTGCACGACACCGTCCTGCCAGTCGAGCGCGCGGACGGCGGCCGCGAGATCGTCGCCCCGGCTCCGGTGCAGCCAGGTGATCCGCGCGTCGCCCTTGGTGGTCAGCGACTGCTCCTCGGCGGCGTCCTCCACGAGGATGACCGCGTGTACGGGGACACCGGCCGGCATCGCCTCGAGGGACGCGGCGATCGCCGGCAGGGCGCTCTCGTCGCCGGCGAGCAGATGCCAGTCGGCCTCCTCGCCCGGCGCGTACGCCCCGCCGGGACCGGAGATCAGCAGCTCGTCGCCGGGTTTCGCAGCGGCGGCCCACGGTCCGGCGACACCCTCGTCACCGTGGTGGACGAAGTCGAGCACCAGTTCGCCGAGATCCCTGTCGAAGGCCCGGACGGTGTAGGAGCGCATCCGCGGCCACTGCTCCCGCGGCAGTTCTTCGCGGACGCGCGCCAGGTCGAACGGCTCGGGATAGGTGACGCCGGGCACCCGGAAGTGCACCTTGACGTAGGCGTCGGTGAATTCGTTCGGCTGAAACGAGGCGATTCCTTCGCCCCCAGCGACGATCCGGACCATATGCGGGGTGATCCGCTCGGTGCGCAGCACCCGCAACCGGGTCGCCGACACCGATCTCCTCGCCTCGGCCATCCACGATTCCTTTCCTCAGGTTAGGTCAACCTAACCGAGCGTACGCCGATCCCCGATCGGACGTGCGACGTCTCCCAGCATCCGATCAAAGCTCTCTCGGACCCGCACGGCGAACCCGGCGAAGAACCGGTTGGCCAGCGGGACCGCCCACCGCCCCCGGGAAGCGACGTTGTACACCCGATGGGTCACCCGCGCGCCGGCCGGATCATCCACGACGGTGTACTCCCCGCGATACCACCAACCGCCCTGCTGGGCGATGAAGCCGCGCGCGGGGTCCATTTCGAAGCGTGGGTTGTACTGCTGCGCCTGAAGAATCCCCGCGATCCGGGCGAAGACCTCGTCGGCGGACGCGGGCACCACACCGTCGACCTCGACCAGCGGTTTCACGCCGCGCTCGCGGCCGGATCGCTCACCCTGGTGTTCTGGAACGAGGCGACCCGCCAGCCATCGGGCTCCTCGACCAGCACGTACGTCAGCGTCGACTCCCGGCCCGGCTCGGGCTTGTCCCCGCCCGACACCGACGACCCGCCGCCGGACACGACGATCGCGACGTCCGGCCGGACGAACCGGACCTTGGGCTCGCCGCTCCCGGCCACGAGTTTCGACCCCTTCAGCAGCCCCTCGAACAGGGATCGGTGCGCGCTTTCGATGACCGCCCGACCCGGCATGTTCATCCCGAAGAAGGTCACGTAGTCGGCGTCTTCGGTGAACAGCGAGGCGTACGCGGCCGCGTCGCCGTCGTTCCACGCGTCGGCGAGCTTGCCCAGCACGGCCAGGACCTCGGTCCGTCGTTCGGTCATGATGTCCTCCAGTTAGTCGAACAGCGTTCGTGTTGCGAACACCGTTCTACAGACGAACAGCGTTCGCGTCAAGTAGAGTTCCCGGCGAACCCCGGATCAGGAGGCGAACGAAGTGAGCAGGCCCCGGCGTCGCGCCGAGAAACCCGTGCTGTCCCAGGAGCTCGTGGTGAAGACGGCACTGGACCTCCTCGCCGCCGAGGGGCTGGAGGCGGTGAGCATGCGGCGCGTGGCCCAGGCGCTGGAAACCGGCCCGGCGTCGCTCTACGCCCATGTGGCGAACAAGGAAGAGCTCCACGAGCTGATGGTCGACCACGTCCTCGACTTCGGCCCGTTCCCCGAACCCGACCCGGAACGGTGGATCGAGCAGGCGAAAGACCTGTTGCGGGAGAACGTGCGCGCGCTGACGTCGTTCCCCGGGATCGCCAAGATCGCGTGGGCCATCCCCGTCCCGGTCGGCGCGAACGCCTTGCAGCAGGCCGAAGCCATGCTCGCGGTACTGCGCGCGGGCGGCCTCGACCTCAAGCGGGCCTTGTTCGCCGCCGACGCGCTATGGCTCTACGCCAAGGCTTTCGCCTACGAGGGCGCGGGCTGGCAGCACGGCGACATCGACCTGGCCGAACAGGAGGAACGCGGCAAACAGATGGTCGAGTACATGTCGTCGTTCCCGCCCGGCTCGTTCCCGAACCTGCTCGGCTCGGGCGAGTACTTCACCGCGGAGACGGCTCGGGAGCGGTTCGAGTTCGCGATCGACATGTTCCTCGCCGGCCTGACGCGGCTCACGTGAGGCGTCGCACCAGTCCATCCGCGAGCAACCGTCCGCGATCGGTCAGCACCGCCCGATCCTGACCGTCCAAAGCGGACTGATCGAGCAACCCCTCGGCGGCCGCGACACGGGCTTCCGCGCGGCCGTCGTCGTCGAGGGCGCCGAGGGGAAGTCCTTCGGACAGCCGGAGTTCCAGCATCACGCGTTCCAGATGCCGGTCCTCGTCGGTGAGCAGTTCGCGGCCGGCGGCCGGTGAGTCCCCGGCGGCGAGCGAGGCGGCGTAGCGCGCCGGATGTTTGACGTTCCACCAGCGGACGCCGCCGACGTGGCTGTGCGCGCCGGGTCCGGCGCCCCACCAGTCGCCGCCGCGCCAGTAGCCGATGTTGTGCCGGCAGCGGGCTTCCTCGGAGGTCGCCCAGTTGGACACCTCGTACCAGCGCAAACCCGCCGAAGCGAGGACACGGTCGATCATCTCGTAGTCGGCGGCCAGCACGTCGTCGTCCGGCGCGGGCAGTTCGCCTCGGCGGATGCGGCGGGCGAGCGCGGTGCCTTCTTCGACGATCAGCGCGTACGCCGACACGTGGTCGACACCGGCGGCCAGCACCGCGTCCAGCGAAGCCTGGAGGTCTTCGACGCGCTCCCCCGGCGTGCCGTAGATGACGTCGAGGTTGACGTGCTCGAATCCGGCGGCTCGCGCTTCCTCGGCGGCCGCGACCGGACGGCCCACGGTGTGCACGCGGTCGAGGATCTTCAAGACGTGCCGCGCGGCCGACTGCATCCCGAGCGAGATCCGGTTGTACCCGGCGGCGCGGATGCCGTCGAAGAACTCGGGTGACGTGGACTCCGGATTGGACTCGGTCGTCACCTCGGCGCCGGGCGCGAGGCCGAAAGTGTCACGTACGGCGTCGAGGACGCTTCGGAGCCCTTCGGCGCCGAGCAGGGACGGAGTGCCTCCGCCGACGAAGACGGTGTCGACCGCGGGCGGCTTCCCGAGGACGCGCGCGGCCAGGTCGAACTCGCGCTTGAGGCCTTCGAGCCAGGACTGCGGCGACGAATCACTGTCCAGCTCACCGGCGGTATAGGTGTTGAAATCGCAGTAGCCGCACCGGGTCGCGCAGAACGGGACGTGCACGTAGACACCGAACGGCCGGGTGCCGAGCCCTTCCAGCGCGCTCTCGGGGAGCGCCGACTCGACGGGCGTGGTGGTTTCGGGCAGCAACGCGGGCACACCCCAGTGTCCCCCACGCCGTGAAGGCCTCCTTCCCCGGGGAAAGAGGCCTTCACGGAGCACGCTATCTGTCCGCGATACGCACCTTGACCGACGTGGAGCGGGTGCCGTCCTCGAACCGCACCCAGACCAGGGTCTCCATGTTCAGCGAGTAGTCGTTGACCACGTAGTCGGGCGACCAATCGCCGTGGTCGTCCGTGGCGGCGTCGCGGCTCATCGCCACCTCGACCAGCACCGTTTGAGACAGGTGCCCCCGGGCGTTCGGCGAACAGCCGACCGCCTCGAACCGGTACGAGCTGCCCTTGTGCAGCACCGCCCCCTCCTCGGGCGAGACCAGCCTGCAGCCCTGTTGAGCCCCGGAAGCCGTACCCGGGACCAGCAGGGACGCCAGCACCATCGCGGCGACCACCCATCGGCGCATGCGCAACTCCTCCGTCCAGTGTGGATCGGAGACCGAAGCTAGCGCCGACGGGGAGTCCGCGCGGCCTCACTCACCCGAAGCGGTACTAGGCCAACCCGTTAGCGGCCAGCCATTCCTGCGACGGCGGGATCACCTCGATGATGTCGATGAGGAAGCCGTTCAGGTCCTCGATGTAGAAGTGCCGCTGGCCGAATTCCTCGTCCACGAGCTCCGTGACGATCTTGACCCCTTCCCCACGCAGCCGCTCGTACTCGGCCGCCGCGTCGGCGACCATGAACCCGACCATCGAGCCGGCCGCGTCCTGCGCGCGCCACGGCTCCGGCGTGGCCTTGTGGCCGCGCTTCGCGAAGCTCATTTCATAGCCCGGCACCCCGACGTTGAGGCTGGAGAACCAGTCGAGCTCGATCGTCACCGTCAACTGCAGGTGCCGCTTCCACCAGGCGGTGGTCTCGGCGATGTCGTCGACGAGCACACAGGCACCGAAACCGCTGAGTTGCATTTGGTGTTTTCCTCCCAGAAGAACCACTTGATGCGTAGTACTATAAGCATAGTGGTTTGATCGAAGCAAGGAGAATGTCCCGATGCGACAGAACCCGGAGCGCCGGACCGCTCTCACCGACGCCGCCATCACCGTTCTCGCCCGCGAGGGCGCTCGCGGGCTCACCTACCGCGCCGTGGACGTCGAAGCGGACGTTCCGCCGGGGACGACGTCCAACTACTTCCGGAACCGGGACCAGCTGCTCGGCGAGGTCGGCGTCCGCGTGCAGGAGCGGCTTTCGGCGCCGGCCGACGTCATGGCGAATCCGCAGGCCGAGACGCCGTCGCACGACCGGGTCGGCGTGCTGCTCGGCGAACTCATGGGACGGCTGACAGGCCACCGTGAGCCGTATCTCGCCCTGCTCGAACTCCGGCTCGAAGCCACCCGGCGCCCGGATCTGGCGGCCGAGCTGACCAAGACGATCCGCGAGGGCATCGACATGAGCGTCGAGTGGCATGTCGCGGCGGGGATGCCGGGCGGGCGCGCCGAGGTCCTGCTGATGTATCTCGCGCTGACCGGGCTCACCGTCGAACGGCTCACCCTCCCGGAAGTCCTCGCGGACGTCACCGACGAAGACGTCATCCGGCTCATCGTGGACCGCGTCCTGCCCTCTTGAGTCTTGCGCGTTCTGCGTCACAGTGGCGGCGGCGAACCCGGGCTTGACCTTCGAAACAGGCCCTCGACCAGCGAAAACAGTCTCGTTCGGACTCCGTTCCCAGCATTCGGACCGGCCTAGACCACATAGTGGGCGCGTGGCACGCTGAACGAATGACCCGCGCCGGAATCACCCTCGTGGCACGCCGCCACGTGGATCTCCGTCGTGTGGCGAGCGCGCTCTGTGCGACGAACCGCTGACTCCCCGCCACCACCACGATCTGCCGGAGGACTCCCATGTCGTCGCCCACGCGCGAGACCCCTGCCCGCACGCCCCGGGTCAAACAGAAACGCGGCGAGGGGCAGTGGGCGTTGGGGTACCGCGAGCCACTGAACCCCAACGAGCGGTCCAAGAAGGACGACAACCCGCTCAACGTGCGCGCGCGGATCGAGAACATCTACGCCCACCGCGGGTTCGACTCGATCGACCCCGGCGACCTCCGCGGCCGGTTCCGCTGGTTCGGTCTCTACACCCAGCGCAAACCGGGCATCGACGGCGGCCGCACCGCCACGCTGGAGCCCGAGGAGCTCGACGACCGCTACTTCATGCTGCGGGTCCGGCTCGACGGCGGCGCGCTGACCACGGATCAGCTCGCCGTGCTCGCCGAGATCTCGCAGACCCACGCGCGCGACACCGCCGACATCACCGACCGGCAGAACATCCAGTACCACTGGATCCAGGTCGAGGACGTCCCGACGATCTGGGCCAAACTGGAGAAGGCCGGGATGACCACGATGGAGGCCTGCGGCGACAGCCCGCGCGTCATCCTCGGCTCCCCCGTCGCCGGTATCGCCGCGGACGAGGTCATCGACGGCACCCCCGCGATCGACGAGATCAAGCGCCGCTACATCGGCGACCCCCGCTACTCGAACCTGCCGCGCAAGTTCAAGACCGCGATCTCGGGCCAGCAGGACGTCGCCCACGAGATCCACGACATCGCCTTCGTCGGCGTGGACCACCCGGAGCACGGGCCCGGTTTCGACCTGTGGGTCGGTGGCGGCCTGTCCACCAACCCGATGATCGGCCAGCGGCTCGGCGCCTGGGTCCCGCTCGACGAGGTCCCCGACGTCTGGGAAGGCGTGATCAGCGTCTTCCGCGACTACGGCTACCGGCGCCTGCGCGCCCGCGCCCGCATCAAGTTCCTGGTGAAGGACTGGGGCGCCGCGAAGTTCCGCCATGTGCTCGAGGACGAGTACCTCGAGAGGAAGCTGACCGACGGCCCGGCGCCCGAGGTGCCCGCCACCCAGATCGACCACGTCGGCGTGCACCCGCAGACCGACGGCAAGTTCTACGTCGGCGCCGCGCCGATCGCGGGCCGGGTGTCCGGCGCCACCCTGCTGGCGGTCGCGAAGGCCGCCGAACGCGCCGGGTCGAACCGTGTCCGCCTCACCCCGCAACAGAAACTCGTGATCCTCGACGTCCCCGAGGCCGAGGTGAGCGGGCTGAAGACCGAACTGGCCGACCTGGGCCTGCAGACCGAGCCGTCGCCGTGGCGGCGCGGGATCATGGCCTGCACCGGCCTGGAGTTCTGCAAACTCGCCATCGTCGAGACGAAGGCGCGCGCGATCGAACTGGTCACCGAACTGGAGAAGCGTCTCGCCGACATCCAGGCGGAGATCGAGAACCCGGTGACCGTGCACCTCAACGGCTGCCCCAACTCCTGCGCCCGGATCCAGACCGCCGACATCGGGCTCAAGGGCCAGATCGTCACCAACGCGGACGGCAAGCAGGTCGAGGGCTTCCAGGTCCACCTCGGCGGCGGCCTCGGCCTGGACGCCGGATTCGGCCGGAAACTGCGCGGGCACAAGGTGACAGCGACGGAGCTGACCGCGTACGTCGAGCGGGTCGTGCGGGCGTACATCGCCGGCCGCGAACCCGGCGAGCGGTTCGCCCCATGGGTCACGCGGGCCGAAGAAAGCGTCCTGCAGTGACCGAGCGTGCGACGCCGTACCACTGCCCTTTCTGTGGCGATGAAGACCTGCGGCCGGAAGAGGGCGGCTCCTGGCTGTGCTCGGGCTGCCGCCGGGTCTTCACCGTGAAGTTCCTCGGACTGTCCTTTCCGGAGGTGTCACCAGGATGACCGCCACTGCCGACTACAAGACCCTCGCCGAACGGGCCTCGAAAGAGCTCGCGGAGGCGACCGCGACCGAGGCCCTGCGCTGGACCGCGGAGACCTTCGGCGACGACTTCATCGTCGCGTCGAACATGCAGGACGCCGTCCTCATCGATCTGGCCACCCAGGTCAAACCCGACGTCGACGTGCTGTTCCTGCAGACCGGCTACCACTTCCCGGAGACCATCGGCACCCGTGACGCGGTGCAGGCGGTCTACCCCGGCGTGCGGATCGTCAACGCGCAGGCCGCGCAGAGCGTCGCCGAACAGGACGCGGAGTACGGCCCGAAACTGCACGAACGCGACCCGAACCAGTGCTGCCAGCTGCGCAAGGTCGTGCCGCTGCGGAACACGCTCGCGAAGTACTCGGCGTGGGTGACCGGCGTCCGCCGCGTCGACGCGCCGACCCGCGCGAACACCCCGATCGTCACCTGGGACGACCGCAACGGGCTGGTGAAGATCAACCCGATCGCGCCGTGGTCGGACGACGAGTTCAACGGCTACATCAGCGAACACGGGATCCTCGAGAACCCGTTGGTGTCCATCGGTTATCTGTCGATCGGCTGCGCGCCGTGCACCGCGAAGGTCGCCCCGGGTCAGGACCCGCGCAGCGGCCGGTGGGCCGGGCAGGGCAAGACCGAGTGCGGCCTGCACGGGTGAGAAGGGACGACATGACCACGCTCGAACCGGCGACGGACGCCGCGCAGGACAACCTGGCGGCGCTGGAATCCGAGGCCATCCACATCTTCCGCGAGGTGGCGGGCGAGTTCGACCGGCCGGTGATCCTGTTCTCCGGCGGCAAGGACTCGACACTCCTGCTGCATCTGGCGATCAAGGCGTTCTGGCCCGCGCCGGTGCCGTTCCCGTTGCTGCACGTGGACACCGGGCACAACCTCGACGAGGTCATCGACTTCCGCGACCGGGTGGTCGAGCAGCACGGGCTGCGGCTGCTCGTGGCGAAGGTGCAGGACTGGATCGACGACGGCAGGCTCGAGGAGCGCGCCGACGGGATGCGCAACCCGTTGCAGACCACTCCGCTGCTCGACACGATCGCCGAGAACAAGTTCGACGCGGTCTTCGGCGGCGGGCGCCGCGACGAGGAGCGCGCCCGAGCCAAGGAGCGGATCTTCAGTCTCCGCAACGCTTTCGGCCAGTGGGAACCGCGTCGGCAGCGCCCCGAGCTGTGGAACCTCTACAACGGCCGTCACCGCCCCGGCGAGCAGGTCCGCGTCTTCCCGCTGTCCAACTGGACCGAGGCGGACGTCTGGAACTACATCGCGCGGGAGAAGGTCGAGCTGCCGTCGATCTACTACGCGCACCGGCGCGAGGTCTACCAGCGCGACGGCATGTGGCTGACCGAAGGCCCCTGGGGCGGGCCGCGGCCGGGCGAGGTCGTCAAGGAACTCACGGTGCGCTACCGGACCGTCGGCGACGGTTCGTGCACCGGCGCCATCGAATCGACCGCCGCCACGGTGGACGAGGTCATCGCCGAGGTCTCGGCCTCCCGGCTCACCGAACGCGGCGCCACCCGCGCCGACGACCGGATGTCGGAGGCGGCGATGGAAGACCGCAAGCGGGAAGGGTACTTCTGATGTCCAGCCTCCTCAGGCTCGCGACCGCGGGCAGTGTGGACGACGGGAAGTCGACCCTGGTCGGGCGGCTCCTGTACGACACCAAATCCGTTCTCGCCGACCAGCTGGACGCGGTCACCCGCGCCAGTGTCGACAAAGGACTGTCCACTCCGGACTTGTCGCTGCTCGTGGACGGCCTGCGCTCGGAACGCGAGCAAGGCATCACGATCGATGTCGCGTACCGGTACTTCGCGACGCCGAGGCGCAGCTTCGTGCTCGCGGACACCCCTGGACACGTGCAGTACACGCGGAACACGGTGACCGGGGCGTCCACCGCGCAGCTGGCCGTCCTGCTGGTCGACGCGCGCAAGGGCGTCATCGAGCAGACCCGCCGTCACGCCGCGGTGCTCGCGCTGCTGGGCGTCCCGCATCTGGTGCTGGCGGTGAACAAGATCGATCTCGTCGACTACGACGAGGCGACTTTCGCCGTGATCGCCGAGGAGTTCGCCGAGCACGCCGCGTCCTTGGGCTACGAGCGGGGTTCCGTGCTCGCGGTGCCGGTTTCGGCGCTCGAGGGCGACAACGTGGCGGAGAAATCGGACAAGACCCCGTGGTACTCCGGCCCGACCCTGCTGGAGCATCTGGAAACCGTGCCCGTGGCGCCGGATCCGCACGATTCGGCGTTCCGCTTCCCGGTGCAGTACGTGATCCGGCCGCGTACGGCCGACCATCCCGACTACCGGGGTTACGCGGGGCAGATCGCGGCGGGCACCGTCCGGCCGGGCGACGAGATCGTCGTGCTCCCGCAAGGCCTCCGTAGCCGGGTTGAGGGCATCGACACCGCCGACGGACCGCTCTCCGAGGCCGGGGCGGGCACCTCGGTGACCTTGTTGCTCACGGACGACCTCGACATCTCTCGGGGTGATCTGATCGCCGCCGCCGACAGGCAGCCGACGGTGACCGACGAGATCACCGCGACCTTGTGCTGGCTTTCGGCCAAGGCGCTCAAACCGGGCGCCCGGGTGCTGGTGAAGCACGGCACGCGGACGGTGCAGGCCCTCGTCGGCGAACTCCACGCCCGCTTCGACGAGCAGACGTTGTCCAGTGTGGACGATCCGGCCACCTTGGAGCTCAACGACATCGGCCGGGTCACGCTGAGGCTGGCCGAAGAGATCGGCGTGGACGACTACGGCGTGAGCCCGCGAACGGGTGCTTTCCTGGTCATCGACCCGAAGGACGGCGACACCCTCGCCGCCGGACTCGTCGGCGAAAGGTTCGCATGACCCCAAGCCTCACTCCGCCACTGGTCGCCGTCGCCCACGGCAGCCGCGATCCGCGGTCCGCCGCGACGATCCGCGCGCTGCTCGACGTCTCCCGCGGGCTGGCACCGGGCCTCGACATCCGGGAGTCCTTTTTGGACCTCTCGGAGCCGTTGCTCACCGAAACCCTGCGCGGCCTCTACGCCGAGGGGCATCGCGAGGTCGTCGTGGTGCCGCTGTTGCTCGGCGTGGCCTATCACGCCCGGGTCGACCTGCCCGCGCTCGTCGCCGAGGTGACCGCGGACTGCCCCGGCCTCGAAGTGCGGGTTTCCGGGGTGCTGGGCATCGACCCGCTCATCGAGACGGTCGCGCTGGACAGGCTCACCGAGGCGGGTGCCGATCTCGGCGACCCGGACTTGGGTGTCCTGCTGGCGGGCGTCGGCTCGTCGAATGTCGCGGCGAACGACGCGGTCGCCGGGATCACCACCCGCTGGCAACTGCGTCGCGGGTTGCTCGCGACACCGGCCTTCGCGAGCGCCGCTCAGCCGGACGTGCCCGCCGCCATCGCGCGGTTGCGGCTCAACGGGGCCCGGCGGCTCGCGGTCGCGGGCTGGTTCCTCGCGCCGGGTCTGCTGCCGGACCGGATCGCGCGCCTTGCCCGCGAAGCCGACCCGTCCGTGATCGTCGCCGGTCCGCTGGGACCGGATCCGCGGATCGCCGGGCTCGTCCTGGAACGCTACGACGTCGCCGCCTCCCGGCTCGCCGCCTGATCATTCATCGGCACGGTAGAGCGACTCGTCCCGTTCGGGCGCTTGATGCCGATCTTCGGAGGGTCTTGTTCCCAGTTCCGTGACGCCTCGCGTATGGGAACGGAGAATTCTTGACGAGTTACTTAACTTGCCGGTAACTCTCTAAACGCTGCGCAGCTCCCTTTCTCCCCATCGAACCCCCAGGTAGGTGGAACATGAAGGCTGCCATCCGTGCCCTCGTCTGCGCTTCGGGCGTCCTCGTCCCGCTCATCGGTCTCGCCGCCCCGGCCTCGGCGGCGACCACCGTCGTCTTCGACTGCGAGGCGAAGCCGCCGCTCGTCGGCAACAAGTACCTCAAGCTGAACCAGGACGCCGACGTCACCGCGCCGGCCACGGTCGCGCCCGGCGCCGCCCTCGACATCGTCATCGACCCGGCGGCCAACACCGTCCCGGCCGAGGTCAGCGGATACAAGGTCAAGAACATCAAGGACTTCTCCCTGAAGATCCCGATCCCGGCGAACTCGACCTGGGTGGGCGCCGAGCTCACCGGCGGCTCCGGCATCGGCTCGACCCCGCCGAAGATCACCGTCTCGGGCAGCGTCGCGACGCTGAGCTTCCCCGGTCCGATCGCGGGCGGGTCGACGTTCGAACTGCCGACCGTGACCGCGCATCTCACCGCGGGTTCGTCCGGCACGATCGAGACGAAACTGGGCGGCTCCAGCTACGCCGACCCGGGCCTGACCTTCACCGCGGTGGTCAGCGCCGGCTTCGACGTCTCGGCGCCGACGTCGTGCTTCCCGAACCCGAGCCCCACCTTCACCACGACGACGATCGGCTGAGCTGCGGCCTGCGCCACCCTCGGAACTGGGTGGCGCAGGCCACTGCCCGGCCCGACTTCGGCCGTGCGAAGGTGTGGCCATGGCTGACGAACTGGTGCACTACGACGTGGTGGGCGGCACCGCCACGATCACCTTGGACTCCCCGCACAACCGCAACGCGCTCTCCGCCCAGCTGCGGCGCGAGCTGAGCGAGTCGCTGGACAAGGCGCGGGCGGACGACGCGGTACGGGTCATCGTGCTCACCCACACCGGCCCGGTGTTCTGCGCCGGGATGGACCTCAAGGAGGCTCGCGGCGCCGGTGCGGGCAACCAGGGCGTCAACGAGTTCCCGAAGATCCTCGACCAGCTGTGGACCAGCCCCAAACCCGTGGTGGCGAAGCTGGCGGGCCCCGCGCGAGCGGGCGGCATCGGCATGGTGGCCGCGACCGACATCGCCGTCGCCGTGCACGAAGCGACGTTCGCCTTCTCCGAGGTACGGATCGGGGTCGTACCCGCCGTCATCTCGCTCACCGTGTTGCCTCGGCTCAACGCCCGTGCCGCGCACGAACTGTTCCTGACCGGAGACACATTCGACGCGAAGCGCGCCGTCGAGATCGGCCTGCTGAACTCGGCCGTCGCGGCCGACGAGCTCGACGGCGAGGTCGCCCGTTACGTCAAGGCTCTCGCCCTCGGTGGGCCGAAGGCTCTCGCCGCGACGAAGGAACTGCTCAGCAAGCCTCGTCCGGCGACCCCCGGCGAAGGCTTCGAGGCCATGAACAAGCTGTCCGCCGGGTTCTTCGCGAGCGAAGAAGGACAGGAGGGCATCACGGCCTTCGCGCAGAAGCGCAAGCCGAACTGGGTTCCGGAAGCCTAATCCGGCAGGACCACGGTGAGGCGCCGGGAATCCGAGCGGTCCCCGCTCGGCCCCAGCGCCCGCTGTGCGTCCGAGAGCACGCTCCGGACGGCCAGATACGCCTTCGGATCGCGCTCCCTGAGTGCCGACGAACCGGCCCAGATCAGCACGTGCTCCCCCGAGGGGAGCCAAGACAGGTCGGTGAGGCAGTCGTAGAGCGCGTCGAGGTTCTTCCCGAAGTAGTCGGGGAACGACAGCGCCTCCGCGATCGCGTCGAGTGTGGAGGCCTTGTCGACCGTCCGGCCGCCGTCGATCAGATGCGGATGCGCACCCCTCGCGAAGGCCTTCTCCGCCTCGTTCATCGGTCGGTGTCCACTACGACGAAGGACTTGTAGTGGTCCTCGGTGTAGTACAGCTCCTTGCCGGTGCCGGTCACCAGCCGCCTCGCCCCGCGATCCGGGCTGCCCGGCGTCTTGACCGTGTATTCCCGGTAGTAGCCGGATGCCTTGGCGGGCAAGACCTTCTCCCGGTTTTGGAAGAGGACGTCGTCGTTGCGCGGATACGGGTACGGCCCGCCCGCCTTGATGAGTCCCCAGGTCTCGGAAGCCTGCGGGGGCAGCCCCGTGAGCGGTTTGACCGGGAGACCGGACTCCTCGCCCGCGACCTTGCCCTTGGCCGCACCCGACGGTTTGGTCTGAGCCGACGAACTCGCCGGGGCCGAAGTGCTCTTCGAATCGTCACCGCTGATGCCGTCCTTGACGAACCAGCCGGCGAGCACCAGCACGATCAGGCCGATCAGGGCGGCGGTGATCCGCCTACGGTTGAACATGGTGTGCCAGCTTAGGAGGGCCGGTCGGGGTCGTTCGCATCGCGGGCCGCGCCGAAGAGCCGGGCGACCTTGCCGAAGAGCGAGTCGAGCACCCAGGCCGCGACCAGGCACAGCGGCACCACGACCGCCATGACCAGCACGAATTGCACGGGAAACGGGGCCTGCGCGAGCCACAGCTCGACGCCGTCCCACCAGTCTGCAAGCCCGTTGAACACTTTGTGAGCCTACGCTCGCGCCCCTGCCACCGCCGGTCAGGCCATGTAAGTTGCTGGAATGTTCGCCGTTTACGCTTCCGAACCCAACGCCGAAAAGCCGCTGGACTCGCTCGTGATCGGCGAGCGACCCGAGCCCGAAGTGCCCGCAGGCTGGGTGCGGGTCAACATCAAGGCCGCCAGCCTCAACATGCACGACCTCTGGACGCTGCGCGGTGTCGGCATCAAACCCGAGCAGTTCCCGATGATCCTCGGCTGCGACGGGGCGGGCACCCTCGACGACGGCACCGAGGTCGTCCTCCACTCGGTGATCAACGCCCCGGGCTGGCAGGGCGACGACACTCTCGACCCGAAGCGCACCCTGCTCACCGAGAAGCACCAAGGCACCTTCGCCGAACAGGTCGTGGTCCCGGCGCGCAATGTCGTGCCGAAACCGGCGAGCCTGAGCTTCGCGGAAGCCGCGACCATGGGCACGGCGTGGCTGACCGCGTACCGGATGCTGTTCGTGAAGTCCGGGTTGCGGCCGGGACAGACGATGCTGGTCCAAGGCGCCTCCGGGGGCGTTTCGACCGCCCTCGTGCAGCTCGGGCGTGCGGCCGGATTCAGGGTTTGGGTCACTGGGCGTAGCGAAGAGAAACGCGCGCTGGCCGAGAATCTGGGCGCACATCAGACCTTTGAGTCCGGCGCGCGACTGCCGGAGCGGGTCGACGCGGTCTTCGAGACCGTCGGGAAGGCGACCTGGTCCCACTCGGTGAAGTCGCTCAAACCGGGCGGCATCATCGTCGTCTCGGGATCGACCAGCGGTCCGGATGCTCACGCGGAGTTGCAGCGCGTGTTCTTTCTGCAACTGCGTATCGCGGGTTCCACGATGGGGACCAGGGACGAGCTGACCGATCTCCTCGCCTATTTGGAGCTCACGGGCGTCCGTCCGCAGATCGGTGCCGAATTACCGTTCGCGGATGCCGAAACCGGGTTTGAAAACATGCTCGCCGGGGAAACTTCAGGGAAGGTCGTCTTCGCGCATTGATCGGAGGGGTGCGGTCTTCCCCCTCGCCGCGATCCAGCGCGCACATTCGCGCACGTCCGCGCGTTCCACGCAGGTCAAGCAGTCATTTCGCGGTCTTGTCAAGTGTCAAGAACGTTATGACTCAGCGAGCTTTTCCCGACCAAAGTTCGACCAAAATCCGACCTCTCGCGGTTAGCCTGGAGAGATGACCGCATCGCAGCGGCCCGAACCGGCGGACCCGGGGGGCCGGAACACCACCGACACCGACCCGATCCGCGTCTCCTTCCGACGCTACGCCGGTGTCCGCACCAGAGTGCTCGAAGTCGGGCCGCAGCCGGTGGAATCCACCGACCGCGCGCCTCGGCGGGTGCTCGGCAAGCGGACCACCTCGCGCGGGCACGCCAAGCCGACGGCACCGAGGCTGGTGCTGCTGCACGGCTACTGCGACAGCGCCGATACCTGGCGCCCGGTTCTCGAACTGCTGGCGGCCGCCGGTGTCCCGGCGGTCGCGGTCGACCTGCCCGGGTTCGGTGACGCTCAGCCACTCCGGCCGGGCCCGATGCTCCCGCAGCTGGACGCGTTCACCGCGGCCGTGATCAAGGAGCAGGCCGTACTCGGCACGGTGGTGCTCGCCGGAAACTCGCTCGGCGGCACGATGAGCCTGCGTGCCGCCGAGAACCACCGGCTGCCGGTCTCGGGTGTGGTGTCGATCGCCGCTCCCGGTTTCGTGGACAGCTGGCTCATCCGCACCGTGGCCCGCTACCCGCTGCCGCTGCGGATGTACTCGGCCCTGCCGCTGCCGATCCCCGGATTCCTCGTGCGCGCCGTCGCCGAGCAGGTCGTCCCCCGGCTGCTGTACGCCAACGCCACCGCCGCGGACGCCGACCAGGTACGCCGGTTCACGTCGCTGTTCCCGGACTACCGCTCCACCACGACGCGGCTGGAGCAGGCGAGGCAACTCGTCGAGGAACTCACGAACGCGTACCGGCTCGAAGAGGTCCGCATCCCGCTCCTGGTGGTCGTCTGCGGCAAGGACAAGCTGGTCAGCGCCGCCTCCGGACGGCAGCTGCACGCGCTGGTCCCGCACAGCAGGTTGATGGTGCGCGAGGACTGGGGTCACTGCCCGCAGCTGGACGACCCCGTCGAGATCTCGGAGCTGCTGACCTACTTCTCCGCCAGCGCGTCGAGGCCGTCGAAGATCGCCGCCGCTCGCGTGGCCGCCGAAGTGAGCGAGGACACCGTCGCCGGATAGGTGCGGTGCCCCGTCTCCCGCTACGGTGCCCTTCGGACTGTGACCCGGTCCGAAAGTCACAACCTGTTGGGAGACGACGATGTCCGCACCGCGCAGCCTGGGCTCGGGATCCGGGGTATTCCGCCGCAAACCGATCGAGCAGATCCAAGAACTCAGTGACGGCGGCGGGCTCCAACGCACGCTGGGCCTGCGTCAGCTGACCGCGATCGGGGTCGGCGGCATCATCGGCGCGGGGATCTTCTCCCTGGCCGGCGCGGTCGCGAACAAGACGGCGGGTCCCGCCGTGCTCATCTCGTTCCTCATCGCGGGTATCGCCAGCGCCGCCGCCGCGTTCTCCTACGCCGAGTTCGCCGGGCTGATCCCCCGGGCCGGATCCGCCTACACCTACGGCTACACGGTGCTGGGCGAGATCGTCGGCTGGTTCATCGGCTGGGACCTGCTGCTGGAGTACACCGCGATCGTGGCGGTGGTCGCGATCGGCATCTCCGGCTACTTCAACGAGCTGCTGGGATACCTCAACATCGATCTCCCGACGTGGATGCTGGGCGCTCCCGGCACCGAAAAGGGAGGGGTGGAACCAGGGTCCTACAAGATCAACCTGTTCGCCGTCCTGCTGTGCCTCCTGATCGCCTTCATCCTCAACCAGGGCATGAAGAACGCGGCCCGGTTCGAGACGCTGCTGGTCTACCTGAAGGTCGGCCTGGTCCTGCTGGTGATCGTCGTCGGTGTCTTCCACATCAACACCGACAACTACTCGAACTTCTTCCCGTTCGGCCTCAGCGGCGCGTTCACCGGCGCGGCGACGGTGTTCTTCGCGGTCTTCGGCTACGACGCCATGTCCACCGCGGCCGAGGAATCGACCGACTCCCAGAAGCACATGCCGAAGGCGATCATCTACTCGCTCGCCATCTCGATGGTGCTCTACGTGCTGGCCTGCCTGGTCCTGACCGGGATGGTCAACTACAAGGACATCGACAGCGAAGCCGCGTTCTCCAGCGCCTTCGCCGGTATCGGGATGAAGTGGCTCGGCCTGATCATCGCGGTCGGCGCGATCATCGGTATCACCACCGTGCTGTTCACCTTCCTCATGGGCGCGAGCCGGGTCGGCTACTCGATGAGCCGCGACGGCCTGCTGCCCAAGTGGTTCGGCAAGACCCACCCGGTGCGCAAGGTGCCGAACCGGATGACCTGGGTGCTCGGCGGCGCGTCGGCGCTCATCGCCGGGCTGCTGCCCATCGGTGAGGCGGCCGAGCTGACGAACATCGGCATCCTGCTCGCGTTCGTCGTCGTCTGTGTCGCGGTGATCGTGCTGCGGTACAAGCAGCCGGACCTGCCGCGGAGCTTCAAGACGCCCGGTATGCCGATCGTGCCGATCATCGGCATCGTCTTCTCGATCTGGCTGATCACGTTCCTGAACCCGGAAACCTGGCTGCGGTTCGCGGCCTGGTTCGGCATCGGCCTGATCATCTACTTCGCCTACAGCCGCCGTCACTCCGCGATGAACGTGAACAACGGCGACACGAAGCAGGTCAGCGGAGACGACTCAAACGCGTAGCGGCTTCGCGGGCTTCGGTTCGGAGGCGTTCGACGATCGACGCCGCCGACCCGGAGCCCGCGAGCTCGTAGGTCTGCCCCGCGTAGAGGGACATCACTTCCGGATCCCCCGCCTTCCCCGCCGCCGCGCGGATCGGTTTGGTCAGGTTGTTGACCTCCGGATACGCCGACGGCGCCGTGGCCGAGAAGTCCTCGACCGCGCGGTTGACCAGGGAACGGGCGGGACGGCCGCTGAACGCCCTGGTGAACGCCGTCGGCCTTCCCGCGTCGGCGAGCGCCTGGCGGTGCGCGGGCTGCGTCCCGGCTTCGTCCGCACACAGGAACGCGGTGCCCAGTTGCGCCGCGACGGCACCCGCCGCCAGCACCGCGGCGATGTCGGCACCGTGCACGAGCCCACCTGTCGCGACGAGCGGCAAGTCCGTCCGCGCCGAGACCAGGCGAAGCAGGCTGAGCACGCCGTACTGCGCTCCCCCGCCTTCGGCTCGAGGCTCGTCAGCGAAGAGCCCTCGATGCGCCCCGGCTTCGAATCCCTGGACCACCAGCGCGTCCGCGCCGATCGCCACGGCCTGATCGGCCTCCGCCGGGCTGGTGACCGTGACCGCCACCTTGCTCCCGTTGGCGTGCAGGCGTTCGACGTCCTCGGTTGAGGGCGTGCCGAAGGTGAAGGAAACGACCGGCACCTTCCGCTCCAGCACGACCTCGAGCTTCGCGGTGTAGGCGTCGTCATCCCAGCGCGGTTCTCCGGGCTCGACGCCGTAGCGTTCGGCCTCCGCGCGCCAGCGCTCGATGTGGCCGCCGAGATCCGCCTCGGCCGCGTCACCCGGGACGAACAGGTTCACGCCGAACGGTTCGCCGGTGAGTTCGGCCGTCTTCGCGATCCGGTCCGCCAAGGCATCGGCGCTCAGATAGCCCCCGGCGAGGAAGCCGAATCCGCCCGCCACGGTCACCGCGGCCACGAGCTCGGGAGTGGTCGGCCCGCCCGCCATCGGGGCCGCGATCACGGGAAAACGCAGATCTGCGAACACGATTCCGACGATAGTCCTCTCATGACGACACGGAATGTGACCTTCGAGTCACTCCAAGGTTCCTTCTTGGTGGTCTAGACCTTTACCGCCGAAAATGCGACGATCTGACCAGTCGTGACGCGGGTCACGTCTCCACTCCCCAGGAGGCCCTGGTGAAGACCTTGAGAGTGCGGCTGGGCCGCGCCGTCGTCGGAGTGGCGCTGTTCGCCGGCGCCACCACCGCAGCCGCCCCCGTCGCCGACGCGGCCACCCCACCGCTGCAGGCGATCGTCCCGGTCCCGGTCTCGGCCCAAGCGGTCACCGGCGCCGACTACGCCCTGACCGCGAACACCAAGATCTACACGCAGGCAGGTTCGGCACCGGCCAAGGCGGTCGGCGACTACCTCGCCGGGGTCTTCCGCACGTCCACCGGCTTCGCCCTGCCCGTCTCCGACGCGCCGTCGGGCACGCCCGCCGACGGCATCTCGCTCCTGCTGTCCGGCGCCGACACGCGCGTCGGCGACCAGGGTTACCAACTGAACTCGACGTCCGCTTCGGTCATCCTGCGCGCGACGACGGCCCAAGGCCTCTTCGGCGGCGTACAGACACTCCGACAGCTGCTGCCCGGCAAGATCGAGAGCCCCACGGTGCAGCAAGGCCCCTGGACGATCCCCGGCGCCAACATCCTGGACTACCCGCGCTTCGGCTACCGCGGCGCGATGCTCGACGTCGCCCGGCACTTCCACCCGGTCGCGACCGTCAAGCGGTACATCGACCAGCTCGCGCAGTACAAAATCAACAACCTGCACCTGCACCTGGCCGACGACCAGGGCTGGCGCATCCAGATCGACAGCTGGCCGCGGTTGGCCACCTACGGCGGCAGCACCCAGGTCGGCGGCGGCGCCGGCGGCTATTACACCAAGGCGCAGTACACCGAAATCGTGAACTACGCGGCCTCGCGGTTCATCACGGTCATCCCTGAGATCGACATGCCCGGCCACACCAACGCCGCCCAGGCGTCGTACGCCGAGCTGAACTGCAACAACACCGCTCCCCCGCTGCGCACCGACACCGCGGTCGGCTACAGCTCGCTCTGCATCTCGAAGGAACTCACCTACACCTTCGTCAACGACGTGATCCGCGAGGTCGCCGCGCTGACGCCCGGGCCCTACTTCCACCTCGGCGGTGACGAGGCCCAGGCCACCAGCGACGCGGACTACCGCACCTTCATGAATCGCGTGCTGCCGATGGTGGCCGCCGCGGGCAAGCAGGTCGTCGGCTGGCACGAGATCGGCAAGGCCACGCTGCCCGCCACGGCGACCCCGCAGTTCTGGGGCACGACGACGTCCAGCACGGAGGTCTCGAACGCCGTCGCCCGCGGCAGCAAGGTGATCCTGTCACCGGCGAACAAGGCGTACCTGGACATGAAGTACAACTCCAGCACGCCGATCGGGCTGTCGTGGGCGGGCTACATCGAGGTCCAGGACGCCTACAACTGGAACCCGGGCGCCTACCTCTCCGGTGTGCCCGAATCCGCCGTCCGCGGCGTCGAATCCCCGCTGTGGACGGAAACCGTGGTGACCCCGGCGAACATCGACTACCTCGCCTTCCCGAGGCTCCCGGCGCACGCCGAGCTCGGCTGGTCGCCGTGGGCGACGCACGACTGGAACGTCTTCCGAGTCCGCCTCGGCGCGCAGGCCCCGCGTTGGCAGGCGCAGGGAATCAACTACTACGCGTCGAGCCAGGTGCCCTGGGAGACCGGATCCGGCAACCCCGGCACCTGCACGCTCCCCGCGTGGGACCGCGCTTCGGTCTACACCGGCGGAGCGACCGTCTCCCACAACGGGCACAAATGGGCGGCGCAGTGGTGGACGCAAGGCGAAGAGCCCGGCAGCACCGGCCAGTGGGGTGTCTGGCGCGACAACGGCACCTGCTGACCGCTTCCGTGCGTCCGCTCGGCCCCTCCACCGGGCCGGGCGGGCTACGGTGGATCCATGGCCGCAGACCTCGAACTCGTCCGCACTCTTTCCTTGCGCGAAAACGGACTCGCGACCGTCTCGACGGTCCGCGCGGACGGCACCGTGCATTCGTCGGTGGTGAACGCCGGCGTGATCGAAGACCCGGTCACGAAGGCACCGGGGATCGGTTTCGTCGCGATGGGCGGGGTGAAGAAACTCGACCTGTTCCGCCGCGCGGGCCACGCCACGATCACCTTCCGCCGCGGCTGGGAATGGGCGGCGGTCCAGGGCACCGTCCACCTCATCGGCCCGGACGACCCGGATCCGGACTTCGATCCGGCCGGGCTCCCCGGATTGCTGCGTGAGGTCTTCATCGCGGCCACCGGAACCCACGACGACTGGGACGAGTACGACCGCGCGATGGCCGCAGAACGCCGCGTCGCGGTCTTCGTCACCGCGAACCGCGTCAGCGGGAATCGCTGACACGAAAGGCCGCCCGATAGCGCTTCGGGCGGCCTTTCGTGAGTATCGCCTACTTCTTCTTACCGTTGTCCTCAGTGGACAGTGCGGCGACGAAGGCCTCCTGCGGGACCTCGACCCGGCCGACGGTCTTCATCCGCTTCTTGCCTTCCTTCTGCTTTTCCAGCAGCTTGCGCTTACGCGAGATGTCACCGCCGTAACACTTCGCGAGCACGTCCTTGCGGATCGCGCGAATGGTCTCGCGGGCGATGATCCTGGCACCGATGGCCGCCTGGATCGGCACCTCGAAGTTCTGCCGCGGGATCAGCTCGCGAAGCCGGTTCACCATGCGGTTGCCGTAGTTGTAGGCGTCGTCCTTGTGCACGATCGCGGAGAACGCGTCGACGCCCTCGCCCTGCAGCAGGATGTCCACCTTGACCAGGTCCGCCGCCTGCGAACCGGCCTCTTCGTAGTCCAGCGACGCGTAGCCGCGCGTGCGCGACTTCAGCGTGTCGAAGAAGTCGAAGATGATCTCACCCAGCGGCATGTTGTACCGCAGTTCGACGCGATCCTCGGACAGGTAGTCCATGCCGAGCAGCTGTCCGCGCTTGTTCTGGCACAGCTCCATGATCGTGCCGATGAACTCCGACGGCGCCAGGACGCTCACCTTGCTTACCGGCTCGAGCACCTTGTCGATCTTGTTCCCGGTCGGCCAGTCCGAGGGGTTGGTGACGTGGATTTCCTTGCCGTCGTCCTGCACGATGTCGTACACCACGTTCGGCGCGGTGGAGATCAGGTCGAGGCCGAACTCGCGCTCCAGCCGGTCCCGGGTGATCTCCAGGTGCAGCAGGCCGAGGAAGCCACAGCGGAACCCGAAGCCGAGCGCCACCGAGGTCTCGGGCTCGTAGTCCAGCGCGGCGTCGTTGAGCTGGAGCTTGTCCAGGGCCTCGCGCAGCTCGGGGTAGTCCGAACCGTCCACCGGGTACAACCCCGAGTAGACCATCGGCTTCGGCTCCCGGTACCCCGCGAGGGCCTCCTTCGCGCCGTTGCGCTCGGAGGTCACGGTGTCACCGACCTTGGACTGACGGACGTCCTTCACCCCGGTGATCAGGTAGCCGACCTCGCCGACGCCCAGCCCCTTGCTGGCCTTGGGCTCCGGCGAGATGATCCCGACTTCCAGCAGCTCGTGCGTGGCACCGGTGGACATCATCTTGATCCGCTCGCGCGGGGTGATCTTGCCGTCCACGACCCTGATGTAGGTCACAACGCCCCGGTACGTGTCGTACACCGAGTCGAAGATCATCGCCCGCGCCGGAGCGTCCGCGTCACCCTGCGGTGCGGGCACCTGCTTCACGACGGCGTCGAGAAGGTCTCCGACTCCGACACCGGTCTTCGCGGACACACGCAGCACGTCGGACGGCTCGCAGCCGATGATGTGCGCGATCTCGGCGGCGTACTTGTCCGGATCCGCGGACGGCAGGTCGATCTTGTTGAGCACCGGGATGATCTGGAGGTTGTTCTCCAGCGCGAGGTACAGGTTCGCGAGGGTCTGCGCCTCGATCCCTTGCGCGGCGTCGACCAGCAGTACCGCCCCTTCACACGCTTCGAGCGCGCGGGAGACCTCGTAGGTGAAGTCGACGTGGCCGGGGGTGTCGATCATGTGCAGGACGTGGTCCTGACCGTCGACCTTCCAGGGCAGGCGCACGTTCTGCGCCTTGATGGTGATCCCGCGTTCCCGCTCGATGTCCATGCGGTCGAGGTACTGCGCACGCATGGCCCGTTCCTCGACCACACCGGTGAGCTGCAGCATCCGGTCGGCCAGGGTCGACTTGCCGTGGTCGATGTGCGCGATGATGCAGAAGTTCCGGATGAGCTCCGGGGGCGTGAAGGTCGTGTCGGCGAACGTCGTCAACGGGTTTCCTCGCGAAGGTCGGGGTGTGCCACCTCTATGCTCCCATGCCGCTCCGGGTGCGAGTGGGGGTCATCCCCGATGCGGCCCGTGGCGTGCTGTGGTGCCCTCGAAGTATGAGTAATTCACTGACCCAAATCCTCGACAAGACGTTCGGCCATCCCAGGGGACTGCTCGGCCGGTTCGGTGGCCTGGCGATGGCGCACGGCAACGCTGCCACCGAACTCCGCATCGTCGAACTGGCGTCGATCGAGTCGGGCGAAACCACCCTGGTCGTGGGCCCCGGACCTGGTGTCGGCTTGCAGGCCGTGGCCGAACGCGCGGGCCGCGCGATCGGCGTCGACCCGTCCCCGGAGATGCTCGCCCGCTCCCGCCGCCGATGCGGCGACAAGGTGGAGCTGCGGAGCGGCGCCGCGGACTCCACCGGCGAGCCGGACGAGAGCGTCGACGTGGTCCTGAGCGTCAACAACGTGCAGCTCTGGGAGGACCGGCCTGCCGGGTTCGCCGAGCTGTTCCGCGTGCTGCGACCGGGCGGCAGGCTGCTGTTGTCATCGCACGAGAAGTGGCTGCCGGTCTCCCGCCACGAACTGGCCGACGAAGCGGCCGCCGCCGGCTTCACCGACCTGCAGACGTGGACCTGGGACCCGCCGGGCTTCGGCGCCTCCCTCGCCGCTCAGCTGCGCGCGGTCAAACCCCTGGCTTAACGCGGGTCGGTGCGCAACGGATGCTCACGCGGCACCTCGACCAGCACGATCCTGGTGCCGTCCGGGTCGGCGATCCACGCTTCGTCCAGGCCCCACGGCTCACGGCGTGCTCCGCGGACCAGGTCCAAACCCTTCGCGGCGAGTTCCTCGAGCGCCGCGGGCAGGTCCCGGACCTGGAGCCACAACGCGACGTCGGGGGTCGGACCGGTCTTCCCGGTCCCGACGATCTCGATCGACCCGTTCCCGGCGAAGAACACCGTCCCGCCGGGGAACTCCTTGTCGATCGCCAGGCCCAGGGTGTCCCGATAGAACGCCGTCGACACGTCGAAGTCCTTCGGGTGGATCAGCACCCTGCTGCTCAGCACGTCCATGGCTCAATCCCTACCGGATGGGCTCAGGCCATCGCAATCGCGGCGATGCCCGCCAGCACCACCATGGACCCGAGCAGCCTGCGGACGGCGTTCGCCTCCCTCAGGATCAACCAGGCCGCGAGGCCACCCAGGACGATGCTCAGCTCCCGCGCGGGTGCGACGAGGCTCACTGGAGCGATCTGAAGGGCGAAGAGGACCAGCAGGTACGCGACCGGCGAGAGCAGGCCGACGATGAGGACTTCGCGCTTGTGCTCGCGCCAGAGCCACGAGACCTCTTCACGGTCCTTCAGCGCGTACGGCGTCATAAGCAGGCTCTGCACGATCGCGCCGGTTCCGAAATAGACGATCGGCGGGACACCGAGACCGGTGACCGAATGGGCGTCCCACAGCGTGTAGGCGGCGATCGTGAGCCCGGTCAGCAGCCCGTACGCCACGCCCTTGCGTCGAGCGGCGTGATCCGCGGCGTCGGCGTGGGCGGGCGCTCGTCCGGTCCCGATGACCAGCACCCCGGCGACCACGAGGAACGCGCCCGCCAGGCCGAGCGGCCCCGGTCGCTCGCCGAGCAGCACGACGGCCGCGAGCACCGAGATCAGCGGCCCGGTTCCGCGGGCGAGGGGGTACACGACGGACAGATCACCGACGGCGTAACCCCGCTGGAGGACCACCCCGTAGGTGACGTGGAACACCGCGGTGACCGCGGCGGCGAGCAGCCACGTCCACTGTGGACGCTGCGGCTCCACGATCAGTGAGACCGCGATGACGGGGACGAACAAGATCGCCGAGAAGCTGTAGTAAGCCCAGACGAACCGGGCTCCGCCACGGCGGATCCGCTTGGCGGCGAGGTTCCAGCCCGCGTGAATGACGGCGGCGACGATGACGAGGGACAGGGCGGTGGCGTTCACTACGGACCTTTCACGTTTTCCGCGCATGCGGAAAACCCGGTCCTCCAGGCTTTTGTCCCGTCAGATGAACGGCGGGGCTTCCGGCGCCGCCGATGGTGCCGCTCGGACCTGTCCCACCCGCCCTGATTGTGTTTTTCGCTGAACAGGCAGGCGGCGGAACCCTAGGCACTACGCTCCCGACCGTACCGCAAGAGCCCTCCGGAGGCGGCCGGGATCCGCTCCGAGACGGCTGTTAAGCTGATCCTTCACCGCCGTGTGGCATTCCGTCATGGAGGAAACCCGCGCCGCTTTCACGAGCGCGCAGGGCCAGTCACAGCGCGGCGGTGAAACCACCGAGAGATTCAAGAGGAGCGCCCCCGTGGCCAACATCAAGTCGCAGATCAAGCGCATCACCACCAACGAGAAGGCGCGTCAGCGCAACCAGGCGATCCGGTCCTCGGTGAAGACCGCGATCCGCAAGTTCCGCGAGGCCGCCGACTCCGGCGACAAGGCCAAGGCCCTGGAGCTGCAGAAGGACGCGGCCAAGAAGCTGGACAAGGCCGTGACCAAGGGCGTTCTCCACGCCAACCAGGCCGCCAACAAGAAGTCCGCGCTCGCGAAGCGCGCGAACTCTCTCTGATCGGCTTTTCGAAGGCCCCGTCGACTCGCGTCGGCGGGGCCTTCGCCATGTTCAGTGACTGGTGCCGTGGGCGTCCACGACCTCGAGCACGGCGCGTTCCAACGCGTACTCGGGGTCGGCCGCGGCACCTTTGACCTCGGCGTTGAGCCGGGCGACGATCCGCATCGCGGTGGCGAGACCGTCCTGCCCCCAGCCACGCGACTGCCCCTGTGCCTTGCGCACCTTCCACGGCGGCATCCCCAGCTCGCCCGCCATCTGGTTCGGGTTCCCCCGGCCCGCGCCGGACACCCGCGCGATCGTCCGGACGGCGTCGGCGAGAGCGTCCGCGACCAGCACGTGCGGAACGCCCAGCTGCATCGCCCAGCGCAGTGACTCCAGCGCCGCAGCCTTGTCGCCGGCGACGGCCTTCTCGGCGACGGCGAACCCGTTCACATCCGCGCGGCCCCGGTGGTAGCGGCGGACCGCCTGTTCGTCGACAGTTCCCCCGGCATCCGCGACGAGTTGGGTCGCGGCCGACGACAACTCCCGCAGATCCGAGCCGACGGCGTCGATCAGCGCGAGCACGGCCGCACCGTCGATCTTTCCGCCGACCCGCCGGACCTCGTTGCGGACGAAGGATTCCCGCTCGGCGGCCTTGGTCAGCTTCGGGCACTCGACGACCTCGGCCCCGGCCTTCTTCAGCGCACCGGGAAGCGCCTTCGCCGCCTTGCTCCGGCCACCTCCGCTGTGCACGACAACGAGCACGATGCCTTCGGCGGGCGCCTTGACGTAGGCCATCACCCCGTCGGAGAGCTCCTGCGAGATGTCGTGCGCGGACTCGAGGACGATCACCCTGCCCTCGGCGAACAGGGAGGGGCTGACCATCTCCGCGAGCGCCGGCACTGTGAGGTCCGACACCCGGATCCGGGTGAGATCCGCCGTCGGGTCGGCCGCTTTGGCCGCGTCCGAAGCGCCGCGGACCGCGCGTTCGATCAGCAGCTCTTCCTCACCGAGAACCAGGACCAGCGGCGATGGGGCGGAAGCTTGCGTCGTCACGGACACGATCCTGCCATTCGTCCTCTCGTGTGCTTTGTCCGGTGATGTGTTCAGGGCACGGTGGCCCCACCGGAGGCTCATGTCGTACGGTGTTGGCGAGGCGACGCGATCATTCGCGTGCCGACAATCGAATACCGCTCATCCAGAGGGGCAGAGGGAACGGCCCGATGAAGCCCCGGCAACCGGCGTCAGCCTGTCATCCCGCGATCGCGGGGTAGCTGACGAACACGGTGCCAATTCCGGCCCGCCATGGCGGGGCAGATGAGGAAGGAACCTCGCGATGACCGCAACCCTCGGCACGACCTCCACCACCAAGACCCCGGATCTCGGACCGGCCGTCGAACTGGTGTCGAAGGAAGAGGGACACCGGCAGCCGCTCGCCCCCGAATTCGTTTCCGCCGAGGACTTCTCGCCGCTCGAGGTCGCCTACGACTTCGGCCGCGTCCGCCGCGAAGACATCGAAGCCGGGCCGAAGAACATCTGGCGCTACAAGAAACTCCTTCCCGTTCCGTCGAACGTCGAAGAAATCCCCAACACCGAACCCGGCGCCACCAGGCTCATCCAAGCCGACAGGCTCGCGAAGGCGTTGGGCGTCAAGAAGGTCTGGGTCAAGGACGACACCGGCAACCCGACCCACTCGTTCAAGGACCGCGTGGTCGCCGTCGCACTGGCCGCCGCGCGCGAGTTCGGGTTCGACGTGCTCGCCTGTCCGTCGACCGGCAACCTGGCCAACGCTGTCGCCGCCGCAGCGGCGCGCGCCGGCTGGCGGTCGGTCGTGCTGATCCCGAAGACCCTCGAGCGCGCCAAGATCCTCACCACCGCCGTGTACGACGGCGACCTCATCGCTGTCGACGGCAACTACGACGACGTGAACCGGCTCGCCACCCAGCTCGCCGCCGAGCAGGAGAGCTGGGCGTTCGTCAACGTGAACGTCCGGCCCTACTACTCGGAAGGCTCCAAGACGCTGGCCTTCGAGGTCGCCGAACAGCTCGGCTGGCGGCTTCCCTCCCAGATCGTCGTGCCGATCGCCTCCGGTTCCCAGCTCACCAAGGTGGACAAGGGTTTCCGTGAGTTCGGCCAGCTCGGCCTCGTCGACGAGACGCCGTACAAGGTGTTCGGCGCGCAGGCCACCGGCTGCTCGCCCGTCTCCGCGGCGTTCCGCGCGGGCCACGACGTCGTCCAGCCGGTCAAGCCGGACACGATCGCCCGCTCGCTGGCGATCGGCAACCCGGCCGACGGCCCTTACGTCCTCGACGTGGTCAACCGCACCGGCGGCTCGATCGAAGACGTCACCGACGAAGAGGTCGTCGAGGGCATCCGGCTGCTCGCCCGCACCGAAGGCGTCTTCACCGAGACCGCCGGCGGGGTCACTGTGGCGACGGCCAAGAAGCTCATCGAGACCGGCAAGCTCAACCCGGACGAAGAGATCGTGCTGCTCATCACCGGTGACGGCCTCAAGACCCTCGACGCCGTCGAGGACAAGGTCGGCCCGAAGGCCACCGTCAGCGCCTCGGCCGACGCGGTCCGCGAGGCTCTCGGCATCTGAGTTCCCGCAGGCCCGCCTCAAGAACGAGGCGGGCCGCGGGGCTCACCCCGGCGCATCAGGGCGAGCCCTCGGGCGTCGGCGACGACCGCGGTGTCGCCGTCCGTGTCCGTCCTGCCGATCGCGGCGCCGGCGGCCGTCAGGTTGTCCAAAGTGGACTTGTTCGGATGACCGTAGGTGTTCCCGGCGCCGACACTCACCAACGCCACCCGTGGCGCGACCGCGTTGAGGAAATCCGGCGCGGTGTAACGACTTCCGTGGTGCGGGACCTTCAGGATCTCGGATCGCAGATCAGCCCCCTCGGCCATCAGGTCGGCCTGCGCGGCGAGTTCGACGTCGCCGGTCAGCAGCAACCGGCCCGCCGGGGTTCCGGCACGCAGGACGACCGAACCGTTGTTGATCACGGTGCCGTCCTGCTCGAGGACCGATCGCCGGGTGACGTACCGCGGCCCCAGTACGTCCAGGGACAGGCCCGACCAGTCCAGCCGTTGCCCGATCCCCAGTTCCAACAAGGGAATCCCGCGGCGCGCGGTCTCGTCGGCGACTTGCCGCCACGCCCACGCCGGAGCCCGGCCCGGACCGACGGCCACCGCTCCGACCGACCTGCCCTCGAAAACGGATTCGAGGCCACCGATGTGATCGGCGTGCAGGTGGCTCAGCACGATCAGCGGAACGCGATCCACCCCGAGCCTGCTCAGGCATTCGTCGACCGGTCCCGGTTCCGGACCGGTGTCGACCAGGATCGCCCTCCCCGGCTCGGCCGTGGCGAGGACGACGGCGTCGCCCTGTCCGACATCGCAGGCCACGGCGCTCCACGACGCCGGTGGCCAAGCCGGGGCCAAGACCCTCACCGGCACGAAGACGAGGAGCCCACTGGCCAAGGCGATCGCCAGCAGGATCCTGGCGTGACGCAACCGGATGGCGACGAGCAGCACGACGAGTAAACCGGTCGCCAAGAGCCCGCCCCACCAGCCGTCCGGCCAGTCCACGACCGCTCCCGGCGTGCGGGCGCCGTGACGGGCCACGGTGATGAGCCAGCTCGCCTCGGGTTCGGTCAGCTGGACCAGCAGCCTGCCCGCCGACGGCCACCACGGTCCGACGACGGTGGCGAGCACGCCGAACACGGTGGCCGGGGCGACCACCGGCGCGGCGAGCAAGTTGGTCACCACCGAGACGAGACTGACCGAGCCCGCCATGCCCGCGATGACCGGCGCCGTCATGACGAACGCGGCCAGCGGGATGGCCAGCCCCTCTGCGTAACCGGACGGCACACCGCGGCCGACCAGCCACTCGGCCCACCTCGGAGCCAGCAGTACCAGCCCGGCGGTGGCCAGTACCGAAAGCGCGAAGCCGAAGTCGGCCGCCATCGCGGGATCGGTCACGACGAGCCCCGCCACCGCGAACGCCAGCGCGGGCAGCGCCGAACCCCGGCGCCCCAGCGCGAGCGCCAGCAATCCGACCGCTCCCATCACCCCGGCGCGGAGCACGCTGGGCGCGGGCCCGGCGAGGACCACGAACCCGGCGAGCCCCGCGGCGGCCGCGGCGGCGGAAGTCCGCGGCCCGACCCGGAGCACCCTCAGCAGGAGAAGGATCGAGCCGCAGACGATCGCCACGTTCCCACCGCTCACGGCCATCAGGTGGGACATGCCGGAGTCCGTGAACTCGCGTTCGACCCTCGGGGACAGCGTGCTCGTGTCCCCGACGACCAGCCCGGGCACCAGACCGGCCTGCTCCTCGGGAAGGACGGTGCACAGGGCCCGGAGCCCGGTGCGCAGCGATTCCGCGGCTCGCTGCCACCAGGGCGCCGGTCCGAGTGCTGACGGCGGGCCTCGCACCGAGAGGACCGCGACCGTCAGTTCGGCCCCCTCGGCCGGTGCGAGCCGCCCGGAGGCGGTGACCTGCTGCCCGGGCAGCAGGTCCGTCCACCCCTCGGCGGGAGCGAGCAGGAGGATCCGGCCGGCCGAATCCACCTTCCGCTCCGACACCACCGCGGCGTCCACCGTCGCGGCGATGACCACCAGGCGGGTGCCAGTCTGGCGATCGGCGTATCCGGCGCCGCGGACCGGACGTGGCCGCTCGGTGACCACCACCCTCATGGTGGCGTCGCTCCCCCGTGCGGCGGCGGCACGGAGGTCGTCGTGCTCGGCGGCCCGGATCCGCAGCGCCACCGGACCGGCGGTGAGCACTCCGAGGACCGCGAGCGCGCCAAGGCCCGCCACCCACCGGGACGCCGTCCGGCGGGCACGGACGCCGGCGGCGATCGCGAGCACCACGGCGGCCGCACCGCAGAGCATCGTGATCCACCAACCGCCGAGCAGCCCGGAAAGTGTGCCGAGCCAGGCCGTCGCCGCGGCCGGTACCAGCCGCAGGTCTTGACCTCGCCACGACGCGGTGTCCACTTCGGACGGATCGGCGGACGGGTTCATCCGACGGACACCAGTTCCCGGATTTTGCTGTACTTGCTTTCGCCGATCCCTTCTACGTCACGGAGTTGCTCGACCGTGGTGAACCCGCCGTGCCCGGACCGCCAGTCGACGATGCGTTTGGCCATCACTTCGCCGACCCCGGGCAGGGAGTCGAGTTGCTCGGCCGTGGCCGTGTTCAGGTCGAGCTTCCCCGGCGGCGTTGCTGTGCCGGCCGCGGCCGGCACAGCAACGCCCACGGCCACCTGCTCGCCGTCGGTGAGCCGCCGGGCCAGGTTCAGCCCGGTCAGATCCGTTCCGGGCGGTGCCCCACCGGCCGCCGTGAGGGCATCGGCGACCCGTGCGCCCGGAGGGATGGTGACCAAGCCGGGTTTGAGCACCCGGCCGACGACGCTGATCACCAGAGGTGCCTTGGCCGCCGCGGCGGGGGCTTCTCCGGCGGCCTTCGCCGACGGCAGGGGCGGCGGGGTCTCCGCCCCCGGCCGGTGTCCGAACAAAGCGATCGCGCCGGTCACGATCACGGCCACCGCGATCAGCACGGCCACCACGGCGAACCACCGCCGGTTCACCGGAATCCCGTCCGCCGTGAACCGGGCGGGCACCCAGCGGCGCATGAGCCTGCCCGCGGGCGGGCCCTGGGTGGTGGGCGGCGACAGCTGCGCGGCCAGCCACGCCAGCCTGGCGTTGGCGGAGGAACCCGGTGGACGGGCGGTTTGGTCGAACACGTGAACGACGCTACGGAGCGGGGGTGGCGGGCGGCAGTGGCAAATCCCGGAGCTGTGGACAAGTGGGGTGTTGTGGACAACTCGGCGCCGTCCGAGCCCGGATCACGGGTTTTCGTCGGGGCCGTGTGGGATGGTGGCGGGTTTCCTAACCCGCCCGCTGGATCACGACACCGAGCACACCGGGACCGGTGTGGGCCCCGATGACGGCGCCGATCTCCGACACCACGCACCCCTCCGGGCAGCTGATGGACTCTTCCAGCCGGTTGGCCAGTTCGACGGCGCGCTCCGGCGAAGCCAGGTGATGGACGGCGATGTCGGCGAGCCCGCCTTCGGCCGCCTTCACGGCTAGCTCGACCAGGCGTGCCACCGCACGATTCATCGTCCGCACCTTCTCCAGCGGCTGGATGCGGCCCTCGGACATGTGGAGCACCGGCTTCACCGCGAGCGCCGTGCCGAGCAGAGCCGCCGCCGGGCCGATCCGCCCTCCACGGCGCAGGTACTCGAGGGTCTCGACGGCGAACAAGGTCTCCGAGCGGCTCACCGCGTCGACAGCCGCGGCCTCCACCTCGGCCGGATCGGCTCCGTCCGCGGCGGCACTCGCCGCTCGCAGGGCGGCGAAGCCGAGCCCCATCGCGGTGCTGCGCGAATCGACCACACGCACTTTGTCCGGCCCGACCTCCTGAGCGGCGAGCACAGCCGCCTCCCATGTCCCGGACAACTCCCGGGACAGATGGACCGACACGACGGCGTCCGCACCCTCGGCCAGCGCCGCCCGGAATTCCTTGACGAATTCGGCGGGCGTCGGCCGGGACGTCGTCACCAGACTGCGCTTGCCGAGCGCTTCGGCCAAGGCCCCGGGGCCCATTTCGACGCCGTCGAGGAAGACGACACCGTCCACGAGGACGTGCAACGGGACCACCCGGATCCCGTTCCGTTCGGCGAAGCCTTCCGGCAGGTGGGCGGTGGAATCCGTGACTACGGCGACCGACACGGCAGCCAGCCTACGTTGCCGCGGGGCGCAGCACCGGGGCCATCAGGCGGGCCATTTCCGCGCCAACGGCGGCATGTCCTTCCCATCCCCAGTGCATCCCGTCCGGATTGCCACGACCGCTCAGTACGTGATCACCGACGACGGCACCGAGATCCAGCAGCGGGACGTCCGCGCGCCGCCCCCACGCGGTCATGGCGGCGACGGCGCCGGCGCGGGCGGTGTGCACCCGGCCGTAGGCGTCGGACCGGTGAACGGACGGCAGGATGCCGAAGATCGGCAGGTCCGGCCGCAGCACCCGCAAGGCTCCGACGGCGGTGTCGAGGTAATGGACGGTCAGCTTCGAAGGCAAGACCACCGGACGTCCTCGGAGGGCGATCGCGAGCCGTGGCTGAGCCGCCAGGTACGTCTTGCGCACCACCCGGCGCAGCGGGTCGGGTCGCAGGTAGCGCAGACCGGTGCGCAGGTAGGTGGGCAACGGCGAGGGCAGCGTGTCCATGCTCCCGACGGCCAGCACGACGGCGTCGACGTGGTGGAGATCGGCCCAGACACGCGGGTCGCCGACCAGCGACCACCAGGCGTCGCGAGCGTTCCAGCCGAACCCGGCGACGAGATCCGCCGCACCACCGAGCGCTTCGGCGGCGATGTTGGGCCACAGACGCGCGTCGTCGGCGGCGAGCGGACCGTCCGGGCCGTGGAAGCTGAGGGAATCGCCGAACACCAGCAGGCGCGGGGCCATGGATCAGCCGGTGATTCCCGCGTTGTAGGCGGCCAGGCGCCAGTTCCCGTCACGCCGGGTCAGTTCGACCCAGTGACAGTTCGCGATCCCGCCCAGTGACGGCCAGGACGGGACCGGCAGGCCGAGCAGCTTCGCTGTCAGCGCGATGATCAGACCACCGTGAGTGGCCAGCAGAACGGCGTCGCCCGCGTCGGAATTGGCCTGGTCCAGATCGGCGACGACCTCCAGCGCGCGTTCCGCGACGTCCACTCGCGACTCGCCGCCCGGCGGCGCCCAGGTCGCGTCGACCCGCCAGCGAGCGCGTTCACCGGGGTACGCCTCGTCGACCTGCTGGCCGGTGAAGCCCTGCCATTCACCCAGATGGGTTTCCCGGAGGCGCTTGTCGATCCTCAGCGGGACGCCGATGGCCTCCGTGAGCACGGTGGCCGTGTCGGTCGCGCGGCGCAGATCCGAGGCGATCACCAGATCCGGGGAGAACCGGGCGAGCGCGGGCACGGCGAACCTGGCCTGGTTCCAGCCGACCGGCGTCAACGCGGAGTCCAGATGCCCCTGCATCCGGCCCGCCGCGTTGTAGTCGGTCTCGCCGTGGCGCCAGAGCACCAGGCGCCGCGGACTCACGAGGCGCCTTGCGCGTCGGCGGGGTCCTCCTCGGCAGGTGTCTCCAACCCTTCGACCTCGATCCGCGGGCAGTCCTTCCAGAGCCGCTCGAGACCGTAGAAGGAGCGTTCCTCCTGGTGCTGGACGTGGATAACGACGTCGACGTAGTCCAGCAGGACCCAGCGGCCCTCGCGGGCGCCTTCGCGGCGGACCGGCTTGTGCCCGCCGAGCCGCAGCTGCTCCTCGACGTTGTCGACGATCGCGCCGACCAGTCGCTCGTTGGGCGCGGACGCGATCACGAAGGCGTCGGTGATGACCAGCTGGTCGGACACGTCCAGCACGACCACGTCGCTCGCCTTCTTGTCCGCCGCCGCATGGGCGGCCGCTACGGCCAGCTCTCGTGCCTCGGACGTGGCTGTCACAGTTCTCCTCAAACAGATGGCTTTACTCGCGGGTGCGCCCGACGAGGGTACCCGGTCAGGCACCCCGGTCTTTGCGATAGAGGTCCTTTTTGGCGATGTAGCGCACCACACCGTCCGGGACGAGGTACCAGACGGGTTCCCCGCCTTCGACCCGCTCGCGGCAGGCGGTGGACGAGATCGCCATCGCGGTCACCTCGACCAGGCTCACCTTCCCGCTCGGCAGATGCTGCGAATTCAGCCGGTACCCGGGCCTGGTGACGCCGATGAAATGCGCCAGTTCGAACAGCTCGTCGGCATTGCGCCAGGTGAGAATCTGTTCGAGCGCGTCCGCGCCGGTGATGAAGAACAGCTGGTCGTCCGGGTATTCCGCGCGCAGATCGCGCAGGGTGTCGACGGTGTAGGTCTGCCCGACGCGGTCGATGTCGACGCGGCTGACCGAGAACACGGGATTGGACGCCGTCGCGATGACCGTCATCAGGTAGCGGTCCTCGGCCCGGGTGACCACCCTGTCGGATTTCTGCCACGGCTGGCCGGTGGGCACGAAGATGACCTCGTCGAGCGCGAACCGCGACTGGACCTCACTGGCCGCGACGAGGTGTCCGTGGTGCACGGGGTCGAAGGTGCCGCCCATGACCCCGATCCTGCGTGGTGACATGGGTCGTGAGCCTATACATCGCAGGTGGCTTCATGCTCGGGTCACCGGACCCACCGACCGGTGGTGATCTGGATCACATTACGCTCCGTTCCATGGATGAACGGTCCGTTCACGACATGCCGATCGCGACTTCGTCGGTGCCATGGGGTAGAGGTGGGGACGTGGACACATCGACTCTCCGGGACCGCGCCGAGACCCTCCTCCAGTCCTTGGCGGGCGAAGGCGCCCGGCTGCGCGACGACCAGTGGACGGCCATCGAGGCGCTGGTCGCGCACAGCCGTCGCGCGCTCGTCGTGCAGCGCACCGGCTGGGGGAAGTCGGCGGTGTACTTCCTGGCCACCGCGCTGCTGCGGGAACGCGGCAGCGGCCCGACGGTGATCATCTCGCCGCTGCTCGCGCTGATGCGCAACCAGATCTCCGCGGCGGCGCGGGCGGGCATCCACGCGGTGACGATGAACTCCGCGAACCAGCAGGAGTGGGACCACGTGCAGGCCGCGATCGCGGCGGGCGAGGTCGACGTCCTCCTGGTCAGCCCGGAACGGCTCAACAACCCGGACTTCCGCGACACCGTCCTGCCGAAGCTGACCGCGAGCGCCGGTCTGCTCGTGGTCGACGAGGCGCACTGCATCTCGGACTGGGGCCACGACTTCCGGCCGGACTACCGCCGGCTGCGGACACTGCTGAAAGACCTGCCCGAGGGCGTCCCGGTGCTCGCCACCACAGCGACCGCGAACGACCGGGTGGCGACCGACGTCGCCGAACAACTCGGCATCGGCAACGGGGGCGGCACCCTCGTCCTGCGCGGCACCCTCGACCGCGAGAGCCTTCACCTGTCAGTGGCCAAACTGCCGACCTCCCAGGCCCGGCTCGCCTGGCTGGCCGAGCATCTGGCGGAACTGCCGGGATCCGGGATCATCTACACGCTCACCGTCGCGGCCGCACACGACGTCGCGGGACTGTTGACGGAGCGCGGTTATCCGGTCGCCGCCTACACCGGGAAGACCGATCCGGCGGACCGACAGGCCGCCGAAGACGATCTGCTGAACAACAACGTCAAGGCACTGGTGGCCACTTCGGCGCTGGGCATGGGGTTCGACAAGCCGGACCTGGGCTTCGTCGTCCACCTCGGCGCCCCGTCCTCGCCGATCGCGTACTACCAGCAGGTCGGCCGTGCCGGACGTGGCGTCGATCGCGCCGAGGTGATCCTGTTGCCCGGCCACGAGGACAAGGACATCTGGGCGTACTTCGGTTCGCTCGCCTTCCCGGACGAACTGCGGGTGACGCAGGTGCTCAACGCGCTGGCGTACGCGGACCGTCCACTGTCGACACCCGCGCTCGAGCCGTTCGTCGAACTGTCCCGGTCCCGGCTGGAGATGGTCCTCAAGGTGCTGGACGTCGACGGCGCCGTCCGCCGCGTGAAGGGCGGCTGGGAAGGCACCGGCGAAGAGTGGCGCTACGACAAGGAACGCTACGCGCGGGTGAGCGCGGCGCGGACCAACGAGCAGAACGCCATGCTCGCCTACCTCGAAACCACCGGCTGCCGGATGGAGTACCTGCGGAAGCAGCTGGACGATCCGGAGGCGACGCCTTGCGGGCGATGCGACAACTGCACCGGAAAGCAGTGGGACACCACGATTTCCGAGGACGTCGTCGACGCCACCCAGCAACGGCTGCGCCGTCCCGGTGTCGAGATCGCGCCACGGAAGATGTGGCCGACCGGGATGGCCGGGCTGGACGTCCCGCTGTCGGGGCGGCTGCCCGCGGGCGAGCAGGCCGAGACCGGTCAGGTCGTCGGCCGGGTGACCGACGTCGGCTGGGGAACGCGGCTGCGTGAACTCGTCGGCCCGTCCGCGGCGGACACCGAACTCCCCGATGCGGTCTTCCAAGCCTGCATCGAGGTGCTCAAGGGCTGGCAGTGGACCGAGCGTCCGGTCGCCGTGGTGGAAGTGCCCTCCGCCACTCGGCCCCGGCTGGTCCACAGTCTGGCGACGAAGCTGGCAGCGATCGGGCGCCTGGAGTATCTGGGCACCATCGCCTCGGCGGGGCCGCCCCCGCGTCAGGCGAACAGCGCGCAACGGCTGGCCGATCTGTGGAAGCGGCTCAGCCTTCCCGAGGACCTCGCCGCCAAGGTCGCCGCGGCCGAGGGCCCCATCCTGCTGGTCGACGATCTGATCGACACCGGGTGGACGGTGACGCTGTCCGCGCGCCTGCTGCGCCAGGCCGGTGCTCGGTCCGTTCTGCCGTTCGCTCTCGCCAGCACCTCATGATCCCGGCATTCGACAGGTTCTTTCCCACGCGGGGACTTTCTGGCAAGGTTCCGTCCACGCGCGAGTACGGAGGTACCGATGGCGGATGCGACGACGGAGCGGCTAGGGCATCGACTCCCGGTGAAGAAGTTGTTCGCCGCCAGTGTCGGGAACGCGCTGGAGTGGTTCGACTGGACCATCTACGCGACCTTCAGCATCTACTTCGCCAGCGAGTTCTTCCCGAAGGGCAATGACGCGCTGGCGTTGATCAACACCTTCGCCACGTACGCGCTGGCGTTCTTCTTCCGGCCGCTCGGCGGGATGCTGCTCGGCCGCTTCGCCGACGTCAGGGGCCGGAAGCCGGCGATGATCCTGACCATCGTCCTGATGGCGGGTGGTTCGGTGGCCATCGGTCTCCTGCCGACGTTCGACCAGGTCGGCTGGCTGGCTCCGATCCTGTTGCTGCTGGCCAGGGTGGCGCAGGGACTCTCACTCGGTGGCGAGGTCTCCAACGCTTCGGCCTACTTGGGCGAGATCGCGCCGCCCGCTCGCCGCGGGCGGTACTCCGCCTTCTTCTACATCTCGACCGGTTCCGCCGTCCTGATCGCCTCGGTCCTCGGTTTCGTGCTCGCGCGAACGATGTCCAAAGCGGACTTGACGGCGTACGGCTGGCGGATCCCGTTCCTGCTCGGCGGCGTTCTCGGCATCATCGGCCTGTGGCTCCGGCGCAGTCTCGCCGAAACCGAGATCTTCGAGGAGAAGAAGTCGACCGCGCGCCGGGTCGAGCGCCCGCTGCGCACCACTCTTCGCGAGCACCCGCGCGCCGTCGTGCAGCTCGTGGGCTTCTCGATGCTGTCGACCCTTTGCTATTACACGTTCTTCAGCGCCCTGACCTCGTTCGCGGTCAAGACCCGCAAGGCCGATGACGTCGACGTGTTCCTCGCGTTGTCGATCGCGACGGCGCTGTTCGTCGCCCTTCAATACCCGTTAGGCGCGCTGTCGGACCGCTTCGGCCGCAAGCCGCAGCTGCTCGTCTGGTCGGCGGCGACCGCGATCCTCATCGTCCCACTGTCCACTTTGGTCCGTCCGGGGCTGCCGGGACTGCTGGTCGTGTTCTGCGTCGGGCTCTGCCTGTACACGGCGATGACGTCGATCGCGCCCGCGATCATGAGCGAGCTGTTCCCCACCGAACTGCGCGGTCTGGGCATCGGTGCCTGGTACAACCTGACCGTCGCGCTGTTCGGCGGCACCGCTCCCCTGGTGCTCACCGCGCTGTCCGACGCCGGATTGTCGACGCTGTTCTTCTGGTACGTGGCCGCCGGAGCGGTGATCGCGTTCTTCGTGATCCGGACCTTGCCGGAGACCAAGGGCAGCGACCTGCGCTGAAAACTCCGTCGCCGATGACGCAGTGAGGTGGCTACCCTCGCGCTCCTACGACGAGCGCGAAGGAGGGACACCGTGTTGTTCGGCGATGTAAGCGAGGAATTGGCGCGACGCGTGGCGGAAGCCCTTCGCCACGTCACCGACATCGAGCCGCCGGCCGTGCTGGTCCGGGTCTCCGCGCGGAGCGGGGTCGACTATCAGTGCGATCTCGCGATGAGCCTGGGCAAACGACTCGGCAAGCCGCCGAGGGAGATCGCCGCCGACATCGCGCTGCGCCTCGACGTCGCCGATCTCGCCGAGCCGCCGGAGATCGCGGGGCCGGGCTTTCTCAACTTCACGCTGCACTCGTCTTGGCTGGAAGAGCGGACGACCGCGCTCAACGGTGACCCGAGGCTGGGCGCCGTGGCGACGCGGCGGCCGCGGCGGATCGCCCTCGACTACAGCGGCCCGAACGCGGCGAAGGAAATGCACGCCGGGCACCTCCGGTCCACCGTCATCGGCGACGCGATCGCGCGGCTGCTGCGGTTCGCGGGCCACGACGTCATCCCGCACAACCATCTCGGCGACTGGGGTACCCCGTTCGGCATGCTGATCGAGCATCTGCGCGACGAGCTCCCGGCGGGTCCGTACACGATCGGAGACCTCAACGGCTTCTATCGGGCCGCCCGGTCGAAGTTCGAAACCGACGAGGACTTCGCGAACCGGTCTCGGGAGCGTGTGGTGCTTCTGCAACGTGGTGACGAAGAGACCTTGTCGTCGTGGCGGCGTATGGTCGACGAGTCGACACGGCATTTCACTCACGTGTACGAACTCCTCGGGATCGGCCTGTCGAGTGAGGATGTCTACGGCGAGAGCTTCTACAACCCGTTTCTCGCCGCTGTCGTGGATGATCTGACCGCCGCCGGGCTGACCGAGATCAGCGACGGTGCCGTGTGCGTCTTCCCCGACGGCTTCCGCAACAGGGAAGGCGGGCCGCTGCCCCTCATCGTGCGCAAACGGGACGGCGGTTACGGCTACGCGGCCACCGATCTCGCGACCCTGCGGTACTGGACGGGACAGCGCGACGTCACTGATCTGCTCTACGTGGTCGGAACGCCGCAAGCGCAGCACCTCGCGATGGTGTTCGCGGCCTGCCGGGCCGCCGGTTGGCTGCGCGAGGAACATCGGGCCGAGCACATCGGGTTCGGCTCGGTGCTGGGTGAGGACGGCCGCGCCATGAAGACCCGGGCGGGCGAATCTGTCCGCCTTTCCGATCTGCTCGCCGAGGCTGTCGCCCACGCCGCTGGAGTGCTCGACGGGCGAGGCGACCTCTCCCCCGAGGTCAGGGAAGAGGTCGCGGCGGCGATCGGGATCGGCGCGGTCAAGTACGCCGACCTTTCCGGCGATCGCGAACGTGACTACGTCTTCTCTTGGGAACGGATGCTCTCCAAGAACGGGAACACCTCGGTCTATCTGCAATACGCCCACGCGCGGATCCGTTCCGTGCTGGCGAAGGCGGATCAGGATCTCACCGGCGCACGGGTCCTGCTCGGCCATCCCGCCGAACGGGCGCTGGCACTCGCCCTTGCCCGCTTCCCCGAGGCGATCGGCGCGGCGACCGCCGGATATCTCCCCCACAAGCTGTGCACGTACCTCTACGAAACCGCGGTCGTGTTCTCGCGGTTCTACGAACAGTGCCCGGTGCTGGACGCGGAAGGTCCCGGCGTCCGCGACTCACGACTGCTGCTGGCCGAACTCACCGCGAAGACGCTGACGCTGGGTTTGTCCCTGCTGGGCATCTCCGCTCCTGCCCGGCTATGAGTCGCCGTGGTCGCTGAAGACCTTGCGCTTCAACGGAGGGACGGCCTGGAAGAAGCGGAACATCCCCCGCGCCGTCGTGCGGCCCACCCTGTTCTCCGACACGAACTGGCGCGCACTGCGTTCCGAGTCGCGCACCGCCGCGAAGCCGTAGTCCCGCATCTGGTGCTCGTAGTCGGCGATCGCGGTACGCACCGCGCCGGTCTCGCGCGCCGCGACGAGGTTGCGACACAGCAGTCGCGCGTCCCGGAGCGCGGTGTTCGCGCCGATGCCGCGGAACGGCGTCATGCTGTGGATCGCGTCGCCGAGCAGGGTGATGTTGCTGGTCGGCCATGGCCCGACGGGCTTCGACGTGAAGATCGGCAGCAGGGACACCGAGCCCGCGGGCGAGCCGGCGACCAGTTCCTTGAACGCCGGGTCCCAGCCGTCGATCAGGTCGAGTACGAGAGCCCGCAGGGCTTCTCCGTCCAATGAGGACACATTGTCCGGGTAGCGCCGGTTGCCGGCGGCGAGGGCCCACATGATGTAGCTCGAAGTGTTGTCGAACAGGACGGGGTCGTGGCTCGCGGTCTCGTCGTTGACCGACAGGACGCCGTTCAGCTCGTGCGGCGCGGTGAACAGTCCCGCGCCGGTACGCGGCATCACCATGCTCGGACCGTCGGTGAGCTTGGCGGGCAAGCGTTTGCGGGTGTCTTCGGTCAATGGATGCTTGCCCGCGATCGCGATGATCCCGGTGTCCACCCGCTCGGCTTCGGGAAGGAACTGTTTGCGCACCCGGGAATTGGCCCCGTCGGCGCCGATGACCAGATCGGCCTCGACGGTGCTCCCGTCCGCGAACTCGCAGACGACCACCTCCCCCTCGCGGCGATAGCCGGTGAACTCCTTGCCGTGGTGCAGAACTCCGCCGAGCCCGTCGGACAGCACCTGGTGCAGGCTGATCCGGCTGACCGAGTGATGGCTCGACGCAGGATCCGGGCTCCAGGTCAGCTCGCTGTCGATCACCATCAGATCCTTCAGTCGCTCGGTCACGAACGTGAACGCACCGCTCGTGGTGCCGGTCGTCGCCAAGAACCGCTCCCAGAGTTCGGATGGCAGGCATTCGTGCAGTGCGGCCGAGCCGTGCGGATTGATGTGCACGCGATAGCCCTGCAGCCGCTCGGTCCGGGTGCGGCTCCGCTCGTGGACGGACACGTCGACCCCCGCCTTGCGCAGACCTTGCGCCAGACAGAGCCCACCCGTGCCACCGCCGATGATCGCGATCCTCGTGGTCATGGGATCTCCTCTCTTCGCCGACCACTATCAACCAGATAGATAATAAAGTCAACCAAACGTTTGAAAGAGTCAGCGACTAAGGTGACCCCATGTCCGAAGCCGTCCCGCGCAGTCCTCGCCGCGCCCCCGTCGAACGCCAGCGCGATCCCGAGCGCACCAAGACGCAGCTCTTGGACGCGGCGAAAGCCGAGTTCGGCGCGAAGGGCTATGCCGCGGCACGCGTCAGCGAGATCGCCGCGAGGGCGGGCGTGAACAAGCAGCTGATCTCGTACTACTTCGGCGGCAAGGAAGGGCTCTACAACGCGCTGACCGCGACGATGTACGACGACTACGTCGCGGCCTCCGACGACGAAACGCCGTTCGCGGAGGTGGTCCGGTTCTTCGCCCAGTCGGGGATCCGGGACCACGATCTCGCCAAACTGTTCCTCTGGGAGAACCTGACCGACGGCGCCCCCGACGCGATCGGCGTCGAGGGCCAGCGCGGATTCCTCCAGCGGCAGGTGGAGTACGTGCGGGCCCGTCAAGCCGCGGGTGACTTCCCCGCCGACCTCGATCCGGCGTTCCTGCTGGTGATCTTCATGGCCGCGTCCAGCGCCGCGCTGGCCTTTCCCCGTGTCGTCCGGGCCGTCTCGGGCCAGGACCCGAACTCGGCCGAATTCGCCGAGGCCTACGGCGAACAGCTGGCACGCCTGGTCGGTCACCTCGCCGATCCCGGGAAGCGATAGCAAAGGTCCCCCGCTACCGCTTGAACCTTCCGAGCACCTTCCGGCCTAGAGAGTGCAGGAAGAAAAAAAGGGGGCAGCCTGTGGGGCAAGCGAGCGACACCGACTTCAGCGAGTACTTCGAGGCCCGCGTACAGCGGTTCCGGCGGTTGGCGTTCGGCATGTGCGGCGACTGGCACAACGCCGAAGACCTGGTGCAGACCACATTCATCCAGCTGTACCGGCGCTGGCGGCGCGTGCGGCCGGACACCGTCGACGCCTATGCGCGCCGGATCCTGCTGAACGCCTTTCTCACCGGGCGGCGCAAACGCGGCCACGAACTGGTGACCTCGTCTCCACCCGAACGGGCCGTGCCACCGGGGCACGACAGCCATGAGCGGATCGACCTGGAGCGAGTGTTGAGCGGCCTGACGCCGCGCCAGCGCGCGATGGTCGTTCTTCGCTTCCTTGAGGACCTCTCGGTCACTGAAGTGGCTTCGCTGCTCGGCGTCGCCGAAGGCACCGTCAAAAGCCAGACGGCCCGCGGTGTCGAAGCGCTGCGAACCGCCCTGCCCTCTCCGACGAGCAAGGAGTAGCGATGGATGACCTCGATGTCCGCTCCGCACTGACGGAGTACGTGACGGAAGCCGAGCCGCCCATCCGGCTCACCGGCCGCGATGTGCTCGCCGCGGGCCGACGATCGCAACGACGCCGCCTCTCGGCCGGTGTCACAGGTGCCGCGCTCGCCGTGGTGGCGATCCTCGGAGTCACCTCCCTGATGACCGCACCACCTCAACAACCACAAACGCCGCCGCAGCCCGCCCAGCCGGTCGAGGTGGATCGCTGCGGAACGAGAGCCGCCGACGAGACCGCACAGCAGGTGCTCACCCGGTTGAGCTGCGTCGTCGGTACCGCGGTGCGATCCCGGGTCACGCCGGGAGCGCGGATCGAAAAGCTCACTCTTCCCGGCGAGATCCCGCCGTCGGATCCGTTCCTCCTGACGGCCAAACGGTACGAGGAGGAAGAAGGCTCTCCCCTGCTCTACTACTTGGACGTGCGCGTGAGCGACGACCGCGGTGCGGGCTCGCTTCACGTCCGCGTTCTTCCGCCCGTCTATGACGGGTTGAAGAGCTGCGAAGACCCGACCATCCCCAAGACCGCCTCCTGCTCCGTGCGGCAGACCGCCGAGGGTGTCCTGCTGGAGCTGACTACCCGCAATGAAGAAGGCCTGATCGTCCGCACGGCCCATCTCAAAACGCCGACCGGCACCATCTACCTCATCACCAACAACACCGGTGCCGTGGAAACCGGCGACGGTGTCCACCTGCCGGTGGAACGAGCCGAGCCTCCGCTGACCGCGACTCAGCTTCAGGAAATCGCGGCGACGCCGGGCCTGGTGCCTTAGCGGCGAAGGGGGACGAGGTCGTCCGCGTGGACGACCTCGCGCCGCTGTTCGGTGGGAAGGTCGTGGCTGGAGCGGCCGATGAGATCGGGCAGTTCGCCCGCGTCGAAGGCCACGACCCCTCTCGCCACGGTCCGCTGCCGATGGTCGACCAGGTCGACGACGTCGCCCGCGTGGAAGTCACCTTCGACGCCGGTGATCCCGGCGGCGAGAAGAGAGCGTCGGCGACGGACGACAGCGGCCACCGCGCCGTCGTCGAGACACAGCTTCCCGGACGCTCCCGCTGCGTAGCCCAGCCAGAACCGGCGGGCCGACAGACGGGAATCCGCGGGGGCGAACGCCGTGCCGACCTCGGCGGTGGTGAGGGCGCGTGCGGCTTCGGAAGCGGCGGCGAGCAGGACCGGGATCCCGGCGCCGGCGGCGGTGCGGGCCGCCGCGAGCTTCGAGACCATGCCGCCGGTGCCGAGCCCGGAGCTCGACATGCCGACGGTGATCCCGTCCACATCGGACTCCCCGGCGACCTCTGCGATCTTGCGAGTCGCGCCGTCGCGGGGATCTCCGTCGTACAGACCGTCCACATCGGACAGCAGCACGAGCGCGTCGGCACCGATCAGGTGGGCCACCAACGCGGCCAGCCTGTCGTTGTCGCCGAAGCGGATCTCTTCGGTGGCAACGGTGTCGTTCTCGTTGACCACGGGAACCGCGCCGAGAGCCAGCAAGCGGGTGAACGTGTTCTGGGCGTTGCGGTAGTGGGCCCGGCGCACGACGTCGTCGGACGTCAGCAGAACCTGGCCCACGGTCAAGGAAAACCGGCCGAACGACTCGGCGTAGGCGTGGGCCAGCGCGAGCTGGCCGACACTGGCCGCGGCCTGCTGGGTGGCGAGGTCACGCGGCCGCTTGCCGAGCGCGAGCGGCGCAAGTCCCGCGCCGATCGCCCCCGAGGACACCAGGACGATCTGCGTACCGCGGGAGACCCGCTCGGCGATCGCGTCCACCAGCGCGTCCAGCCTTGCGACGTCGAGACCGTCGCCGGCGGTGGTCAACGCGGACGAGCCGACCTTGACGACCATCCGCTTCGCGTCGGCTATCGCACCACGGGCAGAGCTCACTCGTCGTCCGTCTCTTCTTCGACACCGTCCGGGCCGTCGCGACGGATCCGGCGGGCTTCCTTGCGCTCGGAGGCACCGATCCGGCTGTTGTTCTCCAGCCGCACGTCCGTGCCACGGCCCGACATGTGCACCGCGACCCCGGCCGGGGTCGACGGCTCCCATTCGAACTGGACGTCGCCGATGGTGACCGGGCTCCCCGGTACGGCGCCCTTGCGGGCCAGCGCTTCCTCGACGCCGAGCCGCTGCAACCGGTCCGCGAGGTAGCCGACGGCCTCGTCGTTGCCGAAGGTCGTCTGACGGATCCACCGCTCCGGGCGGACACCGCGCACGATGAAGGCGCCGTCCTCCTCCGGGTCGATCTCGACGGTGAAGCCCGCGTCGTTGACGGCCATCGGCCGCAGCACGACCTTCTCCGGCTCCGGTTCCGGCTGCTCGGCGCGGTACTTCTCGACCACGGCGGCGAGCGCGTAGGTCAGCTCCTTCAGCCCCTGGCGGGACGCCGTGGAGATCTCGAACACACTGAGCCCGCGGGCTTCCAGCTCCGGGCGGACGAATTCGGCGAGTTCGGCGGCGTCCGGGACGTCGATCTTGTTGAGCACCACCACCCGCGGCCGGTCGGCGAGGTCGCCGCCGAGGCTCGGGGTGTAGCGGGCCAGTTCGTCTTCAAGAGCGTCCATATCGGACAGTGGGTCTCGCCCCGGCTCGAAGGTGGCGCAGTCGATGACGTGCACCAGCACCGCGCACCGCTCGATGTGGCGCAGGAAGTCCAGGCCGAGGCCCTTCCCCTCACTCGCGCCCGGGATCAGTCCCGGCACGTCGGCCATGGTGAACACGGTCGATCCGGCGGTGATCACACCCAGGTTCGGCACCAGGGTGGTGAACGGGTAGTCGGCGATCTTCGGCTTGGCCGCGGACAGCACCGAGATCAGCGAAGACTTGCCCGCGGACGGGAAGCCGAGCAGGCCGACGTCGGCGACCGACCGCAACTCCAGGACGAGGTTCCGGCTCTCCCCCGGCTCGCCCAGCAGCGCGAACCCGGGGGCCTTGCGCGTGCTGGAGGCCAGGGACGCGTTGCCGAGGCCCCCACGGCCGCCCTGGGCGGCGACGAAGGTGGCACCGGAGCCGACCAGGTCGGCCAGGATCTCGCCGCCCTCGGTCATCACCACGGTGCCGGACGGGACGCGCATCTCCAGCGTGTCGCCCGCCGCTCCGGCGCGGTTGCCGCCCTGGCCCATCTTTCCGCTGCCGGCACGGGCGTGCGGGCGGAAGTGGAAGTCGAGCAGGGTGTGCACGTTGGGGTCGACGATAAGCAGGACGTCGCCGCCGTTGCCGCCGTTGCCGCCGTCCGGGCCACCGAGGGGCTTGAACTTCTCGCGGTGCACCGAGGCGCAGCCGTTCCCACCGTCACCGGCGGTCAGATGGATCACCGCGCGGTCCACGAAACGGGACGCCATGACTTGCCTCTTTCACTCGCGAAAAGGGATACAAACAAAACAAACGAGGGGTGGGCCCGGATATTCCGGCCCACCCCTCGTCAGAGGTCTAACTAGAAGCCGAAATTCAGGCTTCGGACGGCACGATGTTGACCGTCTTGCGGCCACGCTTCTCGCCGAACTGGACCGCACCGGCGGCCAGCGCGAACAGCGTGTCGTCGCCGCCGCGGCCGACGTTCACGCCGGGGTGGAACTTGGTGCCACGCTGGCGGATCAAGATCTCGCCCGCGTTGACTTCCTGGCCGCCGTAGCGCTTGACGCCCAGCCGCTGCGCGTTCGAATCGCGACCGTTGCGGGAGCTGGACGCACCCTTCTTGTGAGCCATGGCTCAATCCTCTTTCTGACGAAGATCCGGAGAAAGTTCTACTTGGAGATGCCGGTGACCTCGACGCGGGTCAGCTTCTGCCGGTGACCCTGGCGCTTGTGGTAGCCGGTCTTGTTCTTGAACTTGTGGATCCGGATCTTCGGACCCTTGGTCTGCTCGACGACCTTGCCGGTGACCGAGACCTTCGCCAGCGCGTCGGCGTCCGTGGTGACGTCGCCACCGTCCACAAAAAGGACTGCGGGGAAGGTGTGCTCGGTACCCGGCTCGCCTTCGAGCTTCTCGACCTCGACGACGTCGCCGACGGCCACCTTGTACTGCTTGCCGCCAGTCTTGACGATCGCGTACGCCGACACGGAAGTCTCCTGCTTACTCGACAACGGGTGGGGGCTTGCGTGACCGGCCCACCGGATCTCTCTCGGTGGTCCAGGTTCTGCGCAAGGTGCCCGCCTCTAGTGGCGGGCCGCTCTACAGGTTACGGGGGGCTCCCCGGTGCGATCACACCGGGGTGCCCCTCGGTGTTCACTAGCTCTTTTCCGACGCCTTGACCGGGGGTCCGGCCGGCCGTGAGGCCGTCCGTCGCGGACGGCGGCGGGTGGTGGAACGACCGGCCGGGGCCGGGACGTCTACCTCGGGTTCGGTCTCCTCCTGAGCCGCCGGAGAAACCTCTGGTGTCACAACAGCCTCAGGAGTCACCGGGACCTCGGGGGCTTCGGGCTCGGGGCTCGATTCCCTGACAGCGGCGACTTCTTCTTCGCGCGCGGCCGGAGCTTCGTCGTCCGGGGTCGTCACCGGTTCGCCGGCGACTTCGGTCGCGGGCGCCTCGGCGACCGGCTCGGAAACCGGCTCAGCGGCCGCCTCGGCGGCCTGCTCGACGGTCGCCTCGGCAACGGGCTCCGAAGCGTCCTTCGCCGGCTCAGCGGCCTGCGGGGCGTGGCCGTTGAGCGCGGCGCCCTCGACGTTCTCGGTGATCTCGTGCGGGTGCTCGCCCTTGGCCGCTTTGGCGGCGTTGGCGACGGCGTGGACCGCCGAAACCACCGACTCGCGCTGGCCGGAAGCCGGCGGAGCCTCGGTCTTGGCCGCGGCGGGCTCGCTCTGCGCCTGCTCCTCGCCCTTGCCCCGGCCACGGGACCGGCGGGAGCCCTGCTGCTGCTCCTTGCCGCCTCCGCCGCCGCTGCCACCACCGTGGCTGTGACCGTTGCCACCGCCACCGCCACCGGTGCGCTGCGGCTCGGTCGAGACGACCACACCGCGGCCCTTGCAGTGCTCGCACGGCGTCGAGAACGCCTCGAGCAGCCCGGTGCCGATCTTCTTGCGGGTCATCTGCACCAGGCCGAGGGAGGTGACCTCGGCGACCTGGTGACGGGTGCGGTCGCGGCCGAGGCATTCGGTCAGGCGGCGCAGCACCAGCTCACGGTTCGACTCGAGCACCATGTCGATGAAGTCGATGACGATGATGCCGCCGATGTCCCGGAGCCGGAGCTGACGGACGATCTCCTCCGCCGACTCCAGGTTGTTCCTGGTCACCGTCTCCTCGAGGTTTCCACCCGATCCGGTGAACTTGCCGGTGTTGACGTCGATGACCGTCATCGCTTCGGTGCGGTCGATGACCAGGTAACCACCCGAGGGCAGCCAGACCTTGCGGTCCAGCGCCTTGGTGATCTGCTCGTCGATCCGGTGGTCGGCGAAGGCCGAACCGGTGCCCGTGTACCGCTTGACCCTGTCGGCCAGATCCGGCGCCACGTGCTGCACGTAGTTGAAGATGGTGTCCCAGGCCTTGTCGCCCTGGATCTCCAGCTTGGCGAAGTCCTCGGTGAACAGGTCACGCACGACCTTGACCAGCAGGTCCGGCTCTTCGTAGAGCATCACCGGGGCGCTGTTCTTCTTGCCGCCGTTGCCGGCTTCGGCCTTCTCCTTGATGACGTCCCACTGCGCCTTGAGGCGGCGGACGTCGCGGTCCAGCTCCTCCTCGCTGATGCCCTCGGACGCGGTGCGGATGATCACACCGGCGTCCTCGGGGACGATGCGCTTGAGGATGTCCTTCAGGCGGCGGCGCTCGTTCTCCGGGAGCTTCCGCGAGATGCCGGTGGCACCGCCCGCGGGCACGTAGACCAGGAAGCGGCCCGGCAGCGAGATCTGTGTGGTCAGCCGGGCGCCCTTGTGCCCGACCGGGTCCTTGGTGACCTGGACCAGCACGGAGTCGCCGGTGGAGAGCGCCTGCTCGATCTTGCGGGCCTTGCCCTCGAGACCGGCGGCGTCCCAGTCGACCTCACCGGCGTAGAGCACGGCGTTGCGGCCGCGGCCGATGTCGATGAAGGCGGCCTCCATCGACGGCAGCACGTTCTGCACGCGGCCGAGGTAGACGTTGCCGACGATCGAGCCGGTGCCCGACGACGTCACGAAGTGCTCGCACAGGACACCGTCCTCGAGCACGCCGATCTGCGTGGACTCGCCCTTCTCGGCGACGACCATGGTGCGCTCGACCGACTCGCGGCGGGCGAGGAACTCGGCCTCGGACAGGATCGGCGCGCGGCGACGGCCAGCCTCGCGGCCGTCCCGGCGGCGCTGGCGCTTGGCCTCGAGCCTGGTCGAGCCGCGCACGCTGCGGACCTCGTCCCTGGCGGGACGCTCGGTCTCGGCGGCCTTCGCCTGGCGCACGTGGGTGACCGTGTTGGGCGGGTCGTCGCCGGTGGCCTCGGCGTTGTCGTCGTCCCCGCCCTTGCGACGGCGGCGGCGACGGCGACGCTTGCTGCCGTTGTCGGAATCGGCGTCATTGTCCGAATCGGACTCCGCCGAATCGGCTGCGGCCGAATCAGCCGCGGCCGACGTCTCTCCGGCGGTGTCGGCCTCTTCGGCCTCGGTGTCCTTTTCGTTCTTGTCCTTACCGCGCGGCTGACGGCCACGAGGGGGCTCGGACTGCTCGTCCTCGTTCTCGGACTCGGCCGAGTTCTCGTCGCCGCCCTTGCCGCGGCCACGGCCACGACGCCCGCGACGGCGGCGGCGACGGCCGTCACCGTCGTCGTCACCGTCTTGGTGATCGGACTGGTCGGCCTGTTCGGACTGCGTCTCGTCCTCGTCGGCGGGGGTCTCTTCGGTCGGGGTGAAGGCCGGCTCCGGCTTGCGGACGGGCTTCGACGCGACCGGCTCCGGCGGCAGGAACACCGGCGACGGCGCCGCGAACACGGGGACGTGCACGGCGGCCTTCGACGGCCGGGTCGTCCGCTGCGGCTGCTCCGGGGTCACCGGGGCGGCCAGCGCGGGCGGAACACGCCGCGAAGGCGCTTCCTCCTGCGGAGCGGGCTCCGGCTTGACCTCGGGCTTCGCTTCGGCCTTGACCTCGGGCTCGGGAGCCTTCGGGGTCTCGACAGGAGCCTCGGCGACCGGGACCGCTTCGGTGGTCTCGGGCTCGTCTCCGCCGGTGAGGGCTTCGGCGAGCTTGATGGCCACATCGCGGGTGACGCTGGACTGCGCGCTGCGGACGGTCTCGCCGAGCTCACCGAGCTTGGCCATCAGTTCACGGCTGTTGGATCCCAAGAGCTTCGCCAGGGCGTGCACCCGGATCCGGGGAGGCAGTTCGGCCAGCTGGCCTGCGATGGGTGTGGCGGTATTCCCGCCGGTGACGGCGGGTGTGTCCGCGTTCGACATATATCTCCTCCGCCCCCGGGCGCGTCGGCTGGCTCACACCGGCTCGACGCGGCCGCGCAGGGGCCCCTTTCTGTTCGTTCCGCCGTGGTGGTCACCAGCAGCGGGAATCCTTGCCCGGCACCGCGACGGCGCCGGGATTGTCCGGGCGCCGCGTACGGCTGAAGGTCTGCTCGGCGGAGCGCTGGCCACGTTCGCGACATCGGGCCGCCCGCCACGTCGTCGAGCCGCATGCAGCGGCGACGCGTGTGGAGGATGTGCAGCACACCACCGGGCCACGGGACCGCGAGCACCACCTCTCACGTGTGCCCGTCGGCCAGCGGCCACCGCGAGTATCCCACACCCCGGCCCCACTCCGGTGTACTCGGTGCCACAGACCTGACTCCCGGGCGCGCCGCGGCCACCGGCCGAGCGAACTTCGCGCGAGAGCTTGTCGACCCGGCCGAGGGTGGCTAGCGTGCCGCTGGGGGTACCGAAGTCCCCCTGTTTCTCCGGTGGGAGGTCCGGTGTCCCTGCTGGGACGGTCCCTGCGAGCGGCCGTGTGCGCCTTCATGGTGCTCTGCGGCTCGGTCGCCGCTGTCGCGACGGCGGACGCGGAGCCATCCTGCCATCCCGAAGGACGGTCGCTGCGCTACGTCGTCGCCTTCGACAGGGGTACCTCCGAAGCCGAGGCCAGGGCCGCCATCACCGGCGGCTGCGGCCGCACGACGATCTACTACCCGCAGATCGCGGTGGCCGTGGCGACCTCGGCCGACCGGGAGTTCGCCGAACTGGTCCGGCCCGCCGCCGCGTTCAGCGCGCAGGCGGAACGGCTGGCGGTGCAGCGGGCCAACGGCACGCCGTCGGCCAAGTCGGCGCCCGCGCGCGCCGAGCTCGAACCGACGGATCCGGCGAAAGTGGACACGGCCGACCGCACCGGCGAGCAGTGGGACATGCGCGCGATCGGCGCCGACAAGGCCCGCGTGATCGAACGCGGCAGCCGCGACGTCGTCGTCGGAGTCCTCGACTCGGGTGTCGACCCCGCCCATCCCGAGCTGGCGACCGCCCTCGACCCCGGCAGATCCGCGGGCTGCCTGACCGGCGTGCCCGACCGGAACTGGGCCGCGACCACGTCGGTGCACGGCACCCACGTGGCGGGGATCATCGCCGCGGCCGACGACGGCAAGGGCGTCACCGGCGTGGCCCCCGGCGTGCGGATCGCCTCGGTGAAGGTGATCGACGACCGCGGCTACGCCGACCCCGAGGCCGCCGTCTGCGGGCTGATGTGGGCCGTTTCACAGGGCATGAACGTGACGAACAGCAGTTACTTCGTCGATCCGTGGTCGCTCTCGTGCGCCCACGACGACAAACGCGGCGTGGTGAACGAGGTCATGGCCCGTGCCGTCGAGTACGCGACCTCGGCGGGCACGCTCAACGTCGCGGCGGCGACCAACGAGGCCGTCGAACTGGTGCCGTCGGCGCGCTCGGGGGTCCGGATCCAGGCCGAAGGCTGCCAGGCGCTGCCCGCCGGCCTGCGTGACGTCGTCGCGGTGTCGTCCGTGAGCGCGGAGCGGGTCAAGGCCGGTTACAGCTCGTACGGACTGGGCGTGATCGCCGTGACAGCGCCCGGCGGCGAGGCCGGGCGATGCGTGCTCTCGACCGTCCCCGGCGGCTACGCGCCGCTGTGCGGGACGTCGATGGCGGCGCCGCACGTCGCCGGTGTCGCGGCGCTGCTCGCTTCGGAACACCCCGGTTACGGCGCCCGCCAGCTGAAACGGACGCTGGACGCGCAGGCGGCACCGATCGCGTGTCCCGCCGACTACGACCTGACCGGCGACGGCTCGCAGGACGCGTACTGCACCGGGTACGCGGGGTTCAACGGCTTCTACGGGCACGGGATGGTCGACGCGCTGGCCGCTGTCGCGCCCCGGCGGGCGGGCTCGAACGCGGCCTGGTGAGCCTCGGGTCAGCGCAGCAGGAGTTTCCCGAACCGCCGCGACGCCCCGTAGATGCCAATCGCCGCCAGCGCCAGCAGGTACGCGACGTTCCCGGCCATGCTCCACGACAGCACGCCGACCGAGAGGCCGCGCATCAGCTCGATCCCGTGGTACAGCGGGAAGATCCGCACGATCCACTGGATCGCCTCGGGGTAGACCGAAAGCGGGTAGAAGGTCGTGGAGAACAGGAACAGCGGCATCAGCACGAGATTGATGTAGTCGAATTGCGACACCGACCGCAGGAAGGTCACCAGCACGATGCCGACGGCCGAGAACGCCATCGCGATCAGCAGAGCCGCCGGGATCATCAGCACGGCCCACCAGGACCCTGGCAGCCCCATCGCTGTCATCACGCCGAGGAAGGTCACCGAGTAGATCCCGCCGCGCAGTACCGACCAGCCGACCTCGCCGAGCGCGATGTCCAGCGGCCCGATCGGGGTGGCGAGCATGGCGTCGTACAGCTTCGCGTACTTCAGCTTGAAGAACAGGTTGTACGTCGAGTCCAGGATCGCGCCGTTCATCGCCGACGCCGCGAGCAGACCGGGCGCGACGAAGGCGACGTACGTCATCGTCTGGCCGCCGGGACCGACGACCTCGCCGACGAGTTTCCCGAAGCCCAGCTGGAAGGCCATCAGGTAGAACAGCGGCTCGAAGGCGCCGGACACGAACAGCATCCAGACGTGCGAGTACGTCAGGAAGGTGCGTTCCATCACCGCCTTCGAACGGCCGCTGTACATCGACGGCGGCAGGACGCGCAGCAGCACCCCGCGCGGCGGATCCGTGGTGAGCACAGCCATTTCAGACCACCAGCCGTCGGTAGAAGTACTTGTGCGCCAACGCCCAGCCCACCCCGGCCAGCACGACGAGGAAGGCGAGGTGTCCCAGCGTGGCGAGCGGTCCGACGGTGCCGAGACTGACCGCCCTGGCGGCCTCGTTTCCGTGCCACAGCGGGGAAAGCCAGGCGATCCACCGCAGCGGCACGGGCAGTTCGGCGATCGGGAAGAACGTCCCGGAGAACAACGTCATCGGGATCAGGATGAACCGGAACACCAGGCCGAACCGGGCGCCCTCGTCGTAGGTGGTCGCGGCGAGCGCCATCACCGGGGTGCCGCAGGCGATGCCGGTGAGCGTCCCGATCAGGATGACCGCGAGCACGCCGAAACTCGTCCACGAACCGAACAGCGCGGCGATCACGGCGTAGATCGACCCCGCCAGGGTGAGCCGGATCCCGACCCAGATGATCTGGCTGCCGAGCACCTGTCCCGGGGTGATCGGGGACGCGGTGACGGCCACGTAGCTCTGCTGCCATTTGAACCCGGACAGCACCGGATAGCTGGACTCCCCCACCGCCAGCTGCGCGCCGCCGGCGACGAGCAGCGCGGGCGCGACGTACTCGAGGTACGAGAACCCGCCTGTCGCGGCACCCGCCTGCACCTGCGACCCGAATCCGAGCCCCATCGCGGCCAGGAACAGCACCGGCTGCAGGCCTGTCGAATACAACGTCGACAGCCAATACCGGCGGTACCACATCCAGTACCCCTCGACCCGCAGCCAGGCGCCGAGCCAGGTCGACACCACGCGGCCCGTCGAGGCCTTCGTCTCCGCCGTGGTCATCAGTCCACCAGCGTCCGGCCGGTGAGGCGGAGGAAGACGTCCTCCAGCGAACTCCGGCGGACCAGGCTCGACAGCGGCCGCAGCCCGCGCGCGTGCGCCTGTTCGAGGGTGGCCTCGCCGGTCATCGTGTAAAGCAGGACTCGGTCCGGCAGCACCTCGACGCGTTCGGCGAGGCCCTCGATCTGCTTCGCGGCCGCTTCCTGCTCGCCGTTCGGGAATCGCAGCTCCACGACCTCGCGGGTGGAGTACCGGCTGATCAGGTCGGCGGGCGAGCCTTCGGCGGCGATGCGGCCGTTGTCCATCACGACCAGCCTGTCGCAGAGTTGCTCGGCCTCGTCCATGTAGTGCGTGGTGATGATCAGCGTTGTCCCACCCGCCTTGAGCCGGAACAGCCTGTCCCACAGCAGGTGACGGGCCTGCGGATCCAGCCCCGTGGTCGGCTCGTCGAGCAGGAGCAGCTCCGGGTCGTTGACCAGGGACCGCGCGATGGTCAGCCGCCGCTTCATCCCGCCGGAGAGCGAATCGACCTCCGCGTCCGCCCGGTCGGTGAGCTGGGCGAACTCCATCAGCTCCTCGGCCTTGCTCCGCACGTGCGAGCGGGAGAGCCCGAAGTAGCGGCCGTAGATCTGGAGGTTCTGCCGGACGGTGAGCTCGGTGTCGAGGTTGTCCTGCTGCGGCACCACGCCGAGCCGCGCGCGGATCTTCGGCCCCTCGACGTCCGGATCCATGCCGAGGACCCGCAGGTCGCCGTCGCTGCGGGGGGACACGCTCGCGATCATCCGCATGGTGGAGGACTTGCCCGCGCCGTTGGGCCCGAGGAAGCCGAACGCCTCCCCGGGGCGGACCTCGACATCGATCCCGCGTACGGCCTCGAAGTCGCCGAAACGCTTGACCAACGCCTTCGCCTGCACCATCGCCGGTTCGTGCTCTGAGTCACCCACGGTTCGCACCCTAGGACCTGCCACCGACAAAATTCGACCGGTTTATCCGCACCCTTGTTGGACGGTCCCGGCTCGTCGATACTCACCGACCATGAGTCTCAAGCCCAGAATCGCCCTGTTGTCCGTTTTTGTCAGCGCCGGGCTCCTGGTGGCGCCCGCCGCGCAGGCAGCCGAGACCGCCGAGACCTCTGTGGACGGTCGGACCGTCGATCCGCGGCCCTCCACCGCCAAACTGGCCTTCGAGCTGCACAAACTCGCGCTGCTCAGCCACGGGAAGATCCGTGTGGACAAGATCGGCCGCAGCAACGAGGGCCGTCCGGTGTGGGCGGCCAGGGTCGGCCACGGCAAGACGCGGATCCAGTACGTCACCCAGCAGCACGGCGACGAGCCGCTCGGCACCCCCGCCGCGCTCGAGTTCCTGCGCCAGGTCGGCGTCGGGCACAGTCCGTGGGCGCAGAAGCTGCTCTCGAAGGTGACCGTCGACATCGTCGTGCGCGCCAATCCCGACGGGCACGAGCGCGACTGGCGCTACAACTACGACCCTGACGCCACTCCCGAATACGGTGAGAAGGGCAAGGGGTACGACATCAACCGCTATCACGACCCGGCTGTCGCGCCCAAGGACAACCCGGCCACGGAAGCGGGTCTGATCCAGCGGCGGAACGCGTCGTTCAAGCCGGACATCATGGTCGACTACCACATGCAGGGCCGCTACCGCGACGCGAACGGCCGCGAGATCACCGCTTCGACGCTGTGGCCGACGAACGCGGGCGTGAAACAGTCCGATGTGGACTTCGCGAAGCAGATCGCGGTCGTGGTGCAGCGGTCGATCGACGGCAACGGCGGCTACGTCTCGCAGTACCCCGGCGGTGACTACCAGGGCATCGCGCGCAACGGGTACGGGCTGCTCGGCAACGGCAGCGTGCTGATCGAACTGAGCCTCATCCCGGAGCGGGAGCAGCAGCAGATCCAGGACGCGCTGGCGTCGATGCTCGCGATCGCGCGGACCGCGGCCGACGGTTCGGTGCGGAAGGTGGACCCGGCGAAGGCCGATGCGATCCCGCCGCGGGGTCCGGCGCTGCCGGGCACGGTGGAAGAGGCGCACGAAGCCGCCTGACGCTCGTGGGCTGAAGGGGCCCTTCACCGCACGTGACGCGGTGAAGGGCCCCTTCGGTGCGTCCGACGCGGTGAAGGACGCTTTCAGCCCGCTAGCGTTCGCCACAGGGGCTCGTGAGTTCTCTCGGCGGGGAGGGCGACCGTGTCCAGTGGGGTGGCGGCCGTGACACCCTCACTTCACGGTGACCGACAGGCTCTTCGTGACCCCGTTGACGGTGACCGAAAGGTTCGCCACCCCCGGCCGCAGCGCGGTCAGCACCCCGGTCGCCGGGTCGAAGGACGCGACGTCCCAAGGCATCGCGGGCAGGAACCCGTCGGCGACATGCGTGCCCCAGCCGCCCTTCCAGTCCGCGCTGACCGGATACGAAACCGGCACCTGACGCGCTCCCTGCGTCACCACGGCCCGGATGTCCGCCTTCTGCCCGCGCGCCAGCGACGAGGGGCCGGACAGCGTCAGCGCGTCGACGTTCGGCCGCGTCTCGAACCGCACCGGCTGCGCCTTGTCCCCCGGCTCGAACCGGACCATCGTCCAGCCGACGAATCCGCCGTCGCCGGGTGCCGCCGCGGGCGACTTCCCGGAGTTGCCGTTCACCAGGTACGGCACGCCGTCCACGCGCGACAGGCTGAACACGCCCGCGTGCGAGGCGATCACGGCCGCTTGCTTTCCCGACTCGCGTTCGAAGGCTGTCAGCCAGCCTGTCAGCATGGCGGCCTCCTTGCGGTCGGCCAGCTGCGAATTCCCGGTGGGGCTCGGATCCTTGACCGGATGGTGCATCGCGACGGCCACACCGCGGATCCGCCTGTCGGTCTTCGCACCGTCGAGTGTCTCGCGCAGCATCCGGATCTGGTCGAATCCGCCCGCGCGCAGCGAACCCCGCGAGGAATCCATCAGCACCAGCCGGATCCCGGCGACGTCGACGACGCGGTGGGTCTCGCCGAACGCCGCCTGGAACTCGGCGAGCCCGTGCCCGCCGTCGGCCTCGTGGTTGCCGGGCACGTAGTACCACGGCGCCTTGCCGACCAGTTCCTGATCGATGATCGACCGCGCCAGCACGAAATCGGCCGCTGTCCCGCGGTCGACGAAGTCGCCGTTGATCAGCACGAGATCCGGTTTCGCCGCCACCGCCTCGCGCAGCGCGCGCCGGGCCTGGGCGACCAGCGGCCCGTCCGGCTGGTCGGCGGTGAACTGGGCGTCGCTGACCACGGCGATCCGGAGTCCGCCGGTCGCGGCGCCGTCGATGATCACCGCGGGATCGCGCGGCGCCGGATCGGCGGGGACGGCGGCCGCGGGCGCGACCTCGAAGGTGAGGTCGTCGAAGACCAGTTTTCCTTCGTACTGCTGATCGGGGACGTTCTCGACGGCGTAGAACTTCGTCAGCCGCTGTCCGTCGGGGAGTCCGGCCGGGATCGCCGCGCGAAGGTAGCGCCAGCCCGTCCAGTCGACGCTCAACGACAAGTCCACAACGGACGGAACGTTGGCGGCGTCACGGAGTTCCGCCCGCAGCCAGGCGCCCTTCGCGTCACCGTTGACCCACAGGCCGACGCGCTGGGTGCCGGGCGGCAACGCGATCGGCGCCGCCGAGTTGACGTAGGCCGCGCGCGTGGCGTTGGTCCCGTTCAGCCGGTAGTCCAGTGCGAGACCGCGGCCGCCGTCGCGGCCGGCCGCCTCGGAAAGCGCGGCTCCGACGACGGCCGGGAAAACGCTGGCGCTCCAGCCCGCCGGACCGTCCAGCGACGCGACCACGCGGGATTCCGTGCCGACGGACGCCGCCAGATGCGTCACCTTCCCGCCCGCGGTCGCGGTGATCGCCGAAGCGCCCGAGGCCTTCAACGCGGTCACCGCGAACCCGTCACCGGACGGCTCGATCCGCACCACCGCGGGGTCGTAATCGAGTTTGACGTCGTCGGGTTCGATCCACGTTCCGTAACCGTCGGCGTCGTAGCCGAGCACCTTGAACGCGCTCTTCGCGCCTTCACCGGACAACGCGACCTGCTCGACGCTGGTGCTCAGCCGGACCGGCGAACCGAGGACGTTCAGCGTGGTCTTGCCCAGGACACCGCCGCGCTTCGCGTAGACGTCGACATACGCGGGCGCGTCCGGGCGGAACCGGTCGGCGTGCGCGGTGAAGACGCCGTTCGTCAGCGTGCCGCGGAAGGGATTCGTGCTGAGCCACTGTGCCTTGCCGTCGACGGCGGCGCCGGTCTCGTCGTGGCCGCCGGCGGCGAGTTTCCGCGTCAGCCCGGAAAGCACGCGAGTCGCGTCGGCGGTGTCCTGCGCGGGACGGGGCGAGAAGCCGGTCAGACGGCCGCTACCGGGAACGGTGGTGACGCCGATCCCGTTGGGCACCAAGCGTTCCCCGCCGTCGGAGGGCGAGTTGCGAACCAGCGGCGCCTTCTCGCCTTCTTCACGGGCGAGCATGGTCGACGAGCCGCCGCCGTCGAGGTTGATGGCGTCGTCCGCGCCGAGCGACTTCATGTGGCGCGCGAGTTCGAGTTCCGTCATGCCGCGGCTGTCGGCCTGCCGTCCGTCGACGGTGGCGAGCCACATCTTCGTGCCGTCGGCGGAGAACCCGACCGCGGTCCGCGGGTGCATGGCGACGTTGTCGACGGGCTGGATCGCGCCGTCGCGCAGCAGGACGATGTTCCCGCCGATCGACACGGACAGCTTGCCCGCGTCGCTCTTCGGCGCGTACGCGACGCCCACCCTGTCGCCGGTCTTCAAGCCGGACAACGAGTCCACGCCGCCGTCACGGGCGAGCAGAACCGTCCCGCCCGCGGGGATCGGGCCGTCCGCGGGCTCCGGCCGCACCTGCGTGACGACACCGTCGGAGAGTTCGACCTCGACGACGCGCTGGGCACCGGCGACCGAGGTCCGCCGCGAAGAAGCGCCCCACAGCGGCGTGTAGACGCCGATCGCGGCACCCGTCAGCACGGGACTGTTGAAGTTCGACGCGGGCACGACCTCGCCGCCGGGCAAGGTGACCGACGCCTCGAGGAACACTTCCGCGAGACGCGCCTTGCCTTCTTCGGTGATCGACGCGGTCAGGTTGTGGCCGCGCGCGGGCGCCGTCTGGAGTTTCCCGGCGTCGATGCCGACGCCGATCGGCGCGCCGGTGGCGTTGATGTCGAAGAAGTCCCCGTTCACCCCGGCGACCGCGCCGGACCTGGCGACCTGCTGTGAAAGCGGTGTCCGCGCGGAAACCGTGCCAGGGCTGAGGTACGCCGGCTTGAGCGTCTTGCTGGTCAGGTCGACGGCGAGGGTGTCGCCGCGGATCCAGCCCGCCGGGTCGTACCGGTCGAACTCGGTGAGATTCAAGCCCGGTGCCACGCGCGAAGTCGCGCTGGTGGTCACGAGACCGTCGTCGGGCGCGGCCACGGCGTACGCGGACGGGCCCTCCTTCGCCGACGAAGCGGCCGGGGCGGCCTCGACGGGCGCCGGTCCGAGCGGAGCGGTCAACGGATCGGCGTGCGCCGGCGCGGCGACGAACAAACCGGGCAGCAGGGCAGCGAGCAACAGCAGGCGTGATCTTCTCACGAAATACCCCACGATCGAGTGACAGGCGGCTCAGCTCAGCACAGCGGACGTGAGCCGCCAGGAGAAGACCCCGAGGTGAACGTGAACCGAACGGCGTAGGGCGCCGAAGGTCAGGGTGTGAAAGGCCCGGCGAGGAAGGTTTTCGCCGCGGTGACGTCACCGGTGATCTCGAGGCCCGACTCGTCGAGCCCGACCCGTTGCCACAGCAGCAAGTCCAGCCCTTCCGCGGGGCCTTCGACGACGGCGTCCGCCGCTTCGGCGGGATCGACCTGTCGGGAGCCGGGAACGTCGTCTTCGCCCGGCGGTGTGATCAACCAGGCGTGTCCGGTGTCGGACGTCTTCAGCAGCAACGGAACGGTGACCACCGGCGGGGTGTGCCAGCGCTTCACCTTCGGCAGCATGCCGATGAGGACCTCGTCCGCGCCGTCGGCGGCGACGGACGGGTCAAGCGTGTACTCGGTTCCGGCCGCGCGATGCGCGTCGAGCAGATGCACCGCGGTCTCGTGGACCTGGCGGCGGAACCAGAAAGCCTTGATCTTGGCGGCGGAGGTGAAGTTCCAGGCGCTGTCTTCCGGGGAAGCCCCGCGCAGCGCCTCGACGAGTCCGTCCGCGCATTCGGCGTACCAGGCGGCGAGATCCGCACCCGGCTCGACGGCGAAGTCCTGCGGGGCGGGCTCGCCGGTCCGGGCGATCTCCGTCGCCCAGCGGTGGACGTTGCCGAGGTGGACGACCAGGTCACGCAGGCTCCAGTCGCCGCAGCACGGGACCGGCGCGGCGTGGTCCCCGGTGCGCACCACCTGCGCGAAACCAGTGGTGAGCTCCCGCAGTCGCGCCAGGTACTCGTCCGGTGTCATCGACAACCCCCAGGTCCGTGGATGGCGCGGTCTTCCCGCGCCATCCACGAGTGTGTCAGACCTCGGGGAACCAGAGCTTGAGCTCGCGCTCGGCCGACTCCGGGGAGTCCGAACCGTGCACGAGGTTGTACTGGGTCTCCAGCGCGAAGTCGCCGCGCACGGTGCCCGGGGTGGCCTTCTCGACCGGGTCGGTGCCGCCGGCGAGCTGGCGGAAGGCGGCGATGGCGCGCGGGCCCTCGACGGCGAGCGCGACCAGCGGGCCCGAGGTGATGAACTCGAGGAGGTCGCCGAAGAACGGGCGCTCCTTGTGCTCGGCGTAGTGCTCCTCGGCGACCGAGCGCTCGACGGTGCGCAGTTCGAGGGCGACGAGCTTCAGGCCTTTGCGCTCGATGCGCGAGATGACCTCGCCGACGAGGCCGCGCGCGACGCCATCGGGCTTGACGAGGACCAGCGTGCGTTCAGTCACGGCGGTATTTCTCCTTGGGTGGGTTTCGTGCTATTCGCCCGGAGCCTACTGGGTGCTTCGCCGCTCACTTCACGTCGGACCAGGGAATGGCCTCGATACGCTCCATGTGCTCCTCGCCCCACGCTCCCAGCCTGGCCATCGCGGTGTTCAACGAATGACCGAACCCGGTCAGCGAGTACTCCACCTTCGGCGGGACCTGGTGGTACACCTCGCGATACAGCAGCCCGGTGGCCTCCATCTCGCGCAGTTGCAGGATCAGCACCCGTTCGCTGATGCCCGGCACCGCGCGCCGCAACTCCCCGAAGCGCACCGGCCCGTCCTGGAGGGCGAACAGGATGAGCCCTTTCCATTTTCCGCCCATGACGGCGATCGCGGCGTCGAGGCCACAGGTGAACGTCCGGTTCTTGGTCATCGTCACACTCACATTTTTGTCAGTACCCGGCAAAATAGTAGGTACTTGAGCAAAGGTACGCGACGCCCCAGCATGAAGTCATCCCGAAGATTTCCTTTGACTGGAGCAAAAAATGCCGAAAACACCGGTGACCGTCCTGGGGCTCGGTTCGATGGGCGCCGCCCTGGCGGGCGCTTTCCTTTCGGCCGGGCATCCGACAACGGTGTGGAACAGGACGGCTTCGAAGGCCGATCCCCTTGTCGCCCGCGGAGCACGCCGAGCCGGGACGATCGAGGACGCCGTGCGCGCGAGCCCGTTGATCATCGCCTGCCTGACCACCTATGAGGACACCCGCGCGGTGCTGGAACCGGCCACGCTGACAGGACACGCGCTGGTCACCCTGAACAGCGGTTCCCCGGCGGGAGCGCGCAGGATGGCCGAGTGGGCGACGGGCCGGGGCGCGCGGTTCCTCGACGGCGCGGTCAAGAACATCCCGTCGGCCGTGGGCGCGCCGGACACGTTGCTGTACTACGGCGGTGACAAGGCCGTCTTCGACGAACACGGGGACACGTTGCGCGTGCTGGGCGGCGACACCGTCCACCTCGGTGAGGAGACCGATCTCGCCGCGCTGTACGAAATGGCCGTCGGCGGCACCCTGTTGCCCGCGCTGGTCGGGTTCTTCCAGGGTGCCGCCGCGCTGCGGTCGCGCGGGCTCGAAGCCGGAACGCTCCTGCCGTACGCCACCAAGTGGTTCGAGATGATCATCTCGGCACTTCCGATGTACGCCAAGGAAATCGACAGTCGCGACTACTCGGCCCCCGCCGCGTCGGTGGACATCTTCCACGCCGGCGCCGTCGCCGACCTCGAACTGGCCGAGGAAGGCGTCGACGTCGCATGGCAGCGTCCGCTGCACGACCTCGTGCGGCGGGCCGCCGAGGCCGGGCACGGCGATCAGAGCATCGCGATCCTGACGGAGCTGCTCAGCGTTGAGGTTGCAGGGTCTTCGACCACAGCGAAGCGCCCGTAGCGTCCCTCAGGTCGACTGTGAGCGTGCCGCTTCGTCCGTCGATGTTCACCTCGCCGAAGTGCTGGAAACCGTCGGCGGGCGAGGTGTTCGCGGCGGGCGGCGCGTGCACGAACACCGCTTCTGGCCCGAAGGTCGGGTCGAGCGTGTTCGGACCGAACGCGCCGGCGTTGAGCGGACCGGAGACGAACTCCCAGAACGGGTCGAAATCGGTGAAGGAAGCGCGATCCGGCGAGTAGTGGTGCGCGGCGGTGTAGTGCACGTCGGCGGTCAGCCAGACGACGTTGCGCACCCGGCGCCGCGCGATCTCCCGCAGCACCCAGGCGAGTTCGGTCTCGCGGCCGCCGGGCGCGCCGGGCAAACCGTTGGCGACGCCTTCGATGCCCTTGCCGTCCGGGACGGTGAGACCGATCGGGAGGTCCGCCTGGACGATCTTCCAGGTGGCGGTGCTGCGGTCGAGCGCGTCGACGAGCCAACGCGCCTGGCGGTCACCGAGGATCCGGCCCGGCGCGGTCTGGTCCGCGGTGTTGGCGTCCTTGTACGTCCGCATGTCCAGCACGAAGACCTCGGCGCGGGAACCGTGGCGGAAATTGCGGTACACGCGGCCGTCGACGGCCTGGCGGCGGTCGATCGGATGCCATTCGTGGAACGCCTGGAACGCCCGCGCGGCGAGCACGTCGACACGCTTCTCGGTGTACTCGGGACGATCGTTGAGGATCTCGCCCGGGTACCAGTTGTTGACGACTTCGTGGTCGTCCCACTGGACCTGGGCGGGGACGTTCGCGGTGAAGCGCTTGAGGTTGTCGTCGAGGAGGTTGTAGGCGAACTGGCCGCGGTACTCGTCGAGCGTCTCGGCGACCTTCGACTTCTCCGGGGTGACGATGTTGCGCCACACGCGACCGCCGGGCAGCGCGACGGTCTCGGTGAGCGGCGCGTCGGCGTACACCGTGTCTCCACAGTGGAGGAACAGGTCGGGACGGCGGTCGGCCATCGCGCGGTAGATCGTCATACCGCCGCGTTCCGGGTTGATACCCCAGTTCTGCCCGGCGACGTCACCGGACCACACCAGACGGACGTCCGAGCGGCCGAGCGGCGCGGTGGCGAACCGGCCGGTGACGGCCTCGCCGCACGTGCGGCCGTCGAGGGATTCGGCGGTCACGCGGTAGTGGATCTCGGTCCCGGCGGGAGACCGGCGACGCGGACCTTGCCGGTCCCGCCGGTCTCCGGGCTCATCACCGGCCCGCGCACGCGGCGCGCGTGACGGAACGACGGATCCCTGGAGACCTCCACGATCAGCCTCGAAGGCCTGTCTGCGCGCGACCAGACGATGCCGGAGCCGGTGGTGACGTCGCCGGACTGGACACCATGGGTGAGTACGGGGCGGTCGCGGCGGAGCAGCGGGACGGCGCCGGGCGCGGCGGTCGCGGTCCCGGGGAGGAGCAGTCCGCCCGCGACGGCCCCGGCGCCGGTGAGACCGGCTTTGAGCAGCGTGCGGCGGTTGTGGTGGGAAGCGGTCATGGCGCGGTTCTATCCCGTGGCCACGGCCGGTGGACCAACGGCGGTTTACCTGGTGATGAACGAACGGACGGTAGCCGACTCAACCGTTCGGCCGATGCTTCCCGGATCTCGCCGCCGGTAGTTTCGATCACGGGAATGATCGATCCGGAGGGGGAACGATGCGAAGATTCCAGCGTGGCCTGGTGCTGCTCACGGCGGCCTTGGCGGCGTCAAGCCTGACGACGGGGGTCTCGTCCGCGGACGAGCTGGGCCGGTCGAGGGCGGTGATCAGCTACACCGAGTACGGGATCCCGCATATCGCGGCGAAGGATTTCGACGGTCTCGGCTACGGCTACGGGTTCGCCGCGGCCAAGGACAACATCTGCGAACTCGCGAACACCTATCTGACCGTGTCCGCGCGGAGGTCCGCGCATCTGGGGGCGGGCGGCCAGGGCAACCCGGCGATGAGCGAGGCGGAGAACAACCTCGACAGCGACCTGCACTTCCAGCGGATCAACGATTCCGGCGTGGTCGAGAGGCTCCTCGCGCAACCAGCGCCGCACGGCCCGCGGACGGAAGTGCGAGAACTGGTTTCCGGGTACGTCGAGGGATACAACGCGTACCTGAAGCAGACCGGCGTCGCCCGCATCACCGATCCGGTGTGCCGCGGCGCGGACTGGGTCCGGCCCATCACCGCGCTCGACTTCTACCGGCACTTCTACGCCATCGCCTCCGTGGGCGGGCAGGGCGTACTCGCCTCGGATCTCGCCAGGACCCAGCCTCCGTCCACAAAGGACGTACCGGCCGCCGAGCCGGACACGGCGCCGCGTATCGCGGAAGGATTCCGCAAGGCCATGGGCACCGGCGAGCTCGGCAGCAACGGTATCGCCATCGGCGGGGACGGGACACGGTCCGGCGGCGGCCTGCTGCTGGGGAACCCGCACTATCCGTGGCAGGGCGGGCGCCGGTTCTGGCAGTCGCAGCTGACCATCCCCGGCCGGTTCGACGTCGCGGGCGGGAGCCTGCTGGGCATCCCGCTGCCGCAGATCGGGCACACCGCCGACCTCGCGTGGACGCATACGGTGTCGACAGCGACCACCTTCGGTCTCTTCGAGGTGCCGCTGACCCCCGGTGACCCGACGACGTACCTCGTCGACGGCAAACCGGAGAAGATGACCGCGCGCGAAGTGAAGGTCGAGGTCAAGGAACCGAACGGCGAGCGGAAAGAGATCAGCCGCACGTTCTACGGGACGAGATACGGCCAGGTCATCGGATCGGCCTTCGAGGTACCCCTACCGTGGACGACGAAGTCCGCGCACGCGCTGCGGGACGGGAACGCGGGCAACCTGCGCGGCCTCAACACGTGGTTCGAACTGAGCAAAGCGCGCAGCACCAAGGACGTCGCCGAGGCCCTCGCGCGCACGCAGGGTGTCCCGTGGGTCAACACCATCGCCGCGGACAGGGTAGGCAACGCGCTGTACAGCGACATCCAGGTCGTCCCGCACGTCACCGACGAACGGGCCGCGACCTGTGGTACCCCGCTCGGGCGCGTGCTGTTCCCCGGTAGCGGACTATCCATTTTGGACGGATCGAAATCCTCGTGCGACTGGGGAACCGATCCGGGCGCCCTCGAGCCGGGTCTGTTCGCACCGTCCCGGCTGCCGCTGCAGCAGCGGCGCGACTACGAACTGAACGCCAACGACAGCGCCTGGCTCGCCAACGCCCGCGCGCCGATCGCCCCGCTCCCCCGGATCGTCGGAGCGACCGGGACAACGCGGTCGGACCGGACGCGGGAAGCGCTGATCTCCGCCGAGGAAGGCCTGGCGGACAAGAGTTTCACGCCGACGTCGATGAAGGACATGCTGTACCGCGACCGGAGCCGAACCGCCGAACTCGCGGCCGCCGACACGGCGAAGATGTGCGCGGCCTTCCCCGGCGGGCAGGCACCGTCCACGTCGGGACCGGTACCCGTCGGCGATGCCTGCGCGACGCTCGCGTCCTGGGACCGCACGTTCCGGCTCGACAGCCGCGGCGCGCTCTTCTTCCAGCGGTTCGTGGCACGGCTCGGCGGGCTACGGGACTTCTGGCAGGTCCCCTTCGATCCGGCCCGGCCGGTCACCACGCCGCATTCACTCGCGACGGGGAACGCCACCGTGCAGAAGGCTTTCGGTGACACGCTCGCGGAATTCCGCGCCGTCGGAATCCCCGTCGACGGCAGGCTCGGCGACAACCAGGCCGTGACGCGGGCGGGGCAGCGGATCCCGATCCACGGCGGGCCCGGCGGTCTGGGCGTGCTCAACGTGATCACGGCACCGTGGGACCCGGCCGGCGGCAACCACGAGGTCGCGCATGGATCCAGCTTCGTGCAGGTGGTCGGCTTCAGCGGCAAGGCTTGCCCGGACGTCTCGACGATCCAGACCTACTCGCAGTCGACCGACGTCACGTCGCCGCATTTCGCCGACCAGACGCGGTTGTACTCCGGAGGAGGCTGGGTTCGAGGCCGGTTCTGCGGTGCGGACATCGCCGCCTCACCGGACCTGAAGGTGGTGCGGCTGCGCTAGCGGCCTTGCTTCCGCGAGGTCCGTGAAGGCCTCCTTCCCTACTGTGAACGTAGGGAAGGAGGCCTTCACGGCTTTCTACTGAGCCTGCTGCTGACTCGGGAGCGTTCCGGCCGCCATCCGCCGCGCCACGTCCCGCCGCAGCCACAACAACCACAGCCAGAACCCGAGGAAGATCACGCCGAGGATCGCCACGGCGGGCAGCGCCACGAAGAACGCGACCAGCGCGACCTGCAGGACGAGCACCGCGGGCACCGCCCAGGGCTTCTTCAGGAAACCGCACAGCACGATCAGCGCGACCGCGATCACGATCACCGACCAGCCGGTGACCGAACCGACCCCGCCGCCCAGTTTCGCGACCACCGGCAGCGCGAGCGCGACGGTGATGCCCTCCATGATCAGGGAACCGGCCATCACGCCGCGGAAGGACTTCATCGGGTCCTTGGCCGGCGGCTTCGGGGTCTCGTCGGTCACGCCGGCTCCTTACCGAACAGGGTCCTGGCCTCGCCCGCGGTGACGACCGAGCCCGTGACCAGCACGCCGCCGCCCGCCAAGGGTTCTTCGGGGTCGTCGTTCTGCTCGACGAGCCCGATGGCCGTTTCGATCGCGGCGTCCAGACTGGCTTCGGCCACGACGCGGTCTTCGCCGAAGATCGAGATGGCGATGTCGTTGAGTTCGTCGAGCGGCATCGCGCGCGGGGACGAGTTCTTGGTGACGACGATCTCGGAGACGACCGGTTCGAGGGCGTCCAGGATGCCTCGAGCGTCCTTCTCCGCCATGACGCCGACGACGGCGACGAGGCGGCGGAAGGCGAACTCCTCGGCGACGGTGGTGGCGAGAGCCTTGGCGCCGTGCGGGTTGTGGGCGGCGTCGAGCAGGACGGTCGGGGCGGCGCGGACGCGCTCCAGCCTGCCGGGGGTCTCGACCTCGGCGAAGGCTTCGCGGACCGCTTCGACGACCAGTTTCCTGTCCTTGCCCGCGCCGAAGAACGCTTCGACGGCGGCCAGCGCGAGCGCGGCGTTGGCCGCCTGGTGCGCGCCGTGCAGCGGCAGGAAGATCTCGTCGTAGACGCCGCCGAGGCCCTGCAGCTTCAGCATCTGACCGCCGACGGCGACCTCGCGTTCCAGCACGCCGAACTCGCTGCCCGCGCGGGCAACGCTCGCGTCGACCTCGACGGCGCGTTCCAGCAGGATCTTCCGCACCTCGGGGTCTTGTTCGGCGATGACCGCGACGCTGCCGGGCTTGATGATCCCGGCCTTCTCCACCGCGGCCTTGGCCGGATCGCCGCCGAAGTACTCGACGTGGTCGACGCCGATCGGAGTGATGACGGCGACGTCGCCGTCCACGACGTTCGTGGCGTCCCAGGAGCCGCCCAGACCGGTTTCGACGACAGCGGCCTCGACGGGCGCGTCGGCGAAGGCCGCGAACGCCATCCCGGTGAGCACTTCGAATTTGCTCATCGGCACCGCGTCGGGCCCGCCCGCGTTGTCCACCATGGTCACGTACGGCGCGACGTCGCGATACAGGTCGACGTACGCGGCGGCGGAGAGGGGGACCCCGTCGAGCGCGATCCGCTCGGTGACCAGCTGCAGATGAGGGCTCGTGTACCGGCCGACGCGCAGGCCCATGCGGGTCAGCAGCGCGTCGATCATCCGCGTGGTCGAGCCCTTGCCGTTGGTCCCGGCGACGTGCACCACCGGGTAGCCGCGGTGCGGTTCACCCATGAGGTTGACCAGTGCCGCGATCCGGGCCAGGGACGGCTCGATCTTGGTCTCGGGCCAGCGCAGGTTCAGCTCGGCCTCGACAGCGAGCAGTTCGCGGCGTGCCTGTTGCCCGTTGGGGTCGGACGGGGCGAAGTCGTCGCCCTGATCGTCCAGTTCGTGGAGTTCCACGTCTTCCGGGGCGTGCAGGTCCGGCACGGGTCCGAGCGCGAGGTTGTCCCCCAGCTGCCCGATCCCGCCGATCCCGCCGCCCGCGCCGCCGCCCGCCTGGTACGCGGCGTCGGGTGCGTCCAGATCCGGGTCGGTGTCGTCGGACGGATCGTGGGCGCGCGCCCCCAATTCGTCGACGCCGGCGAAACTGTCCAGATCTGCCAGGTCCGGGGATTCTGCGATTTCTTCAGAATCCCGGCCGTCACCTCGCGGCACGAACTCTCCTCTTAGCGTTACTCCCTGTCGGCCCGAGTCTACGTGCGGCTTTTGCTGGCACTCTCGACGCATGGGGTTCAACCACAACGACCACTACCACCCGCTGCTGCTCGACCAGTTGCCTCCGGGCCCGGGGGTGGCCCTGGACGTGGGTTGCGGCAGCGGGCGCTTCGCCCGGCGGCTCGCGGCGACCGGGATGCACGTCGAGGCGATCGACCGGTCCGGCCCGATGGTCGACCTCGCCCGCGCCGCCGGCTCACCGGGCCCCGGCACGATCTCGTACCGGCAGGCCGACGTCGCCACCGAGAAGCTGCCGGAGGGTGCGTACGACTTCATCTCCTGTCTCGCGTCCCTCCACCACGTCCCGTTCGACACGGTCACGAAGCTGCGGGACGCGCTGGTCCCCGGCGGGGTGCTGGCGGTGCTCGGCCTCGGCAGGCCCAGTACGCCCGCCGACTACGTCCGCGCCCTGGTGGCCTCGCCGGTCAACGCGCTGGCCAGGGTGGTCGTGTACGCGGGCGAGCGGCTCAACGGCGGGATCGATCCGCTGCCGTCGGCGCCGATCCTGGAGGCTTTCCCGCCGATGAACCGGATCCGGCGCGACGCGGCCCGGCTGCTGCCGGGGAGCAAGCTCCGGAACCTGCTCTTCTACCGCTACCTCCTGGTCTACCGCAGAAGCGAAGACGACCACCCGATGTGACACCCCAAGCGGGTGAAGCTCGCCCCCGACCACCCGATCGGCGGCGCCGACGAGGGCGGATCCGGTTCATTTTTGAGAGGCCACCCAGTCCGGAGATCGGGGTCCTCATGCGCTTCAGACGCGTCCTGTTCGCGGCCGTCTCGACCGTCGTCCTGCTGATCGCCTCCACCACGGCGGCCACCGCCGCCGGGCGGTCCTACCGGAATTACGTCGCGCTGGGTGATTCCTACACTTCCGGACCGCTCATCCCGCTCCCCCGCCTCGATCCGCTCTTCTGCGGGAAATCGACGCAGAACTACCCGTCGATCCTCGCCGCGGCGCTGCGTGTCCGTTCCTACACCGACATCAGCTGCGGCGGCGCGGACACCACCAACATGACGCGGTCGCAGAGCGTGTTCCTCGGCAGCAACCCGCCGCAGTTCAGCGCCCTGCGCGCGAACACCGACCTGGTCACCGTCGGCATCGGCGGCAACGACCACGGCGTCTTCGGAACCCTGGTCGGCACCTGCCCGTCACTGCGCGCGAGCGATCCCACCGGGAACCCCTGCCAGGACAAGTTCACCGTGGGCGGCGTCGACACCATGAAGGCCAAGGTCGTCGAAACCGGCAAGAACGTCGAGAAGGTGCTGGCCGGGATCCACGCCCGCTCGCCGCGCGCCGACGTGCTCGTCATCGGCTACCCGCGGATCGCGCCGGAATCCGGCTACTGCCCGAAGATCCTGCCCTTCGCCGAGGGTGACTACGCCTGGCTCAACAGCGTCGAGAAGGCGCTGAACTCGGCGATCGAGAAGGCCGTCGCCGCCGACGGCAAGGCGTCCTTCGTGGACACGTTCGGACCGTCCGCCGGGCACGACGCCTGCGCGTCGAACGGGGCCGCGTGGATCAACGGGCAGCACACGAAACTGCTCGCCGCGGCGGCGTACCACCCCTATCGCACCGGGATGGCGGGGGTGGCGGGGGTGATCCTCCGCCACCTCCGCTGACCTCAGGACGCCGGCAGTGTCGCCAATCGGGCGTTGATGCGCTCGATATCGGCGGCCGCGGTCTCCTTACGGGCCCGGATCTTGCCGATCACCGGTTCCGGCGCCTTGTCGATGAAGGCCTGGTTGCCGAGTTTGGCTTCGGCCTGCGCGAGTTCCTTCTCCGCGGCGCCGAGGTCCTTCTGCAGGCGCTTGCGCTCCGCGGCGACGTCGATCGTGCCGGACAGGTCCAGCTCGACGGTGACGACACCGGCCGACAGCCCGACTTCCAGCGACGCGCTCGGCGCGAAGCCGTCCTCGGGCGAGGTGAGCCGGACCAGCGAGCGGATCGGCTCGTCGTGCCCGGTGATCTCGGCGAAGCCGTCTCCGGACAGCCGCGCGGCCACCTTCTGGCTGGGCTTGAGGCCCTGGTCCGCACGGAACCGGCGGACCTCGGTGACCAGCTTCCGCACGTCGGCGATCCGCTTGTCCGCCACGGCGTCGGCGTACGAGGCGTCGGCCACCGGCCACGGGGCGATCACCAGCGACTCGCGGCCGGTCAGCGCCGTCCACAGCTTCTCGGTGATGAACGGGATGAAGGGGTGCAGCAGCTTCAACACCGTGTCGAACACGTGCCCGAGCACCGCGCGCGTCGCCGTCACGCGAGCCTCGTCACCCTGGAAGACCTGGACCTTCGACAGCTCCAGGTACCAGTCGCACAGCTCGGTCCAGGTGAACTGGTAGAGCGTGTCGGTGGCCTTGGCGAACTGGTAGTCCGCCAGGTAGCCGGTGACCTCGTCGACGACGTTGCCGAGCCTGCCGAGGATCCAGCGGTCGGCCTCGGTGAGTTCGGTGGCGGGCGGCAGGGGGGCGTTCGCGTCCGCGCCGTTCATCATGGCGAACTTGGTGGCGTTCCAGAGCTTCGTGGTGAAGTTCCGGGAGCCCGCGACCCATTCCTCGCCGATCGGCACGTCGGTGCCCGGGTTGGCGCCGCGGGTGAGGGTGAAGCGCAGCGCGTCGGTGCCGTAGCGGTCCATCCACTCGATGGGGTCGACGCCGTTGCCCGCGGTCTTCGACATCTTCTTGCCGTACTGGTCACGGACCATGCCGTGCAGCGCGATGGTCTTGAACGGCGCCTCGCCGGTGGCGTAGAGGCCGAACATCATCATCCGCACGACCCAGAAGAACAGGATGTCGTAGCCGGTGACCAGCACCGACGTCGGATAGAACTTGTTGAGGTCCGGTGTCTTCTCCGGCCAGCCGAGGGTCGAGAACGGCCACAGGCCCGAGGAGAACCAGGTGTCGAGGACGTCCGGGTCCTGGGTCCAGCCCTCGCCCGTGGGCGGCTCCTCGTCCGGTCCGACGCAGACGACCTCGTCGTTCGGGCCGTACCAGACCGGGATGCGGTGGCCCCACCACAGCTGGCGCGAGATGCACCAGTCGTGCAGGTTGTCGACCCAGTCGAAGTAGCGCTTCTCCATCTCCGGCGGGTGGACGTTCACCCGGCCGTCGCGCACCGCGTCGCCCGCGGCCTTCGCGAGCGGGCCGACCTTGACGAACCACTGCAGCGAAAGCCGCGGCTCGATCGGCTCCTTCGAGCGCTCGGAGTGCCCGACGCTGTGCAGGTACGGACGCTTTTCCGCGACGATGCGGCCCTGTTCGCGCAGCTTCTCCCGCACCGCGACGCGGGCCTCGAAACGGTCCATGCCGTCGAACTCGGTGCCGGTGCCGTCGATGCGGCCCTGCTCGTCCATGATCGTGATCATCGGCAGGTCGTGGCGCTGGCCGATCTCGAAGTCGTTCGGGTCGTGCGCGGGGGTCACCTTGACCGCGCCGGTGCCGAACTCCGGGTCGACGTGCTTGTCCGCGACGATCGGGATCCTGCGCCCGGTCAGCGGGAGCTCGACCTCGGTGCCGATGAGATGCGTGTAGCGCTCGTCGTCCGGGTGGACCGCGACGGCGGTGTCGCCGAGCATCGTCTCCATCCGGGTGGTGGCCACGACGATCGCGTCGTCCCCGTCGCCGTAGCGCATGGAGACGAGTTCGCCCTCGACCTCCTCGTGCTTCACCTCGGCGTCGGAAAGCACCGACCGCAGCTCCGGCGACCAGTTGACCAGCCGCTCGGCGCGGTAGATCAGGCCGTCGTCGAAGAGCTTCTTGAAGATCGTGTTGACGGCCTTGGACAGGCCGTCGTCCATGGTGAACCGCTCGCGGGTCCAGTCGACGCCCTCGCCGAGGCGCTTCATCTGCGCGAGGATCTTGCCGCCGTGCTCGTTCTTCCACTGCCAGACGCGGTCGACGAAGGCCTCGCGGCCGAGCTCGCGGCGGCTGGTGCCCTCGGCGCGGAGCTGCTTCTCGACCAGCGCGTGGACCGCGATGCTCGCGTGGTCCATCCCGGGCAGGTACAGCGTCTCGTCGCCGAGCATGCGGTGGAAACGGGTGCTCGCGTCGATCAGGGTGTGCTCGAACGCGTGCCCGATGTGCAGCGAACCGGTCACGTTCGGCGGCGGGATGACTACCGTGAACGGCGGCTTGTCCGACGTGGGGTCGGCCGTGAAGTACCCGGCGTCTACCCAACGCTGGTAGAGCGAGGCTTCTTCGTCGGCCGGGTTCCAGGCACCCGGTAGGTCGGTCTGCTGCGGCTGGGCGTTCTCGGTCACATTGTCAAGTCTACGAACCCCCTCCACCGCGTTCCTCACCGGCCGTAACGCTCGCCGTTCCCCGCCGATGAGGGTTTGTCTCGACGCACTGGGGAGAGGGCTCGTTCATGGAAGACAGCCGGATGGAGACACATCCGGATCTGATGGATCCGGCTTGGAGCAGGCGCGCCGAACTCGACGCCCGGCGTGGCGCGAAGAAGGACCGCAAACAGCGCCGGAAGCAGGCTCCGCGCCGTCGCTTCCGGCCGGGTTTCCGGATGTCCCGGGGGCTCGTCGTGACCCTGTTCCTGAGCCTGACGGCTGTCGTGCTCGTGGTCGCGGCCGTCGTCATGCCGCAGTTGCGGGGGCACAGCTCCGGAGGGTCGCCGCAACCGGCTCCGGTGGTCGGCGGCGTCGACCTCGCCCGGCCTTACGACCGCACCCCCGCCGCGAACTGGGGTGAAGGCCTCGCCGGGATCACCGTGCCGGCGGGGCAGGCCGTCGGTGGCTTCACCGCGCAGGAGGTCGACGCGGGGTATCGGACGGTGACGGGGGCGATCGCGGCCGCACAGCTCGGCTCCCGGGCCCTGCAGGACAACGACGGCTCGGAGCTGCTCGCCTTGCTGACCCCGAACGAACGCGCCCGGCTCGCACCGACGCTCACGGGTCCGGTCACCGCCGAGAAGGGCAACTACCTGACCCTCATCGGGCCGAAACGCCTGCTGCCGGTGAGCCCGCGAATGACCGGCTTCCTCACCGCGAAGCCCGGCGGCGAAGGCGAGCTGATCATCCACGCGAGTTACACGACCGCCTACGCCTTCGACGCGCTACCGAGCGAGGCCAGGACTCCGGCCGACATCGTCCCGTTCGTCCGCGAGGAGCAGGACTACGTGATCCGCAAGGCGCCGCCGTTCGCGACGGCCGACGCCGGGCTCAGCCTCGGAGACGGCACGGCCTACAAGACACGCATGGCCTGTGACGCGATCAAGACCGGCATCCTCGCGCCCCAGTACGCTGACAAGGACAGACCGGTCGTCGTCGGCGCGCCCGCTGTCGACGAAGTCGCCACCTACGACCCGACGAAACCCCTGCCGTCGCTGAACACCTGCGGGTAGCAGGCCCAACCCCTGGGGAAGAGGACCGAGATGGACGAAGAGGACCGCCGGATCGAGACCCATCCGGACCTGGCCGACCCGAACTGGCAGAAGCACGCCGAGCTCGACGCCTGGCTGGGTGCGAAGAAGGAACTCAAGAAGAAGCGCCGCAAACAGCGCAAGGCGGCGACCTCCGGCGGCGGTTACCGCGAGCCGGGTTCGAGCCGGTGGCCCGGGGTCGCCGCGATCGTCGGCCTGGTCGTGCTGGTCCTGGCCGCGGTGACGGTGAACGCGGTGCAGGAACGCGGCGTCAACGAGGTGCCGTGGTTCCCGTTGGACGAGTCGCAGATCACCCGCCTCGACGTGGGCGCCTGACCCCTCGGTCGCGCGCCGGGGCGGCAAGGCGCACGATGGTGACATGACCCGCGAAGCACCCGCGAACGACGTTGACGAGACACAGCTCGAGGTCGGGAAACCGAAGAGCTGGGCGGCCGGGATCCCCGGGGTCGCCGTCTCCCTGGTGCGCGGCATGGAGCAGATGGGCGCCGCACGCACGGTGAAGACGCTGCGCCTGCTGAACCAGCGCGACGGCTTCGACTGTCCCGGCTGCGCCTGGCCGGAGCCGCGCGAGGTCGACGGAGAGCACCGCAAGCTCGCGGAGTTCTGCGAGAACGGCGCGAAGGCCGTCGCCGAGGAGGCGACCAAACGCCGGGTCGGTCGCGAGTTCTTCGCCGAGCACTCCATCCAGGTGCTGGCGGAGAAGACGGACTTCTGGCTCGGCCAGCAGGGCCGGATCACCGAGCCGTTCGTGCTGCGCGAAGGGGCATCGCACTACGAACCGATCTCCTGGGACGACGCGTTCACCCTGGTCGCGGACGAACTCCGCGCACTCGGGGACCCCAACGAGGCGATCTTCTACACCTCCGGGCGCACCAGCAACGAGGCCGCGTTCCTCTACCAGCTGCTCGTGCGGTCCTACGGCACCAACAATCTCCCGGACTGCTCCAACATGTGCCACGAATCCTCCGGCGCCGCGCTCGCGGCCACGACGGGGATCGGCAAGGGCTCGGTGACGCTCGCCGACATCCACAAGGCGGACCTGATCGTGGTGGTCGGCCAGAACCCGGGCACCAACCATCCGCGCATGCTGTCCGCGCTGGAAGAGGCCAAGGGCAACGGCGCGAAGATCATGGCGGTCAATCCGCTGCCCGAAGCCGGTTTGATGCGGTTCAAGAACCCGCAGAACGTCCGGGGCGTGATCGGCAAGGGAACCCCGCTGGCCGACGAGTTCGCGCAGATCCGGCTCGGCGGTGACCTCGCGCTGTTCCAGGCGATCGGGCATCTCCTGTTGCAGTGGGAACAGGAGACTCCCGGCACGATCGTGGACCGCGCGTTCGTCGAGTCGTCCACCGAGGGCTTCGAGGACTACGCGAAGCATCTGCGGGAAATCGACTGGGCCGAGGTCGACGCGGCGACAGGCCTGCCGCGTGAGCAGATCGAGCGGCTGGCGCGGATGATCGCGACGTCGAAGCGGACCATCTACTGCTGGGCGATGGGCCTGACCCAGCACAAACACGCGGTGCAGACGATCTCCGAGGTCGCGAACCTGGCGTTGCTGCGCGGCATGATCGGCGAACCGGGCGCGGGCCTGTGCCCGGTGCGCGGGCACTCCAACGTCCAGGGCGACCGGACGATGGGCATCTGGGAGAAGATGCCGGAGTCCTTCATGGACAGTCTCGACGACGAGTTCGGCATCAAAGTCCCGCGAGAGCACGGCTATGACACCGTCGCCGCGATCCGCGCGATGCGGGACGGGAAGGGCAAGGTCTTCTTCGCCGTCGGCGGCAACTTCGCTTCCGCCACCCCGGACACCGAGCTGACCGAGAAGGCGCTCAAGTCCTGCTCCCTCACGGCGCACGTGTCGACGAAGCTCAACCGTTCGCACGTCGTCCCCGGCAAGACCGCGCTGATCCTGCCCACCCTCGGCCGCACCGAACGCGACACCCAGGCCGCCGGCGAGCAGTTCGTCACCGTCGAGGACTCGATGTCGCAGGTGCACACCTCGCGCGGCAGGCTGACCCCGGCCAGCGAGCACCTGCTTTCGGAGGTCGCGATCGTCTGTCACCTCGCGGAAGCGCTGTTCGGCGCCGGGCACGCCGTGCCGTGGCGGGACTTCCACACCGACTACGACCTCGTCCGCGACCGGATCGCGCGCGTCGTCCCCGGTTGTCACGACTACAACGCCCGCGTCCGCGAGCCCGACGGGTTCGTCCTCCCGAACGCGCCGCGCGATTCCCGGCAGTTCAACGGAACCGCGAACGGCAAGGCGAACTTCACCGTCTCCGAACTCGAGTATCCGCAGGTGCCCGAAGGCAGGCTGCTGCTGCAGACGATGCGCAGCCACGACCAGTACAACACCACGATCTACGGCCTTTCCGACCGCTACCGCGGCATCGAGGACGCCCGGCGCGTGGTGCTGGTGAACCCCGAAGACCTGGTCTCGCTCGGGCTGACCGACGGCGCGATGGTCGACCTGGTCTCGGAATGGCGGGACGGCGAACGCCGGGCGCCGCGGTTCCGCGTGGTGTCCTACCCGACGGCGCAGGGCTGCGCGGCGGCGTACTTCCCCGAGGCGAACGCCTTGGTCCCGCTGGATTCGGTGGCGGACAAGTCGAACACCCCGGTGTCGAAGGCGATCGTGGTGAGGCTGGAGCCGCTAGATTCCACCCCATGATCCCTGGGGACGTCGCCCGCGAAATGGCGCGACTGCTGCGCGAGAGCGCGAAATCGGACTGGACCTCCGCCGTGTTGCGGGTACACAACACCGGTGGCGGATTCTCGCTGCAGGCGGAGACGGACACCGGCCGGTACCCGAGTCCCGACATGAGGGCGCTGTCGGAGTTGTTCCGGCCGTTGCCCTCGTCGATCTACGAGGTCCGGCTGAACCACACCGGGGAGTACACCCTCCTCGCGACGCCGGACGTAGCCACCATGTCCCCGGCCTGGCTCGTGTTCGACGACGGCTTTCGCTATCCGGGGCATCCGCTGCCGGGTCTGCCGTTGCCCGCGCGATCCCGGCCGACCGGGGCGCCGACCGACCCCGCGGTGCTCGCGCGGATCACCGGCCTCGCCGCGGAATTCGCGGCACTGTACGAAAAGATCAAGGGCCAGGCGCCGGATTGGGAGCCCGGCCACAGCGAAGCCGAGCTCGCCGAGGCCGAGGAGCGGATCGGCGCGCGACTGCCCGAGGACCTTCGCGCCCTGTTCCGGGTGACGGGCTGGGACAACGAGTCCGGGCTGCTCGGCCGGTACGCCCACGATCCACTGCACCTGCTCGTCGAGCGGTACGTCGAAGGCGATCCCGGTTCCTACGGCTGGGAAGACCCCGTCTCCGAAGACGGCGTGGTCTTCGAGACCCAGCCCGCCGGCCGGGTGAAACGCTTGTCCCGCAACGATTGGTGGATCACCTTCGGCAGCGATCACGCCGGCGATTTCGTCGCCGTCGACCTCGATCCGGCCGAAGCCGGGGAGAGCGGCCAGATCCTCGAGTACGGGCGGAACGTCTGGGGCCCTGTCCGGTACGTCGCGGCCTCGATCACCGGGATGATGGAAGAGGTCGTCCGCGCGCTGAAGGCGGGCGAGTACGAGGACGAGCCCGAGTCGCCGTATCTCGTCGCCGAAGCCGCCTTTCACAATGAGCCCGCCCGCGGCCACGACCAAGTGCTGACCGAGACGACGGACCTCGGCGGCGTCACCGATCCGGAACTCGTCCAGGAGCTGTACCTCAACGACCCGGGCTCGGTGGACCTCTCGATCCTGAACCCGTTGTCGTCGTTGCGTCATCTGCGGGTCAACCGCGCCGATTCCGTCGTCGCGAATCTCTCCGGGTTCCCGGCACTCGAAGCGGCGAGCATCGAGACCTCGAAGCTGGATCTCACCGGGATCGCCGGGCACCCCACCCTGTGGAGCCTTTCGCTCGCCGGGGTGAAACATCCGATCGACTTCGACCCGCTGCTGGGACTTCCGGGGCTGATCAGGCTCGGCCTCGCCGGTCTCGACGTGCCCGAGCTGGAACGCGTCGGCGAACTGGCCGCGCTGCGGGTGCTCATCCTGGACGACGGGCAGGTCCGGCGGCTGCTGGACGCCGGTGTCACGCTGCCTTCGCTGGCCGCGATCGAGATCACGGGCGGGGCCCCGCTCGCGGAGATCGTGCGGTTGCGCCGGAGGCTTCGCCCGGACGGCCCCGCTCCCGAAGTCATCGAGGCCTCGGGCACGCTGGCCGCACCTTAGGCTGCCCGCTTGGCGGTGCCGGACGAGGCCGATCCGCGACCACCGTGAAGGGGAAACCCGTTCACGTGCTCGCGGAAAGGCCTTGCCATGTCACGAAGATCGGTCCTGCGCGGCTTCGCCGTCCTCGCCTCGCTCGTCCTCGTCACCACGCTGCCCGGTGCGGCCACCGCCGCTCAGGCGGCCCCACCGCCGCTCCCCTTCGTCTCCCAGCTCGACCTGTCCTGCTATCGGGCCGAAGGCTACAAACCGCCACCGACGGCTGTCACGCTGAAACACCTCAACCCCGTACTCGCGGATCTGCCCGTCGAAACGGTCAAGTTGGGGGAACGGCAGCAATTCTGCGTGCCGGTCGCGAAGAACGGCGTCATCCCGCCGCCCGGGATCCTCGACTTCGTCCGCTGGGTGGATCTTTCCTGCTACCGGATCGAAGGCGGCGCGAGGAACGTCCCGCTGACGTTGAGCCAGCTGAACCCGGTCGTGCAACGGCTGGGGATCCAAGACGCGCCCGTGACCATGCTGTCGCCGGAGCAGTTGTGCGTGCCCGTCGCGAAGAACGGTGTGCTGCCGCCGCCGGAGATCCTGTCGTTCGTGCGGCACATCGATCTCGAGTGCTACGCGCTGCGTGTCCTCGGCATCCCCGGCCGCCCCTTCCCGTTGACGCTGGGGCATCTCAACCCGGTGCTGGCCGACCGGCCGAAGGCGGAGGTGCAGGTCGGCAACGCACGGCAGTTGTGCGTCCCGGTCTCCAAACGCGGTGACGAGATCCCCCGGGAGGTGCTGAACACCGTGCAGTGGCTGGATCTGGCGAAGTACGACGTCCGCACCGGACCGAGCGTCATCGGGCCGGTCACGCTGAAACTGACCCATCTGAACCCGGTACTGGCTGGCCTTCCCTCGGAACAGGTCACCATCACCGAACCGACCCAGCTGGGCCTTCCGGTCGCCAAGAACGGCAAGATCCCGCCGAGGGAGTGACCGTCAGTTGATGCACCCGGCGTCTTCGGAGGTGATCGGCTGGTCGGTCCGGACCCCGGCCGCCCCGCCACCCGCGGACACGCCCGGTCCCTTGTAGACCTGTCCGAGCACGACCTGCACCTGGCCCGCCGCGACGGAAGCGACCTTCTCGGTTTCCAACCCGCCGAGCAGTTTCGCGATCTCCGTGGCGGGCCCGGACGCGTCGCTGAACCGGACGACGGAGGTCCGCCGTCCGGTCTCGGCCGTCGCCTCGCCTTTGCCGAATCCCTTTTCCGCCAACAGATCCGCGACGCGGGCGGCGAGGCCGTCCTTGCCGCTCGCGTTGACGACGTCGACCTTGGGGCCCGCGGGCGCCTGCGGTGTCGTGGGCTGGGCGCCGATCAGGGACGCGGCGAAAGCCCGGACCTGGACGGGGTCCACCTGCACGGCGGTCCAGGTCGGCTGCTTGGGGTTGTAGCGATAGTCGGGGTTGACCACCGGGATCGTGTCGAAGGCGATACCGCCGCCGGAGACGCCCCGCATCTGCCGGACGAAGTCGAGCAGATCCCACGAGCCGTCGAGTACGACCGAACGTTTCACCGCGTCGATCAGTTCGGAGAGGCGGGCCGGGTTGGCGAGCGTCCCGGCGGAGAGCACCTGCTTCGCCAGCCCCGCGAGGAACACCTGCTGACGGCGGACGCGGTCGAGGTCACTGCGAGGCAGGTCCTCGCGCTGGCGGACGAAGGCCAGCGCGTCGGCACCCTGGATCGTCTGCTTGCCCGCTTTGAAATTCGCCCCGGACTTGATGTCCTTGGTGTCCCGCGTCAAGCACACCTCGACGCCGCCGACGGCCTTGCTGATGTCGTAGAAACTCTGCAGGTTGACCTCGGCGAAGTGATCGATCTTGACGGCGGTGAGATCCTCGACCGCCTTCAAGGTCGCCTTCCGCGCGGCCGTGATCGCCACCTTGTCGATCTCGGCCTTGTCGGTCTTGCCCGCCTCGCGCTGTGCACTCGCCGAAGCGAACTTGGCGTGACCGAAGACCCCGTTGATCTTGGTCTTGTCCTTCGTCCCCGGCTCCGCGACCCAGGAGTCGCGCGGGATCGAGAAGGCCTTCACCGCTTTCTGGCCGTTGGGGATGCGGAGCACGATGAGCGTGTCGGTCAGGTCGTCGCCGTTCGCGCCCACGCGCAGCTCACGCAGCATTTCCGGGGACAGCGGGTTGCCGTGCTCGTCGGTCCGCGAATCACGGCCGACCAGCAGGATGTCCAGCGACCCGTCGGCGGGCTGTTCCCCTTTCGCCTGCGCCTCGTCGATCACGTCTTCACGGGCGACCTCTTCCAGCGAACTCATGGTCGAGTATCCGTACGCGGTCCCGCTGAACACCGCCACCGCGAGAACGGCGACCAGGACCTTCCCCAGCTTGTGCACGTTCCTAGGACGCGCGGGAGGCGATTATTGCTGCATAGGTGATCCACTTCACATCCGCAGATGTGACGCGCCGTTCAGGTCGAGGATCGCGCCGGACGCCCAAGCGGCCTCGGCGGACGCGAGGTAGAGCACCGCCGCGGCGACCTCCTCCGGCGTGCCGACCCGGCCGAACGGGCTCTGCTCGCGGAGAGCCTCGCCACTCGCGCCCTCGAGCTTCATCGCGACTCGGTCCGTGGCGGTGAAGCCGGGCGCGATCGAGGTCACCGCGATCCCGTGCGGGGCGAGCGCGACGGCGAGCGACTGCCCGAGCGAGTGCAGCGCGGCCTTGCTCGCGCCGTACGCGGGGAACTCCGGCTCGCCCTTGAAGGCGCCCCGCGAGCCGATGTTGACCACGCGGCCGGGCGCGCCGCGCTCGATCATGTGCCGCGCCACGCAGTAGGTCACGTTCGCCGTGCCGAGCACGTTGACGTCGACCATCCGCCGCCAGATCCGCTGCCAGTCCGTATAGGACACTTCGGCGACGGGATGCGCCGAAGCCGCGGACGGCGCGAAGGCGGCGTTGTTCACCAGGACGTCGACACCGTCCACCGAGGCCTCGGCCTCGTCGGCGACCCGTTGTGCCACTTCGGGGTCCGAGAGGTCGCCCTGGACCAGACCGTGGCCGGAACCGGGCAGATCCGCGAGCGTCCGCTCGGCGTCCTCCCGGTTCGAGGCGTAGTGAACGGCGACACGGTCGCCCTTGTCCGCGAAGGCGCGGGCGATCGCACGGCCGATGCCGCGCGATGCCCCGGTTACCAGAACTCCCACGGTTCGACCCTACTCAGCCGCCGAAGAGCTGGACGACCTTCCGGAACAGTTCGTAGACACCGTAGGCGAACGGGAGCGCGACCCACAGCCACGCGAAGACCATCAGCCCGGTGCGGCGGCGCTCGGGAGCCTGTTCGGTCATCGGGTCTCACTCCTCGCGGGCTCGCCGGACGACGCCGGCTCGTGGAACTTCGGGTTGACCGGCCGCACCAGCTCGTTGGCGACGAAGCCGACGACCAGCAGGCCGATCATGATGAACAGCGATGTCGTGTAGAGGTCGGGGCCGACCTTGCCCGCCGACTTCTGGCTGTCGGCGATGGCGTTGACGATGAGCGGCCCGAGCACGCCCGCCATCGACCACGCTGTCAGCAGCCTGCCGTGGATCGCGCCCACCTGGTAGGTGCCGAAAAGGTCCTTCAGATACGCGGGGACGGTCGCGAAACCGCCGCCGTAGAAGGACAGGATCAGCATGGCGCACAGGACGAACACGAGCTTCGAGGCGTTGGTGGTCAGCGCGATCACGAGGTACAGCAGGGCACCCGCGCCGAGGTAAAGCCGGTAGATGTTCTTGCGCCCCACCAGGTCCGAAGTGGACGACCAGACGAACCTGCCGAGCATGTTGGTCAGCGAAAGCAGCGCGACGAACCCGGCCGCGGCGGCGGTGCCGACCGGTGTCGAGGTCTCACGGAAGAAGTCCGCGATCATCGGCGACGCCTTCTCCAGGATGCCGATGCCCGCCGTCACGTTGAAGCACAGGACCACCCAGAGGAGCCAGAACTGCGGCGTCTTGATGGCGTTGCGCGCGGACACGTTCGCGGTGGTGATCATCGCGTTGCCGTGATCGGCCTTCGGTTCCCAGCCCCGCGGCTTCCAGTCGTCCGCGGGCACCCGGATCAGCAAGATGCCGAGGCTCATGAAGACCGCGTAGACCAGGCCGTGCACGAGGAACGCCGTCGCGACCGTGCTGATCGTCCACGGCGCCGTGCCCAGCATCTGCGAAGACCACGGCGACGCGATCAGCGCTCCGCCGCCGAAGCCCATGATCGCGATCCCGGTGGCCATCCCCGGCCGGTCCGGGAACCATTTGATCAGCGTCGACACCGGCGAGATGTAGCCGATCCCGAGCCCGATGCCGCCGATCCCGCCCCAGCCGAGGACGACGAGCCAGTACTGCGAGGTCGCCACGCCGAGCGCGGAGAGCAGGAAACCCGAGCTGAAGCAGACCATCGAGACGAACATCGCCCAGCGCGGGCCGTTGCGCTCGACCAGTGTCCCGCCGAACGCCGCCGACAGCCCGAGCATCACGATGCCGAGCTGGAACGGGAGCGCGCTCTGGGTGCCGGTGAGCCCGAGCGTCTTCTCCAGCGGCGGTTTGAAGACGCTCCACGCGTACGCCTGCCCGATCGACAGGTGGACGGCCAGCGCGGCGGGTGGCACCAGCCAGCGGCTCCAGCCCGGCGGGGCGACAATGCGTGAACGGTCCAGGAAGCCGACAGCCATCCGGCGCCTCCGTACTCTGAGGATGTGCACTGGGAATGTATTACTTAATTCCCAACGTTGCAGTATCCGAGTGTGGAACAACCGGTCAGAAGGGTGGACAAGTGGGCAGGGTGACGGTGCGCCGTCCGGTGCGGAAGATCTCCGCGACCCGGGACGTGCGACGCCCCGACGCGCTCGCGGCCGAGGAACCGCTGGAGATCCGGGTCGGCGGCAAGGCGCTCGCGGTCACCATGCGGACCCCCGGCAACGACGTCGAGCTGGCGCACGGGTTCCTGCTGTCCGAGGGCGTGCTCGCTTCTCGCGAGGACATCGCTGTCGCCCGGTACTGCGACGGCGTCGACGACCAGGGCCGCAACACCTACAACGTCCTGGACATCGCGCTGGCCGAAGGCGTCGCTCCGCCGGAGACGGGCGTCGAGCGGAACTTCTACACCACGTCTTCGTGCGGCGTCTGTGGCAAGGCGGCGCTCGACGCTGTCAAACTGCGAAGCCGCTTCTCGCCGGAGAAGTCCGAGTTCGCGGTGAGCACCGACGTCCTGTCCAAGCTCCCGGACACGCTGCGCGCGCACCAGAAGGTCTTCTCCAGCACCGGCGGTCTGCACGCGGCCGCCCTGTTCGACGATGAGGGGAATCTCGCCGTCGTCCGGGAGGACGTCGGCAGGCACAACGCCGTCGACAAGGTCCTCGGCTGGGCGCTGCAGGAGAGCCGGATCCCCGCGGCGGACGCCGGTCTGCTGGTGTCCGGCCGCGCCTCGTTCGAACTGGTGCAGAAGGCCGCCATGGCCGGGATCGGCCTGCTGGCGGCGGTTTCCGCGCCGTCGTCGCTCGCCGCGGAACTGGCCGAGGAGAACGGCATGACCCTCATCGGCTTCCTGCGCGGCGACAGCATGAACCTGTACACCGGGGAGCAGCGGGTGCTCGGCCTCGGGAGCTGAAGGGGCCTTTCCCCTCAGCCCTCCCCTGCCGGGTCCCAGTTGCCGTGGAAGCCGTTGGGCACCCTGTCCGGCAGGTGCACGGCGCCGACGGTCTCCAGCGTCCCCGCGTCCAGGATGGTCAGGTCGCTCTTCTGCGTCGCGGGGTCGTAGACGAATCCCATCAGCACGCCCTCGTCCTCACCCGCGTCCACAGAGGACGGGACGAACACGAACTCCCCCACCTGGCTGCCCGGTCCGAATTCCCTCGACGCGACAGAACGCTTCCACAGGTCGTGCTTCAGCAGCGACCCCGACGACGCCGACCCATCCTTTGTGGACACCGAGTAGCCGAACCGGTGCGGTCGCCCGACGAGCCGCTCGTCGACGCGCGGGAACTCCTGGCCCTGGTCGTCGAGGCGTTCCTCGACGACCTTGCCGACGGTCAGGTCGACGGTCCAGCGGTCCAGGGTCGGCGGCCCCTCGGCCGGTCCGAGGAGTTCGGTGGCGAACATCCTCGGATGCCGGACGATGTCCAGCACGATGTCGTCGCCGTCGTCGTAGGCGTTCATCGGGTGGAACACGTAGCACGGCTCGATCTCGAACCAGCGGACGTCGCCGTTGCCGCCCTCTCGCGGCATGACCCCGATCCGCGCCGGATAGTCGGGGTTCCACCGGTACGGCAGGCCCGCGTTGCCCGAGATCCGCTGGCGCAGCCTCGCGCTGAGCGGGTCGGGCACCTTCACCTTGCCCACCAGCGCGGACACCACCAGCTGGGCCGGCGTGCGCAGGAACGGCGGGACGGACGTGGCGACGGCCTGTTCGGTGTCGAACGTCACCGGGAGGTCGTAGAACACGACGTACTTCTCGGTCAGGGAGAAGTCGTGCATCATCGGCGAACCGGTGACCTCGATGTCCACCTTGCGCCGCGCGCGGCCCTGGGCGTCGATCACCGAGTACTGGACCTTGTTGCCCCAGCCGAAGAAGTACGACACGGCGTGCAGTTCGCCGGTCTCCGGATCGCGCTTCGGATGGGCGGTGTAGCCGCCGGGCAGGGTGCCGTCGAAGTCGCAGGGGCCGACGGTGTCGAGTTCCTCGGTCAGCTCGAAGTTCGTCGCGCCGCCCTCGATCAGCGCGAGGGTCTTGCCCGCGTGGCCGATCACGTTCGTGTTGGCGCCCATGGAAGCGGCCCCGCCCGCCCAGCCCTCGCCGAGTTCCGCCGAAAGCCGGGGGTTGCGCACCCAGCGGTTGCGGTACCACTCGGCGCGGCCGTCGCGCAGCCGGATGCCGTGCACCATGCCGTCGCCCATGAACCAGTGGTAGGTCGCCGGGTCCACTTCGGACAGCGGGTTCGGCCCGTTCCGCAGATAGCGCCCGTCCAGGTACTCCGGGATGTGCCCGGTGACGCGCAGTTCGGTGATCGTGTGCTCACGGCTGACCGGGGCGAAGTTGCCCTCGAGGAACTTGTTTCCCATCACAGGCCCCCTGGATCGGTGACTATAACGCGGTTATGGATACATTTATAACAGGGTTATGGAATACTGGCAAGCATGTCACCCAAGCCCGCTGCCGCCGAGGTCAAGGCCAAGCTGATCGAGGCGGCGATCCGGCTGCTCTCCGACGGCGGCCCCGAGGCGCTCCAGGCCCGCAAGCTGGCCGCCGAGATCGGCGCGTCGACCATGGCCGTGTACACCCACTTCGGCGGGATGGGGCCGCTGGTGGACGAGGTCGCGCGCGAGGGATTCCGGCGGCTGTCGGCGAATCTGGGCAAGGTCGAAGACACCGGCGACCCGGCGGCCGACATCCTCACGCTGGCGCTGGCGTACCGGCGGACCGTGGTGGAAAACCCGCAGCTCTACGCGGTGACCTTCGGCCAGAGCCAGCCCAGCGGGCAGAAGGCGGCGCTGGGCGACATGACCAACGAGGAAACCCGTCAGAACCTCAGCGAAGAGGGCATCGAGGCCTTCGGCTACCTCGTCCGCGCCGCGAAGCGCGTGATCGAGGCGGGCCGGTTCCGCCCCGCCCCCGAATTCGCCGTCGCCGCCCAGCTCTGGAGCGCCGTGCACGGCTACATCACACTGGAGGTCGCCGGCCACTTCGGCGACGGCGAGAACGGCGTGGAGCAGATCCTGATCCCCCTGGCCACCGCCCTCGGCGTGGGTCTCGGCGACACGTTGGAGGCCGCGACGCGGTCCGCGCGGATCTCGATCGAGTCATGGCGCGCGAAAGAGGGAAACATCGGCACCTGATCCGGCGATACCCCGGTCACAGGTCGGCGACACGTGCAACCTTCGGGCATCGGCGCACGTCTGATCTGAGAGAAGATCAACGGGGGAACGGGGACGGGTGAACGACGACGACCAGGGGCAGACGACGCTGCCAGGGGTGCATGGCGCCCGCCGCTGGCTGAGCCGTCGTTCCGTGCTGATCGCCGGCGCTTCCGGTCTCGGCGTCGCGGGGCTCGCCGCCGGAACGGCGACCGGAGCCCTTCCGTTCAGCGAAGCGCTCCAGCGGGCACTCGGCGTCGCTTCGCCGACCCCGGCCACCCAGCTCGGCAGCCCGCGCGTGGAACGCGTCTACTCCGAAGCCCGCGGCCGCGAGGTCGACCTCGTCCTGATGCTGCCCACCAAGGCACCGCCCAAGGGCCTGCCGATGTCGCTGATGCTGCACGGCCTCCACGGCACCGCGCGGCACGCGGCCCCCACCGGACTGCTCAAGCAACTCGGCAGCGACGTCGCCCGCAAGGCGGTGCCCCCGTTCGGGTTCGTCGCGGTCGACGGCGGCGACCACTACTGGCACGAAAACAAGCCCGGCGACAACCCGATGGCGATGCTGCTCGAAGAGGTCCCCCGCTGGCTGGCCGCACGCGGTCTCGGCGGCCGGGACGGGCTGCCGTTCGCCGCCACCGGGCTTTCGATGGGCGGCTTCGGCGCGCTGCTCTACACCCGGCGCCGCCTGGAACGCCGTCGCCCGCCGTCCGCGGTCGCGGCGCTCGCGCCCGCGCTGATCACGTCGTGGCCGGAGATGAGCAAACGGCGCGCGTTCCGGGACGCCGCGGACTGGGGCGCGCTGGACCCCTTGCGCCACATCGACGTCACCAAGAGCGTGCCGACCGGGATCTGGTGCGGGACCGAAGACCCGTTCATCGGCGGGGTGCGGAAGTTCATCTCCGAAGCGCGGCCGATGGTCGCGCACACCGCGCGCGGCAAGCACGGCGACGCGTTCAACCGCACGGTCGTGCCAAGCCTGATCGCGTTCCTCGGCAAGCACGTCCCGAAGAACGCCTGAACCCGGTCTCGTGACTGGACGACGCGTCGCGTTCTCTTGAGGTGAGGCAAGCGTGTCGGCTCGCTCGCGGCGTGTCGTCCGTTCAATCACGCGTGTCGTCCACCCAGTCACGTGAAGTACCGAATTCGGCCAGGCAGATGGTCGCGCGCCGTTGCCGGCCACACGCCTAGACCCGGAAGAAGATCCTGGTGACGGTCGAGCCCGGTCTCCGGTACTGCCGGACCAGATCGGCGACCTGGTTCACCAGCACCAGTCCGCGGCCGCCGATCTGCCCCGGTGACGCGGGACGGCGGCCCGCCAGTGGGTCGCTCAGCGTGCCTTCGTCGATGACCTCGCAGAGCACGTAGCCGTCGTCACGCCAGACTCGGACGACACCGTGTCCGGAACCGTGCAGCACGCTGTTGGCGGACAGTTCCGCCACCGCGAGCACGAGATCCTCCACCCGGTCCGGGGCCAGCCCGCTCTCCACGGCCCGGTCCTGCGCGAAATGGCGCACCGCGCCGAGCCTGGAGAGATCGAAGCGGAACGCGTCGGCCGACAACGGCTCCGGCAACGGCAGGTTGTACTTCTCGACGACAGCGTCGGGGGCGTAGTCCTCACTCGGGCGATCGCCTTCGACACCCGAGAAGGTCGGGTGGGTCCGCTCCGCGTCGGCGAGGACGTCGTCCTCGAGCCTGGTCCGGTCGTACGGGCACAGGATGCTGAGGTCGCGGTCACCGAAGGCGAAGTTGATGAGCGCCTCGTGCTGCGCGCACGCCGGGTACTCGATGGCCGACCGCCCCGCCCAGATCGGCTCGCCGATGATCCGGACCGGCCCGGATCGGTTGTCCGCGAACGCGAGGAGCACGCCGGGAAGGATGCGGCCCGGGTTGCGGCCCGCTTCGGTCATGTCGATGAACTCGACTTCGGCGGCCGAATCGCCCAGGGCCTCTTCGATCAGCGTCAGATTTCGGCCCGGTACGGCCACCGCGACGGGTTCGTCGAGCTTCAGGCCCTCCAGGATGTACGGAACCGTACCGTTCAGATACTCGGAGTCACCGGAGTAGAGCAGTCCCACATGCGAGAAGGGCCCTGCGGTGACTGTCACGGACTCGTCTTACCCCGTGGAACCGATTCTGAAACCCTGCTAACGGAGGAAAAGTCGAAATTGGTCTCCGGGCTGATCAGCCGAGCCAGCGTCCCGCCATCGAGATCAACCAGAATCCGGCGAGCGTCGCACCGGTGAACAGTCCGGTCCAGGCGACGAGCGCACGGTTCGCCTCCGCGCTCCGCGCCGTCTTGATCCGGATGAGCGCGTACGCCGAACCGGCGAACAGCGGCAGCGGGATCAACGGCAGGGGCGACAGCCGGACGACGCCCGCCACCAGGCAGGTCGCCACCAGCACGCCGAGCGCGATCGTCAGCGCGCGCGGGATCCACGGATGCCCGCGGTAGGCCCCGATGACGATGCGTTCGGTGAGTTCGACGAGTCCCCTGACCTCGCGCGGACTCGCGGCTGCCAGTTCGGGAGCCTCGTTCTCGTCCTTCGTGGAAGTCAGCGGCACGATCGCATCCTATCTCGGTCTGCGTCACCGGCCGGCGGGACCGGAGAAACCGACGCCCCGGCCGGAAGGGTCCGGCCGGGGCGTCGGTGACGAAAGATCTCCGCTCAGGCGGACTTCTCGCCGCGCTCGCTGCTGCGACGACGTGACGGCTGACGTGCCACGATCGTCGGGTTCACGTTCTCGCGGACCGTCTGCTCGGTGATGACGACCTTCGCGACGTCGTCGCGACTGGGGATGTCGTACATGACCGGCTGCAGGACCTCTTCCATGATCGCGCGCAGGCCACGGGCGCCGGTGCCGCGGAGCACGGCCTGGTCGGCGATCGCCTCGAGCGCGGTCTGGGTGAACTCCAGCTCGACGTTGTCCATCTCGAAGAGCTTCTTGTACTGCTTCACCAGCGCGTTGCGCGGCGTGGTCAGGATGCTGACCAGCGAGTCCTTGTCCAGGTGGGTCACCGTCGCCACGACCGGGAGCCGCCCGATGAACTCCGGGATCAACCCGAACTTGATCAGGTCCTCCGGCATGGTGTCGGAGAAGATGTCGCTCTCGTCGATCTCGGCCTTGGTGCGGATCTCCGCGCCGAAACCGAGGCCGCGCTTGCCGACCCGCTCGTTGATGATCTTCTCCAGTCCGGCGAACGCGCCGGCCACGATGAACAGCACGTTCGTCGTGTCGATCTGGATGAACTCCTGGTGCGGGTGCTTGCGGCCGCCCTGGGGCGGCACCGAAGCGGTGGTGCCCTCGAGGATCTTCAGCAGCGCCTGCTGCACACCCTCGCCGGACACGTCGCGGGTGATCGACGGGTTCTCCGACTTCCGGGCGATCTTGTCGACCTCGTCGATGTAGATGATGCCCGTCTCGGCCCGCTTGACGTCGTAATCCGCCGCCTGGATCAGCTTGAGCAGGATGTTCTCGACGTCCTCGCCCACGTAGCCGGCTTCGGTGAGCGCCGTGGCGTCCGCGATCGCGAACGGGACGTTCAGCATCTTCGCCAGCGTCTGGGCCAGGTAGGTCTTGCCGCAGCCCGTCGGGCCCAGCATCAGGATGTTGGACTTCGCCAGTTCGACGGTTTCGTCCTTGGAATCCTTCGGTCCGGCCTTGTCGTCGGACTGCACACGCTTGTAGTGGTTGTACACCGCCACGGCCAGCGAACGCTTCGCGTCGTCCTGGCCGATGATGTACTGCTCGAGGAACTCGTGGATCTCGGCGGGTTTGGGCAGCTCGTCGAGCTTGACCTCACCGGCCTCCGCCAGTTCTTCCTCGATGATCTCGTTGCAGAGATCGATGCACTCATCGCAGATGTAGACCCCGGGGCCGGCAATGAGCTTCTTCACCTGCTTTTGGCTCTTGCCGCAGAAAGAACATTTCAGCAGGTCGCCGCCGTCACCGATCCGTGCCATGGCCGTTGACCTCGTCCCCTCCGGCGCATTGTCTGCGCCTGCACTGTCGTGCCTGACTGTCGTACCCCGGTCACGGATGACCTCTCGGAGCCTCACACATTGCCACTGACGGTACCCGTCCGATGCCGCCGGCGGGAGAACCAACGTCACATCTGAGCACGCCAGAAGCTGACCTTAGACCAGGGATCCGGTGCGTGTCGTCTCCCGACACGCACCGGATCCCCGCACGATCAGCTGCTCGAAGCCTTGCGGTACTCGAGGACCTCGTCGACGATCCCGTACGCCTTGGCCTCGTCGGCCGTCAGGATCTTGTCGCGCTCGATGTCCTTCTTGACCTCGTCGGCGTCCTTGTTCGTGTGCTTCGCCAGGATGACCTCCATCTGACGGCGCACGCGCTGGATCTCGTTGGCCTGGATCTCCAGGTCCGACACCTGGCCGTAGGTGCCCTCGGTGGCGGGCTGGTGGATCAGCACGCGCGAGTTCGGCAGCGTGAACCGCTTGCCGGGGGTACCGGCCGCCAGCAGCACCGCGGCGGCCGAAGCGGCCTGGCCGATGCACATGGTGACGATGTCGGGGCGGACGTACTGCATCGTGTCGTAGATCGCCATCAGCGCGGTGAACGAGCCACCGGGCGAGTTGATCAGGATCATGATGTCGCGGTCCGGGTCCTCGTGCTCGAGGTGCAGCAGCTGGACCATCACGTCGTTGGCCGACGCGTCGTCGATCTGCACGCCGAGCATGATCTGACGCTCTTCGTAGAGCTTGTTGTACGGGTTCGACTCCTTGATGCCGTAGCTCGTGCGCTCGACATAGGAGGGCAGGACGTACCGCGACTGCGGCAGCTGGAGCCGCGACTGCATCCCCGGCGCCTGCGACCCGATCGGAAGCTGGAAGTCGTTCATTGAAATTCTCCTGTGTGCCGGCGCGGATCAGCTGGTGGGAAGCGGGTTCTCGCGGGTGAGGACCTGATCCACGAAGCCGTAGTCCTTCGCCTCCTGCGCGGTGAACCAGCGGTCACGGTCGCCGTCCTTGACGATCTGCTCGACGCTCTGACCCGTCTGCTCGGCCGTGATCTTGGCCAGCTCCTGCTTCCACTTGCCGAACACCTCGGCCTGGATGGCGATGTCGGAGGCCGTGCCGCCGACACCCGCCGAGGGCTGGTGCATGAGGATGCGCGCGTGCTGCAGCGCGTACCGCTTGCCGGGCGTGCCGGAGGAGAGCAGGAACTGCCCCATCGACGCGGCCAGGCCCATCGCGTAGGTCGCGACGTCCGGGCGGATCAGCTGCATGGTGTCGTAGATCGCGAAACCCGCGGTGACCGAGCCACCGGGCGAGTTGATGTAGAAGCGGATGTCCGACTCGGAGTCGTCTGCGTCGAGCAGCAACAACTGGGCGGTGATCCGGTTCGCGACCTCGTCGTTGACCTCGGAGCCGAGGACGACGATGCGCTCCTGGAGCAACCGCTCGAAGACCGAGTCGGTGAGGTTGAGCCCCGCGGTACCGGTCCGCGCCTCGGGCGTGTGCTGCGTCACGTCATGCCTGCCTTTTCGCCGACGGCGGCCAGCCGTGCCTCGGCCGCCGCTGTATGTCCAGATGCTGTGTCCAAGTGCTGAGGATCTTGCAACCGACCCTAACGAACTTGGGCGGTGCAGAATGCCTGACACCGCCCAAGTTCGCTTACAGCTTTACGGTCCGTTTCGCCCGGACCGGGTATTCCCTACTCGGCCGCAGTCTTCGCGGTTTCCTCGGTGACCTGCGTCTCCTCGGGTGCGGGACCGAACAGCTCCTCGAGGTCGACCGCGGTGCCGGAGGCGTCGGTCACGGTGGTCCTGCGGACCACGGTGGCCAGCGCCTTGCCGCGGCGGACGTCGGCGTAGATCGCGGTCAGCTGACCGGACTGCTGCGCCCGCTGGACGTACTCGTCCGGGCTGACACCGAAGCGCTGGGCCTGGTAGATGATCCGCTCGGTGAGCTCGCCGTCGTTGACCGACGTCTGCTCGGCGTCGGCGATGCTGTCCAGCAGCAGCTGGGTGCGGACCGCCTTCTCCGACTCCTCGCGGACCTCGGTGTCGAACTCTTCGACGGTCTTGCCCTCGGCCTCGAGCGCCTTGGCGAACTGCGCCTCGTCGTGGTCGAACGGGTGGATCGCGTCGTGCTTGCGGTTCTCGATCTCGGCCTCGAGGACCTTCTCCGGGATCGCGACCTCGGTGCGCTCGAGAAGCTCCTCGAGGACCTTGTCACGGGCCTGGACGCCCTGCTGCATCTTCTTGACGCGGCCCAGACGCTCGCGAAGGTCGCCCTTCAGCTCGTCGATCGTGTCGAACTCGCTCGCCAGCTGGGCGAACTCGTCGTCGGCCTCGGGCAGCTCGCGCTGCTTGATGGTCTGCACGGTGACGGTGACGTCGGCGTCCTTGCCCGCGTGCTCGCCGGCGACCAGCTTCGTGGTGAAGGTCTTGGTCTCGCCCGCGTTCGCGCCGATGATCGCCTCGTCGATCCCGTCGACGAGCTGGCCGGAGCCGATCTCGTAGGACAGGCCGGTGGTCGAGGCCTCCTCGACCTCCTGACCGTCGACGGTGGCCGCGAGGTCGATCGAGACGAAGTCGCCGTTCTCGGCCGCGCGCTCGACGCCGGTCAGCGTGCCGAAGCGGGCGCGCAGCTCGTCGAGCTGCTCGTCGATCTCGGCGTCGGTCAGTTCGACGTCGTCGACGCTGACCGTGAAGCCTTCGAGGTCGGGCAGCGAGATCTCCGGGCGGATGTCGACTTCGGCGGTGAACTCCAGGACCTCACGGTCTTCGAGCTTGGTCACCTCGAACTCGGGCTGGCCCAGCGTGCGGACCTCGCCCGCGCGCACGGCTTCCATGTACTTGGCCGGAATGACCTCGTTGACGACCTCGTCGAGCACCGGGGCTCGCCCGATCCGGCTTTCCAGCACGCGAGCCGGCGCCTTGCCCGGGCGGAAGCCGGGGATGCGCACCTGCTGGGCGATCTTGCGGTAGGCGCGGTCGAAGTTCGGCTTGAGCTCGTCGAACGGCACCTCGACATTGATCTTGACTCGCGTCGGGCTGAGCTGCTCGACGGTGCTCTTCAACGTATTCTCCTCGAGCGGTAAACGATGTGATTGAGCATCCGCATGCGGTCGACAGCGGATGTGCCCTGGCCAGCTTGCAGACCGGGCCGTCCGAGTCTAGGCCCCGCGGCTCATCGGTCCGGTCCCGGGGCCATCCCGGCCCCGTCGCACCCGCCCTCCCGGGCCGATCACAGGTTTCGGGAGCCGTCCGGCGAACCGGCCCCTGACCACCCGATCGGACCAGTTTTCGGTTCTTCTCTGTTACGAAGCGGCCCATTCCTGGACACGGATGCGTGCCACGCTTCACCATCGGGCGCCGTGCCGAGGTGTTTCGGCAGGTAGATGAAGTTTACAAACCAGTACTAATTGTCTACGGTGTGACAGCTTTGTCCCGGTAGCCATCGACCGAGGGGACCGATCGATGACCGTCGCCGCCACCCGGTCCGAGGACACGGGGGAACTGGCCGAGAGAACACCGAGACGCGGGGTGCCCAACCCGCGGATCCCGCTGCCCGTCGTCTCGATGCCGACGGTGCTGTTGTTCACCGGCGGGGCCATGGTCTGGACGGGCGCCACCTGGCTGGTGGTCAACGAGGCCGCGCCGCTGTGGGTGACCATCCCGCTGCACGCGCTCGTCACCTTCACGATGTTCACCGTGCTGCACGAGTCGACGCACCACGCGGCCGGACAGCTCACCTGGGTCAACGAACTGCTCGGCAGACTCGCGATGCCGTTCGTGGCGAGCTACGGGGCCTTTTCCCTGGTGCGCTACATCCATCTCGAACACCATCGCAACACCAACGAGGACGCGTACACCGATCCCGACGCCTGGACCGCGCACGGCCCCTGGTGGCAGTTGCCGCTGCGGTGGCTGACGATCGACTTCTGGTACGCCCGCTTCTACGTGGCGCGGCAGCGCACGCGGCCACCGGCGGAACGCGTCGAGACCGCGGCCGTCGTCCTGCTGAGCCTCGCCGCGTTCGCCTGGCTGACCGCGACCGGCCACGGCTGGGAACTGCTGGTGGTCTACCTGATCCCGCAGCGCGTCGGCCTCGCCGTACTGGCCTGGTGGTTCGACTGGCTCCCCCATCACGACCTCGGCGCGCGGCGGCAGAACCGGTTCGGCGCCACCCGCGTCCGCGTCGGGCTCGAATGGCTGATGACGCCGATCATGCTGTGCCAGAACTATCACCTGGTGCACCATCTCCACCCGGCGATCCCGTTCTACCGGTACCTGCGCGCGTGGAAGGACAACCGCGACGCCTACCTCGCCAGGGACGTCCCGATCGCGACCGCTTGGGGCCGCGAACTGACGTCCACGGAGTACCGCGAATGGCGGCAGCTCACCGGCTCGTTCGACGAGGAGCCGCCCGCTCCGCAGCCCCGGCAGCCGAGCCGGTTCCACTCGCTGCGGGTCGCCGAGGTCCGGCCGCTGTGCGAGGGCGCCGTCACCGTGACGTTCGACGTGCCGGAGCGGCTGCGGGAGACCTTCCGGTTCACGCCCGGACAGCATCTCGTCATCCGCGCGGATGTCGACGGTGAAGAGGTGCGGCGCGCTTACTCGATCTGCTCGACACCGGACTCCGGCGTGCTGCGGATCGCGATCAAGCACCAGATCGGCGGCGCGTTCTCGACGTTCGCCACCACCGAACTGGAGGCGGGCGACGAACTGGAAGTGCTCCCCCCTGACGGGATGTTCACGCTAACCCCGGAACAGGGCCGCACCGGCCGGTACGTCGCGCTCGCCGCGGGCAGCGGGATCACGCCGATCCTCTCGATCCTGACCGCGACCCTGCTGGACGAGCCGAACAGCAAGGCGACCCTGCTCTACGTCAACACCTCCGGCGCCACCACGATGTTCGCCGCCGAACTCGGCGTCCTCGCCGCGCGACTGGGCGGACGGCTGCACGTCGTGCACTACCGCACCGACGAACGCGACCCGGATCTGCGCACGCAGCGGATCGGGAAACCGTTCGACACCGTCGGCGAGGCATTGGCGATCTCGCACGAGCGCTACCAGCGCGGCCGCCTCGACGGCACCCGCCTGCGCGCGCTGCTCCAGGCGCGGCTGCATCCGGCGAAGGTGGACGACTGGTTCCTGTGCGGCCCGCGCGAACTGGTCGACATGGCCCGCCGGACGCTGGCGGACAAGGACGTCCCCGAGGAGAACATCCACTTCGAGCTGTTCCAAGGCGCGCTTCCCGTCCGCCCCTCGCGGCGGCCGGGCCCGGTGCTCACGGTGACCGCCGGCGGGAAGACCGCCGAAATCCCCGCGACGGTGGGCGAAACCGTGCTCAGCGCCGCGCTGCGGCACGGTGTGGACGCGCCGTACGCGTGCGTCGGCGGGGCTTGCGGCACATGCCGCGCGACGGTGGTGCGAGGCAGCGCCCGGATGGACGTGCACTACGCGCTCACCGGCGACGAGGTCGCCGCCGGGCGGATCCTGACCTGCCGGGCGGTGGCGACGTCCGCCGAGCTGACCGTGGACTACGACTCCTGAGTCGTCGGTTCCGCGACCCGTGACTCGTGTGATCAGGCCCGTAACTCGCGTGATCAGAGGCGTAACTCGCGTGATCACACGAGATCCGTCTCTGGTCACGCGAGTTCGGTCCTTGATCACGTGAGTCACGCCTTCACTGTGAAGCGCCCGTGCACCACCGGACCGCACAGCGGGCTCACAGGCGGGACACAACACGCGCATACGACCGCGGCGCACGCTCGAAGGCATGGCACCCGGATCGGTCCCGACCACCGGCCCGCGCCGGTGGTCCCGGCCCGGGCGGCTTTCCCTGCGCACCAAGCTGACCGGCTCGATGGTGCTGCTGCTCACCTTCGTCTGCCTGGTGATCGGTGTCGCGAGCGAGATCGCGCTGCGGTCGTTCCTCATCGGCCAGATCGACGGGCAGCTCTCGGCCGCGTCGGCCCGTGCCCACGACTACGCGAACCGGCCGCCGGAGGACTCGCCCGGCCCCGGCCCCAACCCGCTCAACGCGCCGGGCCAAGCGTCGGGGACGTTGAGCGTGCGCTTCTCCGGTGATCGGGTGCTCTACGCGGGAGTCCTGACGGTACAAGGGCTCCCCCAAGGACTTTCGGCCGAACAGGAGTCCGGCCTGTTCGCGATCCCGTCGGGCCGGCCGCCGATGACGATGGCGCTCGGCGGTCTGGGCGACTACCGGGTGCAGGCCGTTTCGATCCCCGGCGGCGTGGTCGTCACAGGGCTCCCTCTCGGGCCGATGCAGGACACCTTGACCACGGTCGGGTGGATCCTGTTCGGGGTCGCGGCGGCGGGTGTCGTCGGCGCCGGGTTCCTCGGGGCGTTCGCGGTCCGGCGCACGTTGCGGCCGCTCGACCGCGTCGCGGCGACGGCGGGCCGGGTGTCGGCGATGCGGCTCGACCGGGGCCAGGTCGCGCTTTCCGTGCGGGTGCCCGAGATCGACACCGATCCGCGGACCGAGGTCGGCCAGGTCGGTTCGGCGCTGAACCTCATGCTCGGGCATATCGCGCAGGCGCTGGAAGCCCGGCACGCCAGCGAGACCCGTGTCCGCCGGTTCGTCGCGGACGCGAGCCACGAACTCCGCACCCCGCTCGCGGCGATCCGGGGGTACGCCGAACTCGCCGGCCGCGGCAGCGCGCTGGTGCCGCCGGAGGTCGCGCGTTCGATGTCCCGGATCCAGTCCGAGGCCGCCCGCATGACGACGCTGGTCGAGGATCTCCTCCTGCTGGCGAGACTCGACGCCGGACGGCCGCTCGAAGCGGGCGTCGCCGACCTCACCCGGCTGACCGCGGACGCGGTCGGCGACGCGCAGGTCGCGGGCCCGGACCACCGCTGGGAACTGCGGCTGCCGGACGGGCCGCTGACCGTCCGCGGCGACGTCCAGCGTCTGCACCAGGTGCTGGCGAACCTGCTGTCCAACGCCCGGACGCACACCCCGCCCGGCACCACCGTGGTCACCGCGCTGGGCCGCTCCCACACCGGGCACGCCGTCCTGACCGTGACGGACGACGGCCCCGGTATCGCACCGGAACTCCTGCCCAGCGTGTTCGAACGCTTCGCCCGCGGCGACTCCTCCCGTTCGCGGACGGCGGGCGGCACCGGGCTCGGGATGGCGATCGCGTCGGCGATCGTGGTGGCCCACCACGGCACGATCGAGGTGCACAGCCGTCCGGGGCACACCGAATTCGCCGTGTATCTGCCGGTGATCGAATCCTCACAGCGGGTGCACAGGTTCGGCACAACCACACCCCAGCTCGGCATCCGACCCTGAGGCCATGACCCTCCTCGCCTCCCGCGACGAAGCCGATCAAGACGCTCCACCCGCCCGAGGCAGGCCCGAAGACCCACGCTGGGTCCGGCCCTCCCTTGCCGCGCTTCTGCTCGCCACCACCGTCCTCTACCTCTGGAACCTCGGCGAATCCGGCTGGGCCAACGCTTTCTACTCGGCGGCGGCGCAGGCCGGATCGCTGAGCTGGAAGGCGTTGTTCTTCGGATCGAGCGACGCCGCGAACGCGATCACGGTCGACAAGACACCGGCCGCGCTGTGGGTGATGAGCCTTTCCGCGCGTCTGTTCGGCGTCAACGCCTGGAGCGTCCTCGTTCCGCAGGCGCTGATGGGCGTCGGCTCGGTGGCCCTGCTGTTCGCGGCGGTGCGGCGGACTTCCGGCCCGGCCGCGGGTCTGCTGGCGGGCGCGGTCCTCGCGCTCACGCCGGCCGCCGCGCTGATGTTCCGGTTCAACAATCCCGACGCGCTGCTCGTCCTGCTCTTGACCGCGGGCGCCTACTGCGTCGTCCGCTCGCTGGAGAAGGCGAGCCCGCGCTGGCTGGCGCTGGCCGGGGTCGCCGTCGGTTTCGGCTTCCTCGCCAAGATGCTGCAGGCGTTCCTGGTGCTGCCCGCGTTCGGGCTCGCGTATCTGATCGCCGCGCCGACGTCGGTGGGCCGCCGCCTGCTGCATCTGTCCGGGGCTCTGGTCGCGACCCTCGTCTCCGCCGGCTGGTACCTCGCCGTCGTCGCGCTGTGGCCCGCCGCCGACCGGCCGTTCATCGGCGGCTCGCAGGAGAACAGTCTGTGGGAACTCGCTTTCGGCTACAACGGTCTCGGCCGGATCACCGGTGACGAGGTCGGCAGTGTCGGCGGGGGTGGCAACGGCGGCTGGGGCGGCACCGGCTGGGACAGGCTGTTCGGCAGCGAGATGGCGGGCGGGATCGCCTGGCTGCTCCCGGCCGCCGTCATCGCGCTGGCCGCCGGACTGTGGTTCACGCGCCACGCCGAGCGCACCGACCGCGGCCGCGCGGCGCTGATCCTGTGGGGCGGCTGGTTCCTGGGCACCGCCGTGGTGTTCAGCTACATGGGCGGCATCATCCACGCGTACTACACGATCGCGCTCGCCCCGGCGATCGGCGCGCTCATCGGAATCGCGGGGACGCGGTTGTGGCGCGCACGGGGGAATCCGGCCGCCGCGGGCACCTCGAGCGCCGGGATCGGCTTGACCGCGCTGACCGCGTATCTCCTGCTGTCACGCCAATCCGACTGGCTTCCCGGCTTGGCGATCGCGATCCTCGTTGCCGGTCTCTTGTTCGCGTTCCTGGCCTTCTTCGCGGCAAGTTTGCCCGGCGCGGCACGACGTCTGGTCGCCGTGGGCGCCCTGATCACCGTTCTCGCGGGCACCGGCGCGTACACGGTCGCGACGGCCGCGACCCCTCATTCCGGCGCACTCCCTTCCGCCGGGCCGGAAACGGGGCGGGGTATGAGAATGGGCGGCCCCGGCGGCGGGCTGCTCGGGACGAGCCTGCCCGGCGAGAGCCTCGCCGCCCTCCTGCGGCAGGACAGCGCGGACTACACCTGGACGGCCGCGACGGTGGGCTCCAACAACGCGGCGGGCTACCAGCTCGGCGGCGGTGCGCCGGTGATGGCCGTCGGCGGATTCAACGGCACGGATCCTTCTCCCACCTTGGAACAGTTCCAGGAGTATGTCCGAAGTGGACAGATCCACTACTTCCTCGGCGAGGGCATGATGATGCGTGGGGAGACCGGCAGCGACGCGGCCGAACGGATCGCCCAATGGGTCCAGGCCACCTACACACCGACCACCGTGGACGGCGTCACCGTCTACGACCTGAGCCGGTGAACCCCGTGACGGGACACAGCGAGGACACAGGCGGGACACAAGCCGACCTCAGCGCGATGTCCGAGATTGACGTTATGACAGCCGCGATCATCTCCGGCGCCGACACCGGCCGCCGCCACGCCATCGCCCCGACCGGATCCCCCGTCCTCGACGTCGTCATCCCGGTGTACAACGAGGAAACCGACCTCGAGCCGTGCATCCGGCGTCTGCACGCGTATCTCGTCGAGCAGTTCCCGTATTCGTTCCGGATCACCGTCGCGGACAACGCCAGCACGGACGACACCCTGCACGTGGCCGAACGGTTGAGCCGCGAGTTCGACGACGTCGAAGTCCGCCACCTGGAAGAGAAAGGCCGCGGCCGTGCCTTGCGCGCCGTTTGGTCCACTTCGGACTCCCCCGTGCTCGCTTACATGGACGTCGACCTCTCGACCGATCTGGCCGCGCTCGGCCCCCTCATCGCACCGCTGCTGTCCGGGCACTCCGATCTCGCCATCGGGAGCAGGCTCGCCCGCGGCGCACGGGTGGTGCGCGGGCCGAAGCGGGAGTTCATTTCCCGCTGCTACAACCTGATCCTGCGCGGCACGCTGGCCGCGAAGTTCAGCGACGCGCAGTGCGGTTTCAAGGCGATCCGCGCCGACGTCGCCGAGCGGCTGCTCCCCCACATCCAGGACACGGGCTGGTTCTTCGACACCGAATTGCTCGTACTGGCACAGAAAGCGGGACTGCGGATCCACGAGGTCCCGGTCGACTGGATCGACGACCCGGACTCGTCGGTGAACATCGTCGCCACCGCGACCGCCGACCTCAAGGGCATCGCGCGGCTGACCAAAGCGACGCTGACCGGGCAGATCCCGATCAGCGGCCTGCGCGAACAACTCGGCCGCGCGCCGATCCAGGTACAGGCGCCGGGAGTGGCGCCGAGCCTCGTGCGGCAGCTGGTGCGGTTCGCCGCCATCGGTGTCGCGAGCACCGTCGCGTACCTCGTGCTCTTCCTGCTGTTGCGGACGTTCACCGGCGCGCAGGCGGCGAACCTGGTCGCGCTGCTGGTGACGGCGATCGGCAACACCGCGCTCAACCGGCGCCTGACCTTCGGCATCCGCGGCCGGGGAGGCGCCGGGCTGCACCAGTTCCAGGGTCTCGTCGTGTTCGGCCTCGGGCTCGGGCTCACCAGCGGCGCGCTGGCGCTGCTGCACACGATGACGGCGCCGGGACTGCCCCTCGAGATCACCGCGCTCGTGCTCGCGAACCTCGCGGCCACCGTGCTGCGTTTCCTGTTGCTGCGCGGCTGGGTCTTCCGCTCGTCCCGCCGACGGCCCGCCACCGAGATGGAGAGCTGACCTCATGACCACCGCACTCGCTTCCCGGGTGGAACCCGGCCCCGTCGAGGAAAACGTCGTCGAACCACAGGCCCGCTGGGTCCGCCCCTCGGTCTTCGGCCTGCTCGCCGCCACCGCGGTGCTGTACTTCTGGAACCTGACGGCCTCCGGTTACGGCAACTCGTTCTACGCGGCGGCGGTGCAGTCCGGCACGCAGGACTGGAAGGCGTGGCTGTTCGGCTCGCTCGACGCCGGGAACGTGCTGACCGTCGACAAACCCCCGGCCGCGCTCTGGGTCACGACGGCGTTCGCGCGGCTCTTCGGTTTCTCGAGTTTCACCGTGCTGGCACCGCAAGCGCTGATGGGGGTCGCCTCGGTCGGCCTGCTGTACCTGACGGTGAAGCGGACCTCCGGACCGGCCGCCGGTCTGTTCGCGGGGGCGGCGCTCGCCGTCACCCCGGTCGCCGCGCTCATGTTCAAGTTCAACAACCCCGACGCGCTGCTGACCCTCCTGCTGATCGCCGGCGCGTACTGCACGGTCCGCGCGATCGAGAAGGCCGGCCCACGCTGGCTGGCCTTCGCCGGTGTCGCCATCGGATTCGGCTTCCTGACCAAGATGATGCAGGCGTTCCTGGTGCTGCCCGCTTTCGGACTCGCCTATCTGGTCGCCGCTCCGACCTCGCTGGGCAAACGGTTGCTTCATCTGCTCGGAGCCTTGGTCGCGATGATCGTCTCAGCGGGTTGGTTCATCGCGCTGGTCGACCTGTGGCCGACCGGTTCACGGCCCTACATCGGCGGTTCGACCGACGACAGCCTGCTCGAACTGGCGCTGGGCTACAACGGTCTCGGCCGGATCTTCGGCCGTGGTGGCGGCGGGATGACGGTGGGCACCACGGGTGGCGGCGGAGAAATGGTGGCTACCACTGGCGGGGGGATGGGCGGCGGGAACGTCGGCTTCGGCGGTGAGAGCGGCCTGACGCGGATGTTCGGTGCCAGCTTCGGCGGCGAGGTGTCTTGGCTGCTGCCCGCCGCGCTGATCGGCCTGGTGGCGGGGCTGTGGTTCACCAGGCGGGCCGCCGGAACCGACCGGACGCGGGCCGCGCTGATCGTCTGGGGCGGCTGGATGCTCGTCACCTCGCTGGTGTTCAGCTACATGAGCGGCATCGTGCACCCGTACTACGCCGTCGCGCTGGCGCCGTCGATCGCCGCGGTGGTGGCGATCTCCGGAACCTCGCTATGGCGCGGCCGGGCACATCTCGCGCCGAGGGTGTTCCTGTCGCTGATGATCGCGGCGAGCGCTGTCTGGGCGTACATCCTGCTCGACCGCGATTCCGGCTGGCTGCCCGCGCTGCGCTGGATCATCGTCGGGCTCGGCCTGGTGACCGCGACCGTCGTCCTGGTGGGTGTCCCGCCGATGCGCAAACTCGTCGCCGTGGTCGCGACCGTCGCCGTGCTGACCGTCGGCCTCGGCACCACCGCGTACGGCGTCGAAACCGCTTCGCAAGCGCATTCCGGTTCGATCCCGACCTCCGGCCCGGCCTCGAGTGGCGAGCCGCGGGGCATGGGCGGGATGGGCATGGAGGAGGGCTCGTCGGCGGAACTCGGGACGGTGCTCGCGGCGACCACGACGAAGTGGGCGGCGGCGACGTCGAGTTCGCAGTCGGCGGCGAACCTGGAACTCGCGAGCGGGAAGTCGGTGATCGGCATCGGCGGCTGGAGCGGCTCGGATCCGGCGCCGACGCTGGCGGAATTCCAGCAGTACGTGGCGAACGGCGACATCACCTACTACGTCGAAGGCGGCCGCGGCGGTGGCCCCGGCGGCGGCTCGAACGAGATCTCCGAATGGGTCGCGGCGAATTTCACCGCCACCACGGTGGGCGAACAGACCGTCTACAACCTGCTCTCCTGATCGCGTGTGCGGTCCCTGATCACGCGAGATCCGGGCCTGGTCACGCGAGTGCGGTGCCGCGCCACTCACGACCCACCCAACCCACGGGCAGGTGTGCCGGGCTCGCGATCAGGGCGAAGGCGGGACTCGCGTGATCAGGCACCGCACTCGCGTGATCAGGCACCGCACTCGCGTGATCAAAGACGGAACTCGCGTGATCAGGGACGGAACTCACGTGACCGCGGTGCTCGCTCACATCCACCCGACAGCCACCCCTCAGGCCGCACTCAGCAAACAGGCGGATGCTGGAAGCAGGGATCACCCAGGGGTGAGGAGAAGACCATGAGGGAACTTCCACACTGGCACACGGCGAGCGCGCAGGGGCCGCGCGAGCACAACGCGGACGCTGTCGGAGCGTACGCGGCCGCGGGCGGGGCGGGGATCGTGTTCGCGCTGGCCGACGGAGTCGGAGATCACCCGAACGCGGGATACGCGGCGCGGACGGCGGCTTCGGCGGCGGCCCGGTCGCCGGTCGGGCGAGGCGCTGTCGAGGCTGTTCTCGCTGCTCAGCGCGCTGTGCTCGAGCTCGGCGGGACCGGTGACTGCGTCCTCGTCGTGGCCGTCCAGAACGACGAGGGGTATGGCATCGCGTGGGTCGGGGACGCGCGGGCGTACGCTTGGGACGGTTACACCGTGCGGCAGGTGACGAAGGACCATACGCTCGCGCAGTACTTCCGCGACCACGAACAGCCCGTGACACCGCGGATGGAACACGTCGTCACCACCAGCGTCCGCACGGCCGGTGCTCACGAGATCGGCACGGCCACCGTCTCCACCGGTGGGCTTCTGCTCACCAGCGACGGTGTGCACAAGACGCTCAGCGGTCCGACCATGCTCGACATCCTCGGGATGCCGGGCAGGGCGGCCACGGAGCTGGTGCGGACGGCGATCTCGCTCGGTGGCTCCGACAACGCCACCGCGATCGTGGTGGATCCGCCCGGCGCGGATCTCGTCACGGAGAAATTTCGCGTCGCGGCCTGAACCGGGCGGTCAGGCCGCGACGCGATCCCGTTTGAGCTGCCGGTATTCGCGCAGCACCAGCACGACGATCACGACGTCGAGGGCGGCGAAGAACGGCAGCGCGAGCGAGTGCGTGTGGATCGCCCGGAAGATCTCGTAGACCACGAACGCCGAAAGCACCACCGCGGCCACGGGATAGGCGCGCATCACCTTCCGCGCCAGCGCCCAGACCAGGCCGAGTTTGATGAGGCCGTGCGCGACGAGGTACACGACGGCGAACGTCCGGCCCTCGACGAAGTGACCGGCGGCGAGTTCGAGATGCCGGGCCAGCGTCCCTTCCGGATCGCCGAGCAGATCGCGGGTGACCACGGCGTGCGCGAAACCGGTGATGGCCGAAGCGGGGACGACCATCAGGACCAGTCCGCCGATCAGCTGCAAAGCGCCGTCGAGCCCCTTCAAGGCGATGGCGATCCGGAACAGCTTCTCGGTGCTCATGGGCGCTCCCTCCGCGATCACCTCACCCTGCCGCACCCCACCTCGGCCCGCAGCCGCCGTCACCGGAACAGGCGGTCTTGGCAGTCGCGGCACCGCTCGTGCCGCGCAGTCCTCCCGGCGGGGTCCCTGCCGTAGAACGGAAAGCACGGTGCGCCGCAAAGAGCGAGGTAGATACGCCCGCACCGCAGCGGCCGCGCGCCGACGTTGTGGGCCACGACCAGCGCCCGGTGACGCGCGCCCGCTTCGGGCAGCCAGCCGTCGTCAGGCAGCTTCGCGAGCACGTCGGCGTTGACGTCGTCCGAACGGCGGAGCAGCGCCGCGCCGAGTTCGCAGAGCCGCTCCCCGAGGTCACGGAGAAGATCCGCGCGGGGAGTGTCGTCCTCGACCATCCGGGTGATGCAGGAGAGATCGGTGCCGAGTGAACCGTGCAGGTCGCGGATCCGGTCGAGCAGGCGGTGGTCCATGCCCTCCCATTAGGGCGTTGCGACCGGGCAAGGGAAGGGGTCAGGACGAGAAGGTGACCCTGCCGTCCATCACGGTGGCGGTGACGGGGGTGTCGCGCAGTCCCGCCGGGGACAGCCGCGACGGATCCACCGCGGTGACGACCAGATCCGCGACGTCCCCGACCGCCACCCCGGTCCGGCCGCCGGACGCCGCCGCGAGCGCGGCCTCCAGCGGCATGGCCTGCTCGGGATGCCACGGCGGGCGGTGGTCGTCGGTGCGGCTGACCGCCGACGCGATCGCGTCCCACGGATCCAGCGGCGCGACCGGCGCGTCCGAGCCGAACTCCAGGGTCACCCCGGAGCGATACAAGGCGCCGTAAGGGAAAGCCCGATCTGTCCAGCCATGCCAGTGCCGGTCGGCGACGTCGCGGTCGTCCGGCTGGTGGGCGGGCTGCACACTCGCCACGACCCCCAGTTCGGCGAACCGCGCGACGTCCTCGGCACGCAGCAGTTGCGCGTGCTCGATGCGGCCCGCGCATCCGACGTTCGCGAAGGCGTCGAGGGCGATCTTGTTGGCGTGGTCGCCAATGGCGTGCACGGCGGGTGAGAGCCCGTTCTCGGAAGCCTTGCGCATCAACGGTTCCAGCTCCCCGGGCGGCAGTTCGAGCAGCCCGTGGGACTCCGTCCCGGCGTAATGCCCGACGCAGTACGCGGTGCGCGTGTTCAGGGAACCGTCGACGAACAGCTTGAACGGGCCGACCGTGAGCAGTCCGCCGGTGTCTTCGAGGACGTCGCCGGTGCGGTGGCCGCGTTCGACGGCGGTCTCGAGCAGGTACCTCGCGATCACGCAGGAAACCCTGACCGGCAAGGGTTTCCGTGCCAGCCGCCGCCGCCAGGCGGTGACCGTGTCGGTGTACTCGTAGTCGACGATCTTGGTGACGCCGCGGGCGGCCGCCGCGTCGAGCGCGTCGGCGACCCAGCCGTCGATGACGTCTTCGGGGGCGACAGGGAGTTCGGCCGTCGCGCTCATGCAGTCGTTCTCCAGCAGCACGCCGGTCGGATGCTCGCGGCCGATGAGCTTCAGGGCGGCGGGGCTGAGCCACAAGGTGTGGAGGTCTGCGCTGAACAAGGCGACCGGATGCCCGGGCAGCGCCTTCTGCAACAGGTCCTTGTGCGGGGCGTCTGGCCAGAGACCGTCGCGGAAGCCGGCGCCGAGCACGAGGTCGCCGGGAGGCACCGGGTTCGCCAGCAGATGAGCGAGGACGAGATCGACCGTATGGGCGGCGGAGGTCGCCTCCCCCAACGGGATCCGGCGGCGCGCGGCCGACCACTGCGCGGTGTGCGCGTGCGCGTCGACGAGCCCGGGCAGGAGCGTTCCGCCGTGCCCGTCCAGGGTTTCCGACGCTTCACCCGCCTGCCCCGGACCTTCGATGGCCGCGATCCGGCCGCCTTGGATCAACACGTCCGACAGGGAGCCCGCCAAGCCGACCCGGACCCGGCGCAACAGAAGATCGTCCACGCCCTCACTTTGCCAGCCCGGCCGCGTTTAGTCCTCTAATTGCGGGCGAAGGTGAGCTTTCCGAGAGCGGCGACCAGGGGCGCGAGTTCGGGGACCTCTTCGGCGGCGGCCAGCGCGCCGGTGAGGACGCTGTCGTGCGTCGGCCGCGCGGCCGCGAGGAGTTCCTGCCCCGCCGGGGTGACCTCCGTGTAGATGCCCCGCCGGTCGTCCGGGCACAGGTACCGCTGCAGCAGTCCCCGGTCCTCCAGCCGCGAGACCAGCCGCGTCGTCGCCGACTGGCTGAGCACGACGGCGTTGGACAGCTGGTTCATCCGCAGGTGGAAGCCGTCCTGGCGGCCGAGCACGTCCAGCACGGTGTACTCGCTGACGGACAGTTCGTGCTTCTGCGCCAGCGCGCGCTCGAGCGCGTCCTCGATCCGCGCGTGCAGTGCGGCGAGGGTCCGCCAGCCCTGCGCGCGTGCTTCCACGGCGTCGTCGGCCAGTGACACGGTTCACCTCTTCCCCGGTTGCCCGAACTTCGTTGCGTCGTGCATCATCAAGCGTGTGCAATATACGGCGCGTGCAACTATTTCAGACGCCCGTAGTTGCCTACGCCAGCCAACACCACTCTACGGGAAGAAGTGAGGCCTCCATGCCTGCCGCTCTGCTCGCATTGGCGATCAGCGCCTTCGGTATCGGCACCACCGAGTTCGTGATCATGGGCCTGTTGCCCGAGGTCGCGAACGACTTCGGCGTCTCGATCCCCTCCGCGGGACTGTTGATCTCCGGGTACGCCCTCGGCGTGGTAGTCGGCGCTCCGGTGCTGACCGCACTCGCGTCGCGGGTGCCGCGCAAGACGGTCCTGGTCGGCCTGATGGCCCTGTTCATCGCCGGCAACGTCGTCTCCGCGCTGGCCCCCACCTACGGTCTGCTGATGACCGGCCGCGTGATCGCCGCGCTCTCGCACGGCGCGTTCTTCGGCGTCGGCGCGGTCGTCGCGTCCTCGCTGGTCGCGCCCGCGAAACAGGCCAGCGCCATCGCGATGATGTTCACCGGGCTGACCGTCGCCAACGTCCTCGGCGTCCCCGCCGGGACGGCGCTCGGGCAGGCACTCGGCTGGCGCTCGACGTTCTGGGCCGTCAGTGCCCTCGGCGTGATCGGCCTGATCGGGATCGTCGCGCTGGTACCGGTACAGGCGACGACGGGCAGCGCCGGGCTGCGCAGCGAACTCGCCGTCTTCCGGCGTCTCCAGGTCTGGCTCGCGCTGGCGATGACCACCCTCGGGTTCGCCGGGGTGTTCGCGGCCTTCACCTACATCGCCCCGATGATGACGGAGGTCGCCGGGTTCTCGCCCGGCGCGGTGACCTGGCTGCTCGTGCTGTTCGGCGCCGGCCTGTTCGCGGGCAACCTGATCGGCGGCAAGGCGGCCGACCGGTCGCTGATGCCCAGCCTCTACGTCATCCTCGCCACGCTCGCGGCCGTGCTGGTCGTGTTCGTCTTCACCGCGCACGCCCAGCTCCCCGCCGCGATCACCATCGCGGTCTTCGGCGCCGCGGGTTTCGCGACCGTCGCGCCGCTGCAGGCCCGCGTCATGGCCAAGGCCGAAGGCGCTCCCGCGCTGGCGTCGGCCGCCAACATCGCCGCGTTCAACCTCGGCAACGCCGGGGGCGCGTGGCTCGGCGGGCAGGCCATCGACGCCGGTCTCGGCTACACCGCGTCCAACTGGATCGGCGCCGCGCTCGCGCTCGCCGGACTGCTGGTCGCGGTCATCTCAGGCATGCTCGACCACGGGCGACGGAAGGCTCGTCGCGCCGAACTGGCCCCCGCCGCCTGACCCGCAAGTACCCACGAAAGGAACGCAAGTGACCGACATTCCCACCATCGAGCTCAACAACGGGGTGGAGATGCCGCAGCTCGGGTTCGGCGTCTTCCAGGTGCCGGACGAGGAGACCACCGCCGCGGTCAAGGCCGCGCTGGACGCGGGCTACCGCAGCATCGACACCGCCACGATCTACGGCAACGAAGCAGGCGTCGGCAAGGCACTGGCCGAGTCCGGGATCGCCCGCGACGAGCTGTTCATCACCACCAAGCTGTGGAACAGCGAACAGGGCTACGACGCCACGCTGAAGGCGTTCGACGCCAGCCTGGCCAAACTGGGCCTGGAACAGCTGGATCTCTACCTCATCCACTGGCCGACGCCCGAGCGCGACCTCTACAACGACACGTGGAAGGCCTTCGAGAAGCTCTACGCCGACGGCCGGGTGCGCGCGATCGGCGTATCGAACTTCCAGCCCGCCCACCTCGAGCGTCTGCTCGGCGCCGGTTCCGTCGCCCCGGCGGTCAACCAGGTCGAGGTGCACCCGTACCTGCAGCAGGCCGAGGTGCGCGAGTTCGACGCGAAGCACGGCATCGCGACCGAGGCGTGGAGCCCGCTGGCCAAGGGTGGCGACCTGCTCGGCGAGGCCGCGGTGAAGGCGCTCGCGGACAAGCACGGCCGCACCCCGGCGCAGGTCGTCCTGCGCTGGCACCTGCAGCTGGGCAACATCGTGATCCCGAAATCCGTGACGCCGTCGCGGATCAAGGAGAACCTGGACGTCTTCGGGTTCACCCTGTCGGAGGAGGACGTCGCGTCCTTGGCCGGGCTGGACCGGGGTCTGCGGACCGGACCGGATCCCGACACCTTCAACGCTGCGTAAGCGTCTGGTCTCGTGAGCGGTAAGGGCGGTGAGAACCGTCCTTACCGCTCACGAGTCTCTGCGGGGCCGGTTACTATTCGGCCCCACAGACGGCCGTTGTAGGAAAAGAGGTAACCGGACGATGCAGGCCCGAGGACGCGCCGTCCTCGCGACACTTCTGCTCGTGGCGTTCCCAGTGGTGGTCGTCGCGGTGGGTGTCGCCAGTGTGCTGGCGGGCCTGCGGATCCAGGGCAAGATCGGCACCTACGTCATGCTCGCGGGGCTCGCGATCATGATCGCGCTCGGTTTCGGCCTGGTGAGCGCGCTGCGGGCGCGGCGTCCTCCGATCGAGGGACCGCGGCTGGATCGCGACGCCCATCCCGCGTTGTGGGAGATGATCGACGACCTCGCGGCCCAGGTGAAGACGCGGCCGCCGGACGAGATCGTGCTGATCGGCGAGATCAACGCGGCGGTCACCGAGGACGCCCGGTTCCTCGGCCTGCGGCCGGGCCGCCGGACGATGCTGGTCGGGCTGCCGTTGCTGGCCGCGCTGAGCGTGAGCGAGCTGCGCGCGGTGCTCGCGCACGAACTCGGCCACTACAGCGGCGGCCACACCCGTCTGCTCGCGCTGACCTACCGCGGCACCCAGACGCTCGCCTTCACCGTCGACAGGCTGGACGGCGGCCCCGCCAGGGCCTTGCTCTCCGCCTACTCGAAGCTGTACCTGCTGGTCGCCCGGTCGGCGAACCGGCGGCAGGAACTCCAGGCCGACGAAGCGTCCGTGCTCGCGGCGGGAAGCCGGACCGCGGCCGCGGCGCTGCGGAAGGTCGCGACGCTGAACCCGCTCTGGAAGGACTACGCCGAGCGCTACATCTCGCTCGGCACGGCGGCGCGGCGCACTCCCGCGGTCCTGCTGGGCTTCCGGTCGTACCTCAACCATCCGGTCCAACGGGAGTGGGTGACCGAGTACGCCGAAGACATCCTCGACGGCGAGGAGCTGTCGAAGTTCGACAGCCATCCGCCCACGAAACGGCGGATCGCCGCGCTGGCCGGGGTGCCGGACAATCCGGTGAAGCCGGACGCGCGGCCGGGCTGGTCGCTGCTGGGCGCGCCGAAGGTCGACGTCCCCGAAGCGGAACTCGACGTGCTGATCCGCGACGTCGGACCGCGGGCGGACTGGGACGAAGTCGTCAAACGCGCGGGCCGGGCGTCGGTCGCCGAGGGCGCGAAGCTGCTGACCTCCGCCGGGATCGAGAGCAGGCTGGCGCCGCGCGGCACGATCGGCGAGGTCGTGCGGGTCCTGCGCGACGGCGACGCCGACGCGCTCGCCAAACCCCTGCGGGCCCCGTCCCGCGAAGAGGGCCGCGAACTGCTGACGGAACTGTTCGCCGACACCGTCACCGCCGCGATGATCGACAACGGCGTCGCCGCGCACCGCCTGAACTGGGGCGGCGGCTGGGAACTGTGCCTCGGCGACGGCGAACCGTTCGACGTCGCCGAACTGGTCGGCCCGGCGGTGCGGAGCCCGCGCGCTGTCGACGAACTGGTCCACAACCTGCAGCTGCTCACCGTGCCCGCCACGTACTTCTGCAAACAGGAGCCCGAACGGGAACCGGATCCCGCCGACGCCCGGATGCTCGGGATGTTCACCGCGTTGAAGGCCAAGCGGAAGCTCTACGACCTGGTCGTCTGCGACACCGAAGTGGTGCTGCTGCCGATGGCGCGTTCGGTGCTCGTCCGCCGCGGTGTCGCCGGTCTGATCGGGGCGCGCGGGGTGTCGGACCGCAAGCGGATCCGGAAACTGCGGGAACGCGGCCTCGACGATCTGCGCGCCGAACCCGGCGCGCGGCGGATCCCGTTCACGGACATCGTCGCGGGCGGGTTCCCCCGCCGGAAGCTCACCGCCTACCTGACGATGGAACTGTCCGACGGCGAGACGCTGGAACTGGCGATCACCGGCAACACCGAAGACTTCGGGACCGCCCACGACGACCTGAAGACGTTCTTCAAGTCGCTCAAGGCTTAGGGAAACGAGGCCGGTGATGCAGCTGGGGCCAAGGGTGCGCTCCGCGTCGAGTGAGGGGAACCTTGAGGGACCCTGAGTCCCTCAAGGAGTCCTTCACGGACCTGCGTCTGACCTGCGCGTAGCTGGCGGCTCGATCTGTTCGGGGATCGACGGTGGAGGATTTGGGACGTTCAACGTCCTGAAACCTCTAGCAAACACAAGTCCGCTTAGGAGTCCTTCACGGACCTGCGTCTGACCTGCCAGTCGCTCAAGGCTTGACGCCCACACCACCGAGGCTCAGGTAGTTCAACTGGGTCAGCGGCGCGAGGCGCGGGCCTTCCGGCCACCATTCGTGCAGGTGGACGAGGCCGGGTTCGAGCATCTCCAGCCCGTCGAACAGTGACTCGATCTCCTTGCGGCTGCGATGCGCCGTGGGGTAACCGATACCGGCCATCAGGCCGTCGAGCTTCCGCGCGAACGCGCCGCGCGGCCCTTCGCCGTCGGTGTAGTAGTGCGTGAGCATCAGATACGACCCGGGGGCGAGCGCGTCGACATAGCCGCGGACGATGGCCCGCGCCTTGTCGAGGTCTTCGATGTGGTGCACCACCGCGTTGAGGAGCACCGCGACCGGGCGGTCGAGTTCGAGATGCTCGGCGATCACCGGATCGTTCAGCGTCTGCTCGGGATCGCGCAGGTCCGCGCCGCTGACGTGCACGAGGTGGTCTTCCAGCAACGCCAATCCGTGTGCCTGGACCACCGGGTCGTCGTCGACGTAGATGACCAGCGCGTCGGGGTTGTACCGCTGCGCCGTCTGGTGCGTGTTCTCGACGTAGGGCATGCCGGAGCCCAGATCGAGGAACTGGCCGACCTCGCGGGCGCCGGCGAGGAACCGGACCACCCGGCTCGCCCAGGACCGGAACTCCTTGGCCACCGCGGCGCCGTCAGGGGCGACGGTGAGGAAGGCCTCGACGGCCAGCCTGTCGATCTCGTAATGGTCGTGCCCCCCGAGAAGGGCGTCCTTCATCCGGGCGAGATTGGGCTTGTCGTAGTCGAGGGGTGGCAGCGGGCGCCTCGGCACAGACCGGACCTCGTCCGAAGTCATGGACACGCTCCACCCTTCAGCCGCAAGCGGATCGCGGTGAACACGGTCCACGGCTCCCTCGACATCGACGGACTGTGCACAGGTTACGACATGGCGTGTGGTGAAGTGAACCTCCCCAAGGGCCTTGCCTACCTGCGATGATCACCCGAAGACGAGCTCTCGCCAGGTCACTCCGCCATCCGTGGTGCGGTAGACCGCCGAACCTCCGTCGGCGTCGGGCAGCCCGTCGACCACCACCCCGACCCGCTCGTCCGGGAAGTCCAGATCGTTGAGACAGACCCCTCGGCCGCTGAGCACCGTCGTCGTCCAGGTCAGCCCGCCGTCGGCGGTGCTGTGCAGGAAGCCGGTGCCGCCGCCTTCCGCCGCCACGGTCGCCGCCGTGGGCGAAGCGGCGCTGAAACTCTGGTTGATCCCGAGCGTGGGCGCTTGCGCCGTTCCGGTGAACCGCCCGCCGAGTTTCGGCGCCCGCCACAAGCGCCGGACGGTCGCCCCCGGCTGCGGCGTCCCCGGTCCCCCGCTGCACAACGCCAGCACCTGTCCCCGCCGGACTCCGCTCAACGAAGCCGAACTGTCCGCCGGGCAGGGCGGCGGCGCGGCCGCGAAGGTCAGGCCATCGGAAGACGTCCAGTACTTCTGGACGCGGTAGTCCGACCCCATCGACACCTGGACCCCGCCGCTGGTGGTGACATCGCCGTAGGTCGCGGAGCCGGTGACGGTGAATCCCGGGACAGGCTGGAGGACCCGGGTGCCGGGCAGCCCGGCGTAGAGCGTCGTCGTCGACGGACTGCCGAAACCGGTGACCATCGCGAACACCCGAGGTCCCGCTTCGGTGATTTTCGAAATATAGAAGGGTTCCCGGACCCCGGCGAGACGGACGCGGGACCAGTTGACGCCCCCGTCGTGGCTGGCGAGCAGCCGGTTGCCGTCGGAGAGGAAGACGTCGCGTTCGTCGATCACGGCGAGCTTGACCTGGTTGTGGTTGTCCGGCAACGAGATCGGCGGCGCGCCGACACGCCGCCACCGCTTCCCGCCGTCGGCCGTCGACAACAGGGACGCGCACCATCCCGGTTTCCCGCACGGCGAAAACCCGAGGACGAACCCGCGCAGCGAACCCGTCCAGCTCGTCGAAGCGGGGGCGAAACCCTGGGGTACCAACGAATCGGCGGCGGCGGGAGAAGTGAAGACAGCCAGGGTGGTCAAGGCGGTGGCGGCGAGCGCGGCCCACCGGTTCGACTTCATGACCACGAGACGTCCGGCCCTCACCGGGGTTGCCCGCCGTTCGGGGTGAACCCGCGGATCTTGTCCGGTACGCTCTCAAACCTTGTTTCGCCCGGGGCCGGACCGGGTATACGGCGTTCGGCCGGTGGACGGAGGTAGCACCGATGGACGACGCGGATTCGCGCGCTGACGGTGACGAAGACGAAGACCTCGACGCTGGGACGACCCAGCGACGGTTCAGTTTGAACGTCCACGACCCGGACCATCTGCCGCGCAAGCTCGCCGGCCGGTACGAGGTCGGGGAGCTGCTCGGCCGCGGGGCGACAGCGCGGGTCTTCCGCGCCCGTGACCTGCGCGAACGGCGCGAGGTCGCGCTGAAACTGTTCCACGCCGACACGATGACCCGCGACGAGCGGCGCCGTCAGCAGGAGATCCAGGTCCTCAGCGAGGTCCGCCACCCCGGGCTCGTCCCGCTGTACGACGCAGGCTCCGACGACGGCTACACCTACCTCACGATGCGCCTGGTCGAAGGGCCGAACCTGGCCCAGCGCCTGCGTTCCGGTCCGCTTTCCCAAGACGCCGTCGTCGATCTGACAGCCCGGCTGAGCGACGCGCTCGCACACGTCCACGCGCACGGCATCACCCACCGCGATCTGAAACCGGCGAACATCCTGATGGCCGACGACGGCCCGCTGATCGGCGATTTCGGCGTCGCGCACGCCTTCGACGCCACCCGGGTGACCGAGACCGGCGGCGTCGTCGGCACCGCGGCGTACATGGCGCCCGAACAGGTCCGCGGCGAGAACATCGGCCCGCCCGCCGACATCTACTCACTCGGCCTGGTCCTGCTCGAATGCCTGTCCGGGGAACGCGAGTACACCGGGACACCGGTCGAGGCCGCGGTCGGGCGGCTGCACCGGCCGCCCCGGATCCCCTCCGGACTGTCGACGACCATGACGACACTGCTGCGCGGGATGACCGCGCAGAAACCCGCGCAGCGCCCGACGGCCGCCGCGATCTCGCGGATCCTGCTGGAGGACTCCACCGGGACCAGAGTCGCCCACTTCGGTCCGGTCGGCCGCAAGCGGGCGGCCGTGGTCGCCGCCATCAGCGCGCCCGCCGCGGCGATCACCGTCGGTGTGCTGCTGGCGGTCAACCAGACCGGGGCGAACCCGCCGGTCCTGCCGGGCGGGGTGGTCCCTCCGGCGGCGACGGGTACTTCCGGTCCGATGGCCGACCAGGGACAGCCGTCCTCGGAAGCCGTCGAGGTGCCCACTCGCAGCGCGAAAGCGTCCAACGGCACCGTCGTGGTGACCGAGGCCGTGCCGGTCTCCGGAAACCGGCCGCACACCACCGGAAACGTCGGGGTGACCTCGACACCGAGTGGCGCGACGGCGTCCAACGGCGACCCGAGCACCTCGGACAAGCCGAGCAAATCGAAGACCCGGACCAAGTCGAGGACGAAGACCCGGGATCCTGGCTGAGCTTCCGCCCAGCCATAAAGTCCACTGTGGACGATGATGGGAGACGGCGATGACCTACATCAACGACCCGCGTGAGCCGCAGGAAGAGATCGTCGAGCGCACGCCGACGAGGATTCGCGTCGTGCGCATCGTCAACGCCGTCGTCCACGCGGTGTGCTGGATCTTCGCACTGGTGCTGATCATCCACATCCTGCTCGTGTTCGGCGAGGCCAATCCCGGCAACGGTTTCGCGCAGCTGATCGACCAGTGGTCACGCGGGGTCTCGCTCGGCCTGCGCAACCTGTTCACTCCGGACGGCCCGAAGCTGCGCACCCTGCTCAACGACGGCCTCGCCGCCTTGCTGTGGCTGATCATCGGCGGCGTGGTGACCGATCTGGTCTCGCGGATCGGCCTGCCGGGCCCGAAGCGGGTCTGGTACCGGCGGACGCTCAGCTGAGCGAGCCCGGCTTCGCCTCGGGGGCGTCACCGGCCTGGGCCTGCTGGGCCTGGGCATCGGTGACCACCGCGACGGCTTCCCCATCCTGGCCCGCCGGGCGCTGCTCGCCCGATTCCGGCTCGGTGTCGAAATGCTCACGGCACCAACGGCCGTAGCGTCTGGCATGCACGGTCATCGCGGCACCTCCTTCTCTCCCACCACACTCCCCCATTTATGTGACGCGCGCCACTCGTTTTCCGGACTCACCGGGCGAATTCGGTCACGATCGCGGCGCAGAACGCGGGCAGGTCGTCCGGATTCCGGCTGGAGATCAGGCCGTTGTCGTTGACGACCTCCTGGTCGACGACGGTTCCGCCCGCGTTGCGGATGTCGGTGCGCACGCTGGGATACGAGGTGAGCGTGCGGCCACGGACGACGTCGGCCTCGACCAGCGTCCACGGCCCGTGACAGATGACGCCGACCGGTTTGCCGCTGTTCACGAAATCGCGGACGAAACGGACCGCGTTCTCGTCCGCGCGCAGATTGTCCGGATTCATCGTGCCGCCGGGGAGGACGAGCGCGTCGAAATCGTCGACGGTGACGTCCTTGACGACGCGGTCCACAGTGAACTTGTCGGCCTTGTCGATGTCGCCGTTCATGGCCTGGATCTCACCGGATTCCAGGGAAACGACCTCGGCCGTGGCCCCGGCATCGGTGACCGCTTTGCGTGGTTCGACCAGTTCGACCTGTTCCACACCGTCCGCGGCCAGAATGGCCACGCGGCGCCCCTTCAGCGATGTCGCCATGGGGTTCCCTCCTCGAGTCGGGTTCGCCCCGGGACTACCCCGGACCGCAGCCGCCGAACCATGGGTATGGATCGCGATCACCGCGGGTATCCGCCGCATATGCGACTTCGGCGAGCGGACCTCGGGTCCCCCGGCATCCGGAGGCGGCGCAGAGGTCGTGGCTTCGGCTATCTGACCCCGGACGGCGATCCGCTGAAGGACGAGCACGCGATCGAACGGATCGACGCGCTGGCGATCCCGCCCGCGTGGCGGCGCGTGTGGATCTCCCCGCACGAGAACGCCCACATCCTGGCCGTCGGGGTGGACGACGCCGGGCGCCGCCAGTACCTCTACCACGAGGAGTGGCGGCGGGCCCGGGACGAGGAGAAACACGAGCGCGTCCTCGCGCTGGCTCGACGCCTCCCCCGGCTCCGCGAAGCCGTCCAGGAGGATCTCGATTCGCGCGGCCTCACCCGCGAGCGCGTGCTCGCCGGCGCGCTGCGCATGCTCGACCTCGGCGTGTTCAGGACCGGCGGGGAGGACTACGCCGACGAGAACGGCACGCACGGGGTGGCGACGCTGCTGTGCGAACACGTCACCGTCAGCGAAGGCTGTCTGCTTTGCGATTACCCCGCGAAGGGCGGGATCCAGCGCAAGGTCCGGCTTCGGGACGACGGCCTGGTGCGGCTGGTCCGTTCCCTCCGGCGTGCCCGCGGCGGGGAGGTGCGCCTGCTCGCCTACCGCGACGGCCGCGAATGGCAGGAGGTCCGGGCCGAGGACATCAACGACCGGCTCAAGGAACTCGTGGGCGAGGACTTCACCGCGAAGGACCTGCGCACCTGGAACGCCACCGTCCTCGCCGCTTCGGCCTTCGCGGACACGGAAAAGCCGTCCAGCGAACGGGCGGCGAAGCGGGCGGAGAAGGCCGTGATGACCGAAGTCGCGGAAGGCCTCGGCAACACCCCCGCGGTGGCGAGGCGGTCCTATGTGGACCCTCGGGTGATCGAGGCGTACCGAAAGGACCGGACCATCGAACGCGCGATGCGGCGGGCCGGGAAGGCCGCCGATCCGGTGGAGGCGAGGGACATCGTCGAGCGGGCGGTGGTGCGGCTACTGCGCGGGTCGTGACGCCTCGATGGCGAGGACGGCGATGTCGTCGTGCGTCCCGCTGCCGAGCCATTCCCGCACCGCCGAGCGGACGCGGGCGACCACCTCGCGGCCGGACAGCCCCCGGCAGCCGGTCAGCAGCTCGCGCAACCGCTCGTCCCCGAACAGATCCGACGTGCGCTCGTGGTGGCGCGCCTCGGTGATCCCGTCCGTGTAGAGCAGGCAGACGTCGCCCTCCGCCAGCCGGATGGTCGTCTCGGCGAACCGCGCCTGCGGGGAGATCCCGACCAGCGTGCCGGGCAGGGTGATCTCGTCCACCCCGCCGCGGCGGCGCACCACCAGCGGTGCGGGATGGCCGCCGGAAGCCAAGGTGACGGCGAGACCGTCCTCGCCCGCCAGCACCGAACCGAGTACCAGCGTGGCGAACCGGCCGCTGCCGCCGGTGATGAGCAGGGAGTTGAGCAAGCTCAGCAGCGTCGTGTTGTCGTGCTCGACGAGGTTGAGCGCGGCGAGGGTCTGCCGGACCCTGCCGGTGAGCGCGGCCGCCTCGGCGCCCTTGCCGCAGACGTCGCCGAGGACGTACATGGCGCCGCCGTCTTCCCTCGGCAGGACGTCGTAGAAGTCGCCGCCGACGTCGAGCAGCCCGCTCGACGGCTCGTACCAGACGTCGAATTTGACGCCGGGGACGTCGGGCGGCGGCATCGGGCGCAGCGTGGTCTCCAGGCCGCGGGTGGCCTCTTCCTGGCGGGCGTAGCGATGCGCGTTCGCCAGCGCCGTCCCGGCCGCCCTGGCGAACTCGGTGATCGCGCGCGGATGGTCGTCGCCGAAGGCGGGTGCGCCGCGCCTGCCGAGCACGACAGCGCCGGTGACACCGGCACCGCCGTCGAGCCCCAGCGAGACCACGGAGACCGACGAGTGGCCGGCGAGGCGTTCCGCGACGACCGCGGGCAACGTCGCGACCTCTTCCTCCGGGACCGCCTTGGCCTCGGGGTCCTCGGTGGAGGCGAAGGTGCCGGCGAGCACCGGCGCCAGCTGGGCGGGGACGCGGCGGATACGGCCGTGCCCGTGGTGGGTGCGGTGATCGCAGCTCCACCACTCCCACCGGCCGCGGGTGGTGGGCAGCAGGACGAACACACAGTCGGCGAGTTCGGCCGCGGCGACCTCGGCGATCACCTTCGCCGTCCCGTGCCGCCCCCGCGCGGAAGCCAGCCGGGGCGCCGCGGCGGCGAGGAAGCCGTCGACACGCGGGCCGTCGGCCGCGACAGCGGAGGTCACGGTCCACGCGTGCCAGCCGCCGGGCAGCGTCCGGATCCGCGCGGGGAACCGGCGGCCGGTGTGTTCGACATGGCCGACGTCGGGGCCCTCGGCGGTCAGCACCGGGCGGCCGCCGCCGAACAGCTCGCGGGCGGCGGGATTCGACCAGCGCAGCGCGCCGCCGACGTCCTGGACGAGCACCGCGTCACGCACGTCTTCGAGCAGCTCGCGCCAGAACCTCCCGGATTCGGGCAGCGCGCCCTCGCCCTTCCCTGCCGACGGCTCCGAGGGGAGCGACGTCGAGGCCGGGGCCGGCCGTGACACCATTCCCGGACCTCCTCCTGCCTGGCGGGTAGCGCAGCGTGAGCGGGCGGACTGGCTCGAAGTGTAGGTCGAATCATGGCACGCTGATGCGACGACCATGGCTTGGCATGCGTGGTGGAGAGGGTCGACACAGATGACACAGCACTCCCAAAGGGACCGGACCCCCGTGGAAGGTGGTGGCGCCCAGGTGGACGAAGCGACCCTGGAACGCCTGCTCGCGGCGGCTCGAGACCTCGGGGACGGCAACTTCCGGCGACGGTTCGTGGCACACGGCGACGGGCTCGCGGCCCAGCTCGCGGGTGCCTTCAACGACATCGCCGAACGCAACCAGCGGCTGGTGACCGAGCTCCTGCGCGTCCGCGAGGCGGTCGGCAAGGAAGGCAGGCTGACCGAGCGCGTCGCGGCCGAGATCGGTCCCGGCGGCTGGGCGACCGCTGTCGACGTCGTCAACGGGCTGATCGAGGACGTGAGCAGGCCCACTGCCGAGCTCAACCGTGTCCTCGGCGCGGTCGCCGAGGGCGATTTGTCCGAGCCGATGCCGCTGGAGGTCGGCGGGCGGCCGTTGCAGGGTCAGTTCGCCGAAGTCGCGAAGACCCTGAACGGCCTGATCAAGCAGCTCTCCCGGTTCGCGACCGAGGTCACCAGAGTGGCCCGCGAGATCGCCACCGAAGGACGGCTCGGCGGTCAGGCCGAGGTCCCGGGTGTGGCGGGCACCTGGCGTGATCTCACCGACAACGTCAACGTCATGGCCAGCAACCTGACCGATCAGGTGCGCAACATCGCCCAGGTCACCACGGCCGTGGCGCGCGGCGACCTGACCCAGAAGATCCACGTCGACGCGCGCGGCGAGATCCTGGAGCTCAAGAACACCGTCAACATCATGGTCGACCAGCTCTCGTCGTTCGCCGACGAAGTCACGCGGGTCTCGCGCGAGGTGGGCAGCGAAGGCCGTCTCGGCGGTCAGGCACAGGTCCCCGGCGCGGCGGGGACGTGGCGCGACCTCACCGACTCGGTGAACCTGATGGCGGACAACCTGACCGACCAGGTCCGCAACATCGCCCAGGTGGCCACGGCGGTGGCGAAGGGCGACCTGTCCCAGAAGATCAACGTCGACGCCAAGGGCGAGATCCTCGAACTCAAGAACACCCTGAACACCATGGTCGACCAGCTCTCGTCGTTCGCCGACGAAGTCACCCGGGTGGCGCGCGAGGTCGGCAGCGAAGGACGTCTCGGCGGTCAGGCGACCGTGCCGGGCGTGGCGGGTACGTGGCGCGGGCTCACCGACTCGGTGAACCAGATGGCGGACAACCTGACCGACCAGGTCCGCAACATCGCCCAGGTCACCACCGCGGTGGCCAAGGGCGACCTGACGCAGAAGATCACGGTCGACGCGCGCGGCGAGATCCTCGAACTGAAGACGACCGTGAACACGATGGTCGACCAGCTCTCGTCGTTCGCCGACGAAGTCACGCGAGTGGCGCGCGAGGTCGGCACGGAAGGTCAGCTCGGAGGGCAGGCGCAGGTGCCCGGTGTCGCCGGGACCTGGCGCGACCTCACCGGGTCGGTCAACTTCATGGCGAACAACCTCACCGCGCAGGTCCGCAACATCGCCCAGGTGGCGACCGCGGTGGCGAAGGGCGATCTGTCGCAGAAGATCGCCGTCGACGCCAAGGGCGAGATCCTCGAACTCAAGAACACGCTGAACACCATGGTGGATCAGCTTTCGTCGTTCGCCGACGAAGTCACGCGGGTCGCCCGCGAGGTCGGCAGCGACGGACGGCTCGGCGGTCAGGCGCAGGTGCCCGGCGTGGCCGGGACGTGGAAGGACCTGACCGACAACGTCAACTTCATGGCGAACAACCTGACCGACCAGGTGCGGAACATCGCCCAGGTCACCACCGCGGTGGCCAAGGGCGACCTGACGCAGAAGATCATCGTCGACGCGCGCGGCGAGATCCTGGAGCTCAAGAACACCGTCAACATCATGGTGGACCAGCTGTCCGCGTTCGCCGACGAAGTCACCCGTGTGTCCCGCGAAGTCGGCACCGAGGGCAAGCTCGGCGGCCAGGCGCAGGTGCGCGGCGTCGCCGGGACCTGGAAGGACCTCACCGACAACGTCAACGTCATGGCCGACAACCTCACCGATCAGGTGCGGAGCATCGCCACGGTGACGACGGCGGTCGCGAACGGCGACCTGTCGAAGAAGATCACGATCGACGCGCAGGGCGAGGTCGCCGTCCTCGCCGAGACGATCAACAGCATGGTCGAGACGCTGCGCGCGTTCGCCGACGAGGTCACCCGTGTCGCGCGCGAGGTCGGTACCGAGGGCATCCTCGGCGGCCAGGCCCGCGTGCCGAACGTGGCGGGCACCTGGAAGGCCTTGACGGACAACGTGAACGTCATGGCCGACAACCTCACCGGCCAGGTGCGGAGCATCGCGACGGTGACCACCGCGGTGGCGCAGGGCGATCTGTCGAAGAAGATCGACATCGACGCGCGCGGCGAGATCCTCGAACTCAAGACGACCATCAACACCATGGTCGACCAGCTTTCGTCCTTCGCCTCCGAAGTCACCCGTGTGGCACGCGAGGTCGGCACAGACGGCATGCTCGGCGGTCAGGCGGAGGTGCCCGGCGTCGCCGGAACGTGGTCGCGGCTGACCGAAAGCGTGAACCAGCTGGCCGGGAACCTGACCACCCAGGTGCGGGCGATCGCGCAGGTGGCCACCGCGGTGACCGCGGGCGATCTGACCCGGCACATCACCGTGGACGCGTCCGGGGAGGTGGCCGAACTCAAGGACAACATCAACCAGATGATCGCGAACCTGAAGGAGACCACCCGCGCGAACCGCGAACAGGACTGGCTCAAGACCAACCTCGCCCGGCTGTCCGCGCTCATGCAGGGTCACCGGGATCTCGCGTCGGTGGCGTCGCTGATCCTGTCCGAGCTGACGCCGCTCGTTTCCGCGCAGCAAGGCGCGTTCTTCCTGGCCCGCGAAGACGAGCAAGAGGAAACGGTCCTGGAGAGCATCGCCACCTACGGGCTGGCGAAATCCCAAGCGGGCCTTCGGTTCTCGCCCGGCGAGTCGCTCATCGGGCAGGCCGCTGTCGACCGCCGCACGATACTGGTCCACGAGGCACCGCCGGAGTACGCGCTCATCTCTTCGGGACTGGGCTCGGCCGCACCGGTGAACGTGATCGTGCTGCCGGTGCTGTTCCAGGGCGAGGTGCTCGGGGTGCTGGAACTGGCGACGATCAACGCCTTCAGCACCGTCCACATCGACCTGCTGGAGCAGCTGAAGGAGACCATCGCGGTCAACGTCAGCACCATCCAGTCCAACTCGCGCACCGAGGCCCTGCTGACCGAATCCCAGCGCCTGGCACAGGAACTGCGCGCGCGGTCCGAGCAGTTGCAGGCACAGCAACGGGAACTGCGCCGGTCCAACACGGATCTGGCGGAGAAGGCGGCGCTGCTGGCACAGCAGAACCGCGACATCGAGGTCAAGAACAGCGAGATCGAGCAAGCGCGGCAGGAACTCGAAGAGCGCGCCGGTCAGCTGACCATGGCGTCGCAGTACAAATCCGAGTTCATGGCGAACATGTCGCACGAACTGCGGACTCCGCTCAACAGTGCGCTGATCCTCGCGAAACTGCTGTCGGAGAACCCGGACGGGAACCTGTCGGAGAAGCAGATCCAGTTCGCGCGGACGATCTACTCGGCGGGCAGCGACCTGCAACAGCTGATCAACGACATCCTCGACATGGCCAAGGTCGAGGCCGGTCACCTCGACCTGCAGATGTCCGACGTCACGCTGCCCGAACTGGTCGAGTACGTCGAATCGATCTGCCGTCCGCTCACCTCGGACAAGGGACTGGAATTCGCCGTCCTGATCGACCCGCCGGTGCCGTCGTCGATCCACACCGACGAACATCGCGTGCAGCAGGTGCTGCGGAACCTGCTGTCCAACGCGGCGAAGTTCACCGACGAAGGCGGCGTGCGCCTGCACATCCGGATGGCCGACCAGGGCGAGGTCGAGGCCGACTCGCTCCGGCAAGCCCCCGGCGTCCTCGCGTTCGCCGTCGAAGACACCGGAATCGGCATCGCGCCGGACAAACTCGCGATCATCTTCGACGCATTCCGCCAGGCCGACGGCACCACCAGCCGCAAATACGGCGGCACCGGGCTGGGCCTTTCGATCAGTCAGCAGCTGACGGAACTGCTCGGCGGCGAACTGCGCGTCCGCAGCGAACCCGGCAAGGGCAGCACGTTCACCCTGTACCTGCCGGTGAGCGCGTCGAACCTGATCGTCCCGACCACGCAGGCGAGCGGGGTCCCGCTGATCATGGCCGTCCCGCAGGTGATCCCGGTGACGCCGTCGCTGCGGTTCCACGGCGAGAAGATCCTGATCGTCGACGACGACCTGCGCAACGTCTTCGCGCTGGCCGCCGTCCTGGAGCGCAACGGCCTGGAAGTCATCTACGCCGAGACGGGCGTCGCGGGCATCCGCGCCCTGGAACGGCACGAGGACACCGCGCTGGTGCTGATGGACGTGATGATGCCCGAACTGGACGGCAACGCCACCATCACCGCGATCCGCGCCGAGGCCGCGCACGAGGACCTGCCCGTGATCGCCGTGACCGCGAAGGCGACCGCCGAGGACAAGGCGCGAACGCTGGCTTCGGGCGCGGACGATTACGTCACCAAACCTGTCGACACCGACAAGCTGCTGGACCTGATCGCGGCGCACCTGGAAGCGGATGCCGCCTCCAGCGGCCTCTCGCAGGCCGTGGCCCCTTCGGACACCGCGGACGCTTCGGACTGAGGCTGCGGCCTCGTGAGTGGCTAGGACGGTTGAGGCCAACCGTGTCTCAAGTACCTGCGGTCGAGCGGTTTCGCGTGACCGGTGGGACGACACACGTGACTGGGTGGACGACACGCGTGATTGGACGGACGACTCGCGGTGGGACCCGGCCGCGCGGTGTGTCGTCCAACTCCACACACGTGTCGTCCGTCTGATCACGCGTGTCGTCCACTCGATCACGCGAAAGTACCGGCTCGGTCCAGGTGATCGTGAGTGGTAACTAACCGGGTCCGCTAGAACCGTCCTAGCCACTCACGGCCCACGACGGCGTCGGCCAGGTGTGTCCTGAAGGCCACCTTTGAGACGCTCAACGTCCCGAAGGTGACCTTCAGGACATACGAGCTTCAGGGCCGGACATGAAAGAACCCGCAGGCCAGAGTGCCTGCGGGTCTCGTTCGAAGCGGTGGAGCGGGTGACGGGAATCGAACCCGCGTAGCTAGTTTGGAAGACTAGGGCTCTACCATTGAGCTACACCCGCGCGCCCCCGAAGTACCGGGTGCTAAAACAGCTTAGCGTGACCCGCTAGGCTGTGCGCACACCCCCCGGCAAGATCGGGGAAGTCACGGGCTGTGGCGCAGCTTGGTAGCGCATCCGCTTTGGGAGCGGAGGGTCGCAGGTTCAAATCCTGTCAGCCCGACTCGATGAGGCCGGACCTGCGGGTCCGGCCTTTTTCGCTTCCTCGGCTTTAATGGATCTCATGGAGATCCGCCCCGCGCGTGACACCGACGCCCCCGCCGTGACCGCGCTGCTCACCGAGCTGGGCTACCCGGACAACAGCGTGGAAGACGTGCGCCGCCGGCTCGAACGCTGGTCGCGGCATCCGGAGGGTGCCGCGCTCGTCGCCGAGTCGGACGACGGCGTGATCGGCGTCGTCGCGGTGGTCGCGATCCCCCTTTTCGAGAAGGAAGGCTCCGTGGGCCGGATCGTGGCCCTGGTGGTGGACGAGGCCCAGCGCGGCACGGGGGTCGGCCGTGAGCTGGTCGCGGCCGCCGAGGCGGAGGCGATGCGGTGGGACTGCGTCGCCATGGAGGTCACCAGTTCCCGTCATCGGACCGGCGCGCACGCCTTCTACCGGGCGCGCGGGTACGAGGACCGCTGCGAGCGCAGCGCCCGGTTCGTGCGCCAACTGAACGTCTGACCAGCTCCCGGATGCTGAGAGCCCTAGGCCCCTCGGCACCCGCTTGCGAACATCGGCACCGTGACCGGCAGGTGGAGCGCCAGTGCCAGCGCGGCGCTCCGCGTGGTGCTGGACGAAGGGGCGATAGCGCGCAGCACCATCGCGCGCCGCACCGGACTGTCCGCGGCGGCCGTCACGGGACATGTGGCGGAGCTGATGCGCCGGGGTTTCCTCATCGAACTGCCTGAGGTCGCCGGCGCGGTCGGCAGGCCGCATGTGCCGCTGGAGCTCGACACCGAGCGGTTCGTGGTGTGCGGCGCGCATATCGCGGTCGACCATCTCACCGTCGGGCTGCTGGATCTGCGCGGGAACGTGCTGGCCCAGCAGGAGGCACCGCATCACGGCGCCGAGCCCACCGTCCAGTCGGACACGCGCCGGACCGGACGCCGCTCGGGCTGGGGGTGGCGACCGGAGGGTGGGTCGACGAAGCCTCGGGAACGGTGGTGGAGCACGGTTTGCTCGGCTGGCACGGGATCCCGTTGCGCGAACTGCTCACGGAGGTCACCGGTCTCGACGTCCGGGTGGACGGGCATTCGCGCGCGCTCATCCACGCCGAACGCCTGCTGGGGCAGCCGTGAGCGCGCAGCAGTGTCGTGCAGTTGTTCACCGGCAACGTGGTCGACGCCGCCTTCGCGACCGGCGACACCGTCCATCATGGTCCGCGCTCGGCCGCGGGCGCCGTCGCGCATCTGCGGGTCGACGACAGCGAGGAACCCTGCCGCTGTGGGCGTTCCGGCTGTCTCGAGGCGACGGTGTCCGAACGGACGGTCGCCCGTAAAGCCGTCGAGGCACGAATCATCGAAGAACCGGATTTCACCGATGCGCTCCGATTGGCGAAATCGAGAAACAAAGGCGCCGTCGCCATTTTCCACGAGCGCGCTCCTTCGTGCACAATCCGCCGAAGGCCAGCACACTGCGCAGCCTGGTCGCGCCGCCCGCGCGCGGGCGCCATCGATGAGCGACACGCTGCGCGCCGAGCACACCAACGACTACGACTACGCGAAGGCGCCGGAAACCCTCGACGACGCGGAGCAGGAACGCCGCCACCCGGTGGTGCGGATGCATCCGGCGACCGGCGAACGCGGGCTGTCCAAGGGCGAGTCGCGGGACATCCTGCGGCTGCCGCAGTCCTACGTGACGCGGCCGGAGAGCGTCGTCCGGGTGAGCTGGGAGCCGAACCGCCGTCGACAACTACGACGACCTGCCCCGCCGCCTGAACCGGGTGACCGTGGCGGGCGACATCCCGGTCGGCATCGACGGGGTGGCGAGCGAGTCTCTCGAGGGTGACACTTCGCAATACTCCCCCGTGGCTTGACGGCCTGGATGCGGTAAGACTGGCGTCGTGAAGGACGACCGTCAGGTGGAAGTGCTCCTGCGGGAGCTGGCCCCGCAGGTGATCGGGCTGCTGGTGCGCAAGCACGGGCAGTTCGACGCCTGCGAGGACGCCGTCCAGGAAGCCCTGCTCTCGGCCGCGCAACAGTGGCCGGAGCAGGGCATCCCGAACAGCCCGAAATCCTGGCTCGCGACGGTGGCGTCACGACGGCTCGTGGACGAGTGGCGCAGCGAAAGCGCTCGACGCCGTCGCGAGGAGAACGACGCGCTGATGGACCCGGGTGAGCCGTCCACCGTGTCCGATTCGGACGACACGCTCACGGTCCTTTTCCTGTGCTGTCACCCTTCCCTGTCCGCGTCGTCGCAGCTCGCGCTCACGTTGCGCGCCGTCGGCGGCCTGACCACGGGTGAGATCGCGAACGCTTTCCTGGTGCCGGAATCGACGCTGGCCCAACGCATCAGCCGCGCGAAGCAGACCATCAAGAAGGCGGGCGCGGAGTTCGTCCTGCCGCCGCCCGCCGAACTCGCCGAACGGCTCCGCGTCGTCCTTCAGGTGCTGTATCTGATCTTCAACGAGGGTTACACGACCAGCGCCGGCCCCGACCTGCAGCGTGCCGACCTGACCGCGGAAGCGATCCGGCTGGCCCGGCTGCTCCGGCGGCTCATGGCCGGCGAGGACGAGGTCACCGGCCTGCTCGCGCTCATGCTGCTGACCGAAGCCCGCCGCGCCGCCCGCGCCGTCGGAGACGGATCGCTCGTCCCCCTCGCCGAGCAGGACCGCTCGCGATGGGACGCGGAAATGATCGCCGAGGGCGTCTCGCTGGTAAGCGAGGCCCTCGAATCCGGCCCCGTCGGGCCGTACCAGGTGCAGGCCGCGATCGCCGCCGTCCACGACGAAGCCGCGACCGTGGCGGACACCGACTGGCCCCAGATCCTCGCGCTGTACGACGTCCTCGAGAAGGTCTCGCCCGGCCCGGTCGTCACGCTCAACCGCGCCGTCGCGGTCGCCGAGGTCAACGGCCCGGAAGCGGGCCTCGAACTCCTCGCCACGCTCGAGGACGACAGCCGGATGAGCCAGACCCACCGGCTCGATTCGGTCCGCGGGCATCTGCTGGAGCTGGCCGGAGAAGCCGGCGCCGCGCGCGAGGCGTACCTGCGGGCCGCAGGGAAAACCGCTAGCGAACCCGAAAAGCAGTACCTGACCCGGCGCGCGGAGCGGCTTTCCTAGTCTTCGGCTTTGCGGGCGGTGGCCATGGCGCGTTCGGTTTCCCAGTACGCCCGCATGGACATGATCAGCCCGTCTTCGCGGACCCGGTAGACGAACACGCCGTCGGTGTCGACGCGATAGCCGCCGGGCAGGTACGTCGTGATCGTGCCGACGTTCGCGACCTCGTCACCGGCCGCGTGGGAATCGCGGATGGTGAACTGGAAGCGTTCGACGTTCGCGATCGTCTTGTCCCAGAAGGCGCTGATCCCGTCCTGGCCGTGGTGTCCCTTGCCCTCTTCGTCGAACATCGACGGGCCGATGGGGTCCTCGACGACGGCGTCCCCGGCGAAGAGGGCGAGCCACGCGGCCTTGTCCCCGGCGGTGACGGCGGTCATCGAGCGGAACGCGGCCCGGCGTGCGGGCGGCTGTGTGGCGGCCGGATCCCAGCAGACGTCGACACCCATGGCTCAGTCTCCGATCTTCGCGATGATCTCGTCGCCGAACTTCTTGATGGAATCGAGCTTCGGGCCGACCTCGGCGTCGAAACCGAGGCCGTCGAACACCCACGGCATGGTGATGATGTCGGTGACGCCGATTTCGCCCTGCTCGCGGTAACCGTCGAGGCCGAACTTGTCGATGCAGACGGCCTGGTATTCGAACGGGTCTTCGGCGCGGCCCTGATCGGCCAGCAGCCCGCGCAGTTTGGCGATCGTTTCGCGGAGGTCGTCGAACTTCATCATCGCCGAGGACCAGCCGTCGGCGACGCGGGCGGCCCGGCGCAGCGCGACGTCGGTGTGGCCGCCGATGTAGAACGGCACGCGCGACGGTGGTGTGGGGCTCATGCGGAGCTTGTCGAAGTCGAAGAACTCGCCGTGGAACTCGCCCATCCCGCCGTCGAGGATCAGCCGCAGCACCTCGATGGCCTCGTCCACGCGTTTGCCGCGCTTCTCGTACGGCGCGCCGCACCAGCGGAACTCCTCCGGCGACCAGCCGACGCCGAGCCCGAGGCCGAAACGGCCGCCTGTCAGCGCGGCGACCGAGTTGACCTGGCGCGCGAGCAGGACCGGGTTGCGGGAGCCGAGTTTGAGCACGGAGGTGTAGAACGTGAGCCGCTCGGTGACCGCGCCCATCGACGCGGCCGCGACCAGCGGATCGGCCCAGGGCGTCTCCTCGGTCCAGAACCGGCTGCCGTCGGGCGTGTACGGATAGTCGGCCGAGACCGTTTCGGAGTAGAACAGGGAATCCGGGAGCGCGATCGAGGAGAACCCCGCCTCTTCGGCGGCGCGGGCGAGCTCGCCCAGCTGATCGAGCGGATTCATCGCGATCGACAGGGTGAACTTCATGGGGCCGAACTATAACGTGTTCTAGTTTGGCCCGCCAGTGCTCGCGGTGACCGGGAGCACTGACCGGGAACCCCGGGCACAGCGGACGCGTTGACCAGGCAAAGGCCGAACGATTCCTGGAGTGAACCCATGGGCACCGCGATCTTCCTGATCGTGCTCCTCGTCGTCGTGGTCGGCGGCGGCATCTACTTCGCGAAATCCCAGGCGGCGGCCAAGAAGCGCCAGCTGGACGACGCGAAGGCCGACGCACGGCGCCTCGTCGAGCGACTAGGCGGTCAGGTACTGAACCTCACCGGCACGGACACCGCCTCCATGCAAGCGATGGCGGACGCGTCCGAGCGCTACACCGCGGCGGGCTCCCAGATGGAGCAGGCGCAAACCGCCGAGCAGGCCCGGCTGGTCAAGGAGACCGCCGTCGAGGGCCTCTACTACGTCCGAGCCGCCCGGCTCGCGATGGGCATGGACCCCGGTCCCGAGCTGCCCGGCAGCGAAGAGCGCGACCGCGCGGGCAAGGTCACCGAGCACCGCTCCGTCGACGTCGAAGGCGAGCACTACGAGGCTTCGCCGGATCCGAGCCAGCGGACGCCGCACTACTACCCCGGTGGGCGCGTGGCCGGCCGTCCGGTGCCGCAGGGCTGGTACAGCGAGCCGTGGTGGAAGCCCGCGCTCGTCGCCGGCGCCTGGGGTCTCGGTTCGATGCTGCTGTTCAGCGCGATGTTCTCCGGTATGGCGGGCATCGCGAGCGCTTCGGCCTGGGAGTCCGGTTACGACGCGGGCCAGGAAGACGCCGGGGGCGCCGATGGCGGCGGTGACGCGGGCGGAGACGCCGGAGGCGACATGGGCGGGGACGCCGGTGGGTTCGACGGCGGCGGCTTCGATGGTGGCGGTTTCGACGGCGGCGGCTTCGATGGTGGCGGTTTCGACGGCGGCGGCTTCGACTTCTAGCCGCGAGTTTTAGAGAGGGCTGAAGGGGCCCTTCACCGCATGCGACGCGGTGAAGGGCCCCTTCGCTGCGTCTGATGCGGGAAAGTCCCCTTCAGCCCTTAGGCGAGGGCCTCGCCTCGCGTGACCAGACGGACGACACGATCGCGACCGGGTCCCGCCGCGAGTCGTCCGGCTGGACACGCGTGTCGTCCATCCAGTCACGGGTGTCGTCCGTCCAATCACGCGAAACCGCCCTTCGGGCACTGCGCTCCCCAGAGCCACCCCGGCCTCATGTACCTGCCGAAAGCATGTCAGGCGGGCTGGCAGGTCGGGCACCAGAAGAGGTTCCGCGCCGCCAGATCGCTCCGCAGCACCGGAGTCCCGCAAACGAGACAGGGCATCCCCTCACGCCGGTAGACGTAGACCTCGCCCCCGTGCCGGTCTTGCCGCGGCGCGCGGCCGGTCGCCTCGGGCAGGTGCTCCGGCGCGACGGTGTCGATCCGTCCCACCCGGACACCGTGCCGCATGAGCGTCACGAGATCGGCCCACATGTCGTCCCACAGTCCGCGATCGAGCGCGCGGCCGGGGACGAGCGGGGCGACACCGTGCCGGAACAGCACCTCGGCGCGGTACACGTTGCCGACGCCCGCGAGCACCGACTGGTCCATCAGCAGTGCCGCGATGGACGTCTTGGACCGGGTGATCCGGTCCCACGCCTTGTCGGGCTTCGCGTCGCGGCGCAGCGGATCCGGGCCCAGCCGCGCCTTGATCGCGTCGACCTGCGGTCCGTCCAGGAGTTCGCATCGGGTCGGGCCGCGCAGGTCGGCGAAATGCGTCGGGCCGACCACCCGCATCCGCACCTGCCCCACCGGCTCGGTCACCGGCAGCGGCACGTCGGAGAAAGTGCCGTAGAGGCCGAGGTGGACGTGCACCGTCCCGTGTGGACCGTAGTCGTGGAACAGGTGCTTCCCGTACGCCTCGGCCTTCACCAGCACCCGGCCGTCCAAACGGGACGCTTCGGCGGCGAACCGTCCCTGCGGACTGCTCACCTCGACCGGATGGCCGGCGAAACGGCGTTTGTGCAGACGTGCCAGGCGATGGAGCGTATGCCCCTCGGGCATGTCAGTGCTCGGGAAGCGGCGGCGGCCAGCCGGTGTTCTCGTAGTCCAGGATCTGCTGGACGCGGCGGCCGTGGCGCTCGTCCGGGCTCGGCGGGGTCGCGAGGAAGGCCTCGACGATCTCGGTGGCCTCTTCGGTGGTGTGCATCCGCGCGCCGACGCCGATCAGCTGGGCGTGGTTGTGTTCGCGGGTGAGCTTCGCGGTCTCGACGCTCCAAGCGAGGCCGGCGCGAGCGCCCTTCACCTTGTTGGCCGCGATCTGCTCGCCGTTGCCGGAGCCGCCGACGACGATGCCGAGGCTGCCCTCGTCCGCGACGACCCGGCGGGCCGCCTCGATGCAGAAAGCGGGGTAGTCGTCGGCCGCGTCGTAGACGAAGGGACCGACGTCCTCGACGTCGTGCCCCTGCTCCTTGAGGTGGGCCACGAGGTGGTTCTTCAATTCGAAACCGGCATGGTCAGAGCCAAGGTAAACACGCACAGCGCGGAGTCTGCCATCACGTTCCGGCGCGGGCATGCTGTGGGGGTGGACATCCGACTCGAATGGGGGCCCGAAGGTGTCGGCGCCCTCGGCGGGAATTGCGCCGTCCTGATCGTCGTCGACGTGCTTTCCTTCTGCACCACCACGGATCTCGTCCTCGGCAACGGAGGGCGCGTGCTGCCGGTCCGCTGGCGCGACCACCGCGGCGAGGACGCCGCGAGAGAGCGAGGCGCCATCCTCGCGGGTGAAGGCGAGTGGACCTTGCGACCTTCGTCTGTGACGGAAATCCCTTCCGGCACACTTCTCGCGCTCCCCTCCCCCAACGGCGCCACGCTCTGCGACGCGGCCGCCACGACAGGTGCCGAAGTTCTGGCGGGCTGCCTGCGCAACGCCACCGCCGTCGCCGCCCGCGCGGCCGAACTCGCGGACGGCGCGCCGATCGGTGTCGTCCCGGCAGGGGAACGCTGGGGTATCGACCTGCACACCGAAACCAAGACGTTCGGACCGCTGAGGCCGTGCGTCGAAGACCAGCTCGGCGCGGGGGCGATCATCGCCGCGCTGGCCGGCTACGGCCGTCCCTCCGCCGAAGCCCGGCTCGCGGCCGCCGCGGCGAAAGCGCTCGACATCGCCGAAGCGCTGACAGAGTGTTCTTCAGGGCGTGAGCTCGCCGCCGCCGGGCACGCGAACGACGTGACCCTCGCCGCCCAGCTCGACACGAGCAGCACGGTTCCGGTGCTGCGCAACGGAATTCTGGAGGACCTGTGACTTGGCTCGAACTCGCGGACGGGGTGTACGCCCGCCGCTACGAGGAGCTGGACCTGACCGTCGGCCTGGTCGTGGGAAGTGACCGCTGCCTGGTCGTCGACGTCCGCGGCGACGTCGAACAGGGCGCCGAACTCGCCGCGGCGGTCCGGGAGATCACGCCGCTGCCGTGGTCGGTCGTCTACACCCACGCGCATTTCGACCACGCCTTCGGCACGGCGCCGTTCCTGCCGTGTGACGTCTGGGCGCACGAAGGCTGCGTGACCGAACTGACCCAGTACGGCGAGCAAGCACGTCTCAAGTGGATGGCGAAAATGGAGTCCGAGAACCGGCCGGAGATGGCGGCGGCGCTGGCCCGCACCGAGATCGTCATGCCCACCCGGGTGGTCTCCGACACCGCCGAAATCGACCTCGGCGGCCGCACGGTCGTGTTGCGGTTCCTCGGCCGCGCCCACACCGACCACGATCTCTTCGTGCAGGTGCCCGACGCGGGGGTCATCTTCGCCGGAGACGCCGTCGAGAACGCCGAAGCCGGCTTCAGCGCCTACTCGTTCAACGACGACAGCTCGCTCGTGGAGTGGACCGAGGTGATGGGCGCGCTCCTCGCGCTGGAGCCGAAGATCATCGTCGCCGGGCACGGAGACCCGGTCGACACCGCCTTCATCGAGAAGCACCGCGAGGGGCTGCGAGAACTCGTCGCGCTCAAGACGAAGATCGCGGCAGGAGACCTCACGACGGACGAAGCCGCCGCGAGGTCCCCCTACCCCGGCGATGTCACCAAAGCCGCACTCGCGACCCCTTAGTCGAAGTTGAGATCCCCGGTCCGGGTGCGCTTCAGCTCGAAGAAGTCCGGGTAGCTCGCCAGCGCGCGGGCGCCGTCGAAGACCTTGACGGCGTCCTCGCCGCGCGGGATCGAGCTGAGCACCGGACCGAAGAACGCGACCCCGTCGATGTGGATGGTCGGCGTGCCGACGTCCATTCCGACCGGATTCATACCTTCGTAGTGACTCTTTTTCAGCGCCTCGTCGTACTCGGTCGACTCGGCGGCCTCGGCGAGCTCGGCCGGGGCGCCGATGGCTTCGAGGGTCTCCTTGATGACCTTCGGGATGTCCTTGTCGCCCTGGTTGTGATGGCGCGTGCCGAACTCCGTGTAGAACTCGCGCAGGGCCTCCTCGCCGCTCTTCTGCGCCAGAGCGGTCGCGACGCGGACCGGGCCCCAGCCGCGGTCCAGCAACTCCTTGTACTGCTCAGGCAGGTCCTCACGGCCGCTGTTGAGCTCGGACAGGCTCATGATCCGGAACCTCAGGTCGAGGTCGCGGTGCTTCTCCACCTCGAGGATCCAGCGCGAGCTGATCCAGGCGAAGGGACAGATGGGGTCGAAGTAGAAGTCGACCTTGGTGGTCTCGGACGGGGCGGTCATCAGGTTCTCCCAGTGCCATCGTCATGGGTGGTGCGGTACACGCGGGGTGCTACACAGCGAGCCAACATCACGGCAGTCGGCGTTGTTCCCGTCGTCAGCACGGGCCTGGACATGATTGGATGCCTGTAGTTGGAAACCAAAACCGATACCGATGACCAGAGGTGCCAGTGCCCGCCCCCAACCTGACCCGAGACCAAGCCAAGCTGCGCGCGGACCTGCTCGACGTCGAGTCCTACGACATCGAGCTGGATCTGACCGACGGCCGAGGCGGTCCCGGTGAGAAGACCTTCACCTCGAAGACGACGATCAAGTTCGCGAGCGCCAGAAGCGGCGAAACGTCATGGATCGACATCGTCGCCGAGGGGATCGAGTCCGCCGTCCTCAACGGGGCGGACCTCGATGTCAGCGGGTACGTCGAGGACAAGGGCGTCGAGCTGCCCGCGCTCGCCGAGTCGAACGAACTCGTCGTGGACGCGGTCTGCCGGTACATGAACACCGGCGAAGGCCTGCACCGGTTCGTCGACCCGGTCGACGACGGCGTCTACCTCTACACGCAGTTCGAGACCGCCGACGCCAAGCGCATGTTCGCCTGCTTCGACCAGCCCGACCTCAAGTCGGTCTACCGGCTCACCGTGCTCGCGCCGAAGGACTGGAAGGTCATTTCGAACGCGCTGGTCGAGTCGGCCGAGGAGACCCCGGAAGGGGCCGTCCGCACCGTCTTCGCGGTGTCCGAGCGGATCTCGACCTACCTGGTCGCGCTGATCGCGGGCCCGTACAGCGAGTGGCGCGACGAGTACTCCGACGACCACCGCACGATCCCGCTCGGCATCTACTGCCGCTCCTCGCTCGCCGAGCACATGGACGCGGACAAGCTGTTCACCGAGACCAAACAGGGTTTCGCCTTCTACCACGACAAGTTCGCCACCCCGTACCCGTTCTCCAAGTACGACCAGCTGTTCGTGCCGGAGTTCAACGCGGGCGCGATGGAGAACGCCGGCGCGGTCACGTTCCTGGAGGACTACGTCTTCCGCAGCCGCGTCACCCGCTACGCCTACGAGCGCCGCGCCGAGACGCTGCTGCACGAGATGGCACACATGTGGTTCGGCGACCTGGTCACCATGCGCTGGTGGGACGACCTGTGGCTGAACGAGTCGTTCGCGACCTTCGCCAGCGTGCTGGCCCAGGCCGAGGCGACCGAGTACAAGAACGCGTGGACCAGCTTCGCGAACATCGAGAAGTCGTGGGCGTACCGGCAGGACCAGCTGCCCTCGACGCATCCGATCGCCGCGGACATCGTCGACCTGCACGCGGTCGAGGTGAACTTCGACGGGATCACCTACGCCAAGGGCGCGAGCGTGCTCAAGCAGCTCGTCGCCTACGTCGGTCTCGACCACTTCCTCGAAGGCCTGAAGGTCTACTTCGGCAAGCACGCCTGGGGAAACGCGACCCTGGCGGACCTGCTGGGCGCGCTGGAAGAGGCCTCGGGCCGCGACCTGTCGTGGTGGAGCGCGCAGTGGCTGGAGACCACCGGTCTCAACTCGCTGAGCCCGCGCTACGAGATCGGCGCGGACGGCAAGTACACCGCTTTCGCCGTCACGCAGACCGGTGCCAAGCCCGGTGCCGGTGAGCTCCGGACGCACCGCGTCGCCGTCGGCGTCTACGACGAGGACGAGAACGGCAAGATCGTCCGCAAGCACCGGGTGGAACTCGACGTCGACGGCGACCGCACCGAGGTGCCGGAGCTGGTCGGGCTCCCGGCGGGCAAGCTCGTGCTGGTCAACGACGACGACCTGACCTACTGCACGATGCGGCTCGACCCGGCGTCGCTGACCACGCTGATCGACCGCATCGCCGACATCACCGACCCGCTGCCCCGCACGCTGTGCTGGTCGGCGGCGTGGGAGATGACGCGCGAGGCCGAGCTCAAGGCGCGCGACTTCGTCACGCTGGTCCAGCGCGGAGTGCACACCGAGACCGAGGTCGGCGTGGTGCAGCGGCTGCTGCTGCAGGCGCAGACCGCGCTGAACTCGTACGCGAACACCACGTGGGCGGCGGACAAGGGCTGGCCGGAGTTCAGCTCGCGGTTGCTGGAGCTGGCGCAGGGCGCCGAGGCCGGTTCGGACCACCAGCTCGCCTTCGTGAACTCGCTGTCCCACTCGGTGCTCGACGAGAAGACCCTGCGGATCATCGCGGGCTGGCTCGACGGCACGGCTCCGCTGGAGGGCCTGACCGTCGACACCGATCTGCGCTGGCGGCTGCTGCAGGCGCTGGTCGCGCACGGCAAGGCGGAGAACGCCGAGATCGACGCGGAACTCGCCAAGGACGACACCGCGGCCGGACGGCGTCAGGCGGAGCGCTCGCGGGCGCTGCGGCCGACCGACGAGGCGAAGGCCGACGCGTGGCAGCGGGCGGTGTACGACGACGAGCTGCCCAACGCGGTCAGCGACTCGCTCATCACCGGCTTCTCCCACCCCGGCCAGAAGCATCTTCTCGGCGACTACGTGACGCGCTACTTCGACGTCATCGACGAGGTGTGGCAGCGGCGCTCCAGCGAGCGCGCGCAGCCGACCGTGGTCGGGCTGTACCCGTCGTGGGCGGTCGTTCCGTCGACGGTGGAGGCGTCGGACGCGTGGCTGACCGGGGAGCACCCGGCGGCTCTGCGCCGTCTCGTGTCGGAAGGCCGGGCCGGGATCGTGCGGGCGCTGGCCGCCCGTGAGTTCGACTCGCAGGCCGGACTCTAGACAGAACTGAAGGGGCCCTTCACCGCATGTGATGCGGTGAAGGGCCCCTTCGTCACGTCTTATGCGGGGAAAGTCCCCTTCAGCCCGGCGTCAGCGCTGCGGAGCGCCTGCCTGGTCGCTCAGCATGCGGAGAGCGTTCACGACGCCGCCGATGAGGTCGCCTTCCTTGAAGGAGGCCACCATGCTGGCCACGGCGAGCTTCGCGCCGCGGTCGGGCAGGCGGTGCTTGGCCTGCGAGCCCGTCACGATCTCGATGGCGCGCTGGCCGGGCGACACGGCGACGAGCACGGCGTCGGCCGGGTCTTCTGTCGAGGCCAGCAGACCCTCGGCGGTGACGCGGGTGTCCTCGCCGAGGTCGCCGAGGTACACGCTGAAGTCGAGGCCGGTCTCGCGGCTGGCCAGCGTCAGCGCCTCGTCCAGCCGGGCAAGCTGCTGGGTGGTGAATGGGCTGATCGGCCCAGCCGGTTCGTACATCTTGGCGGCGGAAATCCGGCCGCTGGAGGTAACGGCGGCGCCGTAACCGGGCTCTTCGTCAACAGCGGTGGACGAATGGGTCAGTTCACCAGTTGCCACGAGCGCCTCCCGTCACCGAAGTTCCGCTCGCGGCGGCGACGGCGGTCGCGCCGCCCGTGCTCGCGTGCGAATGCTTGGCGCCGACACCGTCGGGGTTGGCGCTCCACCACATGGCCGGGTACTCCCACGGCTGCCCCGGCCGGTACCGGGCGATGCCCGCGCCCTTCGACCGCAGCGTGGCCACTCCGCAAAGCGCGTAGATGACCAAGGGGATCACCGCGAAGACCAGGATCGTCTCGACAAGGTTCACGCGCGTGAGCGTATCCGACCGGTACCGGGAACGCCGGGCCGCACCCGGTACCCACCCGCCCGGACATGCTCCGCCTCACCGACCGCTCATCGTCGCGAGGGGGCCGTCCGCCGCTTGCCGCGAAAGCGCTCCCACGTTGGGCCGAAGCCCTCAAGGCCGAAAGGTTGCAACTCAACGTACGGGCGGCCGCACCCGGCGCTGTCATCTTGTCGCGGCCTTGAAATCCTCGTAGCTTTTTCACCTGTACGGGCCTTGCGCCCAGCTCCCACACCCCAGCAGGTAACGCACCGGTCGCAGGAGGATATGTCATGCAGAGCACCCAGACACCCGGCCAGGCGATCATCGACGACATTTCGTCACTCTTCGAAATTGGATTCGTCCCCGGTACGCGTGTGACGGCGGGCACACGGGTTACGCGCGGTACTCGCGTCACTCGCGGTACGCGGGTCACCGCCGGTACCCGGGTCACTCGCGGCACTCGCGTGACCCGTGGCACTCGCGTCACCGCCGGCACTCGTGTCACCCGTGGCACCCGCGTCACTCGCGGCACCCGCGTGACGGCCGGAACCCGCGTCACCTGCGGTACCCGGGTCACTCGCGGCACCCGCGTCACCCGTGGGACGCGCGTCACCTGCCAGAGCGACTTCTCCCTCGCCGCCTGAGCCTGAGCACGACCGGCTGACGGCGTACTTGTAGCGGTAGAGAGCTTCACAACGGCATCATCGGCCCGCCCCGGCCGCCGAAAGGCAGCCGGGGCGCCGACGTCTTCAGAACCCGGTCAGGCCGCGGTTCCCAGGTACGGCCGCCACAGCGGGTCGGCCTCCTTGGAGTGGGCGAGCAGCCGCCAGTGCGGCCCGTGCGGGGCCCTCGGCACGACGCGCAGCCGCCAGCCGATCTCGGAAAGCAGTTTGTCCGCCTTCCGGTGGTTGCACTTGGCGCAGCAGGCCACGCAGTTCGTCCAGCTGTGGGGACCGCCACGGCTGCGCGGGACGACGTGATCGATGGTCTCGGCCCGTCCTCCGCAGTACGCGCAGCGGTACCTGTCACGGTGCATCAGCCCGGCCCGGGTCAGCGGCACCTGCGCGCGGTAGGGCACGCGCACGTAGGTGCTCAGCCGGATCACCGAAGGCACGGGCAGCGAAACCGTGGCGGCGTGCAGCTCGAGCCCTCCCGGGTCTCCGTGCACCACCTCGGCCTTGCCGCACATCACCAGGACCACCGCGCGCCGTAACGGCAGCGCCGTGAGCGGTTCGAACGTGGCGTTCAACAGCAATACCCGTCTGCGGCCCCACGAAGTCGTGGTGGGTACCGCCGAAGTCGACGGATCCCGCCCTCTACGCTGTCCGGGCGGGCGGGCAACACCCCCTGGCCGCGTTCCCGGCCCGCCCGGTGGAGCCCCGTGCGAGGGGGCACCTCCCGGATGAGCGCGCAACACGACCTCCGGCGCCTGTCCGGCCAAGGCTTGGCTCGGGACGCCGAGGGGGATGGGTTGTCGGTCTGGCACTCGACCACCTCCACCGGTGCAGGCATAGTCGACCACAGATCAGCCCCAAAGTGCACGTGTGTTACTGGACGTGTCACATGCGCGCGACCCGGCGGCCACCTGATGTCGGGTTTTTCGAATCCGCCGGGGCGTCCACCGCGCCGAGCAGCGCGAACGAACCCCGCCGAGTACGAAAGGACATTTCTTCTCCGTGAACCTGCTGCCCACCGAACCCCCGGCTTGCACGAAGGACGCCAGCACCTTGTGCGGCCAGGTGTTCCAGGTCACAAACAACGAATGGCTCTCCGCGTCGGCCGGCTGGCTGCTGACGAAGCCGATCAAGATACTGATGATCGTCGCCGTGGCGTTCCTGCTGCGTTACGTGGTGCGGCGCCTGATCAACCGCGTGACCCGGATTCCCAGCGGCTCCTCGAAGCTGCCCGCACTCTTGAGACCGCTGCGGGAGAAGGCTCCCGAAGTCCTCGGGTCGGCCGTGATGGAACGACGCCGTCAGCGCGCCGCCACCATCGGCTCGGTCCTCAAGTCGGTGGCGACACTGTTCATCTACGGCCTGGCGTTCATCCTGGTGCTGGGCGAACTGGGCATCGACCTGGCGCCGATCATCGCCTCCGCCGGCATCGTCGGTGTCGCGCTCGGTTTCGGCGCCCAGAACCTCGTCAAGGACTTCCTCTCCGGCATCTTCATGATGATCGAGGACCAGTACGGAGTGGGTGACGTCGTCGACGTCGGTGAGGCGTCCGGCACCGTCGAGGCCGTCGGCCTCCGGATCACCACCCTGCGTGACATCAACGGCACCGTCTGGTACGTCCGCAACGGCGAGGTGCTGCGGGTCGGCAACTCGAGCCAGGGCTTCGCCGTGGCCGTCGTCGACGTGCCCCTCAGCTACTCCGCCGACGTCGAGAAGGCCACCGAACTGATGGCGGGCAAGGCCACGTCCTTGCTGGAGAGCGAGGGACTCGCGCCCAACGTGCTGGAGCCGCCCGAGATGCTCGGCGTGGAGACCGTGACCCCCGAGGGCATCAAGCTCCGCCTGACGGTGAAGGTCCGGCCCGGCAAGCAGTGGGCGGTGCAGCGCGCGCTGCGGGCGCACCTGCTCGCCGCGCTCGACGAGGCGGGTTTCGAGCCACCTCTGGGGCGCTTTATGTCGTCCGGCCCCGCCGGTCAGTAGGACAAGGGCAGAATGGAGCTGTGTCCGTGAGCGAACCAGACCCCACGACGTTGTACGAGGCGATCGGCGGTGAACCGGTGTTCACCCGGATCGTCGCGCGGTTCTACGCCGAGGTGGCGGTCGACGAAGTGCTTCGCCCGCTGTACCCGGAGGAGGACCTCGGCCCGGCCGAGGAGCGCTTCCGGCTGTTCCTCATGCAGTACTGGGGCGGCCCGCACACGTACTCGGATCAGCGCGGTCACCCGCGGCTGCGGATGCGGCACGGGCCGTTCAAGATCGGCCCGATCGAACGTGACGCCTGGCTGCGCTGCATCAAGATCGCGGTCGACGAGGAGCGCATCGAGGAGCCCTACCGCGGGCAACTGTGGGCGTATCTGGAGATGGCCGCCAACAGCATGATGAACAGTTTCGTCTGATGGAGCGCGACGTGGCTTGGTGGGACCAGGCGGTCTTCTACCAGGTCTACGTGCGCTCGTTCGCCGATTCCGACGGGGACGGCGTCGGTGACCTCGAAGGCATCCGCGGCAAGCTCGGGTACCTGGAGCTGCTCGGGGTCGACGCGCTGTGGCTGACGCCGTTCTACCGTTCGCCGATGGCAGACCACGGGTACGACATCGCCGATCCGCGCGACGTCGACCCGATGTTCGGCACCCTCGGCGACTTCGACGTCCTGCTGACCGAGGCGCACAAACGCGGCATCAAGGTCACCATCGACGTCGTCCCCAATCACACCAGCAACACCCACGCCTGGTTCAAATCGGCGATGGCGGCGCCGCCGGGGAGCCCGGAACGGGATCGCTACGTCTTCCGTGACGGGCTCGGCCCGCGCGGCGACCTGCCGCCGAACAACTGGGTCAGCGCGTTCGGCGGCCCGGCGTGGACCAGGGTCCCGGACGGCCAGTGGTACCTGCACCTGTTCTCGCCGCAGCAGCCGGATCTGAACTGGGCCAACCACGAGGTCGCCGCCGATCTGGAACGGACGCTGCGGTTCTGGCTGGACCACGGCGTGGACGGCTTCCGCATCGACGTCGCGCACGGGATGGCGAAACCGCCGGGCCTGCCGGACATGGACCCGAGGGTGAACCCGCTCGGGCCGAGCGAGTTCTACGACCCGCGCTTCGACAACGACCGCGTCCACGAGATCCACCAGATGATCCGCAAGGTGCTCGACGAGTACCCGGGCACCATGGCCGTCGGCGAGATCTGGGTGACCGACGAGGAACGTCTCGCGCGTTACCTGCGGCCGGACGAACTGCATCTGGCGTTCAACTTCCGGCTCGTGCTCACGCATTTCGACGCGGACGCGCTGCGGACGGCCATCGAGCGGTCCCTGGCGGTGCCGAAATCGGCCGGTGCCGCCGCCACCTGGACGTTGGGCAACCACGACGTCTGGCGGCAGGTCAGCCGGTACGGCGGCGGTGAACGCGGCGTCCGGCGCGCGCGGGCGATGGCGCTCGTCGAGCTCGCGTTGCCCGGCACGGTCTATCTGTACAACGGCGAGGAGCTGGGACTCGGCAACGTCGACCTTCCGCCCGACGCGCTCGCGGACCCGCGCGCCAAGACCTCCGGCGCCGAATTCGGCCGGGACGCGTCACGAGTGCCGTTGCCGTGGGAAGGCGACCTGCCGCCGTTCGGCTTCTCGCGGAATCCGCGTACGTGGCTGCCGATGCCCGCTTCGTGGGCTTCGGTGACCGTGGAAACCCAGCTGGAGGATCCCGCGTCGACGCTGTCGCTGTACCGGCGGGCGATCGAGATCCGTAAGTCGCACAAGGCTTTCAGCGGTGAAGACCTCGAGTGGTACGGCGCACCGGCGGGCTGTTTCGCGTTCCGGCGGCGCGGCGGCGGCCTGGTGTGCGCGCTGAACACGTCGGCGAGCCCGATCTCGCTGCCGCCGGGCGAGGTGCTGCTCTCGAGCGTCCCGTTGGTGAACGGGAAACTGCCGCCGGACGCGGCCGCCTGGCTCGTCTGAGAGTCCACAGCGTGTCGGCTTCGAGTGTCGCGAAAGCCACTTTCGGGACGTCTGATGTCGCGAAAGTGGCTTTCGCGACATCAGGGTGGCGGTGGCGCGACCAGGGCGCAGGTACCGAGTGAGTCCAGGTGGTCGTGATCGGCAAGTCGGGTTGGAACACCGCTTGCCATTCACGACCCACCCGACCTGGCACTTACAGCCACGGGCAGGCGTTGCGAACGCCACTTTCGCAACCTTCACCGTTGCGAAAGTGGCGTTCGCAACGCACCCCGCGACCCACCCATGACCACGACACGTTTGCCTTACCCCTCAACAGAACCCGCATCGCCACTCACGAGGGCGCTAGTTCACCACGATGTAGTGGTCGCGTCCGGCGCTCGACCGGGTGCCGTCAGCGCTCCGGCTGTAGACCTGGATGGGGTAGAAACCCGACGCCGCGGGGGTGAAGGTGAAGCTCGCCATGCCGTCGGCTCCGGCCGGGACCACGATCGGATTGCTCCACTCCTCGTTGAGGTAGTAGACGTACTCGACGACGCCCGGCATCCGAGGGGTCAGGGTGAAGACGCCGGTGACGCCGGGGCCTCCGCTGCTCTGGGAGTCCGGGTAGTCGGTGCTCGCCACCCGCGGAGCGTCACTGGCCACGTAAATCCAGCTGGCGGTGCCGGACGTCAATCCCGCGCCGGTCGTGCTCCACGCGTAAAGCCGGTGAGAACCTCTGGTCGCCGTGACGATGTTCGCGATCGTGGTGGTGCCCGCCGCGGCCGCGATGGTCGCCTCCGGCCCGTCGTCGATCCGGTAGGTGTAGGAGACGACATCCGCGATGCCGGGGCTGAAGCGGAACTCCGCGGGCATCCCGACGCCGGTTTCCCGGGATCCGGTGATCCGGGGCTCCGTCGACTTCACATAGAAGTGGTGGACGTGCTGAGGCGACCGGTTGCCCGCGCTGTCGACGCTCGCCACGTAGAGATCATTCGGGCCGGAAGTCTGCGGGGTGTGGGAAACCGTCGCGGATCCGCCGATGTGGTTCGCCGCCACGTAAGTGCCCGCCGGATCGGTGTTCCCGTAGTAGAACCCGACGACCGTGCTGTCTCCGCCTGCGTCGAAGGTGAATGAGCCCGGCACGCCGGCGCCGGGGTGCCAGGCACCGTCATCCGGATACTCGGCCGAGGTCACGGTGGGCTCGGCGATCAGGGAAGTGGCGCTCGCCGCGGCCGGTGCGGCGCTGAACGCCATCACCCCGACGGCCAGGAGCGCGGTGAGTCTCTGACGAATTCTCATGTGAAACCCCCAGGTGATCTTGCTGTCAGGTTCAGCCAAGCACAAGGAAACGGTCCGTTCCTCGCAATTTCGCGAGGAACGGACCGTTCACGGCACCACTGGATCAGTTGTTGAAGCCCGGGTGCAGCTTGTACTGCGTCTGGGCGTTGAACTGGTTCTGCCGGACGAACTTCGCCGGGAAGGTCCGCCAGTCGTTGAGGTCCAGGACGTCAAGGCCCTTCACGATGTCGGACGAGAAGATGTGGCCGTTGTACCAGTACGCCGACCACGTCCCGCCACCGACGAGCTTCTCGGTCGAGAGCGGGCCCCGCTCCCAGTACGCGATCTCCTTCGGCTTCTTCGAGTCGGTGAAGTCCCACACCGAAACGCCGCCCTGGTACCAGGACTGGACCATGATGTCCTTGCCCGGCACCGGGATCAGCGATCCGTTGTGCGCCACGCAGTTCTCGGTCTCGGACTGCAGCCGCGGGATCTTGTAGTAGCTGCGGAACTCCAGCTTGCGGTTGTCGCCGCGGCCGGTGATCTCGTAGATGCCGTTGGCGCCGCGGGTGGAGCCGAACTTCTCGAGGCAGGTCGCCATGCCGCCGCCGCCGAGTTCGTCGGTGAAGACGATCTTGGTGGCGTCGTTGTTGAAGGTGGCGCTGTGCCAGAACGCGAAGTTCACGTTGTCCTGGACCCGGTTGAGGACCCGCGGCTTGAGCCGGTCGGAGATGTCGATCAGGACGCCGTCACCCATGCAGGCACCGGCCATCAGGTCCTTCTCCGGCAGCGCCGTCAGGTCGTGGCAACCGGTGGTCGCCGAACGGCGGGTGCCGTCGGGGTTGTCGCCGCCGGCGTTGCCGCCGTCCGGGAACAGCACCGGCGTCGCGACGAGCGAGGCCTTCGCCGGGTCCTTCAGCGGGACCTTGACGATGGAGAGCTTGTCGTGCGGCGGCTGGCAGTCGGGAAGGTTGGCCGCGGGCGCGTACGACGAGACGTAGATGTAGACGTCCTTGCCGCGCTTGTCCGGCACCAGGGTGTTGGTGTGCGAACCGCAGTCGGTCTCGACCGCCGCGACGTACTTCGGCGCCGCGAGGTTCGAGATGTCGAAGATCTTGATGCCTTCCCACGCCGTCTTGTCCGACGCGGGCTTCGCCACGCTGGCGCACGAGTTGTCGCTGCGCGAGGCGTCGGTCGAGAGGAAGAGCAGGTCACCGGAGATCGACACGTCGTTCTGCCCGCCGGGGCACAGGACCTGGCTGACGATCTTCGGGCGGTAGGGGTTGCGGACGTCGTAGACGTTGAAGCCGTCGTACGTGCCGATGATCGCGTGCCCCTTGGTGAACGCGATGTCGGTGCCGGTCGAGTCCTTGGTGAACGGTCCCTGCTGCGGGATGTTCGCGATCGACCGGAGGTTCGGGCTGTGGACGATCTCGTCCACACCCGGGATCGTGGTCGCCGACGGCTCCGCGATGACGGCAGGCGCGGCGAACGCGCTGGAGGCTCCGAGGGCGGCGACCGCGGCCCCCGCGACGAAGACCCTGGTCAAGCGACGTTTCAGCCCAGGTTGCAGCACGATACGACTCTCCTTCCACCCAGCTTTACGCGAACCTTATTACTTATTTAGGCTCAGCAGATACCAACCAACGGAGGTTCTCCCGGGATGAGAAAATGTTTGACATCGGCGCTGCTCGTCGCCGTTTTCGTCGTCTCGGGCTGCACCGGCGACGAATCCCCCACGACACCGGCCCAGAGCGCGCCGGTAATCGTGCCGGGCAAGCCGGGTGAGCAGGCGAGCACCGGCTCCCCCGGACCGGTGAACCGCGCTCAGCCCAACGACGCCGACGTCGAGTACATGACGATGATGATCCCCCACCACCAGCAGGCGAAGGTGATGACCGATCTGGTGCCGGGCAAGACGGCGAACGAGCAGATCAAGGCGATCGCGGGCCGGATCTCGGTGGCGCAGGACGGCGAGGTCGCGATGATGAAGACCTGGCTGTCCGACCGCGGCAAGCCGGTCCCCGGCGAGGGTCACGCCGGGCACGGCGCGGGCCATGACCACGCGCTCATGCCGGGCATGGCGACCGAGGCCCAGCTGGCGGATCTGCGCGCGGCGAGCGGCGTGGCGTTCGAAAAGATGTTCCTCGACCTGATGATCGCGCATCACACGGGCGCGTTGACGATGGCCGAGACCCAGCTCGGCAAGGGTGTGGAGATCAAGGCGCAGGAGATGGCGCAGGAGGTCATCACCGGCCAGACCGCCGAGATCGAGCGGATGAAGACGATGCGCGCGAAGCTCTAAGCGTCGCCGGAAGAACCCATGTCACCTGAGTCGTCGAGAGTGCCCGAGACGATCCAGGTCGCCAGCGCGGCGGCCTGGACGTAGGGCGCGGCCTGCGCCGCGGCGCGTCCGGCGGCCTTGGTACGCCCCCATTTCTCCGGGCGTTCGGCGCGTTCCGGCGCCTCCTCACCCGGCGGGCGCTCGGTGCGCCAGGGCGTCTCCTCCGGCCGGACTTCCGCGAGGAAATCCGCTGTCGGGTCCTCCCCGTCCTTGTCGCTCATGGGGACAGCCTGACACCGCGGGCGGCCGGAAGCCACCCGCTGGTGTGAAGCGGTAAGAAAGCCGTCAGAAGAGCAGTGGCAGGAGCGCGTGGCGGCGTTTGAGGACGGCGCCGTAGCGGGCGTCGATGCGCATCCACGAATCGGTCGCGGTGATCCGGACGACGTCGTCGGCGATCGACGAGTCGAGGAAACCCATCCCGGACAGCGCGAACAGGCACCGCATCTGGACCTTGATCTCCTGCTCGCCGCCGGTGACGGTGAGCACGGCCTGGTCCATCAGCGACGCGGGCGGGTTGCCGTGCGGGCCGACGTTGTCGCGGGCGAGGGTGACCCCGCGATCGGCCAGCTCCGAGATCACCGTCGCGGGCAGTTCGTCCACCAGCTGCCAGCGGCCGGGCGCGGGCAGCTCCGAATGCCACATCAGGTCACGAGTCGGGCCCGGATCCATCCGCTCGCCGCCGGCGATGGTCAGCGCGGCGAGCAGCTCGTTCCCGGACACCGTGATGTCCGACGGCGTGATGTCGCCCGCGACCGCCCTGGTGGCGAGGACCTCGAACGGTGTCGCGCTCCACGCCTCGACGACGCCGTCGCCGCGCTGCCGCAACCGCACCAGCGTGTTCTGATCGAGCCGGACCGCCCTGGCCACGAACGCTCCGAGCGTCTCGCGGTCACCCGCGTCCGGGATGACGAGTTCAGGCATCCGCGAACCCCTTCTCCAGGAAGGCGCGTTCGTCCTCGGTCAGCCGCCGGGGCCGCTCCGAGGAGGTGTCGAACGGCGCGAGCACCGTCTCCGCGGTGACCGCGACCTTGTCGGCCTCGGCGGGCCCGTCATGCACCCGGTAGCCGAGGGTGAAGCTGGCGTGCTTCAAGTCCTTCAACGAGATCTCCACCCGGATGTCCTGATCGGACACCACGATCGGCGAACGGTAATGGACGGCCAGCTTGACCACCACGATGCCCTTGGGCAGTTCGGTGAGCCCGGCCCGGACGGCATCCCCGAACAGCAGGGGGATCCGCGCCTCTTCGAGCAGGGTCACCAGGTTGGCGTGGTTGACGTGCCCGTAGACGTCCATATCCGACCAGCGCGGCCGGATCAGGGAAATGTAGCTCACTACCTCACCGTGCTCCGGATCTGCCTCGCCGCCACCGACAGCGTCGCCAGGTCGAGCTTGCCGAACTGGCTGATCTCGTCCAGCGCGACACGGGCCCGTTGCAGCCTCGAGGCGTTCGTCTTCTCCCAGTGGACGATCTTCTCGTCCGGATCCGTACCCGAATCGCTGTGCCGCAACGCGTCCAGCGTGATCGCCCGCAACGAACCGTAGACGTCGTCCCGCAACGCGAGCCGCGCGAGGGCGTGCCAGCGGTTGCCGCGTTCGAGACCGCTGATCGACGTCAACATCTTGTCGATGCCGAGGTGGTCGGAAAGGGCGTAGTACAGGCCCGCGGTGTCCGACGGGGTGTGCACCGCGTCGATCCCCGCCTGCTGCTCGGCCAGCTCCGCGACGTCGGTGACGTCGAGCAGGCCGAAGGTGTGCAGCAGCAGCGCCACGCGTTCCGCCAGTTCCGTCGGGACGCCCTTCTCCACCAGCCGCGCCGTGTTCGCGTCCACCGACGCGCACTCGACACCGCGAAGCAGTTCGTGGGCGCGCGGAGCGAGCTCGCCGACGACCCGGCCGAACCGGTTGATCTCGGCGAGCGGGGCGAGCGGCTGCGGCCGGTTGGTGAGGAACCAGCGGGCGGCCCGGTCGAGCAGCCTGCGGGTCTCCAGCATCATCTCGTCCGCGACCTCGGTCGGCACGACGTTGTCCAGCGCGTCGATCTGCGCCCACAGGGAGGGCAGGTCGTACGCGTGGGTGACCACGGCGTACGCGCGGACGGCGTCGGTCGCGGTGGCGTTCATCTCCTCCATCAGGCGGAAGACGTAGGAGATGCCGGCGCCGTCGACGACCTCGTTGGCCACCATCGTCGTGATGATCTCGCGCTTCAGCGGGTGCTGGAAGATCGCGTCGCCGAAGCGTTCCCGAAGCGGCTTCGGGAAGTACTCGGGCAGGCGTCGCGAGAACACCTCCGAGTCGGGCAGTTCGCTCGCCAGCAGCTCGTCCTTGAGGTCGAGCTTGACGTGCGCGAGCAGCGTCGCCAGCTCCGGGGAAGTGAGGCCTTCGCCCGCCTTCTCCAGCGCACGGAACTCCGCCGAACTCGGCAGCGCTTCGAGCTTGCGGTTGAAAGCGCCCTTCGCGACCAGTGCCGCGACGAGCCGCTGGTGCACCGAGACCATCGGCCCGGCGTGCGCCCGGCTGACACCGAGCACGGCGTTCTGCCGGTAGTTGTCGGCCAGCACCAGCTCGCCGACCTCGTCGGTCATCTGCTCGAGCAGTTCGTTGCGCTGCTCCGCGCCGAGCGATCCGGTCGAGACCAGGTGGTCCAGCAGGATCTTGATGTTGACCTCGTGGTCGGAGCAGTCGACGCCGGCGGAGTTGTCGAGCGCGTCAGTGTTGATCTTGCCGCCCGCGCGGGCGAACTCGATCCGGCCGAGCTGCGTCAGCCCCAGGTTCCCGCCCTCGCCGACGACCTTGACGCGGAGCTGGTTCCCGTTGACGCGCAAGGCGTCGTTGGCCTTGTCGCCCGCGTCGGCGTGGGTCTCGTTCTCGGCCTTGACGTAGGTGCCGATGCCGCCGTTCCACAGCAGTTCCACCGGCGACAGCAGGATCGCCTGCATGAGGTCTGCCGGGGCCAGCGAGGTGACGTCCTCGGCGAGCCCGAGCGCCTCGCGGACCTGCGGGCTGACCGGGATGGTCTTCGCCGAACGCGAGTAGATCCCGCCGCCCTCGCTGATCAGCGAACGGTCGTAGTCCTCCCACGACGAACGCGGCAGGTCGAACAGCCTGCGGCGCTCGGCGAACGAGGAGGCCGCTTCCGGGTTCGGGTCGAGGAAGATGTGCAGGTGGTTGAAGGCGGCCACCAGCCGGATGTGCTCCGAGAGCAGCATTCCGTTGCCGAAGACGTCACCCATCATGTCGCCGATGCCGACGACGGTGAAGTCCTCGGTCTGGCTGTCCTTGCCCAGCTCGCGGAAGTTGCGTTTGACGCTCTCCCAAGCACCCTTCGCGGTGATGCCCATGGCCTTGTGGTCGTAGCCGACCGAGCCACCGGAAGCGAACGCGTCGCCGAGCCAGAATCCGTAGTGCGCCGAGACCTCGTTGGCGATGTCGGAGAACTTCGCGGTGCCCTTGTCCGCCGCGACCACGAGGTAGCTGTCGTCGCCGTCGTGGCGGACCACACCCGGTGCCGGGACGGTCTTGCCCTCGACGCGGTTGTCGGTCACGTCCAGCAGGCCGGAGATGAACATCCGGTAGCAGGCGATGCCCTCGTTCAGCTGGGCGTCGCGATCCAGGCCCGGGTCACCGGTGGCCGTCGGCGGGCGCTTCACGACGAAACCGCCCTTCGCGCCGACGGGCACGATGACCGCGTTCTTGACCGCCTGCGCCTTGACCAGGCCGAGGATCTCCGTGCGGAAGTCCTCCCGGCGGTCGGACCAGCGCAGGCCACCGCGCGCGACGTCGCCGAAGCGCAGGTGCACACCCTCGATCCGGGGCGAGTACACGAAGATCTCGTACTTCGGCCGCGGCTCGGGCAGTTCGGGCACCGCGCTCGGGTCGAGCTTGAGCGCGAGGTACTGACGGGAGTTCCCGTCCCCGTCGGTGACGTGGTAATTCGTGCGCAGCGTGGCGAGGATGACCGCCATCAGCCGCCGCAGGATCCGGTCCTCGTCGAGACTGGTCACCTCGTCGACCAGTTTGCCGATCTCGGCGGTGAGCTGATCGGCCTGCGACGCGCGGACCTCGGTGCCGAGCGCGAGGTCGAAGCGGGTCTCGAACAGCCGCACCAACGCGGTGGCGATGTCGGTGTGCGCGAGGACGGTGTTCTCGATGTACTCCTGCGAGAACGGGATCTTCGTCTGGCGCAGGTACCGCGAGTAGGCCCGCAGGATGGCCGCCTGGCGCCAGGTGAGCCCGGCGCGCAGGACGAGACCGTTGAAGCCGTCGACCTCGCAGTCGCCGCGCCAGGCGGCGTGGAACGCGTCCTGGAAGCGGGTGCGGAGGTCGTGGTCCGCGTGGTCGAGGACCTGCGGATCGATCAGCAGGCCGAAGTCGTAGATCCAGGACCGGCCGCCGTCTTCCCGGCGCAGTTCGTAGGGCCGCTCGTCGACGACCTCGACGCCCATCCGCTGCAGGACCGGGAGCACCTGCGAGAGCGTGACGCCCTCGCCGCGCAGGTACAGCTTGAAGCGCCGCTCCCCCGGCTCGGCGTCGGCCGGCAGGTAGAACGACATCGACAGGTCGCCCTCGTCGGTCAACGACTCCAGGGCGCGGAGGTCCGCGAGCGCTTCGAGCGCGGTGAAGTCCTCCTTGTAGCCCTCGGGGAACACCGCGGCGAACCGCTGGCCCTGTTCGCCCGCGGACTCCTCGCCCAGCAGGCCGATCGCGACGCCGCTGTCCCCGGCGCGCTCGCGGCGCTCGGCGAGGATCGCCTCGACCATCCTGTCGTCCCAGCTGCGCACGGCTTCGTTGAGCCGTTCCTGGATGCGCAGCGTCTCCGGCTCGGACCGCTGCGAAGGATCGGTGTGCACGATGAAGTGCACCTGCGCGAGCACGGTTTCCCCGATGCGCGCGCTGTACTCCAGTTGCGTGCCTTCGAGTTCCTCGAGCAGGACCTCCTGCATCGCGAGCCGCGAACGGGTCGTGTAGCGGTCTCGCGGGAGGTACACGAGGCAGGAGTAGAAGCGGCCGTACGGGTCACGGCGCAGGAACAGCCGCAGCCGTCTGCGATCCGAAAGCGTGATCGCGCCCGTCGTCGTGGAGTACAGCGAGTCGGTGTCGGCCGAGAACAGGTCCGCACGCGGCCAGTTCTGCAGCACTTCGAGCATCCGCTGTCCGGAGAAGGACTCCATCGGGAAGCCCGCGCGGTGGATGACCTCGCGGACCCGGTTGCAGACCACCGGGATGTCCAGCACGTTCTCGTGCAGGGCGGTGGTGGTGAACATGCCGAGGAAGCGGTGTTCGCCGGTGACATTTCCCTTGTCGTCGAACGTTTTCACGCCGACGTAGTACGGGTGGACCGGACGGTGCACCGTGGACGGGGCGCTCGCCTGGGTCAGCACCAGCAGCGTCGGCGCGAGCGCGGAGGCCGCCGTGTCGGGACCGGCGGTGAGGCTGCGCGCGGCCAGGCTGTCCTGGCGCAGCACGCCCAGCCCAGTGGCGAGCACGGCGCGCAGGGCGGGCTCTTCGCTGTCGGGGTGCGGATTGTCGATGAGCTCGTAGCGGCGGTAGCCGAGGAAGGTGAAGTGGCCGTCGGCGAGCCAGCGCAGCAGCCGGGCACCTTCGGCGACCTCGCGCGCGGAGAGCCGCGGCGGGCTCTCGTCCAGCTCGTCGGCGAGACGGCGCGCCGTCTCCGCCATCTTGTCGGTGTCCTCGACGACCTCGCGCACGTCACCCAGCACCGACGAAAGCCGGTTGTCCAGCTCGCGGGCGCGGTTCGGGTCCGTCACCAGGTCGATCTCGATGTACATCCAGGACTCGGCCGCCGAATTGGACGGCGGCTCGGCCGGATCGGCGTCCGGGTGGACCGCCAGCAGCTCACCGGTCAGATCGCGGCTGACCACGACGATCGGGTGCACGATGCGCTGCACCTGCACGCCGTCGCGGGCGAACTCGGCCGCGACGGAATCCACGAGGTAGGGCATGTCGTCCGTGACGACCTGCACGACGGTGGCCTCACGCGTCCAGCCGTCTTCGGGGCCCGTCGGGTTCAGCAACCGCACGGCGGGACGGCCGGGCATCCGGTCCTTGGCCAGCTGCAGATGCGAGCGGACGGCGCCGACGAGGTCGACCGGGTCGTCACCGAGAATCTCTTCGGCCGGGATGTGCCGGTAGTACAGGCGGATCAGGTCGCCGATCTCCGGGGCGTACGCCGCGGCGGCGTCGATCAGGTCGTCCCGGATCTGCTCCGGGTTCACCGACCGGCGCCTGGCGCCGTCTTCGGTGCCGACATCTTTTCCGGGCAGGGACGAGACTCCCGTCGAGCTCATTTGAGGCAACTCTCCACTGTAGCGAGATTGACACCGCGACCGGCACGACTCTGTACCGGACCAGACCCAACCTACAGCTCCGGACAGTCGGCTCCACAAGGCCGGGTCATTCCCGGCCGTCGAAGATTTCCCTGCTCAGATGCCGGAATCGCCGTGATCGGTTCAGCTACTCGCGGGTCACATAGGCGGTCTGTCCGGCCCTGCCCGCGTCCCGTCGTACCAGGGGTGACCAGCACCCATTGCCCCGCAAAGCGACGGCGCGCGGTCTCACCCGGCCGACTGAATCGTTCAAGCCGACGAGGGCCCCGACCGGGGGCGTAGCAAGGGACCTTTGCTATCGCCCGGTCAGTCGCTCCCGTTGGCGCGGTGCCGGTCGCGGCCGTTGACCGGACGCTTTCCCGAGTCCTGGGAACCGAGCTGTTTCACGAGCGCGGCGGCACTGGCCGTGCCCGCCTGGTGCTCGGCGAGCGCGCGGGCGAGCAGATCGGCGAGACCGGCGTCCGGCGGCGGCTCGTCCTCCGCGATCGCGCGGGCGTAGCTCTCCGGGAACGGCGTGATCGGCCGCCAGGAGCCGGTGTCGGTCAGCGGGTCGAGCGCCGGCGGCATCCGCAGGCGCGGCAACCACGGATCCGCGACCTCTTCCTTGCCGCCCTGCCGGGGGCTTTCCTGGGAGCTTTGCCGAGTACCGCCGCCATAAGACGGTGGCGGGTCTTCCCGAGGCGGCGGCGCGAGCGGGACGGCGGGTTCCGTGTACTCCACCGGCGGCTGCTCCCGGCGGCCGCGTCCCGTGTCGGCGCGTTCCTCGGCCACGGGTTCGGGGTGCACGGGATCCGCGGCACCGTCCGCGCGGCGACGGCCACCGCCGTGCCCGCCCGCGCTCGAGATCCCGAGCCGGTCCAGTACGGATTTCGCCGCAACGGAACCGTGTTCGGCGTCGTGCCTGGTCTTGCGGGAAACGGGTGCGGCCGAGCGGCGGACACGCTCCTCGGCCGCCCACTCGTCGCTCTCCCACAACGGGGCGGCGGTCCCCGGCGGACGCGGCGGTTCGGCCTCGGCCGCGATCCGCGGCCGTGGTTCGGCGGCGGGTTCGGGAGCCAGCAGCAGTTCCGGGACCACGGGTTCCGGAACGGGCACCGGCTCCTCGTACCGGACGGTCACCTCGGGCCGCCGCCGCGCACCCGGGATCGGGGTTTCCGGCCGCGTGACCGCGGGGGGCGTCTCGCGTGCGGCGGGTGCCTCCGGACGGTGGCGTCGCGCGGGCTCCGGCTCCGGTCGCGATACGGGCTCAGGACGCGGCGCGGGCTCCGGTTTCGGCGGCGGCATCAGTTTCGGCGCGGCGGGTTCGGCCTTGGGCTCGAACCTGATCGACGGCTTGGGTTGCCGAGGTTTCCTCGGCACCCGGCGGCGCCAGTCGCTGTCGGACGCCGCGGCGTCACGAGACGGCTCCGGACGGGGCGGCGGTTTCAACACCGGAGCTTCGGTCTTCTCGGCGGCAGGCGCCACGGCCGGCTCCGCCGGACGCGGCGGAGCGGCGGGACGCGGAGGCTCGACAGGCGTGTTCCGCACCGGCTCGGGCTCGGCCTGCCGGTGCTGCCGCGCGGTCCGCGGCGGTTCGCGGCGAACCGGCGGCTCGGCCGCGGCCCGCTTCGGGGGCGCCGCGTCGATCGGCGCCATCACCGCGGTCACTTCGGCCGGAGCCGGAGCGGGCACGGGCACGGACGTGGGTGCCGCCGCGGCGGGCGTCCGCACGGCGACGGTCCGCAGGACGTCGTCGAGGTCGACAGCGGCGTTCTCGGCCGCGCCGAACTCACCGAGCAGGACGTTGCACGCCTGCCGTCGCGCGCGGGCGTGCAGATGTTCGGCGGCCCGCGAACGGTGCAGGCAGCCGATGGCCTCCTCGGCCCGGCCGAGCCGTTCCTCGATCTGCGCGAGTTCCAGCCACAGCCGCGCCGTGACGGCGTACAGCTTGTGATCTTCGGTTCCGGCGACCGCTTCACGGACGAGCATGCCCGCGGCTTCCCCTGATCCCGCGGGCAGCAGGACACGGGTGGCCACCGCCAGCCGCAGCCACGCGGCGGGCGCGATCCCGGCGGCCCGGACGGGCGCGTCGAGGATCGGCTGCGCGACCTCCAGCGCCATCTCCGTGTCGCCCCTGTCCAGCAGCGTGCAGACGAGCTGCAGGATCAGCCGGATCCGGACGAGACCCCCGTCGTCTTCGGGGTTCCCGAGCTTTTCGAGCATGCCCAGCCCGGTCCGGGCCGCGTCGGCCGCCGCCGTCAGGTCGCCGTGGCGACGACGGTGCGCCGACACCCCGACCCGCAGCATCGCGCGGATCAGCAGCTGCGAATCCGCCGTCATCGAGCCGTCGCCGAGCACGAGCTTGTCCGCCTCGGCGAGCACCCGGTCCAGTTCCGCCTTGCGGCCGAACTGCGCCAAGCAGCCGACGAGGTGGCACAACGCCTCGGCCCGGTGCGCCGGTGACACCGCCGGATCCGCCAGCAGCGGCCGCAGGGCGGCCAGCCCGGTCAGCGGGATTCCGACACTGCGCGCGCAGACCGCGAGATCGATCCTCAGCCGCGCGGCGATGTCGCCGTAGCCGGCGTGTTCGGCGGCGCGCAGGGCGGCCACCGCCCTGCCGACCGTCCGGGGACGACCGCCGAGCCGGACCCGAGCGGACACCACCAGGCTCTCCGCACGGATCCACTGCTCGTCGGCACCCGCGGCCTCGGCGAGCGCTGCCGCGCGCTCCCCGAGGACCAAGGCGAGTTCGGGCGCCCTCAGGTGGAGGGCGTCCGCACGTTCGATCAGCCTGCCGACAGCGGACAGGGTTCCTCCTGTGGCAGCCGTCCGCCCGCCCACCATGGTGGTGGGCAGGCCCGGCCGTTGGCGCTTGCTGGCTTCCACGGGGAACCCCCGGCCCTCAGTCGCGGGTCAGCTTGCGATGGGTGACGCGGTGCGGACGAGCCGCCTCGGCACCGAGACGATCGACCTTGTTCTTCTCGTAGCCCTCGAAGTTACCTTCGAACCAGAACCATTGCGAGGGGTTCTCGTCGGTGCCTTCCCAGGCGAGGATGTGCGTCGCGACCCTGTCGAGGAACCACCGGTCGTGCGAGATGACCACGGCGCAGCCGGGGAACTGCTCGAGAGCGTTCTCCAGCGAGCCCAGGGTCTCGACGTCCAGGTCGTTCGTCGGCTCGTCGAGCAGGATCAGGTTCCCGCCCTGTTTGAGGGTCAGCGCCAGGTTCAGCCGGTTGCGCTCACCGCCGGAGAGCACGCCCGCCGGCTTCTGCTGGTCCGGCCCCTTGAAACCGAACGCGCTGACGTAGGCACGCGAGGGCATTTCGGTCTGCCCGACGTGGATGTAGTCCAGCTTGTCCGAAACCACCTCCCATACCGTCTTCTTGGGGTCGATCCCGCCGCGGTTCTGGTCCACATAGGACAGCTTGACCGTCTCGCCGATCTTGACCACGCCGTCGTCCGGCTCCTCGAGCCCGACGATCGTCTTGAACAGGGTCGTCTTGCCGACACCGTTCGGCCCGATGACGCCGACGATGCCGTTGCGCGGCAGGTCGAACGACAGCCCGTCGATCAGCACGCGGTCGTCGAAACCCTTGCGCAGCTTCTCGACCTCGACGACCACGCTGCCCAGCCGGGGCCCCGGCGGGATCTGGATCTCTTCGAAGTCGAGCTTGCGGTGCTTGTCCGCCTCCGCCGCCATCTCCTCGTAGCGGTCCAGCCGGGACCGCGACTTGGTCTGGCGGGCCTTGGCGTTGGACCGGACCCATTCGAGTTCGGTCTTCAACCGCTTGGCGAGCTTGGCGTCCTTCTTGCCCTGGACCTCGAGGCGCTCGCGCTTCTTCTCCAGGTACGTGGAGTAGTTGCCCTCGTAGCCGACGACGCGGCCGCGGTCGAGCTCCATGATCCACTGCGCGACGTTGTCCAGGAAGTACCGGTCGTGGGTGACGGCGAGGACGGCACCGGCGTAGTTCGCGAGGAACTGCTCCAGCCACAGCACGCTTTCGGCGTCCAAATGGTTGGTGGGCTCGTCGAGGAGCAGCAGGTCCGGCGCGGACAGGAGCAGCTTGCACAGCGCGACCCGGCGGCGCTCACCACCGGAAAGGTGGGTGACCGGCTCTTCCGGCGGCGGGCAGCGCAGGGCGTCCATCGCCTGCTCCACCGCGGAGTCGATCTCCCACGCGTCGGCGTGGTCGAGGTCCTCCTGGAGCTTGCCCATCTCCTCCATCAGCTCGTCGCTGTAGTCGGTCGCCATCAGCTCGGCGACCTCGTTGAAGCGATTGAGCTTGACCTTGATCTCGCCAAGGCCTTCTTCGACGTTTTCGCGGACGGTCTTCTCTTCGTTGAGCACCGGCTCCTGCATGAGGATGCCGACGCTGGCGCCAGGCTGGAGGAAGGCTTCGCCGTTGCTGGCCTGCTCGATCCCCGCCATGATCTTCAGAACGGTGGACTTACCCGCGCCGTTCGGCCCCACCACGCCGATCTTGGCGCCGGGGTAGAACGCGGTGCTGACGTCGTCGAGGATGACCTTGTCCCCAACGGTCTTGCGCACCTTCTTCATGGTGTAGATGAACTCGGCCATACAAGCGATCGTAGAGCGAGCCGATCGCGGCCTTGACGGCGGTCACCACCGAACTACCGACAGTCAGCCCTATATCACTGAGCGAGCATCGGGACCCTCAAGCCACGGGTGCCTCCTCCAGTGCGGTGACCATGGGATTCCCGGCGGGCGGCGGCAACGGGATCGCCCTGGGCCGGTCACGCCCGGCTCGCCGGATCTCGGCGGAGCAGCGCGCGAGATTGGGACCGATGGAGAAGGCCTCAAGCTCAGGTAGACCGAGAGGTGCCGGGATCTCCTCCGCGGTCTCGGCGCCGCGCAGCCGCCCGGCCACGATCACCGGATCACCCTTGCTCAGACAGGAAAACGCCGCCATCGCCAGCTTTCGCCAGCAGGTGACCTTGACCGCGAGCTGCCTGCCCTCGCCCCACTCCCCGGTTTCCTTGTCGTACCGGCGTTCGACACTCCGCAGGCCGAACGACACGACGTCGTGCCCGTGCACCCGCCGCGGATGGTGGACCGGTTCGCTGGTCAGGTCGCCGATCATGGTCACCCATGTTTCACCCATCGCCATCACACTCGCCTTTCTCCTCGATCCGGGCCGCTCCCGGTGATCCCCTTGACCACAGACTGCCTCGGATCAAGGGGTGAAAATGGGTGCGATCCGGATCTGTGGACAACTCCGGGCGATGTGGGCTTCCTGTGGACAACTCCGGGCGGAGGGCCGGGAAGAGTCGGCCGGGTGTGCTACCGGGCAGGGGCTGAAGGGGACTTTCACCGCATGCGACGCCGAGAAAGCGCCCTTCACCACGCGAGGTGAGGGGAAGGGGCCCTTCAGCCCCGGGCCAGACGGGAGAACAGGCTAAGAGTCCCGGCCCCGGTCCGCGAGGTTCTTCAGCATCGCGTTGTAGGCGTTCAGATCCGCGTCGCCCGAGGCCTCCTCGCGGCGGTCCTTGCGCCGGGCCTCCCGCTCGTCCTGACGCGCCCACTGCACCAGCAGCGCGACGAGCACCAGCAGTACGGGCAGCTCGCCGGACGCCCACGCGATGCCGCCGCCGAGCCGCTGGTCGGTCAGCAGGTCGGTGACCCACGGCAGTTTCAGCCCGCGGTAGAAGTCCTGGCCGAGCACGGTCTGCATGCTCATCAGCGCGATCCCGAAGAACGCGTGGAACGGCATGGCGGCGAACATCATCCCCAGCCGTCCCAGCGGCGGGATCCGGCGTGGTGCCGGGTCGACGCCGATCACCGGCCAGTAGAAGACGTACCCGGCGAGCAGGAAGTGCGCGTTCATCGCCAGATGCGCCCAGTGGTAGTTCAGCGCGGCGTCGAACAGGCCCGAGAAGTACAAGCCGTAGAAGGAGCCGACGAACAGCAGGAGCGCGACGACAGGATGCGTCAGGAACCGTGAAAGCGGCGAGTGCACGAAGGCGAGCAGCCATTCACGCGGTCCGGGCGGGGCGTCCTTGCCCGCCGCGGGCAGGGCGCGCAGCGCGAGCGTCACGGGCCCGCCGAGCACGAACAGCACCGGCGCCACCATCGACAGCAGCATGTGGTTGCCCATGTGCACGCTGAACATCGCGGGCGCGTACCGGCCGATGCCGGACGACGTCGCGATCAGCAGCACGAAACAGCCCGCGAGCCACGCGACGGTCCGCCCGGTGGCCCAGGTGTCGCCACGCCGCCGCAGTCGCCGGACTCCGGCGAGGTACAGCCCGGCGAGAACGAGCGCGAGGGTGCCGTAGACGAGGTCGAACCGCCAGTCCGTGAGCAGCCGGAGCACGGTCGGCGGACCGTAGAGGTCGTAACCGATCAGCAGTTCCGTGGTCGACGGCTGGGTGAACGATTCCTGCGGCGGCGGGGTCTTCGCGAGGCCGGTGGCGATGCCGATCGTGATGAACATGATCAGCACCTCGACCGCGGCGAGCCGCAGCAGCTGCCCGCCGCCGGCGCCGTTCACCAGCCCGGCGACACCCTTCTGCCGTTGCTGGTGCCCGAAGACACCGAGCAGCAGCAACGCGACGATCTTCGCGAGTACGAGCAGGCCGTAGTCGGTGCTGAACAGATCGGCGATCCTGATCCGCACCAGCGCGTTCACGATGCCGGAAACGGCCATCACGACCCAGCAGACCAGCGCCAGCTTGGAAAACCGCGTCGCGGCGAGCTTGAGGTTCTCGCCGCGGCGCCAGCCGAGCGCGAGCAAGGCCACCAGGCCGCCGACCCACAGCGCGGCGGCGACCAGGTGGTACAGCAGGCTGTTGGTCGCCATGTCGTGCGAGCCGCCGCTCGCGGAATGTCCGGTGACCGCGACCGGGATCAGGCCGCCGACGGACAGGAAGAAGACCACCGTCGTCCAGCCCCAGGTCAGCGCGAGACGGCAGCCGAGCGCGACCAGCAGCGCGATCAGCGCGGTGAACAGCCAGGCCTTGGGCTGCTCGATGGCGTCCACGAGGTCGATCAGCACCTGCGGCGAGAGCACCTCGGTGAACGGGCGCCCCGCGCCGTCGGCCGCGGAGAAGAAGATCGACGCGGCGGCCGCGAAGAACCAGACCCACGCGGCGACACCCGCGACGCGGATGGCCGCGTAACCGTCCGCGGCGAGTGTGCCCGACTTCTGCGGCGGGACGAGGAACGCGGCGAGCAGCAGCGAACCCACGCACAGCACCGAAGCGGCCTCGGCCAGCACCCGGACGACGGTGATGCCGTAGCGCGTCACCAGCCCCGGATCCGGCAGGCCGGCGATGACGTAACCGGCACCGCCGGTCAGCGCGACCAGGCCGACGGCCACCACCGCCGCCAAGAGCGCCCCGATCGACACCAGCGGCAGGACACCGCCCTTCCGCGCGGGCAGGGCCGGTTTCGTCTCGGGGTCTGAAGGCACGTCACGAGGGTATGCCGGACGCGAAAGGGGCAAGATGGCGGCGTGCGGATCATCCTGCTGAGGCATGCCGAGTCGCTCGGCAACGTCGACGAACTCGCCTACACCCGGATTCCCGACCACGCCCTCCCGCTCACCGACGCGGGCCGCGAACAGGCGAGGCTGGCGGGCCCGGAGATCGAGGAACTCCTCGACGGGGAGCGGCCGGCGGTCTACGTCAGCCCGTATCTGCGGACGCGGGAAACGTTGCGGCTACTGGACATCCGTAGTTCCTGCGAGCGGATCGTGCCGGAGCCGAGGTTGCGGGAACAGGACTGGGGCAACCTCCAGGACCCGCTGGAACAGGAGGTCCAGAAGCAACGCCGCCACGAATTCGGGCACTTCTTCTACCGGCTCCCGTTCGGCGAGTCCGGGGCGGACGTCGACGACCGGGTCGCGGCGTTCCTCAGCGAACTGGCGGCCTGCGGCGAAAATCACCCTAAGACCGTGCTGGTCGTCTCGCACGGCCTGACCATCCGGTTGCTGTGCCGCCGGCTCTTCGGCTGGAGCATCGAGCTGTTCGAGTCCCTGTCCAATCCCACGACCTGCGAATATCGCGTCGTCGAACGCGCGGGCGACAAGTGGACGCTGGACCGCCCGTTCCGCCAATGGCGGGACTCACCCGACGGGGAGACTCAGGACTGACGGAGCGAGGAGCACCACCCTCGTCCCCAGTCCCGGGCTGGATTCGATCCGCGCGAAACCGCCGACTTCCGCCATCCGCGCGATGATCGAGTTCTCGAGGCCGAATCCGCGCCGCCGGTCGCCGACGTCGAATCCGGCGCCGTGATCGCGCACCGTCAGGGAGATCCCGCCGCCGATCCCTTCGACGCTGACGACGGCCCGCCTCGTCCCCGAGTGCTTGAGCGTGTTGCGCAAGGCCTCCCTGGCCGCGTCGTGCAGCGCCATGGCCGTCTCCTCCGGGAGCTCCGGACCGCAGTCGTCCTGGACGACGACCTCGGCGCGCAGGCCCTCAGCGGCCATCTCGGCGGCGAGCAGGCGGAGACGCTGGTGAAGTCCGACGGGTCCGGCCGGTTCGTGCTCGAGGCTGATCCGGAGGCGCATCGCCTGGGCGCGAGCGGTGCGGCGGACCCGGTCGAGGCTCGCCGCCGGGTCGAGTTCGTCGGCGGGCGCGGGGATGGCGAACGACTCCATCACCTGCAGGACGGTGTCGTGGACGTCGCGGCGGTGCCGTTCGCGTTCCGCCGCCCGGCCTTGCTGCTCCCCGAACCCGAGCGCGAACCGCATCGACGCGCCGACCAGGCCCACGACAGCGAGTGACGCCACCAGCGCCGTCGCGAGAGTGAGGAAGAGACCGAGCGAGGAAGCCGGGTCCAGCACGGAGTGCAGCACCACCCCGCCTCCGACGACCAGCGCTCCCGCCAGCGCGCCGCGCAGCAGGGTCCAGAGCATCACCGTCCCCATCAGATGGGTCCAGGTGATCGACGTGATCGTGAGGTCCTGCGCGGGCAGCGCGGCTCCCAGGGTCACGAGCGCCGTGAACCCGGCGTCGGCCACCGGCACCAGCCGCGTACCGGCGGGAGACCCGCGGAGGACCCAGATCGCTTCGGCGACGTTCGGCACCAGGTGCAGCACCGCGAACGTCCACAGCACCGACGGTCCGCTGAAACCTGCCGCCCACAGCGCCTGCACCAGCATCGCCAGCCGGAACACCACCGGGACCAGGACGAGCCGGGGCAACGTGGTCCGCACCAGCCGGTCCGGGATCCCGCCCTCGAGCATCAGCACCCTCACGCCGCTCCTCCCCCGGATCAGCCATCCTGAAACAGCGAACGAGTCGCATTCATTTCAGTTTACGAGCAATCAGCTTGCCCGCGTCGCGGCGAGGATGTCAACGGGCGACGGGTTCGGAGACCTCCTCCCGTTTCCGCGCCCGCGCCGCGGCCAGCGCGGACGGCACGATCAGCGCGGCGGTCAAGCCGACGAACAGGAACGACACCGAAAGCGACGTCACCTGCGCGATTCCGCCGATCAGGGGCGGTCCGGCGAGGAAGCCGGTGTAGGCGATCGCGGTGACGAAGGCCAGTTCCCGCTCGCCTCCGGTGCCGTCGGCGCGTTTGCCCGACGCCCCCGCGAGGCTCAACGCTATCGGGAAGGCCGCGGCCAGCCCGGCGCCCGCCAGCGCGAAGCCGACGAACCCGAACACCGGCACGCGGGCCAGCGCGGCGAGCACGAGCCCCGCCGCGGCGATCCCCGCGCCCACCGCCAACGCGCGAGTGGCGCCGAAGCGGTTCTGAAGCCACGCGCCCGCGAGCCTGGCGAGTGCCATGGCCAGGGCGAACCCGGAGTAGGCGAACGCCGCGGCGCCGTCGCCGACCCCGTGCACGGACGTCATCAGCAAGGCGGACCAGTCCGAACTCGCGCCCTCCGCGATCGCCGAGAACAACGCGATGGCGGCCAGCAACCAGAGGGCAGGACGCTTGATCGGGGGCACGCGGGGCTTCTCGACGGGCCCGGTGTGCGTGGGCCGCGCGCCGGGCACGGCCACGATGACGAAGGCGAGCACGACCAGCGCGGCCAACGCGGCGACGGTGAGGTGCCGTCCCGGTGACCAGTGGTGCGAAGCGGCGAATCCGGCGGCGACGGAGCCCGCCAGCGCGCCGAAGCTGAACCCGGCGTGCAGGATCGGCATGATGGCCCGCCCGGAACGGCGCTCCACCTCGACACCCGCGACGTTCATCGCGACGTCCAGCGCGCCGACGCTCGCCCCGAGGACGAACAACGCCCCCGCGAGCAGGACGACCGACGTCGAGAAGCCGATCATCGGCAGCGCGGCACAGGCGATGATCGTGCTGCCCGCGACCACCGCACGGGCACCGTGGCGCTCGATCAGCCGTCCCGAAACCGACGCCGCGATCAGCATGCCGACACTGGCCCCCAGCAGGGCAAGGCCGAAAACACCCGGTGAGGCGTTCACCCTTTCCGACAACGCCGGAGTCCGCGGCGCCCAGGAGCCGAGCGCGGCCCCGTTGAGCGCGAACACGACGAAAACGGCCGTACGGTCACGCATATGCCCAAGTCTCCTTCCGATTCCTGTTCCCCCAGAATGACTTAAGCGCTTCAGAAAGTCCACTGGTCCCGCCCGGGACTAGACTGCGGCGGTGACCAGCACGCGACGGCGACGGCCGACGTTGGACGATGTCGCCGACGCCGTCGGGGTGTCGCGCGCGACCGTGTCCAACGCCTACAACCGGCCCGATCAGCTGTCCGCCCGGCTTCGGGAAGAGGTGCTGCGAGCGGCCAAGAAAATCGGGTACGCGGGGCCGAACCCGACTGCGCGCAGCCTCGCCACCAGCCGCACCGGCGCGATCGCCGTCCTGCTCGACACGAATCTTTCGACGGCCTTCTCGGATCCCGCGCTGTCGGTCACCCTCGACGCGCTCTCAACGGTCGTCGACCCCGAGGGCCACGCCCTCCTGCTGCTGCCCGGCGACGGCGAGAGCGGCGGCCCGCGCGCGGAGCGGATCCTGACCGCACAGGCTGACATCGCCGTGGCGTATTCGCTGGCGGACGGGGCGCCGGCGCTGAACGCGGTCCGCGATCGGGGTCTGCCGCTGGTGGTGATCGACCAGCCGCATATCCGCGGTTCGGCCAGGATCGGCGTGGCGGACCGGGCGGGGGCGGCCGCGGCGGCGCGGCACCTGCTGGAGCTCGGGCACCGGCGGATCGGGATCTTCTCGGCGCAATGCCTCTCGGCGCCGCGTGGCGGCGAACTGAGCGTGGCGGAGGCCGGGAACAGCAGGTTCCACGACAACCGCGAGCGGATGGCCGGTTACCTGGAGACGCTGGCCGAGGCGGGTGTCCCGGCGGCGGACGTGCCGATCTGGGAGGCGTCCGGGCTCTCGGTCGAGGGCGCGCTCCCGAGCGCGTTCGGCCTGCTCGACCGGCATCCGCGGCCGACGGCGTTGTTGTGCATGTCGGATCTGCTGGCGCTGGCGGCGATTTCGGCGGCGAGGCACCTCGGGCTGTCCGTCCCGGGTGATCTTTCCGTCGTGGGCTTCGACGACATCCCGCCCGCCCGGTGGTCCGAACCACCGCTGACGACGGTCCGGCAGGATCTCGCCGCCAAGGGGCGGGCGGCCGGCGACCTGGTACTGGGCCTGCTGCGCGGGGAGAAGACACCCGCTCCCGCCGAGTTGCCCGCCGAACTGGTCGTGCGGGAGTCCACCGCGCGCGTTTAGCAGCCGATTCCGTCGAGCACAAGGCGGTCCCGGTGATATGTGGACAACTCGCCCCGATCAGGCGGCGCACAACTACTCATCCACAGAAGTAGAAATGCGGGCTGACAAAGCCTTCCTCTCGGGTCATCGTGGAATCACACATTCACCGGCGGCGATCGAGCCGCCGATTCACGGGGGAGAACCCAGCCATGCAACGACGTTTGACGAACCTGCGCGCACGCCTCCCGCATGTCCTCCTGCTGGCCGTGTTCGGCCTGCTGACCAGTGCCGGGGTCGCGAGCGCCACCTCCGTCCCGCCCGCACCCGTCTGTCAGAAGGGCGAGTTCTGCGTGTACGGCGAAGAATCGTTCGGTGGCACGGCGCACAAATTCGACCTGCGCACCTCCAATCCCGAGGAATGCATTCCCCTGCCCGAAGGCTTCGACGGGCATTCGTTCGTGAACCGGCTGAGCCGGGACGTCACGATTTATCAGAGCGAGGAGTGCACCACGGAGGGAGATTTCATCACCTATCCGGGTGGCGGCACCTACGTACCCCAGGGACCGTTCGTGATCCGCGCCCTCAAGATCTGGGACTGACCACCCCGGCGGTTCGTGCCGGTCGCTGGCAGAGGAGTCGACTCGCGACCTGCGCGAACCCAGGGGCCGCTCCCCCGAAGCGGCCCCGGCCCGTGAGCGCGTCACCCCGCGTCGTGACGCGCTCACGGGTGTTCCAAAAAACGGTGGGCTCGACCTGAAACGATCTGGCGGTGTCGAACGATCGACAGGTTGGCGACGGCTAAGCTGCCGATGCTGGGCGACACCCAACGTCGCCGACGTCGGCCCTCGTAGCTCAGCTGGATAGAGCAAGAGCCTTCTAATCTCTAGGTCGCAGGTTCAAGTCCTGCCGGGGGCACGTCGCAGACGGTCCTGCCGCGAGGCGCAAACGCGCTTCGCGGCGGGGCCATCAAGACCCGGGCTGTCGCTTTTCGAGCCCGAGTCGCCGCTCGTTCACCTTTCGACGCGGCAGTTTGTCAACTTTCCCCGATACATCGGCGTTTCCCTGGTGCGCGGGCCCTGTCGGAAAGATCACGTCCGAGCTGCGCGGCTTCGCGTTGTCACGTTCCCATCAGGTCTTGCGGGGAGGCGGACATCGCCTCGTTACGCCGACTGGACCAAGACCGAGAAAATCCAAGGAGAGGAGGAGCGCAAGGACTCCCAGACGAAGCCCTGTGACAGGCAGGCCGAGTACTCTCGGCGAACCGGTCCGCAGGCACGTCGGGGCGCTATAGGTTGTGCGCATGTACGTGCCGCCCTCGACACAGCGTGCCCCGCAGCCGACCGCCGGGTCTCCCTGGTGGCTGGTCATCGGCCCCGCCTTCGCTGCGCTCATCGGCCTTTTCCTGGTCACCGTGATCTACCGCTTCGACGGCGAGTCGGCCCTTCAGCTCGATCTGGGCATGTCCAGCCAGTCCCTGCTGCTGAACGGCCTCGTCTCGTACCTCGTCGCGGCCGCGATCGCCTTCCCGGCAGGGCTGCTTCTCGGCGCACGCTTCCCGACGGCGGTGACCGTGCCGGCGATCTTCTCGATGCTCCTCGGCGTGGTGCTGATCGCCTTCGTCCCCAACATCGGCCTGCTCCTGGTCGGCCGGGTGCTCACCGGGCTCGGCGCGGGTGCCGTCCTCGGGGTGACGATCGCCCTGATCCGGCGGCTCCAGGCCGGCCGCGGCGCCGCGGCCGGGATCACGGCGGGCCTCGGTGTCCTCGCCCTGGCGCTCGCGCCGGTCCTTGGTGGGCTGCTCTCGGACGCCACCGGCTTCCGCGTGGTGTTCGTGGTGGCCACGCTGTTCGTGTTCGTCGCACTCGTCGTCGCCGGAATCCTCGGCATCGTCGCGGCGACCAAGGCGAAGCCACCGGTCCCGCCGATGCCGTACCCGCCGCACGCCTGACTTTCAGCCGCCGAGGCCCCGCAACGCCGCGAGCAGCTCGTCCGGCACGGCGAGCCCCGCCTCCACTTCCGACACCTTCGCGGCCACGCGCCGGTACGTCGCCCGGCCGCGGGCGCTGAGGTGGACGAGCACGCGGCGCCTGTCGGCGGCGTCGACCTCGCGATAGGCCTGCGCGGTGGTCACCAGTTTGTCGACCACCCTGGTCAGGGTCGGCCCGGTGGTCAGCGTCCGGTCGGCGAGGTCGGCCATGGCGAGGCCGTCCTTGCCGCTCAACGCGTCCAGCACCAGCCACTGGTCCAGGGTGAGACCTTCCTTGGCGAGCACCTGCTCGACCCTGGTGGCGACGGCCCTGGCGGCACGGGTGAGCGAGCCGGTGAGCGACAACCCGGCCGTCGCGACGCCTCGTGTGCCCATATTCCGTCCCCTTGCCAAAACCGGACACCCTCGCAATACTTCCAGGTGAAAGCACTTTGACCTTACCGGGCCACCGCACGGAGCGCCATGCCCCCACGCCTCGCCACGCGGACCCGCGACGACACCTGGCGCGTGGCCATGGTGGTCCCGTTGCAGGGGCCCGCCGGGCTGTTCGGCCCGTCCTGCGAGGCGATCACGGAGCTGGCCGTCCACGAGCTCAACGAATCCGGCGGCATCCTCGGCAGACAGGTCGAGGCCGAAGTCGTCGACGGCGGCGGCAGCCCCAGGCAAGTAGCCGGAGACCTGCGACGCCTCGTCGAGAGCGGACAGGTCGACGCGGTGAGCGGGTGGCACATCTCTTCGGTCCGGCACGCTCTCGCGCCGGTCGTGGCCGACAGGGTGCCGTACGTGTACACCTCGCTCTACGAAGGCGGCGAGCGCCGCTCGGGCATCTTCTGCACGGGCGAAACACCGCGCTGCCAGATCGAGCCGGCCCTGCGCTGGCTGCGCGACCACCTCGGCGCCCGGCGCTGGTTCGTCGTCGGCGACGACTACGTCTGGCCGCACCGGACGACGCGGGCGATCCGGCACTACGCCAAGGATCTCGGCCTGCGCATCACCGGCGAGGCGTTCGTCGGGCTCGGCGCGGGCGATATGTCCACAGTGGTCCGTTCGGTCGAACAGTCCACAAGCGACGGTGTGCTCATGTTGCTGGTCGGGCAGGACGCGGTGCGCTTCAACCGCGCCTTCGCCGCGCACGGGCTCAGCGACCGGCTGATCAGGTTCAGCCCGCTGATGGAGGAGAACATGCTCCTCGCGAGCGGCGCGAACGCCACCGCCGACCTGTACGTCTCCGCCGCCTACTTCCGGTCCATGGTCACCGCCGACGCGATGGACCTGCTCGGCCGCTACGTCGACCGAAACGGTCCCGGCGCCCCGGCCTTGAACAACGCCGCCGAATCCTGTTACGAGGGACTGCACACGCTGGCGGAACTCGTCCGGCGGGCGGGGACGCCGGATCTGCCCGCGCTCAACGCCGCGATCGACGGCGTCGCCTACCACGGGCCGCGCGGCACGATCGAGTTCCGCGGGCAGCAGGCCGACCAGCACGTCCATCTCGCGGTCGCCGACGGTTACGACTTCGAAGTCCTCACCCGGCTCTGAACCGCACACCCTTGACTCACCGCGGCACACCACATACTTTCATTTGAAATTATTCCATGTGATGCACATTACGCGGAGGTGGGCATGGGCAACGTGGGCCTGCTCTACGTCGGCGCCGCCTTGATGATCAACGGCCTGATGTTGCTCGGCCGGATACCGCCGCGTTCGGCGGCGGTGCTGAACCTGTTCGTCGGGGCACTGCAGTGCGTCACCCCGACCGTGCTGATCGCCCAGGCGAACGGGAATCCGGACGCGATCCTCGCCGCGTCCGGCCTGTACCTGTTCGGTTTCACCTACCTGTACGTCGGCATCGCGAACCTCGCGGGCCTGGCGCCCGAAGGCATCGGCTGGTTCTCGCTCTTCGTGGCGGGCGCCGCCGTGGTGTACGCGGGAATCGCGTTCTGGCACGACAACGATCCGGTGTTCGGCGTCATCTGGCTGTCGTGGGCACTGCTGTGGACGTTGTTCTTCCTGGTGCTCGGCCTCGGCAAGGAACGGCTGACGCGGTTCACCGGCTGGACCGTCCTCCTGCTCAGCCAGCCGACCTGCACGGTGCCCGCCTTCCTCGGCCTGACCGGCGCGTACCGCAGCGACGCCGGCACGGCGCTGCTGGCGGCCGCGATCGCGGTGGTGCTCGTCGCGGCGGCCGGTTCCCTCGACGTCCTGAAAACCCAGTCGGAGAAAAGGAGTCTTCATGCGACACGGTGACATTTCCGCCAGCCCGGACACGGTCGGCGTCGCGGTGGTCAACTACAAGATGCCTCGTCTGCACACCAAGGCCGAAGTCCTCGACAACGCCCGCAAGATCGCCGAAATGGTGGTGGGCATGAAATCCGGGCTCCCCGGTATGGACCTCGTGGTGTTCCCGGAGTACTCGACGCAGGGCATCATGTACGACCCGAAGGAAATGTACGAGACCGCGGCGACGATTCCCGGTGAGGAGACCGAAATCTTCGCCGCCGCTTGCCGGGAAGCCCAGACCTGGGGTGTCTTCTCCATCACCGGAGAACGACACGAAGACCACCCGGACAAACCGCCGTACAACACCCTCGTGCTCATCAACGACCGCGGCGAGATCGTCCAGAAGTACCGCAAGATCCTGCCGTGGTGCCCGATCGAAGGCTGGTACCCCGGCGAGGAGACCTACGTCAGCGACGGCCCCAAGGGCATGAAGATCTCGCTGATCATCTGCGACGACGGGAACTACCCGGAGATCTGGCGCGACTGCGCGATGAAGGGCGCCGAACTGATCGTGCGCTGCCAGGGTTACATGTATCCGGCCAAGGAACAGCAGGTCCTGATGGCCAAGGCGATGGCGTGGGCCAACAACTGTTACGTGGCCGTGGCGAACGCCGCCGGTTTCGACGGCGTCTATTCCTACTTCGGCCACTCCGCGATCATCGGTTTCGACGGGCGCACGCTCGGCGAGACCGGTGAAGAGGAATACGGGATCCAGTACGCGCAGCTTTCGGTTTCGGCGATCCGCGACGCGCGGACCTACGACCAGTCGCAGAACCACATCTTCAAGCTGCTGCACCGCGGGTACACCGGCATGCAGGACGCGGACGAAGGCGACAAGGGTGTCGCGGACTGCCCGTTCGACTTCTACAAGCTCTGGGTCACGGATGCCAAGAAGGCACAGGAGAAGGTCGAGTCGATCACCCGCGACACCATCACTCCTCCGCACCCATGATGAGCACCGTCAGGCGGACACCCCGGGACGTGTGGACGAAACTCAGCACCAGCGGGACGAGCACGAACGCGATGTAGGTCCACAAAGGCCAGTGGTACAGATGGTTCAGGTGCCAAGTCTCCTTGAGGGCGATGAAGAAGGCGCCCGCGCAGACGATGAACCAGCCTTTGGCCTTGTTGGCGAAGGTGGTCATGGTGCGCCGCTGGCCCGCCGTGAGCGTCTCCATGAACTCGCGCTGCGCCTTCTTCCGGCGACGGCGTTCCTTGATGACGGCCACCGGCGGCACCAGCCACCACCAGCGCGACGCGGGGGTGCCGCCGGTGGGACGTCGCGTCTGGACCGAGCGCAGGTCTTCGAACCGCTCGCTCTCCTCACGGAGTTCGAGGGCGCCCTGGTACATGGGCCCGGCGACGAGGAGCCAGCCGCCGAGGAAGGCGGACCAGGCGATGACGAACTCGATGTGGATCACCCTCTCGTAGATTCCCCGGCGATCAGGGTATCGGTCCTACAATCGGGCGATGGACAGGATCGACAGCGGCAGCCGCGTGATCGCCGCACCGCCCGCGACCGTCTACGAAGCCCTGCTCGACAAGGAATCGCTCGAGTCCTGGCTGCCGCCCGAAGGCATGCGCGGCCGGATCGAACGCTGGGATCCGAGGCCCGGCGGGGGTTTCCGGATGATCCTCACCTACCTCGACGCGTCCGCCGCGCCCGGTAAGTCCTCGGAAGCGACGGACGTCGTCGAAGTCGGGTTCGCCGACCTGGTGCCGCCGGAGCGTGTGGTCCAGCTGGCCGTTTTCGAGTCCGGAGACCCCGCCTTCGCGGGCACCATGACGATGACCTGGCAACTGGCCGCCGCGGGTGACGGCACCGAAGTGACCGTCACCGCGACGGGTGTCCCGCCCGGCATCGGACAGGCGGATCACGAAGCCGGAATCGCCTCCTCACTGGCCAATCTGGCTTCCTTCACCGAAACGCGCTGACGGCCGGACGCGATGATGACCGCGGCGAGGACGGCCATCGCCAGTGGCACGAAGAGCGCCGCACGGAAGCCGCCGAGCACGGCCTCCGGCGAACCGTCCCCGAGGGCGGCGACGTTGACCGCGGTCACCGCGGACAGACCGAGCGCCGCGCCGAACTGGAAGGCCGTGTACAGCAGGCCGCCCGCCAGTCCTTGCTCGTCCTCGGCGATCCCGTCGGTGGCGACGATCGTCAGCGGACCATAGGCGAGCGCGAACCCGAGGCCCAGGATGATCATCGACGGGAACATCGCCGCATACGTCCAGTCCAGGCCGAGCGGCAGGAAGAGCGCGTACGCCACGGCGGCGAGCACGAAGCCGCCGAAGATCAGCCGCGTGTTGCCGAACTTCGCCACCAGCCACGGGGTCAGCGTCGGCGCGAGGATCGCGTCGATTCCGACGGCCAGCAGCGCGAAACTCGTCTCGAGCGTCGACCAGCCCCGCAGTTCCTGCAGGTACAGCGTGACGAGGAACTGGAACCCGAAGAACGAACCCGCGAAGAGCAGGGCGCTCGTGTTCGCCCGCACCAGCGGCCCCGACCTCAGGATGCCCAGCCGCACCAACGGCGCGGGCGAGCGGCGTTCGACGGCCACGAAGGCCACCAGCGCCGCCACTCCCCCGGCGAAGGAGGCGACCGTCCAGCCCCAGCCCTGTCCGGGATGTTCCAGCCGGACCACCGCGTAGGCGATCAGCAGCATCGCCAGGGTCACGGTGACCGCCCCGGCGAAGTCCAGGCGTTGGGGCACGCGTTCCTTTCGCGCGGGTTCCTTGATCAGCCAGAGCGCGGCGAGCAGGATGACGGCCGACAGGAACACCGGAGTGAAGAACACCCAGCGCCAGTCGATCCTGGTCAGCAGCCCGCCGATGACCAGGCCGAGCGAGAACCCGCCCGCCCCGGTGCCCGCGTAGAACAGCAGTGCCTTGTTGCGCTTCGGGCCTTCTTCGAAGCTCGTGGTGATGATCGACAGGCCGGCCGGGGTCATGAAGGCCGCGGCGACGCCGGTGACGAACCGGGCGAGCAGCAGCATCCAGCCCTCCGTGGCGAATCCGCCGAGACCGGAGAAGACGAGGAACACCACCAGCCAGCCGAGGAACATGCGACGGCGGCCGTAGAGGTCGGCCGCGCGCCCGCCCAGCAGCATGAATCCGCCGTAGCCGAGCACGTAGGCGCTCACCACGCCGCTCAGCGTCGCCGTCGACAGGCCGAGTTCGGCCCGGATGGACGGCAACGCCACGTTCAGCATCGCGACGTCGATGCCCTCCAGGAAGATGGCGCCGCACAGCACCAGGAGCACGCCCCAGGCCCGCCCGCTCATCCGGTCCGCGGCACGTGTTGTAGTCAAGATCAGCTCTCCCTCAGTGGACGAGAGACCGACGGTTACTCATCTGCCGGTCGGTTCCCTCTTGTAACCAAGGAGATCTTCCGTCACCATCGATGACCATGGAAGAAGGCACTTTGAACTCACCTAGTCATTGTGAACTCACCGAGGAGGACTACGAAGCCTTCCAGTGGGACACCCGGGAGGACTGCGAAGTCCGCCAGATCCTGGACAGGGTGGCGGACAAGTGGTCACTCCTGGTCATCGCGCTGCTCGACCGGAACACCCTCCGGTTCACCGAGCTGAAGTACAAGATCGACGGCATCAGCCAGCGCATGCTCACCACCACGCTGCGTCACCTCGAACGCGACGGGCTCGTGAGCCGCACCGTCTATCCGGTCGTGCCGCCCAGGGTCGAGTACGCGCTGACCCCGATGGGCATCACGCTGCACAAGACCATCCAGTCGCTGGTCAGCTGGACCGAGGACCACCAGAGCCAGATCGCCGTCGCGCGCGCCCAGTACGACAAACGCGTCAACGCCTAGGGAGTCGCATGGCCAGACTGTCCGGAGGGGATCCGTCGCTGTTGCGGCGGCTCAACGCCATCGCCGTCCTGCGAGCGCTGTACGCGGCCGAGGAACTCACCCTCGCGGAACTGGTCAAAGCAAGCGAGGTCTCCCGGCCGACGGTCGAAGAAATCGCCGCGGACCTCGGCGGACAGGGCCTGGTCGAGGAGGTCCCGCTCTCCCCCGACGCTCCGCGCCCCGTGGGCAGGCCCGCCAAGCGCTACCGCTTCCGGCCCGAGGCCGGGCATGTCGCCGGTCTCGAAGTCGGCACGCACAAGGCGTTGTGCCTGGTCGCAGACCTTCGTGGCGACGTCGTCGGGCGAGCGAGGGCCGAACTCACACCGGAAATGGAGAGGCCCGACAGGCTCGGTGTCGCGCGCCGGGTGCTCGGCGACGCCATCGAAGGCCACGCGAACCTGCGGGTGCTCGGCATCGGCACCACGGGCGTGGTGTCCGACGGCAAGGTCGTCAACAGTGAACGCCTCCCCGGCTGGGCCGGTCTCGACCTCCCCGCGGAGTTCGGCGGCGGATACGCGGTGCTGGCCGGGAACGACACGAAACTCGCGACGCTCGCCGAGCATTGGCGCGGGGCCGCGCACGGTATCGACGACGTCGTCTACGTGCGGGCCGGGCGCACCGTCTCCCTGGGCCTGCTGCTCGGAGGGAAGCTGCATGACGGCCACCACGGCGCGGCGGGCGAGATCGGTGTCCTGCGGCGGGTCGGCTGGTCCGCGTCACCCGGCAGGCTTCTCGAACTCCTCGCCGCGACGGTGCTCACGGTCGACCCGCAACTGGTGGTGATCGGCGGCGGGTTCGCGCGGGCCGGAGAACTGCTGACGGCGCCGCTGCGCACCGAACTGTCCCGGTTGTCCCTCTTCCCGGTGCGCGTCGAGACGTCGATACTCGGCGACGACTCGGTGGCGCTCGGCGCGGTCCGCCTGGCTCTCAGCCGGGTGGAACGCGAACTGTTCAGCGTCGCCGACGTCGCCTGAGCAGGCTGATCGCCACGATCAGCACGGCCACCGCGCCACTGGTGAACAGCTGCGCACGCGCGTCGGCGTCCGTCCACATGAGAACGAGAACGCCGGCCATCGCGAGCAGGGCGACCCAGCTGAGCCACGGGAAGCCCCACATCCGCACCGGCAGGTCCGCGGCCGTGCCGTCGCGTTCCGCCCTCTTCCTCAGCCGCAGCTGGGAGATGGCGACGAAGATCCAGACCAGCAGGATGTTCGCGCCGATGGCGTTCAGCAGGAACGGCAGCACGTGTTCGGGGGCGAGGAAGTTCAGCAGCACGGCCACGAAACCGAAGGCCACCGACGCCAGCACCGCCGTCCGGGGGACGCCCGTGCCGGACAGTTTCAGCATCGCGCGCGGCGCTTCACCGCGGTCGGCGAGGGAGAACACCATCCGCGAGGCGCCGTAAAGGTTCGCGTTCAGCGCCGAGAGCAGCGAGGTCAGCACGACGAAGCTCATCAGCAGCGCCGCGGACGGCACCCCGATCTGCTCCAGGATGGTCACGAACGGGCTGGAGTTGGCCGACGCGGACTCCCACGGCAGCAACAGCACCATCAGCGCCACGGAACCGATGTAGAACAGCAGCAGCCGCACGATGACCGTGCGCGTGGTGCGGCGGATCGAACCCGCCGGATCGTCGGACTCCGCCGCGGCGATCGTGACCAGTTCCATGCCCCCGAAGGAGAACGCGACGGCGAGCAGTCCGGTCAGCACCCCTTGGAGGCCGTTGGGCAGGAAGCCGCCGTGCCCGGTGAGATTGTCGAGGCCGACCGGCGAGGTCCCCGGCAGGATCCCGAACACCGCGAGCGTGCCGAGGACGAGGAAGCCGACGACGGCGGTCACCTTGATGGCGCCGAACCAGAACTCGAACTCCCCGAACGACCGGACGGCGAACAGGTTCACCACGGTCAGCACCGCCATGAACAGCAGCACCCAGGTCCACTGCGGGATCGCGGGCAGCAGCCCGTTCGCGATCCCGGCCGCCGCGGTGGCCTCGGCGGCCACGACGACCACCAGCAGCGACCAGTACAGCCAGCCGACGGTGAACCCGGCCCAGCGCCCGAGCGCCTTCTCCGCGTACACCGAGAACGAACCGCTGCTCGGCTCGGCGGCCGCCATCTCGCCCAGCATGCGCATGACGAGCACCATGAGCAGGCCGGCGACCACATAGGACAGCAGGATGCCGGGGCCCGCGGCCTTGATCCCCGCGCCGGTGCCGACGAACAGTCCCGCCCCGATCGCCCCGCTGATCGCCAGCATGGTGACGTGCCGCCGCCGGAAGCCGGTACCGAGCGAACGGGTCTCGATCGCGGTCACGGGTTCGGCGGGACCTGATTCGGGCATGGTGGATCCATTCGTCTGCGGCGGTGCTCGGTGCTCAACCGCGGGACAACTCTTCCAGCCGTTCGTGGAGCCGGTCGACGTGGTCCTCGCTTTCGGGCTTCATCAGCACGCTACGCAGGATCCGCGCGCCGTCCGCATCCGCGTCGACCCCGGTGTGACGCAGGCCGAACCGCGGCGCGCTCACCCGCAGCGTGCTGAGGAACACCGGATCCTTGGCGGCGGCCATGCCGACGCGCATGATCCGCGCGCTCGCCTCGTCGATCTTCGAGAGGGAACGCGGCTCCGTGCGGGGGAAGTACACGACGATGTCGAGTTCCGGTGACTGGTACAGATCGAACCGCTCGGAGTCCTCGAGCAGTTTCGCCCACCGCAACGCGGCGCGGCGCCCGGCCGCGAGCACCCGGCCCAGTCCGTCGGGGGTGGGCGGCAGCAGCCGGAAGGTGAGCCACAACGCGGCGGCGGCCGCGCCCGCCCGCGAGCATTCGAGACTGATCTCGCCGAGGTGCAGATCTTCCGAAGTGAAGTAGGTGTACGGCGAATCGTGGAGGTAGAACCGGCCGGCACCGGGGTCCTTGAACAGCACCGCGCCGCAGCCGTAGGGCTGGAGGCCGTGTTTGTGCGGGTCGATGACGATCGAGTCGGCCTCGGCGATCGCGAGCCACGGGGCTTCGGGAAGCCCTTCGGGACCGTCCAAACCGGACAGGAGCCGGAAGAACCCACCGTAGGCGGCGTCGACGTGCACCCGCACGCCGTACCGTTCACGCAGCGCCATGGCCTCGTGGACCGGTTCCACCGTGCCGAGCGCCGTCGTGCCCGCGGTGAGCACCACGGTGCCGATCTTCCCGGTGCGCAGCAGTTCCTCGAGCGCGTCGAGGTCCATCGCGCCGCGGGCGTCGACGGGCACCGTATGCCCCTCGACGCCGAGAACGCCGCACATCCGGCCGTGCGTGTAGTGCGCCTCCGCGCTGTAGGCGATCCCCTTGCCCGGATGCGTTTCGCGCGCGACGAACAGCGCCTCCAGATTCGCCACCGTGCCGCTGGTGGTCAGATGCCCCAGATGCTCCGTGTAGCCGAACATCGTCGCCAGCTGACCGACGACCTCGCGTTCCATCTCGGCCGTCGCGGGACCGCCGTCGAGCGCGTGGTTGTTGGGGTTGACCAGCATCGCGGTCAGATAGCCGACCACGGCGGCCGGATGCGGCGGTTTGAGCATCTGCCCCGCGTAGGACGGGTGGAAGAACGGGTAGTTGTCCTTCAACCGCTCGGTGAGCTCTTCGAACGCGGTCTCGAACCGGCCGTCGGAGATCTCCAGCGAGGGATGCGGCCGTACGGGGGTGAACGTCTCCGCCCACGCCTCGTTCGACGACAACGCCTGACCGAGCCAGTACCGGAAGTCCATCAAGGGCGCCCTTCGATCGTTCGGCTCCAAAAAACGTAAGAGTCGCCGGAGGTCTGGCGCAACCGTCTTCGGTAGGGGTCAGCGGTCCTTCGCCACCGCCGCCTGCCGCCGTTCCTCGCCCTTGTCCTCGAGTTGTTTGACGATCTCCCGCAGCGAAACGGCCAGTTCGGTGCACTCCGCCGGGCTGAGGCGATCGGTCACGAACGCCTCCTCCTGGTTGAACTCGGGGAAGAGCTCCCGCATCAGCCGCTCGCCCTCCGGCGTCAGCGCGAGCAGCACCAGCCGTCCGTCGACGGGGTGTTTGCGCCGGGTGACCAGGCCGTGTGCTTCCAAGGTCTTCATCACCCCGGTCAGCGTTCCCTTGGTGATCCCGGACTCCGCGGCGACGTGCCGGGTCTCCTTCTCGCCGAAGATCCACACCACCCAGAGCACCACGAACGCCGTCCAGGTGAGTCCCGCGGTGCGCAGGACCGAGTTCTCGAAATGCAGCCGGACGGCCGTGGCGGCCCGGTGGAGATTGGCCACCGCCTCCATCCGCTCCCACAGCAGGGGTATTCCGCCCAGCTTCGCCCGTACGGCGTTTTCGGTCTCGGCCAGCGTGTGATACCCGGTCAACAGCCACATCCTCACCGGCCCCGCGGGCGCCAGTACGGTGGGCGCGCACCCCCGCGCGCCCGATCCGCCGATCGTATGCGGAACGGGCTGGAGTCCACAGTGGTCTTTCGGGGTGGCTGTCCTGTTTCGGACAATTCGCGCCTCACCGAGTGGGAACGGCGGCGCGATGCTCGGCGATGTCGCCGAACAGGTCGCCCATCTCCTCGACGCGCTCGATCACCTGCTCGGCGGTGAACAGCAGGTCGGCGGCCTTGCGGCAGGCCTCGACCTCCTCCCACGTCACCGGGGTGGACACGGTCGGGATGGCGCGACCGCGCAGGGAGTAGGGCGCGATGGTCGTCTTGGCGGTGTTGTTCTGGCTCCAGTCGATGAACACGCGGCCGGGGCGGATCGCCTTCGTCATCCGGGCGACCACGGTTTCCGGTGATCGGCGCGCGAGCTCCTCGGCGACGGCCTTGGCGTATTCGGAAGTACGTTCGTCGGATCGCGTGCGCACCGGGCAGTACAGCTGCATTCCCTTGTTGCCGCTTGTCTTCGCGTAGACGGTCAGGCCGTCTTCGGTGAGCAGGTCGCTCAGTGTCTCGGCCACCCGGCAGCAGTCGACGACGTCCGCGGGCAGGCCGGGGTCGAGATCGAACACCAGCAGATCGGGTGATTTCCGCGCGCCACGAGGTCCGACAGTCCACTGTGGAACGTGCAGTTCCAGCGCGGCGAGATTGGCCGCCCACATCAGCGTCGGGAGATCGCCGACCACCGGGTAGTCGAGCGTCTCCTCACCGCCCCGGCGGCCGCGGTTGGTGAGCCGCGCGGTGCGCACCCAGTCGGGCGCGTGCCGGGAAACGTTCTTCTCGTAGAACGGTTCGCCGTCGACGCCGTCCGGGAACCGGCGGAACGTGGCGGCGCGGTCGCGCAGATGCGGGAGCATGGCCGGGGCGATGCGGCGGTAGTAGTCGAGCACCTCGCGTTTGGTGAAACCGTGCGCCGGGTAGAGCACCTTGTCCAAATTGGACAGCCCGAGCCGCCGTCCCTCGACCTCGACCGTTATCCGCTCTTCAGGCACCCCTCGACGATAGATCACCGGACGGGTTCCCGGGGTACCGTGAGGCATGAGCACCGTGCCGGACGCGATCGCCCCGATGCTGGCGACCGACGGCGACCTGCCCACCGGCGGGTGGGGGTACGAGTACAAATGGGACGGCTACCGCTGCTGCCTTCGTGTCGCCCGCGACGGCGAGACGCGTCTGACCAGCCGACGCGGCCTCGACATCACAGCGACGTATCCCGATGTGACCGGCGAAGCCCTCGATGGCCGCGAAGCCGTCCTCGACGGCGAGATCGTCGTCCTCGACGACCAGGGACGGCCGAGCTTCCCGCTGTTGCAGACGCGGCACCTGCGTACGCCGGACGCGTCGCTGCTGGAACGCAGCCCGGTGCACTTTTTCGCCTTCGACGTGCTGCTCCTCGACGGCACCACCCTGCTCGACGAGCCCTATGCGGCCCGTCGCGAACTGCTGACGTCCTTGGGCGGCGGCGACCGCCTCGTCATCCCGCCGGGGTACACCGACGACGACATCTCGCCTGATCAGCTGCTCGAGGTCGTCCGGCAACACGGGCTCGAAGGGCTGATCGCGAAGAAGCTCGACAGCCGGTACCACCCCGGCAAGCGGACCAGGCAGTGGATCAAACGGGCGCTGTGGCACAGCCAAGAGGTCGTGATCGGCGGCTGGCGCCCCGGCGAGGGACGGCGTTCGGGGACGCTCGGCGCGCTGCTGCTCGGCGCGCACGACGAGTCCGGTGACCTGCGGTACGTCGGCGACGTCGGAACCGGGTTCAGCGACAAGGTCCTCGAAGACCTGCACGCCCGGCTCACCCCATTGGAGCGGAAGACACCGCCCTTCGCTTCGGAGGTCCCGCGCGAGCGGGCGCGGCGGGTGCACTGGGTGGCGCCGGAGCTCGTCGGGGAGGTCGTGCACCGGAACTGGACCCCGGACGGACGGCTGCGGCACACGACCTGGCGGGGGCTGCGGTCGGACAAGGCGCCCGAGGACGTCAAAGTGCCCTTGTCGCCTTAGCCACCTGATGGCGCAGGTGAAGCACCCGAATGCCCTGGATCACCACGTCGGGATCCTCCAACAGGTGCTGCGCGTCGACCGACCCGAAGTAGCGTTTGCCGGATCCGAACACCACGGGCACGACGTCCATGCGCACCTCGTCGACAAGGCCCGCGGCGAGCACCTGGCCACCGACGTCGCCGGCGGCGACCTCGACCAGACGGTCACCGGCGAGCTCCCGCGCCTTGGCCACGGCTGCCTCGATACCGTCGACGAAGTGAAACGGCGCCTCGGCGTTCCAGCCCTCGGGCGCCGGCCGGTGCGTCACGACGACCACGTGGTCGATCCCGCTCGGAGGTTTCCCGTCCCAGCCGTCCGTCAGGTCGAAGACGTGGCGGCCGGCGATCGTCACCCCGATCCGGTCCCAATACGGCCGGGTGTAGTCGTAGGACGTCTGCGACACCTTGAGCGCTCCGCTCTCGTCCAAGGGGACGTCACCGCCGGACAGCCAGTCGAACAGCGGCCCGGGCTGGTCGTCCTCGTCCGCGATGAAGCCGTCCACCGACACCGAGCCGTACATGACCACCTTGCCCACGGAGCTCTCCTCTTCTCGGGGTGCCCCCGAAACTAGCTTGTCGTGAGCCGTCGCTCTTGTAAGAAATCAATCGGCGGGCAGCGGCCAGCCGTCCAGCACGTGGCCGGGGTGTTCGCGCAGGAACCGCCGCCGGACTTCGACGTACCTGGTCGGCGTGAGCCCGGTGAACTCCCGGAACTCGTGACCGAAGTGGGCCTGGTCGAAGTAGCCGGCACCGCCGGCGAGGTCGCTCCAGTCGATCCGCCCGGCGGGGTCGATCGCGAGCACGGCGGTGGTGAGGCGGTAGGTGCGGGCCAGCCGCTTCGGCGTGACGCCGACGAGCTGCTTGAACCGCCGTGCCAGATGAGTGCTGCTGACACCGGCCGCCACGCTCAGGTCGCCGATCGCCGCCGCTCCGCCGGTCGCCGCGAGGACGCCGCGCGTATGGCGGACCAGCCCCAAGCCGTCGGTCTCGCACAGCCGTCGCATCAGCTCCTCCTCGAGCAGCGTCAGCATCTCGCGCGGTCCGTCCGCCGTGGCCAGCCGATCCCGCAGCCCGGCGACCGCGGACCGCCCCCAGACCTGCTCCAGCGTCACCGGCCGGTCACACAGCTCGGCCGCGGGCATCGACAGGAACGGCGCCAGCCCCCACGGCTTGACGTGCACGCCGACGGACCGGGTCGGGAGTGGATAGCCGAACTCCAACGCGCGGGTGCGCATGGTGATGACGCAGCCGTCGGCGTATTCGGCCGTCTCGATGCCGGTGCCGGCGCGGATGCGGAACGGCGCACCGAGATTGACGATGAGCAACGCCGCCGGTGCGGGCGGCAGCGTCAGCCGGGCGTACGGAGGCGCGCCCTCCAGGTAGTAGAGGTCGTCGATCAGCCCGTCCAGCGGCGGTCGCGGCACTCTGGACACGTACTCCACGCCCACAGCATCGCCGACACCCCGCCGTACTCGCGCGCCGGGGACGGTCCGGCCGCGCTGTCCCCGGCGTGTCAGCGCCATGACGGTCCGGTGTCAGGCCGGTCGGTGATCGTTGCTCCACCAACGAAAGAGCACCATCACCGAGGGAGTTCCCACCATGTCTGTTTTCACCACGCCGGAGCCGATCACCGCCACGCTGACCACCGCGGGTGCCCGGGTGCGCCTCCTCGCGAGCGAGCGTACGGACACGGTGGTGCGGGTCGAGCCCGTCGACGCCGCGAGCAAGTCGGACGTGAAGGTCGCCGAGCACACCAAGGTCGAGTTCGCGGACGGGGAGCTGTCGATCGAGACGAAGAAGGCGGGCGGCAAGGACGGTTCGGTCGCGATCACGATCGAACTGCCCACCGGATCGCGGCTGACACTGAACACGGCGTGGTCGGACGTACTCGCCGAAGGGCTGTTCGGTGACTGCGTGCTGGACGTGGCGTCGGGCCGGATCCAGGTCGACCGCGTCGCGGCGGTCCGGGGGAACCTGGCGGCGGGCGAGGTCGGGATCGGGTACGTCGCCGGGACCGTCGGCATCGAAGGCGGGGCCGCCGGGATGCGGATCGGCGAGGTCGTGGGCGCCGTCCGGTACGTGGGCTCGCACGGGAGGGTTTGGATCGGGCACGCCCGCTCCGACGTCGACCTCTCCGGTGCGAACGGCAGTTTCGACATCGACCGCGCCGACGGCGCCGTCGCCGCGAAGGCGGCCAACTGCCCCATCCGCATCGGACGGCTGTCGCGTGGCCGAGCCGAGCTGGTGAACACCTCCGGGGGTATCGACGTCGGCGTCGACGGGGACACCGTCTCGGTGGACGCCAAGAGCACGAAGGGTGCGGTGCGCAGCGCCTTCGCCACGGATGGCGGGGTCGGTGGGGTCGGCGGGGTCAGGGTTTACGCCCGCACGCGGCTCGACGACATCGTCATCCACCGTGCGGCTGCCTGAGGTGTGTGGAAATAGGGACACTCAACGTCTCTATTTCCACACACCCTCTCGGAGCCCGGCCGGACTGGACCGGTCATCGCGGGACTGTGTGGATATCGGGTCATCCAACGTCCCAAAATCCACACAGTCGGTCGCCACAAGCCCATCGACGAGTGCCGCTTCGGGTTGATTTTCGTGACACGTGGACTTCACCGCTCACGCGAGCAGAAGCGGTTCAGTGCTTCCAGTTTCCAGGCCCGTTTCACGTCGCTCGACCGATGGCCCGAACCGTCGTCGATCAGCAATTCCGCTCCGGGCCAGGCGCGGGCGAGTTCCCAAGCCGTGTCCACCGGGCAGCTCAGGTCGCGGCGCCCGTGGATGAGCACGCCGGGAATCTCTCGCAACAGGCCCGCGTCTCGGATCAGTTCGCCGGGTTCCAACCAGCCGTCATGGGAGTAGTAGTGCGTGACAATGCGCGCGAAAGCCAGTTCCTCCCTGCCGATCGGGCCATTGTGGACGGTCGCGCCGGGTTCCAGTGACAGTACGGTGTCTTCCCAGACGAGCCACGCGCGAGCGGCCTCGGTCCGGATGTTCGGGTCGGGATCTTCCATGAGCCGGGCGTAGGCGGCGACGAGATCGCCGGAGTGATCGCCGCGGAAGCGGGCCCACTCTTCGGGGAAGAACCGGCCGACGCCGCGATACAACCAGTCGATCTCGGAGCGCCGTGTCGTGCTGATGGCGCTGACGACGATCTCCGTCACCCGTTCCGGATGCCGTTCGGCGTAAGCCAGCGCGAGGGTCGTTCCCCACGAGCCGCCGGTGACGAGCCAGCGGTCGATGCCCAGGTGTTCCCGCAGCCGTTCCATGTCGGCGACGAGGTGGTCCGTCGTGTTGTGCCGCATGTCCGTCGCCGGGTCGCTCGCGTGCGGGATGCTGCGGCCGCAGCCGCGCTGATCGAACAGGACCGCGCGGTAGCGGGCCGGGTCGAACATGCGGCGCATCCCCGGCGCGCACCCCTGTCCGGGGCCGCCGTGCAGCATGACGGCGGGCTTCCCGTCCGGGTTCCCGCAGGTCTCCCAGTGGACGGCGTTCCCGTCACCTACATCGAGCAATCCCTCGTCGTAGGGCTCGATGGCCGGATACAACTCGATCATGAACTCAGACTAGACGTTCCGTAAGTCCTTGAAACACTTTCGCCGCAACGAAGTTCAGCACACCGGCCCTTTCCTCGCCGCGCCGGAAGGGGGAGATTCATTGGTACCGGCGAAAATCATCAGAGACGGAGAGTCATGGCGGTTGACGGCACGAACTTCACCCTTGGCGTGGAAGAAGAATTCGTCCTGCTCGACCCGATGGACGGCTCGGTCGCGTTGCGCGCGCCCGCTCTTCTCGAACACCTCGCCCCTGAGCCGGACGTCACCGGTGAGCTGATGCGGTTCCAGATCGAGACCGCGACCGGCATTTGCCGCAGCCTGGACGAGGTGCGTTCGGAACTCATCAGGCTGCGGCAGATCGTCGCGAAAGCGGCGGAGGACGACGGCTGCCTGATGGTGGCGGCGGGCATACCGCCCGGCGAACTGCGGCCCGACGCGATCATGCCGGAGCCCCGGTACCGGCGGATGGCCCAGGCGTTCCCCGATCTGATCGACGGCGCGGGGACGTGCGCCTGCCACGTGCACGTCGGCTTGCCGTCGCGGGATCTCGCCGCGCGGGTCCTCGCCGGACTGCGGCCGTGGCTCGCCCCGTTGCTGGCGCTCAGTGCCAACTCGCCGGTCGAGAACGGCACCGATTCCGGCTGGTCCAGCAGGCGCTTCCCGATCTGGGACCGGTGGCCGACGGCGAAACCGCCCGACGAATGGCCCGGTGCGGCCGCGTACGACCGGAGTATCGGGGAGGCCTTGAGCCACGGCGCCGCCCTCGACCCGGCGGGCGTGTACTTCTACGCCCGGCTTTCCCCTCGCTACCCCACGGTCGAGATTCGGATCGCCGACGTCTGTCTCGCCGTCGACGACGCCGTGCTCCTCACGGCGCTGGTCCGCGGGCTGGTCGCGACCTGCGCCGGAACGACCGGGGTGCCGCGTGCCCGCAGCACCCGGATCGGCGCGGCGCTGACGGCCGCCGCCCGCCGGGGCCTCGACGGGCCGGGGATCGACGTCTTCACCGGCAGGGAGGCCGATCAGCGCGACCTGGTCGGCGAACTCGTCGACTTCATCCGGCCGGCGCTCAGCGCCGCCGGTGACACCGAAGACGTCGAGAAGGGGCTGGACTGGCTGTTCGAGCACGGCACCGGCGCGGCCCGGCAGCGACGCCTGCTCGCGGAAGCGGATTCCCCCGGTGAGTTCGCCGCGGATCTCGCCCACGCGACGATGACCGTCCCGGCCCGGTGACGCGGACCCGGCCGGGTCACAGCCAGCCGGACTCCCGCGCGATCCGCACGGCGTCGACCCGGTTGCGGGCGCTGAGCTTCGACACGATCGTCGTCAAATAGTTCCGCACGGTCCCGGCGGAAAGGAAGAGTTCGGCCGCGATCTCTGTCGGCTCGGAGCCGACCGACGCCAGCCGGAGCACCTCGATCTCGCGCGCGGTGAGCGGGCACTCCTCGCTGTCCCAGGCGGCGAGCGCCAGATCGCCGTCGACGACGCGGCGTCCGGCGGCGACCCCGCGGACGGCGTTGGCCAGTCTGTCGGCGGGCGCGTCCTTGCGGAGGAAGCCGTTGACCTTCGCGGCCAGCGCCCGCCGGAGGGTGCCGGGGCTGCCGAGCGAGGTGAGGATCAGCGTGCGCACCCCCGGCAGTTGTTCGTGCAGTTCGGCGGCCGCGGTGAGCCCGTCCTTGCCCGGCAGGTCGATGTCGATGAGCGCGATGTCGGGGCGTGAGGACTGGGCGAGCGGGAGGATCTCGTCACCGCTGGCGCATTCGGCGACGACCTCGATGTCGGCTTCCAGCCCGAGCAGCGCGACCAGGGCCCCACGGACAATGTGCATGTCCTCCGCGACCAGGACCTTGATCATCGACCCCATCTGCCTTTCGCCTGCGTCTCGCCCCACGAGCCGACAATACTATCCTCACACACCCGTCCCGCGAAATGGAAACCGGCCCTTGACCGCCGCGGGGGGACGCGGTCAAGGGCCGGTTCTGTGTTGCCGCGGGAATACGTTCTTCGGACCGCGCCAACACGGCCGGGGTGGTTCCGGCGTGAATGCGCTACCAGGAATTTTGCGGCCGTCCGCCGTGAAGATCCAGTGTTCGCACCATCGGCGACATGTGGTTTTCGCATGCCCGGCCCGTGATCCCCGGCTGCGCCCGATCACCGTGAAATTTTCACGTCGCCACGCACATGAATCCATATCCGGCGGTGAATCAAGCACTTCAGGAGAAGTGGCGTCGAACACTACTGTCGAAAACAGCAAAGCACGCCAGAATTTCTCGAGCGAAAGGACGGTACAATGGATGAGACTGTCCGGCGAGCCGTGGAGCGAGCCATTGGGGCCATGAACGAGAAACTGGGCGAAGAGCTCACTATCGACGACATCGCCCGAGCCGCGACGTTCAGCAAATTCCATTTCACCAGGGTGTTCCAGCAGGCCACCGGCGTCTCGCCCGGCCGGTTCCTGTCCGCGCTGCGGCTCGACGAAGCCAAACGCCTGCTGCTGACGACCTCGATCACGGTCGCCGACATCAGCCACCGAGTGGGCTACAACAGCGTCGGCACGTTCAGCACGCGGTTCAGCAGCCGCGTCGGCCTCTCCCCCTCCGCGTACCGCCAGCAGCGTGGTTTCCAGCACCGGCTGGCCGGCACCCCCCTTCCCGGCACGAAGCGGGCGACCGTCCGCGGTTTCGTGTCGGCGCCGCCGGAGATCTCGCCCGGCCTCGTCTTCGCCGGCCTCTTCCCGACGCGCATCCCCGAGGGCGCGCCCGTGTGTTACACGGTCATCGACGTCCCCGGCCCCTACCAGCTGACCGATGTCCCGGAAGGCACCTGGCACCTCATCGCGCACTGCGTGACCGGGCCGCTCACCCGCCGGGGCACCGGGTACACCGGCCATCATGGCCCGATCACCGTCGAGCCGGGCGTCACCGCGCGGCTGGCCGACCTGCGGATGCGCCCCAAGCGCCTGTTCGACCCGCCGGTCCTGCTCGCGCTGCCCGATCTGCGGTACCGGCCCGAGCCGTTCAAGCACGCGGCCTGACCGGTCGCCGGAAAGGGGCCTTCGAGACGCGATCCGTCTCGGAGGCCCCTTTCTCGACGTCTACGCGGACAGGCGGCCCGCCGACGGGGCGAAACCCTCGCGGATGTTGCGCCGCCAGAGTTCGTAGGCGGGCGTCCCGTCCGCGGCGTTCTCGACGACCTCTGTCGAGTCGGCCAGGTCGACGGCCTCCTCGAGGCTCAGCCCGGCGAGCGCCCGCGCAGCCCGGCGCGTGTGCGGCGGGACGAAGGAGGAGAACGTCCTCGCCTTCACCGCGAACACGACGCCGAGGCCGAGGTGGTCCTGGTGCTCCCCCGCCGTCTCGCGCAGCCTGGTCAGGCCGGCCTGATCGCAGCCGCCCGCGAAGGTCGCGGCCAGCCCGACCCCGCTCCACAGATCCGGACGGCGTTCGGCCGGGAACCGGCCGACCGCCGCGGCGACCTTCACCGGGTCCGCGCCGTTGATGAACCACAGCGCCCGCCCGATGCCCTGGTCGCAGGCACGCGGGAAGTACGCGGGCGCGCCTGCCCACGGGTACGGCTTGGGGACGAACTGCTCGTCGACCCACTTGCGCGTGTCGAAGTAGGCGCGGTCGAAGGCGTAGCCGTCGACCGCCAGCCAGCTCATCGTCGGGTGGAACGGGACGCCGTCGAGATCCGGCAGCACCTTGTTCCACAGCGGTCGGGGCAGCCGGGCCATCGCGAACCCGATGCCGATGTAGGTCAGGAACACGTGCGGGAGACCGGGACCGCTCATCAGTTCGGCCGTGCGGTCCTTACGCCCGCCGGGCATGACGTCGAGGATGGTGAACGCCATCGCCGCGCCCTCGTAGGCGAACCCTCGCATCTCCGGCTCGACCATGTCCAGCCGCCGTTCGGCCTCCCACAGCGGCGGCGCCTCGATCCCCCATTCGAACCCGCACACCACCGCCTGCGGGATCGACTCCAGCCGGGCGGTCGCCGGGGTGGGCGGGATCCCGAAGCCGCGTCCCTCGAAGCCGACCGAAGCCAGCGAGGGTGCGAACAGGACCTTGCGTAGGGCACCCAGCAATGAGCTCATCAGACGTCCTTTGTGGATAGTGTCGGCTTCGCGCGCGAACTCGGCTCTTGCCGAGGAGACCACGCCCCGCTCGCCGCCCGCTCGACAGCCGGTCGAGGTGACGGCCTGTACCGCCGATCGGTCCGGCGGGCACCATTGACAATGGTGAATTCACCCGTTCGCCGAGCGAATTCACCGGTTTGGAACGTACTCAGCGGGTATTGCGAGGCACGTTTGACGGCATTTTGCCACCTATTATCCTGACACTCGGTAATCGATCGGTAGCATTTTCAGCATCTGCGAACCTTCGGCATCGTCGCAGCTCACCAGGGTCGTGATCACTCCAGGAGGCGCCCGGAAACCGCTCGAACTCAAATCGTGCGATTTAGATTCACTCTTCCGGGCTTGCTATGTACACTGAGAGTTAGCATCTTTGGGGGATAGAGGAGGTCGGAGTGATCCGAGTCCTATTGGCCGAGGATATGCACATGGTCCGCGGCGCCTTGGTCGCACTGCTGAACCTCGAACAGGACATAGAGGTCGTCGCGGAGGTCTGCTCCGGCGACAAGATCCTCCCGATGGCCGCAGAGTACCTCCCGGACGTCGCGATCATCGACATCGACCTGCCTGCCAAGGACGGACTCGCCGCCGCTTCCGAGCTCTACCAGCAATTGCCCAGCGTCCGCACGCTGATCCTCACCTCGCTCGGCCGCCCGGGCACCGTGCGCCGCGCGCTGGACGCGAAGGTCAACGGCTTCCTGCTCAAGGACGCGCCGGCCGACAAACTCGCCAACGCCGTCCGCTCGGTCGCCATCGGCCGCCGCGTCATCGACAGCGAACTGGCGTTGTCGGCCTGGGAAACGGAAGATTGCCCCTTGACGCCGCGCGAGGTCGAGATCCTCCGGCTCGCCGCGAACGGGCGCACGGTCGCCGACATCGCGGCGGAACTGTTCCTGTCACCGGGAACCGTGCGGAACTATCTCGCCACGGTGGTCACGAAACTCAACGCCCGCAACCGGGTCGACGCCATCCGGATCGCCACCGATTCCGACTGGCTCTGACCCGCTCGCGCGTCTTCTGTTCTGCCATAACCGGTTCCGCGCTCCAGGTCGTGACGATCGCATGTGGGGCAAGGAAGAAATCTAGGTCAGCTGGGTGTTTCCGGCACTGTTCCGAAGGTTCCGCCTCTGTCACTGTCGCAGAGGGGGAGTCCGCCGGAGGGGTAGGGGATGCACGCGATGACCATCGAACCGGGAGACACGGCCACCGGGCACCGGGGGCCGGACACGGTGCGCGCGCGACTCCTCGGCCCGGTCGAACTGCACGCCGGCGGGGTCGATCGCGCGCCGACCACGCCGAAGCTCCTGCAACTGCTGGCGATGCTGCTCATCCGTCCCGGCAAGACGGTCCGCGTCGACTCACTGGTCCACGAGCTGTGGAACGACGCTCCCCCGCGCAGCGTCCGCCGGACCCTGCACACCTATGTCCACCACCTCCGCCGTCACCTCGACCCCGACGGTGACCGTGGGGAGGGTCTGCTGGTCACCAGCGCGCCCGGCTACCGGCTGGAGATCGATCCGGCCGTGGTCGACGTGTCGGAGTTCGCGCGGCTGCACCGCCTCGGCCGCGACCTGCTGACCGGAGGCGACCACGCGGCGGCCGCCCACGCGTTCCGTACCGCGCTGGACCTGTGGTCCGGTCCCCCGCTGGCCAACATCCACTGTGGACCGACACTGGCCGCCTACACCGTCTATCTGCTGGAGCACCGCCGCAACGCCCGTGACCTGTGGATCGAAGCCGAGATCCGCGCCGGGCAGCACCGGGAGATGCTCGGCGTGCTGAGGTCGCTGACCACCGCGGACCCGCTCGACGAGACCCTGCACGGCCACCTGATCCGCGCGCTGGGGCTGAGCGGCCGTCGCAGCGACGCGCTGGCGGCCTACCAGCGGCTGCGGACGCGGCTCGACGACGAACTGGGGGTGGAACCCTGCGCCGAACTGCGAGAGCTGCACCGCGAGCTGCTCTCCGAGCGACACCCGATCCGCTGATCGCCGTCCCGGCGAACGAGAACCACCCCGTCACCAGATCCAGGAAGTTGAGGAGTCAAGCATGACCGCTCGCACCTACGGCCAGTTCTGTGGCCTCGCCCGCGCGCTCGAGATCATCGGGGAACGCTGGTCCCTGCTCGTGATCCGCGACCTGGTGCTCGGCCCGAAGCGCTACGACGAGCTGCAGCAGGGCCTGCCGAAGATCCCGACGAGCATCCTGTCGACCCGGCTCAACGAACTCGAACGCCACGGCGTCGTCCAGCGCCGGGTGCTCTCGCAGCTCGACGCCGGCGTGGTCTACGAGCTGACCGAGTACGGCAACGACCTCGACCAGATCCTGCTGCAGCTGGGCCTGTGGGGCGCCCGTTCGCTCACCGACCCGGCGGCGGACGACCTGTTCACCCTGGACGCGGCCATCCTGTCGCTGTACACGACGTTCCAGCCGGACGCGGCCCGCGGCGTCGAGTGCTCGTTCGAGCTGCACTACGGCGACCAGATGATCGTCCACGCGGTGGTCGAGGACGGCGCGATGACGGCGGGCGAGGGCCCGCATCCGGATCCGGACATCGTCATCGAGCCGCGCGGCCCGGTCATGCTCAAGCTGCTGAACGGCGAGCTGGCCGCCGAGAGCGCGCTCACCTGCGGCGCGGTGGCCGTCAAGGGTGATCCCGCGCGGCTGGAGCTGTTCACGCGGCTGTTCCACATCCCGTCGGCCCCTTCGAAGGCTGAAGGGCTCGTCACGCACTGAAGACGGCCTCGCGATCCGGCACCCGCTCACGCACGCGACCAGCGCGGGCAGGTGCCGGATCGCGTCATTCGAAGCGGCTGGTGTCGCCGGCGCCCCGCCGGACGATCTCCGGCTCCCCCGACGAGAAATCGATGACCGTGGTGGGTTCGACCCCGCATTCGCCGGAGTCGATCACCGCGTCCACCACGTGCTCGAGCCGCTCCTTGATGTCCCAGCCCTGGGTCATCGGCTCCTCCTGGTCCGGCAGCAGCAGCGTGCTCGACAGCAGCGGCTCACCGAGCTCGGCCAGCAGCGCCTGCGTGACCACGTGATCCGGGATGCGCACGCCGACCGTCTTCTTCTTGGCGTGCAGCAGACGGCGCGGAACCTCCTTCGTGGCCGGGAGGATGAACGTGTAACTGCCCGGTGTGGACGCTTTGACCGCGCGGAAGACCACGTTGTCCACGTGCACGAACTGGCCCAGCTGGGCGAAATCCTGGCACACCAGGGTGAAATGGTGGCGGTCGTCCAGTTTGCGGATGCTCCGGATGCGGTCGATGCCCTGCTTGTTCCCCAGCTGGCAGCCGAGGGCGAAGCAGGAGTCCGTCGGGTACGCGATGAGACCGTCTTCGCGCAGGATGTCGACGACCTGTCCGATCGCGCGCCGTTGCGGATTTTCCGGATGTACGTCGAAATACCTGGCCATGCGCCGAAGCTTAGGGCCACCGGTGCCGCCGCGCCGCGAGAGCCCGCCCCCGCGTGGTGCGAACGACCGACACCCGCGAGGGTGAGCGGCGGGTTTTTCCTTGTCTCCGGCCGGGAAAACGTCACCTACCGGGCAGGTATCCCTTACCCTCGTGGATCTATGCGGGTAACACGTATGGGATAGGATCCGAATATACCGCAATGGAGGGTCGTGCCACGCCCGTCGTGAGGGCGAAGCACAACCGAAAGAGACGTCTTCCGTTACCACTGGGGTGCCTGTGCCGGACCAGCTCGCGGTGACCGCCGAACCGGTGGGGATCGACCGGCGGCCCCGGCGGGCGCTGTTCCTCGCCGGACTGATCATCACGGTCGTCTTCGTCAACTCATGCCTCTTCGGCCTCCTCTCGATCCTGCTCCAGCCCGGCGTGGACTTCTGGCAGGGCGCGCTGGCGGTGCTGTACGTCGGGCCCGTGCTGCTGATCCAGCTGCTGTACTTCTCCCGTCCGGCGGTCCGCCTGGACACCCGGCTGGCGAAGGGCGTGCTGGTCGTCCAAGCCTGCCTCGCGTACCTGCCGACCCTGCACTTCGACGCCGCGCTGACGTCGCTGACCACCCTCGCGGCGGGCAGCGCGCTGCTGCTCTTCCGGCCGCGGACGGGCTGGACGGTGTTCACCGTCTTCATGGCGGCCACGACGTGGATCCTGTGGACCTACGACGACACCCCGCTCGGGGCGCTGTTCGACAGCGTCACCGCGATCTTCTACGCGCTGGTCGTGTACCTGCTGACCTGGCTCGCGCGGCTGGTGACCGAACTGCACCAGGCCAGGACCGAACTGGCCCGGCGTGCCGTGGCCGAGCAGCGGCTGGCCTTCGCGAGGGACCTGCACGACCTGCTCGGGCTCAGCCTTTCCGCGATCGCGCTGAAGGGCGAACTGGTGCACCGGCTGCTGCGCAAGTCGCTGGACCGGGCGCGTGAGGAACTCGCCGAGATCACCGGGATCGCCCAGCGGACGCTGTCCGACGTGCGCTCGGTGGCCAGGGGCTACCGGGAGCTTTCGCTCGACAAGGAATCACGGACCGCGGTCTCGCTGCTCTCGGCGTCGAACGTCGCGGTGCGGGTCGACCTCGAGCAGGTCGAGCTGCCGGTGAAGCTGCGGACCCTGCTGGCGAAGGTGCTGCGGGAGGGCGTCACGAACGTGCTCCGCTACACCGGCGTCGAGCACTGCGAGATCACCGTGCGCGAGACCGAAGGCCGGGTCGCGCTGGAGATCGTCCACGACGGAACGGCGCACGAGGACGTCCCGGAGGAAACGGCCGAGAGCCTGCGCGAGGTGACCGCGGAGGTCTCCAGGCACGGCGGGACGCTGAGCGCCGGCCCCGAAGCGGCGGGCAAGTGGCGGCTGCACGCCGAACTCCCGGTGCCCGACCAGGTCGAACCCGCCGAGACGGCGCTGGAGCAAGGGCCGGGCCACTGGTCCCTGATCGACGCCAGGAACGTCCAATGGACGCTGACGGTGGTCTTCATCCTCTTCGGTCTGTCGGCGATGACCCGGGCCTTCATGCTGACCGACGACGGCTGGTCCATCGCGCTCATCGCCGGTTATCTCACCACGCTGATCACGCTGCAACTGTCCTATTTCGCCCGCCCGAACGTCCGGTTGCGCTCGCGGCAGAGTTACGCGCTGCTGTTCGTCCAGGCCTGCCTGATCTTCCTGCCGCTGATCCCGCTCGGGCATGCCTGGGTGAGCCTGCCCAGCCTGTTCGCCGGCACCGCGTTGCTGGTGCTGCCGCCGCTGGCCGGGTGGACGGCGTTCGCCGCGACCGCCGTCGGCGTGGTGCTGATCCGGATCGGTTACGGCACCGACTTCAGCGGCGGCTTCTACAGCTTCGCGTCCATCTTGAACACCGGGCTGATGGTGTTCGGTCTCATCTGGCTGCTCCGGCTGGTGACCGAACTCGGCGAGACCAGGAAACGCCTCGCCGAGGTCGCGGTCGCGGAGGAGCGGCTGCGGTTCGCCCGCGATCTGCACGACCTGCTGGGGATGAGCCTGTCGGCGATCGCGCTGAAGAGCGAGCTGACGAGCCGGATCATGGACATCGACACGAACAGGGCCTCCGATGAGCTACTGGAGATCCTCGGGCTGACCCGGCAGGCGCTGGCCGACGTCCGGTCGGTCGCGAGCGGCTACCGGGAACTGTCGCTGGATCAGGAGTCCCGGTCGGCGCAGGCGGTGCTGGTGGCCGCCGACGTCCAGGTGCGGTTGGAGATCGAGCACGAAGACCTGCCGGCGACCGTGCGCACCGTGCTGGCCGTGGTGCTGCGCGAGGGCGTGACGAATGTGTTGCGGCACAGCAAGGTCGAACGCTGCGAGATCGCCGTGCGGCGGATCGGCGCCGGTGTCGCGCTGGACATCGTCAACGACGGCGTCGAAAACGGGCGGCCGCCGCAGGCGGAGAAACCGGTGCGGGTCGAGGCGCCGGGCAGCGGCATCACGAACATGTCCGACCGCGTCGCCGGGCTCGGCGGCGAACTGACGGCCGGTGTCGAACCCGACGGACGGTTCCGGCTGCGCGCGGTGGTCCCTGTCTAGGCGCTAGATCCAACCCGCCTCTTTGGCGATGCGGATCGCGTCGACCCGGTTGCGCGCGTTGAGCTTCGAAACGATGGTGGTCAGGTAGTTGCGGACGGTTCCGGTGGAGAGAAAGGCCTTCGCCGCGACCTCCAGGGTGTCGCGGCCCTCCGCGGTCAGTCGCAGGACGTCGATCTGGCGCGGGGTCAGCGGGCAGTCCGCGGTGTCCCAGGCGGCGAGCGCCAAGTCGCCGTCGACCATCCGCCGTCCGGCCGCGACGCCGCGGACGGCGTTGGCGAGTTTCTCCGCCGGGGCGTCCTTCAACATGAAGCCGTTCACTTTGGCCGCAAGGGCCCGGCGAAGCGTGCCCGGTCTGCCGAGGCTGGTCAGGATGAGGGTTCTGACCTCGGGAAGCTGCTCGTGCAGTTCGGTGGCCGCGGTGAGCCCGTCCTTGCCGGGGAGATCGATGTCGATGATGGCGACCTGGGTGCGCGAAGTCCGCGCGGCGGCGAGGATCTCGTCTCCGGACGCCACTTCCGACACCACTTCGATGTCCGGCTCCAACCGCAGCAACGCCACGAGCGCGCCTCTGACGATGTGCATGTCTTCGGCCACGAGAACTCTGATCACCATCGCACCGTCCCCCGCCCACGCCCCCGTGCCCCAAGATAAACACGCTCGGACGGAACGCGTTCCACCGTTCGAGTGGTGAGTCCTCTGAGGCCACCGGGGTGGCACGAGAGGAAAAGCGTTACACGGGCACGTGTTTCGTGGTCGGTCGGTGACTTTCCGTCGCCTTGATCAGGAGCGGCACGCGAAACGGCCGCCTCTCGCGTCCGGGTGCGGGAGACGGCCGTCGAGGGATGCTCTCAACTCGCCTCGGCCAAGGGCGGAGCGGTACAACAGGCGCCGGTGAAACAGTCGAAGACCTGACCGCCCGGCCGGTTGGTCCAGTTGTCGAACCGGTCGATCACCAGGTCGACCTGGTCACCGGCGACACCGGTGTCGATTCCCCGGACGGCGAAGAGCGAACGGACGTTGTCGAGCACAGCGTTCTGCATCGCATGTCTCCCAGGCGTTTCGGTGGTTTCCTTCGATGAGGAAATCCTGCTGCCCGAGGCCGGTGCGCAACCAGTGCCATGCATCATCGCGCGGATGTGCTTTTCGCCTACGCCGGAAGGTTCTCTTCGACTGCTCCACTTCCGCCGTCGCGACTTCCGGATGGAGCAAGGGAGGCGGTTTCCGGGCGCGGAGCGCGACAGGCCGGTCACCACCGGAGACAGTGTCCGGAGTGGACGGCCGGCGTCAGGACTCGAGCAGCCGCGCCAGACCGGCGTAGCCGCCCTCCTTGAGCCGCACGCCCGAGGTTTTCGCATAGTCGGCGTCCGCGCGGATCCCGAGTCCCTCGACCATCCGGTTCATGAAGTTGAACAGGGCGCACACGAGTACGGCGTCGTGCAGCGCCGCCTCGTCCCAGCCCGCCGCGAAGACGGCCGCGGCGTCCTCCTCGGTCACCCGGGACGGCGTCCGCGTCAGCTTGCCCACGTAGGCCAGCACGGGCTTCATCCGGTCGTCCACGGGCGAGGAGTCCAGATCCGCCAGAGCGGCGGCCAGAAGGCCCTCAGGCACGCCGAAAGCCTCCGCGGTGACGGTGTGGACGCCGTGGCAGTACCGGCAGTCGTTGACGCCGGAGACGTAGGCCGCGATCAGTTCCCGCTCACCGGGGCCGAACACCGACGGCGCCCGCATGACGAGTTCGTGGAAGTCCAGCAGTTTCGAAGCCGGAGCGGGGAACTTCTGGAAGACCTGCAGCAAGGTGGCGTCAGTCGGCAAAGACCCGAGATAGGACATCGTGCGTGCCACTCCCCTTTTCCGGCGTCCGCCCGTGTTCGGCGAACTCGTCGACGTCTTCGCGGCGCAGCCAGCAAGCCGCGAGGCAGGCCACCGACGCCGGACCGAGCCCGGTCACCGTGTCGGTGACCCGCTTGGTGGTGTGTTCCCATTCTTTCCGCAGGGAACCGGCCGCCGTCATCTCCTGACCGGCTTCGATCAGCGGGCGGACCGCGCGCCAGCGGGCGATCCCGGCTTCGATCAGCGCTTCGGTGCCCAGGTCGAGCGCGTCGTGCCGGGCCTGGTCGACGGCGAGCGCGACCAGCCCGGGCTCGTCGGCGATCCGCGCGAGCCCGACGCCGGCGAGCAGCCGTTCGGCGTCGAGTCCCATCAGGATCACCCCCGCCTCGGTCGCCGGGTCGTCGTCGATCGAAGGCAGGGTGAACCGTGAGTCGTAGGGCTCAGACACGGGCGACGTCCTTCGCGGCCGTCCGCAGCGGGGCGTCCCGGCGCAGGTTTTCGGCGACGGCGGCCGCGACCCGCGCGGTGGCGACACGGTGGCCGTCGATGTTGCGGGCGGCCGGGCCCAGCGCCATCCCCGCGGCGGCGCCGACGGCGAAGACCCTGGGCGCGCCGACGTAGGCGAAGGTGCGCTCGTCCAGCTGAGGCCAGCCGCCCTGGTCGAGAACGGCGTTGTCCGGCATCAGGCCGTCGCCGATCGAGGGTGTCGTGCCGAGCGCGAGGACGGCGTGGTCCACGGAGACGCGCGAACCGTCTTCGAGGTGGAGGCCGCCCCCCGGCGTCACCTTCGTGATCGCCTTGCCGCGATGCACGACCAGCCGCCCTTCGGCTTCGGCCTTCTCGAGTGTCGGCCGGAACTCGAACATGATCGACGCGCGCCGGAACCGGCCCATCAGTTCGAGCCTTTCGGACCAGCTCACGCCGTCGAACCGGGCACGGCCCTCGGGACGGAAGAACGACGAGTTGACGTCGGCGCACTGGTAGCGCTCGCCTGCTTCGCGGACCACCCAGTGCACCTCGCGGCCCTGGGCGAGGCCGTTGGAGATCAGATGCGCGGCGGTGAGACCCGCGCCGACGACGGCGAGCCGGTTGCCGGCGGTGGGGACGGGTTCGTCCCAGTAGCTCACGCCGCGTGGCGGATAACCCCCGCCCCACCAGGTGTCCGGGGCGGATCGGCGTTCCTCGCCGAGGCACAGCACCACGTGGCGCGCGGTGACGGAGAACCGGTCCGCGCGCACGGTGACCGCTTCCGACGTCGGCAGCACTTCACGGACCGAACCGCGCCAGGTCCGCTCGGTGACGTGATGGCTCGCGGCCAGATGACGGCAGTACGCCTCGAAGACGTCGACGGGGACGACCGAGCGATGCCCCGCCTGCGCCATGCGGATCTCGCGGCGCTCCACCGGGGTCAGCACCGACCAGTGCAGCCGGGCGAAGTCCAGCAGTTCGCAGTCGCGGTACCCCTCGACGCCGGGGTGGTGTTCGTACGGCGAACGCAGCACGCGCTGGCCGAGCAGATCGACGCGGTCGAAGAACCGGCCGCAGGGACGGCCGTCGCGATCGACGAGGACGAGGTCCCGGACACCGTGGTGCCACAACGCGGAAGCGACCGCGAGCCCGGCGGGGCCGGCGCCGACGATGACCACGTCGGCGCCGGACGGCGGTTCGGGGGTGACGGCCGAGCGGGTGGCCGGCAGGACCGGCCACTCCCGCCCGCGCGGCGATTCGAGCAGCCGGGGTTCCGGAACGAAGGTGATCACCGGCGTACTCAGCCGATCACGGTCACCGGGACGATCAGCTCGATCACCGGGCGTTGCCGCATCCCGTTGCTGATCATCTCGTCCAGCGTCTGCCGGGACTTCTCGGCGGTGTCGGTCGCGATCGGGCTGTACCGGGAGTACGAGTAGGTCGGCTTCCGCCCGCCCGCGTCCAGCGAGTACACCTTCAGCACGGCCTCGCCGGGCCGGACTTCACCGTCGTAGAAGGTGAGGCGGCGCAGGTCCGGGGTCATGAAGGACTTCGAGAACTGGCGCGAGAGCACGAGGGTCTCGGCGTCGTCGACGAAGGTCGAGTCCTCGTCGGTGACGACCTGCATCGCGACCCAGGTCTTGTCGGTCAGGTTGGTCTCGGACTTGATCACCTGCCAGCGGCCCGGCTCCGGCAGGTTGACGCTGACCGAAACGTCGTGCTCGGTGGTGTCGATCGCACCGGAGATCATCAGTACCCGGCGGCGGACGTCGGCCACCCCGGCCATCTGAATGTCACGTGCGCGTACCCGGGTGGAAACGTCCAATCCAGGAAATTCGGGTGACGACATCTTTCATGCCTCCAGACCTCGATTACCGCAATTTCGCCCACCAGGAATTCTTAATCCGCAAACACCGGAAGAATTTCATGCCCAAGTGGACGATGTCAAGATGAGGAAAGCATGATCCACTGGTGCGAAAGGCGGCCGTCACCGGTCCCGGGACTGGTCCGTTCAGCGGTATGAAGCCTGGTCTCGTCGGCCTCGCCCGCCCGCGTAGCAGGTCAGGACCCGTCGGAGTCCTCGGCCCACGCCGCGGCGGGCGTCCCCTGCTCCAGTGCGCCGATATAAACGATCTCGAACGAGGAATCGGTGCGGCGGAGCCCTATTTTGATCACGAGGTCGTGCTTCACCAGAATAATGAACTGATGCGGATCCCGGCCATCTCCGAAAATGTCGTAGATGAGAAAAGCGGATCCGTCGGCTACCGCGAACAGGGCTTCGTAGATAACATTGCGGTCGGCCTGGGGTGCGTTCACCGCCCATTCTTCGAGCACCTGCAAACCCGACGTGAGCTGGAGGCGCATAGCCATCCGAAGGCCTCCTCGAGGTCTTGCCGGGTCGCGGACGATCTTCATTCTCCCGCGCGCGATACCCGGTGGTCTTCTCTGTCCGTGCTGTCCACGCTGGTCGCGGCTCATGTTCTTCAGTTGTAGCCGAGGATGATGTGCTCGGCCGGGAAATCGTTTTCGACGGCCCGTCTCTGCTCCGGAACGAACACCGTGTCCTCGTTCTCGGCGTTCCCGCGCGGGTCGAAATCATCGGTCCCGACCCAAATTCGCACCTGTGCCGTCATGACGTTCCTCCTGGGCCGGGATGAAGAGCTCACTTGACAAACCCAGGATGGACCCCTCCGGTCGGAAGCCGATCGTGGTGCGCTCGAGGACGACTGGAGATCCCGATGAGCAAATAACGAGTCGCCGATGAGGGCCTACCGGTAGTGCTCTTGTGGTACCCCGAAATCCAAGGAGCGCGCCATGACCGAACGCCTCGACCCGTACGAGATCTACGCCGACGACGAACTGGACGTCGACCTGCTGGGCCTGTCGTGGTCCGAGCCGGCCGTCCCGGAGCCCCGAGACCGGCCGTGAGCGCCGCGGATCGCCAGCGGACCTGCGCGGCCTGCGGAGGCCCGTTCGCCTCGGACGAGCGAACGGGCTTGGAGACCGTGATCGACGGTGAGGTCCTCTACGTCGCCGTGCACACGCGGCACAGCACGTATCCCCCGCGCAGGGAAGCCGAGGCGACACACCGGCTCACGACCGTCACCGCGGCGTGACTCAAGGGACACTCGCGTGCTCAGACACGGAACTCGCGTGATCAGAGACGGAACTCGCGTGATCAGACGCCGCACTCGGGTGTGCGGCGCCTGATCACGCGAGTTCCGTGCCCAATCACGCGAGTTCCGTGTCTGAGCACGTGAGTGACGCCCTCGAACGACCTCAGCGCAGGATCGACGTGCGCCAGGTCGCCGGGGTCCGGGGTGACCAGGCCGACCGCGCGGGCGCGGCGGGCGGGGGCGCCGCCGAAGCGAGCGCGGTGAAGACGGCGACGAGCGCCGCCAGTTCGGCGTCTTCCGGATCCCCCCGCAGGACCCGGAAGACCGGCACGCTGTCCACTTCGGACGGTGACATGACGCTCCGTTCAGATCGGGTGGTTGCCGTGCTTGCGCTGGGGCGCCGCCTTCCGCTTGTCCTGCAGCATGGCCAGCGCCCTGGCGACGGCCGAGCGGGTGTCCGCCGGGTCGATGATGTCGTCGACGAGCCCCCGTTCGGCGGCGTACTGCGGGTTCATGAACTCCTCTGTGTACTCGGCGACCAGGTGGGCGCGCAAGGCGTCCGGGTCGGGAGCGGCGGCGAGGTCCTTGCGGAACAGCACGTTGACGGCGCCCTCCGCGCCCATCACGGCGATCTGGTTGGTCGGCCAGGCCAGCGACAGGTCGGTCCCGATGGACCGCGAGTCCATCACGATGTACGCGCCGCCGTAGGCCTTGCGCAGGATGACCTGGATCCGCGGCACGGTCGCCTCGCAGTAGGCGTGCAGCAACTGCGCCCCGTGCCGGATGATCCCGGAGTGCTCCTGTTCGACCCCCGGCAGGAAGCCGGGAACGTCCACGAGCGTCACCAGCGGGATGCTGAACGCGTCGCAGAACCGCACGAACCGCGCCGCCTTCTGCGAGGCCGGGCCGTCGAGTACGCCGGCGAACACCACCGGCTGGTTGCCGACCAGGCCGACCACACGCCCGTCGACCCGCGCGAGCGCGCACAGCACGTTCCGCGCCCACCGTTCGTGCAGCTCGAAGAACTCGCCGTCGTCGGTGAGTTCGGCGAACACGTCCCGCATGTCGTAGGGCTTGTTCGGCTCCACGGGGACGAGTTCGGCGAACCGGGGCCGCCGGTCCTTGCCCGCGTCCCGCGAAGGCTCGCCGGGCGAGGGCTCCAGGTAGTTCGACGGCAGCAGCGACACCAGGTAGCGGACGTCGGCGAGGCAGCTCTCCTCGTCGTCGTGCACCACCGTCGCCACGCCGGACGACGCGCCGTGCACGTCCGCACCACCGAGTTCGTCGTGGCTGACGCGTTCGCCGGTCACGGTCTCGACGACGTCCGGCCCGGTCAGGTACATGCGGGCGGTGTCGCGCACCATGAAGACGAAGTCCGCCAGCGCGGGCGAATACGCCGCCCCGCCGGCGCACGGCCCCAGCACCACGCTGATCTGCGGGATGACGCCGGACGCTTCGACCTGACGGCGGAAGATGCCGCCGTAGCCGTTGAGCGCCATGACGCCTTCCTGGATCCGCGCCCCGCCGCTGTCGTTGAGCCCGATCAGCGGTGAACCGGTGGCGATCGCCAGATCCATCACCTTGTGGATCTTCGCCGCGTGCGCCTCGCCGAGCGAACCGCCGAAGACGGTGAAGTCCTGCGCGTAGACGAACACGCGCCTGCCGTCGATGGTGCCCGAACCCGCGATGACGCCGTCGGTGTACGGCCGGTTCTCCGCCAGCCCGAGCCCGCTCGCCTGATGCCGCCGGTACAACTCGACCTCGGTGAAGGAATCGGGATCCAGCAACAGATCCAGCCGTTCGCGCGCGGTGTGCTTGCCGAGCGAGTGCTGCCGCCGGACGCCGTCGAGCCGTCCGTCGACGATGTGCTCGCGCAGTTCGTCGCGCTGGGTGCGCAGCAACGGCATGGTCGGTTCCGGTGGGTGCACCGGTTCGGCGCCGCGGGCGAGCGGGATCACCTGCCCGTCGTTCGCCCTCGGGATCCGCGGGCGCCGCAGCCGGTCTTCCGGCAGCGGCACCACCTCGGAGTCCTCCGTGCGCTGAGCGCCCGGATCACCTTGCAGGGTCACGCCGCCTCCTTCATGCGGGCCTCGCGCTCGAGCTCGTCGAGTTCGATCTCGCGCACGATGTCGCGCCAGCACACCCCCCGTCCGAGCCGAGGCATCGTGGTCACCACCGGCGGACGGGGCGCCGGGGCGGGCGTCTCGTCCGGCCGGACGGTGGCGGGTTCGTTGGTGGTCATGACGATTCCTTTCTCTCAGGCGGATGCCCGGACCCTGCCGTCGATCTGGTGGTAGCCGCCGCCGTAGAAGACCAGCGAGTCCTGCGCGGTGCCGCGGCTCGAGGCGACCACCTTGCCGAGGAAGATCGAGTGGTCACCGCCTTCGTAGACCTCGGCGAGCTCGCATTCCAGCCACGCCAGCGCGCCGCCGAGCAGCGGGGAGCCGGTCTGCGGACCCGCCGTCCAGTCCACCGAGTCGAACTGCGCGAGCCCGGCGGGCCGTCGCCAATCCGCGAAGTACTTCGCCAGGTCCTTCTGATCGGACGCCAGCACCGTGACCGCGTACGAGCCCGCCGTCACGATCGCCTCGTGCATCCGGGCCGCGCGGGAAACACAGCACAGCACCATCGGCGGTTCGAGGGACACCGAGGTGACCGCGTTGGCGGTCATCCCGTGGGCCCGTTCGCCGCCGGCGGTCAGCACGGTGACCCCGGTGGCGAACTGGCCCATCACCTCCCGCAGCCCGGCTTGCGCGGACAACCGGCGTCGCGTCGCGGGCGTCGGCAGGCGTTTCAGCACCGGCCGCGAGGGCTCCTCCACCGTCCCCACGTCACTCCCCCTTGCCGTCGACCGCGTACGGGGCCAGCGCCTCACGCAGCTGCTCGGGCACCCTGCTGGGCACCGTCGCCGTGTTCGGGCCGCGCATGCACGCGATCCGCTGTCGTCCGCGGGCCACCAGCCGTTCGCCCTCCGCGGTGAGGTGGACGTAGTCGAAGGTGAACTGGATCTGGGTCTGCGTCAGCTCTTCCAGCCGCAGCCGGATGGACAGCTCGTCGAACGCGGTGATCTCCGCGTAGAACTCGCAATCCACCTTGAGCGTGAACAGCTTGAGGTCGTGGCGGACCTCTTCGAGCACGGCGGGCGCCTTCTCCTTCAGGAACATCTCGCGGCACCGGCCCTGCCAGCGCACGTAGTTCACGTAGTAGACGTTGCCGACCAGGTTGGTCTCTTCGAACCCGACCGTGTGCAGGATCTCGTAGTAGTCGGCCATGTCAGTTCTCCTCTCCCTGGAGCACCGCGAAGACGACGGGATCGGTCCGGTCGTTGACGGTCGTCACCCAGGTGGCGATGCGGGCACTGCCGTGGGAAAGCACCGCCCAGCCGTCCGGGTCGACCCGGTGCACGGTGAGCGCCTGTGTCATGTCTCCGGTCTTGCGCACGCATTCCAGCGCGCTCCAGACCCTGGTGTGCGCGACCGAAAGCGGCTCGCGGGCGTCCGCGGCGAGCAGTTCGCCCACCGCGAGCAGATCCTCGCCGAGCAAGCCCGCCCAGTCCTCGGGTGTCCGTTCGATCGCCGTCTCGACGTCGCAAGCGATCTGGCCGGAGCCCGCGATCGCCAGGGTGAGGTCGGCGCTGTGCGACGCGCTGACGTCGACCCCGTCGGCCTCCGGTTTCCCGTCCGGCCGGTAGCGGATCTCGAGCGGGGCGTCGACGGCGCGGCCGGCGGCCAAGGCCGTCTGCGCCCGCCGTTCGGGCGTGGTCTCCACGGGAACGCCCACCGGATCCGGTTCGACGACGATCGCGCGGGACGAGCCGAGCAGCCGTTCGACGGAACGCTCCAAATAGGACCCGAGCATCGACGGGACCCAAGGCCCTTCGCCGTCGCGTTTGCGCACCGCGCGCAGCTTCAGCCCTTCCCACCGCTCGACGAGCGTCCCGTCCGGGTTGCGGACGTCGAGGTCGTAGACGTAGCTGTCGCCGTCCTGCGAACGCTCGCGGGCGTCGAGGAGCACGTACTCCGGGTCCTGCTCGCCGGGCTCGGCGAGGTACAGCCGCTCGATCCCTTGCGGCAGCAGGGTCGCGTCCGGGACGCAACACTGGATCGCGTGCATCATCGCGTCGCGGGTGCCCGGGTCGGCCAGGAGCTGTTCCTGCGGGAGGAACGGCGCGAACCAGTCGACCTCGGCGCCGGTCGCGATCTCCGCGACCGCGTGCCGCGCACTGGCCCGCCGGTATCCGGTGACGCGCTGGAATCGCTTGCCCTGGAAGAGAACCGTGCCGTACAGCTCGGTCGTCGGGTCGACCGGGACCGGCGGCAGCGCGACGTCGCGGAGCACCGTCTCGCCGAGCGGATCCGGCCGGGAGAACCGCAGCCTGGCACGGAAGTGGTCGGCGCTGAACCCGGTCTCCCCGCTGCGCAGCACCACGTCCACCGTTTCGGCGTCCCTGGCCAGCGCGGCGAGCCGGATCGTGGTCGACCCGCCCGGCGAGACGATGATCGGGCGCAGGAACTCGACGTCGGAGAACACCGGTGCCGGCAGGGTTTCCGCGGCCAGCGCGGCCTTGGCGACCTGGGTCATCGCCTCCATGCCGATCACCGCCGGGAACAGCAGCTGACCGTCGAGCAGGTGGTCGGCCAGATACGGGTCGCTGCCCGCCGAAAGGTCGGCCTCGGTGATCAGCTCGACCCCGGGATAGTGCACGACGGCGCGGTCGACGAAGCGGGTCAGCGGCAGTTCGCGCTTCTCCACCGGCAGGGTGGCCAGCCCCGCGGTACGGCCGCAGACGACCAGTACCGACGGGGCGGCCGGATCGCCGACGACCTGGCGGAGGATCTCGATGCCCTCCTCGGTCGGGATCGGGGTGATGCCGTCGCGCATCAAAGCGCTGACCACACCGAGCTTTTCGCCCATCCCGGTCCCGGACCAGACCGACCATTCGAGGGCGATCGCCCGCGCCAGGGGGTGTTCGCGGCCGAAGCGCACGGTCAGTTCGGTCATCCAGTCGTTGGCCGTGGCGTAGTGCGCCTCACCGCGCAGGCCCGCCCGTCCGATGATGCTGCCGAAGGTGACCAGCAGCTTGATCTTGTCCTGGTCGACGGCGTCGAGGACGGCGTTGAGGCCGCCGATCTTCGGGGCGAGGGTCTTGCGGAAGGTCTCCTCGGTCAAGGAGAACAGCGCGGCGGGCTCGTTGCGGCCCGCGCCGTGCAGGACCGCGGTGACCGGGCCGAACTCGGCCTGGATCCGGCCGATGGCGTCCGCCACCTGCTGGGCCGCGGTGACGTCGGCGCGCTCGTAGCGGAAGTCGATACCGGCCGCCGCCATCCGCCCGAGGTTCTCCGAAAGTTCGGCGTCGTCGGCCGGATCGCTCCGGCCGAGCAACGCCAGTTTCGCGCCGGAATCCTTGGCCAGCGCCAAAGCGCTTTCCGCGGTGATGCCCTTGCCGCCACCGGTGACGAGCAGGACGTCTTCGGTGCCCAGCGGGGTCCCTTCGGCCTCGGACGGTTTGAGCGCACCCAGTTTCGGCACCGTGCGAACACCGGTCGAGTCGTAGCGGACTTCGCTGAAGTCGGTGGTCGCCGCGACTTCGGTGACCACGGTGGACACCGCGACGGTGAGGGCCTCGGGGTCGACCGGGTTGACGTCGGCGAGATCGACGATCGTGGTCCGCGCGGACGGGTCCTCCAGGCGAAGCGTCTTCGCCAGGCCGGAGGCGCCGAGTCCGTGCTGCACCACGACGAACCGCGTGCCGTTGGGCGCGGCCAGCACCGCGCGGCCCGCGTCAAGGAACAGCCCGACGTCATCCGCGTCGCTGTCCTCGTTCAGGCAGAGGAGGACACCGTCTCCGACACCCGCGGTGGACAGCGCCGCGCGCAGCGGCTCCGCCAGCGGGTGACCGTCCGGGGCGAACGCCGTCCAGTCCGCCCGGGAGAGACCGGCGGTGGAGATGCCCGGGGTGAGGTCGGGCGCCGGCTTCGGCGCGACGACGTACTCGACCGCGAACGGCCGGACCCACGGGCCGACACCGGCGACCTCGGCCTGGTTGCTGTCGGCGGGTTTGGCGGTCTGCGCCAGTTCGTCGATCATCTCGGCGAGTTCGCCGAGACAGACGGTGGCGAAGTTCGGCATGCCCTCGAGCGCCGGGCGGCCGAGCGCCCGGGTCACGTCGTTGACCAGCTGACCGACGGTGATCGACGAAAGGTGCAGGTCGTCGAGCGGATGCGTGTCGGCGGTGACCGCTTCGAGCGGCAGTTCGACGCGCTCGGAAGCGAGCTTGCGCAACAGATCGAGCGTGCTGCTGCCGCCGCTTTCGGAGGCCTCTCCCGCCGGGCCCGCTTCTTCCGGTGCGGCGACGCGATCACGAGTCAGCACCGCGCCGATGGACGGCGCCGCCTCGCACGGGCTCGCCAGGAAGTTGAAGACACCGTCGGCGGGCAGTGCCCGGACGACGCGGCCCGCGAAGAGCGCGGAGGTCTCCAGCGGGGCACCGAAAGCGAACGCGGCACCGGCGACCTTGAGCACCGCGGCCAGCGTCGGGCTGTCGGTGTCGAGCGGGAGCACCGGGGTGCCGGGCGCGATCTGGCGGAACAGGCCGGTGAGCACCCGGCCGGGTCCGACCTCGATCACCAGGTCGCTGCGCTCGGCGACCTTCGCGGCCGCCTCACGGAAACGGACCGGCAGGACCACCTGGTCACGCAGGAGATCGCGCAGGTCTTCGGCGGCGTGCAGGACGTCACCGGTCACCGTGGAGACGACCGGCCGGTCGAGCCTGGTGAAGTCGAACGCGGCGAGTTCCTCGGTCATCGCCTCGGCGGCCGGGACGACCGCGGGTGAGTGGAACGCGTGTGAAACATTGACGCGAGCGGCGGTGACCCCTTCGGTGCGAGCGCGGGCGACAACCCTGTCGATCGCCTCCGCCGGTCCGGAAAGGACGGTCTGTTCGGGCGCGTTGTAGCCCGCGATGACGACCTCTTCGCCCTCCGCGAGCCGCTCGGCGACGCCCGGTGTGGCGGCGATCGCCGCCATGGCACCGTTTCCGTCGCTCGCGGTCGCCATCACCCTGCCGCGGATCTTGGCCAGCGCGAGGACTTCGCGTTCGGTGAGCGCGCCGCCCCAGTGCAGCGAGGTGAGCTCGCCGAGGCTGTGGCCCGCGACGGTCTGCGCCTCGATGCCGAGGCTCTTCAGGACCCGGAGCCCGGCGAGCGAACCGGTGACGATCCGGGGCTGGGCGACGTCGGTGGCGACCTGGTCGGCACCGGTGGACAGGCCCGCGGCCCGGTAGATGTCGTCGGCGTGGGCGAAACGTTTGCGCGCCGCGCCGACCGTGCCCTGCCCGGAACCCTGACCGGGGAACAGGAAGCCGATCTTCGGCCCCTTGGATCGCGAGCTCGCGAAGATGCCCTCACTCGAGGAGAAGACTTCCGGCTCGCCCTCGCCGAGGAGGTCGAGGAGTTTCGAGAGCTTGCGCTCGGCGTCGTCCGGATTGGTCGCGACGATCGCGGCCCGGACGGGCTTTCCGGACAGTTCCGCGGCAAGCGTGCCGGCGAGGTCCGCCAGCTCGGCGAGCGAGAGCTTGGGAACGACCTCCAGCAGCCCGGTCACCTGACCGCGCAGCGAGGCCGCGTCGTCGGCGTCGAGCAGCAGCAGTTCGCTGTCCTGCCGTCCGGCGACCAGCGACCGGGTCTTCTCGTCGAGTTCCTTGCGGCGCGCGGCGCCGGGGGCCTCGGTGACGGTGACGTGCGAGTTGATCCCGCCGAAACCCATCGCGGAGACACCCGCGCGGACAGGGTGGTCCGAGGGCCACAGCCCGGCCTCGGCCGGGACGTACATCCGCGCGGAATCCCCGACGAGCGACTCGTGCGGCTCGTAGTGGCCGGTGGCGGGCGGGATGACCTGGTGGTAGACGGCGAGGGTGGCCTTGATCAGCCCGGCGACCCCGGCCGCGGCCTTGGTGTGGCCGATGTTGCCCTTGATCGTGCTCAGCGCGGCACGTTCGGCGAGCGGGTCGGCGTCGCGGCGGGCGGTGGACAGCGCCTCGATCTCGGTGGCGTCGCCCAGTGCGGTGCCGGTGCCGTGGCCCTCGAAGTAGGAGACGGTCTCGACGCCGTAGCCGGCCTTGTCGTAAGCCCGCTTCAACGCCAGGCGGTGACCCGACGCCTCGGGGCGGGTGATGCCGCCCTTGCCGTCGGACGAGACACCCCAGCCGCCGATCGAGGCGTAGATCCGCTTGCCCTGCGCGATCGCGTCCTCCTCGCGCATCAGGACGAGCATGCCGGAGCCCTCACCGGGCCAGAACCCGTTGGAGTCGGCGTCGTAGACCTTCATCTCGCGTTTGGCGAGCGCGCCGGTCTTGGCGAAGCCGATCACCTCGAACGGGTCGATCGACAAGTCGACCCCGCCCGCGATGGCGACGTCGAGGTCGCCTTCCGAGAGCGCGTTCGCCGCGGTGACCACGGAAAGCAGCGACGACGAGCAGGCGCCGTCCACGGTGAACCCGCCGCCGCCGAAGTCGAAGAAGTTGCAGACCCGGCCGGCGATCGTGTTCGCCAGCCCGCCCGCGAGCGTGTCCTCGTCGATCTCGGGGAACGGCGCCTTGTACTGCGCCTCGAGGTCGTGGAGGAACTCCGCGGTGTCGCCCTCGGCCCAGCCGCGCTCGGCGAGCGCCGCCGCGACCGTGCGGCGGACGTACGGCCAGCGCAGCCGCATGATGTTGGCACGCGAGAACTCACCGGTGAGGCTGTTGCCGATGACCACGCCGGTCGCGGGCCTCGGCAGCCCTTCGCCCTCGGGGAAGCCCGCGTCCGCCAAGGCCTGCGCGGCGACGTCGAGGGCCAGCCAGTGCGTGGTGTCGGTCGAGCGGAACGTGCTGCCCGCGACCTTGTACTTGATCCGGTCGAATTCGTAGTCGCGGAGGACCGCGGCCTTCTGCGCGTAGAAACGGTCTGGGGCCCCGGCGTCCGGCGAGTAGTAGTCCTCGCGGTTCATCCGCTCGTCGGGCAGTGTCCGGAACGCCCGGCGGCCGGCGAGGACGTTCTCCCACAGTTCTTCCGGGGAACCGGCGTCCGGGTATCGGAGACCGATACCGACAATCGAAATCCGCTCAACGCTCATGCCACCGCACTCCCCTAGCTCTCAACCACTCAAGTCACGGAATCCGGTCTCGGCGCCCGCTCTGTCCCCAGAACCGCGGGCGCCGCCCGCATCTGCAGTCCGGTCAAGCATGACCCTGAGCGGGGCCGACAGTCTTCTCTCATGTTGTTGAAGCCGGGCCAACGAATCCGGCGGCCGCCACGGGAATCCCGTGACGGCCGCCGTGATGACGCGCGGACTATGTCCCGAACACGCCGGTGGTCCCAGGAGCATCAACAGTCACAGCGAGGCCGCGTGAAGGCCCCCTTCCCTACGCTCAAGGTAGGGAAGGAGTCCTTCACGGACCTGAGCGACCGGGCTAATCGCGGATCGGGGTGAGCGAAACGCAGTGGGCGGCGGCGGTGAAAGCCGTCCAGCCCACCAGCTCGACCAGTTCCCGATCGACCGGCCCGACGGCCGAAACCAAAGCGTCGTCGACCTGATACGGCGCTTTCGCGACCACCAAAGCCAGCCGGGTGGCCGGATCGTCGAAAGCGTCGATCCAGGAACGGCTCAGCCCCGGCGGCGATCCGTCCCAAGTGGACAGTTCGCTGAGGACGACATCCCGCACGGCCGCGGGGACCGTCAGCGACTCGAAAGCCGCGGAAGCACGCGAGAAGGCATCCTCGACCACGGGATTACCCGAAGCCCAGTCGACCGAACGCGACCCGGCGGGCAGGAACTCCAGGGACTCCCCCGGCGAAGCTCCCTGCTCGGGCCGCAGGAACCGGCCGAGCACGGCCTTCGCCTTGGGCCGCGCGGAATCCGGCACGGACGGAGGCAGTGGCGACGGTCCGAGGAACACGCTCACCACCCGGTTCAGGTAGTGGAACGCGAACGCGACCGCGGTCAGCTCGGCCCGGGCCGCGGCGGAGGACGCCGAAGCCCGCGGATCCGCCACCGGATGGCCGGACTCGATCGCCTCGGTCACCGAAGACCGCCCGAGCGAGCCCAGCGCCATCCCGTGGACCTCGACGCAATAGGGGCACGAATTCCCCTGCGACACCAGGGTCGCGACGACCTCTCGGTCCGCCCGGCTCGTCGCCCCGTCCGCCACCAGCGATTCCCGCAGCATCGACCAGACGGCCGCGAGTACGGGAGGGGACGGCGAGTGCAGCGCGACCGGCGGCGCCAGCATGCCGAAGTCCCGTTCCACCTGGCGGTAGACGTCGCGCACGAGCCCGGTCGCCCGGCCGGCCGGAACCGGCCGGACGTGCCGGACCTCGCGCAGAGCCCGCCGCAAGGCGAGCTGCACCACCTTCGGTGTCATGATCAGCTCCCGGCCACCAGCGACAGCTTGCTGACCGCCCGGCGCCCGGTGATGGAACCGTCCGGAGCCGGGGCGCCGTAGGTGACGTCGACGCCGCGAGCCTGCAGCGCCCGCACGATGCCCGGCACCGAACGTTCGGCCAGCGCCGCGATCGTCATCGCCGGGTTCACCGTCAGCGCGCCCGGCACGGAAGCGCTGTCGGTCACGAAGATCCCGGGGTGGTTGCGGAGTTCGTGGTTCGGGTGCAGCGCCGAGGTCTCCGGATCGTCACCGATCCGGCAGGACGCCAGCGGGTGCACGGTGTACGCGCCGACGACGTCGTTGGTCCACGGCGCCACCTTCGCCAGGCCGTCCTTCTCGAGGATCTCCTTGCACTCCGCGTCGGCCAGCGACCAGCCGTGCAGGGTGTTCGGCGTCGGGTCGTATTTCAGAGGGCCGCGGCCGAGCATCTGCTGCGAGATGCGGTAGGCGTTGCCGGTGGGCGGCGGCGCGCCGAAGACGCCCTCGTTGTCGTCCTCGGTCATCAGGAAGATGGTCAGCCAGGAGGCCCACTGCTTGAGGATCTCCTTCTTCTGCGGACCGAACCAGCGTGGTTCGTCGCCACCGGGCACCTGCGCGAGGATCGTGCCGAGCCCTGGCGGGAAGTACAGCTGCTCCAGCGAGTACCGCTCGTACTCCGGCAGCGAGCCGTCGAGTTTGTCCCAGTTCGCCACGGTCGGGCCCTTGCCGATGTGGTTGGCCTCGTAGACCTTCCCGTCCTCACGGGACAGTCCGAGCACCTCGCGGACCCGCTCTTCGTTGATGATCGCGGTGTTGAGCCGCTCACCGTTGCCCGAGAAGTACCGGCCGACCGCGTGCGGCATGGTGCCCAGCGCCGACTCGGACCGCTGCAGGATCACCGGGGTCGCCCCGGCACCGGCGGCGATGATGACGACCTTCGCGTCGATCGTCCCGCTGCCGGACTGCACGCGGTAGTCCTCGTCGTCGACGATGTTGAAGTGCACGCGGTAGTCGCCGTCGTCGATCCGCTCGATCCGCTGGACCTCGTGCAGCGGCCGGATCTTCGCACCGTGCGCGAGCGCGGCGGGCAGGTAGTTGGTCAGCAGCGAGCGTTTCGCGTCGAACCGGCAGCCGGCCATCATGAAGTTGCAGTTCACACAGCGGTCGTTGTCCACCGCGACCGGCGCCGGGTTGGCTGTCCGTCCCGAGTGGTCGCAGAGCGCGGCCCACAGGCCACCGGCGTACGAGACGTCGTTCCAGTCCTGTGTGGACACCGGGAGCGAATCCGAAACCCGGTCGTACCAAGGCTCCAGCGTGTCCCTCGTCAGCGCCGACGGCCACATGCGCCTGCCGATGCTGCCGTGGCGCTCGAAGACGAACTTCGGCGCCCGCGGCATCGCGGCGAAGTACACCACGCTGCCGCCGCCGACGCAGTTCCCGCCCAGCACGCTCATCCCGTCGCCGACGACGAAGTCGAACGCGCGGGTGTAGGACGAACCGAGCAGGTAGTCGTGCTCGAACTCCTTCGTCTCCAGCCACGGCCCACGTTCCAGCACGGTGACCTTCGCCCCGCCCGCGGCCAAGTGGTAGGCGGGGATGGAGCCACCGAACCCGCTGCCGACGATGACGACGTCGGTCTTGTCGTACGCGTTCATGCGGGGCTCCCGGAGGGCGTGGTGTCAGGGTGGAGTTGCGCGAGTTCGCGGCGGTAGGAGAACTTCGGGAACCGCCACAGGCCGTCCTCGTCGGGCGCGGTGTACCCCATCGCCAGCAGACCGGGGTGGCCTTCGGCGATGGCTTCGGCGGTGTGCTTGTGCGCCGCGCTGTCGAAGGACATGTTGCAGAACAAGGCGAGGCTGACCCAGCCGTCCTTCTCCGGATGCCCCGGTGCGGTCAGCTGTCGCACCAGTGCCGTCCTGTCCACGAAGGACAGTGCGACGAACGACGGCAGCGTCTCGTCCAGGGTGAGGTCGTGTTCCTTGGCGTAGACCTTCGCGTGGTCGTTGAGGGACTGCGCCAGATAGGGCAGTCCGACGGTCACCCCGGTCGCCTCGGTGTGCAGCAGTTCGAGCGCGCCCGCGACGACGGCACCCGGCCCCGCCGAAGCACCGGCGATCGCGTGGTCGTCGGGGAACCGCTTCTCCCCCGGCACGATCGTGTCCGCGTAGGCCTCCAAAGTGGACACCTTGACCTGTTCGTCCGAATCCACGGAACCTACCTCCTGTTCCTCGTGTGCACGGTCATCGGGAGGCCGCCGCGCACCCGCAGCGACAACATCGCCTCCGGGACGACTTCGTAGCCCGGCAGCTTCCTGAGCTCGAGATCCCGCAGGACCATCGTCAGCACGAAAACGGCCTCCATCACGCCGAGGCTGTTGCCGATGCAGAACCGCGGCCCGGCGCCGAACGGGATGTAGGCGTACCTGGGCCGCCCGCTCGGGCGGTCCGGATCGAAGCGGTCCGGGTCGAACTTCTCCGGATCCGGCCAGAAGTCCGGGTGGCGATGCAGGGTGTAGGGCACGACGACGACGTCGGAGCCGGCGGGGATGTGATAGCCGCCGATCTCGTCGTCGGCCTGCGCCACCCGCGGCAGCAGCCACACCGGCGGGTACAGCCGCATGACCTCCTCGACCACCCTCGCCGTGTACGGCAACCGGTGCAGGTCGTCATGCGTCGGCAGCTGGTCGCCGAGGACCTCGTCCGCCTCGGCGCGCAGTTTCGCCGCGACGTCGGGATGTTCGTCGAGCAGGTGGAACGCCCAGCCCAGCGTGCTCGCCGTCGTCTCGTGCCCGGCCAGCAGCAGGGTGATCAGCTCGTCGCGCATCTGCTCGCGGGTCCCGTCGGTGGCGATGAGACGCGAAAGCACGTCCTCGCCGCCCTCGATCGGGTTCGCCAGCCGCTGCTCGACGAGTTCCTCGGCGATCCGGCGGAGATCGTCCCGCGATTCCTTGAACCGCAGTTGTTTCTTGAGCGGGGCCCACTGCGGGACCATGCTCAGCGTCACCGCCTCGAACATCGCCTGGTCCTGCACCGCTTCGAACGAGTGCCCCAGCGAGGTGAACCCGCCGAGGTCCGCGTCGAGCAGCGTCTTGCCGAGTACCCCGAGCGTCAGCCCGGTCATCTCGTGCAGGATCTCCACCGGTCCCTCGGTGTCCCGCAGGTGTTTCACGAGACCTTCGACCTCGTTCGCGACGACCGAGGCCTGCCGCGCGATGCGCTTGGGCTGGAACACCGGCTGGATGGTCCGGCGCTGCTTCTTCCAGACGTCGCCGTCGCTGGTGAGCAGCCCGTCGCCGAGTGCCCGCCTCGCCTCCTGGAGGCCGATTCCCTTGTGGTAGTTCGCCGCGTTGTCCGCGAGTACGTGTTTCGCCAGCTCGGGATGGTTCACCAGGTACATCGTCTTGGGACCGATCGCGATCCGGACGACGTCCCCGTGCGCCTCAGCCGAGTCCGACATGAGCGCCAGCCGGTCGGTGAAGAGCTTCTTGAGCAGACCGAAGGTCGCTCGGCGCGGCGGCCCGGGGGGCGCGAGACGCGCCCCCCGGGTGGTTTCCGCACCGGAGGTCATGCCGCCACGGCCCCGGTCTCTTCGGTTTCCGGCTTCTCCGCCGGCTTGGGCAGGCTGGTGACCTCGGCCGACTTCGCCTGCTCGGCCTCCCACTTGGCGGTGGCCTTCTGCGAGAAGTGCAGGCCCCACAGGAACATCCCGCGGATCAGGCAGACCAGGGCGGTGGCGAGGAAGAGGCCGTACGCCACGTGGACCACCATGAAGAACCCGTAGGCGATCGCCACCCCCGAACCGAACAGCATCTGCGACGCGGGCTTCGACGGGGTCGTGCCCGGGTCGGTGACCATGTAGTTCGTGTAGAGCACGAACGCCACGCCCGTCATCATCCCGAGCGCGCCGGGGATGGCGGTGTCGAACACCAGGCCACGGATGATCGCCTGCAGCGCGAACGTGATCAGCCAGGCGCCGATCAGCCACATCCGCTGGGTCAGCAGCGCGTTGAGCACGGTGCCCGAGATCATGATGATGCCGACGATCAGCCAGCCGACCCACGAGTCGACCTGCTCGGTGAAGTGATAGGGCGGCGCGATGCTCGCCCAGGGGAACACCAGCAGGATGATCGTGATGCCGAAGTTCGACGGGTTCATGTAGTGCCGGAGCCTGCCGCGCACCGGGGCCTGGAGGACCCACTTGGCACCGACGGCGACCACCACGCCGAAGATCATCACGAGGACCTGGTCGTTGACGTAGGTCAGCATGTTCAGCGCGAGACCGGTGATGTGCGCCGGGAACAGGAACTCCACCAGTCCCTTGAAACCGTTGCCCCGGAAGCGGACGTCACGCCCCTGGACGCGCGCCCCGATGATCTCCAGCAGGATTTCCGTGGTGTACGCCGTCGCCAGCGCGATGAACGGATAGACGTACGGCTGCTCGAAACCGAGCACGGTGTAGCCGATGATGTTGAAGATGGTGATCGAGATCGCGAACCGGCGAAGGGCCGTGATCGTCTTGTTGCTCTTCGGTGCGGTGAGTGTCTGCTCAGCCATGACGGTCACTTCTCCTTAGCCTGAGCGCCGAGCTGGAACGTGTGGTTGCCCGGGGTCAGCTGGACTTCCTGGGTGCGGATGGTCCCCGTCAGGTCGCGCCACTGCAGGCACACCTTCACCGGCCCGGTGACCTTGCCGAGTCCGATCTGGACCTCGTGGCTGCGCTTGCCGGAGTGGCCGCTGCCGCCGTCGACGCGGTCCATGTACTTCTTGCCGTCGGGGGTGATGACGGTGACCTGCGCGCCGATCGCCGCGGTTCCCGCCGCCGGCAGCGGACCTTCGGCCGAAGCCTTGTCGTGCACCAGCTTCAGGTTCAAGTACGACCCGGAGTCGGGGCTGACGTTGCGGTAGAAGATCGGCTGCTCCCACTGGCGGGCCACGGCGAAGTCGAGCTTGCCGTCGCCGTCGGCGTCACCGGTGGCGATGCCGCGAGTGGGCACCGGGACGGCGAGACCGAGGCGCGGGGCCAGGTCGGTGTAGCGGCCGTCGGATCCCTTGGCCCAGAAGTGCAGCGTGTGGTCGCCGCCGACGTCGTCACCGGCCACCATGTTCGGCCAGAAGTACGGGTGCTTCAGCAGTTCGTCGTTGGACGTCGCCAGTTCCTGCAGCTGCGGCCAGCGGTTGACGTCACCCTTGACGAAACCGGTCGCCTGGGTGATCACGGACTCGCCGCTGTTGTTGTAGTCGGCGATCTTGACGTCCCAGCCCCAGCCGGACCACGCGGTGCCCGCCTGTGCGCTGCGGTCCACCCACGGTGCCTCACCGCCCTGCAGACGGCCGCGCAGATCCGCGGTGTCCTTGGCGGTGTTCATGAACTGGAAGTGGCTTTCCTCGATACCCCACGACGTCGTGATGTTGCTGACGTACAGGTCGTAGAGACCGTCGTGGTCGAGGTCGGCGAAGTCGACGCCCATGCCCTTGAAGGAGTCGTTGCCGAGCACCTTCGACTTCGGCTCGGCGGCCCCGCGGATCCCCTTCACCTCGGCGAATTCGACGTGGCCGGGGCGGGACTTGTTGTACAGCAGGCGGTCGTGCCCGAAGTCGTTGCCGATGTAGAGCTCCGGCAGGTTGTCGCCGTCGACGTCGGTGGCACTGGCCGCGAGCGACCAGCCGCCCTGGGCGTCGGCCGGGATGGCCTTGTCGTCGAGGGCGAACGTCGCGGTCGGTTTCGCGCCCTGGGTGGCACCGGTGAACCGGAGGATGTACTTGCCACCGGCGTTGTCGGCGTGCGACATCGATTTGTTCATCTCGACCCCGCCGTCGACCCGGTCGTCCAGCACCGCGCTGTCGGGGAAGTAGTTGCCGATGAAGACGTCCTGGTGGCCGTCGCCGTCGAAGTCACCGACGGACGCGGCGTTGGTGTTCCACAGTGGACCGGAGTACTCGCCGTTCTTGGAGTTGTTGCCCGGCACCAGCTCCACCGGCTCATACGCCGACGGCTCGAGTTTGGTTGCGACCGGCTTCGCCAGGAAGGCGATCGGCGTACGGCCCCAGTAGTAGGCCAGCAGGTCGACCCGCCCGTCCTCGTTCAGGTCGGCGGGGACACAGCCCATGGGTGCGATGTACTTGCCCATCGGCAACGGCGCCGCGTCGAGCGCGAACGGCGCGTACCGGTCACCGCCCTTGCCCGGCGTCGGGGTGACGACCACCTGGTCGCTGCGCGGGTCCACGAAGCACAGGTCGTTGGCGAGCTTGTCCCCGTCGAGGTCGTTCACCGCGATCGCGGCGCCGACCGACGAGATCCAGGCGCGGATGTGTTCGTACTCCTTGTTCACCGTGCGGATCGACTGGCTCTTCGCCGCCTCCGGCAGGGCGATCGTCAAGGGTTCGAACGCGTACTTGGAGGCCATGGTGTCCGCTTCGGCGGTGGAGACCGTCGGCAGCTGCGCCACCACGAAGAGTCCCGCCATCAACAGCAGCGCCACGATGCCCGCAAGCTGCTTGCGGAGCCAGCCCAGGGTCGACCTCATTTGCCTGCACCTCCAGAAGTGAGTACCTCGGCGGCGATCTGCTGTCGCCAGGTTTCGAAATGCGGGAGCTCGCCGTCGCGGACCACGGCGGGGCGAACTTCCTGGGTGATGGCCGCGGCACGCTCGGCGGGCAGCCCGCAGATGGCCTGTGTGGCGACATCGGTCTCGGGGATCAGCAGCCCGGCGCGGACGCGGGCCTCGGCGGCGAAAGCGCTGCCCTGCGCCAGGTTTCCCCGGTACTCACCGGCGAACTCGGCCAGCTTCAGCAGTTCGTCGGAGGTGACACCGCACGCGTACGTCGAGGCGAGCCCGACACCGGCGTAGAGGTCTCCGTGGCGCCGCTCGGGGAAGCGCGCGATCGCGTCGGTGACACGATCGACGTCGGTGCCGCAGATGAACCACAGCGCCCGGCCGATGCCCTGGTCGATCGCCCGCAACGAGTAGCCGTTGTTTCCCTTGGGCCAGTTGAAGTCCTGGTCCTGGAACTGACCGTCGATGTACTTGGCGGTCTTGAAATAGGCCTGGTGGAAGCCGTACCCGTCGAGCACCAGCCAGCGCAGCAACGGGTCGAAGTCCTCGGCGGACGGCCAGCGGAAACGCGGCAGCCGCGCCATCGCCCAGCCGACACCGACGTAGATGATGTAGTCGTGTTTCTCGCCGGGACCGGCGAGGAAGTCCGCGATGTGCCCTCGGCCGCCTCCCGGCAGCCCGTCCAGCATTCCGTACCCCATTCCCGCGCCTTCGTAGGCGAAACCGCGGTATTTCACCGGAATGTCTTCGAGCCATTCTTCCGCCTGCTCGACGGTGCGCGCTTCGACAGCGTGCGCGTAGCCGAGCAGGAATTTCTCACCGACGGTCTCCAGCAATTCTTGAGCGGCTGGGCTTTTCTTGTGGAAACCCCGCTTGTCCAGCGACGTCTCGGAGACATCCGGTGTGATCATGCGACGTCTGAACGTGCGCCAACCATTGCCCAACGCACTCTCCCCCTAACGGGTGGATTCGGATTCAAAGGACTGGTTAAAGGCTCACATGTGCGGCGATGGAGCAGCTACTCCACGGTTGCGCCCGCGTTCTCCCGGTTTGCGTGACCGGGAGAACGCGGGAACAAAACGTTCGGTCAGGCCACCGCACGGAGGTAGCCGGGCGCGGGCATGGTCATCCGGTTGCCGGTGGAAGCGGGCCCGCCCGCCAGGGTGATCGCCATCGGGGCGTCGGTCGGCTGCGGGGTGCGCATCGGCATCCGCAGATGGACCCGGCCGAACCGGGTGATGTCGACGCGGGCGGGCAAGGTGCCCACGGAGAACGAAGAGGCCGCCGTCCCCGCGGCGTGCTCGGCGACCGCGATCACGGTCCAGCGGCCTTCGGGGACGTTCTGGATCTCGATGTCCGCGGACAGGACGTTGGCCCTGCCGCCGAACGCGACCGGGCCGCACTGCGGGATCGACTCGGCGAACAGTCCGATGAGGACACTCGCCGGGCCCGCCCCGCGCGGGGTCTCGACGCGCACGCTGATCGTGCCGGTGCCGCTGCGCATCGTGGCGCAGCCCATTCCGGCGCTGTGCAACGCCTCCAGGGTGGGGAGCCGCTGGAAATGCGGCGCCAGCGCCACGAGCAGCTTGCCGACCTCGGGGTCACGGTACTGGGTCGGGGTCATCCCGACCGCACGGGTGAAGCGGCTGGTGAACGTGCCGACACTGCTGTAGCCGACGCTGCACACGATGTCCGACACCGTCAGCGAGGTCGTCAGCAGCAGTCGTTTCGCTTCGAAGAGCCGGATCGCGGTGAGGTACCGGCCGGGGGTCACCCCGGTCGCCTTGGTGAAGATCCGCGAGAAGTGGAACGGGCTGACGAAGACTTCGGATGCCAAGTCGCCCAAGGTGATCGGGTCGAAATACCTCGCGTGCATCGCTGAGATGGCCTGCAGCACCGCGGGTTGCAAGGGGGACGCCGGCTCGAGGAGCCGACCGGATTCGATGACGCCTTTCTCGTTCGCCGCCGTGGCGACTGTTCGTAGCTGCATCAGACCAACCTCGGATTCGCCGTCGCTTTTCCTCTGTGGTCAGCAAACGCGTCACCGATTTCGAAGCACTCGACACGCGATCGAGATGGGGTCTGTCCAGGCGTTATCCAGGTCTGCGCGATCGGCGAACGGTCGAGTCGACAGCACGAACGGCGATCTCGCGTGATTGAGAGGCGATCTCGCGTGATTGAAGACGGAACACGCGAGATCCGCCTTCAATCACGCGAGTTCGGTGTTCAGTCACGCGAGATCGGTGTTCAGTCAAGCCGGGAGATCGAGCGCGCACTCCCCGACGCCCACCTCGGCGGGCCATTCGAGTTTGAGGGCGCGGTCGACGCGGTCGCCGGCGTCCACCGGGACGGCGTGCGCGGTCAGCCCCATCGCGCGGGCGACGAGATAAAGCGTCTGTTGCAAGGCGCCGACGTGCGCGAGCGTCGTGGCGTACGCGCCACCGCCGAGTACCGACGCCATCCTCGGCATCCGCGCGGTCACCGTGATCAGCGCCGAGGGACGCCGGTGGTTGCCGCCGCCGATCATCGCCATGTCGAGCATCGCGTCGAGATCGGACTCGTCGTCGTTGACCAGGCTGAGCCGGTGGTCGAGCGGATCGTAGTGGTAGATCCCGCGATCCAGCCCCGAACAACGGTTCACCGAGACGTACAGCTCGAGCTCGTACAGGCAGGCGACGCTGAAGTACGGCCGCTGCGAAGCGCTGTGGCTGGGCCCGTTGGGCATGTGGGCGGGCCCGATCGACCGGATCCGCGCGCCGCGGAACAGGAACTCGCCGATCTGCTCCGCGGACAGCACGCCCTCGGTGAATTCGGGGCAGCTGTGGTCGTTCTCCAGCAACGTCGTCAGCGTCGGATCGGTTTCCGCGCGGTCGGCCAGATCCGGCCGGTAGAGCGCGTACACCGGTCCCTCGCCGGTGGCGGCCTTGACCACCGGCGGTTTCCCGAGCCCGGGCAGATCGGCCGGGCCACCGGGCCGCCAGGTCCGGCTCGTGGTGTGGAACAACAGTTCGTCCGGGGACCACAGGCCCAGCTCGGGGTCGTCGTCCTCGGCGAACCGGCCGTGCTCCCCGGCGATCTGGACGACACCCGCCGCGACCAGATAGGACACGATCGCGCCGACCACGCCGGCCTCGATCCCCGTCGTGGTGGCGATGTCCCCCGTCGACTTCGCCGTCGCCAAGGTCGCGGCAACGTGCACCGCCCACGGCTGGTACAGCACGACGCGGTACCGCGCGGACGGCGACTCCAGCCCCATCCCGTCGGCATCGGAGCGCAGGGAACAGAAGCGGGACAACCGGATCGGGCGCGCGGCCGGGATCTCCACCGGCTCGAACACGGGCGCGAGCACCACCGGGATCACCGACAGCAGCGGGCCTTTCCCGTCGGCGAGACCGAGTGAATGCACCACCGAACCGCCGAGCTCCTTGAGCGCTTGGCGCAGCGCGTCGGCGCCCTCGGCCGTCCAGCTCAGCTCGCCTTCGAGATCGGGCTCACGCTCGACCGGTTCCCAAGACGAAGTCACGTTCGCCAGGGAGACCGGCCCCAAGGCCATCCGCCGCAACGATTCCCGGACCAGTGGTTCCGCACGGTCGAAGTCGTACTCCCCCCACCGGGTGACGACCACCAGTGAGCCGTCCTCACCGATCTCGACAAGGCTGTCGTCGGTGAGCGACCACAGGGGGATCGTCTCGGCCACACCGGCGGGGGGATCAGTCGACACCAGTTGCTCCAGCGGGATCTACAAGAACATGGGGAAGGGGTTCAGCCGGTCGTAGGAGGTGGGTTCGGCGAGCCTGCCGAGCCGCACCGGCACGTCGAACAGCCGTCCGGGGGCGAAGCGGCTCCAGAAGGGCCGCAGCCCCGGAACGACCACCCTGACCACCGGCAGGTCGATGTCGGGTCGGGTCTGATCGAGCACCAGCGTCTCCATCCCCAGCGCGGACAGCTTGCGTACCAGTGATTCCACGTCGTCCCGTACGTCGGGCCGCCGGACGAACTTGAAGTCCGCGGCCCGTCTCGCCGATCGCCCGGGCGCCGGCCGCAGGTACGGCTGGTTGGCGACCGTAGCGTGCCGGAGCCACTGCGCCGCATCGGGATCGTCGAGTTCGACGTCGTTCGCGAGCACCGCGGGGATCATCTGGTTGAGCTCGCTGACCGCCCTCCGCAGCGCCGTCCTGGGGTCCAGGTGGGCGCCGAATCCCATCATGACGTTCTCGCGCGGCCCGGCGATACTCCTGGACAGCGCGACCATCACCGGGACGCCGAGGTCCGCGGTCAGATCGAGGACCCACAGTTCCCGGCCTGCCCGCGCGTACTGCCCGACCATCTCCTCGGCCCACGGGTCGTCGAACGTGGCGATGTCGACGCCGGGCATGGGAAGCCGGTTGTACCACCACATCGCGACGGCGTCGCGCTCGACGAGCTCGAGAAGTCCTTGCAGGATCGCGTCTTCGAGGCTGCTGCCCGCCGCGCAGCCATTGGAGTCGGCGCGCATCCCCGTGATCCCGCACTCCGGCGGCACGCCGTAGTAGAGGTACGCCGTCGGCATCAGCTTCCGGCGCTGCTGCGAAAGCGACCACAGCGGCGTCCAGTCGACGGCGGCCTTGTCATCGAACCGTTCGGGGACGTGCTGGAAGATCGCGTGCTTGGCGTTCCATTCGTCGCGCGCGGCGTACTGGCGCTCGTCGAAGAGCATGCACGAGTTCGGGTGGACGGCGTCCTCGCCGAGCGCGCGGAAGGTGTCCCGGATCCGCAGTTCGTCGCCCTGGTAGTTCGCGGAGAACCGCTCGATCGCTTCGCACAGCGCGCCGACCTCGGCGTCGAGCGGGCTCGCGCCCTTGCCGCCGTTGTCCCCGCGCAGCCCGGCCTGCAAGCCGGCCTCACCACGCACCCGACGCGCGACGTTGAGCCCGGAGCGGTACGCGTTCACGAACGCCGGCGCCCTCGGGTCGCGGGCGATCTCCTTGATGACGCCGGTGACCGGGCTGACCAGGTGGCCGTAGCGGTCGAGCACCTCGACCGGGGTGAGCGTCCGGTGCCCGCCACCGCCCGAGGTCGCCTTCTTCGCTTCCCGCAGCACGACCGGTTCGGCCGTCCGCTCGGCGACGATCCCGTCGTCGCCGCATTCCGGACACTGCGGGCGCCGCCGCAGTTCGTGCAGCCTGCCCTGCAGGTCGAGGGTGTCGAGGATCCAGACGGCCTGCTGACCCGGATACCGGTGTCCCGCCAGCCATTTGGACGCTTCGAGGGAGATCAGATGCGACGCGGCCGCGGTCAGCGGCGGCACGGCGGGCATCGGGAACGAGGCGGGGCCGTCGTGCCCGAGCACCTCCTGCACACAGGCCTCCGCGTGCCGGTGCCCCCACAGCCGGTTGGTCAGGCAGTGCCAGCAGCCGGACCGGCCGGGTTGCATGATCGGGCCGATCCACACCTGCGAACCCGACGGCCGCGCCAGCAACCACGGCCTGCCGGTGCGCCGGTGCTCGGCGTCGATCTCGGCCAGCCTCGGGTCGAGGTAGTCGTCGCACAGCACGATGGCCAGTTCGGAGGCGGTGCCGACCACCTCGATACCGCTCGCGACGAGCGCGTTCTGCACCTGGGAGGTGTCCACACCGCGGCCGATCGCGGTCAGGCTCGCCGTCGCGGGCTTCTGCCGGCAAGCCACCGCGGACGCGTCGAGACCGCACGCGTCCCAGTACGCGAGCGCGCGCTCGTCCCCGCTGAGCTCGTCCGGCACCCGGACGGTGACCAGACCCGCTTCCACCAACCGCGCCAGCACCCCGGTGACCTGCTCGGCGCTCATCCCCGCCGGGCAGGCGGACAGAACCGCGTCGAGGTCACGGGTGCCGTCGAGCAGCGCCGCCACCGAGGCGACCTGCGCGCCGCGCATCGCGATCACCCCCTGCTCCGAGAACAGGTATGCGCCGTTGCCCTCGCTGATCTCCGCGCGCAGATGCCGTTTGAATCCCAGACCGCCGGTGCTGGAGCCGGACCCGGTCAACACGGTCTCGTGCATGGGAACCCCCTAGGTCGGTGCGGTCTCCGAATCCTGCTGCCAGAGAGCACATATCGGCCAGTGCGCGATTCACGGCTCGGATGTGAAAAACCCATGTTTTCCCGGGAGACACGCACGCGGGACCTGGTGGACGGCTCACTGGCCCGGTGACGGGGCGCTCTGTCACTGTCGATGCACTGGGAAAACGACACGACGCGTATCGAGCTGGAGGGCGCTTGCGATGTACCCCGGATCACGAGTATCGGACACGCACCACGGCTCGGCACCCAACCCGATTCCGGCGCTGTCCGCAAGTCCACTCCGCTTCACGCTCCTCGGCCCGCTCGAACTCCTGCGGGACGGGATCGACTACGCGCCGACGACACCGAAACTGCTCCAGGTGCTCGCCATGCTGGTGATGAGCCCGGGCAAGATCGTGCACATCGACACGATCGTCCAGGAACTGTGGGCCAACGACCCGCCGCGCAGCGTCCGCACCACGATGCACACCTACGTCTACCAGCTGCGCCGGTGCATCGACGAGAACGGCCTCGCCCCCTACGGCGAGACCATGCTGGCGACGAAACCGCCGGGTTACGTGTTCCGGATCGACCGCGAGCAGGTGGACGTCTTCGAGTTCCAGGCACTGCAGAAGAAGGGCCGGGAGCTGCAGCTACGCGGCGAGCACGCCGAAGCGGCGAAGTCCTTCCGGGAGGCGCTGGACCTGTGGGCCGGCCCGCCGCTCGCGAACGTCCATTGTGGACCGGTGCTGTCGGCGTACGCCGTCGACCTCGTCGAGCAGCGGCGCAGCACCCTGCACCTGCGCATCGAGGCGGACATCGCGGCCGGGATGCGGCACGAGCTGATCGGCGAACTGCGTTCACTGGTCACCGCGAACCCGCTGGACGAAGCCCTGCACGGCCAGCTGATCCGCGTGCTCGGCCGCAGCGGGCGACGATCCGACGCGCTCGCGACCTACCGCCAGGTGCGCGCGAGGCTCAACAATGAACTGGGCGTGGAACCCTGCGACGAGCTGCAGATCCTGCACCATGACCTGCTCTCCGAGGGTGAACCCGCGTGAAAACCGACCTCTGCCACGGGAAACGAAAGTGAGGATCGACGGATGAGCAGTCGTACCTATGGACAGTTCTGTGGTCTCGCCAGGGCGCTGGAGATCATCGGCGAACGCTGGTCGCTGCTGATCGTCCGTGACCTCGTCCTCGGCCCGAAGCGGTTCACCGAACTGCAGGCGGGCCTGCCCAAGATCCCCGCGAGCACGCTGTCCGCGCGGCTCAACGAACTCGAGCAGTCCGGCGTGCTGCGCCGCCGCCTGCTCCCCCAGCTCGACGCCGCCGTGGTCTACGAACTCACCGAGTACGGCGGCGAACTCGACCAGATCGTGCTGGACCTCGGTCTCTGGGGGGCGCGGTCGCTCGGGCAGCCCGCTCCCGAGGACGTTTTCACCCTGGACGCGGCGATCCTCTCGCTGTACACGACCTTCCAGAGCGAGAAGGCCAAGGGCACCCACGCCACCTACGAGCTGCGCTATCCGGGTGAGATGGTCCTGCACGCGATCATCGAGGACGGCGCGCTCAAGGTCGCGGACGGCGCGCACCCCGGCGCCGACGCGACGATCGAGCCGCTCGGCCCGTTCATCAAGGATCTGCTGAGCGGGGAGCTCAGCGCCGCCGACGCGGTCCGGACCGGCAAGATCCGGATCGAGGGCGCCTTCGAGTACTTGGAACTGTTCACCGAGCTGTTCCACATCCCCGCCGCGCCTCAGGTGTCGAACGGAATCGTCATCCGCTGACCAACCGGGCCACCATTCCGTGACCCACGGTGCATTTCACTGATCCATTCGTGGTTACCGGCAACCGAACGGCGTAACACTACGAGTCAGATCAGCAATCCGGAGTAACGGGAACGGCCGGTTCGCGGGATATCTTCGATATCCGTCACCGGCCGGTCTTTCGCCCAAGGAGCCTCTTCATGGCCTCACTCGATTCGCCACGTCCGGGCCTACTCGCCTCGCTCAACGGGAAATACCACCGCGCGGCGCTCAACATCTTCGCGCTCGTCGTGCTCGCTCACTGGGCGGAACACCTGGTGCAGGCGTTCCAGATCTACGCCCTGGGCTGGAAGACCTCGGACGCGCGCGGCGTGCTCGGCATCCCGTTCCCCAAGCTGATCAGCTCCGAATGGCTGCACTACGGCTACGCCATCGTCATGCTGATCTTCCTGTTCGCCCTGCGCAAGGGCTTCGCCGGCCGCTCGCGGCAGTGGTGGAACCTGGCGCTCGGCCTGCAGTTCTGGCACCACATCGAGCATCTGCTCCTGCTGATCCAGGCACAGACCGGCTGGCGCCTCGGCGGCGGGACAGCGCCGAGCAGCATCATCCAGCTGTTCATCCCGCGCGTGGAGCTGCACCTGTTCTACAACACGATCGTCACCATCCCGATGATCATCGCGATGCTCGTGCACCGGAAGGCCGCCGCCGCCGAATGGCAGCTGACGGGTTGCACGTGCGCGCCCGAGAGCCGGCGTGAGCTGGCGTCGACGGCCTCGTGACCAGGAGACTCTTCGCGCTCCTGGCCCTGGTGGCCGCGTGGTTCGGGGTCGCGGTACTCGCCGCGGCCCCCGCCTCGGCCCACGTCGAACTCCTCTCCTCCACCCCCGCCGACGGCGCCCGGCTCACCTCGGCGCCCCCGCTGGTCTCGATCACCCTGTCGGAGAACATCGGCATCCAGCCGAACTCGATCAAGGTCGTCGACCAGCAGGGCACGAACGTCGTCAGCGGGCCGGTGTTCCAGCCCGGTGACGTCGCCGAGCAGGTCGCCGTCAAACTCGAGCCGGATCTCCCCGACGGCAGCTACCTCGTCGAGTACGCGTTCGTCTCGACGGACTCACATCCCGTCCGCGGCACGATCGCGTTCGTGATCGGCACCGGGCCGCTCATCACCTCGGCGGGCGCGGTGTCCGCCTCCACCGGGACCGATCCGGTGACCGACGCGCTGTTCACCACCTTCCGCTGGGGTTCTTTCGGCGGGGTGGCCCTGCTCGGCGGGCTGGTGTTCGTGCTGGTCTGCCGTCCGGGCGGCCGGACCGACCCGGCGGCGCGGAAACTGATCACCACGGGCGTGTGGCTTTCCGCCCTGACGGCCGTGGCCGGGTTCCTGCTGCAAGGCCCCTACGTCGCGGGCCGGGGCGTCGGCGCGGTCTTCGAACCGGAGCTGATCGAGGCGACCCTGCGAGTGGCGTACGGGAAGCTGCTGCTCCTGCGCCTGGCCGCGATCGTCGCGCTCGCCGTGATCGTGCGACGGCTGCTGGCGGGCGACCTGCCGGACAGGCTGCGGTCGCGCTACGAGAACCTCGGCATCGCGGCCGGGTTCGTCGTGATGCTGAGCTTCTCCGCGACCGGGCACGCCGTCGCCGACAAGATCATGTTCCTGTCGGTCAGCGCCGACCTCGCGCACTTCGGTGCGATGGCCGTCTGGGTGGGCGGGCTGATCCAGCTGGCCGTGCTGCTGCGCGGCAGGTACTCGGCGGACGAGGCCGAACCGGCGTTGGCGCGGTTCCACCCGATCGCCACCTGGTCGATCGTGATCATGGTGGTCAGCGGCGCCTATCTGGGCTTCCGGCTCGTCCCGTCGGTGGAAGCGCTCTGGACGTCGGCCTACGGCATCGTCTTCCTGCTGAAGCTGACCGGTTTCGCCGCGTTGCTGCTGGTGGCGAACCTGAGCCGCAACGCGGTGCGACGCGGGATCGCCGGCCGCGGCGGCACCGGCGTCGTGACCGCCGACCTGCGGAAACTGCGGGTCAGCGTCGGGGTCGAGGTGCTGATCGTGGCCGTGGTGCTCGCGCTGGCCGCGGCGCTGTCGTCGATGTCCCCGACAGGCTGATCAGCGCTCGACGGCCTCGGCCGGCGGGACGAACGGCCCCCACGTGAAGGCCCGGAGCCACGGTTCCGGATCGCCCAGCCAGTCCAGGGCGGCGATCTGGGCCGGGCTCCGGCGCCCGGCGAGTGACCGGTACAGGTCCACGGGCGGGCCCGAGAGCACGGCGGCGACCGGTTCGGTGCCGGCGATCCAGGTCGCGCCCTCGATCTCGATCCGCATCCCGGGCAGCCCGTGGCTCCCCAGCGAGGTGGCGAGACCGCTGACGAGCACTTCGAAACCGCGCAGCCAGGCCGCGTGCGCCTCCGGCGGCGGAACGCCGAGTGCGTAGCGGAGATCGAGTTCGTGGGTGAAGGCGTCCATCACCATGATGTCGCCGCGGCTCTTCCCCTCGCCGTCCGCGGCGAGGAGGGTGTCGGCCTCGAGTCCGCGCTCGGTCCAGAGCCGCAGCAGTTCGGCGGCCGACGCCGTCTCCGGAACCGGGCACGGCTCACCGCCGAACCGGGTGATCACCCGGTCGCAGATCTCGGTCAGATGCGCGAGCAGATCCCGCACGCTCCACTGTGGACACGACGGCACGGTGCGGCCGCCCGCGCCCGCGTGATCGGCGAGCAAGATCGCGATGTTCTCTCTGACCTGCCGATACCCCTCGGCCGCGGTCGCCGTATTCCAGCCAGGGACCCGAATTCGGCTACTCGTCACGCGGCCACCTCCACTGTGAGTCAAGGGACAGGGGTCAAGCGATGATCGTCCATTCTCCCACCGGTTCCAGGATCACCCTTCTTCCCGCTTGCGCGGACCGCTCGGCGCAAAGATCACCCACCAGTGACGCGTGTCGTTGCGGCTTCAGGCACACTGGGCGGGGAAAGCCCCCGTGCGACAAGGAACTCTGTCGTCTACGAGAAGCCGCACACAGGTGACGGATCGCCCACTGTGGAGGTGACCAATGGAAATGCCCGGCTTCGATCTGGCGTGGCGTGGTTTCAATCGCGCCCAGGTCCGGGAATTCGTTCGCGAGGTGGAAACCGAACTACGGCGCGTGGCCGCCGAACGCGATGAAGCGCTTCGCCGCGGCGAAGCTCTCGCCGCCAGGCTCACCGCCACCCAAGAGGAAAACCGTGAGCTGAAGGCCAGCGTCGACCGGATCAGCCGCGTCCCGATCGCCCCGGACGCGCTGCAGGAGCGATCGCGCCGAATGCTCGAACTCACCCGCGAAGAGGCCGAAGACATCACCGCGCGCGCCACCGAAAAGGCTGCCGAGGCCGAGGCGGAGCGGAGGCGGATCACCGAAGACTTCGAACTCGCCATGACGCTGCGCAGGGCGGAGGCGATGCGCGTGCTCGCCGCACAGGACGAAGCCGCGCAGGCGAGAGCACGGAAACTGCTCGACGACGCCGCCACCGAAGGCGAGCGCCTGGTCTCCGAAGCGCGACAGAAGGCCGACGTGGCCCTCAGCCTGCGCGAGGGTGTGCTGAAGCAACTGCTCGGCTGCCGCGATCTGCTCGCCGAAGCCGGTACGGTCCTGACGCTCACCGCCGACACGAAACCCGAAGTGCCCGTTCAGCGCCGGAGCAGGCCAGAGGCCCGCACCGGCACCGAAGCGGCCGCCACTTAAGCGTCGTCGCCCGACGAATAGACCACCGGCCGGATCTCCATCGCGTTGATGTGCGCGTCCGGGACCTGGCCCGCGATCTCGATCGCGCGTTCCTTGCTGTCGCATTCGACCAGGTAGAAGCCGGCCAGATACTCCTTCGACTCCGCGAACGGGCCGTCGGTGACCACCGGGACGCCGTCACGTACCCGGACCACCGTGCTCTCCTTCGGCTCCCCCAGCGCCTGCGTCCCGAGCAGCTCGCCGCTCTCGGTCAGCTTCTTCATGAAAGGGTCGATGCGGGCGACCACCTCGTCGCGCTCGGCCTCGGGGAGGGCGTCCCACGCGGCGGGGTTCATCGTGATCATGATCATGTACTTCATCGGTGTTCCTCCTGGTCGTCCGGCCGTGTCCCGGCCACTCACGCAGGAGTCGGAGTCACCGGATCGTCCTCGACATCCTGGCACCCGCGAATTTCGCCCGCCCGGGGCGGATACGTGGGGAGGGTATACTCGGCGATGGCTGGGGAACGACGAGAGAACGGGTGCGGAATGACGGGCTACGGCAGCGAGCGGGAGGCCTACCTCAAGCGCCTGCGCCGGATCGAGGGGCAGATCCGCGGTTTGCAGCGGATGGTCGAAGAGGACAAGTACTGCATCGACATCCTGACCCAGGTGTCCGCGGCCACCAAGGCGCTGCAGTCGTTCTCCCTCGAACTGCTGGACGAGCACCTCGCCACCTGCGTGGTCCAGGCGGCCGCCGCGGGCGGGGAAGAGGCCGACCTCAAGGTCCGGGAGGCGTCCGACGCCATCGCCCGGCTGGTCCGCTCTTAAGCAATCCCGCGGAACCCGCGCAGCCGCAGGCTGTTGCTGACGACGAACACCGAGGAGAACGCCATCGCGGCCCCGGCGATCATGGGGTTGAGCAGGCCGAGCGCGGCCAGCGGCAGCGCGGCGACGTTGTAGGCGAACGCCCAGAACAGATTGCCCTTGATCGTGCGCAGCGTCCGGCGCGAAAGCCGGATGGCGTCCACGGCCGCGCGCAGATCGCCGCGGACCAGGGTCAGGTCGCCCGCCTCGATCGCGGCGTCCGTCCCGGTGCCCATCGACAGTCCGAGGTCGGCCCGCGCGAGCGCGGCCGCGTCGTTGACGCCGTCACCGACCATGGCGACCACCCGGCCCTCGGCCTGGAGCCGTTTGACGACGTCGACCTTGTCCGCGGGCAGGACCTCGGCGACGACCTCGTCGATCCCCACCTCGGCGGCGACCGCTCGCGCGGATCCGGTGTTGTCGCCGGTCAGCAGAACCGGCCGGAGCCCGAGCGCCCGTAGTTCCGCCACGGCCTGCTTCGAGGTCGGCTTGACCGTATCGGCGACGACGACCACACCGAGCGCCTCGCCGTCGCGGGCGACGACGACAGCGGTCGCGCCGCGTTCCTCGGCGGCCGCCTTGACCTGCGCGAGCTCGTCGCCGATGGTGATGCCGTGCTGGTCGAGGAGAGCGGGACGCCCGGCGAGGACGGTCTTGCCCTCGACCTCGCCGATGACGCCCAGACCCTCGACGTTACGGAACCCTTCGACCGGCGGCAGCTGACCCAACCGCTCCTCGGCGGCCGTGACGATCGCGCGGGCGATCGGATGTTCGGAAGCGTGCTCGACCGCGGCGGCGAGCCGGAGCACCTCGTTGCCGCCATGGAGATCGGTGAGGCTCATCCTTCCCGCGGTCACCGTGCCGGTCTTGTCGAGGACCACGGTGTCGACGGCACGAGTGGACTCGAGCACCTCCGGCCCCTTGATGAGGATGCCCAGCTGCGCGCCGCGGCCGGTGCCGACGAGCAGCGCCGTCGGCGTGGCCAGGCCGAGCGCGCACGGGCAGGCGATGATCAGGACCGCGACGGCGGCGGTGAAGGCGGCGTCCGCCCCGCTGCCCGCCCCGAGCCAGAAGCCGAGCGTGCCGACAGCGAGCGCGATCACCACCGGGACGAACACGGCCGACACCCGGTCGGCGAGGCGCTGGACCCGGGCCTTGCCGTTCTGCGCGTCCTCGACCAGCCGCGCCATCTGCGCGAGCCGGGTGTCGGCGCCGATCCGCGCGGCGCGGACGACGAGCCTTCCGCCCGCGTTGACCGTCCCACCGGTCACGGTGTCACCGATGGTCACCTCGACCGGGACGGCTTCCCCCGTCAGCATGCTCACGTCGACCGCCGAACCGCCGTCGGTCACGACGCCGTCAGTGGCGATCTTCTCCCCCGGACGCACGACGAACTCGTCGCCGACCTTCAGGTCACCGATCGGGACACGGCTCTCGACACCGTTTCTGAGAACCGCGACGTCCTTCGCGCCGAGTTCGAGCAGCGCACGCAGGGCGGCGCCGGAACGGCGTTTGGACCTCGCCTCGAAGTAGCGGCCGGCCAGCAGGAACGTGGTGACCCCGGCGGCGACCTCGAGATAGAGGTTGCCGGAGCCGGACCCGCGTTCCATGGTCAGCTCGAAGCCGTGACGCATACCGGGCACTCCGGCGGCGCCGAACAGCAGCGCGTACAGCGACCAGAGCGTGGCCGCGGCGACGCCGAGGGAGATCAGGGTGTCCATGGTGGCGGCGCCATGACGGAAGTTCGTCCAGGCCGGGCGGTGGAACGGCCACGCGCCCCAGGTGACGACAGGCGCGGCCAAGGCGAGCGAGACCCACTGCCAGTAGGTGAACTGCCAGGCCGGGACCATCGCCAGCACGATCACCGGAACGGAGAGCACGGCGGAGACCGAGAGCCGCCGCTGGAGCCCCGCCGTGTTGTCTTCGGCCGGCTCGGGTTTCGGCGGCTCGGCCGTGTAACCCGCGGACTCGACGACACCGACGAGGTCGTCGACCGACACCGCGGCGGGAAAGTCGACCTGCGCCTTCTCGGTGGCGTAATTGACCGTGGCGGAGACACCGTCGACCTTGTTCAGCTTGCGTTCGACCCGCGCGGCACAGGACGCGCAGGTCATCCCGCCGATGGCCAGTTCGACCCGCTGGGATGTCCCGACGCTCACGGCGTGCCTCCCGTGTGACCCTCGTGATGCCCTTCGTGCACGCTGGTCGGCGCGGGCGGGGCCGGGGACGGCGCCTCGTCCAGCGGGCCGACGGCGGAGCCGATCGCCCAGGCGACGACGAACACCGCGACCAGGGCCGCGGCGAACGCCGACACCTTGACGGTGGTGCTCACGAGACGAGCTGGTAACCGGCCTCGGTGACGGCCGCGTCCACAGTGTGGACATCGAGCGCGGTATCGCTGGTGACGGTTACCTTGCCACTGGCCACGTCCACGTTCACGGCGCTGACGCCCGCGATGCCGCCGACCTCCTCGGTGACGGAGGAAGCGCAGTGCCCGCAGGTCATGCCCTTGACGGTGTAGGTGGTTTCGGCCATCGGTACGCACTCCTTCACAGGACAAACGAAGCGATCACTTCTTTTATACCCCATGGGGGTAGGGGTGTGCATTGAGAGGGCGGGCACACTGCGGCGATGAGGAAGATCTCCGCCATCGGCATCGGCGTCGGCGACCCGGAACACCTGACCGTCCAGGCCGTCCGGCTGCTGAACGAGACCGACGTGTTCTTCGTCCTCGACAAGGGTTCAGAGAAGCAGGACCTGGTGGGCCTGCGCCAGGAGATCCTCGACCGGTTCGTCGAACGGCCCGGCTACCGCGTCGTGCGGGCGCCGGACCCCGAACGCGACCGTACTCCGGCCGACTACCGGAAGGCCGTCGCCGACTGGCACCGGCTCCGCACCGACGTCTACGAAACCATGATCGGTTCCCTCGGCCCCGACGAGCGGGGCGCGTTCCTCGTCTGGGGCGACCCGGCGCTGTACGACTCGACGTGCGCGTTGCTGGACGCCGTACTGGAGCGGGGCAACGTCGAGTTCGAGTACGAGGTCGTCCCCGGGGTCAGCAGCGTGGCCGCGCTGACGTCCCGGCACCGGACCACGATGAACCAGATCGGACGGCCCGTGCTGATCACGACCGGCCGTCGGCTCGAGGCCGGCTGGCCCGCGGACGCCGACGACGTGTTCGTGATGCTGGACGCGCAGTGCACGTTCTCGCGATTCGTGGATGCGGGCCTGGAGATCTACTGGGGCGCGTACCTCGGCACACCCGACGAGCTCCTGCGCTCCGGCCCCCTGACCGCCGAACTCGCCGCGGAGATCCGCGACGTCCGCGCTTCGGCACGCTCGCGGAAGGGCTGGATCATGGACATCTACCATCTACGGCGCCCCGCTCCTCGCGCCTCGTGAGGCGAGAATGTCCTAGGTGGTCGTGAGCCTCTGCGTGGGCTGTGTGGATTTAGGGACGTTGAGTGTCCCTATTTCCACACGGCCTGGCCGGATCGGGCCGGTCATACGCGGGGGACTGTGTGGGTTTGGGACGTTAGATGTCCCGAAATCCACACGGTGCGGCGGGTGGGTATGAAAAAAGGGGCCAGGCCCCGGGAGAACTCGTGGTTCTCTACCGGGGCCTGGACCCTTTTCAATGTTAGTCCGGCGGTGTCCTACTCTCCCACAACCCTTCGGTTGCAGTACCATCGGCGCTGTCAGGCTTAGCTTCCGGGTTCGGAATGGGACCGGGCGTTTCCCTGACGCTATAACCACCGAAACACTACGAAACAACACACACTCGTTTGTTTCACACAAACGGTGTGGTGTTTCAGAGCTGTAGAGTGGATGCGTAACATCTTTGTGGGCAAGTCCTCGGCCTATTAGTACCAGTCAACTCGACAACACATTACTGTGCTTCCATTTCTGGCCTATCAACCCAATGGTCTGTTGGGGGCCTTAACCCATCAAGGGTGGGATACCTCATCTTGGAACAGGCTTCCCGCTTAGATGCCTTCAGCGGTTATCCCTTCCGAACGTGGCCAACCAGCCATGCCACTGGCGTGACAACTGGCATACCAGAGGTTCGTCCGTCCCGGTCCTCTCGTACTAGGGACAGCCTTCCTCAAGTATCCTACGCGCGCGGCGGATAGGGACCGAACTGTCTCACGACGTTCTAAACCCAGCTCGCGTGCCGCTTTAATGGGCGAACAGCCCAACCCTTGGGACCTACTCCGGCCCCAGGATGCGACGAGCCGACATCGAGGTGCCAAACCATGCCGTCGATATGGACTCTTGGGCAAGATCAGCCTGTTATCCCCGGGGTACCTTTTATCCGTTGAGCGACACCCCTTCCACCAGGTGGTGCCGGATCACTAGTCCCGACTTTCGTCCCTGCTCGACATGTCTGTCTCACAGTCAAGCTCCCTTGTGCACTTGCACTCAACACCTGATTGCCAACCAGGCTGAGGGAACCTTTGGGCGCCTCCGTTACTCTTTAGGAGGCAACCGCCCCAGTTAAACTACCCATCAGGCACTGTCCCTGAACCAGATCATGGTCCGAGGTTCAGATTCCCAATCCGACCAGAGTGGTATTTCAACAACGACTCCACCAACACTAGCGTGCCAGCTTCACAGTCTCCCACCTATCCTACACAAGCCGAACCGAAAACCAATACCAAACTATAGTAAAGGTCCCGGGGTCTTTCCGTCCTGCCGCGCGTAACGAGCATCTTTACTCGTAGTGCAATTTCGCCGGGCCTGTGGTTGAGACAGCCGGAAAGTCGTTACGCCATTCGTGCAGGTCGGAACTTACCCGACAAGGAATTTCGCTACCTTAGGATGGTTATAGTTACCACCGCCGTTTACTGGCGCTTAAATTCTCAGCTTCACCCCGAAAGGTTAACCGGTCCTCTTAACGTTCCAGCACCGGGCAGGCGTCAGTCCATATACATCGTCTTGCGACTTCGCATGGACCTGTGTTTTTAGTAAACAGTCGCTTTCCGCTGGTCTCTGCGGCCACCCACCCCTAGTCCGCGAAGGACTTCAGAGTGTTTGGCCCCCCTTCTCCCGAAGTTACGGGGGCATTTTGCCGAGTTCCTTAACCACAGTTCACCCGATCGCCTTAGTATTCTCTACCTGACCACCTGTGTTGGTTTGGGGTACGGGCCGTGCACGCACTCGCTAGAGGCTTTTCTCGGCAGCATAGGATCACTCTACTTCACCTCAATCGGCTACGCATCACGTCTCAGCCTTAATAGAGTGCGGATTTGCCTACACTCTGGCCTACACGCTTACACCAGTACTACCACTCACTGGCGGAGCTACCTTCCTGCGTCACCCCATCACTCGACTACTACGGAATCAGATCCCACGCTCCACACAGAAACCTCCGTCCGAAGACATTGGTAACTGGCTTTGGGTGGTTAGTATCAACCGCCTCATCCTGGGCGCACGTGCTCGGGTACGGGAATATCAACCCGTTATCCATCGACTACGCCTGTCGGCCTCGCCTTAGGTCCCGACTTACCCTGGGCGGATTAGCCTGGCCCAGGAACCCTTGGTCATCCGGCGGCAGAGTTTCTCACTCTGCATTCGCTACTCATGCCTGCATTCTCACTCCCACACCCTCCACGACTGGCTTCCGCCGCCGCTTCCCTGGATGCAGGACGCTCCCCTACCCATCCACACGACTAGATAACCATCCTAGGATGGAAACCGATCTGTATGTGTGAATGACACAGCTTCGGCGGTGTGCTTAAGCCCCGCTACATTGTCGGCGCAGGACCACTTGACCAGTGAGCTATTACGCACTCTTTCAAGGGTGGCTGCTTCTAAGCCAACCTCCTGGTTGTCTGGGCAATCCCACATCCTTTCCCACTGAGCACACACTTGGGGGCCTTAGCTGGTGTTCTGGGCTGTTTCCCTCTCGACGACGAAGCTTATCCCCCGCCGTCTCACTGCCACACTCTCACACCACGGTATTCGGAGTTTGGTTGATTTCGGTAACCCGGTAAGGCCCCTAGACCATCCAGTAGCTCTACCCCCGTGGTGAAACATGTGACGCTGCACCTAAATGCATTTCGGGGAGAACCAGCTATCACGGAGTTTGATTGGCCTTTCACCCCTACCCACAGCTCATCCCCTCAGTTTTCAACCTAAGTGGGTTCGGCCCTCCACGTCGTCTTACCGACGCTTCAGCCTGGCCATGGGTAGATCACTCCGCTTCGGGTCTAGACCACGCGACTCAGACGCCCTATTCAGACTCGCTTTCGCTACGGCTACCCCACACGGGTTAACCTCGCCACGCAGCACTAACTCGCAGGCTCATTCTTCAAAAGGCACGCCATCACCGTAAACATCAAAGATGTTGCTCGGGCTCTGACGGCTTGTAGGCACACGGTTTCAGGTACTCTTTCACTCCCCTCCCGGGGTACTTTTCATCTTTCCCTCACGGTACTAGTCCGCTATCGGTCTTCAGGAAGTATTTAGGCTTACCGGGTGGTCCCGGCAGATTCACAGCAAATTCCACGAGCTCGCTGCTACTCGGGAACACCAGACAAACAATCCACAACGTGTTTTCGCGTACGGGACTCTCACCCACTCCGGTCGCCCATCCCAAGGCGTTCCACTAACACGCGTAACCGTTCCGAGGACTGTCAGATCCTCGACGCTGGGTCCCACAACACCACACACACAACGCCTGACAGCTTGACATGTGCATGGTTTAGCCTCTTCCGCTTTCGCTCGCCACTACTCACGGAATCACGGTTGTTTTCTCTTCCTACGGGTACTGAGATGTTTCACTTCCCCGCGTTCCCTCCACACACCCTATATATTCAGATGCGGGTAACACCACATAACTGGTGCTGGGTTTCCCCATTCGGAAATCCTCGGATCACAGCTCGGTTGACAGCTCCCCGAGGCATATCGCAGCCTCCCACGTCCTTCATCGGCTCCTGAAGCCAAGACATCCACCATGTGCCCTTAATAACTTGACCACAAAGATGCTCGCATCCACTCTACAGTTCTCAAACACCACACCAGAAACAAACTCCCGGGGGGTTAGCCCCTTGGCGTGTTGCCTCAGGACCCAACAGCGTGCTCGTGAACGATCATCGACCAGACCCGGCAGAACACTTTCCACGCCCCCGAAGGAGCAGTACTCGCACTTGCCGGCAACCTGGCCTCAGGCCATAACCAGTAGTTCCACAATTCCTTGAGCAACCAGAACAACACCACATTCGGATGTTGAGTTCCGGCCACCCCATCATTCTGGTTCCGGGTATCCCGGGAACGATGGATGTGTTGCTCCTTAGAAAGGAGGTGATCCAGCCGCACCTTCCGGTACGGCTACCTTGTTACGACTTCGTCCCAATCGCCAGTCCCACCTTCGACCACTCCCCCCCTTGCGGGTTGGGCCATGGGCTTCGGGTGTTACCGACTTTCATGACGTGACGGGCGGTGTGTACAAGGCCCGGGAACGTATTCACCGCAGCGTTGCTGATCTGCGATTACTAGCGACTCCGACTTCACGCAGTCGAGTTGCAGACTGCGATCCGAACTGAGACCGGCTTTAAGGGATTCGCTCCACCTCGCGGTATCGCAGCCCTCTGTACCAGCCATTGTAGCATGTGTGAAGCCCTGGACATAAGGGGCATGATGACTTGACGTCATCCCCACCTTCCTCCGAGTTGACCCCGGCAGTCTCCCACGAGTCCCCGCCATAACGCGCTGGCAACGTAGGATAAGGGTTGCGCTCGTTGCGGGACTTAACCCAACATCTCACGACACGAGCTGACGACAGCCATGCACCACCTGTACACCAACCACAAGGGAAGCCCTATCTCTAGGGATGTCTGGCGCATGTCAAGCCCAGGTAAGGTTCTTCGCGTTGCATCGAATTAATCCACATGCTCCGCCGCTTGTGCGGGCCCCCGTCAATTCCTTTGAGTTTTAGCCTTGCGGCCGTACTCCCCAGGCGGGGCGCTTAATGCGTTAGCTACGGCACGGACAACGTGGATGTCGCCCACACCTAGCGCCCAACGTTTACAGCGTGGACTACCAGGGTATCTAATCCTGTTCGCTCCCCACGCTTTCGCTCCTCAGCGTCAGTATCGGCCCAGAGACCCGCCTTCGCCACCGGTGTTCCTCCTGATATCTGCGCATTTCACCGCTACACCAGGAATTCCAGTCTCCCCTACCGAACTCAAGTCTGCCCGTATCGCCCGCACGCTCCACGTTAAGCGTGGAGTTTTCACGAACGACGCGACAAACCGCCTACGAGCTCTTTACGCCCAATAATTCCGGACAACGCTCGCACCCTACGTATTACCGCGGCTGCTGGCACGTAGTTAGCCGGTGCTTCTTATCCAGGTACCGTCACTTGCGCTTCGTCCCTGGCGAAAGAGGTTTACAACCCGAAGGCCGTCATCCCTCACGCGGCGTCGCTGCATCAGGCTTTCGCCCATTGTGCAATATTCCCCACTGCTGCCTCCCGTAGGAGTCTGGGCCGTGTCTCAGTCCCAGTGTGGCCGGTCACCCTCTCAGGCCGGCTACCCGTCGTCGCCTTGGTAGGCCATTACCCCACCAACAAGCTGATAGGCCGCGGGCTCATCCTGTACCGCCAGAACTTTCAACCACCCCCCATGCGAGGAATGGTGATATCCGGTATTAGACCCAGTTTCCCAGGCTTATCCCAAAGTACAGGGCAGATTGCCCACGTGTTACTCACCCGTTCGCCACTAATCCACCCGAAGGCTTCATCGTTCGACTTGCATGTGTTAAGCACGCCGCCAGCGTTCGTCCTGAGCCAGGATCAAACTCTCCAACAATGTCAAATTTGATCGAGGCAAATAAATGCTCTCAAAGGAACCTCTTTACGAGGTTACAAATACATAAGCTCTACTGGCTTAGTTCACTAGCACACTGTTGAGTTCTCAAGCAACACACCCCGAATCGCACCGCAGTCACGCGGCCTTATCCGAAGCAGTTATTTCTAGCAGTTTTTGGTGAGACACCCACTCAACCACCCTGAGGTGAGAGCTTGGTTCGTGTCCCGCGGCCACCCGGTTTCCCTGGCGACTTGGAGAACTTTACATGGCCCGAAAGGGCCCGAAACAGGGGGGTACCTTAACGACGTTTACGCAGGTCAGCGGGCATAAACGAGCCCGCGCCCGGTGATCGTCCGGGGAGTGGCCCAGGTGAACGCCCGGAAGAAACATTGCTCCGAGTACATTGCACCGTATTGAACTACTCGATTGCTCCGATTAGCGTCGGCTCCATGAGTACTGCGGAACTCGACGGCATCTCCGTCGCCTACGACGACCTCGGCACCGGGTTGCCCGTCGTCCTCGTCCACGGCCACCCCTTCAACCGTTCGATGTGGCGTCCCCAGGCCGAACGCTTCAGCCGGGAGGGTTACCGGGTCATCACCGCGGACCTCCGCGGCTACGGGGAGACGACCAAGCCGGCACAGGAGCAGAAGACCGGGCTCGACGTCTTCGCCGCCGACATCGCCCGCCTCGCCGATCACCTGGGCATCGAGCGGTTCGTCCTCGGCGGTCTCTCCATGGGCGGGCAGATCGTCATGGAGTTCCACCGCACGTACCCCGGCCGCGTCCTCGGGCTCCTGCTCGCCGACACCTCCCCTCAGGAAGAGACGGAGGAGGGCAGGCGCGTCCGCAACGAGACCGCGGACCGCGTCCTCGCCGAGGGCATCGGCTGGTACGCCGACGAGGTGCTGACGAAGATGGTCTCGCCGGAGAACGTCCGCACGATGCCGGACGTGGCGGCGCACGTCTTACAGATGATGCGCACGACTCCCCCGGAAGGAGCGGCGGCGGCGCTCAGGGGCCGGGCCGAGCGCCCGGACTACCGGGACAGCCTCACCCGCGCGAAGGTGCCGAGCCTGGTCGTCGTCGGGACCGAGGACGAGTTCACGCCGGTCTCGGACGCCGAACTGATGCGCGACCTCATCCCGGGCTCCACCCTGGCGGTGATCGAGGGCGCCGCGCACATGCCTAACCTGGAGCGCGAGGCCGAGTTCGACGCCGTGTTCGCACGGTTCTTGAAAGAAATTGGGTGATCGTCTCCATGTCCGGGAAGACCGTTTTCGTGACCGGCGCCAGCGCCGGGTTCGGCGTCGAGATCGTCCGCCGGTTCGCCGCCGACGGCGCCAAGGTCGTCGCGGCCGCGCGCAGCAAGGACCGGCTCGACAAGCTGGCCGACGAGCTCGGCGAGAACGTCCTGCCGATCGAGCTGGACGTCCGTGACGCCGACGCGGTGGCCGCGCTGCCGGAGTCCCTGCCCAAGGAGTTCGCCGAGGTCGATCTGCTGGTCAACAACGCCGGCCTCGCGAAGGGGCTCGAGCCCGCCCATCGGGCGAAGCTCGACGACTGGGACCAGATGATCGACACGAACATCAAGGGGCTCGCGCATCTCACCCGTGCGTTGCTGCCCGGCATGGTCGAGCGCGGCCGCGGGCACGTGATCAACATCGGGTCGATCGCGGGTACCTATCCGTACCCCGGCGGCAACGCCTATGGCGCGACCAAGGCGTTCGTGCACCAGTTCAGCCTGAACCTGCGGGCCGACCTGCACGGCACCGGCGTCCGGGTGACCAACGTCGAGCCCGGCATGGTCGGCGGCACGGAGTTCTCGGTCGTCCGGTTCGAGGGCGACCAGGGCAAGGCCGACAACGTCTACAAGGGCACGACGCCGCTGACGGCCGCCGACGTGGCCGAGTCCGTCTTCTGGGCGGCTTCGCAGCCGGAGCACGTGAACATCAACGTCATCGAGTTGATGCCGGTGGTGCAGAGCTTCTCCGCGCTGCAGATCCATCGATCGGAGTAGAACCAGTCAGGCAGAGCCTGTCCGCTGAGGGTGGTGGTGGGGCGGGGTCTGGGTGAGCGCGAAGAGGTCGAAGAGCGCCTGCTGTTCCGGGCTCCGCTCGGTCAGCAGGCGCCGCGTCCGCGGGCGTCCGCCGGTGGAGGGGTAGCGCAGCACCGTCTCCCCTATCCCCGCGAGGCTGTCCATCAGTTCGCGGACCGACAAGTTCATCCCGGCCCGGTCGGCCTCGCGCCGCATGAGGTGCGTGACCGTCGACGCGAGCACCGTGACCAGTGTGTGGACGGCGATCCGGTGCGGGGTCCAGTCCCAGCGCGGGGCGGGCCCGGCGACGGCGGGACCGGTCAGCCAGCGGAACGTCGAGTCGAGGTGCGTCCGGGCGCGGTAGGCGGTGACGACCTCGGACACCGGCCAGTCGTGGTCGGTGACCAGTACCTGCTTGCCGAAGAACTCGTCGTGCAGCCGCGACACGGCGGCGTCGTCGACCTTCCAGGTCAGCCGGATCTCCCCCGGCCTGGTGCCGGTCAGCGCGGGTGAGAGCACCCTTTCGACACGGCGGCCGCGCGTGATGCGCGCGATTTCGGCGTTCACCTGCCCTCGGTCACCTCTATAGGTGCCCGAGGCCAGTGCGGCGTCGAGGCCGGCGAGCTCGCGGGCCGCCGTGCCCAGTTCCTCGCCGAACGCGCGGCCCTGCGCGTTGTGCAGGGTGTCCGAATGGGTCAGGATCACGCGCCGCCGTACGCCCGCGACCACGGCCCTGGTGTCGAGCGCGGTCAACCCGGCGAAGCGCTCCGGATCGACGGGCTTGCGCGCGGACGCCGGTTTCGCCAGCAGCTCCGGATGTTCCGAGAGCGGGAGCGCGCCGACGAAATGCCGTCCGAGGTCCAGTTGAGCCGCTTGGCCCGCCGTGAACACCAGTGTGACGGGATACAGCGAGCGGAGTTCCTCGGCGAGCGCCGCGAACGGCGGCGCCCCCGCCCTCGGGTACACGTGCGACGCCAGCGGGATCGCGCCGTCCTTGGTGACCACCAGGCCGAGTCCGGCGAGTTCGCAGTGGCAGGGATCGGCCGTGGTGAAGGTGGCGAACTGCGGCACGTCGACGGCGAGCGCGGCGTCTCCCGTCCCCAGCACCGAGAGCACCGCGTCGGCGACGGCGGTTTCGATCCGCGTGATCCGTTCCGGGGTGAGGCGTTGCAGCGCTCGCCAGTGATTCGCCAGGTCGGCCTTCAGGAACTCGCGCGCGACGCCGTCCTCCCACCAGGAGGCCAGGTCCGTGTCCGGCGCTGTCGCCCGGTGCAGGACCGCGAGCGCGAGATGTGAGCCCAAGGTGGTCTCGGCGCGCTGGGCTCCGACGGCTTCGTCGACCCGGCGGACGAACTCGAGCCGCCGCAAAGTGGCCCACACGGCCGCGACGTCGCCGAAGGTCCGGTGCCGCGCTTCGCCGGGCGCGGAGACGTCGCCGTCCATCGCGCGCCCGATCTCCTCGGCGGTGCCGAGGTAGCGCTGGGACACCACACGGGGCTCACCGTCGACCCGGGCGGAGGTGACGAGGTAGTAGTACGTCCGCCCGCCGACCTTCTTGCCGATCACCGAAGCCACACTTTAGGTAATACACTCCAGGCAGGTGATCGGCAACCAAGATATGCCTTTGACCAGCGGAAACAGTGACGATACCCACGTGGGTGACACAGTGGCGGGATGCGCACTGGCAGCTGGAGCGAGTCCGGCCATAGCGTGCGGGAATGGCATCCCCCGCTGACGCGACCGCCCCCACCACCTCGGCGATGCGCCGCGCGCTCGCCAGGGCGCGCGATGGGAAGACCCTCGACCTCACCGAGGCCTCGATCCTGCTCCAGGCTCGCGGCGACGATCTCAAGACGCTGTCCGAGCACGCCTCCCGCGTCCGTGACGCCGGGCTCGTCGCGGCGGGCCGCCCGGGCGTGGTCACCTACAGCCGTTCGGTGTTCATCCCGCTGACCCGGTTGTGCCGGGATCGCTGTGGCTACTGCACTTTCGCGACCGTTCCCGGCCGCGTCGAAGCGCCGTTCCTCTCCCCCGACGAGGTACTCGACATCGCGCGCAAGGGTGCCGCGATGGGGGTCAAGGAGGCGCTGTTCACCCTCGGCGACCGTCCGGAGGACCGCTGGACGGCGGCGAAGGACTGGCTCGACGCGCACGGCTACGACGACACGCTGTCCTACGTCCGCGCGATGGCGATCCGGGTCCTCGAAGAGACCGGCGTACTGCCTCACCTCAATCCGGGCGTGCTGACCTGGCAGGACTTCCAGCGCCTCAAGCCGGTTTCGGCGTCGATGGGCATGATGCTGGAGACGACCGCGAAGCGGCTCTACACCGAGAAGGGCGGCCCTCACTACGGCTCGCCCGACAAGGATCCCGACGTCCGCCTGCGTGTCCTGGAGGACGCCGGTCGCAGCTCGGTGCCGTTCACGACGGGCATTTTGATCGGCATCGGCGAGAACTTCGAGGAACGCGCCGACGCGTTGTTCGCCATCCGCAAGGTCGCGAAGACCTACGGCGGCATCCAGGAAGTCATCGTGCAGAACTTCCGCGCGAAGCCGGACACGAAGATGCGCGCGACCCCGGACGCCGATCTTGAGGAACTCGCCGCGACCATCGCCGTCGCGCGGCTCGTGCTCGGGCCGACGATGCGCATCCAGGCACCGCCGAACCTCATCGGCCAGCAGTACGAACTGATGCTGAACGCCGGCATCGACGACTGGGGCGGCGTCTCCCCGCTGACCCCCGATCACGTGAACCCGGAACGCGCGTGGCCGCAGATCGACGAACTCAAGCGCCGCACCGAGGCGCTCGGGTTCACCGTGCGCGAGCGGCTCCCGATCTATCCGGAGTACGTCAAGACCGGCGAGCCGTGGCTGGACCCGCGGATGAACGCGCATCTCGCGCCGCTGACCGACACCGAGACCGGGCTCGCGATCGAAGAAGCCATCCCGGTGGGCATCCCGTGGCAGGAGCCCGACGGCGGCTGGAAGGAGGCTGGGCGGACCGATCTGCACGTCGAGGTCGACACCGTCGGGCGAACGGAAGACCGCCGCAGCGACTTCGACTCGGTCTACGGCGACTGGGACGAGATCAAGGGCAACATCAAGACCGCGCCGCAGCGGTTCGACACCGACATCCGGGATGCCTTGCGCAGCGCGGAAAAGAACCCCGCCGGGCTTTCGGACGACGAGGCTCTCGCGCTGCTGCACGCCGACGGCCCGGAGCTCGACGCGTTCACCAAGATCGCCGACGACCTGCGTCGCGAGGTGAACGGCGACGACGTCACCTTCGTGGTCACGCGGAACATCAACTTCACCAACGTCTGCTACACCGGCTGCCGCTTCTGCGCGTTCGCCCAGCGGCGCACCGACGCCGACGCGTACACGCTTTCGCTGGAGCAGGTCGGCGACCGGGTCGACGAGGCTTGGGCCGCCGGAGCGACCGAGATCTGCATGCAGGGCGGCATCCACCCGGATCTGCCGGGCACCGCGTACTTCGACCTCGCGGCCGAGGTGAAACGGCGTCAGCCGGGCATCCACCTGCACTCCTACAGCCCGATGGAGGTCGTCAACGGCGCTTCGCGGACGAACCTCTCGATCGAGGATTGGCTGGCACAGGCGAAGGCGTCCGGCGTCGACTCGCTGCCGGGGACGGCCGCGGAGATCCTCGACGACGACGTCCGCTGGGTGCTGACGAAGGGCAAGCTGCCGACGTCGGAGTGGATCAACGTCGTCACCACCGCGCACAAACTCGGCATCACGACGACGTCGACGATGATGTACGGCCACGTCGACACCCCCGCGCACTGGGTCGGGCACCTGAAGCTGCTGGCGAAACTGCAGCGTGAAGGCCTGGAGCGCAACGGGCGGCGCGGGTTCAGCGAGTTCGTGCTGCTGCCGTTCATCCACCAGAGCTCGCCGATCTACCTCGCCGGGCTCGCCAGGGCGGGGACGACGCTGCGCGAGAACCGCGCGGTGCACGCGCTGTCCCGGCTGCTGCTGCACGGGATGATCGACAACATCCAGAGTTCCTGGGTGAAACTCGGTGAAGAGGGCAGTCGCGCGGTGCTGCGGGGCGGGGTCAACGACATCGGCGGGACGCTGATGGAGGAGACGATCAGCCGGATGGCGGGTGCGGCCAACGGGTCGTACAAGACGATCAGCGACATGCGCGCGATGGTCGAACCGCTGGGCCGTCCGCTGCGGCAGCGGACCACCGAGTACGGCACGCCGACGCCCGAGCGGATCGCGGCGGCCGAGGCGTCGGACGGTGTCGCGACCGCGGTCCGGCGGCCGTCACTGCCGCTTGTCACCACCTGACGAAAACCCCGTGATGGCCCCCTGACTCGCGTACACCGTGGGGAAGGGGGCCATCACTTTGCGTGTGTCACCGCTCACAAGGCGCGGGGGCTGCGGGTGTCTTCTGTGCTAAACCCGAGAATCACTTCCGGGCAGCCGAGAGGACGTCGATGACCGCGAGCGCAGTCCAGGTGGCCGACACCGCCCGCTATCCGCTCTCCGAACCGGGAAGCCCGGCCTGGCGCGAAATCGTCGCCCGCACCCGCGCCGAACTGCGGGAAACGGGGTGCAGCGTCTTGGCCGACTTCATCCGCCCGGAGTTGCGCGACGTCCTTCGCCGCGAAGGCGCGGAGATCGCTCCCGAGGCGTACGCGAAGGTCGAACGCGTCAACGCCTACAACACCGCCATCGACACTCCGCTGCCGGAAGACCATCCCGGCCGCACGATCATGGAACGCGGCAACGCCTTCGTGGCGCGCGACCAGATCCCGGCGACCGCGGTCATCCAGCAGCTGTACTCGAGCCGTGAGTTCCAGCGGTTCGTCGCGGACTGCTTCGAGCTCCCCGAGCTCCACGAACTCGCCGATCCGCTGTCCGGACTGGTGCTCAACGTGATCGAACCGGGCCGCTCGCATCCGTGGCATTTCGACACCAACTCCTACACCGTCAGCATGCTCACGCAGGAGGCCACCGACGGCGGGGTCTTCGAATACTGCCCGAACATCCGCTCCGAAGCGGCGGAGAACTTCGACGACGTCCGTGCCGTTCTGGCGGGCGAAGGGGATCACCTGATCCGGCGGCTCACTCTGCGTCCTGGCGATCTTCAACTCTTTCGCGGACGCTTCGCGCTTCACCGCGTGAGTAGTGTTCAAGGGTCAGTCGCCCGCCATTCCGCGATCTTCGCGTACAGCGAGCGTCCTGGGGTCATCGGCAGTCCGGAACGGACGAGACAGCTGTTCGGCCGGGTACTGCCGGAACACGTCGCTTCGGCGACCGTCCGGGGCGATCAGCTGCTCGACTAAGTCAGGAGCTTGGCCCGTGCCTTTGGATTCGACCGGCAAGATCTCTTTCGATCACATCTACACCGAGCCCGATCCGCGTGCCTTCTTCGGCACCTTGCGCAGGCTGGACTACGGCATCCCCCAGCAGGCCAAGGCCTACTTCGCGAAACTGATCGACGAGTACCGCGCCGAGCAGGACGTGAAGGTGCCGACGGTGCTCGACCTCGGCTGTTCCTACGGCGTCAACGCGGCGCTGTACCGGTGTGACACCTCGATGGAGGAACTGTACGACCACTACGCGGGCGTCGAGTCGCTGAGCAGGGACGATCTGATCGCGCACGACCGGCGGCTGGTCGAGAGGCTCGCCGTCGGGGACGGGGTCCGTTTCATCGGACTCGACACCTCCGCGCCCGCTCTGGACTACGCGCTCGCCGCGGGTTTCATCGACGAGGCGATCCACGCGGATCTGGAGAACGAGGAACCGACCGAGGAGCAACGCGCGCTGCTGGCCGACGTCGACATCGTCATCTCGACCGGCTGCGTCGGCTACGTCACCGAGAAGACCCTCGTCCGGATAGCGCGGGAAAACCGGCCCTGGATGGCGCATTTCGTCCTCCGGATGTTCTCCTACGATCCGGTCGCCACGAGCCTCGGCCGGCTGGATTACGAGACGACCGGGGTCGACGGCGTCTTCCGGCAGCGGAAATTCGCGTCGGAAGAGGAACGGACGCAGATCCTGGACAACCTGTCCGTCGCGGGCGTCGACCCGCGTGGGCTGGAAGACGACGGCAGGCTGTACGCGCGGCTGTTCGTCTCCCGCCCGAACGGCGCGGCGGGCGGGCTCGCCTCCGCACTGAACGCCCTTCCCCTTCGAGATCAAGGATGATCGTGAGCAGTCCGGAACTGTCCACCCGCACGTTCGGCAACGAGGACGTCCTGCCGCGGGTTCCCGTCCCCAGCCTGGAGGACACCTGTCGCCGGTTCCTCGAGTGGTGCTCGCCGCTGCTCACCCCCGGCGAGCTCGCGGAAACCGAAGGCGCCGTCGCCGAGTTCCTCGCGGAAGGGAGCCCCGCGCACGAACTGCAGAGCGCGCTCGAGGCGTTCGACAGCCGTGAAGACGTCCGCAGCTGGCTCGACACCTTCTGGCCGTACCGCTACCTCGGCCGCCGAGACCGGATCGCGCTCAACGCGAACTTCTTCTTCCTGTTCACCGAATCCCCCTTGGGACAGCTGGAGCGGGCGGCCGAACTGGCCGCGTCGGCGGTGGACTACAAGCTGAAGCTCGACGAGGAACTGGTGCCGCCGATCGTGCTGCGCGGGCAGCCGCAGTCGATGGTGCAGCACAAATACCTGTTCTCGGCGACGCGGATCCCCGGCGCCGTGCAGGACACCGCGCGCACGCCGTACCGCGAGGACTGGGAAGGGCCGTCGAGGGCGCGGCACATCGTGGTCTTCCACCGCGACACCCCGTTCCGGATGGACGTCATCGCGCCCGACGGCCGCCCGTACTCCCCCGAACAGCTGGTCGCGGGGTTGCAGGTGATCGTCAAGTCGGGGAACTTCGTCGAGGATCCGGAGACCGCCGCCGGGCATTTCACCACCAAGGCCAGGGCGGAGTGGGCGGCGACGCGCGAGGCGTTGCTCGCCGCCGGGAACGCGGCCGCGCTCGACGACATCGAGACGGCGCTGTTCTGCCTGTGCTTGGAGGACTTCACCCCGGCGGACACGCAGGAAGCGTGCGACAAGCTGCTGCACGGCGACAGCGGCAACCGCTGGTTCGACAAGGCCGTCTCGCTGATCGTGTTCGAGGACGGCACGGCGGGGATCAACGTCGAGCACTGCGAACTGGACGGGACCACGATCCTCGGGTTCACCGACGCGCTCCTGAGCGGAACGCGGCTGGAGCGGGCGCCCGCCGACGGTGTCCCGGCGTCCGAGGTCATCGAGTTCGTCCTGGGTGACGCGCTTCGCGAAGACGCGCGCGCCGCTGCGGCGTCCTTCGCCGAGTACGCCGGCGCGACAGCTACGAAGACGGTGTCCTTCACCAACTTCGGCGCGAAGCGGGCGAAGGAGCTGGGGATGTCCCCCGACGGCTTCGCGCAGATGGCGTACCAGCTCGCGCACAAACGCGCGAAGGGGATCACCGGCGCGACGTACGAATCGATCGCGACACGGCAGTACCGGAACGGGCGCACCGAAGCGATGCGGGTGGTGACGCCCGAGGTGCACTGGTTCGTCAAGACGATGGACGACCAGAACGCGGACCGGCAGACGCGGCAGTCGGCCTTCCGCGCGGCGGCGGCGAAGCACGTCACGCGGGCGAAGGAGTGCCAGGCGGGCGAGGCGCCGGAGCAGCACCTCTGGGAGCTGCAACTGATCCAAAAGCGGCGCGGTGTCGAGGGATCCCCGGCGCTGTACTCGTCGCCTGGCTGGCTGAAGATGCGCGACGACTACCTGAGCACCAGCTCGGCGCCGTCGGTGAACATCCAGTACTTCGGCTTCGGGTCGACCAGCCCGCAGTGCATCGGCATCGCGTACGTGCTGCTGCCGGACAGCCTCAACATCTACCTGTGCACACCGAAGCACGTGGCACACGAGATGGAACTGTTCGCGACGGAACTCGCCACCGCCGTCGAAGAACTGCAGGAGTTGCTGGCCTGAACTCGAACGGGTCGGTCCAGGTGGTCGTGAGTGTCCGGGCCCACTGTGACCGGCCCGTTCGTCGGGCTCGAAGGCGTGACTCGCGTGATCAGACCCGTAACTCGCGTGATTGGCTGCCGCACTCGGATGTACGGCGTCTGATCACGCGAGTTCCGTCTCTGATCACGCGAGTTCCGTCTCTGATCACGCGAGTTCGCCGTCTGATCACATGAAACCGCCGCCCGTGCGGGTCGATAGGATCCGCGGGTGCTGGGGAAAGCGATCTCAACGGTGTTGGCGACGGCGTTGGTGGCGGCTGGGTGCAGTACCCCGCCACCACCAATGCCTGTCCCGCCGACGGTCCACACTCCCGTGCCGGGCGAAGTCGAACCGGCGGGCTGTCTCGGCACCGGTGTCACGGTGAAGTCGGGGCCGGTCGACGCCGCTTTGGGTCACCGGGCGATCGTCCTGACCTTGACCAACTGCGGCACGACAGCGCGCACACTCACCGGCTATCCCGAAGTCCGCTTGCTGGACAAGGAAAAACGCCCGATGACGGTCGAGGTCGAGCACGGGACTTCGTATATGGCGATCGATCCCGGCGCCGCGCCGCAGACGGTCCAGCCCGGCGGGACGCTGCTGTCGGTGGTCTCGTGGTCGAACACCGTCACCGTGGGTTCGCCGGAAGCGGGCGCCTATGTGACCGTCGCGGCGGCGAAGGGCGACCCGGAGCAGCGGATCACGGTCGACACCGATCTCGGCACGACCGGCAAGCTGACGCTCACGGCCTGGAACCCGAAGATCAAGAACTGATCTTTGTGACGAGACCGCACGGCATCGCCACGGTTCGGCACGAAGTCTCCTGAACCGCGGCAAGGCCCGCTTACGATCGGTGACGAACTCGATCTTGGGGGACCTCCATGCCGCGCATCCTGCTCGTCGAAGACGACGAGGCCCTGGCTGAAGCGCTCACACTCGCGCTGAAGGCCCTCGGGCACGACGTCGTCGTCGCGCCGACCGGGGAGCGGGCGCTGGACGCGCTGTTCACCGACCGGCTGGACCTCGACTTCATCCTGCTCGACGTCATGTTGCCCGGGATGGACGGCTTCGAGGTCTGCCGCCGGATCCGCGCCCGCAGCAGGCTGCCGCTGGTCCTGCTAACGGCCCGCGGCGATCCGATCGACATCGTCGCCGGGCTGGAATGCGGTGCCGACGACTACGTGGTCAAACCCGCCGAACCGCGGGTGATCGACGCGCGGATCAAGGCGATCGGCCGTCGGGCGGTCACCGCTCCGGGGCCGTCGCCAGGGATGCTGCTGGTGGGGCGGCTGGAGATCGACGCGGGCGCGATGAGCGTGACCCGCGACGGCGTCGAACTCGCGCTCACCGCGACCGAGATCCGGCTGCTCGTCGAGTTCGCGGAGCATCCGAACCAGGTGCTGAGCAGGCAGACGCTGCTGAAACGGGTCTGGGACTACGGCTACGTCGGCGACTCCCGGATCGTCGACGCGGCGGTCGCGCGGCTGCGGGCGAAGATCGAGGACGATCCCGCGAATCCCGTCGTGCTGAAGACGGTGCGCGGGCTCGGCTACCGGCTGGTGGGCCAGTGAGGCGGCCGTCGTTCGGGCTTCGGACGAAGGTGACCGCGGCGGTCGTCCTGGTGACGACGACGGCGACCGCGGTGATGGCCTTCACCGCGTCGAAAGTGCGGGAAGACGACGCCGTCGACAGTTTCGTCTACACCGCCGAGACGTCGTTCGGCGCCATGTTCGAGCAGTCCTGGCGGGGCCTCGAAGCGATCATGGACAACAGATCCACCCTGGAAGGGTTCGCCACCATGATGACCGGCAAGACCGGGGAGTGGGCGCTGTTCGCCAAGTGGCCCGATGGCCAACCCGACCTCGTGACCTTCGCTTCGACCGATCTCTGGTACCGGGCACAGCCCGTGCCGGTGCGCGTCGCCGACCGGCTGGGGCTCGTGGCGTCGGTCAAGGACCGGGTGCTGGTCCGTACGGGCAAGACGATGGACCTGCTGACGGCGATCACCGTCGACCCGCAGACCGGCAGGCGGCTTCTCGTGGTCAGCGGCAACTTCGTCGACTACTGGCTGGTGCAGTTCTTCGACCTCACCCCGCTCGACATCGATCTGGCCGAACAGCGGAAGAAGCTGGTGTACATCGCTCTCGGCGTGGCCGCGCTCGGTGTCGTCGCGGCCCTGTTCACCGCATGGAACATCCAGCGGCCGGTGCGCCGGGTCGCGTCCGCCGCCCGCGATCTGGGCGACGGCGCCTTCGACGTCCGTGTCCCGGTGAAGGGCCGTGACGAACTCGCCGAGCTGGCCAAGTCTTTCAACACGATGGCCGATCGGGTCGGCGTGGCGATCGAGGACCTGCGCGCCAAGGACCGCCAGCAGCAGCGGTTCGTCGCCGACGTCGCCCACGACCTGCGGACCCCGCTCGCCTCGATGGTCGCCACGGTCGACACCCTCGACAGCGCCACCCCCGAGACCCGGACCCGCGCGACCGAACTGCTCGGCACGCAGACCCGGCGGCTGGCGAGGCTCGTCGAGGATCTGATGGAGATCTCCCGGTTCGACGCGGGCTCCGCGGACTTCCGGCCGGAACCGGTCGAGTTGCCCGAGCTGGTCGAGGACGCGATCGAGGTCAGCGTGCCGGGGGCCGCCGTCGAGGTGACGAGCATCGGGGACACGACCGTCGTCGCCGACCCTCGCCGCGTCCACACCGTCGTGAGCAACCTCCTGGTCAACGCCGTCCGGCACGGCCGGACCCCGATCACCGTGACCCTGGAGGGCGCCGCCGACGCCGTGACGATCCGGGTCGCCGATTCCGGGCCGGGGGTTCCCGGGGAACTGCTCCCGATCCTGTTCGACCGGTTCGTGCGGGGTGATCACGCGCGGCGGGCGACCGAAGGCAGCGGGCTCGGGCTGGCGATCGCCCGGGAGAACGTGCTGATCCACGGCGGCTCGCTGGCCGTCCGCAACGACCGGGGCGCGGTTTTCACCGTGCGTCTTCCACGGGTGTCACCAACGTGAGCCCACGCGGCTCGTAGCCGTCGAAGTACGGCATCGGGACGTGCGTGAGGATCAGGAACAGCGCGGTCAGGACGGCCATCTGCGGGAGCTTCAGTTCGCGGCGGCCGAGCCAGAGCCACAGCACGACCACGAAGTCGGTCACCAGCAGGAAACCCCAGCGGGCGTCGTCCCAGCCGCCGAACGCGAGCAGCACCGGTGCCGCGATGGCGGCGACGGGCGCCGCGGCCGTGAGCGAAGGCCGGTGCAGGACCAGGAATCCGCCGACCACCACGATCGCGATCGGCACCAGATACAACAGCACGTGGGTGATCGAGTACATCCGCCAGCTCTCGGCCTGCGTGCGCCCGAAGAGGTTCAGCGCGTCGACACGGTAGGCGAAGTCCACTGTGGACAGTTCTCGCCCGAGCTTGGCGACGGCGCCGGGAGCGACGGGCGGCAGCGCGAGGATCAGCAGGCCGAGCCCCGCGCCCGGGGCCAGCAACGCGCAAGCGCGCCGGAACGGGAACCGCCGCAGCAGGACGAAACCGAACACCGGCAACACGGTGAGCAGTGCGATTTCGTGCACCGTCACCGAAAGCGCCATCATCGCGCTCGCGAGCACCGGCCGGTTCCGGTGCAACGCCCACAACGCGCCGAACAGCAGCAGGTACAGCATCTGGTCGAAGTAGCCGACTTCGTGGAACAGATAGCCGCCGGTCGGCAGCAGGAGCCAGGCGACGATCAGCAGCCGCCGGCTTTCGGTACGGCTGCGGAAGAACGCGATCGCCACCGCCGTCAGCAGCGCGCCGAGGACGAGGAAGCTCGCGACCGCGAAGACCAGGTAGTGCTGCCCGAACGGCTTCAGGAGCGTGCCGACGAGGAAACGCCGGTGGAAACCGTCGGTGAGGGAAACCGTTTGCAGGGTCGCCGCCCAGGTCCCCGGCAGCCGGAGCCCGGTGTACGCGGCGACACCGGCGGCGATCGCGAACAGCGCCGTGATGCTCCGCCGCGGGGTTTTCTCGAGAACGGGAGCGAGCGCCCGTTCGAGCAAGGTGGCCATGACGCCAAGCTAGGAACGGATCATGCGAATCCCGTGATAATCGCGCGACAGTTCCGTCATGGCTTTGTTACATGATTGTCGAGGTGAGGAACGCCTGGTCGGCCCCGTCGGCGACGAACGCGGTCCGCGCCTTGCCGTTCATGGGCAGCTCGCAGGAACGCCACTGCGCGCCGGACGCCTCGACGATCTCCGGGAACGTCCGGACGACCGGCGCCGGATCGGTGTGGACGGCCGCGTCTTCCGGCGGTGCCGGGTCACAGGCCGCGATCAGGACGACCGCGGCCGTGCTCCCCAGCGTCTTCCCCATGGAGCGCATGGGGACATCTTCGCTCAGGCGGTGAGCTTCAGGATGTCGATTCCGCGAGTGTTGTCGGCGACGTAGACGTAACCCTTGTGCCAGTAGGGCGCCCACGCGCTGGCGTCCGCCGGGCGGAAGTAGGCGATCTGCTTCGGGTCGGTCGGATCGCTGACGTCGAGGAACCGCGTGCCCTGCGTGTAGAACGATTGCACGAGGACCTTGCCGCGGACGTCGAAGTAGTGCGCGGAGCAGTCGCCCGTCGCCGGGTCGCTGCCTTCCTGCCCGGCGACGCTCCAGGTGCCGACGGACTTGAGGCGGAACGGCTTCTCCGGCGTCGAGCGCCAGCCCTCGCCGTTGTAGGAGTTCTGCAGCGACGAGATCGTCAGCACGCCGTCACCGGCACAGCCGTCGAGGAAGCTCTCCTCGGTGGCGTAGATGAGATCCCGCCCACGCCAGCGGTTCGACTCGGCACCGTCGGCCGAGCGGTGTCCGGACGGATGGAAGCTGTTGTGCATGAACTTCGACGGCGCCGCCGTCTCCTCGATCCCGCCGCCCGCGTAGGGCACCGGTTCGAACGCCGTCGCGCGACGGACCTTGCCCAGTACGGGATCGCGGTGGTAGCCGCTGGTCCAGTAGCCACGGACGCCGCCGCGCCCGGACACCCACGCCACACCCTCGTCGTCGACCTGGACGTCGTGCACGTAGTCGGTCTTGCCGTCGTTGCGCGCGAGTTCGATCGGGTTCGGGAACGTCTTGGGGTTGCGCGGATCGCGGATGTCGGTCACCCAGATCGGGCGGCCGCCCCAGTCGGCGGGCTGGTTCGCGGCCTTCGCCGGGCCACCGGTCCAGAGGTACCGGCAGTCGTCGACGCAGCTCGTCGTGTGACCGGCGGGCACCTTGGTGTAGCTCAGGATGGCCGGTTTGTCCGGGTTCTTCAGGTCGATGATGTAGATACCGGACTCGCCGGTCTGCGTGGTCCCGCCGTAGGCCCGCGGATCCCGCGCGAGGAACACGAGCTTGCGTTTGACGTCGACCTCGGTGTCTTCGGTTTCCCACAGTCCGGGAAGGCTGACCTCGCCGATCAGCTTCGGCGCCGTGGGGTTCTTCGTGAGGTCGTAGACCTTCAGGCCGAACTCGCCGGAAACGGCCATGACGTCGCGGTGGCCGTACTGCAGGAAACCCATGGCGATGGCGCCCTGAGCGTCGGGCACGTTGCCGACGGCCTTGACGTTCTTCACCGCGCCGGGTGCCCCCGAGACCCGAACCTTCTCACTCGCCGGCTTGTCCTCTTCACCGCAGGCGGCGGCGGGCAGGCCGGTGGCGATCAGGGTCACGGTGACCGTGGTGATCGCCAAGCATGAACGTAGCAACCAGTTTCCTCGCACAGAAACCTCCCAGGCTGGTCCCCACACCCTATGATCACCACTTTGCCCGCACAACCGCCGATGGTCGGTGCGGAACTGCTATGACATGACCATGCGCTTGCGTCTTCTGGTCCCGCTCCTCGCCGCCGCCCTGATCGCCGCGGGCTGCACGGAATCCGGCGAACCGCCCGCACCGGACGTTCTTCGCGTGGGGCTGTCCGCGCCGGTCTCGACCAATCCCGCGGACGTCCGCGATCAGGCGGGCAGGCTCGTCACGAGCGCGCTGTGGACACCGCTGGCGGACTACGACCCCGCGACGGGGAAGGCGACACCGCGCGCGGCCGAGTCGATCGTCAGCACCGACCGGATCACCTGGACGGCCAAGCTTAAGGACGGCGGGAAGTTCCACGACGGCACCCCGGTCACCGCGCAGTCCTATGTGGACACCTGGAAAGTCGTGGCCCGGGAAAGCTGGGCGGCTTCGCGGGTGCTGAAGGATCTCGTGCGGGCCAAGGAGATCACCGCGCCGGATCCGCTGACGATCCGGCTCGTCCTCGACCGGCCGTCCGGGCAGATCCCCGCCTTGCTCTCCTCTCCCGCCCTGGTCCCGCTGCCCGCGTCCGTGCTGGCTTCGCGTGATTGGGCGGGGTTCGCCCGACGGCCCATCGGCAACGGACCGTTCCGCTTGGACGGGGACTGGCTGCCATCAGGCGGCAAACTCGTCCGCGTGGCGGACGCGGCGGGCAAGGCGCGCGTGATCGAGCTGAAGACCGGGGACGCGGCGGCGCAGTACGACGAGGTCAAGGCCGGGAAGCTCGATCTCTCCACCGCAGTCCCGGGCGATCGTCACGAGGCCATGCACACGGATTTCGCGCAGCGGCACGTGATGTGGGCGCTCCCGAACGTTTCCTACCTCGGTTTCCCGTTGACCGCTCCGCACTTCTCCGACGCGACCGTCCGGCACGGCTTCGCGCTCGGGATCGACCGTGCCGCGCTGGAGGCCGGCGTCCTCGGCAAGCAGGCGGACCCGGCGAAGTCGCTGCTGCCGCCCGCCGTCGCGCCCGGCGAGCGCAGCAGCACCTGCCGTCCGTGCACGTTCGACGCGGAGGCGGGGAAGTCCCTGTTGAGCCAGGCGGAGTTCCCCACCACTCCTGTCCACTTCGGACAGTCCCAGACGCGCTGGCAGGGACCGCTGGCCGAACAAGTCACCAAGGCCGCCGGTGTCCCGCTCTCCCCGGAGCCCGGCGAGGGACCGTTCGCGATCGACGTGGATCTCGCGACGCCCAGCCCGCAGGAGGTGCTGGCCAAGATCGTCGAGTTCACCGGTTACTCCAGTGACGGGTTCGCCGACCTGCTGAAATCGGCCGAGGAGACCGAAGCCGCCGACAGCGGCGAGGTCTATCGCCTGGTGGAGAACCAGTTGCTGCGGGATCTCCCGGTCGCGCCGCTGTGGTCCGGGCACGGGCACGCCGTCTGGGCGGACCGGGTCGGCGACGTGAAGGCGACGTCGTTCGGGAGCGTGGACCTGTCAGCGGTTTCCGTGCGGTGACCCGAGCGTGCACTCCCCCGCGACGACGTCGATGAAGGCCGAGGTCAGCGGGTCGGGCGTGCTCCGGCAGTAGGCGGCGAGCGTACGCCGGATCGCCGGTTCGGGCCGCAGGACCCGGCCGTGGAAGCCCTCGGGCAGCACGTTGGCCGGGACCAGCGCGGGACCGAGGCCTGCCGCGGCGAGCACCGGGGCCGCCGCGCTCTGTTCGGTCCGGACGGCGGCCCGCGGCTGGAATCCCACCGCGGCGCAAGCCTGGTCGACGAGATCGGCGAGGCCGTTGCCCGGCGCGTAATGCACCCACGCGCAGTCGGCGAGGGTCGCCAGGTCGACGACGCCGGTGCCGTCGTCCTCGCGGGGCCCGTCGATCGGCAGGACGACGACGAACTCCTCGGTGCCGATTTCGCGCACCGGCCCGTCCCAGCCCGGCGGGACCGGGCCGACCGCGACGTCGGCCTCCCCCGCCGCCATGGCGTCCCGGAGTTCGTCCGCGTGCCGGAACTCCACCAGCCGGACGTCGACGTCCGGCCGTTCCCTGCGCCACACGCGCAGCGCCGCGGGCAGGACACCGAGGCCGACCGAGTAGACCGTGGCGATCTGCAGTTCCCCGGCTTCCAGCCCGGACGCCTGCCGGGCGGCGCACCGGGCGCGTTCCGCGTCGGCGAGGGTGGCGCGGGCGTGCGGCAGCATGGCGCGGCCCATCGGCGTGAGGCGGACGCTGCGCGGCAGGCGTTCGAGCAGCGGGCCGCCGACGCCCTTCTCCAGCGCGCGCATCTGGTGCGACAGCGCGGGCTGCGTCACGTGCAGCAACTCCGCGGCGCGGGTGAAGGAGCCGGTGTCGACGACGGTCACCAGGTACTCGAGCTGCCGCAGGCTGGTCATGAACTCAGCTTATCGGAGCGGTGAGATCTATGCCTTGGACTTATCTCGACCGCCGGGCCAAGCTCGGTGACATGAACGAAGAACGCAAGGTCGCCCTGGTCGCCGGGGCCAACGGGGTCATCGGCAAGAACCTGATCGCTCATCTCGAGACCCAGCCCGGCTGGCGGGTCATCGGCCTGTCACGGCGCGGCGGCCCGGGTCAGATCGCCGTCGACCTGCTCGACGCGGACGACACCCGCGCGAAGCTCGGCGGCCTGGCCGACGTCACGCATGTCTTCTACGCGGCTTATGTCGACAAGCCGACCTGGGCCGAACTGGTCCCGCCGAACCTGGCGATGCTGACCAACCTCGTCGACGCGATCGAGCCCGCCTCGCCCGGCTTGAGCCACATCAGCCTCATGCAGGGCTACAAGGTCTACGGCGCCCACCTCGGCCCGTTCAAGACCCCGGCGCGCGAAGACGACGCCGGCCACATGCCGCCCGAGTTCAACGTCGACCAGCAGCAGTTCCTGGAACGCCGTCAGGCGGGGAAATCCTGGACCTGGTCGGCGATCCGGCCGTCGGTGGTCGGCGGAACCGCGCTGGGCAACCCGATGAACCTCGCGCTGGCCATCGCCGTCTACGCGTCGATCTCGAAGGAACTCGGCCTGCCGCTGCGTTTCCCCGGCAAACCCGGCGCGTACAACAGCCTCCTGGAGATGACCGACGCCGGACTGCTGGCGAAGGCCACCACCTGGGCCACCGGCTCGACGAACGAGGCGTACAACATCGCGAACGGCGACCTGTTCCGGTGGAGCGAACTCTGGCCGAAGATCGCCGCGTACTTCGAGCTGGAGGTGGCGCCGCCGCTGCCGATGTCCCTCGACGTGGTCATGGCGGACAAGGAAGAGCTGTGGGATTCCATCGCCGCGAAGTACGGCCTCGAGGTGCCGTACAGCGCCGTCTCGTCGTCTTGGGGCTTCGCCGACTTCGTGTTCAGCTGGGACTACGACATGTTCGCGGACGGCTCCAAGGCGCGGCGGGCCGGCTTCCACGAGTACGCCGAGACCTCGGCGATGTTCTTCCGGCTGTTCGACGAGTTCAAGAAGGCCAAGGTGATCCCTTAGCCCCGCCCGATGTAGGGCATCGTGGTCGCCGTGATGGTCAGGAACTGGACGTTCGCGTCCAAGGGCAGTCCGGCCATGTACAGCACGGCGTCCGCGACGTGCCGGGAGTCGAAGGTCGGCTCGGCCTTGACGCCGCCGTCGGCCTGCGGGATGCCGTCGGCCATCCGCAGCGTCATCTCGGTGGCGGCGTTGCCGATGTCGATCTGTCCACAAGCGACGTTCCAGGCCCGGCCGTCGAGGGAGATCGACTTCGTCAGCCCGGTGACAGCGTGTTTCGTCGCGGTGTAGGCCACGGACGCGGGACGCGGCGCGTGTGCGGAGATCGAGCCGTTGTTGACGATCCGGCCGCCGCGCGGGTCCTGCGCCTTCATCAGCCGCACGGCCTGCTGCGCGCACAGGAACATCCCGGTCAGGTTGGTGTCGACGGCGCGTTTCCAGTCCGCGAAGGACAGTTCGTCGACCGTGCCGCCCACCGACACGCCCGCGTTGTTCACCAGGAGGTCCAGCCGCCCCCACTCCGCGCGCACCGTCTCGAACAACGCGGCGACGGAATCGGGGTCGGCGACGTCGGTGGGCACGGGAAGCGCTTTCGCGTCCCCGCCCGCGGTCTCGGCCAGCGCGTCCGCGCGGCGGCCCGCGAGCGCGACCCGGTAACCCGCGCCGAGTAACGCCCGGGAGATCTCCCTGCCGAGCCCGGAGCCCGCCCCGGTGACGACCGCGGTCTTGCCGTTGCCCATCGATCCTCCTCGCAGACCGTGCCGGACCGATCCGGCTCGGTGATTGTTTTCCGATTACCCGCGTCCGTTCAGACTAGCGCGGCGGCGCTCGGGGAAAACGTTCACCCGGCGGCCGTCGCGCCTTCATGAAAACCGGTAACCCCTTCACCACATCGAGGCGATTCACCGGATGTGCCCAGGGGGAATTCACACCGTTCGAATCCGCGATTCCAGCTGGTCCAGACCGGCGACGAGACCATCCGATGGCGACTGCTCGGCGGCAACAACGTGTCGCTGGGCTCGGCCCCCGACGACTATCCGCGAGCTGAGGAATGCCTCGTCGCGATCACCTGGCTCAACGCGCACATAGCCGAGCTGACCAGCGATTTCAGTCATCTCAGCGGGGGTCGCTGGCGATGGCGCCTGCACACCGGCGACCGGATCGTCGCGATCGCCAGCCATGCCTACGGACGCCGTATCGAGGCGCAACGCGGACTCGACCGGTTCCGGTCGGCCACCACCGAAGCGGCCATCGGGGAAGGGATCGAGACCATAGCCGATTGGCGCCGGAAATACCGCCGTGATTCCGGCGGGCATTCACAGAATCGTTCTCCGTGACGGCTGATCACGGAAAGTGCGTTCCCCGGAGATTAACCACCATGACGTCGGGCGGGAACGCGAAGCACCGCAGCCGGACAGTGTTGCGGAGCGAGGATTGATGGCAAGTCACGGAATCCCGTGACGACTTGGGGACTAGAGAAAGAGTGCAAACAAGATGCGTGCTCGTACCACTCGGTTTCTCGGCGCCACCGCCATCGCCGCTTGTGCCTGCCTCACCCTGACCGGCACCGCCTCGGCGGTCGCCCCGGCCAACGGCCTCGAAGACGTCCTTGCCGCGGCGGGCTCGGACACCACCGTCGACATCACCGGCGCGATCCTGGCCAACGCCAACGGCGCCGCCTGGAACAGCGATCCCGACAACCACGTCAACATCCCGCCGCTGCTCGCCCCGGGCGCGACCTTCACGGTTCCGGGTGACCTGTACGCCGACGAGGTCGTCTACAACACCACGACCACCCTGCCGCCGAACGGCTCGTCCCAGGGCAAGGCCGCGCTCAAGGCTTCGGGCGACGCGGCCGACGGCAAGATCGACATCGCGCGTTCGTCGTCGCCCCGCGGCTCGTCCGACCCCGCGTCGTTCGAGTACTACGCCTTCGCGACCGACGGTGTCACCTGGTCCTCTTCGGCGACCGGCTCGGGCGCGGGCCTGACCCTGTCGCTCGCGCAGCTGCGCGGCATCTACGACGGCTCCATCACCAACTGGAACCAGGTCGGGGGCGCCAACGCCGCCATCGTCGTCTACCTGCCCCAGACCGGCTCCGGCACGCTGAGCTTCTTCACCACCACCGTCCTCGGCTTCGACCCCACCACCAAGCCGGTCACCATCAAGCGGTTCCAGGAGCACGACGGCAACTCCATCGCGGCCGCCGACCGCGCCCGGGCGATCGCGCCGTTCTCCATCGCGCAGTGGATCGCGCAGGGCAACACGGTCGTCGCCGACAAGCGTGCGGGCTTCACCGTCAACCCGCTGACCGGCGCCGGCTTCAACGGTTCCCCGGTCTCCGGTTCCGCCGGCAACTACACCCCGGCCTTCACCACGGCGTTCCTCGGTTCGCGCAGCGTCTACAACGTGCTCGACACCCGGACCCCGAGCTACGACCAGGCCCAGCGCGCCGTCGGTTTCGCCGCCGGTGACACGGCCGCGACCGCCAGCCCGCTGTGCGGTGGCCAGCTCGCCACCACCATCAAGCGGTTCGGCTTCCTGACCATCTCGGGCCCGAACGGCCTGTCCTGCGTCAAGTCCTGACCCCTCCTAGCGCGTGAAGGCCCCCTTCCCTCGGCCACGGTTTCAAGTGACCAGCCGAGGGAAGGGGGCCTTCACGCGGAGCGGGGTTCTACTTCTTGGGGGCGACACCCAGTGCGGCGAGCGCCGGGTCCGTCATGATCACGCCCGCGCCGGTGACCGGGTCGAAGCCCGGGGCACCGAGGTCGATCGCGGTCGACACCAGGGCGCTCCTGATCTCGGCCGGGGTCGCGGCGGGCTTGCCCTGCTTCAGCAGCGCGGCGATGGCGGCGGCGCTCGGCGCGGCGGCCGAGGTCCCGAAGAACGGCTGGAAGCCGGTCACCGAGGTCGCGACGCCGTCGGCGGCGGTGATGTCCGGCTTGTTCCGGATCGCGCCACCGGTCGAGGACACGTTGCCGGGCGTGATGACCGAACCGTCCGGGTTGTAGAACTGCTTGCGGCGACCGTCCGAAGTGAACCGCTCCCACTTGCTGGCCGCGGTGAACAGGCCGGGGAACGGACCGGCCGGGTTCGCCGGGTCACCGGTCTCGAGCGCGCGGCCGAAGGCACCGGCTGCCGGGGCGGCCGCGACGCTGAAGGCGTTGGCTGCCGCCGAGTGACCGGAGGTGACACCGTTGGTGCTGAAGGCTTTCAGCGATCCCGAGGTGACGAAGCGGCCGCGGATGACGTTGAGCGCGATGAACCGGTCGGAGCCGCTGTACTTGACCGCGGCGACCTTGAAGCCCGAGCCGCTGGCCGGGACCTGGGCGATCTCGTACGGGTTCTGGGTGCCGTTCTGCGTGCCCTCGCTGGAGGCGACGACCGAACCGGACGAGTTCAGGACGAACAGGTCGTAGTCGCTGGTGGCCTTGCCCCACGGGTCGGACCAGAACAGGGTGACGTAGCGGCCGACCGAGTTCGGCGAAAGCGCGTTGTACAGCTGGGTCGTGGCGCTCGGGTCGAAGTCGTGCGGCGTGCCGGTGACCCCGGGGATCTTGCTGCTGGAGCCGCGGAAGTCACCCTCGTAGTAGCCGCTGGTGCCGTCGGTCAGGTTGCCCGAGTTGCCCGCGGAGGAGAAGTAGAGCACGCCCGCCGCGGTCACGTCGTTGACGGCCTGCGCGACCGGGCCGTCCTGGAACGGCGACTCGTCGAAATAGGACACGTCGTCGACGATGATCGTGCACTTGCCGGTGGTGCGCAGCGCGCGGATGTTGTCGGCGAAGCTCTGCTCGCTGGTGAACGCGGTCGCGAAACCGAGCGCGGCGCCGGGAGCCATGTCGTGGATGATCTCGAGCATCGCGGTGCCCTCGTCACCGCTGCCCGCCTGACCGGGGAGAACGTCGACGGCGGGCAGCTCGCCCGCGGTCTGGGACGCCTGGAGCGACTTGATGCCGTCCGAGAGGACACAGACCTTCTGGCCCGCGCCGTTGACGCCGTACTTCGTGCGGGCGGTGTCGTTGCCGTGCGCCTTGTCGCCCTCGGCGACCTGCACCGCGGCGGCGGCCTGCGTCGCCGTGGCCTTGCGGCGTTCCTGCGGCGCGGACTCGTTCCAGGTCATCGCCTGGGAGGCGGCCCTGACCTCGGTGACGTCCCCGCGGCCGGCGATCGCGTCGACGGCGTTCAGCGGGAGGTCCGCGCGGATCGCGCCGGTCGGCGAGGCGTAGCGAACGTTTCCGCCCGCCGCCTTGACCGCGTCCACCAGGGACTGTCCGGCGCCCTTGATGTCCACCGCGACGGTGCCGGCGTCGCTGACGCCCAGCCCTGTCCGGTACTCGGGCAGCTTGCCGGCCAGACCCTTGTCGGCACGCAGGCGCTTCTCGACGACGAGCTGGCTCGACTGCTTGCGCTCGGCAGGAGTGAGGCTCTTCTTGATGCTCTGCAGCGCGGAGATCCCGGTCTGCGTCCGCACCTCTTCCGAGGCCTGCGCCCCGGAAACCGCGGTCGACAGCAGCAAAGCGCCGACCGCGACCGGAACCGAGTACGTGGCTACCCGGTTGAATCTGCTCATCGAACTCTCCCTGTTTTTCACGACACAGCCCGCTACAGGAATCCCTTCGGCTGCCCGAATGGATTACCCCTGAACGGGTGTAATGGGGAGAATCTAAAGAGCTCTCAGTGAGGAGTCCACCGACCAAAGTCGGTAAGGGGGAAGATCCAAAACGTGAGACGGATTTCGAGTCCGAAAAGACCGAAATCTTTCCCGGAGCTAAGCCCAGGCGGGAAACAGTCGCCAAAGCGCCAAAGCCGCCAGCGACGCCAGGGTGAGCAGGACCGGCCCGGTGATGACGTAGGTGGAAACGGGTCGCCATCGGCGGTAGAGGAAAGTCGCCCCGGCAGCCGCCGCCACGAAACCGCCGAAAGCCAGCACGAGCTCTGCCCACGCGGCGCTGTCCCCGGTCCGGCCGTCCTGCGCGTCCGCCTTGCCGTTCTGCGGGGTCGGCCGGAACGGCTTGCCCTCCAGCACCGCCGTCACCACGGTCGCTTCCTCCGAGGCCAACGGCCACCAGGACGCCGACGTCACCAGGGTCAGCCGGTCGTTCTCGGTCTTGCCGTAGTCCGCCCCCTCGTCGAGCGGGCGGGTGGCCTTCGCGGTCACGCGGTAGACGGACTTGCCCTGGGTCGTCGCGACGACGATCTCGTCGCCGGATTCGAGGGCGTCCAGCGAACCGAACGGACCGCCGTAACCCGCGTTGCGTGCCGCGATCGCGGCATTGCCCGGCTGGCCCAGCCCGGCGGTTCCCGGCACATGGCCGGGCCCGGAAGCGGTTTCCCCGCTCGACGCGCCTTCGATGACGACCTGCTGCAGCTTCAGCGAGGGGATCTCCAGTACGGCGACCGGTTTGCCGAACTCGACCGGTTTGGTGGGCGGAGCGGCGCCGAAGAGACTCTGGCTGGCACCCAGCGCCAACGCGATCTCGCCGCGGATCTCCCCCAGTGCCTTCCGCTGGTCGCTCGACTGCAGCATCGGTCCCAGCGCGTAGACGACCAGCGCCAGCGCCACCAGCGTGGTGACCAGCCAGGCGAAGAGCACGGCGCCGATCCAGCCCGGACCGAAGCTCAGGAACCGGGTCTCCGGTCCGGGCGCCGCCTGCCTGTCTTCGACGTAGGTGCTCACGCCGCCCCACCAGCCGAGTTGCGCCGCAGGAGACCGAAGAGCATGGCGAACGCGGCGCCGATCTCGGCCAGCGCCACGACCAGCCACCTCGGCACCGGGCGCCCGGCGGCGACGTACGCCGTCGCGGACGGGAGCGTCGCGAGGATCACCAGGGCCACCAACGGGATGAGGGCACCCAGCACCCCCGCCCCCGCGAACTTCGGGATGTCGATCGACTCGGCGAGGTTCTTGGCGGCCAGCACACTCTCCGGGGTGGGGGTGGCCGCGGGGGCGGGCCCGGTGGCGGCGGCCGTCCCCGACGTCCCGGCCGTCGAACCCGGTCCGCCGGAGGGACCGGTCAACGAGGAGTTGGCGACCGGCGTGGCACCGCTACCGCCCGCGGGCGGCGGATTCTTCGCTTCTTCCCGTTCCTGACAGGCGTCCTTGACCGTTCCGGTACCGATCTTCGCCGCCCGCACGGGTGCGGCGGCGGCCAGACCGGGACTCAACGGGGTCATCCCCGGCGGGAGCAGTGCCTGCCCGTAGCCGGCCGCCATGTCGGCGACTGCCTTGAGCTGCGCTTGCTTCGCGGTCATCGGTTTGCAGGTGGCGTCGATCAACGGATTGACCGGCGCCGCCAGGTACTCCACGAAGGTCAGCGGGTACGCGCCGTCCTTGGTCACGGTGCCGGGCTGCACGGTCCCGTCCGCGCCGACCGTCATCGAATCGGCCGCCAGCTGCAGGCTTTCCTTGGTCGGCGCGACGAAGTTCCCCTTGCCGTCCGGGAGCGCGACCGGCGCCCAGCCGTAGGCCCTCGCCGTCGCGAGATCGGTGATCACCCAGCTCATACAGCCGCCGGTGCAGACGAATCCCGTGCCGACGACACCGTTCTGCACGGTTTTGCGCACGGCGAGCTGACCGGTTTTCGCGTCGACGTTGTGCAGGGAGAGTGCGCCGGGATCGAGGACGTTCAGATCGGAGATCACCCCCGGTGATTTCCCGTCCAGCTCGCCGAAGTACTTCTCCCCCTTCTTCGGGAAGACCCAGGCCGTCGGCGCGGCCACGGCGAGGGCCTTGCTCAAGGTGAGCGGCACGGTGCCCGGTCCGGATTCCCCGGTCACCCCGAAGAAGTCCAGGCTTTCGGCGCCGGCCCGGGCGCTGGCCGCGTTCGTCTCGTTCTCCCTCGTGACCGCGGCGAGCCCGGGGTTGCGGCCGACCAGCGGGGAGCCGTTCCTGAAGATGCCGCCCCGGCCGTCCAGATCGGGTTGCTGGCCGCCCTTGGTGAGCATGTTCGCCACTTCGTCGTGGGTGAACCGCAGGGTGCCGTTGAACTTCGCGTTGAGCGAGTTCCCGTTGTCGTCGCTGTCGGTCGGCGACCACCCGACCGCGGCCACGACCGCCGCGTTGATCCCGACCGGGATGTACTGCCGGTCGCGCACGGTCTGGCTCGCGAGCGTGCTCCCGCTGCCGGTGATGACGAGATCGGAGGTGCCCTTGTCGAAAGCGGTCAGTCCGGCGTTCTCCGTCTCGCTCACGATGTTCGCCGGCTGCTCGGCCTGGGTGGGCGCGCAGAGAGCCTGGTTCCAAGCGACCGCGGCCCGCCCCAGCCTTTCGGGCATGCTGGCGCTGATCGTGTTCTGACCGGCGCCCTTGCACCCCTTGACGCCGATCTCCTGCTGCGTCGGGGTGAATTCGATCGAACTGTCGATCCAGGTCACGAAAGCGCCGTCCGCGTTCTTCGCGGTGATCGTGACCGCGACCGAACAGGGATTCCGCTCATCGCAGCGGAAGGAGTACTTCCTGCGGGTCTTGGCGCCGGTCGCCGGGTCGACGACGTCGGGATTGTCCGCCCAGGAAACCGCCGGAGGCTTGTCCGCCTGACCTTCGGCGTTTTTGTTGAAGGTGGTGTACTGCGGATCCCAGATAATCGGTTTCGGGGTGGAAGCACCGAGGGGGATCTGGGTGTCGATGACGATATCGCCGGTTCTGCTGCTCCGGCGTCCCGTAGCGCTGTCCATATGCGCCGGATTCGCGATGAACTCGTCCTTCAATTCCCCGCAATAGGCCTTGACCCGCGCGCTGACGGTGTTGTCCCGCGCCCACGGCGGTTTACCGGCCACCTTGATCAGATTGTCCGGGAGGACCTTCGGGCAGACTTTCAGGGACGCCTGGGCACCGCTCGCCAATCCCGACACCGTGATCCGCACCGGGTCGCCGTTGCGGGCCGCCGTCAGCTCCGCGGGCTCGGTTTTGAGTGTGTAGGGCGGGTTCGCCGGCGCTTGCGCCTGTGCCGCGGGGACGGACACTCCCGTGACCATCAGCACCCCGCAGATCAGCAAGATCCCGACTTGTCTCGCACGGACGAAGAACACGGACGACTCCCAAGGTGCGCGGGCATACGGCGGAGAGCGGGACTCGTTGGAGAACCTCGCCGAAACCAACGTCCCCGAGTCGCCCGTTCGGGGTCAACCGTCCCCGGACCCGCCCCGGCACAGATTCACACGCGCCCCGTCGGGCGTTCTCCGCATGGACACCTTTCGCGGTATCGGGCCGCACATACTGGCCGCATCGAGGGGCGACGTGGTGTGCCCTCAATTCCCTTGCTCACCGAGACGAAGGAAGGCCGCTCGTGACCGTCGCGCCACCCCGGCCCGACCCGTCCCCACCGGGAGCACCGGTGCGGCGGGCGATCACCGAAGTCCTTTCCCGGGCCGACCGGGCGTTCCGCCGGGTCACCACCGGCGCCGGGCTGACCATGCTGGGCATCCTCCTGGTCATCGGCTTCTTCCTGGTGTATCGGTCCGGACCAGCCTTCGAGAACAGCGGATTCGGCTTCTTCGGCACCATCCGGTTCGATCCGGCCTCCGGCGTACTCGGTGTCCTGGGCCTGCTCTACGGCACGGTGGTGGTCGCGCTCATCGCCGTCCTGATCGCCGTCCCGCTGAGCATCCTCGCGGCGCTGTTCATCACCGAGTACTCCAGCGGACGGGTCCGCGGCTTCCTCACCGGCCTCGTCGACCTGCTCGCCGCCATCCCCAGCCTGCTGTACGGCCTGTGGGGATTCAGCTTCCTCGGACCGCAGATCGTGCCGGTTTCGCAGTGGCTGACCGAGAACCTCGGCTGGTTCCCGCCGTTCGCGGCCAAGGAGAACACGCTGTACATCCAGTCCATGTTCATCGCCGGACTGGTGGTCTCCCTGATGGTCCTCCCGATCACGACCTCGGTGATCCGCGAGGTGTTCGCGCAGACCCCGCCCGGTGAAAAGGAAGCGGCGCTCGCTCTGGGCAGCACCCGCTGGGGCATGGTCAAAACCGTCATGCTGCCGTTCGGCCGGGGCGGGATCATCGGCGGTTCGATGCTCGGACTCGGCCGCGCGCTCGGCGAGACGATCGCCGTTTCCCTGCTGCTGCCCCAGGTTCCGGAGATCGCGCAACACGTCCTGCAGTTCGGCGGCGCGACCATCTCCGGGTTCATCGCGAACAACTCGGGCGCGTCCGGGCTCTATCTGTCCGGGCTGATGGCCGCGGGCCTGGTGCTGTTCCTCTTCACGCTGGCCACGAACTTCACCGCGTCCGTGATCATCTCGAAGAGCCGGTCCGGTGCGGGAGTGGATGCCTGATGACCACGACACTCACTCCCCCGGTCACGTCAGGCCCGCGCAAACTCGTCAAACGCCGTCCGTCGGAGACCACCCGCCACGACAGGCTGGCGGCGCTCGGCTGCGCGGTGTCGGCCACGTTGCTCACCTGGTTCGTCATGCACCTGCTGCTGGAATCCCCCGGCTGGCTGGCGGATCTGATCGTCGCCTACCTGCTGTACCTGGCGATGCTCTACCTGGTCACGCGAGACCGGCTGGGCAAGCTGGCCGCGTCGGACCGGATCGTCTCGACCATCGTGGTCTCCGGAGCGCTCACGCTGCTCGTCCCGTTGCTGTTCCTGTTGACCTACATCGTGATCGAGGGCGCGCCCTACCTGCGCCTGGGTTTCTTCACCCACGACATGTCCGAGGTCGCGCCGACCGATCCGGTCACCGCGACCGGCGGGCTGCACGCGGTGGTCGGCACCCTCCAGCAGACCGCGCTGACCCTGGTGTTCGTCGTCCCGCTGGGCCTGCTCACCGCGATCTTCCTCAACGAGACCCGGTCCCGGTTCCGCCGCCCGGTGCGGATCATGGTCGACGCGATGAGCGGTCTCCCGTCCATCGTGGCCGGTCTGTTCATCTACGCGGCGCTGATCATCCCCGGTATCCAGGCGGGCGTGGGATTGTTCAGCTACAACGGTTTGATGGCCACACTGGCGTTGACGATGGTCATGCTGCCGACGGTGACGCGGACCGTGGACGTGGTGCTCCGGCTGGTGCCCGACGGCCTGCGCGAGGCGTCGCTGGCGCTCGGCGCGAGCCGGGCCCGGACGGTGTGGTCGGTGGTCCTGCCCACCGCGCGGACCGGTGTCACCACCGCCGTCATCCTCGGCATCGCCAGGGTGGCGGGGGAAACGGCACCGCTGCTGTTCACCTCGTTCGGCTCGCTCGCGATGAACGCCAACCCGTTCTCCGCTCCACAGGAGAGCATCCCGCTGTTCATCTACCGCTTCATCAAGCAGCCGCTGGAGAACGTCCAGCAGCGCGGCTACGTCGGCGCGCTCGTGCTGATCCTGCTCATCTTCAGCCTGTTCGCGATCGCCAGGTTCGTCGGTCGTGATCGTTCGAAGCGCAAGGCCAAGAGTTCGAAGAAGACCTTGAGAACACAGGAGAACCGGTGACCGACACCACCGAACTGTCCGATGTGGACATCAGCAGGCCTCAGGTCACCTTGACCGGCGGTCCCCCGCCCGGTGCGGCCACGCTCGAGTCGCGGGAGATCGGCGCCTGGTTCGGCGACAGGCTGGTCCTCGAAGGCGTGTCGTTGCGGATGCCCGCCAAGGAGGTGACCGCGCTGATCGGCCCGTCGGGCTGCGGCAAGTCGACTTTCCTGCGCATCCTCAACCGGATGCACGAACTCGTGCCGTCGGCGTCCCTGACCGGCGAAGTCCTGCTGGACGGCCAGGACATCTACGCCGACGGAACCCGGCCCCAGCAGGTCCGGCTGCGCATCGGCATGGTGTTCCAGAAGCCGAACCCGTTCCCGGCGATGTCCATCCGGGACAACGTGCTCGCCGGGCTCAAACTCGCCGGTGTCAAATGCGACGACAAGAACGCGCTCGTGGAACAGAGTCTCGAGCGCGCCGGATTGTGGCGCGAGGTCCGCGACCGGCTGAGCTCCCCCGGCGGCGCCCTGTCCGGCGGACAGCAGCAGCGGCTCTGCATCGCCCGCTCTCTCGCGGTCCAGCCGAACGTGCTCCTGATGGACGAGCCGTGCTCCGCCCTCGACCCGACGTCCACCCGGCGGATCGAGCAGACGATCGCCGAGATCGGGCATGAGGTGACCGTCGTGATCGTCACGCACAACATGCAGCAGGCACAACGGGTTTCGGATCATTGCGCGTTCTTCCTCGCGGCCGAGAACGAACCCGGCCGGGTGATCGAACACGGTCCGACGGACACGATCTTCAACGCGCCTTCGGATGAACGCACCTTCGACTACGTGAACGGGCGATTCGGATGACGGCGAGCAGACTGGTCACGCTGGGCGGGGTCTCGGCGCTGCTGCTGGCGGTCTCGCTGGCCGGCGCGCCCGGTGCGGCGGCGCTCAGCAGGGTCACCGGCTCCGGGTCCAGCTATGTCGGCGTCGCGATGACGGACTGGCAGAACGGCGCGACGTCACGCGGTATCCCGGTGAACTATTCGGCCACCAACTCACCTGCCGGGGTCAACCAGTACGGCGACCGGACGGTCGACTTCGGCGGGACCGAAGCCGAGGTTTCCTCGCTCCTCGCGGCGGGCGGTGGCGGGGTGACCGCGCAGACCCGCGGCTACCAGTACGTCCCGGACGTCGCCGGCGCCGTCGCCGTCATGTACAACGTGACCGACCAGGCCGGGAAGCGGGTCGACTACCTGCACCTGACCCGCGAAGTGATCGGCCGCATCTTCAGCCGGGACATCACCCGCTGGAGCGATCCGGCGATCACCGCGACCAACGGCGGGAAGTCGTTGCCGGACCAGCCCATCACGCTGGTCGGGCGAACCGGGCAGTCCGGGACGACGGCGCTGTTCTACGACTTCATCGCGTATGCGGCGCCCGACGCGTACCAGCGCTTCGTCTCCCGCAATGTCGGCAACGGGATGGGGAGCCTGCCCTCCGGGGTGCGCCCGATCCAGCTGCCCGAGCGCGGACCGGACGCCGACTGGTACCGGCTGCTCGCGGACTCGGACCAGATCGCGCAGGCCATCGGCAAAGCGACCATCCCGTTCTCCATCGCCTACGACGAATTCGCCTACGCGCAACGTCACAACGTGCCGTCGGCGTGGGTGCAGAACGGCGCCGGTCAGTACACCCAGCCTTACGCGGAGAACATCGCGTCCGCGCTGAAGTTCGCGGAACTCCGCCCGGACCTCAGCCAGAAACTCGACAAGGTCTACTCGAACGCCGACCCGAAGACGTACCCGATTTCGGCGTATTCCTACATCATGATGCCCTGCACGACCGGCCGGGACACCTGCCGCGGCGGCTACGGCGATCAGGGCAAGACCGACACGATGACAGCGTTCCTCGAACACGTCGCCTGCGACGGCCAGATCAACATGGCCCGGATCGGCTATTCGCCACTGCCGCCGAACCTGTCGCAGGAGATCATGCACTCCAATTCACGGCTCACGGGGCAGCCGCCGAAACAGCTGAACGCGGGCAACTGCGGCAACCCGACCTTCCGCGGCAGCCTCGGGGCGGGCGCCAGCAGTCCGCCCGACCCGCTGGTGACCGCCGGGATCCTGAACCCGAACGGCAAACCCAAGGCCGGTCCCGGGGCCGGGGGTCCCAGCGCTTCCGCCGGTCCCAGCGCGGGTCCGGCCAGTGGCGACAAGACCGCGACCGCGACAGCGGGCCCCGACGAAGAGTCCGCGGGCGGCGGCTCGAAGAACTGGCGAGAGGCCGCACCCGCGGCCTACGACGAAGGCGGCTTGGGCGGCTTCGGGGGCTGGGCGGCGCTGGTGTTGTTCGTGGCGATCGTGGCACCGTTGGTGGTGCGCGGGGTGATCCGCAAGCTGCGGAGGACCTGAGGCAGGCTTCGGTAGGTGAGCATGCCGAGGGGCCCGTCGCCGGTGGGGGTGGCGGGCTTCTCGGGTCAGGCGTGGGCGCGGTGGAGGGTGTTGCGCCGGGCTCGTTGTAGCGGGTCCAGATACTGAGGCGGAATGAACTCCGGTAACCCGTCGGCTGCCATGCGGACTTGCCAGTCGCCGTGGTGAATCAGGCGGTGGTGGAACCCGCAGAGCAACACCAGGTTCCGGAGATCCGTGGGCCCGCCGTCTGCCCAGTGATCAATATGGTGGGCGTGGCAGTTCCTGGGCCGTCGATGGCAGCCGGGGAAGGCGCAGCCTCTGTCGCGGATGTTGAGGGCTCGGCGTTGCGCGGGGGTGACGAACCGCTTCAACCGCCCCACATCCAACGGCTCACCCGCCGCGTTCATCACGATCGGCAACATCAGGCAATCGCACGCGGCCATCCGCGCCTCGCGGGCGGTCATCTTTCCGACAAAGTCCACACACGCGGTGCCGAGCCCAGTTTTCAACTCCTCGAGCCCGATGGTCACGTGGATCAGGGTGCGGTAGCCGTTGGTTCCGGGCTGATCGGGACACGCGACCGCCAAGTCCAGGAGTTCAGCCCACGCGTCGCCCTGGCGTTCAGCTTTGGTGCGTATATCGGCTTGGCCGCACTCATCGGCCGGGCGTGGTGCTGCGTAGGCCTCGAGGGCGGCGGTGCGGGCACCGAGTTCGTCGTCGAGGAGGCCGTTCAGCTTCCAGAACCCGTCCTTGCGCCGTTCCAGGGTGACTTCACGACAGGGTTGTTTGGGTTCGGGGTCTTTGGGTTCGTTGCCGTCGGGGTCGAGCCAGGCGAGCAGGTTGTCCCCGAGCTTCGACACCTGCCGGGGCCCGGCGTCGCGGGCCAGATCGGCGAGGGTCTTCTCCGCGCACTCCCGATCCTCGACCGAGGTGCCCGGCGGGATCTTGGCCAGGATCTCCAGGATCTGCTTGATCCGTTCACTTCCGATAGCGCCCTCGGCGGCAGCCGCACCGGTCGCGGGAGCGACCGCCGGAACCTCCGAGCCGTCCAACGAACGCGTCGGGTTCAGCGCGATCGCCTGACTCACGATCGGACCGGCCTCACCCCGCGACAACCCGGCCACATCAGCGAACCACGCCGCCGTGGAACCGTAGCCGTAGAGGTCTTTCGCGCCCCGGGACTCGACCTCCGCCAGATACCGCCCCAGACCGGCGGAGGCGATCCGCATCAGCTGCAGGAACTGCAGCACGCCATGAGCAAGCTCCAGCTTGCCAGCACGCCACAACTCCTGCGGCAACTCGGGGAGAAAGGTCTCGGACACCCCACAACAATACCGCATTCTGTCGAACAGGTGTTCGTAATTTTAAGCAACAACACAACCGGCACATTCACCACCGCCGGGTGAATCCGTCAAATGACGCTGCTACTTGGCGTGAGATCAAACGTCAGCCTGGCGCTTGTTCGGCGATCTCGTCGCTGGGCAGGTCGAGGACGGGGAACCGGAGCCGCCCCAGGTGAGCCCTGGTTCGGGCACGAGACATGTGATTACCCGACGCCTTCATCCAGGGCAGTGAGCAGAAGCTCCCCGTCGCCGATCCAGTCGCGTCCCGGTCGGAATTTTAAGCAACAACACAACCGCCACAGTCACCACCGCCGGGCGAATCCGTCAAAATGATGCTGTTACTTGGTGTGAGATCAAACGTCAGCCTGGCACTTGTTCGACGATCTCGTCGCTGGGCAGGTCGAGGACGGGGAACCGGAGCCGCCCCAGGTGAGCCCTGATTCGGGCACGAGACATGTGATTACCCGACGCCATCATCCAGAACAGTGAGCAGAAGCTCCCCGTCGCCGATCCAGTCGCGTCCCGGTCGGAATTTTAGGCAACAACGCAACCGGAACATTCACCACTGACGGGTGAATCCGTCAGAACGGTGCTACTACCCGACGTGAGATAGCCGCAGTTAGTCGACTAGCTGCGGCGTAACACCTCACGCAGGACTGACGAGTTCATCCCGCAAGTTCCACCACAAAGCGGGAGAGCACCATGTACATCCCACCCGAACCATCCGCATACCCGGCGAAACCTCGACGCTGGCCGTGGTTTCTCGGTACTGCCATCGCCGTCGCCGCACTCTCGACCACCTTGGTCCTCGTACTGCTCGGCAACGAACGCGACGGAAATCCCAAGCCCGTGAGCGCCGCGAAATCGACCTCGTCACCCTGCAAGAGCCCGGATCTGAAACCGCCTTGCCAAGGCGTCAACGGCTGGGTTCTGGCCGATGGTTCCTACGAAAGCACCACACGCACGACCCCACCCGCTTACGTGGCACCGACGACGACCAGCCCGCCACCACTGACCCCCGCCGATTTCACCCTGGAACCGAAGACCTACTCCAAACAATGTTTCGGTTCGGCCGGATGCGTCGTGGTCGTCGAACCCGCCGTGAGCTACAAAGGCACCGCGGACGCCATGCTGAGCCACGGAACGTGCTCGATGACCTACGACATCACCGGGGACAAGTCCGGCACGATCACCGACACGCTCAGCTTCGTCGGAACGAGCGTGACCATGCACCGCTCCGTCCTTTCGACGTCGTCTTCGAAGACCAAGGTGGCCATCAAGATCGTCAGCGTTTCCTGTCCCTGACCGAGCCCCACCCTCACGGAAAGGTCAGCACGACCTTCCCGCGCCCGTGTCCGGTCTCGATCTCCCGATGCGCCGCCGCGGCCTCGCTGAACGGGTACGTCCGCCGCACCAGGAACCGCAGCTCCCCCTTGGCGTACAACGACGCCAGCATGCCCAACCGCTCCGCCGACCGCGTTCCGGTGACCACCCTCGCCCCCGCCTCGGGCGCGCGGGCGTGGTCGACCAGGGTGAGCACGCGGTCCGGATTCCCGACCAGCTCCAGCGAAAGGTCGAACGCGACACCGCCGGCCCCGTCCAGCGCGGCATGGATACCGGACGGCGCGAGGGCACGCACGCGATCGGCGAGACCGTCGCCGTAGACCAGCGGTTCGGCGCCGAGGGAACGGACGTACTCCTGGTTCGCCTCGCTCGCCGTGCCGATGACCCGCGCGCCGCGCAGCGCGGCGAGCTGGACGGCGGCCGTGCCCACCGCACCCGCCGCGCCATGGACCAGCAGCGTCTCGCCGCGGGCGACCCGCAGGGAGTCCAGCGCCAGGTACGCCGTCTGCGTCCCGGCCGTGAAACCGCCCGCGACCTCCCAGGGCATCTCCGGCGGCTTCGGCGTGACGTTCTCCGCGGGCACCACGATGTACTCGGCGTACGCCTGTACGGCGGTGAAGCCGAGCACCTCGGCCCCCGCGACGAGGCCGGTAACCCCGGAACCGACCTCGTCGACGACCCCGGCGAACTCGTTCCCCGGGACACGCGGCCAACGCAGCTCGAGCCCCGTGGGTTCCCAGCCCGCCCGAACGGCCGCGTCGTACGGCTGCACCCCCGCCGCCTTCACCCGCACCCGGACCTCTCCCGCCCCGGCGTGCGGCTCCTCCAGCTCCAGCACCCGGAGCACTTCCGGGCCACCGGCTTCCGTGAACGCGGCCGCTTTCATCTTGTTCCTCCAGTTCGTTCCCCTGCTGTCGGAACCCAGCCTCATCTCTCCACTTAACTGGAGGTCAAGAGTTGTCGGTGTGACGTTCTAAGCTTCGGGAGTGACGAGCTACCGCATCTCCAGGGCAAGCGCTTCCGACGCCGTCAGGATCACGGCACTGGTGCACGAATCCGCCGCCTACCAAGGGGAGTACGCGTCGATACTCGAGGATTACCGGGTCACCGAGGACTACCTCGCCACCCATCCCGCGTTCGTCGCCCACGCGCAGCGTGACGTGGTGGGCTTCTACAGCCTGATCGAGTACCCGGCCGAGCTGGATCTGCTGTTCGTCGCCGATTCCGCCCAGGGCACCGGCATCGGCGCGTGGCTGGTCGAGCATATGCTCGGGCAGGCCGCGGACCTCGGCATGACCGAAATCCGGGTCGTCTCCCACCCGCCCGCGGCCGGGTTCTACGAGCGGATGGGCGCGCGTCGCGTCGGTGTCATCCCGCCCAGCCCGCCGAAGGTCACTTGGGAGCGTCCGGAGCTGGTCTTCGACGTCAAGCGTCCACCGCGCGGCTGAACCGGCCGATCAGTTTGCGCAGATGCCCGGCGAACTCCGGCGAGTCGACGACGTCGAAGTCGGTGTCGAGCATGCCCAGGTAGAGCGCCAGGTAGTCGAGCGTGTCCGCACCGGCCTTGAGCAGGCAGGTCCGCTCGTCGATGGCTTCGACCACGACGGCGGGCGGCACCTTGGCCGCGACTCCGGCCGCCGCGGCGTGCACCCGGATCGTCACGTGGTGCCGCCACAGTGCCGCGCCCACGCCGCGCTGCAGATAGGCGATCACGCCGCCTTCGGGTGGTTCACGCTGGTCGAACCGTCGCCCGTGGGGAGTACGCGGCCGCACCCGATCCGCGCGAAAGGTCCGCCAGTCCTGCCTGTCGACGTCCCAGCCGACGAGGTACCACCGGCGGCTCATGTGCACCACCCGGTGCGGCTCGACCTGTCGCCGCGTCTCGGATCCGTCGTGCCCCACGTAATCGAACCGCAGGGTCTCGCGGTCACGGCAGGCGTTGGCGATGACCGTGAGCACTTCGGCTTCGACGGTGGGGCCGCCGCCCCGCACGGCGAGCGTCGCGGAATTCAGCGCCTCGACACGGCGCCGCAGCCGCGAGGGCAGCACCTGCTCCAGTTTCGCCAGCGCGCGGACCGACGTCTCCTCGATCCCCGCGATCGTCCCGCCCGCGGCCGTGCGCAGGCCCATCGCCACCGCGACGGCCTCCTCGTCGTCGAGCAGCAACGGCGGCATGGCCGCGCCGGCTCCCAAGGTGTAGCCGCCCGAGACGCCCGGCGTGGCATCGACCGGATAGCCGAGACCGCGCAGCCGCTCGACGTCGTTGCGGATGGTCCTGGTCGTGACGTCGAGCCGGTCCGCCAGTTCCGGGCCTGTCCACACACGTTTCGCCTGCAGCAGCGACAGGAGCCGCAGCAGTCTCGCCGAAGTTTCCGCCATGGATTCCACCTTGTCCGCAATCGCGGAACGATCCTTTCCGCAATTGCTTCTAGCGTAGCTCTCATGAACGAAATCAAGCCCTTCCGCATCGCCATCGACCAGACCGAGCTGGACGACCTCAAGGACCGCCTGAGCCGGACCCGCTGGCCGCGCGAGGTCACCGGAGACTGGAGCCGAGGCGTCCCCGTCTCCTATCTCAAGGGGCTGGCCGAGTACTGGGCCGGCGGCTTCGACTGGCGGGCCCAGGAAGCGAAGCTCAACGAGATCCCGCAGTTCACCACCGAGATCGACGGCCAGACCGTGCACTTCCTGCACGTCCGCGCCGCCGACCCGGACGCGCTGCCGGTGCTCCTCACGCACGGCTGGCCGAGCTCGCCCTTCGAATTCCGCGAGCTCATCGACTCGCTGGGCGGCGAGTTCCACCTCGTCATCCCGTCGCTGCCCGGCTACGGTTTCTCGATCTCAGAAGGGCCAGGCTGGGGCAACCTGTTCCGCGTCGCCCAGGCGTGGACCACGCTGATGGACCGCCTCGGCTACGAGCGCTTCGGTGTCCATGGCACCGACGCGGGTGCCGGGGTCGCGAGCATCCTCGGGGTGATCGCCCCGCATCGCGTGGTCGGCGTGCACCTGACCGGCACCGGCGCCGCCATGCCGCTCGGCCCCGCACTGGACCTCGACGGGCTGTCCGGCGAGGACCGTGACCGGGCCGAACAGTTCAACCAGAGACAGCTCGACGGGATCGGCTACCTTCACCTTCAGTCGACCAGGCCGCAGACGCTGGCGTATTCACTGAACGACTCTCCAGTCGGCCAGCTCGCGTGGATCGTGGAGAAGTTCGCCGAATGGACCGACCCCGCCAAGAAGCTGCCGGAGGACGCCGTCGACCTGGATCACCTGCTGGCGTCGGTGAGCCTGTTCTGGTTCACCGGCGCGGGCGCGTCCTCGGCGCACGCGATGTACGAAGGCATGCAGATCTATCGGCAGATGTCACAGGGCGGCTGGGACAGTGACGGCGAAACACCCGCCGGCCCGCCGCTCGGCATCGCCGTCTTCGCCGGGGACACCACGATCCGAAGCCTCCAAGACGGCCCGGTGGAACACTGGACCGAACACGACACCGGCGGCCACTTCCCGGCGATGGAGGTCCCCGACCTGCTCGCCGAAGACCTCCGCACCTACTTTGGCAAACTCCGCTGATGACGACGCAGATCCTGAGCCCGCGAGCGCTCAACCGCGCGACCCTGGCCCGGCAGCTCCTGCTGGAGCGTTCCGGCCTCCCCGCCGTCAGCGCGATCGAGCGGCTGGCGGGCCTCCAAGCGCAAGCGCCCGACGCGTCCTACGTCGGCCTCTGGTCGCGGTTGCGAGACTTCGAAGCGGACGAGCTGGCGAGACCGATGGCCGCTCGAGAGGTCGTCCGGTCGACGCTGATGCGGGGCACAGTGCACCTGGTGACGGCCGAAGACGGTCTCGCGCTGTGGCCGACCATCAAACCCGTGGTCGAACGAGGTTTCCTCGGTCATTACTCGAAGGAGGTCGCCGGTCTCGATCTCGTCGCGATCACCGAGGCGGGGCGGGCGCTGCTGGAAGAGCGGCCCCGCACGCGCGCCGAGATCCGGACCGCGCTGGCGGACCGGTGGCCCGACGCGGACCAGCCCACCCTCGCCTACGCGGTCAACAGCCTTCTCCCCCTCGCGCACGTGACGCCGCGGGGACTGTGGGGTCAGCAGGGGCCGGTCGCGTTCTCCCTGCTCGACGAGTGGGTCGGCAAACCGATCGCGGACGGCATCTCCCTCGACGATCTGGTGCTGCGCTACCTCACCGCGTTCGGCCCGGCGACCGTCCGGGACGCGCAGGTCTGGTCGGGACTCACCAAGCTCAAGGAGGTCTTCGAACGGCTCCGCCCACGGCTGCTCACCTTCACCGACACCGAAGGGAAGGAACTGTTCGATCTCCCCGACGCGCCGCGGCCCGATCCGGAAACCCCGGCACCGCCTCGGTTCCTGCCTGAGTACGACAACGTCCTGCTCTCCCATGCCAACCGTGCCCGTGTGATCCCGGATGGCCGCCGAGTGCCGTTGCCGCCGGGTTCCGGGGGCCGCAAGGGCACGCTGCTCGTCGACGGCGAATTCCTGGCCATTTGGGCGATCGGAGGGGCGACCCTGACGATCGAATCCCGGAAGCCCCTGCGCGATCAGGAATCGATCGCCGAAGAGGGCACCCGGCTGCTGGAATTCGTAGTGCCGGAACAGAGCCACGACGTACGTTTCGGCATCGGCGGATAACAGTCCGGCCTTTTGCCGTAACGATGGGCGCCGTTCGGGCGAAGCAAGGCCGCAAGAAGCCTGAAGGGAGCGGGCAATGAGCAGGAACTACGGATTCTTGACGGTGCTGGCGGGGCTGGGCGCGCTGGCGGTCATCGCGGTGGCGGCGGTCATGCGGTACCCGAACACTTCGGACGTCACGGCGGTGATCACCGCGGCGGGGACGGTGATCGGCACGGTGGTGGGCGCCTTCTTCGGGGTGAACGCGGCTTCGGCGGGGCGGGTGAAGGCCGAGGAAAGCCGGGATCAGGCGACGGCGGCACTGGTCAAGGTGGCCGCCAAGGCGGATGAGGACAGCGCCGTCGCGAAGGCGGCGATGGAAGGCGTGCGCTGAGCGTCCTCTGTGGACGCTCAGTCGAGCGCGTCGAGCAGGGCGAGATCCGGCGGGACGAGGGTGGTGGAGAGCACCAGCTCCCGCAACAGGTTGTCGTTCAACGCGTTTCCGACCGGTTCGCCGACCTCCTCGCGCCGCAAGCCGTAAACGCCGCCGGCGGACAACCGCGCCCGCACGTCGATGACGACGTGCTCGACGCGGCGGCTGGTCCACGTCTCGTCGGGGCGGAGTTCGGCGAGCATCTCGGCCGTGTGCTGACGGGACAGCGGCTGCGGGTTGAGGTCGTGCAGAAGGTAGCGCTGACCGAAGACGACCAGGACCAGCCGTTCCTCCGCGCTGAGGCGCCAGCGGCGGGGCGGGACGGTGACGTCACCGTGCCGGGTGGCTGGCTGGCCGCCGTCGGGACCCGCGACGTACAACTCGAGCAGGTGCTCCCGCCTGCCCGAGCCACGGACGAACAGCGGCGTGTAGCCATCCGACAGGGGGATCGGGTCCTCGCCCTGGGACAGCCAGCGCGAGTTCGGCAGCCGGATGGGCAACTGGCCGGTGTTGCTGACCCACCAGTGCCCGCCGGTGAAGTTCAAGATCCCGTGCCTGCGGCTGACCTGCAGATCGTTCTCCCCCACACAGACGTCGACCTGCGGCCGGTTGCGCCCGAAGGAGATCTCGCCGCCCTCGTCCGGGTCGACGGACACGCCACCCGCGAGCGTCAGGGCGAACACCGCACCGGGAGCCGACTGGGGCACGCCGAGCGCCAGGCTTTCGTGCGTCGTGGTGAGCCGCTTCATTCGTGCCTACCTCCTGTCCCCGGCAGTATGCGAGACGCCGCCGGGGAGGGGTCCCCGCGCCGTCGCTTTACGTTCAGCATATGTCTACTCAGCGTGTGGCCGGCTTCCTGCTCGTGTCCGCCGCGGCCCTGGCCGGTTGCGGATCGGACACCCCGCCCGCCTCGCCACCGCCCACCTCGTCGCCCGCCCCGGTGTCCTCTCCCGCCACCGTGTCCTCGTCGTCGCCCGCCCCTGTTTCGTCGTCGGGTGTCGCCCACCCGGATGGCCCCCTGGTAGCGGCGCAGGGCACCGACCTCAAGTCCTGCCGGGACGGCGACTGCGAAGTCATCGTGAAGCCGAAAGACAAAATCGCCTTCGAAGCCCGGCTACGCGTCACCTACTTCGCTGTCGACGCCGTGACGGCCGACGGTGTCACGATCTCGGCCGCCCTCACAAGCGGGGCACGCGCGTCGTTCAGTGGCCGCAGCGGCTCCTCGAACGGGATCGCGTACACGGTGACCGCGGTCAAGGACGGCAAGGCGGTCCTGAAACTCACGCCGGCGACCTGATGTCGCGTTCGTCCGTACTGTGGAGAGCATGATTGACTTCTCCAAGGACACCGTCTTCAAGCTCACGCCGTGCAAGCCGAAGGACATCGCGCCGACGGTGCAGCCGATCATCATCCCCGGGGAACAGATCATCTCGTCATTCAAGGCGGTGCGCGACTTCGTGGTGTTCACGAACAAGCGGCTGATCGCGGTGAACGTCCAGGGCATGACGGGCAAGAAGAAGGACTTCACTTCCTTGCCCTACAACAGGATCCAGGCCTTCTCGATCGAAACCGCGGGCACATTCGATCTGGACGCCGAGCTGGACCTTTGGTTCAGCGGACTGGGGAACGTGCGGCTGGAGTTCCGGGGGTCGGACATCCGGGCGATCGGCCAACTGATCGCGACCCACACGCTCTAAGTTCCGGTGCGTTGGTCGGCTACTTGCGTCAGGTTGGCTGCGGGAGGGCGTTGGGTCCGGTGGGTCGTGAGTGGCGATTCGGGTTTTGCCACTCACGACCCACCGGCGCTGACCTGCGTTGCTTTGGGCTGGCCGAGGTGTTGCGAAAGCCACTTTCGCAACGTTGAAGGTTGCGAAAGTGGCTTTCGCAACACTGCCGCTCAGCGTCGAGGCGACCGGGCGCCTACCTGTTGACCCAGGGCTCCCAAGCTCTTCGACCTCGACATGATCGCTCTGGCGGCCTGGAGACGGCCTAGCGGTCGACCGGAAGCGGATATGTCGGAGTGGCTGAGGTTCCACCAGGCCCACGCACGCATGTACCTCGAAGTGTCCGAAGTGGACCGATGGCGCCACCACGAACTCAAGTACTGGGTGGGATACGAAGAGCGCAAGGCCCAGGAGATAGCCGCACGGATGCGGTCGACTACAGCCTGACCGCACGGGGGTCGTGAGTGGCGATTCAGGTTAGGGCCAAGCGTGTCTTGAGTACCACGGCCAGGCGGTTTCGCGTGATCAGACGGACGACACACGTGACTGGGTGGACGACACGCGGTGGAACTCGGCCGTCGCCGGATGGCGTCCGTCTGGTCACGCGAGTCGTCCATCTGATCACAGGTGTCGTCCACCCAGGCACGCGAAAGTACCGGCTGGGTCGGGTGGGTCGTGAGTAGCAAGTCGCATTAGAAACACGACTCACCACTCACGACCAACTGGACCGAGCGCTTACATGTTGATCATGTGTCCCGCGAGACCGTGTACGGCTTCCTTCACCGCTTCCCCCAAAGTCGGGTGAGCGTGCACGTTTCGCGAGATTTCGTGCACCGTCAGGTCCCACTGCTGCGCCAAGGTCAGCTCCGGCAGCAGTTCGGTCACCTCGGGCCCGATCAGGTGCGCCCCCAAAAGCTCACCATGCGCAGCGTCGCTCAGGATCTTCACGAAACCGACGGCTTCGCCGAGGCCGTGCGCCTTTCCGTTGGCGCTGAAGGGGAACTTCGCCACCTGGACGTCGAAGCCCTTTTCGCGGGCCTGTTCTTCGGTCCAGCCGAAGCTGGCGATCTGGGGCTGGCAGTAGGTGGCGCGCGGGATCATCACGAAGTCGAGTTCCATGGTCTCGGCGCCCGCGATGGTCTCGGCGGCGACGACGCCCATGGACTCGGACGCGTGCGCGAGCATCAGTTTCGCGGTGACGTCGCCGATCGCGAAGATGTGCGGGACGTTGGTGCGGCCGCGCGAGTCGATGGCGATGGCGCCGCGGTCGGTCAGTTCGACGCCGGTCTTGTCCAGGCCGTATCCCTCGGTCCGGGGCTGGAAACCGATGGCCTGCAACACCTTGTCCGCTTCGAGGACGCGGGACTCGCCGTTCTTCGACACGGTCACCAGCACACGCTCGCCGGTGTCGTCGATCGTTTCGACCTTGGTGGAGGTCAGCACCTCGATGCCGAGCTTCCGGTAGCGGCGCGCGAGTTCGGCGGAGACCTCGGCGTCCTCGAGCGGGACCATCCGGTCGAGGTACTCGACGATGGTCACCTTCACACCGTAGTTGTGCAGCACGTAGGCGAATTCGACGCCGATCGCGCCCGCGCCGGCGATGACGATGCTCTCCGGCAGTTCGTTTTCCATGATCTGCTGTTCGTAGGTGACCACGCGGTCGCTGCGCGTGGTGCCCGGCAGCAGGCGCGCGGTGGCGCCGGTGGCGATCACGCAGTGGTCGAAGGTGACCCGTTCGCCGTTGACCTCGATGGTGTTGGCGTCGAGGAAGGTGCCGTGCCCGTCGTACTCGGTGATCTTGTTCTTCTTCATCAGGAAGTGCATGCCCTTGACGCGACCGTCCGCGACCTTGCGGCTGCGGTCGAAGGCGGCTTGGTAGTCGAAGGTGACCTTCCCTTCGACCTGGATCCCGAACGACTTCGCCTCTTTGGTCACGATGTGCGCGAGTTCGGCGTTGCGCAGCAGTGCCTTCGACGGGATACAGCCGACGTTGAGGCAGACCCCGCCCCAGTATTTCTCCTCCACGACCGCCGCGCTCAGCCCCAGTTGCGACGCCCGGATCGCCGCCACGTAACCGCCGACCCCGGCGCCCAGAACAACGACGTCATAGTGTGCGCTCATACCTCGAAACCTACCCCTCACCGGGACGGTCCGAAGGGTGAGAATGCCTACTCGGGACGGGAGCCCCGGATCTCGACCAGCAGCTCGGTCACCGCGGTCATGATCCGCTTCGTCGCCTCCTCCAGCACCTCGCGCGACGGCGAGGGCGTCATGAGGTCGGAGAGGTCCACCGGCGGACCCGCGATCAGGTTCACCGTCTTGCGGGGGAAGCCGCGCGGGAGCACCGCGTCCGACGGCAGCAGGTGGTGCGTGCCCCAGTTCGCCAGCGGGATCACCGGGACGCCGGTCTCCAGCGCGATCCGCGCGATCCCGGTCTTGCCGCGCATGGGCCACCCGTCCGGGTGATCCGTGAAGGTCGCCTCCGGGAAGATGACGACGCATTCGCCCTCACGCACGGCGCTGACGGCGTCTCGGTACGCGCCCGACGCCGTGGGCGCCCCGCGGTACACCGGGATGTGCCTGCCCGAGCGCATCACCGAGCCGACCACCGGCGCGTCCCACAGGCTCGCCTTCGCCAGGTAGCGCGGCACGCGCCCGTGCGCGAGGCAGTACGCCGTGACGGTAGTCGGGTCGGCGAACGAGAGGTGGTTCGACGCGACCAGGAAGCCGCCCGACGCGGGCAGGTGTTCCCCGCCGCGCACCCGGAACCGGGTGAACAGCACCAGGAACGGCCACACGACATTGATCGCGAGGCTGAACCAGAACCCCCGGCCGGCGCGGGCGAAACGCCGGCCGAAGGCGATCATCTGGCGGAACGTCAGCAAGTCACCCGAATCGGAGCTCAGTGCGGTCCAGCGTTCACGAGGTCTCAGCGCCATGGACGTAATTCGTAGCCGAACCCGCCCCGGTTCGGCTGAAACCAGGCGCGAACGCGGCGCGGATCACACGCGTTCGAGCACCACCACGGGGATCTCACGGTCGGTCTTCTTCGCGTACTCGTTGTAGTCCGGCCAGACCTTGGCGAGCTTCTCCCACAGCTTCGACCGCTCCTCGCCCTCGAGGGTCCGGGCCCGCGCGGTGAACTTGTCCGCCTTGACCTGGGCTTTGACCTCGGGGTTCGCCTGCAGGTTCTTGTACCAGCCCGGGTCCTCCGGCGCGCCGCCCTTGGAGGCCACGATGACCGGGTTGTTCTCGTCGTCGAACTGGTAGATCAGCGCGAACTTCCGGTCCTCGCCGGTTTTGCGCCCCTTGGTGGTGAGGACGAGACAAGGCGCGCCCTTCTCCCAGTCGTGACCCACCTCGCCGTCGGTCTCTTCGTAGCGACGGACGTGCTCGTCACCGAAAAGCATGTCTGGGTTCCTCTCCTCGTCCTGGCGTGTACCGGCGTCCTGCCAGTCTGACGCGAACCGGTCGGTCGCGCTGATCAACTCGTGCAGGGTGCCGGGTTCGTCGAACGCGTGACCCGAGTCGCCGACCATCACCAGTTCCGCACTCGGCAGCACCTGGCTGAGTTCCCAGGCGGTGATGGCCGGGGTGACCACGTCGTAGCGTCCCTGGACGAGAACGCACGGGATGTCCCGGAGCTTCCCGGCGTCACGCAGCAGCTGGTCTTCGGCCAGCCAGCCGCCGTGCCGGAAATAGTGGTTCTCGATCCGCGCGATCGCGAGGGCGAACGACGGATCGCTGAACGCGTCGATCACTTCCGCCTGCGGGCGCAGTTTGACCGTTTCGCCTTCCCAGCGGCTCCACGCGATCGCGGCGGGTCCGTGCACCGAGGGATCCGGATGGTGCAGGAGTTCGTGATAGACCTCGATCAGGTTCTCCTGGCGGCGCGAAAACGGCACGGGCGCCAGGAAACGCGACCACGCTTCGGGGAAGAGGAACGCCGCTCCCCCGCCGAAGAGCCATTGCAGTTCCTTCACCCGCAACGTGGCCACGCCGCGGAGAACGAGTTCCGTGACCCGCTGGGGATGGGTTTCCGCGTAAGTCAGCCCGAGCACACTCCCCCACGAGCCGCCGAAGACCATCCAGTGTTCGATGTCGAGATGCTCGCGCAACCGCTCGATGTCGGCGACCAGGTGCCACGTCGTGTTGGCCGAAAGATCCGCCTCCGGCGTGGCACAGTTCGGCGTACTGTTCCCGCAGCCGCGCTGGTCGAAAAGAACGATCCGGTACCGCTCGGGATCGAACAGTCTGCGATGTCTCGGGCTCGAACCACCTCCGGGGCCACCGTGCAGGAAGATCACGGGTTTGCCCTCGGGATCGCCGCATTCCTCCCAATAGATCTCATTGCCGTCACCGACAGGCAACATCCCTTGGACGTAAGGTTCGATTTCCGGGTAAAGGCCGAGCATGTCCGACACTATGCCCCAAACGCCAGCTTGGAGGATCGATGAAGGCCCGCCCCCACGTGACGCTGGAAGATGTGGCGCGCACCGCGGACGTGTCGCTCGCGACAGCGTCCCGCGTACTCAACGGCACCGCCACCGTCCGGGGGGATCTCCGCGAACGAGTGATCGCCGCGGCGGCCGAACTCTCGTACACCCCCAACGCTCACGCTCAGGCGTTGGCCGGTGGCTCACAGCCCACCGTCGGGGTGATCTGCCACGACGTCGGCGACCCCTATTTCGCCGCGATCGCCGGCGGGGTCATGCGGGTGGCGAGTGAGAACGACCTCCTGGTGATGCTCGCGAGCACGTTCCGGGATCCGGCCAAGGAGGTCGCCTACGTCTCCACGCTGCGCGCCCAGCGCGCGTCGGCCATCCTGCTGATCGGCTCCGCGTTCGAGGACAAGGCGTGGGAGAAGGCGATGGCCGCCGAACTCGAGCCGTACCGGCGCGGCGGCGGGCACGTCGCCGCGGTCAGCAGGCACCGCGGGCTCAAAGTGGACACCGTCCAGCCCGACAATCGCGGTGGCGGCGCCGAACTGGCGAAGGCCCTGCTGGAGCTGGGGCACCGGCGGTTCGCCGTCCTCGCGGGGCCGAGGAGTCTGACCACCGTCGTCGACCGGCTCGACGGGTTCGCCGCGCAACTGCTGGAGCACGGCGTCGAACTCCACGAGGACGACGTCGCCGAGGCGGCTTTCACCCGTGACGGTGGCTACGAGGCGATGGAGAAGGTGCTCGCCCGGCCGCGGCACCAGTGGCCGACGTGCGTGTTCGCGGTGACCGACGTGATGGCGATCGGCGCGATGACGGCGTTGCGCGACGCGGGCGTCTCCGTCCCCGGCGAGATCTCGATCGCCGGTTTCGACGACATCCCGGTAGTGCGCGATCTCACGCCGTCGCTGAGCACGGTCGCGCTGCCGCTGGAGAAGCTCGGCGAACGGGCCATGGACCTGGCACTCAAGGCCTCGCCCGGCACCCGGCCGCGCGTGGTGCGCATGTCCGGCGAGGTCGTCCTGCGCGACAGCACCGCTTCCCCCGCTCGCTGAAACCCTTGTGCGGGTCCCGAGGCGTGACTTACCGTGGTCCGAGAAAGCGCTTTCTCGCACCCGCGCCACGGAGACCCGATGACCTTGATCGCCCTGCCCACCGCCGACGGCGGACTGGCGGAGTGGACGCCGCAAGGGGCGGAAACGCCCGCGAAACCGGCATCACCGCCGACCTCCCGGATCGCTTACGCGGCCGCCCACGTGGTGGCCGACCCGCTCGCCGTCGCCGATCCCGAAGAAGGCGCGGTGCTGGACTGGGACACGACGCTCGCCTTCCGCGAGCACCTGTGGTCCTGCGGTCTCGGCGTGGCCGAGGCGATGGACACCGCCCAGCGCGGCATGGGCCTGGACTGGGACACCACCAAGGACCTCATCCGGCGCACCGGCGCGCTCGCCGACGGACGGCCGTGGGTCGCCGGGGTCGGCACGGACCAGCTTCCCGGCGGCGACGCGACCGCCGAGTCCATTGTGGACGCCTGGCGTGAGCAGCTGGACCTGGTCGGCGAAGCCGGGGCGATCCCGGTCGTGATGGCCAGCAGGGCGCTGGCCGCGTCGGCGTCCGAGCCCGAGGATTACCATGCCGCGTACGGGAAACTGCTCTCCGGCGCGGACCGTCCGGTCCTGCTGCACTGGCTCGGCGAGCAGTTCGACCCGGCGCTGGCGGGTTACTGGGGGCACGGTGACGTGCGAGAGGCCGCGCGCGAACTCGGCAAGCTCTGCGCGGACCACGCCGGCGTGATCGCCGGGGTCAAGGTCTCGGTACTCGACGCGTCGATCGAGACCGAGTTCCGCCGCGCGCTGCCCGAAGGCGTCGTTTGCTACACCGGCGACGACTTCCACTACCCGGAACTGATCGCCGGGGACGAATACGGGCACAGCGAAGCACTTCTGGGCATCTTCGACGCCGTCGCACAGGTCGCGGGCGCCGCGCTCGCGAGGCTCGACGAAGGAGACAAGGCCGGCTTCCACGGCCTGCTCGATCCGACGGTGGCGCTGAGCCGGGCGATCTTCCGCGCGCCCACCAGGAACTACAAGACCGGCGTCGTCTTCCTCGCCTACCTCAACGGGCACCAGGAGCATTTCCGGATGGTCGCGGGCCGCGAATCGGCCCGGTCCATCACGCATCTGGCCGAACTGCTGCGCCTGGCGGACGCCGCCGGGGCGCTCGCCGACCCGGACCTCGCCGTCGCGAGGATGCGGCCGTTGCTGGCCGCGGCGGGGGTGTCCTGATGGACCGGTTGAGCCTGAACCAGATCACCACCAAGGCGTGGTCGCTGCCGGAGGCCGTGGCGGGCTGCGCCGAGACGGGTGTCCGCTGGATCGGCCTGTGGCGGGACAAGGTCGCCGAGACCGGCGTCGAGGAGACGGCCCGGCTGCTCAAGGAGTACGACGTCGGCGTGTCGTCGTTGTGCCGTGGCGGTTTCTTCACCGGGATCACTCCGGAAGGGACGCCCGTGGACGGTGTCGCGCAGACCAGGGAGGCGATCGACGAGGCCGCCGCGCTGGGTGCGGACGTCCTCGTCCTGGTCGTCGGCGGGGTGAACGGCGACCTGACGTCGTCGCGGCAGCGGGTCGCGGACGCCGTCGGCGAACTGGCGCCCTACGCCGGGGAGCGCGGGGTCCGGCTCGGTCTGGAGCCCTTGCACCCCATGCAGTGCGCCGAACGCTCAGTGCTGTCCACAGTGGACCAGGCACTCGCGATCGCGCTGGAGCATCCGGCGGAGCAGGTCGGCGTGATCGTCGACGAGTTCCACGTGTGGTGGGATCCGCGGATCGAGGAGTCGATCGCCGCGGCGGCCGGGCGGATCGCCGGATTCCACGTATGCGACCAGAAGGTGCCGTTGACCGACACGCTGCTCGGCCGCGCGCTGCCTGGCGACGGCCCGATCGACCACCGTCATCTGAAGGCCTGTGTCGCGGCCGCCGGGTACACCGGGCCGATCGAGGTCGAGGTGTTCGACGCCGACCTCTGGCGCCGTCCCGGTGCCGAAGTCCTCGCGGAGACCATCGAGGCGTACCGGGATCACGTTTCCTGACGAAAGTAAGGGGCGTCCGCTGCCCTTGGACCGCTGTCCGGGCGGCCGTGGTTTCCTACCGTTCGCGGTATGAAACCACGGCTGCTCTGGTGGCTGGGCACAGCGCTGCTCCTGCTCGCCGTCCACACCGACTGGAACGTCCCTCTCGCGGCCTGGGTGTTCCCGGTCTTCCTTCTCCGCTACGCCCGCCTGGTACCCCTCCGGCGCGCGATCCTGTTCGTGGGCCTGTCCCTGCTGATCGGGCAACTGTTCTGGCTCGGGGTCACCGGTTTGGTGTTCGTCCTGTCGGGGTTGCTCGCCTTCGCGCTGCTCGCGGTCCTGCAGACGACGGCGTTCCTCGCCGATCGTCTGCTCGCCGATCGCACCGGACCGCTGAGGACCTTAGTGTTCCCGGCGACGCTGGTAGCGGGTGAGTACCTCTTCACCCTCATCACCGGCTTCGGGGAATTCGGTGCGCTCGGCAGTACCCAGGGCGGAAATCTGCCGCTGCTCCAGACGGCGTCCGTCACCGGCGTGTACGGCCTCACCTTCGTCCTCGCGTGGTTCGCCTCGGTGGCGAACACCGTGTGGGCGGAAGGATGGCCGCGGGTCAAGCGCACGGCGCTCGTCCACGCCTGCGTGCTCGGCCTGGTGTTCATCGCCGGCGGCGCTCGGTTGCTCTTCGGCGCTCCGACCACGGACACGGTCCGGATCGCGGGGATCAGCCCGTCGGCCGCCGCGGACAAGACGAGTTCCGACGCACTGGAGCGGATCAGTGTGAAGTATTGGCGGGCGCAGGAAGTCAACGCGGCCGACCCGGCCGCGGTCAGTGCCGCCTTCGCGCCGGTGACCGAAGATCTCGTGACCAGGACAAGGCAGCAGGCGTCGGCGGGGGCGAAGATCGTCGTCTGGCCGGAAACGCACGCCAGAGTCCTCGAACGCGACCAGGCGGAACTGCTGAAGCGGGTCGGGGCCGAGGCGAAGCAAGCGGGCATACACGTGGGACTCGCGTACGCGCTCTACACCACTCAAGCCCCCTATATCCGGAATCTGGCCGTGCTCGTCGGGCCGGCGGGCGAGGTGCTGTGGACCTACGACAAGACGCATCCGACGCCGATGGAACCGATGACGCCCGGCCCCGGCACCGTGCCCACCGCGGATTCGCCGTACGGACGGCTCGCGACGGTCATCTGCTACGACGCGGATTTTCGCGACCTGATGCGCCAGGCCGCGGACAAGGAGACCGCGCTGATGCTCGTCCCCGCCAACGACTGGCCCGGATTCGGTTCGCTGCACTCGGAGAAAGCCGTGTTCCGCGCGGTGGAAAACGGTTACTCGGTCTTCCGGCACTCCACCCACGGTATTTCCACAGCCGTGGACGAACAGGGCCGGATACTCGGGAAAGCGGACTACTTCCGCACCGATCAGCAGACACTCGTCGCGGATCTGCCGGTACAGCCGAGAACACAGACCGTGTACGGCCGTATCGGTGACGTGTTCGCCTGGCTGTGTCTCGCGCTCGCCGCGCTCTGTCCTTTATGGACATACCGACGGGGACACACAGGGAAACGTTAGCGCCCTGTTACGGACGGGGTGGCGTTCGTAACGTCTTGGCCGAAAAGAACAGTGTTCAACGGTTAAGCTCCCCCGCATGCCGAAATTGCTGGTGGTGGAAGACGACGACGCGATCGGCGGCGTCCTCGAATCGACCCTCCGCCTGCACGGCTATGAGGTTTCCTGGCAACGAGACGGGCGCACCGCGCTCGCGGCCGCGGCGGCCGACGACATCGACTTCGTCCTGCTCGACCTCGGTCTGCCGGATCTGGACGGGGTCGAGGTCTGCCGACGGCTGCGCGCGGCGCTCCCGGGCGCCGTCCTGGTGATCCTGACCGCCCGGCAGGAGGAGATGGACGTCGTCGTCGGCCTGGAAGCCGGTGCCGACGACTACCTCACCAAACCCATCCGCCTCGGCGAACTGCTCGCCAGGGTGCGGGCGCACCTGCGGCGCGGGACGGCACCGCCGGAGAGCAGGCCTGCGATCGCCGTCGGGCATCTGCGGGTGGACACCGCCGGACGCCGGGTCAGTGTCGGCGGCCGGGAGATCCCGTTGCGCGCCAAGGAGTTCGATCTGCTCGCCCGGTTGGCCGAACAGCCGGGCGTCGCGGTCAGCCGGGACACCCTGATGTCCGAGGTGTGGGACGCGCACTGGTACGGCTCCACGAAGACCCTCGACGTCCACATCGCCGCGCTGCGGCGGAAACTGACCGAGTCGGCGCCCACCCCCGAGCAGGCGCCGAGGATTTCGACACTGCGCGGCCACGGGTACCGCCTCGAACAGCCCTTCGAGGGCTAGGCGGTGTCCTAATAGTCCCGAAGGTCGGAGACCTCGTCGCGGGCGGCGAGCTGCGCTATCCGCGCCGACGCCGCCACGCACGAAACGATCACCACCGCGCCCAGCATCCCGAAGTACCCGTGCGGGAAGGCGACCCATTCCGCCGGGGTGAGCAGGACGAACAGCACGCCGAGCAGATGCCCGGCGATCAGTCCCCCGCCGCCGACGATCAGCGCGTCACCCGCGATGAAGGTCGCCACCTGACGGCGTTTCCCGCCGAGGGTACTGACGATCAGCAGGTCGCGGCGGCGTTCGTTGAGCGCCAGCCCGAACGACGGCCCTGCCGCGGCCGCGGCGAGCAGGAGTGACGCCACCCTGTCCACCGTCGCCGCGGTGCAGCCGTCCCTGGTGAGGGCGGACGAGATCGCGAACGCCACCGCCAGCGCGACGAGCGCCACCGACCGCGCCAGCAGCGCGCTCCGCCACGAAATGGACAGCGCGAGCACCCCGGCGAGCCCGGAGACGATCGGTCTGAGCGCCCCGCCGATCGCCCGTTTTCCCTTGCGCAGTCCCAGCTCCACCAGACGCCACAACAGCATCGTGCCGCCCGCCCAGCCGAGCAGCGGCCAGAAGAACGCGAGTGCGAGCAGGATGAAGTCGAGTCCGTAGGACGACCACCAGGGCGGCCCGTCGTCGGCGGGAACGAAATACCACTCGCGCAGGACGGGCGGGAGGACGGCGATGGCCGCGACGATCAGCCCGCCGAGCAGCAGGAGAACGATTTCCCGGACAAGCGACAACCCGGACCCCGGCAGGAAACCGGCGGCCAGCGACAGCACGACACCGACCACGCCACCGGCCAGCCCGGCGGCCGCGGCTTCGGCCGAGGCCAACGCGAGCACCTGTCCGCCTGTCGCGCCCCGGGCGCGCAGCAGATCCTGGTCTCCTCGCAGCGAACGCTCCGACGGGGCGGCCAGCAGCACCACGAGCACCGTCGCGGGCACCCACGGCGGTGCCGGGGCGCCGGTCCAGCCGTGCACCGCGAGCAGTGTGGTCACGATCGCGACCCCGGCCGCGGGCACGCCGAGCCTGGCGGGGCGCACGCGCGCGATCCCGCCGACCCACAACGCCATCGCCGCGATCACCGGTCCCGCACCAGCTTCCCGTCGACCATCGCCCAGCGTTCGCCGAACAGCTCCGCCGGGGCCTTCTCGGCGGTGGCCACCAGCAGCCCGGCGGCCAGCCGGTCCGCCGCCTGCACGAGCCTGCCGAGGAGTCTCTCCGCCGCCGGCTGGTCCAGCCAGCCCGCCGGGTCGTCGGCGAGGATCAGTTTCGGCGCGGGCGCGAGCGCCCTGGCCAGGATGGCCAGCCGGATCTGCTCGCCGGTCAGGTCACGGGGCGCCTTCTTGGCGAAGCCGGTGAGGCCCACCAGTTCCAGCGCGCCGTCGACGGCGTCGCGGACGGCGGTGCCGGTCCGGCCCGCGAGCACCAGCGGCAAGGCGACGTTGAGCCGGACGTCGAGATCGCGCAGCAGGCCGCCGTCCTGCAGGATCAGCCCGATCAGGTCGGGGCCCGGCGGCGACGGCTCGAACGCGGGCCAGTCGATGGTGCCCGCCGTCGGTTTCTTCATCCCGGCGAGCAGGTGCAGCAGCGTGGTCTTCCCGGCACCGGCCCTGCCGGTCACCACCGCGCGGGTCCTCGTGCCGATCACGCAGTTGACGCCGTGCACGGCCACCACCGCGGTCAGCCCGGAGCCATAGGTGTGCGCCAGTTCGTCGGTGCGGACCAGCGGCGCGGTCACGCCACTCTCACGATCCGGTGGGCGCCGGCGGCGATCCCTTGATCACGGGTCGCCACGACGACGGCCGTCCCGCAGGTCGCGACGGCGCACAGCAGGTCCATGAGTTCGAGTGCGGCGAGCCCGTCGAGTTCGCCCGCCGGTTCGTCGGCGAGGACCACGTCGGGCGCTCCGGCCAGCACGACGGCGACTCCGGCCCGCGCGCCTTCCAGCGCCGACAAAGCGCGGGGATAGGCGTCACCCCGCCCGGCCAGGCCGACCAGTTCCAGCAGGTCAGCGGCGGTTGCGGCGGTGTGGCGGCCGACGAGCCGACCCGCGAGCAACACGTTCTGCTCGACGGTGAGATGGTCGAAGAGGTTCCCTCGTCTGAGCAGGACGCCGACGCCGGGAGCACCACCGGAGGTGTCGTAACCGCCGGTGGGCAGCACGGCCACACACTCGCCCGGGACGGCGAACCGGACGAGGGGGACGGATCCGGGCCCCGGGCCTGCCATGACGGCGGCACGTCGGCGCATGGCCCCAAGGTAAAGCGAACGGGGTCAACATCGCCTTGATCTCAGGTCAACGGACGGCAAAATATCGCTTCGGGTGGGTGATCCTCGTCCTCGTCGGCCACACTCTGTCCGTGCGCCGCCGGATCGTCACCCTCACCGTGCTGGCCGCGGTGCTGGCGATCACCCTCTTCGGGGTGCCACTGGCCATCGCGGTCGCCAAATTCCACGAAGGCATGTCCACTCACGACCTCGAACGCGCCGCCGACACCGTCGCCCTCGCGGTGACCGGCGATCTCGCCAACGGCCGGATCCCGGAGATCAAGCCCGGTGACGACGACGAACGCATCCGGGGCATCGAGGTCGCGGTCTACACCCCCACCGGCAGGCTCATGACCGGGGACGGCCCGGCCACGGAGGACGAGTTCGTGCGGAGGGCGCACGACATCGACATGGCGACGGGGACACTCGGCGACGAAGTGGTCCTCGCCGTCCCGGTCCTCAGCGGACCTTCGCTGGTCGGGGTGGTCCGCGCCGCCCATCCACGGTCCGAACTGGACTCCAGGATCCGGCTGACCTGGCTGAAGATGGGCGGGCTCGCCCTCGTCGCGATCGCGGCCAGCTGGCTGATCGGACGCCGGATCGCCACCCGGCTCGCCCGGCCGCTGGAGGAACTGGCCGTCACCGCAGAACGTCTCGGCGAAGGCGACTTCACCGTGCGCACCCGCCGTACCGGGGTCCGTGAGATCGATCAGGTCGCCGAGGCGCTCGACGCCACCTCCGCGAGGATCGGCGAGACGCTGGAACGCGAGCGCACGTTCTCCTCCGACGCCTCCCATCAGCTGCGGACGCCGCTGACCGGGCTGCGCCTGCAACTCGAAGCGGCGCTGGAGAGTCCCGATCGCGACCCCTACGCGACGATCCGCGACGGCATCACGTCGGCCGACAGGCTGGAGCGCACCATCGACGACCTGCTGGCGCTGGCCAAGCAGACCAGGGCCCCGCGCGCGCTGCTCGATCTCGGCAAACTCTTCGAGGAGGTCCGCCAGACCTGGCACGGCCTGCTCGCCGGACGCGGTCGCGCGCTGCGGATCAGCGGCCGCGAGGCCCTGCCGGCGCGGGCTGCGGACGCGGCCGTGCGGCAGGTGCTCGCCGTCCTGCTGGACAACGCGGCGGCGCACGGACGCGGCACGGTCACCGTCGTCGCACGCGACGCCGGGGACGCGCTGGCCATCGACGTGAGCGACGAGGGGGCGATCCCGGACGGGAGCGATCCGTTCGTGACCGAAGAGCGGACCGAGGAGCGGGAAGGCCACGGGATCGGGCTGCGGCTGGCGCGGAGCCTGTCCGAGGCGGAGGGCGGGAGGCTGCGGCTGACGAGCCCGTCGCCGACGACGTTCACGCTGCTCTTGCCCGCCGAACGGCCCGCACCGCGTGAAGAAGGCCCGGGCCTGGCGAGCTAGGGGGGGTTACTCGCCAGGCCGGGCCGGTAGGAGGCAAACGCGCCCCGACAGCGCGCACGGCATGCCACCTGAGAGAAGACGGTAAAGACCGGCGGGCCAACAGACGGTACACGCCGGATTAACTTACACTTTGCTTTCAAATGTCACAGAGAATCCGCGACCGTCCGGCCGGGCTGAATCGATCGTGGGAAGATATGACGTATGACCACGGAGCCGGCGCCGAGATGGCGGAGACTGGAACCGGATGAGCGCAAGGAACAGATCTTCGCCTGCGCGGCGCGTCTTTTCGGGGACCGGCCCTACTCCGAAGTGTCCACATCGGACATCGCGGCCGAGGCCGGGGTGGCCAGGGGTCTGATCAACCATTATTTCGGCACCAAACGCGAGCTCTACCTGGAGATCATCCGGCGGGCGCTGACCGTGCCGCGGCTCGCTGTCGAGATTTTGCCGGAGGGCCCGCTCGAACTGCGCGCCGACGTCGCCATCGACTGGTTCCTGGACATGGTCACCAGTCAGGAGAAGATGTGGCTGGCCGCGATCGCGCCGGAGGGCATCGGGCGCGACCTCGAGGTCGAACGGATCCTCGAAGAGGCCGATCGCGAATCCGCCGACAGGGTGCTCGAAGCCGTCGGCCTTTCCCGCGAGAGCGAACACGGGCAAGAGCTGAACGCGCTGGTCCGCGCATTCGGCGGAATGGTCAAGGCGGCGGGCCGCGAATGGCTCGTCCGCGGTTCGCTCGATCGCACCCAGGTGCACACGCTGCTGAGCAAATCCCTCGTCACGCTGGTCGGTGAAGTGTTCCCCGAGATCCAGCGCAAGTGACATGAGAAGCCCCCGGCACCTCGAGGGGGAGGTGGGTGCCAGGGGCTTCGGGACCGGTGACTGAGCACCGGTATCCCTCCACACTACGCCGATTCACTGTCACGGCTCTGTCAAACTTTCAAGAGCGTTCAACTGGGTGAGCCGGTGCTCGAGCCCGTCGAGGCAGCGCTCGACAGCGTAACCGTAGAGACGTTCGTAGTAACCGGCCGCGAGATCGGGGTCGGCGACCAGCGCCGCGATCGATTCGCCCAGCGCCGCCATGCCCGGCAGGTCTTCGCGGTCGCGGTACGCCGCGTAGCCCTCGGACCGGTCGAGCTGGAGCGCCATCGCGCTCTCGCGGTCGTCCTCCATCGCGACGAACTGGCAGGCGGTGGCGAGCAGCAGGTTGTAGGCGAACGGCGCCTCGGTGCCGAATCCGGCCGCGAGCAGGCGGCCGATACCGGTGTTCATGGTCGGCACGGCGGCCGCGACCGACGGCCCGAACAGGGCCAGCCGTCGCGCCGAACCCGGATAGCGGCGCAGCACGGTCCGCACGGTGGGCAGGAACTCGTCGAACCAGGCCCGCCACGGCAGGGTCTCCTCGGGCAGGGTCAGTTCGCCGACCACCCGGTCCAGTACCGCGACGACGACGGTGTCCCGGTCCCCGACGTGGTGGTAGACCACCGCGGGGTAGGCGTCGACGGCGGCCGCGAGCTGCCGCAACGTCCAGTTCTCCAGACCGGTCTCGGACGACAGTTCGAGCGCGGCGTCGACGATCCGGTCCCTGGTGACCGCCGGCCGTCCGGAAGCCGCGCGGGATCGGGGGCGCGCACCCGCGTCTTCGGAGAAAGTCGGCATGCGGGCTACCGTATCCGCATTCGGCTGGTCGCATGGCGGGGGCTTCCGGCAGGATCGTGCCATGCCCCGCGCGCGTGTGAACGGTCTCGAGCTCGAGTACGACACCTTCGGCTCCCCCGCGGATCCGCCGCTCGTCCTGGTGATGGGGCTCGGCGCCCAGATGGTCACGTGGGAGGTCGGCTTCTGCGAGCTGCTCGCCGAGGGCGGTTTCCACGTCGTCCGGTTCGACAATCGCGACATCGGCCTCTCGTCCTATCTGGACGATCTCCCCACGCCTGACCTCGGCGCTCTCGCCGCGGGTGACCTGACGACGGCGCCGTACCTGCTCTCGGATCTCGCGTCCGACGTCACCGGGCTGTTCGACGCGCTCGGGTTCGGGCGCGCGCACGTCGTCGGCGCGTCGATGGGCGGGATGATCGTGCAGCAGCTCGCGATCGACGCGCCGGAACGGCTGCTCAGCCTCACGTCGATCATGTCGACCACCGGGGATCCCTCGGTCGGGCATCCGGAGCCGGCGGCGCTGGCCGGGCTGACGCGCCCGCCCGCCGCCACCCGTGAGCAGGCGATCGAAGACGGTGTCGCGTGGTTCAAGCTCGTGGGCTCGCCCGGTCATCCCTCCGACGACGAGTTCCTGCGGATGAAAGCCACCCGTAACCACGACAGGGCGAACCATCCGGCGGGCGGATTGCGGCAGGCCGCCGCCGTCGTCGCTTCGGGCGATCGCACGGCGGAACTGCGCGAAGTCCGCGTCCCGACGCTCGTCCTCCACGGCGAGAGCGACCCGCTGATCAACGTCAGCGGCGGGAAGGCGACGGCGGAAGCGATCCCGGACGCCGAACTGGTGCTGTTCCCCGGGACGGGACACGAACTGCCGCGGCAGCTGTGGCCCGCGATCGCCGAAACGATCATCGCGCACGCGCGCAAGGCCTGAGGCATCAGGATTTCGTCAAGAAAAGCGACGACAGCGTAGGGAAACCGTTCACGCGGGCGACACGTCCGGTCACGCGGAGTTGACTGGGCGGATGAGGAATCCCGAGTGCTTCGGTTTCCCGTTCGGTTGTGTCGCCGTCGTCGCCGCCGCGTCGGTCGCCGGACTGCTCGGCTCGGCACGACATCACGAAATTTCCTTGGTGGCCTTGGGTTTCGTCGTCCTCGTCGCCGGTGCCGTGACGAGTATGGTGGCGGCGGCCGGGACGATGCTGATCGCCTGGAGTGTCCACTCGGGATTCACCGCCGGATCGCTGGGCGCGCTCGAATTCACACCCGAAACCGGTGTCGCGGCCGCCGTCTTCTTCGGGGCGACGCTCACCGGAGCGGCGTATCGCGGCCGATGGGTTCAGCGGGCGACGACCATCGCGACCACGGTCGTGAAGGATCCGCCGACGTTCAAGGTCAGCACGTTCCGCACGCCTTCGATCTGAAGCGGTCCCGCGGTTCCCGCGACCTGGCGCGCGGCGTCGTGCACCATCCGCACCCCGGTCGCGCCGACCGGGTGACCGAGTCCGAGCAGCCCGCCGCCGGGATTCACCGGCAGGACACCGTCGCGCGCGATGCCGCCGGACTCGATGAGCCGTCCCGCCGACCCCGGCGGAGCCGCGCCGAGATGTTCCAGCGCCACCAGCGCGGTGATGGTGAAACAGTCGTGCAGTTCGACGACGTCCATCTCCTCGGCGCCGGAGACCTTCGCGCGCTTGTACGCGTCGAGCACCGCTCCGCGCAGATGTGGGAACAGGTACTCGTGACCTTCGGCGCGATCCAGCTTGCCCCGTAAGGACAACTGCGCCGTGCGATGCCCGAATCCGGCCAGGCGCGGAACTTCGGCGAGATCGCGGCCGACCCGTTTCGCCCACTCGGCGGCGAACCCCGGTGAGGCGAGGACGATCGCGGCGGCCCCGTCGGAAATGCGGCCGCAGTCGTTCTTGCGCAGGACGCCTTCCACGACGGGGTTGAGCCCATCGTCCTGGCCGAACGAGCCGTCCGGGAAATTCCAGCCGCGTGCCTGCGCCATCGGGTTGAGCGCGGCGTTCGCGAAAGCGTTGCGGGCGAACAGGCCGAGGTGCGCGGGATCGAGTCCGTACCGCCAGTCGTAGACATCGGCGACGTCGGCGAACAAGGCGGGCCAAGGGAACTCGGCCGCCTGCGCCTCGGCGCCGACCCACGCGGCCGACCCGAGATGGGCGGCCGCCGTCCGCGCGTCGGTGTTGCGCATGATCTCCAGCCCGGTCACCAGCGCGACGTCGTACCGGCCGGATTCGAGGTCGGCGCTCGCGGCGAGCACCGCCGTCCCGCCCGAAGCGCAAGCGGCCTCGTGCCGGGTGCTCGGGACGCCGTCCAGCTCCGGGACGGCCGACACCAGCAGCCCACCGAGCTGGGCCTGGCCGGTGAACAACTCGCCCGCCAGGTTGGCGACGTGGGCGACACCGATCTCGTTCGTCTCGACCTGCGCGTCCACCAGTGCGTCCGGGACCACTTCGGCGAACATCTCGAACAGTCCGCCGCCCTCTTTCGCGAAGTTCCGCGCGAAATCGGTCTGTGCCCCGCCCAGTACGAAGACCGTCATCGGCCGGTTCCACTCTCCAGGTCCTGACCTGGTGCCGTGCCCGAGTCGCCCCACCCCCTGGAAGGGGCGACTCGGACGGCGGCTTTCCGGCCCTTGCGCGCCTGCCCACACCCCTCCGGTGGGCGGACGCGAAGGGGATCACTACTTACGGGAAGGTTCCAGCTGGTCCGCCCGGACCCAGGTCGCGTGAAAACCGAGCGGGACACGCTGGGGCAACAGGACCCTGGCCACGGGTCCGGCAGTGAGATCGGCGGCGTCGAAGATGTCCAGTTCGGAGCGCCCCTCACGCTCGTCCTGGACGAAGGTCACCAGATAGCCGTCATCGGAATCGGCGGCCGCGCCGTCGCGGGGTGCGAACGGCGCCTCACTACCCCACCGGCCCGGACCGAAGCGATACTCGGTCTTGGCGCCGGCACGATTGTCGTAGCACACCAGGCCGTCGAACTTGAGCGTCGAATCCGGCGAGATGTGCACCGCGTAGGAGAAGCGGTTCCGGCCGCCGACCACCCTCGAGTCGACGGACGGGAATTCGGTGTTGTCGTCGTCGAGCTGGGCCTCCAGGCACTGTCCGGTCCGCAGGTTGAACCGGTAGCGGTGCAGCGACGCGTCCAGCCGCAGGTACGACAGCATTTTGGCGAGCGGGGTGTGCGCGTCGGCGCGTGGCTGCGGGCGCTGCACGCGGCAGACGTCGAGGACGATTTCCTCGCCCTGCTCCCAGGAGTTGACGACGTGGTAGATGTAGCACGGGCTGGCTTCGAACCAGCGGATCTGGCTACCGTCACCGTAGCGAGGCAACACCCCGAACCGGCTCGGCAGCGAACGGTCGAACAGCAGCTTGTGGCGTCCGTTGCGCGCCGCTTCCATGTCCTGGACCAGCGGTAAGTCCATCAGCACGGCGTAGTTCTCGGTGATCGCCATGTCATGCGGCAGGCGCGGGCCGGGGAGTGCGATCTCGGTCGTGTTCACGACCTTGCCGTCCGCGCTGATCACGCCGTAACGCAGGTACGGCGGCCGCGGCCCGTAGTCGAACCAGAACATCTCGCCGGTGCGCTCGTCGACCTTCGGATGGGCCATCATGTCGCCGACCAGCGTGCCGAGGAAGTCCTCGGCGCCCAGCGTCTCCAGCGAGAGCGGGTCGACCGCGTACGGCGTGCCGCACATGTACCAGGTGGAGAGCACCTGGCCCCGGTGGAAGATCAGGTCGGTGTTGGCGCTGTCCTTGACGTTCAGGCCGTGCGTGTTGCCGAACGGGTTGCCCTTGGGCGACTCCATGACGCCCTTCCAGAGCGCCTTGCCCGCTTCGGATTCGGCCTCGAAGGCCTTGGTGCGGACCCAGCGGTTGCGGTAGCGGGCCTTGCCGTTCTCCAGGTGGACGGCGTGGATCATGCCGTCGCCGTCGAACCAGTGGTAGCGGCCCTCCGGGGCGAACCGGGGGTTGGGCCCGTTGCGCAGGTACACGCCGTTGAGATCGGCGGGGATCTTGCCGATGACCTCGAGATCGCTCGCGTCGATCTCTTCGCCGACCGGGGCGTAGACGCCCATCAGATACGGGTTGACCTCGGGTTCCCCGGTGGCGGCTGCCACCAGGATCGGCTGCTCGGAGGTACTCGTCATCGGCTCTCCCCGGTTGGTTCGCGTTGACCGATTGGGTGAGACACTATGATTTCTGTAGCCAGCTGTCAATAGACTTCTTTTGCTGTAGTCAGTAGTACGCTGAGAGCGACACCTCCGAAGGGAACTACGTGACAGAGGCGACGGCGCACCGCGTCAGGCCGGCGGGCGACCCGCTGCGCCGGGCACTCGAACTGCTCGGCGATCAGTGGACCTTGCTGATCCTGCAAAGCCTCTTCCTCCGCTTCCGCCGCTACGAAGAGCTCCGGCTCCGGCTCGGCATCTCCCCCACCGCGTTGTCCGGGCGGCTGCGCGAAATGGTCGACGCGGGCATGCTCGTCCGCACGCCGTACCGGGACGCGCGCCGCACCCGGCACGAGTACCGGCTCACCGAACGCGGCCTCGAACTGAGGCCGCTGCTGATCTCGATCTGGGCGTGGGAACGGGAATGGGTCGAGGGAAGGCGGGCCGTCCTGCCCACGCTGATCCACCTCGACTGCGAACTGGCCACCTCGGCGCCGCTCGGCTGCGCCGCCTGCGAACGCCGTGTCGACGCCCGCGACATCCGCGCGCGGCGCCTCGACGACACCGGCGTCGTCGAGGCGACGGCGACGAAACGCTTCCGCCGCAAGGACGCCGAGTCCCTCGCCGCCGATCCGCTGATGTTCTTCCCCGACACCATGGAACTCCTCGGCGACAGGTGGTCGACGGGGCTGGTCGTGAGCGCGCTGCTCGGGGCGCGGCACTTCTCGGAGTTCGAACGCGAACTCGGCATCGGGCCCAGCGTTCTTTCGGGCAGGCTCTCGAAACTCGTGGAAGTCGGCGTGCTGCGGACGGGGATCGCGAAGACCCGCACCGACGCGCACGACTACCGGCTGACGGCGAAAGGGCTCGCGTTCTTCCCCGCGCTGGCCTTCATCGCCGAATGGTCGCGGGGCTTCGAGGTTCCGGGACAGGAGCCGGACATCACGCTGGAGCACGTGGACTGCGGCAACCGGCTGAAGCCGATCCTGCTGTGCGACCACTGCTGGCGGCCGCTGCTGCGGAACCGGATCCAGTTCGGCGGCCCGGTCCAGCTTCCCGCCCCGCCGAGGTGACGTAAATCGACTCGCCAACCGGAGTGGTTCCTGACAGGCTGAGGACTTGTCACATGTCGTCACCTCGGAGGTAGCAATGACTGAACCCGCGCCGTCCCCAGCGGATGGAGAAGAGGACGACACCAAGCGCAAGTTCCGTGAGGCGCTGGAGCGCAAGCAGGCTCAGGCCCGCTCCGGCTCGGCCCACGAGAACGCGGGCGGCAAGAACCTGCACGCGCACGGGCCCGCCGCGAACAAGCGCACCTTCCGTCGCAAGAGCGGCTGAGCTCCTAGGCCTCCCGGCCCGGACGGACATGACGCGAAAGCCACTTTCGCACCCTTCAAGGTTGCGAAAGTGGCTTTCGCGTCACTGCCTCTCCTAGCTACACCGTCAGGATCGACCGCAGTCCGCCGACCTCGGTCATCCGGCGCTCGGCCAGCCTGTCCGCCGCCGCGGCCGGGGGCACGCCGTCGGCCTTGGCCAGCGCGAACACCGCCTTGGTGGTGTCGAAGATGGCCGTCGTCTTGCGCTTCGCGCGCGCGAAGTCGAAGCCGTGCCGCTCGTCGTCGACCTGGATCACGCCACCGGCGTTGACCAGGTAGTCCGGCGCGAAGAGGATGCCGCGGTCGTCGAGCAGCTTGTCGACACCGGGGTGCGCGAGCTGGTTGTTGGCGGCGCCGCAGACGATCTTGGTGCGGAGCTCGGCGACACTCTCGTCGGTGAGCACCCCGCCCAGCGCGCACGGCGCGAAGACGTCGAGTTCGGTGCGCATCAGCGCGTCGAGGTCTTCGACGACCTCGACGCCGGGGTACGCCGCGCGGGTGCGCTCGATCGCCGCGGGCGAGACGTCGGTGATGACCACCTGCGCGCCCGCCTCGATCAGATGCCCGACCAGGATGTGCCCGACCTTGCCGACCCCGGCGACGCCGACCTTGCGGCCCGCGAGGTCGGGAACGCCCCAGACGGCGTCCGCGGACGCGCGCATGCCCTGGTAGGTGCCGAAGGCGGTGAGCACCGAGGAGTCGCCGGCGCCGCCGTTCTCCGGCGAGCGGCCCGTGACGAACTCCGATTCGCGGGCGACGATGTCCATGTCCTGGACGTAGGTGCCCACGTCGCAGGCGGTGATGTAGCGGCCGCCCAGCGACTGGACGAACCGGCCGAAGGCGCGAAGCAGCGCTTCGGTCTTGTGCTTGTGGGGGTCGCCGATGATGACGGCCTTGCCGCCACCGAGGTCGAGCCCGGCGAGCGCGTTCTTGTAGGCCATGCCCTTCGACAGCGCGAGGACGTCCGCGAGCGCGGCTTCCTCGGAGGCGTACGGGTAGAACCGGGTCCCGCCGAGCGACGGCCCCAGCGCCGTCGAGTAGATCCCGATGATGGCCTTCAGGCCGGTGGCCTGGTCTTGGCAGAAGACGACCTGTTCATGGCCGGTACCTTGGCCGAACACTTCGGTCACTGTGGTGACTCCTTGTCATGGAGTGCCCGTGGCTTGTGGCTCACGTGCGAAGTTCCTGGAACAAGGCACAGTCCCCGACGAAGGTCGTCCGGCGGCGACGGTGCCACAGCGCAAACCTAGCGGACGATCTCGCCCAGGATGCGGAGTGCGGAGTCGAGCTGACTGTCGGACAGATACGGCGCCGGTCCGAACCGCAGGTACGCGCCGCGGCTGTCGGTCCGTACCCCGCGTTCGGCGAGGGCGGCCTGCAGCGCTCCGGCGTCTGCGCACTTCAGCGACAGGAAGCCGCCGATGCGGTCCAGCGGGGTCTCGCGGTCGCGCGTGATGATGTCTTCGGGCAGGCCGAGCTTGTCGAAACCCTCGGCGAGGAAGCCGACCTGGTGCCGCGACACCTCCCGCAGGAACTCGGGTGTGAGCCCGTGCTCGGCGAAGAACCGGAAGACGCGGGCGCCCCGGTAGTGGCTCGTCGGGTCGTAGGTCGCCCCGGCGAACCTGTCCGAACCGCTGGCGTAGGCGACCTGGCCGGGCCGGCGCTCGTCCGCGAGCGCGCCGAACTCGGCGTACCAGCCGGTGACGACCGGCCGCAGTTCCTGCGCGTGCGCGGGCATCCGCAAGAAGCAGTTGCCCTCGCCGAGCTGGAGGTACTTGTAGCCGCCGCCGAGCACCCAGGCGTTGGTGAGCCCGAGGTCGTGCAGCGCGAACGGGACGACGCCGAGCGCGTGGTAGGCGTCGACGACGAGGTTCACCGACTTCGAAAGGCAGACGTCGGCGAGGTGGGCCAGCCCCGGCACCAGCCGGGAGGTCTCGAACAGCACGGCCGAGACGAGTACGGCGGCGGTGTCTTCGGTGACCTCGGCCGCGACGCGTTCGGCCAGGGTGGCGACAGGGGTCGAGGGGACGCGAACGACCTCGACACCCTCCTCGGCCAGCCTCGCCAGCTGACGGCGCAGTGTGTGGAACTCCCCGTCGGTGGTGATCAGGCGCGGACGGCCGCGCAGGTCCATCGCGGAAAGGAACCGGATCACCAGATCGTGGGTGCTGGCGCCGAGCGCGATGCCGCCGTGCGGGTCACCGAGCAGCGCCCGGAACCCGGCCCGCAGCTCGTCGGCCTTGGCGAAGGCCCGGTCCCATTTCGTGTCGACCTCTTCGGCCGCGTCCGCGAAAGCCTCCAGAAGGCCTTCCCGTGCGACGTCCGGCCAAGCCTGGTGCGAGTGCCCGGTCAACAGGATCCGGTCCGCCACACCGAATTCCGTGTAGTGCGCCGCGAGCGCGTTCGGGTCGCGGCGGAGTTCGTCGAGGTTCGTCAAAGCCTGCTCCGCACCGCCCAGAGGTCCGGGAACATCGGGGAGAAAAGCGTCGTACGCAGGTAATGCGCGCCCGACGAACCCCCCGTCCCGGTCTTGTCTCCGATGGTGCGCTCGACCATCTTCACGTGCCGATACCGCCACTCCTGCATCCCTTCGTCCAGATCGACCAGGTGCTCCGCCACGACGGACGGCCCTGTGTCGTCGCGGTAGACCCGCAGCAGAACCTCTTGGAGCGCCGGAGAGGGTTCGAGTGGCTTGGTGACATCGCGCCCGGTCGGGACGTCGTACCCCTTCACCGCGAGGTAGGTGGTGAAGGAATCGAACAGCGACGGCCGTGCCATCGCGTCCGCGATCTGGGCACGCTGGTCACCGCCCTCGGGGTAATGCGCGAACACCCGCTCGTCCCGACGGCCGAGAACGGCCTCCAGAACACGGAATTGAGCCGACTGGAACCCGCTCGAAGCGTCGAGTCGCGCGCGAAAGCTGGTGAACTGGCTCGGAGTCATCGTCTCGAGCACATCGATCTGCGCGACCACCACCTTGAAGATAGTCAGGATTCGCCTCAGCGTGCGGGTGGCGTGAGCGGTGTTACCCGCTTCGAGTTGCTCCTGCAGGTAAAGCGCCTCGTGGAGAACTTGTTTGAACCAAAGTTCATACACTTGGTGGATCACGATGAAGAGCAGTTCGTCGTGCTCTTCGGACCTCGGATGCTGCGCGTCCAGCAATTCGTCCAGCGAAAGGTAGGACGTGTAACTCAATGCGGCCTGCGTGTCTTCGTTCATGGTTCGGTCACCTCATCGAAGTGGCGCTGTGCCGCCGGGGCCAGCGCCTGGTACAGATCGTGGAACAGCTCGACCGCGGCCGCCCGGCTCGGCGGAGCCGGCACCAGCCCGACCGGGAGTTCCGGGTCGAGCGACGGGAAGGCGCGGAAGGTGTGCGTCAGCCAGGTTCGGACCTGGAACGCCTCGGCGTCAGGCAGGTCGCCTGAATATCCGCCGAAATCTCGGACGAACGCGTCGTAACGCGCGGCGAGGTCGTCGAGGTTCCAGGCCCGGCCGGCGAACCGCCGGACGTCGAGACCGGCCGACGGTTTGCCGAGCATCAGCCCGGCGTGTTCGGAAACGTCCAATTCGGTCAGCAGGGCGAGCACCTCGGCCTCGCGGTCGTGCGGGGCGATCCAGGTGCCGTCCTGCACCGGGCCGAACCCGAGGAAACGCAGGCGGCGCACCAGCCGTTCCCGAGCCTGACGGCGGCTTTCCGGGATGCTCTGCCACAGCACCGTCCACTCGCCGACCTCGCGTTCGCGTCTGCCGAGTGAGAAGATCCGGCGGTCGCCGTCCTCGAGCAACGCGATCGTGCGGCGGGTCAGCGAGTAGTGGACGAGCCTGCCCGCCTTGTGTCTCGCGAGCAGGTCGCGGCGGGCGAGCCTGGCCAGCGCGATCCGCGCGGCGCCGTCGGAGAAGCCGAGCCCGGCGAGCACGCCGACCAGGCCGCCGGACCAGACGCGGCGGCTCTCGCGCGGCGACACGTACGTGCCGAGCAGTGTCACCACCAGCTCTTGGGGACCTGGGTCGCCGTGGGATTCGGGCATGCGGGCAACTCTATACACCTCAGGCCGCTGCGGTGTAGCTTGATTCGGGTGACGTACTTCGCGGATTTGAGCTCGCGTCAGGTCGCCGCGCTCGCGTCCGACGCGCGCGTTCCCGTGCTGCTGTTGCCGGTGGGCGCCGTCGAACCGCACGGACCGCACGCGCCGCTGGGCACCGATCCCCTGATCTCGCGGGGGATGTGCGAGCGCGCGGCCGCGCGGCTGGCGGGCGACGCGAGCGTCCACGTGCTGATCCTGCCCGAGGTGCCCTACGGCGTGACACGGTTCGCGGCCGGGTTCGCGGGCGGTATCTCGATCGGCGAGGAGACGCTGCACGCGCTGCTCACCGACATCTGCGGCGCGCTCGTCGAGCAGGGACTCTCCCGGATCCTGCTGGTCAACAATCATTTCGAGCCCGCGCATCTCGCGGTGCTGCGGCGGGTGGCGGAGACGGCGGGCGTCGGCCTCGTCGATCTGGTGCGCCGCCGGTACGCGGCGCGGCTCACCGACGAGTTCCGCTCCGGCGAGTGTCATGCCGGGCAGTACGAGACGTCGCTGGTGCTCGCCGACCGCCCGGACCTCGTCGATGTCACGATTCAACGCGAGTTGCGACCGGTCCACGTCGACCTGGCGCGCGGCGGGGTCACGGATTTCGCCTCGGCCGGGATGACCGACGCCTACTGCGGAACCCCCGCCCAGGCGACCGCCGAAGAAGGCGAGAAGACCTTCTCGGTGCTCGCCGACATCCTGGTCGAAGCGATCCGGGAGCTGGTATGACCTTCAACCTGGCGACCCATTTCGTGGACCGCCTCCCCGGTTCCCGCACGGCGCTGGTGTGCGGCGACGACGAAGTCACCTACGCGGAGTTGGCGACGTTGGTGAACCGGGCCGGGAACGTGCTGCGGGAGCTGGGTGTCCGAAGTGGACAGCGGGTCCTGCTGGCGTTGAACGACAGCGTCGAGTTCGTGGCCGTCTGGTACGCGGCGCAGAAGATCGGCGCGGTCACCGCCGAGGTCTACTCCTTCCTGCAGCCCAAGGATTACGCGTACTACCTGGACTACACCGAGGCCGTCGTCGTCATCGCGGACGGCTCGACGCTGCCCGCGCTGCGCGAGGCCGGGGCGCGGAACCTGCTGGTGATCGGCGATGTCGCGCTGGAGCCCGGCGAGCACTCGTTCGCCTCGCTGGTCGCGTCGGCGTCGGCTGAACTGGAAGCCGCGCCGACTTCGCTGGACGACGTCGCGATCTGGAAGTTCACCACCGGGAGCACCGGCTCGCCCAAGGCGTGCGTGCATCCGGCGCGCAGCGCGCTGGAGAGCTTCGACCGCTACGCGCTCGGCGTACTCGGCCTCCGCGAGGACGACCGAGTGCTGGCCGTGCCGAAGCTGTTCTTCGGTTACGCGCGGGATCTGACAGCGCTGTTCCCGTTCGGCGTGGGTGCTTCCGGGATCGTGTTCCCGCAGCGCAGCACCGCCGATCTGCTCTTCTCGCTGATCGAGCGCTATCGGCCGACGATCCTGGTCAACGTGCCGACCATGATGAGCGCGATGATCGCCCATCCGGCGGCGTCCACTGTGGACATGAGTTCGTTGCGGCTCGCGACGTCGGCGGGCGAGGCGCTGCCTTCAGAGCTGCATCGCAAGTGGGACAACCTGTTCGGTGTCCCGGTGATCGACGGGATCGGCTCGTCGGAGGCGTACCACATCTATCTGTCCAATGTGCCCGGCGCGCAGCGGGTCGGCAGCCTCGGCCGCGAGGTCCCCGGCTACCGCGCCCGCATCCTGGACGAGAGCGATGATCCGTTGCCGGACGGCGAGATCGGCACCCTGGAGGTCACCGGTCCGACCATCGCGCGCGAATACTTCGGCGACGCGGAGAAGACCGCGCGGACGTTCCGCGGCGACACCCTGCGCACCGGCGACCTGTTCAGCCGCGACACCGACGGGTTCTTCCACCACCACGGCCGTGCCGACGACCTGCTGAAGGTGTCCGGCGTGTTCGTCGCGCCGAGCGAGATCGAAGACTGTCTCATCGGTCATCCCGCCGTCGTCGACTGCGCGGTGCTGGGCGTGACCGTCGACGGCCTGATGGTCCCGCGGGCGTGCGTCGTCCTGGCGGAAGGCTTTTCCGTCACGCCGGACGAACTGAAGGACTACGCGCGGACGCATCTGGCGAAGCACAAATATCCGCGCGAGGTGGTGTTCGTGACCGGACTCCCCCGCACCGCCAACGGAAAACTCGATCGGCGCGCGCTGCGCCGGGTGGAGGCAGAGTGAGCAGGATCGTCGTCGTCACCGGCGGGACACGCGGGATCGGCGCGGCCATCGCCGCCCGGTTCCAGGCCGCCGGGGACAAGGTGCACGCCCCCGGCCGGGCCGACTGCGACGTCACCGACGAGGCCGCCGTCGCCCGGTACTTCGACGGCCTCGGCCCGGTGGACGTGCTGGTGAACAACGCCGGGATCTCGGCGAGCGCGCCGCTGGCGAAGACATCGCTGGAGCAGTGGCGAACGCAGATCGAAGTCAACGCGACCGGCGCTTTCCTGTGCACGCGGGCGGTTCTGCCCGGCATGCGATCGCGCGACACGGGCCGGATCGTCACCGTCGCGTCGACCGCGTCGCATATCGGCTACCGCTACACGGCCGGGTACACCGCGTCGAAACACGCCGCTGTCGGCCTGATGCGGGCGACAGCCGCCGAAGTCGCCGGCACCGGCGTCACCGCGAACGCCGTCTGCCCGGCCTTCGTCCGCACGGACATGACCGCCGCCTCGGTGGCCCGGATCCAAGAACGAACCGGCCGCGACGAAGCCGACGCGGAAGCCGCCCTCGCCGCCGCGTCCCCACTCGGCCGCCTGCTCGAACCCGGCGAGGTCGCCCACGCGGTGACCTTCTTCGCGGCCGCCGAAGCCGCCGCGATCAACGGACAGACACTCGTCCTCGATGGAGGTGGGATCCAATCATGAGCCCGTTCCGTGCCACGCCGCCGATCACGGCGGACTGGGAACACTTCGAGTTCACCGTGGACGACGGCGTCGCCACGGTCACCCTGGACCGCCCCGAAAAGCTGAACGCGCTCACCTTCGACATCTACGCGGACCTCCGCGATCTGCTGGCCGAATTGCCGCACCGCGGCGACGTCCGGGTGCTGGTCATCACCGGCCGCGGCCGCGGATTCTGCTCAGGCGGCGACGTCGAGGAGATCATCGGCGAACTCCAGAAAATGGAGTCCGCCGAACTGCTGGAGTTCACCCGCATGACCGGCGCGGTGGTGAAGGCGCTGCGCGAGTGCCCCATCCCGGTGATCGCCGCGGTGAACGGTGTCGCGGCAGGCGCGGGTTCGGTGATCGCGCTGGCCAGCGACTTCCGGCTGCTGGCTTCGTCGGCGAAGTTCGCCTTCCTGTTCACGAAGGTCGGGCTGGCCGGTGCGGACATGGGCTCGGCGTACCTGCTGCCGCGGCTGGTCGGCCTGGGCCGGGCGACGGAATTGCTGATGCTGGGCGACAAGATCGACGCCGCGCGGGCCGAGGCCATCGGGCTGGCTTCGCAGGTCGTCCCCGACTCCGACTTGGCTTCGGCGGCTTCTTCGCTGGCACGGCGTTTGGCCGATGGACCGGCGCTGGCGTACAGCACGACGAAGGTCCTGCTGACCCGGGAACTGGACATGGATCTTGGGAGTTCCATCGAACTCGAGGCGATCACGCAGGCTTTGCTGATGACGGCGAAGGACCACGGGGAGTTCTATGCGGCCTGGGCGGCTGGGCGGTCGCCTCGGTGGACCGGGCGGTAGCCCGTCCTCTTTCCGTGAAGGCCTCCTTGCCTACCCTGAGGGTAGGGAAGGAGGCCTTCGCTACGTCCGGTCGGGCGCTGTCGGCGATCAGGCGTGTCGCGAAAGCCACTTTCGGGACGTCTGATGTCCCGAAAGTGGCTTTCGCGACATCAGGGTGGCAGCGTTGCGAAAGCCACTTTCGCAACCTTCACCGTTGCGAACGCCACTTTCGCAACACACCCCTGGCTCACCCACGACCAAGGCACGTTCGCCGCGCCCTCACCACTCACGACCCACCCGACCCACGCATTCAGTCCTCTAAATGCGGGCCGCGAGCAAACGTTCAGCCAGAACCCGGCACCGCTCCCCCAGCTCCACCGGTTCGATCACCTCGAAAGAATGCCCCAGCACCACCACATGCATCAGCAGGAAGTCGAGATCCCCGGCCCCGCTCAGCACCTCGCACCGCGAACGACCGGCGTCCCGCACCACCGCCGCCGACGCCGGGATCTGCGCCCGCACGACAGAAGCGGGCGCGTGCACCAAAAAACGCGCCTGATACCGATAGACCCGGCTGGCCACGTTCTCCTGCACATAGGCCGCCGCATCAGGCGCCGGACGCGGACGGAAACGCCAGGAGCGCGCGGAAACCTCGGTCATCCGGTCGACGCGGAAGGTGCGCCAGTCATCCCGGTCGAGGTCGAAAGCCAACAGATACCAACGCCTCCCCGAAGCCACCAACCGATACGGCTCCACCCGCCGAGCAGCAACCCCTCCAGAGGACGGATACCCGAAGCCCGCCTCGACCTCGTCCCGGCACGCGCGAGCCAAGGTCATCAGGACGTCAGGGTCGATCGGCGCGCGGCTTCCGTCGAACGAGACGACCGAGCCGGACAGCGCGCGGACCTCGTGCCGGAGTCTGGTCGGCAGCACCCGGTCGAGTTTCGCCAACGCCCGCAGCGCCGCTTCACCGCTGCCCGCGCCGGCGAGCAACGACACGGCGGTGGCGATCGCCTCCTCGTCGTCCAGCAGCAGTGGCGGCATGTCGTGGCCGGGACCGAGCTGATAGCCGCCGCCGACGCCGTTGCTGGCCTGCACCGGATAGCCGAGCGCGCGCAGCCGCTCGATGTCCCGCCGGATCGTGCGCGGGGTGACGCCGAGCCGTTCGCCCAGTTCGGGGCCGGTCCACACCGCGCGTTGCTGCAGCAGTCCGAGCAGGGTGAGCACCCGCTCCGTCGTACCCCGCTCGTCCTCCATGTCCCTCACTGTGTCAGAGATAGCGGACCGATCCTGTCCGCTAGGTGTGTCAGAGTGACCCCATGAACCGCAAGAGCCGCGAATTCCAGGTCAGCTTCGACGCCCTCGACCCGAAAGCCCTGTCGACCTTCTGGCGCGACGCCCTGGGCTACGTCCACCCCGGCCCGCCGGGGGTCGAAGTGCCCGAGGGCACCGATCCGCTGGACGCGTGGGACGAGTTCCTCGAGCGGGTGGGCGTGCCCGTCGAGCAGCGCAACAGCAGGTCGGCCCTCGAAGACCCGGACGGCGAAGGGCCGAGGATCTTCTTCCAGCAGGTTCCGGAGGACAAGGTCGCCAAGAACCGCGTCCACCTCGACCTCCGCGCCGCGCCCGGACTCCAGGGGGACGAGCGTATGGCGGCGCTCGAGGCCGAGTGCGAAAGGCTCGTCGCACTCGGGGCGAAGCGAATTCAGCGCTTCGAGCCCGAGCAGCCGCTGAGCCTCGGCTTCATCGTGATGAACGACCCGGAGGGCAACGAATTCTGCCTAGACTGACGTGACGGCGATCGCGTTGTCCTCCAGCGAGCCGAAATACAGCTTCCCGGCCCGCTCCCGGACCCCGACGAGCACATGGAACCCGTCGATCTCCCCGCGCAGTTCGTGGACCTGCTTCCCGTCCGGAGTCACGCCGCGCACCCCGCATTCCCGTGCGGGCGCGGGCTGGAGCGACGTCGGCAGCGCGCGGACGCCTGCCCGCAGCGGCGCGGGGAGCTTCTGCACCAAGGAAAGCGCGGGAACCTTCGGGCTCGCCACGGTGATCCAGATCAGCCCGTCGCTGCCGGTCGAGATGTTGTCGGGATAGCCCCACAGATCGTCGACGAGATAGTCCCGCGTGCCCGCCCGGTCACCCGCGAGCCAAACGCGGGCGACCCGGTAGGCGCCGGTCTCGGCAACGGCCACATAGGACTCGTCGGGCGGCAGCGCGACCCCGTTGGCGAACTGGAAACCGTCGGCGAGCTGCTCGATCTTCCCGTCCGGGGTCCGGCGCAGCAACCGGCCGCCGCCGGTCTGCTCGATCAGGTCGTCGCGCCACTTCTCGATGCCGAACCGCCGCGACGAGTCGGTGAAGTACACCGTGCCGTCGGCGGCGACGGCGGCGTTGTTGCAGAACACGAAGTCCAGCCCCACCGCCGAAGTCGCCAGTGTGGTGACGTCGCCACCGGCGAGCGGCATCGTCAAGAGCCCGGCCTTGGCGTCGCAGATCAGGAGGTCTTCACCGAAGAACTCCAGCCCCAGCGGACGGCCGCCGGTGTCGCCGAGGACGTCGATCCGCTTGCCGTCCGGCGAGACGCGCAGGATCCGCCCGTCGTCGACGCCGGTGTAGACGCGTCCCTGATCGTCGACCACGACGTCCTCGGGACCGTGCCCGTTGACCGGGATGACCGTGACCTCGCCGAACGCCATCGCGTGTCTCCTAGCGGTAGGTGAGCAGTTCCGCGGCTTCCGCCTCGAAATGCGGATGTTCGTTGAACGACAACAAGGTCACCCCGCCGCGGCCGGACACCAGTTTGGTGATGCCCGCGTTCACGGTGACCCGGTTCAGCTTCAGCAGTCCCGCTTCGGGCGTGCCCATCAGCGCGCCGCAAACCGTCGCGATCACACCGCCGGAGCTGAAGACGACGGCGTGCTCGCCCTTGCCCAGTGACGCCACGACATCCGCCAGCGCGCCCTTCACCCGCTCCAAGAACTGGGGCCACGTCTCGGCGCACGGACCGGAAGCCCCCGCCGAGACCCAAGCGCTCAGCGCACCGTCCAACGCGGCCTGATACGCCCGCGAATCGGTCTGCTGAACCCCGGCGGCATGGTACTTCGCGATGTCGACGTGATCGTACTCGTTCCAGCGTTCGTCCTCGACGACGGCGATTCCGGAGCCGAGCGTCTTCAACGCCGTCGCCGCCGTGTCCCGTTGGCGGGCAAGGGAACCGGCTCGCGCCTGGGTGAACTCGACACCTCGCCGCAGCAGTTCCTCACCGACCACGGTGGACTGTTCGAAGCCGCGCGGCGAGAGCTGGTCGTAATTCTCCGCGCCGAACGAAGCCTGCCCGTGCCGGACCAGGTAGATCGCACCCATCTACGCCCGCCCTCCGATGATCCGGCGGCAACGTCCGTCGAGATAGCCGACGAACTGCCAGAGATCCTTCAGCGCCGGGTTCGTCGTCTGTCCTTCGTGGAAACGGTAGTAGATCTGCTGGATCACCACCGCGAGCCGGAACAGGCCGTACACCTCGTAAAACGTCCAGTCGCCGATCTCGAGACCGGAGCGCTCCGCGTACCGCCGGACGAATTCCTCGCGCGTGTACATCCCCGGCACATGCGTCGGCTGACGGCGGCTGAGCTTCATGACGTCGTCATCGTCGTCCTGCACCCAGTACGCGAGGGTGCTGCCGAGTTCCATCAGCGGATCGCCGAGGGTGGCCATCTCCCAATCGAGCACGCCGACGATGTCGAGCTCGTCGTCGAGCACCAGGTTGTCGAGCCGGTAGTCGTTGTGGATCAGGCAGATCTTGACCTCGGACGGCTGATTCTCCTTCAGCCACGCCATCACCTCGGCGCAGTCCGGGACGTTGTCCGTGCGCGCCTTGAGGAACCGCTCCGACCAGCCGCGCACCTGACGTTCGACGTAACCGGCGCCCTTGCCGAGATCGGCCAGCCCGGCGGCCTCCACGTCGACGGCGTGCAACTCCACCAGCCTGTCGACGACCTTGCCGCACAGCTCGAGCGCGCTCTCCGCCGTCAGGTCGAGCCCTGGAGGAAGGTCTCCTCGCAGGATCAAGCCTTCGAGGCGTTCCATCACGTAGAAGTCGCCGCCGAGCACGGTTTCGTCGTCGCAGAAGGCGAGAACCTCGGGCACATAAGGGAAGACAGGCCGCAAAGCCCGCTGGACCCGGAACTCGCGGCGCATGTCGTGCGCGGAAGCGGCCTTGTGCCCGAGGGGCGGGCGCCGCAAGATCAGTTCCCGGTCCGGGTAGGTCAGCAGGTAGGTGAGGTTCGAGGCACCACCGGGGAACTGACGGACCTCGGGCGGCGAGTCGCCGGGTCCGGCCAGCCAGGCGTGCACCGCGGCGGGGTCGAACGAGTCCTCACCGCGTACCTCGACGGTCTTGTCCGCGGCCGAGGTCATCCGAACTTCTTCAGCACCGACACCGGGACGAACCGGAACACCTTCGCGAGCAGGCTCCACGGCCACGACGGCACGAACGCCTTCGGCTTCTCGGTTTCGATCGCCTTGACCAGCGCCTGCGCGCCGGCTTCCGCCTTGGTGGCGAGCGGGATCTTCGAGATGTCCACGTTCATCTCCGACTCGATGAAGCCGGGCAGCAGCTGGGTGACCTTGATCGGCGTCTTCATGAGCTCGATCCGAGTGCCCTCGGTCAGCGCCGAGACGCCCGCCTTCGAAGCGGCATACGCGGTCAGGTTGCCGGGGAAGGCGCGAAGCGCGGAGAAGGAGGAAACCACGACGAGGTGGCCTTCCTTCTGCTTGCGGAAGATGCCGGCGGCGGCCTCGATCTGGGCGGCCGCGGCGAGGAAGTTCGTCTGCAGGGTCTGGCGGTTGGCGTCGAACCGGCCGGAGCCGATCGGCTGGCCCTTGCCGAGGCCCGCGTTCACGATCACGCGGTCGAGGGATCCGAGCTCCTCGCGGAACTCCTCGAAGACGGTGAAGACCTGGTCGTGGTCGTTCACGTCCAGCTTCCGGGTGATCACGGTGATGCCCGGGTAGGCCTTCTTGAGCTCCGCGGCGAGGGTGTCGAGCCTGTCGACACGACGTGCCGCCAGTGCCAGATTGCGGCCTCTTGCGGCGTACTGCCTGGCCATTCCCTCGCCGAGTCCGGAGCTCGCCCCGGTGATCAGGATGTTCTTCCGCAGGACCATGGCTGGAGCTTACCCGTTGGTAACAAGTCCGGCGCCCCTCGGACAGGCGGCTGCCCCCGGCGCCTGGGATTCGCCGGGGGCAGCCTGTCCGAAAGGAGCGCTTACTTCACCTGGAGCAGCTTGTTCGCCGTGCCACCGGTCGGGTTGCTGATCTTGCCGTCGGCGGCCGCGGCGACCAGACCTTCGGCGACCTGGGCCGGGGTGGCGTCAGGGTGGGCCGAGAGGTAGAGCGCGGCAGCGCCCGCGACGTGCGGCGAAGCCATCGAGGTGCCACTGATGGTGTTCGTGGCGTCGTCACCGGTTCCCCACGACGAGGTGATGTCGACACCCGGCGCGTACAGGTCGACGACCGAACCGTAGTTCGAGAAGCTGGCCTGCTTGTCGGTCTTGTCGCTGGCGGCCACCGTGATGGCCTCCTTGACACGGGCCGGCGAGGTGGTGCCGGCGTCGGAGGACTCGTTGCCCGCCGCGAGCGCGAAGGTCACGCCCTTGGCGATGGCTCCCTTGACCGACTCGTCCAGGGCGTCGTCCGCGCCACCGCCCAGGCTCATGTTCGCGACCGACGGGCCCTTGGCGTTCGCCGCGACCCAGTCGACACCGGCGACGACACCTTCGGTGGTGCCGCTGCCGTTGGCGTCCAGCACGCGCACGCCGACGATCTTGACGCCCTTGGCCAGGCCGTGGTCCGTGCCGCCGATGGTGCCGGCGACGTGCGTGCCGTGGCCGTGCTCGTCGTTGGGGGTGTCGTCGTTGTCGACGAAGTCCTTGCCGCCGGTCGCGCGGTCACCGAAGTCCTTGTGCGAGCCGCGGACACCGGTGTCGATGACGTAGGCGGTGACGTTGTCGGCCTTCGTCGGGTAGGTGTATTTCTGGTCGAGCGGCAGGTCCGCCTGGTCGACGCGGTCGAGGCCCCACGACGGCGGGTTGTCCTGGGTTTCGCTGATCTTGAACGTCTTGTTCTGGACGACGTACGCGACCTGCGGGTCGGCGGCGAGACGCTTCGCGGCGGCCTCGTCGGCCTTGATCGAGAAGCCGTTCAGCGCCGAGCCGAACGTGCGGGAAAGCGTGGTGCCGTACTGACCGGTGAGGCCCTGCGCCTTGGAGGCGACGTTCGCGGTGATCTCGCTCGCCGCGGCCACGCCCTGGCCGACCGCGGTGGGCTTGAGGACGACGATGTAGCTGCCGCCGACCGCGTTGGCCGCGCCGGCGCCGCGGATCTCGCCCTGCTGGTCGGCGTTGGCCGCACCCGCACCGAACGTGGCGACCGCCGCGGTCACACCGGCGAGGGCGACCCCCGCCACCAAACCGCTACGGGTCTTTCGGGACTTCAGGTTCTTCCGGGACTTGCTCACTGGTTCCCTTCCTGCCGCGCCGTGCGGATCACCCGGGAGGATGATCGTTGCTGCAGCCATGCAAACCGGTTCGCAAGGTGCCGGGCAATGATTCACAGTTACCAGTACTAGGCCATACGGACTAGTCACGCTCGTCCGGAAAGGCGTTTTCGCCTGGCAGAAGGCGCCCCTGGAGTGTTACCCCAGACTGATAAAGTTATTCGTGTTGTTATCAACTCCGAGGGTGTCAAGAAACGGCAGGCGGGGGCGGTCGGGCGACATATGGTGGCGGGGAGCACGGCGGACCGAGTGACCACGAACGACGAAGAGGAGCCGCGTACCGCGTTCGCCACGGCGTTGCGATCGGCCATCGCCACCAGCGGCCTGAGTCTCGATCGGATCCAAGCCCGGCTCTTGGCCCGTGGCGCGTCGGTCAGCGTCACCGCGTTGAGTTACTGGCAGTCGGGTAAACGCCAGCCGGAACGGCAGAGTTCACTGTCCGCCGTCCGGGTCCTCGAAGAGGTACTGGCGGTTCCCGCGGGTTCGCTGCTCAGCCTGCTGCCGCCGCCGAGGCCGCGCGGAGCGTCCTCACGCCGCAGCCGCGCCACCACCGAACAGCCGATGACCTTCCCTCTCGAAGCGCTCCAGGCGCTGCTGGAGAAGGTCGGCGCCCCCAACGCGCTCGAACAACACCATCAGCTGAAACTGGTCGGCCTGCACGATCTGTGCGAGATCGCCGCGGACGGCGGGCAACGCGCGGTGACCGCGCGGGCGGTGTTCCAGGCGGGCGCGGACGGGCAGGACCGCTGGCTGCTGGTCTACGCCCAGGGCGATCCGGAGGCGGGGCCGCCGGTGCTGAACACGCTGCGCAACTGCCACGTCGGCCGCGCCGAGGTCGACGACGAGCACGGGCTCACGGTGGCCGAACTGCTCTTCGACCGGCCGATCGATCGCGGTGAGACGCATCTGATCGAGTATTCCCTGACGAACCCGGGGCCGCCGTACCCGGAATGCCGGAACACGCACTATCGCGAGTTCCGGCGTCCGGTCCGGGAGTACCTGCTGGAGATCCGGTTCGACCCGGACACCATCCCGACGAAATGCTGGCAATACTCCCGGCAAGGCACCTCACCGCTGGACCGGAAGGAACTCACCCTGGACCAGGGCAGCGGTGTCCACGCCGTCGCGCTCGACTTCGGTCCCGGCGTTTTCGGCATCGACTGGGAGTACTAGTGCAGCTTGGTGCGCAGCACCTTCCCGGTCGCGTTGCGCGGTAGCTCGTCGAGGAACTCCACGTCGCGCGGCACCTTGTACCGGGCGAGGTTGGCCTTGACGTACTCACGCACCCCCTCGACGTCCAGATCCGACTTCTCGGCCCGCACCACGAACGCCTTCAGCCGCTGCCCGAACTCGGGATCCTCGACGCCGATGACCGCCGCCTCGAGTACGTCCTCGCGTTCGACCAGGAGATTCTCCACCTCGATCGGGAAGACGTTCTCGCCGCCGGAGACGATCATCTCGTCGTCGCGGCCGTCGATGAACAGCAAGCCGTCCTCGTCGAAATGGCCGACGTCGCCACTGGAGAGGAGACCGTCGATGATCTCCTTGTTCCGGCCGTCGGTGTAGCCCTGGAAGCTGAGCCCGCTGCCGACGAACACCCGGCCGGTGACGTGCGGCTCGGTGATCTTGCCGCCCTTTTCGTCGTACAGCGCGACCTTGCAGCCCACCGGCGCGCGGCCGACCGTGCCCGGCGCCTTGCGCCAGTCCTCGGGCGTCGCGACCGTGGCGACCGCGACCTCGGTCGAACCGTAGAGGTTGTGCACGACGTCGCCGAACGCGGTGGTCGCGCGGTTCCCGAGGTCCGGGGACAGCGCGGAGCCCGCGACGAAGATGATCCGCAGGCACGAGGTGTCGTACTTGGCGCGGATCTCTTCGGGCAGGTCGACGATCCGCTGCAGCATCGTCGGAACCAGGACGAGCGTGGTGCAGCGGTTCTCCGCGACCCCGCGCAGCGTCTCCTCCGGCACGAACTTGCGCCGCATGACGACCTTCGAGCCGAGCGCGAAGGACAGGATGAACTGCGAAAGCCCGGTGCCGTGGAACAGCGGCGCGCCCATGTAGGTCGCCTCGCCGGTCCGCAGCGGGATGCGGTCGAGGAACTGCGCGGAGGCGAGCGCGGAGGTGTGCGGCCGCGGCGCGCCCTTCGGCGTCCCGGTGGTGCCGCTGGTCAGGAGGATGAAGCCACCCGGTTTGGCGGGCGCGGGCCACGGACGGTCGTCGGTGCTCGCGACCAGTTCGGTGACGACCGGGATGTCGCGGGGGCGCACGGTGTCCGAGTCGACCCACGCGAGGTAGTGGTCGACCTCGCCCTCGACAGCGTCCAGCAGGTCGGTGAACTCCTGGTCGTACACGAGCGCCGTGACACCTTCGCGCTTCGAGACGTCCGCGAGCTGCGGTTTGGCGAACCCGGTGTTCATCAGCAGCAGTTTCGCGCCGAGTTTGCCCGAGGCGAGCATCGTCAGCACGAGACCGCGGTGGTCCCGGCACAACGCCGCGATCACCGAACCCGGGCCGAGACCGCGTTCGGACCACGCCCTGGCCAGCGCGTTCGACTGGGTGTCGAGCTGCTTGAAGGTCAGCGGGCCGAGTTCGTCGATGATGCCCGTCGCGGTCGGGTCCCGGCGGGCGGCGATCATGTTCGCGCCGGCGAACGGACCCCACTTCCGCACCATGACCAGCGAGCGCAGGCCCTCGTCGACCCTCGGGATCGGGAGCAGGCCCGCTTGGCGCATCACGTCGATACTCCGCACGGTCTCGGTCACCTTGCCCGCCACCATGGTGGCGAGGCCGGTGGGGTTTCTCATCCGGGCACCTCCGTTGCTGCTGCGGCGAGACACCATGCCGACGGTGTTCGCGTACCGGCGGTATGGGTTGCTACTCGACAGTAGCCGACCGATAGCGCAGGCGCACTAACCGTCTGGTGACAGAAATGTCGGTGGGAACCACCACAATGTGAGTGTGCAGGCGATCGCAGGTCAAGAGGAAGAGGGCGACTTCGCGATCTCGATTTCCGGGGAACGGCCGCTGCGAGGCCTGAAGCTCCCGGAGTTCGTGGACCGGGTACGGAGTTCGGAGGCGGAGCACTCACCCCGTTGGGTGTTCCCGTCGGTCGAACGGACGTATCCGGCGTTGATCAAGGCGGGCGTCCGGGTGCGGCGGTGTCACGACCTGACGCTGACCGAGGGTCTGCTGCTGGCGCACGAGGGCCGTCCGCAGGAGTCCCGGAGCCTGCACGGCGCGCTGGCCAGGGCGAACGGTCAGGAGGCGCCCGCCGACGAGGCGCCGGTCTGGGCCGAGGACGACCAGCCGACGCTGTTCGAGACGCGCGGTCCCCGACTGCCGCCCGGTGTCACCCTGCTCGACGCGGCCCGCCGGGTGCTGGCCGAGCAGGAGAAGCGGGTCGCGCTCACCGAGCATCCGGAGCGGCTCCGGCTGCTTTTCGCGGCGGAGTCGGCGAGCGCGCTGGCGGCCGCGGAGATGTCGGCCGACGGCTTGCCGTGGCGAGCCGATCTGCACCTCCAGTTGCTCGCCGACCAGCTCGGGCCACGCGTGCCCGCCGGGAGCCGTCCGAAGCGGCTGGTCGAGCTGGCGGCGAAGATCAGCGACGCTTTCGGCGGTCGTCCGGTCAACCCGGATGCCCCGGCCAGCGTCGTCCGGGCGCTCGGACGCGAGGGCATCGAGGTCACGTCGGCGAGGAAGTACCTGCTGCGCGACATCGACCACCCCGCCGTCCCGCCGCTGCTGGAGTACAAGGAACTCGCGCGGCTGCATTCGGCCAACGGCTGGACCTGGCTCGACGAGTGGGTGCACGACGGCCGGTTCCGCCCGCACTACATCGTCGGCGGGGTCGTCTCGGGACGCTGGGCGAGCCGGGGTGGTGGCGCACTGCAGATCCCGAAGGTGCTGCGGACCTGCGTCCGGGCGGATCCGGGCTGGAAATTGGTGGTCGCCGACGCCGCGCAACTGGAGCCGCGGGTGCTGACGGCGCTGTCCGGGGACCGCAAGCTGGCCGACGTCGCCGCGGCCACGGATCTGTACGCGAGCCTCGCCGAGGCGATGTTCTCCGGAGTCCGCCGTGTTCCGGTGCCCGCCTGGGACGACCGCGACGATCGGGACCGGGCGAAGATCGCGATGCTGTCGGCGATGTACGGCGGCACGTCCGGCGAGGCGGGACCGCTGCTGGCGTTGCTGCGGACCAGGTTCCCGGACGCGGTGTCCTATGTGGAGCGTGCCGCGCAGGCGGGGGAACGCGGTGAGCGTGTCCGCTCCCGGCTGGGCCGGACGTCACCCGCGCCGTCGGAGGCCTGGCGCGCGCTGACCGGCGGCGTCGCGGAGGACGAGGCCGGCGAGCTCAAGGCCCGCCAGGCGTCACGCAACTGGGGCCGGTTCACCCGGAACTTCGTCGTGCAGGCGAGTGCGGCCGACATGACAGCGGTCCTGCTGGCGACCCTGCGGGGAAAGCTCCCCTCCCCCGCGCATCTGGTGTTCTTCCAGCACGACGAGGTCCTGGTGCACACCCCCGCCGAGTTCGCCGACGAGGTCTCACAGTCCATTGTGGACAGCATGGCGGAGGCGGCGCGGATGCTGTTCGGCACCGCCTGCCCGGTCCGGTTCCCGCTGCACATCGCCGCCGTGGACACCTACGCCGACGCGAAGTGAGTTCCGCCCCCAAGCACGCGAGTTCCGCCTCTGATCACGCGAGTTCGCCCCTCAATCACGCGAGTTCCGCCTTCCAGCCAGCGGAACACCCGTGATCGGGCGACGAACTCGCGTGATCGGAGGGACGACACTCGTGATTGAGGACGGGACACGTGTGATTGGGGGCGGGACTCGCGTGATTGGAGGCGGGACACGCGTGATTGGGGGCGGGACTCGCGTGATTGGAGGCGGGCCACGCGTGATTGGGGGCGGGACTCGCGTGGTCAGGCGGCGTCGTCGAGGGCCTTGATGACCCGCTTGAGGGAAACGGGGTGGGCGGTGCCGAGTGTCTGGGCGAAGAAGCTGACCCGCAGTTCCTCGATCATCCACCGGATCTCTTGCAGGGCAGGTGACGAAGTCCCGGGCGGCACCGCGTCGAGCGCGGTCTGGTACTCGTTGCGCAGCCACGCGATGTCGCCGGTGCGCTGGATGTCACGGGTCGGCTCGGTCGGGAGTTTCTCCAGTCGCCGTTCGATCCCGCGCAGGTACCGGACGACGTGCTTGAGCCTGTCTTGCCCGGTCTCGGTGACGAAACCCTTGTGCACCAGCCCGTTCAGCTGCGAACGGATGTCCGCGAGCGAATCCGCCGGACCGCGGGTGTCGGCCAGCCGCGTTTCGACGTCGTTCGCCGCGCGCAGGATCTTCTCGACGTTGGTCAGCACGTCGAGCACCCCGGCGTTCAGCCCGGCGCGCACCTTTTCCTGCAGGACGGCGAAACCGGCCTCGTCCCAGCGCGGGCCGCCGTTGTCGGCCACAAGCTTGTCGACGGCGCAGTCGACGCAGTCTTCGAGCAGGGCCGCCACGGAGCCGTGCGGATTCCGGTTCAGCACGAGCTTCGACGAGTTGCCGAGGTTGCGGGTGATGAACTTCATCGGCGACGGCAGGTTCAGCCGCAGCATCCGCCGTGTGCCCGCCCACATCGACTTTTCCTGCTGCCCCGGCGTGTCGAGCAGCCGCACCGCCACGGTGCCGCCTTCGTCGACCAGCGCCGGATACGCCTTGACGTCGTGCCCGCGCTGCTTGCTCGCGAACACCTTCGGCAGCTCGCCGAACGCGGGTGTGGTCAGGCCCTGGCGCTCGATGCTGTCGGCGGCCTGGGAGATCGTCGCGCGCACCTGGCCGCTCAGGTCCCGTTTGAGCGCCTCGATGTCCTTGCCCTCGGACACCTTCTTGCCGCGGACGTCGACCACGCGGAAGGTCATCTTCAAATGCTCGGGTACCGCGGACAGCTGCCAAGCGTCGTCCGGGATCACCACCCCGCGCAACGCTTCCAGCTCGTCGGCGGCGGCGTGCAGCAGCGGCCCGTCGGCCGGGCCGACCCGGGACAACACGAGCTTCGCGTGATCGGGCGCCGGCACGAAGTTGCGCCGGATCGCCTTGGGCAGCGATTTGATCAGCTGCGTCACCAGTTCTTCGCGCAGGCCGGGGACCTGCCAGTCGAAGCCGTCCGGGGTGACCTGGTTCAGCACCGGCAGCGGGATGTGCACGGTGACACCGTCCGCGTCCGCGCCCGGCTCGAACTGGTACGTGAGCTTGAAGGTCTGTGTGCCCTGGGTCCAGAAGTCGGGGTAGTCGGCCTCGCGTACGCCACCCGCGGTCTCGTTGATGAGCATCGTCTTCTCGAAGCTCAGCAGATCGGGCTCGGTGTGCCGCGCCTTCTTCCACCAGCTGTCGAAATGCCGTGCGGAGACGACGTCCGCCGGGACGCGCTGCTCGTAGAACTCGAACAGCGTCTCGTCGTCGACCAGAATGTCGCGGCGCCGGGCCCGGTTCTCCAGATCCTCGACCTCGTCGAGCAGCGCGCGGTTCTCGCGGAAGAAGTGGTGCCTGGTCTCCCAGTCGCCTTCGACCAGCGCGTGCCGGATGAACAGCTCGCGGCTCATCTCCGGGTCGATCCGGCCGTAGTTGACCCGGCGGTCGGCGACCAGCGGGACCCCGTACAGGGTCACCTTCTCGAGCGCCATCACCGCGCCCTGCTTGCGTTCCCAGTGCGGCTCGGAATAGTTCCGCTTCACCACGTGCCCGGCGAGCGGCTCGACCCATTCCGGCTCGATCCGCGCGTTGACCCGGCCCCACAGGCGCGAAGTCTCGACCAGTTCGGCCGACATCACGAACCGCGGCTGCTTCTTGAACAGCGCCGAACCCGGGAACACCGAGAACCGCGCTCCCCGCGCGCCGAGGTAGTCGCCCTTCGCCGGATCCTTGAGCCCCACATGCGACAACAGCCCGGCGATCAGCGACGTGTGCACACGTTGCGGATCGGCCGGGCCGGTGGAAACCGTGGCGAGGGTGATGCCGAGCGGTTTGGCCAGCTGGCGGAGCTGGCTGAAGATGTCCTGCCATTCGCGGATACGCAGGTAGTTCAGGTACTCGTTACGGCACAACCGGCGGAACTGGTTGCTGGACAACGCCTTCTGCTGCTCGCTGACGTACTCCCACAGGTTCAGGTACGCCAGGAAGTCGGACGTCTTGTCGGCGAAGCGCGCGTGCTGCTCGTCCGCCGCCTGCTGCTTCTCCGCGGGCCGCTCGCGCGGGTCCTGGATGGACAGCGCGGCGGCGATGATCATCACTTCCCGCACACAGCCGTTGCTCGCGGCTTCCAGCACCATCCGCGCCATCCGCGGGTCGACAGGGAGCAACGCCAGCTTGCGGCCGGTTTCGGTGAGCTTCTTGCCGTCGGTCATCTCGAAGGCGCCGAGCTCTTGCAGCAGCTGGACACCGTCGGTGACCTGGCGGCGATCCGGCGGTTCGACGAACGGGAACGCCGCGATGTCGCCGAGGCCGAGCGACGTCATCTGCAGGATGACCGACGCGAGGTTGGTCCGCAGGATCTCCGGATCGGTGAACTCGGGCCGCGCGTCGAAGTCGTCCTCGGAGTACAGGCGGACGCAGATACCGTCGGAGGTTCGCCCGCACCGGCCCTTGCGCTGGTTCGCGGACGCCTGCGAGACCGGCTCGATCGGCAGCCGCTGGACCTTGGTGCGATGGCTGTAGCGCGAGATCCTCGCGGTGCCGGGGTCGACGACGTACTTGATACCCGGCACGGTCAGCGAGGTCTCGGCGACGTTCGTCGCGAGCACGACCCGCCGCCCGGTGTGACGCTGGAACACCCGATGCTGGTCCGACGACGAAAGCCGCGCGTACAGCGGGAGGATCTCGGTGTTCCTCAGGTCCAGTTTGGACAGTGCGTCCGCGGTGTCGCGGATCTCGCGCTCGCCGGAGAGGAACACCAGGATGTCCCCGGGGCCCTCGTGCTGGAGTTCGCCGACGGCGTCGCAGATGGCCTGCGTCTGGTCACGATCGGTGTCGGCGTCCGGATCGTCTGGGTCGACGACCGGCCGGTAGCGGACCTCGACCGGATACGTCCGGCCGGAGACCTCGACGATCGGCGCGTCGTCGAAATGCTGGGAGAAGCGCTCCGGATCGATGGTCGCCGAGGTGATGATCACCTTGAGGTCGGGACGGCGCGGCAGGAGCTGCTTGACGTAGCCGAGGATGAAATCGATGTTGAGGCTGCGCTCGTGCGCCTCGTCGATGATCAGCGTGTCGTACTGCCGCAGCATCCGGTCGGTCTGGATCTCGGCGAGCAGGATGCCGTCGGTCATCAGCTTGACCAGCGTGTCCTGGCCGGACTGGTCGGTGAACCGGACCTTGTAGCCGACGGCCTCACCGAGTTCGGTGTTCAGCTCGGAGGCGATCCGGTCGGCGACCGTGCGCGCGGCGAGCCGCCTCGGCTGCGTGTGCCCGATCTGGCCCCGGATCCCGCGGCCGAGTTCGAGACAGATCTTCGGCAGCTGGGTCGTCTTCCCGGAGCCGGTCTCCCCCGCGACGATCACCACCTGGTGATCGCGGATGGCCGCGGCGATCTCGTCCTTGCGCTGGCTGACCGGCAGCTCTTCGGGATAGGAGATCTTCGGGACGCCGTCGCGGCGGCGGGTGACCCGCAGCTCCGCGGCCTCGATGTCGGCCTCGATCTGCGCGGCGGCGCTCTCGGCGTTCCGCGCTTTCCGGGCACCGTCGAGCCGGCGCCGGAGGCGGTGCTCGTCGCGCGACATCAACTCGGGCAGGCGAGCGCGCAGGGCGCCGAGCGGGGAAGTTGTGGAACCAGCCATGACCGGCACCAGGATAGCCGTGCGTGACGATCAGGGCCTCCGAATATGCCGGAGGCGACATCCCCCTGGTCAGGAACGGGTGAGCGACCCCGGCGTGAGATCGGCGATCCGCCGGTGACCGGACAGGCCCATGGTCAGGTCGAGGTCGGCGAGCAGGCTCCGCAGCACGTGCCGGACGCCCTCCTCCCCCGCGTGCGCGAGCCCGTACACCCAGGGCCGTCCCACCAGCACGGCCTTCGCCCCGAGCGCGAGCGCCTTGGCGATGTCGGCGCCGGTGCGGATGCCGGAGTCGAACAGCACCTCGATCCGGTCGCCGACCGCGGCCACGATCTCCGGGAGCGCGTCGAGCGAGCCGACGGCCCCGTCGACCTGGCGACCGCCGTGGTTGGACACGACGATCCCGTCCATCCCCGCTTCCACGGCACGGCGCGCGTCGTCGGGGTGCTGGATGCCCTTGAGGACGATCGGCCCGTCCCAGTGCTCACGCAGGAACGGCAGCCTGTCCCAGGTGCTGTCGGTGCCGGTGATCATCGAGATCCAGCGCAGGATCGCGGTGGGCGGGTCCTCTTCGGGCGTCTTTTCCAGCAGGCCGCGGAACACCGGGTCGCTGAGCGGGATCCCGAGCCCCTCGCCCTTGATGAACGGCAGGTACGCGTGGTCGAGGTCGTTCGGGCGCCACGCCAGCGTCCAGGTGTCGAGCGTGACCACGAGCGTGGTGAAGCCCGCGGCCTTCGCCCGCGCCAGGATGCTCGCGCAGACGTCGTTGTCGGTCGGCCAGTACAGCTGGAACCAGCGCTGCCCGTCGCCACTGGCCTCGGCGACGTCCTCGATGCTGGTCGAGGACGCCGTCGACATGATGTAGGGCAGGCCGACCGACGCCGCCGCCCGCGCGGCCGATGGCTCGGCACCCTCGTGCACGATCGACTGGACACCGACCGGCGCCAGCAGCACCGGCGCCGGCAGCGTGGTCCCCAGAACCGTCGTCGACAGGTCGCGGTCGGTGGAGCCGGTCAGCATCCGGGGCACCAGGCGCCAGCGGTCGAAGGCCTCGCGGTTGGCGCGCGCGGTGGCGCCCGAACCGGCCGAGCCCGCGACGTACCAGAACGGGCCGGGCTCCAGGATCTCCCGCGCCGACTCCTCCAGTTTCGTGGCGTCGGTGGAGCACGGCGGGAAAGTCCCGCCGAGCCCCTGCAGGTAGATCTCGTTCTGGTAGCCGCCGAACCGCTCGGTCACCCGGGCCTCCTCGTCACGTCGCCCTGGCCGGCTCTTCGCGGCGGGTCGAGCCTCGGACGATACCCGCCGGTAGTAACCAGGTGAGTTTCTCCGAGCGGATGACCGCGACTGGACCGATCACGGCCAGCAGCAGGACGTAGCCCGCGACGAACGGCGCGACCCGCGAGTCCAGCCCGGCCGCGGTCGCCATCGCGGCGAGCACCAGGGAGAACTCGCCGCGGGTGAGCACGGTCAGCCCGATGTTCACCCCGGCTTGGCGGTCGAATCCGTGCAGTCTCGCGGCCAGCGCTCCCGCGCCCAGGTTCAGCACGATGGTCAGCGCCACCGCGATCAGCACCGGCACGACCACCGAGCCGACCGCGTTCGGGTCGATGCTGAGCCCGAAGATGAAGAAGAACAGCGCGCCGAAAGCGTCCCGCAGCGGGAGCACCAGCTTGTGGATCCGCGGCGCGACCTTCGACCCGCCGAGCATCATGCCGACCATGAACGCGCCGATGGCGTCGGACACCCCGACCTCTTCGGCGACGGCGGCGCCCATGACGGCGACACCGACGAAGCAGACTGTCAGCAGTTCGTCGTCGGCCGAGCCGAACAGCTTCGACACCACCCGGCCGCCCCAGCGGGCGAGCGCGGCCATCACGATCAGGAACGCGAAGGCCTTGCCGAAATCGGCCATGGCCGAGCCGAAACTGCCGGCCCCGGACAACACCGGCTGCAGCAACGCCAGGTACAGCGCGAGGAACAGGTCCTCGATCACGATGATGCCCATGATCAGCCGGGATTCGGGGTTGTTCATCCGGCGCGCTTCGAGCAGGAGTTTGGTGACGATCGCCGACGACGAGATCCCGATGGCACCGGCGATGACCAGCGCTTCCCTGGTCCCCCAGCCCAGCAGGAAGCCGAACGCGAGCCCGCCGCCGATGTTGAGGATCAGGTAGATCAGCCCGGACCAGACGAGTTTGCGCCCGCCCTTGGCGAGATCGTCGAGTGAGAACTCGAGGCCGAGGTAGAACAGGAGGAAGACCAGACCGAGACCGGCGAGCACACCGAGCTCGCTCGGATCGTCCACAAGGGACAGTCCGGGGGTGTTGGGGCCGAAGACGAATCCGGCCAGCATGAACAGGGGGATGGTGGGCAGCCCGATGCGGGCGCCGGCTCTGGCGATGACACCGGCGGCGAGGAACGCCCCGCCGACGGCCAGCAAGGCATGACCGGAACTCATGGAGACCTCCGATGGTGGCTGACTTCTGGCTGAGGACCGGGTCAGCGCGGAGGCGCGCGTGCGGGCGCCTGGGGCACCGCACGGCTGATGACGACGGATTCGCCCTGCTCAGGGGCTGGTCCGGCGTCGAGGAGCTCGACGGTCGCCGTCTCGGCGGGCACGTCGGCGAGCGGAACTGCTTGGCCGCCGTGAAAGGCGGGCAGCGGATGGGTCGCGAAGACGGCGACCGGGTCTTCCTTCGCCGCGCGGCCGTGCCCGTGGGGGACCGTCGGCGTGACGAAGGCGAAGACGAGCAAGATCAGCAGGAAGAAGACGGAACGGTGCCGTGGGGCGGGGGCACGGTCCGTCGTCATCTGACAGATACTTTACCAGTCCTTTATAGACAAATCGACGGGTCCCGCCACATGGGCAGCATCGGCGGCCCGCCGTCGACCGCGAAAACCCGGCCATGATCGCGAAAACCCAGCCGCCGGTACAGTTTCGCGCTCTCCGGGCTGCTGGCCTCCAGGTACGCGGGCACGGTTCCGTTGCGGTCGAGGCCGTACCGCAGCAGCCGTGCGCCGATCCCCTGACGCTGAGCGTTCTCGCGGACGCCGATGAACTGCGCGTGGTGGTATTCGCCGCCGGGAGCGTGTTCCTCCATCAACTCGAACAACGCGGCGAGCCTGCCCAGTTCTTCCCTGGAGAGTCCTGCGAACGCTTCGCCGTCCATGTCCTCCGCACCGGCGGGCGTCCAGAGGACGGCGCCGGAGAGGTCGCCGGTGACGTCGATGTGGCCGCCCGCGGCCAGCGCCCCGCGCGCGATCGCGCGGTGGAAGATCGGCAGCGCCACCGCGCGGCGCCCGTCATCGGGGAAGACCCACACGCTGACCGGGTCTTCGTGGAAGGCCTCGGACAGCACGTCGACCACGGTGTCCATTTCGGACGGTCCGGCGGCGCGCACGGTCATCGTCCGGACCTCGGCGTGGCCGGCGCGTCCTCGTCTTCGAGCGGGCCACCGATGGCGGCGTACGTCTCGGGATCGCGTGTCCGCAGCACTTCCGCGCGCAGGAAACCCACCAGGGCCGCGAGGACCACGAGACCGGGCAGCCCCCAGCGCAACGCGAAGTTGCCCGCCGGGCCGAGCAGCAGATCGAAGTTGACCAGGATCAGCGCGAGCACGGCCGACAGCGCGAGGATCGCCAGCCCCGGCGCGATCCAGCGGCGCCAAGCGTTTTCGGCGTGGCGGCGCCGTTTGAAAAAGCCGATCACCGAAAGCGAGACGGCGATCATGATCACCACGACCCCGGTCGACGCCGTCGTGCCGAGCCAGGTGAACAGTTCGGTCACCGGGTCGCGGTCCGCGATCGCGAACAGGGCCACGACCACCAGGGCGAGCGCGGTCTGCGTGAGCGATCCGGCCACCGGGGAGCCGGTGCGTTTGCTCGTCTTGGCCAGCGAACGCGGCAGCAGCCCTTCCCGGCCCAGCGCGAAGAAGTAGCGCGCGACGGCGTTGTGGAAGCTCAGCAGCGCCGCGCATTGCCCGGTCACGAAAAGCGTGTAGGCGATGTCGGAGAACGTTCCGCCGAGATGTTGACCCGCCAGGTTGAACAGCAGATCCGGCCCCTGCGCGGCCGCGGTGGTGACGATGACGTCGGGTCCGGCGCCCACGGCCAGCGCGAGCGACGAAACGACGTAGAGCACCGCGGTGAGGCCGATCGCGGCGAACGTCGCCCGGCCGACCGTGCGGCTGGGCTCGCGCGTCTCCTCGCCGTAGGTCGCCGCGCCCTCGAAACCGATGAACGCCGCGGCGGAGAATGCGAACACCGCGCCCACCCCGGTGGTGAACAGGCTCGACGGCTCCAGCGGCACCCAGGAAACGCTGCCGCCCGCGGGATTCGCGAACAACGCGATGTCGACGATCGCGACGACGGCGACCTCGAGGCACAGCGCCACCCCGAGCACCTTGGCGTTGAGGTCGATCCGCAGGACCCCGAGCGCGCCGACGATCACCACCATCACCAGCGCGCACAGCCACCACGGCGGCGGGGATCCGGTGAGCGTGCCGAGCCAGGTCGACACCGACCAGCCGAACAGGCCGTAGATGCTGATCTGGATGGCGTTGTAGGTGATCAGCGTGACGAACGCGATCCCGGCGCCGGTGGATTTGCCGACGCCGTTGGCGACGTAGGGATAGAAGGCGCCGGCGTTGGTGATGTAGCGGCTCATCGCCGCGTACCCGACCGCGAACAGCCCCAGGATCGGAGCGAGCAGGAGGAACGACAAGGGCACACCGACATTGCCGGTGACCGCGTAGTTCGTCGGGACCCCGCCCGCGATGGCGAAGAGCGGACCCGCCGCCGCCACCACGAAGAAGACGATCTGAGCGGCTCCGAGCCGCCGTTGGCCGAGACCGCGCCGCGGTCTGTGCGTACCCATGAACCCGTCCCCCCGGACGTCGGTTTGGCGGCGAACGCGTTCGATCCACGTTCTTGATCTTGTGAAAGCCATCCAACCTTAGGGCCGGACAACCCGGCTAGGTACGTCCGTTCAGGCTAAAAACGGACCTCGGGTCGCAGCGGGTGGGCGGCTACCGCTACTTTGGCCGTCCCGCACTACAACGCCGGAGGGCGTGCCTATTCATGCGTCGGCTGACCTTGGTCGATTCCCTGTTCTTCCTCGCCCACGACGAGTTCACCGGAAAACCCGCGCTGCGCCGCACGGGACTCGGCATCGGAATGGCCGGTTCCGCGCTCTGCGATCTCCTCCTCGCCGAGCGGATCACCGTGGAACGCAAGCGAATCCGGCCGTTGTCACGGCGTGGCCTCGCCCATCCCGCGCTGGATCGGGTGTTCTCGGAAATCCTCGGCGAGCGCGAGTGGCACACCGTCCGGGAATGGGTCGACCACCTCCGCCAGGATCTCGGGGAAACGGTCGCGAACAATCTGCTCCACGCGGGAGTGATCAACCGCGAGACCGACCGCGTGCTCATGCGGAAAAATCACCGGTACCCGCCGCGGGATCTGCTGATGTCGACGGCCGCGCGCAGCAAGGCGAGGGCCGCCGTACTCGGCACCGACCGGCCGGATCCGCATTCGGTCTGCCTGGCGCTGCTGGCCTGGACCGTCGGCCTCGACGATCTCTGCGAACCGGAACTCGACCGCGCGGGCCTGCGGGCCTGGGCCGAAGCCACCCACCGGGAACTCCCCAAGGCGCTCGCCGAGCTGATCTCGGGCGTGGACGCGGTGGGGGCCGCGGTCGTCTACACCGGCGACAGGCGGTGACCGACGGTAGTGTGGCGCCATGCCCAGCGGCCGTGATCACGACGTCGTGCTGTTCGGCGCCACCGGGTTCACCGGTGGCCTGACGGCGGAGTACCTCGCGCGCACCGCGCCGCCCGGCCTGCGCCTCGCTTTGGCCGGACGCGATCTCGGCAAGCTGGAAGCGTTGCGGGAAAAGCTTTTCTCGCTCAACGCGGAGTTCGGCGCTTTGCCACTGGTGCGGGCCGACGTCTCCGATGTGGACTCGCTGCGGCGGGTCGCGGAGTCCACGAAGGTCGTCGCCACCACGGTCGGCCCGTATGTCCACTACGGAGAACCGCTGGTCGCCGCGTGTGCCGAGGCCGGGACCGACTACGCCGATCTGTGCGGCGAGCCCGAGTTCGTCGACAGGATGTACGTCGCCCATCACGCCCGCGCCGTCGAAACCGGCGCCCGGCTCGTGCACGCCTGCGGTTTCGATTCGATCCCGCACGACCTGGGCGTCCTCTTCACGATTTCCCGGCTGCCGCAAGGGAAACCGATCCGGATCGACGGATACGTGCGCGCGGGCGCACTTCCGTCGGGCGGCACGTTCCTTTCGGCGCTGACCGCGTTTTCCCGGCTGCCTTCGAGTTTCCGCGCCGCGCGGGACCGCGCCGCGGCCGAGCCACGACCGGAGGGCCGCCGTGCGCGTTCCCCGCTCGGCACTCCGCATCGCGGCCCCGACGGTTTCTGGGCGGTCCCGCTGCCGACCATCGACCCGATGATCGTCGAACGCTCCGCCGCCGCGCTCCCCGCGTACGGCCCCGACTTCACGTACCGGCATTACGCGGCGGTCAAACGGCTTCCGATGGTGGCCGCCGGTGCCGCCGGGATGGGTCTCGTCTTCGGCGCCGCCCAGATCCCACCCGCGCGGCGGGCGCTGTCGAAGCTGCTGAAGCCCGGCGGCGGCCCGGACGAGGCCCGGCGGGCCCGGTCGTGGTTCTCCGTGCGGTTCCACGCCGAGAGCGGCGGCGAGCGCGTCGTGACCGAGGTGTCCGGCGGCGACCCGGGTTACGGCGAGACGGCGAAGATGCTCGGCGAGTCCGCCCTGTGCCTGGCGCTGGACGACCTGCCGGAGACGGCCGGGCAGGTCACCACGGCGAACGCGATGGGGCAGGCCCTGATCGGCAGGCTGAGCGACGCCGGCCTGCGTTTCGCGACCCTCTAGGCGGAGCCGCGCAAAAATCTTCAACCATCCGACACCCTTGCCGGAAACTGTCATTCGTGGTTATCGTGTGCGCACGCCGCAGTCGAACCGATGAGAAAATGACAATTCTCTGTGGAAAGGGACACCTTTCATGAGTGACACCCTGCGGCCCGCGATGCGCCGCGCTCTCGGCGCGGTCTCCGTCCTCGCTCTCGCCGTTTCCGGCCCGGTCGCGATCTCCTCGTTCGCCTCCGCCGAGCCCGCCCCGGCGACGGCGTCGATCTTCGCTTCCGGTGGCGACCTCGCCTCGCCGGAGAAGAAGGAGATCGCGATGCAGATCGTCTCCAGCGCGGAAAACTCTTCGCTGGACTGGAAAGCGCAGTACGAGTACATCGAGGACATCGGCGACGGACGCGGGTACACCGCCGGCATCATCGGGTTCTGTTCCGGTACCGGTGACATGCTCGATCTCGTTGAGCGGTACACGAATTCGGTTCCCGATAATCCGCTCGCGGAATACCTCCCCGCGCTACGGAAGGTCGACGGCAGCGATTCGCACGAGGGCCTCGGCAGCGGTTTCGAAAACGCGTGGCGCCAGGCCGCCGCCCGTTCGGACTTCCAAGCGGCGCAGAACGGCGAACGCGACCGCGTCTATTTCGATCCGTCGGTGAACCAGGCGAAATCGGACGGCTTGGGCGCACTGGGACAATTCATCTACTACGACGCCATCGTGATGCACGGCCCGGGCACCAGCTCGGACAGCTTCGGCGGCATCCGCTCCACCGCGCTCCGGTCGGCCCGGCCGCCGTCACAGGGCGGCGACGAAACGACGTACCTGAAGGCGTTCCTCGACGCGCGGCGCGTGATCATGAAGCAGGAAGAGGCGCACGCGGACACCTCGCGGATCGACACCGCGCAACTGGTGTGGCTCGACGCGGGCAACCTCGACCTGCACACCCCGCTGAAGTGGAAGGTCTACGGGGACCCGTTCGAGATCGACTAGCGCGTGGCCTCGTGAGTGGCGAGGGGCCTTCACGCGCGGCCGGTGTGACTGCTGGTGCGCGTGAGCCGGAAGTGGCGATCCGCAAGTCCGTGAAGGCCTCCTTCACTACCCTCAGGGTAGGCAAGGAGTCCTTCACGGACCGGACCCACGAACTCACATGGCCAGCAGGTCCTCAGCGGTCCGCGTGTTGATCACCCTGTCCGGTTCGATCCCCAGCTCGGTGGCCCGCACACAGCCGTAGACCAGCCAGTCCAGCTGACCAGGCGCGTGCGCGTCGCTGTCGATCGCGAAGTCGCAGCCCAGGTCCACCGCGAGGTTCAGCAGCCGCGTCGGCGGATCCCGGCGTTCGGGCCGCGAGTTGATCTCGACGGCGACCCCGTTGCCCCGGCAAGCGGTGAACACCGCCTCCGCGTCGAACTCCGACTCGGGCCGCTTCCCGCGCGCCCCCATCACCAGCCGCCCGGTGCAGTGCCCCAGCACCCGGACCCGCGGATGCTGGACGGCCGCGAGCATCCGCGGCGTCATCTCCTTCGCGGGCATCCGCAGTTTCGAATGCACGCTCGCGACGACGAAGTCCAGCTGCTCCAGCAGGTCTTCCTCTTGGTCCAGCGTGCCGTCGAGGTGGATGTCGACCTCGATGCCGTGCAGGATCCGGAACGGCGCCATCGTCTCGTTCAGTTCCGCGACGACGTCCATCTGCCGCCGCAGCCGTTCGGGCGAAAGGCCGTTGGCGACGGTCAGCCGGGGTGAGTGGTCGGTCAGCACCATCCATTCGTGCCCGAGCGAGCGAGCGGCCTCGGCCATCTCCTCGATCGGGCTCCCGCCGTCGGACCAGTCCGAATGGGTGTGGCAGTCGCCGCGCAACGCCGCCCGCATGGGACCGCCGTCGGGCAGTTTCGGCTCGCCGAGCTTTTCGAAGTACGCGGGACGACGTCCGGCGAGGACGTCTTCGACCACGGCCGCTGTCGCCTTGCCGATATTCGGCAACGCGGTCAACGTGCCGGCCTCGGCACGTTTGCGCAGGTCATCCGGTTTGACCTTGGCGATGACCGCCGCCGCCTGCCGGAAGGCCCGCACCCGGTAGGTCGGCTCGCCCGCGCGCTCCAGCCGGAACGCGATCTCCCTCAACGCCTGCGCCGGTTCCATGGCTCCTGTCTACCCCGTCAGCGGCGAAGAGGCAGCTCATGCAGAGCGACGTCGCGCAACTCGCCGTCGCCGATCTCGGCGGTCTGGTACGTGCAGAACGGCTGACGGCGCCGGTCCGTCGGCGAGCCGGGGTTCAGCAGCCTCAGCCCCTTCGGCGTGACCGTGTCCCACGGGATGTGACTGTGCCCGAACACGAGGACGTCGGTGTCCGGGAAGAGTTCGTCGCAGCGGCGCTCGCGTCCCTGTTTGCCGCCGGTTTCGTGGATGACCGCCAGGCGGACACCCCCTAGTTCGGCCCGCGCGATCTCGGGGAGCCGCGCCCGCAGGTCCGCGCCGTCGTTGTTGCCGTAGACCCCGATGAGCCGCTTGCTCCGGGCCTCGAGTTCGTCCAGCAGGGCGACCTCGACCCAGTCGCCCGCGTGGACGACGACGTCCGCCGCTTCGACCTCACGCCAGACCTGTTCCGGCAGTGCCTTCGCGCGCGGCGGAAGATGCGTGTCGGCGATGAGCAGCAGGCGCATCACTCGTCTCCGATGGCCTCGAGGATCCGGCCGAGGAAGTCGCCGATGTGGGCGCGCAACAGCCCGGCCGCTCCGTCGGCGTCGCCCTTCTTCGCCGCCGCCAGCACCGCCTTGTGCTCTGTCCACTCCTTGCGCCAGCTGGGGTTCGCCTCCCAGCCGACCACACTGATCAACGCGGCGCGATCCTTGAGGTCGTCGAGTATCGAGACCATCAGCGGATTGCCGCAGCCGCTGTAGAGCGCGCGGTGGAACCGGCGGTTGAGCAGGCTGAGGGCGGCCTGGTCCTTGTCCGCGATCGCCGCCGACGCCTCCTTCAGCGCCTCCGCGGCGTCTTCGAGCAGCTCCGGCGCGCGGCGTTCCACCGACCGGCGCACGGCTTCGGGCTCCAGCACCATGCGGACGTCGTAGACCGACCTCGCCAGCTCCGCGTCCACCACGCATACCGACGCGCCCTTGTACGGGCTGAACGTCACGAGCCCCGTGTTCGACAGCACCTTGAGCGCCTCGCGGACCGGCGTCTTCGACACTCCGAGCCGGGCCGCGAGCTCGGCTTCGACCAGCGGCTGACCGGGCTTCAGCTCACGGGTGAGGATGCCGCGGCGAATCTCCTCGAGCACCACTTCGGTACGCGAGGCGGGCAGGCTGAAGGTCGATGACATCGGGCAATCATATATGAGATGCCATACTCGGGAGCATGAAAGCCCCCGAGGAACTCCGAAGCCACCGTTGGTTCGGTGGCGACGAACTGCGCGGCTTCAGTCACCGGGCCCGGAGCAGGCAACTCGGCTACAACCCCGAAGAACACCTCGGGAAACCCGTCATCGCGATCCTCACCACGTGGAGCGACATCAACCCGTGCCACATGCACCTGCGCGAGCGGGCGGAGCAGGTCAAACGCGGGGTGTGGCAGGCGGGCGGATTCCCGCTGGAGTTCCCGGTCGCGACGCTCTCGGAGACCTTTCAGAAACCGACGCCCATGCTCTACCGCAACCTGCTGTCGATGGAGACCGAAGAGATCCTGCGCTCCTACCCGATCGACGGCGCCGTCCTCATGGGCGGCTGCGACAAGACGACTCCGGCGTTGCTGATGGGCGCGACGAGCGCGGGCCTGCCCGCCATCTTCGTGCCCGCGGGCCCGATGTTGCGCGGGCACTGGCGCGACGAGGTGCTCGGCAGCGGCACCGACATGTGGAAGTACTGGGACGACAAGCGTGCCGGGCTGATCGGCGACGAGGAACTGTCCGAATTGGAGCGTGGGCTCGCCCGTTCCCCGGCACCTGCATGACGATGGGGACCGCCGCCACGATGATGTCGGTCGCCGAGGTGCTCGGCCTGACCCTGCCCGGCGCGGCGTCGATCCCCGCCGTGGACTCGGCGCACCACCGGATGGCCGCGGCGAGCGGCGCCCGCGTGGTGGACATGGTGTGGGAGGACCTCACCATCACGAAGATCCTCGACGAGCGCGCGTACGCCGACGCGATCACGACCGTGCTCGCGCTCGGCGGCTCCACCAACGCCGTCATCCACCTGATCGCGATGGCCGGTCGCGGGCGGATCCCGTTGTCCGTCGACGATTTCGACGCGGTCTGCTCTCCCGGCTGACCGACCTGCTGCACACCGATCGTGTCACCGTCACCGGCCGGACCCTCGGCGAGACACTGGAAACGGCGCGGGTGCACAACGACGACGTCATCCGCACCCGCGAGAACCCTGTCGCCGCCGAAGGAGGTGTCGCCATACTTCGCGGGAATCTCGCGCCGTCGGGCGCGGTGATCAAGCACATCGCCGCCCAACCGCGGCTGCTCGTCCACACAGGACCCGCGGTGGTGTTCGACGACTACGAGGACTTGAAGAAACGCATCAACGACCCCGCGCTCGGCATCACCGAGGACTCCGTCCTGGTGCTGCGCGGTTCCGGCCCGCTCGGCGGCCCCGGCATGCCCGAGTACGGGATGCTGCCGCTGCCCGATCACCTGCTGGCCAAGGGGATCCGCGACATGGTCCGGGTGTCCGACGCGCGGATGAGCGGCACCGGTTACGGCGCCTGCGTGCTGCACGTCGCGCCGGAATCCCACGTGGGCGGGCCACTCGCGCTGGTCCGCGACGGCGATCCGATCACCTTGGACGTCCCTTCGCGACGGTTGAGCCTCGACGTCGATGATGCGGAATTGCAACAACGCCGGGCGAGGTGGACCACACCACCCCCGCGGTACGAACGGGGTTACGGCGCGTTGTATTCCGAACACATCACGCAAGCCGACGAGGGCTGTGACTTCGACTTTCTCGCCAGAGTGGGCGAAAATCCGGAACCTGACGCCCAGTGACCACCCGACGGAGTGACGGGCTCACCCAACCGGGCGAGTTGCACGGCCACAAAACGCCCCCCGTATCTTGAACGTACGTCCGGAACGTGTGGAAGGCCCGGATGTTCGATCACGACGTCCAGGCTCACTGGACCGTGGAGGGTGGAGAGTTGCCGCAGGAACCGCGCTGGCCCGAGTCCCACGCTGAGCAGACGGACATTCTCCCGGTCGTCACGCCCGGGTTCGCGGAGTCTGCCACGCCGCAGGAGCCCACGCCACCGAAGCGCCGCCGGAGCTATCGCAAGGCCGCTTTCATCGGCGGCGGCGTGTTCGGCCTGCTGGTCGTCGCGTACGCCCTCGACGTGCTGGTCTCCCAGGGCAGCGTCCCGCGCGGCGTCACCGTCGCCGGGGTCGATGTCGGCGGGATGGACCGTACGGCCGCCGAGAGGGAGCTCAGGGGCGGCATCGAGCCGCGGCTGACCCGGCCGGTGAAGGTCGTCGCGGGCGACGCCGAGGAGTCGCTGGCGCCGACGGCGGCCGGACTGCGCCTCGACTGGCCCGCCACCCTCGACCAGGCGGGTGACCAGCCGCTGAACCCGTTCACGCGGGTCGCGTCGTTCTTCACGACCACCGAGGTCGGCGTCGTCACGCAGACGGAGGACGGCAAGCTCACCGCCGCGCTCGAGAACCTGCGCGAGAAGATCGACCGCGACCCCGTCGAAGGCACCGTCCGCTTCGAGGAGGCCAAGCCGGTCGCCGTCGAGCCGAAGACCGGGCAGAAGCTCGACGTCGAGGCCGCCAAGCAGACGATCCTGGACCGCTGGGCCGGCGGGGAGCCACTCACCCTCGCGGTCACGCAGACCCCGGTCAAGGTCTCGCCGGAAGCCGTCCACGCCGCTCTCGAGCAGGTGGCGAAGCCCGCCGTAGCGGCGCCGCTCGTGATCAAGGGCGAGGGCAAGGACGCGATCGTCAAACCGGACGCCATCGCCGGCGCGCTCACCTTCGAGGCCGCCGACGGCGGCGTGCTGAACCCGAAGGTGGACAACAACAAGATCATCGAGGCCGCGGGCCCGCAGCTGAAGTCCACCGAGAAGGAGGGCAAGGACGCGCAGATCGTCTTCGAAGGCGGCAAGCCGACCGTCCAGCCCTCCGAGGACGCCAACGTCGTCGACTGGGAGCCGAGCCTGAAGCCGGTGCTCGACGTGCTCAAGCGCACCGGTGCCCGCGACCTGCCGGTGACCTACAAGAAGACCCCCGCCAAGGTGACCACCGAGCAGGCGAACCAGCTCGGCATCAAGGAGGTCGTCAGCGAGTTCAAGACCGCCGGGTTCGCCGCGGACTCGGGGACGAACATCCGGGTCGTGGCGCAGAAGGTCAACGGCGCCATCGTGAAGCCGAACGAGACGTTCAGCCTCAACGGGTTCACCGGGCCGCGCGGCGCGGCGCAGGGTTACGTCGAGGCCGGGGTCATCAAGGACGGCGCGCCCGGCCGCGAGGTCGGCGGCGGGATCTCGCAGTTCGCGACCACGCTGTACAACGCCTCGTACTTCGCCGGCATGAAGGACACCGAGCACAAGGAACACAGCTACTACATCAGCCGCTACCCCGCCGCGCGCGAGGCGACGGTGTTCCAGAACCACAACGGCGGCAGCGTCATCGACCTGAAGTTCACCAACGACGGTGACACCGGTGTCGCGATCCAGACCATCTGGTCGCCTTCGGACATCACGATCCGGCTGTGGGGCACCAAGAAGTACACCGTCGAGTCGGTACCCGGCGGCCGCAGCAACCCGTCCGAGCCGCCGACGAAGCCCGGCCCCGCCGAGAACTGCAAGCCCAGCAACGGCGCACCCGGCTTCACCACTTCGGACACCCGGATCATCAAGGACGCCGCGAGCGGCCGCGAGGTCCGGCGCCACACCCGGAACGTGCACTACAACCCGCAGCCGAAGATCACCTGCGGCACGGAGTAGCGGGCTGAGGGGAACCATCCCCTCATCTCACGCGGCGAAGGGCGCTTTCCCTGCATGACCATGCGGGGAAAGCGCCCTTCAGCCTTCTCCGGACTTCACCGAGCGCGGCCGAGGAGGTACGCTAAGTAACTCACTCGATCAGGTGGGGGTGGCCACGACATGACCTCGACGGCGACCTTCCGGCAGATCCTCGCGGTCGGTGAACTGCGGGCGATCTGGTTCGCGGAACTCCAGTCGATCCTCGGCGATCAGGTGGCCAGGGTCGCCCTGTCGGTGCTGGTGTTCCAGCGGACCAACTCGGCGACCTGGCCCGCGCTGACCTACGCGCTCACCTACCTGCCCGATCTGATCGGCGGACCGCTGCTCGGCGGTCTCGCCGACCGGTTCCCGCGGCGGGCGGTGATGGTCTGCTCCGACGTCGTCCGGGCGCTCCTGGTCGCGGTCCTCGCGATCCCCGGCATCCCGCTGCCCGTACTCGCCGCCGTCCTCGTGGTGGTGCAGCTGGCGAACGCGCCGTTCACCGCCGCGCAGGCCGCCGTCCTGCCGTCGGTGCTGAGCGGGGACCACTACGTGCTCGGGCAGTCGCTGATGAAGATCACCAACCAGGTCGGGCAGCTCGCCGGATTCGCCTTGGGCGGCGCGGTGATCGCCACGATCGGCCCGGGACGCGGACTGGCCCTCGACGCGGTGACGTTCGGCATCTCGGCGGTCGTCCTGCGGCTGGGGGTCCGCGCGCGGCCCGCTTCGGGCCCCGCCGGACGGGCGACGTCGACCCTACGGCGGCTTTCGTCGGGTGCCCGCACGATCTGGCGCGACCGGCGGCTGCGCGCGCTGGTCGGCCTGGCGTGGCTGGCGGGTTTCGTGATCGTGCCGGAAGGGCTCGCCGTGCCGTACGCCGCGGAGATCGGCGGCGGGGCGGGGACGGCGGGACTGCTGCTCGCGGCGCATCCTGCGGGGATCGTGCTCGGTGTGTTCGTGCTGGGCCGTCTGGTGCGGCCCGAAGTCCGGCTGCGGATGGTCGGGATACTCGCGCTCGGTGCGATCGTGCCGCTCGCGGCGTTCTGGTTCCGGCCGTCGCTCCCCTACGCCGCCGGACTGCTCGTGCTGTCCGGGATGTGCGCGGCCTATCAGGTCACCGCGAGCACCACGTTCATGCGGTTGGTCCCCGACACCGAACGAGGCCAGGCCTTCGGCCTCGCCGGGTCGGGACTCATCGCCGTGCAGGGAATCGGGCTGATCGCCGGCGGCCTGCTCGTCGGCGTGCTCGGTTCACCCGCGACGACGGTCTCGGTCATCGCATTGGCCGGTCTCGTAGTGGCTGTTCCGGCCACCCGGGCTTGGCGCCACGTGGCCCCTCTTCACCCCCTTTGACCGGAACCGGGTATTCACCAGTTCTGCCCGCGCATGGAGCTCACCCCCTCCAAGTCCCGATCCCGGTCACGCGTGGTGCACCCACGCCTACCCATACAGCGTAGTGACACCTAGTATCCAACCGATTACGTTCGTCACCGTGGCGCTAACGAATTGGGCGCTGTGGCGGCTGCCCAATCGCGGTTTGATCGGCTTCGTCCTCCTGGTGGACGTCGCGGCGATCGCCGGATCCGCCTGGTCTTTTCTCCGCGTCCCCTTCACTCCGGGCGACGCCGTGCCCTTCGCGATCCTGATCGCCAGTGTCGTGCTGTACACGGAATTGTCGCGGCCGGTGGAGCGCGTGCGGGAACGGTTCGCGGGCACGCCGCACATCTCGCTCGACAGTGTCTGGACCTTCGCGGCCGTGTTGCTGGTGCACCCCGGGCTCGCCGCACTGGTCATCGCCATGTCGTTCTTCTACCGCTGGTTCCGCGGGCAACCGAACCCGTTGTTCCGTCGGACGTTCTCCGCGTCGGCGACAGTGCTCTCGGGCTTCGCGGCCGCGGTGTTCCTCGCCCGGTACGCGGACCCGTTCGACGTCCTCCCCCGCGACGTCCGCTCGTTCGGGCTCGTGGTCGCCGCGGGCGGAGTGTTCCTGCTGGTCAACACCGCGCTGATGACGACCGCGGTGTACTACGGCACCCCGCACGACAGGCTGCGCGACGCGCTGGCGAAGCCGTTCGAGTACGCGCTCGAGACGGCGACGATCGCGCTCGGCATCATCGTGGCGTGGGCGCTGCGGGACTGGCCGGTGGTGCTGCTGCTGGTCGTCGGGATCACGCTGGTGCTGCACCGTGGCGTGCTGCTGAGGCAACTGAAACGGCAAGCGCGCAGCGACGCCAAGACAGGGCTGCTCAACGCGAAGGCGTGGCGCGAGGCCGCGTCCGACGAACTCGATCGCGCGCGGCGCGCGGGACGGCACACCAGCCTCCTGATGCTCGACGTCGACCGGTTCAAACTGATCAACGACCGGCACGGGCATCTGGTCGGCGACCGGTATCTCGCCGCCATCGCGGAAACGCTGCGCACCGAAGTGCGCGGCACGGATCTGGTCGGACGGTTCGGCGGCGAGGAATTCGTCGTCCTGCTGCCCGGTACGCCCGCCGTGCACGCCCACGCGATCGCGGAACGCATCCGGTCGAGTATCGCGGGCCGGGCCGGTGACCTGCCGGAGCACGTCACCGTGTCGATCGGCCTCGCCGACCGGCCGGGGGTGGCCGACCTCGACGCGGTGATCGCCGTCGCGGACCGGGCGCTGTACGAGGCCAAGAACACCGGCCGGAACCGGACCTCCGGCTATCAGGTGACCGGCTGACCCGGGTCAGGGAAGCCCGGCCAGCGACTTCTCGAGGGCCTCGTCGGGCAGCGCGTTGTCGACGATGTCGCCCGCGAGGTACGCGCCGTACGCCGGGAGGTCGAGGTGGGCGTGCCCGCACAACGCGGTCAGAATCACCTTCTCCTCGCCGGTTTCCTTGCACCGCAACGCTTCCTGGATACAGGCGGCGAGCGCGTGCGTCGGCTCGGGCGCCGGGATGATGCCCTCCGTCCGAGCGAACCGGACACCCGCAGCGAAGCAGGCTTCCTGACCGATGGCGATCGCGTCGATGAGGCCGAGCTCGTAGATGTGCGAGATCAGCGGCGACATCCCGTGATAGCGCAGGCCGCCGGCGTGGATGGGGTCGGGGATGAAGCCATGACCGAGGGTGTGCATCTTCAGCAACGGCGTCAGCCCCGCGGTGTCGCCGAAGTCGTACGCGTACTTCCCCCGGGTGAGCGAGGGGCAGGCGGCCGGTTCGACCGCGCGGATCACCGGGTCCATCCGCCCGGCGAGTTTCTCGCGCAGGAACGGGAAGGCGAGCCCGCCGAAGTTGGACCCGCCGCCGGTGCAGCCGACAAGGACGTCCGGAGTGTCCCCGGCCAGCTCGAACTGCTTGAGCGCCTCTTCGCCGATGATCGTCTGGTGCAGGAGGACGTGGTTGAGCACGCTGCCGAGCGCGTAGCGGGTGTCCTCCGCCTGCGCCGCCTGCTCGACGGCCTCACTGATCGCGATGCCGAGGCTTCCGGTCGATCCCGGGTCGGCGGCCAGGATCGCGCGGCCGGACGCGGTCAGCTCGGACGGGCTCGGATGCACGGTGGCGCCGAACGTCTCCATCATCAGCTTGCGGTAGGGCTTCTGGTCGTACGAGGCGCGGACCTGCCACACCTCGCATTCGAGCCCGAAGGTGGCGCAGGCGAACGCGAGCGCGCTCCCCCACTGCCCGGCGCCGGTTTCCGTGGTCAGCCTCGTGACGCCCTCGGCCGCGTTGTAGAACGCCTGCGGCACCGCGGTGTTGGGCTTGTGCGAGCCGACCGGGCTGACACCTTCGTACTTGTAGTAGATGCGGGCGGGCGTGCCGAGCGCCTTCTCCAGCCGCCTCGCGCGGAACAGCGGCGAAGGACGCCAGAGCCGGTAGACGTCCAGGACCTCTTCGGGGATGTCGACGTACCGTTCGGTGGTGACCTCTTGCGCGATGAGCGCCTGCGGGAACAGCGGTGCGAGATCTTCCGGGCCGACAGGCTCGCGTGTGCCCGGATGCAGGGGCGGCGGTGGCGGCTCCGGCAGATCCGGGATGACGTTGTACCACCGGGTCGGCAGGTCCGCTTCGTCGAGGATGTACTTCGTCCGCTCCGCCATTGAGCCTCCTCCGTTCTCTTCAACCTAAAGGGACGGACGGCGTGACACCAGGGATCGCTACTACGGTGTGGGCATGGGGAATCTCGTACTGCTCGACGCACCGTCGAATCTCGGGCTGCGTCCACCCGCCGAAGGAGTGGTTCCGGGCTGTTACAAGGCGCCGGGCGCGCTGCGTGACCACGGCCTGCTCACACGTTTGGGGGCGGCCGACGGCGGAGTCGTCACTCCGCCGCGGTATCTGCCCGACTGGTCGCCGGACGGCCGCGTCCGGAACGCGGCCGGTATCGCGGCGTACACGGCGGCCCTCGCCGGGCGTGTCGCGAAGATCCGCGCGGACGGCGGCTTCCCGGTCGTCCTCGGCGGCGACTGCTCCATCGCGCTCGCCGCGATGCTGACCCTGCGTCGCGAAGGGCGCTTCGGCATCGTCTACTTCGACGGTCACGACGACTTCCGGCACCCCGGCAACTCCGACTTCGTCGCCAACGTCGGCGGCGAAGCGCTCGCCGTCGTGACCGGCCGCGGCGCTCCGGAACTGACCGATGTGGACGGCCTTTCGCCCTACGTCCGGGACGAAGACGTCCTCGTGCTCGGTGTTCGCGCGGAAGAGTCCGCCGAAGCACGGGAAGCCGGGCTTCGCGTCGTGACCAGCCAAGAGCTCATGGCCTCCGGCACCGAGGAGGCGCTCGCCGCCGCACGCGAGATTTTCGCGCCACTGGACGGTTTCTGGATCCACATCGACATCGACACGCTCGACCCGGAGTTCGTGTCCGCCGTGGACAGTCCCGACCCCGGCGGGCTCAGCCCGGACAGGCTCGTCGAACTTCTCCGCGGCCTGCTCGCGATCCCCGGCGCGGCCGGACTGGAACTGACCATCTTCGATCCCGACCTCGACCCCGACGGCACGCAGGCCGCCCTGGTGACGGACTGTCTCGTGCGCGCACTGGAAGGACTCCGATGACCCAGGTGACTCAGGTGACCGTCGCCGACGGCTCGTTCGACGCCCCGCTCTGGCTGCCCGAATCCGGCTCCGGCCCGGGTCTGGTGCTGATCCAGGAGATCTTCGGTCTCGACGACTACCTCGAATCGGTCGCCGCCGACCTGGCCGCACTCGGCTACGTCGTCGCCGTGCCCGAACTGTTCTGGCGGATCGCCCCCGGCTGGTCGGCCACCCACGACGAAGCAGGCGTCTCGGCGTCGATGGAGGTCGCCGGCAAGCTCGACCCGGCACGCGCCGTCACCGACGTCCTCGCGACCCTGGCGACGCTGCGCTCCCTGCCCGAAACCGACGGCCGCGCGGGCGTCTTCGGCTTCTGCCTCGGCGGCTCTATGGCCTACGCGGCCGCCGCCGAAGGCGCCCCGGACGTCGCGGTGTCGTACTACGGTTCGCGGGTTCCGGAGCAGCTTCCGTTGCTGGACAAGATCACCTGCCCGATCCAGTTCCAGTTCGGCGAGGCGGATCCGTACATTCCCGTCGAGGGAGTGCGTCGCCTGGCCGACGCGGTCGCTTCCCACGAGGGCGCGGAGATCCACATCCACGAGGGGGCGGGACACGCGTTCCACAACCATGTCGCGCCGATGTTCCACCAGCCTGAGCCCGCCGCGGCCGCTTGGGCGCTGACGCTGGAATTCCTGGGACGCACGTTTCCGGCCTCGTGAGTGGGGATGCTTAGCCGGGACTGTGTGGATTTCGGGACGTCAGATGTCCCGAAATCCACACAGTCGGGCGTCGCTGTTCCGGCTAACAGCGGCAGAGACCATCGTCGCGGACCGCGATACCGCAGCCGTCGCAGTAGTCGACCTTGACGTGTAGTGGCGTCGGACGTGCGGTCGATGGGTTAAGCGGTTTCGCCTTGCGGGATCGGACTTCACCGCGGAGCGCGGCAATCGCCGCACTGCTGACACCCGCGAACCCCGCCTCCTCGACCGCTTCCCGCCATTGGCGATTGCTCGCGCCCGGATGAGTTCGCAACCACTGGACGGCGAAGCCATGCCACGCTACATCGTCGGCGGAACGACGCCTCTTGTTTCCCGAAGTGCTGCGGCGGACGTGTTTCTTGGCCCGTGCCGGGTCCGTGCGTGACTTGACACGCAAGCGCTCGATCAGCTGCGTCGTCGCGTTCTTGTGGCCCGCCGAGCGCAAGGCGCGCAAGCACTCACGGTTCGTTCCCTGAGGGAAGGCAGCCAGCCATTTCCTTGCTGCCGACTGCCAAGTGCCTCCGGAGACAGCAGATGGCACCGTGCGCGGACCATCGGGCGCCGGAACACGCTTTTTGTGTCTGAGCCGCTGCCCGCTCCCATGGACGATCCACCCTTGAGCCGGTGACTCCCCGAAAACCTCCGGATCCGGAATGTCATCGTCAGGGCCGTACTCCGGCATGACCTCGTGTCGATGTGCCCGGGCCAGATACCAATCGTCGATCCCCACCACAGTCGGCCACCTTCCGCCCTGTCGTCCGTGTGACATGAGTCGTGTGAATGGCCGAATCCGCAACCTGCGATGGTCAACTGTCACGCAGGCGGGCATCGTCGGAATATGTCGGTGCCTCCCGGTAGTTTCCCCACCATGGCCACATTGGTGAGTTTTCACGCCCACCCCGACGACGAGTGCATCGTCGCGGGCGGCGTCATGCGCAAGGCCTTCGAGGAAGGTCACCGTGTCGTGCTCGTCGTCGCGACCAGGGGGGAGGTCGGCGAGGTCCCGGACGGGTTCCTCGACGACGGAGAGGAGTTGTGGCAGCGCCGCGTGCAGGAGACGCACGCTTCGGCCGAGGTGCTGGGAGCCAAGCGCGTGGAGTTCTTGGGGTACACCGACTCCGGCATGATGGGCGAGCCGCGCAACGACGTGCCCGGCACGTTCTGGCAGGCCGATGTCGAGGAGGCCGCGCAGCGGCTGGCCGAGATCCTGCGCGAGGAGCAGGCCGACGTCCTGACCGTGTACGACGACAACGGCGGCTACGGGCATCCGGACCACATCCAGGTGCATCGCGTCGGCATGCGCGCGGCCGAGCTGGCGGGCACGCCGCGGGTCTACGAGGCGACGAGCAACAGTGACGAGATGCGCCGCGGCATGGAGGAGGCGGTGCGGACCGGGGAGATGAAGGCCGAAGACCTTCCCGATTTCGAAGAGGGCGGCGCCGAGTTCGGCAAGCCGGAAGCGGTGCTGACCGCGCGGGTGGACGTCCACGAGTACCTGCCCCAGAAGCGGGCCGCGATGCGCGCGCACGCCAGCCAGATCAGCGAGGACTCGTTCTTCCTCGCGATGCCCGACGAGGGTTTCGCGCGGGCTTTCGGCGTCGAGTGGTTCATCCGCGCGGGGCAGGGGCCGGGCATCACCGAGACCGATCTGATGGCGGGTCTCTGACCGATGGGCATGTGCGGTGCGTATCTGCGGGTCACGCCGGATGAGCTGCGCGAGCTGATCGAGGAGCCCGATCGGTACTGGGGGTTCGCGGAGAAGGCCGTGGGCACCGAGCGGGCGGTGGACGTCGACAAGGCCTGGCACGCGCTGTGGTACCTGGCCGAGCGGGCCGGATCCGAGGTCGACTTCGTGCTGGGCGGAACACTGCTGGGGGAAGCCGACAGTGACGGGCCGCCGCGGTACTTCACGGCCGACGAGGTGCGGAAGGCCGCCGCGGAGCTGTCCGGGACGGGGTTCGACCAGCTCTCACGGGGCGTCGAGCTCTCGGACCTCGAGGCCAACGGCATCTACCCGTCGATCTGGGACGAGCCCGAAGCGCTGGACTACGTGAGGGGCTACCACGACGAGCTCGTGACCTTCTTCGCCGGAGCCGCGAAGGCCGGTGAACCGGTCGTCACGATCATCACCTGACGTCGCCGCTTCCCAGGTCCCGATGAGCCTTCGCCGCGTCCGACGCCGAGCGGCCGTGTCGCGAAAGCCACTTTCGGGACGTCTGACGTCCCGAAAGTGGCTTTCGCGACACCCCGGGTGAGCGAAGGCGTGACTCGCGTGTTCAGGAACGGATCTCGCGTGCTCAGGCGGCGAACTCCGTCATCGTCGCCCGATCACACGAGATCCGGCTCCAATCACACGTGATCGCCCCCCAAGCACGCGTGATCGCCCATCCCGCCCGAACACGCCACGGTTGCCCTTCCCCTCGACAACCCGAATCGCCACTCGCGACCCACTTGGCGGGACGGTCAGGCCGTGGCGGCGGTGACGTCGAGTTCGACGAGCTGTCCGGGGTAGCCGAGCTGCGCGACGCCGAGCAGGGTGCTCGCGGTCGTGAAGGCGTCCCCGATCTTCGACTCGACGAACCGGTCCCACACGGCCGAAAGCACGTCGGCGTCCGGTGTCACCACGTAGATCACCGTGCGCACCACGTCGGCCGGGGTCGCCCCGGCGAAGGCGAGTGCGGCGGCGGTGTTCGCGACGACCTGGTCGACCTGGGCGAGAACGTCACCCTCGACGACCTTCCCGTCTTCGGTGAGCGGGCACTGGCCGGCGAGGTGGACGTCCCGCCGTCCTTCGACGATGGTCACGTGGTGGTAGGTGGGCGTGGGGTGCAGACCGGGCGGATGGTGGCGTTGAATGGTCACAGGCCGCATCCTCACCGAGGCGGCCGAGGCCGGACAACCGGATTTCACGGGGGAGCCATGCGCAGGACGATCGACTGGACCGGCGACGCGGTCACGATCATCGACCAGACCGCCCTTCCCGCCGAGTATCGCGTGCTCGAGCTGCGTACGGTCGGGGAACTCGTCGACGCCGTCCAGCGGCTCGCGGTCCGCGGGGCACCGGCGCTCGGCGCGGCGGGCGCGCTCGGCGTGGTGCTCGCGACCCGCGCGAACGGTGACGTCGAGGCCGATGCGGACCGTGTCGCCCAGGCCCGGCCGACAGCGGTCAACCTGAGCTGGGGTGTCTCCCGAGCGCTCGCGAAGCTCCCGGAGGGGCCGGAAGCGGTCCTCGCCGAAGCGCTGGCGATCCTCGACGAGGACGAGCGGATCAACCGCGAGGCCTCCCGGCTGGCGGCCGAGGTGGTGCTCGCACAGTGCGGGCGGCGGCCGTTGAGCCTGCTCAGCCACTGCAACGCGGGCCACCTCGCGACGGTCGCCTGGGGCAGCGCGCTCGGTGTCGTCTGGCATCTGCACGCTCGTGGCCTGGTCGGTTCCGTACTGGTCGACGAGACCAGGCCGCTCCTGCAGGGTGCCCGCCTGACCGCTTGGGAGCTGGCCGAAGCCGGTGTCCCGTACCGGATCCAGCCCGACGGCGCGGCCGCCGCCGCGATGAGCCGCGGCCTGGTCGACTGCGTGCTCGTCGGCGCCGACCGGATCGCCGCCAACGGCGACGTCGCCAACAAGATCGGTACCTACGGTCTGGCGATAGCGGCGAAACACCACGGGATCCCGTTCGTGGTGGTCGCCCCATCGTCCACTGTGGACTCGGCGATGCCGGACGGCGCCGGGATCGTGATCGAGGAACGCGACCCCGGCGAAGTCCTGAGCTTCGGCGGCACGAAGGTCGCCCCAGAAGGTGCGGAGGTGTTCAACCCGGCCTTCGATGTGACGCCGTTCGAGCTGGTCACCGCGGTGGTCACGGAGCAGGGTGTGCTGAGCCCGTGAGCAGCTTGGTGAACAAGGCCGCCATCTCCGCGTCGTCGTAGTTCAGCGGAAGCGTGTCGAAGTAGTGGCGGATCGCGCCCCGCCCGGTGCGCGTGATCATCCCGAAGTCGATCGTCCGCCCCTTCGCCCGCACGGTTCCGCGGTACTCCTGGAACCTCGTGTGCGGACCGGCCGCCGTCTGATCGGGCTTCAGGCGGACGTCGGTCATCGCCTCCGAGAGCCTGCCGAGGTGGCGGAGGGCGCCCTTTTCGAGGGGGCGGAACCATTCCGTCCGATCGTGGTAGCGGCGCCCCTGGACGACCTCCCCGCCCGCGAGCACCACGCGGTACACGGCCGGGTACCGCACGGTCTCGCCGCCGATCACCGCTTCGTTGGCCGCTTCGTAGAACACGGTGTCGCCGCTGACCACGATCTTCACCGGCGTGAACCGGAAGGTCGGGAAGGCGCCCAGCAGGGTCCGCAGGTTGCCCTCGATGTTCGTCCTGCCCTTCACCGGCGGAGCGCTTCCCGATTCCGCCAAGGTCCCGTCGGCGGCGAAGATCGAGCCGTACAACCGGACACGGGCTTCCCGCTCTTCCGGCGTCGCCGACCGCATCGCCCCGAATTCGGTCTGCTTGGTGATGAAAGCGCGGGCACCCGGCGAAACGGCGCCTTCGACCTCGAAGATTTCTCCCACCTGCTCACCTTGGCAACCGAGGCAGCGGGAAGTCGATTACCCGCCAGGTAATGCCGCGCTAGAAGGATTCGAGACAGGACGGCTCACGGTCGGTGGCGAACGCGGCCGTCGCCCGCGAGACCGCGCCGGCGCTCCGCTCCTTGATCCGCCCGGCCGCGGCCAGCGTGCTCGGCCGGGTCCCGCCGAGGAAGATCGCGCCGAGGTCGATCACGTCCAGTTCGAGATCGGGCGCGTCGGTCACCCTGGTCACCTCGGCGTTCCCGCCCTCGTCGGTGACGAGCCGCCAGTTCCCGGTGTTCCACGGGCAGAACGCGTCGTGCACGCCGAACACCAGATCCACCGGAGCGTTGTAGCGGCGGGTGACCAGGCCGCGATCGACGTCGACGATCCGGAACCACAGCGAGTCACCGGCGGACCGGGTCATCTTGCGGGGGTTGGCGAGGAGGTGGATGAGCGGTTCGTCGAGGGCGGCGAATGCCTCCACCGTGAAAATCAGGTCGTAGTCGAGCAAGTAGCGATACAGCGTCGCGTAGGTCTCCGGCGTGTTCGCGACCAGTTCCTGCACCGTCAACGTCCCTCGCGGGCCCTCTTCGTTCCAGTCGTTCTTGACCCGGTAGATCGCGTAACCGTCCGGCAGGACGGCGAATTTCAGCGCGGTCGCGCCGTGGCGCCGGTACTCCGGGTCGTCGAGCAGGAATTCCCACGTGGACTCGGGCCTGTCGAGGGCACCGACCCGCAACGGCGCTTCTTTCTCGTAGATCGCCTTGATCAGAGGGATCGCCTGCTCACGCCGGACTTCACGCACCCGCTCCGCTTCGAGTTCGACGCCGGGCCGGAATTCCGCTTTCGCGTGCACCTTCGCGCGGAAGAACTGCGCCGCGAGGCCGTAGCCGAAGCGGGGGTAGATGACCGCTTCGGACGCCCACAGCGCGGCGATCGGTTCGCCGCCGTCCTCGTGCAGGCCGTGCAATTGCGCCCGCATGACCCGGGTGAGCGCGCCCCGCCTGCGATGCCCCGGTGCGACACCGACCGAAGTCACCGCGGCGAGCGGCGTCTGCCCGGCACCGGGAACGGTGATCTTGCGGGTGAGCAGTTCACCCGTTCCGATGAGCTCTTCGCCGTCGAACACACCGTGCGTACGGTCCGGCTCGAACACCAGCTCTTCGCGGTGTTTCAACCCGTCCGTGGGGTCGGTGAGGAAGGCGCCCGCGAGCAATTCCGCGAACGCGGGCAGGTCGTCGGTGGTCAGGGTGCGGAGGGTCAAGCCGTCATCGCTCACCCTGTCGTCCTACGCCAGTTCACCGACGACCGCCACGCATTAAAGAGCGGACATCAGGGCCGCGGCCCGATCACTTCACCCTTTTCCTTGACCTCGATGGCCATCGCGGGGCAGGAGTCCGCCGCGTCCAGCACCATCTCGTCCGGGTTCACCTCGCCCTCGATCACCGTCGCCGTGACGCCTTCGAGTTCGAAGACCTCCGGCACCAACGCGGCACACATCCCCGAGCCGATGCACGTTCCGCCATCGACCTCGACTTTCCAGCTCATGCTCACCATCCGATCGGCATGGAGCGGGGCCCCCGCACCAGCATCTGCGTCTTCCACACGATATCGCCGTCGACGCGCAGTCCGGGGAGATCTCGGAGTAATGCCCGCAGGGCTTCCTGCAGTTCCAGCCTGGCCAGCGGGGCGCCGAGGCAGTGGTGCACACCGTGCCCGAAACCGAGGTGGGGATTGGCTTCCCTGCCGAATTCGAGGGTTTCCGCCGAGGTGAACTGGAGCGCGTCCCGGTTGGCGGCGCCGATCGCGACCATCACCGGCTCGCCTTCCTTCACCAGCACGTCACCCACTTGGACGTCTTCGGTGGCGTAGCGGGCGAACCCGGCTCCGGCACCCAGCGGGACGAACCGCAGCAGTTCCTCGACCGCCGCCGGGATCAGGTCCAGGTCCGCGCGCAGCCGGGCGAGCTGCTCCGGCTGTTCGAGCAGGGCGTAGACGAAGTTCGGGATCTGGCTCGCGGTGGTCTCGTGCCCGGCGACCAGGATGCCGATGCACATGTCGACCAGTTCCAGCTCGCTCAGCCTGTCGCGGACGTCGCGCGCTTCGATCAGCGCGGTCATCAGGTCGTCCTGCGGCCGGGCACGGTGCTCTTCGATGAGCACGTGCATGTACGCCCGCAGCTCGTCCTGGTTGGCCATCATCTCTTCGGTGGTCAACGGGCTGGTCGACAGCGCGGCGTCGCTCCACACGCGGAACTTCGGCCGGTCCTCGACGGGGACGCCGAGCAGTTCGCAGATCACCGCCACCGGGATCGGCAGCGCGTAGTCCTCGACCAGGTCGGCGGGCTGTCCCTTGGCCTTCATGTCCTCGATCAGGCCTGCCGCGAGATCCGCGACCCTCGGCCGCAGCAGTTCGACGCGGCGCATGGTGAACGCCTTCGCGACCAGCGTGCGGAGCCGGGTGTGGTCGGGCGGGTCCATGCTCAGGATGCCACCCGGCCGCCTGCCCGGCGCCATCCGCGGCTCGTCCTTGTCCGTGGCCATCGCGCGGGAGAACCGCCTGTCGCCGAGGACGAACCGCGCGTCCGCGTACCGGGTGGCGAGCCACGTCGGCTCACCGTGCGGGAGGCGGACGCGGATCATGCCCTTGGCCGCGCGGGCGGTGGCGTAGGCCTCGTCGAGTTCGAGTCCCGTGTCCTGGTTGAACGGATAGGCGATGAATTCGGTGTCTGTGGTGGTCATTTGTCCGGAAACCCCCCGGCTCGGCGGTTTGTAAGCAACTGCTTACAACGCTAACCATGATCACGGTGAGCGTCAATGCGCCTACCGTGCGACGTCCGGCTAGCCTGTGCCCGATGACGGAAGAACCGCAGGTCCGCAAGCGCGACGCGGCCGCCACGAGAGCGGCCCTGCTCGACGCGGCGGCGGCGCTGTTCGCCGAACGCGGCTTCGACCGGACGACCGTACGAGACATCGCGAAGCTCGCCGGAGCCAATCAGGCGCTGCTGTTCCGCTACTTCGGGTCGAAGGACGCGCTCTTCGAGGAGGTCCTGGCACGCGGCGGACGCGAGCAGATCGCCACCACACCACCGGGCGAACTGCTCGGGACGGCGCTCCGCAGCATGCTGGAGTCCGACACCGGCCGTGACCGCACCCTCGACGCCTACCTGCGCTCGACAGGGCACGACAGCGCCGCCGCGGCGGTCCGACGGCAGCTCGGCGGGGAGTACGCGAAGGTGCTCGCGACGCTGACGGACGCCGAAGACGCGGATCTGCGGGCCGACCTCATCCTGGCGTGGCTGCTCGGGATCGGCCTGGTCCGCGAGATCACCGGTAAGGAACCCCTGGCCAGCGCGGATCCCGACGACGTCTGCCGCCTCGTGCTCGGCGCGGCTCGGACGCTGCTGGAACGCAGCGGGTAAATACCTCGCCGCGTCCGCTCCCCCTGTTCTACGGTCGGTTCCGTGATCTCGTTCCCGCCCGCCGGCACCGAAGCCGAGTTCGACGCCCTGACCAGGCAAAGCCTGCTTCCGGCCGTGACTTCCTTGACCGGATCGCTCGGTCTCGGCGAAGTCGTCCCGTTCACCGAAGGCTCGCTGCCGGTCTACGCCGTCGGCGAAGACCTGGTGCTGAAGCTGTTCCCGCCGGTGCATCTCGACGAACTCCCGACCGAGCGGACGATGCTCGAGGTCCTGCACGGGAAGCTGCCGATCCCGACGCCCGCCGTGCACGACGTCGGCGAGCGGGACGGTTGGGGCTACGTGCTCATGGAGCGCCTGCGCGGCGAAACGCTGAAGGACGCCTGGCCGAAACTGTCCACAGAGGACAAACACCGGCTCGCCCCCGAACTCGGCGAGGCGCTGGCCGTCCTGCATTCACTGCACGACCCGCGGCTGGACGTCCTGGATCCGCCGGACTGGGGCGCGTTCGTCGCCGAGCAGCGCGCGAACGCCGTCGAGCACCACCGCCGGACCGGCCTCGACGAGAGCTGGATCGCGCGGATCCCGGCGTTCCTCGACTCCGTCGAGCTGGGCAGCCCGCCCGCCGTCCCGCTGCACACCGAGTTCATGCGCGACCACGTCATGGTCGCCCATGACGGCGAACGCCCGCGACTGACCGGGCTCTTCGACTTCGAACCGGCGATGCGCGGCGCGGCCGAGTACGACTTCGTCGCCGTCGGCCTGTTCGTTTCCGGTGGGGACAAGGATTTCCTGCGGCGACTGCTCGCCGGATACGGCGTCGAACCGGACGAGGGGTTCTCCCGGCGCTGCCTGGCGTACGCGCTTTTGCACGTCTACAGCAATTTCACCTGGTACCTCAAGGTTCTTCCGGCGCCGGAAGAACCGACGCTGGAGAGCCTCAGCCGCGCTTGGTGGTAGCCCAGGTCACCGGCACGGCTTCCGGGCCGCGGATCGAAAGCGGCGGGCGCCACACGATGTCCGAAACCGGGACGGCGAGATCCAGTCCCGGGAGGCCGTCGAGCAGGGTCCGGAACGCGATCTCCCCTTCGAGCCGGGCGAGCGCCGCCCCGAGGCAGAAGTGGATTCCGTGCCCGAAGCCGAGTTGCGGCGCGTTCCGGCGCCGGATGTCGAACCGCGACGCGCCGGGAAAGGCGTTCTCGTCGCGGTTCGCGGCGCCGGTGTGCGCCAGTACGGCCTCACCGCGCCGGACCAGGCCGCCACTCAGCTGGATGTCCTCGAGCGCGACCCGGAGCAGCGACGCGTCGGCCGGTCCGTCGAACCGCATGATCTCCTCGACCGCCCCCGCCATCAGTCCGGGATCCGAACGCAGCGCGGCGAACTGGTCCGGATTCGCCGACAGCAGCACGATCCCGGTCGCGATCAGGCTGACCGTGGTCTCGTGCCCGGCCAGCAGGAGCTGAGTGGCCAGGTCGATCAGCTCCGCCTCGGTGAGCCGATCTCCGTCTTCGTCGCGGGTGTGCACGAGAACGCTCAGCAGGTCATCACCCGGCTCCGACCGCTTGACGGCGACGAGTGCCGCCATGTCGTCCGCCCCGTCACGACGGGCCCGCGCCACTTCAGCGGGGGTGTACGCCATCGGCGTGACGATCACCCGCGACCACTGACGAAACCGTTCCTTGCCCTCGAACGGGACGCCGAGGATCTCGCACATGACCGCTGTGGGCAACGGGAAGGCGAACGTCTCCACGAGATCCACCGGCGGATCGTGCCGGACCAGGTCGTGCAGAAGTCCTTCGGCGATCTCCTGGATCCGCGGCCGCAGCCCGGCGATCCGGCGGACGGTGAAGGCGGGCGCCGAAAGCTTCCGCAACCGGGTGTGATCCGGCGGGTCCATGTTCAGGATGCTGTGGTCACCGGTGGAGAAATCGCCCGGTTCGATGAGGCACGGCGCGCCGGGATCGAGCAGGTTCCGGGAGAACCGCGTGTCCGAGAAGATCAGGCGGACGTCTTCGTACCGGGTCACCAACCAGCCTTCGCAACCGCTGGGGAAGACGACCCGGGACATCGGCGGATACTCGGCGTAGATCGCGCCCATCGGGGTCGCGGGATCGTCCTTCGCCGCGGGATACGTGGCTGTCATGGGCCGATGATGAGTGGCGGGCGGCACCGCCGGAAGGCTCCGGCCGATCACCCGCCCGAAGAGCCGAAGATCCTTCTCACCGCGTGATAATCCCGCGCAGGAACTCCAGGTAGCCCGGCCGCTCGGCCGACGGCAGCAGCGTCCCGCCGCTCGCCCGCTGCGCCTGGATCAATCCGATGAAGGCCGTGTAGGCCAGCAATCCCCGATGTCCGGCCTCGACTTCGGGGCAGCCCATCTCCCGGAAGCAGCGGACGATGAAGTCGACGCGCCGCGCGGTGACGTCGGCGAGCATCGGACCGATCACCGGGTCTCCGGCGTCGGCGAGCAGGGCCAGTTCCGCGCGCTGCTCGTCCTTCGTTCCGAAGACGAGCTCGAAGAGTTCACGCAGCCGCGACGCCGGATCCGAGATCCCGTCCAGCAGCGCGATCAGCGCCTCGGTGTCCTGGTCGACCCAGCGGCGCACGGCGGCTTCGACCAGCGCGTCCCGGTTCGCGAAATGCCAGTAGAAACTGCCCTTCGTCGTCCCGAGTTTCGCCGCGATGGGCTCGACGGCGATCGCGGCGACCCCGCCGTCGCACAACGCCTCGAGCGCCGCGTCGGCCCAATCTTCACGGGCGAGCTTCCGTTTCCCGGCCACGGAGCATACGGTACCGTATGGAAAAACATACGGCACCGTACGGAGGCGGCCATGCCTTTCGGATCACTCGCGAACTGGGGCGCGACCCCGGCCGAGCGCCGCCGCGCACAGCCGGCGGACACGCTGCTCGACGGCCCCGTCGCGCTCTTCGACCGCGCCGTCACCGTGCGGGCGCCCGCCGCGCTCGCCTATCGCTGGCTCTGCCAGATCTCGGTCGCGCCCTACAGCTACGACCTGCTCGACAACCTGGGGCGCCGCAGCCCGGACACGCTCACCCCCGGCGCCGACGAGCTCGCTCCCGGCGACACGCTGATCGTGTTCGAGCTGACCGAGGTCGAGCGGGGCCGCAGCCTCACCGGCCGCACCTTCGCCAAATCCGAGAACCTGTTCGGACCGGTGGCCGCCACGTACTCGGTCGAGCCGATCGACGAGAACTCGTGCCGGATGCTGTGCCGCATCGTCGTGACCTCACAAGGGTTCCGCGGCCGCCTCAAGGAGTTCCTGCTCGGCTGGGGCGACCTGATCATGATGCGGAAACAGTTGCTGACGCTCAAGAAGTACGCGGAACGCGACGCTCTGACACTGCGCGCGTTGTGAGTGGCGTTTCGGTACGTGAAGGCGTAGCGGCCTTGTCGCGAAAGCCACTTTCGGGACATCAGAAGTCGCGAAAGTGGCTTTCGCGACACCCGAGACAGTCGTGAGTGGCGGTTCGGGTTCACTTGAGGGGAAGGTCGAACGTGGCGTGTTCGGGCGAGATGGGCGTTCACGTGTGATTGGGCGGCGATCACGTGTGATTGGGGGGCGATCACGTGTGATTGGAGCCGGATCACGCCCTCGCTCACCCTCAAGACAACCCGCAACGCGATTCACGACCAACTCGACCCACGCGGTCCGGGACTGAAGGCTTCTTCGTCACGTCCGAAACGCCACGAACCCGGGCAACGGCGTTGCGAAAGCCACGTTCGCAACCTTCAACGTTGCGAACGTGGCTTTCGCAACACCTGCCCCGCGACCGGCGCCGAAGGACAGCACGAGCACTCCACCTTTGCTTATCCCCCAAGACAAACCGGCCCTCAGTCACGAGAGGGCAGCGCGCGTCGTAGCAGCTCAGCCAGGTGCACGGCCTTGCGTCCGTCGAGTTGTTCGATCTGCGTCCGGCAGCTGAACCCGTCCGCGACCACTTCGGTGCCCTCGGCCGCGGCACGGATCGCGGGGAGCATGCGATCTTCGGCGCAGGCGACGGAAACGTCGTAGTGGCCGCGTTCGAAGCCGAAGTTGCCCGCCAGTCCACAGCAGCCGGAATCCATGGTGGAATTGTGGATACCCGCCGCGCGCATCGCCGCCTCGTCGGCGCCGAAGCCGAGCACGGCGTGCTGGTGGCAGTGGACCTGGCTGAGCGCTTCGACGTCCAGCGACCGGAACTCCAGCGGTGAGTCCTCGATCAGTTCGGCGAAGGTGCGGGTCTGCTCGGCGAGCAGTTTCGCCACCGGGTCACCGGGCAGGAGTGCCTCCAGGTCGCCGCGGAAGAGCGCCGTGCAACTCGGCTCCAAGCCTGCCACCCGGTACCCCGACCGCAGATACGGTTCGAGGACGGAAAGCGTACGGCGCAACACGTTCTTCGCCACATCCAGCTGCCCGGTGGACACCCAGGTGAGGCCGCAGCAGACGCCGCGATCGGGCAGGACGACGTCGTAGCCCGCCGCGGTGAGCACCTCGGCCGCGGCGTCGAGGACGTCCGGTGTGAGGTAGTTGTTGAAGGAGTCGGGCCACAGCACCACGGGACGAGGGCCGGTCGCCCAGCGCTTGAGATCGTCGCGGCGTCGAGTGAACGGCGTCCTGGCGAAGGTCGGCAGGTCGCGTTCCGGCGCGATCCCGCCGAATTTCTTCAGCAGGCCGGAGAACCGGCGTGACATCGTGTTCGCCAGCCGCGGCGCCAGCGAGGCCGCGCGCAGCCACACCGGGAGCCAGCCCATCGAGTAGTGCGACGCCGGGCGCAGCCGCCCTTTGTGGTGCTGGTGCAGGAATTCCGCCTTGTAGGTCGCCATGTCGACATCGACCGGGCAATCGGAGAGGCAGCCCTTGCACGACAGGCAGAGATCCAGCGCCTCGGCGACCTCTTCCGAACGCCAGCCGTCCGTGATCAGCTCGCCGTTGACCATCTCGGCCAGCAGATGCGCGCGGCCGCGTGTCGAGTGCTTCTCCTCGCGGGTGGCCCGATAACTCGGGCACATCACGCCCGCTCCGGTGGTGTTGCGGCATTTCCCGACGCCGACGCAGCGCCGCATCGCCTGCCCGAAGCTCCCCTGATCCTCCGGGTACGCGAGCGCGGTGACGTCCTCAAGGTCCAGCGGCGCCCGGCGGACCCGGAGATCGGCGTCGACCGGCCTGGGATCGACGAGGATGCCGGGGTTCATCCTGCCCGCCGGATCGAAGATCCCCTTGAACCGTGCGAAAAGCGCGAGGATCTCGGGGCTGTACATCCGCGAGAGCAGTTCCGAGCGGGCCTGGCCGTCGCCGTGTTCCCCGGACAGCGAGCCGCCGTGCGCGGCGACCAGGTCGGCCGCCTCCTCGAGGAACGACCGGAACCCGGCGACCCCTCGCGGGGACAGCAGATCGAAGTCCAGCCGCAGGTGGAGGCAGCCCTCTCCGTAGTGGCCGTAGACCACGCTCTTGCGGCCGTGCTTCCGCATGAGCTGCTTGAACTCACGCAGGTAGGCGCCCAAGCGTTCGGGCGGGACGGCCGCGTCCTCCCAGCCGGGCCAGGCTTCCTCGCCCCCGGCCAGCCGGGTCGCGAGACCGGCGCCCTCCTCCCGGATCCGCCACAGCCGCTTCTGCGCGGCCACGTCGTCCAGCAGCGCGGATCCGGTGAGCGCGCCGCGCAGTCCGGCGATCAGCCCACGCGCGCGATCCGGGTCTTCCATCTCGACGAACAACCAGGCACCGCCCGGCGGGAGTCCGTCCGCGCGGCCCGGTTCCAGCAGCGCGACGAGGTCCGCGTCGACCCCCTCCACCGTCAGCGGCGACCACGGCAGGATCGCGGGGACCGCGTCGGCGGCGGCGATGTCGGACTCGAAACCGAGCACCGCGAGCACCTTGCGTTTCGGTACCTCGGCGAGCGCGACCGTCGCCCCGAGCACGGTGACACAGGTGCCCTCGCTGCCGACCAGCGCCTTGGCGACGTCGAAACCGTTCTCCGGCAACAGGTGTTCCAGTCCGTACCCGGACACCCGCCTGCTGAACGAGGACAGTTCGGTGCGCAGCAACGCCAGGTTGTCCCGGACGAGCGCGCGCAACTCCGAAAAGACGCGGCCTTCCGTACCGGGTTCGGCCGCGCGTGCGTCCACTTCGGACGGTGAGGTGGGCCCGACGGTCAGCCGGGTGCCGTCGTAGAGCAGCACGTCCAGTTCGCGGACGACGTCCACCGTCCGCCCATAAGCGACCGAATGCGAACCGCAGGCGTTGTTGCCGATCATCCCGCCGATCGTGCAGCGCGAATGCGTCGACGGGTCGGGGCCGAACCGGAGCCCGTGCGGCGCGGCGAGCGCTTGGAGGTCGTCGAGGACGGTCCCTGGCGCCACCCGCGCCGTCCGCGCCCCGGGATCGAGGTCGAGGACGCCGCCGACGTGGCGCGACAGGTCGATCACGACACCCGGCCCGCACGAGTTGCCCGCGACGCTGGTGCCGCCGCCTCTGGCGATCACCGGCAGCCCGGCCTCGCGGCAGGCGGCGACGGCCGCGATCACCTCGTCGACGCTCCTCGGCACCACCACGCCCTCGGGCACGTGCCGGTAGTTGGAGGCATCGGTCGTGTACAGCGCCAGCGTCGCGGCGTCGGCCAGGATCTCCACGGAGTCCATTCAAGACAACCGCGGCCCGGAACGCATCGGCGAACCTCTCCGGCCGGGTGTGTCGGAAACCACGTCCGGTGTGCGATCGTGAGCGCGTGACGGCGAAACGCCAGGTCGCGGTGGAACTCGCCGCCGAGCACAGCGCGGTGCTCGGCGGGCTTCTGCGCGAGCGAGAAGCGCTGCTCGCCACCCTCGACAGGGTCGCGGCGCTCAACGGCACCGCGCGGCTGATCCGCGAGGCGATCGGCACGCATTCCGGCTTCGTCGCCGAGCTGACCGGCCCCGAGCAGGCGGTGATCCGCTGGATGTCGGGCACCCGCACGGACGCGCTGCAGGACCTCGCCGTGCCGATCGGCCAGGGCATCGGCGGCCGGGTGCTGGCGCTGGGCAGGCCGGTGCGGGTCAACGACTACGTCAGCTCGCCGAGCATCACCCACCAGTTCGACGCGCAGGTGCGCGGCGAGGGGCTGGCCGCGATGATCGCCGTCCCGATCGTGAGCGGGACAGAGACCGTCGCCATCGCGTACGCCGCCATGCGCGAGCCGCGCGACTTCGGCGACGACGCGATCCAGTCCCTCGAAAGCATCGCCGGCGAGGCGGGCCGGGCGCTGAAACTGGCGTCGGTCGCCGAGTCCGATCGGGAAACGGCGCTGTCCGCGGAGCGGCTCCGGATGCAGAGCGCGCTGCACGATTCGGTCGGCGCGCTGCTGTTCTCCATCGGGGTCCAGGTCCGGAACCTGCACGAGGACATCAGCGACAACCCGGCGCTCGAATCGCGGCTGCGGCGGCTGGAAGGTGACGTGTCGGCCGCGTCGCGGGCGTTGCGCGAGTCGCTGCTGGCGCTGTCGGAGTCGAGTCCGGAACGCGCGCTGCCGGTGGAACTGGCCGAGCACTGCCGTTCGTTCCAGGCCCGCTGCGGGGTCCCGGCGCGGTTCGTGCAGCTCGCGCCGGTGCCGCAACTGGACGCCGAACGCGCCGGGCTGCTGGTCGCGGCCGTCCGGGAGGGCCTGCTCAACGTCGAGAAACACGCCGACGCGCTGTCGGTCGTCGTCAGCCTGCTGCCCAGCGAGGAGGGCGTCCAGGTGGTCGTCGCCGACGACGGGACCGGTCATCGCGGCGAAGAACCGGCGCCCGGCACCGGGATGGGCCTGCGCGCGCTCGCCGAACGCGCCGCGCGGCTCGGCGGCCGGGTCAGCCTGGTCCACGACGAGGACGACGGGTGCACACTGCGCGCCTGGGTGCCGGAACCATGCCGTCGCCGGTGACCGTGCTCGTCGTGGACGACCATCCGGTGGTCCGCGACGGGGTGAGCCTGCTGCTGCGTTACGACCCGGCGATGACCGTGGTCGGCTCGGCCGAGACCGGCCGGTCCGCGATCCTGCGGGCGGGTGTGCTGAAACCGGCGCTGATCCTGCTGGACCTGCGGCTGCCGGACATGCTCGCGCCCGAGGTCATCGCCGAACTCCGGCGGGTGCACCCGGCCGGGCGGATCGTGGTGTTCACCGCGCACGGCGACCATCAGGGCGTGCGGGCCGCGCTGGACTCCGGGGCGCACGGCTGCCTGCTCAAGGACGTCGCCGGGACGGATCTGGTGGCGGCGTTGCGGCAGGTGCTCAAGGGTGATCGGGTCGTCGACCCGCGCATCTTCCCCGACGACGGCCATCGGTCCGACGCACTGGCCCGCAGCGGTCTGACGCGGCGCGAGTACGAGGTCCTGCGGCTGGCCGCGCAGGGGCAGACGAATCCGGAGATCGCGGAATCGACCGGGCTGGCGCGGAACACGGTGAAGACGTACCTGCAGTCCGCGCTGCACAAACTCGGTGCCCGCAACCGCGTCGAAGCCATCGGCAAGGCCTCCGAAGCCGGCCTCCTCTGACGCGTTTCGTCCTCTGGATGCGGTAGTTGCGCGTGCAAGGACCGCATCCAGAGGACTAAATGCGCCGTGTCCGTTTTGTAGCCGGGTGGGTCTCCAGGTGGGGGTAACGCGGCGGAGGGTGCCCACGCAGGATGACCGCCACCGATCGTGACTCGCGTCACACGGATGGAGGAGGCGGCTTGCTGAGTGTCCGTGATCTTCGCGTGCGGTACGGCCGGTCGGTGGCCGCGCTGCACGGGGTCGACCTCGACGTTTCACCTGATGGGGTGCTGGCCGTCCTGGGCAGCAACGGCGCCGGGAAGTCGACCCTGCTGCGGACCGTCTCCGGCACCCTGCGCATGCACCGCGGCTCGATCACCTCAGGCGAGGTCCGCTATGACGGCAAGCCGCTGACCAGGCTCGATCCGGCCCGCATCGTCGGCCTCGGCGTGGTCGGCGTCCCCGAAGGCCGCCAGGTCTTCGCACGGATGACGGTCGAGGAGAACCTCCGCGCCGGCGGGATCGGCGCCCGCTCCCCCGGGCAGCGCGCCGCCGCGAGGAAACGCGTCGACGAGCTCTTCCCGGTCCTGTCCGAGCGGGCGAAACAACGCGCGGGCCTGCTTTCCGGCGGTGAGCAGCAGATGCTCGCGATCGGCCGCGCGCTGATGTCCGGCCCCCGGCTGTTGCTGCTCGACGAACCGTCGCTCGGCCTCGCGCCGAAGATCGTCGAGCGGATCGGCGCCATCATCCGCGAGATCCACGATCAGGGCACCGCCGTGGTGCTGGTCGAGCAGAACGCCGTGATGGCGTTGCGCGTGGCCGACCACGCGATCGTCCTCGAGGTGGGCCGGGTCGCGCTGGCCGGGACGACGGCCGAGCTCACCGCGAGCGAGGACGTCCAGCGGCTCTACCTCGGTGGCCACGCGGAGGTGGAAGCCGTCGACGCCCGCAAGCGGCTCGCGGGCCGGAGCCTGTCGAGGTGGGCCGGATGACGCCGCCCGAGCTGCACGTCACGAACGTGACCCTGCGCTTCGGCGGGATCCGGGCGCTGGACGACGTCTCCTTCAGCGTCGGCTCCGGTTCGCTGCACGCGCTCATCGGCCCGAACGGCGCCGGGAAGTCCAGTTGCTTCAACGTGATCAGCGGGCTCTACCGGGCGAACACCGGGAGCGTCCGGCTCGGCGACACCGTCCTTTCCGGACTCGCGCCGCATCGGCTCGCCGGGCTCGGCGTCGGCCGGTCGTTCCAGAACGCCGCGCTCTCCCCCGGCTCGACCGTGCTCGACAACGTCATGCTCGGACGGCACGCCCTGACCAAGGGCGGTTTCCTCGCGTGTGGCCTCCGGCTGCCGTGGACGACCCGGGCCGAGCGGCGGCATTCCGCGCGGGCGAGGGAGATCTGCGACTTCCTCGGCATCGGCGCGCTGGTCGATCTCCCGGTCGGCGCGCTGCCCTACGGCGCGGTGAAACGCGTCGACCTCGCCCGCGCGCTCGCCGTCGAACCGGTCCTGCTGCTGCTCGACGAACCCGCGGCCGGGATGAACGCGACCGAGACCGCCGAACTGGCCGGCACGATCCGTGACGTCCGCGACGAACTCGGCATCTCGATTTTGCTGGTGGAGCACGACATGGGGCTGGTGATGGGCATCGCGGACCGGGTCACCGTCCTGGACTTCGGCAGGCGGATCGCCGACGGCACCCCGGCCGAGGTCCAGTCGGATCCGGACGTGATCAGGGCATACCTCGGCACGGAGGCCAGCGCGTGAACACTTTCCTGCAACTCGTGGTGAACGGACTCGGCAAGGGCGCGGTGTTCGCGTTGCTGGCGCTGGGTTTCGTGATCATCTTCAAGGCGACCGAAGTGGTCAACTTCGCGCACGGCTCGCTCGTGCTCTTCGGCGGCTACCTGGTCGTCGTGACGCGCGAATCGCTCGGCTGGGCGGGCGCTTCACTGGTGGGCATCGTGTCCGCCGGGCTGCTCGCCCTGCTGCTGGAACGGTTCCTGCTGTCCCGCTCGCGGCACGCCGACGCGAACAGCCTGGCGCTGCTGACCATCGGTGTCGACGTGATCATCACCGAGGAGATCGTGCGGCGTCTCGGCGTCACTTTGCCGTTCCTCGGCGACGCCTGGGACGCGCAGCCGTTCCAAATCGGCGGGATCACGCTGTTCCGCACGCATCTGGTCGCGCTGCTCGTCGCCGCCGTGCTGATCACCGCGTTCACCCTCGCGTTCAAGTACTCGAACTGGGGTGTCGCGATGCGGGCGCAGGCGGAGAACCGCGAGGCCGCCGCGCTGATGGGGATCCGCAGTTCCCGGGTGACGGCGACCGCGTGGCTGGTGGCCGGGGTGCTCGCCGGAGTCGCGGTGCTGTTCATCGCCACCCAGGACTTCTCGGGCGCGGGACTGTCCCGCGGCACGCACTCCATCGCGCTCGCGGCGTTCCCCGCGGCCATCCTCGGCGGACTGGATTCGACCGCGGGCGCGGTGGTGGGCGGGCTGGTCGTCGGCCTCGTGGAGGCGCTTTCGGCTCAGTACGTGTCTTTCGACTTTTCCAAGAGCGCGGTCTTCCTGGTGATGCTCGTGGTCCTGGTGGTGCGGCCGTCGGGGTTGTTCGGGACAAGGGAGAGCACCCGTGTCTGACACCGCTGTGAAATCCCCCGCCGCCGCGCCCCCGACACCGCCCGCGAAACGTGATCGGACGAGGCTGGTCAAGGCGCTGCTGTGGATCGGGCTGCTGGTCGTCCTCCTCGCGATCCCGCTGTATCTCGACGCGGCCTGGCTGAAGGCCGGGCAGTACATGATGATCGGCGGGGTCGGCGCGATCGGGCTGACCCTGCTGGTCGGGCAGGCCGGGCAGTTGTCGCTGGCGCACGCGTTCTTCCTGCTGGCGGGCGCGACCGGGTACACCGTCCTTTCCGGACCGACCGACGACGAGCGCGTATTCGGGCTCGGGCTCGACCCCGCCCTGTCGCTCGCCGGAGCGGTGGTCATCGCCGCGTTGCTCGGCTTGGCGTTCGCCCCGGTTTCCGGGCGGCTGCGCGGGATCTACCTCGGTGTCGCGTCGCTGTCGCTGGTGTTCTTGGGACTCTACTTAGGACAGTCCGCCGAGACGCTGACCGGCGGAACTTCGACAGGGCGCACACCCGAACCGTTCTCCCTGTTCGGCTTCCCGTTCACCAATGAGGGCCCCGAAATCGAGCTGATGGGCGTACCGATCCGGCAGGCGGAACGGCTCTGGTACCTGTTCCTGCTGCTGACCGTGCTCGCGTTCGTGGTCGCCCGCGCGGCCGTCTCCAGCCGGATCGGCCGGTCGTGGCGGGCGGTGCGGGACAACGAGGCCGCCGCGTCCGTGATGGGCGTCAACGTCACCAGGGCGAAGGCGGGCGCGTTCGCGGTCTCCTCGGCGTACGCGGGGCTGGCGGGTGCGATGACCGTGCTGTGGTTCGACATCCTCAAACCCGACGAGAGCGAATTCGGCACGTACGGCATCAACATCTCCATCGCCTTCCTGGCCATGGTGATCATCGGGGGACTCGGCTCGGTGCCCGGCGCGCTGGTGGGCGCGCTGATCGTCAACGGGCTGCCGCAGGTGCTTTCGCTGTACTCCGCCGATCTCGGCTGGTTCTCCGGAACCGGGGACGGCGCACTGACCCCGATTCTGGTCAGCTCGTTCGTCTACGGCGCCGCGATCATCCTCGTGGTGCTCTTCGAACCGGGCGGGCTCGCCGCGATCGGCCGCCGCATCACTCCCTCGAAGAAACCTCATCTCCCGGAGGAGCAAGGAAAATGAAACGCATGTATCCGGCCGTCGCGCTGGCGGCGGTCCTCGTCCTCTCGGCGTGCAGCACGAAAGCGGGCGACTCGGGGTCCTCGGGGGCGGACGGTTCGGGCGTCAAAGCAGGCAAGGGGGTGACGGCCTCGGAGATCACCCTCGGGGTGATGACCGACAAGACCGGGGTCTTCAAGAACCTCGGGCTCGGCATCACGCAAGGGAACGAACTGTGGGCCAAGGACTTCAACGCCGCGGGCGGGGCGTGCGGGCGTCAGGTCAAACTGGAGACCGTCGACCACGGCTACAAGGCGGACACGGCGAAGACCTTGTATCCGCAGATCGAGCCGAAGGTGCTCGGGTTCGTGCAGTTGCTCGGCTCGCCGGTGGTGGCCGCGCTGAAACAGAACATCGCCTCGGACAAGACCGTCGCTGCGCCCGCGTCGTGGTCTTCGGAGCTGCTCGACAATCCGTACGTGATGATCGTCGGGACGACGTACGACCTGGAGATCATCGACGGCCTGTCTTACTTCCAGGAGCAGGGCCTGGTGAAGGACGGCGACACGATCGGGCACGTCTACATCGACGGTGAGTACGGCAAGAACGGCCTGCGCGGCTCGCAGTTCTACGCCGAGAAGCACAATCTGACCGTCAAGGAAGTCAAGATCACCTCCACCGACAACGACCTCACCAACATCGTCACCGGGCTCAAGGGTGACGGCGTCAAGGCGATCGTCCTGACCACCACACCGGCGCAGACCGGTTCCGCGCTCGCGGCGAACAAGGCGCTCGGGCTGAACGTGCCGGTGCTCGGCAACAACCCGGTGTTCGATCCCGTGCTGCTGAAGAGCCCGGCGGCGAACGCGCTGGACAAGCTGACGATCGTCGCCAGCAGCGTCCCGTTCTCCGCCGACCTCCCCAAGGCCAAGGACGTCGCGGCGAAGTACAAGGCGGCGTACAAGGAGACCCCGAACGGCGGGATCCCCTACGGCTACGCTGTCGGCGAGGTGTGGGGCGCGGTGCTCAAGAAGGCCTGCGAGAACAAGGATCTCACCAGGGACGGCATCGCCGCGGCGCTGAAGCAGACGACGTCGGCGAGTACGGAGGATCTGGTGGCGGCGCTGGACTTCTCGAAGGCGGGCACCCCGGCGACGCGCCAGGTGTACGCGGCGACACCGGACGCGTCGGCCGAGGGCGGCGTCCGCTACGTCAAGCCGCTGTTCGAGGCTCCCGAGGCGAAGGAGTACGTGGCTCCGCACCAGAAGTGAGCCTCGCTTCGGCCAGGACGTTCGCTTCGGCCAGCGGCGTGGTGCCGTTGGCCGAAGCGGCGTCGAGAATTCCTCGCGTCGTGTCCTCCAGGGTCTCGACGCGAGCGAGCGCCTCGTCGTGCGTGAGGTTCTCTTTCTCGCGGCCGAGTGTGTAGACGACGCCCCCGGCGCTCGCGACGAAGTCCGGGATCCACAGGACACCCCTGGCGGCGAGTTCGTCCGCCACCGCGTCCTCGGTGAGCTGATTGTTGGCCGGGCCGACGACGAGCGGGGCGGAGACCTCGGTGGCGGGCCCGAGCACCCCGCCGACGGCCGCCGGGATCAGGACGTCGGCCTCGACGCCGAGCACCTGATCCGGCGCGACGCGGCGCAGCCCCTGTTCCGCGGCGGCCCGGAGCCGGTGTTCGTCCACATCGGACACGATCACCTCGGCGCCCTGCGTGACCAGGTCCGCGGCGAGATGAGCGCCGACCGAGCCGTATCCGCTGATGACCACCGTCCGACCTCGCATCGAGGCGTCGCCGAAGACCGTCCGTGCGCCGGCCCTCAAGGCGGCGAGCACGCCGACGGCGGTCGGCCCGCTCGAGGAACCGGTGCCGCCGTGCTCCTCGGGCAGGCAGAACACGTGCGGGGTCCGCTCGCGCAGCACGAGCATGTCGGCCGGGCCGGTACCGACGTCCGGTCCCGCGAGATACGCACCATCGAGTGACGCGATGAGGTCGGCGTGGTCGAGCAGGATGTCGCGACGCCGCTCCGGCGTCGGCACCTCCTCAAGCGCGACGACGCTCTTGCCGCCGCCGAAGTCCAGGCCCGCGACGGCGCACTTTCGGGTCATCGCCGCGGACAGCCGCAGGACGTCGTCGATCGCGTCGCGGACATCCGGATAGACCTTGAACCGGCAGCCTCCGACGGCCGGGCCGAGCACCCGCGAATGTACGGCGACCATCGTGGTCACCCCGGACCGGCGTCCCCGCCGGACGACCAGCTCCTGTACGGACATCTCGCTTCCTCCTGCGCATTTAGCCGACTACTTGCGCTGAAGTTAGGCTGATCGTCAGGTTCACAGGGACTCCGCCGAACGATATTCGGCAAGCCGAGGGAAGGGGCGAACGTGGACGAACTTGATTCGGCGATCATCCGGGAACTCCAAGCGGATGCGCGGCAGTCGAACCGCGACATCGCCCGCAAGGTCGGCGTCGCGCCGTCGACCTGCCTCGAACGCACGCGGCTGCTGCGGGAACGCGGCGTCATCCGCGGCTATCACGCGGACATCGACCTGCGGAGCCTCAATCGCGGCGTGCAGGCGATGGTGTCGGCGCAGGTGCGGCCGCTGAGCCGGGAGGTGATCGATTCCTTCCAGCGGTCGGTGGCGGAATTGCCGGAGGTCCTTTCGGTCTTCGTCACCGCGGGCAGTGACGATTTCCTGATCCACGTCGCCGCGCAGGACGTCGATCAGCTCCACTCCTTTCTGGTGGATCGCTTGTCGAAGCGCAAAGAGATCGTCGGCTTCCGGAGTTCGATCATTTTCCGGCATCTGCGCAAGACCGAGCTGGAACCGCTTCCGCGCCGAATACCAGGAGACAACCCCTAGGTGGTCACCCTTGAATACGCGACACGCCACCCCTAAGTCCGCCCGAAATCCGAGACTTCGCATCGGAGGAGACGGAAACTGTCGGGGGTATGGGTTTGAATGGTCGGAGTGGAACAGAAAGGAGGCGCGCCATGGACGTTCGGACAGAGCTGAATCATCGTGAGCGGGCCACCCTGAGAGCCGTGGCCGAGGGCCACGCCGAAATCAGCTGCAGCTGCGAGCCGGACCTGTTCGTCGACGGTCTCGCCTGCTGTGATCAGCACACCGCGCACCGCCTGGCCCATCTCGGCCTGGTGGAGCCTGCCCGCGGCGGCCGGTGGGGCGAACGTGTCCCCGCCCTGCTCACCGAGGCCGGAGCGGTGGCGCTGGGAGGCCTCGTCAGCCCCGAGGTGGCCGCGTAAACAGGTTGCCCCGGCATCCTCACGGCGCCACGCTGTGCCGATGCGTGTCTTCCTGGAGACGGAGCGGCTCCTGCTGCGGCAGTTCACCGGCGCCGACGCCGACGACCTGTTCGCGCTCTACGACGACCCCGAAGTCATGCGGTACCTCAATGGGGGCAAGCCCGCCGACAGGGCGGAGATCGAAGAACTCGACCTTCCCGCCTTTCTCGGTTACTACGAGCGTTTCCCCGGTTACGGGTTCTGGGCGGCGATCGAGAAATCAGGCGGGGCTTTCCTGGGGTGGTTCCATTTCCGCCCGCTGCGCGGTCATCACACCGACGATCCCGAACTGGGTTACCGGCTGAACCGCTCGTCCTGGGGCAAGGGATATGCGACCGAAGGTTCGCTCGCGCTCTTGGAGAAGGGCTTCACCGAATTCGGGGCACGGCGGATCTGGGCGGCGACCATGGCGGTGAACCTGGGATCCCGGCGGGTGATGGAGAAGATCGGGATGCGGCACGTCCGGACCTATCACGAGACCTTCGAAGACCCGATCCCCGGGACGGAGGAGGGCGAGGTCGAGTACGCCATCACGCTGGAGGAGTGGGAAGCCCGCACTCACCCGTGAGTTCGGCGCCCAATCACGCGAGTTCCGCCTCTAATCACGCGAGTTCCGCCTCTGATCACGCGATGGGGAGCCAGGTCTCGCCGATCTCCTCGGTGAGGGCCTCGCCCCCGGTGAGGTCGGCGAGCCAGGCGTGGAACGCGTCCCCCTGATCCGGCGCGAGCCCGACGTCGAAATGCGCGACGTCCTCGAACCGTGTCGCGTGCAGCAGGTACGGCGAGGAGCGGATGTCGTTCTCCAGCCGTCCGGCGCGGTCGTAGTCGACGACGACCTCCACCAGCCGCAGCCGCCGGTACTCCCGCACGCCGATGACGTCGACGGCCTCGGACACCGCCTGGCCGTACGCGCGGATCAGGCCGCCGGCGCCGAGCAGCACCCCGCCGAAGTACCGGGTCACGACCGCGACGGTGTCGGTCAGCTCCCGGCGCCGGAGCACCTCGAGCATCGGGACACCCGCCGTCCCCGAGGGCTCGCCGTCATCATTCGAACGTTGGGCGCGGCCGTCGGCGCCCAACACGAACGCGTGACAGTGGTGCCGGGCCGCCGGATCGGCCTTCTTCCTCGCCGCGATCACCGCACGGGCGTCCTCTTCCGAAGTGACCGGCGCGAGCGCGCAGAGGAAGCGTGAGCGCCGGATTTCGATCTCGTGGACCCCGGTGCCCGCCACGGTGAGATAACGATCCGCCATCGGCCAAGCCTCTCAAACCGGGCGGGTCACTCTGCCGTTCGGGCGATTCGACGGTCACCCCAGGTCACCGCAACCCCGGCGAAACCCACTCCAATGCGCGATCCAGGTCACACTATCGAGTGACGAAGGCGATCGTTTACGCAGGTCAGCGCGCTGATGCCCCACTCAGTGGACACGTCGTTCCAGCCAGTGGGCAGATGATGTTTGAAGTCAACGCCGACGTGGCATTTCCCACCCCGACCAACCGACGTATGTCGATAACAGCGATTTCACACTATCGTCATAAGACCGGCGAACCCGGGAGTAACACGTGCGCCCCGCCTGCCATCCACCACAACGGTCTGGCGGCACCCGGCGCGCGGCAGTACACATGAGACAGACAAGCGCATCGGCCGCCCAGTGCAGTGCGGCTCTACGAGGCCTGCCCCCGTTTCGCGGGCGGGATCGTTCCCTCTCGACTGACCATCGCGGTCCCGGACCACTTCGTTAGCAGGTTCGCTTTCGAACCACTCGAACGGAGTGTTACCGGTCGCGCCGACGCCTTGGGAGGCGGCCAGCCGTGACCCACCATGCCAGCAACAAGGGCAGCAAGGCCCCCGAAGGCCTGTACGACCCGGAGTTCGAACACGACGCCTGCGGTGTCGCCTTCGTCGCGGACCTCTCCGGTAAACGCGATCACGGCATCGTCGCCAAAGCGCTGATCGCGCTGCGGAACCTCGAGCATCGCGGGGCCCGCGGCGCCGACCCGGAGACCGGCGACGGCGCCGGGATCCTGATCCAGGTCCCCGACGAGTTCTATCGCGCCGTCGTCGATTTCGAGCTGCCCGAGCCCGGCGCGTACGCCGTCGGGACGGCTTTCCTGCCCCAGGACGAAAAACCGCGTGGCCTGGCGATGACCACCATCGAGCGCGTCGCCGCCGAAGAAGGCTTGCGCGTGCTCGGCTGGCGCGACCTTCCCGTCCACACGGAACACGTCGGAACCGGCGCGGCCGAGACCATGCCGCATTTCAGCCAGCTGTTCCTGGCAGGCGGGCGAGAGGCCCTGTCCGGGCTGGCCCTGGAACGCGCCGCGTTCGTGGTGCGCAAACGCGCCGAGCACGAGCTCGTCGAGGACGACGTCTACTTCCCGAGCCTGTCCTCGCGGACGATCGTCTACAAAGGAATGCTCACCGAGCCGCAGGTCGAGAAGTTCTTCGCCGACCTCACCGACGAGCGCGTCACCAGCGCCATCGGCCTGGTGCACTCCCGCTTCTCCACCAACACCTTCCCGTCGTGGCCGCTGGCGCATCCGTACCGGTACGTCGCCCACAACGGCGAGATCAACACCCTGCGCGGCAACCGGAACTGGATGGACGCGCGTGAGGCGCTGCTCGAATCCGATCTGATCCCCGGTGACCTCAAGCGGATCTACCCCGTCATCACGCGCGGCGCGAGCGACTCGGCGTCCTTCGACGAGGTGCTGGAGCTGCTCCACCTCGGTGGCCGGTCGCTGCCGCACGCGGTGCTGATGATGATCCCGGAGGCCTGGGAGAACCATCAGGAAATGGATCCCGCGCGCCGCGCGTTCTACGAATTCCACTCGACGCTGATGGAGCCGTGGGACGGCCCCGCGCTGGTGTCCTTCACCGACGGCACCCAGATCGGCGCGGTCCTCGACCGCAACGGCCTGCGCCCGGCGCGGTACTGGGTCACCGAAGACGGCCTCGTCGTCCTCGCCAGCGAGGTCGGCGTGCTGGAGCTGGAGCAGTCCACCATCGTCCGGAAAGGACGGTTGGAGCCGGGCCGTATGTTCCTCGTGGACACGGCCGCGGGCCGGATCGTCGAAGACGAGGAGATCAAGAACCAGCTCGCCACCGAGCACCCGTACGACGAATGGGTCGAGGACGGCCTGCTGCCGCTCGAAGGGCTTCCCGAGCGTGAGCGCGAGATCCCGCCGCACGGCGCGCTCGTGCGCCGTCAGCAGGCTTTCGGCTACACCGAGGAAGAGCTCGACGTCCTGCTCGAACCGATGGCCCGCACCGGCGCGGAGCCGATCGGCTCGATGGGCAACGACTCCCCCATCGCCTCGCTGTCCAGCCGCCCGCGGCTGCTCTTCGACTACTTCATCCAGCTCTTCGCCCAGGTGACCAACCCGCCGCTGGACGCGATCCGCGAGGAGCTGGTCACCTCGTTGGGCACCCAGCTGGGCGCGGAGCCGAACCTGCTGAGCGGCGACGCGTCGTCGTGCCGCCGGATCGTGCTGCCGTTCCCGGTGCTGGACAACGACGAGTTCGCGAAGCTGGTGCACGTCAACGACGACGGCGACCTGCCGGAGTTCCAGTCGGTCACCGTGCAGGGGACCTACGACGTCCACGGCGGCGGTGAGGCACTCGTGCGGCGTCTCGACGAGATCCGCGCCGAGGTGTCCGCGGCCATCGCCGAGGGCGCCCGGCTGATCGTGCTCTCCGACCGCGGGATCGACGAAGACCACGCGGGTATCCCGTCGCTGCTGCTCACCGGCGCGGTGCACCACCACCTGGTGCGCGAGAAGACCCGCACGCAGGTCGGCCTCATCGTCGAGGCCGGCGACGCGCGCGAGGTGCACCACATCGCGCTGCTGATCGGCTACGGCGTCGCCGCGGTGAACCCGTACCTGGCGATGGCGACCGTCGAAGAGATGGCCGACCAGGGCCTGATCGCCGGTGCCACCGCCAAACAGGCCACCACGAACCTGATCAAGGCGCTGGGCAAGGGCGTCCGCAAGACGATGTCCAAGATGGGAGTGTCCACAGTGGCCTCCTACACCGGCGCGCAGATCTTCGAGGCCGTCGGGCTCGGCGAAGAGGTCGTCCAGAACTGCTTCACCGGCACCACTTCCCGGCTCGGCGGGGTCGGCTTCGACACGCTCGCGCTGGAGGTCGAGCAGCGGCACCGCCGGGCGTTCCCGCTCGACGGGTTCCGCGCGAACCACCGCGAGCTGGAGACCGGCGCGGACTACCAGTGGCGCCGCGAGGGCGAACCGCATCTGTTCAACCCGCAGACGGTGTTCAAGCTGCAGCACTCCACCCGTGCCGGGAAGTACGAGGTCTTCAAGGAGTACACGAAGTCCGTCGACGACCAGGCGCAGAAGCTGTACACGCTGCGCGGGCTGTTCGACTTCAAGATCGGCCGGCGGCCCGCGGTGCCGATCGAGGAGGTCGAACCGGTCTCCGAGATCGTCAAGCGGTTCGCCACCGGCGCGATCTCCTACGGGTCGATCTCGGCGGAGATGCACGAAACGCTGGCCATCGCGATGAACCGCCTCGGCGGCAAGTCGAACACCGGTGAGGGCGGCGAGGATCCGGACAGGCTCTACGATCCCGAACGCCGCAGCGCGGTCAAGCAGGTCGCGAGCGGACGGTTCGGCGTCACGAGCGAGTACCTGGTCAACGCCGACGACATCCAGATCAAGATGGCGCAGGGCGCGAAGCCCGGCGAGGGCGGCCAGCTGCCCGGCCCGAAGGTGTACCCGTGGATCGCGAAGACGCGGCACTCCACGCCGGGCGTCGGGCTGATCTCGCCGCCGCCGCACCACGACATCTACTCGATCGAGGATCTCGCCCAGCTGATCCACGACCTCAAGAACGCCAACCCGGCCGCGCGCATCCACGTGAAGCTCGTGTCCGAGGTCGGCGTCGGCACGGTCGCGGCGGGCGTTTCCAAGGCGCACGCGGACGTCGTGCTGATCTCCGGGCACGACGGCGGCACGGGCGCTTCCCCGCTGTCGTCCATCAAGCACGCCGGCGGACCGTGGGAACTCGGGCTCGCGGAGACTCAGCAGACGTTGCTGGCCAACCGCTTGCGCGACCGGATCGTCGTGCAGACCGACGGCCAGCTCAAGACCGGCCGCGACGTCGTCATCGCCGCGCTGCTCGGTGCCGAGGAGTTCGGTTTCGCGACCGCGCCGCTGGTGGTCTCGGGCTGCGTCATGATGCGCGTGTGCCACCTCGACACCTGCCCTGTCGGCGTCGCGACGCAGAACCCCAAGCTGCGCGAGAAGTTCAGCGGCAAGGCCGAGTACGTGGTGAACTTCTTCGAGTTCATCGCGCAGGAGGTCCGGGAGTACCTGGCGGAGCTGGGTTTCCGGTCCATCGCCGAGGCCGTCGGCCACGCGGAGATGCTCGACAAGCGCAAGGCGATCGACCACTGGAAGGCCGCCGGGCTGGACCTGTCGCCGATCTTCCACGTGCCCGACATGGCTCCGGCCGGACGGCGGCACCAGCAGACGATGCAAGACCACGGGCTGGAGAAGGCGCTCGACAACACGCTGATCCAGCTGGCCGAGGGCGCGCTGTCGGCCGGGGACAAGGTGCGGCTGGAACTGCCGGTGCGCAACGTGAACCGGACCGTCGGCACCATGCTCGGCCACGAGCTCACCAAGCGGTGGGGCGGCGAGGGCCTGCCGGACAACACGATCGACGTCACCTTCACCGGGACAGCGGGTCAGTCGTTCGGCGCCTTCGTGCCGAAGGGCATCACCCTGCGGCTCTACGGCGACGGCAACGACTACGTCGGCAAGGGCCTCTCCGGTGGTCGGCTCATCGTGCGGCCGCCCGAGGTGGCGCGATACAACGCCGAAGAGCACATCATCGCGGGCAACGTGATCGGCTACGGCGCGACCAGCGGTGAGATCTTCATCCGCGGCAAGGTCGGCGAACGGTTCTGCGTGCGGAACTCAGGCGCGCTGGCCGTCGTCGAGGGCGTCGGCGACCACGGTTGCGAGTACATGACCGGCGGCAGGGTGGTCGTGCTCGGCGGTGTGGGCCGCAACTTCGCGGCCGGGATGTCGGGCGGTATCGCCTACGTGCTGGACCTGCCCGCGCACCGGACGAACCCGGAGATGGTCGACATCGACCCGCTGGATTCATCCGATGTGGACTTCCTGCGCGAGGCGCTCGAAAAGCACTACAACGAAACGGAATCCGCGGTCGCGCGTACGCTGCTCGCCGACTGGGACGCCGCCGTCGACCGGTTCGGCAAGGTCATGCCGAAGGACTACAAGCGGGTGCTCGCGGCGCAGGCCAAGGCCGAACGCGACGGGCGCGACGTGAACGAGGCGATCATGGAGGCCGCACATGGCTGACCCCAAGGGCTTTCTGACCACCACGCGCGAGACGCCGAAGAGCCGTCCCGTCGACCTGCGCCTGATGGACTGGCGCGAGGTGTACGAGGACTTCGCGACGACGAAACTGCAGAAGCAGGCCGGACGCTGCATGGACTGCGGCATCCCGTTCTGTCACCAGGGCTGTCCGCTCGGGAACCTCATCCCCGAGTGGAACACCCTGACCTGGCGCGACGATTGGCGCGAGGCGGCCGAGCGGCTGCACGCGACCAACAATTTCCCGGAGTTCACCGGGACCCTCTGCCCGGCGCCGTGCGAGACGGCGTGTGTGCTCGGGATCAACGACGATCCCGTCACCATCAAGCGGGTCGAGATCTCGATCATCGACCGGGCCTTCGAGGAAGGCTGGGTCACGCCTGAATTGCCGGTCGTCAGGACCGGCAAGAAGGTGGCGGTGGTCGGGTCCGGCCCGTCGGGACTCGCCGCGGCGCAGCAGCTCACGCGCGCGGGCCACACCGTCGTGGTCTTCGAGCGGGCCGACAAGATCGGCGGGCTGCTGCGCTACGGCATCCCCGAATTCAAGATGGAGAAGCACCGCCTCGACCGCCGCCTCGACCAGATGCGGGCCGAGGGCACGGAGTTCCGGACCTCGGTGAACGTCGGCGTCGACCTCACCGTCGAGGAACTGAAGTCGTCGTATGACGCCGTGGTCCTCGCCGGTGGCGCGACGGCGTGGCGGGACCTGCCGATCGACGGCCGCGAGCACAAGGGCATCTACCAGGCGATGGAGTTCCTGCCGCACGCGAACCGCGTCGCGGCGGGCGAACTGGACGTTTCGCCGATCAGCGCCGAGGGCCTCGACGTCGTCGTCATCGGCGGTGGCGACACCGGCGCGGACTGCGTCGGGACCTCGCACCGCCAGGGCGCGAAGTCGGTGACGCAGCTGGAGATCATGCCGAAGCCGCCGCTTTCGCGCGCCGACGCGCATCCGTGGCCGACGTACCCGATGATCTACCGCGTCTCGTCCGCGCACGAAGAGGGCGGCGAGCGGCTGTACTCGGTCAACACCCAGGAGTTCGCCGCCGACGCCGACGGCCGGGTGCGAGCCTTGAAACTCATCCAAGTACACAATGAGGGTGGCAAGTTCGTCCCGGTCGAAGGCACCGAGAAGGAACTGCCCGCGCAGCTGGTGCTGCTCGCGATGGGCTTCGTCGGCCCGGAGCGGGAAGGCCTCCTGGAGGCGCTCGACGTCGAGCTCGACCAGCGCGGCAACGTCGCCCGCGACAAGGCGTTCAAGACCAGTGTCGACAACGTGTTCGTGGCGGGCGACATGGGCCGCGGCCAGTCGCTCATCGTGTGGGCGATCGCCGAAGGCCGCTCCGCCGCGGCCGGTGTCGACGCGTTCCTCACCGGACGCGACGTCCTGCCCGCTCCGATCGCTCCCACCGACCGGCCCCTAACCTAGAGGCGTCCGCGACCAAAGCACCTGCTCGTGGTGGTTCAACGTTGAACCACCACGGGCAGGTGCTTTTTTGCGTCAATGCGGAGCGCAGTCGACACATTGGTCCTTTCGGGTGATAAAACCGCCGAAAGAGGGTACTTGCGGGTGATGACGGCGCGATTTCGGTATCGGTTGTATCAAGGGGTAAGGACCGCACGGCGGTGGGGACCGGCAAGACCTGCCGGGGCCGCCAGGCGGGTTTCCGACGAGGGGATTCCTTGACCATGACCATCGACTTGAGCGTGCCCTTGGAATGGAAGACCGCGACCGGCGAGGCCGCGAAGATGCTCGACGAACTACAGCCGAACATCCTCAAAGCGCACGCCCGCGATCACTTCTCCGCACTTTTCCTGCGTTTTTCGGAGGCCGCGAGCGCGAAAACGTTCCTCGCGGCACTTGTCCCGCTGATGAAGTCCGCGAAAGCCCATCTGACCGAGGTCGAACGCTTCAAGGACGAGGGCGTGAAGGGGTCGCCCTACGTCGGCACCGGGCTGACCGCGGCGGGCTACCGGTTCCTGAAAATCGATGCGCCGCAAGATGATTCCTTCCTCCGCGGTATGCGCGCGCAGGAGACTCGCGAGAAGCTGAGCGACCCGCCTCGCTCCACATTCGACAGCGGATACCACGACGAGATCCACGCCGTCGTCATCGTCGCCGACGCCGCCGACGCTCCGATGACCGCGCGCCGGAACGACGTCCTCTCGCTGATTCCGTCGACCATTTCCGTCGTCGCCGAGGAAACCGGACTCGGCCGGGTGAACACCCACGGCGAGGGGATCGAACATTTCGGCTACGTCGACGGCCGGAGCCAGCCGCTCTTCCTGATCGAAGACATTCGCGCGGAGAAAGCCGGAACCGACGGGATCACCACCTGGGATCCGAGCGCGCCACTGGATCAGGTGCTCGTCCCGGATCACTCGGCCCCGGATCCCACCGTACATTTCGGCAGCTACTTCGTTTTCCGCAAATTGGAACAGAATGTGCGGCGATTCAAGCAGGCCGAGGAGGCTTTGGCCGATCAACTGGGTCTCATCGGCGAAGACCGGGAACGCGCGGGCGCGATGATCGTCGGCCGGTTCGAGGACGGCACACCGCTGACCGCGCAACGGCAAGACGGAGTGGAAAGCCCGGTACCGAACAACTTCGACTACGCAAGTGACGCCGTCGGCGCGAAATGCCCCTTCCAGGCCCACATCCGGAAGACGAATCCGCGCGGCAGCGGCGGCGCCGAACCGGCCCCGCAGGAGCGCCTGCACCTGATGGCGCGGAGGGGGGTGCCCTACGGCGAACGGGCCGACGACCCGAACGCCGACCTGCCGCCGTCCGCCCGGCCGAGCGGCGGGGTCGGCCTGCTGTTCATGGCGTTCAATTCGGTGCTGGGCAACCAGTTCGAGTTCACCCAAGCGGTCTGGGCGAACAACCCGTCGTTCCCGGTCCCGCCCGACGGGTTCAAGCCGCCCGGCCTCGATCCGGTCATCGGCCAGGGCCCCCGTCCCGAATCCGTCTACACCAAGGAATGGGCTGGTACGCGGACGGTGACAGCGGATCCGTTCCCGCAGGCGGTGGCGTTGAAGGGCGGTGACTACTTCTTCATGCCGTCACTCGCTTTCCTGCGCGGACTGGGCGGCAAGGGCTGATTTTCTCACGCACCGTGGCCGGTTCCGGTGATCGGGTGGCGGGTTATCCGGTAAACGTCACCGGAATGGACGCAAACCGGATATCAGGCCGGAGCGGAGAGCGATAACTTACGAAGCGGGCCGGTCCTGGGCGTACCGGCCATGGGTTGGGCGCCGGTCACACTGGGGGTGGCCGGCGCCCGCTCCCCGCCGTTTCTCCCCGGCTTCCCAAACCTGCCGCTTCCCTCCGCCCGTATCGCGACGCGTAGTACTTTGTCCGGTGCGGTAAGCGATGTCGCGCTTCGGGGAGGGAGCTCGGATGAACCGGCATGAACGGCTGACGGCTTTATTGGACATGGTGGGAGAGCGGGAAAAAGTCGACGTCGAAGTTTCGGCCGGCGAACTCGGCGTTTCCCCCGCGACGATCCGCCGGGACCTCGATCACCTGGCGGGCCGCAATCTCGTGGTCCGCACCCGCGGTGGCGCCGTCGCGAGCAACGTCGCCTACGACCTTCCGCTCCGGCACAAGGCCGCGCGCAACGCACCGGAACAGCAGCGGATTTCCGCGGCCGCGGCGAAAATGGTCGACCCGGGCATGGTCGTCGGCCTCAACGGCGGCACGGCGAGCACCGAGGTGGGCCGCGCCCTCGCCACCCGGCCGGACATGGGCGAGCCGAGCGGCGGGCCTCTGCTCACCGTGGTGACGAACGCGCTCAACATCGCCCACGAACTCGCCGTCCGGCCCAATATCAAGATCGTGGTGACCGGCGGGGTCGCCCGGCAGCAGTCGTTCGACCTGTCCGGGCCGCTGTCGCATCTGTTCCTCGACCAGATCTCATTGGATCTGGTGTTCCTCGGCGTGGACGCTTTCGACCCGGTGCACGGCGCGCAGGCACACCACGAAGGCGACGCGAGCACGAACCGGCTGATGGCGGCCCGCGCACGCCAGGTCGTCGTGCTCGCCGACAGCGAGAAACTCGGTGGTCACGCCTTCGCGAAGATCTGCGCGACCACCGACGTCGACGTTCTCGTCACCGACGGCCGCGCGGATCCCGAGCGAGTGCACGCCTTCGAGGAGGAAGGCGTGCGGGTGGTCAAGGCTTGAGCCGGTCCAGCGCCAGCAGGGCCGCGCCGAGCCTGCCCGCCTCGTCGCCGAGCTGCGCGATCCGCAGTTCGGGCATCCGCTGGAACTGCAGGTTCGCCGCCAGCCAGGCCCGCACCGGCTCGAGGACGTAGTCGCCCGCGGTGAACAGGCCGCCGCCGAGGACGACGACCTCGGGCGCGAGCAACGTGACCAGGGTCTTGATCCCGTGGCCGAGCCCTTCGAGCGCGTCGTTGACCACGGAGATCGCGGCCTCGTCGCCATGGCGGGCGGCGTCGACCACCTGCTCGGCACCTTCGGCGGGACGTCCGGTGTGCTCGCTGTAGCGGCGGGCGATGGCCGACGCGGAGGAGATCGCCTCGAGGCATCCTGTCGCGCCGCAGCCGCACGGCAGCCGGTGACCGACATCGATGTGCCCGATTTCCCCGCCTTGGCCACCTGCGGCGTACAGCTTCCCGTCGAGCTGGAGTGCCGCCGCGATCCCGGTGCCGACCGGGATGAAGGCGGCGTCGGTGCAGCCCTTGCCCGCGCCGACGCGGAACTCGGCCAGCCCGCCCGCTCGGACGTCGTGCCCGAACGCGAACGGCAGCCCCAGCCTGCTGTCGAGCATCTCGCCGAACGGGACGTTCCGGAAGTCGAGGTTGGCCGAGAACCGGGCCACCCGCTCGACGTCGTCGACGATGCCGGGGATGACCACGCCGACGGCGTCCGGCGTACCGGTGCCCGCCTGCTTGCCCAGCGTTTCCACGATCCGCGCGACCTGGTCCGCGAGCGCCTCGCCGTCGGCTCCACGGGCCGTCGGCTCGCGCAGGCTGGCCAGGTCTTTCAGCTCGGCGTCGTACAAGGCCGCCTTGATGGACGTTCCGCCGACATCGAGTGCCGCCACCGCAGGTGTCATGGCTGGATTTTGACATGCCCCGCCGCCACGACGAGCCGCCGTAACGAGCATGGGCCGATTGGGTTCGGTCACATTGACCGGACGCTTCGTGGCGACCTACTCTCGACCGGCCAGACGACGGCACCCGGAACGCGGTGAGATTCCGCGCGGTCGCGCCACTGTGACCTCGGACCAGCCGGTTCGGGGAAGCCAGACCCGGAGCCGTCGTATCACCCCTGAAGAGGCCGCGCTAGCCCGAGGAGGTCCCACCGCCATGACCCAAGCGGTAGCCGCAGTACCCGTCCCGATCCGGATCCCCGTCCGCGAGATCCTGCCCTGGGCGGTGCTCGTCATCCTCCTTTCGCTGATCACGCTGTACTTCATCAGCGCCGAGCAGGGTGCGGTGTCGGTGTTCGCGAACTCGTACGTCCACGAGTTCGTCCACGACGGCCGGCACCTGCTGGCCTTCCCCTGCCACTAGGCGGCATACGCCCCATGATGAGGTCCTTGCTGGTCCGCGGCATGCTCGCGGGCCTGATCGCCGGTGTCCTGGCGACCCTTTTCGCGTACTTCTTCGGTGAGCCCTCGGTCGAGACCGCCATCGGTCTCGAAGGCACCGCGGCTCATTCCCACGACGACGCCGGCGCGCATGACCCAGCCGCCCATGACCCGGCCGCGCACGAACCCGCTCCGGCCGAGGAGGAAGAGCTCGTCACGCGTGGCGTGCAGAGCACCGTCGGCCTGCTGACCGGCGTCGGCCTGTACGGGGTCGCTGTCGGCGGGCTGTTCTCGCTCGCGTTCGCCTTCGTCTACGGGCGGCTCGGCACCCTGCGCCCGCGGGTGACCGCCGCACTTCTCGCCGGTGGCGCTTTCGTGGTCGTGTTCCTGGTGCCGTTCTTGAAGTACCCGGCGAATCCTCCCGCCGTCGGGCAGGCGGGCACGATCGGGAGCCGGACGTCCCTGTACTTCGGCTTCGTCGCGCTTTCGCTGCTGATCGGCATCCTCGCGGCGGCGTTCGGCCGGAAGCTGGCCGACAAGCTCGGCGCCTGGCGTGGCGGCCTGATCGCCGCGGGTGGGTACGTCGTGCTGATCGCGGTGGCGGCGGCGCTGCTGCCGTCGATCGACGAAGTCCCCGCCGAGTTCCCCGGTTCCACACTGTGGACCTTCCGGCTGGCCTCTGTCGGCACACAGGTGGTGCTGTGGACCGTGCTCGGCCTGGCCTTCGGCGCTCTGTCGGAAAAAGCTCTGTCGGAAAAAGCATTGACCGAGAAATCGTTGGTTCGCAAGGACGCCTAGCCCGCAGCCCGGCTGACCGGCTCCCACGAGCGCCACTCCGCCACGCGGTCCTGGTGTAGTTCCACGATGACGTCGAAGTCCCCGTCGCCGAGCAGCAGGCGGCGGGGCGGCGCGTCACTGCCCACCAGTTCGAGGACGGCCTCGGCGACCTTCACCGGGTCGCCGGGGACTCCGTCGGCGTACTTCGCCATCAGCGCCGCGCGCACCGGGTCGTAGGCCGGGCTCATCGGTGACATCTTGAGACTGGCGCCCATGAAGTCGGTGGCGTAGATCCGCGGCTCGACCAGGGTCACGTGGATACCGAAACCTTCGACCTCCTGCGCGAGCGCGTCGCTGAGGCCTTCGAGGGCGAACTTGCTCGCGTTGTAGAGCCCCATGGTCGGCACGGCCATCAGGCCGCTCACGCTCGACATCTGCAGGATCCGGCCCTCCCCCTGTTTCCGTAGCACGGGGAGCGCGGCCTGGGTGACCCACAGCGTGCCGAAGAAGTTCGTCTCCATGATGGCCCGCGCGTCTTCCTCGCCGACCTCTTCGACCGCGCCCATGAGGCCGAAGCCCGCGTTGTTGACCACGACGTCGATCCGCCCGAACGCCTCGGCCGCCTTTTCGACCGCCTCGAAGACGGCGGCTCTGTCCGTGACTTCGAGGGGCAAGACAACGAGCCTGCCTTCGCTCACGGCCACCAGATCGTCCAGCGCTTCGGGGCGGCGGGCCGTGCCGACGACGTTGTCCCCCGCCTTCAACGCGTGCTCGGCGATGAGACGACCGAACCCGCGGCTGACACCGGTGATGAACCAAGTACGCATTTCCTTCTCCTTCGTTCTGCGAGACGGACCGTCTCGTCTCGTTGTGCTACCATACCGACATGGCTGGAAACGTCAAGTCCCCGGATCCGACCAGGCGCAGCGAACGCTCGAGGCAGGCGATCCTGACGGCGACCACCGAACTGCTCGGCGAGGTCGGCTACCCGAAGCTGGCGGTGGAGGCGATCGCGTCGCGGGCGGGGGTGGGGAAGCAGACGATCTACCGGTGGTGGCCGGACAAGGGCGCGCTGGTGCTGGACGCGTACCTGACCCTGGTCCAGGGGGCCGGTGAGCTGACCTTCCCGGACACCGGCGATCTCGCGGCGGATCTGCGCACGGTGCTCCGATCCACTGTGGACCCGCTGACGGAGAAGGGGTACGAGGCGTACTACCGCGCACTGCTGACAGCGATCCAGGGCGACGTGAAACTTTCGGCGGAACTCGACGAACGGCTGATGAAGCCATGGCTGGAGGCGACAAGGGCACGATTCCGGACCGGTGCCGAAGCAGGGCAGATCGACGGCGTCGACATCGACGCCGCGGTGGATCTGTACTACGGCGCGGTCTACTACCGGTGGCTGCTGCGGACGGGGCCGCTCACGGAGGAGTTCGGCGAGTCGGTGGTCCGGCTGGTGCTGCGCGCGCTGACGCCCGGCTCAGGCTCCGGGCGGCACAAAAGGCAGGTCGACGTGGCAGCCGGTTTCGATCAGACGCTGGAGTCCCACGGTGTCGACGTGGTCCTCGACGGCGTCGGCGAGCCTGTCGAGCATGCTCTCCCGCAGCGCGCCGAATCCCTGCGCCCCGGCGGCCGGTGACCAGTCCGCCACTTCGCCCAGCCAGGCGCGACGGAAGCCGTCGTTCTCGAAGGCGCCGTGCCACATGGTGCCCCACACCGCCCCCTGCCGATATCCGTCCAAAAAGGACTCGGCGGGGCCGGTGGGAGTCACGGCGCCGTGGTGGATTTCGTACGCCTCCACGGGCTGGCCGCGCCAGGCTCCGGACGGGCGTGCCAGCACCTTGTCCGCGCTGAACGACACACGCGTCGGCAGCAGGCCGAGGCCGGGGACCGTTCCGGCGCCGGACTCGACGTCGTCCTCGATCTCGGCGGCCAGCATCTGATAGCCGCCGCAGATCCCCAGCACCGGTCGGCCCGCCTCGGCCCGCGAGAGGACGGCGGCCGCCAGACCGCGGGACCGCAGCCACGCCAGGTCGTCCACGGTCGCGCGGGAACCCGGCAGGATCACCACGTCGGCGGAAAGGACGGTGTCCGGATCGGCCGTCAACGCGACCGAGACACCGGGCTCGGCGGCGAGCGCGTCAACGTCGGTCGCGTTGGAGGCGCGAGGGAAACGCACGACCGCGACACGCAGGGAGCCACCGGTCGCACCCCAGCCCGCGGCGGCCAGCGCGTCCTCCGAGTCGATCCACACCTGGTCGAGCCAGGGCAGGACGCCGAAGACCTCGCGGCCGGTGAGCTTCTCCAGCGTCTCCAGACCAGGACGCAGCAGGCCGACGTCACCGCGGAACTTGTTGACCAGCCACCCCGAAACCAGTGCCTGGTCTTCGGCGGAAAGGAGAGCGAGAGTACCGAACATCGCGGCCATGACGCCGCCGCGGTCGATGTCGCCGACGACCACCACGGGCAGGCCGAAGCGCCGCGCCAGCCCCATGTTGACGTAGTCGCCCGCGCGCAGGTTGATCTCGGCCGGGCTGCCCGCGCCTTCGCACAGCACGACGTCGAAGCGCCGTCGCAACGAAGAGAAGGTGTCGAAGGCGATCTCGGCGAGCCCGGCCCGGCCGGTCGCGTACTCCCCCGCCTCCAGCGTGCCGAACGGTTTCCCGAGCGCGACGACGTGGCTGCGCCGGTCGCTGCCGGGTTTCAGCAGGACCGGGTTCATCGCGGCTTCGGGTTCGACGCGGGCCGCCCGTGCCTGCAGCCATTGCGCGCGGCCGATCTCGGCGCCGTCCGCGCACACCATCGAGTTGTTCGACATGTTCTGGGATTTGAACGGCGCGACCCGCACCCCCTTGCGGGCGAGCCAGCGGCACAACGCGGCGGTGACCAGGCTCTTGCCCGCGTCCGACGTCGTCCCCGCGACGAGCAGCCCGCTCACCGTGCCACCGCCACCGCGACGGCGAGCGCGGCCAGCCCGACGACCTTCGACAGCCGGACGGCGCGGCGGACGTCCACCGGCTCCGGCTCACGGCCTTCGCCCAGGACGCCGCGGCGTTCGGTGCGGCCGCCGTAGCTGTTCGTCCCGCCGAGCCGGATCCCGAGCGCGCCCGCGAAAGCGGCCTCGACCTGCCCCGCGTTGGGGCTCGGATGGTGTTTCCCGTCGCGGCGCCAGATCCGGAACGCGGGTTTGGCGAACCCACCGGCCAGCGGTGCCGACGCCACGGTCAACGCCGCGCCGACCCGGGCGGGCACCAGGTTGGCCACATCGTCCGCCCGCGCCGAGGCCCAGCCGAAGTTGACGTACTTCGGCGACCGGTAGCCGACCATCGCGTCCAGGGTGTTGAGCGCGCGATAGCCCAGCAGACCGGGGATCCCGGCGACAGCGCCCCACAGCAGCGGCGCGACGACGGCGTCCGAGGTGTTCTCGGCGATGGACTCGGTGGTCGCGCGCGCGAGTTGTTCGATGTCGAGGCCGGTGGCGTCGCGGGCGCACAGGTGCGAGAGCCGCCGCCGCGCGCCGGGCAGGTCGCCGTCGTCGAGCAGCCGGGCCATCCGCGTGCCCTCGGCGGCGAGCCCCCGTCCGCCGAGAACCACCCATGTGGACGCCGCGGTGAGCGCGAACCGCGCGAAAGGACGTTCGCGGGTCAAGATCCGGGCGGCGACCCCCAATCCGGTGACGGTCCCCGCGCAGGCGGCGGTGTACGCCGCGCCCCGTACCTTCGAATCGGCCCAAACCCGCTGTTCAAGGGCTTGCGCGGCGCGGCCGAAGCCGGCTACGGGATGTCCTCGCCGTGGATCTCCGAACACGGCGTCGGCGACGTAACCGGTAACGAGTCCGGCCGCGGTGGCGGCTTGTCGGAGTGGCACGTGGCGAACCGTAGCGCGTGCACGAGAATGCGGGGTATGACCAAGCTGACGCATCGCCTCGCGGGGGTTCTGGAGACTCTCGCGCGGGCACTTCGCCGCCACTCGCGCGACGACGGCAAGGTGCTGATACTGGGCGGCGTCCGCTCTGGGAAGTCACACCACGCCGAGCGGCTCGCGTCCCGTCACCCGCACCTGACCTATCTCGCGCCCGGGCTGCCGCCGAGCGCCGACGATCCCGAATGGGCCGCTCGGGTGGCCGCGCACCGCGCGCGGCGGCCGAGCACCTGGAAGACCATCGAGACCACCGACCTGGCCACGGTGCTGCGCACGGCGACGCATCCGCTGCTCATCGACTGTCTCGGCACCTGGATCGCCCGCGTGCTCGACGAGGTCGGCGCCTGGGATCAGCGCAAGGGCTGGGAACGCCGGCTCGACGACCGGCTGGAGGACTTCCTGGCGGCGTGGGCGCAGGCCGACGTGCCGGTGATCGCGGTCAGCAACGAGGTCGGCAGCGGTGTGGTGCCCGCGACGGTGTCCGGACGCGTTTTCCGTGATGTGCTGGGCGCGTTGAACAACCGGGTGTCCGCCGTCTCCGACCGGACCGTGCTGGTCGTCGCCGGACGAATGCTGGACCTGCCTTAGGGAGCAACGATGCGTATCGCCACCCCGGACGCCGCCGCCGAAGCCGCCGCGCGCACCAGACTGGACGGCCTGGTCAAGCCGCTGGGTTCGCTCGGGCGGCTCGAAGACCTGGCCGCTTGGCTCTGCGCAGCGCACGGAACCGTGCCGCCGCGGCCGCTCGACGACGTCCGGGTGGTCGTGTTCGCCGGGGACCACGGGGTTTCCGGGATGTCGGCGTATCCGCGTGAGGTCACCGCGGCGATGGTGCGGGTGTTCCTCGCCGGGAAGAGCGGTGTCGGCGTGCTGGCCGGGGTCGCCGGGGCGACGGTGCGCGCGCTGGACATCGCCGTGGACTGGGACGGCGCGGACGTACCCGCCGAGGTCACCGCGCACAAGGTGCGGCGGGGTTCCGGCTCGATCGACGTCGAGGACGCGCTCGCCGAGGGCGAGGCGCGGACGGCGTTCGAGCACGGGCTGGCGATCGCGGACGAGGAGATCGACGGCGGCGCGGATCTGCTCATCCCCGGTGACATGGGGATCGGCAACACGACGATCTGCGCGGCCGTGGTCGCTTCGGTGCTCGGTCTGGCCGCGGAAGACGTCGTCGGCACGGGTACCGGGATCGACGAGGACGGGCGGGCGCGGAAGGTCGCGGTCGTCGAGGCCGCGTTGGCCAGGGCTGGTGCGGGGAAGGACCCCTTCGCGTTGCTGACCGCGCTCGGCAGCGCTTGTCTCGCCGCGACGGCGGGTTTCCTCGTGCGGGCCGCGGTGCGCGGGGTGCCTGTGCTGCTCGACGGAGTGTTCTCCGGGGCCGCGGCGCTCGTCGCGCGCGAGATCGCGCCGGGCGCCGAGCAGTGGTGGCTGGCCGGGCACCGGTCGACGGAGCCGTCGCAGGCTTACGCGTTGAAGGCTCTCGGACTGGAGCCGATCCTCGATCTCGGGCTTCGGCTCGGCGAGGGCAGCGGCGCCGTGCAGGCGGTACCGACGCTGAGGGCGGCGCGGGCGATCATCGCGGACATGGGCCTGCTGGCGGATCTCGCTTGATCGCGGACGCGCTCAAGATGGCTTTCGGCACCCTGACCACCGTCCGGGTGCCGGCGCCGGGGCTGATCGACCGGCGGGTGGCGGGCGGCGCGATGGTGCTCGCTCCGCTGGCCGTCGTCCCGCTCGCGGCCGTCGCTTCGGTGATCGTCTTCTTGGGCGATCTGGCCGGACTGCCCGCTTTCGCGTCGGCCGCGCTGGCGCTGGGCGCGGTGGCGCTGGGCAGTCGCGGGCTCCATCTGGACGGGCTCGCCGACACGGCCGACGGGCTCGGCGCCTCCTACGACCGCGAGCGGGCGCTGGAAGTGATGCGCCGCGGGGATTCCGGGCCGACCGGCATCGCGACCTTGGTGCTGGTCCTGCTCGTGCAGGTCGGCGCGCTGGCCGGGGCGATCTCGGCTGGGCACGGGATCGCGGCGGCAGCGATCGCGGTCCTCGCCGGACGCGGCGTGCTCTCGCTGTGCTGCGCGCGCGGTGTTCCCTCGGCCCGTCCCGAGGGGCTGGGCGCGACCGTCGCCGGTTCGGTACCGGTGTGGACGGCCGCGGTGGTGTTCGCCGTACTCGCGAGCGCTGCGGCGCTGGTGTTCCCGTGGCGGCAAGGGCTGATCGCGGTGGCGCTGGGGTACCTGGCCGCGTCGGCGCTGCTGGCGCGGTGCGTCCAGCGGCTGGGCGGGGTCACCGGGGACGTGCTCGGCGGCTGCGTCGAGGTCGCCGTCGCGGCGGTCTTGCTGGCTTTGTCGTTCTGAAGCGCCCGTGGGGCAGTGAGTGGCAAGCTGGCGCTGGAGGTGCCGGCTTCGGATGTTGCGAAAGTGGCTTTCGCAACGCCGGGCGCTGGAGGACGGCGCCAGGCCGGGCCTCGTCTCAGAGCCCCGATCAAACCGGCTCGTCCGTCGCCAGCTTCTCGTCGATTTCCGGGAGCCAGAAGCACAGCTCGAGCGTCTTCATCCCCGCCCAGAGCCCGAGTTTGCGGCCCTGCGAAACCAGCGTGAGCGACGCGAGGAGAAGCAGCACCGCGAGACCGGCGGCGATGAAGGGGTGTTTGCCCGCGAAGATCTCGACGATCGCCGCGATCGCTCCGAACAACAGCGGCGGCGCGCAGTTGCGCACCATGAGGCCGGACGCGCGCAGCCGCGTGACGTCGACCGCGACCTCCTTGTCGTGCAGTTGCAGCGCGCACAACAGAAGGTGCGTGTTCTCCTTGAGGAACGGGCGGTCCTTGGCCGCGGGCATCCGGCGGACGAACTCCTCGGCGGCGTTCCGCTCGCGCCTTCGCGGCACGATCCGTTCCAGCGCGTCGCCGAGCGGATAGGCCAGATAGCCCAGCAGGAAGCTCAGCACCACGATCACGACGACCAGCACCACGGTCGGCACGCCGCCGATGGACGCGGCCGTCAGGATGTGGAGTTTCGTCCCGAGGTAGCCGAAGAACGCGACGTACAGCGCGCCGGGGATGGTGTAGGCGAAGAGATCGAAGACGCCGATCACGAAGTTCACCGGCTCATCCAACCACTTCTTGCCCGCGGTGCCCACGGTCGTGAGTGGTGAGGACGGTTCTCTTGAGGGATAAGTCAAAGGTGGCGTGGTCACGTCCTTCTGTGTCGGAGCCCTGCTCTCGCTCTTTCCGTGAAGGCCCCCTTCACTACCTTGAGCGTAGGGAAGGAGGCCTTCACGTACCTGCCCCGACAGGGCGGGCTGCCTCACAACACGGCGGCGAAAGCCGCCAGGAATCGATCCACCGTCTCCCGGTCCCGCACCGCGATCCGCAGGTACCGCGCGTCCAGTCCCGGGAAGGTGTCCCCACGCCGGACGGCGAAACCGTTCTCCCGCAGCCGTTCCCGGACGCCGTCCGCGCCGGGCAGCCGCACGAGCACGAACGGCCCTCGCGGCTCGCCCGGTACCTCGACGCCGAGCGCGGTCAGGCCCGAAACCAGGTACTCCCGGTCCGCTTCCGCCGCCACCGCCAGCTTTTCGGCTTCCTCCAGCGCGGACGGGCGGCAGCAGGCCACGACGGCGACGGCGGCGAGTGACGACACCGACCACGGCGGCTGCACCGCGCGCAGACTGTCCACAACGGACTCTTCGGCCAGTACGTAGCCGGCGCGCAGCCCGGCGATCCCCCAGGTTTTGGTCAGGCTGCGAAGGACGGCGAAACCTGGTCTTCCCGCGACGGTTTCGGTTTCGCCGGGGACGGCGTCGAGGAAGGCCTCGTCGACGACGACCAGGCGGCCCGGACGGCCCAGGGCGAGCAGGTCCGCGGCCGGGTGCAGTACGGAAGTCGGGTTCGTGGGGTTGCCGACGAAGACCAGGTCCGCGTCGTCCGGGACCGAACGCAGCCGGAAACCGTCGTCGGGCGACAGCAGGACCCGGTGCACGGGATGGCCGACCGCGCACAGGGCGGCTTCGGGCTCGGTGAACTGCGGATGGACCACCACGGCACGAGACGGCCGCAAAGCCGTGGCCAGCAACGTGAAGGCCTCGGCGGCACCCGACGTCACCAGCACGTGGGACTCCGGCAAACCGTGCCGGGTGGCGACAGCCTCCACGGCGGCGGTGACGTCCGGATACGCGGCCAGATCGTCCAGGGCTGCCGCCAGCTCGGCGCGCAGCCAGGCGGGCGGCGCCGGGAGCCGGACGTTGACAGCCAGATCGACGAGCCCTTCGCCGACCTCGCGATCGCCGTGATGCCAGAGATCGTAGTCAGCCATGGGCGTGCACCGCGGCGGCGAACCGCTCGGCGAGTTCGGGGTAGCCCGCCCAGTGGACGTGCAGGTAGGACGCGTGCAGCGACGCCGACGCGAAGCCGTCGGGTGTGCGATCCCAGCCCCAGGCGGGTGTCGGGCCGCTGCCGGGTTCGACGATCGTGCGGTGGAACTCATGGCCGGTGACGCGTTGCCCGGCGACGGTCAGCACGGTGTCCGCGGGCGAGAAAGCCTTGCGGTAGCCGAGTTTCCCGCGTTTGGTCATGGTGGCCGAGGCGTCGAGGACGCCTGTCATCGGCAGCCCGTCGATGTCCTGGCAGAGGTACAACAGTCCGGCGCATTCGGCCACGACGGGCATTCCGTCGCCGACGGCCCGCGCCACCGCCGTCCGCAGCGGGACGTTCGCCGAAAGCTCTTCGGCATGCACCTCGGGAAAGCCGCCGCCGAAGTACAGTCCGGCGCAGCCATCGGGAAGTTCCTTGTCCTGCAACGGATCCATATCGACGACGTCGACTCCGGCGGCGGCGAGCAGCTCGACGGCCTCGGTGTAGCGGAAGGTGAACGCCGGACCGGCGGCGGCCGCGACGACCGTACGCGGGCCTTCGTGTGCGAGCTGAGGCCGCCAGGGTTCACCTGAGAGACGGGAAGCCGCACGAGCGACCTGAACGACGGCGCCGAGGTCGACACCCTCGCTGATCCATCCGGCCAGTTCCGGCAGCAGCCGTTCCGACTCGCTCGCCCGTTCGGCCGCCGGGACCAGGCCGAGGTGACGGCTGGGCGCGTGGATCTCTTCGTTGCGGTACAACGTTCCCAGCAGCGGGACGCCGGTCGCTTCCAGCGCGGTGACGATCTCGTCCGCGTGCCGTCGCGAGCCCAGTTTGTTGAGGATCACCCCGGCGAGCCGGACGCGCGTGTCGTACTGAGCGAACCCCAGGACGGTCGCCGCGACACTGCGCGAAGCGGCCGAGGCGTCCACCACCAGCACGACGGGAGCGTCCAGCAGCCGCGCGACGTGCGCCGTCGAGGCGTAGCCCTCGGTGCCGAGCGCGCCGTCGAACAAGCCCATGACGCCTTCGATGATCGCGATGTCGGCACCGGCGGAACCGTGCAGCAGCAACGGGATCAGCTGCTCTTCGCTCTGGAGGAACGGGTCGAGATTGCGGGGCGGCCGCCCGGTCGCGAGGGCGTGATAGCTCGGGTCGATGAAGTCGGGGCCGACCTTGTGCCCGGACACCTTCAGCCCCCGCGCCCGCAGCGCCGCCATCAGGCCCGCGGCGATCGTGGTCTTGCCGTGCCCGGAGCCGGGCGCGGCGACGACCACGCGATTCACCATTCGATGCCTCGCTGGCCCTTTTGCCCGGCGTCCATCGGATGCTTCACCTTCGTCATCTCGGTGACCAGGTCCGCCGCTTCGATCAGCTCCGGCGGCGCGTATCGGCCGGTGATCACGACATGCTGGTGCCCGGGACGCGAGGTCAGCGTCGAGACGACGTCGTCGACCTCGAGCCAGCCCCATTTGAGCAGGTAGCTGAACTCGTCGAGGACGTAGAAGTCGTGGGTCTCGGCGGCGAGACGGCGTTTGATCTCGGCCCAGCCCTCGCGGGCGTTGGCAGCGTGGTCTTCCTCGGATCCGGACTTGCGCGCCCAGCTCCAGCCCTCGCCCATCTTGTGCCACTCGACAGGGCCGCCCTGACCGGAGTCTTCGTGCAGCTTGCCGAGCGCGCGGAACGCGGCTTCTTCGCCGACACGCCATTTCGCCGACTTGACGAACTGGAACACGCCGATCGACCAGCCCTGGTTCCAGGCGCGCAACGCCATCCCGAAGGCGGCCGTGGACTTCCCCTTCATCTCGCCGGTGTGCACGGCGAGCAGCGGGCGGTTGCGGCGCTGGCGGGTGGTGAGACCGTCGGCGGGTACGGTTTCCGGTTTGCCCTGCGGCATTACGCGGCCCTCCCCGAAATACGCGTGCGGACGGCTCCGGCGAGCGTGTCGGCGGCGACCTCGGTGACCGGGACGTGTTCCGCGCCCAGGTGTTCCGCCAGTTCCGCGGCGAGCCCGAGGCGCATCTTCCCGCTCTCGCAGTCCATCACGACGGAGGTCACGTTGCCGGCCAGCAGACCGGCCGCCTGTTGCGCCCGCTTGACGGCGTCCGCGCCGCTGGTCGCGCGGCCGTCGGTGACGACGACGAGCAGCGGACGTCGCAGCGGATCACGGACCGCTTCGATCCGCAGCACCCTCGCCGCCTCGAGGAGCCCCTCGGCCAGCGGAGTCCGGCCGCCGGTCGCGAGACCGTCCAAACGGGACGCCGCGGCGTCGACGCTGATCGTCGGCGGAAGCGACAGTTCGGCGCCGGAGGCACGGAAAGTCACCAGGCCGACCTTGTCGCGGCGCTGGTAGGCGTCGAGCAGCAAGGAGAGCACGGCGGTCTTGACCTCGCGCATCCGCTGGCGCGCACCCATCGATCCGGACGCGTCGACGCAGAACAGCACCAGGTTGCCTTCGCGCCCTTCCCGTCGCGCGAACCGCAGATCCTGTGGCCGCACCACGAGCCCGGCGCCGCTTCGACCGCGGGAACGCTGGTGCGGCGCGGCCGCGCGCACGGTCGCGAGCAGATGCGGATGCCCGTCCTTGGTCCCGGCGGGCTGGACGCCGATGGTCCGGCCGTTGTCGGTGATCGCCCTCGACCGCCGCCCGGCGGCGCCCTCTCCGGTGCCCTTCACCTCGAAACGCTTGGCACGAAAGGCTTCCCCGGCTTGAACCGGTTTCTGGTCACCGCCGCTCCGGCCACCGCCCGACGGCTCCTGGCCGCCTTCCGAGGGCGGAGCGTCGCCTTCCGAGGGCGGCGGGGTGCCCGAGCCGGGGCCGTCGTCGTCAGGACCAGGACCTTCGGGTTCGGCGTCCTGCAGCGCCTGTTCCAGCTGTTCCTCGGAGATTCCGGGCGCGTCGAAGGGATTCCGGCGACGGCGGTGCGGCAGCGCGAGCCGGGCCGCGACCCGGACGTCCTCGGTGGTCACCTCGGTCCGCCCGGCCCAGGCGGCGTGCGCGACGGCGGTCCGCGCGGTCACGATGTCCGCGCGCATCCCGTCGACCTCGAACGAAGCGCAGACCTCGGCGATCTGGCGCAGCGCGTCGTCCGGCAGCTTCACCGACGGCAGAAGTCGTTGCGCCGCCTCGATGTCGGCGGCGAGTTCGGCGTCGGCCGCCGCGTACTGGCCGGCGAAAGCCTCGGGATCGGCCTCGTAGGCGAGCCGTCGCCGGACGACCTCGACGCGCAGTTCGGGATCCCGGCTGGAGGCGACCTCGACGGTGAGCCCGAAGCGGTCCAGCAGCTGCGGCCGCAGCTCGCCTTCCTCGGGGTTCATCGTGCCGATCAGGACGAACCGGGCGGCATGCGACACCGAGACGCCTTCGCGCTCGACGGTCGCGCGCCCCATGGCGGCGGCGTCGAGCAGCGTGTCGACCAGGTGGTCGTGCAGGAGGTTGACCTCGTCGACGTACAGCAGCCCGCGATGTGCCGCCGCGAGCAGACCGGGCTGGAAATCGGTGACGCCGTCGGCGAGCGCGCGTTCCAGGTTCAGCGAGCCGATGACGCGGTCTTCGGCGGCGCCGACCGGCAGTTCCACGAGCCGCGCGGGACGGCGATGGGCGGCCGCGCCCTCGGCGTGCGGGCCGTCCGGGCAGGCCGGATCGGGCTCGACGGGGTCGCAGGAGAACCGGCACGCGTCCACGACGTCGACGCCGGGCAGCAGACCGGCCAGCGCGCGCACCATCGTCGACTTCGCCGTGCCCTTCTCCCCGCGCACCAGCACCCCGCCGACGGCGGGCGAGATGGAGGAAAGCACCAGCGCCAGGCGCAGATCCGGCATCCCCACAACGGCGGTGAACGGGTACGGCTTCACAGCTCTCCTGTCGTCGACGACGTCCGGCCGATCATCGCATAGGAAAAGCGTCATCTACCGTGACGAACGTGCGCGAAAAATCACCCCTGACCGTCGTCGGCATCGGTGCCGACGGCTGGCCGGGCCTGTCCGAGCAGGCACGGGAAGCGGTGCTGCGCGCGGACGTCGTCGTGGGCTCGCCGAGGCAACTGGCGTACCTGCCCTCGGACGTGAGATCCGAGCCGTGGCCCAGCCCGCTCCTCCCCGCCCTGGACGACTTCCTCGCGGACAAGGGCCGCGTCTGCGTGCTGGCCAGCGGAGACCCTCTTCTGTCCGGTATCGGCACGACACTCCTGAAGCGCGGCTACGACGTCGAGATCCTGCCAGCGCTGTCGTCGGTGACACTCGCCCGCGCGAGGCTCGGTTGGCCGTCGGAGGAGACCGAGGTCGTCACGGTCGTCGGCCGCGAGATCGGCCGGGTGAACCGGGCGCTGGCGCCGGGCCGGAAGATCCTCGTCCTCGGGGCGAACGCCGAAGACCTACGTGACCTGCTGAAAGCCCGCGGTTACGGCCGGAGCCGCGTCATCGCGTTGTCCGACCTCGGCGGCCCGGACGAGCGCATCGGCCCGGGTGAGCTGACCGTGTTCGCCATCGAGGCCGACGGGCCCGCGCTGCCGCTGACCGGCCTGCCGGACGACGCCTTCGAGCACGACGGCCAGCTCACCAAACGCGACCTCCGCGCGTCCGCGCTGGCCAGGCTCGCGCCGTCACCCGGTGAGGTGCTGTGGGACGTCGGCGCGGGCGCGGGCAGCGTCGGGATCGAATGGTCCCGCGCGCATCCGCTGAACCGGGCGATCGCGATCGAACGCCTCCCGGAGCGAGCCGCCAGGATCGCCCGGAACGCGGACACGCTCGGCGTCCCGGAACTCGACGTCGTGATCGGTGCCGCCCCGGAAGCACTCGAAGGGCTGGCCACGCCGCAGGCCATCTTCGTCGGCGGCGGGCTGACCGTGCCCGGTGTCCTGGACGCCTGCCTGGCGACAGGCGCACGGATCGTCGCGCACGGCGTGACCCTCGAATCCGAACAGGCCCTCGCCCGCGCGTACGGCGAACACGGCGGGGAGCTGATCCGGGTCAGTGTCGAGCAGGCCGCGCCGCTGGGCGGATTCACCGGCTGGACCCCGGCGCGAGCCGTGACCCAATGGAGCAGACCTTGACCGTGCACTTCATCGGTGCGGGGCCCGGCGCCGCCGACCTGATCACCGTCCGGGGCCGTGACCTGCTCGGCCGCTGCGAAACCTGCCTGTACCCCGGCAGCATGACCCCGACGGCGCTCTTGGAGTACTGCCCTCCGGAGGCGGTGCTCATCGACACGGCGAACCTCGACCTGCCCGCGATCGTCGATCGGATGGCCGAGGCCCACGGGAAGGGCCACGAGATCGCGCGGCTGTGCTCGGGCGATCCGTCGATCTACAGCGCCGTCGCCGAACAGATGCGCCGCCTCGACGCGGCGGGCGTCCCCTACGACGTCACCCCCGGCGTCCCCGCCTTCGCCGCCGCGGCCGCGCTGCTCAACCGCGAGCTCACCGTGCCCGAGGTCGGTCAGAGCCTGGTCATCACGCGGGCGCAGGCGCGTTCCACGGCCATGCCCCCGGGTGAGACGCTCGCGAACTTCGCGCGTACCGGCACCACCCTCGCGCTGCACCTGGCGATCAACCGCATCGAGCAAGTGGTCGACGAACTGCGGCCCTTTTATCAAGAGAACTGCCCCGCGGCGGTGGTGGCGCTGGCGAGCCAGCCCGGAGAGCAGGTAGTGCGCGGGACGCTCGGCACGATCGCCGCCCAGTCGCGCGAAGCCGGGATCAGCCGCGCCGCGATGATCTTCGTCGGAGAAGTCCTTGCGGCCGAAGGGTTTCCCGACAGTTTTCTGTATTCGGCCACCCGTGATCGCGCCGACCAACCGGAGTCACTGTGAAGAACCTTCGCTGGGGCCTGCTGGCCGCCGGGACCATCGCCGCCGAATTCGCGGCGGGCGTCGAAGAGAGCAAGCACGGCGTGCTGGAGGCCGTCGCCGCGCGGTCCGGCGACCGGGCGGCCGAGTTCGCGAGCCGCTTCGAGATCCCCAAATGCTATGGCTCCTACGAGGATCTGCTCGCCGATCCCGACGTCGACGCGGTCTACATCTCGACGCCGCATCCGCTGCACGGCGAATGGGCGATCCGCGCGGCCGAGGCAGGCAAACACATCCTGTGCGAGAAACCGCTGACAGTCTCCGTCAGCGAAGCCGAGAAGGTCATCGAAGCGGCCCGCGTCAACGACGTCTTCCTCATGGAGGCGTTCATGTACCGGCTGCATCCGCAGATCCGGCGGCTGGCCGAGCTGATCTCCTGCGGCGCCATCGGCGAGGTCCGCGCCGTGGACGTCGCCTTCAGCTACAACTTCGCCGTCCCCCGGCTCACCGATCCCGCGCTGGGCGGCGGCGGGATCTTCGACGTGGGGTGTTACTGCACCTCGCTTTCGCGGCTGGTTTCGCAGGCCGCGACCGGGCAGGACGTCGTCGAGCCCGAAGAGGTACTCGGGATGGCGAGGCTCGACGAGAACGGCATCGACGAGTTCGCCTTCGGGCTACTGCGGCTGCCGGGCGGGATCCTCGCGCAACTGGCTTGCGGCTTCCAGCTGACACAGGACGACCACATCCGCGTCTACGGCTCGCAAGGACAGCTGTACGTGCCGAAACCGGCGTGGATCCACGAAATGCGCGAACCGAAGACCTCGCAGATCATCCTCACGCCGGAAGGTGGCGAGCCCGAGGTGATCGAGGTCGAGGCGACACAGGGCCTCTTCGCCCGCGAAGCCGACCACGTCGCCACGCATCTCGCCGACCGGCAAGCGCCCGAACTCACCTGGGCGGAGACGCTCGCCAACCTGCGCACGCTGGAACGGTGGCGCGCGGCCGTGGCCCGATGACCCTGCTGATCCTCGGCGGCACCGGTGAGGCCAGGGAACTCGCGAAGGAGCTGGCGGCGCGCGGCGAGCACGTCGTGTCGTCGCTCGCGGGGCGCGTCGTGCGGCCGAAGCTGCCCGACGGCGAAGTCCGCGTCGGCGGCTTCGGCGGTCCGGAAGGTCTCGCGCGCTGGCTGACCGAGAACGACGTCGCGGCGATGATCGACGCCACTCATCCTTTCGCCGAACGCATCGGCGCCAACGCGGCCGAAGCCGCGCGCGAAACCGGCACACCGTTGCTCAGGCTGGCCAGGCCGGGATGGACGGAACGCCCCGGCGACACCTGGCACTGGGCCGAGGACCTCGACCACGCCGCGCGGCTGCTCCCGGCGCTCGGTGAACGCGTGTTCCTCACCAGCGGCCGTCAGGGGCTCGCCGCCTTCGCCGGCCTCGACGCCCTCTGGTTCCTGATCCGCTGCGTCGATCCGCCCGAGGTGGCGCTCCCCCGGCGTCGCGAAGTCCTGCTGGACCGCGGCCCGTACACGGTGGACAGGGAACGCGCGCTGATGGAACGGCACCGCGTCGACGTGCTCGTCACGAAGGACAGCGGCGGCGCGATGACCGCCGCGAAGCTGACCGCGGCCCGCGAACTCGACCTCCCGGTGGTCGTCGTCCGGCGGCCACCGCGCCCCGAAACGGCCAGCGTGACGACGGTTCAGGACGCCTTAACCTGGCTCGACGCCGAGACCAAGGGCAGCCCTGCGTAAGCCGTTCGGACCAGACCCGTTAGCGTTGCGCCGATGCGTTTGATCGCTGTCACGCTGGGGTTGCTGTCCGCCTTGTGCGCGTTGGCTTTCCCCTTCCTGCCGGTGGTGCAGGACACAGCGGAGGTCGTCTGGCCAACGGGCGGCGACACCCGCTCCGTCAACGCGCCCTTGACCGGGTACTGGGCTCAAGACCTGCGCGTCGATCTGCCGTGCACGACCGTCCGGTCACTGGACTCGCGTTCACAGGGGCAGGCGCTGCTGTTCTCGACCGTGCCCGACGGCCGCACCGACCCGAGGGCGGGCAAGGGCGTCGGCCTGCAGCTGCGCATCGACAACGGTGTGCTGCTCGCGTCCAGCCAGGGTCAGCAGATCGTCCAGCAGCCGCTTCCGCAGAACAATTGCGACGTCGAGCTCCGCGCGGACGCGAACCAGATGACGCTGACCGTCGCCGAGACGGTGGTCTTCCACGCCGAGGGCGACGTCCGGCCGCGACTGGTCGGGATCTACTCGTCGATCAACGCGGGCAAGGACCCGATCGCCGGACTGCACGTCTCGGTCGTCCCGGACACCCGCTACCAGACCTCGCCGACGCTGCTGAAGTGGATCATCGGCGTGATCGCGGCGCTGTCGTTCATCGGCTGCCTGATCGCGGTGTGGCGGATGGACTCCGGTTCCGCCCGCCGCGCGCCTCGCTGGGCGCCCGTCGGCTGGTGGCGGCTGACCGCCCGCGACGCCACGGTGATCATCGCGCTCGGCGCGTGGGTCTTCATCGGCCCGGTCACGTCGGACGACGGCTACATCCTCACGATGTCCAGAGTCGCCGAGGAAACCGGCTATCTGACCAACTACCACCGCTGGTTCGGCGTCGCCGAGGCCCCGTTCGGCTGGTTCTACCACGTGTATCAGCTGATGGCGCACGTCAGCACGGTGCCGCCGTGGATCCGGCTCCCGTCGTTCGTCCTCGGCGTGCTGAGCTGGCTGCTGATCAGCCGCGAGGTCATGCCGCGCCTCGGCACGCAGGTCCGGACGAGCCGCGCGGCGGGCTGGGCCGCCGCCGCCGTCTTCCTGGTCTGGTGGATGCCGTTCAACAACGGTGTCCGGCCGGAACCGGTCGCCGCGCTGGGCTCGCTGCTGGCGATCTGCGCCGTGGAGCGCGCGCTCGTGACGCGCCGCCTGCTGCCGCTGGCCCTCGGCCTCACCGCCGCCGGGTTCACCCTGGCCGCGACGCCGACCGGGCTGATCGCGGTCGCGCCGTTCCTGGTCGCCGCCCGCCCGCTGTTCAAACTGGTCCGCCAGCGCGCCGAGAACGGCTGGCTGCCGGTGCTCGCGCCGGTGCTGGCCGCCGGGCTGCTGGTGCTGGTCGTGGTGTTCGCCGACCAGACCTTCGCCACCGTTCAGGAGGCGACCCGGATCCGCACCCAGGTCGGGCCGAACCTGTCGTGGTTCCAGGAACTCGCGCGCTACCAATTGCTCTTCGAGAGCCTGCCGGACGGCTCGATGCCACGCCGGTTCCCCGTGCTGCTCGTGTTGCTGTGCACCGGGACCTGCCTGGTGGTGCTGCTGCGCCGCGGCCGGATCCCCGGCGCCGCGCTCGGCCCCAGCCGCCGCCTGATCGGCACGGTCGCGCTGTTCTTCCTGCTGCTGGCGCTGACGCCGACCAAGTGGACGCACCACTTCGGCGCGTTCGCCGCGGTCGGCGCGGCCATGGCGGCGCTGACGGCGCTGGCGACCAGTTCGACGGTGCTGCGGTCGAGACGGAACCGGGCGGCTTTCCTCGCCGGGCTGCTCGTGGTCGGCGCGCTGGCCGCGACCGGGCCCAACTCGTTCTGGTTCGTCTCGAAACTCGGCGTGCAGTGGACCGGGGTGGCGCCGTCGATCGGCGGGATCCCGCTGTCGACGATCCTGCTGATCGCGGCCGCGATCTCCGGGATCTACGCGTTCGTGGAGAACGTCCGCGCGCACCGGCCGGGGCTGCCGGCCGGGCCGCAGGAAGGCCGTGGCCGCTCGCTGCGGCTCGGATCGCTCTCGCTGGTGGTCGTGTGTGGCCTGATGGCCGGGGGCGAGTTCGTCAGCATGGCGTGGGCGATCCACAACCAACAGGGTTCCTACAGCCTCGGCGCCGCGAACTTCGGGCATCTGTCCGGCAAGAGCTGCAACCTTTCCGACCACGTGATGGTGGAACGGGACGCCGCGACCAGCATCCTGCGGGCCCAGCCCGAACAGCGAACGGTCCCGGTGAAGAAGGAGGAGCCGCCCGCCGGGCAGACCCCGCCGCCGCTGCCCGATCCGGAACAGGACAACGGCCGCGTGCAGACCGGGTTCCACACCCGCGCGATCGACGACAAGGACCCGCTGGCCGAACCGCCGCACGGCTTCAAACCCGACGAAGTGCCGATGTGGAGCAGCTTCCTCGACCCCGAAACGCGGGCCGGACGCCTGCGCAGCGACTGGTACGCCCTCGCCGAGAAGCCCGCGGACGGTCAGATCGTGGTCGCCACCGCGGGTGCCTCGCGGCGGCCGACGTCGGTCAGCCTCGACTACGGCGTGAACACCGGCGAAGGCGTGAAGGTCGTCCGGAGTCAGTTCGTGCTCCCGCCGGGCGCCGGGACCAACGGCTGGAACGACACCCGGATCAACCTGCGCGACCTCCCCGCCGAGACGACGTCGGTGCGGATCAACATCGTCGACAACGACCTCACCGAGGACGGCTGGATCGCCGCCTCGGCGCCCCGCGTGCCGACGTTCACCACGCTGACCGAGAAGATCGCGGGCAAACCGGTGTACGTCGACTGGCCCGCGTCGTTCGTCTACCCGTGCGTGCAGCCGGTGACCTCGCACGACGGCATCTCGAAGATGCCCGAATACCGGATCACCGCGGGCGCCGTCGCCGACGAGGCGAACTGGGCGTCCAGCACCAACGGCGGCCCGATCGGCTGGCTCGAAGAGGTCGCCGCCGAACCCGAGGTGCCCAGTTACCTGATCGGCCAGCCGAGCCAGTCCTGGGGGCAGTTGCTGCAGGTCGAACCGTTCACCGAGGGGATCGCTCCGACGATCGTCCACGGTGAGAAGGTCGTCCCCGGCTGGTGGTCGCCGGGTCCCGGCCCGAGGCAGCCGAACGGCAAGGACCCCACGCGCTGAGCCGAAGGGGACTTTCCCCGCATGAGACGCAGCGAAGGGGCCCTTCACCGCATGTGATGCGGTGAAGGGCCCCTTCAGCTCTCTCTAGAGGTTCCGCCGGTCTTCGGCCTGCCTGCGCTCGTTGTGCAGGCGCGAGGCCTCGGCCTCCTCGGGCGTCTGCCGGTACGGCTCGGGCGCCTTCCAGGTGAGGAGGTCGTACAGGAAGCGGCACGCCTCGTCCTCGGTGTCGAACGACCCGCGCGTCCAGGACTGGCCACGCTCGGCCTGCTTGACCTGCCACCGGCCGCCCTCGACCTCGAGGTAGGTGCCGCCGTCCGGGTTGCTCTCCCGCGGCGGCATGCCGGGGAAGTAGTACTCGGACCGGTCGACGCCCGCCTTGTCCAGCTCCGCGAGCAGCTGCCAGACGTCCATCAGAAGATCTCCCTCAGGTAGCCGTCGTCGATGAGTTGCTGGACGGTCCTCGACGTTTGGAACTGGATCCCGCCGCCGGGCTGCCCGAAGGCGGGGGCGACCTTGCTGGATTCGATGGCGCCCGCGTTCGAGTCCCACGGCTTGATCCACTCGTAGCGATGGTAACCGTCGCCGAGGTTGGTCGGCGGGATCGCGCGCTCGGCGTACGGCACCCCGTCGGGCGAAAGGTTCTTCCCGAACTTGGCGTCGCCGAAGCGGTCCCACACGTCACCCTTGACGGGCTGGTAGTTCGGGTTGGACGTACCGGGCACCTTGCCGTTGTTGGGCGCGGCCTTCGGCCAGTCCCAGGCGCCGGTCTTGTCCCAGCCGCCGTCCGGCACCCACAGCTTGGCCATGTCCTCACGGCTCATCTTCTCGAACGGCTTCCAGCCGTCGAGCATCTTCCCGGGCACGTTGGCCGGGATGACGTCCGGACCGAGCTTGCCGCGGGTGGTCAGCTCGTCGACCAGCTTCGCCAGCGCCGCCCGGTCGGACGCGTCGGCCACCAGCTTCAGCGCGCTGGCGACGTCGGCGGGTGACTTGCCGACGAGCAGCTTGCCGAGCTCGACCCCGCCCTTGTCGGCGATGTACTTGGTGACGTAGGCGGCACCGACCGAGTCGAGCGTCTTGACGAACTGGGCGATGCTCACCTCGCCGAGCACCTTCGACAGGTTGACCGAGCCGAACTTCCCGACCAGCTCGGCGAACCTCGTGCCGCCGATGTCGAGCATGCCCTTCATCAGCACCGAGCCGATGGTCTTCGCCGCACCGGCGCCGACCGCGACGATCGCCTTGCCCGCGCCCTTGCCGACCCCTTCGCCGACCTTCAGGCCGCCGGCGCCGGGGATGAAGAACGAGCCGATGTCGACGACGGTCATGCCCAGCGCCTTGGCCGGGTTCTTCGCCCACTCGTCCCAGTGCAGCAGCTGTTTCGGGTCGTCGATCAGCTTGCCGATGCCGTCCACGATGGACTTGCAGGCCTCTTCCCTGCCCATGACCGGGCCGGAGCCGGTCTGCGGGCCCATCCCGCAGCTGGCGAGGGTCCAGATCCCGAAGCCCATGTTGACGATCTCGCCCGCGACGCCCTTGAGGAACTCGCCCTTGGTGTCGCCGGGAAGGTGCTCGTCGAGCCACTTCTGGACGTCGGTGACCCATTTGGTCCGCTCGGCCTCGCGGATCTGCGGGGCCATGCCTTCGAGCGTGGTCGCGAGGTCGCGCATCTGCTGCGCGATCGGGCCGATCAGGTTGGCCATGCCCTCCGCGGCGGCCGCCGCGTCGTCGGCCTGCTTGACCGCGCCCTCCGCCGCCGACGCCGCCAGGTTGGCCTGGGAGGCGTCGCTCAGGGCCTGGTTGTAGGCCTGCCGGGCGATCGACGCGTCGTTCGACGCCGCGGCCGCGACCCCGTGCGCGGCGGAAGCGTCCTGCCGGGCCTGTGCGTCGGCGTAACCGGCCCGGCGGCTCGCGTCGCGGGCGTAGGTGGCATCGACGGCCGCTTGGCGGGCCGCCCTGATCGCCGTTTCCGCCGAGCGGACGGCCTTGGCCGCCGACTGGGCCGCGTCCGCCGCGGCCTGGTACGCCGGGGCGACTTCGCCGAGTGCTCGTTTGGCGGCGTCGGCGGCGTCCTTGGCCGCCTGATCGGCCTGGTCCGCGTGGCTCTTGGCCTTGTCGGCCTGGTCCTGGCCGATCGCCAGCGCGAGGGACGCGACGTCGGCGGCGAGCGCCGCGTCGGAATCCGTGTCCGCGAGCGGGCCCGCGAGATCGAGTGCCCGCGCGGCGGGTGAGGCGATCCCGTCCGCGGCGACCCGGGCGTTGAGCGAAGCCCGGCCCGCGACCTTCGCCTGGACCTGGGCGATGACGGACTCGCTCGCGGCCGCCTCCGCCTCGGACTTGGTCAGTTCCGCGTCGGTCTTGGCCTGCGCGGCCTGTTCCATCGCGGCCTGGGCGAGGTTGACCGCGGCCTGCGCGTCGGTGTTGGCCTTGACGGCCTCGGCGTTGGCGCGATCGGCCTCGGCACGGGAACGCACGGCTTCGTCGTGGGTCTTCTTGGCCTCGCGCGACGCCGTCGCGGCCTCGGCCCTCGCCTGCGCGGCGGCGGCACTGGCCCGTGCCGCTTCGGCGCCGGCGGCGGCCGCTGCCGCACCGGCGGCGTTGGACTCGGAGCGCGAGTTCTCCGCGGCGGGCCGGGCGAGGTTGACCTCGTCGCGGGCACGTTTCGCCTCCCTGGCGGTGGTCTCCGCCTCGGGGGTGCCCGCCTTGGCCGCCGCGGCGGCGTCCGCCGCGGCCAGGTTGAACTCGGCCGAGTTCAGCGCATCCCTTGCCCGCTGGGCCCGGCCCGCGGCGTCGGCCGCCTTGTTGCCCGCGTCGATGAACCGGTTCCCGGCGCCGACGGCGTTGTTGTGCGCCTCGATCGCCTTGCCCGCGTGGAAGAGCGCGACGTCCTGCTGCCCGATCGCCCGGCGGGTGGCGGCGTTGGCCAGCCCGGCCTGGCTGATCGCGTTCGTCATCGCCTGCTGCGCGATGGCGCGCTGCGAACGGGCCCGGTCCAAAGCGGCACGGGCCTTGGCCGCGTGCGCCCACGCGTTCTTCTCGGCCTGTTCGGCCTTGATCCGCGCGTCGTGCGCGTTGGCGGCGGCGGCCTGGGCGGCGGCGGCCTGCGCGGCCGCGGCGAGTTCGAGATCGTGGGCCTGACGAGCGTGTTCCTCGGCCGACAGCCGGTACTTCTTGGCGTTGTCGGCGTGCGCCTGCGCGTTCGCGTTGGCGTCGAGTGCGAGGCTCGCGGCTTCGGTCGCTTCCGTGGCACGCCAGGCGGTCTCGGCCGCCTTCACAGCGGCCTGCGAAGCGGCGGCGACGGCCTTGGTCACCTGCACCCAGTCGAGCCCTTGGGTGAGTCCGGTGTCCTTGAGCTGCTGCGCGGCCGCGTCCGAAAGCCCGGCCTGGGTGGTCGCCTCCCGGGAGGCGGCGGTGGCGCCGTCGAACTGGCGCTTGGCCTCGGCGGTGAGGCCGGCGAGTTCGGCCGCGCGGCCGCGTTTCCCGGCGGGGCGGCCGGGTTTGTCCTCTTCGAAGATCTGGTCGGCGCGTTTGGCCGCCTGGTTGCCGAAGCCCATCGCGGTGGACGCGTCGGTCAGCGACTTAACGGCCTGGACGCTGGACTTCAGGATCTGGGTCCGGGCGTTCGAGGCGCGGGCGGAGCGGTCGGCGAGGTCCTGCAGATCCTGCAGCGCCTTGTTCCGCGCGGCCTGTGCGGCTTCGATCGCGGCGCGGGCCTCACCGTCGCGTTTGTTCGCCTCGGTGTACCCGGTGGTGAAGAACTCTTCGATGACGGCGGGATCGCCACTGTCCAAAGCGGCCTGACCGAGCACCTGGACCTCGGGTCCACCGCGGGCGACCATGTCGGTGACCCGCGCCTTGATGCGCTCGGCCTTGGCAGCGGCGTCCTCGACGGTGCTGCGATCCTCCGCGTCCGCGAGATCCTTGCCGAAGGCGACGAAGTCCGCGATCTTCTTGTCGTCGTTGGTGCCCAGGACGTCCAGGGCACGCTGACGCGCGATCGGGCCCGCGGTCTTCGACCATTCGGTGACCAGCGCCCGGTTGTCGGCGGCGACCCGCTTCTTGCGGTCCGCGGCGGCCTTCCTGGCCAGCGCGTCGCCGGTGTCGAGGTATTCGCGGATCTTGGCCGGGTCGCCGGTCGCGAGCGCGGCACGGGCGGCGTCCCGGACTTCGACGTCTTCGGCGTGGTCGGCGATGTCCTGGACGAGTTCGCGGTTGAACGCGTCTTCCTCGTCGATCGGCGGCGGCGGGTTCTGTGCCGCCGGCGCGGCGGCGGGCGGGGCCGGTTCGGCGGCCACCGCGGGACCGGCCAACCCGGCGGGCAGCGCCAGCACGAGCAGGACGATCAGGACCCGCGCGAGGGCGTGTCTCAGCCCGGTTTTCTTTTCGTACATGAAGAAAGTGCTCCCAGTGAGTGTGACGGTCAGACGGCGGCGACGCGGGCTTCGGCCGCGCGCGCGGACTCGAGCAGCGAGGTCCACTGGCGCGCCTGCGCCTCGGCCCATTCGCGCTCCCCGGTCCACGAAGTACCCGTCGTCCCGGCGTGTTCGGAGATGTCGTGCCAGTTCTGGGCGGTGGTCGCCGTGCGCGCGAAGTCGGCGACGGCTCGCCAGGACGCGGCCTGCCCGGCGGCGCGGGCCCGTTCGGCGTCCCAGCCCCGCTGGGCCGACCCGGCGAGACCGGACACCTCGCGCCACGCGTTCACCGCGGTCTCGCGGGCCTTCTCCACCAATGCGGCGTCCGCGTTCGCGAGGGCGGTCTCGGCCTCCTCGGCCGCGCGAAGGAGCGTGGTCACGCGGTGCTGCCAGGCGGCTTCCTGGTCTCCGACGCGCACGCGGTGCGCCTCGGTGTCGCCGCGGGCGGCGGTGTCCCAGCCGAATTTGAAGAAGTCGGCCAGTTCCGCGTCGCCCCGGCCCGCCAGCGTCGCGGCGGCACGCACCCACGCGCCGGGATCGCTACCCGCGAGGGAGGCGACGAAGTCCCGGTCGGCCTGTGCCTGCTGGGCGACCTGTTCCTCTTCGCGGTTTTCGTTCCGTTCGTCCTCCGCGATCGCCGCGTCCCAGCCGGTGTTGACGAAGTGGTCCTTGTCGCTGAACACACCACGGGAAGCGAAATCGGCGGCACGCCAGACCGCGGGCGAGGACTTGCGGGTCGTGGTCCGCAGCACCCTGGCGATGATGGTGTCGTAGCGAGCCGCCTGCTCGAGATGACGCGCTTTCGCCTTCGCGAAACCGCCGTCGGGCGCCATGAACGCCAGGATCCCGCTGTCGCCGTTTCGCAACGCGGTCCACGCGGCGAGCACCACCTCGGGCCGCGGATCGGTCTCGGTCAGCCGGACCACGAAATCCCGTTTCCACGCGGGCAGGGCGGTCGTCGCCCCCACCGCCGTCGCCGCATCGGCCGCGTACGCCGCCGGAACCATGGTCCCGGCGCCGAGCGCGGCGAGCAGCGCGATCGTCGCCAACGATCGCTTGGTCGTCATCGAATCCCCCTAGCCATCTGAAATTCTCGCGGATCACCGGATCCGCCCCCGACCCCAGTAAGAAAATGCAGAGAACAGTGCGAGCAGATCCAACCTCACGAACTGTTCCGCGGGCAAGCAGCGAACTACTTTAGTCTGGTGAAGCAGCTCACACGGCCGACCGGGTAACGCGTCACCGGGTGATCGCGATGGGCAGTTCAGTGAATTCGAAAACTGGGGAGTTATCGCGGTATGCGTAATTTGAGAATTCGTGCGACCACCGGCGTCGCCGCACTCGCCGTGCTCGTCACGTCACTCGGCGCGGGGGTCGCCGGGGCCGTGCCACTGGCCGGGACAGCCGCGGCGACGACCGCGGCGGCCGCCGACGCGCCGCTCGAGCAGTCCACTGTGGAAGAGAAGATGGAGGCGCTCGACTGGGCCGCCATCCCGCAGAACCGCGATCTGCTCGCGCTGAACGACATGAACTTCGTGGTCGCGGTGTGGCGCAAGGCGAAAGAAGGCAGCGAGCTGAAGAGCGCCGCCCTCGCGGCGTTCACCAGCGAAGACTCCTACGCCCCCACCCGGTTCATCAAGACCGGCGTCCGGACAGCCGCGCTGCTCGACATCAAGAAGGAAGCCGAGCGCGAGCAGGCCGAGGCCGCGAAGCGCAAGCTGCGCCAGGACGCGGTCACCCAGGTTCCCGGCTGGAAACCCGGCGACGAGATCTACGCGATGTCGGACAAGGATTTCGTTTTCGCGATCTGGCAGAACGCCAAGGACGGTTCCCAGGTGAAGACCGGGGCCGCCGCGGTCCTGCGCCCGGAAAACGCGACTCCGGAAGCGTTGCAGAAGTTCATCGGCACCGATATCAAAACCCTTCGCGAACTCGATCGCCAGAAAGAATTGGCGGACGCGGACGAGGCCAAGCGTAAGGAAGAAGAAGCGCGGGCGAACAAAGCCGCCCGCGAGTCGGCGGCGCCCGCGGCGATGAATGTCGCGGCCGACGCGAACATGCTCGCCCTTTCCGACCGCGATTTCGTGGACCTGATCTACCGCAAGACCGAAGGCACCGAAGTGCGGCTGGCCGCGCGCGCCGCGCTCGACAGCTCCGACCCGAAGGCGCTCCGCGACTTCATCTTCACCGGCGTGCACACCGCGCATCAGCGGGACATCGACGCCGCGAACGCCAAGGACCGCGAGGTCAAACTGCGCCAGGTCCAGGAGGTGCTGGCCAACGCGGAACGCGACGGGTTCCAGCCGAACCTGGTCAACGCCGCCAAAGAGGCGCTGAAGAACCCGACGCTGAAGGTGCTCACCGACTTCCTCGCCAAGGGACAGCACGAAGCGGCGAAGCTCGACTTCGCCAAGCCCAAGGAGGGCATGGTCATCGAGCTGAAGGGGCTCCAGTCGGGCCGGTGCCTGCAGGTGGCGGGCCTGTGGGGACCCGGTGAGGGCGCGCACGCCAACGGCACCGGAACCGAACTGTGGGAGTGCGTCAGCGGGATCAAGCAGCGCTGGGTCCTGCACGACCGCGGCAACGGCCGTTACCAGCTGGAGAACGTCAACTCGCTCAAATGCCTGACCGTCGCGGGTGGCGGCGTGAACAACAACGACGAGCTCGTGCAGTGGGACTGCAACGCCGCCGACACCGCCCAGCTGTGGGAATTCCTCCCGGTGGGCGACCTCGGCATGGTGGAACTGCGCAACGTCAAGAGCGGCAAGGCCGCAACCGTCGCGGGCGGTGGCACGGAGAACGCCGCTCTGGTCGTGCAGTACACCAACACCCACGCCAGCAACCAGGCGTGGCGGCTCATCGACGTGAACCACAACTCGGCGACGCTGCCCATGCAGCCGGGCGAGGTCTACCTCAAGGGTCGTCAGTCCGGCCGTTGCCTCCAGATCGCGGGCATGTGGGACCAGCCGGACCAGGGCTCGCTCGCCCGCGGCGCCCTCACTGAGCTCTGGGACTGCATCGGCGGCGCGGCCAAGGAGCGCTGGGTGCTGGCCGACGCGGGCGACCGCAAGTACACGCTGAAGAACGTCAACTCCGGGAAATGCCTCGACGTGCTGGGCTCCCGCGCGACCAACGGCGCGAACCTCGGCCAGTGGGACTGCCACGGCGGCGCGAACCAGCAGTGGGTGTTCTACGCCGGGCGCGACGGCTCGGTGAAGCTGGTCAACGCCCAGACCGGCGGCCTGCCCACGGTGGAGAACTCCGCCACGCACAACGGCGCCGTCGTCCGGCAGTACGCCGACAGCAACGGCGACGAGCAGCAGTGGACGGTCACGCCGACCGTCTAGGTCAGTGACCTCGCGACTGCCCGGCGGCTGTGTCGCGAAAGCCACTTTCGGGACGTCTGATGTCCCGAAAGTGGCTTTCGCGACTTCCGCCGCACACTGGACCGCAGTGGGGCGGGGTGGTCGGGCGCGGGTGTCTTAGGTACCTACTGGATTCCGGCTGCGGTTGGTCGCGGGCTCGGTCCGTGAAGGACTCCTTGCCTACCCTGAAGGTAGTGAAGGAGTCCTTCACGCGGCTCAGCCGAGGAAACTCGACCTTCACACGTTCCCCAAGTACGTGAAGGGTTCCGCGCCGTGGTGGGGCAGGGTGGTCGTGAGTGGCGATCCGGGTCAGAGCCAGGAGCGTCTCAGGTGCCCGCACTCCGGCGGTTTCGCGTGACTGGAGGGACGACACGCGTGACTGGGTGGACGAGACCCCGGCCGCGCGGCGTGTCGTCCGTCTGAGCACGTGCCGTCCACCCAGTCACGCGAGCCGAGCTCGCCACTCACGAGACCCACCTCTTACCGGAGGGCTTCCAGCGCCGTCGGCAGCGGCCCGTCGTGCAGCACTCCGAGCCGCTGCGTAGCGCGGGTGAGCGCGACATAGAGCTCGGCCGCCCCACGCGGCCCGTCGGCGAGGATCCGCACCGGGTCCACCACCAGGACAGCGTCGAACTCGAGCCCCTTCGTCTCCGAGGCGGGCACCGTGCCCGGCACCCCCGGCGGCCCGATCACGACGCTGGTGCCCTCGCGGCCCGCTTCGTCCTTGACGAACTCCTCGATGGCGCCGGCCAGGGAATCCTCGGTGACCTGCCGCGCCCACGGCTGGACACCGCAGGAGCGGACCGACTCCGGCGGGACGACGTCCGGCGCGAACCCGGCGAGCACCGAGGCGGCGACGGCCATGATCTCCGCGGGCGTCCGGTAGTTCACCGTCAGCGAGCGGTAGACCCAGCGGCCCGGCACGTACGGCTCCAGCATCGCGCCCCAAGATCGCGCCCCGGCCTCGGACCGGCGCTGCGCCAGATCGCCGACGACGGTGAACGACCGGTTGGGGCAGCGCCGCATCAGCACCCGCCAGTCCATTTCGGACAGTTCCTGTGCCTCGTCGACCACGACGTGCCGGTACGTCCAGTCCCGGTCCGCCGAGGCCCGTTCGACGAGGCTGCGCGTGTCGTGTTCGACGAACCGGTCGGCGAGCTCGTCGGCGAAGAGCAGGTTCTCCGCGGACAGCAGGACGTCCTCGTCCATCTCCTCGCGGTCCAGCTTCATCGTGTCCAGCACACCTTCGGCGTACTCGGCCTCGGCCTTCTTCTCCCGCGCGACGGCTTTCTCCGCCGCCTGCTCCGCGGCCTTGTCGCGGCCGAGCAGGTCGACGAGTTCGTCGAGCAGCGGCATGTCCGACACCGTCCAGGCTTCCCCGTCTGCACGCAGCAGCGACGGGTCGGCGCCGGCGGCCATCAGCCGTTCCGAGGACGCGTAGAGCGACCCGAGCAGGCTCTCGGGCGTCAGGATCGGCCAGAGCGCGTCGAGCGCGGCCGTGAACGTCTCGCTCTCCGCCAGTTCCTTGAGCAGGTCCTTCCGCAGCCGCTCCCATTCGTCGCGGTCGTCCCGGCTCAGCCAGCCCTTGCCGATCCGCGCGATCGCCCGTTCGGTCAGGACGTAGGTGACGATGTCGGTGAACGTCACGCGCGCTTCGTTGTGCGGCAGACCGCTCTTGCGTGCCTCGTCCCTGGCCCATTCCGCGGTCTCGGCGTCGATCCGGACGGTGACGTCGGACAGGTCGATCGGCAGCGGCTCCTCAGGCAACCGCTGGCGATCGGCGACGGCCGCGGCCAGGACGTCCAGCATCCTCAGCGAGCCCTTGAGCCGCGCCACTTCCGGACCGTCCTCGGCGGTGACGTGCTTGCCGGGGACGAAATCGCCGGTGGTCGCGAACACCACGTCGGTCTCGCCCAGCGACGGCAGAACCCGGCCGATGTGGTGCAGGAACGCCGGATTCGGCCCGACCACGAGTACGCCGTGGCGCTCCATCCGCTCGCGCTGGGTGTAGAGCAGGTAGGCGACGCGATGCAGCGCCACCACGGTCTTCCCGGTGCCGGGCCCGCCCTCGATCACCAGCACGCCGGGATGTTCGTGCCGGATGATCTCGTCCTGCTCGGCCTGGATCGTCGCGACGATGTCTCGCATCCCCTCGCCGCGCGGCGCGTTGACGGCCGCGAGCAGCGCCGCGTCGCCCTCCGCGTCGCCGCCGGGGCGGCCGAACACCTCGTCGGTGAACCCGAGCACCTCACGTCCGTGCGTGTGGAACTGGCGGCGGCGCCGCATCTTCTCCGGTGTCGCGGCGGTCGCGGTGTAGAACGGGCGCGCCGCCGGTGCCCGCCAGTCGAGCAGCACCGGTTCGTAGTCGTTCTCCTCGTCGAAAAGACCGATGCGGCCGATGTGGGAGGTCTCCCCCGCGTCGCTGTCCAGCCTGCCGAAGCACAGGCCGTTGTCCACGACGTCCAGCCGCCGCGACTCCCTGGCCAGCGAACGCACCTCGACGTCGCGTTCCATGGCCGTCGCGCCGGTTCCCCCCAGCGCGGCCTGGAACTCCCCCTTCACCCGCGCGCGTTCGGCGTCCAAGCGCGTGTAGAGCCCGGCGACGTACTCGCGTTCGGACCGCAGCTCTTCTTCATGACCCTGAGTTGACACAGACTCCCATTTCGCCAGGTTTCGGCTACGGCGAGTGAGTTTGAAGCATGACCGGGGTCTTGTGGCAAGTCCCCCCATGCGCTATATGTTTAGTACGGAGAGAGTTACGAACCGCACGGTGGCGCGTAGTCGAGCCCCGGAAAAGACCTCTCCCACTCTTCTCTCGTGATCCTCGGCGTCGCCAACCGGCAGATCTCCTCGCCCACACGTTCGGCGTCCGTCTGCCACAGCTGCACCCCGCTGCTCCCGATCGCCAGCGTCCGCCCGTCCTGCCGGTAGGCCACCGAGTTGACCGTCGCGGCGAAGCCGGTGAGCTGCGCGGTCTCCACCGGGTTGCGGGGATCGGCGAGATCCCAGACGCGCACCGTCCGGAACGCCGAAGTCGCCAGTTCGCGTCCCGTCGGGCCGAAAGCGAGATGCCCGACACCTTCGGGATTGCCGCCCAGTTTCGCCAGCCGCACGGCGTGCGCGCGATCGGCGATGTCCCACAGGTAGACGTTCCGGTCGCTGCTGCCCGCGGCCACGGTGCGCCCGTCGGGGCTGAGCGCCATCTTGAACAGGGCACCGCCGTCGGGCCGCAGCGTCGACACCAGACCCGGCCGCCGGGGATCGGTGACGTCCCACAAGGTCACCGCGGACGAACTCAGCCCCTGGCTGCCCAGGAGCGTCCGCCCGTCGGGGGTGAACGCGAGCGACCACACCGTGCCGTCGCCGACGGGCAGGACCCGCGGTTCGGCGAACCGCGTGGGATCGCCGACGTCCCAGAGCTGGATCGGCCCGTCGTCGTGGCCGGAGGCGAAGGTCTTGCCGTCCGGGCTGAAAGCGAGCGAGTACGTGGGTTTCACCTCCGTCGACGCCGTCAGTTTCGGCGCCGTCGGATCGCTGATGTCCCAGCGCTGGAGCACGAAGGTCCCGGCGACGCCCGCGCCGTCGTGCGCGGCCAGCGCGAGACTGCGCCTGTCCGGGCTGAGCGCGACCGCGGTGACGGTGGCCGGGCCGGGGAGTTTCGCGAGCTGTCTGGGCGCGCGGAGGTCGTCCATCGCCCAGAGCCGCACGTCGTCCCCGGCGGTGACGAGGATCCGACCCTGTTCGGTGAACACGCCGGCGTTCCAGCCCGCGCTCGAGGCCAGCGCCAGTTCGCCGACGTCCTGCAGCCGGACGGTCCGATCGGCGCTGGTGGACACGATGGTCTTGCCGTCCGGCGTGAACCCGGTCCACCAGATGGCGTTCGTGTGCCCGGACAGCGGCGGCAGTTCCTTCGCCGGACCCGTGACGTCCCACAGGCGGACGGACTGGTCGTCCCCCGCGGTCACCACGAGCCTGCCGCTCGGGCTGAACCCGGCCGCCCAGACCACGGCCGGGGTGGTCAACGTCGTCAGCGGACGCGGCGCCGCCGGATCGGCGACGTCCCAGAGCTTCGCCGTGCGATCCCAGCTGGTGGTGAGCAGCCGTTCGCCGTCCGGGCTCCACGCCGGGGTGAGCTGCAGGTCCTTGTGCCCGGAGAGGACGGAGCGCTTCAGCGGCGCGGACGGCGTGGTGACGTCCCAGAGTTCCGCCGTCCAGTTCGTGTTCGTGACCGCGAGCAGTTCGCCGTCCGGGCTGAACACGGCGCGTTCGAGCTGCTCGGCCGGGATCTCGCCGAGCGGTCGGGGCGCGCCGGGGTCGGAGACGTCGGTGAGCCGGACGGTGCGGTCGGCGGAACCGGTGGCGAGCAGGCGGCCGTCCGCGCTGAAATCGGCCGAGAGCACCGCCTCCCGGTGACCGGTGACGTCCACCTTCCGCACCGGATGCCGAGGATCGGTCAGATCCCAGAGCCGGACGGCGTGCTCGCGCGTGACGGTCGCCAGCGCCCGCCCGTCCCGGCTGAACGCCAGCGGGCCGCGGACGTCCGCCGAACCGGGCAGCGTCGAGAGGAGTTCCGGACGCCGCGAATCGGCGATGGACCACACCCGGGTCGCCCGGTAGGAGTCGGAGGTGATCATGAGCTGCCCGCTCAGGACGACTGTGACGTCTCCGGGGTCGAAGGTCATCCGGGTGGCGAACGGCGCCGCCATGGACGTGAGCAGGCCGTCGTGGGTCTCCTGGATCGGCGCGAGCCGGTACGCGGCGAGGCTGAGTTGCGTCGATAGCGCCGGATTCGACTCTCGCAATCCCTTCGCGTCGACGACGGCCTTGCGCGCGAGCGCCACGTTCCGCTCGTCGGTCGCGGTGTTCCCGGCATCGACGGCGTAGACGACGGCCACGACCGCCAGGATCAGCAGTACGTGGAGAAGCGCGACGAGCCTTCGCAGCCTTCGCGTCCGTTTACGGCCGGCAGCGGTCTCCTCGGCTTCGGCGTCGAGTCCGGCCTGCAGGAACTCCTGCTCGCGCGTGCTCAAAGCTTCCGGCGCCCTGGCTGCCCACTCCGCCGCGCGACCCAGCCGCGTGCCGCGGTAGAGACTGCCTTTGTCGCGCTCCAGGCTCTCCCACAGGTCGGTCGCCTCAGCCAGCTGGCGGTGCAGCCGATGCCCTTCGCGGTCCTCCGCGAGCCAGTCGCGCAGCCGGGGCCAGCTGCGGATCAGGGCTTCGTGGGCGATCTCGACGCCGTCGCGGTCGAGGACCAGCAGGCGCGCGTCGGCGAGGCGGCCGAGGACCTCCGTCGTCGCGGGATCGTCGTCGAGTTCGCGCCGGTTGAGGCGGCGCTTCGTGTCTTCGGTGCCTTCGCCGGGCGCTGTCAGCCTCAGGAAGATCTGCCGGACGACGGCGTGAGCGTCCGGCTCCAGATCCGTGTAGACCGCCTCCGCGGTCTGCGCGATCGCGTTGAGGATCCCGCCCGCGGCCTCGTACGCCGCGATGGTCAGCGTGATCCCCTGGCGGCGGCGCCAGGTTTCCAGCAACGCGTGCGAAACCAGCGGGAGCATCGCCGGCTGGCCGGTGGCGTCGGCGACGAGCGTCGTGACCAGTGCCGCCTCGACCCGGCAGCCCGTGCGGACGGCGGGTTCGACGATCGCGGTCCGGAGTTCGTCGGCGGTCATCGGGCCGACCATCACCTGCGCGTCGGTGAGCGCCTCCACGAGACCCGCGTGACGGCAGAGGTGACCGTAGAAGTCCGCGCGGACACCGAGGACGACCCGGGTCCCGTGCTCGTCGGCGGCGAGCGCCAGCAGCGCGTCGATGAAGGCGGTGCGCTCGGCTTCGTCATGGCAGAGCGTGTAGAGCTCTTCGAACTGGTCGACGATCAGCAACCGCCCCGCGACGGCGCGGTCCTCTTCGAGTGGATGTGCTCCAGGCGTGCGAAGGTCGACAGGACGTTCGCTCGACGGCGCCAGCCCGGCTCGCAGGACGGACGACTTCCCCGAACCGGAAGCACCGAAGACGCCGACGAGCCGTCGTTCCGCGAGCTTGCCGGTCAGCTCCGCGACCAGTCGCTCGCGGCCGAAGAACCGCGCGGCGTCGGTCGCCTGGAACGCGGCCAGGCCCAGGTACGGGAGTTCGGTGTCGTCGGATTCGCCGTCGGCCGCGGCGAGTCCGGCGGCGACCTCACGCCAGCGGTCCTCCCAAACCGGGACGTCACCGCCGCAAGCGGTGACATACGCGACCGTCACCGCGAGCCCCGGCAGCTTCCGCCCGCCCGCCGCCTCCGACAGCGCGGCGGCCGAGTAGCCCGCGCGGGAAGCGAGGTCCCGGTACGTCGGCCCGCCGGCCTTCTCACGAAGCAGGCGAAGATCCGCCGCGAACCTCACGACGACGTCGTCGCCCGGCCCCAGCGGGCGCTCGCGTCTCGGCACCAGGCCCCCCTGATCGTCGAACCGTTATCGAATGGTCATTGTTCACCCAAAACGGCCGGACACTGTACAAAAGTTCTGCGCTACAACCGATGGCGTGCCGATTCGAACCCCAGTGGTGAGCGTGGTCTTCGCGGGTGTCCCCGAGCCGCCCGCGTCCTCCGAGCTGGAAGTGGTCGCCCATACCTCCGACGAACGCGAAGCGGTCTGGCACGCCACCGTGCTGCGCCCGGACGTCCTCGTCCTGTCCGTTCACCCACCCGCGCTCGACGGACTCGCCGTGACACGCGAGGTGTCGTCCCGTGTGCCGGGAACCGTCGTACTCGCGCTGACCCCGCCCGGCGACAACGAAACCTGGGTCGCCGCGATGCGCGCCGGCGCCCGCGGCGTCCTGGCCAGGACGGCGGGACTCGAAGACCTCGTCCGCGCCATCCACGGTGTCGCGGCGGGCGCCGTCGTCTTCGGTGAGCACGCCGCGAACCGGCTCTACGGCCTGTTGAGCGAATCGCGGCCGATCCAGGTGTTCCCGCAGCTCACTTCACGCGAGCACGAAGTCCTCGACCTGCTGGCCGGCGGTCTGAGGATCCCGGACATCGCGCGACGGCTGGGGCTCGTCCCCAAAACCGTGCGCAACGTCATGTCGTCGATCCACGCCAAGGTCGGCACGGACGATCGCGAGATCCTGCTCGGCCAGGCGCGCAACGCCGGGCTGGGCCGTCACTCGTAGCTGCGGGGCGTCCAGACCACTCCGTTCTCGGCACGGGTCTTGGAGGAACCCACGATCAAGAGGCAGCGCATGTCCACCGACGCCGGGTCGAGCGTGCCGAGGGTGACCACGCGGATGTCCTCCTCGGGACCGCCGACGTCGCGGGCGACGACCACCGGTGTCTCCGGCGCGCGGTGCCGGAGCAGGACGTCGCGGGCCTGCGCGAGCTGCGTCGTCCGCGTGCGGGACGCCGGGTTGTACAACGCGAGCACGAGATCCGCCGCCCCCGCCGCGTCGAGCCGCCGTTCGATGATCTCCCACGGCTTGAGCCGGTCGGACAGCGAAAGCACGCAGTAGTCGTGTCCCAGCGGCGCGCCGACCCGGGACGCGGCCGCCTGCGCGGCGGTCACCCCCGGCACGATCCGTACGCGCGTCCCCGTGCCGTGCTCGGCGGCGAGCTGCTCCAGCACCGCCGACGCCATCGCGAACACGCCGGGGTCGCCCGAGGACACCACCGCGACCTTGGCGCCGTTCGCGGCCAGTTCCAGCGCCTCGACGGCGCGTTCGGCCTCGACGCGGTTGCCCGACGCGTGCCGCTGCTGGCCCGCGCGCTGCGGCACCCGCGCGACGTACGGGCCGTAGCCGACGATGTGTTCCGCCGCGGCCAGTTCCTCGGTCGCCTCGGGGGTCAGCCAGCCGGGACCGGCCGGGCCCAGGCCGACGACCACGACCTCGCCACCGGTATGCGTTTCGGGCTTGCGCGGGCTCTCCGGTTCGTCGGCGAGCCGGGACGCGTAGGCCGGGCTGGGCAGCAACGCCAGCGAGAAGTACGGCACCGAGTCCGGGTCGACGTCGGCGAGCGGTTCGACGCGCTGCGCCTGCCAGGTGGCGCGTTCGATGTAGAAGGCGTCGTCCAGCTTCCCGGCTTCGGCCAGCGCCTCGCGGACGTTGCCGAACGTGCGGCCGAGTTTGAGGACCGCCGCGGCCTGCGTGTCGGCGAGGCGTCGCGCGAGTTCCGGCGCGGGCAGCGTCCCGGGCAGGATGGTGAGGACCTCGTCGCGCTGCACCAGCGGACGGCCGAGCACCGACGACGCCGCGCTGACCGACGTCACGCCGGGGATCACGGTCGCCTCGTAGCGGTCGGCGAGCCGTTCGTGCATGTACATGTAGGAGCCGTAGAAGAACGGGTCGCCTTCGCAGAGCACGACCACGTCGCGTCCGGCGTCGAGATGTTCGGCGAGCCTTTTCGCGCTGAGCTCGTAGAAATCGGCGATGGCGCCTTCGTAACCGCCGGGGTGGTCGGTGGTCTCGGTGGTGACCGGGTAGACCAGCTTCTCCTCGAGCTGGCCGTCCCGCAGGTACGGCTCGGCGACCGAACGCGCGATGCTCCGGCCGTGCCGCGCGCTGTGGTAGGCGATGACGTCGGCCTCGCCGATCAGCCGCGCGGCCTTGACCGTCATCAGTTCGGGGTCACCGGGCCCGAGCCCGACACCCCAGAGTTTCCCGAGCCCGCTCATTCGACCTCACTCGCCATCGCGTTGATCGCGGCGACGGCCATGGCGCTGCCGCCACGGCGTCCGTGCACCACCAGATACGGCGCGGGCGCCCGGTGCGCGAGCTCCACTTTGGACTCGACGGCGCCGACGAAACCCACCGGGACACCGATGATCGCCGCCGGGGCGCCGGCCCCCTCGTCGAGCAGTTCCAGCAGGCGGAACAGCGCGGTGGGCGCGTTGCCGATCGCCACCACGGAACCGGGCAGCTTGTCGCGCCACAGCTCCAGCGCGGCCGCGGAGCGGGTGGTGCCCATCCGCTCGGCCAGCCCCGGCACCTTCGGATCGGAGAGCGTGCACAGCACCTCGTTGGCCGAGGGCAAGCGTTTGCGGGTCACCCCGGAGGCGATCATGTTGGCGTCACAGAGGATCGGCGCGCCCGCTTCGAGCGCCGCACGGCCGGACTCGACGACGTCCAGGCTGTAGCGGAGGTCGTCGACCAGGTCGACCATCCCGCAGGCGTGGATCATCCGCACGGCCAGCACCGCGACGTCGTCGGGCAGGATCGCGAGATCCGCCTCCTCGCGGATGGTGGCGAACGAATGCCGGTAGATCTCGGCACCGTCGCGGAGGTAGTCGATCACTGCTGTCCCTTCACTTCGGCACTGCCCTTCTGCGCCAACGTCCTGGCCAGTGCACCGACCGGGACGAACGCCCCGTCGACCAGGTAACCGTCCTCCGTCGCGAGCACGTCGACGTGCTCGCGCGCGGGTTTTCCGCACCGGCGTCCACATCCGGCGAAATGGGCCCTCGGGCTCCGGCCGATCCGCGCCGCGTCGGCCCGGACGTCGGCGAGCGACTTCGCGCAGCCCGGACGTCCGATACAGGCGCTGATCCCGAGCGACGGCGAGTCCGGATCGGTGACCAGCCCGGCGTCCGCTTCCAAAGGACCGCGGACCAGGATCGAGCGCCACGGGGTGATCACCGCGTTTCCCGCGTCGGCGATCTTGCGTGCCTGCGCGGAAGTCAGGCGGCCGAGGACCGGGGCGACCCCGATCGCGTCGCCGATCGGGCCGATGGGCAGGCCGGGGTTCGTCGCGAAGGTCCGTGGTTCCTCGCTTTCGCCTGGTATGCCCCGGAGAAGTGGTGCCGTGTCGGAGAGTTCGCTGACTCGCCAGGCCGTTCCCCGTGCTCGCAGGAAAGCGCGCGCGACCGAGATCAGCGCCTCGACGGCGTGCTCCGCGGCGACACGCAGGCCCGTGTCTTCGCCGTCGAGCAGCAGCGCGCCGTCGCGCCAGCAGACGTCGGCGCCCTCGCCCGCGACGTCACCGCGACCGCCGTCGAGGGCGAAGAGGAACCGTCCGGGGAGCCCGGCCAGTTCGGGAACAGCGCACAGGGCCTGGTCGAGGGCGGGGGCGAGACGTTGGGCGACGTCGCTCAGGGGCGAGGCGAGGATGTTGCGGACGCGTTCGTGCGACGGCGAGGGCAGAAGCCCGGCCACGGAAAGCCTGGCCGCGAGACCGGGACGGGTGACGCCACGAAGCTGGACGTTGCCGCGGGAAGTCAGGTGGAGAGCGCCGTCCCCGAGGTCGTCGGCGGCGTCCGCGAGTGCCCTGAGCCGCACGTCGGTGATGGCGCCGCCGGGCAGCCGGACCCGGGCGAGCGGACCGTCGGCGGCGTCGTGCGTGGCGAAAACACCGGGGCACGCGTCGGCTCGGACACGCGCGCTCGTGGACATGCGCTCACTGTAGATGGCCGCCTCGGACGGAAGTATCTCTCAGATCGAATGTAGTAGGTGTGCTACATTCAATCGCAGCACTGAGATGGGGGTGACCAATGAGAGATCCACAAGACGTGATGATGTCCGTCAAAGATCTCCGGATGCGCTACGGCACGAACGACGTCCTCCACGGCGTCGACTTCACCGCGCACCGGGGCGAGGTGATCTGCCTGCTGGGGCCGAACGGCGCGGGCAAGACCACGACGATCGAGATCCTCGAAGGCTTCCGGATGCGGTCGGAGGGCGAGGTCAGCGTGCTGGGCGTCGACCCGGCGCACGCGGACGAGAACTGGAGGGCGCGGCTGGGGGTCGTCCTCCAGGCCTGGCGCGACCACGCGAAATGGCGTGTGCGGGAGCTTCTGGAGCATCTGGGCGGCTACTACGCGCCGTACTCCACCGACCGCATCAAGCGGCCGTGGGATCCGGACGAGCTGATCGCCGCGGTCGGGCTGACCGCGCACGCGGACAAGCGGGTCCGGATGCTTTCGGGCGGGCAGCGGCGCCGTCTCGACGTCGCGATCGGCATCGTCGGCCGTCCGGAACTGCTGTTCCTCGACGAGCCGACAGCCGGACTGGACCCGGAGGCGCGGCGCGAGTTCCACGAACTCGTGCACCGGCTGACCGATGACGACGACACGACGATCCTGCTCACCACGCACGACCTCGACGAGGCCGAGAAACTGGCGGACCGGATCCTGATCCTGAACCACGGCCGGATCGTGGCCGACGGTTCCGCCGACGCGCTGAGCAGGCAGATCGCCGGCGAAGCCGAGGTGCGCTGGACGCTGGACGGCCAGCGATTCGTGCACTCGACCACGGAATCGACGAAGTACGTGCACGAACTGTTCAAACAGCACGGGGACGCCATCGGCGACCTCGAGGTCCGGCGGGCGTCGCTCGAGGACACCTACATGACCCTGGTCCGCCAGGCGGAATCCCCGCTCACGGAGGTGGGTGCGCGATGAACCCGATTCAGCACAGCGTCCGGCTCGGCGTGCGACGGGGCTGGCTCGAAACGCGCCAGAACCTCACCAACTACGAAGACCTGTTCAACACCTTCATCTTCCCGGTGATCTTCGTGGTCGTCATGTTCTTCATGCGCGACGCGAAACTGCCGGGAACGGAGTTCTCGCTCGGCGCCGCGACCGTACCGAGCGTGCTGGGCGCGTCGATCGTGTTCAGCGGCATGCTCGGAATGGCGGGCGTGCTCGCCGTCGAACGCGAGGACGGCACACTCCTGCGTGCCAAGGCCACTCCGAACGGCATGATCGGCTACCTCGTCGGCAAGGTCGTCACCATCTCCACCGGCACCGTCATCGGGATCCTGCTGATCCTGATCCCGAGCATGGTCCTGTTCGACGGCATCGCGCCCGGCGGGCTGACGTCGTGGCTGGGCCTGCTGTGGGTGCTGGCGCTCGGCCTGCTCGCCACCATGCCCATCGGCGCGATCTTCGGCTCGCTGACCGCGAACGCGCGCAGCATCGGGCTGATCATGCTGCCCACCACCGGCCTCGGCGCGATCTCCGGGATCTTCTACCCGATCACCGCGCTGCCGGAGTGGCTGCAGTACATCGGACAGGTGTTCCCGATGTACTGGCTCGGCCTGGGCATGCGTTCGGCACTGCTGCCGGACTCGACGGTGATGGTCGAGATCGGGCAGTCGTGGCGGCCATGGGAGACCCTCGGCGTACTGGCCGCGTGGGCCGTGATCGGATTGGTACTGGCCCCGGTCGTCCTGCGGCGCATGGCGCGGCGCGAGTCCGGGTCCTCGGTGGCGGCACGACGGGAAAAGGCGATGCAGCGAATTGGCTAGCTCATGAGCGAGGTCGTTTACAACCGGATCGCGATGTTGCGGGCGGAACGGGGCATCTCCCGCCGCGAGCTCGCCGATGCGCTGGGCGTGCATTACCAGACCATCGGCTACCTCGAACGCGGCGAGTACAGCCCGAGCCTCTACCTCGCATTGCGGATCGCGACGTTCTTCGAGGTGGCGGTGGAGATCATCTTCTCCACCGCCCCTTTCCCGCGTATCGGCGATTCTTCGGAGCGGACAGCGTGAGCCCACACTGTCCGGCTGGGTCGGCGACGGGGAGCTTCTGCTCACTGTTCTGGATGATGGCGTCGGTAATCACATGTCGCGTGCCCGAATCAGGGCTCGCCTGAGGCGGCTCCGGCTCCCCGTCCTCGACCTGCCTAGCGACGAGATCGTCGAACAAGCACCGGGCTGACGTTTGATCTCACGCCAAGTAACAGCATCATATTGACGGATTCACCCGTCAGCGGTGAATGTTCCGGTTGCGTTGTTGCTTAAAATTCCGACCGGGACGCGACTGGATCGGCGACGGGGACCTTCTGCTCGCCGTTCTGGATGACGGCGTCGGGTATTCACATGTCGCCTGCCCGAGTCAGGGTTCGCCTGGGCGGCCCGGTTCCCCGTCCTCGACCTGCCCAGCGACGAGATCGCCGAACAAGCGCCGGGCTAACGTTTGATCTCACGCCAAGTAGCAGGGTCATTTTGACGGATTCACCCGTCAGTGGTGAATGTGGCGGTTGTGTTGTTGCTTAAAATTCCGACCGGGACGCGACTGGATCGGCGACGGGGGCCTTCTGCTCGCTGCCCTGGATGATGACGTCGGGTATTCACATGTCGCCTGCCCGAATCAGGGCTCACCTGGGGCGGCCCGGCTCCCCGTCCTCGACCTACCCAGCGACGAGATCGTCGAACAAGCGCCGGGCTGACGTTTGATCTCACGCCAAGTAGCAGCATCATTTTGACGGATTCACCTGTCAGTGGTGAATGTGCCGGTTGCGTTGTTGCTTAAAATTACGAACACCTGTTCGACAGTTGTGCGGTATTGTTGTGGGGTGTCCGAGACCTTTCTCCCCGAACTGCCGCAGGAGCTGTGGCGCGCCGGCAAGCTGGAGCTTGCCCATGGCGTGCTGCAGTTCTTGCAGATGATGCGGATCGCCTCCGCCGGACTGGGGCGATATCTGGCGGAGATCGAATCCCGAGGCGCGAAAGACCTCTACGGCTACGGCTCCACGGCTGCATGGTTCGCTGACGTGGCCGGACTGTCCCGGGGCGAGGCCAGCCCGATCGTGAGTCAGGCGATCGCGCTGAACCCGACCCGAGCGTTGGACGGCACCGAAGTTCCCGCCATCGCGCCCGCGACCGGCGTGGCCGCTGCCGAGGGCACGATCGGAGAGCAGCGGATCAAGCAGATCCTGGAGATCCTGGCCCGGATCCCAACAGGCGCCTCGGTGGAGGATCGGGAGTGCGCGGAGAAGACCCTCGCTGATCTGGCGCGCGACGCCGGGCCTCGGCAGGTGTCGAAGCTCGGGGACAACCTGCTCGCCTGGCTCGACCCCGACGGCAACGAACCCAAAGACCCCGAACCCAAGCACCCCAGCCGTGAAGTCACCCTAGAGCGCCGCAAGGACGGGTTCTGGACACTGAACGGCCTTCTCGATGATGAACTGGGTGCCCGGACCGCCGCGGCTCTGGAGGCTTATGCGGCCCCGCGGCCGGTCGATGAGTTCGGCCAAGCCGACCTGCGCACCAAGGCCGAACGCCAGGGCGATGCGTGGGCCGAGCTCTTGGACTTGGCGGTCGCCTGCCCCGACCAGCCCGGAACCAACGGCTACCGGACTCTCGTGCACGTCACCATCGGCCTGGAGGAGTTGAAGACCGGGCTCGGCACCGCCTGCGTGGACTTCATCGGCACCATGACCGCCCGCGAAGCCAGAATGGCCGCCTGCGACTGCCTCATGCTCCCCATCGTGCTCAACGCGGCCGGGGAGCCGCTGGACGTGGGGCGCTTGAAGCGGTTCGTCACCCCCGCCCAGCGCCGAGCCCTCAACATCCGCGACCGAGGCTGCGCCTTCCCCGGCTGCCACCGCAGGCCACGGAACTGTCACGCCCACCATATTGATCACTGGGCAGATGGCGGGCCCACGGATCTTCGGAACCTGGTGTTGCTCTGCGGGTTCCACCACCGCCTGATCCACCACGGGGACTGGCAAGTTCGCATGGCAGCCGACGGGTTGCCGGAGTTCATTCCACCCCAGTATCTGGACCCGCTACAACGAGCCCGGCGCAACACCCTCCACCGCGCCACCGCCTGACCCGAGGAGCCCGCCACCCACACGGCGACGGGCCCCTCGGCATGCCCATACCACCCATAACTGCAGGCCCACCGGTGACGATCCCTTACTTGCACTAGGTGCAGTGACCATGGACGTTGTTGACGGTTGAGCGGCGTGTTGGGTTGATCATGACGAAGACCTCCGCGTGGTGCTGGTGTCTGACGCCATCACCGATCACAAGGAGGTCTTCGTGTTCGACCGTAATGCCCGGTTGACCCTGCATGGGCGGCGGTTGCTGGTCGAGCGTGTCGCGACCGGTCGCTCTTGTCAGCGCCGGATGGGTATCTCACGGGCAACCGGCCATCAATGGGTCAACCGGTACCGCGAGGAGAGCCCCGCCCGCATCGCCGAAATCGTTGACCTGCACGCCTCCACCGAGTCCTGACACGCCACCACATGCCGAAACTGGCCTGACTCGACCGCTCGACCGGACAACCCATCCGCCACTACGAACGCGCATCCGCGACGGCGGAGGCTGGTGCACCCACGGACGCGGCAGCCTCGAACGCCGACGCGCCCGCCACGGACACCGCGTCTGCCACGACTACGTCCACTGCACCATCGACGACCACACCCGCCTCGCTGAAACCGCCGGCTTCCTCCACCACAGCACTACAGCTAGACGCAACGAAGGCTGCCTTCCCCCGCTACATGAAGGCAGCCTGAGCGCAGAACCACAGCCCACACCCACGACCAGCGCAAACACCCTCCCTCACCCCCTGCCGAACACATCACCTTGACTCCCGCCGGACCGCACCGGAGAGTGAGCGGGAACCCACGCGTCGGCAGAGGGAGGAACCCGGTGAGAGTCCGGGGCGGTCCCGCCACTGTCACCCCTCCGGAACCCGACCGGACCACGAGGGGAAGCCAGGAACTCCGGCCGTCGCGACCGCACGACCCGGGGCGCGGACACCCCGAGTGAGGACTGCCGTGATCCTGCTTCTGTCCACATCGGACACCGATCTGCTCAGCGCCCGCGCCGGCGAGGCCGACTACCGGCTGGCCAATCCCGCCCGGCTCGACCTGGCCGAGTTGCCCGCTCTGCTCGACGGCGCCCAGATCGTCGTCGTCCGGATCCTCGGGTCCGAGCGGAGCTGGCAGGAGGGGCTCGACACGGTCCGCGCGAGTGGCGCGCACGTGGTCGTCCTCGGCGGCGAGCAGACGCCGGACGCGCAGCTCATGAAGCTGTCGACGGTTCCGGCGGGGACCGCGGCGGAGGCCCACGCGTATCTCGCGCAGGGCGGCCCGGCCAACCTCACCCAGCTGCACCGGTTCCTGAGCGACACGCTCCTGCTCACCGGCGACGGTTTCGAGCCGCCCGCCGTGCAGCCGCTGTGGGGCGTCCTCGAACGCGAGCCGAAAGCCACCGAAGGTCCGGTCATCGCGATCCTCTACTACCGCGCGCATCACCTGTCCGGCAACACCGAGTTCGTCCACAGCCTTTCCGACGCCATCGAGGACGCCGGGGGCCGCGCGCTCCCGATCCACTGCGCGTCCCTGCGCACCCGCGAGCCGGAGATGATGGCCGAACTCACCAAGGCCGACGCGCTCCTGGTCACCGTGCTGGCCGCCGGCGGCACCAAGCCGTCCGAGGTCGGCGCGGGCGGGGACGACGAGGCATGGGACGTCTCCGAGATGGCCGCGCTCGACATCCCGATCCTTCAGGCTCTCTGTCTCACCAGTGACCGCGAGACCTGGGCGGCGAACGACGACGGCCTTTCCCCACTCGACGCGGGCAACCAGATGGCCGTCCCCGAGTTCGACGGCAGGCTCATCACCGTCCCGTTCTCGTTCAAGGAGATCGACGACGACGGCCTCCCCAAGTACGTGCCGGACGCCGAGCGCGCGTCCCGGGTCGCCAAGATCGCGCTCGCCCACGCCCGTCTGCGGCACACGCCGCCGCCGGAGCGCCGCATCGCGCTGATGCTGTCCGCGTACCCGACGAAGCATTCCCGCGTCGGCAACGCGGTCGGCCTCGACACGCCCGCGTCCGCGATCGAGCTGCTGCGCCGCATGCGCGACCGGGGGTACGACCTCGGCGAGGACCCGTTCCCCGGTGTCGAGCCCACCGGCACCGACCAGCCCGACGGTGACGCGCTGATCCACGCGCTCATCGCCGCGGGCGGTCAGGATCCGGAGTGGCTCACCGAGGAGCAACTGTCCGGCAACCCGATCCGCGTCCCCGCCGACAAGTATCGCGAGTGGTTCGCCGAGCTGCCCGCGGAGCTGCGCGAGGGGATGGAGGAGCACTGGGGCCCCGCGCCCGGCGAGCTCTACGTCGACAACGGCGACATCGTGCTCGCGTCCCTGCAGTCCGGCAACGTCATCCTGATGATCCAGCCGCCGCGAGGGTTCGGCGAGAACCCGGTGGCGATCTACCACAACCCGGATCTCCCGCCGAGCCATCATTATCTCGCCGCGTATCGCTGGCTCGAGGAGGAGTTCGGCGCGCACGCCGTCGTCCACCTCGGCAAACACGGTTCGCTGGAATGGCTTCCCGGCAAGACCGCCGGCCTCTCGGACTCCTGCGCGCCGGACGCCGTCCTTGGTAATCTGCCGCTGATCTACCCGTTCCTGATCAACGATCCCGGCGAGGGCGCGCAGGCGAAACGGCGCGCGCACGCCACGATCGTCGACCATCTGATCCCGCCGATGGCCCGCGCCGAGAGCTACGGCGACATGGCCCGCCTGGAACAGCTTCTCGACGAGCACGCCAACATCGCCGCGATGGACCCGGCGAAGCTGCCCGCGGTCCGCGCGCAGATCTGGACGCTCATCCAGGCCGCGAAGCTGGATCACGACCTCGGTGTCGAGGAACGCCCGCACGACGCGGAGTTCGACGACTTCCTGCTGCACATCGACGGCTGGCTGTGCGAGGTCAAGGACGCCCAGATCCGCGACGGTCTGCACATCCTCGGCGCCGCGCCGGAAGGCGAGGCCCGGATCAACCTCGTGCTCGCGATGCTGCGTGCCCAGCAGATGTGGGGCGGCAAACAGGGCGCCGTCCCCGGCTTGCGTTCCGCGTTGGGTCTCAAGGAGAACAGCGACACGCCACTGTCCGAAGTGGACGCGATCGAGCAGAAGGCGCGCGCGCTCGTCGTGGCGATGGAGGCCCGCGACTGGTCCCCCGCCGCCGTCACCGAGGTCGTCGCCGACATCCCGGAACACCAGGACGTCGCGCGCGTGCTGACCTTCGCGGCAACCGAGATCGTGCCGCGGCTGGCGGGCACCGGCGCCGAGATCGACGCCGTGCTCCACGCGCTCGACGGCGGTTACATCCCCGCCGGTCCCAGCGGGTCTCCCCTGCGTGGCCTGATCAACGTGCTGCCGACCGGCCGCAACTTCTACACCGTCGACCCGAAGGCCATCCCGAGCCGTCTCGCGTGGGAGACCGGGCAAGCGCTGGCCGACTCGCTTCTCCGTCGCTACAAGGAGGACACCGGAGACTGGCCGCGGTCGGTCGGTCTCTCGGTGTGGGGTACGTCGGCCATGCGCACCTCGGGTGACGACGCCGCGGAAGTCCTTGCCCTGCTGGGAGTCCAGCCGGTCTGGGACGAGGCGTCGCGGCGGGTCACCGGGATCGAGGCCATCCCGCTCGCCGAACTCGGCCGCCCGCGCGTAGACGTCACCGTGCGGATCAGCGGGTTCTTCCGCGACGCCTTCCCGCATGTGATCACGCTGCTGGACGACGCCGTGCGCCTCGTCGCGAACCTCGACGAACCGGACGAGCAGAACTTCGTCCGCGCCCACACCCGCGCGGATCTGGCGGCGCACGGTGACGAACGCCGTGCCACCACGAGGATCTTCGGCTCCAAGCCCGGCGCGTACGGCGCGGGTCTGCTGCCGCTGATGGATTCCGGGAACTGGCGCGACGACAAGGATCTCGCCGAGGTCTACGCGGTCTGGGGCGGGTTCGCCTACGGTCGCGACCTCGACGGCAGGCCCGCGCGCGAGGACATGGAGAACTCGTACAAGCGGATCGTGGTCGCGGCCAAGAACACCGACACCCGCGAGCACGACATCGCCGATTCCGACGACTACTTCCAGTACCACGGCGGGATGATCGCGACGGTCCGCGCGCTCACCGGGACGGCGCCCGCGTCCTACGTCGGCGACAGCACCACCCCGGACGCGGTCCGCACCCGCACCCTCGGCGAGGAGACCGCGCGCGTCTTCCGTGCCCGCGTGGTCAACCCGCGCTGGCTGGCGGCGATGCGCAAGCACGGCTACAAGGGCGCTTTCGAGCTGGCGGCGACAGTCGACTACCTCTTCGGTTTCGACGCCACCGCCGGCGTGGTCGGCGACTGGATGTACGAGAAGCTCACCGAGTCCTACGTGCTCGACGAGGTCAACCAGGAGTTCCTGCGCCAGGCCAACCCGTGGGCGCTGCGCGGCATCATCGAGCGGCTGAACGAGGCCGCCGATCGGGGACTCTGGGCCGAGCCGGACGCCGACCTTTTGGCTCAGCTGCGCGAGGTCTACCTATCGCTGGAGGGGGACCTCGAATCCTGACGTCACCCGCTGGAGCAGCGTCATGGCACTCCCGGCGGTACCACTGTCGTATGCGCAGAACTTAGCGTGACAGGGGCGGTGGGATGACAACGATCGGGAGGACAGCGATGATCAAGCGCCTGTTGAAGGTCGTGCTTCGCCACGGTTGCTGCTCGGCGTGCACCGGTCAGGGCTGCGGCTGCTGCAGCGCCTGCAAGTAGGTCAGGGGCGGACGCCCGCGAGATGGGTGTTCGCGCGGCGGACGTCGGCGGCGAGGGCTGGCACCTCGATCACCCGGCGTCCGGCCGCTTCCAGCGTTTCCGCGCCGACGCAGTCGACGAACACCGACGGCTCGCGCCAGGCGAACACGACGCGGGGAATGCCCGCGTCGAGGATGAGCTGGGTGCAGCTCCGCGGATGTGACGTCCGCGAGCTGCACGGCTCCAGCGACGTGTACATCGTCGCCTCCGCCAGCCTCGGGTCTCCCGGTTCGAGTTTGGCGAGCGCGGCTTCTTCGGCGTGGTTGTTCGGATCGCCGTCGCCCGAGTAGCCGGTGGAGATCACTTCGCCGTCGGCACCGGTGATGACGGCGCCGACGCGGAAAGTGCGCGGCGGGCAGTTCTCGGCCAGCGCGATGGCCTCGCGCAGGCGCCGGATGTCCACTTCGGACGGTTCCGGTGTGGCGTGGTACTCCAGGACGGCGATGTCGCCCAGCCGGGTGCTTTCGACCAGCGTGAGCCCGCGAGGGAACGCGCCCGGACCGGTGAACCGGGGCGCGCGCGGATCGCCGACGAAGAACGGCGCGATCGCCAGGTGCAGTTCGTCGGCCAGCCCCTCGGTGAGGAACTGGGTGTGCATCGCACCGCCGCCTTCGACCATCAGCCGCCGGATGCCGCGCGCGTGGAGGTCGGCCAGCATTTCGCGCAGGCCGAAAGTTTCAACCACGGTCGCCTTCACCCCCGTGACGACGCCGGGCGGCGCGTAGACCAGCTTCTCCGCGTCCCCGACGGTGAAGAACTGTGCCGCCGGATCGAGCGAGCCGCTCCGGGTGAGCGTGACCTTGACCGGTTGCTCCGGACGGCCCGCCGCGACGCGCTCGGCGACCAGCTCCGGGGAGCGGACCAGCAGGCGGGGATCGTCCGCGCGGACCGTGTTGGCGCCGACCAGGATCGCGTCCGACGCCGCGCGCAGGCCGTCCACCCGGGCCCAATCGTCCTGGTTGGACAGCACCAGCCGGGTGTCGGTCGCGTCATCGAGGTACCCGTCCAGCGAGACGGCGGCGGACAGCAGGACGTGCGGGCGTTCGATCACGTCGCCAGTATGCCCCCGCCAAATCGGTCGCACCGGCAGCGCCGCCCGGCTACCCTGGCGCGGTGATCTTCTGAGACGAACCTGCGCCCTCATCCACCTCCTTCGCAGGGAGTCTCATGTCTTCTTCCTTGACGTTTTCCGACGTCACCTTCACCTGGCCCGACGGCACCGGAGTGTTCGAGCGCCTTTCGCTCACCATCGGGGCAGGCCGCACCGGCCTGGTCGGCACCAACGGATCCGGCAAGTCCACACTGCTCCGCCTGCTCGCCGGCGGGCTGAAAGCCACCTCGGGCTCCATCACCACGCCGGGTGAGCTCGGCTACCTGCCGCAGAACCTCGTCCTCGACACCGGCCGCCGCGTCGACGACGTGCTGGGCGTCACCGCGCTCCGCTCGGCGATCAGGGCCGTCGAGAGCGGCGCTACCGCAGAGGAGCACTTCACCACCATCGGCGACAACTGGGACGTCGAGGAACGCATCCGCGCGATCCTCGACAGACTCGGCCTGGACGCCGTCCGCCTCGACCAGCGAGCGGGCGAGCTGTCCGGCGGTGAGCTCACGCTGCTCGGGCTGGCCGCCCTGCTCCTGCGGCGTCCCGCCGCACTGCTGCTCGACGAGCCGACGAACAACCTCGACCTGCGGGCACGCGAACTCGTGCACCGCGAGGTGGAGGGCTGGGGCGGGATCCTCGTCGTGGTCTCCCACGACCGCGAGCTCCTCCGGCTGGTCGACAGGATCGTCGAGGTCCGCGACAGCGAGGTGACCACGTACGGCGGCGACCTCGACGACTACGAGCATGCCGTCGAGGTCGCCCAAGAAGCCGCGCGACGGCACGTGCGCGCGGCCGAATCTCACGTCAAACGGCAGAAGCGCGAGCTGATCGAGGCCGGGACCACGCTCGCCCGGCGAGCCCGCTACGGCCAGAAGATGTGGGACCGGAAACGCGAACCGAAGGGACGGATGCGCAAACGACAGGAGGACGCGCAGATCGCCGCGGGCAAGTACCGGAACCTGCACACCGGCAGGCTGGAGGACGCCGTCGAAGCGCTGAAAGCCGCCGAGGAGCTGGTGCGCGAGGACGCCGAGATCCGCGTCGAGCTGCCGGAAACCACGGTCGCGCGGGGAACGGACGTGCTCCGCATCGACGCCGAACCCCGGTTCGGCCCGCCGGTGAACCTGCATGTCATGGGCCCCGAGCGGATCGCGCTCGTCGGCCCGAACGGTTCGGGCAAGACCACCCTGCTCCGCACGATCACCGGCGAACTCCCGCCGCGATCGGGCGAAGCGCGGCTGTTCGTCCCCGCGCGGCTGCTCCCCCAGCGGATCGACATCCTCGACGACACGATGTCCATTGTGGACAACGTACGTCTGGTCGCGCCGTCACTCACGGACAACGAGATCCGCGCGCGGCTGGCACGGTTCCTGTTCCGGGGCAAGACGGCCGACCGTGAAGTCGCGTCGCTCTCCGGCGGGGAGCGGTTCCGCGCGGCACTGGCGGCGCTGCTGCTGACCGAACCGACGCCGAAACTGCTGCTGCTCGACGAGCCGACGAACAACCTCGACCTGGCGAGCGTGCGACGGCTCACCGAGGCGTTGCTGGCCTACCGGGGCACGCTGATCGTGGCGAGCCACGACCGGCCGTTCCTGAAGGACATCGGCATCACGAGGTGGCTGGGGACTCACTGAGGGGGTCAGGCGAAGGCGGCATGTTGTGAAAGCCACTTTCGCAACGTTGAAGGTTGCGAAAGTGGCTTTCACAACGTCGGCCGAGGCGGGGAGCGATGGTTGCCCGCATGGCCCTGGGCAAAGGAGCCGTAACTCGCGTGATTGGACTCGTAACTCGCGTGATCAGGCGTCGAAGTCCACGGTGACGGCTTCGGACACCGGCACCGACTGACAGGTGAGCACGAAACCGGCGTCCACTTCGGCCTTCTCCAGGGCGAAGTTGCGCCGCATGTCCACCTTGCCGTCGCAGATCTTCGCCCGGCAGGTCCCGCACACGCCGCCCTTGCAGGCGAAGGGCAGGTCCGGACGGTACTTCTGCGCGCCGTCGAGCAGAGAGGAGTTGCGCGGCAACGTCATCGTCGTCGACCGGCCGTCGAGTACCAGCGTGACCTCGCTGGAGGATCCGACGACGGCCGGGTCGACGTGGTGCACCGGCTCCGGCGGAGTGTCCACATAGAACAGTTCCTGGTGGATTTTCTCGTCGGCGACGTCGAGCGAACGAAGGAGTTCCTGCGCGCCTGTCACCATCTCGAAAGGCCCGCACAGCCACCAGTGCGCGACGTCTTCGACCGGGATCAGCACGGTGCACAGGCGCCGCAGCTTCTCGACGTCGAGGCGGCCGGTGAACAGTTCGGCCTCGCGCGGCTCGCGGGAGAGCACGTGCACGAGTTCGAGCCGCGCGGGGTACCGGTCTTTCAGGTCCGCGAGGTCGTCGGCGAACATGACGGTGTCCGTGCGCCGGTTGCCGTAGAGCACGGTGACCGTCGCGTCGGATTCGCTGAGCAGCGAGGACGCGATCGACAGCACCGGCGTGATGCCGGATCCGGCCGCGATCAGCACGTGATGCCCGGCGGCTTCGAGATCCGGGCTGAAATTGCCGGTGGGCGCGGCGACCTCGATCTCGTCGCCGGGTTTCACGTCACGCACCAGCCACGACGAGAACAGCCCGCCCGGCACCTCCCGGACGCCGACCCGCGGCGCCGCCCCGGCGGGCGCGCAGATCGAGTACGAACGGCGCTCGTCGCGGCCCTCGACCTCGCGGCGCAGGGTCAGTGACTGGCCGGCCTTGAAGCGGAACGTCTCGGCGAGGTCTTCGGGCACGTCGAAGGTCACCGCGACGGCGTCGTCGCACAGACGCTGGACGTCGGCCACCTTCAGGGTGTGAAACCCGGTGCGGCGCAGGATCGCGGTCACTAGATCTCCTTGACGTGTTCGAACGGCTCGAGGCAGAACCGGCAGCGGCGCAACGCTTTGCACGCCGTCGCGCTGAACCGGGACTGCTCCTCGGTGTCCGCGGAGCCACAATGAGGACAGCGGACCGAAGACACCGGCGGGCTCAGCGTGAGCGGGATCGGGCCGGTCCGCCGCGGCGCGGCCCCCGGCGGCGCGATCCCGGCCTCGGCCAGTTTCCGTTTGCCGTCTTCGGTGATCCAGTCGGTGGACCAGGCGGGCTGGAGCACCGTGCGGACCTCGACCTCGCCGTAGCCCGCGCCGGTGAGCGCGTGGACGAGGTCGTCGCGCATGGTGTCCATCGCCGGGCAGCCGGTGTAGGTCGGGGTGATCGCGACGACCACCCGGCCATCGGATTCGGACACCTCGCGCAGTACGCCGAGGTCGGCGAGGGTGAGCATCGGCAGTTCCGGATCGGTGACCGTGGCCGCCACGGCGTACGCGGTCACCATGTCGCGTCCGGGTGTTCCCTGGCGACACTCTGCAGTTCCGCCAGCAGGAAGCCCATCCGCTCGGTGTGCACGCCGTCGCGGCCCATCCGGCCGGACACCCCGGCGATGGCACCGATTTCGGGGCGCGTCAGCTTCGCGACGGCCAGCACCTGGTCGAGGATCGCGTCGAACTCCGGCCTCAGCGACGGTGACTCGACGAACTCGACCTCGTGCGCGGTGAACAGCTCGCCCACATAAGGCCAGACCGCGTCGAGACCTTCCTGCATGCGCTCGTGGGACAGCTCGGTCCCGTCGCCCAGCCGGACGACCCACTGCGCCGCGTAGTCACGGTGGTACGCGACTTCCTTGACACCCTTGTCCGCGATGGCCGCCAGCACCGGGTCGACACTGGTCTGAAGTCGCTGCAAGAGCGCCAGCCGCCAGATCGAGAACACCAGCATCCGCGCGATCAGATGCCCGAAGTGCCCGCCTTCGAGTTCGGCGAGCCGGACGTTGCGGTACTCCTGCTCGCTCCGGAAGAAGGCGTACGAGTCCTCGGTGCGCTCACCGCCATCGGCCTTGCCCGCGCGGGCGAGCAGCAGCCGGGCCTGTCCGAGCAGGTCGAGCGCGATGTTCGCGATCGCGACCTCGTCCTCGAGTTCGGGCGCGTTCGTGCACCATTCCTGCAGCCGGTGCGAGAAGATCAGCGCGTCGTCGCCGAGCATCAGGCAGTAGGCCGCCAGCCGCGCACCGTCCACACCGGACGGAACCGCGGTGTCCACCCCGGACAGCGGGTCCTCGAAGCCGGTGCCGAAGGCCCAGCGCGAGTCGTTTTCCTCGGTGATCGCCTCGTAGGCGTTGTCGAAGCTCATGTCAGATGTGCGGAACGTTGTCGGGGATGTCGTAGAACGTCGGGTGCCGGTACACCTTGTCGCCGCTGGGCGCGAAGAACGGGTCCTTCTCGTCCGGAGAGGACGCGGTGATGGCGCTCGCACGCACGACCCAGATCGACACACCCTCGTTGCGGCGGGTGTACAGATCCCGCGCGTGGTGCAGCGCCATGTCGTCGTCCGCCGCGTGCAGCGAACCCACGTGCACGTGGTTCAGGCCGCGCTTGCCCCGGACGAACACTTCGTACAACGGCCAGTCGTGTTTCATCACGAAGCCCCTTTCTTGGCGGCGTGGGCGGCCGCTGCCTCGCGCACCCACGCGCCGTCTTCCTGGGCCCGCCGCCGATGCGCGATGCGCTGGGCGTTGCAGGGGCCGTTGCCCTTCAACACGTTCTTGAACTCGTCCCAGTCGACGGCGCCGAAGTCGTAGTGCCCGCGTTCGGCGTTCCATTTCAGATCCGGATCCGGAAAGGTGACGCCCAGCGCCTCGGCCTGCGGAATGGACATGTCGACAAAGCGCTGGCGCAGTTCGTCGTTGGTGTGGCGTTTGACCTTCCACGCCATCGACTGCGCGGTGTTCGGCGAATCCGCGTCGGGCGGGCCGAACATCATCAGCGACGGCCACCACCAGCGGTTCACCGCCTCCTGCACCATCGCGCGCTGTTCGTCGGTGCCACGCATCATCGTCATCAGCAGCTCGAAGCCCTGCCGCTGGTGGAAGGACTCTTCCTTGCAGATGCGGATCATGGCGCGGGCGTACGGCCCGTACGAGCTGCGGCACAGCGGGACCTGGTTGCAGATCGCCGCGCCGTCGACCAGCCAGCCGACCACGCCGACGTCGGCGAAGGTCAGCGTCGGGTAGTTGAAGATCGACGAGTACTTCTGCTTGCCGTTGATGAGCTTGTCGGTCAGGTCCGCGCGGTCGGCGCCGAGGGTGGCCGCCGCCGAGTACAGGTACAGCCCGTGGCCGGCCTCGTCCTGCACCTTCGCGAGCAGGATCGCCTTGCGCCGCAAGGAAGGCGCACGGGTGATCCAGTTGCCCTCGGGCTGCATGCCGATGATCTCCGAATGCGCGTGCTGCGCGATCTGGCGGATCATCGTCTTGCGGTAGCCCTCGGGCACCCAGTCGCGCGGCTCGATGCGCTGATCGCGCTCGATGGTCGCCTCGAAGTGCTGCTCGAGGTCGCGCTCGGGCTGTGTTCCCTCAACGACCGTGGCCGTCATGACTGCTCCTTCGCCACCAGGGTCAGCACGTCGTACTTGGCGACCGAGTCGCCGTCGGCGTTGGTCACGTCGGCGTCCCAGCGGACCTCGCCGTACTCCTGGTCGATGCGCGGGGTGATCTGCTTGGCGGTCAACGTCACCGTGAGGGTGTCGCCGACCTTGACCGGGGTGAGGAACCGCAGGTTCTCCAGGCCGTAGTTGGCCAGCACCGGGCCGGGCTCCGGCGAGACGAACAGGCCGGCGGCGAACGAGACCACGAGGTAGCCGTGCGCCACGATCCCGCCGAACAGCGGGTTCGCCGCGGCGGCTTCGGGATCGGTGTGGGCGTAGAAGGTGTCGCCGGTGAACTCGGCGAAGTGGTCTACGTCGGACTGCAGGACCTCACGCGGCCCGGCGACGACGGAGTCGCCGATCTTCAGCTCCGCCAAGGACTTCCGGAACGGGTGGACGTCGCCTTCGGCGCGCGGGGCGCCGGTGACCCAGCGGCCGGTGACCGTGCTGAGCACCTTCGGGCTGCCCTGGACCGCCGTGCGCTGCATGTGGTGCAGCACGCCGCGGACGCCGCCCATCTCCTCGCCGCCACCGGCGCGACCGGGTCCGCCGTGCACCAGCTGCGGCATCGGCGAGCCGTGGCCGGTGGACTCCTTGGCGTCTTCGGCGTCCAGCACCAGCAGACGGCCGTGGTACGGCGCGACACCGAGGACGACCTCGCGGGCGAACTCCGCGTCCGCGGTGACGATGGAGCCGACCAGGCTGCCGCCGCCGCGCGCGGCGAGCTCGATGACCTGCTCGGTGGAGGTGTAGGGCAGCAACGTCGAGACCGGGCCGAAGGCCTCGACCTCGTGCGGCTCGGAACGCTCCGGATCGGCCTTCAGCAGTACCGGCGAGATGAACGCGCCGCGTTCGGCGTCGGCGCCGACGACCTCGACCTGCTCCGGGTCGCCGAAGACGACCGTGCCGACGTCCAGCAGCGCCTTGAGCGACCGCCGGACCTCCTCACGCTGCTCCAGGCTGGCCAGGGCACCCATCCGGACCCCCTCGGCGGTGGGGTTGCCGACGACGGTCTTCGCCAGCCGCGCGCTCGCGGCCTCGGCGACGGCGTCCAGCAGGTCCGCGGGCACGAAGGCACGGCGGATGGCGGTGCACTTCTGCCCGGCCTTGACCGTCATCTCGGTGGTGAGCTGCTTGACGAAGAGGTCGAACTCGGTGGTGCCGGGTTTCGCGTCCGGGCCGAGGATCGAGCAGTTCAGCGAGTCGGCCTCGGCGTTGAACCGGACGGAGTTGCGCACGATCGCGGGGTGCGCGCGGAGCTTCTGCGCCGTCGACGCGGAACCGGTGAACGAGACGAGGTCCTGCGCGGTGACGTGGTCGAGCAGGTCTCCGACGCTGCCCGCGACGAACTGCAGCGTGCCCTCGGGCAGGATGCCGGACTCGATGATGATCTCGACCAGCCGCGCCGTCAGGTACGAGGTCTGGCTGGCCGGTTTGATCAGGCTCGGCACACCGGCGAGGAACGCGGGCGCGAATTTCTCCAGCGGGCCCCAGACCGGGAAGTTGAAGGCGTTGATCTGGACGGCGACGCCGCGCAGCGGGACGGCGATGTGCTGGGCGACGAACGTGCCGCCCTTGCTCAGCGGCTCGACGTTGCCGTCGACGTAGACGGTGTCGTTCGGCAGTTCGCGTTTGCCCTTGCTGGAGTAGGCGAACAGGACGCCGATACCGCCGTCGATGTCGACCATGGAGTCGCCCTTGGTGGCACCCGTCCTCGCCGAGAGCGCGTACAGCTCTTCGCGGTGTTCGCGCAGATGTGAGGCCAGTGCCTTCAGCAGCGCGGCGCGCTGGTGGAAGGTCAGCTCGCGCAGCGCGGGGCCGCCGGTGCGGCGGCCGTGGTCCAGCGCGGCGGCGAAGTCGATGCCGTCGGACGAGACACGGGCGACCTCCTCGCCGGTCGAGGCGTCGTGCAGCGGTACGCCGTCGTTTTCCGCCGTGTGCCACCCGCCGGAGACGTAGCTGCGCAGCAAAGCCATTAGTCGACCCTTCACCATGGTGGGATTTACAGACCGTCCGTTCAGTAATTCACTGTAGCTCGTGGCGGGGCACTTGCAAACCCCCCTGTTGGCGGTGGACCCTTGACATCTGCCCAATCTGACTACACCCTTTAGCAACCGTCCGTTCGGTCAGTAACTAGGTGGTCCCGGGTTGACTAACGCCGCGCACACGATGTTCGCCGAAGACCTGGCGTCGAACGCGCTGGGCATCGAGCTGATCGAGGCCGCCGAAGGGCACGCGGTCGCCTCCATGAAGATCACCGAGACGATGGTCAACGGCCACGGCATCGCGCACGGTGGCTACGTCTTTCTGCTGGCCGACACGACTTTCGCCTGCGCCTGCAACAGCCATGGCCCGGTCACCGTCGCTTCCGGCGCGGAGATCTCCTTCGTGTCCGCGGGCAAGCTCGGCGACCACCTCATCGCCACCGCCACCGAGCGGACCCGCTACGGCCGCAACGGCATCTACGACGTCACCGTGCACCGGGAGACCCCCGACGGGCCGGAGGTCGTCGCCGAATTCCGCGGCCGCAGCCGCACCATCCAGAAGGCGTGACGATGACTTTCAGCGACGAAGCCGAGAACCTGACCATCGACGAACTCCAGGCGTCGCAACTGGGCCGCCTCCAGTGGACGCTGCGGCACGCCTACGACAACGTGCCGTTCTACACCCGGAAGTTCGACGAGGCCGGCGTCCACCCGGACGACTGCAAGACGCTGGAAGACCTGGTGAAGTTCCCCTTCACCACCAAACAGGACCTGCGCGACAACTACCCGTTCGGCATGTTCGCCGTACCGGAATCGCGGGTGAGCCGGATCCACGCGTCCAGCGGCACCACCGGCAAACCGACCGTCGTGGGCTACACCGCCGAGGACATCGACACCTGGTCGACGGTGATGGCGCGCTCGATCCGCGCGGCGGGCGGACGGCCGGGCGACAAGGTCCACGTCGCCTACGGCTACGGCCTGTTCACCGGCGGCCTCGGCGCGCACTACGGAGCCGAGAAGCTGGGCTGCACCGTGATCCCGGCGTCGGGCGGGATGACCGCGCGGCAGGTGCAGATCATCACCGATTTCAAACCCGAGATCATCATGGTCACGCCGTCGTACATGCTCACGCTGCTCGACGAGTTCGAGAGGCAGGGCATCGACCCGCAGTCGAGTTCGCTCAGGGTCGGCATCTTCGGCGCGGAACCGTGGACCGAGCAGATGCGCACCGAGATCGAGGAGCGCGTCGGCATCGACGCCGTCGACATCTACGGCCTGTCCGAGGTGATGGGGCCCGGCGTCGCGCAGGAATGTGTCGAGACGAAGGACGGGCTGCACATCTGGGAGGACCACTTCTTCCCCGAGGTGATCGACCCGTTCACCGAAAAGCCCACCGGCGCCGAGGGCGAACTGCTGTTCACCTCGCTCACCAAACAGGCGCTGCCGATCATCCGGTACCGCACGCGCGACCTCACCCGGCTGCTGCCGGGCACCGCGCGGCCCGCGTACCGGCGGATGGAGAAGGTGACCGGACGCAGCGATGACATGATCATCCTGCGTGGCGTCAACGTCTTCCCCACGCAGATCGAGGAAGTCGTGCTGGTGACCCCCGCGCTCGCGCCGCATTTCCAGCTCGTCCGGTCCACGAAGGGCCGGATGGACCACCTGACCGTCCGCGTCGAAGCACGCCCGGACGCCAATACCGAGCAGCGCGCCGAAGCCGCCGCCAGGCTGATCGCCGGCGTCAAGGACGGGGTCGGCGTGAGCGTCGGCGTCGAAGTCGTCGATCCGGACACGCTGGAGCGTTCGCTGGGCAAGATGCGCCGCGTCCTCGACGAACGGGACCGCGGGTGACGACCCCCGCCCGCCGGGGGCGCCCCGGCTACGACCTCGAGTCGCTGCTGCAGGTCGCGGTGAAGCTGTTCAACGAACGCGGCTACGACGGCACCAGCATGGAAGACCTCTCGCGCAAACTGGGCATCACGAAGTCCGCGATCTACCACCACGTGCCGAGCAAGGAAGAGCTGCTGCGGCTCGCCGTCGACCGCGCGCTGAACGGCCTGTTCGCCGTCGCTCTGGAGACGGAGTACTTCGAGGGCAAGGCGATCGAGAAGCTGGAGCATCTGGTGCGGGGCAGCGTCCTCGTCCTGGTCGAGCAGCTGCCCTTCGTAACGCTGCTGCTGCGGGTGCGGGGCAACACCAAGATCGAACGGGCGGCGCTCGCGCGACGGCGCGAATTCGACCGGCTCGTGACGGAACTGGTGAAAAGGGCCGAAACCGAGGGCGACGTGCGGCCCGACATCGATCCCGCGGTCACCGCGCGGCTCCTGTACGGCATGGTGAACTCGCTGATCGAGTGGTACCGGCCGCGCCGGGGTTCGGCGGGCACGGAACTGGCGGACGCGGTGTGCAAAATCGCTTTCGACGGCCTGCGGACGCAGTGACGCGCGGGTACCCAGCCGGATCTCACGTGCCTGGAGCACGATCTCGTGTGATTGAAGCCGTAACTCACGTGTCTGGAGCTGTTCCGGCTTCAATCACGCGTGTTCCGGCTTCAGTCACTCCCCCGCCGCCTGCGGGGGTCGCCGCGCCTGCCAGATCAGTGCGTCCCGCAACTGCTGGATGAGCTGCTCGTCGTCGGCCTCCGACGGATCGACACCGAGCGGGATCCACCGTTCGCCGACCTCGTCACCGTTCTCGAAACTGGTGATCACGATTCCCGCGTACGAGACGCATTCGTCCCCGCTGTCACCTTGGATCCGGACGTCACGCTTCTGCAACCGCACACTGACCCACCGGCCGACACGCCGGACCGGATCACGTTCAGCACTGGTCATACGTCCCTACCCATGACACCCGGTCCCCCCGCCCCCAACGTCGCCTCGAAGGCCTCAGGGGTTACCTGCGGGTTGTTCCGGTTCAGTAACGGCAAGTGCCTCACCTGAAACAGTTACGCTCGGCCCATGAGCACCGATCCGGAGACCCGGCGGCGCCGCCTCGATCCGGCCGCCCGGCGCGCCGAGATCCTCGCCGCGGCCCGACGGCTGTTCGGCGCGGGTACGTACGCCTCGGTTTCGACCTCGGACATCGCGAAAGCGGCCGGAGTCGCCAGGCCGCTGATCAACCACTACTTCGGCGGCAAACGCGAGCTGTACCTGGAAGTCGTCCGGCAGATGATGATCGTGCCGGCGCCGGTGATCGAGAACCTGCCCGACACCACCGCCGAGGAGCGGCTGGCGATCAGCGTCGCGCACTGGATCGAGGTCGTCGAGCGCAACCAGCAGGCGTGGCTCACGGCGATCGGCCAGGAGGCCGTCGGCCGCGACCCGGACATCGAGCGCATCATGTTGGAGGGTGACGAGATCGCCGCCGACAGGGTGCTCGCGGCCGCGCTGATGAGCGACATCACCGAGGGCCGCGAGGAGCTCCGCGCGATGATCCGCTCGTACGGCGGGATGCTGCGCGCCGCGTCACGCGAGTGGTTGATCCGTGGCACACTCGGCCGCGAGGAGCTGCGGGTCTTCCTCACCGATTCGATTTTGCATCTGCTGCGGGTCACCTACCCGGCCGTGCTCGCAACGCGTTCCGCCGGGCGTAAGCCGCCGGCGTCATCCCCTTCCAGCGTTTGAAGGCGTAGATGAAACTCGACGCTTCGGCGTAGCCCAGCCGCAGCGCGACGTCTTCCACGCTGAGCGCCCCGGTGTCGAGCATCTCCTCCGCCAGCGCTTGGCGGACCTCGTCCAGCAGCGCGCGGTAGCCGGTTCCGGCCTCGAAAAGCCGTCGTCGCAGCGTGCGCGGGCTGAGCGCGAGGCGCCGCGCGACCTCCTCCATCCCGGCGTCGACACCGCCGAGCCGCACTAGCCGTTCCCTAACCTGCTGGGCGATCCCGGACCGTTCCCGTTTCCGTGACACCAGCAGATCGCATTGCGCGGCGCACACCGCGACGGTCTGGTCGTTGGCCTGCGGCAGCGGTTTGTCGAGGAAGACCGGGTCCAGGGTGGCGACGTGGGACGGCGCGGAGAACGACGGCGCCAGCCCGAAGGTCCGCACGTATTCGTCCACAGTGGAGGGTTTTTCGTGCCGGAAGGCCAGCGACCGCAGGGAGATCTCCGGCAGAATGTCGCGCATCACGGTGTGGATGGCACCGAGATCGCGCAGTACCAGGAACCGGGCGACGTCATCCGGCACGCGGCTGTCGTCCATGACCAGCGCGAGCCGCCCCGCTTCGACGGTCACGTGCGGAATGCAGAAGGTGAAGCTCAGATCCAGGTACCGCAGGGCGAAGCGCATCGCGTCACCCAGCGTCGGGCTGCTGATGCACGCGAAACCGAAGATGCCGAACGCGCTGACGCGGTATCGCCTGCTCAACCGGAGCGCGACGTCGTCACCGCCGCCGAGGCCGCGGACCACCGCGAGTTCCTGGCGCGCGTCGACCTGGCCGTCCACGGGAGCGCGCTCGTAGGGCTCCAGTCCCGTGATGCCGTTCTCGGCCGCGAAGCGGGCCATGAGGACGATGCTCGCCGTGCCGCGCGGGTAGTCCCAGTCCCGGATCACCGGCGGCGGTAGTTCCATGGCCGGGATTATGGATCCCCCGGCGAGAATCGGCGCATTGAGGACCGTAACTGTCCTTGATCCCGATTAGGGTGAGCGGCATGTCCGACACGTTGTTGAGCAGGCGCGCGCTGAACCGCGCCATGCTGGACCGGCAGCTGCTGCTCCGGCGTTCGAAGATGACCGCGCTCGAAGCGGTCGAGCACCTCGCCGGACTGCAGGCGCAGGCACCCAATCCGCCGTACTTCGCGCTCTGGACACGGCTGCACGGCTTCCACCAGGAAGACCTGGCGAACCTGCTGCTGGACAAGAGCGTCGTGCGGATCGCGCTCATGCGCGGCACGGTGCATCTGGTGACGCCTTCGGACGCGCTGGCGTGGCGGCCCATCGTGCAGCCCCTCTACGACCGCTCGGTGCTCGGCAACACCCAGTTCGGCCCCGACATCAAGGGCCTCGACCACCAGGAGATCGCCCGCACCGCCCGCAAACTGCTCGGCGAGCGGCCGCTGTCGTCGGCCGGGCTCGGCGCGGAACTCGCGAAGCACTGGGAGGGCACGGCGCCGTCGTCGCTGGTACACGTCGCGCGGGCACTGCTGCCGCTGGTGCAGATCCCGCCGCGCGGGGTGTGGGGCAAGTCGGGACAGCCGACCTATCAGACGACCGGCGACTGGCTCGGCGCCGAACCGGACGAGTCACTGTCACCCGAAGCGATGTTCAAGCGCTATCTGGCCGCGTTCGGGCCCGCGAGCGTGCAGGACGCGCAGGCGTGGGCCGGGATCACGAAGCTCGGCGACGTCGCCGAGCGGCTGCGGCCGGAGCTGCGGACGTTCCGCGACGAGAACGGACGCGAGCTCTTCGACCTGCCCGAAGCCTCGCGCCCGGATCCGGACACCCCCGCGCCGGCGCGGCTGCTGGGTCCGTTCGACCAGACCGTCCTGTCCTACGCCGACCGCACGCGGGTGATCAGCGACGAGCACCGCAAGGTCGTCATCACGCAGAACGGCCTGGTCAAGGGCACCATCCTGGTCGGCGGGTTCGTGAAGGGCTTCTGGGAGATCAAGGCCGCGAAGAAGGCCGCGACCGTGGTGATCACACCGTTCGAGCGTGTCCCGAAGCGCGACTTGGAGGCACTGGAAAGCTCGGCTCACCAACTCCTGGCCTGGGCCCACCCGAAGGCGGAGTCCCATACGGTCGTGGCCGAAAATCTCGATTGAGTGGCCGGTCGTGCACTTCCGGGCGGGATGAGGGCTGCGTAACTTCGATCGGCATGGGCGAGACGAGCGTGCTGATCGTAGGGACGGGATTCGGCGGGGTCGGGACGGCGATCGAGCTCAAACGCGCCGGATTCGACGACTTCACCATCCTGGAGAGCGCGGACGAACCGGGCGGCGTCTGGCGGGAGAACACCTACCCGGGCGCGGGCTGCGACATCCCGTCACCGCTGTACTCGTTCTCCTACGAGCCCAATCCCGACTGGCCGAAGCGGTTCTCGCTGCAGCCGGACATCCACTCCTACCTCAAACGCGTGGTGCGCCGCTACGGCCTCGAGCCGCACATCCGCTTCGGCACCCGCGTCACCGGCGCGTCCTTCGACGAGGGGCGCGGGCTCTGGCTGGTGGAGACCGCGGGCGACGAAACGTTCGAGGCAAACGTTTTCGTCCCCGCCGTCGGACAGCTTTCGCGGCCGGTCCAGCCGGACATTCCCGGCCAGGACGGCTTCGAGGGCCCCAGTTTCCACTCCGCGCGCTGGGATCACGACGTCGACCTGCGCGGCAAGAAGGTCGCGGTGATCGGCACCGGTGCGAGCGCGATCCAGTTCGTGCCCGAGGTCCAGCGCCAGGCGGGCGAACTGACGGTGTTCCAGCGCACCGCGCCCTACATCATGGCCAAACGGGACACCCGCTACCGGCGCTGGCAGCAGCGGCTGTTCCGGCATCTCCCGGCCACGCAGCTGCTGGGCAGGCTCCGGATCTTCCTGCTCGCCGAGTACGCGACCTACGCGATGACCAAACATCCGCTGCTGGCCAAGGTCTTCGAACTGCGGACGGGTCAGTTGCGCCGCCGTCACATCAAGGACCGGGCGCTGCGCGAGAAACTCACCCCGGACTATCCGCTGGGCTGCAAGCGGATCCTGTTCACCAACGAGTACCTGCCCGCGCTCGCCCAGCACAACGTCGCCGTGGAGACGCGGCGGATCAGCGCGATCACGCCGTCCGGGGTGCTCACCGAGGACGGCGTCGAGCACGAGGCCGACGTCATCGTCTACGGCACCGGTTTCGCGGCGACCGACTTCCTCGGCGAACTCGAGGTGGAGGGTCTCGGCGGGAGGTCGCTGTCGGACGCGTGGAAGGGCGGCGCGCGGGCGTACCTCGGCATGACCGTGCCGGGTTTCCCGAACCTGTTCTGCGTCTACGGGCCCAACACGAACCTCGGCGCGGGCTCCATCATCTACATGATCGAACGGCAGGCACGCTACATCCGCCAGGCCGTCGAACACCTCGCCCGGCCCGAAGTGTCCTATATGGACGTTGTCCCGGAGGTCGAGCAGCGGTACGACGAGGAGGTCCAGCGCCGGCTCGGCGGCAGCGTCTGGTCGGCCTGCGCCAGCTGGTATCGCCAGGAGAACGGCCGGGTCAGCACGAACTGGCCGGGGCTGGTGACCGAATACGACCGTCGCACGAAAACGCTCGACCTCGGCGACTACCGGACGGCGGGACCGCGATGAACTACGACGTGCTGGTGATCGGCTCCGGATTCGGCGGCAGCGTGACAGCGTTGCGGCTCACCGAGAAGGGCTATCGCGTCGGCGTGCTGGAGACCGGCCGCCGGTTCGCCGACGACGAGTTCGCGAAGACCTCCTGGCGGCTGCGGAAGTACCTGTGGGCACCGAAACTGGGTTGCTACGGCATCCAGCGGCTGACCCTGTTGAAGAACACCTTCGTGCTGAGCGGCGCGGGTGTCGGCGGCGGTTCGCTCGTCTACGCGAACACGCTCTACGAACCCCCGGACACGTTCTACGAAGACCCGCAGTGGGCGCACATCACCGACTGGAAGGCCGAACTCGCCCCGCACTACGACCAGGCGAAACGGATGCTGGGCGTGGTGGAGAACCCGCTGGTCACGCCGGCCGACCGCGTACTGCGGGAGGTCGCCGAGGACATGGGCATCGCGCACACCTACCGGCCGACACCCGTCGGCGTCCACTTCGGCGAACGCGACGTCGACCCGTTCTTCGGCGGCGAGGGCCCGCTGCGGAAACCGTGCACGCACTGCGGTGAATGCATGACCGGCTGCCGGGTCGGCGCGAAGAACACGACCGTCAAGAACTACCTGTACCTGGCGGAAAAAGCGGGTACGGAGGTCCATCCGCTGACCACCGCGGTGTCGGTGCGGCCGATCGACGGCGGCTACGCTGTCGACACCGTCCGGACAGGACGGTGGCTGCGCAAACGCAAGCGGACGTTCACCGCTCAGCAGGTCGTGTTCGCCGCCGCTTCCCTGGGCACGCAACGGCTTCTGCATTCGCTGAAGGACTCCGGCACGCTGCCGGACCTGTCACCACGCCTGGGACTGCTGGCCCGGACGAACTCCGAGGCCGTCCTCGCCGCGCGATCCCTTCAGAAGGACACGGACTTCACTCGCGGCGTCGCGATCACGTCGTCGATCCATCCCGACGCCGTCACGCACGTCGAGCCGGTGCGCTACGGCAAGGGCAGCAACTTCATGGGCCTGCTGACGACGGTGCTCGTCGACGGCGAGGCTGGCAAACGCCGCTGGGTGCTGGGCTTGCGCGAACTGCTGCGGAACCGGCGGAACCTGGCGCGGCTGCACAATCCGCGGCGGTGGTCGGAGCGGATGGTCGGGCTGCTGGTGATGCAGACGCTGAACAACTCCGTGACCACGTACACGAAACGCGGGCTCTTCGGCCGCAAGATGACCACGAAACAGGGCATCGGCGACCCGAACCCCGAGTGGATCCCGGCCGGGCACGAGGTCACCCGGCGGGTGGCGGACAAGATCGGCGGGCTGGCGCAGGGCGCCTGGACGGATCTGGCGAACATCCCGATCACCGGGCATTTCATCGGCGGCTGCGCGATCGGTGACAGCCGTCAGACCGGCGTCGTCGACCCGTACCAGCGGGTGCACGGTCATCCGGGGCTGCACATCGCCGACGGTTCGGTGATCTCGGCGAACCTCGGGGTGAACCCGTCGCTGACCATCACCGCACAGGCGGAACGCGCGATGTCGTTGTGGCCCAACAAAGGCGAGACCGACCCGCGCCCGCCGCTCGGCTCCCCGTACCGGCGGCTGTCCCCTGTCGCACCGCTCGAGCCCGTCGTGCCGCCCGAGGCCCCGGGAGCTTTGCGCCGCTGAAATGGAAGGGGCGGGTGCCGTCGCCCGCGCGACGCCGGCACCCGCCCCGGTCTAGCGGATCATCACGGGAGGCCCGCCAGGCCCGCGCTCACCGTGTTCGACCACGCATAGCCCTGGGAGGCGTCCCAGTTGATCGACCAGGTCATCGCGCCCCGGATGGTCGGGTACGTCGCCGCCGGCTTGAACGAGCCGCAGCCGGTGCCCTTCGCCAGGCAGTTCAGCGCGTTGACCGTGTTGCCGGGCGCCTGGTAGCCGCCGCCCGCCGCGGAACCGGAGGCGGGCAGGCCGAGACCGACCTGATCGGCCCGCAGACCGCTCTGCAGCTGGATGCAGGCCAGCGCGGTGAGGAAGTCGACCGTTCCCTGCGAGTAGACCTTCTGGTCGCAGCCGAGCATCGAGCCGCTGTTGTAGTACTGCATGTTGACGATGGTCAGGATGTCCTTGACGTTCAGCGCCAGCTTGAAGTACTCGGCCGCCGGGTTCTGCATGTCGATCGTCTGCGGGGCCATGGTGATGACCGTGCCGCCCGCCGCGTGGATGCTGCGCAGCGCCTGCGCCATGTAGGTCGCGTTGACGCCGTTCTCGAGGTCGATGTCGACGCCGTCGAAACCGTAGGTCGCGATGAGCGACTTCATGCTGTTGGAGAAGTTCGTCGCCGCGGCCGAGGAGTCGACGCGGATCGTGCCCTTCTCGCCGCCGACGGACAGGATGACCTTCTGCCCGCGCGCCTGCGCCGTCTTGATGTCGGCCTTGAACTGCGCGTCGGTGTAGCCGCCGAGCTGGCTCGACAGACCGGAGTCGAGGGTGAAGGTGACAGCGCCCGGCGTGGTCGTCGCGTCGGCGAAGGACACCGCGATGACGTTGTACTTCGTCGGGACGTCGGCGAGCTTGAGCGCCTTCGCACCGTTGTAGAAGTTCTGCCAGTACCCGGTGATCACGTGCTTCGGCAGGTCGCCGGGGTTCGGGTTGGTCGTCGTGGTCGTGGTCGGCGGGTTGCTGGTCGTCGTGGTGGTGGGCGACGACGTCGTGGGTGTCGTGGGTGTCGTGGTCGGCGAGCCGCCGGGGCCGTCGAGGTTGACGTCGTCGGCGAAGTACGCGGGCTGGCCGTACCAGCCGTGCAGGTAGATGTCGACGCTCGTGGTGGACGCGCCGGTGGTGAAGCTCAGCGAGAGCTGCGACCAGCTGCCGGTGCCCGGGGTCCAGGTGTTCTTGTCCCCCGTCCCGGTGCCGGTGACGCCGAGGTAGGTGTAGCTGCCCTGCACCCACGCCGAGAGCGTGTACGCGGTGTTGGCCTTGACCGGCACGCTCTGCGAGCAGCGGGCGTTGTCCTGTCCGGCCGGGGTGGCGCTGAGCGCACGGCTGCCCGAGTGGACCGGCGTGGTGACCACCGAGGACGTACCGGTACAGGTCCAGCCGCTCGTGGTCCCGAGTTCGAAGCCCGGGTTGGTCAGGATGTTGGCGGCCGAGGCACTGCCCGAGACCGCGAAAGTCACCCCCAGGCACACGGCCAGTGACGACAGCAGGGCGAGGAACGCGTGTTTCGGCTTGACTTTCACAGCTGGCCTCCACGAACAGGTGACGTCGGCCACATCAAAATGGTACAGACCAATCCCACTGTCAAGGGTTCGGTTAGAGGAGGCCATACGAAAGTCGGCTCGGCGGAAGCGGCAGAATGCAGGGTCCGAGAGCACCCGAGGGCGGATTTCAGGAGCGTGGGAGTGAGCGTGCAGGGCCTGCAGACAGTCGAGCAGAAGATCGCCGAAGAACTCGGTGTGCGCGAAGGGCAGGTCAAAGCGGCCGTCGACCTGCTGGACGGCGGATCGACCGTGCCGTTCATCGCCCGGTACCGCAAAGAGGTCACCGGGATGCTGGACGACGCCCAGCTCCGCACCCTCGAAGAACGCCTCCGCTACCTGCGGGAACTCAACGAGCGCCGGGTCGCGGTGCTGGAGTCGATCCGCAGCCAGGGCAAGCTCGACGAGGCGCTCGAAGCGTCGATCATGGAGGCGGACACCAAGTCCCGCCTCGAGGACATCTACCTGCCGTACAAGCCCAAGCGGCGGACGAAGGCGATGATCGCCCGCGAGGCCGGTCTGGAGCCGCTCGCCGACGGGCTCATGGGCGACCCGAACACGGACCCGCACGCCGCCGCCGCGGTGTTCGTCGACGCCGACAAGGGCGTCGCGGACGCGCAGGCCGCGCTCGACGGTGCCCGCGCGATCCTCGTCGAACGCTTCGCCGAGGACGCCGACCTGATCGGCGAGCTGCGCGAGAAGATGTGGTCGCAGGGCCGCCTCGCCTCGAAGGTCCGCGACGGCAAGGCCGACGAGGGCGCGAAGTTCTCCGACTACTTCGAGTTCTCCGAGCCGTACACAAAACTCCCCTCGCACCGGATCCTCGCGATGCTGCGCGGCGAGAAGGAAGAAATCCTCGACCTCACGATGGAGTCCGAGGAACCGTCCGACGAGCCGAAGACCGGGCCGACCGACTACGAGACCCGCATCGCGTACAAGTTCGGCATCTCCAACGAAGGCCGCCCCGGCGACAAGTGGCTCGGCGACACCGTCCGCTGGGCGTGGCGGACGAAGATCCTGCTGCACCTGGGCATCGACCTGCGGATGCGGCTGCGCCAGGCGGCCGAGGACGACGCCGTCCGCGTGTTCGCCGCGAACCTGCGAGACCTGCTGCTCGCCGCCCCGGCGGGCACCCGCGCCACGATGGGTCTCGACCCGGGTTTCCGCACCGGCGTCAAGGTCGCCGTCGTCGACGCGACCGGCAAGGTCGTCGGCACCCACGTGATCTTCCCGCATCAGCCCGCCAACAAGTGGGATCAGTCGATCGCCGAACTGGCCGCGCTGTGCGCCCGGCACAAGGTCGACCTGATCTCGATCGGCAACGGCACCGCCTCGCGCGAGACCGACAAACTCGCCGGCGAGCTGATCAAGAAGCACCCGGAACTGAAGCTGACCAAGGCCGTCGTCTCCGAGGCGGGCGCGTCGGTCTACTCGGCCTCGGCGTTCGCGTCGCAGGAACTCCCGGGCATGGACGTCTCGCTGCGCGGCGCGGTCTCCATCGCGCGGCGCCTGCAGGACCCGCTGGCGGAACTGGTGAAGATCGACCCGAAGTCGATCGGCGTCGGGCAGTACCAGCACGATCTGTCCGAGATCTCGCTTTCGCGTTCACTCGACGCGGTGGTCGAAGACTGTGTGAACGCGGTCGGCGTGGACGTCAACACCGCGTCGGCGCCGCTGCTGACCCGCGTCTCGGGCATCACGACGACGCTGGCGGAGAACATCGTGGCGCACCGCGACGAGAACGGCCCGTTCAAGACGCGGACCGGGCTCAAGGAGGTCGCGCGGCTCGGCCCCAAGGCCTTCGAGCAGTGCGCGGGCTTCCTCCGGATCCCGGACGGCGACGACCCGCTCGACTCGTCCTCGGTGCACCCGGAGGCCTATCCGGTGGTGCGGCGGATCCTGTCCTCGACCGGCACCGACCTGCGCGCGCTGATCGGCAACTCGCGGACGCTGCAGGCGTTGAAGCCGTCGGAGTTCGTCGACGACACCTTCGGCCTCCCGACGGTGACCGACATCCTCGCCGAACTCGACAAGCCGGGCCGCGACCCGCGTCCGGCGTTCAAGACCGCGACCTTCGCCGACGGCGTCGAGAAGATCGGTGACCTCAAGCCGGGTATGCGCCTGGAAGGCGTCGTGACGAACGTGGCCGCGTTCGGCGCGTTCATCGACGTCGGCGTGCACCAGGACGGGCTCGCGCACGTCTCGGCGCTGTCGAAGAACTTCGTCAAGGACCCGCGTGAGGTCGTGAAACCCGGCGACATCGTCAAGGTGAAGGTGCTGGAGGTCGACGTGCCGCGCAAGCGGATCTCGTTGACGCTGCGCCTGGACGACGAGCCCGGCAAGCCCGCCCGCGAGCAGGGCGGCAGCGGTCGTGACCGCGGTCAAGGCGGTGGCCAGCGGCAAGGCGGCCAGCGTCAGGGCGGGCAGCGCCAAGGCGGCGGCAACCGCGGTGGCGGCGGCAACCGGGGTGGGAACTCCGGCGGCGGCTCCATGGCGGACGCGCTCCGGAAGGCCGGCTTCGGCAAGTAGCCTCAGAAGTCCGTGAAGGCCTCCTTGAGGGACCCAGGGTCCCTCAAGGAGGCCTTCACGGATCTTTACGGGTTCATCGCGTAGGCACCGGAGAGATCGCGGACGAGGGCCCACACGTGATCGAAGCGGGCCGCGTCGACGACGGGCTTCCGGATCGAAGCCAGCGCGAGCGACTGCTGCGCCTCGGTCGAGGAAGACTTCCCGTGCAGGTCGATCGCGGCGACGCTGAAGTCCTGCACCAGGACGCCGAAGATCTGGTCGACGACCTCGGTCTCGATACCGGTGATCTCCGCCTGCTCCAGCACCAGCTGCCCGTACACGACCAGTGTGAACAGCTCGGTGAGCGCGAGCCCGAAGTCGAGGTCCTGCTGCTGCGCCTCGTCCGGGGCGGCGTCGGTGAACAGCTTCACCAGCGCCTCGGCCTGCTCGGTGAACCGCGCGACGTTCGGGATCGCGGACGCCTTGGCGTAGGCCTCACGCCAGTCGTGGAACCGCACCTTGGACAGCCCGCGCGCGGGGCCCTGGCGGAACAGGAACTCGTCGTCGGCAGCGTCGGAGCGCGTCGGCACCGGCTCGTACGCCTGCGGCGCGAACAGGTACGCGGGCACGAACTTCGCGATCAGCGCGAGGTTCACCGCCACGGTGCCTTCCAGCTTCGGCAGGCCGTCGATGTCGTTCTTGGACATCGCGAGATACGTGTCGGCCTCGAAACCCTTGGCCGCCACCACATCCGCGACCAGGCCGATGACCTTCTGCGCCTCGGTGGTCACCTTCATCTTGGTGATCGGGTTGAACAGCAGGTAGCGGCGGTCGTCCGCGTTCGCGCTGCGGAAGTAGTCCACGGCGCGGTCGGAGAACAGCTTCATCGCGACGAGCCGCGCGTACGCCTCGACGAATCCCCTGCGCACGTGCGGGAAATCGGTGACCTTCTTGCCGTAGAGCACCCGGTTGTGCGCGTGGGTGATCGCCTCGTACAGCGAGTGCGTCGACATCCCGATGCCGCCGAAGCACAGGTTGAACTTGCCGATGTTGACCGTGTTCAGCGCGGCGCTGAACGCTTCCGCGCCGACGTGGAGAATGTCCTCTTCGGACACCGGGTAGTCGTTCAGCTCGAACTCGGCGACGTACATCTGGGACGGGACGACGTTCTTCACCACGCGGTAGTTCGGGTGTTCCGCGTCGGCGTAGAAGAACACGTACTGGTCCGGGCCCTCGACACCGTCGATGCGGCCGAACACCGACACCGTCCGCGCGCAGTTCCCGTTGCCGATGTAGTACTTGGAGCCGTTCGCGCGGTAGCCACCGTCACCGTCCGGGGTGAGCACGAGGTCCGACGAGTAGATGTCGGCGCCGTGTTCCTTTTCGGACAGTCCGAACGCGGCGACGCCGCCCGCCGCGAGCGAGTCCGCCGCGCGTTTGCGGGCGGCCTCGTTCGCGCTCTGCCACACCGGGCCGAGGCCGAGGATGGTGACCTGCCACGGGTACCAGTAGTTCAGCCCGTAGAAACCGAGGATTTCCGACAGGGCGGCGACCCGCGCGGTGTCCCAGCGCTTGTCGGGGTTCCCGTCGGCGTCGGCGCCGGGAGTGAGGAACGTGGAGAACAGGCCTTCCTTGCCCGCGAACTCGATGAAGTCCGCGTAGAAGGTCTGAGCGTGGTAGTCCTCGACGAGCTTGCGCTTGCCGCGCTGTTCGAACCACTCGATGGTGGCGCGGAGCAGGCGACGCGTCTCCGGGTCGAACTGCCGTGGGTCGTACCCACCCGGGTTCAGCAACAACGCGGTCGCCTTTTCGCTCATAATCACTCCTGGTCAGCCGAAGTTACTACCCGGTAACCGTAGCGCGCCGCTTCGCCGTCCTGCCACCGAACTCGACCGAAGTCACCCGTCCACGCTCGTCACGCAGGAAGCGCGCACTGGCGGCACGGGTGTCGGCGGCGGGAGCGATCGCGTCGTCGGCGACGAAAACCGCTTCGAACGGAGGCGGTGACGGGAAGTCCTCGACGTCGGCGACCATCTGGGCCCAGAGCGCGCCGTCGCGGTCGGTGACCTCGAACGCGAGCTGCCCGGTCTCGTAGCGGCCGGTGTACTCGGCCAGCGACGGCGAAGACAGCGGCGGCAGGCTCTCGACCGGGGGCACGCCGACCAGGTGTTCCAGGCACCAGTCGACGACGTTCCGCCCCAGCGCCGCACCGCCCGCGCTGTTGGTCAGCACGGTGACCGCGAAGTCCTCCTCCGGCAGCGTGACGAACTCCGAGAGCTGCAGGTTGCTGACGTTGCCGCCGTGCCGCACGAGCCGGGCGGCCCCGTGCGTGGTGTGCAGCCAGCTCAGCCCGACCTCTTCGAACCGCAGCGCGGCCTTGCGCTGCGGCGTCCGCATGAGGTCACGTGTCTCGGCACTGAGCGGCGGTTCGCCCGCCGACTCCCCGGCCAGGAAGAACCGGGCCCATTTCAGCTGGTCCGCCACGGTGGACCACAGGCCGCCGCTCGCGCTGTCCGCACGGGTCAGGCCGACGGTGTGCGCGACCGAAGCCTCGCCGTCGGTGACGAAGTGGCCGACGGCGTGACGCCGGGTGAGCACCTCCCACGGCAGGTAATACGACTCGGTCATGCCGAGCGGCTCCAGCAACCGGGTGCGGACCAGGTCCTCGAAGGCACTGCCCGAAACGACCTCCGCGACGCGCCCGGCCAGCTGGAACCCCGCGTTGCAGTAGGAGAAGACCTCGCCGGGCGGGAAGATCTGCGGCAGGTCACCGAACTGCCCGACCGCCCTGGCCAACGCGTCGTCGCCCCAGCCGGTGTCGAGGTCGACGTCGCCGAGGAACCCGGCCGAATGCGTGAGCAGATGCCGCACCGTCACCGTCTTCCGCGCGACCGGATCGGCGAGTTCGAGCCCCGGAAGGTACTCGACGACAGGTTTGTCCAGGTCCAGCACGCCATCTTCGACCAGCGACAGCAACGCGGCCGCGGCGAACGTCTTGCTCGTCGAGCCGATCATGAACAGCGTTCCGGCGTCGACCGGCAATCCGGTGTCCACACTGGACACCCCGGTGGTGAACACCGACTCCCGCCCGCGGTGCAGCACTCCCACCGCGGCGCCGGGAACGCCGGCTTCACGCGCTCCCTCGTCGAGCACCACCTGTAGTTCCTGAACGTCCGACACCCGTGTCCCCTTTCGTCTGGTCCCGCCAGCGTTCCATCGCGCCGAGACCGGGGACTGGTGAAAATCGACGAACATCGGCCGCCCGCTTCGTCGCGGCAGGCAAGCGGTGACCGGGGTGCGGGCGATATCACGTAGCCCCGGAGATCACGACCCAGTACACTGGAGTCGCGGTCCGCTCAGTTCTGCCTCGGGCCGCGTTTCGTTGTCGAAGACCACGCGCCGCGACCCCCGAGGTCTGCGCCGGGCAGGACAACCGTTCCTATTCTTACGGAGACACCAGGGCGCACACGCGCCCATACGCTTATGAGCACACCTACTTTCACCGAACTCGGCCTGCCCGAAACCCTCGTCGACGCGCTCGCCGAACAGGGCGTCACCAGCCCGTTCCCGATCCAGGCCGCCACGCTGCCGCATTCGCTGGCGGGCCGGGACGTCCTCGGCCGCGGCCGCACCGGCTCCGGCAAGACCTACGGCTTCGTGCTGCCCGTCCTCGCCCGGCTCGCCGCCGGCCCGACGCGGCGCCGTCCCGGCCGCCCGCGTGCGCTGGTACTGGCGCCGACCCGCGAACTGGCCACCCAGATCGAGGCGTCGTTCCTGCCGCTCGCGAAGCCGCTCGGCCTCAAGGTCACCACCGTTTTCGGTGGCGTGAGCCCCAACCCGCAGATCACCCGGCTGCGTGACGGCGTCGACATCGTCGTCGCCTGCCCCGGCAGGCTCGCCGACCACATGCGCTCGGGCGAGGCGAAGCTCGACCACATCGAGATCACCGTGCTGGACGAGGCCGACCACATGGCCGACCTCGGCTTCCTTCCCGACGTCCGGCGCATCATGGCCGAGACCCCCGAGCGCGGGCAGCGGCTGCTGTTCTCCGCGACCCTCGACGCGGGTGTCGACGTGCTGGTCAAGCGCTTCATGCACGATCCGGTCACGCACAGCGTCGACTCGGCCCAGTCGCCGGTCTCGACCATGAAGCACCACGTGCTGCACCTGGAAGAGACCCACCGGCTGCCGGTGCTGATCGACCTCACCGCCGCGCCGGGCCGCACGCTGGTGTTCACCCGCACGAAGCACCGCGCCAAGCAGCTGACACGCAAGCTCATGGCCTCCGGTGTCCCGGCGGTCGAACTGCACGGCAACCTCGGCCAGACCGCGCGGACGCGCAACCTGGAGGCCTTCGCCTCCGGCGCGGCGAAGACGCTGGTCGCGACCGACATCGCCGCCCGCGGTATTCACGTCGACGACGTCACGCTGGTCATCCACGCCGACCCGCCGGTCGAGCACAAGGCGTACCTGCACCGTTCGGGCCGCACGGCACGCGCCGGCGCCTCCGGCACCGTCGTCACGCTGATGACCGACGCGCAGGTCGGCGACGTCCGCGATCTCACCCGCAAGGCGGGGATCAAGCCGACCACGACGCAGCTCGGCCCCGGCCACCCGCTGCTGTCGGAGCTGGCCCCCGGCGAGCGTTCGTTCACCGCGTCGCCGCGGCGGCCGATCGTGGACACGCGTCCGAAGAAGGTCACCGCCAGTGGCGAGGCCATCCGCGGCAAGGGCGAGGAAGAAGAGCGCCCCGCCAACCGGGCTCCCCGGACCGGTCGGGGCCGGGGCCCCTCCGCCGGTGGCCGTGGTGCTTCCGGTGGCGGCCGGGGCTCCTCCGGCGGCCGGGGCCGCAGTGGCTCCTCGGAAGGCCGTTCGCGTCAGCCGCGCGCCGAAGGCGACCGCCGTGGCGGCTCTTCCGCCGGTCAGGGCCGTCGTGCGGCCGAGACCACCGGACGTCGCGAAGGCGCGCCCAAGGGCGGGCAGGCTCGTCGCGGCGCTTCCGAACCCCAGCCGCGCCGAGGCTCCGGTGCCGCCGGGTCGCAATCAGGCAGGTCCCAGTCCTCGCGGAACCAGTCCGGTGGCGCTCCGGCCCGTCGCGGCGGTGCCGCCGCGTTCTCCGCGGGCACCCGCGCGGGTGGCCGCCGCTCCCGCTGATCCGCCTTCCATCACGCGAGTTCCGCCTCCAATCACACGAGTCCCGCCACTAATCACGCGTAGTCCGTCGCTCGACACGGCGTCGCCGAGCCCGCTCGGCGTGCGGCACGGCGGATCTCGCGTGATTGGGGGCGGGACTCGCGTGATTGGGGGCGGGACTCGCGTGATTGGGGGCGGGACTCGCGTGATTGGGGGCGGGTTACGCGTGTCGGGCGGCGGCGCGGGCTTCCGCGGCGGCCCGGCGCTCTTCGAAACGTGAGGCCTGGGTGTCGAGCGCCTTGAGGAACTGGTCGAGTTCGTCCCGCGCCTTCTCCCCCACCTCGCCGAGCCCTTCCAGCTCGAAGACCTTCCACTGCCGCAGCAGCGGCCAGATCACCTCGTCGTGATGGATCCGCAGGTCGTAGATACCCGCCTTCGCGATCAGCGCGGCCTTCCGCACGAAGCTCGGGATCACCGCGCCCGGCATCTGGAACTGGACGACCTCGTCGGTGATCGCGCGCATCATCGCGTCGGGTGAAAGCTGCAACGACGCCTGCACCAGGTTCCGGTAGAAGATCATGTGCAGGTTCTCGTCCATCGCCACCCGCGCGAGCAGCTTCTCGCACAACGGATCCTGCGTGTACTTGCCGGTGTTGCGGTGCGAAAGCCGCGTCGCGAGTTCCTGGAACGACACATACGCGAAGACGTTCAGCAACGCCTTGTCGCCGCTGTCGTACCCGGCCTGCATGGTCTGCATCCGCGCCCGCTCCAGCTCGACGGGGTCCACCGCGCGCGTCACCAGCAGATAGTCGCGGATGCAGATGCCGTGACGGCCTTCTTCGGCGGTCCAGCGGTGCACCCACGTGCCCCACGCGCCGTCGCGGCCGAAGGCGCGCTCGATCTCGCGGTGGTAGCTCGGCAGGTTGTCCTCGGTGAGGAGGTTGACCTCCAGCGAGGTCCGCGCGATCGGCGACACCCGCGACTGCTCGGGATCCCAGGGCTCGCCGCCCAGCTCGGCGAAGTTCTTGCCCTCGCTCCACGGCACGTACTCGTGCGGCATCCATTCCTTGGCGACCCCGAGATGCCGGTTGAGGTTCTCCTCGACCGTCCCCTCGAGCTCGAGCATCAGCCGGGTGCTTTCGGGGACCGTTGTCATGCGTTTCGTCCTTCCGGGGTACGGAAAACGCCTACCTACGACACCGTAACTTACGGTGTCGTAGGTCGACCAGGCGCGGAAGGTGAACGACCCGCTACGACCCCGGGACCGCCGCGAGCTTCGGTACCAGCTGCTCGATCGCGTAAGGGATGCTCAGCACGGTGTTGAACGAGATCGCGGCCCCCACCGGCGGATTGTCGTAGGTGATGAACAGATCCCGCTTGTCAGCCGACACCTTCAGCTTCCCGTACACCGGATCCGCCCGCACCCTGGCTTCCGCGCCGGTGTCGGAGTTCAGCCACACCAGGCGATCCGCGTCGAACAGGTCGAACCGTTCCGAAGTGACGTCGACGACGTTCTTCTCCGGTTTGCTCTGCGCCTTGACCGGTTCGAAGGGCCGGAAGCCCAGCTCGGTCATGAAGATCATCTTCGGATCGGTCGTGGTGAACGCCGAGAACTTGCCCGCCTCGAAGGTGTCGGCGACGACCATCGACAGCTTCGCGAACTCCGGGTGCGCGGCCCGCGCCTGCGCGAACTGCCGGTCGATCCCGGCAATCAGGTCGTCCGCCTTCTGCGCGAGCCCGAGCGCGCGCCCCACCATCCGGGTCGTCTCCTGCCACGGCGCCGCGTAGTCCTCGTACTTCGGCGGCTGCGCGACGACGGGCGCGATCTGGGAGAGCTTGTCGTACTGCTCCTTCTTCATGCCGCTGTACTGGGCGAGGATCAGCTCCGGCTTCAGTGCGGCGATCTTCTCGAGGTTGTAGTCGTCGCGTTCGCCGACGATCTCCGGCCGCTTGTCACCCCAGAGGGCCTGGGTCCACGGCCACTTCCCGTACGGGCGCTCCTTGAACCAGTCGACGGCGCCGACCGGCCGGATCCCCAGCGCCAGCACCGCGTCGTGGTCGGACAGGCCGAGCGTGACGATCCGCGACGGCTGCCGCTCCACCGTGGTCGACCCGTACTTGTGCTCGACGGTCACCGGGAAGGTGCCCCGTGCCTCCGGCGGGACCAGGGTCTCGTCGACGGACTGCGAAGACCCGCATCCGGCCACCAGCAAGGACATCATCAGCGCGGTCAGGATCGCCTTGACCCGCACACCCACATCGAACATGCGGGTAAGGCTAGCCTGACCAAAGTCCTAAAGGGACGCCGTGAGACCACGAGCACGCAGGACCGAACGCTCCAGCGGGCGGAACACCAGCAATTCGATGCCGACGCCGACCAGCAGGATCAGGAAGATCGCCGAGATCACGCCTTCCATGCTGTTGAACGACGAGCCTTCGTTGAGATACGCGCCGAGGCCCTTGCCCAGCGCCGGGGACAGCGCGATCAGCTCGGCGGCCATCAGCGAACGCCACGAGAACGCCCAGCCCTGTTTGAGTCCCGCCAGGAAACCGGGCAGCGCGGCGGGCAGGAGGATGTGCCGGGCCGAGGACAGCCTGTTGGCCCCCATCACCTGCCCGACCCGAGGCAGGATCGGCGGGATCTGGTCGATACCCGAGACGAGACCGTTCGCGATCGACGGGACCGAACCCAGCAGGACGACGAAGTAGATCGAGGCGTCGTTCAACCCGAACCACAGGATCGCCGCCGGCACCCACGCCACCGACGGGAGGCTTTGCAGCCCGGTCAGGAACGGCCCGACCGCGGCGCGGACGAGGCGGACCTTCGCCACCAGCAGGCCGAGCGGGGTCCCGATGACCACGCCGATGAGAAAGCCCAGCGCGGCGCGGTGCACCGACGTCCAGACGAACTCGAAGATCTCTCCGGTGCTCGTGATGTCGACGAGCTCGTCCCACACCGCGAGCGGCGCGGGCAGCATCGACTCCGACCAGAACGCGGCGGCCCACAGGATCTGCCACACCACGACCAGCAGGACCAGGAAGAGCAGCGGCGGCACGAAACCGCGCAGGAACCGCTTGCCCCGGCCCTCCCGGCGTTCGCCGGCGGGCGTGTCGAGTGAGTCGAGCCCCGCGCCGACGGCCTCGTCGGCGTCTTCCACCGCGGTGTCGGGGCGGTCAAGCCGCGGCATGGGTACTGATCACCTCCCGGAGGTGACCGGTGATCTCCAGCGTCAGCTCTTCGGCGTCGGAGGCCTGGACGTCGCGCCATTCCCGCACGACCCGGCCCGGCCGCGACGAGAGCAGCACGACCCGCTGCCCGAGCCGGACGGCCTCGCGGACGTCGTGGGTCACGAACAGCACCGACGTGCCGGTGCTGCGGTAGACGCGCAGCAGTTCGCCCTGCAGGACGTCGCGGGTGATGGCGTCGAGCGCGGCGAACGGCTCGTCCATCAGCAGCAGCGACTGCTCCGGGTCACCGCCGACACGCAGGGTCGCGGCCAGCGCCCTGGCGAGCGCGACCCGCTGCCGCATCCCGCCGGACAGCTCGTGCGGCCGCTTGTCGCCCGCTCCGCCGAGGCGGACGAGCTCAAGCAGTTCAGCGGCCTTCTCACGGCGCTCTGTCCGGCCGAAACCGGCGAGACGCAGCGGGAGTTCCACATTGCGGGCCGCGGTCAGCCACGGCATCAGCGCGGCTTCCTGGAACATCACCGCGGGACGGGAGGTCTCGAGCGTGATCGAGCCCGACGTCGGCCGGTCGAGGCCGGCGACCAGGTTCAGCAGCGTGCTCTTGCCGCAGCCGGACGCGCCGAGCAGACAGACGAACTCGCCGGGGGCGACCGTCAGATCCATCCCGTCGAGGGCCACGACGGCGCGGCCGGTGGGGCCGAACGCCTTCCGGACCCCGTCGAGACGCACGGCGACACCGGTGGACAGGCCGGGCTCCAAGGTGGTCGTCATCGCTGATCCCCTCCGGTCACTTCGTCAGCCCGGGCGCGTCCACGCCGGGCTTGCCCTGCTCTTTGAGCACGGCGTTGAGCGGGCCGAAATCGGCGAACCCCTTGAGGTCCACCGCGGACTTCACCACGCCGGCGGTCACCGAGTCCTTCGCGAGCTGGGCGAAGGTCGACGCCACCGGATCGATGCCGAGTTCGATGCCGGAGAACGCGCGGTCGAGAACGGCCTCGTTCAGTGTGCTGCCCGCGAGTGCCTTGAGTTCTCCGTTGACCACCTTCTTCGCCTCCGCGGGGCTGGTCTTCGCCCAGTCGATGGCGGCGAGTTCACCCTTGAGGATGGCGGTGACGGTCTCCGGGTGCTGCTGCAGGAACTCGCTGCGGACGATCACGACGGTGGTCGGGAACTTGCCTTCCGGCCACAGGGTCTTCTCGTCCAGCAGTACCTTCGCGCCCGCGTCCAGCACCAGCCGTGACGACCACGGCTCCGGCAGCCAGCCGCCGTCGAGCTCGCCCTTCTTGAAGGCGTCGAACGTCTTCGGGTTGTCGAGGTTGGTGATCTTGACGTCGGGCAGCTTCTTTTCGGCGATGAACTTCTTGAGCGCGACGTCCTGGGTGTTCGCGAGCGACGGCGTCGCGATGTTCTTGCCGGTGAGCTGCTCGGGCGTGGTGATCTCGGGCTTCACCACGAGCTGCGCGCCGCCGGTGACCGCGCCGGAGACGAGCTGGATGGCGCCCTTGGACTTGGTGAAGGCGTTGATCGCCGGGCCGGAGCCGATGAAGGCGATGTCGAGCGAGTTGCCGAGCAGCGCGTTGACCTCTTCGGGCCCGGCGTTGAACGTCTGGGTGGTGAGCTTCGTCGAGCCGAGTTCCTTGGCGAAGAAGCCGTTCTTCACGCCGATCAGCGCGGGCGCGTGGGTCACGTTCGGGAAGTACCCGACGCGCACCTCGCCCGCGGCGCCCTGGCTCTTCTGCTCCGCCGGTGCGCCGCTGTCCGCGCGTGAACACCCCGCGATACCGCCGGCCAGGGTCAGGGCGGCGAAGGCCGCGGCCAGCAAGCGTGTTCTGTGGTGGGTGCTCACGGGGAGTCGCCTTTCGGGGATACAGCTCGGCCTCGGGTGGTGGCCGCGAGAGTCGCATGTTCACCCACCTGCCTGCATCGCCATCCGGATGACGGGAAAGATGCTGAGAAACCTTGACACCAGGCGGACCTGTTGTTCCACATGTCAGGACAGGCGTCCCAGCGCCGCGTCCCCCGAGCAGGCGTCCTCCCGGTGTAACGGTCCGGGCCGAACGGGCGAATCACGCTTAGTGGTGACCCACCCTCGGACCGTCGCGATGGCGGGCGTCCTCACAGCGGGCATCGGGATGGGCGTGCTGGCGATGACGCTCAAGATCGCCGACGGCACGCACACCGTGCTCGACACCACCCTGTCGACGGCGACGGGGTTCCTCTTCCTCCTCGCCGGCGCCGTGGCGCACGTGCGCCGCGCCTCGAACCCCATCGGCCTGCTCATCGCGCTGGCCGGGCTCGCGTTGTTCTGCGAAGACCTGCAGTTCGCCGGGGACCCCCTCGCGCACACCGTCGGATTGGCGCTGACGGCCGCGTCCAGCCCGGTGATCGCGCATCTCGTGCTCGCCTTCCCCCACGGGACGCTTCGGTCCCGCTGGGAGCGCGTCCTCGCCCTCTCCGCGTACGCCGTGGTCTTCGGGGCGGCCGTCCTCGGACTGCTGGTCAACGACGATCCGAAGAACCTCGCCGCGATCGCGGCCTCCCCGGAGGCCGAACAGCTGGTCAAACGCCTGCTCGAACTGGTCGGCGCGCTGATCGGCGGCGGTGTCGTCGTGGTGCTGCTCTACCGCTGGCTCGCCGGACGGCTCCCGCAGCGGCGGCTGCTCTCCCCGGTCGTCGCGATCGCCGTGATCGGCGCGGTGAGCACCACGGTCGGCAGCGCGCTCGGCTCCGGGCATCCGGTCTCCGATCCGCTGCTGGACGTGTACCGGATCTCGTTCTGCCTGTGGCCGCTGGCGTTCCTGGTCGGGGTGCTGCGGGCGCGCGTCGGCAACGCGGAGATGATCCGGCTCCTGCTGGAACGCGACGGCTCGGGGCTGGCCGCGCTCGTGCAGGACGACGAGGTGTGGAAGGACAGCCGGTCGATCGACGCGCTCAACGCCGCCGCCGGGCTGGTGCTGGACAACCAGCGCCTCGCCGCGGAACTGGAGGAACGTCTCGTCGAGGTCCAGGCCTCCCGTGCCCGCATCGTCGCCGCCGCCGACGACGAGCGGCGGCGCGTCGAACGGGATCTGCACGACGGGGCGCAGCAGCGGCTGGTGAGCATCGTGCTGCTGCTGCGCATGGCCGAACGCCGGCTCGGGAACGACCTCACTCCGGCCGTCGGGACCCTGCTGGCCGGCACCATCGACGAACTGCAGGCCACCATCACCGAGTTGCGGGAACTCGCGCGCGGGCTGCGGCCCCCGATCCTCACCGAAGCCGGGCTGATCCCCGCCGTCCGGTCACTGCTGGACCGGATCCCGCTCGCCGTCGACCTCGCGGGCGCGGACGTGCCCAGGCTCAGCGGCGCCGTCGAGGCGACGGCGTACTTCGTCGTGTCGGAAGCCGTCACCAACGCCCTGAAACACGCGCAGGCGCGGGAAGTCCGCGTGTGCATCGGTGTCGAGGAGGACGGCCTGCGGGTGGACGTCCACGACGACGGCACCGGCGAGGCCGACATCGACGGCGGCTCCGGGCTGCACGGCCTGCGCGACCGTGTCCGCGCGCTCGGCGGTGAGCTCACCGTCCTCGGCGAGCCGGGTACCGGCAGCACGGTGTCCGCGGTGATCCCGCTGGGCAGCGCCTAGGCAAGCCCTCGGATCGCGCGCGTGGGCGGCCGTGTCCCCTGGATCGACGCGATCATCTCCAGCACCTGCCGGGTGCGCTTCACCTCGTGCACCCGGAACACCTTCGCGCCCTCCGCCACGGCCCAGGCCGTGGCGGCGAGGGTGCCGTCCACCCGCTCCGCGAGTTCCACGCCGAGCGTCTCCCCGACGAAGTCCTTATTGGACAGTGCCATCAGCACCGGCCAGCCGGTGCCGGCCAGTTCCCGCGCGTGCCGCAGCAGCGCCAGGCTGTGCCACGTGTTCTTGCCGAAGTCGTGGGTCGGGTCGATCAGCACGCCCTCACGAGGGACACCGAGCGCGACGACGGCCTCGGCGTGCGCCGTCGTCTCCGCGACGACCTCGGCGACGATGTCCGGATAGCGCACCCGGAACGGGCGGGTGCGCGGAACGGCGTTCCCGGTGTGCGAGCAGACGTAACCGGTGCCGAACTCGGCCGCGACCTCGGCCAGCTTCGGGTCGGCCCCCGCCCAGGTGTCGTTGATCAGATCCGCGCCCGCTTCCGCCGACCGCCTGCCCACCTCGTGACGCCAGGTGTCGACGCTGATCACCAGGTCGGGGTGCAGTTCGCGGATCCGCTCGACGAACGGGACCACCCGTCGGATCTCTTCCTCGACGCCGACGTCGGCACCGGGTCCTGCCTTCACCCCGCCGATGTCGACGATGTCGGCCCCCTCCTCCACCGCCCGAGCGACGGCGGCGAGCGCGTCCGGATCCGAGAAGGTCGCGCCCTTGTCGTAGAAGGAATCCGGGGTGCGGTTGACGATCGCCATGACCAGGGCGCGGTCCCGGGCGACGCGGCGCCCGCGGAAGGTCAGCTCGTTCACGTACCGATCGTAGGCGAGCAAGAGTTCGCGAAGGAGAGTGCCGCCCAGCGGGAAGAGATCGGATCTTTCTTGACTCGACGTCGAACACCCGAGTAGACGTTGTCCCATAAGGAAATACCGCAGTCCCGGCACGGGAAGGGCCTCGAATGTCACCGGATCCTCTTCGCGCGGCAGGGCTTTCGCGGCGCACGGTGCTGGCGGGCACCGCGGGCGCCCTCGGCGCGCTGGCCCTGCCCGGCACGGCGACCGCGGCACCGGTGGACTGGTCCCGCGCGGTCGTCGACTCGACGATGAAGCGCTACACCCCGGCCACGCTCGGCGGCTGGGGCTACACCCGCGGCCTCTACCTCTACGGCCAGTACCTCGTGTACCGGCGAACCGGTGAGAAGCCCTATCTCGACTACATCCTCGCCTGGTACGACCGGTTCGTCACCGAAAGCGGAATTTCCAACGGCTTCACCAACCTGGACGCCATGCGCTCCGGGCAGATGTTCCCCTTGCTGTACACCGAAACCGGGCAGGCGAAGTACAAGACGGCGGCGAAACAGCTGCGCGAGAAGTTCCCGTCCTATCCCCGGACGTCCGACGGCGGGATGTTCCACGCCACGGGCAAGACCGGGCAGCTGTGGGCGGACGGCGTGTACATGGCGCAGCCGTTCCTCGCCCTGTACGGCAAGACCTTCGGCGATCCCGCGTACTGCTACGAAGAAGCGGCGAAGAACGTCACCGTCTACTTCGACCGGCTCAAAGAGCCCACCAAGGGCCTGCTCTACCACGCCTACGACGAGGACGGCTCGGAACCGTGGGCCTCGGGCGACGGGCGGCATTCGAAGTACCACTGGGCCCGCGCGATCGGCTGGCTCGGGATGACGGCGATCGACCTCCTCGAGATCCTGCCCGCAGGCCATCCGCGACGGAAACGCCTCGTCGACATCGTCCGGTTCCTCGCGGCCGGCTACACCCGATGGCAGGACAGGGCTTCGGGCCGCTGGTTCCAGATCGTGGACAGGGGCGGCGACAAGGACAACTGGCTGGAGACCTCGGCCTCGGCGATGTACACGTTCCTGCTCTCGCGCGCGGTGGAGCGCGGCCACATCGGCGCCGAATACCGGCCGGTGGCCGCGAAGGGCCACACCGGGGTCTTGTCCCAGATCTCGGCCGGTGCCGATGGATTGGCGGATATCAAGAACATCTCCGAGGGCACCAATGTCGGCGACACCGCGTATTACTACGCACGTAAGCGCAACACCAACGATTTCCACGGTCTCGGCGCGTTCCTCATCATGAATGAGCAACTCGCTTTCCCGAGCGGTGCAGGGTATTGACCTGAGGCGCTAACATCGCGTGCTGCGACGCCCACTCCCAGGAGGGACGACCGGATGCGCGAGACGCCACCCCAGGCCTCTTATACCCGGCTCGAACTCGGTGACACCAGCACGCTCCCCGTCGGTGTGACGGTTTCCCCGCACATCTCACTGGTCTCGATGCTCGTCGAGGTCGTCGGCGGGTACGACCGCGGTCTGCCCGCCCCCTGGCGCCGCCAGGTGGGCTCGGCGATCCCCGAGCAGGGATACCGCGCGGCGAGCGCGCTCGCCCGCCGGGGGACCTCCGTCCAGCCGGACTTCATCGTGCCGATCAGTCCCGCCGCGGACGCTTCCGCCGCCGCCCAGACGGAAATGCTGCGCGACCTGGCGGAAACCGACGTCCTCAAGGGCCTGGAAGAGGTCTTCGGCGACCACCTGCCCCCGCAGTGGCGCCAGGCCGCCGACCATCCGAGACGCTGGGTCGCCTCGCTCGCGGACGCCTTCACCGCGACCCGGCTGGCGACCGAAAACCTGTGGACCAGGGCCCGCCCCCTGCTCGACCGCGAGATCGAACGGATCGGCGTCGCCTCCGTCCGAGGCGGGACGGACGCGGTGCTCGGCCTGCTGCGGCCTCATTTCCGGTTCAGCAACGGCTCCCTGCTGCTGCCCGACGCCGAACCGGCGCGGTACACCACCCGGGGCCGCAAGCTGATCCTCGTCCCGATGCTCGCCGGCTGCCGGTCGGTGGTGTCCAACTTCGACGAAGAGGACGCCATCTGGATCGGCTACCCCCTGCCCGGACTGGACGGCCTGCTCGAGAACGGCAAGCCCGAAGCGGCCCCCGGTGTCGACGGGCTCGATCTGGTCGTCGGCGCCCACCGCGCGAAACTGTTGCGGCACCTGGGAAAGCCCGCCCGGATGGGCGAGATCGCGAACCTGCTGTCCTGCGCCGCGAGCACCGCGACCTACCACTGTGAGCAGCTGGTCTCGGCGGGTCTGATCCAGCGGCACCGCGAGGGCCAGGTCGTCCTCGTCGTCCGGACGCCTCGCGGTGACGCGCTGGTGGATCTGCTGTCCTGAGCTGAAGGGGCCTTTCGTCGCATGCGACGCGGCGATGGGAGCTTTCACCACGTGACATGCGGGGAAAGTCCCCTTCAGCCTCCCTAGACCTTCTGCAGCCCCGGCTTACCGGCTTCGACGACGTAGCTGCGGTCCGCGGCCAAGGTCACCTTCGAGAAGTCGTACTCGCTGGTGTCCGAAACCGTCATGAAATCCGCCCGCATCTGCGTTTGCGAAGCCGTCACCCGGACATAACCGCGCTTTCCCCGGCAGTACTTGATGTGCGGGTTGTTCGAGAGCCACGCCGACGACGGATCGGTCGCGGTGTCGCTGTTGCTCGTGACCGAGGTCGTCACCAGTTCCGAACCGAACACCGGGTCGCTGTGGTTGAAGTAGTCGCGGCGCAGATCTGCCGCCCAGTGCCGGTGGACGTCACCGGTCAGCACGATCGGGTTCGGCACCTTACGGTCCACGATGCCCTTCGCGATCCGGTCGCGGGAGGCCTCGTAACCCTGCCAGGAGTCAGGGCTCTCGCAGGTCGCCTTGTTGCCGTCGCCGTCACGGGTGGCGAAGAAGACCTGCTGGCCCAGGAAGTCCCACTTCGCCGGCTTCGTCTCCAGCGCCTTCAGCAGCCACGCCTCCTGCGCGGTGCCGAGGATGCTGCGCGACGTCGACCGCATGTCGGTGCACGACGGCCCCGCCGAACCGGACGGGTCGGGCACCTGCGCGTTGCGGTACTGGCGGGTGTCGAGCATGTGGAACCGGGCGAGGTTGCCCCAGCCGAACTGCCGGTACAGGCGGATGGAGGCACCGCTCGGCTTGGCGGTGGACCGGATCGGCATGTTCTCGTAGAACGCCTGGAAACCGGCGGTCTTGCGCGCCGCAGTCGCCGGAGCGGTGGTGCCGTTCCAGTTGTTCATCACCTCGTGGTCGTCGAAGACCACGATCCACGGCGCCATCGCGTGCGCGTTCTGCAGATCGGCGTCGGTCTTGTGCTGGGCGTGCCGCGCGCGGTACTGCGCCAGCGACGTCACGTCGTCGGTGAAGGCCAGTTTGCGGGGGTTCCGTTCGGCGGCCGCGCGGCCGGACTTCTTCTCGTACATGTAGTCGCCGAGGAACAGCACCAGATCCGGGTCGTCGGCGAGCATGCCCTTGTACGAGTGGTACCAGCCCTCCTCCCAGTGCTGGCAGGAGGAGAAGCAGTACTTCAGCTGGTCGACGGCCGCACCGGCGGCGGGGGCGGTCCTGGTCCGGCCGACCGGCGAGATGTACCCGCCGGTCTTGAACCGGTAGAAGTACTCGCGTCCCGCCTCGAGCCCGGCCGGTTCGATGTGCACGCTGTGCCCGGAGGCGCGGGCCGCGGTCGCGGTGCCCTTCTGCACGACCGAGGAGAACGCCTGGTCGTTCGCGATCTCCCAGTCCACTGTGTACGCGGCGTCCGGCATACCGCCGAAACCGTCGGGGTTCAGCGGGGCGGGGGCGAGGCGCGTCCACAGCACGACGCTGTCCGGCAGGGGGTCACCGGAGGCGACACCGAGCTGGAACGGGTCGCGGATGGCGGGCGCCGCCGCCAGTGTTCTCGCGTTCGCCCACGAAGGCACCGTCGACGACAACGCCGCCGCCGAAACCGCCGCGGCTCCACCGAGGAGTACGGCCCGCCGGTTCACCTGACCCATGAGAATTCAACCTTTCGAAGTGGGGAAAGAACGGGGAGGGATTTCACGCGGCGTAATCGGTGAGGCCGCCGCTGCAGGCTTCGAGCGTCGGATTCGCGGAAGCGTTGGCGACGCAGACCTTGTAATAGACCCACGACCCCTTCGCGACCGGCACCGCCTTGTCGACGTGGGTGCCGTTGCCACCGGAAGCCCAGACGTAGAACGGGCCGGCGCCACCCTTCAGCCAGTAGGCGACCACGGCGGACTTGCCGTCGGCGTCCTTGTCGTAGACCAGGAAATGAGCATCCGATGAACGGAACTGCCCCTCACCGGCGCAGACGCCGGTGGAACATTCGGCGCTGCCGGTGCCGACCCCGCAGTCGGGCGCGATCCGCTGGTCGGAGCCGGTGTAGACGTAACCGTCCGAAATGTAGCCGCCGAGCGCGGGAATGTAGTCCCACAACGTCGTCTTGCCCAAGGGACCGGTGACCTCGGTCCCGATCGTCTGGCAATCGATGGTCACCGTGGCGCCGTTGGCCACCGTGCGCACCGCGGTCGAGGCGGTACTCGGGGCGCGGCGCACGTTCAGCGGGTCGCCCGCCGTCTTCACGGTCCCGGAGGCCGCGGCCAGCGCGGGAGTCGCGCCGGCGAGGCCGAAGGCACCCGCCGTCGCCAGCACGAGGAGGAAACCGGCGAGCCGCCGGACACTTGAACGCTTCATGGCTGCAGCGTCAACCGGCGTCGTACACGACCCGTACAAACCGGAACCGCTGTCTGCACATGCATGCGAATGGATCTAGCCAACCACGGCGGGACGGCAATATTATCGGCGGATATGGGGCTCCTGCCGTATTGGCGGTTTAGGTGACAATTCTCGGGTTTCGCGTTCTCGGTCCGCTCGAAGTGGCGGTGGACGGACAGGTGGTGCCGCTCGGCGGCCCCAAACCACGTCTGCTGCTCGCCGCTCTCCTGCTCCAACCCAATGTCGTCGTCTCCACCGAACTGCTGATCGAGGTCCTGTGGCCCTCGTCGGCTCCCCGTTCGGCGGCGGCGAACATCCGCACCTACGTCCATTCACTCCGCAAACGTCTCGCCGATCGCGATCCGGAACTGGGGGAACGCATCGGCAGCCGGGCATCCGGCTACATCCTGAAAACCACACCTGGGGAGATCGACCACATCAGCTTCGGCGAATTGGCCGCGCGGGCTCAGGAGGCACTCGGCCGCGGGGAGGCCGAATCCGCCCTCGACCTGCTGGATCAAGCCGAAGCGCTGTGGCGCGGCGAAGTCCTCGAAGGGCTCCCCCACGACCACGGCTGGGGCGCGACGGTGGCCCGGCTGACGGAACTCCGGCTCGCCGTCCAGGAACAGCGGCTGCGGGCGAGGATCGAACTCGGCAGGACCGCCGAGGCCGTCGCCGAACTGCGCGGCCTGGTCACCGAGCATCCGCTGCGCGAAGAGCTTTGGCAGCAGCTGATCGTCGCGCTGCGGGCCGACGGTCGCACGGCCGACGCGATCGAGGCGTACGAAACGGCGGAGAAGGTGCTGGCCGAGGAACTCGGCACCGAACCGGGACCGCGGCTGAGGGAATTGCGGGCCTCACTGGTCGTGACGCCGTCCGTGACCCCGGACGCGGTGGCCGTCGCCCTCGCCCGGCCGATGACGCCGGTCTGCCAGCTCCCGCTGGACCTGCCCGACTTCACCGGCCGCGACGAGGTCGTCGGCGAACTCGCGAGCCTGTTCCGCAAGCGTCGTGAGCAGGGGAAGCCCGCGATCGCGGTGCTTTCGGGGGCGCCGGGGGTCGGCAAGTCCTCGGTCGCGATCCGGGTGGCGCACGCGGTGCGGGAGGACTTCCCGGACGGTCAGCTGCACGTCGACCTCGCCGGGACGTCGTCCTCGCCCCGGCCCCCGATGACCGTGCTCGCCGAGTTGCTCCGCGCGCTGGGGATCCCCGACGCGGGGCTGCCCCGTGACCTTCCCGAACGCGCGGCGCTGCTGCGCTCCCGGCTGGCGAGCATGCGGATGTGCGTCGTCCTCGACGACGCGGGCAGCGCGGCGCAGGTCCGGCCGCTGCTGCCCGGCGCGGGCGCCTGCGCGGTGCTGATCACCAGCCGGGTGCGGATGCCCGATCTGGCCGGGGCCACCCCGTTCGACGTCGACCTCCTGCCCGAGGCCGAGGCCGCGACGCTGCTCGAAGGCATCGTCGGCACCGACAGGGTCGCCGCCGAGCCGGACTGCGCGGCCGCGATCCTGCGCCACTGCGGGTACCTGCCGCTGGCGATCCGGGTCGCGGGGGCCAAGCTCACCCACCGGCCCGGCTGGACACTGCGCGTGCTGGCGGACCGGTTACGCGACGAAAGACGAAGACTGGACGAGCTCCGGGTCGGCGATCTGGCCGTTCGCGCCAGTGTCACGCTCAGCTACGACCTCCTGCCGATGTCGGCGGCGACCGCGTTCCGCGGCCTCGGCGGACTCGGCTCGGTCCAATTCCCCGCCTGGGTGATCGCGGCGCTGCTCGGCCGCGCGCACGCCGACGACGTCCTCGACGTGCTGGTGGACGCCCATCTGGTCGAACTCATCGGCTCGGACGGCACCGGCGAACCCCGCTATCGCCTGCACGACCTGTTGCGGTGTTACGCCCTCGAACTGCGTGCGCAGGACGTCCCGACGAAGGCGCGCGACGCCACGAAACGGGTGCTGGAGGGCTATCTCGCGCTCGCGGTCGAAGCCGCGGACAGGCTGCCGATCCACTTCTTCGGGCTCTACCGGGACGACACGGCCGTCCAGCCCGCTCTCCCGCCGGGGACCGGTCGGCTGGTCGAGGATCCGGCCGCGTGGTTCGCCGCCGAGCGGCACACCTGCGTCGCCGCCGTCTCGCTGGCCGCGGACCTCGGTTTCGACGCGCTGGCCTGGCGCCTCGCCGCCGCGCTGGCGCCGTACTTCGACCAGCGCGGTCACCAGGACGACTGGCTGCAGACGCATGCCGTCGCACTGGCCGCCGCCCGCCGGTCCGGTGAGGTCCGAGGCGAGGCGATCATCCAGCGCAACCTCGGCCAGATCCAGCTGTACCAGGACAGTTACGCCGAGGCCCTGGTCGCGTTCGAGCAGTCGCAGCTGCTGTTCGACAAGATCGGCGACGCGCGGGGCGTGGCGATCGCGCTGGCCGGACTCGGCACCGTACTGCGGATCAAAGGCGAGGACACCGTCGCGCTGGAGCACTGTCACGCGGCGCTGGACCAGTTCTCGGCGGCCGGTGATCCGCACGGCGAGGCCGTCGCGCGGATCGCGATCGGCGCCGTCTGGCTGGCACGGCGCCGGTTCGCCGAAGCGGAACGGTGGTTCACCGAAGCGCTCGAGCAGTCGGCGGACATCGGCGACCGGCATCGGGAAGCGCACGCGTTGAAACGGCTCGCGATGCTGCGGCAGCATCAGGGCAATCTCGCCGGAGCGCGGGAACGGGTCGACAGGGCCATCGCGATCTTCGGCGAACTCGGCGACGACCATTGCGTCGGGTACGCGAACCAGAACCTCGGCGAGTTGTATCTGCACAGCGGCGATCTGGCCCACGCGCAACTGCTGCTGGTCAATTCGCTGAGCGTCCACCGGCGCAACGGGGACCGCCGGTCCGAGGCGGAGGTGTCGCAGTTGCTGGGAGAACTGCACGAGGCACTGAGCCAGCCAGAACGGTCGCGGACGTATTCGGAACGCGCGCTGGCGTTGTGGCGGGAACTCTCCGCGCGGCCGCAGGAATCCGCGCTCGCCTCGCGCCTGCAGGAGTCCGCCGAAGCCTCCTACGGCAAGCCCGCTTCCGCCTGATCCTCACTCAGCGAGACGGCACCCGGTAGCGATACCAGGTGCCGTCTCGCTTTTTGTATCGATCGTGTACACGTCCCGGCGAAGCTCCCTTCATAGCAACCGAGAGTGCTCGAAGGGAGACCGGAATGGTCCGGACCGTGAAGGCCCGCCGTGTGATGGCGGCCGTGCTGGCCATGGGGGCGGTCACCGCGCTGGCCGCCGGCCCCGCGAACGCGGCGCCTGAAGGAAGCTGGCGCGCCGATCTGTCCACTGTGGATGGTGACGACGTCAACGTCCGCAGCGACGGCGGCGTGCTCAGCCTGGAAAACGCCGCCTGGCACAGAAAACCCGACTCCATCGGCAGCCAGGGTTACCTGCTGCTGGCCGAGCGGAACCTGGGGAAGCCGGTGAACCGCGTCACCGCGCGGGTGACCGCCGACGCGCCGAAGGGCACCGAGGTCGAGGTCGACGTCCGCGGCAAGCTCAACGCCAACGACTGGACCGAGTGGACACCCGCCGAGGGTGGCGCCCAGCTGTCCACTTCGGTCTCCACCGTCCAGGTCCGCGTCGGACTGCGCACCTTGAACGACGGCGTGACCGCGAAGGTCAGCGACATCACCCTCCAGGGTGAGCTCGGCCCGCAGGTCAACGCGATCGGCGCGGCCGCGGCCCCGCTGACGTACAAGGTCTTCGGCACCCGTGAGGGTCTCGTCGGCGGCACCACCGCCAACGGGCACGTGATCAAGTCCCGCGACCACTTCGTCGCCCTGCCCTCGGGCCGCGGTCTGGCGCCCAAGAACACCGGCAACTACACCGTCCGGATCTGCCGCACCGACAACAGCCGCTGCGAGTACGCGCCGGTGTGGGACGTCGGCCCGTGGAACACCAAGGACGACTACTGGAACCCGTCGGCCACCCGTCAGATGTGGAAGAACCTGCCCCAGGGCAAGCCCGAAGCGCAGGCGGCGTACCAGGACGGCTACAACGGCGGCAAGGACGAGTTCGGCCGCAAGCCCGCGAACCCGGCGGGTATCGACCTCGCGGACGGCACCTTCTGGGACGGCCTGAAGATGACGGACAACGGCTGGGTCAACGTCTCCTACCTGTGGACCGGCTCCGGCCCGACCGGTGTCGTCAGCACGGCGGGCGACCCGATGAACGTCCGGGCGTCGGCGAGCACCACCGCGGCGATCAAGGGCCTCGCGGCCAACTACGCCAAGGTCAACATCGAGTGCTACGTCGAGGGTGACACCGTCACCGGCAAGTTCGGCACCAGCAACATCTGGGACCGGATCGGCCCGGGACACTACATCTCCGACACCTACCTGCAGACCGGATCGGATCTGCCGGTGGCGCCCAAGTGCTAGCAACCCCCTGAACGCGAAGGCCCGGCGTACCCCATAACGCCGGGCCTTCGCCCTTTCGGCCGCCCTTTCTCCCGTGCGAGTGGACCTTGAACCGGGCCGTCCGCCCTCGAGACTGTGCGGTAGCCACGACCTGAGGGGGTCCCATGAACACGCCCGAAACGACCGCGTTGCGCCGGAAGCTGTCCGGCACGGTGGTCACCGCCGCCGATCCGGGTTACGACACCGCCCGTGCCGTCTGGAACGGGGACATCGATCGGCGCCCGGCGGTGGTCGTCGAATGCGCCTGCCGCGAAGACGTCGTCACCGCCGTGGCCTTCGGCCGCGAGAAGGGCCTCGAGATCACCGTCCGGGGCGGCGGGCACAGTTTCAGCGGTTCCGCCGTGGTCGACGACGGCCTGATGATCGACCTCGGCGGGCTGCGGCGGGTCACCGTCGATCCGGCGGCCCGCACCGCGCTGGTCGGCGGTGGTGCCGTCTGGGCCGACGTCGACGAGGCGACGCAGCGGTACGGGCTCGCGACCGTCGGCGGCACGGTGAGCGACACCGGCGTCGGCGGTCTCACCCTCGGCGGCGGCTTCGGCTGGCTGACAGCGAAACACGGGCTCACGATCGACAACCTGCTTTCGGCGGAGGTCGTGACGGCCGACGGCCGGATCCTGCGGGCTTCCGAGGCGTCCCATCCGGATCTGTTCTGGGCGCTGCGCGGGGGCGGCGGGAACTTCGGCGTGGTCACGGAATTCGAGTTCCGGCTGCACCGCGTCGGCCTGGCCGAGGTCGGGATGTTCTTCTGGACGCTGGAAGACGCGCCCAAGGCGTTGCGCTTCGCGAAGGAGGTGATCGCGACGCTACCGCAGGGCACCGGCTCCATGCTCGTCGGGCTCAACGCGCCACCCGTGCCGTTCGTCCCGGCCGAGCATCACCACGCGCCGGGTCTCGCGCTGGTCGTCGCCGGCTTCGACGGCCCCGAACGGCACGCCCGGCTGATCGAGCGGATCCGGGGCGGGTTGCCCACCGCGTTCGAACTGGTCTCCCCGATGCCTTACGCGAACCTGCAGAAGTTGCTCGACCCGACAGCGCCCCGCGGCATCCTCGCCTACGAGAAATCGCTCTATGTCAGCTCGCTGTCCGAAGAGATCATCGACCTGATCGCCGCCCGCCTGCCGGACAAGGCGTCGCCGATGACGGTCATGCCGATCGTGCCGCTGCAGGACACGTTCTCGACGGTGCACGACGACGCGACCGCGTTCGGCGGGCCGCGGACGCCCGGATTCGTCGTCGGTTTCGCGGCCACCGCCCCGACCCCGGAACTCCTGGCCGCCGATCGCGTCTGGACGCGGGCACTGTGGGAAGAACTCCTGCCGCATTCCAACAACTACGGCGGCTACCTGAACTTCATGAACGAATACGACGAGGACAGGGTGCGCACGGCGTACGGCGCGGCGAAGTACGCGCGGCTGGCCGCGATCAAGACGGTGTACGACCCGGACAACGTGTTCCGGCACAACGCGAACATCCGTCCCGCTGAGTGAGGCTTTTGTATTCACAACCATGAATGGTCTTCACAAGCGCGTAATCGTCATGCGAAACTCCCGTGACGCATTTCCCACTGACGAATGGCGGGGCCTTGTGAGCGTTTCCCGGCGAACCCTGTTGACCCATGTTCCCGGCATCGCCGCCGTCGCGGCGACGGCGATCCCGTCCGTCGCCAGTGCGGCGGAGGAAGAAGCCGCCGGGCTGACGAGTTTCCGCCGGGCGGCCGATTACGCGGTGACCAAGCTGCGGGCCGTCGCGCCCGGCGTGAGCACCTTTCCGGAGATCACCCGGTTCGAGAAATGGACCTATTCCGCCAAAGGCGGCTGGATCGGCGGATTCTGGCCGGGCACATTGTGGCTCGCGTCGATCTACAGCGGCGATCCGCAATTCCGCGCCCTCGCGATGGCGTCCGCGGAAAAGCTCGCGCCGCGCCAGCACGAGACGAGCGATCACGACCTCGGATTCCTGTTCTACCCGTCGTGGGTGACCGGCTGGCGGCTCACCGGGGACGAGAAATGGCGCACCGGCGCGCTCACCGCCGCCGCGTCGCTCATCCAGCGCTACAACGAGAAAGGGAAGTTCATCCGGGCGTGGGGCGCGCTCGGCACGCCGGGCAACGCGGGCCGGGTCATCGTCGACACGATGATGAACCTGGACCTGCTCACCTTCGCGAGCAAGCAGACCGGCGACCGGAAATACCTCGACATCGCCGTCTCGCACGCGAAGACCACCGAGCGCGTCTTCCTGCGCCCGGACGGTTCGACCCCGCACGTCTTCGACTTCAACCCCGACACCGGCGCCGAGATCGGCCCGAATTCCGTGCAGGGCTACAGCCCGACGTCCTGCTGGTCGCGCGGTCAGGCCTGGGCGATCTACGGCTTCACCACGATGTACCGGCGCTCCGGCGACCCGCTGTTCCTGCGGACCGCGCAGCGGCTGGCGGACTTCGCGCTCCGCTCCCTGACCCCGGACAACGTCCCGGTGTGGGACTACCTCGCCCCGCAGGCGCCGCACGACATCAAGGACTCCTCCGCCGGAGCCGTGATGGCGTGCGGACTGCTCGACCTGGCGAAGGTCGCGAACCGGCCGCACTACCGCGAGGCGGCGATCCGGATCCTCACCGCGTTGTGCGACACCTGCCTGACCACGAAGTCCACCCGCGCCGAGGCGATCGTGGCGCGGGGCACGCGCAACCGTCCGTCGGAGGACGGCGTCGAGGTTTCGTTGCCGTACGCGGACTACTACCTGCTGGAGGGCATCCTGCGAGTGCTGATGCCGAAGGAGATCGACAAGGCGATCGACCTCTCGGCCGGCTAACTCCCGGAGGACTGGTGCGGCCGGTGGTCGGTCCGGGGCGTGAGTGGAGCAGGGCTCCGGTGTCGTCGGGTGAGGCCGTGTGGAAATAGGGACGTTGAATGTCCCTATTTCCACACACCCCTTCCGGGCCCGTCACCGGCACCGCGGCCGAAGCGCCACCCGCCCCGCTTGCCAACCGTGACAAGTGCCGCTCCGGAAGAGCGTGTAACGGGTTGGTCGGCGAACCGGTATCGCCTACCTACCGGGCCACGTCGCGAAAGCCACTTTCGGGACGTCTGATGTCCCGAAAGTGGCTTTCGCGACACTCGAAACGGCTGGCAGGCGACTCAGTGCGCGTGGCCACCGTGGTGCGCGTGGACCTTCGCGTGGCCCAGGCCGCGCCCGATCATCCACTTGTTCACCGGCACCGTCAGCACGAACGCGACGGCCAGCGAGAACGCCAGCGCGCCCCAGAACAGCGGGCTCGCGAGCCCGGCCTCCATGGCACCCGGCACCACCAGCATGACCCCGTTGTCGACGATCTCCATGACCGCGATCGACACGGTGTCCGCGGCCAGCGCCACCTTCAGCGCGGTGGCGAACGGCAGACCCGACTTCAGCACGCCGCGCATGGTCAGCGCGTAACCGAAGACGAACGCGAGCGCCACCGCCAGGATGATCGTCGCCAGATTGCCCAAGCCGAGCGCCGTGCCGATCACCATGCCGAGGACCTCACCGATCGCACAGCCGGTGAGGCAGTGCAGGGTCGCCGACGCCGCCATCGACCAGCTTGCTCCATGCCGTGTCTCGTTCATGCGGGGAAATATACCCCCCACCCGTATATGTGGCGCAGTGACACGCGTCTCCCGGTCGCTGACCGTCACCCCCGTGGGCCGACCCGGTAATCGGACCAGGTCGATGAACTCACTTCCGTAACCCTTTGCGCTCATCCGGTTGACCGGGGTAACCGAAGACCTTAGTTTCGCCGGAGGTCTCCACCGCGCGAAGACCGATCGGCTGGTTTCAGGTGGTTCCGTGACTATGGGGTGGAGATGCGAGGGCCGACCAAGACGCTCGTCGTGGCCACTGTGCTCGCTTTGGGCATGGTGTTCGGGCTGACCGGCTGTGCGAGTGAAGACCCGGAGGGGATGGCCGCCAGGCCGATCCGGATCGCGTTCGTGCCGAAGGTCGCGGGCATCCCGTACTTCGAGGCGATGAACACCGGCGGGATCGCCGCGGCCAAGCAACTCGGTGTCGAATGGACCTCGACGGGACCGGCCACGGTGGACCCCGCCGCGCAGGTCTCGATCGTGCGCGGCCTCGTCGACCAGCGGGTGGACGTCATCGCGATCGCCCCGAACGATCCCAAGGCGATGGCGCCGGCGATCACCGACGCGCGCGCCAAGGGTGTCCATGTGATCACTTCGGACACCGACGCGCCCGGCACCGATCGCGAGCTCTTCGTCAACCAGGCGACCCCCGACGGCATCGGCAAGGCGCTCACCGACGCCTTGATGAAGAAGATGGGCGGCGCGGGCAAGTACGCGATCGTCTCCTGCGGCGAGACCGCCGAGAACCTCAACGCGTGGATCGCCGTTCAGCGTGCGTATACCACTACGGAGTATCCCCATGCGCAACTCGTCGAGACGGTCTACGCCGGCGAGGACAAGGACAACGCCACCGCGCTGGCCAAGGACCTGATGGTCAAGTACCCGGACCTCACCGGCCTGGTCGGCGAGTGCACGACGTCCGCGCCCGGGGTCGCCGAGGCGGTCCGTTCGCAACAGAAGATCGGCCGCGTCTTCACCGTCGGCGTCGGCACGCCGCAGGCGATCAAGCCGTACCTGTTGGACGGTTCCTCGTCGCTTTCGGTGCTGTGGAACGTCGAATCACTCGGCTACCTCACCGCTTGGGCCGGCAAGCAGATCGCCGAAGGCAAGCCGCTCGGCGCGTCGAACAAGGTCAACCTCGAGCTCCCGGCGATCAAGTACGAGGAAGCCACGAAGACAGTGCTGCTCGGCGACCCGCTGCTGATCACGCGCGAGAACGTGGACCAGTTCAAGTACTGACTCACCGGGCCCGCCGCACGGCACCCGCCGCCGCTCCGCCGCCGAGGATCAGGACCAGCGCGGTCAAACCCCATCGGCGCTTCTCCTTCGTCCGGGCGTGCGGGTCGGTGTCCGCCGCGGTCTCCCGTTCCCGGGGAGGAGCCGCACGGCTCGGCTTCGGCACCGGAACGGGTGCCGGCGGCGGTGGGACCACCTTGGGCGCGGTCGTCGGACTCGGCGAAGGCGTGGGCGTGGGGCTCGGTGTCGGGACAGGACTGGATGACGACGTCGGCGCGGGGCTCGGTGTCGGCGCGGGGACGGGCGTGGGAGTCGGGGACGGCGTGGGTGTCGGAGTGGGTGTCGGAGTGGGTGTCGGGGTCGGCGTCGGCTTGGGCGGTTCCGGTTTCGGCGGCTCGGGAGCTTCGGGCACGGTGAGGCAGCCCGCCGCGTCCGAACCCGCCAGCGGCGCACCGGAAAGCACCTTGGTCACCTGCCCGCCGCGATCCAGGCGGTAGAGCACACTGCGCCCGCCGATCCGGTTCGCCGTGGCGTACAGGGCACCGTCGCGGGCGAGCACGACGGAACCGTAGACGTCGGCGGGCGGGAACCGGGCGTCGTCGGCTTCCCGGACCTTTCCCGACGCCGGATCGATGGTGATCACCGCGCCTTTTCCGCGCCAGGTGGTGGAAACGCCGTAGAGCAGTCCGTTGTGGTAGGCGAAATCGTTGACGTCGTGGGCGAGGGTGATCGGCCGCAGGAACACCGTCCGGATCACCCGCAGGTACCGCTCCCCCGGCGTCAGATCCACTGTGTACAGCGTGCCGTTCCTGAGCAGGTACCAGGAGTTGCCGCCGATCGCGCCGGCGGTCACCCCCGCGACGGGGCTCCACACCGGCAGCCGGTTCCCGGCGCGGGTGATCGGGCCGAGGTCCCGGGTTTCGCCGTCGCGATCGATCGTCACCGCGTGCGCACCCCGGCTGAGTCCTTCGGCGACACCGAAGACCAGATCGCGTGTCGCCGAGTAACCGAGCGCGTTGAGCCGGTACCCCGCGTCGGTCACCCGCGAGGTGGTCCCCGAACCGACATCGAGCCAGCGCAGCTTCGACTTCCCGTGCGACCCGGTCTCCGCCTGCACCACCAGGCAGGATTCGGCGGCGCGCGCGGCCATCGGGGCCAGCAGCGCCGACGCCCCGACCAGCCCGGCGACGGCGGCCGTCGCCGCCGCCCGTGTCACTCCGTCCACGGTGCCCGCCTGCTCAAGCGATCCTCGCCAGCGCGGCGGTGAACGCGTCGGGCGGGATCCGCACCCCGCCGCCGAACGGGTTCTGCAGCTGGTAGATCGCGAACAACAGCAGCGTGACCGTCCCGGCCAGAGTGGACACGATCACCAGATGCGCGGCCAGCCGGGTGCCGCCGAACAGGTTGGGCAGCAGCACCGAGATGAGACTGCCGAGAATGAGCGCGAACCAGACGACGCCGCCGACCTTGCCGCCCTCGACCGCGTTGAGCCGGTTTTGCCGGGCTTCGTAGACCTGCCAGAGCTGGGTGGCCGCCTCGGCCTTGCGCTCGCGGACCCAGTCGTCGTCCGAAGGGGCCTTGTCCACGGCCTTGCGCAACAGATCGAGCTGAGTCCAGCCGGTGTCGGGGACGGTCTCCCCGCCGCCGGCCATCTCCGGCCACTCCTTCTGCTCGACCGTGGTGATGTACTCCGCGCTCAGCTTCCGGACCTCGTCCTTGACCTCGGTCCCCAGTGAATCGGCGGCCCAGACGGCGGCGACCAGGCTGTCCGCCTCGTGGTACGAGCCGTCCCTCGCCGCGCTCGCGGAGTCGAAGAGGGAGATCAGGATGAACGCGACCAGGACGGCGTGGAGCCCGCCGACGATGGTGAACACCTGGCCGGCGGCGTCGTTGTTGTCGGGCCGCCCTTCGTCCCAGCCGAACTTGCGGACGAGGTAGCCGACGAACCCCGCGCCCACCGCGGCCCCGACGACCCAGGCGATGCCGGTCAGGTAAATACCCATTCGACTCCTTACGCCGTGAAGACTGCTGAAACTAGTTCACGCTTCACCTGATCGAAAAGAGGCGTTGAATCAATTCATACCGGCGGCGGATGAGAAAAAGTCGATCATCACCTTCTCGGCCCAATTTCTCATTCCGCGAAACGATTTCCGATACGCGCCGGAAAGTCACGTCACCGGTCGGAGAGCCCCGCTTCACGACCGAGTGAGGATCCGCCACGAGACGTCACCGACGTCGCCGTATACCGACATTTCTCGCAGCTTCGTCGCCCGAACGGCCGTCGCGGGCGGACGCGTCCGGCCCAATCCGGCAAACAGGTGAACATCCCCCGAGACCCGTTCGAGTGTTTGTCCGGGCATTACCGCTTGCTATGTTGACGTTGCGCCTACCCCGATCGAATGGGTATCCGCGAATTGTGAGAACAGCAGTTCACCAGGGCGGATTACCCGCCACGACGATAGGTGGATTTCTCGGTGACGATCACGGACAACCCGCAACTGAGCCTCGGCAAAGCCGCCGCTCGCACGCTGGCCACGACCACGAAGTCCGTCCCGCAGATGCAGGGCATCTCGTCGCGATGGCTGCTGAGAGTGCTGCCGTGGGTCCAGGTGTCGGGCGGTGCGTACCGGGTCAACCGCCGGTTGAGCTACTCCGTCGGCGACGGACGGGTCACCTTCACCACCGCCGGCACCGAGGTCCGGGTGATCCCGCCGGAACTGGGCGAACTCCCGCCACTGAGGGGTTTCGACGACGAAGAGGTGCTGGCCGAACTCGCCGGCCGGTTCGTCCAACGGGAACTGTCCCCCGGCGACACTCTGACGGAATTCGGCCACCGGGCCGACCAGGTGTTCCTGATCGCGCACGGGAAGATCGACAAGATCGGTGTCGGCGCGTACGGCGACGAGACCGTCTTAGGCGTCCTCGCCGACGGCGGCCATTTCGGATCGCAAGTCCTGGTCGACGACGGCGCGATCTGGGAGTTCACCGCGAAGGCGGTGACGTCCTGCACCGTGCTTTCCCTGTCGCGCAGTGCTTTCGCCGACATCGTGGAGCGCTCGGACGCGTTGCGCGACCATCTCGGCGGGTTCTCGTCCGGCGGGTCGCGAGCGAGCAACGACCACGGTGAAGCGTTGATCGACGTCGCGTCGGGTCACGACGGCGAACCGCTCCTTCCCGGCACCTTCGTCGACTACGAGACCAAACCGCGCGAGTACGAACTCAGCGTCGCCCAAACCGTCCTGCGGGTGCACACCCGGGTCGCCGACCTCTACAACCAGCCGATGGACCAGGTCGAGCAGCAGCTGCGGCTGACCATCGAGGCGCTGCGCGAGCGGCAGGAACACGAGCTGATCAACAACACCGGCTTCGGTCTCCTGCACAACGCGGACTTCTCCCAGCGCATCCACACCCGCACCGGCCCGCCGACACCGGACGACCTCGACGAGCTGCTCGCCTTGGTGTGGAAGGACCCCGGTTTCTTCCTCGCGCATCCGCGGACGATCGCCGCGTTCAGCCGGGAATGCAGCAAACGGGGTCTCTATCCGGACCCCGTCGACCTGGACGGCCACCAGGTCCCGTCCTGGCGCGGGATCCCGATCCTGCCGTGCGACAAGATCCCCGTCACCGAGACCAGCACCAGTTCGATCCTCCTGATGCGGACCGGCGAGGACACGCAAGGTGTCGTCGGCCTGCACCAGCTCGGGCTGCCCGACGAGTACCAGCCCGGGCTGAACGTCCGCTTCATGGGGATCAGCGAACAGGCGATCCTCTCGTACCTGGTGAGCGCGTATTACTCGGCGGCTGTCCTGGTCCCCGACGCCCTGGGGATCTTGGAGAACGCCGAACTCGGACGCGAAGGCTGAAAGGAAGTCCGTTGACGACCATCGACACCAGCACCGGCGCCAGGACGGGCGCCGAAGTCCTGACGTGGAGCCGGAATCTGCTCGACCCGGCGCTGCGCGAGGCCGTCGGCGGGCTTCCCGAGTCGATGCGGCTCATCGCCGGTTACCACTTCGGCTGGTGGGACGAGCACGGCCGTCCGTCCACTTCGGACGGCGGGAAGGCGTTGCGGCCCGCGCTCGCGCTGCTGTCGGCGCGGGCGGTCGGCGGTGACGCCGAAGTCGCCGTCCCGGTGGGAGTCGCGGTGGAGCTGGTGCACAACTTCTCGTTGCTGCACGACGACGTGATGGACCGCGACACCACCCGGCGGCACCGGCCGACGGCCTGGACCGTCTTCGGCACCGGCGCCGCGATCCTCGCCGGGGACGCCCTGCTGTGCCGGGCCTTCGAGTTGCTGGCGCCGTTCGGGCAGACCGCGCTGCGGGTGCTGAGCACGGCCGTGATCGACCTGCTGGAAGGACAGAGCGCGGATCTGAAGTTCGAAGAACGCGGTGACGTCGACACCGCCGAATGCGTACGCATGGCCGAGGGGAAGACCGGCGCGTTGCTCGGGGCGTCGTGCACGCTCGGCGCGCTCGCCGGGGAAGGGAGGCAGGATCAGGTGGACCGGCTGACCGAGTACGGGAGGGCACTCGGGCTGGCGTTCCAGCACATCGACGATCTCCTCGGGATCTGGGGCGATCCGGAAGTGACCGGGAAACCGGTCCACTCGGATCTCTCCAACCGGAAGAAGTCCCTGCCGGTGGTGGCCGCGCTCCACTCCGGCACGGATGCCGGTCGAGAACTGGATGCCTTGTACCGCAAGGAAAACCTCGACGTCGCGGAATTGCCCCACGCGGCGGAGCTGGTGGAACGGGCGGGTGGCCGGGCCTGGAGCCAGGAGCAGGCCGACGCGCTCCTGACCGGCGCGCTGCACCATCTCGCCGTCTCGGACCCGGTGCCCCGCCCAGGCACCGAGCTCGCGGCCCTCGCGAAACTGGTGGTACGGCGACGATATTGAAGTCGGGCGCGGAGAAGGCACGGGTGGGCCGGACGAACGGCTCGGCCCGCCCGTGTCCTCGCCCGGGGGTCAGCGACCGGGACGGGTCAGGCCCTGGTCTCCGGCGCCACGGCTGAGGACGACCTCGTCGGTGGCCTTGAGCGCGTCCGCCCCGGCGTCCCCGGTCTGTCCCGCGGTCAGATCGAGCAGCCGGATCGGCGGACCGAGCTGGACCAGCGTCGGGACGTACTCGGCCTTGTCGACCTTCCAGCGCTCGCCGTCCCGCACGAACCGGAACCGCGCCGCGGCGCCCTGTTCGGTCGAGCCCTTCGGCTCCGAATGCCGGGCGACGCTGTTGCCGAGGCCGTAGGCGACCCATTTGCCGTTGATCTGCTCGAAGGGCTGCACGACGTGCGCGTGGTGACCGATGATCAGGTCGATCGAGTCGTCGCCGAGGAGTTTCTTCGCCAGTGAGCGCTGTTCGGCGGTCGGGTCGTGCTGGTACTCGGTGCCCCAGTGCAGGCTCGCGAGGACGACCTGGGCGCCCGCCTTCCGCGCGGCCTTGGCCTGGGCGATCACGTCTTCGGCGTCGATCTGGTTGACCAGCCAGGGCTTCCCCGAGGGCACCTTGATCCCGTTGAACCCGTAGGAGAAGGAGATCTGGGCGACCTTGACGCCCTTGACGTCGACGATCAGCGGCTTCTTCGCTTCTTCGGCCGAGCGCGCCGAACCGGTGTGCTTGATCCCCGCCTCGTCGAGTTTGTCGAGCGTCCGCGTCGCGCCGTCCACGCCCTGGTCGATCGTGTGGTTGGACGCCGTCGAGCAGTTGTCGTACCCGGTGTCCTTGAGCGCGTCGACGATCTCGGGCGGCGCACTGAACGACGGGTAGCCGCTATACGGCCCACCCTTCGGCGCGAGCGGCGTCTCGAGATGACAGATGCCGAGGTCGGCGCCGGAGATCAGCGGTTTGATCCCGGCGAGGAGCGGCCGGTAGTCGATCTTCCCGCCACCGTCCTCCTTGGCCTGCTCGGTCAGCGCCGGATGGATCAGCACGTCGCCGGTCGCGACCACGGTGAACGCGCCGTCGGGCGCCTGGCTCGCCTGCGCCGGCGCTTCGGAGGTGGCAGGCGGCTGCTGCTGTTCGGGAGTGGAACCGCACGCGGCGAGCAGCAGGGCCGTGCTGAGGAGTGCGGCGCTTTGACGGGCGCGGGAGCTGAACATCGGTTCCCTCGATCGGGTGACAAGTCTCTTCATCCTGCCTTACGGCAAACGGGCGCGACACTCAACCAAAGTCAACAACAACGATCGGACAAACTTCCGACAAGTTCCACAGGACCGATCGCCAGGCCAGAGGCTGCCCGACAGGCGATTAGTACGACCACAGCCCTTTTTCGTGACCAGATCGCGCCTTGACGTCACCTGGAAGAGTGATTAGTAATACGAGTCACACTCTTCCGCTTCGTCCTGGGAGCATTCGATGTCCACAGCTTCGCACAGGTCCCTGCCCTGGCGCCTTGTTGGTTCTTGTTTGATCGCCGGTGTCGTGTTGACCGGTTGCTCGTCCGGGAAGGACGCCGCCGCGCCACCGCAGCAGGCACCCGCGAGCGGCAAGGTCACCCTGTTCTATCTGCAGAAACAGGGCGACCAGCAGTACTTCGTCGAGCAGGCGCAGGGCGCGCAGGAGAAGGCGAAGGAACTGGGCGTCGAACTCAAGGTCGTCAACCTCGGGCAGGACGCCAACAAGGCGATCACCGAACTCGACGCCGCGGTCGCCCAGGGCGCCAACGGCATCGCGATCGTCGTCCCGGACCAGGCCATCGGCCCGCAGGTGCTCGACAAGGCGAAGAGCTCGGGCATCCCGATCATCGCTTCCGACGACGTGATCAAGGACGGCGGCGGGACGAAGTCGCCGTTCGTGGGCTTCAACGGCTCCCAGATGGGCGATTCGGTCGGCAAGGAGGCCGCGAAGCTGTTCAAGGCGGCGGGCTGGACCGCGGCCGACACCAAGATCATCAGCGCCTACAAGCAGGACCTGACCGTGTGCTCGGACCGCGTCTCCGCGGCGAAGGCCGCTTTCGACAAAGACGCTGGTGCGCAGGTCCCGGTGATCGAGGTCGGCACCGACAACACCCCGGTGGACGCGCAGAACCGCACCGGCGCGGTGATCGGCTCGAACCCGGGCGTCAAGCACTGGGTGGTGTGGGGCTGCAACGACGAGAACGAGACCGGCGCCGTGACCGCGCTGGCGAACTCGGGCGTCGCCTCGGGCGACATCATCGGCGTCGGCCTCGGGGCCTACCTGACCTGCAAAGACTGGGCCGCGGGCAAGGAGACCGGCAACAAGTCGGCGCTGTTCATCTCCGGCGCCGAGGTCGGCCGCACCGCGATCCAGCTGCTGGTGGACAAGGTGAAGAACTCGAAGGATCTGCCGCCGGAGACGATCGCGAAGACCCAGATCGTCACCAAGGACAACTACAAGCAGGCCGGCGTCAACTGCATCTGATCCCGCGTGGAGGCGTTTCCATGGCCACATCCGAACCCGCGGCGGTGCTGACCGCCGAAGGGATCAGCAAACGGTTCTCCGGGGTGACCGCGCTCGACGGCGTCACCCTGGACTTCCGGCCCGGCGAGGTCCTCGCGCTGATGGGCGAGAACGGGGCGGGCAAGTCCACCCTGCTGCGGGTGCTGTCGGGCGATCACGGTCCCGATGACGGGCATCTGCTGGTCGACGGCGGTCCCGTGGCGTTCGACAGTCCGCGGGCCGCGATGGCCGCCGGGATCCGGGTGATCTACCAGGAGCCGGAGATCATCCCGCACGTTTCGGTGGCGGAGAACGTCTTCGTCGGTGAACTGCCCGCGCGCGGACGGCTGGTCAACCGCCGGACCCTGCACCGGATGACCCAGGACGCGTTGCGGGAATACGGATTCGAGGGCGTGCTGGATCCGGAGACGCTCGGGAGCAGGCTGTCCCCCGCGCAACGGCAGCTGGTCGAGATCCTGCGGGTGCTCACCGCCGCGACGCCGCCGAAGGTGATCGCGTTCGACGAGCCGACGTCGTCGCTTTCCGAGCACGAGGTCGACGCGCTGTTCGCGCTCATCCGGCGGCTGCGCGACAGCGGGGTGGCGGTCGTCTACGTCTCGCACCGGATGAAGGAGATCTTCCAGCTCGCCGATCGCGTGGCGGTGTTGCGCGACGGAAACCTGATCGGGGTCGAGGACGCGGCGTCCACCGACGAGAGCAGGCTGGTGCGCATGATGATCGGCCGCGATCTGTCCACTTTGGAGCGACGGGCCACCCAGGAGACCGGCCGGGTCGTGCTGCGGCTCGACCGGGTCACCACCGACGACGTCACCGACATCTCCCTGGAGGTCCGCGCGGGCGAGGTCGTCTGCCTCGCCGGACTGGTCGGCGCCGGGCGCTCGGAACTCGCGCACGCGATCGTCGGCGATCTGCCGGTGCGCTCGGGAACCGTCGAACTGGACGGGAAAGCGTTGCGTGCCCGCACTCCCGGCGACGCGGTCAAGGCGGGGATCGGGTTCGCGCCGGAGGAACGCAAAACCGACGCGTTGCTGATGCAGCGGTCCGTGCGGGACAACGTCTCCATCGCGGTGCTAGACCGGCTGCGCCGGTTCCGGGTGGTGCGCCGCGCCAAGGAACGCGAACTCGTCGACGAATACGTCCGTGAACTGCGCGTGCGGACGCCGTCGATCGAGCAGGAGGTGCGCAAGCTCTCCGGCGGCAACCAGCAGAAGACCGTCCTCGCGCGCTGGCTCGCGCGGCGCCCGAAACTGCTGATCCTCGACGAGCCGACGCGCGGGGTCGACGTCGGCGCGAAGGCCGAGATCTACCGGATCATCGACGGTCTCGCCGCCGAAGGCATCGCCCTCCTGGTGATCTCCTCCGACCTTCCCGAGGTGCTGAGCCTCGCCGACCGGATCGTCGTCCTGCGCGCGGGCCGGGTCGCCGGCGAGCTCGGACGCGACGACGCGAGTGAAGAAGCCGTGCTGACTTTGGCCATCCCGGCCACCGAAGACACTGAGGAGATCGCCTCGTGACCACCCTCGCCCAACCGGTGTCACCGTTCCGCCGGACGGTGACCGCGATCGGCGTGCAGAACTCGAGCCTGCTGCTCACCCTGATCGCGCTGGTGATCCTGATGAGCTCGCTCAACGAAAACTTCCTCCGCACCAACAACCTGCTGCTGATCGGCAGCGCGATCACCATCATGGGCCTGCTCTCACTCGTGCAGACCCTGGTGATCATCCTCGGCGCGCTGGACATCTCGGTCGGCTCGATGGCCGGGCTGGCTTCGGTGGTGTCGGCGATGGTGTTCACCTCGACCGGGAGTTCCGCTGTCGGCACCCTCGCCGCGGTCGGCGTCGGCGTGGTGTGCGGGCTGATGAACGGCATGATCATCATCTTCGGCCGGGTCAACCCCGTGGTCGCGACGCTGGCGATGCTGGCGACGTACAAGGGCATCGCGCAGGTGATCTCGGACGGCAAGGCACAGGGTTACACCGGCGCCGACGACCTGTTCATCTTCCTGGCCAAGGGTTCCATCGCCGGGCTGCCGACGCTGGTGTGGGTGTTCCTGATCGTCGCGGCCGTGCTGCACTTCCTGTTGCGCTACACCGACATCGGCCGCAACATCTACGCCATCGGCGGCAACGACACCGCCGCACGGCTGGCCGGGATCAACATCAACCGCTACATCATCGGCGTCTACGCGCTCGTCGGCGTGGTCGCGGCGATCGCGGGCCTGCTGATCACCGCGCGCACCGGATCCGGGCAGCCGACGTCGGGTTCGGAGGGGCTCGAACTGCTCGCCGTCACCGGCGCCGCACTCGGCGGCACGATGCTCAAGGGCGGCAAGGGATCCATCATCAGCACCGTACTGGCGGTAATCATCCTCGGCGTGCTCAACAACGGGATGTCCGGGCTCGGCGTCAACCCGTTCTGGCAGAACATGGCCACCGGGACGCTGCTCGTCGTGGCCGTCGTGCTCCAGCAGGTCCGGGGCGGGGAACGCCGGGTCGGTCTGCCCGTATGACACGACATGCCCGGATCGTCGACGAACTGGGCAGGCTGATCGTCTCCGGTGCCTTCGGGGCGGAGCAGCCGATCGTGCCGGAGGACATCGGGCGCCGGTTCTCCGCGTCACGCACCGTGGTGCGGGAAGCGTTGCGAGTACTGGAAACCAAGGGCATGGTCGCGGCGCGGCCGCGAGTCGGTACCTGGACGCGGCCGCCGGAACACTGGGACGCGATCGATCCGGACGTCATCGCCTGGCGGGTCGCCGGGCCCGAACGCTCCCGTCAGCTGGCGGAACTGTTCGAACTCCGGCTGGCGATCGAACCGCAAGCGGCGAGAATGGCCGCGTGGCACCGTCGACCGGACGAACTCGCGGTCCTCGTCGCGACGTACGGCCTGATGGCCGACGCCGCCGACCTCCGGGCTTTCCAGGAGGCGGACAGGGCCTTCCACGCGGCCCTGCTCCGCGCTTCCGGCAACGCCTTGATCGCGCAATTGCGCGTTCCGGTCGTGGCGGCGCTCGAAGAGATCCCCGGCGACGACGTGCTGGCCGCCCATTCGCGGGTGGTGGCGATGGTGCTCGGGAAGAACGCCGACGGCGCGGAGTCCGCGACGCGGCGTTTGCTGGAAACCTTCGCCCCGGCTGCCCCTGACCGCGTTTAGTCCTCTGAATGCGGTCCTTGCACGCGCAACTACCGCAACCAGAGGACGAAACGCGGGGTCAAGTGAGGCAGTCACCGGCGTCACCGCGGCGCAGCGCCGGGTCGTCCTGCGGAAAGGTTCGTGCGACACCCGGCCCGCTCGACCGCGTCTCGAAGCGCACGGTCACCCGGCCGTGCCCGGCACCCTGCACCCAGCCGCTTCCGTACTCGTCGTGCACGACGTCGTTCCCGGGCCGCCAACTCGAGGAGACGACGACCTCCGGTGCGGGCGCCCGCTCGACCAAGGGCACTTCGGACACCGGAACGGAAAGGGTGAACAGCGGATCCTGATGCGGTACCGAAAGCCCGGAGAACGCGACCCCGGCCAGCCGCACCCCGCCGAATTCGGTCGGGTCGATGAGCAGCCGTTCCGCCATCGAGGCGAGCTGGTCGAACTCGTCGGTGGGCGAAGCCATCGTCTCCGACCGGGTCACCGTGCTGAAATCGGTGTGCCGCAGTTTCACCACCACCGTCCGCGCGACCTTGTCGGCGTTGACGAGCCGTTTGTGCGCGTGGACGGCGAGGTCGCGGACCTCGCGCCGCAGGCTCACCAGGTCGATCAGGTCGCGATCGAAGGTCGTCTCCGCGCTGACCTGCTTGAGCTCGGCGCGGTCGGACACCGGCCGGTCGTCGACGCCGGTGGCCAGGCGCCGCAGATCCCTGCCGACCACACTGCCCAAAGTGGACACCGCGTCGGCGTCGGAGAGCGCTGTCAGCTGGCCCAGCGTCCGGACGCCGATCGCCCGCAGTTTCCCCTCCGCCACCGGGCCGATCCCCCACAGGACCCTGGTCGGCAACGGTGCGAGGAAATCGCGTTCGGTGCCCTGGTCGACGACGAGCAGCCCGTCCGGTTTCGCCAGATCCGAAGCCACCTTCGCGACCTGCTTCCCCGACGCCGCCCCGATCGACGCCACCAGCCCGATTTCGGACCGGATGTGCTCCCGCAGGCGGGTACCGAACTCCCGCACCCGATCCGACGAAGCCCCGGCCAGCGAAGGCGGTTCCGCGAAGGCCTCGTCGAGGGAGATCCGTTCCAGCACGGGCGCGTTCTGGGCGACGAGGTCGAACACCTGGGTGCTCAGCAGTTCGTAGAGTTTGAACCGCGGCGGCAGGATGACGCCGTTGGGCGGCAGCAGCCGCCGGGCCTGCGACATCGGCATCGCCGATTTGATGCCGTGTTCCCGCGCCTGATAACTCGCCCCGGCGACCACGCCGCGCGGGCCGGCGCCGCCGACCAGCACCGGACGGTGGGCCAAGGTCGGCCGGGTCAGCTGTTCACAGGAGGCGTAGAACGCGTCCATGTCGAGGTGGATGACCCACCGGTCATGCCCGCCCATCGCCCGGCACCTCGAGAAGACGGTGGAGGGCCTTCGTGTACTCCTCGAACGCAGCCCGTCCCCGGGTGGTCAGCTCGACCAGCGTCACCGGTGTGCGATGTTCGAACGCCTTGGTGATCTCGACGTAGCCCGCGTCCTCGAGTTTGCGCAGATGCGTCGACAGGTTGCCCGGCGTCATGTCCAGCAACTGCTGCAGCCGGGGGAAAGTGATGCTGTCCCCCGGGCCGAGGCTCGACAGCGCCACGGTGACCCGCAGCCGCGCCTGCGCGTGGATCACCGGATCGAGCTGGGGCAGCCCGTCTTCGCTCATCGCGACCGCACCAGGAAGACCAGCGACGCCACCAGGAAACCGCCGCCGCCCGCCAGGCTCAGCACGAGGAAGTTGTGCGGTCCCCCGGCCAGCACGCTCGCCGCGCCGCACGCGATGATCCACACGCCGAGGCCGTACTGCAGTTTGCTCTGCCACAGCATCCCGCCGGCGAGGTACATCAGACCGGTCAGCATGAGCGAAGTTCCGGACCACAGCAACGGGATCAGGTCGGTGTCGAGGCCGAGCCGGATCAGCGCGGTGTTCACCACCGTCAGCCCGCCGAACGCGATCATCCAGCTCCAGCCGTACATCGCCCCGACGAGCCGGGACGGGCCGCGCACGCCTCGGCCCGCACGGATGCCGTAGATCGCCGAGTACGCCATGGCCCCGACGAAACCGGCGACGGTGATCGCGCCGGCGACCCACAACGGCATCAGGGCGGTGGGCGGCGCGGAAACGTAGACGAGCCCGAAACCGAACAGCCACACCAGGCCCCAGACGGCGAGCAGCACGGCCGGGTTCGGCCCGATCTCACGCCGGGTCTGCTCCGTCTGCGCGGCGATGAGCGCGAGCGACTCCTCGGGCGTCATCGGCCTCGGGTCGTCGTCGTGCTCATCCTCCACCACCTCGGAAAACTAACACGGGCTCACAGTCTGGCCGTGTCGAGCCGGAACCGCGCCATCACCACGAGCGCGGGCACCACCAGCCACGCGGCGAGCACCAGGACCGCGGTGAGCGCGCCCGACCCGCCGAGCACCGGCGCGCGGCCGATCTCGCCGAGCCAGTACGTCGGCATGATGTGCCCGGCGGTGTTCATCCAGCCGGGCAGGATCTGCAGCGGGATCCACAGCCCGCCGAACATGCCCAGCGGCAGCATCAGCGCGCCGGTCACCGCCTGCACGGTGTCGCCCTTGCCGAACAGACCGATCATCAGGCCCAGCACCGCGAACGGCAGCGCGCCGAGCCACAGCGCGCCGAAGATCGTCAGCCACTGGCCGGTTTCGAGGCGGATGCCGCGGATCATGCCCGCCGCGAAGATCACCAGGAGTACGGGCAGCGCGACGAACAATCCCGCCGACACCTTGACCATCAGATAGCCCGGCGCGCGCATCGGGGTCAGCCGCAAGGTGCGCTGCCATCCGTCGGTGCGCTCGGTGGCGACACGGGTGCCGGTGAACAGCGCGGCGGTCATGGCGCCGTACGCGGCCATGTTCACCATGGTCACCGTCGCGGTCGAGATCCCAGGAGCGATCTCGCGGGCGCCGAAGATGCCGCCGAACAACAGGAACATCGCCAGTGGCATGCCGATGGTGAACAGCGCGAACTGCGGGCTGCGGACGATGCGCTTGATCTCCAGCGCGAGGTAACTCAGGTTCATCTCAAGGCTCCCTCTTCGACGTCGGCCGTCAGCGCGATGAACGCCTCTTCCAGTCCCACGGCGGTGATTTCGATGTTCGCGGCGAGCGGGAACTCGCGCAGCAGGCCGCGGATGGCGGCGTCGGAGTCGGCACAGCTCAGCTCCGCGTGCCCGGCCCGCAGCACCGCGCGGGACACTCCGGGCAGCGTGGCCAGCGCGGCTTCGGTGTCTCGGGTGGCATTCGGGATGACGGCGCGCAGCACCCGGCCCGCGACAGCGGCCCGGACCTCGCCGACCGGCCCGTCCGCGACGACCCGGCCGTGCCGCATGAGCACGACGCGGTCCGCGTAGTCCTCGGCCTCGGCGAGGTAGTGCGTCGCGAAGAGGACCGTGCGGCCCGTCTCGGTGTACTCGCGCATCGACGCCCAGAAGCGGCGCCGCCCGTCGACGTCCATGGCCGCGGTCGGCTCGTCGAGCACCAGCAGATCCGGATCACCGACCAGCGCGAGCGCGAACCGCACCCGCTGCTGCTCGCCGCCGGAGAGCTTCCCGCAGCGGCGGTTCGCGTACTCGGTGACACCGGCGCGCTTGAGCACCTCGCGGATCGGCAGCGGGTTGCGGTGCAGCGAGGCGAACAGGCCGACGAGTTCGGCGACCGTGGCGTCCCTGAGCAGAGTCCCGTTCTGCGCCATCGCGCCGACCATCCCCCGGTCCATCGCCTCGGCCGCGCTGAGCCCGGCGACCCGCACCTGACCGGCGTCCGGCCTGGTCAGGCCCAGCAGCATGTCGATCGTGGTGGACTTGCCCGCACCGTTCGGCCCGAGCAGCGCCACCACCTCCCCCGGCGCGACCCGCACGCTGACGTCTTCGACGGCCAGGACGTCACCGAAGCGCTTCACGAGCCCTTCGAGGCTGAACGCGTCCGCCATGACTTTCCCCCTTCGAGCACTCTGAACTACAAAGTCGACAGGCACTTTGTAACACAAAGTCCCCTGCCCTGAAAACCCCGGATGCGCGTGAAGGCCCCCTTCCCTCGGCTGAGCCGAGGGAAGGGGGCCTTCACGCGCATTCCGTCAGGTGGGTTAGGCGGGCACCCGGGAGAGTGCGGCGCCGGAGGTGGCCGCAGGTACGGGCGGTGGCACCGGGAGCGGCAGCGGCGCGCATTCGACGTCGGCCGTCCGCCCCGGTTTGCGGTCGGGCAGCGCGCCGGTCGCCAGGTAGTCGGCGATCCGGTTGTCGACGCACGCGTTGCCGCGCGGCGTGATGGCGTGGCTCGTGCCGCCCGGCTCACCGATCAAGCGAGCGCCGGGGAACCGGCTACGCACTTCGAGGCTGCCTTCGTACGGTGTCGCCGCGTCGAGCGTCTCGCCGATCATCAGCACACTCGGCACCTTCTTGCCGTCGACCTTGACCGGCTTGCCGGGTTTCGCGGGCCAGTACAGGCAAGGCCCGTTGTACCAAGCGTTCTGCCAGGTGAAGTACGGCGCCTTCCGGTAGGTCCGCCAGTTGTCGTGCTTCCACTGCTGCCAGCTCTGCGGCCACTTCACGTCCGTGCACTGGACGGCGAGATAGACGGCGTAGCTGTTGTCGTCGCCGCGGCCGCCGAAGGTCTCGAACAGCCCCTTCATCGTCTGCCAGTCACCCTTGTTGACGAACTTCGCGAGCGCGTCACCGAGCAGCGTCCAGCGCAGCTGGTAGTAGGAAGCCTGGTTGAAGACGTCGAGGAACTCGTCCGGTCCGACGTAGCCGCCCGCCGGGACCGCGGCCAGCTTCTTCAACTGCTCGTCGAAGACCTGCTTCACCGCGGCCTGGGTCTTGCCGAGGTGGTAGACGTCGTCGTGGGAGGCGACCCAGCCGAACCAGATGTTGAGGTTGACGTCGTAGGCGAGATCCTGGTTGAGGTTGGCCTGGTACCAGACGTTGCGGGGGTCCACAGTGGAATCGAGGACCATCCGGCGGACGTGCTGCGGGAACAGCGTCCCGTAGACCTGGCCGAGATAGGTGCCGTAGGAGTACCCGTAGAAGTTCAGCTGCTCCGCGCCGAGCGCCTTGCGGATGCTCTCCATGTCCTTGACCGTGTCGGTCGTCTTGATGTTCTCCAGCAGCGCGCGGCTGTTCTTCTCGGCGCACGCGTCGGCGTAGGACTTCGAGCGCTGCAACCAGGTCGTCTCCAGTTGCCGCGTCGTGGGCACGTAGTTCGGCCGGTTGTAGTCCATGTAGTTCGGGATGCACGAAAGCGCGGGCTTGCTGGAGCCGACGCCGCGCGGGTCGAAACCGACCCAGTCGTAGGCGTCGCCGGCGTGGTTCGGCACGCGCGGGCCGCGGGTCGCGAGCAGCAGCCCGGAACCGCCGGGGCCGCCGGGGTTGGTGAGCATGACGCCCTGGTACTGCGCGTCGGGCGTCTTGTGCTTGACGCGGCTGAGCGCGAGCTGGATCTTCTCTCCGCGCGGCCTCGAGTAGTCGAGCGGAACGGACAGGAAGCCGCACTCGGCGCCGGCGTTGATCAACGTCGGGTCGGTGCACGCTCCCCAGGTGATGGTCTCGGCGGGTTGCGCCGCTTCGGCCGCGCCGGCGGGCGCGGTCACCGCGACCGAGGCGAGCGTGGCGACGGCCAGCGCGGTGATGAGAACACGTCTCAAGGTTTCTCCCTTTCCCTCCAAAGGTGAAAGCCCCGAAACCCTATCCACGCCGCTGACCCGCGGAAGTCCTCCGGCGAAGGTCCCTACCAACGGCGGGTCCTGATCGCGGCAAACCGGGCAACCGGTTAATCGGTTGGGACGCCGAGTGGCGCGCGCTACGCTGTCGATCATGATCTGCCACGTTCGTATGCGCACCGCCTGAGACGGCGCGACCGCAGGGCCCCCGCGATCGGGAGGCCCCCTTTTCTGCGCGCCGTCCGACGTCACGACCTCAGACAGGACCTCATGCAGAAACACATCGCGATGATCGGCTGCACCGCGCCGAGCCACATCTACCCGTCGCTGGCCGTCATCCGTGAGCTGGTCGCACGCGGACATCGAGTCAGCTATGTCGTGGGCGAACCGCTCACCGGGCTGATCGAGCCGACCGGCGCCGAGGTGGTCTCGCATCCCTCGATCCTCCCGATCGGCGACCAGTCGGCGTGGCCGGAGGATCCCGCGTCGCAGATGCGGGTCTTCCTCGACGAGGGCATCCAGGCGATGCCGGTGCTGACCGATTTCTACGACGAGAACCGTCCGGACCTGCTGCTGTACGACATCGGCGGTCTCCCGGCACCCCTTCTGGCCAGGCGCTACGACGTTCCGGCCGTGCAGTTGTCCCCGACGTATGTCGCCTGGGACGGCTACGAAGAGGACATGGCCGAGATCCTCACCTCGATCCGGACCTCACCGTCCGGAAAGGACTATTTCGCCACTTTCACCCGGTGGCTGAACGAGAACGGTATCGAGGCCGACGCCTGGGACTGGATCTCCCACCCGGAGCAGGTGCTCGCGCTGCTGCCGAGGGCGATGCAGTCCAACGTCGAGCGGGTGCCGTCGTCGGTCCGGTTCGTCGGCCCGGCGCTGGACCCGGAACGGCTGGCCGATCGGAGCTGGACGCCGCCTTCGAGCGGCAAGAAGGTCCTGCTGATGTCGCTCGGCACCGCGTTCACCGACCAGGTCGACCTGTTCCGCGCGTGCGTGGACGGGTTCCGCGACTCGGACTGGCATGTGGTCATCTCGATCGGCCAGACCGATCCCGCCGGCCTCGGACCGCTCCCCGAGCACATCGAGGTACATCCGTTCGTCCCGCAGCTCGCGGTGCTCGAAGCCGCGTCGGCGTTCATCACGCACGCCGGCATGGGCGGCAGCACGGAATCGCTCTGGTACGGCGTGCCGACCGTCGCGATCCCGTTGGCCACCGACGGTTTCGGCAACGCGGCGAAACTGGCGGAACTGGGTGTCGGTGAGGAACTCGCGGCCTCGGACGTGACGGCTTCGACGCTGCGGGCCGCCGTCGAGCGGGTCTCCGGGTCGCCCTCGGTGGCCGCGCGCCTCGCCGAGGTGCGGGCCGAGACACGCGGGAACGGCGGGATCGACCGCGCGGCCGACGCCGTGGAGTCCTTCCTCCGCTAGTTGTTCGCGCGAGTCACGTGGCCCGGATCTCGTTCAGGTAGTTGTAGATGGTGTACCGCGTGACGTCGAGTTCCCCGGCGAGGTGGTCGACCGAGTCCTTGATGAGGAAGAACCCCGCCTCGTCCAGTTCCCGGACCACGGCCGCCTTGTGCCGCTTCTTCATCAGGTCCACCGGGATCCCGGCCTTCGTGACCGCGCGTCCGACGAGGAACCGCTGCAGGCTGTCGACGTCCGGCGGGAAGGTTTCGGGCTCGTGCCCGCCGGACTTCGGCGCCCCGTCGGACAGCCGGTTGACGCACAGGCAGCCGATCGCGATCCCGTCGGCGTCGCGCAGGAACAGCGTCGAGGAACGGATCGCGCGGCCGTCGGGGCCGTGGGTCTCGTAGTTCGTCAGATCCTGCGTGGTGCCGCGGCGGACCAGTCCCAGCAGCAGATCCGTCATCGGGCCGCCGACCGTCCGGCCGGTGAGATCACCCGCGATGGCGACGATCGAGTCCGGCAGCCTGCTCAGATCGTGCAGCAGGACTTCGTTGCCCGGTCCCAGCATCGTCGCGAGCGCGTGCACCGCCGGGACGAGCGCCGTGAGCAAGTCCCCCGAGCCCGCCGACGCGACAGCGGGCGCCTCGAAGACCTTGACCGGCTTCATCAGCCGCTCCAACGCCGAGCGCACCAGCTCCGCCGTGCTCGCCGGAGTCGACGCGTGCGGGGACAGCCGGACGTGCTCCGGCCGTACGGTCGCGGCGATCCCGGCGTTCGCCAGCGCGGAACCCACCTGCTCGGCGGCGTGCCCCGGCAGGGTGAAGGCGAGGATCCCGGCGCGCCGCTCGACGGCCGAAACCACCTCTCCCCCCACGGATTTCACGGCTTCTTCGAGTTCGTCGACGCGTTCGGCGATGCGGCCCGCGATGGCCTCGACACCCGCCTCTTCGACCAGTTCCAGAGCGGCCGCGAACGCACCCGAGGTGATCGGGCTCAGGTTCGAGATCGACCACGCGGCGGCGGTGTCGTCGGCCGGATGGATCTCGTCGTCGAACAGGCCCGGGTCACGGGCTCCTGTCCAGCCGGACAGGATCGGCTCCATCCGCTCGAGCGCACGGTCGGACAGGACGGCGAAACCGGTACCCCAGCCCGCCCGCAGCCACTTCTGGCCGCCGACGACGAGCACGTCCGCGACCTCCCACGGTGCCTCGACCACCCCGAAGCCCTGGATCCCGTCGACGACGAGCAGCCTGTCCCCGGTCACTTCCCGGATCGCCGCCAGATCGGCGCGATACCCGGTGCGGAAGTCGACGGCGCTCACGCTGACCAGCGACGTCTCCGGGGTCAGCGCCGCCTTGACCGCGTCCGCCGTGACGTTCCCCAGCGGCAGCCGCCGCACGGTCAGCCTGCCCGCTTGTTCGGCCCGCGCCCACGGGTACGTGTTGGCCGGGAACTCCGACGCCGAGACCAGCGCCTCGCCCCGCGGCGCGTTGAACGCGGCCTGGAACAACCCGAGACTGGTGTGCGGCAACAGCACCGTGTGGTCGGTGTCGCTGCCGGAAAGCCGTGCCGCGGCGGCCTTGGCCCGGGTCTCCTGGCGCATCAGGTCGTCCACAGTGGACGGACCGGCCTTGGTCGAGGCGTCGAGCAGGCTCGCCGTCGTGTCGAGCACGGCGTGCGACGGCGGGCCGAACCGGGCGAAGTCGAGGTACCCGGCCGGTTCGTCGAACTGCAGCAGGTACCGCGGCGAGATCCGCGTCATGCGAGGACCCGTGCCAGGAACTGCTTGGTCCGCTCGTGTTTCGGCGAGCTCAGGATCTCCCCCGGCGGACCGGTCTCGACGACCACGCCGTCGGCCATGAACACCACCTCGTCGGCGGCCTCGGCCGCGAACCCCATCTCGTGCGTCACCACGACCATCGTCATCCCCTCCGCGGCCAACGTACCCATCACCGCCAGCACCTCGCCCACGAGTTCCGGGTCGAGCGCCGACGTCGGCTCGTCGAACAGCATCAGCTTCGGTTTCATCGCGAGCGACCGGGCGATCGCGACCCGTTGCTGCTGTCCGCCCGAAAGCTGCGCCGGATAGGCGTCGGCCCGATGCGCGAGACCGACCCTGTCGAGCAGATCGAGCGCTTGGACGCGGGCCTCCTCGGGATTCAGCCCGAGCACCCGCACCGGCCCCTCGACGACGTTCTGCACCGCCGTCCGGTGGCCGAACAGGTTGAACCGCTGGAACACCATGCCGATGTCGCGCCGCTGCCGGGCGACCTCGCGTTCCTTCAGTTCGTACAGCTTCCCGTTCTTCAGGCGGAACCCGATCGGCTCGCCGTCGACCCAGACCTGTCCGGCGTCGATCGCCTCCAGATGGTTGACACAGCGCAGGAAGGTGCTCTTCCCGGCGCCCGACGGGCCGAGCAGGCAGACCACCTGTCCTTTGTGGACTTCGAGGTCGATGCCGCCCAGCACCTCCGTGTGGCCGTAGCTCTTGCGGACGCCGACGGCCTTCAGCAGCGGCTCAGCCACGTTCACTCCTCACCAGCGGCGCGGTGCGCAAGGCCTTGGCGGCCCGGGAGAACGGACTTCGCGCCCGGTCTTCGGAGTCGAAGGCGCGCTCCAGATAGTGCTGTCCGATCCCGGCGACGGTCACCACGACCATGTACCAGACCGCGGCCGCCAGCAGCGTCTCCATCACCAGCAGGTTGTTGGACGAGATGTTGTTGGCCGCGTGGATCAGTTCGGTCACGCCGATCACCGACGCCATCGACGTCCCCTTGAGCATGTTGATGAAGTCGTTGCCGGTCGGCGGGATGATCACCCGCATCGCCTGCGGCAGCACCACGCGGCGCAGTGTCGCGCCCGGCGACATCCCGATCGACTTCGCCGCCTCGGTCTGCCCGCTGTCGACACTGTTCAGCCCGGCACGGACGATCTCCGCCATGTAGGCGCTTTCGTTGAGCGCCAAGCCGAGCAGCGCGGCGGTGAACGCGGTGATCAGCACGTTGGTCTGCTCGTGCAGCAGGTAGCCGCCGAACGGCAGCGGGATGGAGATGAACTCGAAGACGAGCGCCAGGTTGTACCAGATCAGGATCTGCAGCAGCACCGGAAGCCCGCGGAACAGCCAGATGTAGCCCGCCGCGAACCAGCGCGCCACCGGATTCGCCGACCGGCGCATCAGGGCGATCACGATCCCGATGACGATCGCCGAACCCTGCGCGATCACCGCGAGCAGCACGGTGTTGAGCAGGCCGACCGCCATCACCCGGTACCACAGGAACTCCGGTACGGAATCCCATTGGATCTGGGCGTTCCCGAGCGCGATCCCGAGCAGGACCAGCAGCACGAGGATGACGACGGCGCTGACCCAGCGGCCCCAGTGTTTCAGCCGGACGATCGGCAGCGGCTCGGCTGTTGACCGATCAGCTTCCGCCATTGAGCTTCGCCTCCTTGACAGCGCCCTGCTCGACGCCCCAGGCCTGCAGGATCTTGCCGTAGCCGCCGTCGGCGATCAGGGACTGCAGGGCCTTCTGGACGGACTCGGCCAGCGGTTTGTTCTCCTTGTTGACGCCGATGCCGTACGGCCCGCCGTTGATCGGCTCGCCGGGGACGACCTCGAAGAACTTGCCCTCGCCCGCGGTCCGCGAGATGTAGACCGCACTGGGCAGGTCGTTGAGGATGGCGGCGACCCGCCCGGTGCGGAGCTGGTTCTGGTTCTGGGTGTCGCTGTCCGTCGCGGTCACGGTCAGCGCGGGCTTGCCCGCCTGCGTGCACTTGCCGTTCTGCTCCTCGGCGAACTTCTGGTGACTCGTCCCCTGCACGACGGCGACGTTCTTGCCGCACAGCGTGTCCGCGCCGGTGATCCGGTCGGGATTGCCCTTGCGGACCATGATCGTGATGCCGGAGGAGAAGTAGTCGACGAAATCGATCTGCGCCTGGCGGGTCTTGGTGTCGTTCATCGCGGCCATCGTGAGGTCCACGCGGCCGGACTGGAGGCTCGTGATCAGCGAACCGAACGCCATGTCCTGGTGGTGCACGGTGACGCCGAGCTTCTTGCCGATGGCCTTGGCGAGGTCGACCTCGTAGCCGATCGGGCTCTTGCCGTCGGCGGCGTAGAAGTTGTTGGGCGCGGACTGCAGGTTCGAGGCCAGGTGCAGCATCCCGGCCTGCGCGTACTTCGCGGGCAGGGTGCCGGCGACGGCGGCGTCCTTCTGGATGCCTTCGATCAGGGCGGTCGTGTCCGGGGTCGCGGCCGGCGCCCCCGACGCCGCGGGTTCCTGGCCGCCCGCACCGTCGGGCCCGCCTCCGCAGGCCGCGGTGAGGAGCGCGGCCAGACCGGTGAGCACGGCCAAGCGCCAGGTTCGGGTCAGGGTGAGCGGCGTCGACGGCATGAGGGGACCTCCACGGTGCCTTGGGTGGTCGCCGACGCTACAACTGGGTGTTGAAGAGGTCAACAAGCAGTTGAAATCCTGTCCGGTGGATGTCCGTTTCGAGCGTGAAGGCCCCCTTCCCCCGGCTGAGCCGAGGGAAGGGGGCCTTCACGGGAGATCAGACAGCGATGTAGTTACCGGAGAGGATGAGCAGGACCTGCACGGTGATGCCGGTGCCGTAGTAGTCCGTGGCGTTCGGCGTCCAGGTGGTGACGCGGGTCCACAGCTTGTCCAGCCAGGCCTGGCTGCCCGGGTCGTTCATCGCCGCGATGGCGAACGACGCGGTGAAGCAGGGGTGCTGACCCGACTCACCCGAGATCTTGGAGCCCGACAGCGTGTAGCCGGTGGTGATCTTGGCCGGGTCGCCGCCGGTCGTCTGCTGGATCCAGGTGTTCATCTTGCGCACCTGCCCCTGCGCCGGGCTGCCCGAAACGGTGACGCCGTCGACGCCGAGGCGCCACGGGTCACGGCAGGCGTTGTAGCTGTACTTGTCGTCCTTGCCCTCGAGGAAGTCCGCCGGGGCGGGCTTCGGCGTGGAGTTGGTGTTGACGACGAAGTCCGGGATCAGCCCGGTCTTCGGCGCGTACTGCTGCTGGAGCTGGGTGACGGCCTGCTCCTGCCGGGTGCGGACCTGACCCCAGAACGAGTCGCCGGTGGCCTTCTCGAACGCGCGGAGGTGGCCCGGCATCCAGTCGGAGGAACGCGAGCTGTTGATGTACTTGCCCTCGTCGGCCCAGTCGGCCAGCCGCATGAACTTGGTGGTGGGGTGCACCTCGCTGCGCTTGATCGCCTTGATGATCCGCAGCGCCTCGGCTTTGTAGTTCACCGAACCGCCGCTGCCCCAGACCTTGTCGGCGATGAGCAGGCCGTAGGCGATCTCGAGGTCGCCGTCGGTCGCCGAGTCGGTGCCGTTGACGCTCTTGCAGCTCGCGTCCTGCTCGGCGGCGTGGAGATCCTTGTCGATCGACGAGGGGTGCGCCTTCACGAACTTCAGGATGCCGTCGAAGACGGTCCGGGCCTGCGAGTCCTTGTCGCCCATCATGGCGGCGATGGTCATCCCGTAGCCCTGACCCTCGGCGACGAAGGCGTGGTCGGCGTCCGGCGCCTTGACCGCGTAGGTGCCCGTCCCGCACTTGGTGGTGAGGAAGTTCTTCTTCCAGAAGTCGTAGTACTTGGCGAGTGCCGCGTCCTGCGTCGCCTGGGACACCGACGGGCGGAGAACACCTGGCAGATAAGGGGTTCCTTGAGTGGTGGCCGCGATGGCGGGGGCGGTCGTGGCGACCAGCCCGGCGGTCAGCGCGGCCGCGGCCAGCACTGTCCGAACGGTCTTTCTCATGGCTCCTCCGGAAACATCGTTGGTGGCGGCGGCGCGTTTCGAGAGTGACATCCGGGTCGGCCAAAAACAAGAGAGTTAAGAAAGTTTCCTTACTATTACCTCAAATGACGCTTGCGTGAACAGTGCCCTAGCGTGAGCGTCATGACGATCGACTTGAGCGCGCGCGGCGAGACCTTCCGGGAATTCTGGACCGAGCGGCATCTCGCCACCCTGACCACCGTCCGCCCCGACGGGACCCCGCATGTCGTCGCGGTCGGGGTCACGGTGGACTTCGAGACCGGGATCGCCCGCGTGATCACGTTCCGCTCGTCCAAGAAGGCCCGCATGATCAAGGAAGCGGACGAAAAGGGCATTCCGGTCGCCGCCTGCCAGATCGACGGGCCGCGATGGTCCACTTTGGAGGGACGCGCGGTGCTGCGCGAGGATCCGGAGTCGGTGCGCGACGCCGAGAACCGTTACGCCGCGCGCTATCGGCAGCCCAAGCCGAATCCGGAGCGGGTGGTCATCGAGATCAGCGTGACCCGGGTGCTCGGCAACGCCTAGGATTTTCAGCCCACGAAGAGGCTGAGGAGCCCTTCCACCGACCGGACGATCACCCGCGCCGCGGCGCGTTCGGCGTGCGCGGCGTCGGCCCGTTCCGCCTCGTGCCGCCAGCGGACCAGCGCGCTTTCGGCTCCGGCGTGGATTTCGGCCGGGTCCGCGTCGGGTGCGAGGCCGAGCCGCTCGGTGGGCGCGAGTCCCTGCGCGCCGAGCAACCGGGCGGCCTCCTCGGCGATCTCCCCGGACAGCGCCGTGCGGCCGCCGCGGATGTCGGCGATGAGCCGCAGTTCCCGGAAGTCGTGCGCTGCCGCGGCGAAGCGCTCCACGCGTGCGGCCAGCCGGTCGCCGTGCGGGACCGGTTCGGCGGCGAGCAGGCTTTCAAGCCGCAGCACCGCCGTACGTGCCTTCAACGCTTCGCCCCTGGCGACGAAACAACCCGCGAGCGTGTCCCTCAGATCGCCGAGACCGCTGCGGTGCACGAGTTCCGCCGAAAGCTTCAGCCTGCTGTCACAGCCGGTGCGGATCAGGGTGATCGCGAGCCGGACGCCGTAGAGCCCGAAGCGCGACACCAGATGTTTCCTCGACTCCGGCGGGACACCCACCGGAAACGGATCATCCACAAAGGAATCCACGGACAGGAGATGCCGCTCCAGTTCCTGACGGGAGACCGACGCCAGCGCGCGCAGCACCGCGAATTCGTCGTCCCGCAGCGCGCGGCCCGCGTAGCCCAATTGCCCGGCGACCGCGATGACTCCCTGGAAGCCCGCGCAGTTCGGATCCTCTCGCCAAGCGCGCCGCGCCAGCTGTTTCGCGGTGAGCAGGGCGTCGATCCGGCCCGCGCCGACCTCGTCCGCCCGGCCGAGCACCAGCACCGAGTTCACCGCGCTCTGCCGCGCGAACGCGGAACCGCCCACCGGGCGGGCGCCGGCGAGTTCGTCGGGCTCGAGGTGACGCACCAGGCGCACTGTCGCGTCGACGTGTTCAGCCGGCGCCGGGGTGTCGAACAGTTCGAGGTCGCGCAAGGCCCTCGTCGGCCATTCCGCCAGCGCGGAGACCAAAGTGGACTTCCCGGTTCCCGGCGTGCCGACGAAACCGACGCGTAGCGGTTCTTCCAGCCGCTCCAGGCATTCCCGCAGCATCACCACCGCGTGCGGGCGGTCCCGGTAGTGCGCCGCGGCCTCGCTCACCAGCTCTCGGACATCCAGTGCGGTCACGCCGAAAGCTCCCGGATTTCACGGGCGGTCACGCCTAAAGCTCCCGCCTTCCGGTGCAGTGCGGCGAGCCGGTCGATCTCCTTTTTGACCCGCTGGGTGCGCCGGTCCCGGTCGGCGGAGCCGGCGATGATCAGTTCCCGTTGACGGGTCAGCTCTTCCGCGAGTTCGTCCGAGAGCGCGGCGAAATGGTCGCGCAGCCGCCGCTGGACCTGGCGGATCTCGTCCTTGATCTCCTTGCTGAACCGGATGAACACGTCGTCGACGTGGCGCTGAGCCGCGGCCTTCGCCAAGGCCTGACGCCGCTGCAGCCGCATCCCGCCTTCGTCGCGCACGCTCTTGGTGGCGAACGCGACACCGGCGCCGAGGGAAACCGGGTTGATCAGCGGCAGCCCGGCGAGACTGGTGACCAGGCCGAACATCAGCACGCCGCCGTAGGAACCGCGCAAGCCGGTGAAGAGTTTCTGCCCGATCTTGAACCGCTCGATCTTGGGCGTGCCGACTTCGGGGATCGAGTCCACTCCGGATCCGGTCAGCGGCAGTTCCGGGGCCTGGCCGAAGCGTGGCCCGAAACTCGTGGCGACCGCGTGCGCGATCCACGTCGAGCGGTCGGACACCCAGTTGTAGTTCGTCTCGACGGCCTCGGCGAGGTTCTCTTCCAGCCAGGTCTGGAAATCCGGCCAGATCTGCACCGGGTCGCCTTCGTCGAAGGTGCGGTCGATATGCCGCACGATCTGCCGGGTCCGCTCGCGCAGGTCGTATTCGGCGTCGGAGACCAGATCGGTGATCTCGTCCGACAACAGGTTCTGCCAGCGGACGTTCTGCCGCCGCAGTTCCTCGGTGCGCCGTTGTGCCTGCTGCAGCAGGGTGACCTGATCGATCCCGCTGTCCTGTGAGACGGCGTCGAGCCGCGTCTGCAGGCTCTCGACCAGCTCGACCGCCGCCGCGCGGACGCTCACCGCGGCGGCGAGCGCGCGGGTGCGTTCGATCGGTCGCGAAGCCTGCTCGCCGACCCAGTTCAGGAGTTCCGGGAAACCGGACCGTCCGTTGAGGCCGGCGTCACCGGCCTTCGCGGCGGCTTGGCGCACCGTCGCGGACACGGGGAAGACGTCGGCGACGACCCCGGTCTCGGAAAGCGCGGTGCGATTGCGGGCGGCGAGTTCCCGCCAGTCCGGGCTGACGTCGATCTTGGTCAGCGCCAGCACCAAGGCCGGGCACCAGGTGCGGATGTGCCGGGCCAGCGCGAGTTCGGCGGGCTGGAGTTCCTGCGTCGCGTCGGAGACGAGGATCACCGCGTGCGCGTCGGCGAGGACGTCGAGGGTGGCCGCCGTGCGCGGCGAACGAGGATCCCCTATCGCCGGGGTGTCCACCAGCACCAGACCCGTGCCGAGCAGTTCACGCGGCAGACCGACCTCGACCCGGCGCAGCGAACCGGGCGGCCGGATCTCGAGTTCCTTGGCCAGATCCGCGACCGGCACGCTTTCCCGAGCGTGCCCGACCAGCGTGGCGGCGGCGTCGGGGGCGTACCCGATCTCGGTGGGGACGGCGGGGGTGCTCGCGTCCCCGACCGCGCAGACCGGGGCGTTCAGCAACGCGTTGAGCAGGTAACCCTTGCCCTGTTTGGGAAAGCCGACCACCGCGATCCGGGTTCCCGGCGCCTGCTGGTCCCGTCTCCGCCGCAGGCGTTCGGCCAGGTCGGCGCGACCGTGGGCGGCACAGGCGTCCAAGGTCTCGTTGAGCACGTCGAGCCAGGCGGGGGCTGTCACGGGGATGCAGTGTTCCCTTAACCAAGCGCGGAATCAATGTGGCATGGGCCAACATGCCGCGAAGGCCCCGCGACCTGGTGCGGTCGCGGGGCCCGTGCACACGGTGAGAGCTGAAAGAGTTTCAGCTCATCAGCCGATGTGGATGTCGTTGTGCGAGGCGATGTCGCCGGCACCGAGGTTGATGTCGCCCACGTGGCCGATGTTGTTGGCCACACCGGAGACGACGTCGTGCACGTCGTTGACGCCCGCGTGGTTCGCGACGTCGTTCACGACGTTGTCGGTGACGTCGGTCGCGACGTTGTCGGTCACGTCGTTGACGATGCCGTTTCCGTTGCCGATGTCGTGCGCCTTGCCCGCGATGTCGTGCACCTTGGTGGTGACGTCCGCGACACCGACCTGGCCGATGACGCTGGTCAGGTCGCCGACCGTCGACAGGAAGTCGGGGGCACCGCCCGCGACGCCGTCGACGCGGGGCAGGTCGCTGCTCAGGTCACCGACGGCCGGAACCGAGTCGATGGCCGGAACCGAGTCCACGGCCGGGACGTCGTGGACCAGGTCGGTCGCGGTGTCGACGGCGCCGTTGGCGACATCGCCCGCCTGGCCGACGGAAGCGGCGTCGAGGCCACGCGAAAGGTCGTCGGTCAGCCCGAAGCTGCCGACGGTGTTCTGCGCGAGGGCGGTCACGCCGGCGGCGGCGTTCGACACGTCGGTCACGTCGGAGACGGCCGGGACGGCGGACAGGCCCGGGAGGTCGACCGGCAGGTCGCCCACGGCGGGCACGGCCGGGACGGCGGGCAGGCCCAGCTCCGGCAGACCCGGGAGACCGGCGTCGGGCAGGCCCGGGACACCCGGGAGGCTCGGCAGCTCGCCGACACCCGGGACGGCGACCGGCAGGCCGGCGGTCAGCGCGGTGAGCTGGTCGATCGCGCCCTGGACACCGTCGGCGCACTCGCCGTCGGTGCCGTTGACGACGTTCGCGACGCCGCCGAAGCCTGCCAGGTTGTCAGCGGTCGCCGCGGCGGTGCCGGTGACGTCGGTGGCGGTGTCGACCGGGACGAAGTCGAGCACCAGCGGGACGACCTCGTGCACGTCGGCGGCGTTGATGTCACCGAGACCGGCGTCGGCGAGGACCTGCTGCGGGTCGTTGGCGAACGCCGCGCGGGCCGCGGTGTCGTTCAGCAGGTTCAGCGTGAAGTCGTGCAGGGTCTGGACGGAACCCATGAAAGGACTCTCCTGGGGGTCTAGGTCGGTGGGGCTGGCGCAGCGGCCGGAGGGCACGGCTGAGCGCAGGTCACCGAAGTTAGTGAGCCGGTACCTCTCGGCACATCGGGGATCACTCCTGGTTGCCGCTCACTCAGCCAATAGGGGATCGGTATGACATCGTTAGGGCGTTAGGGGCTTAACCGAGACGCACCTTGTTGGGTTTAATGCCAACCCTCACCCGGATGGGTCAAGCCGTTCGGGTGAGTGGCCCTAGTTGGTCCTAGGGGCTGGTCAAGCGAAGGAGGATGCTCGTTGCCCTACGTCCTCGGCATCGATATCGCCTCGACCCGCACCACCGCCGCCACCTGCGTGAACCAAGGCGACGGCTGGGGCGTGCCGGAGCCGTCGTGGCTCGGCGCGCGCGGCCCGTCGGCGGCGTCCGCGGTGTTCCTCGACGACGACGGCTACCTGCTCACCGGGGACGCCGCCGTCGAAGCGGGCCGGTCCGCGCCCGCCCGCCTGCTGACCGGATTCCACGAGCGGGTCGGCGACGACGTCCCCGTGATCGTCGGCGGCGAGCGGTTCCCGGCCGAATCCCTCAGCGCCGTCCTCGTGGACGCCGCGGTGGATCAGGCGGCCGAGCGGTTCGGCGAGAAACCGCGGGACATCGTGCTCACGCATCCCGTCGGCTGGGGCTCGTTCCGCCGCGACCTGCTGCGCCGCGCGCTGGCCGAAGCCGGATTCCCCCGCGTCATGCTGGTACCGGCGCCCATCGCAGCGCTGCACGCGTACCTCGCCCCGCAAGGCGACGTCACCGCCGGTGTCTGCGAATTCGGTCCGGACGGCGCGGTGGTCACGATCGCCGCCGCCGGGATCAACGGCTGGCAGCCGGTCAAGACGGTCGAAGGCGTCGACCCCGGTGAGGCCATCGGCAGGGTCTTCGAACTCGCGCACGGCGCCGGGGTCCAGCCGCAGGCGCTGGCAGGCATCGTGGTCTGCGGCGAGGCCCCGCCGGTCCCCGGCCGGACTCCGTGCCCCGTCTTCGCCTCGAGCGACCCGGTGCTGACGGTGGCGACCGGCGCGGCCAACATCGCCGCGCGACGTGAGGTCTCTCAACCCGGCGGCCCGCGCTCGAGCGCCCTGGCCGCGGTGGCGACCGTGGAAACCACCCTGCTCCCCCGGGTCGACGAGGCCCCGGAACTCACCGAGCGGCCCGAACGGCCGCCGGTGGACATCACCCCGTTCCCCTTGCCAGAACGCACCGGGGCGGCGAAACTGCTCAGCCGACGCAAGCCCCTGGTCGCCGGAGCCGTGGTCGTGGTGCTGGCCGCGACCACCCTGCTGCTCACCCTGACCACCCGAGAAGCCACCGCGGACAAGGGTCCCGAAGCCCCTCCCACCACGCCGACCTCGTGCGCGCCGTCCACCCCCGGCGCCGCACCGTCCTCCCCCGAAGGTCGCTGTTGAACGCATTGCTAGACAAGCCCGGCATCATCCATCCGGGTGCCCGGCCTCTGCTCGACGAGGTGACCGCCGCCCCGGAACTGCCGGTGCGGATCACCGTCGTCGCCCCCGGCGGTCACGGGAAGACCCATCTGCTCGGCCTGCTCGGACGCCACTACGCGGGTGCCGGAGTCGAGGCGCTGCTGGTCGACGACGCCGACCAACTCGGCGACGACGAGATCGCGAAGATCAGGACACGAGCGGAGGAAACGACCACGCCCGTCGTACTGGCCTGCAGGACGACGGCCCGGACCAAGGCGCTGCGCGCGCTCGCCGATTCCTTCGGCAGATCGGTGTCCTTGGGCGCGTTCGGCGTCGACGACGTCCGGCGGCTCGTCGAGTACGCCGGTGGCGACGCTGCCACGGCCGAAGCTGTCCACGCCAGAACCGGTGGTGTGCCGGGACTCGTGCTCCGCGCGGTCACCGGCAGGCTCGCGGACTTCCGCGGTGAGCTGGAGCAGCTGGACGACGACGTCCACCGCTACCTGATCGCCGCCGAAGCGGGCGCGGGCCGGAACCTCGATCTCCTGGCGGCGCTGCTCAACCGCGATCGCGAGGGCTTGCCGGAGGTCTTCGACAACGCGAGGGCGACCGGGCTCCTCGGCGAGGACGACGTGCTGCTGCCGATCGCCGCCGAAGCCGTCCGCGCCTGGGGATCGCCGGGGCGTCGGCTGACGGTGCTGCAGCGACTGGTGGAACTCCAGCTGCGCGACGGACTGCCGGTACTGGAGCTCGCTCGATCCCTGCTCGGAACCGGAAGTTCGGGCGCGAGCGCGGCGGCGGCCTTCGAGGCGGCCGCGCGTGAAGCGATGCCCGACGACACGAAACTCGCGGCGCGGTTCTACGAAGCCGCGTCCGAGGCCGGTGGGCGCGGCGCGGCGCTCACCGTCGGCTGGGCGCACGCCGCGGCGCTGGCCGGGGACCTCGACACCGCGCTCCGTCTCGGCGACGGCATGCTCGGCAGCACCTCGGATACGGACGCCAGGGCCGCCGGCGCCGAAGTGGCCGCGACCGTGCTCGCGCATCGCGGCGAACTGGCGCACAGCGCCGAGCTGTACCAATGGTCCGGCCGGGCCGGATCGAAGGCTTTCGCCGCGATCGCCTTGCTGGGCACCGGAAAACTCGAAGCCGCCCGAGGTGTGCTGGAGACCCCCGAAGTCCCGACCCTGTTCGCGAACGCCGCCTCACGGACGGCGCGCGCGATCACCGGGTCGGTGTCCGGCTGCGGCGCCGAAACCCTGTCGGCCCTGCTGGGCGCGGCGTCGATGCTGGAATCGGCGGGGGCGCCCGCACCGCTCCCGGACAGCCCGGCGGCACTCGCGGCGTTGGTGGGGTTGCATTCCGGCGAACTCGCGCTGGCCGAGTCGGTGCTCAGCCGCGCGGTGACCGGGCGGATCGGCGGCGACCTGCTCGCGAAACGGCACCGGCTGCTGCTCGGGTGGGTCGCGATGACCGCGGGCGACCTCAAGACGGCCGCCGAGGCCTTGATGCCTCCGGACGGTCTCGAAGCCCGCGACGAACTTTTCGCCGCCACCCTGCAACTGGGCCTGGCACGGCGTTCGAGCGACCTTCCCGGGCTGCAACGGTCCTGGGACCGGGCATACCAGGCTTCGATGCGCCAGCAACCGGACCTGTATTCGTTGCTGCCGCTGGGAGAACTCGCGATCGCGGCCGCACGGGGCGGTGCGAGCGCCAAGCTGGCCGGGCAGCTCGAACGGGCACATACCGTCCTCGACGCGCTCGGCAACCCTCCACTGTGGACAGCCACCCTGCGCTGGCACGAGCTGCACGCCGCCATCACCGTCGAGGATCATTCTTCGGCCGGGGACCATCTGGCCGCGCTCAACGATTTCGCGCCCTGCGGACGCTACCCGGCCGCACTCGCCGCCGCCGCGACCAGCTGGCTCGCGGTCCTGACCGGGACTTTCGATCCCGAAGCGATCACCGCGGCCGCGTCGGAACTGCACGAACTCGGGCTCTGCTGGGACGCGTCCCGGCTGGCCGGGCAGGCGGCGATCCGGACCTCGGACCGGAAGGCGATGGTCCAGCTGCTCGAAGCGGCGCGACAGTTCCAAGGACGCGCTCCGGAACCCGTCGCGGCCACCGGTCTGAGCGCCTTGAGCGAACGGGAACTGGAGGTCGCCCGGCTCGTCGTCGACGGACTCACCTACAAGCAGGCCGGGGGCAAGCTGTTCATCTCGGGCAAGACCGTGGAGCACCACATGGCCCGGATCCGGGGGAAGCTCGGCGCTGGGGACCGGCGGGAGTTGCTGGCCATGTTGCGGGAGTTGCTTCCGGCGAGTGAAGGTTAGCGTTCGGCCGCCGGCGGGGTGCGGTGAGGACGGGGGCTCCATTGGGTCTGGTAGCCGTCCTCACCCAAGTCTTCGGGGATGATGTCGAAGGCCCTGAGCACGGCTCTGGCGAGCGGGGTGGCCGGCTGCCGCCTGTGTCAGATCCAGATTTCCGGCCCGCGTTTCGGTTTCGTCAGCGACCACCTCGGCGCTGCTCTGGTCGTCCAGGACGGAGCAGAAGGCCCACCCGTGATGTCTCAGTAGCCAGACAAGCCGCGTGCCCGGCATTGTCACGGTCCGGCGGCAGCAAAGTTCCACAATCACTGTCACCGATGTGAGCGGCCGCCTTTGCTTGGCGACTTGCGCGCACTTCCTTGCCTGGCAGAAACCTCATCCCGCGCGACGTGCCGACTCCGTCTGTCGTGACTGGCCCATTCACGCATTACGCGAATTCAGTCCCGTATTTCGTCGAATTCGAACTTGCGTCTGAGTATGGTCGAGGCATGACCTCAACTCTCGCTTATAACCCGAAAGCTGCTCGCTTTCTTGACACCTCGTTCGACGAAGAGGTTTCGCTTCGTCAGGCACAAGGGCGTCAGGTGCGTGCGTTAGCCGAGTTCGCCGCTGTCGGCGGTTCACGAAGATCGGTGACCGAGGAGATCGCCTTGCGCTTCTCGGTCACTCGCAATCGTGCGTTCCTGCTCGTCGAAACCTCCCGCGCGCTGGTGTCGCGGCTGCCGAACACGTTGGCAGCACTGGAACGCGGCGACATCGACCTGTACAAATCCTCCAAGGTCACCCAGCTGACCAGAGAGGTTTCGGACGAGGTCGCGGCCCAGATCGACGCCTGGCTGGCCGAACGTCTCGCCGGTCGCGATCCCGGCGCGATCCGCGGTTCGGTGAGCTACGCCGTGCAGAAGTTCGACCCCGACGGGTATCGCGAACGGGCCGCCAAAAAGCGCGCTCTGCGGCGTATCTCGTTGGAACACAACGACGAGACCATGTCCACGCTCTCCGGCCATCTTCCCACCGAAGTCGCCAGTTCTCTCTACGCCTCGATGAGCAGATCGGCGCGATCCCGGCGGAACAAGGACAAATCCCGAACCCTTGATCAGCATCGCGCCGACATCTTCGCGGAACGCCTGCTGGCCGAGGACGGCCGAGGGAAACGACGGGCGCATATCCATGTCTATGTCGATCTCTTGACACTCGTCGGCGCGCGCAACGACCCCGCGACGCTCGCCGGGTACGGACCCATCCCTGACTGGCTGGTCCGCGAGATCGCCTCCGACTCTTCGTCGACCTGGTCGCGGCTGATCACCGACTCGGCCACAGGCCAGCTACTCGAAGCCGGCGCCGACAAATATCGGTCACCGGCATCCCTGGCACGTCTGATCATGGCGAGGGATCGCGAGTGCACGCAACCAGGCTGCCACTGCCCGGCCGAGTTCGCCGAGATCGACCACATCGTCCCCCGGGCCCGCAAGGGCAAGACCGACCACCACAACTGCCACATCCACTGCAAAGGTCACAACCTGCTACGAGAGGAACCAGGATGGTCGGCCGTGCCCACCGGCAACGGCGGCATGATCATCACCACGCCGAGCGGACATACCTACGAGACATCACCAGAGCCCTTCCACGAACCGCGTACTGACCTCGAGGAGAACACCGAGGACTGACGGGCGCTGCCGGCTTTTGTCTGCGCTTGGCCCACTCTTCAGCGTTTCCTGGAGCGCCTCGGCCATGGAGTTTTTCTCCCGAAGATCACCCGGCGTTCCTCCCCCATCCACCGCCTGCCGCGCTCATCCTTTCGCGGGTAGACGCCCGATGGCCGGACGCGTAGGAACGAAGAATGGCTCAGGAGAGGTCCAGACGAGTGTTCCTGTCCACGTCGGCCGCGCTGTCCGCGGCCGCCCTGTCCTCCACCGCCCTCACCGGGGCCCCGGCCGGTGCCGATGAACTGGGCGATCGCGGGCCCGGCGGATCCCCCTCGCCGCAACGGCCGGACGCGGAACTGCGGGCGATCCTGCGGGAGATCGACGAACACCGCATCGAGGCCACCGTCCGCAGGCTTGCCGCCTTCGGGACACGGCACACGTTGTCCTCGCAGACCGATCCCGTCCGCGGAATCGGCGCCGCCCGTGACTGGATCTTCGCGGAGATGACGAAATCCGCGGAGAGGTCGGGCGGACGGATGAAAGTCGAGTTGCAGTCGTACGTGCAGCCACCCGCCCCACCCCGGATCCCCGTTGCCACCACGATCACCAACGTCGTCGCCACGCTGCGCGGATCCACCACGCCCGAACGCGTTCACGTGGTGTCGGGCCATTACGACTCGAGGTGCTCGGATCCGCTCGACGCCACGAAGGACGCGCCGGGGGCCGACGACGACGCCTCCGGCGTGGCCGTCTCGATGGAACTCGCCCGGGTGTTCGCCACCCGCCGTCCGGCCGCGACCCTCGTCTTCGTGGCGGTCGCGGGCGAGGAACAGGGCCTGTTCGGCGCACGGCACCTGGCCACCCTCTACAAAACGGCGGGCACCGACGTGCGAGCGATGTTCACCAACGACATCGTCGGTTCGAGCCGGGCGGACGACGGCACGCGGGACCCGCGCACGATCCGGTTGTTCGCCGAGGGCGTGCCGACGTCGGAAACCCCGGCGCAGGCCGATATCCGGCGCGCTGTCGGTGGTGAAAACGATTCACCCTCCCGGCAGCTGGCCCGGTTCGTGCGGTCGGTCGCGGAGAACGACGCGACCGGTATGGCCGTGCGGGTGATCTACCGGCGCGACCGCTACCTCCGGGGTGGCGACCACATCCCCTTCCTGGAGCAGGGGTATCCGGCCGCGCGGTTCACCGAACCGCACGAGGACTACGCGCACCAGCACCAGGACGTCCGGGTGGAGAACGGGAAGCAGTTCGGCGACCTGCCCGAGTTCTGCGACTTCCCGTTCATCGCCAGGGTCGCCCGGGTGAACGCCGCCACGCTGTGGTCGCTCGCGACGGCGCCCGGCGCCCCCGAGGACGTCCGGATCCGGACGAACCAGCTGACGAACGACACGAATCTGGTGTGGCGCCGCGGAACCGACCCGGATCTCGCCGGCTACGAGGTCGTCTGGCGGGAGACGACGGAGGCCGAATGGACGCACGTGATCGGAGTCGGCCACAAGACCGAGGCTAAAGTTGATCTGTCGAAGGACAACCTGTTCTTCGGTGTGCGCGCGGTCGGGAAGAACGGCCGCCGCGGTCCGGTCGCGTTTCCGACACCCTTGAGCTGATGCCTTGATGACGATCACGCCCGACGATCTCGACGCGGCGGTGACCAGCGTGGTGAGCGACCTGCGAAAAGCGGCGAACCACGACTGGTCATCGGCCCCCGGCACCGGCGAACTGAACGCCTGGCGGACGGCCGAGCATCTCGGCGACTGCCTCATCTCCTACGCCGGGCTGCTGATCGCCCGGCCGTCGACGCCGCGTTTCGTCTGCTTCGAATCCGTCGCCGACAGTGCCGCGACACCGTCGGAGATGCTGGAGTTCGTCACCGTCGGCGGCGGCATCCTCGGCGCCACCCTGCGCACGATGGCCCCGGACGTGCGTGCCTATCACCCGAGCGGTCGCGCAGACCTCGCGGGCTTCGCCGGAATGGGCTGCGTCGAGGCCCTGGTTCACGGCGAGGACATGGCCAGGGGCCTTGAAATCACCCTCGACCCGCCCCGCGACGTCTGTTCGCGTGTGCTCGCGCGGATGTTCCCGGAAGTGGACGCCGTCGACATCGATCCCTGGACCGCGTTGCTGTGGGCGACAGACCGGACGGACCTTCCCGGACGCCCTTCCCGCGCCGGCTGGCAGTGGCGGGGCGCACCCCTGGACGGCTAGCTTTCGGCCGCCTTGCTGCTGGAGGATCTCGGCGAACGAGTGCTGGAACAGGCGACGCTGCCGGAACGCGCCGGCCGGGCACGGAACGAGCGGGTCCGGGGCAGTGTCGTCCTGCGCGCGAGCACCGCGTGCTGGCAAGGTGATTCCCGTGACCCGAACACTCAGTGACGACGAGGTCCGCAAGGCCGTCCCCATGCGGGACGCGGTCGAGGCGGTCCGCGACGCGTTCGACGGACTCGCCGCCGGGCACTTCACCCAGCCGGAGCGGCTCGTCTTCGGCGACGGCCGGGTGCTGGTGATGACGGCGTACCACGAACCGTCGGGAACGGGAGTGGTCAAAACGCTCGGCGTCCAGCTGGACCGTGATCCGGCGATTCTCGGCACCGTGGTCTGGACGGGCGCCGGTGAACCACTCGTCGCCGACGCGACCGCCGTGACCACCCTGCGCACCGGCGCGGTCACCGGCGTCGCGACCGATCTGCTCGCCCCGCCGAGCGCCGGACACCTCGCGCTCCTCGGTTCCGGGGCACAGGCGGCCGACCAGGTCCGCGCGATCGCCGCGGTACGAGAACTGCGTGAGGTCGCGATCCACAGCCGGACCACCGGAAACGCCCGGGCGCTGTCGGAACGGCTCGGCACGGAGTTCCCCGCCGTCTCGTTCCGCGTCGCCGAGTCCGTCGAGGACGCCCTGGCGGACGCGGAGATCGTCAACTGCGCGACGTCGTCGGAGACGCCGCTCTTCGCCCTCTCGGCCCTCCCGCAGAACGTCCACGTCAACGCGATCGGCTCGTTCCGCCCGTCGATGCGCGAACTGCCCGGGGAACTGCTCGCGACAGCTTCGATCGTGGTCGTCGACCAGATCGGAGCCGCGCTCGAGGAGGCGGGCGAGGTCATCAAAGCCGTCGAGGACGGCGTTCTCGACCGCGGGTCCATCGTGGAACTCGGCGCGGCCCTGCGGGAGCCGCCAGCGGTCTCAGGAAGGACAGTGTTCAAGTCCGTCGGCGTCGCCGCCCAGGATTGGGCCATCGCACGGTCACTGGCGGCCTACGAGGAGTAGGTGGGTACGGCCGATCGGCGCAACTTGGCCGTTGAAACGTTTGCCGGGGCCGAATCCGGGAACTTTTCCGGCATGTCCAGATGGCGAACCACCAGTAGGAGCAACACCGCCGTGCGGGTCATCACCGGCATCGGCGCGCTGTTCGCTTTCATCGAGCTGCTGTACATGGTCATGGTGCTCGCAGGAGCCAACGCGGGCAACGGTTTCTTCATCTTCATCCAGGCACTCGCCGGACCTCTGGCGTTGTTCTGGCCGGGACTGTTCCCGGTGAGTGACCCGAATCTCGCGGTCATCCTCGACTACGGTCTGGCCGCGGCGTTCTGGGTGATCCTGGCGGGTGTCATCGCCCGTTTCGCGGCCCGCTGACCCCCCTGCGGCGGCAATCGGCGTCCCGTTCGGCGACACTGGTCGGATGAGCGAAGGCAGATGGTTCGAGCTGAACCCCCTTCCCGAGCTGTTCGGCCTGGCGGCCGCCGGGCGGGCGCTGTTGCCGAACGTGCCCGTGACCCCGGCCGCGGTGCTGAAGACCGTGACCGAACAGCTGGTCGGGCGACGGCTGACGACCAAGGTGGACGGGCACGACGTCGGGCTCACCCTGACCGGCCTCGACTACCAGGCCGACAGCCTCAGTCTGGCCGCCACCGGCCGGGTCGGCGACGTCCGCATCGTCGTGGAGGACGTCGACTGGCCGGAAACCCCGCTGAGTCGCATCACCGTCCTGGCCTCGAACGTCCGTCTCCGCTCGCTCCCGTCCCCCGCTGCTATCCCCGAACAGGTGAAGATGGCGATCCGGGTCGCGCCCGAGATCCTGCAGGCTCGGGTCGCCGAAGCCCGGCCGGGCATCATCGTGACCCCCGGCGAGGACGGGCACTTCCACATTCGCTGGGAAAAGCGGCCCCGCTGGGGACATCTCGCCCTGGAGTCCACTGTGGAGGGCGACGCCGTCGTCCTGCGGCCGATGTCCGTCCACATCGGACGCCGTCGCTTCGGTCCGCCGTCCCGCCTCAAGCCGATCGTGCTGCCCCTGCCGGAACTCCCGCAAGGGATCCGGCTCACCGCCGTCGAAGCGCACGACGGTCACCTCGTCCTGCACGCGCTGGCCGAGGAATGGCCGGAAAAGCTTTCCACGATCCCGCTCGGCGACCTGCTGGGCTGGGTGATGACGGCGGTCACCACGCTGACCCTGCCGAAGCTAGGCGGCCGATAGCCACGCACGTGACCATCGGCCGCCGAAACGGATCAGCTGTGCAGTCGTCCCTCCGCGACACGCACCGGAGGCACGGAAGGCGTCACCGCGGCGGCGCTTTCCGTCTGCGCTCCAGCGGAGGACCGCACGAGCCCCGCCGACTTCCCACACACCCTCTTCTTCTCGTCCGACGTCATCTTCTTGCCGACCGTCCTGGTCTGGCCCACGACACCGGGAGCGGGACCTTCACCACTGAAGTTCCAGACGTACCACTGGTTGTGGCCCCACTTGCGCTTGTCGAACCACATGTCGTACCAGCCGTCGGCCACGCGCATCACCGGTGAGCGGTCGAGGCCCGCCCAGTAACCCGGGTTCACCTCGATCCGGGTCTCGACGCTTTCGCTGGTCTCCCAGCCCCATTCCTGGCCCCACGTGCGCTTGTAGGCGACCGACCAGTCGACGAGGAACTGGAAGCCCGCGGTCACACTGATCTCGTTCGACACCGTGTTCTTCCCGCTTCGGGTGTCGCGTTTGCCGATCACCTGGGTGATCTTGTTGGCGCTGCAGTTGTACACCGTGTCGACACGGCCCCAGCTACCGCCGAAATCCTGACCGCGCTGGTCGACGTGGGCGTTGCAGTTCTTGGTGGCGCGGCCACAGTCCTTGAGCAGTTCGGCGCGGGAGGGGCCTCGCGAATACACCACCGAGCTGCCGCGGTCGTTCATGTTGGACCCGTAGTTCGCGCTGTCGTTGGCGTACCACTCCTGGCTTTCGCCCTGGTATTCGGCGTGCTCGTACATCGTGATGTAGCAGTTGTGGAAGGTCTGGAACGAGGAGATCTTGTCGTTCCAGTCGCCGAGGAACCCGATGGTCTGGTTGGTCCCTTCGACGCACGGCGACCCGGTGATGGCGACGCTCGCGCCACCAAAGTTCCCGTGTTCGTACAGCACGCTGATCACGGTCGCGGAGGCACCGACCTTGCCCGCCGACGCCGCAGCGAGGGAATCGCCGACACTGTCGAAGCATCGGATCACTTCGGTCGCCGTGTCGGCGACGCAGTGGTCGCCGCGCTGCGCGGCGTTCGCCGGGACACCACCGGCGAGACACACCATGACCGCGGCCAGCACGGCCGCCCCGAGTCTGTATTTACGCACGTCTGAGCTCCCTAGGAGAGACGGAACGCCGACCACGACCGGATCGGCGTCGCCCAGTCCAGCGCAGCGAACCCGGCTTGCCCATGCAGAACAACCGGCAGACTGATTCCCGGTTACCGCTGATCGGGACCGCCCTCAGGCCTCGCCCCGCTCACGCAGATACCGCGTGTGATCCGACTGCTGATGGACGTCGCCGGCGTAGAACCGTTCAGCGACCCGGTGCGCCTCGGTCTCCAGCAGCTCCAGTTGCGCGAGGAGTTCTTCGGACGCGCTCGGCTCGCCGCTCGCCCGCCGTTTGGCGGCGAACCACCACGGCAGGTTGAGGTAGGTCTCCACGGAAAGCGGCAGATCGGTTCGCGCCAACCTGGTGACGGCGTGCTGGACGTCCGGGTTGGCCGACAGCCGCTCCGGCCGCGACAGCATGTCGTCGAGGACTTCGACGACACGCCGGACACTGTCCACAGAGGACTCCGGCATGCGCTGCTCCCGCGCGGTCACCTTGGCCACCAGCGAGACGAGGTCCGCGCGCAGGTGCCCAGTGTCCACCGGCACCAACCGGACCCGTTCAGGCGGCGCGAGCAGGGCGAACACGCCGTACAGTCCGGCGACCACCACCGGCCACAGTCCGCCGACGACGCCGGTCAGGTACAGCACGAGACCGATGAGCCCGCCGACACAGCCCGCGAGGTTCTTCGTGGAGCCGAGGTACCGGATCATTGATACCCGCGGATTTCCTGGAACACCTTGGGCAGCACGTCACCCCGCGCGTCGAACACGTTGCCGCCGGTGCGTTTCGCGACCTCGCCGAGTTCGGCGGAGTCGCTCTCGCCGAAGATCACGGTGAACACCGGGATCTGCCGCATCGCCTCCGGCAGCGACGGGAACTTCCGCTGGAAGTCCTCGAAGCTGGAACCACTCGCGTTCTCCCCGTCGGTCATCAGCACGATCGACGTGAACCGGTCGGGATCACGCGCGACCAGCGGCCCCATGATGGCGTACGCGCGCTCGAGGCTGTCGTAGATCGCCGTGCCGCCGTTCGCGTCGAGGTCTTCGGCGAAGTGCTTGATCTTGTCCAGCGCGGGCTGGGGATCGCCGTCCGGGACGGCGAACGTTTGCGGGCTGCCGGGAACGGTGTCGAACGGCAGCATCGTGACCTCTTCGCGGCTGCGGAACCGGCGGTACCGGCCGGTGAGTGAACCGTCGGCGCCGGTCAGCCCGATCAGCGCGGTCCGCAGTGACTCGATCCGGTCCCCGGCCATGGAACCGGAGGTGTCGAGGACGTACAGGGTCCGCGACGGACGCCGGATCTTGTCGAAGTACGCTCCCAGCAACGCGTCGACGGCTTGCTGCGTCGCGGGGAACGGCAGTTCGACGAGGTCCTTCTGCGCGAACTGCTGTCCTAAAGGGACACCCGGGACGACCGGACGACGTTGCGTGGTCTCCATGATCTTGCGCTGAGTGTCCGGCGTCCGGAGCCGCTCGGCCAGCTTGCGGTGCGCGTCCCGCGCGTCGGAATTCGCGCCGGCCAGCAGGGTCAGCGGATAGTCGGCGGTGACGACACCGTCGGAGGGGTACACCAGCGTCAACGGTTCGGGGAGCTTCCCGCTCGCGTTCAGCGACAGCAGGACGGACTCGTAATTGATCAGCCCGTCGACCTTCTTGCCGGGATCCTGACCACTCGCCCGCCGTTGGTAGGTCTCGGAAAGCCAGCCGGACGAACCCGCTGACATCGCCTGCGCGCTGAAGAACTCGGTCAGTTTCGGAGTGACCGAAGCGATCTGCTGCGCGTCGATGGCGTTGCCCGCGCCCGCGAGCGCGGAAGCGACCCCGACCAGCGCCGAGAACCCGGAGTTCGACGCCGACGGATCGGTCATGCCGTAGGTGAAGGCCTTCTTCCCGGCCTGCTCGGCGATCTCACCCCAGCTCACCGGCCGCCCTGTCCAGCCGAGCCGTTGCGCCGCCGACGCGGAAAGCCCGAGCACCACCGGGGAACTCATGATCTTCACCTGCTCGCCGAGCCGTTTAGCCGCGTCGGGAACGGCTGCGGGATAACGGTTCGACGAGAACCAGACAGCGTCGTACTGGCCGTCCGCCTTCCCGTTCGCCAGCGATTCGGTGCCTTCCAGCGTCCCGGTGAACTGGAACTTGACCTTGACCCCGGTCGCCGCCGCTTCCTGCTCCAGCAACGGTTGCAGATCAGCCAGTTCGCTGCCCGCGAGCACCCGCAGGGTGCCCGCCTCGGCCTCCCCCAGTCTCCGCGCCGCACCCTCCCCCGAATCACAGGAAACCAGTGACAGCGCGCAGATCGCCGCCAGCGTGACCACCGTCCAGCGTTTCACGATGCCCCCTCGGCCGTCGCCGTCTCGTGAGACCGGCGCAGATGGTCTTCGGCCCGCCGGATTTCCCCGGACAGCGCCTCCACGGTCGCCGCCATCGTCGAGACGGCTCCCGCCTTGAACTCGTCGATCGCGTCGATACTGCGGTAGATCCGCTCGAACGACTCGCGGATCGTCGCCACCGCCACCGCCGGATCACTGCCCGCGCGCTGGATCTCGGCGCTGCGCAGCTCCAGCAGTTCGGCGTTCGCCCGGATCAGCCCGTCGGTGGTGGCCTGCACGGCACGAACCTCGTCGAGGACGTCCCGCTGCCCGGCGAGCGCGCCGCTCACCAGCAGCGCGACCTGCAGCGCCGCGACCGTGGTCGACACCGCCCGCTCGATGCCGCGGATCAGCTCGTCGTTGTTGCGCCGCACCAGATCCAGCGCCAGATAGCCCTGCGCGCTCACCGCGAGCTGGGTCAGCAGATCCTGATGCCGCTGCCGGATCGGATGCAGCGCGTCGGCCCTCAGCGATTTGGCCCGCGCGGGATCGGTCAGGTCGAAGATCCCCACCTGCCGGTCGATCGCCCCGTCCACGGCTTCGGCGAACGCGGCCGCTTCCGACAGTTTGCCGAGCGTCCCCCACAGCCGCTCCCGTTCACCCTTGAGCGCGGCGTTGTCCCGGCGCAGGACGTCCTGTCGTGCGCGCAGGTCCAGTACCAGCGCGTTCACCGGCTCATTGGCGGCGCGGTAGCGGTCCAGCGCCTTCTTCGCGCTGCCCGCGACCGGGATCAACCCCATCAGCTTGCGGCCGGTGATCGGCAGTTTCGCGGGGTCGATCTCCGCCAAGGTCCGCCGGAGCCCAGCCAGGCTCACCGTCGCCTGCTGTTGCGGTGACGCGATTTCCGCCAACGCCCTGGTCGAGCGGTCCAGCAGCGCGCCGGCGACGGTCGCCGCCGCGCGCATGTCGGACTCGCCGACCGCGAGCAGTTCGTCCAGGACGCGGGTGAATTCCGGCGATCGGACGTCGAGCGCTTCGAGCCGCACGGCGAACTTCTCCGCGCGCTTCGCGACTTCGGCGTGGACCTCCGGGCCGAGAGTGACCAGGCCCGCCGCCCGCTCGGCCGGGATCGCCTCCACCGGCTCGGGTGGAGTGAGCGTGAAATCGTCCATCAGTACTGCTTCTTGACGGCGTCGAGCAGGCGCTCCAGGGTTTCGTACGACGGCGGCTCGACGGCGTCCACCAGATCCGCGGGCACCGGCGCCTTGGCCGCGGCGACGACGTCGGCGAACAACCGCGGATCCCCGGTGCGGAAGCCGAAGGTGGCGGCGAGTTTCCCCAGCTCGGGATCGGTCGCCAGCAGCCTGCCGACCTGATCGCCGTTCGGCTTCAAGGGCACGAGCGTGTGCTTGGAGTACACCGTCGGCGCCGTGTAGAGCAGGCGCATGTCCGGCCGGATCGAACCGTCCGCGCGGACCAGCCTGTCGACGAACTGCGACTCGTAGATCAGCGCCATCGGCGTCTTGCCCATCCCCGCCGCGAGGTAGTCCTCGAACGGGCCTTCGGTGCTGTTCTGCGTGTAGCCCTGGTCGAGGAAGAGCTTCGACACCCCGGGCAGTACCTTCGCCTCGGCCTCCGGCGTGCTGACCACGTTGTTCCCGTTGGCGACGAAGGAAACGATCGACAGGTACATCGCCGCCGAGTTCGACTCGCGCGGGTCCGTGGTCGTGACCAGCACGTTCTTGCGCGCGGGGAAGGCGGTGTTGCCGGGGAGCTGGTCCCAGCGCGTGCCCTTCTGGGCGAGTTCGAGGTACTTCGCGACGTCGAGCACCTGGTAGTCCCCGGCGCCCTTGCGCACGATCCCGTTGGCGGCCAGCAGGTTCACGATCGGCTCGAAGGTCGCGATCGCCATCGGCGACTGGAACGGCGTGTGCACGCCGGTCACCTGGTGGTCACGCTGGATCCGTTGCGCGGCGGGCGACGAGGACGGGAACGCGAACTCATACGCGCCGAGGTCCATGCTCGCGATCTGCCGTGAGCCCGCGGTGTCGACGTCCACCTTCAAGCCGTGCTTGGCGAAAGCGTCCACCACTCGTTTGTCGGAGAAGAACGCGAGCTTCTCCGAACCGATGACCCCGCGCACCGTGGTCAGATCCGTACCCTGCGCGGTGTTCTCGTCACCGCCCCGGCCCCAGACGATCACGGCGACCACGGCCAGCAGCAGCACCACGGCCAGGCCGATCGACAGACGGCGTTTCACCGGCCCACCCCCTCGTTCACAGGCCTGATCCTTCAGCCCGTTCACCTCATTTGACGCGCGGGCGAGCCATTTCGAAGTGAACGATCGATGAACGGAAGAAGTCGTCAGTTCCTGGCGAAACGTTGGGGTAGAAGGAAAATCAGATCACGGACTGCTCCGAGACAGGCAGGCAGACGGTGAACCGCGTGTCTCCCGGTTCCGAATCGACCCGGAGATCGCCCTGATGCCGTTCGACGACGATGCGCCAGGAGATGTCCAAGCCGAGCCCGGTCCCCTGCCCCACCGGTTTCGTGGTGAAGAACGGCTCGAAGATCCGTTGCCTCACTTCGGCCGGGATACCGGGTCCGGTGTCGCCGATCTCGACGTGCACGTGATCGTCCACTTTGGATGTCCGCAGGGTCAGCGTGCCCTCGGCGCCCATCGCGCCGAGCGCGTTGTCGATGACGTTCGTCCACACCTGGTTCAGCTCGCCCGCGTACGCCGGGATCCTCGGCACCGCGTGGTCGTACTCCTTCACCACACGGATCCCCGGCGCGATCTTGCCCGCCAGCATGACGAGCGTGGAGTCGAGTCCCTCGTGCACGTCGATCCACTGGTGCGGCGCGCGGTCCATCTGCGAGTACTGCTTGGCCTTGCCGACCAGCACCGAGATCCGGGTCGTCGAATCCTCGATCTCGCCCATCAGCATCTCGGTTTCGAGCGCGTACGCCAGCCAGCGGACGGCGCCGTCGAGGAAGGTCTCCCCGACCGATGCGAGCAGCCGGCCGAGGTCGGGCACGGTCAGCCCGGCGCGGACATAGATGTCGGCGAGGTCCCAGCCCTGGTCGATACCGTGGTCGTCGAACCAGTCGCCGATCTCGTCCTCGCGGTCGGACTGCTGCATCGCGGTCAGCTTCGGCGCCGAGGCGACCTGTTTGACCAGCTGTTCCTGGATCTCGAGAAGCTGCTCCAGCAGCGTGGGGTCGACGTTCTTCTTCGCCAGCATCGCGAGTTTGTGCCGCATCCCGGCCACGCGCTCCCGCAACGACGCCGTCGCGCGCACGGCGGCCGCGGCGGGGTTGTTGAGCTCGTGGGTCAGCCCGGCGGAAAGCTCGCCGAGCGCGAGCAGGCGCCGCCGCGAGCCGATCACCGTGTCGCTGTTGCGCCAGCCGAGGTACATGCCCTCGAGCAGATGCGTCGCCATCGGGAACCAGCGGCGGAACTCGGTGGCGAACTCGGCCGCGGGCAGGGTCAGGAAGGTGAGGTCGCTGACGGCGTGCACCGAAGCGCCGTAATGATGTTCGTTCTCCTGGTGCACGAAGAACTGCGTCGCGCCGCAGTACGCGCCGCGCTGGTCGGAGCGGATCGTCTCGACCTCGGTGCCGCCGACGAGCCGCGTCATCCGCAGCGCGCCGGAGAGCAGGAGATAGAAGCAGGTGGCCGGCTCGCCCTCACGCATGACCGTGGTGCCGCCGGTGTACTGCTCGAGGACGGCGTGCTCGGCGATCCAGTCGAGCTGTTCCTCGCTGAGGTGCTCGAAAAGGAAGAGCCCGCGCAGTTCCTCCCTGGGCAGAACGCTCATTGCTCCTCCAAGTACCGGTGGACCAGGGTGACCGCCATGGCGCCTTCGCCGACGGCCGAAGCGACACGCTTCACCGACGCGGCACGGACGTCGCCCGCCACGAACACCCCGGGAACGGAAGACTCCAGGTAGTGCGGGTCGCGGTCGAGCGGCCAGCCGGGCGGCCGGTCGCCGTCGGTCAGCAGATCCGGCCCCGTCCGCACGAAACCGTGGTCGTCGCGCTGGATCTCCGTGCCCAGCCAGTCGGTGCGCGGTGCCGCGCCGATGAAGATGAACAGGTGGCCGGTGGGCACGGTCTCGGTCACGCCGCCGTTCTCGCACAGGGTCAGCTGTTCGAGGTGGTCTTCGCCGTGCGCTTCGACCACGGTGGTCCGAGTGCGGACGTGGATGTTCTCGATCCCGGCGATCTGCTCGATCAGGTAGTGCGACATCGACGCTTCGAGCGACTGACCGCGGACGAGGATGGTCACTTCGGCGGCGTGCTTGGAGAAGAACACCGCCGCCTGCCCCGCCGAGTTCGCGCCGCCGACGATGTAGACGTGCTCGCCCTTGCACTCGGGCGCCTCGGTGGCGGCCGAGCCGTAGTAGACGCCGCGGCCGGCGAGTTCGGCGATGCCGGTCGCTTCCAAAGCGCGATAGGTGACGCCGCTCGCGAGCACCACGGAATGCGCGGCGATCTCGGTGCCGTCGCCGAACAGCACGACCCGCGCCGAACCGCGCGCCTCCAGGCCCACGACGTCGCGCGTGGTCAGCACCTCGGCGCCGAACTTCAACGCCTGCCGCCGCGCGCGGTCGGTGAGCTGGGCGCCGGAAACGCCGTCCGGGAAACCGAGGTAGTTCTCGATCCGGGAGCTGGTGCCCGCCTGGCCGCCGGTCGCCTTGCGCTCGACGATCACCGTCCGCAGCCCCTCCGACGCGCCGTACACGGCCGCCCCGAGCCCCGCGGGCCCGCCACCGATCACGATCAGGTCGTAGAACTCCTGCGCGGGCCGCGTGGACAGGCCGACGGCGTCGGCGAGTTCCGGTCCGGACGGCTGGCGCAGCACCGTGCCGTCCGGCGTGACGAGCACCGGGATCTCCTGCTGGGTCGCGTCGGCGGCCTCCAGGATCCGGCGGCCTTCGTCGTCGTCGACCGAGTACCAGCGGTACGGAACGGCGTTGCGCGCCAGGAAGTCACGCAGGTGGAACGACGGCGACGAGTAGCGGTGGCCGATGAGCTTGATCTCGTCGACCGGCCGCTCCCCCACCGCGCGCCAGGTCTCGACCAGCGCGTCGATGACCGGGTAGAGCTTCTCCTCCGGCGGGTCCCACGGCTTGAGGAGGTAGTGGTCGACGTCGACGACGTTGATCGCCTGGATCGCGGCGTCGGTGTCGGCGTACGCGGTCAGCAGCGCGCGACGGGCGTTCGGGAACAGGTCCATCGCCTTCTCGAGGAAGACGATGCCGTCCATCTGCGGCATCCGGTAGTCGGCGAGGATCGCGGCCACGGCGTCGCCGCGCAGCTTGATCTCGCGCAGCGCTTCGAGCGCGTCGGCCCCGGAATCGGCCCGGATGATCCGGTAGTCCTTTCCGTACCGTCTGCGCAGGTCGCGGGCGACCGAACGGGATACGGCGGGATCGTCGTCGACGGTCAACAGGATCGGCTGGCTCACCGGATCAGCCTAATCCCTATTACGTTCGGGTCGTGCTGACCGAAGCCGAAGAAGTGATTCACGCCCGTGCCGTCGTCGCGTGTGAAGCGGCCACGGCGGCGGGGCTCCCCGGCGGCTACGAAGCCTGGCGTGAGGACGGGCTGCTCGCGGTGCTGGCCACGGCTCCGGAGCTGCGGTTCCTGCGCACGATCTCCGGCGTCAGCGCGGAGAACCTGCCGCGGGCCGTCCGGCTCGCCGGGGCGTCGTGCTGGGACGGGGATCCGCCGACGCTCGTGCTGCCGCCGGGCTTGACCCCGTCTGGTCTGGTGCCCGCCTGCCGCCGCCCGATCGCGGTCCTCCCGCTCACCGAACTCGCGGCATCGGACGCGGACGTCGATGACTCACCTGACATCGACGTCTTCCTCCGCATCCTGCTCGACGGCTACGGGAGCGACGGCGCCGTGACGGAGTTCATCGCCGCCGAGCACGCCGATCCCCGGATCCGGCGGTCGGTCCTGCTCGAGGACGGCGTGCCGATCTCCGCCGCGGCCCTGAGCTCGCACGGTCCCGGCGTCCTCCTCGGCGGCTCGGCCACACCGCGGGCCCACCGCGGCAAAGGCGCGCAGGCGCGGCTGCTGGCGCACGGTCTCACCGCGGCCGTCCGCGAAGGTCACCACTTCGCCGTCGCGACCGCCGTGGAGGGCTCGCCGAGCCTGTCGAACCTTCGCCGCGCCGGGGCGCGGGTCCACTTGCGACAGGCTTTCAGGCTTGCGTGAGTTTCCGCAGGCGGAACGCCAGGACGAGCAGCATCACGCCGTACAGCAGGGCGTAGATCCCGACCAGCAGCGCGATCCCGAACGCCCCCGCGACCGGGTTGATCACGATCACGATGCCCGCGATCAGCGAGAGCGCCCCCGCCGCGATCAGGAAGGCCTCGCCCTCGATCTGCTTGCGCAGCCGGATGGCGGCGACGATCTCGACGATGCCGGTGAAAATGGCCCAGAAACCGACCAGGAAAGCCAGCACCAGCACGGTGATCCCCGGCCAGAGCAGCACCAGCACCCCGGCCGCGATGCCGAGCACGCCCAGCACCCCGTAGGCGGCGCGATGGGCGGCGTCGCCCGGCCTGAAGGCCTGCATCACGCCGCCGATGCCGTCGAAGATCGCGTAGACGCCGTAGAGGATCGCCAGCGCCAGGACGGTCGTTCCCGGCCAGATCAGCGCGAGCACGCCGAACAGGAGGGCGAAGAGCCCGCGAAGGGCGACGAGCGGCCAAGCCAGGCGGGGTTCGATGGCGGTGAAACCGACGAGAGGCATGTTCCGAGTATCGAAGCGCCGGAGATCGTCCGCGCGGCACACCACCCGTTCGGGGGGCGGCTTTTCGGCGTGGGTGAAAGGCCGGTGCGCGCCGCGACCGCCATCACGGCGCGCACCGGGGTCCATCAGGGGTAGGCGACCAGGTTCGCCACGGTCGATCCCGAGTTCGCCGGTCCGCCGCGGTCGTTGACGACCCGGCTGATGGTGCCGTTCCCGCCGAGGGAAACGGCGACCATGCTGCGGAAACGGACGTTCGGGTTGTTCGGCGCTTCTAGCGCGCGATCGGCGACCACACTCGGATTCACGTTGAAGTAGCAGTAACTGCCGAGTCCGTACGCCTCGTGGTTCGTCACCGAGTTCGCCACCTTGTAGGCCGCGTAACCCCGCGTCGATCCGTTCATCCAGGCGGCCTGATTCGGCGGGTCGTAAGGCATTTCGTTCTGGTAGAAGTACGTCCGGCCGCGGTTGCCGTTCCAGATCGTCTGGTACTTCTGGTAATGCTCGACGAACAGGCCGTACATCGTGACGTCGTCGCCGTTGACGATCAGACCGGTGTCGGCGGTGTTGGTGTTCCAGCCGACCCCGCTGCCGTGGTCGGCGCGCCAGATCCACAGGTGGTCACCGATGACGTCGTCACTGTTGACCACCAGGCTGTTCGTGGCCTTGCCGACACCCGCGCCGCCGATGCGGAAGAACACGTCGTGCAGCGAAGTCGGGTTCGCCGCGTGATCCTGCGCCGAGCTGGCCGGGCCGACCTCCATGAGCGTGTTCGAGTTCGTGGTGCCCGCGTCGATGAGCACGCCGGCGATCTTGACGCCGTCGACGTCGGCCACCGTCATGGCGGTGATGCCGTTGTCCGGGATCAGCGTCGCCAGACCGAGGCCGAGCACGACGGTGTCCGGCCGCGTCACGCGCAGCGTCTCGTTCAGGTGGTAGACGCCCGGCGTGATCAGGAGATCCTTGCCCTCGGCGAGGGCCGCGTTGATCTGTGAAGCCGTCGTGCCGGGCTTCGCGATGAAGAACCGGCTGATCGGCAGCGACGAACCGGGCTGGTTGGCGCCCCACGTGATGCCCTGCGCATTGGTGCGCGTGGAGGGCACGAAAACCTGGTACGCGCCCGCGTTGTCGACGTAGAGGAACGGCTTCTCGCGGACCACCGGCGTCGTGTTCACCGTGGTGTAGGGCGGATTCGGGAAACTGGTCGAGGGCGCGCCGTTGACCCCGGCGAACACCATGTTCCAGTTGGAGCCACTCCAACCGCCGAACTGCGAGTTACGCGAAATCCACTGCTGCTGCGAACCGGACCGGACCTGGCCGTCGACCTTGACGTCGGACATCCAGCCGCCACTGGACCAGCCGCCGTCGTCGAGCTGCAGGTTGCCGCGGACGTGCATCCGGCGATACGGAGCGGCCTGCGAAACGGCCCAGCGGTCGGTGCCGCCGTTGGGGTTGACGGAGAGGTTTTCCGCGCCACGCCAGAAGTTCTGCGTCGCGTTGCCCTGGAACCAATCGGCTTCCGCGTGCACCGCGCCGTTGATCGTCACGTTGTCGGGGGACAGCCCGAGCCCGAGCACCTGCGTGTAGAACCCGACGTTGACGTCGATGTTGTACGAACCCGGTTTGAACAGCAGCGCCTTCCTGTTCGAGCCGAACTGGCTGGTCTCCTGCTGGGAGAAGACGCTGTTGACCTGGGACTGGATCGCGGACTGCGACATTCCGGGGTCGAAGAGGAGCACGTTCGGCCCGAGGTCGGGGTTGGCGGTGCCCGTGACCGGCGTGAGCCGGAAGGACTGCGCGCCGGAGCCGTTGCACGCGTACTGCTGCAGTTGGGTGCTGTCCTGCGTCGAGAGCCCGGGCAGGTCGAGGCACTTCCCGCTGTTGCGACTGACGAAGTGGTACGCGCCACCGGCTTCCTCGACCGGCTGCCACTGCTGGTTGTTGCCGCCGCCGTAGGCCCACAGATGGATCAGCCCGCCATCGGACGTCGACACCTCGGCGACGTCCCACACCTGCGCCGGATTGTTGCGCGTGTTGACCCGGTAATAGCCGCCCGAAGTCGGCTGGAACTGCCACTGCTGGGAAAAGGTCTGGTTGCAGGTGTACTGCTGCACGACCGTCCCGTTCGCCGACCCGGCGGCCCGCGCGTCCACGCATTTCCCGCTGGTGGCCGTCACCGTGTACCAGGTATCGGGGACGATGGCCGCCTGCGCCGCCGGCGCCACCACAATCAGCGCTCCGACCAGCGAAAACAGGGCTATCAAGGCTGCTCTGGCCCTCATCAGGACCTCCTCCGCGTCATAGGGCAGGGCGAGCTGAGGCGGAGCCCAATGGAGACGCGGCGTAGCGGGCGGGGACCTCGGCGTCACGATGGTCGAAAACGTAACGGCGGTCACACGCGGAGTCAATACACGTCTAAAAATAAGTCTCAAAGATGCAGGTGGGGGCAGTTTCCAGGGATCGGGACCACTGAGAGCGACCCCCTCGCGAACGGCCTACGCGGGCGGTGTAATGTATGGACACACGAGATGCGGAGTACAACTTCGCTCCGGGGCTATGGCGCAGCTGGTAGCGCACCTCACTGGCAGTGAGGGGGTCAGGGGTTCGAGTCCCCTTAGCTCCACACATGAAGTTACAGATGAACCCCCTGAGCGCTTGGAAACCCCAGGTCAGGCGCTCGTAGGGGGTTCATCTGTGTCGGGAGTTTGGCCGCGGCACGTTGGGTCGCTTACTAGAACATTGGTCGGGCCGGCTAGATCTTGGGCTGGCTCGTCATCCAGGCTTCTTGCGATCTCAACGAGGACCTTGGCGATCTTGTGCGCGTCTGGTGGATCGTGTCGCACACCCCGAATCCAGATCTTCGACACGTGGGTTCGGGGATTGTGTTGCCGCTTCTTTGGCTTGGCCATGAGAAGTCACCACCCTGTTGCGACAGTTCGTTGGTACGGGGTGGGGACGAAGATCTTGCTGTTCGCCAGCGAAGCTGCTGACGCTGATCTGGATGCCTAATCGAGGGTAATCTCCCAGCATTCGGATGTCTCTTCCTGCGAGAGCTTCGCAGGTGGACTGTGCCCGGTTCGGCGGACACCCCTCGTTGTCGACTGTGGTCGGGCCAGAGGCGCTGGTCAGCGGCGAAGGTCCGCGGCCGAACTGGGAAGTCGGAGGCATCGGCCCTGGTCGGCCATCTTCTGCATGAGGCCGAAACCCTCCTGGGTGCCGATGTCGCCATTGATGACGGCGATGCTGACCAGGTCGATCGTTTCGCGTGTGGTGATTCCCCGTAGGCGCGCGTAGCGCACGGCCTCCCGGTCGTCCGAGATCCACCAGGAGCCAGCGAACTCGCTCCGCTTGAGGATCACGAAGCAGGTCTGGGCTTCGCCGAGGTGTTTCAACGGTTCGTCATCGGTGCCGCCGAAGACGGCCCGGCGGATGGCGTTGATCTGCTGAATCTCGGACTCGTCGTCGATCTCGATCGGCTCGCCGAGCCAATCGCCGGCTGCCAGTTGGCCGAGGTCGGGCAGGACGCGCGCGGATCTGGTGGCCTCGTAGGCGACGGCCTCGGTCCACCGGCCGCGTCCGTCAAGCGTGGAGTCGAGCAGCTCGAGCCGATTCACGGCGGCGAAGTTGCACAGGACCGTGTTGTCCGGGAAGAGGAACTCGGTCATGGGACATCGTGGGTTCCGTGTTCAGACTCAAGTGCGTGCCTGAGTTCGTCGACGTCAATTCCGAGCAGGTTCGCGTAGGGGCGGAGCGTGGCCGTACCGGCTTCGTAGGCGGCGTAGGTGTCCCGGACGAGAGGCCCAGGTGGGCGTGGTGTCCGGGCTTCGGTAACCCGTTGGGCGAACTCTTCACCCCGCCCAACTATGGCCGCGGCCTTGGAGGCGGTGATGGCTTTGTAACGGTCGCAGGTTCCCGCGTCGATCAGTCGTAGGTGAAGCAGGCGGTAGGCGAGCGCCGACGGGGTCACCATCAGGTCGCACGCCAGTGCAGCGAAGGTGTGTTCCGTGAGGCCACTCGAGCCGACGGCGGCGCGAAGCCGATCCTCGGGCATGAGGAAGGCGGATGCGAACGCGTTGGCGCGCAGTTCGCTGGGATCTTTCGCCTGGGCTTTGTCGTAGATGTCCCGGTCGAGGTGGACGTCTTGATCGTCTTCGGCAAGGAGGTGGCCGAGTTCGTGAGCGAGCGTGAAGCGCTGCCTGGCCGGAACGTGCGAGGTGGCGAGCACGATGAGCTTGACGTGCTCGGACGATGCCGCCAGGCCGTCGAAACCGGCGCCGAGTTCAACAACGGCCACATCGGCCCCGAAGACCGCCTCGATGAGTGCCACCAAGTTGCCGACGGCGATCGAGCGACCGGCCTCACTGATGCGCGCGAGAGCTTCACGGGCCAACGACCGACCCTGCTCGGCGTATCCCCCCTTACCGAGACCCAAAGTCCTCGCCTGCCACGGCTGGGGATAACCAAGGGCCGCCATGTCGGTGCGCAGCGTGCTGTACCGCTTCGCCGCGTCAAGAGCGACGCCCGCGTCGCCGCTTGTGGTCCTGGCGGCCAGGGCGAGTGGCGGTTCCTCACCTGTGATCAGCCAGTCCACCGTGACCTTGCACAGTTCCGCAATCCGGGCAAGATCAACAGAGGAGAACCGGCGGGCGCCGCCAAGCGACTTGGACATCTTCGACTCGTCGAGGCCGATCCGCTGTCCGAACTCGCGGCGAGTCAGCCCGGATGCCTCGATCAGGGTCAACACACGCTCGGGAACACTTGGCACCTGGCAACACTAGCTCCCGACTTGCGAAAATCGCAAGTCGGGAGAAGGATGGCTCTCTAGTGAGCTACGAAGGGATCTACGTGACGATCACGGCGGAGCACGAGAAGCGCGCGGGGGCCGCTGGGGCGCCGATAATGCCGCCTGTGCCGGAATCGGGTCAAGTGGTGAACGTCCGCGGGTCGACGTGGGCGGTCGCGGCGGTCCGGCAGCAGGGCCTGCCGCGCAGTCCGGCTGACGAGGGCACCGCCGGTCTGACGCACGTGGTGAGTCTCCAGTCGTTGGAGGAGGACCGGCTGGGGCAGGAGCTCACGGTGGTGTGGGAGCTGGAGGTTGGCCACACCGTCGCACCCGACCAGGGACTTCCCGAGGGGATCGATCCGGACGCGTTCGACGACCCCAACACACTGGCCGCGTTTGTCGACGCCGTGCGCTGGGGTGCGGTGACCTCGGCCGACGCCAACTCCTACCAGGCGCCCTTCCGTAGCGGCGCGAACGTGGAGGCGTATCAGCTCGAACCGCTGCGCCGGGCGCTTCAGTCGTCGCGGACGAATCTGCTGCTCGCTGACGACGTCGGTCTGGGCAAGACCATCGAGGCCGGTCTGGTGATCCAGGAGCTGCTGCTGCGCCATCGTGCCCGGTCCGTGGTGATCGTCTGCCCGCCGAGCCTGGCGCTGAAGTGGCAGGACGAGATGCGGGAGAAGTTCGGTCTGGACTTCGTCATCGTCAACAGCGAACTGTTGGCGCGGGTGCGACGTAGCCACGGCTTGGCCGCGAACCCGTTCCGGCTGTTCCCCAGGGTGATCGTCAGCATGTCGTGGCTGCCGACCCTGCGTGCGCAGCGGCTGTTGCGAGACGTATTCGCTGACGTCACGGACACAGCCTCGGCCCGGCGGTTCGCCTTTGACGTTCTCGTGGTCGACGAGGCCCATCATGTCGCGCCGGCGAGCCCGACTACCGCGCCCGGCCGGCGTGGTTACGCCGTCGACAGCCAGCGTACGACGGCCACGAAGGCGCTGGCGGACAAGTGCGAGCACCGGCTGTTCCTGAGTGCGACCCCGCACAACGGCTACTCGGAGTCGTTCACTGCGCTGTTGGAGATGATCGATGGACGGCGCTTCAGCCGGGGTGCGAATCTCGACGAGCGGGCGTTGCGGGAGGTAGCGGTCCGGCGGCTGAAGACCGAGCTGCCGGAGAAGGACTTCCGCAAGCGGGAGCTCAAGCCGATCGTGTTCACGCCCAGCGACGATGAACAGCGCCAGTTCGACCTGCTGGACCGCATCCTCACCGACAGCGCACGCGCGAATGGCAAGGGGCGTTCCGGTGGGCTGGTGGCGATGCTGCTGAAGAAGCGTTTCCTGTCCAGCCCCTGGTCGTTCGCCCGCACGCTGGAGCTGTACGAGCAGGCCGCGAGCACCGGCCGTCAACTCGACCTCGATGACGAGGAGCAGTACTACGCCGAGGTGCTGGGCAGCGGCCAGTCCGACGAGGAAGAGGGCGCCGCCGAGCACCCCGAGTTCACCGCGCTCCGACACAGCAAAGGCTCCGACCCTTTGGTAACGGCCACCGGACGCGAGATCGAATCGTTGATCGGGTGGGGCTCCCGCTACGAGCACCGACCGGACTCACGGCTGGAGGCGCTGATCAAGTTCCTGGACACGACCTGCCGCCCCGATGGCCGGACGTGGATCAATGAGCGAGTGGTGGTGTTCACCGAGTACGCCGCCACATTGGATTGGATCGTCGATGTTCTGACCCAGCGGGGTTACCGGGACGTGCTGGCCACCATCCAGGGCTCGACCCCGACCGAGGAGCGCGAGCTTATTCGGGCGCAGTTCACCGAGGACCCCGCCAAGCACCCGGTGCGGGTACTGGTCGCGACCGACTCGGCTGGCGAGGGCATCGACCTGCAGGACCACTGCCACCGGCTGGTCAACTTCGACATCCCGTTCAACCCGTCGCGGCTGGAGCAGCGGATCGGCCGGATCGACCGCTACGGCCAGCGGAACATCCCGCAGATCTATCGGTTCGTGCCCGAGTCCGCCGACTCCCAGTACGCGCGCGACCTGCGGTTCCTGGTGGAGCGGATCGCGGACAAGATCGGGACCGTCGCCGCTGACCTCGGCTCGGTCAACCAGGTGGTCGACTTCGAGGTGCGCAACCACTTCGACCCGGCGACTGGAGGCCGCAAGGCCAAGCCCGCGGCGCCAGACGACGGCAACGCGGTCATCACCCGCGCGCTCGCTGGCGGGCTTGAACTCAACCGCCGGCTCACCGAGCTGTCCCGCACCTACGACGAGCACAAGGTGGAAATGCACCTGACCCCGGCAAACGCCCGCCGGGTCGTAGATGCCGCGCTCGCGCTCACCGCCCAGCCCCCGCTGCTGGAAGACTTCTCCTTCGCCCAGGACACCGACGCGGCCGTGTTCGCCGTTCCCGGGCTGGGGTCGGCATGGCAGCCCGCGCTGCGTGGTCTGGATACCCGGCTGGAGCCCGACACACTGCGACCGATCACCTTCGACGACAAGGCCGCGCAGGGCCGGCACGACCTGGTCCACATCCACCTCGGCCACGCCCTCATGCAGCGCGCCACCCGCGTACTGCGCAGCGCCCTGTTCGGGATCGACTCGCCAGTCCACCGGGTGACCGCCGTCGTGGCCGATGGCCTTCCCCAGTCTTGCGTGGCGGCGGTGTCACGGCTGGTCCTGGTCGGCCGCGGCGGACTTCGACTGCACGAGGAAGTCTTCCTCACCGGCATCCGAGTGCACGGCAACACCATGTCCGAGGCGAAGGTGGAAGAAGTGCTTGATGCGACCCTCGACGCGGAGAACCTGTCTCTCGCCGGGGAGGACGTGCGCACGGCACTGGCCGATCTGTGGAACGCCGAGGACTCGCGGCTGCGCAACCGTCTGCTAACAGCCATGGCCCGCAAGGCCGAGTCCCGCCAGACCCAGGTCACCGACGCTCTCCAGAAGCGCCGGGACTCCGACATCACGAGGGTGCGCGAGATTTTTGACGCGTTCCGGATCAATCTACGCGAATCCCGCGATCGGCTGTCGGGGGAGATCCGCGCCGAGGAGGAGAAGCTGTTCACCGATGACCAGCAGGCGCAGCGCCGCCGGGACCTGCGGGCGATGGAGGACCGGCTAGTAAGCCTGGACGACGAGGAACAGCGGGAGATCGCTGCGATCGGCGAGCGCTATCGCGACATCCGGCCGCACGTGTCAGCCGCGGCCGTCGTGTTCGCGCTGACCCCGGCCGACGCCGAGACTGGGAAGGTGCGGGCATGAACCGTCGAGCCGCGCCCACCGGAGCCGACCTACACCGCCGATGGCTGGAACTCGTCGACACCGACGGCCCGTTCCTTGCCATACCCGCGCTCAGGCGGGTCTGGCCGCAAGGCATACCAGTGCCGGCCAAGGACGCCATCACTGCGCTGAAAGACGCCAAGGTCGCGTTTGAGAAGGCATGGGAGAACTGGGACACACGGCGGGACGACGCCGCCGCGCTTGAGTTCTACCGTCAGGAGCGTGACACCTGGGCCCATGTGGTCCTACGAGACGTGCTCGGGTGGCGTGACTCCTACACCGCCGCCACGGTGGGTGACCAGGTGCGGTCTCCCGACCATGCCGTCACCGTGCGCGCGACCGGCGCCCTCGTACACGGCAACACGATCGGCGCGCTGGTCCTCATCGTCGATCCGGTCGACTCCCTGCGCGACCCGCTTGACGACGGGTGGGCGAACACCCCGATCGACCGGCTCGAAGAGTTGCTGCGCGCCAACGCGGTCCCGATCGGTCTCGTCACGGACGGTCGGTGGTGGGCGATCGTCAGCGCTCACAAGGAAACCATGGTCGCGTCGGGTGTCGTGGACACTCAGACGTGGATCGAAGAACCGCAAACTCGTGACGCCTTCATCGAATTGCTCCAGCGCCGCCGGCTGCTAGGCGGCAAACCCGAGGACCGGCTGACCGCGCTGTTCGGCGAGTCGGTTGCCGCCGCCGAGGAGATCACCGAGGCACTGGGAACGCAGGTCCGGCGCGCCGTCGAGTTGCTGGTGCAGGCGCTGTCCGAAGCCGCGCTGGCCGCGGACGGCCCCGATCCCCTGCCCGCCAAACGAGCGGACGTGTACGAGGCGGCCGTGACGGTGATGATGCGGGTGGTGTTCCTACTCTTCGCCGAGGAACGCAACCTGCTGCCCCAGAGCAGCCTGTTCACCCTCGGATATGGCATCAGCGAGGAGCTGGACGCGCTCGACGCCCGCGCCCGCGAAGAAGGCAGCGAAGCCCTCGACGCCACCCATCTAACCTGGCATCGCCTCCTTGCCACCTCACAGGCGCTCTACCGGGGAGCCTCCTTTGAGGATATTCGACTGCCGCCGTATGGCGGCTCGCTGTTCGACTCCAGTCGGTTTCCGTTCCTCGCCGCTCGTGGTCCACAAGGGACATTGGCCATCACGGTGTCCGACCGGGTGATGCTGGAGGTGATGCGCGCCGTCCAGTTCGCCAAGCTCAAGGGGCAGCCTGCCCGACGGATCTCCTTCCGGGACATCGATGTCGAGCAGATCGGCTACATCTACGAAGGCCTGCTCGGCTACTCGTGCGCCGAGGTCGACGAGGTGACCATAGGACTGATCGGAAAGGAGGGTGAGGAACCGGAGATCCCACTTGCGGTGCTGGAATCGCTCGCGACGACCAATCGCGGCGACAGCGCGCTGGCCGACGCGATCCTCTCGTGGGCTAAAGAGCACCAGCCCGCCGCCACCCCGCCCTCGAAGGCAGCACTGGTCAAGGCCATCCGCGACAACAATAAGATCGAGGACGCCGAACGCGCCCTGCGCGCGGTGACCTCGGATGCCGAGCTGCGAGACAGGCTGCGGCCGTTCGTCGGGATCGTCCGCCGCGACCTGCGCAACAGGCCCCTAGTCGTAGTGCCTGGCGGTGTTCTGGTGGTCGAGACGCCGTCACGAGCGACGGCGGGCGCTCACTACACGCCCCGATCCCTCGCCGAGGAGGTTGTGCTGCACGCACTGGAACCCCTCGTCTACGACCCCGGACCGCACCAACAAGTAGATGGCTGGGTACTGAAGGAGTCGTGGCGGATTCTTGACCTCAAAGTCGCCGACATCGCCTGCGGCTCGGGTGCGTTCCTCGTCGCTGCTGCCCGGTATTTGGCTGAGCGGTTGGTGGAGGCGTGGCAGCGTGAAGGCGTGGCCGTCGGTACACCGCATGAGCAGATGACACACGCCGTCCGAACCGTGGTGGCGACCTGCCTGTATGGGGCGGACATCAACAGTATGGCCGTGGAGATGTGCAAGCTATCGCTGTGGTTGGTGTCGCTCGACCCGAAACTGCCGTTCTCCTTCGTTGACGACAAGATCCTGCACGGCAACTCTCTTCTCGGCCTCACCGACGTCCGGCAACTGAAGTATCAACACATCGACCCTGACATCCCACGGCAGATGCCGTTCCAGCCCGACGTCGACAGCACGCTGCAGCGCGCGGTCACGTTGCGCAGGCAGCTCGCAACCGAGGTCAACGACGCCGACCCGCAGCGCTCGGCGACCACCAAACGCCGACAGTGGCGGGAGTATCGCGATCTCGTCGCGGAGCTGACCGAAATCGGCGACGCGGTGATCGCCACTGGGCTCAGGCACGGCGGCAAGCCGGGCAAGAAGCTGAACTCCGCGTACACAGACCTCAGTTGGGCGCTCAACCTGGCACACAACGGGTCCGACCGCGCCATGCTTGACGATATCCTCGACGCCGGACTCACCCCGACCATCCATACGGACTACGAGCGCTGGAAGCCGCTGCACTGGATCCTTATGGTGCCGGACGTGATGGAGCGCGGTGGCTTCGACGCCATCGTCGGCAACCCTCCATTTCTGGGCGGGACAAAGATCTCAGGCGCCCAGGGCGGCAACATCCGCGACTGGTTCAGTCACGTTCTTTCAAGCGGGACCGGCGGTGGGCGTGCAGACCTTGTGGCCTACTTTCTCTTGCGGGCGATGGACCTGCTAGGCGGTCAAGGGAATCTCGGACTAATCGCCACGAATACTGTGGCGCAGGGGGATACCCGCGAGACTGGTCTTGATCGGATTGTTGCGAGCGGATTCACCATCATCCGAGCGATCCAGAGCAAACCTTGGCCTGCTTCCAGTGCTAATCTTGAATACGCTGCGCTATGGGGAAGTCGTCGCGCCGTTGCGGCTGATGTGCCGCGAGTAGCTGACGGTGTAGTGGTTGACCGCATCTCTACCTTGCTGGAACCGGCCGGACGGATAGATAGTCGTCCGGTGAGATTGAATGAGAACCGCGGAATCACATTTGAAGGATGCAAGCCTTACGGTGACGGATTCGTGCTGGAGCCCGACGAGGCAATCGCATGGATAAGGCATGACCCAAAGAATGCGGAGGTTATACTTCGGTACCTTACCGGCGAAGATCTCAATTCTCGTCCAGACACTTCGCCTTCTCGCTGGGTGATCGACTTCAATGATAGGTCAGAGAGTAGCGCTCGCGACTACCCGCTGCCTTATCGGCGAATTGTTGAGACTGTAAAACCAGTGCGTGCAAAAAAGGCAAAGGCGGTGCGCGATGCACCTTGGTGGCTTTTCTTCAGGTCACGACCGGCGATGCGAAAAGCGATTTCGGAGCTGCAAGAAATCCTTGTCATCACACGCCATAGCAGAGCTGTAATGCCAATGAGACTAAAGAAGGGAGCGATCCCAAGCGAGGCAACGGTTGTGTTTGCGACGGACTCATTTGCTGATCAGGCGACGTTGTCGTCGAACCTGCACCAGATGTGGGCAATCAAGTACGGTTCTGGCTTGCGTAGTGACCCGCGCTATACGCCATCCGATGTATTCGAGACTTTTCCACGCCCTGAGCCGACAGAACGGCTGGCGGAGATCGGGCGGGTGTTGGACATCGAGCGGCGAGAGGTTATGTTGCGCCGCCAGCTGGGGTTGACCAAGCTCTACAACTTGGTCAACGACTCGGACACCGCAGACTCCGCTGATGCAGACGTGGCGCGGATGCGGGAGATTCACGTCGAGCTCGATCAGGCAGTCATGCACGCCTACGGCTGGGGTGACGTTCCACTGGACCACGGCTTCCACACTTACCGGCAGATGACCCGGTGGACGGTCAGTCCGGCAGCGCGGGTGGAGATTGTGGATCGGCTGCTTGAGGAGAACCAACGCCGGGCCGCCGCTCAGGGCGAGGCGCCACCAGCGGTCGAGGATGAGGGGGATGACGAGTGAACGCCCCGCAGGACCAGCACTACCGACTGATGCATGAGTCGGACGGGCGGTCGCTCACCGTGCGGGAGAACCTAGTCGACATCCTCGAACGGGAACTTCTCGGCCCCGCAAACGGTCCGGAGGAAGTGCTCGATGGTGTGCCGGATGTGGCCTATCTGGTAGGGCGGATCGCGCCGGCGCGGTTGGCATCCGGCAGGGAGGACCCGTCGGACGCCGACGAGGACGAAGCGGCTACCGACGTCGGTGACGCGACCGACGCTGATGAGAGCCGGGGGGTTCCGGTCACCGCCGTAGACGAGAGCGGTGCGGGGTCGGACGAGGACAGTGTCGAGGATCAGCCGCAGCAGCGCGGTCTGATGATCCCGGCGTCGATGGGGTTGCGCTGTCAGATCCCCGACGACCTGGCCGAGTTCACCGTGACCGCTTCGTGGGGGCAGTACGAGCCGACCAAAGAGAAGCGGGAGAACAGCGAAAATACCGTTCGCCGATACAAGCGCACACCCATCGAGATCAAGAAGACGATCAGCGTCGCCAATCTCGACCCCGTGCATACGACGACGATCCACCTGCGGGACACCGTTGTGCTCAGGGTGGACCGCTACGACGACGTCGAGGGCGGGAAGAAGCTGATCGAGGTGGCGCTGTGCAACGATCGGGTGGCGCCGCGCAAGATTCCCGTCAACGCCTGGCTGTATCAGACAAAACTGCTGGTCGAGGCGAGTGGCCGCGAGGTTTTCCTGCCAGTTTCCGACAGGCTGGCCGATACTCGCGAGGAACGGGACGACGAGCTGCGGCGCCTGAGGCTCCAGTACCGTGACCGGCTGGAGTTCGCCATCGGGCGCACCTGTTCGGTCGACTGGAAGGCGTCCGGCGAGATCCGGCGTGCCAGTGCCGTGTGGACGACCTGGTTGCCGACGGTGCAGACCCCGCAGACCACTGCCGAGGAGATCGGGGCGGCCCTGCTGGATATGCGAGGGCTGCAGGCCGCCAGCCGTGAGGAGCTGCGGACTGGGCTCGAGCCGATCGTCGCCGGATACCGCACCTGGCTCGACGAGCAGCTCACTAGAGCTGAGGCGCTGCCTGAGCATCTGCGTGTGGACGGCGTCGAACTGGTGCGAGAAGCTCAGCAGGTACAACGGCAGCTCGCGGATGGCCTTGACCACCTGCTCGCTGACGACGAGGCGCTGCGGTGCTTCCGGTTCATGAACCGGGTGATGGCTGATCAGCGCGTCCAAACGCAAGTGGCACAGCGCCGGGCAGGCAATCCCGGCGAGAGCATCGACCACGCGCGGGCGGCGGTCCTCGCGCAGGGGCCGAAGGCGCACTCGTGGCGCACGTTCCAGCTGGCGTTCGTGCTCATGCAGCTACCGATGCTGACCGACCCGGCGGCGCAGCGGCGTTCCAGCAACGATCCGAAGGCCCAGCTGCTGTTCTTCCCCACCGGTGGCGGCAAGACCGAGGCGTACCTCGGACTGGCCGCGTATACGTTCGCCATCCGGCGGCGCCAGGGCATCATGCCCACACCGGACGGTCCGCTGGACGGCAATTCCGGGATCGCGGTGCTAATGCGGTACACACTGCGGCTACTCACCGCCCAGCAGTTTCAACGCGCCACCTCTCTCGTGTGCGCCGCGGAGTTGGCTCGGCTTGACGACGTGGCCACGTGGGGGGCCGAGCCGTTCCGGATCGGTCTGTGGGTCGGAACGGACGTGAGCCCGAAGCGATTCGACGAAGCCGAACAACAGTTGACGCGGGCGAACAACGCCGGCGGCAACTACCGGCTGACCGTCTTGCAGATCCAGCGGTGCCCCTGGTGCGGCACCCGGATCGGGCCAGGCGATGTCAAGGCCAGGCCGGAGACCCGCCGTGTGCACGTCTACTGCGGCGACGACCTGGCCGAGTGCCCATTCGCCGAGGGCGGTGTGTCGGCAGAGGGGCTGCCGGTACTGACGGTGGACGAGGAGATCTACCGGCTCGTGCCCGTGTTCCTTATCGCGACGGTCGACAAGTTCGCCCGGCTGGCGCGCGAGGGCGAGGCGGCATCCCTGTTCGGGTATGTGTCGCGGCGGTGCGAGCGGCACGGATTCGTCCACCCTGACTACAAGCACTGCGACATCAAGGACGGCAACAAGCACCCGGCCAAGGACGGCCTGCCCGCAGCCGCAGTGCGTCCGGCTTCCCGGCTGCGCCCGCCGGATTTGGTCATTCAGGATGAGTTGCATCTGATAACCGGTGCGCTCGGGACCACGGTCGGGCTGTTCGAGGTCGCTATCGACGTGATGACCACGTGGCGAACCGCTGACCACCGTGCGGTGCGGCCGTTGCTGGTCGCGTCCACAGCGACGGCACGCAACGCCGCCGATCAGGTCAAAGCGCTGTATGGGCGGGATATCACGATCTTTCCGCCGCAGGTGCTGGACGCGGGCAACACGTTCTTCTCCAGGGAAGAACCGATCTCGGACAAGTTCCCAGGACGGCGTTACGTTGGCCTGTCGACCACGGGCGTCCGCCTGACCACCGCGGAGATCCGAGTGGCCGAGGTACTGATGGCGGCGGGCCAACTGCTGCTTGACCGCTGCGGTGAGGCGGCCGATCCGTACCTGTCGCTGGTGGGGTACTTCAGCGCCACCCGCGAACTCGCGGGCATGGCGCGGTACATGGGCGACGACATCCAGACCGCGCTCGCCAAGCGCCGACCGTGGTCGCTACTGCCCAGCAGGACCGGCACCGACTTCGGTTCGCTGCACGTCGCCGAACTCACCTCGCGGGTTGCCAGCGCCGATATCACCGCGACTCTGGACCAGATGGCCGTGAGCTTCGAGCCCAGGTTCGACTCCACGGCCGGCAAGCGCGAACTGCGGGCCTCGCGCGAGGCGAAGAAGCCGGTACTCACGCGCGAGGTCGCTCCGTTCGATGCGGTGCTGGCCACGTCGATGCTCCAGGTCGGTGTGGACGTCACCCGGCTCGGGTTGATGCTCGTGGTCGGCCAGCCGAAGAATACCGCCGAGTACATCCAGGCATCCTCGCGCGTGGGCCGGGACGCAACCCGGCCAGGATTGGTGGTGTCGCTGGGCAACTGGGCACGACCACGCGACCTGGCGCACTTCGAGCAGTTCCGGCACTACCACGAGACGTTCTACGCCCAGGTCGAGGCATTGTCGGTCACGCCGTTCTCGGCGACCTCACTCGACCGTGGCCTGGACGGCGTACTTGTCAGCGCGACCCGTGTCCTGCAGGCGGCCGAGACACAAGGACTCTCCCCGGAACACAACGCGGGCGGCATCGACAGCCGGCGCGACTTCGTCGTCGACCTCATCGACGCCCTGGTCAGCCGGGTGCTGGGCGCGTCGAACGAGGACGCCGCCCGCCGGGCGCGAGACCAGCTGGTGAACCGCCTCGACCACTGGGAGAAGCGGCGCAAGTACCTGGCCGACCACCGGAAGTCGCTGGTTTACGAGAAAGTCACCGACGAGACACGACATGACGCGCTGATGATGAGCGCAGAGAACGCCAAGTCCCGTGCGGACTCCCGGGACGCGCCGCCGTTCGTCGTGGCCAACTCAATGCGAGAGGTGCAGCCAGAAATCAACCTTCTCGTGAGCCCCATCAAGGAGAACCTCGTCTACATCGCGCCTCCCGGAGCACCCCGGTGGGAACCACCTCAGGAGAACCCGTGACCGTCGATACCCGGTTCGTCTATGACGCCGCCACCGCCGTCGACCCGCTGGGTGACGCGGAGCGCGAGGCCGAAAAGGCAACCAAGCACAATCGCGCGAAGGTCGGCTCGGGTCGTCCGTCATCGTTGCTCTACACCTACGGACCTGGCTCGATCATGGACCTGCCGCAGTTCACGATCATGCCGACTGGCCTGGACGACTGGGATCGAATCTGGCGGCGCCGCGACGGCATCCCGCAGATCCGCGCTCCACGGTTGCGCGAAGTCGTGGGCAAGCTGCTCCGGTCCCGCGACGTGCAGTTGCGCCCGCACCCGTGGCAGCCGAAGAAGATCAGCCTGTCCACCGAGGGCAACGACCTCGGTGTGCCCGCACGAGTGTTCCCGCAATGGCTGCGCTGCACCGGATGCGACATGCTGGGCACGGTTTCGCAGTTCGCGTACACGAACACCCACCCGTTTCGCGCCGACCTGGCCTGCTTCGAGCACGCCAAGTGCACAGGCAGGTCGGGCAACCGGACTCGTAAGCCGGTCCGGCGCACGGCAGTGCCCGCTCGGTATCTATTGGCTTGCGTGGACGGTCACCTCGACGAGTTTCCCTACGACGAGTGGGTACACCACTGGAAGCCCTGCCCACAGGCGGAGTTCCCGGCGCTGAAGATGGTTGACCGCACTGCGGGCAAGGGCGCATCGGCCGTGATCGGGTGCGAGTCATGTGGCGCACGGCGAGGGATGAACGAGGCTCAGGGGGAAGCGGGTAAGAGCAAGCTTCCCAACTGCCGTGGCCGCCATCCCCACCTCGACGCCTTCGAGCCGAAGGGGTGCCGCAACGAAGCTCGGCTCATGCTCGTCGGCGCGTCAAACCTCTGGTTCCCGGCGACGCAGTCGATCATCGTGATGCCAGAGTCGTCACAAGAAGAGACCGGCGACCTCGCCGCACGCATCCGCGTGGCGTTGGGCGAGAAGCTCGCCAAGTACGCAGACGACCTGGACACCCTGCGGGACGTACTCGACGGCAAGGTCGACGTGTCCGAACTCTCGGACGAAAAACTTGCCCAGGCCGTCGCGACTGCTCTTTTGCCGCCCGAGTCGGCCCAGGAACTGGACGCTTGGGCCAAGCAGTGGGACCCGGTGGACCTGCTCGTTCCGGAATGGCAGTACCTGCTCAAGGACCCGCTCGGGCTCCGGCACGAGGACGAAGTAAGCGGGCTGACGCTGTCTCGGCGGGATCGTGGTCCCGAGCTTCGACCGGAGATCACCAGGGTGCTGGCCGTCGAACGGCTGCGCAAGGTCAACGCGCTCGTCGGCTTCACCCGCATCGACGACATGGACCGGGTCGGTGACCTGCCCCAACGCCTGGCCCCGCTGACCAGAGCGCCGTACCCGGCGTGGACGGTGGCAACGGAGGATCGCGGCGAGGGCATCTATCTGCAACTCGACGAGGCCGCCGTGGCGGCGTGGGAAACCCGGATCGAAACGACGGAAATCTGGCGTGCCCAGCGAGACGCGCATCGGCGCAACTTCTACCGTCGCTTCTCCGAGACCGCGCAGGATGTGGACCCCGACACCCGGCTCAGGCCGCCGCGATACTGGCTCATCCACACCTTCGCGCACGTACTGATCCGGGAATTGGCCATGACGTGCGGCTACTCCGCCGCCAGCCTGAGCGAACGGCTGTACGCTTGGCCAGAGTCCGAAAGCCGCGAAGCGGCGGCCGGATTGCTCATCTGCACGACCGCCTCCGATAGCGACGGCACCCTCGGCGGCCTGGTGCAGCTGAGTGAACCTGACCGGCTCGAATGCGTTGTATCCGGCGCGCTGTACCGAGCCACCCGATGCTCCTCGGACCCGATCTGCGCGATGCGCACCCCACAGGACCCTGAGGACTTTCTGCACGGCGCCGCCTGCCACTGCTGTGTCATGGCATCGGAGACCTCGTGTGAACGGGCCAACCGGTTCCTCGACCGGCGCTTCCTCGTCGACCTACCTGGGAGTGGTGTTGGGTTCTTCGGACGCGCCGATTGACCCCGCGGCGGCCTGGGAACTGGGACAGCGACTCACCGGGACCGAGGCCGGCCTCGTCGCGGACCGGCTCGCAGACGGTGACACGCTTACCAGCGCGCTGAGAGCCGTCGCCGCGGGGAACCGCGCAACAGTTCGGACGCTTCTGGCCGCCGGGTCGTCCTCGGCGTCCCGCATCGCCGTCCTGAGGGCCATCGAGGGCGCACGGTCCGCCCCGACCTCGGCGACGCCCCTGTGGACGATGCCCGGACACCTCGCTCGCAGCGGGCCGCTCACCACCTCCGTGCCCCACCTTGTCGACAGTGCGCGGCAGTCCATTACCTGCTCCACCTTCAACTTCCAGCGCTCCTCGGGCCTGTGGCAAGCCCTGCGGCAGGCCGCCGGACGGCCGGAGCTGGCCGTGCGGGTGTACCTGGACGCGACAGCCGCAGGCCGAGGCGCACCGACCGCCTCGGAAGTTGCTGCGCACCTTCGACCCGCGATCGTCCTGCGTACGAAGGACTTCGACGGCGCAGGCGTGCGCAACCACGCGAAGTTTCTCGCCATCGACCACCGGTTCCTGCTGGTGACCAGCGCGAACTTCTCGTGGAGTGCGGAACATGGCAACGTCGAGTTCGGCGTACTCATCGACGACCGCACCCTCACCGAGGCCGTCGAACGCGAACTGCTTGAGGCCGAAGACCTGCTTTACCAACAAGTGCTTGTCACATGAGCGTCATACCCGTGTGGCGGCTAGGGTTCCTTCGTCGATGCGGTAGAACGTGGGCCACCTCGTGGAAGAAGCTGAACCAGAAATGCTCGTCCCTCTTGTAGCGGTCGCTCAGCGCGATCACGGCACGCGACGGACCTGCCCACCACGTCGCCCTCTGAATACGGCACTTGATCTCTGACACGAACACCACGGCAACGCCTGCGGTGGCGCACATCTCGGCGATACCGTTGGCGTCACCGCGCGCGGAAGCGGACGCCACGCGCAGCTCACGTCGGTCGCTTGTTCGTAGCCGCAGCCACGGCTGGTGTCAGTGACCAGTCAGACGCCGAAGGAGGCGACCCCACCAACGGCCCTGGGATGCAGGGACGGCATCGAGGATGCGGTGGTCTGACTCGCGGTTGAGCTGGATCTCGTCACAGGTGAAGTTGCGTGCCCACTTGATCGTGCCGCGATCGATGACGTAGTGGGATTGGCACGGCAACGCCCAGTTCCCGATCGATGGCCATATCGTGACCGTGCCGTCAAACGTGAGCACCCACTGAGCCGGCGAGAGGGGCGTGATGACCTCACGACCACAACCGCAGGCACACAGGTGTGCGGCGGTGGAGAACCGGGCGGACACGTAGAGGTGGCCCGGCTCCAGTTCTGCGGGAAACGACGTTACGAACTCGGGAACGATCCGCGTCTCCCTCACACTGCATCCTCCCCTGCATCCCCAATTCCGTTGCGGATGGTTCCCGTGAAGATCCGGTATACGGTCTCATCAACCGACTCGAGTTCGGCGTAGTACGTGAGGTACTTCTTCCAGTTGATGACCGCGAGCATTGCGTTGAGGCAGTTGAGGTCGGCGGTCTGAATGTTGCGGTCGTACTCGTCAGGCCTACCGGTCGCGGTGGAAATCGCGCTGGCTGACATGCCGGGGAAGTGGTTCACGACGGCCAAGAGTCCAGAGAGGCGCCCACCTTCGTCTCGGATGCCCATGCCGACTTCGATCGTGGGGATGTCTCGCTCGTGGAGCCAAGCGAGGATCGCAGTTTTGTCGTTCGCATCGGCGGCGGCCATGAAGACGAAGGTGCAGTTGCCGAGGAGTTCAAGGTTGTCGGCGGTGATGAAGTCCGGGTGCGCGGTGATACCAGTGTGCATGTGGGAGTAGACGCGGGCGAAGTGTTCGGCCTTGTTCGGACGCAACTTGAGGTCCTCGATGTCGGCAGCACCTGGAGCGCGGTAGGCGTTGTGGTTGTCGAACACATCGCCGTCGAACAAGTCGATGGTGTCGACCCAGGTCTTGGACACCTGGTCGAGGATGAAACTGCCGGTGCCGCCCAGACCGATGATGCCGATGCGGTGGCCTCGGAACTTCTCGTTCATCTCAGCGAGACCCGCGCGAGCGGTGCCGGTGTCGGGGTACACGAACGGCAGGTCGTCTGGAACCTCAGTCCAGCCGGCACCCGGCGTCGCCGTCACAGTCGGGTCGAGTGACTTTGCGGGATGGCTCAGGATCCGCACGTACGAGGTGATCTTGTCGTAGGTGTTGGCGTAGACGCCGGCGTTCTTCGGTTTACTGGAAATCATGAAACTCGCGCTGAGTTCCGGGGTAATGGCGTGACCGTCAGGTGATGGACCCGGGATCGGCTGCCCGTGGTGATCGCAGGGCTGCTCGCCGATGAACCAGATCCTGTGGTCGCCGGAGCCGTCCTGGACGATGTCGCCGCTGAACACGACCGGCAAGGCGAGCCGTCCGTACGTCACTGCCTTGGCGGCGGTGACGTACGGAACACGCTCGACGATCAGGTGGTTGCCCTCGAACGAGAGGCAGTAGCCCTCGTCGAGTAGTCGACGAGTCGACGGATCACGATCGAACGGTGACGTAGACATCGAAGACCATGTTTTCCTTGACCTTGACGGTGCCGCCGGGCTGGAGCGAGCCAGCCCCACCGCCGTTGTGCCCGCGCGAGTACTCGATACGCGCGACGTCTCCGTCGTTGAGCGGCTCGTTCGGGAACGCCAAGTTGTAGACCTCCTCATAGGAGATCTCCTTCTTGTCCCACTGGAACTCGCGGGTGTTGACGAAGATCGTCACGGTGTGCTCGCCGTGACCAGGATTGTTGCCGGGACTCATAGCCCCTCCCTGTGTCAGAGCCCCTACTAGGGCTTTGCCATAACTGTATCAGCAAAGCGTCATCACGCTTGTCAAGACACGACATGTCGTGTCACCAGGGCGGCAGTTCCGCGCTAAGCTCACCTCATGGAGCGGAACTGCGCAGCGTCGGCGAACCCGACATGGACGACGTGACAGGCGCCTCCGACACTTCTGCGAGCGTGGAGGGGCTCGATCTCGCCCGGCTGGGCGAGATGCTCCGCGAGCGCCGCGGGAAGTTGTCCCTGCGCCAAGCCGCAGCCGAGGCGGGTGTCAGCTTCAGCACCTTCACCCGCGTCGAAGCTGGCGCACAGCCCGACCTCACCTCGTTCACCCTCCTGTGCGCATGGCTCGGCGTCTCCCCAGGGCAGTTCTTTGCGCCCGTTATCGAACGCCAGGTCGCCCCGATCGACGAGGCGATCGCGCATCTCGCCGCCGATCCGCGGTTGGCGCCGGACGCCGCCTCGAAGATCGCGGACGTCCTCCGCAACATGTACGACGTGCTTGCCAAGGCGCCGGCGCAGCGGCAGGTAGTGGCGTGTCACCTGCGCGCCGCATCTGTGCTTCGCCCTGGGGTTCCCCATCGCCTCAACTCGCTCCTCGGTGAGATGCACGACAAGTTGGCAGCTCGCGTGGCCGGCGGGGAGCTGTGACGCTACGCCGCGGGTTCAAGGCTGAAGCCGAACGAGAGGCGGCAAGGGTCCGAAAGGAGCTGGGTCTCGCCTCGCACGATCGCCTTGACCCGCGAGACCTCGCCAAGCACCTCAGTGTCTCGATCGTTGACTCGGGTGAGCTTGTAGACGTTACAGAGCTTGAAGATCTGGAGCGCCTCCAAGCGTTCGCTTTTTCCGCAGCCACCTTCGAGATCGAGCAGCGCAAGATCATCGTGGTCAGCCCGTTGCGCAACACTGGCCGCCAGAACAGTGACATCGCGCACGAACTCGCGCACGTCATGCTCAAGCACGATCTGTCTGAGATCCGCGAAGTCGACGGGATGCCGTTCCGGACCTGCAAACCGGACGAAGAGGAAGAGGCCACCGCCTTCGGGGGAACACTCCTCCTGCCTCGGCCTCTGCTTCTTAGTGCTGCGCGGCGCCAAGCCTCGATCGAGCAGATCGCCAATCAGTACGACGTGACCGTCGAGATGGCGCGCTTCCGGTACAACACCACTGGCGTCGCCAAGCAAGCCATGTCCCGCTAGTCCCGCCCGCCACGTGGGAGCGATCCGAAATATGAACTGATCGGTTCACGATCGTGGTCGTCCGTGGGTGTCGCGGGTGGGGACGCCGCGTTCGCGGAGTTTGGTCAGCACGGTTGTGTGGTCGACGCCTAGGTGTTCGCCGACTCGCGCTAGTGACCAGCCGAGGCTGTAGAGGTGGATGGCGTCGTCGACCTGCTCGGGGAAGAGTCCACGGCGGCGCATCGGTACGTCGTATCGTTTGAGGATGTTGCTGACCGTCCGCCGTTCGATGCCGAACCGGGTACCCAGCTCGTACACGGTTGCTCCGGCTTGGTACCCAGCGATGAGGTCCTTGACCTGGACGGCGTCGAGTTGCCGGGCACGACCCGGTTTCGGCCGGTCGACGGGCGGCGGAGCGGGCTCGGACGGGTCGGGGAGCTTCCGGAGCAGCGTCTCCAGGGCTTCTACCTGGGGTTTTGTGTTGTAGTAAGCTCCCCCAAGGTCAACAGTGACGAAACACCGTCCACCTGGCATATCAGCCGAGGTAGGGCGGTTTTTTTCGTTGGAACTCACTTTGAGAATTGACCCGGCCACGCCAAATGGGGTCACATCGTCTGCTCCAGCCATGCAACCCGGCCAGGTGGTCTACCCGTGACCCCGCAGCCGGACAAACCCGTCAACGCCGACGAGTTGCAGACTCCCTCGGATTGAACCCCTCCGCCGCCATGCCAGGCAGTGCCACGCAGTGTCGAACATTGACCATCCGCGAAGGTCAAATGAGGTTCCCCCATTTCCACACACCCCTCACTCTTGGGGAGATCGCGCTCCCGACACCTTTGTCTCACTCCTCAAGAGAACCCCCCAAGAGCATCCGCGCTGCCCGGCTCACGGCCGGGGAGAAACGCGGGTCTTCTGCCGGTAGCGCCGCTGCTGACAGGCGCGTGAACAGTATCGGCGGCGCCTGCCCACGGCGGGCTGGGTGAATCGGTCTCCGCAGACGGTGCAGCGAGACGGCCACGCGGTGGTTTCATCACCGGTTTCGTCACGTCCGCCGTCGGCTCGGAGCGTCTCCGCCGCGTCGACGAGACTCGGCGCGGCGGCCCGCCGGCGTGGCGTGCGCCGCATCAGCTCGCCGTCGAGCCACGAGCATTCCTCCACGATGTCGTCGTCAGGACATTCCATGAGGTGCCGCAGGTACTCGTGAGCACCCTGCAACTGCCGGATCTTCTCCTCGATCACCCCGGCGTGGCTACGCACGACGCTCCGCCATTCGTCGTTGCGGCTGCCGGAAAGCACGACGGCCGCCTTCTCCAGCGGCATCGCGCCGGTCATGCAGCACAAGTAGGCGAGACCGATGCGGCGCAACTCGGTCTCGGAGTACACCCGCCGCCCATTGACGCGAGGCGGCTCGGGAAGCACGCCTTGGGACTCCCACCACCGCACCGCCGACGGTGCGAGGCCATAGAGAGCGGCCGCTTTGCCGATCGGGACACCCGGCGAATCGCTCATGCGCTCATTTGACATCAAGTCTTCTTGAAGATCCAGGATTGAAGTGAGGTTAGACAAACCTAAGCGAGGAGTCGGGATTTGAGGACGACCACCGACACCCGGGTGGATTCCGCGGCCGAGCCGGAAACCCGCCTGGACACGGAAGAACCGGCCGGGCTCGCCAAACCCGGGGCGCTGGGGCGCCTGTTCGCACCCATCCGGCCTCATCTGATCGCGTGCGGCGTGTTGTCGGCGCTGTCCGCGGCCGCGGGGATCGTGCCCTACGTCGCCGCCGCCGAGATGGCGCGGGCTGTGCTCACCACTCCGGAAGGAGCGGCGAGCACTGTCTGGACCTGGGTGGGCATCGGAGCCGCCGGCGCGGCCCTGTGGCTGGTACTCCTGGTCCAGTCCTCACGCCTGGGGCACTATGCGGACGCGGCGATCGTGCACGACCTGAGAGTGCGGATCGTGCGACACCTCGGCGCGCTGCCGATGGGCTGGTTCCGGTCCGCGGGCTCGGGCCGGGTCAAACGGGCCATGACCGGCGATCTCGAGGAAATGCACGAGGTCATCGCGCACGCTCTGGGACAGCTGACCGGAGCGATCACGGTGATGGTCGCCGCGGGCGGTTACCTGTTCTTCGTCGACGTCCCGATGGCGCTGGCGGTGACGGCGGTGCTGGGTCTGATGGGACTGAGCTACCGCGTCTCGATGCGCTCCATGACAACGCACGTGAACCGGCTGATCGCCGCGGAAGGCCGGATCAGCGCGGCCAGTGTCGAGTACGCCGACGGCATCCAGGTGGTGAAGGCGTTCGGCACCGGCGGACAGGTCCTTCGCCGCTACGACGACGCCGTGAACGAATACGCCGAAGCGTTCGCCGCGTGGGTCAGAGAGGTGCGCTACAGCTCGGCGGGCACGCGGCTGTTCGGCTCGGAGATGGCCGTCCTCACCGTCGTGACCGCCACCGGGCTGGCCTTCATCGCCGTCGGATCACTCGCCGCGGCGGACCTCGTGGCCTTCCTGGTCGTCTCGGTCGGGTTGCCGACGTCGATCCTCCCCGCGGTGTCGGCCGCGCAAGGAGTGCGCAAGGGCCGGATGGGGGCGGCCAACATCGAACGGCTGCTGTCCCGCCGCCCGCTCCCGGAACCCGGGGTCCCGGAGACACCGCGGGGTCACGGGGTCGAGTTCGACAACGTGTCGTTTTCCTACGACGGGGTGACCTTGGCGGTGGACCGGATCAGTGCCGTCTGCCCGCCGGGAACGGTGACCGCGATCGTGGGCCCGTCGGGAGCGGGCAAGACGACCCTCGCCGGGCTGCTGCCGCGCTTCCACGACGTGACCGAGGGCGCGATCCGGATCGGCGGGACCGACATCCGCGCGATCCGGTCGGCCGATCTGCTGGCGTCGATGTCGCTGGTGTTCCAGGACGTCGCGTTACTGCGAGACAGCGTGGCGGAGAACGTCCGGGTCGGACGGCCCGGCGCCGACGACGAGGACGTCCGCCGGGCCGCGATCGCCGCGCAGATCCACGGCGTGATCGAGGCCCTGCCCGCCGGATACGACACCCCGCTCGACGCGGGCGGGGGTGCTCTCTCTGGCGGTGAGCGCCAACGGCTGACGATCGCGCGGGCGATCCTGTCCGGGGCGCCGATCGTGGTGCTGGACGAGGCGACCGCGGCGCTCGACCCGGACAGTGAGGCCGCGGTCCAGGAAGCGCTCGCCGGGTTGACGGCAGGCAAGACGGTGCTCGTCATCGCGCACCGGCTGCACACGATCGCCGGGGCCGACCAGATTCTGGTGCTCGACAACGGACGGCTGGCCGAGCGGGGCCGCCACAGCGAACTTCTCGCCAAGGGTGGTCTCTACGCCCGGATGTGGGCCGCACAGGAAGGGGTCACCGCATGATCCGCCGGCTCTACGGTCTGTGGCCCGATCCGCGGCTGCTGGCCCGGCTGTGGTCGCTGACCTCGGCGCAGGCCGTCCTGCAAGGGCTGCTGCTGGGCCTGCTCATCCCGACCCTGGACGCCGTCGTGCGCCCCGAGCCCGACGTCGCCGCCGCCACGCCCTGGCTGGTGCCGGGTGCGATCGGAGCGCTGATCTACGGAACGCTCAGTGTCCTCGCGGACCCGGTGGGCTACGCCGCCGGCGGCGCGCTCGCCGCGCAATTGCGCAAGCGGGCGATTCGGCACGTGAGCACGCTGCCGCTGGGCTGGTTCACCGCGGCGAACAAAGCACGGCTCGCGAGGGCGGTGACCGCGGACATCGGCGACGCCGCCCATCTGGCGGTGGTGATCGGCAACCCGGTCATCACCTCGACGGTGTTGCCCGGCACGGTCGCGATCATCGTCCTGCTCGTCGAGTGGCGGGTGGCTTGCCTGCTGTGCCTGACGGCGCTCGCCGCCTCGTTCGTCCTCCGGCGGGCCGCGCGCGTCGCCACCGAAGCCGAGGTCGAACTGGAACGCGCGTCCGCCGAGGTGGCAGGCCGGGCGATCGAACTCGGCCAAGCCCAGCCCGTCCTGCGGGCCGCGGGGCAGGCCGAAGGCACCCCGCGGATGCACGCCGCGCTGGACGAGCACCGCAGGACCTACCGGGCGGGCATGGACCGCGCGCGGCGACCGTTCTTCGCCTACACCGGAGTGGTGGCAGCGGGATTCGTCGCGGTGCTCGCTCTGGTCGCCGGGCTCATGCTCGGTGGAAGCGTCGGAGTCGCCGAAGCGATCGTCCTGCTCGTGCTGGCCGCCCGTTTCCTGCAGCCACTCGGCAACCTCATCGACCTCGTCGGCGCGCTCAGGGCGATGACCAACAAGATCTCCCGTATCGAGGAGCTCCTGGCCGCTCCCGCGCTGCCGTCGCCGACCGGACCGGCCCGCGGGATCAGCGAGCCCTCCGTCGAACTCTCCCACGTCACCTTCACCTATCCCGGAGGCGCCGCCCCGGCTCTCCGGGACGTGTCGCTGTACTGCCCGCCGGGTTCCACGACCGCTCTGGTCGGCCCATCGGGCTCCGGGAAGACGACCGTGACCCGGCTCATCGCCCGGTTCTTCGACGCGGAGGCGGGGACCGTGTCCGTCGGCGGCGTCGACGTCCGCGACCTCGAACCGGCCGTGCTGCTCGACGACATCGCCATCGTCTTCCAGGACGTCTACCTGTTCGACGACACCATCGAGCACAACCTTCGCCTCGCCCGTCCCGAAGCGACCTGGGACGAGCTCCGCGACGTCGCCCGCGCGGCCCGGCTCGACGAAGTGATCGAACGTCTGCCCGGCGGGTGGGACACGCGGGTCGGCGAAGCCGGGGCCCAGCTGTCCGGCGGTGAACGGCAACGGGTCGCGATCGCCCGTGCGATGCTCAAGCGGGCACGCGTCGTCCTCGTGGACGAGGCGAGTTCCGCGCTCGATCCGGAGAACGAGGCCGCGATCACCCAGGCCATCGCCAATCTCGGCGCCGACCCGGACCGCACGATGCTGGTCATCGCGCACCGGCCCGCCACCCTGGCCGCGGCCGACCAGGTGGTCTCGCTGGACGCGGGTCAGGTCGTGGAGACCGGAACGCCCGCTGAATTGCTGCGCACAGGCGGGACTTTCGCGCGCATCAGCGGGCAATACGACCAGGCGCGGCATTGGCGCATCGGGACGACGGCACCGTGAGCGCCGCCCACTCGAAGGTTTCAGGAGGAACCACAGTGTCCAAAATGGACTTCGCCCGCCATCGTGGCGCCGTCGCGCTGCTGATGGCGTCGTGCGCCGTGATCGCCACGGCCGGCTGCGGTGGCGGTTCGCCCTCCGCCCGTCCGGGAGGCACGATCGAGGTTCCGTCGTGCGGCCGCACGGTCGCGCTGGACGCGCCCGCACGGAGCGTGGTGGTCGTCGGCGCCGGGTCGGTCGACACCCTGTTCGAGATGGGTGCCGGTGATCGCATCACCGGAGTCGTCGGAGTGCACGCGCGGCCCGCCACTCAGTTCGCCGCCCGGCTCGGCCACCTGCCCGACATCGGTGACGCGTTGCCGGGCCGCGAAGCGCTCCTCGCCTTGCAAGCCGATCTCGTACTCGCCGAGCAGGGCCGGACCCTGAGCGGCCAGGAGGGCACTCCCACGATCGAGCAGCTGCGGGAAGCGGGCACCGCCTCCTACGTCGTGGCCAGTGGCTGCGACGAGAACCCGGTGGCGGCCAAGGTCACCGACTCCTTCGCCGAGATCGAGAACTTCGGCAGGCTGCTCGGCGCGTCCGACGGCGCCCGGGACCTCATCGGCCGTCTCCGGGGAAGGCTCGACGACGTCGCCGAGCGCACAGCGGGCCGGAAGCCGGTCAAGGTCGCCTACCTCACGCTGATCGGCTCGGATCTGTGGGCCTTCACCAGCGGGCTGGACGTCGACATCGTCACGCGAGCGGGCGGGCGGAACCTGTGGGACGACCCCGGCAAACCGTTCACCGTGATGAGCAGGGAAGAGATCACCGCGGCCGATCCGGAGGCGATCCTGTTCTTCCCGTCGACCCCGACCGCCGACCCGCGGGAGTACGTGAGACGGCACTTCCCGACCACCGCCGCCGTGAAGAACGACCGGATTCACGTCGTGGCACCGGAAGACTCCGCCAGGACAGGGGTCCGCCCGGTGTATCAGGTCGAGACGATCGCGCGTTTCCTGCACCCCGAAGCCTTCGAGGAGAAGTGAACCTGCCAAGGCATTCCCGGTTCTCCTGGGTGCTGGTGCCCGCTCTGTTCGCGGTCCTGGTGGCGATGACGACGTTCGGGATCGCGTTCGGCTCGGTCGGCATCGACCTGCCCACGGTGGGTGAGGTGCTCTGGCACCGCCTGATCGGCGACGGCAGGACGGCGGCCGGTGCCGTCGACCAGATCGTCTGGAACCTGCGGGTCCCCCGGGTCCTGCTCGCGGTGGTGGTCGGGGCGGGTCTCTCGGTCGTCGGCGCCGTACTGCAGGCCACCGTGCGCAACCCCCTGGCGGACCCCTACGTGCTCGGTGTGTCGGCCGGAGCCGGGCTGCTGGCCGCGGTCGCGATCACGATCGGCTCCGCCGCCCTCGCCGGTCTCTCCACCTCGGCGGCTGCGTTCGCCGGGGCGCTCGGGGCCACCGTCGCCGTGCTCGTGCTGGGCAGGCAGGACGGTCGCTACTCACCGACCCGCCTGGTCCTCGCGGGCGTCACCTTGTCGTACTTGTTCACGGGACTGACCGGTTTCGTCATCTTCCAGTCCGCCGATCCCGACAAGACCCGTTCGGTGATGTTCTGGCTTCTCGGGTCCCTCGGGGAAGCCGGCTGGTCGAATCTCGCGATTCCGACGGCGGTGGTGCTGATCGGCTGTGCCTGTCTCCTCACCCAAGGCCGCGCTCTCAACGCCATGGTGCTCGGCGACGACACCGCGCTTTCGCTCGGCTTCGCCGTACACCGGCAGCGGTTCCTGCTGCTTGTTTCGGCTTCGCTGGTGACCGGGGTCCTCGTCGCGGTCGTCGGCGGTGTCGGGTTCGTCGGTCTGGTCATCCCGCACTTCGTCCGCCTGGCGGTGGGCCCGGATCACCGCCGCGTGCTCCCGATCGCCGTGCTCGCCGGCGCGATCTACCTCGTCGCGGTGGATCTGCTGTGCCGGGTGATCGTCCGGCCCGCGGAACTGCCGGTCGGGATCGTCACGTCCGTGCTCGGTGCTCCGCTGTTCCTGTGGTTGCTCCGCCGGTCCAGGGCCGGACGATGACGCGGCTCGAACTGACCCGGGTCACCGTCGAACTCGGCGGCGCACCGATCACCGCCGGCTGCGACCTGATGGTCCGCGACGGCGAACGCGTCGGCCTCGTCGGTCCCAACGGCAGTGGCAAGACCACGTTGCTGCGCACCGTTTTCCGTGCCGTCGACCCCGTCGGCGGCGAAGTGGCGCTCGACGGGGACCTCGTCGGCACGCTCAGCCAGCGGCAGATAGCCCGCCGGGTCGCGCTGGTCCACCAGGAGCCGGTCACGGACTTCGACCACACCGTCGAAGACATCGTCGCGCTGGGCAGGGCACCGTGGCAGGGCGCCTTCGACCGCACCGGCCCGGCGGTGCGCGCGGCCGTCACCGAGGCCTTGACCCTCGTCGGGCTCCCCGGCCACCGGGAACGCCCGATCGGCACGCTGTCCGGTGGTGAAAAGCAGCGCGTCCTCGTCGCTCGCGCGATCGCCCAGGAAAGCCCGCTGCTGCTGCTCGACGAGCCGACCAATCACCTCGACATCCACGCGGCGTTGGACCTTCTCGAACTGATCCGGGCGCTCCGCCGCACGACTCTCTGCGTGCTCCACGACCTCAACCTCGCCGCCTCCTACTGCGACCGGCTGTACGTCCTCGACGCCGGACGTGTCGTCGCCACCGGAGCCCCGGCCGACATCCTCACCCCCGAACTCGTCCGCGATGTCTTCCGCGTCGAATGCGTACGCCTGACCCACCCCACCACGGGAAAGCTCCTCCTCGCCTTCACCGCCTCCCCGTAGCCTGGCCGCCCTCGGCGTTAGACTCGCGGCCATGTCGACCCTCGACTACGTCACTCTCGAGGTCGCCGATACCTCGGCGGCCGAAGCGTTCTACGCCGCCGCCTTCGAAATCAACGACCGCGTACGCATCCGGGCGGCGGAAGCGCCGGCAGCCGGTTTCCGCGGGTTCACTCTGTCGTTGGTGGTGTCCCAGCCGGCCGCCGTTCGCGGCATCATCGACGACGCCTCCGCCGCCGGCGCAACCGTGGTGAAACCGGCGGCGAAGTCGCTCTGGGGTTACGGCGGGGCGTTCCAGGCCCCGGACGGCACGATCTGGACGGTGGCGTCTTCGTCCAAAAAGGACACCGGATCGGCCACGCGGCGGATCGACGAGATCGTGCTGCAGCTCGGCGTGACCGACGTGGGCGCGAGCAAGCAGTTCTACGCCGACCAGGGTTTCACCGTGGCCAAGAGTTACGGCCGCAAGTACGTCGAGTTCGGCACGGGGCCAGTGGGGCTCAGCCTCACCAAGCGTGGCGCGCTCGCCAAGGTCGCCGGAATCCCCGCTGACGGCAGCGGATCGCACCGGCTGGTGCTCCACGGCGACGCGGGAACGTTCACCGACCCCGACGGATTCGCCTGGGAAACGCCCGCGTGAGCAGGTCCTGACAGAAGACGGCCGCCTGCACCCGGTCCGCGGTGTTGGCATGATGAGCAGGATGAAGCGGATGCTGTTCTGGACCGGGGCGGACTCGTGGCGGGCGGAGGTCAGCGAGGTCGAATGGTCGGACACCGCGCTGACAGCGACCGGTACTCAGATCGGCGTGGCACCGCTGTCCTACCGTCTCGACTACTCGCTGTCCGTCGGCGAGGGTTTCGTGACCGACAGGCTCGAAGTGACCGCACGTGGGGAGAACTGGAGCCGTCAGCTGAACCTCGCCCGCCTGCCCGACGGTACATGGACCATCGGCGCCGAGCACCAGGGCACGGTGGATCTCCCGGATCCGGGCGGCGACCCCGCAGCCGTCACGGGAGCTCTCGACTGCGACCTGGGACGTTCCCCGCTCACCAACGTCATGCCGCTGCGTCGTCACGACCTCCACAAGAAACCCGGCGCAGTCGACTTCCTGATGGCCTGGGTATCGGTGCCCGACCTGAGCGTGCACCCCTCCCGGCAGCGCTACGAGCATCTACGGGCACCGGCAGACGGGGCCGGGCTGGTTCGCTACATCGGCGCACACCGCGCCTTCGAAGGCGAACTCGAAGTCGATGAGCACGGCTTCGTACTCACCTACCCGGAATTGGGTCGCCGCGTCCCACCACCCCAGCCGCGTTAGGACACCTGACCACAGGCGGTCCGGCGGCATCCGCCCGCTTCGAGCGGACGGACGAACCTCATCGCCGTCTCGTGACGACCGTCGCGACGCCGATCAGTGCGACACCGCAGAGCGCGACGATCATCCAGCCGGGGCGTGCCGCCGCGGCGAGCCCGGCCGGGGCGACGTCGGCGATCAGCCCACCGGCGACGGCTATGCCCATCGACACCCCGACCTGACGGGCGGTCGAGGTGGTCCCTCCCGCGACGCCGGCCCGTTCCGGGGGCAGGCTGCTCACGGCGATGTTCGTGAGGGGCGCGTTCGCGAACCCGACGCCCGAACCGACGAGCAGGTAGGCCAGGAGAAGTCCGGCGAGGCCGGTGTTCTCGCTCAAGAAGAACAGGCAGGCACCGCCGGCACCAAGGAGGACACCGGCGAACAGCAGCGGCATGCGGGCCCCCGTGCGCGCGACGAGGATCCCGGACAGCGGCGCGAACACGGTGGCGCCGACCGCCAACGGCAGGACCGCCGCACCCGCTTCGAAGGGGCTCCACCCCCGCGCGTTCTGCAGGGAGAACGTCGTCAGCAGCAGGGTCGTGCTCAGGGCGACGAACACCACGACCGCGCCCAGTACCGAGCCGGTGAACGCCGGGGTCCGGAAGAGCGCGGGATCGATCAGCGGTGCACTCCGGCGTGACTCCACCCGGACGAAAACGACCGCCGTGACCACCAGCAGAAGACAGAGCGCGCCCACCTCCGCCCAACCCAGTCGCGGAGCCTCGATCAGCGTTCCGACGGCCAGTCCGATCAAGACGATGAGCAGGAACTGACCGGGCAGGTCGAGCGGCCGAGGGTGAGGGCTGCGCGACTCCGGCACGACGAGAGCGACCAGTACGACGGCGGTCGCGACGACGGGCGCGTTGATCCAGAACACCGCGCGCCAATCGAGTACTTCCAGCAGCGCGCCGCCCACAGTCGGTCCCGCCGCCATGCTCAGCCCGAACACCGCCGCCCAGATCCCGATCGCCTTGGCCCGCTCCCCCGGATCCGTCATGGCGTTCACGACGATCCCCAGCGCGACCGGCCCCAGCATCGACGCACCGATCCCTTGCAGCGCTCTGGCCGCGATCAGAAGTTCCGGCGACGACGCGGCGGCGCACAGGACGGACGCGATCCCGAAGGTCACCAGGCCGATCTGGAATACACGTCGGCGTCCGAACCGGTCGGCGAGAGCGCCCGAGGTGATGAGCAGGCTCGCGAAAACGATCGTGTAGGCGTCGATCACCCACTGCAGGCCACGGGTGCCGGTCCGCAGGCCGCTCCCGATCCGCGGCAACGCGACATTCACGATCGTGGTGTCCAGGCCGATGAGGAACATCGCCGCCGCGCACACCGCGAGCACGGTCCATCGGCGGCGGGTACTCAATGTGGCGGGTGGCGGCGAAGAGATCGTGGTCATGGCGCTCGGTTTCCTCACTGGTGAGCCTGTTCTCGGGCACGCCATCGTGTGTCCCTCGCCGGCCCACCGGCCAGGATTTTTGCGATGACCGCAAAATGGGGGCATGAACGTGGACGAGATCCTCGACGGCATCGGCCCCCGGCTGCAGCGGCTGCGGCGTGACCGCGAGCGCACGCTCCAGTCACTCGCCGAGGAAACCGGCCTGTCGATCAGCACGCTCTCGCGCCTCGAGACCGGGAAACGCCGCCCCACCCTCGACCTGCTCATCCCGCTCGCGCACGCCTACCGGGTCGCGCTCGACCAGCTCGTCGCGGCACCCGCGACCGGCGATCCCCGCGTCCACCTCACACCGCACCGCAAAGAGCGCGGCAGCGTGGTGGTGCCCCTGACCCAATACCCGGGCCGCGTCCAGGTCTTCAAACAGATCCTCGCACCCCGGGAACCACGGCTGGTCACCCACGAGGGCTACGAATGGCTCTACGTCCTCGCCGGACGGCTCCGGCTGATCATCGGCGAGCACGAGCATCTCCTCGGCCCCGGCGAGGTGGCCGAATTCGACACGACGGAACCCCACTGGTTCGGCCCGGCGAACGAACAGGCCGTCGAAATCCTGCACCTGTTCGGCCCACACGGTGATCACGCCGTCACACGAACGCCTACCGGGACGCCGCACCCGGACGCGCCTTAGCCGCGGTGCGGACCGGTTTGGCGATCGCATCCCGATGCCGACGGCCGATGTAGCGGAAACTGTTGCGCAGCAAGTGAACGACACAGGTGTGGCGCCCACCGGGAACTTTTCCGGCGACCGCCGAAGCGAACACGAAGAGCCCGGCAGGGCTGACCTCGCCGCGCGGCGCCTCACAAGCCTCGGATCCTCTGTGGGCTATCCGCTGAACCGGACGTCGTGAACGGCGCCGGGTGCGGCGAACTCCAGTAATCGCAGCGCTTCGGCTTCGATGGCCTCTCGGTCGGCGGCGGAGATCGAGCGCAGCGGCGCGACGGTGAGCACACCGGTGCGGTCTTTCGTCCAGCTCGCGGCCACCGTGCCGTCGACGAGCACGGTGGCCGCGACCGCCGCGCCCTGGCAGACCTGACGCCGGATCGGCTCGGTCATCACGCGCGTGCGGTCGGCGTGGGCGAGCAGGGTCGCGTCGAACTCCGCGAGGAGCCGGACGGGCACGGGCAGGTCCGGCGATGGGATCTCGTGGTCCGGCAGGTCGAACAGCTCGCGCCCCGCTTCGTCGGTGTATGTCCGCAGTTCCGGCCGCAGCTGCTCGAAGACCTCACGCAGTCCGCTCACCCCGGACCAGGTCCGGGCGTCGGCGACGGTGGCCGGCCCGAACGCGGCGAGGTAGCGCCGGATCAGCTCGCGCACGTCGTCGGTGGTGGCGGCTTCGGGGACACCGGGAAAGACAGCGAACGGGGTCGCGCCGCGTTTGCCCCACGTTCCGCTCGGGGCGGGGTGCACCAGCGCGAGCAGGTACTGCACGGTCCAGCCGAGCGCCTGCGCGTCGGCACCCGGGCGGGTCCGCGCGAGCGCCCGCCCCAGCTCGGGCCGGGTGAGGACACCGCTGCCTTCGAGCAGCTCCGCCGCGTCGGCGACAAGTTCGCCGAGGTCGACGCCGGTGGTGCGGCCACCGAAGGCGTTGCGCTGCACCCGCCGCAGCAGTGATGCCAGCACCGGCCGGACGAGTCGGAAGTCGGCGGCCGACATCAGGTGCTGGGTGGCCCGCATCATCGTGGACCGAACGAGGACACCGCGTTCGATGGCGGCGGTGAGGTCCTGGATGGTGAAGCGTTCGAGCCGGTTCCAGAGCGCGAAATACGCGAGATCCGGGTCCTGCGCGTTCAGCCCGAAAAGGTGCTCGGTCGCCTCCGCCACCCCGAGATCGACACGGCCGAGGAGAAGTTGCCTGCTGAGAAGGGCGCGGTTGAGCGCCCGCGGGCTCAGCACCGCGGTCCCGCGGGCGCCCATCTCAGCGCACCTTCCGGAAGAACACGCGGACGTCGTCGACCAGCGCGGCGGGAGCCTCCATGGCGAGGAAGTGCCCGCCGTGGCCGAGTTCGGTCCAGTGCACGACGTGGTGATCGCGCTCGGCCCAGCGACGGACGGTCACGTCGTGCGCGGACACGAGCACGCCGGTGGGCACGGTCGGCGCCGCGGCGCCGCTCCAGTCGCCGGATCCCCAGTCGCCGGATTCGCCGCCGCTCCAGTCGTTCGCCGAAATCTCCTCATAGTAGATCTGGGCGGCCGAACCGGCGGTGCCGGTGAACCAGTACAGCGAGATCGTGGTGAGCATGCGGTCGCGATCCACGCATTCCTCGGGCAGCGCGTCTTCGGGCATGGTCAGTTCCTTGAACTTCTCCACGATCCACGCGAGCTGACCGGCGGGCGAGTCGTGCAGGCCGTAGGCCACCGTCTGCGGACGCTTGGAGTTGCACTGCAGGTAGCCGTCGTTGAAGTTCTGCATCGACGCCCAGCGACGCTGGTCGGCCTCGGGGAGATCGTCCATTTCCCCGTCGACGCCGATCGGGAACGTGATCATCGCGGTGAGGTGCACGCCGAGCACGTGCTCCGGATCCTGCTTGCCGATCTCCGGCGCGACCCACGAACCCGTGTCGTAGCCGTGCACGCCGTACCGCTCGTAGCCGAGCGCGGCCATCAGCCGGGCGAACAGCCCCGCCATCTTCGCGGCGCTCATCCCCGGGCCGGCCAGCGGCGTGGAGAACCCGAACCCCGGCAAGGACGGGATCACCAGGTGGAAGGCGTCGGCCGGGTCTCCCCCATGCGCCCGCGGGTTCGAAAGCGGTTCGATCACGTCGAGGAAGTCGGTCACCCCGCCCGGCCACCCGTGCAGCAGGATCAGCGGCGTGGCGTCCGGCTCCGGTGAGCGCACGTGGAGGAAGTGCAGGCGCTGACCGTCGATGGTGGTGACGAACTGCGGATGCGCGTTGAGCGCGGCCTCCTGCGCCCGCCAGTCGAACGCGGTGCGCCAGTACTCGGCCAGTCCGGCGAGGTAGCCGGCGGGCACACCCCGGCTCCAGCCGACATCCGGCAGTTCGCTCGGCCAGCGGGTGGCGGCCAGGCGCGTGGCGAGGTCGTCGAGGTCGGCCTGCGGGATGTCGATCGAGAACGGGTGGATGTCCTGTGTCATGAGACCACGCTAGAAACCGGTTAGGACTACTTCGGTCCTAACCGGAAGGCAGAATGAAAACCATGCTGGAGACCTCCGCACGGCTGCTGAAGCTCCTTTCGCTACTGCAGACCCACCGCGACTGGCCGGGTACCGACCTGGCCGAACGCCTCGGCGTCACCACGCGGACCGTGCGACGGGACGTCGAGCGCCTGCGGGAACTCGGCTACCCGGTGCACGCGCTCCAAGGCACGCCCGGCTATCGGCTCGGCGCGGGCGCGTCCCTGCCGCCGCTGCTGCTCGACGACGACGAAGCCGTCGCGGTGGCCGTCGGACTGCGCACCGCCACCGGCAGTTCGGTCACCGGGATCGAGGAGACCGCGTTGCGCGCGCTCACCAAGCTGGAGCAGGTACTGCCGTCGCGGCTTCGGCATCGGGTGAACACGCTCCAGACCGCGACCGTGCGCGCTGGAGTGGCGCCCGGCCCGAAGATCTCGGCGGACACGCTGATGACCATCGCGGACGCGTGCCGCCGCCACGAACGCCTGCGCTTCGACTACGTCAGCCCGCGCGGCGGTGCCTCCCGGCGGCACGTCGAGCCCTATCGCCTGGTGAACTTCGGTAGGCACTGGTACCTCGTCGCCTTCGACGTCGACCGCGACGACTGGCGCACCTTCCGCGTCGATCGCCTCACCCCGCGGCCACCCGCCGGCGCCCGGTTCACGCCCCGCGAGCCGCCGTTCGACGACGTCGCGGCCTATCTGGCGCAACAGCTCTCCGCGCGCGCCTGGCCGTGCCAGGCGACGGTCGAGCTGCACGAACCGGCCGACGCGGTGGCCGACCGGGTGTGGCCGGGAATGGGCGCCGTCGAGGCCGTCGACGAGCACCGCTGCCTCCTGCACCTCGGCGCCCCGACGACATCCGACCTGGTGTGGATGATCACGTCAGTGCAGACCGATTTCACCCTGGTCAGCGGACCGCCGGAACTCGAAGGCGCGCTCCGGCACCAGGCGGAACGGTGCCTGCGCGCGATCGAGGTTTGACTATGCGTCAGGTCAAGGCTGTTCCACCGAGGACGCGTTCTTGGCCTGGCCGTGTGACCCAGACCCTGTCCTGCACGACATGGCAGCAGATGGTGTTGTCCTCGGTCAGCGGGCCCATCACCCATGTCGTGCGGCAACTGGAAGCGGCGCAGCATTTCTTCCGGCCCTCCCCCTCTGGTGCGCGTACTCACTTGTCAGCCCTGGCTCCGCCGGTGGGCCACGATTTCTTTGAATCGCTTGGCGTCCTCCTCAGTGATCGGCTTCAGCCAGCCACTCTTGCGCGCGTCGCGTACGTCGAGGCGGAGATCACTCTTCTGCCACCCGGAATCGAGCGTGTACGTGTTCTCGAAGTCGTACCCCTGAGGAGTCGTCCACGTCCGGATGACCTGGCGCGCATCGTCCAATGAGGATTTGTCGTCGTCCAACCAGGCGAAGTAACGGTACTTCCCATCCGCTGGTTCGTAACCGACACCGCGACCGCTCTGGATGTCGACGAAACTGGATGCCAAGGCCGCCGTGATCGCGTGGGCTTCGGTCGCTTGATCACCGGACTCCGCCTCGGCCAACTCCGTGGTGGAGGTCCAGCCTGACTCGGTCGTGTAGATCTCGTCGTGTGCACACCCCGTCTCGTCCACGCGGCGCCGGGAGACGGCCCCCGACTCGTCCCAGCGCGGGCGCCCCTTGATGACGATGGCGTAGTACTGGTACCCGGAATCCACCTGAACCTCGTCTCGTCCGCCATGGAACGTGCCCCTGGTGGATACCAGAGGCACGTCCATGATGAGCGAACCGGTCAGTGATCACCGTGTTCGCGGTCCACGGTTCCGGCGAACGCTTCTCCCGCGGCCGGTGCCACGCCGATCGGATCATGGCGGTGGATCAGCCGCGCGGACAACACGTCCGATCGGTCTCGTGGATCGCACTCGTCCGGCCCGATCTCGACGAGGAAGACGTCGAACGCGCGCAGCGGCAGCGCCGACGGCCCGGTGGCGGAGCTCCGCACTTCGTCGAACTTCGGCCACGGCCGGTGGTTCATCCAGGCCAGAGCGGCACGGGAAAAGTCTTTCCTGACGCGGTCCGGCGCGTCGAGGAGATACACCTTCTCCAGCACGGACACCACGCGGAAGAACTCGACCGGCAGCATGCCCCACGGATCGGTGGGCCCGGTGGTCCGGCCGTCGGAATCGTAGAAGACGACTCGCAACTGCTCGCATCGGTCGGGCACGTGGTAGTTGAACATGTTGTAGGCGCAGAAAGGCCACCGGTTGCTGTCCCGCAGGGTGTGCGCCAGTTGCACGCAGAAATAGGAAGCGGCGGCCGCCAGCGTGACGGCCGTGCCCGGCGCCAGTCTGCGTGCTTTTACCATGTTCGCCTCCGAAATCGGTGCTTCATCCGCAAACCGGAAAGCAATCCGCGCCACCTTTCCGAAATTCACGGGTTTCGACTCCGATGGTCGCCGATCCCTGCGGCCACAGGCAAGGGCCCGTCCCGCCGGCGGGACAGGAGCCTTGGCGGCCAGGGCAAACCTTGACAGTTTCGCATTTCGCTAAATAGCCTTTCGGCAAATCATTTGGTTCGCCTTGGCAAGAGGGGTTCACCCCTGCCCGTTTTCACAATTTATGGAGAATTCCGTGCAGCCGACCGCAGATGAGATCACCCGCCGTCCCTACGTGGAACTGCTGGCCATGCTCGAAGAATCGAACCTGCCGCCCGGAGGGCTGGCGACCGTGCGCGACTTCGCTCAGCACCTGGGCCTGCGCCCCGGCCTGCTCGGCCTGCACGCCGGATGCAACGCCGGCTTCCTGAGCCGCGAAATGGCCAGGCGGACCGGCGCGAAGGTCGTCGGGGTGGACATCTCACCGGCGATGGCCGAAGCCGCGAACCTGCGGGCCAAGCAGGAAGGACTCGCCGACCTCGCCGCTTACGAATGTCAGGACACCCGCGCGCTCAATTTCCCGGACGAGCATTTCGACGTGGTCTTTTCCGGCGGCGCGATGGCCTTTGTGGACGGTCATCGGGCGGCGGTGGACGAACAGATCCGGGTCACCAAGAAATTCGGGCTGCTCGGCGACGTCCAATTCTACTATCGTGACGAGCCCAGCCAGGCGCTGCTGGACCAGGTTTCCGAGATCATCGAGGTTCCTGTTCCGCGCTACGACCGGGACTATTGGATTTCCCTGTACGACACTCCCGCCCTGCAGCCCTATTGGCGGACGGACGCCCAGGCGGTGACCAAGACCGACCAGGAAATCGAAGACTACTGCCGTCAGATGGTCGCCAGGTCCGCCGGGGACTGGCCCGAGGCGACCCAAGAGGCGCTGTACGGCCGGTGGCACCACATCATCACGTCGTTCAACGAAAACATGAAGCACATGAATTACACCGCCTACGTCTATCGCCGAGTCGACCCCGGCGCCGAACCGGCCCTGTTCATCTGATGACCCGGACAGCCGGACCGTTACGGCGCAGGTTCCGCGAGATCTTCCTCGACCAGCCCGCGGCGGGCGAACGACTGGCGCTCACCAGGCTGACCCTCGGGGCCGCCATCATCCGTACCGTGTGGCACCTCCCGCCCGGCGCGTTCTTCGCCGAGTTCTCGAAACTGCTCGAAGAGACGCAATCGCCGCGACGCGCGGGAACCCGACTGTCGGCCGCCGGATACGAGACGCTCCGCGCGGCCACCGTGCTCTCGGTCGGTGCTTGGGCGGTGGGTGTCGAGCATCCCGCGGTCAAGGTCCTCGCGAACGCGTCGTACGCCGCGCTGCAGCGCCACGTGGTCGGCTTCGACCGGGAACTGTGGAGCTTCACCGGTCATCTGAACGCCGGTCTCGCACTGCTGTCCTTCGCCGACACCCGTGGTGGAGTGGCGGAGCGGAACCCCCAGCTGGCATCGGCGTTGCTGGCCACCGCGCAGGCCGGGTACGCGATGGTCTACCTGCAATCCGGTCTCGCCAAGTTCACCGGCTCCGGATGGCGCTGGCTGGACGGCCGCACGGTGCGGTACTCCTGGGGAGAACTGGGCACCGCCGCCGGCAAACGGCTCGCGCTCCTCCCCAGGCCCGTCGCGGCGGCGGCGAGTGTCGCCACCGTGGCCTTCGAACTCGGCTTCGCCCCGGCGCTCGCCGCGTCGTGGCGGAATCGCGCCGCCTTCGGATTCGCGTCGATGGCCTTCCACGCCGCGGTCAAAGCGACGATGGACATCTCGTTCTGGCATTTCTCGTGGCTCGCCGCACCGCTGTTCTCCGCTCCCCCCGGCTTGGGGCGCTGGGTCGCCGACCACGTCTACAAAGACCGGCGGATCGCCGCGGCCGCGTTCGCGCTCGCGTGCCTCGGCCACCTGCACCACACGCTGAACCTTGGGAGTGAACGTGTCCGTACAAACCATCACTGACCCCGGCACGCTCCGGCCGCCGCACAGCTGGCGAGACCCGGCGGGCCACTACCTCTCGGTGCTGACCGAGCCCTGGTATCGCCACGTCTTCGAGCTGACCGACCTCTTCCACGTGGCGACCGTCGACTTCTGGCGCTCGCGCGGCGGCCGGGTCGCCTACCTGCCGATGACCACCGGTTCGATCTCGAGCCCGATGGGACGCGGCAGCGACTCGAGCCCGGTGCGGATCCGGCTGGAGGGCGTCGACACCTATCTCGCCGACTCGATGCAGTTCCTGCTGGAATTCAGCTGCCGCCTCAGCGACGGGCCGGTCTACTACGTCATGCCCTCGTTCCGGGGCGAGGCGGCCGACGACACCCATCTGTGCCAGTTCTTCCACAGTGAGGCGGAACTCGTCGGCGGGCTCGACGAGGTCACGGCGACGGTGGACGACTACGTCCGGCACCTGGCGACGGCCTTTCTCGAGCAGGCACCGGATCTGGTCGCGCATCTCGCGGGTACGGCCGAACACCTCCGCGAACCCTTCGCCGCGAAGGCTTTTAACCGGATCCCCTTCGACGAGGCCGTCTCACTCCTCGGCGCCGACCCGGCCTTCGTCAAGACGGATGTTCCCGGCGCCCGTTCACTGACCAGGGCGGGTGAACGGCGGCTCATGGACTTGCGCGGCCCGTTCACCTGGGTGACCCACATGGATCACCTGTCGACGCCCTTCTACCAGGCGTTCGCCGGGCCGGACAAGGACAAGGCGCAGAACGGCGATCTTCTGTTCGGCATCGGCGAGACGGTCGGCTGCGGCGAGCGGCACGCGACAGTGGACGAGGTCACCGAAGCACTCGCCCTGCACGAGGTGGACCGTTCCGACTACGAGTGGTACGTCAAGATGCGGGAGATCTCGCCGCTGCGGACGGCCGGGTTCGGGATGGGTGTCGAGCGCTTCATGCTGTGGCTGCTGGCTCACGACGACATCCGCGACCTCCCGCTGTTGCTCCGCTTCAACGGCCAGCAGATCGATCCCTGACGTGACCACGGACGCGCGCTCGGCGCGTGCGGAACGCCTGACGGAACGATTGCGTGGCCTCGACGCGGATGAGCTCACCGCGATCGGCGATTCCGATATCGGCCTGGCTTTCCGGGACGGGTCGCTGTTCCTTGGCGACCACGGTGCCGAAGAACTGTTGGACCGCTTCGGCTCGCCCTTGCTGGTCTTCGACGGCGACCGCCTGCGCTCCAACGCGGAGCGGGTTCGTTCGGCGTTCGGAAGGCATTTCAGCGACGTCCGCGTCTGCTACGCGCTGAAAGCCTGTTACACGCCGGAAGTGGTGCGAACGCTGCTCGACGCCGGGGTCGGTATAGAGGTGATGAGCGATCTCGAGCTCCAGCTCGCCCAGGCACACGGCGCGGACGGCTCGGTGTTGTGTTCCAACGGCATCGGGCGCGGGGATGCCTACAATCGCCGGACGGCCGCTGCCGCGCCGTTCCTGACCGTCGTCGACTCGGAGTCCGATGTGGACGGTCTGGAGCGGTTCGCGACGGCGGAACGTCCACTGGAGGTCGCGGTCAGGGTCAGCCCGGCGGCGAGCGGTTCCGTGTACTTCGACGCGGCGGGCTCCAAACTCGGCTCCGACGCGGGCGACGGATCGTTTTCCCGCGTGCTGCGCCGATGCCTGGCCTCCGACCGGCTGAAGGTCGTCGGCCTGCACGCCCATCAGTTGTCCCATTGCGCCGACCGGGAACTGTTCGCGGAATCGGTGCGAGGGCTGGCCGAAGTCGCCACCCGGGTCGAGCGGGAGCACTCGATCCGGCTCGACGTGATCGACATCGGCGGCGGCTGGGAAACGCGTTTCCTGTTCGAACGCGCGGGGGCCGACCTCGACGAGTTCGCGAGGGTGGCCGCCGAGGAACTCTCGCGCCTCGGCCACGACATCACCCTCGTGGTCGAGCCCGGCCGGTGGCTCGTGGCCGACGCTGCCACGGCGCTGTGCACGGTGACCGGGATCAAGGAGAACAGCGGGCGGCGGTGGGTGATCGTGGACGTCGGCGCGGAACTGCTGATTCCGTTGCCGGAACTGGTCTATCCACCGGTTCCGGTGAAGCTGGGTCCCCGGCCGTGGCTGGAGTACGCGGTCGCCGACCGGACCTGTGACGCGCAGAACGTGCTCTGCGCTTCGGCCGAGCTGCCGGCGCCCGTCATCGGCGATCGGCTGGCGCTGCTGAACTGCGGCGCCTACACCTCCGTGTTCGCCTCGGCCTGGGGACATCCGCTGCCCACGGTCTTGTTCCGCGAAGGCGGGGAAGTCACCGAAATCTTCGGCTCGGCCGGACGGGCCGCGCTGTGGTCCACCTTGCACGGTGTGGACGTCGAACAGTGATCGGAGGCGAAAGCGTGTTCACCGCTTGCGAAGACGAGGCCGAATACCTCGACCGGCTGACCGGGCTCGAAGCGGCTGGCCCCGTGCCGGTGCTGGGTATCCCGGCGGCGCGGCTCGAGGCGACGGCGGCGCTCGACAGTGGCGAGACGCGGCGGGACGGTGCCGAGCGCGGCGGGACGGCGATCCTGGTACCCGCGAACTCGCCGTTGCGGGGCATGGCGACCGCGCTCGGCCACGCGCTCGGTCACCCGGTGACGACCTTGGCTTCGGCCACCGAATTCGGCGCGGCCGTCGACCGGTCCGGCGGCGCGGAGAACCTCCTGGTGTTCGCGCTCGACGGTGAGCTGACCGAACGGGACATCGCGCGGATGAACGACGCGCTCTGGGAACGCGTGCGGCGTGGCTTCACCGGCTCGCTCGGCCTGCTCGGCGGTCCCGATGCGGCGGAAGTGTCCTGGCTGCTGGCCAAGGGACTCACCCACGACCGTCGTCGCGCGCCCGACGAGCCCTTGGTACGGCTGTGGCCCGCTCTCGACGACGTGCCGGTCACCGCCGGCGCGGGCCCGTTGTTCCTGCGCCGGGACTGTACGGCGGAACGCGTGGGCGAGTTCCTCACCGACCGCCACACCGCCATGCTGTCGGTGTTCGCCCACGGCCGGGACGACGTGCTCCACCTGCACGACACCGTGATCTGCGCGGCGGGACCCGGGATCGCGCCCGCCGCCCCGGACAAGGCGCCGGTGTGCGCGTTCACCGGCCGCTGCTTCCGCGGCGAGATCCCGGTGGAGCGGATCCTGCGGTCGGAACGGGTGCGCGCCGACGTGCTGTTCGTGAACTCGTGCATGGGTCTTCGGCTCGGCGACGGTCTGTTCGCTTCCCGATACCTGCTCTCGCAGGGCTTCCTGCGGGGAACGGCCGCCGCGTACGTCGGCGCGCCGTATCTGGTCAACGGTGTGATCAAGCTCAACGAGATCTTCCAGGAGGCGTGCCGGAGCGGGGCCACGGTCGGGATGGCCACCGCGGCGGTCAACGACCATCTGCGCTACGAGCGGGTGGATCGACCGTACTTCACCCTGCTGGGGCTGCCGTGGCTCACCCCCGCCGTCGAACGCGGGGAACCGGCGCTCGAAGTCGTGGACGGTACGCGGAGCTCGCCGGGCGGAACGCTCGCCGCCGCGGTACGGACCATGGACGCGGCGGCGAAGCGGGACAAGCCCGTCCACGTGGTGCTGACCTCTCCCCGTTCCCGGCGGGCGCTCGGTCGCTCGGACGCCGCCGCCGTCGAGGACCGCGCGCCGGGGGTGCCTGCGGAGATCCGGCGGCTCGGTCGCTCGATCGACGGCCTCGGCGAGGCCGTCCACCTCGGTTTCCGTTACGCCAGGCAAGGGAACATCGCCGTGAACCTGCGCGATCAGGTGGCTTCGCTGGCGAGGACCATGCTCGGTTCGGTGTCCACCGGGGACGCCGGCCGGATCACGCGGCGGCTGGACGGGCTCGCCAAGGCGGTCGGCAAGGCCGAGCGGGAACTGGCGCAAGCCCTGCAGGGGCGCGGGACCACGTCCTTCCTGAACTTCGACGACCTTTGGCGTGAGGTGCTCGAGCCGCACGACACCACCGCGGCCGCGCCGGACTGTCCCCATTGCGGCCGGGAATGCCACGCTCAGCGGTTCGAGCATCCGGTGCTCCCGCGGATCGCGAGGAACACCAGGAGCTGCGGGCGCTGCGGAGTCGTCGAGGATCTGGACGCGGCGGGCCCGATCACGCGTGTTTCGTTGCGTGGTGCGGAAACCTGGTATCAGGGCAGCGAGGTCGACGTGACGCTGGACATCGGTTCCGACCCCGGTTCCGGCGCGCGGCCCGCCTGGATCGGCGTCTACACCGAGAACTGCGCCAAGAACGGCGTGTCCTTTCCCGAGGTGCAACGGATCCGGCTCGAGGGCACGCGAGAGGTCACCATCACCGCGAAGCTGGACCCGCAGGCGCACAGCCACCAGGAGTTCCTGCACGGTTTCGTCGTCGCCTCCGGCACGATCAACTTCGCCTCCCGTCCGGTGTGGGTGCGACCGCGGTGACCGTGGACGAGCGGCTCACCGCGCTGAGCACCGGCGGCGCCAGCCCGTACCCCGTCTACGCGGAACTGCGGTCGGTCGACCCGGTGCACTGGCACGCTCCCACCAAGACCTGGTACGTCACCGGCCACGAACTGGTGAAAACCCTGCTGCTGCGGCGGGATCTCTCCGCCTGCCCCGGCGACTTCGTCGATCACGACCGTTCGTGGACGGCGGCGGAACTGGCCGTGATCGACCGCGCCGAGGAGTTCTTCGACTCCTGGATGGTGTTCAGCGATCCGCCGAGGCAACATCGGCTCCGCTCCGCGATCTCCGCCGATTTCACCAGGAAGACCGCCGAACTCTGGCGGGTCCGCGCCCGTGAGATCGCCACCGGGCTGGTGGCCTGCCTCCCGAGCGGCCCGGCCGACCTCTGCGCCCGGTTCGCCGAGCCGCTCGCCGCCCGGCTCACCTGCGCCGTGCTCGGCGCGGATGAGACCGACACCGATCTGCTGCGCGGCTGGTCGGCCGACCTCATGGGGTACCTGTCCACCCCGAGCGCCGATCCGGAAAAAGCCGCCACCGCGGTCCGTGCCGTCGACGACCTCCGCGGCTACCTGGCCGACGTCGTCCTGCCCGGGCTCGGCTCGCGGGAGGACGGCGCGCTGACCGGGCTCCGGTCGCTGGACCCGGACTCGGCGACCGCCCTGTTCACGCAACTGCTCACCGGCGGGATCGACCCGGTGGCCAGTTGCCTCGGCACGGCTTTGACCGAGGTACTCGGGGCCGGGGAACGGATACGGGTCGATCGCGGCACCGTCGGCGCCGTCGTCGAAGAAGCGCTTCGGTATGACGCCCCTTTCCATTTCGTGCCCAGGGTGACGACCACCGAGCTCCGCGCCGGGGAGCGGCTCCTGCCGGCGGGGGCCAGGGTGGTGCTGGTCATCGCGGCGGCCAACCGGGATCCGGCGGCCCATCCGGACCCCGACCGGTTCGACCCATCCCGCGAAACCGGCCCCCACCTGTCCTTCGGGCACGGTGGCCACTACTGCCTCGGCGCCGCGCTGGCCAGAGTCGTGGTGCAGGAAGGCCTGCTCGCCGCGGTGAACTGGGCGGACACCGCCGATCCGGCGCTGCTGGAGGCGGTGCGCACCCCTTCCTTCGGCACCACGGCCTGGCGCCGTATCGCGGTGGGGCCCCGCTGACCGGGCCGGGTCCGGCTAATGTGCACGCGTTCTCGAAGTCGCCTGAACGGACGAGGTCCTTCGCGGCGTGGTTCTGGACTGGCTGACAGGAGCCAGCCGCGCTCGTGAGTGGCAAGTGGTGTTCTAGCTGAGGGGTAAGGCATACGTGTCGGATGATCGCTTGGCTGCGTGCTGCTTCGAGTGTCGCGAAAGCCACTTTCGGGACATCTGACGTCCCGAAAGTGGCTTTCGCGACATCGGCGCGACAGAGAGGCGCCGGCACCGAGGGAAGCCACGGACCAGGCGTTGCGAACACGCCACATTTGCCTTACCTCTCAATAGAACCGTCCTTACCACTAACGACCGCGCTCGCAAAGCGTGCAAATGGGCATCAGTCGGACATTTACTCCGCCCAAGTTGTCCTCTGTGGACAGTCAGGTAGATGTCTTCTTCGACGGCCCCGTCCCTGTCGCCGACTCCGGCACGCCAGCCGGGAAGGTGTCAGGCCCCTGATGACCAGTGGATAGACAACCTTGCCGTGCCCCTGGGCTAATGTGCACGCGTGTGCTCACTCGTGTACCCGCCGAAACCGAAGCCCGGTGACCGCGTGGCGATCCTCTCGCCCTCCCACGGTCTGCCGGGGGCGTTGCCGCTCCCCCACGAACTGGGCCTGCGCAGGTTGCGCGAGGATTTCGGGCTGGAACCGGTGGAGTATCCGACGACGCGACGGATGGGCAGCGGCTCGGCGGAACGAGCGGCCGACCTGCACGCCGCGTTCGCCGATCCCGGTATCAAGGCGGTGATCTCCACCATCGGCGGGGACGCCCAGATCGCGATGCTGTCACATCTGGACCCGGAGCTGCTGCGAGCCTGCCCCAAGCCGTTCTTCGGCTTCAGCGACAACACGAACCTGCTGGCGTACCTGGCCATGCTGGACATCGTCGGGTACCACGGCGCCTCGGTGATGACCCAGTTCGGCAGGCCGGGGCAGATGCATCCGCTGACGGCGGAGTCGGCGCGGGCCGCGCTGTTCACCTCCGGCGAGTACGAGCTGCGCGCGGCGTCCGAATACGGCGACATCGACCGGGATTGGGCCGAACCCGGCACCTTCGCCGCGCAGCCGACGATGCGGCCGTGCGATCCGTGGTGGTGGCACAACCCCGGCCGGGTGGTCACCGGGCGGAGCTGGGGCGGCAATCTGGCGATCGTGTCCTGGCTGCTGATGGCCGACAAGGCCGTGCGGCCGGTGGAGGAGTACGCGGGCCAGGTCCTGATCCTGGAGACGTCGGAGGAGCTGCCCTCCGACGAGGAGGTCTATCGCGTCCTGCGCTGCATGGGTGAACGCGGCCTGTTGCGCCAGTTCTCTGCGCTGCTGTTCGCCAAGCCGAAGACGTGGGCACTGGACCGGCCGACCACGCCCGAAGAGAGTGCGGCCTACCGCGCCGCCCAGCGCGCCGCCGTGCTCCGGGCGCTGGATGAGTACGCGCCGGAGATGATGGCCGTGTTCGACGTGGATTTCGGCCACACCGATCCGCAGCTGGTGATCCCTTACGGTGGCTCGATCCGGGTGGACGGCGTCGCCGAGCGGATCTTCGTGACGTACTGAGCTTTCGATCGCCGTGAGGATCAGCGGATTTCGCCGCGCAACGCCACGCCGAACTCGGAACCCAGCCGCGCGGCGACCCGCCGCAGGACTTCCTTGGCGTCGTCTCGGCCCGACTGGACGGGAAGGTCCATTTCGACGCCGAGGGTCACGGAGCGTCTGCCGGGCGCGGAGGCCCCGTCCCACACGTCCTTGACCTCCGCGGCCAGGCCGACCACATCCGGGAAACCGGTCGCCGCCACCGCGGCGGCCAGTTCGTCCGGCGAAGTCTCCTTTTCGCACCAGAAGGACAGGTCGTGTTTCCGCGAAACCGTGCGCTCGGTGGAGATCCGCGCGAAGTCGTCGCGGACGAACTCCGCGACCGGCTTCCCCGGCGCCTCGACGGCGGCGAGATCGGCGATCCTGCCGAGGATCCGGTCCTGGCTCGTGCCGAGCCGCTCGGCCATCTTCAAGGTGAAGCCGACGGCCTTGCGCAGCACGTGCCCCTGTGCCCGCGAAGAGATGCGCACGTCGTCCGCGTAGAGGCGGACCAGGAGACCGACGAGGTCGGCCAGTTTGCCTTCGTCCGTTGTGGACAGTGGGGAGACGGCGCCCGCGGGAACACATTCGAGTACCCAGGGCAGCCGGTCCAGGCAGACGGCCAAGGTTTCCAGGCCGATGCCGAACCCGTAGTGGGTCGCCTCGCCTTCGTTCTCGAACGCGATCAGGTTGCCGAGATCGCGATAGGTGCCGTCGCCCTGAGCGATGGCGAATGTGGCGCCACGGCCGGAAAGCCTCGGATCGCCGAAACCCCAGCGATAATATGAGCGTTTGAAGGCATCAGTCTCCACCGGTCCCGGCCAGACGGAGCGCCACAGCCCGATGAGGTCCGTGTCGTCGGAGGCGACATGGAAGAGCACGTCCTCCGGGGCGAGCCCGAGTGCCCGCGAGAAATAGTCCCCGGTGACGACCGCCGCCGCCTCGGCGCCGTCGGCGGTGAACAGCGCGCCGAGCATTTCGAACTGCAGCAGGAATTCGGTGGCGAACCTTTCGGCGAAGACCGCGCCGAAGTTGTGTGCGCGCACGCAGGGCTGCCGGACCATCACCCCGTTTCCGCCGAAATCCCGGTCCCCGCGCAGAAAGGGTTTGAACGGCACCACGGCGGAATTGGTGAAAAGGATCGTCCGGTCCTCGGTGGGCACGGCGGGCTCGGGGGTGAGTTCCCCGAAACCCGCCGCACGGAAGTGCGCCATGAAGCCGTCCGCCAGCCCGTCCAGCCGGGCCCGGCGCCCCCGGGCCCGCTCGATGTCTTCGGCCGTCATCGCAGCACGACCCCTTCGTCACCGAACACCGTGGCCACCGCGTCGATCATGAGCTGGACCTCGGCGTTCAACTCCTCCGAAGTCGGCGTCGGCTCGACGGCGAGGACGAGGAGATAAGTGACGGACCGGGCGCCTACACCGAACTGGCCGGGATCCACGAACACGTCGGTCACCCGCAGGTCGCGCAGGCGATCCGGGGCCGCCGCGCGCAGGACCTCCATCACCTCGGCCGAGGAGACCGGCGCGGGCAACACGAAGTCCAGCATCCGGGTGATCGGCGGAACGTCTTCGAGCGGCGGACGTGGTTTGGCCGGGGCCGCGGTCAACGCCGACGTCTCCAGCTCGAGGTACACCGGCCGGACGCCCGTCACGCCGAACCGCTTGAGGACCTCCGGATGGATTTCGCCCAGCACGCCCGCGGGCACACCGTCGAAGTACAGGACGGCGGCGCGGTTGGGGTGCAGGTACGGCGTCAGCGGATGCTCGGCTTCGTCGGGCAGGCGCACGGTCAGGTCGCGGTTGAGCGCGTTCGCGATCTCTTCCACCGCGCCCTTCGCGAAGAACAGGTCGACCGGCCGCTGTTTCCCGTCCCAGCCGTGGGGCAGCCCGGAGCCGGCGCAGATCGCCCACAGCAGGCTCCGCTCGGCGCAGCCGCCGTCCCGGTCCGGCCGGAACACCGTGGCCAGTTCGAACAGCCGGAGATCCGGGGAGTGGTTGCGGAGGTTGATGTCGACCGCTTCCACGGCCTGGGCGAGACAGTTGTTCTTGAGGAACTCGTAGTGACGATCGGCGGCGTCGACCAACCGAATATGGTGCGCCAAGGGGGAATCCGGCTCGACGCCCAGCCGCTTCAGCAGCGAGCGGTCGTAGAAGCTGTCGGTGAAGACCTCGTAGAACCCCAGGGACACCAGGATTTCGCCTGCCGCGCGGAGATCCGCGGCCTCGTCCGACTGCCCGACCCCGGAACCGGAGAAGGAAGCAGAACCGGGCAACTCGTCGTAACCGATGTTGCGGGCCAGCTCCTCGTAGACGTCCTGGGCCTCGACGAGGTCCCAGATCCGGCTGCCCGGTACCTGGAACCGCCCGCCCTCCAGGTGGCGCAGACCGTAGCCCGCCAGCCGCCGCACGACGTCCTCCGGCGACGAAGGGATGGCGAGGAAATCCGCGAGGTCGTCGAAATCCACGTCGATCACCGGCAGGTCACCGTGCCACTCGCGGGCGCAGACCGTCGGGCCCGAGACGGCGGCCGCGCCGCATTCTTCGAGCAACCGCACGACACGTCCGGCGCCGGCCAAGGGCAACGTCGGGTCGCCGCCACGCTCGAATCGCTGTGAAGCCGCGGTGCGCACGTTGAGCGCGGAGGCCGCCTTGCGTACCTCGACGGGATCGAAGGTGCCGGATTCGAGCAGCACGCGCCGGGTGTTCTCGGTGACCCGCGACTCCTCGCAGCCGATCACCCCGGCCACCGCGAGCACCTTGACCTCGTCGGCGATCACGATCGTCCCCTCGGGAAGCTCCCGGCGCGTCGTCTCGCCGAGCAGCAAGGCTGTCTCGCCCGCGCCGGACAGCCGGACCTCGATCGTGCCGGTGAGCCGGTCCGCGTCGAAGGCGTGTGTCGGCTGGCCGAGTTCGAGTGCCGCCGCGTTGGTGGCGTCCACGATCACCGACCCGGTCGTCTCTTCCGCGACGGCCAAAGCGGAGCGGACCTCACCGGGCAACAGGACGCCGCTGTCGCGGACCACGAGCGGGGTGAGCGTGTACGCGAGGCATTTCTCGGTGCGCACCACCACCGGGAACCCGTTGTCCTCGGCGACCGTCAGGAGCCGCGACGGCGGCGCGGCCACCACCCCGTCCAGCCTGGCCGCGAGTTCCCTGGCCACCCCGGTATAGCAGCGGTGGTCGCCGCGGTTGGCCAGCAGCTCGACGGAGATCACCGTGTCGCCGCCCGCGGACTCGACTCCTTTGACCTCGATGCCCGCCTCGTCCAGCGCTTGCCGCACGTCGGATGCACCGGCGGGAAGCGCCGGGCAATAGGACCGCAGCAGGCTCACCGACAGTTTCACATCTGCTCCCGATCCAGGTACTGGAATTGACGCTGCTTGACCTCGTACAGCTGCCGGATCTTGCTCAGCCCGAGCCATTGCGCCGTCATCCGGGTGAGACCCCAGCCGAAGGCGAGACCGCGGACGCCGGGCCGGTCGTAGCCGAACTCGCGGAGCACGTTCGGGTGGATCATGCCCGCGCCCATCAGCGTCACCCAGCCGACCCGGTGGCAGGCGTCGCAGCCGTCGCCACCGCACCGGGTGCAGCTGATGTCCAGCCCGACCGACGGTTCGGTGTACGGGTAGTACTTGGGCTTGAACCTGATCCGCGCCTTGGGTCCGTACAGTTCCCGGACGACGAAGGCGAGCACGCCCTTCAGATCGGCCAGTGAGAGACCGTTGTCCACCCAGAAACCCTCGAGCTGGTGGAACATCGCCAGATGGGTGGCGTCGACGGCCTCGTTGCGATAGACACGCCCGGCGGAAGCCACTTTGATCGGCAGCGCCGGTTTCCCGGCGAGCACGCGCGCCTGGACCGTCGTCGTATGCGAACGGAGCACCGCGCCCGTGTCCAGCCAGAACGTGTCCTGCAGATCCCTGGCCGGATGATGCGCCGGGATGTTCAGCGCGTCGAAGTTGTAATAGGGGTCCTCGGCTTCCGGGCCGGAGCGGAATTCGAAGCCGAGCTGCCGCAGCACCGCCAGGCACCGCTGTTCGACTTCGGTGACCGGATTCCAGGCACCACGGCGGGGAGCGAGTCCCGGCAGGGTGATGTCGACGGCCTCGGCACGCCAGCGCGCTTCGCTCTCCTGCCTGCCGACTTCGGCCAGCCGCGCGGCGAATTCGCGTTCCAGCCGATCGAACTCCGCGTTGAGCACGACGGCCTTCGCTTTGCGTTCCTCGGGTTCGAGGCCGCCCAGCGCACGGAACATCGCCTTGAACTCGCTTCGCTTTCCGAAGAATTTGAGCCGCATGGCGTCGAGCTGGGCGACCGTTCCCGCTTCGCGCAGGGCGATCTCGAACTGCCGCGTTATTTCTTCGATGGCTGTCACAGACACCCTTGCCTCACCCCTCGAACCGCCATTACCACACTCGAGACCGCCCCGTATCCGGTGGCGAGGGACGGGATCGAACCGCCGGCCCCGCGATTTTCAGTCGCGTGCTCTACCTGCTGAGCTACCTCGCCTCGGTGATCATGACGGTACCGGAACGACCGCGGCGCGGGCACCACCCCGCCGGGCACTTCCTGTCCCGCCGGCGGGACGGGCGCATCGGCGGGAATTCCGGCCCGGCGGCGCCACTTGTGAATGGAAAGCCGGGGCCCATAAAGTCGAAATCGCAATTCCGATTCGAATCCGAATAGCCAGAGAAACGGCTACCGGATTCACCTGAGAAAGGAATGAAAAATGTTCGACAACGTCAACATCGTCGGCCTTTCCGACGAGGAGCTGGACGACATCGTCGGTGGCACGCTGTACGCCCCGCTCTGCGGCGACCCCAAGTAGGTCACGCGAAAGCGGCGTGGGCCGGGCATCCTCCCGGCCCACGCCGGCCATTCGCCGCCACCCGCGCGAATTTCTGACGGCCGCACCGGAACGACCGGCGACAAGGACGGGGCACGATGCCGACGAACACCCGCTTCCGCACCGAGGCGCTCGAACACAACAGGTCCGACGGGAACGGCCCGGTGCTCGGCGACGAGTCGGCCGCGCGGACCAGGAGAAGCCTCACCGGTCTGTTCTCCACCCTCCGGGAATCCGCCGTCCGATGGCGAGCGGGGAACCGGATCCCCGTCTGCCTGCAGACGCAGGTCAGCGACTGCGGTCCGGCGTGCTTGGTGATGATGCTGCGCCAGCACGGTGTCGACGTCGGCCTCGACTCGATCCGCGCCCGCGCGGACGCCGGGCGCAACGGCGCCTCCGCCCGCACTCTGCTCGAGATCGCCAGGGAGCACGGCGTCAACGGCCGGGGGGTGCGCGCCGATCTGGACGCGCTGCGGCGGCTGACCCCCGGCGCCATCCTGTTCTGGAACTTCAACCACTTCGTCGTACTCGAGGGGGCGACCCGGGACCACGTCGACGTCATCGACCCGGCTTTCGGGCGAAGGCGGTTGAGCAGGGCGGCCGTCGACGAGGCGTTCACCGGCGTCGCCTTGGAGTTCGACCCGCCGCTGGCCGGAGCGGCCAAAGCCGGAGCGGGTGCCGGAACGGCGGGCGAACGAAATCCTTGGCGCCAGCTCGTGCAATTCCTGCCGCGGGGCAAGGAACTGGCCAAGTTGACGGTGGCCACCACGGCGCTCATGGGCCTCGAAGCCACCCTCCCGCTCACCACCGGCTTCCTGGTCGAGAAGGTCCTGCCGGGCAAGGCGACCGGCTCGCTGGCCGCCGTCCTCGCCGGGATCCTCGCGCTCGGCGTGCTCTTCCTGGCGCTACAGGTGTTCAGGTCGTTCATGGTCACCCGGCGGCAAGCGGTCGTCGAGAAACAACTGAGCCTCGGGACAGCGCGACATCTCGCTTCCCTGCCGTACGACTACTTCACCGTCCGCAACTCCGGCGATCTGACGATGCGGGTGCGTGCCAGCGGCGCGGTCACCCAGGTGCTGAGCCTGACGGCCGTTTCCGCCGCGTTCGACAGCGTGCTGATCGTCGTCTACCTCACGGCGCTCGTCTTCGCCGACGGGACGCTCGCCGTTCTGGTCGTCCTGCTGATCGGCGCGCAGACCGGGCTGCTCGCCCTCACCTGGCGTCGCCAGATCCATCTCGGCCAGGAAGTGCTCGAGCGCCAGGCGAAGGCGCAGGACGAACTGGTGGACCTGCTGGAGAGCATCACCACGCTCAAGGCCAGCGGCCTGGAGTCCCTCGCCGTCGAGCGCTGGTCGCATTCGCTGGTCCGTGAGGTGAACAAACGCCTCGGCGCACGGCGCAGCCTGGCCGTCACCACGTCGCTGAGCCGGACAGTGCAATTCGGCGCTCCTCTCGTGGTCATCGTCGCCGGTGTCTGGCGGGTGCTGGACGGCCAGATGTCCCTCGGCGCGGCGCTCGGCTTCATGTCGCTGACCATGGCGCTGTTCATCCCGCTGGAAGGCGTGTTCGGCGCGGCCTCCGAACTGGCCGCGGTGAAGCCGACCCTGGCGAGGTTGAACGACGTGCTGCGCTCGGAACCCGAACCGCGTGGCCTGCTCGCCGGTGAAGGTGTCGCCGAGCCGGGGCGGATCAGCGCGACCTCCGTCTCCTATCGGTATCCCGGCGCCCCCGCGCTCGCACTGTCCGATGTGGACATCCAGGTGGAGCCCGGCCGCTTCGTCGTGGTGGTCGGCAGGTCCGGCTCCGGGAAGTCGACGCTGGGGATGCTGCTCGCCGGGTTGCATCTGCCCACTTCCGGCACGATCACCTTCGACGGCACCGATCTGTCCGCGCTGGACCGGCCGACGCATCGGCGGCGGATCGGCTACATCAACCAGAACGCGCATCTGTTCAACGGCACCATCGAGGAGAACATCCTTTTCGGATCGGCGGGTACGGCCGTCGAGGACGTGCGCGCCGCGATCGCCCTCGCGCATGTCGACGCCGAGATCGAGTCGATGCCGATGGGCTACCAGACCCTGGTGGGACCGAGCGGCCATGGGCTTTCCGGCGGCCAGCGGCAGCGCATCGTGCTGGCCAGGGCGCTGACCCGCAAACCGCGCCTGCTCATCTTCGACGAGGCGACCAGCGCGCTCGACCCGGCGCTGGAGCGGAACATCCTGCGCGGACTGATCGGGACGGGCATCACCGTCGTCGTGATCGCGCACCGGCTGACCGTGCTGGAGGACGCCGATCAGGTCGTCGTGCTGCGGGACGGCCGGATCGTGGACGCCGGGACGCCGGCGGAACTGGCCGAGCGGGGCGGGGAATTCTCGTGCCTGAGCTGACTTCCGCCCCGCTGACCTACGAACAGGACTGGCTCGACGCCAAACTGCGCGGCGGCCGGGTCTACCGCAACGTCCAGCTGTCCTACGAGATCATCGGCGACCTCGACCCCGCCGCCCTGACCGCCGCCGTCCGGGACTGCGTGCGACGGCACGACGCCTTGCGCATGCGGATCGACGGCACGGGCCAGCATCCGGTCGAACTCGCCGCGGATGAGGAACCGGTGCGGTGCCTGGAGGTCACCGCCGCGTCCTCGGCGCAGTTCGGGCGCTACGCGTCGGCCTTGCTTTCGCGGGATTTGCTGCGCCCGTGGGACAACGCACTCCCCTGCTCCTTCATTCTGCTCCGCAGGGACGACCACCATCACGCCTTTCTCGCGACGTTCCACCGTCTCTTCTTCGACGCACGGGCGCGCGAACTGTTCGGCAGGGACCTGTGGGCCTGCTACGCGGCACGCACCCGAGGCCGCCCCTCCCTCCCGGCGGCACCGTCCTTCGCCGAGGCCGCCACCCGCCAGCGGACAAGAGCGACCGCCCGCACCCTCGCGCGGGCCAAGGAGAGCTGGCGCGACCGGCTGGAATTCTGCGCCGAGAACCCGTGGGTGCGCCCGCCGTCGGCGACGGAGACCGAAAGCGGGGTGATCACCTTGGAGCTGGACGGCCGGGTGACGGGATCGCTCCGCGCCGCCACCGGGCGGACGGGGCACACCCCGCTGCAGTGGGTGGTCGCCGCGTTCGCCCGTGCCGCCACCGAATGCGCCGGTCTGCCACGGGCCGGGATGTGGACCTCGATGGACACCCGGCTGTCCGCGGACCGCGAGGTGGTCGGCATGTTCGCCGCCGCGTGCCCGATCGCCTTGCGCCGGCCGGGCGCGGACGACGCCGCGCTCCTGGCCGAGGTACGCGGACAGCTGCTGAACGCCTTGCGCTACCACCAGGTCACCGCTGACGACCTGGACGATCTGGTGCCCGGGTTCGGTTCCGGTTCCGTGACCGCCCCCGGTATGGACATCTACGTCAACTTGCTCGACGCCACCGGCGGTCCGGACCGGCCGCCGTCCACCGGCGGACTCCGGGTGACCGCCGACGCTTATCCGCTGCTTCAGGATTCCCACCGCAGCTCGTGGGCCTTGCACCTGCGGTGCGCGGAACATCGGGACCGGATCGCCCTCGACCTCGTCTACGACGGGGAACGGGTGGGCGAGCCGCTGGCCCGATCGATCATGGACCACGTGCGAAAGGCGGCGGGACCGTCGTGACCGACCGAGGAGAGACCATGTCCGGCGCCACCTTGCACCAGGTACTCGCCATCGCTTCCGCCGTTTTCGAGAGGCGGACCGAACCTTCCGACAACTTCTTCGCGCTGGGCGGGGACTCGATCGCCGCGGTGGAACTCGCCGCGGGGCTGGAAGAGGCGCTGGACCGCGAAGTGGAGACCGAGATCGTCACCGATTCGGCCGATTTCGCCGCCCTGGCGGAAATTCTCGACGCACACCTACGCAGCTGAGGGAGACCACTCGTGCGAACCCACCTCTGGAGCCCGTGGCGATCCGCGCGGCACCGACCGGACCGCGTCGCCGTGATCGCGGACGACGAGCAGTGCGATTTCGGCTGGCTCGCCCGGCGCGCCGATCTGCTGGGCCAGGGCCTGCGCGACCGCGGGCTTCCGGAGGGGAGCATGCTCTCCACCGACCTCGCCGCCGGCCCGAGGTTCTTCGCGCTGGCGCTCGCGGCGCTGCGCTACGGCTACGGGCTCTTCCCGATCGGCCGCGAAGACGTCGAGTCCCCGCTCGGTCCGCCGATCATGGTCGATCTGGACGTCGTCCTGCACGTCACGGACACGCCGATCACCATCGGCGTCCCCCCTTCGGCCTGTCCGGTCGTCCTCGACGACGAACTGGTCGCGAAGGACGTTCCGGACGAGGAACCGTCGTGTGCCGCGGGCTACCTCGCCTACGTGACGTCGGGGACCACGGGTGTTCCCCAGGCCGTGTTCCGTGCCCGCCCGCATCGGTCCTACCGGGGGGTGGCTGTCGACGAGCGGTACGGCGCCGGCCCGGAGATGGGGCCCCATCTCATGGCGAACGCCAACTTCTTCCTCGGCACGCTCGGCCCGGCGCTCTACGCGCTGCAGGCGGGCAGCGCGGTCGTGGTCCAGCGGAACTGGTCCGCGGACACGTTCATCCGGCTGATCGACGAGCACGGGGTCGACAGCGCCTTCCTCAGCCCGGACCACCTGCTGGACGTCGCCGCCGCCGGCCTCTCCCCACGGCACCGGCCGCGGGTCGTCTTCCACGGTGGTGCCTCGTGCCCGCCCGCGATGAAACGCACCGTGATCCGGTTGCTCGGCCCGGTGCTGCACGAGTACTACGGCACTTCGAAAAGTGTGCTGACCGAGATCACCACACCGGAATGGCTCGAACGTCCCGGTTCGGTGGGACGCGCGCTGCCGGGGATCCGGCTCGAGATCCGGAACCAGGGCCGGGCCGTGCCCGACGGCGAGATCGGTGAGATCTGCGCCTGGTTGCGGGCCGTGGACCAACGGACCGCGCAAGAGGCGCTCCTGCACACCGGGGACGCCGGTTTCCTGGACGCCGACGGGTATCTCTCGATCATCGGCAGGGCCGCCGAACCGCGACTGCTGCCCGGAGCCAGGCTGGAGCACGAGATCCGGCTCCTGCCCGGCGTCGTCGACGTCGTCGTGCTCGGCGACCGCCGTCCGGTGTGCTTCGTGGAAATCGGCCCCGACCCGGCTCCCGGACCGGACGGCGCGGTGGCCGAGGCCGCGGCGCGGCTCGGTTTCGAGTGCCCGGAGGTGATTCTGGAACCCGCCGGCGCCCTGCCCCGGACGACGAGCGGCAAGATCCGGCGCGCCGCGCTCGAGAGCCGCGCCGCGAGGATCGGGCGGTGACGCCGGCGCTGACCGGACTCGCCGAACACGAGCGGCTGCGGCCGGACGCACCGGCGGTCGCCCACTGGAGCGACGGTTCGGTGCGCGAACAGTTCACCTTCGGGGAACTCGGCGACCTGGTGAGAAGGGCCGGATCGGGGCTCCGCACCGGCACCGCGACCGGTGATCGCGCGATCCTCTCGCTGCCCAACGACGTTTCCTTCACCGCCGCTTTCCTCGCGTGCCACGAGGCGGGTCTCGTCCCGGTTCCCGCTCCGGCCTTCGGCGGCTCCCGGCGGCAGGCCGTCGAACTGCGGCTGCTGGGCATGGTGGCGGACTGCCGTCCCGCCGTGGTGATCACCGTCGAGCGATGGGCCGCGCCGCTGCGCGCGCTGGTGGCGGAGGCCGGTTTGCGCTGCCCCGTCCGGAGCTGGGAGGAGCTGCGCGGCCATCGGGCCGTTCCGGGCGGGGCGCGCGCGGCGGCCGGGTTCGCCTTCCTCCAGTACACCTCCGGCTCGACCGGGACGCCGAAAGGGGTCGCCATCAGCCATCGGGCGTCGCGAGCCGGCTGCGCGCAAGCCGCCGTCGCCTACCGGGAGCGTCCTGCCGACACAGCGGTCACCTGGGTGCCGCTGCACCACGACATGGGCCTGCTCACCGGGGTACTGCGGCCCCTGTTCAGTGGCTACCTTTCCGTCCTCATGTCTCCCCGCGAGTTCGCGGCGGCACCCGCCGCCTGGCTCTCCGCGATTTCGGTGACGCGCGGAACCCTGTCCAGCGCACCGGATTTCGCCTACGACCGGTGTGTCCGCCGGGTCCCCGCCGCCGACGTCCGCGAGTTCGACCTGTCGGCCTGGCGGGTGGCGCGCGACGCGGGCGAAGTCGTGCGAGCCGCCACGGCCGAACGTTTCACCACTCATTTCGCCGAGGCCGGATTCGTGGCGGACGCCTTCTGCCCGTCGTACGGAATGGCCGAAGCCACTCTCACGGTGACCACGTGCTCGCCGGAGCTCCGCCCGCTGCGGCTGCCGGTCGGGCGGGACGCCCTGCACCAGGTCCGGATCCGGCCGCCGCGATCCGGCGAGCCGGTCACCACGCTGCTCTCCTCCGGCGCGCCACTGCCGGGGACGCAGGTGACCATCCGGAATCCGAACCCCGACGGAATCGGGGAAATCGTCATCTCCGGCCCACAGCTCTTCGACGGCTACTGGCCGGCCACACCCGGCGGCCGCACCGGCGGGCACGCGACCGGCGATCGCGGTTTCCTGCGCGACGGGCAGCTGTTCGTGCTGGGCCGCGCCGACGAAGTCCTGGTCTGCCACGGCCGGAACTTCCATCCCGCCGACGTCATCGCCGCCTGCGCGGAAGTGCCGGGGCTCCGGCCGGGACGGTGCGCCGCCTTCGTCACCGAGCCGGACCGCGTCGTCCTGGTGGCCGAGGCGCGGCAGCCCTGGGACGACGGCGCGGGAGCCGAGCTCGCCCGGCTGGTCAGGCTGCGACTGGCCGACCGGCTCGAGCTGTACGTCTCCGACGTCGCCCTGCTCGCCCCCGGCGAGCTGCCCCTGACGACGAGCGGCAAAGTGCGGGTCGCCGAGACCAGGCGCGCGTACGCCGACGGCTCGCTGTCCGTGCGGTGGCCGCCGGCGTCGCGCTGAGCACCGGTCATCCCGCGACCGGTTCCCGGGGACCCACGACGGCCGGGCCGGTCAGGACCTGACCGGCCGCCTTGTCGAGCGCGGCGACGACCCAGTTCTGGAAATCCCCGTCGTGCTGCTCGGCCGCCGCCTGCCACCAGGCCAGTCGTTCGCCGCGGACGTGGATCTTCGGCAGCTGCCTCGGCGCGTCCGGCTTGACCTGCTGGGCGGTTCCGTCCTGGTTCGACTGCCTGAGGTGCGCACGCAACTGGTTGCGCGACCACTTCCCCTGTTCCGCGCGGCGCAGCCACTGATCCTGCGCTTCGGCCGGGAGCGAGGCGACCTCGGAGTGATGCTGGAAGCTGACGGCGGCGCGCCGGACGGCGGCCCCGACGCGTCTGGCCACCCAGGCGTAGTTCCGCAGCGTCTGGTACTCCAGGCCCACCAGCGCCACCGCCTGCTGGTAGCGATCCGGATAGCGTTGCTGGCCGCACACCAGCCAGTCGCCGAGGCACCAGGCCGACGAATTGGCGATCCGCGCCACCTTCACCCCGGTCTGCGCCCAGCTGTCGTAGCTCAGGTCGCGGGGCAGCATCAGCCCGGTCGGGGAGATCAGCACCTCCCGGTCGCGGCGCGCGGGGGTCTCGACGGGAGTTTCGTTTTCGTCCCGCTGCGTCATGGGCTGGCTCCTGGTGTTCGAAAGGGCATGGAAAAAGGGTCGGACGGGCCCGTTCCAGATTGCCGACGCGCGTTCCACGTATGATCCACACGGAGTCCACGCAGTCATTGACCAGACACGGATCTCGTGCTCGACGGTCCGATCACCGCGGGCGAGCACGCGGGAGCAGGAGCTGGAGTCAGTGGGAGAGCCGGAAAGCGCGGACACCTCCGGCGGCACCGCGCCACCACGGTTCGGCGTGCTCGGCGCGATGAACGCGAGCCGGGGCGGTCAGGAGATCAAGCTCGGTCCGCCGCAGCAGCAGGCGATGCTGGCGTACCTCCTCCTGCAGGCAGGCCGCACCGTCTCCGTCCGGCAGCTCGTCGACGCGGTCTGGGAGTACCCGCCCGCCGGTGGCGGCGTCCGCACCTTGCGCACCTACGCCTGGCAGCTGCGCCGTCTCCTGGAACCCGACCCGTCACAGCCGCGCGTGCTGGTCTCCTCCGGCGACGGCTACCGCCTCGACCTTCCGCCCGACGCGCTGGACCTGCGGCGCGCGGAGGCGGCGATCGGCCGCGCCGCGCAGGCCCGCGCCGACGGATCGCTGAAACAGGCACGCGCTCTGCTCGAGGAAGCACTGGATCTGTGGCGCGGCGATCCGCTGGCCGGGGTTCCGGGGCCGTTCGCCCAGATCCAGCGGGACAGGCTCAGCGAACTGAGGGTGGCCACGCTGGAAGAGCTGCTGGCCATCCAGCTCCGTTTCGACGAGCGGCCGCCCATCCCGGCGCTGACCGAACTGGCCGCCGCGCATCCGCTCCGCGAACGCCCGCACGGCCTGCTGATGCGCGCGTTGCACCTGGCCGGACGCCAGGCCGAAGCGTTCAGCGTCCACGCCCGGTTCCGGCGCCGGTCCATCGACGAACTCGGCGTGGAGCCGGGCCCCGAACTGACCGCGCTGCACGCCGAGCTTCTCGCGGGCGAAGACACCGAGGCCAAACGGCGGGCACCCGACGCGGAGCCGCCCGCCGAGACCTCCGGAGGCACCGACGCGGCCACCGTCACCGGCCTGCCCGTTCCCCACCAGCTCCCGCCCACCCTCCCGGATTTCGTCGGCAGGGCGGCCTGCCTGGACCTGGTGACCGCGCATCTGGAGGACGCCGAGCGCAGCACCCCGGCCGTCGCGGCGGTCGTCGGGATGGGCGGGATCGGGAAGACCTCGCTCGCGATGCGCGCCGCCCACCTGGTGCGGAACTCCTACCCCGACGGCCAGCTCCACGCCGACCTGGGCGGCGAAGGCGAAGACCCGGTGCAGCCGGGCGTCGTGCTGGCCGGCTTCCTGACCTCGCTGGGCATCGGCCCGGAAGCGGTGCCGGACCGGCTCGAGGACCGGAGCGCGCTGCTGCGGTCCGTGCTCGACGGCCGACGGGTGCTTCTCGTCCTCGACAACGTCCTCGACGCCGCCCAGATCAGGGACCTGATCCCCAGTTCGCCGAGCTGCGCTGTCGTCCTCACGACCCGCGTCGTCCCGGCGGGCCTGCCGCTCACCTCGCACCTCGTCCTGGACACCTTCACCACGGAAGAAGCGCTCGACCTGCTCGGCACCGTGGTCGGCGCGGACCGGGTCGCGGCCGAAACCGAGGCGGCACGGCGGCTGGTCGAGGCCTGCGGACTGCTGCCGCTGGCCATCCGCATCGTGGCGAACAGGCTGGCGGCGCGCGCGGGCTGGACCCTCCAGGCGCTCGCCGACCGGCTCGACAACGAGCGCCGCCGCCTCGCCGAGCTGCGGGTCGGAGACCTCGCCATCGAGGCCGTTTTCGCGACCAGGCACCAGCAACTGACACCCGATCAGGCAAGGGCCTTCCGCCTTCTCGCGGTCCCCGGCGTCGCGGCGATCTCCCTGGCCTCGGCGTCCGCCCTGCTGGCGACCACGGAAGCGGTGACGGAACCGCTGCTGGAATCCCTCGTCGACGCCGCCCTGCTCGAATCCCCGGCGCCCGGCCGCTACCGCTACCACGATCTGGTCCGGGTCTACGCCGCCCAGCGGGCCGGGGAGCATCCGGCGGAAGCGGACGACGCGCTGCGGAACCTCCTCACGTACCTGCTGACGACCTCGTGTGCGGCCTTGGCGCACGTGGTGCCCGGCGATCCGGTGCCCGACATCGCGATGCCGCTGCCCCACCCCGGGCAGACCTTCGCCGACGGCCACGAGGCCAGGAAATGGGCCGACGACGAATTCGAAACCGTCACGGCCGCCGCCCGCCGCGCGGTGGCACACCCGGACGTCGGAGAGCCGAGCTGGTCGCGGGCCGCCGCGGATCTCCTGCTGTGCACGAGCCCGCTCAGCCATGACGCCCGCTATCCCCGCCTCGCCGCCACCGCGGAGCTGCTGCTGGCCGACGCGGAACGCCGGGACTGCGCCCCTTGCCGGGCCAGGGCGCTGCTCATCCTGGCCATCGCCGCCCTCCGTGCCTCCCGGCCGGCCGATGCCGCGCGACGCGCACGCGAAGCCGTCGAGATCTCCCGCCTCACCGGCGAGAAGAACATCCTCCGGCAGGCGCTCAACGGCCTCGGCGTGGCCTGCCAGTACCTACGCCGCTTCGAGGAGGCGCTGGCCTGCTACGAGGAATCCACGGAGCTGGCCCGCGAACTGGGCCATCGTTCGGCGGCGGCGCTGACGAGCCTCAACGCGAGCCTGACCAGGGTTCGCGCCGGCCGGGCGGCGGAAGCGATACCGGCGTGCGAAGAGGCGTTGCGTCTCACCGAAAGCCTCGGCGACCGGCCGGGCAGTGCGTCCGCGCATTACGTCCTCGGCCTCGCGCTCCACGAATTGGATCGTCACGACGAGGCGATCACCCATTTCACGGCCTGCCTGGACATAAGCCGCGATTCCGGCATGCCGGACCGAGCGTCGCATTCGCTTTACCGGATGGCCGAGACATTTCGGGCGATGGGCCGTTTCGAGGAAGCGGAAAACCGCGCCACCGAAGCCGTCACAAGCTGCGAAAAACTCGGAATCGACCGAGATCTCGCCCATGCGCTGACCGTGCTCGGCCGCACGCTCAAAGCGCGCGGGGCCATGGACGACGCCGAAATCCACCTGCGCCGAGCCCATGCCCTTTTCGTCCGGCTCGGCCTGCCCGACGCGGACGACGTCCACGCCCTCCTCTGCGAAATCGGGCGGAACGCCCGGACAGAACACCCGGGGAACTTTCCCGCGGCGACCGAATAGGCAAAGCGGGATACTTTACCGAAGAACGGCAAGCGAAAACGAGCAAGAACGCCGCCCCGTTCGAGAGATGTTCATTCAGCTGTATCCCCTGTCCTTTCGCGCCATCGTTGTGGCGCCCCCAGGACCGGATCCTGCATCCTGAGAGAGCCAAGGGGGCGAGAAACAAAATTCGAAGGATGGTTCTCTTTTGTCGAACGAAAAAGCGGGCAGAGGTCAGTACAAGCGCCTGGCCGCCGCGGCGGCTCTCGTAGTGGCCTGCCTCGCGGGCGGAAGCGCGATCATCGACTCGGGCCAGGAATGGCGGAGCGCCGACAACGGCACCTCGGGACCGAAGGACACCTACGTCGGGTCGAGCGTTCCGAATCAAACGCCGGCGTCCTGACCCATTTCGCCTGTCCCGCCGGCGGGACCGCGGCCTTCCGTCGGAGCGGGTCGTCGGAACCAACCTTCGCGCAATGGCTCGGTGAGTGTGGCTTTCGCCGCGGATCCGCGGCGAAAGCCACACTCACCGCATTCACTTGAGGCGTACCGGAAGACTCGTGTGCCCGTTCGAAATGAACGACGGCATCTTCTCGAGTTCGAAAACCTCCGACGCCAGGGTCAGCTCGGGGAACCGTTCGAACAGCGCCGGTAGTGCGAGTTCCGCCTCCAGTCGCGCCAAGGGCGCACCGAGGCAGTAGTGCACCCCGTGCCCGAACGACAGGTGCTGGCTCTTCGACTCCCGCGCGAGCCGGAACTCGTCCGCGTCCGAACCGTGCACCTCGGGCGAGCGGCCCGCCGCCGCGTACGAAGCGAGGATCGCCTCGCCCGCTTTGATGTGCACTCCGTCGATCTCGAGGTCTTCCACCGCGTACCGCAGCGGAAGATTCGCGATCGGCGCCTGCCACCGCATGGTCTCGTCGATCACCTCGGCCCAGGTGTGCTCCCCGGAGCGCACCTTCGCCAGCTCCTCCGGATGCGTCAGCAGCGCCAGGATCGCGTGGTGCAGCAGGTTCACCGTGGTCTCGTGCCCGGCCGAGATCATCAGGATCAGGGTGTCGATCAGCTCGGCCTCCTCCAGCACCGAACCGTCTTCGTCCCGTGCGGCGATCAGGCCGCTGGCGAGGTCCTCACCGGGGTTCTCCCGCCCGTTCGCCACCAACTGCCCGAGAATCCCGTACATCAGCACACCGTTCGCCTGCGCGTCCTCGGCGCTGAGCGAGGTGTTGAACACCCCGTCCACCGCGCGTCGCAGATCCGGCCGGTGCTCCTCGGGTACGCCGAACAGCTGGCAGATCACCTCGATCGGCAACGGGTAGGCGAAATTCTCCCTCAGGTCCACCGAATCCGGCCCGGCGGCGAGCCGGTCCAGCAGGCCGGTGGTCAGCTCCTCGATCCACGGCCGCAGTGCTTCCACTCGGCGCGGGGTGAACGCCTTCGACACCAGCGAACGCAGCCGCCGGTGGTCGCCGCCGTAGGCGGTGAACATGTTCTGCACCGAGACCCAGATCCGCAGCGGCCAGTCCTCGGGGATCTCACCGTCGCGGTAGGCCGCCCAGTGCAGGTTCGGGTTCTTCGACACCCGCGGGTCGGACAGCAGTTTCCGCAGCAGCTCGGGCTGGGTTACTGACCACGCCACCACTTCGCCAGGGAGTTCCACCAGTGTCGCGGCTCCGCGGGCGCGGAGTTCGGCGCCTTCGGTGTGGATGTCACGGCCGTTGGGATCGAGGACGAACGGGCGGGCTGGTGCCATGGGTGCTCTCCTGTCGGGTCGGGAACGGGGGTGACCGGTGCGACGACGGGGGTGAACAGGACCGGGAGACCGGCCAGCGCGCGGTGGAACGGGCCCGGCCGCCAGCGCAATTCGGCGTCCGGCACGGCCAGGCGCAGATCCGGCAGCGCGTCGAGCAGGGTCTCGATGGCGGTGGTCGCGATCAGCCGTGCCGGGCCCTGCGCCGGACAGGAGTGCACACCGGCGCTCCAGGCGATATGCGCCCGGTTACCGGCCCGCTGGGCCTCGCCCAGCTCGGGATCGGTGTTGGCGGCGGCGAAACTGATCACCACGGGCTCGTCGGCAGGCAGCCGCGCGCCCATCAGGTCGGCCGCCGGATAGGGGTAACCGGCGGAGTAGTTGGCCATCGGCGGGTCGCTCCAGAGGATCTCCTCCAGCGCGTCCTCCACGTGCAGGCTGCCTCCTGCCAGGTCCCCGGCGAAGCGCTCGTCCACCAGCAGCAGCCGCAGCCCGTTGGCGATCAGGTTCTGCTGCGGTTCGGTGCCCGCGCCCATCAGCAGCACCAGCTGGTGCAGCATCTCCTCGTCGGTCAGCCCTGAGGGATGCGCCATCATCCACGAGGGCACGTCCTGGCCCGGCTGCCGCCGCTTGAGCGCCAGCAGGTCCAGCATGGCCGCGGTCAGCTCGGCGTTGGCGCGCTCCGGGTCCACCATGTCGAAGATCCCGCGCATCCCCGCGGTGAGCCGGTCACCCAGTTCCGGCGGGCAGCCGAAGAGATGGTTGAACACCTGAAGGGAAAGGGTTCCCGCGTACTCGGTGAGCAGGTCCGCCCGGCCGTTCCGGGAGAACTTCGCGATCAGCTCCCGCGCGGCCTTCTCCACGTAGTCCAGCAGGGCGTGCGGGTTCACCCGCGAGATGCTGTCGGTGACCGCGCTGCGGTAGCGCGCGTGCACCGCGCCGTCGGTGAACAGGCAGTTCGGCCGGTAGCCCATCATCGGCATCACCGGGTTGTCCGGCCGCTGATTGGCCTGCCAGCGGCGCGGGTCCCGCGGATAGGTCTGCGGGGAGCGCAGCACGTCCAGCGCGGCCTCGTAACTCAGCACCAGGCTCGCGTTCACCCCCGGCGCCAGCTCGACCGGCGCGACGTGGCCGTGTTCCTTGCGCATCCGCGCGTAGACCCTCGCCGGGTTCGCGGCGAACTCCTCGTCGTGGAGCGGGGTGCGCGTGGCGTGCGCGGGACAACCGGGGGGCGGGGTGGCGGGAACGGTCACGAATGCTCCTGGCGGACGGGAGTGAACAGGTAGTCGACCAGGCTGATCAGCGCGGAGGCAGCCGACGCGCGATCGCGGGCGTCACAGGTGACCAGCCGGGTCTGGGGTAGCAGATCGAGCGCCTCGCGCAGCTCGGCTTCGGGGAAACGCGGCGCGCCGTCGAACTGGTTGACCGCCACCGCGTAGGGCAGGTCCAGTTCCTCCAGCAGGCCCATCACGTCGAACGAGTCCTGCAGGCGGCTGGGATCGACCAGCACCAGCGCCCCGAGCGCACCGTGGGCGAGGTCCTTCCACATCTGCGTGAACCGCTGCTGCCCCGGGGCGCCGAAGAGGTAGAGCACCACCTCGTCGCTCAGTGTCAGGCGTCCGAAGTCCATGGCCACCGTGGTGGTGTCCTTGCCTCGTACGCCGGACAGGTCGTCGACCAGCGCGCCCGCCTGGGTCATCCGCTCCTCGGTGCGCAGCGGGCGGATCTCCGAGAGCGTGCCGACGAAGGTGGTCTTCCCCACCGCGAACGGGCCGACGATGAGGATCTTGACCGAGGTCCGGACCGTGGCGGAAACGTAGCGATCAGGTGAGAGCACGGAGGCCATCGAGTACCTTCTGCAGGAGTTGCTGGTCGGGGACCTCGGTCTCGCGCACCGCAGCCCGTGATTCGATGTGCCCGCTGTCGAGCAGGTCCGACAACAGCACCTTGGTGACGCTGGTGGGCAGCTTGAGATGCGCTGCCACCTCCGCGACGGCCAGCGCGCCGCCCCGGCACAGCTCCATCACCCGTCGTTTTTCCGGGCTCAGCCCGGTCACCGGCGCCCAGGTGGCCAGCACCACGGTGGCCACGTCGAGGGTGTTGCGGGTCGGATGGGCCCGGCCCTCGGTGACCACGTGCGGCCGGACCAGCGCCCGTTCCCCCCGCTGCCCGCTCATGCCGGGTTGCCAGGTCCCTCGGCCGGAAAGCGCGGTGGCGCGGTGAGTTCCTGGCCGAGTCTTTGCACCAGCTCTTGCAAGCGCGAGGAAACGCCCTCGATGTCCACCCGGCCGGTGGTGGACACGGCGACGTAGGCGCCCTGTCCCGCGGAGGTCAGGAAGACGAACCCGCCGTCGAATTCGATCAGCGTCTGCCGCCACTTCTCGGGCGGCTGACGGCAGAACTCGCCGGTGGCGCGGGCGAGCGACTGGAGCCCGGAGACCGCGGCGGCGGTGCGCTCGGCGTCCTCCACGGTGATTCCCTGCGAATGGGCCATCAGCAGGCCGTCGGCCGACAGCAGCACCGCGGAGATGGTCTCCGGCATCTGCAGGGCCTGGTCGAGCATCCAGCCCAACCGGTTGTTGGTGGTGACGGAGCCGCTCACTGGAAATCCCTTTCGTCATCGGTGGAAGAAGCGCGACCCTGGCGGGTGCCGCGCTGCCAGGCCGTGGCCGTGGCGACCGGGCTGTGGTTCACCGGGGACCCGGTCGGTTCCGGCGCGGCGGGCGGCGGCACCGGAACCGACAACGTGGTGGTGGCCGCCCCGGTCACCGGGGCGCGTCGGCGACGGCGGGGCAGGCCGTGCTCGGTGGTGCCCAGTTCCTCGGCCGGTTCGGCCGGTTGTGGTTCCGGCGCGGGAACGCGCAAGTGCGGGGCCGGGCTGGGGGCGATCGCGGCCGGGCTGGCCGGCGCGGCCAGCGACGGGACTTCCTGCGGCACGGGGACGGCGGCGCGGGTGAGCAGCTCGCCCGGCAGGAACAGCACCGCGCGCACCCCGCCGAAGGGCGAGCGCATGTCCACCGAGACACGGAAGCCGTAGCGCTGGGAAAGCACGCCGATGACGGCGAACCCGATCCGCGGCGGCACACCGAGCGCGGCGATGTCCTGACCGCCGTGGCCTTCCAGCAGCCAGCCCGCGCGCTGCACCGCTTCCACCGTCATGCCGACCCCGGCGTCGTCGATGACGATCGCCAGCCCGTTGTGCGCCTGCTGGAAACTGACCTGCACGGGCGAACCGGGCTGCGAGTGGCGGGCGCCGTTGTCCAGCAGCTCGGCCACCGCGAGGACCACCGGTTCCACGGCCTGGCTGACCACCGCGGTGTCCGAAGGCGCCGGGATCTGCACACGCGCGTAGTCGCGGATGCGGCCGGTGGCCCCGCGCACCACGTCGGTCAGGGTCGCGGCGGAACGCTGCAGGCCCGGCCACGAACCGCAGAGCACGGCGGTCGCCTGAGCACGACGGCCCAGCTGCGAGTTCGCGTGATCCAGGCCGAGCAGGCCGTCGAGCACGTCGGGATCGTCGTGGTGCTCCTCCATCGCCGAGATCAGCACCTGCTGCTCCCCCGCGAGGTTCTGCACCGTGCGCATCATCGCGCGCAGGGTGGCGGCGGCGGATTCGGCGGCGTTGCGGCGGGTCTGGCCGGTCAGCTCGCTGATCACCACGAGCAGTTCGCGGTGGGGGTCCTCGCCGTTGAAGACGCGCAAGGGGCCGGGCACGGTCACGGCCTGGTTGGCCTGCGCCTCGACGATCGCGGGCAACCGCCGGTGCAGCAAGTGCCGGTTCTCCTCCTCGCGAGCGCGGAGTTCGGCCAGCAGCTGCTCACCACGACGGGCGGCGTTGACGGTGACCCGGCGCTGGCGCACCAGCAGCAGCGCGAGGGCCGCGGCGAGCAGCGAGACGCAGACCAGCGCTGCCGTCAGCAGGGGGTACTCCATGAAATCCTCACGATCGACAGGGCAAGGACGCCTGGGCCGAGCCCGGGGATCATGCGGCAGCTCCACGGCATCGGGGATCGAAGGACGTCATCAGCAGCGAGTACCGTAGCGCAAACACGCCGTGAGCGGCAGCCGCTTCCCGAGACAAAAATGGTTCTGTGCAGGGCAAGCCGCGCGGGAAAGTTCCGCACCGTGCCCCAACGGCATCGCCGCGGGCGAATCTCCGTGCCCGAGGAACACCCGCCACCGGTCGTATGTCCTATGTGGACTTCACAGCCGCGGCCTGCGATGAGGGCGTTGTCGGACCGTCCGGACAGATCCCGGTCATCGGCTGTACCTCTTCGCCGAAGAGGTACAGCCGATTCACCGCGACGCCGAAGACCTAGCGCCGCTAGACAATCTAGCGACGCTAGTGTTAGCGTCGCCTCTCGACCTAGCAACGCTAGATTTCAGGAGGGACAGTCATGCTCACGACACTCGAGATCGTCACCACCGTGATCGTCGGCCTGATGGTGGGCGTGGAGTTTTCCGTCGCGTTCGTCATCAACCCGATCCTCAACGCGCTCCCCGACGACAGCATGGTGCGTGGCCGTGCCCACGGTGGCCGGATGCTCGGCGCCGTCATGCCGGTCTGGTACATCGGTTCGCTCATCCTCGTCGCGGGCTGGGCGATCGCCGGATGGCAGCACGCCGGCGCCGGACTCGTCGCCGCCGCCGGCGCGCTGCTGATCGTCAGCGTGGTCATGTCGCTCCTGCTGCTCGTCCCGATCAACAATCGGGGCAAGACGTGGACCGCCGAGAACCGGCCCGCCGACTGGAAGCAGCAGATGAACCGCTGGGACCGCCTCCACTACATCCGCGTCGCCGTCATCATCGCCGCCTTCGCCCTGCTGGTCGTCGCTCTTGCCTGAGAGCCGACCAGGGACCCCTCACTAGCGGACGTACACCGGGTAGCCGATGCCACCCGACCTGGTGCCGTCGGCCGTGTTGCCCCGCACGAAGACCGAGAAGACGCCTCGGTCAGACGGGGTCCACGTCATCGTCCCCGCACCCGAACCGTCCGCCGGTACGGTGACCTCCTCTGTCACGGCACCCCAGTCGTTCCGGACGTGGTAGGTGTACGAGACGATGCCCGGCATACCCGGCGTGAAGGTGAACGTCCCCGGCACACCGGCACCGCCCGACCACTCGCCTTCCGGGTATTCCTTGGAAGACACGTACGGCGCGCTCAATATGTTGAAGTAGTACGTTTTCTCCTGCGAGGAGACATTGTCGGCGGTCACCGTACGCACCCGCAGATTGTGGTACGCCGAGCCTTCCGGTGGCAGCGGGGGAGTCCATGCCAGCACGGCGCGTCCGTCCTGAGCGGCTATCCGCTGGAACGGACCCCAGCCGAACGAGTACTCGAACGCCACCGCGCCCGGCTGGCGGGCTTCGAACGTGAAGGTGCCGGGGAACACCCGCCCGTTCGTCTGGAACTCCTTCGAGGTCACCGTCGGATCATTCGTCACCGTCCACGTGATGTCGTCCGCCGCCGACCACACGCCCGCCGTGTTCTTCGCGCGCGCCAGCATTTCGTAGTCGCCGATCCTCGGCGGGGTGTAGCTCACCGTCGCCGTGTTACCGCTGACCGGCACGGTCCACCTGGTCGCCGGGTCCGCCGTCAGCCAGTACTCGAACTCCACGGCGTTCGGCATCGGGGTGGTGAAGGTGAACGTGGCCGCCCCACCCTCCGTCCCGATGTCGCCCTCGTAGCCGATCGTCGGTCGCCAAGTGTTGAGCCACAACCGTTTCTCCGTCACCGGGGACAGCCCGCCGGACGCGTCGCGGGCCTGCACCCGCAGCACGTTCTGGTCGGCCGAGGTGAATTCGACCGGCAGCGTGGCGGTTCCGTCGGCATTCGCCTTGACCGTCCACTTAGTACTCTCGGCACTCGCGAACCAGTAGTCGTACTCGGCCACGCCCGGCATTCTCGGTTTCGCCGTATACGTGGCCGACGTGCCGAGTTCGACGTTTTCGGGCCCGCTCACCACCGGTGACGCGTCGACAAGGAACCGGTACTCCCGTTCCGGCGACTTCACGCCCGAGGTGTCGGTGCTGCGCACGAAAAGCACGTGATCACCACCGGTGGCCGGCGCGATCGTCACCTCGGCGACGCCGTCCGGGCCTGCCGTTGCCGTGGCGGACGCGCCGTCGTCCAGCCGGTAGTCGTACGCCACGACGTTCGGCGTCCCCGGCGCGAACCGGAACACGCCCGGCACGCCGATGCCGCCGTCCGGGCCGCCCTGCGGCGGGTAGCGGTCGGACGTGACCGTCGGCCGCGTCTCCTTGACGATGAACGAGTGGTAGGTGCTGAGCGAGAGGTTGCCCGCCCGGTCCCACGCCCGCACGACCACCGAATGCCAGCCGTTGGCCGTCGGCGTGAAGCTGACGGTGGCCGTGCCGTCGGGACCCGCGGCGATCTCCCGCGTGTCCGCGCCGAAGCTGTAGTCGTACCGCGCGACGTCGGTGGAGCCGTTGGGGGAAAAGGTGAACTCACCCGCCACACCGACCCCGCCGCCCTCGGTGTCCGCCGGGTACGTCGCGGAGACGACGGCAGGCGCCTTCGGATCCGTGCGGTCGACGGTGAACCGGCACGGGCCGGCCGTGGACGACTTCGCGCCCCAGTTGTCCTGCGCGTACACCTCCCACGCGTAGGTCCCGTCGGCGAGGGCCGAGGTGTCCGGGTACGCCTCGACGGGGTTGCCCGGCCCGACACCCGTGTGCCGTTGCGACGGGTCCGCCACCGGCCACCAACTGAACTGCCCGGACGTGCTGTCGCCGTCCGGGTCGGGTGCCTGTGCGCTCAGCTTCAACTGGCGGCTCGCCAGCGCTCCGATGCCGTCCTTGGCACAGGGTTCGTCGTTGGTGCGGAGGTCGGTCGGCTTCGCGGGCGGCGCGTTGTTGACCACCCGAAGCGTCGCCGGGGCCTCGATCCGCCGATAGAACGCCGGGTCCGCCTCGTGGGCTTCGGCGACACGGAGGCCCAGCGTGAGATGACGAACCTTGTGGGCGACCGCGTCCCGCACCGCGGCGGTGACGTCGAACGTGGCGTCGTTGTCGACGCAGGTGCCGTCGGCACCCCTGGACGCTACCCGTGTCCGCTCCGCCGGGCGGTTCTGCCAGGTCGACTGTTTCGTGTAGGCGGAGGTCCGCCACACCTCGGTGGCGCGGCTGTCGCAGCCGACGTAGTGCGTCTCGCCTGCCGACAGCAGCACCGTCGTGAACGGCGCTCCCCGCAACGAACTCAGGTCGAAATTCACGTAGGAGCGTTGGCGGTGCGGTGTGGTGTCCCACGTACCGATCGGCAAGGTGCCGGATGGCTTGAAGTAGGCGGTGGTCGGTGTCGCCGAGTCGACGTGACCCCAGGACGTCGCGGACAGCGTCACCTCGGAACGCTGTTGACCGGCGGTTTCCGCTGCCGCCATCGCGCCACCGGTGACGGTCGGCGCAATCACGAGCGCGACGGTGAGCAACGTCAGTGATCTTCGTAAGGTCATGCTGGCCCTCCCCTTGTCCGTACAGGCATGACGAACACGCCTGCGGGGGAGGATTGGTTGCCGCCCGCTCGAAGCCGGACCGCGACCGCAGGTCAGCGGAAGAGGCGGAAGAACCCGCGCACCTGCTCGATCAGTGACTGCGGCTGCTCCAGGGCGGCGAAGTGGCCGCCTCGCGGCATTTCCTCGAACCAGCGCAGGTCGGTGAACCGCAGTTCGGCCTCCCTCCGCGACGGACGGGTGATGTCACGTGGGTAGACCGACAGTCCGGATGGCGCGGTCACCTTGTCCCGGAAGCCGGCGAAGCTCTCCCAGTACAGACGCGCCGACGACGTGGCCGACGCGGTGAACCAATAGACCGAGATCTCGTCGAGGATCTTCTGCCGCGGCAACGCGTCCTCGAGACTGCCCCCGTGATCCGTCCAGGCCCAGTACTTCTCGGCGATCCAGGCGGCCTGCCCCGCCGGGGAGTCGGTGAGGCCGTAGCCGAGGGTCTGCGGGCGGGTGGCCTGGATCGCCGAGTACCCCCGGCCGGTGCGCTGGAACTCCTTCTCTGCTTGGAGGTTCGCCAGCTCCGCGGGCGTCGGGTCGTCGAAGGTGCCCGCCGCCACGGACCCCAGGTTCAGGTGGACGCCGGCGACCCGCTCGGGTGCCACCTCGCCCAGCGCACCGGACACCGCCGAACCCCAGTCACCGCCTTGCGCGCCGTATCGCTCGTAGCCCAGCGAAACCATCAGCGTGTCCCAGGCCCGCGCGGTGCGCGTGACGCCCCACCCGGTCGTCGACGGCTTGTCACTCCAGCCGTAGCCGGGCAACGACGGCGCGACCACGTGGAACGCGTCCGCCGGATCACCGCCGTGCGCGCGCGGATCGGTCAGCGGGCCGAGGACCTCCAGGAACTCCAGCACCGAACCCGGCCACCCGTGCGTGAGCACGAGCGGGAACGCGTCCGGCTCCGGCGAGCGGACGTGCAGGAAGTGGATGCCCAGCCCGTCGACGGTGTCGCGGTACTGCGGGAAGGCGTTCAGGCGCTCGGCGAACCCGAAGTCGTAGTCCTCGGCCCAGCCGCGGCACAGCTCCTGCGCGTAAGCCAGCGGCAACCCCTGCGACCAGTCGTCCACCGGCTCGGGCTCGGGCCACCGCGTCCGTCGCAACCGTTCACGCAGATCCGCGATCTCGGCTTCGGTGATGCTGGCCTTGAACGGCTCGGCGACCATGGCGGGATCCCTTCCTTCCTCGGATGATGTCAGGTTGCGGCTCGCGCGGACGCTCCGACTGCGTGACCACCCCGTGCCGCCGGTGATCGACTCCAGGCCGCGGCACCTGATCACGTGGGGTGGATGAGGCGGCTCTCGTAGGCGAAGATCACGGCCTGGATCCGGTCGCGGAGCTCGAGTTTCTGCAGGACCCGCCCCAGGTGCGACTTCACGGTCGCCTCCGCGAGGTACAGGGTCGCCGCGATCTCGGAGTTGGACAGGCCGGCGCCCACCTGGACGAGCACCTCGTGTTCACGGGCGCTGAGCCGGCTCAGCCGCTCGTCGCGTCCGGTGCTGTCGGCGGGGATGTGCGGCCGGAACTTCTCCAGCAGGCGGCGGGTGATCCGCGGGGAGACCACCGCGTCGCCCGCGGCCACGTGGCGGATCGCGGTGAGCAGGTCCTCGGGCCTGGTGTTCTTCAGCAGGAATCCCGAGGCTCCGGCCTTGAGCCCGGCGAAGGCGTACTCGTCCAGATCGAAGGTGGTGAGGATCAGCACCCGGGTCTGCGGGCAGCTCTGGATGATCTGCCTGGTCGCTTCGATCCCGTCGGTCCCGGGCATCCGGACGTCCATGAGGACGACGTCGGGGCGCAGTTCCCGGGTGAGGCGGACGGCCTGGGCGCCGTCTTCGGCTTCGCCGACCGACGCCATGTCGGGCTGGGCTTCCAGAACCGTGCTGAAGGCCATGCGGAGCAACGCTTCGTCGTCGGCGATGAGGATGCGGATCGTCATGCGGACACCACCCCGCTGCCGGCGAGGAACAGGCGGGTGTGGACACCCCAGCCGCCGCTCGGGAGCGGTCCTGCCCGCAACGTCCCCCCGTAGGCGGCCGCGCGCTCTCGCATGCCGGCGATGCCGTGGCCGGACCGGGTGGTGGCGAGGGCTGGCGGGCGAGGGCCGCTGTCGGTGACGTCCACGGTGACGGTCTCGGTCGAGCACTCGATCCGGACCTTCGCTTCGGTGCCGGCGGGGGTGTGTTTGAGGGTGTTGGTCAAGGCTTCCTGGACCAGGCGATAGACGGTCAGTTGCGCGGTGGCGGGTACGTGGGCGTGGCCGCCGCGGAGGTCGATACGGGTCGGCAGCCCGGCGGCGCACATCTGGTCGGCGAGGGTCTTCAGCTGGCTGATCCCGGGCAGCGGATGCCGCAGCGCGTCCGGTTCGCCGGTGCGCAGGAGGCCCAGGGAACGCCGCATGTCGGTCAGGGCCTGCCGTCCCGTCTCGGAGATCTGGAGCATCGCGGTGGTGGCCTTGCCGGGCGACCGGTGCTGTGCGTAGACGGCGGCGTCGGTGAGCGCGACCATGACGGACAGGTTGTGGGTGACGATGTCGTGCATCTCCCGGGTGATCCGGGTCCGCTCTTCGGCGACGGCCACCCGCGCCTGCTGATCGTGTTCCCGTTCCAAGCGCACGGCTCGTTTCTCGACGGCCGCGAGGTAGGCGCGGTGGGTCCGCACGTGCACACCGAGGACGCCGACGGCGACGATCATCGCGGTGACCGCGACGAACGGCGTGAGGAACGCGCCATCGGTGGCCCAGCGCAGACAGGCCAGTACGCCCCCTGCCTCCAGGACGGCGCCGGCGACCAGGGTGTCGCGCAGGTCCGAGTGCAGGGCCACCGTGTAGAGAGCCACCAGCAGGGCGATGTCCGCCGGGAGCTGGACGTCCAGCAGCCACTGGACCGCGGCCACGGCCGCCACGGCACCGAACACCGTGCGCGGCGCCCGGTGCCGCCACACCAGGGGCAGCATGAGGACGACGGTGAAGGTCACGGCCACCGGCAGTTCTCGCGGCGGCCGGGTGGTCACGACGTTGAGCAGGAGCAGCACCGGCAGCAGCGAACCCCGCACCACCGGTGGCAGCCGGGAAACCCGGCGCCGAACGGCTGTTCTCGCAGAACGCACCCGATGATCGTAAGCCGGGCGCACCGCCACGCACATGAGCCCGGCGTCTGACCGCACCCGGCCGGGATGAGACCTGAGGAGGAGTTCCACCACCTCCTGCGGTCTCAACCGGACCACCGATCCGGCCTGTCCGATTGCCACTCCCGTCGCATGCGACGTGCCCGGAATTGCGATCACGGTCGCCCGGCGATGGCGCCCCGGGAGCGATGTGGCCCCGCCTTCCCGGCGCCGAGGATGGCCGGGTGACCGAGATCATCACGGGACTGAACCTGTCCCTCCTGGAAATCCTTGCGTTGCTCGGTGCCGTCGCGCTGGTGGTGGCGCGCTGGCTTCCGCCCGCCGCCCGTCCACGTGCCACGATCGCGGCGGGAGTGGCTCTCCTGGCGTCCGTGATCGCGCTGGGCGTGACGGGGATCCGCTGGCAGCTGCTGCCGGTACTGACAGGCGCCCTCCTCGCGGCGCCGTTCGCCTTCTCCCCCGTACTGCGACGGCGTTCCGGCCGGCCAGTACGGCGGGTCCGCTGGTGGCTCGCGTTGCCGGGATCGATGGCCTGCGCCGGGCTGATCACCGCGGGCGCCTTGGCCGCCTGGGCCTTTCCCGTCCCCGTGTTCCCCGGCCCCTCGGGGCCCTTCGCGGTCGGCACCCGCGTGCTGCAGTGGACCGACCCGCTCCGCCCCGAGACCTTCACCGCCGATCCGCTCGACCGGCGCACGGTCGTGGCCCAGCTCTGGTACCCCGCGCAGAACAGCCCCGGGGACGCGCCGCGGGCCCCTTACCTCGGACGCACCGAGGACGAAGCACGCACCGTCTCCGAAGCCCTCGCCCGCGGAACCGGCCTGCCGGGGTTCTTGATGGACGACGTTCCGCGCGCCCGCACCCATTCGGTCTTCGGCGCCCCTGTCGCCCGGGAGGGAGGACGGTTCCCGCTCGTGCTGTTCTCCCCCGGGTCCAGCGGAGTGCGCACCCAAAACACCGCGTGGGCGGAGGAACTGGCCAGCCACGGCTACGTGGTCGCCGCCCTCGACCACCCGTACGACTCCGCCGCCGTCGTCCTCGCCGACGGCCGGACGATCACCACCGAGACCGTCTCGAGCGGCGACCGCGGTGAGGACGAGAAGCTGGCGGCCGGCTGGACCGCGATCCGAGTCGCCGACCTCGGCTTCGTCCTCACCCGCTTGGTCGATCTCGACCGGGCCGACCCGCTGGCCGGACGTCTGGACACCGGCCGGGTCGCCGCGACCGGTCACTCCCTGGGTGGCGCCGCCGCGCTGCAGGTCGTCCGGCAGGACCGCCGGTTCGCAGCCGTCATCGATCTGGACGGCTACCCGCACGGCCCGGTATCGCCCGCCCTCGACCGGCCCGCGCTCGCGCTCACCCAGGCCATCACCCCGGGCACCGACCCGCGCTACCTGCCCCGCCTCACCGAGGTGTTCGAGCGCAACACCTCGGTGAGCTACCGGCTCACCATCCCCGGCGCGGCCCACCTCACGTTCACGGACGGTCCCCTGTACCTGCCACCGGTGCCCTCGATAGTCGGTTCCCTGGGCCGCACCGAGAGCCCGCGAGTCGTCGCCGCGGCCACTTTGGCCTTCCTGGACACCGTTCTCCGAGGCGCCTCCACCGACCTGTCCGTCGTGCTGCCCGCCTACGGCGAACTCAGCGTCCACCGCCAGGACTCCCGATGATCGGCACCACGGTTCAGCTGATGAAGCCCGCCGACTTGAGCCAGTCGTGGGCGACCGTGGCGGCCTTCTGGCCGTCGACGCTGACCTTCTTGTTCAGGTCGGTGAGCGTCGCGGTGTCGAGCTTCGCGGCGATCGGCGTGAAGACCTGCTCCAGCTGCGGGTACTTCTGGGCGAGCGGAGTGGCGATCGAGATGGCGGGGTTGTACGTCGGGAAGAAGTGCTTGTCGTCCTCGAGCACGGTGAGGTTCTGCGCGGCCACGCGCCCGTCGGTGGAGGCGACCGAGCCGAAGCCGCAGGGGTCCCCCTTGCCGACGCTCGGGTAGACGACGGCGTCGTTGAGCAGGTGCACCTGCGGATCGGGCAGGGTGAACCCGTAGGTCTTCGCCAGGCCGGGGAACCCGTCGTCCCGGCTCTTGAACTCCGGCCCCATACAGGTCGAGGCCGCGGCCGGGTCCTGTTTCACCAGTGCCGCGTAGTCGGACAGCGTCTTGACGCCGGTCCGGGCCAGTGTCGCCGGGTTGCCGGCGAGGGCGTAGGTGTCGTTGGCCGGCGAGCGTGCCCACCAGGTGACGCCGTTGGCGATGTCGGCTTGTTTGACCGCTTCGTACTGCGCCTGCGGATCGCTGATCGGCTTGGTCTGGGTGAGGTAGCTGATCCAGGCGGTGCCGGTGTATTCCCAGTACAGGTCGACCGCGCCGCTGGTGAGCGCCTGGCGGACGTTGCTCGAGCCGGTGATGTTGGTCTTGTCCTGCGGGCTCGCCCCGGCCGCCTGCAGTGCGACGAGGGCGATCTGGCCGAGCAGCAGTTGCTCGTCGAACTCCTTGGAGCTGACCCGGATCTGGACGCCGTTGAGCGCGTCGATCTTCTTGATGGATCCCGCGCCGACCTGGGCGCCGGTCTCGTCCTTGCCGATCGTGCAGCCGACCGCGAGCGACGCTGACGCGACGAGCGCGAGCACAACGGCTGTCGTGCGCTGGAGCATCCGCATGGGTTGGTCCTCCTTGAAGTCGGTCGGGCTACATTCCGCGCGGGTGCAGTACCTCCTCGGCGACCAGCCCCAGCCAGTCGACGAAAAGCGCCAGTGCGGCGACGATGATGCCGAAGGTCAGGCTCAGGATCGGGCGGTACAAACCGATCCCGGCGACAAGCCCGCCGCCGAGACCGCCGCCGTCGATGAACGTCGCCAGCGTCGCGCTCGCGACGGTGAGCACCAGCGCGGTCCGGATCCCGGCGAGGATCACCGGGACGGCCAGCGGCAGTTCGATCCGCCACAGGATGGCCGTCTTGCCCATGCCCATCCCGCGCGCGGCGTCGACGAGGGTCGGGTCGACGCCGTCGAGCCCGACGATCGTGTTGCGCAGCACCGGCAAGGTCGCGTAGACGACGAGCGCCGTCACCGCCGTCGCGGTGCCCGTGCCGATCCAGAGCGCGAGCAGCACGACGAGCCCGATCGACGGGATCGCCTGGCCGAGGTTGCCCAGCCCCAGGCCGATGGGCCTCGCCCAGCGGGCTCCGGAGCGGGTGAGCAGGATGCCGAGCGGGAGGGCGATGGCGATGGTGCACACCGTCGAGATCAGGGTGAGCCGCAGATGCGCGCCCAGTTCGGTGAGGATCTCGCCGGGGTTGAGGAAACGCTGTTCGATCGAGTCCATCGGGTGCGCACGCACGATCATGAAGAGCGCCAGCAAGGCGAGGATCAGCAGGACCGGGCGCACCAGCAGTCCGAGCCGACGCCGACGAGGCCGTGCGGGCGCTGTGGCGTCCGTGCCCGGTTCAGGCGCCTCCTCGGCGTCCGGGATCGCGGGCGCGGGTGCCTCGTCGGCAGGTTGGAGTGCCGCGACGAGACTGGGCGCGTCGCACACCCCCAGCGGCCTCGCGGCACTGTCCTCGGTGACCACGACCGCGGTACTACCCGTCCGCACCATGACATCCAGTACGTCCCGGAGCGTGTCGTCGGGCCGGACCGGAGGCAGGCCGTCCGGCTCGGCCGCCGGCCGGAGGTCCAGGTCACCCACCCGGATCAGCGCGAGCCGCTTCAGGTTCCGCTTCGAGCCGACGAAACTCGCGACGTAGTCGTCCGCGGGCGCGGCGAGGATCGCCTGGGGCGTGTCGTACTGCGCGATCACCGACCGCGGCCGCAGCACGGCGATCCGGTCGCCGACCTTCACCGCCTCGTCGAAGTCATGCGTGACGAACACGATCGTCTTGCGTACTTCCCGTTGCAGGCGAAGGAATTCATCCTGCAGCCGGGCGCGCGTGATCGGGTCGGTGGAGCCGAACGGCTCGTCCATCAACATGACCGGCGGATCCGCGGCCATCGCCCGCGCCACACCGACGCGCTGCTGCTGGCCGCCGGAAAGCTCACGCGGGTACCGGATGCCGTGTTCGCGGGTCAGGCCGACGACGCCGAGCAACTCGCGCACGCGGTCGGCGATACGTCGTCGAGTCCAGCCGAGCAGCCGCGGGACAACGCCGATGTTGGCGTCCACACGCAGATGCGGGAAGAGCCCGATCTGCTGGATGACGTAACCGGTGTTGCGCCGGTGTTCGTCGAGGTCGAGCGCCGACACGTCGGTGCCGCCGATCGTGACGACGCCCGCGGTGGGCTCGACGAGCCGGTTGATCATCCGCATGGTCGTCGTCTTGCCGCATCCCGACGGACCGGTCAGCACGACGATTTCGCCCGCGGGGATTCGCATCGTCAGGCTTTCGACAGCCGGTGCCGCCCGTCCTGGGTAATGCTTGCTGACGTCCCGCAGCTCGATCGTCTCGCCGCCCATTCCGGCTGCTCCCCCGGACGTCCCCGAAGCCATCGCTGCGCGGGCACGGGGACGTCGTCGTGTGGTCAGCTTGCCGACCACCACGAAGGCCAGGTCGAACAGCAACGCCAGCACCATGATCCCGAGCGTTCCGGTGAGTACCTGGTTCAGCGAGTTGACCGAGCCGAACCGGCCGAGCCCGTCGAAGATCTCGTTGCCGAGGCCGGGGCCCTTGACATACGCGCCGATGGCCGCGATACCGATCGTGATCTGCGTCGAGACCCGGATGCCGGAAAGGATCACCGGCCAGGCGAGCGGCAGGCGCACACGGAACAGCAGCCGCGCGCGGCCGAACCCCATGCCGCGCGCCGCGTCCACCACGGCCGGATCGACGCCACGCAGCCCGACGATCGTGTTGCGCGTGATCGGCAGAAGCGCGTAGAGCACCAGTGCGCACAGGACATTCGTCAGTCCCAGCCCGAACGGGCCGATCAGGATGCCCAGCAGCGCGATCGACGGGACGGTCAGGAACGCCGCCGTCGTCGTGGTCGCCATCGCGCCGAGCCATCGCCGCCGGTAGGTGAGCAGGCCGATCGTCATTCCGACCAGCACGGCCAGCGCCATCGCCGCCAGGGTGAGATCCACGTGCAGGATCGCGTCGTTCACGACGTCGATCCAGTTCTCCCGGAGGTACTCCGACAGGCTCAGGGCGCCGCTCCTCGACGTCGCAGGGCAGAAAACAGCCGACCACTTCGGGCTCGGCCGGGTCTCAGCCCAACATGTCCACGGGGCTCCTGTCCACCGCTCGACGTAAAGATCCGGCTGACCCGGCCCTGGTCGACCCGCGCGGGCCTGGCGCGCTGACCGACGATCAGCGCGCGATCAAGGTCTCCGAACCCGCCGAAGTCGAGGCGCTCGACCAATCGAACCACTTCGCACCGGCGAGACCACGGTCGGTTTCCTCGTAAAGCAGGACGTCGAGGTCCTGCCGGGGAGGCTGTGACCACGCCACCACCAAGTTCTGTTCCCAAACGAACCCGACGCCCGCGTACTCCAGCACTTCCCCGTGGAACCATTTTGCCCGGAGACGGCCACGGTGTTCCGTGATCTCCTTGGTCAGGCTGGGGAATTCCGACCCGCCGGCACCGTAGTCCGCCCGGTACACGCCGCATATCCGATCGGTCGGGCCGCCGGTGGAGACCCCTGAACCGAGTTCTCCCGCCAGATCGGGGTGGTACCACGTGGCAGGGAGGCGCCCCAAGCTTTCGATGTCGTAGTTCACCACCCCGGGATACGTTTCCGGGATGGCGGGTTCCACGGACCTGCTGCGCGCCACGCAAAGCCGCCCATGACATTCGATGCCTATTCCCGAAAAGGTCGTCGTCTCGTGGCCGGACTCAAGTGACCAGTGCAGTCTGATCGCGTCTCCGTCACCTTCGATTGACACCGTTCCTTGATAGGGCGAGCCTTCCGGAGTCGTACCCCGCACTTCGATCTCCGAGCTTGCCAGCGACAACGACTTCAGCATATGCGCATCCTCGCTAATTCCCAACGAATACGACAAGTCCGACCATGCCGACGATGACGATCGCGATCCTGAACCAGGCGTCTGGAACCCTTTTCGCCACAAGAGCTCCCACTTGGCCGCCGATGATCGATCCGCTTCCCAAGAGCGCGACGATCAGCCAATCCACCTGGGAAATGGAGATGTACAGCAAGGCGGACACCAGGTTGTCCACCCCTTGAAGCAGGTTCTTCAGGGCGTTGATCGCTTGAAGGCTCTGCTCCATCAGCAGCGACATGACGGCGATCAGTATCACTCCCTGCGCGGCGCCGAAATATCCACCGTAAACACTGGCGAGGAAGACCGAGACGATCAGCAAGGTGGACTTGCCGCGGGACGGCCGTTGCGCCGGTTCTTGATTCTTCGGCAACCATTTGGACACCACCGGCTGCACCGCGATGAGCAGCACCGCGACGCCGATGAGCCAGGGTACGATTGATTCGAAAGTCTTGTCAGGCAGAAGAAAAAGCAGGATCGCGCCGAGCGCGCCGCCTCCCGCCGCGGCCGCGCAGCAGGCGATCACCCGCCAGGCGGGCCCGGTCAACTCCGATCGATAGCCGACGGCTCCGCTGATCGAACCCGGCGCGAGACCTATGTTGTTCGCGATGTTGGCTTGAATCGGCGGGATCCCGATCGAGACGAGGATCGGAAAAGTGAGGAGGGTCCCGGAGCCGACCACCGTGTTCAGCACACCTGCGCCGAAGCCGGCCGCCAGCACCGCCAAAACTTCTCCCGTGCCCATCTGACCGCCGCACCGTCCTCGGTTGTTCGAATCACCTCGCCGCGAATCCGGCACGGCCTGGAACGATCAGGCTCCCAGCAGGGCCCCGCCGTCCCTGTTTCCGGATGAATATCCGCTGATCTGGAGCAGTCGCCACACCAAGGCCTGGTTACTCGTGATCACCGGCTTGCCGTAAGTCTCTTCCAGGTACCTGATCGATGACGCGACCCTCAACGCATTGCAGCCGATGAGAATCGCCTGCACCGCGTCCTCCGCCAACATCCGTCCCGCGATGTCTAGAATCGTTCGCTGTGACAGGCGTGCGATCAGGTCGTTCGAGTCGATCGCCAGCGCACAGCTGCTTCGCACTTCGATCCCTTGAGCACCGATGTCGGCTTCGATGACGGAATTCAGTTGTTCGGTGTAGGGAGTCAACAAGGCGATCCTCGACACCGACAGCTCCGCCAAGGCCGCGACGACGGCATCCCGAGTCGTCACAACCGGGCCGCGACCCCCGAGAAGGCGCCCCAGTTCGCCAAAACTGCCGGACGTGCAAGCGTATCCGACCGCGTCCACCCGGGCGTCCGGGTACACCAGGCGCGCGGCGTCGACGATTTCGTCTTTGCATGCCCGTAAGTCTCTGCCCTCGTAGTTTCGAACGCGGACGAGGCTCGCCGCGACGTCCGCCGGGACCAACGACAGGATCTCTCGATCGGAGCCGTGGTCGGTGTCCAACAGCAGAAACCCGATTCGCGCTTTCGGTTCCGGTGCGAAGTCGGGTAGTGGGTAGGTCATGTTCACCGTTCCCTCTCCTCGCGGACCCCATTCGTCACCAGTCTCGACGAATGCCGACCTAAGGTAAAGTTACTTATTTTGCCGTTCTGAGGTAGTTTGACTGAATGTCGCTCGATCCACGTCGCCTGCTCGTCCTGCGCGCCGTCCGTCAGAGGGGCAGCGTTCTCGCCGCCGCGCGCGCACTCCAGTTGACGCCCTCCGGCGTCTCGCAACATCTGGCCAAACTCGAGAAGGAGGTCGGACTCGCACTGGTGGACAGGGAACATCGTGGTGGCGGACGCGCCATCCGACTCACGCCGGCGGGTGACACGCTCGCGGACTCCGCGGATCGCGTGGCGGAGGCGTTGGCCGAAGCGGATCGCGGATTGGAGCAATTTCGCGAAGGGGCACACGGCCCCTTGAGGGTCGGCGGGTTCTCGGTCGCGCTCAGCGAACTGGCCGCGCCGGTCGCGATGCGGATGGCCATGGCGGATCCCGCGATGGATCCCTGCATCTTCGAGATGTCCGACTCCGAGGGAGTCGGCAAGGTGGCCGCGGGCGATCTCGACCTGCTGCTCAGCGTGCGCCCCGGCGCCGGCGACGCCGCCAGGCCACCGGAACTGGTCGAGGTCGATCTGATGCGTGATCCGTACCGGGTCATCATTCCCGACACCTGGCCGACCGATGTCGACGCGCGGACGTTGCTGGCGAGGTCCTGGATCACCACATCGTCCGGCCCCGCGACGCGCCGCAAGCTGGAACGGTTGTGCCGCCGACACAAACTCGAGCTCGATGCCCACGATATCGGCACCGGCTCGGCGCCGACACTGATCGCCCTGGTCGCGCACGGGCTTGGCGCGACCATCATCCCGGCGCTGACGTTGCGTCAGCATCCGGCGTCGAACGTGCGGGTGAGCAACGCGATCGCGGACCCCGGATCCCGGGTCGTCACGGCCCTGTACCGCAAGGACGCGGCGCCCGGTGTCATCCGGCTGCTCGCCGAGCTGCAGCGGTTCGCCGGCACCGAAGTGGAGCCCGACATCGCCCAGCGGGTCACCCCCGGCGGCAGGCGCGGCGGCAGAGGTGAGTCCCACCGCTGACCGAGCCGACGGACACCGCCCAGTCCCGCGCGACCGGTTCGCCGGGCCGTCCGGTGGCGGCCGTGATGGCGAGATGGTCGGCGTGATCGCGGGATTCGACCGGAGCACCGAAGTGACGGCTCGGTGTGGCGGCGTACTCCGCGTGCGCGCTGACTTCCTCGGCCACGCCGGAATTGTCTCAGCCGAGGACGAACGGCGGGATCGCTCATCGGGTCGGTCTCGCGGGTCTTTCAGTCGACCGGGTTGAGGCTGGCGGCGTACGCCCGGACCAGGGTCTGGGCCGGGGCGGGGGTGGGTCTTTCGAGGTCGACGGGTTCGAGGACTTCGGGGCTGCTCAGGCGGTTCTGGATGATCGCTTGCAGGGGTTCAGTGTTCGGTGAGTGTCGTGCTTTCGGTGAGGCTCGGGTGGGCTACGGGTCGTCAGGATCGGGGCAGCGGGTGCAGGGGCCTGCGGGAGCGCGTTGTGAAGGCCACTTTCGCAACGTTGAGGGTTGCGAAAGTGGCTTTCGCAACGCCGCCGCCCGCCCCGCCCGCCCTGCCCCGCCTCAAAAGGGTCTCGTCAGCTCTCTCCGGTGTCGCGAAAGCCACTTTCAGGACATCAGACGTCCCGAAAGTGGCTTTCGCGACACCGCTGCACGGCAGTCGTGAGGAGCCGACCCCACCTAGGCGCTGCCGGAGTAAGTCTGGGCGCGAAGCCATCGACCAGACTCACCGGACACCGCCTAGTCCCGGAGTTCGTCGAAGAGCCGCAGGGCCCTGTCGAGGCCCTCGGCGTCGACCGCATGGAAGTTCCAGGGGCGGATACGGGTGGTTTTGACGAGCCCGACCTGGATGAGCCTCTCGATATGCCGGGAGGCGGTGGGGACGGAGATCCCGGCTTTGGCGGCGATGAGGGAGAGACACGCGCCGTGCTCACTGAGGTCGCCTTCGCGCTCGGAGACGAACTCGGCCTGAGGATCCTTGAGCCACCGCAAAATATTGATGCGCACATCGGAGGAGAGCGCCGCGGCCACGTCACTGAGCTTCACCTATTTAGCCTACTTGCTAACTAGCTTACCGCACAAGTAAGGTCCCGATCATGCGCAGCCTGGTCTCGGTGTGTGCCGCCCTGCTGGCGGTCGCACTCTGGGCGACCAACGCGACAGTGGCCGCGGAAGCGCTGCGCAGCGTGACGGCCTTGCAGTTGCTGACCTTGCAGTACGGCGCGGCCGCGGCGACGCTGGCCATCGTGGGAGCGTGGGGCGCCCTTCGCTCACGCGAGGCCGCGCGGGAGACATGGACAAGGGGGCCGAACTCGCCAGGCTGGCGTGGCCTGACTGTCGGGATGGTCGGGCTGACGGGCACGATCTTTCTCCAGAAGGTGTCCTTCGCGTTCGCCCCCGTCTTCGACGCGAACGCGATCTCCTACGGGTGGCCGCTACTCATCGCGGTATGGGGCGCGTGGTCGCGGGGAATCACCCGAGGCTGGCCGCAGCTGCTTCTGTCGGCGCTCGGGATGGCCGGAGTGGTGCTACTACTGGGCGCGGGAGCGGAGGGTCTGTCCCCGGGCTCACTGGTCGGCTACGTGCTTGCGGCGGGTTCCGCTGCCTGCATGGCTTTCTACACCGTGGCGGCGGGCCGATCGCGGTTGCGGACCGTGCGGGTTCTGTTCCCCGCGGCGATCGCGGGAACCGTCGTCGCCTGGATCGGATCCGGGATCAGTGGTGCGGCGTGGCCACCGGTGTCGGAATGGCCGGGGTCGATCTACCTGGGTATCGGCCCGATGGCGGCCGGATATCTCTTGTGGACGGCGGCAAGCGCCCGCGGCCATCCCAGTGTGATCGCCGCGATCGGTTACCTCACCCCGTTCGCGTCCACGGCGTTGCTGATCGTGGCGGGCGCACCGGTCACCGCATTGACCGTGGTGGGGGCGATCCTGATCCTGGCGTGCAATATCGGCGTGCTCCTCCTCAGCCGCAACCCCGAGGCGGAACGGAACCACGCGGGCGACGAGACAATACCGAACACCTCGACTCCGGAGTTGCTGCGCAATGCTGGCCACTGACGCCCTCGACCGGACACGCCTGAGTGTCGAACACCTTCGGCGCACCGTCGCCCCTCCGGTGTCGAGGACAGCGCTCAACCCGGCGATATCCACCGCCGATCTCTACCTCGTCACCGGAAACCTCGTGAACGTGCTCGAGGCGATCGCGACCGGCGTGACCACGATCAACAACGAGCTGATGCAACGCTGGCGGCAGGACCTCCTGTCGTCGGAAGGTTCGTCCGATTCCGTGGAAAACGAGGTGTTCGCGGTGAATCACTGGTCGGCCGTGGCGAGTGGTGCCGCGCACGATCTGCGTCGCGTTCTCGCCGATATGCAGTTTCTCCTTTCCGGACTCTCGGATCGATAGAAAAAGACCGGACGGATCATTGAATCCGCGGTTGTTCACCCGATTGCCACAGGGTTTCCACTTACTGAGAATCGCTTGGCGCCAGATGCAAATAGTTGGTAAAATTCTCACGACAGCCTCGGCCGGGCACGCCTTGTCGCTTTTTTGGGAGAAGCTGAAGTATCGGGGAGGTACTCGTGCGCGTCTTCGAAGAAAAGTCCAGAGCGGAACTCATCGGCAAGAAGTCATACTGGCAGATATCGGATCTAGGCCTGAAGCAGGCCGAGTTCGACTATGATCCCGAACTACTGAGACTGATACTCGACAAGGCTCAGCGCATAAAGGACGAGGCCAGCGAGAAACGACATCTGAACCTCCGCTTCATCCGGAAGGCACATGTCGCGATACCCGAGATACTCGAACTGGTCCACCATCCCGGCCGCCTCGACAGGCTCAGCGAACTGGCGGGAACGGCACTCGAGCCGTATCCGGTATCGGTGATCAGCACCACGATCACCTTCATGGGCGCGAACCCGGATGACGGAACGATCGCCTGGCACGCCGACGGAGTGCCGGCCACCGAGATCGTGCCGCTGGCCATGCACGACGTCGAAGGCGGAGAACTGCAGATCTACCACGGAGACTACGAAACCGGCTTCACCAGCCTCGACGAACACGGCGCGTTGTCCGAACGCGATCTGATCACCGTCCCCCATCGACTGGGGGCGAGCACCCTGGCCCAGCTGATGCGCGTCCTGCACCGCACCGCCCCCATCCGGAGCGGGTATCGCGTCAGCCTCAACATGAATCTGCGATCGCGGGACCAGCCTTTCATCGACGACAACCCGTTGTACTACCTGGCCGCGGACAACCCCGACTACGACTGGGTCGACCAGTACCTCAGTGATGTGCGAGGTCGCCAGGTCCCGGCCTACCTGGCCTCGCGCTGGCACGCGAAAGCATAGAGCGGATCAGTCTCCAAAACATCATCTACGCGAAGGTGATCGATGTCGACTGCATACACGCACTTCAATTCAGCGAAGATCAATTTGGATGACGTCTACCGATCCGACGACGCGTCTCCTTATTACGCGGAAATGAGCAGGCTCGACTATCAGATACCACAGAATTCGCTTCCGTGGTTCTTGCGCATCATCGACGAAATCCGAGCCATTCGTGGCGGCGATCGGGTGAAGATACTCGACGTCGGCTGTTCATACGGCGTCAACGCGGCGCTGCTGAAATACGACATCCCTCTCGAAGCTGTCTACCACCACTACGCGACTCGTCCCCAAGGCCAGGTCCGGGCGGCGCGAATAGGCTACGACCAGGCGTTTTTCTCCCGCTTCGCCCCCCGAACCGGCCTGAGCATCCACGGCATCGACATATCCCCTTCAGCCGTGAGCTACGCGACAGCCACGCGACTCCTCGATTCAGGGCACGTGGTCGATCTGGAACACGGCGACGCACCCGACGAACTCCGGCGAACCCTCGACGGAGTGGACCTGATCGTCTCCACCGGATGTGTCGGCTACGTCACCGAGAAGACCTTCGCCAGATTGCTGGGGCACCTACCGCCCGATCGCCTCCCCTGGATTGCCGTCACGGTGCTGCGAACGCTGGATTTCACCGATTTCCTCCACCGGTTCGAGCAATACGGACTCCGGACCGAACGCATCGCCGGGCCGATGAAACAGCGAACCATCGCCGACGACCAGGAACGCGTCTCCGCGATTTCAGCCGCACGGGCGCTCGGAAAACCGACTTCGACGCTCGAAGAACTCGGCTCCCTCTACGCCGACCTGTACCTCTCGATCCCCGGCATCGAGGCCGCGGAAAGCAACCTGACGCCGGCTGTCCGGACAGACGAGGAGATCCTTGATGACCGCGAATCGCCGGTTGTTCACCAGTGAGTCGGTGACCGAGGGACACCCCGACAAGATGTGTGACGCGATCAGCGACACGATTCTCGATGCCCTGCTCGCGATCGATCCCCGCAGCCGGGTCGCGGTGGAATCGTTGATCACCACCGGCCAAGTGCATGTCGCGGGCGAAGTGACCACGGAAGCCTACGTCGACGTGCCCACGCTGGTACGGCAGAAAATCCTCGAGATCGGTTACGACTCGTCGGCGAAGGGTTTCGACGGGGCCTCGTGCGGATGCGACGTCGCGATCGGGTCGCAGTCGCCCGATATCGCGCAGGGCGTGGACACCGCCTACGAGTCCCGTGTGGACGAAGCACTGGACGAGATCGATCGGCAGGGCGCGGGCGACCAGGGGTTGATGTTCGGGTATGCGTGTACCGACACCCCCGAGTCGATGCCTCTGCCGATCGCGCTGGCTCACCGTCTCTCCCGCCGCCTCACCGCGGTTCGCAAGAGCGGCGCGGTTCCCTATCTGCGGCCGGACGGCAAAACCCAGGTGACCATCGAGTACGCGGGCGACCGGCCGGTTCGCGTGGACACGGTGGTCATCTCGAGTCAGCACGCCGAGGGCGTCGACCTGGACACCATGCTGGCGGTGGACCTCACGGAGCAGGTCATCGGGCCGGAGATCGAGTCGCTCGGCCTGGACGCGGACCGGCCGAGGATCCTGATCAACCCGACCGGCCGGTTCGTCGTCGGCGGTCCGATGGGTGACGCGGGACTGACCGGTCGCAAGATCATCGTGGACACCTACGGCGGGATGGCCCGGCACGGCGGAGGTGCGTTCTCGGGTAAGGATCCGTCGAAAGTGGACCGCTCCGCGGCGTACGCGATGCGGTGGGTGGCCAAGAACGTGGTGGCCGCCGGACTGGCGGATCGCGTGGAGATCCAGGTCGCGTACGCGATCGGCAAGGCCGCGCCGGTGGGGCTGTTCGTGGAGACGTTCGGAACCGAGCACGTCGACCCGGGCCGGATCCAGCGGGCGATCGGCGAGGTGTTCGACCTGCGCCCGGCGGCGATCATCCGTGATCTGGACCTGCTGCGGCCGATCTACGCCCAGACCGCGGCCTACGGGCACTTCGGTCGCGCTGACCTCGATCTGCCGTGGGAGCGCACCGATCGTGCCGCCGCGCTCAAAGACGCCGCCGAGGCTTGAGGAGATCAGGGGGCGCGCCCGACCTCCATGGCTCTCGAGCGTTCACCTACCTCCTCCGGCCGGATCCGGTCCGCCAGGCAACCGCGGTGGGCGACGACGGTATGGCTTCCCGGGCCGTCGTTGCTGCGGACGTCGAGGACGAGACCGTCCCCGCCGGCCGAGAGAACGGCGGGGTCTCCGCAGAAGGCACAGGGCCAGCGGAAGGATTCGAGATCCCGAGGCCGGATACTGAGTCGGACCCACGCCGGGGAATTCCACCGGCGAACCTGCTCGACCACCGCGGCGATCTCGGTACCCACCTCTGGGAACAGGGCCCGCAACTCCTCATGACCGCTGGTCGTCCGGCCGAACTGCTCGACCATGTCGATCGAAGCGCCCACCCGCTCGTACCCGGCAAGCCGCACGATCACACCCCAGGGATGGTGACTGAGCACCGTCGCACGGACCAACTGGCCGGGGATGAGCGCGAGACTCTCTGTTTCGAATCGCTCCATGATCGCCTCATCCTCGTCCAGGGGTCAGGTGTGCAGCCGCAGCAGGTCTTCGACTCCTTGGAGGAAGGTTTCGCAGATCGGTTCCGGGTCGGACAGGCAGCCCGTGGCCATTGCTCCGTCACGCAGCAGGACGAAGCGCCGCGCGGTGGGTTCGGCCGGTGCTTTCCCGACGTGGGTCAGCACTTCGGTGATCACGCTCGCGAACCATTCGCGGTGGGCGAGGACTGCTTGGTGCACGGGGTGGGCCGGGTCCGGATACTCCGCGGCGGCGTTGAGGAAGGCACAGCCGCGGAAGCCCTGCGACCGGATGCCCTCCGCGATGGATTCGGCGATCGCCCGGAGGGTCTCGGGCGCCGGCGACTCCCCGGCGACGATGGCGTCCACCTGGCGACGGATGGCCTGGTCGGCTTCCTGCAGGTAGTGGACGATCAGGTCGTCCTTGCCGGGGAAATGCCGATACAGGGTCGCGCGGGTCACCTGCGCCTCGATCACGATCCTGTCGATGCCGACGGAGTGGATGCCCTCCGCGTAGAAGAGCCTGGTCGCCGTGGCGAGCAGCTTGGACCGTGCGCTGGAGGCTTGGCCGCGGACGTTGGTCATTACCGGCATCTTACGGGATAGAACGTTCGGTCTTGACGCGGTCACGGAAAACTGCCAGTCTCAAAGTAGACCGAACGTTCTCCTCACTTTAGGAGCCCCCGTGAGTAGCCAGACCGTCGTCGCGCCCGTCCTGCGACGTTTGTACTTCGCTCGTTTCGGCTTCGCCCTCGTGTGGGCTGGACTGTTGTTCACGAGCGCGTCCAAGCTCGGGCCGGTCAGCGTCGCACTGCTCGTGCTGTACCCACTGTTCGACGTCGTCGCCGCTCTCATCGACCTGCGCTCATCGCAGGACGAGAAGCCCGTTCTGGGTCTCTACGGGAACATCGCGATCAGCGGGATCGCGACCATCGGCCTCGCGATCGCCGCCACCTCCGGCATCCCGGCGGTACTGCGCGTTTGGGGAACCTGGGCGATCGTCTCGGGCCTCATCCAGCTCGCCGTCGGCCTCGGCCGCCGCAAACTGGGCGGGCAGTGGGCGATGATCGCCAGCGGGGCCATCTCCACCGTCGCCGGCACTTCCTTCATCCTGCAAGCCACACAGCAGGACGCGTCATTGGTCAACTTGGCCGGATACGCCGCTCTCGGCGGCGTGTTCTTCCTCGTCTCGGCGATCCGTCTCGGCTACTCCGAGCGCACCTGAACCATCCGGGTGCGCAAGGCCTCGGCGGCTTGCCACGCCTCGTCGATCGGCGCGATCCACTCGTCCTGGTGATCGGGCTCCTGTTCGCCGAGCAGGCTCGAAGAATTCGCGCGTCAACAACGGAGTCAGAAGCGGCTGAGCACGTCTCTCAACGGGTCATCGAAGTAATGCACAGGCACACCTTTACCGAGAAGCCGGGTCCGCAACACTTCCCACTCCGGGCGGAGATCAGGACGGAGAGTGCGTGTGCCGTGGTCCAAAACGGCGTGAAGAGCGTCCTGCACACCAACATAGAAGTCCCGGTCCCGAAACCTCGGGACTCGCAGAAGCACCTCCGGGCACTCGTACGCGACGGCCAACACGGTGTTCGGGCTGATCTTGAAGGTATCTGGGTACTCGACTAGGCGCTGCAGCGCCTTGGTGACGAACTGCTGAGTCAGCGCATGGGCACGTACTCGCAACACGAGTACCAACGCCTCACCCACAGATACGACGTCCGCATCAGACGCGTTTTCCGGTGGGTCGAAGAGGAGGTGCGATCTGTCGTGGAGGACACGAGGGGAGAACAACCGGGCTTGCAGCCACGCAAGTGCCTCATCCGCCCAACCCGGCCCCTGATTGTAAAACTCCGCGCCATCGACCAGAGCAAGCCCACGCCGGATTCGAGAGGCGTGCAAGTCGTCCCCGGCCACCCTGGCGCTCCAGTACTCATCCGCGCCCGGCAGTTCGAAACTCTTGAACAGCGGCGGGTGGTCGACCAGTGTGGCGTTGTCCTTCAAGTTCAACGAGGACAGCAGCGCCAGCCAGCTGTCGTGGTCCAGGCCGGACCGCCACAACGACAGCATCGACCGCCAGTTCGCCAGCGCTTCGGCTTCGTCGTCGCCGAAAGCACCCACCAGTGGGAACCCGACCTCTGGGTCGCTGAACAGAATCGACAGCGTGGTCAGATTCGCCGAATAGGCCGCGAGCTGTCGCACGAAGTCGAGTGGCGTCGGGCGGTAGCCGTCGAACTCCGTCGACCGCCGCCGCTGTCGGAATGATCCGAGCAGGTCCAGCAGCGCTCGGCGAATGTGCTCCTGCTCGTCCGGCGACAGAGCGGCGAAGATCTCTTTCGCGAAGTCACCCACCGACGGCCGCGCTGCCCACGCGTGGTGGGAGAGCAAGGCGAACAGCACCTCGTCGTTGGGAGTGCGCTCCTGGTAGCGGCCACCGTAAGCGGCGTTGGCCAAGGCGGCCAGCTCCCCCACCCCGTGCTGCGCCACCAGGTACTCACCAAAAGTGGCGTGCAGGAACTCGTAGGCACGTTCTTGCGTCCGCATGATCGCCTCGGGTGCGTGGACGAAAAAGAACTCGCCGAGCAACCTGGCACCCTCGTCGTCGGGAAGGTTGGTTCGTCCGGTCAACGCCGTGAGGTCGGACCGCAGATCGGTCTCCCTCACGCTCTGTACCCCGCGGTTGAACATCGCCAGCGCCGCGATCGCCAGCCGAAACACCTGATCCGATACGCAGTTTTCCAGTTCCTGGGGGCGTAACCGGCCTACCGCGTGCTTGCGCACCTCGCGCCGGGCGAAGCTGTCGAAGATCCGCTCGTACAGAGCCGACTTCGACAGGACCGCGTCGAGCTGCGGCGACTTCGGATCGGCGGCGTAGAGGGCGAGCATGAGCAGCAGCAGCGGCTGCTTGGCCAAGTCAGCTTGGTGAAGCGCCTCGGCGGCGGTCAGCTCGCGCACGGTCCCTGATTGGATCGCCCGCAGATTCGTGGCGCGCCACTCGTTCAGCCAGGCGGCGACCTGGTCTTCGTCGAATTCGTCCAGTTTGACCACGGTCGCGCCGTCCGGCACGTCCACCCGATCGGCCACCACGGTCCGAGACGTCACGATGACCGATACCGGCCGGTTCTGCTCGCCTTCGATCCGCTGGAAGTCCATGACCTCCCGTAGGTACTCACTGCGGTCGAAGTCCGCGGCCTGCAGCAGCTCGTCCAGACCGTCCAGCAGGACCACCAAAACGGTGTCCTGGTCGGACAACGCCTGCCACTGCAACCGGTTGTTGCTCGCGATGTCCAGGGCCTGCTGGATCTGGGCGGCGATCGGCGCGCCGGCCGACACACTGCGCAGCGGCACGCGGACCACGGTGTATTCCTCTGGCGGCAGCCGAGCCGCGAGAACCTTCGTCAGGATGGACTTGCCCGCGCCCGGGTGCCCCAGCAGCAACATCGGCACCGACGTGGAGTCGGCCGAGGTGAAGTACGCGGCGAGCATCAGTTCCAGATCCCGCGCGACCGAACGTTCCGACCACCAGTCCTCGTCCGCGATGCGGCTGTCCTTGTCATGCGCCGCCATCCGGTAGTGCGGCGTGACGAAGGCTCGTTCGATCGTCGGGAACACGACATCGGTGTCGTAGCGCTCGGTGTCGCTCGGGACGATGAGCTTGGCGAGCACACCCACGTTCGCGCTGCGTAGCCCTTCGCGTTGCCGGCCGATTTCGGCACTACGGTCGGAGACCAGGCCGAGCAGAACCTGAATCTGGGCGAGTGCCTGCCCCTGGAACTGCAGGACGGCCTGGACATAGGTGCTGACAGCCTCGAGGCGGTGCCTGGTGGCGGCGTGCTCTCCGAGCATGGCCCAGAACACGAACTCCGGCGCTTTCTCCGCCAACTCCAGGTAGTGGGATTGGTATCGATCCAGAACCTGCTCGCGGAAGATCGTGCTGTGCACCGTGTCGGCGCCCGCACCTGCGGTGAGGCCGCTGAGGAAGTCGCGGGTCCTTGCCGTCGCATCATCGACCCAGCCGGCCAGGTTTGACAGGTTCTCCTGGAACCCGCATGACGGCGACGGACACGGGATCACCGACCAGTAGAGGGAATCGTAGTAGTCCTGAGTGTTGTGCTTGCCGGCGCCGATGGTGAGAAATCGCCGTTCCGCGTCAGTGACGGCCAGCTCACGCATCCGCAGAGCGCCGAGGTGTTCCTCCAACACCTCGAAGAACGCTGCGGCAACGATGGTGCTGTGCGCGGCGATGATCAGGTCACGGCGCGCCACACCCCTGATGCCGGCCATCCGGTCCGACAACTTCCCGACCAGGCCTCGTAGCAACCCGGTGGCCTCGTTCTTCTGATCGACCCAGCCCCACACCGCGGCCAGAAGTGCCGCCGGCACGAACGCCGCGCCACCGCCGATCACGGCGGCGGCGCCGGCAGCGAGGATGGTTCCACCCAACACCTTGTCAAGCTTGCCGACCGCCTCTGGCTCGTACTTGCCGAGGATGCGCAAGGCGCCGGCGAACGTGAGGGAAGGCTTGCGAGGCATGGGCGACTCCGAGAAAGTAGGTTTCCTGCTGTACATCGAGCGGAGGACCGCCCCGTTAACATTCGCCACTTGCTCAAGCTGGCAGCGTGAGGGTTCTCCTCAGTGCCACTCCGCTGTTTCGACGTTCTGCCGCAGCTTGAGGATCTTGCCGGCGCCGTGGTGACCGCGGACGTTCGTGTTGGGATAGACCCGGACTCCCCTGCCGAGCAGCGTCCCGGGATTCACCACGACGTTGCATCCTGTTTGGACGTCATCGCCCAGGATGGCCCCCAGCTTCGTGAGCCCGGTGTCGTAGACCGTGCCGTCGACCTCGACCTGGAACGTCTTCCGGCGCCCGGGTGCGGTGATGGGCAGATTGCTCAGTTTGGTGCCGGCACCGAGGTTCACTCCGTTTCCGAGAATGCTGTCGCCGACGTAAGCGAAGTGCGGCGCCTTGGCTTTCGGCAGCATGACGGAGTTCTTCATTTCCGACGCGTGCCCCAGCACGGCTTCGTCCAGCAGAATGCAGTTCTGCCGGACATAGGCGCCATGCCGGATCACCGCACCCGGCCCGACATAGGCGGGCCCGCGGAGGTAAGCGCCGGGCTCGATCCGCGCTCCCGCCGCGACGAACACCGGTTCCGTGCCGATCACCGCACCGGCCATGACTTCACCGTCGATCACCTGCCTGCCGTCCAGCCACGACGCCAAGACTTCTGACAGTCTCGGAAGCAGGTCCCACACCCGGTCGACGCCGTCGAACAACCGCCGAACCGTCGCGTGGTCGAGATCGAAGAAAACACTCGGCTGAACCATCTGAAACCCCTTAGTCGACGTTCTCGACCCACGCCCGGAGAGCCCGTTCGACGGCGTCCCTGACCAGATCGACCATCGGTTCGTCGGGATCACCGTTCGACAAGTGATAAGCGAGTGCGGCGTTGAACGCGTTGTTCTTGCCAGGGACGTCGTGCGACGGCGGCAGCCCCGGTTCGACCGTCACCGGATCGAGCAGATGGCCGTCGATGACGACATATGAGGTGACGGATTCGGCGGTCACCTCGCCGCGCACCACCGTCACCCGAGGGAGCAGATTCGTCCGCCGCGCGTAGATCTTCATCTTTTCCACCGTCGGCAGCTCTTCGTCGACGTCCACGTCCGCCAGTGCCATCAACCGGTGCAGCTCCGGCGGTGTCGAGATGTAGACGTCGATCAGCTGCCTGCTGAACGCATCCAGCAGGGCCTGTGCGGACATCGCGTGATCCTCGGGAAGAAACCTGCCGTGGTCGACGCAGACGATGAGGTTCGGGGAAAGACGCTGGAGCGAGTCGCAGAGTTCCTTGTGCAAGCCGGTCCTGAAGTAGCCCGAGATGTGCAGCACGCCGCCTCGCCCGGTCTTCTTGACCAGTTTGCTCAGCACCGGGCCCCAGCTGAGCCCCTCGAGCGCGCCCTTGTGCGTGAAGGTCGTGCGATAGTCGTCGCCCTTCTGCTTCAGGTGGATCGACACACCCGACTGCACGCTCGGGTCACCGTCTCCGTACCGGCCGCGCTTGATCCACGGCTCCTGCCGCAGCAGCTTCTTCAGTTCACGGCTGAGCATGCCGAGCCCACCGATCCTCGAATACAGGTAGCTCTTCTTCCCGAAGTTTTCATAGAGGTAGTAGCCGACATAACAAGCGGATCCACCCCACGAGCAATGCACTCGGTCGAGATTGCTGTATTCCTTGTTTTCGAGCTGCTTCACCCCGATGGGCCGCACGAGCAGGTCGAGATAGACCCCGCCGAGAATGAAGTAGCCTCGCCGGCGCTGGAGCAACCGCCGCACGGTCCGGAATCGCCATTCGAGCCGAACCTGCCGCCGCCGTATGCCGGTTTTGATCCGCCAACTCGGGTAGAGGCGGTCGGCCTGCCTGCTGACGGCCCGTTCGAGCCAGTCGGGTCCGCTCTTGATCAGTATCCTCCCGCGCCGGAGAATCGGCCCTCGCAACACTCTCACCACGAAACCGGCCACCAAGACAGCAAGGAACTTCGTCGTCACCTCGATGTAGAAGTCCATCGACACCAGAGCTGTGGTTATCACGTGCATCGGCGGCGCCTGCCCTTCACCGGAACGGTCACGAACTGGGGGTAATCCAAGGGTCGGGTTGCGAAAAGGGATTGTTACCGTGGAAGGGAATCGTTACCGAAGGTATCGTGACTTCATGCGGACGAACGCCTGGCAGGGACCGCCCACGGACATATTGGGCCATCCCGCGCCGATCGAGCAGTTCGTGGTCAGGACGGGAGACACGGTCGTCGCGCTGCAGCACGCCCTCGCCTTTCGCGAGGGCTGCTGTTTCACGCTGCAAGTGGCCGTCCGGCGGGGTTCCTGGGACGAGACGGCGTGGAAGGGTTTGACCGACAGGTATTCCACCAGAGGATTCCCTCCCGAGCCGACCGACGCCGACCTGAAGTTCGGAGTCCGCTTCCCCGACGGCTCATCGGCGACCACGGTCGGCGACGCCTTCCACCGCTGGGCGAATCCCGCCGAACGTCCGGAAGCGCCCCGGCTCGTCGACGCGGGCGGCGGATTCAGCAGTGACGACCGGTATTACCAGAGCGATCAACGCCTTTGGCTCTGGCCGCTTCCCCCGCCAGCGCCCTTCGAGTTCGTCATCGAGTGGCGGAAAAGGGACATCGACGCCACTTCCACACCTCTTGACGGAAGTGCTATCGTCCGCGCGGCCGAACGGGCCCGGCCGTACTGGTCCTGATTTCCCCGAGGCGCGTCGACAGCGTTTCATCGATATTTCATCGACGCTCCTTAACGTTCATCGGGGAATTCACCAGCGGGGAGAAACCGATGAGAAAAGCCAGAGCACGCTCACTCACGACAGCCGTCCTGTCCGCCGTCACCCTGGCCTGCGCGATCGCCGGTTCAGGGGTGGCACAGGCCGCCGCCAAGCCCGACGGCGCGTGCGGGCCGGTCATGTTCGTCGTACCGGGCTACCAGGACGGCGGGGCCCAGAAACTTCTGGACCCGGCGCTCGCGCCCGGTGGCGCCGATCCGGTGCGCATCCCGTATCCGAACAGTGCCGGGGACGTCAACCTGTACGCCGACGTCGACGCAGGTGTCGCCAACCTCAGGACGGCGCTTTACAACCTCTACGTCACCTACGGCTGCGATCTCGACACCAAGGTGTACATCGTCGGGTTCAGCCTCGGCGCCCTCGTCGCGGGCACCGTACTGGAGACCGAGCCGCCCGGACGGAACGTCCAGGGGGTGCTGTTCGCCGACGGCAGGCGGCAGCCTGTCGAGTCGAACTGGCCGGGTGACCCCGGCGGGCTGATCGGGCACCTGCCCGTTCCCGGTCCCGGCGGCGCCGGTTTCCGGCCGCTGGACTCTTTCCGATACCCGACATTGAGCCTGTGCAACGGCCCCAATTCGGGCGGTGGCGCGGATTTGATCTGTTTCGGCGGCACCAATCTGGACAGCTACTTCAGCTCGCACCCGTATTACAGTTTCGAGGTGGGCAACGAGCTGAACATCCACGGTGAAGGCCCGTACCCGTTCAACCTGAGGAACCGCGTCATCCCGTGACCCGTCGCGGTCGCTGGTGCGTCGGCGGGGTCCGTTCTGCCCGCGCACCAGCGATTGTGCGGCAGGTTGCGAGGCGGCCCGAGGTTCTGCCCGCGGGGACAGGACGGATCGGACCTTCGGGCAACCCTGCGCCGTAGCGGCCCCCCGAAGCAACCCGATTCCGGTTCTGACGTCTTCCGGGCAAAGCTTCGAAACAAAGGCCGCGAGAGGGGCACTGAAATGGAATTCACCGCGAAGAAGACAATCAAAATGGTCATGGTGGGCGGGGCGATCGCCGCCACCGCGCTCCTTTCCGCGTGCAGTGGGAACAGTGTCGCGGGAAACAATTCTCCGGTGAAGAACGCGGCCGTCGAGCAGGTTCCGGATGGCGGCGGCCAGGGGGCGGCCGCCGGGGGTTCCGGCGGCACGGCGAACGGCGACGTCAACTGCAGCCGGCACGGTGGCCCGGTCGGTGCGCCCGGGCGGGTGAAGATGGATCTGATCGCGGTGGCCGCCACCGACGGCACCACGCCGGGCTGCACCGAGGCGTTCACCGTGATCGCCGAGTACTACGAGAAGCTGCCGCAGGCCGAAGGCCCCGGCGAGCGGGTGCTCGACGTCCAGGGGAAGTGGACCTGCGCCCGCCAGGCGGACGCGGCGGGCAGCCAGGGCGCGGTGGTCTGCGGCGTGCCCAACAGCTCCCTGCAGCTGGAAACCAGGCCCTCGGGCGGAACCGGACAGGTCCGGAAGTTCCCGAACTCCACCCAGCGGGTGCAGTTCAGCGGGTACGACGCCAAAGCGCGGATGGTGCGCTTCGAGCTGGTCGGCCACGAGCGGGACACCCAGTCCGCGCCGCTCGACGACAAGACGTACCGGCTTCCGCTGCAGAAGGCCGTCAAGGTGTTCAGCGCGGCCACGCTGTGCCCGAGCGACTCGGTCACCATCGACGACGAGGGCTACGGCAGCCGGCCGTGCGGTCAGGATCAACTGCTCCAGCAGTTGAAGGACGGCAACCCGGTACTCGCGCGGATCACCGTGAACGGCGACGACCAGATCACCGTGGTCAAGGAGATCTACCGCCCCTGATCCGAGGGAACCGAAGAACAGGCAACCGTGCCGGGTCACTGCTTGCGTGCCGGCTTCGGGTGTCGCGAAAGCCACTTTCGGGACGTCTGATGTCCCGAAAGTGGCTTTCGCGACATCAGGGTGGCAACCTTACCTCTCGATAATAAGCATGTGCGTATCATCTTCGGCATGATCAGGAGCAAATGGATCACCGGCCCCGCGGCGGACGTCACGGGAGACGTGCTGGTCAGTGTCACCGAGTTGACACTGGACCACTTCCGGCGCACGCCCGGCGCTTACCTGGCCGGCTACTCGCTCAGCCGCGAGTGGCCTCGGCTGGCCGGCGCCGTCGGCCAGTGGCTGTGGGCCGATCCGCTCCGACGGCGGCTGGGGTCGGTCTCGGTATGGCGTGACCGCAAAGGCTTGCGCGGTTTCGTCGGGCTCCCCGCGCACGTCGCGATCATGCGGAAGTATCGCGACCTCGGCACCACTCGCGCCACCAGCTGGCATGCCGCCGATGCCGACCCACTGACCATCTGGCGGACGGCGAGCCGGTGGTTGCGAGACGAGACACAACCGGCGGTGTAGCAAGCGCTCAGTTTGGTATGCCAAAGTGGTCGCGCTGGGGTCTCGTCGAGGAAGGTGCTCTCCGTGTTGATCCGTGACGTCCGCCCGTGGGGTGGACCACGCAGTGACGTCGACGTGGCCGACGGCCTCATCGCCGCGGTGCGGCCGCACGATCCCGCCGCCGTGACGGCGCCCGGCACGGTCGAAGGACGCGGGCGGCTGCTGTTCCCGTCGTTCAGCGACGTGCACGTCCACCTGGACTCGACTCGTGTCGGCCTGCCGTTCCGGCCGCATACGGGCGCGCCGGGCGTGTGGGCGATGATGCTGAACGACCGCGAGAACTGGCGCGACGCCGAGGTTCCGCTGCCCGAGCGCGTGGCCGGGACGCTGGAGCGGATGATCGCCAACGGCACCACACGGGTGCGCACCTACGCGCAGGTGGACGTCGACTGCCGACTGGAGAAGCTCGACGCCGTGCTCGCCGCGAAGGAGCGCTTCGCCGGGCACGCGGACGTCGACGTGATGGCGTTCCCCCAGGCCGGGATCCTGCGTGAGCCCGACACCGTGGACGTGCTGGAGGCTTCGCTGCGCTCGGGCGCCACGGTGGTCGGCGGGATCGACCCGTGTTCGCTCGACAAGGACCCCAAGGGCCATCTCGACGTCGTGTTCGGGCTCGCCGAGAAGTACGGCGTGGAGGTGGACATCCACCTCCACGAACCGGGACATCTGGGCGTGTTCTCGACCGATCTGGTGATCGAGCGGGTCCGCGCGCTGGACATGCGCGGCAAGGTGACCATGTCGCACGCGTACGAGCTGGGTTCGATCTCGGAGTCGGTGAGCCGCCGCCTGATCGACACGTTCGCGGAACTGGACATCGCGATGGCGACCGTCGCACCGTCCGTCGACGGCCAACTGTCCCTGGCGGATCTCACGACAGCGGGTGTCCGCGTCGGTTTGGGCGAGGACGGCCAGCGGGACTACTGGAGCCCGTACGGCAACTGCGACCTGCTCGACCGCACCTGGCAGCTGGCCTTCACGCACGGCTTCCGCCGCGACGACCTGATCGAAATGGCGCTGGCCGTCGCGACGATGGGCGGCGCGTCGATCATGCGCCACGACGTCCCGCGGCTGGCCGGCATCGCCGACCGTCCCGGCGTGGCCGTCGGCGACCGCGCCGACCTGCTGCTGGTGGACGGCGAAACGCCGACGAGCGCGGTGATGGACCGCGGCAAGGACCGCACGGTGCTGCACGACGGCGTTGTCGTGGCCGACGGCCTGTCGGTGGTGGACCTCTGACCCACCGGCCGGCGACGGGCGGCCCGCCCCCAGGGAGATGGGGACGGGCCGCCGTCCAGCGAACCGTCAGCCGTCGTACCAGCCGTACTTGACGATGTGGCCGTAGCCGCGGCAGTTGCCACCGAAGAGCCAGTTGCCCCGTCCCACCAGCGGCCCGTAGTGGTCGCTGCCGTCCGAGCAGTGCGTCCAGGCGCCACTGCGGCCGCGGTCGACGAGCACGGTGGCCTTCCAGGTGACGCCGTCGTAGTAGGTCGTCGTCCACCTGCCCACGTGACTGGTGCCGACCTCCCCGCCGGTCGCCGAGTGATGCGTCACCTTGGTGTCGGCGGACGCCGTGCCCGCGCCTGCGAGCAGCACACCCCCGGCCAGCGCGACGGCCCCCACCGTCGCCGCGATTCCGCGAATCCCCACGTTATTCATTTCCCCTCCATTGATCATTTCCGATTTCCGAAAAACGAGGGCCGCGTCTCGCACGGCACCCGCTGCATCCTGTCTAGTGCGCCGGAAGCGTTCTGTGCCGGGGAGTGGACAACGAACGACAAACGTCTGGACAATGACAAAAAGCAGACACCTTGGGGGGTGGCTGATGCCACGGCATGAGCGTCCATTCGTTACGGAAGAAGATTCATTGTCACAGTTCGCGGGGGATCTGCGGAGGCTGCGCGAGAACGCCGGAAGTCCGCCGTACCGGGAATTGAGCAAGCGGGCCCACTACTCGGCGAGCACCTTGTCCGACGCGGCGGGCGGCCGGAAACTACCGACCTTGGCGGTGACGTTGGCCTATGTCCGCGCGTGCGAAGGTGACATCGCCGAGTGGGAGGAGCGCTGGCACGGAACGGCCGCGGTGAACCGTGTCCCGGAGCCGGAGGAAACCGATGAAGTGATCCCCTATCCGGGTCTCGAATCATTCGGCGCGCACCAGGCGGGCTATTTCTTCGGCCGCGAGTGCCTTGTCGAAGAATTGTCGCGCCAAGTCACCGAACGACGACTCCTCGCGGTTTCCGGCGCTTCGGGATCGGGCAAGTCGTCCTTGCTGGAGGCCGGGCTGATAGCGGACGTCCGGCGATCCGGCCGGGAATGGCCGATCCTGCGGTTCACGCCCGGGCCGCATCCGCTCCGGGAGACCGCTGTCCAGCTGGCCGCGGCGAGCGGCGGATCGGCGGTCCGGCTGCACGGGGAGCTGACAGTGGATCCGGCCGGACTGCATCTGCTCGTCCGTCAGCTCCTGGCCGAGCGGCACGCGGACGCGGAACTGCTGCTCGTGGTCGATCAGTTCGAGGAGGTCTTCACCCACTGCCGGAACGCCCAGGAGCGTGATGCCTTCGTCGCGGCGCTCCTGCACGCCGTCCAGGAGCGCGACAGCCGGGCCCGGCTCGTACTCGGCGTGCGTTCGGACTTCGTTCGGCGCTGCGACCGGTACCCGGCGCTCGCCGAGGCGCTGCGCACCGGAAGCAGGGTCGACGCCGGGCCGATGACCGCGGAGCAGCTGCGTTCCGCGATCGTGCGCCCGGCGATCGCCGCCGAACGTCAGCTGGAAGGCGCGCTGGTCGCCACGGTCATGGCCGAGGCGGCGGGCAGGCACGGCGCCCTCCCGCTGGTCTCCCAGGCGATGCGCCGGACCTGGCAACGCCGTCACGGCGCCACGCTCACCCTCGCCGCGTACCAGGCGGCCGGCGGGATGACGCGCGCTCTCGCCTGTACCGCCGAGGAGGTCTTCGGCGAGTTCGACCGGCTCGGGCGGCAGCGGGCACGGGACGTGTTCATCCGGCTGACCACACTCGGCGCCGACGGCCACGACACTCGGCGTCGCATCCCCGCCGACGAGCTCGACCCGTCCGCCGGGCCGGTGCTCACCCGGCTGATCGACGCCCGCCTCGTGACCGCCGACGCCGACGGGCTCGAGCTCGCGCACGAAGCGCTCATCCGGGAGTGGCCGCGGCTCCGGACTTGGCTGTCCACCGACCGCGGCGGCCTGTACCTGCACCGGCGGCTGACCGAAGCCACCGCGTTGTGGGAGCGCGCGGACCGCGATCCGGCCCCGCTCTACCGAGGGAGCCAGCTCGACGAAGCGACCACTTTGCCCGGAAGGGCGATGCTGACACTCCGGGAACGCGAGTTCCTGAACGCGAGCATCGAGGCTCGCGACGAGGAGAACGTCCAGGCGCACAGGTCCGCCTCGAGGCTCCGACGGCTCGCGGCCGCGGTGGTGGTCGTGAGCGGGCTGGCGGCGGTTTCGGCCGCGCTGGCCGTGCGGGAACGGAGGCTGGCTTCGGCGCTTTGCTGACGAATCCGTTCCCGTGCCACGCGTCTGCCGGAAGCCAGGACTGGGCCCACCCGACGCGGTAGCATCACCGGGGCCAGCTGATATGGCCGCCACCGTCGGCCGAATCGCTGTTCCGTTCTTTGGGAGGTAGCTCGATGTACAGCCCGTCCGCCCGGTCCTTCCCGGTGCCGCTGAGCCCCGGTGACCCGGTCCGGGAAGCGGCACTCCAGGCCGCCACCGCACGACTCGACGAGTTCTTCGGCGATCGTGTCCGGGTGGAGGTGGAACAGCTCGACCGCGTCGGGCCCTGGGTGTTCCTGCAAGGGACGATGCGCGGCACCGAGGCCGGTCGTCCGTATTACGCCGGCACCGTCTACGAAGAACGCCGGGCCGACGGCGTCATGTCCGACGTCTACGTCGCCCTGCTCAAGAAGAGGGACGAAGCGGCCGCCGACGACGACGCGCGGTCTTGGCGCTTGTCCGACTATGCCATCGGCCCGACCGATGTCGCCTGGCTGACCTGGCCGGACGAGCACGAAGCACCGCGCACGCTGTTCGGTTTCTGAACCCGTCCGCCCCGCCGGCACTGTCCGGCGGGGCTCACCGGGTGGATCAGGTCGGCGGGGTCAGGATTTTGACGAGGCCGCCGCCGCCACCCATGCTGATCTTCTGGGAACCGTCGGGGTTGACGTTGTTCGAGCCGATGAACTGACCATCGCCCGCGTACAGCACGACGTGCCCGCCGTTGTTCGAGATCACCACGTCGCCGGGCTTGGCCTCGGAGAGCGGTACCGACTTCCAGCCGTCCGCTTCGAGGTTGGCCGTCAGACCCGCGACGGAAGCGCTGGCCTGGCCCTTGTCGATGAGGCCGGACGCCTCCAGGCAGCCCGAAACGAAGTTCGCGCAGTTGACGTTGTTGGGCACCCAGGACTGCATCGCGGGCAGCTCACCGCTGCGCTTGAGGTCACCGGCGTTGCGGCCGAGGAACTGCTCGGCGATCTTGGCCGGGTTGTCGCCCTGCGCGTCGATCGGCTTGGCGGGCCTTCCGTCACCCTGGACTCCGGCGACACCACCGCCGCCTCCGCCACCACCGCCGCCGTCTCCTCCGCCGTGGTGGGAGGGAGGCGCGCTGACCCGGGAATCGACGGGAGTGGCGTTGACGCTCGACGCCGTGGTCTGACCAGTGTCGGCGGGCACCAATTCGAGGAAACCGTCCTCGATTTCGAGGCCGAGCGGTTTGAGGAGATCGTCGATCTGCTTTTCGGCCTCGTCGAGCGCCCGCTCGATCTCGTCTTTCTTGCCGTTGGAGTCCTTCTCGTTGAGCTGCCGGAGCCGCTCGATGTCCGACGCGGCCGCGGCGATCTCGTTCTCGTCCTCGGAACTGTTCTTCCGCTTCCGGGCCGCGCCGATCAGGGCGCGATTGTCCGCGTCCTTGTCGTTGGCTTCCTGCGCGAGCTGGGCGACCTTCTTCTTGGTGTCGTCCAGGATCTCGGAAACGCGCTGAAGGATGTTCTTGGCCGCTTCGGCCTTGTCACTGACCTTGTAGCTGGCCTTGCCGAGCTTTTCGAGGTGGTCGGCGACGGCGTCGGCGTCCTTGCCTTCCCATTCGCGCAGCACGTCGTCGCGGAAGACCTTGAGATCGTCTCCCAGATCGTTGGCGCGCGTGGCGGCTCCGCCCACCTTCGCCGCCTGGTCGTTGACGGCGCTCGCGTTGAGCTTCTGTGCCTGCTGGGCGTGCTTGTCGATGGCGTCCAGCGACTTCGGCCGGTCATGCGACGGGTCGTCGAGCGCACGCTGATCCCGCTCCGCGGTGGTCATCGGTCAAATCCCCCTGGTTCCCGTCTTCAGTCCGATCAAGACCGCTCGCGGTTGCCGCCGAGGGTGTGGACACCCGCGGCCTCGTCGTTACGCATACGTTCGGCAGCGTGAGCCAGTGCCACGGACGCGGCGTCGACGAGCTTCTCCGCGGCGGCCAAATGGGCGTTCACTCCGGAGTGAAAACCCTTCACCGTCTTGCCCGTGGTGGCCGCGTTGCTCAGGTCGCCGAACGCGCCGCCCGGGTCGCCGTCGCCCAGTTCCTTGCCCGTTTTGCTGAAGCCGTCCTTGAGCCCGCCGACCTTCTTGGCCAGCGCGGCGATCTGCTCTGGATCGAATCGGCGAGTCATGAGTGCTCCCTCACTTGCTGTCCCACGCTGCTCTACCGCGCAGCCTAGAAGCTCACAGTCACCCGTGCGCCCCGTTTCCCGAAACGCGGATGACCACATTCGTGTACACCGACGCATCCGGCCGCGCTTTGGTTCCCCACGTCGGCGGGAAGAGCTTACCGCGTCGGTATCCGCATTCCCCCGGACCGAAACGGGAGGCGCCCCGGAACCCGGGAGAGGTTCCGGGGCGCCTGTCGACGGGGTCGGTTCAGCGGAAAGCGGCGATGGACCGGGCCGTCCAGTCGGCGAAGGTGCGCGGGGCGCGGCCGAGGACCCGCTGGACGTCGGGGCTGACGCGCAGCTCCGCCGGGCTCGGGGAGCCGAGGATGTCCAAAGTGTCGTCGGCGAGTTCCGCCGGCATGCTCAGGGCCATGCCGGCCTTGGCCTCGTCGCGGGTGAGCTCGTGGAACCGCACCGGCGAGCCGAGCGCGGTGGCGATGGCCTCCGTCTGCTGACGCGGCGTGATCACCTCGGGGCCGGTCAGCTCGTGGACACCGCCGGTGTGCCGGTCTTCCAGCAGGCAGGCCGCCGCGACGTCGGCGATGTCCGCCGGGTCGATGATCGGCACCCCGACGTCGCCGAAGGGCGCGGCGACGACCTGCCGCTCACGGACGGACTCCGCCCACCACAGGGCGTTGGACGCGAAGCCGCCCGGCCGCAGGATGGCCCAGTCCATCCCGGACTCCCGCAGCTTGTCCTCCACCTCTCGCAGCGCGATCCGCGTCGAGCCGAAGGGTCTGGTCGCCACACCCAGCGAGGAAAGCAGGACGACCCGGCGAACCCCGCCGGCCGCGGCGCGGCCGATGAGGTCGGCCGGACTGGCCCTGGCGGCGTGCAGGTCGCCGGACAGCAGCAGGAACAACGCCTTCGCCCCGGTCAGCACGGGCTCGAGACCGGCGGGGTCGGCCAGGTCGGCCACCACGTGGCGGACGCCGTCCGGCACCGCCGCGGTGTGCCGCGACACCGCCGTCACCTGCTGACCCGCCTCGGCCAGCGCCTGTGTCAACGGCTTGCCGATGTTTCCGGTTGCCCCGGTCACCACGATCATGAACTGCTCCTCGTCCGATGTCTTCTGTGATCGAGACGCTAGGAGCCGAGCTAACTTTTGGTAAGGACATACCTCGGGGTAAGCTCCTGCTATGGCGGAAGGCGAACAGCTCAGGGAGACCGGGTCAGGGCGGCCTTATGAGGTGTTTCACACCGACTGCCCCGCACGCGACGTGGTCGACCACGTGACCAGCCGGTGGGGTGTCTGGGTGCTCATCTCCCTGCGGAACACCGACCTCCGGTTCTACGAACTGCGCGAAAGCATCAGGGGGATCAGCGAGAAGATGCTCGCCCAGACGCTGCGCGCGCTGGTCCAGGACGATCTGGTGTGGCGGAAGGTCGAACCGACGACACCGCCCCAGGTCACCTACGGGCTGACCGAGTTCGGCCGGGACGTCGGCGAACCGCTGACGGAGCTTTTCGACCGGATCACGGAGCGGTTGTCACCGACCAAGCCGGCCACGGGGGCGGTGAGTCCGTGAAGGCCTCCTTCCCTACTCGCAAGGTGAGGGTGTGTGGAAATAGGGACGTTGAACGTCCCTATTTCCACACACCCCCTTTGAGTCGCTGGTTCGCCCGCCTGTCGTGACCGGACCGGTCACTCGGGACCGTGTGGATTTCGGGACGTCCAACGTCCCAAAATCCACACAGTCCTGAAGGCCACCTTGGAGACGTTGAACGTCCCCAAGGTGGCCTTCAGGACACGGGTCCACGTCCCGTCCATGTCACGCGGGCCGAAGGCGTCCTTCATCCCGTGAGATGAGGTGAAGGGCCCCATCACCCCGCCCCCAACACCCACCACTGGCGCCTCACCGACGGATTCGGTGATCCACCGCGATCCAGTTCGTTTCCCACGTCGTCCCGCCGTCCGCCGAGAACGCCTGCTCGAAGCGCGCGTCGTCCGGACCCTGCCGGACGACGAGGAAACGCACCTTGATCGGACGGCCGCCGTACTGGTCGTCGCCGTGGAACTCGCCGACACCGTCGCGGAAACCGCCGTACACCGCCGGGGTGGGCAGACCGTCGCGGATGTTGACGAAGGTCAGGCTCCACCGCCGCGCCTGCGGCTCGTACAGGCGCAGGTTGAGCGCCTCGATGCGCCCGTTCGCCCCCGAGACCTCGAATTCGAGGACGTTCGCCCGCCGGTCCAGCAGTGGGCGAACGGTGCTCGTGCCCGCGAACTGCAGCCACTGGTCCGCGGAGTCCGAAAGGGGCTCGGCGAGGACTCGTACCGTGGAGCGCCAGGTGCCGATCTCCCAGTCGAAGGCGCGTTGGCCGTCGGCGGTGCCGGGCGGCGTCGAGGCGTCGCCCGACACCGCCGTCGCGATCAGCATGAAGGCCGAAAGGCCCGCTATCAGGATTCGTCTGTATGGCACGGTCATGGTCCGACTATCCGAGTGGAGCACGGCCATGGACAAGAAGGCACCCTCAGGTAACCCCTCCCGTCCCAATCCGCTGCCCGGCTGCCCGATGGCGGCGGCGTTCGCCGCGTTCGGCGGGAAGTGGAAGCTGACCCTGCTGTACTGGCTCGCCCACGGCGAGACCCATTTCGCGGGTCTCCGCCGCAGGGGTGCGCCGATCACGCCCAAGGTGCTGGCCGAACAACTGCGCGAACTCGAGGCCGACGGACTCGTCGAACGCGTGGTGACCGGTCCGGTCCCGGCGCGGGTCCTGTACCGGCTCACGCCTTACGGGACAACGGTTTTGCCGGTGGTCGAAGGAGTCAGGGTCTGGGGTGAGACGCATCTTCGGCGCACCGGCGGGGAGGCCGCGCCGAATCCGGCGATGGGGTGTGCCGGCGCGATCGGTTAGTCACTTCGGTTGCTTCCGTCGCGCGGCCGTCGCCGTGGCGAGGGTCTGGAGAACCTCTTGGGTGGCGGCCATGTCGATGCAGGCGTCCGTGATGGACTGTCCGTAGGTGAGCGGCCTGTCGGGGTGGAGGTCCTGCCGGCCCGCCTGGAGGTTGGATTCGAGCATGACGCCGACGATGCCGCGCTGGCCGGTCCTGATCTGGTCGGCGATCTGCTCGGCGACGACGGCTTGCCGGAGGTGGTCCTTGCGGCTGTTGTCGTGACTGGCGTCGATCACGACCCGCCGCGGCAGGCCCGCGTTCTGCAGCATGGTGAGTGCCGCGCGGACGGACGCGGGGTTGTGGTTGGGCGCGGTGTTCCCGCCGCGCAGGACGAGATGGCAGTCGGGATTGCCGACGGTGTGCAGGATGGCGGGCAGGCCGCTGGGGTCGACGCCGGGGACGACGTGGCGGGCCTCGGCGGCACGGATGGCGTCGACGGCGACGGTGACATCGCCGTCACGGCGGTTCTTGAAACCGACGGGCATGGACAGGCCGCTGGCCAGCATGCGGTGGTTCTGGCTTTCCACGGTCCTGGCGCCGATCGCACCCCAGGAGACCGTGTCGGCGAGATAGGCCGGAATGGTGGTGTCCAGCCATTCGCACGCGGCGGGCAGGCCGCCTTCGGCGAGTTCGAGGAGCAGGTCCCGCGCGATGCGCAGCCCGCGGTTGACGTCGCCGGTGCCGTCGAGGTGCGGGTCGTTGATGAGCCCTTTCCAGCCGCCGACCGTACGGGGTTTTTCGAAGTACACGCGCATGACGATCAGGAGATCGTTGACGAACCGGCCCGCGACGGAAGCGAGGCGATCGGCGTACTCGAGGGCCGCGGCGGGGTCATGGATGGAGCAGGGGCCGGCGATCACGAGCAGCCGGTCGTCCGTGCCGTCGAGGACGTTGAGGACGGTTTCGCGGCCTTGCCGCACCGTGTCCGCCGCGGTCGCGCTGAGCGGCAGTTCGTGGTGCAGCAGGGCCGGGGTGACCAGGGGGACCATACGGTCGATGCGCTGGTTGTCGAGATCGACGGCGCCGATGGTTGTCATCAAGGATATCCAGGGTTTCTGCCGGCACCGGGCGAAGGGAAAGCCGGGATTTCCCGGCCCGGCCGGCGGTCTCGGGTGAACGACGAAACAGGCTCGGAAAAGCCCGGCTCTACTCAGCGAGGAGTTTTTCGGTGATGTCTCTTACACCGAAAATCTCCCACCATCCCTCACTCAAAACAATGGAAAAAGCCCTGTCCAACTTCTTTTGTCGCCGACCGCCGGGAATTCAGCGCCCCGTCCAGATCGGATCCCTTTTCTCGGCGAAGGCACGGGGCCCCTCGCTCGCGTCGGCGCTCCGCTGACGGCGTTCCTCCCACGGATACGAGGCCTTGAAGGCTTCTTCGAGCGGGAGGTCGAGTGAACGCAGTGCGGCCTCCTTGATCGCGCGGACCGAAAGCGGGGCGGCGCGCACGAGGCTGTCCGTCCATTCGGCGACGCACCGATCCAGTTCGGCGAACGGGACGACCTCGTTCACCAGTCCGTGGTGAAGCGCCGTCGCCGCGTCCATCCGGCGCCCGGTCAGCAGATAGCCCATCGCCACCTTCTGCGGCAGCTGCCTCGGCAGCCGGAACACGCCTCCCGCACCGGCGATCAGCCCGAGTCGGACCTCGGGCAGGGCGAACACCGCCGCCTCGGAGGCGATGACGATGTCGCAGGCCAGCATCAGCTCGAAGCCGCCGCCCAGCGCGTATCCGTGCACCCTGGCGACCACCGGCTTGGACAGCGTGAACCGGTCGGTCAACCGGGGATGACCCGGCTGCCCGCCACTGCCGAACGTCGAGGCCCCCACACCCGCCTCGGTCAGCCGCGCGCGTTCCTTGAGGTCCTGGCCGACGGAGAACGCGCGGTCCCCCGCGCCGGTCAGCACCACCGCCCTGATGTCGTCGTCGGCCTCGACGTCGTCCCAGATCCCGGCGAGTTCCGTGTGCATCCGCCGGTCCATCGCGTTCAGCACTTCGGGCCGGTCCATCGTCACGTGGGCGACGTGATCCTTCTTTTCGTACCGCACCCGGGTTTCGCTCATCGTGATCCCACCGCGAAGCCGTCCACCTTGCCGATCACGTCCGCGCCGTAGATGCGCAACGCCTGCTGCAACGCGAATTCGGCCATGTACCGGCGGAATTCCTCCGGCGGTTCCTCGGCGAGGTTCACCATGCGCCGGTTGGCCGCCACCGCTTCCCCGTCGAGACGGGCCAGCGCGCCGTCGATCGCCGCGTCCATCTCCTCCGGCGCGACGACCTCGTCGAGGATCAGCCGCGCGTCCGGCTCGTCCGCCTGGATCCGGCGGCCGCCGAGGATCACCTGCCGCGCCACCCGAGGTCCGGTGAACCGGGAAAGCCGGAAGTTCGCCGCCCCGGGGATGATCCCCTCCTTGGCCGCGGGCAGGCTGAGGTACGCGTCGGACGCCGCGAGCACATGGTCGAAGGCCAAGAGGAGCTGCGTCCCGCCGCCGATGGCGAAGGAATCGACTGCGGCCATCCAGGGCTTGTCGACGAACCGCGAGTGCCACGAGCCGTCCGTGAGCACCCCGCGGACGATCTTGTGGATATAGCCCAGTTCCCGACGCAGAAGGAAATCGACGAGCGGGATGTCGCCCGAGCTCAGCTTCTTGAGGTTGATCCCCGCGCAGAACACCCGGCGCCCCTCGTACCGGGGATGAGTCATCACCCCGCCCCGCAGCAGTGCCACCCGGACGGACGGGTCGAGCAGCACCAGGTCGACCGCGGTCTCCATGTCGTCGACCTGCTGGGCGTCCTCGGCGTTCAAACAGTCGTCCCGGCACAGGGTCAGATACGCGACGCCGTCACGGCGTTCCAGCCGGACGGCTTCCATCCGGACCAAACCGGTCTCGGTGAATTCGGGCAACAGCCGCAACGCCCGGGAAGTGGGGCGGAGCATGGCGTCGAGCAGATGCGGACCGGCCTTCGGGGCACGCAGGATCCCGCGCAGGAAGATGCCCTGGTCGATCTCACGTCCCGTCTTTTCCGCCTGCGGCAGCGCGCGCTCGGCCGCCATCTGCTCTTCCGTCGGCACCAGGCCGGGGAAAGCGAGGGCGGCGGCACCGACGAGTTCGTCGATGCGCAGGTATCTCGTCCGGCCGTCGGTGAGTTCGGCGTAGATCTCTTCGGCGTGCGCCTCCACGAAGGCGGCGCGCATCGCCCGGACGCCGTCGTCGACCCGGTGAGCCTCCCCCGCCAGGGCCCGAAGGTCGAGCCCTGGCGGAAGAGTCACCGAATCCGTTGTCACGACTTGGCTTCCCGTCGCAACGCCCGGTCCGCCGCGGCGAGGTGGGCGCCGAGTGCCTCCTCGAAGGTGGTCGAGCCCGCTTCGAAGATCAGCTGCCGCCGGATCGCCGTCTCCGCGCCGTCCGTGGCACCGGCCAGTTCGGCCAGTGTCTTCGCCGGATCCGCGGACACCTCGTCGATCAAGTTGAGCGCGAGAGCGCGATCGGTCTCGATCGGCGTTCCGAGCAGGACGGCCCGCCGGATTCCCGCCGCGCCGGCCTGCTGGGTGAGCCGGTAGACGGTCATCCCCGGCCAGGCGCCGCCGCCCGCCCACGAGAGCAGCAACCGCGTCCCCGGTTCGGCGATCCGGACGTCGGCGGCGAGCAGGAGGTCCAGCGCCATTCCGGCACACTCCCCCGACGCCACCGCGGCGGTGAGCCTGCCGAGCCGTTCGAACCGGCGCACGACCCGTTCCCATTTGTTGACCAGGCCGACGGCCAGCCCTTTCGCCCAGTCCGCGGGCGGGGCACCCGTGACGTGGAGGGTGACCGGACCCGGTTCCCGATGGTCCTCGGCCCGATCGCAGAGCGCGTCGATCTCCTCGACCGCCGCGGCCGACAAGGGCCGTGCGCCGTCGAAACGCAGCACCAGTTCGTCGTTCACTTCGTTACGCGTCACCATTGGATAAGCGCCATTTCGATCGTGGAGCCGGGCCCCATGGTCATGAGCACGCCGTACTCACCGGGACGGGCCACGTCCTCGTCGGCGAGACGCTCGTAGGAGAAGAGGAAGGAGCCGCTGGAGAGGTTCCCGTAGTCACGGAGCACACCGGTGGTGTGGCGGACGTCGTACCGGCTCAGGCCGAGATTGACGACAACGGCGTCGACGACCTTCTTGCCGCCGGAATGCACCAGCCACTGGGCGATGTCGCTGCGGCGCAGGCCCGTACCCGACAGAAGCCTGTCGATCACGATCTCGGCGTGCGCGCCGACCACGTAGGGAATCTGCGGGTCGAGGAAGAAGCTGAACCGGTCCTGCTCGCGATCCCAGTCGTAGCGCATCGCTTCGACCGCGTCGGTGATGATGTAGCTCGCGAACTTCAGGACCCGGGGGCCGGGCACCCGGCCGTCACCGGAAATGACGGCGAGGGCCGCCGATCCGTCGCCGAAGAGGCTGTTGACCACCGCGGTCCGCATGGTGCCGTCGAGGGCGTACGCGGCGGAACAGGCTTCGCTGCACAGAACGACGCCGAGCTCGCCCGGATGTGCCGCGGACCAGCCCGAGACCACGTTGAGCGCGTTCAGGCCCGCGTTGCAGCCCATGCCCACGATGTCCGAACGGCTGCAATGCGGGTCGATGCCCATCTCGCGGATGATCAGCGCGCTCAGGCCGGGGGTCAGGAAACCAGTCGAGGTGACGCAGCACAGGTGACGCAGGTCCGAAAGTGTGGCCCCCGCCGATTTCAGGCAGGCCTCGAGCGCCCGGCATCCCATGTCGACCGCGATCTTCTTGTGCTTGTCCAGCAGATCGCCCTGCGGTTCCGAGACTCGCTCCCCGCCGGGACCCTCCGGCGGAAGTGTGAGGAAGCGCCGGTCGATCGCGCTGTTCAGGAAGATCGACCGGATCTTGGGATCCTCGATGTCGAGGATTTCGAGGAGCTCGGATTGCGAGTAGGACGACGCGGAAACCGCTGTCCCCACCCCGGCGAACCGGGTTATTTCGGTCAGCCCGGTGAAAACGGAAAGGTCTTCGGCGGGTTCGGCAATGGCGGTCATCGGTACATCCACCCCCATGTTCTGAGCTTGCTTCGGAGCAGCTGCTTGAACTGCGCAGCGAGCATTGATCTCACCTTTCGCGGAACTGAAGTGAACATTCTCGAAATTAGGCTTCGCCGATCTCGGTGGTCAACAGCGTCCAAGGCCGGAAAGCTTTCAGCGCGAGGTACTTGTTTGCATCCTGTTGATGTCGCTGAGCCAGCGTTCGCGATCGGTGACGCGCTGGGCCGCGTGCTCGGCGACCTCGGGATGCGGGAGGACCAGGAACCGGTCCGCCGCGATGCTCTCGAACAGCGCGTCCGCCACCTTCTCGGGACCGATGGCGGTCGAAAGCAATTGCAGCTCAGTGGATTCGAGTTCCGCCTCGTAGGCTTCGGTACGCACGGCACGCGGGCAGATCGCGTGCACGTGGACGCCGAGGTGCCGGTACGTCACCGACATCCATTCGGCGAACGCGAGCGACGCGTGTTTGGAGACCGCGTACGGCGCGGATCCGATCAGCGTGAGCAAAGCCGCCGACGAGGCCACCGAAACGAACCGGCCCCGGCCGCGGTCCAGCCAGTCGGGCAGCAGGTCACGGGCGGCTTGGACATGGGCCATGACATTGACGTCCCAGGACGTGGCCCAGTCGTCGTCGGAGGCCTCGGGGCCGCCGGTGCGCAGGACGCCTGCGTTGGCGCAGTAGACGTCCACGGCCCCGCCCAGCAGTTCGCGGGCCGCGGGTACCAGGCGATCGGAGGCGTTGCCGGGCAACGCCAGCCCGCCGATCTCGGCGGCGACCGCCGCGGCCCGGTCGGGATGCCGGTCGTTGACCACCACCCGGGCGCCCGCTTCGGCGAACCTCCTCGCCAGCGCGGCGCCGATGCCCCGGCCGGCGCCGGTGACGACGACACCGGCACCGAGCAGGGCGGCGACAGGATCGTCCCCACGCCCGTTGTCCACATTCATCTCCTCGATCATGGCGTTGTCAGGCCGTGACGGGGGCTTCGGTCAGCCGCCGCTCGAGTTCCCGGCTGGTGGCGTAGTCCGGCAGGAGCCCCCGCTCCTTCGCTTCGGCGAGGGTGATCGCCGTCCGGTCCCGCTCGGACAGGATCGGCTCCGCACCGATGTCCAAGGACAGGCCCAGCGCGGGATCCAGCACCGAAAGGGCGAGTTCGTTCTGCGGCACATAGGTTCCGGAGATCATGTAGGACATGACGGTGTCGTCCTCGAGCGCCACGAACGCGTGGCCGAGCCCGACGGGGAAGTACATCGTCCGGTGGTCCCGCTGATCCATCAGGACCACGTCGGTCTTGCCGAACGTGGGCGAGCCGACCCGGATGTCGACCACGATGTCCAAGGCACTGCCGCGCGCGCAGTAGACGTACTTCGCGACACCCGGCGGTGTCACGGTGTAGTGGACGCCTCGCAGGACACCGCGCTTGGACACGCTGTGGTTCGTCTGCGCCACCCGGAAAAGCGGGGCGCCGTTGGCCTCGACGAAAGCCTCTTCCTGGTACGGCGAGAGGAACATGCCCCTGTCGTCGGGGAAGACGCGAGGGGTGAACTCGATCGCGCCTTCGACGGCGAGTTTGCGTGCTTGCACGGCTTGCTCCTGTGATCGATCTGGTCAGAGGGAGGACAGCACTTCGCGGACCGCGTGGATGACCTTGTCCTGGACGTCCGGGTCGAGCGCCGGGTACATCGGCAGCGAGAAGATCTCGGTGGCCAGTTTCTCGGTGACCGGGAGCGAACCCGTCTCGTAGCCGAGGTGGGCGAACCCGGTCATGGTGTGCACCGGCCACGGGTAGCTGATGTTGAGGTGGATGTCGTACGCCTTGAGCCGCTCGAGGATGTCGTCACGCCGCGGGTGCCGCACCACGTACACGTAGTAGACGTGCTCATTGCCGGGCACGGTCCGGGGAAGCTTCAGTTCGGTGTCGCCGAGACCCTCGGCATAGCGCTCGGCGATGGCCCGGCGGGCGGCCGTGTACGTGTCGAGCCGCTTGAGCTTGCGCCGCAGGATCTCGGCCTGGACCTCGTCCAACCTGCTGTTGTGGGCAGGCGTCTCCAAGGTGTAGTACTGCGTGTCCATGCCGTAGTACCGCAGCCGCCGCAGCTTGCGCTCCACTGCTTCGTCGGACGTGATGGTCGCGCCGCCGTCGCCGTACGCGCCGAGCACCTTGGTCGGGTAGAACGAGAACGCGGCCGCGTCACCGGTCGAGCCGGCGATCACGCCGTTCTGCTTCGCCCCGTGCGCCTGGGCGCAATCCTCCAAAATGGACAGACCGTGCTTCGCGGCGAGTTCCTTGAGCGGGGCCATGTCCACGCACTGCCCGTACAGGTGGACGGGCAGCAGGCATTTGGTGCGTTCGGTGATCGCCGCCTCGACCTGACCGGTGTCCATCAGGAAATCGTCTTCGCGGACGTCGACGAAGACCGGGGTGGCGCCCGTGCCGTCGATCGCGACCACGGTCGGGGCCGCGGTGTTCGACACCGTGATCACCTCGTCGCCCGGACCGATCCCCAGCGCCTGCAGGCCGATCTTGATCGCGTTCGTCCCGTTGTCGAGACCGACACAATGCGAGACCCCGTGGTACGCGGCGAATTCCGACTCGAAACCGCGCACACTGGCGCCGAGTACGAGCTGTCCAGAATCGAAGACCGTCTCGACCGCGTTCAGCAGGTCGAGCCGCTCGTTCTGGTATTCGGCCTGGTAATCCCATACACGCGTGGTCATGCGCGAGCCTTTCCGTGAACTGAGAGGGAATCGAGGGCGGCGGTTCCCCGCGGCTGTGCCACCGCGGCGTTGATACAGGCGAGAAGAGTGCGGGCCTCGACGCTGACGTAGTGCCCGTGCCGGGTGAGCGCGGTGAGCTGCGCCGGGGTGACCCAGGCGAAGCCGGGCGGCGGATCGATCGTGCCGTCCGCGTCGACCACAAGATACCGGGCCCTGGCGTTGAGGAAGCGGCCGCCTTCCTCGGAATGGACGGCCTCGTAGCGGATCCGCGACCGGGGCGCGTCCTGGACGAAGTCGAGGAACGGCGGCCGGTTCTCCGCGGGCAGGTGCGCGTAGTTGAGGGGCGTGCGCTGGACCGTCGGCGCCAACTCGACGGTGTCGAGGAAACCGGCGTCGGCGCGGGCGTGCACCAGGACATGCGGCACACCCTCGATCTCGCGCATGAGGAACGCGACGACACCCTCGCCGACGGATTCGAGCAACGGCTGAGTCCAGCTGATCTTCTCGCGGTTGCTGCCCTTCACAGCGACAGCGCGGACGTTGAAGAACCGGCCGTCCTCGTGCTCGATCGCTTCGACGCCCTGTTTCCAGCCGCCCACGTCCTTGAGCGGGATGCGATGGGCGCGCACGTCATGGCGTGAGCGTTCGTTCGTGAACCACGAAAGGAGCTGGACGTCGGAGAACAACGCGCCGGGAGCCGTGTCGTGGTAAGGCAAACACGACAGGACGCTCCTGGCGTTCATGTTGATCGTCTCGTCCTCGTGCATCAGCTCCGCGATCTGGCCGAGGGTGAGCCAACAGAAGTCGTCCTCTTGCGGCACGTCGTCGACGGTCTCGACGATCATGTTGCGATTGGACTTGCGGAAGAACCAAGACCCTTGCTCCGCTTGGAGAACGTCGACGATGACCCGTTCGGGGTCGGGCGGGGCGAAGTACTCGATCAGTTTGACGTTCGTGCCGCCGTGCGCCTTGGTGTAATTGCTGCGGGTGGCCTGCACCGTCGGCGAGAGCTGCACCAGATTGGGGTTCCCTGGCTCCATTTTGGCCTGCATCAGGAAATGCAGGACGCCGTTGAATTCCTTGGCCAGGATGCCGAGAATGCCCACTTCGGGCTGTTTGATGACCGGCTGCTGCCATTCACGGTAGGGACCGTCGCCGTGGGGGCCGTCGTGCTCGACCACGTGCAGGCCCTCGATCGCGAAGAACCGTCCGCTGCGGTGCACGAGATTGCCGGTGGCTCCCTCGAACCACCACTGGTCCATCTCCGCGAACGGGATGCGCTCGACGTGGAAAGCGTTGGCCTCACGACGTTCCGCGATCCAGGCGCGCACGTCCTCGGTCCGCAGGTGCACCCCGTCGGTGGTCGCGGCCGACAGGGCGATCCGGTCGGTGTGGTCACGGTCGTCGCGGCGACGCACCGCGTTTCGCGGGACGAGACAGGGCAGCATCAAAGGACTCCTTGTCATGACCACCGCGCGGTGCTCAAGCCATGTCGTTGAAGGTAGCTTCGAGTGATCTCGACGGTCCAGACCGTCCAATTCCCTTGAGCGGTAAAGGTGACGTGGTCTTCGGCGATGTCGCGAAAGCCACTTTCGCAACGCACCCACGCAGCGACCGGTGGGCCGGTTCGCAGTCAGGGCGAAGACGTGACTCGCGTGATCAGGCGCCGCACTCGCGTGATCAGACCCGGAACTCACGTGATTAGAGGCGGAACTCTTGAGTGCGGCGTCCAATCACGTGAGTTACGGGTCTGGTCACGTGAGTTCCGGGTCTGGTCACGTGAGTTACGTGGACCTGCTCCTCGCCTAGAGTGGTTGTTCCTGCTGGGTTTTCGCCGTTTGCGTGGTCCACGCGCGGTGCTCGGTTTCCCGCACCTCTTCCTCGGCGGTCTGCTCCACTCTCTTCATCGCGAACCGCAGGATCGGCGGTGCCATGAGCGAGGTGACGATCGCGACGAGGATCACGATCGTGTAGATCTCCACGCTGAGGATGCCCAGCCGCAGGCCCACCATCGCGACCACGATTTCGATGACGCCGCGCGCGTTCAGTCCCGCGCCGAGCGCCAGTCCCTCCCATTTGTTCAGGCCGCTGAGCCGCGCGCCGGCGTACGCGCCGACGAATTTGCCGATGATGGCCAGCGCGAGCACCGCCAGCCCGGTGAGGAGGACCTGCGGGCGGATCAGCGCGGTGAGATCCATGCGCAACCCGGCCGTGGCGAAGAAGATCGGCGCGAAGACCGACAGGACCACCGTGCGCAGAGGCGCGAGCTTGGCCGGTTCCACCTTGCCCGCGGTGCTGATCAGGATGCCGCAGAGGAAAGCACCGAAGATCGCCTCCAGCCCGAGGGCTTGCGTCCCCGCTGAGGCGAGGAGTATCAGGACGACGGCGGCGGAGACGGTGAGACCGGGGCCCTCGGACTTGGCGGCGGTGCGCAACACGCTCCGGACCAGTGGCCTGCCGATGGTGAACGCGAAGACGAGGACCCCGAGCAGGTAGCCGAGCGAGAGGAGCACCGCGCCGGTCGACACCGCCGTGACCGCCATCGCGCTGACGATGGACAACATGAACCAGCCGAACGCGTCCTCGATCGCCCCGGCGGCGAGCGTGAGCTGTCCGACGTTGCGGTGCAGCAGTTTCATGTCCATCAGGGTCTTGGCGATGACCGGGATGGCGCTGACGCACAACGCCACGCCGAGGAAGAGCGCGAAGACGGTGATGTCCGTGCCCTCGGGAATCAGCATCTTGGGCAGGACGTAACCCGCGCCGATCCCCAGGCCGAGTGGAACGATCAGGCCGCCGAGACCCACTCCCGCGGCCGCGGCGCGCCGACGGCGGAGCAGACCCATGTCCATCTGCATGCCGGTGAAACCGACCAGCAGGATGACACCGATCTGGCCGACCGCGTCGAGCAGGTGGTACTGCTCGCTGACGGCGGGGAACAACCAGCCGTGCAACCCCGGTGCGGCCCACGCCAGCAGGGACGGGCCGAGGAGCACCCCGACGACCAGTTCGCCGACGACCGCGGGCATCCCGAACCGGGCGGCCAGCCTGCCGAACACCACGGCGAGCAGAAGCAGCAAGCCGACCTGGAGCAAGAAGATCAGGAGACTGTGCGCGGCGATCGGGGCGATCGGCGCGGGAAGCGAGAGAAGCACCTTCCTCCTTCGGGAAAGAACCACCGTTGGCAAACGGATCAGCCGGGTCCGGAGACCCTCGTGCTCAACCGCCGGGCCGCGCCCATCGAGTCGCAACCCGCCAGGCCGAGCGCGTTCCGGAGTTCGGTGGCGAGCAGGTCGAGCGTCTGACGGACGCCGTCCTCGCCCGCCGCGGCGAGCCCCCACATCACGGGGCGCCCGACCAGTACGGCCGACGCGCCGAGGGCGGCGGCCTTGAGGATGTCCACGCCGTTCCGGATTCCCCCGTCGAGCAGCACTTCGCAACCACCGGAAACCGCCGCGGCGATCTCGCCCAGCATCTCGATCCCCGGTATGGCGCCGTCCAACTGACGACCTCCGTGGTTGGACACCACGATTCCGGCCGCCCCCGCGTCGACCGCACGCGTCGCGTCCTCGACCGCGAGGATCCCCTTGAGCACGACCGGAAGGTCCGTATGGGCACGGACGGCCTCCACGGATTCCCAAGTGGCGGGCGCGAACTCGCGCGCCGTGTGGTCGGCGACGGCCGAAAGTCCTTGTGTCCGGCGGTGCGCGGCCGCCCCGGCGTCGAAATTGGCCGCCGTCACGGAATCCGGCAGCGCGAAGCCGTTCCGCATGTCCCGCAGGCGCCGTCCCATCCACGGCACGTCGACGGTGAACACGATCGCCTCGCACCCGGCGTCTTCCGCGCGGCGGACGAGTTCGAGGGATCGCTTCTCGTCGCGCAGCCAGTACAACTGGAACCACGGCCGCCCGCCGACGGCCGCGATCTCCTCCAGCGGGACACTGCTCAGGGTGCAGATGGTGTACGGCACCCCGGCGTCCCGCGCCGCGCGGGCCGCCGCGAGTTCACCCGCTGGGTGGAACAACCGCTGGTACGCGACCGGCGCGACCGCCATCGGCAGGGCGGTGCGCCGGCCGAAGAGCTCGACCTCGGTGGTGCCGCCGGTCAGCTCGCGCAACATCCGGGGGATCACGAAGATCCGCTCGAGTGCGGCGCGGTTGGCCTCCAGCGAGGCCTCGGCGCCGCTGCCCCCGGCGAGAAAGTCCCACATCTCGCCGGGGAGGACGTCACGGGCGGCCCGTTCGAGGTCGTCCAGGCAGAGGTGGGTCATCGCCGGGCGGGACCGAGCTTGCTCTGTCCGGTCCGCTCCAGCTCCACGGCTTCGTACAGGGCCTTGATGTTGGAACTGCCGAACGTTCCCGCGCCCTGCCGCTCGATGATCTCGAAGAAGATGGTCTTCCGCGGATGCGTGGAGGCGGTGAAGATCTGGAACAGCTGGCCGCCGTGGTCCTCGTCGGCGAGCAGTTTCGTCTCCCGCAGGTCGTCCAGCGAGTGCGTCTCCAGCTCGATCCGCTCGCCGAGCAGGTCGTAGTAGGCGTCCGGGGTCTTCAGGAATTCCACGCCGCGCGCGGAAAGCTCCTTGACCGCGCGCACCGCGTCCGCGCTGGTGAAGGCGATGTGCTGGACGCCGGACCCGTGGTGCTCCTTGATGAAGTCGTCGATCTGGCCGGGGTCGGCGGTCTTGTCGGGCTCGATCAGCGTGAGGGTGACCGATCCCGACGCGCTCTGCACGACGGTCGAGTTCATCGCCTGCGCGCCGACCACGATGTGCTCTTCGAAGATCTGCTTGAACCCGAGGGCGCGCTCGTAGTACGCCACCGTGGGGCCGAGGTCACCCGCGTTGAGGCAGACCGCGAAATGGTCGATCGCGAGCAGTTCCAGTGCTCCCCTGCCGCGGAAGGCTTCCGGCGCTTCACCGGTGACGTCACGCTGGATCAGGGTGTGCACGACGTCGCCGAAACCGCCGACGGTGGCCGTGATGACCGAATCCGCGCGCTCAGCCGGCTCGCGGATGGCCTCCGCCCCCGCCTTCACCGCGGCCTCGAAAGCGGCGGCCACGTCCGGAGTGCGCAGCCCGATGTCGGCCACCCCGTCGCCGTGGGTCTGCAGGTACGTCGCCCCCGGGTGCCGGTCCGAAGTCGGCTCGGTGAGGACCAGCGCGATCGGCCCCTGCCGCAACGTCACGCTCCGGTGGTCGGCCGACCGGTCGGTGGAGGCGACGGAAAAGCCGTATTTGTCCATCCAGCCGGACGCGGCCACCTCGAGGTTGGCCACATACATTTCCACATGGTCGATCTCGAAATTCTGTGTGGTTTCTTGAGAAGACAAGACATTCCTCCGTGGAATAGATGTAATCCTCGATCTCAGGATGGCCCGGAGCCCCTTGAGCATCAATGGTGTCCGCTTGACACTTACGTCCACATAGGACAGACGCGGGCTCAGCGGCCCGCGAACCGCACCGGGAGCTCGCGATATCCCTGCACGACGACCGCGCGCAACCAGGACGGTTCCTTCACCAGCTCCACTCGCGACACCCGCTCGGCGACCTCACGCAGCACGACAGCCAGCTCGATCCGCGCGAGCGCGGATCCGAGACAGTGGTGCATGCCGTGGCCGAAGGCGATGTGCCGATTGGGTTTCCGGTCCGGCAGGAAGGTGTCGGGGTCTTCGAACACGGCCGGATCCCGGTTCGCGGCGGGCAGCCAGGCGACCACCGGCGTCCCGGGTGGCAGGTCGCGGCCGTTGATCGTGACTTCACTCGTCGACACCCTGAGCACGTGCATCGCGGGCGAGGTCCAGCGCAGCACCTCGTCCACGACGGTGTCGACGTCCGCGCTCCCGTCCCGTACCCGCGCCAGCAGGCCGGGCACGGTGGCGAACGCGTGCACCGCGCCGGTGATCGCGTGCCGGGTGGTCTCGTTGCCGCCGATCAACACGTTGTCGCAGTTGAGAACCACGTCGTCGATCGAGAGCTCGTCGTCGGACAGCAGGGTGCTGACGAGATCTTCGCCGGGGCTTTCGCGGCGCGCGCCGACCAGTTCGTCGAAGTAGACGAGGATTTCGGTATGCGCCTGACGCGGCGTCATCCCGTCGAACAGTTCGTCCTCACCGCCGAAAGCGTGATTGGTCAGGTCGATGAGCATGTCCTGGTCCTCGACGGGAACGCCGAGGATTTCGCAGACGACGGCGGCGGGGATACGCGGGCCGATCGCGGCGGCGACGTCGCACACCTCGCCGTCGAGCACTCTGTCGAGCACGCCGCGCACTTCCGTGCGCACGCGCTCCGAAAGCTTCCGCGCGGCCGCCCTCGACAGCAGCGGCCCGACCAGCTTGCGCAATTTGCGGTGCTGGTCCTGTTCGGACACCACCATCATCTGGCCACCCGAGTTGTCCGGATGGTCGCGGTCGAAGCCGATCATCATCCCGTATTCGGAGGTGAACGGCGCGGAAGGGCCGAGGACGGCGGCACACGCCTGATGCGAGAACACCGACCAGAAACCGCCGGGCGAACTGCCCGGCTCGCTCCACACCATCGCGTCTTCCGAGGCGAGCTCACGCCAGCGGCCGTGGCGGTCCAAGGTCGTGTACAGATCGGGGTTGCCGAGATCGACGGCGTTCGTCGTCTGCATGAAGGTGTCTCCAGGTCAGGTGTGTGCGCCGTCGAGCACCTTGGCGAGTCGCGCCACCGTCGGCGCGTCGAAGAAGGCCTGCACTCTCAGCCGGATCTTCAGGCGTTCGCGGATACGGCTCACCAAACGGGTCGCGAGCAGCGAATGGCCGCCGATCTCGAAGAAGCTGTCCTCGACGCCGACAGTGCTGACGCCGAGCACGTCGGCGAACAGCTCGGCGAGGATGATTTCCGTGGGAGTGAGCGGTGCCCGCCCCGCCGCCGCGCGCCCGGCGTGCTCCTCTTCAGGAGTGGGCAGGGCGACCCTGTCGATCTTGCCGTTCGGCGAGACCGGCAGGCTCGGCAGGCTGACGACCACATCGGGTATCAGGTACGAAGGCATCCGCTCACGCAACGGCGGGAGGAGATCGTCCGCCGTCACCCGCTCGCCGCCGGTGCCGACCACGTAGGCGACCAGCCGGTTGTCGTGCGCCGTCACCACCGCCTGGGCCACGCCGTCCACCGAGAGCAGGGCGGCCTCGACCTCGCCCGGCTCGATCCGGTGGCCGCGCACCTTCAGCTGGTCGTCGGCGCGGCCGACGAAGACGTACTGGCCGTCCGAACGCTTTCGCACCCTGTCCCCGGTGCGGTACATGCGGCCGCCCGGCGTGCCGAACGGATCCGGCAGGAACCGTTCCGCGGTCGCGGCCGGCCTGCGGAGGTAACCGCGGGCGAGGCCGGGGCCCATCGTGTACAGCTCGCCCACATCCCCGTCCGGGACGGGCCGCAGCCGCTCGTCCAGGACGTAGGTGCGGACACCGGTGATCGGCCTGCCGATCGGCGGGGTGTCCTCACCGGTCAGCGGCTCGCTCGCGGTCACCGCGACGGTGACCTCCGTCGGGCCGTAGGCGTTGATCATCACGCGGTCCATGGCCCAGCGTTTCGCCACCGGAGCCGGGCACGCCTCGCCGGCGACCAGGAGGGTCAGCCCCGCGGGCAGGCCGCCGGACTCCTCCAGTGGCGCCAGCGCGGACGGCGGCAGCGTGACGTGGGTGATGCCCTGGTCTCGCACCAGCTTGCCGAGCGGCTCACCGGGGACCAGATCCGGAGCGGAGGCCAGCACCAGGCAGCCACCGGCCTGCCAGATCGGCCAGAACTCGGCGACGGCGGCGTCGAAGCTGGGCGAGGCGAAGGCCAGCAACCTGCTCTCCGGCACCAGGTTCTGGCGGCGCACGTAATCGTCGGCGAGGTTCGGGATCCCGCGATGCGTGACCAGCACGCCCTTCGGCTTCCCCGTCGAGCCCGAGGTGTAGATGACGTACGCGGGATGATCGGGACGCAACGGGCCGAGACGTTCCCGGTCGTCCAGGTTCGGCTCGGACAGGCCCGGCTCCCGTTCCACGCTCAGCACGACGGGCGCGCCGGCCACGTCCTGGCCCGGCAGGCACAGCAGGCAGTGCGCCGCCGTGTCGTCCAGCATGTGCCGCTTGCGTTCCTCCGGATAGTCCGGATCGACGGGCACGTACGCGGCGCCCGCCTTGTGCACGGCCAGGATCGCGATGACGAACTCGATCGACCTCGGCATCGCCAGCGCGACCAGCCGTTCCGGGCCGACCCCGTGTGCCACGAGCTTCCGCGCGAGCCGGTTGGCCTCGCCGTTCAGCTCGGCGTAGGTGAGCGTGGTGGTGTCCATCGCCACCGCCGGCCTGTCCGGCAGCACGGCTGCTGTCGCCTCGAACAGGGCCGGCGTCGTGGCCGCCGAAAGGACGGTCATGCGGTCTCTCCCAGTGTCTCGCGGGATTCCGTGCGCAGGAACCGGAGGAGCTCGCGGTTCACCGCTTCCGGGTTCTCCAGGTAGCCGAAATGCCCGCAGCCGGGAATCGTGCGGTGTGTCGCGCCGGGGATCGCGGCGGCCAGCTCCCGCCCGGCTTCCGGCGGCGCCACGAGATCGTGCTCGAACGAGACGACGTGGCTGGGCACCTTGATCGAGCGATAGGCCTCGAGGCGGTCGGGCAACGCGCTCAGCAACAGCTGCGCGCGGACACCCGGCCCCCAGGCCCCCGCCGCGGCGAACAGGTCGAGCCAGTCGCCCGCGAGGTCGTCGTCGGCGAGTGTCGCGGGCCCCAGGTTGTGCATGGCGCGAACGGCGGCGAGGAAATCCGGGGGCAGCTCGATACCCCGCTCGATCAGTTCCGCCTCGCCTTCCGCGAGTACCCGCTGGACGAGACTGCTCTTGCCGCAGGCGGCCATCAGCAGGACCGAGTCCAGCAGTTCCGGATGCGTGAGTGCCAGCTCCTGCGCGATGTAGGAACCCATCGACGTGCCGATCACGCGGCACGGCACCGCGTCCAGGTAGTCGATCAGGGCGGCCACGTCCGCGACGAGGTCTTCGATGGTGAACCCGTCCGTGCCGTCGTCGCTCGGCGGGATCCCGCGATTGTCCATGGTGATCACCCGGAAGCCGGCGGCGCGGAGTACGGGGATCTGGTGCAGATCCCACACCGAACTCGGCGCCCCGGTGCCGGTGAGCAGCAGCACCGGCGGGCCGTCACCACAATCGTTGTAGGACAACCGGATCCCGTTCTCGGTTGTCATCAGCATGATGCTCCTGTCGGGAGTGCGGCTTCTGCGCCGCGATTCGATGGTGAGGCCGCCGGTGAATTCCTGGCGAAAGTGTTTCCCCTCAACGGGTCCGTCCTCGCCGGATGGGCGGCACGGACTCGACCGTACCTTCAGAGATCGAGTGTCCGGAGGATTCGGCGATGGACAGCCGGAGCGCGACGGAAATCATCGCGCCGTCCACCGCCTTTTCTTGACACCTCAACGGCGTATGGAAATCCTAGTATTCATGGATTCAAACGGTCTGTCCACTCAGCTGAACGTGGAAACGCTGCACGGATCGCTCACTGATCCGGCCATCTCGTCGATGAATCTGCTCAACGAGCTGATCGACGAATACCCTGTGGCCATTTCCATGGCGGCAGGACGGCCGTACGAAGAGTTCTTCGACATCAGCCTCATTCACCAGTACATCGACGCCTATTGCGACCATTTGCGGCGCGATCGGAAACTGGACGAGGCCGGGGTCACCCGCACTCTCTTCCAATACGGCACCACCAAGGGCGTCATCGCCGATCTCATCGCCCGGAATCTCGCCGAAGACGAGAACATCGACGCCGCCCCCGAATCGGTGGTCGTCACCGTCGGCGCCCAGGAGGCCATGTTCCTGGTCCTCCGCACGCTGCGGGCGAGTGACCGGGACGTGCTGCTCGCCCCCGCCCCCACCTATGTCGGGCTGACCGGCGCGGCGCTGCTCACCGACACCCCCGTCTGGCCGGTGCGGTCCAACGAGAACGGCATCGACCCCGACGACCTCGTGCTCCAGCTGAAACGGGCCGACGAACAGGGCAAGCGGGTCCGGGCCTGCTACGTGACCCCCAACTTCGCCAACCCCACCGGCACCAGCATGGACCTGCCCTCCCGCCACCGTCTTCTCGACGTCGCCGAGGCGCACGGAATCCTGCTCCTGGAGGACAACGCGTACGGGCTGTTCGGCTCCGAGCGGCTCCCCGCGCTGAAATCCCTCGACCGGTCGGGGTCCGTGGTCTATCTCGGCTCCTTCGCCAAAACCGGGATGCCCGGCGCCCGCGTCGGCTACGCGGTGGCGGATCAGCGGATGGCGGGCGGCGGCCTGTTCGCCGACCAGCTTTCCAAGCTCAAGGGCATGCTCACGGTGAACACCTCCCCCATCGCGCAGGCGGTGATCGCCGGGAAGCTGCTGCTCAACGATTTCAGCCTGACCAAGGCCAACACCCGGGAAATCTCCATCTACCAGCGCAATCTCCACCTGACGCTGGGCGAACTGAGCCGCAGGCTCGGGTCTTGCGAGGGCGTCAGCTGGAACACTCCGACGGGCGGCTTCTTCGTCACCGTCACCGTGCCTTTCGTCGTCGACGACGATCTGCTGGAACGCTCGGCCCGCGACCACGGCGTGCTGTTCACCCCGATGCATCACTTCTACGGCGGCAAGGGCGGATTCCACCAGCTCCGGCTGTCGATCAGCCTGCTCACCCCGGAACTGATCGAAGAGGGCGTTTCGCGGCTGGCGGACCTGATCACCGCGCGCCTCTGAGGTCTGTGCGATAGCGCGTGAAGGCCCCCTTCCCTCGGCTGAGCCGAGGGAAGGGGGCCTTCACGCGCTTGGGGGAACCTCGGGTTCGTGGCGAATACGACGTTCTTTCAAGAGACCGACGTGGGTTGTGTGGAAATAGAGACAGTGAGCGTCCCTATTTCCACACAGTCTCAGGTCTCCGGCGTCCCGGCTGTCGCGATCGGGCCGGTCACGCGGGACTGTGTGGATTTCTGGTCATCTAACGTCCCAAAATCCACACAGTCGGCGTCGTGGGTGTCTCGTGAGCGGTGAGAGGAGCAAGGCGAACTTGGCGGGTCACTGCTTGCGTGCCGGCTTCGGGTGTCGCGAAAGCCACTTTCGGGACGTCTGATGTCCTGAAAGTGGCTTTCGCGACACCAGGGTGGCGCGGATCGGTCACGCGGATCCCGAAGCCGGTCCGGCGTTGGCGTCGAAGGAACTGCCGGAGTAGTCCGAGTCCAGTACGGACACGGCGTACGTGGCGGGCGCGGCGAGTACGGCCGCGACGCCGATGGCGAGCCCCGCCGTCACCAACCCGGTGGACGAGCTCTTGCGCACTCGCGCCAGAACCAGCACGACGAGCGCGATCACGCCCAGCGCGAGCGTGCCCCACCTCGCCCACGGTAGGAAGTTGGGATAGTGCGACCAGAGCCACGCACTCCAAGCCAGCTGGGCAGCGATCGCGATCGGCAGTATCCAGGCCGCCCGGCCGCCGCGCTGGTACGCCCGCCAGAACGTCACGATCCCGAGGGCGGAAAGGGCGGCGATCGCGGGGGCGAACGAGGCGACGTACGCGGTGTGCGCGACGTCCCCCAGGCTGAACACGACGGTGAAGGTCACGAGCCACACGCCCCACATCACCAGTCCGCCGCGCACCGGATCGGTGCGCTCGGACCGGCGCGACCACCAGAGCCCGCAGAGCAGGGCCAGGAAGGCCAGCGGGAACAGCCAGGAGATCGCGACGCCGAGGTGACCGTCGAGCAACTTGTTCCACCCCAAGGGGTCTGTCCGGCTCTCGACCTTCGACTGGTCCATCTGGGGAGGCGGTCCGCCACCCGGTCCCACGATCACGTCCCCGTTGGGGAGCACCAGCACGTCTCCAGGTCCGGGCTGGCCCTGTCCCGGCCCCGGCTGCCCCGCTCCCGGCCCCGTGTCACCAGGCCCGGTGTCCCCAGGACCAGGCCCCGTGTCTCCAGGTCCGGTGTCCCCGGGTCCCGGCCCGGCGCCCGGCCCCGTGTCGCCGGGTCCGGTGTCTCCGGGGCCCCGGTCGCCGGGCCCCTGGCCGAGGTCACCCGGACCGGCTTCCGACAGGTTCAGCGGATGGTCGGGCGGACCGAGCGACGGTGCCCCGCCCGCCCGGCCGGCGTCCGGCACGGCGCCGGGGATGTTGATGCCCACCCGCGCGAGACCGTTGTATCCGAACACCATCGCGAAGGCGCTGTTGTTGGTGGTGCCACTGACATACGGACGGGCGTTGGCCGGGGTGAAGGTGTACAGCGCGATCCACGACAGCGAAACCGCCAGCATCACCACTCCGGCGATCCCCACATGCTTCACCCGGCGGCGGGTCTCGATCGGCGCGGTGAGCAGGTAGCCGATCGCCAGCGCGGGCACGATCATCCACGCCTGCATCATCTTCGCCTGGAAGCCGATCCCGATCCAGACTCCCGCCCACACCAGCGATCGGAGCCGCCCCTCGAGGACGGAACGCTGATACGCGTCGACGGCGAGCACCAGGCACATGGTCAGCAGACCGTCCTGCATGCTGTGCCCGAACATGGACGCGGCGACCGGGGTGAGGGTGAAGATGCCCGCGGCGAGCAGTCCGGGCACGACGCCCGCCCAGCGCCGCACGACCCGGTACATCACCAGTACCGAGATCACGCCCTCGATCACCTGCGGCAGCGCGAGGGACCATTCGCTGTAGCCGAAGATCTTGGCCGAGACGACCTGCGGCACGAATGAACCGGCGAGCTTGTCGAGCGTCGCCGTCGCCTGCGGGTCGACGGCGCCGAACAGGAACGCCTTCCAGCTCCCGGACATGCTCTTGACGGCGTCCGAATACAGGGGCGCGTAGTCCACCCGGGGCAGGTTCCAGGCGTAGAGGACCACCGCGACGAACGCGATGCCCAGCAGCGCGGGCCGGGCCCACGGCGGCTGACCGGCGGGCGAACGCCAGACGGCCCAACGGTTTCGCCCGCTTTCGGGAGGAGGCGAGTCCTGGGGTGGCGACGGCAGATGAGTGAGTATTGCGGACACTCCGGTACCTCCGGGCGTGATACGGCGTCGATGAGGGGAGGTCAGGTTTAGCTGTTCACTTCGTCGCGGACAACCGGCCAAGTCGTTTCGCCGTAGCCGCCGTCCGGGGAATTGTTGCGTGCGTGCTCGGTCAGCCGCTCGAACATGTTCTTGGCGCGCCCGTTGAGCATTCCCAGCTGGGAAGAGTAACACTCCACGGCCTGGAATTTCCGTGTCCGCGTCCCGTCGGTGGCGGGGCTGAAAACAGCGGGACCGCGGTGGAAGCCCGGCGGGAGTTCGACCGGGCCGGGCCTGGTCACCGCGTAAGGAAGGTCTTCCCACAGCCGGGTCGGAATGTTCTTCTCGTGCGCGGCGAACAACGCGGCGTCGCGGGCGACCTGATTGTCGGGGTGATCGAGAATGGCCGCGCAGGTCACGATCAGCGTGGGGCCGAATTCTTCGATGACCGACTCGAGGTCTTCTTTGATCTCGGCGACGAGTTCACCGTCACTGTCCGACGAACGTTCCTGGACAGCCAGTTTCGCTCCGCCTGCCACCGGCGACGCCAGCCATTGACCGTCCGGCCGCTTGCGGTAGATGGAGTCGAGGAACCGGCCGTGCCGATACGTCACCCCCAGGTGATCGAGAGCGGCGATGTCCTCTTCACGGCGGCGAAGCGTGGCGTCCTCGTGCGGCGAGAGCCCCCACACCGCGTGCATGCGTTCCGCCGCCGCGGAATACGGAGGCGGCGCGCTCCCGGCGAACACCGTATGGACGATCACTTTCGCCCCGTCGAGCGCCGCCTGCGCCAAGCCGGCCCCGACGGACAGGACCGCGTCGTTCAGATGGGGGGATATCGCCAGCACCCGGGCCGTCTCAGGGTCTTCGAACATGAGGGTAAGTCTGGTGACGGCGTTGCCGCGCTACAACAGGCGAAGCCTGGACAAACAGAGAAGCAGGCATGGCAAGGGCCATGCCTGCTCTCACAGCGGGAAACTCGTCAGGAGGACGACTTGATTTCGAGCTGGGGAAGGGGAAACACCAGGGTTCCGCCGTTCGCGAGGTACTCGTGCTCGCGCTCGATGAAGCTGTCGCGGTAACCCCACGGGAGGACGAGCAACTGGTCGGGCTTCTGCCCCTTGGCGTCTTCCTCCGACACGATGGGAATCTCGCTTCCCGGGGTGAAGCAGCCGGACTTGTCCGCGTTGACCTCGCCGATGGCGGGCAGGTCCTTCTCGGTCAGCCCGCAGTACTGGAGGATCACGTTGCCCTTGGTCGACGCGCCGTAGCCCAGGGTCAGCTTCCCCGCGGCCCTCGAGGCGTCGAGGAAGTCGCGCAGTTCGTCCCGGTGCGCGTTGGTCCTGGCGGCGAACTTCTCGTAAGGGGCCATCGTGTGCAGGCCGACTTTTTCTTCGCTGCGCCGGAAAGCCGCGAGACCGGCTTCGTCCACCCGGTGGTGGCCGCTGTTCTTCGCCATGGTCACCCGGATGCTGCCGCCGTGCACCTCGGTCATCTCGGCCTTGAGGACGGTGAAGCCGACCTTCTCGGCCATCCATTCGAACTGCCGCAGCGCGTAGTACTCGAGGTGTTCGTGGCAGATCGCGTCGTAGGCGACCATGTCCAGCATGGACGGCAGGTACGCCTGCTCCGAGATCCAGACGCCGTCCTCGTCGAGGATGTCGTGGATCTCCTGCATGAACTCGACCGGCCGGGGCAGGTCGTAGAACATGGCGATGGAGGTGACGACCTTGGCGCGCCGGGCGCCGTAGCGATCGATGAAGGCCTTGCCGGTGAAGTAGTCCGCGACGAGGGCGACGTTCTCCGGGTACAGCTCGCGGAACTGTTCGCCGTTGGGGTCGAAGCCCACGAGTTCCGGGCCGCCCGCCGGGTAGCCGCGCAGCAGGGTGGAGTCGTTGCTGCCGATGTCGACGACGAGGTCACCGGGCTTGAGGTCGACCAGATCGGTGACCTGACCGACGATGCCGTGCAGGTGGTTGATCATGTACGGCCGGATGCTGGACCGGTAGCCGTAGCCGCCGTGGCCGTACATCAGGCTGGAGTCGGTGGTGTGCTTGAGCTGAACGAGTCCACAGCCACCCTGCGAGCACTTCACCAGTTCGAGCGGGACGACGGGGACGACCTGGCCGCGGGTCCGCGGGAACACGCTCGTGACGGCTTGCGAGCCGAGATCCAGTACCGGCAACAGTTCCTTGTTGCCGCAGATGCGGCAGCTGTCGGCGATCATTTGCTTTCCGGTGGCGCTCATGGACGGTTCTCTCCTGTTTCCTTACTCGTTTTTCCAGCCAAGGTGGTTCAGACAGAAACAGACGGCCTTTCCCGGCTGACCGTTTCGAGCAGCAGTTCCGCGGCCACCGTCGCCCCGTCGGTGCGGATCGTGCCCGCCACCGCGGCCGCCCGCGCCCGGGTTTCCGGAGCCAAAGCCCTGACGAGCGCGGCCGAAAGGGACTGAACGGTCGGGTTCGGGCCGTCGTGCGCCACCCCGACACCCAGCTCGGCGACTTTGCCCGCGTGATGCGGATGGTCCGCGATCTGAGGGACCACGACCTGGGGAACTCCGGCCCGCGTGGCGACGTGCGTCGTCCCGACACCGCCGTGATGGACGGCGGCGGCCACCCGGCCGAACAACGCCTGCAGGTTCACCTCGCCGACGGCGAAACAGTCGGCGCCGTCGTCGGGCAGGGTCAAATCGGCCCAACCAGGGGAAAGGAGCACCCGGCGGCCCTGGGCGCGGATCGCCTCGACGGCCACCCTGGCGGCGTCATCGGGTGCGGGCGAGCTACCGAAACCCACGTACACCGGTGGCTCACCCGCCGCCAGGAACGCTTCGAGCTCCTCGGGAAGAGGACGGTCGTCGGACACCATCCACGCTCCGGTCCGCACGCCGTCGAGCTCCGGCCGGGGCGGGGTCAGCACCTCGTCCGCCGCCAGCAGGGGACGTTCGGTGCAGCCGAAGTCGAAGAGGTTCCGCGCCGGCGGCAGGCCGATCGCCGCCCGCTGATCGTTGAGCGCGCCGCCGAACATCTTGTCGATACCCTGGTTGTACATGGCCCGCTGTTCCGGCGACGGCTGGAGAACCGGGGAAGCGACCGCGAAGAAGTACGGGATACCGAGCTTCTCGGCCACCGACCGCACGGCGATCGCGCCGGTCAGCAGACCACTCGCGACCACCGCGTCACACCCCTCGGCCGCGGCGGGCACCTTGGCGAACTGCTCGGCGATCCCCTCGGCCGCCTGCGCGGGGTCGGGCGGCCCGCCCAGTCCGCCGCGGGCCCCTTCGAGCACCGATTCACCGACGACCACGTGCGGCACGCCGACCTCGGCCAGCCGCTCCACGTAGTCGGGAGGCGCGCACATCCGCACCTCCGCGCCGAGTTCCCGCATCCGCACCGCCAACGCCACCAACGGTTCGACGTCGCCGCGTGGACCGTACGCCCAGAACAACACCCGCATGACGGATCCCCTTTTCCCGATGGCCTTCACCGCCTTGTCGCGGTGATGCCTTCGGTGGCGTAGTGGATGGTGAAGGTGCCGCCGAGTTCGTCGATCGCCGAGCCGAGGTGCGAGAGGAACCGGGCACGCGCGTCCTCGTCGAGGTGGTTCATACCGCCCTGGGTGGGGACCAGATCCAGCCATTCGTCGCGGGTGTAGACGCGTTCCCATTCGAAGCGCAGTTCTCGTGGCTCGGTGAACGCACCGGTCTGCTGGATGCCTTCGGCGGCCTTCACGTACTGCTTGGCGTAGATCTGCTTGGCGTACTCCTCCACGTTGCCTTCCCTGTCCTCTTTGGACGGTTCTTGGAACGTGACGCCGGGCATGGCGTGGCGATACGCCTCGCCCTGAGCCTTCATGACCGCTTCCGGGAGCTCGAAACCGTTGTCGAACAACGCGAGCAGGCCGTTCGGGGCCAGCACGCCCGCCACCTTGCGCGCCCCCGCGAGCGGGTCCACCCAGTGCCAGGCCGTACCCGAGACCACCGCGTCGAAGGTGCGGCCCGCCGGATCCCAGTCCTCGAATTTGGCCACCTCGACCTCGAGGCCCCGCCCGCGGGCGACGTCCGCCATCCGCCCGTCCGGTTCGACGCCGAGCACCGTGCAGCCCGCCGCCTGGAACGGGCGGGAAGACAGGCCGGTGCCGCAGCCGACGTCGACGAAGTTCTTACCGGGACTCAACCCGATGATCCTGTCGACCAGCGCGCCGGGATAGCCGGGCCGGGCACGGTCGTAACGCGCCGCGTCGAGACCGAACCACTCCGCCATCTGCCGGTTTTTGTGCGGTTCAGGTGCTAGCTTGGACATATTCCCCACTCTAGTCAATTTGCCTGATGTCCACTTTTGCCGAAGGGGACTTTCACTGCGTGATACGGGGTGAAAGACGCTTTCGCCCTCGCAGAGCGGATCCGTCTGGGACGGGGGTGTTGCGAAAGTGGCTTTCACAACGTTGAAGGTTGCGAAAGTGGCTTTCACAACGTCCGCGGAGCCAGCGCCCCCGAGGGGAACCTTCCCCGCATGCCACGCGACGAAGGACGCTTTCACCCCATGCCACGCGACGAAGGACCCCGTCACCCCATCCCGAGGTGGCTTCAGCTCCGCGACGCGTGCACCAAATACATCGGCTCCACCATGATCTTGTCGTCGAGTTCGGCTTCCACCGTGTAGCCGTGGCTCTCCAGTGTTTTCCGGAGCACGCCGAGCTGACCATCGGCGTCGCTGATCTCGATCACCCACGACTGGATTTTCGCCCAGTCGCCCTCGGACAGTCCCGCGAGGACCTCGAGCTCCGAACCTTCCACGTCGATTTTGACCAGGTCGACGCGCTCCAGCTCCGGATGTCTTGCCAGCACCGAGGAAACGGTCGCCACCTCGACCCGGACCTCGACGGCTTGGGCAGCGAAGTGTTCGTTCTTCGTCTCCGGATGCCTCGTCGAATTGCCCGGCATACCGGGGTAGTAGGTGAAAGCGACGTCCTTCCGGTCCACCTCGCCCAAAGCCAGCGGGTAAACGGTCACGCCGGTCATTCCGTGCAGTTCGATGTTCCGGCGCAGCGCCGACACCGATGCCGGAATCGGTTCGAAGGCGATCAAGGTCGCATTCGGCTTCTGCCTCTTCGCGTAGATCGAAAAGAGTCCGACATTGGCACCGATGTCGAGGATGACACCTTCTTCGGGAACGTTCCCCACACTCTGGGCATAGGTGTCGAAGTGGAAGACCTCGTTGAAGATGAACATCAGCTCATCGTGCTGGCCCGACGGATCCGGTCCGGCGTAACAGGTGAAGTCCTCCGTCACCTCGACCAGGACAGGCTCGTTCGCGTGCGTGATGTTTCCGGACATGTTCAGCACCTTTCTCGCGTTGAGGCGGTTACCGCGTCGCGCAGCAGTCCGGCGGCCACCGTCGTCCCGTCGGTGCGGATCGAGCCGGCCACCGCCTTCGCCCGCGCACGGGTCTCCGGGGACAACGCCGTGGTGAGCGCGGCGGACAAGGACTCGAAGGTCGGGGGCGGACCGTATTCCTCGAAGGCGACGCCGATGCCCAATTCGGCCACCTGGTCGGCGAAGTACGGCTGGTCCGTCATCTGCGGGATCGCGACCTGGGGGACGCCCGCGCGCGCGGCCACGTGCGACGTTCCCCCGCCACCATGGTGGACGACGGCGGCCACGCGGCCGAACAGCGCCTGGAAGTTGGTCTCACCGACGGCGAAGCAATCCGCCCCGTCATCGGGCAGGGCCAGCTCCGCCCACCCGCGAGAGAGGACCACCCGGTGGCCTTGGGCACGAATCGCCTCGACGGCCAGCTTCGCGGTGTGGTCGGTATCGGACGTACTGCCGAAGCCGACGTACACCGGGGGCGGGCCGACGGCCAGAAACGCTTCCAGTTCAGGGGAAAGCGGCCGTTCGTCGGGCAGGATCCAAGCCCCGGTCTGCACGACGTCCTGGCCCGGCCGCAGCGGCGCCAGGAGCGGGTCCGCCGCCAGCCACGGCTGATCGGTGCACCCGTAGTCGATGAGCTTCTCGACCGGCGGCAGCCCGATCTCGGCCCGCCTGGTGTTGAGCGGTCCGCCGTACCGCTGCGAGTAGACCTGGTTGTAGAAACCCCAAAGCGCCTGGTTGTCGTCCAAGTCGAGGTCCGCGGGCGGCTCGCCGTCACCACGGCCCAGCGGCGGCGGGAAATGCGGTGACGGCAGGTAAATCGGACAGTAGGCAGCGTAGAAGTACGGGATGCCCAGCTTTTCGGCCACCGACCGCACCCCGATCGCGGCGGACAGCACGCCGGTCGCCACCACCACGTCACAACCCTCGGCGGCCGCCGGGACCTGGTCGAACTGCTCGTCGATCTCCTCGGCCGGGAGCCGGAGCCCGTCGCCCCGCGACGATCCCGTGATCGCGCGCATCATCGCGCGCAACGACTGGCCGACCGGGAACACCCGCACGTCGAGTTCGGCGAACCGCTCCGCGGCGTCCGGCGGCGCGCACATCCGCACTTCCGCGTCCAGTGCCCGCAACCGCGTCGCCAGCGCCACCATCGGTTCGACGTCTCCGCGCAGTCCGCTCGTCGACAACAAGACACGCATTACGTGGTTCCTCGTTCTGTAGTACCTGGCGGGTTCATACGGAGACGGCGTCGAGCAACAGTTTCGCGGCGACTGTCGCCCCGTCGGCGTGGATCGTGTCCGCCACTGCCTTCGCCCGCGCACGGGTTTCCGGTGACAGAGCCGTGACGAGCGCCGCCGACAACGACTCGACGCTCGGTGTCCGGCCTTCGTGGGCCACCCCGACGCCCAGTTCGGCCACCCGCCTGGCGAAGTACGGCTGGTCCGCGATCTGCGGCACCACGATCTGAGGGGCACCGGCCCGCGCGGCCGCTGTCGTCGTCCCCACCCCGCCGTGATGGACGACGGCGGCCACCCGGCCGAACAGTACCTGGTGGTTCACCTCGCCGACGGCGAAGCAGTCGGCCTGATCGTCGATCAGCGCCAGGTCGGCCCAGCCACGGGAAAGGATCATCCGGCGTCCCTGGGCGCGGACAGCCTCGACGGCCACCTTCGCGGCGTCCTCCGGGGCGCGCATACTGCCGAAACCCACGTACACCGGCGGCTCGCCCGCCGCCAGGAACGCTTCCAGCTCGGCGGAAAGCGGCCGTTCGTCGGGCAGGACCCAAGCCCCGGTCTGCACGGCGTCGAGATCCGTCGGCTGCAACGGCGCCAGGATCGGATCCGCCGCGAGCAAGGGGTGATCGGTGTAGCCGTAGCCGAAGATGTCGTCCACCGGCGGCAGCCCGATCGCGGCCCGCTCACTGTTGAGCGGATCCCCGAACCGGCGCTGGGCACTCTGGCTGTTCCGGGCCCACAGCGCCCGGATGTCGGTCCCCTCCGGGGCGGGCGGCTCGCCCAGCGGGGGCGGCGGCGCGTAGTACGGCGACGGCAGATAGATCGGGCAGTGGAAGGCGTAGAAGTACGGGATGTCCAGCTTCTCGGCCACCGACCGGACGGCGACAGCGGCGGCGAGCATCCCGGTCGCCACCACCGCGTCGCATCCCTCGGCACCTGCGGGGACCTGCGCGAACTGCGTGGCGATCGCGTCGGCCGAAAGCCGGGGGCCGTCCTTGGGCGACGGCGGCTTCTTCTCGTGCGTCATCGCGCGTGTCGACTCGCCGACCGGTACCAGCGGCACCCCGAACTCGGCCAGCCGCTCCCCCGCGTCCGGCGGCGCGCACATCCGCACCTCCGCACCCAGTTCCCGCAACCGCACCGCCAAGGCCACCAGCGGTTCGACATCCCCGCGGCTGCCGGACGTCGACAACAACACACGCATTACGTCTTTCCCCGTTCCTGGGTTCACACCGAAACAGCGGGCTTTTCCCGGCTGACCGCTTCACGCAGCAGTTCGACGGCCACCGCCGGGCCGTCGGTGCGGATCGTGCCGGCCACGGTGGCCGCCCGAGCCCGGGTTTCCGGGGACAGCGCGGTGGCGAGCGCGGCCGACAAGGACTCAACGGTCGGGTTCGGACCGTCGATCGCCACCCCGATGCCCAGTTCGGCGATCCGCTCGGAGTAGTACACCTGCCCCACGATGTGCCGGACCACGACCTGGGGGACGCCCGCCCGCGCGGCCACGTGCGTCGTGCCCGTGCCTTCGTGGTGGACGACGGCGGCCACCCGGCCGAACAGCACCTGGAAATTGGCCTCACCGATGGCGAAGCAGTCGGCCCCGTCGTCGGGCAGGGCCAGATCGGCCCACCCACGGGAAAGAATCACCCGATGCCCCTGGGCGCGAACCGCCATGATGGCCGACCTCGCGACGTCGGCGGTTTCCGGCGAGCTGCCGAAACCCACATACACCGGCGGCTCGCCCGCTGCCAGAAACGCGTCCAGTTCCGGGGAAAGCGGCCGTTCGTCGGGCAGGATCCACGCCCCGGCCCGCACGGCGTCCTGCCCCGGCCGCAAGGGGGCGAGGGTCGGGTCCGCGGCCAGCCAGGGCTGATCGGTGGCGGCGTAGTCGAAGAGGTTCTTCACGGGCGCCAGGCCGAGCGCGACCCGCTGGCTGTTGAGCGCGCCCCCGATCAGGTTGTCGGTGCCCTGGTTGTAGTCGGCCCGCTGTGCCGGATCGAGCGCCGTCGGCAGGTGGATCGGGCAGAGCACGACGTTGAAGTACGGGATGCCCAGTCTCTCGGCCACCGACCGCGCGGCGACGGCGCCGGAGAGCAGGCCGACCGCCACCACCACGTCACAGCCCTCGGCGACCTTGAGGATCTGCTCGAGCCGCTCGGCGTTCGTCCCGGCCTCGGCGTCGGGCGTCCCGTGTGAGGCCGAGGCGCCCTTCCACCGTTCGACCGGTACCAGCGGCACGCCGATCTCGGCCAGCCGCGCCGCGCTGTCCGGAGGCGCGCACATCCGCACCTCCGCGCCGCTCTCCCGCAGCTTCGCCGCCAAGGCCACCAGCGGTTCGACATCGCCGCGTGATCCTCGCGCCCACAACAAAACGCGCATTTCGCATCCCTTGATCGAGGTTCACACCGAAACAGCGGGCTTTTCCCGGCTGACCGCGTCGAGCAGCAGTTCCGCGGCAGCCGCGGCCCCGTCCGTGCGGGCGATCTCGGCCACGGCCTCGGCACGCGCACTCGTTTCCGGGGCCAAGGCCGTGACGAGCGCGGCCGACAGCGATTCGACGGTCGGGGTCGGACCGTCATGTGCCACGCCGATGCCCAAACTCGCCACCCGGGCGGCGAAGTACGGCTGATCCATGCCCTGGAAGATGATGACCTGCGGGACACCCGCCCGCGTGGCCACGTGCGCCGTCCCCGAACCGCCGTGGTGGACGACGGCGGCCACCCGGCCGAACAGCACCTGGACGTTCACCTCGTCGATCACGAGACAGTCGCTCTGGTCGTCGATCCGGGCCAGTTCGGCCCAGCCACGCGAAAGGATCACCCGGCGTCCCTGGGCACGGACAGCCTCGATCGCCACCCGCGCGGCGTCATCGGGGGCGTCCAAACTGCCGAAACCCACGTACACGGGCGGTTCGCCCGCCGCCAGGAACTCCTCCAGCTCCGCGGGAAGAGGCCGTTCGTCGACCAGGTACCAGGACCCTGTCTGCACGGCTTCCTGGCCCGGACGCAGGGGGACCAGGACCGGATCCGCGGCCAGCCACGGGCGCTCGGTGTAGGCGTGGTCGATGATGCTGTCCACCGGCGGGAGGCCGAGCACGGCGCGACGGCTGTTGACCGGTTCACCGAAGCGCTGGAACAGACCCTCGTCGCGCATGTCCCGCAGCGAATGCTGATCGGTGGTGTCCAAGGCGAACGACTCGCCTTCGCGATCGGGCCGCAGCTGAGGGTCGTGCGGCGACCGCACGTCGATCGGATGGCAGGCGGCGTAGAAGTAGGGAATCCCCAGCTTCTCCGCCACCGACCGGACGGCGGACGCGACGGCCACCATCCCGGTCGCCACCACCGCGTCACAGCCCTCGGCGACGGCCGGGACCTGGTCGAACTGCGCGGCGATCAACTCGTCCGCGAATCCGGGCCCCGGCCCCGCTCCCGCGCGCACCGGCGGACCGACGGGCACCATCGGCACCCCGAATTCGGCCAGCCGGTCCACGAAGTTCGCCGGCCCGCACACCCGCACGTCGACGCCGCGTTCCCGCAACCGCACCGCCATGGCCAGTACCGGCTCGAGATCTCCGCGTGTCCCGAACATCGACAACAACACACGCATTACGTACTTCCCTCGAATCAGACGGGACGGTGGGGCAGCCACTTCATGCCGTCGGGCGAGACCACGAGCCCGCCGGGGAACAGCGGCATCTCGGGTTCGGCGTCCTCGCCGAGGACCACCCGCATCTGCTCCTGGCCGCCCTCCTGCATCACCTGCTTGACCACCTGGGATTTGAACAGCGGCACCATGCTGGCGTCGTCGCCACCCGCCATCTGATCGACGGCCGTCGCGAACTCGGCGCTGCGCTCGACGAGCTGGTTCACAAGTGCGTTCTCACCGGAGGACACGCCGCCGACCAGGTCGACGAAGGACTCCAGGTCGGTGTTCTTGCTCTTCGTGACCTTCTTGGCCTGCCAGAAGTACGACTCCTCGTTCACGTTCATCTCGTAGAACGCGACGAGGAATTCGTAGTACACGCTGTACTCGCGGCGGTACCGCGCTTCGAACTCGGTCAAGGCCGTCTTCTCGTCCAGATCGCCGGCGAGGACGCTGTTGATCGACCGCGCCGCGAGCAAACCGCTGTAGGTCGCCAAGTGCACGCCGGAGGAGAACACCGGGTCGACGAAACACGCGGCGTCGCCGACCAGGATCATCCCGGGGCGCCAGAATTCGGTCTGGTTGTAGGAATAGTCCTTGCGGACACGGACTTCCCCGTACTTGCCGGTGGTCACCCGCTTCGCGTCCGCGAGGTACTCCGCGATCAACGGGGCCTCGGAGATCAGGGACTCGAGCGCCTTCTCCCGGTCACCCTGGACCTTGTCGGCGTCCTCCCGGCGCACCACCGCGCCGACGCTGGTCAGCGTGTCGCTCAGCGGGATGTACCAGAACCAGCCGTTGTCGAAAGCGACGCTGAGGATGTTGCCCGAATACGGGGCGGGAAGCCGCTTGCCGCCTTCGAAGTAGCCGAACAGCGCCAGGCTGCGGAAGAACTCCGAATAGTTCCGCTCGCCGCCGACCTTCGAGTACAGCCGGCTCTTGTTGCCCGACGCGTCGACCACGAAGGACGCGGACACCTCGTGCTCGTTGCCGTCGCGATCGGTGTAGCGCACCCCGGTGACGCGCTCACCCTCTTCCAGCACGTCGGTGACCGAGCACTCCTCCCGCACCACGACGCCCTTGCGTTTGGCGTTGTTCAGCAGGATCTGGTCGAACTTCGCGCGCTCCACCTGATAGGCGAACGACGACGGGCCCGTGATCCGCGGCGAAACGGAGAAGGAGAACGTCCACGGCTCCGGACGGGCGCCCCACCGGAACGTACCGCCCCGCTTGATCGGGAAACCGGCCGCCGCCAGCTCGTCCGTGACGCCGAGCATCTGGCACACGCCGTGGATCGTGGACGGCAGCAGCGACTCGCCGATCTGGTACCGGGGAAAGAGTTCCTTCTCCAGCAACAGCACTCGATGACCCTGCATGGCCACGAACGTGGCAAGGGTCGACCCGGACGGCCCACCACCCGCGACCACCACGTCGAATTCTTCGACCGACATCTCTCACCATTCCTCTGTCGACGTCATTTGTGTTACCAGGCGACCGGCAATTGATCCGGGCAATCGATGAACGCGTTCCGGAGTTTGATCTCCTCGCGGGGAACGGCGAGCCGTAGATCGGGGAATCGGCCCCACAAGGACTGATAAGCCATCCGCAGCAGCGACCTCGCCACCGCCGCGCCGATGCAGTAATGAATACCGTGCCCGAACCCGACATGGGAACCCGAAGTGCGATTCGCGTCGAGGACGTTGGCGTTCGGCGTGAGCGCTTCGTCGCGGTTGGCCATCAGGATCGAGCACATCACGTACTCCCCCGCTTTGATCAGCTGTCCGCCGATGACCACGTCCTTGATGGCGAGCCGTGGATTCGGCTGCTGCACGGGCGACAGGTACCGCATCAGTTCGGCGACGACACGATCCGCTTCTTCCTTGCCCGCGAGCATCAAATCCTTCTGCTCGGGATGATCCAGCAAGGCGAGCACGCCGAACCCGATCATTCCCGCGACGGTCTCGACACCGCCGAGGATGAGCGCGGTGAACACGCCCCGCAGTTCCGCGTCCGTGACGTCGTCCCCGTGTTCGCGCACGATCGAGCCGATGAATTCCTCGTCGGGATCCTGGCGCTGCCGGGCGATGAGACCGTCCAGGTACCGGTTGAACGCCGCGCTGTCGTGCGCCCTCGCCTTGAACCCGCGGCTGAGCGCGACGTTCTGCCTGACGCGCCGGATGAATTCGCCGCGATCGTCACGCGGGATGCCGAGCAATTCGCACAGTGCCATCCCGCCGACCGGATCCGCGAACAACCCCTGGACGTCCGCGGGCGGCCCCTCGGCCTCGAGCACGTCGATGCGGTCCTCGATCAGTTCCTGCATCGCGGGTTCCAGCCTGCGGATCCGCCGGGTGGTGAACTCCGGCGTCAGCATTCCGCGCAGGCGGGTGTGCTCGGGCTGGTCGTAAACCGACAGCTGCCCGATGAGATCCGGCGGGATGGGTTCGTCCTCGAGGGATTCCGCCGAACTCCAGCGGGGCCGCGTCGTGAAGTGCTCGTGATCGCCGAGCACCTGCCGCACGACGTCGTAACCCATGGCCTGCCAGACATAGTCCGTCCGCAGCTGGGTGGACGCGCTCCCGACTATCCGCACCAGCGGGCCGTGCGCCCGGAGCTCGAACATGTCCTCGTGGGGGTCGCAATGCGTTCTGAGCATGTAGTTCGCCGTCGGCTGCACGAGCGGCGCGACCTCATCGATATCGTGCTCCATATCGAGTGGAAACTCCTTCACTGACCGCAAATGGTGTTCCGGATTCCTCTTCGGACACTGGTTCATTCGCCGCTGTCAGTCGTCGTCTCGAACGCTCGGGCGAACCAATCTTCGCCCGTGCTCAGGAAAGAAGTCCAGGGTGTCGCCGTGGACGAGAACCGCGCGGTTGCCTCAGAGCGGCCTGGGTGTCGCGAAAGCCACTTTCGGGACATCAGACGTCGCGAAAGTGGCTTTCGCGACATGTTCAGCCGGGCCGTCGCGCCCGACAAGAGAGTCAAGACGGAGTCCCGGGACTGAGGCGTTGGCGTTGCGAACGCCACTTTCGCAACGTTGAAGGTTGCGAAAGTGGCGTTCGCAACGCCTCCCTGGCGCCCATGTCGGGTGAGCATTGGTACAGCACCTACCACTCACGACCCACCCGACCCAACGCTGACCGATGTCGCGAAAGCCACTTTCGGGACACCAGACGTCGCGAAAGTGGCTTTCGCGACACCCACCGGCAAACGGCCGCGCCCGACAAGAGAGTCAAGACGGACCCCCGGGACTGAGGCGTCGGCGTTGCGAAAGCCACTTTCGCAACGTTGAAGGTTGCGAAAGTGGCGTTCGCAACGCCTCCCTGGCGCCCATGTCGGGTGAGCATCGGTACAGCACCTACCATTCACGACCCACCCGACCCAACGCTGACCGATGTCGCGAAAGCCACTTTCGGGACACCAGACGTCGCGAAAGTGGCTTTCGCGACATGTTCAGCCGGGCCGTCGCGTGGGTCACAGGTCGGTCGGATGGGCGATTTCGCGTGACTGGCGGGGCAACTCGCGTGACGGGATGGACGACACGCGTGTCCAGAGGGACGACTCGTCGCGTGGCCCGGTCACCATTCGACCATCAGGCTGGTCAATCCGTACGCCGGCGTGGTCAGCCGGTACGCGGTCTCCTGGCCGGGATCCGCCAGCCGCAGCTTGGGGAAACGCTGCCACAGCGCGGAATAGACGACCCGGAGTTCGAGGCGCGCCAGCGCCGCGCCCAGGCAGTGGTGGACGCCGTGTCCGAACGCGACATGCGGAACCGGGTCGCGCGTGACGTCGAGGCGGTCCCCGTCCGGCAGCAGGGCGGGATCGCGATTGGCCATGGGGAGGGAACAGGTGACCGTCTCGCCCTCCTTGATCACCTTGCCCGCGATGGTGACGTCTTCCTTGGCGGTGCGCGGTGTCGGGGCGTACGGGACCGTCAGGTACCGGATCAGTTCGTCGACCGCCCGGTCCGCCGCCTGGTCGGTGTCCTGGAAAGCGGCGATCTGCTCGGGATTTTGCAGCAACGCCAGCACACCGAGCCCGATCATGCCGGAGATGTTGTCGTCCCCGGCCAGCATGACCTGTACGCAGAACCCTCTCAGCTCCTCGTCCGTGGCCGCGTCGCCGTGTTCGGCGACGACCGCCCCGATCAGGCCCTCACCCGGTTCCTTCCGCTGTGTGGCGATCATGGCCAGCAGGTAGCGGGAGAACGCCTCGCCCGCGGCCGCCCGTTTCCGTTGGCTCAGCGAGGGATCGAGATGCCGGTGGCACAGCTGGGTGAACGTGGCGCGGTCGTCCCGGGGCACCCCGATCAGCTCGCACAGCACGGCCCCGGGCACCTCGTCGGCGAGGAGTTCGATCAGGTCCGCGGGGGATCCCTCGTCCTCCATGGCGTCGAGCCGGTCCGCCACGATCTGCTCGATGTACGGCTGCAGACGCCGGATCCGCCGCAAGGTGAAGCCCGGCATCAGCTTCTGCCGCATCCGCGGGTGCTCGGGCAGGTCGTAGTCCATCAGGTTGCCGACCAGTTCCCGCGGCCGGAAGATGCCCGTCCCGCCGACCTCGTCCTGGTCGTGCCAGCGGCGCCGGTTGCTGAACCGCTGGTGATCGCCGAGTACCTGCCGGACGACCGCGTGCCCCGCGGCCAGCCAGCTGGTCTCCGCGCCCGCTCCCTCGCCGATGGTGATCTGGGTCAGTGTCCCGGCGGACCGCAGTTCCTCCGCCGGGCCGAAACCGTCCCGCCGGATGTGGAGCGGCCGCGCGTCGTCACCACTCAAGGGGAAGCTCCTCTACGGCGAAGGGCGCGGGCCTGCCCGGCTTGAACCGCAGCTCCTCTTCGGGGACGGCCAGCCGGAGCGAGGGGAACCGGCGGACCAGCGCGGGCAGCGCCACCCGCAGCTGAAGCCTGGTCAGCGGCGCCCCGATGCAGTGGTGGATGCCGTGCCCGAAAGCGATGTGCTCGGTGTTCTCCCTGGTGATGTCGAACTGGTCGCCCCGCGCGCGGTTCACCGCCAGCAGCGAGCACGTCAGGACGTCGCCCGCGTGGATGGTGCGGCCCGCGATGGTCACGTCGACGAGCGCGGTCCGGGGAGAGGGGGTCTCGACGATCGACGCGTACCGGAGCACTTCCTCGGCCGCGTTGTTCGCGAGTTCCGGACGCTCGCGAAGCAGCGCCATCTGGGCGGGATGGGTCACCAGGAGCAGCGCCGCGATCGCCAGCTGGGACGCCAGCTGCTCGACGGCCCCGATCATGATCCCCTCGGCGAGCCCCGCCAGTTCCTCGTCGGTGACCTCGTCGCCGTGGTCGCGCACGATGCCGCCGATCATCCCGTCGCCGGGCTCGACGCGGTTGCGCGCGGCCAGTTTCTGCGCGTAGTTGACGATGCCAAGCCCCGACAAGTTCCGCTGCCGGGGAAGCCTGCTCTCCCGGCTTTCCCTGAACATTCGCGACAACTCGTACTGATCGTCACGAGGGACACCGAGGAAGTCGCAGGCGAGCAAAGCCGGGATCGGCCAGGCGGCGTTCCGGACGAAGTCGACGGGCGACCCCATGTCCTCGAGATCGTCCAAGCATTCCTCGACGATCTCCTCGGCGGCCGGCCGCAGGACCTCGACCCGCCGGACGGTGTTCGCCCTGGTCACGGTCCCCCGCAAGCGGGTGTGGTCGGGCGGGTCGTACGACTGCAGGATCCCGGGCAGCCAGGCCCGGTCCGCCTCGTCGTCGACAGGGCGCATCGAGCTGAACCGGCCGACGTCGGAAAGGATCTCCCGGATTTCGTCGTACCCGGTGACCAGCCATTGTTTGCGGCCGTCGAGCCCGGGCTCGGTGTCGTATTCGTGCAGCGGCCCGTTCTTCTGCAGATCGCTGAGCTCCGGCACCGGATCGAGCCCGAACCGCTGATGTGGCAGCGGAACTACCATGATTCTCCTCAAGCTTTCGCGCGGTGTTACCAGTCGAGCGGCAGGGCCTTCACGTCGAACGGGGGCGGACCCAATTTGATCTCGCGGTCCGGTTCGGCCAGCCGGAGTTTCGGGAAGCGGGTCGCCAGCGCCGGGATCGCCACGCGGAAGATCAGATCGGCCAGCGGCCTGCCGAGGCAGTGATGGATGCCGTGCCCCCACGCGACGTGCGGCGTCTTCGCCCGGGTGATGTCGAACCGATCCTCCGGCGAGGGGAAGTCCCGGCGGTTCACGCCGATCAAGGAGCAGGTGACGGTATCCCCCGCCTTGACAAGGAATTCGCCGACGCGCACGTCTTCGGTCGCGATACGCGGGGTGAGTTTCTCGGAGGTGCTGAGAAAACGGACCATCTCCTCGAGCCAGTCCGGGATGACGTCCGGCTTTTCCCGGAGCAGATCGAACTGCTCGGGCGCCTCGACCATCAGCCACGCGCCCGCCGCGAGGAACCGGGCGACCTGATCCCCGCCCGCGCCCATCACGAACGCGGCCAGCCCGGTCAGTTCCGAGTCGGTGATCTCGTCGCCGTGCTCGCGCACGACGACACCGAGCATGTCGTCACCGGGATCGCGACGCGTACGAGCCGTGTTCTGGGTCATGTACGTCATGTACTTGTTCCCGGCCGCCACGCGCCTGCTGCCCGTCCGTTCGGCCCGGCTGGCGTGCAGGCTGCGCGACAACTCCGTCTGATCGTCCCGAGGGATGCCGAGGAAGTCGCACGTCGTCGTGGTCGCGATGGCCCACCCGAAATGCGGGACGAAGTCGAGCGGGCCACCGATGGAGTCGATGTCGTCCAGTACGTCCTCGACGACCTGCTCGACCTGAGACCGGAATCGCTCCATCCGCCGGACGGAGAACGCGGGCGACAGCACCCGCCGCAGCCGCGTGTGCTCCGGCGGGTCGTACTGGGTGATGAAGCCGGGAAAGGTGATGCCGGACGCCGTCCCGCCGTAGAGCAGCCGGGCGCTGAACTTGTCCGAGCCGAGAACCTGCCGGACCTCGTCGAATCCGGTGGCCAGCCACGCTGTCCGGCCTTCGCCGTCCTCCTCGGTGCCCAGTTCGGTCATCGGGCCCTTGGCCATGAAGTCGAGCAGCAGCCGGACCGGGTCGAACCGGTCCCGCCAGTGCATCTCCGTCGGCAGGACGACGTTGAGCTCCTCGAACGCTTCCACTTCACAGGTCCTTTCCCGGGGTCAGTCGGACGAGCCGCGTGGCTCGTCCAACTGACCGCATCGAACGGCTGGACAGCGCCGCTCAGCTACCGACTTCCTGGATGAGGCTCTTCGGCCGGAGGTCCGTCCAGTTCTCCTCGACGTAGGCGAGGCACTCCTGACGGCTGGCCTCACCGTGGACCCGGGTCCAGCCGGCGGGCACCTCGGCGAAGGTCGGCCAGAGCGAGTGCTGTCCTTCGTCGTTGACGAGCACCAGGAAGGAACCGTCTTCGTTGTCGAACGGATTGCTCATCGTTGCGTCCTTTCGCGGTCCGGCCGGGGCCGGAGCTTCTCGGCGACGACGGCCCCGATCTGGGCCAGCGCCGCGGGTTGCAGCATTTCCATGTGACCGGTGGGAATCTCGTGCGGTTCGACGGTCCCGCTGGTGAGGGGCTTCCAGCTGGCGATCGCGACCTCGGTGGGCAGATGCGAGGGCCGGTTCTCCGTCGCGACGAACAGCAAGATGTCGCTGGTGAAGCTCTTGGCGGTGTGCTCCGGCCCGATCCGGCGGAGGTGCCCCATGACCTCCTCCAGGTTCGTCCTGGCGCCGGCGTCGCGGGCCACTCCGGCGGCGAGCGCCAGTTGCTGGTCCTGTTGCTTGTCGAAGGCGTCGGCCTCCTCGTCGACGGCGGTGCCGCGTTGTGCGCGCGGCAACCTCCCCACGTCGGTGGGATACGCGTCGAGCAGGGCTACCAGGCCGACCTCTTCCCCTTGCGCCTCCAGCAAAGTGGCCATCGCCTGCGAGATCCGGCCGCCGAGCGACCAGCCGAGCAGGTGGTAAGGCCCGGACGGCTGCACGGCGCGGATCTGGTCGACGTAGTCGGCCGCCATCTCCTCGACATCGGCGGGCAGCGGTTCGGCGCGGGCGAGGCCGCGCGCCTGGAGGCCGTACACCGGCTGGTTCTGCGGAAGGCTCCGCAGCAGCGGCGCGTAGTTCCAGCTGAGCCCGCCACTCGCGTGGACGCAGAACAGCGGCGGCCGGTTTCCGCCTTCCCGCAACGGAAGCAGCACCTCGAAGTCGCCGGTTCCGGTGGTCACCGCAGTGCCCGGTCGACGCCGTTCACCCACCACGGTCAGGGCGTCGGAGGAGTTCCAGCGGGCGAGCAGATCCGTACGCACCATCCGCCTCCCCTCTGTACCGAATGGGCAGGCCACAGTCTTCTCGGCCGGGCTCGCGTCCACCACCGATCCGGTGAGGTACAGATCGCCGACGGCCCCCGCGACGACGGGACGCAGCTCGTCGTCCAGCACGAGTGCGCCGAGCGGGCCGCCCTCGGCCAGTTTCGCGGCCACCGCGGGCACCGGTCCGGACCACTTCGCCGGTGCCTCGGCCGGACGTTCCCTTTCGGTTTCGTCCAGGGAGAAGTCGACTTCGCTGATACGCCGCTGCGGATTCTCCGCGACCTGTTCGAGGACGCGGACCAGCCGCCGTGCCAACGACTCAGCCGTGGCCTCGTCGAAGAGGTCGGTGGCGTAGCGGAGGGTGCCGTCGATGCCGTCCTGGGCGTCCTCCTCGTCGAGGCGCTCGGTGAGTTCGAACGACAGATCCAGCTCGAAGGCGTCGGGCCCGAGGGGTTCGGCTTCGGTGCGCAGCGCGGGCAGTTCCGTGGCGTCCCAAGCGCCGAGGTCCTCCTCGCCCACTTCCAGTGCCACCTGGAACACCGGGTGACGGGCGAGCGAGCCCGGCAGATCCAGCAGCTCGACGATCTTTTCGAACGGCAGATCCAGGTACAGGCGCGCCGTCCGGGCCGCCTCCTGCGCCCGGGTGACGACCTCGAGGAAGGTGGGGTCGCCCGAGAGGTTCGTCCGCAGGGCCAGCGGCCGGGCGAACGGCCCGACCATCGGCTCGAGGTCGATGAGGTCGTCGTCCTTCGGCAGCGACGTACCGATCACGACGTCGTCGCTCGCGCCGAACTTGACCAGCAGGACGGCGAGCGCCGCCTGCACCACCTGGAGGACGTGCGCGCCGACCGGTTCCACCGCCTTGGTCAGCCGGGCGTGCGGTTCGGCCTCCAGCCGCACCGGGACCGTACCGGCCCGCCGCGACGGGACGACCGGCCTCGGCCGGTCGAACGGGAGCACCGTCTCGCCGTCGATACCGGCCAGATTGGCCTGCCAGAAGGTGATCTGCTCGGTGATGAGGCTGTCCTGCCCGCGCTCGTCGTCGAGCAGCCGCCGCTCCCAGATCGCGTAGTCCGCGAACTGCAGGGCCAGCGGCGCGCGCTCCGGGACCCGGCCCGAGCGCCGCGCGCCGTACGCGGCCGCCAGGTCACGGAAGAACACGTCCAGCGAGCCGTCGTCGGCCAGGATCCGATGCACCTTCAGATACAGCACGTGCGCCTTCTCCGAAAGTTCGAAGAGGTCGCAGCGCCACGGCACCTCCTCGGTGAGGTCGAAATGCTGTTCACGCCGCTGGGCGATGAGGCCGGGAAGGGTTTCCTCGGTCGCCGGGATCGGGGTCAGCTCGACCGCCAAGGTGTCCAGGATGTGCTGGTGAACGGTCTGCGCGTCGCCGGGGAAGGTCGTACGGAGGATCTCGTGCCGGGCCGCGACGTCTCCGAAGGCCTCTGCCAGCGCGGGCACGTTCAGCCGGCCGCGCAGGCGCAGGGCGACCGAGATGTGCAGGCCGGAGGCCTCGTCTCCGGGGCTGGCCAGCAGCCAGGAGCGGAGCTGGCGGGCGGTCAGCGGCACGCGGCCCGGCCGCTCGACGGCTTCCAACGGCGGACGGGACTTCGCGGCGAGCGCGCGGGCGACCCCCGCGGGTGTCGGCGAGGAGAACAGCTGCCGGATGGGCAGATCCGCGCCGAGTTCCTCACGGATCCGCGCGATGAGCCGCATGGCCAGCGCCGAACTCCCGCCGAGATCGTGGAAGGCGTCGTCGACCCCCACCTGCGGAACGCCGAGGATCTCGGAGAACAGTCCACAAAGGACCTTCTCGGTCTCGTTCTCCGGTGCCTTCTCCGACGCCTGTCCGGCGAGGTCCGGGGCGGGCAGGGCTCGGCGGTCCACCTTGCCGTTGGGCGTGACGGGCAGGCCGGGCAGGGCGATCACCGCGAGGGGGACCATGTACGCGGGCAGGACCAGTGCCATCCGCCGCCGGATCTCCTCCGGCCCCGCGTCTTTGCCGTCGGAGACGAAGTAGGCCACCAGGCGCTTTTCGCCCGGCTGGTCCTCGCGCGCCATGACGACCGCTTCGACCACGCCCGGCTGGGCCGCCAGGACGGCCTCCACCTCGCCCAGCTCGACCCGGTAGCCGCGGATCTTCACCTGCTCGTCGCCGCGGCCGAGGAACACGACCTCGCCGTCGCGGGTCCAGCGCGCCCTGTCGCCCGTGCGGTACATGCGCTCACCGTCGAGAAACGGGGACGCCACGAACCGCTCGGACGTCAGGCCGGGGCTGTCGAGGTAGCCGCGAGCCAGCCCGGTGCCCGCGATGTACAGCTCGCCCGCCACGCCCGGCGCGACGGGACGCAGGAAGGCGTCGAGAAGGTAGATCTTGCGGTTGGTCATCGGGTGACCGATCGGCAGTTCCCGCTCGATCACGTCGCCGGGTTCGATCGGCAGCCACGTCGCGCACAGCGTGGTTTCGGTGGGCCCGTAGGTGTTCCGCACCCGCAAGCCGGGCTGGGCTCGCCGCAGGTTCTCCACGGACTGCGCGGGAACGACGTCGCCGCCAGTCCCGATCTCGGTCAAGCCCTCGAAGCATTCTGGCGACGTCTCCGCCAGCGCGCGGAAGCTGCCGGCGGTGAGGTGGACGGCGGTCGCACCCCGTTCCACCGCCTGGCGAACGCCTGCCGCGTCCAGCACTCCCGGCTCGGTCAACAGGACCCGACCACCGGTGACGAGTGGCACCCACATCGCGTACAGCGAAGGGTCGAAGACGTGCGTCGCATGCATCAGGACGCCGTCGTCGGGGCCGAGCCGCCAGCCCGCGTCGCCCGCCAGACCGGCCACGGCACCGTGCGGGATCGCCACGCCCTTCGGCAAGCCGGTGGATCCCGACGTGTACATCACGTACGCCAGGTCGCCCGCGTTCGGCCGGAATTCCGGCGCGGTGGTGGGAAGAGCGTCGACGGCCGCGCGCGTTTCCGGCGCGTCGAGGACGATCGCGCCGTCCGGCACGACTCCGCTGGTGGCCTGGACGCACAGGATGGTCGAGACCCCGGAGTCGGTGAGGATGAACTCGATCCGCTCGGCCGGGTACTCCACGTCCACCGGGACGTAGGCAGCGCCCGCCTTCCAGATCGCGAGGAACGCGATCAGCAGCTCGGGCGACCTTTCCATGGCGACGCCGACACGGTCACCACGGCCGACGCCGCGATCCGCGAGATGCCGGGCCAGCCGGTTCGACGCCTGGTCGAGGGCGGCGTAGGTCAGGTTCGCCCCGGCCGCGTCGGTGATCGCCACCGCGTCGGGCGCGGTCTCCACCCGCCGCGCGAACAGCTCGACGACGGACTCCCCCGGCACCGGGCCTTCGGTCGCGTTGAACGTGTCCACGACCAACGTGCGCTCGGCCTCGCTGACCAGCGTCAGGCGGCCGACCAGCACCTCCGGCTCGGCGACAAGCCGCTCCAGCACCCGTGACAGCGCGCCGACGACCGATTCGGCGGCGGCCTGGTCGAAGAGACCCCGGTCGTAGTCGAGGATCAGCGGCATCCGCTCACCGGGACCGGTGATCAGGGTGAACGGGTAGTGCGAGGAGTTGCGTCCCCGCTTCACCGGGATCAGGCTCAGGCCGCCGTCCGGCGACCGGCCGAGCCCCTTGCGGGGGAAGTTCTCGTAGATGACGAGCGTGTCGAAGACAGCGCCCGCGCCGACGACGGCCTGCACGTCCTGCAGGCCGAGGTGCTGGTGGGTCATGAGCGCCGCCTGGTCGCGCTGCAACCCGGCGAACAGGTCGACGGCCCGCCGCGCACCGTCGAGCCGGACCCGCACCGGCAGGGTGTTGAGCAGCTGGCCGACCATCGACTCGACACCGGCCAGATCGGCGGGCCGCCCCGAGGCGGTCGCGCCGAACACGACGTCGTCACGGCCGGAGAGCTGCGACAGCACGACTCCCCACGCGCCCTGCACGACGGTGTTCAGCGTGAGGTCGTGGCCGCGCGCCAGCCGCGCGAGACCGTCTGTCAGTTCCTCGGACAGCTCGACGACCGTCGTGTCGATGTCCGGCACGCGCGCCGGATCGGCCGGGGCGACCGTGGTGGGGGTGTCCAGTCCGGCGAGTTCCGTCCGCCAGGCCGCGCGGGCGACTTCCTTGTCCTGCCTGCCGAGCCACGCGAGATAGTCCCGATAGGACACTGTGGCGGGCAGCCCGGACGCGTCGCCGCCCGCCGCGTAGATCGCCGCGAGCTCGCGGTGCAGGATCGGCATCGACCAGCCGTCGACCAGGACGTGATGCAGCGTGTGCACGAGCCGGTGGCTCTCCTGGCCGAGCCGGATCAGGTGCAGCTTCATCAGCGGCGCCGCGTCGATGCTCAGCCGCTCGGCCAGCTCGTCCGCCGCGAGCCTGTCGACCTCGCTGTCGAGGATGTCCTCCGGCAATCCGGTGAGATCCGTTTCACGCCAAGGGATTTCGGCGTCCCGCTTGATGACCTGCACCATCTGCGCGCCGCTGACATAGCGGAAACAGGCCCGCAGCGCGGCATGCCGGTCCACGAGGGCCTGCCAAGACGCCTTCAGCAGTCCGGCGTCGAGCGGTCCTTCGATGCCGTAGACGGTCTGCACGGTGTAGGTGTCGGGCCCGTCGTCGTCCAAGACGGTGTGATAGAGCATTCCTTCCTGCAACGGCGAAAGAGGCCAGACGTCCTCCACGCTGGAACGCGGCTTCGCGCGGGTGTCGTCAACGGTCACGATCTACTCCTTAAAGCGTCAGTCGCCGGACAGTCCAGCCTCGAGTTGTTCCAACTGGTCAAGGGAAAGTGCGACGAGCGTGCCCCCGGCGGGCTCCGGCTCCGGGGTGGTCTCGTCTTCGGTCGGCAGGGGTTTGACGAGCGCCGCCAGCCGTTCCGGCGTCTTCTCGGTGAACACCTGGCCCGGGGTCAGCGCGAGCCCTTCCCGGCGGGCCATCGCGGACACCTGCATCGAGGTGATCGAGTCGCCGCCGAGCTCGAAGAAGCTGTCGTCCGCGCCCACCCGGTCCAGGCCCAGCACCTCCGCGAACAGCCCGCACACCAGTGCTTCCATGGGTGTGCTCGGCTCCCGCTGCGAAGCCATCGCGGCGAAATCGGGGGCTTGCAGCGCCTTGTGGTCGAGTTTGCCGTTCGGGGTGAGCGGCATCTTCTCCAGCGCCACGAACGCCGCGGGCATCATGTACTCCGGCAGGCGTTCGGCCGCCAACTCCCGCAGCGCGGCCGTCAGACCGTCCACATCGGACTCCACGGGGACGACGTAGGCCACCAACCGCTTCTCGCCCGGCCCGTCGGTGCGGACGGAGACAGCCACCTGAGCCGCTCCCGGATGTTCCGAGAGCACGGCCTCGATCTCGGCGGGCTCGACCCGGTAGCCGCGCACCTTGACCTGCGCGTCGACCCGGCCGACGAACTTCAGCTGGCCGTCGGGATCCCAGCGGAACAGGTCGCCGGAGCGGTACATGCGCTCACCGGGGGCGAACGGGCTGGCGACGAAACGTTCCGACGTCAGGCCGAACCGCCCGAGGTAGCCGCGGGCCAGCCCGACCCCGGTGATGTAGAGCTCGCCCGTCACCCCGGGCGGCACGGGCTGCAGGAACGCGTCGAGCAGGTAGTGCCGCACGTTGTGGATCGGGCCGCCGAGCGGGACAGCCCCGTCGTGGCCAGGGGACAACGGGGCGCTCATCGTCGAGCAGATGGTCGTCTCCGTCGGCCCGTAGGCCTGGATCACCCGGCGCCCCGGCGACCAGCGGTCCACCAGCGCGGCCGTCAGGGCCTCGCCGCCGGTCAGCACGGTCCGCAGGGTGTCGGGCAGGTCGTCCTCGCTCGCCAGCACACTCGGCGAAACGGTCAGGTGGGTGATGCCCGCCTGACGGATCGCGTCGCCCAGCGTCACCTTGGGCGGCATGCTCGCCGCGCCGGGCAGCACCAGGGCCGCGCCGGCCAGCAGCGACATGTAGAGCTCGGAAACCATGGCGTCGAAACCGATCGCGGACAACTGCAGGATCCGCGAGGACGACGTGACGGCCATCCGCTCGATATGCGCGTACCCGAGGTTGACGAGTCCGGAATGGGTGACCAGGACGCCCTTCGGCACCCCCGTCGACCCCGACGTGTAGATCACGTACGCCGCGTCTTCCGGCGCCACCGACGGCAGCACGACAGCCGGATCGGCGTCGGGCAGCTCGTCCAGCAGCAGCACCGTGCCCGCGAACTCCGCGGGCACGAACGCCCGGGTCGTCTTCGTGCACACCAGCACTTCGGGTGCCGAGTTCGCCAGCATGAACTCGACGCGGTCGCGCGGATAGTCCGGGTCGACCGGGACGAACGCGCCGCCGGCGAACGTGATCCCCAGCAGGGTCACCGCCAGCTCGACCGAACGCTCGACCAGCACCCCCACCCGAGCCTCACGCCGCACACCCGAACCGGCGAGCAGCCGTGCCAGCGCCTCGACCTCGTCCAGCAATCCGCTGTACGTCAGGCTTCTCGCGCCGTCCTCGACCGCGATCGCGTCCGGCGTCCGCGCCGCCTGCTCGCGCACGAGCGACGGCAACGTGTCCGCCACGAGCGGCGCGTCGGTCCGGTTCCACTCGTCCAACACCAGACGGCGGTGTTCCGGCCCGATCAGGCCGACGCGGCCCACCGGGATCCGCGGCTCGGCGGCCACCTGCTCGAGCGCGCGGACGATCGACGCGAGGAACTCCTCGGCCCGCGTCCGGTCGAACACGTCCGGCCGGTAGATGACCTCGCCGTGGACGCCGCCCCCTTCGGATGCCCGCAGGGACAACGGATAGTGCCCGTTGTCGTCCGGGATGCCCGCCGGGCGCATGGCGAGGACGCCGGGATCGTCGGAGGGCTCCGGCGGCGGCGGGTAGTTCTCGAACACGACGATCGTGTCGAACGCCGCGCCGGGACCGGCGACCTGGGTGAGCTCGGTCAGTCCGAGATGCTGGTGCGGCATCAACGCGACCTGACGTTCCTGCAGATCCGTCAGCATGTCGACGAACCGGTCCGCCCCGGCGAGGCGGGCACGGACGGGCAGCATGTTCATGAACAGGCCGACAGCGGACTCGACGCCGGGGATCTCGAGCGGACGTCCGGCCACCGTGGTCCCGAACACCACGTCTTCGCGCCCGGTCAGCCGGGCCAGCAGCAGCGCCCAGACCCCTTGGAACAGCGTGTTCATCGTGACGCCGTGCCGCCGGGTGAACTCCGTCAGCCTGCCGCTCAGGTCTTCGTCGAGCGCGAACCGTACGCGATCGGGCTCGATGGGCGTCGCGATCGCCTCCGGCGGCACGACCCTGGTCGCCTCGTCGAGTCCCGCGAGCGCGGTCCGCCACGCCTCCCTGGCGGCCGCGTTGTCCTGACGGGCGATCCACGCGAGGTACTCGCGGTACGACGTCGGGGCGGGCAGGACCCGGTCCGACTCGTACGCCGCCATCACCTCGACCAGGAAGACCGGAAGCGACCAGCCGTCGGCCGAGATGTGGTGCGACGCGAGGATCAGCCGGTGCCGCCGTTCCGCGAGGCGCACCAAGTGCAGGCGCAGCTGCGGCGCCTTGGTGAGGTCGAACCGGTCGGCGTGCGCCTCCGCGGCGATGAGCTCGAATTCCGCCAGCGCCTCGCCCTCGGGCAGATGCGACAGGTCGGTCTCCTGCCAGGGCAGCGTCACGTGCCGGGCGACAGCCTGCACACCGGTCCCGGACCCGAGCTGGTGGAAACTCGCGCGGAGGGCGTCGTGCCGGTCGAGGAGGGTCTGCCAGGACGCGCGGAAGCGAGCGGCGTCCAGCGGGCCGTCGAGAGCGAGGACCCGCATACCCGCGTAGACGTCCGGGCCGCGCTCGTCGATGGCGTGGAACAGCAGGCCTTCTTGGAGCGGGGAGAACGGCCAGATGTCGAGCAGCTCCGGCACGGCGGCCTCGATCTCCTCGACTTCGTTCTGTGCCAAGGAAACGAGGGGGAAGTCGGACGGCGTGTGCCCGCCCGCGCCACCCGCGCCGACGTGGGCGGCGAGTCCGGTCAGCATGTCCAGCCACGTCTTCCCGAGCGACTCCGCCTCGGCTTCGTCGAGGATCCGCCCGGCCCACGTCACGGTCAGGGTGAGCTCGGGGCCGTCCTCGGCGTCCAGCACCGCCGCGTCGATCTCCACGACGTGACGCAGGGGCAGGTCCTGCCCCGCCGCACCGCCGATGGTCCCCACCAGCTGCCAGGGTTCCGCGTCACCCTCGGAGCGGGACGAGAAGCGGCCGAGGTAGTTGAACCCGATCTCCGCCTTCGGCAGCGCCGAAAGGGCCTGCCCGGTCTCGTCGTTGAGGTGCCGCAGCATCCCGTAGCCGAGCCCGCCGTCGGGCACGGCTCGCACGTTCTCCTTGACACCCTTGAGCAGCCGTCCGGCCGCGGCGCCACCCGCGATCACTTCGGCCGGGTCGATCCCCGTCGCGTCCAACCGGAGCGGATGGACATCGGTGAACCAGCCGATCGTCCGCGAAAGGTCCAGGTCTTCGAGGGCCTGTCGGCCGTGGCCTTCGACGTCCACCACGACGGAGGTGCCGCCGCGCCAGCCGGTCACCGCGCCGGCCAAGGTCGCCAGCAGTACCTCGTGGACACCGCAGTGGAAGGCCGAGGTGGCCTTCTCCACGAGCACACTCGCCCGCTCCCGCGGAAGGATCCAGGACTTGCGTCCCGAGGTCGAAATGGTGTCGCGCTTCGGATCCAGTTCGCCCAGCCGCGCTTCCGCGCGAGAGAGGATCTCCGTCCAGGTCGCCAGTTCCGCGGTCCGCGCCGCCGCCTGTTCCGTCAGGGTCCGCGCCCAGCGCCGGAATGAGACGTCCACCGGGTCGAGCTCCGGTTCCCGGCCCGCGGTCACGGCTTCACAGGCCGTTTGCAGGTCCGGCAGCAGGATCCGCCAGGACACCACGTCGGCCACGAGGTGGTGCGCCACCACGACCAGCCGTCCGAGGTGACCGGGGCCCGCGTCGACCCACACCACCCGGACCATCACCCCGCCGACGGGATCCAGGCGCGAGGCCGCCTCACGGGCGCGGCGATCCGCGACCTCGTCGACGTCCCCGGCGCCCGACTCGACTCGCTCGACCAGCCCTGTCGCGTCCACGCTTCCGCGCTCGGCCACGACCAGCCTCGGCGCCGCCCCCTCGGTCTCGACGACCCGGCTCCGCAGCAGGTCGTGCGTGTCGATCACCGCGGCGAGCCCGGCCGTCAGAGCGTCGACCGACAGGTCGCCGGGTGCGCCGACGGTCACCCACTGCGCCAGCGCGCCCCCGTTCAACGCGCCGGAATCGTGCTCGATCAGCTCCCGCACCACCGGCGTCCACGGGACTTCGCCGACGCCGTCCGCGAGGACGGTCCGGGGCTGCCCGCCGCGCTCCGCGATGGCCGCGATCCCCGCCGGGGTCTTCTGTTCGAAGACCTGCTTGGCACCGAAGACGACGTCCTCGCGTCGTGCTCGGGCGGCCAACCGCATCGAGAGGATCGAGTCGCCGCCGAGTTCGAAGAAGCCGTCGTCGGCGCCGACCTCGTCCAGTCCGAGGATCTCGGCGAACAGGCCGCACAACACGCGTTCGGTCTCGGTGCGCGGCTCACGGCCGACGCGTTTCGCGGTGAGCTCGGGGGCGGGCAGGGCCGCGCGGTCGATCTTTCCGTTGAGCGTCAACGGGAAACCGTCCAGCACCAGCACCACCGCGGGCACCATGTACTCCGGCAGCCGCGCCGCGAGATGCTCGCGGACGGCGCCGGATTCCAGCTCCGACCCCTCTTCCGCGGTCACGTACGCGATCAGCCGCTTCTCACCCGGCCGTTCCTCCCGCGCCACCACGATCGCCTGCGCGACCTGGGGGACGTCGGTCAGCGCGACCTCGATTTCCCCGGGTTCCACGCGGTAGCCGCGGATCTTCACCTGGGAGTCGGCCCGGCCGCCGAACAGCAGCTCGCCCTGATCCGTCCAGCGCGCCAGGTCGCCCGTGCGGTACATCCGCTCGCCGGAGGCGAACGGATTCGCGACGAATCGCTGCGCGGTCAGCGCGTGCGCGTCCAGGTAACCGTGCGCCAGACCGGCACCGGCGAGGTAGAGCTCGCCGGTCACGTTCGGGGCCACCGGCTGGAGGAACGCGTCGAGCACGTAAGCCCGCCTGCCGTCCAGCGGCCCGCCGATCGGCAGGACGTCACCCGTCGCGACCCCGGGCTCGAGGACGAGCCAAGTGGCGCAGAGAGTGATCTCGGTGGGACCGTAGAGCTGCCGGACCCGGACCCGCGGGCAGGCCTGGCGCATCCGCACGACGGACGCGAGCGGAACCGCGTCACCGCCGGTCAGGATCTCGCGCAGCCCGAGGAAGGACTCCGGCGCTTCCTCCGCCACCGCACGAAAAGCGCCCGCCGTCAGGTGGACGATGGTCACGCCGCGATCGATCGCTTCACGCAGCCTGTCCGCGTCGACCGTGCCCGGTTCCGCGATCACCACGCGGGCCCCGCTGACCAGCGGTACCCAGATCTCGACCAGCGACGCGTCGAAAGCGTGCGACGCGTGCAGCAGCACTCGATCGTCGGGCCCCTGGGACCAGCCCGGGTCGCTCGCCAGCGCCGCGACACTCGCGTGCGGGACCGCGACGCCCTTGGGCACGCCGGTCGATCCCGACGTGTACATCACGTACGCCACGTCGTGCCCGGCCACCGAGACCGACGGCGCCTGCCCCTCGATCCCCGGTGCGCCGACGACCACCGGTTCGACCCCGGCCGGCACGACGCCACGGGTCGCTTCAGCGCAGACAGCCACCGACGCACCGGCGTCGGCCAGCATCCGTCCGATCCGTTCCGCGGGATGCCCGACGTTCACCGGGACCTGCGCGGCCCCCGCCTTCCAGACCGCGAGCAGGGCGACCAGAAGGTCCGCGCCGCGCTCCATCACCACGCCGACGCGGTCACCGCGCCGCACGCCGATGCCTGCCAGATACCCGGCCAGCCGATCCGATTCCCGGTCGAGTTCCGCGTAGGACAGCGTGCGTCCGCCGTCCTCGACAGCCGTCGCGTCCGGGGAAACGCCGGCCTGGCGCCGGAAAAGCTCCAGCACGGACGACTCGCTCGCCGCTTCGCCGGTCGAGTTCCACTGCTCCACCACCGACGCGCGAGCCGGTTCGCTCGTCACGCTCAGGCGGCCGACGGGAAGCGACGGTTCCGCCACCACCTGTTCGATCACGCGCACGACCTGCGCGGCGATCTCGGTGGCCGTCTCACCGGCGATCCGGTCGGGCCGGTAGGACAGGTGGATCTGCAGGCGTTCGCCCGGCATGGCGCTCAGCGACAGCGGGAAAGTGGTGCCTGTCCTGGTGCGGACCGAGCTGATCGCGACACCGCCGTCATCCGCTGCACCCAACGGAAAATTGACGGTCATCAGGACGGTGTCGAAGACCGCTCCCGTCCCCGCCGCCTTCTGGATCTCCCGCAAGCCCATGTACTGGTGCTCCGTCAGCGCCGACTGACGTCGCTGCAGGTCCTGGAGCAGCTCCAGCACCGGTATGCCGCCGTCGAGCCGGACGCGGACCGGGACGGTGTTGATGAACATCCCCACCATCCGCTCGACATCCGGCACCTCGGCAGGACGCCCCGAAACCACCGTCCCGAACACCACGTCCGTCCGGCGCGCCAACCGCGCCAGCACCAGCGCCCACGCGCCTTGCACGATCGTGCTCAACGTCAGGCCGTGACCGCGGGCGAAGTCGGTGAGAGCGCGGCTCGATTCCTCGGGCAGCCACGCGGAATGTTCGTCCGGCAACACCATCGTCTTGCCCGCGTCGGCGTCCACCAGGGTCGGTTCGTCGACGCCGTCGAGCTCGGCGCGCCACGCCGCTCGGGTCGCTTCCTCGTCCTGACGGCCCAGCCACGCCAGATAGTCCCGATAGGACGGTGCCGTCGAGGGAGCATGTCCGCCCGCGTAGGCGGCCGACGTCTCGCCGAGGACGAGCGGCGTGGACCAGCCGTCGACGAGAAGGTGATGTGCCGTCAGCACGAACCGGTGCTTGTCTTCGCCGAGCCGGATCAGCAGCAGCCGGAGCAGCGGCGGCTTGGTCACGTCGAACCGCTTCGCCGAATCCTCCGCGAGCAGACGTTCGACCTCGGCGGCCGCTGCCGCGTCGTCGAGATGCGACAGATCCGTTTCACGCCAAGGGATTTCGACGTCGTCGACGACGACCTGCACCGTTTCGCCCGCGCCCAGCTCGTGGAAGCTCGCCCGGAGCGACGCGTGCCGCGCGGCCAGCCCGTTCCACGCCGCGCGCAGCCGTCGCGCGTCGAGCGGTCCGTCGAGGTCGAGGATCCGCTGGGTCTGGTAGACGTCGACACCGTCGTCCTCGAAGGCCCGCTCGAAGAGCATGCCTTCCTGCAACGGTGACAACGACCAGATGTCCGTCAGCCCCGGTGCGGCGGTTTCCAGCTCCACCACGTCCCGCTGCGTCAGCTTCACGAGTTCGAAGTCGGACGGGGTGTGCCCGCCGCCGGTAAGGGCCGCGAGGTCGGTCAGCGTCTCCAGCCAAACCTCACCGAGCCGCTCCACCGCGGCGGGTTCGAGGTCCCGGCCGTCGATGACGAGCCGCAGGCGGGGCCCGTCCGGGGTGTCCTGGACGTCCGCGCCGATCTCCAGTTCGTGGGCCTGGACCGCGTGCTGACCGCCGCCGAGCGAACCCGCGGTCGTCTGCCACGCGGTGACCTCGGCGGCGGCACCGGACCGGCCGAGGTAGTTGAACCCGATCTGCGCGGACGGCAACGTGGCCAGCCTGGCGCCCGTCTCGGAGTTGAGATGACGCAGCAACCCGTATCCGAGCCCGTCGCCGGGGACGGCGCGGACCTGCTCCTTCACGGCCTTCAGCAGATCCCCGGACGCCAGATCGGCGGCCTCGAGGCGGACCGGATGCACGCCGGTGAACCAGCCGACGGTGCGCAACAGGTCCTCACCGTCGGCGGCGTGGCGGCCATGGCCTTCCACGTCCACCAGAACCGCGCCGTTGTCACCGCGCCAGCGCGCGACCGCACCCGCGAGGCCCGCCAGCAGGACTTCCTGGATCCCGCAGTGGAACGCACCCGGGACCTGCGAGACCAGACCGAGCGCCGCGGTGCCGGACACCGTCGCGGACCACGAGTGCGACTGCCCGGTCCCCCGCTCCGGCAACGGCTCCACGCCGTCCAGGACGGCGGCCCAGTGCTCGATCTCGGCGACCGTTCTCGCGCTGAGCGCCTGTTCCGCCAGCCGCCGGGCATATCGCTGATACGACGTCGAGGCGGGTTCGAGGGCAGGAGTCTCACCGGAGTTCGCCTCGTCGTAGGCCGCGCGCAGATCCGGCAGCAGGATCCCCCACGAGACCGCGTCGACGACCAGGTGATGCGCCACCAGCGCCAACCGGCCCGGCTCGGCCCCCGCGTCGATCCACACGGCCCGGACCATGGTTCCCGCCGAGGGATCCAGCGTCGCCGCCGCGGCTTCGCGTGCCGCGATCTCGTCGACGTTCCCGGCCCCGGCCGCCACGCGGGTCACCAGCGCGGCCGCGTCCACGGCGCCCTTCTCCGCCACGATCAGCCGGCCGACGGACTCCACCCGTGCCCGCAGGAGATCATGCGTGTCCAGGACCGCGCGCAGGGCGGACACGAACGCGTCCTGATCGAAGCCCGCCGGGGTGACGACGACGCGCGCCTGTGTGAAGCCGGGCCGCAGAGCCTCTTCCCCGAGGGCGAGCATCACCGGCGTCCACGGGACTTCGCCGATTCCGGTGTCCACTATGGACTCTTGTGCCACCGGGGCCAGTGCCGCGAGACGCTCGGGCGTCCGGTGCTCGAACACCTGCCGCGGGGTCAGCGGGATCCCTTCGCGGCGGGCGCGGGCGGCGACCTGCATCGACGAGATCGAGTCCCCGCCGAGTTCGAAGAAGCTGTCCTCGAGTCCGACCTTTTCCAGGCCGAGGACTTCGGCGAACACGCCGCGCAGGATCCGCTCGGCCTCGGTGGCGGGCTCACGGCCATCGGCCTTCGAAGCGAAGTCCGGCTCGGGCAGCGCTTGGCGATCCACCTTCCCGTTGACCGTCAACGGCAACGCGTCCAGCACCAGCACCACGGCCGGGACCATGAACTCGGGCAGCGTCTCGGAAAGCTCTCCGCGCAACCGCTCCGGGTCGAGGACCTTCCCCGCTTCGGCGACCACGTAACCGATCAGGTGCCCGTCCCTCGGGGTCACCACGGCCTGGCCGACCCCGGGAAGTTCGGCGAGGGCCACTTCGATCTCGCCGGGCTCCACCCGGTAACCGCGGATCTTCACCTGGTCATCGGCACGGCCGGCGAACGCCAGCGCGTCCTGCTCCGTCCAGTACGCCAGATCCCCGGTGCGGTACATCCGCGCGCCGGGGGTGAAGGGATCGGCGACGAACCGCTCGGCCGTCAGCACCGGACGACCCAGATACCCTTGCGCCACACCGGCTCCGGCGAGATACAGCTCGCCGGGCAGCCCCGGGGGCAAGGGCCGCAAGAACGCGTCGAGGACGTAGACCCGCCGCCCGTCGAGCGGACGGCCGATCGGCAGCACGGAACCCGCCTGCTCGCCCGGTTCGAGGACCCACCACGTCGCGCACAGCGTGGCCTCCGTCGGGCCGTAGAGATGCCGCACCCGCACGTCCGGGCAAGCCCGCCGCACGCGGTCCACCGCCGACGGCGGTACCGCGTCACCACCGGTCAGCACCTCGCGCAGACCGGCGACCGACTCCGGTGATTCCTCGGCCAGCACCCGGAAGGCACCGGCGGTCAGGTGCGCGGCCGTGACCCCGTCGGCCACGTATCCGACCAGCGCAGCGCCGTCCACCACACCCGATCCGGCCAGCCGCAGCCGGGCACCCGAGACCAGCGGTACCCACAGTTCGAACAGCGAGATGTCGAACGCGTGCGAGGCGTGCATCAACACCGTGTCGTCGGGGCCCACTCGCCATCCCGGCTCTCCGACCAGTGCGGCGACGTTGCCATGCGAGACCGCGACACCCTTCGGCGTCCCCGTCGATCCCGACGTGTACATCACGTACGCGACGTCATCGGCCACGACACCGGCCGAAAGGCGAGCGTGCTCCGCCACCACCTGCCGCGTGCGCGGATCGAGGACGATCGGAGCGAGCCCGACGTCCAGCACGGCCTCGCGGTACGCCTCCGCGCACACCACCGCCGCCGGCTCCGCGTCCGCCAGCATGAACTTCACGCGTTCGATCGGATAGGCGGGATCCACCGGCACGTATGCCGCGCCCGCCTTCCACACCGCGAGCAGCGTCGCGATCAGCACGGGCGACCGTTCCATCACCACGGCGACCCGGTCCCCGCGCCGGACCCCGTGATCGCTCAGGTACCCCGCGAGCCTTTCCGCGTACTCGTCCAGTTCTCCGTAGGACAACGTCCGCTCGCCGTCGTCGACCGCGATCGCGTCGCGACGACGCTCCACCTGACCGTCGAACAGCTCCGGCGCCAGCCGGCTCGGCGCCGGAGCGGCCGAACTTCCTTTGCCCAGCACCCCTTCGCGGTCGGCCGCGCTCGTCAGGTAGAGGTCGGCCACCGTGATGTCGCGGGCGTCGGTGAGCTGACGCAGAACCCCGGTGAAGCGATCGAGGATGGCCAGAGCCGCGTCCCGGTCGAAGAAGTCCGTCACGAAGTCGAGGTTGAGCAGCATCGACTCGCCGGGGACGGCGACCAGCGTCAGCGGGTAGTGGGCGGCTTCCTTGCCCTGGGTGATCCGGATCCGGAAGTGCTCCCCGGTCTCCGCTTCGCCGAGCTCACGCGGGAAGTTCTGGACGACGAGCAAAGTGTCGAAGATCGCGCCGGGGCCGACGGCCTTCTGGATGTCCGCCAGGCCCGCGTAGTGGCCGGAGATGAGCGCGGACTGCCGCTTCTGCACTTCCGCCAGCAGCTCGAGGACGGGCGCCGAACCGCGCAGCCGCACCCGCACGGGGACGGTGTTGAGGAACAGCCCCACCATTTCCTCGACGCCGGGCAGATCCGGCGGGCGCGCCGAGACCACCGCGCCGAACACCACGTCCGTCCGGCCCGAAAGCTGCGCCAAGACGAGTCCCCACGCGCCCTGCACCACCGTGTTCAGCGTCAACCCGTTGGCACGGGCCAGTTCGCTCACCGATCGCGTGAGCTCTTCCGGCAGCTCGATCATGATGTTGTCGGGCATGCTGGGCGCTCGCCCCTGGCCCGAGGGCGCCACGAGTGTCGGCTCCTCGGCACCATTCAGCTCAGCAGCCCACGCCGACAGCGTCTTTTCCTTGTCCTGCCTTTCGAGCCACGCCAGGTATTCGCGGTACGACCGCGCCCCGGGCAGGTCCAGCGAGCCGCCATCGGCCGCGTACAACAGCGACAGCTCGTCGAAGACGATGGGCATCGACCAGCCGTCCATGATCGCGTGATGACAGGTCATCACCAGGCGATGGCTGTCTTCGGCGAGCCGGATCAAAGTGAGCCGCAGCAACGGCGCGTTCGCGAGATCGAATTTCGTCGTCCGATCCTCCTCGGCCAGCTCGCGCACGGCCTCCTCGGGATCGTCGAGATCGGAGAGATCGACCTCCCGCCACGGCAGGTCCACCTGCCGCGCGATGAGCTGCACCGTCTCACCCGATTTACGCTGCCGGAAACAGGCCCGCAGAGCGACGTGCCGGACCAGCAACGCCTCCCAAGCCGCGCGCAGCCGGGCCGCCACCACCGGACCGTCCAGCTCCAGGATCCAGTGACCGACGTAAAGACCGGGCCCTTCGTCGTCGTAGACCGTGTGGAAGAGCAAACCTTCCTGGAGCGGCGAAAGCGGCCAGAAGTCCTCGATCCGCGACTGAGCCATCAATTTCCCCTCGATCATCTGCGGGCTCCGCATAAAGAATCATCTCACCGGGCGGGCAGGCCCGGACAATCCGTCCAACCCCATTCGGACCGGTCGTTTTCGCGGTTTCGGTGAACGCTGGTCTTGCTTTGGGGTAGAAGGAAGTTTTCACGGCAGGCAGGCGCCCGTGCGGCGGCTCCGCCGTGTCGCGAAAGCCACTTTCGGGACATCAGACGTCGCGAAAGTGACTTTCGCGACACCAGCGTTGCGGCGGGGTGTCGAGACGGATGTTGCGAAAGCCACTTTCGCAACCTTCAACGTTGCGAAAGTGGCTTTCGCAACCATCACCACCACGAACACCCTCACAACCCGCACCGTGTCCCGAAAGCCACTTTCGGGACATCAGACGTCGCGAAAGTGGCTTTCGCGACACCAGCGTTGCGGCGGAGTGTCGAGACGGATGTTGCGAAAGTCGCTTTCGCAACCTTCAACGTTGCGAAAGTGGCTTTCGCAACCATCACCACCACGAACACCCTCACAACCCGCACCGTGTCCCGAAAGCCACTTTCAGGACACCAGACGTCCCGAAAGTGGCTTTCGCGACACCAGCACGGCGGTAAGATGCCGAGACAAGCGTTGCGAAGGGGCCCTTCACCGCATCACACGAGGCGAAAGGGCCCTTCACCACATCGCACGAGGCGAAGGGCCCCTTCACCCCGCACCGAGGAAAAAGTCTCCGTCAGCTCCGGGCGTCGTCGAATTCGGATTCGAATTCGTCGATCTCGTCCTGCCCGAGGTCGAGCAATTCGGTGTCAGGAGTGTCAGGAGCAGCCGGAGCGACCGCGGGCTCCCCCGGCGCGATGACCGCCGCGAGTCCCGCCGGTGTCCGGTGCTCGAACACGTCCGCCACGTCGAAAGCCATTCCGGCCCGCAATGCCCGCGCCGTCAGTTTCACCGAATAGATGGAATCGCCACCGATCTCGAAGAAACTGTCGTCCACGCCGACCCGCGCCAGGCCGAGCACGTCGGCGAAAAGCGCGCACAGCGCCCGCTCGGGGTCGGTGGTCGGCTCCCGGTAGGTCACGCGCTCGCTGAAGTCGGGATCCGGCAACGCCTCCCGGTCCACCTTCCCGTTCGCCGTCACCGGCAGGGCGGGCAGCGCGATCACTTCCGCGGGGACCATGTAGTCCGGCAGCACCTTGGCGATCCGGGCGCGGAGCCGGGTGGGATGCACCTCGCCTTCGGACACGACGTAACCGATCAGACGACCGTCTCGCGCCACCACCACGGCCTGGTCGACGCCCGGCAACTCGGCCAGCACCGCCTCGACCTCGCCCGGCTCCACCCGGTGGCCGCGGATCTTGACCTGGTCGTCGGCCCGCCCGGCGAACACCAGCTCGCCTTCGTCGTTGCGGTACGCCAGGTCGCCCGTGCGATACATCCGCGTGCCCGCGGCGAACGGGTCGGCGACGAACCGTTCCGCGGTCAAGGCCGTCTGCCCCAGGTAACCCTGCGCGACCCCGGCGCCGGCGATGTACAGATCACCCACGACGCCCTGCGGCAACGGACGCAGGAAGACGTCCAGCACGTACAACCGCCGCCCCGGCAGCGGGCGGCCGATCGGCAGGGTCGGGCCGACCCGGTCGCCGGGCTCGATCGCCTTCCACGTCGCGCACAGCGTGGTTTCCGTCGGTCCGTAGGTGTGCCAGACCCGCAGCGCGGGACACGCCTGCCGGACCTTCTCCACCTCTTCGAGCGGCACGACGTCCCCACCCGCCGACACATCCCGCAGGCCCGCGAAGGATTCCGGCGACTCCTGCACGAGCGCCCGGAAATGCCCCGCGGTGAAGTTGACCGCGGTGAGACCGTCCGCCACATGGGCCGCGAGCCGCGCGGCGTCGACGACGCCCGGTTCGGTGATCATCACCCGCGCACCGGACACGAGCGGTGCCCAGATGTCGTACAGCGACGCGTCGAAAGTGTGCGGAGCGTGCATCAGGACCGTCTCGCCGGCGTGTAGGTCCCAGCCCGGTTCCCCGGCCAGTGCCGCCACGCCACCGTGCGAGATCGCCACGCCCTTCGGGGTCCCGGTCGATCCGGACGTGTACATCACGTACGCCAGATCGTCCGCCCCGACAGGGACGAGAGCGACATCGCCGTGGTTCGCGTCCTCCACGAGGACCCGCGCGTAGTCCGGCGGCACCGCGGCCGAAGTCTCCGCCCGGCAGACCACCGCCGCGACCGCGGAGTCGGCCAGCATGAACGCCACCCGATCGGCCGGGTAGTCCGGATCGACCGGGACGAACACCGCTCCGGCCTTCCACACCCCGAGCCAGGCCGCCAGCACCTCGGCCGACCGCTCCAGCACCACGCCGACACGGTCACCGCGGCGCACCCCGCGTTCCGTCAGCGCCCGCGCGACGCGGCCGGACCACTGGTCGAGCTCCGCGTAGGACCAGGCCCGGTCACCGGAGGTCACCGCCGTCGCCTGAGGCGCCTTCTCCACCTGTGCCAGGAAAAGATCCACCGGCGATGCCGCGGTGATCGCGTCACCCACGTCGTTCCACCGCTCGACCACGAGTTCGCGTCCGGCGTCGCTCATCGCGTCCAGACGGCCGACCGGAGCGTCGGGCTCCGCGATCATCCGCTCGAGCACCCGGAAGAGGCCGTGCAGGACTTCCCGCGCGGTGTGGTCGTCGACCAGTTCCGGCAGGTACTCCACTTCGGTCCGAAGGCTCTCGCCCGGGATGACCCCCATCAGGATCGCGTACGGCGCCGACTGGTGGAACTCCTTCAGGCTCAGCCGAAGATCGCGATCGGAGCCCGCCTCCGCCGGATCGACGTAGTTCTCGAACGAAAGGATCGTGTCGAAACTCGCGCCCGGCAGCTTCTGGATCTCCTGCAGGCCGAGGTGCTGGTGCGAGATCAGCCCGGCTTGCCGGTCCTGCAGATCCGTCAGCATCTTCAGGACCGGCTGTCCACCGTCCAACCGCACGCGCACGGGGACGGTGTTGATGAACAGGCCCACCACGTTCTCCGCGCCGGGCAGATCCGCCGGACGGCCGGAAACCACCGCGCCGAACACGACGTCACGACGGCGTGCCAGCCGGGCGAGCACCAGCGCCCACGCCCCTTGCACCAGTGTGTTCAGCGTCAACCCGTTGCGGCGGGCGAAATCGACCAGTGCGGAGGTGAACTCCGGGGAATAGCGGAGCTCTTCCCGTGCCTGCTTCCCGGGAGCTTTCCGTGCCTTCTCGGGGATCCCGAGCGCCGAGCGCTCGGCACCGGCCAGTTCCTCGCGCCAAGCCTCACGAGCGGCCTCTTTGTCCTGCTTGTCGAGCCAGGCCAGATAGTCCCGATACGAGCGGGGGGACGGCAGCGCGGAAGTGACGCCGCCCGCCGCGTAGATCTTCAGGAGCTCCGATTCGAGCAGTGCCCGCGACCATCCGTCCATGACCAGGTGATGGCTCGTCGTGACGAGACAGTGCTTCTCCGGGGCGAGCCGGATCAGCGTCAGCCGCAGCAGCGGCGGCTTCACCACGTCGAACTTCTTGGCACGCTCCTGCTCCGCGATCACGCTCACCTCGGCCAGCGCGTCCTCCTCGGCGAGGTGGGACAGATCGCGCTCCTCCCAAGGGAGTTTCACCTCCCGGGGGATGAGCTGGACCATCTCACCGGACTTCCGCCGGACGAAGCCCGCGCGCAGCGCCGCATGCCTGCCGAGAAGGGCCTGCCAGGACGTCCGGAACAGTTCCGCGTCCAGTGGCCCGTCGATGATCAGCGTCTGCTGGATGCCGTAGGTATCGGGTGCCTCGCCGTCGAGCGCGAGGTGATAAAGGATTCCCTCCTGCATCGGTGACGGCGGCCAGACTTCCGCGAGCGCCATTCCGGAGGACGTGGTCGGAGTATTCACGAAATCTAGCCTCCATTGCTTTCCACCGCTATTGCTGGAGCTCGGCCGCCAAGGCTTCGAATTCCTCGATCTCGTCCTGGTCCAGGTCGAGCAGGTCGAAGTCGGAAGCCGTGTGTCCGCCCGCGAAAGGATCATCCGCCTGCCGGGCCAGTCCTGACAACATGTCCAGCCATTCCTGGCCGAGTCGCCCGATCCGGTCCTCGTCGAACACTTCGCCGGACCATTCCGCCATGAGCACCAATTCGGGGCCGCCCGGCAGATCCTGCACGATCGCGTTCACTTCGAGTGCGTGCGGAAGATTCATGGTCGAATCCATCGAACCGCCGATGTCCCCGACGAGTTGCCAAGCCCGCACGTCGCTTTGATCACCGGCGACGAACCGGCCCATGTAATTGAATCCGATCCGCGGCGACGCGCCCGCCGCCAAAACCGGCTCCGTGTCCCCGCCGGGATAACGCAGCAAACCGTAGCCGAGCCCGTCGCCGGGCACGGCCCGCGACTGCTCTTTGACCGCCTTCAGCAGCCGACCGGCCGCCGGGCCACCGGCGAGCACGTCCGCCAGATCGATCCCGGCCACGTCGAGCCGGACCGGATGCGTGCTGGTGAACCAGCCCACCGTCCGGGAAAGGTCCATTCCGTCGACGGGATGACGGCCGTGGCTTTCCACCTCCACCAGCACGGCGTCCCCGCCGCGCCAGCGCGCCACCGCTCCCGCCAGCCCGGCCAGCAGTACCTCGTTCACGCCGCAGTGGAACACCACCGGAGCGCGCCCCACCAGCACCGACGTCTCGGCCGGCGGCACCACCCAAGACCGCGAGCGCACCTTCCCCCTCGACTCGGGCTCCGGCTGCTCCTCTTGTCCGAGAATCGCCTGCCACGAAGGCAGTTCCGCGGCCCGCTCGACGGAGACGGCCCACTGCTCCAGCAGACCGGACCAGCGGCGGAACGACACGCTCACCGGCTCCAGTTCCGGCGCCCGGCCCTCGGCCGCGGCCTCGCAGGCCGCTCGCAGATCCGTCGCCAGAACCCGCCACGAGACCCCGTCGATCACCAGATGGTGCGCCACCACGACCAACCGCCCCAGCCGATCCGGCCCGGCGTCCAACCACACCGCCTGGACCATCACGCCCGCGAGCGGGGCCAACCGGGCGACGGCCTCCCGCGCCGCGTCCGCCGCCGCCTCGTCCAGCGAGCCGCCGTCGACCTCGATCCGTGTGAGCACACCGGCCACGGAACCGCGCTCGCCGACCACCAGGCGCCGTCCCCCGTCGCCGTCGACGACCCGGGCCCGCAGCATGTCGTGCGTGTCCGCGACCGCCGTCAGCCCGGCGGCCAAAGCCTCCTCCGTCAGTTCCGGAGGCGTGCCCAGCACCATCCACTGCGCGAATCCCGGCGCCGCGACGCCGTCCCCGAACATCCGCATCACCGGCGTCAGCGCGACTTCACCCACACCATCGTCCACTGTGGACAACTCCTGACGCGCCAGCGGCGTTTCCGCCACCAACTGCGCGAGCCTCTCGGGGGTCCGGTGCTCGAACACCTGCCGCGGGGTCAGCGAGATCCCGTCGCGGCGCGCGCGGGAAGCGACCTGCATCGACGAGATCGAATCCCCGCCCAGTTCGAAGAAGCTGTCCTCGACCCCGACCCGCGCCAGGCCGAGCACCTCGGCGAACACTCCACAAAGGATTCGCTCGAGCTCGGTCGAGGGCTCCCTGCCGACAGTTTTCGAGGAGAAGTCCGGTTCGGGCAACGCCTTCCGGTCGATCTTCCCGTGCGCCGTCAGCGGCAGCGCGTCCAGCGCCATCACCGCCGCGGGCACCATGTACGCGGGCATCCTGGCCGCGAGTTCCTTCCGCAGCGCGTCCGGATCGATGTCGCCTGGCGCCACATAGGCCACCAGACGGCCTTCGCGGACGGTCACCGTCGCCTGCGTGACTTCGGGATGCGCGGACAAGGCGAACTCGATCTCGCGGGGTTCGACCCGGAACCCGCGGATCTTGACCTGGTCGTCGGCCCGTCCGGCGGACACCAGTTCGCCGTCGCCGGTCCAGTACGCCAGGTCCCCGGTCCGGTACATCCGCTCGCCGTCGACGAAGGGATCGGCGACGAACCGCTCGGACGTCAGCGCCGAGCGGCCCAGATACCCGCGCGCCACGCCGATCCCGGCCAGGTACAGCTCACCCGTGACCCCCGGCGGCAGCGGGCGCAGGAAAGCGTCCAGCAGATATCCGCGGACACCGGCGATCGGCCCCCCGAACGGGATCACCTCCCCGCCCGGCGCCAGCGGCATGCTCACCGTCGCGCAGATCGTGGTCTCGGTCGGCCCGTAGGCGTTGATCATCCGGCGGCCCGCCGCGAAGCGTTCCACCAGTCCCGGCGGACAGAGTTCGCCCGCCGCGGTCACCGTCTCCAGCCTGTCCGGCACCGTGTCCACGGTGGCCAGCACCGACGGCGGGGCCTTCACATGCGTGATGTCCCACCGTTCCAGGGTGTCGGTCAGCGAAGCGTGCGGCGGCAGGTCCTCGTCCGGCGGCATCACCAGCGTCGCGCCCGAAAGCAACGCCATCATCACCTCGGACACGATGGTGTCGAAGCCCAGCGCCGCGAACTGCAGCACACGGGACGACGGCGAAACGGCGAGCCGTTCGATATGCGCCATCGCCAGATTGCCCAGGCCCGAGTACGTGACGACGACACCCTTCGGCGTCCCCGTCGAACCCGACGTGTAGATGACGTACGCCGCGTCGCGCATTCCCACCGGCGGCAGCACCGTGCTTTCGGCTCCGGCCAGATCCAGTTCGTCGAGCACCAGGATCCGGTCCGCGAAGTCCTCCGGCACCGCTTCGCGCGTCTTCCCCTGACACACCACCAGCATCGGGTCCGCGCTGCCGAAGATCAGCTTCACCCGCTCGGCCGGGTACGCGGGATCCACCGGGACGAAGACGCCGCCCGCCAGCGAAACCCCGAGCATCCCGATCAGCCACCACGCCGACCGGCCGACCACCAGCCCGACACGGCGTTCCCGTTCGACCCCGCGAGCCCGCAGGACGGCGCCGAACTTCTCCGCGCGCTCCCACAGTTCCGCGTACGTCAGTTCGCCGTCGCCGTCCGCGACGGCCACCGCGTCCGGCCGCTCCGCCGCCATCCGCCCGATCAACGACGGCAGCGGCTCGTCCGCCACCAACGCGGACTTCCAGTGGGGCAAGGGAATCTCGCCCATCCCGGTCCGGCCCACCAGGGCGGACGGATCGGCGGCGATCGCGCCGAGCGCGCCGACGAACCAGTCCAGCACCGAATCGGCGACAGCTTGATCGATCTGCCCGCGCCAGTAGGCGAGCTGGATCCTGAACCGCTCTCCCGGGATGACACCGACGGTCACCGGGTAGTGGGTTCCCTCGACCGTGCCCAGATACGTGAACTGGTCGGCGAAATCCCGCGGGTAGTTCTCGAACACCAGCAGCGTGTCGAACATCGCGCCGGGTCCGGCCGTCTTCTGGATCTCCGTCAGGCCCAGATGCTGGTGCGGCATCAGGGCCACCTGACGGCGCTGCAGCCCGGTGAGCATGTCCACCACCGGCTGTCCGCCGTCCAGCGACACCCGGACCGGGACCGTGTTCATCATGAGCCCCGGCATCGACTCCACCCCGGGGAGTTCCGCGGGGCGGCAGGCGACCGTGGTGCCGAACACCACGTCGGTCCGCCGCGCGAGCCGCGCCAGCACCAGCGCCCACGCGCCCTGCACCACCGTGGCCAGCGTCAGCCCGTGATCGCGCGCGAAGTCGGTCAGCCGGGTGTAGACCTCCGGAGTCAGATGGGTGACGCGATAGTCGTAGGCGAGCGCGGCGTCCGATTTGGCGACCAGCGCGGGCACGTCGATGTCCGACAGTTCCGCCTGCCAGGCCTCGCGCGCCGCGTCCTTGTCCTGCCTGTCGAGCCAAGCCAGATAGTCCCGATAGGACGCCGCACCCGTGCGATCCGGGAACCGTCCGCCCGACGTGTACGCCTCGGAGACCTCGTTGAGGATCACCGCCACGGACCAGCCGTCGGTCAGGATGTGGTGATTGACGACCAGCAGGCGGTGCCGGTCCTCGCCGACCCGGATCAGCACCAGCCGGAACAGCGGCGCCTTGGCGAGATCGAAGCGTTCCCGCTGTTCCTCCGCGGACAGGGCTTGGACGGCCTCGTCGACATCGCTCGCGCCCGTCAGGTCGACCTCGCGCCAAGGCAGGTCGACGTGGACGGCGACGGCCTGCACCGCCTTGCCCGATTCGAGCCGGTGGAAGGTCAGGCGGAGTTCGTCGTGCCTGGCGAAAACCGCTTCCCAGACGGACCGCAGCCGCGCGACGTCCAGCGGTCCGGTCAGCTCGACGATCCACTGTGTCTGGTAGATGTCGGAACCCTGGTCGTCGAGGGTCGTCTGGAACAGCAGCCCCGCCTGGAGCGGCGCCAGCGGCCAGACCTCGGCGGCGTCCGGGACGGCGATCGCCAGTTCCGCTTCGTCTTCCGCGGTCAGCTCGATCAGGGGGCCGGTCTCGGGCTCTTCGGCCGGGACGGCCCGCGCCACGGCGGCCAGCCGCGCGGGGGTCTTCTCCCCGAAGATCTCCGACGGCGTCACCAGCAGGCCCGCCTTGGCCGCCCGGGCTGCCACGCGGACGGCGAGGATCGAATCCCCGCCCAGTTCGAAGAAACCGTCGTCGACCCCGGCCCGTTCCGTGCCGAGGACTTCGGCGAACAGTCCACAAAGGACGCGCTCGGCCTCGGTGGCGGGTTCGCGCCCGTCGGAGGTCGCGGAGAAATCGGGCGCGGGCAACGCCGCGCGGTCCACCTTGCCGTTCCCGGTCAGCGGTAACGTGTCCAACGTGAGCACCACGGCCGGGACCAGGTAGTCCGGCAGCACGGCCCCGAGACGATCGCGGAGCACGGCGGGGGCCACGTCCGAAACCGCGTAACCGATCAGGCGCCCGTCGAGAGCCACCACCACGGCCTCGTGGACGTCCGGCTGGGCGGTCAGCGCGGCCTCGATCTCGCCGGGTTCGACGCGGAACCCGCGGATCTTGACCTGGTCGTCGGCCCGGCCCGCGAACAGCAACTCGCCGCCCGCGCTCCACCGGGCGAGGTCCCCGGTCCGGTACATCCGCTTTCCGGGCGCGAACGGATCCGCCACGAACCGGTCCGCGGTGAGCCCGGCCCGGTCGAGGTAACCGTCGGCGAGACCGGCACCGGAGAGGTACAGATCGCCGACCATCTCCGGCTCCACCGGGCGCAGCGACGCGTCGAGCACGTGGGCCCGCCGCCCCGTGAGCGGACGGCCGATGGGCAGCACCGAGCCCAGCGCGTCACCCGGTTCGAGTACGTGCCAGGTGGCGCACAGCGTCGTTTCCGTCGGACCGTAGAGGTGCCGGATCCGCGCTCGCGGTGCCGCCTTCCGCACGCGTTCCACCGCGTGTGCGGGCACCAGATCGCCACCGGTCAGGATTTCGTCGAGCCCCGCGAACGATTCCGGCGATTCCTCCGCCACCGCGCGGAAACTGCCCGCGGTCAGATGCGCCCTCGTGACGCCGTCCGCGACGGCCTCGCGCAGCCGCCGGGCGTCCACCGGCCCCGGCTCGGCGACCACCACCCGGGCACCCGACACCAGCGGTACCCAGATCTCGCACAGGGACGCGTCGAAGGAATGCGGCGCGTGCATGAGGACCGCGTCGCCGGCGCCCATCGCCCAGCCGGGATCCCCCACCAGCTCCGCGACACTGGAATGCGGGACGGCCACGCCCTTCGGGGTACCCGTCGAGCCGGAGGTGTACATGACGTACGCCAGGTCCCCCGGGCGCGCCGTGACAGCGGCGGGCGCGTCACCGGGGTCATCGCCGGTGACGACGATCGCGTCGATCCCCGCCGGTACCCGGTCGCGCGTCGCGGCCGAGCACAGCATCAGGGACGCGCCCGAATCCGCCAGCAGGAAGGCGATCCGCGGCGCGGGGTACGCGGCGTCCACCGGTACGTACGCCGCCCCCGCCTTCCAGACGGCGAGCAGCGCGACCAGCAGGTCCGCCGAACGGTCCAGCATGACCGCGACGCGACCGCCGTGGCCGGTCAAGCGCCGGGACAGCCTGCCCGCGAGTTCGTCGAGTTCCCGATAGGTCAGCACCCGGTCCCCGTCGGCAACGGCCACCGCGTCGGGTGCCCGGCCCACTTGGCGGGAAAAAAGATCCAGCACGGTTTGCGCTGCGGAACTCATCGTCACCCTCCATGGCCCATGAAGGTGGCCACTGGCTCAGGCTCGTCGTCGAGCTCGGGCTCCGGCTTGGGGCCGAAGCGGTCGGGATTGGCGAACTGCGTGTGGTACAGCTCCGCGTAGAGACCGCCCTCGGCCATCAACTCTTCGTGCGTCCCGCGTTCACGGACGGTTCCGCCGTCGATCACGAGGATCTGGTCGGCTTCGCGGATCGTGGACAACCGGTGGGCGATCACCAGCGAGGTGCGGCTGCGCAGAGCGGTCTTGAGCGCCCGCTGCACGGCGGCCTCCGACTCGGAGTCCAGGTGCGCGGTGGCTTCGTCGAGCACGACGACCGTGGGCGCCTTCAGCAGCAGCCGGGCGATGGCCAGTCGTTGCTTCTCCCCGCCCGACATCCGGTAGCCGCGGTCACCCGTGACGGTGTCGAACCCCCGGGGAAGGGATTCGATCAGGTCCCAGATCTGGGCGCCCTTGCAGGCTTCGATCAGCTCGTCCTCGGTGGCTGTCGGGCGGGCGTAGAGCAGGTTCTCCCGGATCGTGTCGTGGAAGAGGTACGCGTCCTGGCTGACCACCCCGACCGTGCCGCGGAGCGATTCGAAGGTGAGGTCCTTCAGATCGTGCCCGCCGACCCGGACGGTCCCGGAGTTCGGGTCGTACAGCCGGGAGACCAGATGCGTGATGGTGCTCTTCCCCGCGCCGGACGGGCCGACGAGCGCGGTGAGGGTTCCGGCTCGCGCGTGGAAGCTGATGCCGCGCAGCACATCCGCCGAAACCTCCCCGTTTTCCCGTTTGGTCCGCAGGTGTTCGAGCGAGGCCAGCGAGACCTCGTTCGCGCTGGGATAGCGGAACGCCACGTCGTCGAACTCGACGTCCGGCGCCACGTCCTCCTCGAGATCGACGGCGTCGGCGCGTTCCTGGATCAGCGGCTTCAGGTCGAGCAGCTCGAAGATCCGGGAGAAGCTCACCACGACGGTCTGCGCGGTCTCCTGCAACGAGGACAGCTGGGTGATCGGCCCGAGCAGCCGCCCGAGCAGGGTGGCGATGGCGATGAGCGTGCCGAGCTGGATCGCCCCGTCGATCACGAGCCCGCCGCCGACCCCGTAGACGACCGCCGTGGCGATCGAAGCCATCAGCGCCATCATGGCGAAGGACATCCGGCCCCAGATCGAAATGCTCACGCCGATCTTGCGGATCCGCCCCGACCGCTCCCGATAGTCGGCCATCTCCTCTTCCGGACGGCCGAAGAGCTTGGAGAGCATCGCCCCCTGGACGTTGAACCGCTCGTGGAGTAGCCCGCCGAGACCGGCGTTCGCCTCCATCAGCCTGCCGGTGCGCTTCTGGATCATCCGCCCCACGTAGACCCAGGGCACGACGAACAGCGGGATCAGCACCAGCGTGACGACGGCGACGAGCCAGGACAGGTAGAACATCTCGGCCAGCACCAGCAGCACCGTGACCAGACTGGTGATCGACATCAGCAGGTGGCCGAACGACTGCTGGGCCATGATCAGTTCCGTGTGCAGCCGTCCGACCAGCACCCCGGTCTGGGTGCGGGTGAAGAACGCGACCGGCAGCCTCCGGACGTGGTCGATCGCCTGGACCCGGAGGTCGTAGGTGACCCCCTCCCCGATGCGTGCGGAGACGTAGGCCGACAGCAGTGAGAACAACGCGGCCGCCACGGCGAGCACGGCGGTCAGGGTGGCCATCAGGATCACGACCCCGAAGTCGTTCTTGAGGATCCCGCCGTCGATGAGTTCCTTCATCAGCAAAGGAGTCGCGATGACGATGGCGGCCTCCAGCGCCGCGATGAAGGCGAAGAGCGCGACGAGTCCGGTGTGCGGGCGGAAGTAGGCGAGCACTCGGCGCACCGTCCCCGGACGGACCCGGTCCGACCAGGGATCGGGATCGTCGTCGCTCTTGGTAGGTGCCCCGAAGTTCAACACCACGTCCATACGGTCTGTCCTCCCACGCGCGAAGTCCGCGATCTCAATCGTGCTGAATCGTGTCGGTGTCCACGAGGGGGCCGCGTGCACTCGCGGCCGCTCGCACCGTCCACAAGCGACACAAGGCCTAGGCGTCGCCCTCCGGCCCGCCGTGCTTACCGGGGATCCGGGCCTGACCGTCCACGCCACGCCGCAGCAGATCCGTCACGTCGTCGAGATCGCCGGACCGCAGCGCCGAGGCCGCGGCGGCGAGATCGGCCGCGACCCGCTCGAGCACACCCGCCACCGGCAAGGCGTTTCCCGCGAGGATCATCCGCCACAGCAACGGATTCCCGGCGGCGATCCGCGTGACGTCGCGTAATCCCTGCCCCGCGAGGCCCAGCGCGACGTCGTCGCCGTCCGCCAGGCTCGCCGCCATCGCCGACGCCACCAGATGCGGGGCGTGCGACACCAGCGCCACCGCCGAGTCGTGCTCGCCCGCGTCGACGGTGACGGCCTTCGCCCCGCACATCGCCACCAGGTCCCGCGTCACCGCCAAGGCTTTCGCGTCCGTCCGGGGGCGGGGGCAGAGCGCCCAGGGTCGGCCCGAGAACAGGTCGGCGCGGGCGGCCGCCGGCCCGGACCGCTCCCGACCGGCGAGCGGATGCCCTGGTACGTAGGAGGTCAGGTCGCAGCCGAGCCGCTCCGCGTCGGCGATCGGATCGGCCTTGACGCTGGCCACGTCGGTGTACACCCGCGCCGCGCCCCGCTTCTGCAGTTCGGCCAGCCGCTCCCCCACCAGATGCGGCGGAACGGCGATCAGCGCCAGGTCGGCCTCCTCGCCGGCCCATTCCCGGCCCGCCCCGAGTTCACCGGCCAGCCGCACGGCGTCCGCGTCGACGTCGGAGAGGTACACCGTCACGCCTTTTCCGCGAAGGGCCAGCGCGGCGGAAGTGCCGATGAGCCCGGTACCGACGACGAGCGCCTTCTCGATGGTCACCTTCACTTCTTATGCCGCCCGCCCGATGGTGTCGAGCCGGGGGTCTTGGCACCCGTCCACTCAGGACTCGAAGTGTCCAAGGACGCGCCTGGACACCGAGGGGACGGAAGCGCACGAAGGGGACTTTCACCGCGCACCGCACGGGAAAGCCCCCTCGTCACGAACCGTCGCTCACCCCGCCGCGAGATCGGTGGCGCGGTTCTCCAAGTGATCGGCGAAACCCGCCCAGACCCGGGCGTGATCCCTGGCGAATCCGGCGACCACGCCGTAGAGGTGCGGCGGTACGCCGTGCAGGATCCGCTCCCACTCCTGTCCGTCGATGGAGTGCATGGTGAGCATGCGCAACAGGATCCGGCCCACCTCGCTCAACCGCAGGGTGGGGTCGGCCTTGAGCCGCTCGAGCACGGCGAGCCGCTCCCGGTCCAGCGCGTGCCCGAGGTCGGGTTCCGTCAGGCTCAACGGATGCTGTTTGGTCCGCAATCTCCGGTTTCCGTCCGGGGTGGGGCTTTCGCCGCGCTCCAGCCTGCCCCGCACGTCCCGGACCGTCTCCGGGGAGATGCCGACCTGCTTCGCGACCTGCCGGAGCGAAAGGCCGGGATCATTGCGGATGAGGTCCGCGGCGAGTCTTCGCCTTTCCGAACTGTCGACGGGACGGATACGCCCGTCCCGCCCGATCCTGGCCTCGTTTCCGCCCTCCCCACCACGTTTGCGGAGGTCCGCCACCGTGCCGGCGGAGATGCCCGTCGCCGAGGCGACCCGCCGATCGGACCACTGCGGATGGGTGCCGATGATCTGGACGGCCGCTCGTTTGCGATCGGAGAGCGAAAGCGGCAAGCCGTGCCGGATGTTCGCTTCCACGGCCAAGACGAAGGCATCGGATTCGGTGCCGTCGATGAACCTTGCCTGAATTTTAGTGTCGCCTCTGACTTGCGCCGCCTTCAGGCGGTGCAGGCCGTCGACCACCCTCATCGTCGGTCTGTGAACGAGAATGGGCGGAAGCTCCCATTCTGCCGACAGCAGCGTCTCGACATGTTCCGGATCTTCGCCCGAAGTCCGCGGCGAGCAAACGGAAGACAGCCGCGACAGCTCGATTTCGACGACCGGGAGAGCGGACAGGTCAACTCTCGTCGGATCCACCTAGCCCCCATTGAATCTCATTCGTCAACTTTGTGACATGGCTTGGAACCCACCGTCCAACTGCTTGGCTTCGGTGGTTGGACACCACGATTCCCGTCCGGCACGCGTTTCCGGCCGCGGCGGGCGTCCTCGACGGTGAGGACTATTCGAACGCTCCCGGCGGGCCCACGCAGGCGGGCCGCCTCCACGGTCTCCCAGATGACCGGTGGCAGCGTGCACTCAGACGAACTCCGGGGCCGAAGGACATCCTTCACTCACCCCGGATGACGCTCTCCTCAAGACATTCGCGCAGCCGCCTCGGTCCGGCAAGGGCCTACACCCGTTCAGCCCGAAGAAGCCGGAACCCACGACAACGCGAGGTCTCGGAAGTTTCGATCCTTTGTTCTCGACACCCATTCGGCCCAGCGGATCACCGGCCGGAAACCATGACTTCCTCGCGGTCGCGAGTCAACGTCGTCCTCCCTCGGTCCCCAGTAAGTGCGCATCTTGTCAACCCCAGCGAGTTGCACACCTCAGCAGCATGGCATGGCCAATCGTTGTCGGCAATTGACGAACAGTGTAATTTCCGCAGCGATCTGGCCGCCCAAGATCATTATTCGTAACTTTCACATCGGTATTGACTCGCTCGCCGTCCATAAGTACGGCACCCCCGCATACCCTGCTCACGGACGTCACGGGCTGGGCTGTTCGCAGGACGGATTAGGCCGTTCGCGGGACTTGCTTTGTCACGCGGGGATCGTCACCGCGCCCGCTCGTCCCGTTCCGGACTTCGACACTTATTCACACGAACGGTCGAGTCGGTCTCCCACTGGCTGGTCCGAAGCCGACTCGCACCGAGAGCAAAGTGAGGGATGCCAAGGTGAACAGGACCGTGCGTCGTCCACATCGTGGTGGTCGGCGGCAAAGCCGACGTTCTCCACCTTTTCACCCAGGGGTGGGCGCACGCCGACCCGCCAGGAGGAGGGTTTCTTTGACAGGACAGCAAAATCTGTCCAATGACAGAAATGCCGCGGACCCCCCGTCCGGGGGACCCGCGGCATCATCGTGAACGACCGGCCGGACACCGGCCACCTTCCCAGCGGCTAAGCGATGGGAAAGTCGAAATAGGTGTCCGGATACGGTTCGTCCTTCAAGTTGTAGTGCCACCACTCGCACTCGTACGCGCTGAACCCGCTGTCCTCCATGACGGAACAGAGGGTCTTGCGGTTCTTCTCCTGCTCCTGCGTGATCCCCGGCGCGCCGTGGTGCGAGACGACGTCCATCACGTCGTGGTCGCCACCCATGTCGGCGAGCTCGCCGGTGTCCAAGCGGTAGAGCGTCAGGTCCACCGTACTTCCCCGGCTGTGACCCGACTTGGTGGCGACGTAGCCCTGCTCGAACATCTGCGGCCTGTCGATGTTCGGGTAGTGCCTTGCCTTCTTACGGCCGTCTTCGGGCTCTTCCGCCCAGCGCATGAAGCGATCCACGGCGCGCTGTGGACGGTAGACGTCCCAGAGAAGGAGGCCGAAGCCGAGCGACTCGGCCTTGTCCCGCGCCTTCTCCAGCGCCGCGCAGAACGCACGCGTGCCGACGACACGGTTCACCAGATAGCCGTCCACCGGCTTGCCGGTGAAGTTGTCCCACGTGGCGTACTTGGCGTCCCAGCGGATTCCGGACACAACCTCGTCTACGAAGACGAAATCGTCTTTCATCCGTTGCGCCCCGCCAGGGTCAGCTTCGCCAGCCTGTCGATCACTTCACCGAGCGAGATGCCGGCGGCCGCCATCATCCGCGGGTAGCGGCTGTAGGAGGTCAGGCCGGGAAGGGTGTTGACCTCGTTGAGGACGACGCTTCCGTCTTCCTTGAGGAACAGGTCGACCCGCGCGAGCCCACTGCAGCCCAGGGCGCGGTAGATGACCTTCGCGGTCTCCTTGACGAGCGTGCTCGACTCCTCCGGGATGTCCGCGGGAACGATGAAGCTCGAGTTCTCGGAACCGGTCTCGGGGCTTTCTTCCTGGTGGATCTTGAAGAACCCGTGGGTCAGCGCGACCCGGTCGACCTCACCCGTCAGTAGGTCGTCGCCGTCGCCGAGGACGGAGCAGCCGATTTCGCTGCCGATGACGGCTTCTTCGATCAGGATCTTGCCGTCGTACTGACGCGCCTCCGCCAGGGCGGCGGGCAGCTCTTCCTTCGAGGAGACCTTGCTGACGCCGAAGGACGAACCCGAACGGGCCGGCTTCACGAAAACGGGGTAGTTCAGCTGGTCGGCGTCGACGTCGTTGTCCGCCGTGAGGATCCAGAAGTTCGGCGTGGCGATCCCCGCCTCGCGGACGACGGCGTAGGTGAGGGACTTGTCGATGCACATGACCGAGCTCGGGAGGTCGCAGCCGACGTAGGGGATGCCGGAGAACTCCAGCAGACCCTGCACCGTGCCGTCTTCACCGAACTTGCCGTGCAGGACGGGCAGCACCAGGTCCAGGGCGATCGTCTCGTACTTGCCCTCGTCCAGCACCAGCAGCCCGTGCGTGCCGCGGTCCGGCGACAGGATGGCCGGACGGCAGTTCCCGGTCTGCTCCCAGTCGGCGGAGGGTCCGTCGCACAGCATCCAGGAGCCACTCTGCGTGATCCCGATGTAGAACGGCTCGTACTTTTCGAGATCGAGGTTCTTCGCGACCTCTTGCGCGGACTTGATGGAGATAGGGTGTTCTTCGGAAAGCCCGCCGAACAGAATTCCGATTTTCAACCTATCCATGCTACTTCCCGCTTTCGAATTTGAGACAATTGATGATGGAATTTTCGACAGTGTCACTCAACGCGTGGTCGGTGTAGTAGGCGGTATGCGGACTGATGAGCACGTTCGGCAGTTCCTGCAACCGTAGCAACGGTTTGCCGTCGATGGCCTTGTTCCGGCAGTCGGCGTAGAAGATACCTTCCTCTCCTTCGACGACGTCCAGTGCCGCACCGCCCAGTTTTCCGCTTTCCAGGGCCGCGATGAGGGCCTCGTTTTCGATGAGCGGACCACGTCCGGTGTTGATGACATACGCGCCGTCCTTCATCTGCTCGATGTTCCGGGCATCGAGCAGATGGCGCGTATCCGTGTTGAGCGGTACGTGAAGGGTCACGATGTCGCTCTGCTGTAGCAATTCATCGAGAGAGACGTAATCGGCGTCCGCGGTGCGCAGCGTGTCGTAGGCCAGCACCCGGCTGCCGAAGCCACGCAGCCTGTCCAGGACCGCGACCCCGATGCGCCCCGTCCCGACCACCCCGATGGTCAGGTCGCGCAGCTCTTTCCCGCGCACCTCGTTCAGCCGGTAGTCGTGCACTTCGGTGCGGCGGATGATGGATTTGGCGTCGCGTACCGCCATCAGCATCAGCATCAGCGTGAAGTCGGCCACGCTGTCCGGCGAGTAGGCGACGTTGCCGACGGAGATGCCGACGCTCTCGGCGTACTCCACGTCGATGTGGTTGAACCCGATACTCCTGGTGGAAATGTACTCCACACCGGCTTTACCGAGCGCGAGAAGAAGGGAATTCGAGATCGGGGTCTTATGACCGACACTGATGCATCGATTACCGATTGCCAGCTCGAGATTGACCTCGGATACCGGTTCCTCGACGATGGTCGGCACTACACCGAAACGAGGCGCCATCTCCCGGAACAAGGCGGCCTCGTCCTGTCCGCATCCATAAATCGTGATTCCCCTCGCCAAGACGGCCGAGGAGGACGCGGACGCCAGCGATCCGGTGCGGGGGGCAGCTGATCGCGCTGGTTCGCTGTAGGTCATGCCGGACATTGTAGGCAGCACGGTATTGCCGACTCAGATGGGGTTTTCGAGGCGCCGACAATATGTTACCGCTTGGTAGCGGGGCGTGCACGCCCTGCCGATCGTCCGTGGTGAGCCCCTGTTCGCAGGGGCCGGACCGCGCTCCCCACCTGCCCCGCGGCCGCCTGACCACTGATCTTGCCCGCCCGGCCGCCGGACCGAAACCGGCCAGTGACGGGTACCACAGACAGCGGCCGTCAAGTGATCAAGACCTCAGCCGCCGAAGGCCGGGACGCGACCTCTGGCGCGACCTCGGCAACCCTAACACCGTCCGACGCCCGAAACGCGCGTTTCGGCAATTCCGGAGAAGACGGCCCGGCGGAGGAAAAGAATTCCCGGACGTATTCACTCTGCGTATTCGTCCGGTCGGGATTCCCGGCCTCGCCACGCGAGGGCGTGCGCCGAGACGAGGTCGGCGAGCTCTTCCGGGGCGTCCCGCGCCACGAGATGACCGGCGGACGGCACGCGGGCCACGGTGACCCGGCGATTGGCCGTACGCAGGCGGCGCACGTCGGAGTCGTCGAGCGGGGACCCCGGACCTCCGTGCACCACCAAGATCGGCAGGTCCAGGGCCCCGGCCGTCGCGAACAGGGCGGTGCCCGACCCGAGGACGTCGTCCACGACCTGGGTGTAGCGGCCGCCGAGCCCTTGGAAATCGAGCCACGAGCGCACCCGGGCCGGGGGCAGGTCGGGGACGACGTCGACGAGCACCAGTCCGGCCGCACGATCCGCGACGGCGGGGTCCGCGAGGGCGGCGATGGCGGCGAGCCCGCCGATCGAGGCGCCCACGAGGACGATCGGCGCCCGCTGGCTCCCGATCATCCCGACCACGTCGTCGGCGAGCTGCCGGAGCGTGGTCGCCTTGCCGGAGCTGTCCCCGTGACCACGCAGGTCGAAGGCCACCGTCCGGAGCCCGCGCCGGGCCAGCACGGCCGCGACCGGGGCCCAGACCCCGCGCCGCTCGCCGCCCGCGTGGAGCAGCAGAACCGTCGGCCCGGTGCCTGTCACCGTGCCCCGGAGGGTGACTTCCCCCAGGTCGAGACTGATTTCGGTCATCGCTCCCCCGCTTACCTTGAGATGCCAAGGTAACGCACTTACCTTGGCGACTCAAGGTATGGTGCCGATCGTGACGACACCCCGAGCGAGAAGGACTCCGGACGAGGCCCGGCGGCTGATCCTCGACGCCGCGGCTTCACTGCTGGCCGAGTCCGGTCTGGCCGCCGTCCAGATGCGCGCGGTGGCCGCGCGGGTCGGCATGACCGACGCCGGCGTCGCCCACCACTTCGGTAATCGCGAAAAGCTGCTCGCCGAACTGCTCCGGCACGGCGGCCGCCGCCTTCGAGACGCGCTTCAGGACGTTCTCGGGGGATGGCTGGACCACGAGACCGACCTGCTCGAACTCGTCGAGGCCCTCCACGCCCTGTACCAGCGCGGTTACGGCGAACTCGCGGTCGCGCTGCACACGGCGGGCTGGCGGGATCAGGGCAGCGGGATGCTCGCGCCGGTCGTCGACGCCCTCCACCGCCTCCGCCCACCCGGCACTTCACTCGACGACACCCGGCTCGCCGTCGCCGCCCTGCATCAGGCGATGGCGACGGAGGCCCTCTACGGAAGCGCCTTCCGGCGCAGTGCCGGGATCACGGACACCGCGGACGATTCGGCCGCCCAGGTGCGCTGGTGGGCGCGCCAGCTCCGGCTCGCTCTCGGCCTCAAGCCCGATAGGGACCGTGGTCCCCGAGATCCGGGCTCACCCGAGGAGACCGGCCCTCCTGCCCCGGCACCGGCGTGACCGTCGGCTGGGCGAGCTCGTCGGACGTCGTCACCGGCTCGTCGGTCCGGCGAGCGCGGTAGCGGGATTCGACGGCGGTGTCCTGGCGCCTGCCGGCGAGCACCGACAGCGTGAGCACGTGGGCCACGGCCATGAGCAGCAGGAAGACACCCAGCCTGCCGATGAAGGCCGCTGTCGACCCGGACCAGTCCGGGGCCACGACCGCGAGCAGCGCCAGCACGCCGATCGCGGCCAGATGGAAGACGGTCACCACCATCCAGGCCACCGATCCGCCGCCCTCACGGGCGTCCGGCCCACTCAAGTAGCGGCGGGCGCCGCGATAGAGGATCTGGCCGTCCGCGACGACGAAGATCAAGCCGATGATCAGGAAACCCGGAAGCTCGTTGTCGGGCATCGTTGCCTCCTCCGTTTCCGGAGGAATACCCACGGGGCGCGGCGCGATGCCGCCGTCACCGCATCGAGTGACCACCCGAGGACCGCGCTGGGGGCCGTGAGTGGCGATGACAGTTCTAGTGAGGGGTAGGGCAACCTCTCCTGTCGGGGCATGTCCGTGAAGGCCTCCTTCCCTACGCTCAAGGTAGGGAAGGGTCCCTTCACGGACACCCGTGCCCCAGAAGCACCAGCAGTCACTGCAAGGCAGACAAGAGTGAGGGCAGGGCTTCGACACAGAAAGACCTGACCACACCACGGTCGACCCACCCCTCGATAATCGCCACTCACGACCCCTGTTCAGGTCAGCGAATGCCCTGCGAGATGAACTCGCTCAGGCCTTCGACGTCGCCGAGCGCTGTTCGCAACTCGGCGGCGTACTCTTCGGCCCCCGCCCGCAGACCCCGTTCGATGACGCCGGTGGTGTCGAAAGCCTCGACGTCCGCACCGCTCAACGCGGCGACGGACTCCTTGACGACACCACCCAGCAACAGTTCCACCGGCGCCGCCGGCGTACCTTCCAGCGGCCAGACGAGATCGTCCAGCACACCCTGCCCGGCGACCTCGCGGACCAGGCCCGCCGCGGTGCTCCCCGGCACGCGGAAACCCTCCGGCAACACCGCGCGGAGGCTCAGGTTGTGCGACAGCCAGTACAGCAGCTGCGCGTTCACCTCGAGCTTGATCGACTTCGGCGCCAGCCACAGCGTGAGGTTCACGTAGTACTCGGTGAGCTTGTCGAGCACCTCACCGCCCTTTTGGAAACCCCACAGGTTGATGTCGAAATAGTGGTGCCACGTGGCGTCGGCGACGATCCGCCCGACCCCGGCGGCCGCGCCGTCGTACACAGTGGACACGCCGTAGACCTGACCGTTGCGCTTGTCGGTGCCCTGCGCGACGATCTCGGGCTTCGGCTGGCCCGTGCGACCCGACGGCCAGACCTCCGCCGGGAACCGCTCGGGAATGAGCAGCTGCCCCTCGTGCATGTGGTCCGGGAAGATCGTGATCGGGCCGCGCCTGCCCTGGAACAGCGGGTGCGGCCTGCCGAGCCGCTTCCGCAGGATCAGCTCCTGCGGGTACGGGTCGAAATCGTTCGGGATCACGTCGTTGAGGTCGTTGCCCCAAGGGTCGGGCTGATGGGTGTTGTGGCTGAACTCGATACTCGAGTCCGGCCGGTCGTTCCACACCCGCAGCTCGCCCGCCCTCGGGACCCGATGTCCCAGCGCCCGCCCCAGGTTCAGGTACTCGGGCAGCGACGGATCCGCTCCCGGCGGACGCGGATTGGAGTGGTCGCCGGTGATGAGCACGCCACCGCCCGCGTCCATCCAGGCCCGCAGCGCCGCGACCTCCGCGTCCACGAGTTCGTTTTCCGGCTCTCCCGGCATGTTGCTCTGCAGCAGGCCGAAGAACCACACCTGCTCGTATCCGCCGAGTACCGCGGGAGTGAGTTTTCTGGCCGCGTGGCCGCCCTCGTGCCGATTGATCAAATCGATCTCGAACTGCGCGAAGAACGGCTGGTTCGCCAAGATCACATCGCGAAGAATGCCCAGTGCGAAACCACCGCCTCCCTTGAGTCCGATGAAGTCCGTGTAGAACAGCACTCTGATCTTCGGCTTCGCGGCCGGACTGACGTGATCGGCGACAATACGTTCGTCGAACATGAATTCCCCCTTGCCTGACGCGCCATACCGTCCTCCCCGGTGGCGCTGTCCCTTCCACGTATACCTGAATTTCCGGAGGTCTCCCAGGTGCCGGCGCACGGCGATGGATTTCGCCGTGCGCGCCGTCCCGGCCGGGCGGAATCCCTCTTTTCGGAAGGCGCGCGCGATCGAAAATGTTTCGCTTTCACTTTCGCCCGCGCCGGGTGATTCCCAGGCCGGGGCGGCCTGTCACGGTGGGACGCACCGATTGTCCGACCGTCTCCGAAGGGCGTCGCATGGTGCGAGTCTCGCTCGACCTATTCCCCGCGTATCGGTTCAGATGGCCTCGCCGGACGGCCGCTCCGCCCGTTTCCCAGGCACCCTCGGAGGTACAAGGCGAAAGCAAACCGTTACCCCGCGCCTTGGTCGTGCTGCTGGGATCCGCCTCCGCCGTCGTCGTATCGGCCGGACTCCACGCCGTCGCCTGGCTCGTCGGGCCGATGTTCCTCGCCCTGGTCATCGTGATCACCCTCGATCCGGTGCGAACCTGGTTGCGTGGCAAAGGCCTGCCGCGCTGGCTCACGGTCGCCGTCCTGGTCGTCGCCGTCTACGCCGCGTTGTTCGCGTTGTTCCTGGTGATCGTGGTCTCGCTCGCGCAGTTGTCGGCCCTGCTCCCGCATTACGCCGCACAGGCCGACGAGCTCCTGCGGGACGGCATGGCGTTCCTCGGCGGGTTCGGGGTCGGCGATCGGGAGCTCCGCGAGATCCTGTCCACTGTGGATGCCGGGAAACTGATCGGTTTCGCCGGTTCCCTGCTCTCCGGCGTCGGCGGCCTGGTCACGAACCTGGCGTTCCTGCTGGCGTTGATGTTGTTCCTGAGCACCGAATCGGCGTGGGCGGGCCAACGGCTCGGGCGTATCGCGCGCGATCGGCCGTGGATCAGCGCGGCGTTGCGTCGTTTCGCTTTCGGCACCCGGCGCTATCTGCTCGTGACGACGGTTTTCGGCGGTTTGGTAGCGGCACTCGACACCGTCGCGCTCGCCCTCATAGGCGTTCCCGCGGCCGTACTTTGGGGCTTGTTGTCCTTCGTCACCAATTACGTGCCGAACGTGGGTTTCGTGATCGGGGTGGCCCCGCCCGCCCTCATCGCGCTCCTCGACGGCGGATGGCGTGTCATGCTCGTGACGCTCGTCGTGTATCTCCTGCTGAACTTCGTGGTGCAGTCGCTGATCCAGCCCCGGTTCGTCGCGGGCTCGGTCGGTCTGTCCACTTTGGTCACCGTCCTCGCGCTCGTGTTCTGGACCTGGCTGCTGGGCCCGCTCGGCGCGGTCCTCGCCGTACCGGCGACGCTGCTGGTCAAGGCGCTGCTGGTCGACGTCGATCCCCGGGCACGGTGGGCGGAGGCGCTGCTGTCGGCGCCGGACCGGGACACGCCCTGACGCCGGTCAAGTCAGGCCGTGGTGGCGCGCCACCACCACGGCCGACCGGCGGTTGTTCACCCCGAGCTTGCCGTAGATGGAGCGGACGTGAGTCTTCACCGTGTTGACCGAAACCGTGAGATCCGACGCGATCTCGTCCAGCGAACGCTGCGACGGCAGCCGCCGCAGCACCACCTGCTCCCGATCGGTCAGCTCACTGGGCGGGGTGTTCGGCACGAGTCTGCCGCGGACCGACTGCGCGAAGCCGTCGAGCGGGCCGAAGCCGCCGGAATGGTCGATCAGCAGGTTCCTGACCCGCGACTCGGCGAGCGCGAACGGGCGGATCAACCGATGCGGCCGGGCGAGGATCAGCGCGCGGTCCAGCGCGTGCAGCGCCGTGGTCCGCCGGTGGGAACGCAACGCGAGCGCGGTCTCCGCCAGGCAGAGGTCCACCGGCGTGGCGGGCAACAACGCGCGAGCGGACGCGGCCGCGCGGATGGCCTTCCCCGCGAGGCCGGTCTCTTCGACGACGAGATGGGCCCGCACCTGGAGCAGTGCCAGCTCGGCGGTTCCCGGCAGTCTCTCCTGCGCCCAGGCGAGCACCTCGGCCGCGTGCAGGCCTTCACCGACCACGAGCGCCGCGTGGTGTTCCGCGACCGTGCACATCCCCGTGATCTCGCGCGGCAGTTCGAGGTCCACGAGCCGGTGCCGTGCTGCCCGCATGGCCTGCGAGCCTGCCGCCCGGTCACCGCCGTCGAACCGGACCATGCCCTCGAAGAATCCCCGCAGCGGTCCGAGAACCGGCGCGGAACCGGGGACTTCCGCCCTCGGTGCCCTCGCCAGTTCCCCCGCCGCCGCCACCGGCTCGAAGCGCATCAGATCGTCGTAGGCCAACATCAGATGGCATTCGGCGACACCCGGCGACCGGCGCCAGCCGTGCCGTCGCGCGACGGCCAACGCCCCGATACACGCTCGCCGCATCGCCGTGTGGTCCCCGAGGAGCGCGGTCGCGACGGCGAGCGCGAGTCTGCTGTGGAGTACGAGATGTTCGAGACGTTCCCCGTGGGCCAGGCGCAGCGCTTCTTCCGCTCGGGTGACCGCGTGACGTCGAGCGCCCCGGTGCAGGGATCGCCAGACCAGGTCGAGTTTGTCCCAGGCAGCGGCCTCCGGGGACCGCGCCACCGGGGGCACCGCGATCTCGGGCGGCCTGCTCCCCGTCACCAGCGCCAGATGCGGCACGGCCAGCAGGCGCAGGCCGTCGTCGCCGAGATCGGTGGCGGCCGCGGTGAACTCCCCGCGCTGGACGTGTTCCAGCGCGGACGCCAGCCGCAGCCGCGGACTCGCCGTCAACGCCCCCTCCCCCAGATAGGCGAGCGCTCCCCGGACGAGTTCCCCGTCGCCCGCCAGCACCTGGCGCACCGCGTGATCCCGCGCCAGGCTCAGGACGCGCTGCCGGTCCCGGCCCGCGACGGCGTGCGTGAGGGCTTCCCCGAACCGTCCCTCCCCGGCGTACCAGCGGGCGGCGATCCCCTGCAGCCGTCGCGCCCGTGAAGGTGATCGCCGGGTCAGTTCCGCCTGCAGGAAACCGCGTAGCAAGGGCGGGAGCCGATAGGTGTCGGCCGGGGTTCGGGCGACCAAGCCGGTCTCGCGCTCCAACTCGTCCAGCGTCACCCCCGCCTCCGGGGAGCCCGACAGGCGGGCCGCGAGGGTCGCGCTCACCGCGTCGCAGGCACTGATGCACAGCAGGAGATCCGAGGTCGCCGGCGGCAGCCGTGAGAGCACCTCATCGGCGAAGAACCGGGCGACCGCCAGCTCGTCACCGTCGACGGCCGCGACGAGCCCGTCGGCGTCGGCGGCGTCGCGCACCGAGACCGCGGCCCAGCCGAGCGCCGCTGCCCAGCCCGCGGTGCGCTCGGTGAGTTCGCGGATGCGGTCCTCACTCACCGCGGCCCCGGTGGCGCGGAGCAGGCTCGCCGTCTCGTCCGCGCTGAACCGGAGTTCGGCGGCGCCGAGCCGCGAGAGCGTGCCCTCGACCTGTAGCCGCGCCAGCCGCAGCTTCGGCTCGACCCGGGTGGCGAGCACGAGCCGCAGCATCGGCGGCTGATGGCGGGCCAGCGCCGCCAGCGCCTCCGAGGACTCCGGCCGGGAAATCTCCTGGACGTCGTCCAAGACGAGCCACACCGGTTCGCGCAGCACCGCCAACGCGTCACCGAGGTCGGCGAGGAACTCGGTACGCCGTCCGGGGGACGGCGGGGCGAGCCTGTCCAGCGAGCCGCCCTCCGGCAAGCCGCGACAACGCCGCAGCGCGAGAAGGATCGCCGCCCACAGACGGCGCTCGTCGTTGTCGTCCTCGTCGAGCGAAACCCAGGCGACGTCCCGGCCGGCGCGAGCCCAGCCGGCCAGTGCCGTGGTCTTGCCGGAGCCCGCCGGTGCCCGGAGCACGGTCACCGGCCGGCTGGTCGCGCGGTCGAACAGGGCCAGTAGCCGGGAACGCGGGACGAAGATGCCGGGTACCCGCGGCACCGTCACCTTGGCTCCGGGGATCCGCCAGGACCGCGACGTCGTTCGAGCGGGCAAGTCAACCTCTCGATCGTCCGAAGGATCGCGACCCGGTCCGCGGTCGACGCCGGCGGAGCCACGACTGTACTGACCCGCGGGTCACCAGATCTCGTACGTGGCCTCGCCTCCGTGCACAAGGACCGCCCAGATCACCAGGACGTCTAGTCCGATGACGACCACTCCCCACACCGGGTACGCGGAGAGGAACGCCAACTGCCCCAACGCGTTGATGCCCGCGAGCGCGACCGTGACGACGCGGGCCCAGGTGGCCCCGCTGAACAGCGCGCCCCCGGCGATCACCGCGAGGGTTCCGACGATCAGGTGGATCCAGCCCCAGCCGACGAGGTCGAAGACGAGCAGTCCCGACGGGCTGAGCACGTAGTAGTTCCGGTCGAACAACGCGACCAGGCCTTCCACCAAGGTGAACATGCCCGCCATGACGGTGATCGAGCCGGCGAACCAGATCCAGCCCGCCCGCCGGGACCGGGCGATGGCCGGATCCGACGGGGACGGCGGCTGGCCCGATCCGGTCGTGGCGGTCCAGTGATGCGCTCTTTCGCTCATGATCCCTCTTTTCCGGGGAGAGGCTGTGGACCCGGGCGATCATGGTGGGTCCACCACGGCGACGGCCTCGCCCGCGTCAGGTGAGATCAGGCCGGTCCGGGGCGGTCCCCGGCTCATCCGGCGTGGGCGATGCGGGATGGCGCCGCACGGAGCACAGTGCCGCTCCACGACCGATTCCGGACCGAGGAGGACCGCGCAGTGAGTTCGCTGACCGTTTGGACCTTTCCCACCGCCGAGGGCGCCGAGAACGCGCTCGGGCTGCTGAAGAAACTGCAGAAACAACAGCTCATCTCGATCGCCGACGCGGCCTATGTCAGCTGGCCGGAGGACCGGAAGAAGCCCAAGACGAAGGATCTCGGCTCCTTGACCGGGGCCGGCGCGCTGGGCGGCGGGTTCTGGGGCCTGCTGTTCGGCCTGATCTTCCTGGTCCCGCTGCTGGGAATGGCCGTCGGCGCGGCGATCGGGGCGCTGACCGGTTCGCTCTCCCACGTCGGCATCGACGACGAATTCATCGCCACCGTCCGGAATCGCGTCACGCCGGGCACGTCCGCGCTGTTCGTGATGGCGGACGGCGCCGTCCTGGACCGGGTCGTCGAGCCGTTCAAGGAGACCGGTGCCGCCCTGCTGACGACCAATCTCTCCGACGAGGAAGAGGCACGGCTGCGCACCGCTTTCGGCGAGTACCCCGTTCCCGAGCCTTCCTGACCGGGGGCTCCTTCACACCTTCCCAAGTACCTGAAGGCCCCTTCCGCTCGCATTTGCTGTGGCTGGCGGTCGAGTGTGCCCTGGGGCGTCTCGGCACTGGGTGGAGCTTGCCGGACGCCGGTGCGGTCGAGTGGGGAAGATTCGGGACGTTGAACGTCCTGAATCTTCCCCACTCGAGTTGTCTGCCTTCACGGACTTCTGGCTAGCACCTTTAGCCCCAGCAACCCCACGAGTCCCGGCGACGCCGCGTGAAGGCCCCCTTCACGCGGCTCAGCCGAGGAAACTCGACCTTCACACCCTCCGAGACCCAGGTCCGTGAAGGCCTCCTTCCCTACCCTCACAGTAGGGAAGGAGGCCTTCACGGACTTCCGGCACGAACTTCCGGCGACCGGACTTCCGGCACGTACTTCCGCGAGGCGACCGGTCCGGCTACCACTCACCACTCCTGGCCCCCGGCACGGCGAGGTCCCCGTTTCCGATTCCCCGCGCATTCGGGAAATGACCTCCGGTCTCCTGCCGCGGCAGTTCCCGGACCCGGTGCACGGAGTGCACGCGCATCCCGAGTGTCTCGAGCGCCCAGAGAATTCGTGAAATGCTTCCTTGATCGGTCACGGTGCCGAAGACGATCATCTCCTTGCCGACCGGAACGACGACCATTCCCCGGAAATCGTCTACCGCGCCGTTCGCCTGTTCGGGGATTCGCCCACTGCCCCGGAAGACGTAATTCACTCCGGCCAACGGTCCACGCCGGGCCGGAATCCGCGGGCTCATCGACTCCCCTTTCCCCGGACTGTCCCGGCCGCTCGTCCCGCCACGAACCAGGCCGCCGCGAGTACCGCGAGATCGACCGCCAGCATGACCACCGACCAGGTGTGCACCGGCAGGAAGACCAGCCGTGCGAACAGGTCCAGACCGGCGCGGGCGGCGAGGCGCACCGAGGTCACCGAGGTCAGGGCGGCGAGGAAGACGGCGAGCGAGAACAGTACGGACTCGGCGCCGACGCGGCCGGTTCGCAGAACATCGAGTATCACGAACTCGCCGGGGCCGACCCAGAAGAAGTGCGTCACGAGTAATGCGGACGTCGGCCGATTTCGGATTTCCTGTCTTTTCCGGGAATCTCCACGGGCGTTCACGGGGAACACGATTCTGGGTGCACACGGCCTTTTCCTCGCCCAGCGCGGGTGAGACGGACGAATTGCGTGGCAGGATCCGCCGGGACGATGTGAAACTGGCCGCTGAGGAGGCTGGCGCATGCTGGAGAACCACGAAGTTTCGCCGCGAAGACGGGTTCCGAGGACGAAGGTGACCATCCCCGATCCCCCGGGTGATCTCGTTTCGCGGCCGCGTCTTCTCTCCGCTCTCGACGCCGGGGCGGAGCGGGCCATGGTGCTCGTCGGGGCACCGGCCGGTTACGGCAAGACGGTGCTGCTCGCCGACTGGGCGAGCCGCCATCGCGGCGCGGTCGCCTGGGTGTCCGCCGACGCCGAGGACAACGACGACCGGCTCTTCTGGTCCGCGGTGCTCGACGCGCTCGGCGGCTGCGACCGGATCCCGGCGGGAAACCCGGTGCGGTCGCTCGCGGTCCCGGCCTCCCCCGGCACGGACCTCACGTTCCTCGCCACGGTCGCCGACGCGCTGGACACGGTGCCCGAGCCCGTTCTCCTGGTGCTCGACGGCGCACAGGAGATCACGGATCCGGGCACGTGGCGGGGACTGCAGGCGCTCCTGCGGCATCAGCCGACGGGGCTGCGCCTGGCGATCTCGAGCCGCCGGGAGCCGCCCCTTCCACTGGTGCGCGCCCGAGTCGCGGACAGACTCCTCGAAGTGGGCGTGCACCAGTTGCGTTTCTCGCCGGAGGAAGCCGGAACGCTCGTCGGCTCGGGGATCCCGCCGCACCAGGTCGGCCTGCTCGCCGCCAGGACGGGCGGGTGGCCCGCCGGCTTGCGTCTCGCCGCCGCTTCCGCGGCACGGCAAGGAAATCTCGGCGACTTCTTCGCCGGACGGGACAGGGCGGTGCTCGACTACCTGACCGACGAGGTCCTCGCTCCCCTCACCGCCGCCCAGCGGGATCTGTTGCGCGCGATCAGCATCTGCGACGACGTCCCCGCCGGGCTCGCGGCCGCGCTGGCCGACCGGCCGGACGCGGAGGCGATGCTCCGCGAACTCGGCGAACCGGCCGCGCAGGTGGTGCGTTCCGACGGAACGCCGCCGCGCCATCGGCTGCCGCCCCTGTTGCGCACGTACCTGCGGGCCGAGTTGCTGCGCCGGGCCCCGGAGCGGACGCGGACCCTGCACGCGGCGGCCGCGCGCTGGTTCGCCGAACACGACCGGGCCGCTCCCGCCTTGCTGCACAGCGTCCGTTCGGGGAACACCGCCCGCGTCGGCGAATTGCTGCGGCGGCACGCGGTGTCGCTGTTCCTCGACGGCGAGCACAACGTGGTGCGGCTGGCGCTCGCCGTCCTCGGCGATCGGCGGGCCGTGGCGTCTCCCTTGCTCGCGCTGATCTCGGCCGCGTTGCACCTGGAGCGCGGCGAGCCGCAGTCGGCCGAGTCTCAGCTGAGCTGCGCGGAAGCGGCGTGGCCGGAAGAACCGTCGGCGGATCTGACCGTCCTGCGGCAACTGGTGCGCTCCCGGCTCGCCCAGGTCGACCGCGGCCCGGCACAGGCCGTCCGCGCGGCCGAGCAGGTCGACGAGCGGCTCGCGGCGGGCACCGGGCTCGGCGGGGCGACGACCTTGCACCGGGCGGGTGTCCTGACCGCACGCCACGATCGCGGCGCGGCGCGGGAGGCCCTGACGCACGTGGCCGAAGCCGCCGAGACGGCACACCATCATTTCCTGGTCACCCAATGCCTCACCGTCCTCGGCGATCTGGCGAGGACGGCGGGCGACTACCGGGTGATGGACGAACTGGCCCGCCGGGTCCTGGCCCGCCACGCGGCGAACGACCCGCATCGCTCGCTCGAAGGCGCCCAGGTGTACGCCCAGCTCGCGTACGGCTCGTTGCTGCGGGGAGAGGCCGCCGAGTGCGTCGAACACGCGAAACAGATCGGCCGGATGCTGGGCGACGCGCCTGCCAGGGCGGCCCGGAACCTGGGCCTGATGGCCGAAACCCTGCGCGGCGCCGGCGAATTCGAGCTCGGCGGCTGGCATTCGGGGCTGCGGAGGATGCGTCGCGCACGCACGCGGCTGGGCACCGGGCGGAGCTTCTCCGCCGAACACGCGGCCTGGTGCGCGGTGCTGGAGCACCGTGCGGCGCTGCGGCTCGGCGCGGCGGAGCAGGCGAGGGAGACCTTCCGCTGGGCCCAGCCGATCATCGCCGGTTCGGGCGAGTTGCTGTTGATGCGGGCCCGGACCAGGTTACGGCTGGGCAGGCAGGACGCGGCGAGTTCGGTGCTGCGCTCGCTGTCGGAGGAGAACGCGCCGATGTTGCTGCCGTGGGCGGGGATCGAAGCGTCGCTGATCGGTGTGCAGGCGGCGCTGGCCGCCGGGGCCGGGGAACGCGCGGTGCGGTCGCTGGACGAAGCCCTGGTCGCCGCCAAGACCGCCGATGTCCGGTTCCCGTTCGTGTTCGCGCCCACCGACGTCATCGCGTTCCTGACCGCGCGGCTGGGCAAACTCGGTACCGGCGAACGGTTCGCCGGTCAGGTGCTCGCTCTGCGCCGCGAGCTGCGCACCCCGCCGATGCCGACACCGCTGACCGAACGGGAACGCAGCGTCCTGCGCCTGCTGCCCACCCAGCGGTCGATCGACGAGATCGCCCAGGATCTGACGGTTTCGCCGAACACCGTCAAGACCCACGTCCGCGGCATCTACGCGAAGCTCGACGTCCGCAGCAGGCGCGACGCCGTGGCGACGGCGCTGCGCCGCGGTCTGCTGGACACCGAGATCACCGATTTCACGGTCTGACGCTCGCTCGCCTCACCCGCCACGGGTGAGGCGAGCGAGCGGGCGAGGAGAGGTCATGATCCCGGCGTCCCGATGGCGGTTCTTCCACCTGGCGATCCTGCGGCCGCTGCTCACGGTCACCGCCCTGCTGTGCCTGTACTACCTGCTCCCGGTCGACCAGGAACTCACCGCCTGGACCGTCACCGTCTTCGCCTGCGGGCTCGCCGTCGTGACCCTGCTCGTGGTCGGCGAGGTGCGGCTGATCCTTCGCTCACCGTTCCCCGCCCTGCAGGGAATCCAGGCGCTGGCCTTGATCGTGCCGCTGTTCCTGCTCCTGTTCGCCGACGTCTACTACGTGCTCGGCCACGACCGGCCCGGCTCGTTCGGCCCGGACCTGACGCGGACGGACGCCCTGTACTTCACGGTCACCCTCTTCACCACGGTCGGTTTCGGTGACATAGCGCCGGTTTCGGCCACCGCGCGGATCGTGGCGACGATCCAGATGGTGGCGAACCTGATCGTGCTGAGCGTCGCCCTGCGGGTGATCGTGACGGCCGTGCGGTACCGGCATTCGTCCACATCGGACGGTTCAGCGCGGTTTAGGGAGCAGCAGGGCGGCGATCAGCCCGCCCACCGCGACCAGTGTCAAAGTGGCGAGTGCCAGCGCGAAGGACGTCCCGCCGGGGCGCACCACCCCCGCCAGCACGGAACCGGCCAGCGCCGTCCCCACCGAAGACCCCAGGTTGGACACACTGCGCGAGACCCCCGAGATGTCGCCCTGGGCCGAGTCCGGGCGGCCGGACTGGACCAGGTTCACCGACGCGGTCAGCATGATCCCGATCCCGGCACCCAGCAGGAACAACCCCGGCACGGCACTCGCCACCCCCGAATCCGCCCGCACCAGGAGGAGCACGAGCGCCAGTCCCGCGATGGCGATCACGAAGCCGCCGCGGATCAGCAGGCGTTGTGAGTGCCGCCGGGCCATCCGTCCCGCGGCCGCCGAGGCGACGAGGATGCCGATCGTCGCGGGCGTCAGCATCAGTCCGGTCCGGATGGCGTCGTAACCGCGGACCTGTTGCAGGAAAACGGCGATCACGAAGAACGAGCCCTGCAGGACGAGCCACTGCACGTGCTGGGTGAGAAGGCCGAGGCGGGTGGTGCGGTCCCGGAAGATCCCGGGCGACACCAGCGGTTCGCGCCCCGCCCGTTCCCGGTTGTGGATATGCGCGAAGAACAGGAACAGGATCGCGACGCCGATCCCGGCGAACAGCCAGAACGGCGAGGTGCCCACCTGCAGCAACCCGGCCACGACGAAGAACAGGCCCGCCGCCGAAAGCACCGCGCCCGCGACGTCGAACCGGGTGCGGCCGGGCGCGCCCGGCGGCTCCACCATCCGCCAGGCGAGCACGACGATCACGCCGACGATGAGCACCTGCAGGAGAAACGAGGCGCGCCAACCGAACCAGGTCGTGACCAGACCGCCGACGAGTGGTCCGGCGGCGGCGCCGAGCGCGCCCGCGCCGCTGACCACACCGAAGCGGCGCGCCCTGGTCTCGACGTCGGGACTGGTCACGGTGACGAGGATGTAGATCGGCGGGATCATCAGCGCCGAGCCGATGCCTTGCAGCAGGGAATAGCCCAGTACCAGCGTTCCCGTCCCCTGCGCGGCCGACGCGAGCAGCGCGCCGACGCCGTAGACGACGAGTCCGAGGACGAAACATCTCTTGCGGCCCAGGACGTCGGTCAGCTTGCTGCCGGGCACCATGAGCGACGCCATGGTGAGGGTGAACAACGTGATCGCGATCTGGACGCCGAGCACCGTCGTGCCGAGGTCCGCGGCGATCACGCTGACGGCGACGGTCATCGTCGTCGCGGCGTAACTCGCGACGAACTGAGCGAGGGCCAGGGGCGGCACGGTCATCGGCGTGGCCTTCCTTCTCGGGTTCCGCACACGGTGGCGTGGGCGGCACCCCGGCCACCTCACCCCGGGCGGATGAGGCAGCGCGCGCCCGCCGGGACGACGGTGATCGAGACCGCACCCGGAGACCGAGGAGACGCCATGACCGAAACCGCGATCGCCGACCACGGCCTGATCGGCGACCTGCAGACCGCCGCACTGGTCACCACCGGCGGGTCGATCGACTGGTTCTGCTGCCCGCGCTTCGATTCACCGTCGATCTTCGGCGCGCTGCTCGACGACGAACGCGGCGGCCGGTTCCGCGTCCACCCGGTGGGGCCGTACACGAGCAGGCAGATGTACTACCCGGACACCGCCGTCCTGATCACCCGGTTCTCCAGCGCGGACGGCATCGGCGAGGTGGTCGACTTCATGCCACCACGCGAGGGCGCCGCGACCGCCAAACACCGGATCGCCCGCCTGGTGCGCTGTGTCCGCGGGAGGATCACCTTCGACATGCTGGTCGCGCCCCGGTTCGACTACGGCCGCCGTCCGCACGAGGCGATCCTTTCCGGACACGGCGCCGTCTTCGTCGCGAGTGAGATGTCGTTGACGCTGCACCCGGTCCGCGAACCCGACGACGAGTTCCTCGCCGAGACGCGTGTCGAAGGGGACGACGTGCACCTGCGGCTCACGCTGGTCGCGGGGCAGGTCCGGGGCGTCGTGCTCGAGACGGACACCGCGGAACCGCCGCGCGAGATCCGCCTGTCCGAATTCACCGCCCTGTTCGACGACACCGTGGGCTGGTGGCGCTCGTGGCTGGCCGGCTCCACCTATCGCGGCCGCTGGCGGGAGATCGTGGCGCGTTCGGCGATCACCCTGAAACTGCTCACCTACCGGCCGACCGGCGGGCTGGTCGCCGCGCCCACCCTCGGCCTGCCGGAGGAGCTCGGCGGGGAGCGGAACTGGGACTATCGCTACACGTGGGTGCGGGACGCGTCGTTCTCGGTCTCCGCGCTGCTGGCCCTCGGCTTCACCGAGGAGGCCGCCAGGTTCGGGAACTGGCTGGGCGACCGGATCCGCGAAGGTGCCCGCGAGCGTCCCGAGGGAGGTCCGCTGGCCGTGCTCTACCGCGTGGACGGCGCGAAGGACCTCCGCGAGGAGGACCTCGTGCACTGGTCCGGGTATCGCGGATCGAGTCCGGTCCGGATCGGCAACGACGCGGCGGGGCAGCTGCAACTCGACATCTACGGCGAGGCTCTGGACAGCGTCTTCGCCGCCGACAGGGCGGGTTTCGGGCTGCCCCATCGCGGCTGGACGGCGGTCCGCGCGGCGCTCGACTGGCTCGGGGAACACTGGGACCAGCCCGAGGAGGGCATCTGGGAGTCCAGGGCCGGGCGCCGGTCCTTCACCTACGGACGCCTGATGAGCTGGGTCGCCTTCGACCGCGGCCTCCGGCTGGCGAACACGTACGGCCGTCCCGCCCCGGTCGAGGACTGGACGTGGCAGCGCGACAGCATCTACGACCAGATCCTGAACCAGGGCTGGCACCGGACACGGCAGGCGTTCGTCCAGCACTACACGGGGGACGAACTGGACGCGTCGCTGCTGCGGATGCCCCGCACCGGTTTCCTCCCGTCACGGGATCCGCTGTGGCTCTCCACGCTCGACGCGATCGGGACCGATCTGGTCACCGACAGCCTGGTCCACCGCTACGACCCGGCCGCGTCCCCGGACGGCCTGGCGGGCTCGGAAGGCACTTTCTCCTTGTGCAGCTTCGCCTATGTCGACGCGCTGGCCCGCGCCGGCAGGCTGGACGAAGCGCGGGCGGCGTTCGAGAAGATGCTGACCTACGCCAACCACGTCGGTCTCTACGCCGAGGAGATCGCGCCGAGCGGCGAGCAGCTCGGCAACTTCCCGCAGGCCTTCACCCATCTCGCGCTCATCGACGCCGCGGTCACCCTCGACGCCGCGCTCGGGTGATCGCGTGCGCGAGGATGCTGGGATGGGTTACCGGACCTGGATGCGGTACTTCACACCGTCCGCCGTGCACAGACGGCTGGGCTTGGTGTGCCTCGGCGTCGGGCTGCAGCACGGCGTCCTGCCCGTCGTCGGGCCCCGCGTGCTCGACCACTACGTGGCCGTCGTGGTGTCCAAGGGGCGCGGCTGGTTCGCCGTGGCGGGCGGGGAGCGGCGGGAGGTCGTCGCTCCCGCCCTGCTGTGGCTCGTCCCCGGGGTCGGGCACCACTACGCGCCCGACTCCGCGCACGGCTGGGAAGAGTGTTTCGTCGACTTCGACGGCAGCGCCGTGGACGCCTACGTGGAACTCGGCTACGTCACCCCCTGGGAGCCGGTGGTGCCGCTGGGCGACGTCGAGGTCGTCCGCGACATCGTGAGCCGGATCGTGCGCTGCGCGCGAGGCGGCAGCCCGCTGGCGCAGGTCGACGCCTCGGCGGCCGTGCACCACCTGCTGGTGGCACTGCGCCGGGCCCGCGCCGACCGTACGCCCAGCGGCGGTTCCCTGCTGGAGGCGCTGGCGCGCGACGCCCTGCTGCCGATCAGCGTCGCCGAGATCGCGGCCCGCCGCGGCATGACGCTGCCCGAACTGCGCGCGGCCGTCCGCCGGAGCACCGAGTCGGGGCTGAAGGATCACCTGCTGACCCTCCGTCTCAACCGCGCGAAAGAGCTCCTGGCCACCACCCGGCTGCCGGTGCAGGGGGTGGCCCAGGCGATCGGCTACGAGGACGCCGCCTACTTCAGCCGCCTGTTCACCCGCCGGGTCGGTGTCTCCCCCGGGCGATTCCGCGAGTCGCGCGTCCAGGCCGTCCCCGGCGGCTGGAGTTCGCAGATCCCCTCCCCCGACGACCCGCCGCTGGTGCCCGAAGACTGACCTTGGACTTCCGTTCGGCACCGCTTGGACTTTCCGCGCAATAAGTGCATGAACCACGCTTGAAGTTGAGCGAACGCGTTGACTTACGAGCAGTAACATTCATAACATCGGCGACCGCCCCGCCAACTGTGGTGCGGGTCACCCTTGGGAGAGAGTCATGCGGACCCTGCCTCTTCTCGGCGCCGCGGCGTTGGCCGTGGCGGCGACCACGGTGGTACCGGTGTCGTCCGACGCCGCGCCGCCGGACGCGACGTACACCATCACGGTCGACGCCAAGAAGTCGTTCAGCCCGACCACCGACACCCCGGCGAGTACCTATGTCGACAAGGACGGCACGTTCTACTTCCAGCAGGCGGCCGCGCTCTACGGCGCGGACCAGCCGCGTGAGTGGGAGTTCTTCAGCGGACGCGACTTCGACAGTTTCACCAAGAACCCGATCAGCGACGCGGTGAACCCGGCCAATCCCGCCGACCGCAACGACGACACGACCTGGCGCTGCAACAACAGCCCCACCGGCAAGGAATCCACCGATCCGCCCGCCGGATCGGGCTACTCGCAGCGCAACTTCTGCGACCTCGTCGGCACCTGGGTCGATCCGGACACCGGCGACTGGTACGGCCTGATCCACAACGAGTTCACGCCCGAGCCGTTCGGCGCGTACTCGTTCTCCCACTACGACGCGATCGACATGGCCGTGTCGAAGGACCGGGGCAAGACGTGGGCCATCAAGGACCACGCGATCACCTCGCCCCACAGCACGAAACGCGGGGACACGGCGGCCTTCCCCCATCAGACGTTCGACTACGGTGACGGCGACCCGCGCCTGTTCGTCGACACCGCCTCCGGGTACTTCTACGTCTATTACGGCTCGCGCATCGTTCCGAAGGCGGGCGCCGGCGGCCCGATGACCGGCCTGGCGCACGTCGCCCGCGCGCCGATCTCGGGCAAGATGGCGACCGGTTCGTGGCAGAAGTGGTTCGACGGCGGCTGGACCCAGCCCGGCGTCGGCGGCCGCGAGAGCAACATGGTCCCCGTGGCTTCGGCGGGCGACAAGGGCTACACGCCCGTCGCGGACGACTACGACCCCGCCAACACCGGCAACGTCAGCCAGCAGATCGCCGCGGGGCAGCTGCCGCGCAAATCCGATCTGTTCATCATGAACATCGCCTACAACGCGCATCTCGGGCTCTACATCGGTGCGCCGGAGGCCGTCGACAGCGTCGTCCCGCAGCGGTACTACGTGACCGACGACCTGGCGACGCAGAAGTGGCGGCTGATCGGCGACACCGGGAGCTACACCAACCAGTCCTGGTACCGCTGGTTCGTCGACGCCGCGAACAAGACGAACTCGACCATCATCGGCAAGCAGTTCCGGTCGTACTGCGCGGTGGCGTGCTCCGGCAACGCGGGCGGCGAGTACACCACCCAGACCATCACATCCTCCGCTCCCGCACCGTCCCCTGTGGACACTTCCCGCAAGTACCGCGTCGGTCTCGGTGACGGCCGTGTTCTCGCGCAGGGCAACGGAAGCGCGACGACGTCGGTCGCGAGCACGACCGGATCCGACCGCGAAGCGTGGCAGTTCTCCGCCGACGGCGACGGCTCGTACCGCGTCACCAACGCCGCCACGGGCCAGTTCCTCGGCGTCGACGCCGTGCAGGCAGGCCGGGCCTGGGGCGCGAAACCCACCGTGACCTCGGCTTCGACGGTGGGACAGCAGTGGTTCATCATCCGGTCCACCGTGGACGCCGGAACCTTCCGGCTGGTGAACCGCTACAGCGGGCTGGTGCTCGGCCTTTCCGGCAAGACGGCACGCCTGGCGGAAACCACTCCCCTGCGGTCCTGGACCGACACCACGGGCAGCACGGTCGGCGGCGGCCGGACCGCGGCCGAGCAGACGCTGAAGTTCACCGACGCCGGCGCGGGCACTCTCGAAGGAGTCCGCACCCTGTCCGCGTCCGGCAAGAACCTCGACGACCCGGACTCGTCCACGACAACCGGTACGCCGCTGGTCACCTGGGCGCCGAACCAGGGCGCCAACCAGAAGTGGCAGTTCACCAGGCAGTCCGACGGCTCCTACACGCTGACCAACACGCATTCGAAACTGTGCGCCGACGTCGAAGGCGGGGCCACCGGCGCGGGTGCGCGCGTCATCCAATGGACGTGCACCGGCGGGCCCAACCAGCGCTGGACCGCGACGAAACAGCCCGATGGGACCTACAAGCTCAGCAGCGTCCGGTCGGGACTGCTCCTGACCACGGCGTCCACTTCGGACGGTGCCGCCGTCACGCAACGGGCCGACACCGGCTCCGCGCTCCAACGGTGGGCGATCGGCTAGCGAGGGACTAGAGGTCGTGAGTCGCGCTGTTGAGGGGTAAGTCCGTGAAGGCCTCCTTCCCTACGTTCAAGGTAGTGAAGGAGGCCTTCACGGACTTGGGGGCGCAAGGCTCCGTGCCACCCGCTCGAGAACACGCCACGGTTGGCTTTCTCCTCAACAGAACCCGACTCACGACCACCCCGGCCGACACCTTCGCCGCTCCGATGTCGCGAAAGCCACTTTCGGGACATCAGACGTCCCGAAAGTGGCTTTCGCGACATCGGCAGCCGGCGCGCCGGGCGACCCGACAACCCTCGCCAGTCCGCTCTCGCATCGTGTGGCCCGCCCTGTCCCGAGGGCGGCCACACGGGCGTTTCGGCACGGGGTTGCGCTTGTGTGGCACATCACACTCTCACTGCACTTCCCGGCCTCGTGGCCGTCTCCCCTTGTGAGAACACTTTCGGTGAAAAGATCACCGGAAGCGTGGAGGGAGACATCATGAACCACACCGGCATCATCCGTACCGCCACCATCACCGGCATCGCCGCGGCCCTGAGCCTCGCCGCCATCGCCCCGGCGCTGGCCCACCCGCTCAGCAACCCGCTGGCCGCCGCCCCGGCGAGCGACCCGGTCACCACCGTGGCCGACCTCGACGGCGACGGCGAGATCGAGACCGTCACCGCGCAGCTGACCAGCGCCACCGACCAGGTCATCTCCGCCACCGTGAACGGCGCCTTCACCTCGATCCACCTGCCCGCGGACGGCTCCGTGCCGCTCGAGGCCCCGCGTGTCACCGACCTCAACGGTGACGGCCGCGCGGAACTCATCGTCACCCAGTCCGTCGGGGCCAACACCACGTTCTTCACCGCGCTGCACTTCGACGGCCGCAACCTCAGCCAGGTCGTCGACAACGACAGCAAGCCGCTCTCGGTCGCCGAAGGCGGTGGCGTCGCCGCCCACCTCGGCTACCAGTGCACCCCGCTCAACGGTGGCGGACGCACCTTCGAGACCGTCGCCGCCGAGGCCGACGACGTCAGCGCCGCACAGCTCACCTACAGCGGCACCCGCACCGTCTACACCCTTCGCGACGGCGCGCTGACCACCCAGGACACCCAGACCATCACCAACCGCCCGGTCACCGACCCGATCCTCGGCACCGACGCCGCCACGTGCGCCCAGACCGGCAGCTGAACACCTTTCAGCCGGATCTTGTCACGTTTCCCGGGCAGGCTGAAAACGCCGCGGTATCACGGTCTTCAACGGCAGCACCGAATTGCGAGTACCCGACTAGGCAAAATCCGTCAGGCCTGATCCGTGAAGGCCTCCTTGAGGGACGCTTGATCCCTCAAGGAGGCCTTCACGGACTTGCGGATCGAGACTACGGCGCGTAGGTCAGGCAGTTCGCGGCGTGACCGCCTTCGCCTGGTCCGACACGGACGCTCGAAGCGGTGCATTCCAGTGCGGAATTGTGACGGCAATCGGACCGCGAGCAGGCGCCGACCTGCGCGGTCACCCGATCGAGACCGCCCTTGGTATTCAGCGGGACGAACGTTCCGCAATCGGCCGAGCCATTGCCTCCGCCCACCGTGATGGCGAAAGCGTGACAGCCGTCGTGATTGTAAGAACATCCGCTGACCGTGCATTCGTGGACAGCGGGCATTTCGGTGGTGGTCATAACGACTCCTGTGATTCGTGGTGGTGGTGTCGTTCGGTATGACCAGGGTTACACCGCTCCGTGCCACCGGCAATTCGAGCGGGAGATGACCACCCGGGCAAGCTATCGGGGCCTGGCGAGCAGCCGTTCCAACCAGGACTCCCGCGCGGCGACACACGATCGAGCGACAGCCGACGCCGGCGCGAGGTCGTGGAAACCGTGGAAAGCGCCGCCCCAGACGTGCAATTCCGCCTCGCCACCGGCGGCCCAGATGGCGCTGGCGAAGGCCACGGCCTCGTCACGGAACACTTCGACGGCGGCGACGTCGAGGAACGTCGGCGGCAATCCGCCGAGATCCGTCGCGCGGGCCGGGGCGGCGTACGGCGAGACACCGGGCGTGCCCCGCCGCTCGCCCAGGACCATCGTCCAGGCGGTCAGGTTGCTGGTCCGGTCCCAGACGCCGACACCGTCGTACTCCCGCGCGGAGACAGTTTCGTTGCGGTCGTCGATCATCGGACATTGGAGCAGCTGACCGGACAGCGCCGGTCCACCGCGATCGCGTGCCAGCAGCGTGACACCGGCGGCGAGACCGCCTCCGCCGCTCCCGCCGAAGATGACCAGCCTTTCCGGGTCGAATCCCAGCTCGTCCGCGTGCGCGGCCATCCATTCGAGACCGGCGTAGCAGTCCTCCACCGGTACCGGATGCGGATGCTCGGGCGCGCGCCGGAACTCGACGGTGACCGCGACGGCGTCGTACTTCATCGCCCAATCGACGAGTGGACCCACCGAAGCGAACCGATCGCCCATCACCATCCCGCCGCCGTGGACGTGGTAGATCCCCGGACCGCCACCGCGATGGTCCTCGCGCGCGATGACCGAGACCGTGATCTCCGCCCCGCCGTGACCGGCGATCGTGTGATCCGTCCAGGTGACCGGCCGATCGCCGATCTGCTCCTCGATGGACGGGAACTCCAGCGCCCGGTAGCGCTCCAGCTGATCCGCCGTCATGCCGACCGGCACCTTCCCCGCGAGCGCGGGCAGTACGGCGGCGAGTTCGGGATCGTATGCGGGCTCCACCATCCGCACGAGCCTAACCACGACGGCTCAGAGGTCGAGATCGAGCCTGGACGTCGCGCGTGAGACACAGCAGTACATGCGGCCCGGCGGTGCCCCGATGTCGTCGCGGTGCTCCGGTTCACCACCCACGACGGCGATCTCGCAGCTGCCGCAAACCCCTTCCCGGCAACCGGACGGTATCCGGAACCCCGCATGGTTCAACGCGTTCAGCAGGGATTCCTCGGCAGCGACAGCCACCGTCCTTCCTGAGCGGACACAGCGCGCCTCGAACGGCTCGTTCGGCGCGAATTCCTTGGCCACCGGCTGGAAACGCTCGAGGTGCAGTCCTCGCGCGGGAAACGCCGCCTCGGCCGCGTCGAGCATCGACGCGGGGCCACAGCAGTAAACCAGCGCTCGCGGGCCGAGTCCGGCCGCGAGCGCGGCGAAATCGGGCCTGCCGTGCTCGCCGGTGGCGTGGACACGCACCCTGTCGCCATAGGCGGCCTGGAGTTCGGCGGCGAACGGCATGGCGGCCACCGACCTGCCCACGTACACCAGCGTGGCCGCGGCACCCGCCTCGACGGCGGCCGCCAGCATCGGCACCATGGGGGTGATGCCGATCCCGCCGGCGAGGAACAGGTATTCCGGCGCGGGCAGCAAGGGGAAGTTGTTGCGCGGCAACGATACTTCGAGAGCGCGACCCGCACTCAGGAACAGGTGGATGTACTCCGAGCCGCCCCGGCTGAGCCGGTCGTACCGGACGGCGACCCGGTAACTGCCGCGATCGGCCGGGTCACCGCACAGCGAGTACTGCCTGGTCAGCCAGTTCGGCAGCGCCAGATCGACGTGCGCCCCGGGTTCCCAAGGCGCCAGCGGGCCTTCGGCGCCGCGCAGGACGAGTGAGACGGTGCCTTCGGCGACAGGCTCCATGTGGTCGAGAATTGTCCGCTGCATCAACGAAATCACCTCAGTACAACTGCCGGTAGCCGGTTTCGAGCAGGTTCTCCAGTACCGCCGGGTCGAGGTCGAGCCCCATCTGCTCGACGGCGACCTCGCCCGCGGACGGCAATTCCTCCGCCAGCGCCTGGCTCGCGGGATCCCAGAGCCGCGACCGGATCAGCGCGCGGCCGCAGTGGAAGAAGGCCTCCGCCACCTCCACGACGATCGCCAGTTCCGCCGCCTTGCCCTCGGTCCGCATCCGCGCGAGCACGTCCGGTTCGTCGGTGGGATAGGCGTGCCCGTTGACGCGGAACACTTCCCGCAACCCGGGGATCACGAACATCAACCCGATCCCGTCGTTCTCGGCGAGATTGCGGAACGAGTCGGCGAGCTTGTTGCCCGGCCGGTCGGGTATCGCCAGGGTGCGCTCGTCGAGCACCTTGACGAAGCCCGGATAGTCGCCGCGTGGTGAACAGTCGGGCAGGCCCGTCGCGTCCGACGTGGCCATCGCCACGAACGGGGAATGGGCGATGAACCGATGGCCGTGCCTGTCGACGCGATCGTGGACCTTGGCCTTGATCATGGCCTCCGGCTCGCCGAGCCGGGCGCGCACCTCCTCGTACGAGATCCGGCGCGGACGCGTCTCGTTCACGAGATCACTGCTGGTCATGGCACAATTATGAGCAATTGTTCAGTCCGCTCGCTACTCGCTTTCGCGCCGCTTCACCGGGAGTGTCATGACGTCGGAGCAACGACGGCTTCAGCCGCGTAAACAGCCGCGCCAGGTCCGGGCCGAGCTCACCAGGCAGCGCATCCTCACCGCGGCTGCTCACATTTTCGCCGAGTACGGGTACGCCGCGGGGACGACGAACCGCATCGCCGAACAGGCGCGGATCTCGATCGGCTCGCTGTATCAGTACTACCCGAACAAGGACGCGATCCTGGCCGAGTTGCTGACCCGTCACCTCGACGGAGACCAGGCCACGGCGACGCTCCGCAGGCACAAGGAGTCGCCGGAACCGCTCGAGACCATCGTCAGGGAGTTCGTGCGCACGGTGATCGACAACCATCTCGACGATCCGCAACTCCTGCGGATCATGATCGAGCAGGCACCTCGGTCCAGCGAGGTACTGGATCGGGTCACGCGGCTGGAATGGGCGATGATCGGGGATCTGCGCGAGCTGTTCCACAGCCATCCCGAAGTCCACGTGCAGGACAAGGACACGGCGGCCAGGCTCGTCGCGTCCACTGTGGAGCTGACGGTGCATCAGCTCATCGCCGCGCCGGGCTCCATCGACACCACCCGGCTCGAGAACGAACTCGTGGCGATGATCACCGGCTACCTCCGCACCTGATTTCCGGGGGTTGACCAGGCGATGAGTGGGTATCCACCAGCATGCGCAGCTTCATCGATCGCTGGAGACGAAGAGGTGACACTCTCGCTCTGGCTTGGACGCTGATCACCCTCGGCTTGGCCGCGATGCTGTGGGTTTCGGGGTTCCGTGCCTGGCCGGTCTATCTGATGGCGGTACCGAGCGCCGTCGTCTCCGTTCTGCTGTGGGTCGGCGTCGTGCGCACGCGGCGTCGGACGAGCGGTTGAGCTACTTCGTCGCGCGGGTGGCCAGTGCGTCGAACTCGCGATCCGGCAGTGTCCTGTTGAGCTCCAGCAGTTTCTCCGCGAGATGGCCGACGGCGTAGCGCGTTTCCGGGCGGCCGGACTCGATGGCGCGGCGGATGGCTTCCACGACGACGGCGGGATCCGAGCCGTCGCTTAGCCCGGTTTCCCCGTGCCGCGCCATGGCTTCCGCCATCTGCCCGTACGCCCCGCCGCCGGATATCTCCCTGAGCTGTGCGGAGGTCTGGTCTTCGAACTCGGTCTTGATGATGCCGGGCTGGATGATCACGACGTCGATGCCGAAGGGTTCGACCTCCATCCGAAGCGTGTCGGAAAAGGCTTCGAGGGCGTGCTTCGACGCGTAGTACCAAGCGCCGAGCGGCAAGGCGATCTCACCGCCGATCGACGAGACGTTGACGATCGTGCCGGACCGTCGTTCACGCATGGCGGGCAGGACGAGCTGGACCAGCCTCGCGGGCGCGAGGAGATTCACTTCGAGCTGGTCACGCGCGCTGTCGAGCGGCACGTCCTCGATGGCGCCGTGCAGCACGGTTCCGGCGTTGTTGACCAGGACGTCGATCCGCCGCTGCTCCTCGAGAACGGTGCCGACCGCGTGGCGGAGGTCGTCCTCGTCCCGGGCGTCCATCTTCAGCGGATGCCCGCCCGCCGCGCGGAGGTCGTCCATCTTCTCCACCCGCCTCGCGGCGCCGTAGACAATGTGCCCGGCGCGCAAGAGCTCCAACGCGGTGGCGTGGCCGATCCCTGACGAAGCGCCGGTGACCAGGCAAACCTTGGCCGTCATCCCGAGTACCTCCCGATCTCTTCGCCACTCACGAAACACCGGATTTCCCGTCACGGCAACGCCGATCCAGCATTTGTCCAGGCAGCAGGCCTACAATCGATGCAATGACCATGGAGCTGAACGCACCGAGAGGAGCCGGGTGCCGGGAACCCGCCTGACCCACGAAGAGCGCGGGCAGATCGCCTCGGGACTGACGGCGGGGCTCACGTACGCCGAGATCGCCCGGCGGATGGAACGCCCGAAATCGACGATCATCCGCGAGGTGGCGCGCAACGGCGGCGCCCACGGCTACCGGGCGAACCAGGCGCAGCTGGCGACACGGTGGCGGGCGCGACGGCGCAAACCCGGTCCGCCGCCCACCGCCGAGCGCACCCCCGAGGCGCTGGGCGACTTCGAGGCCGAGTTCGCCGAGACGATGGCCGCGACCGGGCTCCCGGCGATGATGGCCAGGGTGCTGGCCTGCCTGTTCACCGCCGACACCGGCGGCAGTACCGCCGCCGAACTCGCCGCCAGGCTGGAAGTCAGCCCGGCGTCGGTCTCCAAGGCCGTCGGCTGGCTCGAACAGCGGGGCCTGATCGCCCGCGAACGCGAGGGCAGGCGGCAGCGATACGTCGTCGACGACCAGTTCGGCTATCGGGCCTGGCAGGCCAGTCTCGAAGCGATGACCAAATGGGCGGACGTCACCCGGCGCGGCGCCGGTCTGCTCGACGGCCCGGCGGGCGCGCGGCTGGAGGCCACCAGCCGGTTCTTCCGGCATCTGCACCAGGACATGAGCGAGGCCGCCGAACACTGGCGGCGGACCAGCCTGCGGTGACGTCATTTCGACGGTCTCGCCCCGGATCCGGCTGTGTGACGATGCCCCGGCAAAAGCGAAGACCGAGGGGCGAAAGACATGGGTGCGGTGGTCGCGGCGCTCGCCGCGGGCTGCGCGGTGCTGGCGGTGTTCCTGTCCGGTGACGCGGTCCGCCCGGACCGGCCGGATCTCGACGTGGCACTGGTCGCGGCCGCGTCGGTACTGGCGGCGTTGCTGGCGTTCGGAAAGTCCGGCGGGGCGAAGATCGCCTCGGTGATCTTCGCCGCGGGCGCCGCGGGCTGGGCGATCTACTGCCTGAGCACCGATCTCGGCAGCGGTACGCCGGGAAGTTCGTCGGCGGTGCTCGCGGTCGCCGCCGTCGTCGCGCTGGTGGCGACCGGACTCCCCCGGCAGACCCGATGGTGGCTCGCGGTCCCGTTGGTGGTGGTGCTCGCGGCGGGAACGGTGACCGCCGTGGCAGCCGTTCCCGCGCTGGCAGTGCGGTCCACGACGGCACCGGCCATCGCTGCCCCCGCGCTCGCCGACAAGGTGGTGACATCGCCGTGGCAGTGGACGGCGCCCGCCAAGGTGCTGGACGTGGTCGCGGCGGGCGCCGGGGTCGCGGTCGCCGGCTCGGACGGCGAGGTCACCGCGCTCGACGGCCCGACAGGGGCGGTGCGCTGGACCTACGCCCGGCCCGGCGCTCACGTCCGCGCGCTCGTCCCCACTCCGGACAGGCTTCTGCTGCTGGCCGTCTACGCCCCCGGCGACGGCGGCACGGACCGTCAGCACCTCACCGTTCTCGACGCGTTCACCGGCGTTCCGCTCCAGGAGAAGCTGATCGAGGAGGTGCACGGCGCGGATCTGCTCGCACCGACCTCCGCCGTGCTGCCGTCGCTCGCTTATCTGGGGGACGGCAACTTCCGCGTCGACGCGCTCGACCTGCGCGGCGGGAACACGCGGTGGTCGTGGCAAGCGCCCGCGGGCTGCGTCTCGCCGTTCGCGCTGCCCGCGAGCGGCCGTGACGTGGTGCTGGCGCCGCTGCTCTGCCAGGACAGGCTGAGCGTGCTCGGCCTGGACGAACGCACCGGCACGCCGCGCTGGGAGCACCGGCTGCCGGTGACGCGGCCGTCCGACGAGAAGGCCGACTACTACCTGCACGCGGCCCCCGGCGGCGGCACCGTTTCCCTGACCCTGCGGTACTCCGGGCTGGCCACCGGCGACAACACCGACGTCGTGCTCGACGCCGCCACCGGCACCGTCGTGTCCACAATGGACCCCAGGGCGCCGAAGCGGATCACACTCGGCCCGGTGGCCGTCTCGGAACGCGACGAGAACGGGAAGATCACCGCGGCCACGTTGGACGGAGGAGTGACTGTCGACCTCGCCGCCTGCCCGGACCGGCGGGCGCACGCCACCACCCCGACGGCGTACCTGCGCCTGTGCGCCGAACCCGGCGGCAAGCTGGTGGTGCACCGTCAGGAACTGGACGGCTCGACGGCGTCGAGCCTCCCCCTCGACTGGCCGCCACCCGGCGAAACGACCATCAGCCTGCTGTCGAGCAGGACGCGGCACGCGATCATCCCCGCACCAGGTGCCCTCGTCGCCGCTCGTGGCGGTGACGCCGCGGTCATCGGCTATCCGTCGCCCTTGCCCACGTGAGGGCGGCCTTCCACGCGTCGAAGTAGTCCGATGCGGGCACACGGGACTGTCGTTCGAACCCCGGAACCCCGGGAACGTCCGTCTCGGCGATCAGGACGTCATCGCCGTCACGCCAGATCAGCAGAAGCCAGCACTGGTCGAGGTCCCGGAACGGCTCCTCCGGCGTACCCAGCGGGATGTCGTCGAGTGTCCAGCCCCGCAAGGTCACTTCCACGTGGTCCCACCAGGAGAATTCGGCGAGAACCGCGTCGCCGCCGTCGACGAAGCGCAGTACGTGACCCGGCAGGTTCGCCCGCTGGAACAGCTGGACGGCGAAACCGTCGACTTTCGCGAACGTGCCGGTGTCCAGGTCCGCGATGAGCTCGTCCACGAAGGTGATCGTACGGAGCAGGGCAGGCGGCCGAAGCCGCCCGCCCTCCCGCGTCACCTCGCGGTCATCCGCGCTTGAATTCCTCCCAGGTCACCTTCTTGACCTGCGGGCCGTCGTCCTTCGCGTGGCTCGCCAGGCCGTTGAGGCCCTTGAAGTAGTCACCGGCCTGCGCCTGCGCCTGCGGCGACATGTCGGTGTCGCTGATCGCGATGCCGTGGATGTGCTCCGCCCAGTCGCCCTGGCTCGGGGTGCGGTGCCAAGCGGCGAACCCGACCTCACGCAGGGCCTTCACCGCGGCGTTCTTGTTGGAGATGTTGTTCACCGAAATGTCGACCGCGCCGCCGCCGTCGTGCGTCCCGCCCGAGGCGCCGACACCGCCGGCGTTGTACGAGCCCTGGGTGACGGTGAACTTGACCCCGGCCTTCTTCTCGGCGGCCGCGATCATGTCGGCGGTGCGCTTGTTCACCGTCTTGCCGTCCAGGCTGGTCTTCGCGCCGACGCCGATCGGCGCGGTCACGGTGTAGCGGCCCTTGCCCAATTCGGTCAGCGAGCCCTTGCCGGGCAGCCCGCTGGCGGCGAGTCCGCTGTGCCCCAGCGACTTCTGGTACTTCGCGTACGCCTTCACCGTCGAGGTGCCGAAGTGTCCGTCGACCTGCTTCTTGTCGAGCATGTTCTTCGCCGCCAGCGCCTCTTCGACCACCTTGACGCTCGGGCCGGAACCCGGCGTGATCGACTGGTCGGCCTTGTACGGATCCCACATGGCCGCCTTGACCACGGCCTCCATGTTGACCGACGGCGCGGCCACCGCGGGCTGTCCCGCCGTCATCCCGAACGCGGCTCCGGCCAGAGCGGTGAACATCGCGGCGGTTGCCACCTTGCGCATGACTGCTCCTTCACTCGGTGCTGCTCCCTGTGAACAGCTCGTGACCGACACTGGCCCGGCCGGGGGGCCGTCCGGAACCACCTGTACGGAACGTCTGACGTCAAAAACCGCAGGTTGACAGCGTTTGACAGCGGCGAGGCGAGGACGATCCCGCTGGTCGGCACGGCGATCGGGACGAAGTTCGCGATATAGTTACCCGGCCGCGCAGAGTGACGAAAATCGTTGTCACGTTTGACACGATCGCGAGGGGGAGCGTGCCGGGAGAACGGACACCGGAGCTGGAAGCGTTCATGGACGGGCTGCGGAAGCTGCGGACGCGGGCAGGCGAGCCGTCGTTCCGGAAGATGGCCGCGAAGTCCGGCGCGGTGTCCCACGCGACCCTGCACCTCACCGTCACGGGCAGGCGGCTGCAGCCGTGGGAGACCGTCCGCGAGTTCGTCCGCGCCTGCGACGGTGACGAAGAGGAGTGGCACGCCCGGTGGCAGGGTGTCCAGCTCATTCACTCCGCCGACCGCGAACCGGACCCTGCGCCGCCCGCGCCGAAGTGGCGGTCAAAACGCGTCCTGGTGCCGTTGGCCCTCGTCCTTGTCGCCGCGATAGCCGCCGTCGTCGTCATCCTGCTGCCGGAAGACCAGGCCGCGCCGCCGCATCCCGGCGACTCGAGCAAATTCGTCGCCGACGTGACGATCCCTGACGACACCGTGGTCAAGCCGGGGACGCAGTTCGTGAAAGTGTGGGAGCTCAAGAACACCGGCACGGTCGAGTGGCGGAAGCGCTACCTGCGCCGCACCGATCTCCCGGTCGCGCCCGGCACCTGCCGCACCCCGGAGCGGATCCCCGTCAACGACACCGCGCCGCAGGGGCAAGTGCAGGTGACGGTCACCGTGAGCACTCCGCCCACCGGCCCGGTCGACTGCAAGATCTTCTGGAAGATGGTCGACGAAGAGGACCGGGAAGTGTTCCCGTCCAACAAACCGATCTACTTCTCCGTACTCGTGCGCGCCTGAGCGGCGGACCCCCATCGCCGCAGTCAGCGCTGTTGGGGGTAAGTCGGATGTGGCGGGTTCAGGTCGCGGGAGCACTCCAGTCTCAGACCGGTCACGACACCCACTGTGACGGCTGAGCACTCCGGTCACGCCAGAACACGACCTGCCACTCACGACCCCTTCACAAAGATCCGCGACGCCGAAGGCTCTGGGCCACCCGCTCGAGAGCACGCCGCGTTCGCCCTTCCCCTCAACAGAGGTCCGTGAAGGCCTCCTTCCCTACTGTCAGGGTAGGGAAGGAGGCCTTCACGGACCTCCATCGCCGCACGGAGTACCGCGAAAACACCTCGTTCGACCGGGAAAGTGCGCTAGCCGCCGCATTCCGGGCTGCCTACGCTGAATTCCGCGCACCGGAACCACAAAAGCCTCGGGAGTCTCCAGTGAGAACAACGAGAATCGTGTTCTGCGCCTTATTCGTCCTCGGCGCCACCGGCCTTTTTCCGGCAACGGCGGCTTCGGCGGGGCAAAACGCGTTCGCCCTGTCCAGCACCGCTTTCGCCAACGGCGGCCTCATGCCCAAGGTCCACGAGTGCACCAGCGGCGGCGGCCAGGACCCCGCCAAGAAGAACGAGTCGCCGCCCTTGGCGTGGTCGGGCGCTCCCACCGCGGCCAAGAGCTACGCGATCGTCATGCGCGACCTCGACAACGCCAACCTCATCCACTGGGTCATCTACGACATCCCGGTGACCGCGGCCTCGCTCCCCCAGAACGTCGAGCACGCGTACCGGCCCTCGGTGCCCGCGGGCGCCAGGCAGATCTACTACCGCGGCAGCGCGAGCCTCTACGGCTATCAGGGACCGTGCTCGCCCTCGACGGTGAACACCTACGAGTTCGTCGTGCACGCGCTCAACCGCGCCTCGCTGACCAACCTGACCTCCAGTTCGTCCACGCAGACCGCCGCGAGGGCGATCACCGCGGCCTCGCTCGGCACGGCGAGGATCACCGGCGAGTCGTAGCTCGGTGACATCGGCGGGATACGCAGAGCCAACGCTTGATCAGTCCCGAGTCCGCGCCCGGAGTCCCGCTGATCACCCGTGGCAAAATCGGCCCAATGCAGATCGGGATGCTGGGCCCCTTCGAGGTTCGCACGGATGAAGGCGTCCTCGCCGACGTGCCGGGCGCCCGGCTGCGGGGGTTGCTGATCGCCCTCGCGCTCGAACCGGGCCGGGTGGTCCCGAAGGCGACGCTCGTCGACTGGATCTGGGGCGAGCAGCCGCCCGCTGACGCGACGAATGCCTTGCAGCGCTTGGTTTCCCGGTTGCGGAAGGTACTTCCGGAAGGGGTCGTCGAGGGGCAGACGGACGGCTATCGGCTGAAGGTGGCGCCCGAAGCCGTTGACGCCGTACGGTTCGAGCGCCTCGTCGGCCAGGCTCGCGGCGACGAGGAGCCGAGGCGGCTGCGAGAGGCCCTCGCCCTGTGGCGTGGTGGGGCCATGCAGGACGTCGGCCTGCAGGACAGCGAAGCGTTCGACGCGGCGGTCACCCGGCTCGACGGGTTGCGCCTGACGGCCATGGAGGATCGTTTCGACGCGGAGATCGACCTCGGCCACGGCGCGAAACTGGTCACCGAACTGACGGATCTGGCGGCCGCGCATCCCCTGCGCGAGCGGCTCGTCGCCGCGCTGATGCGGGCACTCGCGGCCACGGGGCGCGACACCGAAGCACTGCTCGTGTACCAGCGCACGAGGGAGGCCCTTGCCGACGCGCTGGGCGTCGATCCCTCGCCGGAGCTGTCCGCGGTGCACGTCGCGCTGCTGCGGGGCGAGCTGGGACGCCGGGAGGAGAACCGCAAGACCAATGTGCGCGCCGAGCTGACCACCTTCGTCGGCAAGGACGCCGACGTCGCCACGGTCCGGGACCTCGTCGCCGAACACCGGCTCACCACTCTGATCGGGCCCGGCGGTTCGGGAAAGACCAGGCTGGCCACGGAAACCGCACGCACCCTGCTCGGCGACCTGCCGGACGGGGCCTGGCTGGTGGAGTTCGCGGCCATCGGCGCCGATGGCGATGTCGCCCAGGCGACGCTCGCCGCGCTCGGCCTGCGGGACGCCTTGCTCGGTGACTCGCCGAGCGCCGAACCCGCCGACCGGGTCATCGCCGCGATCCGCGAGCGGGAAGTACTGCTGATCCTCGACAACTGCGAGCACGTGATCGAGTCGGCTGCGGCCTTCGCCCACCGCGTGCTCGGGGAATGCCGCCGCCTGCGGATCCTGGCGACCAGCCGGGAACCGCTCGGCATCACCGGCGAGGCGTTGTGGCACGTCGTCCCGCTGGGCGTGCCGGATCGGCACGCCGGCCCCGCCGAGATCGAGTCCTCCCCCGCCGTCCGGCTGCTGCGGGACAGGGCGAGCGCGGTGCGCAAGGATCTCGTGGCCGACGAGGCCACGCTGGCCACGATGGCGCGCGTGTGCCGGATCCTGGACGGGATGCCGCTGGCGATCGAACTGGCCGCGGCCAGGTTGCGCACCATGTCCATCGACCAGCTCGCCAACCGGCTCGACGACCGGTTCCGCCTGCTGACCGGCGGCAGCCGGACCGCGCTGCCCCGGCACCGGACGTTGCGCGCGATGGTCGACTGGAGCTGGGAGCTGCTGTCCGAAGCCGAACAGACGGTCCTGTCCAGGCTTTCGGTGTTCTCGGGTGGGGCGAGCCTGGAAGCGGCCGAGCGGGTCTGCGCGAGCGAGGCCGTCGAGCAGTACGAGGTGCTCGAACTGCTCACCGCGCTGACCGAGAAGTCGCTGCTGGTCGCCGCGGGCGACGAAGCGCCGCGCTACCGGATGCTCGGCACGATCAAGGAATACGCTGAGCACCGGCTCGCCGAAGCGGGGGAAACGGCGCTGGCGCGCGACGCGCATCTCGTCCATTTCACCGAACTCGCCGAGGCCGCCGAGCCGATGCTCCGCAGCTCCGAGCAACTGGAATGGCTCGCCACGCTCAACGCCGAGCACGACAACATCGGTTCCGCGATGCGCGGCGCGCTCGCGGCGGGTGACGCCCCGTCGGCGATGCGGCTCGCGGCGGCCGCCGGCTACTACTGGTGGCTCAGCGGGCACCGGTCGGAGGGCATGGAGCTGATCAGCGCGGCCGTCGAAACGCCGGGCGAAGTGCCAGACGACATCGCGGCCTTGGTGTACGGGCTCGTCTCGCTGTTCGTGAACTCCGGTTTCGCCGACGAACACACCGCGGCGAAATGGATCAACGAGTCGTACCGGCTCAGCCAGAGCGGCAAGTCGAAGCATCCGTTGCTCGGGCTCGTCGTCGCGCTGGAACGCATGCTGCGCGGAGTGGAAACGTTGTCGGCTTGGGAACCCGTCCTGGCGGACGAGGATCCCTGGGTCCGTGCGCTGGCCCGGCTGCAGCTCGGCAAGATGCGGATCGCGCTCGGCCACCCCGGCCCGGAGGCGGAGGTGTGCCTCGAGCAGGCGCTCGCCGAGTTCCGCGCCATCGGCGAACGGTTCGGGACCTCCTTCGCCCTGACCGAATTGGGCGACCGGATCGCCACGCGCGGCGAATTCGCCACCGCTTGCGAGTACTACGAACAGGCGGTCACGGTCGTGACCGAGGTCGGCTCCGTCGAGGACCTCATCCGGTTGCGGTCGCGCCAGGCGCAGCTGTACTGGCTGCTGGGCGACGAAGACGCCAGCGCGGCCGCCTCGGCCGAAGCGCAGCGGTACGCCGAACGGGTCACCTGGCCGGGAGCGCTGGGCATGCTGGCCCTTTCCCGGGCGGAACTCGCCTACTGGCGCGGTGAAGCGGAAGAAGCGACACGCCAGCTCACCCTCGCGACCACCGTGATGGGCGAGGAGGCGGAACTCGGGCACGTCCGGGCCATCACCCACGACCTGCTGGGGTATCTCTCCGACGATCTCGAGGAGGCCCGCGCCCACCGCGAGTCCGCCTGTGCTGCGGCGAGCGAGGTGCGGCACGTTCCCTTGATCGCCCACATGCTCGTCGGGGTCGCGGATCTGGCCCTGCGCCGCGACGAGCCCGAGCAGGCCGCGCGGTTGCTCGGGGCGGCCGACGAGCTGCGCGGGCTGCCGGATCGCTCCCACCCCGACTTGGCGAGGATCGAGCAGACAGTGCTGCGCCGCCTCGGCGAAGCGAAGTTCGCGGAGGCGGCGCAGGAGGGCACCCGGACGAGCTGGAAGCAGTTGACCGAGGTCACGCTCGCTTCTTGAACGTCGAGGACGCCCACAGGTACCCGGCGAGGGCGATCCCGACGCACCACCCGAGGGCGGGGATCACGTCGCCGGCGGCCGGTGCCCCGTTGAGGAGCCCGCGCAGTGTCTCGATGATCGGGGTGAAGGGCTGGTACTGGGCGAACTCCCGGAGCCCGGGCCCCATCTTCTCCGCCGGCACGATCGCGCTGCTGAAGAACGGCAGCATGACCAGCGGCACGGAGGCGATCCCCGCGGTTTCCGGGGACTTCGCCGCCAGGCCGAGCGCGACGGTGAGCCAGCCCGCCGCGAAACCCAGCAGGACGACGATCCCGACCACACCGAGCCAGTCGAGGAAACCCGCCGACGGGGAGAACCCCAGCAGGAAGGCGACCCCGGTGAGCGCCGCGATGGCGACCAGGTTGGTCAGCACGCTGGACACGACGTGCCCGGTGAGCACCGCGCCGCGAGAGACGTCCATGACCTTGAAGCGGTTGATGATGCCCTTCGTCATGTCGGAGTTCACCGCCGTCGCGGTGGCGCCGAGGCCGTAACAGACGGCCAGCAGCATCAATCCCGGCGTCGCGTAGTCGATGTAGTCGACGCCGACGCTGAAGGCGTCTCCGAACACGTACACGAACATCAGCATCATCACGACCGGCATCAAGATCGCGTTGAAGACCGAGGTCGGATTGCGGGTGAGGTGCTTGAAGTTGCGGCGCAACATCACCATCGAGGGGGACTTGGCGCTCATCGTCTGGGTGGTCACTTGACTGCCTCCGTGTCGTGGCCCGTCAGGGCGAGGAAAACGTCGTCGAGATCAGGGGTGTGGACGGAAAACTCTTCCGCCGCGATCGAGTGCTCGTCGAGCCTGTCCAGCAGCGAGCGCAGGGACCGGGTCCCACCGTCGCTGGGGACCCGCAGGGCCAGCGCCTCGTCGTCCCGCGTGGACGCGGGGAAGAGCCGCGCCGCCGCGTCGAGTTCTTCGACCGTGGTGAACCGGAGCCGGACGTGCGTGCCGGGCATCTGGCGCTTGAGTTCGGCGGGGGTGCCGTTGGCGACCAGACGGCCGCCGTCGAGGACCGCGATGCGGTCGGCGAGCTGATCGGCTTCCTCGAGGTACTGGGTGGTGAGGAAGATGGTCACGCCGCCGGCCACCAGCTCGCGGATGATCGTCCACATCGTGCGGCGGCTGCGCGGGTCGAGCCCCGTGGTCGGTTCGTCGAGGAAGATGATGCGCGGATCGCCGACGAGCGTCATCGCCAGATCCAGCTTCCGGCGCATCCCCCCGGAGTAGGTCGACGCCGGCTTCCGTGCCGATTCCACCAGGTCGAAACGCTCCAGCAGATCGGTCACGACCCGCTTGCCGCCGGAGGCGCGTTTGTTCAGGTCCACCATCAGTTGCAGGTTCTCCTGCCCGGTCAGCAGCTCGTCCACCGCCGCGAACTGGCCGGTGACCCCGATCGCCGCGCGCACCGCCTTGGCCTCGGCCGTGATGTCGTATCCGGCGACCTTCGCCGTCCCGCCGTCGGCCTTCATCAAGGTGGTCAGGAGGTTCACCGTGGTCGTCTTGCCCGCCCCGTTCGGGCCCAGGAGGGAGAAGATGGTGCCCGCCGGGACAGCCAGATCGATGCCGTCGAGCACGACTTTGTCGCCGAAGGTCTTGCGCAGTCCGGAGACCGCGATCGCTGAATCTTTCATGCCGCTCACTCTGGGCGGCCCGGCTGACACGCCCCCGCCACGACGCTGACACGGGTGGTGTCAGCGCCGTGTCAGGAGGGTGTCAGCTCTCGCGGGGAAGGTGGTCGTCACAACCACCACGAAAGGCATCCCGATGACTCAGACGGTTCCCGTCCCGCAGGGCCTCCCGATGAAGCGCGACGCTGGTCCCTTCGACCCGCCCCGCGAGATCACCCGGCTGCGCGACGCCCGCCCGGTGAGTCCCATGGTGTTCCCCGACGGTCACGAGGGCTGGCTCGTCACCGGCTACGACGAGGTGCGGCAGATGATGGCCGACACCCGGTTCAGCTCACGCCAGGACATCGGCATCCTCCACATGCCGTACGAGACGCCGGGGATGCCCGCGCAGACCGAGCCGTCCCCGGCGATGCCGGGCATGTTCATCGCCATGGACCCGCCGGACCACGGCCGGCTGCGGAAGCGGCTCACCGGCGCTTTCACCGTGAAGCGGATGAAGCAGCTCGAAGAGCAGATCGTCGAGGTCACCGAGCGGCAGCTGGACGCGATGGCCGCCCTCGTCCCGCCGGTCGACCTGGTCAAGGAGTTCGCGCTGCCGGTGCCGTCGCTGGTGATCTGCGCGCTGCTCGGTGTCCCCTACGAGGACCGGGAGAGCTTCCAGGCCAACTCCGCCCAGCTCATGGTGAGGGACCAGACGCTGGAGGAGAAGATGGCCGCGTTCATCGGGATGAACACCTTCCTCACCGAACTGGTCACGCGCAAACGCGAGACCCCCGACGACGACATCCTGTCCGACCTCGGCCGCTACGAAGACCTCACCATCGAGGAACTGGCGGGCGCCGCCTTCTTGCTGCTGCTCGCCGGTCACGAGACGACCGCCAACATGCTGGCGCTGGGCACCTTCGCGCTCCTGGAAAACCCTGAGCAGCTGGCAGAACTGCGGGCCGACGCGGAACTGCTCCCCGGCGCCGTCGAGGAACTCCTCCGCTACCTGTCCGTCGCCGACATTTTCTTCCGCTACGCCACGGAGGATCTCGAGCTCGGCGGCGAAACGATCCGCGCGGGATCGACCGTCATCGTGTCGCTGCTGGCCGCCAACCACGACCCTCGACGCTTCGAGAACCCCGACAGCCTGGACATCCACCGCAACGCCCGCGGCATGCTGTCCTTCGGCCACGGCGTCCACCAGTGCCTCGGCCAGCAGCTGTCGCGGATCGAGATGCGCGCGGGTTTCGATGGCCTGCTGCGGCGCTTCCCGGATCTCGAACTCGCCGTCCCCGCCGACGAAATCAAGCTCAAGACCGACATGAACATCTACGGCGTGCACGAATTGCCGGTCACCTGGACGAAATCGGACCGGTGAACGCTGACGCTCGTGAGTGGTAAGTCGCGTTAGAACGGGCCCGTATTCACCTACCTACGCTCGACCTGCGCAAGGACGACGGGGCCACTCCAGTCTCATACCGGTCACGACACCCCTCGGACGTCGAAGTCGACGATGAAGGAATTGGGACGTTCAGTGTCCTAAATCCTTCACCGTCGCAGGGCATGCTGGTCACGCCAGCCCGAGCTCCGCTAACTCGCCGAGGCGAAGTCCGTTTCCAGTGGGTCGGCAAATACCGGTCCGCCAGAACACCACTTGCCACTCACGACCCCCGCACCGACACATAACCGAGCACTCGCGAGCGGCAAGAGCGCGAGGCCCAACCGTGCTCACTTACCTACGATCCGGCCGTGGCCGGGTGTCGTCCGCCCAGTCACGGGTGTCGTCCACTCGATCACACGTGTCGTCCGTCTGATCACGCGAAAGTACCGGCTCGGACCACGTGGATTTTGAGTACGTATCCCTACGCACCCCCTTGTCACCGTTCACAATCCCCAGACGCCAAACCTGGGAAACCTCCAGCTCGCCTTTCCTCTCCGCTTGGAATGATCGAGGAACAACCTCTCGACCCTTCGGAGGCACCATGCGTTCCTTGAGCCGCAGGGCACTGCTGGCCGTCACGGCACTGACCCTCGCCACCACGCTGGCCCCCCAGCCCGCCGTCGCCGCGGCCTCGACCAGCCCCCGCGTCTACGAGAAAACGGGCCCGCACAAGGCGGTCAAAGCACCGGGCGGCCCGGCGCACACCCTCTACTACCCCGCGGACATCGCCTCCGACAGCACCGCGCATCCGGTCCTGATCTGGGGCAACGGCACCGGCGCCACCGTCGATCAGTACGACCTCCTGTTCACCCATCTCGCGAGCTGGGGTTACGTCGTCGCGGCCGCGAACACCGGCCAATCGGGGTCCGGCAAGGAGATGCTGGCGGGCGCCCGGTATCTGATCGCGGAGAACTCCCGCTCGGGCAGTGTGTTCGAAGGCCGGATCGCCACCGGGAAGATCGCCGCCGCCGGGCATTCGCAAGGCGGGGGCGGCGCGATCGCGGCCGGCGCCGATCCGCTGGTGAAGACGACGCTGCCGATCATGCCTGGACCGCAGGGCACCGTGAACAAGCTGCACGGACCCGCTTTCTTCGTGTCCGGGCAGGCGGACACCATCGTGCCCGCCTTCTACGTCCGCGGGCGTTTCCTCGCCTGCGACCAGGTTCCCGCCGTCTACGGCCAGTTGAAGGGCGCCACCCACTTCCTCCAGGGCGAGACGCGATACCGCCTCCTCGGCGCCATCACCGCCTGGCTGCAGTATCACCTCGCCGACGACCAGAACGCCAAGAGTGTCTTCTATGGCAACGATTTCGGTCTCGGCCAGGACAAGGACGGCTGGTCCGCGACAGAGCGGAACAAGAAGGCCGCCTGAGGCGGGCGGATGCCCTCCCCCAGCCAAGCGGGGGAGGGCATCCGTCGTGGTCACTTCTTCAACCACTCCAGCAGTTCGACCTTTCCGTTACCCTTCGCGCCGGTCTTGTGGATCGACGGCTCACGAGAACCGTCCACGTAATAGGAAGTACCGGCTCCGCCGCCGCCTCCGGCCGAGTCGTTGGTCCCCGACTTCCCGCCCCCGCCTCCGCCGCCGCCCTTCAGCGTGTACCCCGCGCCGCCGCCACCGCCGCCACCGGCTGTCGACGCTCCTGGCGCGCCCTGGCCGTTGTCACCCTTGGACGTCTTCGCGGTACCACCGCCTCCGCCGTCGCCGCCGACCCCGAGAGTCCCGCTTTCGCCGTTGTCGCCCCTGTGCGGCGTCTTGTCCCCCGCCCCGCCGTCGCCGCCGCGGCCCACCAGTGATCCGCCACCGGCGCCGCCTCCCCCGCCTGCCACGATCAAGGGCACGCCGCCGCGGCAGACCGCGCTCGATCCGCCGCCGCCTCCGCCATTGCGGCCGGTATCGGTTTCTCCTGACCCGCCTCTCCCGCCGGTGGTGAATCCCGATCCACCGGATCTGCCCGCTTGTTTACCGACATGGATTGTGAGTGTTTCCCCGCCTTTGACCGGCACGGTCGCGTCGACTTCGGCACCGTGGCCGGGGCCGCCGGAATCCGCGTTACCGTGCCCGCCCTGTCCTCCTCGCAACTTGAAACGACCCCACTTCGCGTCCGCCGGAACGTGGATTTTCTGTTCGCCTTCAACGGCTTCGAAGGCTTGCGTGGTCACGGTCTCGGTCATGATTCCTCCTGGATCGGTGCTGGACATCCAGTCTGGAATGCGCGATTCGTCGGCGGATAGTGCACGATCGGGCAAGAAAAGACTTCGCTGCGTTCGCGACCGGGCCCGTTTGTACCAGCGTGGAGCAGCGTCGCTATACCTTCGTGTAATGACCGAGATTCGCGGCGGGCCGCCGCGGCCATTGGTGACGTTGCTGAAGGAGCTTCCGGGCGATCGGCCCGCGTTCACCGACGAGCACCGGACCCTGACCTTCGGGGAAGTGCTGGAGTCGAGCGGCCGGTTGGCGACGGGGCTCGGAATCGCCCGGGGCGACCGGGTACTGGTGCACGTCGGCGCGCGCGTCGAATTCGCCGAATACTGCCTGGCGGTCCTGCGGGCGGGCGGAATCGGTGTCCCGGCGAGCGTGCGATCGACGACGGCCGAGCTGACGCGGCTCGTGGCCGACTCCGGCGCCGGTCTGCTGGTCACGGAGGAACGGCACGCCGCGACCGTGCGCGAAGTCCAGGCGGAGCGGCCGCGGCTGCGAGTGGTGTTCGTCGAGGACGAGCCGCCGCCCGCCCGAGGTGAGCCGCGGGACGATCTCGGCCTCGACGAACCCGCCTGGCTGCTGTACACCTCGGGCACCACCGGCCGCCCCAAAGAGGTGCTGACGACGCAACGGGCGGTCCTCTGGTCGTCGGCGGTCTGCTACGGCCCGATGTACGGGATCTCCGGCACCGACACCGTTCTGTGGCCGCTTCCGCTGCACCACGCGTACGCGTTGTCGCTGGCCTTCGCCGGGACGATCGCGCTGGGCACGCATACGAGGATCGTCGGCCGTGATCTGCCGTCGGCGCTCACGGCGTATCCCGGCGGCGTCCTCGCCGGCGTCCCCGCGACCTTCCTGAACCTGCGGCAGGAGATACGGCACCCCCTTCCCGCGCCGCGCCTGTGCCTGTCCGGGGGCTCGCCCTGCACCCCGTCGGCACGCGCCGCCGTCCGGGAGCTGTTCGGCATCCCCGTCCTCGACGGTTACGGCAGTACCGAGACCAGCGGCAAGATCGCCGCCCAGCTCCCCGGCGAGGAGGACCTGACCCCGTTGCCGGGGATGGAGATCCGCGTCGTCGACGGGCAGATCGAGGTGCGCGGCCCCGGGGTGGCGCCGAGCGCCGCGGGAGTCGGCGGCTGGTACCGGACCGGTGACGCGGGCAGGTTCGCCGACGGGCGGCTCACGATCGACGGCCGGGTCGACGACGTCATCGTCTGCGGTGGCCAGAACGTGCACCCGACCGAGATCGAAGCGGTCATCGCCGAATTCCCGGAGGTGGACGACGTCCTCGTGACGGGAAGACCTGACGAGGTCCTCGGAGCGGTGCCGGTGGCGTTCCTCGTCTCCGGCCCTACCGAGCCGGACCTCGACGAGGTGCGCAGGCTGTGCCGTGAGCGGCTCTCCCCCTTCAAGGTCCCTGTGGCCTTCCACCGGATCGAACGGCTTCCCAGGACAACGTCGGGAAAGGCGCTACGGCGGGCGTTGCGCGTCCCCCGGCCCGGCGATGGGGAAGCTCTGGTGCGTGAGGCGCTCGCCGAACTGGGCGACGAGGACCTCGGTGAACAGTGGCGAGAAAGGCCGTTCGCCGAACTGGGTCTGACGTCGGTGGGCGGCGTGCAGTTGCGGCACCGGCTGGCGGGTGCGATCGGGTTCGACCTCCCCCAGTCACTCGTCTACGACTTCCCGACACCGGCCGCGGTCATCGGCGAACTCGACCGGCTGTTGTCCGGGGAAAGCAGGCCCGCCAGGACGGGAACCGTGTCCGCTCGGGCAGGCGAACCGATCGCCATCGTCGCGACGGCCTGCCGGTTCCCCGGTGGCGTGACCTCGCCCGAAGAGCTGTGGAACCTGGTGGCCGGCGGTGTCGACGCCACCGGCGACTTCCCGTCCGACCGGGGCTGGGATGTCGCGGCGCTGTACGACCCGGACCCCGGCCGGATCGGCGGGTCCACCACCCGCCGCGGCGGATTCCTGTACGACGCCGCGGATTTCGACCCCGCGTTGTTCGGCATGTCGCCGCGTGACGCGCTGGCGACCGACCCCCAGCAGCGGCTGCTGCTGGAGACGTCGTGGGAGCTGTTCGAACGCGCGGGTCTCGACACTGCCGAGGTGCGGGGCAGCGACACCGGCGTGTTCGTCGGGGTGATGCACGAGGACTACGCGAGCCGTCTCGAAGGACATCAGCTGGAAGGACGGCTGGGCATCGGGTCTTCGCACGCGCTCGCGTCCGGCAGGATCTCCTACACCTTCGGTTTGACCGGCCCCGCGATCACGGTCGACACCGCGTGCTCCTCCTCGCTGGTCGCGCTGCACTGGGCCGTGCGCGCGCTGCGCGCCGGGGAATGCTCGCTCGCCGTCGCCGGCGGGTCCACGGTGATGTCGACGCCGCGCACCTTCCTCGAGTTCAGCCGTCAGCGCGGCCTTTCCCCGGACGGGCGATGCCGTTCCTACGCGGCGGGCGCGAACGGCACGGCCTGGGCCGAGGGGGCCGGTGTCGTACTGCTGGAGCGGCTTTCGGACGCTCGCCGGAACGGGCATCCGGTGCTGGCGCTGGTGAGCGGTTCGGCCGTCAACTCCGACGGGGCGTCGAACGGGCTGACCGCGCCGAGCGGGCGGGCGCAGCGCGCGGTGATCGCGTCCGCGCTGGCCGACGCGGGCCTCGCGGCAACGGACGTCGACGCCGTGGAAGGGCACGGCACCGCCACCCCGATCGGCGATCCGATCGAGGCGGAGGCGCTGATCGCCGCGTACGGCGGCGGACGTGACCGGCCGTTGTGGCTCGGGTCCGTGAAGGCCAACATCGGGCACACCCAGGCCGCGGCGGGGGTCGCCGGGGTGATCAAGATGGTGGAAGCACTGCGGCACGAGCGGTTGCCGCGGTCGCTGCACGCCGACGATCCGAGCCCCCGGATCGACTGGTCGGCGGGTGACGTCACCCTGCTCGCCGAAGCGCGGGACTGGCGTGCCGGGCCGAAACCCCGGCACGCGGGGATTTCCGCGTTCGGGATCGGCGGCACCAACGCCCACGTTCTCGTCTCGGAAGCACCACCGCCGGCCGAGACCGCCCGCCCGGAGCCGCTCGCGGCGCCGTGGCTGGTGAGCGCCGCCGACGACGGCGCCCTGCGCGCGGTCGCCTCCCGGCTGCTGGCCACGGCGAGCGGACGCGACGAGACCGATGTCGCGTTCACCCTCGCCACCCGCACTTCGCTGGAACACCGCGCGATGGTGCCGTCCGGCGACCTCGACGCGTTGCGCGCGCTCGCCACGGGCGGCCGCCGCGGCCGGACCGTGCGCGCACCGGCGACCGCGGCCTGTCTCTTCAGCGGGCAAGGCGCGCAACGCGCGGGAATGGGAAAAGAGCTGTCGGACGGCTTCCCCGTGTTCCGCTCGGCGTTCGACGCGGCCTGCCAGGCGCTGGGCGGTCCGGTCCGTGACGTCGCGTTCGACGGCGGCGAACTGCTGAACCGGACCGACCACGCGCAGGCCGCCCTGTTCGCGTTCGAGGTCGCCCTGTACCGGTTGCTGGAATCGTGGGGTGTCCGGCCGGGTGTCGTCACCGGGCACTCGATCGGGGAGATCGCCGCCGCGCACGTCGCCGGCGTTCTGTCCCTCGAAGACGCGGGAGCCCTGGTGTCCGCGCGCGGCCGTCTGATGGCCGCTTTGCCGCCAGGGGGCGTCATGATCGCCGTCCGGGCGGCCGAGGACGAGGTCGCGCCGCTGGTGGGGGAATTCGCCGATCAGGTGGCGATCGCCGCGGTCAACGGTCCCCGATCCCTTGTCCTGTCCGGAGCCGAGAGCGTGACCGAAGCGATCGCGGCCCAGTGGCCGGGTTCCACGCGGCTGCGCGTCAGCCACGCGTTCCATTCGCCGCTGATCGATCCGATCCTCGCCGAGTTCCGCGAAGTCGCCGCCGGGCTGACCCACCGGAGCCCGGAGATCGTCCTGGTCTCCGGGCTGACCGGCCGCGCGATCACCGGTATCGGTCCGGAGCATTGGGTGCGGCACGCCAGGGACACGGTCCGGTTCGCCGACGCGCTGGACGCCGTGGCCGCGGCGGGAACCGGTATCTGCCTGGAGATCGGCCCGTCGGCCGTACTCAGCAGGGCCGCGGGAGCGGTACTCCCCACAGTGTCCACTATGGACACCGCGCGGGGAGTGCTGGAAGCGGTGGGCGAACTGCACACCGCTGGAGTGCCGGTCTCGTGGCGCTCGGTGTTCGACGGCCGTCTTGTCTCCCTGCCGACGTATCCTTTCCAGCGCGAGCGTTTCTGGCTCGATCCGCGACCGCGCCGGAGCCCGGAAGGCGGCGGGCACGCGATGCTCGGCCCCGCGCTGGTCGCGCCCGACTCGCCCCGGATCGTGCACGGCGGCTCGACGGGTGTGCACACGCACGGCTGGCTCGCCGACCACGTCGTCGGCGACTCGACCCTGTTCCCCGCCAGCGCTTTCGTCGAGATCGCTTTGCACGCTGGGAAAGCGAGTGTCGCCGAACTGACGATCGAGGCGCCGCTCCTGGTGACCGAAGACGTCGCGCTCCAGGTGGTCGTGGACGGACCGCGGATCGACATCTACGCCAAGGACGCCGACGACTGGACACGTCATGCCACGGGCCGCCTGCGCCCGTCCGATGTCTTCGCGCAGCCATGGAAAGGTGACTGGCCGCCTCCCGCCATCAAGCCCGTCTCACTGGGCGAGGCCTACGCGGCCCGCGAGTACGGCCCCGCCTTCCGCGCGGTGACGGGCTTGTGGCAGGACGGCGACGAACTGTTCGCCGACGTCGCGCTCCCCGAAGGCGTCGACGGCCGGTTCGGGATCCATCCCGTGCTGCTCGACGCGGCCGTGCACACCTTGGCGCTGGCCGAAGCGCCCGACGCCGAGGTGCGCGTGCCGTTCCTCTGGAGCGGCGTCCACTTGTTCGCCCCGGCCGCGCGCCGAGCGCGAGTCCACTGTGTACGGACAGGCCCCGGCGAAGCCCGCGTCGAACTCTTCGACTCCACCGGAATGCCGGTCGCGATCGTGGAATCCCTGCTCACCCGGCCGCTGCCCGCCGGGAACGAGATGCTCTACCGCCCGCGCTGGGTCCCCGTTCCGGCCGCGCGCGCCGATGACGTCCGGATCGTCGAAGGCGGCGACGTCCGGACCGTGCTCACCGCGCTGCAGGACACGCTCCCGCGCGGGGAACGCACCGTCGTCGTCACCCGCGGCGCGACCGATCCGGCGGCGGCCGCCGTCTTCGGGCTCTGCACCGCCGCTTCGGCCGAGTACCGCGGTCTGATCACCGTGGTCGACGCCGAAGTCCCCGTCACCGAGGTGCGCGAACTCGTCGGCGGCAACCCCGAGCCGCAGCTGGCGATCCGGGACGGCGTGCCGCACGCGCTGCGGATCGCCAGGACCGCACCCGCCTCCACCCGGCCGATCGATCCGGCGGGCACCGTGCTGATCACCGGTGGCACCGGCGCGCTCGGCGCGGCGCTGGCGCGGCATCTCGTATCCGCGCACGGTGTCCGGCATCTGCTGCTCGTCAGCCGCCGCGGCCTCGCCGCGCCCGGCGCCGAAGAGCTGCTGTCGCTGCCCGCCGACGTGCGGATCGTCGGCGGTGACATCGCCGACCCCGGCTTCGTCCAGCGTCTGGTCGACACCTGCGATCCGCCGCTGACCGCCGTCGTGCACGCCGCGGCTGTCGTCGCCGATGCCGCGTTCACCGCGCAGACGACCGCCGGACTCGACACGGTCTTCCGCCCGAAGGCCGACGCCGCCAGGATCCTGCACGAGGCCACGCGGGATCTCCCGTTGTCGGCCTTTGTGCTCTTCTCTTCCCTGGCGGGCATTTTCGGCAACGCCGGACAAGCGAACTACGCCGCGGCCAACCGCTGTCTCGACGCGCTGGCCGTCCTTCGGCGGGCCGAGGGCCTGCCCGCGACGTCGATCGCCTGGGGCCTCTGGGATCTGGAAATCGGGCTCGGCTCGCAGATCCCCGAAGCGGCGAGGCACCGCATCCAGAACTCGGGGGTGGCCGCGCTGACCCTGGAGCAGGGGCTGGCCCTGTTCGACGCCGCGATCGGGCACGCCGAACCGGTCTTGATCGCCGCCAGGCTCGACCCCACGGCCGCCGGTCTGCCCCCGATCGCCGACGGACTCGCCCGCCCCGCGCCGAGACCGGCGCCGTCACCGGATCGGCGCTGGCCGGATCACCCCTCGGAGGAGGAACTGCGAGACCTGCTCCGCGTCGAACTCGCCGAGGTCCTCGGCCACCAGACCCCGGACACGATCCCCGAGGACAAACCGTTCACCGATCTCGGGATCGACTCGCTGGCCGTCGTCGATCTGCGCACGCGGCTTCGCGAGCTGACCGGACTGGAGTTGCCCGCGCGCGTCCTCTTCGAGCACCCGACCGTCACCGAACTCGCCGGGCTCCTGCGCGAACGGCGGTGAGGGTCTGGCTGAGCGTCAAGGCGGTGAGGGCGACGGCGAATCCGGTGAGCTGCCAGCCGGTGAGGGTCTGGCCGAGCACGAGGAATCCGGCGGCCGTGGCGATCAAGGGGTTGGTCAGCGTGAGCAGCGAAAGCGACGCCGGGGCGAGACGGTCGATGCCGCGGAACCACAGCGGATAGGCCAGCGCGGTGGTGACGATGCCGATGTAGGCGTAGCCGAGCAGGTTCGCTGTCGTCAGCGAATCCGGGAGGCCTTCGAACAGGAGCGTCGCCGGGGCGAGGACGAGGCCGCCCATGGTCAGCTGCCAGCCGGTCATCGCCAGCGGATACTCGGGACGGCCCCATTTCTTGGCGAGGACGATGGCCACGGCGACGAGTCCGACGGCGCCGAGCATGGCGGCCAGGCCGAGCGGGTCGAGCCGGGCTTCCGCCGAGAGCGTCAGCAAGGCGACGCCGCCAGCACCGGCGATCGCCGCGAACAGGACCGGCGCCGGTGTCCGGACGCGGAGCACCGGGAGCGCGAGCAAGGCCACCATCAGGGGTTGCAGGGCGCCGAGGGTCGCGGCGACGCCGCCGGGGAGGTGGTACGCGGCGTAGAAGATCAGCGGCAGGAAGGCACCGAAGTTGAGCATTCCGAGCACCGCCGTCTTCCACCACCAGGCGCCGCGCGGGAGCCGTCTGGTGAGGGCCAACAGGAGCAGCCCCGCCGGGAGCGCCCTCAGCACGGCGGCCAGCAGCGGCCGGTCCGGCGGCAGCAAGGTCGCGGTGACGACGTAGACGGTTCCCCAGCTCGCCGGTGCCAACGCGGCCAGTCCTGCGTCGCGGAGGGTCGGGCTCGGGGCCGGGGTGACCGGCCGTTCGGCGACGATCGCCATGATGTCTCCTCACTGATAATCTCAACGTTGAGATAACACCAGCGAGTTCTGTCAATGTCAAGTCTCTTAATGTTGAGACGATTGGAGGGCGCCCCGTGGCCGACGCGGTGGACGCGGTGATCGGGCTCTGGCGACGCGAGCGGCCGGACCTCGAAGACAGGCTCTGGCCTGCCGAGGTGATCGGGCGCCTCCAGCGGCTTTCCCGGATCCTCGACAAGAAGCTCAAGGAGTTCAACGCCGAGCACGGCCTGGAGTCGTGGGAGTTCGACGTGCTGACCACGCTGCGCCGCTCCGGCGAGGCCGACGGTCTGACACCCGGTGCGCTCCTCAAGGCCGCGATGGTCACCTCGGGGGCGATCACGAACCGCATCGACCGCATGGAGACCAAGGGCCTGGTCGAGCGGGTCCGCGACAGCGACGACCGCCGATCGGTCAAGATCCGCTTGACCGCCAAGGGACGCGAGGTCGTCGACGAGGTCTTCGTCCTGCACCTGGAGAACGAGGCCCGGCTCCTGCCCGACCTGGCCCCGGCGCAGTGGGCCGAACTGATCAGCGGCTTGCGGCTGCTGCTCGAGCACTTCGGCGACACGTCACTGGAGTGACTCCCGCGCGGCGGCGAGTGCTTCATCACCAAACTGACGACGTCGCCTTCTCGTCAGCACAATAGAACTAGCGACGACGCCAGACACCTCCGGTTTCGACATAACTCTGCCCGGCGGCTTGGACTGACGAAGTACGGAACAGTCCACCCCCCTCTCCCATGATCACCATTTCCCGATCCTGCCCTTCGTCAGCATAGAAAAGCCTTATCGTCCAGCCACAAGCGCAATCCTCAGTAACCGGCCTGATATCGAAGGTGACACTCTCAGTGGGAGCCAACTCCACTACTGAATCGGCGAAATAAGACGACGAGCCGTTAACTGACTTGCTCACCCGAGGATCCGAAGAATCGAGGTCGACAGTCAGAGGAATGCTCGCCCTTGCGTCAATCCAGTTAACGCACGCGAAGGCCGTACCCGTCGCAGGTTTCGATCGCTCCATTACCTGCGCTCGGATTCCCCCAATCACAACCGTCCGCTTTGCCAGCCCGATCAACGTTATACGCACAGGCGTCCCGCTGGCGAAGAACCCACCCCGGCGGACAACCTCGCTCTCCAAATCCCGACAATACCTCGATCCAGGAATATCGTCCGGAGTGTACAAGTTCGAGTGAACAGCTATCGGCTTATCCTCGAGCAAGTACGCCGCCTGAGCAGTGAACGGGACCTGATAAGCAGGACTCTCCTCAGTATTCGACGAGACGACAGCCAGGACCGCACTAAGGATCACGGCTACTACAAACAACGCAAATACCGAGAACAAGGCTCTATTTCTGCGCTTGTTGAGAACCTTTCTCCAGTTCGAGGAGGCGATGCCAGCGAATCCCACCCATGCCCGCGTTCGTGTCTCTTTGTTGAATACTGAAATTCGCCGAAAAGCGGCTGGATCGATATCATCGTAACGATTGCATATGACTTGCTCGAAAACCCTCCCGGAAACAATCACCCCAAACTCCGCGTCAAGCGATAACATCATTCGCCGGAAGGTTCTACAGCCTTCAAGCCTAGCCACGAGATTTACGTCGGATCCCACCGACCCCCACGGATCAGAATGCACGAGTCCCACATGAACGGCCACCCGCAAGGCGATCCGCTCTGCCGCAGGATGAACCTCATTCCGTACACGCAACCTACGAGCTAGATCAACCGTGAAGATACGCACCACCTTGACCACCGACACAGCGGGCGGAATAATTATGAGAGCACCATCGCCTCGTTCATCGAGCGAGAAACCCGGCAGCGAACGGCCGGCCGCCTCCAAAATCTCCTCGAGAGCAGTAAAGAGCCATTCGCGCACCACCAGCTGATGCGGATTACTGCCTACACCGAAACCCGCGACGTCGACCATGACGACCGTCTTCTGCAGTGGCTCATCCATGTGTCACGCCTGCCGTTCGCTCAAAACCGCAACCATGGATCAAAACGGCATATATCATCGTTCGAGCTGAAAATACAACCTGAATAAGCTGAAAAGCTTTCAAAGTTATCGCTGTTCCTTCTCACCTGGCCACCCCTCCCCGGGCAACGGCGAGGAGTTCCTACCAGTCCCCAAGCGGAAAGCGCAAATCGGCAGGCGCCGAAATCAGTCCCTGCCCAGTGCAGCTGCGACGGCGTCCAGCGCAACGCCCTGGTCGACGCCCAGTTCACGAGCAACGCGGGCGTACTCTTCCGCCGCCGCCCGGAGCAGGGCGGCCTTGCCGGGACGGTCGGCGATTTCGGCGACGACCGTCCCCCTGGCGCGGGCGGTGTACACCCAGCCGTTCTCTTCCAGTTCCCGGTACGCCCGCGCCACGGTGCCCGAAGCCAGCGCCAGATCCCTGGCGAGTTGGCGGATGGACGGCAACCGAGTGCCCGGCGCCAGCGCGCCGGCGGTGATCAAACGGACGATCTGATCCCGGACCTGCCGCCACGGCGCGATCCCGAGATCCGTGTCGACGACCACCTTCAGCGGCATCGAGCGACCTCGGCACGCGACCGGTGCGCGAGGTGGTACCAACCGGCGAACCCGGCGACGACCAGGAGCCACGAACCCAGGTTCGTCACTTCGGGGATCGCCAAGGTCACCGTCGCGGCCAGACCCAGCCCCGCGGCCACCCTGGCACTGCGAACCCTCAGCGCCCCGTCGGCCGCACCGTCCCCTGTGGACGGTCGGCGCACGGCGAGCAGGATGACCAGCCACGTGACCACCGAGACGGCCGCCGCGATCCCGAGCAACGCCCACCACCCATGGATAATGAGCCAAACCACTGCGGCCACGACGATCGCCGCGTAGATGACCAGGCCCCACACGGGAATGAGCCCCGACACCGCACGCCGGTCCAACCCGGCCTCACGTCGAGCGCTCCTCCGCGGCCGCTGAGCCAGCACCTCGGCGATCAACGCGCCGATGAGCAGGGTGGCCAGGAAGAACGCCGTCGTGTCGCCCCGCAGCCCGGCGACATCCGCCAGCAACGGCAACCCGAGGAACAGCCAGGGATACCAGAACCGGCGGCGGCGCAGATAACGCACGGCTTCGGCGACGTCGGACGGCGAGGGATCGTCGACACCCCACCGGCGCAGCACCTTCCGGCCCTGTTTTTCGCCTGGCCACAGCAGAACCAGGATCGCCAGGCCGAACAGGCCCATGATCAGGGCGACGGCCACGATGTTGTCGAACGGCACGATCATCCTCCCCGTCTTGTATCAAGGTGATGATACAAGACGGGGAGGGTGGGCGCAGTGCGCGACGGTCGGGTGGGTTGTGTCGTGAGTGGGCCCCGGGTGTCGCCTCCGGGTGCCGCCTCCGGGTGCCGCCTCCGGGTGCCGCCTCCGGGTGCCGCCTCCGGGTGCCGCCTCCGGGTGCCGCCTCCGGGTGCCGCCTCCGGGTGCCGCGAAAGCCACTTTCGGGACATCAGACGTCCCGAAAGTGGCTTTCGCGACACCCGGGCCGCGGCGGAGCGCGGGCAGAGCCGGGCCCGCATGACAGGTCCGATCACGCGGGGCCGTGTGGAAATAGGGACACTCAACGTCCCTATTTCCACACACCCCCCCACCTCTGCGCAACAGCGGCACGGTCGCAGCCGGTGAAGTCACGCGGGATCGGCGAGGATGCCGTTCACGTAGGTTCCGGGATGCGTGGCGGCGTCTTGGCGCAGCACGGGGAGATCGGACGGCCAGTTCGCGGTGAGCGCCTGGGTCTGGCCCGGCGGGATGGTCGTCACCCGCGTCGGCGTCCACGTGGCCGCGTCGTCGGACGGCTTCAGGACGGTGATCGTCGCGGTCGCGGTGGTACCCGCGGGGACCTCGTTGTACTTCACGCCGTTGTCCACCCTCGGCAGGTGGTACACCGCGCCGTTCGCGTGCTCGGGCCCGTTCAGGTCGACGCCGGATACGCCATACAGCCCGCACGTCCGGGACGACGTGTTCTTGTACGTCAACGGCACGTCGAACTGTCCCGGCGAGTTCGGGCTCGGTTTGGGGCTACCCAGGACGAGCGAGAGTTCCGTTGTGGCGCAACGGGGAGCGTTACCCGATCCCGCCTGCTTTCCCTTGGCGGCACGCACGATATTCGGTCGGATGGATCGGTGGCTCATCAACTTCTCCCCGCTCGCTGTCGATCTTTCACGAAGCAGGATGCCCGAGGAGGGCGGAAAGATGCGTCACGATGACGCTGCTCTCAGAAAAGCAACCTCGGCGGCCGCGACGCATCTTTCCCGTTAGGACAAGGGGTTCTGCCCGTTCGTTCAAACCCAGCCGAGCGGGGTCACCTCCGCGGCCGACGTCCACGGCCCGCGCCCGCCCGCCTCGGTGAGCGCACGGAAGCGAACATAGCGGGCCCGGGTCGGCCAGAACCGAAGTGTCTTCGAGACGGCGTCGTCGGGGAAGGTCCCGGCGGCGACAGGGCTTCCCCAGGCCGAACCGTCGGCGCTCAGGTGGACCTCGTAGCCGCCGACGCGGCCATGGTCGGAGCCGTCCTGGCGCGGCAGGTAGGACAGGCCGGTGACGGTGCGGGCGGCGCCCAGATCGAGCTGCAGTTCGTGAGGCAACGGATCTTCCCCGCCGGACCATTTGGTGTGCCAATGGGTCGCGGGGTTGCCGTCGACGGCGTTCGTGGCGGCACCGGACTCGCCCGAGGTCTCCTGACTGTCGGCCGAGCGGACGGTGGCCGGGAGCGGTCCGGAGCCCATGACAGGGTCGCTGATCGTCTCGGCGCCTGTCTCGACGTGGCCCGCGAAGCGGCGCAGGAAGCCGTCTGGTCCCTGAACGGTCAGGTCATACCAGCCGCCCATGCCGCCTTCGGTGCTGAACCAGTCCTCGACCGTCGCGCCGGTGCCGACCGTGTACTTCCACGGCCCGCCGCCCCGGTTGCCGGTGCGCACGGTCAGCTCGCACGCGGCGCCGGCGTTGGTCATCTTCAGGTACACGACGCCGGAACCCGGCCGCAGTACGACTTCCGGATTCGGTTTCCCCGCGGTGGTCGCGGTGATCCGGTTCCCGGCGAACCGCCGCAGGAAACCGTTGGGGCCGTGCGTGGTGAGGTCGTACGCCCCGTCCGGGGAACCCACCTGCCAGTAGTCCGAGAGCGTGGCCCCGGCGCCGACGGTGTAGCGCCACGGGCCGTCGGTCCGGTGCGCGGTGGCGTAGACGGAGAAATGCACGCCCGCGGATCCGGTGTTGCCGAAATCGATCCAGAACCGTTCTGCCGTCACCCGGCCCGACGCCGTCACCTGATAAGGCAACGGCCTCGCCGTTTTGACCCCGCTCTCCGGAATGGGCGGTTTCTGCACGGAAGGCGGCTGCGGTTGCGTGTTCCACGGCCCGCTCGTCGGTACCGGTTTGGTCAGCGCGGGATAGGTGGCGCTCGGCGCCGTGGTGTCCAGCGCCGACGTCAGATCGCCGCAGACGGTACGCCGCCACGGCGAGATGTTCGGTTCGCCGACCCCGCTCCACCGTTCCAGGAACCGCAGCACGGAGGTGTGGTCGAAGACCTCCGAGCACACCTTCCCGCCCCGGCTCCACGGCGAGATGACGAACATCGGCACCCGCACGCCCAGTCCGATCGGCTCGCCGGACACGAACTCGTCGGTCGTGGCGACGGAACTCTTGCCTTCGTCGTCGGAAGCGGGCGGCGCGGGCGGCGGCATGTGGTCGAAGAAACCGCCGTCCTCGTCATAGGTCAGCAGGAACAGCGTCTTGTTCCACACGGCGGGTTTGGAGGCGATCGTGTCGAGGATCGACTTGACCAGGTCCGCGCCGGTGTTCGGGCCCCACGCGGGATGCTCGGTCTGCGATTCCGGCGCGACGATCCACGACACCGACGGCAGTTTGCCCGCGTCGACATCGGCTTTGAAGGCGCTCAGCAACTGCTTCGGCGCGACACGGGCCAGCCCGCCTTCATAGAGCCCGCGCTCGGCCGCGGTCAGGGTCGCCACCCCCGCCGCCAGTCCGTCGAGCAACCGGGTCCGCTCGGCGGCCGAAGCCTTGTCGAGGGCGTAGTAGAAGTACTCCAGCTTCGGGAAGGCCTTGCCCGCCGAGTCCTTCACCTTCGACAGCGCCTTGGTGCCGACGGCCAGGAAGCTGCTGAAGTAGTCCAGCGAATTGTCGCCGTAGTTGTCCCATTCCTGATAGACCCGCCAGCTCCGGCCCGCGGTCTGGAGCCGCTCGGCGTAGGTCTTCCAGGTGTAGCCGGCATGCCCGGGGTTCTGCCAGGCGTCGTTGCCGATGGCGCGGGTGGTGCCGTCCGGCTCGAACCCGAGTTTGCCGGTGAACAGGTACATCCGGTTCGGGTTGGTGGGGCCCATTTCCGAGCAGTGGTAGGCATCGCAGACGGTGAACGCGTCGGCGAGCTCGTGGTAGAACCGCAGTGCCGACCGGGTGTGATAGGTCAGCGAGCGGACGCCCTTGGCCGCGCGCCACGCGTCGTGGCGCCCCTTGTTCCACGCGCGGTGCCCGCCGGACCAGCTGTGGTCGACGTCGGCCATGAACTGATCGTCGATCGCGTAGGGCAGCAAGGTGCCCGCGCCGTCCGGCTGCTGGAAGACCGACGCCCCCGAAGGCAGTTTGATCGCGGCCGGATCGGCGAACCCCCGGACGCCGCGCAAGGTCCCCAGATAGTGGTCGAAAGACCGGTTCTCCTGCATGAAGACCACGACGTGCTCGATGACGTCGAGTCCGCCCGTCGGTGCCTCGGCGGCGAGCGCCTGCCGGACGCTCTCCGGGAGCAAGGTGAAAGCGGAAGCCGCACCAGCGGCCTTCAGCAGGGTACGACGGCGCACGGAGCCCTCCAGAAACTGCATTGAACCCGTTTGAATGTGCTCGAAACTGCACCTTTGGTGCGACTATCGAGCAGATGGAAACATATCGATCGGTCGGGTTCAAGAGTTCCGTGTCCGGGCTGCATGATCGGAGCAACAAGACGCGACTTTCGGAGGACGGGAAGCCACGGTGGGGGCCGCCCCCCTTGAGCGGCCCCCACCCGGTGGGTCCGGCCGGAAACGGCCGGACATCTCTCGTGTCGCCTACTCCGCGTCCTCGGAGCGCCGGGACAGCGCCGCCAGCGAGAGCACCATGACGACCGGCCAGATCACCGCCACCACCGGGGCTCCCCCGAGGGTGATCGCCGTGACCGCCATCGCCGTCCCGATCAGCCCGCCGACGGGCGACACGTAGCAAAATCCCAAGGGGCCCAGGAAAAGCGCCCACAACAACGCCGCCTTCACCGATTTGGGCTGCGGACGGGGGACCGGATACCGCCCCGGGCCGACCACCTCGTGGTCGGCACCCTGGTACCACCCGCCGGACATCAGCGGCGGGTGCGGCGCGAAGAAAGCCGGTCTTCGCCCGAACGCCTTCGGCGTCCGCGGGTTCTCCTCGGCCGGCTCGTGGCGGTGGTCCTTCGGCTGTCCCATGACACTTTCGGCACTGCGCATGACATCCTCCCCCGTCGCCGGCCCGAGGTCTGGTGAAGTCACCTCTTGCCTGGCACAATTACCGGTTGCGGTTCGAAACTTCCGGGTCGTTCTGCCCACAGACCATGCTGGCGAGTCGGGGGAGTGTGCGATGCGTCAAATGGAACACAGCGCCGATCCGGTTTCCACGGAACCGGAGGGCCAGGATGACCGGTTCCTCCACGGGTGAGCACGGAGACCTCGGAACCTGGCGCCGGTTGACGCCTGCCGAGCAATCCGCGATCCGGAGCGCGGGGCATCTGAAGGTGTGGCAGCCCGGCCAGATCCTCGCCCTCCAAGGCAGTCCGCCCACCAGTTTGTTCGTCGTCCTGCACGGCTGGGTGAAGATCAGCGCCACCAACTATCGCGGCGAAGACGCCCCGCTCGCCGCTCGTGGCCCCGCGGAGATCGTGGGCGAACTGGCCCCGATCAGCGGGCTCCCCCGGTCCGCCACCATGTCGGCGATCGACGAGGTGCACACCCTCGTCGTGTCGAGGGAGAAATTCCTCGGCGTACTGCGCGCCCAGCCTCGGATCGCGGAGGAGATCTTCCGCACCGCGGCGATCCGGCTCCAGGAGTCCGACAGGCTGCGTCTCGAGTCCGGCGGACCGGATTTCCCGCAACGTCTCGCCGCGGTCCTGCTGGAACTGGCACTCCAGCACGCCGTCGACTGGGCGGCGGGGAAACAGGTCGATCTCCGCTTCAATCAAGGGGAATTGGCGGGTTTCGCCCGCGTCTCCCGCAGCACCCTCATCCGGGGGCTCGAAGAACTCCGCCGACTGGGCGTGGTGCGCACCGCCCGTCAGCGCGTCACCATCACCAGGCCTCGCGCACTCCGAGAATTGGCCGCCGGACGGCCACCACCGGACGAAGGGGCCTGATCGAACACGAAATCTCGGCTATCCTTGTCAAGGTTCAACTCTCGCAACCGTTTCACGGGGTGGAGGGAATCGGCACGATGAGTTCTTTCTCGGCAGGTACGGAACCGGACATCGAATCGGCGTTGATCGATCTCGACGCGGTCTCATTCACCGCGTTACGAGAGCTGGACAGTGAAGCCTTCCGCGATTCGGCGCACCACGTCGTCGAACGCACCACGCATGTCCGCGCGCGCTACAGAAGCGGTTCAGCGGGGACAGGTGAGCGAATCGACTGATGCCGCCACCAGCCGAGGCTCGCCCCGCGTTCCACCGCTTGTCGTGGCGAGACTTCGACGCACTCGCACGCCTTGACGGCGACGAGGACATGGCCCGCCGTCTGCGACGGGCCGAGCGGAGCCGTCGCAAACTGCTGATCCACGCGTTGCTGACCGAGGCCACGAAGAGCCCGGATCACTCAGGTCCGTTGCCCTCGCTGGATTCCGCGTGGGAGCTCCTTGCACGTGCCGAAGCACGAGCACCGCGAGCGGTGAACCGGATGCTCACGAATCCGTACACCGGCAGCTGGGCGGGCTACACGACGCGTCTGCTGCGCAACGGAATCGACGGCATCGGTCCTTTGTGGATGCATCTGGGACACGCGCACGCGATCGCGGCGGCCGCGGCGATCCGGGCGGAGCTGGACTTCGAAACGGCCATCCCGGCGTGGCACGGAAACGCCATGCTCCCCTCGCTCGGGATGGCCAGATTCCCCGGCACCGAACCGTTTTCCTCGGCCGTCGTCCGAGGCGTGAACGGCCGGTACTCCGTGTCGAACGGCGAGACGACGGTCCACCTGCCGAGCGCGCGAGACTCCGACGCTCTCGGCTGGTGGGGAATCCGGCGGGTACGGAGCCAGGTCGGTTCGCACCGGTTCACGCTCTGGCTGGACGATCTCGATCCCTATCGCGGGCTCTACGAACCGGTGCCCCCGGAACGGCTGCCGGGTAAGGACCTGGCGGATTGGCAGGGGTTGATCGACGAGGCCTGTCGTCTGATCGCCGATCATCTCCCCGGGTTGGCCCGCATCATGCCGGTGGGGTTGGCCTCACTGGTCCCGAAACCCCAGGTGCTCTTCCGGAATCCGAGCGCGTCGACAGGGGAGGCGTTCGGCAGCGCGGTGGTCGGCCTGCCCGCCGACGGCGCGTCCCTCGCCGAGACCTTGATCCACGAATTCCAGCACATAGTGCTCGGCGGTCTGCTGCACCTCGTCGAGCTGTACGAGCCGGATCCCCGGGAACGGATCTACGTGGCTTGGCGCGATGACCCGCGGCCGCTGAGCGGTGCCCTGCAAGGGGTCTACGCGTTCTTCGGCGTGACGGCGTTCTGGCGTGCGCTGCATCGAGCCGGGCGGAGTCCCCGGCGCTCCGGCTTCGAATTCGCGTTCTGGCGCCGTCAGACCTGGCGGACCCTCCAGGCCCTGCGAGGGGACGCGACCATGACCACGGCCGGACGCCGCTTCCTCGACGACATCGCCGAACGCCTCGGCCCGTGGCAGGGCGAACCCGTTCCGGCGGAGGCGAGTGAACTGGCCACGGCCGCCTGCCGGGATCACCTCGCGGGTTGGCGTGCTCGACACCTTCGTCCGGATCCGGCGGTGGTCGCCGGACTGGCGGCGGCTTGGCTGGGTGGGCGGCCCAGACCGCCCGCCACCCTCGACCCGACCGATCTTCCGCCGACGCCGGTGCCGGACGGCGGCTGGTCCCACGCCAGGACGGATCTGATCCGGCTCTCCGTCGGCGACAACCCGCTTTCGCCGGCGGTGCCCGGCGCCACGGCCGCGGATTTCGCCTATGTCGCGGGCGATTTCCTCGAAGCCGTCAACGGCTACCGCCAGGAACTCGCCTGGGATCCGGATCGGCCCGCTTCCCTGGTCGGGCTGGGCCTCGCGCTCGCCGCGCGTGGCCCCCATCCCGCCGCCCGGGCTCTGCTGCACTGCCCCGAACTCGTCCGGGCGGTGCACCGGCCCTTACGAGCTGTTCCGCGGCCACCGACCGTGGAACAGCTCGCCTCGTGGATCGGCCAGCTCGTCCCGGACTGACCTACATCAGCATCGGGTCGATGTCGCAGTCGCCGCGGACACCGCGGACCGCGGCCTGCGTTCCCGGGTGGGCCTCGCCGAGGACCCGGCGGTACTTCACCAGGATCGGATCGCGCAGCGGCGCGGCCTCTTCGGCCCGGCCGAGCGCGGCCAGGTCCAGCCCGAGGTTGAAGGTCGCCGCCAGGAGCGTGGGGTGCTCCTCACCGAGCACCTGCTTGCCGCGCTCGACGGCGTCCCGCCCCAGTTCGACAGCCCTGTCGAGCTCGCCCAGTGCCGAAAGATCACTCGCCAGGTTGATGGTGGCGATGACGGCATAGGGGTGATCCGGGCCGATGGTGGCCCGGAAATGCTCGAGGGCGCGCTCGTCGAGGACACGGGCCGTCGCGGGGTCGCCCAAGAGCCGCAACGTCACCGCGAGGTCGGCGTTGGCCGCGAGGGTGTGCGGATGGTGTTCGCCGAGACCGCTCCGGTACCGCTCGAAGGTTTCCTCTCCCAGCCGCCTTGCCGCCCCCAGATCGCCGGAGTGGCGGAGGTCGATCGAGTGAGCGAGAGCGCACGCCATGGTGATGGAGTGGTCGTCACCGTAGGCGAACCGGAACTTCTTGAGGGCTTCACTGGACAGGCTGAGCGCGCCCGGGTGGTCGCCGTCCTTGCGCCTGGCCACCGAAAGCAGGAACGAGTTGCCCGCCGCGTCCAGCTGGTCCGCGCCGAAACGGGCGTAGAAGTTCTCCGTGAGCCTTTCCTGCTGGACGCGGGCCTGGCCGTACTCCCCCGCCTCCCGCAGGTCCACGATCAGCGAACTGTTGACGGCGAAGGTGCGGACGTGGTCGCGGCCGAGGACCTCGATCCGCCGCCGGAGCGTGTCCTTGTCCAGTTCCGCCGCCGCCTCGTAGGCGCCGGTGAGCCGCAGGCTGATCGCGTGCTGGTACGCGGCGTTGAGCGTCTCCGGGTCGTCTTCACCGAACATGCGCTTGGCCTTGTGGTAGATCTCTTCGCTCAGCTTGGTCGCCGCCGCGAAGTCCCCCTGTGCCCGGAGGTCGATCGTGATGTTCCTTTGCAGCGCGAAGGTTTCCTCGTCCTCCTCGCCCGATACCTGAAGGCGCAGCGCGAGCGTGCGCTGGTTGAGCTCCGCGGCTTCGGTGTACCGGCCGATCGCCCACAGATAAAGGCCCAGCCTCGACGAGACCTCGAGTGTCTGCGGATGCGTGGGGCCGAGGGTGTCGGTGAGCCGCTTCCGCGCTTCGAGGCCGAGCCGGGCGGCTTCCTCGTGGTCGCCGTATTCGAAGAGGTAGCGCATCAGGTTGATGTGGAGCTGACGCGGCCAGTTGTCGTCGCAGTCCAGCACGTTCGCCGCGTAGACGTGCGGCAGCAGTTCGCGATAGCGCGACCAGTGCCTGCTGGACTCGGGGTCGTTCGGGTCCAGCGCGGCGAGCAGCTGGTGAGCCCCGTGCTGCATCCGCGCGTGCACCTGACGGGCCATGACCCGGTTGCGCAGGACCAACTGGACCAGTCGGTGCAGCTGGAGGGTGTTGTTGCCGTGGTCGATCTTCGCCAGGCCGTACCTGTTGATGTCACGGATGGCGCGGGCGAGCTTGATCGGATCGCGCAGCGCGGCGTCGAGTTCCGGGGAGATCGAGACCCGGCTGACCCCGGTGAGCAGGTCACGCGAAATCGGTTCCGGCGAGAAGAAGGCGCAGATGTGCAGGATCTGGTGAGCCGCCGGGTTGCGGGTCTTCAGCTCCTCGAACGAAACGTTCCACGCGGCGGCGACGGAAACCTCGTAGTCGGGCGCCGAGGCGGTGTCGAGGATTTCCTCGACAGACTCGTCGAACAGCCGCAGGTACTCCTGCACCGGCATCCCGGTCACCGCACGCCAGGCGGCCGCCTGCTCGACGGCCAACGGCAGATCGCCGAGCTTCTCGGCGAGTTCGTCGGCGTCGTCCGGGTCGATCTCCGGACCGCGACGGCCGAGCAGCTCGACGCTTTCCTCACGTTTGAACACCGCGAGCTCCAGCGGGCGCGCGATACCGGCCCAGTCGGAGTTCCGCGAGGTGATCAGGATTTCACCGGGACCGTTGCGCGGGAAGAACGGCAGTACGGTCTCCGGGCTCTCGGCCGCGTCGAAGATCAGCAGCCAGCGACGGAAGGGCCGCCCGGTCCGGAGCGCCTCGATCACCGCGGGGACCGCGACGTTGGCCTCGGCCGCGCCTTGGAGGCCGAGGATCCCGGCGAGTTCGGTGAGACCGGCGCGGATCTGCGTGGTGTGCGCCGCGTCGATCCACCAGACGAGGTCGTAGTCCTGCAGATGCCGATAGATGTACTCGGTCGCCATCTGGGTCTTGCCGATACCGCCGAGACCGTGCAGCGCCGACGGGAGCACCGCGGTGGTGCCGCTGCTCAACCGTTTGGTGAGCTGGCCGAGCAACTCGTCGCGACCGGTGAAGTTGGGGTTGCGCGGCGGTACGTTTCCGAAGACCAAGGGCGGGTCGTCGGGCTGGCGGGTCGGGAAACTGCGGGAGGTTTCCGACGCGGCGGGATGGACGATCCTGGTCGTCGGCTCGTTCGATTCGGGCTCACTGAGATAAGTCGAGCGTCCCTGGATCGCGGTAGTCGAGGCAGTTGGACGTTCGGCCGTCTCAGGCATCTTTGGGCTCACAGTCTTTATGGATGTCTTCAGCGATTGAGGTGCGGACACGACGAGGTCTTGGTGTTGTACCGCGTTCCGTAGCCGGTCAGCCCGGGACAGGTACGGGCCGGAGAGCGCGCGCATGACGGCGCTCTCCAGTTCCACATCGGCCGACGACTCGAGGGTGAGCACCGGATCCGGCGTGTTGTGCGGGTCGGCGATGGCGTCTCGGAGGTGACCGAGCAGCGGAATCCGGCCACCTAAATGGGTGGCGGCCACTCGGACGACACTGGCCGTCTCCGACCGCCGCGCGCCACTGAGTAGCAATTCCCGGACTGCCTCGGGAAAAGCGAAGACCCCACCTGTGTCCCAAGTGGACTTCCCCTCCCTGAGTCCGGGAGCGTACATGATCCCCGAAAGCAAAAGTTCGAGGAGGTGCTCCAGCCCCGCTTCCGGCACGAACCGTTGTCGAACCAGCTTCGCCACGTCGAGGCGCACCGGTACCGCCGCGAGTAACTGTGCCAAGCGTAGCGCCGGTGGCGACGCCACACTGCGGAATCTGTGCACTCTTTCGGCGGGTGACAAAGTTACCGGCCGGTCATCGGAATCGGAGCGAGAAATCCGTTCCGTGGTGAGGACGACCGTTCCTTCGACGTCGCCGGCGTTTTCGCCGGTCATCAGTCCGGCCCACCAGCCGAGCGCCCTCGGCCGCAGTTCGAGCACCGGCACCGGGACGGTGCCTTCGGGCACTTTCGCCTCCGGTTCGAGCCACGCGTCCGCGAGGTCGCAAGTCCAGCGGCCGTTGGGGGCCAACGCGTTCGGGACCCGCAACCGGGCCTTGTGCGGGCTCATGCCGCAGCGGCCCCACAGCCATTGCGGGAGCAGATGCACGATGCTCACCGGCATCGTCCGGCCCCAGCGCGCCAGGGTCGGGTACAACGCGTCTTTCTTCTGCCAAGCGTCCCCGACGCCGTCGGTCAGCAGGAGAACCGCGCGCCGTCCCGAAGAATCCAGGATCTCGTTCGGGTCGCGGGCGGGGGCGCCGGGCGTGCCACCGCGAAGAACGAGATCCTCTTGACCGTTGTCTTTCGCGGTTTCCAACAGGCGGACCTGAATGGTGCGGAAAGCACCCACCTGCCGGAGTAATTCGACAAACGCGGACACCCGCGGGCGCCACAAGGCCATCGACGGACCGTTGTCGAGGACGAGTGTCAGGTCCAGCCAGCGCTCTTTTCTCGATCGGGTGACAGGCCACCACCGTCCGGTCTCCGCGGCCCGGACGGCGGTCGCCACTTCGTCCAGGACCACATTGTTGTGTCGCAGAGAGGGCGTCTCCCGTTTCAACGTTCTCAGCGAACGGAAGTACGCGAGTGATTCGAGGAGTACCACTCCGCCCGGTCCCGAACCGTCCACCGCGGGTTCGGGCAGCTCACCGGGGACGACGTCGATTCCGGCGGCCCGGCCGTTGCCGTTGCCGTCGCCCGACGGCGTGACGTCGGGGACCGGGGACGGCCGGGGTTCGGGGAGCGCGGGGATTTCGTCGCGTTCCGCGAGCGCGTTGCGGATCCGCACGTCGTCGGGCTCCGGCTCCTCGGCGGGAGCGGGCTCGCCATCACGCCGCGGCGTGATGGCGGCGGCCAGCCACACGATGTCCGCGACGTCGGTCCAGTTCAGGTCCTCGAAGCGGACCTGCTTGACCCCTGGGGGAAAGCCGCCCGGCCCGCCCATGTCACCGCACCGTCAGTCGTTGCCAGAGTGCGTCCACCAGCCGCGGCCACGCCTCCTGATCCGGCTGGTACGCGCCCGACGTCGCCAGGTAGACGGCATCGAGCAGCCTGTCGGTGGGGAGTCCGCCTTCGGCCTTGCTCCGTTCGGCGAATTCCCGGATGAGCCTGTCCCGGTGTTCGCCGTTCTCGGTGACCAGATGGCTGGCGACGATCGCCGCGAGCTGGTCGTGATCGGGGTTCTCGATCCGCAATTGCAGGCACCGGCGGAGGAAGGCGGGCGGGAACTCCCGCTCTCCGTTGCTGCTCATGATGATGATCGGGAACGCGTGGCAAGCTATCCGGCCGTCGCGGACGACGGCGGTGCGCTGCGGGTCGGCGGTGTGCACGGTGACTTCGGGATGCCGGTTGCGCACGCGGGCCAATTCCTCGATGGAGAATTCGCCGTCCTCGAAGATCGACAGCAGATCGTTGGGCAGATCCGCCTCGGATTTGTCCAGTTCGTCGATCAGCAGCACGCGGGGCAGCCTGCCGGGCAGGAACGCGGTGCCCAGCGGGCCGAGCCGGACGAAATCACCGATCGGCGGTTCTTCGGCCTCGCCGCCGCGCTGCGCCTGACTCGTCGCCGCGGCCTGCACCCGGCCGATGGCGTCGTAGCCGTACAGCCCGGAACTCAGCGCGGTATGACTCGTGATCGCCCAGCGCAGCACCCGGCCGAGACCGAGTTCCCTGGCGATCCGGTACGCGAGACTGGACTTCCCGGTTCCGGGATTCCCCGTGACCAGCAACGGCCGCCGCAGGTACAGCGCGGCGTTGACCATGTTCAATTCACCCGCGTCGGTGTCCTGCTCGGAAAGCGTGAACGCGGTACCGAGACGACGCTCCATCTCGCCGTCGTCCGGCGGCGGCACGTCGTGCTCCGGCGGCGGATCACCCCGGTAAGACCGCCACGGTGGCGGCGCGGGCAGCAGTTGCGCGAGATCGATGTCGTGGATCGGCCTGCCGGTACCCCGGTAGATCCACCAATCGGGTGCATCGGGCCGGGCGGCCCGTCCGTCCACGGTCGCGTCCTGATCGTTCACACTCATCCGCGGCATCCCCTTACTGTCGAGTCGGGATCAACGGCTGGTCCAGAACGATTACGCGTTTCGGATCGTCCCACATTACCACCAGATCGTGAGCCAGAGAATTCTTGAACGGTACCGCCGCACCGGAATTCGCCAGTTTGCGACGATCCGGAAGTTCGATAAAACCGCTCTCCGCGGCCAATACCCAGTCGAGCAACTCGCGCAGGTTCTCCGGCTCGGCGTCCGGATGCCACAGCACCACCGGCAATCCACTGCGGAGGGCGGTCGTCAGTTCGTCCGGCGCGGCACCCTGTTCCGCTTGGGGCGACGGCGGTTTCGCCAAAACCATACCCACCCAGTGTTCGTCGCTCAGTATCGCGTCGATCGGGTGATCCTCGAACTCCACGCAACCGGAATAGTGCAGCCTGTCGGCGGCGGGATCCTTCACCATCGAGTCCCAGCGAACGTGCCATGCGCGATGCCAATACCTCGCCCGCATCCTCTCCAAAGACCGTATTCCCAGCCGGTAGCCGTACCGCAGCGGCTGCGGCTGACCGGTCCCATGTTCCTTGGCCCACCGCTGCACGGGCAAATTGATCAACGTCCTCGGCAGCAGGAATTCCACCGACGCGGACACGCTCTGACCGGACCAGACGCCTTCAGTCTCCAGGATGACGTCGTCGACCCTGAACTCGACCTCGTCTATTCCGATTTCCCGCACTCCACCGAGCGAAGGCGGCCACACTTCCGGGTCGTCTTGGCGCCAGAATGCGAGAGTGCACCGCGTCGGATCGGCGGAAAGGGGTTCGAGCATGATCATCAAATGCAAATGGGGGCGCTCCGGAATCGGCGGCCTGCTGTACCGCTGGTTCCCCAGCGCGGGGCCGAGCCGCAGCGATCGGGCCTGGTCGGCGATCCAGCCCGCGATCATGGCACCCGGCTCGCCTTCCACGTTCTCCGAGAGCAGGCGCAAGAACGTCACCGCGGGCGGGATCCCGTCCGGGCCGGCGTTGAAATCGGTGAGCAGTTGGAAGGCGCCCCAAGCGTCGGTGACCCCCTCCAGCCGGGGCAACGGAACGGCGGGACCGAGCGCGCGGCTCATCATCACCGCCAGATGGGGGACCTCCATCCGGGTCAGATGATGGTGCAGGCCCGCCAGATCCTTGCGGGGGATCAACTCCAGAACGGCGCTGTTCAGGTCGATCAGAAACGGGTCGTCCGGGGTCTCCGCCACGAAAGGCACCGATTTGGTGACAGGTGCGGTCAGTTCACCGTGCAGACGTAAATAAGCCATTCCGGTGAACGTCTTCACCGAAACCGGTATCGGACTGTACAACTCGGGCAACAGACCCGGATCCTGCGCGATGACGTCGGCGAAGAAGCGCTGCGACGAGATGAACGCGATCATCCGGTCGGATTCCGCGAACGCCTCCTTCGCCTCTTGCGCGTCCAGGATGCGGAAAGCGATGTCGACCGCGTCGCCGACCCACCCGTTCCCGTCGTTCAGCACCTCGCCCGAGTTGAGACTCACCCGCAACCGGATCTGTGCCTGCGGGGTCCGCGTGTGGTTGTACCGGCGGAGGGCGACCGCGATGCGATCCGGCAAGCGGTCGGCGACGAGGCTTTTGGTCGTGCCGGGAGGCAACAGGATCAGCGCGCCGTCGCCGCGGTCTTCGCGCGCGCAGGAATCGAAGTCGACGTCGCTTTCGGCGAAAGCGGTCTTGAGCACCTCGTACATGCCCTGGCGCACGGCCAGGCGATCGAGGGGGTTCCGCTCCGGAGCGGTGAAGCCCGCGACGTCCACGACGACGATCGTGCGGTCGAGAGCCTGCGTCGGTTGCGCCACTGGCCCCCTCCCAAGGTCCACAGCGCCGACCCGTCGGCGCCGACCGCCACATTATCGCGTCAATCGGCCCGGGGTTGAGTGTCAATTGACAAATATGTTCTCCCGTTTCCGTGCTCGTGATTTCCTCACCACATCGGAAGAGCCCTCCCCGACCGCGCCGGGGAGGGCTCCGCATTCACCGAGGGGTCAGACGCCGGCGACCTGCTGGATCCAGCTGCGGTAACGGGTGATGTTGGTGTAGGCGGTGTTGTTCGACCGGTCACTGGTCGACGCGACACCGACCTGACGGCCACCGGAGAACATCGGGCCGCCCGAGTCGCCGCCGGCGGTGATGCCGTTGACGCGGTTCGCGCACACCGCGACGCCGCCGTTGTAGTCACTGCAGTTGACCGAGTTGACCCGGACGGTGGCGACCTTCAGGTAACGGGACTGGCAGTTGATCTCGGAACCGCACTGGCTGGTCGCGCCCCAGCCGTAGACCTGGACGTTCTGGCCGACCGCGACGTTGCTCGTGGTGCCGAGCGGCGAGTAGGTGGCGTTGACCGAACTGGTCAGCTTGACGATGGCGAGGTCGGCGCCCGAGTGCCGGGTGATGGTCGAGCCGGTGGCCATGGTGCCACCGCTCTGCTGGTCGAGGCTGCCGATCCGGAAGGTGTAGGTGCCGCTGCTGGCGACACAGTGCTTGGCGGTGAGGATGTACTGCGGCGCGATGATCGTCGCGGTGCAGTTCTGCTGGCCGTTCACGAACAGCCGGGCCGCCCAGGGACCGCTCTGCGCGTTCTGGCCTCCGATGATCATCGGCTGCGCACCGGAAGGCTCGGCGGCGATCGCGGCGGGGGCGGTCGAGCCGAGCAGCGCCATGAAGGCGGTACCGGCCAGCAGGACGAGGGAGCGCAGTCGCATTTCCGACTCATTTCTGCGGCCGGATCCCAGCCGCGTCCGTGGGGACTGACGCGCTGATTCTGTGTCGTGCCAAGGGAATCCGGAAACCGACGAAAGTTCGCGTGCGCTACCTATTTATTTCCATGACGGCCGGGGACGTTTTTTGAGTATTCGGCGAAGATCATTAGGTAGTGCTTCACTCGCCGAGCAGCCGCCAAGCGGTGAGGGCGAGCCTGGCCCGGGTCAAGCCCGCGGGGTCGTTCAGTTCGACGGCCAGGCTCTTGCCGATCTGGGTGAGCCGGCGCGCGACGCTGCTGTGGTGCAGGTGCAGGGAGTCGGCGGCCTGGCGTACGGAACCCGTGGCGCAGTAGGCGTCCAGCGTCCGCAGATCCTCCGGATCCGTCGCCAGCCTCGTGATCGCGACGACGTCGGCGTTGGCCCGCGTGTCCTCCTCGGGGATCCGCGCGAGCAGCGCCAACGCCCCCAGGTCGTCGTAGCGGATCACCGGCTGGCGGGCGGTCGTGAACCGCAGGGCGGTCCTCGCGTCCTGCCAGGACCTGTGCGGGCAGCCGCCGGCACCGATCCCGGCGCGTACGCCTTCCGGCAGCCGGGCCGGATCCACCGTGGTGGCCAGGATGATGCCCACGTCCGTGAGCGGCGCCGCCTTGACCGGACGGGCCGGGCAGAGCAGGCCGCCGATCTTCTCGAGCGGGATCTCCGACCGGACGGCGACCACGAAGACCGGCGGATCGGCGGGGAAACCCAGCAGCCGCAAGGCCCGGTTCCTGGCGGCGTCGTCGCTGGCTGCGCTGATCACGAGTTCCACCAGCGCCGGATCGGCCATGGTGGTGCGGGCCGGTCCGTACCGTTCGACGACCGTCGCCACGGCGATCGCGAGCCTGTCCAGCACCGCCTCGTCGAGGGCGCCGGGCCCACCCTCGCGTTCCAGCCACACCGTGCCGATCTCCTCGTCGTCGAGGGTGATCGCCGTCGTGATGGACGCCGACGCGGGCGGGGCGGCTTCGCGGCCGTCGGGCGCCATGCGGATCGTGCGCCCCGTGCCGTGGAGCCGGATGCCCGCCACGCATTCCGCCAGCCCCGCCGTGGCACGGGCCAGCGCCGCGAGGTCGACCCGCCGCCGCATCAGGGTGTCGTAGAACATCACGACCCGGATCACGCCTTCGACATCGGGATCCAGATGCGACAACCGCGCGGCGAGTGCCTCCATGTTCGCGAGCGTACGCGGCGATCGTCGCGCGAAGGGGCGCTCACGCGCGACGCTTGGCGGGCGACCTCCGGACCGGGGACCGGAAGGATCATCGGTATGGATCCCGAACTGGAAGCCTTCATCGCCCTGTTCCCCCCGGCGCAGCTCGACGACCCGCTCGCCGAACGCGCGACCTTCGCCAAGCTCGCCACCTCGATTCCGCAGCCGGACACCTCCGCCATGACGGTCGAGGACCGGACGGTGCCCGGCGACCCGGACGTCGCGATCCGGATCTACCGCCCGCACGAGGCGCACGGCGCCCTCGTCTGGCTGCACGGCGGCGGGTGGGTCATGGGCAACCTGGACACCGAACACCCGTGGGCCGCCCGGCTCGCCGAGGCCTCCGGCGCGGTGGTGGTCTCGGTGAACTACCGCCTTGCTCCCGAAAACCCGTTCCCCGCCGCACTCGACGACGTCTACACGGTGCTGAACTGGGCGGCGGAGAACGCGACGGAACTCGGCGTCACCCCGGACCGGATCGCGATCGGCGGGCACAGCGCGGGTGGGGGTCTCGCGGCGGCCACGGCGTTGCGAGCCCGCGACGAACAGGGTCCGCGGATCCGGTTCCAGCTGCTCAACCAGCCGGGACTCGACGACCGGCTGGAAACCTGGTCGGCGCGGAACTTCACCGACACACCATGGATCAACCGCGCCAAGGTCGCCGCGATGTGGCGCTACTACCTGGGCGGACAGCCCGCCCCTTCGTACTACGCCGCGCCTTCGCGGGCCACCGACCTCACCGGCCTGCCGCCCGCCTACCTGGGCACCGCCGAGTTCTGCCCGAACCGCGACGAGAACATCGACTACGCGGTCCGCCTGCTGCAGTCCGGGGTCTCGGTCGAGCTGCACCAGTGGCCCGGCACCTTCCACGGATCGCAGGCGATCCTGTCCGCCGAGGTGTCGCGCCGTCAGATCGCCGAACTGGGCGCCGCCCTGTCGCGCGCGCTGGCCGACTGATGACGACGCCCGCGCCCACCGGTCTGCTGCGCCCGTTCGCCGGGAGTTTCGCCGCTCTCGTCGTCCTCCAGGTCATCGGTGCCGTCTCGGGGTTGGCACCGCTGCTGGCGGTCGTCGAGCTGGGCCGGGCCCTGCTCGCGCCCGGCCCCGTCGACGAGAGCCGCGTCTGGACGGCCGTACTCGTGGGCGCGGCCGGGCTGTTCGTCCGGCTGCTGCTCACGGCCGCGTCGTCCGGTATCGGGCATCTGCTCGACGGCCGGGTCCAGCTCGCCTTCCGCCGTCTGCTGGCCGAACGCCTCGGCCGCGTGCCGCTCGGCTGGTTCTCCGGCCGCCGGACCGGTGAGCTGGCGAAAGTCGTCGGCGAGGACGTCGGCGCCGTACATCCGTTCATCGCCCACACCCCCGGCGAACTCGTGTCCGCCTTCGTCGTCCCGCTGGTGTCGCTGGGCTACCTGCTCACCATCGACTGGCGGCTCACCCTGATCACGCTGATCCCCGTCGTGCTGGCTGTCGCGCTGGTCCCGCTGATGATGACGCCTTCCCGGCTGCGCGAGCAGGAGGAATTCGACCAGGGCATGGCGGGGATCTCGAATTCGGTCGTCGAGTTCGTCGGAGGCATCGCCGTGGTCAAGGCGTTCGGCGGCGCGGGCCGCGCCCATCGCAGCTTCCGCACGGCCGCGGACGACTTCGTCGCCACCTTCACCCGGTGGGTGCGGGGTATGGCCGGACCCGCCGCCGGGATGCAGCTGGCGCTGTCGCCGCCGTTCGTGCTGCTGGTCATCCTGATCGGCGGCACGGTCCTGATCGCGAACGGCGGACTGGCCCCGGTCGATCTCCTGCCCTTCCTGGTACTCGGGCTGGGGCTGACGGCGCCGGTGGCGGCACTCGGCCACGGTTTCGACGAACTGCAGGCCGCCCGGCGCGCGATCGGCCGGATCCGCGAGGTGCTCGGGGTGCCGCCGCTGCCGGAGCCGTCGAATCCCGTCGCGCCCCAGGGACATCGCGTGGAATTGCGCGGCGTGCGCTTCGGCTACGAAGCCGGTCGCGAAGTCCTGCGCGGGATCGACCTGGTGCTCGAACCGGGGACGGTCACCGCCCTCGTCGGGCCGTCGGGCAGCGGAAAGTCCACTTTGGTCACTCTGCTGCCGCGGTTCTTCGACCCGGCGCAAGGATCGATCCTGCTGGGCGGCGTCGATCTGCGCGAACTCGGCAGCCGGGAGCTGTACCGCCACGTCTCCTTCGTCTTCCAGGACGTCCGCCTGCTGCGTGCGTCGGTCGCGGACAACATCGCGCTGGCCGTCCCGCACGCCGGTCTCGACGAGGTCGTGCGCGCCGCCCGGCTGGCGAACATCCACGACCGGATCCTCGAACTGCCGCACGGCTACGAAACCGTGCTCCAGGAGGAAACCGGCCTTTCGGGTGGCGAGGCCCAGCGGATCTCGCTGGCCCGCGCGCTGCTCGCCGACACACCTGTCCTGGTGCTCGACGAGGCCACCGCCTTCGCCGACCCTCAGACCGAACTGGCCGTGCGCCGGGCACTGACGGCGTCGCGCGCCGATCGGACGATCCTGGTCATCGCCCATCGCCTGGAAACGGTCGTCGACGCCGACACCGTCGTGATGCTGGAGAACGGCACGATCGCCGAACGCGGCAAGCCCGCGGAACTGCTGGCACGCAAGGGAAAATTCGCCGCCTTCTGGCAGTCCCACCGGACGGCCGAACCACTGGGGGAAGCTCGATGATCCGGATGTTGCTGCGTGTCCTCGGACCGGAATACGCCCCGCCGGTGCGGCGCACCGTGGCACTGATGACGACGACAGCGATCGTCGAGGGCCTGTCGTACGCGCTGCTGGTGCCCTTGCTACGGGCGCTGCTCGGCGGCTCCCCCGGCGACGCCACGCCGTGGCTGATCGCGTTCGGCGCGGCCGTCGCGGTGTTCGCGATCCTGCGGTATCGCGCCGATCTCTCCGGGTTCCGGGTCGGGACGACGTTGCTGCGCGGGATGTACCACCGGCTCGGTGACCATCTCGCCCGGTTGCCGATCGGCTGGTACAGCACGAGCCGGGTCGGTGAGGTTTCGGCGCTGGCCGGACCGGGTGTTTTGCGGGCGATGAGTGTGATCGCGCATCTGCTGGCGCCGTTCCTCTCCGCCTGCGCCACTCCGGTGACGGTCGTGTTCGTGATCTCCGTCTTCGACTGGCGGCTGGGGCTCGCCGCGTTGATCGCCGTCCCGGTGGTGGCGGCGGTCCAGGTCTGGACGGGTCGTTCGACGGCCGCCGCCGACGAGGAGGGCACCGAACGCGGGCATGAGGCCACCGGCCGGGTCATCGAATATCTGCAGGCACAGCCCGTGCTGCGGGCCGGCGGCCGGACAGCGGACCGGTTCAAGCTTCTCGACGACTCCCTGAGAGATCTCCAGAAGGCGAACCACCGGTCCACGCTTTCGGCTCTGCCCGGTGTCGTCGGCCTGACGTTCACGGTGCAGGCGATGTTCACCGTTCTGCTGATACTGGGCGCTTTCCTCGCACTCGGTGGCGAAATCGGGACGGCGGAAGCGCTGACGATCCTCGTGCTGGCCGCGCGCTGCGCGGATCCGCTGCTGTCCCTGTCCGACATCGGCGGCAAACTCCGGGGCGCGCGTTCGGTGCTGGCGAGGCTCGACGCGGTGCTGCGGACCGAACCGCTCCCGGAGCCGCCCGAGCCGGTCCGGCCGGAGCGGAACGACCTGGAGTTCGACTCCGCCGTCTTCGCGCACGGTGGCCGCACGGTGCTCGACGGTCTTTCGCTGTCCGTCCACGAAGGACAGCGGCTCGCCGTCGTCGGACCGTCGGGTGCGGGGAAGAGCACGGTGCTGCAACTGCTCGCGCGGTTCCACGACGTGGCTTCGGGGGCGGTGCGCGTCGGCGGGGTGGACGTCCGCGCGATCAGCACCGAGGAGCTGATGTCGCGGATCGCCATCGTGTTCCAGGACGTCTACCTTTTCGACGGCACGATCGAGGAGAACGTCCGGCTCGGCCGTCCGGACGCCGAGGACGCCGAAGTACGGGCGGCCGCGACGGCGGCGAGGCTGGACGAAGTGATCGAACGGCTGCCCGGCGGCTGGTCCGCGAACGTCGGTGAGGGCGGGGCGCTGCTGTCCGGCGGGGAACGCCAGCGGGTCTCGATCGCGCGGGCGCTGCTGAAGGGCGCGCCCATCGTGCTGCTCGACGAGGTGACGTCCGCACTGGATCCGGTGAACGAAACCGCCGTGCACGACGGGATCGAACGGTTGATGGCGGGCAGGACCGTGGTGATGGTGGCGCACCGGCTGCGGACCGTCCAGCGCGCCGACAGCGTGGTCTTCCTGGACGGCGGCCGGATCGTGGAGGAAGGGAGCCACGACGACCTGGTCCGCCGCGGTGGCCGGTACGCCGGCTTCTGGGAACTGCAAATCGCTTGACCCCGGCCGTGGGACGGCGCTGCACTGTGCCGATGCAGATCCGTCCCACGACGGGCGAGGAATTCGACGTCTTCGTCGACACCTTGCACGCCGCGTTCGCACGTTTCCCGGAAACCCCGGCCACGCTCTGGTCGGCACTCGAAGAGGACCGCGGCCTGTTCGCGATGTCCGAGGACGGGCGGCCCGTCGGCACGGCCGCCGCGTACTCCTTCGAGCTCACCCTTCCCGGTGAAACCGTCATTCCGGTCTCGGGAGTGACCGCCGTCGGCGTCCTGCCCTCTCACCGGCGCCGAGGCGCGCTCAGCGCGATGATGCGGCGTCAGCTCGCCGACTTCCGGGCCAGGGGCGAATTCCTTTCCGTGCTGCTGGCCTCGGAGGCGCTGATCTACCGACGGTTCGGCTATGGACCGGCCACCTACACCCACCGGCTGACGGTGCAGCGCCACCAAGCGGCCTTCGCTGTCCCACGGACGGCCTCCGGTTCGATCGAGCTGCTGCGCCGTAGCGACTGCGGCGAGATCCTGGAAGAGGTCTACGACCGGTACCGCCGCGCACGGCCCGGCGCGCTGTCACGTCCGCACCGCTGGTGGGCGGAGGGGGCGGGGCAGTCCCCGATCTCCACGGCGCCGCGCTACATCGCGGTTCACCGCGACGCCGACGATGTCCCGGACGGGTACGCCTGCTATTCGCACACCGCCCCGAGCACCTTGACCGTCGACGAGATCATCGCCGCCGACGACGCCGTCTCCACGGCGCTGGCCCGATTCCTCCTCGAACACGACCTGATCACCGAGGTCGTGTTCAAGCACTGCCCGCCCGACCACCCGCTGCGCTGGCAGCTCGAGGACTTCCGGGCCGGCGAGGTCAGCGGCGACACCGACTGGCTCTGGGTCCGGCTGCTGGACATCCCCCGCGCGCTCACCGCACGCGGCTGGTTCACCGACGGCGAGCTCGTCCTCGACGTCGAAGACCCGGCGCTCGGCGAGCACGGCCGCTACCTGCTGACCGTCCGGGGCGGCGAAGCCACCTGCGTCCCGACGGACCGGGAACCCGACCTGTCACTGGACGCGAGCGACCTCGGCTCGATCTACCTCGGCGGCACCCTCCCGAGCAAGCTCGTCCGCGCGGGACGCGTCCGGGCGGGTCACCCGGACGCCGGAGTGCTCGCCGATGCCCTGTTCCGCGCCGAGCGTTCCCCGCACTGCCTGCACTGGTTCTGACCGGTGACGCTAGGACGTGGCCCGGCGGGTGCCGACCGTGAAGAGCAGTGAGGCCGCTGTCAGCACCACGCCGAACCACACCACACTGGTGATGCCCGCGTTGTCCGCCAGCAGTCCGGCGAACAACGCGCCCAGGGCGATGGAAGTGTTGTACGCCAAGGTGTTGAGCGACATCGCGGCCTCGAACGTGTCGGGCGCGGACCGCTGGGTCATGGTGAGCTGGCTCAACTGCACGATGCCGTAGGACAGACCCCAGAGCACCAGCGCGATCATCACCCCCACCCGCCCGTGACCGACGAGGAGCAGCAGCACCAGCGACGCCACGAGCGCGACCGCGCCCACCGTGAAACTCGCCAGCACGTTCCTCGCCACGAAATATCCGGCGATGAAGTTCCCCGCCGCTCCTCCCGCACCGAAGACGATCAGGCACACCGTGATGAAGGTGGGCGACGCCGAAGAAGTGCCTTCCAGGAACGGGCGGATGAAGGTGTAGACACCGAAATGCCCGAGGACGAACAGGACCACGGTGATCAAGACCGAGCGCAGGCGCGCGTTCACCCGCGGCAGGCCGAAGACCTCCCGTACCGAAACCGCGTTCGCCGACGGCAAGGACGGGACCAGGACGACGACAGCGAGAAACACCAGGACGCTGAGCCCGCTCCAGATCAGGAACGTGGTCTGCCAGCCGGTGAGGCTCTCCAGGATGGTGCCCAGTGGCATGCCCAGCACCGTGGCGACCGAGATCCCCGACATCACGACCGCCGCCGCCCGGTTCGCGTGGCGGTCCGGGACGATGCGCATCGCCATGCCCACCCCGATGGCCCAGAACGCCCCGTTGGCGAAGCCCATGACGAGCCGGGTCGCCAGTACCAGCGGATAACTCGGGGCGAGCGCGGTGATCAGGTTGCCCACGGCCAGGATCGCGAGCAAGGTGGAGAGCAGGACGCGCCGGTTGATCCGCCGGGTCCACGCGACGATGAACGGCACGCCCAGCCCGGCCGAGACGCCGTAGAGCGTGACCATCAGGCCGGCGACACCCACCGAGATGCCCAGGCTGGAGCTCACCGGCGTGAGCAGGCCGACGGGCATCAATTCGGTGGTGAGGAAGACGAACAGGCTGGCGGTGATCGCGGCGACCCCCGCCCAGCCCTTCAGGGTCGAATGCGCACTTTCGGTTCGGGTGACCATTCTTCTCTCTCGATTCACGAGCATGACGAAGAAACCTCTGCCGGACCGGCGATTCCGGTCGCGTGAGGTGCATCGTCGGAGGAGTTCGACGGCGCGCGGGACAGTCCCACGACCTCTTAGCGCTAAGCTATTCGATGCTTAGCGCTAAGTCAAACGAGTGCTCGAGAGCGGTGCGGGTCAGTCCTCCAGGGCGACGTCACCCAAGGACTGCAACAGGTTTCGCAGCAAGGCGGCCAGTTCGTCCCGTTCCACCGGGCTGACCGCCTTCAGGAGCCGATGCTCGGTGTCGACGTGATCGGGGAGCGCGCGGTCGATGAGTTCGCGACCCTTCTCGGTCAGGTCGACCAGCACCCGGCGGCCGTTCGTCTCGTCGGGAGCACGGGCCACCAGGCCTCGTTCCTCGAGGCGATCGAGCCGTTGGGTGACCGCGCCGGAGGTGATCATCGCCGAACGCATCAGGTCGGCGGGGGTCAGCGTGCCCGCCCGGCGCAGGGTGGCCAGCACGTCGAACGAGGACCTGTCGAGGTCGTGCCGCGCGAAGGTCTTCCGCAGTTCGCCGTCCAGGACCCGGTTCAGCCTGGACAGCCGTCCGATGACGGCCATCGGGGAGACGTCCAGGTCGGGACGGGCTACCGCCCACTGGCTGAGAATATGGTCAACGTGATCCGGCACGCCCGGAGATTACCCCGGTCTCAGAGCGCGGACGTTCGTTGACACCCCGTAGTGCCACTGCTCTACTCGGACGCATGCGCTGTACGGCCTGAATCAGTGTCCGCCACCTTCGAGAACCACCCGGGAATTCCGGGCGCTCCGCCCTGCCCAAAATTCCCGTTCGCCCTCGCACAGAACGGAATTCACCCATGACCACGACCGAGAACCGGATCCGGTCCGCCACCGAATGGCTGGCCGTCGCGAAGGACGTCGCCGACCGGCTCGCGGCGGACGCGGCCGAACGCGACCGGAAGAACGAGACGCCCCATCAGGAAGTCCTGCTGCTCAAGGAATCCGGGCTGGTGACGCTGCTCGGCCCGGTCGAGCACGGAGGCGGCGGCCAGAGCTGGGAGACCGCCTATCGCGTGACCCGAGAGGTCGCGCGGGGTGATGGCTCGATCGGGCAAGTACTCGGCTATCACTATCTTTGGGCCTGGGCCGCGCGGCTGGTGGCGACGGACGAGCAGGTCGCCGCGGTCGAAGAACTGTATACGCGGAACAATTTCGTCTTCGGCGGCGCGGTCAATCCCCGCGATTCCGATCTGAAGATCACCGAGGACGGCGACGAGATCGTCTACAACGGACACAAATCGTTCTCCACCGGCAGCAAGGTCTCCGATCTGACCGTGCTCGAAGGCATCCTGGAAGGCACCGAGGACCACATCTTCGCCATCGTTCCGTCCAAACAGGACGGTATCGTCTTCCACGACGACTGGGACAACATCGGCCAGCGGCTCACCGAGTCGGGCAGCGTGACCATCACCGACGTGCGCGTCCCTTGGGCGAGCGCGGCGGGCTACGTCGACAAGAAGTTCCACCCGCTGACCTACAACACGCTCAACGTCCCGGCGATCCAGCTGGTGTTCGCCAACTTCTACCTCGGCATCACCCAAGGCGCGCTGGAAACCGCGCTGGCGTACACCCGCGAGCACACCCGCGCGTGGCCGTACGGCGGCGACAACAAGGCGTCTTCCAGCGAAGAGTGGTACATCCTCGACGGTTACGGCGATCTCCAGTCGAAGCTGTGGGCCGCCGAAGCGCTGGTGGACAAGGCAGGAGCGGCGATCTCGGCCGTCCTGCACGCGCCGCGCGAAGAGCTCACGCCGGAGGCGCGCGGCGACGTCGCGGTCCTCATCGCCGCCGCCAAGCAGCGCGTGATCGACACCGGACTCGAGATCGGCACGAAGGTCTTCGAGCTGACCGGCGCCCGCGCGAGCGCCACGAAGTTCGGCCTCGACCGCTTCTGGCGGAACCTGCGCACGCACTCACTGCACGACCCGGTGGCCTACAAACGCCGCGAGGTCGGTGCGTACGCGCTGCTGAACGAGCTGCCGGAACCCACCTGGTACACCTGATCGACCCGTCCGCGGTGGTCCTGAAGGCCCCCTTTGAGACGGTGATCGTCTCAAAGGGGGCCTTCAGGACACCGGGCCCCGCGCCCCGCCCCAGACAGGACCCGCATCAGGCGGTCGGCCGCACCGTCACCGACTGCCCCGGCCGCAGCCGCAGCTCCCGCCGCCACCCACCGGCCCGCACCGTCGTGGTCTTCCCGCCGACGCTGCGCACCGTCGCCGAGGTGACCTTCCCGTCGCGCCACGCGAGATCCACGACGAAACCGCCCCGCGCCCCGATCCCGGTCACCTTCCCGCTGCCCGACCACGCCTCGGGCAGCGCGGGCAGCAGTTCGATCACGCCCGGCCGTGAGTACAGCAGCATTTCCAGCATCGCCGACGGCGCGCCGAAGTTGGCGTCGATCTGGAAGATCGCGCGGTCGCCGAAGCTGTACATGTCGAACAGGTTGGGCGCGCTCCCGTTGCCGTGGTCCACCGACGGCCTCATCACCGTGAGCACCAGCCGATAGGCGCGTTCGGCGTCCTTGAGCCGGGCCCAGCACAGCGACCGCCAGGCGCAGGCCCAGCCGAAACTGTCCATGCCCCTGGCGATCAGCTGATTGCGGACGCCGTCGATCACCTCCGCCGGACTCTCGTCGAGGTTGACGCGGTCACCGGGGAAGAACCCGATCAGTCCGGAAAGGTGCCGGTGCGTGGTCTCACCGAGGTTCGACGGCGTCATCCATTCCTGCAGCCATCCGGTCACCGGGCTCACTTCGGGCAGGTAGAGGCGATCCTGCAGGCCGCCGATCGTCCGCGCGTACCCGCGATCGCGGCCGAGCACGTCGGTGGCGTGCCGGAAGTGCTTGAACAGGTCGAAGACGAGTTCCTGCGCGTAGGTGATGCCCTTGGCGTCGGTCGGGCCGTGTTCGGGCGACCAATCGTTGTCGTCGATCAGGACTTCGCGCGTGGTGCCGTCGGGCGCGGTGACCGTGGTGGTGATCAGCCGCGCTTCCCAGAACTCGACAGCTCCCTTGAGCATCGGATAGATCTTCGCCAGGAAGGCCCGGTCCTGCGTGAACTCGTAGTGCTCCCAGAGGGAATTGCACAGCCAGGCGTTGCCTGCCGGATGCCACCACCAGCCCATGCCGCCGTGGATGTTCGTGGAGAACGCCGTCGTCCAGCCCGCGACCTTCCCGGTCGAGTTGCGGAATCCGTTACGCGGATCGTTGAACAGCCGCCGCGTCTGCGTCGTCCAGGATGACAGCTGCGAGAGGCAATAGTCGGTGAGCGCGTCGAAACAGCGCGACAACCCCGCGCGATCCGCGAGCCAGTAGTTCATCTGGACGTTGATGTCGGTGTGGTAGTCCGCCATCCAGTCCGGTGTGTTGTTGTGCAGCCACAACCCTTGCAGGTTCAGCGGCAGGCTGTCGCGCGAGCCGGTGATCATCAGGTACCGGCCGAACTGGAGGTAGCTCGCCTCCAGTTCCGGGTCCGGCGCCGGGCCGGCGGCGCGCGCACCCAGCCTCGACCACGTGTCGAGGGCGCGCTGCTCGGGCGTAGACCGGCCGAGGTCGACCTGCATGGTGCGGTACAGCTTCTGGTAGTCGAAAACGTGTGCCGCCCGCAACGCCGTCGCGGGTACGGCCGCCGCCATCCTGGCCTTCCGGGTGGCGAGCGCGACAGGGTCGAGCCCGCGGTCACGGAAACCGGTGGCGGGATCGGGTGAGTAGTTCGTCCCGCCGCTGATCACGATCACCAGTTCGGCGCAGCCGCGGAAGGTGACCCGCGCGCCCTCGACGGCGACCTTCCCGGTCCGGCTCGTCGCCGTCACCACGGCGCCGTACACGAGTCCGTTGTCGAAAGCGCCTTTCAGGACACCGCCGGTCGTCGTCTCGCCGTGTGTGCCGTCGAGGGTGATGGTCCCGGTGTAGGTCCCGGACCCGTTTTCCCTGCCCAGGCGGACGATCACGACGTCATCGGGGTAACTCGCGTACACCTCGCGGACGAACCTGGTGCCGTCGTGGGTGTAGCTCGCGGAGACGAGGCCGTTGCTGAGGTCGAGACGGCGCCGATAGCCCGTCACCCCCGAATGCCCGACGGCGATCCGCACGGTGGCGAGCAGGTTGAAGGTGCCGAAGTTCTCCCTCGCGTACGGGAACTGCCCGTCGTCCTGGAGTTCGGCGTTGAGGTGGCCGGTCCACAGCGAGGCGTCGGTCAGATAGAGGACATCGTCGCCGACCAGCGCGCCGAGCCTGCCGTTGCCGATCGGCAGGCCCTCTTCGATGATCCTGCGCTCGTCGGCCGGGGTGGGATACCAAAGCACGGTGGCTTGCTCTTCGGGGACCAGATCCACCGACTCGGGCCTGGCGACCTCGGCGTGGGCGGCGAAGGGCCGCGCTCCGCTGAACGCGAGACCGGCTCCGAGTGCTCCGGTGTACCGCAGGAAGTTCCGCCGCGACGGTGCGGCGAAAGAGTCCGTCATCGTGGGAATCCCTTCGGGGGCAGGGGAAACGACGGTTGACAGCACGGGCACCGTAACACAAGAATCACAGATCCTATAGGATTTATGATCCGAAGGGCGACCGGATGAGACGCGTGCTTGTGCTGGCCCTGATGGGAACGCTGCTGGTGGGAGCGGTGACGCCGGCTTCGGCGGCCCCCACGCCGTTCGCCGGGCTGAGTGCCTTCTTCGACAACGCGGGGTCCTCGAACCTCGACGGCTTCGGTCACGGCCTCTCCGCCGAAGCGCTGAGCCTGCGTGGCGTCAGCCCCGGCGCGCTGATCTCGTCGCACGGCACCCGCTTCACCTGGCCGACGGCCTCGCCCGGCGCCCGGGACAACGCCACCGCGCAGGGCCAGACGGTCGGCGTGCCCGGTTCGTCGGACCGGCTGGGCTTCCTGGTCACCGCGACCGGCGGCCGGTCCGTGAGCGGCACCGGCACGATCACCTACACCGACGGGACCACGCGGCCGTACCGGATCGGCAGCCCGGACTGGGCGGCCCCGGTACCGTCCGGCGTCGCCCCCGCCATCAGCATGCCGTACCGCAACGGTCCCGGCGGCAAGGATGTCCGGCAGGTCAACGTCTACCACGCCGACGTCGCGATCGATCCACAAAGGACGGTCCACCGGGTGCGCCTGCCGGACGCGCCCGCGCTGCACGTCTTCGCGGTCGCGCTCGCCGGTCGGCCGAATCTGGCGCTGGGCGCGCTCGCCCGGCAGTCTTCGGACGCGTTCGGCTCGCCCGCGAGCCGGGCCGTCGACGGCGACACCAACGGCGTGTACGCGAACAACTCGATCACGCACACCGGCTCGGATCGCCACGCCTGGTGGCAGGCGGATCTCGGCGGGGCCGCCGCGATCGACACCCTCGAACTGTGGAACCGCACCGACTGCTGCGCCGAACGGCTCACCGGTTTCCGGGTGTTCGTCTCCCCCGAGCCGCTCGATCCCGCCGTCCCGCCCGAAGAACAGGCGAAACGGCCGGGTGTCTGGTCGAGCCACCACTCGGGCCCCGCGGGCGCGCTCACGATCCTGAAACCGGGCACGACCGGCAGGTATGTCCTGGTCCAGCTCGACGGAACAGGGAACCTCTCGCTCGCCGAGTTGCGGGTCTTCGGCCGCGCCCAGGCCGAGACAGGCTGGGTGGGCACTTGGGGGACGTCGCAAGCCGGCCCCGCCTCGGCGGGCTACGCGGGTTACTCGATCCGCAACGTCGTGCACACCAGTGTCGGTGGAAACCGCGCCAGGGTCACGTTTTCCAACAAGTTCGGCACCGCTCCCCTGACCCTCGGCGCCGCCACCGTCGCGTCGCGCGGGTCCGGTGAGACCGCCGACGCCGTCCCCGGTTCCGTGCGTCGGCTGACCTTCGCCGGTCAGCCGACGGTCACCGTTCCGGCGGGCGACGACGTCACGAGCGATCCGCTGGACTTCGCCGTCCCCGAGGACGCCGACCTGCTGGTGACCACGTACACACCGGATTCGCCGGGCGTCGCGACGCACCATCCCTCCGCGAGCCAGACCTCCTTCCTCGCGCAAGGCGACGTTTCGGCGGCCGAGTCCGGCGCGCGGTTCACCGAGCGGACCGGTTCCTGGTTCTACGTCGAGGAGATCGACGTCCAGGGCGCCCCGGCGGCCGGATCCGTGGTGGCTTTCGGGGACTCGATCACCGACGGCGGCTACTCGACGAGCGGGGCGAATCATCGCTGGCCGGACTACCTCGCCGACCGGATGAAGGTCCTGCCCGCGGCACAACGGCGAGGTGTGCTGAACTCCGGCGTGAGCGCGAACCGGCTGCTGCTGGACGGCGGCGACGTCCCGATCCTCCGAAGTGGACTGTCCAGGTTGGACGACGACGTGCTGGACCGCACCGGCGTCCGGACCGCGATCGTCCTGATGGGGATCAACGACCTCCTGCAGACCCCGCGCCAGAACGATCCGGCCGCGCTCGCGGCGGGCTACCGGAATCTCGTGGACCGACTGCACGCCAAGGGAATCAAGGTCATCGGCGCCACCTTGACGCCGTTCAAGGGCTGGTGGGGCCACGACTCCGGACTCGAAGCCACCCGAACGGGGGTCAACGAGCTCATCCGGTCCGGCGGGATCTTCGACGGCGTCGCCGATTTCGACGCCGCGGTGCGCGATCCCGCCGATCCCTCGGCCATGCGGCCCGAATTCGCCGCCGAAGACAAGCTTCACCCGTCCGACGCGGGCAACGAGGCGCTCGCCGCCGCGATCGAGCTCGCCGGGCTGTGAGCCATATACTCCCGGCGGAGGGGGTGTGGACCGTGTCGGAGCGGCTGACCAAACTGCCGGGCAGGCAGGTGCTGGCGGACGGCGTCTACGAACGCCTGCGCGCGCTGATCATGAACCACGGCATCGCCCCCGGCGACCGCGTCAACATCGACGAGATCGCCCGCGAACTCGACGTCTCGGGGACGCCGGTACGGGAAGCGTTGGCGCGGCTGGAATCCGAGGGACTCGTCAGCCGTCTTCCGCTGCGCGGCTACCGGGTCACCGAACTGCTCACCGCGCGGGAACTCACCGACCTGTACGAACTGCGCCTGCTGCTCGAACCGGTCAGCGCGGCCAAGGCGGCGGCCAGGATGACCACCAAGGCGGCGCAGGAACTGCGGGCCGAGCTGCGGACCTGCCCGACGGCGCCGGTCGGCGACAGCTACGAGACGTACCGGGCACTGACGTCACACGACGATCGGCTGCACACCCGGATCCTGCGGCTGGCCGGCAACACCGCCGTCGAGCAGGCTTTCGCCCGCACCCACTGTCACCTGCACGTGTTCCGGCTCAGCTACGACCGGCCGTTCGGTGTGCAGACCATCGAGGAACACCGGGCGATCGTGGTGGCGCTGATCGCGGCCGATCCCGAAGCCGCCTCGGCGGCGATGGTGCACCACCTCGAAACGGCCCGGGATCGGCTGCTCTCCCGCTACTGAACGGGCTACTCCTCGAAGCCCTCGTCACCGCCGTCGAAGACGTCTTCCATGACCTCGCCGAGGATCATGCCGCCGACCACACCGGCCGCGGCACCGGCGACCACGCCGCCCATCCCCGGGCCGCGCCTGCCGTGCCCGCCGTGGTGACCGTGGTGGTCGTAATCGTGGTCGTGGTGCCCCTGGTGCCCGCCGAACATGGCGTGCCCGCCGCCGGACTCGGCGACCTTGGCCAGCCAGCCGTCGATCGCCGCGGTCCAGTCGGTGCGCAGGGCCTCCTCGTGCGAGACGTGGAAGCGTCCGAAGGAGTCACCGCCGGAGCGGAACATGCCACCGCGTTTGTCCGCCTCCAGCACCACCACCAGCTCGTCCGGGCTCGCGACGAAGGTCAGTTCCACCTGGCTGACGCGGCCGGCGTAGCGCGACGGCGGGAAGAACTCGATCTCCTGGAAGAAGCCGAGCTCCTGCCGGACACCGTGCAGGCGCCCTGCCTCGACGTCGGCGCTGCGGAAGGAGAAGCCCAGCTCGCCGAAAGCCTCCAGCACCCGATCCTGCGAGTCCAGCGGCCCGACCAGCAGTGGGTCGAGGTCTCCCTTGTCCGGCGCGCCCGCGATGACGAGTTCGGTCCGCACGCCGACGACCATGCCCGGCAGCTCACGTCCGCCGACCGCGCTGATCGGCGTCTCCCACGGCAACGCGATCTGGAACGGAACGGTGGTCAGCTGCCCCGCCGTCACCTTCACCTTCCGGCCCGCGCTGACCCGCAGGAACTCCGCGGTCCCGGCGCGCTCGTGATCGCCGTGCTCGACCTCGACCCGGGTGACCAGCGAAAGCAGGATCTCCTCGATCTGCGCGTCGCTCGAACCGCCCTGGATGCGGACCTGGCCGGTGATCACCTCGCCGGGCACGGCGTGCGGTGAGTCGAGCACGGTGTCGACGGACGGGCCGCCGACCCCGAAGGCGCTGAGCATCCGTTTGAACATCAGGGATTTCCTCCGCTGGGTACTGGAACTGGGGTGCCGCGAAAGCGAACACTTCGACTACTACCGAGATCCGCCGCGGCGCGCCAGGAAAACCGGGTTGAAAACCCCTAAACGGGCGCGGCGTCACTACCTTCTCAGATCGGCCTGACGGACGTCGTGCAGGTGGATGACGACGTCGTAGGAGCGCCCGAGCGAGATGGGCGCCGGGTCGACGGGGAACTGCGTGCCGATCGTGCGGGTGGGCCGGGCGGTGTCCAGCCAGGCGCGCGCGGCGGGCGGCGCGGTGCGGACGTCGAGGTAGAAGTCCTCGAACCGGACCTGGTCCAGAGCGTGCTCGTTCGAGCCCGCGGGCGCGGCGGGCACGGAGAACCGCTTCCAGTCGCCGCCGACCGCCGTGTCCTTGGACAGGAAGGAACCCCTGTCGAAGCTGAAGCCGATCGGCAGGTAGTCCCGGCCGAGCGTTTCGCGCAGGAAGGCGCCCTGGGTCTTCGGGTACAGCCCCGGGTTGTCGGTGACGTAGGAGACGTGACCGTTGTGCGCGGACAGCAGGATCTTGTGCCCGGTCCGCTGCTGCCACCAGGCGACGTTCTGCGCCATCGCCTTGTCGCGCAGGATCTGCGCGGTGGGCAGCGACTTCGGATCCGTGAGGTCGACGGCGAGGAACCGGGCGGTCTGCGCGACGAACCGGGCGTGCTGCCCTGTCCAGTCGTAGGGGTCCGCGCCCATCAGGCCTTTGACCAGCTCGAAGGCCTGTTCCGCCTGGGTGGCGAGCCGTTGCCGTTCGCCGAGCGGCTTGCGGAGGTAGGCGAACGCGTCGTCGATCGGACGCAGCCCTGTGTACAGCTCGTTGAGCCTGGGCAACGCCTTCGGGTGGTGCTGCCGCACGTAGCCGGTGATCCTGGCGAAGAACGCGTCGTTCACCGACGGCGCGCCGAGGTCGTCGCCGACGAAGTGCACGGTGCGGCCGGGATGCGCGCGGTTGTAGTCGCGCATCCACCGGATCAGGCTCACGAACTCGTCGCGATCCCACGGGGAACCGGTCAGCGTCCGCTTCGCGATTTCCCGGGCGTCACCCCTGCCCGTCTGCACGTACTCGTCGATCTCGAGACCGGCGGACCAGCTCAGTTCCAGCGCGAACGCCCGGAACCCCTTCTCCTCCACGAGATGCCGGAAGACCCGCTCCTTCATGGTGAAGAACTCGTGGGAACCGTGCGTGGCCTCGCCGAGGCCGACCACCTTCGCGCCGCCGATCATCGCGCCCAAGGCCCGCAGGTCGGCGGTGTCCCGGCCCGGCTCGGTCGAGCGCAGCGGATGCGCCACCCGGTCCAGCGACCGCACCGGATCCCGCCGGGCCCCGGCCGTCTCGGCCGCGCTCGCGAGGGCCGGGCTCGCCAGGGGAGCGAGCACCGCGCCCGTCACCACCACCGCGGCCGCGAGCACTCCCCGTCTGCCCCAGCGCTTTTTCGTGTCTGCCATGTCGTTCGCCCCTTCGGTCGATGTCCAGGCGATCATCGCCCGCGCATCGACGGCGGCGCGCTGTAGCAGAGCCCCCACTTCGGATGGGGGAAAACCCCACCCCGCGAAAAGCGGATGGACCCCCACCGCCGGGGTGTGGGTCCCGGCGGCGGGAGTCCACCCGCGTTTATCTCCCTCCGCAGCGGTCGTTCGTCACTCCGCGCGCCACAACGCGGGCGTGTTCGGCGGCTCCCAGCCGGGCTGGGCGGTGTGCCCCTGCAAGCACACGAAACCGCGACCGCTGTAGGTGACCCGGGCGCCCGCGGAATAGCCGGTTCCCGCCGCCCAGGTCGTCCCGCCGGGCGGGTTGGAGGTCGAGGTGGGCGGGTTGGAGGTCGTCGGGTTCGAGGTGGTCGGCTGCGACGTGGTCGGCCGGGTCGACGTCGGCGTCTGCGGCACGTTCAGCACGAAGTCGAACGAGGCCTGCTTGCCGGGCGGCTGGTCGCGCACCGTCATCAGCAGCCTCGGGTCGAAGATCGTGTCGGTGTTGTTGCGCGGCTCGTTGGGGAAGTAGAGCTGCGTGGTCAGGATCGGCCTGCCCGGCGCCTGCACCTTGACGTGGATGTGCCGCGTACGGCCGGGGTACAGACCGGGCACGATCGTGCTCAGCGAGAACGCGCCCTGGTCGTTCGTGAACTGGTGACCGCGGAAGGTGTACCCCACGTTGTCGTAGTTGCCGTTGACGTCGGCCTGCCAGAAGTCCAGCAGTGCCCGCGCGATCGGCAAGCAGCCGAGACCGAAGACGAAGCCCGAGACGGTGAGCCTCGTGCCCGGCGTGCTCCCCGTGACCAGCGAGGTGCGCTGCGGCGAGTTCGGCTTGAAATAGGGACCTTCGGTCTGCGGAATGGTCGGGTCGTCGCCGTCGTCACAGGTCGGGGTCAGCTCGGGTACCTGCCCGCTCGCGACGGTGGTGCGTGCGAGGGCGGGGCCACCGATCAGCGCGACCGGGGCCGCGACACCCGCGATGAGCGCGGCCTTCAGCACAGTCTTTCGGCTGAGCTTGTTCTCTTCGTCCATACCTGCTCCTCGTGGGGCTTCGGGAATCACCCTCGACGGTATGGAGAAGATCAGCTGCGGACGATGGACTGAGGTGGTCAGTCGTGGTGAATCTCGGGGGCGGCGTCTCCGGTCCGGCGATAATCTCCGGGGCTCAACCCCGTTTCCCGTCGGAAGAACCGGCAGAAATAAGCCGGATCCGCGAATCCGACCCGGCTGGCGACCTGCCGCACGGTGAGATCGGTGCCGAGCAGGAACCGTTTCGCCTCCCGAGTCCTCGCCTCGCGCATCAATTGCGCCGCCGTCCGGCCGGTCGCCGTTTTCACCGCGTCCGTCAGGTATCCCGGCGTGACACCGATCCGTTCCGCGAGCGCGCCCACCGACCAGAGTCCGAGATCGGGCCTGCCGAGCAGCCGCGCGAATTCCGTTCCCACCGCCTGTGCCCTGGCGGGCGGGCGCGGATCCGCCAGCCCCGGCAGCCTTCCCGCCCGCACGATCAGCACGTGCATCAGGGCACGCAGCACCGAATCGGTACCCTGCCCGCCACAACGGAATTCCTCGTCCAATTCGGCGACCAGCCGCGCCGTCTCCTCGGCCGCGCGTTCGTCGAGCCGCCACGGCTGCTGACTCAGCCGCCGCAGGGTTTCGCGATCCGCCGGATGTTCGAGCAGGAAGTCGTCGGTGAACAACACGACGAATCCGCTGAGATCGCGGGCATCCCAATGATGTACCTGCCCCGGTGTTATGACCGCGAGTTGCGGCGGCCCCAATTCCCAGCGCGTGAAATCGACGACGTGGTCACCGGCACCGCCGGTGACGTGGACTATTTCGTAGAAAGTGTGCCGATGTGGGAAAGCGGCCCTCGACATCGGCCCGATCGTGTCGAAGGTACCGACCGTGAACGGCAAGGCGTCCGGCGAGCGGACCTCCAGCCGATGCAAGGGCAATTCCCCCGCCTTCGGTTTCAGGCAAGGCGTCCTGGGCAATACCGTCGTTCCGCGCATGGACAGGTCCCTTTCACCACGCTGGGGAATAAAAAGTCTAGACCAATCCGGGTCCGCTGACTGCCAACGGAAGTCGCATATGACCGCCCGGTACAGTCGGATCATCGACGCACGTCCGAAGGGTCACCGAGCGATGTCTCCAGTCACGTCGCGCGGTCGGGCCTGGTGGTCGGTCGGCGCGTTCGCCGCCCTGGTGCTGGCGTGCGCCGTGGCCTGGGCGACGGCGGGTGATTCCCACAGTGACCTCGAGATCTACCGCTTCGGAGTCGACGAACTGTGGAGCGGCGGCGACCTCTACGGCGCCTTGCCGCTTTCCGAGGCGGGCATCCCGCTGCTGTTCATCTACCCGCCGTTCGCCGCGCTGGCGCTCACCCCGCTGGCGTCGGTGCCCTGGACCGTCGCGGTGCTCCTGCTGTTCGCGCTCAGCCTGGCCGCGCTGGGGATCACCTTCCACGCGATCGTCCGCACGCTGTGGCCGTCCGGGGACAAGCGGAAGGCGCTGCTCGTCGCGTCGCTGGCGATCACGCCGGCGCTCTTCCTCGAACCGGTCCGCCAGACGCTCGGCTTCGGCCAGATCAACCTGCTGCTGATGGGGCTCGTCGCGGCCGACTGCCTGCTGGCGCGGGGCCGCTACCGCGGTATCGGCGTCGGCCTCGCCGCGGCCATCAAGCTGACACCCATGGCGTTCGTGCTGTTCTTCCTGGTACGCAAGGACTTCCGTGGCGCGCTGACCGCGATGGGGACGTTCGTGGCCGCCTCGGCCGTCGCGTTCGCCGTCGCCCCGGAGGCCTCCGCGCGTTACTGGTTCGGCGGGCTCGCCGGAGCGTCGGGGATCAGCGGCACCTCGTTCCACACCAACCAGACCCTGCAGGCGGTGCTCGCGCGGTTCGGCGCCGAGTCCGCCAAGCCGCTGTGGCTCGTCCTCACCGGCGTCCTGCTGGTGCTGGTGACGCTGACGATGCGCCGCTCGGCGGCGGTGCCGGCGCTGCTGCTGAACGCGACGTTCGCCCTGCTCATCTCGCCGACGTCGTGGTCGCATCACTGGGTGTGGATCGCCCCGGCGCTGTTCACCACCGCCGCTTGCGCGGTGCTCCATCGCCGGGATCGACGGCGGGCGGTGGCCTGGCTCGCCGCCACCGGGATCGGCGCCACGATCTTCGTCGCGGCGCCGTTCCGGTACTTCCCCGCCTTCGACCGGCCGGGCCAGACGTGGACGACCGCCCAGCAGTGGCTGGGGAACTGCTACGTCCTCGCGGGCCTGATCTTCCTGGTCGTCGCGGGTGCGCTCGCGCTGCGGAAGGGATCCCGATGCTCGACCTGACCGGCACCACGACCCTCGTCACCGGAGCGAGTGGCGGCATCGGCCAGGGCATCGCGCTGCGCTTCGCCGAGGCGGGCGGCGCGGTCGCCGTGCACTACCACCGTGACGAGGCCTCGGCGCTCGCCGTCGTCGAGCGGATCCGAGCGGCGGGCGGCACCGCCACGGCCTTCGCCGCCGACCTCACCGACGACGACGCGTGCCGACGGCTCGTGGCCGCCGCCGCGGCCTGGACCGGTCGGCTGGACACCCTGGTCAACAACGCCGGCGTGCAGCCGGTCGAGCCGTTGCCGGGGATGTCGGCGGAAAGCTGGCAGGCCGTCCTCGACGCGAACCTCACCAGCGCGTTCTCGTGCACGCAGGCCGCGGCCGAGGTGATGGACGGCGGCAGCGTCATCCACATCGCCTCGATCGAGGCGGACCGGCCCGCGCCGGGGCACGCGCACTACAGCAGCGCGAAGGCCGCGCTGGTCATGCACGCGCGCGCCGCCGCGCTCGAATACGGCCCCCGGGGTATCCGCGTCAACAGCGTCTCCCCCGGTCTCATCGACCGTTCCGGACTCGACGACGCCTGGCCGGAGGGTGTCCGCCGCTGGGAACAGGCCGCGCCACTCGGCAGGCTCGGCACCCCCGGCGACGTCGCGAACGCCTGCCTGTTCCTCGCCTCACCGCTCGCGGGGTGGATCACGGGACACAACCTGACCGTGGACGGCGGCGTATCCGCCCATCCCACCTGGTAGACAACTCAGCGTGACCTCTGTCACACGCTCCGGAATGAGCCGATTCCACTCCGGAATTGCCCATCACGCCTTCGGGTGGGAAGCGCGGCACTCTTCATCAAATCTGATGGCGATTCCGGTGACGGATTGTCGATCACTCGCTGGTAAACGATTGCCGTACCCGCCCGTGTGTGTTCCTTGCTGTCACGCACATCGACCGTCCCGCTGCTACAGTCCGTTTCGTCCGGCGCGGTTCGTTTTCCTCTGAATTCCCGGTCATTTCCCACGATTATCCCGCCGATTTCCGGCATTTTCCTCAGAAAAGGCACCACTTGACGGATCTCAACCACCCGTGGAGCGTCACCGCGTTCCTCGGGGCCGACGCCTGCCTGCTCGATTCCGTCCGCGAACTCCGCGCGCGGATCCTGTTCGACCGCGGCCGCCGTCCGGCCTTTCGCCGGGCGGACGGCTCGCATACCGATGACCAGGACCTCGACTTCGGCGCCTGGCATTTCATCGCGCGGCAGCATCCGGACGGCCCGCCGCTCGGCTACATCCGGCTCTCCACCCCGGCCACCGGCGACAACTTCCAGTCGCGGAGCTACCTCGGCGCCGGACGGTACGAGGATTTGCTGGCCACACAAGGTGTCGAGCCAGGTCGCGTCTTCGAGCACAGCAGGCTCGTCGTCGAGCACCGATCCCGGAAACTGGGGCTCGGACAGTACCTCAACGCGCTCGCGATCGGCGCCGCGCACCACCTCGGCGCCCACGCCATGATCGGCACGTCGGGCACGAAGGACGGCCAGGACCGTTTCCACGAGCAGTTCGGTTTCCGCGCCATGCCGGGCACCCGCCGTTATGTCGAGCAGTACACCGAAGACGTGGTGATCATGTTCCACCTTGCCGCCGACGGCGGTGGACGGCACCACGACCTCGTCACCCGGCTCCGGGACGAATTCCCGCGGATCGCCGCCTCCGCTCCGGCCGCGCTCACGGGCGGTTCGCCGTCGGGAAGGGCCGCGCCCGCCGCGCTCGCCGACGTCTCCGGACCCGATCGCGACCGGTGGCGGCCGACCCTGCTCGCACCCCGCGATCCGGAGGATTTCGCGGCCCTGACGGCATTGCTGGCCACCGGTGACGTCCGCGAGGTCCACGACACCATCGACGAACAGCTCGCCGAACTGATCCGCAGCCGCGAACCGTCGTGCCGGGACGCGGCCGAAATCGAGGACAGGAAACGGGAACAGCTCGCCGGACTGGCGAACTGGGAGTACGGCACGTGGGCCTGGTACCCGTGGTCGCGGCGGCTGGTGCACATCCTGCCGCGCGACGAATTCCGGCTCGTGCGCACGGATCGCAACCGCGGCAAGGTCGACCGGCCCGAACAACGCCGCCTGCTCGGCAAGCGCATCGGGATCATCGGTCTCTCGGTCGGCAACAGCGCGGCGCTCACGTTCGCGCTCGAAGGCATCGGCGGCGCCTACGCGCTGGCGGACTTCGACGATTTCAGTCTGTCCAACCTGAACCGGCTGCGCGCGGGCGTGCACGAACTCGGGGTCAACAAAGCGGTCCTGTCCGCGCGCCAGATGTTCGAGATCGACCCGTACCTCGACATCGAGATCCACCGCGGCGGCTTGACCGAGGACAACATCGAGGCGTTCTTCACCGGCGGGATCGACCTCCTGATCGAGGAGTGCGACACCCCGTGGGTCAAGGTCGCGGCCCGCGAATACGCGCGTGACCTGCGCATCCCGGTCGTCATGGACTGCAACGACCGCGGCATGCTCGACGTCGAACGCTTCGACCTCGAGCCGGACCGGCCGCTGCTGCACGGCCTGCTCGGCGACATCAAATCCGTGGACGTCGCCGAGCTGAGCCATCAGGAGAAGGTCGACCTGATCCTCGCCATGGTCGACGCCCGCCGGATCAGCCCGGAGCTGGCGGCGTCCTTCGGCGAACTCGGCCGCACGCTGAGCAGCTGGCCGCAACTGGCCTCCGGGGTCGCGCTGGGCGGCGCGCTCTGCGGCGAGGCCGCGCGGCGCATCCTGCTCGGCCTGCCTTGCGCGTCCGGCCGGTTCTACACCGATCTCGACCGCCAGCTCAGCCCGGAGCGGAGCACCGTCACGTGACCCCGCTACCCGTGCGGATCGCCGGCACCGGCGTCCACCTGCCACCGGACGTCGTCACCAACCGGCGGCTCGCCGAAACCCTCGACACCTCCGACGAGTGGATCGTCAACCGCACCGGGATCCGGGAACGCCGTTGGCTGGCACCGGATCTCGCCACCTCGGACATGTGCGTGGCCGCCGCGCACCCCGCGCTCGCCGCGGCGGGGTGCGCGGTGAGGGACGTCGACGCGATCGTCGTCGCGACCTACACCTACGACCAGCCCCTGCCCTCGACGGCCCTGATCGTCAAGGAAGCGCTCGGCGCTTTCCGGGCGCTCACCTTCGACATCACGCAAGCGGCCTGCGCGAACGGTGTCCAGGCACTGTTCCTCGGCTCCCTGCTGGTGCGCACCGGTGCGGCGCGACGGGTCCTGGTGATCGCGGCCGACAGCGCGTCCCGCGTGACCGATCCGGAAGACCGCACCACCCGGGTCTTCTTCGGCGACGCCGCGGGCGCAGCCGTCCTGACCGGGGCGACGACGCCCGGCACCGGACTGCTCGGCTGGGACTTCGGCGCCGAACTGTCCTACGACGTCGAGATCCCGGCGGGCGGCTCGCGGCAGCCCGCCGGCGCGACGACGTTCGCGGACAGGCGGCACTACCTCAAGATGAACGGCCGGACCGTCTGGGACACCGCCACCCGATGCCTCCCGGACAGTGTCTTGAACGCCACCGCCAAGGCCGGGCTGACCGTGGACGACGTGGCCCATTTCTTCCTGCACCAAGCCAACCTGAACATCGTGCGGGCGGCGATGGACAAACTCGGCGTACCCCGTGACCGCGCGCCGATCACCGTCGACCGGCTCGGCAACACCGGCTCCGCGGGCGTGTTCACCGTGCTGCACAAGGGTTTCTCGGAGGGCACCGTGCGGCCGGGTGACGCTTTCGTGGTCTCGGCGATCGGGGCGGGGTTCCAGTGGGGCACTCTGTGCTTCCGGGCTTAAGGGGCCTTTAGCCGGATGTTCCCAATGTCGCATTCGAGACGCTCAGCGTCTCGAATGCGACATTGGGAACATGGCCGGTGCAGGCGACCTCGGCACAGAACATAGCACTCTTTGGGCTTTCGCGGAATGTCACCTGAATATGTACTACATAAACGTGTGATAGCACAGGTGTTCGACTGCGAGTATCGTTGGAGTCGTGGCCAGCAACGATGCACCCCAGACGACACCCGCCGAGTGGTGGCGTGTCGACACGGCGACGCTGCATGCCCGCAAGCAGGAACTCGAAGTCCTCAAACGTCAGTTGGATTCGGAGCAGAACGCGATCCTGGCGGAAATCAATATCCGTGGGGTTCGGGGGTGTTCGGGTCATTCGACGTTGGCGGCGATGATTTTCGAGGATTTTCACGTCAGCGTGAAGGAAGCCGATGCACGAGCTGACCGGGTACTGGCGCTACATCCCGGTGTGGCGGTGGGTGGTGATCGGGTGCCACCGCTGGCGCCGCTGACCGCTGAGGCCGCTGCTGAAGGGGCGATCGGTGGCTCGCAGATCGACGCGATCATCGGGGCCCTGGCGCGGATCCCGTCCTTCGTCCCGGAGGAAGACGTGCGGGGTGGGGAGAAGATCCTGGTGGATCTCGCCCGGCACGCCGGGCCCCGCGCGATCGCCCAAGCCGGGCGGCGGTTGCTGGACGAGCTGGACCCGGACGGGAAAGAGCCCCGGGACGAGAACCCCAAAGACACGCGCCCGGAGTTGCGGTTCGTCAAACACCGCAACGGCACCCTCGGTCTCAAAGGCACTCTCGATCTGGAGACCTACGCACGCTTGAAGTCCGACCTCGACCCCATGGCCAAACCGCACAAGGCCATCGACGGTGTCCGGGACTCCCGCACCCAAGACGAACGCTACGGCGACGCCTTCACCGACTACGTGAGGTTGAAGACCACCAGCCGCAACCTTCCCGGCCAAGCCGGAGAAGCCACCCACATCCTGGTGACCATGTCCTACGAGGACCTCATCAGCGACCTCGGTGAAGCACACCTGGACCTGGTCGGTCCGATCAGCGCCACCGACGCCCGCATCCTCGCCTGCGACGCCCGCGTGCGGCCTGGGGTTCTCGGTACCGCGGGCGAGCCCTTGGATATCGGCAGGTCGAAACGGACCGTGTCGTTGGCGCAGAAGTACGCGCTCACCATCCGCGACGGAGGCTGCGCCTTCCCGGGCTGCGACATGCCGGTACCACGCTGTACCGCACACCACATCGTTTTCTGGGAACACCACGGCGAAACGAAAATCGACAACCTCGTGCTCCTGTGCACCAAACACCACCGGCTCATCCACCACAGCCAATGGAAAGTCCGGATCGCTCAGGATGGCCTGCCCGAATTCACCGCCCCGGCCTACCTTGACCCCACTGGCCAACCGAGGCGCAACACCATGCACCTCAGGACATAGGCCGGCCCACCTCGGTCCCTTGCCTCAGATTCGTCACCAGCGCCGTCGATTTGCCCGTGACGGCGGCGGCGAGGGGACGTTCGAGGCCCGGGAGCTTCGCCACGCGCAGGAAGATCCGGCGCGCTTGGAGCAGGAGCCGGTTCGCGGGCAGGAACCATCGTGCTCCGCGGCGGGCGACGTGCTGCTTCTCGGTGACCACGGGGCGGACCAGCTTTTCGTACTCCGCGAAAGCGTTCTCGATCGAGCTCGCCCGCGTGAGTTGCTCGGCCAGCACGAACGCGCCCGTGATCCCGAGGGAGGCGCCCTGTCCGGCAAGGAGCGAGACGGCGTAGCAGGCGTCGCCGACGAGGACGACTCGGCCGCGGCTCCAGGACGGCATTTCGACCTGGGCGACCTGGTCGTAGTACACCTCTTCGGCGGGTGGGCAGAGATCGAGCGCTCGGGGTACGGCCCAGCCGAGCGAGCCGTAGTTCGCGCGGAGCGCGTCTCGCGCGTCGGCGGGCAGGGCGGGATCGGTGGCGCGGTGTACGGCGAACGCGGCGAGCTTGCCGTCGCGGAGACCGTAGAAGCCCATCTGCCTGCCGATGGTGTCGGTGAGGCAGAACCGCTCCCCCACCTGGTCGCGGATCGCTTCGTCCTCGAAGACGAACGCGGCCGTGTGGAATCCGAGATACCGCAGGAACCGGTCCTCATCACCGAAGACCAGCCGCCGGACGGTCGAATGGATTCCGTCGGCCCCCACCAGGAGATCGGCTTCGAGCACCTCGCCGTCCGCCGAGGTCACCCGCACGCGGTCGCCGAGATCCTCGAACTCCGTGACCCCGGCACCGAACCGGACGTCCACTGTGGACGGTAGCGTCTCACGCAACACCCGTTCGAGATCGGGCCGCATGATGCTGCACAGCCTGCCCCGCACCGACTTGGCGAACTGGACGTAGTCGATCGCGGCCCGGCGGCGTCCGTGTTCGTCCAGCAGGCTCGCTTCGTCCACTCGGTACGCGACGTTCTCGACCTCGGGCAGCAGGCCCATCTCCTCGACCGCGTCGTAACCCGGGCCGAAGAAGTCGATCATGTAGCCCTGCTCCCTGGGCCTCGGGGCGCGTTCGAGCACCACGACTTCGATGTCTCGCGCCGCGAGCCGGTGCGCGAGCGCCAAACCGGTGATCCCGGCACCGCAGATCGCCACCTTCATGACTTCCCTCCCTTTCGATTCAGCGGACCAGCCTGTGCAGGACGGCCGGGATGACCCCGCCGCCGGACTCCGGTTCGAGCGCGCGATGCAGCAGAAGCCCGTCCACCGTCGCGAAAAGCACCTCGGCCGTGGCCTCGGCGTCGGTCACTCCGCGCTCCGCCAGCCAGCCGCCGAACCTGGTGCGCAAGCCGGTGAGGATCTCCCGGATGCCTTGGCGCAGGGTGTCTTCGCGGGTCGCGGCCAGGTACGCCTCGGCGAACAGCAACGACATCGGGTCGGTTCCGGTGTACTCGCCGACCGACGCCAGCAACGCGTCCACCGCGGCCTCGGGTGTTCCGGCCGCCTCCAGCGCCGGTTCGAAAGCGACGGCGACCTCGCGCATCGCTCCCAAAACAGCCTCGATCAGCAGGGCTTGCAACGACGGGAAGTGGTAGTGCACGACGCTCGGGGTCACCCCCGCGCGTTCGGCGAGGATCCGGGTGCTGACCGCGGACCAGCCGAGTTCGGGCACCAGTGCGACCGCGGCTTCGAGTAACCGCCGCCGCGCGATCTGACCACGTTCCGCGGCCGGGGAGCCTGCCACCATCGCCTCCTAGGGCGTTCGTCCTGTACGACTGCCCTGATAGTAGGCCTGGTTCGCGCAGGCGCGCAAACTCGGTGGTCACGGCGCCGCACGAGCCCTAAAGTTCCGCTGGAGCCGAGGGGGGAACGAGGGCACGGTGGAACTGGACGGGTACAAATGGCGCACACTGATCAGTCAGGTCCGCCTCGGCAAGGACGAGTACCGCGTCATCCGCCCGGCACGTCGGATCTCACACGGCTCGTTGAGCGAAAGCTGGCACGGCGCGGAGCTGGACTTGGACGAAGCGGCCGCGCGCGAGCTGGCCGTCGCGTGGTGGCTGGCGTCGCGCTCGCCACGCAGCCTGGTCTATCTGCCTTATCGCACGAGCCGGACGACCTGCGAACGGGACTGTGACTGCCGGTCCCTCGATCTGGTCCTGCTGCATCACAGCCTGCAGTTTCCGTTGTCCCGTTGGAAAAGCGTGCGCGCCCGGCTCGGCGCCGGAGTGCCTCACACAGTGAAAACGCCGCCGAACGCCTTCCCTGTCCTCGGCCGCGAAGACCGCCTGGGCTATCCCGGCGACCTCAACCAGCTTCGCCCGGGCATCGCCGCGGACACTCTTTTCCTCGTCGGCAGCCGCCACGCCTTCGAGGTCGAAAGCGACAACGTGCGTGACGTCGCCGAGGACGGCCCTGCTCTGATCGGCGAAGCGCCGGGACGGCATTACTGCGCGGAACTCGGCCTCGGCCCCACCTACGTCACCTATCCGAACAGCGGCTTGCCCGGCGGCATGCTGCACGTGGTGCTCTGCGAAGACCCGGAAGTCCGAACGCGGCAAAAATGACCTCGCTCCGCGCCGCGGCCGTCGCGAGGCTTGCTCTCCCGATCTCATATCTGGAGGACACATGGTCTCGAAACCCCGCGTCGCGCTGGGCATGTTCGTTCTGGTCGCGCTGGCGGGCGGATTGATCGCGTTGCTGATCTCGCTCGAGGCGGGCGCCTTCTGGATCAAGGTGCTGCCACTCGGCTTGATGGCGGGCGGAGCAGCCGTCGCCCAGTCGCTCGGGCTCTTCAACAAGCCCTCGAAGGAGTCGAAAGACTAGGGACCGGTCCCCGCTTTCGCTGTTAACGTCCCGCCGGTGACCGAACTGGGTGCCTACATCGAACGCTTCGAGACGAACTCCCGCAGCCGCGCGATCCGGGGGCTGGCCGCGATGGCGATCGGCACACCGATCGCCCTCTTCGGCACCGTCCTGTTCCTCATGGGACAGGAGGCCGGGGTCTCCGGCGGGGAGATGTTCATCGGCCTCGTCATCGGCTGCGGACTGGGGCTGGCCTTGATGGGCGCCTGGCTCTGCTGGCAGGCCATCGGCAAACGGGGCGAGACCTTCACCCTGTACGAGCAGGGGTTCGTGCACACCTGGCGCAAGTCGACCACCGTCGTGCCGTGGGACGTGATCGAGGCGGTCGTCGACCACACGAAGAGCAACGTCCTCGCCAGGACCCTCGGCGGCGACGTCGGCTGCCTCGTCAAACTCGCCGATGGCCGGAAGATCCTCATCAACGGGTTCACCGAAGGCGCCGCCATGCTGACCTACAACATCTTCGAGGCCGTCGGGCGACGTCCGGCCTGAGCCACGGCAACCTTCCGGCCCCGCCGCGCGTTCTCTCAACACGGGCAGGAGGGGTCATGGAGATCATCGTCGCGAACGAACTGGGCGTCCGGGCCGTGGTGCTGACGCTGCGGGCCAAGGGATCGGCGCTCGATTTCCGGCTGTTCCCCATGGTGCACATCGGCACGCAGGCCTACTTCGACACCGTGCGGCGGCAGGCGAACGAATGCGACGTGGTGGTGGCCGAGGGGGTCGGCGACGCGAAACCGGTGTCCAGGCTGACAGCGAGTTACCGGCTCGCCGCCCGGAACAAACGCCTCGGGCTGGTGGTGCAGGACCTGAAGGCCGGCACCTTCACCGTGCCGACCGTCCGCCCGGACCTCGACGGCCCCGCCTTCTCCGAGGGCTGGCGCCGCGTCCCGCTCGGCGACCGGTTGATGATGTCCCTCCTCGCGCCGACGCTGGGGGTCTTCCTGCGCGGCTTCGGCACTCGCGGGATGCTGGCGCGGTTCCTGACCGTCGACGACGAAGACGATTCGTGGACCGAAACCGCCGAGGTCATGCCCGAGTTCGACGACCTGATCGGCGTCAGCCGCGACAAGCTCCTCGTGGACGCGCTGGCCGAGCTGCACGAGCAGCGGCATCACGAGCCGGGGACGATCGGCGTGGTCTACGGCGCCGAGCACATGCGCGCGGTCGTCCGCGAACTCCGCACCCGGTTCGGCTACGTCGTGCGGGACGCGGAGTACGTCACCGTGTTCAGCCTCTGAGCGCCTAGGTGGGGTCGCCTCTTCACGACTGCCGCAGCGGTGTCGCGAAAGCCACTTTCGGGACGTCTGATGTCCTGAAAGTGGCTTTCGCGACACCGGAGAGAGCTGACGCGACCCCTTCGAGACCGGGCAGGCCGGGCGGGGCGGGCTGGCCGGGCGGGGCGGCGGCGTTGCGAAAGCCACTTTCGCAACCCTCAACGTTGCGAAAGTGGCTTTCACAACGCGCTCCCGCAGGCCCCGGCACCCGCTGCCCCGAACCTGACGACCCGTAGCCCACCCGAGCCACACCGAAAGCACGACACTCACCGAACACTGAACCCCCTGCAAGCGATCAACCAGACCGCCTGAGCAGCCCCGAAGCCCTCGAACCCGCCGACCTCGAAAGACCCACCCCCACCCCCGACCCAAACCCTGGTCCGGGCGCACGCCACCGGCCTCAACCCAGTCGACCGGAAGACCCACGAGACCGGCGAAACCGACCCGATGAGCGACCCGCCGTTCGTCCTCGGCTGAGACAATTCCGGCGTGGCCGAGGAAGTCAGCGCGGGCGCGGAGTACGCCGCCACACCGAGCCGTCACTTCGGCGCTCCGGTCGAATCCCGCGCTCACGCCGACCATCTCGCCATCACGGCCGCCACCGGACGGCCCGGCGAACCGGTCGCGCCTAGACGCGCTGCGGCGCGAAGGTCCGGCGGTAGTCCTGCGGCGCGACACCGACGACCTTGTGGAAGTGGTGGCGCAGCAGGGCTCCCGAGCCGAAACCGCAGCGGCGCGCGACCTCGTCGACGCTCATCGTCGTCTCCTCGAGCAGCGACCTCGCGTGCAGCACCCGTTGCGTCGAAAGCCATCGGTGGGGTGTGGTGCCCGTCTCGGCGACGAACTTGCGGGCGAAGGTGCGCTCGGACATCTGCGCGCGGCGGGCGAGGTCGGCGACGGGATGTTCGTGGGCGATGGTGTCGAGCATCCAGGTGAGCACCGGCTGGAGACTGTCGCTGGTGCATTCCGGGATCGGCACTTCGACGAACTGGCGCTGCCCGCCCTCGCGCTGCGGCGGCACCACCATGCGCCGGGCGATCGCGGTGGCCGCGGCGGAGCCCAGTTCGCGCCGGATCAGGTGCAGGCAGGCGTCGATGCCGGCGGCCGTCCCCGCGCTGGTGATGATGTCGCCGTCGTCGACGAAGAGGACGTCCGGATCCAGCCGCGCCTTCGGGAACCGCTCCCGGAACCGGGCGCTGTGCCGCCAGTGGTTCGTGCACCGCCGCTCGTCGAGCAGGCCCGCGGCGCCCAGCACGAACGCGCCGGTGCAGACCGAAAGCAGCGTGGCGCCCCGCGCCGATGCCGCGCGGAGCGCCTCGAGCACCGCGGGCGGGTACTCGTCGCGCACGTCGCAGGCGGGGACGACGACGAGATCCGCGTCCTCGGTCGCTTCGAGGCCGTGCTCCGGAGTCACCTTGACGCCGTGGCCGAGGGTGAGCGGCTCTCCCGCCCGCTCCCCGCACACGCGGAAGTCGAGCAGGGGCACTCCGTCATCCGTGCGGTCGTAACCGAACACCTCGCAGACGACGCCGAACTCGAAAGCGGCGAAATCGTCCAGCAGCACCACGGCGACGCTCTTCAGCATGACCGCAGCATAGCTGGCAGGATTTTGACGCACAACGACAGGACTGCCACTTTTGGCAGGATGTCGAGTGGCGCAAACTTACTGCCATGACCGCAATCATCGTCACCCTCGCCCTGATCGCCCTGATCACCTACCTCCTGGAGCGCAACCACGCGCGGCAAGGCCGTCCGACCGCGTCCGGCGGCGACCCGCTCGGTCACCCCTTCTGGAGGGGAGGTTCGACAGTCTGAGCCCATCGGTGTCACGAGAGACACGTTCGCCGCCGAGAGCGTGAACAAAGCCGCCATCCGCCGAGGTCAAACCCCTGATCATGGGTTTAAACCACTTCGTCCGTATTTTCTGCCGGTTACCAGTTTTCTGGTTAGGGTGCAGTGGTGCAAACGGGTTAACTCGGGCGGAAGGAGAACGCGCCGTCATCGGCGCGTGGCTGAACATGAGTTCGCAGGACGGTAAACAAGCGGAAGAAGAGGTCGTCGCGGAGACCGCGACGGATCTCGCCCACGCACCGGATACGACAGGTCCGGGCCACACGCCCGATGAACACGTCCCCCTCGACCTCGCCTCCGAACGACCCGCCGAGACCGACCGCACCGTTTTCGGTGTGGCGGCGGCCCTCGCGCTCGCGATCATCGTCTGGGGCGTCCTCGCGCCGGAGAGCCTCGCGAACGTCGCGTCGACCCTCCTCAACGACGCCGTGATTCCTTATGGCGGCTGGGCTTTCGTGCTCACCGCGAGCGGTTTCGTGATCTTCGCGGTCTGCCTGGCGATAAGCCGCTACGGCCGGATCCCGCTGGGCGGGGACAAGGAACTGCCCGAGTTCCGGACGTCGTCGTGGATCGCGATGATGTTCAGCGCCGGCATGGGCATCGGCCTGATGTTCTTCGGTGTGTACGAGCCGGTCTCCCACCTCGCGAGCCCGCCCCCGGGCACCGCGGCCCCCAACTCCGACGAAGCCGTCCACACCGCGATGGCGACGACGTTGTTCCACTGGACCGTGCACCCGTGGGCGATCTACGCCGTCGTCGGTCTCGCGATCGCCTACAGCACCTTCCGCAAGGGCCGCACCCAGCTGATCAGTTCGGTGTTCGCCCCGCTGATCGGCAAGCGGCGCACCGAGGGCCCGCTGGGCAAGGCGATCGACATCATGGCGATCTTCGCCACCCTGTTCGGTTCGGCCGCTTCCCTCGGCCTCGGCGCGCTCCAGGTAGGCGGCGGCATGGGCGCCGTCGGCTGGATCGACGACCCCGGCAAGGGCCTGCTGGTCGCGATCATCGCGATCCTCACCATCGCGTTCATCGCCTCGGCGGTTTCCGGCGTGGCCAAGGGAATCCAGTGGCTGTCCAACATCAACATGGTGCTCGCCGCGGTACTCGCGGTGTTCGTCCTGGTGGTCGGGCCGACCGTGCTGATCCTCAACATCGTGCCGGGCGCGATCGGCGACTACTTCCGCGAGCTGGCCGAGATGTCCGGCCGTACCGGGATGACCGGCGGCGAGGAGATGCAGACCTGGCTCGGCGGCTGGACGGTCTTCTACTGGGCGTGGTGGATCTCGTGGACGCCCTTCGTCGGCATGTTCATCGCGCGGATCTCCCGCGGCCGCACCATCCGGCAGTTCATCTTCGGGGTCATCGCGATCCCGAGCGTCGTGAGCCTGATCTGGTTCGCGATCTTCGGCGGCGCGGCGATCAGCAGGCAGCGGGCCGGTACGGACATCGCGGGCGCGGGCAGTGCCCAGTCGGCGACGTTCGAACTGCTCGAAACCCTGCCGTGGTTCATCCCGATCGCGATCCTGGTGATGATCCTGGTGTCGATCTTCTTCGTCTCCGGCGCGGACGCGGCGTCGGTGGTGATGGGCACCTTGTCCCAGCGCGGAAGTGTGCATCCGAAGAAGGGTGTCGTCATCTTCTGGGGTGTCCTGATGGGCGCCGTCGCGGCGGTGATGCTGCTGGTCGGCGGGGACAAGGCGCTGACAGGGCTGCAGAACCTCACCATCCTGATCGCGGTGCCGTTCGTGTTCGTGATGGTCGGGCTGTGCGCGTCGGTCTGGAAGGACCTGCGCAACGATCCGCTGATGAAGCAGGAAGACGCGATGATGCTGTCGCTGAAGGAACTGCACGAGGAACGCACGAACGGCCACGGCCGCCGTCGGACCATCCTCGGCCGGTCGAAGCAGCGCACCTGAGCTGATCGCGCGTGAAGGCCCCCTTCCCTCTGCCCTGGTTTTAGATGACCAGCCGAGGGAAGGGGGCCTTCACGCGCATCAGGCACGCCCGAGGGCGACGAACGCGCACAACGCGAGATACGCCAGGTCCAGCAGCGCGATCTTGGGCTCGCGACGGCGGATCCGCAGGACCACCGCCCCCGCCATGACCAGCGCCAGCCCCAGCGCGGCCAGCGGCACCAGCACCGGCGCGATGTCCAGCAGCGCGGGCAGGATCAGGCCGGCCGCCCCCAGGATCTCGACCGCCCCGATCGCCTTGACAGTGCCCGGCCCGAAGTCCAGCACCCAGCCCGCGCCGGACGCCACCCCGGCGATCTTTTCCCTCGGCAGGAACAGTTTCCCGACACCGGACACGAGATACATGACGGCGAGCAGACCGGCGACGATCCACAGCGCGGTGTCCATCAGTGCCCTGCGAACTGGCCCGGCGTGTAGTCCCCCGCCGGCTGCCGGGTGATGACGTTCAACCGGTTGAAGGCGTTGATGAGCGCGATCTGGGTCACCAGGGCCAGCAACTGCTCGTCGTCGTAATGCTTGGCGGCGGCTTCCCACGCCTCGTCGGTGACACCGCTGCTGTCGGCGATGCGGCAGCCCTGCTCGGTGAGTTCCAGCGCGGCGCGCTCGGCCTCGGTGAAGACCGTCGCCTCCCGCCAGCACGCGACCAGGTTCAGCCGGACGGCCGTCTCCCCCGCCGCCGCGGCGTCCTTGGTGTGCATGTCGAGGCATCCCGAGCAGCCGTTGATCTGGCTGGCCCGGATGTTCACCAGTTCCCTTGTCGCGGCGGGAAGTTCGCTGCCTTCGAGGACCCTTCCCGCCGCGACGAGGTGCTTCACCAGCTTCGGCGCGAGAGCGGTCTTGAAGACTTCGAGTCGTGCCTGCATGGGATTCTCCTTCTCGTCGTTGTTTCGCTTACTTGGACGAGGGAGCCTCCAGAGAGGTAACACCCAGTGCCGCGAGGCGACGTGGATCACTCACGGAGTCGATCGCGACGATGCGGCCGTCGACGACGGTGCACGCCATCACGCCGCCCAGCCTGCCGCGCTTGTCCCAGGTCACGAGGCCGGGCTTGCCGCCGACCAGTGCGGGGCGCAGGGTCCCCACGGCGCGGGCGCCGCGCTGGACCCGGGTGGCCACGTCGGTCGCGCCCGACCTGACGACGACACCGCGCGCGGTCTCCGAGCGCCACGTCACGTCGGGATCGAGCACCCGGATCAACCCGTCGAAGTCCCCTTCGCGCGCGGCCGCGAGGAACGCGTCGACCACGGCGCGCTGCTGCGGCTCGTCGACCGGGCGACGGCCCTGCACCTTCCGGCGCGCGCGGCTGGCGAGCATCTTGGCCGCGTCCGCGGATTTGCCGAGGATCTCGCCGACCTCGGCGAACGGGACCGCGAACAGATCGTGCAGGACGAAGGCCAGCCGTTCGGCCGGGCCGAGCGTGTCGAGCACCACGAGCAGCGCCAGCCCGACCGATTCGGCCAGCAGCGCGTCTTCTTCGGGCGAGTCCTCGAGCACCAGCACCTCGGGCGCCTCGTCGAAGGGCTCCTCGGGGCGGGTCTTGCGGGAGCGCAGGACGTCGATGCAGACACGGCCGACGACGGTGGTCAGCCAGCCGGAGAGGTTGTCGATCGTGTCGGCGTCCTGACGCGCCAGCCGTAACCAGGCCTCCTGGACGGCGTCTTCGGCGTCCACACGCGAGCCGAGCATCCGGTGGGCCACCGCCACCAGACGTCCGCGCTGCTCCTCGAACGCACTGGCCAGGGCATCGCCGGTCATGTCGTCACCTTCCTCGCGCCGAATCCGTCATGGCCATGACGAACGCGGCGCGAGAAAGGTAACTCCTTCACACCGTGACCAGCCGGGCCGGGGCGTTGCGAAAGCCACTTTCGCAACGTTGAAGGTTGCGAAAGTGGCTTTCGCAACGCCCGGCAGTTGGGTATTGAGGGCCACCGAGCAGTTGGCCGGGCAGGTGAAGGCCCCCTTCCCTCGCCTCAGCACAGGGAAGGGGGCCTTCACGGACAACACCGAGAGATCAGACGTCCCGGATCGGTGTCTTCACGACCTTCTTCATGCCGGGGTTCTTCGTCTCCGGCCGCTTCTGCGGTTCAGCGGTCGAGCCGCCGATGCCGGAGTCGATCGCCGCCGTGACGATCAGGTTCCGCTCGTCGGACGAGATGACCTCGCCGTCGAGGAGTTCCTGCGTCACGGCCCGCACGTAGGTCACGAACTGGTCGTTCGACGAGTAGTCCGACTCGTCGTCGATCACGTCGTTGATCGTGCAGCCGTTACCGGTGTCGCGGTTCTCGACCTGGCTGTCCGCCGAGCCGAGGATCACCGTGTCCCGGACGTCGGAGTCCGGGCACGTGTCCGGACCCGGCGGCGCGGCGACGATGGTGAACGCGCCGCCCTGTTCCGCCGAGACGTTGCCCGCCTTGTCCGAAGCCCGGTACGTCAGCGTGTGCGTGCCGAGCGCGGTGACCTTGACCGGTGCGGTGTACACCGTCCAAGCCCCACCGTCCATTTTGTACTCGATCTTGTCCACACCGGATCCGGTGTCGGTCGCTGTCAGGTTGATGGTCGCGTCCTCGATGTACGACCAGCTCCCGTCCAGATCACCGCTCACCACCACCGAAACGGCGGGCGCGGTGCTGTCGTCGCCTTCGACGATGGTGAACGCCGCCGCACCTTCGGCCGAGACGTTGCCCGCCTTGTCGGTCGCCTTGTAGTTCACCGTGTGCGCGCCGACGACGGTCAGCGCGAGCGGCGCCGAGTACGTCAGCCAAGGGCCGCCGTTCAGCTTGTACTCGACCTTGCCGACACCCGAACCGGCGTCGGTGGCCGTGAGGGTCACGGTCGCCTTGCCGACATAGTTGCCGGCGGTGTCCTTGGTCCCGGTCACTTCGGAAGTCACCGCTGGGGCGGTCGTGTCACCGCTGACGATCGTGAAATGCGCCATGCCCTCCGGCGAGACGTTGCCCGCCTTGTCCGAAGCGCGGTAGTGGACCATGTGCATCCCCGGCGCGGTGACCGCGACCGGAGCGGTGTACGCGGTCCACGCGCCATCGTCCACTTTGTACTCGACCTTGTCGACGCCGGAGTCGGCGTCGGTGGCGGTCACCTTCACGGTCGCGGTGTCGAGGTAGTTCCCCGCGCCGTCCTTGTTCCCGGTCACCTCGGACGTCACCGTCGGCGGCGTCTTGTCACCGGGCTGGCCTGCGACAACACTGAACGACGACATCCCTTCCGGGGAAACGTTCCCGGCCTTGTCGGTCGCCTTGTAGTGGACCATGTGCGAACCCACGGCGTTGACCACCACGGGCGCGGAGTACGCGGTCCAGGCGCCGCCGTCGAGCTGGTACTCGACCTTGTCCACCCCGGACTGGCTGTCGGTGGCGGCCAGGTTCACCGTCGCGGAACCGACGTAGTTCCCGGCGGTGTCCTTGGTGCCGGTGACGTTGGCGGTCACCGTCGGCGGGGTCGTGTCGGGGTTGCCGCCGCCGTCGGTGACGACGAGCTCGCCGACCATCTTGCTGTGCCCCTGGATCGTGCAATAGAACCGGTACTTGCCCGGCGTCAGCGTCACGGTCGCCTGGTGCTCGCCGTTCTGCTCGTCATAGGGGTTCGCGAGGATGTTGAGGTTGACGTCGTGGTTGTAGCCGGCGGTCGTGGTGTCGAACGTCAGCGTGTGCGACATCGTCGAGCCGAGGGCTTCGGTGTTCTTGAACAGGATCGTGGTCTCGCCCGCCACCGCGGTGGTGGGCGCGCTGAGGTAGTGGTCGGTGCTGTCGCCCGCGGTCCATTCCAGGGTCTGGACGGGCGCGGCGGAGGCGGGTGCGGAGGAGGCCGGTAACACCAGGCCCGCTATCGCGAGCGTCGCGGCCAGCAAGGCCGCGACGAGGATTCTTGGGGACATCGCAGGGAAACCTTCCGTACAGGGAGACCGGCCGGGCACGCGGAATCCACGCGCCCGGCCGGCTTTCGCGCTACAGCTGCCGCACCCGGATGTTGCGGAACTCCATCAGGTCGTTGTCACCGTGGTTCTGCAGACCGATGAACCCGCTGACGAACTGCCGGAAGTCGGTCGACGGGTCGCCCGCACGCGAGGACTGGATCCCCGGCGCGTTCTCGAACTCGTTGATCACGACGCCGTTGCGGCTGATCGTGTACTTCTGCCCGACAACCTTGACCTCGTACTCGTTCCAGGTCCCCTTCGGCTTCACGCCAGCCTGGTCCAGCGGCCGCGGGTCGAAGTTGTAGATCGACCCGGTCTTCTGCGGTTCACCGGTGGCCCCGTCGTACAGCTGGACCTCGTGTCCGCAGTAGATCGCGACCCAGGCCTGCGAGGTCTTCGCCGACCCGACCGTGCCGCAGCTGCCCGGCGGGCGCTGCTCCAGCGGCGTGCGCGGATCCGGGAACCGGACGAACACCCCGCTGTTGGCGCTGCCGCTCGGCGCGATGTCCTTGAACTGCAGCTTCACCGAGAAGTTGCCGAACTGCCGGGCGGAATACCACAGCATGCCCAGCCCACCCGACGGTCGCAGTGACCCGTCCGGCTGGATGGCGAACTGCCCGGACGGCGCCTGCGACCAGTTGCGGAACGACTCCGCCGTGCCGTCGTAGATCGCGTCGTAGCCGGTGACGCCCTTGTTGCCGATGGGCGACGCGGCGGCCGCGGCGTTGATCTTGTCCGACTCGGCCGAGTTCAGCACCCCGAGATCGCCCAGCCGGTCCACGGCCTGGGTGACGTGGTTGACGAAACCGGCGTGGGAGGTCCACGTGCTCTCGTCGTCGATCATGTCGTCGACCGTGCATCCGCCGCCCGCGTTCCGGTTGGTCACCCCGGTGTCGGTGTCACCGATGCTCACCGTGGCACTGGGATCCGCCACGAAACAGCCGACACTGACCGAGTTCCGCGTGGTCACCGTCTCGCCGTCCGCGTAGGTCACGGTCAGCTTGGCGGTGTAGAGGCCGGTGCGCGGGTAGGTGTGCCGCGGGTCGGCCTGCGTCGAGATCGTGCCGTCGCCGAACTCCCACTTGTAGGAGACGCCGCCGGACTTCGACCCGGTGAAGGCCGCGGTGAGCGGCTTGTTCTGCACCATGGTCGACATCGCCGCCGCGGACGGGGTGGCCTCGCCGCCGGTGTAGCTGATCTTCACCAGCTTCTGGTTGTCCTGCAACGTGAAGAAGCCACTGCCGTAGTCGAGCGCGTACAACGCGCCGTCCGGACCGAACTCGGCGTCCATCCAGCTCTGGAGCTTCAAGTCGCCGCCGCCGGTCGGGATGATCTGCCGCACGGTCTCGGCGAACACCGGCGGATCCTGCTTCGGGACGCCGTTCGGGTCGACGGTGACCGCGATCCGGTTCTGCCCGTTGCTCTGGTCACCGATGAACCACTTGTCGTTCCAGTACGACGGCCACGCCACACCGCTGGTGGTGTTGACGAGATCGCGGTGGTACGTCGGCCCGGTCATGACCGCCTGGCCGCCGCCCTTGAGGTACGGCTGCGTGTAGGTGGCCTCGGCCGCGTTGTACGACGGGACGGAGCTGTTGGGACGGTTGGGGAACACCGGCCCGCCGCCGTCCGGCGAGTACCAGATCATGTTCTTCTTGACCGGCGGCAGGTTCACCAGGCCGGTGTTGCGCGGCGAGGTGTTGACCGGGTTGTCGCAGTCGTACCAGCCGGTGAGCACTCCGGCGTTGGTGCTGCTGCGGTCGCGGTAGGGCTGCTTGTTGCCCATGCAGTACGGCCAGCCGTGGTTGCCGGCCTCGGTGATGATCGTGGCGGTCTCGTACTTCGCCGGGCCGAGTTCCGGACTCGGCGTGGACGCGTCCGGACCGACCCACGCCGCGGTCAGCCAGTTGGTCTTCTTGTCGACTTGCAGACGTGAGATGTTCCGCACGCCCATCACGTAGATCTCGGGCCTGGTCTTGTTCCCGGGGTCGTTGGCCTCGGGGAACAGGTTGCCCGCCGGATTGGTGTACGTACCGTCGGCCTCGGGGTGGATCCGCAGGATCTTGCCGTTGAGGTCGTTGGTGTTGCCGGCGGTGCGGCGCGCGTCCTGGAACGAGACGCCCTTGTAGTCCTCGGTCCAGTTGTTGCCGGAGTACCCGTTGGAGCCCTGCGACGAGTTGCTGTCACCGGAACCGACGTAGAGGTTCCCGTCCTTGTCGAACGCCATGCCGCCACCGGCGTGACAGCAGCTGTGGATCTGCACGTCCCACGAGAGCAGGTCCTTGCGGGTCGCCTGGTCCAGCGTCTGCTTGGTCAGGTCGTAGGTGAACCGCGAGACCGTGCGCTTGCCGATCCGCTTGTCGATGTCGATCGACGCGTGCGGCATCCAGTAGGCGTACATGAAGCCGTTCTCGCTGAACTTCGGGTCCAGCTCGAGCCCGAGGAGGCCTTCCTCGTTCTTGACCAGTTCGTCGCCGCTGCCGCGGTTGCCCATCACCTTGAGCGTGGTGAGCAGCTTCGGTTTCTTGGTGACCGGGTCCCACTGGTGGATCGTGCCGCAGCCGGCGCCGATCTCGGGGTTGGTCCAGTCGTTCGGCGCGGGCACCGAGTTGCCGGCGCAGGCCGCGCGGCCGATGTAGAAGACCCGGCCGTTGGGTGCGATGGTGAGCCCGTGCGGTTCGCCGATCTGGTCCATCTGGCCCGGCTGGTTCTTCGCGGTCAGGCGTTCGACCTTGTAGTGGGCCGCGATGCCCGCCTTGCAGTCCCCGCGCACCATGCCGGTGGTCCACTTCAGCGCGCCGAGGATGTGGCTGCGGAACTGGGCTTCGCCGTAGCTCGCCTCGGTCCGGCCCATCCCGGAGTAGAAGGAACGGCCGCCGTCGTAGTCACGGCACCACGAGATCGGGTGGAAGGCGCCGTTCGCGCCGACACCCGGCTTGTAGGTCGACTCCTCGACCTGCGCGACGGTGTGGACGGTGCCGACCGGGTTGACCTCCCAGTTGAGCCACCGGTCCGTGCGGACCCACTTCTGCGGCAGCCCCGCCGTGGTGGGGTTCGCCTTGTCGAGGACGTCGACAGTCGCCTCGGCCGGAGCGGTCTCCGGCGGCGGCGGGGTGGTCGACTGGTCCTTGAACAGTTTGAAGTCGGCCAGCTGGGTGGCCGATTCACCGGCGTTGGCGGTGATGTTCAGCCGGTAGTTCGAGTACGCCGTCGTGTTGGCGAAGGTGAAGGTGCGGCTCTGGAACCGGTCGGCGAACACCTCGTTGGTGCGGGTGTCCAGATCGGTCCACGCGGTCCCGTCGTTGGAGCCCTGCAGGGTCCAGCTCTTCGGGTCACGGCCGGCGAAGTCGTTCGCCGACACGAGCGCGTAGCTGCTCACCGCGACCGGCGCGGCCAGCTTGTAGGCGATCCACGCGGTGTTCGCGAAGGCCAGCCACTTGGTGTTCTCGTTGTTGTCGGCCAGCTTGTCCTTGCCCTCGTTGGGCGCGTTCTCCGCACTCGCGGTGACCGAGGCGACCGCCTCCGGCGTGGGACGCGCCCCCACCGGACGCGCGCCGATCAGACCGGAGAACCACTGCGAGCCGTCCTGGGCGCGCGCGGCGTCCGACAGCCCGAGGAAACCGCCGCCCGCCTTCATGTAGTTCTGCAGCGAGGTTTCCTGGTCGCGGTTGAGCGTGATGCCCTGCGCGGAAAGGAAGACGACGCCGCGGTACTTCGCGAGGTTCGCCGGGGTGAACACCGCGGGGTCCGAAGAGGACGCGACGGAGATCCCGTTGGCCTGACCCAGGCTCGAGATCGCGTCCGTGGCGCGCAGGACGGGGTCCTTCTGGTCCGCGGCGGTGCCGTGGAAGACCAGGACGTTCACCGGGACGTTCGTCGCGGCTTCGGCGGTCACCGGTGCGATGGCCAGCGGAAGCCCGGAGGTGACGACGGCGCCGACCGCGATCGCGGCCAGTGACCGTCTGCGGAGGCGTCGTTGCGAAAAGACTCGTCTCAAGTTCTCGCTCCTTTCAAGACTAGTGGTGGGAATGGGCGGAAGCGCCCGTGGCGTCCGGCTTGGCCGCGGTGGTGCCGTGCTGATGTCCCTTGAAACGGTCGATCGCGTCCTGGGCGCCCGCGGGCATCCCGCCGTCGGCGTTGCGGACCAGGAACACCCCGGACATGCCGTCGTCCGAGTGCTGCTGGACGTGGCAGTGGTACATCCACGCGCCCGGCCCGACGCCGTCACCGGCGATCACCTGGAACCCGAAGGAGTTGCCGGGGTCCAGGGTCTTGTTGTCGAGGATCGGGGCGTTGTCGGTCGCGCTGGTGAGCATGCCGGTGCGGGTGTCCGCCCAGCGGTGCGCGTGCAGGTGGAAGGTGTGCATCAGGTTGCCGTGCCCGATGCAGATGAACTCGACGCGTTCGCCGAGGTTCGCCTCGAAGATCGGGGTGTTCGGGGCGACCTGGTGGTTGATCCACATTTCGGTGAACACGACGGTGAATTGCTTGCTGGGCAGCAGATCCCCGCGTTTGCGCACGATCAGGCCGCCGTAGAGGCCCTTCATCAAGCCGATGGTGCCGTGGTCGCCGCCGAAAGCGTGGTCGTGGTAGTGCCAGTACCCCGCGCTGCCGGGCATCCAGAAACCGTTGGCAGCCTGGTAAGCCGTCCGCGTCTTCCAGGTGTAGGTCTTGGTTTCGTAGGGCTTGTTGAAGGAATCGTTGAACGGCGAACCGTCCGACTTGGTGTCGTAGTTGACGCCGTGCGGGTGGATCGAAAGCCGCTGGTCGGTGTTGTTGACCAGCTCGATCACCAATGTGTCGCCCTCGTAGCACTCCAGGAGCGGCCCGGGGATGGTCGGCTTGCCGGGCTCGAGCCCGTAACCGACCCGGGTCGAACCGGGAACGTAGTCGGCGTACACGGTGATGTTGCGGGTCATCCCGGCCGCGGCAGCCGGTGCCGAACCGGCGCTGGCCGACACCACGACCGGGGCGATGACCCCGGCCGCGGTGCCCGCGAGCATCGATCTGCGGGACAGCCCGCGTTTACTCTTGTCCATTGTGGAATCCCCAGCTAGAAGCGGACGTTACGGAGATAGGTGAATCCGGTCTGGGCGGTGCTCAGGGGATCCGTGGGGTTGTCGTGCTCGACGATGTACTCGTGCAAGTTCGGCCGGGTGCAGCCGAAGATGCGGGGGAAGTCGATGACGCCCTTGCCGGGGTCGACCATCTGCCCGTCCGCGGTCCGGTCCTTGACGTGGTACTGGACCACGCGCGGGAAGTGCCTGCGGTACAGCGAAATCGGGTCGACGCCGCCTTCCACCGCCCAGAACAGGTCGATCTCCAGGTGCACGTAACGCGGGTTGGTGCCCCTGGTGAGCACGTCGTACGGGCGCACGCCGTCGATGGCCGCGAACTCGTGCGCGTGGTTGTGGTACCCGAGCGGGATCCCGGCCTGGCGGAACTTCCGTGCCGCCGTGTCGAGCCGTCCGGCGAACTGCTTCCAGCCGTCGAGGGTGTCGAAGGCCGCGAACGGCACGTTGGCCCGGGTGTTCCCGAGGACCTTCGCGTCGGCGATGGTCTTGTCGAGGTCCCCGTCGATCCCCACGTGCGTGGACGTCGCGCGGATGTGGTTCTTGTCGAGCAGACCGCGGAACTCCGCGGCCGTGCGGCCGTAGGTGCCCGCCAGTTCGACCTTCCGGTACCCGATGTCCGCCAGCGCGGACAGGGTTCCCGGCAGATCGGCCTGCAGCGCGGTGCGCAGGGAGTAGAGCTGGATGCTGATCTTGTCCACCGGGATCCGGCCCCGACCGTGGTGGCCGGATCCCTCGGTGGCGGCACTGGCCACGCTCGGCAGGGCTACCGCCGCGCCGACCGCGACGGCCGCCGTCGCGGCACCTCGGAGGAGCGAACGTCGAGAGTGGAACCGCTCAGCTTCTTCACCGCACATGAAACCGCCCTCACTTCTGGTTGCTGAAAGCCGCGTCGAAGGCCGCCGACGGCTTGTCGAACAGGAGCCCCCGCAGAAAGGTCACGGCTTCCGCCGCGCCCCGGAGCCGGTCCATGCCGGCGTCTTCCCACTCCACCGAGATCGGACCGGCGTAACCGATCGAATTCAGTGCGCGGAAACAGTCCTCCCAGGGCACGTCGCCGTGCCCGGTCGAAACGAAGTCCCAGCCGCGTCGGGGGTCTCCCCAGGGGAGATGCGAGCCGAGCCGTCCGTTGCGTCCGTCGAACCGTTTCCTGGTGTCCTTGCAGTCCACGTGGTAGATCCGGTCGGCGAAATCGAGGATGAAACCGACCGGGTCGAGGTCCTGCCAGATGAAATGCGAAGGATCCCAATTCAGCCCGAACGCCGGACGGTTGCCGACGGCTTCGAGCGCTCGTTTCGTGGTCCAGTAGTCGTAAGCGATCTCCGACGGATGGACCTCGTGCGCGAACCGCACACCCACCTCGTCGAAGACGTCGAGGATCGGGTTCCACCGGTCCGCGAAATCGGTGTAACCCTCGTCGATGACCGCCTGCGAGACCGGCGGGAACATCGCGACGTACTTCCAGGTCTTCGAACCGGTGAAACCGATCACCGTGTCCACGCCGAGTTTCGCCGCCGCGCGGGCGGTGTCGGCCATTTCCTTCGCCGCCCGCCGCCGGACGCCTTCCGGTTCACCGTCGCCCCACACCCTCGAAGGGATGATGGCCTGGTGGCGTTCGTCGATCGGGTCGTCACAGATGGCCTGCCCGACGAGGTGGTTGGAAATGGCCCACACCTTGAGGCCGTGCTCGGCGAGCAGCTTGAGGCGCCCAGGCACATAGTCCTCTTCGGACAGTGCGCGGTCGACCTCGAAGTGGTCGCCGGAACACGCGATCTCGAGGCCGTCGTAGCCCCACTCGCTGGCCAGCCTGCACACCTCGGTGAACGGGAGATCCGCCCACTGGCCGGTGAACAGGGTGATCGGACGGCTCATCAGTTCTCCTCGAAGGTGATCGCGTCTAGGTCGAACAGACCGCCGGAACCGCCCTTGAACACCAGGAACAAGGAGCCGGTGCCGCCGGGGTCGGTGATCGCGGAGGCCGGGATGTCGGCGTAGGTGTCCCAGCCGCCGGTGTTGGCGACCGTGACCGTCTGGACCAGCGGCCCGTCCACCGCGCCCGAGCGGACCTCGATCGTGCCGCCCGCGCCGCCGGAAGAGACCCGGTAGCCGATCCCGCGGACACCCACGAGATTCACCGGGTCGAACTTGATCCAGTCACCGGCTTCGATGTGGCCGACCCGCTTGCCGCCACTCGCGCCGTCATGCCCGACGACCTCGATCCCGCTGGACTGGGTGTAGAACTCCGCCTGCTTCAACTTGGGCTGCAGCAGGGATTCCGCCTCGCCGGTGAGCGCCGGGACGCCGTTTCCACCGTTGTCGGTGTAGCTGGCGTTGATGACGCCGAAGACGTTGGCGTCCGCACCGTGGCCTTCGTCGGCGGGCGTGGCGATGGTGCCCTCGCAACCGGTCGCGCGGCTCAGCGGATGCCCGTGGCCCTCGTGGCCGAGGATGTATTCGACGGTCACCTTCGAGCAGTCGATCGGGTTGTCCTCCGCGTCGGTCACCTCGACCTTGAACGGGACCATGTCGCCGAAGCTGAACACGCTGCCGTTGACCGGCGTCTTCAACGTGACCACCGGCGCGGTGTTGCCGACGGTGACCACCACGCTCGCCGAACCGGTCAGCCCGGTGGAGTCGGTGACCGAGAGCTTCGCCGTGTACTGGCCGTTCGCGGTGTAGGTGTGGGAAACCGGGGCCGCTTCGGTGGAATCGGTCGTGCCGTTCCCGTCGAAGTCCCAGGCGTAGGTGAGCGCGCCACCGTCGGGGTCGTTCGTCCCGGCCGGGTCGAACCCGACCGTGAGCGGTGCCTGGCCGGACGTCTTGTCCGCGGCCACCTGGGCGACCGGCGTCCGGCGTCCCTTGGTGTAGTCGACGCGGTAGACGGCGGATTCCTTGGAGCCCCCGAAATAGCCGGTGCCGTAGTCGAGGACGTAGAGCGCGCCGTCCGGGCCGAACTCGATGTTCATCGGGCGCACCAGGTCCATCGAATCGAAGAACGGCTTGATGGCGCCGCGCTCACCGTTCTTGCCGACGGTGATCTCCTTGATCCAGCCGCGTTCCCACTCGTAGGCGAAGGTCTTGCCGTTGAAGTACTCCGGGAACTTGGTCTGCGACGGGTTCTTCGCGTCGTAGGAGTAGACCGGGCCGCCCATCGGTGACTCGGGGCCGGTGCCGAACTCGGGAACCGAACCGCCGTCGTAGGGAATCCAGGCCTTTTCCACCGGCGGCAGATCGGTGAGCCCGGTGTTGCGCGGACTGGTGTTCTTCGGCTTGGCGCAGTCGAAGGCGGCGCCGGACTGGCCGGTGGCGAAGTCGTAGTCGATGAACGGCTGGTTGTCCCCGACGCAGTACGGCCAGCCGAAGTTCCCCGGCTTCTTGATCAGGTTGAACTCGACGGTGCCGCCGGGGCCGCGCGCCGGGTTGGCCGCGCCGGCGTCGGGACCGTAGTCGGCGAGGTGGATCCAACCGGTCTTGCGGTCCACGGCGAACCGGAACGGGTTGCGGAAGCCCATCGCGTAGATCTCGGGCTTGGTCTTGGCCTTGCCCTTCGGGAACAGGTTGCCCTTGGGGACGGTGTACTTGCCCTTGGCGTCGACCTTGATCCGCAGCACCTTGCCGCGCAGGTCGTTGGTGTTGCCGGAGGTGCGCTGGGCGTCGTAGACCGGGTTGCGGTCGGCTCGCTCGTCGATCGGGGTGAAGCCGTCGGACGAGAACGGGTTGGAATCGTCCCCTGTGGACAGATAGAGGTTGCCCTGCGCGTCGAAGTCGATCTCGCCGCCGGCGTGGCAGCAGATACCGCGTTCGGCCGGGACCTGCAGGATCTTCTGTTCGCTGGCGAGGTCCAGGTTGTTGTCGGTGCCCAGCTTGAACCGCGAGAGCTGGTTGTAGCCCTTGAACGGTGCGAAGTCCGCCGGGGTGCCGTTCTGCGGCGCGTCACCGGCCGGGGTGTTCAGCTTGGGCGCGTAGTACAGGTAGACCCAGCGGTTCTTGGCGAAGTCCGGGTCGATGGCGACACCCTGCAAACCGTCCTCGTCGTGGTTGTAGACGGGGATGGTCGCGGCCAGTTTGGTCGTCGCGCTCGAGCTGGTGTACCAGACGCGGCCGTCGCGCGAGGTGTGCAGGACGTCGCGGTTGGGCAGGACGGAGAGCGCGATCGGCTCGCCGGTCTTCTCCTCGCCCTTGGCCAGGGTGATCTGGTCGAAGTCCGCGTCGACCGGGTCTTCCTGGGTCTTGGCGCAGCCCGCCTCGCTCAGCTTGGTGGCGTACTTGATCCCGCCCGCCAGATGCTTGCGGAACGCCGGTTCGCTGTAGGACTCCTTGGTGTGCCCGCCGCCGGTGTACCAGGAGCGGCCGCCGGAGTTCTCGTGGCACCAGGCGATCGGGTGGTCGCCCATCGCGCCGTCACCGGGCTGGTAGCTCTTTTCGTCCAGGCTCGCGAGCACGTGCACGTTGCTGCGCGGGTTCTGGCGGTAGTTGTACCACTCGTCCGTCCGCGGCCAGGTCTCCGGCAAATCCACAGTGGACACATGGGAGTGGTCTTCGACCTTGACGTTCGCCTTCTGGATCTGCGGATGGGACTTGAAGTACGCCCCGACCAGTTCGCCGTACCAGGGCCAGTCGTATTCGGTGTCGGAGGCGGCGTGCACGCCCACGTACCCGCCGCCTCCCTTCACGTACCGTTCGAACGCGGACTGCTGGCTCGCGTTCAGCACGTCACCGGTGGTGGAAAGCCAGACCACCGCGTTGAAGCGTTTGAGGTTCGCGTCGGTGAAGGCCGCCGCGTCCTCGGTGGCTTCCACCGCGAAGTGGTTCTGCGCACCCAGTTCCTTGATCGCCTTGATCCCGTCCGGGATCGAATCGTGCCGGAAGCCCGCGGTCTTGGAGAACACGAGCACCGTCGCCGCTTCGTGCGCCGATGCGGTGGGCATCGGTAGCGCGAAGCCTGTCAGAGCGGTGACCATCGACGTGACGAGCACGCCGAGCCGTCGTTTTAAGGACATGGCTGGAGCGATCCTTTCGATGAGCGGCGGCGATCAAGGAACGGAGCTGGTAACGCGCCTTTCTGTGGGGTGCCGATGACCTATTCGGGCGAGCTGCGAAGCCGGATCACGCGTGATTGGAGGCGGATCACGGTGTTCGGTCTCTAATCACGTGTGTTCCGCCTCCAATCACGCGTGTCCCGTGTCATTTCAAGCCCTGCAGGGACAACAGGAGCGGATGGACGTCGAGCGCGCCGACGCGGCCGGACGGCTGGAAGGCCGGGTCGCTGCACAGCAGCACCGGACCGTCCTCGGAGGAATCCGGTAGCCGCCCGTGTGAGCCGCGCACCCAGCGCGGGTCGGTCGGGACGACGTCCATCGCGTACCGGAGCCCGGCGAACTTCTTCGCCAGGTTGAGCCCGGCCCGCGCCTTGGCGAACTTGTCCTCCGGATCGAAGAACAGCTCGGCGGGGTCGTAGCCCGGTTTGCGGTGGATCTCGACGCCGCGCGCGAAGTCGGGCTTCCGCTCGTCGTCGAGCCAGTAGTAGTAGGTGAACCACGAGTCCGGCTCCGCGACCGCGACGAGTTCGCCGGCGCGTTCGTGGTCGATCCCGTACTTGGCCTGTGCCTCGCGGTCGAGGACCTCGTCGACACCGGTCAGCTCGCCGACGACTCCGCGCACACGCTCCACATCGGAGGAGTCGCGGACGTAGACGTGCGCGACCTGGTGGTCGGCGACGGCGAACGCGCGCGACGCCCACGGGTCGAGGTACTCCATCCCCGCCTGGGTGTAGACCTCCAGCAGGCCCTCGCGGCGCAGCGCCCGGTTGATGTCGACGGGCCGTTGCACGTTGGTGATCCCGTACTCGCTGAGCACGACCACGGTCGCCCCGGCGTTGCGGGCGTCGTCGAGCAGCGGCACGAGCGCGGTGTCCAGTTCCCGCGCGGCCAGCGCCGCCTGGGGAGCGTCCGGGCCGAAGCGCTGCAGGTCGTAGTCCAGATGCGGAACGTAGGTCAGCAGCAGATCAGGCCGTTTCTCCCGCAGGATCTGCCGGGACGCGCCGATCACCCATTTGCTCGACTTGATCGACGCCGTCGGGCCCCAGTACTGGAAGAGCGGGAACTCCCCCAGCGCGCCGGTCAGCTGATCGTGCAGTTCCGGCGGGCGCACGTAGGCGTCCGGCGACTTGCGGCCGTCGGCGTGGTAGATCGGCCTCGGGGTCACCGTGACGTCGGTGCTCATCCCCATCGCGTACCACCAGCACACGTTCGCCGACGTGTAGCCGGGGTGCGCCGCCCGCGCGGTCTCCCACAGCTTCTCCCCGCCGACGAGCCGGTTGTGCTGGCGCCACAAGAAGATCTCGCCGAGCTCACGGAAGTACCAGCCGTTGCCGACGATCCCGTGCTGCGCGGGCATGAGACCGGTGAGGAACGTCGACTGCGCGCTGCAGGTGACGGCGGGCAGCACCGTGCCCAGTTCGGCCTGCCAGCCGTCGCGGGCGACGGCGGACAGGTTCGGCATGTCCCGCAACGCCTTCGGGGTCAGCCCGACGACGTCGATGACGACCAGCGGCTTCACGCGGAAACCCCTTCCCGGACAAGGTTCGCCTTGGCCCAGTCGAGTTCGGCGGCGATCCCGCCGACGAGGTCACCCGCGTCCGGGAGCACGCTCCAGGTGTAGGTCTCGACCTCGATATGCGGTTCGCCGGGCAGTCCGGCGGCGACGGTGCGCAGGACGTCCGTCGTGGTGGCGAGCGGTGCGGCCGGGGCCTGGTGCAGCGGCATGTGGAAGTGCACCCGCCACGGGCCTTCTCCTGGTAATTCTCGCCAGGCCTCGGGCAGGTCGTCCGCCTTGTGCACCACACCGCCCGAAAGCTCCCGGACCTGGTGCAGGTAACGGGGTTCGGCGAAGGCGGCTAGCGCTTCCCTCGCCTCGGCGGGCTTTTCGACGTGCAGCGCGGCCGAAGCCTGCACCTTGACGATGTCCAAACCGGACTTCCTGATCGCGTCGAGGGTCTCCGCCGGGTCGGCGAAGGACACCGCCAGGTGACAGGTGTCCAAGCACAACCCGACATGTTCCGGGTCGACCCGGCCCGACAGCCAGCTCAGCGCGTCGGCCACGGTGTCGAGCACACAGCCGGGCTCGGGTTCCACCGCCAGTTTGATCGGCCGGTCACCGATCGCGTGGACGACCTGCTCGAAGGCAACGGCCGCGCGGTGGTCGTCGTGCTCGGTCCACGGTTCACGCCACGCGAGCGGCAACGTGGAGATGCTGCCGTAAGCGGCGTCCTCCGCGAGCAGGTCGGACAGCACCGTGACACAGTCGATCGTGTAGGCCGCCCTGTCCGGATTCGTCCACTCAGGACGGTAGACCGCGTGCTTGACGACCTCGTCGTGGAAACCGCCGTACGGGAACGCGTTCAGCGTGTAGACGGACAGCCCGCGCGCGTCCAGCTCCGCGCGGAAGGCCTTGCGCGCTCGAGGGTCGTCGGCGAGTCCGCGCGCGACCGGCGCGGAAAGCCACAGGCCGACGCCGAGCTTGTCCGCGCCCAGCCGCTCACGCACCGGGAGCGCGTACCTCTCCAGCTGCGCGACGATGCCGTCGACGTCTTCGGCCGGGTGGACGTTCGTACAGTAGGAGATCATTTGCGGGCACCTCGCAACACCGAGTTGCCTTCGAACGTCTCCGCCTCTCCGGTGAAACCGGGCAGCGGGTCGAGGGTGAGCCGTCCACTTTGGTCGTAGAAGGCGACCGGGTTCTGCCACAGCACCTTGTCGACATCGGCTTCGGTGAAGCCGCCGTCGAGCATCGCCTGCCCGGTTTTGGCCGTCTTCAAGGGATCCGAGCGGCCCCAGTCCGCGGCCGAGTTGACGATCATCTTGTCCAGCCCGTACCGGCGCAGGATCTCGACCATCCGGTGCTCGTCCATCTTGGTGTCCGGGTAGATGGAGAAACCCATCCAGGCACCGGAATCCTTGACCAACTCGACGGTGACCTCGTTGAGGTGGTCGACGATGACGCGTTCCGGCGCGATACCCGCTTCCCGGACGACGTCGAGGGTGCGCTTGGTGCCTTCGAGCTTGTCGCGGTGCGGGGTGTGCACCATCACCGGCAGATCGTGTTCGAGGGCCATCGCGAGTTGCCGCGCGAAGACCTCGTCCTCTTCCTTGGTCATCGAGTCGTAGCCGACCTCGCCGACCGCGACCACGCCGTCCTTGGCCAGGTACCTCGGGAGCACGTCGAGCACCTCGCGGCAGCGGGGGTCGTTGGCTTCCTTGGGGTTCAGCGCGATCGTGCAGTGGTGCCGGATGCCGAACTGGGCGGCACGGAACCTCTCCCAGCCGATGAGCGCGTCGAAATAGTCGGTGTACGAGCCGACGCTGGTGCGCGGCTGCCCCAGCCAGAAGGCCGGTTCGACCAGCGCACGGACACCGGCCGCGTACATGGCTTCGTAATCGTCGGTGGTCCGGGAGGACATGTGGATGTGGGGATCGAAGATGCGCACGGTCAGCGGCCTTCCTTGAGCAATGAGAGGGCGTCGGCGGGAACGTCACGTCCGGCCGCCCTGCGTTCGTCGGCGAAATCGGCGAGCATGCGCCTCAGCTCGTCGTCCGCGCGGGTTTCGAGTTCCGCGACGGCGGCGAGTGGGACACCGACGAAAACGCATTTGAGGACACCGTGCCGCCAGGCGTGGTCGTCCAGGAACCGGGCGAAGGCACCCATGGCGGCGGCGACCAGGCGGATGTCGTTGGCGCGTAGGGCGTCTTCGACCAGCTTGATCCCGGCATCGGTGACCTCGGCTCCCGGGGACTCCAGCCCGTTCAGCGCGCGGAGCACGCCGCGCCGCTCGGCGTCGTCGCCGTAGCGATAGAGATCGCGCAGTTCCGCGGCCAAGTCGGCCGGGGACAGCTGACCCGCCAGCACCCCGATCAGCCGCGAGCGGGCCGCGTCGTCGACGGTGCCGTGGACCAGACCGCGCGGATCGGTTTCGGGCCGAAGCGCCGCCCGTCCGACCTCACGGCCGACGGCCGGGAAGAGCGAACCGATGACCGACGGCTTCTCCCGGATCCGGTCTTCCGCCTTGTCCAGCCACGTTCGCGGCAGGGCCGTGGTCAACGCCGCGAAAGCGCGTCGCGCGGTGTCCGGCGCGGCGTGACTGTGCCGCGGCAGTTCGACCGCGGCCAGCCCGGTGTAGCCGATCTCGCTCAGCGCGGCCAAGGTCGCGGGCAGATCCAGCTGCCCGTCACCGAACTCCAGATGCTCGTGAACCTCCGGCAGCATGTCGTCCAGCTGCACGTTCCACAGCAGCGGGCCGGCGAGGCGAACGCATTCGGCCGCGTTCATCGGCTCGACGGCGACACAGTGCCCGACATCGAGCGTGACACCGAACAGTTCCGGCTCGCCGAGCTCCTTCCGCAGGTCCAGGACCTGGCCCAGATGCTGCACGAGGTGCCCGGGCTCGGGCTCCATCGCCAGCCGGACGTTCAGCCGCGCCGCGTGCTCCAGGACCGCCGCGACACCGTCGCGCAACCGGGACCAGGCCACTCCCTTGTCCACAGTGGACACACCCGACCAGAACGAGACACAATCCGCACCGAGATCTCCGGCGATCTGCAGCGCCTTCGCCAGGAAGTCGATCCGGAGCGCGGGGTCGTCCGACAACAGCGTCGGCGAGTGCTTGCGCCACGGGTCGAGCAGGTAGCGCGCACCCGTCTCGATGACGACCCGGTTCAGGCCGAGCGCCGAAAGCCGGGACGCCACGTGGTCGACCTGCCGCGCCAGATCGTCGGCAAACGGGTCGAGGTGGTCGTGGTCCAGCGTCAGCGCGACCCCGGTGTACCCGAGGTCGGCTATCACCGCGAGAGCGTCGTCGAGGCGGTGGTTGGAGAACCCGTTGGTGCCGTATCCCAGTTGAAAACTCATGTGGGGCTCACCTTCCGCGACAGCTTGCGGGCGATCGGCAGCGCAGCCGCGACCAGCGCGGCCCCGAGTACCGAGCCCTTGGCCGTGACCGCCGCCTGCAGCGGGACCATGCCGTGGATGCCGGATTTGGTCGCCGAGCGCACGGACTTCGCCGAGGGATCGCGGACGGCGTCCGCCTGCGCCCTCCCGACCAGTCCCGCGTAGCCCGAACCGGCCGCCAGCGAGGCCGCGCGATGCCAGCCGCCCCGGGCCGGACCGGTCAATGCCAACGTTGTCGCCGCACAGCTCGTGGCGAGCGCGGCACGAGCCGTCGCCGGGTTCCCACCGTGGACTTCCCCGGTGGACAACGCGGTGACACCGAGCGTGTGGACGCCCACGGCCGCCGCGGCGGTGAGAGCACGGCGAGTTTCAGTGCCCGCGCCCAGCAGGACGTCGAGCGTGCGGCAGGCCGCCATCGCCACCGGTCCGGCCGGGGTCGGCTTGAGCACGGTGTCGTAGGCCCACACCGCGGCCGCGAGCGGGACCGCGACCTTCATCGCCCGGCGGCCGCCGCCGAGCGCGGCCAGGCCGAGCCCGGCCGCGGTCAGCGCGGCACCGGTGGTGAGCGCCGCGCCGGCGCTCACCCGCCCGGACGGGATCGGCCGCTCGGGACGCTCCACGGCGTCGAGCTCCCGGTCCGCCCAGTCGTTGAGGGCCATCCCCGCCCAGTAGAAGGCGACTGAGGACAGCGGCAGCAGCAGCCGTCGCCCGGTCATCTCGAGTCCCGCCGCGGCGGACCCGGCGACCGTGTCGCCGAGCACCGTCAGCGCGGCGGGTGCCCGCACGAGTTCCACATAAGCCTTCACAGTGCGGCCGCCCAGGTGATCAGGCGCGCGGACTGCTCGGCGAAGCGGTGCTCGTCGCTGCCCAGCGGGTCCTTGAAGAAGAAGCCGAGTTCGGTCAGCGCGCCGCTCTGGCCCGCGGCGTGCGCGGTGGTGACCAGGCGGGCGAGGTCGAGGATCAGCGGCGCCGCGAGCGCGGAGTCGTAGCCGGTCCAGGTGAACTGCAAGCTCATCCGCGCGCCGAGGAAACCCTCGAACGACACGTGGTCCCACGCGGTCTTGACCTCGCCGAGGTCGGGCACGTTGTCGATGTGCAGCGGCGCGGTGACGTCGTCGCCGAGCAGCGCGGCGAGCCCGCGTGCCTTCGATTCCAGCTTGCTGTTCGCGGTCACCGGATCGGCGAGGGTCTCGCCGTCGCCGCCGCCGAGCAGGTTGGTGCCCGCCCAGGAGCGGACCTTCAGCGCCCGCGCGCTGAACATCGGCGCGAGGACGGTGCGGAGCAGGGTCTCACCGGTCTTGCCGTCCGAACCCGCGTACGGCAGGCCTTCCCGCTCGGCGAGCTCCCGCAGCGCGGGCAGGGTGATCCCGGCCGACGGCGTGAACTCGACGTACGGGCTCCCCGCCTTCAGCGCCGCGTAGGCGGTCAGCGAACTGGCCGGGAGCACCGCCCGCGCCGGATCTTCCAGCGCCTTCTCGAGCGCGTCGAGGTCGTCGTGTTCGGGCAGGTGGGGACACGGGGCCTCGGTGGAGGACACGTTGACCACCACGACCCGCGCGAGGTCGTGCCGGTCGGCGAAAGCTCGGATGTCCGCGGTGAGCCGGGCGGCCGCGTCGGACTGGGCACCCGTATGCGTCGCCGGGTGGTAGCCGTCGCGGATCTCGGCGTCCACTTCGGCCAGCCCGGACCGGACCGCCGAGAACACCGAGTGCCCGAACACGCCGGCGTGCGCCAGCTGTTCCGCGCGCTTCTCCAGCGGGGTGTGCACGATGTCGTGCCCGCCGAGGACCAGATCATCCCAGCCCGGCAACGGAACACCGGCGAACGCGGGCAGCTCGGTGACACAGCCTCCTCGACCGGCCACGCCCGCGCGCAGGGCGAGCAGCCCCACCGCCGCGGTCGTGGCCACAGACCCCCTCGCGCCGATCAACCAGATGCCAGTGCGCTCGTGAGCAGGCATTTCTCCACCTTTCCAAACCCGAAACCGTTCACCATCGGATGGTCGGACGTTTCGGATCGAACCAAGTCGCAGTGATGTACGTCCATGCGACTTTCGGCTGGATCTACTACTCAGTTACTCCCCTTCGCAGTGACGCCGGGCACAGCGGTCCATCGGGACTCTTCGGACGCGCTGCGCTCGACAGCGTCCAAGACCTGCTGAACCCTCAACCCGTCCTCGAAAGACGGTTCGGGATCCGTGCCGTCGCCGATCGCGGTGAGCAGGTCGGCGACCTCGTTGGTGAAGGTGTGCTCGTAGCCGAGGAGATGCCCCGGCGGCCACCACACCCCGACATACGGGTGCTCGGGTTCGGTGACCAGGATCCGGCGGAACCCGGCCTCGGTGGCGGGCTGTCCGCCGTCGAAGAAGGACAGTTCGTTCATCGATTCGAAGTCGAACGCGAGGCTCGCCTTCGACCCGTTGATCTCCAGCCGCATCGCGTTCTTGCGGCCCAGCGCGAACCGGGTCGCCTCGAAACTCGCCACCGCGCCGCCGGCGAACCGGCCGAGGAACAGGGCGGTGTCGTCGACCGTGACCTGTCCGGTGCCGCCGTCGCCGTCCGGCCGTTCCTTGACGAAGGTGTTGGTGAGCGCGGAAACCCCGGTGATCGTGTCGCCGGTGACGAACTGGGCGGCGTCGACGATGTGCGCGCCGAGGTCGCCCAGCGCGCCCGAGCCCGCCTTGTCCTTGTGCAGCCGCCAGGTCATCGGCGACGCCGGGTCGGACAGCCAGTCCTGCAGGTACACCGACCGCACGTGGCGGATCTCGCCGAGTGCCCCGCTCGCGACCAGTTTCCTGGCGTGCGCGAGCGCGGGCACCCGGCGGTAGTTGAACGCCACCATGGACCGGACGCCGTTCGCGCGGGCCTTCGCCGCCGCCTCGGCCATCGCTTCGGCCTCGGCGAGGGTGTTGGCCAGCGGTTTCTCGCACAGCACGTGTTTCCCGGCTTCGAGCGCGGCGATCGCGATCTCGGCGTGGCTGTCGCCCGGCGTGCAGATGTCGACCAGGTCGACGTCGTCGCGGGCGATCAGCGCGCGCCAGTCCGTCTCGACGTCTTCCCAGCCGAACCGTTCCGCCGCGGCCTTCGCCCGCCCCTCGTCACGGCCGCCGAGCACGGCGAGTCTCGGGATCAGCGGTGGTGTGAAGAACCGGTGCACGCTGCGCCACGCGTGCGAATGCACCGCACCCATGAACGCGTGGCCCACCATGCCGATCCCGATCGTTTCCCTTGCCGTGCTCATGCCCCTCCTAGATCGCGTGCGTGTGTCGGGTACGCAGGTCTTACGAGTCGAAGCCGACGTCCATGTACTTGTCGACGTTCTCCTTGGTGACCACCGCGGAGTACGTGGTGATCTCGGCGGGGATCTCGTGCTCGGCGAAGTCACCGGCGCCCTTGCCCTGCCCGAGGAGCCGCGCGAGCGAGATCGCCGAAGACGCCATCGACGGGCTGTAGAGCACCGTCGCCTTCAGCGGCTCGGCGTCGGACTTGATCAGGTTCATCGCGTTCTTCGAACCGGCGCCGCCGACCATCAGGAAGTTCTTGCGGTTGGCGTTGTTGATCGCGGCGATGACCCCGACACCCTGGTCGTCGTCGTGGTTCCACAGCGCGTCCAGTTTGGGCGCGGACTGCAGCAGGTTCGACGTCTGCTTCTCGCCCGACTCCGGCGTGAACTCCGCGGCGACCCGCGGGCCGACCGCGAAACCCTGCCGTGCCAAGGCGTCCTTGAAGCCCTTGCTGCGTTCCTGGGTCAGCGGCAGCGAGTCGATCCCGGCGACCTCGCCGATCACGGGGCTCGCGATGTTCTTGGCCTTCATCTGCTGGGCGATGTAGTTTCCGGCGTTGACGCCCATCCGGTAGTTGTCGCCACCGATCCAGGTGCGGTACGCGAGCGGGGTGTCGAAGACGCGGTCGAGGTTGATCACCTGGATACCGGCGTCCATCGCCTGCTGGCCGACGGCGGTGAGCGCCTTGCCGTCGAACGGCAGGATCACCAGGACGTTGACCTTGGCGTTGATCAGCGTCTCCACCTGGGAGATCTGCTGGTTGACGTCGTTGGTGCCCTCGGTCGCGTTGAGCGTGACCTCACTGAACTTCTGCGCCTGCGCGCGGGCGTTCTTGGTGATGGCCGCCATCCAGCCGTGGTCCGCGGCCGGGGCCGAGAACCCGATGGTGACCGGGGTTCCGGGCTGCGAGTTGGCCCCAGCGTTGGCGACATTGGCGGCGTTGTCCTGTGCCGGTGCCTCGTTCGAGGTGCACGCGGTCAGCAGCGCACCCGCTCCGACGGCCGCGCCTCCCAGCAGGAAGCGGCGGCGGTGCAGGGATTGTTCGGTCATGAGGACTCTCCATCCACGGTGACGGGGGTGACCACTAAGTACTCGTCTTGGTTTTCTTGACGGAGCGGAACTGGAGCAGCGCGGCCAGCACGATGATCACGCCTTTGGCGATGTTCTGGATGTCGGTGTCCAGGTTGTTGAGCGTGAAGATGTTGGACAGCACGGTGAAGATCAGCACGCCGATCAGGGTGCCGATGAGCGAGCCGCGGCCTCCGGTGAGCAGCGTGCCGCCGATGACGACCGCCGCGATGGCGTCGAGTTCGTACAGCAGGCCGTTGGTCGAGGCGCCCGCGGTGGTGCGGGCGACGACCATCAGCGCGGCGATACCGCAGCACAGGCCGGCGACGCCGTAGACGAGTGCGGTGTGGCGTTTGACGTTGATGCCCGCCAGCCGCGACGCCTCGGGGTTGCCGCCGACGGCGAAGGTGCGGCGGCCGAACGTGGTGCGGTTCAGCACCACCCAGCCGACGGCGAACACCAGCGCGAACATCCAGATCAGCACCGGGATGCCGAGCAGGTCGCCGCGGAAGAAGTCGAGGAAACCCGCGTTCGAGACCACCTGCGTGCGGCGGCCGCTGATGCGTTCCGCGAGGCCGCGGGCGGCGACCAGCATCGCCAAGGTCGCGATGAACGGCACGACTTTCCCGTAGGAGATCAGGATCCCGTTGACCAGGCCGCAGCCGAGACCGACCAGGAGTCCACAAAGGACCATCACGACCGGACCGTAGGCCTGGGTGGCCAAAGTGGTCAGCCAGACACTGGACAGCGCCAGGATCGACCCGACCGAGAGGTCGATGCCGCCGGCGATGATCACGAACGTCATCCCGACGCTGACCACGCCGATGGCCGCGGCCAGCCGGAGGATGGTCGAGATGTTCCCCTCGGTGAGGAACTGGTCCGGCCGGGTCACCGTCCCGACGACGCACAGGATCACCAGCACGCCGAGCAGCCCGATCAGCCGGGTGTCGAGTGCGAAGTTGGATCGCTTTTCTTTGGGTGGCAGGGGTTCCACGGCGCTACCCGTACGCACCGATTCGGCTTGGTCGGTCACGCCGCACTCCCCTCGAGAATCACGTCGAGCACATCCGCCTCTGTCAGCTCCGCAGACGGCTTTTCAGCCAGGACACGTCCTTCACGCAGCACCAGCACCCGGTCGGACAGTCCGAGTACTTCGGGGATCTCGCTGCTGACCAGCACGATCGCGACGCCGGTCGCGGCCAGCTCTTCGATCAGCCGGTAGAGCTCGGCCCGCGCGCCGACGTCGACCCCGCGCGTCGGCTCGTCCAGCAGCAGGACCCGGCAGCCGCGGACCAGCCAGCGCGCGAGCACCGCCTTCTGCTGGTTGCCGCCCGAGAGCGTGCGGATGATCCGGTTCGGGTCCGCGGGCCGGAGATCGAGACGCCGCAGGCTTTCCCCTGCGTCGTCGAGTTCCTTGCCCCGCTCGGTGAAACCGAACGTCGCGTATTTGCTCAGGCTCGCCAGGGTCACGTTGTGCACGACGGGCAGGTCCAGCAGCAGCCCTTGGCTCTTGCGTTCCTCGGGCGCCAGGCCGATCCCGGCCTTGACCGCGGCGGACACACTGCCCGGCCGGACCGGCGCTCCGTCGACCGACACCGAACCGGTGTCCTGCTTGCGCGCGCCGAAGATCGTCTCCAGCAGCTCGCTCCGGCCGGAGCCGACGAGGCCCGCGATACCGACGACTTCGCCCGCGTGCACGGTGAAACTCACGTTCTCGAACTCGCCGACGGTGGTCAGGTTCTCCACCTTGAGAACCTCGGTGTCGGAGTCCACATGCTCCTGGTGGCGCGGGCCGAACACGGTCTCGACCTTGCGGCCCGCCATCAGCGCGACGAGATCCGAGGTCGGCGTCTCCTTGGCGTCGAGGCCGGTGGAAACGGTCTTGCCGTCCTTGAGCACGGTGACGCGGTGGCCGATCCGGCGCAGTTCTTCGAGGCGGTGGGAGATGTAGATGATCGCGACACCCTCGGCGGTCAGTTCGCCGACGATGCGGAACAGGTTGTCGACCTCTTCCCCCGCCAGCGCCGCGGTGGGCTCGTCCATCACCAGCAGCTTCGCGTCGTACGCGAGTGCCCGCGCCATCGAGACCAGCTGCTGGCCGGCGGCGGAGAGTTTGCCGACCTCGGTCGACGGCGTGATCTCCGGATGCCCGAGCCGGGTCATCAGCTCGGCGGCCTTCTTCCGGGATTCGCTGATCCGCGTGAAGCCGAACGACGCGCGCTCGCGGCCGAGGAAGATGTTGTCGGCGACGGAAAGTCCCGGTACCAGGTCGAGTTCCTGGTACATGGTCGCGATCCCGATCTTCAGGGCGGCGACCGGCGAGGGCAGGGTGACGGGCTCGCCCTGCCAGAAGATCTCGCCGCCGTCGGGACGGTGCGCCCCGGCGAGGGTCTTGATCAGCGTGGACTTGCCCGCGCCGTTCTGGCCGAGGAGACAGTGCACCTCGCCGGGTTCGACGTCGAAGTCGACACCGTCGAGCGCGCGCACCCCCGGAAAGGTCTTCACGATCCCCCGGACCGAAAGCAGGGTCATGCCGGTGCCTCCTGGGTGACGAACGGGACAAGCGTCGGATCGGCGAAAAGCCGTTCGGTGGCGAGATGCGCGGCGCCGCGCAGCGGGGCGGTGGTGCCCAGCGGCGACGGCTCGACGCGGCAGGCGGGCTCGTGCCCGAGCGGACGCGCGGACAGTTCGCGGCGCACCGGTTCGACCAGCCACTCGCCCAGTTCGGCGAAGTAACCGCCGAGCACCACGACGTCCGGGTCGAGCACGTCGACCACGGTGGACACCGCGACGCCGAGCGCGACCCCGAGTTCCGAGACCGCCGCGACGGCGCGCTGGTCACCGCGCTGCACGCGGTGCTTGAGGAGCCCGACCCGGCCGTCGACGCCGAGCGCGGGGTCGTGCAGCGGGTCGCCGGGTGAGGCGGCGCCGCGCAGGACGGCGTTGAGCCCGGCCTTGGTCTCCAGGCAGCCGACCCGGCCGCACTGGCACTGCTCGCCGGACGGGTCGACGGTGATGTGCCCGACCTCGCCCGCGAAACCCCTGGCACCGCGCAGGATCGCGCCGCCGGACACGAGTCCGCCGCCGACGCCCATGCCGCCGCTGAGGTAGAAGAGCTCCCGAACGTCGCGGCCGACACCGGCGACGGCCTCGCCGACCGCGCCGAGGTTGGCCTCGTTGTCGACCGCGATGGCGTCGACCGGCAGCCCGAGCCGGGCGGCGAGCAGATCGGCGATCTCGGCGTCGCGCCAGCGCAGGGTCGGCGCGAACCGCAGTACCGCGGCGGCCGAGTCGACGAGGCCCGGGACGGACACCGTGACGCCGACCGGCAGATCGTCGCGCAGCACCTGCCCGGCGAGGAAGGCGAGCTCGTCCATGCTCCGGTGGAGGCCGAGCGCGGCGACGTCGGCGGTCTCCGCTCGCTCGGCGACGACACGGCCGTCGAGGTTCGTGACGACGGCGGCGAACCGATCGGCTTCGACGCTGAGCGCGAGCCCGTACGCGCTGGCGCCGTTCAGCTCGACCAGCTGGCTGGGCCTGCCGTTGCCGCCCGCTTGGAGTCCGGCGGAGCGGACGAGACCACGTTCGGACAGCTCGGTGATCAGCCCGGAGACGGCCGCTTTGGTGATCCCGCAGCGCGCCGCGAGCTGGGTGCGCGAGAGCGGCCCCGCGCGCAACGCCCGCAGGAGCGCGGCGAGGTTCGCCGTGCGTGGATCAGTCGCGGCCACACTGCCCAATTTGACGACGCCTCACTTACGACTCGGCCGTAACAAACTTTGTTACTTAGCCAGCGAAAGTAGGGTGGTGCGTGTCACTCGTCAAGGTGACAACAGGACAGAAATGCCCGCCGTCACCCGAATAGCCGTCCAGATCGGTACAGACTTTTGTACTTAGCGAGCGAAAGTCTGTACGATCTTGACGTTACTAATCGAAATCGAGTGGATGCTCAACGTGCCCTGGGGGCGTCAGCTGCTCAGCGTGAACGCCCTGTCCGTGGCCGACCAGGCGGCCCCGATGACCCCTGCGGTGTCCCCCAATTCGGACAGCACGATCGGCAGATTCCCGGTCGCGAGCGGCAGCGACCGCCGGTACACCGAGCTGCGGATCTCGGCGAGCAGCTGATGTCCGAGCTGCGCCACACCGCCGCCGATCACGACCATGCCCGGGTTCACGAAACTCACCAGTGAGGCGACCACCTGGCCGAGACGGCGGCCGCCGTCGCGGATCAGGTTGACCGCGCCGAAGTCGCCCGACGCCGCCGCGCGGCCGACGTCCTGGGCGGTGATCGCGCCGCGGTCCGCGACGACGTCGGCGAGATACGCCGACCGGCCGCTGCGCGCCAGGGTCAGACCGTCGCGGGCCAGCGCGGCGCCGCCGAAGTACGCCTCGAGGCAGCCCGTCTCACCACAGGCGCAGGTCGGCCCGTAGTCGTCGAGGCGGATGTGCCCGATGTCGCCCGCGGTGCCCGCGACGCCGCGGTACACCTTGCCGCCCAGCACGATCCCGCAGCCGATACCGGTACCGATCTTGACGAACACCAGATCGTCGATCGAGCGGGCGACCCCGGCGTGCCGTTCCCCGAGCGCCATCGAGTTCACGTCGTTGTCGACGGTGACCGGGCAGCCCAGCAGGCCGCCGAGATGGTCGCGTACGGAGAACCGGTCCCAGCCGGGCATTATCGGCGGCGCGACCGCCATGCCCTCGGCGAAGCTCACCGGCCCCGGCAGGCCGATCCCGGCGGCGATCAGCTTGCCCGGCGCCTCTTCGCGGATCTTTTCCGCGAGCGCGCTCACGCGTTTGAGCACGGCGTGCGGCCCCTGCCGGACGTCGCAGTCCTCGACGGTGTGCACCAGCACCTCGCACGAAGCATCGGTGAGGGCGACCCCGACCGACGTCGCGCCGACGTCGACGGAGAGCACGCGCAGGTCTCCCGCCAGCCGCACCAGCGTCGACCGCCTGCCGCCCCGGCTCGCCGACGGTCCCGCGGTTTCGACGAGGCCGACCTCGGCAAGGCGCGCGACCTCGGCACCCACGCGGGCACGCGGCAGCTCCAGCCGCTCTCCCAGTTCGACCCGGGACATCGGGCCCTCGTCCCGCAGCAGGGTGAGCAACTGGGTCTGGTGCCGGGTTTCGACCATCGGATGCTCCGTGGTGGATGCCGTGCTCATTCAGCCGAGCCTACGGCGTTCTCCCCGGGGTGTCCCGAATGCCACGGTGTTGACCCGCACGGGATTCGGAACCTTCGAGAAGCCCCGGACGGGAACAAACCCACCGGCACCTTACAGTCCATTGTGGACTGTTCGAAACGCTCGCCGACCGGGACGCCCGATCATCCTACCTGCCGTTCTTATCACTGTTAAGAACTTAACGATGATAAGATCGACTCGGGTTGTCAAGGTCGACACGGACCGGCGAAGGTGTGCTCATGGTCGTGAGACGGGATGGCTACGTTCGAGCCGCGCTCGAACTCCTCGACGAGGTCGGGCTCGACGGTTTGAGCCTGCGCAAGCTCGGGGAAAAGCTCGGCGTGCGGGGTCCCGCGCTCTACACGCATTTCAAGAGCAAGCAGGCGTTGCTCGATCAGATGGCCGAAACCATGCTGGAAGACAACCTCGCCCCGCTGGACGACCCCGCGGCGATGGACGAGTGGCCCGAGTGGCTGGCCCGGCGCGCCCGCACGATCCACCGCACGCTGCTGTCGTACCGGGACGGCGCGCGCCTGCACGCCGGCTCCCGTCCGACCGGGAAGTCGGCGATGACACCCCTGATCAAACCGTTGCTGGAAGCCGGTTTCACCGAAGAAGACGCGACACACGCGATCCTCTCGATCTGCCGGTACACCCTCGGCTGCGCGATCGACGAACAACATCACGCCGAGGGCGACCACGCCGAGGATCCGGCCGCCTCCTTCGAGTACGGCCTCTCGCGCCTGATCGCCGGGCTCCGTGCCGACGTCGATGTCGCAAATCCGCCAGACCGGGATGTCGCGAAACTGCTGGACTGATCCCATGACGACCGAAAACGCCCGGCGGTTCCGTTCCCTCCACGTCCCGTCGAACCCCTTGGTGCTGGCCAACGCTTGGGACGTCGCGAGCGCCCGGATCGTCGAGGACGCGGGCGCCGCGGCGATCGCGACGACCAGCGCCGGGGTGGCGTGGAGCCTCGGCGCTCCCGACGGCGACCTGCTCGGCCGCGACCTCGCGGTGGACCTGATCACCCGGATCGCCCGCGTGACAACGGTTCCGGTGACCGCGGACATCGAGGGCGGCTACGCGGACACCCCCGCGGGCGTCGGTGAAACCGTCGCGGCCATGGTGGCCGCGGGCGCCGTCGGGATCAACATCGAGGACGGTCCGCGTCCGCCCGAAGAGGTGGCCCCGCGGATCGCGGCGGCCCGCGCGGCGAGCGACGCGGTGTTCGTCAACGCCCGGATCGACACCTTCCTCCGGGGGCTCGGCGGAGTGCCGGAGACGCTGGAGCGCGCCGCCGCCTACCTCGCGGCGGGCGCGGACGGGATCTTCGTTCCCGGCGCCACCGATCCCGCCGTGATCACCGCGCTCGTCGAGGGCATCGACGCGCCGGTGAACGTGATGGCCCACCCCGGCGCGCCGAGCGTCAAGGAACTGGCCGCGCTCGGGGTCGCGCGCGTGAGCGTCGGTTCCGGGATCAGCCAGGCCGCGTACGCCGTCGCACGCGAAAGCGCCAGGGAGCTCTTCTCGGCAGGCACCTACTCGCGCCTCGAAGAAGCCGTGGACTACGGAACCCTGAACGCGCTCCTCACCCCCCGCATTTAGAGGACGAAACGCGGGGCGGTCGCCCCCAGCGGCAAGGCGTGACTCGCGTGATCAGGCACGTGAATCGCGTGATCAGAGCCGGAACTCACGTGACTGGATGCCGCACTCGGTGTGCGGCGCCTGATCACGCGAGTTCCGGCTCTGATCACGCGAGTTCGCCTTCTGATCACGCGAGTGCGGTGTTCCGCCGCATTTAGAGGACGAAACGCGGGGGCTCAGGACCAGAGGTAGCGGCGCTCGGGCCGTCCCGTCCCGCCGTACTTGAGGGTCACCTCGGCCTTCCCCGTCGCCACGAAATGCTCGAGGTACCGGCGCGCGCTCACCCGCGCGACGCCGGTCGCCTCGGCGCATTCGCTCGCGGACATCCCGCCGGACGCGCCCCGCAGCGCGGTCTCCACCAGCCGCGCGGTTTCGGCGGTGAGTCCCTTGGGCAGCACGGGTTTCGCGCTCGGCCGCGCGCCGAAGACCTGGTCGACGTCGGCCTGTCCGGCCTCGGCGAGCCGGTCCAGCCGCCGGTGCAGCGTGGCGAAATGGGTGAGCTGATCACGCAGGGACGCGTACTCGAACGGCTTGATCAGGTAGTGCAGCACCCCGCCCCGCATCGCCTGCCGCACGGTTTCCACGTCGGTCGCCGCGGTGATCACGATGACGTCGACGTCTTCGGTGGCCCGGAGTTCCCGCAGCACCGAAAGCCCGTCGAGATCGGGAAGGTAGACGTCCAGCAGCACCAGATCCGGTTTCAGTTCCCGCGCCAGCCGGATCGCGTCGGCGCCGGTGTGCGCGACGCCGACCACGGCGAACCCGTCCGTGCGCGCGACGTATCCACTGTGGACCTTCGCGACCATGAAATCGTCGTCGACGACGAGGACCCGGATCATCGCGGCAACCTCGCGGTGAACACGGCGCCGCCGGAGTTGTGCACCTCGACCGAACCGCCCCGCCGGACGCACGCCTGCCGGATCAGCGCGAGCCCGAGACCGCGCTGACCGTGCGCCGCGGCCTTCGTGGTGAACCCGTGCTCGAACACCTCTTCCGCGATCTCCGGGGCGACACCCGGCCCGGAATCACGGACCTCCACCCGCACTTCGTCCTCCTCCTGCCAGACGCCGACCTCGATCCAGCCGCGTTCGCCGCCCAACGCGTCCAGCGCGTTGTCGACGAGATTTCCCAGCACCGTCACCAGATCCGTGGAGAGCGCGTCCTCGACGCGGTCCAGTTCGCTGTCCGGGGCCATGCGCAGCCCGACACCGCGTTCCGCGGCCAGCGACGCCTTCGCGATCAGCAGCGCCGCCACCGCCGGGTCACCGACGCGCGAGCCGACCTCCGCGCGCCACTCCCCCTGCGCCGAGCTGATCCGGCTGACGAAACCGCGGACCTCGTCGTATTCCCCGAGTTCGAGCAGCCCGGAGATGGTGTGCAAGCGATTGCTGAACTCGTGCGCCTGCGCCCGCAACGTGTCGGTGGCGTGCCTGCTGGCGTCGAGTTCTTCCCGCAGGGTCATCAGATCGGTGCGGTCCCGCAGGGTGACCACGGCGCCCCGCACGTCGATCGGCATCCGGTTCAGCGTCAGCACCTTCCCCTTCCGCAGCACGATCTGGTCGGCACCGGTCGCGCGGCCGGTGAGCAGATCGCGGATCCGCTCGTTGAGGTCGAGGTCCTCGACCGACCGGCCGACGGCGTCCCGGGGCAACGCCAGCAGTTCGCGTGCTTGGTCGTTCACCAGGGTGATCCGGTGCTGCGGGTCCAGGCCGACGACGCCCTCCTTGATCCCGTGCAGGAGCGCCTCCCGGTTCTCCACCAGCGCGGTGATCTCGTGCGGCTCCAGGCCGAGCGTCTGGTTCTTCACCCGCCGCGCCAGCAACAGCGAGCCGCTCACCCCGATCACCAGCGCGACCCCCAGCACCCGCAGGGCGTTGTCCGGCGAGTCGAGCACACCGGCGAAAAAGCCGGGCGACTTCGAGCCCGCCGCGACCATGCGAACCGTCTTGCCGCCCTTCGCGTCGAGCACCGGGACGTGCGCCACGATCGAACCGCCGAGTTCGCCGACCCACGACCGTCCGGAAAGGACGGTGCTCTCCCCGATGTCCAGCCTCGTCCGGAGCTGATCCGGATACGGCGACGCGAGCACGTAGCGATCGGCGTCGGCGATGACGACGAAGTCCACCCCGGAGAAGCTTCGCGCGGTCTCGGCGGGCGCGTTGAGTTCGTACGGACCGTTTTCGAGGTCGCCCACGATGTACTGCGCGGCGACGGTTTCCGCGACCGAAAGCGCCCGGCGTCCCTCGGTGGTGCGGAAGTTGCTCCCCGCCTGGGTGACGGCCAGGACGCCCACCGCGCACAGTAGGCAGGTGACGACTACCAGTTGCCATACGAGGAGCTGGCGGGCCAACGAACCCCGAGCACCCATCGCCACCTCCGCGTGACCAAAACGACCACAACAACCATTGGGCCCGCAAGCGGGACATCTCTGTTTACACGAGTGCAACATGTCCAACCACGCGGCAGAGAGGCGGGGATCACAGTGAAGCCCAGTAGCTGGTTGGCCATCGCGGCGGCGCTCGTCGCCGTTTTGCTGGTGCCACCGTTGCTCACCCCGGGCAGCGAGGCCGACGAGGGCTCGCAGATCCGGTCGATGCGGGTACTCGTGCCCAACGCGCCCGGCGGCGGTTACGACATCACGGCCCGCACGGCGACCAAGGCGATGGAAGACGCCGACCTGCTCGGCAACGCGGAGGTGTTCAACCTCCCCGGCGCCGGCGGCACGGTCGGTCTCGGCCGCACGGTGGCCGAGCGCGGCAACGGCAAACTCGTCATGTCGATGGGGCTCGGCGTGGTCGGCAGTGTGTTCACGAACAAGTCGCCGTCTTCGCTGCTCGACACCACACCGGTGGCGAAACTGATCGAAGAGTCGGACATCGTCGTGGTCGGCAAGGACTCGCCGTACCAGACGATCGACCAGCTCATCACGGCCTGGAAGGCCGATCCGGGCGCGGTGCAGGTCGGCGGCGGTTCGTCGCCCGGCGGCCCGGACCACCTGGCGCCGATGCTGATGGCGAAGGCCGTCGGGCTCGCGCCCAAGGCGGTCAACTACGTCCAGTTCGACGGCGGCGGCGAGCTGCTCGCGTCGGTCCTCGGCGGCAAGGTCGCGTTCGGCGTCTCGGGCGTCGGCGAGTACCGCGACCAGATCGCGGCGGGCACGCTCCGGGTGCTGGCGGTGACCAGTGAGAAGCGGATCCCCGGGATCGACGCGCCGACGCTGTCGGAGTCCGGTGTGGACGTCAAGTTCACCAACTGGCGCGGGATCGTCGCGCCGCCCGGCATCACCGAGTCGGACCGCGCGAAGCTGGTGAGCCTGTTCGAGCGGCTGCAGAAGACGCCGCAGTGGCAGGAAGCCTTGCAGCGCAACGGATGGACCGGAGCGTTCGCGCCCGGGGAGCAGTTCGGTTCGTTTCTCGAAGAGGAGAACACGCGAGTGGCAACGGTGCTGAAAGAGCTGGGTCTGGCATGACGACCACGTGGTTGAAGGAGCGCTCCGAACTCGGGGTGAGCGTGGTACTCCTGACACTCGGCGTGCTGGTGCTCACCGACGCGCTGAGCATTCCCACCGATTTCGCCCAGCGCGGACCGGTGGGCCCGAAGGCGGTGCCGATCCTGGTCGGCTCGCTGCTGCTGATCGTCGCCGTCCTGTTGGCGCGCGACGTGCTGCGCGGCGGCAAGGGAGAGGCCGAGGGCGGCGAGGACGTCGACCTCACCGAACCCGCGGATCTGCGCACGGTCCTGTTGCTGTGCGGCGCCTTCCTCGCCAACGCGGCGCTGATCGGCCTGGTCGGGTTCCCGATCTCGGGCGCGATCCTGTTCTGGGGCGCGGCGTACGCGCTCGGCAGCCGGAACCTGGTGCGTGACCCGCTGATCGCGGCGGGCATGTCCGTCGTGACCTTCCTGGTCTTCAACAACCTGCTCGGTGTCCCGCTCCCCGGTGGCCCGTTGATGGAGGTGTTCTGATGTTCCAGCAACTCATCGACGGCTTCGGCACCGCGTTGACCCCGACCCATATCGCGATGGCGGCGATCGGGGTCCTGCTGGGCACCGCGATCGGTGTGCTGCCGGGTATCGGCCCGGCCATGGCGGTGGCGCTGCTGCTCCCGGTCACCTACGGGCTCGAGCCCACCGGCGCGTTCATCATGTTCGCCGGCATCTACTACGGCGGGATGTTCGGCGGTTCGACGACGTCGATCCTGCTGAACACCCCCGGCGAGAGCGCGGCGGTCGTCGCGGCCATCGACGGCAATCCCATGGCCCGCAAGGGCCGTGGGGCGCAAGCGCTTGCGGCGGCCGCGATCGGGCATTTCGTCGGCGGCATCCTCGGCACGATCGCGCTGGTCGTACTGGCCCCGGTGATCGCCAAGCACGCCGTCGACATCGGCGCGCCGGACCTGTTCGCGATCATGGTGCTGGCGTTCATCGCGGTCACCTCGGTACTCGGCAGTTCCCGGATCCGCGGCGTGGCGTCGCTGCTGATCGGGCTCACCATCGGCCTGGTCGGCCTGGACGAGATGACCGGTCAGCAGCGGCTGACCTTCGGCTCGCTGCATCTGGCCGACGGCATCGACGTGGTGATCGTGGCCGTCGCGCTGTTCGCGGTCGGCGAGTCGCTGTGGGTCGCCGCGCATCTGCGCCGCAACGCGTTCAAACCGATCCCGGTCGGCAGGCCGTGGCTCTCGCGCGCCGACCTCAAGCGGACGTGGAAGCCGTGGCTGCGCGGTCCGCTCATCGGGTTCCCGTTCGGCGCGGTGCCCGCCGGTGGCGCCGAGATCCCGACGTTCCTCTCGTACGTCACGGAAAAGCGGCTCTCGAAGCACAAGGACGAGTTCGGCAAGGGCGCCATCGAAGGTGTCGCGGGCCCGGAAGCGACAGCGTCGGCGTCGGCCGCCGGAACGCTGGTCTCGATGCTGACGCTCGGCCTGCCGACCACCGCGGTCGCGGCCGTGATGCTGGCGGCGTTCCAGCAGTACGGCATCCAGCCGGGACCGCTGCTGTTCGAGCGGGAGTCTTCGCTGGTGTGGGGCCTGATCGCGTCGCTGTTCGTCGGCCTGACGCTGCTGCTGGTGCTGAACCTGCCGCTGGCGCCGCTGTGGGCGAAGCTGCTGCGGATCCCGCGGCCGTACCTCTACGCGGGCATCCTGTTCTTCGCCAGTGTCGGCGCGTACGCGGTCAACGCGGACATCTTCGACCTGCTGGTGATGTTCGTGATCGGCCTCATCGGGTTCGCGATGCGCCGCTACGGCCTGCCGGTGCTGCCGGCGATCATCGGCGTCATCCTCGGCCCGGCCGCCGAACAGCAGATGCGGCGCGCGCTGCAACTGAGCGACGGCGACCTCGGCGGACTGGTCAACACCCCGTTCTCGATCGTGGTCTACGTGATCATCCTGGTGATCCTGTTCTTCCCGTTGATCAAGCGCTTCCTGCCTGCCCGTCCCACCGCCACCGAGGCGGAGCCCAAGGACAAGGTGGACGCCTGACCAGTGGGAATCGGAAGGAAGGCCCGGTCTCGACTGCCCCGAGACCGGGCCTTCTTTCGTACCGTCGCCGCCCGATTTCATATAACGAAAAGATAACGGCAAGATCGCGTTTTGAACCGACCTCGCTCCGGAGCCGTTTCAGCCAACGCGGAGTCAGTGACGCCGGCGCTGCCGGCGCCGCATCCCCCGGGCCCGCGCAACGACACCGAACGAGGTGAACAAGTTCATGCCCCGTACCCCGAGATCCGCCGGCCGCCATCGCATGGCTCGCCGTACCAAGGTCGCCACCGGCGCCATCGCGCTCTCCCTCGCCGTCGGCGGGATCGTCGTGATCAACACGACCGGAACCCCCGACGCGGCCAGGGCCGACGGCGCGGACAAGTCGTTCTTCATCGACATCAAGAAGGTTCCCCGCGGCAACAACGTCAACCTCGACCTCGCGAAACGAGGCGCCCGAGGGACGTTCACCGTGGACTGCGGCCGCAACGAGAACGGCCACTTCAACGGCGACAACTTCATCGCGCAGCCCGGCGTCCGCAATGGAGCCGAGCACCTCCACGACTACGTCGGAAACCTTTCGACCAACGCGGATTCGAACAACAAGAGCCTGCTGCGCGCGGGCACCACCTGCAAGAACGGTGACAAATCCGCCTACTTCTGGCCGGTCATCCGGATCAACACCGAGGAAGAGGAAGAAAACGAAGCGGCGAACGAGGAGAAGCTCGCCGCCGACCGCGCGAACGCGGCCAAGGACGAGGCGGGCGCGCAGGTCGACTGTCCCGATGTCGCCAGTGAACTCGACGAGGTCCCCGACCAGTCAATGCCCGCGGTCGACGAGAACCTCGACAAACTCGACCAGGAGTCCGAGAACGCGAACAACCAGCTGGCGCAAGGAAAACAGGCCGGTCAGGTACTCGACGAGCTGAAGAACAAACGGAAGCCTTCGATCAAACAGATCAGCGACGCCATGAAGCAGGCGGGCAAACCCGTCGCGAAGAACGACGACCAGCTCGCCGGCTGCGCGGTGAAACAGAACGGCGAAGGCGGTCTCGACAACGGCGGCGAGAACAGCAATGTCAACGCGGCCGGTGACGTCGAGAAGAAGAAGTCCGACGGCAAGGTCGCCGATCTGCCGGGCGCCAACGACAACAACGAGATCGGCAACAACGAAGGCGAGATCCAGCGCCCCGAGAAGGTCGACCTGACCTTCACCAGCGGCGGCGCCCGCCGTGTCGTCGCGATGCCGAAGTTCCTGCGCGTGCTCTACGGCGACGCCAAGCAGAGCACCAACGGCCCGGCCAACGCCCGGCCCAGCTGGACCTGCACCGGCTTCGAGGACCGCCTCACCGAGCTGTATCCGATCTGCCCGCAGGGCAGCAAGGTCGCCCGGATCCACGCGTTCCCGAACTGCTGGGACGGGAAGAACACCGACAGCGCCAACCACCGCACGCATATCGTGTTCTCCGACCGCAACGGGAAATGCCCGCGCGGCTTCAAGAACGTGCCGCAGCTGCGGATCACGCTGGTGTACAACATCCCGCCGAACATCCAGGCCGCCGGACAGTACGCCGTCGACGCGTTCGCGCAGGAGAAGCACAACCCGCGCTCCGACCACGACGACTTCGCGAACGTCATGTCGCAGCGGCTGATGAACCAGCTGGTGAAGTGCGTCAACAGCGGAAAGCGTTGCAGGCAGTAGGAAAGTCTCGTGAGTGGTAAGAGCGGTCAGCGCCGCCCTTACCACTCACGAGGTCTCTGCGAGGGGGCGCGGCGGGGATGACCCGCGCCCCCACCCCCCGCGCCGGGGGTCCGGTTCCTGGCCCGGCGTAGGGGTACCGGGCCAGAAACCGGCGAGCGATACGGCCTTCCCTCCCTGGAAGCCGGACCGCCCGGTCTGGGGTCAGGCCGTCGTGGACAACCGGCTCACCCGGTCGAACACGAGCGGCACCGCGACGGCGGGGCTCAGCTCGGTGAGAACCGCTTCGGCGTCCAAGCCCGGCAGGTGGATCCACGCGCTGTCCGCGAAGTCCGGGGTCGTGACGCTGATCCTGGCGCAGCGGGCGGGCGGGACCAGCGCGACCCCGAACGGTTCGACCACGTTGCGGAACACCGACTGCGAGACGATCATCCCGGCGCCGAACTTGTCGCCCGTCGGGTCGAGACGACACCAGTAGCCGACGGCGTCGTTGAAGGTCGACGCACACAGCAACCGGGTCAGCGTGATGTACGTGCGGTGATAGCGGTGGTTGTCCGCCATCGGTCCCATATGGACGGCCACCCGGGCCCGCATCGGGACGCGGGCGTAGCGGTTGCGGGTCCGAAGCAGATGGTCCAGGTGGAACACGACCTCGCAGAGCTGCCCGACGGCCCGGTCCGGGTACGCGACCATCAGCCCGTCCCCGGTCTCCCGGAAGTGACGTGCTTCCCCCGGCGCGAGCCCGACCGCGGTGAACGCGCGGGACACCAGCGTCTCCATCTCGGTCTTCATCGGATCCAGCAGGTCATCACTGGCCTTGGACGAACCGACGATGTCGACGGACAGTACGGCGTGGGTGTGCGCGTTGTAATGGCCTGAGGTCAGCACCTGCATCTCTGCGACCCCTCCCCTGATCGGTGAAAACTGGCGGCAGCAAGCAGTGTTCCCACTCGTCACCGGAAGTTCTGTTCGGAACCGAACAGAACCTGACCCCGCCCTGGTCAGCGCCAGTGAGCTAAGTCACACCTTTTTCCGTGATCACCCGCAAAGCCTCGCGGTCGACGACGGTGATCGCACGGCGCGAACTGGCCACAACTCCCGCCTTCCGCAGCTTGTCCAGTGCCTGCGCGACCATCGTCCGGCCCATCGGGATGAACTGCGCGAGTTCGTCCTGGCTCAGCGGGATCCCGATCCGCCAGCCTGCGGGCGTCCGGATCCCGCAGACGTCGACGAGGTAGTCCAGCCGCGTCGCGACCCGCGCCACCGCCTGCGGTTTCCAGGACTGCGTCCGCTGCCGCTGGGCGAGGACGAACCGTCGGGCGACACTGACGAGCACCTCCCGCATCGCGGCCGGATGGTCCAGCAGGAAACGGTTGAACTCGCTCGCCGCGATCCGCCGGACGTGCACTTCCTCGATGGCGACGACGTCGGCCATCCGGATGCCGCCCGCGATCACCGCGATCTCGCCGTGCAGATCGCCGGGCACGCCGACGTCGAGGATGACCGTCGCCCCCATCCGGTCGGCGCTGGTCACCTTCACGTACCCGTGCCGCAGCAGCATGACGAAGTCGCCGGGCTCGCCCGCCCGCATCAGCGCCTGTCTGCTCTCGTAGGTCTGCGGGGTGCCCATCTCCAGCAACCGGGCACGGACGGGTTCGTCCAGCCGCTCCAGGAACGGACGTTCTCTTTCTTCGGCGGCCTCCGGGCCCAAACCCACGAAACACCCTCCCAGGCAGTCGTGAACACCTATCGCGGAGAGTAACCGAATCGGCCACCCGATCCGGCGGCGGAACCATCGTGGGTGGTGAAAATGCCCAGCCGGACCAACTCCGACCTGATCCACTCGGCCAGCCGGTGCAACGGTCCGTCTTCGGCCTCGACGAAATAGCTGTCCACGATCTGGTGTCGCCTGTCGGCGTGCTTCGCCGCGTATAGCAGCGCTGACCGTACCTCCGACACCTTCAACGGAGCGACCTTGATTCCTGGAGCGGGCCGCACGGTGCTCTTGGCGGCCATCACCGCCAGTACGGCTTCCTCCAGGCTGAACCGGTGCTCCACCGGCACGACCACATGTTCCACGCCCTCGACAACCCGGCGCCCGATCAACGGCATACTGTCAGATCAGCATGACGCACGGCCGTAGTCTGTTCGGCACCGAACACTCAGCGTGGTTCGACCACTGCGAGGGCGTCTTCGAGTCCTTCCCGGTACAGCCTCATCCGCTCGACGAGCATCACCGGATCCGGGTTCTCGTCTCGCGCGTGTCGCTCCAGTTTCTCGGTGGTCTGCTTGACGGTGACGCGCAGTTCGACGACCGCGGGCGCGTTCTGGTCCTTCAGTTGTTCGAGCCTCGTCACCGCACGCCGGAGCACCGGCGAAAGCTCCGTTTCGCCCGGTCGCACGATTTCGATGGCCGTCAGCGCGCGCCCGAGCAGGCTGTAGTGGTCGTGGACGGCGGCCGTCTCCGGCGCGCGGACCTCTCGCGCCGGCCTCGATTTCCTGCTGCTCAGCACGAAGAACGCGACCTCGGCGGGCACCAGCACGGCGAAAGCCGCGGCACCACCGAAAAGCCACGCCTGCGGATGCGGCACGGTCACCGCGTGACCGAGCAGGCAGGCGATCAGCGTGAGGACCCCGGCGACGACGTGGAACGGGCGGTTGTCGTGCTCGGCCATGTCAGAAGTTGCTGAAGACGTTGACGAACATCTTGTCGATGCTCTGCGGGTCGACGGCCTTGTAGCTGCGCGCCTTGGACTTCAGCGCGATCTCGTCGAGCACGCGGCTGTCCGCCTGCGCGCCGTAGGCCATGGTGAAGATCCGGACCGAGTTGTCCAGCCGCTCCGCGTCGACGGCCTGGAGCATCTGGTCCTTGGTGGTCCCGGCCGCGGTGTTCTCGCCGTCGGTCAGGAAGACGACGGCGTTGATGAGGTTCGGGTCGAACTCCCGCCGCATCTTGTCGTTGGCGTCCACCACGGATTTGTAGAGCGCCGTGTTCCCTTGGGGGATCAGGTTCTCGACCAGTTGTTTCATCGGCTCACGGACGTCCTTCACCTTGCCGATCGGCATCTTCTCCTCGTGCCCGTCCGAAGAGAACGTCCACAGCCCGACCTCGTCTTCCGGATGGAGGTAGTCGAGTTGCTTCTTGATCGCGGGTTTCAGCAGGTCGATCCTGCGCTCGGAGTACGGCTTGTCCTTGCGGTTCTTGTCGAACGGCTCGTCCATCGAGCCGGACAGGTCCAGCACCAGGAGGATCCGGCCACGCCGCTGCGTGTACTCCCAGCCGTCGAGCATCTTCTGGATCTGTTCGCCGGTGGGGATCCCGATGCGCCGCGGTTCGGCGACCCCCTCGGTGTGCACGCCCTTGGCGAGCTTGTCGTTCCCGCGGCCCTCCGGATCACGGAAGCCGAGGTCACGGAAGCGGTCCTGTTGCGCCTGCTCCCGCAGGAAGGCGTAGAAGTCCTTGGCCGCCTCACGCTGTTCCGGCGACGCCTTGGCCGTGGTCAGGAAGGGATGGTCGATCAGCATCGTCCCTTCGCTCGGGTGCACGGCGACGAGCGGCCGGTTCAGCTGGACGGGTTCGCCCTTCAACTGCTTCGGATCACCCGTCGGGGCGCCGTGGTTGTAGAGGTAGACCATCTGTTCCTGCATCGCCATCGCGCTGATGTAGGGCGTGGGCTTCTTCTGGTCCTCTTCGTACAGCGTCTTCAGGAAGGCCACCGAATCGTCGCTGTAGTAGGCGACCGAAGCCTCGATGCCGCGGACGAACTGCACGGCGTCCGCCGAATCGATCTTGCCGTAGTCGCCGCCCGTCGCCGCGAAGTAGGTCGAGATGGTCGCGGCGAGCCCCGAGGTCGAGCGGCGCGGATTGTCCTTGCCCAACGTGAAGTTCCCCCACTGCGCGTTCTTCGATGGGGTGGAGGCCCAGCCGCCGTTCCGGTTCACCTCGAGCACGTCCCGCCAGCCGATGCCCTTCGCGGGCCAGCCCAGTTCCTTCGCCATCGGCTCCGGCATGGCGATCACCATCGGGCTCGTCGCGAGAGAGGTCTTCGGACCGTCCTGGATCAGGTCCCCTTTGCCGCGCTGGCGCAGCAGATCGAGCCAGAGCGACGAGCTCGGCAGCCAGACCTGGGGTTCGGGTTGCCGCTCGTCGAGGTCGTTCCAGCCGTCGGCGATCAGGTCGAGCGCGGCGCCCGAGGTCTTCTTGAACGCCTCGATCTTCGCGCACCGGCCACCGTCGAACGTTCGGTCGGTGTTGTTGTACCGCTCGGCCAGTTCGCCGATCAGATCGCCCTTCTCGGTGGAAGAACTGGTGATCAGCCGCACGCAGTCGGTCCTGGCCGCGTTCGAGGGCGCGGTGACCGTGGCCGAGAGCAGCACGATCACGAGCGTCCCCACAAGCGCGCCGAAGGCAAGCGAAAGCCAGCCTGATCTCCGCATGCGCCGCCCCCTCGCCGTCGTAACGCGCAAGTGTAGCTACAACGTGGTTCCCGGTTCTGTTTCCTCGGTCACCAGATCGTAGGTTTCGAAACTGAAGCGGGCGAGGGTACCCACCCAATTCCGATAGACCTGTAGATCATCGAAGGATTCGACGTCTAGCCGCCATTCAGGTGGAAAGGCTTCGGACAACGATTCTCCGCCGGAAAGCGCGACGAAGGTCGAGCGCGCGGTGTCCGGATCGGCGACCAGCAGGGTCAGCAGGACGAGCACCGCCCGATAGGGACCGCCGACGAACCGCGCCAGTTCCGCGTCGGGGATGCCGATGCGCACGAGCCGGTAGAGGTTGACCAGTTTCCGGATTTCACGCGGTGTGTTGAGCCTTTTCCGCAGCACGTGGACGAAATCGCGTTCGACCTCGGTGAGCCGCAACCGATCCGGCCGCATGTTGTAGAACGTCGGCGGGGCCGTGTCGTCGACGACGACCTCCACCTGTTCGCCGCCTTCACCGCGTTCGAAGGTGTCCCCGTCCTCCGGCCATTCTCCGTGCCCACCCGAGTCCGGCCCCCGTCCCTCGATCGGCATCAGGGCGTCGATCAGTTCGTCCGCCGCGGCTCCCATGGGGCGCAACGCGAACACGATCTGGAAGATCTTGTCGAGATACTCGGTCCGCCGCGCTTCCCCTGCCCCGAACAGTTCTTCGTGATGCTGGTCGAGGCATCGCCGCAACCACCTCGGATCGACGGCCACCACCACGACGAACGCTGGCAAGGCCAGCAGCAGGTGCACCGCGGCGAGCACCTCGATCACCTTCGACGGCGGGCACCGGTCGAGGTCGTCGATGTAGAGCACGATCCGTTCCAGCGGCGGCTCGCCCTCGCCGCCCGCCAGCAGCCAGTCCTTCCGCGCGTCCGCCAGATCGGCGCTCAGCTCCGCGAGATCTTCCCGGACTCGGGCGAAAACCCCTTGGTAGTCCCCGTATCTGCTCGTTCTCGCCTCGTCGATCAGATCGCCGAGACGGGCGGCCGCGTCCAGCCGCCGGAGCCGCTCCTCGGTCTCACGGACCTCGGTCTCGAACCGTTCCGCCCGTCTGCCGACGTCGTGCCGCAGTTTGTCCAATGTGGACTTCACCGGCGCGAGGGCCGCCCTCGCGGTGGTGAGCGCCGGGGTCAGCACGGCGCCGAGTGCGACGATCGCCCCCGCGGCGGCGAGGATCGCGTTGTGCCACAAGGCCCAGCCGGTGATCGCCGCGGCGGCGCCGAGCACGCCGGAGACCGCGTAGCCCGCGACGGCGAGCCGCCGACGACGTCGCTCGGCCCGGTCCGCCCCGGACACCAGTAGCCGCCAGCGCCAGGTGAACGGGGAATCCGCCTTGATCGCCCGGAGGCTCGCGAGCCTGGTCCTCAACTCCTCGCGTTCGGCACGGACCTCGTCGGCGTCCGCGTGCGTCTCGGGCGCGCCGAGATTCCGGAACAGGTGGTCCACCAGCCCGACCCACAGATGGTCGTCGTGGTACTGCCAGGCGTTGAACCGGATCTGCCGGATCTCGCCGGCGAAGACGCTGTTGGCGGCATTGCCCCGGGAGCGGCGGGCCAGTTCGGCCACCCTGTCCGCCACCTGCCGCACGAAACTCGACTTGCCGGAACCCCAGGGGCCCAGCAGCGCGACGCACAGCGGCGGGCTGGTCTCGCGGTCGGCGATGACCGCGGCGAGCGTGCGCACGTCGTCCTGGAAACCGATCAGGTCGACCGAACTCTCGACGTCCGGGGTGATCCGCGGGCGCGCCCGGCCCGGTTTGGGCTCGACGAACCCGGTGCCGTCGATCTGGTTGCCGAAGCGGTCCCACACCCGGATCGTGCGATCGTCCCCGACCGTGACGATCTTCTCGTTGCCCGCGGTGCAGGCGATCGCGCGGACGTTGCCCTCGTGTCCCTTGAGGAGGGTGTAGTCGGCCGGGTTTTCGCTGTCGCGGACGTGGACCTCGCCGCCGGAACCGCCGGAGAGCACCCATTTGCCGTCCGGGCTGAAGGCCAGTGACCGCACCACCCCGTCGTGTCCGGGGAAGACGAGGGCCGGATCGCCCTTGCGGCCCCACAACCGGACCGTCTCACCCTCACCGGACAGCACCCGCGTGCCGTCGGGCGAAACCGCGACCACGTGGACCGAGCCCACGCCGCCGAACCGGTAGTGGGAAACGACTTCCCGGTCCCACAGCCGCACTCCGCCGGTGTCGTCACCGGCGACCACGACCCGGCCGTCCGGGGTCACCGCGACCGATTCGATCTCCGGGCCGCCGGTGCGCAGGCCGCGGACCGTCACGCCGTCCAGCCGCCGGACCTCGATGGTGCTTCCCGCGCCGGACACGGCGAAATCCTTCGCCACGGCGACCGTGAGTGTCCTCTTGATGGTCTGGACCTCCGGGGGATGCGCCTCGCGACCGGTGAGCCGCCAGCGGCGCACCGTCGTCCCATCGCAACCGACCACGTACTGACCCGAGATACCCACCGCGAGCACCGGCCGATCGTGCCCTGTCAAGGCGAACCGCTGCGCGCCGGTCTCCAGGTCCCATACCCGCACCGTCTTGTCCGTACCGCCCGTGACCAGCCGGTTTCCGTTCACGGCGACAGCGAGGATGGGTGCTTCGTGTCCGGTGAATCGCGCCGTCGTCATAGCCGCACAGTCTTCCGGGCGAGTCAAGATCTTGGTTAACGACAGGCGACTATCGGCGGGTACCCCGACGACCTCGACAGGTCCTAACATCACGCGGAGGCAACGGAGGACTACTCAGAGATCCCTCCCGCCAGAACCAAGAGTGTCGACACTGCTCCGAAATTCCAGCACGCCTTAAACGCGAGGAGTTCAACGTGCTTCGACGTACCTTCGCCGCGGTGCTCACCGGCGCCGCGCTCTCCATCTCGGTGCTCTCGGCACCCTCCGCCGGTGCCGCCGAGATCATGGCGACCACCCTGACCTACGACGACAGCCAGGCCGCGGAGTTCAAGGACGCGGTGGCCGCCGGCGTCAACGTCTGGAACACCAACGTCACCAACGTCCGCCTCGTGAAGGCGACGCCGGGGCAGCGGGTCAACATCCGGATCGTCGCCGACAACGGCTGGCCGCGCGCCACCCTCGGGCCCGTCCGCCCGAACGGCCAGGTCACCGTCTGGTACGGCAGGCAGGCCGTCCAGCAGGGCTACAACAAGACCCGGATCGCTTCGCACGAACTGGGCCACAGCCTCGGCCTGCCCGACGTGAAGCCCGGGCCGTGCTCGTCGCTGATGTCCGGCTCGACCGGTGGCGTCAGCTGCGCCAGCGTGAACCCGAACGCCCAGGAGAAGGCCCGGGTCCAGCAGCTCTACGCCGGCACCGCCGTGCAGAGCGCCGACGCCGGCAAGGTCCTCGCGGACGTCGGCTGATCCCGTGCCAGGGGGTGCCCGCCCGGCACCCCCTGGCCTGGGCGACGTCCCAGGGCGCGTTTCATAGGCCCAGTTCGCGGTCAGCACGCACATCCCGGCGCCCACGCAACGTTCGCGATCGACCTCGAGCTTCATCGCGATCAGTCCCAGGCCACCGGGAGCGCGTACACCCCGTGGATGTCGGAATCCGTCCGCAGCGGGACCTCGTCGGCCGGGACGGCCAGGCGCAGCGCCGGGAACCTGGCGAGCAGCCCGGTGAAGGCGACCTTCATCTGCACCCGCGCGAGCTGCTGACCGAGGCACTGGTGGACACCGTGCCCGAAAGCCAGATGCCCGGCGGCCTTCCGCTTGACGTCGAGCCTGTCGGGCTCCGGGAACTTGAGCGGATCGCGGTTGGCGGCCAGCACCGACACCGCGACAGCCTCCCCCGCCTTGACGAGCTGTCCGCCGATCTCGACGTCCTCGATCGCGGTGCGCACACCGGTGTGCGCGATCGCCAGGTAGCGCAGGAGTTCCTCGACGGCGCCTTCGATGGCCTCCGGGTCCTCGCGCAGGACGGCGAGCTGGTCCGGATTCCGGAGCAACGCGAAAGTGCCCAGCGCCAACATGTTGGCCGTGGTGTCCAAACCGGCCCCCAGCACCAGGAACGCCATACCGGTGAGCTCTTCGTCGGTGAGGTCCGTGGCGGCCAGCTCGCCGAGGATGTCGTCCGTCGGCGCGGCCCGTTTGGCCACGACGAGCCGGTAGAGGTACTCCCCCAGCGCGTTCATGGCGGCTTCCTGTTCCGCGAGCGAGGCGTCCGGCATGTTCAGCGGCAGGACGTTGCGGCGGAAGAACTCGTGGTCTTCGTAAGGGACCCCGAGCAGCTCGCAGATCATCAACGCCGGAATGGGCTGCGCGAAAGCCGTCACCAGATCGGTGGACGTTCCCTGCCGCTCCATGGCGTCGAGAAACTCGGCGGTCACCCGCTCCACCCTTTCGGTGAGCAGCCGCATCCGGCGGACGGTGAACTTGCCCGTGAGCAGCTTGCGGTACCGCGCGTGCTCCGCGCCGTCCATCCTGATGAACATCCCCGGGGCCGCGGGCGGCGGCACCGCCATCGCCGCCGGTCCCGGCAACGGTGAGTGCAGCAGCTCCTGCCGCGAGCTGAACCGCGGATCCGCGGCGATCTCCCGGACGATCGCGTGCCCCGTCGCGAGCCAGCCTTCGTGACCGTCGGGATACGTCAGCCGGACGAGCGGATGCTCGTCGCGCAGCTTGCCGAGTTCGGCGGGTGCGTCGAACGGGCAACCCCGAGGCCGTTCGAGGGGCATTTCCGCGAGATGCGGAACTGAAGTCGTCATAGCTGTTCCTCCCAGATCTTCAGCCAGAACTGAAGGCTACGTTGCATTTATCGATCTCTCAAAGGTCGATGCTGGCGATTTCTCGGTTATAGCTGGTAGATTTCCGGAAATCGTTGCAACGGTGCTGCGGATGAATGCAACAATTCGTTGCACTTGTCTGCGCGTGAACGCACAGGGAGGCACCCATGCCGGGCGGCAGGCTGACGCTCGAAGACCGCCGGCTGATCGCGGCCTGGCTCAAGGACGGCCACGGATACGCCGAGATCGCCCGGCGGCTCGGGCGCCCGACATCGACGATCAGCCGTGAGGTCTCCCGCAACAGCGGGCATTCCGGCTACCGCGCCGAAGAAGCGAGCCGCGTGACCGGCGAACGCGCGCGGCGCCGTTCTCCGAGTCGTTCACGCACCACTCCCGTCGTCGCGAACGGGTACGGACGGGACGAGGAGGCCGTCCGCGCCTTCGAAGCCGAGTTCGCGGAAATGATGGTGACGACCGGACTGCCCCGGATGACCGCGCGGGTGCTCGCCTGCCTTGCCGTCACCGACAGCGGCGTGCTCACCGCGGCCGAACTGACCCGGCGGCTCCAGGTCAGCCCCGCGTCGATCTCCAACGCGGTCGCCTACCTGGAAACGCAAGGAATGCTCAAACGCGAACGGGACGGACGGCGGGAACTGTACGTCGTCGACGGCGAGATCCCCCAACGCGCCTGGGCCGCGAGCGTCCGCTCGAACCACGACTGGGTCGAGGTCACCTACCGGGGCGCCGAACTCCTCGGCACCGCGACCCCGGCCGGCACGCGCATGGACGATCTCGCCCGGTTCTACGGCCGCATCCACGAAGCCATGGTGGACACGGACATCGCGATCTACGTCGGCGACGCCCTCACGGCACTCGCCGCCCTCCTGCACGCCGGCCGCGCGCTCTCCGTCTCGGCACTCTCGGACGCGCTGGGCTGGCCCGCCGAGCGGGTCTCGGCCGCCTTGCGTGCGGCGGAGGAGTACCCGCACATCGCCGGTCCGGTGACGGTGGTGGTTTCCGGCGGTGGGGAGTATCGGGCGGTTCCTTTGGTGGAGCGGCTCACGGCTGCGCAGCTGGAGGCTTTGGGGGGTTGAGGGGTGGTCGGTCTTTGGTTATGGGGGGGGGCTTGGATTGGGGCGGGGTCGCTGGCGGTTGCCGGTTTTCGGCGACGGTGGTGCGGCTCCGTTGCTGGAGTGGCTCGCTGCTGGGCGCGTTGGACTCTCGAGCGGTCGCCGGTTTTCGGCAACGGGGTGGGATGGTGGGGTTCCGCTGGAGGAGTGGCCCACGGCCAGGTGGCTGGCGGCGTCGGAGCTCGGTCGGTAGCCGTTTTTCGGCGATGAGGCAGGCTCCCCGTTGGGGGCGACTCACGGCTGGGCAATTGGCGGTGTGGGGGATGGCAGCGGTGGCCGGTTTCGCCGTTGGTGGAGCGGCTCACGACTGGGGCAGCTAGTGGCATTGGAGGCGGGAGGAGTCGCCGCTTTTCGACAACGGGGGTTCCGTTGATGGGGGCGGCTCACGACCATATCGAAACGCGAACGGTAGCCACTTTTCGGCAATGATGCGGAACGGGTGGCAGTTCCGTAGCCCGGCAACTCACGAGCGCGCCGAGAACGAGGCCGATAGCCGTTTTTCGGCGACGGCGCTCAGAACGGTGGTGGTTCCTCGGCTGGGGGTGCTTTCGGGCGGGGTTCGTGCAGTGGCGGTGGTGTGCTGTCGTAACTCTGCCCGGTCGGGGTGGTGATGGTCAGAGTGCCGTCAGACGCGAGCCGGTAGATCCAACCGGGTTCGTCTTTCAGCCGATGGTCGCGGCGGCACAGGTCGATCAAATCGGCGGCATCGGTGTGGCCGCCGAATTGCCACGGCACCGAGTGGTCGATATCGCAGGCCTGAGCCGGTCGGTGGCAGCCCGGTCTTCGGCACTCGCGGTCCCGCACCCGGACGAACTCGCCTTGCCCGGCTGTCGGCCGGTATCGGTTGCGGCCCAGGTCCAGAACTTGTCCGGACACCGGATCGGTGATGATCCGCCGCAGCACCGTGTCCGCACCGGTCGCGATCTCCCGGGCCAGTGTGGCGGGGATGTGGCCGTGCCCGGCCAGCTCCGCCGGATCGTCATTCACCCCGAGGTAGGTGAACAAGTCCATGTAGAGGAACACCTCGGTACGTTCAGTCTTCCCGCCCTGACCGCCCAGCAGGAGATCGAGCGCCACATCGGCACGCAGCTGATCCAGCGTGCGGGTCTCGCTGCCGGTCTTCAACGCCCGAGCCTCACGATCGATCCGCACATAAGCCGCGGCGACCTTCTCGACGGGGCCGTCCTCGACCTCGATCGACGCCACCCCCGTCTCCCCGTGGCGCACGGTCAACCGACGCCCCTCCCGGTGCCGCTCGACACGCCTGCCCGCACCCTCCCGGTCGACCGTGATCGCCGCATGCCCCGCCGCTTTACGGATCTGCTCGGAATTCTTGTCCTCCAACCGATCCTCCAACACAGCATCCGCCGCGAGCGCGTCCTCATCCGACAACCACGCCGTCGCCGCGGCGACCTTCATCGCGCCAAAGCCGCTCAGTTTGCCTTGGTCCATCAACCCCAGGGTGCGGGGCAGGCGGGTGGTCAACGCTTCAGCCGCGGCGACCATCGCACCAGCATGAGTGTCCACAAGAGACAATCCGAGCGCGACTTCCTGCACTACGCTCCGCGCGCCCTCACGATGCCGTGACAACTGCGCCAGCGCCCGGAACCGCACCGCCTCCAACCGCGCGATATCAGCCGACACCGCCTGCGCCAAAGCGACACACTCCTCGTCACCCAACGTGCGAGGATCCGGTATTTCCTTCAGAACAGCCAAAGAAGTATCCACCCGACAAACCTACAACCAGCCACCGACAATTCCCGATCATGCGACCGGAGTGAGGCGTCGCCGATTTTCGGCAACGCCTCACTAAAGGCAGCCCTACATCACGTCCCGCACGACCATTCGCTCCAAAACACGCTCAAGCCCCACAAGTCCGGACCATACGACCAGAGCGACGCGTCGCCGCAATCCGGCAAAACCTCATCAAAGACGGCCAGCCATCCACAAATCCCGACCACACGACCGGAGCGAGGCGTCGCCGAATTTCGGCAACGCCTCACCAAAGGCGGCCCTAAATCACGTCGCGCACGACCAGAGTGACGCGTCGCCGATTTCCGACAACACCCCACCAAACGCAGCCCTACATCACGTCCCGCACGACCATTCGCTCCGAGGCACGCTCAATCGCCGCCTCAACCGCGCCGACCTTGTCCGCCAGCAGGCCCATCGCGCCGACCGCGCGGCTCATCGGGTCTTCGTCGTCGCCGCCCAGGGCCTGCGCCCGCAGGTAAGCCGCCTTCACGTCCGCCCACCGCTGCGCCTCCGAGGAGTTCAGCCGTCCGCGTAGTTCGGCCAGCTTGAGCAGGTTGGCCTCGGCGCCCGAGGTCAGCGTCTGCGCTTCACCGGCGTAGTGGTCGTCGATGAGCGCTTCCAGTTCGGCGTCGTTCATCGCGGGCACGATACGGCCGGCGAGCTTGTTCATGTTCCGGTACGAGCCCTGTAGCTGGAACGGCGGCTCGACCCGGGACGCGTCCGCCTGCGCGGCCGAAGCGATGTACGCCTGGTTGTTCTTCAGGATGATCCGCTGTACCTGGATCAGTTTTCGCAGCACGGCGAGGATCTGCTCCAGTTCTGTCGCCGAGTACGCGTGCTTGAGCTGATCCGCCCGCACCGAGCCGTCGCCGCGGGCCAGCCGCACGAGAACGTCCACATCGGACCGTTCGCGTGACACCAGCGGAGCCAGTACGGTGTTCGCGGTGAGCGAGTTCTCGATGTAGCTCAGCGCGAACAGCTCTTCCTTGCCCGAAAGGACATCGCCGAGGTTCCACACGTCGGCACGGTTGGCGAGCATGTCCGGGATCCGGAACCGCTTGCCCTGCTCGGTGTACGGGTTGCCCGCCATGCAGACCGCGAACCGCTTGCCACGCAGGTCATACGTCCGCGTCCGGCCTTCCCACACGCCTTCCATCCGCCGCTGCGCGTCGCACAGCGAGATGAACTTCTGCAGCAGCTCCGGCGAAGTGTGCTGGATGTCGTCCAGGTACAGCAACACGTTGTTGCCCTGCTCCAACGCGAACGAGATCTTCTCGACCTCTTGCCGTGCCGTCGCGTTGGGCGCGTCCGCCGGATCCACCGACGTGACGTCGTGCCCGAGCGCCGGACCGTTCACCTTGACGAACACCAGCCCGAGGCGGCTCGCGACGTACTCCATGAGTGTCGTCTTGCCGTAGCCGGGCGGCGAAATCAACAACAACAGACCGGACTGGTCGGTGCGCCGCGCGTCGCCGGTCGCGCCGAGCTGCTTGGCGAGGTTGTCGCCGATCAACGGCAGGTAGACCTCGTCGAGCAGCCTGTTGCGCACGAAGGCGCTCATCACCTTCGGCTTGTACTCGCTCAGCCGCAGCCTGTCCCGCTCGGCCGCCACGAGTTCGTTGCGCTGCCGCTGGTAGGCGCGGAAACCCGGCACCCGATCGCGCCGGAACCGCTGTGTCCTGGCCAATGTCTCGTCGAGTCGCAGGGTCAGGGACCGGTTGACGATCCGCGGATGCGCACCGAGCAGACCGTCCACAGTGGCCGAGAGCTCGGCCGAGGAATCGTATCGGGGCAGGTCCGCCAGCTCGATCGCGACGGCCTCTGCCAGCTCGTCACCGGGCAGGCCAGCTGAGTCCACAAAGGACGTGAGCCAGGCTTCAGCGAGCTGATACCGATCTGCCAGGTCTTCGAGTGCGCGAAGGTCCTCGGCGAAACTCCGGCGGTCGAGCCGGAACTTGTCGAGCAACGTCCGCGCGCCACCGCTGGTGACGAATCCGGGCGACGCGTCGGCCAGTTCCTCGAACAGGTACTCGCCGGCGGATTCGAGATCCAGGGCCAGCCCGGACGCCGCGGCGAAAGCGGCCATCGCCTCGGTGAACTCCCGCGCGAGCGAGTCGATCGCCGTGGTGTGCCCGAACGCTTCCCGCACCCGCGCGAGCGACGCGGCGCGCGTCGTCCACGCCGACTTCGCCGCCTCTTCGGCACCGAAAGCCCAGAACAGCTGAGCGGCGGCCCTCGCCGTGGGCGGATAGCGCAACAATCCGGCGGCGGACCGCAGGCGCAGCAACGCGGACAAGATCGCGGTGGCGTCGTGGTCGTGCACACCGCGCGCGTAGCCCTCGTCGTAGCGGTCGCCCGCCACTCGCCGGACGACCTCCAGCAGATCGGCCTCTTGCAGATCCGGCTTTTCGAGCAGGATCGACGTGGCAAGGTACTCGGCGCGATAGACCTCGGGCGATTCCGAGACCAGCAGCTGATCCCAGTACGGCCGCGTCGCCTCGAACGACTCGTCCCGCACGGGCGAGCGGTAGTCGGTCCCGGTGATCGCGAACTTCATCCCGCCTTCGTGCGGCACCAGGGTGAGGTCGATGTCCTGCGTGTTGACCGCGAAAGTGTTGCGGCCGAGGCGGATCGTCTCCCCGCCCTCGCCGTACAGGTCGAGCCTGTCGCGCAGCGCGCGGCCGGCTTCCTGGCGGGCGGCCTTGACACGGCCTTCGAGCTCTTCGGCACGCACCTGGTCGCCGAGGTCACGCAGTTCGGCGACGACACTGCGCAGCTTCGCGACCATGGGGTCGGACGCGAAGTACGTGTTGATCTCGTCGACCGAACCGAGCGTGCCGACCCGCCTGGTCACGCTCGAGAGGATCCGGCCCGCCGAATCGACGAGTCTGTCCGCACGGCGCGCCCGCTCGTCGAGCAGCGCTTGCTTGCGCGAGGAGAAAGCCTCGTAAACATCGGTGCGCTTCTCACCCAGCGACGCCAGGAAGTCGTCGAACTCACCGAAGCGCGATTCGAGGTTCTCCAGCTGCAGCAGCAATCTGCCGAGCTGCTCGTCGCACCTGTCCGGGGTGTCCGCGACCGCGAGCCCGCCGGTGATGGCCTGCGCCAGCAAGGCGAACTCGGCGGCGAACTCCGCCCGGCCCTCGGTCTCCAGCAGTTCCTTGCGCCGCGCGTCGAGCGTGGCCCGAGCCCGGTTGACGCCGCCGATGACTTCGCCGACCCGTTCGAGGATCCGCGTCCGCACCACGGCGTCCGCGATCTCCAGCCCGCCGACGACGTCGGTGAGGACTTCGAGCCCACCGGACTGCTCGTCCAGCTGCTCGGCGACCGGGACCGCCTCGGCGACGGTCGAGATCGCGCCCGCGGCCTCGATCAGCCCGTCGACCTCGGCGTGGTAGCTCGTGAACGCGTCCTCGCCCTGCAGGAACCGGACAGCCCGCTGCGCTGCCTCGCCGAACTCCGTGTCGAGGTCGGCGATCAGCTTGTCGACCCGGTCGGTGTCGACATAACGCAGGTCCCGCACGGTGACGAGATGTCCCCGCGCGCGGTGCATTTCGGCGAGCCTGCGCACCCACGCGTCAGCCGCGTTCAGCGCCTCGCCGCGCACCTTCCGCACGAGCGACGCTGTCTCCGCGGCCGCTTCCTCGACGGCTTCGGCCGCCTGCGCGGTGAGCGAGGTGACCGTCTCGAACTCGTCGAGCACCTGCTCCGCGGTGACACGGACATCCGAAAGCGGCGAACGCAGATCACCGAGTTCGGCCTCGCCGAGCCAGTGGTAGTGGTCGAAAACCCGCGCGCACGCGGCGATCAGCGCCTCGAACACAGCGGCCGACGGCGCCATCTCGCCGACCATCCGGCCGATCGAAAGACAGTCGGAGATCCCGCGGACCAGATCGGCGTTGCCGACCCGCTCCAGCGGCCCAGTCCCTGCGGGCTGCGACGCGGCGAAGGTGTCCGATTGAAACGGCGTCCGCCACACCTGCATCGGGTGCACCCGGCTCGGCTCGTCGGACATCGCCCGGAACAGCACCATCGTGCCGTCGTCGAACAGCGAGTACCCGTGGCACGGGATCGGGTTCGAGACCTCTTTGCGGATCACGTTGTACGGCAGGAGAAGCGAGCGTCCCTCGGCCCGCGCGTGGAAGACGTAGAGCACGTCCTCCCCGTTGGGCGAGCGGATCACACGCTCGAATTCGAGACCGTCCACAGTGGTGTCGAACGTCTTGCTGACACCCGTGTCGAGGTAGTACCCGCCGGGGAAGATGATCCCGTGGTCCTCGGGCAGCCGCTGGCACGCCTGCCCGATCCCGTCGAGACGCACCACGTCCCGCGTGCGCGTGTTGAACACCAGATACCGGTGCTCGGTCTCCTTGTACGGCAGCATCCGCAGCAGGATCAGCGGACCGATCCTGGCGTAGGAGACCTCGGCGTCGGCCAGGCTCTGCAGCGGCTCGTCGACAGGCTCGGCATAGACGCCCTCGCCGGTCTCGGTGTTGTTCTCGACCTTGATCGTCAGGTTGCCGCCGACGGTCTCGACGAACACCTCGTCCTCGATCGAGATGTGCGGATGCCGTCCGAGGACGTGCTGCTCGCGGCTGGTCTCGGTCCACTCGAAATCGTGCGACGGCGGGAAGACGTGGTCGCGTTCGCCTCGGCTGTCCACATAGGACACCTTGCCGTCGGACGCGATCCCCCAGCGCAGCACACGGATGTCCTCGGTCCGCGGACCGATCTGGAACACCGCGAGCAGTTTGCCCTCGACCCGCCGCAGCTGCAGCAGTTTCGCCTGCCGGTAGTACCGGTACAGCTCGGCGAAATCGCGGACGAACTGCTCGTCGCGCAACAGTCCCGGGAGCTCTTCGGCAGGCACGTCGTCGAAACGGAAGGCCTCCGCGTCATGACTGAAGCCGTGCAGCGAGAAGACGTCGTCGACCGTCGTCTCGGGTTTGAGCCCGATGAAGACGTTGTAGCCGAACAACATCCGCCCGCCGACCGAAACGACGTCGCGCGGCACGCAGTTGTTCGCGGTGCGGATCCGTTCCGTCCCGATCAGCGCGAGTTGCGCGCTGCCGAACACCCCGAGCCGCGCGGTGTTGAGTTCGTCCGCGCGTTTCGCCAGTTCGGCGGCCTGTGCGGCGAGCCGGGCGCGGAGCACCTCATAGGTGCCCGCGTCCAGCTGCTCCGTTCCTGCCGCCGGTTCGGTCGTCGTCACTGCTTCGCGGGGGCGAGGGCGGCGACAGACTGCTCGGCGAGGCCGAGCCGCTGCGCCATCGACAGCAGCTCACGCAGCTTGTCGCTGTCCGGGCCGCCCGCCTGCAGCTGCTTGGCCAGGAAGGCCGACAGCGTCAGGTTCTTCACGTCCTCGGTGCTCACCGAGCCGACCAGTTTGGTCAGGTCGTCGGTGAAGCTGCCCGAACCGTCGAGCCACGACTTCCCCAGCGTCTGGACGACGTCCGAGTGCTCGACGAATCCGTCCACGCTCTTGCCGAGCCCGATCGAGCCGATGACCTTCTCGAAGAACATGGTCTCGCCGCCGACGATGTCGATGTCGGCCTTCTCCAGCCCGATGCCGAGCACCGTGGCCTGCGCCTCGGCGACCTCACGCTGCACGTTGAGCGCGGCGAGCCGGATCTCCTTCTCGGCCTCCAGGCGCAGGCGGTACTCCTCGTGCTGGCGGCTGGCGGTGTCGAGTGCGGCCATCGCAGCGGCCTTCTCGGTGAGACCTTCGGCCTCGCCCTTGAGCTTGTCTCGCATCGCGTCGGCGAGCACGATCGCTTTCTCGCGCTCGACGATCGCCTCGGCGCGGCCGACCTTCTCCAGCGCGTCGGCGTCGCGTTCCTTGACCTGCGCCGCGGCCAGCCCGATGGCGGCCTCCTCGGCCTGGATGCCTTCCGCCAGGCGGATCTTCGCGCGGGTCTCCAGCTCGGCGGCCTGCTGGCGCGCCTCGGCCAGCGTCAGTTCCTCGCGGGCCTTGTGCTTCGACGCGGCCTCGGCGGCTTCCGCGGCCTTGATGTCCTTGACGAGGTTTTCCTGCGCCTCCGCCTCGGCACGGATGATGATGGCCGAGCGCTGACGCTCCGCCTCTTCGACGACGCGGAGCTTCTTGATGTTCTCTTCCTGCTCCGCCACGGTCTTCTCGACCGCGATCCGCTCGCGGATCACCTCGGCGATGGACCGCTTCTCGGTCTCGACTTCCTTGTCCTTGGCGATCCGGGACAGTTCGGTCTCGCGTTCGCGGCCGATGACCTCGAGGAGCCTGTCCTTCTCGATGCGCTCGCTCTCGATGGCGATCACGCGCTCACGGTTCTTGCCCGCGACCTCGATCTCACGCTGCTGGTTCTGGTGCTGGACGCCGAGCTGCTCGTCCGTGCGCAGATCGGCGGCCTGCGACTTGAGCCGCTCCTCCGCCTGCACCTTGGCGATCTCGGCCTCTTCGCGCGCCCGCATGGTCTCGACCTCGCGGCGCTGCTTGATCTCGGCGTCGGCCTGCCTGCGCTCCAGTTCGAGGATCGCTTCGCGGGCGTCCACGTTCTGGCGGGTGATCTCTTTTTCCTCGCCGCGGCGGAATTCGTTGGTGCGCACGTGCTCGATCGCGGTCAGCTCGGTGATCTTGCGGATACCCTGCGCGTCGAGGATGTTCGCGGAATCGAGCTGCGACATCGGCGTCTGCTCGAGGTAGTCGATGGCCGCGTCCTCGAGGCTGTACCCGTTGAGGTCGGTGCCGATGACGCGGATGATCTGGTCGCGGAATTCGTGGCGTTTGGTGTAGAGATCGACGAAGTCGAGCTGCTTGCCGACGGTTTTCAACGCCTCGGAGAACTTGGCGTTGAACAGTTCCTGCAGCGTCGCCTCGTGGCTCGCGCGTTCGGTGCCGATCGCCTGCGCGACCTTGATGACGTCCTCGACGGTCTTGTTGACCCGGACGAAGAACGAGATCCGGATGTCGGCGCGGATGTTGTCCCGGCAGATCAGGCCCTCACGGCCGGTGCGGGTGATTTCCATCGCCTTGACCGAAGTGTCCATGATCTCGGCCTTGTGCAGTACCGGAAGGACGATCGCGCCGGTGAAGGTGACGTCCACCCGGCGGACCTTCGAGATGATCAGTGCCTTCCCCTGCGGCACCTTCTTGAACAACCTGGTGATCGTGAAGAGCAAGACCAGGAGGATGACAACTATCACGGCGATCAGAACGCCGGCCCCCACGCTGATGGCACCCATAGTGTTCCTTTTCTGCTTCAGATGTCCAAAGACTCGACCCAGAAGAACTCGCCTTCGGAGTCGTAGTCATAGAGAACTACGCGGCTCCCCGCCGTCAGGTTGCCTTGGCCCGCCTGCCGAACGTCCACAATGGCCGTCGACCCGTCGGCGGCGGCGACTTCGGCCTGCCCGAAGTCGTGGGTCACGGACGACGTGCGGATGACCGCGGCGCGACCGACGAAGTCCCTCCTGCTCGGTTCCTTCGCGGGACCGAACACCCGGCGCAGTGGCACCACGATCACCCTCGTCCCGAGTGTGCCGAGGACGAGCGCGACGGCGAGTACGCCGACCCCGAGCCCGATCCTCGATGGTGTCGAAAGCTCCAAGTCATCGAGAAGAACCGTTCCTGCCAGGCTGGCGAACCAGGTGAATGCGATCAGCAATGAGAGCGAAAGGGACAGTGGGACACCGCCGAAGCCCGCCAAGAGCCCGTCGCCGCCGTCGAAGCCATCGGTGTCGACGCCGCCGAACAGTGCCAGCAGCCAATAGCCGATCACCACGATCAGCAGGAAGCTGAACAGCACGGCCGGAAACCCCAGAGCCGCGGTGACGAACCCGCCCATCGCCGTCGTTCCCTCCCCCATTACCCCGGGTCAGGACTATAACCAGCGCGTGACACCCGGCGGGCCGTTTTCGGCTACGAGTGGGTCACGGTGTGCGGAAGCGTGCGCGGTCACGTGTGCTTGGAGCCGGAACTCACGTGACCAGAGCCGTGACTCACGTGTTTGGAGCCGGAACTCACGAGATCCGGCTCCAAGCACGCGAGTTCCGGGTCTGATCACGCGAGATCGGTGCGCGGCCGGGTGCGGAGCGTTACGCCGACCGGCCGCGCGGAAGCCATCCGGTTGGACCTGTCGCGCCACCGGGGCGACCCCTACTCTCCAGTATTGAGAGTGACACAGGACACACCACGGTCTTGGGAGGCTCCATTGGGGTGGCACGTTCGCGAGGTGATCGACGGGGATCAGCGCGAACGGCGGATCCGCCACGTCACCCGATGTCTGAGCTGCACGCTCACCTGCGTCCATTGTGGACTTCCGGCCGGCTTCGCCCTTCCCGTGGGACATCCCGGACTCGGGGTTGTCGAGCACCTCCCTGGCTCGACAACCCCCGGCCTGCCCGACCTCGCCCTGCTGCACCGGTTCTGCCGGGACAACCTCGCCACTGAACCCGGCATCGCGCTCAGACGCGCGTACCTCGGGCTGGCGACCGAACTCTTCGAAGCGGGGCGGCGGATCCGCCGTCTCCGCAGACTCGGCGTGCATCCCCCGCGGCCGGGACATCTCGAGGCCTACCGAAAACGGTGGCGAGTGGCCAAAATGCGGTACGCCTGCAAGGCGTGCCGGTACTACACCGGCTCTCACTGAGCCGATTCTCCCCCGGAGGACTCGTGCTCGTTCGTCTCATCCTCGGTCTGCTCATCACCGTCGCCGGCCTCGCTTTCGCCGCCCGCCGCGCCGCTTGGCTCGCCAAGCTGATCCGATCCGGCCAGCCGGACGAGAAACGGTCGGACGTCATGGCCGTGCGCGCGAAAACGCATGTGGCCGAAGTCTTCGGGCAGCGCAAACTACTGAAGTGGTCCGTCCCCGGGCTGGCGCATCTGTTCACGTTCTGGGGTTTCGTGATCCTCGGCTCGGTCTACGTCGAGGCGTACGGCGCTCTGTTCGACCACGACTTCCACATCCCGCTCATCGGGCACTGGGCGGTTCTGGGTTTCCTGCAGGATTTCATCGCTGTCGCGGTCGTCGTCTCGCTCGCGGTCTTCGCGGTCATCCGGATCCGCCAGGCACCCGAGCGGAAAGACCGCGCGTCGCGCTTCTTCGGTTCGCACACCGGGGGCGCTTGGCTGATCCTGTTCATGATCTTCAACGTGATCTGGACGATGTTCCTCTTCCGCGGCGCGTCGGCGGCGGTCGGCGTCTTCCCGTACGAGTCGGGCGCGTGGGTTTCCCTCGGCGTCGGCGAACTCCTGGAGCCGCTCGGACTCCCGGTCACCGAGCCGCTGGAGACGGTCGGCCTGCTGCTGCACATCGGTGTCATGCTGGCGTTCCTGTCGATCGTGCTCTATTCCAAGCACCTGCACATCTTCCTGGCGCCGGTCAACGTCACCGCCAAACGGCTGCCCGACGCGCTCGGCCCGCTGCTGCCGATGGAGTCCGGCGGCAAGCCGATCGACTTCGAGGATCCGGGCGAGGACGACACCTTCGGCCGCGGCAAGATCGAGGATTTCACCTGGAAGGGCATGCTCGACTTCGCCACCTGCACCGAATGCGGCCGCTGCCAGTCGCAATGCCCGGCGTGGAACACCGGGAAACCGTTGTCCCCCAAGCTCATGATCATGGATCTGCGTGACCACCTCTTCGAGAAGGCGCCGTACATCCTGGACGGTAAAGAGGCGCCCGAAGAACGTCCGCTCGTCGGCACCAAGGAGGACTTCGGCGTCATCGACCCGGACGTCCTGTGGTCCTGCACCTCCTGCGGTGCTTGCGTCGAGCAGTGCCCGGTGGACATCGAGCACGTCGACCACATCGTCGACATGCGCCGCTACCAGGTGATGATCGAGTCGGCCTTCCCCAGCGAACTCGGCGTCCTGTTCAAGAACCTCGAGACCAAGGGAAACCCTTGGGGCCAGAACAATTCCGACCGTCTCGCCTGGACGAAGGACCTCGGCTTCGAGGTGCCGATCTTCGACGGCGAACTGGCCGAAGACGTCGAGTACGTCTACTGGGTCGGCTGCGCGGGCGCGTTCGACGACAACGCCCGCAAGACCGTCCGAGCCACCGCCGAGCTCCTGCATCTCGCGGGGGTCAAGTACACGATCCTCGGCACCGACGAGTCCTGCACCGGCGACCCGGCCCGCCGTTCCGGCAACGAGTTCCTCTTCCAGATGCTCGCGCAGCAGACCGTCGAGACGCTGAACGCGGTGTTCGACGGCCGCGAACCAGGGACGCGCAAGATCGTCACCACATGCCCGCACTGCCTGAACACGCTCGGCCGCGAGTACCCGCAACTCGACGGGCACTACGAGGTCCTGCACCACACGCAACTGCTCAACCGCCTGGTCCGCGCGAAGAAGCTGACCCCGGTCAAACCGGTCGACGCCGGGCCGGTGACCTATCACGACCCGTGTTACCTCGGCCGCCACAACAAGGTCTACGAGCCGCCGCGCGAACTCGTCGGCGCGACGGGCGCCACGCTCAGCGAAATGCCCCGGCACGCCGATCGCTCCCTCTGCTGCGGCGCCGGTGGCGCGCGGATGTGGATGGAGGAGCAGATCGGCAAGCGCATCAATCTCGAACGCGTCGACGAGGCCCTCGGCACGGACGCCGAAACCATCGTCACCGGCTGCCCGTTCTGCCGCGTGATGCTGAACGACGGCCTGGTGCAGCGGCAAAGTGAGCAGCGTGGCGAGAACGTCACCGTGCGCGACGTCTCCCAGCTCCTGCTGGAGACCGTGAAGGAGCGAGACCGGACCGCGACCGAGATTTAAGGCACACGGGAGTTGGAAGTTCGGCGCACCGAACTCTAGACTCACGGGATGGCTAATCTCCGCAAGACCGTCTTCGCGCTGGCCGCGTCGACGCTCGTCCTGACCGCGTGCGGTGCCGCGGGCAACGGAACGAGCGGCGGCACGGACGACAAGCGGCCCGTGGTGCTGACCACGTTCACGGTCTTGGCGGACATCGCGGCGAACGTCGCGGGCGACAAGCTCAAGGTCGAGTCGATCACCAAACCCGGCGCCGAGATCCACGGTTACGAGCCCACGCCGGACGACATCAAGAAGGCCGCGAAGGCCGACCTGATCCTCGACAACGGGCTGAACCTGGAGGCCTGGTTCGCCCGGTTCGTCTCGGAGAGCGACGCGCCGCACAAGGTGGTCAGCGAGGGTGTCGAGCCCATCGCCATCGGCGAGGATTCCTACCAGGGCAAGCCGAATCCGCACGCCTGGATGTCGCCGAAGAACGTCGGGATCTACGTGGACAACATGGTCAAGGCGTTCAGCGAGGTCTCTTCCGGTGACGCCGCCGTGTTCAAGGCCAATGGCGACGCCTACAAGGCGAAACTGCAGGCCGTCCAGGACGAGATGACCGGTGCGCTGAGCGGGCTGCCGAAGAACGAGCGCGCGCTGGTCACCTGCGAGGGCGCCTTCTCCTACCTCGCGCGAGACACCGGCCTCACCGAGCGGTACATCTGGGCGGTCAACGCCGAACAGCAGGCCACGCCGCAGCAGATCACCCGCGCCATCGGCTTCGTCAAGGAGAACAAGGTCCCCGCGGTGTTCTGCGAGTCGACCGTCTCCGACGCCCCGATGCGCCAGGTCGTCTCCGCGACCGGTGCCGCTTTCGGCGGCGTCCTCTACGTCGATTCCCTGTCCGGCCCCGAAGGCCCGGTGCCGACGTACCTCGACCTCATCCGCCACGACTCGAAGACGATCGTGGCCGCCCTCACCGGGGCGAAGCCGTGACGGCCGCGATCCGCGTCGAAGGCGTGACCGTTCACTACGGTGACGTCCTGGCGCTCGACGGTGTGGACGTCTCCCTCGAACACGGCCGCGTCTGCGGGCTGATCGGGATGAACGGCTCCGGGAAGTCGACCCTGTTCAAGACGATCATGGGCATGGTCCGGCCGGACTCCGGCACGGTCTCGGTCGACGGCGGCCCGCCCGTCCGCGCCCGCAAGTCCGGCGCGATCGGGTACGTGCCACAGAGCGAGGACGTCGACTGGTCGTTCCCGCTCTCGGTGCGCGACGTCGTGATGATGGGGCGCTACGGGCATCTCGGCTTCACCAGGAGGCCGCGCCGCGCCGACCACGAGGCCGTCGATCTGGCGCTGGAGCGGGTCGAGCTGACCGAACTCGCCGGACGCCAGATCGGGCAGTTGTCCGGCGGGCAGCGCAAACGCGCGTTCGTCGCGCGCGGGATCGCCCAAGGCGCCCGTGTCCTCCTGCTGGACGAGCCGTTCGCCGGGGTGGACAAGCGGTCCGAAGCCACGATCACCCGGCTGCTCAAGGAACTCGCGGCCGACGGCGCCGCGGTCCTGATCTCCACACACGATTTGCACGCGCTGCCCGGTCTCGCCGACGAGGCGATCCTGCTGATGCGCAAGGTGCTCGCGCACGGCTCCCCCGGCGAGGTGCTCCGGCCCGAGAATCTCGCGCTCGCCTTCGGACTCGACGTCCTGCAACGGGAAGAAGAACCCGCGTGAGTCTCTACGACCTGTTCCTCGAGCCGCTGAGCTACGACTTCATGGTGCGGGCGCTGGCTTCCACGGTGATCGCGTCCACGGTCTGCGCGGTGCTTTCGTGCTGGCTGGTGCTGATCGGCTGGTCGCTGATGGGCGACGCGGTTTCGCACGCGGTGCTGCCCGGCGTCGTGCTCGCCTACGTCCTCGGCGCGCCGTTCGCGCTGGGCGCCGTCGTATTCGGTTTCCTCGCCGTGGCGCTGATCGGTGTCGTCCGCGACACCAGCCGTGTCAAGGAGGACGCCGCGATCGGCATCGTGTTCACCACGCTGTTCGCGCTCGGCCTCGTCCTGATTTCGGTGACGCCGAGCCAGACCGACCTGAACCACATCATCTTCGGGAACCTGCTCGGCGTGGACACCTCGGATCTGCTCCAGATCGGCGTCCTCGGCGCGATCACTCTCGGCCTGCTGGTACTCAAACGCCGCGATTTCACCTTGTACGCCTTCGATCCCACGCACGCGCACGCCATCGGCCTCAACCCGAGGGTGCTCGGTGCCGCGCTGCTCGGGCTGCTCGCGCTGACAGCGGTGGTCGCGCTGCAGGTGGTCGGCGTGATCCTCGTGGTGGCGATGCTGATCATCCCCGGCGCGACGGCGTACCTGCTCACCGACAGGTTCGGCCGCATGCTGGTGTTCGCGCCGTCGTTCTCGGTGCTCGCGGCGGTGACCGGGCTGTACCTGAGCTACCACCTCGACACCGCGTCCGGCGGGATGATCGTGCTGGTGCAGGGCGCCGGGTTCACACTGGTGTACCTGTTCGGGCCGCGGCACGGGATCGTCGGGAAGCGGCTGGCCAAGCGCAGGCGCGAGCGGCGTGACGTCTCAGTTCCAACGGCCGGCTAGCACGAGGGCGACGGTGGCGCCGAGCACCCGCACACCCCGGTAAGAGCCCGCGTCCATTCCGGCGAGTTCGCGGATCCGGCGGAGCCGGTAGTCGAGGGTCCGCGGGTGGATGTGCAACGCCCCCGCGGTGTTCAGCCGGTTCATGTCGTGCCGGTAGTAGGCGTCGAGCGTGGTCACCAGATCGGGTCCGGACTCCAGCCGCCGCGCGACCCCGCGTAGCCACTCGTCGACCTGCGGCAGCCGGGCGACGCCGAGTTCGGCGAAGACATCGGTCATCACGGGCAACCGGCCCGGTCTGGCCTCGACGGGAGCGACCCGGCTGATCCGCCGGGCCAGACCGGCGGTGTCGGCCAACGCGCGGACCCGACCGGAAGCCGCGCCTGTCGCGCAGGGACGTCCGATCAGCTCCGCGCACTCGCGCACGAGACCCAGCGCGCGTTCCCGCACCGTTTCGGGGTCCGCGCAGGGGAACAGGGCGACCAGTTCGCCGGGCTCCGTCCAGATCATCGGCACCCTTTCGCGTTTCAGCAACGCGCCGATGATCTCCTCGCGCCGTTCCTCCGGAGGCAGGGGTTCCCCGGGAAAGCGCACGACCGCGATCAGGTACCGGTCGGCGGAACCCAGCTCGAGGCTTTCCGGGAGACCTGGGATCACCGCTTTGTCCTCGAGCAGGGCCGCGGCGAGTTCCTGTGTCCGTTTGACGAACGGCGTACCGCGTTTCTGCCCGGTCAGGAATCCCCGGAGGTACGCGTTCTGCCCGGCGAGGCCGTTGCCGGGCAGCCAGCCGATCATCTCGGTCACTTGACCGACCTCGTGCAAGCCGGCCGCCTCGTGGATCTCGCGCAGGGTGAGCACGTCGTGCAGATCGAGAACGCGGCGCCCGGACCCCGTGGAAACCCCCTGTGCGCCGCGTTGCTCGCCGAAAGCCGTCAGCACCGCCAAATCCTCGCCCGTGAAGGGCGAGCCGTCGGCGGCGAGTTCGACCTCACGACGTCTGAGCAGGACCGCGAAGTCCAGCATCGAAGCACGGACGCCGTCCACCCGTGCCGCGGCCCGGAAATCGGGGACCTCGCTCAGATAGACGTCGACGGCCCGTCGCGCGTTGTGGTCCACCCTGTCCCACAACAGTTTGTAGAGACCTTCCATATCCGCTCCCCCGCCTCTCCGCTCGGGAGGCTACGGACCACGACTGGATTTTCTCTGGACCGGCCGGGGCGCCCGCGGTAACCGGACAATCACGCGGCGCTCTGTGTCACTCACGACATCCGTCCGGCCATCCGATTAGGTTAGGCTCCCCTCATGTCTACGGAAGACGCGCTGCTCACCGGCCATGACCTGGTGCTCGCGCACCATGAGCGGGCCGTGGTGGACGGCGTGTCCCTGTCGCTGCGCGCCGGGACGGTGACCGCGCTGGTCGGCCCGAACGGCTCCGGCAAGTCGACGCTCCTGCGGTCGCTGGCGCGGCTGCACAAGCCCCGCGCGGGCAGTGTCCACCTCGGCGACCGCACCGTCTGGGGCGGGAACGCGTTGTCCGGCAAGGAGTTCGCCCGTCAGGTCACGTTGCTGACCCAGCATCGGCCCACCCCGAGCGGGGTCTCCGTACGCGACGTCGTCTCCTACGGCCGCTACCCGTACCGCTCGGGCTGGCGCGGGGTCGACACCGACGGCGCCGCCGCGATCCGCCGCGCGATGGAACTGACCGGCGTGACGCCGATGGCCGAACGCGGTGTCGACGAACTCTCCGGCGGCGAACTCCAGCGTGTCTGGCTCGCGTCCTGTCTCGCCCAGCAGACGTCGGTCCTGCTGCTCGACGAGCCCACCAACCATCTCGACCTGCGCTATCAGGTCGAGATCCTCGACGTCGTCCGCGATCTCGCCAACGAAGGCGTCGCGGTCGGCGTGGTACTGCACGACCTCGACCACGCGGCGATCATCGCCGACGAGGTCGTGCTGCTGAGCGAGGGAACCATCGTGGCCACGGGTGACATCGGGCAGGTGCTCTCCACCGAGCACCTCTCCCAGGCCTACGGAGTCACCGTCCACGTCGCGAACGACCCGGTGACGGGCGCGATCCACTGCAGGCCACTCGGGCGGCATTCGCCCAGGCCCGCCTGAGAAACCAGGAAGAACCATGCGTTTGCTGACCCCTGCCGTCCTCGTCGCGACGGCGGCCCTGCTGCTGTCCGCGTGCGGCACCACCGAGAACACCGCGGCCGCGCCGAGTGAAGCCGCCGCGACCGGACCGGTCACGGTGACCGACGCGCGCGGCAAGGCCGTCAACCTCAAGGCGCCCGCCAAACGCGTCGTCGCGCTCGAGTGGGGCGAGGCCGAGATGGTCGCTTCGCTCGGTGTCATGCCGGTCGGCGCCGCGGACGTCGCGGGCTACAACGTCTGGGACAAGGCCGTTCCGCTGACCGCCGAGGTCAAGGACGTCGGCAAGCGCAACGAGCCCAGCGTCGACGCGATCGTCGGGCTGAACCCCGACGTCGTCATCATCGCCGAGGAGCGTGACTCGCCGCTGGTGCCGCAGATCGAGAAGTACGTCCCGGTCGTGGTCACCAAGACCAGCGACGCGAGCCGCAACTTCGACCGCCTGCGCGAGGACTTCAAGCTGATCGCCAAAACGGTCGGCAAGGAGGCCGAGGCGGACAAGCAACTGTCCGAAATGGACGCCAAACTCGCCGAGGGCAAGAAGGCCGTCGAGGGCAAGGGCGCCGCGGGCACCCCGTTCCTGATGGCCGACGCCTACCTCGAAGGCAGCACCGTCAGCATCCGCCCGTTCGGCAAGGGTTCGCTGGTCTCCGACACCGCCGAGGCCGTCGGCCTCAAGAACGTCTGGACCGGCCAGGTCGACCCGCAGTGGGGTCTCGGCCAGACCGACGTCGAGGGCCTGACCGCGATCACCGACCCGAAGACCGTGCTGATCTACAGCGCCTCCGAAGAGGACGTCTTCACCACCGGGCTCGCGCAGAACGCCGTCTACCAGCGGCTGCCGTTCGTGGTGTCCAAGAAGATCCACAAACTGGAGTCCGGCACGTGGACCTTCGGCGGCCCGAAGTCGATCATCTTCACCGCCGACCAGATCGTGAAGGCCATCACCGCCTGATGACCAAGGAAGTTCGTGCGCCCCAGGCGGTGCGCACGGCGGTGGTGTCGGCGGGGCTGGTGGTGCTGATCGCCGTCCTCGCCGGCATCCACCTGACACAGGGCACTTCGACGTCCGGCCCGCTGGACGTGGTGAAGGCGATCTTCGGCCACGGCGACGCGCAAACCCTCGCGGTACTGGAGGGTTCGCGCGTCCCCCGGCTGCTCGCCGCGCTGCTGCTCGGGGTCGCGCTCGGTGTCGCGGGCGCGGGAATGCAGTCCGTGGCGCGGAATCCGCTCGCCTCGCCCGACACGCTCGCGGTCAACGCGGGCGCGCATTTCGCCGTGGTCGCCATCTCCGCGTTCGGGCTTTCGCTGCCGCTCGTCCCGGTGGGCGGGGCGGCGTTCGCGGGCGGGCTGGCCGCGGCGGTCGTCGTGCTCGGACTGGCGGGCGGCGGTTCGGCGAGCCCGCGGCTGGTGCTCGTCGGTTCGGCGGTGCTGCTGGCGCTCCAGTCGGTGACCATCCTGCTGCTGCTCTTGTTCGAGCAGGAGACGTCCGGGCTGTTCGCGTGGGGCAGCGGCTCGCTGACCGTGTCCGATCTGCGCGCGACCGGCCAGATGACGCCGATCGTGGTGATCGCCGTCGTGGCGCTCGTCGCGATGGGCCGCAAACTCGACGTCCTCGCCCTCGGCGACGACAACGCGACCGTCCTCGGCCTGCGGGTCCGCCGGACACGGATCGGCGCGGTCGTGCTGACCGTCGCGCTGACCGCGGCGGCGGTGACCGTCGCCGGACCGGTCGGATTCGTCGGGCTCAGCGCGCCGGTGATCACGAAGCTGCTGCTGCCGATCGCGAAGCACCGCGTGCTGTTGCCGGTTTCCGGCCTGGTCGGTGTGGTGACGGTGCTCGGCGCCGACGTCGTGCTGCGGGCGATCATGGGCTCGGCCGCGGCCGTACGAGTGCCGACCGGTGTGGTGACCACGATCGTCGGCGCCGTCGTCATGGTGTGGCTGGCCCGGCGCGGCCGGGGCAGTGGCTCGCGCCGTCCGGCTCCGGCGGGACGCGTCGGGGTCGCCGGATCGAAGCGGCGGCTCGTGCTGATCTCCGCCGTCCTGGTGGTGCTGCTCGCCGTGATCCCGGTCGTCGGGCTGATGCTGGGCGACCGGATGGTGCTGCTCGGCGACCTCGCGAACTGGGTCACCGGCAACACCGGGACCGCACTCACTTTCGTGCTGGACCAAAGACTTCCGCGGGTGCTCGCCGCGCTGCTGGCCGGTGCCGCGCTGGCGGTGTCCGGCTGCGGGATCCAGTCGGTCAGCCGCAACCCGCTCGCCGAACCCGGGCTGCTCGGCATCACCGCCGGTGCCGGGCTCGGCGCGATCACGCTGATCACCATCGTCCCGGTGGCCGGCGCCTGGGCGATCGCGGGCGCCGCCGGCGCCGGGGCGACCGTGGTGTTCCTGCTGGTCTACGGGCTGGCGTGGCGGTCGGGGCTGGATTCGGACCGGCTGGTGATCATCGGCATCGCGGTCTGGTCGGCCGGGATGGCGCTGATCACGCTGCTGATCGTGGTCTCCGACCCGTGGAACTCGGCCAAGGCGCTGACCTGGCTCTCGGGATCGACTTACGGCCGCACGCTGGAGCAGGTCGTGCCGGTGGCGCTGGCCCTCGTCGCGCTGACGCCGTTGTTGTGGGTCAAGCACCGCGAGCTCGACCTGCACGCTCTCGACGAGGACACGCCGCGGGTGCTGGGGATGCGCATCGAGCGGTCGCGGCTGCTGATCCTGGGGGCTTCCGGGATCCTGGCGGCCACCGCGGTGTCCGCGATCGGCGTGGTCGTCTTCGTCGGGCTGGTCGCGCCGCATCTGGCGCGGTCGCTGGTCGGCGGTCGGCACGGCCGGATCGTCCCGGTGGCCGCGGCGCTCGGGGCGCTGCTGGTGAGTGTCGCGGACACTCTCGGGCGGACGGTCATCGCGCCAGCCCAGATCCCGGCGGGCCTGGTCATCGCGATGGTCGGGACGCCGTACTTCATCCTGGTGCTCTGGCGGACCCGGCCGTAGAGGGCTGAAGGGGCCCTTCACCGCATGTGATGCGGTGAAGGGCCCCTTCGTGGCGTCTTATGCGGGGAAAGTCCCCTTCAGCCCCGCCCTACAGGGTCTTCTGCAGGTGCTTGGCCAGCAGCTTCGTGAAGCGGGCCGGGTCGCCCAGTTCCCCGCCTTCGGCGAGCAGAGCCATGCCGTAGAGCAGTTCCGCGGTCTCCGCGAGCCCCTCGGACTCGCCGTTCTCCGCGAACGAGGACCGCAGCCCGGAGACCAGGGGGTGGTCCGGGTTGAGTTCCAGGATCCGCTTGATCTGCGGCATCTCCTGGCCCATCGCGCGGTACATCTTCTCCAGCGTCGGGGTGACGTCGTTCGTGTCGCCGACGATGCAGGCGGGCGACGTCGTCAGCCGCGAAGAGAGCCGCACCTCCTTGACCTGCTCCGCGAGCGAAGTCGTCAGCCAGGTCAGGAGTCCGGAGAACTCTTCCTTCTTCTCGTCGCTGGTCTCGTCGAGCTCGACCTCGCCCTTGGCGACCGACTGGAACTGCTTCTCCTCGAACCCGGGCACCGCGTCGACCCACATCTCGTCGATCGGGTCGGTGAGCACGAGCACCTCGTACCCCTTGGCCTGGAAGGCTTCCAGATGCGGGGAGTTCTCGATGCTCTGCCGGGATTCGCCGGTCAGGTAGTAGATGTGCTCCTGGCCGTCCTTCATCCGCTCGACGTACTCGCGCAGCGACGTCGGCTTCTCCGGGTCGTTGGTCGACGCGAACGAGCAGATGTCGAGGATCGCGGTGCGGTTCTCGTGGTCGTCCAGCAGCCCTTCCTTGACGGCGCGGCCGAACTCCTTCCAGAACGTCTCGTACTTGTACGGGTTCTCGTCCGCCATCAGGGTCTTGACCGTCGAGAGGACCTTCTTCACCAGGCGACGGCGGATCAACTGGATCTGCCGGTCCTGCTGCAGGATCTCGCGCGAGACGTTGAGCGAGAGGTCCTGCGCGTCGACGACACCCTTCACGAAGCGCAGGTACTCCGGCATCAGCGCTTCGCAGTCGTCCATGATGAAGACGCGCTTCACGTACAGCTGGACGCCGCGTTTGCGCTCCCGCATGAACAGGTCGAGCGGCGCGTGCCCCGGCAGGAACAGCAGCGCCTGGTACTCGAAGGTGCCCTCGGCCTGGAGCCGGATCGTCTCCAGCGGGTCGTTCCAGTCGTGCGCGACGTGCTTGTAGAACTCGTTGTACTCGTCTTCGGTGACGTCGGACGACGAACGGGCCCACAGCGCCTTCATCGAGTTGACCGTGGCGACCTCTTCGCCCTCGGTCATCCGGATCGGCCAGGTGATGAAGTCCGAGTACTTCTTGACGATCTGCTTGATCTTCGTCGCCGAGGTGTAGTCGAAGAGCTGGTCTTCGGCGTCTTCCGGCTTGAGGTGCAGGACGACCGACGTGCCCTGCGGCAGGTCCGGGACCGTCTCGATGGTGTACGTGCCTTCGCCCTCGGACTCCCACCGGACGCCCTCGTCCGACCCCGCGTGGCGGGTCAGCAGCGTGACCTTGTCGGCCACCATGAAGCTGGCGTAGAACCCGATGCCGAATTGACCGATCAGATCCTGCGAGGCCGCGGAATCCTTGGTTTCCTTCAGCTTCTTCAGGAATTCGGCGGTGCCGGATTTCGCGATCGTGCCGATCAACGCGACGACGTCGTCCCGGCTCATCCCGATTCCGTTGTCCCGCACGGTGAGGGTGCGGTTTTCGGGGTCGGTTTCGATCTCGATGTGGAGATCGTCGGTATCCGCCTGGAGTTCCTTGTCGCGGAAGGCTTCGAGGCGGAGTTTGTCCAGCGCGTCGGAGGCGTTGGACACCAGTTCGCGGAGGAAGGTGTCCTTGTTCGAGTAGATCGAGTGGATCATCAGCTGGAGGAGCTGACGTGCCTCCGACTGGAACTCGAGTGTTTCGGCAGAGGTGGTCACGCGGCGATATTACCGAGCGCGAAAACGGCTCAAGCCAGCCTCTGCCGAGCCACCTCGATCAGCCCGTCGCCGGTGGCCTGTTCGATGGTCGTGACGGCGGACCTGCCGGAGGTCTCGACCGTGGCGACCACGTTGCCGAAATACGGTCCCGACGTCTTCCGCCAGTCGAGCGGAAGGGGTTCGACGCCGCCCCGCTCCGCCCACCGGCGCGCGAGGGACGCCACCCGGGGCGACCAGGTGGCGGCGAAGGCCGCGCGGAGCTGCCGGGGCATCGCGTTGTGGACCGGCGAGCAAGTGAGCTGGTAGACCGTCGACGTCACCGGCTCGGGGTAGCGCGCCTCGGCGATGTACGCGTGGTGGACGTCGCCGGAGAGCACCGCGATCGTGGCGGGCGGATCCTCCCGCCGTCCCTCACGGGCGATCATCGCGGCGAGCCGGTCGAACGACGCGCGGAACGCCGCCCAGTGTTCGAGGTCGCCCGCCTGCCGGATCTTCTCCGCGAGCCGTCCTCGCCACCCTGGCCGTTCGCAGGCCCGCTCGTTCAGGGACTGCAGGTGGGAGATGACCGGTGGCAGCAGCCACGGCAGCGACGATCCGATGAGCAGGTGGTCGCACGGCGCGGAGGCGTTCTCCTCGATCCAGTCGAACTCGTCGTCGTCGACCATGGACCGGGTTCCGCCCGCGAGGATCCGGCCGGCCCGGCTGTCGATGACCAGCAGCCGCACGCCGCCGAAGTCGCGGCGGTAACTCCAGCGCGCGCCTTTGGTGCCGTCGCGTTCGTTGTCGGCCTCGTCGGCGTACGCGACGAGCAGGTCCGCGTTGTCACCGCCGGAGGTGACGGCCTTCTGGAAGGTCGAGTCCTCGGCGAGTTCGGCGGGGCCGAGATTCCCGAGATGCTGGTAGACCCAGTACGACATGATCGCGCCGCGCAGGCGTTCCTTCCACCACGGCTGCGCGCGCATCTGCCGCTGCCAGGCGCAGGAGGTGTTCCAGTCGTCGCGGACGTCGTGGTCGTCGAAGATCATCGACGTCGGCACGGTGGACAGCAGCCAGCGGATCGACGGTTCGCCCCAGGCTTCGAGGTAGAGGTGGGTGTACTCCTCGAAATCCGTCACCTCGGTGCCCGGCGGTTTCGAGGTGTCCCGACGCTGCTTCAGCCACTCCTGCGTTTCGTCGGTGGTCTCGTCGGCGTAGACCTGGTCGCCGAGCATCAGCAACGCTTCCGGCCATTCGGTCTCCTCGCCGTCCGCCATCCGGCGGGCGTACGCGGCCAGCGCGTCCGGGCCGTAGACGTCGCCGTCGTGCGGTTTGCGGCAGGAGCCGAACACGAGCCGGACCCGCGATTCGTGCTCGGGCAACGTCCGGATGCGACTGGGCGGGAACTCGGACCCCTTGTCGGGCCACACCTTCTCACCGTCCACGCGCACCTCGTAGTCGGTGCACGTGCCGGGTTCCAGTCCGGTCAGCACCAGCAGGGCGTAGTGGTGGCCGCGGATCTCGAACGTCCGCGCCGTCGTGCCGAGGACCTCGACCTCACCGGCGGTGGCCGTCTCGACCCATACCGTCGCCGAGGTCGCGTCGACATGCCGCAGCAGCGGGCCCAGGCGCAGACTCATGCCTGAAACGGTGCCACAACCGGGCCAAGATCGTGCGCTGAGCGGGACGTCAGCCAGTGAACTCCTCGCCGAAGCGGTAAACGCCGAGGCAGTAGGTGAAGCCCGACTCGCTCAGCGGGTCCAGGCCTTCCCGGCGGCAGTGCTCGACGAAGCCTTCGGCCTGCGTCCACCGCTCGCCGTCGAACCAGAACACGCCACCGGCGTAGTGGATCGTGGCTCCCGTGTCCTGGTCCGTGAGGTTCAGGGACTCGTAGTTCTCGGGACGGTTCCGCACCAGCTCGACGAGGTCTTCGGGGACGCCGCCATAGAGCGCCTCCTGCACCGAGTAGTCCTCCTCGGCGTAAAGGTTCAGGTCCGACTCGTGGTCGAAGGTCAGCAGCAGGGCACGCCCGTCCGGGGTGAAATACCAGACGGCCGACTGCCCGCCGCCGTCGTTCCAGGCGAACCGCTCGGCACCGTCCACCGCGATCGGCGTGATCTCGGTGATCGCGTCGACAGCCGCGGCACGCCGTCGCACCTCTTCGAGGGGTGTCGCCGCGAGGGCGGCCCAGATCTCGTCACTCACCGGCGCAGATTACCGGCCGTTGAACCGACCGGTCCCGCATTCCGTGTAACCCGATGAAGGCCGTCCCCTGGAAGGAACCTGCGTTGACCGTTTTCACGCGTCCCGCCCTGGTGGGCCTGCCGGGCGACCGGACGGCCGCCCGCGAAATCGCGTCCAGCGCGGTGACGACCCTGAGCTCGGTCCTGGTGCTGTTCGCCCTGCTCGTGCCGAACGACCTCGACAGGCTGACGCCGGAGGCGTTCGTGCGGCTGCCGGTGGAAGCGCTGCTCGGGGTGGCCGTCGTGCTCATGCTGCGCGACGGCGCCCGGCGGACGGTCGCGTTGTCCGCCGGCGCGGTCCTCGGGCTCCTGACCGTCGTCAAGGCCATCGACATCGGCTTCGGGCTCGCGCTGAACCGGCGGTTCAACCCGGTGTTCGACTGGGGTGTGCTCGGCAACGGCGTCGACCTGCTCGGCACGTCGATCGGCCGGACGGGCGCGATCGCGTCGTTCCTCGGGCTGGCGTTGCTGGCCGTGGTCGTGATCGTGCTGATGGCGCTGGCGATGCTGCGGCTGAGCCGGGTGGTGGCCGGACGCCGCACCGCGTCGACCCGGGTGGTCGCCGTGCTCAGCGTGATCTGGATCGTGTGCGCGGTGTTCGGCGCGCAGCTCGCGCCGGGGCAGCCGCTCGCGTCGCGCAGCGCTGTCGCCTTCGCCTACGACGACCTCCGCCAGGTGCGGGCCGGTATCCGCGACCGTCAGGCCTTCGCCGAGGAAGTCTCCGTCGACGCCTTTCGCGGCACTCCGCCGTCCGGGCTGCTGAACGCCTTGCGCGGCAAGGACGTCCTGTTCACCTTCATCGAGAGCTACGGGCGGGTGGCCGTCCAGGACTCCGACATCGCGCCCAAGGTCGACGCGGTTCTCGACGCCGGGACCGCGCGGCTGAAGAACGCCGGGTACGGCTCGCGCAGCGCGTTCCTGACGTCGCCGACCACGAGCGCGGGAAGCTGGCTCGCGCACTCCACGTTCCAGTCCGGGGTCTGGGTCGACAGCCAGCACCGCTACGACGACTTCGTGAAGACCGACCGGTTCACCCTCGGCGGCGCGTTCGAACGCGCGGGCTGGGAGACCGTCGGCGTCGTCCCGGCGCACACCGAGGACTGGCCGGAGGGCAAGGTCTACGGCTACGACCGCTACTACGACTCGCGCGGCATCGGGTACCACGGCCCGCCGTTCTCCTACGCCACGATGCCGGACCAGTTCACGCTTTCGGCTTTCCAACGCGCCGAACGCACACTGGAACGTCGAAAACAGGACCGCCCGCCGCTGATGGCGGAAATCGATCTCGTCACCAGCCACTGGCCGTGGACGCCGCTCCCCCGCCTGGTCGACTGGACCGCCGTCGGCGACGGTTCGATCTACAACCCCATGCCCTCGCAAGGGAAAACGCCCGACGAGGTGTTCACCGACCCCGCCAAGGTGCGCGGCGCGTACGGCGACTCGATCGCCTATTCGCTGAACTCGCTCATCTCGTACGTGGAAACGTACGGGGACGACGATCTCGTGCTGGTGTTCCTCGGCGACCACCAGCCGAATCCGATCGTCGCGGGCGAAGGCGCGGATCGCGACGTCCCGATCACCGTCGTCACGCGGGACGAGGCCGTACTCGGCAAGGTCGCCGCGTGGAACTGGCAGGAGGGCCTGAACCCGGACCGGAACGCGCCGGTCTGGCGGATGGACACGTTCCGGGACCGGTTCCTGACCACCTTCGCGCACTGACCTCCCGTGCTTGGAGACGGATCTCGCGTGATTGGAGACGGATCTCGCGTGCTCAAGCGGCGATCACGCGTGTCTGGAGGCGGAACACCCTGCGGCGGCGTGTTCCGTCTTCAAACACGGGAGATCGCCGCCCAAACACGCGAGATCCGTCTCCAATCACGCGTGGTCGGGCGGAGCTAGCGGGTGGCGTCGCGGAATCGGTCGGCCAAGGTGCGCAGGTGGTCGACCAACTGCGGCGGTTCGGTGACCCGGAAGGGGTGATTGAGCAGTCCTAAGTGGACGGCCAGGGTCTCGATGCTGTCGGCGCCGGTGTGCAGCACGCACGTGTCCGCGTCGATGGCCTCCACCGTGCCGACGGCCGGGTTGATCCGCGCCGTCACCTCGTCGGCCGGTGCGTGCACGGTGACGTCGGCCCGGTAGCGCCAAGCGGCGGACGAGACGCCGCGCCGCACCCGGTCCGTGACGTCCTCGGGCAGCTCGCGCGGGGTGAACCGGGGTCCGATCGGGACACGCGGGGTCAGCCTGTCGACGCGGTAGGTGCGCCAGTCGCCGCGGTCGAGGTCCCAGGCGACGAGGTACCAGCGGCGCCCCCAGTTGACCAAACGGTACGGCTCGACCTTGCGGACGCTTTCCGAGCCGTCGTGGGCCCGGTAGCCGAAACGCAACTGCTCGTGGTCGCGGCAGGCGGCCGTCAGGACGGTGAGCGTCTTCGCGTCGACCCGCGGTCCGGGTTCGTCCCTGGGCACGGGGATCGTGTACGCCTGCAACGCGTTGACGCGGCGCCTCAGCCGCGAGGGCAGCACCTGCTCCAGCTTCGCGAGCGCGCGCAACGACGTCTCCTCGACGCCCGCGATGGTGCCCCCGGCCGCCGTGCGGAGTCCTATCGCGACGGCGACGGCCTCCTCGTCGTCCAGCAGCAGCGGCGGCAGATCGGCGCCCGCGCCGAGCCGGTAGCCGCCGACGGAACCCCGGGTCGCGTTCACCGGGTAGCCGAGCGCGCGCAGCCGCTCGACGTCGTTGCGGATCGTCCGGGAGCTCACTTCGAGGCGTTCTGCCAGTTCAGTGCCGGTCCAGTCACGGGGAGTCTGCAAAAGGGAGAGCAAGCTCAGCAGTCTTGCCGAAGTTTCCAACATTTTTCGAGACTGCCTTCCCATTAGGAACGGGATGTTCCTAATGAGAGCTTACCTTGGTCTCATGAACGAGAACACCGAGATCAGACCCTTCCGCATCGACGTCCCGCAGTCCGAATTGGACGATCTGGCCGACCGCCTCGCGCGGGTCCGCTGGGCGAACGAACTGCCCGCCGATCAGATCACCGACGGGGTGCAGCGTGGACCGGTCACGCCGGGCTGGGAGTACGGCGTGCCCCTCGACTACGTGCAGCGCCTGGTCGCCTACTGGCGTGACGGCTACGACTGGCGGGAGTGGGAGGCGAAGCTCAACGAGTACCCGCAGTTCACGACGGAGATCGACGGGCAAAACGTGCACTTCCTGCACGTCCGCTCGCCCGAACCGGACGCGACCCCGCTGATCCTGACGCACGGGTGGCCGAACTCGGTCTTCGAGTACCTCGACCTGATCGACCAGCTGACCGACCCTCGGTCTCACGGCGGCGACGCGGCCGACGCGTTCCACGTGGTCATCCCGTCGCTGCCCGGCTTCGGTTTCTCTGGCGCCACTCGCGAGAAGGGCTGGAACCGGTACCGCACCGCCCGCGCTTGGGCCGAGCTGATGCGCCGGCTGGGCTACGAGCGCTACGGCACGCACGGGAACGACGCCGGTTCCTTTGTCGCTCCCGAGGTCGGCCGCGTCGATGCCGAGCACGTCGTCGGGGTGCACGTCACGCAGCTGTTCTCGTTCCCGAGCGGGGACCCGGCGGAGTTCGAGGGCATGACCGAGAAGGAACTGGAGTACATGCAGTTCCTCCAGACCTTCAACGACGACATGTCCGGCTACGCGAAGCTCCAGGAGAGCGCTCCGCAGAACCTCGCGCACGCGCTGGCCGACTCACCGACCGGGCAGCTCGCCTGGAGCGCGCAACTGCTGTCGGGCACGAGCGACGACCACGTGCTCACCAACGCCACGCTGTACTGGCTCACCAACACCGCGGCCTCGGCGGCGCGGTTCTACTACGAGGACAAGCACACCGAGCACGTGACCGAGCCGACGACCGCGCCGACCGGGCTGGCGAGTTTCGCCTACGACTTCCGGCCGCTGCGACGCTTCGCCGAACGCGACCACGCGAACATCGTTTCGTGGCAGGAATTCGACCGCGGCAGCCACTGGGCGACCCAGGACGCGCCGGATCTGCTGGTCGGGGACCTCCGGGCGTTCTTCCGCAAACTGGCGTGACGTGAAGGGGAGCTTTCGCCGCATGCCATGCGGCGAAAGCTCCCTTCACCGCGTCGCATGCGGTGAAGGGCCCCTTCAGCTCCCGGCGCCGTCCAGCACCGCCAGCTGCGACGCGCTCAGCTCCAGCGTGAAGGCCGGCCGGATGGCCTCGTAGTGCTCCCAGGTCCGCGGCCCGATGAGCGGCAGCACCCGCGGCGACGCCTGACACAGCAGCCACGCCAGCGCGACCTGGTTCCCGGTCGCCCCCACTTCCCGCGCCACCGCGTCGACGGCGGCCATCCTTGCCTCGCCGTCCGGCCCGGCGTAGGTCTGCCAGACGGGATGCGCGAGGCGCCGAGCGGAGTCGTCGTAGATGCCGCGCAGGATCGACGAGTACGCGGCGAGCGCGATGTCTTCGTTGTCCCGCAGGAAATCGAGCATGTCCCCGGTGGCCAGCGACGCCGAATCGGCCACCGGCCGCAGGTACGAGTGCTGGAGCTGGACGGCCACCGGCGACGCCCATCCGTTCCGTTCCGCGAGCGCGCGAATCCGTTCCAGCCGCCAGGAGCGGACGTTGCTCCAGCCGATGTGCCGCACCTTCCCCGCGCGGACGATCTCGTCGAGCGCGGACAACGTCTCCTCCAGCGGAGTCGCCCGATCGTCGACGTGGATGTAGTACAGGTCGATGTGGTCGGTGCCGAGCCGCCGCAGGCTTTCGTCGACGCCGCGCCGGATCACGTCGCCGCCCGCGCCCTCGAAGTGGCGTCCGATGTAGTCCCAGTCCGCGCTGCCGTCCTCGTGGTACCCCTTGCGCGCGCTGTCGGCGTCGGCGACCGCGGCCGACACCTTCGTCGCGAGGAAGACCTTGTCCCGCCTGCCTTTCAGCAGTTTGCCGAGCAGTTCCTCGCTCTCCCCGCCCGCCGCGCCGGGCACCCACCACGAGTAGCAGTTCGCGGTGTCGAGGAAGTCGCCGCCGTCGTCGAGGTACGCGTCCAGGATCCGCGCCGAGGTCCGCTCGTCGGTGGCGGTGCCCATCGTCATGCACCCGAGCGAGACCTGGCTGACTTTCCGGCCGGTCCGGCCGAGCTCCACCTTTTCCATGGTCTAGACCTTACGATCGGATCGGTCCGGGACTACAGTCCATTCACATGACGAAATCCCAGACCAATCTGGCTTGGGACGTGCTCCTCGACCTCTCCGGACCGGGTCCCCGGCACGAGCGGCTCACCAGGGCGCTCCGCACCGTGATCCGCGAAGGCGCGCTCGGCACCGGCGCCGCGCTGCCGCCCAGCCGCACCCTCGCCGCGGATCTGGGCTTCTCCCGCTGGGTGATCACGCAGGCGTACGAGCAACTGATCGCGGAGGGCTACCTCGCCGCGCGCACCGGCTCGGCCACCGTCGTGCGCTGGACGGCGCCGGGGCCGGAGCCCGCGAAACCCATCCGGCGCCGGGCCGCTCCGCCGGAGATCGACCTCGCGCCCGGCCTGCCCGACCTGCGGCATTTCCCGCGTCAGCGCTGGGCGGACGCGGTCCGCGAAGTGCTCGCGAACGTGCCCCACGGCGAGTTCGGCTACCCCATCCCCGGCGGGCATCCGCGTCTCCGCGCCGTACTGGCCGACTACCTCCGTCGCTGCCGGGGCGCCGTCGTCGACGATGTGCGGATCTCGTCCGGCGTCACCGACGGGTTCGGCCGCGTGTGCCGCGCCCTGCTCGCGGCCGGGATCACCCGCGTCGCGGCCGAGGAACCCGGCTGGCTGACACTCCGCCGCGTCGCGACGCGGGCCGGGCTCGAAGTCGTCGGCGTTCCTGTCGACGAAGACGGCCTCCGCGTCGATGAGATCCCGCCCGGTGTCCGCGCCGTCCTCGTGACCCCCGCGCACCAGTTCCCCACCGGCACCGTCCTGTCCCCCGCCCGCCGCGCCGGACTGCTGAACTGGGCGCGCGACGTCGACGGTCTCATCGTCGAGGACGACTACGACGCCGAGTTCCGCTACGACCGTCGCCCGGTCGGGACCGTGCAGGGCATGGACCCGGCGAGGGTCGCGCTGCTCGGCTCGGTCAGCAAGACGCTCAGCCCCGCGCTCGGCCTCGGCTGGTACGCGCTGCCTCCACAGTGGACAGAGCTCGTCGAACCCTCGCCCGCCCCGCCCGCGCTGGACCAGCTCGCGTTCGCGACCTTCCTCGAACGCGGCTCGTACGACCGGCATCTGCGGGCGGCCCGGCGGCGCTACCGTTCCCGGCGCGACGCGCTGGTCGGCGCGCTCGGCCCGCTGCCGCTCTCCGGCGTCGCCGCGGGTCTGCATCTCGTGCTGGACCTGCCGGGCGGATCCGCGGCCGAGGTGGTGCGGCGGGCCGCGGTCAAGGGGTTGCGGGTGGCCGATCTCGACGACTACCGCACGACCTCTGGCACACCCGGGCTGGTCCTCGGCTACGGCAACCTCGCCGACGGTTCCGTCGGCACCGCGGCCCGTCTTCTGCTCGAGGCCATCGCGTGAGGCTCACTCGGCCATGCGATGCAGCAGGAAGATCCCGTTCAGCAGTGGCCTGTCGAGCCGCTGATGGTCGGTGGCCACGTACTCGTCGAGGATGTCGAGGATGCGGTTGTCGAGTTCGGTGACCTCCTCGGGCGAGAGGTGCAGCGCGAACCGCTCGACCACCCGCACCGAAGCCGGACCCGCTTCGCGGAGTTCGTCCTGGAAGGCCTCGATCGGCCCGAACCGGGTGTCTTCGTTCTCGGCGTTCAGCGGCCCGTCCAGCCACCAGGTCTTTCCCGCGTTGCGGTAGGGCTTCTCGAGCGCGCCGCTCACGCCGGTGCGCACCGGCGCCTGTTCCAGCAGCCCGGCCTCGGTCAGTTGCCGCACGTGGTGGAGCACCGTGCCGGGATCCTTGCCGAGCCGGTCGGCGAGTTCCTTGTTGGTCAGCTCCCGCTCTCCACAGAGCCGGAGGATGCGCAGCCGCAACGGGTGGCCGAGCGCCTTGGCCTCGCGCGCCGTCGCCTCGCGCCGCCGGTCCGCGACCCTCGCGGCGACCTGATCGTCCATGACCGCAGCGTAGCCGACCGATGGACAGAAGACACATCGATGGAGTTTTCCCCATCGATGTGCGATCCTCGATCGATGACCGCGCTGGGGACCGCTTACTGGCGGCTGTGGAGCTCGTCGGGGCTGTCGAATCTGGCCGACGGGATCGTCAAGGTCGCGCTCGGCCTGGTGGCCGTCCAGTACACCCGGTCGCCGGCGCTCATCGCGGGGCTGGCGACCGTGTCGTCCCTGCCGTGGCTGGTGTTCGCCCTGCACGCCGGGGTGCTCACCGACCGCGTCGACCGCCGTCGCGCGATGCTCACCGCCAACGTGGTCCGCGCGGTCCTGCTCGCCGCGCTCGCCGTGGTGAGCGCGCTGGGCTTCGGGTCGATCTGGCTGCTCTACGTGGTCGCGCTCGGACTCGGACTCGCCGAAACGGTCCATGACACGGCCGCGCAGGCGATCCTGCCCCAGGTCGTCGGCCGCGATCGGCTGACGCGGGCCAACAGCCGCCTCTACGCCGCCGAACTCACCGCCAACGAGTTCGCCGGGCCACCCTTAGGCGGCTTTCTCGTCGCCGCGGGCACTCTCGCCGCGTTCGCGGCCCCCTCGGCGCTCTGGATCGTCGCGGTCGTCGCGCTCTTCTTCGTCCCTGGCTCGTTCCGCACCGAACGGACACGCGAAACGAGCGTGCGCGAAGATCTCGTCGAAGGACTGCGTTTCCTTTGGGAGAACAGGATTCTCCGGATCACGGCGATCATGGTCGGCGGGTTCAACTTCGCCACGAGCGCCACGATCACGATCTTCGTGCTCTACGCGGTGGGCCCGGCCTCGGCGATGGGTGACGGAACAGGCCTACGGTTTCCTGCTGTCCGCCATCGCCGTTGGCAGTTTCGCGGCGTCGTTCGCGGCCGAGCGGATCGAATTCGCGCTCGGCCGCACCCGGTCCCTGATCCTCAGCCTGCTCACCGGCGCCGCCCTCGTCGGGATCCCCGCGGTGACCACGAATCCGTACGTGATCGGCGCGGTGTTCCTCCTCGGCGGGGCCGGGGTCGTGGTGTGGAACGTCATCGTCGTGTCGCTGCGGCAACGGATCATCCCGGACCACCTGCTGGGGCGGTGCACCAGCGGCTACCGGCTCGTCGCCTGGGGCACCAAGCCGCTGGGCGCGTTGGCGGCGGGGCTGCTCGCGGAGGGCGTCGGACTGCGGCCGGTGTTCGCGGGAGCGGCGGCGGTGATCCTGGCGCTGGTGCTGATCTGCCCTCGCGAGTGGTGAGTGCGGGTCCGTGAAGGGCCCCTTGCCTACCCTGAAGGTAGTGAAGGAGGCCTTCACGGACTTGCGGATCGCCCCACGCGCACCAGTAGGGGCACGAGGTGTTCAGCCGGGCAGCACCGACTGCACGGCCTCCGGGGTCCGCCCGACGACGGTCGTGCCGTCGTCGGCGGTGATGATCGGCCGCTGGATCAGTTTCGGATGCGTGACCAGCGCTTCGATCCACCGGTCGCGGTCGGCGGGCGTGCGCCCCCAGGTCTTCAGGCCGAGTTCCTTCGCGATCGCCTCGGCGGTGCGGGTGATCTCCCACGGCTCGAGCCCGAGACGCTTGAGGACGGCCTTCAGCTCCTTCGCCGTCGGCGGCTCCTCGAGGTACTTCCGCACGGTGTACTCGGCCCCGGCCTCGTCCAGCATCGACACCGCAGACCGGCATTTGGCGCACGCCGGGTTCACCCAGATCTCCATCTGAGGCCACCTCCCTTCGAAAAGTGCCCAGTCGGTGAGCACTTTGCTTCCGATGATGGTCACAGACGTTACGACGAGAGGAACCCGGTCATGGACGAGCCCACCTTCACCGCCACCACCCCCGCCGAGTGGCGCGCATGGCTGGCCGCGAACGCCGGTACCGCGAAGGAGATCTGGCTGGTCATCCGGCACAAGGACACCGGGATCGCGAGCGTCCGCATCCACGAGGCGATGGAGCAGGCACTGTGCTTCGGCTGGATCGACGGGCTGCACCGCAAGAACGACGCGACCAGTTCCCGGCTGCGGTTCACCCCGCGCAATCCCCGGAGTTCGTGGAGCCGGGTCAACCGCGAGCGGGCCGCCCGCCTGATCGCCGACGGGCTGATGACCGCGCGGGGGCAGGCGATGATCGACCTGGCCAAGGAAAAGGGCCGCTGGCAGGTCGTGCCCGACGGCGAAGGCGTCCCCGAGGACCTGCGCGCCCGGCTCGACGCCGACGACTCGGCCCGCGCTCATTTCGAGAAGTTCCCGCCGTCGTCGAAAAGGCTGATCCTGGAATGGATCCTGACGGCCAAGAAGCCGGAAACCCGGGAGCGGCGGATCGTCAGGACCGTCGAACTCGCGTCCGTGAACCTCCGCGCGAACCACCCGATCCGGTGACTCAGTTCTCGTCGCGCCGGGCCACGAGGAGGGCGATGTCGTCCTGCGCCGGCGTCGCGCCGACGAGCGCGGCCATCACCTTCGCGCACACGGCTCCGGGCAGGTCGGGGGTGACCACGTCGACGAGCCGCCGCAATCCGACGTCGATCAGATGGTCCCGGCGTTCCACGAGACCGTCGGTGTAGAAGGCGAGCACCCCGCCGGGCGGCAGTTCGACCACCGTTCTTCGCCGCGCCGGCCCCGTGACCCCGATGGGCGGGTCGACAGGGACGTCGATGAACGCCGACGGGCCGCCGGGTACCGCGAGCACCGGCGGCAGATGCCCCGCCAGTGAAATCGCCACGCTGTCCCGCGAAGCGGACACCAACCCGTACACGACGGTGGCCAGCGCCCCCGGCTCGAAATGGTGGACCTTCCTGTCCAATTTGGACAGAACCTCCGCCGGATCGTCCGATTCGAGCGCATAGGCGCGAAGCGCGCTGCGCAGCCGTCCCATGATCACGGCGGCGTTGAGGCCGTGCCCGGCGACGTCGCCCATCACGATGCCGAGGCGATCGCCCGGCAGCGGGAACAGGTCGTACCAGTCACCGCCGACCCCGGGTTCGGTACCCGGCACGTAGCGCGCGGAGAACCTCATCCCGTCGACGGCGGGCAGCCGCCCCGGCAGCAGGCTCCGCTGGAGCGCCGCCGCGGCCGCGCGATCGGTGGCGGAGTTGTCGATCTGCAGCGCCAGCGCGAGCCGCGCGGCCACCAGCCGCAGCAGTTCGACGTCGGCCTCGGGGAATTCGCGCGGTGTCACGGAGCCGACGTGCAGCACGCCGATCAGATCGTCCCCGGCCAGCATCGGCACCCCGAGCAGGGTGCGAAGTCCGCGTTCCTGCAGAAGCGCGTTGACCACGGTGGTCTCGTCGACGTGGTCGAGGATCACCGGTCGCCGGTCCGCGGCCACCCGGCCCGCGAAACCCGCGCCGACGGCGATCCGGACGTCCTGGAAGACCTCTTCTTCGATGCCGGAGGCGGCGATGGCGTGCAGCAGTTGCGCGTCCGCGTCGTGCCGGAGCACCGTGGCCGTGTCGACCTTGAGCACCTCACGCACCCGGCCGAGGATCGTGGCCATCACCCGATCGGCGTCAAGGTGTCCCAAGGCGGTGTCGGTGATGGCTTCGAGCACCTGAAGCCGATCATCGGTTGTCGAGGTCCCGGACATGCGCGAAATCCTAGCCAGTCCGGGTCCGCGATGTCGCCCAGCCCGCCGCCAGTTCGTCGAGGCCGTCGGCCAGTTCGGCACTCGGCGGAATGGCCTCCCTCGGGACCCGGCAGGCGAGCGCGGTACCGAGCCCCGCCATCCGGATGACGGTGTCGATCAGCGCCTCCGGCTCCTGTGGCCAGTCGAAGCCCGGCTGGGCGATCAGCAGGCTCACGCAGCCGTGCATCGCCGACCACAGGCCCATCGCGAGGACCTCCGGTTCGCCACGCAGGATGCCCGCCCGCACACAGGCGGCCGTCGCGTCGGCGAGGTGCCGGAAACAAGCGATCGCGCCGGGGGACGAACCGCCGGACGGGCGCATCAGGAGCACCCGGTACTGCACCGGATGGTCCAGGGCGAACCGCGCGTACACCCGCGCGCACCGGCTGAGCGCGCGCATGGGGTCGGCGACCTCGGCGGCGTGCTCGCGCATCCGGTGCGCGAGCTCGTCCCACACTCCGAGACAGACCGCTTCCAGCAGGGCATCGCGGCTCGGGAAGTGCGCGTAGACCGACGGAGTGGAGACGCCTGTCCGTCTCGCGACGGCGCGCAGCGTCAGCGCCTCGTCGGTCCCCGTCTCGGCGAGCAGGGCATCGGCGGCGCGCAGGATCTCGCCCCGCAGCTTCTCTCCCTCGCCCGGCCGCGCCTTCGTCCGCTTCGCGCCCATGCCGTGATGCTGCCAGCATTGACTTGACACCGTCAACTTGACGGTGTCAGCTTGAGCGTATGGCGCATTTCCAGACCGCGACCGCCCTGGCCCGCCGGGGCGACGAGCCGGTGTTCGACACCGAACTCGATCCACAGTGGACGATCGGGGCCAAGCTGCACGGCGGTTATCTGCTCGCCGTCCTCGCCAGGGCCGCCGCCGAGGTCTCGTCGCATCCGCACCTGACCGCGATCAGCGGATCGTTCTCGGTGGCGCCGGAGCCCGGTCCCGCGGTCGTCGAGGTCGAGGTCCTGCGCGAAGGACGCGGCCTCACGCAGCTGCGCGCGCGGCTGAGCCAGCACGGCGCGCCCTGCACCGAGGCCCTGATCACCCAGGGCGTCCTGACGGACGGCGACGCTTGGTGGTCCGGAGTGGACCCCGTCGAGATCCCGGCGGAACAGGACTGCCTGCCCGTGCCCGCCGACGGCGGCGGAGGTTTCCGCATCGGCCTGATGGACGTCGTCGAGCAGCGGATCGACCCGGCCTCGGCCGGTTTCGCGGTGGGACAGCCGTCCCGGAAAGGCGTCATCTCGTCCTGGCTGCGGCTCGCCGACGGCGCCGACTGGGATCCGGTGAGCCTGCTCGTGGCGCTCGACCCGGTGCCGCCCATCTCCTACGACCTCGGCATCGCGGGCTGGGCACCGACCGTCCAGTTCACCGCGTACCTGCGCGGGATCCCGGCGCCGGGCCCGGTCCGGGTGCGCATGCGGGCGGGCGAGGTCGGCGGCGACCGGATGGACGAGGTCGCCGAGCTCTGGGACGAAAAGAACAGGTTGATCGGGCAAGCCACCCAAATCGCCGCCGTCCGCATTCCCTGATCCACCCGAAAGCAGGGTCATGACGGAACTCCGGGAGTTAAGATCCGGCGTCGACGTCATTGTTCTGGGGGCAGGACCATGGAAGTGGAACCACGCCGCGCGGACGCGGGCGGCTCCGACGGGGACGGGGCCGAAATCACCCGGCTCTGCCGGACCCTGGTGCCGCTGGCGGCCGCCGGTAAGCACGCCGAGGCCGCGTCGACCTACCGGTGGGTGACCAGGGCTTCGCTCGGCGCCCCGCGCCGGTACGGAGACCACGCCATGCGGCTGGAGTTCTGCGCGCTCACCGGCAACGAGCACACCGGTTTCGATCTTCTGTCGCTTTTGGACGGTGTCGGCGACCATTCGGACGCCATCGGCAGGCTCGAGTTCTTCGCGTCGGCGGCCTTGCTCACCCGGCGGTTGACGGAAACCGGATACGGCGAGATCCGGTTCGTCCTCAACGGTCCGTACGACGGCCTTTCCCTGCGGCTGCTGCACCGGCGGATGCGGGCGGCGGCGTTCGTCGAGGCCGAGGAACTCGACGAACTCGATCAGAACGACTATTTCACCGCGTACGCCGAGCAGAAGATGACCGCGAAACCGGTCACGGAATTCGTCCCGCTCCTGCCTTCCGCGCTCCCCCGGATCCCGATCCTGCCGCCGCCCGATCTGTCGGCGGAGGAACTCGTCGTCCGGGCCGAGATCCACAATCACCGGTCCGAACCGGAGGAAGCGCGAGCCTGTCTCGCCGCGATCGGCGCCGTCGGAGACGAGATCGCCCCGAGACTGGCCGAACTGCGCGCGATCTTCTTCCAGGGCGACGACACCGAAGAACGGCTGCGCCGCGCGGCCGCCGGATTCCGGCGACAGGGTGACGAAATCCGGTTCCTGCTCAACCAATGCTGGCTCGGCCTGTGGCTCGTGTTCGACGATCAGGCCGAGACCGGCGTCGCGCTGACGACGGTGGCCGCGGCACGATTACGCGCCGGGACCGACGATCGCGCCGCCTGCTGGGGCGAATACTGGCTGGCGCACGTGCTTTCCGGGCAGGGCCGCACCCCCGAGGCGTACGAGGCCTTGCGGCGTGGGGCGGAACGAGCCCACGAGGCGGGCGATCCCTTGCTCCACGGCACTCTTCTGTGCCTGGAGGCGTCGCTGCGGAACGGCGACGGCGAGGATCCGGTGACCACCTTGGAACTCGCGCAGGCCGCGACGGACGCCTTCATCGTCGGCAACGTCGGCGAGAAGGCCGTCGAAGCCGTCGAACAGGTCCGGATCGCTTACGAGCGCGTGGGATCTCTCGACGAGTTGGACGTCTTCGTGGAGAACCTGCTGTCGACGCTGCCCGCGAGCGGCCCGGACAGGCTGCGCGGACATCTCCGTCAACTCCGGGCGCTGTCGTTGATCGGCACCGGCCGCTTCGCCGATGCCGTCGAAGACGCCTACGCGTCGCTCGGTATCGCCGCGTCGAAGGGCAAGGACACCGCGGAACATTGGTACGTCCTCGTCACCGCGCTGCACGGCGCCGGCCGTTACGACGAGGTGCTCGACGTCGCGCCCCACACCATCGACCTGCTCATCGGGCTACCGGACTGGGGCCATCGCTGCCGGTGGATGTACGCCGACACCTATCGCGCGCTCGGTGAATCTTCGCGCGCCTTCAACGAGTACGCCCTCCTCGCCGAAATCCTCGAAGAGTCGGGCGACACCGGGCACTCCTACATCTCGGTGAGCATGGCCGCCGCCGAACAGCTCGACCTGCTCGGCTACGGCGCGAACGCCGCCGACTTCTACGCGCGGGCCGCCGACGCGGCACTGGCGATCGGCGGCGGGTACGTGGCCGCCACCTGCCGTAACGCCGCGACGCTCTCCCGGCTGCGGTCCGGCGACCTCGACGCGGCGCTGACCGCGCTCGACGCCGCGGAAACCGCCGTGCACGCGGTGGAAACCGAAACCGCGCCCGCCAGGGAACATCTCATCGCCCAGCTCGACCACGTCGCCGCCCACGTGCTCAGCGCCGCGGGCCGGATCCGGGAAGCCGCCCGCCGCGCGCTCCGCGCCGCCGAAACCTTCCACCGGATAGGCGAAGCCGAGTCCGCCCGCGACGTCGACCTGCTGCTCGAACAGATACTCCTCGGTGACCAAAGCGGCTGAAGGGCCCCTTCCCCGCGCCTGACGCGGTGAAGGGCGCTTTCCCCACGTGACATGCGGGGAAAGCGCCCTTCAGCCCCCTTGCCAGCCCTCCCACACCGGGAGAAAAATGCCGGTCATGTCCGATGGAGCCAGCGGTACCCGAAGCCTGCCTTTCGGCTCGATCGTGCTGTGGATCGTGCGCGTCGCGCTCGCGGCCGAGTTCCTCTACAGCGGTTACCTGCTGTTCGCGGGCGGCCACACCGAACAGACCTTCGCCGAGATCGGGCTCGGACAGTGGCTCCGGTACGTCACCGGCGTCCTCGAGGTCGGCGGCGCGATCGGCCTGCTGATCCCCCGTCTCGGCGGGCCCGCGGCACTGCTGCTGGCGGGCGTCATGGTGGGCGCGAGCGTCACCGAGCTGTTCATCCTCACCAACGGCGGCCCGGTCCTCCCGCTGATCCTGCTGATCGTCTCCGCGACTCTCGCGTGGTTCCTCCAGGATCAGACCCGCGCGCTCCTCGGGATCGAGCCTCCCGAAGACGACGAGGACCACCGCTAGGCGAACGCGAGGCGACTGTTGCGCCGATCGGCGCAACAATGACCGTCCGAATGCACCGCTCACCGGCACAGTCAACGAAAAACCGCATGTCAGCACGCCTCGCGAGGGTCTGACGTGGACCGCGAAATGTCCACATGAGCGTGATCATCCGCTCACTCAAGGTGAAAGATTGCGGCTCGTTTACAACGAACCGGCCACCCGCTTGACAGTCGGAGTGGTACGTACCACGCTGCCGACATTGGTCTACACCATTTTGTGGGAGCCCGGCACAGTGGCCGGGCATCGAAAGGACGGCACGAGTGAAGCGCTGGCTCAAGATGACTGCGGGCGCCGCGGCCATCACCCTCGCGACGGCGGGCTGCGCCGGTTCCGGCAGTGGCGACAGCACGAATTCGAGCGCTCCGGCCTCGAACGGCTCGCTCACGGTCTGGCTCATGACCGGGACCGCCCCGGAAGCACTGACGAACTCGCTCCACAAGGAATTCGAAGACGCGCACCCCGGCGTCAAGGTCAAGTACGAGATCCAGCAGTGGAACGGCATCCAGCAGAAGCTGACCACCGCGCTGGCGAGTGACAACCCGCCGGACGTGATCGAGCTGGGCAACACCCAGACCCCCGCGTTCGCCAACCAGGGCGTGCTCGCCGACCTCACCTCGAGCGTGGGCGACTTCAACGGCGCGCAGTGGCTCCAGGGCCTCAAGGCTTCGGGCGAGTTCGACGGCAAGACCTACGGCGTCCCGTTCTACGCGGCCAACCGTGAGGTCATCTACCGCAAGGACATGTTCGAGCAGGCGGGCATCACCGCGACGCCCAAGACCCGCGCGGAGTGGCTCGACGCGATCACCAAGCTCAAGGCCAAGTTCGGCAGCGACCCCGAGTTCCAGGCCCTCTACCAGCCGGGCCAGAACTGGTACGAGCTGCTGTCGTTCATCTGGGACGAGGGCGGCGACATCGCGCAGGCCAACGGGAAGTCCTTCAAGGCGACCCTGGACTCCGCGCAGGCCAAGGCCGGGCTCGAGTTCTACAAGCAGCTCACCGAGGCTTCGGGCACCAAGGCGCCGAAGGACGCCGACGAGGCCACCCCGCAGCAGGCCGGTATCTACGGCGCGGGCAAGGTCGCGATGATGATCGGTGTCCCGGGTGAGGCCGACACCGCCGCGAAGACCGACCCGTCGATCAAGGAGAAGTCGGGCGCCTTCCCGATCCCCGGCAAGACCGCCGACAAGTCGGCCCCGGTCTTCCTCGGCGGTTCGAACCTGGTCATCCCGGCCAACAGCAAGAACGCGGCCGCGGCCAAGGACTACGTCAAGCTGTTCTCCACCCCGAAGTACCAGACCGAGCTGGCCAAGGCCGGTTACGTCCCCGGTACCTCGACCGACGTGTCCGCGCTCGACGCGAACCCGCTCACCAAGGTCATGGCCGAGGCGTCCAAGAACGGCCGCGCCGTGCCGACCAGCCCCAAGTGGGGTGACGTCGAGTCGGGCCAGAACCCGATCAAGGACATGCTGACCGCTTACCTGACCGGAACGAAGACGCTCGACCAGGCGACCGCCGACGCCAACGCAGCGCTCGACAAGCTCATCGGCGGATGACCACGACCAAAGATGTGACGACGCCGGCGGGGGCCACCCCGCCGGCTTCGCCGCGCATCAAGCCCCCGAAATCGAACCGACGCCTCCGCCTCGGCGAGCGGACGGCGCCGTACCTGCTGATCCTTCCCGCGTTGATCGCGATCCTGGTCCTGCTGGGCTGGCCGACGCTTCAGCTGATCGGGATCAGTTTCCGCAAGCTCGACCTCCGTGAGCTGGTCTCCGGAGAGATGGTCTGGGTCGGGTTCGAGAACTTCTCCGAAATCCTGTCCGACTCCGAATTCTGGGAGATCACCGTCCGCACGCTGGTGTTCACCGCCGCGGTCGTGATCACCACCCTGCTGCTCGCGCTGTTCATGGCGCTCCTGATGCGGCACCTCAACCCGGTGGTCCGGGTGATCCTGCAGGTCGCGCTGATCCTCGCGTGGGCGACCCCGGTGCTCGCGACGACCACGGTCTTCCAGTGGATCTTCGACCAGCAGTACGGGATCCTGAACAAGACGCTCGCGAAACTCGGCTTCGAAGGCTTCATCGGGCATTCGTGGTTCGCCACCGGCCCGAGCACGCTGACCGTGATCGGCCTGCTGGTCGTCTGGCAGGCCGTGCCGTTCGTGGCGTTCACGCTCTACGCCGGGCTCCTCGGCGTCCCGAAGGAGCAGTACGAGGCCGCGGGCATCGACGGCGCGAACGGCTGGCAGGCGTTCTGGGCGGTCAGCTGGCCGGCGATCCGGCCGATCCTGACCATGGTCACGTTCCTGTCGGTCCTGTGGGACTTCAAGTTGTTCGCCCAGGTGTGGGCGATCCGCCAGGGCGGGCCGGACGGCGCCAGCACGACGCTGCCGGTCTACATGTACCTCAAGGGTCTCGCGGGCAACCACTTCGGCCTGGCGGCCACCGCCGCCCTGCTGATGATGCTCGTGCTGATCCTGCTCACCGCCCGGTACGTCCAGCTGCTGGTGCGTTCGAAGGAGGCCGACCTGTCATGAAGAAATCCCTGGCACAGCGGATCGGCCTCGGCACGTTCGGCGTGATCGTGGCCTTCCTGTTCGTCTTCCCGACGTACTGGATGGTCACCTCCTCGCTGAAGACGCCAGGCCAGGTCCTCTCACCGGATTACGACCTGATCCCGTCCTCGGCGACGTTCGACAACTTCGTCACGGCGCTGACGAAGCCCGGTTTCACGACGTACCTCGCCAACAGCCTGATCGTCACGCTCGGCGCGGTCCTGTGCTCGCTCGTCGCGGGCGTGCTGGCCGCGGTTCCCTTGTCCCGCATGCGATTCCGCGGCCGCAAGGGGTTCCTGATGCTGGTGCTGGTCGCCCAGCTCGCGCCGTTCGAAGCGCTGCTCATCCCGATGTACCTGCTGATGAGGGACGCCGGGCTGCTCAACCAGCTGCCTTCGCTGCTGCTCGTGTACTTCGCCGCGACGCTGCCCTTCACATGCTGGATGCTCTACGGCTTCGTCAACGGCATCCCGTACGACCTCGAAGAAGCCGCGATGATCGACGGATGCAGCCGGGCGGGCGCGTTCCGCCGGGTGACGCTGCCGCTGCTCGCGCCGGGACTGGTGACCACGTCGGTGTTCAGCTTCATCACCGCGTGGAACGAGTTCCTGTTCGCGTTCGTGTTCATGCGCGACCAGAGCAGGCAGACGCTGCCGGTGTGGCTCTCCTCGTTCCGGACCGCGTTTTCCGTGGACTGGGGCGGGATCATGGCGGCGTCGGTCATCTACGCCATCCCCGCGCTGGTGTTCTTCATCCTCGTCCAGCGCAAGCTCGTGTCCAACCTGACCGCAGGCGCAGTGAAGGGATAACCCTTGTCTTCACCGGAAAAGCTCGCCGCATCCGTTCTCGTATCGGGCTTCGACGGCACCACCGCGCCGGACTGGCTGCGGCGCAAGGTGGCCGACGGCCTCGGCGGCGCGATCCTGTTCGGCCGCAACGTGGTCGACGACGAGCAGGTGGCCGCGCTCAGCGCGCAGCTGCGGGCGGAACGGCCCGACGTGCTCATCGGCATCGACGAAGAAGGCGGTGACGTCACCCGGCTCGACGTCGCCACCGGCTCGTTCGTCCCGGGACCACTCGCACTCGGCGCCGCGGACGACGTCGAGCTGACGACGTCGGTCGCCGCGGCGCTCGGCGAACGGCTGGCCGCTTGCGGGGTCACGATCAACTTCGCCCCGTGCGCGGATCTGACCCTGGCGGCGGAGGATCCCTCCATCGGTGTCCGGGCGTTCGGTTCGGATCCGGTGAAGGCGTCGCCGCATGTCGCGGCATACATCACCGGACTGCAGAAGTACGGCGTTGCCGCGTCGGCGAAGCACTTCCCCGGGCACGGGGCGGCGACCGACGATTCGCATCACGCGCTGCCGGTCCTGCCCAGGACCGAGGCGGAGCTGAACGAGCTCGAACTCGTCCCGTTCAAGGCCGCGATCGCGGCCGGGGTGCGCGCGGTGATGACGGGGCATCTGGTCGTGCCCGCGTGGGGTGAACTGCCCGCGACGCTCAACCCGAAGGCGCTGACCGACGTCCTGCGCGGCGAACTCGGCTTCACCGGCGCGGTGGTCACCGACGCGCTCGACATGGGTGCCATCGCGGGCGAACTCGGCAAGACCGAGGGCGTCGGCCGGGCCGCGGTGCGGGCGCTGATCGCCGGCGCCGACGCGCTCTGCCTTGGCGGCGTGTCGTTCGAAGAGGACGAGCTGAACCGGATCGCGGCGGTCATCGCGGCCGCGGTCGAAGCCGGCGAACTGCCGCTGGAACGGCTGGCCGAGGCGTCGGAGCGGGTCGCCGCCCTCGGCACCGCCCCGGTGGCGACGCCGATCTCCGCGGTGGACAACCGGCTCGGCCTGGAGGCCGCGCGCAAGGCGTTGCGAATCCAGGGCGCGCCGAAGCTGGACGGCCCGCCGCTGGTGATCGACATCGAGACCGAGCCGATCGTCGCCGCGGGCCCGATGCCGTGGGGGCTCGGTTCGCATCTGACCGAACTCGTGCCCGGTACCCGCGCGCTCAAGGTGACCGCGGACGGGATCGCGACCGCGATCGACGCCGTCCACGGTGCGCGCGATCTCGTCGTGGTGACGCGCGAGGCGCACCGGAATCCCGAGGTCCGCGAGTTCCTGAGCTGGCTCCGGGAGGCAGGCGTGGACTACATCCGCGTCGAGACCGGGGTTCCCGGGCCGGACACCGGCGACGGGCCGCGGATCGACACGTTCAGCGGGTCCTACGTCAGCCTCCGCGCCGCCGCGGAATACCTGGCCTGACCTCTCGACGTCTTTCGTCCTCTGGATGCGGTACTTGCACACGCAAGCACCGCGACCAGAGGACGAAATGCGTCAGGGGGTTATTCGGTTGCGGCACCGACGCGAGAGTGCTGTAGTCGACTGGACCTAGGAGATGATCGTCTTGCGAGTGTCCATGTCCTTCCCACAGGTAATTTCCGCCTACCTCAAGGACAAGACACCTCGTGAAGACCCTCAATCTGGGGATTTTGGCGCATGTTGACGCCGGGAAGACGAGCCTGACCGAGCGGCTGTTGCATACGGCCGGGATCATCGGCGAGCTGGGCAGTGTCGATGACGGCAGCACGCAGACAGACACGCTGGCCCTGGAACGCGCCCGCGGGATCACCATCAAGGCGGCCGTGGTGTCGTTCGCCGTCGGCGACGTCACCGTCAACCTGATCGACACCCCCGGTCACCCCGATTTCATCGCCGAGGTCGAGCGCGCGCTCGGCGTGCTCGACGGCGCCATACTGGTGCTGTCGGCGGTCGAAGGCGTTCAGGCGCAGACACGCGTGCTGATGCGGACCCTGCGACGGCTGGGCATCCCGGCGCTGCTGTTCGTGAACAAACTGGATCGCCGCGGGGCCGAACCGGACCGCGTGTTCCGCGAGATAGCCGAGAAGCTCACACCGTCGGTCGTCGCGATGAACCCCGGAGACCCCGATCGGGTGGTCGACCTGCTCGCGACGCTCGACGAGGACTTCCTGACCGGGTACCTCACCTCTCCGGAGGAGTTCACGCCTTCGCGGCTCCATGCCGAGCTCGCCGCGAAAGTGGCCGAAGGGCTCGCCCACCCGGTCTACTTCGGATCGGCGATCACCGGCGCGGGTATCGACGAACTCCGCGACGGAATCCAGCGCCTTCTGCCCGCCAAGGAGAGCGCCGTCGACGGACCGCTGTCCGGCACGGTGTTCAAGGTCGAGCGCGCGCCGGGTGGCGAGAAGATCGCTTATGTCCGGCTGTACTCCGGCAGTGTCGCCGTCCGCGACAAGATCCCGCTCGGGGACGGCGAAGGCAAGGTCACCGCGATCAGCGTCTTCGACAACGGCTCGGCCGTGCCGTCGGGAACGGCCGAGGCCGGGCGGATCGCGAAGCTGTCCGGGCTCGACGTCCGGATCGGTGACGTGCTCGGGGCCCGCCCGAGGCACGAACGGGAGGCCCTGTTTTCGCCGCCGACACTGGAAACCGTCGTCTCGCCGGTGCGCACGGCCGATCGCGGGCCACTGCACCAGGCGCTGACCCGGCTGGCCGAACAGGATCCGCTGATCGGCCTGCGGCACGACGAAATCCGCCAGGAGACCTCGGTTTCGCTGTACGGCGAAGTGCAGAAGGAGGTCATCCAGGCGACGCTCGCGGACGAGTACGGCGTCGATGTGACGTTCAGCGAGACGACCACGATCTGCGTCGAACGCCTCTCCGGCACCGGGTCCGCCGCCGAAATCATCGACAAGGCACCGAATCCCTTTCTGGCGACGGTCGGGCTGCGCGTCGAGCCCGGTCCGGCGGGGAGCGGGATCTCGTTCCGGCTGGAGGTCGAACTCGGCTCGATGCCGTACTCCTTCGTCAAGGCCGTGGAGGACACGGTGAAGAAGACGCTGCGTGAGGGCGTCCACGGCTGGGAGGTACTCGACTGCGTGGTGACGATGACGCATTCCGGCTACCACGCCAGGCAAAGCCACGCCCACGGCACCTTCGACAAGAGCATGTCGAGTACCGCGGGCGACTTCCGCGACCTGACCCCGCTGGTGCTGATGGCGGCGCTGCGCGAAGCCGGGACGACGGTGCACGAACCGATGCACCGGTTCACCCTCCAAGCCCCGGCCGACACGCTCGGCCCGGTCACCGCGTTGCTGGCGCAGGCTCACGCCGTCCCGCGCACGACGCTCACACGAGGCGGGACGGCGGAACTCGACGGCGAGATCCCGGCGGCGAAAACCCATGCGGTGCACCAGCTCCTGCCCTCGGCGACGCGGGGAGAAGGCACGATGGAGACGGCCTTCCACGGCTACCGGCCCGTCCGGGGTGCGACACCGTCACGATCGAGGACCGATCACAACCCTTTGGAGCGCAAGGAATATCTGCTGCGCGTGCTGCGGCGCGCCTGAGTTTTCAGAGGAACGGAGAACGTCATGGTTTCACGGCTCGGAGTCAGGATCCCGCGCGAACTGCCCGCCGCCCGGCTGAAGGATTTGGCCAGGCGCGCCGAACACGAAGGCTTGGACGAGGTCTGGATCGTCGAGGACTGCTTCTACGCGGGCGGGATCGCGACGGCGTCGGCGGTGCTGGCGGCGACCGAGAAGATCACCCTCGGCATCGGCATCATGCCCGCCGTGGCCAGGAATCCGGCCATCGCGGCGATGGAGATCGCGGCGCTGGCGGAGCTGTACCCGGGACGCCTGATCGTCGGGTTCGGGCATGGCGTGCCGAGCTGGATGCGGCAGATCGACGCGTGGCCGAAGTCCGCGCTCGCCGCGTTCGAGGAGACGCTGACGGTCATCCGCCGGCTGCTCGCGGGTGACCGTGTTTCCTTCGAGGGCAAGCACGTCCGGCTGGACGAGGTCGAACTGGAGTTCCCGCCGTCGGTGCCGCCGAAGCTCATCGCCGGCGTCCGGGGGCCGAAGTCCCTCGCCGCGGCGGGCCGTGTGGCCGACGGGACACTCCTGGCCGAACCGGCGACCCCGGAGTACGTCCGCGCGACACGGGAGCTCGTCGGCGTCGAGGGGCATTCGATCGCCACCTACAACTGGCTGGCCCTCGACGCCGACCCGGAGCGGGCCCGCGAACGGGCGCGGGCCGACGTCGCTTCCGCGATCGGGCCGAACTCGGGCCCAGCCCTGGACCCGCTGGACTTCGGCGCCGAACTGCTGGCCGAGGTCGCCGCCGCGGGCGACGACCGGGCGGAACTGGCCCGGCGCTTGCGTCCGGAGTGGATCGACAGGCTGAGCGTCAGCGGCCCGCTCGACCGTTGTGTGGAGCAGATCCGCGCGCTGTACGCGGCGGGGACCGAATCCGCCATCCTGCTGCCGTTGCTCGGCGAGCCGGAGGAGGAGTCCTTCGCCGCGGCGGGGCGGATCGCCGCGGCCCTGCGCGGGTAGCGCCTCGTGAATGGCGAGTCGCCGGCTCCTCCCCTTCGCTACTGACTGACCTGTGCCTGTGTCACGAAAGGTGTCTCAGGTACCCACTGATCCGAAGTCCGATCTCGCGTGATCAGGCACGTAACTCGCGTGACTGGACACCGCACTCGAGTGTTCCGGCTTCAATCACGCGAGATCCGGCTTCGATCACGCAGGTGCGGTGCCAGGTCGCAGCGCAAGCCTTGCCTCGCCCCTCAAAGATCGTGAGTGGTGAGGACGGCTAGAGCCGTAGGCGTCTTGGTTACCTACTGGATTGGGGTCGCGGTTGGTCACGGGGTTCGCCGCGTGTCGTCGGTCTGGACACGGGAGTCCGCGTCAGTGGTGTCGCCCCTCGCTAGCCAGGTAAAGGTCGTGAACGAGCCGGAGGGTGGGGTGTCCTGAAGGCCCCCTTTGGGACGGTGAACGTCTCAAAAGGGGCCTTCAGGACGCCACGACAAACCCCTCGCAACCCTCGTGAGCGGCGATTCAAGTCAGAGCCGTCCTCACCACTTCCTGAGTCTTCAGAACGGGTGCACCATCCACACGTTCGCCTCGACGTAGACCCCGCAGTCCCGCTCGACGTTCGCGTGTACCGGCGCGATCCCGCCGGGGATCACGTTGTCGCCGTCGGCGAGTTTGACGCCGGTCCAGTCATGCCAGTCCGCGATCGAGCCCGAGATGGTCACGGCGAACGGGCACACCTTGATCATCTGCGCGCCGAGCCGTTCGTGGGTGCGCAGCCAGCGGTCGGCGAACAGGCCGTCCTCGCGGCGCCGGACGGCGTAGCACTCCATCGGGACGTCGGGCTCGTCTTCCTTGCCGATCGGTCGCACGGAGACGATCAGCCGCTTCAATCCCGTCTCCGCCGCACGCGCCTTGAGCGCCTTCAGCATCGGCGTGGACAGGCCCGTCCCGCGCATCTTCGGCGCCACCACGACTTCGAGCGCGCACAGCGTGTCCGGCTCACGGCCGTCCATGAGGTCCTGCGCGGCCCACTGGATCGCCTCGTCCCAGCCGTGTTCCGGAAGTTCCCGGCGGTCCTCGGCGGGGTAGGTCAGCGGCACCGACAGCGCCCGCGCGATCGGCACGCCGTCGTCGTCCAGCGCGATCAGGAAGTAGCGGGCCCAGTGCCGCAGGAACCGCTCCGGGGTGATCATCTTGCCGCTGAAACCCCGGTAGATGAACTCACCCCCGACATCGCCGAGATTCAGCGCGGGATCGAGGAGATCGGGTCGGGACGCAAGATCGACGATTCGCATGCCGCCCAGTCAACCGAGCCGATGATCGACGGCGATAGCTGCTTCCGGGCGATGATCAAGCCAGCTGACGCGGCGTGGCCTGCAACCGGGACAGGACATCGGTGAGCCTGCCCGCGGCGACGTCCCATTCCTCGAGGACACTGCTGCGCGCGAGCGCGGACGTCCGCAGCGAATGGCGGAGTTCGGCGTCGAGCGACCAGCGCATCAACGCCGTCGCGAGCGCCGCCGGATTGTTCGGCGGCACCAGCATGCCGGGGACCCCGCCGCCGGGCGCCATGCCGAGTGCGTCGTGCGCGCCGGCGGTTTCGGTGGCCACCACGGGGATCCCGCGCGCCAGCGCCTCGGCGACGACCAGTCCGGACGTGCCGCCGCGAGCGGGCAGGACGAGCAGATCCGCGCCGTCGTAGACCAGGTCGAGATCTTCCGGCGGCCGGATGAGGCTGATCCGGGAACCGAGCCCGAGCCGCTCGACCGTCCAGCGCAGTTCGTCGACGTAGGTGGGGTCGTGGTGCGTCGCACCGGCGAAGACGCATTTGAACGCCAGCTCGTCGACGGTCGAGAGAGCCTGGATGAGCACGTCCTGACCGTGTCGCGCGGTCATCGGCGCGAGGCAGAGCAGCCGGGAGACACCGTCGGCGCCGGTGGCGAGCGGCGCCGAGTCCGTACCGGGTGTCGCGACGTAGACCCGGGTGGGATCGAGGTCGTGCCGGTCGATCAGCTGCCGCGCGAGCCACGGCCCGGTGGCGACGACCATGCCCGCCAGCCGCAGGGTCTCCCGTTCGCAGGCGTCGAGTTCGGCGGCCTGCGCCGGATCGAGCGCGGGGTCTTCGGCGAGCGGCTGGTGCACCAGGACGGCCAGCCGCAGCCGCCGGGCGTGCGGGATCACGATCTCCGGGACCCCGCAGGCGACCGTGCCGTCGATGAGAACGACGGTGTCGTCCGGAAGCGCGGTGAGCGAGCGGGCCAGTCTCGACCGGGCCAGCGGCCCCGGCATCGGCCAATCGCCCGCGATCGGCAGTTCCAGCAGCGGGAGGCCCGTGGCCGGGAGGTTCTGGCACATACGACGGTCGTACTCACCGCTGGTCTCGCCGGCTTCCCCCGGCAGGACGAAGACGACCGGTTCGGTCACGCGGACATTCGAGGTGAACACGGTTACCTCCAGATGCGGGCGCCTTATCAGGAGACACGGATACGGAGCCCGGACGGTTCACACCCGGAGGAAGAAATTTTTCACCCGTGCACGCGCGCGATCGCGGCGACGATCTCGTCGCGCAGCCCGGCCCCGACGGCGATGGTGGCCGCCGAGCGCACCGTGTGGTCGCCGCCGTCGGTGTCGACGACCACTCCCCCGGCCTCGCGCACGAGCAGGACACCCGCCATCGTGTCCCACGGTTTGTTGGCGAGGATGACACTCGCGTCGAGTTTGCCGTGCGCGACCCAGGCCAGGTCGATCGCCGCGGAGCCGAGGAACCGGACCCGCTGCACGCGGCCGCCGAGTTCGGCCAGCAACGCCATCCGGACGCGGTTCTTGACCTCCGCGCCCTCGCCGACCGCGAAGTCGCCGATCGAGACGATCGCGTCGGACAGCTTCGTCGCCTTCGAGGCCTGGAGACGCTCTTCGCCCGCGTACGCGCCCTGGCCTTCCGCAGCGGTGTACGTGACATCCAGGAACGGCAGCGAGATCGCCGCGACCGTGCTCTTCAGACCGTCGACGAGACCGAGCGAAACGCCGCAGAGGGGAATGCCGCGCGCGAAGTTGGCCGTGCCGTCGACGGGGTCGAGCGCCCACCACAGGTTCTCGTCGCCCTGGTGCCCGCGTTCCTCGCCGAGGATGCCGATCTCCGGGGTCTCGCGCGCCAGGAATTCGCGCACGGCGTCCTCGACAGCGAGGTCGACGTCGGTCACCATATCGCGATCACCTTTGGCGGCAACGGAAAACGACGTCATCGAGCGGATGATCCCGGTCGCCTTGGCGACGGCTTCACGGGCGACGGACAACAATGCGGCGTGGTCGGTCATCTGGGTACCGTAGCCCGGTGAATCTGTTCCCGACGGCCACGACGGCCGACGAACGCGCCCGGGACGCCGACGTCGCGGTGCTACCGGTCGGCAGTTTCGAACAGCACGGCGCGTATCTCCCGCTGGCCACGGACGCGGTGATCGCGACGACGATCGCCGACGCCCTCGCCTCCGCGTACCCGGTGTTGCGGCTCCCGCCGATCACGATCGCCTGCTCGCACGAACACGCGGACTGGCCGGGGACGGTCAGCATCTCGGCCGCGACGCTGTACGCCGTGGTGACAGACATCGCGGCCTCGCTGCGCCGTTCAGGAGTGCCGAAACTGGTGCTGGTGAACGCGCACGGCGGCAACTACGTCCTGTCCAACGTGGTCCAGGAGTCGACGTCGCCGATGGCGCTGTTCCCCGGCGTCGAGGGCTGGCAGGCGGCGCATGACGCGGCCGGACTGGAGACCTCGCTCGACAGCGACATGCACGCCGGGGAACTGGAGACTTCGCTTCTGCTGCACGCCCACCCTTCGCTGGTCCGGCCCGGTTTCACGGAGGCGGACCACCTGGCCGACGACAGGCGGCACCTGCTGACGACGGGGCTGCGGCCGTACTCGGAGTCCGGCGTGGTGGGACGGCCTTCGCTGGGGACGGCGGAAAAGGGACGACTGGTGCTCGAGTCACTGGTGGAGAGCTTCGGGGAGACCCTGTCCGCGCTCGCTTGACTCGGCCAGGTCCAGATGCGGCAGGAAGTGATGCATCCGTTCCTGTTTCGTCCTCAGGTACCGCAGGTTCTCGTCGTTCGGAGTGACCAGCAGCGGCACCCGCTCGCTGATCCGGACCCCGTGCAGTTTCAGCTGGTCGACCTTGGTCGGGTTGTTGGACAGCAACCGCACCGATCGCACCCCGAGGTCGGTCAGGATCTCCGCCGCCGCACGGTAGTCCCGCGCGTCCACCGGCAGCCCGAGCGCGATGTTCGCCTCGACGGTGTCGAGCCCTTCGTCCTGTAGCCGCATCGCCTTCAGTTTCGCGAGCAGGCCGATTCCGCGCCCTTCGTGCCCTTGGGCGTACACGAGGACTCCGGCGCCCTCCTCGACGATCGCCCGCAGCGCGGCGGCCAGCTGGTCGCCGCATTCGCAGTGCATCGAGCTGAACACGTCGCCGGTCAGGCATTCCGAATGGACGCGCGCCAGCGTGCCGAAGCCCGCGATCTCGCCGTGCACCAGCGCCATCTGCTCGGTGCCGTCGGCGTCCAGGTACCCGTACGCGCGGAAAACGCCGTAATGGGTCGGCAATCTGGTCTCTACGACCCTTTCCACGGTCATCGGGGTGCTCCTGTCTGTTCGGTGACTCTTGAGAGAACGTGCGAGCAGTACGCCCGCGCCGGGGAGACTGGCGACGAGCGCGAGCACGCCGTAGACGACGGCCACGGTGACGCCCTGCGCCGAACCGAGCCCGGCCGCGCCGAACAAAAGTGCGCAGACGCCTTCGCGCGGGCCCCAGCCGCCGATGTTCAGCGGCAGCCCCATCGCGAGCAGGGCGAGGATCATCAACGGCAGCAGTTCGCCGACGGGCGCGGTGACCCCGGCCGCCCGCGCCGCGACGACGAACAGGGCGAGGTGCCCGGCCAGCGTGGCGATCGAAAGCAGGCTCACGCCGGGCCAGGTCTCCTTGGTCAGCAGGCCGAGCCGGACGTCGGCGAGGGTGACGGCGAATCCGCGGCGCCACCTCGATCCACTGTGGATCCAGTGTTTCCCCGCCGTCATCCCGGTGACGACGGCCGTGAGGGCGAGGACCACGACCACGATCCCGGCGACCATGACGACCCCGTCGATCGGCGGCGGGACCACGGAAGGCGTGCTGAGCACGACGGCGACCGAAGCGCCGATCACGACGATCTGCCCGGCCGTGCGCTCCAGCACCACCGCGCGGACGCCTCGCAGGACGTCGCCGGATTCGCGGCCGTGCTGCACGGCGCGGTGGACGTCGCCGAGCACACCCGCCGGCAGGACTCCGTTGAGGAACAACGCGCGGTAGTACTCACCGACGGCGCTCCACAGCGGCAACTGGAGGCTGAGCCTGCGCGCGACCAGACACCAGCGTCCGGCGCTGAACAGTGTCGTCGCGAAGCCGATGCCGAGCGCGGCGGCGACACCGGTGGCGTCGACCTCGCGGAGTCCGTCCAGGAAAGCCTGGGTGCCCAGTTGCCCGGCCAGGACGGCGAGGATGCCGAGCGCGCCGAGGATCCGCAGCCAGGGCCAGAACCGCTTCACGACGGCACGACCAGAAGATCTTCGTGCTGGATCACCGCGTTCAGTTCGCCCGCCGCGCACTGCGCGAGCCGCCACCGCAGGTAGGCGTCACCGTCCGCCGCGAGCTCCGGCCGCTGCTCGCAGGCGGCGCCGACCCAGCCGGTGAGCCATTCCGCGGTCAGCGCGGCCTGATCCGCCCCGAGCCGCCACGGGCTCGGAACTCGCCGCACGGTGGCGCCGAGCCGTTCGAAGACGCCGAACGCGACGTCCACCGCGTCCGGGCCGAGCAGCCACCGGCCGTTGGTCACCCGGCGCTGGTGCGCGTTGAAGGCGTCGGCGATCTCGATGTCGAACTTGTCCTTGGGCGACAGCGTGACCCTGCCCGAAACGCTCAGCGTGAACAGGACCGCGCAACCGGCCTCGACGCACGCGACCGCCAGCTGGGACATCTCTTCGGCGGTGAGGAGGTCGAGCAGCGCCGAAGCCGCCACGAGCGATGTCCCGGCGAGGTCCTCCGCGCGCAGTTCGGTGATGTCGCGCTCTTCGGTGACGACGGTGACTTCGCTCCCGTCCAGAGCGTGGTCCGGACGGCTGGTGCGCGCCAACGCGTGGGTGAGCAGGTCGGTGTCGCGGTCGTGCAGGATCCAGCGCTGACGGCCGGGCAGCCGCCGGGCCAGCCAGCGGCCGAGCGAGCCGGTGCCGCAGCCGAGGTCCCGGATCACGACCTCGTCCTGTGTCTTCAAGAAGGACCGGACCGGTTCGAGCAGCTCGGTCGCGCGGGCGGCGGCGTCGGCGTCCTCGCGCAACTGCAGCCAGCTGGGCGCGAATTTGGTCATGCCGCCGTCCTTTCGCTCAGCAGCACGGCGGCGACACCGCGGGCCGTCGCGTCCCAGCCGGTCAGCGTCTCGCGGCGAAGGCGGGCGGAGGCGCGAAGCCGGTCACGCAGCTCAGGTTCGGTGAGCCAGCGGCGAAGGGCCGCGGCCAGCGCGTTGACGTCCTCGCCAGGGACGAGCATCCCGGGCACGCTGCCGTCGGGCGACCGGCCGAGCGTGTCCGGCAACGCGTCGACGGCCGTCGCCAGCACGGGAACGCCGTGCGCGAGCGCCTCGGTGACGACCATGCCGTAGGTCTCCGCGCGTGAAGGCAGCACGAGAAGGTCTGCGGCCGCGTACGTCGCTTCGAGCGCCTCGCCGGACCGAGGGCCGCTGAGGGTGAACCGGTCGCCGAGGGTGTGTCGCCGCAGGCGCTCGACGTAGCGCGTCTCGCGACGGATGGCGCCGACGCATTCACAGATCCACGGCAGATCGGTGAGCGATTTCAGCGCTTCCGCGAGCAAACCCTGCCCCTTGCGGGGAGTCACGTTGGCGACGCAGACCAGATGCGTCCCGTCCAGGCTCCCGGACGAGACCGCGGCCTTGTCGACCCCGGGCGGGACGGCGTGCACGCGATGCGGCGCGAGGTCGTGGTGCTCGATCAGCCGCCGCGCCGCCCAGTCACTGGTCGCGACGACGGCCTCGACAGCACTGAGCGTCTCCCGCTCCAGACGGTCGAGTTCGGCGGCGAGCGAGGGCGAAAGCCCCGTCTCGTCGGCCAGCGGCAGGTGCACCAGCACCGCGATCGACAGCCGCTGCGCCGCGGGCACAATCACCTCGGGCACCCCGCAGGCGATCAGCCCGTCGAGCAGGACCGCCGCGCCGGCGGGCAGTTCGGCGAGTTTGCGCGTCAGGACCTTGCGCGCCTCGGTGTCGGGCCGCGGCCAGTTCCCGCGTACGGCGATCTCGTGGACTTCCACGCCCGTCGCGGCGAGGCCGTCGCACAGGCGGCGGTCGTAGACGTTGCCGCCGCTCGGCGCGCTCAGGTCGTCGATGTCGTTGGGCAGGACGACATGGAGCCCGTTCACAGCGCACGCTCGTAACTCGCCCACGCGACGTGGGATTCGTGCAGCGAGACGGTGATCCCCTCGAGCCCGCGCGCCCCCTCGCCGAGCGCTCCCGCGTGGACACGTTCGGCGAGCCTGTCGGCGACGACCTTGGCGAGGAACTCGGTCGAGGTGTTGATCCCGGCGAACTCGGGCACGTCGTCGAGGTTGCGGTAGTTCAGGTCGGCGAGCACCGCATTGAGCTCTTCGGTCGCCTTGCCGATGTCGACGACGATGTTGTCGGCGTCCAGCGCGGACCGGCGGAACGTCGCGTCCACCACGAAGGTCGCCCCGTGCAGTTTCCGCGCGGGTCCGAAGACCTCGCCGCGGAAGCTGTGGGCCACCATGACGTGGTCGCGGACGGTGATACTGAACAACGGACCTCCCGAATCGTGCCCTAACGCGTGTCCTCCATCTGATAAGTGACACGGAGGCAGAGCGTTCCCGGTTCATTCGCGGCCAGACGCGGCAAGACGTCCGGTAGTTCATGGAACCGGCATTCCCCGCTGACCAGCACCTCAAAGGTGGGATCGGCCAGAATTTGCAAAGCGAGGGCCAAGCGGTCGCCATAACTTCGGCTCGCGCGGCGAGCGGGCGAGACCATGCCGACCTGGCTGCTGCGGATCGTCAGCCGTCCCGAGTGGAAGTTCTCGCCGAGCGGGACGCTGATCCGGCGGTCGCCGTACCAGCTCAGCTCGATGACCTCGCCCTCCGGCGCGAGCAGTTCCAGCGACCGGGCCAGCCCGGCCTCACTCGCGCTGGCGTGCACGACGAGGTCGCAGTCGCCGAGCGCGTCCTCCGGTGTCGAGAAGTCGACACCGAGCGCTTCGGCGATCTTCGCGCGCCCGGGGTCGACGTCGATCAGCTGTACCCGGGTCGCCGGGAAGCCGGCCAGCAGTTTCGCGACGCCGCTGCCGACCATCCCGGCGCCGACCACGGCGATCCGGTCGCCGAGTTTCGGCGCCGCGTCCCAGACGGCGTTGACCGCGGTCTCGATCGTCCCCGCGAGGATCGCGCGCTCCGGCGGCACCCCGACGGGCACCGGCGTGACGGCCGACGCCGGGACGACGTAACGGGTCTGATGTGGATAGAGGCAGAAAACCACTTGCCCGACCAGGTTCTCCGGACCGCGTTCGACCACGCCGACGTTGAGGTAGCCGTACTTAACGGGGCCCGGGAAGTCGCCTTCTTGGAACGGCGCGCGCATGGCCTCTCGTTGACTCGCCGGGACCTCGCCGCGGAAGACGAGCGTCTCGGTACCCCGGCTCACGCCGGTGCACAGGGTGCGGACCAGCACCTCGCCGTCACCGACAGGAGGGAGCGTGACCGGCCGGAGCTCACCGTCACCGGAACCACTGAACCAGAACGCGCGTTCCATCGTGTCCTCTCATGTCGGACCCTGGAGACGGGGTCGCCGTCACCATAACGAGGAGGCCTCGTGATGAACCCCGGAATCTTCCTGGGGGTCCTCGTCCAGCTGGCGTTGCTGGGAACGCTGGACGCCGTCGCCGGACTGGGCCCGCTGGGCTGGTTCGCCGGAGCGGCCTACGGCATCGCCGTCGGCGGATTCCTGACCTACGGCCTGAACCGGAGCACCGCGCGCTCCCTCGGTCCGGCCGACGCCGTGACACTCGGACGTTCCGGGCTCGTCGGCTGCGTGACCGCCCTCGTCGTCGACACCGCGGGCCGGGAGATCGTCACGATGGTCGTCATCGCGTCGGTCGCGCTCGCCCTGGACGCCGTCGACGGGCAGGTCGCGCGCCGCACCGGAACCGCGTCACCGCTCGGCGCGCGCTTCGACATGGAGGTCGACGCGTATCTGATCCTGATCCTGAGCGTGGTCGTCGCGCAGTCGCTGGGCCCGTGGGTGCTCACGATCGGCGCGATGCGCTACGCCTTCGTCGCCGCGAGCAAGCTGTGGCCGTGGCTGAACGCTCCGCTGCCGCCGAGCATGGCGCGGAAGACGGTCGCGGCGGTGCAGGGCATCGTGCTGGTCGCCGCGGCTTCGACGATCCTGCCGCTCTGGGCCGGTTTCGTGGTGACGCTGGGCGCGCTGGGACTGCTGACGTGGTCTTTCGGACGCGACACGTGGTGGCTGCTGGAGCAGCACGCCTTCAGGGCCGTTCCCGCCGAAGTCGCGTGATCACGCGTACTGCGCTTCGCCGTTCCCGAACGACCAGTTGACCAGATCGGTCTCGTTGATCGTCACGAGCACGTTCCGCGGCTCGGTCCCCGAGTACTCCTCGGCGAGCTCCGCGATCCGCCGGTACAGCGCCTTCTTCCGTTCGTCGGTACGCCCCGGCCGCATGGTGATCGCGACGAACACGATCCCCTCGTCCCGGTGGATCCCCAGGTAGTCGTCGTACTTCAAGGTGCTCCGGCCGTTGAGGACCTGGAAGCGGTCGTCGGCGGGGATGCCGAGCGTCTCGACCATCGCGTCGTGGACGGCGTTGCCGAGGGCCTCGAGCTTGTCGGTTCCCTGCGCGTCGATGCGGACGAAAGGCATGTCAGTTCTCCTTGGTGGCGAGCAGGCCGAGGGCGCCATCGACGGCTTTCGCGAACACGTCCGGTGACCCGGCGGCGCGGGCGAGGACGTAGCCGCCCTGCAGCACCGCGACCAGCGCTGTCGCCGTGGCGAGCGGATCGAGCGCGGCGTCGAGTTCACCGGCCTCGCGACCCTCTTCGAGCAGTTCGGCGAGGCGGCCGGTGAGCCAGCCGAAGGTCTCCTCGACCGGCTTTCGCAGGTCCGGATCCGCCATCACGTCGGGATCCTGGGTGAGCTTGCCGACCGGGCAGCCCTTGAGGACGTCGCGCTCGCGGCGCAGGTAGACGGTGATCCGTTCGACGACCGTGCCGGGTCCGGTGAACTCGGCCTCCGCCCTGGCCCGCAGATCTTCGGCGTTGCGCCCGATCGCGGCGAGTGCGAGGCCGGACTTGCCTTGGAAATGGTGGTACATGCTGCCCTGGCCGGCGCCGGAGCGCTCCTGGATCGCCTTCGGGCTGGTGCCGACGTACCCGCGCTCCCACAGGAGTTCGCGAGTGCTCTCGATGAGCTGTTCCCTCTTGTCCACATCGAGACCGTACATACTAGTAGGTACAGAGACAAGTCGAAGGCGCGGGAGCAAGGGACCTTTGCTATCACTTCCGCGCCGATCCGCAGGTCAGCGCCCAAGTCCGCCGCCGCTCTCGCCCACCCGCAGGTGGGTGAAAGCGTGAAGGTCGAGTTACCTCGGCTCAGCCGAGCGAAGGAGACCTTCACGCGGCATCGCTGTGACTACTGGTGTCCCTGAGGCCACAGGTACCGTCCGGGTCTCCGTGAAGGCCCCCTTCGCTACCTTGAGGGTAGGGAAGGGGGCCTTCACGGACTTGAGCCGGACGAGAGCCCCTCAAGGAGGCCGTCACGGCAGGTCAGGAGCGCGAGTCCTGCCCGAACCGTTCCCACTCCCGGTCCCAGGCCGCCCGCCGCGCCCGGTCGAGCAGCTGCCGCGCGACCAGGTACCCCGCCGCCAGCAGCGTGACCGCGATCAGCCACACCCCCACCCCGACACCGACCCCCGTACTGGTCGCGTCGAGCGGCGTCACCGGCGGAGCGACCACGGCCTCGGCTTCGTCGAGCCACACGGTCACCCCGTCACCCGCCGAAGCGCCGAGATCGGCGGTGACGAGCTCCTCCCGGAAGGTCCCGTCCGGCAGCGCCCACCGAGCCGCCACCGAAGCCGTCTCGGCCGAAGGCGTTCCGTCGACGCCGACGCGCGCCGGCGGAGCGTCCTCGAGCAGGAACGCTGTCGTCGAGTGACGTGTGGCCGTCTCGAGCGCCGAGCGCGCCATCATGGTCGCGTAGGCCTCCGAACCGGCCGCCGCCGCCAGCGGGACGCCGAGCAGCGCCACCGCGACGCCACCGAGGAGGATCACCGCCTCGATCCGGTCCCAGACACGCGCGAGCGGATTCCGGCCGGGGTGAATCCGGCGCCACAGGAACAGAAGCGACACGACAGGCCTCCTTCACCGGTTCCCCACCGACAAGACTGCGTCGCGAAGAGCCGGAGAGATAGGAGGCTTTGGTCCCGTCAGCGGCGAGGAACGTGCTCACCCGGGACCACGTGCGCGGAAACGAATCGGTTCATCGCACCACGTGTTCGTACGCGGACTTCAGGTCCTCGACCGGACCCGGCGGCGCCACCAGCGGCCCTTTCGCCCAATCGCAGCCGAGTTCGTGCAGGACTTTCAGCTGCCGCGCGGTCTCGACCCCCTCGGCGACCACCACGAGGTCGACGGCGTGCGCCATCGCCATGATCCCGGCGACGATCGGCTCGGCGTCGCTCGACCTCCCGAGATCCGCCACGAACGACCGGTCGATTTCGATCACGTTCAGGTCGAGACGGCACAGCTGGGCGAGCGAGGAGTACCCGGCACCGAACCGTTCCGCGGTCACCCGGACCCCGGTCTTCCGTAGCGCGTCGACGGCGTCGGCCGCGTCCTTCAGCGCCGTCTCGTCGACGTCGAGACTCAAGTCGTTCGGGCCCAGCCCCGCATCTTCCAGAGTGGTCTGAACCAATTGCAGCAACGTGGGATCGCCCAGTTGGCGGACCGAAAGGCTCACATTCACATTACAGTGCACACCATGATCGGCACGCCATCGGGAGATCTCACCGGCGGCTTTGGCGAGGACCTCCGCACCGATGATCGTCAAAAGATCGCCGTCGTCGGCGATCTCGGCCAATTCCGCCGGATCGATCGGCCCGCGCACCGGATGGTCCCAACTGGACTTGGCCTTCACCGCGACCATGTCGCCCGTCCGCAGATCGACGACGGGCTGATAAACGGTTTCGACCAGGCCTTCCGCGACGGCGTTCCGCAGATCCTGCTCCAGGATGAAACGGTCCTGTACCCGTTTCCGCATGATCGGCGCATAGAACGCGTACCGGCCGGGGCCGAATGTTTTGGCCTGATACATCGCCAGATCGGCGTCTTCCAGCAATTCGTCGGCACTGCGGGAATCGCCGGGTTCCGCGATCACTATTCCGATGCTCGTATTGATATGCAGTTCCCGGCCGTGCACGGTGAGCGATTCGGCGAGATGCCGCTGGAGGTGATCGGCCAGCGCCCGCACCTCGGCGGCCTCGGTATAACCGGTGGTGATGACCAGGAACTCGTCCCCGCCGAGCCGTCCGACCAGGTCCGAAGGCCCGGCGGCGGCCCTCAGCCGCTCGCCGATGATGCGCAGCACCTGGTCGCCGACGGTATGACCGAGCGAGTCGTTGATGATCTTGAACTTGTCGAGGTCGATGAACATCACGGTGGTCGTCCGCGCCGGATCCGCGATCGTGAGCCGCAGATGGTTCAGCGCGAGCGTGCGGTTCGCGAGCCTGGTCAGCGGATCGTGGGTCGCCTCGTAGGCCAGCCGCTCGCTGATCGCCCGCCGTTCGGTGATGTCGGCGAAGGACGTCAGTACCGAGGGCACGCTCTGCCCCGGCGCCATCAGAGGACCGGACGTCAGCGAAAGCCACCGGTGTTCGCCGTCGCGCCGCCGCACTTGCACGACCCGCCCGGTCTCGACCTTCCCGGAACGCCGCACGCGCGCGGACGGCAGATCGTCGACGGGCACCGGGGCGCCGGACTCGTCGTGCAGCCGCAAAGTCCGGCTCTCCAGGCCGATCAGGGAACCCTCGGGTACACCGGAGATCCGGTGCGCCGCGGAATTCGCCAGCTCGATCCGCCCGCCGGGGCCGACCACCAGCACCCCTTCGTCGAGCGTTTCGACGACGGTGGCGAATTCGGCCTCGGCCCGGCGCTGCGCCGTCTCGTCGGCGCACAGCAGCACGTAACCGTCGAACATCTCGGCGGCGGAGACACGCACCGCGAGCGCCGTGCCGTCGGCGCTGAAATGCGTCGCCTGCACGACACCGCCCGCCGCGACGACCTCCCGCGGGCTCATCGGCGCGCCGACGACCTCGGCCACCGGCACACCGATGACCTGGTCGAGTTCATGGCCGTAGACGGCCTCGGCCGCCGGATTCCAGCTCGTCACCAGGCCGTCGGGCGAGGTCGCGATGATCGCGTCACTCGCGTGGCCGACCAGCGCGGCCTGAAACCGCAGACCGGCTTCCGCCGCTTTCTGCGTGGTCAGATCGCGCATGATCACCTGGTAGGCGGGTTTGCCCTCCCAGGTGGTGAGCACCGCCTGGGATTCGACGGCGACCTTGTGGCCCTGGAGGGTCCGCAGCGTCATCTCGGTCGGTTCACTGAACGAGCCGGGCGCGACCAGGGAACCGATCCGCGCCAGCAGCGCGTCCTGCGAGCCCTCGTCGACCAGATCCGTGATGTGCATCCCGATGATCTCGGTCGACACGCTCGCGCCGACGAAACGCATCGTGGCCGAGTTCACGAAAACGACTTTGCCCCGCTGATGGACACAGATCCCGTAAGGGCTCGCTTCGACCATCGTGAGGTATTGCGTTCCCAAAGTGCCGCCGTCGGGATTTTGCTCCAAAAGGCGGTACCCCTTGCCGAGAAAGGCGAGCGCGGGTTCGCCGCGCCGATCCCTCTCGACGGACAACTCGGTCAGCAGACGGACGAGCGAGGCATGACGGTCAGGTTCTCCAACCGTGCAGGTCGCGGTGCCGTTCGCTGGCGAGGAATCCTGATCCGAAGGCCGGTGGGTGTCGGGGGTCCCACCGTCGAGATCGTCAGGATCCATGTGATCCAAACCCCCTACTCGACTGATGTAGCTTCCGATTAGATCACTAAATCGACGTAGCCGTCCTCCTCGACCAGCTGATCGGTACGGCTTTTCCACCCCGGCGTTGACGGAATGTAGTTGAAGGGAAACACGTGCGGAGCAAAACAGACATCTGCGGCATCGGCGCCGTAACCGCCTACGGCTGGGGGCGCGATTCGCTGTGGGAAGGCCTCGCGAGCGGCGTCCCCTGCGCCCACTTCGTCGACGGCTTCGGGGAAACCCCCGAACTGCCCGGCTGGGTGGGGCACGTTCCCGAGGGCGGCAGACCGCGGGACGGCAGCCTGCACGCCCGCGCCCTGCTCGCCGCCGCACGGGAGGCGATCGAGGACGCCGGCGCACGCGGCTGGTCACCGGGACGGCGGGTGGGTGTCATCTCCGGCGGCGTCCGCGAGGACCTGCGGACCTGGGACAGGCTGACCGCGCTCGGCGAGGAACTCATGTACCGGCGTGAGTTCATCGGCATGATGCCCTCGACCCCGATCGCTTCGCTGATGTCGGAATTCGGCTTCCACGGCCCGTCCATGGCCACGTCCGCGATGTGCGCGACAGGCAGCGCCGCGGTGCTGACCGCGAAGATGTGGCTGGACGCGGGCATGGCCGACGACGTCGTGGTGGTCACCACCGATCTGTCCGCGACCCGCACGATGGTGCGCAACTTCGTGCACTGCGGGGTGGCGATCACCGACGCTCCCCCGCTCGACGCGTGCCGCCCTTTCCAAGAGGGCACAAGGGGATTCACCTTCTCCGAGGCCGCGGTCGCGGTGGTGCTGACCCGGCGGAAGACCGACTCGTACGCCACGGTGCTCGGCGGCGCCATGTCCCACGAAGCGCACAACGCGATGGCGCTCGACCCGGATCCGACGAACGCGATCGCGGCGGTGACCGACGCCCTGGAGAACGCGAACGCCGACGCGGCCGACGTCCGCTACCTGAACGCGCACGGAACGGGGACGAAACTCTGCCACCGGACGGAATCCCGGATCCTCGAGGCCGTCTTCCCCAGTAGTACGGAGATCTACTCGATCAAACCGCTGACCGGCCACAGCCAGTCGGGCAGCGCGCTGACCGAGATCGCGACGATCTGCCTCGCGGCGCGGCACGATCTCGTCCCGGCGCCGAAACCGGTGGCGGACGGACATCCGCAGCTGATGGACGGACCTTCGCGGCCGGAAAGCGGGCTCACCGTCAAGACGTCGATCGGGATGGGCGGGTACGTCGCCGCCGTCGTACTGGACACCGCCTAGATAACACACGGTCTCAACGTCGTCACGAAGTGTCATTTCCGGTGCTCATCGGGGTGATACTGCCAAGTAGCGATACGCACTAGGCACGGAGGCGGCCATGAGCCCGAGAACGGCATCCGACAATCTCGTCCACAACTACCTGTTCTTGCGGCGTGCCATCGGTTTCCTCGGGATCGGGCTGCCTTTCGTGCTGATCTTCGGGAAGATCGCCGTCGACGGCGGCGGCCTGCTCAACTCGATCAGCGGCTACTACTACTCGGGGATGCGCGACGTCTGGGTCGGCGTCATGTGCGCCATCGGCGTCTTCCTGTTGTCCTACCGCGGTTACGGCCGGATCGACGACATCGCCGGGAACATCGCCGCCGTGGCCGCTGTCGGGGTCGCGCTGTTCCCCACGACGCCGGCGAACGGCGACCGCACGGACGTGATCATCGGTTTCGTCCACCTCGGTTTCGCCGCGATCTTCTTCCTCACCTTGGCGTTCTTCTGCATCGTGCTGTTCACCAAGTCCGACAAGGAGATCCCCGGCGCCCGCAAACCCGAACGGAACCGGCTGTACGTCGCCTCGGGCATGATCATGCTGGTGTGCCTGGCCTTGATCGTGCTCTGCGGCTTGGTCTTCGACGACCTGACGAAGTCGCTCTACCCGGCGCTGTGGCTGGAGTCGGTGGCGATCCTCGCGTTCGGTGTCGCGTGGCTCACCAAGGGCGGGACGCTGCTTCCGGACAAGACGGTGACGCCGGGAACACCGGTGGCGGCCTGACCTGTACCGGAGCCGAGCCGATCAAGGTAAAGGAACCTTTATCATCGGCCGGGTCGTTGACGCCTCATGACCGATCGCATCGCACTCCAGCTCGGCCGCCGCGATCTGCTGGTGGTCGCGGGGATCCCCGGGGCGGGCAAGACCACCCTCCTGTCCCGGGCGGCGACCGGCGCGATGCCGGTGCTCGATTCCGACCAGGTCCGCGCGCGGCTGCGCGCACGGCTGCCCGCCGCACTGCCGTACCGGTGCTACCGGCCGCTGGTGCATCTGTGGCACCGCGCGCGGGTCGTCCGGTCCGCGCTGGCGTACGACGGCCCCCTGGTCGTGCACGAGCCGTCGACCCGCGCGACGACCCGCGGCTTGCTGGCCCTGCTCGGCCTGGTGAGCCGCCGCCCTGTCCGGCTGCTGTGGCTCGACGTCACCCCGGAGGAGGCCCGCGCGGGCCAAGTCGCGCGCGGGCGCGTCATCCGGCCGCACTCGTTCGCCCGTCACGTCCGAAGGGCCGAGAAGGTGCGCCGTGACCTGCGCGCCGGTTGGGTCCCCGCCGGCTGGCACGGCGCGCGGATGGTGACCCGCGAGGTCAGCGGGGCCCTGCGGTTCGTCACCGAGGAGGAGCCGGGGAGAGATCGTTCAGGCGACGTCCGGCTCCTCCCTCTCGACCGGCCCGCCACCCCCGCAGTGCGCGCAGGCTGACGGTTCCGGCTCGGGTTCTTCCGACGGACCGGGCCGATTCGGGTGCGGACACGGGTTCCCTGGCGCCCAGCGGAGACGTACCGGCATCGTCGTTCGTCCTTTCCACACCGCGAAGGAACCTCGGACCTCTGCTCCGTGATACGGACGTGCCGATCCCCCGGTTCACCGAATCCCCGGATCCGCCTCAGATACCGACGTAACTCTCGGCGAAGAAATCCTGGTGTGCGCGGGAAACCCGCAGGCTCTCGAGCCGGGCGTCCCGCAGCGCCCGCTGGAAGAGGGCCTCGTCGTCGTATCCGGCCGGGGCGTGCAGGAAGTCGATCATCCAGTGCGAGAACTCCTGGGCGCGCCAGATACGCGGCAGGCATTCCGCGGAGTAGCGGTCGAGCGCCGTCGTGTCGTCCTCTTCGTGGGCGGCGATCAGCGCCTTGGCGAGGATCTCGGCCTCCATCAGCGCGAGGTTCGCGCCTTTCGCCGCGGAGGGACTGATCAGGCTCGCCGCGTCACCGACGAGGAACAGCTTCCCGCGCTGGATCGTGTCCATCACGTGCGAACCCAGGTCCACGATCCGGCGTTCGACGACGGGGCCGCGTTCGAGCGCGCCGTGCCGATCGGCGCGCATCCGCAGGTGCAGTTCGTCCCAGACGCGTTCGTCCGGCCAGGTTTCCGGATCTTCACCGCGCGGGACTTCGAGGTAGTAGCGCGTCACCGTCGGCGTCCTCGCCATATGCCCGGCGAATCCGCGTTCATGGAGCGCGTAACCGACAGCGGACATACTGGGCGGCGCCTCGGCGAGGATCGCGAGCCACGAGATCGCGTGGTCTCGCCGGAAGACCCGCGCGGGAACCGACCTCCGCGAAGCGCCGTGCCTGCCGTCGCAGCCGGCGATGTACCTGGCGCGCAAGAGAAGATCATCGGCGATGACGGTGGCCTCCGTCCCCGACACCGACGACACCTCGGCCCCGAACCGGATCTCCCCGCCGCGGGCGAGGAATTCCGCGATCAGATCGGTGACCAGGAATTGCTGCGGATAGACGGTGTGCACCTCGCAATCGCCGAGTTCACCGTACTTGAGCTCGAATTCCCCCCGCTCATCGCGAAAGGCACAGGTATCGTGCCGGACACCGTTCTCCAGCAGTCCGCCCGCGAGGCCGTTGCCGTCGAGTACACGGACACTATTCGCGGCCAGAAACCCCGCTCTGGCACGGTTTTCGATATGTTCCCGGCTGCGCCGTTCCAGGATCAGGCAGTCGATTCCGGCCGCCCGTAAAAGATTTCCCACCACCAGCCCGGCCGGACCCGCGCCCACGATGATCACGTCAGCGTCGATCTTTCCCACGAATGCCCCCAGTACCGCTGCCCCGCCCCCTGCGGTCCAAGGTACACAAAATGTTTTCGCCAGGCGGGTGTTCAGCCCTTCTGGGCACGCGATCTCGCCCGCCGTTTCCCTTCGTGCATCGCCACGACACGCGCGATCGGGATCGTATGCCCCTGCTCGACGAGATCGGCGGGCAACGTCTGCGGTTCCGGCATCGCCTCGGCCCACGGATCCCCGTCACCGAGCAGAGCGGGCGCCGTGTGGACGGTGAAGTCGGCGGGGACCACGTTCGCGAGATCGTCCCAGGCCACCGGGAACGACACCGGCAGTCCGGGCCGCAACCGCGGGCTGTACGCCGCCGCGACCGTGTTGCCGCCCGCCCGCGTCGAATCGAGGTACACCTTTCCCTCGCGGTCTTCCACGATGTACGCGGTCGTCGCGACCGACGGGTCGATCTGCTCCGCACGGGCGGAGAGCGCGCGGGTCGCGGCCGCGACGTCTTCGAAGCCCTGCCCCTCCGCCAGCGGAACGAAGATGTGCACTCCCTTGGAACCGCTGGTCTTCACCGCACCCGCGAGACCGCAATCGGAGAGAGCCCGCCGCACCAGCCCGGCGGCCTTCACGACATGCGCGAAATCGTCACCCACGGGCGGGTCGAGGTCCAGGACGAGGTGAGTCGGGCCCGCGACGTCCCCCGCGGTCATCAACGTCGGGTGGTACTCGACGGCGCGCTGGTTCGCGAACCACAGCAGCGTGCGGCGGTCGTCGCACAACGCGTACGACACCTGCCGCTTCGACGTCTCCGCCCAGATCTCGTATCGCTTCACCCAGTCGGGCGTGTATTTGGGCAGATTCTTCTGCATGAACGGGTCCTGGCCGCGCAGGATGCGGATCACCGAAAGCGGCCGGTTCTCCAAGACCGGGAGGAGACGGTCCGCGACGACGTCCAGGTAGTCCACTAGGTCGCGTTTGGTCGCGCCCTCGAACAACGGCTGGTCGAGGTTGGTCAGCTTGACCCCGTCACGCTCGTCATCGCTCATGACGGTGAGCCTGACACAAAAGCCTCGTGAGTGGGTAAGGACGGTTCTAAGCCGAGAGTGCCTTGGGTACCTGCTGGGTTCTGGCTGCCGTTGTTGGTAGGTGCGGTCCGTGAAGGCCTCCTTAGCGGGCTTGTGTTTGCTGACCTGCTGGTGTGTGTGGGTTCGGGTGTGGAGGTTTCAGGACGTTGAACGTCCGGAATGTTCCTCGTTCGGTCGTCGGCCACGAGGTCGTGACCGACACTGCCTCGATCAACCAGGTGACTCGCGCGACGATGGACGATTTGGGACGTTGAACGTCCCAAATCCTCCACCGTCGATCCCCGAACAGATCGAGCCGCCAGCTACGCGCAGGTCAGACGTAGGTAACCATATGAAGGCCTCCTTCCCTCGGCTCAGCCGAAGAAACCTGACCTCGACCCCTTCCCCAAGTACGTGAAGGACCCCTTCATTGCGCCTGGCGCAATGAAGGGGTCCTTCACAGACTTCAAACCGGAATCGACCCTTAACTGATGTTCGCGTCGATGCAGGCGTAGAACGCGTTCGCCGTGTCGTAGACGTTCCAGCGAGCGAGGATCTTGTGCCGCCCGCTCTGCTGCAGGTTCACGCTGTGCGTGACCGTGGCGCCCGGCTGCGCACCGTTGTCGTTGACGGTCGCGACCTTCGCGCCGTCGACGAAGTACTCCCACGTGCTGGTGCGGTGGCGAGCCGTGATCGTCCACCGGAACGTGGTGGTACGGCCGAGGGAATGCACCTTCCAGCCCTTGCTGTCATTGTTGAGATCCGCGAAACGGCCGACGCCGCCGTTGCAGCTCATGAGCCCCTTGGGGCCCTCGACACTTTGCGGTTCCCATTTGATGTCACCACAGGAAACGGTGTTCTGAGCGCACTGCGCCTGCCTGCTCGCGGGCGAGGAAACATAACCGTGCGCGCTGGCGGTTCCCGCCGGGATCGCGACCAGAACCGCCGGCACCGTTGCCGCACCTGCCGCCAGGGTCAAAAGCCGTCGTTTGAAGCTCATGCCTACCCCTTTCCCATCTCTGCACTCACCGCGGGCCCGGTGGCGAAACCATCCGCGAACTCGGGGTTCCTGGGCCACGGCGAGGGAAAACCAACGAAGGTTGGGACCACATCCGCCGAAGCGCCGAGCAGGCGAATGTGGTCTAGACCATAATTGGTTCAGACGACTCGGTCAAGAGTAACCAACCGGGCACTTGGAGTCGTGAAGATCGAACAGGGGCTGTCAAGCCGGGCGATCAGCCCGCACCCAAACAGACGAACGGTCGCCGGAACGGATCAACCGCGACGGTGTCGGCCAACGCCGTCGCCGGTCCGGCACCTTCGGCGAGTCCGCGGTGGTAGTCGTCCATCGCGGCCGTCGCGGCCTCGTCACCGACTCGGCTCAACGGCGCGATCACCGTCCGCGAACCACTCGCGAGCAACGCGCTGGCGAAACCGAGGACTTCGTCGCCGGACCGGATCCGGTTCAGCGCCAGTTCGCACGACGCGAAGACGACCTGCGACGGCGGCTGCGCGAGCCCGGCCATCTCGTGCGCGAAGAGGGTGCCGTCGGCCAGTTCCAACCGGGAGAACAAGGCGTTCTCGGGCTCGTGCGCGCCATGCGCGGCGATGTGCGCGAGATCCGCGCCGTCCAGTGCCTGCAGGACGGACTTCACCGTCGCGTCCGGGCCGGTCAGCGTATGCGCGGTCCGGTAGTGCGTGACGAGTTTGGCCAGCTCACCCCTGGTCCCCACGAGGCCGGGGCCACGAACGAGGACGACCTTCCGCGACGGCGAGCCCGTCGAGCGTTCGGCGCCCAGCCACGCCGTCGCCGACGGGGCGACGACGATCGGCCGCGACCGCAGCGACGGCAGCACCCCCCACGGGACGGCGAACAACGGACCGGTCGGCACGACGACCAGGCCGCGATCCCCGAGCAGCCGCTCCAGCGGCCGGATGAGCTGGGTGTCGAGCCGTTCGGCCTGTTTCCTCGCCGATCCCAGTACCGACTGGACCAGTGGTGCGGGCAGCTGATCCGGCGCGAGGGCGTCGAGGTCCACGTTCAGCATCCGGGCGGACTCCGCCGCGAGTGCCGCCGAGCCGAGCCGAACCAGTTCGCACCGTTCGCCCGTGACGACGATCGCCACCAGGTCGTCGTCGGAGGACACGAAACTCACCAGCGCGCGCTCGCCCAGTTCTTCGGCGACCTCGGCGAGCCTCGAGATCGGCCGCGGCCTGCCCCAGCGTCCGGTATGCCACCCGAGCCGATGCGCCTCGCGCAACCGCTCGGCATGCTTCGCGCGCAAGACCGCCGTCGGATGCCCGTCGTGCTGCGCCTGGTGGATCGCCTGATCGAGACCGCGGACCTCGCCGACCCGCTCGGCGAGATCAGGGTCGGTCGCCGCGACGGGTTCGTACCGGTAACTCTGCGCGCGGGTCCGTTCCGTCCAGCCGAACAACCGGGCCGCGTCCGCGCGCTCGAGCACGATCTTGACCGCCAGATCCGCCAGCTCCCTGCCGTGCAAAGCCGTCCCGGACAACAGTTCGAGGCCGCCCATCCGGTCGCGGACGCGGTCGAGGTCGGTGAGCCCCGCGCGGATCTCGGCCAGCGCCTTGGCCTTGTCCCCCTCGGCGACAGCGAGTTCCGCACGGCAGAGCCGTCGCAACATCCGGTAGTCGACGGAGGTCAACCGCCCCGGCTGCGGAATCCGCGTCAGCAACTCGGCGGCACGTTTGCGCTTTCCCTTCCGCAGTTCCACCCGGACGGCCAGCATCCGCGCCAGCGCGGCCTGGTCGGCGAGCCGCGGCATCGGCATCCCGTTCGCCGCGCGCAGCGCGCGGGCCGTCAGATTGACCGGGATTTCGTTGGTGCTCAAGGCTTCCCGTACGTCGGCGCGAAGGCCGACGATGGTCGCGTTGGCGACGCAGGTCTGGCATCCCCAGCGCAGCGTGCGACGCCGGGCCGAAGAGGCGTACGTTCGCGCGAGCTCCAGGTCGTCGGTCATCAGCGCCGCCGACGCGCGGAACAGCTCCACCCCGCCCAGATCCCTGGTGATACTCCGCTGTTCCAGCATCACCGGCAGGATCTCGTCGAGATGGGCACCGGCCTCTTCGGCCAAACCCGCGGTCAACAGCGCTTCGGCCCGTTCGTACCGCAGCAGCGGCGGGATCTCCAGGTCGAGCGAACGGTAGATTCGTTCGCTTTCCTCGTAGAGCCGCAGCGCGGCGGGCACGTTGCCGACGCGGAGTTCCAGCGTGCCCAACGGGCGGCGGGCGTCCGCGGCCTGGGCTCGCAGGCCGTTCCGTTCGGCGAGCGACACGGCGCTGGCGAGGTCGCGCCTGGCCCGGCGGATGTCGCCGAGCCTGGTGTAGGCGAGCCCCCGCGTGGTCAACGTCCCCAAATAGGGATCGAGCGACGGCGCGGGGTCCTTTTCCATGGCGAGGGCGGCCTCTTTGTGCGCCAGCGAGGAATCGAAGTACGCCGTGCTTTCCTCGTTCCGCCCCACCGCCATGAGCAGGAGTCCGTAATTGTGGTCGAGCTGGCCGCGCAATTCCGCGTAGAGCCGGGGTTCGTCCACCGCCTTGAGCAACAGCCGGACGTCGTCCAGGCCGGCGAGGCCGGAAGCCACACCGCCACTGGTCTCCGACCCCACGGTCGCGATGCTGGAGGCCAGCCGGATCCGGGTGGCCAGCCAGTCGTGCCTGATCCGTTCGGCGACCGGATGGACCGAATCGAGCAAGGCCATACCCCGCCGCAGCAGAAGGATGCCTTCGCGCTGGCGGGCCGAACACGCGGCATCGATACCGGCGCGCTGGAGTTCGCGCGCCTTGCGGATGACCTCTGCTTGATCGAGCTGTGTAACCGCCACTGATCTATGACAGCACACTCCGTAGCCGAGAGTCGCCCGCCACCGGCGCGAACCCGGGTGACGGGCGAAACCTCTCAGCCCAGAGCGTTGCTCAGGGAGTGGGCGGCGGTGTCTGAGCGCAGCCGCCAGGGCACTCCCAGGCGCGCACGTTCTTGTGCTCGCAGTCGGGGCTGTGCTGGTGTTCTCCCTGGTCGGGCTGGGGCTGAGCCGGGTCGACCGGCTCTTCCTCACCGATGGGATCCTTGACGTCCGTAGGCGTCGACATTTGACGATCTCCTCCCCTGACGATCTTTCCTTGTCGTACCAGGCAGCCCCGTCACACCTGGGCCCCCTCTGTCCGCAGGCCCTCTTCCTGCGAACGGGGCAATAGTGCCACAACGGAGCAGTGATCGGGAGTTTTTACCTACACTGAGTCATCGGCGGCACCCATTAGGGGGACGCCTGGTTAGCAAACCTCACGATCTGCGCCGAATGGCCGATCGGGTATTGCACCGCCCCCGATCCGGTCGCGGGCCGAGATCATCACCGAACTCCTTGGCAACGCGGGGAAAACGGCCGGAAAAGCCGCGCACGCACTCGACGAAGCCCGCTGCGCCATCCGGCCTAAGATCCAAAGATTCTTGCGGCACAAGGGTTTCCGGTCACAAATGCCGGGGAACTCACGGCCTGTCGGGGGTTGACCGGCAAGACATCCGGAGGAGATAACGATGCCCACGTGGTTGGTCATCATCATCGTCATCGCCGCGATCCTGGTGGTGGGAGCGGCCGCCTGGTTCGTCGTCGCGGGGCAGCGCAGGCGGCGGTTGCGAGAGACGTTCGGGCCCGAATACGACCGGGCCGTCAAGGAACACGAAAACCCGCGGGAAGCGGAACGCGAGCTGTCGTCGCGGGTGAAGCGCCATTCGGATCTCGACATCCGGCCACTGCCGTCGTCCACAAAGGACCGGTACGCGCAGGAATGGGCGCTGATCCAGGAACAGTTCGTCGACCGCCCGTCCGGTGCCGTCGTCGAGGCGGACCGGGTACTGGTTTCCCTGATGGCCGAGCGCGGCTACCCGACCGAAGGGTACGACCAGCAGCTCGCGGACCTGTCCGTCCGGCACGCGAACGCGTTGCGGCACTACCGCGCCGGACACGACACGCTGGTGCGCCATCGGGATTCCGAAATGTCCACAGAGGACATGCGTGAGGCGATGAAGCACTACCGCGAGGTGTTCGAAGATCTGTTGACCGATGGTGGCGAAGGAGCGGAAACTCATGGAAAGCAGGCCTCTGGGAACCGAGGGAACGGAACCGCGGACCACGGAGAGCGTCGCGGGGACGACGGATCGGCTCGACGAGGAACGGACCGCTGACGGCGCCGACAACGCCCTGAGCACCGAGGATCTGGTGGCCGCCGAACCCGAGCCCGCCACGGGATCCACGACCGAACGCCACGAAGACGAGGCGCAGACGTTGTTCGACAACGTCGACGTGGACAGGTTCCGTGACAGCTGGCAAGGCATCCAGACGGCCTTTGTGGACGATCCGCAGCGGGCGGTCAAAGAGGCCGACGAACTCGTCGCCGTCGTGATCCAGAACCTGGCCGCGACCTTCGCGGACCACAAGAAGGAACTGGAATCCGCTTGGAGCCAAGGCGAACCCGCCACCGAAGACCTGCGGATCGCGCTGCGCCGCTACCGCTCGTTCTTCAATCAACTGCTGAGGGCGTAAAAGCGCTCGTGAGTGGCCGCGGGTGCGTTGTGAACGCCACTTTCGCAACCTTCAGTGTTGCGAAAGTGGCGTTCACAACGCCTGCACGTGTGGCCACCCCGATGTCGCGAAAGCCACTTTCGGGACGTCTGACGTCCCGAAAGTGGCTTTCGCGACACCCAACGGTGGCGAGTCTGCGCCGGATTCGACGGATGCCGCGTGAAGGCCCCCTTCATTGCGCTAGACGCAATGAAGGGGGCCTTCACGTCCTTCAAGCGGGCAAGGGCCCGGAACCGAGCGCATGGGCTCACGCGCCGGTCGTCGACCCCGGCCTCACGATCATCAGCACCGTCACCACGGCCCAGAGCAGATTGAACATCCCCGTGTACATCGCCACGCGCCCCGCCGTCGCGGGTTCCGACGGCGGGGCGGTTTCCAGCGTCGCGAGGATCGCGTTCTGCCCCGGCAGGACCAGCAACGCCAGCACACCGGCGGCCGCCGCGGTGAGCACGATCGACACGATCACCCACACGTCGCCGAAAACCCGCATGCTGCCCGCGGTCGCCAGCCCGAACAACGGCACGGCCACCCCGAAGATCGCGTACACCCGGCAAATCCGGTTGAGCATGCGCGGGACCGACAGCCCGGGGCCCGGTTCGGCGAACGCGCGCCGGGCGGCGGCCGGGAACATGCTCGCCGCGACGGTGACCGGGCCGACCGCGATGACGGCGGCGAGTACGTGGAGGATCAGGAGTACTTTCGACACCCGTCGACCCTAAGGTCGTCGCCCTGGTGGCCGATACGGGTGTTTTCGACGGATGTCACAGGATTCCGGCCACGCGCTACGTCCCAGGGCGTACGCCAGGTGCCGCCCGCGAACGGATGTGGTGCGGCCTCGCGGAGGCCACCCTTTGTCATCATGAACCTTCCCGTGGACACAGACGAACTCACGAAACGGTACGGAGAACACCTCGCCGTCGACCGGATGAAGCTGACCGTGCCGCCCGGCGAGATCTACGGTTTCCTCGGCCCGAACGGCGCGGGCAAGACGACGACGTTGCGGATGCTGCTGGGCCTCGTCCGGCCGACGTCCGGCAGCGTACGGCTGTTCGGCAGACCGCCCGGCGACCTCGACGGGGTCGGCGCGCTGATCGAATCGCCGGGCTTCTACCCGTATCTGTCCGGTTCGGACAATCTCGAAGTGCTGGCCCGGTACAGCGGAACGGATCCGCGCCGCGTCGGCGAGGTGCTCGCGCTGGTCGATCTCACCGATCGCGGCAAGGACCGGTATTCGACCTACTCGCTGGGGATGAAGCAGCGGCTGGGTGTCGCGGCGGCGCTGCTGAAGGATCCGCGGCTGCTGATCCTCGACGAGCCGACCAACGGGCTCGACCCGGCGGGGATGGCCGACATGCGCGTGCTGATCCGCCGGCTCGGCGCGGAGGGCTGCACTGTGCTGCTGTCGAGCCATCTGCTGGGCGAGGTCCAGCAGATCTGCGACCGCGTCGGCATCGTCTCCCGCGGCAGGCTGGTCGCGGAGAACACGGTGGCCGAACTCCGCGGCGGCACGGTGCTGCACATCGAAACCGACGAGGTCCTGCGCGCCGCCGATCTGGTGCGGCACTGGATCGGCGCGGAGAACGTGCGCGCGAGCGGGACCGGACTCGATCTGACCGTCGACCCGGAACGCGCGTCTTGGCTGAACCGCGAACTCGTCACGGAAGGGATCCCGGTCCGCGAACTGCACGTCCGCGAACGGGATCTGGAACAGGTCTTCTTCGAGCTCACCGGAGAGGTGGCAGGTCATGTGGGGTAGCTGCACCGCCGAGCTGGCGAAACTCGTCCGGCGTCCGGCGAACTGGTTCATGCTGGGGATCGCGGTCGTACTCGGCCTGACCTTCACCTACCTGCTGCCGCTCGCGGGCGCGGCGGGCTCGTCGAGCGGGGCGCCCGGCACGGATCGCGGGCTGGCCTCGACGATGCCGCCGAACCTTGTCGGCAACTCGATCGGCGGACTGCCGGTGTTCCTCGGGGCGATCCTGCTCGTGATCGGGGTACTGGCCGTCGGCAGCGAATACGGCTGGGGTACCTGGAAGACCGTGCTGACACAAGGCCCCTCGCGACTGACCGTCTACAGTGGAAAGTTGTTCGCACTGGCCGTCGCGACCCTGACGATCGTGCTGAGCGGCTTCGCGACCGGCGCGGTCACGAGCGCGATCATCGCGTCCTCGGAAAGCGAGCCGATGAACTGGCCCGCGTTCGACGAGCTCGTCACCGGGATCGGCGCGGGCTGGCTGATCGCGATGACGTGGGCGGCACTCGGCGCGGTGCTCGCCATCGCGATGCGCGGGGTGGCGCTGCCGATCGGCCTCGGCCTGGTGTGGCTGCTGGTGATCCAGAACCTGCTGTTCGGCGTCGCGGCCCCGCTGCTGGACTGGGTCGACACGCTCCAGCTGGCCTTGCCGGGAGCCAACGCCGGTTCGCTGGCCGCGTCGCTCGGCGCTTCCGGGGCGACGCCGGGGATCGGGGAACTCGTCGGCGTCTCCCAGGCGACGCTGGTGGTGGCCGGCTACCTGGTGGTCTTCGCGGCTCTCGGCGGCTGGCTGCTGCGGCGCCGGGATGTCCTCTGAAAGCGCGTGAAGGCCCCCTTCCCTCGGCTGAGCAGAGGGAAGGGGGCCTTCACGCGGGATCAGGCGAGGGCGTCGAGGTCCGCGATGACGTCCTCGGGCAACTCCAGCTTCGCGGCGGCGACGTTCTCGTGCAGGTGCAGCAGCGACGACGTACCGGGGATCAGGAGGATGTTCGGCGACCGCTGGAGCAGCCACGCGAGCGCGACCTGCATCGGCGTCGCGTCGACGCGGCGGGCGCAGTCGTCGAGCACGCCGGACTGCAACGGCGTGAACCCGCCGAGCGGGAAGTACGGCACGAACGGGATGTTGATGGCCGCGAGCGCGTCGAGGAGACCGTCGTTGGCGCGGTTCGCGACGTTGTACTCGTTCTGCACGCAGACGACCGGCGCGATGGAACGGGCTTCCTTGACCTGCTCCGCCGAGACGTGGCTCAGGCCGAGATGCCGGATCAAGCCCTGTTGCCGCAATTCGGCGAGGACCTCGAACGGCTCCGTGATCGAAACCGGGATCGGGAAGACGCCGTGCTCACCCGCGAGCCGCAGGTTGACGACGTCGAGCACGTCGACGCCGAGGTTGCGAAGGTTGTCGTGGACCGCGGAGGTCAGCTCCTCGCGCGAAAGCGCCGAAGGCCAGCCCTTGTCCGGAGTCCGCTTCGCACCGACCTTCGTGACGATGTGAAGGCTGTCCGTGTATGGGTGCAGTGCCTCGCGGATCAGCTCATTGGTCGTGTGCGGACCATAGAAGTCGCTGGTGTCGATGTGGGTCACGCCCAGCTCGACCGCCGCGCGGAGGACGGCGATCGCGGTTTCGCGATCACCCGGCGGCCCCCAGATGCCGGGGCCGGACAGCCGCATGGCGCCGTAGCCCATCCGGCTCACGGTGAGATCGCCGAGGGTGAGGGTGCCGCCTGGGCTCATGATCGCTCCTTGCTCGTGGGTCCGGCTCACCCTATGCAGGGCAGGCCGCTGCGGCTCGCGCGGGAAGGGAGCAAGGGACCTTTGCTATCGCCCGAGGCTCTGACCTGCGCGAACGACCAGGCCGACCAGCTGGTTCGCCAGCCCTTCGGTCAGCCCGGCGACGAACATCTCGGGGCCTGCGGGCGCTCCCCGTTCGGCCAGGACCGTCGCCACGGCCTCGCCCGGGTTCGCGTAGGGCCACAGTCCCGCGACAAGGATGAAGACGGCCTTCGCGAAGTGCCCGGCCGCTTCGGCGCCCAACGGGACCTGGGTCCGGACGACGTCGGCGAGCCGCTCGGTCCGTTCGCCCGCCCGGCTCTTGAACGTCCGGGCGGTCTCGACGGAGATGTTGCGCTCGAGCACGGCCGCCATGGTGCTGATCAGCTCGCACAACAGCCGCTGCCGTGAGATCGACGTCGCGATGACAGTCGCGACACGCACTTCGCGCTCGTAACCAGGCTTCGCGTCACTAGAGGTGCCTAGTTCGGTTTCGAGCTCGTCGAGCCACGCGACCCAGATCGAGTCGAGGACTTCCAGGAAGATCGCCTCGCGGCTGTCGAAATAACGCAGCACGTTCGACTTCGCCAAGCCCACGCGATCGCTCAGTTCGCGCAGGCTGATCTGCGACACGGGCCGCTCGGCCAGGAGTTCGCGCGCCGAACCGAGGATCGCCGTGCGCCGCGCCTCCACCTGTTCCGGCCGCCGTGCGCGCTGGAAGTCGGGGGACACGCGCCGCACGGTACCAGACCACCCGGCTGTTATTCGGCCTTCGCGACCCTCCGGGCCTGCACCCGCTTGTAGCTCCAGATCAGCAACGCGAACAGGATGAGCCCGGACAGGATCAGGCTCGAGCCGGTGCTCCAGCCCGCGAGCGGCAGACCGGGCACGAGTCCCCAGACGACCCCCGCGGCCAGCAGGCCCAGCCCGGCCAGCACGGAACCCGCGATGCGCAGCGGAGACGAAACGCTGTCCTCCGCCGCCTTCATCGCCCTGTCGCGGATGGGATCGACGTACTTCTCCACCGCGGGGAACTCCGAAGCCAGCACGAGCAGACCCGCGAGCACCAGCAGCAGACCCGGTCCGGGCAGGACGAGGAGCGCGATGCCGACCAGCAGGAGAATGACGCCCGCGATCAGGATCAGGACCTGCTTCACAGGTTTTCCGATGCCCATCGTGTTCTCCTCGCCGTCGTTCCTGAGACCGATTGTGCCGGGAACGCGCTGGTCCCGCCCGGCCGGAGGATGGAGGCGCGGTCTTGATCAACGAAACGATCCATCGACGATGAAGGAATCAGGACACTCAACGTCCCGATTCCTTCATCGTCGACTTCGGCAAACGCTGAATCGCCACCCTTGTGCCGGCGCGGGGTGGATCACCTCACCCAGGCGATAGCAAAGGTCCCTTGCTCACTCCCCCGCGTTCAACAGCTGGTCGAAGGGCACGAACCCGCTGCTCGCGGGCGCCACCGGCGACGACGAGAGCCGCGAAGCGAACTCCCGTCCGGCCCGCGAAGCCCGCGTGTCGAGATCACCCGGAGAAGCCCAGTCCGACGAAGCCGCGTACACCGCCGTCGCGACAGGCTCGGCGCGAAGGTAGGCGAAGAGCGGGCGTAGCGCGAAGTCGAGCACGAGCGAGTGCCGTTCGGTGCCTCCGGTGGCCCCGATCAGCACCGGCTTCCCGTCGAGCGCCTTCTGGTCCAGCACGTCGAAGAACGACTTGAACAGCCCGCTGTACGACGCGGTGAACACCGGTGTCACGGCGATCAGGCCGTCCGCGGAGGTCACCTTGTCGATGGCCGCGCGCAGGGCCGGGGAAGGAAACCCGGTCAGCATGTTCTTCGTGACGTCGAGGGCCAGGTCGCGGAGTTCGATCACCTCGATTTTCACGTCCGGCAGCGCGGAAGAAGTCGCGGAAGCCAGCTTGTCCGCGAGCAGCCGCGTCGAGGACGGCTGGCTCAACCCCGCGGTCACGACAGCGATCGTCGTCATACCGTCACCCCCGACAACAGCGAAGCGTGCGTAGGCGCCTCAGGCACGTGAGCGGGGCGAAGCGAGTCGAGTTCCTTGCGCAGCACCGGGATCACGTGCTCACCCAGCAGATCGAGCTGCTCCAGCACGGTCTTCAACGGCAGCCCGGCGTGGTCGAGCAGGAACAGCTGACGCTGGTAGTCGCCGAAGTGCTCGCGGAAGGTCAGCGTCTTGTCGATCACCTCTTGCGGGCTGCCGACGGTCAGCGGCGTCTGCTCGGTGAACTCCTCGAGCGACGGCCCGTGCCCGTACACCGGCGCGTTGTCGAAGTACGGCCTGAACTCCCGCACCGCGTCCTGCGACTTCGGCCGCAGGAACACCTGACCGCCGAGGCCGACGATCGCCTGGTCCGCCGTACCGTGCCCGTAGTGCTCGTACCGTTCGCGGTACAACCGGATCAGCGCCTGGAAATGCTCCTTCGGCCAGAAGATGTGGTTCGCGAAGAACCCGTCGCCGTAATAGGCGGCCTGCTCCGCGATCTCCGGGCTGCGGATCGAACCGTGCCAGACGAACGGCGGGACACCGTCGAGCGGCCGCGGGGTCGAGGTGAACTCCTGCAGCGGCGTCCGGAACTTGCCGGACCAGCTGACCACGTCCTCACGCCACAACCGGTGCAGCAGGTGGTAGTTCTCGACGGCGAGGGGGATCCCCTGCCGAATGTCCTGCCCGAACCACGGGTACACCGGGCCGGTGTTGCCGCGGCCCATCATCAGGTCGACGCGCCCGTCGGCGAGGTGCTGCAGCATCGCGAAGTCTTCGGCGATCTTCACCGGGTCGTTCGTGGTGATCAGCGTGGTCGAGGTGGAAAGGATGAGTTTCGACGTCCGCGCGGCGATGTAGCCGAGCATCGTCGTCGGCGAAGAGGGTACGAAGGGCGGGTTGTGGTGCTCGCCGGTCGCGAAGACGTCGAGGCCGACCTCTTCGGCCTTGAGCGCGATCCGCACCATCGCCTTGATCCGCTCGTACTCGCTGGGCGCCTCCCCGGTGGTCGGGTCGGTCGTCACATCGCCCACCGTGAAGATTCCGAACTGCATGACCTGCTCCCTATCCCGGGTTGTTGTTGCTTGAGCGTTCAACCTCACGCGCGCGAGAAGTATTCCAGACCATCGAAGCAGGCCGAAAGGGTGACTTGATCGGCCGGGAAAGTGGCCGCCCTCACACTCGAATCCATGTGGCTCACCTCCCTGCTTGTGACAACGTTGACATTCGCTCTCACACCGGCCACCACCACTCCCGAACCCACCGTCACCGCGACGATCTGCGCCCAGTACTGCGATCTCCGCGATCCCGCGCTGGCCGTCGGCGAGAGAAGACCCGGCACGGCGACGGTCTGGGGGCGCGGCATCACGCTGCATCTCTCCGACGGCGACGACATGGGCTGGGGCAGCATCGGCACCGGCGACCCCGGCGACGAGGTCTGGCTCGACCGCTCCTTCGACGGCGGCCGCACCTGGGCGGGCGACAGCCGGATCGGCGACACGAAGATCCCCGACGGCCAACGCGGCTGGCGGACCCTGATGTTCAACGCGGACGATCCCGCCACCCACCGTTTCGGCGCTCTGCGCGCCTGCGGGAAAGCGGGCAACCGGCCGGAAATCGCCTGCACGCCGTGGTTCCGCACCACGGTCGCCGCGAACGACCGCACCGAAGCCGCGGCCACCGCGCTCATGCAGTTCTACGACAACGGCACCGGGCTCTGGCAGACCACGGGCTGGTGGAATTCGGCGAACGCGCTCACCGCGATCCTCGACTACAGCACCCGCACCGGCTCACGGAACTACCGCTACGCGATCGCCAACACCTTCGACCGCAACCGAGGCAGCAACTTCACGAACGAGTACATCGACGACACCGGCTGGTGGGCGCTCGCCTGGATCCGCGCCTACGACCTGACCAAGGACCGCCGCTATCTCGACACCGCCGTCATCGCGGCGGACTACATGTACTCCTACCGCGACGGGACCTGCGGCGGCGGACTGTGGTGGTCGACGGCGAAGACGTACAAGAACGCCGTCACCAACGAGCTGTACGTCAAGGTCGCCGCGTCCCTGCACAACCGGCTCCCCGGCGAGACGGTCCAGCTCGCACGGGCACGCGAGGTCTGGGACTGGTTCCGCGCGAGCGGCATGATCAACGGGAGCGACCTGATCAACGACGGCCTGAACTCCTCCTGCGCCAACAACGGGCAGGCCGTCTGGAGTTACAACCAGGGCATCGTCCTCGGCGCGCTGCTCGAACTGAACCGCGCGACCGGCGACGCCGCCCTGCTCACCCGCGCCCGCCGGCTCGCGGACGCCTCCACCACGACGCCGCTGCTGCACACGAACGGAATCCTGCGCGACCCGTGCGAGTCCGGCGACTGCGGCGCCGACGGACCGTCGTTCAAGGGCGCGTACGCCCGCAACCTCGGCGAGCTGGACCGGGCGCTGGCGGGCAGGCCGTACCGCGCTTACCTGACGCGCCAAGCGAACTCGACGATCGCGCACAACCGCACGTCGCTCGACCAGCACGGCCTGCGCTGGGCGGGGCCGGTCGACAAGGTCGACGCCGCCCGTCAGCACAGCGCGCTGGAGGTCCTCACGGCAGCGCTCTGATCACCGGATCCGGGACGTGCAGCCAGGCGCGGACCTCGGTCTCCTTCTCGTGCACGAGCACCTGCCGGTAGCTCATCGTGTCGAGACCGGGGCCGCCCTGGTCCTGGACGTCCTCGTGGAACCGGTCCGACACGAGCACGACCATGGGCGAGCCGTCCGGCGCCTCGGACAGCGCGTCACGCAGCACCCGTGAATCGAGCAGCCGGGCCAGCAGCACCTTCGGCCGCCCCGTCACGCCGTATTCGTCGAGCGTGACCTCACCCGCGTGGATCGCGACCCGCACCCGGATCCGCAGCTCGGGCGCCGTGACCACGTTGTACCTGGCCAGTTCCGCCGCGAGCTGGGAAAGGAGCGGGTACACCAGCCTGAACTTCGGGAACTGCGGCGGGACGACCACGATCATCCCGTCCCCGGTGTCCCGCCTCAGGCAGGCCTGCCAGGCGATCCCGCTGCCCTCGAAGGCGTTCTCCAGCACGCCGAAGAGCATCCGCCGGACCTGGACGAAGATCTCGCTGCTGCGCCCGACCTGCCCGAACCCGGCGATGTCGATCGAGAACAGCCCGCAGTGCATGCCGGATTCCACCCACACCGTGGGCGGCGGGTAGAGGATCCTCTTCCGCAGCAGGGCGAGGTGCACACAGGACACGGTGACGAACAGGATCGTGCCGAAGAACCAGAGGAAGCCGAACGCGATCTCCGTGTTGTCCTCGTCGCCCGCCAGCGCGAGCGAGTAGAGCATCAGACACGACACCGCCGAGTAGGCGAGCACGTAGAGCCACAGGACGGCCCGCCGCAGCCGCCACGCGGCGTGCACGAACGCCAACGGCGCGAGCACGCCGAGCGACAGGACGACCGCCACGAAGTACCAAAGACTCACGACGCGCTGTACGGTCGACGCGCGCCTGGGACCGAGTCCGACGACCACTTCCTTCCCCCCGTCACCCTGTGACACCGGAAACGATATCGCCTCATCCGCGAGACGAGGAAATCGATTCGGCGGCCGTGACCCGGCCATCGGGACAGGGCTGTTCGCCACACCGAGGGCGCTGGAGAAGACTAACTGTCAGAGGGGACGGATATCCTCCAGTACGGTGTCGCGTTGAACGCCACCGTCACGAGCAAGTTCGCGAGCCACGACTCCAGGAGAAAGACCCAGTGACTGCTGAGACCCTGTACGGGGCCGACGACCTGACGCATCTCGAGGGTCTGGAAGCGGTCCGCAAGCGCCCCGGGATGTACATCGGCTCCACCGACAGCCGCGGCATCAACCACCTGTTCTCCGAGGTCGTGGACAACTCGACCGATGAAGGTGTGGCGGGTCACGCCGCGAAGATCGTGGTCACCCTGCACGCCGACGGCAGCGTCCAGGTCGACGACGACGGCCGCGGCATCCCCACCGGCACCCACGCCAAGTCCGGTTTGTCCGGTGTCGAGCTGGTGCTGACGAGGCTGCACGCCGGCGGCAAGTTCGGCGGCTCGGGCTACAAGACCTCCGGCGGCCTGCACGGCGTCGGCGCTTCGGCGGTGAACGCGCTGTCGCACCGCTTCGACGTCACCGTGAAGCAGGACGGCAAGGTCCACCAGATGTCGTTCGCGCACGGCGTCCCCGGCGTGTTCGACGGGCCGGGCCCGAAGGCGAAGTTCACCCGCAGGTCCGGGCTGAACATCACCGGGAAGATGAAGCGCGGCGAGCGCGGCGGAACGTCGATCCGGTACTGGTACGACTCGCGCTACTTCGAGACCGGCGCGGTGCTCGACGTCGAAGGCGTCCGCGCCAAGATGCGCAACACCGCCTTCCTGGTCCCCGGCGTCACGTACATCCTGCGCACCGCCGTCGACGACTCGATCAGCGAAGAGACCTTCCACTTCCCCAACGGCCTCGCCGACATGGTCGACTTCCTCGCCCCGGACAGCGAAAAGCCCGTCTGTGGCACGCTGATCATCAACGGCGAGGGCACGTACAAGGAGAACGCCGCCGACGCCAGCGGTGTCATGCAGTCCAATGTGGAGCGTCACGCGGAGATCGAGGTCGCGCTGCGCTGGGGCACCGGCTACGAGCGCACGGTGGAGTGCTTCACCAACACCATCCGCAACGTGCACGGCGGCACGCACCGGCGCGGCTTCGACCGCGCCGTGCTGAAGTCCTTGCAGGACGCCATCTCCAAAACCCGCGGGCTGCTCAAGCCCAAGGAGGACATGCCGACGGTCGAGGACGTCCTCGAAGGCATGACGGCGGTCGTCCACGTCCGGCTGCCGGAACCGCAGTTCACGTCGCAGACCAAGGACGAACTGTCCACCGCCGGGATCACCCGCGTCATCCAGGGCATCGTCGACAAGCACATCCGCGCCTGGACCGAAGAGCGCAAGACCAAGTCCGAGGCGAAGATCGTGCTGCAGAAGGTGGTCGACGCGGCACGCGTCCGGCTCACCCAGAAGCAGCAGAAGGACGCCGCCCGGCGCAAGACCGCGCTCGAGGGCGCGGCCATGCCGCCGAAGCTGGTCGACTGCCGCACCACCGGCGTCTCCCGCAGCGAACTGTTCCTCGTCGAGGGTGACAGCGCGCTCGGTTCGGCGCGGATGGCTCGCGTGTCGGAGTACCAGGCGCTGCTTCCCTTGCGCGGCAAGATCCTCAACGTCCAGAAGGCGTCGCTCGGCGACACCTTGAAGAACGCCGAGATCGCCTCGATCGTGCAGGTGCTCGGCGCGGGCAGCGGACGCACGTTCGACCTCACGACCATGCGCTATGGCCGGGTGATCCTGATGGCCGACGCGGACGTCGACGGTTCGCACATCCGGACGCTGCTGATCACGCTGTTCGCCAAGTACATGCGGCCGGTCATCGAGGACGGCAGGCTCTACGCCGCGATGCCGCCGCTGCACAAACTGGTCACCAAGGGCCGCAACCCGGAGACCCACTTCACCTTCACCCAGAAGGAGATGGAGACCAAGTTCGCCGCGCTGGAGCGCGCGGGCAAGCAGATCGTCACGCCGGTGCCGCGGTTCAAGGGCCTCGGCGAAATGGACGCCGACGAACTGTGGGACACCACGATGAACCCGGCCACCCGCTCGGTCCGCCGGATCACCCTCGACGACGTCGAAGCCGCGGAGAACGCGCTCGAACTGTTGATGGGCGAGAAGGTCGAGCCGCGCCGCAACTGGCTGGTCGAATCCTCCGACCGGGTCGACCGCGAAGCCATCGACGCCTGATTTCGTTGCTATTCAAGGAGCTTTGAGCAATGGCACGCCGTAAGGGCACCACCACCAAGGTCGACCCGTCAGCGTTCGACAAGCCCGGCGCGAACGTCTTCGACAACTCGCTGAAGACGGAGATCGAGGACTCGTACCTGGAGTACGCCTACTCCGTCATCCATTCGCGGGCCCTCCCGGACGCGCGGGACGGGCTGAAGCCGGTCCACCGCCGGATCATGTACTCGATGAACGAGAACGGCTACCGGCCGACGCACGCGTACGTGAAGTCTGCGCGGGTGACCGGCGACGTGATGGGTAAGTACCACCCGCACGGCGAAACGGCGATCTACGACGCGATGGTCCGGCTCGCACAGGACTTCTCGCTCAACGTCCCGCTGATCGACGGGCACGGCAACTTCGGCTCTCCCGACGACGGCCCCGCCGCCTCGCGATACACCGAGGCGCGGCTGTCTCCCGAGGCGATGCTGCTGGTCGGCGAGCTCGGCGAGGACACCGTCGACTTCCGGCCGAACTACGACGGTTCGCTCGAAGAGCCGTCGGTGCTGCCCGCGGCTTTCCCGAACCTGCTGGTCAACGGCACTTCCGGGATCGCGGTCGGGATGGCGACCAACATGATCCCGCACAACCTGACAGAGGTCATCGGGGCGGCGAGGTGGCTGATCAACCACCCGAACGCCACCCTCGACAAGCTGATGGAGTTCGTCCCAGGCCCCGACCTGCCGACCGGTGGTTCGCTGCTGGGCTTGGACGAGGTCCGCCGCGCGTACGAGACCGGCCGCGGCGTGGTGCGCATGCGCGCCAGCGCCGAAACGGGGCCGCTGGAGGGCAGCCGCGGCCGCCAGGCGATCACCGTCACCGAACTGCCGTACGGCGTCGGCCCGGAGAAGGTGATCGAGAAGATCACCGACGAGGTCAACAAGTCCAAGCGGCTCACCGGGATCGCCGACGTCAAGGACCTCACCGACCGCGAGAACGGCACGCGGCTGGTCGTCGAATGCAAGGTCGGCGTGAACCCGCAGGCGCTGCTGGCGGATCTGTACCGCCTGACCCCGCTGGAGCAGTCCTTCGGCATCAACAACCTGGTACTGGTGAACGGACAGCCGCAGACGCTGGGGCTCAAAGCGCTGCTGGAGGTCTTCCTCAGCCACCGCTACGAAGTCGTCACCCGCCGCACGCGCTATCGCCGCCGCAAGCGCGAAGAGCGCCTGCACCTGGTCGAGGGCCTGCTCGCCGCCCTGCTCAACATCGACAAGGTGATCAAGCTGATCCGCGAGAGCGAGAACGCCGCGGCCGCGAAGGACGGCCTGATGAAGCGGTTCAAGCTCTCGGAGATCCAGGCGACGTACATCCTGGACACCCCGCTGCGGCGGCTCACGAGGTACGACCGCATCGAACTCGAGGCCGAGCAGGACAAGCTGCGCGACGAGATCGCCGAACTGTCGAAGATCCTCGACGACGAGACAGTGCTGAAGAAGGTCGTCTCGGCCGAGCTGGCCAAGGTCGCCAAGGACTCCCCGGCCGAACGCCGCACCGCGCTGATCGACGGCGACCTCAAGGAGGTCCTCGCCGCGTCGAAGCCGTCCGGTCCACTGGAGGTCACCGACGACCCGTGCCAGGTGATCCTTTCCGCCACCGGCCTGGTGGCGCGGACCGCCGCGGAATCGGAGGAGGCGTCGGAGGTGCGGCGGCGCAACGGCCGCGTCAAACACGACTCGGTGTCCGCCGTCGTGCACTCGACCGCACGCGGTCAGGTGCTGCTGGTGACCAACCGCGGCCGCGCGTTCAAGACCGACGTGCTGCCGCTGCCGGTGCTGCCCGAGCAGGCGGGCACCGTCTCGCTGCGCGGTGGGATGGCCGCGAAGGAACTGGTACCGCTGGAAAAGGGTGAACACGTCATCGGGCTGGCACCGCTCGGCGAGCAGGCCGCCGGCTCCCCGGGTCTCGCGCTCGGCACGAAACTCGGCGTCGTGAAGGTGTGCGCGCCGGAATGGCCGGTCCGCTCGGACGAGTTCGACGTGATCAGTTTGAAGGACGGCGACGAGGTCGTCGGCGCCACTTGGCTCACCGACGGCAACGAGACTCTGGCGTTCCTGTCGTCCGAGGCGTCACTGCTGCGCTACGCCGCTTCCCTCGTGCGGCCGCAAGGCCTCAAGGGCGGCGGTATGGCCGGGATCAACCTGAACGGTGACGCCGAGGCCGTGTTCTTCGCCGCCGTCCGCACGGACGACGCCGAACACGGCGAGCCGATGGTCGTCACCGCGACAGGCGCGAGCGTGAAGGTGACGCCGTTCAACGAGTACCCGGCCAAGGGCCGCGCGACAGGCGGGGTCCGCGCTCAGCGGTTCCTCAAGGGCGAGACGCGGCTGGTCGTCGGCTGGATCGGCCCGCGCCCGGCCGGTGCCGCCCGCAACGGAGACCCCGTGGAACTGCCCGAAATCGACCCGCGCCGCGACGGCTCCGGCCACGCTCACCCGGGTCCCGAGGTCGTGGGCCACCTCATCGAACGCGACTGACCCCACCGGGCGACCGGGACCGGGTGGTGACGCGAAGGGAGCTTTCCTGCGTGCGATGCGGCGAAAGCCCCCTTCGCCCCGGCCTGGCACCCTGCCCTACAGGAAGCCCCTTTGCTCTCGCCAGGCGCGAGCAAGGGGGCTTTCCTTTGTCTCACGGCCATCTGCCGACGGATGGCGTAAGCCAGTAGGGCACTTTGAGTGCTCCTAAGGGCAGGCTAAGAGACTTCGCGCACTCGAGCCCCCTGGACCGAAAAGCGTTTTCAGTACCGATCCCCCGGCCTCGTCGCTGAAATCGTAGGGGTTCCCGCACGGGAACCCGGGAAGATCTTCCGAGCTCCGACATCCCGGTATTTCAAGGGTCCATTCGGGCGATTCCCATTTTCCCTATCAGCAGTTGACCTTGCGGCCGGGATACGGATACATTTCCGATCGGCCAGCTCGGCCCAGACACTTCACGCAAAGACGCGGACAGCAGAGCTGCGACTCTTGTTCTGAGGGGAATTCAGATGTCGGGGTTTGTCGACCTGCTCAACTCACCGAAAGACACAAGGCCGAACATGAAGTTCGAGCAGTCAGGAGAAAAATCGGACAGTCAGAACATTCTTGCCCGCGTTGCATTCGAAAAGAATGGGTTCGCCCCGGAATTGCACCACGGCGTGCCGACGGTGGGCGTACCGATGACCACGGAGACCGAACCGGGATTCCACGAGGTTTTCGCCGCTTCGGGCCCGGTCGTGGCTGGCAAGGAAGGCAACCTGGTCTACGCCGTGGACGGCCGCCATCTGTTCTGCTCCGTGCAGGTCAGCGAGCGCGACGTCTATCGCGACGCGGCCAGGATCGCCTACGACTCCGCCTTCGAACTCGCCACCCGCCTCGGCTATCCGAACATCCTGCGGATGTGGAACCTGGTCGGCGGCATCATCGACGAAAACGCGGACGGGATGGAGATCTACCGCGATTTCTGCGCCGGCCGGGCCGAGGCCTTCGCCCTGTGGGCGGGCAGGATCCTCCACATCCCGGCGGCCACCGGCATCGGCACCCGTGGCAACGGCGTGTACCTGTACTTCATCTCCGGACGCGCCGACGCCGAGGTGCACCACCTGGAGAACCCCCGCCAGACCCCGGCCTACCACTATCCGGACAGCTACGGCCCCAAAGCGCCGAGCTTCGCGCGAGCCACCTTCACCGACGGAATCCTGTACATTTCCGGGACCGCGAGCATCATCGGCGATGAAACCGTGCACAAGGGAGACATCTCGGGACAGGTCGATGTCACCTTGGAGAACATCGCGACACTGATCAGCACGGAAAATCTGGGGAAAGTTCGGCCGGAAGGCGGTTACACCCTCCAGGACCTGGACCTGATCAAGGTTTATGTGAGCCGTCCCGAAGATATCCCCTTCGTCCGCTCACGGTGCAAGGAAGTCTTTTCTCCCGATGCGCGGGTCGTCTATTTGAACGTCGACATCTGCCGTCCCGATCTCCTCGTCGAAATCGAGGCGATAGTCCAATGAACCTGGCCTTTCGCCTAGCTGAACTCGCCGACGAAAACGGCTGGTCGGGGCGGACCGCCTACCAGGCAGGCGACGTGGCGGTTTCTTACGCGGAGTTGTACGCCGGTTCGGCACGATGCGCCGGCGGACTGGCCGCACACGGGGTGAAGGCGGGAGACCGTGTCCTGCTGCTGCTTCCCGACAGTGTCGAACTCGTGCAGGCCGTCCTCGGCACGATTCGGCTCGGGGCCGTGGCGATCCCCGTCAACACCCTCATCCACGAGGCGGCCATCCGGCGCGCGGTCGAAACCGCGAGCCCGTTCCTGACCATCGCGGAACCGGGGACACCGGGCCTCGAGCAGGTCAGCCCGGTCACGCCGGAACAGCTCCTCGACCACGAGCCGGCGACAGAGTACGCCGCCGCTCGCGCGGATACGCCGGCGTTCGCCTTCTTCACCTCCGGCACGACGGGGACTCCCCGGCTTTGCTTCCACACCCACGGCGACCCGGAGGTCTACGACCAGGCCATCGGCTCGGTGGTGGACCTCACCCCGGAGGACGTCACCCTTTCCGTTTCGCGGATGTACTTCTCTTACGGATTCGGTAACTCCATCCTGTTGCCGCTGCTTCGCGGGGGCTCGACGGTGCTCAGCCGGGAGCGCCTCACCGAAGCCGAGGCCTTGAAGCTGATCACGCGGCATCAGGTCTCGGTGCTCTACGGACAGCCCAGCTTCTACGCGCGGCTGCTCCAGCACCCCTTCGCCGAGGCACTCCGCGGTCTGAAGCTGGCGCTCGTCGCCGGCGAACCGCTGCCGGACAGCGTCGAAACCACGCTCCGCGAAACGCTCGGGAACAGATTCCTCAACATCTTCGGCACCACGGAAATCGGGCATGCGTTGATCGCGAACACCCTGTCCTCGCAACGGGACGGCACCATCGGCCGGATCCTTCCGCCGTACCGCATGCGGGTCGTCGACCAGCAGCGCCGGGAGGTGGCGGCCGGGGTGGAGGGCAAGCTGGAGGTGCGTGGCCCGACGATCGCACCCGGGGTCGCTCGCGGCTCCGACACCCCACGGCGAACGCCGGACGACTGGTACGTGACCGGCGATGCCGCCACCGTCGACCCCGACGGTTTCGTCCGCTTGCACGGCCGGCTGGACGACATCGAGATCGTCGGCGGGCAGAACGTGCATCCCGCCGAGATCGAAGACCTCTTGGTGAGTCACCCCGCCGTTCGCGCGGCCGGTGTCTGTTCGGTACGCCGGGAGTCCTCCACGACTTCGCTCCGCGCCCACGTCGAACTGGACGAGGGTGCCGAGCCCGACCAGGTGATCGCCGAGATCGGCTCCCTGACGAAGAAAAACCTGAGCTGGTTCGAGATACCGGAGGACATCATCGTCGTCGAATCCCTTCCCCGCACGCCGGTCGGCAAGCTGGACCGCCGGGCGCTCCGGACGCTGGCGGCCGTCCGATGAGCACTCGAACCGAGACCGAGGCCGGCATCGACGTCAAGGCCGTCGCCGCGATCACTGTCACGCTGGTTCTGTGGGCGTCCGCCTTCGTCGGCATCCGCTTCGCCGGTGCGCACTTTGAGCCCGGATCACTCGCCTTGGGCAGGCTGCTGGTCGGCGCGCTCGCCTTGGGGGCGATCGCGGCGGTCAAGCGCATGCCGCTCCCGCCACGCAAGGCCTGGCCCGGCATAGCCGGTGCCGGGGTCTTCTGGTTCGGCCTGTACATGGTCGCGCTGAACTGGGGAGAGCACTACACCGACGCGGGGACGGCGTCGCTCCTGGTCGGCATCGGCCCGGTCTTCGCCGCGATCCTCGCCGGAATCGTCCTGAAGGAAGGGCTGCCCCGCCCCCTGGTGATCGGATTGGTCGTCGCTTTCACGGGCGCCGCGATCGTGGGGCTCTCCTCGCAGCACGGCTCCTCCAGTGTCCTCGGCGTCGTGCTGTGTTTGCTGGCGGCGGCGGGATACGCGGTGGGAGTGGTCTCTCAGAAACCGGCTTTGAGCCACGCCACCGCTTTGCAGGCCACGACCTTCGGCTGCGTTGTCGGCGCCGTCGCCTGCCTTCCCTTCAGCGGTCAGCTGATCGACGACGTGGCCACCGCACCGGCGTCGGCCACCTGGTCGGTGGTCTACCTCGGCTTGCTGCCCACCGCGCTCGCGTTCTACACCTGGGCATACGCGTTGTCCCGGACCCCCGCCGGAAAGCTCGGCGTGACCACCTACGTGGTCCCGGTGATCGTGATCGCGCTGTCCTGGCTCTTCCTCGACGAGGTTCCCACACTGCTCGCCATCCTTGGCGGGGCTCTTTGCCTTGCCGGCGTCGGCGTTTCCCGGACCAAGAAACGGAGAACGCAGTGACCACGATCCCCACCTACGAACTGTTGCCGAGTCCGGCGGAACTGGCCGCCGAACATCCCGTTCCCGACCGGCTCGCCGACGAAATCCGGGAACACCGCTCGGAGATCACCGACGTCCTCAACGGTCGTGACGGACGGATGCTGGCCGTCGTCGGCCCGTGTTCCGTCCACGACCCTGTCGCTGTCCTCGACTTCGCCGCCCGGCTGGCGAAGTCGGCCGAACCGATGAAGGACCACTTGCTCGTCGTGCTGCGGGCATACCTGGAGAAACCGCGAACCGCTGTGGGCTGGAAGGGTTTGCTCCACGATCCCTGGCTCGACGGCTCCGAAGACATCGCCGGCGGGCTGCGGACCGGCCGCCGGTTCTTGATCATGGCAGCGGAGAGCGGCCTGCCCTTGGCCGGGGAGTTCGTCGAGCCGATGCTCGCCCCCTACCTGAGCGATCTCCTCAGCTACGGTGCCATCGGGGCGCGGACGGTCGCCAGCCAGTCGCACCGGGAGCTCGCGTCCCAACTGCCGATGCCGATCGGGATCAAGAACGGTCTCGACGGTGACTTGAACGTCGCCACCGCCGCGATCCAGTGCGCCGGCACCGCGCAGCGGCACCCGGCCGTGAGCGAACACGGCGCTCTCGTCGTGCGAAGTTCGCCCGGCAACCCCTCGGCGCATTTGATCCTCCGCGGCACTACGGCCGGGGCCAACTACGACTCGGCGACCGTCGACGCGGCCATCGAGGGGCTACGCGCCAAAAAGTCCTTGGACCGGATCGTCGTGGACGCGTCGCACGGCAATTCCCGCAAGGACCACCGCCGCCAGCCCGGCGTCGTCGCCGACATCGCGAGCCGGATCGCCTGCGGTGAGCGGGGAATAGCGGGGATCATGCTGGAGTCGTTCCTCGAGGAGGGAAGACAGGACTACCCGGCGCCCTACGGGGTCAGCATCACCGACTCGTGCCTCGACCTGGGCAGCACCGTGTCGGTGCTGGAGTCGCTCGCCGACGCCGTGCGAATGGGTCGTTCGGTCGTCCTCGGATGACGTGACGCGAAGGGGCTCCATGGGACGGCGTCCCTTGGAGCCCCTTCGTCTTCAGCGACCCAGCAGACCCTTCGCGATGTGTGTCACCTGGATCTCGTTGCTCCCCGCGTAGATCATCAGCGACTTCGCGTCCCGCGCCAGCTGCTCGACGCGGTACTCCGCCATGTATCCGTTGCCGCCGAACAACTGCACGGCCTCCATCGCGACCTCGGTGGCCGCCTCGGACGAATACAGCTTCATCGCCGATGCCTCGGCCAGCGTCGGCATCTTGCCCGCGCGCAGCGTCTCGATCAGCTGGAACACCATGTTCCGCACGTTGATCCGCGCGACCTCCATCTTCGCCAGCTTGAGCTGGACCAGCTGGAACCGCCCGATCTCCTGCCCCCACAGCTTCCGGTTCTTCGCGTAGTCCACGCAAAGCCGGTGGCACTCGTTGATGATCCCGAGTGCCAGCGCAGCGACACCGATCCGCTCCACGGCGAAGCCGGACTTGACCTCGGCCTTGCTGTCACCGTCACGGCCGGTCTCGGATTCGCCGAGCAGCCTGTCCCGCCCGAGCCGGGCGTCGCTGAAGAACAGCTCGCCGGTCGGTGAGGACATCATGCCCATCTTCTTGAACGGCTTGCCCTGCGTGAGCCCCGGCATGCCCTTGTCCAGCACGAACGTCAACACCTGGCGATCGCGGACGTCGGCGCCGTTGCCTTCGTCCAGCTTCGCGTAGACGATGATCGTGTCGGCGTACGGGCCGTTGGTGATGAACGTCTTCTGTCCATTGAGGACATACCCGTCGCCGTCGCGCCGCACCGACGTCTTCATGCCGCCGAAAGCGTCCGAGCCGGAGTCGGGTTCGGTGATCGCCCACGCGCCGACCTTCTCGAACGTCGCCAATCCCGGCAACCAGCGTTCCTTCTGCGCCTGCGTGCCCTTGGTCAGGATCGTCTGCGCGGTCAGCCCGATGCTCACGCCGAGCGAGGCGACGATGCCGAGGCTGACCCCGGCCAGCTCGCTCACCGCGATCAGCGCCATCGCCTCCTGCCCGCCGAAAGCGAGCCCGCCGCCGGATCCGGAGCCGCCCTCCTTCGCCAACAGCTTCGTCACCGATTCCCGCGCGAGCGCGTCGATGCCGAAGGCGGCGAACATCTTCCGGATGATGTCGTACGGGGGCAGCGTCCCGCTTTCGAGCTCGTCGACGTGCGGCCGGATCTCCTTGTCGACGAACTCGCGGATCGCGTCCCGGATCAGCAGATCGGTCTCGGACCACTCGATCACGGCAGCCTCGCCGCGATGTCGTCGATCTCCCAGGCTTCCTCGGTTTCGATCACCTTGACGTCGTGCCAGCCCGCGAGTTCCGAGATCGCGCCGCCCTGCACCGCGAACACCTTGCCGGTGATCGGGCACTTCTCGGTCGCGAGGTAGGCCACCAGCGGCGAGATGTTGGCCGGGGAGAACGCGTCGAACTCCCCTTCTTCGACCTCCTGCGCGAAGATCGCGCCCATCCCCGGCGTCGCCAAGGTGAGCCGGGTGCGCGCGATCGGCGCGATCGCGTTGACGCGCACGCCGTAGCGTTCCAGTTCCTCGGCGGCGACCAGGGTCAGCGCGGCGATCCCCGCCTTCGCGGCGCCGTAGTTGGCCTGCCCCGCGTTCGGCAGCGTGACGCCGGACGCCGACGCGGTGTTGATCACCGACCCCGCCACCCGCTCACCCGCCTTGCTCGCCGTCTTCCAGTACGCGGACGCGTGCCGCAGCACCGCCGCGTGCCCCTTGAGGTGCACCGCGATCACGGAATCCCACTGGGATTCCTCGAGTCCGGCAAGGAACGCGTCCCGCAGGATGCCCGCGTTGTTCACCACGACGTCGAGCCTGCCGAACTCGTCCACCGCCTGCGCGACCAGCTCGGCGGCGCCCGCCCAATCCGCGACGTTGGCCGTGTTCGCCACGGCCTTCCCGCCCGCCGCGCGGATCTCGTCGGCGACCTCCTGTGCCGGGCCGACATCGGCGCCGCTTCCGTCGTTCGCCCCGCCGAGGTCGTTGACCACGACGCTCGCGCCTTCCCTCGCGAACAGCAGTGCGTGCTCGCGGCCGATCCCGCGACCGGCGCCGGTGATGACGGCGACCCGCCCGTCGAGTGCTCCCATGACTTTGGCTCCTACTCCGCGAATTCCGCGAGACCGTCTTTGATCACGACGGTTTCGCCGACGGTGGTTTCGAACGCGTGGCTCCCGGCGCCCGCGCGCCAGATCCGCGTCGTCAGGTCCTGGCCGGGCAGTACCGGTTTGGCGAACCGGACGGCGAACCGTTTCAGTCTGTCCACATCGGACCCGGCGACCTCGGTCAGCAGCGCCCAGGACGTGAACGCCATCGTGCACAGGCCGTGCGCGATGATCCCCGGCAGTCCCGAATCCTTCGCGACCTCTTCGTCGAGGTGGATCGGCATCGGGTCGCCCGCGGCGGGCGCGTACCGGTACGTCTGGTCGTCGTCGACGTGCTGCTTCACCTCCGCCACCGGCGCCTGTGAGCGCAGCGCTTCGTCGAACTTGTGCTCCGGCCCGAGTTCGCCCCGCGTCTCGCCGGTGTCGAACCCGCGGACGAACAACGTCACGTACTGCTCGTTGACGAGGTCTCCGTCCTCGGTCCGGCATTCGAGGTGGATGGTGCCGCGGGTGCCGTTCGGCAGGCCCTCGTAACCGGTCATCCGCGCTCGCGAAACGAGCTCGTCGCCGGGCCGGATCGGCCGGTGGAACCGGAATTCCTGTTCCCCGTGCACGATCCGGCCGAACAGCCCGACCGGTACGACCTCGAGCGCGGGTTCCATCAGCGACTCGAACACCGGCACGATCGCGAACACCGGGCTCGCGACGTCCCCGTCGAGATGCGCCGGGATCGGGTCGTTGGTGGCCTTCGCGTACTCGATCAGCCGCTCGCGGGTCACCTCGAACCGGGACTCGTCGGTCCACTTGCCGAGCCCGCCGGGATCGAACCGCTCGTCGGTCACGCGACCAGCGCCTTGAAGTTCTCGAGGGAGGCGTCGAGGTTCTTCTTGCCGTCCTTCTCGACGGCCTTGCCGAGCGCGCCGATGATCATCTGGCCCGCGAACTCCGCGTCGATGCTGGCGAGCGAGCCGTCTCCGGAGGCCTCCACCGACAGCTCGAACTTGACCTTCACCCCGGCCATCCCGGTCCCGGAGATCGCGAGCTTCGACGGCGCCTCGAACTCGTCGACGGTCCAGGTGATCGTGTTCGGCATCCCGAGCATCGTGACGACCTCGGAAGCCTGCGCGCCCTTCGAGAATTCGGCCGGGACCTCGCCCTTCCACTTGGTGTGGATGGTCAGCCACTTCTCGAAGTTGTTGGGGTTGGAGAACTCCGCCCAGACCTTGTCGGGTGCGGCGGGGAGTTCGACGGAGGCACTGATCTTGCCCATGGTTCTTCCTTTCGGTGAGATCAGCGCACGGCGCGCTGGTAGGCGGTGACGACGGCGGCGCCACCGAGTCCGATGTTGTGCTGCAACGCAGCTTCGACGCCGTCGACCTGGCGTTTGTCGGCGGTGCCGCGCAACTGCCAGGTCAGTTCGGCGCATTGCGCGAGGCCGGTGGCGCCGAGCGGATGCCCCTTGGAGATCAGCCCACCGGAAGGGTTGACGACCCATTTGCCGCCGTAGGTGGTGTCGCCGGAGTCGACGAGCTTCCCGGCTTCTCCTTCGGCGCAGAGTCCCAGCGCTTCGTAGAGCAGGAGTTCGTTGGCGGAGAAGCAATCGTGCAGCTCGATGACCTGGAAGTCCTCCGGTCCCAGCCCGGCCTGGTCGTAGACCTGGCGCGAGGCCTGGACGTTCATGTCGTGGCCGATGATGTTCTTCGCCGTCCCGTCGAAAGTGCTGGCGAAGTCGGTGGTCATCGCCTGCCCGACGATCTCGACGGCCTGGTCCGCGAGCCCATGCGAGTCCACAAAGGACTCGCTGACGAGGATCGCCGCGCCCGAACCGTCCGAGGTCGGCGAGCACTGGAGCTTCGTGAGCGGGTCGTAGATCATCCGCGAGTCCAGGATGTCCTGCAGCGAATAGCTTTCCTGGAACTGCGCGTACGGGTTGTTCACCGAGTGCCGGTGGTTCTTCTCGCCGATCTTGGCGAAGTGCTCGGCGGTCGTGCCGTAGGTCTTCATGTGCTCGCGGCCCGCCGCGCCGAACATCCACGGCGCGGGCGGGAAGAGCACCTCGGAGATCTCCGCGAGCGCCTGGAGGTGCCTGCCCATCGGCTGCTCGCGGTCGTCGTAGGTCGAGCCGAGCGAACCCGGCTGCATCTTCTCGAAACCGAGCGCGAGCACGCAGTCCGCGCGACCGCCCCGGATCGCCTCCGCCGCCAGGTACAACGCGGTCGACCCGGTCGAGCAGTTGTTGTTGACGTTGACCACCGGGATGCCGGTCATGCCCAGCTCGTAGACCGCGCGCTGCCCCGAGGTCGACTCGCCGTAGACGTAGCCGACGTAGGCCTGCCGCACCTCGTCGAACGAGATCCCGGCGTCGGCGAGCGCCTTGGTCCCGGACTCCTTGGCCATCTGTGGGTAGTCCCAGTCCTCACGGCGTCCGGGCTTCTCGAACTTCGTCATGCCCACGCCGACGACGTACACCTTGTTGGCCACCACGACGCTCCTTGTCGTTGCCGGGTCGCTGCTGAAACTGAAGATACAGACAGGTCTGTATTTATCAACCCCTTACATACAATCCTGCACGGATGTTACTTAGGGCACGTTGAGTGTCAGGTGACGCAGACGGGCGGCTCGTACCCCCGTTAAACAGGTCGAACACCACTGACTGGGGGTTTCGATGAAACGTACGAGCATGGTTCTGGCCGCGACCGTCGCCGCCGGACTGCTGTCGGCGGGGACGGCGTCGGCGACCGGATGGACGATGAGCTATCTGCCGTTGCCGTCCGGCGGTGGCGGCATCGCACGGGTGAACGCCACGAACGGCGCCGGGGGCTACGCGGGGACCTACGACGGGAGGCTGATCACCTGGGCGGGCGGGACCTTCGCGGACCACGGCATCCCGGCGGGCTACCTCTCGGTCGAAGCGGTGGACGAGAACGCGTCCGGTTCGGTCCTCGGCAACGCCGTCTACTACCCGGAGGGGAGCCGCTACCCGGCCAAGCACGCCTTCGCCTTCGAAAACGGCGGATTCCAGTTCTTGGGGAAGGTTCCGGGCTACTACAACACGCAAGCCCTCGGCACGAACGACCGCGGCGACGTCGTCGGCACGGTGTTCAACGACATCCGCTACGGCTCCACCGCCGCTTTCTGGCCGTCCGGCGACCACGCGCACCCGGTGCTGCTGGACGTCCCGCCGCGGCTCACCCCCGTCGACATCGACCAGGACGGCACCGTCCTGCTGAACGAGCAGGTCGGTGGCACCTGGCTCTGGAAGGACGGGACGCTGCGGCAACTCGTCCTCCCCGACGGCCTCCGGGAATCACGCGGGATCGCGATCCGGAACGGGAAGGTGCTGGCCTCGACCCAACTGGGCGACAGGCTCTGGACGGCGTTCGACACCTCCGAGGAGATCCCGGGCAACATGTACACGACGGCGCTCAACGGGTCCGGTCTGGTCACCGGCTGGATCTCGCCGAGGACTCCCACGGTGTGGTCCCCGGGCGGCCCGGTGACGACGCTCCCCTCCCCTGGCAACGCGAACGGCACCATCGTGGGCGACAACGGCGAGATCGCCGGAACGCTCGAGGGCAACGGCGGCGGCAACACCCCGGTGGTGTGGCGCCGTGGCTAAAGTCGGGATATGGATCCAGAGGAGCTTCGGCAGCGGTTCTCCCTGCTGACCACCGCGCATCTGACCGACGGGTGCGTCCGCGCCGGCGTCCCGGTCCGGTGCGCGCCCGCCGGAACGCACGCGGTCTTCCCCGGCGCCAGGCTGGCCGGGCGGGTCACCCCCGCCCGGCACGTCGGCAGCGTCGACGTCTTCCTGGAGGCGTACGAAACCGCGAACCCCGGCGACATCCTCGTCGTCGACAACCGCGGCAGGCTCGACGAAAGCTGCGTCGGCGACCTAGCCGTCCTCGAAGCCGAAGCGGCCGGGCTGGCCGGCGTCGTCATCTGGGGGCTGCACCGCGACACGGCCGACATCAAGAAGATCGGCCTGCCGGTCTTCAGCCTCGGCTCGATCCCGACCGGCCCGCTCTCGGTCTCCGAACGCCCGGACGGCGCGCTGGACTCGGCCGTCGTCGGCGAGTGGACGGTGACGCGCGACGATCTCGTGTTCGGCGACGAGGACGGGGTCCTGTTCGTCCCGGCCGACCGCGCCGACGAGGTCCTGGATCGCGCCGAGGCCATCCGCGACACCGAACGGCGTCAGGCCGAGCGGATCCGCTCCGGAGAGTCCCTTCGCGAGCAGGTGCGCTTCGCCGACTTCCTCGCTGAGCGCGCGAAGACGCCTTCGCTGACGTTCCGCGAACACCTGCGGTCGGTCGGCGGTGCCATCGAGGAGTAGCAAGGGACCTTTGCTATCGCCTGCCGCGCGTGAGACACCCGGGGCGAGGTGGCTGTCCGTGAAGGTCCCCTTCACTACCTTCAGGGTAGGCAAGGAGGCCTTGACTACCCCGCCCTACGTAGGTGGCCTTCACAGTGCACGAAGCCGCCGAGTAGCAAGGGACCTTTGGTATCGCCGAGGCCTCTGACCTGCGAAAAGAGAGCAAGGGACCTTTGGTGTCGCCGGGCGGCGGCCGCGCTGTGGCAGTCTGGGTTCATGCAGGTCAAGACCGGCCGCTGGGCCCGGATCGCCACCGTCGGCCAGGCTCACTGGTTCTTCGGGAACCTCTACGAAGCGGTCGTCGACGTCCCGAGGCTCGTCGGCGAGCGCTCACCCGGGCTGCTCGAGCGGGGCAGCCCCGCGCGCTACTTCATCCCGGCGGCGCCGGTGACGATCGCCTCGACGGCGGTCGCGCTCGCGAGCGGCTGGCGCGACGGCGGCGACCGCCGGGCGATCGTCACCGCCGCCGCGGGCACGGCCGCCGCCACCGGCATCACGGTCCACCTCGTCCGGTCGGTCAACCTCACGTTGCTGAAAGAGCAGCCGGACCGGATCCGCCGCGAAGAGCTCGCCAAGAAATGGCATCGCGCGAATCTGGCCCGGCTGGCCCTGCTCATCGTCGTGCGGTTTGCTTTCCGCCGAGCCACAGCAGACCGTCGATGACGAATCGGTTCTGCACCTCACTGGCGAAGGTCGACGACAGCAGCTGGTTCGTCTCGTAGTTCATCTTGTTGTGGCCGAAGTTGGCGTACAGCATCTTGTACTTGTTGTTGGTCCAGAGAATCGGGTAGTACCCGCTGTACCAAGACTGGTTCGGGTCGGTCCCCAGCGGGAAGCTCACCGGGTCCACCGACGCGAGGATCTTGATGTCCGGGTTCTTGCGCAGGTCGCTGTTCCAGGCGTACCACTCGCTCACCGACGAGGTGAACGTCGCGGGCAGCCGCGTGGTCGAGGGGTGCGGCCGATTCTCCACCTTCAGCGTCGCCGTCGTCGGACCCCAGGTGTTGGACTTGAACGCGCCCGTGCCGAGGAACTTGTTGTGATACCAGTCCCAAGTGGACGGATTGGTGTTGAAAGCCGCCACGTGGAAGCCGAAGAACGCGCCGCCCGCCTTCATGTAGCGCTCGAAGCCCGCACGCTGCGAGGAGGTCTGCGGCAGGTCGTCCAGGAACAGCACGACCTGGTACTGCGAAGGCTGCAGCGAGTTCAGCTGGTTCCAGTTGTTGGTCGCGGTGTAGCTGAAGTTGTTCTGTGAAGCGGTGTTCGGGAACCACTGGTTGGCTTCCTTGACGAAGCTGATGTGCGCCGCGTCGTAGGTGCCGTTGTAGAAGGCCAGCACCTTGAACGCGGGTGCCGCCTGTGCCGTCACCGGCGCCAACGCCAGTGCGAGACACGAAACGAACAGCAGAGCGAGCCGGACCGCGAGTTTCTTCATCTTGCTCACCACCCATGCCGATAGCGAAGGCCGAACCCGAACGGGAACAGCCCGGACTTTCCATCGCCGACGTTGATCGGCTGCTGGTCAGCACTGCGCATCCACGTCACCGGCAACTTGCCGGTGGGGTTGTAGTCGCCGAAGAGCACGTCCGCGACGCCTTGGCCTTCCGAACCGGGCAACCACGACGCGATCAACCCGTCCCATTCCGGCAGCTGCCGGGCGATGTCCAGCGGCCGCCCGGAAACGAGCACCACCACCGTCGGGACGCCGCTGTCCTGGAGCCGTTTCAGGGTCGCCAGATCTTCGGCGTCGAGTCCCATTCCCTCGGGCTTGTCACCGCGGCCTTCGGCGTACGGCGTCTCCCCGATCACCGCGACAGCGACGTCGTAGGACTTGTCGATCCCGTTCGCGTCCTTGTCGAAGGTGACCGTGGACGAGGGTTTCGCGGTGTGCCGGATCCCTTGCAGGATGGTCGTTCCCTCGGTGACCGGTCCGCTCTTGCCCTGCCACCCGACCGTCCAGCCGCCGCTCTGGTTGCCGATGTCGTCGGCGCTCTTGCCCGCGACGAAGATCCGGTTGCGCGACTTGTCCAGCGGCAGCACCCGGTTCTCGTTCTTCAGCAGCACCTGCGATTCCCGGACGGCCTGCCGCGCGAGGGCACGATGCTCGTCGCTGCCGACGGTCTCGAGGAACCGCCGGTCGGTCAGCGGCCGTTCGAACAGGCCGAGTTCGAACTTCTTGGTCAGGATGCGCTTGTTGGCGTCGTCGATCCGCGCCTGCGTGACCCGCCCGGCGAGGACTTCGGCCTTCAGCGTGTCCATGAACTTCTGGTACTCGAAGGGCACCATCACCATGTCGATGCCCGCGTTGATCGACGCGGTGACCTCGGCCGGGGTGAAGCCCGGCTGCCGGTCGATCTGGTCGATGCCGTTGTAGTCCGAGATCACGATGCCGGAGAACCCGAGTTCGCCCTTGAGCACGTCGTTGATCAGGTAAGAACCGGCGTGCATCTTGAGGCCGTTCCAGCTGCTGTAGGAGATCATCACCGAGCCGACGCCGCGGCGGACGGCCTCGCGGAACGGCGGCAGGTGCACCGCGCGCAGTTCAGCTTCACTGATGTCGGTCTCGCCCTGGTCATCGCCGCCGGTCGTACCGCCGTCGCCGATGTAGTGCTTCGCGGTCGCGAGCACCGATCCGGGCGCGGACAGCGAACGGCCCTGCATCCCGTCGATGGCCGTCGTCATCGCGGACGCGATTTCCGGTACCTCGCCGAAGGATTCGTAAGTTCGGCCCCACCGGTCGTTGCGCGCGACGCACAGGCACGGCGCGAAGTTCCAGTCGATCCCGGTGCCCGACACCTCTTCCGCGGTCGCGCGGCCGATCTTCTTGACCAGCGAGGGATCGCGTGTCGCGCCGAGGCCGATGTTGTGCGGGAAGACCGTGGCGCCGTAGAGCCCGTTGTGGCCGTGGACGGCGTCGACGCCGTAAATCAGCGGGATGCCGAGCCGGGTGGCGAGCGCTTCCTTCTGGAAGTCGTCGTACATGTCGGCCCACGTGACCGCGTTGTTCGGGGTCGGCTGGGAGCTGCCGCCGGAGAGCAGGGAGCCGAGCATGCCCTTGGTGACGTCGCCGGGCGCCTTGATCCCGAGCCGCTCGGCCTGCGTCATCTGGCCGATCTTCTCGTCGAGAGTCATACGCGACAGCAGATCGGCCACGCGCACCTTCACCGGCCGCCAGGCGTCCCGGTAAGCGGGGCCGTTTCCGGCCAATGCCGGGGTGTGCGACCCCAGCACCAGCGCGGCCGTCAGTATCCCCAGTGTGAATCTCCGCATCCGGGTCCTCCTCGACACCATGCGTAAGTTCAAGGCTTGAATTAACGCATGACAGAGGTTGCGTGGTCTAGACCTGCGGAAAAGACGGTTCCCGGTGACCGACACCGCCCCGAATCGATAACCTGGGGATTATGGAACTGCGGGATATCGAGATCTTCTTGGCGCTGGCGGACGAATTGCATTTCGGCCGCACCGCCGAGCGGTTGCACGTCTCGCAGGCACGGGTGAGCCAGACGATCAAACAGGTGGAACGCCGGATCGGCGCGCCCTTGTTCGCCCGCACCAGCAGGCGGGTCCAGCTCACACCGATCGGCAAACGGCTGCGGGACGACCTCGGCCCCGCGTACCGCGCGCTACGCGAAGGCGTCGAGCGCGCGGTCGCCGCCGGACGCGGGATCGGCGGCGTGCTGCGGCTGGGATTCGAGGCCCCCGGCGTCGCCGATCTGACCGAAGATCTGCTGGACCGCTTCCGGCGTCGCTACCCCGACACGGAACTGCTCATCCGCGAGGCCGATTTCGCCGACCCGGTCGCGATGCTGCGATCGGGTGAGATCGACGTTCTGGTCACCCTGCTTCCGGTAGACGAAGCCGATCTCGCGACCGGACCGGCCGTGTACACCGAACCGATGGTGCTCGCGGTGTCGTCGAAACACCCTTTCGCGCGACGGAAGTCAGTCACCCTGGACGACCTCGCTCGCGACACCGTCCTTCGCGCGGCGCATCCGCCGGAGCCGTACTGGATCGAGGAGCCACGCCAATGGCTGACGCCGGCCGGGCACCCCGTGACCCGAGGCAAACCCTTCGCGACCTTTCAGGAACTGCTCGCCGCGATCGCCACCGGCGCCGGAATCTGCCCGCTCGCCGCGCACGCGCGGGAGTACTTCAGCCATCCGCGAATCCGCTTCGTGCCCTTCGCCGGTTCGCCCGACGTCGAGTGGGGCCTCGTCTGGCCACGCTCCGCCGAGACAGCCCGCGTACAGGCCTTCGCGTCCGTCGCCGCCTCTTCGCGCCCCTGACTCCCTCGCGTTTAGTCCTCTGGATGCGGTACTTGCACACGCAACTACCGCATCCAGAGGACTAAACGCGGCGCCCACCTGCGGGAGGGAGCAAGGGACCTTTGCTATCGCCTCCCGGTCACGAACCGCGTGAAGGCCCCCTTCCCTCGGCTGAGCCGAGGGAAGGGGGCCTTCACGCGCAAAAGCGAAAACTAGCCGGCGACCTTCTCCACCCAGTCCGGCTCGAGCTTCACGACCTGCCCGTTCGACGCGACCGTCGGCGTGCCGAAACCAGGACCGTTGCCGAAGTCCTGCTGCAGCGACGGATCCGTCGAAATCTTCTTGTACGCGTCCTGGATCTGCTGCTCGTAGACCCCGGTGTGGATCGCCGTCGCGAAGGCCGGGTCGGTGATGCCGACATCCTGGCCGAGCTTGATCAACTGCGCCTTGTCGAATCCGCGCGCGCCTTCTTGCGGCTGGTCCTTGAACAACGCGTCGTGGAAGGCGACGAACTTGCCCGCGTCGGCCGCGGCGAGCGAGGCGTTGGCGGAGTCCAGCGAGTAGCCCGGCGGGTCGGAACGCTGGTTGAGCATCGGCAGCATGTGATACCGGACCTGCAGGGTCCCGTTGTTCACCCGCTCCTCGATCTGTCCCTTGAACGACTCCTCGAACTGCTTGCAGATCGGGCACAGGAAGTCGGCGTAGACGTCGATGGTCTTCTTCGCTTCGGGCTTGCCGACAGTGACGACGGCCCCGTCGCGTTTCTGCACGACCCCCTCCGCCAAGGTGCCGGTCTGCGCCGCGATCACCTTGCCCTCGGTGCTGTCCTTGCTGGACGTCGTCCAGATCACGCCACCGATCACCAGCGCGGCGAGCACGACCACCGCGACCGTGATCGCGACGACCTTCTTCTTGTCGCCGCCCGCGACGCCCCTTGCCTGCGCCACCGAGCGCGAGGCCGTCTGCTGCTGCTTGCGTTTCCGAGCGTTGCGCTCAGCTCCACCCACGATTATTCGTTCCCTTCAGCGATACCCACATAGTCGTCGTCGGCGGGGACCCGAGAGTTCCCGAGCCAGCCGTCCACGGACAGCCAGGTCCGCGGCCGCACGATCAGCCAGACACCCAATAGGGCGAACCCGAGGTCCCTGGCGATCTCCTGCGGATACTGCGTCTGATCCGCGGCGATCTGACCGCCACCGCCGAAGCAGCCGCAATCGATGCTCAGCCCGCGCGCCCACGATTGGGCGATCGCGGCGATGAGCACCGCGAGCAGCAGCACCGACAGCACCGACACCCAGCGGGTCACGAACCCGGCGAGCAGGAACAGCCCGAGCGCCAGTTCGGCGAGCGGCATCCCGATCGCGACCGGGCGCACGAGCCCGTCCGGCAGGACGTCGAACGCCTGCACGGCGACATAGGTCTGCCCCGGATCACTGATCTTCAGCGCTCCGGAAATCAACCAAACGGCGGCCAGTCCGAGCCGGGCGAGTGTGCCCACGGCGTCGAGCACGACTTGGGGCGGTCTACGCACGGGCCTAGGCTAGCCGTCGACCCTGAGAACAACGTGAGGCGGCGGACGGAGGCACCCGATGAGGGGACGCGCCCTGCTGGCGGTCTGTTTGATGCTGGTCACAGCGGCGGCCTGCGGCAAGGAGGCGGGTCCGGCGGATTCCCTCGTCGCACGCGCCGTCGCGTCCAACAAACTCACCATCGGCATCCGCTTCGACCAGCCGGGAATCTCCAAACGGACGGTCGACGGCCGCTATGTCGGCTTCGACGTCGACGTCGCGACGTACATCGCGAGCGAATTGGGCGTCGACGAGGATCACATCACCTGGCACGACAGCAGACCGTCGTCCCGCGAGACGGACATAACATCCGGAGTCACGGATCTGATGGTGGCGACCTACTCGATCACCGAAAAACGCAAACAGGTGGTCGCGTTCGCGGGCCCCTACTTCGACACGGGCCAGGACCTGCTGGTCCGCCTCCGGTCGACCGACATCACCGGCCCCGAAAACCTCAACGGCCGCAAACTGTGCGCCGTGGGCGGCACCACCTCGGCCGAGCAGGTGCGCGACAAATTCGCCCAGGCCGTCCAGCTCGTCGAGTACCCGCGCTACCAGGACTGCGTCACGGCGCTGCTCGCCGGACAGGTGGACGCGGTGACCACCGACGACGTCATCCTGGCGGGTTACGTGGCACAGAATCCGGAGCTGCTGAGAGTCGTCGGCAAGCCGTTCTCGAAGGAGAAATACGGCGTCGGCCTGCGCAAGGGTGACGACGAGGGCCGCGCGGCGGTGGCCAGGGCCATCCAGAAGATGATCTCGTCGGGAGACTGGCTCGACTCGCTGAACCGCAACATCGGCCCGTCCGGCTACCGGATCCCGCCCCCGCCGCAGGTCACCGAACAGTGATCCTTCCCGATCTCCCGGTCCGCGCCGTCCTGCCCGAACTCGAGGCCGCGCTGAACGCCCACGGCACCGCGGTGCTCGTCGCGCCTCCTGGAACCGGTAAGACCACTTTGGTGCCGCTCGCGCTGGCCGGCGGCGAAGGCCGGGTGATCGTCGCCGAGCCGAGGCGGCTGGCCGCCCGGGCCGCGGCGGCGCGGATGGCGTCCCTGCTGGGCGAACGGGTCGGTGAGACGGTCGGCTACTCGGTGCGCGGAGATCGGAAGGTGTCGTCTTCGACGCGTGTCGAGGTGGTCACTTCGGGGCTGTTGGTCCGGCGGGTGCAGGGTGATCCCGAACTGGCCGGGGTTTCGACCGTCCTGCTGGACGAATGCCATGAGCGTCATCTCGACGCGGACCTGCTGCTCGCGCTGCTGCTGGACGTCCGCGCCGGGCTGCGGGACGACCTGCGCCTCCTCGCGACGTCCGCCACCGTGGCCGCCGGCAGGCTGGCGGCCCTGCTCGGGGACGCGCCGGTGATCACCGCGCGGGCGCGCGCCTATCCGGTCGACGTCTCGTACTCCCCACCCGCGCGCGGCGAGCGGATCGAGGCGACCGTCGTCCGCGCGATCCACAAAGCACTGTCCGAAGGGGACGGTGACATCCTCGCTTTCCTGCCCGGCGCCGGCGAGATCGCCAGGGTGAGCGGCCTGCTCAACGGCCTGGACGCCGACGTGCTGCCCCTGCACGGACGGCTTTCGGCGGCGAGCCAGGACGACGCGCTGCGCCCGCGCGCCCGCCGCCGGGTGGTGCTCTCGACGTCTGTCGCCGAGTCCAGCCTGACCGTGCCGGGCGTGCGCGCGGTGGTGGACTGCGGGCTTTCCCGGGTGCCCCGCGTCGATCACCGGCGCGGTCTGCCGGGGCTGGCGACGGTCCGGGTTTCGGCCGCGGTCGCGGAACAGCGCGCCGGCCGCGCCGGGCGCGAGGCGCCGGGGCGCGCGTACCGGTGCTGGGCGGCGCATGAGCAGGGTTCTTTGCCCGCGTACCCCGAACCCGAGATCAGGACGGCGGAGCTTGCGCGCTTCGCGCTCGAACTCGCGTGCTGGTCCACTCCGGACGGTTCCGGCCTCGCCTGGTGGGATCCTCCTGGCGAGGGCGCGCTGGCCGCCGGTCGCGCGTTGCTGACCACACTCGGGGCGACAGCGGAGGACGGGACGGTGACCGAACGCGGCCGGAAGATGGCCGGGCTCGGCCTCCATCCGCGGCTGGCCCGGGCGTTGCTGGACGGCGCGGCGCGGACCAACGCGCGTTCGGCGGCCGAGGTCGTCGCCCTGCTGGACAGCGGCGGCACGCTGACCGACCTCGAAGCCGAACTGCGGCGCGTGCGGGGCGACGAGCGCTGGAAGTCCGACGTGCGGCGCCTCGTGAAGCTGGTACCCGACGGCGGCGGCGCCCCCGATCCGGCGCTGGTCGTGGCGCTGGCGCATCCCGAACGGCTGGCGCGGCGGCGCTCCGCGGGGACGCCGGTGTATCTCATGGCCAGTGGCACGGCGGCGGAACTGCCGCGCGGCAGCGGGTTGGCGGACGTCGAGTGGCTGGCGGTGGCCGAAGCGACCCGCGATCCCGGCCGCGCGCAGGGCATCATCCGGCTGGCAGCGCCCGCCGACGAGGCCCTCGCCGTGCGCGCGGCGCCGAACCTCGTTTCGACGGTGGACGAAGTACGTTGGTCCGCCGGGGAGGTCGTGGCGCGTTCGGTGCGGCGGCTCGGGGCGATCGTGCTGTCGGAGAAGCCGTTGCGCTCACCCGCGCCGGACGCGATCCGCGCCGCGCTGCTGGACGGCTTGCGCACCGAAGGGCTGGACCTGCTGCGGTGGTCGGAGGACGGGCGAAGGCTGCGCGAGCGGCTGTCTTTCCTGCATAGGGTGCTGGGTTCGCCTTGGCCCGCTGTCGACTCCGTCGCCTTGCTGTCCACTTTGGACAGCTGGCTCGACCTGGGATCGGCCCGCCGCCGGTCGGATCTGGCATCGCTGGACGCGGGTTCCGCGCTGCGCGGGCTCTTGCCCTGGCCGGAAGCTTCACGGTTGGACGAACTGGCGCCGGACAGGCTGGAGGTACCGTCGGGTTCGCGGATCCGGGTCGACTACTCGGGTGAGCAGCCGGTGCTGGCCGTGAAACTGCAGGAGACGTTCGGCTGGCTCGCGACGCCGGAGCTGGCGGGCGTCCCCGTCGTCCTGCATCTGCTCTCGCCCGCCGGGCGGCCCGCCGCGGTCACCGCCGATCTGGAGTCGTTCTGGCGCAACGGTTACGCGGCCGTGCGCGCCGATCTCCGCGGTCGATACCCGAAGCATCCCTGGCCGGAAGACCCGCTGAGTGCCGCCCCCACCCGGCGGACCACGCGGCGCGGCGGGACGTGAACGGACCGTTCATTCCTTGGGTTTCCCGGATTTCGTGGCTCATCTGGTGGTCGAGCCCCCAGCCGCGCCACAACATGCAGCCCAGGCGAGAGCAAAGGTCCCCCGCTCTTTTCGCGATCCGGACGAACTGTGCTACTCACCCCGGCACCGACCCGCCGTAGCCGGTCCGGACACAGCGACCTGAAGGGCCCCTTCCCCGCATGTAACGCGACGAAAGCTCCCTTCACCGCGTCGCATGCGGCGAAAGTCCCCTTCAGCCCCCACCCGCTCAGTCCATCATCTGGTGCTGAGGCCTGGTCGGCAGCCGCGCGGCCAGTTCCTCGTCGTCTTCCCTCTCGTTCAACCCCAGCTGCACCGCTGTCCGGATCTGCTCCCGGTTCTCGCGCACCACATGCGCGAAGAACTCGTCGATCCGCGGATCGGTCAGCACCTCGAGGATCACGCGCATCGCGGTGTCGATCACCGAGCGCACCACCTCGTCGTGGAACGGCAGTTTCGAAAGCCGTCCCGCCTGCGGGTCGCTCTTCAGTTTCTCGGCGATGATCCCCCGCAACAACGTCTGGTTCTCGCCGAGTGAACGCGCGAGGTTCTGCGGGTAGTTCCCGGTTTCCACCACCTTGACGACCTCGTCGAGCACCGCGATCGTGATCGGTTTCTTGATCGCCAGCACGATCGGCCGCGAAAGCCGTTCGACCAGCCGCTGCGTGAACCGCTCCCCGAAAGCGCGGTCGGCCGTGCGCGCGAGCCGGACGAGCACGACCAGGATCCGCAGCAGCCGGAATCCGCGCAGCGCCGGATGCGCGATGGGGATCATGCCGAGGATTTCGTACCAGTTGCGCAGCGGGAACCACTTTTCCCAGCCGTTGCGCCGCCAGCGCCACAGGAATTCCAGCGCGAAGATCCCGCACACCGCCGTGTCGATGATGAAGACGGTGTGCGCCGTCTCGTCCGAATGCGGGAAGAACGTCACGTAGACGAGCAGCCCGACGGAGAACACGGCGAGGACGAGCATCACCAGGTCGAGCGGATTCACGCGCCGTTGTTCGCGGGTGGTCATGGCGCCGATTGTGCCTTTCCGCCGGGACTCGTGCCGAGCGGCACCTGCCGAAAGTAAGGGGTGGCCGATGACTTCGGGGCAATGCCCCCACGTGTCCCCGCGTCGGAAACTTCAGGGACACGAAGGAGGGCGCGGATGATCACGCTTCGAGGACTCACGAAGCGCTATGGCGAGAAGACGGTGGTCGACGGGCTGACCTTCGCCGTCGAGCCGGGCAAGGTGACCGGTTTCCTCGGTCCCAACGGCGCGGGCAAGTCGACGACCATGCGGATGACGCTGGGCCTCGACACGCCGAGCGACGGCGATGTCCACATCGACGGAAAGAAGTACGCGGACCTGCGGTATCCGCTGCGCGAGGTCGGCGCGCTGCTGGAAGCCAAGGCACTGCATCCCGGCCGGAGCGCGGGCAAACATCTCCTGGCGATGGCGCGCAGCAACGGGATCGCGGCGAGCCGGGTGGACGAGGTGCTCGCGACGGTCGGTCTCACCGACGTCGCGGGCAAACGAGCCGGGACGTTCTCCCTCGGCATGGGGCAGCGGCTCGGCATCGCCGGCGCGCTGCTGGGAGATCCGGGCGTGCTGATGTTCGACGAGCCGGTCAACGGCCTCGACCCCGACGGCGTCCGCTGGGTGCGGCATCTGATGCGCTCGCTCGCCGAAGAAGGCCGCACGGTGTTCGTGTCGAGCCACCTGATGAGCGAGATGCAGCTGACCGCGGACAGGCTGGTCGTCATCGGCAAGGGAAGGCTGCTCGCCGACGCCCCCGTCGACGAGTTCATCGCGGGCAACTCGCGGACGTCGGTCGCGGTGCGGGTGCCCGTTCCCGTCGAACTCCGGGCGCTCGAACAGCGTCTGCGCGCACTCGGCGCGACCACGGAAACCGATCGGGACGAACTGATCGTGCACGACCTGCCGGTGCACCGCGTCGGGGACGCGGTGCACGAACTCGGGATCCGCGTGCACGGGCTGGCCGAACGCACCGCGTCGCTGGAACAGGCCTACATGGAATTGACCGCTTCGTCGGTCGAATACGGAACGGGAGTCGCGGCATGAAGTCACTCATGGTCCTGGTGGCGGTGATCGCCGGCCTGCTGGGGGTGCCGACGATCGCGAAGGCAGCGACGGTTCCGGCGCTGCCCGCGACGGGCGGCCCGTTCCCGATCGGGCTGCGCACACTGCACCTCACCGACCAGGCGCGAGCCGACCCTTGGGTGCCGGAGAAGCGGCGTGAGCTGATGGTCAACGTCTGGTACCCGGCGGTCCCGGTCGGCCGCGCGCCGCTGTACATGACGCGGGCGGAATCGGCGGCGGCGATCGCCGGGCGGAAGCTCGACCTGCCGCCGGACACGCTGAGCAAGGTGCGCGTCCACTCACGGGAGAACGCCCCCTCGCTGCCGGGAAGGCGTCCTCTCGTACTGCTGTCGCCGGGTGCGGGCAACAACCGGATGACGCTGACCTCGATCGCCGAACGTCTTGCCGCACAAGGATTCGTGGTCGCCGGGATCGACCACGCCTACGAAGCCTGGGCGACGGAGTTCCCCGACGGCCTGCGCCAGTGTGTCGCATGTGGACGTCCGAACGACCCCTGGCCCGCCGCGATCGCGAACCGCGCGATCGACACGTCGTTCGTCCTCGACACCCTGCTGAAGGACTCGCGCTGGTCGATCGACGCCACGAAGATCGGGATGGGCGGACACTCCGCGGGAGGTTCGGCGACCGCCGCCGCGATGGCCGCCGACAGGCGGATCAAGGCGGGTGTGAACATCGACGGCCCGTTCTTCGGCACCGTTTCCCTCGACCGGCCGCTGCTCCTGCTGGCCAGCCCGATCGGCCAGAAGTACTACAGCCCGACCTGGGACGAAACCTGGCCGCGGCTCACCGGACCGAAGGAGCGGTACCTGCTGGAGAACAGCGGCCACTCCTCGGTGACCGACTCCGCGATCCTGGTGGACCAGCTGGGCCTGCGGCCGCATATGCCCGCCGCCGAGATCGAGAACCAGTACGGCTCGATCGACTCGCGGTGGGCGCTGGACTTCTACCGCGACCGGCTGACCGCCTCCTTCAAGCAGTGGAGCGCACGATGAACGCGATCTCTTCGGAATGGACCAAGTTCTGGTCGGTCCGGTCGACCTGGTGGTGCCTGATCGGCGGACTGGTCCTGATGCTCGCCTACTCCGGCGCGCTGGGCCTGGCCGCGAACGCGGGCGTCGAACGCGAGATGGCCCCGCACGCCGTGGTGACCGGCGCGGCGTTCTACCTCACGCAATTCGCCGTGGTCGCGCTGGCGACGCTGTTCATCACGAGCGAGTACGCCAGCGGCAGCATCCGCTCGACCCTGCAGTGGGTCCCGGTGCGGAACCGGGTCCTCGCGGCGAAATCGGCGGTCCTGCTGCCGGTGCTGTTCGGCTACGGCGTCCTGAACACGCTCGCCGGGGTTGTGCTCTCGGCGCCCCTGATCCCGACGCGGGATTCTTCGGTGGGCGACGTCCTCGCGACCGCGGCGGGCATGGGCGGCTACTTCGCGCTGCTGGGCCTGCTCTGCCTCGGGCTGGGGTCGGCGCTGCGGAGCACGGCGGGGACGATCGTGACGGTGTTCGTGCTGCTGGTGATGATCCCGATGTTCGCCGGTTCGCTGGGCGGGGAAGACCTCGTGAACTACTTCCCCGGCTTCGCGGGTGTCAACGCGATGGTCACCTCAGGTGAGCCGAACCCCATCTTCGGCGGCGTCGCGCCCTACGCGCCCTGGGTCGGCATCGCGCTCTGTACGGCGTGGGCCGCGGCCGGTCTCGCCACCGGTTCCGCCGTGCTCCGCCGCCGCGACGCCTGAGCGCGGAAGCAAGGGACCTTTGCTATCGCTTGCTCGCGCGGCATGTCCGTGAAGGCCTCCTTCCTTACCTTGAGGGTAAGGAAGGAGGCCTTCACGGACTTTCGCCTCCCAGGACCCGGCCACGCACTACCGGTCCGCTCACGCCCGAGATGACCGACCGTGGCGGCTGTGTGGAATAGGGACACTCAACGTCCCTATTTCCACACAGCCCCGGCCCAAGCCGTCCCGAAGGCGCCCGCCTCGGCCGGCATGTCGCGAAAGCCACTTTCGGGACACCCGATGTCCCGAAAGTGGCTTTCGCGACACCCGGCCCCCGGACCGACGCGCCACCGCCGCCAAGCCCTGCCCGAGCAGGCGACACCAAAGGTCCCTTGCTCCCTTCCGCACCAAAAGCGCAGGTCAGCGCCCCCGGCGATAGCAAAGGTCCCCCGCTATCCCGCTACGCCGAGCCCCGCCAAGACCTCCCGTGCCCCTCGCGTCAGCTCCGCCAGATCCGGCGGCCGCAGCGACCCTGTCCCGGCCAGCGCGTCGAAGATCGTCCCGTCCAGCCACGCGACGAGCACCCGCGCGTGCCGCTCCGGCTCGGCCGATCCGCGATCGGCCAGCACCTCGGCGCACCGCCGCCGGATGACCAGCCCCCCGCGGTCATACGCCTCGCGCAACTCCGGCCGCCGCGTCGCCTCCAGCGCGAACTCGTACCGCGCGAGCATCCGCGTCCGCCCCTGCGTGATCGCCGCGTGGACGAACCCCGCCACATACTCGGCCAGCTGCCCGGGTGCCGGATCCAGGGTGACGTCGTCGAGTTCGACCATCCGCGAGATCGCCAGCTCCAGCAGCGCCGCCCGCGTCCGCGCGTAGTAAGAGGTCGAACCCGCGGGCAACCCCGCAAACCGGTCGACCGCGCGATGGGTCAGCCCGCGCATCCCTTCGGCCGCGATCACCTCGATGGCCGCGTCCCCGATCGTCGCCTTTCGCACTCTACAAGTGTAGTAGTACTCTACAAGTGTAGAGGAGGTCACCATGCGCAAAGCGATCGTGGTCGGCGGAGGAATCGGCGGACTGAGTGCCGCCGTCGGACTGCACGGCATCGGCTGGGAGGTCACCGTCCTGGAACGCGCGCCGGAACTCACCGCCGCCGGCGCGGGGATCTCCCTGTGGCCGAACGCCCTGCGCTCACTCGAAACACTGGGCATCCACCTCGACAGGCTGCGGGAACAAGCGTCCGGCGGCCTCCACGACCGCGCGGGCCGCCGCATCACCCGTTGGGATGCCGAGGCGTTCCGCCGTCACCACGGCCGTCCGCTCGCCGCCATCCACCGCGCCGACCTCATCGGCGCGCTCCGGGACGCCCTTCCCACCGGCTGCGTCCGCACCGGCACCGAAGTCACCGGCCTCGACGGTCTCGACGCGGACGTCATCATCGCCGCCGACGGAATCCACAGTGGACTCCGGAAGCAGCTGTGGCCGCAACACCCCGATCCGGTGTACAGCGGCAGCACGGCCTTTCGCGCGGTGACCACCCTCCCCCGCGCGGTCGACCTCAGCACGAGCTGGGACGACGGCGCCGAGATCGGCGTCATCCCCTTGCACGGCGGCCAGGTCTACTGGTGGGCGGGCTACGTCGCCGAGGCGGGAATCCGGCACGAAGACCCGAAGTCGTATCTGAGAAACCGCTTCGGCGGCTGGCACGAACCCATCCCCGAGCTCATCGACGCGACAGTGCCGGAGACGCTGCTCCACCACGATCTCCACCTGCTCGGCACTCCCCTGCCGTCCTACGTGCGGGGACGCGTCGCGCTCCTCGGCGACGCGGCGCACGCGATGCCGCCGTTCCTCGGCCAAGGCGGCTGCCAGGCGATCGAGGACGCCGTCGTCCTCGCCGCCGCGCTCAGTGAAACCGAGGACGTCGACGCGGCGCTGAAGAGCTACGACGAGCAGCGCCGACCGCGCAGCCAAGCGGTCGTCAAAGCCTCGGTCCAAGCGGGCAGAATCGGCCCGCAGCTGCGCAATCCGCTCGGCGTCGCCGTCCGCAACGGCGTCGCCCGTCTGCTCCCCGGCGCGCTCACCGCTCGTATCGGCGCCGGCGTCAGCGGCTGGACTCCTCCCGTTCCCCGCCGACCAGCCCCGCCTCGTACGCGGTGATCGCCGCCTGCACCCGGTTCCGCGCGCCGAGCCGGTTGAGGATGGTGCTCACGTAGGCCTTCACCGTGCCCTCGACCACGAACAGTTTCCCGGCGATGTCCGCATTGGACAGTCCGGAACCCAACAGTGCCAGTACTTCCTGTTCGCGCGGGGTCAGCTTGGCGATCATTGCCTTCGCCTCCTCGGCGCGGGAAACCTGATTGCCGGAGAAGCGGGCGATGACCCGCTGCGCGACCTTCGGCGAAAGGAACGCCGCCCCGCCGGCGACAGCGCGGATGCCGGACAGCAGTTCGCGCGGATCCCCGGATTTCAGCAGGAAACCGCTCGCGCCGAGGCCCAGCGCGCGCTCGATGTAGGTGTCCTCACCGAACGTGGTCAGCATGATCACGCCGATCTCGGGCAACAGCCGCCGGATCTCCTCGGCCGCTTTGAGCCCGTCCATGACCGGCATCCGGATGTCGAGAAGCACGACATCCGGCCTGGTCGCGCGGGCCTGCTCGACGGCGCCACGGCCGTCCTCGGCCTCCGCGACCACTTCGATCCCGGCGTCCGCGGCCAGGATCGCCGACACCCCGGCGCGGATCATCGCCTCGTCATCGGCCAGCACCACCCGGATCATCCGGGTTCCCCCTTTGCTCGTCTTCACTGATCATGTCCTTCGCCACGAGTTTCCCGTCGGCGAAGCACAGCCTGTAGGCCTCGTAGTTCAAATTGAACAGGGTGCGTTCGGTGCCGTAGTACTCGCATTTCGCTCCCTCGGGCACCGGCGGCTCCACGGTGCGCGGCCGCGCGATCCGCTGGCCGCCGGGCAGGACGTACGCGAACTCCGCCTTCGTCTGTCCCACTCGCAGCCGGTCGTAGTCGCCCGCGGGCAGCACGGAGCCGTACCACTGGACGAGGAACACCACCCCGCTGATCCCGACCACCACACCGAAGAGCCCGATCGGGACGATGATCGCCTGGATCAGGCTCCGCCGGACGTCACGGCGGGCGCGCTCCAGCTCCCTCGCCGACGTCGACTGCCCCACCTCGGCGTCCATCGCCGCCTGACTCTCCGGTGATTCCTCCGACGGTGCCGCGTCGTGCGGCAAGCTCGCACCGACCTCGAAACCGCCGCCGCTCGGCCCCGCGCGCAAGGTCCCGCCGACCAGCCGGACCCGCTCGCGCAGGCCGATCAACCCGCGCCGCCCGGAAGCCCGGCCGGGCAACGGTCCCGCGGGCGGCGCGGCGTTGGCGACCACCACGTCCGTCCGCCCCTCCGAACGGACGACCCGCACGGTGACGGCGGCGCCGGGCGCGTGCTTCACGACGTTCGTCAACGACTCCTGGACCACGCGATACGCCGCGCGGTCGACCATCTGCGGTTCGTCGTCGGCGGGCCCGTCCACGGTCGACTCGATCAATACGCCGGACGCCCTGGCGCGGTCGAGCAGGTCGTCGATGCTCTCGTGCACCGGTTCGGTCGGCGCGTCGTCCTCGCGCAGCACACCGATGATCTCGCGAAGCCGTTCGGTCGCCGTCGCGGCGCTCTGCCGCAGGTCGCCCGCGGCCTGCCGCTGCTGCTCGTCGAGTCCGCCCGCGACCTCCAGCACCGCCGCGCGCACCGCGATGAGACTCAGCTCGTGGCCCAGTGAATCGTGCATGTCGCTGGCGATCCGGGTGCGTTCACGCAGCCGCGCGCGATCGGCGATGAGCCGCTGACGGCTCTCCATCTCCTCGGCACGGCGCCAGCCGTCGCGCGCCATGTCCTCACGCTGACGGATGTACCTGCCCAGCAGCCACGGCGTCACCGACGCGAAGACCAGGACACCGAGCAACGCACCCCATGCCGAGAAGCCGTCCTCGGCCCACAGCAGCGCCACGGGGACCGCGATCACCGAAACGACGGCGAAGATCCGCAGCATCGGCTTCGCGATCGGCTGCCGATACCCGGCGAGATAGCTCACCGCGACCAGGAGGAAGCCTTCCCAGATCGGCACCCTGCCGCCGAAGCTGCCCATCACGACGAAGCTCGCGATCATCGCGATGGTGAGCGACACCAGCGGGTAGCGGCGCGAGAGCGCGATCGCGGCCGTGGTCGCGACGAGCCCGGCGAGCAGTTCCCAGTGCTTCGTGCTGGACCCCGCGTCGACGACCACCCAGCCGCAGAGGCCGAGCCACAGCGCGACGTCCATGACCAGCCGCCGTCCGCGCCGTACGGGTTCCTCAGGGTCCTTCACGTGACAGGACGCTACAAGTCGCGCCGAGCCGTCCGCCATGGACGAAAGTAAAGGTCCCCCGATCATCGGGCCTCCGGCGGACCCATGAGGCATGATGATCGACCATGGCCGAGCGCACACTCACCGGTCAGCTAGGCGGTCCTGTCCCGGCAGGCATCGAAGCGCTGGCCGACAACGAGAAACAGGACCTCTCCGACGCGTTGCGCGACGCGCGCCACCGCCAGGCCAGGGCCTTGGCCGAAGCGGGCGAAGAGGGCCTGAAGTACGTACCCGCGCTTCTGCGGGGCACCATTCGCAAGGTGGTGGGCCTGTGAGCAGCGAAAACTTCGCTTCCCAGGCGGAGATCCTCAAACTCGCCCGTGTCCTCGGCACCACCCCTGAGCGGCTGTCCTACCTGGAGAACGTGGACGCGGCGGAGCTCCAGGCGTTCCGCGAGCAGGTCACGGACACGCTGTTCGACGCCAACCTCGCCGCTCTCGAGCGGATGGCGATGGCGAGCAAGCTCGTCCCGAGCCCGATTCTCGCGAAGATCGCCGAGAAGGTCTTCGGCCCGCTTCTTTGCGCGAGGATCGCCGGGCTGGTGGACGCCTCTAGGGGCGTCGACGTCGCGAAGAGGCTGAAGCCGCAGTTCCTGTCCGACGTCGCGGCCGAACTGGACCCGCGCCGGGCGAGCGCCATCATCGCGCGGATCCCGCTCGACACCGTGGTCGCGGTCGCCGGGGAACTGGTGCGCCGCGAGGACTGGATCACCGTCGGCCGGTTCGTCGGCCACCTGCCCGATCCGACGGTGCGAAGGGCTCTCGGCGTCATCGGCGACGAGGCGCTGATCCGGATCGCGTTCGTCCTCGACGACAAGAGCCGGATCGATCACGTCCTCGGGCTGCTCTCCGAAAGCCGGTTCCGCGGCCTCCTTCGGGTCGCGGCCGCCGACGAAGACCTGTGGGCGCCGGTGCTCGACCTGCTCACCCACCTGAGCGAGAAGCGGATCGAGCAGTGGTCGCGTCTGCTCGGCGAACTCCCGCCGGAGCTGCGGGAGCGCGTCGAAGAAACCCTCGACCAAGCCTCCTGACCCGCCGGGAGAGCAAGGGACCTTTGCTATCACTTTGAGGCGAAACCGCTGGTCAGAAGCTCGCCGCGCCGCCAAACAGCAGCCGTCAGCGGCACCCCGGGCCGGTACGCAAGGTGAGTCGTCGAAGGCGCCTCCAGCACGTGAAGGTCGGCGCGCGCGCCTGGCCGCACGAAGCCCACATCGTCACGCCTCAGGGCGCGAGCGCCACCCGCCGTCGCCGACCAGACCGCCTCGTCGATCGTCATCCGCATCTGCAGCACCGCGGTCGTGACGCAGAACGCCATCGACGTCGTGTACGAACTACCCGGGTTCGCGTTGCTGGCCAGCGCGACCGTCGCCCCCGCGTCCAACAGCCGCCGCGCCGGCGCCAACGGCTGCCGGGTCGACAGGTCGCACGCCGGCAGCAAGGTCGCGACAGTGTCCGAAGCGGCGAGAGCCTCGACGTCCGCTTCGCTCAGGTACGTGCAGTGGTCGACACTCGCCGCCCCCAGCTCGACGGCGAGCCGCACACCCGGCCCCTCCCCCAGCTGGTTCCCGTGCACCCGCAGCCCGAGGCCGCGTTCCCGCGCCGCCTTCAGCACCCGCCCGGACTGCGCCTCGTCGAAAGCGCCGGTCTCGCAGAACACGTCCGCCCACCGCACGAGCGGCGCGACCGCGTCGAGCATGTCACCGCACACCAGGTCCACATAGGACTCCGCGTCCGCACCCGGCGGCACCAGATGCGCGCCGAGGAACGTGACTTCGTCGGCCACGCCGGCGGCGATCCGCGCCGAGCGCACCTCGTCTTCGACGTTGAGCCCGTACCCGGTCTTCGTCTCCAGACAGGTCGTCCCCTGCCTCGCCGCTTCGTCGACGTGACGCCGCAGGTTCGCCGCCAACTGCTCGTCGGAGGCCGACCGCGTCGCGTCGACGGTGACCGCGATACCCCCGGCGCTGTACGCCTTCCCCGCCATCCGCGCCTCGAACTCGGCCGTCCTGTCGCCTGCGAAGACGAGGTGCGTGTGACTGTCCACCCAGCCGGGCAGCACCGCGCGGCCCTCGACGTCGATCCGCTCGTCCGCGTCGGGCGCGTCCGCCGCCGGGCCCGCCCAAGCGATCGTCTCGCCCTCGACGACGACCGCCGCGTCGCGGAGTTTGCCCAGCTCGGCGTCGTTCGTGGTGAGCTCGCCGATACCCGTGATCAGGACTGCCACAATGCCTCGATCTCCTTGGCCAAGACCGTTTCCGGCCGGTCGATCAGCTGATGCACGCCCTCGCGGACGATCTCACGCCCGGCGACCACGACATCACGGACGTCCGCACCGGAGGCGGCGAAGACCACCCCGGACGGCTCGATCCCCGCGGTCCGCACCGAGCCGAGGCCGACGGTCACGAAGTCCGCCCCCGCCCCCACGGCCAGCGAACCGACCTCGTGCCAGCCGATAGCGCCGTGATCCGTCGCCGCCGCGAGCAGTTCCTCCGCGGTGAACCGGCCGCGCTGCTCGCTGGCGAGCCGCTCGTTCAGTTCCAGCGCCCTGGTCTCCTCGAACGCGTCGACGACCGCGTTGCTGTCGCTGCCGAGCGACAGCCGCACCCCCGCGTCCAGCAACGTCCGCGCCGGGCCGATGCCGTCGCCGAGATCCCGCTCCGTCGTCGGGCAGAAACAGGCGCGGCTCCGCGCTTCACCCAGCCGCTTGACATCATCCGGCGTCAGATGCGTCGCGTGCACCGCTGTCAGGCGTTCGGTGAGCACTCCGTGGTGATGGAGCAAACCCGTCGGCGTCCGACCGTAGGCCGCCAGGCATTGTTCGTTTTCCGCCCGCTGCTCGGAAAGATGGACGTGCAGCGGGCGCGTACCACTATCCACTTCGGACAGTTGATCTTCGGGAACCGCGCGCACCGAGTGGATCGCACCGCCGACACGGAACGTCTCCCCCTCAGGCAATTCGTCGACTCGTTGCGCCCACTTCGCGGCCGAGCCGTCGGAGAAACGTCGCTGCACTTCGTCGGGTTCTACGCCGATACCGCCCGCGAGATAACAGGTGTCGAGCAGGGTCAGCCGGATTCCGGCGTCCTCGGCGGCCTGCCGCAACGCTTCGCCCATCGCGTTCGGCTCGACATAAGGCTTTCCGCCCGGCGCGTGGTGCAGGTAGTGAAACTCGCCGACACTCGTGTACCCGGCCAGCACCATTTCGGCGTAGACGCCGCGCGCCAGACGGTGGTATGAGTCAGGATCGAGCCGGGACGCGAGCGAGTACATCCGCTCGCGCCACGTCCAAAACGTCCCGCGATCGTGATGCGTCCGCCCCCGCAACGCACGGTGGAACGCGTGCGAGTGCCCATTGGCGAAACCGGGCAAGGTCAGTCCATTCAGGACGGTTCCTTCGCGAGGCGCGTTCGCCGCGACCGACGCGATCTTCCCGCCGTCGACCTCGATCCGGACGGCATCGGCGATCCCGTCCGACAACCAGGCACGCTCACACCAATATGTCGTCATGTCGACAGTTTCTCCAGGGCGTCCGCGAGCGCGCGAGCACCGTGGTCGACGTCCTCGGCCTCGGAGAACTCCTCCGGGGAATGGCTGATCCCGGTCGGATTGCGCACGTAGAGCATGCCGGACGGGACGAACCCGGCGAGGATCGCCGCGTCGTGCCCGGCTCCGGTCGGCAGCTCCGGCGGGCCACCCAGCCAGGTGCCCAGGTCACGCCGCAGCGCGTCGTCGAAGATCACGTCGTCCGAATAGGACTCCCTGGTCACCTCGACCCGGCAACCTTCTTGACCCGCCGCTTCTTCGGCCAGTTTCGCGATCTCCGCGACCAGTTCGGGGGTGTCCGTGCCCGGCACCCGCGCGTCCAGCCAAAGATCCACGGTGGACGCGATGACGTTGGTTCCGCCCGGGACGGGCACGAGCCTGCCGACGGTGGCCCTGGCGTCGGCCGTCGTCCTCGCCAGTTTCCGCACGGCGAGGACGGTCTCGGCCGCCGGGATCATCGGGTCACGACGATCACCGATCAAGGTCGCACCGGCGTGGTTTCCCTGACCCTCGAAAGAGAATCGCCATCGGCCGTGCGCGATCACCGTGTTGCCGACGGCGATCGGCGAGCCGAGGTCGATCAGCCCGCGCCCCTGCTCGACGTGCAGTTCGAGGAACCGCCCGATCAGGCCGAGCCGCTCGGAGTCACGGCCGACGCGCGCGGGATCGAGGCCGGATTTCGCCGCCGCTTCGGCGAACGTGACGCCGTCCGGGTCACGCAGGTTGCGCGCCTTGTCCGCGTCGATAGTCCCGGTCAGCAGCCGCGACCCGAGGCATGGCACACCGAAGCGGCCACCTTCCTCCTCGGCGAAGACCGCCACGGCAAACGGCTTGGCGGGGCGGAATCCCTTGGCCTGCAAGATCTCCACCGCGTCGAGCGCGCTCGCGACACCGAGCGGGCCGTCGAAGGCGCCGCCGCCGGGAACCGAGTCGAGATGGCTCCCGGTGACGACAGCGTCCGGACCGGGTGTTCCCCACCAGGCCCAGATGTTGCCGTTGCGGTCGGTCTCGACGCCCAGTCCCAGCCGCCCCGCGCGCTCGACGAACCACGCGCGCAGTTCGGTTTCGCCCGCGTCGAAGGCGTGGCGTGAGTAGCCGCCCCGCTTCGGGTCGCGGCCGACGTCCGAGATCTCCTCCAGCAGCGAAGACGCGGTCACTCGGCGTCCCGCATCGGCACGCGGACGCCACGCTCGTCGGCGACGTCGGCGGCGCGGTCGTACCCGGCGTCGACGTGCCGGATGACGCCCATGCCCGGGTCGTTGGTGAGCACACGCTCGAGTTTCTGCGCGGCCAGCAGGGTTCCGTCGGCCACACTGACCTGGCCGGCGTGGATCGACCGGCCCATGCCGACGCCGCCGCCGTGGTGGATCGACACCCAGCTGGCACCCGACGAGGTGTTGACCAGCGCGTTCAGCAACGGCCAGTCGGCGATCGCGTCGGAGCCGTCGGCCATGCCCTCGGTCTCACGGTACGGCGAGGCGACACTGCCAGAGTCGAGGTGGTCACGGCCGATGACGACGGGCGCCTTCAGTTCTCCGCTGGCGACCATCTCGTTGAACCGCAGGCCCGCGAGGTGCCGTTCGCCATAGCCGAGCCAGCAGATCCGCGACGGGAGCCCCTGGAAGGCGACCCGCTCGCCGGCCAGTTTGATCCAGCGCGCGAGGGATTCGTTCTCCGGGAACAGTTCCAGCATCGCGCGGTCGGTCGCCGCGATGTCCTCGGGGTCACCCGACAGCGCCGCCCAGCGGAACGGGCCGTTGCCCTCGCAGAACAGCGGGCGGATGTAGGCGGGTACGAACCCCGGGAAGTCGAACGCGCGCTCGCAGCCGCCGAGTTTCGCCTCCCCGCGCAGGGAGTTGCCGTAGTCGAAGACCTCGGCACCCTTGTCGAGGAAGCCGAGCATCGCCTCCACGTGCTCCGCCATCGACTCGCGGGCGCGTTCGGTGAACTCGTCGGGCTTCTTGTCCGCGTAGTCCTGCCACTCATCGACGCCGATGCCCTTGGGCAGGTAGGAAAGCGGGTCGTGTGCGGAGGTCTGGTCAGTGACGATGTCGACCTCGACGCCGCGGCGCAGCAGTTCGGGCAACACCTCGGCGGCGTTGCCGACCACGCCGACGGACAGCGCGCGCTTTTCCTTCTTCGCGGCTTCCACGCGGCGGATCGCGTCGTCGAGGTCGTCGGCGACCTCGTCGAGGTAGCGGGTTTCGACGCGGCGGTGGGCGCGCTGCGGATCGCATTCGATGACGAGCGCGACGCCGTCGTTCATCGTGACGGCCAGCGGCTGCGCGCCACCCATGCCACCGAGGCCCGCGGTGACGGTGAGCGTGCCCTTGAGAGTGCCACCGAACCGCTTCTTCGCGACGGCGGCGAAGGTTTCGTAAGTGCCCTGCAGGATTCCCTGCGTGCCGATGTAGATCCAGGACCCCGCGGTCATCTGGCCGTACATGGTCAGGCCTTGCGCCTCGAGGCGGCGGAATTCCGGCCACGTCGCCCAGTCGCCGACGAGGTTGGAGTTCGCGATGAGCACGCGTGGCGCCCATTCGTGCGTGCGGAACACGCCGACCGGCTTGCCGGACTGGACGAGCAGCGTCTCGTCACTGTCCAAAGTGGTCAGTTCGCGGGTGATCGCGTCGAAGCTGGCCCAGTTGCGGGCGGCCTTGCCGGTGCCGCCGTAGACGACCAGATCCTCGGGGCGCTCGGCGACCTCGGGGTCGAGGTTGTTGTGGAACATCCGCAGCGCGGCTTCGGTCTGCCAGTTCTTCGCGGTGAGCGTGGTGCCTCGGGCGGCACGGACCGTGCGGGTCATGGGCTCAGACCTCCAGTTGGGCCGCGGCGAGGACGGCACCCGACGCGACGAGTTCTTCGGCGGCGGCGATCTCCGGCGCCAGATGACGGTCGGGGCCGGGGCCCTCGACCTTGCTGCGGACGAGATCCCGGACCCGGCCGGTGACCGGCGACGGGACCAGGGGCGCGCGCATGTCGAGTGCCCGCGCGGCGGTGAGCAGTTCGATGGCGAGAACGGTGTTGAGGCCCTCGACGGCCTTGCGCAGCTTGCGCGCCGCGGACCAGCCCATGGAGACGTGGTCCTCCTGCATGGCGCTGCTCGGGATCGAGTCGACCGAGGCCGGCACCGCGAGGCGTTTGAGCTCGCTGACTACGGCCGCCTGCGTGTACTGGGCGATCATGTGGCCGGAGTCGACGCCCGGGTCGAACGCGAGGAACGGCGGCAGGCCGTGCGAGCGGGCCTTGTCGAGCATGCGGTCGGTACGGCGCTCGGCGATGCTGGCGACGTCCGCGAGCGGGATGGCGAGGAAGTCGAGCACGTAGGCGATGGGCGCGCCGTGGAAGTTGCCGTTCGACTCGACGCGGCCGTCGGACAACACGACCGGGTTGTCGACCGCGGAGTGAAGCTCACGCTCGGCGACGAGCTCGGCGTGCGCGAGGCTGTCCCGTGCGCCGCCGTGCACCTGCGGCGAGCAGCGCAGCGAGTACGCGTCCTGGACGCGGTTGCAGTCCGGGCCTCGGTGACTCTCGACGATCTTCGAATCCTGGAGCGCGTTCCACATGCGCTGCGCGCTCAGCGCCTGTCCCGGGTGGGGGCGCAGGGCCTGGAGATCGGCGGCGAAGGCGCGATCGGTGCCGAGAAGCGCTTCGACGCTCATCGCCGCGGTGATGTCGGCGGTGTCGAGCAGCTTGCGCAGGTCGGCGGCGGCCAGCAGGAGCATGCCGAGCATGCCGTCAGTCCCGTTAGTGAGGGCGAGGCCCTCCTTCTCCGCGAGAACGACCGGCGCGATCCCAGCGTGCTTCAGCGCGACGGCGGCCTGGACGACTTCGCCGTTGTACTCGACTTCGCCCTCCCCCATCAGTGCGAGCGCGACAGCGGCCAGAGGCGCGAGGTCGCCGGAGCAGCCCAGGGAGCCGTACTCGTGGACGAGCGGGGTGATCCCGGCGTTGAGCAGGGCCGCAAGCGCTTGCGCGGTCTGCGGGCGGACGCCGGTGTAACCGCTGGTGAGGGTGCGGAGACGCAGCAGCATCAGCGCGCGCACGACCTCGGTCTCCACGACCGGTCCCGCGCCCGCCGCGTGCGAACGGATCAGCGACCGCTGGAGCGCGGTGCGGCTCTCGAGCGGGATATGCCTGGTGGCGAGCGCTCCGAAGCCGGTCGAAACGCCGTACGTCGGCGTCTCGGCGTGGGCGAGGTTGTCGATGTGCTGACGCGTCGCGGCGAGGTTCTTCTCGGCCGCTTCGCTGACCGCGACGGGCGAGTGGTCACGGGCGACCGCGACGACCTGTTCGGGCCGAAGCGATTCGGACCCCAGAAGTACGGTTTCCGGCATAGCCCCATTGGACAACGCCATGCCCGCTGGTGGGCGGCCCCAACCGGTGGTTGTGTCTGGTATCCAAGACATACCCGGCGGGAGCAAGGGACCTTTGCTATCGCGGGCGACGGGAGGGGCTGTGTGGAAATAGGGACGTTGAGTGTCCCTATTTCCACACAGCCACCTCGCCCTCGACTCACGCCGGGAGCGGGGGACCTTTGCTCTCGCTCTCTCAACGTTGAGAGAGCGGGAGCAAAGGTCCCCCGCTCCCCCGAGGTCAGTCCAACAGGAGGTCGGCATGGGTGAGAGCAGCGAAGTACCAGCGCTGCGACGTGGTCTCGGCATCCTTCGCGCCCTCGCCGCGCGGCCGGGCCCGGTGTCGGCGGCCGCGATCGCGCGCGAAGTGCACCTGCCGCGCTCGACGACGTATCACCTGCTCGCCGAACTGGAGGCCGCCGGTTTCGTGGCGCACTTGCCCACCGAACGCCGCTACGGTCTCGGCATCGCCGCGTTCGAACTGGGCTCCGCGTACCTGCGGCACGACCCGCTGGAACGGCTCGCCGTCCCGTTGCTGCGCAAACTCGCCGACAGGGTCGGTCACACCGCTCATCTCGGCGTACTGCACGGCAACGAGTCGCTTTACCTGGTCAAAGAGCGCCCCACGCGACCGGAAACCCTGGTCACCGAGGTCGGCGTGCGGCTACCCGGCCAACTCACGGCGTCGGGCAGGGCGATGCTGCGGCACCTGCCGCCACCACACGTTCGCGCGCTCTTCCCGGCCGCTTCGGCGTTCGTCCTGCGCACCGGCCGCGGCCCGCGCACCCTCGCCGAACTGCGCCGCACGCTGAACGCGGAGGGCAGACTCGGCTGGGCTGTCGAAGACGGCCACGTCACCGAGGGATTCGCCTCGGTGGCCTGCCCGGTCTTCGACCACGGCGGCCGGCCGATGGCCGCGATCAGCGTGACCCTCCGCCACCTCTGCCCAGGAGCCGAGGGATGCGAGGAAACTTGGCCTGACCTCGCGGAAGAGGTCCGTCTGACCGCGGCCGAACTGACCACCCGGATCGGGGGTCAGGTGCGCTGAGCGTGCTTCTTCTGGACTCCCTCGAGGCCGAGCATCGCCAGCAGCTCCGCACAGTCGAGGGCGTCCGAAGCGTGCCCTGCGACGGTTCGTGCGGCTCTGCCGTTCTGCAGGGTGAGGCGGACTTCTTCCTCCGCGCGCACACCGGCCATCCGGCTCTGGTCTTCTGCGGGATCGGGACGACTGGAATGCCTAGCCCAGGTCATCTGCCACCTTCTTCCGGCCATCCGTCGACTCGGGGTCGGTTCGACAGAGGGCCATGGTCGGACACTCAGCATGACATCCCACCCCGCGACAGTTCCCGGCGCGGGTGAATTGAGACGAAAATGATCTAGATTTTGCTACTCTCCGTGATTCAAGAAGGACTCAAGACGGGTATTGAACGGCGCACCCGTGTCAGGGACCAAATGTGCCATCCCCGCCACGACGTCGCGGTCCGCGCCGGTCCCGGCCACGATCGCGTCGGCGATGATTTCGTACTCCGGCCGATGGCCGCCGGTGAGCACGAGCATCGGGAAATCCGCTGAGGACAGCACATCGAGCGGCAATTCCGCGTCTCCGGGCGGCCGCATCCCGATCAAGGCGCGGGCGCCGCGCCGCAACGTTTCCGGTACCGGATCCGGGATGGGCAGCGGCACACCCGCGAGCGGGAAGAACGCTTCGAAGACCTCGCGAGGGTCGTCCAGCGGGCTGGCGAGGAGTTGCCGCAGTTCGGCATCCCACCTGTCGACGACCTCGTCACCTCGGACGATCCCGGTCGCGGGCGGTTCGACCACCGTGAGCGTCCGGACCATCTCCGGCCTCCGCGCGGCGGCGAGCATCGCGACGATCGCGCCGTAGGACAGACCGACCAGATGCGCGGGTTCGTCGAGCACCTGCTCCACGATCAAACCGGCGTCGACCTCGAAGTCCTGCACGCCGTCGGGCGACTTCCCGTGACCGAGGCGGTCCGGCGCGAGCAACGTCCACCGCTCGGTCAACGGGCGCTGCGCCCGCCACGCCTCCCGGCCGCCGAGCAGCACGCCGTGGACGAGCACGACGCGCGGTCCGGATCCCCATTCATGTACGTGAAGCCGCATGACGCCGAGCCTATCCCGGAGAATTTCTCGTTGACGCTCGAAAAGGCGACCAAACGGGTCGACCTATGCTCTGAGGTGCATGGTGTTGCGCCTCGGCTGACCGGTGGGGTCGAGGTAGGCGGGTGCGGTGAATTCCGGCAGGCCATCCTGAGCGATCCGGACTTTCCATTGGCTGTGGTGGATCAGGCGATGGTGTTTGGTGCACAGGAGCACGAGATTGTCGATTTTGGTTTCTCCGTGGTTTTCCCAGAAAACGATGTGGTGAGCGGTACAGCGCGGCACTGGCATGTCGCAGCCCGGGAACGCACAGCCACCGTCACGAATGGTGAGCGCGTATTTCTGCGCGAGTGACACGGTCCGTTTCGAGCGGCCGATATCGAGGGGCTCGCCCGCGGTGCCGAGCACCCCCGGTCGAACGCGGGCATCACAGGCCAAGATGCGGGCGTCGGTCGCACTGATCGGACCCACCAAGTCCAGGTGCGCTTCACCCAAGTCACTGATCAAATCCTCGTAGGACATGGTCACCAGGATGTGCGTGGCTTCCCCAGCCTGCCCGGGTAGGTTCCGGCTCGTAGTCTTCAACCGCACATAGTCGGTGAACGCATCCCCGTAGCGTTCATCCTGAGTACGCGAGTCCCGGACCCCGTCGATGGCCTTGTGCGGTTTCGCCATCGGATCCAGATCGGACTTCAACCGCGCATAGGTCTCGAGGTCGAGGGTGCCCTTCAAGCCCAGGGTGCCGTTGCGGTGTTTGACGAACCGCAACTCCGGCCGGACGTCCTTCGGGTTCTCATCCCGAGGCTCTTTCCCATCCGGGTCCAGCTCATCCAGCAACCGCCGCCCGGCTTGGGCGATCGTGCGAGGCCCGGCGTGCCGGGCGAGGTCGACCAAGATCTTCTCCCCGCCCCGCACGTCTTCTTCCGGGACGAAGGACGGGATCCGCGCCAGGGCCCCGATGATCGCGTCGATCTGGCTGCCACCGATCGCCCCTTCAGCAGCGGCCTCAGCGGCCAGCGGCGCCAGCGGCGGCACCCGATCACCACCCACCGCCACACCGGCATGTAGCGCCAGTACCCGGTCAGCTCGCGCATCGGCTTCCTTCACGCTGACGTGAAAATCCTCGAAAATCAACGCCGCCAACGTCGAATGACCCGAACACCCCCGCACCCCACGGATATTGATTTCCGCGAGGATCGCGTTCTGCTCCGCATCCAACTGGCGCTTGAGGACTTCCAGTTCCTGCTTACGGGCATGCAACGTCGCCGTGTCGACACGCCACCACTCGGCGGGTGTCGTCTGGGGTGCATCGTTGCTGGCCACGACTCCGACAATACTCACAGTCGAACACCTGTGCTATCACATATTCAGGTGACAGCGCCTTGGGCACGAGCAACTCGAAAGGAGACTGCGACAGCAATTACAGACACTGCAAGAATCGTAATGAACCTTCGGACGCTTCGCGGACTGTAACACCAACAACCCCTATAACGACTGTGCGAGCAATGAGAGTCCCTTACGAGCACTGGACGGTCAATGCCTGAAACCTTCGCGATGGACCGCGTCGACCGCATCTCTGACATTCTTTACGGAGTCGCGTCAGGCGAGGGACTGATCGAGTACACGCCGTTGGGCAGACGAGTCGGCGTGCGCCCCGATCACCTGGGCCGATTCCTGGACCAAGCGTCGATTCGCGCCGCGGACCGCACCGAACCGTTGTGGAGCGCGCTTGTCGTCTCCAAGGCGACCGGACGACCCAGCTCGGGCTTCTATCTTCTGGCCCGGCGGCTGCGCGCGGAGTATCGCGACCTCGACGCCGAGTCGATCTGGGAACAAGAGCGGCAGCGCTGCTACGCCGCCGCACGCCCCGCATAAAGAAGCGGCCCCACCCCGCTGGGGTAGGGCCGCTTCCACCAAGAGGTGGAGGTGCCGGGAATTGAACCCGGGTCCTCTGGCGTATCACCAGGACTTCTCCGTGCGCAGTCCGCTATGTCTCTACTTGGCCCCTTCAGTCACGCGAACAAGCTGAAGTGACGAGCCCAGCCACTGTTTGATTCCCAACCACACCCCGTAGCCGAGTGTGGCGGTAAGCCTCCTAGCTGATGCCGGTGACCGGGTCGGAGGCGACCCCGGACCGACAGAGTTGCTCTACTGCTTAGGCAGCAAGAGCGAACTCGCGCTGGCTCTTAGGCTCGGCGCTTATTGGTTTGCGATGACGCTTACGGTGGTCTCTCGCCTGCACCGGCACGCTTCTCCTGATTCAACGTCCAAAGTCGAAACCGTTCACCCCCTTGGTGGGACACAACCCGTACAGCATAACGCGGTCGGCAACCGGGTTAATCCCGCAGGTGGGGCTAGCCCCACCCAGGAGATGCCCGCGGGCACCATGTCACCCGCCCACCGGGAGGACGATGCTTGTCCCATCGACCCCGGAGAGGAGCACGACCATGAGTTCGCTAGCGGCCGAGCGGGAGCTGAGCAGGTCCGATCCGTCGTTCGGCGGCTCGCTGGTCTACCTGCTGATGAACCTGCCGATGGGCGTCGTCGCGTTCGCCCTCCTGATGGCGTTCGTCTGGGCGGGCATCGGCACGGCGATCGTCTGGATCGGATTGCCCATCCTCGCGCTGGTGATCCTGTCGGTCCGCGGGGCGGCCCGGATGGAGCGCGCCAGGGTGTACGCGCTGCTCGACCGCTACATCGACCTGCCGTACCTCCCGTTGCCCGCCGCCGGCCAGTCCGTGCGCTGGAAGGCACGGCTGAAGGACGGCTCGACCTGGCGCGACCTCAGCTACTTCCTCGTGCTCTTCCCCCTCGGGATCATCGAGTTCGTCCTGGTCACGGTGTTCTGGTCGACCAGTCTCGGCCTCGTGGGCCTGCCGATCTACTACCGTTTCCTGCCGGGCGGCGCGTACCGCTTCCCGAACTGGGACGTTCCGTGGTTCACCGTCGATTCGACGGTCGCGGCGTTGCCCTGGGCGGCTCTCGGCGTGCTGTGCATCGCCCTCTCGGTAGCGTTGACGAAGGCGCTGGCGGGCATGCACGCCCGGCTGGCGACGGCGTTGCTCGGGCCCACCCACGCCCAGCGCCGCCGTCTGGAGGATTCTTGGGGCGAGGTTCCGACGATGAGCACGGTGAACGGATGACGATCGACCAGCAGATCCAGCACGTCGAAATCCCGCGGCCACGGCCGTTGCGGTCGATCGTCTACATGTTCGTCAGCTTCTTGTTCCGGCTGCTCCAGTTCATCTTGATCATCGTCGGCCTGGCGGTCGGCATCGGGACGGCGGTGGTGTGGATCGGCTTCCCGATCCTCATGGCCACGACCAACTTCATCCGCTGGTCCGGCGACCGGGAGCGAAGCTGGGCGCGGAAGATGCTCGGCACTCCGCTGGAGCCGGTCGAGCGTCTCCCCGTCGACGGGCTTTCGCTGGTCAAGCGCTGGCTGACCCGGCTGACCGATCCGACGACGTGGCGCGACCTCGCCTACCTGATGGTGGCGTTCCCGCTCGCCTGCCTGGAGTTCCCGATCGCGATCGCGTCGATCGTGCTGCTGCCGATGGCGATCTGGGTGACGCCGTGGCTCGGGTGGCTGCACGGCAACCTGGCGTTCTCGCTGCTCGGCCCGAACCGCACGCAGCGGCTCGAGCAGAAGGCCGAACGGCTGCAGGCGTCGCGGGCTCGTGGCGTCGACGCCGCCGAGGCCGAGCGCCGCCGCATCGAACGCGATCTGCACGACGGCGCACAGCAGCGTCTGGTCGCCGTCGCGATGAGCCTGGGCCGCGCGAAGTCGAAGTTCGACCAGGACCCGAACGCCGTGCGCGAGCTGATCGACGAGGCGCACCTCGACGCCAAGCTCGCCGTCTCGGAACTGCGAGACCTCGCTCGAGGCATCTACCCCGCCGTGCTCGGCGACAGAGGCCTCGACGCGGCACTGTCCGCGCAGGCCGCGAAGTCCCCGATCCACGTCGACGTCCAGGTGGACGTCGAGCCGCGGCCGCCCGCCGCGGTCGAGACGACGGCGTACTTCATCGTCGGCGAGACGCTGACGAACATCGCGAAGCACTCCGGAGCGACCGAAGCAGGCGTGAAGGTGTGGCGCACCGACTCGATGGTGATCGTGGAGATCACCGACAACGGCCACGGCGGCGCCGAGGTCCGGCCCGGCGGAGGTCTCGCCGGTCTCGCGGACCGGGCGGCCACGATCGACGGCGTGATCACCGTCGTCAGCCCGACCGGCGGCCCGACCGTGATTCGCGCGGACCTGCCGTGTCAGTGGTGACCCTGTCGTGAGTGAATAGGCTCTGCTCATTCACTCACGACGCTGGGGGCAGGATGCGGGTTGTCATCGCCGAAGACGCTGTGCTGTTGCGCGCGGGGGTGATCCGCCTGCTCGCCGATGAGAACATCGAGACCGTCGCCGCCGTGGACAACGGCGAAGACCTGCTCGTCGCGGTCAAGGAGCACCGGCCGGATCTCGCGATCGTCGACGTGCGGATGCCGCCCACCTTCACCGACGAAGGCCTGCGCGCGGCGCTGGGCGCCCGTGAGGCGATCCCCGGACTGCCCGTCCTGGTGCTGTCGCAGTACGTCGAAGAGAGCTACGCCGTCGAACTCCTGTCCGGTGGAGCGGGCGGAGTCGGTTACCTGCTCAAGGAACGCGTCGCCGACGTCGGGGATTTCCTCGACGCGGTCAAGCGCGTCGCCGGCGGCGGCACGGCCATCGACCCGGACGTCATCGCGCAACTGATGGCACGAGGCCGTAAGAACCCCCTCGACGCGCTCACCGCGCGCGAATCCGAGGTGCTGGGGTTGATGGCGCAGGGCTTGTCCAACAACGCCATCGCGAACTCGCTCGTCGTCTCGCACGGCGCCGTCGAGAAGCACATCGGCAACATCTTCTCGAAGCTCGGTCTCGAAGCGAGCTCCGTAGAACATCGCCGCGTCCGCGCGGTCCTCACTTACTTAGGACGCTGAAGTAGCTCTTGGTGGCGAAGCCGTCACTCACCTAACATGGGCAGACTGTTGGTGAGTGACGAGCCGAACCGAGGAGGACCCATGACCGACAGGCCCTCCCACAGCGCCCGCTTCTTCGGCGGGCCTCTCGACGGACGTGTCCAGGAACTCGGTGACACCGAGCCGGTCGCGGGAACCGTCCTCAAACACGTCCATCTGCACGACGGACCGAAGATCGAAACGCGGTACGAACTCGGCCTCGCCGAGGACGACTGCTGGGAGTTCCGGCTGTGCTCCACCCCGGTTCCGGAGCCCGCGCCGCGGCCGGAGCCCGAACCCGACGGCGTGGGGTAGGGAAAACTCCACCTTCGAGGGGCGAAAACCGGAAGATCGATACGGCGGCCCACCCCGCTGTTTTCGGAGCCCTGAAGCACCAGGCTCATTTCCATGCACACGAGCCAGAAACAGGGCCGGGACAGGTTCCTGGACATCGTCCGCGCGGTCGCGATCCTCGCGGTCGTCGTCCAGCACTGGGGCATGCCGGTGCTCTCCTACGCCGACGGCCACCTCGCCACCGGCAACGCCCTCGCGACGCCCGGCTGGTGGGTCATCACCTGGCTGTCGCAGGTCATGCCTCTCGTCTTCTTCGCGGGTGGCGCGGCGAACCTGATCTCCCTTTCCCGCGCGGAAAGTTCCCGCTCCTGGCTCGCGGCCCGCCTCAAGCGGCTGATGCTCCCGGTGCTGCCGCTCGTGGCCGTCTGGCTCTTCGTGCCAGACATCCTGCGCGGGATGGGCATCCCGGAGCAGCCGCTTCAGGTCGGTGGCGCGATCGCCGCGCAGCTGCTGTGGTTCCTGGCCGTGTACGTGCTCACCGTGCTGCTCACCCCGATGCTGGCCGCGGCGCACCGCCGCTGGGGTCTCAAGGTCCCGCTCGTGATGCTCGCCGCCGCCGTCCTCGTCGACGTCGCCCGCTTCAACGACCTCGGCCTGATCGGTTTCGCGAACGCCGTCTTCGTCTGGATGGCCGTGCACCAACTCGGTTTCCACTACACCCAGGGCCGCCTCGGCTCACTGAGCCGCAACGCCGCGCTGGGCATGGCAAGTATCGGATTCGGCATCACCGCGCTGATGGTCGCCTTCGGTCCGTACCCCGCCAGCATGATCGGCATGCCGGGAGCCCCGGTGTCCAACATGAGCCCACCGACCGTGCTGCTGGCCTTCCTCGCGATCGGCCAGATCGGGCTCCTGCTGGCCTTCAAGCCGCAGCTCAACGCTCTCGCCGCCCGCCCGAACCTCGACGCCGCCTTGAAGTGGATCGGCCCGCGGTTCATGAGCGTCTACCTGTGGCACATGCCCGCCCTGATCGTCGTCTCCGGTGTCGCGGTCTACGGCCTGGGTTACGAGACCCCCGAACCGGGTTCCGTGCTGTGGCTGACGATGGTCCCGGCCTGGCTCGGCGCCTGCGGGCTGGTGCTTCTCGGTTTCCTTCGGCTCTTCGCCCGCTTCGAAACGCAGAGCTCCGGCCCGGCCTCGACAGCGCACACGCCTCAGCTCGTCCTCGCCGGACTCGCGATCGCGGGTGGCCTGCTCGGACTGGCCGCGCACGGTTTCGCCCCGCTGAGCGACGGTCTCGCGCAGGGCCCGGTGCCGTGGGTGGCGCTGGCGACGGGCGGATTCCTCCTGGCGGGCAAGCAGATCCCGGTCTCGGACCTGGGGACGCGGCTGCTCGGCCGTGCTGTCTCGGTCACCGAGGTGGCACAGCTCAAACGCTGAGCAGTTTCGCGGGGGTGTCGTGCAGCACCGCTCGCAGGAAAGGCTCACCCAGGCGATCGTCGGCCGCCCAGCCGGCGATCGCCTGCAGCTGTGTGGCGTAGGAGTACGGGATGTTGGGGAAGTCGGTGCCGAGGACGACGCGATCCGGGAACTCCGCCAGCAGGTCCGTCCAGTCCGGCGGGAGCGGATTACCGCGCCGGGTGAACTCCACGCCGACCATCGTGGTGTCGAGGTGCACGCGCGGATACTTCCGGGCCAGCTCGAACGCGAAGTCGTTCTCCGGCATTCCGGCGTGCGCGAGCACCAGCGTCAGTGCGGGATGCCGCACGAGGATCTCTTCGAAGAGTCGTAGCCCGGTGTAGGCGCCCTTCAACGGTCCGTGTCCACAGTGGACGACCACCGGGACACCCGCGTCCGCCAGCGCGCCCCACACGCCGTCCAGCAGTTCGTCACGCGGGTCGTAGGCGCCGACCTGGACGTGCGCCTTGAAACAGCGGGCACCCGCGCGCAGCGCACCGTCCACAACGGACAACGCCGACGGCTCCGGGTAGAAGGTGCCCGTCGGGACGGCGTCCGGAACGCGTTCAGCGAATTCCAGCGCCCAGGACGTCAGCCATTCGGCCATCCCCGGCTTGTGCGGATAGACCAGCGGCGCGAATTTGCGCACGCCGAGCGCGCGCAGCGTTTCGATCCGCTCTTCTTCCGACGTGCGGTAGTGCACCGGCCAGGCCATGCCGTAGTGCTCCTCGGCCTGGTCGAAGTAGGCCCACACCTTGTCCATGACCGGCTTCGGCAGGAAGTGCAGGTGAAGGTCCACGAGCCCGTCGATGCCCAACGCCGAGATCCACTCGGGGATCTCGGCGTCCGAAGCGGGCCCGTGGATCAATCGTTGTACCGGCCCTTCAGCGCCCGGCCCATGGCCCGGCTGATGGTGCGGTCCGCGTCACGCTTGGCGATGTCCTGACGCTTGTCGTAGGACTTCTTGCCCTTCGCCAGCGCGATCTCGACCTTGACCTTGCCGTCCTTGAAGTACATCGCCAGCGGGACCAGCGAGAGCCCGCTCTCCTTGGTCTTGCCGATGAGCTTCTCGATCTCCTGGCGGTGCAACAGCAGTTTGCGGGTGCGGCGCGGCGTGTGGTTCGTCCACGTGCCCTGCACGTACTCCGGGATGTGCACGTTGCGCAGCCAGACTTCGCCGTCGTCCACCGTGGCGAACGCGTCGGCCAGCGATGCCCGTCCTTCACGCAGGCTCTTCACCTCGGTACCGACGAGCACGAGACCGGCTTCGTAGGTATCGAGGATGGAGTAATCGTGGCGAGCCTTGCGGTTCGACACGATCACCTTGTGTCCACGTTCCTTGGGCATGATGGCGACTTTACGTGAGTTTCTGTGTTCGGGCAGGTGGTTATCGGGGCGGCTAGTGGCGCACGTACAGGCGCAGCGTCACGTAGCCGGTGATCGCCGAAATGATGACCGAGACGGCGAGCAGGATCGGCGCCACCGGGAACAGCAATTCGAGCATGCCGACCGCGGGGAACACGTCCCCGGTGAGCACCAGGTCGAGCAACAGCACCTTGGTGAGCACGAGGAACACGATCCCGATGATCGCGCCGACCAGGCCGGCGACCACCGCCTCCAGGAGGAACGGCAGCTGCGTGTACCACCGGGTCGCGCCGACCAGTCGCATGATGCCGACCTCGGTGCGCCGGGTGAACGCCGAAACCTGGATCGTGTTGGCGATCAGCATCAGCGCGGCGATGGCCATGATCAGCGCGGCACCGAAGGCCAGGTTCCGCACACCGTTGAGGGCGTTGAACACGCGGTCCAGTGCCTTCTGCTGGTCGTCGACCTTGCTGACGCCCGGTTTGCCGGTGTACTCCTGGATGATCGCCTGGCTGCGCTCCGGGTTCTTCAGCTTCACGTGCAGGGACGCGGGCAGCGCCTCCGGCCCGGTCAGCGCGAGCAGTTCCGGCTGGCTCTCGAACATCTTCTTGAACCGCTCGTAGGACTGCTCGCGGTTCTCGAACACGACCGACTCGACGCCGTCGTTGCGCTGCAGGTCCTGGCGCAGCGACTGGCAGGCGGACTGCGAGCAGTTCGGGTCACCCGAGCTGATGTCGTTGACCAGATAGACCGAAACCTCGACGTCGGCGAGGAAGTTGGCCTTCATCTTGTCGATCGTTCCGACGGCCAGCAGACCGAAGCCGAGCATGGCGAGGGAGACCGCGGTGGTGAGGATCATCGCGATGGTCATCGTGACGTTCCGGCGCAAGCCGGTGACTACCTCGCTGAAGACGAAACTGGCGCGCATCGGGGTTGCTGTCCCTTGGAAGTCGTGGGTAACGGAGGAGGGCGGGGCCGGTCAGCGGCCGATGCCGTAGACGCCTCGGGCGTCGTCACGGATGACCTTGCCGAGCTGGAGCTCGACGACCCTTCGCCGCATCGAGTCCACGATCGAATGGTCGTGGGTGGCCATCAGCACCGTCGTGCCGGTGCGGTTGATCCGCTCCAGCAGCAACATGATGTCCTGGCTGGTGTCAGGGTCCAGGTTCCCGGTCGGTTCGTCGGCGAGCAGCACGAGCGGGCGGTTCACGAACGCGCGGGCGATCGCGACACGCTGCTGCTCACCACCGGAGAGTTCGTTGGGGAGGCGGTCGGCCTTGCCGTCGAGGCCGACGAGTTCGAGGACCTCGGGCACGACCTTGCGGATCGTGGGGCGCGGCTTGCCGATGACTTCGAGCGCGAAGGCGACGTTCTCGGCGACCGTCTTGTTCGACAGCAGGCGGAAGTCCTGGAAGACGCAGCCGATGGTCTGCCGCAGGCGCGGCACCCGGCGACGGGCGAGCTTGGCGACGTCGAAGTTGGAGACCATCACGCGACCCTTGCTCGGCACCTCTTCGCGCAGCAGGAGACGCAGGAAGGTCGACTTCCCGGATCCCGAGGGACCGATCAGGAAGACGAACTCACCTTTGTCGATCTCGACCGACACCCTTTCGAGGGCGGGACGGGTCGAGGTCTTGTAGACCTTGGAAACCTCTTCGAGCCGGATCACGGTTCGGCATACTACCCATGCCCGCCGTTAAGCCCGGGTAGCCCGGTCCCGGCGGCCAAGCGAGCAAGGGACCTTTGCTATCACTCTCTTCCGGAAAGTGACAGCAAAGGTCCCTTGCTCTCTCACGCAGGGTTGTTACGCGGCTCCGGACTGCTTGCGCCAGCGGATGCCCGCCTCCAGGAAACCGTCGATCTCACCGTCGAGAACGGACGACGGGTTGCCGACCTCGAACTCGGTCCGCAGGTCCTTGACCATCTGATACGGGTGCAGCACGTAGGAGCGCATCTGGTTGCCCCAGCTGGAGCCGCCGTCCTTGAGCGCGTCCATCTCGGCGCGCTCCTCCTCCTTCTTCCGCTGCAGCAGCCGCGCCTGGAGAACCTTCATCGCCGCCGCCTTGTTCTGCAGCTGCGACTTTTCGTTCTGGCACGAAACGACCACGCCGGTCGGGATGTGCGTGATGCGCACCGCCGAGTCCGTCGTGTTGACGCTCTGGCCACCGGGACCGGACGAGCGGTACACGTCGACGCGGATGTCCTTCTCGGGAATGTCGACGTGGTCGACCTCCTCGACCTCGGGCATCACCTCGACGTGCGCGAAGGAGGTCTGGCGACGGCTCTGGTTGTCGAACGGCGAGATGCGCACCAGCCGGTGCGTCCCCTGCTCGACCGAGAGCGTGCCGTAGACGTAAGGCGCGGTCACCTTGAACGTGGCGGACTTGATGCCCGCCTCTTCGGCGTAGGAGATGTCGTAGACGTCCGTCGGGTAGTTGTGCCGCTCCGCCCAGCGCAGGTACATCCGGAGCAGCATCTCGGCCCAGTCGGCCGCGTCCACGCCGCCGGCCTCGGACCGGATGGTGACCACGGCGTTGCGCGGGTCGTATTCACCCGACAGCAGGGTGCGGACCTCGAGCCCGTCGATGTCCTTGGTGAGCGACGTGAGCTCGGACTCGGACTCGGCCACGCTGGCGGAGTCGCCCTCGGCCTCGGCCAGTTCATAGAGGACGCCCAGATCGTCGAGCCGCTGCCGCAGCTCGGAAATGCGTCGCAGCTCACTCTGCCGGTGGGACAACTGGCTGGTGACCTTCTGCGCCGCTTCGGGGTCGTCCCAGAGGTTCGGGCTGGACGCCTGTTCCTCCAGCTCGGCCACCTGGGCACGCAGCGCGTCCAGGTCCATCACCGACTCGATCTGCGTCAGCTTGCCGGTCAGGTCCTTCAGGGCCGCATCGAACTCATCACTCACGTCGGACAAGGTTACGGCAAAACCCACGACCGGTTGCGGGGAACCGGTCGTGGGTACCTGTCCGGGTCAGGACTGGGGGATGGAATCCAGCAGTTTCAGTGCGGCTTTCGCCTGCGCCTGGGCGAACTCGGCGACCGCCTTGGCGTACGGGCCGTCGGCGCCCTTGGTGGCGGCCTTGGCCTCGTCGAGTTGCTGGGTGTAGCTGGCGCGCGCCGACTCGAGCAGCGTCGAGCGCTGCTTCACCGTCAGCGAACCGGCGTGCACGAGACGCAGGATCAGCGGGCTGCGGAGGTGGTCAGGACCGGCTTCGGAGGACAGCCACGTCTTGAACGCCTTCTTGCCCGCCGCGGTGATGAGGTACTGCTGGCTCGACCGCGGGCCCTGCTTGCCGAGGCGGACGAGGCCCTCCTTCGACAAGGCGGGGAGCTCGCGGTACACCTGGCTGCGGGTCACGCTGAAGAAGGCGCCGAAACGCTCACCCGCCCCCGCGACCAGTTGCCCGCCCGTGGCGGGACCGTCGTGGAGAAGACCGAGCAGTGCGGCGGCTGTTGCATTCAATTCGGACACGTACTCTACGGTCCCACTTTTCCGAACCTGTGTCCACTGTGGTCAGCACATCTGTCCATTGTGGCTAGTGATATGCGCTCATTCGGCCCAACGCACTACGCCTGTCCACAATGGACCGGACACGCTGCGCAACCGGCCTCCGCCACGGACAGCGGTACGCGTCCCCCGCCCCGACCAACGACGGCCGGTGATCGACCCGGAGGGCACACGCGCAGCGGAACCGGAAAACAAAGAGGCGCGGGTCTGCGATTTCCGCAGACCCGCGCCTTGTTTTCTCTGTAGCGGGGACAGGATTTGAACCTGCGACCTCTGGGTTATGAGCCCAGCGAGCTACCGAGCTGCTCCACCCCGCGTCGTTGTGTCAATAGATTACATGGGCCGGAAACTGGGTTTCAGGGGGGTCCCCTTAACTTTCCAAAGAGCCTTTGACCTGCCCCTATGGCGCAACTTTGTCATCCAGCCAACCGAAGACGCCGTTGAGCACCATGGTCAGCCCGTCGCCGAACCGGCCCTCGACGTCCTCGTCGAAGACCCAGGCCGTGGGCGTCGTGTCATAACGAGGGTCCCGCTCGCCCGGCACCGGGTAGACGGCCTGTTCTTCGATGACGAAGCCGATGACATAGCTGTAGACGGTGAACAACGCTCGTCCAGCCAGGTACGGTTTCAGCCCCGCGTCGATACGAGGCTGGAACGGATTTTCGGTGAGCAGCGTGTCATCGGTCAGAAATGTCCCGGAGAAGACCTTCGCGCCGTCACGGTAAGCGAGCATCATCCCGCGCATCTGCCGCGATGCCAGCTCGAGCGACTCCCGCTCCCCCACGACTCCCGGCGTCCGGCCGGGCATGGCGTCGGCGTACATCAGCGTCGCCATCTCGTCGAGCAGCTCCTGCTTGTTCTTCACATGCCAGTACAGCGCCGGCGCCTTGACCCCGAGATCCTGCGCGATCAGGCGCAGTGTGAGCCCGTTGAGCCCGACTTCATTGAGCAGCCGCAGCCCGGCGCGGACGACGTCCTGCCTGGTCAGACTCACTTTTGGACCCTCTTCCCGATGAACCGCCTTGACAATTTAACGATGTTAAGGGCACGCTGGGCGCGGGTCAATTTAACGTTGTTAAGGAGTGGTATGAACAACCTGGGGACGGACGTCATCGTGGCCGGAGCGGGCCCGACGGGGCTGATGCTCGCCAACGAGCTCGCGCTCGCCGGTGTCGATGTCGTGGTACTGGAACGGCTTCCACAACGGACCGGCCTGTCGAAAGCGCTGAACCTGCAGCCGCGTACTGCGGAAATACTGGAACTACGGGGACTTCTGGCGGGCGCCGAGGCCCGTTCGTACGCCACTGTCGGCGACGGACACTTCGCGATGATCCCCGTCACCTACGACGGCTGGGACACTCGATTCCCGTTCCAGTTGGGGATTCCGCAGGCGGAGATCGAGTCGCACCTGGAAGAACGGCTTGCCACACAAGGAACGAAGGTGATGCGCGACAGCGAAGTAATCGATTTCGTTCAGGACAAAGACTCTGTGACTGTCCGGTACCGAACAGACGGTGGCGAAAACCGGCTGCGCGCGAAGTTCCTCGTCGGCTGCGACGGCTCTCGAAGCGTTGTACGCAAAGGACTCGAAGTGGACTTTCCCGGTGTGGACGGTGACGGCTACGGCGTGGTCGCGGATGTGCTGTTCGACAAAGTGCCTGACGGCGCGCAAAAACAGTGGCGAACGATGCGGAACATCGGGCAGCCGACCGGCGCGACGACGTTCAAAGGCCTGATTCCGTTGGGAGAACCGGGTCTTTACCGCTTCACCTACGGCGACAGGGCCTCGCGGCCTGCGGACATGCGGTCCACCGTCTCGCCCGACGAGGTGCGGCAGGCGGTGCTCGACTCGTACGGCGAGTCCTCGACGGTGACGGAAGTCCGGTGGGCGTCCCGGTTTTCCGACGCTGCGCGGCAAGCGGCGCACTACCGCGCCGGACGGGTCCTGCTGGCGGGCGATGCGGCGCACATCCATTTCCCCGCGGGTGGTCAGGGGTTGAACCTGGGCGTGCAGGACGCGATGAACCTGGGCTGGAAGCTCGCCGCGACAGTGCGCGGCTGGGCCGGTGACGACCTGCTCGACACCTACGAGGCCGAGCGGCACCCTGTCGGCGCGCAGGTGCTGCACAACGTCGCCGCGCAGTTAGGGCTGACTCCGCGGACTCACGAGACGCGCGCGCTTCGCGACTTCTTCGCCGATCTGGTCGAGCTGCCCGAGGTAAACCGGCACCTGGCGGGCATGGTCTCCGGTCTCGGGATCCGCTACACGACCTACGGGACGTCGCATCCGGCACTCGGTTCGCGGCTCACCGACCAGGACGTCGCCACCGAAGGCGGCCCGCTTCGCCCCAGCTCGCTCTTCCACGAGGGCCATTTCGTGCTCCTGACGACCACGCCAGACCACATCGACGCCGCCCGCGCCCTCTCGACGCGCCTGACGACCCAGCTGGTCACAGAGCTCCCCTGGCCGTCGACCGAAGCCGTCCTGTACCGACCCGATGGCTACGCCTGCTGGACCGCCGCCCCCACGCGATAGCAAAGGTCCCCCGCTACCGGCGATACCAAAGGTCCCTTGCTCCCGCGGCCACTTCGGGCCCCTGAGCAACCGGCCTCTGGGGGGGCAAACACGAAAGAGGCCCGTGTTCGCGATATCCGCGAACACGGGCCTCTTCCCTCTGTAGCGGGGACAGGATTTGAACCTGCGACCTCTGGGTTATGAGCCCAGCGAGCTACCGAGCTGCTCCACCCCGCGTCGTGACACCTACCTTACGCCTGCGTTTCCAGCAGGCGCAAAGCAGGTGCCCTTTAGGTAAGCGACGTCACCCTCCGGGCTGGCCGGAGGTCGGCGGCGCACCGGATGCCGGCGGGCTGGCCTTGGCCGACTCGTAGGCCTTGGAGGCGGCTTCGAGAGCGGCGAGTGCGGTTCCCTGGTCGGCGTAGTTACCGGATTGCTGGGCCGTGCGGAACTTGAGCCAGGCGTCGTGCATGTCGCTCGCGGCCTTGTCGAGCGCCGGGTTGCCGCTGGCAGGCGGCTGCGGGGTCGTCGTGCCCGGCGGTTGCGGTGTCGTGGGTCCCGGAGTGCCGCCGGTCTGCGGCGGCGTGACCCCGGAGCCGGTGCCGGCGCCGAAGACCTGGTCCAGGGCTTCGTTGAGCGTCGGCGCGAAACCGATCTTGGTGCCGTAGGAGACCAGGACGCGGGCCAGCTGCGGATAGCTCAACTGGTTCCGTTGCCGGATGTAGACCGGTTCCACGTACAGGAAGCCGTTGGCGACGGGCAGAGTGATCAGGTTTCCGTAGGTGACCGTGACGTTCGGGTTGTTGAAGAGTGTCCGGTCCTGCGCGACCCGTGGGTCACTCTGGAATCTGTTCTGGACCTGGACGGGACCGTCGACCTGGGTCGAGCCGCTCGCCCCCGTGGGCAGTCTCAGGACCCGCATTCGCCCGTAGTCTTCGGGATCCGAAGACACCGACATCCATGCCGCCAGGTACTGACGTTGGAGACCGGTCAGCGAACTGGTGAGCTGGAACCGCGACTTGCTGTCGCCGGGCGCGGTGGCCAGGACGTAGTAACCGGGCTGGTTGGCGATACCGGAAGCGGACGCGTTCACGCCGCCTTCCTGCGTCGGGTCCTGCGGAACACTCCAGAAGGCCTGCTGAGCGTAGAACTCGGCCGGGTTGTTCACGTGGTACTTCGACAGGAGTTCCCGCTGCACCTTGAAGAGATCCTCGGGGTAGCGGAGGTGCGACCGCAGGTCCGGGGAGATCTCGCTGCTCGGCTTGACCAGGCCCGGGAAGACCTTCTTCCAGGCGTTGAGCACCGGCTCGTTGTCCTCGACCCCGTACAGGGTCACGGTGCCGTCGAACGCGTCGACGGTGGCCTTGACCGAGTTGCGGATGTAGTTGATCGAGGAGTTCGCCTGACGGGTGGTGCCGCTGAGCGAGTCGTTGGTCGCCTGGCCGAGCTGGGTCTGCTGGGCGTACGGGAAGTTGTTCATCGTCGTGTAGCCGTCGACGATCCAGATGATCTTGCCGTTGACGACCGCCGGGTACGGGTCGCCGTCGAGGGTCAGCCACGGAGCTGCCTTGGCGACACGTTCCCGCGGCTCGCGGTTGAACATGATCTTGGAGCCGTCGCCGATGGCGTCGGAGAAGAGGATGTTCCGCTCTCCGTATTCGGCGGCGAAGACGAGCCGGTTGAACCAGTTGTCGATCGAGACGCCGCCGGAGCCCTTGTAGATGTAGCCGCGGTCGACGGCGGTGTCGTACTCGCCAGGCGCCTGTCCTGCCTTGCCGCCGACGATCGCGTACGCGGCGTCGGTCGCGAGCTCGCCGTAGTAGATGCGGGGCTCGTCCACCTTGATGCCCGGCTTGCTCGGGTCGGTCGAACCGGCGCCCGTCGGGTTCTGGGTGTCGCTGGTGGTGGCGATCGGGTAACCGCCGTCGGAGTTGGCGTCCTTCAGCGCACGGTCGATCGTGTTGGCCGGCGCGGCGACGAAACCGTTTCCGTGCGTGTAGACGAGGTGCTTGTTGATCCAGTTCGTCTGGTTGCCGGTGAGACCCTCGGTCTTGATCTCCTTGGCCGCGACGATGTAGTCCTGCGTGACACCGTTGAGGGTGTAGCGGTCGATGTCCAGCTTGGACGGGAAGCCGTAGAAGTTCTCACGGCCGACGCGCTGGGTGAACGTGTCGCTGAGGACGTTCGGGTCGAGGAGCCGGATGTTCGGCACCGTCCCCTTGTCCGCCTTGATCTCCGCGGAGGTCGCCTCGGACTTGCCGGTGTAGTCCTTGTACTCGACGTTGGTCAGGCCGAACGCCTGGCGCGTCGCGTCCATGTTGCGCTGGATCGACGCGGATTCCTTCTCGTTCGCGTTGGGACGCACCGAGAACTGGTCGAGCACGGCGGGCCACGCGACGCCGACGAGCACGTTCGACAGGATCAGCAGCACCAGTGCGATCGCGGGCAGCTGCAGGTTGCGCAGGAACGCGCCGGCGAAGAACGCAACGGCACAGATCACCGAGATGCACAGGAGGATCAGCTTCGCGGGCAGGACCGCGTTCAGGTCGGTGTAGGTCGCACCGACGAACAGCGGCGCTCCCCGATCCGAGAGCAGCAGGTTGTAGCGGTCGAAGAAGTACTCGACCGCCTTCAGCAGCACGAAGATGCCGATGGTGATGGCGAGCTGGGCGCGGGTCGGGCCGGCGAGCTGGCCGCCCTTGCCCGCGAGCCGGATGCCGCCGAAGACGTAATGCGAGATCAGCGCGCCGAAGAACGCGATGACGACCGCGATGAACAGCCAGCCCAGGAGCCAGTTGTAGAACGGCAGGTCGAAGGCGTAGAAGCCGACGTCGTTGCCGAACTCGGGATCGGTCTGCCCGAACGGCGTGCCGTTCAGGAACAGCTGCACGACCTGCCAGTCGCTCTGCGCGGAAGCGCCGGCGATGAGCCCGGTGAGCACCGGGATGCCGATGCCGAACAGGCGGATCCGGCCGACGATCGCGGAGCGGTAGCGCGCGAGCGGGTCGTCGTTGCCGGAAATCGGCACGAAGACGGGCCTGCTCCGGTACGCGATCATCAAACTGATCGCGAGCGCGCCTCCCACCAAGAGCCCTACGGCGAAGAACAAGATGACGCGGGTGATCAACACCGTGCTGAACACGGTGCGGGCGCCGACTTCGCCGAACCACAACCAGTCGACATAGGTATCGAGCAGTCTCGCGCCCAGCAGCAGGGCCAGAATGACTACGGCGGCGATGATGAGCAGTATCCGGCTGCGCCGGGACAGCTTCGGCAGGCTCACGGGGGGCCGAGTGGCCACTGCACACGCTCCTGGTTTGGTGAACTTTTCGCGGGGCGCGCGTACCGCGTGCGGCCCCTGTTGCTCTAACTCTACGGATGCCGTCAGAAGTTCCCGGAACCCGCCCAAACCGGACTCGGAAGGCCGTGGCCACGACCGCCTGGAACGATGTGCCCATGGCACCGAGTGAGCAGCAGGGCGTGGCCGGCCTGGCCCGCGAAGTCGAGGAGTTCGTAGCCTCCGGAGGATGGGATCAGCCGCCGCAGTTGTTCGCGCTGGTCCCGACCGCGGCACTGCTGGACGAACAGCCCGAACTGGCCGGACAACTCGACCCGTCGGCCCCGCTGACGCCGGTCGCTCAGGAGTCCCTGCCCGATGGCGATCTCGGTGAAGCGCTGGCGCAGATCGCGTGGCCCGATCTGGTCCTGGGCTGCGCACTCGCGCAGGAGATCATCGTGCTGCCGCCGGACGCCGAGGCCGAGCTCCCGGTCGTGCCCGAAACCGATGCCGACCGTCTGCGCCAAGCGGCCGCAGACCACCCGCGCCGTACCGAAGCCCGGCTCGTGGCCGCTGTACTGCGAGACGGTGCCGGAGCGTGCGTCATGCGGCTTCGAGGTGCCGGAAAGTCCGAAGAACCCGGTGACGTCCCTGTCGACGAGATCATCGAGAACCCGGAGTTGGCCCCCAACCTGCTCGAAGCGTTGAGGGCAACCCTGCAGCCCTGACCTGCGAAAAGAGAGCAAGGGACCTTTGCTATCGCCAGCGCCGGACGCACGCTGGGCGATACCAAAGGTCCCTTGCTCTCGTCAGTCAGCCCAGCGGCGGTAGCAAAGGTCCCTTGCTCCCCCGGGGTCAGCAGGAGGCGGTGGGCCTTCCGGCCTTGAGGTTCTCGAGCTGCGCGATCGCCTCGTCCAGCGTGGACACCTTGATCAGGTTCAGGCCATCGGGCGCGGCGGTCTTCGCCTCGGCGCAGTTGTGCGCGGGCACGAGGAAGTCGGTGGCGCCGGCCTCGCGAGCGCCGACCACCTTGAACGAGATGCCGCCGATCGCCCCGACGACGCCCTTTTCCGAGATCTCGCCCGTCCCGGCGATATGCCTGCCACCGGCGAGGTCACCGGGCTCCATCTTGTCGACGATCGCGAGCGCGAACATCAGGCCCGCCGACGGGCCACCGACGTCTTGCAGCGAGATCTTCACGTCGAAGGGAACATCGGCGCGGTCCACCGCGGTCAGGCCCATGAAGCCTTCCGGGCCGTCGGGCCGCTGCGCGAGCGTGAGCGGCACAGTGCGCTCAGCCTGCCCGTCGGACTTGAAGGTGATCTGGACGGTCTGCCCGGGCTTCGTCCCGTTCAGCGCGGCCCGCACCTCGGTCGCCTCCGTGACCGTCTTCCCGTTGACCACCAGCAGCCGGTCCCCGGGCGCGAGCACCTTGTCCGCCGGACTGCCGGAGACGATCGTCTTCGCGAGCACCTTCACCGGGAACTTGCGGCGCAGCGCGGCGACCTGAGCCGCGGTCTGCGAGTCCTGCAGTTGCTGGATGTTCTCCTGGCGAACCTGTTCGTTGGTCTCGCCCGGTTTGAAGTACTCCTCGCGCGGCGCCAACGCGTACCGGCCACTCGCCCAGAGCCCAAGCGCGTTGAACAGCGTGATGCCGCCATCGCGCAGGGAGACTGTCGTCATCCGCAGCTCGCCGGAGGTCTGGAACATCTCGTGCCCGTTGACCTGGATCACCGACTGCCCGGCGGCGTCTTTGCCCAAGGTGTCGTAAGTCGGGCCGGGGCTGATCGCCACGTACGGCACCGGGATGAAGAACCCGACCAGCGCGAAGGCGACGAACAACGCGCCGCTGACCAGCAGCGTCCAGCCGCGCCGGGTCAGCCGCCGTTCGGAGCGGTCCTGGTCACTCGCGGAGCCCGCACGGCTCCGCGCTGCTGTGGTCTCCTCCGAGGGCTCAGTCACGCGTGACAGCGTACGGTGACGGCGTTCGCTTCTCGGTGAAGGCCACGCGCATCACTCCAGTTGACGAGCTCTGGGTCCCAGGACCCGCGTACGGTGGTGCCATGAGCAAACCCCCGTTCGGCTTCGGACCGCCCGATCCCGACAAACGAGGCGAGAACGAGCCGTCGGACTCCGGCGGCCAGCCCTCCGGCGCCGAGGCCTTCAATCAGCTCGGTCAGATGCTCAGCCAGCTGGGCCAGATGCTCAGCCAGGCCGGCAGCTCGACCGGGCCGGTCAACTATGACCTGGCGAAACAGATCGCGCTGCAGAATCTCAGCAGCAGCGACAGCGACGTCAAGCTCGGCTTCTCGTCGTCCAGCGGCGGAGACTCGAGCACGGCCGTCCGTGACGCCGCCCATCTGGCAGAGCTGTGGCTCGACGCCGCGACGATCCTGCCCGCCGGTGCCACGACGACCGTCGCATGGTCCGCGCGCACCTGGGTCGAGAAGACCTTGCCGACCTGGCAGCGCCTCTGCGACCCCGTCGCACAGCAGGTCTCGGGCGCATGGGTCCAGGCCCTGCCCGAGGAGGCCAAACAGGCCGCCGGCCCGCTTCTGTCGATGATGGGACAGATGGGCGGGATGGCCTTCGGCTCCCAACTCGGCAACGCCCTGGCTCAGTTGGCTTCCGAAGTGCTCACCTCCACCGAGGTCGGCCTTCCGCTCGGCCCCGCGGCCACGTCCGCGCTCCTGCCGGCGAACATCGAGAAGTTCACCGAGGGCCTGGAGCTGCCGACCAGCGAGGTGCTGGTCTTCATCGCCGCGCGCGAGGCCGCCCACCAACGGCTGTTCGCCCACGTTCCCTGGCTGCGGCAGCGCCTGCTTGCCACCGTCGAGGAGTTCGCGAGCGGCATCTCCGTCGATACCTCGGCGCTGGAACAGCTCGCGGGCCAGATCGACCCGTCGAACCCGGCCAGCATCGAAGAGGCCATGTCCTCCGGCCTGCTCGAGCCGCAGACCTCGCCTGAGCAGAAGGCGGCGCTGAACCGGCTGGAGACCCTGCTCGCGCTGGTCGAAGGCTGGGTCGACGTCGTGGTCGCGGAGGCCATCGGCGACCGCCTCCCCGGCGCGGACGCGCTTCGGGAAACGCTGCGGCGCCGCCGGGCCACGGGTGGCCCCGCCGAGCAGACCTTCGCCACCTTGGTCGGACTCGAGCTCCGGCCCAGGCGGATGCGGGCGGCTTCGGCCTTGTGGAAGCTGGTCGGCGACCAGCACGGCATCGAGAAGCGGGACGGCCTCTGGTCCCACCCCGACCTGATGCCGACCGCCGGAGACCTCGACGAGCCGCTCGACTTCGCCGAACGTCTCGGCGATGGCGAGTCGACCCTCGAAGGGATCGACCCGATCGCCGAGATCGAACGCGCCGAGCGCGAGAAGAACAAGCCCAAGGGCGACGAAGACAAGAGCTGAGGCACGTCAGTCCTCCGCCGCGATGCCCCATCCGGCGGCGGAGGACAGGCCCTCCAGATAGCCGATGGCACGCTCGGTCTTGGGATAACGGCGAACGAGCTCCCAGAACGCCGCGTTGTGCCCTGGTTCCTTCAGATGCGCGAGTTCGTGCACGAGAACGTAGTCCAGCACCCACGCCGGCACCCTGCGCAGGCGATCACTGACCCTGATCGTCGCGTCGACCGGTGTGCAGGACGCCCACCTCGTCCGCATCGGCGGTACCCAGCGAACGCTCGCGGGTATCGCCTTTCCGTCCAGATACTTCGCCGAAAGTACGGCGCACCGCGCCAGCAGCGCCTCGTCCGAGGCCTTCGGCGGAGCGGCCTGCCGCGGGCCCTTGCGCAGCAGCTTGCGCTGCATCTCGGCTACCCAGTGCTTCTCCTCGGCCCGGGTCATCCGGGCAGGGATCAGCACGACGAGGGTGTCCTCGTCCCAGTACGCGGTGACGGTCCGGTGACGGCGCTGGCTACGCCGTACCTCGACCTTGTGTTCGGGAGTGTCCGACGGATTCGTCGTGTCCCGGCTCCTCAATGAGGGCGTCCGTGCTTCGACCACTCGACCACGGTAAGGCCAGTCACCGACAACTCCGAGAGCCGAAAGGTCACAGCCTCGAGTTGTCCACAACGGGGCCAACCTGTGGATAACTCACGTCTTTCTTGGCTGCCGGTCAGCGGTCAGGTGCGATCCTGCGATCATGAACCTTCGCGAACCGGATCTGCGATCGATCATCCTGCCCGACTTCCCCGCCCTTCTTCCCGGCCTGGATGTGCTGGAACGCGGCGACGGCGAGATCCAGATCGGCCTCGATCCCGCCCACGCCGTGGTGATCGCCGGAGTCGCCACCGAGGTGGCCGAAGCGCTCCGCGATTTGGACGGAAAACGGGCCGCCGACGACATCGTGCTCGCGCAGAGCGAACACGATGAACAGCTGCGGGACCTGATGACGGATCTGACGGCCCGCGGGCTCCTGACCGACGCGGGGCAGTCTCCTCGTCATCCGAGATCGAGGCTGGAGACGGGACTGTGGTCGCTCCGTGCCCGCCACCACCAGGCGGCCATGACGGCACGCCGCGAACAGACCGCGGTGGCGATCCACGGGGACGGCCGGCTGGCCGTGGCCATCGCCGTCCTGCTCGCGAACGGCGGAATAGGGCATATCGACATCCGGGCATCGGGCACGGTGCTCGAACGTGATCTTGGCTCGGGCTACACCGAGGCCGAAATCGGCATGCCGCGCCGGGACGCGATGGCGCAGGTGGTGCACCGTGCCGGGGCGGAGACGTCGACCACCCGGCTCTACTCGGATCGTCAGCCGGAACTCGTGCTGCTCACCGACGCCGTGGTACCCGCTCCCGAAGTGGTCGACGAACTCGTCCGGGACGGCATCAGTCACCTGCCGGTGCGCGTCCGGGACGGGATCGGCATCGTCGGGCCGCTGGTGGTGCCCGGCCGCAGCAGCTGTCTGCGTTGCGCCGACCTGCACCGCGCCGGTCTCGACGAGTCCTGGCCCAGGGTGGCGAGCCAGCTCGCGGGACGCGTGCAACGGCCGGACCTCGGCGCCGTGCACGCGTGCGCCGCGCTGGCCGCCGCACAGGCACTCCGGCTTCTCTCGCCGAGCGATCAGGCACCTCCGGCGTGGAACGCCACCCTGGAGATCGATTTCTTCGACGGCACGATTCGCCATCGAGACTGGCCGCCGCACACCGGATGCGGATGCGGCGCGCGTTGATACGGCGAGCGACGTAGCCCACACCCACGCCCTCAACAGGCTGCGCGGGCGGAGTGAATCAAGGCAGAATCGCGAAGGTGACCGACTCCCGCAGCGCCGAGGACCGTGAAGCCGCCATCCCCCGCAACGGGGCCGCGCGAACGGCGAAGCTGGCCAGTATCCCGCTCGGCATAGCGGGCCGGGCGGTCGGAGGCTGGGGAAGGCGGCTGACCGGGCAGAGTGCCGAAGAGGTCAACGCAACGCTGTCCGCCAAGGCCGCGGAGCAACTCTTCGAGGTCCTCGGCACGCTCAAAGGCGGCGCGATGAAGTTCGGCCAGGCGCTGAGCGTCTTCGAGGCCGCGGTGCCGGATGAGATGGCGAAGCCCTATCGCGAGGCCCTGACGAAGCTTCAGGCGGCAGCGCCGCCCATGCCCACCCGGCAGACCCATCGGGTCCTCGCCGAGCAACTGGGACGCACCTGGCAGCAGCGGTTCGCCGCCTTCGACGACGAACCGGCCGCGTCCGCGAGCATCGGCCAGGTCCACCGCGCGACCTGGCACGACGGCCGCGAAGTCGCCGTCAAGGTCCAGTACCCCGGAGCCGACGACGCCTTGCGGAGCGACCTTCGGCAGCTCCAGCGTTTCAGCCGGTTGTTCCAGGCTTTCGTGCCGGGAACCGAGGTGAAACCTCTCCTGGCGGAACTCGCCGAGCGGATGAACGAAGAGCTCGACTACCAGGCGGAAGCCCAGAACCAGCGTGCTTTCGTGAAGGCCTTCGAAAACGTCCCGGGATTTTTGATCCCCCGTGTGGTCGCCAGCGCTCCAAAGGTCGTCGTCACGGAGTGGGTCACCGGCACTCCGCTGTCGAAGATCATCGCCGGCGGTGACAAGGAGACACGGGATCGCGCCGGCCGCCTGCTCACCGAGTTCCACTACTCGTCGCCGGAACGGGCCCGGCTGCTGCATTCGGACCCCCATCCCGGCAACTTCATGCTGACCGACGACGGCAGGCTCTGCGTGATCGACTTCGGCGGGGTGTCCCGGCTGCCCGAAGGGATTCCGCAGCACCTCGGCGAGATGACCAGGTTGGCGCTCGACGGCGAGTCCTCGAAGCTCATGCGGCTGCTCAGGGAGTCCGGTTTCATCCGGGCCGACGCGGATCTGCAAGCCGATGACGTGCTCGCCTACCTGGCGCCGTTCACCGAGCCGCTGGCGGGCGAGACGTTCCACTTCACCCGACGCTGGATGCAACGTCAGGCGGGCCGGGTCGGCGACACCCGGGGCCGGGATTTCCGGATCGGCCGCTCGCTCAACCTGCCGCCCGAATACCTGATGATCCACCGGGTGACCGCCGGATCGACCGGCATCCTCTGTCAGCTCGACGCCGAAATCCCCGCCCGCGCGATCGTCGAACGATGGCAGCCGGGCTTCGCGGCCTGAGAAGTTATCCACAGGGATCGTGGGAACTGAGCCGAAATCGGGGTCGCCGGGCGAGTTGTCCACAACTTCGCGGAAGCTGTTCCACCCGGACGGCCCAACGGTCATTCTCGATCCATGACCACTACACGAAGCGCCCGACTCATGGCGCTCAGTAACACCAGCGAGTCCGGGATCATCACCAGCCGCGAGCTGCGCAAGGCGGGCGTGACCGCGCGTTACGCAGCGAAGCTCTGCGGTCCGGGCGGTCCTTGGCGAAGGCTGATGCCGGGTGTGATCCTGTTGCGCGACTCCGCGCCCACCCGGCTTCAGCTGCTACAGGCCGCCGTCGCGCGGTTCGGGCCGGACGTCGTGGTGACGGGCTCCGACGCGCTTCGCGCGCGAGGCGTGGACTGCCCGCTGACGCGGGAGGTCCATCTCCTCGTCCCCGACTATCGCCGTATGCCGGCGGAACCCGGCATGCTGCCCCGAAGAACCACACGGATGCCGCCGCCGACCTCGATCGACGGCGTCCCGTTCGCCCCGCCCGCCCGGGCGGCGCTCGATCTGGCCCGGTTGGAGCTCGATCCGGCACGGATCGACGAGTTGATCTCGCTACCGCTGTACTGGGGTCTGTGCACGCTCGAAGAGCTCAACGAGGAGCTCGATTCCGGTAACCGGCGAGGCTCAGCGGCGGTCCGTACGGCTCTGCGTCGTGTCGATCCCGAAGAGACCTACGCGCATGGCTTGGCGAAGAAGGCTCTCGGCGGCTGCCCGCTGCCGTCGCCGTCATGGAACATGACGATCTGCGACCGACGAGGGCGCCCCATCGGCGTTGCCGATGCTTGGTGGGACGACATCGGCCTGGCCTGGCAGTTCCGTGCCCCGAAACAGGGCGCCGCGAATTTTCATCCGCTGGCACTGACCGCGACCGGAACCGTCCTGGTCCGCTGCACCATCGACCAGCTGAAGAAGGTTCCGATGGAAGTGGCGGCCGAGCTCGTCAGGGCGTTCGCCGAAGCGGCACGGACACCACGCCCGAAGGTCCGCACGATCGGCCGGATCGGCGACGCGGCCTGAGGGCTCACCAGTACTCGTCCGGCAGTTTTCCCTCGATGTCGCGGGTGTGGCGGCGAGCGCAGGCAGGACACGTCCAGCGCACGACGCCGTTCTCGCGGGTGGACATCCAAGCGAGCGTCTGCGCGGGCTCCTCGTCGGCGCCGCGGATCCGGCCGCACAACGAGCAACCGACCTGGTCACTCACGGCCGACACCCGCGATGGATCGTCTTCGCCCCCTGTAGGAACAGATCCTGACGTGCGCCGAGGAAGGCTGGGTCCGCTGGATCCAGCAAGGCGGCCGCGGTTTCGCGGTCTTCGGCGCTCAGGAGGTCGCCCGCCACCTCGGTCAGCCAGGTAATCCGCTCGAGGACGAACTCGCGCAGCAGGTCCGGACCGGGCGCCGGGTGGTGGATGAGCACCCCGAAGGAATCGACGTCGTCGAGACCGGCCCGCTGGAGTGCGATGTTCCAGCCGTAGGGCATGGAGACGGAGCCGGGGATGCCCGCTCGCATCTCGGCGAACCACTCGCCTCGCGCGGCGAGGAGTCGCTCCTCGAGCCCAGGGCGGCCGATGCCGAGGTCCCAGGGGAGGCAGTTGAAGTCCAGGCCGCCCTCGGAGATGGCGACCAGCCCGCCAGGGCGGGCGAGCTTGGCGAGGGTGCCGATCGCCGCTTGCTGGTCGGGCAGGTGGTGAACCACGCGTGATGCCCAGACCAGATCTGCGGGAGGCAGTTTGGCGGGCAACCCGCCGTCGGCAACGTCGGCGTGGATCGTCTCGACGGCGGCCCTGTCCCCAGCGACAGCGCTGACAACCTTGTGCGCCTCGGCCAGCAGGTGCTCGGTCGCGTCGACCAGCACGATCCTGGCTCCGGCCGAGGTGAGCTCCTCGGCGAAGAGGACGCTCATCCCGCCCGCGCCGCAGCCGACGTCGACGATGGTCGGCCCGTCCGGCATGCCATCCAGCAGCCGGCGGGCCGCCTCCCGTGTCGGCTCGGCGTCGAGCGCCTCGGCCATGCGAAGCGACCGAAGCCGGTCCGCCCAGTCGATGTCGTCGTGCGTGTGTACGGCCATTCCCCCAGTGAACACCACCCCCGAACCGCACCACGCCCAAAGGGGGAGCGGGGGACCTTTGCTGCCGCGCGGCGATAGCAAAGGTCCCCTGCTTCCCCGTAGGGTCAGGCCTGAAGGCGCTCGGCTCGCCGACTCGCCCAACGGGCGACCTTGGTCCACCTGCGTACGGCGCGTGCGCCGCTCCGAGCCCGTTGCGCGCGGACTCCCTCTTCGAGGTCTCGTATTCGGGCTCTGGACAGTTCTTCATAAAGCAACATTTCGCTGGTCTCCTCGACCTTGATCTCGTTCAACTTGGCAGGCGCGAGAGTTCGGTTACCCGTCCGCGCCTCGTAATCCCTGGTGGTGATGGGTTCGACGGTCATGCCGCGGCGCTCCGCTCGACCTTGTGCGCAACGGGGCGCGCCTCGGCGGCGGGCTCGACGACCGGGTTCTTGCGGGGGCGGCCACGGGGCCGCTTCCGCGCGACGACAACGCCGCGTTCGAAGATCTCGCCGCCCCAGACACCCCACGGCTCACGCCGCGAAAGGGCGCCCGCGAGGCAGGCGGAACGGACCGGGCAGTCCCCGCAGAACGCCTTCGCGCGCTCGAGCTCTGCCGGCGACTCGGCGAACCAGAGGTCCGCGTCGCCCGAACGGCAGGGAAGCATCGACTCGGGCGAGTCGATGGCGTCGAGCAGGTCGACGACGCCTGCGTCGGCGAAGGGCAGGGCCTCCCCCGGCGCGAAAGCTATGGCCGATGACATGAGTGCACTCCTCTGTTCCGTGACGGATTTCTTACTGACGGTGGAACTGGACAACGCTGAACCCCAATTAGGTTGTGCAGCCAACTTGTTTGTGCAGCAAAAACACGAAGGCCGCGGATCCGGTAACCGGTTCCGCGGCCTTCGTGAGCCTCTAGTCCTGACTAGGTCAGGAACTTCGCTCCCGTATGGACAACGGAACACGGAACTGCTTGATGACCGGCAGATCGACGCCACCGTTCACGTACGCTCCACCGAAGGCGGCAACGTGCGTGAAGGTTTCGTCAGCGGCGATCCGGCTCAGGTCGAGACGCAAGGTGCCGCGGGCGGCAAGGGTGCTCACGGGCATGAAGGTGCCCTGACGCTGAGCCTGCGGGACTTCCGCGATGCAGGACAGACGGGTGCCAGGGCTCGTGAGCGTCATCTTGATCGTCATTTCACCGGCACCACCTTTCTCTGTCGCGCGCGAACCGCCCTGCGGTCTACGCTGTGTTGTAGAAGTTCTTCCCCAGCCGGGCGCTTCCGCCCGGTACCAGCAGGTTATTGCCCCTGACCATACCGGGGCAACTTATTTTCCAGAAAAACCGTCGAAGCTACGAAGATCGGCTCTGAGCAGCGGGTTCGCCGCGCGGATCAAGCCGGCGACGCGGTCAAGACTCCACCGAGGCCCGCACGACGTCGAGAACCTCCGCCCCGAAGCGTTCGAGCTTCGTCGCGCCGATCCCGGAGATGGCGCACAACGCTGTGTCATCAGTCGGCCGCTGCTCGGCGATGGCGACCAGCGTCGCGTCCGTGAAGACGACGAAAGCCGGCACCTTGAGTTCGCGGGAGCGTTCCCCTCGCCAGGACCTCAGCTTTTCGAGAAGTTGCTCATCCACGTTGGACGGGCAACGGGAACAGCGCCCCAGCTTGATGTCCAGGGTCTCCAGCAGCGGCCCGCCGCACACCCGGCACCGCGCCTTGGTACCGGACTGCTTCGGCTGCTGAGCTCGCGCGACCCTCGCTGCCGGGTGGTCTTCGGGGATCAGGCCGTAGAGGAATCGGCTGCGCCGCCGGTTGCGGCGGTTGCCCGACGTCCTGGCCAAAGCCCACGACAGCGAGAGGTGCTCTCGGGCCCGGGTGACGCCGACATAGAAAAGGCGGCGCTCTTCCTCGATGGCCGCGTCGTCACCGTCAGCGTGGAGGATCGGCATGGTCCCCTCGGCGAGCCCGACAAGGAACACGGCGTCCCATTCGAGGCCCTTCGCCGCGTGAAGCGAGGCCAAAGTGATGCCCTCCACCGTCGGCGGATGCTGCGCGGTGGCCCGCTGCTCGAGCTCCGCCACGAATCGGGGCAGGTCCGCGTCGTCGATCGTGGAAGCCAGCTCCTCCGCCAGCTCGACGATCGACAGAAGCGCGTCCCACCGCTCCTTCGCCGCGCCGCCGGCCGGAGGCTGGTCGGTCAGCCCCACCTTCGCGAGCACGGAGCGAACCCTGGTCACGAGCTCGCCGGTGTCGGCGTCGGTCGACGCCATCCGCAACGCGGACATCGCCTGCCGAACCTCGGCCCTGGCGAAGAACCGCTCGCCGCCGCGGACCAGGTACGGAATGCCCACTTCCGCCAGCGCCTGCTCGTAGGCCTCTGATTGGGCGTTGACCCGGTAGAGAACGGCGATCTCGCTGGCCGCCACTCCGCCGTCGAGCAGGTCACGGATCCTGCGTGCGACTGCGGCCGCCTCGGCGGTCTCGTCGTCATATTCGGCGAAACGCGGGACCGGCCCCGAGGGACGCTGGCCGATGAGTTTCAACCTCGACCCCGCGGGACGACCACGGGCGGCGCCGATCACCTGGTTGGCGAGAGCCACGACCTCCGGAGTCGAGCGGTAGTCCCGCTCGAGCCGCACGACCGTCGCCTCGGGGAACCTCCGAGTGAACTCCAGCAGCGGCCGAGGAGAGGCACCACCGAACGAGTAGATGGTCTGGTTGGCGTCGCCGACCACGGTCAAGTCGTCGCGGCCGCCGAGCCACGCGTCGAGCAGCCGCTGCTGGAGCGGAGTGACGTCCTGGTACTCGTCGACGACAAAACAGCGGTAGCGCTCGCGGAACTCCTGGGCCACGACCGTGTGCTCCTCGAGGACGGCGGTGGTGTGCAGGAGCAGGTCGTCGAAATCGAGCACCTGCGCGGCGTTCTTGACCTTCTCGTAGTTGCGGTAGACCTCCGCGACCTGCGACGCGGGCGCGGGGGTGTCCCGCTGAGTGCGTGCGGCGACGGCCGGATAGTCGTCCGGCGATACCAAAGAGGCCTTGCTCCACTCGATCTCACTGGCGAGGTCGCGCAGGAGCTCCGTCTCGGTGCCGAGGCCGGCCTTGTTCGCGGCTTGGCTGATGTAGCGGAACTTGTTCTCGAGCAGCTCCCACGGCCGGTCCCCGACGACTTGCGGCCAGAAGTACCGAAGCTGACGGCGAGCGGCGGCGTGGAAAGTAAGCGCCTGGGCGGCTTCGACACCCAAGCCCCGAAGGCGCGCTCGCATCTCGCCCGCGGCGCGGGTCGTGAAGGTCACCGCAAGGACCTGACCAGCGGCGACGTGCCCGGAACGGACCAAATGAGCGATGCGATGCGTGATCGTCCGAGTCTTGCCTGTCCCCGCTCCAGCGAGAACACAGACCGGCCCCCTCGGCGCGCAGGCGGCGGCGCGTTGCTCGGGATCGAGCCCATCGAGCAGGCCTGGACGACTCTTCGGGGACGATGCGCTAACCACGCCCCGATCCTCGCAGAGGGCCCGACGGGATCGACGCAGGGCACGCGGCCGTATCCTGGTCACATGGCGGGAAAGCAGGACAAGGAAGCAGCGAAGCTGGCCAAGAAGGAGAAGCGCGCCGCGAGCAAGGCTCGCCGCGGGCAGATCTTCGAGGCCTTCAAGATGCAGCGCAAGGAAGACAAGGCGCTCATCCCCTGGATGGCCGGATCGCTCCTGGTCATCACCGGTGTCGTTTTCGGCATCGGGTTCATCTTCGACGTCCACTGGGTCGTGCTGCCGCTGGGCATTCTGCTCGGCGCACTCGCCGCTGTGATCATCTTCGGCAGGCGGGTCCAGAAGACCGTGTATTCGAAGGCGGACGGACAGCCGGGCGCCGCGGCCTGGGCACTCGAGAACATGCGAGGCCGCTGGAAGGTGACGCCGACAGTGGCGGCCACGACCCAGCTCGACGCCGTGCACCGAGTACTCGGTGGCCCGGGTGTCGTACTCGTCGCCGAAGGTGCGCCGCACCGCGTGAAGTCCCTGCTCGCGCAGGAGAAGAAGCGCGTTTCCCGCCTGATCGGTGAGACCCCGATCTACAACGTGATCATCGGGAACGAAGAGCAGCAGGTGCCGCTGAAGAAGCTTCAGGGCTACCTCATGAAGCTCCCGCGCAACCTCAAGCCCGCCCAGGTGGACGCGCTGGAAGCGAAGCTGGCCGCCCTCGGCAGCCGCGGCGCCGCGATGCCCAAGGGCCCGATGCCGGCCGGCGCGAAGATGCGCAACGTCCAGCGCACCATCCGCCGCCGCTGACCAAACGAGCATCAGGGGTCCTTTGCTACCGCCTCGCGTGGTAGCAAAGGACCCCTGATTCGTTTCCGAACAAAAACTGTCGGTGGGTGGTCGCATGATCACTGCGTGGACGGAATCCCAGGTGCCTTGCAGGCGGCGCTGGCAGCGATGTTCCCGGACGGTGTGGCCGCCCGGGCGAAACTTGTCGCCCTGGGCCACTCCCACTCCTGGATCTCGCGCCGCTGTCGCGAAGACGGCCCGTGGCGACGTCCGATTCCCGGCGTCATCCTTCTGACCGACGCCGCGCCGACCAGGCATCAGCTTCTGAAGATCGCGCTGACTCACGCGGGTCCGGACGCGATGCTCACCGGAGTCCAGGCTGCCCGGTTGTACGGGGTCAGAAGACTTCCACCGGAAAGACGGGCCCACACCTTGATCCCCCACCGGAGCAAGGTCGCCACCTGGGGATTCGCCGTCGTCGAACGAACGATCCACCTACCGGAACCAGTGGAGATCGACGGGCTGCCGGTAGCTCCGCTCGCCCGGGCCCTGATCGACGCGGCTCGCCGCATGGACGAACTCCACTCCGTGCGAGCGATGATCCACGACGCGGTCCACCGCGGACTCTGCACTCCAGAGAAACTTCGAACCGAGCTGGCGCAGGCCAGCACGATCGGCTCGGCACTCCCCCGCATCGTCGTCGGCGCACTCCAGGACGGTGTCGACTCCGCCGTGGAGCAATGGCTGGAGACCGTGCTCGACCGCAGTGGACTGCCCAAACCGATGAGGAAGGCCGAGCTACGAACTTCGGCTGGGGAGGCCATCGGTGTCGCCGAAGTCTGGTGGCCAAAGGTCGGGGTCGCCATGCAACTCCGCTACGAGGAGATCTCTCTCGAACCGGACAAGGCATCCGAGATACCCACCTTGGTCGCCGTCGGCCTCATCGTCGTCCAGGTAAGTCCGGCGCAGCTACGGGACCAGCCGCTGGTAGTGATTCAGGAGCTGCGAGCAGCTCACCGCCGCGCTCGGCAACGACCGCCCCCGGAACTCGGCAGTGCTCCCTCGGCACCGGCCGCCTGAACGCAGTCAGCAAGGCAGCCGTTCCTCTGGCGAGAGCAAAGATCCCTTGCTCTCTCTTCCGAGGTCATCGCATCCGGATCACGACGGTTCCGGTCAGCCGGTCGAGCCAGCTCCGGCCGTCGATGTTGCGGAGCGCGGCAGGGATGATCAGAAAGGTCAGTGCGGCCCGCACTACTGCACGCCACACTCCGACCATCTGTGCGCCGTCGAGCCTGGCAACGCGGACTCCGACCACTGCCATACCCGGAGTGAAGCCGAAGAACGTGGCGGGAATGACCGTGATGGCCGCCCAGACACCCACAGACCAGAGGTTGAACGTCTGCATGACGGCCGGATCCTGGAGGTTGGGTGTCACGAAGAGAGTGGTGACCAACGAGGCGAGCACCAAATCGATGACCAGCCCGAGGAGTCGTGCCCCACCGCCCGCTACCGAGCCGACACCCGATTGGGGCAAGCCGAGTCGCTCACCACGCCATCGCTGCGTACCCTCGCCACCGGCCGTCGTTTCGTCCCCGGCTCCGGGTAGCCATTCTCCGGTCCATCTCGCCACCCATCCAGGGTATGCCGGTGGCGCGGGCCACATTCGCCCTGGTCGACTACCCGATATCGCCGCCCCGTTAACACCGGCGAAACATACGGGTGACGGTCGGGCAACACCGCGCTCTTAGCGTGAGCCGAAGAGAGTACTGCCGCCGGCAACGAACGAGAAGGAGTCACCGAGGGTGCCCACTACTCCAGACGACATTCAGCGCCTTATCGCCGACGAGAACGTAGAGGTCGTCGACGTCAGGTTCTGCGACCTGCCCGGTGTGATGCAGCACTTCACCGTTCCGGCGAAGGCGTTCAACGAAGAAGCCTATGAAGAAGGCCTGGCCTTCGACGGCTCCTCGGTGCGTGGGTTCCAGTCGATCCACGAATCCGACATGCTGCTCCTCCCGGACCCCGAAACCGCGCGTATCGACCCGTTCCGCAAGGCCAAGACGCTTTCGCTGAACTTCTTCGTGCACGACCCGTTCACCCGGGAGGCGTACAGCCGCGACCCGCGCAACATCGCGCGCAAGGCCGAGCAGTACATCTCCGAGTACGGCGTCGCCGACAACGTGTTCTTCGGCCCGGAGGCCGAGTTCTACATCTTCGACTCGATCCGGTTCGACTCCGCCGAGCACGCCTCGTTCCACGAGATCGACTCCGTCGAGGGCTGGTGGAACACCGGTGCCGACGTGCCGGGCGGCAACCAGGGTTACAAGACGAAGTTCAAGGGCGGCTACTTCCCCGTTCCGCCGGTCGACCACTTCGCCGACCTGCGCGACGAGATCGTCAGCAAGCTGCAGGGGTCCGGTTTCGAGATCGAGCGCGCGCACCACGAAGTGGGCACCGCTGGTCAGACCGAGATCAACTACAAGTACAACACGCTGCTGCACGCTGCGGACGACCTGCAGCTGTTCAAGTACATCGTGAAGAACACCGTGTTCGCCGCCGGCAAGACCGCGACGTTCATGCCGAAGCCGCTCGCCGGTGACAACGGCTCGGGTATGCACTGCCACCAGTCGCTGTGGAAGGACGGCACGCCGCTGTTCCACGACGAGTCGGGTTACGCGGGGCTGTCCGACACCGCCCGTCACTACATCGGCGGTCTGCTCAAGCACGCGCCGAGCCTGCTGGCCTTCACCAACCCGACCGTCAACTCGTACCACCGGCTCGTGCCGGGCTTCGAGGCTCCGGTCAGCCTGGTGTACTCGCAGCGGAACCGGTCGGCTTGTGTCCGTATCCCCATCACGGGCAACAACCCGAAGGCCAAGCGCGCCGAGTTCCGGTGCCCGGACTCGTCCGGCAACCCGTACCTGGCGTTCTCGGCGATGATGATGGCCGGTCTCGACGGCATCAAGAACAAGATCGAGCCGCCGGAGCCCATCGACAAGGACCTCTACGAGCTCCCGCCGGAGGAGGCCCAGAACGTCAAGCTCGTTCCTGGCGACCTGGGTGCGGTTCTCGACACGCTCGAGGCCGACCACGATTACCTGCTCGAGGGTGGCGTGTTCACCCCCGACGTGATCGACACGTGGATCTCCTACAAGCGTGAGAACGAGATCGACCCGCTGCGGCTGCGCCCGCACCCGTACGAGTTCTCGCTGTACTACGACGTGTAAGTCGTGCGGTAGCAACACCAAGAGCACGCCGGTGGTGAGGTGCGGAAACGCCCTCACCACCGGCGTTTCTTTTGGTCCGGCGGAGCGACTACTCCGAGGTGGAGAGAACCTTCAGGTCGACGCCCGCACGCTCGATACGGCCGCGCGGGTCATCCACCAGCTTGCGTCGCTCGAGATCCATCAGCCCCAGCGTGCAGGTGATTTCCGCGGACAGGGTGCCGTCGACCTTGTAGATGTTCGAGTCCATGTGGAAGGTCTTGCCGGTACCGAACTTGGCATCACAGGTCACATCGACGACGTCACCGGCTCGAAGCTCGCGTCGGAACACGATGTGGGACTCCAACAGCACGAACGCGAGATTCGCGTCTCGCATGCCCGAGTTGAGGCCCCCGGCGAGCTCCATCAGCTCGAGCCTGGATACCTCGCCGTACGAGTGGTAGACGGCGTGGTTGAGATGGCCGAGAGTGTCCAGCTCGTAATGGCGCACCTTGATCCGGGTGCGAAATGGCTCGCGCACAGTCACCAGACCACTCTAAGTGCCGCTCTCCGTCCGCGTCTCCAAGTGTGAGCAAGGGACCTTTGCTACCGCCTGCCGCGCGTGGGCGAGGCGATAGCAAAGGTCCCTTGCTCACTTCTCGCAGGTCAGAGCGGTCGATCCTGGTAGAAGAGGGTCTCCACGACCGCATGGGCACGCCGCGTCGTCCGCCGGTAGGCATCAAGAAACTCGCCTGGATCGTCGTCCGCGGAGTAACCGAGTACCCGCGCGACCGCGGCGAGATCTCGACCGGAGCTGGGGATCTCGTCGACGGCCTTGCCCCTGACCAGCATCCCGGCGTTCCGGACCCTTGTCGCCAACAGCCAGGCTTCGGTCAGAGATTCGATCTCGGCGGCCTCGGCGAGCCCTGCCTCCACCGCGGCCTTCAGCGCTTCGATCGTCGACGTGGTCCGAAGTCCCTCAACCTCGTGCCCGTGACGCAGTTGCATGAGCTGCACGGTCCACTCCACGTCGGCGAGCCCTCCGCGCCCGAGTTTCGTGTGCCTTGTCGGGTCGGCGCCCTTGGGCATCCGCTCCGTCTCCACCCGCGCCTTGATCCGTCTGATCTCGCGCACTCGAACCGCGTCGAGGCCGGCCTGCGGGTAGCGGATGGGGTCGATCATTGCGATGAACCGTGCGCCGAGATCGTCGTCGCCGGCGATGAACCGGGCCCGAAGCAGTGCCTGCGATTCCCAGACCTCCGCCCACCGTCCGTAGTAGCTGCGGTAGGACTCGAGGGTCCGCACCAACGGGCCGCTCCGCCCTTCGGGACGAAGATCGGCGTCGACGACCAATGCAGGGTCAGGGCTGGGCGCGCCGAGAATCTTGCGCACCGTCTCGGCGACGGAGGAAGCGAACTTCGCTGCTTCGGAGTCCGACACCCCCTCAGTCGGCTCGCAGACGAAGAGCACGTCGGCGTCGGATCCATAGCCGAGTTCGGCTCCGCCCAGACGCCCCATACCGATGACGGCGATCTTCGCGGGCGTCTGGCCGAGCTCTGCCTGCCGCTGGCGAAAAGCCGCAGCCAAGGCGCCTTGCAACACGGCGACCCACACACTCGACAGCGCCTCGCAGACCGCGGGGACATCGAGCAACCCCAGTAAGTCGGCGGACGCGATCCGCAGCATCTCGTGCCGTCGGAGCGATCTGGCGGCCGCGACCGCGGCGTTCAAACCCGGCTGACGGCGAACCGCAGCTCGTAGTGAAATGGCCACTTCCGCCGGGGTGCGACCCGCCAGGCGCGCGGGATCTCCGAGCAGTTGCAGGACTTCCGGCGCTCTCACCAGCAGGTCAGGCACCAACCGCGATGTGCCCAGCAGGAAGGCGAGCCGTTCGACGACAGCACCCTCGTCCCGAAGAACCCTGAGGTACCAAGGAGTTTGCTCAAGCGCCTCGGAGACCTTCCGATAGGACAGAAGTCCGCGGTCAGGGTCCGGGGTGTCGGCGAGAAGGTCCAGCAAGACCGGCAGCAGAGCCTGCTGGATGGCCGCCCGACGCGACATTCCGGCAGTCAGTGCCTTGATGTGCTGCAGTGCCCCGTCCGGCGCGGCGTAGCCGAGTGCGGCGAGGCGGCTTTCCGCCTGTTTCGTCGTCAGCCGTAGTGCTTCGGTGGGCACGTTCGCAACGGACTGCAGGAGCGGGCGGTAGAAGAGCTTCTCGTGAAGACGTCGGATGCTCTGCAGGTGGCGCCGGAACTCCGCCAGCAGCACATCTCCTTCGCTCCGGCCACGGGCGGGCCGAACTCCGCTCGCCCTCGCGATCGTTCGCAACTCACTCGCGTCCGAAGCCGCGGGAAACAGGTGCGTACGCCGAAGCCGGCGAAGCTGGAGGCGATGCTCAATGGTCCTGAGGAATTCGTACGACGATCCAAGCTCCGCGGCATCCGTGCGACCGACGTACCCGCCCTCCCCCAATGCGGCGAGCGCGTCCATCGTGGACGGAGAACGCAGCTCGGCATCGATTCGACCGTGGACCAGCTGCAGCAACTGCACCGCGAACTCGACATCGCGAAGGCCGCCGCGTCCCAGCTTCAGTTCCCGCTCGGCGTGCGCGGAGGGCACGTGGCCTTCGACGCGGCGCCGCATCTTCTGCACCTCGGGGACGAAGTTCTCCCGATCGGCCGCCGCCCACACTTTCGGAGCGACCATCTCCGCGTACTGACGCCCGAGCTCGGGGTCGCCTGCGACCGGTCGCGCTTTGAGCAACGCCTGGAACTCCCAGGTCTTGGCCCATTTCTGGTAGTAGGCAGCGTGGCCGTCGAGGGTGCGGACCAATGCGCCCGCCTTGCCCTCCGGGCGCAAAGCCGCGTCGACCTCGAAGCAGGCCTTGCCGACCACGCGCATCATCGTGCTGGCCAGCCGCGTCGAAACCGAGAGATCTCCATCTCCGACGAAGATGACATCCACGTCGCTCACATAGTTCAGCTCTCGGCCACCGCATTTGCCCATCGCGATCACGGCCAGCCGGCCTTCGACCCCGGCACCCACCTCTGACTCCGCGACCAGAAGGCCCACCGTGAGTGCGGCCTCGGCCAGCTTGGTGAGCTGAGCACCGATTTCGGCATAGGGCGGCTGATGGAGGCCAGGTTCGACGAGATGACCGAGGTCGGCCGCCGCGATCCCGAGAAGCAGTTCGCGGTATCCGGCGCGAAGAGCCTGCTCTGACTCAAGCCCTGTGAGCAGCTCTCCTTCCGACCGTAAATGGTCAAGAAGGCGGCTCACGTACTGATCCGGCTCAGTGCACTTGTCGCCCTGGAGGGTCTTCCAGCAATCGGTGTTCCCGACCAGGAAGTCCGCGAGCGCGCTTGAGGTGCCCAGAACACCGAGCAACCGGCCACGGAAGGTGCGGTTCGCCCGAAGCTCCTGGTCGAGCTCAGTCCAGGCAGCCGGATCGGCCTCCCTGATCCGGTCGAGTCCACTCAAGGCCAGATCGGGATCCGCCGCGCGGGAAAGGGCTGACAGCACGTCGGCAGCGGAGCTGTCCGGGCCGGATTCGGTCCACCAACCGGCAGCACGCAGCTGCCCGTCGGCACGGGGGTCGGTGAAGCCGTATCTCGCCACGGAAGCGGTCGGCCTGGCGCGCTCAACCATCGGCTTCCACCGTAGTCGCCCTTCCGTCCATGACCAGACGGACGCGCAAGAGAGCAGGGGACCTTTGGTGTCGCCGAGCGGCGGCGATACCAAAGGTCCCCTGCTCCGCTAGGCGGCGATCCTGCCGACTTCCTGTTCTGGAACGGTCGGGGCCGGAGTGGTGAAGCTGCCGGCGTTGACGGGGCTCCGCCGCGAAAGAAGGTAAATCCCGATACCGATCGCCAGGCCCACTACACCGACGGAGATGGTGCCCACAGTGCCTGTCGAAGTCACGAGACCTGCAGCGGCTCCGACGATGGCAGCTGCCGGAAGCGTGAACAGCCAGGCGATCACCATGCGGCCGGCAGTACCCCAGCGGACCGGTGACTCGTTCCTGCCCACACCTGAACCGACGATGCCGCCGGAACAGACGTGAGTCGTCGAAAGCGGAAAGCCGAAGCTCGTCGAGGCGAGAATGACCGCCGCCGAGCTGGTCTGCGCGGCGAAGCCCTGCGGGCCATCGATGTCCGTCAGGCCCTTACCCAGCGTGTAGGTGATTCGCCAGCCACCCAGGTAAGTGCCGAGCGCCAACGCCAATGCCGCACTGACGATCACCCAGAGCGGCGGACCGGCTCCGGCGGGCAGGGTTCCGGCAGTGATCATCGTCAGCGTGATGACACCCATGGTCTTCTGCGCGTCGTTCGTGCCATGAGCTAGCGAGACGAGCGAAGCCGAGATGATCTGGCCGACTCGGAAGCCCGACGTGCGGCCGCGCCGGACGAAGATCCGGTAGACGAAGTACGTCACGATCATCGCGGCAAGGCCTGCCAGGACAGGCGACAGTGCCGCTGGGATCAGCACCTTCTCGACGATCTTTCCGAAATGGACGGAGTCCGTTCCGGCCGACACCCACGTAGCGCCGATCAGCCCACCGAACAACGCATGGGACGAACTGGACGGCAGTCCCACGAACCAAGTGACCAGGTTCCACACGATCGCCCCGACCAGACCGCCGAACACGATCGCCGGCCCGATCTTGGTGTCGTCGACCAGTCCATTCGAGATGGTCTTGGCGACTTCGACCGACAGGAAGGCTCCGACCAGGTTCAGGACCGCGGAGATCGTCACGGCCACCTTGGGACGCAGCGCCCCCGTGGCGATCGACGTCGCCATCGAGTTGGCCGTGTCATGGAACCCGTTTGTGAAATCGAAAATTAGGGCCGTGACGACGACGAGCACGACCAACACTGAGGGCTCCACCCCGACCTCCGAACCCTTCGAAACTCCCTTCGCAAGGTACCTGACAGCAAGACAAGAGCGTTAACAACCCATACACATTTGAGACATAAGTCGTTAAGCCATCGGCAATGTACGTTGACGTTCCGCAGCCGGAGCGAGGTCACCGGACACCAGTCGGACGAAGCGATGCGCGAACGGTCGCCAGGTTTCGGTGATGTCGGCGTGCACCTGGGCGAGATTTTCCGGGGTGAGTGCGTCCGGCCGGGTGAGTTCCGCCATTTCCGGCGACTGCCGCGCCCAGTCGAGCACGATGTCCGGCGTTGTCTCGATATGGAACTGGACACCGTAGGCACAACGGTCGAATCGGAAGGCCTGGTAGGCATACCGCGGCGAGGAAGCGAGGAGTTCGGCTCCGGCCGGCAGCCGAGTGATCGCGTCGTTGTGGAACTGCAAGACGTCCTGCATGAGCGGCAGGTCCGCGAAGAGCGGGTCAGTCCAAGCAGCGTCCTTCTTGGACACAAGCCCCGGGCCGACCTCGGGCCCTTGATCACCTGTGGCGACGATGCCGCCCAGCGCCGTCGCCAGGAGCTGGCCGCCGAGACAGATCGCGAGCGTCGGGATGTGAGTGCTCGCAGCCTTCGAAAGAAGCTTCCGCACGTCCGCAAGCCACGGATGGGCTGCGTCGTCGTTGGCACCCATCCCCCCGCCAAGACAGACGACGCCCGCGTACCCGTCAAGATCGGCGGGGAGATCCTGTTCGGGCGGCAACCGGATGTCGAGCTCGGCTCCCGCCTCGGTGAGCCAGTCGCCGAGGGGGCCGATCGGATCTGATTCGTCTGGCTGGATGACGAGCAACTTGGGAGCGGTCACCACCCCAGCCTACGACCGCGGGGAGAGCAAGGGACCTTTGCTATCACTCGGGGCCGCGATAGCAAAGGTCCCTTGCTCCGCTCCGGGTGTCAGCAGGCGCAGCGTGGGGTGGGGGCGGAAGTGAGGGAGAGCGCGAGGGTGTCCCGGTCGACGGGATAGCCGGCTGCTTGCCAGGCGGTGATACCGCCGGAGAGGCGTTTGACCTTGAAGCCGAACTCCGCGAGTTTCAGGGCTCCCTTGGTCGCGGCGTTGCAGTGAATGCTCTCGCAGTAGCAGACGTAGACGAGACTGCGGTCGAGGTTGCTGACCGACTCGGGCGTCAGGTCCCGGTAGGGGAGATTGATCGCGCCGGGGATGCGAGCCGACGCGAAGGCTTCGGGAGCCCGGGTCTCGACGACCACGTATCCACGCTGGGTATCGGCGGTGAGATCGCGGATCAAGTCATCGGGGTCCACATCGAGGGCGAGCTCGGCGCGAAGGTGCGCGGCCGCGGTCGCGCTGTCCAGAGCCGGGGACGTCAGTACGCGGGGTTCGATCGTCATGCCTTAATCCTGCTGATCGGTGATCATCCAGAACATCGGAGAATCCAGGCGCTGCCGCCGACTAGCCTGGAGATTCCTGGCGGATACGACGATCGACCTGGAGTTCCGTGAACCTCGATGATCTCGACTGGCAGCTGCTCGAGCTGCTGCAGTCCGACGGACGGCTGACCTTCTCGGAGCTCGGTCGACGAGTGTCGCTGTCCGCGCCCGCGGTGACCGAGCGGGTCCGGCGCCTCGAGGAGAAGGGGGTCATCACCGGCTACTCGGCCAGCGTCGACTTGACGAAGCTCGGGCTGCCGATCGAGGCGATGATCCGGGCGAAGGTGCGGAGCCTCGACACCGCTCGCTTCCGAGAAGCCATCCTCGTACTGCCCCAGGTGCTCGACGCCGATCACGTCACGGGGGACGAGTGCTGGTTAGTGCGAGTTGCCTGTCAGAACACTGCGGAGCTGGAGGAGCTCGTAGAGCGGATGCAGCGCTATGGGGAGACGACGACTTCGCTGGTGTTCTCGTCGCCGGTCCGCCGACGTGCGGTCGGCCGGCCGAGCGGTTGAGCGCTGCCGCGGTGATAGCAAGGGACCTTTGCTATCACCGGGCGGAGGCGGGCATGAAAAAAGGTCTGGGACCTGGGAGAACCACGAGGGTTCTCGACCAGGTCCCAGACCTTTTCAATGTTAGTCCGGCGGTGTCCTACTCTCCCACAACCCTTCGGTTGCAGTACCATCGGCGCTGTCAGGCTTAGCTTCCGGGTTCGGAATGGGACCGGGCGTTTCCCTGACGCTATAACCACCGAAACACTACGAAACAACACACACTCGTTTGTTTCACACAAACGGTGTGGTGTTTCAGAGCTGTAGAGTGGATGCGTAACATCTTTGTGGGCAAGTCCTCGGCCTATTAGTACCAGTCAACTCGACAACACATTACTGTGCTTCCATTTCTGGCCTATCAACCCAATGGTCTGTTGGGGGCCTTAACCCATCAAGGGTGGGATACCTCATCTTGGAACAGGCTTCCCGCTTAGATGCCTTCAGCGGTTATCCCTTCCGAACGTGGCCAACCAGCCATGCCACTGGCGTGACAACTGGCATACCAGAGGTTCGTCCGTCCCGGTCCTCTCGTACTAGGGACAGCCTTCCTCAAGTATCCTACGCGCGCGGCGGATAGGGACCGAACTGTCTCACGACGTTCTAAACCCAGCTCGCGTGCCGCTTTAATGGGCGAACAGCCCAACCCTTGGGACCTACTCCGGCCCCAGGATGCGACGAGCCGACATCGAGGTGCCAAACCATGCCGTCGATATGGACTCTTGGGCAAGATCAGCCTGTTATCCCCGGGGTACCTTTTATCCGTTGAGCGACACCCCTTCCACCAGGTGGTGCCGGATCACTAGTCCCGACTTTCGTCCCTGCTCGACATGTCTGTCTCACAGTCAAGCTCCCTTGTGCACTTGCACTCAACACCTGATTGCCAACCAGGCTGAGGGAACCTTTGGGCGCCTCCGTTACTCTTTAGGAGGCAACCGCCCCAGTTAAACTACCCATCAGGCACTGTCCCTGAACCAGATCATGGTCCGAGGTTCAGATTCCCAATCCGACCAGAGTGGTATTTCAACAACGACTCCACCAACACTAGCGTGCCAGCTTCACAGTCTCCCACCTATCCTACACAAGCCGAACCGAAAACCAATACCAAACTATAGTAAAGGTCCCGGGGTCTTTCCGTCCTGCCGCGCGTAACGAGCATCTTTACTCGTAGTGCAATTTCGCCGGGCCTGTGGTTGAGACAGCCGGAAAGTCGTTACGCCATTCGTGCAGGTCGGAACTTACCCGACAAGGAATTTCGCTACCTTAGGATGGTTATAGTTACCACCGCCGTTTACTGGCGCTTAAATTCTCAGCTTCACCCCGAAAGGTTAACCGGTCCTCTTAACGTTCCAGCACCGGGCAGGCGTCAGTCCATATACATCGTCTTGCGACTTCGCATGGACCTGTGTTTTTAGTAAACAGTCGCTTTCCGCTGGTCTCTGCGGCCACCCACCCCTAGTCCGCGAAGGACTTCAGAGTGTTTGGCCCCCCTTCTCCCGAAGTTACGGGGGCATTTTGCCGAGTTCCTTAACCACAGTTCACCCGATCGCCTTAGTATTCTCTACCTGACCACCTGTGTTGGTTTGGGGTACGGGCCGTGCACGCACTCGCTAGAGGCTTTTCTCGGCAGCATAGGATCACTCTACTTCACCTCAATCGGCTACGCATCACGTCTCAGCCTTAATAGAGTGCGGATTTGCCTACACTCTGGCCTACACGCTTACACCAGTACTACCACTCACTGGCGGAGCTACCTTCCTGCGTCACCCCATCACTCGACTACTACGGAATCAGATCCCACGCTCCACACAGAAACCTCCGTCCGAAGACATTGGTAACTGGCTTTGGGTGGTTAGTATCAACCGCCTCATCCTGGGCGCACGTGCTCGGGTACGGGAATATCAACCCGTTATCCATCGACTACGCCTGTCGGCCTCGCCTTAGGTCCCGACTTACCCTGGGCGGATTAGCCTGGCCCAGGAACCCTTGGTCATCCGGCGGCAGAGTTTCTCACTCTGCATTCGCTACTCATGCCTGCATTCTCACTCCCACACCCTCCACGACTGGCTTCCGCCGCCGCTTCCCTGGATGCAGGACGCTCCCCTACCCATCCACACGACTGGACGTGATCCTCAAGGGACACGTCGATCTGTATGTGTGAATGACACAGCTTCGGCGGTGTGCTTAAGCCCCGCTACATTGTCGGCGCAGGACCACTTGACCAGTGAGCTATTACGCACTCTTTCAAGGGTGGCTGCTTCTAAGCCAACCTCCTGGTTGTCTGGGCAATCCCACATCCTTTCCCACTGAGCACACACTTGGGGGCCTTAGCTGGTGTTCTGGGCTGTTTCCCTCTCGACGACGAAGCTTATCCCCCGCCGTCTCACTGCCACACTCTCACACCACGGTATTCGGAGTTTGGTTGATTTCGGTAACCCGGTAAGGCCCCTAGACCATCCAGTAGCTCTACCCCCGTGGTGAAACATGTGACGCTGCACCTAAATGCATTTCGGGGAGAACCAGCTATCACGGAGTTTGATTGGCCTTTCACCCCTACCCACAGCTCATCCCCTCAGTTTTCAACCTAAGTGGGTTCGGCCCTCCACGTCGTCTTACCGACGCTTCAGCCTGGCCATGGGTAGATCACTCCGCTTCGGGTCTAGACCACGCGACTCAGACGCCCTATTCAGACTCGCTTTCGCTACGGCTACCCCACACGGGTTAACCTCGCCACGCAGCACTAACTCGCAGGCTCATTCTTCAAAAGGCACGCCATCACCGTAATATCACAAGGATATGCTCGGGCTCTGACGGCTTGTAGGCACACGGTTTCAGGTACTCTTTCACTCCCCTCCCGGGGTACTTTTCATCTTTCCCTCACGGTACTAGTCCGCTATCGGTCTTCAGGAAGTATTTAGGCTTACCGGGTGGTCCCGGCAGATTCACAGCAAATTCCACGAGCTCGCTGCTACTCGGGAACACCAGACAAACAATCCACAACGTGTTTTCGCGTACGGGACTCTCACCCACTCCGGTCGCCCATCCCAAGGCGTTCCACTAACACGCGTAACCGTTCCGAGGACTGTCAGATCCTCGACGCTGGGTCCCACAACACCACACACACAACGCCTGACAGCTTGACATGTGCATGGTTTAGCCTCTTCCGCTTTCGCTCGCCACTACTCACGGAATCACGGTTGTTTTCTCTTCCTACGGGTACTGAGATGTTTCACTTCCCCGCGTTCCCTCCACACACCCTATATATTCAGATGCGGGTAACACCACATAACTGGTGCTGGGTTTCCCCATTCGGAAATCCTCGGATCACAGCTCGGTTGACAGCTCCCCGAGGCATATCGCAGCCTCCCACGTCCTTCATCGGCTCCTGAAGCCAAGACATCCACCATGTGCCCTTAATAACTTGACCACAAAGATGCTCGCATCCACTCTACAGTTCTCAAACACCACACCAGAAACAAACTCCCGGGGGGTTAGCCCCTCGGCGTGTTGCCTCAGGACCCAACAGCATGCCAGCGAACACCAATCCCTCTCGACCCCACAGCACACGTTCCACGCACCCGAAGATGCAGTACTAGCCCGTGCGGGCATCAAGCGAACCAGCATAAACCAGTAGTTCCACAATTCCTTGAGCAACCAGAACAAGTACACATTCGGCACTTGAGCTCTGGCCACTCCACCACCGTTGGTCCGGGTATCCCGGCGGGGTGGATGTGTTGCTCCTTAGAAAGGAGGTGATCCAGCCGCACCTTCCGGTACGGCTACCTTGTTACGACTTCGTCCCAATCGCCAGTCCCACCTTCGACCACTCCCCCCCTTGCGGGTTGGGCCATGGGCTTCGGGTGTTACCGACTTTCATGACGTGACGGGCGGTGTGTACAAGGCCCGGGAACGTATTCACCGCAGCGTTGCTGATCTGCGATTACTAGCGACTCCGACTTCACGCAGTCGAGTTGCAGACTGCGATCCGAACTGAGACCGGCTTTAAGGGATTCGCTCCACCTCGCGGTATCGCAGCCCTCTGTACCAGCCATTGTAGCATGTGTGAAGCCCTGGACATAAGGGGCATGATGACTTGACGTCATCCCCACCTTCCTCCGAGTTGACCCCGGCAGTCTCCCACGAGTCCCCGCCATAACGCGCTGGCAACGTAGGATAAGGGTTGCGCTCGTTGCGGGACTTAACCCAACATCTCACGACACGAGCTGACGACAGCCATGCACCACCTGTACACCAACCACAAGGGAAGCCCTATCTCTAGGGATGTCTGGCGCATGTCAAGCCCAGGTAAGGTTCTTCGCGTTGCATCGAATTAATCCACATGCTCCGCCGCTTGTGCGGGCCCCCGTCAATTCCTTTGAGTTTTAGCCTTGCGGCCGTACTCCCCAGGCGGGGCGCTTAATGCGTTAGCTACGGCACGGACAACGTGGATGTCGCCCACACCTAGCGCCCAACGTTTACAGCGTGGACTACCAGGGTATCTAATCCTGTTCGCTCCCCACGCTTTCGCTCCTCAGCGTCAGTATCGGCCCAGAGACCCGCCTTCGCCACCGGTGTTCCTCCTGATATCTGCGCATTTCACCGCTACACCAGGAATTCCAGTCTCCCCTACCGAACTCAAGTCTGCCCGTATCGCCCGCACGCTCCACGTTAAGCGTGGAGTTTTCACGAACGACGCGACAAACCGCCTACGAGCTCTTTACGCCCAATAATTCCGGACAACGCTCGCACCCTACGTATTACCGCGGCTGCTGGCACGTAGTTAGCCGGTGCTTCTTATCCAGGTACCGTCACTTGCGCTTCGTCCCTGGCGAAAGAGGTTTACAACCCGAAGGCCGTCATCCCTCACGCGGCGTCGCTGCATCAGGCTTTCGCCCATTGTGCAATATTCCCCACTGCTGCCTCCCGTAGGAGTCTGGGCCGTGTCTCAGTCCCAGTGTGGCCGGTCACCCTCTCAGGCCGGCTACCCGTCGTCGCCTTGGTAGGCCATTACCCCACCAACAAGCTGATAGGCCGCGGGCTCATCCTGTACCGCCAGAACTTTCAACCACCCCCCATGCGAGGAATGGTGATATCCGGTATTAGACCCAGTTTCCCAGGCTTATCCCAAAGTACAGGGCAGATTGCCCACGTGTTACTCACCCGTTCGCCACTAATCCACCCGAAGGCTTCATCGTTCGACTTGCATGTGTTAAGCACGCCGCCAGCGTTCGTCCTGAGCCAGGATCAAACTCTCCAACAATGTCAAATTTGATCGAGGCAAATAAATGCTCTCAAAGGAACCTCTTCACGAGGTTACAAATACATAAGCTCTACTGGCTTAGTTCACTAGCACACTGTTGAGTTCTCAAGCAACACGCTTTGCTTCAAGCGATATTCACAAGCTTTTGGTCGAGCATGCCGAATCCTACGGTCTTAGTCGTAGGGGGTCGGCGGCCGCTCGTGGGCCGACGCTGAACGTTACCTGGTCCGGTTCGCGGTGTCAACCCGCTCGGCCCGTGTTCCTGGCCTGGGGCTTTCGGCCCCGGTGGCCCGGTGTTCTTGGCGACGAAGAGAAGATTACATGCCCCGGAACCCCCTGAAAACAGGGGGGTCACTTAACGACATCGCCGCAGGTCAGCCAGTGTGAACCCCGGTCATCCGACGGTCTTCAGGTAGCGGGGCGGTTTGCGGGCGGGGACGACGCGTTCGAAGTCGGCCGCGTAGGAGAGCACTCGGGCGTCCGTCCACTGCCCCGCCATGAACGAAACCCCGACCGGGAGCTCGCCGACGAAGCCGGCGGGCACGGTCACGGCGGGATAGCCCGCGACCGCGGCGGGCGTCGACGACGGGATGACGTCGTTGTCGCCTGTCTTGCAGTCGGTCTTCCAGGCGGGCGGGTTCGTGGGCGCGGCGATCGCGTCGAGGCGGTACTTGGCGAGGGTCTCGTCGATCGAGCGTTTCGCCAGGTCGGTCAGCTCGCGGCGCATGGCCTGGTAGCCGGGATCGGCGGGGCCGGGGGCGGCGAGTGCCTGTTCGAAGAGTTCCTGCCCGGCGAAGCAGGTCTGCTCGAGCGGGTCGGACCGGTTGTAGTCGATCAGCGCGGCGAGGTCGCGCGGTCCCTCCGGGCGTGTGGCCAGGTAGCGGTCGATGTCGCGGTGGAACTCGGTGAGCAGTGCCGGGAACTCCAGTTCGCCGAGCCTGGCCTGGTACGGCGGAGTCACTTCGACGACTTCGGCGCCTGCCTTGACCAGCGAGTTCCTGGTCCGCGTCAGCACTGCGTCGACGTCCGGACCCAGGACCGGCAGCCGCCAGAGTCCGATCCGGGAGCCTTTCAGCACGCCGGGCCGGAGGTGCGCGGCGTAGTCGGTCGGCTGGTTAGGCGGGTACGCGCCGGTGGCCGGGTCGCTCGGGTCGCGGCCTTGGAGCGCGGAAAGAGTGAGCGCGACGTCGACGACGTGCCTGGCCATCGGGCCGGCGGTGTCCTGTTCGGCCGAGATCGGCACCACGCCGGTGCGGCTGACCAGGCCGAGGCTCGGTTTGTGGCCCACGGTCGAGGTCATCCCGGCCGGGCAGACGATCGAGCCGTCGGTCTCACTGCCGATCGCGACCTGGGCGAGCGATGCGGCGACACCCGCGGCGGATCCGGCGGATGACCCACAAGGATTGCGGTCGAGCACGTACGGGTTGTTCGTCTGACCGCCGACGCCCGACCACCCGGAAGTGGGTTTGGCGGCGCGGAAGTTCGCCCATTCGGACAAGTTCGCCTTGCCGAGGAGCACGGCGCCCGCATCACGCAGTCGGTGGAGCAAGGTTGCGTCTTTCGCGGGCTTGCTGCGCAGGGCGCGCGAGCCGGCGGTGGTCTGCATCGAGCGGGTGTCGACGTTGTCCTTCACCAGGACCGGGATGCCGTCGAGGGGGCCGCGGGTCTTGCCCGCCCTGCGCCTGGCGTCGCTCTCGGCGGCTTGCGCGAGCGCGGCGGGGTTGACCGCGATGACCGCGTTGACCTTCCGGTCGACCTTGTGGATGCGCTCGAGATAAGCCGAGGTCAGACCTACCGCGGTCAACCGTCCGGAGGACATCCGCGACTGGAGCGCGGGGATGTCGGCGGCGTCGAGATCGAGGGGTCTTCCGCCCGCGGACGCCGCGGGCGCGGCGCTCGCCGCGATGGTCGCGGCGACCAATGTCGTCAGAACTCGGAACACCGGTCGCCGCACCATCAGGTCTCCTTCGTTAGAGAACCGGAAGCAGGGTCCGCAGCTCGTACGGGGTCACCGCGCTGCGGTAGTTATCCCATTCAACACGTTTGTTACGCAGGAAGAAGTCGTAAACGTGCTCTCCGAGCGCTTCGGGCAGAAGTTCCGATTTCTCCATCTCGGACAACGCCTCGCCGAGGTTCTGCGGGAGCTGGGCATATCCGGCCGCGCGGCGCTCGGCGTCCGAGAGCTGCCAGATGTTGTCCTCGGCGGGAGGCGGCAGCTCGTAGCCCTTCTCGATGCCCTTGAGGCCCGCGGCCAGGATGACCGCGTACGCCAGATAGGGGTTGCAGGCCGAGTCGAGCGTGCGGATCTCCACTCGGCGTGACGACGCCTTGCCCGGGGAGTACATCGGGACCCTGACCAGCGCGGAGCGGTTGGCGCGGCCCCACGAAACGGTCGTCGGGGCCTCGCTTCCGCTGATCAGCCGTTTGTAGGAGTTCACCCACTGGTTGGTGACCGCGGAGATCTCCTTCGCGTGATGCAGCAGCCCCGCCACGAAGGCCTTGCCTGTCGCGGACAACTCGTACGGGTCTTCCGCGTCGTAGAAGGCGTTGCGATCACCCTCGAACAGGCTCACGTGGGTGTGCATTCCCGAGCCCGGCTGGTTGGTGAACGGCTTCGGCATGAACGTCGCGCGGACCCCCTGGGTGAGCGCGACCTCCTTGACGACGTAGCGGAAGGTCATCACGTTGTCGGCCATGGTCAGCGCGTCGGCATACCTGAGGTCGATCTCCTGCTGGCCGGGCGCGCCCTCGTGATGGCTGAACTCGACCGAGATCCCCATCGCCTCGAGCGTCTCGATGGCGTGGCGACGGAAGTGCGTCGCGGTCGCGTGGCTGGCCTGGTCGAAGTACCCGCCGTTGTCCGCGGGCTCGGGCTCGCTGCCGTCGTCCGGCAGGCTGGCGAGCAGGAAGAACTCGATCTCGGGGTGGACGTAGCAGGTGAAACCCGCTTCGGCCGCCTTGGAGAGTTGCCTGCGCAGGACGTGCCGGGGGTCCGCCCAGGACGGGGAGCCGTCGGGCATCGCGATGTCGCAGAACATGCGCGCCGAGTACGGGCCGCCGTCCGGGGTCTCCCAGGGCAGGACCTGGAACGTGGCCGGATCCGGCTTCGCGACCATGTCGGATTCGTAGACGCGCGCGAACCCTTCGATGGCCGATCCGTCGAAGCCGATCCCCTCGCTGAAGGCGCCCTCGAGCTCGGCGGGCGCGACGGCGACGGACTTGAGAAACCCCAGCACGTCGGTGAACCAGAGCCTGACGAAACGGATGTCGCGCTCTTCCAAGGTACGGAGCACGAACTCCTGCTGGCGATCCATGGCCGCACCCTAACGAGAACGTGTTAACGACATGTTTCGCGACGCGCCGATCGACCGGAAGTGGTGGATCACCCCACCAGAACCGGTTCGGGTTTGGTGGCCCTCGTGATCGACAGCGAAGCGACCGAACCGAGCACTGCGAGGCCCGCCGCGATGTACCAAGCGAGCGCGTAGCTGCCGGAAGCGTCGCGGATCGCGCCGGCCCCGAAGGCGGCGATACCGGCGCCGAGCTGGTGACTGGCGAAGACCCAGCCGAAGACGATCGGACCCGCGGCGCCGTATTGGCGCACGCAGAGCGCGACCGTCGGCGGAACTGTCGCCACCCAGTCGAGGCCGTAGAAGACGATGAACGCCCACATGCTCGGTTCCACCGATCCGCTCAGCAGCTGCGGGAGCAAGGCGAGCGAAACGCCGCGAAGGGCGTAGTAGACGCCGAGGAGAATCCGCGGATCCACCCGGTCGGTGAGCCAGCCGGAGGCGATCGTGCCGACGACGTCGAAGATCCCGACGAGGGCGAGCAGGCCGGCGGCGGTGGTCTGCGGCATGCCGTGATCGTGCGCGGCGGGCACGAAATGGGTGCTGACCAGGCCGTTCGTCGTGGCGCCACAGATCGCGAAACCGACGGCGAGCAGCCAGAACGTCCTCGTGCGTGCTGCCGAGCCGAGGACCGACAGTGCCCGTCGCGCGGAACCGCCCGCTCGGGGCGGCGGCGGTGCGACTTCGCCGGGTTCGGCGCCGTACGCGGCCGTGCCGACATCGGACGGGTGGTCGCGGACCACCAGGAGGACGACGGGGACCACCGCGAGGGCGGCGATGGCGATGACGAGCGAGGCTGTCCGCCAGCCTTCGTCGATGGCGAGGTTCGCCACGATCGGGAGGAAGATCAGCTGGCCGGTGGCGCCCGCGGCGGTGAGGACCCCGGTGACGACGCCGCGGCTGCGGACGAACCAGCGGGCGGCGACCGTCGCGGCGAAGCTCATCGCCATCGAGCCGGTGCCGACGCCGACCAGGACGCCCCAGCAGAGGATGAGCTGCCAGCTCGCGTTCATGAACACCGTGCCGCCCGCGCCGATCGCGACGACGAACAACGCCGTCGAGGCGACGCGTCGCATGCCGAAGCGCTCCATGAGAGCTGCTGCGAAGGGCGAGAAGAGGCCGTAGAGCACGAGGTTCACGGAGACGGCCGACGCGATCGTCGCGCGTGACCAGCCGAACTCGTTGTGGAGCGGATCGATGAGCACGCCGGGGGCCGCGCGGAAACCGGCGGCGGCGAGGAGGGCGATGAACGCGGCGGCGGCGACGAACCACGCACGGTGGAGCCGGGTTTCAGGAGGCACGGGTACAGAGTCATCGCTGTCGGCTCCCCGCGTAAGCGGCTGGAAGGACACTGTGCGAAAGATTCGGGCCAAGGCCATAGGCTCTGGCCATGCGCTGCCGTCACCTCGTGCCGGCGCTGCTGCTCACGATCGGGCTCATCGGCGGCTGTGCGGGGTCGCCCCCGTTGCCGCCTGCCCAGGAGTTCGTGAGCGCGGCGGCCGACTCCCTCGTCTCGTTACGCAGCGTGCGGTTCACGCTCGGGGTGAACGGCGTGGTCACCGGGCTGCCGGTGCGTGGGCTCGACGGCGAGGTCAGTCTCGAGGGTGGCGCGGTCGGTAATGCCGACCTGCAGGACGACTTCGAACGGATGAAGGTCGAGTACCGGCTGTCCGGGTCGGAGATCACGCTCAGTGGGCCCGACGGGGAACGGGTGATTCCGGTTACGGCGCCGTATACACCGCGGGCGATGCTCGGGGCGGACGGCGGGCTGCGTCGGCTGCTGACCGGGGCGACCGAACTGAAGGGCGAGCGGTGGGAGCGGGTGCAGGACACCGACTCGTTCCGGATCGCCGCGAAGGTGCCCGCCGCGGTGATCGGCGGGATCGTGCCGGAGATCCGGTCGGACGTGTTCGTGAAGCTGTGGATCTCGAAGGACGAGCCTCGGCGGCTGGTGCGGGTGTGGTTGCAGGTGCCGCCGACGAGCCCGCAGGACTTCGCGGTGATGCTGGAGTTGGCGTTGACCAGGCATAACGCGGTGGTCGTCGGGGGCGGGCGATAGCAAAGGTCCCTTGCTCCCCCGCTAGGTGCAGCGGGTGTCGGGGGCGGGCAGCTTCCCGTCGATCAGGTAGGCGAAGCCGGCGCCGTCCACGCACTCGTTGCCGTCGAGGAAGACGGTGTGCTGCGCGCCCTCGAACGTGAGCAAAGCTCCCTTGAGGTCGCGTGCCAGGTTCACGCCGGACACGTACGGGGTCGCCGGGTCATCGGTGGTCGAGATGACCAGCGGCCGCGGCAGGCCTTCGATGTCCGGCTTGTGGACCTCGGAGGTGGCGGGCACCGGCCAGACCGAGCAGATGTCGAGTTCGCTCATGTCCGGCGTGCCGCCCGCGAGGAACGGCGCGCCCTGGAGCATCCGCTCGTGGGCACCTTCGATGACGCGCCGGTCGGTGATCCGCTTGCTGTCGACGCAGCGAACCGCGAAGTACACGTCGAGGATCCCGGTGTACCGGCCGTCCGATTCCCGGCCGTAGTAGTTGTCGGCGAGCGCGACCAGTGCTTTGCCGTTCCCCCGTTTGAGCTCGGCGAACCCGTCGTTGAGGAACTTCCACGCGTCCTGCGAGTACAGCGCGGCGCTGGTGCCGGTGATGGCGTCCTCGAACGAAAGTTCGCGGTTCCCCGCCGGGACCGGCTTGGTGATCAACGGCTGGACCAGGTCCTGGAACGCCTTCGTCACCGCGCCCGCCTCGCGACCGAGCGCACAGTCCGCGCGGGCGACACACCAGGTGCCGAATTCGGTGAACGTGTTCTGGAAGCCGGCCATCTGCGTGACCAGCGATTCGGCGGTGTCGAGTTCGGGATCGACCGCGCCGTCGAGGAGCAGCGCCCGCACCTTGTCCGGATAAGCCTCGGCGTAGGCGGTCCCGATCTGCGTGCCGTACGAAAAGCCCAGGTAGGTGAGCTTCTCGTCGCCGAGGGCCGCGCGCAGGACATCGAGGTCGCGAACGACATCCCTGGTCCCGATGTTGGCGAGGAACTCTTGACCGTGCTTCGTGCGTTCGGCGCACTTCGCGGCGTACGCCTTTGCGTCGGCTAGTTGCTTCGCGACGCCGGCGGGGGTCGTGTCGCTTTCCGAATCCTCCGCGCGGTCCGCGTCGCGTTCGGCGTCGGTGAGGCATACGAGCTTCGGATCGCTGGTCCCGACGCCGCGCGGGTCGAATCCGACGATGTCGAAGCGTCCGGCCAGGGTCGCCGCGGGCGGGGACTTCGCGATGCGCGCGGCCGCTGAGACGCCCGAGCCGCCGGGCCCGCCCGGATTGACCACGAGCGAGCCGATCCGCTGGCCGTCCTTCTTCGCCTTGTGCCGGAGGACGCCGATCGAGATCGTTTCGTCGTCCGGCTTCAGGTAGTCGAGCGGCACTGTGAGCTTCGCGCAGTCGAACGCCTTGTCCTTGAAAGACGGACACGCGTCCCACGCCAACTCCTGCTCGGCGAACTTCTCGAGCGCCTTCGGATCCGGAGTCGGTGACGCCGTGGTCGGCTGAGGCGCAGGCGGCACAGGCTGCGGCTGAGGCGACGTGCACGAAGCGATCAGCACGACGACGGCGAGCGCGGCCGGGACGCGGCGAAGGCTCATCTCGCGATCTTCGCAGCGTCCCGGTGGCTCACGCCTCTTCGCACTGAACTCGTTACTTGGCCGCGCAGCGGGTGCCCTCGTCCGGCACGGCACCGTTCACCAGGTAGTCGATGCCGATCCGGTCGACGCACGAGACGCCCTGGAGGAACACCGTGTGCTGGGTGCCCTCGAACGTCAGCAAAGCTCCCTTGATCGCTTTCGCCAGGTTGACGCCCGCTTGGTAGGGGGTCGCCGGGTCGTTCGTGGTCGAGATGACCAGCGTCTTCGGCAGGCCCTCGACGTTGGGCTGGTGCGGCTCCGACGTGTTCGGCACCGGCCAGAAGGCGCAAGCGTCACGCGCGGAACCGTCCTGCCTGCCGTCGTCGAGGAACGGCGCGGCCTGCGCGTACCGCTTCTGCGCGTCGAGGATCTTCGCCGGATCGGTGACCCGCGGGTCGTCGACGCACCGGATCGCGACGAACGCGTCCTGCGTCGTGCCGTAGCGGCCATCGGCGCCGCGCTCGTTGTAAAGGTCGGCCAGCCGCTCCAGGCCGTCGCCGCGCTGGCGCTTCAGGTCGTTGAGCGCGGTGTTCAGCGGTTCCCAGAGATCCTGCTGGTAGAGGGCCTGTATCACGCCTGTCGTCGCGTCTTCGTACGACAGTTTCCGGCCGTCGCTGACGGGCACGGGGAAGTCGATCAGCGGCCGCACCAGGTCCTGGAACGCCTTCGTCACGCCCGCGGCGTCACGCCCGAGGGCGCAGTCCTCGCGCGCGGCGCACCAGTTCGAGAACTCCTCGAACGCCTTGCCGAAGCCTTGGCCCTGCGCGACCAGCGACTCCACCGCGTCCTGCTCCGGGTCGACGGCACCGTCGAGCACCAGCGCGCGGACGTTCGCCGGGAACGCCTCTGCGTAGGCGGAGCCGATCCGCGTCCCGTACGAGTAGCCGAGGTAGTTCAGCTTCGGGTCGCCGAGGACCGAACGCAGGATGTCGATGTCCTTGACGACGTCGCGCGTACCCACGTTCGCGAGCATCGAGGCGCCGTGTTCGGTCCTCGTGGCGCACCTGCTCGCGAACTCCTGGGACTCGGTCTCCTGCTTTTTCACCCCGTCGGGTGAACCGTCCGTCTCGCTGTCGTCCGCCCGGTCCGCGTCGCGTTCGGCGTCGGTCAGGCAGCGGATCTGCGGCTGGCTCGCCCCGATGCCGCGTGGGTCGAAACCGACGACGTCGAAGCGTTTGCCCAGCTCGTTCGTCGCCGTCCGCGAGGCGAGACCGGCGGCGGCCTCCATGCCGGAAGCACCCGGACCACCCGGGTTGACCACGAGCGATCCAATCCTTTCGTCGGTTTCCAGCGCCTTCCGGCGCAGCAGGCCGAGCGTGATCGAATCGCCTTCAGGCTTCGCGTAGTCGAGCGGGACGGTCAGCCGGGCACACTGTGCGTCCTTCACTCGAAACGCCGCTTTTGCGTCATCGGATGTCGCGTAGGGTGCACAGTCGGCCCAGGTCAGACTCTGTCCGTAGAACTTCTCGAGTCCTGCGGGCACCGGTCCGGTCGGAGCGTGCGATTCGGTCGCCGGAGGCGGCGGCTGGGTTCTACCCTCTCCCGACGAGCACGCGGTGAAAGTGACGGCGAGCAGGCCGGACAGCGTGATCGCGGCGAATCGACGGGCACGGGACCTGGCGCTGACATGAGTGGACACGGTTGGATCGTGCCATCGGCCGTGGAACTCGGCCGCACCACCACTGCGTTGGTGATACGGGTGCGGACGGCAGAAGAACAGACGGGAGCACAGGGGTGGCAGCACTGATCAGCCGGGTGGGCAAGAAGCTGCGCCGGATCATCCAGCGGCCGGGCAGCGTCGAGCTGACCCGCTACGAAGCGCTGCTGCCGGCCATCGAGAAGCTCGAGCCCGAGTTGGAGAAGCTCTCCGACGAGGAGCTGACAGAGCGGGCCGGCAAGCTTCGGGACGCCACGTCCTTCGGCAACGACCAGCTGGTCGAGGTCTGCGCGCTCGGCCGTGAGGCGGCTCGGCGCGCGCTCGGCGAGCGAGCCTTCGACGTCCAGCTGCTGGGCACGATGGGCCTGCTCAGCGGGCATATCGTGCAGATGGAGACCGGTGAGGGCAAGACGCTGGCTGGCGCGCTGGCGGGCGCCGGGTACGCGCTGCGCGGGAAGCACGTCCACGTCGTCACGGTGAACGACTACCTCGCCCGCCGTGACGCGGAGTGGATGGGGCCGATCTACGACCTGCTCGGCGTCTCCGTCGGCTGGATCGAGCCCGCTCACTCCCGCGACGAGCGCCGCGAGGCCTACGCGAAGGAAGTCACGTACGGCGCCGTCAGCGAGATCGGCTTCGACGTGCTTCGCGACCGCTTGGTGACCCGCGAAGAGGATCTGGTCCAGCGCGAGCCCGAGGTGGCGATCGTCGACGAGGCGGACTCCGTGCTGGTCGACGAGGCGCGCGTGCCGCTGGTGATGGCGGGGTCGATCGACCACACCGACGCCGACGAAGAGGTCGCGAACATCGTCCGGCGGCTGCGGCTCGGGCTGCACTACGAGACCGACGCCGACGGCCGCAACGCCTGGCTGACCAAGGCGGGCGCGTCGGTGGTCGAGAAGGCCCTCGGCGAGGACATCAACCTTTACGACGACACCGGCTCCGACCGGTTGCCCGCGGTGAACGTGGCGCTGCACGCGCACGCGCTGCTCACCCGCGACGTCGACTACCTCGTGCGCGACGGCAAGGTGCAGCTGATCAACGCCGCTCGCGGCCGCGTCGCCGAGCTGCAGCGCTGGCCGGACGGCCTCCAGGCCGCCGTCGAGGCGAAGGAGCAGGTCAAGGCGACCGACCGGGGCGAGATCCTCGACTCGATCACCGTGCAGGCGCTGCTCGCTCGCTACCCCGAGGTCGCGGGTATGACCGGTACCGCGGTCGCGGTGGCCGAGCAGCTGCGCGAGTTCTACAAGCTCGAGGTCGCGGTCATCCCGCCGAACACGCCGAACATCCGCGAAGACCAGGAAGACCGGATCTTCGGGTCGCCGTCGCAGAAGCTGCGCGCGATCGAGGAGGAGATCCGGCGGGTGCACGAGAGCGGGCGGCCGATCCTCGTCGGCACCCAGGACGTCGCCGAGTCCGAAGAGCTGGCCGAGAAGCTGGCGAAGGTCGAGCTCGAATGCGTCGTGCTGAACGCGCGCAACGACGCCGAGGAAGCCGAGATCATCGCCGACGCCGGCAAGAAGGGCGCGGTCACCGTTTCGACCCAGATGGCCGGTCGAGGGACCGACATCCGGCTGGGCGGCAAGGACGGCGACGGCCGCGACGAGGTCGTCGAGCTGGGCGGCCTGCACGTGATCGGCACCGCCCGCTACCCGTCGAGCAGGTTGGACGGGCAGCTGCGCGGCCGGTCGGGACGACAGGGTGACCCGGGCAGCGCCGTGTTCTTCGCCAGCCTGAATGACGAACTCGTGCTGTCGAACGCGCCGGATGTGCCCGAGGGCATCGGCTCCGACGTGGGCAGCGGCGAGGTCACCGACCCGGCGGCGCTGCGGCAGATCAACCACGCCCAGCGTGTCGCCGAGGGTGTCGACCTGGAGATCCACCGGAACACCTGGCGCTACACGCGGTTGATCGAGCGGCAGCGCGGCGAGCTGCTCGCGCACCGGGACGAGGTGCTGCGGACAGGGCACGCGGCGGAGGTGCTGGAGAAGGCGCATCCGGAGAAGTTCAAGGAGCTTTCGGAGGCCGTCGACGACGAGGCCCGTGTCGAGCAGCTGAGCCGCGAGGTGCTGCTGTTCCACATCGACCAGCTGTGGTCGGACCACCTGGCGTTCCTGACGGACGTGCGGGAGAGCATCCACCTGCGGGCGCTGGCGCGGGAGACGCCGATCGACGAGTTCCACCGCGCGGCGATCCCCGAGTTCCACAAGATCATCCCGGAGGCGGCCGAGCGGTCGGCGAAGACGCTCGAGGAGGCCGAGATCACCGAGAACGGGATCGACCTCGGTGACGCGGGAGTGCGGCGGGCGAACACGACGTGGACCTACCTGGTGCACGACAACCCGTTCGACTCCGACTTCGAGCAGACCATCAAGAAGGTGCGGAGCATGATCAAGCGGAAGTAGCTCCGGCCCCGGAACGAAGCAGGGGACCTTTGCTATCGCTCTCCAAAAGAGAGTGAGAGCAAAGGTCCCCTGCTCTCTTTCGCGACGTGGGCTGCGGCATCCTTCCCCCGTGCCGATCACCACGGAGTTCTGGGCGACCACCGCCCAAGTCATCCCCGCCCTGCTCCTCGCCTTCGTCCTGACGCAACGCCCGAAGGAGCGCAAGGAAGACCGCGAAAAGGTGAAGCTCGGAGCGGCGCGGCTCATCTACAGCATGGTCGTGCTGGTCTCGCTCGCCCTGGGAGTGGCGGCCGAGTTCCTGGCGCTGGACGGCTTGCTCGGCGGCGGCGGGCGAGGGACGGCGCGAGTGGTGATCCTCGCGATCGGCGTGCTCTCGTTCTGGGCGGTCCTGGCCGTGGCGATCTGGTCGGGCACGAGGTTCTTCCCCGAGACCGACGAGGACATGGACCGGCTGCGGCTCCGCGTCGGCGCGCTGCTCACCGGCCAGCTCCTGTTCTCGGTCGTGGTCGCGCTGCTGCCGCTGGCGGCGGCGATCTGGCTGACGATCCGGATGTGATCCCGCGGGCGCCGACACAGGTGGGCGATTCGGCACATCCGCTCGTCCCCATGAGCGCGCGTGAGTGAGAATGTCGGCATGCCGCAACTGCGCATCGCACTGGCCCAGGTCAACACCACCGTCGGCGACCTCGAGGGCAACGCCGACCTCACCGTCGAGTGGACCCGCAAGGCCGCCGAAGCAGGCGCCCACATCGTGGTCTTCCCGGAGATGTCCCTCACCGGTTACCCCGTCGAGGACCTCTCCCTCCGCCCGACCTTCGCCTCCGCCTCGAAGCAGATGGTCGAAGAGGTCGCCCGGCGGCTCGAGGAAGCCGGATGCGGCGAGGTGCTCACCTACATCGGGTATCTCGACCTGGACGAGACCGGCGCGCGCGACGCGGCCGCCGCGCTGTACCGCGGCGAGGTCGTCGCCCGCCAGTTCAAGCATCACCTGCCCAACTACGGCGTCTTCGACGAGCACCGCTGGTTCAAGCCGGGCCACGACCTCGAGGTCGTCCGCTTCCACGGCGTCGACGTCGGCATGGTGATCTGCGAGGACGTCTGGCAGGACGGCGGCCCGATCTCCGCGCTCGGCAAGGCCGGGGTGGACCTCGTCGTCGCGCCCAACGCTTCGCCTTTCGAGCGCGCGAAGGACGACATCCGCCTGCCCCTCATCGCCCGCCGCGCGGCCGAGGCCGGGGCGCCGCTGGTGTACACGAACCAGGTCGGCGGTCAGGACGACCTCGTCTTCGACGGCGACTCGATCGTGGTCGGCGCGGACGGCCGGTTGCTGGCGCGCGCGCCGCAGTTCGTCGAGCACTTGCTCGTCGTCGACACGGACCTCGTCGCGGGCGGGCACACCGCCGAGGGCGAGGTCGAGGGTCTGCGGGTCAAGCGGCGCGTACTCAGCGAGGAACCTGTTCCGGCGTACAGCCCGAGCAACGACTCGGCGATCAGCGAACCGCTGTCGGACGAAGCCGAGGTCTGGCACGCGCTCGTCGTCGGTCTGCGCGACTACGTGCACAAGAACGGCTTCTCGTCGGTGACGTTCGGCTTCTCCGGCGGCATCGACTCGGCGGTCGTCGCGGCGCTGGCAGCCGACGCGCTCGGCGGCGACAACGTCTACGGCGTTTCGATGCCTTCGGAGTACTCCTCGGGGCACTCGAAGGACGACGCCGAGGATCTCGCCCGGCGCATCGGCGCGCACTATCGCGTCGAGCCGATCGCGGACATGGTCAAGGTCTACGTCGAACAGCTCCAGCTGACCGGCCTCGCCGAGGAGAACATCCAGGCCCGGGTCCGCGGCATGCTGCTGATGGCACTGTCCAATCAGGACGGTCACCTGGTGCTCGCCACCGGCAACAAGACCGAGCTCGCCGTCGGCTACTCGACGATCTACGGCGACGCCGTCGGGGCCTTCGCGCCGATCAAGGACCTGTTCAAGACCTACGTCTGGCATCTGGCCAAATGGCGCAACGCGGAAGCCGAAAAGAACGGCGAGACCCCGCCCATCCCGGAGAACTCGATCACGAAGCCGCCGTCGGCCGAGCTGCGGCCCGGCCAGCTGGACAGCGACTCGCTTCCCGACTACCTGATGCTCGACGACATCCTCGACGACTACATCGAGGGCGACCGCGGTTACGTCGATCTGGTGGACGCGGGTTTCGATCCGGAGACCATCGATCGCGTGGTGCGTATGGTCGACAAGGCCGAATACAAGCGCCGCCAGTACCCGCCGGGCACCAAGATCACGTTCAAGGCGTTCGGGCGGGACCGGCGGTTGCCGATGACCAACGGCTGGCGCGAGGGCACCGTCGTGGCCCGCTCAGCTCAGCGTGATCTGCTTCCCCGCTGAGTTCTGGAGCACGGCCACCAGGCCGGGCTTCTTGTCACGGCGCACGAGCATGTCCATCCCGAGTGCCCGGACCGCGGCTTCCACCGCGACGGGCTCGGGGTGGACACCGGTGACGAGAAGCAGCGGGATCGCGGGGAGTCCCCGCGTCGTCGGATGCGGGGTGCTCCCCCAGTCGATGAGGAAGGGCGCGAGCCCGTCCAGACCGCCGGCGCCGGTGAGGCGCCATGTCAGCAGTTCACCGTCATCGGTGGCGCGCGACATCTCGGACGCCTCGCCAGGGTCGTAACCGCGCTCGCGGGCCTCGGCGATCGCTTCGTCGAGGCCCTCCACACGCGCGGCCCACGTGACCAGCGCCGGCTCGGTCAGCTCGTCGATGCCGAACGGTCGCGGCCCGACGTGCTCGGGTTGATCCGGATCGGGCCCCACCACCTCGAGGTAGGCACCGGCGCCGAGATCGGCCAGGTGGTTGGCCGTGCCGAATCCGACGTGCCTGCCCCCGCGTACGGGCGTGACGCCGGTGAGATCGGCGACGCGCGCGACGGCCTCTTCGAGATCCGGCCCGGCGTAGACGAGGTGATCAAGCACGAGGTCGCTCATACCCATAGTCCTATCGCAGCCGCCGCTCCGGCGGCACCCGGCATGGCGGTGAACTCGAAAGGCCGCGAACCCGAAACTGTCGGACCCCTCTCGTACCCTGGACTCATGACGGCACCGGGCTACGCCGTGTTCGGCACCGCGATCGGCGACTGCGGCATCGCGTGGAGCGAACGCGGGGTCATCGCGGTCCAGCTCCCCGAAGGCAGTGAAGAGAAGACCAGGGCACGGCTCACCGCCCGCCTTCCCGACGTCGTCGAGTCCGCACCGCCGGCGGCGGTCCAGCGGGCGATCGACGACGTGGTCTCGTTGATGAACGGCAAGCGCACGGACCTCACCGGCGTCGAACTCGATTACGAGGGCGTGCCGGAGTTCCATCACCGGGTGTACGAGTTCATCCGCTCGATCCCCGCGGGCAAGACGCTGACCTACGGCGACATCGCGAACATCCTCGGCATGCCCGGTGGGGCGCAGGCCGTGGGGCAGGCGATGGGACGCAACCCGTTCCCGGTCATCGTTCCGTGCCACCGGGTGCTCGCCGCGGGCGGCAAGGACGGTGGGTTCTCCGCGCGTGGAGGGGTCGCCACCAAGCGCCGGATGCTGGTCATCGAAGGCGCTTTGGCGGACGAACCGACGTTGTTCTAAACGGTCGCGGCGGGCGACCAGGGCTTGAGCCAGGGCGTCTCCGGCCAGCCTTCCGCGGCGGCCATCAGCGGGATGGCGGTCGCGCCGTCGACGTGCTCGCGGATGATGTCGGCATGGCCCGCGTGCCGCGCGGTCTCCTCGATGAGGTGGAACAGCACCCAGCGGACCGACCAGGCCTCGACGTCCTTCGGGTACCAGGGCACGTTCTGCGGCACCGGGACCGGCTGGCCGAGGTCGGCGATCCCGGCGATGACGTCCGAGGTGCGGCGGGCGACCTCGTCGTAGCGGGCGAAGACGTCTTCGAGCGTCTCGTCGTCAGCCATCACGTAGCCGGCTTCGTAGTCCTTCATCGCCTCCTCCATCGGCTTCGCGGGCTTCTGGAGAAGGATGTCGATCCAGCCGTCTTCCGTGAACGCGGTGTGCTTGACGAGGCCGCCGACGCTCAGTGAGCTTCTGGTCGGGACCGCTCTGGCCTGTTCTTCGGTCAAGCCGTGCGCGGCGATGCGCAGGACGTGCCGCTGCTGCTCGAGGTAGGCGAGGAGACCTTCGCGTTCGTCGGCGACAGGGGGGACGTTTCCAGCCATGGTGGCTCCTTCCGTAGAGAAGGATCTTTACATCCGGATTCGGCTTCCCGAAGCGATTCGGCGAGGAAGGGAGCAGGGGACCTTTGCTATCGCTCGTTAGTGAGGCTAACGAGCGATAGCAAAGGTCCCCTGCTCTCCCGCTACGACTGGGGGCGCACGAAGGGGAACAGCACCGTCTGCCGGATCGACGCTCCGGTCAGCATCATCAGCAGCCTGTCGACGCCGATACCGAGCCCGCCGGTCGGCGGCATGCCGTGTTCGAGCGCGAGCAGGAAGTCCTCGTCCAGCTCCATCGCCTCTACGTCCCCGCTCGCCGCGCGCAGCGACTGGGCCTCCAGCCGCCGCCGCTGCTCGAGGGGGTCGGTCAGTTCGGTGTAGGCGGTGCCGACCTCGGAGCCGAACGCGATCAGGTCCCAGCGCTCGGCCAGTCGCGGATCCACGCGATGTTGCCTGGTCAGCGGCGAGACGTCGGTCGGGTAGTCGGTGTAGAAGGTCGGCAGCACGGTCGCGCCTTCGACGAGGTGCTCGTGCGCCTTGAGCACGAGATCGCCGTGACCGGCCTCCTCGTTCACCGGCACTCCTGCCGCACGGCACAGTCGTTGGAGTTCGGCGACCGAGGTGCCCGCGTCGATCTTCTCCCCGAGCGCCGCCGAAACGGCTTCGTGGACCGGGATCACCGGCCAGTCACCGGAGATGTCGTACTCGACGACCTTCCCGTCCGGCCCCGGACGGCGGACGACCTGCGCGCCATACGCGGCCTCCGCGGCGTGCTGCACGAGTTCACGCGTCAGCGTCCGCATCGTGTTGTAGTCGGCGTACGCCTGGTACGCCTCCAGCATCGTGAATTCGGGATTGTGCGTCGCGTCGACGCCTTCGTTGCGGAAGTTCCGGTTCAGTTCGAAAACGCGCTCGACCCCGGCAACGCACAGCCGCTTCAGGTACAGCTCGGGCGCGATGCGCAGGTACATCCGCATGTCGTAGGCATTGATGTGGGTGACGAACGGGCGGGCGTTGGCGCCGCCGTGCACGGTCTGCAGCATCGGCGTCTCGACTTCGAGGTAATCGTCCTGGTGCAGCCGTTCCCGCACCGCGCGCACCACGGTCGAGCGCATCCGCAGCATCGCCGTCGAATCCGGGTTCACCGCGAGGTCGAGGTAGCGCTGCCGCACCCTCGTCTCCGGGTCGGTGAGGCCCTTTCGCTTGTCCGGCAACGGATGCAGGCTCTTCGCCGTGACTGTCCACTCGTCGACGAGCACGGAAAGTTCACCGCGTCGCGAGGTCACGACCTGCCCGCTCACGCCGACGTGGTCGCCGAGGTCGACACCGCGCCGCCAGCCGCCGAGGTCGAGCACGGAGGCATCGAGCATCAACTGGATCTCGCCGCCGAAGTCCTTGACCCGCGCGAAACAGAGCCCGCCGAGGTTGCGCAGCGCGAGCACCCTGCCCGCGACGCGGACCCGGTGACCGGTGTGGGTGTCCGGGCTCAGGTCCCCGAACTTGGCGACGACGTCACCCAGTTGATCCTCCCGGGCGAAACCGACCGGGTAGGGGTCGATCCCGGCTTCCCGCAAGCTGTCCAGCTTCGCCATCCGCACGCGGACCTGGTCGGGCCGCCGTACCTGTTTCGCTGCGGGGGTGGCCGCATTCGCGTCGATGCGGTGGACCTCGGCGACGAATTCGTCGGTGACCGTTTCCAGTTTCAGCGCCCGCCCCGAACGTCCGGTCGGGACGAATCCTTCGAGCGCGCCGGCGACGATGCCGACCCGCGGCAGCCGTCGAGCCGAGGAATAGCACAGGAAACGTGGTTCCCAGTCGGGTCCGTACTTGGCGTTGGACCGGTAGAGCGATTCCAGCTGGAAGAACCGCGAGGCCATGCTGAGGACGCTGCGCCACGCGCGCAGCACCGGGCCCGCACCGATCCGCTCCCCCTCGGAGAATACCGCGCGGAACATCGCGAAGTTCAGCGAAATCCGTTGTGCGCCAAGGTGAGAGCTCGCCGCCACGACCTCGGCGACCATGTACTCGTTGAGCCCGTTTTCGGCGTCTCGGTCGCGCCGCATCAGGTCGAGGGACAGACCGCGACGACCCCACGGGACGAACGACAGCATGCCGCGAAGCTCGCCCTTGGCGTCGTATGCCTCCACCATCACGCTGCGGCCGTCGCTCGGATCGCCGAGCCTGCCGAGCGCCATCGAGAACCCGCGTTCGGTCTCCGCGCCGCGCCACTGCTGCGCGTGCAGCAATAGTCCGGCCATCTCGTCGGCCGGGATTTCGCTGTGACGCCGGACTTTCGTGGTGTATCCGGCGCGTTCGATCCGTTTGACCGCTTGGCGGACCGAGCGTCGCTCCGGCCCGGCGAGGCTGAAGTCGCGGACGTCCAGGACCGCTTCGTCCCCGATTTCCAGTGCGCGCAGACCCGCGTCGGCGTAGGCCTTCGCGCCGCGTTCGCTCGCGCCGAGCACACCGGGTGTCCAGCCGTAGGTGCGCGACTCGTTCAGCCAGGCGCGGACCGCGTCGGGCCAGGCGTCGGGATCGCCGATGGGGTCGGCACTCGCGACGCTGGTGCCCGCGAGTACGCGGTAGGCCACGGCGGCGCGGCCGTTGGGCGAGAAGACGACACTCTTCTCGCGCCGGGTGGCGAAATATCCCAAAGAGTCGTTTTCGCCGTGTTCGGCGAGGAGGCGGCGTACGCGCAGTTCTTCCTCGTCTGTCCTCAAGCGACGGCTGCGCACGCCACGGAAAAGCGTGTACAAAGCGGCTGTCGCGACTGCTGTCGCGCTGAGGTCGAGCAGGAGGTCGAGCCAGGCGGGTCCTTCGCCGATGCCGACGCGGCGCAGCTGGATGTTCTCACCGGTCGTGTGGTTGACGACCCACGCGAACCGCTCCCAGGTGTCCGCGAGGCGGCCGGGGAAGGCTTCACTCAGGCCCCAGCCGACGAGGATCACCGCGGCGAGGCCGCCGAAGAGCACAGTGAAGCCGTCGCGCCAGGCGCCCGGTGCGAGCCGGGCCGGGAACGCGGGGCGGATGATCCAGAGGAACGCGATCATGCCGATCGAGATCAGGTCGGCGATGGCCAGCACCCACACCTGGTGCGGGATGTGCCGGACCTGCCACGGACCCAGTTTCAGCAGCTCGGGCCACCACAGCAGGGCGGCCTGGAAGGCCAGGGTCACCGCCAGACCGCCGACCTGGAACAGCAGCAGCGTGTAGAGGGCGGCGCGTTTGCGTCGGCGGAGCGCGGCTCCGAGGACGACGAGCAGCAGGACGATCACGAGACTCGCGTTCGTCGGGATGCTCAGTGCCGAGAAGGCGACATCACCCGTCTTCAGCACCGGCCCCTTCACGCCGCCGGCGAGGAGGAGGATCACCGAGAACACGGCCGCGAGCTGCACGAGGGTGGCGACGATGCCGCCCGCCCTCGCCTTCCACGGCGGCACACGGCTCGCTGGGTTTACCATTCTGGCCTTTCGCGGTACTCACAGGTGATCGACAGCTGCTCTTACTTGACGTCAGACAACCCCGTGTGGTTGTCAACGATCATCATCCTCTGGTCTGAATTTCATCGTTCGCAGGCGTGACGCCGCGTCGACACCGCGGTGTGAAGCTGGTCGCACGGCCTTGGGGGCGGTATCCCCGCGTGTCACGCTTTGACTTGTTCCAGCTCCACGACCCGGGGACCTCTTCGAGGCCTCGAGGGAAGGACGGTCGACAAGGATGTCTGCCACCGAGAAGGATTCGGGAGAACTCGCCGCCCCCTACGGGACCGGCGCCGCGCCCCAGGCCACGTCTGGGAAGAAAATCCGCGTACATCACCTTCGCGACATGAAGGAGCGCGGCGAAGCCTGGCCGATGCTCACCGCCTACGACATGTACACCGCCGCGCTGTTCGACGAGGCGGGCATTCCCGTGCTGCTCGTCGGGGATTCCGCGGCGAACAACGTCTTCGGCTACGACACGTCACTTCCGGTGACCGTGGACGAGCTGCTTCCCCTGGTCCGCGCGGTGACCCGCTCGGTGAAGCGGGCGCTGGTCGTGGCCGACCTGCCGTTCGGCTCGTACCAGCTCTCGCCGCAACAAGCGCTGGAGACGGCGGTGCGATTCATGAAGGAAGGCCGCGCGCACGCGGTGAAACTCGAAGGCGGGCGGAAGTTCGCGCCCCACGTCGAGGCGCTGACCTCGGCCGGTGTCCCCGTGATGGGACATATCGGATTCACCCCGCAGAGTGAACACAATCTGGGCGGCTACCGGGTCCAGGGCCGCGGCGAAGCGGCCGACGCGCTGCTCGCCGACGCGCTCGCCCTGGAGGAGGCCGGCGCCTTCGCGGTCGTCATGGAGATGGTGCCCGCCGAAGCGGCGAAGCGGATCACGCACGAGCTGAAGATCCCGACCGTCGGCATCGGCGCGGGCCCGGACTGCGACGCGCAGGTGCTCGTCTGGCAGGACATGGCCGGGCTCCGGCGCGGCAAGACTCCTCGCTTCGTCAAGAAGTACGCCGATCTCGCCGGTGTGCTGGCCGGGGCCGCGACGGCGTTCGCGGAGGACGTCCGGCGGGGCGAGTTCCCGGCTTCGGAGCACTCGTTCCACGACTGACCCACCTCTGACCCGCAGAAAGAGAGCAAGGGACCTTTGCTATCACTCCCACTGGGGAGGGCAATAGCAAAGGTCCCTTGCTCTCTCCGGCCGCGTGATCGTGTGGATTTCAGGACATCTAACGTCCCAAAATCCACACAGTCACTACGCGGAGTACGGGCTGTGTGGAAATAGGGACACTCAACGTCCCTATTTCCACACACCCCCTCCCGCGGCCCGCGATAGCAAAGGTCCCCCGCTCTCCCAGGGCGGTCCGGGGGCGTCGACCCTTCTTTAGTTGTTCACGTATATGAACTTCAATCATGTCCTTGACTCACGTTCGGAAGGGGGCTTAACGTCTAGCCCGTCGCCGCCACGACCGAGCTTCGATCCCTCGACGAGGAGGACTACGGATGCGTGTTCGTGAGCGGGTTCTGGCCATCGCGACCGGTGCCGCCCTGCTGTCGACCCTGGCGGCGTACCCCGCGCAGGCCGCGACGGTCCGTGTAGGGACTTCGGAGCAGCTGACGGCGGCGCTCGCTTCGGTCACACCCGGCACCATCATCGAGCTCGCGGCCAATACGACCTTCTCGGGCAACTTCAAGGCGGCGAAGAGTGGCACCTCCGGCAGCCGGATCACGCTGAAGGGTCCGCGAAGCACGGTCATCAAGGCCTCGGCCGGACGCACGCTCGAGCTCACCGGCAGTTACTGGAACCTGACCGGCTTCACCCTCACCGGTGGCCAGAAGGGCCTGATGGCGACGGGCGTCAAGAACACCGTCGTCGACAGCATCAAGGTCGCCGCCGTCGGTCACGAAGGCATCCACTTCCAGTACACGAGTACCGACAACGTCGTGAAGAACTCCGAGGTGACCGACACCGGCCGCGAGTACGCGGGCTACGGCGAGGGCATCTACTTCGGTTCCGCGAAGGGCAACTGGCCCGGCGGCACACCCGACCGCAGCGATCGCAACAAGGCGCTGAACAACAAGATCGGCCCGAACGTGCGGGCCGAGTCGATCGACATCAAGGAAGGCACCACCGGCGGTGAACTGCGCGGCAACGTCTTCGACGGAGCCGGGCAGAGCGGCGAGCACTTCGCCGACAGCTGGGTGGATATGAAAGGCAACAACTACGTGGTCGCGGACAACCGGGGCAACAAGGTCTTCGTGCACGACGCGACCTACGGCGGCTTCGAGGTCCATGTCCAGCTGGACGGCTGGGGCCGCGACAACACCTTCTCCGGCAACACCGCGGACGTGCGGTCCAGTTACGCGAACGGCTTCTATCTCGTGAAGGCCGCTACGGGGAACAAGATCTGCGCGAGCAACAAGGTGACCGGTGCCGGGAAGGGATTCGCGAACGTGGCCGCCACGACGGGCTGCTGACGCGACCGAAGACCGGGGGCCCGCTCAGCCCGGCGGCGGGGGCGGGCCCCCACCCTTCGTCCACCCGCAAATTCGGGCATGGTGTCCGTATGGACGATTTGTATCCGCCCATCCACATTCGCGCCGAGGGCATGCTCGACGTCGGCGACGGACACCGGATCTACTGCCAAGAGGCCGGGAACCCGGACGGCAAACCCGTGGTCGTCCTGCACGGAGGCCCTGGTAGCGGCATATCTCCCATGGCAAGGCGACATTTCGATCCCGATGCCTACCGGATCATCTTGTTCGACCAGCGCGGTGCCGGCCGCAGCACTCCGGCCATCGGCGAGCCGGACGTCGACCTGTCGGTCAACACCCTCTGGCACCTTGTCTCGGACATGGAAACTCTGCGCGAACGGCTGAATCTCGAACAATGGCAAGTCTTCGGCGGCTCTTGGGGAGCGACCCTCGCCCTCGCCTACGCCGAGACCCATCCGAGCCGCGTCACCGAGATCATCCTGCGCGGCGTCTTCACCGTCCGGCGTAGCGAACTCGACTGGATCTATGGCGGCGGCGCCGCGAATCTCTTCCCTCGCGAGTGGGAAGCCTTCCTCGCTCCGATTCCCGAAGAAGACCGCGGCGACCCGATGTCGGCCTACCGCGAACTCGTCTATCACCCCGATCAAGTGGTCCGGGAGCGTGCCGCGATCGCCTGGAGCACTTGGGAAGGAGCGATCGTCTGCCTGCGCCCGGATCCGGCTTTCCACAACCAGTACGCGTCGCCTGACTTCGCTGTCACCTTCGCGCGGCTCGCGCTGCACTACTTCTCTCACGGCGCGTGGCTCGACGACGGGCAGCTGATCCGGGAGGCCGGGAAGCTGTCGGGGATTCCCGGCGTGATCGTGCAGGGCCGGTATGACGCGGTGTGCCCGCCGGCGACGGCTTACGAGCTGCACCGGGCTTGGCCGGACTCGAAGCTGGAACTGGTGGAGGCGGCAGGGCATGCGGTGACGGATCCGGGGATGCTGGCGGCGCTTCGGGAAGCGACGGATTCCTTCCGGTCGAGGTGATCGAGTCTCCTGAGCCGAGGTGCCCACGCCTGCCAGGCAGCGAAATCTGGAACTCCCGCAAACGTCACGGTACCGCGAAGGCCCCGCCAGCCCAGCTGGGCGGAGCCTTCCTTCGCCCTCGTTATCCAGGCAATCGAGACAACATCCGCGCGAGTTCCTCTGGGAGCCCGAGCCATCGACGCCGTGGGGACGCCCGGCGACCATGACGACGATCCTGACGCCCCACCCACCACAGCCGTCGTCCGCTGACGTTGCCGTCAAATACCGCAGAGCCCTCATCGACATCTCCTGCCGATGAGGGCTCTTGTGCGGTTTTCAGGGTTCTGAATCCTCAGCCGAAAGGGTTTCGTTTCCGAAGAACCCAAGTTCATCAAAGGCTGCCGCGCATCCTTCTCACTGAAGCGTCCACTCACCCAATGAAATTGGGCGAATCCCAGCCCTCATCATCGAGAACATCGCATTGCAATCTTCCCCATATTGATAGACCGACGAATCGAACCCTGCATAGAACCTTCCGTCGCTTCCCGAGTACACGGTCAGATGGAAGCTGTCCACGCCAATCGGGAATAGAGCGGTGTCAGCCACCTCTGCGCATCGGTGAGCCACGTCTGCATCACGGGTGGTGCAGACCGCGGACGGATCAAAATTCGTCCAACTCGAGATCCTCTCCCCCGCGATGACGAGGGCCGGGAGATGGTCGATCCTTAGGCCAAGATATTCACCCAAGAACTTCCTTGCCTCCTCATGGCAGGCGAAACCGACACGCTCCAGACCCGCCACGATGGCATCCGTCTCACGGCGAAGCCCAGCCCCCTCCCAGCCACACGACCTGAGGAATTTCTCCAACTCCGACTCGCTCATTCTTTTTCACCTCGATAGGTCTGTCGCTCCACGCCGAACAAGAACACTCTGACAGGATAAGCACGCCGCTTCTGGGGCACCCGTGGCACTGCGAACGGTCAAGAACTCGATGTCACTCAACCGCAGCGAGCGCCCGGCTTGATCCTCAAAGTCGGCTCCATGTTCGGCGATTAGAGTATTGCAGGCCCGGATCTCGGCACAGTTATCGGCTCCGCGGCCGGCGATCTGCCCACCATCCGCGAGAACAGAATCAATCTCGGGCTCGAAATAGGCGGGGCGAGACGTATGACCAGAGTGACCTGTGGAAACCATATCCGTACCCCGGAACCGAGCTGCCGCGCTCATTGTGGCGTCCGCGGGCGCCGATTGCGCTGCTGCTCTAGCCTCACGTCCGCAGTTGTGCGTCAGGACAGGCGTCTGACCTGCGACGACGAAGTACGTGTGGTCCGTGTCGACGGTCAGGTTGTAGACCCGCCGGGTCTCCGACCAAGACCGCGTCCCCGTAACCGTGGCATCCCGGTGATCCCCGGTCTCGAGCCGATGCCCGGCCTTCAGATCAACAGCGTGAGACCACCGCTTCTCCGACTCGACCCAGAACGGATGCTCATCCGTCGCCACCAAGGACCCACGATCGGCACCACTCGCGACACCGACCTCGACCAACGTCCGCTGACTCGCATGCGAACGGGCATCCGTCACCACCCGGACAGCGGTACGCCCCGTCGTCGGATCCTTCGCCAGGACCTTGTCCCCGACCTTGACGTCCTTGATCGGCTTACGAGACCCGTCGCCCATCACCACCAGCGTGTTGGGATCGAAGCTGTTCCCCGTCTCGCACTTGCCCGCCGGGCTGCTCGACGACTCGTCGTGGTGTTTGCCCCGTCCCTTGTTCCGGCCGGCCAAACCACCCAACCCGGAAAGGATGTCGTCCGGCGAGCCGCCCGACTGAGCGATCTCCGACACCGCCGTCACGGTTTCGGCGACGTTCTGGACGACGTTCCCGTCCCCCACCACCTGCTTCTTGAAGAAGTCCGCGACCTGGCCCGCGTCCTGCACGTTCGCCTTGAACGACTGCACGATCCGAGCCGGCATCAGCGGTGACGACGACACCAGGTCCGTGCCCTTGAAGACCGGCTTCAACGCCGCCTTCAACGTCGGGATCGGGTTCCGCTTCGCCGTCTTCTCCGCGGCGCCCCGAGCGGCGGCAGCGGCGGCCTTCTTCTTCGCCAGGATCGCCGCGGCTCGCCGGGCCGCGGCCGCGGCCGCTGCGGCGGCTGCCTTGCGGGCGGCGGCGACAGCGGAAGCCTTGCGTGCGGCGGAAGCGGCTGCGTCACCGGCGGTTCGACGGGCCGCGCCCGCGACGTCGTCGCCATAACGGCGACCGAGGTCGATGGCGTCGTCGGCGTACCGACCGGCCCGGCGTCCGCCGCCGATGAAGTCACCGGCCTTACGGGCCCACTTCGCGGCTGTCGCGGCGTTGCCACCGAACGGGATGGCGCCCGCGGCGGACCACGCGGCGTTCTCCCAGTCGCCTTCCACCGCGTAGATCGCGGCGTTGGCCAGGTCGGCGATCTCACCGATGCCGGGGATCATGCCCGCCACGTCCAGCGCGGTGTGCACGATGCCGCCCGCCTTGTCCCACAGGTCGCTGAACCAGCCGTGACCGTCGGGATCGAAGAAGTTCAGCGGTGAGCCGAGCACGTAGGAGTACCGGTTCGCGCTGATCGACGGCGAGAACGGCAGCTCGATGCTGTCGCGGGAGGCGAAGGTGCCGGAACCCGGCTGGTACCACCGCGCGCCCATGTTGACGTTCCCGTTGTCGGGATCCGTCCAGTCGCCTTGGAAGCCGACCGACCGCTGCGCCCCGGTCGTCGCGATCCGCTTGCCGTACGGGTCGTACGCCGTCGAATCGACGACGCCACCGGAGGCGGGTGCCAGCGCACCGACGACGTCGCCGTGCCGGTCGGAAAGCGTGAGCCGGGAATCGGATCCCTGCGAGAGCGAAAGCAAGCCGCCGTCGGGACCGCGACCGAAGCGGGAAACGCCGTCGCTGGCCGCGTCCCTTTCCATGCCCGCGTAGGAGAACTGCTGTCCACCGCGGGTGGCGAGCCGGTCGAAGTCGTCGTAGGTGTACTCGGTCGAGCCGAACTTCACGAGCCTGTCGAAGCCGTCGAAGGAGTACTTCTCCTCCAGCCCCGCGGAGGTGCGTGAAGCCAGCGAACCGCGCGGCGTGTACGCGTAGGTGTAGTCGCCGTCCGCGAGGACGCGGTTCCGCTCGTCGTAGCCGGCGGCCTTTTCACCGGCCTTGACCCTGTTCCCGGAGTCGTCCCAGCCGTACTCGGTCGCCTTGCCCGCCGGATCGGTCCACGAGAGCATCCGGCCCTGGTAGTCGTACGAGTAACTGTTCTGACCGGAACCGGCCAGCCCCGTGGTGCCCTTCGTCTTGACCCGGTCGTTCGGGTCGTAGGTGTAGGCGATCGACGAAAGAACCGAACCGTTGGCTTCCTTGAGGACATCGGACTTCGGCCGCGCGAGGTTGTCGTACTCGTAGGTCCGGACCCGGCCCGCGCCGTAGTCGACGGTCTTGACCTTCCCCGCCTCGTTGTAGCCGTAGGACAGCCGTCCGCCGGTCGCGCCGTCGGTGACGGAATCCAGACGCCCGTTGAGATAGCCGTAACCGGTGGTCCCGGCGGCGTCCGTGCGCTTGCTGAGACGCCCGGCGGTGTCGTACTCGAACGACGAGTTGCCGGAGGTGCCCGTGGCGGTCAGCAGACCACCTCGGTCGTTGTAGGTGTACCCGTTCTGGCCGGCCACCATCAGACGGCCGTCGGCGTCGTAGGCGCGCTCCTTGGTCTTCGTCGGGGCCTCCGCGCCCGAGCCGGACTCGGTGAGCATCCGGTTGAGAGCGTCGAAGGTCCGGTCCCGGGTCACGGCGCCGGGCGCGGTCAGACGCGTCGCGTTCCCCGCCGCGTCGTAGGACTGCGTCCAGGTCCGGTCCGCCGCCGCGGGATGCGCGGCGGTCGACGGTTCGATCACCGATTCCGGCAGGTTCAGGGTGTTGTAGGTGAACACCGTCTTGTTGGCCCGGCCGTCGGTGAACCTGGTGCGGTTCCCGGCCGCGTCGTATCCGAAGGACGTCGTGATCGACTTCCCCTCGGCGACGGGTTCGACCTGGCCCGAAAGCCGGTTCGCCGCGTCGTAGGAGAACGTCGTGACGCGCTTTTCCCAGTCCTCCGCCGTCTTCACGTTCCCGGCGAGGTCGTAGGTGAACTTGCGTTCCCGCAGCGGAGGCTGCGTTCCGGCCCAGCCCGCGTCGACGTCGAACTCGGACACCTGACGACCGGCCAGGTCGTAGTTGAGGCGCTTCGTGACGCCCGCGCCGTCGCTCACCCGGACCAGGCGGCCCTGCCGGTCGTAACCCCTTTGGGTCTTCACTCCCGCCGGGTCTTCCGCGGTGATCAACTGGTTCAGTTTGTCGTAGGTGCTCTTGCTCTTCTCCCCGGCGGGGTTCTCGACCAGGGTGACGTTGCCCGCGTCGTCGTGCCGGTACTTGGTGGTGTAGCTGGCCGGTTTCGGGAACCGCTCCACCGCGGTCGACGTGACCTTGCGGCCCAGTTCGTCGTACGTCGCCTCGACCCGGGCCCCGGTCGGCGAAGTCGCCGAAAGCGGGAGGCCGGTCATCGTGTACGAGTACTTCCACACGCCGCTCGCCGTACCGTCGGCCTTCGGATCCTGCCGCTCCAGCAGCCTTCCCAGCTGGTCGTACCGCAGCTCGGTGGTATGGGTCCGCGCGTCGATCTGCTTGATCACGCGCCCCACGCCGTCGTACCGGATCTCCTTGCTCGGGGTGATCGGCGCGGTGCCCCCGGGCGGTGTGTACGACGGCAGACTCGACTTGACCAGCCGGCCGAGCCGGTCGTACTCGGCCGCCGTGACCCGGCCGACCGGGTCCTTCGTATGCGTGACCGAGCCGAAGGTGTCGTACCCGGTGACCATGGTCGCCTGCGTGTCGGTGGCCGCGCCGCCGCCGGATTCGGTACGGACTCGCGGGCCGGTGGCACGGATGGGCCTCGCCAGCTCGTCGTAGTCCATCTTCGTGGTGAACGCGGGCAAGGGCACCTGTCCGAGATTGCCTCGGGGATCCGTCACGTCCGTCGGCATTCCGCGTTCGTCGTACCGCCAGCGCGTGATCAGGCGTTCCTGACCATTGTGGACGGTCTGCTCGATCCGCTTCCCGTTCGCGTCATAGACGAAATCCGTGGTTTCGGTGACGTTCGGCTGACCGGCCCCGACGTTCGAGGAGTACCCGGACTTCTCCGAGCGGACGACGTTGCCGGCGCGGTCGTAGGTGAACTGCGTACGCCGCTCAAGACCGCCAGAGTCCTCGTTCGTCACCGTGAGCCTGCTGACGGCGTCGTACTCGTAGGTCGTGGTCCTGTTGCCCGCGGTGGTCTGCTTGATCAGGTTCCCGGCGCCGTCGTAGCTGTTGTTCTCCAGCAGGACGTCGCGGACGTTCCCGGTGACCGGATCGCGATAGCCCTCCGCCACCACCTGCGCGATGAGATCGTTGGCGTAGTAGTGGTTCCGTGTCGCCCGGCCCATCGCGTCGACGTGCAGGATCTGCCTGCCCGATTCGTCGTACCGGAAGGATTCGAGCACCGTCGGCTTGGACGCGCCCGGATCCTGGTCTCCCTCGCCGTCCCCCGGCCTGCCGTCACCGTCGGCCGGGTCGGCCACTCCGCCGTGCCAGCCGTGCAGCCGGACCTCCGCGACCTCGTTCCTGGCTGTGTACGCGTACGACCTCTTCACACCGTTCGCGTCGATCGAGAACATCCGGTTGCCGAAGACGTCGAAGCCGTACCGGGTTTCCTTGCCTTCGGGGTTCACGACGTGGACGAGCCTGCCGCGATCGTCGTATCCCCGTGTCGTGACCCGGGCCCTGTCGCCGCCGATGAGGTCCGAGACCTCTTCCCGCTCGACGTTCCCGTCCTTGTCGTAGGACGTCACGGTCTTGGCCCGGTGCTTCACGCCGGTGACGGAGTTCGTGGTCTCCGGCCCGGTCTCCGCGATCACCCGGGAGAGCTCGTCGTACTCGTAGGTGGTCTTGACGCCGTCGGGATACGCGTCGGTGTAGACCGTGGCCGACGTCTTGCGCCCGCCGACGTCGTAGCCGAACCGGGTGCGCATTCCGGCCTGTTCCTGGATCTCGCCGAGATCACCCGAGCGGTAGTACCGGTAGATCGTGGTGTCGCCGAGCGCGCCCCGTGTCGTCAGCAGCAGGTCCGCCGGGACATTGAGGAGCGGGTTTTCGAGCGACGGCTCGGTGCCGTCGGTGTAGGTGTGCGTGACGGACCCGCCGTCGGGCATCTGCTGGTTGAGCAGATCTCCCTTGGCGCTGTAGAGGTACGTCGTCAGGTACCGGTCGTCGGTGGCGTTCGTCGACCTGCCGTCCCGGCTCCACGCGATCTTGTCGTTGGTCGGGTCGAGCGGGTTGCCCGTGTTGAGGAAGTACCCGAAGTACTCGGTCTGGCACCTCGAGGCCATCGTGCAGGTCCGCTTGCTGGTCACGTTGCCGCGTTTGTCGAAACCGAGGACGACCTCGTTGAGGTTCTCGGAAACGATGGTGCTCTGGTTGCCTTCGTCGTCGTAGGCGTAGCTGCGGATCCCGTAGCCCGCCTCGCCCGGCTGACCGGGGTTGTCCTCCGGCCGGACGCCGAGACCCAGCGGGGTGACCATCCGCACGATCCGGCCGCGGACCGGGTCGTAGTCGTAGGTGTGGTCGCGGTTCCCCGGATCCGTGAACTTCACGGTCCGGATCAGGTTGTTCTCCTCACCGGTGATCACCGGGGCGCCGAGTCTCCACACCCCGCCGTTGCGGTCGGTGTAGGTCTTCACCCGTTCGTTGACCGTGTCGTACTCGACCTCCGCGGCGACCCGGCCGCTGGGCAGCACGATCTTGCTCAGCCCTTCGGACGGCTGCGCCGCTTGGAAGTGCTCGCGGACCACGCTGTCGCTGAGCGGCTTGCTGTAGACGGCGATCTCGTCGATCGCGCCGGCGAAGTACCCGTGGTCGTTGGTGGGCTTCGCGGGCCAGTTGCCCGCGATGAACCCGGCCCCGGCGTAGACCTTGGTCTGGTTGCCGTGGTCGATCACGCCCTGCTTCGTCCCGGCCTGGACACCGTCCAGGTAGAGCCACTGCGTCGCCAGCGCCCCGGAAAGCACCACGTGGTGCCATTTCCCGTCGTTGACCGAAGCGGCGGTGCGGATCGGATTGGTCGTGCCGTCGGAGAACTGGCCGTACAGCTTGCCGTCCGTCCCGACATAGAGCGCCGGGGTGTAGGCGTTCTGGAGCGCGCCGGTGATCTCGTTCTGCTGGTAGCCCAGCAGGACACCGGAGCCGGTGGTCTTGAACCACAGCTCGACGGCGAGGTCCCTGCTCTTCTTGACCGAGCCGTCCTGCAACTGCAGCACCGAACTCGAACCGTTGAACGTCGCGGCGGTGTCGGCCGAGCCGGGCAGCGCGCCGGGGGCGCCGAGGACGACGTTCTTGTACTTCCCGTTGTCCTTGCCCCGGTTGAACGCCACCTGGCTGACGGCGGTGTCTCCGGTCGCGTCACCGAGCCGCCAGTACGCGTCGGGCGACGCGTCGTTCATGACGGTGCGGAACCTGGACTGGTCCGTGTACTGGTATTCGGTGGCGTTCCCCTGGGGGTCTTCGACCCGCCGCAGCCGGTTTCCTTCGTAGAAGTACTTCCAGTTCCGGATTTGCCCGTTGATCTCGGTGGCGAAGACGTGCGCGACCTTGCCGCCCTCGACCAGGAAGACGAGTTGCCGTTCGCTGGCCAGGTCGAGGACACGGGACAGGTTCGCCCCGTCCCACTGCACGATCGCGCCGCGCCCGACACCGTCGGTGTAGCCGGTCAGCCTGCCGGCCGTGTCGAACCGGTAGGTGGTCGCAGTCTTGTCGGTGAGCCGCCATCCACCGTCCGATGTGGACGCGAAGTCCGCAAAACGGCCTTGCGGAGGGGCGTAGGTGCCATCGGGGTTGAGACCGAAGCGCAGTTGCTGCCCGTCGGGATAGGTGACGAGGGCGTTCCCCGCGTAGTCGCGGGCCACCTTCATGTCGTACTTCGTCGCCCAGCCCGTGCCGAACCAATGGTCGCGCCGCGGGTCCAGCGAGTTGTACGTCCGGGTCACGCTCAGTTCGGGACCCGCTGTCGGCAGCTGGACGTCGACGGCGCTGGAGTAGTAGTTGCCCACCATCGGGTCGAAGTCGCGATCGGATCCGCTGTGCGGCGTCATCGCCATATGCGAGGTGATCGCGGGCTGGGGGACCGCGCTGAGGATCGCGCTGAACGGGAGCGGTTCGCTCTCGTTGGCACCGTCGAAGGCGAACGACCGCCAGAGATAGATCTTGTTCCAGAACAGTTTCTTGTCCGGCACCGTCCACGTGGGACTCGGCTGGTACGCGGAACTGAAGCAATCGACGGGGGTGTCGTCGTCGCCCTTGCGGCACACCTCGAACCGGTACTTCAAAGTGCTGCCGGGCGGCGGGTCGACGTCGATGCCGTTGGCCCACAGCTGCGGCGTCAGCGTCTGGACGGACGCGCCGTTGGGCGGGTACTGATGTTTGATGAACGGCGGCACGTCGTAGACGTCGAGCCCGATCCGGGCCGGTGCGACCTGGTGGTCGGTGAAGTAGTCGTCCGCTTTGCGGAACATGCTGAAGTCGAGCAGATAGCTGCCGACACCGATCGGCTTGATCTCGGCGTCGAGCGTCACGGACGCCCCTCGCGCCACGTCACCGGGGAGCTCGGCGGCCGGCTGGGAACCGAGCGGGTTCCCGTTCCGGTCGAAGACGCGGTAACCCAGCGCGAAATCGGCACGAGTCCACGCCTGCGCGCCGCGGTTGGTCACGGTGATCTTGACCTTGCCCGCGCTCGTGCGGGTGACCGGCGGTTCGGGCGTCGCGCGGTCGACGCGGTACTCGGCATTGTACGGCGAGTGCGTCACGTACAGCCGGGGCGGGTTCGCCGTACCGAAGCCGGTGAACCGCTTCCACGCGGCCGGATCGTTCGGGGCCTGCAGGGCGAGGCCGTGGTTCGCCGCACCACTCGCCCACTGCTGGACGAGGTTCCGGCCGTCGGCGCCGAGATCGACGAGTTCGTGCGCGGTCGGGCAGTTGGACCTGGTCGCCAGCGGGGCCATGTAGCCGTGCGAGAACACACCACCGCCGAGCGCGCCGCCGGTCGGCGGTGTCCCGGACGAACCCCAGTCCGCGGTGACCGGATGCACGGACATCGGGCGGGGTGTGCAGGAACCGGACCAGAAGTTGGTCAGCTGCAACTGGGCGCCGAAGATCCGGTTGTCCTTCAGATCCCCGCCGATGCCCCCGAAACGGAGATAGCTCGAGGCCGTTTTGCCGCCGCTGCGGCCGATCCGCAGTTCGTTCGCGTTGACGTGACGCCGACCGTTCTCCACCACCAGGTTTCCGGTGCTGACCGATTCCTTGACCACGGTGGGGTCGACCCGCACGGGATAAACCCGGGCCGGGTCGCGCAGCCACGCGGAATCCAGTTCCACGCGCAGGATCTGGCGGCCGTCACGGGACACGAGCCGATAGGTGACGCCGTAGGACGTCGCGGGCTCACCGCTTTCCTGACGGCTCGAGTCGAGCATGTACCCCGCCGGGACACGCAGGACCGCGGCGCCCGCCTGGTCGACGAAGACCACGGCGCCGTCGACGATCCTCGCTTCGAGGCCCTTCAGGTCGAGAGCGAACTCCCAGGCGTGAGGGGCGTCGGGGCGCTTGAGGACGAACCATTCCTTGGCCGCGCCGGCGGAGAACTCCACCTGCAGGTCGGCGTTCGGCAGGACGTCGGGGTAGCCGACGGTGCCGCCCTCCGCGCGTCCGGCCGAAGCCCGCGCCCCCAGCAGGGTGAAGGAGGCTTCCTGTCCGGCGCCCGGCTCGACCCGCATCGAGCCCGCCGTCTGCCCCAAGTGGACCTGGAGCGCGTCGCCCGCCTTGCGCCAGCCACCGGCCTCATCCGGCACCGGACGCGCGTCGATCGCGCCGTAGCCGCCCTCGGGCAGCTGATAGTTCAACGGATCCTGGCCGTACACCGTGGTCTGCGTGCCGTCGGGGTTGTCGTAGACGCTGCTGTGCGAGGTGCGCTGCCCCGGCAGTTCCCGGCTCGCCTTGTCGTCGAATCCGCGCACCTGGGTGGCGGGCGGCGGCACGACCTTGGCGCTGCTGTGCTTGTCCGCCGCGGGTTCGGGGAAGGTCAACGGCGGGTACTTCGACTGCAGCGAGGCGGCCGTCGCGCGGTTGATCGCGGGCGCGGTCGCGCTGTCGTGGGTCGGCCGATCCGGAACTCCCTCGGCGGTTCCCGATTGCTGCTCGGGCGCGTTGGCCACGGCGGCGGCGTCCGCGTCGCCGGAGGACGGGAATCGTTGCGACGCCACCGGCCCCAGCGTCGCGACCAGCGCGACGATCAGCAGCAAGGCGAGCGTCGCCCGGAGTCTTGCGCGCAGGACAGGTCCACGACGGATCCGCTTCATGATTTCCCCCCTTGGGATGCCCCCAGGGCAGCCCTCGGCTCCTTCAGAGCAGGTCGGCAAGTTGATATTGGTGGGACGAAGAGGCGTCCGGCAAGCCCCTTTCCCGAAATTGGGCCGAATGGCCGTGACCGTTTGAACATGACCCAATGGCCAAGTAGGCATCGAACGGGCGTTCGACATCAGGAATTGCCTGCCACATGCGATGATCTTCGTCACAGAACATCGTCGAATCACACTTATGGTCGAATGACGGCAGTTCGAGCAGCCGCTAGCGTCCGGCGTGCTTATAGCCAGAAGCGAGGGCGCTGGGGGCGGATCGTCGCGTCGCGTTACAGAATGGGCAACTCTGTCGCGGGGTCACATTTTTGTGCGTTTGTGAGCACTTTTCCGCACGTGGCACTCTCCGTATTCGGAGAAGGAAGGTCCAATGCGGACTCGAAGATCCCTGATCGTCTCCGCGGCCACCACGGCCCTGCTCGGCACCGTGGTGGTCACGGCACCCGCGGCACACGCCGCCCCGGCGTTGCCCGCGGGATTCGCCCTGTTCGACGCCCCCACCGGCCACCAGGCCGGAGATCTCACCGACGCCGCCTACCTCCCGGACGGAAGCGCGCTGAGCACCGGCCGCCTGGGTTCCGTCCACCTGACCCCGCTGGGCGGTCAGCCGACCCAGATCGCCTCACTGCCGGTGTCCACCACCGGCTCGCTCGGCCTCACCGGCATCGCGGTGGCGCCGGACTTCGCCACCAGCCGGGCGGTCTACACCACTCGGGCGGTGCCGTCGGGTTCCTCCGCGGTGTTCCGTCTCAGCAGGTGGAAAGCCGGCGGATCCGACGCCCCCACGTCGTTGACCGAAGAGTCCACGGTCCTCGAGTTCCCGGTCACCTCGGACAGCAAGGGCATCCAGGACGTGGCCGTGGACCCGTCGGGCGCCTCGCTGTGGGTCGCCGTCGGCGACAACGCCGCCGTCCGGTCCCCCGCCGACGCCACGAAGGACAACGTCGACAAGTTCGCGTTGCGCGCCTTGGATCCGGCCCATCCGACGGGCAAGGTCCTCCGAGTCGACCTCACCGGCCGGGGCCTGCCGGAAAACCCGTTCTACGAAGCGGCCTCTCCCCTGTCGTGGAAGAGCCGCAACTACGTGAGCGGGCTGCGTGATCCCCGGATCGCGCTGGACCCGCGCGGCGGTGTGGTCGTCACCGACATCGGCTGGTCGGCCCGTCACGAGGTCGACCTCGCGTTCCCCGGCCAGAACCTGAAATGGCCCTGCTGGGAGGGCACGACCCGGACACCGGGCTATCGCGACACGCCGGAGTGCAAGAATGTCGCGAACGCCGCGCCGCTCGGCGAAACGGTGCACGGAACCGCGGATACGCTCGTCGGTGGTGTTCCTTACACCGGAATTTCCTATCCCGAGGCTTTCCGCGGAATTCATTTCGTGGCCAACAAGGGCGCGCAAACCCTTTCCACTCTGGGTTTCGACGGCGGGGGCACGGTCACCCAGCCCCTCACCACCGTCGCTTCCGCGATCGGTGACGCGGTCTCCGTCCTGACCGCACCCAACGGTGACATCGTGCTGGCCGACGCGGCGGGCGCGAAATTGCGCAGGCTGAGCTACAAACCCGTCAACAAGGCTCCCCGCGCGGCGTTCACCGCGACCACGGATCCGGCCACGCGCACGGTCTCGTTCGACGCGAGCACTTCGGACGATCCGGACCGCGAGGCCCTGAGCTACCAATGGACCTTCGGTGACGGCACCACCGGAACCGGGAAGACCGTGAGCCATCCTTACTCGGCGGGAGATCCGGTGACGGCGACCCTCACGGTCACCGACCCGCACGGTGCCCCGGCGAGCATCAGCCAGACTGTCGTCCCGGCCGAGGCGAGCCCCACCGTCGAACTCCTCCCGCCGTCGCCGACCGTCTTCTCCGCCGGTGAATCGGTCTCGCTCGGTGCCAACGGGGAAGATCCGGGCGACGGACCGCTCACCGTGAACTGGCGCGCGGATCGCGTGCACTGCCCTCGCAACGCCGCTTGTGAGATCACCCAGCTCAAGACCGGCACCGGGCTCACGTTCTCGCTGAGTTTCCCGAACGAGAACGACACTCGCGTCGTGATCACTTCGACGACGGCGAACGGCCGCAACGTCCTCGCCAGCAAGCAGTACACCGCGAATCCGCGACAGGCCCGCTTCTCCGTCGTCGGGAACCACCCGGCCCGGATCAAGATCGGCGCCAACGAGGACGCCGGCCGTCTGGTGACGGTGGGAACGTCGGTGCTGATCACCGCGCCCGCCACCTCGCTCGACGCGGCGAAGTTCGTCAAGTGGGCGGACAACCAGAGCACGGAGCCGATCAGGCAGGTCACCATGCCCGGCGGCGGGCTCGGCCTGCGGGCCGACTACCAGACCCCGATCGAGAAGCGGTACGCCGACGAGGCACCTCTCCGCGCGCTGCTGGGAACTCCGGTGGGGTCGGAACTGATCGAGGGCGACGGGCACTGGCAGCTGTACACGTCGGGCCGTCTCTACTGGACGCCGTTGTACGGCGTGAAGACCGTTTCCGGCGAGATCCTGACCAAGTACGTCACGCTCGGCGCGCACGCCTTCCTGGGGTCGCCGAAGACCGACGAACTGGTGGCCCGCGCGGGCAACGGCCGCTACAACGATTTCACCGGCGGACCGACCACGGGGGACGGCTCGATCTACTGGACTTCCAGCATCGGGGCCATGGCGATCCACGGCGAGATCCGCGCGAAGTGGATGGAGACCGACGCCGAGAACGGACCACTCGGCTTCCCGACCACCGACGAGGTCGGCACCCCGGACGGAGTCGGCCGGGTCAACCACTTCTTCAGGAACAACGCTTCGATCTACTGGACCGCGGCGACCGGCGCGCACTTCTTGAAGGGCCGGATCTGGCAGAAGTGGGGTTCGCTGGGCTGGGAGACGTTCTTCGGCTACCCGACCACCGACGAGATGGCCACCCCGGACGGGGTCGGCCGGTACAACCACTTCAGCACGAACGGTTCGATCTATTGGTCGCCGTCCACGGACGCCTTCGAGATCCACGGAGCGATCCGTGACCGCTACCAGGCACTCGGCTGGCAAGACGGGCTCGGCTACCCCATCACCGACGAGACGTGGGTGCCCGGGAACGGCGGGAAGTACAACCACTTCCGCCAGGGCGGCTTCGATCACTCGATCTATTGGCGCCAAGGCACCAGCGTTGCCTGGGAGGTCAAGGGGTCGATCCGGCTGCGCTGGCGGGACCTCGGCTGGGAGACGTCGTATCTCGGTTTCCCCATCAGCGGCGAGTACAACACCCCGACGGGCAAGCGCAGTGACTTCCAGAACGGCTACATCACCTACAACGCGACGACGGGGGCGATCGAAGACCGCCGGTACTGAGTGACCGGAAACGCCGGTGTGGCTTTCGAGCCACACCGGCGTTTTCTTTTACAGCCGTCCACCCGAAGTGGTGTCACCGGAAAGCCGTTGCGCCAAATAGACCGGGATCGTCGACGCCAGGATCAGGACCGCCGCCACGACGTTGACGATCGGTGCCTGGTTCGGCCGGAACAAGTTGTTCAGGATCCAGATCGGCAAGGTCTCCAGCCCGGTGCCGAGGGTGAAGGTGGTGACGATGATTTCGTCGAACGACAGCGCGAAAGCGAGCAGTCCACCGGCCAGCAGGGCCGAACGCAGCATCGGGAACGTCACCAGCCGGAACGTCGTGAGCCCGTCGGCGCCGAGGTCCATCGACGCCTCTTCGAGGTTGCCGCCCATCCGCCGCAGGCGCGCGACGACGTTGTTGAACACCACCACGATGCAGAACGTCGCGTGCGCGACGATCGCGGTGAACAGGCCGAGGTCGATGCCGAGGATCGTGCGGAAGGCGTTGTTCAGCGCGATACCGGTGACGATGCCGGGCAGCGCGATCGGCAGGATGATCAGCAGCGACACCTGATTGCGGCCGAAGAAGCGGTACTTCTGCAAGGCGAACGCCGCCATCGTGCCCAGTACCAAGGCGATCGCGGTCGCCGCGAGTCCTGCTTGGACACTCGTGCCCAGCGCGTTCAGCGCGCCTTCGTTCTCCGCCGCTCGTCCCCACCACTCGAGGGTGAAGCTCGACGGCGGCCAGCCGAAGGTGGTGTCCGCGTTGAAGGAGTTGAGCAGCACCACCAGCAGCGGGAAGTAGATGACCGCGAGGCCGAGGACCAGCGCCGCCAGCAGCAGGTATTTGGTCGTCCGGGAAAGCCGCATCGCGCGCTCCTACAGGTTGTCCAGCGCGCCCGTGCGGCGCACGGCGGCGAGGTAGGCGAGCATGATCACCACGGGAACGGTCGCGACGGTCGCCGCGAACGGCAGGTTGTTGGCCGCGCCGATGTTGTCGTAGACGACGTTGCCGAGCATCTGCGACGTGCCGCCGACGATCTTCACCGCGATGTAGTCGCCCAGTGACAACGAGAACGTGAAGATCGACCCGGCGACGACGGCCGGGAACGTCACCGGGAGCACCACCGAGCGGAAGGTCCTGAACGGCCGCGCGCCGAGGTCGCCCGAGGCGTCCACCAAGGAGTTCGGCAGCCGCTCGAGTCCCGCGTAGATCGGCAGGATCATGTACGGCAACCACAGATACGAAAGGGTGATCACGGTCGCGAGCACGCCGTAGCCGGGGGTGTCGAGGCCGAACGGGTTCAGCAGCCAGTGCAGGACCCCGTTGCCGGACAACATGCTCCGCCACGCGTAGGCCTTCACCAGGTAACTCGCCCACAGCGGGGTCATCACCGCGATCACCAGGAGCCGTCGTGCCCTCGGCGAGGCGAATTTGGCCATGTAGAAGGCCATCGGGAAGGCGAGGACCGCGGTGATCACGGTGACGAGCGCGGCGATCCCGACCGTCCGGAAGGTGATCGTGCGGTACACCGCGTCGCTGAACAGCATGGCGAAGTTGTCGAGCGACCATTCGGTCACCACCTGGCCGGTGAAGACGTCTGTGTGCCAGAACGCGGTCACGAACAACGCGGCCAGCGCGCCGAGGTATGCGAGGCCGAGCCACAGCGCCGGCGCGGACAGCAGCAGGCCCAGTCGCAGCCTGGGTTTGCGGTACAGGAAGGCGGAGGCTTTCCGCCTCGGCGATTCGAGTGTGGTCGTCATTTTTCCACCTACGGGCGGGGATGGGACCGGGAGCGGCCGGCGTTGGGGGGCACCACCAGCCGCTCCCGGAGTTTCGGGAGGTCAGCCCTTGATCTCGGTCCAGGCGCGCGTCCACTCGCCGTAGTCCTTGCACTTGACGTCGGTGCGGCCGTCGAGGCACTGCGCGATCGGCGTCGTCCAGTACTGGATCTTCGCGGCGTACGCGGCGTCACCGGCGTGGTAGGTGTCGCAGTGCGCCTTCTCCTTGGTTTCGGCGCACGCCTTGGGGTTCGAGGGCGACTCGCCGAAGTACTCGGCGACCTGAGCGTTGGCCTTCGGGCTGACGATGTGGTTCAGCCACTTGTAGGAGCACGTCTTGTGCGGCGACTTCGCCGACACCATCCAGGTGTCCGACCAGCCCGTCGCGCCTTCGGACGGCAGCACGGATTCGACCGGCGCGCCCTCGCTCTTGGTCAGGTTCACCGTCACCTGCCAGGCGGTGCCGACGACGGCGTCGCCACTCTTGAGCGCCTGGCTTTCCTTGAGGTAGTCCGACCAGTACTCCCCCACCATCGGACGCTGCTGCTTGAGCAGTTCGACGGCGGCCTGGAACTGCTTGTCGTCCAAGGCGTACGGGTTCTTGATGCCGAGTTCGGGCTTGTGCGTCTGGAGGTACAGCGCGGCGTCGGCGATGTAGATCGGCGAGTCGTAGGCGGAGATCTTGCCCTTGTACGGGCTGTTCGCGTCGAACATCACCGACCACGACGTCGGCGCCGGGGTCACCTTGTCGGTCCGCCAGGTGAGCAGGTTCGCGCCCCAGCCGTGCGGCACGCCGTAGGCCACGTTGTTCACGCTGTTCCACGGGCGGTTCTTGAGGAAGTCGAAGACGTCCGCGTAGTTCGGCACGAGCGCGGTGTTCACCGGTTCGACGTCGCCGGAGGCGATGAGCCGCAACGAAGCGTCACCGGAGGCGGAGATGACGTCGTACTGTCCGGTCTTCATCAGGCTCACGGCCTCGTCGGAGGTGCCGAACGCCTTGACGTTGACCTTGCAGCCGGTCTCCTTCTCGAAGCCGGTGACCCAGTCGACGGCCGGGTCGTTGGAGCCGTTCTCCGCGTAGCCCGGCCAGGCGAGCACGTTGACCTGGCCTTCCGGCTGACCGAGCTGGGCGAGGGCGTCGAGTTTCGGCGGGGTGAAGCCCTGTCCGCCGGGCGCGGCGGCGGTCGAATCGGATCCGGAGGTTCCGCAGGCGGCCACGAGCAGCCCGGCGCCGAGCAGCCCGGCGAGCGCGAGTTTCCTGTTCTTCATTGAACAACCTTTCGGTGCTGGGAGGGCTACTTGAGGGGTGAGGCAGAGGCGTCGGGTCGCTGGGTGTCGGTTTCGGGTGTCGCGAAGGCCACTTTCGGGACGTCTGATGTCCCGAAAGTGGCTTTCGCGACATCAAGGTGGCGGTGAGGTGGGTCGTGAGCAGGCGCGTCGCTAACCGGCTTCGGGGACGCGGAAACTGTGTTCGTGCCGCCAGCTCAGGCGGACGCGGCCGCCCTCGAAGTCCGCGGGCTCGGCGGTGTTCTGCCGGACCACGGAGAGCTGGCCACCGGCGTCGAGCGTGACCTCGTAACGCACGGTCGCGCCGGCGTAGACGGTGTCGGTGACCGTGCCGGTCGCGCTGGTCTCGCCGACCGCCGCGGAGTTCGAGAGATCGGCGTCGATGCGGATCTTTTCGGGGCGGATGCTGAAGACACCGGGTTTGCCGATGATGTTTTCGGCGCCGCCCCCGCTGAGCAGATTCGAGGTGCCGACGAATCCGGCGACGAACGCCGACGCGGGCCGTTCGTACACCTCGACCGGCGAGCCGACCTGTTCGATGCGGCCTTCGTTGAACACCGCGATGCGGTCGCTCATCGTCAACGCCTCGTCCTGGTCGTGGGTGACGAAGATGAAGGTGATGCCGACGTCGCGCTGGATCTGCTTGAGCTCGGTCTGCATGGTGTGGCGCAGTTTCAGGTCGAGCGCGCCGAGCGGTTCGTCGAGCAGGAGCACCTTCGGCCGGTTGACCAGGGCCCTGGCGAGGGCGACCCGTTGACGCTGGCCGCCGGAGAGCTGGTCGGGTTTGCGCTCGCCGAACTCGCCGAGTCTCACCGTGTCGAGGGCTTCCTTCGCACGCTGACGCCGCTCCGCGCGGGGGACGCGTTTCACCCGAAGGCCGTACTCGACGTTCTGGCGCACCGTCATATGCGGGAAGAGCGCGTAGTCCTGGAAGACCGTGTTGACGTCGCGGTCGAACGGCGCGAGACGGCTGACGTCGCGGCCGTGGAGTTCGATCGTGCCCGCCGTCGGCAGTTCGAAGCCGGCGATCATGCGGAGCACGGTCGTCTTGCCGGAACCGGACGGGCCGAGCATCGAGAAGAACTCGCCGGGCGGGATGTCGAGGTCGACGCCGTCGACCGCGTGGACCTGGCCGAACTCCTTGCGCAGCCCGCGCAGCCGGATGGCGGGCTCACCACCGCCACCGGAGGCGATAGCAAAGGTCCCTTGCTCCCCCTCGGCGGAGGCGGTGGGCGCTTGATGAGGCATGGCGTGCCTTTCGGTGGTCGTCACAACGCGCTCATCACGTGCTTGACGCGGGTGTAGTCCTCGAGGCCGTAGAGCGAGAGGTCCTTGCCGTAGCCGGACTTCTTGAAGCCGCCATGCGGCATTTCGGCGACCAGCGGGATATGCGTGTTGATCCACACGCAGCCGAAATCGAGCTTCCCGGCCAGCCGCATCGCCCGCTGGTGGTCGGTGGTCCACACCGAGGACGCGAGCGCGTAGTCGACGCCGTTGGCCGCGGCGAGCGCTTCGGCTTCGGAGCCGAACCGCTGGACGGTGATGACCGGGCCGAAGACCTCCGTCTGGCTGATCTCGTCGTCCTGACGGACACCGGAGATCACCGTCGGCGCGTAGAAGTAACCCTCGTCCCCATACCTTTTACCTCCACAGTGGACTGTCGCGTGCGAGGGAAGCCGATCGACGAAACCAGCGACCCTTTCGAGTTGCGCGGCGTTGTTGAGCGGCCCGTAGCTGACCGACTTGTCGTCGGGTTTGCCGGTGGTGGTCGCCCGCGCCTGCCTGATGAGCGCCTCGACGAACGCGTCGTGGACCTCGCCGTCGACCAGGACGCGGGTCGCCGCGGTGCAGTCCTGGCCCGCGTTGAAGTATCCGGCGGCGGCGATGCCTTCCGCGGCCGCTTCGATGTCTGCGTCGGCGAAGACCACTACGGGCGCTTTACCGCCGAGCTCGAGATGTACGCGCTTCACGTCCTTCGCCGCCGAGGCGGCGACTTCGATCCCGGCGCGCACGGAGCCGGTGATGGACACCATCGCGGGGATCTCGTGCTCGACGAGCGCTCGTCCGGTGTCGCGGTCGCCGCAGATCACGTTGAGCACACCGGGCGGCAGGAATTCGGCGCAGATCTCGGCGAAGAGCAGGGTCGACGCGGGTGTCGTGTCGGCCGGTTTGAGCACCACGGTGTTCCCCGCGGCGAGCGCGGGAGCGATCTTCCAGACCGCCATGAGGAGCGGGTAGTTCCACGGCGTAACCTGCGCGCACACGCCGATCGGTTCTCGGCGGACGAAAGAGGTATGCCCTTCCATGTACTCGCCCGCCGACCGTCCTTCCAGGACACGCGCGGCACCCGCGAAGAACCGCAACTGGTCGACGATCATCGGCAGTTCTTCGGTCGCGGTCAGCGCGATCGGCTTGCCGGTGTTCGCCGATTCGACGAGCACGAGGCCTTCGGCGCGCGCTTCGACGGCGTCGGCGATTTTCAGCAACGCGAGCTGTCTCCGCGCGGGCGTGGTCTCTCGCCATTCTTCGAAGGCGGCGGCCGCGACCTTCAGCGCGCGGTCGACGTCCTCGGGTCCCGCGACGGAGGCGGTGCGATACGGGCGGCCGGTGACGGGATCGACGATGTCGGCGACCTCGCCCGACGCGGATCCGGTGTACTCACCGCCGATGAAGTGCTTCAACTGCTGCACGAGAGCTCCTGGCTACTGGGCCTGGGGGCGTGAGGCGATAGCAAAGGTCCCTTGCTCCCTTGTGGGGCGACGAGGGAGCTAAAACATATAAGTCCAGATGTTAAATGACAAGACGATGGGGCAAGATTGGTTCCATCGGGTAGCGGTACGGGCGAAAGGCCACCATGCGTAAGGGGATGTCGCACAGCGCGCGGTCAGCGATGTTCGCGCCACTCGACCAGATCGGCCGGGCGGAAGCGGTCACCGCGAGGCTGGTCGACGCCATCACGCTCGGACTGCTGGCCGACTCGGAACAGCTGCCGAGCGAAGCCGAACTGGCCGCTCAGTTCGGCGTCTCCACCGTGACGGTTCGCGAAGCGCTCGTGGCCCTGCGACAGCAAGGGCTCGTCGAGACGCGACGCGGCCGAGGCGGCGGAAGCTTTGTGAAGACGCCTGTGGATCCTTCGGCTGCTTCATGGCGAGAACGCCTTCGCACGGTTTCGCTGTCGGATCTGCGCGACGTCGGCGACCACTATCTCGCCATCGCCGGCGCCGCCGCCAAACTCGCCGCCGAGCGGAGTTCGCCCGAGGACATCGAGCGGCTCGAGCTGGCGACAGAGGACATCCGCGTCGCGACCGGCGCGGAGGCCTCGCGCGCCGAGCGTCAGTTCCACCTCGAAGTCGCCGCGGCCGCGCAGTCGCCGCGACTGACCAGGGAAGAAGTGCAGTTGCAGAGTGAGCGAGGCGGGCTGCTGTGGCTGCCGCTCGAGCCGCACGGCACCCGGGAGAACGCCTACGCCGAACACCGCGCGATCACCGCCGCCATCGCCTTGGGCGACGGTGAGCTGGCCAGGAAGCTCACCGAGGAGCACATCCTCGAAGCGATAGACCGGCTGGCGGACGTGCATTTAGACCTTCTGGCCCCTTAAGCTGCGGCATCCGCGCATCCGAGGTGAGCATCGTGAACGACACACCGTCCGCCGGTTCCGAGGTCGTCGAACAGGTATCCGCCCTCGTCGAGGACGTCTTCGGCAGACTGAAGCCGGTTCTGTCCGGCGCCGAGGGGCTCATGGCCGCTTCCGCCGATGCCACCGCCGACGATCTGACCAGACTCCGTCCGCAGGTCTTCGACGTCCTCGGCGGCCTGGTCGTCGGCGCGGGGTTCATCAGCGCGCCGAACGCGCTGGCCGATCAGGAATTCGGCTTCGAATGGTGGACCGAGACCGGAGACGCCGAGCCCGCCCAGCTGGTCATCAGTCTCGATCCCGACAGCGACAACTTCCTCGACTACACCCGGCAATCGTGGTTCACCGTCCCGCGTGACACCGGCCGCCGCCATATCAACGGCCCGTACGTCGACTACCTCTGCACCGACGAGTACACGCTGACCTTCACCGTTCCCGTCCAGCGGAGCGGAACGTTCACGGGAGTCGTCGGCGCGGACATCTACGTGCGCGAGGTCGAGCGTCTGCTGCAGCCGAAACTGCGCGCGCTCGGCGGCCGCGCGGCGCTGGTCAACGCCCAGGGCCGGGTGATCGTGTCGAACAACGCGCGCCAGGCCACCGGTTCGCTGGTGCGCGACGTCGACGTCCCGGCGTGGTGGTCGTCCGGCGCGGAACCGGTCACCACCGAGAACGGCACCACGCTGCGGCGATGCGGGGACTCCCCGATCGCGCTGGTCCGGTCCGAGCGCTGAAGGACGCTTTCCCGCATGCGACGCGGTGAAGGGCGCTTTCCCCCCATCAGATGCGGGGATGGCGTCCTTCAGCGCCCGGCGACCTGCAGCGCGAGCCAGAATTCGGCGCGCACACCGGGGGAATCGAGGTCACGGCCGGTCAGTTCGGCGACCTTGCGTACGCGGTTGCGCAGGGTGTGCCGGTGCACGCCGAGCCGCGCGGACGCCAGATCCCAATGACCGTGGTGTTCGAGCCAGCAGGTCAGTGAGGCGACCAGTTCGCCCCGGCCGGTTTCGTCATGGTGCCGCAGCGGTGCCAGCAAGCTGTCCGAAAACGCTTGCGCCGCTTGGGAATCGACCAACTCCAGGAAGCCGCGCCCGGCATGTTCGGCGAACCGGACCAGCGACGCCCGCTCGGCCTTCGCCGCTTCCGCCGCCTGCGTGGCCTGACGGAGCCCGGCCGGGAAATCCACTGTGGACACCGGATCGGAGAGCCCGGCGTGCAGCCCGCCGATCCGGGAAGCCAGCCGGGCGGCCGCCTCCACGTCGCCGAGCGCGACCAGAAAAGCCCCGGATTCACCGAAGAAGACCTTTTCACCGGGGACTTCGGCGTCGAGCGCGTCCGCGAGCGACCGGCGGGCGACGGCCGGACCGGTGACGGCGAGGACCGGCCACGGTGGTTCCGGGACCCCGCCCCAGAGCGTCTTCATCGTCCGGGTGGCGAGTTCGGCGTGTCCCTCGGCGAGCAGTTCGCACAGCCCCGACCTCAGCTGCCGGAGCGCGACGACGTGTTCCCGATTCTGTTCCAGCGCGAGGGAAAGCAACGACACGGCGGTGTTGACGATGTGCTGCCCCGCGGCGTCGAGTGGCCCACGGGTCCCGACGACGAGCACGCCACGCGCCCGGGTGTCGAGTGTCTGCAGCACCACCTCGTCCTCCCCCACCGTCGTCACGAGCGTGCCCGCACGCAGGCGCGCGAGGTCTTCTCGCACGTAATCGAGGGAGTCACGAGCGGAGGCGGGTGCCGCTTCGGTGACCCGGCCCGCCGAATCGAGCAGGAGCACCCAGCCGTCGACCAGCTTCGCCAGTTTGCGGACGACCCCACCGGGACCACCCTTGCCGACGGCGGTCCTGGTGAGTTCCTGCTGCCCCTTGCCGGTGCGTACGAGCGAGGCGTACTCGTCGGCCGCGACAGCCCGGGAGACGGCGCGCGTGATCGCGATGAACGGCGTCTTCCTCGGCACTTCGAAAACCGGGAGCCCGACCTCTTCGGCGGTGTCCACAAGGGACTGAGGGACACTCTCGTGACTGAGGCCGACACCGAAACCGAGCCCGGCGACACCCGCGTCGACAAGTCGCCGGACGTACTCCGGCGCCGTGCTCTCGTCGAGCGAGAGGCCCGTGGTCAGCAGCAGTTCGCCGCCTTCGAGGAAGGCCTGCGGATCGGTCAGTTCGGTGGGGTGGACCCAGCCGATCGGCCGGTCGAGCCCGGCCTCGGCCGCACGCACGCGCAGGCCGAGCGGGCGTTCGGCCGCGAGGGCGCGGAGCGTCAGTGCCATGTTGTCCAATTCTACGCCTCGATATCGACAAGATGTCGAGCTGACGCCGCTCGTCCGGGCTCTCATCCTGGAGGGCGACCCCGTCCCTCGCGTCCGCAGGAGTTTGGCCGTGACCGCCACCACCGAAACACAGCGCAGGCTGCGCACCGAGATCCCCGGCCCCGCCTCGCGAGCGCTGCAGGAACGTCGCGCCGGCGTCGTCGCCGCGGGCGTGAGTTCGGTGCTGCCCGTCTACATCACCTCGGCCGAGGGCGGCCTGCTCACCGACGCCGACGGCAACGTCCTGATCGACTTCGGTTCCGGCATCGCGGTGACGAACGTCGGCCACGCCGCCCCCGCCGTCGTGAACCGCGTCCGCGAGCAGGTGGGCCTGTTCACGCACACGTGTTTCATGGTCACGCCGTACGAGGGGTACGTCGAGGTGTGCGAAGCCCTCGACAAGCTGACGCCGGGAACCCACGAGAAGCGTTCGGTGCTGTTCAACTCCGGCGCCGAGGCCGTCGAGAACGCGGTGAAGATCGCCCGCGCCGCGACCGGCCGCCAGGCGGTCGTCGTGTTCGACCACGCCTACCACGGCCGCACCAACCTGACGATGGCGCTGACCGCGAAGTCCATCCCCTACAAGCACGGTTTCGGCCCGTTCGCGCCCGAGGTCTACCGGGTGCCGGGGTCGTACCCGTACCGCGACGGCCTGTCCGGCCCCGAAGCGGCGCGGATCGCCATCGATCGCATCGAGAAGCAGATCGGCGGCGACCAGGTCGCGGCCGTCGTGCTGGAGCCGGTGCAGGGTGAGGGCGGGTTCATCGAGCCCGCGGCCGGTTTCCTGCCCGCGCTTTCCCGCTGGTGCACCGAGAACGGCGTCGTGTTCGTCGCCGACGAGGTGCAGACCGGCTTCTGCCGCACCGGCGAGTGGTTCGCGTCCACGCACGAGGAGGTCGTGCCGGATCTGATCGCCACCGCCAAGGGCATCGCGGGCGGACTGCCCCTGGCAGCCGTCACCGGCCGCGCGGAACTGCTCGACGCCGTCCCGCCCGGCGGACTCGGCGGAACCTACGGCGGTAACCCGATCGCGTGTGCCGCGGCGCTCGGCTCGATCGAGGTCATGCGGCAGGAGAACCTCGCGGCGTCGGCGAAGCGCATCGAGAACACGGTGTTGCCGCGGCTGCGGGCACTGGCCGAGGAGACCGGCGTGATCGGCGACGTCCGCGGCCGCGGCGCGATGCTGGCCGCCGAGTTCGTGAAGCCGGGCACCACCGAACCCGACGCCGACCTCACCAAGCGGATCGCGCAGGCGTGCCACCAGGCCGGCGTCGTCGTGCTCACCTGCGGCACCTACGGGAACGTCGTCCGACTGCTGCCGCCGCTTTCCCTGTCCACCGAACTGCTCGACGAGGGCCTCTCGGTCCTGGAGCACGCTGTCCGTACGGAGGCCGTCAAGTGAGCACCTTTCCTTTCTGGGTAGCCGGAAAGCCCGTCACCGGCGGCGAGACCGTCGTCGTCCGTCACTCCTTCGACGGCAGTGAGGCGGGCTCGCACCACGTTCCGTCCACTTCGGACATCGAGACCGCGGTCCAGGCCGCGCACGACGTCTCCGGCGAATTCGCGACGCTGCCCGCGCACGTCCGGGCGGGCGCGTTGGACCACGTGTCCCGAGTTCTGGGTGAGCGGTCCGAAGAGATCGCTCAGCTGATCACCGCCGAGTCGGGCAAGCCGCTGAAGTGGTCGCGCGGCGAGGTCGGCCGGGCGGCGTCGACGTTCCGCTGGGCCGCCGAGGAGGCCCGCCGGTTCTCCGGCGACCTGCAGCGACTCGACACCGACCCGGGCGGCACCGGACGGCTCGCGCTGGTGCGCCGCGTGCCGAAGGGGCCGGTGCTGGGCATCACGCCGTTCAACTTCCCGCTGAACCTGGTGGCGCACAAGGTCGCGCCCGCGATCGCGGTCGGCGCGCCGATCGTGCTCAAGCCCGCGCCCGCGACGCCGCTGACCGCGCTGCTGCTCGGCGAGATCCTCGCCGAGACCGGCCTGCCCGCCGGCAGCTGGTCGATCCTCCCGGTGAGCAACGAGGAATCGGCGAAACTGGTCTCGGATCCGCGGCTGCCGGTCGTGTCGTTCACCGGTTCCGTGCCGGTGGGCTGGGGCATCCGCGACAGCGTGCCGCGCAAGCACGTCGCGCTCGAACTCGGCGGCAACGCGGCGGTGCTCGTCTGTCCCGATTGGACGGATCTGGACTTCGCGGCGCAGCGGATCGCGACGTTCGCGATGTACCAGGCCGGACAGTCGTGCATCTCGGTGCAGCGCGTGTACGCGCACGCCGACGTCTACGAGGAGCTTCAGGCGAAGGTCCTGGAGCAGGTGCGCGCGCTCGGGACCGGCAACCCGCGGACGGACGGCGTGGACGTCGGCCCGCTGATCAACGCCGCCGCCGCTTCCCGGGTGGAATCGTGGATCACCGCCGCGGTCGACGCGGGCGGCGAACTGCTGACCGGTGGCAAGCGCGACGGCGCGACCGTCGAGCCGACCGTGCTCGCGAACGTGCCGGAGGACGCGTCGGTGATGGCCGACGAGGTCTTCGGCCCGGTCGTGTCGATCACGCGGGTGGAGTCGGTGGACGACGGCGTGCGCCGGATCAACGACTCGCGCTTCGGGCTGCAGGCGGGCGTGTTCACCCGCGATCTGCCGACGGCTTTCGACGTGTCCGCGAAGCTGCGCGTCGGCGGGGTGCTCGTCGGCGACGTGCCGAGCTTCCGGGCCGATCAGATGCCCTACGGCGGTGTGAAGGACTCCGGCGTCGGCCGCGAGGGCCCGGCGTCGGCGATGGCCGACTTCACCGAGGAACGCGTCACCGTCCTCACCGGCCTGACCCTCTGACCCTCCCCGCGTTTAGTCCTCTGGATGCGCTGGTTCGTGGCGCGAACTACCGCATTCAGAGGACTAAACGCGTGAGGTGGGCGTGGGCCTCGACGAGTGAGGGGCCGTACCAGGTGAGGTGGCGTCCTGAGACCAGGACGTACTTCGCGCCGGGGAACGCTTCAGGGCCGTCGTCGGCGGTGAACTCGTAAGGCTCGTCGGGCAGGACGAGCAGGTTCGCCTCTTCGCTCGCGAAGCGCGCTTGGAGCTCTTCGAGCTTCGGGCGCGGGTAGCGCTCTTCGTCGTCCTTGTAGACGTTGCCGATTCCGACGCGATGCAGGACGTCGCCGCCGAAGGTGTCCCGGCCGAGCACGATCCACGGTTTCCGCCAGACCGGCACGACCGCCCGGAACCGCTCCGGCAGGGTCTCCCGCCACACCTCTTCGGCCTCGACCAGCCAATCCGGCTCGGTGAGGTCGTAGGCCTGCGTCAGGATCCGCCGGATCGAGGCGAGCGCGCCGGGCACGGTCGCCGACGCCTCCATCACCCAGACCGCGATCCCGTTGGCACGCAGGCGTTCCACGTCCTCCGGCCGGTTCTCCTCGGAGTTGGCCAGCACCAGATCCGGAGCGAGTTCGAGCACTTTGTCCACGTTCGGGTACTTCGAGCCCCCTACCCTCGGGACGTCCAGATCGACCGGATGGGTGCAGTAGTCCGTGGCGCCCGCGAGCCTCCCCGGCGCGCTCACCTCGACGGCCTCGGTCAGCGACGGGACGAGCGAAACCACCCGCGCCGCCGGACCGCGCAGCGGGACCACTTCACCGAGATCGTCGATCATGCCCGCTCGAACGACAGTTTCCGCTTGTCGACGTCCACCGCGGTGAGCCGGACGCGGATCCGCTCGCCTTCGGGCAGCTTCTCGCCGGTGCACTTGGACATCACCGGCGGATCCTCGACCAGGATCTCGGCCTTGGTCTCCTCCGCGCGCAGGACGATCGCGCCGAACTCGCCGCCGATGTGCTCGGCCATCACCCAGACCTCGACCTGGTCGATACAGGCCCGTTCGACCTTGGCCGCCAGCGTGTCGGACGCGGTCATCTGCTCCGGCACCTCCGAAAGCGCCGCGCGGACCCACGCGGGCACTTCGCGCCCGGCGCTCACGGCGAGGCAGATCTCGGTGGCGAACCGGTCGACCAGCCGCCGGATCGGGGCGGTGACGTGGGCGTACGCGCCGCCTATCCCGGCGTGTGTGGTCAAGGCGGGCAGTTCACCGTCGAACGCGGTGTACCCGGCGCCGCGCAAAAGCCTTGTGGTGTCGGCGAAAAGCGCCATGGAGGCGGGCTGGCCCGGATCCAGCGCGGCCAGGAACTCCGACACGCTCTTGCCCTCGGGCCAGTCGATGTTCAGCGCGTGCGCGGATCGGCCCAGCCACTCGACCGCCTCGGCGTCGGGTGGGGGCAACGTCCGCAGGACGCCGATCTTGGCGTCGATCATGATCTTCGCCGCCGCCATCCCGGTGAGCAGCGAGATCTCGGCGTTCCACGCGTCGACGTCGTTGCGCGGCCGCTGGATCAGCGCCCAGCCGCCGTCGGGATCCCCGCTGATCTCCTGCTCCGGCAACTGGAGTTCGACCGCGCCGCGCCGGATCGCGAGCTCGCGGCGCAGGCGGCCCAGCTCCGGCAGCGCGGCGACCGACGGATGCGGGTTCCCCGCGTCGATCGAAGCCTGGACGGTCTCGTAGTCGAACTGTTCGGTGGAGCGGACCAGCGCCCGGCGGACGTTGGTCGCCGTCGGCTCACCGCCCGCGTCGACGTCGATGGTCCACAGCACGGCGGGCCGGGTTTCCCCCGGCAGCAGGCTCGCCGCGCCTTCGGACAGCACCGGCGGATGCAGCGGGACGTTGCCGTCGGGCAGGTAGAGCGTCTGCCCCCGGCGCCGCGCCTCCTTGTCGAGCGCGCCACCCGGCGGGATGAACGCGGCCAGATCGGCGATCGCGTAGTGGACCCGGAACCCGCCGCCCTCGACGCGCTCGATCAGCACCGCCTGGTCGAGATCCTTGGAACCCGGCGGATCGATGGTGACGAAGGGCAGACCGGTGGCGTCCTCGCGTCCCCCCGCCGACTCGAGCGGGTCGACGACCGCCGCCTCCGCCTCGGCGAGCACGTCGGGCCCGAACGACTCCGGCAGCGAGAACTCGGCTCGCAGGCGACCGAAGTCCCCTCCGGCCGTGTGTGTCCTGATCACGAGTGGAGGCACCACCCAACCCTATCCCGAGTCGGCCCCGTTGATCGCCCGTTCGGGTGCGGGCCAGTCGGGTGTACGTTACGGCCGAAATGAAAACCGATACCCTTTTCAAAACGACAGGAAGGGCCGTGGTGTGAAGATCGCGTTCGTCGGAAAGGGCGGCAGCGGCAAGACGACGCTGGCCTCGCTGTTCACCGCGTACCTGGCCGGCGGCGGGAAACCCGTACTGGCGATCGACGCGGACATCAACCAGCACCTCGCCGTCGCGCTCGGCGCGAGCGAGGAAGAGGCCATCGCGTGGCCGACGCTGGGCGACAACATGGGCCTGATCAAGGAATACCTGCGCGGCGACAACCCGCGGATCGCCGACGCGGCCGCGATGATCAAGACGACCCCGCCGGGACGCGGGTCGCGGCTGGTCCGGCCGTTCGAGGACAACCCGATCTTCGGGGCCTGCTTCCGCGAGTTCGGCGGCGTGCGGCTCGGCGTCACCGGGCAGTTCGACGAGGACGACCTCGGCGTCGCCTGCTACCACTCGAAGGTCGGCGCGGCGGAACTGCTGCTGAACCACATGGTCGACGACGCGGGCGAGTACGTGGTCATGGACATGACCGCCGGCGCCGACGCGTTCGCGTCCGGGCTCTTCACGCGGTTCGACGTGACGTTCCTGGTATGCGAGCCCACCGTGCGCAGCGTCGGCGTGTACCGGCAGTACGCCGACTACGCGCGGGACTTCGGCGTGCGGCTCGTCGTCGTGGGCAACAAGGTGACCGAGGACGAGGACATCGACTTCCTGCGCGACGAGGTCGGCGACGCGCTGTTGGGCTGGATGGAGAACTCGCGGCACGTCCGCGCCGCCGAACGCGGCCGCGCGCGCCCGATCGGCGAACTCGAGGCGCACAACCTCGAGACGCTGGGCTCGATGCTCGCGACCGTCGACGCCGAGCAGCGCGACTGGGCCCGCTATCAGCGCCAGGGCGTCGAGTTCCACCTCCGCAACGCGCGGGCTTGGGGCAGCGGACGAGCCGGGGAGGACCTCACGGCGCAGGTGGACCCGGAGTTCGTGCTGGGTCCGGCGCTGGCCGGGCAGGACGCCTGACCTCCCTCTCCTCCCCCTCCCCCACTTCCGCCCAAGTCGGTGAAGGCCTCCTTGAGGGACTCTGGGTCCCTCAAGGAGGCCTTCACGGACTTGCGCTATGAAGACCGGTGCGTCAGTCGCCGTTCCATTTGGCGTCTTCGGCGTCGGCCTGCCGCGTGCGTTCCTTGGCGATGTCCAGGGCACGCTTGGCCGTCGCCTCGTCCGGGTACGGGCCGAGGAGGTCGACGCTCCGGCCTCGTTCCAGGTGCTCGACCTGATTCGTCTTGGTGTTGTAGTACCAGCCTTGGTCCGGGTTCGGGTCGCTCGACATACGTCTAGCGTGACATCACCCGGACGTCCTGTCATCACTTGCGGTAGCGGTACGGGATCTCCGTGGGATCACCGGTCGGGCCGAACTCGCCGCCTTCGGGCTGATCCACCTTCGAGCTTTCCGGCACGTTCTCGCCGAGTTCGTCGAACCAGCCCCGGCCCATCGGGATGCCTCGCGGCGGGGTGGCGGCCTCCGGCGCGGCGGGGATGCCCTGCGGCGGAGCAGTGGGAGCCGGAGGCATCGCGGACGACGGCGGGGTCGTGGCGGGCGGCGGGGCCGGTGGGCTCACGGGCGGCTCGGGCTCCGCCTGAGACGGCGCGGCGGACTGCGCTTCCGGGGTGGCCGGAGGCGCGCTCACCGGCGGAGGCGAAGTCCGGGAAGGCTGAGGCAACGGAGGCAGAGCCTGCGACACAGGCGGCTGCTGCGCGGGTGCCTGAGGCGCAGGCGCTTGAGGTGCGGGCGCCTGAGACGCGGGTGCCTGAGACGCAGGCGGCTGCGGCGCGGGCGCCTGAGGCGCCGCGTGATTGCCCGGCAACGGCGGCGCGGGCGGCCCGGCCGGCGGGGCGACCGTGCGCCACACCGGCGCGGGGCCGATGTTCATCGGCGCGGGGGCGCGCGGCGGCTGCCCGGTCACCGGCGGGGCGGCCTGCGAAGGCGGCGGGGGTGCCTGACGCCGCACGGGCTTCGGGATCGGGTCGAGGCAGGAGACGAGCACCGTCGTGTTCGCCGGGTCCTCGATCTTCCGTCCGCTGCGCTCGCGGTAGATCATCTCGCCTTCGGTGTCCATCTCGACCAGGTAACCGGCCTCCGCCAGCTGCTCCTCGTCGAGGTCGACGAGCTTCTCGTAGCGCGACGGGACAACCCGGTAGATCGGCCACGCGAGACGGGCGTTCTCCTGGTGGAACTGGGCCAGCAGGGCGGCCATCTGCTGCTGCCAGGGCAGCGACATCCCCTCGGCCAGCGAACGCGGCAACACGACGTAACCGGGGTCGACCCCCGGCCAGCCCTGGTTCAGCTGGTCGGCCAGCGGCGTGCTCGACGCCGGCCGGGCGGCTTGCCGCGCGGGCTGGGGAGTGCCGAAGAGTTCGCGGGGATCGACCTCCGGGCCGACTCCCGCCGCGGGCTTGCCTCGCCTTCCGAATTTCCGTGCCACGTTCTTCATCCTCTGCCAGTGTGCGGCCGCTTGCCGGTGGACAGGCCGCCACTTCGGGTGAATCGGATGGTCCCGCGATCGCGATACCACGCTTTCACCATGCTAAACGCCAGGACGGACCGCCTGCGCGACCACTTCGGCCTCGTCGAAGGAGAAGTCGCGGATGTGCACCGGGACCCCGGTCTGCTGTGCCTCGACGATCTTGCCTTCGCCCAGGTACATCATCACGTGGTGGATGGTCGCCGGATTCGACGGCACGGTGGCGAGGAACAGCAGATCACCGGGCTGCGCCTGGCGGACCGGCAGCATCGCGCCCGCCTTGTACTGGTCCCGCGAAACCCGCGGGAGGATGATCCCGGCCGACTCGTAGGCCCGCAGCATCAGCCCGGAACAGTCGTAACTGTTCGGCCCGGTCGCGCCCCAGATGTACGGCTTGCCCTGCTCGCCGAGGGCGAACTTGATGGCCTCCGCGGCGGCCTGGCTCGGCGGCACCACGCTGCCCACGCTCGTACCGCAGCCGACGACGTCGACGATCTGGCCCTCGTTCTGCACGAGGAGGGCCGCCATCGGCTCCCAGCTGTGATACCGGTCGGGGAAACCGGAGCGCTCCACCCGCTGCGCGGCGTCACCGGGACGCATGTTCTCCCAGTCCGGCACCGCGAGCAGCACGTCGAAGAACTTGTTGACCTGGTACGGCGGATCGGTGACCTGCGCGACGGTGCCCCAGCCCATCGACGGCCGCATCTGGAAGATGCCGAGCGAGTCGCGGTCGCCGTAGGTGAGGTTCCGCAGTTTGGACTCGGTCATCCCGGCCTGGATCGCCACCTGCCACGCGCGCGGCGACAGGGTCCGCTGCTTGCCGATCGAGATGATCAGCGCGACGATCCCCTTCTGTTCGTCGTCGAGTTTGTTGATGTCCGAAGAACCGCGATCGGTCTGGCCGGGCAGGGTCGGCCCGATGGAGGCGTCGCAGGAGGTCTTGACGACGCCGCCCGCCTGCGCCTCCATGTGGTCGGTCACCACCTTGGAGACGGTGCTCGTGGTGACCACCGCGGCGAAGACCGCGGCGATCAGCACGCCGACGAGGATCCCGATCTTCATCGGGTCAGCCCGCTTGCGTGAACTTGGTGACCCGCCATCCGAAGTTCAGCTTGGCGACGGTGACCCGGACCTTGGGGCCGTCCGTCGGGACGTCCACCTCCATCGATCCGGCGAGCGAGGACACGACCTGCGGCTCCCCGGTCACCTTCGTGGCGGTGATGTTCGCGGGATCGACCGTCGTCATTTCCCCGGCCAGGTATTCCTCGGTGGTGTACGGCCGCAAGCCGTTCAGCCACTGCTCGGTCGTCGTACCGTCGGGATGGTTCGCCCATGCCGTCACCCACTCCTTGGCGACCCGGACACCGCTCTGGTCAGGTGGCGCGGAAGACGGCGGCGGCTGGGTGGTCAGCCTCGGCGGCAGCGTCGACGTCACGGTCACCGGCGCCGCGACGCCGGGACGTGAGGTGGCTGTCGCCGAAGCACCCGGCCCGTTCGCCGTCTGCCCCGGTTTTCCGATGGCTTTCGGCAGCAGGATGCCCACCGCGGTGAGCACCACCGCGAGGATGACCAGCGTGCCGACGAGATGCCGGGGCGAGCGCAGCGGCCAGCCCCACAGTCTGCGATAGACCGCGGTACGGCCGCGGTTGGTCCGGATCGGCATGGGTCACCGACCCACGGCGTGGTCTGTGTCGCGGACTTCCTCGCGGACTTCGAGCCCGCGCGAAGGCCGGTACAGCACGAAGACCGGCTTGCCCGCGACGACTTCGGGATCGACGCGGCGAGGACGTGGCGTCGACGGCCCCGGTTGCACCGGCACGGTGCCCGAGTAGTCCGGAGTGGCGTAGCCGCCGCCGGCGGAATTCATCCGCGACGGCACCACGACCGGCTCCGGTTCGTCGCTCCAGCGCCGGTCGGCGACCGGCGACGTGTCGACCCGGCGGCTCGGGATCTGGACAGGGCTCCGCCCACCCGAGGTGAACATGGAGTCGCCCGGATTGCCCGCGGCCGGGTTGTACTGGCCGAACACCGGAACGCCTCCGCCGCCACCGGCGGGCAGCGCGGCCATGCCGCCACCTCCGCCGACGGCTCCCGGCCAGGGAGCGCCGGACCAGGCCGCCGCGGGCCGGATCGCGCCGGAGCCGTTGTCGAGCCGCTGGGAGCTGGCGAAGATGGTCGCCTCCGGCCGGAAGCGCCCGCCGCCGACCGTCGCACCGACAGGACCGCGAAGGTCGCCGTCGACGACATCGTCGGTGTCGCGGACGTTCTGCCAGAAGGCGTCCTGCGGAGTCGCTTCGTTGTTCTTCTTGCGGAAACGGGAGAAGAGCCCGCCGCGTGGCGAGGGCACCGCGCCGCCGACCATGCCGACGGACATCTCCACCATCTGCCAAAGTCGTCGTACGGGACGGCCGATCATGAACAGCAACACGGTGATGATGGCCGCGAGCGCCATCTTCGTCAGCAGGGAAAGCGAGTTCCCCGCGGTGAAGATCGCCTCGAGCAACAGCGTGTGCACGCCTGCCAGCACGGAAAGCACCATGAGGTTGAAGGCGACCGCGCCGACGACCTTGAGGATGCGCTGCATGATCTGCGGCTGGAGCAGCGCGATCAGCCCGATCAGCGGAGCCGTCAGGACGAAGATCCTGATCAGCACCTGCGCGAGCAGGACCGTCGCCTTCGCGAGCAACTGGAACAGCGAGTAGAAGATTCCCTGGCCGAGGGAAAGGAAACCGGCGCCGACGCGGCTGCCGTCCTCACCCGTGAAATAGCCCGTCGCCGGGCCGAGTTTGGTCGAGATGTCCTTGAACGCCGCCTTCTTGGAGTCCACCAGCGCGGTGTCGGCGTCGCCGCCCTGCTGGATCTGGCCCCAGGTGAAGGCACGCGCGTCCAGCAGGAGCGGGCCGTACTGGAGCGCCTGCGGCGAGTCCGGGCTGCCGAACTCCCCGCGCAGCCAGTTGTCGTAGACGACCCGGCAATGCAGTTCGGTCGGGACCCGGTCCCACGGCTGGCGAGCGGCGACCGCCTCCGGGGTCGCCTGGCACGGTTGTGCCGAGGGCGGCGGCGGCTGGGTCGGCGGTGGCGTCTTGGGCTCGTCGATGAACCCGGCCTGGATGTTGGTCGTGGTCTGCACGATCGCGTTGTCGATCGGATCGAGGAATCTCAAGAGCGCCAAGGAGGACGCGGCCAGCCAGACCGCGGCCAGCCCGTACAGCGCCCGTTTGCTGACCGCCGCGAGATCGCCACGCCAGATGTTGCGGAACAACATGATGGACATGATCAGCGCGGCGAGGCCGAACAACTGGGCGTAGATGTTGTTGTAGACCTTCTCGGCGCCGGCCTTGACCGCGTTGTACAGCGGGCTGAGCAGGCTTCCCTGCAGCACGGTGTAGTGCAGCGAGTTCGTGGCGCCGACGAGGTTCTTGCCGATGTTGAAGAGCTGGTTGCCCGCCCAGGTGTCGATCGTCGAGTTGGGCGAGGTGATGCCCGCCAGCGGGCCGCAGTCGGTTTCGAAGGTGTCCCAGACGTGCCCGGCGTAGCCGTAGACGTTGTACGGGCTGCCGCCTTCACCACGAGCCGTCGCGGGCGGGTCGAGCGCGCCGACCATGCCCGCGCCGGGCCGCTCCGGGTTCGGCGCTTCACCACAGGCCGCCGCCGACGCCGCCGGAGCGGTCGCCACGGCCTGCAGCCCCAGGATCAGCATGACGACGAACATCGTCGCGCGGCGGCTGGGCCTGCTCTTGCCCGGCCGCGGCCCCTCTTTGAGGCGGCGGCGCAGCGCGTGCCAGCCGGCGGCGAACGCGAGCACGAACGCCAGGGTGATCACCGTGTTCATGCGGCATCCCTGCCGGTGCCACCCTTGCCGGCGCGCGCGTGCTCGCCCTTTTCCCCGTTCGTGATGTGTCCATTTTGGACGGCGCCTTGCACTTCGCCCGTCTCGGCCGCCAGCGGGTCCGGGGCGCCGAGCATCTGCTCGTCGGTGAGGCCGACCTCGAGTTCGGCCGCGAGTTCGAGATCCTCTTCGAGCTCGAAGTCGTCTTCCTCCGGTGGCGACGCCACGAACTGCTTCTCTTCCGGGACCGCGAGTTCGTTGCCCGGCCTGGACGGCTTGGCGTCGGACGAGCCCGGCGTGGTGTCCATGACCCGGCGCAGATGCTCCAGATGCGGTCCGGAGAAGTCGACGCGGATCCGCTCCACGCCGCCGGCACCGTCGCCGAAGATGAACTGGCGGGGCTCGACGTCCCGCTGGAGATCGCGGGACGAGCCGGGACGGCGGCCGAGCGCGGCCACCACCTGCTCGTAGCCGACGCCGACCGGGACCTTGAGCAGGCGCAGCGCGTCGGCCTGGGCGTCGTCGTCGTCGAGACGGCCGACGAACACCGAGTCGAGCAGCGCCACGAAACCCTGGATCTTCAGGAAGTCCGCGGGGATCTGCGAGGACAGCAGCACCCGGACGTTCCACTTACGCGAGTCACGAGCGAAGCGGTTCATCAGGACGCGGCCCGTCGGGACCTCGGACAGGAAGAACGCCTCGTCGATCCAGACGCCCTTGCGCAGTTCCTTCGGCTTCTCGTACACCGACCTCTGCGTCAGCCACGCGGCGAGGTTCAGCATCTCGACGCCGAGCGATTCCGCGTCCGTCCAGTACTCGCGCGGGACACCGTCCTTGGGCAGGGTCAGCCCCGCCATGGTCAGCACGGTCATCCGGTCGTCGCGGGTCTCCGCGTACGGGTCCGCGTCGGTCTCCGGGATGAGCAGCGCCATCCGCTCGCGCATCTCGTCGAGGAAGTCCGCGACGACGACGGCGTGTTCGTGGTGCTCGCTGGAGTCCCGGCGCAGCGCGTCGATGACCTGGCCGGGGTCGGCTTCGAACCGGCCGCCGACCGCGCGGACGGCGCGCAGCAGCACGATCCGGGTCTGCGCCATCCGCGAGACCTCGTACGGCAGGACACCGGTGAGGACGTCGAGCACGAGACGGCGGCGCGTCGCGCCCGCGAGGGCCTTCTCCCGCCGCCACGAGCGCTCGGGGTCGTCCTCGTCCATGAAGTGTTCGATCTGCGGCTCGGCGACCACCCGGTACGGGTTGAGGATGCCGGGCTGCGCGTTGAGCAGGTTGATGTTCCGCGCGTACGGCCGCATCTCGGGCAGGTCGCACAGCCGCGAAAGCGGGCCGGACGGGTCGAGGATCGTCCAGTGCGCGCCCGCGCGGAGCGTCTTGTAGACGATGCCGCCGCCGAGGAAGGACTTGCCGCCACCGAGGCCGGCGACCATCGCCGTCAGGCCCGAGCCGTCGCGGATCTCCTGCGCCATCCACGGGTCCCACGCCACCGGGCGCCGGGTCGCGGTCACGGTCTCGCCGAGCAGGATGCCGCGGCGGTCGCCCACCTCGGCCGTCGCCGTCGGCACCGACGAGGACGCCCACACGACCGAACCGCGGCGCATGTACGCCGCCGAGGCCAGCGGCTCGCCGGGGATGAACTCCCGGGCCAGCGCGTACTGGGCCTCGGGATGCTCGACGGCGATCTTCGGCTTGTAGAGGTCGAGAAGCTGCTGGGCCAGGCGCAACGCGTCACGCTCTGTCGGCCCCGAAACCGCCAGCCGCCACCACGAGCGGACGCGGGTGGCCAGCGCGGTGAAGCCCGACGTCATCTCGTCGTCGATCTCCAGCACCCGGCCCGCCTGGCGCGCCAGCGACTGCGGTGGCTCCAGCTCGTGCTCGTCGGTGTAGTGCTTGACCTGCGAACGCACCTTGTTCATCTGGCGTTGCAGCTCACCGGCGACCTCTTCGGGGCGCCGGACGTAGATCCGCGCGGACACCTCGACGGCGGCGGGCAGCCTGTCGGCGTGCTGGATCCACGGGTCGTCGACCTCGGGGATCTGCAGGCCGTGCATCTGACCGACGGTGAGGACCGCGAGATGCCGCGAGACCCCGGCGTTCGATCCGGTGCGGCCGCGGACGGTGACCGTCGGCGCGTACGGCTCGGCGTGGAAGTCCGCCGCGTCGGTGAAACTGGCGAGGTCCTCGGGCTCCCAGGCGGCGCCCGGGACCGCGGGCATGTTGCGCGGCGCGGGCAGGCCGAGCGAGCACGAGCGGTGCATCAGCCAGGACATCTCTTCGGCGTGCACCGGGCGGCCTTCGAGCCCGGCCGAGCCGATCACCTGGTCGAGATGCTCGACCTCGGAGTCGAGCGCGGCCAGTTCGGCGTCGACGGCCTCCGGCAGGATCTTGCGCAGCACGGGGGCCGCGCTCTCGACAGCGCGGTCGATCATCCGCCTGGTCTGCACCTGGACACCCAGGTAGACCTCTTTTTCGGCCATCGAACGGCCCATCAGCTGCTGCTGCTCGCCGATGAGATAGTCGTCGAAGGACAGCGCGCCCTGGACGTCCTGGGGACGGCCGACGGCGTTGTGCACGTGGGCCTCGGCCCACATGCGGATCGGGTACGGCCGGTTGGTCACCCGCAGGTGCAGCCAGCGGCCCTGGAGCTCCGCGTACTGCCCGGCGATGGCCGCGATCAGGTCGCGACGCTGCGAGTCCGACCGGAACGACCAGCGCTGCGGCGCGAGCCGATACCAGGCGTAGACCTCATAACCGGTGCGTAACAGGTGCCCGTCGATGCTTCGCGCCGCGATGGACGGGGTATAGGACGGTATCGCCGCCTCGCCGGGCAGCCGCCTTCCCTTGCCGGCCTTCTTGGGCTGCGCGGAGCGGACCTGCTGGGGCGGGTTCCAGGCCCCTTGCTGCAGGTCTCGATCACGTTTTCCTCGGCTTCCGCCGCGACCGAACAACGACTACCTCCCGGCCCGAGCCGCAGGACGGCTCCGACGCGCTCGTGGTGTTCCCTGAGCTCCGGCGCCGCCGCCGTAGCCGTCGTACTGGTACTGCCGTCTCCTGCGGTGCTTCGGTAGCGGGCGGGTGGCCCGTACCCGGACGCGGGATGCGCTGGCCGCGCCGCCCGTGCCCGTGGTCCGTTCTCTAGGTGAGTTGAGCTCTTTCGCCGCCATCGCGGCCACGGCGCCCAGCGGGCGCTCGTGGCTGATCTTGGCCGTGATCAATCTCGTGATCACAATTGTGGCGACGAAAGCCCAGGCGGTCGAGAAGAACCCGAAGCTCCAGCCCGCCCACCGTTCGGCGGTGAGCACGAGCAGGAAGACCGGGATACCGACGAGCCACGCGACGTAGCGGGCTCTCCAGGGAAAAGTCGCTTTCGGCGGGCCCAGCCACACGGCATCGACCCGGTAAACCTCGTCATCGGTGCGGATACGCAACGCGGGCCCTCAGCCTGTGAAGAGGCCGGCGATCCACTGGCCCACGTTGACTCCGGCACCACTCACCGCGAGGCCGATGATCGCCAGCGCGATCACGACACCGGCGAGACGGCGCATGACACCGGCGTTGTCCCCCTTGCCACCGCCCAGCCACAGCAGAAGAAGTGCGACGGCCAGCAGCACCAGGGGGATGATGTTGTCGATCAGCCAGGTGCGGACGTTGCCGGTGCCGAGCTCGCCGGCGGCCAGCGTGTCGAGGGTGGTCAAGGTCATCATCGCATTACTCCCGGTGCGCGGAGAGGGGGTTCGCGCGGTTCTGGCTCGGTGGTGCTTCGAACATCATGGCGTCACGAGGCGTAGTGGTCAAAGCGCGCTCTGTAGATGTCGTTTTGTCTACTAGTCACAGAGCGAGGCACAGCACCACGACCATCCTCGGTCTCCATCATCGTTGCAAGGGTCGTCTGGATTAACCCCGGCCACCCGGATTTCGCAGTGCGCTGACGAAATCCCCCGGTTGCGAGGAACTTGCTCACTGTGAGTACGGGTCGACCGCTGAGAATCCGGCCGCGACCAGTGTGACATGACTCGTTCGGTGGCTTCTCGCGAGTCCGCTGGGTGAGCACGCATTCGACAAAAATCATCGACGCCGATCAATCGAAAGTCATACTTCCGTTACCCAAAGCGAAATCCTGACGGCCTTTTTCACTACATAGCGTGATTATCGGCCCGTCGAGAACACATTCGCGGGAAAAGCGCCCGCTTCGACGGCCTGGCGGCTCAAGGGCCCGCACAGCTCGTGAAGACGCTTGGTCTTTTCCTCGCCGAGGTGCTCCCAAGGGCCGGCCGATGCCGCGTTGGTGGCGGCTTCGATCCGCTCGCGGAGATCGTTCCCGGCCTCGGTCAGGCCGCCCTCGGCGTCGAGTACGCCCTTCTCGCGGAGTTTGGCGGCCGCGCCGTCCCACTGCTCGTCGCTCCAGCCCCGGGAGGCCTTGGCCGCGGCGGCCAGGAACCCCTTGCCGGTGGCGGTGTGCGTGAGGAGGGCGTCGAGCCCGTCGAGACCGTTGACCAGGAGCGCGGCGATGTGCCCGTCGCCGCGGTGCTCACGCAACAGGGTGATGGCGTGCCAGAGGACGAGATGCGGCTCGCTCGGCCAGTCGAGGTCGGCGTGCCCGGCGTAGAGCGGGCGGCCGTCGACCTGGCAACCCCCGGTCGCCTCGCGGGCGAGTTCGGCGGCCTCTTCGACCTCTTTCGAGTCGAGGGTGTCCTTGCCGAGCAGCCGGGTCAGCGTCGCGTCGACGGCTTCGAACCGGGCCTCGATGATCCGGTCGGGGCTGGCCAGCGTCCACGCACGCGGGATGTGGCGGGCGACCAGCTCCGGGTTGAAGTTGTAGAAAGTGGCCGCGACCACGCCCGGCCCCACCGCGCCCATGGGTGCCGCGCGGCCCGCGAAGTAGGTCATGCGCCCCGGCCGGAGACCCGCGTCGGTGAGCGCGGCTTCCGTCTCGGGTGCGAAGTAGGTAAGGGAATGCAGTACATCGAACGTCCCGCGGAACCGTCCCGTGACCCGACTCGCTTCGCCCATGGAAGGCACCCTACCGGCAAGTAGACAGGGGGCGCAGCGTCCGAAGGGGCCGAGATCGGGAGCAAGGGACCTTTGCTATCGCTTCCGCAGGTGGGCGGGCTGGGTGGTGATTCGGGTCCTTGACCGAATGGGCCCTGGACCCGGCCGCTCACCGCTTCCGGAGGTCCGTGAAGGCCTCCTTCCCTACGCTCAAGGTAGGTAAGGAGGCCTTCACGGACCTCCTACCCCGCCGCTAAGTACAGGAAGGGGTCCTTCACGGACTGAGAGCGACCACAAAAGAAGTAGCGGACGAGTCGGCGTGTAAGCCGGATCCTGTCCTCGCTTCGCCTTGCGGCTCCGCGAGTGGCGGCCATCCATCTAGGCCCGCCGTCGCCGGCGGGCTCGAGCGGCCTACCCGCAGACTCGGGCGGGCAGCCCTCGATCGTCTGCGCAGGAGCCTCGCGGCTCCCTCTTGGCCTTGCTCCGGGTGGGGTTTACCTAGCCGTCCTGGTCACCCAGGACGCTGGTGGTCTCTTACACCACCGTTTCACCCTTACCTCCGCCCGCGAAGCGCACGGAGGCGGTCTGTTCTCTGTGGCACTGTCCCGCGGGTCGCCCCGGGTTGCCGTTAACAACCACCCTGCCCTGTGGAGTCCGGACTTTCCTCGAACCGGTCTCCCGGCTCGCGGCCGCCCTGCCGACTCGTCCGTCGGCGAATCCTACTGCACGGGCACCGGCAGGCAGTTCAGGTTGCGCTGCCCGTCGGGTTTGACCACGAACCAGAGGTGGTCGGCGCCCTGACCGGTCCATTCGCCGGGCCGGGCGTTGGCGAACTTGTAGAGCGGCCACCCGGCGAGGGTGACCTGCTTGGCTCCTTCGGGACGTTTGATGGTGTCGACGATCGCGGGATCGATGCCGGTCACCACCGGCGTGCCGGTGGTCGTGATGGGGATCCACACCTCGGCGCAGTCCCCGAGGCACGTCGAGCGGGCCTTGTGCGGGTCGTCGCGCTGGTATCGGAAGAGGACGGCGCCGGTCTCGTCGAGGACGGCCTGCCCCATCTTCGCCATGTAGACGGCGGTGAGCTGCGTGCCGGGCGGCGTGTCCTCGGGAGTTCGAGGACGCGAGGTGCCGGACGGCGGGACACGCGGACTGGGGAGGGCTTCGGTGACCGGAGCCCTCGCCGTCAGCGCCACCTGATCCCCGGAGTCAGCCGCCTGCCACCACATCGCGGCGCCCACGACGAGCGCCGCGATGACGACGAGCATGGTCAACCGCGATCGGTGCATCAGGCGTCTCCGTTTCTTGCGGGCTGACGGGGTTCTGTTCCGCGATCTCGTTGGTCCAGTGGAGGACGGCGGACGGGCTGTCGAGGCCGACGACACCGACAAGGCGTCCCTTGCGGACGAAGCCGGTGACGGGTTTCTCGCCACCGACGGGTGAAGCGAGCGCGACGGTGTCGGTGCCCAGCTTCGGGATGCCGCCCGCCTGGATGCGCACGCCGTGCTGTTCCGACCAGAACCGCGGCACCGGCGCGAACGGCCGCGCGGACTGCGGCCCGGCAAGGAGACTTTCCGCGGCGGCCCGGCCCATCTCGACGGCGTTGAGCCAGTGCTCGACCCGTCTCGGTGTCTCGTCGAACCGCGGATTCGGCCATTGCGCGACATCGCCTGCCGCGACGATGTTGCCCATCCCCAGCACGTGACAGGTCGGCGCGCAGACGACGCCGTCGTCGAGCGGCAGTTTCGACCCGCGCAGCCACGAGATCGACGGCACGGTCCCGACGGCCACGACGACACAGGAGACGTCCAGGATCCAGCCGTCGGACGACCGCAGCCGCAGGCCGTTCGCCGTGGTCTGCCAGTCTTCGATGGACGCGCCGAGCGCGAGCCGCACGCCGCGCGAACGGTGCAGCGCCGAAAGCTTCTGTCCGATGTGCTTGCCGACGACCTCGCCGAGCAGGGTCTCCGACCGGCCGATGATGGTGACCTCCCGGCCGGTCTCGCGCAGGCTCGCGGCGACCTCGCAGCCGATGAAACCGCTGCCCAGCACCGCGACCGGACCGTGGTCGGCGGCGAGATTGTCGCGCAGTTCGGCGGCGTCGGCCAGGGTCCGGACCACGACCACGCGCGGATGTCCGTGCGGGACACCGGAAAGCCGCCGCGGTTCGACGCCGCTGGCGATGACGAGCCCGTCGTAGCGCAGTTCCTCCGCCCCGGGCAGGTGGACGACCTGGCGGCCCGGCTGCAGGTGCGTGGCCGGGGTGTTGAAGCGCCATTCGGCGTCGATCTCGTCGAGCCGGGCGAGCATCATCTCCGCCGGATCCGTGGTGCCGGTCAGCAGTTGCTTGGACAGCGCCGGCCGGTGATACGGCAGGTCCGGTTCGTTGCCGACGATCACCAGTTCGCCGTCGAACCGCAGTTCCCGCAGCCGTTCCGCACACCGCAGACCGGCCAGCCCGCCGCCGACCACGACGATCCGTTCGCTCATTGTCCCGCCCCTTGCAGTTGGATGGCTCGCATCGGACAAGCTCGGGCCGCGGCCTGGACCAGCGGCACCTGTTTGGCGCCGGGTTTTCGGAGATAGCGCAGCTGGCCGTCACCCTGTAACTGGAAGACCTGCGGCGCTTCGGCCTGGCAGATGGCGTAGCGGTGGCATTTCTTGTCGTCGACGGAGATCCGGACAGGCGCGGCGCGGCCGGTGTCGCCGTCGAGCAGGCCGAGGCGGACCAGCGCCCGCGGCGGGAGCACCCGGAGCACGGTGAGCACGACGGCCGGGGTGAGCACGGTGATCCCGCCGAGCCAGACCGTCGCGAGATTCCCGTTCGCGGCCGCGCCGAGCCAGGAGTGGATCACCAGCAGGCCGACCGAGAGGTAGCCGGCCTGATGGAACCGCTGCCAGCTGCGGTTGACCACACCGCGGCGCAACGCGGCGGTGACCGAGACGGCGATGAACAGTTCCAGCCCGACCACACCCGCCGCGTGCCGCGCGAATCCGCCGCCCGCGAACGGGATCAGCAGTGCGACGAAGCCGAACGAGCCGTCGTCGAGGAAGAGATAGGACAGGCCGTGGACGACACCGGTGGCGAGGGTGAACGCGGCGAGCACGACGTGGCCGCCGCGCAACGCCTCGTGCCCGGTGACCCGCCTGATCCAGCCGGTGGCGCTCAGCACGCCCCAAGCCAGCGTCAGGCACATCGTCACGTAGGCGAAGCGGGCCGAAAGCGTCGCGATGTCCCGCACTCCGCTGTCGTGCGGCGACGGGGCCGGGATGACCGCGAGGAGCGAGGCCGTCATGCGCGCCTGCCCGGTGAGCCGAGGGCTCGCACCAGACCGAAGGTCGCTCCCCCGGCGATCCCCACCATGAGGACGCCGAGCGCGATGTCTCCGCCGCCGAGTTCGTTGCCGCCGGTGGAAACGACCATCAACGAGGTCGTTTCGGCGATACCGGTGCTTTCGAGCAGGGTCATGTGCCGCATGACGGTGTCGACGGCCGTCTGGGCGAAGGAGCGCATCGCGTCGTCACGGGTGGCGGCCCGGACTTGGGAAGCGAGCCCGAAGATGCTGCCGTGCGCGGCGCGGGCGCGGTTGACGTAGGCGCGGTCGAAGTCGGCGCCGACGGCACCGGTGATCTCGTCCACCCAGGACCGTTGTTCTTCGGTGGGTGCGCCGGGAAGTCCGACGCGGACCCTGGAGGCGAGGTCGCGGACCTGGGCGTCCAGGCGGTCGTGATCGTCGGCGAGTTTTCGCCCGACTTCCCGCACCCGCTGCGCGCTCCCGCGCTGTTCCGCCTGACGGCTGACGGGGCCTTCCCACAATCCGGCCTGACGCACCCGCACGAGCAGCTCCCGATCATGGGAATCGATTTCAGCGAAGGCGACGGCGGGTGTTCCCGCCCATATCACCAAGAAGGCGATCACCACTCCGAGCAGTCGATAGATCATTTCACCCGTCCCCGTCCGCAAAGTGCCTCACTGGAAGTACGGCGAAACGGAGCGGCCGGTTCGATCTCCGTCCACCCACGTCAGTGTGACGTGAATCACACGACATATTTAGAACCGTTTATCCCCGGGATACGTACCGGGTCACTAATGGTAAATAGAGCACTACTGCACATGGCTCACGGCGATAGTCTGCGCTACGGTGTACGAACCTGTGAAATCCTCCACCGTCGGGGAGGTCGCGAACCTTATGGAAGCAGTGGGCAGAGAATGCCGTTTCGGTGGCGAGCAGCAGCCGAAAGAGCTGCCTGACGAGCTGATTTCGTTGCTGTACAAGGATTTCCGGGAACCTCTGTTCGGGCAGGTGATGTACCTGACCGGCCATGATCAACAATGGACCGAGGACGTCGTCCAAGAGACACTGATTCGCGCCTGGCAACATTCCGACACGTTGAACCGCGAGCCGGGAATGCTGCGCGGCTGGCTGCTCACGGTCGCGAGGCGGATCGTGATCGACGGCTGGCGAAACCGGCGAGCCCGGCCACAGGAGGTGGAGCTGGACAGTTCCGAAAACGCCGAAATAGCGGACCAGACCGATCAGTCACTGTCCGCACTCGTCATTTCCGAAGCGCTACGATATCTGGACAGCAAATATCAGGCTGTCATCTACGAGACGTATCTGACCGGGCATACGGTCCGGGAGGCGGCGGTGATATTGGGAATCCCGGAGGGAACGGTCAAATCACGGCTGTACGCGGCTATGAGGACATTGCGACGGTCGTTAGGAGAGCTGGGTTCGCGATGAGGAAGCGAAAGGTGAAACACACCGATGTCGCGGCCTATGTGCTCGGTGTGCTGGATCAAGCCGAGGCATACGCCTTCGAGAAGCATTTGGCGGGCTGCCGGCGCTGCGGCCGCCAGGTCGCGGAATTCGCGTCGGTGGAGGGCGCGCTGGCGAAGGCCGATCTGCGCTACCTGTCCCCCGGTGCCGCGCGGCGTTGTGGGCGGCCTTCGACGATCACGGCCAACCTCGTCGTGGTCTTCGTGGCGTGCGTCGTCGCGGCCTTGATGTCGTCACGGTCCTCCCGCCGGTTCCGGCGGATGTCGTCGGATGCGGACATCTCGACCCCTGCTCCCCTCGACGACCAGCGATTACTCCCACTTCCGCTTACGTTCAAGTAGTCTGCCGCAAGCCGACACGAAGGTCTCTACGGTGCATACCGAAGTAAATCCCGAGAGTCCCTTCGGCGGGCCTTCGGTACCGAAGCGCCGCGCCGCCGGACTGCTGGGTCGCGAAAGCGACCTCGAAGCGATCACCGGGCTGTTCCAGGCCGCCCTCCAGGGGCGCGCCACCAGTGCGGTGGTGGTCGGCGAGTTCGGCATGGGCAAGTCGTCGGTGCTCACCCGGAGCGGGGAACTGGCGAAGGCGGCCGGGTTCGCCGTCGCGATCGCCACCGCGTCCCGGCTGGAAACGCATCTGAGCGGCGGTGTCGGCCGTCAGCTGATCGAAGGGCTCACCCACGCCCCCACCGAACCCGGCTCGCCGCGGCCGCGGGCACCCCACGTGAGTGAAATCCTGCCGGACCGCCACCCCCGGAACGAACAGGAACAGACGGAAGCGCTCGACGCCTTCTTCCACACCGTCCGCCACGCCGCCGAGCAGGGGCCGGTCTTCCTCGGCATCGACAACATCCATCTCGCCGACCCGTGGTCGATGCGCTGTCTCGCCTACATCCGGCACCGGGTGGAGAACCTGCCGGTGATGGTCGTGCTGACGTCGCTGATCGGGCATCTGCAGACCGGTGAGGTCGCCCTGCTCGAGATGTCCGGCTGCACTCCGGCGACGATCAGGCTGCGCGGGCTGGGAACGCGGCATGTCGCCGAGTTCCTCGGTGTCTCCCTCGGACGGTTCGCCGAAGAATGCAGTGAGGTGACCGGCGGCAACCCGTACCTGCTCACCGCGCTGCGCCGCCGGCTCGTCCCCGGGATGGATCTGGACACCGCGGGGTCGGCGATGATCGGCGAAGTGCTGCGGGTCCGCATGCACGAGTACACCGCCGCGCCGAAGATGCTCGAAGCCGTCGCGATCCTCGGCGAGGACGCGAGTTTCGACCTGCTGGCGCAGCTCGCGGGGGTCGACGAGATCACCGCGCTGGAGGCCATCGACACGATGGTGCGCGTGCATCTGCTGACCAACAGCCATCAGCCGGCGCTGACGTACCCGTTCGTCCGCAATTCGGTGCTCGCCGACATGCCGCTCACCACCAGGGCGGTCACCCAGTCACGGGCGGCGCGGCTCCTGCACGACGCGGGCGCCGCGCCGGAGCGGGTCGGCGCGCACCTCTTGGAGGCGACGGCGATCAGGATCCCCTGGGCGGTCGACGTGCTGCGACTGGCCGCCCGGCATTCGGTGGTCAACGGCGATCCGGACCTTGCCGTCCGTTTTCTGGTGCGGGCGCTGGAAGAACGGCTCAGCGAACGCAAGCGGATGGCGATCCTGCTCCAGCTCGCGCACGCGGAGTTCCACTGCGACCCGGATTCGGCGCCCGCCAGGGTGCGCGAGGCCGTCGACCACATCGACGACCGCGAAACCGCGGCCTTCGTCGCGACGGCCATGATCCTTTCGCTGTGCTGCGGGCCGGACGCGCGGCTGGCGATCAACTCGGCGGGCCAGTTCGCCGCCCGGCTCGACGCCGGCGGGCCCGACGCCGTCTGGCCGTTGCTGTGCATGACGTATCTCGCCGAAGCGGGCAGCAGACTCGGCCCGCCGCCGGACTTCCGCGATTTCGAGCAGCAATGGGCGCCGCTGAACGACCCCGCCGCGCAGCAGAGCCGCTCGGGTCTGCTGGCGCTCGATACCGTCCGGAGTGGAAAGTCGTCGGCGAACGCCGTCCGCCATTTCGGCGAGGCGTTGTCGGGCGAACAGCCGGAGCTGTTCGAGCAGCCCTACTTCTTCACCCTCGCGACAGCGGTGCTCGCCGACGAGTCCGCGCTCACCGACAAGCTCTGCCAGGTGCTCGACACCAAACGCCTGCCGTGGGACTTCCACGTGCCGAAGGGCGCGCTCGCCACCCTCGCCCGCGGCATCGCCCTGCAAGCGGGCGGCGACCTGGTGAGGGCGAGCGTCCACTACGAATCCCTGGTGCGGCAGTTCGACGAACGCGGCGTCACCAGCCACTGTCCGATAGCGGTGCTGTGCGCGGCGAGGCTGATCGAGACCTCGGTCGACCTCGGGCGCTACGACGTCGCGAACGCGCTGCTGGACAAAATCGATTTCGGGGCCACACAAGCACTTTTCACGCACAACTACCTGCTGTACGCCCGCGGCAGGCTCCGGACGGCCACCGGCGAGCCCGAACTCGGCTACGAAGACCTGCGCGGCTGCGGCCGCCGTCTCGAACACCACGGCATGCGCTTCCCCGGATTCGCCCCCTGGCGGGCGCACGCCGCTCGCACCGCGCTCGCGCTCGGACGCACCGACGCGGCGGCCCGGCTCGCCGAAGAGGATCTCGAAGCCGCGGAACGCTGGGGAGCACCGAGAATCCTCGGCGGCGCGCTGACCACGGCGGGCCTCACGCGCGACGACGAGGAAGCCGAGCGCCTGCTCACCAAGGCCGTCGACATCCTCGGCGGGTCGACGGCGAAACTGGCGCTGGCCGAAGCACTGACCGAACTCGGCGCGTTGCAGGCCCGGCACGGACAGGGCGAGAAGGCGATCGTCACGCTGCGGGAGGCCGCGCAGTCGAGCAGGCACTGCGGGGCGCGGCCGCTCGCGAGGCGCGCCGCCGAGGCGCTGCGGGACGCGCGGGCGAGTATGGCGACGGCCAAGGAGAACGAACACGGCCTCACCAAACAGGAGTACCGCGTCGCGGTGATGGCGTCACAGGGTCTCACCAACCGGGAGATCGCCGAGGCGCTGCACCTGACCCGCCGCACCGTCGAACTCCATTTGTCCGGGGCCTACCGCAAACTCGGGATCACCGGACGGACCGAATTGAGTACCGCGCTCGGACGTTCCCAGCGCGTGGACGGTGATTGACGGTTTCCGGGGGCGGCGGGTTCACTCCGCGACATGCCGGGAATCGAATCCGAACCACTCAAATTCGCCTATTGGGTCCCCAATGTGAGCGGCGGGCTGGTCACCAGCGACATCGAGCAGCGCACCGACTGGGGATACGAGTACAACCGGGATCTCGCCGTCCTCGCGGAGAACAGCGGGTTCGAGTACGCGCTGAGCCAGGTCCGCTACACGGCCAGCTACGGTGCCGCCTACCAGCACGAATCGACCGGATTCAGCCTCGCGCTGCTGCTCGCGACGCAACGGCTGAAGGTGATCGCGGCGATCCATCCCGGACTGTGGCACCCCGGGGTGCTCGCGAAGTTCATCGCCAGCGCGGACGTGATCTCCGGCGGGCGCGCGGCGGTCAACGTGGTCAGCGGCTGGTTCAAGGACGAATTCACCAATCTGGGTGAAGCGTGGCTCGAACACGACGAGCGATACCGTCGTTCGGAGGAGTTCATTCGCGTACTGAAGGAACTCTGGACGAACGACCACGCCGAATTCAACGGCGATTTCTACCGGATTCACGATTTCGACATCAAGCCCAAACCGGTGGGACGGCCGCATCCGGAGATCTTCCAGGGCGGCAACTCCACCGCCGCGCGGAAGCTCGCGGGCCGCGTCTCCGACTGGTACTTCAGCAACGGCAAGGACTTCGACGGGTTCAGCGAGCAGGTCGAGGAGGTCCGCGGCTACGCGGCCGAGAACGATCACGCCGTCCGCTTCGGGCTCAACGGTTTCCTGATCGCGCGGGAGACCGAAAGCGAGGCGAAGGCCGTGCTGCGCGAGATCGTCGAGAAGGCGAACAGCGACGCCGTCGAGGGTTTCCGCAACGCCGTCAAGCAGGCGGGAGGCTCCACTTCGGACAAGAAGGGGATGTGGGCCGACTCGGAGTTCAAGGATCTGGTGCAGTACAACGACGGCTTCCGCACCGGGCTGATCGGCACGCCGGAGCAGATCGCGGATCGGGCCATCGAGTACAAGAAGCGCGGGGCGAACCTGCTGCTGCTCGGTTTCCTGCACTACCTGGAGGACGTCGAGCACTTCGGGAAGCACGTGCTGCCGGTGATCCGGGCGAAGGAGGCGGACCTGGAGCGAGGCGCCGCCACCCCCGAACCCCTGGTCACCTCCGCCTCCTGACCTCCCCCTACGCGTTTAGTCCTCTGGATGCGATCGTTGCGCGTGCAAGTACCGCATCCAGAGGACTAAACGCGAGGGGGGTTAGGGCAGGTACACCGTCTGGCCGGGGTGCATGGTCGGGCCGCAGTCCTTCAGCGGGCCGCCGAAGCGCGCCTTCTCGACGTCCGGCAGGGTCTTCGCGGCGTACTCCTGGGCGGCCTTCAGCTTCTCAGGGCTGGAGACGGCGTCCTTGCGCACGAAGTCACCGTTGCGCGGCCCACTGCCCGGGTACACGAAGATCGGCTCGTAGTCGCGATCGATCCTCGGGTCGACGGTGATGCCGTTGCCCGCGGCCCACGGTCCCCACGAGTGGATGAAGGTCGGCTTGACCTTGTCGAACACGTAGTCGCGCAGCCCGGGCATGTCGCCCTTCTTGACGAAGTCCGCGACGTCCGCCTCGACCAGCCCGGCCATGTCGACCAGGTGCAGGCGGCTGGTCATCGACGAGCCGCCGAGGTCGGGCAGCAGCAGCGACGCCTGCTGCAGGCCGAGGATGTCGGCGATGGTGTTGAAACCGCGGCCGAAACGGTCGGCGATGAGACACGCGGGGACGGTCGGGACCTCTTGGAACTTCTCCGAGGAAGACGCGAAACCCATCCCGGACGGGATCGCGGCCGCGACCAGTACGAGCACCACGACGGTCCGCAGCACCGCGCGCGACCGGCGCAGCAGTTCGCCCGCGGCCAGCGTTCCCGCCAGCACGGCGAGGATCCAGATCGGGGTGGCGAAGCGGTGCTGGCCCATCCAGTCCGGGACCATCACGCCGTAGGCGACGATGCCCAGCGCCAGCGGCGTCATCAGCGCGATCAGCGCGCGCCGCCACTCCGCGCGGACCAGCGCGTAACCGATGGTCAGCGCCAGCAGGATCGTCCCGGCGACACCGGCGTAGCCGACCAGTTCGAAAGGCTGCTTCAGCGCCGAAAGCCCGGGCAGGCCCTGCCCCTTCGCGATGGACGGGTTCGCCAGCAGCCTGCCGAACTCCGCGATCCGCCAGGCGAGGTACGCCCCGAACGGGATCGCGAACGCGACCACCGACACCACGACGAGTTTGACGCTCTGCCCGAGCAGCGGCTTCCGCAGCTGGAACAGGACGACGAGCGGGTACGCGCCGCCGTAGATCAGGCCTTCGGGACGGGTCAGCGCGGCGAACGCGACCAGCACCCCGGACCAGATGGCGACCTTGGCGGTGAGCACGGTGTCCTTGCGCACGGCCACGAACAGCAGCACGGCGAGCCAGGCGACGGCCATCCCGAACAGGGAGTTCTCGAGACCGGAGATCGTCCAGATGACGAACGACGGGATCGCGGCCAGCGTCAGCCCGACGACCAGCGTCGCCAGCCAGGCGAAGCGCTTGAAAATCTGCTTCGCCGCGATGTGGCAGGCCGCCAGCGTTCCGGCGGTGAACAGGAGCCCCAGCAGCTTCGGGAACAGGACGTAATCGGGGAGGCCGAACAGCGTGCCGCTGTCGAAGAGGCCGACAACCTTGCCGAGTGCCAGCAGCACCAGCCAGGTCGAGTTCGACCAGCCCTCGACCGACGGCTGCCCCGGCTGCAGCACCGGGCCGATCCCGTCGGCGAAGCTGCGCGCGTAGGAGAACGTGATGGCCGCGTCGTCGACGATCCAGTGGCCGTAGAGGGTGGCGTGCCAGGCCAGCGCCGCGACACCGGCGAGCACCGCCAGGTACGGGGCGATCCGGGCGGCCGGGCCACGACGGGCCGGCGTCTCCGCCGGGTCGGGCACGTCTTTTTCGGAAGCTTCGCTGAGTGCGCTCGCCGTCATGTCCCCGTCTTTGCCTTTTCGCTCACGTGCCCGTCGCCGAAACTGTAGCCAATACCCCATCGGCCGCCCACGACACGTCATATCCAGGCGTGATCCGCGCCACATTCCCTCGCGTCAGGACAGATGCGAGATGTCGTTCACCAACCGGACCGAGGCGTTGCCGTCCGGATAGAACTCGACGATCGACAGCGAGGCAAGGTCGAGGTGCAGGCGGAACAGCAGCGACGGCCCGGCGTCCAGGCCCATCCGCAGCAGCGCCTTGATCGGCGTGACATGGCTGACCAGCACGAGCGTCCGGCCGCCGTACCGCGCGATCAGTTCGTCACGCGCCTTGCGGACACGCCGGTGGACGCCGTCGAAGCTCTCTCCGCCCGGCGCCGCGATCGACGTGTCGGAAAGCCAGTCGGTCTGGAACTCCGGGTCGCGGTCCATGGCCTCTTTGAAAGTGAGGCCTTCCCAGTCGCCGAAGTCGGTCTCGATCAGCCCGGGGTGTGTCTCGACCCGGCCGCCGAGTGCGTCCGCGATCGCCTGCGCGGTCTGCTGGGTGCGGATCAGCGGCGAGGCGATGATCGGCGCGGCCTCGCCGTCCACGACCAGGCCCTCCATCGCGCCGAGGCGTTTCGCCGCAGCGGCTGCCTGCTGCTTGCCGTGTTCGGTGAGCGGCACGTCGCCGCGGCCGGAGTAGCGCTTGTCGACCGACATCGCTGTCTGGCCGTGCCGCACGAGGAGCAGTTTGGTCGGCGTGCCGGTGGCGCCGGTCCAGCCGACCGGGCTGATCCTGTCCTGCTTCACGGTCTTCGGTGCTTCTGGCTTCTTCTCGACCCCGGCGTCCATCGCCTCGTTCGCGAGCCCGTCCGCGTGGGAGTTCTCCGCACGCGGGATCCACTCGTAGCGCACGCGGGAAAAGCGCGCCGCCAGCTCCTTGGCCTCGGCGTTCAACGGCTGCATCGACGGGTGCTTGACCTTCCAGCGCCCGGACATCTGTTCCACCACGAGCTTCGAGTCCATCCGGACGTCCACTGTGGACGCTCCGAGCTCGGCGGCCGCGGCGAGCCCGGCGATCAGGCCGGAGTACTCGGCGACGTTGTTGGTCGCGATGCCGACGTACGCCTTGCGCTCGGCGAGCACCTCACCGGTGGCCGCGTCCTTGACCACGGCGCCGTAGCCCGCCGGCCCTGGGTTGCCCCGCGAGCCGCCGTCGGCCTCGATCAGCACGTGGTCGGTCACAGGCCGGACTCCAGCGTGCGCACCAGGATGGCGCCGCAGTTCTCGCACTGGATGACGTTGTCCTCGGGGGCGGCCTTGATCTCGGCGATCTCGCGGCGGTCGATGTCGAGCTGGCAGGCGCCGCAGCGGCGGGCCCGCAGCAGCGCGGCACCGATGCCCTTGTGTGCCCGGACCCGCTCGTAGAGCTTCATCAGGTCTTCCGGGAACCGTGGCAGGAGTTTGGCTCGGTCCTCGTCGCGGCGGGCCTTCGTGGTGTCGAAGTCGACGAAGTTCTCGTCGCGGCGTCGGACGGCGTCGGCGACCTCGCCCTCGGCCTTCGCGACCTCGGCGCTGGTGCGCTGGGCGTCGAGGTCGAGCGCCTCGCGACGTTCCATCAGTTCGAGCAGGTCGTCCTCGAGCGCGGACTGACGCCGGTTGAGGCTGTTCAGCTCGTGCTCGATGTCGGTCATCTGCTTCGCCGCGACCGAACCGGATTCGAGCAGCTTGCGGTCGCGGTCTCCGCGGGCGCGCACCGACTCGATCTCCTTCTCCTGGCGGGCGATCTCGCGGTCGAGGTCGGACGCCGCCGTCTGGACCGAGACCAGCGCGTCGCGTCGATCGCGGACCGTCTTCTCGCCCGCGTCGATCTCGGCGATCTCCGGCAGGGTGCGTCGGCGGTGGGCGGTACGCGAGAGTTCGGCGTCCACCTTCGCGAGTTCGAGCAGCTGGCGCTGGACGGCGGGGTCGGCCTTCACGGTGCTCCTTGGAGTTTCTTAGTGCTCGGTTCGGGTGGCCCGTAGCGTCCACGGGTCGGTGCACCGCGTGGAGACGTGAACGTCGACGTTACCCGCAAACGCGGCGCGGACGACGCCCGAGGCTTGCTCGCACCACGGCCATTCGCTCGCCCAGTGCGTGACGCCGACCAGGGCGGGGACTTCGGTGATCTCGGCGAGGTGCTCGCCCGCGGGATGATGCCGGAGATCGGCGGTGACGTACGCGTCGACCCCGGCGGCGGTGGCCCGTTTGAGATAGCTGTCGCCGGAGCCGCCGGAAACGGCGACGCGGCGGATCGGGCGCGCCGGATCGCCCGCGCCGTAGACGCCGGGTTCCGTGCGGGGCAAGGCGTTCGCGACGCGTTCGACGAAGGCGGAGAACGGTTCGGGCGCGGGCAGTTCGCCGATGCGGCCGATTCCGGTGACGCCGTCCTCGCGGGGATCGAGCGGGCCGAGGACGGTCAGGCCGATCGCGTCGGCGAGCGCGTCGGAGACTCCGGGCGACGCGGAATCGGCGTTGGTGTGCGCGCAGTAGAGGGCGACACCGGCGCGGATCAGGCGGTGCACGAGGCGTCCCTTGGTGCTGTCGGCCGGGACGCCGTGGACGCCGCGCAGCAGCAGCGGATGGTGCGCGACGATCAACTGCGCGCCGTCGGCGATCGCCTCGTCGACGGTCTCGTCGACCGGGTCGACGCAGAACAGGACCTTGTCCACGTTCTCGGCCGGGTCGCCGCAGACGAGTCCGACGGCGTCCCACGATTCGGCGAGTTCGGGCGGGTACGCCTGCTCCAGGGCGGCGATGACTTCGGCTAGCGCGGGCACCCGGGGATTTTCGCATGTAGCGTTTCCGGGCATGCGACTTCGGGTGCTCTGTGTGTTGCTCGTGACCGGGCTGCTGGCGGTGCCCGCGCCGGCGTCGGCGTCTCCGGGTTTCTGGAAACTGACCGACCTCGCCGCGCAACGCGTGCAGATCGCCGACAAGGTCGCGGCCGCGAAGTTCGGCACGCCGTCGCCGATCGACGACCCGGTGCGCGAACAGCAGATCCTCGACTCGGTGGCGGCGAAGGCGCCCGGCCTCGGTCTCGACGCGGACGGCGTGGTGCGGTTCTTCCGCGACCAGATCGAGGCGAACAAGGTCGTGCAGCGCGGCCTTTACACGCGCTGGACCGAGCACCCCGGCACGCGGCCGCCCGGGCGGCCCGATCTGGCGACCGAGGTCCGGCCGGTGATCGACCGGCTCAACGCGGGCCTGCTCACCGAACTCGCCGCGACCCGGGACGCGCGGGCGCGGCGGTCGTGCGACGCGCGGCTGGCGGTCACGGTGCGGCTGGTCGACGCGCGGCGCGCGCTGGACCGGCTGCACGCGGGCGCGCTCGGGGAAGCGGTCCGGTCGGCCTGCTCGCGCCCCTGACCGCGAGGCGGGAGCAAGGGACCTTTGCTATCGCCTGGGCCGCTGACCTGCGGGAAGAGAGCAAGGGACCTTTGCTGTCGCGGGCGGCCGGACGGGGTGGGCTCGAACGGTGACCGTGTGGATTTTGGGACGTCAGATGTCCCAAAATCCACACGGTCACGTCAGAAGTCCCGACTCACTCCAGCGCCTTCGCGTCCTTGTTGATCGCCCAGCGACCGGCCGCCCGCATGACCCGGCCGGTCCAGAGCATCGCCCGGTAGGCCTTGGTCGAGTGGTCGGGGACGTCGAAGTGGTCGACCTGGTAAGGCGCGACGGACGCGCTCGACCGGAGGTGCAACGGCATCCTGGTCATCGCCTCTTTCGGCGATCTCGCCTGGACGAAGTGGTGCTCCGACAGGATCCGCCCGACCTCGTAGGGGTGCGGATGCGTGACGGTGATGCGGTACCACCGGAGCCCGGTTGCCGGGGACTCGACGATGGGTGTTGGTGCGCTCATACGCGACCTTCCTGCGTGTTTCTCTCCAGGAGGTCTACTCCCGCTTCGCCCCGGCTTTCCAGCTTCGCGCGCCCGGTAGCCGTTCGGAGCCGGTGAGCGGTCGATCTCGGTCTGCCTTCACACTGATCGGGTGCTGCACATCGTCTTCGTCTGTTCCGGCAACATCTGCCGCTCACCGATGGCCGAGCTCGTCTTCCGCACGAAGGTCGAGGAGTCCGGTCTCGATCATCTCGTCCAGGTGTCCAGCGCGGGCACCGGCGGCTGGCACGTCGGCGAGGCCGCCGACAAGCGGGCCCGCGCGAAGCTGGCCGAGCACGGTTACCCGACCGGTCACGTCGCGGCCGAGGTCGACCGCGGGCATCTGGCCGCCGACCTGCTGCTCGCGGCGGACGAGAGTCATCTGTCGTTCCTCCGGCGCAAGGTGTCGGATCCGTCGAAGGTCCGGCTGCTGCGCGAGTTCGACCCGTCCGCGCCCGAAGGCGCCGAGGTGCCGGACCCGTACTACGGCGAGGACGACGGTTTCGAGGACGTCCTCGGCATGATCGAGCGGTCCGTTCCGGGCCTGCTCGACTGGGTGCGCGCACACGCCTGAGGCGGACCGCTTACCGTGGTGGGGTGCGGTTGAAGTTCCTGCTGAAGCCCGGGTGGCTGGCCTTGACGTTGGTGGTGTTCACCTTCGCCGTGTGCTGCTTCACCCTGCTGGCGCCGTGGCAGTTCTCCCGTGACAACGAGCGCGAACATCAGAACGCGGCGCTGCGGGAGTCGTTCTCCGGTCAGCCGAGGTCGCTGGACCAGCTGCTTCCCGGTGGAGCCGCCCCTGATCAGCGCACCGAATGGCACCTGGTCGCGATGAAGGGCACGTACCTGCCCGAGGGCGAGGTCGTGGCCCGTCTGCGCTCCGTACAGGGCGAAGCGGCCTTCGAGGTGCTGACACCGTTCCGGACCGTCGAAGGCACGGTCGTGCTGGTGGACCGCGGGTACGTCCGGCTCGACGACAAGTCGCGCGCCCTCCCCTTCGCCGCGCCTCCCGCCGGGACGGTCGACATCGTCACGCGGGCGCGTCACGACGAGAGGGACGGGAAGAACCGCGACGCTTTCGCCGACGACTCGACAGGCGGGCAGCTGCAGAGCTACGTCGTCGATTCCCAGGTCGTCGCGCGGGCCGCGAAGCTGGACATCCGGCCTGGCTACTTCCAGCTCGACCAGAACCAGCCCGGCGTACTCGGCGCGCTGCCGCTGCCGCAGACCGACGCGGGACCGTTCTTCTCCTACGCGCTCCAGTGGATCGCGTTCGGGGCCATGGCGTTGATGGGCTGGCTGTACTTCACCGTCCGCGAACTGAAGCCGGGCGGCGCGCTGACCACGCAACGGCCGCAGCGCCGCAAGAGCGTCGCGGAGATGCTGGCCGAGGACGAGCACTCCGAAGTGGCCACCTGATCTGACGCGAAACTGGCCCTTTTATAGGTCCATTCCGCGTGCTCATACTCGATCATGCTGATTCACCCGTGGGACGCCGCCCACGACGACGCCGAATGGCGGGCCTGGCTCTCCGACCACGACTTCGGCCAGCTCATCGCCGGCGGAGCGGGCCGCGACCTGCCGGTCGTCAACCCGGTGCACTTCGTTTACGACGGCGACCGGACGGTCCTGCTGCACCTCGCGCGCCCCAACCCGGTGTGGCCGCTGCTGGAGGAACACCCGCGGGCGCTGCTCGCGGTGACCGACGACCACACCTACATCCGATCCGGCTGGAACACCCCCGCCGACCCACCGCACGGCGTCCCGACGTCGTACTACGCGTCGGTGCAGCTCGAATGCGACGTCCGGCTGGTCGATGACGCCGCGGAGAAGGCCGCGCTCCTGGACCGGCAGCTCGCGCACTTCGAGCCTTCCGGGGACCGTGTCGCCGTGAGCGCCACCGAGGCGCCGGACAAACGGCTGCTCCCCGGTATCCGCGGCGTCGCGCTGACCGTGACGGGTGTGCGGGCGAAGTTCAAGTTCGGTGGGAACAAGCAGCCGGCGGACCGGTCGCGGATCGACGCGGAACTGGAGCGGCGCGACGGCCCGGGAGACGGGCGGGCGCGGGCGCAGCTGGCGCGGCGGGGAGCTCACGGCTCTCGCTCGTGAGTGGCAGGTACGGCGCTGACCTGCGGCAAGCAGGGGCCGCGGTATCCGTGAAGGACTCCTTGAGGGACTCAGGGTCCCTCAAAGTTCCCCTCACCCGGCCCGGCGTGGCCTCTGACTTCGGCGCCATCAATGCACGTGCAGGACTTCTTCCCCTCGGCTCAGCCGAGGAAACTCGACCTTCACACTTCCCCAAGTACCTGAAGGCCCTTCAGGTACTTGGGGCGAGAAACTTTCCGCTGGTCAGAGCCCCGGCGATAGCAAAGGTCCCCCGCTCCCCCGCGGTGACCGTGTGGATTTTGGGACATCTGACGTCCCAAAATCCACACGGTCACAGGGTGGGGGTGTGTGGAAATAGGGACACTCAACGTCCCTATTTCCACACACCCCCACGCGACAGCAAAGGTCCCCCGCTCTCTTTCCGCAGGTCAAGCCCCCCGGCGATAGCAAAGGTCCCTTGCTCCCGCGGCTCAGCGCTTTCGCCGCCGCAGACCGACCAGGACCGCCAGCACCACCGAGCTGATCGCGCCCAGCCACCCGACCACCCGCGAAAGCTCCACGGCCCGCGTCACGTGACCGGCGTCCGGGTTGCGGCCGATGCCGAGCACCGGCAGTTCTTCGACGCCGTGCGGGTACACCGTCCGCCCGCCGACCCGGATCTCCAGCGCCCCGGCGAACGCGGCTTCGACGCGGCCCGCGTTCGGGCTCGGGTGCGCGGTCGTGTCCCGCCGCCACGCCCGCCACGCGCCGCCCGCCGAACCGCCGACGACCGGGGCCGCGAGTACGGTCAGCCCGGCCGCGACCCGCGTCGGCACGAGATGGACGATTTCATCCAGCCGGGCGACCAGCCAGCGGTACCGTTCGGGACGCCCCCGGCCGAGGCCGCGCAGCAGGCTGATCACGCGCGAGCCGAGCAGGCCGGGCACACCGGCCAGCGCTCCCCACACCAGCGGCGCGATGACGACGTCCGCGGTGTTCTCGGCGAGCGTCTCCACCGAAGCGCGCGAGAGGCCGATGACGCCGAGGTCGTCGGCGACGCGGGGGTCCAGTGTGGACAGTGTGCCGCGCGCGGTCCCGAGGTCGCCTTCCTCGAGATCCCGCGCCAGCGAAGTACCGTGCGCGGCCAGACCGGCGGCGCCGAGTACGGCCCAGGTGGTCACCGCGGTCGTGGTCGCCTGCAGGACAGGGCTGCGCCGTCCGGCGCGTTCGGCGAGAAAGCCCGCCAGCACGGCGGAACCCGCGAGGCCGCCGGTCCACAGTAGTCCGGCCGCCGGATGCTTCGACCGGACTTTCGCGTCCATCGCCGAAGCCGCCCTCGCGAACGCCGTCACCGGAGGCCGTGACCGGGGATCCCCGATCGCCCCGTCCGCGGCCACCCCCAACACCAAACCGATCGCGCGCGCCGCGCTCACCGTCGCCCCCCGCATGCAGTTCCCTCGAAGACCTGCAGAGGTTACTCGAACATCATCCGTCCAGAAGGACGGCCATCTCGTCACGCGCCTGGATGACGATGTCCCGCATCGCGCGTTCGGCCCGGTCAGGGTCACCGGCGTCGACGGCGGCCGCGACCTCGACGTGCAGCGCGACGGCCTCGGGCTGTGGTTCCTCCGGCATCAGCCCGTGCCCGGTACGCCCGGCGAGCACTTCGGCGACGACGGCGGAAAGCTGCGCGAACATCGGATTCCGCGACGCGGTCAGCAGCAGATCGTGGAAAGCGACGTCATGCTCCAGGAAAGTCACGAGGTCCCGCTGATGCGCTGTCTCCTCCAGCCGCTTCGCCAAGGCCCGGAGCCGGCCGCCTTCTTCCGGCGTCGCCCGCAGCGCCGCGAACCTCGCCGCGCACGGTTCGACGCCGGAGCGCAACTCGGTCAGCGTGCGCAGCGCGGTCTTCCGCTCGGCCCCGTCGAGTTGCCAGCGGAGCAGTCTCGGGTCGTAATGGTTCCAGTCACGCGGCTCGCGCACGGTCATCCCGACCCGGCGCTTGCTGCTGGTCAGGCACATCGTTTCGAGGACGCGCACCACCTCGCGCGCCACCGTGCGCGACGCGCCGAACCGCTCTTGGAGCTCGTCGGAGCGCAGCACGGAACCCGGTGGCAGCTGCCCGTTCGCGATCGCGGAGCCGAGCGCGTCGAGCATTTCGGCATGCCTGTCATTGCCCACCAGGCGACCTTAACGTTCTGATTCGATTAAGTAGTACTTGATGTTGCTTAAGTAGTACTTTTGAGCTGTACTCGTCGGGCTACAGCGACGTGGGAGGTACGGATGACCGTCATCGTGGTGATGGGCGTTTCCGGCTCGGGCAAGACGACCGTGGGCACGGCACTCGCCGAACGCCTCGGCGTGGACTACGCCGAGGCCGACACGTTCCATCCGCAGGCGAACATCGACAAGATGAGCTCCGGCCACCCGCTGAACGACGAGGACCGGCAACCCTGGCTCGAAGCCATCGCCGACTGGATCCGGCACCACCGGGACTCGGGCGGCGTCGTCACCTCTTCCGCGCTCAAGTATCGCTACCGCGACATCCTGCGCGGCGGCAGCGATGTCTGGTTCCTGCACCTGCACGGCGACCGCGACCTGCTCGCGAGCCGGATGAAGACCCGCTCCGGCCACTTCATGCCGGTGTCCCTTTTGGACTCCCAGCTCGCCGACCTCGAACCGTTGCAGCCGGACGAGTTCGGCCTCATCGCGGACATCGCGAAGACGCCGGAAGAGATCGTCGACGCCACCCTCTCCGCCTTCAAGGACCGCTGATGACCACCACTCTCGCCGCCTCCTGGACCGGGCACGACACACGCCTCATCGGCGCGACCGTGCTCGCCATCGCCGTGATCGTCCTCCTGATCACCAAGGCGAAACAGCATCCGTTCCTGGCCCTCATCCTCGGCTCCGGCGTACTCGGGCTCGTCGGGGGCATGCCGGTGGACAAGCTGATCAAGAGCTTCAGTTCCGGCGTCGGCTCCACCGTCGCCTCGGTCGGCGTGCTGATCGCGCTCGGCGCGATGCTCGGCAAGCTGCTCGCCGACTCCGGCGGCGCGGACCAGATCGTCGACACCATTTTGCGCCGCGCGGGCAATCGCACGCTCCCGTGGGCGATGGCGCTGGTCGCCGCGCTGATCGGGCTGCCGATGTTCTTCGAGATCGGCCTGGTCATGCTGATCCCGGTGATCCTGCTTGTCGCCAAGCGCACCGGGAAACCGTTGCTGCTGCTGGGAATTCCGGCACTCGCGGGGCTTTCGGTGCTGCACGGTCTCGTCCCGCCACACCCCGGGCCGCTCGCCGCCGCGGGCGCGCTGAACGCCAACATCGGCCTCACCCTGGCCTTCGGCCTGCTCGTCGCGATCCCGACGGTGATCATCGCCGGACCGCTGTTCGGCAGGCTCGCCGCGAAAATGGTCCCGGACGCCGTCGCGCCGGGGCGGCTCGTCCCCGAGTCTTCGTCCGAAGAAGGACGGCGCCCCGGCTTCCTCGCGACGCTGTCCACCGTGCTGCTGCCGGTCGTGCTGATGATGGGCAAGGCGCTCGCGGACATCCTGCTGGACAAGGAGAACCACGTCCGCCGCGTGCTCGACTTCATCGGTGACCCGCTGGTCGCCCTGCTCGCCGCGGTCCTGCTCGGCATGCTCACCCTCGGCAAGTCCGCGGGCTTCACGCGCGACAAGCTGGCGTCCACCGTTGCCGATTCGCTCCCGCCTATCGCCGGCATCCTGCTCATCGTCGGCGCGGGCGGCGGCTTCAAGCAGACGCTGGTCGACGCCGGGGTCGGCAACGTCATCACCGGCCTGGCGACCGGCGCGAACCTGTCGCCGCTGCTGCTCGGCTGGCTGGTCGCGGTCGCGATCCGGCTCGCCACCGGCTCCGCGACGGTCGCGACCGTGTCCGCCGCCGGCATCGTGGCGCCGCTCGCGGCGACCATGGACCCGTCGCACAGCGCGCTGCTGGTGCTGGCGATCGGCGCCGGTTCGCTGTTCTTCTCGCACGTCAACGACGCCGGGTTCTGGCTGGTCAAGGAGTACTTCGGACTTTCGGTCGGGCAGACGCTCAAGAGCTGGTCGGTCATGGAGACGATCATCTCCGTGACCGCGATCGCGCTGATCTTGCCGCTGGGCGCCCTCCTGTAGCGAAGCCACCGGTTGACACGTGACCTTTTGGTCACCTATTCTTCCCTCGTGCCCGACGACGACCTGGTTTTCAAGGCTCTGGCAGATCCGACCCGCCGGTTCCTGCTCGACCAGCTGTTCGCGCGTGACGGCCGCACGCTGACCGAGCTCGAGTCCGAAGTGGACATGAGCCGGTTCGGTGTGATGAAGCATTTGAAACTGCTGGAAGAAGCCGGACTTGTCGTCACGCGCAAGGAGGGCCGGGAGAAGAAGCATTTCCTCAACCCGGTTCCGATCCGGCAGATCCACGACCGGTGGATCGACAAGTTCACCGAGCGCAACGTGACCGCGTTGCTCGGACTCAAAGCCGAACTGGAAACCGAGGACCCGCAATGACCGACACCCAGGTTTACCGCGTCTACATCAAGGCCACCCCGGAGAAGATCTGGGACGCCATCACGAAGCCCGAGTGGTCGCAGAAATACGGCTACACCGGCCTCGTCGACTACGACCTGCGGCCGGGCGGCAAGCACGCCACCCACCCGACGAAGGACTACGTCGACGCCGGGTTCACGAACGACCTCGTCGACGGCGAGGTCCTCGAGGTGGACCCGCCGCGCAAGCTGGTCATCACCTGGAAGCTGCGGATGGACCCGGCCTTCGACAAGGAGCCGCACACCAAGCTCACCTACGAGATCGAAGAGACCAAGACCGCGGGCACCCGGCTGACCGTCACCCACGACGTCACCGACGCGCCGACGACGGCCGCGCTGGTCAACGGCTCGCAGGAAGACGTCAACGCCGGACCTGGCGAGAACGCCGGTGGTGGCTGGGCCTGGATCCTCTCGGATCTCAAGTCCCTGCTGGAGACCGACGAGCCCCTCGTCCCCGCCGCTTCTTGAGCCGCTAGTCCGTGAAGGCCTCCTTGAGGGACTCTGGGTCCCTCAAGGAGGCCTTCACGGACATTCAGACCCGTTTGGTCGCGGCCTTCAGGGCGGACTTGGCCGTGTCAGGAGCGCCGATGGTGTCCAGGGCGAACAGCGCCGCGCCGACCACGGGCGCGACGTCGACGACGCTGATCGAAGCGCGCGGAGCCACCTTCAGGCACCGCCGCTCGATCTCCGCGATCACCTGCGCGCCGACGCCGGTCAGCACTCCCCCGCCGAGGATGACTTCGGGCGTGTCCTCGGTCAGTTCGAGCCGCCGCAGGATGACCGCGACCAGCACCGCGACCTCCTCGACGAACCGGCCGACCACGTCCTGCGCCACCTCGTCGCCGTCCGCCGCGACGGTGAACAGCAGCGGGCACAGCCCGTGGATCGCGTCGGTGTGCAGATCCTCGAAGTGCAGGCGCCGCACCACTTCCAGCACGGACGACGCCTTGAAGTGCGCGGCGACGGCGGTCTGCAGCGCCGTGCCAGGACCCCGGCCGTCCTCGGCGCGGACGGCCCACCACAAGGCCTCCTCGCCGAGCCGGTAGCCGCCGCCCCAGTCGCCGGAGATCTTGCCCAGCGCGGGAAACCGGTGCTCACGGCCGTCGGCGCTGACGCCGGCGCCGTTGATCCCGGCGCCGCACACCACCGCCACGCCCGTCCCGTCGGAACTGCCCGCGCGCAGCAGCGCGAGCGTGTCGTTGCCGACGATCAGCGTGTCGCTCCAGCCGCGTGCGGCCAGCGCCGCGTGCAGGATCTCCTCCTCCTGTGGGAAATCCAGCCCCGCGAGGTAGGCCGACGTATGCGTCGCGAACGGCCGTTCCTCGGGAAGCCCCGCGTCGCGAAGGGCCTCCAGGACCAGCTTCTCCAACGCGCTGACGCTGCCGTCGACCCCGATGTTCTGCGGGGAAGCGCCCGGCCCCCGCGACTGCCCGAGCACCCGTCCGTCCCGCGAGACGATCAGGACGTCGGTCTTGCTGTTGCCGCCGTCGATCGCGACGACGACGTCTCGTGAGCCCGCCGTCATGCCCCGGCCCACGGCAGGAACTGGCGATTGACCTGCACCAGCGTGTCCGCGAGCTGGTCGGCCTTGGTGTACTGGCCGATCAGCGGATGCGCGAGCAGCGCGTCCGCCACCCGGTCCCGGCCGCCCTTGATCGCCGCCTCCAGCGCGAGGTGCTCGTACGAGGTCACCCCCGCGATGAGCCCGGCGAAGCGCTGCTCCACCGGCGCCTGCGGGATCGGGCGAGGCCCCTTTCCGTCCACAAGGGACGGAACCTCGATGACGGCGTCGTCCGGCAGGAAGTCGAAAGTTCCTTCGTTGCGGACGTTGACGACGTGCTCCTCCGCGGGCCCGCCGGACGTGAGCGCGTGCACGAGCTGCACCGCGGCCTCCGAATAGTAGGCACCGCCCCGCTTTTCCAGCTGCTCCGGTTTGGTCACCACCTCCGGGTCGAGGTACACCTTGAGCAGTTCTTCCTCGACGTCGCTGACGACGTCCGCGCGCGGCCGCTCGGTGCGCTGCTTGGTGACCTGCTCGTCGTGCCCGTAGTAGTACTTCAGGTAGTACGACGGCACGACGTTCATCCGCCGCATCCACTCGACCGGCGCGGTGACGTGCTCACCGAGGAATTCCGCGTGCTCCGCCAGGAGTTCCGGCAGGCGGTCCTCGCCGTTGACGAGCACTTGCCGTTCCCAGCTCAGGTGATTCAGTCCGGTGTGGACGAGTTTGACGTCGTCGATACCGGCGCCGAGCAGATGCGCGAACGTGCGCTGGAGGTGGATCGCGACGTTGCACAGCCCGACGGCGCGGTGGCCCTCGTTGAGCAGCGCGCGGGTGACGATGCCGACGGGGTTGGTGAAGTTGACGATCCAGGTGTCGTCACCGGCGATTTTCCGGACCCTGTCGGCGATGTCGAGCACCACCGGCACGGTGCGCAGCGCCTTCGCGAGGCCACCCGCGCCCGTGGTCTCCTGCCCCACGCAGCCGCAGGCGTGCGGGAACGTCTCGTCCCCGCGCCGCGCGCGCTGCCCGCCGACCCGCAACTGGATCAGCACCGCGGACGCGCCCTCGACACCTTCTTCGAGATTGGCGGTGGTGCGGACCCGCGCCGGATGCCCGGCGTGGCTCAGCAACCGGTTGCTGAAGTCCCCGACCGCCTCCACCCGGTAGGCGTCCGGATCGATCAGCACGATCTCGTCGACGTCCAAAGTGGACCGCCGCCCGGCGATCCCGTCGATCAGCTCGGGTGTGTAAGTGGATCCACCACCGACGACTGCCAGTTTCATCCCTTGACCCCTGTGAATGTGACGCCCTTGACGAAGGACTTCTGCGCGAACACGAACAGCACGATCACCGGCAGCATGATCAGCGCGGTGGCCGCCATGGTGAGGTTCCATTCCACGTGGTGCATCCCGCGGAACGACGCGATCGCCAGCGAAAGCGGCCAGCTGTCGCGGGTCTCACCGGTGTAGAGCAGCGGACCGAAATAGTCGTTCCAGGTGAACAGGAAGCAGAACATCGCGGTGGCCGCGATCCCCGGTTTCGCCATCGGGATCAGCACCTTGATCATTGCCTGGAACTCGTTGCAGCCGTCGATCTTCGCCGCTTCGAGATAGTCCTTCGGAATGGTGAGGAAGAACTGCCGCAGCAGGAAGATCGAGAACGCGTCGAAGAAGAAGTACGGCACGATCAGCGGAATCAGTGTCCCGGTGAACCCGAGCCGCACCCACAGGTCGTACAGCGGCACGACGGTGACCTGCGGCGGCAGCATCATCGCGGCCACGGTCAGCATGAAGAACAGGTTCTGCCCGCGGAACTTCAGCTTCGAAAGCGCGTACGCCGCCGGGATCGCCGAAACGAGCGCCCCGATCGTGGCCAGCGACGAATACAGCATGCTGTTGCCGAAGTACTGCAGCAACGGCGCCTTTTCGAACACCTCGATGAAGTTCTCGAAGTGCCATTCCTTCGGCCAGAAGTTGGACGAAAGCGCCTGGTCGCTGGACATCACCGCGGTGAGGAAGACGAACAGGATGGGCAGCATGAAGATCACGCCCATCGCGATTCCCAAGCTGTGCGTCGCGATCCAGTAGAGCTTCTTGTCCCATTGGCGCCGCACCCGCACCTTCGGCGGTTCGGACGCCGGGGCGGTGTGCCGGGGCTCGGCCAGTGTGGTCATCCGCCCTCCTCCTGGTGCTGGGACTTGCGAAGCTGCCGCACGAGAATCCAGGTGAACCCGGCCGAGACGATGAACAGCAGGACGGCCATCGCCGCCGCGTAACCCATGTTGAAGTACCGGAAACCCTGGACGTACAGCCAAACCGGGTAGGTCAGCGTCGAGTTCTGTGGCGCACCGATGAATCTCGTGTTGCCCGCGACGTCGGCCGCGCCCGCGGCCGCCGAACCCGCGACGATCGCCTGCGTGAAGAACTGCAACGCGAAGATCATCGAGTTGACGACGCCGAACAGCAGCACCGGCGAGATCGACGGGATGGTGACGTGCCAGAACCGGCGGACCGGACCGGCGCCGTCGAGTTCGGCGGCCTCGTACTGTTCCTGCGGCACGTCGAGCAGCGCCGCCAGGATGATGATCATCAGCTCGCCCGAACCCCACATCACCAGCAGGGTCAGCGCGGGCTTCGACATCGCCGGATCGTTGAACCACAGGCCGCCGTCGATGCCGACAGCGCCGAGGAACGCGTTGACCGGGCCGTATTCCGGGTTGAACAGGAACACGAACGCCAGGGTCGCCGCGGCGGGCGGGGCCAGCGAGGGCAGATAGCAGAGCGTCCGCACCAGGCCCACACCCGACTTGAGCCGGGAGATGATCGACGCCGTGCCGAGGGCGAACACCACCCGGCAGAACGTCAGGACGATCACCAGCCACAGCGTGTTGTAGGCGGCGGTGCCGACCAGCGGCTCGCTGGTGAACATCCGGATGTAGTTGTCGAAGCCGACGAATTCGGGCGCGTTGATCAGGTCGTAGCGGGTGAACGAGTAGTACAGCGTGGCGATCAACGGGTAGCCGAAGAAGATCAGGAACCCGAGCATCGCCGGTGCGATGAAGTAGAAGACGGTGCGACGGCGGCGGGCCGCGTTCCCCTTCCGCGTCCGGGTGGACGCGGAAGGGGAAGCGACCGCCCTGGAGTCCAGGGTCGATGTCATGCGATCAGCCGCCGGCGCGTTTCTGGGCCAGCTCGTCGTTGATCTGAGCGTCGACCTGCTTGAGACCCGCGGCCATGTCGGGGATGTTGCCCGCCTGCCACTTCTCCGCGAAGTCGTTGACGGCCTTGAGGTGCGCGTCGCCGATCGGGGTCGACGGGTTGGGAAGCAGCTTCCCGCCGTTGTACAGATCGAGGAACGTCTTGAACTCGGGCGTGACCTCGAGCTTCGGGTCGGTCAGCGCGGCCTTGGTACTCGGCACGTTCTTGAGCCCGTTCGACAGCTCGACGAGCGTCGACGTGTCGAGGGTGACCTGCTTGATCAGTTCCCAAGCCGCGCCGGGGTTCTTGGCACCCTTGGGGATCGCGATGATCGTGCCCGTGGTGAACGCGCCGCCGTAGCGGTCCGGCTTGCTGTCGAGCACCGGCGGGGCGGCGGTCGCGAACTTCAGGTCCGGCGCCTGGTCCTTGATAAACGCGGTGCGGTACTCGCCGTCGATCATCATCGCGAGCTTGCCGCGCTGGAAACCGTGGTCCGCCGAGTACTCCTCACCGAGACCGGCCTTGAATTGCTCGACCTTGGCGTGGCCACCGTAGAAGTCCACGAGCTGCTTCTGGAAGTCGAACATCGCCTTCCACTCGGGGCTGTCGGCCAGGTGGGACTGCCCGTCCGGGCCGAGGTAGGTGGCGCCGAAGTTCGGGGCCCAGTACTGCGCGTAGTTGGCGTAGAACGGCATCGACGGCAGGAAGCCGGCGACCTTGATCGAGCCGTCCGGGTTGAACTCGGTCAGCTTCTTGGTGGCCTCGAACAGTTCCGAGGTCGTCTTCGGCGGTGACGTGACGCCCTTCGCCGCGAACATGTCCTTGTTGTAGTAGAAGCCGTAGACGTCGGCGAGCAGCGGCATGGCGCAGCGCTTGCCCTGGAACTCGGTGTAGCTGCGGACGGCGTCGGGGATCTGCGTCAGGTCGATCTTGTCGCGATCGATGTAGGGCTTCAGATCCTGGAAGCTGCCCGTGGAACACCAGGCGCCGAGGTTGTCGGTGAAGAACGAGATCGCCACGTCCGGCGGGTTGCCGCCGCGGACGGACTGGGTGATCTTGTCGTCGTCCTGCTGGCCTTCGTGCTTGATCTCGATGTTCGGGAACTTCGCCTTGAGCTTGTTGAGCCCGGCGGTGACCACGTTGTACTCGCGGTCGGTGAACTTGCTGTAGACGGTCAGCGTGAGCTTCGCGTCCGCGGCGGGGGCGGCCGCGGCGTCACCCGAGCCGGAGTTCGGGCCGCTTGCGGCGCCCGAACAAGCGGACACCAGCGCGGCGACGGTGACCGCGCCGAGCACTATCGAGCCGCGCCAACGGCGGCCACTTCTCCGAACCTGGGTCGTGGAACTCATGACCCTCCTCCTAGTTGGTTGGGGCGGGAGACGGTGGTTCTGTTCGTGATTCGGGGATCGCCGCGACCTGACCGGGCTCTCCCGCCCCGGACCTGCGGGGCCCGAGGAGCGAAGGGGTGTTGACGCCGAAGACGTCCCTGCGAACGGTGGCGAGCGCGGATTGGAGCGCACCCGCGCGGACCGCGTTGCCCTGCACCGAAGCGACCCCGACGGGGGTGGGGGGCAGGACGAGTTCGTGCAGCCTTTTCGCCACCAGCGCGGCGAATGCGTCGCCACCGGCCCGGCTGGTGTCACCGGAAAGCAGGACGAGTTCGGGGTCGACGACCGCGATCAGGCCGGCCGCGCCGCTCGCGACTCGGCGGGCGAGGTCGTCGAGGAAGGCTTCGTTCTTTTGCTCCCGGGCCTTGGCGACGGCGTCCGCGCCGGTCTCGGCCTCGATGCCGTGCGCGGCGGCCAACACGACCACGGCGGGTGACGCGACGAGGTCACCGAAGCGGTCGCCCTCGCGCGGCTTTTCTCCTTGCCTGGCAACCGAAGCCGGATCCGGCACGCGCATCCAGTCGATCTCGCCGCCACCGCCGGTCGCGCCGCGCAGCAGCCGCCGCCCGACCACCACCGCGCCGCCGACGCCGTCGCTGAGCCAGATCATCACGAAGTCGTCGAGGCCGAACGCCTGACCGACGGTCATTTCGACGATCGCGACGAGGTTGACGTCGTTCTCGATGGTGACGCCGACGCCGAGTTCCTCGCTGAGCCTGGTCGGCACGTCGAAGCCGAGCCAGCCGGGGATGTGCGGCGCCGACGACAGCAGCCCGGTGCGCGGGTCGAAGGCGCCCTGCGCGCCGATGACGACGTGACGGAGGTCGGTGGCGGCGAGTCCGGCCTCGGCGGCGACGTGGGTGAGCGCCGCGCCGAAGGTGCCGACGACGTCCGCGCCCTCGTGGACCGGCAGCGGGACCTGGTACTCGGCGAGCACCGCGCCGGTGACGTCGGCGACGACGAAATCGGCGACGTGCGGGGTGAGATCCACGGCCGCGACGTAGGCGACACCGCCGTTGACCTCCCAGAGCTGCGCCCTCGGGCCGCGGCCCCCGCCACGCACGCCCGCCTTGGCGACGACGTCGTCCTGTTCGAGGCGGGTGAGCAGCTGCGCCGTCGCGGGCTTCGACAGGCCGATCGCGACCTCGAGCTCGGAACGCGTCATCGGCCCCTCCTGGAGGAGGACCTCGATGGCCGCGCGATCGTTGATCTCGCGCAGCATTCGCGGACTACCGGCTCGCATGGGGACTCGCTCCCGACTTCGTTAGGAAACTTTACAGACGGTTTCCGGGGACTGTAGTGAGCCGAACCACAGTCGTCAACGGGCCCGAGAAACGGGGAGGTAACGCTTTCGTGCGGCGCGGACGACGAAGGGCCGCTCAGGAGTTCCTGAGCGGCCCTTCGGCTACGCGGCGGTGGATCAGAAGTTGGGCTGCACGTACAGGTCGTACACCCAGGGGATCGTGGGGGAGGGGTAGCACATCCACCCGTCCCAGTCCCCGGCGAGCTTGCCGTGGTGGCCGGTGATCCCGCAGTCCTCCTGGTTCGGGTACGAAGCGAAGTACTCGTAGTCCGAGGCCTGCGCCGCTCCCGCGTTCACGGCGCTGAACGAAACGACGGCCGCGACAGCGGCTCCGGCGACGGCGAACCGCCGCAAGGTGTTCTTCATGGTTTTCCCCAGTTTTTCGATGCGAAAGTCCTGAAATCGGACGACCGGAGAATAGCGGACACTTCACCGCCCGGTGGGCCAATCACCAACCTTGGCTAGATGGCCTTTCGGCGATCTCGCGTGATCAGACGGCGAACTCACGTGATTGGGCAGCGAACTCACGTGATCAGAGACGGAACTCGCGTGATCAGACGCCCGCCCAGGCCGCCAGCATCACGCGCGCGATGGACGAGTTGCCCGGCAGCACCAGCTCCCGGGTACCACCGGCGATCGGGGTCGGCACGGCGCCCTCGTTCCGCAGCTGACTGTTCGCGAAGGCGGCCCGCACCTCCGCGCGCGAAACCCAGAACGCCTCTTCGATCTCGCCCTCGGCGGGCACCAGCGGAGCGGAGATGTCCGCCCGCGCGGTGAACCCGAGCATGATCGACCGCGGGAACGGCCACGGCTGGCTGCCGAGATAGCGCACTTCACGCACGTCGACGCCGACCTCTTCGCGGATCTCCCGCTCGACACAGCCTTCGAGCGACTCCCCCGCCTCGACGAACCCGGCGAGGATCGAGTACCGGTTCGGCGGCCAGATCGGCTGCCGCGCCAGCAGGACGTGCTCGCCGTCGACACCGGCGTCGTCGTGCACGAGGCAGATGACGGCGGGGTCGGTGCGCGGGTACTCCTCCCGGCCGCAGCCGGTGCACTTGCTCGCCCAGCCCAGCTGGACCAGCTCCGTCGGGCTCCCGCACCGCGTGCAGAACTTCGCCTGCCGACGCCAGTTCTGCAACGCCTGCGCGGTGGTGAACAGCCCGGCCGAAGCGTCGTCGAGCAGGTCACCGTAGCCGCGCAGGTCGACCCAGATCTCGCCTTCGTGCCGCGGGACCTCTTCGACGACACCCCAGCTGCCCGCCATCTCGACGGTGTCGGTCTCCCCCGCGGGGCGGCCGGGCAGCGACCAGAAGTCGGTGCCCCGCCACTCCCCCAGGAAGACCGCGTCGGCGGGCGGCTCGGTGCCGAAGTCCTGCGTCTTGCGGGTCGCGAGCGAGCCGGAACCCTCCACCACCGGGGTGCGCGCGTGCTCGTCGAGCAGCACGACCCTGGCGTCGGACCAGCGCGCGGCGAGCCTGTCCGGGTTGGTGCGCAAGGACTCCTGACGGTCCGCCGTGGAGCGCGAAAGCGTCGGGAGCGCCCCTAACCCGAACGGCGTCTCCATCAGGCGGGTTCTCCGACCGTCACGTCGCCCAGTGCCTTCAGCTTCGGCGCGAGGACGTCGGCGTCACCGACGACGACCCCGGTGAACCGCTTGGGCGCGAAGAACTCCAGCGCGGCGTTCGCCACGTCCTCGGCGGTGACCGCGGCGAGCCGGGCCGGATGCTCGGCGAGCCATTCGGCGCCCAGCCCGGTCGCGGCGAGCGCGGCCAGCTGCGCGGCGAGGCCCGCCTGCGAGGACGCGGCCGTGACCAGCGAGCCGATCGCGTACTGCCGCACCGACTCGACCTCGTCGGCGGTCGGCGGCACGAGACCGAGCCTGGCCAGCTCGTACCGCGTCTCCAGGAGCGCCGCGGCCGTCGCGTCGGTCGCGGTGTCCGCGTCGACGTTCACCACGGCGGTCTGGTCGGTGAACTCGAAGCCGGAGTGCGCGCTGTAGGTGTAGCCCTTGTCCTCGCGGATGTTCTCGACCAGCCGCGACGAGAAGTACCCGCCGTACGCGAGGTTCGCCAGCTGCAGCGCGGCGTACCTCGGGTCCGTACGCGACACGGTCTGCGCGGACAGCCGGATCTGCGACTGCACGGCACCGGCCCGCGGCACCAGCAGGACGTTGCCGCCGGTGAGATCGGGCAGTGCGGGCAGGCGGACGGCGGAGCGATCCGAAGCCCAGCCGCCGAGCGCCTTCTCCAGGTCGCCGATGACGGTCTGCGGGTCGATGTCGCCGACGAGCACCAGCACGGATCCGCGCGGCAGCACCGAGGCCTGGTGCAAGGCACGCACCTGCTCCGGCGTCACGACCGCGACATCTTCGGCCTGCGGGACCTCGCGGACGGCGGGGTGGTTCCCGTAGCGGTGCTTCTGCAGCGCCTCGCGGGCGATCGTCCGCGGCTGCGTGCGGGAGACGGCGATCCGCTCGATCAGCCGTTCGCGTTCCCGCGCGACCTCGGCGTCCGCGTACGACGCGCCGGTGAGCGCGTCGGCGAGGACGTCGAGCATCGTCGGCAGGCCTTCGGCCAGCGAGGTACCGGAGATGGACAGCCGCTCCGGGTCGACACCGGACCCCAGGTCACCACCGATCAGCGCCAGATCCGCGTCGATCTCGATGCGGTCGCGGCGGGCGGTGCCGGTCAGCAGGGTCTCGGCCAGCACTTCGGCCGTCGCCGGGTGCAGCGCGTCTTCGCCGGCGAACGGGATCCAGACCCGCAGCTCGACCAGCGGCACGGTGGCCTTGCGGACGGCGAGCACCCGCAGCCCGTTGCTCAGCGTGGTGTCCACATGGGACAGATCGGCGGCGGCGCGCTGCGTCCCCAGCGACGGGACCGGACGCGGCCCGGCGGCCGTGCGGCCGATCTCCTCGGCGGTGCGGTGCGGTGCGCTCACTGCTCGGTACCTTCCTGCTCGGATTCGACACTGCCGCTGCCGGGGCGGACGACGAGGACGGCGCGCGAGTCCGGCCGCAGCGCCTTCGCCGCCGCCGAGACGGCTTCCCCGGTGACCGCCGACATCTTCTCGGCGAGCCGGTACACCAGCGACGCGTCGCCGTACAGCAGCTCGAACGAGCCGAGAGCCAGCGTGCGGGAGACCAGCTTGTCGTGCTCCGAGTGCAGGCTCGCGGCCCAGCGTGCGGTGACCTTCTTCAGTTCCTGGTCTTCCGGCGGCGTGGCCGCCAGCTTCTCCAGCTCCTCGTCCAGCGCGGCGAGCACCTGCTCGGTGCTCACGTCCGGCGGGTGGATCGCGGTGATGGTGAACGTGTCCGGGTCGCGGGCCTCGAACGGGCCGAACAGCCCGGCACCCGCGCCGATGTCGACGACCAGCGGCTCGCGGTGCACCATGCGCTGCTGCAAGCGGGAGCCGTCGCCGTCGGTGAGCACGCCGGCGAGCACGAGATTCGCCAGGTAGCCGTCGAGGTCGTTGATCGGATCCGGCATGCGGTAGCCGATGCCGATCGCGGGCAGCGGGGCGTGCGGGTCGTTCTGCTCGCCGCGCAGCTCGCCCTCGGGGGCGGGCTCGGCGAACGAGGGACGCTCGGGCGCGGGCCGGTGCGGCACGTCGCCGAAATGCTTCTCGATCAGCTCGCGGGCCTCCTCGACGGTGAAGTCACCGGCGACGGTCAGCACCGCGTTCGCGGGCGAGTAGTAGGTGTCGAAGAAGGCCGCGCAGTCGTCCAGGGTGGCCTGCTCGAGATCCTCGAAACCGCCGTAACCGTTGTGCGCGTTGGGGAACGTCGAGTACAGCACCGGCGGGAGGGTGATCCACGGGAATCCGCCGTACGGCCGGTTCAGCACGTTGAGGCGGATCTCCTCCTTGACCACGTCGATCTGGTTGGCCAGGTTCTCCTGCGTCAGCTTCGGCGCCCGCATCCTGTCCGCTTCGAGGAACAGGGCGCGCTCGAGAGCCGCGGCGGGGAGGACCTCGAAGTAATCCGTGTAGTCCGGATGGGTGGAGCCGTTGAAGCTGCCACCACTCGACTGGACGTACCGGAAGTGCGCGAGCTTCTCCAGGCTCTCGCTCCCCTGGAACATCAAATGCTCGAAGAGGTGCGCGAAACCGGTGCGCCCTTCGGGCTCGGAACGGAAGCCCACGTCGTAGTGGACGCTGACACCCACCACCGGAGCGGTCGCGTCGGGCGCGAGCACCACGCGCAGACCGTTGTCGAGGGTGAATCGGACAAGCTCGGGATCGGCCATGCGCACCACCCTACGGGCAACTCAGGCCTCCAGGCGACGACCCTGTCGGGTCGCGGCGAAGGTTCCCACCACGGCGGCCGTGAAGTCGCTCACCCGCGCGATCTCCCCCTCGTCGGCGGCTTCCCTGCCGTACCAGTAGATCTTGGGCCCGCCCTTGAGCGCGGCGAATCCGGCGACCCACCGTTCTTGTTCGCCGAGAGCGAGCGCGTAGGGCAGCGCGCGAGAGAGGAGCACCTCGCGTTCGAGCTTCGGGACGTCCGCCGCCTCGGTCTCCAGCAGCGCTTCACGGACGCCGAGCAGCCGCCGGTGCAGCACGACGCCGGCGCCGGTGCGCGCCGGCAGCCACCGGGCGGCGACGGCGAGGACGGCGCCCGCGGCGATGACGATCAGCCCGAACTGGGCGTAGCCGACGGTCAGGGCCAGCAGGACGGTGAGAAACAAACCGTAGAAGCAGACACGCAGGCCGACGCGGGTGAGCCTGCCGGGCAGCCTCGAATACCAGCGACGTTCGACAACGCTGTCGTCGAGCGCGCCCCGCACCGTCTCGATCCCGATCCGGGCGGCCTGGATCTCCGACAGCAGCACCGACTCCCGCCCGTCCGGCAGCAGGACGTCGAACACCGCGCGTTCGAAGGCTGTCAGCTGTTCGTCCGGCGGGTTGCGGCGGACGAGCCGCCAGCCGGTCAGCTCGCCGGGCTCCTCACTCACCCACAGGTAGTTGCGGACCGCGAGGTCGACGACCGTCGCGGCGAGGTCGACGGCGTCGGCACGACCCGAGAGGACGATCCCGATCTGTCCCGGCAGCACGCCGTCGGGTGACGCGAACGCGGCCCGGTCGTCCTTGCCGGTGAGCAACCGGACCGGGAGCGCGTCACCCGGGTGCTTGTCCCGCCTTCGCAGCAAGCCCAGCGCCACGGCGGCCGCGACCAGTACGAGCGCGAAGCCGCCCCAGGCCCAGCCGACCGGAGCCGTGAGCACGAACGAACCGGCGAAGGTCTTCGACGGCTCCAGCCGCGCGTTCGCCGGGACGGTGCCGCCGGGCAGCTCGACCGAGATCTCCATCCGCTGCCCGGCCGCGAGGTTCTGCTGGCTGAACCGGGTCAGCCCGGAATGCGCGATCTGCGCGGTGCCGCAATGCGCCCGCGAGCCCTCGGGACCGGCGTAACAGGTGACCGCGTTCGGAATGGACGGCGCGGCGAAGTTCGCGCGCACGAGTTCGAGCCTGCTGTCCCAGCCGCCCGCGACCTGCCAGCCGACCCGCGTCAGGCCGTCGGCTTCGGCGACGACACCGTCCACTGTGTACCGGACGATCGAGGTGCCGCCCTTGAGCCGGATGGTGAACTCGTCCTCGGTCAGCTCGGCATCGCCCGCGCCTTCGATCACGACGTCACGGACGCCGATGATCCGGTCACGGTCGCGCGGGGCCGCCGTGCGGAGCGGGATGCGACGGGTCATCGTCGCCTCGCTCGGCACGGAGACCGCCTCGACGACCGAGAGGGCGCCGTCGCGTTCCACCTTGAGGGAGATCTCCGCGCTGTTGGGGAGCGCGGGCAGCGACGGCTCGCCCTGCGCTCCCGCCGGTGCCGCGCCCAGCACCAGCAGGAGGACCACCAGCACGCAGATCTTCACGTCAGGCGGGGACCGGTTCCGGGCGGATCGAGCGCAGGTGCCCGGATTCGGCGAGGAGTCCGTCCAAAGCGGACAGGAACGACGGCAGATGCGCGGCGAACCGGCGCAGATCCCGATCGCCCTCGAGGCCGCCGAACCAGTACAGCCCGGCCGAACCGTCCGCCGACGGGTCGAGCGACTCGAACGTCCGGAGCCAGTGTTCGGTGTCGCCGAGGACGATGGCGTACGGCAGCGACCGGGAGAACACCATTTCGCGGTCCGCCAAGGGAATGCCGTCGACCTTGACCGTGTGCAGGTACTCGAGCAGCCCGCGCACCTGGCCGACCAGGCGCCTGCCGCGTGAGGTCCTCGGCGGTACCCAGGAGGCGCCGAGCAGCGCCGCGACCCCGGCGAGCGCGACAGCGACACCGAGCAGCGCGTGGCCCGCCGTGAAGGTCAGGACCACGGTGCCCACGAGGCCGAGCGCGACCAGGCCGATACCCGCCCAGGTGAGCTTGCTCTTGCCCTTGTCCGGACGGCGCGAGAACCAGCCCTTGCGGACCACGTCCGTGTACATCGCCTCGCCCGCGACGCGGAGATCGACGGTGCCGCGGCCGCGGAGTTCCGACAGCAGCACGGAATCGGTGCCCTCGGGGAGGAGCGCGGTGTAGATCTCGCGTTCGAAGGCGACGAGATGCTCGTCCGGCGCGTTACGGCGGGCGATCTGCCAATCGACGGTGCCCGCGCCGCGGACCTCGGCGATCCACAGGTAGTTGCGGACCGCGAGGTCGACCACCGTGCCGCTGACGTCCACGACGTCGACGGTCTCGTCGACGACCGTGCCGACTTGTCCGGGCAGGACGCCGTCGGGAGAGGCGAAGGAGACCCGGCCGCCGTCTCGCATGAGGACGTCGACCGGACCGGTGCCCGCGGTGAGGGCGCCCTTGTCACGACGGCGCAGCAGCAGAACGGCCAGCGCGCCGAGGATGAGGAACAGTGCGAGCGCCCCGAAACCGATGCCGGTGAGCGTGGTGAGGGCGAACGCGCCGCCGACCGAGGCGATCTGCTCGAAGCGCGCGTTCGCGGGCACGGTGCCCGCCGGGAGCTGGACGGCCAGATCGACCCGCTCGCCCGCGGCGAGCTTGTCCTGCTCGATGCGGACGACACCGCTGTGGTCGGTCTCCGCGAGCGAACACTGCCTGTCCGAACCGAGCGGCCCGGCGAAGCAGTCCACTGTGGGCATTTCGCGCGTCGGCGCGCTGAACGAGGCGGACACGCGGGACAGTTCGCCGTCCCAGCCGCTCGCGACCTGCCAGCGCACCTGCTGCGCGCCGTTGACGTCGGCGACCGCCCCGTCCACTTTGTACTCGAGGGTGGAGGCGCCGCCGTCGAAGGTGGCGACCAGCTGCTCGCCGTTCGGCTCGGCCTTGCCCGCGCCCTCGACCGAGACGTCACGGACCCCGTAGACGCGATCCTGCTCTTCACCCGCGGGAACCTTCAGGGGGATCCGACGCACCAGACGCTGTCCACCCGGGACGGTCACCTGCTCGGTGATCGACACGGAACCGTCGCGTTCCACCTTCACCGCGATGTTCGCGGACGCGCCGCTCGGTGGCTGCAGCAGCCCGAGCTCGCCGCGGGCACCCAGTGGCGGCGGCTTCGGCAATTGTGGCGCGTTCGTCAGCGAAGGGCCCGCTTCCGGCGCCTCCGGAACATTCGAATCCGACGGCGGGGCCATCAAGGCCGAGCTCGCCGCGACGGCCACGACCGCCGTCCCCCATTTCGTCAACACAGCCACACACTCTAGGGCAGCCGATCTATGCTGACCGCCGAAACGCCGAATCCGCCACCTGGGCGAACGGCGTTGCCGAACCGCATGGGGGATCCACTCGATGAACCACCAGCCGCCCGGCCCGCCTGATCCGCGGCGCCGGCCGACTCCGCCACCGACTCCACCGCCACGGCCACCGCAGGGCGGCCGTCCGCTGCCGCCGCCGGGCGCGCGCCCGCTGCCGCCGCGCGGTGGCCCGCCGATGCCGCCGCCGAACCGGCCGGGCCCCGTACCGCCCGGTCGTCCCGTTCCGCCGGGACCGCCGGGACCGCCGCCGTTCCGGCCGGGACCGCCGAGTGGCGGGTTCCCGCTGCCCCCGCCGGGCGCGGCCCCGCTGCCGCCGCCGCGGATCGGCGCACCGGTCCCGTTCCAGCCCGGTGCCGTCGGACCGCCGCAACTGCCCTACGGCCCGCGTTTCGTCCAGCCGGCTTTCGCGCCCTACGGGGGATACCGCGCCAAGAAGTCGAACGGCGGTGTCATCGCGGCCGTCGCGATCGTGGCCGTGATGGCGGTGATGGGCGGGCTGATCATGGTGATCGCCATCGCGAACAGCAGCTCGCGCCACGTCGCGGACGCCGGATACTCGAGCTATTCGACGAGCCCGACGACGTCCTCTTCGGACTACACGACAACGACATCCAGCGAGACATCGACGACCTCGACCCGCTCGCGCGATTCGACAGCGTCGCGCGAGACGTCGGCCGGCTCGACCCGTGAGACCTCGGCGAGCCGGGCACCGTCCGGTCCGCAACCGCATCACAAACTGGCGGACAACCCGCTGTGGCTCAGTTCCGACGTCGGCCTGCCGAACCAGGCGTGCAACCTCTCGCGCTGGGCGAGCAACCCGAACGCGTCTTCGGCGTTCTTCGAAAGCGCGCGGCCTTGCCTGGACAGCGTTTGGCAGCAGGTCATGAGCTACACGAAACTGCCGTTCCGGGTGCCGACCGTGAAGTACCCGTCCGGCAAGAACTGGTCGAGCCCGTGCGGTGACGCCAGCGGCGGCACGGTCGCGGCGTTCTACTGCTCGCAGAACGAGACGCTGTACATGCCGTACGAAGGCCTTCAGCCCAACCAGTACGGCAACCGGCCCGGGGTCTACCTGGCCGTCTTCGCCCATGAGTACGCGCACCACATCCAGGCGCTTTCCGGTATCTCGGAGGCGTATTGGGACGCACGCTACGACGCGGGCACCGACTCGGCGGCGGGCCTGGAGATGTCGCGGCGGAACGAACTTTCGGCGCAGTGTCTGTCCGGGACGTTCCTCGGCTCGACGGTCGGCCGCGGCGGCTCGGTCGATCAGTCGATGTACCGGGACGCGTGGGGGTCGCAGGACCGCGGCGACCACAACGGCGGCCCGCGCGACCACGGCTCCGACGCGCACGCGATCTCGTGGTGGCAGCACGGCGCGCAGAAGAACCGGATCGCGCAGTGCAACACGTGGGCGGCGAACTCCTCCGATGTGTCCTGAGTGGAGGGTCTGCGCAAGTCCGTGAAGGCCTCCTTGAGGGACTCTGGGTCCCTCAAGGAGGCCTTCACGGACAGCGCGGCAGGTCAGCCCGGCGGCGTGAAGGGGTTCTCGGGCTCCGGCTGGGCGACCGGCACGGGAGCGGCCGCCTGCGGATAAGGCTGCGCCACAGGCACAGGCGGCGCCACAGGCACAGGCTGCGTGACAGGCACAGGCGGCCCGTACTGAACAGCAGGCTGCAACTTCGCCTGATCCCGCCGCCGTCGCTCGGCCAGCACCGCCGACAGGTACGCCCAAGCCGGGACACCCGGCGGCACCGGCGCCCCGATCGTCACCGCGACCTGCTGCGCGAGCCCGTACCCGAGGGCCTCGACCGCTTCGGGACGAAGCTCGCTCGTGCGGCTCAGGTACTGGCGGACGGCCAGCGCGAGTTCGTTCGGCAGCCGGGACAGGTCCAGCTGCGAAGCCCAGTGCGCCAGCTGCGGCGGCATCCCGACGTAAGGCGTCCGGGAGGCGGGCATGCGTTCCCGGATGACCAGGGTGCCGGCGAGGTAATCGCCGACGCGGCGCCCGTCGGGCGACAGCAGCGACGTGACCACCGCCACGACGCCGAGCAGGCCCAGCGCCCAGAAGTCGATGAAGAACCCGGCGAGACCGCGGACCAGCGCGTGCCGGAACCGGACCGGACCGCCGTCGGTGCGGACCACCCGCAGGCCGAGCGCCATCTTCCCGAGGGTTCGGCCGCGGCTCAGCGTCTCGAAGATCACCGGGTAGCCGACCATGATCAGCACGAGGGTCACCAGGAACAGGGTCAGCGCGAGCGCCTCGTCACCGAACGCGGCGACCTGGCTCAAGACCAGCACCGCGACGAACAGCGCGATCAGCTGGAGGGCGACGTCGATGATCATGGCGAGCCCGCGGCTGGCCAGCTTCGCGGCGCGCACGTCCAGGACGACGGCCTCGCCGGTGACGAGTTCGGACTCTTGTTCCACCCGGCAAGCGTAGTGACGAATAGGCTGGGCGACCAAGGACGATTGCCGGGAGGGCTCCGAGTTGGACGTGGACGTGTTCGTCGCCGCGCACCAGGCCGAATGGAACCGGCTGCGTGACCTCGTCGGCCGCGCCGGGAAACTCAGCGGACCGGACGCCGACGAGCTGGTGACGCTGTACCAGCGCGTCGCGACGCATCTTTCGATCATCCGCTCGGTCGCGCCCGACCCCGTGCTCATCGCGCATCTGTCCGGCCTGGTCGCGAAGGCCCGGTCCGCCGTCACGGGTTCGCACAGCCCCGCCTGGCGCGAGGTCGGGCTGTTCTTCACCCAGCGGCTCCCGGCGGCGCTGTACCTGAGCAGGCGCTGGTGGCTGGCGTCGGCTGCGGCGTCGATCGCGGTGATGGCGATCGCGGCGGTGTGGATCGCCGGTGACCCGCAGGTGCTCGCGTCGCTGGCCTCGCCCGAGGAGTTCAAGGATCTGACGGCGCCGGGCGGCAAGTACGAGACGTACTACTCGTCCGACCCCGCGGGCTCTTTCGCCGCGCGAGTCTGGACAAACAACGCGTGGGTGGCCGCGACCTGCCTGTTCCTCGGCGTCGTGCTGGGCGTCCCGGTGATCTACGCGCTCTGGGCGAACTCGCTGAACCTCGCGATCGGCGCCGCGCTGATGTCCTCCGCCGGACGGCTCGACGTGTTCTTCGGCCTGATCCTGCCGCACGGCCTGCTGGAGCTGACAGCGGTCTTCGTCGCGGCCGGGACGGGGCTGAAACTCGGCTGGACGGTCATCGACCCGGGACGCCGCTCCCGGACGGCCGCCCTCGGCGAGCAGGGGCGATCGGTCGTGGTGATGGCGCTCGGGCTGACCGTGGTGCTCCTGATCTCCGGCGTGATCGAGGGTTTCGTGACGCCGTCGGGCCTGCCGACCTGGGCGAGGATCGGAATCGGAGTAATCGCCGAGGTCGCGTTTCTACTCTACGTGTTCGTCGTGGGCCGCCGGGCCGCGAAAGCGGGCGAAGTGGGTGATGTCGACTGGCGATACGCTGGAGATTCTCGACCGGAAGCGGGCTGACCTGGTTAGCTCCTCCCATGGGGAGAAAACGTTTACGCGTATTCGCGATAGTCGTCCTGTCCGTCCTCGCCTCGACGCTCCTCGCCGGCGCGTCCCAGGCCAAGACCTCGGCCGCGCCCGGGGGCAAAGCGAACTGGGTGGTGAGCGTCGGCGGCTTCCGCACCGACGCCGACCGCAACTACGTCCGGCTCGGGTATCTCGTGTTCAACCCGGCCGACAACACCGTCGCACACAATTTCTGGACCTGGAACCAGGCGGACTTCCCCGCCCCGGTCAACAGCGGCGACGTCTACTTCTGCGGCGACTGGACGCCGGGCACCAATCCCCGCAACAACTGCCCGATCAAGACCGCGCCGGGGTTCACCGGTGAGCCGAACGGCCACTTCACCGGCACCTACACCGAGAACTCCGGGCAGGTGGGCATCACCTGGACCAGCAGCACCGTCAACGGCACCACCTCACCCGTGAACCTCCAGGAGACCTGGTCGGTTTCGGAGACGCGGCCGGGGCTCGGCCGGATGCAACTGGTCGGCGACAGCTACTCGATCTCCAGCGGCATCGCCTACGGCAGCAACGCCTCCCTCGCCCAGACCAGCAAGGCGCCGATGAGCTCGGTCCGCGCGACCCAGCGGTCGTACCTGCTCGAAGGCCAAGGCGTGAATCACCGCGCGATCACCAACTGGACCAGGGGAAGCAGCGGCGCGCTGGGCGTGGGCCCGGGGTGGAACAAGTGTGACGACGGTTCCTGCCTCGGTTTCGTGCAGTACGACTCCGGCTGCGACCCGTCCTCCTGCTGCCCCGCCGGCCCCGGCCACGCGGCGTGCGCGCAGAAGATCATCGACACCGGCGACAGGCGCTTCTACTACCTGAGCGACGCCTTCGGCGGACGGCGCAACAGCTACGAGTTCTGGTGCGAATGCCTGTCCTACAACGGTTGCTACCTCGGCAACAGCCACGTCCGCCCGCTGCTGCAGGTGATCGACGACGCGGGGGCGTTCCAGGGCTGGGTCGGCGCCGAGGTCAGCCCCGACCGAAGCGGCTCGCGCGATCCCTCGGGCGAGTACTACTCCAGTTTCGCGCTGGTGGCTTAGTTCCGGATCGGTCGTAACTCGCGTGATTGGACGCCGCACTCAAGTGTTCGCCGCCCAATCACGCGAGTTCGCCGTCTGATCACGCGAGTCACGCCTTCCGTCCCGGCGAACAACCGTCCGGAATCCTCCCCAGGCCAAACTGGTTCAGCAGGTGCAGCTGCCCTCGAAAGCGATGCTGTTCCCGTCCTCCAGACTCGCGCTGCCCGCGAACCGGATCTCGAACTCGCCGGGTTCGGTCAGGACGATCTTCGGGCTCGTCGCCGCACCGTCGGCGCCGGTCTTCGCCGTCGCGGTCTCGGCGCCGCCTTCGAAGACCAGCACGTTCTTCGGCCGCGCCGCGCGCACGAAGAAGTTCACCGGCACGTCGGCGGCGGGCTGGCCGTTCTCCCCGATCACGCGCACCACGAACGGCTGCCCCGGCGTCTTCGTGGCGAGCCGCTGCCCGTTGCCGGAGAGGATCGCGAGCGTCCGCACCCCGGCCGCCCAGGTGTTGGACAGTCCGGGCAGCGAGCAGACCTCCTGGTACAGCCGCGCCCCGGCGATCGGCGCCTCCGCGGTCAGGCAACGCGCGGTCGCGACGTTCGCCAGCAGCACAAGCCCGGGCAGCCCGGCGTTGCGCCGCCACTGCTGGTACCGGTCCTTTCCGTCGCACGCCAGGAGTTTGACGCCGTTCCCGTCCACCGGGCTGATCGCCGCCAGGCACTGTCCACTCGCGACATGTTTGTACGAAAGCGCCGCCTTGTCGTACACCCACAGCGCGCCCGCGTCCTTCGCGTCGGCGAGGGCGGGCTTGCCCCCGGCCGCGGCCAAGGACACGTTTCCACCCCCGTCGGCGAGGTAGACCGGGGTCCCGGCGGGCTGCGCGGACGCGGGTGACACGAGCAGCGCCATCGGGAGCAACGCGAAGAACAGCACGACCTTGCGCAAGCCGGAACCCCGTCCTGTCGGTGTGGATCTCGTTCCGAGCTAACCGCCCGCGACACCCGCCGCCAACCGGCACCACACCATCGGGTTCAGCGTCACAGCCGCCCGGCCGCCTTGAGCGCGAGATACCGATCGGCCAGCCGCGGCGGCAGCTCCTCGGGCACGGCGTCGACGACCTCGACCCCGTGCCGCGCCAGCCGCGCGGTGACCTGACGTCGTTCGGCCAGCACCCGCTCGGCCGCGGCCGCGTCGTAGACGGCCTCCGCGTCACCACGGCCCGCCGCCATCTCGGCGATGCGCGGATCCGCGACCGAAGCGATCATCAGCTGGTGCCGTGAAGTCAGCTTCGACAAGATCGGGAACAGGCCCTCTTCCAGCGGCGCCGCGTCCAGCCCGGTCAGCAGGACGACCAGCGCCCGCCGCCTGGTCCGCCGCAGCACCTCCGCGACCATCCCCCGCGCGTCGGTCTCGATGAGCGACGGTTCGAGCGGCGCCATCGCGTTCACCAAGGCGGGCAACAGATCCGTCGACCCCTGGACCGCGGCATGGACCTGGCGGTCATAAGCGAGGAGGTCGACGCGGTCACCCGCGCGCGCGGCGAGCACGGCCAGCAGCAGGGCCGCGTCCATCGCCGCGTCGAGACGTGGCGCGTCGCCGACCCGGCCCGCCGAAACGCGGCCGGTGTCGAGGACCAGCACGACGTGCCGGTCGCGTTCGGGGCGCCAGGTCCGCACCATCACGTCGGACGCGCGTGCCGAGGCCCGCCAATCGATCGACCGGACGTCGTCACCGATCACGTACTCGCGCAGGGAGTCGAATTCCGTGCCCTGGCCCCGGATCAGCACCGCGTTGCGGCCGTCGAGCTGCTGCAGTCGCGCCAGCCGCGACGGCAGATGTTTGCGGCTGTGGAACGGCGGCAGCACCCGCACGGTCCACGGAACGTCGTGCGAACCCTGCCGCGCCGCGAGTCCCAGCGGCCCTGTCGACCGGACGGTGACCCTGACCGCCCGGCGGTCACCGCGCCGGGTCGGCAGGAGCGTGGTGGTCACGACGCGGCGTTCGCCCGCGGGCAAGGTCAGACGGTGCCTGTCGTCCGCGCCCGAACTGGGCGGCCAGGCGTCCCGGAGCCGGGCGCGCACCGCACGGCCACCGGGATTGGCCACGGTCAGCGTGACCTCGCAGGCCTCCCCCAGCCGTACGGACGTCGCGCCGGACCGCGCGAAGCGCAGCTTCCGCACACTCCCGGCGAGCAGGAGATCCAGCACCACCAGCAGGAACAGCACCGCCGCGGCCAGCCCGATCCCGGCCCATGAGGGCAGCAGGAGACCGACCACCGGCGCCGCGAGGAGCGCCAGGAGCCCGAGCCGCCCGGTGACGGCCATCAGCGCGGGACGGGCACGGACGCGAGGACGCGGTCCAGCACACCGTCCGCGGTCGCGCCTTCGAGTTCGGCTTCGGGCCGCAGGTCGAGCCGGTGCCGCAAAGACGGCCGCGCCAAGGCTTTGACGTCGTCCGGGGTGGCGTAGTCGCGGCCCGCGAGCCACGCCCACGCCCGTGTCGCGGCCAGCAGGGCCGTCGCGCCACGCGGGGAAACACCGAGGCGCACGGACGGCAGCGCCCGCGTCGCCCGGCAGACGTCGACGATGTAGGCGAGCACCTCGGGGCGCACGGTGACCCCGGCGACCGCGCGCCGCGCGGCGTCGAGTTCGGCGGCCCCGGCGACCGGCTTGATCCCGGCCGCGGCCAGGTTGCGCGGATCGAAACCCTGTGCGTGCCGGGAAAGGATGCCGAATTCGTCCTCACGGGACGGTGTCGGCATGGTCAGCTTCAGCAGGAACCGGTCGAGCTGCGCCTCGGGAAGCGGGTACGTGCCTTCGTACTCGACAGGGTTCTGCGTCGCGATGACGATGAACGGATCGGGCAGCGGCCGTGTCTTGCCGTCGCTGGAGACCTGGCGCTCCTCCATCGCCTCGAGCAGCGAAGACTGCGTCTTCGGCGGCGTGCGGTTGATCTCGTCCGCCAGCAGCAGATTCGTGAACACCGGGCCCTCGCGGAAGGAGAACTCGCCGCTGTGCGCGTCGTAGACGATCGAGCCGGTGATGTCGCCCGGCATGAGGTCCGGCGTGAACTGCACCCGCGTCGTCTCCAGGTCCAGTGCCGCGGCCAAGGCCCGCACCAGCAACGTCTTCGCCACGCCCGGAACGCCTTCGAGCAGCACGTGTCCCCGGCACAGCAACGCGATGATGAGCCCGGTGACGGCCGCGTCGTTGCCCACCACGGCCTTTCCGACCTCGGCGCGCAGGGCGATCAGCGCCGCCCGCGCTTCGGCCGCGCCGTCCCCTGTGTCCAAATCGGACTGTTCGGTACTCAAGACCGCTCCACCTCTCGTTCCACGACATCGAGTCCGTCCGCCAGCCGCACGAGCGCAGCGTCGTCGGCGGGCGGGTCCCCGTACAGCAGCGCGCCGATCTCGGCGGGCATCCCGCCGGTCCGCGCGGCGACGGATTCCACCAGCGCCGCGGGTTCGGCGTCGCGGGTGAGCCCCAGCAACGGCCGAAGCCGCGCGCGGGCCGCCTCGCGCAGGGTCTCCCCGGCGTGCGCGGCGGCCTTCGCCTTGCGATACAGCCGCGCCCGTCCCTCGGTGGCCTCGGCCGCGCGCACCACGACCGGGATCGGCTCGGTCACCACCGGCCCCAGCCTCCTGGAACGCCACAGCGCCAGCAGCACCACCGCGACCCCGGCCTGCAGCGCCGCGTACGACCAGCCGGCCGGGATCAGTTCCGACAGCGGCTTCTTCTCGTTCTCCAGGAAGGGATCGGCCGGTGTCGGCAGGTACCAGACCAGCCGATCGTGCTTCCCGAGCAGCCGCATCGCCAAGGCCGCGTTGCCCTCGTCGGCCAGCCACTCGTTGGTCAGCGGCGCGGGAGCGCCGAGTACGGTCACCGTCCCTTGTGGACCGGGCACTTCCAGGTACGAACCGCCGTAGCATTCCAGTGCCCTCGGCTGCGTGGCCGAATACTTCAGGCCGCCCATCGTCGCGCTCCCCGCCGCGACAGGGTCCTTCGCCTGGCAGTCGGGGGCGCGGGTCTCGGTTTCGAGCTCACCCGTCACCCGCACCCCGGGAAGGACTTCGTCGACCGTGCCGGCGCTCGGCTGCACCAGGACGACATCCGAAGCGATGCGCCGGAGTTCGGTGAACGTGCGCTTGGGGACGTAGGAGGGCTGGGTGATCAGGACGGTCGCTTTCCCCGCGACGTCGTCGGCCTCGGCCGCAGTGCGCACCGTGATGATCTCGACGCCTTCGCGTTCCAGCAGGGTCACCAGCGCGCGGCTGCCGCCGGGCTCGTACGAACCCGGCTCGAGCGCGCCGGTGGTCTGCTCGCCTTGGAAGAGGACGAGCAGCGTCCCGGTGAGCACGAGCAGGAGGACGACCGCGAGCGGGAGCCGCACCCCGTGCCAGATCCGGCGGGCGTCGGGCGAAACCGAGGTCATCCGGCCGCCAAGGCGACGGGCCGGGCGCGACGGCAGCGTTCGTCCAATTCGGACAGTGACCGGTAGCCGGCCTCGGTGGCCGGGATCCCTCCATAGTGGACATCGTCGAACAACCGGGCGCCCGCGCGCAGCGGGTCCGCGACGTCCGGGAGCAACCGTCCGGCCTCGTTGGCGGCCTCGTCCGCGGTCCGGCCGGACTTCTCGTCCAGCAGCGCGCGCTCCTCCAAGGACCGCACCACGGCACGGAAGCTCTCCCGGACGGCGTCGTCGAAGTCACCCCGCGACGCGGCCTCCTCGGCCGCCCTGCGGTGTTCACCGGAAGCCTTGCGCTGTCCGGCGAACACGGCGCGGCCGCCCTTGGCCGACGTCGCCAGCGGGCCGGACCGCAACCGGATCACCACGACCAGCACGATCAGCACGACGACCAGCAGCACCACGGCGAAGATCCCGCCGGGCACGGCGCTGTTGACGGTGTTGAGAAAGCCCAGCAGGTTTTCGAGCACCCAGGTGAACGCCTCGGACAACCAGCTCGGTTTCGCGGCCTGATACGCCTGGCCCGAGAGCTCCTCGGCCGCGCGCAGCCGGGCCGTGTCCCGGTCGATGTCGACCGGGACCTCGGTGAGGAAGCGCGTCACCATGCCTGCGGCGGGGGCGGCGGCGTGATCCCGGCCGCGCGGGCCAGCTCGATGTCCATGCCTTCGCGGCGCATCCGCTGGTCGATGTAGAGGATCACGGTCACCAGCGCGGTGAAGGGGCCGACGATCGTCTGCGCGACCACCGTGCCCACCGACTGCAGGATCAGGTCACCGGTCGACGGGACGTACATCTGGTTCAGGTTGCCGAAGATCGACATGAAGGCGCTGAAGCTGAACGGCAGCGTGATGATCGACGCCAGGAACGACGAGATCACGGTGGCCAGCAGCAGGATCCCGAAGACCCGCCAGAACATGCCCGAGACCAGCTTCACCGACCGGCGGAACGACTCCATCACCGTGCCGCGTTCGAGGATGAACGCCGGGCTGGCCAGCGCCCAGAAGGTATAGGGGATGATCGCGGGCAGCAGGCAGAAGATCGCGGCGACCATGATCGCCAGCGTGTAAAGCACGGTCAGCCCGAGCAGCGGCAGCAGCCGGGGCGTCGCCTCTTTCAGCGCCTCTTTGAAGGTGACCGGTTTGCCCAGCACGGCTTTGCCCATCAGGACGGTCAAGAAGCCCGTGAGCAGCGTCGTCCCGAGCAGGGTCGCGATGAGGCCGATGAACGAGCTCGCCAGTGTGCCGCCGAGAAGGCTGAACATCTGGTTCAGCAGTTCCTGATCGGTGGCGGCCGGGCCGAGGTCGCGGACCTTCTCGAGGTCACTGGTGGTGTCCACCAGCAGCAGCCCGACCAGGTTGATGGCCGCGGTGAGCACGGCGGTGACCGCGGCGGCACCGAAGACCATCCGCCAGTACTTGCGCATGGCCGTGACCGCGCCGTCGAGGATGTCGGTCAGGTTCAGCGGGCGCAGCGGGATGACCCCTGGCCTGCCGAGGCCGACCTTCCAGTCCGGGCCCTGCTGCCGCGGCGGTTGATAGGACGGCAGCGGAGGCGGCGGCGTGGCCCCGGACGGGGATTGCCATTGCTGCTCCGGCGCCGATGGTGGCCGCACTTCGCCCTGCGGCGGCGTCGGTGCGTCCGCCTGCGGCTTCGGCGTCTCGGTACCTTCCGGCCCGGACGGTCCGCCGGTCTCCGTCATGCGACAGCCCCTTACCCGTTCACGTTGCTTACGCACACTCTTCCAGAGGGTCCGACACCCAGCCAGAGCTGGGGGGACGACACTGATGGGTGACCGCTCGCCTCACGCTGGATACCCTCTGCAGCCGAGCAGTGGGAGGGCAGGCCATTAGCTCGTTATGCTGAACATCGGGCCGGGCACCCCCGGTCCGCCCCTAGAACCACCGGGACCGACTTGATGACGCAACCGCCCCACGGCCAGTGGCCGCCACGCGGCGCCGTCCAGCCACCGCCGGTGCACGGCCCGCCCCCTGCCCAGTGGCACGGTGCGCCGCACCACTTCCCGCCGCCGCCACCGCGCCGGTCGATGGGCGCGATCATCGGGATCTGCCTCGGCGCGGTCGCCGTCCTGGTGCTCGGCCTGGTCGCGATCGTTTCACTCAATCGTGACGACAAGGATCACGTAGCGAACGCGGGTTACAGCACCCTGCCGAACCCGACTTCCCCGGCGGCCCTGCCGCCGAGCGGGTCGTCGTCACCGTCCTCTTCGCCGAACCCGTTCCCGACGTCACCCTCCCGGGCGCCGTCGTCGTCGAGCGGGCCGCAGAAGATCCTCAAGCTGGGCGACCACCCGATCCTCCAGGACCCCAACGCGGGCCTGCAGAACCGCGTCTGCGCGCTGCCGCAGTGGCAGAGCAGCCAGCAGGCCGCCGAGGCGTTCTTCACCGCCGCGGGCAAATGCCTCGACAACGCGTGGGGCCCGTTCCTCGAGGCCTACCGCCTGCCCTTCACCCCGCCCGCCCTGCACTTCCCGACCGGCGCCAGCTTCGAAACCGAATGCGGCACGATCCAGGTGGGCATCGCGACGGCGGCGTACTACTGCGAGAACAACCTCTACGTGCCGTTCCGTGGTCTGCAGACCGACCAGTACGGCAACAACCCCGGCGTCTACCTGGCCCTGTTCGCGCACGAGTACGGGCATCACGTGCAGGAGGTCGCCGGGCTGATGGACGCGGCCTGGCAGAAGATCTACGACGCCGGTCAGAACAGCCCCGCCGGGCTGGAGATGTCACGGCGCAAGGAACTGCAGGCGCAGTGCTTCTCCGGGATGTTCCTCGGCGCGCACGTCGACCAGGGCGGCACGGTCAGCCGGGACATGTACAACAAGGCCTGGAACGACCAGGAGACCCGGGGCGACAACACCTCGCGCAGCCAGGACCACGGGACGAACGCGCATTACGCGTCCTGGTGGCGGGCGGGTGCGAGCAACAACCGCGTCGCCGACTGCAACACCTTCTCGGCGCCGGCGAGCGCCGTTTCCTAGCTTCGCGCGTGAAGGCCCCCTTCCCTCGGCTCGGCGGGTGGCTGCCGCTCGCCGATGGATCCGGGGCCGTTGGCGATTCCGGCTTGTTCGGTCCCGCTGGTCATCGTGGCTCGTGATTGGACGCGCTACTCGCGTGATTGGAGCCGGATCTCGCGTGATCAGAAGGCGAACTCCGTGATCGTCGCCCGATCACGCGAGATCCGGCTCCAATCACGCGTGATCCGTCTCTGATCACACGTGATCGCCACCCGGACACGCAACTTTCGGCCATAACCGCCCCTTGCCACTCAAGGGGCTCGTGTCAGGCCGTCGCCATCCGACGCGGCCCGCGCACGACGAGGAACACGTACATCCCGCCCGCGAAGCAGCTGAACACCAGCAGGGCCAGCCCGAGCGGCCGCCGCGCGTCGCTGGCACCCGCCGCCGCGTCCGCCGCGTGCACCGAGACCGCGTCCCCCGAAGCACCGTCAGGGACGACGACCTCGAGCCGCTCGCCCTTGCCGTGCCCGCAGCCGTTGAGCGAGCCCTCCGTCGGCTTGCCGCCGAATTCGAACTTGACGGTCTCGGTCGCGCCGCCGCCCGTACAGGGCGCGGGCTGGACGACCTCGGCCTGCACCGTCGTCCCCTGGGCGTCGTTCGAGATGCCGAACAGCCCCGGCCCGGCGAACCAGGCCAGGAAGATCACCAGCAGGCCGGCACCGGCCGCCACGGCCAGGGAGTTCCACCCCGGGGTGAGCCCTCTGGCGGGGTCCGATCGGTTGCGCACGATCGCCATGCTCCCAGAACCTCGCGGCAAAACACAGCGAGCCCGCTCGTCGGGGAGGGTGATACCAGCGGCAGAACACAGGAGCCCATTTGTCCCGGGGGCGGCGACACCAAAGGTCCCCCGCTACCGCTCGATCGTCTCCGCGGAAGTCACCTTCCGGACGTACAGCAGCTTGTCGCCCGGCTCGATCGCGTCCGCCTGCGGCGCGTCCACGCGGTACAGGACGCCGTCGCGGACGACGCCCAGCACGATGTCCGGCAGATGCCGCGGCGAACCGCCCTCTTCGGACGGCTCCACCGGGCGTTCGGCGATGGCGAGACCGGACTCGGGGGTGAGCAGGTCCTCGACCATGTCGACCACCAGCGGCGTCGAAGTCGCCATGCCGAGCAGGCGCCCGGCGGTCTCGCTCGACACCACGACCTGGTTCGCGCCCGACTGCTTGAGCAGGTGGACGTTCTCCGCTTCCCGCACCGAGGCCACGATGTGCGACTTCGGCGCCAGCTCGCGCGCGGTCAGGGTGACCAGCACGGCGGTGTCGTCCCGGTTCGGGGCGACGACGACGGCCTTGGCCCGCTGCACGCCGGCGACCCGCAGGACGTCGGCGCGGGTGGCGGAACCGTGCACCGTCACCAGGCCGAGTGAGGTCGCCGCTTCCAGCGCCTGCTGGTCGGTGTCGACGACGACGATGTGGTCGGGTTCGACGCTCTCGTCCCCGAGCAGCGCGTTGACCGCCGACCGGCCCTTCGTGCCGAATCCCACGACGACCGTGTGGTCACGCACCTTCGTCCTCCACTTTTGGATCTTGAAAGCCTGGCGAGAGCGCTCGGTGAGCACTTCGAGTGTGGTACCGACCAGGACGATGAGGAAGAGCACCCGCAGCGGGGTGATCACCAGGACGTTCACCAGCCGCGCGGACGACGTCGCGGGGGCGATGTCGCCGTAACCGGTGGTCGACAGCGACACCGTCGCGTAATAGAGGCTGTCGAGGAAGCTGAGCCCGTCGCCGTTGGCGTCGCGATAGCCGTCTCTGTCGAGGTAGACGATCAGAACGGTCGCGAGCAGGGCGAGCATCGCGCCGATGATCCGTTTGAGGATCGACCGCAGCGGGCTGACCGTCAGTTCCGGCATCCGGATCACGCCGACGAGCTCGTGGTCCGGGCGGTCGCTCAGCCTGACCGGGAAACGCTTGAGAACCCTCATGCACAGGCTCCGGCCTGGTCCGTGTGACTCACGGTCGCCGAGGATAGCCGAAGAACCTTGCGTTCAGCTCGGTATGCGAAGCTCAGGGCATGTCTTCGGATCACAAGCCGTCTCAGCGGCCCGCATATTTCCTCGCCGGCCTGCTCGGCGCGGCCGGTGTCCTGCACTTCGTCCAGCCCAAGCCCTTCGACGCCATCATCCCGAAGCAGCTTCCCGGCTCCGCCCGGGCGTGGACCTACGGCTCCGGGGTGGCCGAGCTGGGGGTCGCCGCCGCGGTCGCCGCTCCGAAGACGCGCCGTCTCGGCGGGCTCGCGGCCGCGCTGCTGTTCGTGGTGGTCCTGCCGGGGAACGTGAAGATGGCCCTCGACGCCGACCGCCGGAAGGCCCCGAAGCACTGGCGAGCGGCTTTCTGGGCGCGCGTCCCGCTGCAGATCCCGCTCGTGACCTGGGCACTCAAGGTCCGCGACCGCGCCTAGAGCGTCGGGACGCTTCGCAGCAGTTGTCGCAGGCCTTCGGCATCCAGCAGATCCGCCGGGCGGACGGTTTTGTCGTGTTTCACGTAGTGGAACGCCGCCCGTACCTTCTCCACCGGCACCTTCCGCAACGCGGCCCACGCCAGCCGGTACGCCGCCAGCTGCACGGCCAGCGGCGCGAGCCGGTCCTTCTCCGGGACGGCACCGGTCTTCCAGTCGACGACGGTCCAGCCGCCGTCGGGATCGGCGAACACCGCGTCCATCCGCCCGCGCACCGTCACGCCCACGACGTCGGCCGAGAAGGGGACCTCGACGGCGTGCGGCACCCTGTGCGCCCACTCGCTCTTCTCGAAAGCCGTCTGCAAGGCCTCAAGCTCGGAATCCGGCGCCTCGTCGACGTCCGCGGCGCCCGGCAGATCGTCGATCTCCAGTAGTTGCTCCCCGCCGAACCGCTGCTCCAGCCAGCCGTGGAACGCCGTCCCCCGGCGTGCGTAAGTGTTGGGGCGTACAGGAAGCGGCCGCCGCAGCCGTTTGGCCAGCGCGGCCGGATCGGCCGACAGCTCGACCAGCTGGCTCACCGAGAGATGCGACGGCAGGACAACCTGCTGGACACGGTTCTGTGCCCGCGCGCGCTCTTCCAGCAGCACCTTGGTGTCGGAGATCCAGCCGTCCGGGTCTTCCTCCTCCTCGGAGCCGGCTTCTTCGGCGTCCTCCATGGCGCCGAGGACCAGATCGACGCCGTTGGTGACGCCCTCGCGCCGCGGCCACAGCGGGTCGACCGGCCATCGGGACCGGCGGGAGTCGGCTACCAGCGGGTTCTCGCCGTCGGACTCCGGCTCGTCGGCCCAGTGCTCGATCCGGCCGACCGAGTTCTCCCGCATCACCTCGCCGATTTCGAGCAGGAACTCCGACGGCCCTTTCGGCCGCGCGCTGCTCTCGTTCCACCAATGACCGGAAATCAGCATGGTGTGCTCGGACCGGGTCAGCGCGACGTAGCAGAGTCGCCGCTCCTCATCCGCCTCGCGCGCGACGAAGCCCTCTTCGTGCAGTTCCAGCGCTTCCTGGACTTCCTTGCGGTCATAGCCTTCCGCGACGCGCAGTTCCGGCAGGTCCTCCGAGTCCCCGCGCAGCGCGGCCGGGAGCGACGTCGATGTCCGCAGCCACGAAGAAGACCGGCGCCTCCCGGGGAAGACCTCCTTGACCAGGTGCGGAACCGCGACGATCCGCCATTCCAGCCCCTTGGCCGAGTGCACGGTCAAAACCTGGACCCGGTCCGGGACGACCTCCACCTCGCCGGGGGTGAGCCCGTCTTCCGCGTGCGTGGCCGTGTTCAGGTAATCCACAAAGGACAGAAGAGTGGCCGTCGGCGAGGTCTCGGCGAAATCCGTGACGACGTCGGCGAAAGCGTCCAGATGCGCACGACCGGCGGGGCCGGGGCGGGCCAGGGATTCGACATCGAGCAGCATGGTGCGTTCCACGTCGGCGACCAGTTCGGGCAGCGACTGGTCGAGGCGGCGGCGCAACGCCGTGAGCTCGGCGCCGATCCGCCTGATCCGCCGGAGGCCCTCGGGCGAATACCGTTCCGCCGCACCGGGATCGTCGATCGCGTCGGCGAGGCCCGCCTGCTCGACCCGTTCGGTCACCAGCACCGGTTCGTCCACATCGGACTTCCCCGAAGGCGGCACCGGCGACGAAAGTTCACCGGCGCGGCGCCACAACGCCGCGAGGTCGGCCGCCGCGATCCGCCAGCGCGCGCCGGTCAGCAACCGCGCCGCCGCACTGCCCGCGAGCGGATCGGCGAGCACCCGCAACGTGCTGACCAGGTCCGCGACCTCCGGTTCGTCGAGGAGGCCACCGAGTCCGACGACCTCCACCGGCAGTCCGCGGGCCCGCATTTCGGCCGCGATCGGCGCCATGTCGGCACGACGGCGCACCAGGACCGCGGCCGTCGGCGGTTTTCCGGTTTCTTCGACGGTTTCGAACCAGCGTTTCGCCACCGCGTCGGCGACCCACTCGCGTTCGGCGCGGATGTCCGGCAAAAGCGCGGAGGCGATGTCCGCCGTTCCCGCGCCTTCCAATGCGCGCAGCCGCGCGACGCCGAGGCCGCGCTCCCGCAGCGGTTCCGAGATCGCGTTGGCCAGTTCCAGCACCTCGGGCGGATTGCGGAAACTCGTCAGCAGCCCGAAATCCAGCGCCGGGACGAGCCTTTCACCGTTGTCGCGAGGGAAGTCCGTGGTGAACCGCGGCAGGTTCGCCGCGCTCGCCCCGCGCCAGCCGTAGATGGCCTGCGCCGGATCGCCCACCGCCGTCACCGGCATCGGCGGATGTTCGACACCGCCGAACAGTGACCGCAGCAGGATCCGCTGGGCGTGCCCGGTGTCCTGGTACTCATCGAGCAGGACGGCTCCGTAGCGCTCGCGTTCCCCCGTGACCACCGCCGGATAGCTGCTGGCGAGCTGCGCGGCCAGTGACATCTGGTCGGCGAAGTCGAGCGCGCCCTCCGCTCGTTTCCGCGTGTGATAGGCCTCGACCAGCGGCAGGAGCGCGAGCCGGAACCGTTGCGCCGTCATGACTTCGGCCAGCTTCTGCGGCAGCGCCGCACGTTGGCCCTTGGCCCGCGGCGCTTTCTCGATGACATCGCACAGCCAGGACGTGTACCGCGCCAGCCGTTCGGTCTCGACCAGGTGCTCGCCGAGCTCCCCGGCCAGCGCCAGCAGCTGCGCCGTCACCGTGGATGGCACGCGATCGGTGTCGAGATCGTTGTCCCAAGTGGACACCACGCGATGCGAGAACTGCCACGAGGACGTCTCCGAGAGGAGCCGGACCCCGGGCTGGACCGGCAGCCGCAGGCCGTGTTCGGACAGTAGCCGTCCGGCGTACGCGTGATAGGTGAGCACCGTCGGTTCCCCGGCGGTCACCGTCGTGCGCAGGTCACCGGTCGGGTCGATCCTGTCGAGCAGCCCCGAGCCGACCAACCGCCGCAGCCGGGTGCGGACGCGTTCGCCGAGCTGACGGGCCGCCTTGCGCGTGAAGGTCAGGCCGAGGACGCGTTCCGGCGGCACGATGCTGTTGGCCACGAGCCACACCACGCGCGCGGCCATCGTCTCGGTCTTGCCCGCGCCTGCCCCCGCGACCACCAGCGACGGCTCGATGGGGGCGGCGATGACCTCGGCCTGCTCGTCGGTCGGGCTGTGCAGACCGAGCGCGCGGGCGATCTCGCCCGGTTCGACCTGGCGGCGCTGGAGTTCGGAGATCAAGGACCGGTCACCTGCCTGCCCTCGGGCCGCAGCGGACAGCAACCCCTTGCCGGGCAACGATCACAATCCGGGTTCTCGGTGACCCCGTACTCGGGGCCCGCGGCGGAACCGGCCGCCGAACGCACCAGCTCGAGCCATTGCTTGCCGCCGTCCTCGTCCAGCGGCGCCTGCTCACGCTGGGTGGATCCGGTCTTGTTGTTGGACTTCGCGACGTAGACCAGCCGCGCGCCACCGGGTTTCGAACCGCCTTCGACGGCGCCGAGCAGCACGGCCAGCTGGTATGCGGCCAGCTGCGGATGCTGTTCGGCGTCGGACGCGGAGATCGGGACCTTGCCGGTTTTGATGTCGATGACGACCGGGCGGCCGTCCTTGTCCATCTCGACGCGGTCGACGCGGCCGCGCAGGAGCACGCGGAGATCGTCATCGCCGACCGGCAGCTCGACCTCGATGTCCTGCTCGACCCCGGCCTCGATCAGCTCCTTGCGGCTGGACTCCAGCCAGGACACGAAGTTCCGCAGCATCTGCTCGACCCGCGACCGCTCACGGCGCGAGAACCACGGCGCCCCGGCGTCGACCCGCACCCACGCCTCGTCGAGGGCCGCGCGGATCTGCTCGTCGCTGCTGCCGCCCGCGACAGCCTGCGCGAGACCGTGCACCAGGGTTCCGGTGACGGCCGCGAGCTGCGCCGGGTCGCTGCCGCCGTGGCGTTCGATCAGCCACCGCAGCGGGCATTTGACCAGAACCTCCACAGTGGACGGTGAGATGCGGATGAGATCGCCCGGTCCGTGCACGGGTTCGCCGGTGGAGGGTTCCAGCAGCCCGTACCAGGTGCCCGGATGCGCGCCCGGCACCCCGGCGGCGGCCAGTTTCGCGAGCTGACGCGCCGCCCTCTGCTGCCGTTCGGGGGCGCTTTTGTCATCACAGACGACCTCGCGCAGTTCTCCGACGAGTTCGGCGAGCACCAGCGAACGTCCCGCCGGTTTCATCCGCGAGTCGAGGCCGCCGTCGTCCGCGCCGTTCTCCTCCAGATCGTCGATGAACCGCGAGGGCTGCTCGTCCTCCCCCGCGACCGCGCTGACCAGCAACGTCTTCCGCGCGCGGCTCGCGGCGAGGTAGAACAGCCGCCGCTCTTCGGCGAGGATCGGCGCGGTGGCGGACACCTTCTCGTCGTCGACGCCGGACATGAGGTCGACCAGCCGCTCCACCCCGAGCACGGAACCGCGCAGCCGCAGATCCGGCCAGCTGCCCTCCTGGACGCCGGCGATCGACACGACCGTCCACTCGCGGCCGGCGGCCCCGTGCGCGGTGAGCAGTGAGACGCCCTCGCTCTTGATGGCCGCGGGCGCCAGCGTGCCACCGGCGATGTTCTGCGAAGACAGGTAATCCGCGAACGAGGCGACACTCGCCCTCGGCAATCTGTCGACATAACGACCGGCCGCGTCGAAGAGCGCGACGATCGCGTCGAGATCACGATCCGCCTGGGAGCCGAGAGAACCGCCGCGATCGACCAACCGCAGGAAGCGCTGTTCCAGGGCGCTGTTCTGCCACAGCTCCCACAGCACCTGCTCGACACCTTCGCCGCGCGCCACGGCTTGATGTGCCGCGTGCAACAGGCCACCGATCCGGCGCATCGGCAAGGACTCGGCCTCGGCCAGCCCGGTGAGGACGTCGTTGACGCGCAAGGCTTCCACCAGCAGCTCGTCGCTGGACCGCTGGCCACCGCCCGCGAGTTCCAGCCTGCGCAGACCGCGACGCAGCCGCCGCAGGGCGAGCGGATCCGCGCCGCCCAACGGCGAGGAGAGCAGCATCTCGGCGAGGTCGACGTCGAGCAGTTCCGGATCCGCCGCGAGCCTCAGCATCGCCAGCAACGGCCGGACGGCGGGTTGTTTCGCGAGCGGCAGTTCCTCGGTGGCCGAGCCGATCGGCACCCCGGCCGCGCGCAGAGCACGTTGCAGGACAAGGAAAGTGCGCGCGGGCGAGCGGACGAGCACCGCCATCTCCGACCACGGGACACCGTCGACGAGATGTGCGCGACGGAGCTGATCGGCGATCCAGCTCGCCTCGGAGGCCGGTGTCGGCATCAGGCGGACGCGGACGGCTCCGCCCTCGGCGTCCGGCGCGTCGACGAGTTTGCGCTGCGGCGACGAACCGGGCAGCACGGAGCCGAGTTTCGTGACGGCCGTGCGGATCACCGGGGCGAGCCGGTGCGCGGTGGTCAGCAGCACCGTGCGCTCACCGTCGTCGTCCGCGTCGGCGAACAGCCGGGGATCCGCGCCGCGGAAGGAGAACACGGACTGATCGGGGTCGCCCGCGACGACGAACTCGTCGGCCGCGTGCCCGATGAGCCGGATGAGCTGTGTCTGCAACGGGTCGAGATGCTGGGCGTCGTCGACGAACAGGTGCCGGATCCGGCGCTGCTCGCGTTCGCGCAGTTCAGGGTCGTCCTCGAGCGCCAGCAGCGCGGAAGTGACGAGCTCCGCCGCGTCCAGCGCGGGCGCGCTCGCCACGCCGAGCGCGTTGCCGCCCGCGCCTTGCAGCAGCGTGACCTCTTCGTACTGGCTCCAGAACCGCCCGGCCGCGATCCACTCGTCGCGGTCGCGGCGCCTGCCCAGTTCGACCAGATCCTCCGGGCCGAGCCCGCGTTCGGCGGCGCGGAGCAGGAGGTCTCGCAGCTCCTCGGCGAAACCGGGGACGTTCAGCGCGGGCCGCAGCTGCTCCGGCCAGTCGAGCGCGCCCGCTTCGAGGTCGCCCGCGAGCAGGTCCCGGACGACGACGTCCTGTTCCGCCCCGGCCAGCAGGCGGGGTGGCGGGAGATCGTCGGCCTGCGCCTCCATCCGCAACAGCGCGTACGCGTACGAATGCACGGTGCGCACGAGCGGCTCGCGGATGGTGCGCGGGAGCGGATCTTCCTCCGGATCGGTGGTGAGCCGGTGGGTGATGTCGGCGCGCAGGACGTCGGCCGCCTTGCGGGAGGTGGTCAGGATGAGCACGCTCTCCGGATCCGCGCCCTCCGCGATACGCCGTGAGGCCGCCGACGCCAGCAAAGCCGTCTTACCCGTGCCAGGGCCACCGAGGACCCGGCGGAAGCCGTCCGGGGCGGCCAGCAGGCGGCGGGCGCCGGAATCCCACTGGAAGGACGGCGTGCCGGTGACCGGCGTGCGGACCAGCCGCGCGTCGGTTCCTGCCGCTGTTCGCCGCCCGTTCACGCCCACGATGGAACCACGCCCCGCCGACACAACCTCGCAGCGGCACGGCAAAGTGGTCCCATGGATGACGAACTGCACGAGCGGGTGCGCGAGGTCATCGCGAGCGTGCCCGCCGGCTCGGTCGCGACTTATGGGGATATAGCGTCGGTTTCGGGAGCTCCGTCACCGCGGTTGATCGGGCGGGTCCTCAGTGAGGACGGCCACGATCTGCCTTGGCACCGCATTCTGCGCGCCGACGGGACACCGGCCCCGCATCTGCTCGACGAACAGCTGCAACGGCTGCGCGAGGAGGGCGTCTTGCCCGATGGCCAGCGCGTCGACCTGCGAAAATACCGGTGGCGACGTGATCCCGACGACGACGCTGGCCCCGGCGCTCTCTTTTAGGTTAGCCTCGCCTAATGAGTTACATCGAGGCGAAGGTGACCGGCGTCCGGCGGCTCACCCCGCATATGAGCAGGGTGACCTTCTCCGGTGCGACGCTGGACGACCATGCGCCCGACCAGTACCTGAAGGTGTTCTTCCCGCAGCCCGGCCAGGCGGAGCCCGTCCTGCCCCCGCCGCTGGGCGGTGACGAAGTGCTGTCCTGGTACCGGACGTACCTCGCGATGCCGGACGACGTCCGGCCGTCGATGCGCACGTACACCGTGCGCGCGCTGCGTCCGTCGGTGCAGGAGGTCGACATCGACTTCGTGCTGCACGGCGACGAAGGCCCCGCCTCCGCGTGGGCTTCGCGTGTTTCGGAGGGCGACAAGGTCGCCCTCCTCGGGCCGCACGGGCTCTACGACGTGCCCGAGGGGACGACCTGGCAACTGCTGATCGGCGACGAGACCGCGATCCCGGCGATCGGCGCGATCGTGGAGGCGCTGCCCGCCGGGACACGGGCGCTGGTCTACGTCGAGATCGGCGACCGCGAAGACCGGCAGGTCTTCGAAACGCGGGGGACGGTGGAACTGCACTGGGTGGTGCGGGAGCCGGGTAGCCCGGTGGGTGACGCCGTGCTGGAGGCCGTGCGGAAGGCGGAACTGCCGGGCGGGACGCCGTACGCGTGGATTTCGGGCGAGGCGAACATGGTGAAGCTGACGCGGCGGCACCTCGTGCGGGAGCGCGGCGTCGACAAGCGGGCGATCTGCTTCACCGGGTACTGGCGACAGGGGCTGAGCGAAGAGGCCGCCAGCCGCGAAGCCATGCGTCAGATCGAGAGCGGCGAAGTCCCCGCTGAGGAAGACTGACCGCCCTCGAGCCCCTCTGCGCGCAGCCGTCGACGTTGCGAAAGCCACTTTCGCAACCTTGAAGGTTGCGAAAGTGGCTTTCGCAACGTCCCGCTCGGCCCGCCGGACCGGCGCAAGAGAGCAAGGGACCTTTGCTATCACTTGCGTAGGCAGGCGATAGCAAAGGTCCCTTGCTGTCGCCCTCGGTTCGAGCGGTCCGTGAAGGCCTCCTTAACCTACCCTGAAGGTAGTGAAGGAGACCTTCATTGGTTTACCTGCGTGTAGCTGGTGGCTCGATCTGTTCGGGGATCGACGGTGGAGGATTTGGGACGTTCAACGTCCCAAATCCTCCACACCCGAACCCACACACACCAGCAGGTCAGCAAACACAAGCCCGCTAAGGAGGCCTTCACGGACTTGAGGGACGACCAGAAAGCGTCAGTGCGGCACCCACAGCGTCACCCGGGTCCCCCGCCCCGGATGCGAATCGATCGTCCCCCGCCCGCCGACCTCCGTCAGCCGCGCCATGATCGACTGGCTGATCCCGAAGCCCGGCGGCCGGTCCAGCATGCTGAAGCCGGTTCCCTGATCCCGCGCGATGACCGCGATGCCGCCTTCGCGCTCTTCGACGCGAAGCACGACCTGTTTCGTCCCGGCGTGCTTCACAGTGTTTCGGAGTGCTTCGCGGACGGCGTCGCGGATGGCGGTCCGGCGCGCGTGCGAGAGGCGGTAGTCCTCTTCGGTCTCGGCCGCGACGAGCTGGGTGCGAAGGCCGTCGCGCGCCATTTCGGTGGCGACCTCGGCGAGGTCCGCCGCGAGGCCGCGTGTCGACGGCGCGTCCGGGCCGGTCAGTTCGCGCCGCAGTTCGACGGCCTGCGCCCGCGCCGTCGCGCGCATTTCCGCGAGGCGTTCCGCGGCCGCGGAATCGTCGTCCGGCGCCTCCAGGCCCATCGCTTCCAAAGTCTGGAGCACGGAGTCGTGCATGACCCGCTGCGTCCGCAGGCGTTCGGCACGTTGCCCTCGGCGCATCCCGATCCCCAGCGCGAACCGGGTCCCGACGCCGAGCAGGATCAGGATCCCCGCCGTGGTCACCATCGCCACGACCAGCGCGATCATGCAGCCCACCGACCGGCTCACCGCGAGCGGATGGTCGATCGGGAGCCCGCCGATCCAGGTCAGGAACGCCCGGAACGGCAGGGCCGCGATCAGCAGCAGGAAAGCGGCGGGCAGCCCGAACGACAGCGTCCACAGCGCCACCGTCCCGACCATCCACGTCCACGCGACGTCGATGGCGAACGGCTGGATCTCGGTGGGCGCGGCCACGGCGACGATCGTCGTGAGCACCACGCCCACCGCGAGATCCGCGTACATCAGCAGCCCGGAGGTCTTCGCCCGGATCCCGCGTCCCCGCACCACCCACCAGACCGCGATGACGTTGAGCAGCACCGCCAAGATCGTCGTACTCAGCACCGGGACGATCCCCGCCGACCCGTTCGCGACCAGGAAACCCAGGTATACCTTGGGAAACGCGGCCACGCGATAGAAGATCGGGCCGAGCGCGGAGTAGCGGATCGCGCGCATGAGCAGCGAATCGCCCGCGTCTTCGCGGTAGCGCCAGTCGGGAACGGAATCGGGGTCGGGTGCTTCGTCGGCGGGGCTCGCGCCCAGCACCGAGGATCCCTTTCGCAACATGGCTCGAACGAAGGTGACCGATTCCGACCCGGACATCCGCCGCCCTCCCGTGCGTCCGGTGTCGAGCCTGGCAAAGCGGATTAGCCGCGTCAAGACGGCCGAATGCGCAGTTCCGCGACGAGAAGTTTCACCAAGGCGCCGAGCCGCTGCCGTTCGGGCTGGACGGTCGGGACTCCGGCGGCTTCCAGCGGCGCCGCGGTCACCGGTCCGACGCAGGCACAAAGGACTGGACCACGTAGTTCGGCGAGAAGGTCCTCCCGGCGCGACCCCGCGAGCGCCAGAAGATTCGCCGCCGCGGGGGCGGAAGTGAACGCGAGCGCGGCCACCCGCCCGGCGATCACACTTTCGACGAGATCGTGCACCGGTTCGACGTCCGCGGGCGAAAGCCAGCGATACGGCTGTGCCTGGACGACATCCGCGCCGGAATCCCGCAGCAGCCCGGTGAGTTCGGGCAGCAGGGTGCCGTGCAGCTGGACGGCGACCCGCGCCCCGCGCACTCCGGCGTCGCGCAGGCCCTCGAACAGTCCGGCGTTGCTCTCCTCCGGCGCGGAGAACTCCTCGCGCAACCCCTCGCCGCGCACCGCGCCTGCCGCTTTCGGCCCGCGCACGAAGATCCGTGACGCCGCCAGCCGGTCCAGCAGCGGTTCGCGCAGCCCCCAGCCTTCGGCCGCCGAAAGCCAGCCGCGGAATCCGGCGCCGGTGGTGACCGCGGTGAACCCGACCGGTTCGGCCAGCACGGCGTCCGTCGCCGCCCGGAGTTCGGTGTCGTCGGGCAGCGGGACGATGCGGATGGTGGGCGCGTGCAGCACGGTCGCGCCGTTCCGTTCCAGCGCGGCGATGAAGTCTTCGGCCCGCCGCTCCGCGGTGATCCCGATCGTGATGCCGTCCAGGTCAGCCATAACGCGCGCCCATCTTCCTGATCTCCTCCGCCAGCCGCTCGCGCAGCTCCGGCGGTTCGAGTACTTCGAGGTTCCCGCCGAACCGCAGTAGTTCGCCGACGGCCGATTCTCCCGGCTCGACGAGCAGGTCCATCGTCAGCCAGCCGTCCTCGTCCGGCTCGGCATCCGCTTCCCGCAACGCGCGCGCTCCGACGGCCCCGAGATAGAACGGCAGCAGTATGCGGGCGAACTCGTTCAAGCGGACCACCGCCATCCGCGAGTACATGCGTTTTTCGAACTGCTCCGACCACTCGTGCCAATAGCGCGCGAGATCGAAGTCGGACGGCCGCTCGAAGGTCTCGCCGAGATCGTCGAGCTCTTCGATCCGGGAGACCCGGTACGTGCGATCGGTCCCGTCGCACCGCGCCGCGAGATACCAGTTCCCCGCCTTGAGGATCAGGCCCAGCGGGTCGAGGACACGATCGACCTTCCGCTGCCCCCAGCGTTCGTACCGGACCTTGATCCGCCGCGCGTGCCAGACCGCGTCGGCCAGTTCGGACAGTCGCGGCAGGCTCTCGATCCCGCGATGCCAGCCAGGGACGTCCAGGTAGAACCGGTCGGATACCTTGCTCGCCCCGGCACGCAGCTCCGCGGGCATGGCCGCGTGCAGTTTGAGCTGCGCGGCGGCGAGCACCGTGCCCAGCCCGAGTTCGGCGGCCGCCCCCGGCAGGCCAGCCAGCGAAAGCGATTGCGCCTCCTCCTCGGTCAGCCCGGTCAGCCGCGTGCGATAGCCGTCGACCAGCTGATAGCCGCCCGTACGCCCGCGATCGGCGTACACCGGCACGCCGGCCGCGGACAGCGCCTCGACGTCGCGGTAGACCGTCCGGACCGAAACCTCCAGCTCCGCCGCCAGCTCCTCGGCCGTCATCCGGCCGCGATTCTGCAGCAGGAGGAGGACCGACAGGAGTCTGCTCGCGCGCATGACTCCAGTATCCCCGAAAACCTGACACAACCTGACAGGTATCGCTGACAGGGTGAACCCATGAACACTTTCGCCGTGAAGAACTGGGAAGAAGCCATCGTCAGCGGCGCCGACGGCGGCCCGCGAGTGGCCCACGCGCACGCCACGTTCGGCTACAACGGGTTGATCGAAGGCGAGTCGATTCTCGACTACCTGCTGTACTACGCGGGTGAGGGCTACGACGGCGAAGGCACGACGGCCGCGGGCTTCGAGCGTTTCGAGGGCAGTGTGGACGGGCGTAAGGGAAGCTTCGTGATCAAGCACGACTGCGGTTTCGACGCGAAGGGCTTCTCGTCGACGTTCAAGGTCGTCGAAGGCTCCGGAACGGGTGAACTCGCCGGGATCACCGGGTCCGGTACCACCACGGGCGTCCTCGGTGAGCCGACGATGTCGTACACGCTCGAATACTCGCTTTAGGAGGATCAGTGCTCGAGGTCGATCGCGAGCAGGTGCTGGCGTACCGGATCGCGGCGCACGGGCTGCACCGCGAGGAGACGGATCCGGCCGCGGCGGCCGTGTTCGACCTCGGCCTGCAGGATTCCGTGCGCGACACCGCCTTGCTGGGACTCGCGGCCCGGATCGACGGCGACATCACGCCCGGGGTCTGGGACGACGAGCGCTTCGTCCTCGCCTGGACGCATCGCGGCGCCCCGCATTTCCACCGTCGCGCGGAACTGGACGCGATCAGGGCGGCGCTCGTGCCGCTCGACGAGAAGGACGCGATGGCTCGCGTCCTCTGGCAGCGCAAGCAGGTCGAGGACGCCGGTATGTCCGCGACGGACGCGCTGTTCACCGCGGCGAAGGCGATCCGCGAGGTCGTCACCGGCGTGCAGACCAAGGGCACGGTGAGCGGCGCGATCACGAAACTCATCCCCGACGGTCTCTCGTACGCCTGCCGCGGCTGCGGTGTCGTGCACATCTACGAACAGTTGATGCGGGTCGCGTCGATCCACGCCGGGGTCCGGCTGGAACCGGGCGCGACACCGGCGACGTTGGCACCGCTGGAACAGCGCGGCAGGCTCAAAACCAAGCCGGACGCCAAAGCGGCCACGCGCGTCGTCGAGGGGTACCTGCGGATCAACGGTCCGGCCACCCCCGGTGACACCGCGACCTACGTCGGGACGACCCGCACCGGTGTCGACGCGATGTGGCCGGAAGACCTGGTCGAGGTCCGGATCGACGGCAAGAAGGCCTTCCTGCCGAAAGACCGGGTGCCGTCGCTGGAGAACCCGCCGGAGCCGGACGTGGTCCGCCTGCTGCCGCCGCTGGACCCGTTCGTCCAGGCGCGCGACCGTGCCGTGCTGGTGCCGGACAAGGCCAGGCAGAAGGAGGTCTGGAAGATCCTCGGGAGTCCCGGCGCGCTGCTGGCGGACGGCGAGATCGCCGGGGTCTGGCGGGCCAAGGCGAGCGGGAAGAAGCGGCTCGACCTCACCGTCACCCCGTTCGACGCGCTCCGCCCGGCCGTACGGAAGGCGGCTGAGGAGGAGGCCGCCCGCGTCGCCGCGGCACGGGAGTTCCCCGACCACCGCGTCACCTTCTCCTAACCCCCGCGTTTAGTCCTCTGGATGCGGTAGTTGCACGCGCAAGGACCGCATCCAGAGGACTAAATGCGGGGCGAGGCATCCTGGCCGGTGCCTGCCGCGGCGTGTGCTCCTTGGGAAGGCGTTGCGAAAGCCACTTTCGCAACCTTGAACGTTGCGAAAGTGGCTTTCGCAACGCGCAGGTGCGTCTCCGCCCGGAGCCCGCCCCCCTCGGCACGCCTCACCGCCATCTCGGGTGTCGCGAAAGCCACTTTCGGGACATCAGACGTCCCGAAAGTGGCTTTCGCGACATGTGCGGCACGCTCACCGGCCGGCACACCCCCACGCGTTTAGTCCTCTGAACGCGGAAAGATCATGGGTCGACGGCCAGGCGGTAGCCCCGTTTCACCACCGTCTGGACGAGTTTCGGGGCGCCCAGGGAGCTCCGCAGACGCCCGATGGCGGTTTCGACGGCGTGCTCTTCGCCGCCGTCGGGCAACGCGGAGATCAGCTCCCGCCGCGAGAACACCCGCCCCGGCGACTCCGCCAACGCCCGCAGCAGGGCCATCGGCGCGGGCGCGATGTCACACCACTGCCCGTCGACCACCGCCGCCTGCCCGCGCAGTTCGATGCTCCGCCCGCCAGCCGTCAGTCGCGACGAGCGAGCTCCGAGCTCGTCGGACACCGTCCGCGCCAAGGCCCCGATCCGCGAGCGCGCCGGCTGCACCGTCGGGATCCCGAGCGCGGCCAACGGCCCCGCGGTGATCGGCCCGACGCAGGCCACCACGACCCGCTTTTCCAGTGCCTGGACGATTCCCGGCAGCCGCCCGGTCCGCCTCGCCATCGCCAGCATGGACGCGGCTGCGGGCGCGCTGGTGAACGGCAGAGCGTGCACCGAGCCATCGAGGACGGCGTCCAGCAGCCGGTCCAGCGGGCCGGGGTCTGCCGGGCCGACCCAGCGGTACACCGGCACCTCGATCACGTCGGCGCCCGCCGCGCGAAGACTGTCCACAAAGTACGGAAGCGGTTCACCGTGCAGCTGCACCGCGATCCGCTGACCGTCCACACCGGATTCGAGCAGATGCCGCAGCACCTCGGCGTTGCTCTCCGAGGCGGGCGAGTAGTCCTCCGAGAGTCCGGCCGCGCGGATCGCACCCTTGGCCTTCGGGCCGCGCGCGAGCAGCGAAGACCGCCCGAGACCGGCCAGCAGTTCCTCCCCCACGCCCCAGTCCTCGGCCGCCTCGATCCAGCCGCGGAAGCCGATCCCGGTCGTCGCGACGACGGCGTCGACCCGGTCCTGAAGCAGGCGCATGGTGGCCGCCCGCAGTTCGGTGTCGTCGGCGAGCGGCACGATCCGGATCGCCGGGCCGTACCGCACGGTCGCACCCTTACGCACGAACAGCGCGCCGAGCTCGTCAGCCCGTCGCGCCGCCGTGATGCCGATGACGAATCCCGCCAGGGGAGGGACTTCTGTCACGGTGAAGCCTCGACCTCCACCACACCCCCGGAAACCCGCACTCCGTATGCGTCCACCGAGACCCCCTCGACGTCCAGACAGGCGCCGGTCCGCAGGTCGAACCGTTCCTTGTACACCGGCGAAGCCACCACCGGGACACCGCCGGCATCGCCGACGATCCCGCGCGAAAGCACCGCCGCACCGCTGATCGGGTCCATATTGGACAGTGCGTACCACCGGTCGCCGGGCAGCCGGAAGATCGCCACCTGGCTCCCGTCGTCGAGCAGGGCGGCGACACCGGACCATTCGGGGACGGCGCCCGCCGCGCAGACGGCGGTCCAGGTGCGCTCGATCGAAGTCGTCACTGTTTCACCTCCGGGATGCCCAGCAGTACGGGCACCTTCTGGTCACGTTCGGTGCGGAACGAGATCGTCGGATCCGGCGTGCCCGGCGCGTTGACGAACGAGCTGAACTTCGCCAGCTTCTCGGGATCTTCCAGCACCCCGCGCCATTCGTCGGCGTAGTCGCCGACGTGTTTGGCCATCGCCGCGTCGAGGTCCTCGCAGATACCGAGCTTGTCGTCGACGATGACCGCGCGCAGATGATCGAGACCGCCGTCCATCTCCTCGACCCACGGCGCGGTGCGCTGCAACCGGTCGGCCGTGCGGACGTAGAACATCAGGAACCGGTCGATCGTGCGGATCAGCGTCTCGGTGTCCACTTCGGACACCAGCAGATCGGCGTGCCGCGGGGTCGCGCCGCCGTTCCCGCCGACGTAGAGGTTCCAGCCCTTGTCGGTCGCGATGATCCCGAAGTCCTTGCTCCGCGCCTCGGCGCATTCCCGCGCGCAGCCGGAGACCGCGGACTTCAGCTTGTGCGGCGAGCGCAGGCCGCGGTAGCGCAGTTCGAGTTCGATCGCGAGTCCGACGCTGTCCTGCACGCCGTAGCGGCACCACGTCGAACCGACACAGGACTTCACCGTGCGCAACGACTTCCCGTACGCGTGCCCCGACTCGAACCCGGCGTCGACGAGCCGCCGCCAGATCAGCGGGAGCTGGTCGACGGTCGCGCCGAACAGGTCGATCCGCTGCCCGCCGGTGATCTTGGTGTACAGCCCGAAATCCATCGCCACCTGCGCGATCACCATGAGCTTCTCCGGGGTGACCTCGCCACCGGGGATCCGCGGCACCACCGAGTAGGTCCCGTTGCGCTGGAGGTTCGCCAGGAACTTGTCGTTGGTGTCCTGCAGCGTCGCCTGCTCGCCGGCGAGGATGTGCCCGTTGCCCAGCGTGGCCAGGATCGACGCGATCGCCGGTTTGCAGAGGGCGCAGCCGGTTCCGCTGCCGTAGCGATCGATCATCTCGCTGAACGTGCTGATCCGCGTGGCCTGCAGGATCTGGAACAGCTCCGCGCGCGACTGGCCGAAGTGCTCGCACAGCGCCTTCGACTGCTCGACGCCGCAAGCCGTCAGCAGCTTGCCCAGCAGCGGGACACACGATCCGCAAGCCGTACCCGCCCGCGTGCAGCCCTTGATCTTGGCGACCGAATCGCAACCCTGCTCGGTGATCGCATGCGTGATGGCGCCCTTGGACACCGCGTTGCACGAACAGATCTGCGCGGCGTCGGGCAGCGCGTCGACACCCACCGCCGCCCCGCCACCGGCCGGGGCGAGGATCGCGCCCGGCTCGGCGGGCAACGGCCCGCCGACCATCGCGCGCAACGTGTTGAACTCGCTCGCGTCGCCGACCAGCACCCCGCCGAGCAGCGTCTTCGAGTCGTCCGAGATCACGAGTTTCTTGTAGGTCCCGGCGACGGCGTCGTTGAACGCGACCTCCAGCGCACCCTCGGTCGCCGCGTGCGCGTCGCCGAAGCTGGCGACGTCGACACCCATGAGCTTGAGTTTCGTCGACATGTCCGGCTCGGGGAACGTGCCCTCGCCGCCGGTCAGCCGCGCCGCGACGATCTCCGCCATCGCGTAGCCGGGCGCGACGATGCCGTACATCTTGCCGTCCACGGCCGCGCATTCGCCGATCGCGTACACCGCCGGATCCGACGTCCGGCAGGAGTCGTCGACCAGGATGCCGCCCCGCGCGCCGACCTCCAGCCCGGACGAACGCGCGAGGTCGTCACGCGGCCGGATCCCGGCGGAGAACACGACCAGGTCGACGTCCAGCTCGGTTCCGTTGCCCAGCTTCGCGATGTAGCGAGAGCCGTCCGGCTCGATGGCGTCGGTCGACGTTCCTGTGTGGACGGTCACGTCGAGCTCGGTGATCAGGCGCCGCAGCAGACCGCCGCCGCCCTCGTCGACCTGAAGCGGCATCAGGCGCGGCGCCATCTCGACCACATGCGGCGAGAGACCCATGTCCCGCAACGCCTTCGCGGCCTCCAGACCGAGGAGCCCACCACCGATGACGACCGCGGACCGGCGACCGCGGCCGGGCCGCTGAGCGGCTTCCCGGATGGCGTCGAGATCCTCGATCGTCCGGTAGACGAAACAGCCGGGAAGATCGTGCCCCGGCACCGGCGGGACGAACGGCCGCGAACCGGTCGCGAGGACGAGCGCGTCATACGGCTGCTCGTACCCGGATTCGGTGACGACGACCTTGCGCTCCCGGTCCACCGAGGCCACCGCGTCGCCGAGCCGCAGCTCGACCTGCTCGTCCCCGGCGTAGTCGGCGCCTTCCAACGCCAGCGACGCCGGATCCCAAGTGTCCACATAGGACGTCAGCGCGACCCGGTCGTAGGCGGGGCGCGCCTCCTCGGCGAGCACCACGACCTGCCATTCGCCGGTCTTGTCCTCCGCGCGCACGGCCTCCACGAGCCGGTGCGCGACCATACCGTGTCCCGCGACGACGAGTTTCCGCATCAGACCTCCGCTCCGGCGAGCGCCAGACCTCGGGTGCTCGCCACCTCCGTCTGCTGTTTGCGCAGGTACACCGCCCAGGTGACGGTGAAGCACAGGCCGTAGAAGACGAGGAAGGCGATGAACGCCGGCACCCCGCTCTTGGTGTCCGCGAAGGACTGCCGGAAGGCCAGGTTGATGAACAGCCCGCCGAGCGCGCCGATCGCCCCGGCCAGCCCGATCAGCGCACCGGAAAGCCTGCGCGCCTTGAGCATTTCGAGCGCCTCGTCCGCGCCCTCGCTGATCGCGACCTTCGCCTTGGCCCGGAAGATCGCCGGGATCATCTTGTACGTCGAGCCGTTGCCGATCCCGGTGAGCACGAACAACACGATGAACGCGACGGTGAACAGCGCCAGCGAGTTCGACGTCGAAGCCAGGATCAGCACGACGGTCGCCGCGGCCATCCCGACGAACGTCACGAAGGTGACCTTGCCGCCGCCGATCCGGTCGGCCAGCCAGCCGCCCGTCGGACGGGAGAAGGAGCCGAGCAACGGGCCGAGGAAAGTCACCGCGGCCGCCTGCAGCGGCGTGCGGCCGAACTGGTTCTGCAGCACCAGGCCGAAGGCGAAGCTGTAGCCGATGAACGAACCGAACGTGCCGACGTAGAGGAACGACATCACCCAGGTGTGCGGATCCTTGACGACCTCGCGCATCGCCTTGGTGTCGCCCTTCATCGAGGCGAGGTTGTCCATGAAGAAGTACGCGCACGTCGCGGCGATGATGATCAGCGGGAGATAGATCGCGAGCACCAGCCGGGGCGCGGCCGCGCCGACGGTACCGATCACCAGCAGGCCGATCAGCTGGATCGCCGCCACACCGAGGTTCCCGCCGCCCGCGTTGAGCCCGAGCGCCCAGCCCTTGTGCTTCTCGGGATAGAACGCGTTGATGTTCGTCATCGAAGACGCGAAGTTCCCGCCACCGACCCCACCGAGCGCGGCGATCAGCAGGAACGTGCCGAGTGCGGTGCCCGGTTCCATCGCGATCGCGGCCAGCGCGGTGGGCGCCAACAGCAGCAACGCGCTGACGATCGTCCAGTTCCGGCCGCCGAACCTCGCGACGGCGAAGGTGTACAGGGGCCGCATGAGCGCGCCGACCACGGTCGGGGTCGAGACGAGCAGGAACTTGTCCGCGGCCGAGAAACCGTACTGCGGTCCCATGAACAGGACCATGACCGACCACAGTGTCCAGACGGAGAAGCCGATGTGTTCGGCCAGGACGGAGAACCAGAGGTTCCGCCGGGCGATCTTCTTCCCGGTCTCCTCCCAGAACCGCTCGTCTTCCGGATCCCAGTGCTCGATCCAGCGCTTGCCACGAGCGTGCATGAGGTCCTCCTTGGTGAATGCGTTCGGGTTCACTGCGCGGCCAGCCATTTCGCGACCCCGCCGACGGCGTCCTTGCAGCCACCGCAGCCGGTGGTCGCGCGGGTCGCCCCGGCGAGGGCGGGAACGTCGGTGGCACCGGCACGCCAGGCCTCGACGAGCCGCCCCTTGGTCACCGCGTTGCAGCGGCAGATGACCGCCGAAGCGGGCAGATCGGCCGGGCTCGACGCCGACGGCGCCCCGGCGGGCAACGAGCGTCCTAAAAGGACAGCCAGCCGGTCTTCGGGCACTGGCGTGCCCCGGTCGTAGAGTTGCGTGATCGTCGCGGCCGCGTCGGGCAGCCCGAGCAGGATCGCGCCCGCCACCCGGTTCTCGCGGACGACGAGCTTGCCGTAGCGGCAGCCCGCCGGGTCGCTGAACGTGAGCACCTCGGCGGTCGGGTCGTCCGCGCCGGTCATCGTCTCGCCGAGCGCGGTGAGGTCGATGCCGCGGGCCTTCAGCCGCGTCACCGCCTGGGTGCCGCGATAACGTGACGCGGATTTCGTCCCGGTGACCAGATCCGCGACGACGGCGGCCTGTTCCCACGCGGGTTGCACGAGCCCGCCGAAAGCGCCGGGATGCCGGGCGCAGTCGCCGATCGCGTGGATCCGGCCGTCGCTGGTGCGCAGGAGATCGTCGACGACGATGCCGCCGTCGACGGCCAGCCCGGCGTCCACGGCCAGTTTCGTCTCGGCGCGGACACCGGTCGAGACGACGATGAGGTCGGCGGGCACGTGCGTGCCGTCGTCGAGTTTGAGCCCGTCGCCGCTCACGTAGCGCGCGGCTCCGACACCGAGCCGGAAGTCGACGCCGAGTTCTTCGAGCTTCCTGGTCAGCACCCGCGCGGATTCCGCGTCCAGCTGCCGTTCCATGATGTGCGGCATCGGATGCACGACGGTGACGAGATTTCCGCGTCCGGCAAGGCCTCGCGCCGCCTCCAGGCCGAGCAACCCGCCGCCGAGCACGGCGACCGGGGCACCCAGTTTGGCGGCGTCGAGGATGCGGGCGCAGTCGTCGAGCGTGCGGAACGCGACCACGTCCGGCCCGGCTTCGAGCCCTTCGACCGGCGGCATCCACGGGTTGGCGCCGGTGGCGAGCACGAGCGCGTCGTAGTCCACAGTGGACCCGTCGTCGAGGTGCACCCGCCGTGCCGCGCGGTCGATCGCCGTCGCGGCGACCCCTCGGCGCAGATCGGCCCCGGTGCGGGTCGGCCACTCGTCGTCATGGAGCCGGACGACCTCGGGCCGCATGGTCCCGGCGACCACCGAAGACAGCAGCACCCGGTTGTAGGCGGCGTGCGTCTCCGCGCCGACGACGGTGAGCCGGACCCGTTCGCCGTCGGGATCGCGGCGGCGGATGTCGTCGGCCAGCCGGGCGCCCGCCATCCCGTAACCGGCGATGACCACCGAGCGGGGGCTCACGCGACGACCTCGGCCGGGGCGAGCGCGACCGCGCACACCTTGAACTCGGGCATCCGGCTCGTCGGGTCGAGCGCCGGATTGGTCAGCAGGTTCGCCCGGCCCTCGCCGGGGAAGTGGAACGGCAGGAACACCAGGTCCGGGCGCAGCGACGACACGCAACGGACCCGGGCGACGGTCTCCCCGCGCCGGGACCGCACGACCGCGAGGTCGCCCTCGGCCAGCCCCGCCCGGGCGGCGGTGTCGGGATGAACTTCCACGAAGGCCTCCGCCACGACGTCGTTCAGCTCCTTCACCAGCCGGGTCTGCGCCCCGGACTGGTAGTGCTGCAGGACCCGGCCGGTGGTGGCCTGCAAGGGGAATTCGGCGTCGGGCACCTCGGCCGGGCCGACGTGGTCCACCGGCACGAACCGCGCGCGGCCGTCCGGATGAGCGAAGGAGCCGAGGAACATCCGCGGTGTGCCGGGATGCGTTTCCGCCGGAACGGGCCAGTACAGGGCCTCGCCGTCACGGAGCCTTTCGTAGGTGATGCCCGAGTAGTCGGCGACACCACCTTTGGACGCGCGGCGAAGCTCGGTGAAGACGGTCTCCGCGTCGGTGGGGAACCGGCCGTCGGGCTGGCCGAGCCGCCGGGCGAGTTCAGAGAGCACGTACAGATCGGTCTTCACGCCGGACGGCGGGTCGATGGCCTTGCGCCGCAGCAGGACACGGCCCTCGAGATTGGTCATCGTGCCGTCCTCTTCGGCCCACTGGGTGACCGGCAGGACGACGTCGGCCATTGCCGCGGTCTCCGAAAGGACGAGGTCCGAGACCACCAGGAAGTCCAAAGAGGACACTTTTTCCTGGATCTTCCCCGCCCCGGGCGACGAAACGACGAGGTTGCTGCCGAACACCATCAGCGCGCTCGGCCCGTCGTCGGTGCCGAGCGCCTCCAGCAGCTCGACGGCCGAACGGCCCGGCCCCGGCAGGGATTCCGTCGGCACACCCCAGACTCCGGCGACGTACTCGCGGGCGGCGGGGTCGTCGATCTTGCGGTAGCCGGGCAGCTGGTCGGCCTTCTGCCCGTGCTCGCGGCCGCCTTGCCCATTGCCCTGGCCGGTCAGGCAGCCGAATCCGGACCCCTTGCGCCCCGGCAGGCCGAGCGCGAGCGAAAGATTGATCCAGGCGTTGACCATCGCCGTGCCGTTGGCGTGCTGTTCCGTGCCGCGTGCGGTGAGGACGTAGGCGTTGCGGGCCGAGGCGAGTTTGGCGGCGACGCGACGCTGATCCGCGGCCGAGACCCCGGTGATCTGCTCGACGCGCTCCGGCCACCACGCCGCGACCGAGCGCCACAGTTCCTCGAAGCCGTTCGTGCGTGCGTCCACATAGGACTGGTCGAGCAGGCCGTCGGCGACGACGGCGTGCAGGATCCCCTGCGCGAGCGCGAGATCGGTGCCGGGCGGAGGCGCGAGGTGCAGTCCGGCGAGTTCGGCGGTCGGGGTGCGGCGAGGGTCGACGACGATCAGGTCCGCGCGCTTGAGATGCTGGGTGAACGGCGGCATCGTCTCGGCCGGGTTCGCGCCGATCAGCAGGACGGCGTCGGCGTCGGCGAGATCCGTGACCGGGAACGGCATCCCGCGGTCGGCGCCGAACGCCTTGATCCCGGCGGCGGCCGCGGAAGACATGCAGAACCGGCCGTTGTAGTCGATCTGCGAGGTGCCCAGCGCGACCCGCGCGAACTTCCCCAGCAGATAGGCCTTTTCGTTGGTGAGCCCGCCGCCACCGAAGACGGCGACCGAGTCGGCGCCCTTGGCCGCGCGGATTTCGGTGAGCCGCCGCGCGACCAGGTCGAGCGCCTGCTCCCAGCTCGCGGGCCGGAGTTCGCCGTCGACCCTGATCAACGGAGTCGTCAGCCGGGAAGGCGAGGTGAGTAGCTCCCCCGACGTCCACCCCTTCTGACACAGGCCGCCGGCGTTGACCGGGAAGTCGCGCGGGGTGACCCGGGCGCCGTCGAGGCTCATCCCGCACTGCAGGGCGCAGTACGGGCAGTGCGTGTCCACCGCGGTTCGGGCGGGAGCGGCGAGCGGCACGGGCACCTCCTCCAGGCGTCGATTGCGCTTGAAGGTAGGTAGGCCGTGTTACCTGGAAACTCCTGAATGTTTCAGGCGTTTGACATTGCCCCCGGCCGACGGACGTCACACCGTGAGGTGGAGCGGGGACTGAAGGGGCCCTTCAGCAGCTATAAACCGCGTGTATAGACGGTGCGTATACACACTGTGTATAGTCGCCCGCATGTCCATCGGGAACACCCTGCTCGGCCTGCTCGAAGCCGGCCCCAAGCACGGTTACGACCTCAAACAGCTCTACGACAAGCAGTTCCGCCAGGACCGCCCACTGCACTACGGGCAGGTCTACTCGACGCTGAACCGGCTCCTGAAGAACGGTCTCGTCGAGGAGAACGGCGTCGAAGCGGGCGGCGGCCCGGACCGGAAGCGGTACGCGATCACCGAAGCCGGCGTCACCAACGTCGAAGAATGGCTGAAAAGTCCGGAAAATCCCTCGGTTTACCTGCAGAACACGCTCTACACCAAGGTCGTGCTCGCGATCCTGTCCGGCCGGGGCGCCCACGATCTGCTCGACGCCCAGCGCGGCTCCCACCTCCGCGCCATGCGCGAGCTCACCGCCCGCAAAACCGGCGGCGACCTCGCCGACCAGCTCATCTGCGATCACGCGCTGTTCCACCTGGAGGCGGACCTGCGGTGGCTGGAGCTCACCGCCGCCCGCCTCGACGATCTCGCGCGCCAGCTGGCGCGCTGAAACCCTGGGGACCACTAAGTGGAAACACCGTTGTTACAAGGCTTGGGCCTGCACAAGGCTTTCGGCCCCGATCAGGCGCTGGCCGGGGCCGGGCTGACACTCGAAGCCGGCGAGATCGTCGCGATCATGGGTCCGTCGGGCTCGGGGAAGTCGACGCTGCTGCACTGCCTTTCCGGCATCGTGCGGCCCGACAGAGGACAGGTGCTGTACCGCGGCCGCGAGCTCGCGAGCATGTCCGACGCCGAACGCAGTGCCTTGCGACGTACCGAGTTCGGCTTCGTCTTCCAGTTCGGGCAGCTCGTGCCGGAGCTGACCTGTCTGGAGAACGTCGCGCTGCCACTGCGTTTGGGCGGCATCAAGCGCCGTCCCGCCGAGCGGCTCGCGCGCGACTGGCTCGACCGGCTGGAAGTCGGCGACTCCGACGACAGCTTGCCCGGCCAGGTGTCGGGCGGGCAGAGCCAGCGGGTCGCCATGGCCAGGGCGCTGATCACCGAACCGTCGGTGATCTTCGCCGACGAACCCACGGGCGCGCTGGACACGCTCAGCGGCGAGCTCGTCATGCGCCTGCTTTCCGAGACGGCGAAGCAGACGAACGCCGCCATCGTCCTGGTCACCCACGAACCGCGGGTGGCCGCCTACTCGGACCGGGAGATCATCGTGCGTGACGGCCGGACTCGTGAACCGGTGGTGACCCGATGACCGGGCGCGAAGACCTGTTGCTGGGGTTCCGGCTGGCCGTCGGGGGCGGCCGGGGCTCGATCGTCAGGCTCGTCCTGAGCGCCGCGGGAATCGGGCTCGCGGTGGCGATCCTGCTGATCGGCGCCTCCGCGGGCACCATCAAGGAGAACCGGGACCAGCGGGCGTTCGACTCGTACGTGCGGAGCGAACCGATCCCTGACGTCGCCCCGCTGTTCTACAACTCGACGACGACCGACTTCCGCGGTCAGGCGATCGCGCTCGTCCATCTGCGGCCGACCGGCCCGAATTCGCCGCTCCCACCGGGTGTGGACCGGCTGCCGTCGCCGGGTGAGGTCTTCCTCTCGCCGAAGCTGGACGAACTCGTCGCGTCCGACACGAGCGGCCTGCTGCGACCTCGTCTGCCAGGCAAGCCCGCCGGGCTCATCGCGGCGGGGACCACGCTCAATCCGAACGACCTGATCGCCTACGTCGGCACGGACACCATGCAGAACGGAACCACGATCTACGGGTTCGGCGCCGAACCCGCCTACCACGACGTGCTCGAAAACGGGATCCTGATGCTCCTGCTGATCGGGCTCTTCGTCCTGCTCACGCCGGTGTTCATCTTCATCGGGACGATCTCCCGGCTCGGCGGCGCCGCCCGGGACCGGCGGCTCGCCGCGGTGCGGCTGGCGGGCTCGTCCGCCCGGCAGCTGCGCCGGATCACCGCGGCGGAATCGCTCGTGAGCGCCGCGGCCGGGCTCGTCGTCGGCGCCGCGTTGTTCCTGCTCTTCCGCGGCGCCGTGACGAACTTCCAGGTGCTCCGCTTCGGGCTCTACCCGAAGGACCTCACACCGTCGTGGCCGCTGGTGGTGCTGATCGTGCTCGTCGTCCCCGCGCTGGCCGTGGTGACGGCGTGGTTCGCCCAGCGGCACACGATCGTCGAACCGCTCGGCGTCGTCCGCGAGACCGCGCCGCCGAAGCGCCGGTTGTGGTGGCGACCGCTACCGATCCTCGTGGGAATCGCCTTGGTGGTACCGAATTTCGGTATGGCGAGCGAGCTGGGCCGCGCGGCGCCGATCGCCGGGGCGGTACTGCTGATGCTCGGGATCCCGGCGATGCTGCCATGGCTGCTGGAACGCGCCGTGTCCCGGATCAAGGGCGGGCCGCCGTCGTTCCAGCTCGCGATCCGCCGTCTGCAGAGCGACAGTGGGACCCCGTCGCGGGTGGTCGCGGGCGTCTGCATGGTGCTCGCCGGGGCGATCGGGTTGCAGAGCCTGATGGCGGGCCAGGCGGTGGAGCAGGGCGGGTACCAGGACACGATGGCAGGCCGGATGATCGTCCACGCGGAGGGCCCGATGGCCGATCAGGCGGTGGCCGCGGCGCGAGCGGTACCGGGTTCGGCCGACTTTCAGTCCATGCGCTCGATGTACTTCGACCTGAGCGGTGCTCTCGTCTCGTTCGGTGTCGCCGACTGCCCCACGATCGAAGCGTCGACGGGGGCGACGGGCTGCCACGACGGCGACGTGTTCGCCGAGGCCCCGTCGTTCCACAAAGGACAGTCGGTGACGCTCACCGACATGGCCAAGCGGCAACAGTCCTGGACCGTTCCGGTCACGCCTCGGACACTCGCCCCGAAGCCGTCGGGAATCGCCGGATATCTCGGGGTGCACGTGCTCGCGACACCGGCCGCGATGACGGGCGTCGACCTGTCCGCCGCCTCGATCTCGGTGAGCCTGCGTGACGGGACCGCGAACCCGGACTTCGTCGAACTGGTGCGGAACTCGGTCGCCCCGTTCGGCTGGCAGGCGTCCGTGACGGCGTACAACCAGAAGCGGATCACCGACGAGGCCCAGAGGATCGGGGACGCGCGGAACATCCTGCTCGGTGGCGCGCTGTTCGTCCTGCTGCTGGCCGGGGTGTGCCTGCTCGTGCTCGCCCAGGAGCAGGTCCGGGAGCGGCGGCGGGCCCTCGGCGCGCTGTCCGCCACCGGCGTCCCGGTGCGCGTGATCCTGCGGTCCTTGCTGTGGCAGAACGGGATTCCGCTGCTGCTGGGGATCGTGATCGCGACGGGGATCGGGATCGGCATCGCCGCGGTGGGCAAGCGGATGTTCTGGAAGGCGCTGTACGTCGACTGGGCCGCGGTCGGGGTGCTCGCCGCGGCGACGATCGCGGTGGTGCTGCTGGTGACGGCGTCGACGTGGCCGCTCGTGCGCTCGGCGGCGAAGACGGAAAGCCTTCGCGCCGAGTGAGCCGTCCGTGAAGGCCTCCTTCTCAGGGGGCCTTCACGGATTCACAGCACGGCGCTGACGTCGCGGGCGGCGGCGCGGAGGCCGTCGTGAGCCGCTCGCGTCGACCGCGGGTCGAGGGCGTTGGCGGCCAGGCGGAAGAGGACGGCCCGCAGGAGAAGCTGGGGCCATTGCGGGAGATGCGCCCAGCGTTCGAGCAGATCGATGGTGGCGCCGCCCCAGGCCAGCGCGTCGACCGCGACGATCGCGGCACCCCATTCACCCGGCCGGTAGTACGGCACGAAATCGACGATGCCGGGCGCCTCGTCGGCGTCGAACAGCACACCGGCGAGAAGTTCGCCGTGCACGACCTGGTCCGGCAGGTTGACCGGTCTTCGGGAACCGGCCAGCACCTCGAACCAGCGGCCGCCCTTGTTCTCGTCGAGGGACATGTCCGCCTCGCCCCACGCGAGTTTGTCGGCCAAGGCCTCGATGTCGGTGCGCCGCCCCAGGAAGTCCGGCCGCGGCAACCCCGCCGTCGCGCGGTGCAGCTTGACCGCCGTGTGCACGACCTCGTCGTACCGGTGCTCGGCCGTACCGGACACGAACCGGTTCGCCGACCAGCCGCCGACCACCCACCGGCCGTCACTGGACCGGACCGGCTTCGCGACCCGCAGCCCGGGCTCGTCCACGGCTTCCAGCGCCCGGGCCGTCCACAGGGTCCGCGACTTGTCCACGACCGGCTTCAGCACGAGATCGGCGTAGCGCCAGGCGCCGGTGCCGGGCATCGGCTCCGCGTCACCGTCACGTCCGCCGAACGCCGAACAGACGTGTTCCGGAGGGCTTTCTAGGGTGGCACGCACGGCACGGGACGTTACCTCGTGAGCCGTTCCACGAACGAGAAGACGCGCTGGTCATCGAGTAGCGATACTCAAGACAGGATCACTCCTGACCTGCCGTTCTTCCACCGTTGCCGCCCGATGTGCCTGGGGCAAGTCCGTGAAGGCCTCCTTGAGGGACTCTGGGTCCCTCAAGGAGGCCTTCACGGATCGCCATCGTCGTAAGAGAGCAAGGGACCTTTGCTAGCGTTCGTTAGCGCACTAACTGACGACAGCAAAGGTCCCTTGCTCTCTTTCCGCTGGTCAGCGGCGGCAAACCTCAGTAGGTCGGCAGGCTCTGGTCGATCTGCCGCGCCCAAGCCAGTACGCCGCCACCGAGGTGCGTCGCGTCCTTGAACCCGGCCTGATGCAGCGCCGCGAGCGCCTCCGCCGAACGCGCGCCCGACTTGCAGTGCAGCACGATCGGCTTGTCCTGCGGCAGTTCCGCCAGCGCCTCGCCCGAGAGAATCCGGTCCTTCGGGATCAGCGTCGCGCCCTTGATGTTGACGATCTCGTACTCATGCGGCTCGCGGACGTCGATGAGGGCGAACTTGTCGCCGTTGTCGAACTTGGCCTTGAGCTCGGCCGGAGTGATCGTGCTGCCGGCGGCGGCCGAAGCGGCCTCGTCGGACACGACACCGCAGAACGCTTCGTAGTCGATGAGTTCGGTGATCTTCGGGGTCTCCGGATCCTTGCGGATCTTGACCTCGCGATACTTCATCTCCAGCGCGTCGTAGCTGACGAGCCTGCCCAGCAGCGGCTCACCGATGCCGGTGATGAGCTTGATCGCCTCGTTGACCATGATCGAGCCGATCGACGCGCACAGCACGCCCAGCACGCCACCCTCGGCGCACGACGGGACCATGCCGGGCGGCGGCGGCTCGGGGTAGAGGTCGCGGTAGTTGAGGCCCTTGCCGTTCGGCGCGTCCTCCCAGAACACGCTCGCCTGTCCCTCGAACCGGTAGATCGAGCCCCACACGTAGGGCTTGCCGGTGAGCACGGCGGCGTCGTTGACCAGGTATCGCGTGGCGAAGTTGTCGGTGCCGTCGAGGATCAGGTCGTACTGCTCGAACAGCTCCAGCGCGTTCGACGACTCGAGCCTGTCGGTGTGCAGGTGCACCTTCACGAAGGGGTTGATCTCGGCGATCGACTCCTGCGCCGACGCGGCCTTGAGCTTGCCGATATCGGACTGGCCGTGGATGACCTGGCGGTGCAGATTCGATTCGTCGACCTCGTCGAAGTCGACGATGCCGAGCGTGCCGACCCCGGCCGCGGCGAGGTACAGCAGCGCGGGGCTACCGAGGCCACCGGCGCCGATGACCAGCACCTTGGCGTTCTTCAACCGCTTCTGCCCGGTCACCCCGACGTCCGGGATGATCAGGTGACGGCTGTACCGGGCCACCTCTTCCTTGGTGAGCTCGGCGGCCGGCTCGACGAGCGGCGGCAGCGTGCCTGACATCGGGTCCTCCATCTCGCGTGGATCGCGGGTCGCATCCCAGTATCTACAACACCGACAGGCGGAAACGACTTCCCCTGTTTCATATCCTGGGAAATTCCAGCAGATGGGACAGCGAGACTAAGGTGTCTGATTCGGCCAGGAACCCGGCTTGCAGACGAGGCCGTCCGCGGGCACCCGGCCGCGGTCACCGCCGGGGAGATTGTTCAGCTGCGCCACGAAGTCGTTGGAGACGCCGAACGTCTGCTGCATCATGACCGGCGCGATCCCGCCGTTCACCTTGCAGCCCACGTGCTTTCCGCCCAGGGCGTGCCCGACCTCGTGGTTGATGGCGTACTGGCGATACCCGACCATGTCGCTCTCGAAGGCCATCGCCCCCCGCACCCAGCGGGCGAGGTTGATCACCACGCGCTTGTCGAAGCTCGAGCGGTAGCACGACGTCTCGTAGGTGATCTGGAACATGCAGACGTCCGCGCGATGCGTCGTGTTCGGTGTGGTGAGGCTCACCCGGAAGCTCGGGTTCGGGAAACTCGCGTCCACGCGCTGGAGCGCCTTCTTGCCGTCCCACGTCCAGCTCTTGGGATTGGACAGGGTGCCCTCCACCATCGTGGCGAAGCTGTCGTCACCGCCGTAGCTGGCCGGATCGATGCCGTCCTCGACCTCGACCGTGTAGGTGTACAGCTGCCCCGTGCCCACCTTTTCGCCCTTGCCCGGCACGGCGTGATAGGTGCCCTTGCCGGACTCGGTGAAAGGCTCGCCCTTGGGCAGGTCGGCGGTCGGGATCTTGAGGTCGACCGGTTTGGCCGGGTTCTCCGGGAGGACGTCGCCACCCCCGTCGACACCGGCACCGGTCTCGCCGCCGTCACCACCCGAACCGTCGGCCGAAGCGAGGCTCGTCCCGTCGGAGGCGATCGGCTCGGCCGGGCCGGTGGCGGTGTTGAACACGACCAGCGCGGTGATCACCACGAGGATCGGCAGCGCGTACACGCGCCAGCCGTAGGTCTTGGCGAAGTGGCCGATGCCGCCCTTGCTCTTGCGCTTGCCCGTCTTGGCGCCGGGCTCGTGCGGCTTCCAGGACGCGCTGAGCGGCTGGGCGCTGGTCCGGCGGCCGCCCGGGCGGTAGCGATCTTCGTCGAGCCGCTGCGACGGCGGCGGCGACGGCCGGTACTGGCCGGTGCGCGGAACGTCCGAGGTCCGGGGCTGGGCGCGTGGCGAACGGCGGGCGGGTGCGGAGTACTGAGACCGCCGACCTTCGCCCTGCGCGCCTTGCTTAACCCGATCCACGGGCACCAGGGTGCCATAACCGAACTGTGATGTTGTGAGCGACCGGCGCATGGTGCGGCGTGTCCCGCCCACCCGAATGGACTACCAGGCGCCCGATTCGACCGATTCCCACATCCCCAAAACGGCCTTCGCTACGACATTCGGGCGTTCCATCTGCGCCACATGGCCGGTTCGAGGGAGAACGAGCAACCGGGCGTGCGGAATCAGCCGAGCGGTGCGTTCCGCGCGCCGGACGGAGATCACCCGGTCGTGCTGACCCCAGACGACGAGTGTCGGCGTGGCGACCGTCGGCGCGACGGCCCACAGCGACGCGGGTCCGCGCGCGGACCACGTCCGGAAGATGCCGAACGTGCTGCGGGCCAGCGCCGGGGCGGCCCAGGCGAAAGCGGCACGGGCGCTGTGCTCCTCCTCGAGTTCGTCCAGCCTGCTTTCGGCGAAGCGGCCTGGATCGGCGAAGCACAGCTTGATGACCTGCATGGCGCGTTCCCGCGGGCCGAGCGCGGCCAGCTGACGGCGCACCCGCGGGCCGACCAGCGGCAGGTACGCGAACGCCATCCGCGGATCGGACAGCCGCTTCATGCTGGGACGAAGATCCGGCATCGCGGGCGAGATCAGCGTCAGCGTCTTCACCAACTCCGGACGGCGGGCCGCGACGAGCAGCGCGACAGCGCCGCCCATCGAGTTGCCGAGCAGGTGCACTGGGCCGGCTTCGAGGCTCTCGATATGGCTCGCGACGATCTCGGCGTGCGCGTCGAGGCTGAAGCTGAAGCCGTCAGGCGGTTCCGAATAGCCGAAACCCGGCAAATCGACCGAGGTGCCGCTCGCTTGGGGCGCCAGGAGCGTGGCGAGGTCGGTCCAGTTCGTGGACGAGCCGCCGAGCCCGTGGACGTACACCGCCGTCCCGGGGCCGCCCGGTGTCCGGCGGATGTGTAATTTCACCCCGCCGACACCTATTGTTTCACCGGGCCAAGGTGGCGGCGCGGGGTCCAGCGACGGCAATGACCTGCGTGACAGCGGCACGTGGGTCAGCGGCGGACGGTCCCGGGCGGCACGGGAAACTGGAGACGACACAGCACCAGGATGCCCGACCCTTGGCGGTCCGGCCGTACCGGCGAGTAATCTCGGGTTCACTTCACGCGGCGGTGACCCCGCCCGCGGAGCCCGCTCGACTGCGCTGATGCGTTCTCGGCGGAGACGAGTGCCTCGAACTGGAGGAACGATGACAGAAATGGCGCGACTGCAGGCCCGGGGCGTCCGCCTGCCCAGAACGGAACGCCGCGCCCAGCTGCTGGCCGCCGCGCAGCGGGTGTTCGCCGCGAACGGCTACCACGCCGCCGCGATGGACGAGATCGCCGAAGAGGCCGGGGTCAGCAAGCCGGTCCTCTACCAGCACTTCCCCGGCAAGCTCGATCTCTACATCGCGCTGCTGGAGAGCCACGTCGACGAATTGGTCAGGCGGGTCAAGGAGGCGCTCGACTCCACGACGGACAACAAGCAGCGCGTCCCGGCGACCGTCGGCGCGTTCTTCGACTTCGTCGACAACGACGCCGGCGCGTTCCGCATGGTCTTCGAGTCCGATCTGCGCGGCGAGCCCGCCGTGCAGGAGGCGGTGGACCGCGCGACGTCGGCCAGCGTCGACGCGATCACCGAGACCATCACCGCCGACGCGGGCCTCGACGAGGACAAGGCGCGGCTCCTCGCCGTCGGCCTCGTGGGTCTCTCGCAGGTCAGCGCCCGGTTCTGGCTGGCGCACCACAAGTCGATGAGCAAGGAAGAGGCCGTCGCGCTCACCGCCAACCTCGCGTGGCGGGGCATCGGCGGTGGTTTCCCGCTGCAGCACTGACCCGCGTTTCGTCCTCTCGATGCGGTACTTGCACGCGCAAGGACCGCATCGAGAGGACTAAACGCGTGGGGTTACTGGGGCAGCAGCTTCTTGATCCGGTCCGCGGCGGCCTGAGCGTCGGCGACGACCTTCGCGGTGTCGAGACCGACAACGCGGCCTTCGCGCTTGAGAGCGCGTCCGTCGACGAAGACCCATGAGACGTTCGCGGGCTGGGTGTTGAAGACCAGCTGGTTCACCCAGTCGACCTTCGGCGCGAAGTTGACCGCCTGAGCGTCGACCAGCTGCAGATCCGCCCTCTTGCCCGGCGTCAGCGAGCCGATCTCCTTGTCCATCCCGAGCGCTTCCGCGCCGCCGAGGGTCGCCATGCGCAGGACGTCGGCCGTGGTCGGATAGACCGCCGGATCCGTCGCGATCGCCCGCTGGAGGCCGACGGCCGCGCGCATCACGTTGAACATGTCGCTCGTGTCGTTGGTGCCGCCGTCGAGACCGAGCCCGACCTTCATGTTCCGCTTCTTCATCTCCGGCAGCCGGATCACGCCCGACGCGAGCCGCATGTTCGACAGCGGGTTGTGCGCCACGCTGACACCCGCGGCCGCGAGTTCGTCGAGGTCGGCGTCGGTGGTCTGGATGACGTGGTTCGCCACCAACCCTGGGTGCAGCGCGTTCGCCCGCCGGAGGGCGTCCATCTGGCCCGCGGTCAGATCGGCCTTCGCTTCGAGCAGGTGGACGTTCAGCGAGACGCCGAGTTCGCGCGCGAGCTTCTCCGAAGCGTCGACACTCGGGAAGTTCCCCGTGGACGGATGCGTGCCGATCTGCAGGCGGGCCAACGGGTTCGGGTCGATGACCTCGCGCTTCACGCGGCGGATCTCGTTCTGCAGCGCGGGATCGGTGGTCCCGTTGTAGGAGTAGAGGAACCGCAGTTTCGACTCTCCGAGCGCGCGGAGGCCGCCCTTGGCGAAGTCGGTGTTGAACGCGTGCGACCAGTCGGTGACCGTGGTGATGCCGGTCGAGACGACGTCGGCGGCCGCGAGCTTCGTGCCCGCGTACGCGTCCGCGTCGGTCACGGGGGCGCGGTACAGCGGGATGACGCATTTGCCGAGCCAGCCGATGAGTTCCTTGTCGGCCGCGCAGCCGCGGATGAGCGACTGCCACAGGTGGTTGTGCAGGTCGACGAAGCCGGGCAGCACGATCTTGCCGCGACCGTCGACGACCCGGGCGTTGCCCGCCTCCAGGTCCTTGCCGACCTGTTTGATCTTGGTGCCCTCCAGCACGACGTCGGCGTCGGCGAGGGCGCCGAGCGGTCCTTCGCCGAGGCTCGGGTCCATCGTGAGCACCATCGAGGCGTCGCGGATGACGACCCGGCCGGCACCGGTGAATTCCGCGTCGCTCCCGGCTCGGGTGTTTTCGCCGCCGAGGCCGACGAGCAAGGCGGCGCCGAGCGCCACGGCGAGAGTGAGGGTGAAGACGGACAGGATGGATCCGCGTTGTTTCATCGTTTCAACTCCCCAGTCGAAAAAGATCACGTTAGCCCACCTGGCACGGATCTTCCGACAGTCGGGCGCACGATGCCTTCGTTCTTGCTGGGGTCCGTCCAGCGGCACCATGGCGGCCCGGATTTCGACTATGAATCGAGCGACCGCGTTGCCGATCCGCGAGGAGTGCCCCATGCCCCACATCGCGCTCGACGAGAACCTGCCTGGTATCACCGCCCTGTTCGCCTACCGGCCGGAGACGGCGGCACCGCTCGGACAACTCGCCGAGGTCCTGCTTCGCGGCCCGAGCAGCCTGAGTGTGGGCGAGCGCGAGCTGATCGGCGCGGTCGTCTCACGCGGCAACGACTGCACGTTCTGCTCACGCAGTCACGCCGCCGTCGCCGCCGAAGCGCTCGAAGGCGGTCTGTCTGTCGTCGAGGCGGCATGGAAAGACGTCGACGGCGCTCCCGTGTCGGCGAAGATGAAGGCGCTCCTGCACGTCGCGCTCGCTGTCCGCGAGGGCGGGAAGTCCGTGAGCGAAGACCTGATCGCGGCCGCCCGCGCGGAGGACGCGACGGACCTCGAAATCCACGACACGGTGCTGATCGCGGCCGCCTTCTGCCTGTTCAACCGCTATGTCGACGGGCTCGGGACCCCCGCCCCGGACGACCAGGACGCCTATCAGGACACGGGGATCCGCCTTCTCGAGGAGGGCTACACCCGCCTCTGAAAAGAGCAAGGGACCTTTGCTACCGCTTGCCCCACCGAGAGCGATAGCAAAGGTCCCCTGCTCTCTCCTCAGACCCGCGCGGCTCGGCGGACGAGTGCCGCGATGCGGGCCGAGACCTCTTGCGCCCGTTCCTGCGGGAGCATGTGCCCCGCGCCGGGGTAACGCACGAATTCGGCCTCCGGCAGCGCGTCGGCGATGACCTTGGCGTGCGTCGTCGGGCACAGCCTGTCCCGCTCCCCCGAAAGCACGATCACCGGTTTCCCCGACAACGCGGCGAGCGTGACACGGCAGTCGTGCCGCGAAATCGCGTCCTGGAATCCCGCGACGCTCGCCGGATGCGCACACAACAACTGTTCGGCGACCGAGTCCAGGTCCGCCCGCTGCGGCCGCCGTCCGAAGACGAGCAGGCGCGCACCCGGGCGCACCACCGACAGCGGCAACGGCAAGGCGTCCCGGCGGTTCTTCGCGAGCAGCTTCGCGAGCCGGCGTTCGAACCTCGCCGCGCCGCTGCCCGCGATCCCCGGCAAGCCGAGGGTGATCCGGTCCATCTCACCGGACGACGTGGCGACGAACGCGACCCCGGCGACGCGCCGGGCCACGAGTTCGGGGTGGCTGCGGGACAGTTCCATGATCGTCATGCCGCCCATGGAGTGCCCCGCCAGCACGATCGGACCGTCCGGGACGCGGTCTTCGATCAATTCGGCGAGATCGTCGGCGAGGGTCTGGATCGTGGCCGTCCCCGGTTTCGCCGGTGCGGAACCGCCGTGCCCGCGCAGGTCGTAGCGCAGGATCCGGCCGGAATCGCCGAGCCGGGCCACCACGCTGTCCCAGGTCCGGTGGTCCTGTGTCCAGCCGTGCACGAGCACCAGCGTGAGTTCGGAGTCGGCGGGGCCGCTCGTCTCGACGTGCAGGGCGGTGCCGTCGGCGGTCACGAACCGGTGTTCCCGCGACGGATCCCAGGAGACGGCGCCGCGCTGCTTGACGCTCCTCATCGCTTCCCCGGCAGCAGGAAGGACTTGCGCCAGAAGTACATACCGGGTTTGCCGATCAGACCGGATTCCTGCAGGAACGGCATGATCTTCTCGCCCGCCCACTGGACGCTTCCCTGCCAGTTCGGGTTGTTCAGCGCGGCCTCGACGCCGTCACGCGGCCGGATGCCGACGGCCTTGTAGACGTTCGGGTTGATGAAGGCCCGCGTCACGAAGTACGAAATGAGCGCGATGATGAACTGCTGGTAGACGATTTCCTTCTTCGTCAGCTTCGCCATCCCGCGAGTGACCTCTTCGCGGGCGAAGGTGACGTGCCGGGCTTCTTCGAGCACGTGGATCCGGTTGACCATGCGCACCAGCGGCTGGATGTCCGGGTCGTTCATCTGCTCGCGCTGAAGCCGGTCGAGGACCTCTTCGGCGACGAGGATCGCGCCGTAGCGCGCGGGGCCGTAGCTGATCGACGGCATCAGTTTCGCCAGGCGTCGCAACCACGGCACGGGGCCGTAGGACGGGCAGCCGATCCGCGACGCCATCCGCGCGAACATCGTCGAGTGACGGCATTCGTCCGCGATCTCGGTCAGCGCGTACTGCGCGTGCGAACTGGTCGGGTCTTCGTCGTAGACCTCCTTGAGCAGCATCTGCATCAGGAGGATCTCGAACCACAGCCCGGTCGTGGCGACACTCGCGACCTCGTGTTTGCCGAGCTCGATGCGCTGCTCTTCGGACAGTGAGTCCCACAGTTCGGTGCCGTAGAGCGAGGAACGGTGGGCGGGGATGTAGCGCTTCCCGTCCACGAGAGGAGCGTTCCAGTCGATGTCGACGTCGGGGTCGTAGAACTTGTTTGCGGAGGACTTGAGCAGCCGCTCGGCCGTCTTCTCCCGGTCTGTTTCCTTCAGCGCCCGCGTCATTGCCGACACACCCCTATCTGTAACTCGCGGTAACAGTTACCTCTGGTAGCATGACTTGGGTGATCGAACGTGTCAAGCGCAACAGCAAGCAGTCGAGCAAGCACCCCACGGCGGGTGAGGCCGACACGGGCGACGCTCGTCGCGACCGCTGGCGCAAGCACCGGATCGCGCGCCGCGCGGAATTCGTCGAGGCCGCCCTGCGCGCGCTCGACACGCACGGACCGGACCTCGGCATGGAGGACGTCGCCGCCGAAGCGGGCGTCACGAAACCCGTGCTGTACAGGCACTTCGACGACAAGGCCGATCTGTACGTCGCGCTCGGGCAGCGCGGCACGGAGATCCTCTTCCAGCGGCTGATCCCGGCGATCAACTCCGAACTGGCCCCGGTCCCCCGGATCCGGATGGCGCTCGACGCGTTCTTCAGCGTCATCGAGGAGCACCCCAACCTGTACCGCTTGCTCGCCCGCGGCGGCCTGCAGGAGAAGGTGCTCGTCAAATCGGACGTCGTCGCCGAGGACAAGGAACTGATCGCCACCGCGCTCACCGCGCTGCTCGGCGACTACATGCGGATGTTCAACATGGACTCCGGCGCCGCGGAACCGTGGGCGCACGGCATCGTCGGCATGGTCCAGAGCACCGGCGAATGGTGGCTGGACAGGCGCTCGATGGGCCGCGACAGCGTCGTCGAGTACCTGACGCAGATCATCTGGGCCGCGATCGACGGCCTCTCCCGGCAGCAGGGCATCGTCATCGACCCGAATCTGCCGCTCGAAGAGAACAAGGTCGTCCAGATGCGGAAGACCGAGGAAAAGCAGGTGGAGGGGCAATGAGCGAACACGACGAAGACGGCTACGCCGGCGAAGCGGTCCTCGTGATCGACGGGACCGAAATCGCGACCACGGTCGACCTGCGGGGCTATTTCCAGCCCATCGACGGGTACTACCGCTGGTACGGGCGTGTGGCGACCAACGAGCAGGTGTCCGCAGCCGCCGGTGGCAAGAAGACCGCCGTCGAGATCCGCGCGGGCGAGTACAGCGCGAAGGGCGAACTCTCCGACCCGGACCCGTGGGACCGCTACCGCATCATGGGCACCAGCACGCCGCCGTTCCACGTGCCGACCAGCCTCGAAGAGCTGAACGAGCTCAACGCCTGACGCCCGCTCCTCCAAAGTCCGTGAAGGCCTCCTTGAGGGACCCTGAGTCCCTCAAGGAGGCCTTCACGGACTTGCGGCCGCCCCGCGACAGCAAGGGACCTTTGCTCACGTTAGTTAGTGCGCTAACTAACGTGAGCAAAGGTCCCTTGCTCTCTTTTCGCAGCTCAGCACGCCAGCACAGGTTGCGAAAGCCACTTTCGCAACCTTGAGCGTTGCGAAAGTGGCTTTCGCAACGCGCCGCCACCCCAGGAGCGCGTGAAGGCCCCCTTCCTTGCGCCTGGCGCAAGGAAGGGGGCCTTCACGTACAACAGGCGGGTAAGCACAGGTACCGCTTCGGTGCCTTGCAGCTCAGCCGCGCCGTTGAGCGGGCACCCGAGCGGCGTCGAACAGGTATTTCGGCCAGCTCGACAGCTTGTTCATCGCCCATTCCAGCGGCCCGCGCCCGATGAACTTCCGCCACAGCACCGCGGCGGTCAGCGCGACCACCGAGAACTCGACGAAGTGCAGCACGCTGAAGATCGAATCGCCGTCGCTCTCGTCCCACAGCAGCGCGATCGCCACGAAATGCAGCACGTACGCGCTCAGCACCCGCCCGCCCAGATCCGAAAGCGGCCGCAGCACGCGCTCGAACCTCGGCATCAGCAGCTGGCAGCCACCGATCACCGCGGCCGCGATCCCGATCGAGATCAGCAGGTCGAACGGCGTGTACGAGGTCCCTGTCGGCAGCAGCTCCCAGGCCCAGCTGGTGGTCGGCGGCGTGCCGTGGATCCAGGTCTGGTGCAGCCGGAAGAACTCCGGTGGCGACATCCCCATCTGCGCGGCGGCCGGTTCCAGTGAGCGGTACACGGCCTGCATGCCGCCGAGCGGTCCGGTCGCGATCCAGGACACGACGTACCCACCCACCGCGAGCGCCGACCCGCCGAAGAACAGCCGTCGGCACACACTGCGCGAGGTCAGGTCCATCCGACCGAGGGACATCCCGGCGAACACGTACGCCATCAGCGTCAACGCGGGGAAGGTCCCGGTCAGGACGAGGACTGTCGCGGCCTTGAGCAGCCCCGTCGACGTGACGTCGTCCGCGGTCAGGTCCGGTGCGAAGAACAGGAGGTCGCGGGGCAGCAGCTGGGCCCTGACCAGGTGAGAGAACAGCGGGGCGGCCACGGCGACGGCGACCGCGGCGATCGCCAGGGTCTTCGCGCTCGCGCGCAGCCACGGGATCGCGAAGAGGAAACAGGCCCCGTAGTAGGCCAGGATCACCATGTAGCCGGTCTCGAGGCTGGTCAGCCACAGCCCCAGCACCACCAGAAGCGGTGCGCGGGTCGCCAGCTTCAGCGCGACACGGGTCCGGTCGCGGCCCAGTTTCGGGCGGCGCCCGCCGGACATCAGTGCGATCGAGACTCCGGCCAGCACCGCGAACAGCGCCGCGGAATGGCCTTCGAACGGTTTGAACAGCACCCCGACGCCGCCTTTGGCGGGATCGGGGCCGACATGCACCGCGTACATGCCGAGTACGGCCAGGCCGCGGGCGACGTCGATACCGGTCAGCCGCCCCGCGGCCCGTTTGCCTTGTCCGGGAACAGTGCGCGCGCCGTCGACCAGCGCGCGGTCCATCACAGTGACGCCGTCCACCTCATTTCTCGGCTAGCCCCCTGCCGTCCCCGCCATAGCGTGACGATCAAATCTGAGAGCTGGCTGAGACGCAGCGGTGACGCCACTGTGACATCCGACTACAACCCGATCGGGTTAGCCACCAACAGCGAAGCCGACCTTGCGAACATCCGACGGCGCGATCTCGACGTAGGCGATCCGGTCGGTGGGCACGATGTACTTGCGGCCCTTTTCGTCGTCGAGGCGGAAGATCCCGTCGCCGGCCCTCAAGGCGTTCGCGACCAGTTCCTCGACCTCGTCGGGTGACTGGCTGCTGGACACCACGAGCTCTCGCGGCGTGTCCTTGATGCCGATCTTGACCTCCACGTGGGACCTCCGCTTGAAAGTTCGTGAATTACTGGTTCGTCAAGGCTAGCCGAAGAGACCTCAGCCGAGCCCCAGCACCTGCATGCGCTTGGTGTGCCCCTGCTGCAACCGGCGGAACAGCGCGGCGATTCCCGAGAGGTCGCCCGACCCTTCGACGATCAGCTCGGCCAGCCCGTCCCGCTCGGCGACCACGTACTGGGCCTGCGTCAACGCCTCGCCCAGCAGACGGCGGCCCCACAGCGCGAGCTTGTCCCGCGCCTTCGGATCGGCCACGATCCCGGCCGCGACTTCGCGTTCGGCGAACGCCGAATGTCCCGTGTCGGCGAGCACGGTGAGCACCAGATCCTTGGTCTCGAGGTCGAGCCAGCTGGCCATCTCGCGGTAGAGGTCCGCCGCGAGCCCGTCGCCGACGTACGCCTTCACCAGGGACTCGAGCCACGACCGCGGCGCCGTGGAGGCGTGCCACGCGTCGATGTGCCCGACGAACGGCCGCATCGCGTCTTCGATCGCGACGCCGTGCCCCGCGAGGTGCTTGGTGAGCAGGTCGTAGTGCCCGATCTCGGCGGCCGCCATGGAGGCCAGCGCGGCCCGGCCGGACAGCGTCGGCGCGGTGCGCGCGTCCTCGGCCATACGATCGAATGCGGACAATTCCCCATAGGCGAGTACGCCGAGCAAATCGACTACGCCTTCACTGATCTGCTTTGCCTCCGTCACGGCGATGAGGGTATCGCCGAACACACCTCCGACGTCGTGAAGAGACCGATCCCACCCTGGTCGGCGCGCCGGGGACTTCCCCAAAAGCGCAGACCAGGTACACTGGCGGCCGGAAACGACGGATCTTCCGTCCGGACCGGAGCGCTGCTGCGGCTGAAGGACAGTCGGCGCGGCACCGGTCAGCACAAAGAATGATGTGCGTGCACGCCATCCTGCGGCATTCCCACGAAGGGCCGCTTCAGCGCCAGTAGCGCGGAGCCGAGCGAATTTTCGTGGTCGAGTGTCGATCGGTGACCAGGGCAGTGCGCGCTGGTCACGAGAGAGGCGAGCACCCTGACCACGAACGAAATCACCACCGAAGAGAACACCACCACGAGCGTCCCGGAGGCCGTCGCGCTGGAGCACAGCGAGACAGGCCCGGCCGCGCTCGACACGTCGCACCCGCTGCAGGCGGGCGCGCCGGTGGAGCCCGAATCCCCTACTTTCGCTTCCTTCGGCGTCAAGCCGGAGATCGTGAAGGCCCTCGGCGAGGCCGGGATCGAGCGCACCTTCGCCATCCAGGCGCTGACGCTGCCGCTGGCCATGGCCGGCGACGACCTGATCGGCCAGGCCCGCACGGGTATGGGCAAGACGCTGGGCTTCGGCGTCCCGCTGCTGCACCGCGTCGAGGTCCCGGGCGACGGCACCCCGCAGGTGCTGGTCGTCGTGCCGACCCGTGAGCTGTGCATCCAGGTCGCGAACGACCTCAAGGGCGCGGGCAAGCACCTCGGCATCCGCACGCTGGCCATCTACGGCGGGCGTCCGTACGAGCCGCAGATCGCGGCGCTCCGCAACGGCGTCGACGTCGTCATCGGCACGCCCGGCCGCCTGCTGGACCTGGCCGAGCAGAAGCACCTGGTGCTGGGCAAGGTCCGCGGCCTGGTGCTGGACGAGGCCGACGAGATGCTCGACCTGGGCTTCCTGCCCGACATCGAGCGCATCCTGCGGATGGTCCCGGACAAGCGGCAGACGATGCTGTTCTCGGCGACCATGCCGGGCCCGATCATCACGCTGGCCCGCACGTTCCTGACCCAGCCGACGCATATCCGCGCCGAGGAGAACGACGCCGGCGCGATCCACGAGCGCACCACCCAGTTCGTCTACCGGGCGCACTCGATGGACAAGCCCGAGCTGATCGCCCGCGCGCTGCAGGCCGAGGGCCGCGGCCTGACGATGATCTTCACCCGCACCAAGCGCACCGCGCAGAAGGTCGCCGACGAGCTCGTCGAGCGTGGCTTCGCCGCCGCCGCCGTGCACGGTGACCTCGGCCAGGGCGCCCGCGAGCAGGCGCTGCGCGCGTTCCGCTCCGGCAAGGTCGACGTGCTGGTCGCCACCGATGTCGCCGCCCGCGGTATCGACATCGACGACGTCACGCACGTGATCAACTACCAGACGCCGGAGGACGAAAAGACCTACGTCCACCGGATCGGCCGCACCGGCCGCGCCGGGCGCACCGGTGTCGCGATCACCCTCGTCGACTGGGACGAGGAGCCGCGCTGGAAGATGATCTCGGACATCCTCGGGCTGGACATGCCCGAGCCCGCCGAGACGTACTCGTCGTCGAAGCACCTGTTCTCCGACCTCGGCATCCCCGAGGGCACCACCGGGCGTCTCCCGCTGTCGAAGCGGACCCGCGCCGGGCTTTCGGCCGAGGTCGAGGAAGACCTGGGCGGCAAGCGCCGGGGTCGTGGCCAGGGCCCGGCGAAGGACAAGGACGAAGAGGCCCCCCGCAAGCGCAACCGCACGCCGCGCAAGCGGACCCGCGGTGGAGCCGAGTCGGCCGCCAAGATCGAGGCGGCGGACGCCGCCGCGGCTGCCGCGGAAGGCACCGAGGGCGAAAGCTCGTCGGACGGCCGCACCCGCACACGCCGCCGCAGCCGTAGCGCCGCGAAGCCGAGCCCGGAGGCCAGCGGTCCCGCGGTCGAGAAGGAGGCAGGCGACAGCGCCGAGCGTCCGGCTCGCCGACGCCGCCGTCGCCGTCCCTCGGCGACTTCTGATACACCTGCGTCGGCAGACTGAGCTTTCATACTGCGGACGTGGGGAGCTAGGGGCACGTGAGCGAACGCTGGGACGCCGCGCCGGAGAACGATCCGGCGCGGCCCGTGCCCGTCGATCCCGAACAGACGACGAACGGCAGTGAGCCGGAAACCTCGGCCACGATCGGCACCGAAGACGTGCTGGACGCCCAACCCGTCCAGCCGGAGGCCACCGAGCCACCGCTGGGCGGGAAACGCGCCCGGCGCTCGCCGTGGAACCGCACACGGGATCGTGTGCTCGCCGCGGCGATCGTGGTGGTCGTCGCGGTCACCGGCGTCGTCCTCGGCGTGAACAGCGACAACGCGGCGACGGTCGCGCAGGTCGCCGCCACCCTGCCGCCCGGGCTCCCGCCCGCGCCGTCGGAGGTACCCGGCTCCCTGACCGAACTGTGGCAGGCGCCGAGTTCGTCGACGCCCGTCCCGATCGGTGAGGCCAACAGCGTCGTCACCGCCGACAAGGGCGAAGTGCTCGGCCGAGACCCGTACACCGGCGACGTCCGGTGGCGTTACTCGCGTGATCTCGAGCTGTGCACCGTCGCGCTCGCCGGGATCAAGGTGGACGCGGTGTACCGCAAGGAAACCGGCTGCAGCGAGGTCACCCAGCTCGACACGGGGACCGGACGCCGCACCGCGCAGCGCAACGGCGACGCCGAACTCGGCACCCGGCTGGTCGTCGATGGTTCGCACATCACCACGACAGGCAAGAAGCTGCTCAACACGTGGCGAGACGACCTGGTCAAGAGCATGGAGTACGGCCAGGTCCCCGCCATGGTGAACGCGAACAAGCAGCCGAGGACGGGCTGCACCTACGGCACGGTGGCCGCCGCGGCGGGCAAGATCGGCGTGATCGAACGCTGCCCCGGCGACCCGGCCGACCGCTTCACCGTCTACCGCGCGAGCAACGACGAAGCCGACGACCCCAAGGTCGACTACAGCACCGTGCTCGCCGGGAAGAACGCGAAAGTCGTCGCGATGTCCGGCGATCTCGCACTGATCGTGCTGCCCGAACAGAAACTGCTGGTCATCTACGGCGGCGACGGCGTGCAGAAGTCCGCGTACCCGCTCGACGTGCCCGCCGCGGACATCGCACAGGATCCGGTGGGCGGCGTCATGACGATCGCGTGGACCGCGCAGGGCGTCTACTGGTTCAGCGGCTCGAAGACCATGGCGTTCTCGCGAGACGACCTCACACCGCGCTGGACGCTGAACAGCTCTGTCGGCCCCGGCGTGACCTTCGGGGAGCAGCTGGTCGTGCCGATCCAGGGCGGGCTAGCCGTACTCGACGAGCTGACAGGCACCACGATCCGCACGGTCGGCGTCGACAGGCGCGGCTACAACGGCCCGGTGCAGCTCGCTTCGGTCGGGCCGGTGCTGCTGGAGCAGCGCGGTCCCACGCTGGCCGCCCTCAAGTGACCGCCAGGCGATAGCAAAGGTCCCTTGCTATCGCCCGGCGTCATCGCGTCGTCGAGGTCTTGGCACTACGCAGGCGGCCGATTTCCTTCCAGCACCAGTTGCCCGTCTCGCCGGACAGTGTGCCGGTGGCGGTGCGGCTTCGCCCTTCCACGCTCAGCGTGACGTCCACGTTGTACTCGGTCTCGGAGACCTTCGTGACCCCGCCGAGCGTGGCGTTCGAGACGTCGCTGACTCGCTCGATGGCCTGTTCGACGTCCTTTTCCGCGTTCCCGCACTTGATCGCCGTCAACGCTGTCCGGTCGTGGGCGTTGATGCCGTCGACGATCGCCTGCGCGGTCGCTTCGGGGCCTTTCGCTTTGTCGGCCTTGTCATCGCCGAGGAAGAACCCGGGAGCGACGAACCCGGTGACACCCAGCGTCACCAGCACCACGACACCGGCGGCGATGCCCACCAGCAGACCGGTCTTGCTGTTCTTCGGTGGCGCGGGCGGCCCACCGAAGCCCTGCCCGTACTGCTGGTTCTGGCCATAGGGCTGCTGCTGGCCGTAGCCGTGGTGCTGTTGGGAGTACTGCTGCTGCGGGTACGCGCCGCTCTGGTCGTAACCGCCCTGCTGGTACTGCTGTTCCGGGTACTGCTGCCCGTCATGGCCGTACTGGGGCTGTCCTGGCTGGGGTGGGTAGGTCATAACGGTGCCCTTCGTCCTCGCTGTGCGGCGGCGTGTTCGTCTACGACGCGCCCAGTGAGTTCAAAGTTTCGCCGTGCCGGATCCGTTTTCCTGGCGGATGGCAGTTTCCTGCCGTCAGTTCCACCAGAACAGGCTCAACGCGGCCGTCACGCTCACCACGACGCCGAGACCCGCGAAGCCCGCGACGCGGCCATTACGGCCATCGGCGACCCGTTGCGCCAGCAAGGCGACGACCGCCGCGACCGGATGCCCGATCAGCAGCAGCGGCCCCGGCCCGGGGGATCCGGTGAACAGGCAGATCCCGGCGATCGCGAGGACGCACACCGCGAGCACGACCATCCCGGCCGCGAGCGAACCGGTCAGCCCGCGCCAGAACCGGCCTCGTGCGGGCGTCTTGGCCTCGTCCGTGCCCACGGGCAGCGGCGTGGTCGCGAGCTCTTCGGTGTCCGGTGACGACACGTCCTCGCCTGTCCAATCGTCGGGTTTCGAGAATCTAGGGCGCCAGCAGCTCCCACGGCTGAGACGCGGGGCCTGCCTCCTGGCCGGCCGCGCAGCTGGGCCGGAAGTCGCACCATGAGCAGCGGCGGCCCGGGCGCGCCGGGAAGAGGACGTCCTCGTCGCCGCCGGCATTCAGGGTATCCGTTGCCAGCCGCAGGTCCCCGGCGGTCTCGTCGGCGCGTTGGAGATGCCGTTTGAGGCTCTGCTCGGTGTGCTCGGCGGCCGCGATCGTGCCGGTGGGCACGTGGTGCAGCTCGACCTGGTAGCACGGCGTCCGCAGCGTCCTGGCCGCCGCGACCGCGTACAGCGCCAAGGCCTGCGAAGAGCGCGCCTCGTACTCGTCCGGCTCTCGACGGCCGGTCTTGTAGTCGATGATCACCAGTTCCCGGCCGCGCTGGTCGATGCGGTCGGCGCGGCCCTCGATGATGAGGCTGGGCCCGCTGCCCGGCTCGAGCGTGACGGGCGCCGAAACCCACCGCTCCAGCCCGACCGGATCGACGCTGACGTCGTTGTGCTCGACGTACTCCGCCACCCATCCCTTGGCGCGGGCGCGATACCGGGCGGCCTGGTCGGAGTCTTCGAACCCGGCGTCCTTCCAGTGTTCGGCGACGAGCGCCATCGCCCGCTGCGGCACGCGTTTGATCACCGGCAGGTCGAACAACGCCCGCAAAGCGTTGTGCACCACCGCGCCGAGCGTGCTGTGCGCCCATGCCCCGGTGCGTGTCGGGGACGGGCGGTCGAGATACGACATGCGGTAGCGGCGCGGGCAGTCTTCGAACGTCGCGAGGCGCGCGGGCGAGACCTTCGTCAGCTTGCGCGGCGCCTCGACGCCGAAGTCGAAACCAATCTGCTCCATCGGATCACCCCGCCCGCAACGCTACGCACCCCCACCGACACTTTTCGAGGGCATCCCCGCCGAAGAGAGCAAGGGACCTTTGCTATCGCCCGGCGGTCAGGTGCCGGGGCAGGGGGCTGAAGGGGCCCATACCCGCATCCGACGCGGTGAAGGAGCTTTCGTCGCGTGGCATGAGGGGAAGGGCCCCTTCAGCCCCCCGCCCGGTCAGTTCCCGACGATGAAGCCCTTCACCGAGTTCGCCACCAGCTCGACCGCGATCGCGGCCAGCAGCAGACCGGCGATCTTCGCCAGCAGCGTGATCCCGCTTTCCTTGATCAGCCGGATGACCACGCCCGAGTACCGCATGCACAGGTACAGCACGAAGTGCACCGTCACGATCGAAAGCGCGAGAGCCACGTACGCGCCGACGTGCCCATCGGCCTGCCGCACGAAGACGATGGTCGCGGCGATCGCGCCGGGTCCGGCGAGCAGCGGCGTCCCGAGCGGCACGAGCGCGACGTTGACGTCGTCGCCCGCCGCCTCGGACTCGCCGCCGGTCTTCCCGGTCAGCAGCTGCAACGCGATGAGCAGCAGCAACAGCCCGCCCGCGCCCTGCAACGCCGGGATCCCGATGCCGAGGTACGACAGGATCGCCTGCCCCGCGACGGCGAACAGCGAGATCACCAGCAGCGAGACGAGCACCGCCTGCCGCGCGGCCTTGGCGCGGAAAGCCACCGGTTTGCGGCCGGTCAGGCTCAGGAACACCGGCACCGTGCCGGGTGGGTCCATGATGACGATCAGCGTGATCGTCGCGCTCATGAACAGGCGCGCGTCGAAGAAGTCCGTGATCGTCACCGGGTCACGACCTCGTACCCGGTCGACCGCGCGACGAGCTCTTCGAGCGCGAGCGGGTCGGTGGTCTCGTCGCCGAGATCGATGGTCTTGTTCGTGCCGTGGTAGTCGCTCGACCCGGTGCGCACGAGGCCCAGCTCCCCCGCCAGCCCGTGCAACCGGACGCGGGTCTCCTCGTCGTGGTTCGGGTGGTCGACCTCGACGCCGGTGAGCCCGTGCGCGGCCAGCCCGGCGAGCACGTCGACGGTGATGGTCGCGCCGCGCGTGTAGGCGAAGGGATGCGCGATGACGGTGACCCCGCCCGCGTCGGCGATCATGTCGATCGCGTCCTCGACGAGCGTGTCCTGCCGCGCCACGAAGTACCCGCTGCCGTTGCCGAGGTAGCTCCCGAAGGCCTCGTTCACCGACGCGACGACTCCGGCGCGCACCAAGGCCTGCGCGAGATGCGGCCGTCCGGCCGAACCGTCCTCCGGCAGCAGCGACATGATCTCGTCGGGATCGACCGGCAGGCCGTCGGCGGCCATCCGCTCGGCCATCACGCGCAGCCGCCACCGTCGCTCCGACCGCAGCCTGGTCTGCTCGGCGACGAGCGCCGGCGACTCCGGGTCGAAGAGGTAGGCGAGCAGGTGGACGCTGACGTGCCGCCCGGTCACCGGATCGACGGAGATCGTGGACAGCTCGGCGCCGGGCACCAGGGAGAGCCCCGGCGGGAGTGCCTCGGCGGCCGGGGCCCAGCCGGCCGTGGTGTCGTGATCGGTGATCGCGACTACGTCGAGGCCCGCCTTCGCGGCGGCGGCGACCAGCCCGGCAGGGCTGTCGGTACCGTCGGAGGCGGTGGAGTGGGCGTGCAGGTCGATGCGCATCGACTGTATTGTCTATCGCGCTGTTCAGAGCCGCGCTGCCAGGGCGCGGCCGGGTGACCTGCGTTGCAGCTGACGACGACGGCGCCCTGCCATCGCGCCCCTGAGGCCTGGCGGCCGAAAGGCGCGCGACCCCAAAAGATCAAAAGACCTGGGTCACCACGGGGCCGAGTCGGGACCTGCGCTAACCGACCTTCTTCTTGCCGCGCGCCGCACGCTGCGCCTTGATCATCGAAAAGCGCTCGGCCTGCTTCTGCTTGTCGCCGAACACGAGCTCGGAGATCGTGTCGTAGAACTCTTCCGGCTTGGGCAGGTAGTCGATGCGGTTCAGCGCCTGGATCTGACCGGCCGACTCGACCACCATCGTCCCGTAGCCGAAGATCCGGCCGGTCGCCGAACGCTCGTAGGTGAGGTCGGTGACCTTGGTGATGGGCATCATCAGCACCTTGGTGGTGTAGACGCCGGTGGTCATCACGAACCGTTTGTCCGTGACGACCAGCCGCTCGACCCACCACTCCATCACCACGTACGCGAAGCGCAGGATGACGAGCAACGCGGCGTACCAGAGAATGTTCTGGATCACCCACGCGGCGGGCGGCAGCAGGTAGGACACCAGGACGCAGATGGCCAGCAAGGCCACCGCCTCGAAGGTGTCCCACAGCAGCACCGCCCAGTGACGGCGAATCCTGATGACCCGCCGCTCGGTGTCGAGGAGATACTCGTCTGGATCGCGTGGGGCGAACATACCGATAGAGTATCCGCTCCTCCGCTAGCTGAAGACGTTGCTGACGAAGGTGATCACCGATTCGGCCGAGTCACGCAGGAATCCGATGATGTTTCCCACGAGGCCCGCGGCCTGACCTGGCTGCGCGATCACGAAGAACAGCACCAACGCGATTCCTGCGAAAGTGAGTAGCTTTTTCGCGTTCACGGCGATCAATCCTGTCTCTTACGGTGACTGACTGCGGATACTGGCTATTCATTTTGTACCGCACCTTCCACCGGCGCGGGAGGGAAGTCCCGCGCTTGGGTCAGCCGGCGAGGGGAAGTGTACCGTACGGCTACTCTCCGTGTACAGGACAGCCATTGTCAGGAAGCCCGTGTCTACCATTCGGGAATGAACACCGTTTCGAACAGCACCGTCCGCTGTGTCGGCGGCATCGTCCACGACGAACTCGGGCGGATTCTGCTGATCCGGCGCGCGAATGAACCCGGACGTGGACTGTGGTCGGTCCCCGGCGGGCGGGTCGAACCAGGCGAAACGGACGAAGCGGCCGTCATTCGCGAGATGCGCGAAGAGACCGGACTGGACGTGATGCCGGGCACATACGTCGGCAACGCCCGCCGCGGCCCGTATGACATCCACGACTACGCCTGCTCGGTCACCGGCGGCACTCTCCGTGCCGGGGACGACGCCGACGACGCGCGGTGGATCGACGCCGAAACCTTGATCGAACTCGACAAAGGCGGCCGGTTGGCCGAACTCCTGTTCGTCACTCTCCGCGACTGGGGTGTGTTGCCCACCGCAAATGCCTCACCTTCATGACAACTGCCGTGTCCGATTCGGCGAATAACGCGCGGATAAAGCAGCGCGTGAGGTGAAAATTATCCTCGTCGATGCTTTGCCGACATCCGGATGGGCCGAAAGGCTAAACAGCGAGCCAGGTCATCCGCTGCCCGTGCGGAGCCGTCCTGGCCAGCGCGCGGACGTCCGGATCGCCGCCGTCCCAGCGGACGAGCCCGAGCACGGCCTGATCCGCCGGCTCGGCCAAATCGGTGCGGCCGGGCACCAGGGGCTCCAGCGCGGCGGCGTAGAACTCCTCGCTGACCCACCACAGCGGCCTGTCCGCGGCGAGTTTCTTCAGCGCCTCGAGGAAGTCCGCCCGCCGCTCCCCCAGGTACGCCAGCACGTGGCTGGTCAGCACCACGAGCGGGACGTCGGCGGGCAGCGTGGCGGCCGCCGAGGCGAGGTCTTCGACGGCGTCGCCGGTGATCAGCTCCGGTCGCTGCTTGGCCTGCGCGGCCGCTGCCGTGCGCAGGAGCCGGATCCGGTCCGGCTGGTCGGCCCAGACGCAGGCTTCGAGCCAGGCCAGTTCGTCCTCGTCGGTCAGGTCCACCGGGGCGCGGTCGAGGCCGGCGCGAGCGGTGACCGTCAGCTTCTTCGGCACCTTCGGCGTGACGGCGCCGGGCGCGAGATCCAGCGCGCAGTGCAGGCCGACGGCGGCCTTCGCCGGTCCGGCGGTGAGCTGTTCGCCGCCGTCGCACTGGTAGCGGTAGGCGAATTTGTCCAGACCGAGGAGCAGCCCGGCGCTGCAGCCGACCTCCAGCAGCGCGATCTTGCCGCCCGCCTCCTTGGCCGCCGCCGTCACCGCGGGATAGAGCAGCGCGGCACGGCGGACCTCGTTGGTCTGCGTGTACCGCGAGGAGATGATCGCGCGCGCCTTGTCCGCCCGTTCCAGCAGGAACGAGCGGAACAGCGGCCACGTCTCCGAGTCCACGCCGTCGAAACCGCCGACGGACGGGTAGTAGCGCGAGAGCGGGTGGATCGGGTCGGCCTGGATGAGCCGGTGCGCTGTCGCCAGGAGCAGCGTGCCGCGCGCTTCACCGCCACGGGCGTCGGTGAGCAGGCCTGCGACTTCGTCGTCCTCGGACGCCTTCGCCGCCAGGTGCTCGTACAGCGGCGAAACACCGGCCGCCTCGACCGTCGCGAACTTCCGCAAGCGGCTCTTGATCTCATCCAGCCCGATGGGCATCGACGCGCTCCCTCTCCGGTTCCTGACAGCCGTTATTCGTGCGGCACGGGACGACCGGGCTGCTCGCCGCCCCTGGCGTCACCGTAGGACCGCTTCGGCACCATCACCTTGCGACGGAACACACACACGATCGTGCCGTCCTGCTTGTAACCGCGGGTCTCGACGTAGACGACGCCTCGATCGTCCTTCGACTTCGACGGCGTCTTGTCCAAAACCTCGGTCTCGCCGTAGATGGTGTCACCGTGGAAGGTCGGCTTCACGTGTTTGAGCGATTCGACCTCGAGGTTCGCGATCGCCTTGCCGGACACGTCCGGCACCGACATCCCCAGCAACAGCGAGTAGACGTAGTTGCCGACCACGACGTTCTTGCCGAAGTCGGTGGTCTCCCCGGCGTAGTGCGCGTCGAGGTGCAGCGGATGGTGGTTCATGGTGATGAGACAGAACAGGTGGTCGTCGTACTCGGTGACCGTTTTGCCCGGCCAGTGCTTGTAGACCGCGCCGACCTCGAACTCTTCGTAATAGCGACCGAACTGCACCCATTCCTCCTGCACGAGTAACGCGGCGTGAGCCTGGGACGACAGGCTTTCGTGTTGAGGAGTACCCTCGACCATTGGTGTCGGGTCGTCAACGCGACCCACACCACTGCGTAACCGTCCGTCGAGCCGAAGGAGGTGAGGAACCCGATGTCCAGTGGCGATAGTCCGCTTCCTAGTAGTCGCAGCGTTTCCGCCTTCACATCTCGCCGGATCCCCACCTGGCAGGGCTGACGAAACCGGGAACGCTGGCCTCGCCGAGCGGCCCCCCGACCGCTTGGCCCGTCGTCTTCGCGCATCAACGCACGACGTCTGCCCAGGAGATCCCATGCCTGCCATTCCCTCGCTCGGCGGCCTTCGCGGCCGGAGCAACGGCCGCGCCAAAGGTGCCCCCGAGCGCCCGCTGCCCGTCCCCCTTTCGGCGTACGTCGTCGACTGCGCGGTGTATGTGGAAGGCAAGCGCCTGCCCGGCCGCTGGTCGCATTCCGAGGCGATCAAAGAGGTGCGCAAGCGGCACGCCGGGTTCGTCTGGATCGGCCTGCACGAGCCCGACGCCGTCCAGATCCAGGGTGTCGCGGAGACCTTCGGCCTGCACGAACTGGCCGTCGAGGACGCGCTCGAAGCACACCAGCGGCCCAAGCTCGAGCGCTACGACGACACGCTGTTCATGGTGCTGAAGACGGTGCGTTACGTCGAGCACGAGTCACCCGCGACGGCGAACGAGATCGTCGAGACCGGCGAACTGATGGCGTTCCTCGGCCGCGACTTCGTGATCACCGTCCGGCACGGGAACCACTCGGGGCTCGCCCGGCTGCGCCGTGAACTCGACCAGGACCCGGAGCGGCTCGCCCTCGGGCCGTCCGCGGTGCTGCACGCGATCGCGGACCACGTCGTCGACCACTATCTCGACGTCACCACCGCGATCGAGTCGGACATCGACGAAATGGAGACGCACGTCTTCGCGCCGCGCTCCAAGGTGAGCGCCGAACAGATCTACTTCATGAAGCGCGAGGTACTGGAGCTGCGCCGCGCTGTCATGCCTCTCGGCACCCCGCTGCAGCGCCTGGCCGAGGGCTACACGCGGCTGATCCCGGACGAGGTCCGCTCCTACTTCCGCGACGTCTCCGACCACCTCACCACGGTCGCGGAGCGCGTCGCGAACTTCGACGAGCTGCTGACCACCCTGGTGGACGCGACGCTGGCGAAGATCACGCTCCAGCAGAACACCGACATGCGCAAGATCACCGCGTGGGCGGCGATCATCGCGGTCCCGACGGCGCTGGCCGGTATCTACGGGATGAACTTCGACTACATGCCGGAGCTGCATTGGCGCTTCGGCTACCCGCTGGCGATGACGATCATCTTCGGCGTGTGCATCCTGCTCTACCGAATATTCCGGAAGAACCGCTGGCTCTGACCACTCTTCCCCCTTCGGTAGTTCTGGAGTTCCCTCATGCCAAGGATCCTGACCAACCTCAAGTTCTGGGCACTGGCCTTCTGCGTCGTCTGGCTGGGCATCGTGATCGCGATCATCGCCAAGGACCCCGCGTTCGCGCACGGCACCAAGTAGCGCCTCCGGCATTACGCTGGAGCGCATGAAGGCGCTGGTCGTCGCGGACGAGGTCGAGGAGCGATTGTGGACTTCCGCTGTCCACGGTCACCGGGCCGACCTCGTGATCGGTGCCGGTGACCTGCCGTACGACTATCTCGAGTTCCTGGCGAGCGCGCTCGACGTGCCGTGCGTCTTCGTCCCGGGCAACCACGATCCCGATCTGTCCGGCTACACCCGCTACGGCGGGCTGTCCATGAAGGACGGCTTTCCCGCGGTGTGGCCGGGCCCGGCGGGCGGGGTGAACGCGGATGGCCGGATCGTCGACATCGGCGGGCTCCGGTTCGCCGGGCTCGGCGGTTCGGTCCGCTACAACGACGGCCCGAACCAGTGGACGCAACGCCAGCAGGCGCGGCGGGCCCGGCGGCTGGTGCGCCGGGCGCGGTTCCGCCGCTGGCGGGACGGGCGGGACGTCGACGTCCTGCTCACCCACGCGCCGCCGCGGCACTGCGGCGACCGCGAGGATCCGCCGCATCGCGGTTTCGACTGTCTCCATCGCACGATCGAGTCACTTCGGCCGAAATGGTTGCTGCACGGGCACATCCACCCGCACGGTGAACCCGTGCCGGACCGGGTGGTCGGCGGGACGACGGTACGCAACGTGGTCGGGCACCGGATCATGGAGTTCTTATGAAGGACACCGGTTTTCCCAGGGCGGACGCCGAGGCCGACTTCCTCCGCGCGCGACGCCGACAGGTGTTGTCGCGGCTGGCGAACTGGCTGCGCGGCGAGCCCGACGACGTCAACATCATGCTGCCGTTCCACGAGGTGGTGGACGCGCTCGGCTACCTCGGCGAGCGGCGGATCGGGGCGCGGGTGATCCGGCTCGATTCGATCGTCGGCAGCGTCGACAGGGGCCGCGACTTCGACCGCCGCTTCCGCCCGACGTCCGGCCGCGTCCGCGAACGCTGGGAACGGCTGGCGCTCGCGACCAGGCGCGGCGAGTCGATTCCGCCGATCGAGGTGTACCGCGTCGGCGAACTGCATTTCATCATCGACGGGCACCACCGCGTTTCGGTCTCGCACGCGATGGGACTGTCCACAATAGAGGCGACGGTCACCGAAGTGCGGACCAAACTGGACCCGAGCGGGATCCGGTACCGCGGCGACCTGATCGTCAAGGACTACCGGCGGCTGTTCCTCGAGCGCGTCCCGCTTTCCGGGCACTCGCGGGCTTCGGTGGTGTTCACGGATCCGTGGGACTACGCGCGGCTCGGTGAGCACGTGGAGGCGTGGGGTTTCCGGCTGATGCAGGACGAAGGCCGCTACTCGGACCGCGCGACGCTGGCGCAGCGGTGGTTCGACGAGGAATTCGTCCCGGTGGTGGAGATGCTGCGGCAAGCGGATCTGATCGGCGACCGCACCGACGCCGAGGCGTATCTGTGGGTGGCGTGCGAGCGGTACCGGCTGATCAGGACGCACCGGTGGGACGACGAGGTCTTCGAGGCCGTGCGGTCGCGGTCCCGCTGACACGCTCCGCGCGTGTTATGAACGGATCGTTCATAACAAATTCTGTTATGAACGATCCGTTCATAACATCGGGCGCGTCGGTGACGTGGGACCGCACTCACGTGATCGAAGGCGGATCTCGCGTGATCAGCGGCGGAAGACACGAGTGCGGCATCCAGTCACGCGAGTCACGTGCCTGATCACGCGAGTCACGCCTTCGCTCACGCCGCGCCTGTGTTCGCAAGTCCGTGAAGGCCTCCTTGAGGGACCCTGGGGCCCTCAAGGAGGCCTTCACGGACTTCGGAACAGTAGGTGCCCAAGACACCTTTGACTCTGACCCGAAACGCCGCGCGGCCCGCCCACCCATGCAATGAATGGCCCGTTACTTGCAAATTTTGCAAGTAACGGGCCATTCATAGCGTCCCCCCGCGCGCCTGGCGACCTACATGTGCACCGCGACCGGCGCGGCCTCCGAAGCGCCCTCCGGCGCCTTCGCCGGAGCACCGGACCGCAGCAGCAGCCCGCAGATCACCGCACCGATCACGAAGATCCACCCGCCCCACACGAAAGCGGTCGTGTAACTGTGCACGGCCGCTTCGGCCGCGAGTTGCGGCGTCGGCGTCTTGCCGACCAGGAAGGACGTCGCTGCGTTACCGGCCAGCGTGCTCAGCAGCGCTGTCCCGATCGAGCCGCCGACCTGCTGCGCGGTGTTGACCGCTGCGGACGCGACACCGGCGTCGTGCGTGTCGACGCCGAAGGTCGCGACGCTCATCGCGGGCGCCATGGCGAGGCCGATACCGACGCCCATGATCATCAGCGGGAACAGCACGCCGTTGGAGTACGTGCTGGTGGTGTCGATGGCCGAGAGCCAGAACAGGCCCGCCCCGGCGATCAGCATTCCCAGTGACACCAACGGTTTCGCGCCGAACTTCGGCAACAGCACGGCCGTCGCCGACGTCGCGCTGGCCATCAGGGTGGCCACCATCGGCAGGAACGCGACCCCGCTCTGCACCGGCGTGAACCCGAGGTTCAGCTGGATGTAGAAGGTGAGGAACAGGAAGATCGAGAACATCCCGATGGCGAGCAGGAACATCGCGAGGTACGAGCCGCCGCGATCCCGGTCGAGCAGGACGCGCAGCGGCAGGAGCGGATGTTCGGCCCGCTGCTGGATCACCACGAACGCGGCGAGCAGCACGACGCCGGCGGCGAGGAAACCCCACACCGAGATCGAGGACCACGAGTCGCGCTCGGCGTTCGCGAAGCCGTAGACCAGCGCGAAGAGTCCGGCCGAAGCGGTGATCGTGCCCGGGATGTCGAGCTTCGGGCGCGGGCCGTCGGTCTCGGAGTTCTTCAGCAGCACGAACGAACCGGCGAACGCGATCACCGCGAAGATGATGTTGACGTACATCGACCAGCGCCAGTCGAGGTACTCGGTCAGCACGCCGCCGAGCAGCAGGCCGATCGCCGCCCCGCCACCGCCGATCGCGCCGAAGACACCGAAGGCCTTACCGCGTTCCTTCGGGTCGGTGAAGGTCGTGGTCAGCAGCGAGAGAGCCGCCGGAGCGAGAAGGGCGCCGAAGACACCCTGTGCGGCGCGAGCGATGAGAAGCATCTCGATGCTGCCGGCGGCGCCACCGATCGCCGACACGATGGCGAAACCGGCGAGCCCGACCAGGAACGCGCGTTTGCGGCCGAAGAGGTCCGCGAGCCGACCGCCCAGCAGGAGCAGGCTGCCGAACGCGAGCGCGTACGCGGTGACGACCCACTGACGGGCGTCGTTCGAGAAGCCGAGGTCTTGCTGCGCGGACGGGAGCGCGATGTTCACGACGGTGGCGTCGAGCACCACCATCAACTGGGCGAGGCCGATCATCACCAGGATCAGCCATCTCCTGGCGTGGTGCGGGTTGGCGTGCTGTGTGGCGCCGGCCCCCGACGGCGTGGCGACAGCGGTGGATGACTCAGGCATACGGGCGGTTTCCTCACCGATAGTGACGAAGAAGCTATGTGGAGTAGGTATCTCCCCTTTCGTCGCCAAGGTACCCGAAAAGCGGAGAGGCGTCCTCTACTTCGTTTGTTAAGCTGGACGAATGGCTCGGGACCTCGCTCCCGCCGCACCGGCGCGGCCGCTGCGGCGCGACGCTGAACTCAATCGGCAGCGCATCATCGCGGCGGCACGCGATGTCTTCGGCGAGCGCGGGCTCGAAGCGACGCTCGACGACGTCGCGCATCACGCCGGCGTCGGCGTCGGCACCGTCTATCGCCGCTTCCCGAGTAAGGAACACCTGGTCGAGGCCATGTTCGTCGACCAGTTCGAGACGATCCGGCAGTTCGCCGAAGAGGCGCTTCGCGCCGAAGACCCATGGAAAGGCTTCACCGACTTCACCTGGCGCGCGGCCGAACTGCACGCCGGTGACCGCGGGTTACGCGAAGTCATGCTGTCGAACGTCTTCGGTCAGGAGCGCGTCGCCGAGGCGAAAGCCCGCATGGTGCCGTTGATCACACAGCTCGTCGAACGGGCTCAGTCGGCGGGCGTCCTCCGCGCCGACATCGTGCCGACGGACATGCCCCTGCTGCACCAGATGATCGGTTCGGTCATCGAGTTCACGCACGGTATCCAGCCGGACCTGTGGCGCCGCTGTCTCGCGCTGCTCCTGGACGGCCTGCGCGCCGAACCCGGCCGCGCCACCCCGCTGCCGCATCCGCCACTGGACTTCGAGGCGCTGGACGAAGTCATGTGCTCCTTCAGGCTCCCGAAGCTACGTTGACCCGCGTTTAGTCCTCTGCATGCGATCCCGCCCCGCCGCCAAGGCCGATCTCGCGTGCTTGGAGGCGGAACTCACGTGATCAGACCCGGAACTCGCGTGTCCCGGGCTCAGTCACGCGAGTTACGGCCCTGGTCACGCGAGTCCCGGGGTTGGTCACGCGAGTCCCGGGGTTGGTGACGTGACGGGGTACCGCGTTCAGTCCTCTGGATGCGGGTCAAGGGAGCTTCGGGAACACCGCCACCGCGACCTCCCGGGCCGCCGCGCACGTGGCGTCCCCCTCCGCGCCGTCGATGCCGACCACGGAGAGCATCGCCTGCTCGACCCGCTCCGGGGTGCCCGGGATCGGCCGGCGCGTGGTCACCTGGCAGAACGCGCCCGACGTGGTGACCTCGGCCTGCCGCCCGCCCAGCGCCTCCGTCGCGCCCGGCGTGGTGTCCGCCCCCACCGACAGCGTGAAGCTGACCTTGCCGCGGATGCAGTTGTGCCCGGAAAGCGCCGGGGCCGGTTTGGTCTCGGCACCGGCGGCCGCGTCGAGTTCGTGCCGGTCGAGCAGCGCGCACGGGGCGACTCGCCCCCATGAGCGCTGGTCGAGGTTCAGTCTCCCGACCTTCTGCCCGGTGATCGCCGCGGCCGCGCCGCCGACCGTCGTGTCGGCGATCCGGCACCGGACGGCCTGGTCGGCCGGGGTTTCGTTGTCCGAGGTCACCACGATGGGCAGCCGGATCCCGTCGGCGAAGGTCAGCAGCCGGGTGCAGGCGGTGCTCTCGTTGAACGTCGACTGCTGGACGCTGATGCCCTCCGGAAGCGGCCCGCCGTAGTCGTAGGGCTGATTGTTCGGATCCTGCCCGGAATCGATCGGTCCGGTGGTCACGGTGTAGCGGTTGGCACCCTCGACGAATTCGAGACGGCAGAAATCGAAAGAGGTCAGAGGCGGTTTGACCGCGTTTCCGCCGCCGACCACCTTCGCCTTGTCGACAAGACTGCAGTAGTCGAGGGACGCGTAGTCCCCGAGCGCCTCCGCGGCGGTCAGGGCCTCGTCGCGGGCCGTGGTCGGCGACGGCGTCACCGCCGGTTCCGGCGCGGCACAGGCCGCGGCGAGGAACAGGCCACCGAGGACTGCGATCAGACTCTTCGGGCGCACCGGAGCAGTATCGTCAAAAGAGCCGGGAACACCACCCCTTACGGGCGAAGAACACAGGGCAGGCCGGGTTTTCGCAGGTGGTCACCTCACGGCGATTTCACGCCCTTAGGGGTCCGTTTCGTTCCGCGGTGGGATGCGGTCGCGGCGTCGCGCGACGAAAATGGGTTTCACACACCGCGACTACCGAGAGGGACGAACCCGTGAGCAACTCCGTGGCCACCCGACTGACCCGCCCGCGCCAGGGCCGCATGATCGGCGGCGTCTGCGCCGGTATCGCCAAACGGTTCGGCACCACGCCGGGCAAGGTCCGCCTGCTGGCCGTGCTCTCGTGCCTGCTGCCGGGCCCGCAGTTCATCGTCTACCTCGTGCTGTGGCTCGCCCTGCCCGAGAGCGAGTACTGATCCCCGGGCAGGACGAGTCCGGATCACTCCGTGTAGGTCAGGTTCTTGCCGCTGGCCCCGTCGAACAGCTTGATCTTGTCCGCGTCGAACCAGAGTTCCACGTTCTGGTTTTCCGCGGCCGAGGACGCCGCCGAGAGCCGGGCCACGATCTGTGACTCCGAGCCCGGGACGTCCGAGGATCCGCTGTCGGCGGCGAGATCCGCGAGGTCGGACGACGACGCGGCCTCACCCTCGACCGAGAAGTGCGCGAACTTCTCGGAACCCATCGACTCGAGGACGTCCACGTGGGCGATGAACGTCGCGCCCTGACGGGCCGACGCGTCCACCAGAGCGGCGTCCTCGAAGTGCTCCGGCCGGATGCCGACGATGACCTCACGCGGCGCGTCGGCGGCCTCGACGAGTTGCCGCACCCGGTCGGTGAGCGGGATGTCGCCCAGCGCGCTGCGGGCGGTGCCGTTCTCCAGCGTCGCGGGCACGAAGTTCATCGACGGGCTGCCGATGAACCCGGCCACGAACAGGTTCGCCGGGTTGTCGTAGAGGAACTGCGGCGACCCGATCTGCTGCACGTAGCCCGCCCGGAGCACGACGACCCGGTCGCCGAGGGTCATCGCCTCGGTCTGGTCGTGCGTGACGTACAGCGTCGTCGTGCCCAGCTGCTTCTGGATCTTCGACACCGAGGTCCGCATCTGGCCGCGGAGCTTCGCGTCCAAGTTGGACAGTGGCTCGTCCATCAGGAACGCCTTGGGGTTACGGACGATCGCGCGTCCCATCGCGACGCGCTGACGCTGCCCACCGGAGAGGTTCGCCGGTTTGCGGTCCAGATGCCCGGTCAGATCGAGGATCTGCGCCGCCTCCTCGACCTTCGCCCGCACCGTCCGGTCGTCGACCTTGGCCAGCCGCAACGGGAACGCCATGTTCTCCCGGACACTCATGTGCGGGTACAGGGCGTAGGACTGGAACACCATCGCGATATCGCGGTCCTTCGGTGCCTTCTCGTTGACGCGCTTGCCGTCGATGCGCAGTTCGCCGGAGGAGATGTCCTCCAGGCCGGCGACCATGTTCAGCGTCGTGGACTTGCCGCAGCCGGACGGGCCGACCAGGATGATGAACTCGCCGTCGGCGATGGTGATGTCCACTTCGGACACTGCGAGGGCGCCGTCGGGGTACTTCTTGGTGACTTTTTCGAGAACGATTTCAGCCATGGGTCAGCCCTTCACCGCACCGGACGTCAGCCCCGCCACGATGCGACGCTGGAAGAACAACACGAACAGGATGATCGGGACGGTGATCACCACGGCGGCCGCGGAGATCGTCCCTGTCGGGTCTTCGAACTGCGAGGACCCGGTGAAGAACGACAGCGCCGCCGGGACCGTGCGCGAGGCCTCTGTCGAGGTCAGCGAGATCGCGAACAGGAAGTCGTTCCAGCAGAAGATGAACACCAGGATCGCGGTGGTGAACACCCCCGGTGCCGCCAGGGGCGCGATCACCTTCCGGAACGCCTGCGCCGGGGTCGCGCCGTCCATCTTCGCCGCTTTTTCCAGCTCCCACGGGATTTCGCGGAAGAATGCGGAAAGCGTGTAGATCGACAGCGGCAGCGCGAACGTGATGTAGGGCAGGATGAGCCCCGGCCACGTGTCGAACAGCCCCAGCTCACGTTCGATGTTGAACAACGGCGTCACCAGCGAAACCTGCGGGAACATCGCGATCAGCAGTGACATCCCGACCAGCAGCTGCTTGCCGGGGAAGTCCAGCCGCGCGATCGCGTACGCCGCCATCGTGCCGAGGACGACCGCGATCACCGTCGCGATGATCGCGATGCCGATCGAGTTCACCAGTGCCCGGATGAACTCCGTGGTCTCGAAGATGTCCGCGTAGTTCTGCCACGTCCATTCCTGCGGGATGAAGTACCCGTCGTCCAAGGTCTCCTTGGTCTTGAACGAAAGGGACACCACCCACAGCACCGGGAACAGCGCGAAGATCAGGACCAGGATGTCGACGAGACCCCATTTGAGCTTGCGGCCGGACGTGACCGCTCCACCGATGGCCATCAGCGCTTACCCCCATTGTCGCTACCGGGCGCGGCCGTGCCGAACACCTTGATGAAGAGGAACGCGATGATCGCCACCGTGATGAAGATCAGCACCGCCATCGTCGAGCCGATCCCGAGGTTCAACCCCTTGACCAGGTTGTTGTAGGTCTGCATCGACACCGACGACGTGTCCTGCGCGCCGTTGGTGAGCACGAAGATGTTGTCGAAGATGCGGAAAGCGTCCAGGGTGCGGAACAGCAGCGCCACCAGGATCGCCGGTTTCATCACCGGCAGCATGACCTTGGTGAACCGTTGCCACGCCGTCGCGCCGTCCATCGCCGCGGCCTTCAGCAGGTCTTCCGGCACGAGTGCCAGCCCCGCCATCAGCAGCAGCGCCATGAACGGCGTGGTCTTCCACACCTCGGCCAGCACGATGATCGCCAGCGAAGACCCGTACTCGGTCAGCGGCGCGCTGTCCGGGAAGAACAGATTGGCCAGGTAGCCCGTGTCCGGCGTCCAGGCGTAGTACCAGGAGAACGCCGCGACCACCGTCACGATGCCGTACGGGATCAGGGCGACCGTCCGCACGAGGCCCCGTCCGACGAGCGTCCGGTGCATGATCAGCGCCAGGATCATGCCCAGGACGAACTCGATCACCACCGAGACGACGGTCAATCCCATCGTCGTCCCGAACGCCGTCCACCAGTAACCGTTGGTCAGCACCGAAACGTAGTTGTCGAGACCGACGAACTCCTGCTGCGCGGGGAACCGGAGGTCGTAGCGCTGCAACGAGAGCCAGATCGAGTAGACGATCGGATACCCGGTGACGGCGATCATCACGAACGCCGCCGGGGCGCACAGCCAGAGCCCCAGTCTGCGCTCGGCCTTCTTTCCTTCACTGAGAACGGGTTTCGCCTTCTTGCCCGGCTTGCTCTCGGTCGCCGAACCGGCGGTTTCCTGCACGGTCACGGGATCACTCCCTTCGACTGGAGCGCGTCGGCGAGCTGTTCTTTCAGCTTCTCCGCCGTCTTCTGCGGATCGATTTCGGAAGGCGGGGAAAGGATCTTCGACAGAACCGTCGAAGCGTTCTGGTACGCGGGCGTCAGCGGGCGCACCGCGGCGTCCTTGAGCGCGTCCAGGATCGTTTCCCGCATCGGGTACTTCGTGTCCATGCTCGGGTTGTCGTCACTCACGCCCGCCGTCGCGTCGAGGGGGACCGTGTCGGTGTAGAGCGATTCGAGTGTCGGCGGGACGCCGTCCTTGAGCGCGGAGAACTTCTGGTTCTTCTCGTTGCGCAGGCACAGCGCGACTTCATAGGCCTCGGCCTTGTGCTTCGAAGTCGAGCTGACGGCCAGGTTGTAGCCACCGATCGTGGTCTTGGCGGGTTTGCCCGCTTCGAACCGCGGATAGGTGGTCCACTTGAAGTGCTTGAGCTCGTCCTTCTTCTCCTTGGCGTAGGAGGCGTAGACGAACGGCCAGTTCAATTCGAAGGCGGCGTTGCCACGCTGGAAGGCCTGGCGGACCTCGTCCTCCTTCGAGTTGGTCAGCGACGGATCGGTGATCCCCGCCGTGGTGACCTTCTTGAGCATCTCCAGCGCCTTGATCGCGCCCGCGTCCATCACGACGGACTTGCCGTCGTCGGAGAGGATCTTGCCGCCCGCCGACTCGACGAGCGTGTTGTAGATGACGACGAGGCCTTCGTACTGGGCGCCGGTGAACACGACGTTCGCCGGTTTGCCCTGTGCCTTGAGCGCCTGGGCCTGCTGGATCATCTCGTCCCAGGTCTTCGGCGGATTCGGGGTCAGCCTGTCGTCGTACCAGAGCAGCTGGACGTTGGTGTTCTTGGTCGCCGCGTAGAGTTTTCCGTTCCACGTGGCGGTTTCGAGCGGGCCCGGCAGGACGCCCGCTGTCGCCTCGGCCTTCGCTTCACCCGTCCATTCGTCGGCCCAGCCCGCCTCGGCGAACTCCGAGACCCACGTGACGTCCAACCCCAGTACGTCGAGTGAATCGTCGCCGGCGGCCAGCCGTCGCACCATCTGTTCCCGCTGGCCGTCGGCCGGCCGCGGGAGCTTGTTGTAGACGACCTCGTATCGCCCGCCCGAGGCCTTGGTGCAATCGTCCACAACGGACTGGAAGTTGTCTTCGGGCGCGTAGTAGACGTTGATCTTGAGTCCGGCATCCGACCCACAGCCCGCCAGCAGGCCGACCGTCAGCGCTGTCGCGCCGAGTAGCGAGCCGGTGCGGCCTGGTGAGCGGCCCCTCCGGCTCGCGCTCATCCTCTTCCCCATGAGGCCTCCTCACCCGCGCACGCCTGGGGATACGGCGGCACTAGGACGCGTTGAAGAAGCCCGCGCGCCAGCACCCCGACGTGCTAGTGCTCGGGCGGACACGCTGGAGTACGCGACCGCCCGACTGGTGTTGTGCAACCTATTCCGGGCGATCTACGCCCGCAAGCAGTATCGGTAACGATTCAGCGGAGTGCACGACGAACAGGTGAACCAGTACCGCCGAATGTCATCGATGCGGCCGCAGCGCGAGCTGGGCGAGGAGCTCCCGGCCCTGTTCGGCCGAACGCGGCTGGCAGAGCACGTCGTAACGACCGGCGACCAGCTGGCTCGCGGAGGAGAAGTCGCGGCGGGACATGCTGTAGCTGATGGCCGCGAAGACCGTCCACGCCAGAATGCCGAGCAGGAGCCCCCCGATCATCGGCTGCCAGGCGAAACCCTGGTTGTTGAACATGCCCAGCAACAGCCCGATGATCAGGCCGAACCACGCGCCCGACACCGCTCCGGTGCCCAGCACGCGGCCCCAGCTCAGCCTGCCGAGGATGCGTTCGACGAGCATCAGGTCGACGCCGACGATGGTCACGTCGGCGACCCCGAATTCCTTCTCCGCGAGAAAGTCCACGGCGTGCTGCGCTTCGCCGTACGTCGCGTAGGAGCCGATCGGCCAGCCGGAAGGCGGTGTCGGCAGCCTGGGCAACCCACCCGCGGCCCGGCCGCCTCCGCCAAAGGGAGCACTCACGTAATCACCTCTCGCCCGTCCCGGTCCATCTTCTCAAGGACGGGCGAAAGGCGCGAACGTTCAGGAGCGTGACTTGTACTCGCGGAGCAGTCCTCGGCTGATGATGGTCTTCTGGATCTCGCTGGTGCCCTCGCCGATGAGCAGGAACGGCGCCTCGCGCATGAGACGCTCGATCTCGTACTCCTTCGAGTAGCCGTAGCCGCCGTGGATGCGGAACGAGTCCTGGGTGACCTCGGCGCAGTACTCGCTCGCGATCAGCTTCGCCATGCCGGCCTCGACGTCGTTGCGCTCGCCGGAGTCCTTGAGCCGGGCGGCGTTGACCATCATCAGGTGCGCGGCCTCGACCTTGGTGGCCATCTCGGCGAGTTTGAACGCGATCGCCTGGTGCTCGGCGATCGCCTTGCCGAAGGTCTTGCGCTGCTGGGCGTACTCCACCGCGAGCTCGAAAGCGCGGATCGCGATGCCGCAGGCGCGCGCGGCGACGTTGACGCGGCCGACCTCGACACCGTCCATCATGTACGCGAAGCCCTTGCCCGGCGCCTCGCCGAGGACCTTGTCCGCGCCGATCTCGTAGCCGTCGAAAACGGCCTCGGTGGTGTCGACGCCCTTATAGCCCATCTTGTCGATCTTGCCGGGGATGGTGAGACCGGGAGCGACCTCGCCGAAGCCCTCGGGCTTCTCGACCAGGAACGTGGTCAGGTTCTGGTGGGCCTTCTCGGCCCCCTCGTCGGTTTTGACGAGCAGCGCGATCAGGTTGGAGCTGCCGCCGTTGGTCAGCCACATCTTCGCGCCGTCGATGACGTAACCGTCGTCGGTCTTGCGGGCGCGGGTCTTGATCGCGGCGACGTCGGAACCGAGATCCGGCTCGGACATCGAGAACGAGCCGCGGACCTCACCGGTGGCCATCCGGGGCAGGAAGTGCTGCTTCTGCTCCGGCGTCCCGTGGCGGGAGATCATGTGCGCCACGATGAAATGCGTGTTGATGACGCCGGAAACGCTCATCCAGCCGCGCGCGATCTCCTCGACCACGAGCGCGTAGGCCAGGAGCGACTCGCCGAGGCCGCCGTACTCCTCCGGGATGGTGAGCCCGAACAGGCCCATCTCCTTCATCCCCTCGACGATGTCGGCGGGATAGGTGTCGGAGTGCTCGAGCTCCTGCGCGCGCGGGATGACCTCCTTGTCCACGAACTGGCGGACCGTGGCGAGGATTTCGGACTGCACGTCGGTCAAGCCGGCGGTCTGGGCGAGGCGAGCCATCGCTGCTCCCTAAATTCGCGGGCACCGGGCTCCCGGCGCTGGGTTACCGGTGAGTATGACGCCTGTCCGGGGACCTCGCTATGAGCGCAGTCACGCGTACGCCATCCGTGGCCATGGCTCTACAGTGACTGGCCGATCACAGTCCGGGGGTACGAAGGGCATCCTGTACGCCATCGCGATCCCGGTCGCGGTGAACACCGCCGCGAAACACGGGGCCTTTCGGTAGCGATACCGTCCTGAACCGACGAGGGGACCCCGCATGACGAATCCGCACGACCCGTACGGGCAGCAACAGCCTTCCGGGCAGTTCCAGCAGCCGTACGGTCTCCAGCCCTATCAGCCTCCGCAGCAGTTCTACGTCCAGCAGACCTACGTGCGACCGCCGGACCAGGGCATGGCGGTGGCGTCGCTGGTGTGCTCGCTGCTCGGGCTCATCATGTGCTTCCCGGCGATCCTGGGGATCATCTTCGGGCACATCGCGCTCGGGAAGGCCAAACGCGGCGAAGCGGGCGGTCAGGGCATGGCGCAGGCCGGGATGGTCGTCGGCTACGTCATCACCGCGCTGTGGCTGATCCCGGTCATCCTGTGGTTCGTTTTCGTGGTGTTCGCGGTCGGAGCCGCGGGCGTCTCGTGACCCGTGCCCGGATACGGTGGGGTCCCGCACGAACCAGGGGGCCAACGGGATGAGCAGTTCCGACTCGCAGGACACACCGTCGACGTCGTCCTACACCGACTCGAACACTTTCTCGGATCCGACGTCTTCGGCGTCCGAGCCGGTGTCGAGCCCGTCGCCGGCGGAACCGCAACAGTTCCAGCCGCCCGCGCCGTTCACGCCGCCTCCGCCGTTCGAGCCGCCGGCGCCGTTCGAGGTGCCTTCCGCTCCCGCCGCGCCGGAACCGGTCGCGCAGGCCATCGACCCGCTGACCGCCGAGCCCGTCCCGCCGTCCTTCGCGGCTCCGGACGCTTCGGCTCCTCCGGCGTACACGCCGATGCCTGTCTCTTACCCGCCGCAGCCGTACGTCCAGGCGTACAACCCATACGCGGCGGCGGCACCGCCCCGGTCACAGGACAACGGCATGGCGATCGCCGGGCTGGTGTGCTCGCTCGTCGGGATCTGCTCGTGCGTGACCGTGATCGTCGGGCTGATCCTGGGGCACATCGGGCTGGCGAAGGCGAACCGAGGTGAGGCGGGCGGGCGCGGCATGGCGCTCGCGGCGGTGATCATCGGCTACGTCGTGCTCGCGTTGTACGTCGGGTTTTTCGGGACATTGATCATTTTGGGCGTCAACGGCCAGCTTGAGTAGCCAGGGTTCGATACGGGTGATGCGAACGCCTGGGGCTTCGTCATGTATCCGATGCACCGCGACTCGCCTGCCGGAAGCAAGGGACCTTTGCTATCGCCCGAGGCCCTGGCCTGAGAAAGGGACGGGTCGGGGTGTCGCGAAAGCCACTTTCGGGACGTCTGATGTCCCGAAAGTGGCTTTCGCGACACCCCGAAGCAGCGGTGAGACTTGGGCCGGGGCGGATTCCGCGTGGCGATGTACCGACGTGTTGCGAAAGTGGCTTTCGCAACCTTTCACGAGCCCTGGTCCGCATCGTCTGGTTCACGAGGTGCAGGCGCCACCTGACCGTTGTTCTCAGGAGCCGGGTCCTTCTTGGGTGTGTTCGCGTCGAGGAAGCGCAGCAACTCCACCGGGAACGGCAGGACCAGCGTCGAGTTCTTCTCCGCCGACACCTGCACGACGGTCTCCAGCAACCGCAGTTGCAGCGCCGCCGGGGTGTCGGCCATGGTCGCGGCCGCCTGCGAAAGTTTGTACGACGCCTGCAGTTCCCCGTCGGCCGAGATGACCCGAGCCCGCCGTTCGCGTTCGGCTTCGGCTTGGCGTGACATCGAGCGCTTCATGGACTCCGGCAGCGCGACGTCCTTGATCTCGACCCGGTCGATGTGGATGCCCCAGTCCAGCGCCGGGCTGTCGATCATCAGCTCCAGGCCCTCGTTGAGCCGCTCACGGTTCGACAGCAGGTCGTCCAGATCGCTCTTGCCGATGATGGACCGCAACGAGGTCTGCGCGACCTGGCCGACGGCCGAGCGGTAGTCCTGCACGTTCACCGCGGCCAGCACCGGGTCGATCACCTTGAAGTACACGACCGCGTCCACCCGCACGGTGACGTTGTCGCGGGTGATGCCGTCCTGCGCGGGGATCGGCATCGTGACGATCTGCATGTTGACCTTCTGCAGCCTGTCCGCGAACGGCACCAGCATCGCGAGCCCCGGCTCCCGGATGGCCGGGCGCACCCGCCCGAACCGGAACACGAGACCGCGTTCGTACTGCTTCACCACGCGGAGGCCGACCGCGAGCCAAGCACCGCCCGCGACGGCGACCGCACTGAGAATCTCCACCACCATGGCTGCTCCCGGGGTTGTTCTCGCTGTTCACGGTACGCCCGGCGGGTCACGGGGGAAACACGGTGGACAGGCCTGCCAAGGTGGGTTCGTGACCGGTTTCAAGATCCCGCCCAAGTTCCTCGACCGCGCCGCCGACCTCGGCCCCGGAGCCGCCGAATGGCTCGACTCCCTCCCGTTCCTCGCCGAGAAGTACACCGCCAAATGGCAACTCCAGTACGACGGCGAGGCCATGCACGGCTTCGTCGGCGTCGCCCAGCCCGTGCGCCGCGCGGACGGCTCCCCCGCGATCCTCAAGCTCGGCTGGCCGCACGAGGAATCCGACGACGAACCCCTCGCACTGTCCACTTGGGCCGGTCAGGGCGCGGTCCTGCTGTACGACAACGTTCCTGAGGACGGCGTGCTGCTCCTGGAGCGCCTCGACGCCACTCGCTCGCTCGAAACGGAGCCGATCCAGATGGCCGTCGAGACGGTCGGCGCGATAGCGCGGCGGCTCGCCGTCCCCGCTCCCGAAGCACTGCAGCGGTCCCTGCGCGAGGAGGCCGCGGAGCTGGTCACCGAACTCCCGGAGACCTGGAGCGAACTGGGCGAGCCGTTCGACCGGAAGTACCTGGACGCCGCCGTGGAGATCTGCGCGGACCTCGGGCCCACGGCGGGCGAGCTGATGGTGAACGAGGACCTGCACTTCGAGAACGTCCTCGCCGGTGAACGCGAACCCTGGCTGGTGATCGACCCGAAGCCGCTTTCGGGTGACCTCGAGTTCGGCGCGATCTCGATCCTCTGGAACCGCGCGGACGAGTCCACAATGGACGACAAGATCAGGTGGTTCAGCGAGGCGGCCGGGGTGGACGCCGAACGCGCGCGGGCGTGGACGCTCGTGCGCGCGGTGGAGAACTGGACCTGGCTGTACGAAGACCTCGCCGAGGGCGCCTCGCCCGAAAGCATCGCCGAAGACCCGGCCTACGCCGCCGTCCCCGCCATCGCCGCCTGGGCATTGCGGTGATCACACGAATCGTCTCCCGCGCCGGGAGCGGATAACCTTCGGACATGGCCGCCGTCAACAGGGTATTCGCAGCTCAGCTGGCCGGTTTGCCGGTTTTCGGACCGGATGGTGAATCGATCGGCAAGGTGCGGGACCTGGTGGCGGGCCTCCGGCTCGATCAGCAGCCGCCGCGGATCCTGGGCATCGTGGTCGAGCTGACGACGAGGCGCCGCGTGTTCGTGCCGATGTTGCGCGTGACCTCCATCGAGCCCAGCGCGGTCACGCTCGCCACCGGTTCGGTCAACATGCGGCGCTTCCATCAGCGCCCCAACGAGGTGCTGGTGGTCGGGCAACTGTTCGACGCGTACGCCACGCTCACGGGATCGGATACCCGGGTCACCGTCGTCGACGCCGGTATGGAGCCGACGAGGACGCGGGACTGGGTGCTCGCGAAACTCGCCATCCGCGAGCGGTCGAGCAGGCTCGGCCTCGGCAGGCGCCGAGCGCCGATGCAGGTGCTGCCGTGGTCGGAGGTGTCCGGGCTCGGGCTCACCGACCTGACCGGCCAGACCCAGGGCGCGGCGCAGCTGCTGATGCTGTTCGACACCATGCGCGCGGCCGACGTCGCCGCCACGGTCCGCGACCTGCCGTTGAAGCGGCGCCACGAGGTCGCCGACGCGATGGACGACGAGCACCTCGCCGACGTCATCGAGGAGCTTCCCGAGGACGACCAGAAGGAGCTGCTGTCCTACCTCGCCGAGGAACGGGCCGCCGACATCCTCGAGGCGATGAACCCCGACGACGCCGCCGACCTGCTGGCCGAACTCGCGCCCGCCGAACAGAGCCGCTTCCTGGAGCTGATGGAACCCGAGGAGTCGGCGCCGGTGAAGCGGCTGCTGAAGTACTCCTCGGACACCGCGGGCGGGCTGATGACGCCCGAGCCGGTGGTGCTGACACCGGACGCCACCGTCGCGGAGGCGCTCGCGCACATCCGCAACGCCGACCTCCCGGTGGCGCTGGCGAGCATGGTGTTCGTCTGCCGTCCGCCGACGGAAACGCCGACGGGACGCTTCGTCGGCGTCGTCCACTTCCAGCGGCTGCTGCGCGAACCGCCCGCGGAGATGGTGGCGAGCGCCGTCGACACGCAGTTGCCCGCGCTGCGGCCGAACGCCACGTTGTCCGAGGTCACCCGCTACTTCGCCGCCTACAACCTCACCTGCGGGCCGGTGGTGGACGCCGAGGACCACCTGCTCGGCGCTGTCACCGTCGACGACGTGCTCGACCATCTCCTCCCGGAAGACTGGCGCGAGACCGGGCTGCACGACATCACCGGCGACATCACCATCGACACAGAGGAGGCCGAGCGTGCCTGAACTGACTTCCGGACGGCGGCTCGACCAGCCCCGCCGCCAAGGCCGGTTCAGGCTGAACATCGATCCGGACGCCTTCGGCAGGCTCACCGAGCGGGTCGCGCGGTTCCTCGGCACCGGCAAGTACCTGTTCTGGCAGACGCTGATCGTCATCGTCTGGATCGTGCTGAACCTGGTGGCGGTCTCCTTGCGATGGGACCCGTACCCGTTCATCCTGCTGAACCTGGCCTTCTCGACACAGGCCGCCTACGCCGCGCCGCTCATCCTGCTGGCGCAGAACCGGCAGGACGACCGCGACAGCATCTCGCTGAAGGAAGACCGGAACCGGGCCGAGCAGACCAAGGCGGACACCGAATACCTCGCCAGGGAGCTCGCGTCGCTGCGGATCGCGGTCGGCGAGGTCGCCACGCGCGACTTCCTGCGGAGCGAACTCGACCGTCTCCGTGAGGATCTTGACGCCAAGCCGCGCAAGGGCAAACCCGACCGTGCCGCTACCGGTACGTAACATGGACGTGTGACCAGTACGCAGCAACTCCCCAGCGTCGACGATGTCCGCACCGCGCTGAAGGCCGTGTACGACCCGGAGATCAAGAAACCGATCACCGAACTCGGCATGGTCAAGGGCGTGGAGGTGGGCTCGGACGGTGTGGTCGTCGTCGGGATCTACCTGACGGTCGCCGGCTGCCCGTTGAAGGCGACGCTGACCAACGACACCACCGAAGCCGTCAAGAAGCTCCCCGGCGTCAGCGACGTCCGGGTCGAGCTCGACGTGATGAACGACGAGCAACGCACGGAACTGCGAAAATCCCTGCGCGGGGACGCCACGGAACCGGTGATCCCGTTCGCGCAGCCGGGTTCGCTGACGCGGGTCTACTGCGTCGCGTCCGGTAAGGGCGGGGTCGGCAAATCCTCGGTGACGGTGAACCTCGCCGCGGCGATGGCCGAGCGCGGGCTCTCCGTCGGCGTGGTCGACGCGGACATCTACGGGCACTCGGTGCCGCGGATGCTCGGCACGCACGAGAAGCCGACCAAGGTCGACACCATGATCATGCCGCCGCAGGCGCACGGCGTGAAGGTCATCTCGATCGGCATGTTCACCCCGGGCAACACGCCCGTCGTGTGGCGTGGGCCGATGCTGCACCGCGCGCTGCAGCAGTTCCTCGCCGACGTCTTCTGGGGCGACCTCGACATCCTGCTGCTGGACCTGCCACCGGGCACCGGCGACATCGCGATCTCGGTGGCTCAGCTGATCCCGAACGCGGAGATCCTGGTCGTCACCACCCCGCAGCAGGCGGCCGCCGAAGTGGCCGAGCGCGCGGGCGCGATCGCGCTGCAGACGCGGCAGCGGGTCGCCGGGGTCATCGAGAACATGTCGTGGCTGGAAACGCCCGAGGGCGAGCGGATGGAGATCTTCGGCTCCGGCGGCGGGCAATCCGTCGCCGACTCGCTGTCGAAGTCGGTCGGCTCGACCGTGCCGCTGCTCGGGCAGATCCCGATGGACCCGCGCGTGGTCTCGCTCGGCGACGCGGGAACGCCGATCGTGCTGGCGGAGCCGGACGCGCCGGCGTCGCTCGTGCTCAAGGAGGCGGCGAAGAAGCTGACCGTCCGGGCGCGCGGGCTGGCCGGGATGATGCTGAACGTCACCCCCGCAGGCCGCTGACCTGCATTTAGTCCTCTGGATGCGGTACTTGCACGCGCAAGGATCGCATTCAGAGGACTAAACGCGTGGGTATCAGGTGGCGTCCGGGTCGACCGGAGGGCGCTCGCCCGGCTTCAGCGGCTCGGGCTGCGCGGCCGTCGCCGGATAGCCGTTGGGCTTCGAAGCGCCGTTGGAACCGCCGCCGTGGGAACCGTTGGTGCCGTTGACGTCCTTGAGCCCCAGCGGATCCGTGTCACCGTCGAACAGGTGCTGGGTGACGACCCGCTTCGGGTCGAAGTTCCGCAGGCCTCGCAGATCCTCCAGCGGCTTGCGCAGCTGGTCGAACTCCGGACCCATCTCCTCGCGCAGTTGCGTCTTGGCCCCGGTCGCGAAATCGCGGACCTTGCGGACGCTCTTCGCCAGCCAGGCCGCCGCTTCGGGCAGCCTTTCCGGACCGAGGATGAAAAGACCCGCGACGACGATGATGAGGATCTCTCCCCAGCCGACACTCTCGAACACCCGTGTGAACCTCCGCCTCGGCGTCTTCCCCGTTCAGGGTACCCGGCCGAACTCGCTAGTCCGAGGCCAGTTTCACGTCGACGACAAGTGAAGACCCATCCCGGACAAGGCGGACAGGCACCATTTCGCCGACTTCACGCGCGCGGACCGCGACGAGCAGTTCCGCCGAGTCGCGCACGAGCCGTCCGCCCACTTCCGTGATGACGTCGCCTTCTTTGATGCCCGCGGACGCGGCCGGGCCACCCGGGGCGACGTTGCGGACCTGCGCGCCCATGGTGCTGGAGCCCGCGACGGTCGACGAAGCGTTGATGCCGATGTCGGGATGGACGACCTTGCCGTCCTTGATCAGTGTTTTCGCGATCTTCACCGCGTAGTCGCTCGGGATGGCGAAGCCGATGCCGATGCTGCCGCCCTCGGCGCTGGACGAGCGGATCGCCGAGTTGATCCCGACGAGCGCACCTGTCGCGTCGACGAGCGCGCCGCCCGAGTTTCCGTGGTTGATCGCGGCGTCGGTCTGGATGGCCTCGTAGATCACCGGCGCGCTGCCGCCGTCGCCGCCCGCGGTGACCGGGCGGTTGAGCGCGCTCACGATGCCCGCGGTGACCGAGTTCTGCAGCGCCAGCGGCGAACCGACGGCGATCACCGAATCGCCGACGGCGAGGTCGGACGACTTCCCGACCTGCAACGCGGTCAGGTTCTTGACGTCGACCTTGACCACGGCCAGATCGGTTTTGGCATCGGCGCCGACGATCTTCGCCTCGACGCGTTTGCCGTCGAAGAACACGGCGGTGACCTTGGTGGCCGAGTCGGCCGTCGCGGCCGAGATCACGTGCTCGTTCGTCAGCACGTAGCCCTGGTTGTCGATGACGACGCCGGAGCCCTGCTGGCCCGCGTCGGCGCCGGGTTTGAAGACCTCGAGCGAGACCACGGCGGGCGCCACCCGGTGGGCGATGTCCGCGATCGAGCCCGCCGGGCGTTCCTTGGCCGCGTCGGCCTCGGAGATGCTGGCCTGACCGGTCAGTTCGGTGCCGGTGTCGGCGAACCACCAGCCGATCAGCCCGCCCGCGGCGCCGATGACCAGCGCGACGCCGGCGAGGATCGCCAGCGCCTTCGTCTGCACGCGCCGCCCGAAGAGCACCTCCGGAAGGCTCAGCAACGCACCTTGCGGGCGCTTCGCGTCCTTCTCGGCTTCTGACTCCTGCTGCACGGCTGGTCCGGCGAGGACGGCGCCGGACGAGGGATCGCGCCACGGATCCGAGGTCGTGGTCCAGAGCGGGTCTTCCGCGCCGTTCGCGGACGGTTCGGAGCCGTTGGTGCCGTGCGGACGCTCCAGCACGACCCCTTCGGCGCCCGGCGGGCGGCGGAAGGCTTCGGCGAGCGATTCCGGTGTCGGCGGCGCCAGGTTCACACCCGGCGTGGCCTGCCCGTTCGTACCGGGCTGGTACAGCTTGTCGAAGGCGCCGTCGACGCCACGCGGCCTGCCGAACGTGGCCGCCTGCGCCGGATCGACGGCGGGCCGGGCCAGCGGGCGCGGCGCGAGCCGATCCCCCGCCGGGTCACCAGGCTGCTGAGGATTCGCGTTCGGCTGCTCGGTCATCATTCCCCGGGGCTGAGATCAGGTTGGCCGGACGCGAGAGTACGCCAAGCCTCGTCCTGGATTCTGCCGTGACCACGGTGAAGTGCGCGTTGATTCCCCGGAACACCAAGAAAAGTGACACTTGAAGCAACCATGTCCCACTTCTGGCAGTCTAACGGTCATGTCGGAGAACCCGGGGGCCCCTTTTCCGCCCCAGAACGCCCCTCACCAGCAGTGGCCCCAGCAGCAGTGGCCGCAACAGCAGGGCTGGCCGCAGCAGCCGCCCAAGAAGAAGGGGTTGTCCACCAAACTGAAAGTGCTGCTGCTCGTCGGCGCGCTCGTCGTGGTCGGCGGCGGGATCAGCCTGATCCTCGTGCTGAAGGCTGTCGCCGGGCCGGAGAAGCAGGCGAAGAGCCTGACCGAGGGCGACTGCGTCGTGCTGACCGGCTCCGGCAAGGAGGCCGATGCGGTCAAGACGGCGTGCGATTCCCCTCAGGCGCCGTACGCGGTGAGCCTCACCGGTCTCGACAAGGGTGAGTGGGAGTGCAAGGAAGGCTTCTACCGCTACGCCGTCCCTCGGCCGGCTCGCGGCGACGGCGTCGCCCTGTGCTTGGCGATCAACGCCAAGGTCGGGCTGTGCTTCGACGACATCGAGAGCAAGACCCCGCCGCCGTTGAAGGACTGCGGCTCGGCGCGGCTGAGGATCAGCGAGGTCTTCCCGCAGTCGAGCATGGTGAACAGTCCGTGCGCGGAAGGCACGGCGGAGGTCATCTCCTACGCCAGCTACGGGACTTCGAACTTCAAGAGCGCGACGATCTGCTTCGTCAAACCCTGACGAAGCGGATCAGCGGGCCGACACGGGCACGGGCAGGCTGGACGTGCTCGGGCTCGGCGCGGGGCTGCGCGGCGGCTCGGGCTTCGCGCCGCCGCCCAGCTGCGCGGGCAGCAGTCCGGCGTTGACGCCCTGCGGGGGCACGAACCCGGGGCCCGGCTGGTCTTCGGTGCCGTCACCCGAGGTCGCGACCAGGGCCAGGGCGCTCAGCACCAGACCCGAAACGACGACTCCGGCGCCCTGCGCGTACTTCCGGCGAGCGACGCCGAACCGCCCGCCGCCGAGGACGTTCGGCGACTGGCCCAGTGGCGCCGATGATCCCAACGGAGCCGTGCCGCCCAGCACTCCGGTGTCACGAAGGCCGGCGACCCTGTCGGGCCGCTGGATGGCCACCAGCTGACCGTCGGCCGTCATCGCCAGGTTGTCCGGCGCGCCGGGGAGTTCGGTGTTCTGCGGGATGGAGCACAGGCTGGCCAGGAAACCCGCCGACATCGACGGGGCTCCCGCCTGCTTCACGGCGGTGACGGCCTGACGCTGCGCGGTGACCTCGGCCGCGCACGACGGGCAGCGGGCGATATGCGCCGATGCCCTGTCCTGGGCGCCGAGAGTCAGCTCGCCGTCCACGAAGGCGACGATGGCGTCCGGAAGCAGATGCGACTCGGGGAGTCCCCAGCCTCGCGGTGCGGTCATACCCCCACCTTCGCAGACTCCTGCGCCGCGGCGCGACGACGCTCCAAAGAAGCGCGAAGTGCCTGGCGGCCACGGTGGATCCGGCTGCGCACGGTGCCGAGTTTGACACCGAGAGTGGCGCCGATCTCCTCGTAAGAGAGGCCTTCGACGTCACACAGCACGACCGCGGCACGGAACTCGGGCGGCAGCTCGTCGAGCGCGGCCTGCAGATCCGGGTCGAGATGGGTGTCCGAGTAGACCTGCTCCGGGCTCGGGTCGTCACCGACGATGCGGTCGGTGTCCTCGGGGAGGCCTTCCATCCGCACGCGTGAGCGGCGGCGGGCCATGTCGAGGAAGAGGTTCGTGGTGATGCGGTGCAGCCAGCCCTCGAACGTGCCGGGCTTGTAGGACGCGAGGGAGCGGAAGACCCGGATGAAGGTCTCCTGCGTCAGGTCCTCGGCGTCGTGGGCGTTACCGGTCAGGCGGTACGCCAGCCGGTACACGCGGTCGGCGTGTTCACGCACGACCTCGTCCCATGACGGCGGCGTCCATGCGGCCTCGTCCACGGTCACCGGCGTGACCTGGTCCGCTTGCTGGTCCTGCATCGTGTCCTGCATCGGGGAAGTAGGCACCTCCATCAGCGTCTTCTCCCAACTACTCCACCCAACGCGGGCGATGTGCACGGTGTTCCCGTTGTCGAGGACCAGTCTGTCCGGCCTGCTTATGTTTCTAGTGAGACTGGACTGAGAAGAGGCTGAGAAGTCGGTACCAGGGAGTCTTCGCCGTTTTGTCCACAGGCAGCGCTAACCTCCGCGTGTGAATTCCGGGACGCATGCGGGCTCGCCTGCCGAGGCCGCCGACGCCGACCTCGTCGACGGGTACCTCCCCGACGACGAGGTTCTGGCCACCGCGCGGGCACGGTCGGCCGATCTGGGGTGCGGTCCGCTGAGCGCGGGCGCGGGCGCGACCCTGCGTTTCCTCGCCACGACGCTGCGCGCGAAGGCCGTCGTCGAGGTCGGAACAGGGGCGGGCGTGAGCGGATTGTGCCTGCTCAGGGGCATGGTCGACGACGGGATCCTCACTTCGATCGACATCGAGCCCGAGTACCACCGGGCGGCCCGGTCCGCGTTCCGGGAGGCCGGTTACCCGCCGGGGCGGACCCGGCTGATCATGGGTCGCGCGCTCGATGTCCTCCCCCGGCTCACCCCCGGCGGCTATGACCTGGTGTTCGTCGATTCGGCGCCGGTCGAGTACCCGAGTTGCTACGAGAAGGCCGTCGCGCTGCTGCGGCCCGGCGGGATACTGGCGTTCCACAACGTCTCAGGGGCCCGAGTGACGGATCCCTCACGGCGCGACCCGGACACGCTCGCGCTGCGCGAGGTCGCGCGGGCCTTCCGCGAGGACGACAGGCTGGTCCCGGCGCTGCTGCCGGTGGGTGGCGGGCTGCTGGTCGGCGCGATCGCGTAGCAAGGGACCTTTGCTATCGCCGGGGCTCAGACGCGCTCCGTGAAGGCCTCCTTCCCTACTTTGAGGGTAGGGAAGGAGGCCTTCACGGACTTGGGGACCACCGCCACCACGGCCGCCGCGGCCAGGGCTAGCCAGCAGGCGGTGAGCACGATCAGCCAGCTCCAGCCCGCGTGCCCGTAGACGGTCGCGCCGACAGCGCCGCCGATGCTGCTGCCGAGGTAGTACGACAGCGTGTAGAGCCCGCCGACCTGGCCTCGGGCGTTCTCGGGCGCCTCCGCGGCGGCCCAGCCGTTGGCGACCGCGTGCGCGGCGAAGAACGCGCCGGTCAGCACCACGAAACCGGCGATGACCAGCGACAGCGAGTCGGACAGCGTCAGCGCGGCGCCCGCGATCGTGAGCAGCAACGCGCCGGCGAGGGCCCGGCGACGTCCGAACCGGCCGACGAGCCTGCCCGCCGTCGCCGACGAGACCGAGCCCATCGCGTAAGCGAGGAAGACGAGCGACGCGATCGCGGGCGAGAGGTTCAGCGGCTCGCCGGTCAGGCGGAATCCGGCGGCGTTGTAGAGCGCGACGAACGAGCCCATCGCCAGCAGCGCGACCGCGTATTGGACCAGCAGCACGGGCTTCCGAACGGCGGCGCCGAGGCCCGCGAGGACCGCCCGGCCCTGCTCACGAAGCACCTCTGACCTGCGGCGATCCCCGGAGGTGATAGCAAAGGTCCCTTGCTCCCCCGGCGGCAGGGCGAGCACCGTGACCACCGCGCAGACCAGTCCGATCACCGCGACGACGAGCAGCGCGCCGTGGTAGCCGAACGGTCCGGCGGTGAACCCGGCCGCGAGCCTGCCGACCATGCCGCCGACGGTGTTCCCGGCGATCATCGCGCCCACCGCCGCCGCGAGCCCGGCCTTGCCGAGCCGTTCCGCGAGGTAGGCGGCGGCCACCCCGGGGAACCCCGCGATGGCGACCCCCTGCAGGGCTCGCAGCACGAGCAGCGCCGGGTAACTGGGCGCCAGCGGCAGCAGGAAACCGAAGACGACCGACAGGACCACCGAAGCGATGATCACCGGACGACGTCCCACCACCTCGGAGAGCGCCGCGATCGGCAGGACGGCGATCGCGAGCGCACCGGTCGCGACGCTCACCGCGAGCGAAGCGCCACCGGGATCGAGGTGGTACTGCTCGGCCAGCTGCGGCAGCACCGGCTGCGGCGCGTAGAGCAGGGCGAACGACGAGATCCCGGCCGCCGCGACGGCGATCGTCACGCGGCGGGTGGTTCCGGTGGCAGGCACGATCTCGAAGCTAAGCCGAGCTAATCAATACGTCTAATACGCTCATCTGTCACAATCGATACCGTGCTGAATGAAAGGATGACCGCCCAGCTAGCCCCCCAGCTCGCGCTGCTCACCGCACTTCGCCGCACGACGAACGTCACACGTGCGGCCGAACTGCTCGGCGTCCCGCAGCCCACGGTGAGCCGCCGGATCTCGGCGCTCGGCGACGCCCTCGGCGCTCCGCTGACGGTCCCCGACGGCCGCGGCATCCGGCTCACCCGAGCCGCCGAACTGCTGGCCGACGCCGCCGAACGCGCCCTCGCCGCCGTCGACGCCGGGGTCCGCCAAGCCCGCGAGGAGGTCGACCCCGGATCCGGGCACGTCGTGCTCGGCTTCCTGCACCTGCTCGGCCGGTCGCTGGTCCCCACCATGCTCCGCGGCTACCGCGCGGACCATCCGGGAGTCCGGTTCACGCTGGTCCAAGGCTCACGTCAGGACATGGTCGACAGGCTGACCAGCGGTGAACTCGACCTCGCGCTGCTCGCGCCCGCACCCGTCGAAGACCCGCTGCTCGACACCGCCGTGCTCGCCGAACAGGAGATCTTCCTCTCCGTTCCGACCTCGCACCGCCTCGCCGACCGGCCCAGTGCCGCCATCGAGGACCTCAAGGACGAGGAATTCGTCCTCCTCGAGACCGGCTACGGCCTCCGCACCATCACCGACGACCTGTGCGCCGCGGCGGGCTTCGAACCGAAGATCGCCTTCGAGGGCCAGGAGTCCGACACCGTCCGAGGACTGGTCGCGGCCGGGCTCGGGGTCGCGCTGCTCCCCCGGTTCGAACCCGGCAGTCCGGCGGGCGTCGCCGAAGTCCCGCTGGTGCCGCCGGTCGGCCGGACCATCGGGCTGGCGTGGCGCAAGGACGTGATCCCGACGCCCGCGGTAATGCGGTTCCGGGAGCGGGTCCGCGCGGAGCGCTGGTGACGATCGTCAGGGGTGACTCCTGACGATGGTGCAAGGCGGAGCCGATGTCGCTTTCGCTAACTTAGGGTGAATGTACGACGACATCGTGGAGATGGCGGGCGAGAGCCCCAGCTGGCTTCAGGCCTCAGGCGTCCTCTTCACCGACGCGGGAATGCTGATCTTCGCCGCTCTGATGGTCTGGGTCCTCTGGCGGTCCCGCACCTCGCCCACCCGAATCGCGGTGTCGCTGCTGATGCCCACCGCCGCGGCGATCGCGTACGTGATCAGCGAAGGCGCGAAGAGCGTGATCCGGGAAGACCGGCCGTGCCGAGGCCTCGTCACGCTCGTCGACTGCCCACCGGTCGGCGACTGGTCCTTCCCGAGCAACCACTCCACGGTCGCGGCGGCGGCCGCCGTCGGACTCGCCCTCGCCTGGCGAAGGCTCGCGCCGTGGGTGCTCCCGCTCGCCCTGCTGATGGGCTTCTCCCGGGTTTTCGTCGGCGCGCACTACCCGCACGACGTGCTCGCCGGACTCGTCCTCGGCTCCGTGACGGCGTGGCTCGTGTTCCGGTACCTGAAAGGCCCCGCGACCGGGATCGCCCGACGGCTCACCGCGCACGCCGGTGACGCGCCGACCCAGCCCATGCCCAGGGTCCGCCCGCGGGGCGATAGCAAAGGTCCCTTGCTCCCGCCCCGCAGGTGAGGCTGACGTGGCACAACGCGAGCGAGGGGCATCGGTCGGGGATTGGAGAGGCACGTCCGTGAAGGCCTCCTTGCCTACCTTGAAGGTAGTGATGGCGGGCCGGTATTTGCTTACCTACGTCTGACTTGCGTGAGGACGGCTGGTTGCGCGGGGTCCGTCCGGTCACGGACCGGTGGCAGGCAACTCGAGTGGGGAGGATTTGGGACGTTGAACGTCCCAAATCCTCCCCACTCGACCGCCAGCCACACCAGTGGGCAAGCAAATACGAGTCCCTGAAGGAGGCCTTCACGGACTCGAGATCCGGCCCTCGGGCCAGGCGATAGCAAAGGTCCCTTGCTCCCGCCCCGCAGGTAACCGCAGGTCAGGCGTAAGAAGCGACCAGCTCGACCAGCGTCCGCGCCGCGAATCCGGTGGCTCCCGGGACGACGTCGGCGTAGGTCTTGTCGGCCCGCGCGGGGCCGGCGATGTCGAGGTGCGCCCACGGCACGTCGCCGACGAACTCCCGCAGGAACAACGCCGCGACGATGCCGCCGGGGCCGCCCGGCGCCTGCCGGATGTCGCCGAGCGAACCCTGCACGGTCTCGGCGAGGTCCTCCAGCAGCGGCATCCGCCACCAAGCCTCGCCGACCCGCTCGCCCGCCTTCGTGACCCGCTCCGCGAGCGCGTCGTCGGTGGCGAACAGGCCACCGGTCCGGACGCCGAGCGAGACCTTCATGGCGCCGGTCAGCGTCGCCGCGTCGATCACGGCGTCCGGTTTGTGCTTCTTGATGCCGTAGACGAGCGCGTCGGCCAGGACCATGCGGCCCTCGGCGTCGGTGTTGCCCACCTCGGTCGTCTTGCCGCCGTAGTGCCGGACGATGTCGCCGGGCCGGTACGACGAACCGGACACGTGGTTCTCGGCGGCGGGCACCAGCCCGGTCACCTTGACCGGCAGGCGCAGCGCGGCGATCGCGCGGACCGCGGCGATGATCGCCGCGCCGCCCGCCATGTCGGTGCGCATGAGGTGCATGCCGTCAGCCGGTTTGATCGAAAGACCACCGGTGTCGAAGGTGATGCCCTTGCCGACCAGCAGCAGATGCGTCGCCGCCCCGCGTGGCCGGTACTCCAGCTCGATCAGCCGCGGCGGAGCCGCCGAACCGCCGCCGACGGCGAGGACGCCGCCGAAGCCCTGCTCCGCCAGCCACTTCTCGTCCCGGACCGAAACGGTCAGGTTCGGGATGCCGCCGGCGACGCGCGCGGCGGTGTCGGCGAGCCAGGCGGGAGTCTTGATGTTCGACGGCGCGTTCGCCAGGTCGCGGGCGAACGAGGCGGCCGCGGCGAGTTCACGGATCCGCTCGAGCGCCTTCTCGTACGCGGGCACGGCGCGTTCGTAGCGAGTGAGCAAACGCACGGTCCGCAGGCTCGGCTTCGGCTCGTCGGCGGTCACGGTGAACCGGTAGCCGCCGAGCAGCAGCCCGAAAGCCAGCTCCTCGAGGTGCTCGGCGCCCACGTCCTCGGGCAGTTCGACGGCGAAGCCGCGGAACGCCTTCTGGCCCGCCTTGACGTCCTCGTCCAGCGCCGCCGAGACGGCGCGGACCAGCGCGGCGCCGGCCTTGCGGTACTGCCGCGGTTCGCCGTCGCCGACGCCCGCCAGCCAGCGGACGCGGCCGGTCGGCACGGTCTGCACGTCCCCGGCCTTGCCGGTGGGCCGCACGCCGCCGATCTCCGCGAGCCCGGCGTCACCGTCCTCTTCGGACGGCGCCGCGATCAGCGTGGCCAGCGGCGTACCGCGCCGCAGGTCGTCCGAGACTTCGAGTTCGAGCAGCTTCCCCGGAACGGGGGGTAGCGGGTTACGCACAGTGAGCGACCTCCGGGCGCAGATGAACCGCGACCCCGGCCTCCGAACGGAGACCGGGGTGCGGGTGGTTGAACGTAGGTGCGGTCCGGGCTCAGCCGGTGACCTCCTGCAAGGCCGCGCCGAGATCCTTCGCTTCTTCCGCGGAGAGTTCGACGACGAGGCGCCCACCACCTTCGAGTGGTACGCGCATCACGAGGCCCCGCCCCTCCTTAGTCACTTCGAGGGGACCATCTCCGGTCCGGGGCTTCATGGCCGCCATAGCGTGCTCCCTCCGTCTCAACCGGCGCGCCCGGGTCGCGCTCGTCAAAGCCAGCCGGGTCTACTGTCCATTGTCCCTCATCAGCGGCCGAGCGCGAACGCGGACCGATCTTTTGCCGCCGTATCGGTGCTGGTATGCGGCTCGCGAGGCTGAAAGACTTCCTCTCAGACCGCAGTTTCGCCGACTAGGAGATCCCGTGACCACATCCGACGTTCTGCTGACCGCCGACGCCGATGGCGTGCGCACCTTCACGCTGAACCGGCCGCAGGCGTACAACTCGCTGACCGTCGAACTCAAGGAACTGCTGCTGGCGGGCCTGACCGAGGCCGCGGCCGACGACAGTGTCCGCGCGGTCGTGCTGACCGGTTCGGGCAAGGCGTTCTGCGCCGGACAGGATTTGAAGGAGCACGTCGGGCTGCTGCAGGCGGGTGACCCGGCGCCGCTACACACGGTCAAGGAGCACTACAACCCGATCGTCAAGACGATCGTCGGGATGCCGAAGCCGGTCATCGCCGCGGTGAACGGCCCGGCGGCCGGCGCGGGCGCGGCTTTCGCGTACGCGAGCGACCTCCGGATCGCGGCGACGTCGGCGAACTTCCTGATGGCGTTCGCGAACGTCGGCCTCGGCCCGGACTCGGGCGCGTCGTGGACGCTGCAGCGGCTGATCGGTCTCGGCCGCGCGGCCGAGCTGATGCTGTTGGCGCGCACGGTCGACGCGGCCGAGGCGCTGACACTCGGCCTGGTCGGCGAAGTCGTCCCGGACGAGGAATTGGCGGCCCGCGCGCAGAAGGTCGCCGCGAAGCTCGCGGCGGGCCCGACGGTCGCGTACGCGAAGATCAAGAACGTCCTGTCCGTCGCCGCCGAGTCCTCGCTCGAGGAAGCTCTCGCCGCCGAGGACGACGCGCAAGCCGCGCTCGGCGCGACCGCCGACCACACCGAGGCCGTCGAGGCCTTCGTGGGCAAGCGCAAGCCGACCTTCCAGGGCAAGTAGGCGAACGGCCCGGTACTGGCAAATTTCGCCAGTACCGGGCCGTTCCCAGCGCACGGAACACCCATCGGGACCGGTACCGGGCGACCGCGATTAGCCTCCCGGCGTGACCCCGACCCACCTCGAGGCGAAGGCCGCGGAGCACGGCCTCGGCGACTGCCTCACCCGCTACCGCCGCAGGCCGGGAGCTGTCGGGACCTTCTTCGCTTTCGCGCCACTCGCGGGGGCGTTGGCGCTCGGGGTTCGCGAAGGTGACATGACCGGAGCACTGGCCATCGTGCTGTTCCTGTGGCCGCCGCTCTTCCTGTGGTGGTGCATCTCGACGAGAAAGCGCCTCGACGGCGGCCTCTACGTCTTCACCGGGGGTTTCGCCGACGTCCACGGGCGCAAGGTCCAGTGCGTGGTCACCTGGCCGATGATCCGCTCGGTGAAGTACCGGACCCGCTCACTCTGGGCCGGTCTGATTCCCGTCGCGTCCACCGCACGGTGTGTGGTCGAACTGCGGAACTTCCAGAAGATCGAGCTCGACGGCAGTTACCGGAAACTGCGGCAGCTGGCCGAAGACCTGCACGGCCACATCTAGGCCCGGAAGCAGTCCTTCACGTGGTCGTCGACCATCCCCGTCGCCTGCATCAGCGCGTAACAGGTCGTCGGCCCCAGGAACACGAAGCCGCGCTTCTTGAGTTCCTTCGCCATCGCCTTCGACTCGTCGGTGATCGCCGGGACGTCGCTCATCGTGCGAGGCCGCTTGTGCCGTGAGGGCGCGAACGACCACAGCAGGTCGTCCAGCGAACCATCGAGTTCCGAGATCGCGCGTGCGTTGTTGATCGCCGCCAGGATCTTCGCCCGGTTCCGCACGATCGACGCGTCCTGCATCAGTCGTTCGACGTCGTCTTCGGTGAAGACGGCGACCTTCTTCGGCTTGAACTTCTCGAACGCCTTCCGGAACGAGTCCCGCTTCCGCAGGATCGTGATCCACGAAAGCCCGGACTGGAAGGACTCCAGGCACAAGCGTTCGTACAACTCCTCGTCACCGTGGAGCGGGACGCCCCATTCGGTGTCGTGGTACTCCACGTAGTCCGGGGCCGAGTTGCCCCACGAGCACCGCTTGATCCCGTCCGCGCCCAGCAGACCCGCCTCAGCCAACCCGGTACCCCTCCGCGTACTTCACGAATTTCTGCAGGCACAACCGCAGCCCCAGTTCGAATCCCGGTTTCGCGACCGGCCAGCCGAGCCGTCCGACGACGCCGAACGGCGGCCGCAGATGCTCCGCCCAGACGAACGTCGACGAATGCGGCCCCTTCTCGATCACCTGGAACACCCCGGTGCCCTGCACGATCTTGCCGAGGTGCTTCACGACGCACCGCAGCGGTGGCTCCCAGCTGGTGATCTCCATGGTGTCGGTGAACCCGATCCCGGCGACGCCGGTGAAGGCGGACAGTTTGGAGCCCACACTGCGCCCGTTGCCCTCGACGACCTTGACCTCGGTGCCGAGCATCCATTCGCCCTGGCGTTCCCAGTCGGTCAGGGCGAGCCAAGCCGTCCCGGCCGGTACCGCGACGTCGACGGACACGACGACATCGGTCACCTGGCGCCCTCGCGCTCGGCCTCCAGCTCGGCCACCTTGGACCGCAGTTCTTCGATCTCGACGCCGAGCCGCCGCATCACCCAGTCCACTTCGGACATCTTGTACCCGCGCAGCACCATCTGGTAGCGGACGGCGTAGACGTCTTCGGCGGTGATGTCCTCGGCGGGCAGCCTGGTCGGCGAGCTGCCGGGGGGCAGCGGGGCCAGCTCCTCACCCCTGCCGAACACCACGGCGGCCAGCAAGAACACCACCGCGGCCACCAGCAGCATGACTACGAGATAGATCAGGGCGGTCGTCACGTCACGATCGTGGCACACGAACGCCACGATCGTCTCGCCAGCAACGCGAGTCGCACGCTGACCACCACCCAGAGCACCATCAGGATCCCGCACGGCACCGACAGGAACAGCCGTGACGCGTCGATGAGCCCGGTGGCGAACACCAGCAGCGCCACCGAGAACAGGTTCAACCCGACGGCCTCGCCGATCAGCACGCCGGCGGTCCTGACCAGCCGTCTCCCGTCCATCCGCCGCGAGAGCCAGCGCATGCAGACGAGCGCGAACACCCCCAGCACCGGCACGACGAACACCGAGCCGTGGCTGAACTGGGCGATGTAGAGGTACCAACCCGGTGTCGGCGTGTCGAGCCGCGACCAGTCGCCGAAGGTCCACTCGCGGGCGAACTCCCAGGCCAGCTGCATCACCGGCACGCCGATGATCAGCTTCCACAGGGTGCGGGTCCCGCTGTCCATCCCCAGTTCGGCCTGGTAGTCCCGCGCGATCAGGTGCACCGGCCCGAAATCGTCGACGGCGCGCCGTTGCGCGTCTTGCTCGCTCCAGCCTCCCTCGCGGTACGCGTCGGCGGCGTCGTTGAGCCCGTCCCGTGCCTCGCGCAGCAGATCCCGCTTCGCGGACGCCGGACCGTCCAGCCGCGTGCGCAGCTCGCCGAGGTACGCCTCGATCACCGTCATGCCGTGCTTCTCCGTCTCCGCGCGGCGACCGTGAGCCGCATGCTGAACAGGATCCAGGTTGCGGACAGGACCGCGCACGGCACGCTGACGATCAGCCTGGCGGGCTCCAGGAACCCTGTCGCGCCGCCGTACATCGTGACCGCGAGAAGATTCAGCCCCACCGCCCCGGCCAGCGACCACGAGACCACGCGGGCGATGGACGGCCCTTCCCGCCGCCGCGAGAGCAGCCGGGCGACGATCACCCCGCCGACCGCGACCATCGGGGACAGCGCGGCCAGGATGTCGGCCGCGCCGATCGCGCGGTAGTACCAGGACGGCGGATGGCCCAGCCGCGTCCAGTCGCCGGAGCTCAGCACCCGCGCGAGATCCCAGGCGAGGATCAGCATCGGGACGCCGACGATCAGCTCCCACAGGACGCGGATGTCCCGCCGTAGTCCCAGTTCCGCCTGGTACTCGCGGGCGATCAGGTCGGCGGGGCCGAAGTCGGCCACGGCGCGGCGTTCGGCGTCCGCCCCGTCGATACCGCCCTCGCGATAGGCCTCGGCCGCGTCGTGCAGACCGTCCCTCGCCTCGGTGAGCAGATCGGCCTTGGCCCCCGCCGACCCGCTCAACCGTCTGTCCAGATCATCGATGTACGCCTGGATGGCGGTCATGCCGTGCTCCCCCCGAGGACACCGCCGATCACGGTGGTGAACTCCTGCCATTCGGCCCGTTCCGCCGCCAGCGCCTTCTGCCCGGAGCGGGTGAGCTTGTACGTACGACGTTTGCGGCCGGACACGACGTCCCACTCGCTGGCGAGGAATCCGGCGCGCTCCAACCGGCGAAGCGCCGGGTAGACGGTGCCCGTCGGCAGGTCGAGCGCACCGTCACTGCGGAGCTGGAGCGCCTCGATGATGGCGTACCCGTGCAGCTTCCGGCCGTCGAGGACGGCGAGGAGCAACGCGTCGAGGTGCCCGCGCAGGCTGTCGGCCTTCATAGATAGACAGTCTACACATCGCCGCCTACCAGGGTAGCCGGGTCTTTCCGGGGGCGGCCTCAGGGAATGTCCCGGAGATGACCCTTAATTCATAGATTTTGTGCCTACATGTAGCCAGCCTACGTATACAGTGCATCGGCATGGACGCACTCCCGATCGCGAGACTCCAGTTCGCGACGACGACCTCGTTCCACTTCCTGTTCGTTCTGCTCACACTGGGGCTCGTGACACTCGTCGCGGTGATGCAGACACGCTCCGCATTCGGCGGTAAGCCGGAACTGACGCGGATGACACGCTTCTGGGGCAGGCTTTACGTGATCAACTACGCGCTGGGAATCGTCACCGGAATCGTGATGGAATTCCAGTTCGGGCTGACCTGGACGGGCCTGTCCACGGTCGCGGGCGACGTCTTCGGCGCCCCGCTGGCCATCGAGACGCTGGTGGCGTTCTTCGCCGAATCGACCTTCCTGGGGCTGTGGATCTTCGGCTTCGGAAGGCTGAACAAGTGGGTCCACCTGGCACTGATCTGGCTGGTCACGCTGACCGCCTACGCCTCGGCGCTGTTCATCATGGTGGCGAACTCGTTCCTGCAGAACCCCGTCGGCACCCACGCCGAGAACGGCGTGCTGAAGCTCGACGACTTCGGCGCCCTGTTCACCAACCCGGCGCTGGCGATGTCGCTGCCGCACGTACTGAGCGCGGCGCTCATGACCGGCGGATTCTTCGTGGTCGGCGTCAGCGCGTACCACTTCATCAAGCGCACCAAGGAGATCGAGTTCTTCCGGCGGTCGATGCGGATCGGCGTGCTCACCTCGCTGGTCGGCGCCGCGATGGTGATCGGCTTCGGCTTCGCCCAGTTCGGCCCGCTCGGGGAGTACCACCCCGGCAAGCTCGAATCACCGGAACCGCTGGTCGGCGCCCCGCTGGGGCTCATGATCCAGATCGGTTTCATCGCCTTCCTCGCTTCGATCCTCGGCACGCTGCTGCTGTACCGGAACTGGATCACCAAGGTGCGGCCGCTGCTGTACCTGATGGTGCTGGCCATCCCGCTGCCGTTCTTCGCGGCCATCTCCGGCTGGCTGGTGCGGGAGATCGGCAGGCAGCCGTGGCTGATCCGCGGTCACCTGAGCACCGCCGACGCCGTCGCGTCGATCCCGGCCGGGCAGATCCTGTTCTCCTTCATCGCGTTCACGGTGCTGTTCGCGGCACTCGCGATCGCCGATTGGGTGCTGATGTCACGGGTCGCCAAACGCGGCCCGGAACCCGAAGAAGAGGCGACCGCGCCTCGTGCCGAACTTCCCGTCCTGAGCGGAGTCTGACCCATGGTGATCCTGTGGTGGTGTGTACTCGGTTTCCTGATCTCCGGCTATTTCGCGCTGGCGGGCTACGACTACGGCGTCGGGATGCTGCTCGGCAGGCTCAGCCGTGACGAGGAGGGGCGGCGGCGCGTGCTCGGCGCCTTCGGCCCGTTCTTCCTGGCAAACGAGGTCTGGCTGGTGGCCGCGGTCGGCGTGCTGTTCGGCGCTTTCCCGCATCTGGAAGGAAAAGTGTTCTCCGGGGCCTATCTCCCGGTCGTGGCCCTGCTGCTCGGGCTGGTCACGTTCACCGCGGCGGTGCAGTTGCGCAGCAGGCGGCCGGACGCCGGTCGCGGCGCCTGGACGCTGGCGATCACCGTCGGCGCCTGGGTGACCGCGGTGTCCTGGGGCGTCTTCCTCGGCAACCTCGTCCTCGGGCTCCCGCTCGACGCCGAGGGACATCCGGCCGGCGGTGTCCTCGCCGTGTTCGATCCGTACGCGCTGGTCTGGGGTGCCGGGTTCGTCGCGCTGTTCGCCTTGCAGGGAGCGGCTTTCCTCGCCGTCCGGGCGCCGGCCGACTTCACCGCCCGCGCGAACCGGATCGCCAAGGCACTGCTCGCGCCCGCACTCGCGTTCCTGGTCGTGGCGGTCGTCTGGGGCGCCGTCGAGACCACCGCGTCGTGGACCGTGCTGCCCGCGATCGTGCTGGCTTTCGGCGCTTGGGGCGCCGCGTCCGTCGCGGTGCGCGCGGGCAGGCACAAGGCGGCGCTGATCGCGACGATGGTGTTGTCCGCGTCGCCGGTGCTGGCCGTCGGGACACTGCGCCTGCCGGACGCATTGGTGTCCTCTGTGGACGGAGGATTCTCGCTGAGCCTGACGGAAGCGGCCACGAACACCGAAATGCTCGGCCTGCTCACCTTGGTCCTGCCGCCCGCGCTGGTGGTGATCGCCGCCGTGCAGTGGGTGACCTGGCGCAGGCACGGCGACCGCGTCGACCGGCGCTCGTTGCTGCACTTCTAGGAGCCGATGATGCCTCCCCTTCCCGGACTGCGGCGCCATTTCGGCGTTCTGGCCGTCCTCGGCACGCTGACCGCCGCGGCGATCCTCGTCCAGGCGGACGGTCTCGCGACGCTGCTCACCGGCGGCGGCGTGACCTGGACGCTCGCGGCCGCCATCGCGGTGCGGGCGCTGCTCGCGGGCGTCCAGGGTTCCGTCGGCGGCCGGTTCGCGGCGATGGTCAAAGCCAAGCTGCGCAACCGGCTTCTCGGCGCGGAAGCGGAGCAGCCGGGCGAGGTCGCGGCCCTGGTGACCAAGGGCATCGACGCGGGCGACGCCTACTTGACGGGCTATCTGCCGACGGTCGTGCTGTCGGCGATCGTGCCGGTCGCGGTGCTCGTCCGGCTGTTCGCCGCGGATCTGGCGTCGGCGCTGATCATCACCGCGACACTGCCGCTGATCCCGGTGTTCGCGATCCTGGTCGGCCAGCACACCAAGGCGAAGACCGCCAAGCAGTGGGCACTGCTTTCCAGGCTGGGCGGGCATTTCCTCGACGTCGTGCGCGGACTGGGCACGCTCAAGGTGTTCGGGCGCGCCGAGGCGCAGGCCAAGACGGTGCGGGCGATGGCGGACGCGCACACCGACGCGACGATGCGCACGCTGCGGGTCGCGTTCCTGTCCGCGCTGGTGCTGGAACTGGTGGCGACGCTGTCGGTGGCGCTCGTCGCGGTGCCGATCGGATTCCGTCTGCTGGAAGGCGGGATGGTTGTGCACACCGCGGTGCTGGTGCTGCTGCTCGCACCCGAGGCCTACCTGCCGTTGCGGGCTGCCGGGGCGAAGTTCCATGCCAGCGCGGAGGGGCTCGCGACGCTGCGGGAGGCGCTGGCCGTGCCGTCGGAGGAGAGCGTCTGGGGATCGCAGATGGCCCGTCGCGGTGCGCCGCGGATCGAGCTGGAGAAGGTGAGCGTCGCGTACGGCGACGAGATCGTGCTGTCCGAAGTGGACATGACGATCGAGGCGGGCGAGCACGTCGCGCTCGTCGGTCCCAGCGGTTCCGGGAAGAGCACACTGCTGGCTGTCCTGCTGGGCTTCGTCACGCCGACGTCCGGCCGGGTCCTCGTCGACGGCGTCGACCTGCGCGAACTCGATCCGGCCCCGTGGCGGGCCGGGACGGCGTGGGTGCCGCAGCGGCCGACGCTGTTCACCGGGACCGTCGAGGAGAACATCGCCATGGGCCAGGTGCCGGACGTCCAGGCGGCGGCTCGCGCGGCGGCGTTCGACGAGGTCGTGCGGGGGCTGCCCGACGGCTACCGGACACGGATCGGGGAACTGGGCGCACCGCTTTCCGCCGGGCAGCGGCAACGGCTCGGGCTCGCCAGGGCGCTGGCCCGCACGGAAGCGGGCCTGGTGCTGCTCGACGAACCGACCGCGAGGCTCGACGCGGAGACCGAAGCGGCCGCGCTCGGCGCGACCCGCGAACTGCTCACCGGCCGGACGGCGGTGCTCGTGGCCCACCGGCCCGCGATGGCCGCGCTGGCCACCCGCGTCCTCGAAGTCCGTGATGGTTTCCTGAGAGAACGGGAACTGGTGTGAACGTCTGGGGTGTGTCCACCAAGGATGTCGTCCGGCTGATCCGCGCCGGGCTGATCGCGGCCGGGGCGGAACTGGCCGGGCTGGCGCTGATGGCCACCGCCGCGTGGCTGCTGCTGAAGGCGGCCGAACAGCCGCCCCTGGCGTCGCTGACGGTGGCGATCGTCGCCGTGCGGACGCTGGCGTTGCTGCGTGGTGGGCTGCGCTACGCGGAACGGCTCGCCGGGCACGAAGTCGTCTTGCGTTATCTCGGCGCCTTGCGGACGCGCGTGTACACGTCGTTGCTGCCGCACCGGGTTCCCCGGCATTCCGGCGGCGACCTCGTCACGCGGCTGGTGTCCGATGTGGACGCCGTGCAGGACGCGATCCTGCGCTGCCTGCTGCCCGCCGGTGTCGCCGCCTTCGTGAGCGTCGTGTCGACCACGTTCGCACTGATCGTCAGCCCGGCGGCCGGGCTCGTGCTGGCGCTCGGGCTCGTCGTCGCGGGGGTCGGCCTGCCGTGGCTGTGCGTGCGGATCACTCGTACGGCGGCGGAAGTGAGCGCTCCGGCGCGGGCCGACCTCGCCGAACGGACGGTCGAGCTGATCACCGGACGGCGGGAGCTGATCGCTTACGGCGTCCATGAGTCCACTGTGGACGCAGCACACAGCGCTGTCGACGCGCTCGCCGTCCGGGACCGGGCAACGGCGAACCGGACCAGCCTGCTGAGCGCGGCCGGGATCCTCGTCCAGCTGCTGACCTGCGTCACGATCGCGCTGACAGCCGGGGTTTCGCCGCCGCTGACGGCTGCTCTGGCCCTCGGCGCGCTGACCGTGTTCGAGCTGGTCCTCCCGCTGACCGCGGCCGCCCAGCGCTGGGTCGAGGTCCGGGCGTCGGCGAGCCGCGTGCGCGCGCTGCTGGCGGAACCCGCTCCCGTGCGCGGGACGCTGGTGCCCGAACCCGGACACCTGCGGCTCGAGGGCGTCGGCGTCGTCTTCGAAGGCAGGGCTCCGGCGCTGGAGGATGTCGACCTGGACCTGCCGCCGGGCAAGCGGGTCGGGATCCTCGGGCCGAGCGGGGCCGGGAAGACGACGGTGCTGAACGTCCTGCTCGGTTCCGTGGCGCCGACGTCCGGCCGGGCTTTGCTCGATGGTCGCGCGCTCGACGAGTACGACCCCGTTCTGCTGCCCGCGGTGGTCACCGGCGCGCTCGCGGACGCGCACGTCTTTCACACGACGGTCCGGGAGAACCTGCTGCTCGCGAAGCCCGGTTCTTCGGACGCCGAGTTGCTCGCGGCGTGTGAAACGGCGGGTTTCGACCTGCCGCTGGACCGTGAGACCGGTTCCGACGGCGACGCTCTGTCAGGAGGGCAGCGTCAGCGGCTCGTCCTCGCGCGGGCGGTGCTGGCCGCGCCGCCGGTCCTCGTGCTGGACGAACCGGTCGAGGGGCTGGACCCGGAACATGGCGACGCCGTCCTGGCGGACGTGCTCGCTGCCGCACGCGGCACCGTCGTCCTCGTGACGCACCGTGAAGCGCACGTGGCGGGCTTCGACGAGGTGCTACGACTCGGTTAGGCCGCGCACTTCCCGCATCGGGGGGCGGTCACTGATCGACACCTCGGCGACCTCCGGCAGCCATTCGTCCTCTAATTGCACGAATTGGGTGAGCTGAGCCGGGTCGTCCGATTTGATGCCGCAGCGCGCGAGCGCCGTCCCGAGGATCTGCCGGGCCATCACACCCAGCTGAAGCAGCGAACGGTTGCGATGCTTGCGTACGCCGAGGTTGACCTGCGCGAGCCCTTCGAGGCCGTAGCGCGCTTCGGCGTCGAGGATGAGCCCGATCTCGACGCCGTACCCGGCCGCGAAGGGCACGGACTCGAGGAACTCGCGTGTCGCGGCGTACTCGCCGCCGAGGGGCTGGATGAGCGCCGACAGCGACGGGCGCAGCGCCGAAAGGACCGGTCGTGCCAGCAACTCGGTGACCCGGCCACCGCCGCTGCTCTCCAGCCGCAGCGGCCGCCGGTAGAACCCCTTGACCAGATGGACGCCGTCTTCACAGAGCAGGGGCCCGAGCAGGGTCGGCACGAAGGCCGGGTCCGGGTCGACCAGGTCGGAGTCGAGGAAGACGACGACGTCACCGGTCGTCGCGGCCAGCGACCGCCACAGCACCTCGCCCTTGCCCGGCACCGGCGGCAGCCCGGGGAGCACGTCCTCGCGGTGCACCACCCGCGCGCCGGCGCGTGCGGCGAGCTCGGCGGTCGCGTCGGTGGACCCGGAGTCCATCACGACCAGTTCGTCGACGACCGTGCCCAGCAGAGGGCGGACCGTGCCGACGACGTCGGCGACGGTGTCCTCTTCGTCGAGTGCCGGTAGCACGACCGAAACCGTGCGGTCACCCTTCGCAGCGACGATGTCGTCGAGCGTCCAACCGGGGTTCTGCCACGTACGCCGCTCGAACCAACTCATGAGTAGTGATCGTGCCATGCTGGACTCCGACACCCCGTCGATGGAGGAACCTTGCTACCGCTACTCGTCCGATTCGTACTCGGTCCGCTGGTCAGGGCCCTGTACCGCCCCGAGATCCGCGGCGTGGAGAACATCCCCGCCGAGGGGCCGGTGCTCCTGGCACCCAACCACCGGGCGGCGCTGGACACCGGCGTGATCACTTTCACGGCGATGCGGCAGGTCAAGTTCCTCGGCAAGGCGGAGTACTTCACCGGCCGCGGCCTCCGGGGCAAACTGATGGCGGGTTTCCTGGGCGGCCTCGGCTACGTCCCGGTCGAACGCGGCAACGCGCAGGCCGGTCTCGCCGCGCTGGAAGCGGCGCGGAAGGTGCTCGACGCGGGCGGCGCTTTCGCGATCTACCCCGAGGGCACCCGCTCGCTGGACGGGCGGCTGCACCGCGGCCACACCGGCGTCGCGGCCTTGGCGCTGGCGACCGGCGCGAAGGTCGTTCCCGTCGCCCTCTCCGGCACCGAAGACCTGCAGCCCGCCGGGAAGCGGATCCCGCGGCGGGCGAAGATCACGGTCACCTACGGCGAGCCTCTGGACTTCTCGCGGTACGAGGGACAGGACTCGTCGCCGGCGATCCGGCGCTCGGTGACCGACGAGATCATGTACGCGATCCTGGAGCTTTCGGGGCAGGAGTACGTCGACTCGTACCATAAACGCCCTGATCAGAGCGCTGCCTGACGCCTCGGCGATAGCAAAGGTCCCTTGCTTCCCCGCGCGGCCTCCTTCGCGAGGCTGTGTGGAAATAGGGACGTTAGATGTCCCTAAATCCACACACCCCCCCCCGCCTCGGCGATACCAAAGGTCCCCCGCTCCCCCGACCGCGATCCAACCTCCTCGGGACAAGGTGACCGTGTGGATTTTGGGACGTTGGATGCCCCAAAACCCACACAGTCACCACTCGCCGATCCACCAGCGATACCAAAGGTCCCCCGCTCCCCCAGCGCGGCCCCAAGTACGTGAAGGCCCCCTTCCTTGCGCTAGGCGCAAGGAAGGGGGCCTTCACGTACCAAAAACCCTACTTAGCCCACTTAGGCCGCGGAGGAGGGACGTAGTCCGCGAAGCTGTCCAGGAGCAAAGAAGCGTCCGAGTCGATCGAGAGCATGTCCCGGTACCCCGCCGCCAGGAAGCCCTCCGACACCATGTGGTCGGCGAACTTCAGCAGCGGCGCGTAGTAGCCACCGACGTCGACCAGCCCGATCGGCTTCTCGTGCAGCCCGAGCTGAGCCCACGTCCAGACCTCGAAGAGCTCCTCCAGCGTCCCCGCACCGCCGGGCAGCGCGAGGAAGCCGTCGGACAGCGCGGCCATCTTCGCTTTCCGCTGGTGCATGTCGGCGACGACGTGCAGTTCGGTCAGGCCCGCGTGCGCGATCTCGACGCTGCCGAGCGCCTCCGGGATCACGCCGATCACCTCGCCGCCCGCGGCCAGCGCGGCGTCCGCGATGACGCCCATGGTCCCGACGGAGGCGCCGCCGTAGACCAGTCCGATCCCCCGCGAGGCCAGCAGCGTGCCCAGCGACCGCGCCTCCTCCGCATAGCGCGAGTCGAAGCCCATCGAGGAGCCGCAGAAGACGCACACCCGGCGTGGAGCCGCCATCAGTGGGTGTCCTCCCATGCCTGGTACGAGTCCTGCACGACGCTCACGGCATCGTCGATGTCGTCGGTGACGTGCAGCAGGTCGAGGTCCTTCTCGCCGATTTTGCCCTCGGCGAGCAGCGTCTTGGCGATCCAGTCGTACAGGCCGCCCCAGTAGTCGCTGCCGAACAGCACGACGGGGAATTTCGTGACCTTCTTCGTCTGCACCAGGGTGAGCGCCTCGAACAGCTCATCGAGCGTGCCGAAGCCGCCGGGCAGGCAGATGAACGCCTGCGAGTACTTGATGAACATCGTCTTGCGGGCGAAGAAGTACCGGAAGTTGACGCCCAGGTCGACCCACGGGTTCAGGCCCTGCTCGAACGGTAGCTCGATGCCGAGGCCGACGGAGAACCCGCCCGCCTCGTTGGCGCCGCGGTTGACCGCTTCCATCGCGCCGGGGCCGCCGCCGGTCATCACCGCGAAGCCCGCGTTCGCGAGCGCGCCGCCGATCTTGCGGCCGAGTTCGTACTCCGGGTGGTCCCGTTTGGTGCGTGCCGAGCCGAACACGGTCACCGCGCGCGGCACCTCGGCCAGCGCGCCGAAGCCCTCGACGAACTCCGCCTGGATCCGCAGCACACGCCACGGGTCGGTGTGCACCCAGTCACTCGGTCCCCGCGAGTCCAGCAGGCGCTGGTCGGTGGTGCTGCCCTGGTCACGGCGATCCCGCCGCAGCACGACCGGGCCCTTGTGGCGCTCGATCGGACGTTCCGGGTACTGGCCGTCGGGGAACTCGCTTGTCTCACTCACCCCGCCAAGACTACGACGTCGTCACCGTCCGGAGCGGCAGCATCGCCGCGAACAGGAGTTGTCGGGTACGCGAACGCGGGGCCCGCCGTCCGGTGGGCCCCGCGAAAGCGTCTAGGAACGCCCGGTCAGCGCGAACGCGAGCATGGCCGTCGAGGTGAAGTCGATGGCGGGCTCGTTGCTCGGCCAGGAGGCCAGGTCGTCGGTGTAGCGGGACTCGGTCGTGTCGAAGGCGTCGAACGGCTTCGTGCACTCCTTCGCCCCGGCGGGGAACGGCAGGTCCGCGAAGTGTTCCGCGCCGTTCGGTCCATTCACGACAGCGCCGTAGAGCACCTTCTGCTCACCCGCGAGGTTCGCCGCCTGGTGGTGCGGGCATTTCGGCGACGTCGTGCCGACGCCGACGACCAGCGACACACCCCACGCGTTCGCGCCGAGGGTGAAGTTCCGTTGCTGCGAACCGAAGGCCGCGTACCGCCGGTCACCGGTCACGTCCGCGTACAGCCGCTCGGTCGCGGCGAACCCGAAGCTCTTGCTCGCCGCGTCGAAGTCCTTGACCGAGACAGCCGTCCGGAAAGGACTCTTCGCCGCGCCGGCGACACCTTCGTCGAGCTGACGCCGGAGGTCGCCGATCAGCTCCTTCGGACCGAGCGCGGCACCCGGGACACCGTGCCGCAGGAGCTTCGCCAGTTCGGCGTGCGCCAGCGCGCTGGTGTCGTACAGATTGAGCGTGCTCTTCTCCTCGAGATCGATGTACGCCTTCGCCCAATGCGCCGCCTGCCGCGTCCACTCGATCGCCCTCGGGTCCCGCAACGCCTTGCCCGCCAAGGCGAGCTGCGTCGCGCCGAGTTCCATGTCGTCCCGCCAGGACGATTCCGGGTAGTACGCGTGCGGGAAGGCGGTGACGAGTTCGCCGACGTCCTTCGTCTTGGCCTGCGCGAAAACCGAGGCCGCCTCGGCGAGGTACTTCCGCGCCAGCACCGGGTTCCGCTTCGCCTCGACCTGGGCGCCGAGCGCGAACGCCGCCGCCACCCGGCCCGCCAGGTTCGGGCTGAGCGCCGAACCGCCGGGGTTCGCCGGGAAAACGGGCCGGTGCTTGACGAAGTACTTGGGGTCACCGGGTTTCACGTCGAGCGGATCGTCGTCGTGCGGGTTCCGCCAGACGTCGTGGTCGCCGAGGAAGCCGAACTTGTCGCTGCCCGTCCCGATCCCGACCTGGGCGTAGAGCGTCTTGTTCCGCGAGTCCCACATCTTGTCGAGCCAGTCGAGGCCGAGCTTGACCTCCTTGGCCAGCACCGGGTCGTAGCCCTCGCGGAGCACGTAACCCAGTTCCGCCAGCGAGTACGCCGTGTTCGAGGTGAACTTGACGAAGTCGCCCGCGTCGACCCAGCCGCCTTCGACGTCGATCGGCCCGCCGATCGGCTTCAGCGGTTCGGCGATCTCGTCGCCGCCCTCGCCGACGAACACCGGCCAGTCGTAGACCGTGGCCTGTTTGTCGGCCAGATGCGACGGTTTGCGGTCGAGACGCCCGGGGATGATGTCGTCACCGTCGCGCTGTGCCTGGAAGAACTCGTTGGTGGCACGGACGAGCGGCGTGAAGAGCCGGTCCTTCGTGTCCACCCGGAACGTCGGCGACGTCGCCTTGGTCTCGCCGCTGACCTCGATCCGGTACTTGCCCGGCAGCCAGACCTTCGACAGGTCGAGCTGGTACACCGCCGGGTACTTCGCGTTCCACGCGCCGAGCGACTGCCCCGTCCGTCCACGATGGACGGTCCGGCCGCGTTCGTCGACCACCGAGAACGACCCCGGCGCGCTGGACAGCAGATAGGCGTACTTGGTTTCGGTGAGGCCGTAGCCGACCTGGTCGACCCGCACCTCACCCGGCACCGCCGCCGCGGCCGAAACCACCGGAACCGTCAAACCCCCGAGGACCAGTGCCGAAACCGCCGCCACCGCCCGGGACCAGGAACTCACCATCATCGGCGCCCCGCTCACGACTAGTCAGATTAGTTAAGAAAGTTTCCTTTTTATTGCGCAAGACGCTAGCCGTCGGGACACGTGCAGTCAATATGTCCGATTCGCCGGGTAAAAGTCACATGATTCGCCACCCGGTTGGCGGGTATCCCACCAAGATGAACTGGAATCAGCACCTGAGCGGCTGGCACAAATCCAGCTACACCCACTGGGAGGAGAACGCTTGCGTCGAAGTCGGCACCGACGGTGACTTCGTCGGCATCCGCGACACCAAGCAGCGTGAACTCCCGGCCGAGGTAAGACCGGTTCTCGTGGTGCCCGCCGCCGGATTCGCCGCGTTGCTCACCCACTTGTCCGGCTGACCGGCGGAAACCGCCGGGAAATCGTCTACCGTTGGTCCGGTGCCGTCCATGCCGACCGAGGCCGAACCACTCGGCGCGCGGATCCGGCGGTTGCGCCAGGCCCGCGGGCTGACCCAGCGTGAGCTCGCCGAGCCCCGCTACGACCGCGGCTTCCTCGCCAAAGTCGAATCCGGCACCCGCGCGCCCTCGGACGACGTCCTGACCCACCTCGCGCGACGGCTCGGCCTGACCGTCGACGAACTCCGCTTCGACAGGCCACCGGGCGCGGCAGAGGAACTCACCGAAGCGCTCGAGACGGCGTATCGCGAGCTGCAACAAGGCGGGCTCGAAGCCGCCGAGCGCGAATTCGTCCGCGTCGAACGGCGAGCGGCCGAGTACCGGCTGCCGGACGTCCAATGTCACGCACGGTTCTATCTCGGCGAAGTCCAGTGGCAGCGCTACGACATCCCGTCCGCGGCCGAAGGGTTCGCGCACGCCTCGGAACTCGCCGTCGCCGCTTCGCCGCGGTTGCGCGCGATGATCGTCAACCGCGTCGCCGCCTGCCGCGCGCTCTCGGGTGATCTGGGCGCGTCGGTCGCGCTCGTCGAAACCGCGCTCGCCGAACTCAGGGCCGCGGGCCCCGTCGATCCCGACGCCGAACTGGCCCTGGTCACCGCGTTGATCCATCCCCTCATCGAAATGGGCGCCCTCCGCCGTGCCCGGCGGGCGGCCGAAGAGGGACGCCGCGCCCTCGCTTCCGCCCGCCGCAAGGACATCTCCGCGCGGTACCACCGGCAAGCCGCGCAACTATGGCAGGCGATCGGCCTGGTGGACCGCGCGGAGAAGGACCTTTCGCGAGCATTGCGCCTCTTCACTTCCATCGGTTACGACCGTGACGCCGCCCGGAGCCGCTGGGCACGCGGTTTCCTGTGGCGACGGCTGGGCAAACTCGACGAAGCACATGCGGAACTACTGCTCGCCCGCGATCTCCTGGCCAAGGCCGGTTCGAAGGAAGGTGTGCTCGGCGCGACCATCGAACTCGCCGACGTCCGCCGTCGGCAAGGGGCACTCGACGAAGCCGTCGAACTCGCCGAGGGGATCCGGCCGCTTCTGGATCGATCCCCCGACATCGAGGCCAGGGCGGAGGTTCTCCGTCTGCTGGGACTCGTCGCCCGCGCCCGCGGCGATCTGCCCGAGGCGACGGCGTTGCTCGAAGAAGCCGCCGCCGCACAGGAAAAGTCCGAATTGCGGGGCGCGCTCGTCGCCACCTCGTTGCATTTGGGCGACACGTTGCGCGCTCGCGGATTAATCGACGAAGCGGCGGAGGCCTATCGGCGTGGCGTACGCGCGGCCGCTATGTCCGATTCCGGGCCGACGGACTGAAAACCATACGAAAGTCGCCATATATCGCGACTGGCGGGAAAATCCTTACTACACAGGGATTTTATTCCCGACAGAATGATCTTCGCCGGTCCCGCTAGGCCATCCGGCCCATTGACGCCCCCTGTGAACGGCTCCTTTACTCGGACGTGTCCACCGAGATAACTCCAGTTATCCGAATGGGCACGCTCCCCGTCCCCCGCCGTGCTCCCGCCCCGGTTCGATTCCCCGCCGCGCCAATGGCCCGTTCCGGGAACACGGTCCTGCCCATGGAAGGTTCCCCATGACCGTTCAGCGAGGGCTCAGAACAGGGTTGGCGGCCATCGCCGGCCTTGCCCTGAGCATGACGTTCCCGGTGACCCCGGCGAACGCGACCACCGCCACCATCCAGCCCGCGAGCCCCGACTCGGTGGCCGCCAGCGCGGCAGACCAGGCCGCCGCAGCTGGTGTAGACCACTTGCGGAAGGGGGCCCAGGAGGGCTTCCGCCGCGTCGGGCTGACACCGGGTGGCGGAGGACTTTTCTACGCCGCTTACGAACGAACCTACCGTGGCCTGCCGGTTGTCGGCGGGGACGCGGTGGTGGTCGCCGACGGCGCCGGGCGCGTCCGCGGCACCAGCGCCGCGGAGACCGCGGCGATCTCGGTCGACACCAAGGCCAAGATCACCGCGGCGAAGGCGACCGCGGTCGCCCGTGACCAGCTGTCCAAAGTAGACAGTGTCACCGCGCCGAAGCTCGTCGTGCTGGCGGGGAACTCCCCCAAGCTCGCCTACGAGGTCGTCGTCGCGGGCACCAAGGCTTCGTCGCCGAGCAATCTGCACGTGTTCGTGGACGGCGCCACCGGCGCGATCCTCGAAACCCGTGACGACGTCAAGCAGTCCAACATCCCCACCGCCGCGCGGACCACGTCCACCGACGCCAGCGTGCTGGGCGCCGGGAACAGCTACTACGTCGGCAACGTGTCCATCGACACGACGAACTCCGGCGGCACCTACACCATGCGCGACCCGCAGCGCAGCAACATCAGCTGTGCCCGCCAGAACGGCTCGCCCTACAGCGGCCCGGACGACAACTGGGGCAACGGCTCCGGCACCGACCTCGAAACCGCTTGTGTCGACACGCTTTTCGGCGTCCAGACCGAGTGGAAGATGCTGAGCGAATGGCTCGGCCGCAACGGCATCAACGGCAACGGCGGCGGCTTCCCCGCCTACGTCGGCCTCAACCAGGTCAACGCCTACTGGAACGGTTCGTCGACCACCTTCGGTCACTCGCAGGACAACCAGCGCCAGGCCACCCCGATGGACGTCGTCGCGCACGAGTACGGCCACGCCATCTTCCAGACCACGCCGGGCGGCGCGGGCAGCGGCAACGAGAACGGCGGCCTCAACGAGTCCACCGGTGACATCTTCGGTGCCATCACCGAGCACTACGCCAACAACGCCAAGGACCGCCCCGACTACGACGTCGGCGAGGGCGTGAACCTGGTCGGCCAGGGCCCGATCCGCTACATGAACCAGCCGAGCCGCATCTCGGGCAACCCGAACTGCTACTCCTCGTCGATCCCGAACACCGAGGTGCACGCCGCCGCCGGCCCGCAGAACCACTGGTTCTACCTGCTGGCCGAGGGCACCGCGCCGGTCGGCAAGCCGACCAGCCCGACCTGCAACAACACCTCGATCACCGGTATCGGCATCCAGAAGGCCGCGAAGATCTTCTACAACGGCCTGCTGAAGAAGACCTCGAGCTGGAACCACAAGGCGGCCCGCAAGGCCACCCTGGAAGCGTCGCTCGCGCTGTACCCGGGTTCCTGCACCGAGTTCAACACCACCAAGGCGGCTTGGGAGGCCATCAGCGTCACCGCGGCGACCGGTGAGCCGACCTCGTGCACGCCGTCGGGCCCCGACTTCTCGGTCGGCGTCACCCCGGCCTCCGGCGCCGTCAAGCCCGGCGCGTCGGCGACCACCACGGTCAACACCGCGACCGTCAACGGTGCGGCCCAGACGGTCGCGCTGACCGCCTCCGGCCTCCCGTCCGGGGTGACCGCGACGTTCGACCCCGCCTCGGTTCAGTCCGGCGCCTCCTCGACGCTCACCATCGCGACGTCGGAGAGCACCCCTGAAGGCACCAGCACCATCACGGTGACCGGCACCGCGGCCAGCGGCGCGCACACCGCGCAGTACACGCTGACCGTCGGCACCGGCGGCAACGTCCGGTCGTTCACCAACGACACCGACTTCCCGCTGAACGACTACGCCACGGTGAACAGCCCGGTCACCTCCACCGCGACCGGCAACGCCGTGTCTCCGGTGAAGGTGACCGTCACCGGGACGCACACCTGCTCCGAGGACCTTCGCATCAGCCTGAAGGCCCCCGACGGCAGCACGTATTCGGTCAAGGCCACCGGTTCCCTGCCCTGCACCGATCTGGGCACCCGGAACTACTCGGTCCCGGTGACCAACGAGGTCGCGGCGGGCACCTGGACCCTCGTGGTCTACGACGCCTACGCGCAGGACACCGGCACGCTCAGCAGCTGGTCCATCACGGTCTAGCTCTCTCTCGCGCGTGAAGGACTCCTTCCCTCGGCTCAGTCGAGGGAAGGAGTCCTTCACGCAAACCCCTCAAGGAAGGAAAACCCCGGCATGAAGTGGGGAAAGCGAATAGGAGCGGCCGTAGTCGGTATGGCCGCCGTACTGGGTGTCGTCGCGGCACCAGCGCAGGCGACCACCACCGCCGCACCGGACATCTCCCTCGCCAACGTCAAGGCGCACCTGAGCCAGTTGCAGACCATCGCCAACCAGAACGGCGGCAACCGCGCCTCGGGACGGTCGGGCTACACGGCTTCGGTGTCCTATGTGGCGCAGAAGCTGCGCGACGCGGGCTACAACGTCACGCTGCAGACCTGCACGGGCTGCGCGGGCCAGAGCCAGAACGTGATCGCGGAATGGCCGCAGGGTGACGCCAGCCAGGTCATCATGCTCGGCGCGCACCTCGACAGCGTCGCCGCCGGCCCCGGCATCAACGACAACGGTTCGGGCTCCGCCTCGATCCTCGAAGTCGCGCTGACCCTGGCGCGCGAGAACCCCACGATGGCCAAGCGGGTCCGCTTCGGCTGGTGGGCCGACGAGGAGTCCGGCCTGCGCGGCTCCAAGCACTACGTCAACAACCTGCCCGCCGCCGAGCGCACGAAGATCAAGACCTACCTGAACTTCGACATGATCGGCTCCGACAACTGGGGCTACTTCGTCTATGACGACGTCGCTTCGGTCAAGTCGGTGTTCGACGAGTACTTCAGGACGATCGGCATCCAGACCGAGGGTGACACCGAAGGCGACGGCCGTTCGGACCACGCGTCGTTCAAGAGCGCGGGCATCCCGGTCGGCGGTCTCGCGACCGGTGCCGGGTACACGAAGAGCGCCGCACAGCAACAGAAGTGGGGCGGCACCGCCGGGCGGGCGTTCGACAGCTGCTACCACCGCGCTTGCGACACGCTGTCCAACATCCCGGACACCCCGCTGGAGAAGAACAGCGACGCGATCGCCTACGCACTCTGGAAGCTCGCCGTCGGCACGTCGACGGGTCCCGACTTCTCGCTCGGTCTCTCCCCGGCGTCCGGCACCGTCCAAGCAGGACAGTCGGCGACCGTCACGGTCAACACCGCGACGACTTCCGGTGCGGCGCAAACGGTCGCGCTGAGCGCCAGTGGTCTTCCCGCCGGGGCGACCGCGACGTTCAACCCGGCTTCGGTCCAGTCCGGCGCCTCCTCGACGCTCACCATCGCGACGTCGGCGGACACGCCCAACGGCACCAGCACCATCACGGTGACCGGTGACGGGACCTCGGTGGACCGCACGGCGCAGTACACGCTCACCGTCGGCAACGTCAGTGTCCGCACGTTCACCAACGGCACCGACTTCGCGCTCAACGACTACGCCACGGTGAACAGCCCGGTCACCTCCACCGCGACGGGTACGGCGACCTCGCCGGTCAAGGTGTCGATCACCGGTACGCACACCTGCTCCGAGGACCTTCGCATCAGCCTGAAGGCCCCTGACGGCAGCACGTATTCGGTGAAGGCGACCGGTTCCCTGCCCTGCACCGACCTGGGTACCCGGACCTACTCGGTCCCGGTGACCAACGAAGCCGCTTCCGGCACTTGGACGCTCGTGCTCTACGACGCCTACGCGCAGGACACCGGCACGCTCGACAGCTGGACGATCACCGTCTGACCATCCGAATGGCGAAGGCCATCTCACGAGGACACCCGGCCTCGTGGGATGGCCTTCGTGCGTGAGAGAGATTTTCGGACAACCTTTCGATATCTGGTCTAGACCACCCGATCGTCGGTAGCGGGGGCCGGGCACCGCGACCTATGTTGAGCCGAACGGCCGCTTCCTGTTCGTTCACAACCGCTTTCGAGATGGGAGCTGGGTATGTTCGGTCGCGTCTCACGGCTGCTCGCAATCACCGGCGCGGCGGTACTCGCCGTCACCACCCTCGTCGTCCTGACCCCGGCGCAGGCCGCGGTGGACGCCGAGACCTGCGCGGTCAAATCGAAGCCCGCGGGCAAAGTCCTGCAGGGCTACTGGGAGAACTGGGACGGCGCTTCCAACGGCGTACATCCGCCGCTCGGCTGGATCCCGATCACCGACGCTCGGATCAAATCCAACGGATACAACGTGATCAACGCGGCCTTTCCGGTCATCCTGTCCGACGGAACGGCAAAATGGGAGGATGGGATGGACGCGACTGTGAAGGTCGCGACACCGTCCGAAATGTGCGCCGCGAAAGACGCCGGCGCGACGATCCTGATGTCCATCGGCGGTGCCACCGCGGGCATCGACCTCAATTCGGCGACGGTGGCGGACAAATTCATCGCGACCATCGTGCCGATCCTGAAGAAGTACAACTTCGACGGGATCGACATCGACATCGAGACCGGACTCGTCGGCGGCGGGAACATCGGGACGCTTTCCGCGTCGCAGAAGAACCTCATCCGCATCATCGACGGCGTGCTCGCCGCGATGCCGTCGAACTTCGGGCTCACCATGGCGCCCGAGACCGCCTACGTCACCGGTGGCAGCGTCGTCTACGGCTCGATCTGGGGCGCGTACCTGCCGGTCATCAAGAAGTACGCGGACAACGGCAGGCTGTGGTGGCTGAACATGCAGTACTACAACGGAAGCATGTACGGCTGCTCCGGTGATTCGTATCAGGCCGGGACGGTCCAGGGCTTCGTCAAGCAGACGGAATGTCTCGACAAGGGGCTCGTGATCCAGGGTCAGACGATCCGCGTCCCCTACGACAAGCAGGTCCCGGGTCTGCCCGCGCAGGCCGGCGCCGGTGGCGGGTACATGTCGACGGGCCTGGTTTCCCAGGCCTACCGCAGCATTCCGGCGCTGAAGGGCCTGATGACCTGGTCGATCAACTGGGACGGCTCGCGGAACTGGACCTTCGGGAACAACGTGAGGTCGTTGCAGGGCCGGTAAAGCCGCGCGAGGGTCGAGTTTTCGGCTGAGCCGCGTGAAGGGGGCCTTCCGTGAAGGCCTCCTTCACTACCTTCAGGGTAGGCAAGGAGGCCTTCACGGACCGGACCTGCGACCAACCGCAGCCAGAATGCCAGTAGGCACCTTTGGCCCTAGCCACCCTTGCCACTCACGAGTCGCCGCGCGGGATCGGATCGTCGTATTCCCCCGAAGGACCCGAGTACTGCGTGCCGTCCGGATAGGGCCAGGGATTCGGCTCGCAGCCGTGCAGGCCGAGGGTCTGCTGTCGCATCACCGGCGCGAGGGCGCCCGGCACGGGACAGGTCTCCTGACCGCGCCCGAGCCTGAGCACGACGCTGTTCCCGTTGCGGCACGAGGTGTAGCCGTCCGGCCTGCCACACAGGACATCGTGCGTCTTCGGCGTCGCGAGGTAGAGCGTGAAGTCGAACGGTCCGTCCGGGCTCACACCGGCAATGTCGGCTTCGACGGCGACGCGGTACCGCAGCAGCCTTCCGGCCTGCCCGGCGACCGGACCTTCGCCGCCGGGAAAGAGCCGCTGGCCGAAACCGTTGCCGAAACGGCGGGTGCCGGCGTCACCACGGGAGGGGCGATCGAGTGAGCTTCGCAGCCGGCGGCCACCAGGACGCACACGATGACGGCCAGAACCCCGCGCATGGTCATCGGTCCTCCCGGAGAATTTCGGTCTCCTGGGGAGATACGGACCGGAGCCGCGAGAAGTTGTGGGTCCGCACGCGCAACCTTTCGGCTCGTTCGGCCGTATCGTTCTCGGTCATGGGTGAGGAGGTCGGCGGACGGCTGCGGCGGCTGCGTGCCGATCGCGGCTTCACCCAGCGTGAACTCGCCGAACCGCACTACACCGCCGCGTACGTCTCATCCGTCGAAACCGGTGCGCGGACACCGTCGGGCGACGCGTTGCGCCACTTCGCCGCGCGGCTCGGGGTGGACACCGGTGAACTGCTCGGCGTGACCTCGCCCCGCGACGACGTCCGGCTCGACCTGGACATCGCGGCGGCCGCGGCGGACTTCCTCGCGGGGAACGGTTCGGCGCCCAAGATGCGGCGGCTGGCGCGGCTGGCGGAGAAGATCGGCCGTGATCGCCAGGCCGGACTCGCCTGGCTGTGGCTCGCGCGGTTCACCGAGGGTGACACCCGGCCGCGGCAGGTGGCCGCCGCCGAAGCCGCTCTGGGCGGCGACATCCCGCCGTACCGCGAACTGGCCGTCGCGCTGCGGGCGAACGTCCTGATCGGCCGCGGCGAGCCGCACCACGCGATGCACCTGCTCCGGACGGCGCTCGACGCGAGCCTCGGGCGTCATCCGCATCCGGTGCTCCTGCTGACACTGCACGCGTACCTCGCCGACGGGCAGCTCCGTCTGGGCGAGACCGTCCAGGCCGCGTACCACGCGGGCGAGGCATTGCGGCTGGCCCGCGGCGGCGAGGAGATCCTGTCCGAACTCACCGAGAACCAGCGTCGGCTGGCCGAGGCGTACCTCGGCGAAGGGCGGATTGCCGACGCCGTCGCGGCCGTGTCGATCCTGCACGACCTGCTCCACGAACGAGCCCTGCGGCCGGTGCTGGCCCGGTGCCTGTTCGCCCGGGCGCTGGCCCGGCGCACCGACGATCTCGAAGGCGCCCTCGCGGATCTTCGCGCGTCACGATCGGCCGCGGCCGATCATGCCGTCACTTTGGAACTCGCCGACGTCTGTCGCGAACTCGGCCGTCTCGACGACGCGGCCGCGCTGCTCGCCGAAGCGGCCGAAGCCATCCCGGCGGACTCGCCGCACTCCGCGTCACTCACGTTCCAACAAGGCTCGCTGGCCCTGGCACGCGGAGACCTGGAATCAGCCGAAGCGGGCTTCGCGCACGCCATCGACGTCGCCGCCCTCCGCGACGCTCGCGGCGTCCTGGCTGCTTCAATCGACAAGGCGGGAGAGCTGCTTCGCGACCAGGGGCGCTCCGAAGAGGCCGCGGATCTGCTGCGACGCGGTCTGCTCTTGCTCGGGGCTGAGGAGGACGTTCAGAAGTGACCGGGGTGGACATGGAGGACATCGGCGCTCGTTTGGTGGACCGCTTCGGTCCCGGCGCCGAAGGGTGGCTCGCCGACGTCCCGGCGCTCGCCGCGCGGCTGGCTTCGCGCTGGGGATTCGTCGTCGGTGAGTTGTTCGAAAGTGGAGCCTCGTCCGTCGTGCTGCGCTGCAGCTGGCCTGACGGGACACCGGCGGTGCTCAAACTCAGCCCGGACGGGGCACTGCTGGCCAAGCAGGTCGAGATGCTGCGCGTGTTCGCGCCTTCGGGCCGGGTGCCCGCCGTGCTGGCCGCCGACGCGGACGCCGGCGCGATGGTGCTCGAGGAGATCCTGCCGGGCACCGCGGCCGAGGACCTGCCGCCGTCGTCCTTGCCTCAGCGATGGGGCGAACTGCTCACCGCGCTGCACTCCGTGGCCCCGCCCGCGGACTGGCCGCTACGCCTGCGAGGCCGGTTCGAGGAGTCCTTCGCCCGGATCGGCAAACGGCTGGCCGACCCGGCCATCAGCGCCCGGATCGGCGAGGACACCTGGCAACGAGCGATCGAACGCTGCGAGGAGCTGCTGGACACGCAAACCACGAACGTGCTGCTCCACGGCGATCTGCACCTCGGCAACGTCTTGGACGGAGGCGCGTCGCGCGGACTGATCGCGATCGATCCGAAGGCGTGCGTGGGCGATCCGTGCTTCGACGCCGTCGACTACGTGGTGGGCGGCGCCGGGTACGAGGGCGTCGAGGCCCGTTGCCGTCTGGTGGCGGACGCGTGCGGTCTCGACGGGGACAGGCTGTACGCCTGGAGCCGCGTGGTCGCGCCCATGTTCGTCATCTCGTTCCTCACCTACGGCGGCCCGGAACAGGCGATCGGCGAACTGCTCGCCCTGGCTAGCTGAGGAATTCGCGCAGCACCGCGGCGACCTGCCGGATCTCGCCCGCCCGCACGTTCTCCTGCCGCGTGTGCGCGAGTGTCGGGTCTCCGGGGCCGAAGTTCACCGCCGGAATCCCGAGAGCCGCGAAGCGCGCGACGTCGGTCCAGCCCAGCTTCGCGACAGCCTTGCCACCTGCCGCGGCGACCAGCTCGGCCGCCGCGGGGGCGCTGAGGCCGGGCAACGCTCCTGGCGACAAGTCGACAATCTTGACGTCGTAGCCCTCGAAGACCTCGCGTAGGTGCGCCTCCGCTTCTTCCGCGCTGCGGTCGGGGGCGAACCGGTGGTTGATCGTCAGCACGGCCTCGTCCGGCACGACGTTGCCCGCGACACCGCCGCCGATCTTCGTGGCCTGCAGGCCTTCGCGGTAGGTCAGGCCGTCGATGTCGACCACGCGCGGCGTGTACTCGGCCAGCCTGCGCAGCGGTTCGGCGAGGCCGTGGATCGCGTTGACGCCCATCCAGCCGCGCGCGGTGTGCGCCCGGACGCCTTCGACGCGGATCTCGATCCGCATCGTGCCCTGGCAACCGCCCTCGATACCGCCGTTCGAAGGCTCGCCGAGGATCGCGAGATCGGCTTGCAGCCACTCGGGCAGCTCGCGCTCGATGCGGCCGAGACCGTTCTTCGTCGCTTCGATCTCTTCGCAGTCGTAGAACACGAAGGTGATGTCGTGCTTCGGCTCGCGCAGGGCGGCGGCGAGGTGCAGGAAGACGGCGTCGCCGCTCTTCATGTCGACGGTGCCCAGACCGTGCAGGATCTCGTCGTCACCGGTCCCCTCGCGGCGCACGGGCATGTTCTCGTTGACCGGCACGGTGTCGAGGTGCCCGGCCAGCAAAACCCGCGACGGGCGGCCGAGATTCGTGCGCGCGAGGACCGCGTCACCGTTGCGGATCACCTCGAGATGCGGGGCCTGCGTCTCCAGCGCGGACTGCACCGCGTCCGCGATGACCTTCTCCTCTTCCGAGACACTGAAGATGTCCACCAGCGTGGCGGTGAGGTCGACGGGGTCGGCGTGCAGATCGAGCGAAGGCATGCCAGCACCGTACCGGCGAGACGGCAGGGCTACCGTGAAAGGTGTGCGCATGAGAACGATCTTGGTCGCCCTTCTCCTGGTGGTCAGCGGCTGCGGGGCGAACGAGGTCCCGGTCACCGTGAAGCCCACCCGCAGCACCGGGCCGGACGTGCTGCCGATCAAGCTCAAGGCGCTGACGACCGATCGGTGCTACCTGGCGCCGGGGACCGAATCGCCCAAGGGCTGCCAGAAGTACGTCACCGAACTCTCCGGCGCGGCGGGCAACGTCCGCAAGCGCAGGCCGGATCTGGTGCCGAACGCCGAAGCGCTCGACCGCCCGATCTCCGTCTTCCGCACCACGAACTGCCAGGACCAGGCGGCACCGGGCGGGCCGTGCACCCAGGCGCTCACCGACATGTCGGCGGCGCTGACCACGGTGCAGAACCTCGTCGGCGGTTGACGCAGGTCACTGGGTTACCGTTCAGGGCGTGAGCGAGCAGACCCCTGATCCCGAAACGACCGGCGCCACCGGCGTCGGACTGGCCACCGTCACGAGCGACGGCACGGTGCTGGACACCTGGTTCCCGCTGCCCAAGCTGACCAGCGGCACCGAGGGCAAGGCCGGCACCGTCCGGCTGACCGCCGAAGAGGCGACAGAGGCCCTCGGCGAGGCGGCCGCCGCCCAGCTCGGCCCGGACACCGATCGCGGTGTCGAGGTCGTCGCGGTCCGCACGACCGTCGCGCGCCTCGCCGACGCCCCCGGCGACACGCACGACGTCTACCTGCGTCTCCACCTGCTGTCGCACCGTCTGGTCCGGCCGCACGGCGCGAGCCTGGACGGCGTCTTCGGCCTGCTGGCGAACGTCGTGTGGACCAACCACGGTCCGTGCCCCGTCGAGGGCTTCGAGGCGACCCGGCTACGTCTGCGGGCGCGCGGCAACGTCACCGTCTACAGCGTGGACAAGTTCCCGCGGATGGTGGACTACGTCGTGCCCACCGGCGTCCGCATCGCCGACGCCGACCGCGCCCGTCTCGGCGCGCACCTGGCCAACGGCACCACGGTCATGCACGAGGGCTTCGTCAACTTCAACGCCGGCACGCTCGGCGCCTCGATGGTCGAAGGCCGGATCTCGGCGGGTGTCGTGGTCGGCGACGGCTCCGACGTCGGCGGCGGCGCGTCGATCATGGGCACGCTGTCCGGCGGCGGCAAGGAGACCATCTCGATCGGCGAGCGCTGCCTGATCGGCGCGAACGGCGGCGTCGGCATCTCGCTCGGCGACGACTCGGTCGTCGAAGCGGGCCTCTACGTCACCGCGGGCACGAAGGTGAGCTTCGAGGGCAAGGTCGTGAAGGCGCTGGAGCTGTCCGGCATCTCGGGCGCGGTGTTCCGGCGGAATTCCGGGACCGGCGCCGTCGAGGTCGTCGCACGCAGCGGCGTCGGCATCGAGCTGAACGCGGCCCTGCACGCCAACTGACCTGCGGGAAGAGAGCAAGGGACCTTTGCTATCACTCTCCCCCGGAGAGCGATAGCAAAGGTCCCTTGCTTCTCTCACGGCCTGGACCACCTTGCCGGTTCACTTAGAATTCATCTTGTGACAGCCGAGACCCTGCCGCGTAAGAACGTCCCTTCGACCACTCCGGCCGCGCTCGGGCTCGGCGACCGTCCCGCGAAAGCCGGGCCGGAGGATCCGGCGGCCACCCACGTCCGGGTCAAACTCGACGTCGAGATCCGCGCGCTCCTCGCGCACGAGCCCGGCACCAAATCCGGCGTCGACCCCGAAGACCTGCACCAGATGCGGGTCGCGCTGCGCCGCATGCGGAGTGTCCTCAAACTCTCGGGCCGCCTCGTCGGCCCGGACGCGGAGCCCGTCCGCGCCGAACTCGGCTGGCTCGGCCAGTCGCTCGGCGACGTCCGCGACTTCGACGTCCTGATCGGGCATCTCCGTGAGGTCGTCGCCGAGTTCGAGGTGCGCGACCAGCCCGCCGCGCGCCGCCTGGTTTCGAAGTTCGTCACCGAACGCGGGGTCGCGAAGCGGCGTCTCACCCGCGCGCTCGCCAGCCCCCGGTACGCCTCGATGCTGCAGGACATCGGCCGTCTCGCCCGGCAACCCGCCACCGAAGAAGCCGACGAAAGCCCCCAGACCTCGGCTGATCTGGTCGCCGGTCTCGCGAAGCCGCATCGAAAGCTCGCGAAGGCCGTGAAGGCGCTTCCCTCCGTTCCCCCGGACGACGACCTTCACGCGCTTCGCATCTACGGCAAGAAGCTGCGCTACGCCGCCGAGATGGCGAAGCCCGCCGCGAAGAAGAAGCAGGCGGAGCGGATCCAGCGGCTGATCAAGGCGACGAAGAACTTCCAGACCGTCCTCGGGGACCACCAGGACGCCTGCGTCGCGGCCGATCGCATGCGCGGTGTCGTGGACTCCGTCGACGCCGAAGTCGCCTTCATCGCGGGCCGGGTCGCGGAGAAGGAACTGCTGCGCCGCGCCGAGGTCCGTGCCGTCTGGCGCGACGTCTGGGCGGAGGTCGACGCGGCCGCTCAGGCGGTGAGCCCGCGGATGTAGCCGTCCGGACGGATCTGCACCTGCCGCCCGTTCTCGGCCTCATACGCGGCGAAGGCGTGCCCGCCGACGTCCTCGAAGTCCACATCGGACAGTGCGCTGCCCGCGGGAAGGATCCGCCGCGCGCCTTCGGGTGCCGGACCGTCACCGAACACCAGCACCGTCGGCTGCGGACCGCGCAGCAGCTCGAACAGCCGGACCGGCTTGCCGTTCGCGTCCTTCAGCGGCGCGTCCGGCGCGCGGTCACCGGGCCGGATCCGGCCGGTCGTCTCGGGCGCGAGCGGGCCGCCTCGGTAGCCGATGTCGAGCTGACGGGTGTTCTCGCCACGCTCGAGGGCGTCGTCCGCGCCTTCTCGGTACTTGTCGAGGATCTCCGTACTGATCTTCAGCACCCGCGCGGCGACCCCGCGCCGCTCCGGCTCGTAACTGTCGAGCAGCTCCGGTGCCCCGTCGGCGAGCTTCCAGCCCAGGTTGTATGCGTCCTGGACGCCGGTGTTGAGTCCCTGGCCGCCGGTCGGCGGGTGGGCGTGCGCCGCGTCGCCGGCGAGGAACACACGGCCGTCGCGGAACCGCTTGGCCAGCCGGATGTTCGGCCGCCACACCGTCGACCAGGTGAGGTCGTGCAGGCGGACCCCGCCGCCGGACAGCGCGTCGAGGTGAGCCTGCAGCGTGCCCAGTGACGCCTCGACCTGCTCCTCGCCGAGCGGCGCGCCGAACTGGAAGTGCGGGACCCCGGGCAGCGGCGTGAGCACGATCCCCGACATCGGGTCCTCGGGCTTCGCGAACCAGTGCCCGTACGCGCGATCGAGGCCCTCGGCCTGGACGTCGCCCAGCAGCATGCGGATCGATTCGTCGGTGGTGCCCTCGAACGCGATGCCGAGCGCCTTGCGTACGAAGCTCTTCCCGCCGTCCGCGCCGACGAGGTAGTCGACCCGGATCCGCTCGCCGGGCAGTTCGGCGGTCACGCCGTCGGCGTCCTGCTCGAAGCCGATCAGCGGAGTGCCCAGCTCGACCTTGACCCCGAATTCGGCGAGCCGGTCGCGCAGGATCCCCTCGGTCCGGGACTGGCCGAGGAAGAAGCCGTTCGGGTAGGGCACGTCCGGGGTCGGTTCGACGTGCTCGGCCATCATCCGCTCGCCGACGACTTCGCCGCCGAGGTGGATCTTCAGGGGCACCGGTGCCTGCCCGGCGGCCAGCACCGCGTCCAGTACGCCGAGATCCTCGAAGACCTCCAGCGTGCGCGGCTGCAGACCGTCTCCGCGTGAGCCCTCGAAGAACGTCTCGGCTTTCTCCACGATCCGCACGCCGACGCCGCGGCGCGCGAGGTCGATGGCCAGCGTGAGCCCGGTCGGCCCCGCCCCCGCGATCAAAACCTGGGTCATCTCACCCTCCAGTGAATTATGATTCAGTGAATCTTGATTCACTATGACCGTTGCTAGCCTTCCCTGTCAAGGAGGTGCCGATGACGGCGACGAGCCGCAAGGAGAAGGCGGCGGAGACCGAGGCCGCGCTCAAGGACGCGGCGAAGCGCGTCTTCGCGGCGAAGGGGTACTTGAACACCAAGATCACCGACATCACGGCGGAGGCCGGACGCGCGGCGGGATCGTTCTACAACCACTTCGCGGGCAAGGAAGAGCTGCTCGAGGCGCTCCTCGCGGACCTCGCGGCGGCGAGCGACGTCAACGCCGCCATGCCGGAGCACAAAGCCGACTTCACCGACCCGGACGCGGTGCGCTGGCACGTCCGCGAGTACTGGAACTTCCATCGCGACAACGCCGCGACGATGCTCGCGCTGCGTCAGGCCGCGATGGTCAGCGAAGACTTCGCGCGCACCTTCGCGCGGTTCGGCGCCGAGCAGGCGGCGGACATCCTCGACCACCTCGGGTACATCACCGCGGCGGGGATGGAACTCCCGGCGTCGGAACGGCTTTCGCTCGCGATGATGGCCGAGTTGGTCAACGGCTTCGCGCACACGTGGCTGCTCGACCCGTCGTCAGCCTCCGAAGAGGAAGCCGTGGAGGCGCTGACGCGGTTCATCTACCGGGGGTTCACCGGTCGCGACGTGGGCTGAAGGGGCCCATGGCCGAATGCGATGCGACGAAGGGGGCCTTCAGGCCGTAAAGGACCTCAAGTGGCGGCGAGGCGCTCCGCGGCGGCGTCGATCCGCTCGTCCGTCGCCGTCAAGGCGATCCGCACGTGGTTGCCGCCCGTCGGCCCGTAGAACGTGCCCGGCGCGGCCAGGATGCCGCGATCGGCGAGCCAGTCGACCGTGTCGAGCGCGGATTCCCCGCGTGTCGACCAGAGATACAACCCCGCCTCGGAGTGCGAGATCTCGAAACCGCTGTCCAGCAACGCCTTCCGCAGCACCAGCCGGCGGCGCGCATACCGTTCCCGTTGGACGGCAAGGGCTTCGTCGTCCTTCAGCGCGGCGACCATGGCCTCCTGCACCGGACGCGGCACGATCAGCCCGGAGTGCTTGCGGATCTCCAGCAGCCCGGCGACGAGTTTCGGGTCGCCGGTGACGAATCCGGCGCGGTAGCTGGCGAGGTTCGCCGACTTCGACAGCGAGTGGACGGCCAGCAGGCCGTCGAGGGAGCCGCCGTGCACGGACGGGTGCAGGATCGAGACGGGCTCGCTTTCCCAGCCCAGCGCCAGGTAGCACTCGTCGGACACCACGACGACATCGCGTTCTCGCGCCCATTCGACGACTTTGCGCAGGTGGTCGACGCCGAGCACGCGCCCCGTCGGATTCGACGGCGAATTCAGCCACAGCATCGACGGCCGCTGCGGACCGAGCGCGAAAGTGCTGTCCGCGCGAAGCAGGGAAGCACCCGTCAGCAGGACGCCGACCTCGTACGTCGGGTACGCCACTTCGGGGATGACGATGAGGTCACCGGGGCCGAAGCCCAGCTGCCGCGGAAGCGACGCGACCAGCTCTTTCGAACCGATCGTCGGCAGCACGGCCGCTTCGGGAACGCCTTCGACGCCGTGCCGCCGCGAAAGGGCTTCGATCGCGGCGGCCCTGAGCTCGGGGATCCCGTGCGTGGTCGGGTACCCCGGGATCTCCGACACGGACGCGAGCGCCGCGCGGATGCTCTCGGGGACCGGGTCCACCGGCGTGCCGATCGACAGGTCGACGATGCCGCCGGGATGCGCCTGGGCCTTCGCCTTGGCTTCGGCGAGGGAATCCCAGGGAAAATCAGGAAGTGCGACCCGGCTCATTCGCCCTGCGGGGGAAGAGCCTTGATGAAGGCGGGGTCGTGGCTGGTCTTGCCGACCTTCGAAGCGCCACCAGGCGAACCGAGCTCGTCGAAGAAGTCGACGTTGGCCTTGGTGTAGTCGTTCCACTCGTCGGGGACGTCGTCCTCGTAGTAGATCGCCTCGACGGGACAGACCGGCTCGCAGGCACCACAGTCGACGCATTCGTCCGGGTGGATGTACAGCATGCGGTCACCCTCGTAGATGCAGTCCACGGGGCACTCGTCGATACACGCCTTGTCGAGCACATCGACGCAGGGCTCGGCGATCACGTAGGTCACTGCGCACTCCTGCTTTATCTCTGCTTCACCAGTCTGCAACGGACATTACGCGCCCACGGGCGCGACCGGCCCGCTTAGGCCACCCTTATCCGTACTCCGGGTATGGGCTTTCAGCGGTCTTTCCGGCGCGGCGGTGGAGTGGCCCTGCTGTCCCCGGTGATGACGAACTTGGGCGCGGCGGGCTTCGCCGCTTCCGCGTCTTTCTCCTCGACGGCCTTTTCCGCGCCCAATGCCCGGTTGAAGCCGTCAGAGATCTCGCGGACCAGGTCTTCGTTGTGCCTGTCGTCCTTGCGCGCGATGCTCATCCGGGGTCCCTCCCACTGCCTTCCTTGGCACAATCTAACCGTGAACAGTGCGGAAATGCTCGAGCTCGCCTGTAGTCAGGCTTGGACTCCCCTGCTGGAGAGCCGGATCGGCGACTGGAGGCTGCGCTGGGCGGACGGGTTCACCGCCCGCGCCAACAGCGCCCTGGCTGTCGGTGACCCGGGAAAACCGCTGCCAGACGCCTTGCGGGCGGTCTGTGACTTCGCCCACGATCATGCCATCCCGCCGGTCGTTCAGGTGATCCAGGACACGTCCGTCGAAGAAGCGATCGCCGCCTCGGGCTGGGTCCAGTATGTGGAACACCGCCCCGCGCACGAGGTACGCCTGATGACGGGGCCGCTCTCGCGCGGGACCTCGGCGGGAGCGGTGATTCTCGACGATCCGACGTCCGGATGGTGGGAAATGACGGCGGGCAGCGCGGAGCCGGCGGAGGGGCCGCGGCATGTCCTCGGCACCGGCAAGGTCGGTTTCGGGGTCGTGGAGCTGGACGGCGTCACGGCCGGGGCGGTCCGCGGCGCGATCGTCGGCGAGTGGCTGCACGTCGCCCGTTTGGCGGTCCGGCCGGAGTTCCGGCGGCGGGGGCTGGCGCGCGGGCTGATGAACGCCGCGGGCGCCTGGGCCGCCGGTCAGGGCGCCACCGGGATGCTGCTGCAGGTCGCGCTGTCGAACTCCGGCGCGCTGAAACTCTACGAAGACCTGGGCTGTACGGAGCACCACAGGTACCGCTACTGGGCCCCGGGTCCGGGCGCGTGCGAGGATCGCCCGTCGTGAAGGTCGTCATTTTGGTCGGCGGAGTGGGCGGGGCCCGCTTCCTGCTGGGGGTCAAACAAGCACTGGGTCTGCCCGCGATCGGTTCCGCGCCGGAATCGCCGCACGAGGTGACCGCGCTGGTGAACACCGGGGACGACGTGTGGATGCACGGTCTGCGCATCTGCCCGGACCTGGACACCTGCATGTACACCCTCGGCGGGGGGATCGACAAAGAGCGCGGCTGGGGCCACTCCGGCGAGACCTGGACGGTCAAGGAGGAGCTCGCCGAGTACGGCGCCGAGCCGACCTGGTTCGGTTTGGGCGACAAGGACATCGCGACGCATCTGATCCGCTCGCGGATGCTGCGCGCGGGTTACCCGCTCTCCCAGGTCACCGAGGCGCTGTGCGACCGCTGGCAGCCGGGCGTACGCCTGCTGCCGATGTCGGACGACCGCGTCGAAACGCATGTCGTGATCGACGACCCGGAGGATCCGGACCAGCGCAAGGCGATCCACTTCCAGGAGTGGTGGGTGCGCTACCGCGCCGAGCCGAAGGCGCATTCGATCATCGCCGTCGGCGCCGACGAGGCCAAACCGGCGCCGGGCGTGCTCGACGCGATCGCGGGTGCCGACATCGTGCTGTTCGCGCCCTCGAATCCGGTGGTCTCGGTGGGCACGACCCTCGGAGTCCCGGGAATCCGTGACGCGCTGCGGAAGACGCGCGCCAAGGTCGTCGGCATCTCGCCGATCATCGGCGGGAAGGCGTTGCGCGGTATGGCCGACGCCTGTCTGAGCGCGATCGGCGTGGAGACCTCGGCCGAGGCCGTCGGACGGCATTACGGTTCCCGCAAGGAATCCGCGGAGGGCGTGCTCGACGGCTGGCTGGTCGCCGAGGGCGAGACCGTCGACGTACCAGGGGTCGCCGTTCGCGACGTCCCCCTGCTGATGTCCGATGTGGACGCGACCGCGGCGATGGCGCGCGCGGCCTTCGACTTGGCCGGAGTTCCCGTTGACTGACCACGCTTCCGCGAAGATCGAGATCCTCCCCGTCGACGGGCTTCCGGAATTCCGCCCCGGCGACGACCTGACCGGGGCCTTCGTCGGCGCGGCCCCGTGGCTGCGCTCGGGCGACGTCCTGGTCGTGACGAGCAAGATCGTCTCCAAGGCCGAGGGCATGCTCATTCGCGTGCCGTCCGACCCCGAGGAGCGCGACGCCGCGCGGCGCAAGCTCGTCGAGGACGAGTCCGTCCGCGTGATCGCGCGGATCAACCGGACGGTGATCACCGAGAACAGGCTCGGCATCGTGCAGGCCGCTTCGGGGGTGGACGCGTCGAACGTCGCCTCGGGTGAGGTCGCGCTGTTGCCGTCCGACCCGGACGCTTCCGCGCTCGCGCTGCGGAACGGGCTGCGTGAACGGCTGGGCGTCGAGATCGCCGTCGTGGTCACCGACACCATGGGCCGCGCGTGGCGGGTCGGGCAGACCGACGCCGCGATCGGCTCGTCCGGCTTGCGGGTGCTGCATTCGTACGCGGGCGAGGTCGACAGCCAGGGCAACGAACTCGCGGTCACCGAAGTGGCGATCGCCGACGAACTCGCCGCCGCGGCGGATCTGGTCAAGGGCAAACTCGGCGGGACACCGGCCGCCGTCGTCCGCGGGCTGCGCCTGACCGACGACGGATCCACCGCCCGCAAGCTGATCCGCCCGATCGAAGAGGACCTGTTCCGGCTCGGCACCGACGAAGCCATCGCGCAGGGCCGCCGGGAGGCGGTGCTCGCGCGCCGTTCGATCCGGTCGTTCACCGACGAGCCGGTCGATCCCGAGGTGCTGCGCCGTGCCGTCGGGACCGCGCTGACAGCGCCCGCGCCACACCACACGAAACCGGTCCGGTTCGTGTGGCTGCGCGAGGAAGGCTTGCGCCACAAGCTTCTCGACGCGATGAAGGCGTCTTGGCAGGCCGATCTCGAAGGTGACGACTTCACCCCCGAGCAGGTCGCGAAACGCCTCAGCCGCGGCGACATCCTGTACGACGCGCCCGAGGTCGTGGTGCCGTTCCTCGTCGCCGAGGGCGCGCACACCTACCGCGACGACCGGCGGAACGCTTGCGAGCACACGATGTTCACCGTCGCCGGTGGCGCCGCGGTGCAGGGACTGCTGGTCGCGCTCGCCGCCGAAGACCTCGGCTCGTGCTGGATCGGGTCGACCATCTTCGCCGCCGACCTCGTCCGCGAGGTCCTCGGCCTGGACGAGCGCTGGGAACCGCTCGGCGCGGTCGCGATCGGACACCCCGCCGCCCTGCCGCCCGCGCGCGGTTCCGTCGAACCCGGTGAAGGACTTCTCGAACTGTGACCCTGCATGACGACGTTGTGTCCACTTTGTCCAGTTGGCGGCCCGCGGACACGGCTCAGGAATCCTTGCGCCAGGCCTACTTGGGCTTCCTCGCCGCCCGCGAAGACGTCTGCCGCCGCGAATGCGCGGCGGGGCACATCACCGCGTCGGCCGTCCTTCTCGACGCGGACGCGGAGAACGTCCTCCTCACACTGCACCCGCGGGTCGGGCGCTGGCTCCAGCTCGGCGGGCATTGCGAACCGGAGGACGCCACGCTCGCCGCGGCCGCTTTACGTGAGGCCCGCGAGGAATCCGGGATCGACGACCTGGTGATCGACCCTGTCCCGGTGCATCTCGACGTCCACCCGATCACCTGCTCGCTCGGCGTACCGACACGGCATTTCGACGTGCGTTTCGCAGTGCGCGCGCCGCGCGGAGCACAACCGGTCCAAAGCGACGAATCGGACGATCTTCGGTGGTGGCCGGTGAATTCCCTGCCGAAAGGGTCGGAAGATCTCGCCGAACTGATGGAAGCCACCCTCCCCGCGACGTCCGGCCGTTAGGGTGTCGGCTGACGTTCAAAAGGGGGAATGATGCTGACGACGCTGACGCCATACCTGGACCGGGTCCGGGTCCACAGCAGCGGGGACGGCGACGGCGCCGGCTGGGTCCTGCTGATCCTGGCGATCATCATTATCATCATCGTGGTCGTGGTGATCATCGTGAAGGTCAATCAGGCGAAGAAGCCGCCGATGACCTTCCCGCAGAACCCGAACTTCGGCGGTGGCGGCCCGGCTCCGGGCTTCCCGCCCCCTCCGCCGCCCGCCGGCGGCCCCGCCCCGCAAGGCGCTTGGCCGCAGCAGCCCGGTTTCCCGCCGCCTCAGCCCGGTTACGGTCAGGCGCCCGGTTTCCCGCCGCCCCCGGCACCGGCTCCGATGGGTTTCCCGCCGCCGCCCGGCGCCCCGGCCGGTTTCGCGCCGCCGCCCAACCCGTTCGCGTCCCAGCCGCCGATGCCCCAGCCTTCGATGGCCCAGCCTTCGATGTCCCAGCCCGGTTTCCCGCCGCCTCCGCAGGCCGGGCCGCCGGTCGACGGCAGCGCCGACCGCACGCAGGTCGTGTCCCGGCAGCAGCAGGCGGACGCGGGCGCCGATCGCACCCAGGTCGTCTCGCCCGCGGGCGGTGACCGGACGCAGGTGGTGCCCGGCGGCGGTGGCGACGCCACCCAGGTCGTCCCGCCCCGCCAGTAGCCCGAACATTCCGTGAAGGCCTCCTTCCCTACTCTCAGAGTGGTGAAGGAGGCCTTCACGGCATTTCCAGCAGGGAGAAACCGCATGGTCAGGGTCGACCCGAACTCCTCGGTCCCGCCCTTCGAGCAGGTGCGCACCGCCTACGCGACGCGGATCAACGACGGCTCGCTGCCCGTCGGGGCGAAACTCCCGACAGTGCGGAAGCTGGCCGAGGACCTCGGCATCGCTCCCAACACCGTCGCCAAGGCCTACCGCGAACTCGAAGAGGCGGGGTTGATCGAGACCCGTGGCCGGGCGGGCACGTTCGTCAGCGCCGTCGGCGACGAAACCCGCGAACGAGCGCGGCGGGCAGCCGCCGACTACGCCGCGCTGACCAGGAAACTGGGCCTCGACCGCGACGAGGCGAAGGCGATCGTCGACGCGGCCCTGGGCTGATCTACCCTCCGCTGGGACGAACGAAGGGGGTCTGTCGTGGTCGGGATCATCGAACTGCTGCTCATCATGGCCGTGCTCGCGGGTGTGGGAGTCGGGATCTTCTTCTTGATCAAGACGCTCAACAAGCCGAAGCCGCCTTATCCGCCCCAGTACCCACCATATCCGCCTCAGTACCCACAGGGTGGTCCTCAGGGCCCGTACCCGCCTCAGCAATACCCCGGTCAGCCGCCGCAGCAACCGCCCTATCCGCCGCAGGGCTGGGGCAACTAGTCCCGGAGGCCGCTCACATGGCGCGGTAGTCGCGGAGCTCGATCTTCGGCCCGAACCTCGGCCGGCGGAACCCCGCCGTCGACAGATAGCGCACCGCGCGCTGACGCTGCGGCGAATACGGCGCCAGCACCTCGGACATCCCGGCGTCGTCGAGTTTCGCGCCGACGAGCGCGTGCCCGACCATCGACGGGATGTTGTAGTCGCCGAAGCTCACCGCGTCCGGATCCCCCCAGGCGCGCTGCGCGATCTCCGCCGCGGTCCAGACACCGATGCCGGGCACCTTCCGCAGCCAGGCCCGGCCTTCGAGACCCTTCAGCTCGACGGCCTTCTCCAGCCGCGGCGCGACCCTGGCCGCGGCGATCAGCGTCGTCCGCCGTTTCAGGTCCACCCCGGCGCGATGCCATTTCCAGTCCACAATGGATCGGATGGCGACGGGCGTCGGCGGAACGCGCAGCCGTGACGGCCCCGGCCCTGGCGCCGGTTCGCCGAACCAGCGGCACAGTTCACCCCACGACCGCAGCGCCTCCGTGCTGGTCACCTTCTGTTCCAGCACGGCGAGCACCAGCGCGTCCCACACCCGGCCCGTCGAGCCGAGACGCAATCCCGGGTTCCGGCGCCGCGCCGACGCGATGACGTCGTGGTGCGCGACGAACGTGGAGTCGTCGTCGTGCGCGCCCAGCATCGCCGGGACACCGTCGAGCAGCTTGTCCGCGCCGGGCCCCCAGGCCTCCGCCTCGATCTCGCCGTCCGCGCGCCGCAGCAGCGCGAGGGTGCCCGCGCCGTCCGCGGTGTTGGCGGCCAGCCAGGTGACCCCGCCCTCGGTGCGGACGACGTTGGGCGAGCGCGACCCACGGCTCAGCGGACCCAGCACCGTGTCCAGGTCGAGTTCGAAGCCGGGGCGGAACAGCACACGGTGAAACTACCCGGCACTCGGCTAGGGTTGTCCGGGCCACCCGAAACCGTAAGCCGACGGAGGACACTGACGATGACCGAGCGACCGGCGAAGGCCTCGATCGTCAGCGGGTACTTCAACCCGCTCCATCAGGGCCACCTCGACCTGTTCGAGGACGCGCAAGCACGGTCCGGCTACCTGATCGTCATCGTCAACAACGATCACCAGCAGGTCCTCAAGAAGGGCAGGGTGATCCAGACCGAGGACATCCGGGCCCGGATCGTCCGCGCGCTGCGCATCGTCGACGACGTGTACGTCGCCGTCGAGCAGGGGCCGGGCATCAGCGAATCGTTCGACCTGATCAGGGCGGCGTACCCGGACACGGAACTCGAGTTCTGCAACGGCGGCGACAGGCGCAGCATCGACGAGCTTCCCGCCGACGAGGTCGAGGCGGGCGCCCGCAACAACATCTCGATGCTCTACGGCATCGGCGGCACGGACAAGGCCGATTCCAGCACCCGGATCCTTTCGGACATGGAAGCCTGAGTTCCTCGCGGGCAACTTTTGTCGGAAGACGTTTGCGGGTCTGCTGACGGCGGCCGCTCCTAGGGCCTACCCTAGACATCACACAGTCGGCCCTGAACCCAGAGGGCCCCAGGTCAGTCGGGAGGCCTAGGGGATGGACCCCCGTGCTCGGGCGGACGCCTTGCTCGCACGCGCCAGCGCGCGTGGAGCCTTCGTCGTGACACCGGACAACGCGACGTCGCCGATGGACTCCGCGAACACCCAGCAGATCCCCCGATCGGTGGTCGCCGAGATCGACCGATCATCGGACCCGGACACGACCACCCAGCTACCGGCCTCACTGATCGCGGAGAACGATCACCCGCTGGCGGGGCCCGAACCGACGACAAGGCTGGACCTGCCGCCGGCGCGGGGCGAGGGCTCGACACAGCCGCAGCCCTATCCTCGCCGTCCCGGTATGCAGCCGACCAGGCCCTTGCCGCAGGCGACGACCCCGCTCACCCGGCGGCCGCCCGCCGCGCCGGTGCAGAGCCCCTTGATAGAGCAGCAGGAACCGGAGACAGCCGAGAACGAGATCGGCGGTCTGGTGCCGACGGTGAAGCAGAACACCTCGGGGCGGTCGAACCTGTCACGACGTCTGGACGGGATCTAGCCCCTCACGCGCACGCATCGAACGGCCCGTTACTTCGGTAGCGGGCCGTTCGCGTTTCAGGAACCGCGGATCACCCTGTCGATCTCCTTGATCGCGGCGCCCCCGCCGTACGTGGCGTTGGACAGCATGGCGACATCCAGGTCCTCGCCGGGATAGTGCCGTGCGAGCGAGCAGACGCCCGTGTTCCCGCCGTCCTTGTAGTAGTTCCCCACCGAACCGTCCTGCTCCAGGACGAATTCGAGGCCGAAGCCGTACCAGACGCCGCTGCTGTGGAGCACCTGCGGCGTGAGGAACTCCTTCGTGCGCTCCGGGCTCAAGAGCCGCTCCTCGCGAATCGCCCGCAGCAGCCGGACGAGGTCGCCGACGGTGCAGTACGCACCCCCATCGGGTGAACCGATCGGCGGATAGCTGAAGATGTTCTGCTTCCAGCCGGTGATCCGCTCGCCGTCGAAGATCGGGTCCCAGCCCTCGGCGACCCTCGGCTGCGGATCACGCCGGTCGAAGAATCCGGAATCGGTCATCCCCGCGCGCTCGAGCACGGTTTCCCGGACGTGGTCGCGATACGTCCTCCCGGTGATCTCCTCGATCACCAGACCGGCGAGGACATAGCCCGAATTGCAGTACCGGCAGCCCTCGCCCGGCGCGAAATTCGGTGCCCGGTAAGCGAAATTGGGCAGATGATCCCGCGTGTTCACCACCGAGTACACCGGCTTGTCGACCCACAGCGCCTCGTAGCTCTCGCCCGCTTCCTCGTCGGCGTCGTCGGCGATGCCGGACGTGTGTGTGAGCAGCTGCCGCGTCGTCGCCCCCGGTGCGATCGCCGTACCGCCGAGGTCGAGGATCTCGCCGATCGGGCGGTCGAGGCCCAGCCGCCCCTCGTCGACGAGCCGCAGGGCGGCGATCGAGGTGATGACCTTGGTGATCGACGCGGTGTCGTACCGGACGTCCGGCGCGTTCGGCACCGACCAGCGGCGGCTGGCCAGGCCGTATCCGCGTTCGAACAGCGTTTCGTCGCCGCGCCGGATCAGCACGACCCCGGAGAAGCGGTCCTCCCCGGCGCGTTCGGTCAGCCAGGTGTCCAGCGCGGCGAAGTCCATGCACCGACGGTAATGACGACGGGGAGCCGCGTCGCGCGAGTTCCGCTGGCCGGAACGGGCTACTTCTTGCGCGTCTCGAGTTTGAGCCGCAGCGCGAGTCCGGCCTTCACCGCGAGCATGACCGGCTTCCAGAGGAGGCCGCGGTGGCGGTCCGCGAGGTAGCGGTACGCACTGTCGTGGTGCGCGCGCAGCATCTTCTCCGAAGCCTGCGAAGTCGAGTGCCCGCCGATGTGCATGACACTCGACGAAGGCGCGTACACGTTCAGCCAGCCCGCGCGGGAAAGCCGTTCACCGAGGTCGACGTCCTCGAAGTACATGAAGTAGCGCGTGTCGAACCCGTCGACCGAGTCGAAGGCCTCGCGGCGGATCAGCTGGCAGGACCCGGAAAGCCAGCCCGCCGTGCGCTCGACCGGGGTGCCGGTCTCCTGCCGGTACTGACGCGTCCACGGATTGCCCGGCCAGACCTTGCCGAACGCGGCGTGCCCGATCCCGCGGCCGAACGACGGCAGCAGCCGGGCCGACGGGTAGACGGTGCCGTCGAGGTCGTGGATGAGCGGACCGAACGCGCCACCACGCGGCCAGCGCTCGGCGACCTCCAGCAGCGCGTCGAGGGAACCGGGTTCCCATTCGAGGTCCGGGTTCACCACGACGACCCAGCCGTAACTGTCGTCGAGCTCCGCGACCCCGCGGTTGGCGGCCGTGCCGTAACCGACGTTCTCGCCGATGCTGAGCAGCTTGACGTTCTCCCGGCGGGCGGCCTTCTCCGGCGCGCCGTCGGTGGAGTCGTTGTCCGCGACGACGACCTGGACGTCCCGGTCCGTCGCCTTCTCGAGCGTGTCGAGGAACTTCTCGAGGGTCTCGCCGGGGAAGTACGTCACGGTCACGACGGCGATCCCGTCGCCGTAGCTGGGGTGCTCAGTCACGCGGCCATTGTCCACCCGTCACCGAACGCGATTCCGGCCCCCACCCCCGAGCGTCGGCGATAGCAAAGGTCCCTTGCTCCCCGAGCGGCCGCACCTGTTGCCGGAAAGGCGAAAGCCCGCGAGACGACCGTCCGGACGCGTCGCGGGCTCTCATACTCGGCCCCACCGGGACCTCGCGCTCGAAGAATACTTCCCTTCTCAACCGAAGGACCAGCCCACCTGTAAGAAAAGGTCCCTTGCTCCCCTGACCCGACGCCCGGGGGGCTGAAAGGGCCCTTCGCCTCATCCGACGCGGCGAAGGGCCCTTCCCTGCATCTAACGCGGGCAAAGTCCCCTTCAGCCGCCGCGGCCAGAGCGCTTCAGCCCGCTCGCCGCTGCGAATGCCGGTACCAAGCCTTCGCGTAAGCCTCCCGGTGGCGCTCCGCTGTCGTCGCCCACGAGAACTCCTTCGCCCGCAGCTGCGCGGCTTCGGCCAGCTCGGCCCGCCTCGCGGGAGCATCGAGCAGTTCCGCGATGGCCGCCGCGACATCCCCGGCGCCGACACCGCAATAGGCGACCGCGTCCCCGCCGACCTCCGGCAGGGAAAGCCGCCGGGTCGTGAGCACACTCGCGCCGCACGCCATCGCCTCCAGCACCGGCAGCCCGAAACCCTCGCCGAGACTCGGGTACGCGACCAGTTCGGAGCCGCCGAGGAAACCCGCGAGCGTGTCGAACGGCAGATAGCCCGCCCGGATCACCCGCAGGCGGTGCGGCACGGCGTCCAGTGCGCGTTCGACCTGCGAATCCCAGCCCGGTTGCCCGGCCAGCACCAGCGCCGGCGGATTCGGCCTGCCGATCACGGCGTGCGCGAAGCCGCGGATCAGCGCGGGCACGTTCTTGCGCGGTTCCAGCGCGCCGAGGAAAGCGACGTAAGGCGTCTTCCCGAGTCCGACGGCTTTGCGCGCGGCCTCGATCTCGGCGGACGACGGCGGATGGAACCGATCCGGTTCGACGCCGTGGTGGATGATCTCCAGCTCGGCCGTCCGCACCTGGCCGACGCGCTCCAGTTCGGCCGCCGTCGCGAGGCTCGGCACGACGCACAGCGTCGCTCGGCGAAGCGCCGTCGCGGTCCAGGCGCGGAAGAAGCGCGCCTTCACCGAAGAGTGCAGGACGGCGTCGGTGAAGAAGGTCGCGTCGTGCAGTGTCACGACCGAAGCGGCGGGGCTGGCCAGCGGCATCGTGTAGTGCGGCGAGTGGACGACGTCGGCGGCGAGCCGCCGCACCAGCCGGGGCAGGGTCGCCTGCTCCCAGGTCAGCCGGGCCGTCCTGGTCGACGTCGAGGGCGAGGTGGGCACGATCCGCGCACCGGGGGCCAACCTGTCGTAGAGCACCGCGTCCCGCGGCTGGCAGACGACGGTGATCCGCGCGCCGTCCTCGTCCAGCGCCGCGACCAGCGAATCCACGTAGCGACCGACGCCACCCCGGTCCGCCGGGACGGCTGTCGCGTCGATCAGCACGCGAGGGTCATCGGTCACCCTCGCAGGGTACGACGGCGGCCCTCCCCCGCGGTGGGGAACCGACAAACTAACCGCGCAGGTGAAGGCCCCAAACGGCGGAAGCGGCACGCTGCCAGGTGAACTCACTCGAACGGCTGAGACCACCGTCACGCAGCGCCGATGACCGCTCCGGATGGTCCAGTACGCCCCGCAGCGCGTCGGCAAGCGCTTGCGCCTCGCCCACCGGGACGGCGACGCCCGCTCCCCCGGCCACCTCGACCAGGGCCGGGACGTCCGAATGCACCACCGGCACCCCGGCCGCCATCGCCTCGATCAGCGGCAGCCCGAAACCCTCCGCGCGGCTCGGCATCGCCAGCGCCGACGCGCCCCCCAGCACGAACGCCAGTTCCGCGTCGCTCACCTTCCCCAGCACCCGGACGTCGGCGCCGTGCTCGCGCGCCAGGGCCACCGGGTCGATCCCGCCCCAGCCGGGTTGCCCGGCCAGCACCAGCGGCACCCCGATCCGGCCCGCGGCGTCGATCAGCACGTCGATGCCCTTGCGCGGCTCGATCGTCCCGATCGCCAGCACGTACCGTTCCGGCACCGCGACCTCGGCGAATTCCGCGAGCGGCCGGACGCCGTGCGGGATCACGCGCAGGGGCACCGACACCGGCACCAGCCCGGCGAGCTCGTCCGCGATCGCTCGCGTCGGCACGGTCAGCGCCGTCGCCGTCCGCGCGGCCCGCGCGATCACCGCCTTGTGCCACGCGACGCCGCGCGGGGTCAGCGTCTCGGGATGGGTCCACGGGACGGTGTCGTGCACCGCGACCGACAGCGTCTTCCCCTTCGGCACCCGGGCGGGCGCGAGCGGCGTCGGCGCGTGGACCGCGTCACCGCCCGGCCACCACGGCAGGCCCAGCTGCCAGGCCGCGATCAGCGCCCGGGGCGGGATCGGCAGCACACGCGGCCCCTCGACCCCTTCGACGACAGCGGCCTCGACGTCGGCATGCCGCGCGACCACACTCGACACCGTCCAGCCGGGCGGCGCGGTCTCGGCGAGCGCCCGCAGCAGCTCGCCGGTGTAGCGGCCTGTCCCGCCGGGGACGGGCGCCAGCAGCTGCTCGGCGAGCACGACCAGTTCGGGCATGTCTCTATTCTCTCTGGCATGACCAGCACCACCGTCGTCGTGGTCACCTGGCGCGGCGCCGCGCACATCACCGACTGCCTCGACGCCCTCTCGGCGCAGTCCCGTCCGCATCGCACCCTGATCGTCGACAACGCCTCCGACGACGGGACAGCCGCGCTGCTCGCCGCCCACCCGTCGAAGCCCGAGGTGCTCCGGCTGCGGCGCAACACCGGTTACGCGGGGGCCATCGCCGCCGCGCTGGACAAAGTGGACACCCCGCTGATGGCGTGGCTGAACGACGACGCCGCGCCCACCCCGGATTGGCTCGCGACCTGCGAAGACACCCTCGGCAAGGCCCCGCTCGCCGCGGCCGTGAGCGCCCGGCTGACGCTGGCCGACGGGACCGTCCAGTCCACCGGGGTCCGCCTGACGGCCGACGGCCACGGCGCCGACCTGCCCGAACCCGCCGCCGAGGTCTTCGGCTTCTGCGGGGGCGCGGCGGTGCTGGACGTCGAGGCGCTCCGCTCCGTCGGCGGCGTCCCGGCCTCCTATTTCTGCTACTACGAGGACACCGACACCGCGTGGCGGCTGCGGCTGGCGGGCTGGGACGTCATCGGCGCCGAAGCCGAGGTCACCCATCAGCATGGCGCGAGTACGCATCCCGGTTCGGTCCGGTTCCACCTGTGGAATGAGCGCAACCGCCTGCTGACCCTCCTCCGGTGCGCCCCGCGCGCGGTGGCGATCCGCCAGCTGATCAAGTTCGCCGCCCTCACCGCGGTACTCCCTTTACGAGGGAAACCGCACGCGCCGAACTTCCGTCTGAGCCTCCGATGCCGGGTGCTGGGCGCCGTCGCCGCCCGCCTGCCGCGCACGCTGTTCGAGCGGCGGGCCATCGGGCGCCGCGCGGCGCTCGACCGAGGCGCGGTCTGGGAGGCGTGGGCCGGGCTTTAAGCTCTGACAGAAGACGGAGATGAAGATCGAGCCCGAGAAGTGCCTCGCAGGAGCCCGCCCTCGGCCGAAGGCCCCGCTTCTCGACGGCAGGGCGCCCTAGCAGCAGTGGCGAGGGACAGGCCAGACGAGCGCCCTGGCGGCGTGAAGCGGTCGCGGGCTCTTCATCGACACCGTCCATTCGAGTAGCAGGGAGTACGACTTTGGCGCAGGGGGAAACGCAACCGGTCGTCTCGGTGATCGTGGTGAACTACCGGGGAGCCGCCGACACCGTCACCTGCCTGCGCGCGCTCGCCGAACACGATTACCCGAACCTCGAGGTCATCTGCGTCGACAACGCCTCCGGCGGCGCCGACGTGGCCGAGATCAAGGCGGCCGTCCCGGGCGTCAAGCTCGTCGAGTCCCCGGTGAACTCAGGGTTCGCGGGTGGCTGCAACCTCGGCGCGAAGCACGCCACCGGCACCGTCCTCGCCTTCCTCAACAACGACGCCCGCCCCGCGCCCGGCTGGGTCGGCACGGCCGTCGCCGAACTCCGCGCGCAGCCGACGGTCGCCGCGGTGGCCAGCAAGGTCCTCGACTGGGACGGCACCGGCACCGACTTCGTCGACGCGGGCCTGACCTGGTTCGGCATGGGCTACAAGCGCCACGCCGGCAGCCCCCTGTCCGACGTCCCCGCCGCCGAACACGAGATCACCAAGGACGTCCTGTTCGCGACCGGTTCGGCGATGTTCGTCCGCGCCGGGGTGTTCGCCGAACTCGGCGGGTTCGACGAGCGGTTCTTCATGTTCTACGAGGACGTCGACCTCGGCTGGCGGCTGAACCTGCGCGGCTGGCGCGTGCGGTACGTGCCGGAGTCGCTGACCTACCACAAGCACCACGCCACGATGTCCACAGTGGACGCGCCCGACTCGGGCCGCGAGACGTTCTTGCTGGAGCGCAACGCTTTGGCCGCACTGTACAAGAACCTCTCCGACGAGACCCTCTCGCGCGCGTTGCCCGCCGCGCTGGCGCTCGCCGTCCGCCGGGCGACGGCGCGGGGCGACCTCGACGCCACCCGGTTCGACCTCGCCCAGGGCGTCGGCCCGGCCGAAACCGGTCCGGTGGAGGTGCCGCGGACGACGTTGGCCGGCGTGCTGGCGATCGATCAGTTCGTCGAACTGCTGCCGTCGCTCGCCGAGTCGCGCGCCGCCGAACAGGCCGCCCGCGTCCGTACCGACGCCGATCTGCTTCCCTTGCTGCGCAAGGCCTTGGAGCCCGCGTACCCATTGCCGCGCTATCTCGCCGCGCACGACATCCTGGTCGAGACGTTCGGCATCGACGCGCTCTTCGGGCAGCGCCGCAAGGTACTGGTGATCACCGGCGACGCGATCACCGAACGCATGGCGGGACCGGCGATCCGCGCGTGGAACATCTCCGCGACCCTGGCCACCGAACACGACGTGCACCTGGTGACGGTCAACCCCCTCGCCGATCCGCCGCCCGCGCCGTTCCAGGTCAGCGCGGCGAACCGGCGCGAGCTGGAGGCCCCGATCGCCTGGGCCGACATCGTCGTCCTGCAGGGTCACGTGCTGGAACTCGCGCCCTCGCTCAAGAAGCAGTACGCGCACAAGATCGTGGTCGCGGACCTGTACGACCCGATGCACCTGGAACTGCTCGAACAGGGCAAGGGCGTCCCCGACGACAAACGCGCCCTCGACCTCATCGGCGTCACCAAGGTCCTCGACGCGCAACTGGAACGCGGGGATTTCTTCCTGTGCGCGTCGGAACGTCAGCGCCACTTCTGGCTCGGGCACCTCGCCGCGATGGGCAGGCTCTCGCCGCGACTGTACGACGCCGACCCGACCACCCAGTCGCTGCTCTCGATCGTCCCGTTCGGACTGTCGCCGCAGGCACCGGTCCGCACCGGCCCCGGCCTCCGGTCCACTTTGGACGGAATCGGGGAAACCGACCACGTCGTGCTGTGGGCGGGCGGCGTCTACAGCTGGTTCGACCCGCTCACCCTGGTCCGGGCGATCGAACGGCTGCGGCAGCGCCGCGGCGACGTCCGCCTGGTGTTCCTCGGGATGAAGCATCCCAACCCCGAGGTCACCGAGATGGACATCGGCGCGCGGACGATGCTGCTGTCCGACACGCTCGGCCTCACCGGCAAGCACGTGTTCTTCAACCAGCAGTGGGTGCCGTACGAGGAGCGCCAGAACTGGCTGCTGGACGCGAACTGCGGCGTCACCACGCATTACGAGCACGTCGAGACGACGTTCGCCTTCCGCACCAGGGTGCTGGACTATCTGTGGGCCGGGCTGCCGATCGTCACCACCGACGGCGACTCGTTCGCCGATCTGGTCCGCGAGGAGCGGCTCGGCGTCGTCGTCCCGGCCGAGGACGTGGACGCGCTGGCCGACGCACTGGAAAAGGCGCTGTACGACGAGGAGTTCGCGGCGGGCTGCGTCGAGCGGATGGCCGCCGTCGCCCAGCGCTACGCCTGGCCGGAAGCGCTGAAACCGCTGGTGGAGTTCTGCCGGAACCCGCGGCCCGCCGCGGACCGGCTGCCCGGTTCGGAAGACCTCGTCGTCACCGTTCCGGCGCGGGGCAAGGAAATGCTGCGCCGTGACGTCGACCTGATCCGCGAGTACCTCGCCGACGGCGGCCCGAAGGAACTCGTGCGGCGCGTCGGGGGCCGGGTGGTCAAGGTGGCCAAGCAGAGGCTCGGCCGTGGCTGACCGCCCCTTGCGCGTCCTGCTCGACGGGACCCCGCTTCTCGGTGCCAGGACGGGAATCGGCCGGTACACGGTCGCACTGTCCGAAGAGCTCGCTTCGATGTCCGAAGTGGACACTCGCGCGGTGGCGTTCACGTTGCGCGGCTGGCGAAGGCTGCGACACGTGCTCCCGCACGGCGTCCGCGCCCGAGGCATGCCCGTGGCGGCGCGGTTGCTGCGCAAGGCGTGGCTGCGGTCGCAGCTTCCGCCGGTGGAACTGTTCGCCGGGCCGACTGACGTCGTGCACGGCACCAACTTCGTGCTGCCGGGCCGGTTCCGCGCGGCGGGCGTGGTGACGATCCACGATCTGGCCTTTTTGGACGCTCCCGAGGAACTCGCGCCGAGCGATCACGAACTCCCGCAACTGGTCCGCCGGGGCGCGCGGCTCTCCGACGTGATCTGCACGCCCACCAACGCCGTCGCCGACCAGATCGCCGAACGGCTCGACGTGGACCGCCGCAAGATCGTGGTCACCCCGCTCGGGGTCAACCCGGCCTGGTTCACCGCGCGCCCGCCGGACAAGGAACAACGCAAGGAACTCGGCCTCCCGGACAAGTACCTGCTCTTCGCGGGTGCCCCCGGGCCTCGCAAGGGCCTGCACTGGCTCCAGCAGGCCCACGAGGCCGCGCCGGATCTGCCGGAACTGGTGTTCGTCGGTCCCGGTTCGTTCTCGGTGGGCTCACGTTCACGACACGTGGGCTACCTGTCGGACGTGAACCTCCGCCGGGTCGTCGCCGGGGCCAGCGCGCTGGTGCTGCCGTCACGCGACGAGGGTTTCGGGCTCCCGGTGCTGGAAGCGATGGCGTCGGACGTACCCGTGGTGTGCACGGACATCCCGGCGCTGCGCGAGGTCGCGGGCAACTGCGCGAGCCTCGTCCCCTACGAGGACGTCGACGGTCTCGTGGAGGCGCTGCGGACCGCCGTCAGCGACCCGCACGCCGTCGCCACCTCGGCCACGCGCCGCGCCCACGTCGCGAACTTCACCTGGCGCGCTTGCGCCGAACTCACCGTCGCCGCCTACCGCAAGGCCAGCACGACGCACTGAACCCCCGCGAGTCCCGCCCCCAATCACGTGAGTTCCGCCCCCAATCACACGTGATCGCCCTCCAGACACGCGTGTCGTCCATCCACACACGAATGCCGTCTGTGGGAAGGGCGAGTTCGCGTGCTTGGAGACGTGACTCACGTGGGGTCAGGAGGCGAAATAGGCCTTCAGCGCGTCATGCCAGTCCCGAAGCGGCGTGAGACCCGCCTCGCGCCACGACGCGTTCGACAGCACTCCGTACGCCGGACGCGCCGCAGGACGCGGGAACTCCGCCGTCGTACAGGGCTTCACGCGCGCCGGATCCGCGCCGAGCTCCGCGAAGATCGCCCGCGCGAACCCGCACCAAGTCGTCGACCCGCCGCCCGTGCAGTGCAGCACCCGCTGCGACGGCCCCTGACCGGCGACGACGCGACCGGCCAGTTCCAGCAGCCCGGCGGCGAGATCGCGCGACCACGTCGGCGCGCCGGTCTGATCGTCCACAACGGACAGTTCTTCGCGCTCTTTCTCCAACCGCGCCATGGTCTTCACGAAGTTCGACCCGGTTTTGCCGTACACCCAGGACGTCCGCACGATCCAGGAGCGAGCTCCCGACCCGAGGACCGCGTCCTCACCGGCCGCCTTCGTCCGGCCGTACGCGTTGAGCGGGGCCAGCAGATCACCGGTCTCGTACGGCGAAGTCGCGTCGCCGGCGAAAACGTAGTCCGTCGACACGTGGATGAGCGGCACCCCGCGCGACGAGCAAGCCGCGGCGAGCACCCGGGGGCCGTCGGCGTTCACCGAGAACGCCCGCTCCTCATCGGTTTCGGCCGCGTCGACGGCGGTGTAGGCCGCCGCGTTGATCACCACCGGCGACGTCCCGGCCGCCCGCGCCCGGTCCGCCAGCTCGGTCACCGCGGCGACGACCTGGCCGGTGTCGCGCACGTTCAGCTCGGACGACGACGGTGCCGCCGCGTCCGGCGCCAGCGCCAGGATGTCCTGCCCCAGCTGGCCGGATCCGCCCGGTACGAGAACACTCAGCAACTCGTCACGCCCCCGCACGGTTCTTCAGCGGCTCCCACCACGAACGGTTTCCGCTGTACCAGGCGACGGTGTCGGCCAGACCGTCCTCAAAGGACTTCCGCGGTGCATAGCCGAGCTCCTGCGAGATCTTGGAGATGTCGACGGAGTACCGGCGGTCGTGCCCCTTGCGGTCCTCGACCGGCTCGACGCTCTCCCAGTCGGCACCGACGGCGCCCAGCAGCAGCTCGGTCAGCTCGCGATTGGTCAGTTCCGTGCCGCCGCCGATGTTGTAGACCTCGCCCGGCCTGCCGCCGTCGGCGACGAACTGGATACCGCGACAGTGATCGTCCACGTGCAGCCAGTCACGCACGTTGAGGCCGTCGCCGTAGAGCGGGACCTTCTTGCCGTCGAGCAGGTTGGTCACGAAGAGGGGGATGACCTTCTCCGGGAATTGGTACGGACCGTAGTTGTTCGAGCACCTCGTGACACACACCGGCAGCCCGTGGGTGCGGAAGAAGGACCGTGCCAACAGATCCGAGGACGCCTTCGACGCCGAATACGGCGAATTCGGCTCCAGCGCGTGGTCTTCGGCCCAGGATCCTTCGTCGATCGAGCCGTAGACCTCGTCGGTGGAGACGTGGACGAACTTCCCGACCTCGGCTTCGAGCGCCCCCTGCAACAGGGTCTGCGTGCCGAGCACGTTGGTCAGCACGAAGTCGGCCGCCCCGGCGATCGAACGGTCCACATGGGACTCGGCGGCGAAGTGGACGACCAGGTCGACCCCCCGCATCAGCTCGCTGACCAGGGCGGCGTCACAGATGTCACCCTTTTCGAACCGGTAGCGCGGGCTCTTGCTCACCGGCTCCAGGTTCGCTTCGTTGCCCGCGTAAGTCAGCTTGTCGAGCACGACCACTTCGGCGTCGGCAAGGCTGGGGTACGCCCCCGTCAGCACCTGACGGACGTAATGCGAACCGATGAAACCGGCACCACCGGTGACCAGCACCCGCATCCCGTGATCCTCCCTTTACGACTTCCCGGACCAGCCGAGTGTGTCACGACCGGGGCAACCTTTCACCAGCCTACGGACGTCTAACAGGGGGATCAGTAGAGTTGTCCGAGTGGCACGCGTGTGCCCTGGGGAGATTCGTGGAGGACCGCACGTGACCGAGTGGCCCGGGCCACCCATCGAAGCGCGCCGTGGCGGCGGCGTCGTGGTGTTCGCCCGCCGTGGGGTGAAGGTCGTGTTCAGCCTGGTCTCGATCACGATCCTGACGCTGACCTGGTGGGGCTGGCAGTTCATCGGCGACCCGTCGCAGGGCTTCGCCACCACGAACATCTTCGAGGACAACGGCCATCCGCCCGCGAAACCGCTGGACGGCGCGATCGACATCCTGCTCGTCGGCCAGGACAGCCGCACCGACGCGCAGGGCAATCCGCTGCCGCGCGAAGTCCTCGACATGCTGCACGCCGGGGTCTCCGACGGCGAGCGCCAGACCGACACGATGATCCTGGTGCACATCCCCCAGAACGGTAAGAAGGCTGTCGCGATCTCCTTCCCCCGCGACTCCTGGGTCGAGATCACCGGCGGTTTCGGCAAGCACAAGCTCAACAGCGCGTACGTGTACGCCTACAACGACACGTCGAAGACGCTGCAGCAGCAGGGCAACTCCGATCTCAAGGACGTCGACGCCAAGGCCAAGGACGCCGGCCGCAAGAACCTGATCGCGACGCTCGAGAAGTTCATCGGCAAACCGAAGATGATCGACCGGTACGCCGAGGTGAACCTGTCGAGCTTCTACGAGATCACCAAGGCGATCGGCGGCGTCGAGGTCTGCCTCAACGGCCCGGTCAAGGAGAAGAAGTCCGGCGTCGACCTGCCCGCCGGACGGCAGACCGTCGAAGGCGTCCAGGCGCTCGCGTTCGTCCGCCAGCGATACGACCTGCAGAATGGCGACCTGGACCGGATCGCGCGGCAGCAGGCCTTCCTGTCCGGGCTGGCGAACAAGGTCCTCTCCTCCGACGTCCTGATCAACCCGGCGAAGATCTCCGACCTGATCGCCGCGGTGAAGAAGTCGGTCGTGCTGTCGGCGGGCTGGGATCTGCCGGAGTTCGCCGCGCAGATGCGCGGGCTGACCAGCGGCAACGTCGAGTTCCACACGATCCCGACCCAGGGTGACGCGACCATCGGCGGCGCCGCCGTGCTCCGGGTGGACCCGGCGCAGGTGCAGGCCGAGGTCACCCGCCTGACCTCCGACGGGCAGACGGCGCCCACCGAGACCCCGGACAAGCTGCCGGGCGCGGAAGCGGTGACCGTCGAACTGTTCGACGGATCCGGCTCCCCCACCCTGGCCACCGAGACCCGCGCTCTCTTGCAGGGCAAGGGTTTCAAACTCGCGCCCGACACCAAGCTCAGCACCCGCAACTCCACGGTCATCCGGTACGCGCCGGGCGACGAAGACGCGCTGGCCCTGATCAAGCAGCTCTTCGGCACCGCGGTGCAGGCCGAGGCGGATCGTGATGTCGCCCCCGGCAAGGTGCGGGTCCTGCTCGGCAAGGACTTCAAGGGCGCGTCGGGCGGCGCGAGCGCGCCCCCGTCGAAGACGTCGACACCCTCGAAGCCGGCTCAGCCGCCCTCCAGCGCTCCGGCGGCGCCCACCACGACGCCGATCGTCGCGGGGAATGTGCCCTGCGTCAATTAGTGGCCGGGTACTCAGCGTGGCCGACCTCATGGTGGCCTAGCCTTCTCCTACGATCGGACTAGCGAGCAGCTCCAGGGGAGGTGAGTAGGGATGGACAGCGAAGACAAAGACACCGATGCGCGTTCTGAGCAGTTGGACGCCGAAGACACGAAGCCGGAAGAAGACACCGCGTCGGACACCGAGAGTGACGAAGAGCCCCGGTTCGTCCCGACCCCGTACCCGCGGAATCCGCTCCCCCAGCCGTCCGGCCCGCCCGAGGACGAAGCGGTCTCGGGAGTGCTCGCCGTACCCGAACGCGGGCTGCGCCGCGCCGGCCGGATCACCCGCCGGATCGCGCTCGGCCTCGTTTCGCTGCTCGCCCTCGGCACGACGGGCTACGCCTACGTCACCAAGGACCAGCTGCAGGACAACGTCCCCACGACGAACGCGCTGAGCAAACCGGACGATCCCGCCGCGCCGCCCGCCGACGACGGCGCGAACGACATCCTCCTGGTCGGCAGCGACGCCCGCACCGACGCGCAAGGCAATCCGCTGCCGCTCAAGGTCCTCAAGGAGCTGCGCACGGAGGAAAAGCCGGGCGTCAACACCGACACCATCATCATCCTGCGCATCCCGAAGAACGGCGGGAAACCGTCCGGTATCTCGATTCCGCGCGACACCTGGACCGAGATCCCCGGCCGCGGCCCCAACAAGATCAATTCGGCGTACGGCGTCGCGAAGGCCAACTACGCGAACGCCCACCGCGGCGAGCCCGACCAGGCGAAACTCGAACGCGACTCCGACCAGGAAGGCCGCAAGGCACTGGTCCAGACCGTTCAGGACCTGACGCGGATCCGCATCGACCACTACGCCGAGGTCAACCTGCTCGGGTTCTACCTGCTGACCGAGGCCCTGGGTGGCGTGAAGGTCTGCCTGAACCACTCCACCGAGGACAAGGACTCCGGCGCGAACTTCCGGCGCGGTGAACAGACCGTTTCCGGCGGTGAGGCGCTCTCCTTCGTACGGCAGCGGAAGAACCTGCCGCGCGGCGACCTCGACCGCATCGTGCGGCAGCAGACCTTCCTGTCCTCGGCCCTGAACCAGGTGCTCTCGGCGGGCACGCTGACCAGCCCGTCGACGATGAGCGGGCTGATGGACGTCGTGCGCCGGTCGATCGTCCTGGACGAGGGGCTGGACCTGCTGGAGTTCGCACAGCAGGCGAAGGGGATCGCGTCGGGCGACCTGACGTTCACGACCATCCCGGTGATCAACATCAACGGCCGCAGCGCGGACGGGCAGAGCATCGTCGAGATCGACGCCGCCGCCGTGCGGACCTTCGTCTCCGGCCTGGTGGGCCGTGGCGGTGGCGGCAGCGCCCCCGGTGCGGCTCTCGCCGCGTCGAGCGTTCCCTGCGTCAACTAGCGTTGGGGGCGTGAGCCTCACCGAACTGCTGCTGCGGCCCCTGCTCGGGTCGCCCGCGAAACCGCTGATCACGCACTACGACGACAAGCAGGGCAGCCGGGTCGAACTGTCCGTGGCGACCACGGTGAACTGGGCGGCCAAAACGGCGAACTGGCTGGTCGACGAGTTCGACGTCGAACCGGGTGACGAGGTCGCCGTGGTGCTGCCGTCGCATTGGCAGACCGCCGGTGTCCTGCTGGGCGCGTGGTGGTGCGGTGCCAGGGTGGTGACGGAGACCGCGGGCGCGCGGGTGGCGTTCGTCGCCCCGGGCGGCGCTTCCGCCGCGGCCGCGACGGCCGTCGTCTCGCTGCACCCGATGGGACTCGGGCTGCCCGCCGGCTCCGTACCCGACGGCGCCATGGACTACCTGACCGAGGCCCGGCTTTCGGGCGACCAGTTCAGCCCGCTGTTCCCCATTCCCGGCGACACTCCGGCGCTGGGTTCGTCCACTGTGGATGAAGTGCTCGCCGAAGCTCGCTCCCGCGCTTCCGGCTTGGGGCTGTCGGCCGAGGATCGCGTCCTGTCCACTGTGGAATGGTCCGGCGAGGACGGGATCCTCGCGGGATTCCTGACACCGCTCGCGGCCGGTGCGCATCTGGTCCAGGTCACCGACGCGGATCCGGCCAAACTCGCGTCCCGGCGCGAATCCGAACGGACGACCGCGGATCTCCCCGCCTGACACGACAGAATGGGCCGTTCCCGGCGGAGCGGCCCATTCTTGTCAGGCTTGGAGATCAGGCGTCCTGAAGCTGCTTCGCCTCACGCTTGCGTCCGAAGAGCACGTGGTCGAGCGACAGTTTTCCGGCGTTGAAGCCGATCGCGAGTCCGGCCACCGCCAGGACGAGGACGAGTTCGTAGCCACCCTGACCGGTCAGGCCGTTGTCGAGGTGCACCGAGAGCAGTGCGCCGACGGAGACCACGACGAAGCCGAGGCCGACCAGCGGCGTCAGGAAACCGACGATGAACAAGATGGCTCCCACGATCTCCACCGCGATCGCGAAGATCGCCGCGAGTGTCGGCAGCGGGATGCCTGTCTGCTCGAAGAACTTCGCGGTGCCGTCGATCCCGTTTTCCCACTTCTGCAGGCCGTGTGCGAGGAAGACCACACCGACACCGATCCGGCCCAGCAGAAGGGCGACATCCTTGAAACGAGCGAACATCGGGTATCAGCTTTCTGGTCGGTGAATATTCAACTTACCGGGATCACGGTAAGGCACCGAGCGCCTCGGACGGCACCTCCGGAGCGTGATCGACAGGTACCCGACAGGAACCGGACCCTGTCCTCTGTGGAAGGTCGCGGAGGTTATTCGCCCGGACGGCGCCGTTGTCCCGAACGACCGGCGGGCAGAATCTCCTGGGTGATGGATGAACGCCTGATCGGCCTGTGGTCGGATCGCATGCTGTATCCGAGCGATGTCGAGTCCGCCGAACTCGCGTTCCGCGGCGACGGCTCAGGATGGCTCTACTGGTCGAGCTGGAGCACCGAGTTCACGGTGTCGCGCTACACGTGGGCGGCGTTCACCCCCGGCAAACTGGCCTTGAAATTCCACCGCACCCTCGGCGGCACGTGGTCGATCGACAACGGCATCACCCGGCACGACGTCGAGTCGGACGAAAAGGAAGACTCCGTGGTCGAAATCGGCTACGGGATCGCGCCCGGCGAAGACCCGTTCGGCAGCCCGGTGACCCTGCTCTCGCTGGACCGCCCGCTGGACGACCACCTCGCGGGCTCGAGGTTCGCTTGGGTCGAGAAACCGGAGTCGCTCAGCGATCCGTCCGCCGATGCTCCGCGGCCAGACCCGTCCAGCCCCCGCTGACGGCCAGCACCGCGAGCACCCGCTCGGCCTGCTCGGCGAACCCGGCCAGATCGGCGTGGAGCAACGCTATCCGCTCGGCGTCGAGCGGGACCTCGTCGTCGGCCCACAGCTCGATCACCGTGCTGACGGTCCACACGAGGAACTGGATGATCCGGATGAACTCGTCGGAGGGCTCCTCGACGGCCTTGCGGTAACCCGTCTCGATCTCGTCGCAGGCCGCGACCAGCTCGCGCAGCGGCTTGACGACGTCGGCCGCCGTCCCGTCCCACGCGGCCGACGGCCACAGGCGATCCCCGAGCTCGAGCCACAACCGCCAGCCGGCGATCAGCTCGGCCTCGTCGTGCGGTGTCCACGACACCGGTGCGGACCAGAACATCCTTCGAGAGTGACACCGTCGGCCCATGATCGCCGTACTTCCGTGAAGCATCTCACCGGTGCAGCGCGATCGGTCACCTACTTGCGTGACAGCCCGCCGCAAAGTGACGGTTTCGCGTGCTTGGGCGGCGAACACGCGTGATCGAGCGCCGAACTCACGTGTCCAGACGGACGACACTGAGCGAAACCCGGTCGCGGGCGTGTTCCGCCCCCAATCACGTGTGTTCGGCCCTCAATCACGCGAATTCGCCGTCCAATCACGCGAATTCGCCGCCCGATCACGCGAATTCGCGTAATTGGCCCTCTGGTCGCGTAGGCCGCAATCGCGTGAAGGCCCCCTTCCCTCGGCTGAGCCGAGGGAAGGGGGCCTTCATGTACTTGGCGAAAGTCAGCCCTTGAGCAGGGCGCGTGCCATGACCATGCGCTGGATCTGGTTGGTGCCTTCGTAGATCTGGGTGATCTTCGCGTCGCGCATCATGCGCTCCACCGGGAAGTCGCGCGTGTAGCCCGCGCCGCCGAAGAGCTGCACCGCGTCCGTCGTCACCGACATCGCGATGTCCGACGCGTACGCCTTCGCGGCCGCGGCCATGTAGCCGCCGCGCTTGTCGCCGCGTTCGGTCGCCGCGGCGGAGGCGTAGACGAGGTTCCGGGCGGCCTCGATCTTGATGCCCATGTCGGCCAGCATGAACTGGACGCCCTGGAACTCCGAGATCGCCTTGCCGAACTGCTTGCGCTCCTTGACGTACGCGATGGACGCGTCGAGCGCGCCCTGCGCGATGCCCAGCGCCTGCGCGCCGATGGTCGGGCGGGTGTGGTCGAGGGTGCGCAGCGCGGTCTTCAGGCCGGTGCCGGGCTCGCCGATGATGCGGTCGGCGGGGATGGTGCAGTTCTCGAAGTGGATCTCGCGGGTCGGCGAGCCCTTGATGCCGAGCTTCCGCTCCTTCGAGCCGACGGTGAAGCCGGGGTCGTCCTTGTGCACGACGAACGCGGAGATGCCGTTGGCCTTCTTCTCGGCGTTGGGGTCGGTCACCGCCATCACGGTGTACCAGGACGATTCACCCGCGTTGGTGATCCAGCACTTGGTGCCGTTCAGCACCCAGTGGTCGCCGTCGAGCTTCGCGCGGGTGCGCATCGAGGCGGTGTCCGAGCCGGCTTCGCGCTCCGAAAGCGCGTACGACGCCGAGGTCTCGCCGGAGGCGATCGACGGCAGCACCAGCTTCTTGAGGTCTTCCGACGCGGAAAGGATGATCGGCACGGTGCCCAGCTTGTTGACCGCCGGGATCAGCGACGCCGACGCGTCGACACGCGCGACCTCTTCGATCACGATGCACGCGCCGATGGCGTCCGCGCCCTGGCCGTCGTAGGCCTCCTCGATGTGGACGGCGTTGAAACCCGACTTGACCAGCGCGTTGTACGCCTCGATCGGGTAGCGCTCGTCCTCGTCGACCTCGGCCGCGTACGGCTCGATCTCCTTCTCCGCCAGGGCACGCACCGCGGCCCGCAGCTCTTCGTGCTCCTCGGCAAGCTGGTACAGACCCGGGCCGTCAGACACCTTCGTCACCTCTTCAAACCGTGAATGGGAGTTCGACCGATGTTAGCGCTCGTTCACATTGTGCGACATCGCGAGCGCTTGTGTCTTTGACCGCAAAGTCCGTACGTTCGGGTGATGCAGCTCACCCCGTTCCCCCGGTCGCTCGAGTATCCCGAGGTCCCGGTCGGCTCGGTGCTGGCAGGCGCCGCTGCTCGCTGGGGCTCCCGCACGGCCTTCGCCCACGGAGACCAGAGCCTCACCTTCGCCGAGACGTACAGCGCGGCCTGCCGGTTCGCGAACGCCCTGCGCGCCGAGGGCATCGGACGGGGTGACGTCGTCGCGCTCCACCTGCCGAACTGCCTGGCGTATCCGGTCGCGTACTACGGGACGCTGCTCGCCGGTGCCACCTTCAGCCCGGCGAACCCCCTGCTCCCGCCGGAGGACCTCGCTTTCCAGCTGGCCGACGCCGGGGCGGTCGCCGCCGTCACCGTCGGGCCGGTCGCGCGGGTGCTCGCTTCGATCCGCGATCGGACCTCGGTCCGGCTGAGCATCGTCGTTCACCCGCCCGAGGCCTTGGGGCAGGGAGAGGTCGAGTTCACCGAGTTCCACTCCGGTCACTCCGACGAGCGGCCGGACGTGGAGATCGACATTTACCGCGATCTCGCCCATCTGGCGTACACGGGCGGCACCACCGGACGTTCGAAGGGTGTCTGCCTGCCGCACCGGAACGTCGTGGTCAACAGCCTGCAGAGTTCCTGCTGGCGGCTGGGCGCGGTCCCCGCCGTCGACGACGCGGGCGAGGTGATCGTCGAGCAGTTCGGCGGCCCGGACGAATGGCCGTCCCGGATCGGCACCGGGATCGCCCTCAACCTGACGCCGTGGTTCCACGCCATGGGCACGATCGCCGCGCTCAACGTCCCGTTGCTCGACGGCGGCACCGTCGTCCTGCACGACCGCTTCGACCCGGCCGCGTACGTGGCCGACGCCGAGATGCTGCGGGTCACCACCATCGGCGGCGCGCCCGCGTTGTTCGCCGCGCTGCTCGCCTGCCCCGAGTTTCACACGGCCGACCTGTCTTCGGTACTGACCATCGGCTCCGGCGCGGCGCCGATGAACCACGAGATGATCCGCGCCCTGCAGAACCGCTTCCCCGGCGTGCTCGTCATCGAGGGCTACGGCCTCACCGAGGTCACCATGGGCGCCGTCATCGCGCCGTCCTTTCGCTCCGCCGTCCGGAAGGTCGGCTCGGTCGGCCTGCCGATCCCCGACACCGAGGTCAAGATCGTCCCGGCCGAAGGCGGCGAGGATCCCTTGCCCGCCGGGGAACGCGGCGAGGTGTGCCTGCGCGGCCCGCAGGTGATGACCGGCTATCGCAACCGCCCCGAGGAGACCTCGGCCGCGCTCGTCGACGGCTGGCTGCACACCGGCGACATCGGCGTCCTCGACGAAGACGGCTATCTGTCCATTGTGGATCGCAAGAAGGACATGCTGCTCTACAAGGGATACAACGTCTTCCCGCGCGAGCTCGAGGAGCTCCTGATCACCCTGCCCGGGGTCTCCGCGGCGGCCGTCGTCGGGAAACCGGACGCCGAGGTCGGCGAGCTGCCGGTCGCGTTCGTGGTCCGCAGCGACGAGAACGTCACCGCCGAGCAGCTCATGGAGGCCGTCGGCACTCGCGTCGTGCCGTACAAACGGCTGCGGGCGATCCACTTCGTCGACCAGATCCCGGTTTCGGCCGCCGGGAAGGTGCTCAAACGGGAGCTGCGGAAGCAACTCGCCGACTGAGCGTCAGCCTTCGACGCGTTTGCGCAGTGCGGCGTCCTTGTCGAGCACCAGTTGCTCGAGGTCCGCCTGGAATTGCGCCATCTTCGCCTGAAGTCCTACGTCGGACGCGGCGAGGACGCGGACCGCGAGCAGGCCCGCGTTCCGCGCGCCGCCGACGGAAACCGTCGCGACCGGGACACCGGCGGGCATCTGCACGATCGAGAGCAGCGAGTCCATGCCGTCGAGGTACTTCAGCGGCACCGGCACCCCGATCACCGGCAGCACCGTCGCCGAGGCGACCATGCCCGGCAGGTGCGCCGCCCCGCCGGCGCCCGCGATGATCACGCGCACGCCACGCGAAGCGGCCGACGTCGCGTAGTCGAGCATCCGCTGCGGAGTGCGGTGCGCCGAGTAGACGCCGACTTCGTACTCGATGCCGAATTCGTCCAGCGCCTGGCCTGCCGCTTCCATCGTCGGCCAGTCCGAATCGCTGCCCATGATCAGGCCAACCTGCGGCGACATCTTCATACTCCTAGTGGATCTCGTAGCCGTCGAGCCAGACGGCGTGGGACAGCCAGTGCGCGGAGAGCAGCGCGCGGTCGCGCAGTTCCTCCATGCGTTCGCCGACGAAGTTGACGTGGCCGAGTTTGCGGCCGGGACGTTCTCCCTTGCCGTACAGGTGAACGCGGATGTCCGGGTACCGCGCGAAGAGATGGTGCAGCCGCTCGTCCGGCCCCATCTCCGGCGTCTCGGGAGCGCCGAGGACGTTGGCCATCACGCAAGCGGGAGCGATCAGGTCGGTCAGCCCGAGCGGATAGTCGAGTACGGCGCGCAGGTGCTGCTCGAACTGCGAAGTCCGCGAGCCGTCCTGCGTCCAGTGTCCCGAGTTGTGCGGCCGCATGGCGAGTTCGTTGACCAGCAGGCCTTCGTCGGTCTCGAACAGCTCGACGGCGAGCAGCCCGGTCACGTTCAGGGTCGCGGCGATCCGCAGCGCGAGGTCCTGCGCCTCCTGCGTGCGCTCGACGCTCAGCCCCGGCGCCGGGGCGAGCACCTCGGTGTTGATCCCGCCGGACTGCACGGTCTCCACCACCGGCCACGCCGCGCCCTGCCCGAACGGGGACCGGGCCACCAGCGCGGACAGTTCGCGCCGCATGACGACCTTTTCCTCGACCAGCAAAGGGGTTCCGGCGTCGAGCAGTTCGGGGACGGTCTCGCGCGCCTGCTGCGCGGTGTCGAGCATCCAGACGCCGCGGCCGTCGTAACCGCCCTGCGCCGCCTTGAGCACCACCGGCCACGAGTGCTTGTCCCCGAAGGTGATCACATCGTCCACAGAGGACACTTCGGCGAACTCGGGGCCGGGGATCTCGAGTCCGGCCATCATCTCGCGCATGATGAGCTTGTTCTGCGCCATCGACAACGCGGCCGGATCGGGCCGGATGGTGACGCCTTCCATCGCGAGCGTCAGCAGGTGCTCGCCGGGAACGTGCTCGTGGTCGAAGGTCAGCACGTCGACCCCGGCGGCGAACGAGCGCAGCGCTTCGAGGTCGGTGTGGTGCCCGTGCACGACCTCACCCGCGACGAGGCCGGCGGATTCGTTCTCCCCGGCGGCCAGCACGCGCAGGGACTGGCCGAGGGAGATCGCCGCCTGGTGGGTCATCCTGGCCAGCTGTCCGCCGCCCACCATGCCCACGATCGGAAGACCGGTTCGTTTGTCCATAACGACGGAGAGATTACTTGGCCGCCACCGCCGCGACCTGGGCGGACCCGCGTCGCAGCTCCCGCACGGCCAGACCTGTGATGGCGATCGCAGCCGTGAGGACGTAGACGTTGCCGAGCAGCGACCAGCCCAGCCCCCAGCCGAACTCGGTCTCGCCGCCGTTGGGCACGAACATGATCACGCCGCTCGCGAACAGCACCGCGACGCCCGCGGCCGGAACCCACGATCGGCGGATGACGAGCAGGACGAGCAGCGGCACCGTCCACACCCAGTGGTGCGACCAGGACACCGGCGAGAGCAGCAGGCCGTAGAACGCCGTCACCAGCAGCGCGCCGACCGGGTCACCGCGGCGGTGCAGGCGCACGACCAGCCAGACGGCGGGGACGGCGAGCACGGCGGCGATCGCGACGGCCACGGTCAGCGACCACGGCGCGAGTTCCGAGGCGCGGTTCACCAGCCCGTTGAGTGATTGGTTGAAGATCCAGTGCACGGAGCCGACCCGGCTGGGGTCCGTCGCCGATTCGGTCCAGAACCGGACGGCGTCGCCGGGAATCACCGCGAACATCACGGCTTCGAGCACGACGAACGTGCCGAGCGCCCGCAGCCCGTCCTTCCAGCGACCGGTGAAGAAAAGGTGCGGCACGAAGATCAGCGGTGTCAGCTTGATCGCGGCCGAGATCCCGATCAGCACCCCGGCCCAGCGCGAACCGCGTGCCGAAAGCACCAGGACGTCGAGGACGATCAACGCCATCAGGATGAGGTTGATCTGGCCAAGGAAGATCGTCTTCCAGACCGGCTCCAGCGCCAGCGCGCCGGCCGTGGCCAGCGGCAGGACCCACCACCGGATGAGGGGCGCGCCGCAGGCTCGGGCGACCACGGAGATCACGACACTCAGGCAGACCAGCGAGAGCGCGCCGACGACACCCCAGGTCAGCCCGGCGGGGACGATCGCGAGCGGCAGGAACAGCGGCGCCGCGGCCGGGGTGTAGGTGAACGGCAGCAGCACCCACGGCGGCAGCGTCGTCAGCGCCTCGCGGGTGTAGAGCGGTTCACCCTTCAGCAGGGTGAGGGCGCCGGCGCGGTAGACGGCGCTGTCCGCGCCGAGGTGCCATTCGCCGAGCCAGGCCACGATGCCCAGCCCCAGCATCGCCAGTGCGAGCGCGCCGGCCAGCGCGGCCCCGACGACCCGGGGCTCAGCCGCCGGACGCGACTTCAGCATGTTCCCCGTCATCCCCCGCGCCCTGCTTCCGGCGCAGGTACCACCAGCGCCCGGCGAGTGCGAGCGCCAGCACCAGCGGCATGAAGATGTACGCGCTGCCGAGGATGTTCTGCCACACCTTCCAGTGCAGCTCGACGTTGCGGCCGTTGGGCAAGATCAGCAGTACGCAACTGATGAAGACGAAGAACACCCCGAAGGTGCCGAGCCAGCGTTTCCACGCGGTGGCGGGCGTGGTCTTCGGCAGGCGCGAGACCAGCAGGACGACCAGCGGCGCCACCCACACCCAGTGATGCGTCCAGGAGATCGGCGAGATCAGCAGGATCCAGAACGCCGTCACCAGCATCGCCGCGAGCGCCTGGCCCTTGCGGTGGAAGCGCAGCACCAGCCAGATAGCCGGGATCGCGAGCAGCGCGCCGATCCCCATCGCCGCCTTCGACGCCCAGGGCGCGAGTTCGGTGAAGCGGTTCATCAGCGCGTTCAGCGACTGGTTGCCCGCCCAGTGCACCGGGCCGATACGGCCGGTGTCGGGCAGGGTGTAGGTCCAGTACCGGGCCGCGTCGTGCGGGATGATCAGGAACATCAGGCCCTGCATCACGATGAAGGTGACGAGTCCTCGGATGGCGTCCATCCGGCGGCCGGTGATGAACAGATGCCCCAGGAAGACGATCGGGGTGAGCTTGACCGCGGCCGCGACGCCGACGAGCACCCCGCCCCAGCGGCTGCCCCTGGCCCCGATGACCAGGATGTCGAGCATCACCAGCGCCATCAGGATGATGTTGATCTGGCCGAGGAAGATCGTGCGCCACACCGGCTCGAGGCCGAGGAACACCAGGAAGAAGGCGATCGTGGACCGGGCGGGCGAGGCCCACCAGCGGGGACCGTCGCTCGAGGGCTTCGGCAGCGCGCCGATGGCGATCCGGACGCACAGCGCCAGCGCCAGCAGCGAGACCGCTGTCAGAAGCCCCCAGGCGACCTGCGTCGGCACCAGCGCGAGCGGGATGAACAGCAGCGCGGCCGTCGGCGGATAGGTGAACGGCAACAGCGCCCACCACGGCTCCACCGCGAGTGTGTTGGCGTCGTACAGCGGATCACCGTTGAGCAGTGTCTCCGCACCGGCGCGGTACACCGCGCTGTCCACGCCGAGCACCCATTCGTGCTGCCAGCCCCAGATACCGAAACCGATCGCGACCAGCGGGATCACCGACAGGATCAGGATCGACCTCGGCCGGACGGACAAGCGGGCGAGCGACCTCCGCAGCGACAGACGATGCTGCGGGCGGCTCGCCGAAACGTCGCCGTTGGTGTCGGCGGGAACAGTCCGGGTCACGCAAACAGGAAATCATGAACCGGGTCGTAGCTGGTCGACAGGGTCGGCCGTGACCTGGAGAACGTCTTGCGCTACCCCCAGTCAGGACCGGGCGAGACCGGTGAGGAGATCGCACGCCTGGTCGTAGGTCGCCGGGAGCCGGACCGCCGAAATCTGCGGACGGCCGGTGTCCCGCAACTGGGCGTCCACCGAGAGCCGCTCGTTGAGCGCCCTTCGCAGCGCGACGCCGGACGAAGCGAGCCTCACGTCCTTCGGCACCAGCACGCCCGCGACGGACGGCCCGAGCGAAGCGACGCTCTCCCCGCCGTCGAACACCTGCTTCAGCGCGTCCGCGACCAGGATCATCCCGGTCAGCCGGGGCCAGCCCGCGACGGAGCTGAAATCCATCGAGACCACGAGCAGGGTGTGCGCCTCCGCGACCGGCCGCTCGTCGCGGCGGGCCTGGCGGTACAGCTCGCTCAGCCGGGTCCTCAGGTACGCGGCGGTGGGCAGGCCGGTGAGCGGTTCGGTGACTTCGGTGTTCACGAGCTGATCGGTCGCGACGTCCGCCCACGCCAACGCCGTCACCCGGAGTAACCGGGAGGGCGTGGAGTCGACATCGGGCGCGATGAACCCGTCGACGGCGTCCGGGTCGGCGAGCACGGCGTGCAGCGCCGCGAGGTCCGCAAGTGTCTCCGCCAGCCCGGCACCCGCCGCGGCGCGTGCCCGGCCCAGTCCGGCGAGAGCGGTTTCCGCCACTTCGGCGGTGACGGCCCGGCCGTTCTTGATCACCGCCGCGCAGACGGCGTCCACCTCCGGGAGACCCCAGTCGCTGGGGAAACGCCAGCCGGCGGCCAAGCTGGCTGTCCGCCAACGAGCCCGCAGGGCACGGAGAGAACGATCCCGTTCGAACCGGTTCCAGGCGGCTTGCCCGTCGGGTCCCCCGGACGGCGCACCGGTAGCCGGTACGTCCACTGCCCACCGCCCCTTCCGTCCCGATCTTTTCGATCTTGCGATCGCTTCACGGTGGGGACGCCGGTCCACGTCGCGCGTGACGGCGTTTTCCAAGGATCTTTCCGAACTCTTCGGTAACCCGAGGCGGGTGAAGGTGTTGCGCTCTCCGGGTCATCGGCGGGGCCGCGAGGTGACGTGCGTCGCCCAGTCCGTCACACTGAGCGTGTTCGGGCGTTTAAGTCAGTAGACCCGCCGAACCAGCAGATGAAGGAGTCCCGTGTCCACCGTTCCCGCCGATCTCACCGGTAAGAGTGACGCCGAGCTGATCGCCGAGGTGCGTGACGGGAAGATCGCGTCTTACGGAACGCTTTACGAGCGTCACGCCGGCGCGGCGCACAACCTCGCCCGCCAGCTCGCCCGCTCCAGTTCCGAAGCCGATGACCTCGTTTCGGAAGCCTTCGCGAAGGTGCTGGACACACTGCGCGGCGGCAAAGGCCCCGACACCGCGTTCCGCGCCTATCTGCTGACCGCGCTCCGGCACACCGCCTACGACAAGACGCGCAAGGACAAGCGCGTCGACCTGAACGAGGACATGTCCGACGTCGGCGGTGCCGTCGGCGAAGCGCTGACTGTCCCCTTCTCCGACACCGCCGTCGCCGGGCTCGAGCGCACGCTCGCCGCGAAGGCGTTCACAAGGCTGCCTGAGCGGTGGCAAGCGGTGCTGTGGCACACCGAGATCGAGGGGCAGAGCCCCGCCGAGGTCGCGCCGCTGCTGGGACTGACCGCGAACGGTGTCTCCGCGCTCGCGTACCGGGCCCGTGAGGGCCTTCGGCAGGCGTACCTCCAGGTCCACCTGGCCGAGAACTCCGGCGAACGCTGCCGCGCGAGTGCGGACAAGCTCGGCGCGTGGACCCGTGACGGACTGTCCAAACGCGAACGGGCCCAGGTGGAGAACCACCTGGACGAATGCGAGAAATGCCGTGCGCTGGCCGCGGAACTGGCCGACATCAACGGCGGTCTGCGCGGGATCATCGCGCCGATCGTGCTCGGTGGCGCGGCGCTCGGTTATCTGGCCGCGGCCGAGGCGGGCAAGGCGGGCGCGGTCACCGCGGCCGCGACGGCCGCCACCGCGGGTTCCGCCGCGGGTGCGGCCGGAGCCGCGGGGACGACTTCGAGCTCGAGTTCGGGCGGGGCGGCCGGCGCCGCCGCGGCCGGACCGCGCCAGTTCGCCACGGTGGCCGGATCGAGTGCGGCCATCGTCGCCGCCGTCGCGGTGGCGCTCGCCGCCGGTGGCGGCACCCAGGAGATCCCGGCGGCCGCGGCCGTCCCGCCGCCCGCCGTGGTACCCGTTCCCACCCCGGTGGTCCCGCCCGCCGTGCCTCCGGCGGTCCCGCCGCCGAAGCCACAGCCCGTTCCGCCGCCCGCTGAGCAGCCACCGCCCGCCGAGCAGCCGCCGCCTGCTCAGGAGCCCCCTCCCGCCCAGCAACCGCCCCCCGCTCAGCAGCCGCCGCCGACGTCCTCCTCCGAGCCGCCCGTTCCTTCGCCGGAGATCCCGTCGCCTCCGGTGATGACGGCGTCGACCCCCGCCGGTGGAGTCCAGCTCGAACCCGGCGAAGACGCCAACCTGCCGATCACGGTGCGCAACGACGGCGGCTCGAAGTCCGAGCCCGTCGCGATCTCGCTGAACCTGCCGAAGGGCGTGACGGCCGTTCCCGCCGGTGGCGGTCGCGCGCTGGGCGCCCGGCAGCAGGCGACCCCCGCTCCGATCGCGGTGAGCTGCCCCGGCGGCACCGGCACGGTGACCTGCAAGACCGGTACCGGCCTCGAACCGGGACAGTCGGCGGTGCTGACGTTCCGGTTGCGTGCCGACGAAACGGCCGAAGCGGGCAGCATGGTGACCGGTTCGGTGACGGCGGGCGCGCAGATCAAGGTCCAGGTTTCGGTGAAGGTCACCGTGAAACCGCCGCCGGACGACCTCGTCCTGCGGGCCGAGAGCGACGGGCTGTCGGCGTTCCCGTGGAACCGCAACCCGCTCGTGCTGGTCCGGGTGAAGAACACGGGCAAGACGACCAAGCCGGTGACGATCACCCTCGACCACCGCGTGCTCAGCTCCTGGAGCGTGTACGGCATCCCGTGCACCCCGACCGGCGCGGGCGCTTCGTGCACTTCGCGCGGCTCGCTGACCCCGGGACGTCAGGTGAGCCTGTGGGTCCGGCTGAAGGGCCGCCCGGCGGACAACGTCCCGGTGACGGTGAACGCCACTCTCGGTGTCGCGAAGGCGAAACCGGTCGAGGTCTACTTCGGTTGCTGGCACCACTGGTGTGACGACAACTCGCTGCTTCCGCCGACCACTGTGCCTTCGCTGCCTTCGGTCACTTCAAAGCCTCCGGCCACTTCGGAGACGACGAAGCCTGGTCGACCTGGATGGCCTTCTCCGTCGAAGAAGCCTTCGCCGTCCGCGACACCTTCGGAGCCCGCGAAGAAGGAACCCGCCCCGCCGGCCGCGACCACGAGCGCGCCACCGAGGCCGGGCAAGACGAAGCCGACCGTCGAGCCCAACGGGATCGTGGACCGCATCTTCGAGTAGCGTGGCCCGCATGCTGGGGAGGCACCGGGAACTGCTGCGCTTCGCCGTGGTCGGGGGTGCGAGTTTCGTCATCACGATGACGATCACCTATGGGCTGAAGTTCACCGTGCTGACCACCAAACCGGTGACAGCGCTGATGATCGGCGTGCTGGTCGCGACCGTTTTCTCCTACGTCGCGAACCGCGAATGGTCCTTTCGCTCCCGTGGCGGTCGTGAGCGCGCTCACGAAGCGGCGCTCTTCTTTCTTCTCAGCGCGATCGCGCTCGGCCTCAACGCGCTTCCGCAACTGTTTTCGCGGTACGTGCTCGAGCTGGAACAGCCGCATGTCGGACTGCTGACGCAGGAGATCGCCGACTTCGTCAGCGGCGCGATCATCGGGACGCTGCTCGGCACCGTGTTCCGCTGGTGGTCGTTCAAGAAGTGGGTGTTCCCGGAGGCGGACGCGCGGCCGCGGCTGCTGCGGGGCGAGGGACGGATCGACGCCGACATCCCCGAGGACCCGGCCGCCTGATCCGCGTCGCCCATGACGCTGGTCGTCAGAATCGCCCAAAGGGTCCTATAACGCTCTGTCCAAGCCCCTGCCAGCCCGTTCGGTCGCCCGAGCGAATTAGACTGACCTCGTGACCGTGGTCGAATCCGTCCTTTCCCGGACGCCCGAGCCGCTCCGATCCGTGCTGATCAAGCACCGGGAGCTGTTGAAATTCGGAATTGTCGGTGGCACGACGTTCCTGGTGGACAACGGCGTCTGGTACCTGCTGAAGCTCAGCGTGCTGGAGTCGAAGCCGACCACGGCGAAGGCGATCGCGATCATCGTGGCGACGATCGTGTCCTACATCCTCAACCGCGAATGGTCCTTCCGCACCCGCGGCGGCCGCGAGCGGCACCACGAGGCGGCGCTCTTCTTCGTGATCAGCGGCATCGCCGTGGTGGTCAACCTGATCCCGCTCTACACGTCGCGCTACATCTTCGACCTCGAAGTGCCGCACGTGACGCGGTTCGTCCAGGAGTTCGCGGACTTCACGAGCGGGTCGATCATCGGCATGCTCCTGGCGATGTTCTTCCGTTTCTGGGGTTTCAAGAAGTGGGTCTTCCCGGACGAGCTGGGCAAACGCCGCCGGGACAGCGACGAGCCGGACGACGACGTCGTTCCCCTCCGCTAGGTACTTGTCAAAAGACATGTGATTGTTTAGAGTCATCCATGTCAACGTTCCTTCACTGATGACGCCGGCCGGGTTCGTACGGTCGAGCGGGACGAATTCGAGGTGATCGCCAAGCGCGAAGAGGACCGCATCCGGTTCGGATGACGGTTGAGCCTTTTCCCGTCTTGGCGGGGACCGGAGTGACCCTCCGCGTCCTTCGCGTTCCCTCGTTTCTTCCAGTGAACGGATCTCTTCTTGAGCACCACTCTCGGCGCGCCTCCGCGTGCCCGGAACACCCTTGCCCTCGTCGGGCTCTTCGCCGCCGTTTTCCTGGCGATGCTCGACGCCCAAGTCGTCGCGACCGCCCTCCCCCGTATGGTCGGCGAACTCGGCGGCGCCACGTCGTTCACCTGGGTCACCACCGCCTATCTGCTGGCCGGCAGCGTCAGCGCTCCCGTCTACGGGAAACTCGGTGACCTCTTCGGCCGCAAGCGGGTCGTCCTCGTCTCGATCGCGCTGTTCGTCCTCGGCTCCATCGCCTGCGCGCTCGCGCCGACGATGCCGCTGCTGATCGCCGCCCGTGTCCTGCAGGGCGTCGGCTCCGGCGGCCTGTTCGTCGCGGTCGCCGCGATCATCGGCGAACTGTTCCCCGGTCGCGAAGGCGCTCGCTACTTCGCCTGGTTCTCGATCTGCTTCGCCGGGTCCTCGCTGGCGGGCCCCGTCGTCGGCGGCGTGCTGACCGATCTCGCGGGCTGGCGATCGATCTTCCTGGTCAACGTCCCGATCGGACTGATCGCACTCGTCGTCGTCGCCCGGTTCCTATGGCTCGAACGTCGCCGGAAGACCGCGCCGTTCGACTTCGCGGGCATCGTCGTCCTGTCCGGCGCGATCGTCGGCCTGACGCTGGCGACACCGCTCTCCGCGTCGATCGGCGCGGTGCTGCTCGTCGCCTTCCTGGCCATCGAACGCCGGGCGGCCGAACCGGTCGTCCCGCTCCGGCTGTTCCGCGCCAGGATGTTCAGCCTGAGCGTGCTGGCCAGTGCCGCGGCCGGATTCGTCTTCCTCGGTTCGGTCAACTACCTGGCGCTCTTCCTGCAGACCGCGGGCGGCGCCGGACCTTCGGAAGCCGGACTCCTCCTGCTGCCGATGACGCTCGCCGTCGCCGCGTCGTCGATGGTCGCGGGCCGGATCATCGCCAAGACCGGCGCCTATCGCTGGGCACCGATCCTCAGCATGACACTCGGCCTCGCCGCCGCCCTCGCGATGTCCACAATGGACGAAACAACGCCCTTGCCGCTCGTCGTCGGCTATCTCGTCGTGTTCGGCGCGGCGGCCGGGCTCAACATGCAGGTGCTTTCCATGGCGGCCCAGCAGAACGTGGCCCGGACCGATCTCGGCGCGGTTTCGGCGACCGTCGGCTTCCTGCGTTCACTCGGCACCACGGCCGGGCTGACCGTTTTCGGCGCGGTGTTCACGAGTTCTTTCGGCACCGACAGCCCCGCCGGATACGCCTCCGCGCTCGACGGCGTGTTCTGGGTGATGATCCCCGCCCTCGTGATCGGCCTCGCCGCATCCCTCTTCCTGCCGCGTGTTTCCTTGCGGCGCAACCACTGAAGGAGTTTTCCGATGATCCTCGTACTCGGTTCCACCGGCAAGATCGGCCGCGAACTCGTTCCCTCGCTGCTGGACAAGGGCGCTCGGGTTCGTGCTCTGACACGCGACCCCGCCCGCGCCCGGATCGATCCGCGTGCCGAAGTCGTCACCGGCGACCTCGACGCCTTCGATCCCGCACTGCTCGACGGCGTCGACAGCGTCTTCATCCTGACCTCAGGACACGGCTCGAACCCGCTCGCCCAGGAACAGGCCGTGCTCAAGGCCGCCGCCGATGTCCCGCGCGTCGTGAAGCTCTCCACCACCGGAGTCCATTTCGGACAGACAGACCCGGTCTCGTCGGTGCACGCCGCGGCCGAGCAGGCCGTCCGCGAAGCCGGACCGGAGTGGACGATCCTGCGTCCCGGCACGTTCATGGACAACCGGTTCGCCTGGCTGCACGCCGTACGAGGCGACGGGGTCATCCGCGTCCCCGAAGGCGATCCGGCGTCCGCGCTCGTGCACGTCCGCGACATCGCCGAAGTCGCCGCGACCGTGCTGATCACCGACGGGCACGCGGGCAGGACGTATCCGATCACCGGCGGCGAGGCACTCACGACCCGGCGGCAGGTCGAGATCCTGGGCGACGCCCTCGGACGGCGGCTGACCTACGCCGAAGAGCCCGAAGCCGACGCTCGCGCCCGGATGCTCGGCTTCGGCTGGCCCGCTTCGTCGGTCGACGGGATCTTCGAGCTCAAACGGCAGTCCGCCGGGAACGAGGAGATCGTGTTCGACACCGTTCGCGAACTCCTCGGCCGGGCGCCGCTGACGTTCGCCGACTGGGCCCGCGAGCACGCCACTTCCTTCGCCTGACCTGGGCCGGTGCAGGGGCCAAGTACATGAAGGCCCCCTTCATTGCGCCTAGCTCCGTGAAGGGGGCCTTCATGTACTTGCGTCGGCGCGAAGGGCGAGTTCCCTCGGCTGAGCCGAGGGAAGGGGGCCTTCGCGCGGCGTCGCCGTGATGGGTGGGGTTTCTGTGGGACCTGGGGCGATCCACCGCTCAGCCCAAGTCCGTGAAGGCCCCCTTGAGGGACTCGTGTTTGCGTGCCCACCGGCGTGGCCGGCGGTCGAGCGTGAAGGATTTGGGACACTCAACGTCCCAAATCCTTCACGCTCGGTCTCGTCGCTTAGGGATCCGGGCACTGAGCGTCCCCTCATCCCTGGTGCTGGATGCCGGCGCGGTCGAGTGGGGAAGATTTGGGACGTTCAACGTCCCAAATCTTCCCCACTCGAGTTGCCTGCCACCGGACCGCCGTGACGGGGAGGCGATAGCAAAGGTCCCTTGCTTCCCCGTCTGGTCCGAAAGGGTTAATGACTTGGGCGTGCCTCCTCGATACGCGACACTCATCAGGCGTTTAATTCTCGCCGGTCCGCTGTCCGGACCACGCGTTGTCCGCGACCGGCCCTCTCGCTAACGTGCCGCGCGGGGAGACAGGGGGAGACCGTATGAACGAACGTCTTCGCGTGCTCGTGGTCGACGACCATCCACTGTTCCGGTTCGGGGTGTGCACACTCCTCGCCAACGAACCGGAGATCGACGTGGTCGGCGAAGCCGCGAGCGGGGCGCACGCGATCAGCGCGGCGAGCGCCCTCGGGCCCGACGTCGTCGTCATGGATCTGCATTTGCCCGACGTCAGCGGCGCCGAAGCGACCCGGCACATCGTCGCCGAACGGCCCGACGTCGGAGTGCTCATGTTGACGATGGCGGACGAAAGCGAATCCGTTTTCTCCGCGATGCGCGCCGGAGCCCGCGGTTATCTGCTGAAAGACGCGGAACCCGACGAAATCATCCGTGCCGTTCACGCCGTCGCGAGGCGCGAGGCGATCTTCGGGCCCGATATCGCGACACGGGTTCTCGGCTTCTTCAACCACACTCAGCCGAGCACGGACACGGTGTTCCCGGAACTGACCGTCCGCGAACGAGAGGTCCTTTCGCTCATCGCCGGCGGTCACAGCAACACCGCCATCGCCAGCACTCTGTGTCTCAGCCCGAAAACCGTGCGGAATCACATTTCCAACGTCTTCAGCAAACTCCACGTCGCGGACCGCGCCGAGGCGATCGTCATGGCCCGTGAGGCAGGCCTCGGCCGTTGAAAACCTCATTTGGGGCGGCTTTTCGGGCAATGTCGGGACCGGAGTCCCATGCGCCCGGGACACCTCACCCGGCAGGGTGAGTAGTGCGAGGGGTGGGGCCCTCGCACCGTTCGAGGGGAATGGGAATCACATGTTCGAACCGAACAGGACACCGGTGGTCGTCCGCGCCACCGATCCGATTTTGCACAACGGCGTCTGCATGACGCTCCGCTCCCGTGACGACGTCTGGCTGGTGGACGGGGAGGCGGCCGACCCGACCATGGTGGCCCTCCTGGTCACCGACCGCCTCGACGAGGCGATGACTCAGATGCTGTCCGCACTGCACCACCAGGGGTTCACCCGCATCGTGCTCATCGCGGGTGAAGTCGACGACAACGAGATCCTGAGCGCCATCGAGCACGGCGTCTGCGCGGTCGCCCGCCGTTCGGAGGCAGGCGCCGACGTCCTGGTCCGGCTGATCAAGGCGGCCGCCGCAGGTGAAGGGGCGCTCCCGCCCGATCTGCTCGGCAGGTTGCTGCACCGGGTCTCCCGGTTGCAGCGTCAGGTCCTGCAGCCGCGTGGCCTGCACTTCGGTGGCATGAGCAGCCGCGAAACCGAGGTGCTCAAACTGGTCGCGTCGGGGTTCTCGACGCAGGAAATCGCCGACCAGCTCTGCTATTCGCAGCGCACGGTGAAGAGCATCCTGCACGACGTGACCAACCGGTTCCAGCTCCGGAACCGTTCGCACGCGGTGGCTTACGCACTGCGCGAGGGATTGATCTGACACCGTGATCACTCAGGTCGACGAGGCCTTGTGCCTGCTCATCGCACCTCATCTGCCGGAGGGGACGGTGGTCCGGCTCGATCCGCCGAAACCCACCTGGCAGACCGAAACACAGGTGTCGAGCGTCGATCTGTTCCTCTTCGCCCTGCACGGCGCCGGTCCGGGAACCGGCGCCGTGCGGGCGAAGCGCTGCGAGCTGTCGTACCTGGTCACCGCACGGGCGGACAAGGTCCGTGACGAGCACAACCTGCTCGACCGATCGCTGCGGGTGCTGCTCGGCACCGAATTCCTGATGGTCGACGAACAGCCGCTACGGCTGACCCTCGGGAAGACCGATCCGACCGGGCTGTGGGTCAGCCTCGGCCTGCCCGCTCGCGCGGCGTTCGTCGTCACGGTCACGGCGGAGTACCGAGACTGAGTACCGAAGCCCGCCGCAGGACCACCCCTCCGATGGAGGCCAGCTGCCCGCCGAAGAGCTCGCACCATTCGGCGGCGGTCTCCGGCGGACCGCAGTCGCCTGCCCGCCTCGCCCACCTCGCGCGGACTTCGAGGCGATAACCGACGATGCCGGTCAAGCTCAGCCCGTTCCGGCGGGCTCCGACCCCGCACATACCCCGGTAGAGCCAGCCGTCCGGTGGTTCGAACACGGCGCTCTCCTGGACGAACCGGTGTCCCGCCTCTCCGGTGACGGTCGCGACCGGCGTGTCGATCCCGCTGACGAACAGCCCCTTCGAGAGCAGGTCCAGGGCCTCGGCCTCCATCCGCTCCACCACGCCGGGCGGACGGCGGCACGCGTACAGGGCCCCGTCGAAGGACAACCGCAGGGAAATCGCCACCTTGCCGATCTCCACGGTCGCCGCGGCCACCGGACTCACCGGTGGGCGGTACCGGAACGCCGTCGCATGCACCCCCCGACGGTAGGTCGGCGCGCTCCCGCCGCCCTGCCCGAACGGGAGGTCCTTCGGGTGGTCTTACCGAGGGACCCGTTCGGCAGGCCACCGCACCTCGGCCACATCGCCCGGCCGAGGGACCTTCAGGAAGAGGCTGAACACCGCGGGCTGTTTGCTCGACAACTCCAGCCGTCCGCCGTCGGCCTCGATGAGCGCACGGGCGAGAGCGAGCCCGACGCCGGTCGACCCGCCGCCGGAGAACCCGCGTTCGAAGATGTGCGGCGCCAACTCCTCGGGCACCCCCGAACCGGTGTCGGCGACTTCGATGACCACGGTGCCGTCCGTGTCGCCGCGCCGCGCCGCGAGCGTGACCGTTCCCGCGCCGTGGCGCAACGCGTTGTCGAGCAGGACGTTGACGACCTCGCGCAACCGGCCCGGCGTCGCCCGCACCCTCAGTCCATCGGTGACGCGAAGCCGCAGATGCCTGCCTTCGGCGCGAAGCAGCTGTCGCCATTCCTCGGAAACCGCGGGGAGCACCTCGGGCAGATTCACCGGTTCCGCGCCGACCTCGCGCGCCGCCCGCGCGGCGGCCAGTAGCTCGTCGAGAGCCTCCGCCAGCCGGTCCGCCTGTTCCTGCGCGGCCTTCGCCTCGTCGACGACGTCCTGATCGGGATGGACCGTGAGCGGTTCGAGCCGCAGCTGCAACGCGGTCAACCGGCTCCGCAGCTGGTGGGAGACATCGCCGACGAGCTGACGTTCCCGCTGGACGAGCTGCGCCAGCGCCGAGCCGGACGCGTCGAGCGCTTCGGCGACCATGTCGAGCTCGCCGACGCCGTAGCGCTTCGGATCCGGCCGGAAATCGCCGCCGCCGAGTTTGACCGCGCGATCGGCCACGTGTCTCAGCGGTTTCGCGAGCCGTCGCGCGGTCACGGTCGCGACCACCGTGCCGGTGCCCACCGACAGTACGACCAGCAGCACCACGAGCAGCGTCACCTGGGTCTGGCGGGTGCGCATCGGCCCGGCGGGCATGGCCAGCTCGACCTCGCCGTGCAACGCGATCGGCGCCCGTTCGGACACGACGTCGGAGCCGGGGTCGCTGCCGTACCGCTTCTCGATCTGTCCCTGCGCGCGGACCGTCAGCAATCCGCCCTGCGGGACGGCCACCCGGACCAGATCGAGGTTGATCGGCTGGCCGACGGCGATCTCGTTGTCCAGCGTCGCCGCGATCCCGCGCGCCGAGGAAGCCAGGTTCTCGCGGTTGAGGTTCTCGACCAGCTGCCAGGCGGTGATCCCGAGCGGGATGCCCAGCACCGCCGCGGTGACCGCGACGGCGAGCAGGATCGCCAGGAGGATGCGACGGCGCATGCTATTCCGCGTTGAAGCGGAAGCCGACGCCGCGGACGGTCGCGATGCGCCGTTCCCCGTCGCCGTTCCCGCCGGGTTTGCCCGCCCTGCCCGCCGCTTCGTCGGCGGCGATGCTGAGCTTCCGGCGCAGCCACGACATGTGCATGTCGAGGGTCTTCGAGGTCTTCGATTCGAGGTCGTTCCACACCTCGGCGAGGATTTCGTCGCGGCTGACCACCTGACCGGCGCGGCTCATCAGCACGCGCAGCAGCTCGAACTCCTTGTTCGCCAGCTGCACCTCGTGCAGGTCCACGGTGACCATCCGGGCGCCGAGGTCCATCCGCACTCCCCCGGCTTCGAGCACCTCGGGAGCCCGGCGCCGCAGCAGCGCCCGGATACGGGCCAGCAGTTCGGCGAGCCGGAACGGTTTGGCGACGTAGTCGTCGGCGCCGGCGTCGAGCCCGACCACGAAGTCGACCTCGTCGGTGCGCGCGGTGAGCATCAGCACGGGCACCTCGGTCCCGCTGGCGCGCAGGCGCCGGCACACCTCGAGGCCGTCCATCCCGGGCAGCCCGAGATCGAGGACCAGGAGATCGACGCGATCGCTTTCGGTCGCGTCGAGCGCGGCCGGGCCGTCACCGACGACACGCACCTCGTACCCCTCCCGCTGAAGAGCGCGCGAAAGGGGATCGGCGATGGCCGGGTCGTCCTCGGCGAGTAGCACCATGCTCACCTGGCCAACTCTACGACTGCCGGGCGTGAAAGCATCGTGACCGTGCCTGGCTACGAGAATGATCTGGAACTCGCCACCCGGCTGGCCGACGCCGCCGACGCCATCACCACCGCCCGGTTCCGCGCGCTGGACCTGGCCGTGGAACGCAAACCGGACCGGACTCCGGTCACCGACGCGGACACCGCGGTCGAAGACGCGATCCGTGCGATCCTCGCCACAGAACGCCCGGACGACGAGGTACTCGGCGAGGAACGCGGCGGTTCAGCCGCGACCGGCCGCGCCTGGGTGCTCGACCCGATCGACGGGACCAAGAACTTCCTGCGCGGCGTCCCGGTCTGGGCGACGCTGATCGCGCTGGTCGAAGACGGCACGCCCGTGGTGGGCCTGATCAGCGCGCCGCTGCTCGGCCGCCGCTGGTGGGCGGCCACCGGGGACGGCGCCTGGATGAGCGACTCCGCGGGCGAACGTCGCCTCGCGGTGTCGAAGGTCGCGTCGCTCGAAGACGCGTATCTGTCCACAACGGACCTGAACTCGTGGGTGGAGTACCACTCGCGGGAGAAGTACGTCGACCTCGTCGACGCGTGCTGGGAAAGCCGCGCTTTCGGCGATTTCTGGCAGCACTGCCTGATCGCCGAGGGCGCGCTCGACATCGTCGCCGAATGCATCGTGAACCCTTGGGACGTCGCCGCGGCCCAGGTCCTGGTCACCGAAGCCGGTGGCCGGTTCAGCGATCTGAACGGGGAAGCGCGCTACGACAACGGCTCGGCCCTGTCGACGAACGGCCTCCTCCACGACGAGGCTTTGGCCATCCTGAAGCGCTGAAGCTCACTGCGCGCCGGGCAGGAGGCCGACGGCGCCGCGGGCGACCTGCGACCAGGCAAGCCGTCCGAAGAGGTAGTGGCAGGCGACCTGTTCGCTGGTGAACCGTGCCCAGTCGTACCGGTTGCCCTGCTCACGCCAGAACACTTCCCAGGCGGGCTCGGCGTCTTCCTCCTCGGTGCGCATGAGGCACCAGGCGTTGTCCGTTTCCGCGCCGACCGAGACCACCTCGGGCGGCACGCCCAGCGCGGCCAGCCACCGCAGGATCGTCCCCGTGTTCACCGAACCTCCCCCGTGACGTCCGCCAGGAAGCCCAGCGTGACGAGTTCATCGGCGCCCAGCACCGCGCGGAAGCGCACTCCGCCGCCGGGCTGGCCGAACCACTCGGCGGTCACCGAACGCCAGACCGGCAACGGCCGGACGACGCGGTAACGCCGGTACGCGGCGACCTGGTCCGGCGGTGCCGAGCGCATCGAATACAAGGTCGCGTCTTCGGCGAACACCCGGCCGTGCTGGTCCCCGAAGCGGTCGAGGTGGGTACCCACCTCGAGCATCACCGGTGTCGCCGCGTCGATCCCGCCCTCGCCGGGAGGCCACACATAGCTCGTTTCGCCCACGAAACGCTCTCGCCAGTCCTCTTGGGACTCCCCGCCCCACGGGTCGTGCCCCCTGGTCAATTCCGGCGGGGGAACGACCGACGGGGTCGTCGGGGCTCGCCGGAACCCGCTACTGACGTGCGACAACGCGTCCAGATCGTCCAGCACGTCCGCCTCGGGGTGATCCTGCGGACCGGAACCGCCGCCGGGGAGCGGCAACTGGCGCGCGGGTTTGCCCATGGCCACCGGGAGATGCCCGATGGGGAACATGTGCACGAGAAACAGCGCGATCACGCTCTCGCGTTCGGTCCGCAAGGCGCCCATGGGCGGCGGGGCGACGGGCGGCGGTGGCAAGGGCACTCGCAACGGTGCCACCGCGGGCGGCCACGGCGAAGGCGCGTACGGAGCGCGCACACCGTGAGGTGTGGTCGGGGGGTCGTACTGGACAGGCACCCGGATCGGGCCCGTTCCGGCCTCGCTCGGATCGGTCACCGCACCTCCCCCCAAGGAATCGATCCCACCGTGAAGGGGGAGGCAGCGGACAGGACGCGCTACGACCTTAGCGCCGACCGGTGTTCCCGTCGGTGCTAACCCGCGAGTGCGTTGACCACCCGGGACGGACTCGGCCTGCCGAGCTTGCCCGCCATCCACTTGCTCGTCGCCACCAGCGCGTCGAGATCGACACCGGTCTCGACGCCGAGACCGTCGAGCATCCAGACCAGATCCTCGGTCGCGAGGTTCCCGGTGGCCGATTCGGCGTACGGGCAGCCGCCCAGCCCGCCGGCGGACGAGTCCACAGTGGACACACCGCAGCGAAGGGCGGCCAAGGTGTTCGCGAGCGCCTGGCCGTACGTGTCGTGGAAATGGACGGCCAGGGTGCCGACGTCGGAGAACTGCCCGATCAGTGCCTCGACCTGGCCGGCGGTGGCGACGCCGATCGTGTCCCCGAGCGAAAGCTGCGAACAGCCCAGGTCCAGGAGCCGTTTGCCCACCCCGGCGACCTGAGTGGCCGGAACGGCGCCCTCCCACGGGTCGCCGAAACACATCGACACGTACCCGCGGACGTCGAGACCTTCGGCCCGCGCCCGGGTCACGACGGGTTCGAACATCGCGAACTGGTCGTCCACCGTCGAGTTGAGGTTCTTCTTGGCGAAGGTCTCGGTGGCGCTGGCGAAGATCGCGATATGCGAGACCCCGGCCTCCAGCGCCCTGTCCAGCCCGCGCTCGTTCGGGACGAGCACCGGGTACCGGACGCCTTCACGCTTTTCGAGCCCGGCCAGGAGCTGCTCGGCGTCGGCCAGCTGCGGCACCCATTTGGGGCTCACGAAACTGGTCGCTTCGAGCGTGGTCAGCCCGGCATCGGCGAGTTTGTCCAGGAATTCGAGCTTCACCCCGACCGGAACGATCGACTTCTCGTTCTGCAGACCGTCCCGCGGGCCGACCTCCCAGATCGTCACGCGCTCCGGCAGCGCGGCGGCGGACGGGACGCGATCGGGCAGCCCCAGCTCTCGCGTGCCCATCAACGGCGCCGGTTTCCGCGCGGCGGGTGCCCCTGTGGTGGAAGCGGCTCGGTCTGCTGCGGCGCCCCCGGGGCGGGCGGCGCGAAGTCGTCATACGGGTTGTCGTTGACTTCGCGGTAGATGACCGTGTGCACGCGCTCGACCTTGGGGATGTCGTCGAACTTCAGCGGTTCGTCCGACGCGGACTCGATCACCAGGGTGCCGCAGCCGAACACGCGGTCCAGGAGCCCGTGCTCGAACTGCACGCTGTTGATCCGCGACAGCGGGATGTCGATCCCGGTCCGCTTGAGCACGCCCTCGCGGGCGATCAGCCTGTCCGTGGTCACGATGAAGTGCGTCGTGCGCCAGCGGACGAACGGCGCCAGGAAGAGCCAGACGACGAGACCCAGGCCGACCGCGCCGACCGCGATCAGCGAGATCAGGTCCCACGGGGCTGTCGCGTCCTTCGCCAGGATGCCCAGCCAGATGCCCACGCCGAGCGTGACGATCAGCGCGAGGAAGGGGAAGATCAGCATCTTGAAATGCGGGTGACTGTGCACCACGACGTGCTCGTTTTCGCTGAGCAAATCGTCCGGATAGGCCACGACGGACGCTCCCAAAGTGTGTTCGGCGCTGGTGAGCTCACCGTACCGGCGAACGGTCCCGGCGGAAGAGGAGACGCCGCATTTCACGGCACACTCGATCAGGACCCGGCGGGCCGCACGTGGACGACGTCTCCGGCGAACACCGTGTACCGCTCACCACCGGGAACGTCGACCTGGAGTTGGCCGGCGGGATCGATGTCGGCGGCGCGGCCGGTCAGCGCCGAACCGTCGGGCAGCTGGACCTCGACGTCCTGTCCCAGCGTGGCGCAATGCCGCCGGTAGTCCCCGAGCAACCCCGCCTCGGCCAGCGACCCGCCGGCGAGCCGCCAGCGGCGCTCGAGGTCGTCGAAACCGGTGAGCAGCCGCGCGGCGATCTCGGCGCGATCGGTCTCGTCCGCCCCCTGCTCGGCCAGGGAAGTCGCGGGCAGGCCGCCGGGACCGGCGGGGACGTTCTCGCCGAGCGGCAGCACGTTCAGGCCGATGCCGAGGACCACGCTGGTCTCTTCACCGGCGGCGGCCTCCGCCAGGATGCCCGCGCATTTGGCGCGATCCGGCCCGGCCAGGACGTCGTTCGGCCACTTGAGGACGGCGTCGACACCCAAGCTCGCGGCGACCTCCCGGACCGCGAGGCCCGCGACCACGGAAAGTGAACCCAAATTGGCGAACGGGACGTCGCGCGGACGCAGCAAGACGCTGACGTAGAGGCCCGAGCCTTTCGGCGAGGACCACTGCCGGGCGCGGCGGCCGACCCCGGCCGTCTGCTCTTCGGCGATCAGCACGGTGCGGTCTTCAGCCCCCTTCGTGGCGGCTTCCCGCAGGTCAGCGTTGGTGGACCCGGTGCTCGCCACGACCTGGATCGCGGCGTACCGGCCGGACAGCGCGGCACTCAGACGCTCGGCGTCGAGCGCTCCCGTCTCACTCATCTGCCCAGAATATGAGAGTCCCCCTAACGTGCAAGGCGTTCGCTCGTTACGCAGAGGTGGTCTCCAATAACCTGGACGGCGTGACCGAGCCCGAGTCCGCCCCGAGCGCGCCTGAAACCAGCCCGAAGAAGTCCTGGGCGCATGGTGTGGCGATGCGAAGCCTGGTCGCCCTCCCGCTGGTCGCGGGGCTCGCGACGGCGGGCTGGCTGCTCGCGGGCGGCAACGATCCGGCGCCCGCCGACGGGATCGCGCAGGTCCCCGTCCCCGCCGCCAACCAGGATCCGGCCACCGTCGGCGGCGGCGCGGGTCCGTCGGTCCTCGAAGTCAGCGCACCGGTCAAGGCCCAGGAAACGCCAAAGGACGCCCGGCCGCTCGAAGAGTGGGCCACCAAACTCGCGGGACCGCTCGACATCCCGGCGAAAGCGCTGATCGGCTACGCGAACGGCGAGCTGGCCCTGCGCGGCGAGCAGCCGAACTGCCACCTCTCCTGGGTCACCCTGGCCGGGGTCGGCGCGGCGAGCTCGAACCACGGACGCGGCGGCGACAACCCGCTCGGCCTCTCGGCACAGCAGTGGAAGAAGCACGGCACGTCGATCCCCGGCATCGCGAAGCCCGCGCTCGCCGACCCCGACTCCGCCTCGGTCGCCGCCGGTCGCGCGCTGTGCGCCTCCGGAGTCGACCTCGGCGGCGGCAACGGCTGGTGGAAGGCGATCGCCGGTTATCAGGGCGGCAAGGGCAACGAGGCCGAGCTGTTCCGCCAGCGCGTCCTCGGCAACGCCCAGCTGTACGCGACCCTGTCCCTCGACCCGGCGCGAGGATCCAGCCCCGCGGTGAAGGCGACCAGGTTCGCCCTCGGCCAGCTCGGGCTCCCGTACGTGTGGGGCGGCAACGGGCCGGAAGCGGGCGCGGCGGGCTTCGACTGCTCCGGGCTCACCAAGGCGTCCTACGACGAAGCCGGTGTCGGGCTCCCGCGGACCGCGGACAGCCAGTTCCGGTCGCTGCCGCAGGTGCCGGGTGAGCCGAAGCTCGGCGATCTCGTGTTCTACGGGAACCCGGCGACGCGGATCCACCACGTCGGCCTGTACCTCGGGAACGGCCTGATGATCAACGCGCCCACCGAGGGCCAGGCGATCCAGATCCACACGTATCACTCGAAGGGCGACGACTACACCGGTGCTGGGCGGCCTTCGGCCTGATGGCTCGTGAGTGGGCGACGGATGTGCGGACTGTCTAGGTCGACACTCGCGCGGGCCCTCTTACCCCTGGCGAGGCAGGTGGTCGGCCACCCATTCCAGTGCGGCTTCCCCGTGGCGGAGGACCGAGATGTGCCCGTCCTCCGGAAAAGTGCGCACCTCGGCCGTGGCGCACTGCTTGCCGAGCCACTCCCCGTGCGCGAAAGGCGCGATCCGGTCCGCGCCGCCGTGCAGGAGCAGAACCGGGGCCGTGACATCGGACGGCTGGAACCCCCACGGCGCAACGTAGGCGAGATCGTCGGCGATCAACCCGCCCGGCCCGCCCTCGATCGCGGGACCGACGACCTCCAGGAACCACTTCCAGTCACCCGCCAAGGCCGCGTGATCCGACGCGGTGAACATCTCGGGGTCGTACTCGGCCGAAGCCTCGTAGGCCTCCTTTTCCGCCCGTCCGGCCAAGGCCGCCGTCAGGGAGCCGACTCCCGCCGCGCTCATCCCCGCGAACCAGTCCAGACCGTCGCCGCCGTACGGCGCCATGCTCGCGACGCCGACCACCGCCGACACCCGTTCCGGCATCAGCGCCGCGCACGCGAACGCGTGCGGTCCGCCGCCGGAATGGCCGAAGACCGCGAACTTCTCGATGTCCAAGGCATCTGCGATCTTCGCGACATCCGCCGACGCCGACGCGACATCCCGCCCCGGCCGCGGCGACGAACCGCCGTAGCCGGGCCGGTCGTAGGAGACCCACCTCAGCCCGAGCCGCTCGGCGGCGGGGAACAACGGTGACGGCGGAGCGCCGATGTTCGGGGTCCCGTGGTGCCAGAAGACCACCGGACCGGTCCCGCCCGTGTCGTACGTGTGCAGTGTGGTCCCGTCCCCCAGGTCCACGTCGGACTCGTTCACCATGTGCCGAGGGTACTGACGGTACCGTCGGCGATCGTGACCGATCAGACGCGCCGGAGCTACGACCTGGTGGCCGACCGGTACGCCGAGGAACTGGGCGACGAACTCCGGCACAAACCACTGGACCGCGCCTTGCTCGGTGCCTTCGCCGAGCTGGTCCGGGACGGAACGGTCGCGGACGTCGGCTGCGGGCCCGGGCAGATCGCCGCGTACCTGGCAGCTCGTGGGCAGCGGGTCGTCGGCATGGATCTCTCGACGTCGATGTGCGAAGCCGTCCGACGGCGCACCTCGCTCCCCGCGTGTGCCGCCGACATGACGGCTCTACCCGTACGCGACGGAGCCCTGGCCGGACTCGTCTGCCTGTACGCGACCATCCACCTCGACGACGATCGCCGGGCGGCGGCCCATCGCGAATTCGCCCGGGTGCTCCGGCCCGGCGGGTACGTCCTGCTCTCCTTCCACGTCAGCGATCCCGACTTCCCCGCCGGAGGGGTGAAGACCCTCGCCACGTGGTGGGATCGCGACGTCGAGCTGAGTTTCCGCTTCCTCGATCCGGACGCCGAGATCGCGGCGTCACGCTCCGCGGGGCTCGAACTCGTCGCCCGGCTCGATCGCGGACCGCACGACGGCGTCGAACACCCCAGTGAGCGATGCAGCCTGCTGATGCGTCGGGCAACCTTGACCTAGAACCCCCTCTTCGAACTTCAGGAGCCACATGTCGCGCTTTCACGAGATCAAGCACCGGGTGGCCACGACGTTCCAGCGGCACGTGGGCAACCCGCTCCTCGTCCGGCTGCCGAACCAGCCGATCCTCGAGACCACGGGACGCAAGTCCGGGGTGCCCCGGCAGACGCCGATCGGTGGGCGCCGGGTGGGCCGCGAGTTCTGGATCGTCTCGGAGTTCGGCGAGAAGTCGCACTACGTCCGCAACATCCAGGCCGATCCGCGGGTCCGGCTCCGGCTCAAGGGCCAGTTGCACACCGGCACGGCGCGGCTGCTCCCGGACGACGACCCCCGCGCCCGGCTGAAGGCCCTGCCCAGGTTCAACAGCGCCGCCGTCCAGGCGATCGGCACGGATCTGCTCACCATCCGGGTCGATCTCGACGGCTGAACAGGTTTTGCCTTGACGCCAGGGTCAAGGTTTACGCTCGGGACCATGCGGATCGGCGAACTCGCCGCGCGTACCGGAACCACCACCCGCGCGCTGCGTTTCTATGAGTCACAAGGGCTTCTCGACGCACGGCGCGCGTCGAACGGATACCGGGAGTACGACGAAGACGATTACCGTCTGGTCAACGAGATCCTGACCCTGCAAGCGGTCGGGCTCAGCCTCGAAGACACCAGGCCTTTCGTCGAATGCCTCCGCGCCGGCCACGAAAGCGGCGACTCGTGCGCCGATTCGATCGAGGTCTACCAACGCAAACTCGCCGAGGTGGACGCCTGTCTGGCCAGGCTCAACGAAGCGCGGGACAGCCTGCTGGCCAAGTTGGCGGGCGCGTTGAAGACGCCGCCGGGTCCGTGCGTCGTCATCCAGGGAAACGAGGAGACCTGATGTCATCCCTTTCTGTCGTCACCGACGAAACCTTCCGAGAACTCGTCCTGGACCAGGACAAGCCGGTGCTGGTGGACTTCTGGGCGCAATGGTGCCCGCCTTGCCACATGATCACGCCGGTGCTCGCCCAGATCGCCGAAGAGCGCGCCGACGTGCTGATCATCCGCAAGCTGAATTCCGACGAGAACCCTCTCACGGCACGGAATTATCAGGTCATGTCCTTGCCGACGCTGATCCTGTTCCGCGACGGGAGTCCAGTGTGGACGACCGTCGGCGCCCGGCCGAAAGCGCGGCTGCTGGCCGACCTGGACGCCGTTCTGCAGACGACCGGCGTCTGAGCTCGCCTCGTTAATTGTGTTGCGCGCGGGGCCGTCCGTTCGCATCCTTCTGCACATGACTTCGACCCGCGCCTTCCTGCCGAAACCCTCCGTCCACCGACGGGTGCGGGTGCAGCAGCAGGCCGGGACCGGTCGGAGGCCGACACCAGTCCGACCGTGAGCGCCGCGCTCGTCGCGGGCCTGCTCGCCGGGTATGGCATCGCCATCCCGGTGGGCGCGGTCGCGACCTATCTGGTGGTGCTGACGGCGAGGTCGGGGCTCAAGATCGGCGCGTACGCCGCCTTGGGCGTCGCGACGGCCGACGGCCTCTATGCCCTGGTCGCAGTGCTCGGCGGCAGCAAGCTCATCCCGGTCATCCAACCGATCGCCGAACCGCTGCGGTGGGTTTCGGTGGTGGTGCTGCTCGGGCTGGCCGTCCACATCGGATTCACCGGGGTCCGGGATTTCCGCGCCTGGGCGAAGGCCGAAGTGAGCCAGCCGGTCGTGATCGGACCGCTGAAGGCCTACGTGAGCCTGCTCGGGATCACGCTGCTGAACCCGACGACGGTGGTCTATTTCGCGGCGCTCGTCCTCGGCAGCGAGGACATGGCCGTGGCGACCGGAGCGGAGCACGTGGTGTTCGTGCTCGCGGCGTTCGCGGCTTCGGCCAGCTGGCAACTGTTCCTCGCGGGTGGCGGCGCGGTACTCGGCAAGGCGTTGACCGGGCGTCGCGGACGACTGGTCACCGCGCTCGCCTCCAGCGCGCTGATCACCGTGCTCGGAATCCGCCTACTGTGGTGAGCCTGGAGGCGAGGCGATGGCGGAGACACTGCTCGAGACCGCGCAGGCGGGCGACTCGGCCGCTTTCGGGCGGCTGGTCGCCCCGTTCCGCGGTGAGGTGCACGCGCACTGTTACCGCATGCTCGGTTCGGTGCACGACGCGGACGACGCGCTGCAGGAAACGCTCGTCCGCGCCTGGACGAGTCTCGGACGCTTCGACGGCCGCGGCTCGATCCGGCCGTGGCTCTACAAGATCGCCACGAACCGGTGCCTGACCGCGATCGAGCGCCGAGGTCGTCGCGAGCTGCCCACCGACCTGGGTCCGGACGCGCCGGGAACCGAACGCGTCTGGCTCGAGCCGTATCCGGATCAGGGGCCCGAAGCCGGGTTCCTGATCCGCGAGAACATCGAGCTGGCCTTCGTCGCGGCGTTGCAGCGCCTGTCCGCGTCGCAGCGGGCGGTGCTCGTGCTTCGCGAGGTGCTGCAGTTCTCCGCGCAAGAGGTCGCCGACCAGCTGGAGACCACGGTCGCGTCGGTCAACAGCGCGCTGCAACGCGCCCGCAAGGTCGTGCGGCTTCCCGGGGAGACGGCGCCGATCGGCGACGTTCGCGAAGTGGCGGGCAGATACGTCGCGGCTTGGGAGAGCCGGGACGTCGACGCCATCGTCGCGATGCTCACCGAAGACGCCAGGTACAGCATGCCGCCGCTGCCCGAGTGGTATCAGGGACACGACGCCATCCGCGCGTTTCTGCGCGACGGCCCGCTGACCAGGGAGTGGCGGTTGCTCCCGGCGCGCGCGAACGGGCAACTCGCGTTCGGCACCTACCTGTGGGACGACACCGAGAACGCCTACATCCCCGGCGGGCTCGACCTCGTCACGCTGCACGGCACGAAGATCGCCGAAGTCGTGTCGTTCCTGACCGCCGATCCGACCCGGTTCGGATTGCCGGGAAAGATTCCCTGATCGAGGACCGCAGGTGTCCGCATTGGTCGCCAAGCTGTGCCCATGACCGAAACCACCGCCCGTCCCGCTTCCCTCCACTCCTACCTCGCCTACCGCGACGCGCCGAAGGCACTTCGCTGGCTCGAACAGGCCTTCGGCTTCGAGACCCTCATGGAGTTCCCCGACGACAAGGGCCTGATCCAGCACGCCGAACTGCGTCGCGGCGGGGCCTCGATCATCGTGTTCAGCGCGGAGGACGACTACGACCGCGCGACCCGCAAGGGGGAGACCGTCGGCCACGGCCTCTACGTCAGTCTTGCGACGCAAGAGGCCGTGGACGCCGTCTTCACGTCTGCCATCGAAGCCGGGGCGAAGCCGGTCTGGGAACCGGCGAACACCGAATGGGGCAACTACCGTTGCCGGGTCGACGATCTCGAGGGATACGAATGGACTTTCGGCACGCACATTCCTGGTGAGCCGCAGGCCGACTGGAGCTAGAGCAGCCGGGCGAACCATTCGCGAGAGCGGCGGAGCAGGTCCAGCTGGTGCTCCCGCCCGCGGAGCGAGTGCCCTTCGCCGGGATACACGACGAGGTCGTGTTCGACGCCGAAGTGGCGTAGCGCGCGGTGGAAGAACTCCGCCTGGGACAACGGGACGTTCGTGTCTTCCGCACCGTGCACGATCAGCACGGGGGTCTCGATCTTCGACGCGTAGGAGATCGGGCTGAGCTGATCGTGCCGGTGCGGGCCTGCCCCTTCCCAGCCGATACTCCCGCCATGCGCGGCTTCCGTCAGCGGACCGAGTTCACCGGTCGCGGCGAGCATTCCCCAGTCACAGATCCCGGCCACCGTCAGCGCCGCCTTGAACCGGCGGGTCTGTCCGACGGCCCAGGCCGTCATGAATCCGCCGTGACTCCCGCCCACGATCCCGAGCCGCTCCGGATCGGCCACTCCTTCGGCGATGAGGAGATCGATCCCGGTCTCGAGATCGCTCCATTCCTCCAGGCCTACCCGCCCCGCGACGGAAGCGGCGAATTCATGCCCATGACCTTGTCCCCCACGGGGATTCGGCAGGAAGACAGCGTGCCCTGCCAGGGCCAGCCACTGCGCGGACGGGAACCAGCCGAGATGGAAGCGGTCCGCGGACCGGTCGTAAGGTCCGCCGTGCGGCACCGTGATGAGCGAGAAAGGTCCTTCGCCCCGGGTCTTTCCCGGCGGCAGAACGAGCAGGCCGTCCAACGCGAGGCCGTCGGACGCCTTGTAGGACAACCGCTCCTGGGAGCCCCAGGAAATCCCGGCGAATTCCGGTGCCGTGTCGCTGACCCGTGTCAACGGCTCGCCGATCGGTCCACAATGGACATCTTTCGGCTCGTACGCGGTGCTCAGCACGGTGACCACGATCTCGCCGTTCGAGGCCACCGCGTCGGCTTGCCCACGCCAGAACGACACTTCGCCGGACCCGAGCCGATGGAGGGCAGTGTCGAGCCCGTCGGCGACGAGCACCAGAGGAGCACCGGAATCGACCTGCGCGAGCTTGACCGGACAGGTCGATTCCTCGGTCAGGTTCCGATGTTCCCCCGTTTCCACGGCGACGTCGAAGACCGCCCGGCCACCCACCGGCTCCGGATTCCCGAGATACGCGATGTGCCAGCCGTCCTCTTCCCGCCACCAAACGGGGCCGGCGGCTTCGAACGCGACCTGGCCGAGGTCGCGCCGCTCACCGGTTTCCAGGTCCAGCAAGGAAAGCCGGGGTTCGAGACCGCCCGGTTCGAGCTCCGGCGTCGGCCAGGTGACGACGGCGAGCGCCTTGTCGTCCGGACGGCGGGCAACCGCGACGACGTGGTCCTCGACCAGCGTCTCGATCTCGCCGGTACGCGGGTCGAAACCCCGCAGCCGCGCCGGGCGGAGGCTCTCACTCCAGACCCAGACGGCCGGCGCGGGGGTCTCGTCCTCGGCGATGAACACGATCCGGTCGTGCAGCGGAAGGAACCCGGAGATCTCACTCCGCCAAGCGAACAGTTCCTCGTCCCCCGAACGGACACGGCCGTCCCGGAGGAAATAGAGGGCATCCGCGGACCACTGGGGCGAGGACCCTTCAGCCAGCTTCCGGGGCTTCTCGCTGCCGTCCACGGCGGCGAGCCAGATCTCGGGGACGCCCTTCGTGATGGTCGAGACCTGGTAGGCGACCCAGTTCCCGTCCGGGGAGAGCGCGGGTTCCGAGGGAAAACGGCTGTCGACGATCAACTCAGCGGTCAGCATGCCTTCATGATGCCGACAAGGCCTTGCCCAGGTCGTCGAGCCAGCAGCCGGTGCCCTGCTCCCGCCAATTCGGTTCTTCGTGCCCGTCGAGGAAAGTACCCTGTTCGATCAACGTCAGCCGGGTTCCGCCCGCTTCGGCTTCGAGCAGCACCGTCGTGAGCGAAACGGTCGCGAGGACGTCGTCGGTGGACAGGGTCGTCGCGTAGACGATCCGCTCGTTGTCGACGATGTCCTCGTAGCGCGAGTCCGCGATCAGCTTCCGCCCGTCGCCGGTGGGCCCCGTGGTGACCTCGCGGCCGCCGACGCGGAAGTCCAGGGAATGCTCACCGCCGGACACGGTGAACCAGCCTGCCTTCTCGGCGGGATCGGCCCAGGCCGCGAAAACCCGTTCCGGCGGCACGGAATAGACGCGTTCGAGGGTGAAAGTGGCGTGTTTGACCGTCATGACCGTTTCCCTTCATCGGAGTCCAGAAAGCCACCAAGGCGATCGAGGCGGTGTTCCCAGCCGGTGCGCTGCCCGACGAGCCAGTCTTCGGCCCTCCGCAGACCGTCCGGTTCGAGGTGGCAGGTGCGGACGCGCCCTGCCTTCTCCGTCCGGACCAGCCCGCAGGTTTCGAGCACCTGGAGGTGCTGCATCACGGCGGGCAGCGACATCGACAACGGCTGCGCGAGCTCCCCCACCGAGGCGGGTCCCCGGGTGAGGCGCTCGATCATTTCGCGGCGCGTCCCGTCGGACAGCGCCTTGAACACCTGATCCAACCATTGGTTAGGCACATGCTTAACTATGCGCCCGCGTCGCGCGATAGTCAAGTAAGTACTTAACTTTTTAGTCTTCCGCGGTCATACCCTCGACGAGCAGCCACTGCGAGGCGAGGTACGAGGTCAGCACGAAGGTCTCGAGGTTGGCCCGCACCCGCTCGCTGGTGACGAAGTTGCGGCGGATGAGGATCGCCAGGTCCGACGCGGAGAACAGCAGGGCCCCGGCGGCGATCCAGGTCCGGCGATCGCCCGACGGGACCACCATCCCGCCCGCGACCTTGGCCTTCGGCGCCAAGGCCGGGTCGGCCGCGAGGGTCGACGTCGTGCTCAGCAAGCCTCCGTAGACCGAGAGCACCGAGGAAACCGGAGACGGTTTCGGCAGCGCCATCGCGACCGCGGCCGCCGCCCACGCCGCGAGCCGGGGCGGCGCCGTCGCGGGACGCGGACGAGCACCACGACGCCACAGCAGCGCGGAATACAGCACCTGCATCACACCGAACGAAGTCGCGCCCTTGATCAGCTCGCCGTCCTCGTGCGACCTGCCCATGAAATGGTCGCCCGCGCCGGCCGCGACCAGACCGGCGACGAGCAGGCCCTTCTCCCCCGGTGCAAGCGTTTGCGCCCGGACGACGCGAGCGGCGAGCACAGGGACCGCGGCCGGTTTGGTCACCAGTTGCAACCGCCGGTTGCCCGTCCTGGCGGAATACACGGTGCCGATCGCGGCGACGCCGAACAGCACACGCTCGGCGAACTTGAGGGCCTTCGCTGCAGGCGCTGTAGGCACTGACCACCTCCGGAACTTATTTCTGGGTAAGTTACCAGGAAGTCAGCTCGCTGCGCCTCTCCTAAACGGCCTCACGGAAGGTGCTTCGGTACGTGCTCGGCGAGACCCCCAGCGCCGCTTGCAGATGCTGGCGCAGCGAAGCGGCGGTGCCGAAACCGGCCTCGGTGGCGACCCTGTCCACCGGCAAATCGGTCTCCTCGAGCAGCTGACGGGCCCTTTCGACCCGCTGCTGGGTCAGCCACTGCAACGCCGAAACCCCGACCTCGTCCCGGAAACGCCGCGTGAACGTCCGCGTGCTCATCGACTCCTTCGCCGCGAGTTCGCGCAACGTCAGTGGCCTGTCGAGGTTTTCCAGCGCCCAGGCCCGCGCCGCCGCCGTCGACGAGGACTGCGGTTCCGGGACCGGGCGCCGGATGAACTGCGCTTGCCCGCCCTCCCGGTGCGGCGAGACGACCGTTCCCCGCGCGACCTCGTTCGCGACGGAGGCACCGTGATCGCAGCGGATCATGTGCAGGCACAGGTCGATCCCGGACGCGACGCCCGCCGCTGTCAGCACGTTGCCGTCGTCGGTGTAGAGCACGTTGGGGTCGAGGGCGACCTTCGGGAACTTCGCCTGGAAGTCCAGCGCCGAACGCCAGTGCGTGGTCGCCTTCCGGCCGTCGAGCAGGCCGGCGGCGGCGAGCACGAAGGCGCCCGTGCAGATCGACGCGATCCTGGCGTCCGGCCGGATCAGCTCCAGCGCCCAGGCCAGCGGCTCGGTGAGATCCTGCCCTGTCGGCTCGTACTCGGTGGACGACGCCGGGATGACCACGGTGTCGGCCTCGGCCAGCACCTCGGGCCCGCGCGGGACGGAGATGGTGATATCGGCGTCCGTCCGGATCTCCCCCGGCTCCGGCGTGCAGGTGACGACGTCGTAGAGCTTCTCGCCGTCGGCCGATTTGGCCGTGCCGAACAGCCGCGTGACGATGCCCAGCTCCATCACCAGCATGCCGTGCCGGACCAGCACGGCGACCCGATGACGGTCCGGATACGCGTAAATGCCCATGGCTCGATTCTTGCACATGTTGGCCATCGGGCCACTCGCGTCGATCGGGAGCCCGGGGGACGGTGGTGACATGAACGTGTTGTGGATCTTCGCGCATCCGGAACCCCGTTCCCTCGGCGGCGCGCTGCGTGACGAAGGGTTGCGCACGCTCCGCGCGCAGGGGGCGAACGTCCGGGAATCCGACCTGTACGCGATGAAGTGGAAGGCCGTCGTCGACGCCGACGACTTCGGCGCGGCCGCGCATTCCGGTTCGGCGGCGCCGTTCGAGCCGGGACAGAGCGATCGGCTGATCGTCGGCTCGACGTCGAAGACCGCCTTCGAGACCGGCGAACTCAGCGACGACATCCGCGCGGAGCACGAAAAACTGGACTGGGCGGATACCGTGATCGTCCAGTTCCCCCTGTGGTGGTACGGAATGCCCGCGATCCTCAAGGGCTGGTTCGACCGTGTCTTCGTCAAGGGTTTCGCTTACGGGGTGCGGCGCTCCGACGGCAAGACGTCGCGCTACGGCGAAGGGGCACTGGCCGGAAAGCGCGCCATGGTCCTGCTGACCGCGGGCGCACCGGAGGCCACGATCGGACCGCGCGGCGTGAACGGCGAGATCGACGACCTGCTGTTCCCGCTGCAGCACGGAACCCTGTGGTACGCCGGAATGTCTGTCCTCCCCCCAGTGACGGTCTGCGGAGCGGACCGCGTTTCCCCTGAGCAGTACGACGCCGCCGTCGAAGCGCTGCGCGACCGGCTGCGGACACTGTCCACACGCGACCCGATCCCGTTCCGCCGTCAGAACGGCGGCGACTACGACGAGGACCTGGTCCTCCGCGCGGATCTCGCCCCCGGCCGGAGCGGGAACGGCGTTCACCTCCTTTAGACGCGCACGAGGTCCGCGCCCGCGAAGAAGGCCTCGGCCGACTTGAGCGCACCCTCGTCGAGCAGGACATCACCAGGGCGGCTCCCGTTGCCGAGCAACTGCCCACCCCACCGCATTCCGAGATATTCGGCGGTTTTGCGCAAGGTCCCGATCAGCGGTTCCGCCTGCTCCGGCTGCTCGGCGAGCACGCTCACGCCCCACAGGGTCTTTCCGCGCATCCGCGCCTTGAACTCCAACTCGGGCTGATCCAGCCAACCCGCCCAGTGGTCGAAGTACAGCTTCATCGACGCCGAAACGCTGTACCAGTACACCGGCGACGCGATCACCAGATCCGTGGCGGCGAAGGTCGCGTCGAGCAGCAACCGCTCGTTTCCGGCCGGTGGCACCAAATCCTCACCGTCGTGCTTCCGGTCGACGAAAGGCGCCAACGGGACCTCGGCCGTTCGGATCCACCGCTGCCCGACGCCACGAGGAAGCTCCTTGGCCGCCCTCCTCGCCAGGATCTCCGTGTTGCCGCCGGCGCGGGCGCTCCCGAGAAGGAACAGGAAACTTCGATCTTCGGCCATCGCGACCCCCCCCCAGAAGTGATTTCGAAGTAAATGTATGTGCAAGCAGATTCTGTCACTGCATGTAAACTGGTGTCAAGGAATCAAGGGAGGTCGCCGTGACCGGCGATGAACTGGCGTGGGGCCGCGTCCTCGCGTTGCACGGGCGTATCGAGCAGGAACTCGCGAAGGCACTGCAGCGACGGCACGGACTCGGTCTCTCCGAGTTCCGCGCGCTCGGCAAGCTGGCCGCGACCGGGAAGGGCGTCCTGCGCATGCAGGAACTCGCCGAGGCGATCGGGCTCAACCAGAGTTCCGTGAGCCGGATGGTCGTCCGCCTCGAAGACGCCGGCCTGACGGAACGCGACCCCTGTGAGAACGACCGCCGCGGCGTGTATTCGTGCATCACCAAGGAAGGCAGGAAAAGGCACGCCGAAACCGAGCCGACCTACCGGGAGGTACTGGCGGCTGCGCTCGACAAGGCCGAAGCCGACCCGGAGCTGAAGGGCGCTGTAACCGCGCTTCGTAGCGTGTCGTGAGGGTGTGTCCCGGCGCGACGGTCTCGCGATCGGGACTCTCGATGCCGCGTTGGGTGCACTCCCCGCCCCGCGACCCCGCTCCCGACAAGACCCGAAGGGCCCTTTCGCTTCATCAGACGAAGCGATGGGGCCCCTTCACCCCTGGCCCGAGAGGGCTGTGTGGAAATAGGGACATCCAACGTCCCCATTTCCACACAACCCCCACCTCTCCGACCTAGTCCAGCCACGACCGGACCAGTCACGAGAAGCCGATCTCCACCCTGAGGATGACCTCCACCGGACGGACGCGCGGAAGTCGCACGCCCGGCTAGGTTCGCCCTATGAAACAGCCGTCTGCGCTCCCTAACCGGGTGGCGTACACGATCGACATCCTCGTCGCGCTGGTGCTCGTGGTGGCCGTCGGCGGGAACCTCGCGGCGAACACGTGGACGTTCAACGTCCCGATCCCGGTTTGGCTCGCGTGGGCCGCGACCGGCGCCTGCGCGATCGCCATCCTGCTGCGCCGTCACCGGCCGGTGACGGCCTACTCCCTCGCGCTGACCACACTGATCCCCGCCTCGCTCGCGGGCGGCGGCCTCGGCCCGGCTGCCGCGCTGGCCACCGCGTCCGCGCTCTACACGACGGCGCTGGAGTACCCGCGTTCCCGTTCACTGATCGCGATGGGCGCGGGCCTGGTCGTGGTCGCGTTCCTGGAGTTCCTTCAGCTCGGGCCGAGCACGCTCGCTTCGACGGCACTGGCGGGCGGCGGGGTGGCGGGCTCGTGGGCGCTGGGCTGGACGGCGCGGCAACGGCAGTCGAACCTCGCCCTGCTCGCCGAGTCCCAGGCCGATCAGGCGGTTTCCGACGAACGGCTGCGCATCGCGCGCGAGATGCACGACGTCGTCGCGCACAGCATGAGCCTGATCGCGGTGAAGGCGGCGGTGGGCAATCACGTCGCGAAGGAGCAACCCGAAGAAGCGCGCGAAGCGTTGCGGATCATCGAACTCACCAGCCGCGAAACCCTCGTCGAACTCCGGCGGATGCTCGGCGTCCTCCGATCCGGCGACGGTACCCCCGAGGTCGCGCTCGGACCGTCGCCGAAACTCGCCGATCTGCGGACGCTGGTCGAGCGCGCCGGGGAGGCCGGGATGCGCGTCGAGCTGACCGGCGAGGGGGTGGACGAGCTTCCCGAAGGCGTCGCGCTTTCGGTCTACCGCATCACGCAGGAGGCGGTGACCAACGTCTGGAAGCACGCGGGGCCGTCGGTCTGCCGGATCACGATCACCGAAGGCCCGGGAGAGGTCAGCGTCGAGATCGTCGACGACGGCCGCGGTGAAGGCGCGACCTCGACCACCGGCGGGCACGGTTTGATCGGCATGCGCGAACGCGTCGCCGTCTACGGTGGTGACTTCGAGGCGGGACCACGGTCCGCCGGGGGATTCCGGGTGTTCGCGCGGCTGCCGTACGCCGTCAAGGAAGTGGGGACACGATGATCCGCGTTCTGATCGCCGACGACCAGGCGTTGCTGCGCGGCAGCTTCCGCGTGCTCGTCGACAGCGCGCCGGACCTCCAGGTCGTCGGGGAGGCGGGCAACGGCGCGGAGGCGGCGGAACTGGCCGAGAAGGAGCGCCCGGACGTCGTGCTCATGGACGTCCGCATGCCGGAACTCGACGGGATCGAGGCGACGAGGCGGATCTGCGCCTCGGCCGCCACCGAAGGCGTCCACGTGTTGATGCTGACGACCTTCGATCTCGACGCCTACGTCTATTCGGCGCTGCGCGCGGGCGCGAGCGGATTCCTGCTGAAGGACACTCCGCCCGCCGAGCTGCTGACAGCGATCAGGGTCGTCGCGGCGGGTGAAGGACTGCTCGCCCCCTCGATCACGCGAAGGCTCATCGCCGAATTCGCCCGGCTGCCCGAATCCGGCCAGCGCGTCGCGCCGTCGCTCGACACCATCACCACCCGCGAGCGTGAGGTCTTGAGCCTGATCGCGCGCGGCCTGTCGAACGACGAGATCGCCGGCACGCTGCACCTCGGGCTGGCGACGGTGAAGACGCACATCGGCCGTCTCCTGCACAAACTCGCGGCACGGGACAGGGCGCAGCTGGTGATCGCGGCCTACGAGTCCGGTCTGGTGCGCGCCGCCCTCTAGCCGGGACGTTGCCTACGCCACACGCGAAGTGACCGCTGAGTAGCTAGGCTGCGGATTCATGAGCAGTGCGACGGAGCCGCTCGGGACGCCGCCCGAGGACGAACCGGACATCCACACCACGGCCGGCAAGCTGGCCGACCTGTACCGCCGGTATGACGAGGCGGTGCACGCGGGTTCCGCGAGGGCGGTGGAGAAACAGCACGCCAAGGGCAAGAAGACGGCCCGCGAGCGGATCGAACTGCTGCTGGACGAGGGCTCGTTCGTCGAACTCGACGAGCTGGCGAAGCACCGCTCGGTCAACTTCGGCCAGGAGAAGAACCGGCCCTACGGCGACGGCGTCGTCACCGGCTACGGCACCGTCGACGGCCGTCCGGTGTGCGTGTTCAGCCAGGACGTCACCGTCTTCGGCGGTTCGCTCGGCGAGGTGTACGGCGAGAAGATCGTCAAGGTGATGGACCTGGCGATCAAGACCGGCCGCCCGATCGTCGGCATCAACGAGGGCGGCGGCGCGCGGATCCAGGAAGGCGTCGTCTCGCTCGGGCTGTACGGCGAGATCTTCAACCGCAACGTCAAGGCGTCCGGCGTCATCCCGCAGATCTCGCTGATCATGGGCGCCAACGCGGGCGGGCACGTCTACTCCCCCGCGCTGACCGACTTCGTGGTGATGGTCGACAAGACCTCGCACATGTTCATCACCGGCCCCGACGTCGTGAAGACCGTGACAGGCGAAGAGGTCTCCTTCGAGGAGCTCGGCGGCGGGCGCACGCACAACACCCGTTCGGGTGTCGCGCACTACCTCGGTTCCGACGACGAAGACGCCATCGCGTACGTCAAGGAGCTGCTCTCGTTCCTCCCCGCGAACAACCTCTCCGAGGCCCCGCTGTTCGAGACGGACTCGCCCGCGGGCGGGTTCTTCGACGACGTCACGGAGTCGGATCGCGAGCTCGACACGCTGATCCCGGACTCGCCGAACCAGCCGTACGACATGCACGAGGTCATCAACCGCGTGGTCGACGACGGCGACTTCCTCGAGGTGCACGAACTGTTCGCGCCCAACATCATCGTCGGTTTCGGCCGGGTGGACGGGCGCAGCGTCGGCATCGTGGCGAACCAGCCCACCCAGTTCGCCGGCTGCCTCGACATCGACGCGTCCGAGAAGGCCGCGCGGTTCGTGCGCACCTGCGACGCGTTCAACATCCCGGTCTTGACCTTCGTCGACGTCCCGGGCTTCCTGCCCGGTACCGACCAGGAGTGGAACGGCATCATCCGGCGTGGCGCGAAGCTGATCTACGCCTACGCCGAAGCGACCGTCCCGCTGGTCACCGTCATCACCCGCAAGGCCTACGGCGGCGCGTACGACGTCATGGGGTCGAAGCACCTCGGCGCGGACATCAACCTGGCGTGGCCGACGGCGCAGGTCGCGGTCATGGGCGCACAGGGCGCGGCGAACATCGTGCACCGCAAGACGCTCGCCGCGGCCGCCGCCGACGGCAAGGACGTCGACGCGCTGCGCGCCGAGCTGATCCAGGAGTACGAAGACACGCTCCTGAATCCGTACGCGGCTGCCGAGCGCGGTTACGTCGACTCGGTGATCGTGCCCGCGCACACCCGCGGCCACGTCGCGAAGGCGCTCTCTCTGCTCCAGGGCAAACGCGAGACGCTGCCGCCCAAGAAGCACGGGAACATCCCGCTGTGAGCGCGCCCGAAACCCCGCTGCTGCGGGTCGTCCGCGGCGAGCCGAGTGACGACGAACTCGCCGCGCTGACAGCCGTCGTCGCGGCGGCGGCGAGCGCGCGGGCCCCGGAACCCGACCGGAAACAGGACTCCTGGTGGGCGGACAAGGCCTCGCTCGTGCGGGCCCCGCTCGCCCCGGGCGAAGGCGCCTGGCGGGCTTCGGCTCTCCCTCGCTGAAACAGTTCGCTCGAAAAGCGCGGATCGGGATCGCGCGGGTTATCGTGTCAGATCTGGCGGTCCGGCTCGTCCGGTTCGCCAGGTCTTCGGTACCCGCGATCGCCCCAGAAAGCCGTGCGTGACGAACCAAGACCATCTCTCCGCCGAGTTGCGCCGTCTGCGCAAAGCCGCCGGGTTGTCCGGTACCGAGGCGGCGGTTCTCACCGGCCTCAGCCAGTCCAAGGTCTCGCGGGTGGAAACCGGCGCGTTCATGCCGACCGAGGATCAGGTCGTCGCGCTGTGCCGGGCTTACGGCGCGCCCGCGAAGATCCGGCGGGCCTTGGTGGCGATCACGCGGGACCTTCGCGAAGAAGCGTCCTCCGCCCGCGTCGTCCTCCAGCGCGGTGCCTGGCGGATGCAGCAGCGCATCGGCAAGATCGAGACGGCGTCCGCCCGGATCCGGAGCTTCCAGCCGACCATCGTGTTCGGCCTGCTCCAGACCCGCGACTACATCACCGCGCTGTTCGGCGATTCCCTGCCGGACGGCGAACGCGACCAGACGGTCGAGGCCCGGCTGGAGCGCCAGCGGATCCTCGACTCGGACCGTGACTTCCACTTCGTGCTGACCGAGGGCGCCCTGCGCTGGAACATGGGCGGGGCGGCGACCATGCAGGCGCAGCTCGGTCACCTCATCGAAGTGTCCTGCCGCGGCCGGGTGCGGCTCGGCGTGATCCCGTGGACCACCCCGGTTTCGGTCCCCGTCCTCCACGGTTTCGACATCTACGACTCCCGCGCGGTCCTTCTCGGGACGCAGACGGCCACGGCGCTCGTCACGGACGAGCGGGAAGTCACCGACTACGAGAAGAACTTCGCGGAAGTCGAGCGCTACGCCACCTACGACGACGTCGCCTGCGCCCATCTGTCGCGGATCGCGACCGACTACCGACAGCTCGCGACCGAATCTCGTTGGTGACCAAAGACCCTTGGCGCTATGCAGTCCGACGGTGCATCGTGAGTAAACCAGCTTGCGGTGAAGGCCACTTTTCGTGCGCCGAACGCGATCACCGGAGCCGTTCACCGACGAACGGGAACAGATCACCCGATCTCGCCAACCTTGCCGCCGCGCAACCCGTCTACTTGCCGAAACAGTCACTGGGGAAAGGCCCTCCGATGACCACCTGGCACGAACGCATGACCGACTGGCACAAGTCGACCTACACGCACTGGGAAGAGAACGCCTGCGTCGAGGTCGGCGGTTCGCCCGGTCTCGTCGGCATCCGCGACACCAAACAAGGGGCACTGCCGGACGAGACCCGGCCGATCCTGGTGCTCCCGGCCGAGTCCTTCGCCGCGCTGCTCGATCACCTTGGCCGATGAACGACGTCGCCGAGCCGTACATGGTCCACGATCCGCGGGAGATGGCGGGCCAGCTGATCAACGGCAACTGGATCGTCGCGCGCTGGGAGCACCTCGGTGAAGACGAGGACCTGGAACACTGGACCGCCGTCCTGCGCGAGAACTGCGAAGAACTCGGAGTCGATCCGTACGTCATCAACATCCCGCGCAAGAGCCTGACGATCGTCTTCAACGGCGCGCTCCCCGCACCGACGTTCGAACAGCTGGAGAACTCGGTGGCGGCCATCGAGTACCACCGCTTCCTCGACCGCGAAATCGGGCCGAGACGCCTGAACTAGGCGACCTTGGGGGCCGCGCGCATCCCGATGTACACGCATTCCATACCGGTCGAAAGCGTCGAGAACACCACAGGCATCCAGTCTTCGCTGAACGACGGCCCGGCCCCCGACGCGGCGAAGACGGTGTCCGTGACGGGCGTCAGATCCATGTCCAGCGGCGGCGAGAAGTCCTTCATCCCGTCGACGAATTCGTACCTCAGCCGTGAATCCGCGGTCACCGTGATGACAACGCCTTCGCGGCGGTAGACGCCCGCGAACCGGGCCGGATCCACCACCGGAGGTTCGGCGGGCGGCGCGAAGGCGTCGGGCATCCGGACGTCGGCGAACTCCTCGAGCAGTTCACGGAACAAGGCCGCGTAGAGCTGCCGGGCGCCGCCGCCGTTGGTCACCAAGGCGATGGCCACGCCCGCGGACGGGACCACCCGCAGGTACGCGTACTGCCCGATGGCCGCGCCGTCATGACCGAAACCGGGCGTGCCGTCCCAGTCGTAGAGCGTCCAGCCGAGCCCCCAGCCGTCCGCGCTGACCGTCCACTTGTCGGGGACGTCGGTCTCGCGGCGCTGCATCGTCTCGACCGTTTCCGGTGCCAGGACACGGGTTCCGTCGGGCGCCGCACCGCCGTCGAGGTGCATCCGCGCGAGCCGGACGACGTCGCCGGCGGAGGCGATCACCCGCGCGCCCGGTCCCGCCGAGCGCGGCATCAGATCCCAGGCGGGCGCGGGCTCCGGATCCTGACCCGGCTCCCCGAGGTGACTCATCGCCGCGCGGAAACTCAGCGCCTCTTCGGGCAAGGTCATCGACTGCTTCAGCCCCAGCGGCGCGAAGATCAGCTCTTTCAGCGCCTGATCCCAGGTCAGCCCGGTCACCACCTCGACGATGCGGCCGAGCACCTGGAAACCGACGCTGCTGTAGGAGACCGCCGTCCCGGGCGGGCAGTCCATCGCGATCCCCTTGCTCGCCTCGACGAACCGGGCGATGCAGTCGTCGCCCCGGCCGGTGTCGAGGTGGAAATCGCAGGTGAGGCCGCTCGTGTGGCTCAGCAGCCGCCGGATGGTGATCGCCCTGGTCGCCTCCGGGTCGATCGTCTCGAACTCCGGCAGCACCTCGGCCACCGGCGCGTCGAGGTCCAGCTCGCCGGTTTCGACCAGCCGCATGACCAGGGTCGCGGTGTAGATCTTGGCTATCGAACCGAGCTGGAAGACGGAATCGGTCGTCGCCTCGACCCCGGTCCCGCGGTGCAGGACGCCGCTCGCGAGTTCGTGGATCTCGCCGCCGGTCAGAACGGCGAGCACGGCGCCCGGAACGTGGTAGGCGGCGCGAAGCTCGTCCAGCTTGGCCTGCCAGCGCTTCGAGTCCCAGTTCGCGGTGTTCGTCATGACTTCCCCTTCGTTTGCGTACGTCGTTCTCGTCTTGCGCACACCGTACGCATATGCGATCGACGTACGCAAGTAGCGGGCTCGCTTGAGGTGGACGGGACTCGTGCCATATAGTCCACGCGGAATAATCGGCACGGAATCTTCCGAGAGGATCATGCATGGCCGCGAAACTCACTCCGCTCGCCATGGCGGTGCTGGAGCTCCTCCACGAGCGGCCCATGCATCCCTACGAGATGGCGCAACTGATGAAGGAGCGCTATGTCAGCACCCGCGTCAAGGTGAAGGCGGGATCGCTCTACCACGCGGTGGATCGCTTGCAGCAGAACGGTTTCGTCGAGATCGTCGAAACACAGCGAGACGGGAAGCGCCCCGAGCGCACCGTCTACGCGATGACGGACGCCGGCCGCGACGAGTTCGTGGACCGCGCACAGGACATGTTGAGCACGCCCGCCGAGGAGTACCCCGAGTACCTCAGCGCCCTCGCCGTCATCGACGAACTCGGCCCGGAAATGTCGATCACCCAGCTCAAGCACCGTGTGCTGCGGCTCCAGGCCTCCGCCGCCTCCGACCAGGTCGTACTCGAAAGCCTGGTCAACGAACACAAACTCCCCGAGATCTACTGGCTCGACTGGTCCTACGCCACCGCGCGGCGGGCCTTCGAGCTCGAGTGGACCCAAAAACTCGTCGAAGACCTGGAATCCGGTCGCATCCACTTCCAGGACCACTGCACGCCGAAACTGAACCTGGTCACCGAGGACGACATCGATGAACGCAAGACAAGCTAATCCCTGGGCCGCGCTTTCGGCGCTGTGCCTCGGTTTCTTCATGATCCTGCTGGACACCACGATCGTTTCGACCGCGATCCCCGCGATGCTGCGCGAACTCGGCGCCGGGCTGAACGCGATCGTCTGGGTGATCAGCGTCTACCTGCTCACCTACGCGGTGCCGATGCTGTTCGCCAGCCGCCTCGGCGACCGGTTCGGCCCGAAACGGGTCTACCTGGCGGGCCTCGTGGTCTTCACGCTGGCCTCGCTGTGGTGCGGGCTCTCCGGCTCGGTCGAGATGCTCATCGCCGCCCGCGCGGTGCAGGGCCTCGGCGCCGCTTTGATGACGCCGCAGACCCTGGCGTTCATCAGCCATCTGTTCCCGCCGTCGAAACGCGGCCCCGCCATGGGACTGTGGAGCGGGGTCGCCGGGATCGCGGCCATCGTCGGGCCGCTGCTCGGCGGCGTGCTCGTCGACCACCTCGGCTGGGAATGGATCTTCTTCGTCAACCTGCCGGTCGGCGTGGTCGCGCTCGCGCTGGCGTTGCTCAAGGTGCCGGACTGGCAGCCGAGACACTCGCATTCCTTCGACGTCCCCGGGATCCTGCTCTCCGGGGCCGGCCTGTTCCTTGTCGTATACGGCGTCCAAAATGGACAGCACTACGACTGGGGACGCGTACTCGGCCCGATCACCGTGTTCGAGTTCATCGGTGCCGGAGTGGCCCTGCTGGTCGCTTTCGTGGTGTGGCAACGGTTCAACCGCAAAGAACCGCTTCTCCCGCTGAGTGTCTTCTCGAACCGCAACTTCTCCGCCGGGACGCTGACCTCGGTCACCGTCGGCTTCGCGATGACGGGCATGTTCCTGCCGCTGGTGATCTACATCCAAGCCGTCCTCGGCGAGTCGCCGACGATGTCCGGCCTGCTGTTCGCGCCGATGTCTTTGCTGGCAGGCATGATCGGCCCGTTCGTCGGCCGCGCTTCGGACAAGGTCAACGGCAAGGTCCTGCTGATCATCGGCCTGACCGCGCTGGCGACGGGGATGGGATTGGTGGCACTGATCGCCCGGGCGGGCGCGAACGCGTGGACGCTCACCCCGGCGCTGCTCGTGGCGGGCGCCGGGATCGGGTTCATCTTCGCGCCGATGGGCAACATCGCGATGAGTTCGGTGGAACCGCGGCTCACCGGGACCGCGTCGGGCATCTTCAACACCGCGCGCCAGGTCGGCGGCGTCCTCGGCAGTGCCGCCGTCGGCGTGCTGCTGCAGGCGCGGATCAGCGCTTCGATCGCCGACGAGGCGGCGACCGCGGCGACGGCGTTGCCGGAGCAGTACCGCGCCCCGTTCGCGGAAGGGATCACGAAAGCCGCGGAGTCGACCGGGGAATTCGGTTCTTCCGGGCAGACGGCCATGCCGGGGCTTCCCGCGGACGTGGCGGAGCAGGCTCAGCGGCTCGCCCTGGAAGCCGTCCACAATGGACTGACGGACGCGGCACGGGTGACCCTGCTGCTTCCGGCCGCCGTCCTGATACTGGGCGTGCTCGCGGCGCTGACGATGCGTCGTCCGGCTCCGCGCGTTCCTCCCGCCCCGGCTCCGGAACCCGCCACGAGCGCCGCCTGACCTTCCCGCTCACGGCGATGAACGGCCCGTTCCGTGCGGAACGGGCCGTTCATCTCATCCGCGGGAGGGCGGAAGCTTCCTACCGGCGGTACCGCAGGCCGAAGCCATACGGGTACAGCGCCTTCTTGCCGTCACCGACGTTCACCGGCTCCTGCGCCGCGCTGGCCGGCCAGCTGAACGTCAGCTTTCCTGTCGGGTTGTAGTCGCCGTAGAGGACATCGGCGACACCGGCGCCTTCGCTACCCGGGAGCCAGGCGGCGACGAGTCCGTTGAAGCGCGGCAGTTGCGCGGCGATGTCGAGCGGACGCCCGGACACGGTCACCACGACGACCGGAACCCCGGAACTCTTCAGTTTGGCGATCGTGGCGAGATCTTCCGCGTCGAGTCCGAACCCGTCGGGCCGGTCTCCCTGCCCTTCGGCGTACGGCGTTTCGCCCACCACGGCGACGGCGGCCTTGTAGCTGCCGTCGATTCCGTCACCCTCACGGTCATAGGTCACCGTGGTTCCCTTCCCCGCTCCCGACTTCAGCCCGTCGAGAACGGTGGTGCCCGGGATGACCGGGCCGCTCTGGCCCTGCCAGGTGAGCGTCCAGCCGCCCGCCTGGTTGCCGATGTCGTCCGCGTTCTTGCCCGCGACGAAGATCTTGTTGTTCTTCTTCGCCAGTGGCAGCACACCGTCGTTCTTCAGCAGCACCTGGGATTCACGGACGGCCTGCCGGGCCAGCTCGCGATGTTCCTTGCTGCCGAACGTCTTCTGGAGCGAACGGTCGGTGTACGGATGCTCGAACAAGCCGAGCTCGAACTTCTCCGCCAGGATGCGGCGGTTCGCGTCGTCGATCCGGTCGCGCGAGACGCGGCCCGCGTCGACCTCGGCCTTGAGGTAGGCGATGAACTGCGGCGCGTCCCACGGGACCATGAACATGTCGATGCCCGCGTTGACCGAAAGCCGCACTTCTTCGGGCGTGAAGCCTTCCTGCCCGTCGATCTGGTTGATCGCGTTGTAGTCCGAGATCACCAGGCCCCGGAACCGCAGTTCCTTCTTGAGGACGTCGGTGATGAGGTAGCGCTGGGCGTGCATGCGCACCCCCTGGAAGCTGGAGAACGAGATCATCACCGAGCCGACACCGCGATCGATCGCCTCACGGAACGGCGGCAAGTGGATCTGGCGCAGTTCGCGTTCGCTGATCTCGGTGTTGCCCTGGTCGACACCGTTGGTGGTGCCGCCGTCGCCGACGTAGTGCTTCGCGGTCGCGAGCACCGAGCCCGGCTTCTCCCCGAGCTTGCGCCCCTGGAGACCGGTGATGGCCGAAGCGTTGGCGATGGCGTCACGCGGGGTTTCGCCGAAGGACTCGTACGTGCGGCCCCAGCGATCGTCACGGGCGACACAGAGGCACGGCGAGAAGTCCCACTGTGGCCCGGTTCCGGCGACTTCCAGCGCCGTCGCGCGGCCGATCTTCTCGACCAGGCGCGGATTGTTGGCGGCGCCGAGGCCGATGTTGTGCGGGAAGATCGTCGCACCGTAGACGTTGTTGTGGCCGTGCACGGCGTCGACGCCGTAGATGGTGGGGATGCCGAGCGGCGTCGAGACCGCCGCCTTCTGATACGAGTCGACCATGTCGGCCCAGCCGGTCGGCGTGTTGGAGGCGGGGACGGAACCACCGCCGGACAACAAGGACCCCAGTTTGAGGGCCGCGGCCTGCTCAGGGGTGACGGCGCCGCGTTCGGCCTGGGTCATCTGGCCGATCTTGTCGTCGAGGCTCATCCGCTTGAGCAGGTCGTTCACCCGCACGGACGTCGGGGCGTGGGGATTCTTGTACACCGGCCCCGGGGCGGCCGACGCCATCGGCGTCAGGGCCGAACCGGCCAGGACCAGGCCTGCGAGCACTGTGGTTTGCGTCGTGCGAAGTGATCTTCTGACGCGGAGGCGGGGCGACATTGGTTCCTCCGTAGCTCGAACAATCCATATGTTGCGCGCCACAACAAACTAACTCCACGTCCGGGTGTCCCAGGTCACAATTAGGCAACGGAGGGCCGTCGAGTACCTTTCGGAGGTGCGTTTCGTCCTCGCTTCCCAGTCCCCCGCCCGCCTCGGCGTCCTGCGTTCCGCCGGCTTCGATCCGAGCGTCGTCGTCTCCGGCGTCGACGAGGACGCGGTGGCCGCGTCCCTGACCGATCCGGCCCCGGTGGAGCTGGTCCGCGCGCTCGCCGTCGCGAAGGCCGAAGCGGTTTTCGAGACGCTCATCGGATCCCACGACGGACATGCCGACATGGTCATCGTGGGCTGCGATTCGATGCTGTCGATCAACGGCGAGATGGTCGGGAAGCCGCTTACGCCGGAGGCCGCGCGCGAGCGCTGGGCGTCGATGGCGGGCAAAACCGGTGAACTTCTGACCGGCCACGCGATCATCCGCGTCGAGAACGGTGAAAGGACGAAGGAGGCCTCGGGCACCGAGGGCACCACCGTCCGCTTCGGCACGCCGTCGCAAGAGGAGATCGAGGCTTACATCGCGTCCGGCGAACCGCTCCAGGTGGCGGGCGGCTTCACGCTGGACGGACGCGGCGGATGGTTCATCGAGGGCATCGACGGCGACTTCTCGAGCGTCATCGGGATCAGCCTGCCGCTGACCCGGCGCTTGCTGACGGAGGTCGGCGTGAGCGTCATCGAGCTGTGGACTCGTCCCGCATCCTGAGACGACTCCCACACGATCGGGTGATCCGGAAGAGTCCTGACGGGTCGAACGTTCTTCACGTTCGGGAAATCAGGAAACTTTCACGCACCGGAGTCGCCCCGTGTCTTTCATTCGGACCTACACAAGGCCAAAGGTCTTCGCGGCGGCGGTCCTCGGCTCGCTCGTCGTGGGCGCCCTGCTCGGCGTCGTCGCCAGGACGACCGAGGCGAGCTGGCTGACCGACCTGCTCGACCAGATCGGCACGATCTTCACGACGCTGCTGCAGATCGCGGTGATCCCGCTGGTCTTCACGGCGATCGTGGTCGGCATCAACAGCCTGCGCAACCTCGGCGGCGGCAAGAAGGCCGCCAGGCTGGGCGGGAAGACCGTCCTGTGGTTCGCGATCACCTCGTTCATCGCGTCGCTGATCGGCATCGCCGTCGCGAAGCTGTTCAACCCGGGCAGCGGCGGACTCGGCGAGGGCATCGCCGCGACCGCGAAGAACGCCGACAAGGCCACCAAGAGCGTCGACAACTGGGGCTCCTGGAGCGCCTTCGTCGAAGGCTTCCTGCCGAAGAACTTCTTCACCGCCTTCACCGAGGGCTCGACGCTGCAGGTGCTGTTCCTCGCCGTGCTGATCGGCGCGGCGGCCTACAGCCTCGGCGACCGGGCCAAGCCGTTCGTCGACTTCACCACCAGCGTCTTCGAGATCATCCAGCGCTACCTCGGCTGGATCGTCCGGCTCGCCCCGATCGGCATCGTCGGCCTGATCGGCGCCGCGGTCGCGAACTACGGTGACGCCCTGTTCCGGCCGCTGCTCACCACCACTCTCGCGGTGTACGTCGGCTGCTTCGTGGTGCTCCTGGTGGTCTACCCGATCCTGCTGCAGTTCGTGGCGAAGGTCAGCCCGCTGACGTTCTTCTCGAAGGCCGGCACCGCGATCCAGTTCGCGTTCGCTTCGCAGTCCTCGGCCGCGACGCTGCCCCTGACCCGGCAGTCCGCCGTGAACCTGGGCGTCCAGCCCGCGTACGCCGCCTTCGCGGCTCCGCTGGGCAGCGCCACGAAGATGGACGGCTGCGCCGCCGTGTTCCCCGCGATCGGCGCGATCTTCATCGCGAACCTGTCCGGTGTCTCGCTGAACTTCTGGCAGTACCTCGGGATCGTCGTGGTCGCCGTACTCGGCGCGCTGGCCACCGCGGGCACCACCGGCTGGCTGACCGCGCTGACCCTGACCACCGCGTTCATCGGACTCGACGCGCAGCAGGTCGCGCTCGGGATCGCGCTGATCTACTCGGTGAACCCGATCATGGACATGATCCGCACCGCGACGAACGTCGCGGGCCAGATCGTCGTGCCGGTCGTCGTCGCCCGAAGCGAAGGCCTGCTGGACGACGAGGTGCTCAACTCGCCGACAGACCCTTCGCCCACTGAGAACGGCGAAGCGGCTACGACCTCCGAGAAGAAGGAGCCCGCCGCCGCTGGCGCGTAGCGGTTCTCTTCAGTCCCAGGCGATAGCAAGGGACCTTTGCTCTCGTTGCTTAGCACGCTAACTAACGAGAGCAAAGGTCCCTTGCTATCGCTCCGGGCAGGGTCGCAGGTCCGCCTTCGTGAGTCGGACGTCCGGCCAGCCCCTCAGCTCCGAAGGCGCGGTGTACCGGCGCGTGCAGCCCACCGAGCCGCGGGCGACGTCGTAGACCTCCGCGAGCACCGGCGCCGCCTGGCACCGGGCCGAGCCGGACTGCGCGCCGGGGCACTCGTGCCGCACGACGATGACGTCCGCGATCCCGTCGGCGGTCACGTCGTTCAGGACGACCGTCCCGGCGTCGGAGAAGTACGGCTTCCCGGGATCCCGCCAGACCCCGCCGCGCGCGACCAGCAACTCGCCCGCCGAACCGCCGCCGGTTTCGCCGCGCACCAGGCAGACCGGCGTCGCGCCGTCGACACAGCGCAAGGAATCGCCCTTGAGGGTGACCCCCAGGTCGTTGATGATCAACGGGAACACCGCGTCCGCCCCGATCCGGACCACGCCCTGTTTGCCCGCTTCGTCGGCCAGCAGCACGACGGGCACCCCGCCGACGGTCATCGCGCCTATCTCCCGGCAGGCCGAGTGGCCGCAGTTGACCTTCGGCGCGCTCGGGGCGCCGTCGGGCAGCGGAGCGGCGCCGGGCTCGCCGGTGGGCGCCGGGGCGGACGGGCGGAGCAGGATCACGGCCACGATCACCCCCGCCGTGACCACGACGGCCAGCAGCGCGGTGAACAGCACCGATCGCGGCGTCCGCGCTTCCTGAGTCCGCATATCCGAGAGCGTAAGTGATCTAGCGCAGAGTGCACGTCTATGTTGTTCCCGTGACGAACCCCGGATTGCCCAACGCCCTGTTCCTCCCCACGGCGAAAAAGCCGAAGGACTTCACGCGCGCCGAGATCGAACTCCGCAGGACCAGCGACGGCCGGATGGCGCTGATCGCCTTCAGTTCGGTGCAGCGCCTGGTCGAATGCTGCGGCGAGCACCAGCCGTGGGCACTGGTCAAGGCCGAGCACCTCGGCCGGGTCTACCAGGTCCAGCCGTACGACCTGATCGTGCTCGATTCCGACCTTCCAGAAGAACTGCGGCACCGCGAGGCGCTGGTATAAACGAAGTCACTGGGTGGCCTTGCTCTCATCAATCAGGGCGGGAACTTCCGTAAACTGCTGCGGAGCCGCATCGGGGCGGCCCGACGTGCGAACGCAGGAGGTACGGCGTGACCGAGCAGGCCGGCACAGGTGGTCCGGTGACCAAGATCCTGATCGCGAACCGCGGCGAGATCGCGGTACGGGTGATCAGGGCGGCGAAGGACGCCGGGCTGACCAGCGTGGCCGTCTACGCCGATCCGGATCGTGACGCACCCCATGTCCGCCTCGCCGACGAGGCCTTCGCGCTCGGCGGCACCACCGCGGCCGAGAGCTACCTCGTCTTCGACAAGCTGCTCGACGCCGCCAAACGGTCGGGCGCGGACTCGGTTCACCCCGGCTACGGATTCCTCTCCGAGAACGCGGACTTCGCCCAGGCGGTGATCGACGCCGGGCTGACCTGGATCGGCCCGAGCCCGCAGGCCATCCGCGACCTCGGCGACAAGGTCACCGCGCGCCACATCGCGCTGCGCGCCGGAGCCCCGTTGGTGCCCGGTACGAAGGACCCCGCCAAGAACGCCGACGAGATCGTCGCCTTCGCCGACGAGCACGGCCTCCCGGTCGCGATCAAGGCCGCGTTCGGCGGCGGCGGCCGCGGCCTCAAGGTCGCCCGCACCCGCGAGGAGATCCCGGAACTCTTCGAATCCGCGACCCGCGAGGCGATCTCCGCCTTCGGCCGCGGCGAATGCTTCGTCGAGCGCTACCTCGACAAGCCGCGCCACGTCGAGGCGCAGGTCCTCGCCGACCAGCACGGCAACGCCATCGTCGTCGGCACCCGCGACTGCTCGCTGCAGCGCCGTCACCAGAAGCTGGTCGAGGAGGCGCCCGCGCCGTACCTGACCGACGAGCAGCGCAAGCGCATCCACGAGTCCGCGAAGGCGATCTGCAAGGAAGCCGGCTACTACGGCGCCGGGACGGTCGAGTACCTCGTCGCCGTCGACGGCACGATCTCGTTCCTCGAGGTCAACACGCGGCTGCAGGTCGAGCACCCGGTGTCCGAGGAGACCACGGGCCTCGACCTCGTGCGCGAGATGTTCCGTATCGCGCGCGGCGAGAAGCTCCGCATCACCGAAGACCCGGAACCGCGGGGTCACTCGATCGAATTCCGCATCAACGGCGAGGACGCCGGCCGCGGCTTCCTGCCCGCGCCCGGCACCGTGACGAAGTTCGTCGCGCCGAGCGGCCCGGGCGTCCGGGTCGATTCGGGTGTCGAGTCCGGCAGCGTCATCGGCGGCCAGTTCGACTCGATGCTCGCGAAGCTGATCGTCACCGGATCCGACCGGCAGAACGCGCTCGAACGCAGCCGCCGGGCGCTGGCCGAGATGGTCGCCGACGGGATGGCGACGGTCCTGCCGTTCCACCGCGTGATCGTGGACGACCCGGCGTTCATCGGCGACGAGAACGGTTTCAGCGTGCACACGCGCTGGATCGAGACCGAGTTCGAGAACAAGATCGAGCCGTTCGTCGCCCCGGAAGCCGCCGAGGCCGAGGAAGAGCAGCCCCGCCAGAACGTGGTCGTCGAGGTCGGCGGACGTCGTCTCGAGGTGTCGCTGCCCGGCGGGTTCTCTCTCGACGGCGGTGGCGGCGGCACGGCCGTCAAGGCCAAGCCGCGCAAGCGCGCGGGCGGCACCAAGGCCGCGGTGAGCGGCGACGCCGTCACCGCGCCGATGCAGGGCACCATCGTCAAGGTCGCCGTCGAAGAAGGCCAGCAGGTCGAAGCGGGTGAGCTGGTCGTCGTGCTCGAGGCGATGAAGATGGAGAACCCGGTCACCGCGCACAAAGCGGGTACCGTGACCGGCCTTTCGGTCGAGGTCGGCACCGCCGTGACGCAGGGAACCCAGCTGTTCGAGCTCAAAGACTGACGAATGTCGTGGTTGACGGGGCCTCGCTCGGCCTACCATCGAAAGGGTGAGCGAGGTTCCGTCTCCGCAGCTGCGGATCAGTGATCAGGATCGAGAGTCCGCCCTGACAGCGCTCGGCGAGCACATGACCGTCGGCCGGATCGACATCGACGAGTTCGGCGAGCGGTCCGCCAAGATCACCGCGGCCAAGACGCGCGGCGAGCTGTCCGAGGTCTTCCTCGACCTGCCCGAGCCGCATCCACTCTTCGACGCCCCCAAGACAGCCGTGAGCGAACCGTCTTCACCGTTGGCGGGTATCTCCTCGGCGCAGCGGGTCATGGGCGCGCTGCTGCCGATCCTCTTCATCGCCACCATCGTGTTCATCATCGGCACCGGCGCCAGCTGGTGGTTGATCGCCATCCCGATCGGGATCAGCGTCGCCGGCGAAGGTCTCTGGGGCAAGGGCTGGGAGAACGCCCACAAGAAGCTCACGAAGCAGCGCCGCCGGGAACTGGACGGCTGATCCGCCCGTAGACTCGGGCCGTGAGTGCCGAGAGACCGGACATGCGGCTGAGCGACGCCGAACGCCAAGACGCGCTCGACGCGCTGGAAGAGCATGTCCGCACCGGCAGACTCGACCTCGACGAGTTCGGCACCCGGTCGGCGAAGGTCAGCGCGGCGAGGATGGCGAGCGACCTCGAACCGCTGTTCACGGACCTGCCCTCCCCTCGTCCCAGTGCGCTGCTGCCCCTGCCGCCGATGCCCGGCGTCGCGCAGGCGTCCGCGAAGAACGAGGCCCAGCCGTCGAAATGGCTCACGGCCAGCGCCGTGCCGATCGCCGCGGCGGTCGCGATCGCGTTGTTCTTCTTCACCCGGGGGACGTTCATCGTTTTCCTGCTCCCGCTGGCCGTCGCGCTGATCATGAGCCGCCGCCGCTGAAGATCCGGTTACCCTCGAAGAGTGGAACCGGTGGAGATCAACGCGGGCGAGTACTACCTGCGACAGCTGCGGGCGGACAAGGCCCTCGACGATCGCCCGGCGCTGGTCGCGGCCTTCGCCGATCCGACGCACCGCAAATACGTCCTGAACTACCGCTTGCGGGACCTCGACGAGGCGACCGAGTACGTCGCCCTGCGCGCGGCCCAGTGGGCCGGTGACGAACGCTGCTCCTGGGCGGTGGCCGAGCCGACGACAGGGGATCTGCTGGGCGAGGTCGGCCTGCGGGATCTCGATCTCGACACCGGGTACGCGGAGGCGTCGGTCTGGGTGCGCGCGGCGTCCCGGGGCAAGGGTGTCGCGAGCACCGCGCTCAACGCGGCCCTGCGATTCGGTTTCGGCGGGCTCGGCCTGCGTGAGGTCAGCTACCGCTACGAGGAGACGAACGAGGTCTCGGCCTCGGTCGCCCGGAAATGCGGGTTCGCCCTGGTCGGGCCCGAGTTGGACCCGGCCCCGACCGGGGAACGCCTCATCCGCTGGCGCCGCACCGCCTGACCTGCGTTTAGCGGGCTAAACGCGATCTGTCAGAAGGGGTAGGCGGGCGGCGGGTTCCGGACGGTGACCCAGCGCGTCTCGGTGAAGGCCTCGACGTTCGCCGCCGCCCCGCCGAAGCGGCTTCCGGTGCCCGAAGCGGCGACACCGCCGAAGGGGCTGTTCGCCTCGTCGCTGACTGTCTGGTCGTTGATGTGCACGATCCCCGTCGGGACGCGATCGGCCAGCTCCAGTCCTTTGAGGACATCGCGGGTGACGATCCCCAGCGAGAGCCCGTATTCGCTCGCCGTGGCGAGGCGGATGGCCTCCTCCGCGTCGGAGAACCGCACGACCGGCGCGACCGGGCCGAAGATCTCCTGGGCGACGGCGGGCGCGTCCGGCGGCACGTCGGCGAGCACCGTCGCGGAATAGAACAGCCGGTCGTATTCGGCGCCGGCGGCGACCCGCGCCCCGGCCGAGACACTGGCGGTGACCAGTTCGTGGATCTTGTCCCGCTGCCCGGCGTCGATGATCGGCCCGAGCGCGACCTCGTCCCGCGCCGGATCGCCGACCCGCAACGCGGCCGCCTTCGCCGCCAGCCGCTCGACGAAGTCGTCGTAGAGCCGCTCGTGCACCAGGTGCCGTCCGGTGGTCATGCAGATCTGGCCCTGGTGGAAGAAGGAACCGAAAGCGGCGACCCCGGCGGCTTCGTCGACATCCGCGTCGTCGAGCACGATGAGCGCCGAGTTCCCGCCCAGCTCCAGATGGGCCCGCTTCAGGTGTTTCCCGGCGAGTTCGCCGACCTTGCGCCCGGCGCCGGTCGAACCGGTGAACGAGATGACCCGGACGGCCGGATGCGTCACCAGTGTCTCGCCGACGTCCGCGCCGCCCGGCAGCATCTGCAGGACCCCGGGCGGCAGGCCCGCTTCCTCGAAGATCCGGGCGAGGACCACGCCGCCGGTGACGGCGGTGCGCGGGTCCGGCTTCAAGATCACCGCGTTCCCCAGCGCGAGCGCCGGGGCGACCGAGCGGATGCCCAGGATGATCGGCATGTTGAACGGCGAGATCACCGTAACGACGCCGGCGGGCACCCGGCGCGCCATCGAAAGGCGCGGTTCCTCGCTCGGCAGGAGTTCGCCGTACGGGCGGCCGGGCAAGGCCGCGGCCTCGTAGCACTCCTGTTCCGCGACGTGCAGCGAGAAACCCGCGACGCCGGGCACCGCGCCGACTTCGCGCACGTTCCACCAGCGGATCTCGTCGGCGTACTCGGACCACAGCCGGGCGGCCTTGCGCAGGACGGCGGCCCGCTGGACGTGCGGTGTCGCCGCCCAGCCCCGCTGCGCCTCGGCCGCGGTTTCCGCCGCCTTCGCGGCATCCTCGGCCGAGGCGATACCGACGCTTCCCAGCACCGCGCCTGTCGCGGGCTCCGTGACCTTCCGGGTGCCGCCGCTGCCGGGCACCCAGGAACCGCCGGCGAAGATCCGGTCCGTCCACGTCGACGAGTCGAGAAACACCACTAGGCCGCCTTCCGTCTCAGGGACGGCCGACGCTATGCCAGATTCGCTCGATCAGGCAATGATCCCTGCGCGCGTGGCACATCATCTGGCGGGAAGGGTCAACTCACCGGTTCGATGATCCCGGAACGCGCTTCCGGCGCGGCCGATCGCAACGCGTCGGCGGCTTCGTCGCTCGGCTGCGACTGCGACTCCCGTTCCGCGTCGACCCGCGCCTTGTACACCTCGACCTCACGTTTCTCCTGGTCCTTCGACCAGCCGAGCACTTCGCCCACCAGTGTGGCGACCTGCGCGGCGCAGTCGACCCCGCGGTGCGCGTACTCGATGGAGATCCGCGTCCGGCGCGCCAGAACGTCTTCCAGGTGAAGCGCGCCCTCGTGACTGGCCGCGTACACGACCTCGACACCGAGGTAGTCCGGAGCGTGCTCCAGCGGCTTGAGCAGTTCCGGCCGTCCTTCGCCGAGTGCGAGGACCTCGTGCACCATCGAGCCGTACCGGTCGAGCAGGTGACGGACGCGGTACGGGTGCAGTCCGTGCTCGCTGGCCAGATGGTCGGCCTGGTTCACCAGCGCGTGGTAACCGTCGGCGCCCAGCAGCGGCACCTTGTCCGTGATGGACGATTGCGGCCTGCCGGGAAGGTCGACGGCCGCGGCGTCGACGGCGTCGGCCGCCATCACCCGGTAGGTGGTGTACTTGCCGCCCGCGATCGCGACGAGCCCCGGTGCGACCCGCGCGACGGCGTGCTCACGCGAAAGCTTCGACGTCTCTTCGCTTTCCCCTGCGAGCAAAGGACGAAGACCGGCGTAGACACCTTCGATGTCGTCGTGCGTCAGCGGTGTCGCGAGCACGGTGTTGACGTGTTCGAGGAGGTAGTCGATGTCGTGCTTCGTCGCGGCGGGATGCGCGAGGTCGAGATTCCAGTCGGTGTCGGTCGTTCCCACGATCCAGTGATTGCGCCACGGGATGACGAACAGCACGGACTTCTCGGTGCGCAGGATCATGCCCGATTCCGAGACGATCCGATCGCGCGGGACGACGATGTGCACACCCTTGCTCGCCCGGACGCGGAACCGGCCGCGGCCACCGGAAAGCCGCTGGAGTTCGTCGGTCCAGACGCCGGTGCAGTTGACCACCGCCGAAGCGTGGATCTCGGTCTCGCGGCCGTCTTCGACGTCGCGTACGCGGACACCGGAAATACGGTCGGCCTCGCGGAGGAAACCGACCACCTGCGTGGACGTGCGCACCACGGCGCCGTAGTGCGCGGCGGTGCGGGCGACGGTCATCGTATGCCGCGCGTCGTCGGATTGCGCGTCGTAGTAACGGATCCCGCCGATCAACGCGGACCGCTTCAGCGCCGGGACCATGCGCAGCGCGCCGGCGCGGCTCAGGTGTTTCTGGCCGGGGACCGACCGCGCGCCGCCCATCGTGTCGTACATCAGCAGGCCGGCCGCGGTGTACGGACGTTCCCAGATCCGGTGGGTCAGCGGGTACAGGAAGCTGACCGGCTTCACCAGATGCGGCGCGATCGTCGTCAGCATCAGCTCGCGTTCACGCAGAGCTTCGCGCACCAGACCGAATTCCAGCTGCTCGAGGTACCGGAGCCCGCCGTGGAAAAGCTTGCTGGACCGGCTCGACGTGCCCGACGCGAGGTCGCGTGCTTCGACGAGGGCGACCCGCAGTCCTCGTGTGGCGGCGTCGAGCGCGGTACCCGCTCCGACCACTCCGCCACCGATGACGACGAGATCGAATTTGTCCTTGCCCAGCCGCTGCCACGACTCTTCCCGCTTGAGCGGTCCCAGCCTGGCGGGGCTGTTTTCGGCTTCGCGCTGAGAGCTTGCCACGTGACATTCCTCCTTGGTGCCGCTGTGACTCCAGCATCGCACGATCGGCCGCGACCGGTCCGTTATGCGGGTGACACATGTGGCGTAACCCTCGCCGATCTTGAAAGAATTCGTACGGCCAGCGCCTGGAAGGAACAAATACGCGACGGTAACGTGCCTCGAACGTGGGTCGGCAAGGGCGCCGTAGCACACCGTGTTCGACCCTGCGCGGAATGTCCAAAGTGGAGGTCGTACGGTGAGTGTGGGAGCCATATTCGTCTGGGAGTTGCTGGGAACGGCGGTCCTGATCCTGTTGGGTAACGGCGTGGTCGCCAACCACGTGTTGCGCAAGAACAACGGCCACGGTGGTGGCGTCGTGATGATCACTCTCGGGTGGGCGTTCGCGGTCTTCGCCGGTGCGAGCATCGCCGCGCCGAGCGGTGCGCACCTCAACCCCGCGGTGACACTGGGACTCGCCATCGCGGACAAGACGAAGTGGGCGGACGTCCCGATCTACTTCGCCGGGCAGATGGTCGGCGCGATCCTCGGCGCCGTGCTCTGCTGGGCGGCCTACAAGCTGCAGTTCGACGACCACCCGCAGCGGAACGAGACGCTCGGCATCTTCTCGACCGCGCCGCAGATCCCGAACAAGGCCTGGAACCTCGTCACCGAGATCATCGGCACCTTCGTGCTGGTCGCGTGGATCCTGCTCAGCCCGGTCTACGCCAACGCGTCAGGTGAAGGCGGCACGCCGAACTTCGGCAACTCCGCGCTCGGCTACGCGGGTGTAGCGTTCGTCGTGCTGGTCATCGGCCAGTCCCTCGGTGGCCCGACCGGTTACGCCATCAACCCGGCCCGAGACCTCGGCCCCCGTATCGCGTACGCGTTCCTGCTGCCCATCAAGAACAAGGCCAACCCGAACTGGGGCTACTCCTGGGTCCCGGTCGCCGGCCCGCTGATCGGCGGCGCCCTGGCCGCCCTGCTGTTCCTCGCCGTCCACAACCTGACCTGAGACTGGAGCTTCGATGACTTCGTACGTAGCCGCGATCGACCAGGGCACCACGTCGACCCGCTGCATGATCTTCGACCACTCCGGCCGTGTGGTCGCCGTCGACCAGCGGGAACACGAGCAGATCTTCCCGAAGGCGGGCTGGGTCGAGCACAACGCCGAAGAGATCTGGGAGAACACGCGGGCCGTCGCGGCGGGCGCGCTCGCCAAGGGGGACCTGGTCGCGAACGACATCATCGCGGTCGGCATCACCAACCAGCGCGAGACCACGCTGGTGTGGGACCGCACCACCGGCAAGCCGGTGTACAACGCGATCGTGTGGCAGGACACCCGCACCGACAAGATCGTCAGCGACCTGGGCGCGCTCGGCGGCGGGCAGGAGCGCTACCGCGCGAAAGTCGGCCTGCCGCTGGCGACCTACTTCTCCGGACCGAAGATCAAGTGGATCCTCGACAACGTTGACGGCGCCCGCGCGAAGGCCGAAGCGGGCGACCTGATCTTCGGCAACATGGACACCTGGGTGCTGTGGAACATGACCGGCGGGGTCGACGGCGGCGTGCACGTCACCGACCCGACCAACGCCTCGCGGACCATGCTGATGGACCTCGACACGCTGGCCTGGGACGCCGAGATCGCCGAAGAGATGACGATCCCGCTGGCGATGCTCCCGGAGATCCGGTCTTCCTCGGAGGAGTACGGCAAGGTCCGCGAGAAGGGCGCGCTGGCCGGGGTCCCGATCTCGGGCATCCTGGGCGACCAGCAGGCGGCGACCTTCGGGCAGGCGTGCCTCTCGCCGGGTGAAGCGAAGAACACCTACGGCACCGGCAACTTCATGCTGCTCAACACCGGCACCGAGAAGGTCATGTCGGACAACGGGCTGCTCACCACGGTCTGCTACAAGATCGGCTCGAACGACACGGTGTACGCGCTCGAGGGCTCGATCGCGGTCACCGGTTCGCTCGTGCAGTGGCTGCGGGACAACCTCGGCCTGATCGGCTCCGCGGCCGAGGTCGAGCAGCACGCCCTCACCGTCGAGGACAACGGTGGCGCGTACTTCGTGCCGGCGTTCTCGGGCCTCTTCGCGCCGTACTGGCGCTCCGACGCCCGCGGCGCGATCGTCGGCCTCACCCGGTTCGTCAACAAGGGGCACATTTCGCGGGCGGTCCTGGAGGCGACGGCGTTCCAGTCGCGCGAGGTGATCGACGCGATGAACGCCGATTCCGGTGTCCCGCTGAAGTCGCTGAAGGTCGACGGCGGCATGGTCGTCAACGAACTGCTCATGCAGTTCCAGGCCGACATCCTCGGCGTGCCCGTGATCCGCCCGGTGGTCAACGAGACCACCGCGCTCGGCGCGGCTTACGCGGCCGGGCTCGCGGTGGGCTTCTGGAAGAGCGAAGACGACATCCGCAACAACTGGGCGCAGGACAAGCAGTGGGACCCGTCGATGGACGAGGCCCGCCGCGAGTCGGAGTACCGCAACTGGAAGAAGGCCGTCACGAAGACCTTCGACTGGGTCGAGGGCGGAGACTGAGCCTCGCGGTTCGCGCGTGAAGGCCCCCTTCCCTCGACTCAGCCGAGGGAAGGGGGCCTTCACGCGCTCAAGGCTCAGCCGAGAGCGCCGTCGCCGGTCTGCGGCGCACCCTTCGGCGTCACCTTCACCTGCGGTTTCCTGCCCGGGGCCGGAGGCGTCCCGCACGGCTTCGTCAACGCCGCCGGGACGACGGCCCGCGAACTGCTCCCGGGCGGCGCGCTGGAACTCGACGGCGGCTGGCTGCTGGACGGCGGTCGGCTGCTGCTCGACGGCGGCTTACTGCTCGACGGCGGCGCGGTGGGCGTTGCCGTCGGTGGCAGGCAGACGATCTCGAACTCGACTGTCGCGGTCCCGCTGGCGGCCGGCAGGTTCGGCCCACCGTCGCAGTGGAAGCTCGCCTTGTACTTGCCCGTCTTCCCCACCGCCTTACCGTGCCCGATGTACGGCGCCTGATTCCCCGAGCCTGACTGCACCTGAAGCGTGACCGGACCGGTCAGGCCCGCCGACGTCACCTCGGTGCGCGTGCCGTAGCAACTCGCGGTGAATTCCAGCGCCTGCCCCGGCGCGACCGTCGCCGGGCTGACCCAGAGCTTGGGCGGCGGCGCCGTCGCCGACGCCTGCGGGGCGAGACACAACCCCGCCGTCATCGCGAGCAGACCCGCGCCCACGACGATTGTCTTCATTCCCATGATCTTTCTCCCTCAGTGCGAGCCCTCGCACAAGGAACACTTCCGGGAATGGGAAAAGGTTGCCTTTCACCGATCACGAGTTCACAAAAGCGGTTCCCCCGCCACCGGTTTGCGGCGCCCCCACCGGAATCTTCGAAACCTGACGACCAACGGCGGGTTTCACCGGCGAAACCGTTTTGCTCGGTGAAACCGTCGGCTTCGGCGGTTTGCTCGAAGAAGTCGGCAACGCGACCACTTCGAGATTGATCGTCACCGTCGTCGTCTTGCAGTTCGCCTTGACCGCGTAGAAACCGGGTTTCACCTTGTCGCCGATATGCGCGACGGCGCCGAGGATCACCGGGTCCTCCGAAGTCACCTCGAACTTCCCGATGCGGTCCAGCGCCATGGACTTCACCTCGCCGAGGTCGGCGACCGGGCAGCCGACCGAAACCAGCACCTCCTCCCCCGGAGTCGACTTCGACGGGGAGAGGGCGACGAACGGGTACTGCATCGGCGGCGGGCTGGGGGACGTCGTCGGAGTGGCCGAGACGTCCTCGGCGTACGCGGCGGCCGGGGCCATCCCGCACGCCACCGCCGCCACCATCAGGGCGGACCGGTACCTGGTCATGGAACTCACCTCTGGATCAGCCGAGCGAAGACGATGATGTTGTCGAGATAGTTGTGCGACGCCTTGTCGAAGACCCCGCCGCAGGTGATGAGCCGCAGTTCCGGCGCGGTCGTGTCGCCGTAGACCGCGTCGGTGGGGAACTTGTCCTTCGCCACCTTCTCGACCTTCGTGACCGCGAACTCGGCCGTCTTGCCGTCCTTGCGGGCGATCGAGACCTTGTCGCCGGGCGCCAGCTCCTTCAGCCGGAAGAAGATGCCCTTCTGCTTGTTCCCGTCGACGTGCCCGAGGATCACCGAAGGCCCGACCTCCCCCGGAGTCGGCCCGTTCTCGTACCAGCCCGCCTGCATCGGCTGGGTCACCGGCGGCACCTCGACGGTGTTGTCCTCGTTGAGCCCCAGCGGGACCAGACTGGACTTCGCCTCGATCTTCGGCACGTCGATCGAGACCGGCTCCGCCTTCGGCATCCCCTCGACGGCGGCACCCCCGTCAGCGGGCGCGTCGGACTCGCTCGGCTCGACCGACGGCGTCTCCGGCTGGCTCGTGACGGCCTGCGGCGCCGCGGTCTGGCCGGTCTCCCCAGGACCGGACAGGACGAACGCCAGCGTCGCCAGTACGGCCAGCAGGACGACCGCGAGCACCAGCGGCGCCCGTCGTCCTCGCATCCATGTCGCCTTCATGTTCACCCCTTGAGAAAGCGGGTCGAGAGCGACGAAGCCGGTCCCGGCCCCCAGACCGGAACCAGCTCGCCGTTCACCCCCACGCCTGCCTGACGCCACACGCGACCGCATGGTTGCCCGCACAGGTCACGAAATGGTCGCGATCGCTACGCCCGGTCCGCACGACGACGGTACGCGGCCGTCCCGACCCCGCCCACCACCAGCGCGAGACCACCCGCGACGGCGGCGAGGACGCCGATGTGGTCGGCGGGGCCCTCGGTGCCACCGGTCTGCGGGGCACCGGCCGGCACCTTCGCGACCTGGCCCTTCTTGGCGATCACCTCGAAGGTGACCGTCGACTTCTGACCCCAGCAGCTCAGCGTCACCGGGTACTTGCCGGGCTTGATGTCCTTGACCGTCGCCGACCACTTCCTGGAGTCGACCGAGTTCGCGGAGTCGACGGTGAGGGCCGCCGAAGTGACCTTCGGACCGAGCTCGTTGTTGCGGGTGGCGCACTGGAAGTCCAGCTTCACCTTGTCCCCGGGCTTGCCCTTGGCGGGCGAGAGGGTCAGGTTCTCGAGGATCCCGACCGGCGACGCGTGCGGGCCGGGGCCGTCGGGGTCCTCGGTCGGGGACGCCGACGGAGAAGGCGAAGCCGAAGAAGAGGGCGAAGGAACACCCGTCGGAGAAGTCGCGAGAGCGGCGCCTGGCGCGAGGAGAAGGAATCCGGCAACGGTGCCGGCGGTGAGCATGATGGTGCGCTTCATTGGATTACCCCTGAAAAAGGAATGTGGATGGAAATCGGAAAGAAGAATTCCGCGCCCCTGTTCCCCCAGTGGCGGTTCTCTGTTTCTCCGACACCCTCATGACGCCCCGAACCGGGGTCGGGTTGCCCGGTTTAGTCACGAAAAGATCGCGAAATCCGAGCCCCGTCTGAAGTACATGAAGGTGTGAAGGTTTCCTCGGCTGAGCCGCGTGAAGGGGTCCTTCACTACCGTCAGGGTAGGCAAGGGGCCCTTCACGACCCTCGACCCCACTCACCCCAACGAAAACCGCCCCCGGAGCAAATCCGAGGGCGGCGCGAAACGCAGAGAACTCAGGACGCCATACTGCCGTCCCCGGCACGAGCGCCACCGGAAGGCACCGCGCCCACCTGCCGGGAAGGAACGGAAAACGTTGCCGTATAAGACTTTCCGTTGCAGTTCACGGTCAGCGGGTAGGCGCCGGGCGCCGTGCCCTCCTTGAGTTCGACCTCCGCGCTGACGTTCGCCGGGACTCCGATGAGCGGCCCGTAGTCGTACTTCCCGACGCTCAGCACCGGCGAAGAGAACGTCGTCGACCGCGGCGCCTTCAGTCCCTCGCCGGGGCACTGCGCCAGCGCCACGTTGGAGTCGCCGTGCACGTACTTGTTGACGAGCCCGAGTTCGTAGGCCGTGTTGTCGTTGAGCTGCACCGTGACGCCGGGATCGGGCTGGGGTTGCTGGGCGAGACCGGTCGCCGGCCCCGCCAGCACCGCCGCACCGATCGCCACCACACCGGCGAGAACCCTGCGAATCACGAAAAACCCCTAGCTGTCAACGAAACACCGACACGCGCTAGACGCGGTCACCCCCGCGAGGGTTGCTTCGCCGGAGAAGATCAGTCCAAGTCGTCGTGGCGCATCAGCTGGCGGCCCGCTTCGGTGATCGACCCCGAGAGCGACGGGTACACCGAAAATGTCAGTGCCAGGTGTTCCACTGTGAGCTGGTTCTGGACGGCGAGCGCGATGGGAAGGATGAGCTCGCTCGCGTTCGGCGCCACCACCACGCCGCCGACGACCACGCCGGTGGCAGGGCGGCAGAACAGTTTCACGAAACCGCGCCGCAGGCCTTCCATCTTCGCGCGGGCGTTCGTCGCGAGCGGGAGCATGATGGTGCGGGCGGGCACCTCACCCGAGTCGATCGCCTGCTGGCTGATGCCGACGGTCGCGATCTCGGGGTGGGTGAACACGTTGGCGGCGACGGTCTTGAGCTTGATCGGCGCGACGCCCTCGCCGAGCGCGTGCCACATCGCGATGCGGCCCTGCATGCTGGCCACCGAGGCGAGCATGAGCACTCCAGTGCAGTCGCCCGCGGCGTAGATGCCGGGCGCGCTGGTGCGGGAAACCCTGTCGACGCCGATGAAGCCGCCGGGGCCGGGCTCGATGCCGACCTTCTCCAGGCCGATGTCGACGGTGTTGGGCACGGAACCGACGGTCATCAGCGCGTGGCTGGCTTCGATCACGCGGCCGTCGGCGAGGTGGATCTCGACGCCCTTTTCGGTCCGCTCGACCTTGTCGGCGCGGGCCTGCTTGGCGACGGTCGTGCCGCGCTGCGAGAAGACCTCTTCGAGCACGGCGGCGGCGTCGGCGTCCTCGTGCGGGAGCACGCGGTCGCGGCTGGACACGACGGTGACCTTGACGCCCATCTCGGTGTACGCCGACGCGAACTCGGCGCCGGTGACACCCGAACCGATGACGGCCAGGTGCTCGGGCAGTTCGCGCAGGTCGTAGAGCTGACGCCAGTCGAGGATGCGCTCGCCGTCCGGTACCGCGCCGGGCAGCACCCTCGGGGTGGCGCCGGTCGAGATGAGGACGACGTCGGCGTCGAGGATCTCGACGGTGCCGTCGTGGGCGGTGACGGCGACCTTGTGCGTGGCGAGGCCGGTCTCCTCGTCGTCGAACCGGCCCTGGCCGATGACGACGCGGACGCCTTCGCGTTGGACACGGGCGCGGATGTCGGCGGACTGCGCGAGCGCGAGGCCCTTCACCCGGCCGTGGACGGTCGGCAGGTCGACGCTCGTGTCGGCCATGTCGGTGTTGATCCCGAGTTCGCGAAGGTCGTGCATGTTCGCGAGCGCGCCGGAGGAGGCGATGAAGGTCTTCGACGGAACACAGTCGTAGAGCACGCAGGCGCCGCCGAGACCGTCGCGTTCGACGATGGTGACGTCGGCTCCGTGCTGGGCCGCGACCAGTGCCGCTTCGTAACCGGCGGGGCCTCCGCCCATGATCACGATCTTGGTCACTGGTCTCCTCCTCGCAGCGGTGTCTGTGACTGCGTTTACCGTACGCGGGCGACCGTTGGGCGGATTGAGTGGCCGGACACGGCATGTGCGTCCAGCCGGGTGACCGCCGGGTCGCTAGGCTGTCGCCGTGCCGTTGTATGCCGCGTATGGATCCAATATGGAGCCCGCCCAGATGTTGGAGCGCGCTCCGCACTCGCCGATGGCCGGCACCGGCTGGCTCGAGGGCTGGAGGCTGACCTTCGGCGGCGAGGACATCGGCTGGGAAGGCGCGCTGGCGACCATCGTCGAAGACCCGGGCTCCCGGGTCTTCGTGGTGCTGTACGACGTCACGCCGCTGGACGAGGACGGTCTCGACCGCTGGGAAGGCGGCGAGCTCGGCATGCACACCAAGCTCCGGCTGCGTGTACAGACCATGGAGGGCTCCGTCCTGCCCTGGCTGTACGTCCTGGACGCCTACGAGGGCGGGCTCCCGTCCGCGCGGTATCTCGGCGTTCTCGCCGACGCCGCCGAGGCGGCGGGCGCCCCCGCCGACTACGTCGACGCCCTCCGCACCCGCCCCTGCCAGGGCATCAGCGGCTGATCACGCGAGTCGTCCACCTGATCACGCGTGTCGTCCCTCTGGTCACGCGACCGCGCGCTTTTCGAACGCTCTGGCCAACTCGGCCAGCAGACGTCGGGGATCACGGAGGTCCGCCGCGGACGCCCGGATCGTGACCCACCCCCGTCCGGCCATTCGTGCGTCCCGCTCGGCGTCGTGGTCGCGACGCTCCTCGTGGGAAGCGAAGCCGTCGTACTCCAGAGCGATCCGCAGCGACGGCCAGGCCATGTCGAGGACGTACAGCTTGCGTCCCTCGATCGTGGTGATCTCGTACTGGACCTCCGGTATCGGGAATCCCGCCTCGACGACGATCAATCGGAGGATACTTTCCGGCGGGGATTCCGCCTTGCCGGTCGCCATGTCGAGCAGCAGGAGCGACCTGTGGATACCTCGCTGGTCGCGACGGTCCGCGAGACGGTCCCGAACGTTCTCCCGCAGGACCCGGACGTGGTCCGGCGTAAGTCCGCGCATCGCCTCGTCCAGCGCGGCGAGCGCGGTCCGCTTGTCCCCACGGCAGAGGAAGTCAGCCAAAGCCAAATCCAGCGAGAACGTGGTGAGGCCGTCGAGCTCGACGACATCGGAAGGCCGGAAATCAGCCTGGTGGACAATCAGCCCTGGCTTCGACTTGATCCGTCGCGAGTAAGGGACCGACACATGGATTCTCGTGTCGTCGACGGCCGAAATCCCGTGCAGCGCAAGGGATGTAGCTCCTGACAAGGTGGCAGGTCGTCCCACCGCCAGCAGGGCTGCCTCAGCCCGTGTGGTCAGTTTGAGCGCGTCGGCGGCATGGACGACCACTCCCCGCCAAGGCTGGGCGAGGACGCCTGTGGCCAATCCTTCAAGGACCATTCGGCGCCCAAGAACCCTGTCAGCCTCACTACGCGAGACCGCCCCATGCCGTCCTCCCCAGTCGATCATGCCTTCGAGGATCGCGGGTTCGGGACGCCAGAGCACCCTCTTGTCCACATCTGTGGATAACTACACAGGTTGTGGATAACCCTGTGGACAGGTGTTCGACACCGACAGTGGCGAACACCTGTGCACAGGTGGACGACACGCGTGATCAGATGGACGACACGCGTGATTCAGTGGCCGTCAGGCCAGGGTGGCCAGAGCGGTGTGGACCAGGGTGCGGACACCGCAGAGCAGCGACCGCTCGTCGAGGGTGAAGGTCGGGCGGTGGATGTCGGCCATCGGGCCTTCACCGGGCCACACGCCGAGCCGCGCGAAGGCGCCTTGGACGTGCTCCAGGTACCAGCCGAAGTCCTCGCCGCCGGAAGACTGCTCAGTTCCGGCCACAGCGGACTCGCCCAGCGCGGCTTCGACACCGGCCCGCATCAGCGCGGTCGATTCCGGGTCGGAGACGACCGGCGGGACGCCGCGGCGGTAGTCGAGCGAGAACCCGACGCCGGTCGGCGCGAGCAGCGACTCCACCGAAGACGCGACGAGCGGCTCCAGCATCGTCCAGACCTCGTGATCCGCGGTGCGGAGCGTGCCGCGCAGCACCCCGTCCTGCGGGACCGCGTTGGCGGCCTGCCCCGCGTGCACCGCGCCCCAGACCAGCACTGTCCCGGATCGCGGGTCGACGCGCCGCGAAAGGACCGCGGGCAGCGACGTGATCACCGTGCCGAGCGCGTGCACCAGGTCCGCGGTCAGATGCGGCCGCGAGGTGTGCCCACCGGGCGAGGTGAGGCGCAGCTCGATGAGGTCCGCGGCGGAGGTCAGCGCGCCTTCGCGCAGGCCGATCTTGCCGACCTCGAGCCTCGGGTCGCAGTGCAGCCCGTAGATCCGCTCGACGCCTTCCATCGCACCGGCGGCGATCATGTCCAGCGCACCGCCGGGCATGACCTCCTCGGCGGGCTGGAAGATCAGCCGCACGCGTCCAGGCAGCTCCGGTGCGCCCGCCAGTGCCCGCGCCGCGCCCAGCAGGATCGCGGTGTGCGCGTCGTGCCCGCACATATGCGCGGCGCCGTCGGTCTTGGAGGCGTACGGCAGCCCGGTCGCCTCGGTCAGCGGCAGGGCGTCCATGTCGGCGCGCAGCGCGACACAGCGGTCGCCGCTGCCGATGTCACAGACGACACCGGTGCCGACCGGCAGCACCCAGGGCTTGAGCCCGACCGAGCGGAGCAGGGACATGACCATTTCGGTCGTGGCGAACTCGTGGCGGGAGAGCTCCGGATGCGCGTGGATGTGCCGACGCCACGCGAGGACGTCGGTGGCGTTCGCGCGAAGCCAGTCGTCGAGCCAAAAGGGGCCACGCCCGGCACCCAGATCATGCACAGGTGCCATGCTGACGCCGGCCTCGGAAATCAGCGCGGTGGACGCCTCGTTAGGGGTAATGACGCGACCTTCCGGGTCGCCTGGAATGTCCGGCCGTGAATCGAGCACCGTCACGCCGCACCTCCTCCCGCAACACAGTTGCCTTCGTCTACCACCGTACGAGTGGTCACTGAAGACACGCTGGGTGCCGTTCGATCTGTGATACGCATTTGCGATAGATCGTGCACCATGCAGATGACAAGCCGCTCGTCGAGTGATCGAGCCGGAGACGGCCGGTAGTGGATCTGCGTTGAACGGCTACGAGGAGTTCGGCCCGGACTAAGCGGAGAGTCCTTCTACTTACCGGTAGCGGTCAGGACTTCTTTTTCTTCGAACGGGAGCGGCGGCCGAGGATCACCAAGCCCAGCAGGATCGCCGCGGCGATACCCGCGATGACCTTGTTCTTGGTCTCCTGGCTGTTGGCCTTGTCGGTCTCGGCGGGGTCGAGCACCGGTCCGGGAGGCGGCTGCGACAACGCGTCGTGCGCCGCCGCTGCCTGCATGATCACCGGCGCGGGCGCCTGGATCTCACCAGCCTGCGCGACGGGCGCGCAGACGACCAGCCCGGCGATCAGAAGCCCGGCCAGCTGCCCGAGACGAGACCTTGTAGCCATGACTCCCTTTCATCGTCGAAGAGTGCGAATTCGATTCTGCACTCTGCCGGGTTCCGGCGTCAGCCGCCACGCGGAGGACCGGAGAACGCCTCCAGAATCCGTTGCGCGGCCAAGGTCGGGGTCAGTTCACCGTCCCGGACCGCCCGTTCGACGTCCGGAACGACCGCTCGCACGTCCGGATGCGCGGCGAGCCGCCCGAGAAGCTGTTCGCGGACCATCGCCCAGGTCCACTCCACCTGCTGCCGCCGTCGCCGTCCGTCGAGTTCCCCGGACGCGGTCAAAACGTCACGGTGACGCCCGATCTCGACCCACACCTCGTCGAGCCCGACGTCGGTGAGCGCGCTGCACGTCAGCACCGGCGGGGTCCACTCGGCGTCACGCCCGTAGATCATCCGCAGCGCGCCGGCGAGTTCGCGGGCCGCGCGCTTCGCGTCGCGTTCGTGATCGCCGTCGGCCTTGTTGACCGCGATGACGTCGGCCAGTTCGAGAACGCCCTTCTTGATCCCTTGCAGCTGATCGCCGGTGCGGGCCAGGGTCAGGAACAGGAAGCAGTCGACCATGTTCGCCACGGTCACCTCGGACTGCCCGACCCCGACGGTCTCCACCAGCACGATGTCGTATCCGGCCGCTTCCATCAGCACGATCGTCTCGCGGGTCGCCCGCGCGACACCGCCGAGAGTCCCCGAAGTCGGCGAAGGACGGATAAACGCCTTCGGGTCCACCGCGAGCCGCGCCATCCGGGTCTTGTCGCCCAGGATCGAGCCGCCGGTCCGCGTGGACGACGGGTCGACGGCCAGCACGGCGACCTTGTGCCCGGCTTCGGTCAGATCCGTGCCGAGCTGGTCGATGAAAGTCGACTTGCCGACCCCGGGGACGCCGGTGATGCCGACCCGCCGCGCGCCGCCCGCGTGCGGGAGCAGCTCGATCAGCAGCTCCTGCGCCTGCGCCCGGTGGTCCTCGCGGTGGGATTCGACGAGCGTGATCGCCCGCGAAAGCAGGCCTCGGTCACCCGCGAGGACGCCCTTGGCCAGCGCCCCGACGTCGATCTTGCGCGGCAAGGTTCAGGACTCCTGGGCGGTCAGCTGTCCGATGAGGTCGATCGCCGCGTCGGCGATGACCGTGCCGGGACCGAAGATCGCCGCCGCGCCCGCCGCGCGCAGCTCCTCGTAGTCCTGCGGCGGGATGACGCCGCCGACCACGACGATGATGTCCTCGCGGCCCTGGTCGGCGAGTTCGGCGCGCAGCGCGGGCACCAGCGAGAGGTGCCCGGCTGCCAGCGATGAGACGCCGATGACGTGCACATCCGCCTCGATCGCCTGCCGCGCGACCTCGCCGGGGGTGGAGAACAGCGGGCCGACGTCGACGTCGAAACCGATGTCGGCGAAGCCCGTCGCGATCACCTTCTGGCCGCGGTCGTGGCCGTCCTGGCCCATCTTCGCGACCAGGATCCGGGGACGGCGGCCTTCCTCCTCGGCGAACTTCTCGACCAGCTCGCGCGCCTGCTCGACGTTCTCGGCCTTGCCGACCTCCTCGCGGTACACACCGGAGATGGTACGAATCTGACCGGAGTGGCGCCCCCAGATCTTCTCCAGCGAGTCGGAGATCTCCCCGACCGTGGCCTTCGCCCTGGCGGCGTCGATGGCCAGCGCGAGCAGGTTGCCGTCGGCCTGAGCACCCGCCGTGAGCCGCCGCAGCGCGTCCTGCGTCGCGTCCTCGTCCCGCTCTTCGCGCAGCCGCCGCAGCTTCTCCAGCTGCTGGGCGCGCACACCCGCGTTGTCGACCTTGAGCACGTCGATCTGCTCGTCGTCGGTGACCTGGTACTTGTTGACGCCGATCACCGGCTGGCGGCCGGAGTCGATCCGCGCCTGCGTCCGCGCGGCGGCCTCCTCGATGCGCAGCTTCGGGATGCCGGCGTCGATCGCCTTCGCCATCCCTCCCGCCTGCTCGACCTCGGTGATGTGGCCCCACGCCTTGCGGGCGAGGTCGTACGTCAGCTTCTCGACGAACGCGCTGCCGCCCCACGGGTCGATGACGCGTGTGGTGCCGGATTCCTGCTGGAGCAACAGCTGCGTGTTCCGCGCGATGCGGGCGGAGAAGTCCGTCGGCAGCGCGAGAGCCTCGTCGAGGGCGTTGGTGTGCAACGACTGCGTGTGACCCTGGGTCGCCGCCATCGCCTCGACGCAGGTGCGGACGACGTTGTTGTAGACGTCCTGCGCGGTCAGCGACCAGCCCGAGGTCTGCGAATGCGTCCGCAGTGACAGGGACTTCGACGACTTGGGCTCGAAGCCCTTCACCAGCTTCGCCCACAGGAGCCGCGCCGCGCGGAGCTTCGCGACCTCCATGAAGAAGTTCATCCCGATCGCCCAGAAGAAGGACAGGCGCGGCGCGAACTTGTCGACGTCCAGCCCGGCCTCGACACCGGCGCGGATGTACTCGACACCGTCCGCGAGCGTGTACGCCAGCTCCAGATCGGCGGTCGCCCCGGCTTCCTGCATGTGGTAGCCGGAGATGGAGATCGAGTTGTACTTCGGCATGTTCTGCGAGGTGAACGAGAAGATGTCCGAAATGATCCGCATCGACGGCTGCGGCGGGTAGATGTAGGTGTTGCGGACCATGAACTCCTTGAGGATGTCGTTCTGGATGGTCCCGGCCAGCTTGTCCGGCGTGACACCCTGTTCCTCGGCCGCGACGACGTACAGCGCGAGCACCGGCAGGACGGCGCCGTTCATGGTCATCGAGACGCTCATCTTGTCGAGCGGGATGCCGTCGAAGAGCTGGCGCATGTCGTAGATGGAGTCGATCGCGACGCCCGCCATGCCGACGTCACCGGCGACACGCGGATGATCCGAGTCGTAGCCGCGGTGCGTCGCGAGGTCGAAGGCGACCGAAAGGCCCTTCTGCCCGGCGGCGAGGTTGCGGCGGTAGAAGGCGTTCGACTCCTCGGCGGTGGAGAAGCCCGCGTACTGGCGGATGGTCCACGGCTGGTTGACGTACATCGTCGGATACGGGCCGCGCAGGTACGGCGCGACACCGGGGTACGTCCCGAGGAAGTCCACTCCGGACAGATCGTCGGCGGTGTAGACCGGTTTGACGCCGATCCCCTCCGGCGTCTCCCACGCGAGCGCGTCGGGACCCTTGCCGGTGGCGGCGTGCAGGGCTTCGGTCCACTGAGGACGGTCGACCGGATCCGGGGTGCCGAGGTCGACACCGGCGAAGTTCGGGATGGTCATCACTGCACTCCGAGCTCGTTCAACGTGCCGGTCAGGACTTCGAGGGCGTCACAGCCCGTGAAGAGGTAACCCGAGACGTCCGCGTGGTCGCCGGGTTTTCCGGCGAGAAGCACGGACGTGGCGCCTGCTTCCTTCAACGCCTTCGCGACGCTGTCCGCTTCTTCCGCGTAGGAAGTGTTGCTTCCGCAGAGACAAGCGATCTTCGTTCCGCTGGCCCGGAATTCCGCGACGACGTCCTCGGGGGCGCCGGGGTTCACGGCTTCGATCCCGCCCGCTTGGAACAGGTTCGCCGCGAAACTCGCCCGCCCGGTGTGCGCCGCGACGGGGCCGAGCGTGGCGAGGAAGACGCGGGGGCGGCTGGGATGCGCGTCCGCCCGGTCCCGCAGGGCCTCGAAGGCTTCGGCGTACCGATACCGCGGCAGACCACCGTCCGGCAGTTCCTCGACGGGATCGCGGACGACCGCTTTCTCCGTCAGATTGGGGAATTCGCTGACGCCGGTGATCGGATCGCGACGGGTCCCGATGCGCTTCGACCGCTTCTGCCAGGTTTCGGCGAGGCGTCCGGCGAGCGCGCCGGACGCCAGCTCGGCCTCGATCCCGCCCGCCGCCTCGATGGCGGTGAACTCGCGCCACGCGGCCTTGGCGAGGTCGTCGGTGAGCTTCTCGACGTACCAGGAACCGCCCGCGGGATCGATGACCCCGGCGAGTTTGGACTCCTCCAGCAGGACGGCGTGCGTATTGCGCGCGATCCGCGCGGAGAACGCGTCCGGCTGGCCGATCGCGGCGTCGAACGGGAGCACGGTGATCGCGTCGGCGCCGCCGACCCCGGCGCCGAAACAGGCGAGCGTGGTCCGCAGCATGTTCACCCACGGGTCGCGCTGGGTCAGCATCGCGGGCGAGGTGACCGCGTGCTGCCGCATCCCCGCCCCCTTGCCGCCCGAAACCTCGGTGACGCGGGCCCACAGGCGCCGCGCGGCGCGGAACTTGGCGATCGTGAGGAACTGGTCGGCCGTGGCGGCGAGCCGGAACTCGAGCTGCCCGGCGGCGGTGTCGACGTCCAGCCCCGCTTCGGTCAGCGCCCGCAGATAGGCGACGCCCGCCGCGACGGTCGCGCCGAGCTCCTGCGCGTCCGAACCGCCCGCCTCGTGGAACGGCAGGCCGTCGGCGACGATCGTGCGCACTTTCGGGTGACTGGTGGCGACGCGCGCCGCCAGTTTCGCCGCGGGGGCGAGCGGATGCGTCGTGCCGGTGCGCGCGGTCAGGCCGATCGGGTCGGCGCCGAGCGTCGCGGTCACCGCGCTCGCCGGGATCTCGCGCTCGGCGAAGAGAGCGAACAGCTCGTTCGCGGCGGCTTCGTACTCTTCGCCCGCGTCGAGGGTGACGGGCGCTAGGTCGACGTAGACCTCGTTCAGCGCGTCGCCCAGGTCGGAGACGGGGACCCCGGTGCCGCCCGCGCGCAGCCAGATCGAGCTGACGCCGCCTTCGAGGTCGGCGAGGATCGCGGTGTTCGTGGCCTTGGCGTCACGGCGCGCGTACCGGGCGCGGATGTCCCAACCGGTCGTCACCGATCCCTCGGGCCGCGCACTGCGCACGAACGGCGGAAGGCCCGGGAAGCCTGTTCCCTCGACCGTGTCATCGGCGGTGTAGAGCGGCTGGATCTCCAGGCCGTCGTACGTCCGGGTGACGAGCTTGCTTTCGGGCAGGCCCTCGAACCCTTCGTCGATCGCGCCGCTCTTGCGCAACACGCCGGCGACGAGCTCGCGCCACTGCTCACGGCCCACTTCCGGGAACTCGGCCGCCAGCCTCAACTCGTCCGGCGCGTCGGGCTCGTCGGGTGTCGGCACTGACTCCGTTCCGGCCACATCCGTCATAGCCAACGATGCTAACGGCCCTTAACAACACCTACCTGTGACGCTAGTCGCGCCGAAGATGTTGCGCCTGCCCGGTGAGCGGTGGCTCGCGAGGCACAGGTGGCCGTGAGAGGTCCGTTCACTCCGCCAGGGCACGGCGCATAGGCCCGCCACGGGGGCATACGACACAATTGGGGCCGTGCCGTCCGACACCACCGAGTCCAGCGAGAGCCCCGGCGACGAGAAGCGTGTCGTCGCCGGGCGATATCGGTTGCGCTCGGTCATCGGATCGGGGTCGATGGGCACGGTCTGGTCGGCCTACGACGAGTTCCTGCACCGCCCGGTCGCGGTCAAAGAGGTCCGCCTCCCGCCCGGCGTCCCGGCCTCGCAGGCCGACGAACTGCGCGAACGGACCCTGCGCGAAGCCCGCGCGATCGCCGTCCTGAGTCACCCGAACGTGATCATCCTGCACGACGTCGCGCGCGAGAACGACGAGCCTTTCGTGGTCATGGAGCTGCTGCCGTCGCGCAGCCTCGCGCACATCCTGCGCGACCACGGGCCGCTGACGGTCGAGCAGGCCGCGGCGGTCGGCATCGCGGTGGCGTCCGCGCTCGAAGCCGCGCATGCCGCCGGGATCACCCACCGTGACGTGAAACCGGGCAACGTCCTGGTCGCGGGCGACGGCCGCATCAAGCTCACCGACTTCGGCATCGCGCGCAACGTCTCCGAAGCCACCATGACCCGCACCGGGATGATGCTGGGCTCCCCCGCCTACATCGCGCCCGAAGTCGCTTCGGGCGGCGCGGTCGTCCCCGCCGCCGACCTGTGGGGTCTCGGCGCGACGCTGTTCGCCGCCATCGAGGGCTCGCCGCCCTACGACGCCGACGGCGACCCGCTCGAAACGGTCGGCAAGGTCGTCAACGGGAAGGTGCCGAAGCCCGGCCCCGGTCCTCTGGCCGACGTCATCGGCGCGCTCATGAAGAAGGAGCCGTCGAAGCGGATCACCCTGCGCGAGGTGCGGCGCCGTCTGTACCCGCTGCAGGCCAAGACGCTGATCGACCTCTTCCCCGCCGAGCTGTTCCACACGCCCGACGGCAAGAAGACCACCGCGCATCTGGACGCGACCGACACCCAGGTGATCAAGCCGGTCGCCCCCGAGAAGCCCGGTGAGGGCACGAGCTCCGAACTCGCCGCCGACCCCGGCCCGCTGCCGTTCCTGAACCAGCCCGCCGCGGCCCCGCAACCTCCGGCCGAACTCGAGCCGATGCCGACGGTCACCCCGACGCCGCCTCGCGTGCCGGGCCGGTCCCCGGTGGCCAACGTCCTGCTGGCGCTCGCGTCGGTCATCCTCTTCCTGGTGGCCGCCGGAGGTGGGTTCGTGCTGGCCAGGACCGCCGGTGGGCAGGAGTTGCGGCCGCCGGAGGGGATACCGCAGGGCGACACGATCGTCACCCAGCAGCCGCTCAAACTGATCACGCAGCAGGGTGACGCCAGCACGGTGAACGGCATCAAGGGCGGCCGGTTCAGCATCGGTGTCCCGGAAGGCTGGCAGAAGTTCGTCGCGCCGCACGTCACCAAGGGTGTGCCGAGCACCGTGGTCCAGTACGTCTCGCCCGACGGCCGTCAGGTCATCCGGGTCGAGCGGCTGAGCGGCTTCCTGTCCGAAAGCCCGCCGCCCGCCTATTTCAGCTGGCTGAAGAGCCAGCATCCGGACATCGACCTCATCGGCGAGCCCGTCACCGTGCCCGGCCGGGGCGACGACAGCATGCGGTACACCTACCGGACGACAGAGCGATCCGCCGAGGCCAGGGACACCGCGAACGACACCGCCAGGCGCACGACGTTCATGGACCTGTTCAGCGGGGGCGCGGACCTGTGGATCCTCTCGGTGACCTCGCCGATCGAGCAGGAGACGTCCGCGCGGACAGCGGTCTTCGAGCCGATCGCGCGGTCACTCGTCATTGACGGCTAGCCGCGCGAAGTGCTCCTTCGACGCACGCTGCTGCGCCAGCCTCCTCAACACCGAAAGCAGCCTGTCGCCGAGAACGGTTTCCACGACGGCGATCTCGATGATCCGCTCCAGTGAGTCGACCCCGGCAATGCCTTCGAGGTCCAGGTCGGCGGTCCGGTCGGCGATCTCGGCGTAGGCGTCGAGTTTCTCGAGGTACCAGCCGTGCCCGACGTCCCGGATCGCGCACAGGACGCCGACGAGGGCCTGGATGATCAGGTCGTCGTAGTCCTTGCACGGCCAGTTCCGGCGCTCGGCGAGGTCCTGGACCGTGGCGAGCGCCCATTCCCGGCTTTCGTCGTCGACGACCTGACGGGAACTCGTGATGCCTTCCTGGGCGAGGCCGAGGATGCGATGAGGACTGGCCTTCCCCTCGTCGACCGCGGCCAGCACTTCGCCGACCGTCGCGAGCGAAAGGCCGCCGACGTCCATCAGCGCCCTGATCAGCTTGATCCGCTGGACGTGCGCGTCGTCGTACTTGGCCTGGTTGGGGCTCGTCCGCTCCCCCGGCGGGACCAGTCCTTCCCGCAGGTAGTACTTGATCGTGGCGACCGGGACCCCGGCTTTTTCGCTCAGCTCCGCCATCCGCACGCGTTGTCACTCCGATCTCGGGGTCGGTTCCAGGGTCATCCCTGAAGATTTCTCAGGATGGATAGCTTACCTTCCCATAACGGAGAGCTTGACTATCCATTCCGGGAGGGGCCCATGACCATCTTGACCGATCTCCGCGAGAGAACCCGCACCTGGCACCGAGGTTCGTACCGGCTGGCTCAGATCCTCGCCGTGGTCACCGTGCTGTGCGTGCTGGCCATGCTGATCGATCAGCGGACACTGAACGGCGCGCCGCTCTGGGCGAAACCGTTCAAATTCGCCGTCTCCGGCATGCTGTACTTCTTCACCTGGAGCTGGCTCGTCTCCCTGCTGCCGAAGTTCCGGCGGACGGCGAGCGTGCTGACGAACGGGCTCGTCGTGATCTTCGCGGCCGAGTACGCGCTGGTGGTGTTCCAGGCCGTCCGTGTCCGCGCGAGCCACTTCAACAACGCGACCCCGCTGGACAACACGATCTTCCAGATCATGGGCGGGATGATCGCCACGCTGTGGGTGATCAACCTCGTGCTGACGGTCGGCGTCATGTTCACCCGGCTCCCCGACCGCGCCACGACGTGGGCGGCCAGGATCGGCGCGATCCTCGGCGTGATCGGGCTCTCGCTGGCGACGCTGATGAGCAGCCCGACCCCGGAGCAGCTGGCCACACTCCGCGCGACCGGCCAGTCCGCGATGATCGGCGCGCACACCGTCGGCCTCCCCGACGGCGGCCCCGGCCTGCCGATCCTCGGCTGGAGCACGGTCGGCGGCGACCTGCGGATCCCGCATTTCATCGGCCTGCACGGCCTTCAGGCGCTTCCGCTGATCGCGCTCGCCCTCGGCGTCCTCGCCACCCGCTACCCGCGGCTTCGCGACGACGTCCTCCGGCTGCGGCTCGTCGTGATCGCCGGCGTCGGTTACGCGGGCCTTCTCGCGCTGCTCACCTGGCAGGCGCTGCGCGGCCAGTCGATCGTCGCTCCCGACAGCACCACCCTGACCGCCTTCGCCCTGCTCCTCGCCGGCGTCGCCTTTAGCGGGCTAATCGCGATCGGGCGGCCGTCGAGGCACCGGGAGCTGGAGGACTCCGTCCGATGAGCGTCGAGACACTGTTCACCTGGACCTTCCCGCTGGCGACGCCGTTCTGGCTGCTGATGATCTTCCTGCCGGGCTGGTCGTGGACCCGCCGGATCCTGTCCTCGCCGTGGGTGCCGCTGGTGCCGCTGATCCCGTACTTCGTGCTCGCCATCGCGCATCTCGGCGAGCTGTGGACGGCGGTCAGCAGACCGGATCTGGACGTGCTCAGCGCTTTCACCGGCACGCCGTACGGCGCGGCCACGATCTGGGCGCATCTGATCGCCTTCGACCTGTTCATCGCGCGCTGGATGTACTTCGAAGCCCGCGAGCACCGCATCCATCCGCTGGTGACGGGCCCGATCCTGGCGCTCACGATCTTCCTTTCCCCGTTCGGGCTGGTGGCGTTCCTGCTCGTGCGAAGTGTCCGGATACGCTCGTCGCATGAGTGAGAACGAGGTCGCGGCGGCCGCCGCCATCGCCGAACGCACCGGCGTCGAGAAGCACGACATCGCCGTCGTGCTCGGTTCGGGCTGGCGCCCGGCGGCGGACGTCATCGGGGAGCCCGAGGCGGAGATCCCGCTGGGCGAACTGCCCGGATTCGTCGCGCCGGGCGCGATCGGGCACGGGGGAACCGTCCGGTCGGTCCGCGTCGGCGAGAAGCGCGCGCTGATCCTGCTGGGCCGCACGCATTTCTACGAGGGCAAGGGCATCGACCCGGTCGTCCACAACGTGCGCACCGCCGCCGCGGCGGGCGCGCGCACGGTGCTGCTGACCAACGCGGCCGGCGGACTGCGCGAGGGTTTCAGTGTCGGACAGCCGGTGCTGATCTCCGACCACTTGAACCTGACCGCGCGTTCGCCGATCGTCGGCGCGAACTTCGTCGACCTGACGGACCTCTATTCGAAGCGGCTGCGCGACATCGCGCGGACCATCGACCCTTCGCTGGAAGAGGGCGTCTACGCGGGACTGACCGGACCGCATTTCGAGACGCCGGCGGAGATCCACATGCTGCGGACGCTCGGCGCCGACCTCGTCGGCATGTCGACGGTGCTGGAGGCCATCGCCGCCCGCGCCGCCGGGGTCGAGGTGTTCGGGCTTTCGCTGGTGACCAACCTGGCGGCCGGGATGACCGGGGAACCGCTGAACCACGAAGAGGTCCTCGAAGCGGGCCGCCAGTCCGCGACGCGGATGGGCACCCTGCTGAAGGAACTCGTCGCCCGCGCCTGACGCACGCGCGTGAAGGCCCCCTTCCCTCGGCTGAGCAGAGGGAAGGGGGCCTTCACGCGACCATGATCGATCGCACCCTTTCCTGCGTACCCGTAGGCTGACTCGGTGACGACTTCCTTGACCCCGGATCTCCGGGATCGGGCGTTCCGCTGGATCGCCGACGATCCGGACGACGACTCCCGTGTCGAGCTGCAGAACATCCTCGCCCGCGCGATGGGCGGCGAAACCGGTGCGGCGGACGAACTCGCGGACCGGATGTCCGGCCCGCTCGAGTTCGGCACCGCCGGGCTGCGCGGCCCGGTGCGCGCGGGGCCGCAGGGGATGAACGTCGCGGTCGTGACCCGCACGACGGCCGGGGTCGCGGCCTGGCTGCGGGCCGGAGGACACGCGGGCGGGGTCGTCGTGGTCGGCCGCGACGCGCGGCACGGTTCGGAAGCCTTCGCCAAGGCCGCCGCCGAGGTGCTGACGGCCGACGGCTTCGCGGTGAAGGTGCTGCCCGGACCGTTGCCCACTCCGGTGCTCGCGTTCGCCGTGCTGGAACTCGGTGCCGTCGCGGGTATCCAGATCACCGCGTCGCACAATCCCCCCGCCGACAACGGCTACAAGCTCTACGACGCGACAGGCGGCCAGATCGTCCCGCCGTCGGACGGCCAGATCGAGCAGGCCATCGAGGCCGCGCCTCCGGCGATCAGCGTGCCGCGCGCGCCGGGCGCCGAAGTACTGGGCGACGAACTCCTTGACGCGTACCTCGTCAAGGTCGCGCTCCTCCCGCGTGGACCGGAACGCGAGGTCAAGGTCGCCGCGACGGCGTTGCACGGCGTCGGCGCGGAGACCCTGCGCGCCGCTTTCGCCCGCGCCGGGTTCGCCGATCTCCACGTGGTGGCCGAGCAGGCCGCGCCGGATCCCGACTTCCCGACGGTCGCCTTCCCGAACCCGGAGGAGCCGGGAGCGACGGATCTCTTGCTGGCACTGGCCTCCGAAGTGGACGCCGAGCTGGCGATCGCGCTCGATCCCGACGCCGACCGGTGCGCGCTGGGTGTCCGCGAACGGGACGGTTCGTGGCGGATGCTGCGCGGCGACGAAACGGGCGTCCTGCTCGGCTGGCATGTCCTGTCCACTGTGGACGACGTGGATCCGTTGGTGGCCACGACGATCGTGTCGTCGTCGATGCTCGGCGAGGTCGCGAAGGAGTTCGGCGCGCGGTACGCGGAGACGTTGACCGGGTTCAAATGGCTCGTCCGCGCGGGCGACGGTCTCGTGTTCGCCTACGAGGAGGCTCTCGGCCTCTGCGTGAACCCCGGTTTCGTGCGCGACAAGGACGGCATCTCCGCCGCCGTGCTCGCCGCGGGCCTGACCGCTTCCCTGCGCGCGGCGGGCCGCGGCCCGCTGGACGTCCTCGACGAACTGGCCGTGCGGCACGGAGTGCACGTGACGGATCAGGTTTCGTTGCGGGTCACCGATCTGTCGGTACGGGAGAAGCTGATGGCGGGCCTGCGCGCCGCTCCTCCCGCGGCGTTGGGCGGAACCGACGTCACGATGGAGGATCTGCTGCCCGACGCCGACGTCCTGCGCCTGACCGGTGAAGGCGTGCGCGTGGTCATCAGGCCGTCCGGAACCGAGCCGAAGCTGAAGGCGTACCTGCAGGTGAAGCAGGCGGTGACCGGCGACCTCGCCGAGGCGCGCGCCGCCGCGGACGCCCGACTGGCCGCGCTCCGCGCCGACATCGAGTCCCGCTTGGCCTGACGACCGTGGCCCAGTTGCTGATCGTCCACCACACGCCGTCGCCCTCGACGCAGGCGATGTTCGAAGCCGTGCTCTCCGGCGCGAACCATCCGGACATCGAGGGCGTCGACGTCGTACGCCGTCCGGCGCTGGGCGCGACCGTGCCCGACGTCCTCGCCGCGGACGGCTACCTGCTGGGCACCCCGGCGAATCTCGGCTACATGTCCGGCGCGCTGAAGCATTTCTTCGACACCGTCTACTACCCGTGCCTGGACGCCACGCGAGGACGTCCGTTCGGGTTCTTCGTGCACGGCAACAACGACACCGCGGGCACCGTGCGCGGGATCGAGGGCATCACCACCGGCCTCGGCTGGGAGCGTGCGGCTTCCCCGGTCCTCGTCACCGGCGAACCGGACAAAGAGGATCTGGCGGCCTGTTTCGATTTGGGCGGCACCCTCGCGGCCACGCTCATGCCCTGACTCGGCCAGCGCGAAGGACGCTTTCAGCCCACGTCGGAAAAATAAAGGGGCCTGTCACCGGAAGCCCTGGGGGTCGACCTCCGGCAACAGGCCTAGGCCAAGGGTTCGCCTGATGGCGATCAACCTTGGCTGCCCAAGCGTACTACATCGAGCACGATCTTGTGCACCCACCTGGAAAAACGCCTCTCACTCCGTTGTCCGTACACCCCCAGGGCACGGATTTCGGAGCGAGAGGCCAGGACACGGCACGAAACCGCTCACAACTGTAAACCACTGCATACATAGGCTGTCAACAGCTGCGGACAGGCTGAATCGCGTTACACTCCCACTACAGAACGGGATCATGGAACGAACGGGGGACCATGTCGCCGCACCAGACCTTCGCCCAGAAACTGAGCGCGCTGATCGACTCGGTACGCGCGGACGAAGGCGCCCCGCACAGCTATCGCGAGCTGTCGGCGGCGATCGATCGCGCCGGCGGGCCCGCCATGTCGCCCGCGTACCTCCAGCAACTCGCCACGGGCAAACGGATCAATCCGAAGATCCACTACGTCGAGGCGCTGGCGCGACTCTTCGGAGTCCCGATCACCTACTTCTTCGAGGAGCAGGAAGCGCAGCCCGTCGGGGAAGCGAAGCTCATGGCCATGCGCGCGCAGGAGCTTTCCCCGCAGGGCCGGCGGCAGGTCATGGACCTGCTGGAACTCGTCGAGCGCTATGAGCGGGCCGAGCGCGATCAGCCGGGCGAAAGCCGATGAAGGAACGCGAGCTCCGCAAACGGTGCCGGAAGATGCTGAACAAGCTCGACATCGAACCACCGCTCGACGTCGGTGTGCTCTGCGAACGGCTCGGTGAGCAGCGCGGCAGGCCGATCCGGCTGATGCCGTATCCGCTGGAGGTCCCCGGCCCGTTCGGCTGCTGGATCGCCACCGGTTCGGCCGATTACATCTTCTTCCAGCAGGAGACCACGAAATCCCATCAGGATCACATCATCCTGCACGAACTCGGGCATATGCTCGCCGATCACCATCCCGGCGGGGACGCCGAACCCGCCGATTTCCTGCGCGGCCCCGCGCCCGGGCTCGACGGCGACGCCGTACACCGCGCCTTACGCCGCACCTCCTACGATGAGGCGCACGAATGGGAAGCCGAGACCGTGGCGACCATCATCCTCGAATGGGCGTCGGTCTTGAACTACACGATTCCCCGTCGCGCCGACGACGATGACGTCCGCCGTGTCCAAGGCGCGCTGGGCGACCATCAAGGGTGGCTGTGAACTCACTGTTCTCCCCTCTCAACGTCGTGGCCATGGCGCTGTTCGCGACAGCGCTCGCCTGGCGGATCTACCAGACGTACCGGGCGCCGCGAGTGCTGCCGAACTGGGCGATCACCATCACGATCGTCTGCGTCGCCGGTTCCTTCCTCGCCCAGCAGAAGGTCATTTCCGGCTGGCTCGACGGGCTGACGGGCAAGGGCACCGGCCGCCTCGTCAACAACGTCCTGCTCGCCATCGGCGTCTGCGCACTGCTGATCGTCTTCCTCGGCTCCGCGCTGGGCCCGCGCAGACCGCGACGGGTCCTCTTCGAGCTGATCCCGCTGTCCGGCGCGATCGCGCTGATGCTGGTCGCCATGGCCGTCACCCCGCCGCGGGCACGCGGACTCGCGCTGAGCCCGAAACTCGTGCACGAGCCCGGGGTGGCGCTGTTCTACCTGGGCGCCGGGCTGTACCTGATCTACGGCCTGTCCGCGTGCGCCTGGTGGATCTTCCGCTACATCCGCACCGCGGACCGCCATCTGAGGACCGGGCTGAAACTCAGCGCGGCCGGGCTGATCGCCCTTTCGGTGGGCAGCGTCTTCCGCGCGCTCTACATCGTGATCGCCTGGGCTTTCGGGCCGTCGATCCCGCTCCTGCTCACCGTCGCCGTCCCGTTGGTGCTCCTCGGGATCGTGCTCTTCCTCGCGGGGATCACCTATCCCGGCGTCCGCGCGCGGTTCGCCGCGCTGCGACGCCGTCGCCAGCACCGGCGGCACCACGAACGGCTCACGCCCCTGTGGACCGCGCTGGCCGAGGTCTATCCGAACATCGTGCTCCGGACCACGCCACAGGGGCCGTGGGAGCGCTGGCGTCCGCGTACGGTCCACCGCCACTACTACCGCCGGGTGATCGAGATCCGGGACGGGCTCGTCCAACTGAGTCCGTACCTGGAAACCGATCTGACCGCACTCGCCGTCGACGATCCGCGAGCGGCGGCGGAGGCGCTGAAGACGGCGATCGCCCGGCAGACCGCGGGCGAGGAGAACGACGGGCGGGCGAAACTCGTGCTCCCCGGCGGCGGCGCGGACATCGAATCCGACGTGCGGCCGCTGCTCGCGCTGTCGGCCGCCGTGGCCGGGAACGGAGCATGACCTTGCAGCTTCTCCTGACGGCGGAACGGATCCTGCCGCGTCCGAGCACGCCCGTCGAGGACGGCGCCGTGCTCATCGAGGGCGAAAGGATCCTCGCGGCGGGCCCGCGCGCCGAGGTCACGGCGCAGGCTTCGCCGGACGCCGAAAGGCTCGACTTCCCCGGCGCGACGCTGATGCCCGGCCTGTTCAACGCGCACGTGCACCTGGCTTTCGACGCCACCCGCGAGATGCTGCCGAACTTCCTGTCGAGCGAAGACACCACTCTGCGCGCGGGCGCCAAGAACCGTTTGGGGCAACTGCTGCGCAGCGGCGTCACGACGGTGCGGGACCTCGGCGATCGTGACGCTCTCGGCGCGCGGGTCCGGGCCGAGCTCGCCGCCGAAGGTGTCGCCGCTCCGCGGCTGCTGACCGCGGGCACACCCCTGACAGTCCTCAATGGACACTGTCATTTCTTCGGCGGCGAGGTCGGCGACGACCACGCGATCCGGGCCCTGATCGACGCCGACGCGGCCGCCGGGGCGGACGTGATCAAGGTGATGGCCAGCGGCGGCCAGATCACCGAGGGCGGCGCGGACATGTGGGAATCCCAGTTCGACGTCCGGGAACTCCGGCTGATCGTCGAGCACGCGGCGAGCCACGGGCTCCCGGTCGCGGCGCACGCCCACGGCGCCGACGCGATCGAGGCGTCGGTCGAGGCCGGTGTCCGCACGATCGAGCACTGCACCTGGATGACCGGGCCGCAGCGACAGGACCGGCGCGACGGCGTCGCCGAACGGATGGCCGCCGAGGGCATCGCGGCGTGTTCGACGAGCAGCCGCAACTGGCGGATGATGGCCGAGCGCATGGGCGAGGAACTCGCGAAAACCGTCTACGGCAGGCTTTCCTGGCTGGAAGAGCTGGGCGTGCCACTCTTGTCGGGGACGGACGCCGGGCTGCCCGGTTCGGTTTTCGACGATCCCGTCGGCGCCCTCGAACTCTACGAATGGCTCGGTTTCGGCCGTCGCCGGATCCTCGAGATCGCCACCGAGGACAGCGCCGCAGGACTCGGCCTCGGCGACGTCACCGGACGGCTCGCCCCCGGTCTGAGCGCCGACGTCCTGGTGGTCGACGGCGACCCGCTCGCCGATCTGTCCGCCCTCCGAAACCTCCGCCTGGTCCTCTCGCGCGGGGTCGTGAGTGGCGATTCGGGTTAGGACCAACAGTGCCTTGAGTACCTACTGGCATTCTGGGCACGGTCACATCCCAGGCCTCGGTCCGTGAAGGCCTCCTTGAGGGACCCTGGGTCCCTCAAGGAGGCCTTCACGGACTTGCGGATCAGCCAGCGTCCACACGCACCAGCCCGTCACAGCGGCCGCGCGCAAAGGCCCGGAACCGAGTTGGCCCGGGTCTCACCGCGAGTCAGCCGTCCCGTCACGTGAGTCGTCCGTCTGATCACACGTGCCGTCCACTCAGTCACGCGAAGTCCTGAGTACCTGCTGGGTTGTGGCTGTGGTCGTTCGTGGTGCGGGTCAAGCGACCAAGGCACCGAACCGTAGCGGTCACCGCTCGCGGCGAGGGACTCCCGGAAGTGGGACGACAACTTTGGTGACACCGTTTTAAAACAGTGTTATCGTTGCCTTCACCCCCACCACGAAGGGAAAGACCATGGAAGGCCCGATCAGGCTGTTCACCGTCATCGCGCTCGTTTCGCTGCCGACGGTGATGTACGGCGGTTACGCGCTGATGGGCGTCCTGCGCGACAAGAAACTGACCGAACACCAGCGGACCATGTTCCGCGCGGGACACGCCCACGCCGGTGTCCTGCTCGTGCTGGCGCTGGTCGCACTGCAGATCCTCGGGCAGACAGGGCTCTCCGACGCCGCCTTGTGGATCGCGTGCTTCCTGCTGCTGTTCGGCGTGCTCGCCCAGTCCGGCGGCTTCTTCCTGCACCTGGCACCGGGCAAGGGCAAGCTCGGCGGACGGGTCACCAGCGCCGGGGCCGTCCTGCTCGGAGCGGCGATGCTGACCACCGCGTACGGCGTCGCCTTCGCTGGTTAAGCTTGCTGACGTGCCTGAATACCTGCCGACAGCCCCCGCGAAGGGGACCCGCGACTTCCTGCCCGCCGAGATGTCCGTCCGGACGCAGGTGTTCGGCCATCTCTACGACGTGCTCGAACTGCGGGGTTTCCTCCGCTACGACGGGCCGATCCTCGAACCCGCCGAGATCTACGAGCGGAAGTCCGGACAGGAGATCGCCGACCAGCAGCTGTACACGCTGACCACCAAGGGCGGCGAGCGGCTGGCGCTGCGACCGGAGATGACCCCGTCGGTCGCCAGGATGATCGCGGGCAACGCCAAGTCGCTGCAGTTCCCGGTGCGCTGGTACAGCCACCCGAACTGCCACCGCTACGAGCGGCCGCAGCGTGGCCGGGTCCGCGAGCACTGGCAGATCAACGCGGACATCTTCGGTTCGGACAGCGCGAACTGCGAGATCGAGATCTTCGAGCTCGTCCACGACATGATGAGCGCGCTCGGGGCGACGCCGGACATGTTCCAGGTGCGCGCCAACGACCGGAACCTGCTTTCTTCGGCGCTCACCGACATCGTCGGCGTGACAGCGGAGCAGCTGCCGCAGGTGTTCACACTGGTGGACCGCTGGGAGAAGTCGGACCGCACGAAGCTGAGCGACACCGCGGCAGAGATCGGCCTGACCGAAAAGCAGTTCGAGAAGCTGGCCGAGATCCTCTCGTCCGGCACCGCGCTGCTCGACGAACTGCCCGAGCAGGTCAAGGAGAACTCGAACCTGGTGAAGGTGCTGAACAGCGGCGCCGCGAACCTGATCACGTTCGATCCGATGATCGTGCGCGGGCTCGCGTACTACACGTCGACCGTGTTCGAGGTCTTCGACACCTCTCCGGAGAACCGCCGCGCCCTCTTCGGCGGCGGCCGCTACAGCGACCTGGCGTCGTTGTTCACGTCGCAGCAGATCCCCGGGATCGGCTTCGGCATGGGCGACGTCACGCTGATCGACTTCCTCGACACCCACGAACTGACGCCGAAGCCGCGCAGCGAGGCCGATGTCGTGGTGATCCCGGTGGTCGAGGAGCTCACCGACGCCGCCCGCGAGGTCGCGGGACGGCTGCGGAAGGCCGGTCTGCGCACGCTCACCCCCGTCGAGCTCCGCAAGCTGGGCAAGGAGCTCACCCGGGCCGACAAGGCCGGGGCGCGGGCCGTGGTGATCGTCGGTCAGGAGGACTGGGACGCCGGGAACGTGACGGTCCGCAGCCTCGAGACCCGCGAGCAGCAGACGGTCGCCCTCGACACCGTGGTCCCGACGGTCACGTCTTTGCTCTGACGACGAAAGCCGGCGCCCGCGAGCGGGCGCCGGCTTTCGCGTTCAGCGCGACAGGGTCTTCATGGACGCTTCGGGGTAGCGCTCCCCCGCGACCGCGTCGGCCGGGACGGCCTCCTCGATCGCGGCCACGTCCTCGGCGGTCAGCTCCAAGCCGACGGACGCGACGTTCTCTTCGAGATACTTGCGCCGCTTGGTGCCCGGGATCGGCACGACGTCCTCACCCTGGGCCTGCACCCAGGCCAACGCCAGCTGACCCGCTGTCACACCCTTCCGCTCGGCGAGCGCACGAAGCGCTTCGACCATCGCCAGGTTCCGTTCCAGGTTGCCGTCGGCGAACCGCGGCTGGGTCGTCTGCCGGAAGTCGCCTTCCGCGAAGTCCTCTTTGGACTTGAAGCGACCGGTGAGGAAACCGCGCCCCAGCGGGGAATACGGCACCAGGCCGATACCGAGCTCACGGCAGACCGGAACGACCTCGTCCTCGATGTCGCGCGACCACAGCGACCATTCCGTCTGCACGGCCGTCACCGGATGCACGGCGTGCGCGCGCCGGATCGTCTCCGGACCGGCCTCGGACAACCCGATGTGCCGGATCTTCCCCTGCTCGACCAGCGAGGACAGCGTGCCCACGGTCTCCTCGATCGGCACTTCCGGATCGACGCGGTGCTGGTAATAGAGGTCGATGTGGTCGACGTCCAGCCTGCGCAGCGAAGCCTCGACCTGTTGCCGCACATAGAATTCGTCGCCGCGGATCCCGCGCTTGCCGGGATCGGCCTCGTCGCGCACGATGCCGAACTTGGTGGCCAGCACGACCCGATCCCGTTTGCCGGCCAGCGCGCGGCCGACCAGTTCCTCGTTGCGGCCGAAGCCGTACATGTCCGCCGTGTCGATCAGGGTCACGCCGAGCTCGATCGCGCGATGGACGGTCGCGATCGATTCGGTGTCGTCACCTTGGCCGTAGAACTCGCTCATCCCCATGCAGCCGAGCCCCTGCGCGCCGACTTCCAGCGTGCCGAGCCTGCGTGTGGGCAGCATTGAACCCGTCATGAACTCTCTCGCACTTCTTTCGGTTCTTACTTGCCGGCGGCGCGGGCGAGCCGTTCCGGGTAACGCTCACCGGCGATCGACTCGACGGGCGCGGCCTTTTCGATGGCTTCGATGTCCACTTCGGACAGTTCCAGTTCCGCCGCCGCGGCGTTCTCTTCGAGGTACTTGCGCCGTTTGGTGCCCGGGATCGGCACGACGTCGTCACCCTGGGCCTGCACCCAGGCCAGGGCCAGCTGACCCGCTGTCACGCCCTTGTCCGCCGCCAGCTCGCGCAGCGCCTCGACGATCGCCATGTTGCGCTCGAAGTTGCCCTCCGCGAAGCGGGGCAGGCCGCGGCGCATGTCGTCCGCCGGGAGGTCCTTCACCGACGTCACACTGCCGGTGAGGAAACCGCGGCCGAGCGGTGAGAACGGCACGACACCGATCCCCAGCTCGCGAGTGGTCGAGCGGATCTCCCCTTCGATGCCGCGGGTCCACAGGGACCATTCGCTCTGCAGGGCCGTCACGGGGTGGACGGCGTGCGCGCGGCGGATCGTCTCGGCACTGGCCTCGGAGATCCCGGCGAACCGGATCTTGCCCTCGTCCACCAGCTCCGCGAGCGCGCCCCAGGTCTCCTCGACCGGCGTGTTCGGGTCGACCCGGTGCTGGTAGTAGAGGTCGATGTGGTCGACGTTCAGCCGGCGCAGCGACTCTTCGCAGCTCTGCTTGACGTACGCCGCGTCGCCGCGAGCGGACATCCCGCCGTCTTCCGCCCAGACGATGCCGAACTTGGTCGCCAGCACGACCTGATCCCGTTTGCCCGCGATCGCGCGGCCGACCAGCTCTTCGTTCGCGCCGGCGCCGTAGACATTCGCGGTGTCGAGCAAGGTCACGCCCAGTTCGAGGGCGCGGTGGACGGTGGCGATCGACTCCGTGTCGTCGTCGCGGACACCGTAGGCCTGGCTCATCCCCATGCAGCCGAGCCCCTGCGCCCCGACTTCCAGACCGCCGAGCCTCCTGGTGCTGATCACGCTGAAATTCCCTCCACGGTGGCTCCGGTGCCGAGCACCGCGCGTTCCACCTGGTCGTAGTGGTCGATCTTGTAGTCGAGGATGTCGAGGCAGGCCTGCAGCTCGGCGATCCGGTCGGCGACCGATTTGCGCTGGTCGACGAGGATCGCCTTGCGCCGTCCCGCGCTCGCCGATCCGTGGTGGCGCAGGGAGGCGTACTCCCGCATGCGCTTGATGGGCATGCCGGTCAGGCGCAGCTTGGTCAGGAACCCCAGCCAGCCGAGGTCGTCGTCGGTGTAGGCGCGGCGCCCCGCGGTGTCCCGCGCCGGGGGCTCGACGAGTTTGATGCGCTCGTAGTACCGGAGAGTGTCGATGGACAACCCGCTACGTCGCGCGGCTTCCGCTATCGAGTAGCTCATGTCGACGACAGTACGACCTGGAGTGCGCTCCAGGTCAACTCCGAATCCGAGCGATTGATAACAGCGTTGCGATACGATCGGATCATGCCCCGCCCCAGGACGCACGACGAGAACCTCCGGCTGAAACTGCTGGACCGCGCCGGTGAGCTCATCTCGGCCGACGGCCCGAAGGCCCTCAGCCTGAGGAAGCTGGCCGCCGACGTCGGCACGTCCACCACCGCGGTCTATTCGCTCTTCGGCGGGAAGACGGATCTGGTCGGCGCCCTCTTCGTCGAGGGATTCCGCCGCTTCGGCCTGCGGATGTCCAGGGTCTCGCTGAGCGGCGACCCGGTCGAGGACCTGGTGCGGCTCGGCGTCGCGTACCGGGAAAGCGCGCTGGCCGACCCGCACCTCTACGCGATCATGTTCACGAAGTCGGTGCCCGGTTTCGAGCCGGCGGAGGAGACGTCCGAGCAGGCTCGCGCCACGATGGCGCCGCTCGAGGAGACGATCCGCAAGGCCGTCGCCGAAGGCGTCTTCCTCGACGTGCCCGCCGAGGTCGTCACCGTGGCGTGCTGGGGATTCGTGCACGGGCTCGTGTCGCTGGAGCTGAACGGGAACCTGCCGGAGGAGTTCACCGTGAGCGCGGCTTACGAGATCGCGCTGCGGGCGAACGCCTCCGGCTGGCTGCGCCACTGAGGCCTCGCCTTTAGCGGGCTGAACGCGATCCGCCGGGCGGGCGGGAACACCTCGCCTTTAGCGGGCTAAACGCGATCAGTACATCGGGAGCGTGCCCTGGTGCAGGGTCTTTCCCGCCGCGTCCACGACGGTGATCCCGACCTTCGCGTTCTCGTAGTCCCGGCTGACGTTGTCCGGCATCCACGCCGCGAAGGTCCCGTCAGCGACCGTCGCGTCGATCTCCCCGCCGGTCCCGAAGTCGAGCTTCACACCGACGGCGGCCTCGGGGACGACCCCCAGGTACGGGTTCCGCGGCGGGACGGTGGCCCCGTTCCGATCCACGTTGCCGACCGACTCGGTTCGCAACGTGTGCACGGGCTCCGCGGACTTCGACTGGTCGTACATGACCCGGTAGTACTCGGTCTTCCCGTCCAGGTACCCGAGCCCGCCCTGGCACACGATGGCCCTGCCACCGAGGCGAGCGACGACGACTTCGACGTCTTCGCGTTCGAGCAACGCGCCGGCCCGGTAGGCGTCCTCGTCCGACAGCGCTTCGGACGCTCCCCTCGTGCAGGTGTTGAAGAACTCACCCGCCGGCGTGGCCCGGTCGGGAACCGGGAACACCGGCTTGTCGAGTTCCGACGCGGCCGGCTCCGGCGCGGGTCGCAGGAGGTACGGCGCCTGGTAGTGGATCGGGCGGGATTGCTCCCCGGGTGTCGGCCCGACCGCGTAGGTGGTCCGCGACGGCTTCATCGGCGCGATGTGCACGAACAGGTTCCCCGGCCGGAAGATCGAGATCTCCCGCAGAGAAGCCGACTGCTCGTTCTGTCCCGTCACTTCCAGTTTCGGCCATTCGGGATCGGCGACGCCCGCGAACGTCCCGGCCGGGGTCATCAGCAGGGCCGCGGTCCGCGTGCCCTGCGTGTACATCGGGGCGGCGTTCGGATCGGACACGGTCGCCGTCATCAGCGTGGTCTCGCAGAAGAAGGGTTTGTCGTCCACCGTCACCGCCACGACGGTGATTTCCCAGGAGCTGACGGTGAACCGCGGTACCCATTCGTCCCGGTCCGGGAAGTTCGCCGCCTTGCCCTGCGTCTGGAGAACGGCCCAGCACCGGTTCATGGCCTCGACAGCCTTCGGCCAGTCGAGGGAGAAGTCAGGGTTCGCGACGACGGGTCCCGGGGCGTCCGGGTCCCGGATGATCGCGGTCGCGACCAGGGCCCCCGCGAGAACCAGGACGACGGCGGCCGCGGCGGCGACGATCGGCCATCGCCGCCGCGCGGGTTTTCCCATCCCCTCTCGCAGGGACATCCGCAGGTTGTCGAGCACTTCCGGGGGGAGTTCACGCCTGCCGGGCAGGCCGAGGTCGTCGGTCATTTCTCCTCCAGGGCGGCCCGCAGCTGCGCGCGGGCCCGCGAGATGTGGGCGCGAACGGTCACCTCGGCGACACCGAGCAGTTCGGCGGCGTCCTGAAGGGAAAGATCGCCGAGGAGGCAGAGTTCGACGGCCTGACGCTGCGACTTCGGCAGCTTCGCGACCAAGGCGAGCACCTGCCGGAGACGGTCTTCGCCGTCGAGCTGATCGACGACGGTTTCGGCGTGGTCGGACACCGACCGGGGCTCCGGCAGCCGCCGGACGAGCCGCAGTCGCCGCCCCGAGCTGCGGTGTTCGGTACGCGCGAGGTTCCCCGCGACGGTGTACAGCCAGGGCAGCGCGCTGTCGCGGATGAGCGTGATGTCGGCCCTCCGCCGCCAAGCGGTGAGAAAGGTCGTCGACGTCAGGTCTTCGGCCGACGCCCAAGACCCCGTCAGCCGGTAGGCGTGGTTCCACACCGACTGGGCGTGCCGTTCGAAAAGCTCGGTGAAAGCCCCGTGATCACCGCCCGCGGCCGCCAGCCAAAGCTCCGTGTCACTCCGGTCGGGAGGAGATCCGTTCGAGTCCACCGGCACCCCCGCCGATCCGGTCACTGTTCTGGTCACATCCGTCAGTGACCGGCATCGGCGGCGATGTTGCGAAACGGGTCAGACGGCCCCGTACTGCCGGTCCCCCGCGTCCCCGAGACCCGGCACGATGAAGCCGGAGTCGTTCAGCCGCTCGTCGATGCTCGCGGTCACCACCCGCAGCGGCAGACCGGTCTTCTCCAGATGCGCGATCCCCTCGGGCGCCGCCAGCGCGCAGATCGCGGTGACGTCGGTGGCGCCCCGGTCGGTGAGCAGCCGGATCGTGTACTCCATCGACCCGCCGGTCGCCAGCATCGGGTCGAGCACCAGCACCGGCCGGTCGGCGAGCGATTCGGGCAGCGACTCCAGGTACGGCGTCGGCTTGAGCGTCTCCTCGTCGCGGGCGAGCCCGACGAAGCCCATCTGGGCGTCGGGGATCAGCTTGTGCGCCTGATCCGCCATCCCCAGCCCGGCCCGCAGCACCGGCACCAGCAGCGGCGGGCTCGCCAGCGCGTAGCCGTCGGTGCGCGCCACCGGCGTGTGGATCCGCTCGATGCGCACGGGCATGTCCCGCGTGGCTTCGTAGACCAGCATGACGGTCAGCTCGTGCAGCGCCGCGCGGAAGGCGGCGCTGTCGGTGCGCGCGTCGCGCATGGTGGAAAGCCTGGCCTTGGCCAGCGGGTGATCAACGACGTGCACATCCATGCCGGTCAATTTAGCTCGTCACGCCTGCCGCGCGAACCAGCCGACCCAGCGGCGCTGCCACGGTGTCTCCACCGAACGCGGGTTGTGGTTCGCCCGCGCCCACGCCACGGCCTCGTCCGCGCCGAGCCCCGAAAGCGTGGCCAGACAGGACACCACCGTGCCGGTCCGGCCGACCCCGCCGTAGCAGGCGACCTCGACACCTTCCCCGGCCGCGGCCCGCTCGTGCAGCGTCACGATCCGCCGCCGCGCGTCCGCCCAGTCCGTCGGCAGCAGGAAGTCGGGCCAGCGGATCCACTCCCGCTCCCAGTCCATTTTGTGGTCGTGCTTGCGGCGCAGCTTCGCGCCGCCCAGATACAGCCCGAAATCCGGCGAGGGCCCTTCCGGCCAGGGGCGACCCAGGCCCCGTCCTCGCACCATGACACCGTCCGGCAGCTTCAAAGCGCCGGGTAACGAGTTCCCCATCACCGCAGAATCCCACTGTCGGCCATAAGATGGACGCCCGGCCCTCCCACCGGCGCTAGGCTCCTGCGCGTGAGCGAAGAGCCAGCCCTGCCAGGACCCGAACAGATGCGCATCTCCGACGCCGACCGCGAGCAGGTCGCGCAGGTGCTGCACGCGGCGATGTCCGAGGGGCGCATCACCATCAACGAGCTGGAAGAACGGCTGACCACCGTTTACGCGGCCAAGACCGTCGGCGACCTCAAACCGGTCACCGCGGATCTGCCCCAGCAGGCGCGGTCGGCGATCGAACCCGCGACCTCGCGCGCGCTCGGCCTGCCCGACGACCGTATCGGCGGGCATCCGGGCTCCGGCGCGTCGATCGCCGTCATGTCCGGCGCCTCACGCAAGGGCAGCTGGGTCGTCCCGCCGCAGCACAACAGTTTCGCGTTCTGGGGCGGCACCGACATCGACCTGCGGCACGCGCGCTTCGCCGAGAAGCACACGACGATCACCGCCGTCGCGATCATGGGCGGGATCGACATCATCGTGCCCGACGACATCAACGTCGACGTCACCGGAATCGGCTTCATGGGCGCCTTCGAGCTGGAGGATCGCGCCGGGACACCCGCGGCGCCGCCGACCGCGCCGACGGTGAAGATCACCGGCTTGGCGTTCTGGGGTGCCGTCACCGTGGTACGAAAGTCACGTAAGAAGGACACACCCGAATTGGAAGCCTGACTTTGAACTGGGGGGTTCACACCATGCGCCGAAGTTTCGTCGCCATCGCTTGTGCCGCACTGCTTTCCGTCACCGCCTCGCCCGCGGCGGCCGCCGGGAAGACCGATCCGCGCCAGGCCGCGATGGACGCGGCCGTCGCCGCGGGCATCCCGGGCATGGTCGCCGTTGCCGACGATTTCCGCGGCGTCAGCGGCGTCGCGAACATCACCCGGCCCGGTAAGCCCACCGTGTCGGGACGCTGGCGGATCGCCAGCGTTTCCAAGGTGTTCGTCGCCACGCTCGTCCTGCAGCTCGTGGCCGAAAAGCGCGTCGGGCTCGATGAGCCCGTGCAACGCTACCTGCCGGGGCTGCTGCCGTATCCGGAACCGATCACCGTCCGCCAGGTGCTCCAGCACACCAGCGGCCTCCCGCGTGACCTGCTCCCCGAGGACTCCTGGGCGACCGGGCCGGAGATCGACACCGAGCGCTTCGAGCATTTCGACAGCGACGACGAGATCCGCCTGAGCACGTCGAAGCAGCCGCTGCAGTTCAAGCCCGGAACGAGCTGGGCGTACTCCAACACCGGCTACAACGTCCTCGCCCTGCTGGTCGAGAAGACCACCCGGAAGCCCCTCGAACGGGTGCTGGCCGAGCGCATCACCGGGCCGCTGCACCTGCGCGACACCTCGCTCCCCCGCGACTTCCCGTTCCTGATCGGCGCGGCCGCCCGCGGCTACGAGCAGCTGTACGACGCGCCGCGCGGCCTCACCGACGTCACCACCTACAACTACTCGCGCTACTACGGCGCGGGCGGCATGGTGTCCTCGGGCGCCGACCTCAACCGCTTCTTCGAGGCCCTGCTCGGCGGCCGCCTGCTGCCCGCGGACCTGCTCGCGCAGATGAAGAAGACGGTCCCGGCGGACGGCATGGAGTACGGCCTCGGCCTGATGAAGCTGAACCTCAAGGAACTCGGCGCGTGCGCGGAGAACATCGTCATCTGGGGCCACGGCGGCGACCTGCCGGGCTACAACACGCTCAGCTTCCACGACGAATCCGGCAAGAACATCTCCACGCTGGCCACCGTGGACCTCACCGCGTCGCCGGACGCCGCGCTCAAGCGTCAGCTGCCGATGGTCAACGAGTTCTGCTCGCCGGTGATCCCGGCCAAGGCCGCCGCCCAGGGCCCGGTGCCCAGCTTGTAGGCCGCCTACACTCACCCGTATGACAGCTACGACCAGCTCGTCAGCGGCGACGGCAACCCCGTCGCCGCTGACGGACGCGACTCGCGACGAGGCGAGCCTGCGCCGGTTCCTGCACGGGCTGCCTGGTGTCGACCAGGTCGGCGTCGAGCAGCGGGCGGCGGGCCTCGGCACGCGCAGCATCAAGAAGGCCGCCAAGCTCTGGGCGATCGACACCGCCATCTCGATGGTCGACCTGACGACCCTCGAAGGCGCCGACACGCAGGGAAAGGTCCGCGCGCTCGCCGCGAAGGCCAAGCGGCCGGACCCGGAACGGCCGGACACCCCGCGGGTCGCGGCCGTCTGCGTGTACCCGGACATGGTCGAGACGGCTGTCGAGGCGCTTCAGGGCACCGGCATCCACGTCGCGAGTGTGGCCACCGGCTTCCCCGCCGGGCGCACGAGCCGCGAGATCAAGCTGGCCGACACCAAGATCGCCGTCGACGCCGGCGCCGCCGAGATCGACATGGTGATCGACAGGGGCGCTTTCCTGGAGGGCCGCTACCTGGCGGTCTTCGAGGAGATCCAGGCCATCAAGGCCGCCTGTGGCAGCGCTCACCTCAAGGTCATCCTCGAGACCGGTGAGCTGGCCACCTACGACAACGTCCGCCGCGCGTCCTGGCTCGCGCTGCTGGCGGGCGGCGACTTCATCAAGACCTCCACCGGCAAGGTGTCGCCCGCGGCGACGCTGCCGGTCACCCACGTCATGCTGCAGGCCGTCCGCGACTGGTTCGTCCAGACCGGTGAACTGCGCGGCGTCAAACCCGCCGGTGGCATCCGGACGACCAAGGACGCGATCAAGTACCTGGTCGCGGTGCACGAGGTCGCCGGCGAGCAGTGGCTGACCCCGGACCTGTTCCGTTTCGGGGCGTCCAGCCTGCTCAACGACCTCCTGCTGCAGCGCCGCACCCAGGCCGACGGCCACTACAGCGGCCCCGACTACGTGACGGTGGACTGATCCATGGGCATCTTCGAGTACGCGCCCGCGCCCGAATCGCGCGACCTCGCGAACCTCAAACCGCACTACCGGCCGTTCGTGAACGGCGAGTTCGTCGACGGCTCGGGTGAGCCGCTCAAGACGATCAACCCGGCCACCGAAGAGGTGCTCGCCGAGGTCGGCACCGCGTCGGTGTCCGATGTGGACACCGCGGTGAAGGCCGCGCGCAAGGCGTACACCGGCGTCTGGTCCAAGATGCCGGGCTCGGAGCGCGCCAAGTACCTGTTCCGCATCGCGCGCCTGATCCAGGAGCGGTCGCGGGAGCTGGCCGTCCTGGAAAGCCTCGACAACGGCAAGCCCATCAAGGAATCGCGCGATTCCGACGTGCCGACGGCCGCCGCGCACTTCTTCTACCACGCGGGTTGGGCCGACAAGCTCGACTACGCGGGCTACGGCCCGAACCCGAAGCCGCTCGGCGTCGCGGGGCAGGTCATCCCGTGGAACTTCCCGCTGCTGATGCTGGCTTGGAAGATCGCGCCCGCGCTGGCCACCGGCAACACCGTGGTGCTCAAGCCGGCGGAGACCACGCCGCTGACAGCGCTGGTGTTCGCGGAGATCTGCCGGCAGGCCGAACTCCCGCCCGGCGTGGTCAACATCCTGCCCGGCGCCGGGGACATCGGCGCCGCGCTGGTGGGCCACGGCGACGTGAACAAGGTCGCGTTCACCGGATCGACCGAGGTCGGCAAGGCCATCCAGCGCCAGATCGCGGGCACCTCGAAGAAGCTGACGCTGGAACTGGGCGGCAAGGCGGCGAACATCGTGTTCGACGATGCCGCGCTGGACCAGGCCGTCGAGGGGATCGTCAACGGGATCTTCTTCAACCAGGGTCACGTCTGCTGCGCGGGCTCGCGTCTGCTGGTGCAGGAGTCCATCGCCGAGGAGCTGCTCGAAAAGCTCCGCCACCGCGTCTCGACCCTGCGGCTGGGCGACCCGCTGGACAAGAACACCGACATCGGCGCGATCAACTCCGCCGAGCAGCTCGCGAAGATCAAGGGGCTGGTGGAGTCCGGCGACGCCGAGGGCGCGGAACGCTGGACCAGCCCGTGCCCGGTGCCGGAACGGGGTTTCTTCTTCGCTCCCACGGTGTTCTCCGAGGTTCAGCAGTCGATGCGCATCGCCCGCGAGGAGATCTTCGGGCCAGTGCTTTCGGTGTTGACCTTCCGCACCCCGGACGAGGCCGTCACGAAGGCGAACAACACGCCGTACGGGCTTTCCGCCGGAATCTGGACCGAAAAGGGCTCGCGCATCCTGTGGATGGCGAACCAGCTCCGCGCCGGCGTCGTCTGGGCCAACACGTTCAACCGCTTCGATCCCGCCGCGCCGTTCGGCGGCTACCAGGAGTCGGGTTTCGGCCGCGAAGGCGGACGCACCGGACTGGAGGCCTACCTCGATGTCTGACCGTATTTCGGTAGCCAAGACCTACAAGCTCTACATCGGCGGCAAGTTCCCGCGGTCGGAGTCGGGCCGGGTGTACCCGGTCACCGACGCCAAGGGCAAGTTCCTGGCGAACGCCTCGCACGCGTCACGCAAGGACGTCCGTGACGCGGTTTCCGCCGCCCGCAAGGCTTTCGGCGGCTGGTCGGCGGCGACGGCGTACAACCGCGGACAGGTGTTGTACCGGGTGGCGGAGGTGCTGGAAGGCCGCCGCGAGCAGTTCGTCGCGGAGGTGTCCGCGTCCGAAGGCGTCGCGGCGAAGAAGGCTCAGTCCCTTGTGGACGCGGCGATCGACCGCTGGGTCTGGTACGCGGGCTGGACGGACAAGATCGCGACCGTGCTCGGCGCGGCCAACCCCGTCGCGGGTCCGTACTTCTCTTTCACCGTCCCGGAACCGACCGGTGTCGTGGGCGTGCTGGCGCCGCAGCAGTCGTCGCTGCTGGGTCTGGTGAGCGTGCTGGCCCCGGTGCTGGCGACGGGCTCGACAGCGGTGGTCGTCTCCAGCGCGGACCGGCCGCTGCCCGCGATCACGCTCTCGGAGGTCCTGGCGACGTCCGACCTGCCGGGCGGGGTCGCGAACATCCTGACCGGCCGGGCGGCGGAGCTGGGTTCGTGGCTGGCCTCGCACGGTGACGTCAACGCGCTGGACCCGACGGGCGCGGAGCCGTCCGCGCGGGCGGACCTGGCGCGCGACGCGGCGGGCACCGTGAAGCGCGTCCTGACCGTGCCAGACGCCGAACCCGACTGGACGGCCGACGCGGACATCGCGCGGCTGCGGCGGTACCTGGAGGCGAAGACCGTCTGGCACCCCCTCGGCGTCTGACGCCCCACACCCACCGCATTCAGTCCTCTGAATGCGGTGGGTCACGCGCGGCCGCCGGATCTCGCGTGATTGGAGCCGGAACACGCGTGTCTCCAGCCGGAAGACACAGTGCGGAGTCCAATCACGCGAGATCCGCCTTCAATCACGCGAGTTCGGTCCCCGGACACGCGCGTCGCGTCCTCCGGCGGAGCGCGTTTAGCGGGCTAAACGCGATCTAGGGGTCCAGGTCGGCGCCGGTCAGCACCCGGCCCGGAAGCGGCTCGTTCGAGCCGTCGGCCCGCAACCCGTCGATCATGATCCCGATGCAGCGCCTGGTCGCCATCCGCGCGATCTCCTCGCCCTTGCCCGGCATCTGCCGCAGCACGGTCGCGAACAGGATCGCCACGTCACCGGTCGCGACGTCCGGCCGGAGCCGCCCCTCCTCCTGCGCTCCCCGGACGAAGGCCTCCATCACCAGGAGCAACTCGTCCCGCAGGGCCTTGATCGCGGGATCGCTCGTGAGGATCGCCAGCGCGCGAGGCGACACCATCGCGAGCTGGATGCTCAACTGCAGTTCCATCGACTGGTGCAGGAGCCGGATCAGGGCGTCCCAGTCCGAGGACTCCTGATCCTTCGCGGCCTTCGCGTCCCTCAGGACCCGATCGAAGTTGTCGACGGCGACCGCGCGGATCAACGCGTCCCGATCCGGGAAACGCCGGTAGAGGGTGCCGACACCCACGCCCGCCGAGCGCGCGATCTCCTCCATCGGGACCTCGGCGCCCTGAGCTGCGAAGATCACTCTCGCGGCGGCCAGGATCTGATCCCGGTTCCGGCGCGCGTCGGCGCGCAAGCGGGTCTCGGGGTCGGCTGTCATGATCCTCGCCTCTCGAAGGTCCTTCAGGGCCGTGATTCTCGCACGTAAGGGCGTGCCCTTCACGCTTCCCGGGAAACCACCCCTTCGCGAGTGGACGACCTGTCTCCACTTGAGTACCTTGGTGACATAAGCGGAATGAAACCATCCGCATACTTTTTGGGGCCTCCTGTCCGATATCGCCCGAACCCACCCGACACCCTGGGGAAAGGACAACCCGATGACTGACGTCGAGGAAACCACCGCCACCTTGCCGCTGGTACGCAAATGCCCGTTTTCGCCGCCGCCGGAATACGACAGACTTCGTACGGAAAATCCGGTTTCCCGCGTCGGGCTGCCGTCCGGTCAAACGGCGTGGGCACTCACCCGGCTCGAAGACATCCGCGAAATGCTGAGCAGTCCGCATTTCAGCTCCGACCGGCTGGATCCGGCGTTCCCGCTGATGGTCGCGCGGCAGATCCGGCGCGAGGACAAGCCTTTCCGCCCGTCCCTCATTTCGATGGACCCGCCGGAGCACAGCCGGGCCCGGCGTGACGTCGTCGGGGAATTCACGGTCAAACGCATGAAGGCGCTGCAACCGCGCATCCAGCAGATCGTCGACGAACACATCGACGCCCTGCTCGCGGGCCCCAAACCCGCCGATCTGGTCCAGGCGCTTTCGCTGCCCGTCCCGTCGCTGGTGATCTGCGAACTGCTCGGCGTCCCCTATTCGGACCACGAGTTCTTCCAGGCCCGCAGTTCCAAGATGCTCAGCCGGGAAGTCAGCCCGGAAGACCGGCAGGCGGCGTTCGAGCAGCTCGAGAACTATCTCGACGAACTCGTCACCAGGAAAGAAGCGGACGTCACCGAGGACGACCTCCTCGGCCGTCAGATCCTGAAACAGCGGGAAGCGGGCGAAACCAACCACGACGAACTCGTCAGCTTGGCGTTCCTGCTGCTCATCGCCGGACACGAGACCACGGCGAACATGATTTCGCTCGGCACGGTGACCCTGCTGGAGAACCCCGAACAGCTGGCGAAGATCAAGGCGGACCCGGACAAGACCCTCCCCGCGATCGAGGAACTCCTGCGGGTCTTCACCATCGCCGAGACGGCGACCTCACGCTTCGCCACGGCGGACATCGAGATCGGCGGCACGCTCATCCGCGCTGGTGAAGGCGTCGTCGGCCTGAGCAACGCGGGCAACCACGATCCGGACGGATTCGAGAACCCCGACGCCTTCGACATCGAACGCGGCGCGCGGCACCACGTCGCGTTCGGGTTCGGCGTGCACCAGTGCCTCGGCCAGAATCTGGCGCGGATGGAACTCCAGATCGTGTTCGATACGCTGTTCAAGCGTATTCCGGGCATCCGGGTCGCCGTTCCGGTCGACGAGCTGCAGTTCAAGCACGATTCGACGATCTACGGCCTCCACGCCCTTCCGGTCACCTGGTAGGAGGAGCCATGAAAATCACCGCGGACACCGGGAAATGTGTGGGCGCCGGCCAGTGCGTGCTCACCGACCCCGACCTGTTCGACCAGAGCGAGGACGACGGCACGGTCATCCTGCTGAACGCCGAGCCCGAAGGTGACGAGGCGGAGGAGAACGCGCGCACCGCCGTGCACATCTGCCCTGGTCAGGCACTCTCGCTCGCCTAGCCGCAGGGCTCGTGAGTGGGCCCAGAACCAGACACCGACTGTGTGGAAATAGGGACGTTCAACGTCCCTATTTCCACACAGCCTCACCCTGGCTCGCACCGCATGCGGCCAACAGCCACGAGGCGTTACTTGACAGCGCCCATCGAAAGCCCTCGCACCAGGTGGTTCTGCGCGATCCAGCCGACGATCATCACCGGCAGTGACGCGAGCAGGGCCGCCGCGGACAGCTGCGCCCAGTACAGGCCCTCGCTGGTGATGAAGCCGACCAGGAACACCGGCACCGTCCCGGCGCGCGCGGCGGTGAGGTTGACCGAGTAGAAGAACTCGGTCCACGAGAAGATCACGCAGATCAGCGCGGTCGCGGCCACCCCGGGCGCGACGACCGGCATGATGATCTTCCGCAGCAGCACCGGCAAAGTCGCGCCGTCGATCCGGCCCGCTTCGATCATCTCGTGCGGCACTTCGAGGAAGAACGACCGCATCATCCAGATGGCCAGCGGCAGGTTCATCGATGTGTACAGGATGATCAGCGCCCACACGTTGTCCAGCAACTGGGTGTTCTGCGAGATCACGTACAGCGGGATGATCGCGGCCACGATCGGCAGCATCTTCGTCGACAGGAAGAAGCCGAGCGCGTTGCTCGTCCCCTTCACCGGCGCCAGCGACAGCGCGTACGCCGCCGGGATTCCCAGCAGCAGTACGAAAATCGTCGAAACGACGGTGACGAAAGCCGAGTTCGACAGATACGGCAGGAACCCGCGTTCGAGCACCCCGGCGAACTGGTCGAGCGTCGGCGTGAAGAACAGCCGCGGCGGATCGGTGTAGGCGTCGGCCTCCTGTTTGAAGGCCGTGAGGATCATCCACAACAGCGGGAAAACGAACAGGATCGCGATCACCCAGGTCGCGACCGTCAACGCGCCCGCGCCGAACCGGCCTTTCATTTCGCGCCTCCCTGGACCGAGAACGTGCGGAACATCAGCCGCAGCGCGAAGGTCGCGACGATCATCGTCAGGATCACGACGATCACCCCCATCGCGGACGACTGCCCGATGTCGAAACCTTGGAACGCCCGCTGGTAGATGTAGAAGGGCAGGTTCGTGCTGGCCGTCCCCGGACCTCCCTGTGTCATCAGGAAGATCGCGTCGAAGCTGTTCACGATGTAGATCGCGCCCAGCAGCGTCGCCAGCTGCAGGAACCGGCTCAGATGCGGCAATGTGATCGCGGTGAACGTCCGCCAGCGGCCGGCGCCGTCGACCGACGCGGCCTCCAGGACGTCCTTCGGCTGGCTCTGCAGCCCGGCCAGGATCAGCAGCATCATGAACGGCGTCCACTGCCAGACGACCTGGGCGATCACCGCCGCGAGCGGGAACTCCGAAAGCCAGTCGACGTCCGTGCCGAACACGAAGTGCAGCAACCCGTAGGTCGGATCGAACATCGTCGTCTTCCACAGCAGCGCGCCCGCCGCGGGCAGGATCAGGAACGGCGTGATCAGCAGGGTTCGGACCACGCCGCGGCCGAGGAACTTCCGGTCGAGCAGGATCGCGAGTCCCAGTCCGAGCAGCAGGGAGAAGAACACGCAGACGACCGTCAGCACGACGGTGTTCAGCAACGCGCCGAGGAACGTCGAGTCGGCGAAGACGTCGATGTAGTTCTGCAGCCCGACGAAATGCCGCGAGCCCGGCCGCACCAGGTTCCACGACTGGAACGAGTAGAACACCGTCAGCACGAACGGCAACTGGGTCACGGCGACGACGAACAGCAGCGCGGGCAGCAGCGGCAATCGTCGTTTGAACGGCGTGTCGGTGCCGCGTTTCGGCGGCGCCTTCTTGGCGTGGGCGGGTTCTGTACGGGCAGGAGCGGAGATCGTGGACATCACTGCGCCTCCTGATACGACTTGCCGACGGTCTGCGCGTACTCCTGTGACTGCTTCAGCGCCTCGTCCACGGTGATCTGGCCCGCGATCGCCGCCGAAAGCTGCTGGCTCACCCGCGTGCCGAGATCCTGGAACTCGGGGATGCCGACGAACTGGATCCCGGGGTAGGGCACCGGATTCGCCATCGCCTTCCGCTGGTTGGCGTCCGCGATCCCGTCCAGCGTCGGCTGCGCGTAGGCCTTGGCGGCCTCGCGGTACTGCGGGATGTCGTAGGTCGACTTCCGCACACCCGGCGGGACGCGGTTCCAGTCGCCGTACTCCTTGGCGACCCGCTGCACGTAGGCCTTGTCGGTCATCCAGGACATGAACTTGAAGGCGGCGTCCTTGTCCTTGGCGACCTTCGGGATCGCCAGCGCCCAGGTGTAGAGCCAGCCGCTCGCCTGCGTCTTCTCCACCGGAGCCGGGGCGTAACCGGACTTCCCGACGATCTTGCTGGCCGCCGGATCCTCGTTCGTCCCCGCCATGACCGTGGCGTCGTACCACATCGCGGCCTGGCCTTGGGTGTACCGCGTGCCGCATTCGGAGAAGCCCGCGCTCGACGCGCCGACCTCGCCGTGGTTCCGCACGAGGTTCACGTAGAACTCGGCGGCCGCCTTGAACTCGGGGCTGGTCAGCTTCGCGTTCCAGTCCTTGTCGAACCACTGCGCGCCGAAGGTGTTGGCGACCGTGGTGAACGGCGCGAGGCTCTCGCCCCAGCCCGGCTTCCCGCGCAGGCAGATCCCGGCCAGGCCCTTCGACTTGTCGTCGAGTTTCGCGGCGTACTCGGCGATCTGCGACCAAGTCGGCTTGGCGGGCATGGTGATCCCGGCCTGCTCGAACAGATCCTTGCGGTAGGCCAGGAACGAAGACTCGCCGTAGAACGGCAGCGCGTAGAGCGATCCGTTGTGCGACAACGATTCCTTGATACTCGGGATGAAGTCGGCCGAGTCGTACGAAGGGTTCGCCGCGATATGCGGCTCGAGGTTTTCGAGCCAGCCGTTCGCCGCCCACTGCGGGGCTTCGTAGTTGCTGATCATGACGACGTCGAACTCGCCGCCTTCGGTGGCCGTCGACGCGGTGATCTTCGCGCGTGCCTGGTTTTCGGGCAGCGACACGAATTTGAGGGTGACGCCGGGATTCGCCTTCTCGAACTCGCCGGAAAGCTCGATGGCGTCCTTCATCTGCGGGTTCGCGACGATCGCGACGACGAGCGTCCGGTCGCCGGTCCCGAGCGCGCCCGCGCCGGCGCAGCCGGTGAGGGTCAGCAGGAGAACCGCGAGCAGAGCGACTGCTTTACGCACTTTCGCCTCCCGGTAAGACCTGCACCTTCAAGCCGGCGCCACTGCGCATGAGGGCGAGCGCGTCGGGGTACTGCTCCAGCGGCAGCGTGTCGGTGAGCAGCGCGGCGGTGTCGACGGCGCCGTCGGCGACCAGGTCGAGCGCGGCGCCGAAGCTGTTCATGACGGCCATCGAGCCGACGACGGTGATTTCGTCGTTGTAGATCCGGAACGGCGAAAGCGCGACACGCGCTTCGGCGGGCGCGACCCCGAAGACCAGCAAGCGGCCTCCGCGCTGGAGCGAGTCGAAGGCCGCTTCGATGGCGGGCGCGGCGCCGGTGCAGTCCGCGGCGGCGTCGAACTTCTCGTCGTCCAAGTCCTTCACGTCACCCGCGACCGCGACGGCGCCGAGATCCTTGGCGCGGCCGAGGCGGGAGGTGTTGCGGTCGACCACCGTCACGTGGGCGCCCGCACGCTGCAACAACTGCTGCATGATCAGGCCCATCGTGCCCGCGCCGACGACGAGGAACCGCTCGCCCGCCTCGACGCCGATCCGCCGCACGCCGTGGACGGCGCACGAAACCGGCTCGACGAGCGCGCCCTGTTCCCAGGTCATCGTGTCCGGCATGCGATAGCAGTTCGCCGACGGAACGGCGACGTACTCGGCGAAAGCGCCGTTCACGGTGTCGCCGGTCGCGTTCCAGTTCTCGCAGAGGTTGCCGCGGCCGGACCGGCAAGGCTTGCAGTAGCCGCAGAACAGCGACGGGTCGACGGCCACCCGGTCGCCGACCTTCCAGCCGCCCGGCACGTCGGCGCCGAGTTCGACGATCTCGCCGGCGAACTCGTGGCCGGGGACGATCGGATAGGGCGTCGGCGGGAAGTGCCCGTCGGCGATGTGGAGGTCGGTCCCGCAGATCCCGCAGGCACCCACCTTGACGACGACCTGGCGATCCCCCGGTTTGGGATCGGGCACCTCGCCGACCCTGATCTCCCCGGGCTTGTCCACGATCGCGGCACGCATGCCAGCTCCTCTTCTCTCCGCTCAAATGAGCGGGGTGGGCCTATGCTTCGGACTGCATGTTCAGGCATGGTGAACTTTTTCCAAGTGTTACGTCAACCTTTCGGGTTGATTTCGCGGTATAGTGCTCAAATGAGCGGGAAGAAACAGGGTCCCGGCCTGGTGGAGTCGCTACGCCTGGCCGCGGTGGCCCGGCGGTTCTACGAACAGGGCGCCTCGAAACTGGAGATCGCCGAGGAGTTCGGCATCAGCCGGTTCAAGGTCGCCCGGATGCTCGACACCGCCAGGGAAAGCGGCATCGTCAAGGTCGAGTTCCAGCTGCCGGCGCCGGTCGATCTCGTGCTGTCCGAGGAAATCCGCGCCGCGTACCGGCTGGACAGGGTCCTCGTGCTCGAACGAGCGCCCGAACCGGAATCCCGCCAAGTCGCCCGGCGGAAGATCGGCACGCTCGCGGCCCGGCTCCTGACCGAAATCCTCACTCCCGGCGACGTTCTCGGCCTGTCTTGGGCACGGTCCGTGAACGCGATGACCGACGCGATCCAGTCGCTGCCGAAATGCCCGGTCGTCCAGCTGTGCGGTGTCCAGGCGGGGATGGACATGCGGGACCGCTCGGTGGAGACGGTCAGCCGGGTCGCCTCGGTCTCCGGCGGGCAGGCGTACCCGATCTTCGGCCCGCTCGTCCTCCCCGACCGCCGCACCACCGAGACACTGCGCAGGCAGCCCGGGATCGCGGAAACCTTCGGGCAGTTCAAGAACCTGACCAAGGCCGTCGTCAGCATCGGCGCGTGGAAGCCCGAGGAGTCGACGGTCTACGACGCGCTCGACGAAACGGAGCGGAGCGCCATAGCGAAACGAGGTGCCAAAGCCGAGGTTTCCGCGCGCCTGTTCGACGCCGACGGCACACCGATGTCGACGGGGCTGGCCCACCACGTGCTGGCCATAAGCGCCGAGGAACTGCTGGCGGTCCCCGAGGTGATCGCGCTGGGCTACACGGAGCCGAAGGCCGAAGCGATAGACGCCGTCCTGCGCTCCGGCATGGTTTCGACGCTGATCACCGACGCCGCGGCGGCCGCCCCGCTCCTCAAGCTGGCCGAGGCTCGCCCGCCCGCTTGACCGCCTCGTCCTGGGCCGCCATCACGTCGTCACCGTGCCGGAAGGCCCACTCCCCGAACGCCTCGATGGGCGCCAGCAAGGTGACCCCGAGGTCCGTCAGCGCGTACTCGACCTTCGCCGTCCGGCCGCAGTCGCGCCTGCTGACCAGACCGTTGAACTCGAGCCGCCGGACAGTCTCCGTGAGCACCTTCGTGCTGATCCCGCCCAGCCGTCGCCGCAGCTCGGCGGGGCGGAGCGCGCCGTCCCGCAGGGCCCAGAGGACGACGGGGTTCCACGTGTTCGCCATCAGATCGAAGGCCAGCCGCGCACGGCAGTCGGCGAGGAAGACGTCGTCCATGGGACCTCCGGTAACCACTTGGTACCCGCGCCGCTTTCTACGGTCGTGTCGTAACTCGATCTTAGGGAGTGGCACATGCGTATCGGAATCTTCGGCGCGGGCGGGATGGCGGAAGCGCTCGGCGGCCAGTGGTCCGGGCACGAGGTGATGGTCGCCGCGCGCGACCGGGCCAAGGCCGAAAGGATCTCCGCTCGCGTGGGGACCTGGGAGGAGACCGCTCGCGCGAGCGAGGTGATCCTGCTCGCCGTTCCCGCCGGGGCGGTGACGGAAGTCCTTGCCAGTGCGGGTGAATCCCTCGCGGGCAAGGTGCTGATCGACTGCACCAACGCGGTCGGCCCCGGCGCCGTGCTGACGGTCCCCGGCCAGGCGGAGCGGATCGCCGCCGCCGCTCCGGACGCGCACGTGGTCAAGGCGTTCAACCTGTGTCACGTCGACGTCTGGCGGATGACTCCCCCGGTGTTCGGCGGCCGCCCGCTCGCGGTGCCGCTCTGCGGTTCACCGGAGGCCGTCGAGGTGGTGAGCGGTCTCGTGCGCGACATCGGGTGCACACCGCTGAACGCGGGCGGGCTCGACCGGGCGCGGCTCATGGAGGCGACCATGGCGTTCACCGTCGGGCTGTGGTTCGACGGCCACGACGCCCAGGCCTGTTTCCCGCCCCTTGCGGCCTGATCTCACCGCGCCGCTCCCCCGTGAACTGAAGGAAACCTTCACCTCATCTCACGCGGTGAAGGGCGCTTTCCCCGCATGACATGCGGGGAAAGTCCCCTTCAGCCCCCGAGCCGGTCCACCGCCGTGATCCGGATGACCGCCGAGCCCGCCTCGTCCGAAGCGGCCAAGTCGACCTCCGCGCCGATACCCCAGTCGTGGTCGCCCGCCGGATCGTCGAAGATCTGCCGCACCCGCCAGATCTCCGGCTCCTTCTCGATGATCAGCAACTGCGGCCCGCGCGCGTCCGGCCCGATGCCGAGCGTTTCGTGCTCGTCGAAGTAGTCCTCGATGGCGTCTTCCCACGCGTCCGCGTCCCAGCCCGACGCGGAGTCCAGCTCGCCGAGCGCCCAATAGGCACGCCGCGACGCCAGCTCCACGCGCCGGAACAGTTCGTTCCGCACGAGCACCCGGAAGGCGCGCTCGTTCCGCGTGACCGCGGGCGGCTCGGACGGCGGACGAGCCGAAACCGGGCCCTCCTCTTCGGGATGCCGCAACGCTTCCCATTCGTCCAGGAGACTCGAGTCGACCTGGCGCACCAGTTCACCCAGCCACTCGATGAGGTCCTGCAACGGTTCCGTCTTGGCCTCGTCGGGCACCGTGTGCCGGAGCGAGTCGTAGGTGTCGGTGAGGTACCGCAGCACCAGCCCTTCCGACCGCGCGAGCTGGTAGAAACCGATGTACTCGACGAAGTTCATCGCCCGCTCGTACATGTCGCGCACGACGGACTTCGGCTTGAGCTCGTAGTCGTCGACCCACGGATGTCCTTGCCGGTAGCGGGAATACGCCGCTTCCAGCAGTTCCTCCAGCGGCTTCGGGTACGTGACGTTCTCGAGCAGCTCCATCCGCTCGTCGTACTCGATGCCTTCGGCCTTCATCGCCTGCACGGCCTCGCCGCGCGCCTTGAACTGCTGCTGCGAAAGGACCGGCCTCGGATTGTCCACTGTGGATTCCACAGTGGACACGACGTCGAGCGGATACGACGGCGATTCGAGGTCGAGCAGTTCGATCGCGGCCAGCGCGAACGGCGAAAGCGGCTGGTTCAGCGCGAAATCGAACTGCAGGTCCACGGTGAGCCGGACGATCCGGCCCTGCTCGTCGGGTTCGTCGAGCCGTTCCACCACACCGGCGGCGAGCAGCGCGCGGTAGATCGCGATCGCACGCAGGATCAGTTTCCGCTGGGTGGGGCGGTCGGAGTGGTTGTCCTCCAGCAGATGCCGCATCGAGTCGAACGCGTTGCCCGGCCGGGAAACGACGTTCAGCAGCATCGAGTGGCTGACGTGGAAGCTCGACGTGAGCGGCTCCGGCTCGGCCGCGATCAGCCGGTCGAAGGTGCTCTCCGTCCAGTTGACGAACCCTTCGGGCGCCTTCTTGCGGACGATCTTCTTTTTCTTCTTGGGATCGTCGCCCGCCTTCTCCAGCGCCTTGGCGTTTTCGACGACGTGGTCCGGTGCCTGCACGACGACGTAACCGTCGGTGTCGTAACCCGCCCGGCCCGCGCGCCCGGCGATCTGGTGGAACTCGCGCGCCTTGAGATGCCGCTGCCGCACGCCGTCGTACTTCGTCAGCGCTGAAAAGACCACTGTGCGAATAGGTACGTTGATGCCGACGCCGAGCGTGTCGGTCCCGCAGATCACCTTCAGCAGCCCGGCTTGCGCGAGCTGCTCGACCAGGCGCCGGTACTTCGGCAGCATTCCGGCGTGGTGCACGCCGATGCCGTGCCGCACCAGCCGCGAGAGCGTCTTCCCGAACCCGGCGGCGAAGCGGAAGTCACCGAGCAGCTCGGCGATGGCCTCCTTCTCCGCCTTGGTGGTGACGTTGATGCTCATCAGCGTCTGCGCGCGCTCGATCGCCGCCGCCTGCGAGAAGTGCACGACGTAGACCGGCGACTGACCACCGTTGAGCAGCTCGGACATCGTCTCGTGCAACGGCGTCAGCGCGTAACGGAAGGTGAGCGGCACCGGCCGTTCGGCCGAGGTGACCACCGCGGTCGGCCGCCCGGTCCGGCGGGTGAGGTCCTTCTCGAAGAACGACACGTCGCCCAGCGTCGCCGACATCAGCACGAACTGCGCCTTCGGCAGTTCCAGCAGCGGCACCTGCCACGCCCAGCCGCGATCGGGCTCGGAGTAGAAGTGGAACTCGTCCGCGATGACCTGGCCGACCGGCGCGTCGGCACCGAACCGCAACGCCATGTTCGCCAGGATTTCCGCCGTACAGCAGATGATCGGCGCGTCGGCGTTCACCGCCGAGTCGCCGGTCATCATGCCGACGTTCTCCGCGCCGAAGATCTCGATGAGCTGGAAGAACTTCTCCGAGACGAGCGCCTTGATCGGTGCCGTGTAGTAGCTGCGGCGGCCGTACGCGAGCGCGGTGAAGTGAGCCCCGACGGCGACCAGGCTCTTCCCGGACCCCGTCGGCGTCGAAAGGATCAGGTTCGCGCCGGAGACCACTTCGATGATGGCCTCCTCCTGCGCGGGGTACAGCTCTAACCCGCGCTCGGCCGTCCAGGTGGAGAAGGCTTCGAACAGCGAGTCGGGGTCGGGATCCGCAGGCAGGAGGTCTGTAAGAGTCATCAGAGGACCTATCGTGCCATCCGTTGGTCGCTTCTTGCCCAGGGGTGATCGCGCCCATCGGCGGAAACCCGTAGGCTTCGCGGTACCGCGCACCCACCGGGCATGCATCATCCGGCCGCGCGCACACAGGCGGTAATCCGAGAGGGCTAAGGAATGGCACAGGACATCATCCCGATCGAACTCGGCCTGCCACAGGGTGACGTCGTCACTCTCTGGGCGCCGCGCTGGCGGGAAGACGGCGAGGAGTGGGAAGCCTTCCTCGGCGACGAGGAAGACCTGTACGCCTTCCCGGACGCCGCGCATCTAGCCGCGTTCGTGCGGACTTCAGAGCAGCACGACCTGCTCGACCACCCCGCGTGGGAGGTCGTACCGGCGCTGAACGTCCCCGAGCTGATCCCGGACGACGACCACACCTACGACCTGGTGGGCGTCCCCGAGCTCGTCGCCGAGAAGCCGGACCAGTGGACGCTGGGCGAGCTGGCCGAGATCATCGGCATCGTGCGTTCGCTCGCGGACGTGTGCGAACTCGACGACGTCCACGAGGTCCTCGACGCGCACGAGAGCTTCTCGCTGCTGGATCAGGGCACGCTGCCCTTCTCCGGCCGCGACGGCGAGCGCCTCTGGGCGGACCTCTCGCAGGCCGTGTCCGAGAAGTGGGACATCGTGCTCGACGCGATCGACGGTCTGGTGACCGCTCCCGACGTCGACGAGAAGGTGCTGGAGCAGACGGCGGAGGAGCTCGCGACCTTCCTCGCGGAGTCCGCCGAAGCCGAGGCCGCGGCCGCCGAGGGCCTCGAAGACGTCGATGATGACGAAGACGAGGACGAAGACGACGAGCCCGTCGGTTTCTGGGGCGAGGTCGGCATCGATCCGATCAAGATCATCACCTCCGGCGCCGAGTACTACACGCTGCGCTGCTACCTCGACGACAAGCCGATCTTCCTCGGCAGCGAGGGCGAGATCGACGTCTTCTCCTCGGAGAAGGCGCTCATCCGCGCGATCGCGGACGGCAAGGAGCTGGCGGACAACGATCTCGCCCAAGTGTCCACTTGGGACGAGGTGACCACGAAGGCCACCGCGGGCGAGCTCGAGATCGACGTCGACGCCGAGAACACCTACGTGCTCAACGGCATCGCCGACGACATCGCCGAGGGCCCCGAGTCGATCGACCCGACCCAGCTGGAGCTGGCCGTCGAACTGATCACCGACGCCGCCGAGTGGGCCGAGGACGACAGCGTCGACACCGCGCTCGCCGCCAACGAAAGCCTCGGCTGGCTCGTGTCGTTCGTGCTGCGGCCGGACCCCACGCGCCTCGAGCCGAGTGCTCCGTTCGACGCCGAGCAGTCCGAGTGGCGCAAGCTCGTCGAGACCTTCGAGAACCGCCTCACGGTCGTCTGATCCACCCGCGAAAGAGCCCCTCAGGTTCGTCCTGAGGGGCTCTTTTCGTCTTTGACGGGCACCAGGGCCACGGCCAGCACCGGGAAGACCGCGGCGACACAGAAGGCCAGCGCGTAGCGCGAATCGCCGATGACCAGACCCAGCATCGGCGGGGTCAGGGCGGCGGCGATGTTCTGGCCGGTGTTCTGCGTGCCCATCGCCCGCCCCGCCCACGCGAGCCCTGCCATCTCCGCCGACGCGGTGAACCCGAGCCCGTTGTCGGACACGGTGATCACCGCGGCCAGGACGAGCGCGAGCAGCACCAGCCACGGCCCCGTCGCGTCCCCGAGCGCGACCAGCAGCATCACCGCGGCGCTCGAAATCGCCAGCTGCCGCATCGGCCGCAGCCTGCTGCCGACGCGGTCGGACCAGTAGCCCGACACGAGCCTGCCCAGCGCGCCGAGGATCTGGACGCCGCCGACGAACCAGCCCGCCGACGCGGCCGTCCAGTGATGCATGGTCACCAGGTACACCGGAGTGAATGCCGAAACCGTGAACTGCGGGACGACGAGCAGCGCGCTCGCGCCGTGGACTCGCCACAGCGCCGGCTTCCGGTACGGCGAAGGCGGCTTCTCCCCCGCACTCGTCCCGGACTCCGGACGCGGCGGGTCGACCAGCAGCCAGGCGACGAGCAGCGCGACGACGATCGAGGCCAGCGCGGGCAGCATGAGCGAGACCTGGAAGCCCCAGCGATCCGCGAGCGGCGGGAGGCCGAACGCGGCGACGCCCACCCCGAGCGGCTGGGCCATCTGGCGGATGCCCATCGCGAAGCCCCGCTCGGCCGGGCCGAACCAGCCGAGGACGGCCCGGCCGCTCGCGGCGTTCACTGACGCGGTGCTCGCACCGGCGAGCAGGAACACTCCAAAGAGGATCCCGAGCGAGTGGTCCCCGGCTGCCGCGTACACGAGGAGTAACCCCGAGACGCCCAGTCCGAGGGCCATTACCAAACGCTCTCCGTAACGGTCCGCGGCCGCGCCCCACAGGATCAAGGTGAACAGCAGGCCAAGACTCGGCGCCGCGACGACCGTTCCCGCTTCGGCGAGTGTCAGACCCTCCGCACGCTGCATGGACGGCACCAGGAACGGGATCCCGTAGAGGAACGAACAGCTCGCCGTCTGCGCGGCGAGGCCGAGCGCGAGGATGAGCCAGCGTCGTTTTCCGCCGATCTCCACGTCCGCGACCTGCGCCATCATCGCCACCGTTTCACTATTTGGGAAAGTTCTCCTACATAGTGAACGATAGTTGTCGCTGCTAACTACCGCAAGGCCGCGTACCCGGGCTTGATGACCGTGGTGATGATGTCGAGCCGCTGGTCGAAATCGAGGAACGCGGATTTCATCGCATTGATGGTGAACCACTCGAGATCGGCCAGCCCGAAGCCGAAGGCCTCGGCCAGGGCGGCGAATTCGCTGGTCATCGAGCAGCCGCTCATCAGCCGGTTGTCGGTGTTGACGGTGACCCGGAAGCGCAGCCGGGCGAGCAGGCCGATGGGATGTTCGCCGATCGAGCGCGCCGCTCCCGTCTGGACATTGGACGTGGGGCAGATCTCCAGCGGGATCCGGCGGTCGCGGACGTAGGCGGCCAACCGTCCCAAATGGACCGTGCCGTCACTGTCGGTCTTGATGTCGTCGACGATGCGCACACCGTGGCCGAGCCGCTCCGCGCCGCAATGCTGAATCGCCTCCCAAATGGACGCGAGCCCGAACGCTTCCCCGGCATGAATGGTGAAATGCGCATTATTCGTGCGCAGAAACTCGAATGCGTCGAGATTTCTGGTAGGCGGAAATCCGTCTTCCGGTCCGGCGATGTCGAACCCGACGACGCCGGCGTCGCGGTACCGGACGGCGAGACCGGCGATCTCGAGCGCGCGGGCGTGCTGGCGCATCGCGCAGAGCAACGTCCCGACGCGGATCCGGCCGCCTCCGGCCGCCACTCTCCGTTCACCTTCCGCGAACCCGGCCTGAATGGCCTCGACCACCGCATCGAGTGACAGCCCGCGTTCGACGAAGAGTTCGGGGGCGTAACGCACCTCGGCGTAGACGACCCCGTCGGCGGCAAGGTCTTCCACCGCTTCGGCGGCCACTCTGACCAGCGCTTCCTCGGTCTGCATCACGCCGCAGGTATGCGCGAACGTCTCAAGGTACGAGACAAGGGAGCCCGAATCGGCGGCGTCGCGGAACCATCGGCCGAGTGCGACGGGATCGGCGGTGGGCAGGGCCTGGTAACCGGTCTGTTCGGCGAGTTCGGCGACCGTGGCGGGACGCAAGCCGCCGTCCAGGTGGTCGTGCAGGAGGACCTTGGGAGCGCGGGTCAGTACCGCCTCCGGGATGCGGGAACTGGTGCTTTCAGAGGACATACGTAACGGTAACCAGGCTGTCATTCCCCTACATGGAGGTAACTCTCCAGCTGCGGTTAACCCTCAGCTTTGTGGATCACGGGCTGAATCGGCCATCAGGGCAGAGCTCGGCATTGTCCGATACCCGGGGGCCATACGCACAGCAATTTCGCAATGGATAAGCTTCACGTCACGTCCCTCCCATTTCCCCGCCCACGAAGGACACCGCAGTGACCACTGACAACCACATTGCAGCCCCGTCCTTCGACCGGATGCGCAACATGCTGGTGCGCGCGGCCGAAGTGCGTGAGAGCGAACAGCAGCAGATCTTCGACGCGCTCGACGACATCTACGCACGTCTGGCGCCGGTCGACTCGCTCGGCGCGGTCCGCAAGCGCCTCTCGGAGATGCCCGACCGCACCGAGACCAGCGTGCTCGCCGAGCGCCTCGACGAGACCATGTCGCGGCTCGAAGCGCAGGACACCGCGATCGCCGCGCTGACCCGCGCCGTCGAAAGCATCGTCGACAAGCTCGCCAAGCCCTTCGCCCAGCTCGACGGCCGCCTCGACGGCATGGCCGCGAAGTTCGAGGGCGTCGCTGGCCGGATGGACGGGCTTGAGGACAAGCTCCAGAACATCCACCGTCGTCTCGACGAACTCGGCTCGCACCTCGACAAGCAGGACGTCAAGACCGACTCGCTGCCCCAGTCGGTGATCGGCCCGGTGCGCGAGCGCGTCGAGCAGGCCGAGTCGGTGCTGCGCGACCGCGTCGACACCGTCGACCGCGAGCTGCGTACCCGCGTCGAGAACCTCGACAAGGCCACCAAGGAAAGCCTCACCGCGAACACCGAGGCGCTGAAGACCGCGCTGACCGAGACCGGCGAGATGATCGACGCCTCGGAGCGCCTCGACGGGCTCGGCGACCGCCTCGAGAAGGTCACCTCGCGGCTCGACGACCTGGCCGAGCGGCTCGACAAGGTCGAAGACGGCTTCACCGGGCGCCTCGGCGACCTCGACGGCTCGATCCGCAGCGGCCTGTCGAAGGTCGAGAGCACGCTCCAGAAGCAGCCGGACACCGACTCGGTCGACACGCTGGTGCGCAAGAGCAACGACGAGTCCGTGCGCCGCATCGGCGGCCAGCTGGACGAGGCCATGGCGACCTTCGCGGAGCTCATGCTCGGCGGCGGCCCGGCCGTGCAGCAGATCTCCCCGCCGCCGCCCGCCCCGCGTCAGCCGCGCCGCAGCTCGCGCAACGGCCGGGCGCCCAAGGCTGCCGACGCCAAGGCGAAGGCCGACGGCACCGACGAGACCACCGACTGACCTCTTCACACGTGAAGGCCCCCTTCCCCGGCTCCGCCTCGGGAAGGGGGCCTTCACGCTTCTCCGCCCCGCTTCGCTCCCCCGCCCTCGGAGGTGCGTTTAGCGGGCTAAACGCGATCCGGCGTCGGCTGGCACGCCCCGCATTTAGTCCTCTGAATGCGGAGGGCTCACCGCGACAAGGGCGCGCGCCGCAGGTGCCCGGTGTGGTCGCCGGCGTCGGTGCGGGAACGCGTCGCGTTTAGCGGGCTAAACGCGATCCGGCGCCAAGCCGGGCCCCGGACGTCTTGAAGGCCCCCTTTGAGACGTTGAACGTCTCAAAGGGGGCCTTCAAGACACGAGGCCGCAACCTGGCACCCGGCGCCGCCACAGATCGCGTTTAGCCCGCTAAACGCAGGTCAGGGGCGCACGGTCTCCAGGACGAGCGGAGCGGAGACCGGGCCCTCGGAGCTGACCGCGTAGGCGTCTTCGAGCGCAGCGAGAGCCGAAGCAACCGCATCAGGCGTATCGGTGTGCAGCTCCAGCAGCGGCTGCCCGGCCGCCACCTCGTCGCCCGGCTTCGCCAGGCACAGCACGCCCGCCGCGGCCTGCACCGGATCCTCCTTGCGCGCCCGCCCGGCCCCGAGCCGCCATGCGGCGACCCCGACCGAGTACGCGTTCAAAGACGTCAACACACCATCCGAAGGCGCCGAAACGACGTGCACATGTCGAGGCCGCGGCAGGGCGGCCTCAGGATCCCCGCCCTGAGCGGCGATCATCCGGCACCAGGTCTCGTAAGCCCGACCAGAAGCCAGCACCGCGGCCGGGTCCACATCGGACAGCCCCGCCAACTCCAGCATCTCCCGCGCCAAAGCCACGGTCAGCTCGACGACGTCGGCCGGGCCGCCGCCGCGCAGCACCTCGACCGACTCCGCGACCTCGATCGCGTTCCCGACGGCATGTCCCAAAGGCACGTTCATGTCCGTGATCAGCGCCGTCGTCGCGACGCCGTGCGCGGTCCCGATCTCCACCAGGGTCCGCGCGAGTTCACGGGCCTGCGGAAGCGTCTTCATGAACGCGCCCGAACCGGTCTTCACGTCGAGAACGAGCCCGGCCGAGCCCTCGGCGATCTTCTTGCTCATGATCGAGCTGGCGATCAGCGGGATCGACTCCACCGTCGACGTCACATCGCGCAGCGCGTACAGCTTCTTGTCGGCCGGAGCCAGCCCGGACGTCGCCGCGCAGACCACCGCGCCGACCTCGTCGAGCTGCCGGATGATCTCGGATGTCGACAAAGCGGCACGCCAGCCCGGGATCGACTCGAGTTTGTCCAGCGTCCCGCCGGTGTGCCCGAGCCCGCGCCCGGACAGCTGCGGCACGGCCGCGCCACAAGCCGCGACGAGCGGCGCCAGCGGAAGCGTGATCTTGTCGCCGACACCGCCCGTCGAATGCTTGTCGATCGTCGGACGGCTGACCTTCAGGTCCAGCCGCTCCCCCGACTCGATCATCGCGCCGGTCCACCGCGCGGTCTCGCCGGAATCCATCCCCCGCAGGAAGATGGCCATCGCGAGCGCGGCCATCTGTTCCTCGGCGATGTCGCCGCGCGTGTACGCGCCGATGGTCCAGTCGATCTGCTCGTCGGAGAGCCGTCCGCCGTCCCGTTTGGCGCGGATGACGTCGACGGCGGCGAAAGCGCTCACGGCAGATCGTCCGGCCCGAAGGCGTCCGGCAGCACCGCCGACATCGGCAGGATGCCGCTCGGCGTGTCCACCAGGCAGTCCGCGCCGCCGTGCTCGAACAGGATCTGACGGCAACGCCCGCACGGCATCAGCAGAGCGCCTTCACCACTGCGGCACGCGACGGCGACGAGCTTGCCGCCGCCGGTCAGCCGCAACTGCCCCGCCATCGTGCATTCCGCGCACATTCCCAAGCCGTACGAAGCGTTTTCGACGTTGCAACCGATGACGATCCGGCCGTCATCCACCACACCCGCGACACCGACGTGCAGACCCGAGTACGGCGCGTACGCCGACTTCGCCGCCTCGACGGCTTGAGCCCGCAGGGCTTCCCAGTCGTACTCCGCCATGTCAGTCCTCACCTCGCCGGTACAGCGCGCCGTCCGCCTTGGGCGGCCGCAGCCGCTGCGAAGCCACCGCCAGCACGATCAGCGTCACGAAGTGCGCCGTGTACGGGATGAGGTCGCTGGGCAGATCGTCGTTGGTCCAGTAGATCGCGTACAGCAGAGCCGCGCCGAAGACACCGAGCGCGGCGGCGATCCACTGACGGCGGAACAGTTGCACCGCCACGATCACGGCCAGCAGGATCACCGCGCCGTACAGCAGCGCGAGCACCGCGGTGCCGCCACCGGCGAGCTGGAGACCGTCGGCGTACCCGAACAGCGCCGCGCCGCCGAGCAGGCCGCCCGGCCGCCAGTTGCCGAAGATCATCGCCGCGAGGCCGATGTACCCGCGGTTGTTGGTCTGGTTCTCCAGGTAGTCCGCGCCACCGGCGAGCAGCACGAGCGACGCGCCACCCATCCCGGCGAGCCCGCCGGAGATGAGCATGGCGACGTACTTGTGCAGGTACACGTTGACGCCGAGGGACTCGGCCGCGACCGGGTTCTCACCGCAGGACCGCAGTCGCAGGCCGAACCGCGTGCGCCACAACACGAAGTAGCTGATCGGGACCAGCGCGATCGCGATCATCGTCAGCGGCGCGACCTCGGTGATCAGTCCATTGAGGATTCCGGCGAGGTCGGAGATGAAGACACGCTGCATCTTCTCCAGGTCCGCCAGCCAGTCCGAGAGGAACGTCGCCGAATAGGTGTCGAACTTCGGCACCGGCGGCGACTGGCGCGGGTTCCCCGAGAGCGGGGTGAAGATCAGGTTCGCGAGGTACTTCGCGACCCCGAGACCGAGCAGGTTGATCGCCACACCGGAGACGATGTGGTTGACGTTGAAGGTCACCGTCGCGACGGCGTGCAGCAGCCCGCCGAGCGCGCCGAACACGACCGCCGAGATCAGCCCGGCCCAGACCCCGCCGTGGTAAGCGCCCCACGCGGCACCCCAGGTGCCGAGGATCATCATGCCTTCGAGGCCGATGTTGATCACGCCCGCGCGTTCGGCCCAGAGCCCGCCGAGCGCGCACAGCAGGATCGGCAGCGCCAGCCGCAGCGCGGTGTGCGCGGTGTTGGTCGAGGTCAGCGTGTTGACGCCGGTGGCGTACGACGCGATCGCGAGGACGCCGACGGCCAGCAGCCCCCAGATCGCGCCCTTGGCCCAGCCGGGAATGCGGCGCTTCTGCCGTTTCACCGGCATGGTCGTCCCGCCCGCGTTGGACGAAAGAACATCCGTGCTCACACCGCACCCCCTTCGGAAACGCTGGAACCCTTGCCCGCCAGCGCGCGACCGACGCGTCGCTGTTCGGCGGCCAGATCCGCGCGGCGCACGATCTCGTACGCGATGACGACCGACAGCACGATCACGCCCTGCATGATCACTGCGATCTCTTTGGACACGTTGATCTGTTCGAGCGACACCGCGGACCGGTCGAGGAACGCCCACAGCAGGGCGCCCAGCGCGATCCCGGCCGGGTGGTTACGGCCGAGCAGCGCGACCGCGATGCCGGTGAAGCCGTACATCTGGGTCGACGTGATGCCGTAGGTGAAGTCGCGGCCGAGCAGTTCCGGCATCGCGACCAGACCGGCGACACCACCGGAGAGCAGCATCGCGATCAGCGTCATCTTCTTGGCGTTGACCCCGCCGGCCGCGGCGGCCGTCGTCGATTCGCCGGAGGCCTTCAGCTCGAAGCCGAACCGGGTCCGGTTGAGCATGAACCAGTAGGCCGCGCCGATCAGCGCCGCGATGAGCACGAAGCCGAACAGTTCACCCGAACCGATCGGGATGCCGGGGATCCGGCCGGTCTCGGCGATCTCACGGGTGGCGATGTTGTTGCCGGTCTGCACGCCGAACTGGTCCGCGTTGACCAGGAACGCCACGATGCCGCCGACGATCGCGTTCAGCATGATCGTCGAGATGACCTCGGAAACCCCTCGGGTCACCTTCAGCACCGCCGGGATGGCCGCGTAGAGCATGCCGCTGGCCACCGCGACGAGCAGGATCGCGATCACGTGGATCACCGGCGGCAGCCGCAGCGCCCCGCCGATGATGGCGGTGACGATGGCCGCGAACCGGTACTGGCCCTCGACACCGATGTTGAAGAGGTTCATCTGGAAGCCGATGGCCACCGCGAGCCCGGACAGGTAGTAGACCGTCGCCAGGTTCACCGTGTCGACGGCGGTCGAGCCCTTGAAGAGCTGGCCGATCATCGTGCCGTAGGCCTGCAGCGGGTCCGCGCCCGAGATGATCAGCGCGATGGCCGTCAGGATGACGGCGAAAACGATCGCGAGCAGAGGCGGCAGCAGCCTCGTACGCCAGGAACTCACGATGCACCTTCTTCTTCGGAGTCTTCGGAAGCACCCGTCATCGCGGAGCCCAGTTGCTGCGGGGTCACGGTCGCGGGGTCGGCCTCGCCGACCAGCCGCCCGCGGAGCATGACCTGGATGGTGTCCGACAGCCCGATCAGCTCGTCGAGGTCGGCCGAAACCAGCAGCACGGCCAGCCCGGCCGCGCGTGCCTGCCGGATCTGTTCCCAGATCAGCGCCTGCGCGCCGACGTCGACACCGCGCGTCGGATGCGAAGCGATCAACAGCACCGGGTTGCCGGAAAGCTCGCGCCCGACGATCAGCTTCTGCTGGTTGCCACCGGAAAGCGCGGCGGCCGGGACGTCGATCCCCGGCGTGCGGACGTCGTACTGCTCGACGATGCGGCGGGTGTCCTCACGCGCGCCCGCGATGTCGAGCAGCTGGCCCTTCGCGACCGGCTCGCGCGTTTGGTAACCGAGGATCCTGTTGACCCACAACGGCTGCGTGAGCAAGAGGCTGTGCCGCGTGCGGTCTTCGGCGATGTAGCCGATCCCGGCCTCGCGGCGGGCGAGCGTCCCCAGTTTGTGCAGTTCGACGGTCTTGCCGTCGACACCCGTGAGCTCGATCCGGCCGCCGCCCTTGCGCATGCCCATGATCGTCTCGACGAGTTCGGTTTGGCCGTTGCCCTCGACGCCCGCGATCCCGAGCACCTCACCCGCGTGCACGGTGAAGGAGATGTGGTCGAGCACGTTCCGCTCGGAACCCTCGACGCTCAGGCACACGTCGTCCAGGCGCAGGACATCCCGATCGGTGACGGTGGACTCGCGGGTCTCCGGGCTGGGCAGCTCCGAGCCGACCATCATCTCGGCCAGCTGGCGCGAGGTGATCGTCTTCGGATCGGCCGTGCCGACGGTGGTGCCGCGGCGGATCACGGTGACCGTGTCGGCGATCGCGCGCACCTCGTCGAGCTTGTGCGAGATGAAGAGGAAGGTGAAGCCGTCCTTCTGCATGGCGCGGACGGTCTCGAACAGCGCGTCGACCTCTTGCGGCACGAGTACCGCGGTGGGCTCGTCGAGGATGATGATCCGCGCGCCGCGGTAGAGCACCTTGACGATCTCCACGCGCTGGCGGTCGGCGACGCCGAGTTCTTCGAGCAGCACGTCGGGGCGGGCGTTAAGGCCGACCTGCTCGGCGAACTTCGCCAGCTTCGCCCTCGCCGCGCGGCCGATGCCGTGCAGGTTCTCCGCGCCGAGGAAGACGTTCTCCCCGACGGTGAGGTTGTCGGCCAGCATGAAGTGCTGGTGGACCATCCCGATCCCGGCCTTGATGGCGTCCTGCGGATTGCGCAGTTTCACCGGTTCGCCGTTGATCGCGATGTCGCCCTCGTCCGGCTGCTGCATGCCGTAGAGGATCTTCATCAGGGTCGATTTGCCCGCGCCGTTCTCGCCGCAGACGGCGTGCACCTCGCCTTTGGTGACGGTGAGGTTGACATCGGAGTTGGCCACGACACCGGGGAATCGCTTCGTGATCCCGGTCAGCTGCACGGCCGGTTCACCCCGGTCGGGGGCGTCGGTGACCTCGGCCTGGGGAGCGCTCATCAAAAAGCCATCCAGTTCTGGGTAAACAGGTGAGGGCTCGGAAGGGTCGTCCTTCCGAGCCCTGCTACCTGGTGGAGCTTACTTCTGCGGCTTGTCCGAGACGGTGATCGCCCCGGAGACGATCTGCGCCTTGTAGCCGTCGAGGACGTCCTTGATGTCGTCGATCTTGCCACCGGAGGTGGCGTAGCCGACGCCGTCGACCTTGAGGTCGAAGCGCTTCGGCAGCGACGTCAGGTCACCCTTGGCCAGTGCGCGCAGGTAGTCGAACACCGCCACGTCGACGCGCTTGAGCATCGAGGTGATGATGACGTCCTTCGACGCCTCGACCGTCTTCTGGTTGTACTGGTCGGAGTCGACGCCGATGGCCAGCGCGTTGTTCGACTTCGCGGCCTCGAAAACGCCCTTACCGGAGGCACCGGCGGCGTGGTAGACGACGTCCGCGCCCTTGGCGATCTGCGCGGCGGCCTTCACGTTGCCCTTCGCCGGGTCCTGGAACCCGGAGAAGTCACCGGCCGGGGTGAGGTACTCGTCCTCGATGACGGCCTTGGTCGAAGCCGCCTTCACACCCTGCAGGAAGCCCGCCTCGAACTTCTGGATCAGCGGCGTGTTCACGCCACCGACGAAGCCGACGTGGCACTTCTTCGACTTGTACGCGGCGGCGACACCGGCCAGGAACGAGCCCTGCTCCTCGGCGAAGACCAGCGGGGTGACGTTCGGCGCCTTGACGGAGTCGTCGTCGACGATCGCGAACTGGGTGTTCGGGTACTTCGGCGCGATGGCGCCGACGGCCTTGGCGTAGGCGAAGCCGACCGCGATGACCGGGCTGAAGCCCTGCGAAGCGAGCTGGTCGAGACGCTGCGACTTCGCGGCCTCGTCCTCGGTCGCGGCGGCGGTGCTTTCGGTGACCGAAGTGATACCGAGTTCGCTCTTGGCCTTGTCGGTACCGGCGGCGGCGGAGTCGTTGAACGACGCGTCGCCACGGCCGCCGACGTCGAAGGCCAGCGCGACCTTGAGCTTGCTGCCGTCGACCTTCTCACCGGCCTGGCTGCTGCTGGTCGAGGCGGCCGCCGCGGCGGGCGGCTTCGGCGCCGTCACGCAGCTGGCGGACTGGTCCCCACTGCTCGCGTTGTTGTTGTTGTTCCCCGCACCTGAATCCTTCGCGCATCCGGCCAGTACCAGAGCACCGGCCATGGCGGCGGCGGCCAGCGCGGTTCCACGCATGCGACGCAACGTGTGTCTCCCTCCCCGCTGATCCAGCGGATGGTCCGAAGAAACGACCCGGCAACGCTGCCGGGTTCGACCGAGAGACGGTACCTAACGGCCGCTTTGCTGCCATAGGAAAGGCACGCTACGTAACACAAACGTTTACTCATGAATCGCGAGCGCGACGGAGGGAGTACTTACGGTGATCATCGCTGGCAATAAACGGCCCCCTGGCCGCGTGAAGGACCGAAGATCGTCACGCACCGTTTCAGGGCCCTCCGGGGCACGACCTGTGGCGACCGTCGCGTCCACAGTGGACGAACCGGTGAGTTACGCGGGTCCCGTCACTCGATCGTGCGAGGCCTCGATGTCTGGTCCATCACACAGAGGAACCCGGAGGTGAGCCCACCGTGAGGTGCGGGTCTAGCATCCCTTTTATCCACGCTCGATGACCATGATCTCGGCACCGTCGCCGGAGCCGTCCCCAGGTGGGCGACCCGGCGCAGGCGCGGAAACCAGCGGTCAGCGGGCCCAAGCCATGACGTTGGAGGCCGTTCACCGATGTCCACCACGGCTAGCGCCGCCACTGAGGCGGCAGCGAGCGATCGGGCGGGTGCCTCACGCCGGCAGGGGACCTTCTACCGGGGCGACCCCGGTATGTGGTCCTGGGTGCTGCACCGCATCACCGGCGTGCTGACATTCTTCTTCCTCTTCGTGCACGTGCTCGACACCGCGCTCGTGCGCGTGTCGCCCGACACGTACAACGAGGTCATCGAGACCTACAAGACCCCGATAGTCAACCTCCTCGAGGTCGGCCTCGTCGGCGCGGTGCTGTTCCACGCGCTCAACGGCATCCGGGTCATGCTGGTCGACTTCTGGGAGAAGGGACCGAAGTTCCAGAAGCCGATGCTCTGGACCATCCTGGCCATCTGGGTCGTGGTGATGATTCCCGGTGCCTTCTTCATGATGAAGCGCACCGTCGAGGTTATGTTCGGGGGGCACTGATGTCTGAACTCGCACTCGAGCGCCCGCGCGCGCCGAAGCGCGCCGCCGCCCGCCGCAGCAATTTCGAGCTCTACAGCTGGCTGTTCATGCGCATCTCGGGCCTCGCCCTGATCGTGCTGGTGCTCGGCCACCTGTTCATCATGAACATCCTCGACGGCGGCGTGCACCGCATCAACTGGGGCTTCGTCGCCGGCCGCTGGGCCTCGCCGTTCTGGCAGTTCTGGGACCTGTCGATGCTGTGGCTCGCCGAAATCCACGGCGGCAACGGGCTGCGGACGATCATCGACGACTACGCCCGCAAGGACAGCACCCGGTTCTGGCTGAAGATCGTGCTCTACGTCTCGATGGTGCTCATCCTCGCCGTCGGCACGATGGTGATCTTCACCTTCGACCCAGGTATCTCGGCCAACTGACGCCCACCACACGTTAAGCGGAGTCCTCATGCAGTTCCACAAGTACGACGTGGTGATCGTCGGCGCCGGTGGCGCCGGCATGCGCGCGGCCATCGAGTCCGGCCAGCGCACGCGCACCGCGGTCCTCACCAAGCTCTACCCGACGCGTTCGCACACCGGCGCCGCGCAGGGCGGCATGTGCGCCGCGCTGGCGAACGTCGAAGAGGACAACTGGGAGTGGCACACCTTCGACACGATCAAGGGCGGCGACTACCTGGTCGACCAGGACGCCGCCGAGATCATGGCGAAGGAAGCCATCGACGCCGTCCTCGACCTCGAAAAGATGGGCCTGCCGTTCAACCGGACGCCCGAGGGCAAGATCGACCAGCGCCGCTTCGGCGGGCACACCCGTGACCACGGCAAGGCCGCGGTGCGCCGCGCCTGCTACGCCGCGGACCGCACCGGCCACATGATCCTCCAGACGCTGTACCAGAACTGCGTCAAGCACGGCACCGAGTTCTACAACGAGTTCTACGTGCTCGATCTGGTGCTCACCCCGGACGAGAACGGCAACCCGGTCGCCTCCGGCGTCGTCGCCTACGAGTTGGCCACCGGCGAGCTGCACGTCTTCCAGGCGAAGTCGATCGTGTTCGCCACCGGCGGCGCGGGCAAGATCTTCAAGACGACGTCGAACGCGCACACCCTCACCGGTGACGGCCTCGGCATCATCTTCCGCAAGGGCCTGCCGCTGGAGGACATGGAGTTCTTCCAGTTCCACCCGACAGGTCTGGCCGGGCTCGGCATCCTCATCTCCGAGGCCGTGCGCGGTGAAGGCGGCATCCTCCGCAACGCCGACGGCGAGCGGTTCATGGAGCGCTACGCCCCCACCATCAAGGACCTCGCGCCGCGTGACATCGTCGCCCGCTCGATGGTGCAGGAAGTGCTGCAGGGCCGCGGTTGCGGCCCGAACAAGGACTACGTCGTCCTCGACGTCACGCACATCCCGGAAGAGACGCTGAACGCGAAACTCCCGGACATCATGGAGTTCTCCCGGACGTACCTGGGTGTCGACCCGGTCACCGAGCCGGTGCCGGTGTTCCCGACCTGTCACTACGTGATGGGCGGAATCCCGACGAACATCCACGGCGAAGCGTTGCGGGACAACGAGAACGTCATCCCCGGCCTGTACGCCGCGGGTGAGGTGGCGTGCGTTTCCGTGCACGGCTCGAACCGCCTCGGCACCAACTCGCTGCTCGACATCAACGTCTTCGGGCGTCGTGCGGGCATCGCCGCCGCCGAGTACGCGCTGGCGCACGACTTCGTCGAGCTGCCGGAGAACCCGACCACCATCGTCGAAGAGCAGCTTTCGGGCCTGCTTTCGGAGCACGGTGACGAGCGTGTCGCCGACATCCGCACCGAACTGCAGAAGACGATGGACTCGCACGCTTCCGTGTACCGCACCGAGGACACGCTGAAGCAGGCGCTGACCGACGTGCAGTCGCTGAAGGACCGCTACGGTCGGATCACCGTGTCGGACAAGGGGAAGCGGTACAACACCGACGTCCTCGAGGCCATCGAGCTGGGCTTCCTGCTCGAACTCGCCGAGGTTCTCGTCGTCGGCGCCCTGGCGCGCAAGGAATCCCGCGGCGGGCACGCGCGCGAGGACTACCCGAACCGCGACGACACGAACTTCATGCGGCACACCATGGCCTACAAGGAGGGTGCCGAGCTGTCCGCCGACATCCGACTGGACTACAAGCCGGTGACCTTCACCCGCTACGAACCGATGGAGCGGAAGTACTGATGACCACGGCCACCCCCGAGAAGTCGGAGGCCGTGTCCTCCGACCACACGCCGATCACCGTCACGCTGAAGATCCTGCGGTTCAACCCCGAGGTCGACAACGAGCCGCACTGGGAGTCCTACGACGTCCCGGCGCAGCGCACCGACCGCCTGCTGAACCTGCTGTTCTACGTGAAGGACTACATCGACGGGACGTTCTCGTTCCGCCGCTCGTGCGCCCACGGCGTCTGCGGTTCCGACGCGATGCAGATCAACGGCATCAACCGGCTGGCGTGCAAGGTCCTGATGAAGGACCTGCTGTCGCAGGACGGCAAGAAGACGACCATCACGATCGCGCCGATCAAGGGCCTGACGACGCTCAAGGACCTTTACGTCGACATGGACCCGTTCTTCGAGGCGTACCGTGCGGTGAAGCCGTACCTGATCGCCTACGGGAACGAGCCCACACGCGAGCGGATCCAGTCGCAGGCCGATCGCGACCGGTTCGACGACACGACCAAGTGCATCCTGTGCGCCTGCTGCACGTCCTCGTGCCCGGTGTACTGGAACGACGGCTCGTACTTCGGCCCGGCCGCGATCGTCAACGCGCACCGGTTCATCTTCGACTCGCGTGACGAGGGCGCCGAAGAGCGTCTCGACATCCTGAACGACTCCGAGGGTGTCTGGCGCTGCCGGACGACGTTCAACTGCACCGACGCCTGCCCGCGCGGCATCCAGGTCACGAAGGCGATCCAGGAAGTCAAGCGCGCCCTGCTCTTCAAGCGCGTCTAACGCTCCCTGCAGTCTCCGCAAGTCCGTGAAGGCCTCCTTCCCTACTCTCAAGGTAGGGAAGGAGGCCTTCACGGCATTCGGGAGTTATCCACAACACCCCAGTTATCCACAGGTTCGGAAAGTGGGGCTGCCGCGGACGGGTTTCATGCGGACAGGCTGGACCTCGTGGTCAAGAGGGGAAGATGGGCACAGCATCCCGAACTGCTGCTAGCGCGAAGCCGTAATGGCGTTGTCCGGGTCGCCGACTTGGAATCATTGGAGATGCCAAGCAAGACGATCTACAGCCGATGCTTGCCAGGTGGTCCATGGCAGCGACTTCTACCCGGGATCGTCCTGCTGCACGATCAAAAGCCGACCTCGACGGAATTGGTGACAGCAGCGCTCCTGTACACAGGCCCCGAGGCAATGCTCAGCGGCATCGAAGCCTGTCGACCACACGGACTCCGACCGTCCTCGCTACCGGACGACTCGGGACTGCATTTGCTGATACCGCACGGTCGCAAGGTACGAAGCATCGGCTTCGTCACCACGGAAAGGACCGTACGGCTACCGTCGCCGACGAACCGGAACGGTGTCCCTCTCGCTCCGCTGATCCGCGCGACTACCGACGCTGTTCGGCGGCTCACCGATCCGCTGGCGTCGGAAGAGCTGCTTATCGAAGCAGTCCAACAAGGCAGATGCCACCCCAAAGCTCTGCTGTGGGAACTCGATCACGGCACTCAGCGAGGAACCGCGGTGCCGAGACGTCTCTTGACCGGCTGGGTGGACATCCGCTCGATGGCCGAGTCTCGGGCAAAGGTGCTCAGCCATCGGCTGAAGACGCCGCCCAGCCATTGGAATACCGAACTCTTCGACGCTTCCGGTAGATATCTGGGACGGCCGGACGCGTGGTGGGACGACGTCGGCCTCGTATGGGAAATCGATTCGTTCGACTTCCATTTCCGCCGAGCCGGATACCGGCGGACCCTGGACAGGAACACCCGGTACGCGACATCAGGAATCGTCGTCGTACAGACGCTGCCCTCGCAACTCTTGGACGATCCGGCTGCCGTGGTCACAGACCTGGCAACCGCCTGGCAGATCGCGGCTTCTCGCCCGCGCCCGCAGGTTCGTCTCGCCACCGCAGCCTGATGGTCCGTGAAGGCCTCCTTCCCTACTCTGAGGGTAGGGAAGGAGGCCTTCACGGCCAACGGCTACTCCAGCACCCGCGCCAAAGCGGCCGAATCGGCGGTACCGGGCAGCCGGTCGAAAGCCTCCGGGTCGATGTACTCGACGGCGCCCGTGCTCACGTCCCGCAGCATGTTGTACAGCCCCGCCATCACCGCGCGCGTGAAACGCTCCCGGTGCTGCTGCCCGAGCGTCTGCGTCTGCCCGCGCACCTCGAACAGCACCGTCCCCGTCCCGTTCAAGGCGAACGAGCACCGCGCCTGCCCCGGCAGATCGCGATCCGCGGCATGCGGGTAGCGCGCCCCGACGAACCCGCGCGACGTCATCCCGTTGAACCCGCTGATCGCCAGCTGCCGCGATTCGTCCTTTGTGTACACGTCGCGGTACTTCGCGTATTTCTGGCCGGGCTCGAAGAACTTGTCGGGCAGCGGCGGATAGTCGATGCCGACGTCGAGGAGCCGGTCGCTGCCTTCCTGCCGGACGCACGCGCCTTGATGGTGCAGATCGACGTACACGTCGGGCACCTTCCCGCGCTGTTCGGCCAGCGAGACGTACACCGAGCGCAGCGCCCGCGCCTCGGGCGTGATGAACCAGCCCGGCTGGTCCGGCGCGCCGGGGAAGTCCTCCGCGCGCGGGACGTAGTTCAGCTCCGGATTGAAGTCTCGGTTGACGTCGAAGCCGGGACGCTTCCGGTAGTCGTCACCCTGGATGACGTCACTGAGGTAGTTCCAGGCGGGCGGGCGGTCCTTGAGTTGCGGGAACCTCTGCTGGACCTCGGCCCACGACAGGTCATTGCCGCGCCGGTCGAGTTCGGCGCCGTCCGGGTTCAGTTTCGGCACGGCGACGAACGTGATGGTCTTCCGCAGCCGCTCGGCGTCCCGCGACTCCGACGTGCCGAGATAGTCGAGGATGCGCAGAAGCGCGTCGGTGCCGGTTTTCTCGTTCCCGTGGATCTCGCTGGAGACCACGAAGACCTTCGGCCCCGTCCCGACGCTCGCCTGATGGATCACCCGGCCGCGCGTGGACCGCCCGACCTCCTTGACCGCCACCCGCCCCTTGCTCACGCGCTCGAGCCTGCCGAGTTCCCGCACCATCTCGCGATAGTCGGTGAACTCGTTGATGGGCAGCTCCCGCGGTTCCTCACTGCATGCCTGGACGGGCGCCGCCACCGCGGCGGGCGCGCTGACGAGCGGGAGCACCGCCAACCCCACCATCACGGGAACCAACCGACCGAACACCGACATCGTGAACTCCCCACTGTCGAAGGTGTTCACAACGTAGCGAGTCCGGCACCGCTCGCGAATCCGGCGAAAGTACCCCGAAAACGAAACCGGGGCCGGCCCATGGAAATGGACCGGCCCCGGTGGTCGAAAAGGCTTACTTCACCGCGTCCAAAGCGTTGACGCGGCCGTGCCCGTAATACGAGTTGTCCTTCGCCGGGCCTTCACAGACCGGCGCGGCGGTGCCGCAAGCGACCGTGTCCGCCTGGTGCTCGAGCAGCCACCTCAGCGCCACGGGCGGCGCGTGACGGTAGCGGGACGCGAGCAGCGCGGCGACACCGGCGGCGTGCGGGGACGCCATCGAAGTGCCGCACTTGGTGCCGTAGGCGCCGTTGAAGATCGTCGACAGCGGGCAACCGGCACCCTGGCCGGCGGGCGGCAGCTGGGCGCGGTCGCCACCGGGGGCGGTGACCGAAACGTCGTTGCCGTAGTTGCTGAACGACGACTTCGTGCCCGCGTAGCCGATGGACGAGACGTTGACGACGCCGTCGATGGCCTTGGGCAGGATGCCGCAGCTCTTGTCGACCGGGTGCGGCCGGTTCGGGTCGACGGTCTGCTTGTCCGGGTCGAAGCCGCTGTTACCGGCGGCGGCGACGTTCAGCACGCCCCGGCCGGTCGAGTAGGTCACCGCGCGGCGGACGGCCTCGAACGCGGCCGCGTCGCCCGGCTCCTTCGCGCAGTAGAACATGCCCGGGTCGATGTAGTAGCTGTTGTTCGTGACCGGGAAGCGGTGCTTCGCGGCCCACATGAACCCGCACACGGCGGCTTCGGGGAGGATCAGGCCGTCGTCGTTCACGACCTTCACCGAGGCCAGCTTGACGCCGGGCGCGATGCCCGTGAAGCCGCGCGCGGTGTCCTTGCCCGCGATGGTGCCCGCGACGTGCGTGCCGTGGTCGGAGTTCGTGGGCGCCCAGGCGGCGGGCGTGGTGTCGGGCGCGCCCGAGTTGCAGCCCGCGGACGTCTTCGGGTCCAGTGCCCCCTTCAGCGCAGGGTGGGTGGGCTCGATGCCCGAGTCCAGCACGCCGACGGTCACCGAGCGGCTGCCACCGGAGACCTTGTTGGCCTCGGGAGCCTGGATCGCCCGCATGTCCCACTGCTGGGCCGACAGATCGTCTTCGACGGCGACGCTGGTGGTCTCTTCGCTTTCCTTGGTGTCGACCACGGCGGAGCGGGTCGACCGGGCCGAGGCCGCGGGCGGGAACGCCACGTCACGGCCGCCCGAGTAGGCGCGGAAGACGCCGATCTTCGCCTGGAAGTCGGCATTGCGCGAGGTCGCCACCGCGACCCCGATCTCCGGGTAGTACGCCACCTTCTCGCCGCACTTGGCACGCAGCTCGGTGTCGACCTTGCGCTCCGGGGTACGCGGGTTGTAGAGCACCACGTAGTTGAACGGCGCGCTCGCGGTGTCGCACTCCGGTGCCGGCGCGGCACTCGCCGACGGGGCCGCGAACACACTTCCCGCCGCCGCCGCGACGAGCGCGGGGACGAGCAGGCGTCTGATCCGGGACATTCCACCTCCATGATTCGGTGAGGTGAACGTTAGGGAGCCGAAGGCGGGCCCACCACCGTCAAAAGGACGACAAAACCCGATCAGGCGTCAGCCTTTTCCGCATCCCGTGACTTGGCGCCACGAAGCGTGCGCAGACCGATGACGCCGATGACCGTGCCGAGCACGAACGAGACGACCGTCAGCACCGCGTGCACGATGAAGTAAGCGGTGGGCGAGCCGTCGGCGGCCCAGGCGCGGTCGCTGTCCCAGAGGTTCTTGGCGAACGTGATCCAGATGATCCACGACCACACGCCGAAACCCAGCAGGAACATCGAAGTACCTCGCGAAATGCGCATGCCCCTGAGTATGCAGCGAGCCCGGCGACGCTACATTGCTCGGGTGCACAGCGCTATCTCCCGGTCGCTCATGGTCCTCGTTTCCGGTGTGCTCGCCCTCGCGGTGACGCCGGTGGCCACAGCCGCGCCGAAGCCACCAGCCCAGGCGCAGCCGTGCGCGAACAAGACGACACCTCCCGCGCCCATCGACACCTCCGAGAAGCCGCGCCCCGGCGAGGCCGTACCGGAGCCGTTGCCGGTCCCGCCGGTCCCGGTGGGCGGCGACCGGATGGCCGAATGCGGGCTGGTGCTCCCGAAGCGCGCGCTGAACCCGCCCGACGGGAGCACCGCCGCGGCCTGGGTGCTGCAGGACCTGGAGACCGGCGACATCATCGCGGCCAAGGATCCGCACGCGCGTCAGCGGCCGGCGTCGCTGATCAAGGTGCTGCTCGGACTGGTGGTGGTCACCGAACTCCCGCCGGGCAAGGTCATCACCCCGACCAAGGAGGACGCCGAGCAGGAGTGCACCTGCGTCGGCATCGCCGCCGGTGGTCAGTACACAGTGGACCAACTGCTGCACGGGCTGCTGATGCACTCGGGCAACGACGCGGCGCACGCGCTTTCCACCGTGCTCGGCGGCGTCGACGCCACCGTCGCGAAGATGAACTCGTTGGCCACCAAGATCGGTGCCACGGACACGAGGGCCGCGACACCGTCCGGGCTCGACGGCCCCGGTATGTCGACCTCGGCCTACGACATGAGCCTGATCTTCCACCACGCGATGAGGCAGCCGGAATTCGCGCAGGTGGTCAAGACCAAGAGCTTCGAGATCCCGCCCACCGCGGGAAAGCCGGTCATCACGGTCTACAACGACAACAAGCTCCTCGGGACGTACCCCGGATTCATCGGCGGGAAGACCGGCTTCACCGACGACGCGCGCCACACCTACGTCGGCGGAGCGCTGCAGAACGGTCACCGGGTCGCGGTCGTGATGCTTCGCGCCGAACAGCGCCCGACGCGGGTCACCGAGCAGGCCGCGAAGCTTCTCGACTACGGCATCGCCTTGCGCGAGGCCAAGGCCGAATCGGTCGGGCGGATCGACTACAAGCCGGCGGAATCCGTGAACGCGGAGGTGGCCAAGCCCGCTCAGAACGCCGACGGCTCGTCGAACAGCGGCGCCGCCGCCACCGCCGAGGACCCGTTCGGGACGACGGGCTGGATCATCACGCTGGCCGTCTTCCTGATCATCGTCGCGTCGTTCGTCGTCGGCCACCAGCGCAAGAAGGCCCTGGAGCGCGGATAGCCCGGACGATCAGGACTTCCGGCGGCCGAGCCAGCCCAAAAGCGCTCCGGTCGCGAAAGCCCCGCCGACGGCACCGAGCCCCGGCCCCTGCTGAACGGTCACCCTCGGGTGGATCAACACGGGGGCGGGCGGCTCGACGACGGTCGACATGTTCTCCTTCGCCGTCGCCGTCCACGCGGTGACGAACAGCAGGAACCGCGAAACCAGGTTCGCGAACACGAGCAGGCCGATCACCGGTCCGAACAAGGTGAACGCCGGCGATTTCGTGACGCTGCCGAGGTAGAGGGTCGCACCCTGCTGGAGCACGATGAACCCGACGGCGGCGAAGATCGCGCCCTTGACCGCACTGCGCAGCGCGACGTGCTCGCGCGGAAGCCTAGCGATGACCCACAGGAACACCAGCGTGTTCGCGAGCAGGCCGAGCAGGATCGTCGCGACCTTCAGCAGGAACACGGCCCAGCCCTGGTTTTCCAGGCCGACCAGCTCGAGCAGGAATCGCCCGATCCCGCTGCCCGCGGCGGTGAGGCCGAACGAGACCGCCAGCGCGACGCCGAGCCCGACCAGCGACAGCAGGTCCTTGATCGTCGTCGAAACCAGCGGCAGCTGCTGCTTTTCCTGGCCCCATTGGGCCGTCAGCGCGTCACGCAGGTTCGTCATCCAGCCGACGCCGGAGTACAGCGCGAGCACCAGGCCGAAGATCCCGATGCCGCCGCCGGACTTCAGCGCCGCGCCGACGATGCCGCCGACCAGGTCGCGCAGACCGTCGGGCACCGATTTGTTGATGCCGTCGGTGATCTGGTTGAGCACCGTCTGATCGCCGGCGACCACCATCCCGATGACCGCGAAGGCGACCATCAGGATCGGGATCACCGAAAGCACGCTGAAGTAGGTGATGGCCGCGGCGTAGTGGTTGCCGTAACGCTCGGTGAAGGCGTCGTTCGCCCGGATGAGGTGATCGAGCCAGCTGTACTTCCGCCTCAAGCGCGGTAGCAGCTTGTCCTCGTCCGGCTTCGCGCCGTCATCTTTCGCCACCTGTTGACGCTAACCACGCCCAACGCCGCCCGCAGCGCGAATCAGCCTGCCGGGGGAAGGAACCCGATGTTCTCGTAGACGTTCCGCAAAGTCACCGAAGCGACCTCCCGCGCCCTCTCCGCACCGAGGGCCAACGCCTTGTCGAGCTCGGCGACGTCGTCCATGTACGACTGGACGCGTTCCTGCACCGGCGTGGCCCACTCGACGAACGCCTCGGCGACACCTTTTTTCAGGTCGCCGTAGCCCTTGCCTTCGTAGGCGGTGACGAGTTCGGCGACCGGCTGGTCGGTCAGCGCGGAGAGGATCGTCAGCAGGTTCGAGACGCCCGGCTTGTTCTCGGCGTCGAAAACGATCTCGCGGCCGGTGTCGGTGACCGCCGAGCGCACCTTCTTCGCCGACTTCTTCGGGTCTTCGAGCAGCTCGATGAGGCCGTTGCCGGTCGACGAGGACTTGCTCATCTTCGCGGTCGGGTCCTGCAGGTCGTAGATCTTCGCCGTGTCCTTGACGATATGCGGCTCCGGCACGGTGAACGTCTTGCCGTAGCGGTTGTTGAAGCGCTGCGCGAGGTTGCGCGTCAGCTCCAGGTGCTGACGCTGGTCCTCGCCGACGGGGACCTCGTTCGCCTGGTACAGCAGGATGTCCGCGGCCTGCAGGACCGGGTAGGTGAAGAGGCCGACGCTGGCGCGATCCGTGCCCTGCTTCGCGGCCTTGTCCTTGAACTGCGTCATCCGGCTCGCCTCGCCGAACCCGGTCTGGCACTCCAGCACCCAGCTCAGCTGGGCGTGCTCGGGCACCTGGCTCTGGACGAACAGCGCGCTGCGGGCCGGGTCGACGCCGAGCGCGAGCAGCTGCGCGGCCGAGCGGCGCGTGCGGTCGCGCAGCACCTTCGGGTCCTGCTCGACGGTGATCGCGTGCAGGTCGACGACCATGTAGAAGGTGTCGTGGGTGTCCTGCAGCCGCACCCATTGCCGCAGCGCACCCAGGTAGTTGCCCAGGTGGAACGAGTCGGCGGTCGGCTGGATCCCGGAGAGCACCCGCGGGCGCTTCAGTTCGTCGGACACGCCCGGATTCTGTCAGGCCACGCCGCGGCGGGTCATCCGAGGTCGGTCCGGCCGAACGGTCTAAACGGTTAAACGCCACATACTTCCGACGGTTCTGGGCGCGGTGTCCGATTCCTAGCGTTCATGGCACCGGATCTTCCGGCCACACCGAAGGAGAACCCAGATGAAGGCACGATCCCTGCTGATGGGCTTGGCCATCGCGGCTGCGGCCGTGTTCACCCTCCCCGGCGCCGCGACGGCGGCCGAGCCCACCGGCGGCGTCCAGCCGAACATCGTCGGCGGCGGCAACGCGACGCAGGTCTATTCGTTCATGGTGTCCCAGCAGTCGAGCGGCGGCGGACACCAGTGTGGTGGGTCATTGATCAGCTCGACCTGGGTGGTCACCGCGAAGCACTGCGGCACGCCGTACCAGGTGCGGGTCGGAACCACGAACCGCACCAGCGGCGGCACCGTGGCCCGCGTGGCCCAGCGGATCGCCCACCCGAGCGCCGACCTGGCGCTGCTGCGTCTCTCGACGGCGGTTTCGCAGGCGCCGGTCACGATCGCCAGCGCGTCCGGGGCCGTCGGCACCGCGACGCGGATCATCGGCTGGGGCCAGACCTGCGCCCCGCAGGGCGGCTGCGGTGCCCCGATCACCCTGCAGCAGCTGGACACCTCGATCGTCGCCGACAACCGTTGCCTCGGCATCAGCGGCGCGAGCGAGATCTGCACCAACAACCCCGGCGGGAACAAGGGCGCCTGCTACGGCGACTCGGGCGGCCCGCAGGTGAAGCAGGTCAACGGTGTCTGGCAGCTGGTCGGCGCCACCAGCCGCGCGGGGAACAACAGCAGCACCTGTGCGACCGGGCCGTCGATCTACGTGGACGTCCCCTACTTCCGCAGCTGGATCCGCACCAACTCCGGAGTCTGACCCGGCTCCCGCGTCGCCCCACCGTCCCCTGGGGCGACGCGGTCCCAGCCGATTCAGCAAGGAACCGTGTGGAAGTTCGAAGAGCCGCTCCAGCAGCGCGACCGCCTTCAGGGAGTCGCACCGCTCGGGGCGGCTTCTTCCTGTCCGCCAGTAGCTCAAGGTCGCGACACTGACCCGGACGCCCTGCTGGGCGAGCCGGTGCCGGATCCGGTCGAGTCCGAGACCGCTGTCCGTGATCGCCTTGTCCAAGGCGCGGGGGAAGGGGTCACCGGGCCGGCTGCGACGCCGCGTCACCGTCATGCACCCGAGCGTGGCGATCAGCGAGCGCCTAAACAATCCGGGCGGGACTAGGTGTACCTACCCAAGTAATCCAGCGCGGCGACTTTAGCGGGCTAATCGCGATCCGGGGGCGCGGCGACTTTAGCGGGCTAAACGCGATCCGTGCCGGGAAGGTGCAGGTCAGGGGCGCTGCGGGCGCGTGAGGGCGTCGTCTTCGACGAGTACGGCCTCGGCCATCGCGGCGACGTCCGGGGTGGCGGGCCGGATGGGGGCGGGGGCGGCGGCGCGGGCCTTGCGGCGCTGACGGAACACCCCGAAGGCCATGCCGACGATGCCGAGCGCGACGGCGATCAGGCCGACCGGGCCCAGAAGACCGAACGCCATCTCCGAGCGCGACGTCGACTCCGCGGCCGACGCCGGGACGGCGCCCGCGACGAGCAGCGCGGCCGGGACCGCGATGACCGTCGCCACCCTGGCCGAGGCCAGGGTCGACCGCATCAGGAGATGAACTGGGTTCCGCACCGGAGTGCCTCCCGTGACGTGACTTTGCCGAATCGGAACGCTAACCCGAAAGAGTGAGTATTTCCAGGCTGCTGGTCAAAAAACTACCGAGCGTGTCAAGACCTGTGGGTTCTGATCAACTCGGGGCACGAGACTAGCCCCTCACAGGGGGGATCTTTCGAGCGCCCCTCTTCTCAGAGTTGCGACGCGCGGAAACGGTTTCTGACAAAACCGGACAGGGTTAGGCCATTCGTAGGTCGCCACAGGGCCGAACAGGCACGATCCGACTTTCCCCGGTTGGTTTCTTGTCCGCAATGGTCTATACCTGTTGGCCATACCCCTTAAAAGGTATAGACCAATATCTCCCTGCATGGTCCCCTCGTACGAAGGAGCCACCGATGTCTCTTCGACGTATTCTCGCGGCGGTCGCCGCCACCTTCGCCGCCACCACGGTCGCCGTGGTCGTCCCGGCCCAATCCGCCTCCGCCGCGGACTGCGTGGCGCCGTGGAACGCGAGCTCGGTCTACTGGGGCGGCAACACCGCCTCGCACAACGGGCACAACTGGTCCGCGAAGTGGTGGACGCAGAACGAAACCCCCGGCTCGGCACAGGTCTGGGCTGATCAGGGCGCTTGCGGCGGCGGCACGACCAACCCGCCGAACCCGTCCGGCTTCGTGGTCAGCGAAGCCCAGTTCAACCAGATGTTCCCGAGCCGGAACGCCTTCTACACCTACAACGGCCTCGTCACCGCCCTCAGCGCGTACCCGGCCTTCGCGGGCACCGGCAGCGACACCATCAAGAAGCAGGAAGCGGCCGCCTTCCTGGCGAACGTGAGCCACGAGACCGGCGGCCTGGTGCACGTCGTCGAGCAGAACCAGGCCAACTACCCGCACTACTGCGACACGAGCCAGTCCTACGGCTGCCCGGCGGGCAACGCCGCGTACTACGGCCGCGGCCCGATCCAGCTGAGCTGGAACTTCAACTACAAGGCCGCCGGCGACGCGCTGGGCCTGCCCCTGTTGACCAATCCGTGGCTGGTGCAGAACGACGCGGCGGTCGCCTGGAAGACCGGCATCTGGTACTGGATGACGCAGAACGGCCCCGGCACGATGACCCCGCACAACGCGATGGTCAACAGCCGAGGCTTCGGCGAGACCATCCGCAGCATCAACGGGAGCCTCGAGTGCAACGGCGGCAACCCCGGTCAGGTCCAGAGCCGCGTGAGCAAGTACCAGCAGTTCACCGGAATCCTCGGCGTCAACCCCGGCGGCAACCTGTCCTGCTGATCAGCCCAGGGAACTGAAGGGGCCCTTCACCGCATGCGATGCGGCGAAGGGCCCCTTTCGTCACTCGAGAGAGCTCAGCAGCCGCCGCAGCGAGGCGTCCAGGACTTCGAGGTCGTCACCTAGCGGCGAAAGCAGCTTCGCGACGTTCGCGGTGTGCTCGGTCATCGCGGCGTCGACGACTTCGAACCCACGCTCGGTCAGCGTGACACGGAAACTGCGCCGATCCTCGGGGTCGAGCGCGCGCTCGACCAGCCCCGCCGACTCGAGCCGGTCGATCCGGCTGGTCATCCCGGCCCTGGACATCATCAGCGTCGCGGACAGCTCGGACGGGATGAGCGTGTACGGCTTCCCGGATCGCCTGAGCGCCGCGAGCACGTCGAACTCCCCTTGCTTCAAGCCGTGTTTCGCGAACACGGCCTCCACCATCGGCGTGGTCAGCAGCACCGCCCGGCCGAGCCGCCCGGCGATCCCGATCGCGGCCAAGTCCAAATCCGGCCGTTCCCGCCGCCAGGCGCCGACCACCGCGTCGATCGCGTCCACGTTTCGCTCTTCACTCACGGACGCAGTCTATTCGACAGGAGATAGTTTGACAGCGAACTATCAGCGGTGGAACTATCGGGGCATGACTCAGCGCATCGAAACCCGTGAACCCGTCCTCGTCCGTGCCGCCGAAGCCGAGACCGTCGGCGCGGCCCCCACACTCGTCACGCTGCTCGCCGACGTCTCGACCACAGGCGGGGTGATGAGCAGCGCGAGAACACAACTGGGCGCCGGCGCCGATGGAGCGGCGCCGCACTACCACACCAGCTCGTCCGAGATGTTCTTCATGCTCGGCGGAGAGCTGGAAGTCCTTGTGGGAGAAGAGATCGTCACCGTTTCCGAGGGCGACATGCTCCTCGTCCCTCCGTTGACCACGCACGCTTTCCGCGCGGCGGTGGGTTCATCGGCGGACGTGCTGATCGTGTTCATCCCCGGCGTGGAACGGTTCGGCTATTTCCGGCTGCTGGAAAAAGTCGGCCACGGCAAGGCGACCGTCCAAGATCTCTTGGACAGCCAGGAAGAATTCGACAACCACTTCGTCGAAAGTCCAGTGTGGACGGAGAGCGCGAAGACCCGTCAGTAACCGCGCGGCGGATACCCCGGCGGCGGCCCGTACGGCCCGGGCGGCGGGTAACCCTGCGGCGGATACCCGGGCTGTGGGTACTGCGGTTGGGGATAGTGGGGCGGCGGGTACTGCTGCGGCGGATATTGCTGCGGATACGGCTGTTGGCCGTACTGCGGCGGCGGCGGATATTGCTGCGGGTACCCGGGATGCTGCGGTGGATACGGCTGCTGTGGGTACTGGGGCTGCTGCGGAGGTGGCGCGGCGGGCTGCCCGCCACCGAGGTGGAGCGGCAGCACCGAAACCAGCTGCGCGAGCCGTCCGAGCGTCGAGAGCACGTCGTCCGGCTTGGTCCGGCCGAACGTCGGATTCTCGACGTAGACCAGTTCCGCTCCCACCAGCGACCAGGTGTGCAGCTTCAACGACCGCATCAGGCCTGCGACCTGCGGCGTGAGCACCTGGACCGCGATGTTCGGATCCGTGTCGATCAGCTTGTACCAGCGATTGAACTTCCGGTCCGCCGTGGCGGGCTCGGGGTACTGCTCGACGTCCCAAGCGGACTCGATGCTCGACACGATCTGGAAGTTCGGCATCGGCGCGGGCAGGCTGATCACCCAGACCGAGTCGATCGAGAGCGTGTCGAGTTCGTTGACCTTCTTGTTCGTCCACCGCGTGTGCACGCTCGTGACCGTCGGGCGGCGGTGGTAATCGAAGACGTTGAACCGCAGCCCTTGATAGGCGCCGCTCAGCGCGCCGAACGCGATCCGTTTGTCACCGCGCTGGTTGAACGGCAGCACCGTCCAGCGCTCCAGGAGGTTCGGCGCGTCCGGGCTGAACTCCCACCCGTACTGGCCGGACATCGCGTAGCGCTCGGCGTTCGTCGCCTCGATCCGCTTGGCTTCGTTGGTTTCCATGACGAGACCAGGTTAGCCGGTGCACCGCTCGAACCTACGCATCCTGCAACCGAGAAGCTCCCGGGTCTCCAGCACCTGCTGCTTGAAGTAGGGATTGCGAATGCTGGTCACGTTGACGAGGTCTACAGGGCGGCCCAGTATCCGCTCAAGGCCTTCCTTCAGATCGAAGTATGTACCGAAGTAGTCAAACCCAGGCCCTGCGTCGAACTCGACGAGCACGTCGACGTCACTGGACACCAGGTCGAACCTGTCACTCACGGCAGAGCCGAACAAATCGAGGCGGCTCACCGAGTGCCTGCTTGTGCCTGACCGGACCAGGTCAGCCGGAATAGGTCGCTGTCACGGGGGCGTGATCCGACCAGCGCTGGTCGTAGGACTCGGCGCGCTCGACCACGACGGAGGTGCAGCGCTCGGCGAGACCGGGAGTGGCGATCTGGCAGTCGATGCGCCAGCCCGAGTCGTTGTCGAACGCCTTCCCGCGGTACGACCACCAGGTGTACGGGCCGGGGCCTTCCGGATCCAGTTTGCGCTGCACGTCGACATACCCGGCCTCGCTGAACACACGGCCGAGCCACTCCCGCTCCTCCGGAAGGAAGCCCGAGCTCTTCTGGTTGCCGCGCCAGTTCTTCAGGTCGGTGTTCTCGTAGGCGATGTTCCAGTCACCCACGACGACGACCTCACGGCCGTCGGCCGCCGCCTTGGCACGCAGGTCGACGAGGTACGGCAAGAACGCCGCCATGAAGCGCTCTTTCTCGTCCTGGCGCGGGGTGCCGACGTCACCGCTGGGCAGGTACAGGCTCGCGACCACGACGTTCGGCAGGTGGATCTCGGCGTAGCGGCCGCTGTCCTCGAATTCGGGCTCGCCGAAACCGATGCGGACCTCTTCCGGCTCGGCGCGGCTGAACAGCATGACGCCGTTGCGCCCCTTCTGTACCGACGGCGCGTGCACCACGTGCCAGCCTTCGGGCGCGGCGGCACCGGCCGGGAGCTCTTTGAGCTCGGCCCGGACCTCCTGGCAGGCGACGACGTCGGCCTCGGTGGCGCCGAGCCACTCGATGAAGCCTTTTTTCGCGGCGGCGCGGAGGCCGTTGACATTCACAGTGGAGACGGTCAGCACCCTTCGCACGCTACCCGGAGGGTCCGACAGAACCGTCAGGGGTTGAGGCGCGCGGAGAGGTCTTGTTCGTAGCGATCCGAGATCTTCTGCAGTGACGGGCCCATGCTGAACTCCAGCAACCGCAGGAATCCGCGCGTTTCGATGGTGACGTCGCAGATCACCTCGGTCCCGGTGCCGATGCTCTTCAGATGCCAGGCACCCGACACGGTGACCGGCCCCCGATCCAGCGTGCGGAACGCGACTTCGGTCGGCTCGTCGGCGCGGGTCAGCTCGACTTCGCTGCCGATCTCCTTGCCGCGCGGTTTCACCCGCTGCTGGTACTTCGCCCCCGGTTCGCCACCCGTGCCCGCGGCGAGCGAGCACGAGATCACGTCGAACCGCCACTCAGGCTGGTTGGTGAAGTCGGCGAGGTAGGCGTAGACCTCGTCGATCGGCTTCGGGGTGATGACCCGGCTCTGGACCTGCTTCATGACGGACCTCCTCACGATCCCCCCGGTCACGAAGTCGTCGGAAAAGGCGGGCCGTTACCGGGGGCTCTCTGCGAGACTGCGCGCATGAGCGAGCTGACCGTGCTGGGCAGCTGCGGCGCTTGGCCGGAAGCCGGCCGGGCCTGCGCCGGATTCCTCCTGGTCCACGAGGGTTTCAAGATCGTGCTCGACCTCGGATACGGGGCCGCGTCACGGCTGTTCGGCCACTGCCCCGGCGGCCGGGTCGACGCGGTGGTGGTGACGCACGAACATCCCGATCACTGCGCCGACGTGAGCGCGCTCGGCCGTGCCCGCGCCTACGGGCTGCCGGACGAGCCGAAGATCCCGCTGCACTGCACGCCGGGGACGGTGCGGCGGCTCGAAGCGATGGAGCCGCGGCCGCATCCGACGACGATTTTCGACGTCTGCGACCTCGGCCCGCCACGCGAGGTCGGGCCGTTCCGGATGACCACGTTCCCGCTGCCGCACCATGTGCCGAACCACGGGGTCCGGCTGACCGCGCCGGGGCTCACCGTCGCCTACACCGGCGACAGCGGGCCCAGCCCGCTCCTGGCGGAGCTGGCACGCGACGCCGACCTGCTCATCGCCGACGCCACGCTGCAGGGCCCGTCTCCCGAGGACACGCCGCGGCTGGTGTCGACGGCGGGCGAGGCCGGGTACTGGGCCGAGCGCGGCGGCGCCCGGCGGCTGCTGCTGACCCACTTCTGGCCCGGTTCCGACCGCGAGGTCTCGGTGGCCGAGGCGAGGGCGGAGTTCAGCGGCGAGGTGCTGGCGGCCGAGGAGGGCGCCCACCTGCGTTTAGCGGGCTAAACGCGATCCGGCGGCCGAGCGCCCACCTCGCCTTCGACCTGGTCTCGAACTCGGCGTGTCGCTAGGTGAACCGACGGCCCGCCCCTGGCTCCGCACCGCCCGCCTGTGGGCCCGGCCCGACGGACCGGAGGTCTGTCAGAGAGACTGGGGGCCAGTGCCCGCCCTCTCGACCTGGAGCCTTTTATGCCGCAAGGGACCGTCCGTTGGTTCGACGCCGAACGGGGATTCGGCTTCCTCGCGCCCGAGGACGGCTCGCCGGACGTGTTCGTGCACGCCTCCGAGATCGTCGGGGACGGCGCGAAAGTGCTCCGCGAGGGTCAGGCCGTCGTGTTCGAGGTCGGCGAGAACGACCGCGGGCCCGAGGCGCTGCGCGTTCGCGTTACCGCCGATGCGGCCACCGGCAGCGCCGTGGGCCTGCTCGGCACCGTCAACTGGTACGAGCCGGGCAAGGGGTACGGCTTCGCGTCGCCGGACGGTGGCGGCGCCGACATCTTCGTGCACAGCTCCGCCATCGTGACCGGCGGCGTGGTCACCGAGGGGCAGCGAGTGGCCTTCCTGATCGTCGAAGGCGAGCGCGGCCCGCAGGCCGGGCACGTGATCCCGCTGGGACCAGGGGCGGGCTCACCCGCTGCGGCTGGTATCGCGGACGGTGCCGACGGCACGGTGGCCTGGTACGACGAGGACAAGGGCTTTGGCTTCATCAACCCCGACTCCGGCGCCGGGGACGTCTTCGTTCACGCCCGGGCACTGGCCGAGGGGCTGACGTGGCTCGCGGAGGGCGACCGCGTCGCCTACGAGGTGGCCAGTGGAGACAAGGGCCCGCAGGCCCGCGACGTGCACCTGGTCCGGGGCGCCGAGCCCCAGACGGCGCCGCAGCGGTCGGCACCTGCCGCGGCCGCGGGGCCGGCGGCGCGGGACGTGCCCGTACGAGGCGGCGAGGGCGTCGTCGCGCGCTACGACGACGACCGCGGCTTCGGCTTCATCACCCCGGACGCGGGCGGCGACGATCTCTTCGCCCACGCGTCCGTGATCATGGGGTCGGAGCCGCTGCAGAAGGGCGACCGGGTCCGGTACGCGGTGCGTCAGAGCGACCGGGGCCCGCAGGCCGACCGCGTCGAACGCCTCTGAAGAGGCGGCCCCACCGAGGGCTGATCACTTCCCGACGAGAGTGCTCGTTCATCCCCGTCGATGGTGCCGTCAGCAGCGCGCCTCGCCTGTCGCCTTTAGCGGGCTAAACGCGATCCGGCAGGTCACGGGCCGCATTTGGAGCCTTCGACCGGGGGCGCGAACTGGGCCGAGACCCATTTGCCCTCGGCGATCTTGCGGAAGCCGTTCTCGACCACCGGCTGCGCGTCGATCTTCGCGTCCTTGACGTACTTGCCGACGATCTTCTGACCGCCGGGGGTGTCGCGCGCGTTGAGCACGTCGGCCGTCACCACGACCTGGCAACCGGTCGGGCTCGAAGCGCTCGACTCCCTGTCCTGCCCCGAGATGGCGACGACGACGATCAGCGCGGCGCCGGCGCCGAGGAAAAGGACCGGTTTCGAGATGGCCATGATGGTCACTCCTCGAACAAGGGAATCGTTTTCTTCCTCGACCAGAGTGGCAGAAACCAAGGCGGTCGCCCAGTTTCCGGATTGCCAACCACCCGGAGGCGCCAACCGGACGGCGTTCGCGCTACCCAGGGTCACAACGCGAGAAGGCCCCCTCCCGCGAGGAAGGGGGCCTTCAGGTGCTCACCGCGAAACTCAGCCCTGGGAGATCTTCTTGGCCAGGTTTTCGTCCAGCGTCGCGAGGAACTCCTCGGTGGTCTGGAACGCCTGCTCCTTGCTGATCAGCAGCGCGAGGTCCTTGGTCATCTTGCCGCTCTCGACGGTCTCGACGACGACCTGCTCCAGCTTGTTCGCGAACCCGATCAGCTCCGGGTTCGAGTCCAGCTTGCCGCGGTGCTCGAGGCCCCGGGTCCACGCGTAGATGGACGCGATCGGGTTGGTCGAGGTCGGCTTGCCCTGCTGGTGCTGGCGGTAGTGCCGGGTCACCGTGCCGTGCGCGGCCTCGGCCTCGACGGTCCGGCCGTCCGGCGTGCGCAGCACCGACGTCATCAGGCCCAGCGAGCCGAAGCCCTGCGCGACCGTGTCGGACTGCACGTCACCGTCGTAGTTCTTGCAGGCCCAGACGTAGCCGCCCTCCCACTTCATCGCCGCGGCGACCATGTCGTCGATCAGGCGGTGCTCGTAGGAGATGCCCTTGGCGTCGAAGTCGGCCTTGAACTCGGCCTGGTAGATCTCCTCGAACACGTCCTTGAACATGCCGTCGTAGGCCTTCAGGATGGTGTTCTTGGTCGACATGTAGACCGGGTACTCACGGTCGAGGCCGTACTGCAGCGAGGCGCGCGCGAAGTCCTCGATGGACTTGCGGTAGTTGTACATGCCCATGGCGACGCCGCCGCCCTCGGGGAACTTCGCGACGTCGAACTGCATCGGCTCGGAGCCGTCGTCCGGGGTGTAGCTGATGGTCAGCGTGCCGGGGCCGGGGACCTTGAAGTTGGTCGCCTTGTACTGGTCACCGTGCGCGTGACGGCCGATGATGATCGGCTTGGTCCAGCCCGGCACGAGGCGCGGGATGTTCTGGATGACGATCGGCTCGCGGAAGATCACGCCGCCGAGGATGTTGCGGATCGTGCCGTTGGGCGAGAGCCACATCTTCTTCAGGCCGAACTCTTCGACACGCGCCTCGTCCGGCGTGATCGTGGCGCACTTGACGCCGACGCCGTGCTTCTTGATCGCGTTGGCCGAATCGACGGTGATCTGGTCGTCGGTGCGGTCCCGCTCCTCGATGCCCAGGTCGTAGTACTCGAGGTTGAGGTCCAGGTAGGGGTGGACCAGCTTGTCCTTGATGAACTGCCAAATGATGCGGGTCATCTCATCGCCGTCGAGCTCGACGACGGTGCCCTGGACCTTGATCTTGGCCATGAGCAGCGGTGCTCCTTCCGCGGATCTTCGCGTTCTTCTTCAGTCTCTCCGGTAGCGGTACAAGCGTACTGCTTAACGGCGCTGGATGGTTCCAGTAGTGGTGGGTATCAAGTCTCCACGAGGCCGATGTGGCCGACGTCACCCGGTCGGACGACGGCCATCCGGCCGTCACGGGACACCGGGGAACCGCGACATCATCGAACCGCACTCCATCTTCGGCACAGCCGGCCACCGGAAAGGGCGGTCCCCATGTCCACCAACCCCTACGCGGTACCGCCACACGAGCAGCCGCCCGCGCCGGAGCCCTACCTCCAGCCTAGGCAACCCAGCCGCGCGGTGCCTCGCGTGATCAGCGCGCTCGGCGGGGTCCTGCTCACCCCGGTCGCGCTCGGGCTGGTGATCTACGGCGGCTCACGGCTGCAGCGGACGTACGCGCAGGCCTACACCGTCGGCGAAGAACCGCTGGGCTTGATCCTGCTGATCGTCGGCGGCCTCCTCCTGCTCGGCGTCGCGCTCCTCGGCGCGCTGTCCGGGCTCGGGCCGGTGCTCGGCGGGCTGATCTGGGGAGTGGTGCCGGGGCTGACCACACTCCTCGGCGGGCAAAGCGTCATGAGCACCATGTACGACCTCGGCGGCCGCGAACTCGGCGTCGGACTGGTGACCTGGCTCATCATGGGCGCCCTGTTCGGGAGCGGTTTCCTCCTTGTCGGGGCCGGCCTGGTCGGCACCCTCACCCGGCGCCGCACGACTCGCCTTTAGCGGGCTAAACGCGATCCGTGGAGATCGAAGTGAACCGGGTGGGCCTCGGATCCGTAGTCCGGATCAGGGAGGTGGCCCGCCCATGTCATCGCACCGGTACGTCGCGGAGTACGACGACGAGGACTACCAGGAGTACGGCGAGTACGAGCAGCAACCGAAGGATCCGCGAAGGCCTTACGAGGACGTCGAGTCGTACGAACCGTACGAGCCGCCTTTCGACGACGACCTGGGTCCCGAGGACAGCCGTGCCGGCCGGGGCGTGCGCCGGGTGCTCAGCGGCGCGGGCGGCCTGATCCTGACGCCGGTCGCCCTCGGCCTGCTGGCTTGGGGTGGCCTGCGGCAGCAGATGCTCGTCCAGGCGACGCTCAGCACCCAGCGTGACGTCTTCAGCATCGGCCTGCTCGTGGGCGGCGGGATCCTGCTGCTGGCGGTCGGGCTGCTCGGCGCGCTCTCGGCGACCGGCCCGATCCTCGGCGGTCTCGTCTGGGGTGTCGCGCCGGGCGTCGCCACCGCCGCGGTCCCAGAATGGGGCTTCCGCCTGGTGAAGTATCTGCCGCAGAACGACGTCACCTACGGCGTCACGAGCTGGCTGTTCATCGGCGGACTGCTCGGTACGGGCTTCCTCCTCGTCGGCGCGGGCCTCGCGTCGAGACTCGCCCGGCGGCGCCGCTGAGCGAGCTGGGACCATCGGCGCATGGGATTGTTCACCGTTCCTGAAGCCCGCGCCGAACTCGCCCGGCTACGCCCCGTGCTCGACGAGCTCGTCCGCCTGCGCGCCGACGCGGCCGAACTCGCCGCGGCCCTCCGCCCGGGCGGCCGCGAGACCGCGCTCGGCGGGATGCCGGAGTGGAAGGCCGCGCAGGCCCGCCTGGACGATCTGATGACCACCGTCCAGCGGACGGGCGCGGAGCTGAAGGGGTTCGCCCCGCTTCTGATCGACTTCCCCGCCGAACTCGACGGCGCCGACGTCCTGCTCTGCTGGCTCGAGGGCGACCCGGAACTGTGCTGGTACCACCGCGTGGATCTGGGTTTCGCCGGCAGACGCCGCCTCCCGGATAGGGTCGCCGTCGTGACCGAGGAGATCGCGGCGGACCTCTTCGACGGCATCGCCGCCCACTACGACGAAGACACCTTCCACGGCCTCGTGGCCGAAGCGCTCGTCGACGGCCTGGGCCGCACGGCTCCCGAACGCGTTCTCGACATCGCGACCGGGACCGGCGTGGCCGCGTTCGCCGCGCTGCGCCTGGAGCCGGGCGAAGTACTCGCGATCGACATCTCGCCGGGCATGATCGCCCAAGCCGAGGCGAAGGCCGCGACGCGCGATCCCGGCAAGCTCATCACCTGGCAGGTCGCCTCGGCCGTTCCGTCGCCGGTCGAGGACGACGGCGCCGACGCCGTGCTGTGCGCGTCCTCGCTGCATTTCCTCGGCGCGGCCGCGCTCCGCGACTGGCTGCGGGCGCTGCGCCCCGGCGGCCGGGTGGGCTTCAGCCTGCCACTGGCTTCGGCGTTCCGGCCGTCGGAGGCGTTCGCCGCGATCGTCCCCACCGACCTGAAACTGCCGGAAACCGAGGACGACGCGGCGGAACTGGCCTCCGAAGCGGGCTTCACCGAGGTGACCGTGAAGCGCCTCGACGTCGAGTCCGAGGACAGGGTCCGGTCGGTGTTCGTGGTGCACGCGACCAAACCCTGAGCCCCTACAGCGGCGCGAAGAACGGCACGCACTTCGGCGCGGGCGCGCCCGCCGGGTCGAGCGCCTTGAGGATCAGGCTCGTCACGTTCGGGTCGATCGCCTGGCTCAGATGCCCGGACACGTCCACGCCGCACCTGTCCTGCAGCACGATGTCTGTCGCGCCTGGTTCGTTCAGGACACCGCTGGTGTACGGCGTGACCACTCGATCGTGGCGGCTCACGATGCTCGTGTACGTCGGCCCCGGCACGGTCACGCCGTCACGGGCGAGGTCGTCGAGGAAGTCCGACGGCGCGAGGTACTCGCGGCACGCCCCGCACACGCCGTCGGCGAGCAGATCGAGACCGGGCAACGAAAGCACGGCCTTGGCCAGCCCGGAAAGGCCGTTGAGCGACGTGCCCTTGAAGTTCGAGCCGAAGCCGACGAAATGCTTCACCTTCTCCGCGCCGCCCTCGAATTTGAGGTAGTACGCGGGCATCGTCGTACCCTCGGAATGCCCGACGATGTCGACCTTGCCCGCGCCGGTGCTCGACCGCACGCGATCCACGAAAGCGCCGAGTTCGACTGCGCTCTTGCGCATCGAGGCCATCCCGCCGAACAACTGTCCACCCAGGACGGTGCCGCCGTAGGTCAGCGAGTAGACGCAGTAACCGGCGTTTTTGAGCTTCGGCGCGTGGTAGAACCAGTTGGTCGTCGCGTTGCCGCCGAGGCCGTGCACCAGCACGACGGGCTCGGGGTGCTTCGCGCTCGGTTTGCACGACCAGTCGTTCCAGCCGCTCGTCGGGGCCGCGCTCGCCACCGCCGGGACGGCGATCGTGAATGCCAGTGCCGCGACGAACGTGGTGAGGATCCTCCTCATCCCTGCCTCCGGTTACTCGTCAGTATGTGATTTGAGTCATCATGCGTCACAAACCAACGGTGAGAACCGGGACAACGACCAGACTTGCGCGCCGCACCTTGTGACGGATCACAAGGGCAGGAGCACCCGCCGTTCGATCGGACTGGACATGACGATCGACGTCGTCGTGGCGCCCAGCGTGGACAGGTCTTCGAGCAGATCTTCCAGATGCGAGGTGTCGCGGACGGCGATCTTGAGGATCCAGCAGTCCTCCCCCACCACATGGTGCAGTTCGAGGATTTCGGGGCGGTCCATGATCTTCCGCGTGCGCGGATGCCGGACGGTGAACCCGCTGTGCGGCGCCATCCGCACGAACGCCCGCAGCCCGAGGCCGACCCCGGACGGTGAAACGAGCGCCGCGTAGCCGGTGATCGTGCCATCCGCCTCCAGCCGTTTGACCCGTTCGCCGACGGCGGCGGGGCTCAGCGAAACGCGGCGCCCGAGCTCGCTCAGGGTGATGCGCCCTTCCTCCTGGAGGAACTCGAGGAGTCGCCTATCGATCACATCCAGTGAGCTTTCAGCGAAACCATGATTTGACCGAGTTTCTTTCAGTGATTCCGCAGATTCGCCCATGTTCTCCCCTTCAATCACCCGGATCACCACCGTAACACTGGTCAGCATGAAGAAAGTGCTCGTGCTGGGCGGAAGTCGGCACTTCGGCCGCGGCGTGGTCGAGCGGCTGCGCGACGCCGGACTGGACGTCACCGTGCTCAACCGCGGCTCCTCCCCCGCGCCGCCCGGTGTCGCCCACCTGATCGCCGACCGCGACGACGAAGCCGGCCTCAAATCCGCACTGGGATCCCGTTCCTTCGATGTCGTGCTCGACCAGGTCTGCTACACCCCGGTCCAAGCGCTCATCGCGCGCCGCGTCCTCCGCGCGGACCGGTACGTGATGACTTCGACGATCGAGGTCTACGACCAGGTGCAGACGTTCACTCCGATGACCGAATCGCTGGTCCCCCGGTCTCCCGTCGATGTCGAACTCCCTTGGCACGACGAGGAATTCCTCGAAGCGCACTACGGTGAGGGCAAGCGTCAGGCGGAGGCTGTCTTCGCGGGCGGAGACGCGTCGTTCGCTTCGGTGCGCGTCGCGCACGTCCTCGGCGGCGACGATTTCACCGGACGGCTGCGCCATTACGTCGAACGGCTGGACGCGGGGGACGCCGTCGAAATCCACGCGGAGCCGCGGCCGGCCACGTTCATCCACGCGAGTGAGATCGCGGACTTCCTGACCTGGGCCGCGCGAGCGGACTTCACGGGTCCGGTCAACGCCGGTTCCCACGGCGAGCTGTCCGCGCTGGACCTCGCCGCCGCGATCACCGCCGAGCCCCGGTTCCGGATAGTCGAGCGGGACGCCTCACCGTTCTCCTTCGACCGGTACGCCGTCCTGGACACCTCGCGTGCGACTGATCTCGGCTTTTCCTTCTCCACCACCACCGATTGGCTCGGCGAAGCCATCGAGAACCTCAGAAAGGCTTGAGCAATGCGCTACCGCAGCATCGGAGACGTCGAAGTGAGCGCGATCGGTCTCGGCGCGATGCCGTTGTCGATCGAGGGCCGTCCGGACGCCGGACGCGCGATCGCCACGATCCACGCCGCGCTCGACGCCGGGGTCACGCTGATCGACACGGCCGACTCTTACCACTGGCACGCGGGCGAAACCGGGCACAACGAGGTCCTGATCGCCGAAGCGCTGGCCACTTACGGCGGCGGCTCGGACGCGGTCCTCGTCGCGACGAAAGGCGGCCGTGGCAGGCCCGGTGACGGCTCGTGGACCGTCACCGGGACGCCCGCGCACCTCAAGAACGCCTGCGAAGGTTCGCTGAAACGGCTCGGCGTCGACGCGATCGGGCTCTACCAATTGCACAAGCCCGACCAGAACGTGCCGTGGACGGAGTCCGTCGGTGCGATCAAGGAGCTGGCCGACGACGGCAAGATCCGGCTCGCCGGAGTGTCCAATGTGTCCAGTGCGCAGATCCTCGAAGCACGGGAGATCCTCGGCGACAAGCTGGTTTCGGTGCAGAACGAGCACTCGCCCGCGAATCTGACGCATGAGCCGGAGCTGGCGCTGTGCACCGAACTCGGGCTCGCCTACCTGCCGTGGGGGCCGCTCGGCGGGATCGGCGGGGAGTTCCTCGCCGTGGCCGCGGAACTCGGTGTCAGCCCGCAGCGGGTGTGCCTGGCTTGGCTGCTCGCGAAGTCGCCGTCGATGATCGCGATCCCCGGTTCGACGAGGCCCGCGACGATCCGCGATTCGGCGGCCGCCGCCGACCTCGTGCTCACCGCCGGGCAGCTGGCTCGCCTGCCGTGATCAGGCACTGGCCACCAGCGTCACGCCCAGGGCGATCATCATCGCGGCGACCAGGCCGTCCAGCACCCGCCACGACGAAGGCTTGCGGAAGAACCCGCTGAGCAGCCGCGCGCCGAAGCCGAGCGCAAGGAACCAGAGCACGCTGGCGGACACCGCTCCGACGCCGAACGCCCACCGGCCACTGCCGTGTCCCGCGGCGATCGCGCCGAGCAGGAGCAGCGTGTCGAGGTAGACGTGGGGGTTCAGCCAGGTGATCGCCAGCGTGGTCAGCACGATGCGACGCAGCGAACCGCCGGTCTCCGGGCCACCCGTTTCCAGTGTCGACGGTTTGAACGCGCGACGAGCCGCGAGAGCGCCGTAGCAAAGCAGGAAAGCACCGCCGATCAGGGCGACGATGGTCAGCGCTTCGGGCGAAGTCCCCACCAGCGCGCCGACACCGCCGACGCCGAGGCTGACCAGGATGACGTCCGAGACGATGCAGATCAGGACCACCACGGGGACCGCTTCGCGACGGATGCCCTGGCGCAGCACGAACGCGTTCTGCGCGCCGATCGCGACGATGAGGGCCATGGTGGCGCCGAACCCGGCGACGGCGCTGAGCAGAACGTTTCCCATGCGAACGACACTAGGAAGCGGATAGTCAACAGTACAGCTAAAGATTCTTACGTAACATTAGCGTTCGTGACGACAGAATTACCGCTGGACCTCGTCCGCACGCTCCTGGCGGTCGCCGACGAAGGCACGTTCGACGCGGCGGCCTCGGCCCTGCACGTGACGCCGTCGGCGATCAGCCAACGCGTGAAAGCGCTCGAACAACGCACCGGCCGGGTCCTGCTGATCCGCACGAAACCGGTGCGCCTGACCGAATCCGGGCAGGCTGTCGTGCGCTTCGGCCGTCAGCTGGCCCTGTTGGAAGCCGACACCCGGGCCGAACTCGGCCTGACCGCCGATGACGAACCCGTCCGGCTGCCGATCGCGGTGAACGCCGATTCGCTGGCGACGTGGTTCCTGCCGGCGCTCAAGCGCGTGCCGCCCGAGCACAAGATCTGCTTCGAACTGCATCGCGAGGACCAGGACCACACCACGACCCTCCTGCGGGAAGGCCAGGTGATGGCGGCCGTGACGTCGTCCCCGGATCCGGTCGCGGGGTGTTCGGTGCACCGGCTCGGGCACATGCGCTATCTGGCCGTGGCGAGCCCGGCACTCGGCACGGACCTCGACCTCGCCGAAGCCCCCGTCGTCGTCTTCGGCCGCCGTGACGACCTCCAGGACCGCTTCGCACGCGAGCGAGGCACGATCGCGAGCTCACTGCGGCACTACGTCCCGTCTTCGGAAGGGTTCTTCGACGCCGTCGCCTCCGGGATGGGCTGGGGCATGGTGCCGCTCGCGCAGATCGGCGACCGCCTGCGCGACGGCACGTTCGCCTGCCTCGACCCCGGTCACCCGATCGACGTACCGCTGTTCTGGCAGCGATGGAAGCTCGACTCCCGCGCGCTCGCGGCGGTGTCGGCCGCCGTCACCTCCGCGGCCGCGGACCTGCTCGTCGACCCACACGGATGAGGACGCGCGTACCGGCCCGGTCGTGAGATCCTGGGCCCATGACCCGGGCCGGTGCGCTCAATGCGGCTATCGCAGCGAACAACTATATTCTATTCTTCCCGAAATCAGCTCATCAATCGCCTCTGCAACCTTCAAGAGAAAGAGTAGATAGTCGCGCACTTCGGAATTGACAGGCTTTTCGGTCAAGTCGCCATGTGCGATTTTGTTTCTTTTGCCTACGATCTCCTGCAATTTAACGCCGACATTGACTTTCGCCAGCCCTCCTCGCGAACGCACATCTCCTTGAATGTCACCAATAGGATCGTCGACTCCTACTAGCATCAATGCCGCTCCCAGAGATTCAGGGCCAGCATTGGTGAACTGCCTCGCAAGAACTGACCCCGAAATCAATCTCGGGTTAATACTTCGATCTTCATCCCATAAATCAGAATAGACGGCAAAAAGGCGCCGCATACGGAGCGCACGCTGTTTCCCGTCCTCAGTCTGGGAAAGCTCCCGTATTCTCTCTTTAGTGAAGAGATCCAGCAGTGCATCCGGAACTCTCCGAGAAGGCGGCTTGGCATCACATATAGCGTCCACATATTCTGCAAGCGACGACTTGACAAATCCCTCAAAGTGAGCGACGAGCATGACAAGACCAGCCCTCGATAGGGCATTCTTCAAATCTCGACTATCCCGTCGATCCCCGGGCTCGGGGAGAGACTTTTCGGGACGCCCTTCGGCGTTCAGCAGGACCTCGACTTCCCGTATGCTGTCAACAAAGCTTTTCAAGGACTCTGTTTTGTAATCACCCATCCGAAGCCTCACTTAAGCGCAATCGGCGGCAGATCACACGGAACGCCTATACGCTTCAGACCGTCAGCAAAGGCATGGGTCCTGGTTCGCATCCTAAGACGATCAGCGGTCGCTCGACCAATCGCCGTACTAAAGTCGTCATCGGTGATGAGTCGCTGTCGAAGTTGTCGAACCTCATCCCCGTTTTTCATCGCTTTAGATCTATCCGCGTAAGCCAGCGGCAGCATTATCGCGTCAAAGAGCGCCTTGTTGAAAGCACCGAGTTGCTTGCCCGCACTTTTGGCAGGCAACCGGAAGGCTTCCTTCCCGAAAATGTAAGACACGGTTCTGCATGTATCTTCAAAAACCTGAAGCTCACCCCTCCGCGGACGCTCCTTCCTATGATCGCGCATGTATCCGTTCAATAGTTGCCGCAGCGGCGGCTTATATGAGCTAAAGTCGTCATACAACGCGAAGAACCTCAAGGCAAGCTCCGCATATTCCATCCGCTGATTCTGCAGCCCGCCCAAAATTCCCGTGAAGTACGCGTTTTCCGCCAGTTCCTTGAGCGATGTATTCAGCTCGCCACGGTAAATACAGTTCCGCAACTCTTGATGCGCCAGCCTGGCAGAACCAGTATTAAGCCTCTCGAAGACATCGAATTTGATGTCGGGATGCGAGTCCTCTGTGATAACTATACAACGCACGGTCCGATTTTGAAGGCGACGCTGATCCTTGGGCGACATCTGTGAGAATGTCAGCCCATCCAGCTCTCGAAGAACAGATACACCCCGGAGAGGAAAATCATCCTCCAGAAAGTTCTTGATTGTAGTTATTCGCTGAAGGCCGTCGATCACCTCATAGGTGCCGTCTTCATTCTCCGCAAAATAGCAAACCGGGACCGGGATGTTGATCAAAAAGCTCTCGATGAGCCTGCTCGCCTTGGCGCGATCCCATACATACTTTCTTTGATACTCGATATTCAGCAAAAGTCGACTGCGTTCAATGTCGTCGACCAATGTGGCAAGCGAAAGGTCATAAGGTTGGGTAACTAGTCGACGCTCAGAAAGACTTATCTCCAAGGGTTCCGACTGATCATCGGCGCCATCCTCATCAAGATCATTTTCGAAGAGGTCTTCCTGCACGTCTAGCTCCCACCCTCAAACCTTCGTTGGACCCGAAAACTTAGCCCACCTATCCCGCGTTTTCCAGGGAAATAAGGCCCTACCACCGATCTGGATCAACGATAGACCGCAAAGCCGCAGGTGACGTTGGGGTGCGGTCGTGAGATCCTGGGCCCATGACGCGCGCATTGCACCTGGTCGGGGACGAGGAAGCGGACCGGCTGCTGACCGAGGATCCGTTCGCGCTGCTCGTCGGGATGCTTCTCGACCAGCAGTTCCCGATGGAACACGCGTTCCGCGGCCCGCAGAAGATCGCGGACCGGATGGACGGTTTCGACATCAAGAAGATCGTCGCGATGGACACCGAGACGTTCGTCGAGCTTTGCGTGGTCCCGCCCGCCATCCACCGCTACGGCGGCTCGATGGCGCGACGGGTGAAGGACCTCGCCCAGCACGTCGTCGAGGTCTACGACGGCGACGCGGCCGGGATCTGGACCGCCGGGCGCCCGAAACCGGACGGCCCCGAGGTCCTCAAACGGCTCAAGGCGCTGCCCGGCTTCGGCGACCAGAAGGCCGCGATCTTCCTCGCGCTGCTCGGCAAACAGCTCGGCGTGCAGCCCAAGGGCTGGCGCGCGGCCACCGGCTCGTATGGCGACCGCGGCTCCCGGCGTTCGATCGCCGACGTCGTCGACACGAAGACCCTCGGCGAGGTGCGGGCGTTCAAGAAAGCGGCGAAGGCCGCTGCCAAGGCTCCGGCGAAGTAGCTACCCCTTCGCGGCTCCCGGCCACGGCCCCGGCGTCTCGGCGGGCAGTTCGGCTTGCTCGGTTTCGGTGCGGAACAGCCGGAAACCGCGTGCCTGGTAGTTCTTGAGCGCGGCGGGGCCGTCCGTGGTGCAGGTGTGGACGGTCACGCGGCGCGTCGCCGTCTTGCCCGGCCAGCGCCCCGCGAGCGCCCATGCCTCCCGGAGCGCGACGGTCAGCAGATGCCCGCCGATGCCCTTCCCGACGAAGGACGACATCAGGCCGAAGTACGCCAGCTCGACGTCACCGTCGCCGCTGCCGTCGAGTTCGAAGTAGCCGCACGGCGTCCCCTGCACGTACGCGACCCAGGTCTCGACGCCCGGCCTGTCCAGCCACTCGACCCACTGTGACCACGTCCAGCCGAGCCTGTCGATCCAGAACCAGTCGCCGCCGACGGCGCTGTAGAGGTAGCGGTTCAGCTCCGGGCTGACCAGCTCGGAGCGGGTGACCGTCACCGGTACGGCGGGCGGTTTCGCCGTGCTCAGGTCGTCCGGCGAGGTCTGTTCGAGGTGCCAGGTCGTGATCTCCATACGGGGATCATTTCAGCCATACCCGCAGCGGTCCGAGTGCCGTGTAGCCGTTCATCAGGGCGGCGTCGAGATCGTCGCCGCGTTCGTAGCCGGTGATCGGCAAGCCGGGGAAGCTCGCCGCGACGGCCGAGGTCGCGCCACGCCACGCGTCGTCGAGACCGCCGTGAGTGTACAAATTGGACAGTCCGGCGAAGTCGCCGTCACGGTTGGCCGTCACACCCGAGACGCCGTCGGACCACACCGCGACGGACGGGTCTTCGAACCGGTCCTCGTCGCGGAACCAGCCCGGTTCGAGCGGCACTTCGGCCGTCCGGGCGATCCACGTGGCTTCGAAGAGCACCTTGAAGCCCGCTTGCGCAAGATCCAGGCAGGCGAAGCTGTCCTTGACCGAACAACCCGGTGACGTGTCGATCCCGTCCAGCACTTCGGGCACCGTCGCGTCCTGTGACAGGGTCACCGCGTCCGGGTACAGCTGCGGCGACCGGCGTGCCGACTTCCAGACATGAAGCGCGAAAGTCCCGGCGAACCCGTGCGCCCGGCACACCGTGTCGCACCAGCGGGCGTTGACGCGCGCGGCGTCCGCTACACCCGCGCGAACCACAGCACGTCCGGTTCGCCTTGCGGCACCGGGATTTTCAGCTCCCGCACTTCCCCGAACCGCGCTCGCAACCGCCTCACGAACGACGGCACCGACTCGGCGCTCCACACCGCGAGCACGCCGCCGGGCCGCAGCCGCGCGGCGAGCATGTCGAGCCCGTCGTTCCGGTACAGCTTCGCGTTGCCGTCGGTGACCGTCCACTCAGGACCGTTGTCGATGTCGAGGCACAGGGCGTCGAACCGCTCCTCCGTCCGGCGCAACCACTTCACCAGATCGGCCTCGACCACGGTGACCCGCTCGTCGGAAAGGGCGTCGTCGTGAACGTCCCTGAGCGGACCGTCGCGATTCCACGCGATCACGGCGGGTTCGCGCTCGACGACCACGATCTCGCCGACGCCGGGGTGATCCAGGGCGGCGCGCAGCGAATAGCCGACCCCGAGACCGCCGATCAGCATCCGCGCCTTGCCCGGCACCAGATCGGCCGCCACCGAGACGAGCAACCGTTCGGATTCCCCGTTCCGGGTGTCCATCAGGAAGACGCCGTTGGCGATGACCTCGAAGTCTTCTCCCGTCCGGCGAAGCACCAACTCGCCGCTTCTCCCCGCCACCGTGTCGAGTACGTCGGTCATCCAGGCAGCCTATCGGCGACGGTCACAGCAAGCCCGCCATTTTGTACAACACGAGACTGCCCGCGACGGCGACATTGAGGCTCGCGCCCATGCCCACCATCGGGATTTCGACGACGGTGTCGAGCAGATCGAGCGCTTCCGGCGGAATGCCCTGCTGCTCGTGGCCCAGCACGACGATCGCCCGGCCCCGTGCGGGCGGGAGATCGGCGAGGCGCACGGCTTCGTCGGCGAGTTCGACGCCGACGACCGCCGTACCCGCCGCCCGCTCCCGCGTCAGCCAGCCCAGCGGGTCGTGGACCCAGTGCACACAAGCCGGACGGCGCAACGTGTTCCCGCGGCGCAGCGCCTCCGGCACCCACGGAAACCTCGGCACGGCAAGGCAGGCACCCACCGCGTCACAGGTTCGCAAAAGAGTGCCGAGATTCGCGCCGTGCAGCGGCCACAGCGGTGCCGCGACGAGATGTCCCCAGCAGGAATGGGCTTTTCTTCTTCGGGCCGCACGCAGTTCCGAGGGGGTGCGGACCCGGATCGACGGGCTCACCGGCGGTGAGGCGTCGCGCCTCCGAGGATTTCGAGGATCATGCCCACACTGTAGCGGGATCACCTCCGCCGCTCCTAACCTTGAAGCTTCGGAGGTGGTTCTCATGCAGGCGACCGTCGGAGACGAAATCCACGTGCACGGACGCACGGTCGGATCGGCCGAGCAGCGCGGCGAAATCCTCGAAGTACGCGGCGAACACGGTGGCCCGCCGTATCTCGTCCGGTTCGCCGACGGGCACGAAGGGCTGGTCTTCCCCGGCCCTGACTGCGTGGTCCAGTCTCGCGCCGAGTAGGCGTCACTCGGCCGGCGCGGGCTGCCTCACGCGGCTCCGCCAGCCCGCCACGACCACGGCCGCGGCGATCGCGGTCAGCACCGCCGCGATCTCGGGCAGCAGGAGCGGCCCGCCGCCGCTGAGCACCGCTCCCCCGACCAGGCCGGAGAGGCCGACGCCGAGATAGATCGCGGACGCGTTGAGCGAGAGGACGAGCCCGGCGTTCTGGCTGGACAGCTCGATCAGCCGGTGCTGGATCGGCGGGTTGATCGACCAGGTGGCCAGTCCCCAGAGGAACAGCACGACGGCCGCGCCCGCGACGCTGGTCGCCACCAGCGGCAGCATCGCGAGGACGACGGTGATCCCGGCGAACACGACCAGCAGCGGCGCCCTGGCGCCCCAGCGGTCGGTCGCACGGCCGCCGAGGACGTTGCCGAGCGCGCCGCCCGCGCCGTAGACGAACAGCAGCAGGCTGACCGTCGTGCCGTGGACGCCCGCCGTGGCCGACAGGACCGGCGAGATGAAGGTGTAGACGGAGAACGCGGCGAGGCAGCCGAGCACGGTCGCGCCGAGCATGGCGAGGACGCGCGGGTCCTTGGCGACGGTGAACCGTTCGGCCAGCCGGACCGGAGGCGGCGCCGGGACGGCGGGCAAGACCATCCGGACCGCGAGGGCGCCGAGGAGCGAGAAGGCCGCGACGAGGCCGAAGACGGCCTGGTAGCCGACGCTCTGCGAAAGGACACTGCCGAGCGGGACCCCCAGGATCGTCGCGATGGTCAATCCGCCGAAGACGAGCGCGACCGCGCGGCCCCGGCGTTCCGGCGAGGTGAGTTCGGCGGCGACGGCGCTCGCGGCCGGGGTGAAGACCGCCGCGCCGATCGCGGTGACGACCCTCGCGAGGAGCAGGGTCACGTAACCGGGCGCGAGGGCGGCGAGGGCGTTGCCGATGGCGGTGACGACGAGGGCGGCGACCAGAAGCGTCCGCCGTTCCCAGCGGCCCGTGACCGCGGCGAACAGCGGTGAGCCGACCGCGTACGCGATGGCGAAGGCGGTGACCAGCTGAGCGGCGGCCGTCTCGGAGACCCCGAGCTCGCCGGTCAGCGCGGGCAGCAGCCCGGCGACGACGTAGCCGCTGGTGCCGACCGCGAAAGTACCGAGCGCCAGCACCGCGGTCCTAGGTGGTGCGAAAGTCATGACTCCCCAGCTCCAGACCCCTTTTACGCCCTCTTCCCGCTTCCGGCCGAGATCGCGTTTAGCCCGCGAAAGTCGCTCCGGGCCCCTGTCGCCCAGGTGCCGCCCGGATCGCGATTAGCCCGCGAAAGTCGACCTGGGCCCTGGGGCACCTGGCCGGCACCGGATCGCGTTTAGCCCGCTAAAGTCGCATGGGGTCGTTGTTCGATGGTTGTCGTAGTTCGATGGAGACCGTACTACGAACTCGCGGAAAGTTCGAGGGGCGTCGTACTATGGGCGGATGGCCGCGACCACGACCCCGCAGTACGTCTACCCCGGACAGGACGAGATCCGGATCGAGGCGGTCCTCTCCGCGCTCGCCGACCCGGTGCGGCTCGACATGGTCCGGCAGCTGGCCGAAGCCGGCACCGAGATCTCGTGCAGCGGTTTCGACGTCGCCGTGACCAAGTCCACACTCACCCATCACCTGCGCACCCTGCGCGAAGCGGGCGTCATCATGGGCCGCCAGCAGGGCACCGCGCGCTACAACTCCTTGCGCCGCAAGGATCTCGACGAGCTCTTCCCCGGCCTCCTCCAGGGAGTGCTCGCCGCCCGCCGCTGAGGGTGGGCAGCCTCACCCGAAACCGGGATGACAAAGGCCCCCTCGATCCGTTGAACTGGACGCAGGGCAGCTCGTCGACGCACGCGCCGAACGCGCTGTCTTCTTTTGTGCCCGAGACCTAAATCGATTCAGCTGCCCATCCGCGACGCTGGGCGAGTAATCGTTTACTCACGTACGACCCTCGAAGGGAGAGCCGTGCCCGTCGCGCTGCTCGCGCTCGCCATCGGTGCCTTCGGCATCGGGACCACCGAATTCGTCATGATGGGCGTGCTGCCCGAAGCCGCCGCCGATTTCGGCGTGTCGATCCCGTCCGCCGGCTACCTCATCTCCGGTTACGCCCTCGGCGTCGTGGTCGGCGCCCCGCTGCTCACCGCGGTCGCCGTCCGGCTGCCGCGCAAGACCATGCTGCTGGCGATGATGGGGCTGTTCACGCTCGGCAACGTCCTCTTCGCGCTCTCGCCGAACCAGGAGTTCGGCGTCGCCTTCCGCTTCCTCGCCGGCCTGCCGCACGGCGCGTTCTTCGGCGCCGGCGCGGTCGTCGCGTCCAGTCTGGCCAAGCCGGGCGAGCGTGCGAAGGCCGTCTCGATGATGTTCATGGGCCTGACCTTGGCCAACGTCGTCGGCGTCCCGCTCGGGACACTCCTCGGCCAGAAGGTCGGCTGGCGCGCCACCTTCGGCGTCGTCGCCGTGATCGGCCTGCTCGCCATGGCCGCGATCGCGAAACTGGTCCCCCACCAGGGCAAACCGGTCGAGCCGTCGCTGCGCGGCGAACTCGGCGCTTTCCGTCGTCCGCAGGTGTGGCTCGCGCTCGCGATCGTCACCTTCGGCCTCGGCGGCGTGTTCGCCTGCCTGTCCTACATCGCGCCGATGCTGACCGACGTCACCGGCTACTCGCCGTCGAACGTCACCCTGCTGCTCTCGCTGGCCGGGGTCGGCATGACGATCGGCAACTACCTCGGCGGCAGGCTCGCCGACAAGGCGCTGATGCCGAGCCTCTACGTCTCGCTGTTCGGGCTGGCCACCGTGCTGGCGATCTTCACCTTCACCGCGAACGGCAAGGTCGGCGCCGCCGTGACGATCTTCTTCGTCGGCCTCGCCGGCTTCATGATCGGCCCGATGATGCAGGCCCGGATCATGGAGAAGGCGGGCGGGACGCCGTCGCTGGTCTCCGCCGCCGTGCAGTCCGCGTTCAACATCGCGAACTCGATCGGCGCCTACCTCGGCGGCCTGGTGATCGCGGGCGGCCTCGGCCTGGTCGCGCCCAACTGGGTCGGCGCGTCACTGGCGGTGCTGGGACTCTCGCTGGCCGTCGTCTCCGGCGGTCTCGACCGCCGCGAGGCCCGGCTCACCCCGGCCATGGCCTCCTGACCGTCCACCGGTGGTCCTCTCAGGACAGAGGGCCGCCGGTGATCGTGAAGGCGATGAAGAGGATCAAGACAGAAAGCGCGCCATAAGTCAGGACGTCGACAGGCTTGCCCCGGATCGCCAGCAGCCCGGCCTTCGCGTCGGGCAGGACCGCCCTCAGCAGTCCCGCGAGCAACAGCGCCCCGCCGATCAGCACGGTCCCCTGACGCCAGTGGTACTGGCCGATCCGCAGGGCGGCGACGGCCACCACCACCATCACCAGCAGGAACGGCAGGTGATGGAGCAGTGCCCCACGGTCACGCCGCTGTCCGGCCAACGTCATCAGTCCTCGTCCTTCACGGCCTCGCGGGCAAATCGGTTCACGCCGTCAGTATCCCGGGTGAGTCATCCGGCAGCAGGTCAGGGCGTCTTCCACATTGTCAAGAGCGGCAAAACCCACATGCGGGGTGCACACGAGCGCGGATACGGTCAAAATGTGACCGTGGCACAACCGACGACTCAGCTGAACGCGACCGAGCAGGACACCCTGGTCAAGCAGATCGGCCTCGCCCTGCTGCGGGCCGCGCCGCGTGATTGGCGGAAGGTGACCGCCGAGTACCGAGCCGTCGGCAGGTACCACGAGATGACCGGCGAGATCATCACCGAGGACGGCACAGCGCACGAGTGGGTCGCGACCCACGACATCGCGACGCTGTTCGGCAGACTCCGTGCCGGGATGTACCGCGACGGCCGCGGCACCTGGTTCAACGCCCGGTACCAGCTCGATCACCCGTCCAGTTACAACCTCGAGTACAACCGCGACGAGCCACAGTGGCGTCTCGCGCCGCCTCCGCAGGCACTCTCCGACGAGCTGCGCATGTTCCCCCGCTCCGAGGAGAACGTGCCCGAATGGCTGATCCGGCGCATGTCCGGCCTCAGCCCCGAGCAGCCGGGACCGCATTTCCGCATCGCCCGCATCTTCGACACCATCGGCCCGGCCGGACGTCCGGTGATCAACCGGCCCGACCTGGAGATCGAGGAGCAGGACAGGCTGCTCGAGTACCTCGATCACGCGCCGCTGGTGGTCACCGAGCGCGGCTACGACATCGACAGGCTCGCGCAGACCCCCGAGGCCACCGTCCCGGTCGCCTTCCACAGCGACGGACAGTGGATCTGGCCCGCCGCCGTCAACTTCTACCTGCGCGAATACGGCGTCTCACCGGAACTCGACCTGATCGACCACGTCCGGCAGAACGGCTTCACGCTGCCCGAGGTCGACGACCCGACGCTCCAGGCCGCGGCGGGGTACCTCACCCGGGGGAATCAGCCCCCGCAGCAGCGCCCCAACGGGGGGCCGGGTGGGCCCGCGGGTCCGCCACCGCAGGGCCCGCCGCAGAACGGTCCGGTGCCGAACGGTCCGCTGCAGAACGGTCCGGTGCCCAACGGGCCCGTGCCGCCGCAGCAGGCCGCGGTCAACCAGGGCGGCGCCCCCGGCCAGCCGGGTCCCAACGGTCCGGTGGGCCCCGGCCCGAACCAAGCGGCTCAGCCGCCCGTCCCGCCGCCGCACCAGCAGCAGCAAGGCCCGGATCCCGCCGTGGTGGCGGCCGCGGCCGCGGCGCCGGTCGCCGCCGCGGCGGCGGCCGTTCCCGCCGCCGAGGCGAGCGTCCCGGATCAGGCCGAGCAGGCCCAGCGGTACGAAGAGGACTACGACACCCAGGACTACCAGGCGCAGGACTTCCACGAAGCCGCCGCCGAGCAGCAGTACGAAGACGGCTACGAAGACGGCTACGCGCACGAAGAGGCCCCGTTCCACGAGTCCGAACAGGACGCCTACACCGATGAGGCCCGGCAGGACGACCGCGCCGAGCCCGAGCCGGCGCCGCGGATCGCCGACCCGGAGGCCACCACGTACGCGCGGCCCCCGCAGATCGACGCCCACGAGCCGCCGCACGAGGAAGAGCAGGACGAGACCCAGCCGTACGCGCCTCCCGAGGAAGAGGCGACCACCGGTTACACGCCGGTCGAGCAGGCCGACGCCGGTCCTGAGCTGCCCCTCCTCACGCACGACGCGGAGCCGCCTCCGCTCTCGGACTCCGAGGTCACGCAGGTCGACGGCCCGCAGCAGGAGCGGGGGACCTTTGCTACCGCCCCCGTGTCCCGTCCGGAGCCCGAACCCCAGCGCGAGGAAGCACCGCGCCGCGTCGAGCACCCCGTGCCGGTGCTGAACGAACTGCAGTCGAAGTTCGACGACCTCGACGTGCCCGACGACGTCTACCGCATCGGCTCTCCCGCCGAGCACGGCTGGAGCGTCGAGCAGGTGGACGGCGGCGGCTGGCGGGTCGGCTGGTACGACGGGAAGCTGACCAACCCGGCGGTGTTCGGCGACGCCGAGGACGCGGCCGCGTTCATGCTCGGCAAGGTCCTGCTGAACCCGAACGGCGCCCCGCCCGCCGACGAGCAGCACTTCGACGAGCCGCCCGTCGTCGAACAGCAGCCTGTCGAGGAGCCGCCTCCCGCTCCGGCACGGCCCGTGCTGGCGACGCTCTCCCCCGAGATCGCGACGGGTTCGCATCCGGTGCCGCCGAGGGAGTCGATCCCGGCACAGGAGCAGACGGCGTTCACGACGGCCGAGGAGCTGCTCGGGGACGATTTGGACGACGAGCCCGCTCCCGCTCCGGTCCCGCCCGCGCCCCCGGTGCGGCCGCCGAACCCGGCGCTGGCGAGCCCGCCGCCCGCTCCGCCCCGGCGCGAGCCTCCGGTGACGCCGTCTCCGCCGATGCGGCGCGAGGAACCGGCCCGTCCGCCGGTCTCGCCGAACGCGGGACCGCCCGACGCCAAGCAGAACTGGCCGATCTCGCCGCTCAACGGCGAGCCGCCGCTGACGCTGTTCCGCGGCAAGGAACTGCGTGAGCTGCCCGCGGGCAGCGAACTGGACCGTTTCGGCGGCCCGAACGGCAACCTGACCTACGCGGCCGGGACGCCGTTCGAGGAGCGCTCGCTCGTGCCGGAGTGGGTGAACCGGCCGTATCACGTGTACCGCGTGCAGCGTCCGCTCGAGGCGCTCGCCGGTGTCGCGATCCCGTGGTTCAACCAGCCGGGTGGCGGCTCGGCGTATCTGCTGCCGGCGTCCATCGAGGAACTGCTCGCCGAGGGCGACCTCATCGAGCTGGACCCGGGCGAACCGCCGATCGACTAGCTCTCGAACGTCATGAAAGGGCCCTTCCCGGCGGAACTCGCCGGGAAGGGCCCTTTCATGACGCGGGCTTCAGTGGATGACGAGGCCGTGCGCGGCGGCGTAGGCCACCGCGGTCTCGGTGTCCACGTGGACGCCCGAAAGGTTCGCCTGCACCAGGCCGTTGGCGTCGATCCGCGCGCCGCGCAGGTCGGCACCCACGAGCTTCGCCCCGGCCAGCCGGGCTCCGGTGAGGTCGGCGCCGCGCAGATCGGCGCCGGTGAGATCCGCCTCGGTCAGGTTGGCCTCGCGCAGCCGCAAGCCGGAGAGATCCACTTTGGACAGTCGATTGCGGCTCAACGAGACCAGCGACAGATCGCATTCGGTGAACGCGATCTTCTGGAACCGGCAGTCCACAAAGGACGATCCGAGCATCGAACAGGAGCTCCACCGTGTGCCGGCGAGCACACTGCGGTCGAACGTGCAGGACCGGAACGCCGATGCCTCGTGCCGCGAGCCCTCGAAGTCGGCCTTGGTGAAGTCGCACTGGTCGAAGGTGCAGCCCTGGGTACGCAGCCCGCGCAGGTCGGCCTCGGTGAAGTCGCAGCCGACGAAACTGCGTTTTTCCCACCATTGCTGGGAAAGGACGGCTTCTCGATAGTCTTCGGCGGTCTCGATCACCCGTTCAGGATCGCATACTCGCTCGAACCCAGGTGATCCCGTCGAACAACGCGCGCAACTTCGCCGCCCGTGCCTCCGACGACGCGGCGATCCAGCCGATACGGCCGAGCAGATGGGCGCGGAAGTCCGGATGCGCGGCCCGGTTCTGTGCCTCGGGCCCGGTCCGGGCGCAGTTGTGCAGCAGCGCGCGCAGGGCGTCGTAGTCGGCGCGCGTCGCGGCGGGCGCGCTGTTGACCACCAGGCCCGCGACCCGTTGCCGCTGATGCGCACCGGCGATCGACGTCTTGTCGTCCCGCAGCCGGAACCCCTCGCCGGTCACGATCCGCCGGACGCCGGGCAGCAACCGGTGCAACGGCAGCGAATCCCCGGAGAACGCCAGATCGTCGGCGTACCGCGTGTAGGCCGCGCCCAGTGACAGCGCGAGACCGTCGAGCCGCCGGTCCAGATGGTGCGTGACCGCGTTCGCGACCGCGGGCGAGGACGGCGCGCCCTGCGGCAGATGCGTGGCCGCCAGGTTGCTCAGCAGCCGCGCACGCGCGGGATCCCGCCGCCCGCCGGGCACGGTGGCGAGGACGTCGGGCGGGACGGCCGTGGTGAGCACGCCCGCCAGTGCCTCCGCCACGGCGGGCGGATACCCGGCGAGCGCGAGCAGCGCCGAGATCCGGCGCGCGGACACCGTCGGGAAGAACCCTTCGAGATCCATCCGGACCACGGTTTCCCGACCGGCGTGCGGGGTGGCGCAGGACAGGGGTGACCGTCCGCGCCGGAACCCGTGCGCGGCCTCGTGCACCGGCAGCGCCTCGACGACGTGCCGCAGGATCCGGCGCTGTAGTTCGGCGAGCCGCGGCTTCGGCCGCTCGATGAGCCGGACCCCGCCCGAGGCGGTCGGGATCCAGCGGTAGCCGTAATGCCGGACCGGATCGGCCGCTCGCCGGTTCCAGCCCTTCGCGTCGGCGAACCACGAGAGTTCACCGGGCGTCAGGTCGAGCGCGGCGGCGCACTCGTCGAACGTCGTCCAGCGGGCGACCTGCCACCGCCAGACCGGCATCGGCCCGAGAAGCGACGCGGAGGTGACTTTTTCTCCTGTCATCCGCGCGAACCCGCACGCGAAGCATGCCGCTCTCGCGCGGGGCGCCTTGTCTTGCTGTCCTCGTACTCCCCGGGGTTGCCCCGGAGTGGGTGGTGATCCACCGGCTCACCTCCGCGTCGCGATCACCACCCTACCGAATTCAGCGGGTCGGGATGATCTTCGAACCCGACACGTACTTCATGGCCTCGATGAACTTCGGATCGTTCATCCGGCGCTCCATCTCCGGGAAGTCGAGGTCGACCAGCCGGGTCTGGATCCACCACAGGTTGCCGAACGGGTCGAGCACCCGGCCGACGCGGTCGCCGAAGAAGAGCTCGGTCTGCCTCGTGACCTCCTTGGCGCCCGCCTCGATGGCGCGGCGTTGCGTCTCCACGCTGTCTTCGACGTAGAGCCGCAAGTACGCCGGGGTCTCGACCCAGTCGTCCTGCGCGTCGAACAGCATGACGACCGAGTCGCCGACGCGGACCTCGGCGTGCCCGATCTTCCCGCCCTCGACGTACACCGGTTCGCCCATCGGCTCGGCGTCGAAGACGCGTTTGAGGAAGTCGATCACGCCCGCGGTGTCGCGCGAGATGATCCACGGGGTGACCGAGTGGTAGCCGTCGGGGATCGGGTTGCTCATCGGAGTTCTCCTCAGTCGTCGTGGTGCGATGAGGAGAACGTTAGAACCCGTATAGGACAGATTATGTCCTAATGTGTTTTCAGCAGGAAGGCCGGTTTCGAGTCCTGCCACTCCGGCATGTCCAGCGAGTCGAGCGCCTCGACGATCCGCTTCTCTTCGTAGCGGAAATGCGTCTCCATGATCGCCGTGAGCCCGTCCAGTTCCCGCTGGACGTACAGGATCTCGGGCTGGCTCGACCCCGGGCCGACCTCGGCGACCAGTTCTTCGAGCCGTTCGATGATCCCGGTCATGACTTCGTGGTCGTGTGCGAGTTCTTCGAGCACCGGCCGCAGCTCGGGGAATTTCTCCGCCAGCACAAGGAAAGCGCCGCCGTCCTCGCCGGTGTGATGTCTGGTCAGCGCCGAGCAGAAGGTGAGGCAATGCGCCCGGAGATCGCGCAGCCGCTCGGCACGGCCGTCCGCGACCGACCCGAGGTCGTCGTGCAGCCTGGCCAGCTCTTTACGCAACCAGTTGTGAACTTGGACGAGTTGATTTCCGAACGCCGTCAACCGGCCGTTCGGCGAAGAAGGGGTTTCCATGATTTCCCATGGTCCGACGCCTCCGCGCCCACGACGGTCTCTTTGCCGGGTGCACTGCGACGTTGATCGAACTACAGCACGGACACCGCCGGGCCGTCAAGTGAGGTCAGTGGAAATCACGGGACTTCGCGGTGATCCGCAGCGGCAGGTGCCGCATCTGTTCGGCGAGGACGTTCACCACCTCTCCGGTGCGCTCGACCACGCCGCGGACCAGCAGCGCGGGACTGCCGCGGGCGACCCGGTGATAGCGCTGCCACACCCCCACCGTGCAGATGACGTTGATCATCCCCGTCTCGTCTTCGAGGTTCATGAAGGTGACGCCTCCCGCTGTCGCGGGCCGCTGGCGATGGGTCACCGCGCCACCGGTCAGCACCCGCGTGCCGTGCGGGATCTCGCGCAGACCCGCCGCCGTGACGACGCCGAGTTCGTCGAGGTTCTCCCGGATGAACTGGGTCGGGAAGCTGTCCGGCGACACCCCGGTGGCCCAGACGTCCGCGGCGGCGACGTCGATTTCGTCCATCCCCGGCAACATCGGCGCCTTGACCCCGGTGGTGAGCCCCGGCAGCTTCTCCAGGCTCTCGTCGGCGACGGCACCCGCCGCCCAGAGCGCGCTCCGCCTGCTCTCGCCGAAACAACCGAACGCGCCGGCCGTGGCCAACGCCTCGACCTGTGGTTTGGTCAGCCGCACCCGCCGGGCGACCTCGGACAGATCCGCGAACGGGCCGCCGCGTTCCCGCTCCTCGACGATCTCCTTCGCCAGGTTCTCGCCGATCATCCGCACGGTGGACAGACCACCCCGCACGGCGAGCAGTTCTCCCCCTTCCGGCAAGGGTTCCAGCGTCGCGTGCGGGAGGCTCGCGTTGATGTCCGGGCCGAGCACCCGCACCCCGTGCCGCCGCGCGTCGGCGACCAGCGACTGCGGCGAATAGAACCCCATCGGCTGAGCGCGCAGCAGCCCGGCCAGGAACGCGTCCGGGTGGTAGTACTTGAAATACGCGCTCGCGAACACCAGCAGGGCGAAGCTCAGCGCGTGGCTCTCCGGGAAACCGAAATTCGCGAACGCCTTGAGCTTGCCGAAAATCTTCTCCGCGAGCTCCTCGCCGATGTCATGCTTCGCGGCGCCTTCGAGGAATCGCCTTTTGAGCCGCTCCATCTTCTGCTCGGAACGCTTCGCGCCCATGGCGTGCCGCAACTGATCCGCCTCCGCCGGGGTGAAATCGGCGACGTCGAGGGCTATCTGCATCATCTGTTCCTGGAACAACGGGACGCCGAGGGTCTTCTTCAGCGCGTTCTCCAGTTTCGGATGGTCGAAATCCCATTTCTCCTGCTCGTTCTTGCGCCGGATGTAGGGATGCACCGAACCACCCTGGATCGGACCGGGCCGGATGAGCGCGACCTCGACGGCGAGGTCGTAAAACTTCCTGGGGCGCAAGCGGGGCAGGGTGGCCAGCTGCGCACGGCTCTCCACCTGGAAAACGCCGATCGCATCGGCGCGGCACAGCATTTCGTAGACGTTCTGATCCTTGAGATCCAATTCGGAGATGTCGACCTCTTCCCCTTTGTGGTCGTGAACCAGATCTATCATATAGTGCAGGGCCGACAACATCCCTAGTCCGAGCAGATCGAATTTGACCAAACCCGCGGCGGCGCAGTCGTCCTTCTCCCACTGCACGACGCTGCGGTTCTCCATCCGGGCCCATTCGATCGGCACGACCTCGCTCACCGGCTGTTCGCAGATCACCATCCCGCCGGAATGGATGCCGAGATGCCGGGGAAAGTCTTCGAGCGCGCAAGCCAGCTCGACGACTTCGCCGGGGATGTCGTGATCGTGGTCCTTCTCCGTGGCCCGCAACGCGCCCCAGCGGTCGATCTGCTTGCTCCACGCGTCCTGCTGGCCGGGCGAGTACCCCAGTGCACGCGCCGCGTCCCGGACCGCGGACCGCGCCCGGTAGGTGATCACGTTCGCCACCTGCGCGGTGTTCAGCCGTCCGTATTTTTCGTAGACGTACTGGATCGCCTCCTCACGGCGGTCGGACTCGATGTCGAGGTCGATGTCCGGATAGCCGTCGCGGTCGGGGGCGAGGAACCGTTCGAAGAGCAGTCCGTAGCGCACGGCGTCGACCTTGGTGATGCCGAGCGCGTAGCAGACCGCCGAATTCGCGGCCGAACCCCGGCCCTGGCAGAGGATCTTCTTCTCCCGGCAGAACCGCACGATGTCCCAGACGATCAGGAAGTAGCCGGGGAAGCCCAGCTTTTCGATGATCTCCAGTTCGTGCGTGATCAGCTTCCGGGCTTTTCGGCGGTACTCGGGAGTTTTGTTCTTCTCGTGGTCCTTCGCGCCCTCAAGGGTGAGCTTCTTCAGGTAGGACGCTTCGGTGTACCCCGCCGGAACGTCGAACGGCGGCAGCTTCGGTGCGATGTGATGCAGTTCGAACGAGCATTCCCGGCCGAGCAGCGCCGCCCGCTGCACGGCACCCGGGTACCGCGCGAAGATCTCGGCCATCTCCCGCCCCGACCGCAGGAACGCCGTCCCCGCGGCGGGCAGCCAGCCCTCCATGTCCTCCAGGCCCCGCCGGGCGCGGATGGCGCTGAGCGCGTCGGCGAGCGGGGCCCGCTCCGGCCGCGCGTAATGCGCCGCCGTGGTCGCCACCGTCGGCAGCCCGAACTCCTCGGCCATCTCGCTCAGCAGGTCGTTGTGCGTACTGTCCAAGGGAAGGCTGTGATCGATGAGTTCGACGTAGACGTTCTCCCGGCCGAAGCAGTCGATGAGTTCCTTCAGTTTCTCCACGGCCGCGACGGGGCCTCCGGTGACGAGCGCCTTGCGCACCGCGCCCTTGCGGCAGCCGGTGAGCACGACGCACCCCCCGCTGACCTCTTCGGCGACCGCGCGCAGATCGTAGACCGGCCTGCCCTTCTCGGCCCTTTCCTTGGGCGACAAGGATTCCCTGTCGAAGCCGTACAGCTGCCCGGCGGTGATCGCCCGGTTCAGGCTCAGATAGCCTTCCTGTTTCTTGGCCAGCAAGAGAAGGTGCTCGCCTTCGGGGTCGGCGAACCCGTTCTGCGGCCCCGACAGGCCGAAGCTGAGCTCCGTGCCGAAGACGGTGTGCACGCCCAGTTCCCTCGCGGCTTCGGCGAAGCGCACCACGCCGTACATGCCGTCGTGATCGGTGAGCGCGATCGCGTCCAAGCCCAACCGCGCGGCCTCCTCCACCAGTTCCTCGGGGTGACTCGCCCCGTCGAGGAAACTGAAGTTCGAATGGCAGTGCAATTCGGCGTACGGCACCCGGTGCGCGGTGGCCCCGTCGTCGTCGCCGATCAGCCCCGAAAGGTCCGCGGGACGCTGGTAGCCCTCCCGCTTGGCACTCCAGGCGGGACTGTCACCGCCGTCGCCGGGCTGGACCTCGCCCGCGAGTTCGCGTGCGAGATCCTTCCACGGCTTCGGAGGGTTGTTCCAGCCCATCGGTCACCGATTCTCGATCGAACGTCTCGGCGGGGGGACGAACACTTCCGCGCGCGGGACGCACGCCGCCCAGGCCGTGTCCAACTCGGCACGCTGCACCGGGATGGCCGGTTCTTCCAGCCATCGCCGCACCAGCCGCGTGTACTCCTCGTCCATGGTCAGTCGTACTTCCCTTCCAGTGTCCACATCGGATTCTCGTGGTGTGCGAAGCGGAGCAGCACCGCTTCCTCGGCGCCCTGTCCGTCGGCCAGCAGTACCTGCACCCGGATCCGGGTGCCCGAACGCGCGTGACCCGCCCCGGCCCGGACGCCGACCAGCCAAGGCCCGGCCCAGGCGAGGACCTCGCGCGGCTCGCCTCCCTCGAAGCTCACGAGGAACGGCGTGCCGGTGACCCGGCGCCGCGCGGTGATCTCCACGACGCGCCCGTTCTCGTCCAGCACCTGGGCGGGCACCGGCCTGGCGAACACCGTCGCCGGGGAAGGCGACGGGAGCCGTCCGGCCCAGTTCGCGTCCGCCCGCGCCGACTTCTCCCGTCTGTCGCCCCACGGCACCAGCCGGACACGCTCGGCGGGACCTCGGCCGCCGTCGAGCACCGCGGTGAAGACGCTCTCCGGGCCGAGCAACCCCTGCACCCGCACCAGCGCGCGGCCCGCGCGTTCACCGGCCAAGCCTTCGTCCTCTGTGGACGGACGCAGCGCGCCTGCCGCCCCCGCCTGCCACAACCCGAGCTGCAGCGACCGGCCTTCGACGGTCTCCTCCGGCTCCAGCCGCAGCCGCACGACGCCCGACCTGGGCCGCGCCGAGGTGTCCCGGACCTTCAGCCAGCCTTCGAACTGCCAGCGCACCCTGTCCGCGACGCCGGACGGGGTCAGCGGTTCGGCGCAGCGCCACACCCGGCCGAGTTGTTCACCGGTCTCGGTGGTGGCGTAGATACCGAGGCGGGTGCAGGCCAGCCCGTGCGCGGCGAGCCCGGCGTGAAAGCTCTCGCCGAGCCCTTTCGCCACGAACGCGGCGGCGTCGACCCTGTCGATCGGCGGGTCGAACGTCTTCGCGAGCGAGAGTTCCGGTGGTGGACGGCGGCGCAAGGGCGGACGTTCGGACCGCCCTCGAGCCAGCCGGTGAGCGAGTACGCCTTCCATGCCGAACCGCGCGGAGACATCGCTCTCGCCGAGCGTCGCGAAGGCGCCCAACGTGCGAAGGCCGAGCTGCCGGAGCAGGGTGACCAGTTCGGTTCGCCCCGCTTCGGGCTGATCGAGTTCACGGATGGGCAAGGGAGCGAGGAATTCCGCCGTCCCGCCCGGCCCGACCAGTGTCGAGCGGCGGGCGGCGAGCGTCGCGGCGAACAGGCCGTCGGCGACGCCGACCTGGCATTCCACCCCCGCCGCCACGGACACCTCGTCCACCAGCCTTTCGAGGAGACCGTGCTCGCCGCCGAAGTAACCGGCGGCGCCGTCGACCGGGACGGCGACGATCCCCGGGCGTACGACCTCCACCCCGACGGCCAGCCCTTCCACCGCCTGCGCGACGGACTCGAAGAGCCGGGCGTCACGGCCGTCGTCCTCGCCGAAGACCGCCAGCTCCGGGCAGCAGGACTGGGCCTCGCGCCGCCGCATCCCTCGGCGGACGCCGTATCCCCTGGCCACCGCGGTGCAGGCGACCACTCGGTTCGCCGAGAAGACCGCGGCCGGTCGGCCGACCGGTTCGCCCGCGAGGGCCGCGGCGGCGACCGCGGGCCAGTCCGGGCACCACAGCACCAGCATGCGTACAGGTGAGTTCACGCCGTCCCCCACCTCGCCGCGGGGAAGTCGGCCTTCTCGACTTCACCCTCGCCGGGGAAACGCAGCAACGCCGCCATCGGCCGGGCGGCCGCACCCCGGCCACCCGCCCGCACCTCGACCTCACGAGTTCGCAAATAGCCCGCTCCGCCACCGGTGAAACCCGTCCAGCGCGAGCGGTGGCAGCTCAGCTCGACCTCCGCACCGGGCCAGGAACCCAGCGAAAGCAGCACCGAACCACGGTTGCGGGCGCGGGCGGACAGCCGTCTCGCCACGTCGGGCCTGGCGAGACCCGGCCCGACGACCACGAGGTCGAAGCCGTCGAGCAGGGCCGCGGTCACCGCCGGGAACTCGGCACCGGGACGGGGGACCAGCGCGAGCCTGCCCACCTCGACCCCGAGTTCCGCGGCGGCGACCACCCCGAGCGCGGGCAGGCCGACCGCGACCGCCCACGCGCCGCCGGCTGTCGCGGCGGCGAGCAGGGTGAGCATCAGTGACGTGGACCCCAGCACCGAAACGGTGCTCCCGCGCCGGAGCCCCGCGGCGGGCAGCAGACCGGACAACGCCGGGGACACCGGGAGCACCCTTCCCGTCGTCCTCGCGTGTTCGGCCGCGGAAGCCACGCCACTGGCCGTGCTCACTCCTGGCAAAGCCGCCAGCCTCGCCAACGGCAAGGCCCGTGCTTCGACCACCTCCGCTGTCACCGGACCTCGCCTCCCCACGACACCTGGACCGTCCTTTGTGGACGGTTCTGGGCGTGCCACGGGGAAGGCAGCACATCGAACGCTTGTTCGATGTCTCCAGTACACCGGTCGGCGCAGCGGTTGTCAAGCGGATGCGGCCGTCACCCGAATCTCACATGCACGGTGCTCATCGGCGGACCAGGTTCCTGCCATTCTGGATGCCATGTCCTCGCCAGCTCTGCGCCGCGCCCTGACCGATCCCGGTGAGCCGCCGCTCCGCCCGTTGCCGGAGGAAGTGGGCGGACTGCTGGAGAAACTGGCCGCTCCCCCGCGCCTCGCCGCGCATCTGCGCGCGGTCCACGATGTGGCTTGCACGCTGGCCGACTGGCTGGAGAAGCGACACCCGGAGGTGGTCTTCGACCGCGAAGTGACCCTGTTCGGCGCGGCCGTCCACGACGTCGGCAAGACGATCCACCGCGAAGAACTGTCCGGACCGGGTTCCGCGCACGAGCAGGCCGGTTACGAACTCCTTGTCTCCCAAGGAATCGACGAGGACCGGGCGCGATTCGCGCGGACGCACGCCGCTTGGGGCGCGGACGTCGGCGTCGAAGACCTGCTCGTGAGCGTCGCGGACAAGGTGTGGAAGGCCAAGCGGGTCACCGATCTCGAACAGGCGCTCGTCGACCGCTTGGCCGCCGCGACCGGGCAACCTCCTTGGGAGGTCTTCATGGCCTTGGACGACGCGCTCGAAAGGATCGCGGCCGAAGCCGACGGGAGGCTGGCCTTTCAGGCGAGCCATCCCGTCGGCGACTGACCGGTCAGGCCACACGAGGCAGCGGGGCCGGGTGATATCGCCGGAACGCGGGCCCGGAAGTGCCCGGTTCGCCGTGCAGCCAGTCGTAGAGGAAGTGGAACTCCGGGCCGAATCGGTTCGCCTCGGCGTTCAGCCGCTCCGGCGACGTCGACGGCCAGCGGCCCGTCTCGACGCGATCCCGCAGCACGCGCAACGCCGTCAGCTCCTCCGCCGCGGTGTGCTGGCAATGCCCGCCCCGGTTCACGAACAGCTGCCGGATCCGGCCGGGATCGACGCGGTCACCATGGGTCCGCTCGTGCTCGGGGGCGACGCCGTCGCCGATCGGGTGCAGCGTGACGATCGGCTGGTGACCGCGTCCCGTCGGGGTCCCGGTGCGGTCGAGCCGACGGGCCGCGGCGTTGTCGGCCTTGACGCGCGGCGCGGCGGCGAGCTTGGCCAGATCCGCGCCCAGGTCCAGGCCCGCGGCGCGGTAGGCCTGCTGCACGAGGTCACGTTCACTCGACCGGGCGAGCAGGCCGCGGTAATCCACCCCGGTGTTCCCGGTCGGATTCCCGCCGGCCCGCGCCTCCAGATCGGCCCGGTGGGCGCCCCACGAAAGCTGGTCGTAAACCGCCTGGACGAACTTTGTCTGCTGGCGGATCTGCTCGACGACGTCGGCGGAGCGGGGATGATGCGCTGTCGACCAACCGGGGACGTCGGCGAACGCGTTGGCGAGGGCGAGCCGCGCCCGTCCATCGGGTGATTCCAGCGCCTTCGCGATCGCCTGATGGGCTTTCGCGAGGTTCGTGCGCGGGTCGGCGATGCGGACGATCTCCAGTTCGGGCGCCAGCAGCGTCCGGACCGCGAACCCGAGGTCCAGCGCCTGAGCGAACAACGCGGAGCCGCCCGCGACGGGCCCGCACATCGCCAGCGCGCCGTCGATCCGGTGTGGGAGCCGCTCGGACAGCAGGACCGCGTTGAGCCCGCCGCCGGACGCTCCCCAGGTGAGCACCTGCGCCGGACGTCCGACGTTGCGGTCGAACCAGGACAGCAGCGCCGTCTGATCGTGAACGGCTTCCCGGGCGGAGAAGCCGTTCGGCTTGCTGTAGAGCGACGCGGCCAGCGCGTACCCCTCGCCGAGGAGAACGGGCTTGGCCTCCGGCCGGTTGGCGAGCTCGATCTCCTCGGGAACGTAGCCCGGCGGGTAGATCCCGTGGTTGTACAGCAGGAGTTTGCCGTTCCAGTTCGACGGCACCTCGACCCGGTACCGGGCGCCGTCGATCGCTCCGGTGTGGACACGGACGTCGTCCGTGGCGAGGGCGGGCGCACCGGTGACAATCAGCGCGGCGGCCAGGATTCCTGTCAACGTCATGCCCGAAATGCTGACAGCGCAAGGCTTCGCGGGAATCCGTCGAGACGCGGCTTCTCTCCTACGCTTCCCGACGTACGAGCTCTTCCGCCAGTTCGACGACGATCCCCTCCGGGCCGCGGACGTAACAGAGCCGGTAGCTGTCCTCGTATCGCACCACTTCGCCGACGAGTTCGGCACCGTGCGGCCGCAACCGTTCGAGGACGTCGTCGATGTCCTCCACCGAGAACACGAAGTGGCGGATGCCGGGCGTGTTCATCGGCGCTCGCGAATCGGCTTCCCGGCCGGACGGCGCCTGGTACTTGATCAGCTCCACCCCGCCGTGGCCGTCCAGTGGGCGCAACACCGCGATATCCGTCCGGACCCCTTTCAACCCGGTGAGGCGATCGACCGTGTCACCCTTGAGCGACGCCTCGCCTTCGAGTTCGAGACCGAGTGCGACGAAGAAGGCCTTGGCCGCTTCGAGATCGTGGACGACGACACCGATGTGTTCCAGCCTCTTGAGTGTCATGACAGTTCCTTTCAGGCGCTCTGCCGGCGCATGAGCTCTTCGACGGCGGTGGGCAGCGTGGTCTCGAAGTCGATGAGCTTGACCCAGGTCGGGGTCACCACGATCCGGACCATGCCGTCGTAGAGCGACCGCACCTGCTTCTCCCACTCGACCCGCTGCTCGGGCGTCATCTCGTAGGTGCCGCTCCACTGCATGTACTCGTCGGGGATGCCGTCGACGTGGTCCAGCTCGACGGTGCCGCGGAGGAGCAGGATCTTCGGCGGATGCGATTCGGTGTCGATGGTCAGGGCGACGGCGGGGTTGCGGCGCAACGACGGCAGTTTCGGCGCGTTCGTCGGGGTGCACATGACGATCTCCTCGCCGTTCCAGTGGATGCCGATCGGGATCGACCGCGGCGTGCCGTCGAGCGCGGTGTAGGCCAGCCGGGCCAGGTCACGGGCCAGGAGCTCCTGGCTGAGCGGGCGGTTCAGGATCTCGTCGATCTTGCTCTGCTGCATGTCGCTCTCCTCGGGTCGCCTTCTTCGCGGACACCCCGGGGACGCCGCCGTCCCCCGCACTTCGACACTCCGGAATGTGACTCGCGTCACAGCGTCTTTAGCGGGCTAAACGCGATCCGTTTGTCGAAAGCGCCCCTGGCCAGGCGTCGCCTCTATGAAGGCAGACGAGAGAGGACAGTCATGGCGAAGGAATCCGAGGTCCGCTTCGAGGGCTTGATGCCCACCACACCCGCCGACACCTGGGCCGCGATCACCACGGGCAGCGGAGGCTGGCTCTGGCCGATCCAGTACGAACCGCGCGACGGCGGCGCCGAATCCGGCCTCACGCCGAACGGCGGCATGGTGACCGTCTGGAAGCCGTCACGACGCTTCGTCACCTATGCCGAAGACGAGAAGGGCTGGTTCAACACCCTCGAGTACGTCCTCGAACCGAAGGACGGCGGCACGTACCTGCGCTACGAGCACACCACCGTCCTCGACGACTGGGACGTCGAATACGACGCGTGCAAGCGGCACACGGCGTTCTACCACCACTCGCTGGGCGAGTACCTGACGCATTTCAACCGGCGTCAGGCGAAGTACTTCAAGGCCGACGCGCCTGAAGCGTCGACAGCTCCGGAGGCGTTCGAGGCCGTGCGGACCGCGTTAGGCGCGGCGGTCGCGGGCGACCGGGTGTATCTCGACGTCCCCGGAGTCGAAGGCGTCGTCGACTACCTGACGTCGGCATTCATCGGCGTCCGCACCGAGGACGCGTTGTACCGCTTCTACGGCCGGAACGTCTGGGGCTGGCCTGTCGGCATCGGCCACCACCTGTTCGCCGAAGACGCCGACGCGGACAAGGCCGAGAAGGCGTGGACGGTCTGGCTGAACTACCTGTACGCCTAGCGGGGCAGGTTCTTCGCGAGCTCGGCCCCGACGGACTTCGCCGCTTCGGCGGACTCCCCGGGCGGGATCGGCGAGTTCGTGAAGAACCCCTTGTCCCAGCCCTTGTAGGTGACGATGACGACGTACACGCCCTGGGTGAACCGCAGCTCGGCGCCGCTGAAGGCGCTGTCGGTATCCAGGGAGACGAGAACCGCCTTCTCCCCGATCCCCTGCACCTGCTGCTGGCGCTCGGACGGCGCGGCCGACCCGACGGACGACTCCGCCGCCCGCTGCTCGGCCTCCGGTCCTTCGTGGCGGTACACCATGACCTGGAGGGTGCGGTCGTGGACGTTGTCACCGTCCGGCGCCGACCAGGAGCAGCCTCGCTGCTTGGTGACGATCTGTCCCGCCTTGATCTCGTTCTCGCGAGAGCCCTGGAAGCTGTTGGTGACCGTTTTGTTCAGGGCCTCCGGGGAGACCTGGCATTCGGTGGGCGGCTGCTCGGAGACCGGTGCCTTGCCGACCGACGAGTAGTACTCCGACGCGAAGATGCCACCGGGGATGCCCAGTCCGAGCAGCACGACGCCGCCCACGATCAGGCCGACGATGAGCCCGGTCTTTTTCTTCTTGGGCGGCTGCCCGTAACCGGGCGGCGGGTATCCGGGAGGCGGACCGTACCCCGGGGGCGGGCCGTATCCCGGCTGCTGCTGCCCGTAGCCCGGCTGGCCTCCTTGCCCAGGTGGCGGGCCGTATCCCGGCCCCTGGCCATACCCCTGCGGCGGCTGGTGCACCGATCCTCCTAGCGATCCTCGCGTACGCTCGCGCGTCGCGATTAGCCCGCTAAAGGCGACACGCGGCCAGCATGGCACGACGGCCGCGGGCGCGGGTGGCGGATGGGCTCAGCCCACCGAATCGAAGGCAGCCAGGGCAACCGACTTGGCCTCGCCGGAGAGCACGTCGGCGGGTATGCGCTCGTCCGCGAAGAAGCCTTTGTCCTTGCCGGGGGTGCGCCTTTAGCGGGCTAAACGCGATCTGCGCGTCGCGATTAGCCCGCTAAAGTCGAGTCGGCCTAGTGCGCGAAGTGGCGCGTACCGGTGAGGTACAGGGTGACCCCGGCGGCCTCGGCGGCGGCGATGACCTCGGCGTCGCGGATCGAGCCGCCCGGCTGGACGACGGCGCGGACGCCGGCTTCCAGCAGGACCTCGAGCCCGTCCGGGAACGGGAAGAAGGCGTCCGAAGCGGCGACGGAGCCCTTCGCCCGGTCCCCCGCCCGCGAGACCGCGAGCCGCGACGAGTCGACCCGGTTGACCTGCCCCATGCCGACACCGACTGTCGCACCGTCGTTCGCCAGCAGGATCGCGTTCGACTTCACCGCGCGCAGCGAACGCCACGCGAACTCGAGGTCGGCCAGCGTCCGCTCGTCGACGGCCGCGCCGGTGGCCAGCGTCCAGTTCGCCGGGTCGTCACCCTCGGCGGCGATCGTGTCGACGGTCTGCACCAGCATGCCGCCGGAGATCGGCCGGAACTCGATCGGATCCGGCGACGTGATCTCGGGCAGTTTCAGCAGCCGCACGTTCTTCTTGCGCTGCAGGATCTCGAGCGCCTCGGCGTCGAAGTCCGGCGCCAGGACGACCTCGGTGAACACCTCGGAGATCTGCTCGGCGGCCTCGCGGCTCACCGGCCGGTTGGTCGCGATCACCCCGCCGTAGGCCGAGACCGGGTCGCACGCGTGCGCCTTCCGGTGCGCCTCGGCGATGTCCTCGCCGACGGCGATCCCGCACGGGTTGGCGTGCTTGATGATCGCGACCGCCGGGGCGTCGAAGTCGTAGGCGGCGCGGCGCGCGGCGTCGGTGTCGACGTAGTTGTTGTACGACATGGCCTTGCCGTGCAGCTGCTCCGCGTGCGCGAGACCCGGCCGCCAGTGCTTGTACAGCGCGGCCTTCTGGTGCGGGTTCTCGCCGTAGCGCAGCACGTCGCCGCGTTCCCACGAAGCGCCGGTGAAATCCGGGAAGCCGGAGTCGTCCGCGGGCGCGTAGACGTTCGCGAACCACGAGGCGACAGCGGTGTCGTACGCCGCCGTGTGCGCGTACGCCTGAGCGGCGAGCCGCTTGCGGTCGGTCAGCTCGAAACCACCGGCGGCGACGCGCTCCAGCACCCAGCCGTAACGGGACGGGTCGACCACGACGGCGACGCTGTTGTGGTTCTTCGCCGCGGCACGCACCATCGCCGGGCCGCCGATGTCGATGTTCTCGACGCAATCCTCCGGGCTCGCGCCCGAGGCGACGGTCTGCGTGAACGGGTACAGGTTGACCACGAGCAGGTCGAACGGCGCGATGTCGAGCTGCTTGAGCTGCTCGACGTGCTCCGGGCGGTCACGGTCGGCGAGCAGGCCCGCGTGCACGCGCGGGTGCAGCGTCTTGACCCGGCCGTCGAGGGACTCGGGGAACCCGGTGACCTCTTCGACCGGCGTCACCGGCACCCCGGCGTTCGCGATGACCTTCGCCGTGCCACCGGTCGACACGATCTCGACACCCGCCGCGTGCAGCCCGGTGGCGAGTTCGAGCAGACCGGCCTTGTCGGAAACGCCGATCAGCGCGCGCCGGACGGGACGTTGTCCCTGAGCGGTAGTCACGAAAACCTCACCTTTCGTCCCTCGACCGCGCACCCGCTCCGGCCGAGCTTTTCGATCGTTTCCACCAGGAGCCTGCGTTCCACGGCCTTGATCCGCTCGTGCAGGACATGCTCGTCGTCATCGGATTCCACGATCACCGGCTCCTGCGCGATGATCGGACCGGTGTCCACCCCGGCGTCGACGAAGTGGACCGTCGACCCGGTGACCTTGACGGCCATCGCCAGCGCGTCGGCCACGGCGTGCGCGCCGGGGAACGACGGCAGCAACGCCGGATGCGTGTTGATCACACGGCCGGGGAACCGCGCGAGGAATTCGGCGCCGAGGATCTTCATGAACCCCGCCGAGACGACCAGGTCGGGCTGATAGGCGGCGACGGCTTCGGTGATCGCCTTGTCCCAAGCCGCGCGGTCCGGATGATCGGCCATCCGCACGGTGAACGACGGCACGTCGGCGCGTTCGGCCCGCGTGAGCGCCTCGATCCCGGTGCGGTCGGCTCCGACGGCGACCACCTTCGCCGGGAAGTTCGGCTTTTCGACGGCGTCGAGCACGGCTTGCAGCAGCGTGCCGGAACCGGACGCGAGGACGACGAGCTTCACCGGAGTGGGCAGGTCCAACCGACTAGCCAGAACGGGCTCCTTGCCACGGCGGTACGCACTCGGGCGCACGGCGCTTCACCTGGTCGCGACAACCCTAACGGTCGCCGCCGGGCGCGCTTTCGTCGCCGGACCCGTCGGTGGACTCGGTCACAGCGGTGTCCTGCTCCAGGTCGGTTTCGGCCCCTGGTTCGGGCTCGGGCTCCGCCGGGGTTTCGTCGAAGTCCTCACCCAGCTCCCGGGCGAGTTCCGCCTCGGCCTCGTCGTCGAGTTCCTCGTCGTCGAGCGCGGCTTCGGCTTCCTCCGCCGGTTGGTCCTCGACGGGCTCTTCTTCCTCGGCTTCGGCGACGTCTTCGGGTTCACCTGGCGGCTCCGGCGGCTCGTGCGCTCCGGCGAAGAAGGCGACGAAACCGCCGGGGATCACGATCCAGCAGAAGGCGATCACCGACGCGACCCCGACCGGCACGCTGACCGGGTCGAACGGGCCGTCGCCGAGCCTGCCGCCGGCGAGGGTCCCGAGGACGACGCACCCGAACGCGACGAGCGCGCCCGCGACGGCGACCGCCCGCATCCGCAGCATCGGATCCTCGTCGATCGTGCGGATCTTCCAGCCGACCAGCACTCCCGCCAGCGCGGGCAGGAGCAGCAACGCGGGCCACCAGACCGCGTGGTGCGACGGGATCCCCGCCAGCACCGGCACCCCCGGCAGCTGCCCTTCGCGGTAGCCGAACATGCCGACGGTCAGCGAACCGACCGAGAAACCCGGCCCGGTGGTGAAGGACAACGCGGCGACGATCGCGTTCGGCAGATACGCCACGGAAAGCGCGAACAGGCCGAAGCTCGTGCCGAAGCCCGGCTCGAACAGGCTGTCCACAGTGGACCACGAGAGCGCGGTGGCCGCGGTGAACACCACGGCGCCGCAGGCGATCATCGCGGCGAGGCCGAGCGCGCCCGCCCGCAGGCCCCGCACGGCCACCGGGTCGAACCGGTCCCGCACCGCGGCGGGCAGCCCGCAGACCTTGGCGATTCCCGCGACGGCGGCGAGCCCGGCGATCAGCCCCGGCACGCAGAAAGCGGTGAGCGGGTTGACCCCGATCGGCGATCCACTCGCCATCAGGGCGATGAGCACGCCGAACAGCGCGTGCGCCCCCGCTGTCACCGCCACCACCGGGACGGCGTCCGCCGGGGTCCGGCCGCCGATCCGGCGCACGGCGCGCGCGGCCGCCCTCGCCACGAGCCACGCGACGACGAGCGTCGGCAGCAGCGGCAGGATGCCGAGCGGATGACCGCCGAGATCGAGTTCCACCTGCCACGCGGCGAGCCAGCCCGGCCCGGCGGCGAGCAGCGCGCCGGTGGCGGAGAAGCGGGACCGGTCGGCCGCGAACGCGACCACCGCGAGCACGGTCGCGACGGCGGTGTAGGAGAAGAGCAAAGGCGCGCAGGCGGCGGCGAGCAACACCCGGACCCGCTTCGCCCTGGACACCTCCGGCTCGGGCACGAGGTCGCTCACCGGCTCTTCGCCCGGCGGGCGTTCGTCGCGGGTGAGCAGCGTCATGATCCGCACCATGACATCCGGACTGGGCCGTCCGGGTGAGGCACGCCGCCGCCGGACGGCGCACGTGGCCCAACCCACCCGGTCGGGTAATCCGGAAAACGAAAAGCACCCGCTGTGACCCTGTGTCACAGCGGGTGCTTTTCGGTGCGAAAGATCAGCTCTGCCGGTCGAAACCACCCGGCGGCGTGCCCGGGTTCTGGCCCTGCTCCGAGGACGGCGGCTGCTGGAAGAACTGGCCCTGCTGCGGCGCGTACGTCGTGGCCTGCTGGCCCGGCGGCTGCGTGACCGGCGGCTGGAATCCGCCCGGCTGCGCGAACGGACCGGACGGCTCGCCCTGGGGCTGCTGACCCTGCTGCCCCGCGCCGGGGAACGGCTGGACCTGGGTGGCGGCCGGGCCCTGCTGACCCTGCTGGCCGAACGGCCCCTGCGGGCCCTGCTGCGCGAACTGCTGGCTGTACGGGCCCTGCGGCGCCTGCTGCTGCGGCTTCGCGGCGGGCACCTTGAGGACGTCGTGCTCGAACAGCAGCGCCGCGACCGCGACCAGCATCTGCAGGATGCCGAGGATCAGCACCACGGTGAGGATGCCGGGGACCGAGACATCCTCGCGACCGCTCCCGTAGCCGATGATCAGGTCGAGGCCGCCGAACGCGCCCAGGACGCTGAACAACGCCGCGAACGGCAGCGTCTTCGGGCCGCGCGGCAACGCGTGCAGTGCCGCGAGCAGACCGCTGACCAGGAGGAAGACCGAGACCTGCCCAGCGGCGTCGGCCTCGTCGGAGAAGCCGATGAAGAACTGCACCAGGCCGAGGACGGTGACGGCGAGCGCGAGCAGCAGCGCCAGGTTCAGCGGGCTCGCCGGTGACGACGGCGCCTGCTGCTGGGGGAAGGCTCCCGAGCCGGGGTGAGGCTGAGGGGGTTGCTGGCCGCCACCCTGCTGGGGGTAGCCGGGCCCACCGCTGGGATAGGACATCCGAATGCTCTCCTGTCGTTGGACCGGCACCCCGGGGCGCGCGGGACTCCCGGGACAAACGAGGCGGCTGTGATGCTCGAACGCTAGCGCACGCACGGTCACCCCACGCCTCGGGCTCTGAGACGTCTGTACACCCGATCGGGTTCCACGCGGAACCCCCTCGGCGACGCCCATTTCGCGTTTAGCCCGCTAAAGGCGACGCGGCGGGCGCGTCGCCTTTAGCGGGCTAAACGCGATCCGGCGGGCCGGGCACCTGGTGAGGCGCCCGGCCCGCCGGGGAAAGCGTCAGTCTCCGAAGATCAGAGGCTGTTGTACAGCTCGCGCGCCAGGACGGCGGTCTCGCTCGGGGTCTTCCCGACCTTGACACCGGCGGCCTCGAGGGCCTCCTTCTTCGCGGCGGCCGTGCCGGAGGAGCCGGAGACGATGGCGCCGGCGTGGCCCATCGTCTTGCCCTCGGGCGCGGTGAAGCCCGCGACGTAACCGACGACCGGCTTCGTCACGTTGTCCTTGATGTAGGCCGCGGCGCGCTCTTCGGCGTCGCCGCCGATCTCGCCGATCATCACGATGACCTTGGTCTCGGGGTCCGCCTCGAACGCCTCGAGGGCGTCGATGTGCGTGGTGCCGATGATCGGGTCGCCGCCGATGCCGACACCGGTCGAGAAACCGATGTCACGCAGCTCGTACATCATCTGGTAGGTCAGCGTGCCGGACTTCGACACGAGACCGATCGGGCCCGCACCGGTGATGTCGGCCGGGATGATGCCCGCGTTCGACTTGCCGGGGCTGATCACGCCGGGGCAGTTCGGCCCGATGATGCGGGTCTTGTTGCCCGTCGCGACCGCGTGCGCCCAGAAGTAGGCCGAGTCGTGCACCGGGATGCCCTCGGTGATCACCACGGCGAGCGGGATCTCGGCGTCGATCGCCTCGATGACGGCGTCCTTGGCGAACTTCGGCGGCACGAAGATGACCGAAACGTCGGCGCCGGTCTCCTTGATGGCCTCCTCGACCGTGCCGAACACGGTGAGGTCCTTGCCCTCGACGGAGACGGTCTGGCCGGCCTTGCGGGCGTTGACGCCACCCACGATGTTCGTGCCGGACTTCAGCATCTTGGTCGCGTGCTTCATGCCCTCGGAGCCGGTGAGCCCCTGGACGATGACCTTGCTGTTCTCGTTGATGAAGATCGACATCTCACGCACCTGCCGCGGCGAGCTCGGCGGCCTTGTCGGCCGCGTTGTCCATTGTGTCCACCACGGTGACCAGCGGGTGGTTCGCGTCGGCGAGGATCTGGCGACCCTCGACGACGTTGTTGCCGTCCAGCCGCACGACGAGCGGCTTGCTGGCTTCGTCACCCAGGATCTTCAGCGCCTCGACGATGCCGTTCGCGACCGCGTCGCAAGCGGTGATGCCACCGAAGACGTTGACGAACACGCTCTTCACGTCGGTGTCGTTGAGGATGACGTCCAGACCGGCCGCCATGACCTCGGCCGAAGCGCCGCCGCCGATGTCGAGGAAGTTGGCGGGCTTGACGCCGCCGTGCTTCTCGCCCGCGTAGGCCACGACGTCCAAAGTGGACATCACGAGACCCGCGCCGTTGCCGATGATGCCGACCTCGCCGTCGAGCTTGACGTAGTTGAGGTCCTTGGCCTTGGCCTTCGCCTCGAGCGGGTTCTCCGCGTCCTTGTCGACCAGGGCCTCGTGGCCCGGCTGACGGAACGAGGCGTTCTCGTCGAGGGTGACCTTGCCGTCGAGGGCGATGATCTTGTCCTGCGGGTCACGGACCAGCGGGTTGACCTCGACCAGCGTCGCGTCCTCGGAGACGAAGGTCTCCCAGAGCTTCACGACGACGTCGGCGGCCTCGTCGACCACGTTCTCCGGGAACTTGCCCGCGGTCAGGATCTCGACGGCCTTCGCCTTGTCGACACCGATGATCGCGTCGACCGGGATCTTCGCGAGCGCTTCGGGACGCTCGACGGCCAGCTGCTCGATCTCCACGCCGCCTTCGGCCGAAGCCATCGCGAGGAAGGTGCGGTTCGCACGGTCCAGCAGGAAGGAGAAGTAGTACTCCTCGGCGATGTCCGAGGCTTCGGCCACCAGCACGCGACGCGTGATGTGGCCCTTGATGTCGAGACCGAGGATCGCCTCGGCCTTTTCCGCGGCCTCGTCGGGCGTCTGGGCCAGCTTGACGCCGCCGGCCTTGCCGCGGCCGCCGGTCTTGACCTGGGCCTTGATGACGACCTGGTTGCCGATCTTCTCGGCGGTGGCCTTGGCTTCTTCGGGGGTGTTTGCCACGGCACCCGGCAGAACCGGTACTCCGTGGGCGGCGAAGAGATCCCTCGCCTGGTATTCGTAGAGGTCCACTACTCCAGTCTCCTGACGACACGCCACTGTGGTGGTCCGTTGCCGGACCGCGCTGTCGGACCAGTCGAGGTTAGCGACCTGCGCAGAAGCAGGGGACTCCGCACCTGGTGAAGTCGGTCACCGTACGCGGTCAGACGGTGTTTCCACGGTGTGAGACCGCACACCGGAGACCCAGTTCGCCGCCTCTTCCAGGCTTTCGAAGGCGTTCTCGAACCCACCCGGCCCGTTACCGACCGCGAAGAGAAGGACGTCCGGGAGCGCGTCGGCGAGTCCTTCCGGTGCGCTCTCGCCGCATACGACGCCGAGGATGTCCGGATCCTCCTGTTCGACCGTCCGGACGAGCTGATCGGCCGTCTCGAGACGTCCGGCGTAGACGACCTCGACACCGTCGTCGCGCAGCAGTCTCCCGAGCGCGACCGCCGAACCCTCCTCGACGCCGAACTCGGCCAGGACGACGCGAAGGAGACGACGCGTCACTCGGACCGCCGCGAGCCCGCGGCGGCCATCCCGGCCGCGACGAGGGAGACGACGGCAGCGCCCAGCGCGAGCCAGAACCCGATCCCCGCCGAGGAGCCGTCGTACTCCGAGCCGACGAGCGGCAGTTCCGCCGCCCGCAGGCCGAGCACCAGCGCGGCACCGGCCAAGGCGCTCGCGGCCGCGACCGGCCTCGAGCGCACGACGAGCGCGTACAGGCCGAGCACGACAGCGAGCGCGCCGAGCAGCCCCCACGACGCCGCGCCGAAGTCCGACCACAGACCCGCAGCGGTGTAGCCGGGCGCGGTGAACACCGGCGTGCCGAAAGCGGCGATCGCCAGCACCGCCGCCGCGACGAGGGGGGTGAGCACGTTCCCGTTCGCTCGCGGTTCGTCCATTCCGCCGTCTTCGGAGTCGTCGCGCTCGACCACCCCGGTGATCACGGCGGCGAGCGCGGCCACGGCCGCCAGCGCGAGCGCGACGAAGGTCCACGTGACGCCAGGGCCCGCCGAGTAGCCGACCTTGTCCGGCAGCGGCAGCGGGAGATCGACGCCGAACAGCGCCGGATCGACGGCCTTGTCCTCGGTCACGGACAAGGCCGCGCTCAGCACGGCGGCCCCCGCGAGCACGACGCCCGCCCAGGTGGCCGCGACGACTCCTCTGGCGAACGCGGAGAGCCGCGGCACGAAGACGAACAGAGCGGGCACGGCGAGTACGACGGCGGCACCGAGCAACAGCCAGCGCGAAGGCGTCTCCGGTACGGGTGTCGCGCCATTGGCCTTCAGCACCGGGGTCAGCGCGCCGGCGACCGCGGCCGCGGCGGCGAGCAGCGCCAGCCCGCCGGTGACCAGCCGCCACCAGAACAGCCCGGGCAGCCTGGCCTCACCGGCCAGGTCACCGGTGACCGCCTCGCCGGCTTCCGCGACGTCGAACCTGGTGCAGGCCAGTCCGGACAACGCGAGACCCGCGACGGTCACCAGCACCGAACCCGGCGCGACCGAAAGCCGGTCCACGACCAGCCCCGCGACCATCGGCGGCACGCCGACCGCGAGCGCCGCCAGGCCCGCACCCGCGAACCCGCCCTTGCCGACGGCGGCCGAGGGGGAACTCACCGCCACGAGCACGGTCAGCGGGAGCAAGGCCGCGAGCAGCAGGTACCCGGCCATCGCGACCGTCGGCCCCTCGAAGGCGTTCTTGGCCAGCAGGTACGCGTTGCCCGAACCCAGGGGGGCGAGCAGCAGGCCGATCCCGCCCGTGACGCCGAGCACCGGCCCGAGCAGCCGCCACCGGCGCCGTCCGTCGAGTTCGCCCGCCAGTTCGGCCTCGTCGCGGGCGGCTCCCGCGGCGAACGCCCCGGCGGCGAGAGTGAGGAGGTGGCCCGCCACCAGCGGCCACAGTCCCGGCCCGGCCGGAGGCAACGCGAGCAGTCGATCGGCGAGGAACAGTTCCGGCCGCGCGGCGAGCGATCCGTCCGCGAGCAACTGCAGGTCCACCAGCAGCCGACCGGGCGCGAGCGCGGTCAGCCCGAGCACCAGCCCGGCGGTGAGCCCTGAACGTCCCGTCGACACCGCGTAGAGCACGGCCACGGCGGGCGCCAAGGCCAGCACGACCAGCAACGGCGCGGCGGTGAACCCGGGTGAACCACCCCGGACGACGGGCAGCAGCGCACCGACGGCCAGCGCGACCGCACCGGCCGACACCAGCCCCGCCGACAGCAGGAGCGCTCGCGGGCGGGCGCCCGGTTCGCTCCGGAGAAGTTCGGCGGACGCGGTCCCGGGGACGGCCTGTCCGGCGGAGGTGCCACCGGGGTGCCGTGAGCGCGAAGTCATCGACGGCGACGCTAGCAAGCCGGGCCCGCCCAGGCCCGCCAGCAGGGGGATCGCGGGCCTCACCAGCACTCGGGCGCCCCTGAAGCCGGTGCACTCGATACCCCCGGAGCTCTCGCTGAAACACCGGGAGCGGGGCAAACGTCCTTCAACACCGCTGGGCAACCGGTTATTTCCCTCGTTTGCCCCCTTTCCGGCCCTCCGGTACCCCCGAACGGCCGCTTGATCTTGTAACGCAAATCACAAGGTTAAGAGTAAACCTGATCTAACTTTGGGTAATCTTCACTGGATAACGGCCAGATCTCCGTCGCCCGATCGGCCGAGGGTGCGGCCAGATCTTGCTGATCGGGGTGCCGCTTCGTTACTGTCCCCGAGTCCCCATTACAGTCAGATCACGAATAAGAGCATCGAACGAACCACCCCCGAGGTCGTTCACCGGGTTCCCCCGCCCGGGCTCTTGATCCGACTCCCCGAACATGGAAGGCCCCGTCTTGGCTTCACACCGCTCCCCCGGCGGCCAAGCTCCTTCCCCGGCGCTCGAGAACGCACTCGATGGTGCGGTCGTTCGCGTCCGGGGCTCGCACCGACTGTCGCCCCCGTCCTCGGCCCTTCGTGGCCGTGTCGTGGTCGCGGCCGTCGCTGCCGGCGCCTTCGCGGCCGCCGCTGCCGGGCAGACCCTGAAGTCCGTTTCGGAATCCTCCGATGCCGCCGTCACCCCGCTGGCCAGCACCCAGGACGCGAGCGCCTCGTTCGCCCTCGGTGGCGGAGCCGCTGGTGGCGCCCCGGAGTTGCTGCCGACCAGCCAGTCGGCGAACGCCTCCGCCGAGGCCCAGAAGCTCTCGGACAACAACAGCATCACCCAGGCCCGCGTGAAGCGTGAGGCCGAAGCGGCCCGCAAGGCCGAAGAAGAGGCCAAGCGCCCCAAGACCTGCATGCCGACCAAGGGAACCTTCACCTCGGGCTTCGGTGCCCGGTGGGGCACGAGCCACCTCGGCATCGACCTCGCGGCCCCGATCGGCACCCCGATCGTCGCGGCCTCCGACGGAACGGTCATCGAAGCGGGCCCGGCCAGCGGTTTCGGCCTCTGGGTCAAGGTCCAGCTCTCCGACGGCACCGTTCACGTCTACGGCCACATGAACTCGTTCTCCGTCCGCGAAGGCCAGAAGGTCAAGTGCGGCGAAGAGATCGCCGAGGTCGGCAACCGGGGCCAGAGCACCGGCCCGCACCTGCACTTCGAGGTGTGGCAGAACGGCTCCAAGAAGATCGACCCGCGTCCGTGGCTCGCCGCTCGCGGCGTCAGCGTCAGCTGATCGAGCGTCTTTCCCGCTTTCCACAACGCGCTTCTCACTCCGGCTAGCTCCGCCGAAAGCACGGGCGCGCCGAGCAACGACGCTCTGGCGTGCTTTCAGGACCTCCGCTCCCCCCTTTTCGGGCACAGGGAAGCGTCGTAGGTCCTCCGGCTCGGAGCAGGTCTGGTTTTCCGGGCCCTGAAAGCCCTCAGGCGACGTCGTCGGGCAGTTTGCGGACGAAGTACCCCACGGCGACCTGCCATACGGTGCAGAGCCCCGCCGGGCGCCGTTCGATCGGCCGCCATCCGGCGAGAAGTCCCCGGGAACGAACTCGGTACCCGGCTGGCCGCGGCCCGAACAGCCATCGCCGCGCGTGCCCGCATACGACACACCGTCCGGCCCCGTCCGGTTCGTGCATCCGCAGTAACGCGCGCCAGGCCGCGACCAGCCTGAGCACTTCCGGCGGTTCCGGACCCCGATCCGGTCCCGCCCCTTTTTCAACACCCCGCAAGTACTCCAGTACCCCACTGGAGAGAACCCCAAACAAGACCCCGTCCACACCGCGCGCCCCCTCCCCTTGAGCGGGGCACACCGGCTTGTCCAGCATACCCCAGCGCATCGAACTCGTGTTCGATGGCACAGGTATACGGGAAGGGTCCGACAGTTTTCGGTCGCGGCGAGGAAACCGCAGGTCAGAGCTACAGTTTGACCATCGGGACGCTCCCGATGAGCATCAGCCGGACCTTGCCCGCGGCGCCGAAGTCGATCGTCGCGGTGGCACGGGGTCCGGCGCCGTCGCAGGCGACGACGGTCCCGAGTCCGTACTTGTCGTGGCTGACCCTGTCGCCGACGTCGAGTTTGAGCGCGACGGTGTCCTTCCAGCCCTTGCCGAACGGGCTCGTACCCGCCGACCGCGACGGCGACGAGGAGCCGCCACCGCGGCTTCCCCACGTCGTCGCCGCACGCGGCGAGCCGCCCGACGAACCGAAACCGCCGGAGGACGACGACGGCGCGAGCCTGCGCCAATCGACCAGATCGGCGGGGAGCTCGTCGAGGAACCGCGAAGCCGGGTTCATCTGCGGCTGGCCCCAGGCGGAACGCACCATCGAGCGGGAGACGTAAAACCGCTTCCTGGCACGCGTGATCGCGACGTAGGCCAGCCGACGCTCCTCGGCCAGCTCTGTCGGGTCACCGAGCGCGCGCATATGCGGGAAGATCCCGTCTTCCCAGCCCGTGCCGAAGACGACCGGGTACTCAAGGCCCTTCGCGGTGTGCACGGTCATCAGCGTGACCACGCCCGCGTCATGCCCTTCGCCGTCGTCTCCACCGTCGGCGGCGGGGATCGAGTCCGCATCCGCGACCAGCGAAACCCGCTCCAGGAACGCGGGCAGCGAGCCCGGCTCCGGTACTCCGGGGTCGACGGGGACGGCTTCGGGGAGTTCGCCGTCCGGACCGGCGACCTCGGCGGTGAATTCGGTGAACTCCCGCGCGACGGTGACGAGTTCCGTCAGGTTCTCCACCCGCGACGCGTCCTGCGGATCGTCGGACTCTTCGAGTTCCGCGCGGTAGCCCGTGCGCTCCAAGACCGCTTCGAGGATGTCCGCGACCTCGGCGCCGCTCTCGACGATCTCGCCGAGCTCGTCCATCAGCTCGACGAAACCGGTGATCGCCTTGGCCGAACGCGGGTTCAGCAGCGGCACCTCACCGTTGACGGCGCCGCGCAACGCCTGCGCGAACGAGATGCGCTCCCGCTCGGCGTACGTCGCGATGACCGCTTCGGCACGGTCGCCGATGCCGCGTTTGGGGACGTTGAGGACACGGCGAAGGCTGACAGTGTCTTCCGGATTCGCCAGCACCCTCAGGTACGCGAGCATGTCGCGGACTTCGCGCCGTTCGTAGAACCGCACCCCGCCGACGACCTTGTACGGCAGGCCGAGGCGGATGAAGATCTCTTCGAAGACACGCGACTGGTTGTTGGTGCGGTAGAAGACCGCGACGTCGGAGTAGTCCGCTTCGCCCTTGTCCGCCAGCGCGTCGATCTCGCCCGCGACGAACGCCGCTTCGTCGTGCTCGTTGTCCGCGACGTAGCCGACGATCTTCTCGCCGTCACCGGAATCGGTCCACAGCCGCTTCGCGCGCCTGTTGGGGTTTCGCGCGATGACCGCGTTCGCCGCGTTCAGGATCGTCTGGGTCGAGCGGTAGTTCTGTTCCAGCAGCACGGTCCGCGCGTTCGGGAAGTCGCGTTCGAATTCCTCGATGTTGCGGATGGTCGCCCCGCGGAAGGCGTAGATCGACTGGTCCGCGTCACCCACGACGCACAGCTCGGCCGGCTCGAGCTCCGCCTCGTTCTCCTCGGTGCCGACCAGCTCGCGGATCAGCGTGTACTGCGCGTGGTTCGTGTCCTGGTACTCGTCGACCAGCACGTGCCGGAACCGCCGCCGGTAGTACTCGGCGACGTCCGGGAAGGTCTGCAGGAGTTCGACCGTCCGCATGATGAGGTCGTCGAAGTCGAACGCGTTGGCCTGGTTCAGCCGCCGCTGGTACTCGACGTAGACCTCGGCGACGCGGCGTTCGAGATCGTTGCCCGCGTCGGCGACAGCCTTGTCCGGGTCGATCAGTTCGTTCTTGAGGTTCGAGATGTGGATGGCCAGCGTGCGCGCCGCGTACTTCTTCGGGTCGATGTCGAGATCACGGGCGACGAGCGTGATGAGCCGCTTCGTGTCGTCCGAGTCGTAGATGGAGAAACTCGACGACATGTCCAGCGTTTTGGCCTCACGGCGCAGGATCCGCACGCACATGGAGTGGAACGTCGACACCCACATCGCGTTCGCGCGGCGGCCGACGAGGTCGCTCACGCGCTCCCGCATCTCCGCGGCCGCCTTGTTGGTGAACGTGATCGCCATGATCTGGCCGGGGTGCACGTCCCGCTCGGCCAGCAGATACGCGATCCGCCTGGTCAGCACCCGGGTCTTGCCGGAACCCGCGCCCGCGACGACCAGCAGCGGCGAGCCCGCGTGGGTCACGGCCTCGCGCTGCGCCGGGTTCAGGTCGTCGAGCAGGTCCGCGTGCCGGGGCTTGGCGGGACCGTCCGCTGGGAGATCGAAGAGGGTGTTCATCGCCGGTCCACGCTACAGCGCCGGGCGTAGACGCCGTTGCCGCCTGCCGTCCGACGCGCGGCCGGTGTTCGCGGCGGAAGATCGGATGCCATGGACACCAACGGAATTCCCTCCCGGCTCAGGGCCGCCGACGCCGACCGCGAGCGGGTCGCCTCGCTCATCCAGGCCGCCGGCGGCGAAGGCCGTCTCACTCTCGAAGAAGTAGAAGACCGGCTCGGCACTGTGTATTCCACCAAGTACACAGACGAACTCGACGCGCTCACCTCGGATCTGCCGAAGGCCACGCCGAAGCGGCGCCCGGTCGTCTTCGGGCATCCGGCGGTGCGGATCCACCTGGCGGTCGCCGTGGTGCTCTCGGTGCTGCTGATCGTCCGCTGGACGGTTTCGGGCGTGCCGTTCTTCTGGCCCGCGATGCCGATGTTCTGGCTGGCCATGAGCGTCCTCGTGCACGCGCGGGTGCGAAGTCGTTTCCGGCGGGGTGGCGGCATCGCTGTGGCATAATGATCGGTATGCGGCACGCGACGCGATTTTTTTACGGGACCCGGACTCCGGCTCCCGTGATCGCATAGTGCCACTGATGCCATCACCCGAAGCCCCGGAGTCCACGGACCCCGGGGCTTTACGCTGTTCCGGGGGCCAGCAGGGAATCCGGACCGAAGAGAGGTCCCGATGAACACCACACAGAAGCCGGACGCCGAAGAACCCACCGCCACGGCCGAAGAGATCGGTGAGCTCCGCGAGGAGATCGACTGGCTCGACGGCGAAATCCTGCGGCTGGTCAAACGCCGTGTGGAGGTCTCCAAGACGATCGGCGCGGCGAGGATGGCCGCGGGCGGCACCCGGATCGTCTACAACCGCGAGATGGACGTGCTGGCGCGCTACCGCGAACTGGGGCCCGAGGGGCGGCAGCTGGCGATGGCCCTGTTGAACCTGGGCCGGGGCAGGCTGGGGCGATAGCGAGGGCAGGGGCGAGGTGTCACCCGCTCGCGGTCGGTCCGCGGAGACGCAACATCACCTGTCCGACGGACCGCACCGGACCGAGGGGGACTCGAGCGGGCTCGGACGGGTTCGCGTGATCAGACGGACGACACGCGTGGCTGGAGGAACGACTCGCGGTGAGACGCGGTCCGGGCGATAGCAAAGGTCCCTTGCTCTCCCCCGCGTCACGATTGCGTGCAGTGAGGCGGAACTCAGGGTGTTCCCCGAGCCATCACGGCTCGGGACCAGGCAAACTGGACACATGATTAACCTCATCGCCGTGATCATCGCGATCGCCGGCGTCCTCGCGGCATTGGGCCATCTCGGTTACCTCGCCATGCTGAACAACGCGGCGGGTAAGCGCGCGGGCGGTACCCCCATCGCCCAGTACGTCAAAACACGCTGGCCGATCGCAGCGGGTACCACCGCCGCCTCGTTGTTCGCGTGGTTGCTCACGAGTGGGGGAACGCCGCTCGACATCATCGCCATTTTGCTTGCAGCGGGTAGCGGGATCACCGCCACCAAAGCCCTGCAGTCGACCCAGCAGAAGTACCGCAGCGGCAACTGAACGGCTTCACCTGCCCCGATAGCACTGCGTAACGTCACCGAGGCCCGTTCGGCCGCGCCCGACCGAGTGAAACATCTGCAACTTGCAGAGTGGGTGAAGACTTGCGGGGCATCGAGCTTTTAGTGTGGATCCCGTGAGGACCCTTGCGTCTGGGTCGGGCGATGCCCGTATGGCGCGCGGGGGCATCGGCCCCGCGCGCCCACAGTCGCATGCGCGTGCATTTGCTCACGAGAGTGCCCGGGAGTCTGCAAGCGAGGGATCCCGTGAAACCGCTGCTCCGTTCGGCTTAATCGGTGTCACATCGCCGTCAGGGGCGGCCCATGAGGGGGTCGCTCGGACATGAACGGCTGGGCGGGACACCAGGGACGGGACGGCACCGCGCAAGCGGGCCGTCACCGGGCGGGCGGCACCGAAAGCTGGACTCCACCAGTGCCGCCGCGGCGGCAACGCCCCACCGGGCACGGGCATCACGCGCACAGCGAGTTCGCCCCGCCCTCCACCGGTTCCCTGCCCCTGCCGCCACCGCGGAACAGGAGGGCGCCGAGCCCCGGCTATGCCCCATCGAGCGGCCGTCTGCCGCTCCCCCAGCCCGCTCGCGAGGTACCCGTGGAACGCCCGGCCCGTGTCGAGGTCTCGTTCACCGAACCCGTCCGGCCCGCGAAGGCGGCCCAGCGCACGAAGGTGACACTGACAGCGCCCGCTCCCCGTCGCCCCGAACCGATCGAGACCGACGAGAGTGACGACGTCCGTGTCTACATGGCCCCGCCCCTCGACGGTCTGAGCACCTTCGATCTCGGGTCGGTGCCCGCTTCGGTGACCCCGCCCAAGACCTGGCGCAAAGCCGCCTGGTTCGCCGCGGCCGCGTCCGCGCTGGTCGTCGTCGGCCTGCTCTTCGCCGGTTCGTTCCTGGTCGGCAAGCCCGCCACGGAACAGCAGAGCCAAGGCGGCTGGCCCGGATATCGCGGCGGCAGCCCGTTGACGAACGAAGGTCTCGCCGGCAACAGCGACCCCGCCACGCCTCAGGGCGGCGCGGCGGCCAACCCCTCCGATTCCGAGACCGACTCCTCCACCCGGGACGACCGCAGTTCCGTCAATTCCGACACCTCCTCGGACACCGACAGCCCCGGTGGCGGCGGGTCGCGACCCGACTCGAGCGGCCCTGTCACGACCGGACGGCCCGCGCCGTCGTCGAGCGATCGGCCGCAGAAGCCGCCGGTCATGCCCGCCGACCGCACGACCACGACTTCCCCCTGGTACGCGTCGCAGCCGGACGCGAAAGCGATGGGCGACAACACCGAGGTCTTCCTCAACACAGTCACCACGAACCCCAACGAGGCCTCCTCGGTGACCTCCGGCGGCCTGCGCGAAGAAGGTGCTCAGGGTCTCCGTGAGCGCTACGCCGACGTCGCCTACTTCGAGGTGAAGAAGGTCAGCATCGACCAGCGCCGCGGCGTCACGGTCAACACCGTCGAGGTCACTCACAAAGACGGGACGAAGACCATGGAACAGCGCACGCTGACCTTCGGTGACGACGACAAGATCGTCGACGACGGCATGTAGGTGTCGCGCACGTGCAAGCGTCCTGTTCCTCTGCACGTGCGGTGCGACAAGCGGTTGCCCCTGGTCCGGGTGGGTGACCTAAGCTGCCGTTCGTCGTATCGCGACGGCATTCCGGCGATAGAGCCTGGCCGCGGACCGTCTCCACAGGGTTACCTGACGACAGCAAGGTCCGCACCGTTCAGAAGACGGCCGCGCGGACCAAAGGCGTCGGCCGAACGGCCCAACGCCTGCCCCGGAACCAGAGCGAGGAATTTCGTGCTTGATCGACAGCGCATACGGCGTGAGGACGCCGTACGTGTCGAGGACGTCATCCCAGAAGAGATCCTGAACGACACCCGCGTCGACCGCGAGTACCTCGAGCAGGTCTTCCGCGAGCCGCAGAAGTTCGTTCCCGCCCGCACCCGTGAAGAGCCGTCGCCGCGGCCCGAGCCCGAAGAAGAGCCGGAGAGCCGCACCGCCCGGCGGGCCAAGCTCGCCGGTCTGGTCGCCGCGGGGCTGCTGGTCGCGGGTGCCGTCGTCACCGCGGGCGTGCTCGCGGGGACCCAGCGGCAGGACTCGGTATCGGGCGCCGCCGCGACCGAAGTGATGAGCGGAGCCGCCGCGCTCGGCGGGCTCGCCGTCCCGGACGCCACCGAGCCGCAGCGGAAGCAGGAGACGCCGACGCCCTCGGGCACCAGCACGAAGGCCCAGCCGTCCTCAGGCACCGGCTCGGGTTCGGGCACCCGGCAGGGTTCGACGTCCAGCAGCACCAGCTCGCAGCCCGCCGCCAAGCCCGCCGTCGGCACCGCCGAGGGCAAGATCGACGCGGTCCGGAAGTTCTACCAGACCGTCGACGCGGATCCCTACGGCGCGATGTCGCTGCTCACGCCGGTGCTGGCCGATTCGGAAGCGGGCAGGCTGATCCAGGCGTGGAGCTCCATGGACGCCATCCAGATCCAGGACATCCGGGAACAGGCCGACGGCACGATCCTCGCCGTGGTGACCATGCGCAATCCGGACGGCGCGCTCGTACGGGTCACGCAGGTGCTGGAATTCGCCGACGAGACGACGGGCCTGATCACCGACGCCCGGCTGTTGTCCGCGCAGCACATGTGACGGATACCCGGCGTCGAACAGCCCTCTACCCAGGGCGATCAGAGTGTGCCGCGTGTGTGTGCGCAGAGTGAGCGCCTAGCCTTGTCACGAGTCGGTCTCGGAAAAGCCGGCACACAGACCACTACATGTGCATACGCTCCAACGCTGTGGCGTGCTGAAGGCCGCACCGCGTGCGCGGACGACTCCGCGGCGTGAAGACGGAGCCCAAAGGGAGGTCGCGTGAGCGACGAGGGTCGCCTGGTCGCCGGTCGATATCGCATCGCCGGGCGGATCGGCACGGGCGCGATGGGTGCCGTCTGGCAAGCGCACGACGAGGTACTCGGCCGCACGGTGGCGATCAAGCAGTTGCTGCTGCAACCGGGCCTCGAAGCTCACGACGCCGAGGACGCGCGCCAGCGCACCATGCGTGAGGGCCGGATCGCCGCCAGGCTGCACCATCCGAACGCCATCTCGGTGTTCGACGTCGTCACCGACGACAACGGTCAGCCGTGCCTGATCATGGAATACCTGAACTCCACCAGCCTCGCCCAGGAATTGCAGGAGCACCGGACGCTTCCGCCGATCGAGGTGGCCAGGATCGGCGCGCAGGTCGCGGCGGCGCTGACCGAGGCGCACGCGGTCGGCATCGTGCACCGGGACATCAAGCCCGGCAACATCCTGCTGGCGCCCAACGGCACCGTGAAGATCACCGACTTCGGCATTTCGCGGGCCAAGGACGACGTCACGGTCACGAAGACCGGGATGATCGCCGGAACCCCCGCCTACCTGGCGCCCGAGGTGGCCATCGGCGGCGACCCCGGCCCGGAGTCCGACGTCTTCTCGCTCGGCTCGACGCTCTACGCGGCCTGCGAAGGCCAGCCGCCGTTCGGCCTCAGCGAGAACACGCTGAGCCTGCTGCACGCGGTCGCGGCCGGGCAGATCATCCCGCCGCGTCAATCCGGCCCGCTCGCGAGTGTGCTGGCCGTGTTGCTGCACCCGGAGATCCGGCACCGCCCCACCGCCGAAGAGTGCGAAGAGCTCCTCGCCGCTGTCGCGCGGGGTGAAACGCCGCTGGGCGGCCCCGCCGACGAGACCGTGCTCGCCGCCCCGGTCGCGGGCGCGCTCGCGGGCGCCGGCGTGACCCAGGCACTCGACAGCGAGTCGGCAGGCCATTCGGGCTCGCTCCTCGACGAGCAGACCGCGGCCGGTTCGTACTACGACGAAGACGACTACCACCAGCCCGCCGCGTCGAGGTACCCGGAAGACGACTACGACGGGTACGACAACTACGACGAGACGGCGTTGCTGTCCGAACGCGGTCACCCCGGCGGCGGCCCGGCGCCCACGCGCGCCGTCCCGATCCCCGCGGGCGACTACGACGACGATCCTTACGACGACGACTACGACGACAACCCGCCTCCGCCGCCTCCTCCCACCCGGGCGCGGACCAGCCCGGTGGATGACGACGACGAGAAGCCGGGCGCGTGGAAGAAGCCCGCGATCATCGGTGGTGTCGTGGTCGTGGCGCTGGCCGCGCTGGGCTTCTGGCTGCTGAGCCCGAACAACCCGGAGACGCCCGCGCAGGTGGGGAACTCCTCGACGAAGCCGACCCCGTCGGCGACGTCTTCGGCTCCCGAGACGACGGAATCGCCGTCGGACACGCAGTCGGCCGAGCCGCCGAAGGAGACGACGTCGTCGAAGAAGACTTCGAGCAAGGCGACTCAGACGCAGGAGCCGGATCCGCCGACGCCGACGAAGACGCCGACCAGGACGACGCCGACGAAGACGCCGACTCCCACGACACCGACGCCGACGAAGTCCGAACCGACCGACACGTCCCCTCCGGCGACCCCTTGACCCGAGGATTGCATTGAGTTCTGAAGGTTCCATCGTCGGCGGCCGATACCGCCTGGACCAGCCCATCGGGCGTGGCCGGGCGGGCATCGTGTGGCTGGCGTTCGACACACGCCTGCTCCGCACCGTCGCGATGAAGCGCATGTATCTGCCCGTCGGTCTTCCGCCGGACCGGGCGGAACAGGCCAAATCCGTCGTCGTCCAAGAGGGCAAGGACGCGGCCAAGTTCGAGCACGCCACCGCCATCAAGGTGTTCGACGTGCTGCCCGACGGGCCGGACGTCTGGCTGGTGATGGAGTACATCCCGTCGCGCGGGATGGCGACCTTCCTGGCCGAGCACGGCAGGCTGACCGCGGAACAGGCCGCCGCGCTGGGCATCATGCTCGGCCGCGCGCTGGCCGCGATGCACGAGGCCGGGGTGGTGCACCGGACCGTCGAGCCGGGCACCGTCCTGCTGGCCGACGACGGCAGCGTGAAGCTCACCGACATCGGCATCACCGGTGGCGGCGCGAGTCCGGCGTACCGGGCGCCCGAGGTGGCGCGCGGCGAACCGGCGACTTCGGCTTCCGACGTGTTCTCGCTGGGCGCGACGCTGTACACGGCCGTCGAAGGCGTGCCGCCGTTCGGTGAGGACGGCCAGTCTTCGGAACGGCCACCACAGACCGCCGGCCCGCTGGCCGGCGCGCTGCGCAAGATGCTGCGGGCCGAGCCGGACGTGCGGCCGACGATGGCCGACACCGTCCGCTCGCTGGGCGCGATCACCGAGGGGCGGCAGACGGCGTTCATCCCGCCGACGGCGCCCGCCATGCCGACGATGCCCGCGTCGATGCCGATCCCGATGCACCAGGCGCCGCAGCAACAGCAGCCGGTTCCGCAGTTCCCCCAGCACCAGCCGCAGCAGTATCAGCCGCCGCAGCCGCAGCAGTACGTGCCACCGGCGGCGCCGCAGCAGCAGTACGCTCCCGCGGCGCCGTCCGCGGCGAAATCGCCCGACACCCGCAAGTGGCTGTTCACGGCGGGCGCCGTGGTGGCGGCGATCCTCCTGGGTGTGCTTTTCGCGGAGCTGTTCCTGATCTAGCTACAGCCGCTCGCGAATCAGCGTCACCAATTCGACGGGGCGGCTGAGGTACGGGCTGTGGCTCGCGCGCCAGGTCACCTGTGTGTCGCATCGTGCGGCGAAGTGGGCGACCATTTCCGGTGCCAGCGCCCGGTCTTCGGTGCAGGTGATGTAGGTGTTCGGGGTGTTCTTCCAGGCCGCCCCGATCGGTGATTCGGTGAAGATCGAGACGGGCTCCGGGCGCAGCAGGGCCGTGGCCCGCTCGACGTCGGCGTCCGAGCAGTCCGCGTACATGGCCTCGCGGACTTTGGCGAGGTCGAGGTGGGTCATGCCCGCGTCGTCGAAGATCAGGGGCAGCGGCTCGGGTTCGCGGCCGGTTTCTTCCTGGACCCGGTCGATCCAGTACTGCGCGGTCTCACCCGGTTCGCTGACGATCGCGGCCAGGAGGATCAGGTGGGAGACCCCCTGGAGCCCGCCAGCGATCACTCCACCGTAGGAATGCCCGAGCACCACCGGCGGTTCGGCGGCCTTGTCGACGATTTCCTGGACGATCCGGGTGGATTCGGCGACCGGGCGGGCGCCGATGTCGGGGACGGTGACCTCGGCGCCTTCCCGACGCAGGCGCCCGGCGACGTCGTCGAAATGGGCGGGCTGGTGCCAAGAGCCGTGCAGGATGATCAGGGGACGCACGGGGGTCCTTTCGCTGGCGGGGGTTCGTGGCTTCCCCTCCAGGCTGTCGACCGCCGGCCCGGCTGTTCAAGCGCAGCCGGTTTTCGTGCCCATCCGATCCCGGTTGTCTGTCCGGTCAGGCCGCTTTCGCCGCTTCGCGGATCGCGCCGAGGAACCGGCGCACCGCGGGATGTTCCCTGGCGTGCGCGGCCACGGCCGCGTGGATGGAGCGCACCGGATCGGGACGGCGGACCTTGCGGATGGCGACGCCGGGATGCGGGGCGCCGAGGCCGAGTTCCGGGATCAGTGCGACCCCGAGCCCGGCGGCCACAAACCCTTGTGCGGTCTGGTAATCCTCGGATTCGACGACGTGGTTCGGGGCGAATCCGGCCGCGCCGCAGGCGTCGAGCAGGATGTCGCGGCAGGCGCCCGGGAGGCCGTCGACGCCGACCCACGGATCCTCCGCGAGCTCGGCGAGATCGAGGACGCGTTTGCGGGCGAGCCGGTGGTTCTTCGGCAAGATCGCGCGATACGGGTCGTCTAGGAGGTGGATGTACTCGACACCCTTGACGCGGGGAGTGCTGGTGGGGAGCACGATCATCGCGACTTCGGCCTTGCCGGACTCGATGTCGGGCATCGAATCGTCGGGCTCGACCAGTTTCAGGTCGAGGCGGACACCCGGGAAGTCCCGGCGCAGCGCGGCGACGGCCAACGGCACCAGCGAGGCGCCCGCCGTGGCGAAGTAGCGGATCGCGAGCCTGCCGGTGCGGCCTTCCTTGAGTTCGGTGAGCGCCGCCTCGGCCTTGGCGAGCTGGGTGCTGAGCGTTTCCGCGTGCTCGGACAGCAGCGAACCGGCGGGCGTCGGGCGCACGCCGCGGCCGACGCGCTCGAGCAGTTCGACGCCTGCTTCCCTTTCCAGGGTGGACAATTGCTGGCTGATCGCGGAAGGTGTGTAGCCAAGGTTCCGGGCGGCGGCGGTGATCGAACCGCTGCTGATCACGGCTCGGAGGACCTGCATGCGGCGGACGTCCAGCATGGTCTGATCTTACAGTTCTTCTTAACTCTCCATGCAGTTATTTTCGCTTGTCCTTACGCGTCGGCGCAGTGAAGCTGAGCCAGGCACATAAGGAGGACTGGGTGGGCGAGACGAAGACCCTGCTGCGGATCGGCGCGCTGGCGCTCATGTGGGGATCGAGCTTCTTCTGGATCAAACTGGGGCTCGGCGCGTTCTCGCCGGTGCAGCTGGTGCTGGCGCGGGTGGCGCTCGGCGCGGCGGTCCTGATCGGGCTCTGTTATCTCGGCCGGGACAGGCTGCCGTCGGGTCGGCGGATCTGGGGACATCTGGCCGTCGCGGCGTTCTTCCACAACGCGCTGCCGTTCCTGCTGTTCGCGTGGGGTGAGCTGACCGTCGACTCCGGGATCACCGGCGTCCTGAACTCGACGACGCCGCTGTGGGTGCTGCTGGCCGCACCGATGCTGGGCACGCGGACCAAGATGACCGCGGTCCGCGTCGCCGGGCTCGTCGTCGGACTCACCGGGATCCTGCTGATCTTCGCGCCGTGGGAAGCCTCCGGTCTGCTCAGCTGGGGCGCGCTGGCCTGCCTCGCGGCGGCCGCGAGCTACGGGTTCGCGTTCGTGTACGAGGGCAAGTACCTCACCGGCACCGGCGACTCGCCGATGTCGCTCGCGGGCGGGCAGATGCTGCTCGCGACCGGGTTCCTGCTGCTGGCGATGCCGATGGGCGGTTTCGAACCGGTGCACCTGAGCACCGGCGCGATCGTCGCGGTCGTGATCCTGGGGATCGGGTCGACCGGGATCGCTTTCGCGCTGAACTACCAGCTCCTCGCCAGTGAGGGCGCCGTCGCGGCGTCGATCGTCGGCTACCTGCTGCCGGTGGTCTCGGTGCTGCTGGGGGCGGTGTTCCTGGCCGAGCCGCTGAACTTCCGGGTGATCGCCGGGATGGTCGTCGTGCTGGGCGGGGTCGCGCTGACCCGGCTCCGCCCGAAAGAGCGGGGGACCTTTGCTACCGCCCCCGTGGTGGAGCGCCCCCTCGCCGCGGCCGGGGACGCGGCCCCGTGACCTGCGTTTAGCGGGCTAAACGCGCTCCGCCCGCCCGGGCACCCGCCCAGACCGGCGGAGCGACTTTAGCGGGCTAATCGCGACGCGGTGGGGCCTGGGGGGCGGGCTCGCCGGATCGCGATTAGCCCGCTAAAGGCGACGTGTCGTCAGAGGACCGAGACGACGAGCAGGGCGGCCATGACCAGCTCGACCCAGAAGTAGAGCCAGCTCGGGTAGAACCGTTCGGGCCGTTCCGCGAACCGCGCGACCAGCCGTCCGAAGGCCATCCCGGCGAGCGCGACGGCCACCGCGATCGCGGCACCCCGCTGGATCCCGCCGACGTCGAAGGCCGCGAAACCGAGCAGCACCGCGATGGCCACCCCGAAGCCGCCATAGACCGCGCGCACCTCTGTCCGAGCGGTCGCGGAGTCCAATTTGATCCCGAACGGCTGGATCAGCCGCCTCGGCGCGGCGAGCCCGAGCAGCCCCATCCCCAGGAAGAACACGGCCACCAAGCCGATGAGAACAGGCGCCATCTAGACGAGGCGCCGGTCGGAAGCCCACCGCGAAAGCTCGTACCGGTTCGAAAGCTGCGTCTTCCGCAGCACGCTCGAAACGTGCGTCTCGACGGTCTTCACCGAGATGAACAGCTCCGACGCGATCTCCTTGTACGCGTACCCGCGCGCGAGCAGCCGCAGCACGTCGCGTTCCCGCGGCGTCAGCAGGTCCAGGTCCGGGTCGCTGATCGGCGCGGAACCCGGCCGGTCGGCGAAAGCGTCGAGCACGAACCCGGCCAGCCGCGGCGAGAACACCGCGTCGCCGTCCGAGACCCGCACGACGGCGCGCACGAGTTCCTTCGACGAGATCGTCTTCGTGACGTACCCTCGCGCCCCGGCGCGGATCACGGCGATCACGTCCTCCGCGGCGTCGGAGACCGAAAGCGCGAGGAACACGACGTCCGGCAGTTCCGGCCGGACCCGGCGCAGCACCTCGGCGCCGCCGCCGTCCGGCATGTGCACGTCGAGCAGCACGACCTGCGGCTTCGTCCTGGCGATCCCCGCGACCGCCTCGGCCACCGAGCCCGCCTCACCGACCACGCGGACGTCGTCGGTGATCGAGTCCAGTTCGGTGCGCACGCCCGCCCGGAAAAGCGCGTGGTCGTCGACGAGGAAGACCTTGACCGGCTCCCGCGTCTGCTGGTTCTCCGTCACGATGCTCCCTCACTCGCCCTGTGGGAGTGAGCATAGCGACCTCACGCCGCACCCTTCCCCGCTTTGACCGGCATCTCCAGCTGGACCTCGGTTCCTTCACCCGGTGCGGTACGCAGTTTGAGCTTCCCGCCGTGCCGTTCCATCCGCCCCCGGATGGAATCGGCGAGACCGTGCCGATCATTCGGCACCACGTCGGGGTCGAACCCCTTGCCCCTGTCACGTACGAAAACCGTCACCGCCGTCGGCTCGACCTCGGCGTACACGCTGACCTCGTCGACTCCCGCGTGCTTGGCGGCGTTGACGATCGCTTCGCGGGCAGCCTGGACCAGTGCGGTCAGCGGCTCGTTCAGCGTGGCCTCCCCCACGACGACCTGCTGCACCGAAATCGCGAACGCGTCCTCGACCTCGCCGCACGCGGCCGCGAGCACCTCGGACAACTGCCCGCTGACGGCTTCCTCCTCGGTCTTCTGGCTCTTGCCGTACCCCGTCGGCCCGTACAACCAGCCACGCAGCTCACGTTCCTGGCCGCGCGCGAGCCTGGCGACCTCACGCGGCGATTCCGCCTGCTTCTGGATCAGCGCGAGGGTCTGCAGGACCGAGTCGTGCAGATGTGCAGCGATCTCGGCGCGTTCGTCGGTGCGGACGCGGGCGGTGCGCTCGTCGGAGAGGTCGCGGACCAGGCGCAGCCAGAACGGGACGGTCAGCACGGCCACCCCGAACAGCGTCGCGATCACCGCGACCAGCGCGAACTTGACCTGGTCGATACTGCCGCTCTGCAGGACGACGACGCCGATCCCGGTCATCACCAGCGCGACGCCCGCGACGACCCGGATCGCGGCCGACCAGCCTCCGCCGCCGAGGAACGCCCCGGCGACACTGCCCTTGGCGCCGAGACGCCAACGCCTGCGCTGCGATTCGTCGGCCTCGCGCCAGACGACGGCCGCGCCGATCATGGCCAAGGCCAGCGGGATGGCGACCCAGCCGCTGATCAGGCCGGTCAGCGTGCCGCTGGCGACGGCGAGGCCGACACCCAGCGCCATCAGGCCGAACGCCTGCTGCTTTTCCTTCGGCGCGGATTTCTCCGGCTCGACCTCACCGGACTGCTGCTGGACGAACACCCAGAGCAGGCCGTACGCGAGCAAGCCCATGCCGTTCAGCGCGGCCAGCAACGCGAACGCCGTCCGGACCCAGAGCACCTTGACGCCGAGGTGGTCGGCGAGGCCGCCGGCGACGCCCGCGATGGCGCGGCCGGACCGTCGGCGGTACATCTTGGGCGGTTCGAACGGCGTCAAGGGCAGGCTGCCGGGCACGGGCACCGGAGTGCGCTCGATGATCGTCGGCTTCACCTGCTCGGCGAGCTCGTCGGGGACGGATTCCTGCACGTTCTCCATGGTCACATGGAGTGTGGCACTGATCCATCGGGGAAACCCCTGACTCTTCCCGCTGGGGGAAACCTCAGGGACGTTCCCGGATGTGGCGGGGGTCGGCCGGGGCGCATTCTTTGTGGCATGAGTGGGAGTGAGACACACACGCCGAAGCGCGGCCCCGCGGCCGGCTTCGAAGAGACCGTCAAGGATTTCTGGCGGAGCAGGCCGGTCCGCCCGGCACACGGCCGCAAGTTCGCCGGTGTCGCCGCGGGGATCGGCTACCGGTACGGCATCGACCCGACCGTGGTCCGGGTGGCGCTGGTCGCCGCGACCGTGTTCGGCGGCTTCGGTGTCTTCGTCTATCTGCTGGGCTGGCTGTTCCTGCCGCAGGAAGGCGACCGCGTTTCCGCGTTCGAGGGCCTGATCGGACGGGGCCGCTCGTCGAGTTCGCCCGCGTTCGCGGTACTGCTGCTGATCCTGCTGTTCCCGGGACTCACCTGGACCCTGAGCGGCGGCTGGATGACCGACGGCACCGGCCTGATCGGTTTCGCGCTGATGGCCGTCGCGCTGTACTTGCTGCACCGCAACCGCGGGCAGTTCAACCGGCCGGTGCAGCCCGCTCCGGCTCAACCGACCGCAGCGTTCTCGATGGCGTCGGCGTCTTCGGCGGCCTCCGCCTCGACGGCGACCGCGGGTGGCTGGGACCCGCTCGCGGCGGACCCGTCCGCCTGGGACCTGCCGAACGCGTCGCCGTCCGGCGGGCTGCCGCCGCAGAGCCCCCCGCCGCCTCCCGCGCCGCCGGTGCCCCGCGGCCGGAAGTCGAAGATCGGCGTCGCGACCTTCGGGATCGCCGTGCTGGTCGGTGGGGTCGGCACCGTCCTGGGCTTGGACGGCGAGGCGTGGTTCACCCTGCAGCACGTCGTCGGGCTCACCCTGGGTGTGGTCGGCATCGGACTGGTGGCCGGTTCGTTCGTGCGGGGCGGTCGCGGACTGATCGGGCTGGCGGTGCCGCTGGCGATCGTCGGGATGGCGCTGACCACGGTGCCGTTCGAGAACTTCTCCGTGAAGGGCGGCCTCGGCGACCTGAAGGCCACGCCGAGCCAGGTGTCGGAGGTGCTGCCGGAGTACCACCGCTCGGCGGGGGACATCGACATCGACCTGACCAAGCTGCCCGCGGGAGCGTCGGTGACCACGAAGGTCTCCAGCGGGGCCGGCAACTCGACGGTGCTCGTGCCGATGGGTGCCGAAGTGAAGGTCTCCTGCGAGACGGGTGCGGGCGACGTCGACTGCCTCGGCCAGTCCCGCTCGGGGGTCGGTGAGGACGCCGTCGACTTCACTTCGGCGGGCACCAGCGGCCAGAAGATCGTCCTGCAGGTCAAGAACAGCGTCGGAAACGTGGAGGTGCGTCGTGGCTGAGTACGACTACGACAACTACGACAGCACGCAGGCCCAGTCGGCTCAGCCCGCGAAGCGCGGGGTGGACGTCTTCACCCTGGTCGTCGGGATCGCGACGCTGCTGGTTTCGGGTTACGTCCTCTCGGACGGCTCCTCGTGGCTCCCGCAGTTCGACTTCCGCTGGGTGATGGCGGGCGGCGCGATCTTCGTCGGTGTCCTGCTGCTCGCCGCGTCGGTGCGCAAGAGCCGCCGCTAGCGGCCGCTCTCACGATCCACCCCACTCCTGAAGGCCCCGGCCCCTCGCCGGGGCCTTCGCCTTGCTCCCACCTGCGGAGCGGAGCGACTTTAGCCCCCTAATCGCGATCCGGTCGCCCAGGTGCCCGAGGCCCCCAGATCGCGATTAGCCCGCTAAACGCGGGTCGGGCGGGGACGGGTCACTCCCACTCGATGGTGCCCGGCGGCTTGGACGTGACGTCCAGGACCACCCGGTTCACCTCGGCGACCTCGTTGGTGATGCGGGTCGAGATCCGCTCCAGGACCTCGTAGGGCAGCCGCGTCCAGTCCGCGGTCATCGCGTCCTCGGACGACACCGGCCGCAGCACGATCGGATGCCCGTAGGTCCGCCCGTCGCCCTGGACGCCGACACTGCGGACGTCGGCCAGCAGCACCACCGGGCACTGCCAGATCTCACCGTCCAGCCCGGCCGCGGTGAGCTCCTCGCGCGCGATGGCGTCGGCCGCGCGCAGCGTCTCGAGCCGCTCGGCGTCGACGGCGCCGATGATCCGGATGCCGAGTCCCGGCCCGGGGAACGGCTGCCGCTGCACGATCGTCTCCGGCAGCCCGAGCTCCAGCCCGACGCGCCGCACCTCGTCCTTGAACAGCAGGCGCAGCGGCTCGACGAGCTCGAACTGCAGGTCGTCGGGCAGCCCGCCGACGTTGTGGTGGCTCTTGATGTTCGCCGCGCCCTCGCCGCCGCCGGATTCGACGACGTCCGGGTACAGCGTGCCCTGGACCAGGAACTTGTAGTCACCCTCGGCCTTGAGGTCACGCTCGGCCTGCTCGAACACGCGGATGAACTCGCGGCCGATGATCTTGCGCTTCTCCTCGGGGTCGGTGACCCCGGCCAGCGCGTCGAGGAACCGCTCGCGCGCGTCGACGGTCACCAGGTTGACCCCGGTCGCGGCGACGAAATCGCGCTCGACCTGGGTGCGCTCACCGGAGCGAAGCAGCCCGTGGTCGACGAACACGCAGGTCAGCCGGTCACCGATGGCCCGCTGGACCAGCGCGGCGGCCACGGCCGAGTCGACACCGCCGGAGAGCCCGCAGATAGCCCGGCCGTCGCCGACCTGTTCGGCGATGCGCTTGACCTGGTCGTCGACGATGGACGACGTCGTCCACTGCGGCCGGATGCCCGCGATGTCGTGCAGGAAGCGGCGAAGCACCTCTTGTCCGTGCGGCGAGTGGTGCACCTCGGGGTGGTACTGAACGCCGGCGAAGCGACGCTCGACGTCTTCGAATCCGGCGACGGCGGCACCGTCGCTCGACGCTGTCACGGTGGCGCCCTCGGGAGCCTTGGTCACGCTGTCGTTGTGGCTCATCCACGCGGGCTGGCTGTTCGGCAGCCCGGCGTGCAGGACGCCGCCCTCGCCGGCGACGCGGACCTCGGTGCGGCCGAATTCGCGGATCCCGGTCGGCTCGACCGTGCCGCCGAGGGCCTGCGCGAGCACCTGGTGGCCGTAGCAGATGCCGAGGATCGGCACGCCCGCGTCGACCAGCCCGGGGGCGAGGGCGGGGGCGTTCTCCGCGTACACGCTGGAAGGACCACCGGAAAGGATGATCGCAGCCGGATCCTTGGCGAGGACGTCCTCGGCGCTGGCGGTGTGCGGGACGACCTCGGAGTAGACCTGCGCCTCGCGCACGCGGCGCGCGATCAGCTGCGCGTACTGCGCCCCGAAGTCCACGACGATTACCGGACCGGTGGGACTGGGCACCTGAAACCTCCAGATCAGAGCAGTACGCTTCCCCACCATCGTCCCAGGTGGGCCCGGTCACCCCGCCGCCAACCCCCTCCCGATTCAGGACAGCGGCTGACCTCGAGTGGGCCTACCGTCCAGGAATATGAGCATCGACTGGAGCAAGGAACTTTCCGAACAGCTCGACTGGCACTGGACGCAGCACCTCCGGCCGCGGCTGGACACCCTCACCGACGACGAATACTTCTGGGAGCCCGCCGAGGACTGCTGGTCGATCCGTCCTCAGGAGGACGGCCGCCTGATGATCGATTGGGCGTACCCCGAGCCCTCACCGCCGCCGGTGACGACGATCGCCTGGCGCCTCGCCCACATCGTCATCGGCGTCTTCGCGATGCGGAACGCGTCGCATTTCGACGGCCCGCCCGTCGACTATCAGACCTTCCCCTACGCGGCCTCCGCCAAGGAAGCGCTGGAGCAGCTCGACGACGCCTACGCGCGCTGGCGTGACGGCGTCCGCGGCCTCACCGCCGAAGACCTCGAGCGCCCCTGTGGCGAGGCCGAGGGCCCCTATGCGGAGTACCCGTTCGTGGCCCTGGTCCTGCACATCAACCGCGAGGCCATCCACCACGGCGCCGAGATCCTCCTGCTGCGCGACCTCCACGCGCGTCGCGATTAGCCCGCTAAAGGCGACGCGCCCATACTGAGGCGAGCCCAGGAAAGGACCTCGTCTTGCGAGCGACAGTCATCTACGGCGCCGGCGACGTGCGTGTCGAGACCGTCCCGGACCCGAAACTGAGCGAACCGACGGACGCCCTCCTCCGCGTCGTCCGCTCGTGCATCTGCGGCAGCGACCTCTGGCCGTACGGCAGCATGCCCGCGCGCGATCGCGGCGTCCGGATCGGGCACGAGTTCCTCGGCGTCGTCGAGGCCATCGGCTCCGACGTCACCACGCTCAAAACCGGCGACCTGGTCGTCGCGCCCTTCGTCTACTCCGACAACACGTGCCAGTTCTGCCGCGAAGGCCTCCACACGTCGTGCCTGCACGGCGGCTTCTGGGGCGCGAAGGGCGTCGACGCCGGCCAGGGCGAGGCCGTCCGTGTCCCACAGGCCGACGGCACCCTCGTCAAACTGCCGCACACCGAGGACGACGACCTGCTCGCGGGGCTCCTCACCCTCTCCGACGTGTTCCCGACGGGCCATCACGCCGCGACCAAGGCGGGCGTGAACGAGCGCACGACGGTCACCGTCATCGGCGATGGCGCCGTCGGCCTCTCCGCGGTCCTCGCGGCGAAGCGTCTCGGCGCCGAGCGCATCATCCTGATGGGTCGTCATCGAGCCCGCACGGACCTCGGGCGCGAGTTCGGCGCGACGGACGTCGTCTCCGAGCGCGGCGACGAAGGCATCGAGAAGGTCCGAGAGCTGACGAACGGCGAAGGCACTCACACCGTTCTCGAATGCGTCGGCACGAAGCCCGCCTTCGAGATGGGCGTCGGCGCGGTCCGCCCGGGCGGCACGATCAGCCGCGTCGGTGTGCCGCAGTACGAAGAAGGCCCTATCGGCCCGCCGCTCTTCCGCCGCAACATCACCGTCACCGGCGGCGTCGCCCCCGCACGCCACTACATCCCCGAGCTGCTCGACGACGTCGTCGAGGGCAGGTACCACCCGGGCAAGGTGTTCGACCGGACCATCGGGCTCGAAGAGGTCCCCGAGGGTTACCGCGCGATGGCGGATCGCGAAGCGCTCAAGGTGCTGGTCAAACCCTGACTGGAATACCTTGTCATCCATGGACATGATCACCCCGGAACCGCGCCCCGCCTGGATCGCCGGCCGCGCCGAGCAGGGCGCTTCGACGCTCACCGTGCACCACCCCTACGACGGAAGCGAAGTCGCCACCGTCGCGGTGCCCGGCCCGGAGCAGGTCGAACGAGCGGTGAGCGCGGCGGCGAGCGTCGCGAAGGAGTTCCGACGGTCCTCGGCGCACAGCCGCGCCGCGGCGCTCGACCATGTTTCGCGGGTTCTCGCGGGCCGCGCCGAGGAGATCGCCGAGGTCATCACCGCCGAGAACGGCAAACCGCTCAAGTGGGCCGAAGCCGAGGTGCGGCGCGCGGTGTCGGTGTTCCGGATCGCCGCCGAAGAGGCCCGCCGGTTCAGCGGCGACCTCCAGCGACTGGACACCGACCCGGCCGGTGAAGGCAGGCTGGCGCTCACCCGCCGGATTCCGCGCGGCCCGGTGCTGGGCATCGCGCCGTTCAACTTCCCGCTGAACCTGGTGGCACACAAGGTCGCGCCCTCACTCGCGGTCGGCGCGCCGATCATCGTCAAACCCGCGCCGCGGACACCGCTGGCCGCATTGATCCTCGGCGAGATCCTGGCCGAGACGGACCTGCCGGAAGGCGCGTTCTCAGTGCTACCGCTCGGCAACGAGGAGACTTCGTCGCTGGTCGCGGATCCCCGTCTGCCGGTCGTTTCGTTCACCGGTTCGGGTCCGGTCGGCTGGTCGCTCGCGGACGCCGCGCCGCGCAAGCACGTCGTGCTCGAACTCGGCGGCAACGCGGCCGCCGTCGTACTTCGCGACTGGCCGGATCCCGAAGGCGCGGCCCATCGCATCGCGACCTTCAGCAACTACCAGGCCGGGCAGTCCTGCATCGCCGTGCAGCGCGTCATCGTCGAACGCGAGGTCGCCGAAGAATTCGTGCCCGCGCTGGTGGAAGCCGTGCAAGCACAGCAAACCGGCGACCCTTACGACAAGAACACCGACGTGGGACCGGTCGTCGACGAGGCCGCCGCCGAGCGGATCGTGGCCTGGATCGACGAGGCCGTCGCCGCGGGCGCGAAGATCCTCACCGGCGGCAAGCGGGACGGCGCGACGGTGGAGCCGACCGTGCTCACCGACGTCCCACCGTCCACAAAGGCCTGGGCGGAGGAGATCTTCGGCCCGGTGCTCGCCGTGTCCATTGTGGATGGTGTCGACGAGGCTTTCGCCTCGGTCAACGAATCCGCTTACGGTTTGCAGGCCGGAGTGTTCACCCGCGACGTGCATCTCGCCTTCTACGCCTCGACAGAACTCGAAGTCGGCGGCGTGATCATCGGCGACGTCCCGTCCTACCGCGCGGACCAGATGCCCTACGGCGGCGTCAAGGGATCGGGCGTCGGCCGGGAAGGCGTTCTCGCCGCGATGCACGACCTCACCGAGGAACGCGTCACCGTCTTCACCGGCATCGACCTTTAAGCCGGGGTGACGGCCTGCGCGAACCCGAACACCTTGTCCGGGTCGTAGGTCTTCGCCACCTGCTTGAGGCGAGTGGCGTTGTCGCCGTAGTAGGCCGTCATCCAGTCGGGCAGGCCGGGGTCGATGTAGTTGACGTAGCCCCCGCTCAACCCGATCCCCGTCACCACCTCGGCGACGGAACCCGTTGCCACGGAACGGTTACGCGTATCCGCCTGGCTGTAGATCTGCACACTGCCGATCGCCTTGCGATGCCAGAACGCGGTGGCGTCCGGAGCGATGTCGGCGACCGCCCCGCCGAGGCCGTCGACCAGCAGGTCCATGCCTCGCCTGCCGTTGAGGATCGAGGTCAGCTTCGCGGGATCCGTCGGTTCACCGAGTATCCGCGATGAGGCCACAAAGGACTGACGATTCTCGCTGCCGGAGAAGTACTTCATGGCGCCGAGATAGTCGAGCTGCTTCACCGTCCGCGTTCCCTTGACCTTGCTGGTCAGCTTGTCCAGCTCCCGACCCAGTGAAGCGGAGTCGCCGACGTAGCAGCCGGAAACCCGCGCACCGACCGGAGATCCTCCCGACAGCACGACGTTCGCCCACAGCTCCGGCGGCGCTTCGGGCAGCCATCGTTGCCACTCGGCGAGGACGTCGTTCGCGCTGCCCGCCGGGAAATGCAGCGAGAACACCGAGACGACCGAGGGCGACGGATCGGTGCGGAAGGTGAACGAGGTGACGACACCGAAATTACCGCCACCTCCCCCGCGCAACGCCCAGAACAACTCCGGCTCGGAATCGGCCGAGGCCGTCCGCAGCTTTCCGTCCGCCGTGGCGACCTGCGCGGACACCAGGTGATCACACGTGAGCCCGTATTTGCGGGCGAGGACACCGATTCCGCCGCCGAGCGTCAGCCCGGCGATGCCGACGCTGGGACAGGATCCCGCGGGCAGGCAGCGCCCCGCGCTCGCGAGGGTGGCGTAGACATCCTTGAGTTTCGCGCCCGCGCCGATCACGACCTGTTCGCCCTGAACGTCCACTGAGGACATTCCGCCGAGGTCGATCATCAGGCCCGCGTCGGGAACGGAATAGCCCGCGTAACTGTGGCCACCACTGCGAGCGGCGATCGGGACGCGCCTCGCCGCCGCTTCGACGGCGGCCTGCACGTCTTCCGGTTTGGCGCATTTCGCGATCGCGGCGGGTTTGAGACCGTCGAAGGCGGGGTTGAACACGCGTTTGGCGTTCTCGTAGCCGGAATCACCCGGCAAGAGCAACGAGACCTTGTTCCGCAGCGCGGCCCAGTCCGGCGGGCCGGACGGCGGCGTGACGCCGGTGCTGGGCGGAAGCGACGTGCCTGGGGCCGAGGTGGGCGCTTGCGCGGGAGGTGCGGCGGAGCACGCCGTCGCGGCCGCCCCCGCCGCGGCCGCGCCGGCGAGTTTGAGGAAGTTCCTTCGCCCCAACTTCATACTTGTGAAGACGCGTGGACGTCGGCCAGGTTGCCGGGCTCACCCGACCGAGTCAGAGCCAATGCGGCAGCGGCGGCACTTCGCCGTCCAAAGTGGACCCTTCGGAGCGGCCGGTGATCCAGGCGAGGACGTCACCGGGCGCGCCGGTCACCTTGGCCGGGTCGCCGGTGCCCATCCGCCACTCGTGCCGCGTCCCGTCGCCGTCGACGGCGACCAGGAGGACCGCGGGCAGTCCCTCGCCGTACCAGGCGATCGCACTGCTCACCATCACCTCGAACTCCTGGCCGAGCAGCCCGGAGACCCGGTCGAAGTCGTAGCCGGAGTCCAGATCGACGAGGTGGATCGAGGTTTCGGACAGCCTTTTGACCAGCACTCCCTCACCGGTGGCCGACCTACCCTGCCGATCGCGCACCTCACCGATCCACGCCTCGTCCGGCATGGACGCGGCCAGGTCCGTGAACCGCTCACCGGAGTCGACGACGTCGTCGACGATCGCCGCGGCGGAGCGGTCGGCTCCGGCCTCGATGCCGGCGTCTCGAGCTGTGGCGGTGGCGTACATCGGCGTCTCGATGCCGGTCTTCGCCCAGGTCAACAGGTTGCCGAGGCCGTCGGCGTTGCGCGCGACGTGCGAGAGCAGATGCGCCCTCGTCCAGCCGGGCAAGGCGCTGGGGGCATGCACCGCGTCCTCGTCGAGCGCGCGCACCACCCGCGCCCATTCTTCGTGCATGGCACGGACTCGTTCGAGCAGGACGTGGGCGCGTTCCGAGGCGGTCACCAGCCCAACTTACCGCCGGAGTGCCGCCGGTGCGTCCGCCGGAACGGACGGGTTCTTGGGCGCGATCGGCTCCAGGCGCGTGTACGGCGAGTCCTGCGACGGCCGATTGTCCGTTTCACCCTTGTTGGGCCACAGCGAGAACGCCCGCTCGGCCTGCGCGGTGATGGTCAGCGAGGGGTTCACGCCGAGATTGGCGGTGATCGCCGAGCCATCCACAATGGACAGACCGGGATAGTTGAAGACCCGGTGGTACGGGTCGATCACGCCGTTGTCGGCCGCCGTGCCGATCGGGGCGCCGCCGATGAAATGCGCCGTCAGTGGGATGTCGAAGATCTCGCCCCAGGTGCCGCCCGCCATTCCACCGATGCGCTCGGCGGTGCGGAGGTTGGCCTCGTGCCCGGCGGGGATGAAGCTGGGGTTCGGCTCGCCGTGGCCCTGTTTGGACGTGTACTTGCGGCGGCCGAAGAGACCGCGCTTGGTGTAGGTGGTGATGGAGTTGTCGAGGCTCTGCATCACCAGCAGGATCACCGTGCGCTCGCTCCAGCGGTAGCCGTTGAGCAGGCGAACAGTCTGGACGGGGTGCTTGAGCATGAAATTGACGGCCTGGCGCCAGCGCGGGACCGCCGAATCGCCTTCGGTGGCGATGGTCTGGAGCAGGCTCATCGCGTTGCTGCCCTTGCCGTAGCGGACGGGCTCGATATGCGTGTTGTCGTCGGGGTGGATCGACGACGTGATCGCGACGCCGCGGCTGAAGTTCCGCTCCTCGTCGACCGAGGTGCGGGCGGCGCCGATGATGGCCTCGGAGTTGGTGCGGGTCAGTTCGCCGAGACGCGGCGAGAGCTTCGGCAGGTTGGCGGTGTCGCGCATGCCGTGGAGCAGGTTCTGCGTGCCCCAGGTGCCGGCGGCGAGCACCACCTGCCCGGCGGTGAGCTTGTGGCGGAACTTGCGCGACGTGGTGCCGGTCTTCCTGATGCTCACCTCGTACCCACCCGCGTTTAGCGGGCTGATCGCGCTCACGGTGGTGAGCGGGATGACCTTCGCGCCGTCCTTCTCCGCGAGGTAGAGGTAGTTCTTGACCAGGGTGTTCTTGGCGCCGACGCGGCAGCCGGTCATACAGGCGCCGCATTCGGTGCAGCCGGTGCGAGCCGGACCCGCGCCACCGAAGTACGGGTCCTCGGCGCGCTCCCCCGGCTTGCCGAAGTACACGCCGACGGGCGTCGGGTGGTACGACCCCGGGACGCCCATGTCCTCGGCGACGCCCTTCATCACGACGTCGGACGGCGTGACGCTGGGGTTGGTGACGACGCCCAGCATGCGGCTGGCCTGGTCGTAATGCGGGCCGAGTTCGGACTCCCAGTCGGTGATGTGGGACCACTGCGGGTCGACGTAGAACGGCTTCAGCGGGCGGTACAGCGTGTTCGCGTAGACCAGCGAGCCGCCGCCGACGCCCGCGCCGGCGAGCACCATGACGTCCTTGAGCATGTGGATGCGCTGGATGCCGAAGCAGCCGACCTGGGGCGCCCAGACGTAGCGGCGCAGGTCCCAGGACGTCTTCGCGAACTCGTCGTCGGCGAAGCGTCGGCCCGCCTCGATGACGGCTACGCGGTAGCCCTTTTCGGTCAGGCGGAGGGCAGCGACACTCCCGCCGAACCCGGAGCCGACGACGATCACGTCGTAGTCGAAGTCGTCTTCAGTGGTGGTGTTACTGGCAGTCACACCCTCGACTGTAACCCCGGCCACCCCTTCTGACCAGAGGTAAGTTACTCGCCGGTTACCTTCCACTCGGATGGTGCATGCTCGTCTTCGTGATCGATGAATTCGCGAAGGAATACCTGCACGGCGATCTGCAAGAGGTCCGCGAGGCGGTGCTCCGCAAGCTCGACGGGCTGTCCGAGTACGACATCCGCCGTCCCCTGACCTCGACCGGGACCAACCTTCTCGGCCTGGTCAAGCATCTGGCGGCATGGGAGGCGCGGTACTTCGGCGAGGTCTTCGATCGGCCGTTTCCCGAGGCCATCCCCGAACGCGGCACCGACCTGTGGGCGACCGAGCACGAAACCCGCGAGGAGATCATCGATCGCTACCGACGTGTCTGGGCGCACTCCGACGCGACCATCGCCGCGCTCGCCGTCGACTCGCCCGGTCACGTGCCCTGGTGGCCGCGTCCCGACGTGATGCTGTTCAACGTGCTGGTCCACATCCTCACCGAGACCAACCGGCACGCCGGGCACGCCGACATCCTGCGAGAGCAACTGGACGGCTCCGTCGACCTGGCCCCGGCCAAGGACGCGGCCTTCTGGGAGACCCGGCGGGCGGAAATCGAACGCGCGGCCAGGGCAGCCGAGCGACTTTAGCGGGCTAAACGCGAAACAGGAGGGGCTCATGGGACTGCTGGGGCACCTGAGCGCAAAGTGGCCCGGGTCGCGTTTAGCGGGCTAAACGCGACCCGGGCCTGGAGCGAGCGTTAGCGGCGGACGGTCAGGCCGACCCGCTGGAACTCCTTCAGATCCGAGTAGCCCGTCTTCGCCATCACGCGGCGAAGCGCGCCGAAGAGGTTTACGACGCCCTCAGCGTCCGAGGACGGCCCGAAGAGCAGCGTCTTGAGGTCGACGGCGTAGTCGGGGCCCAAGGCCACGCGAGAGCGCGGCAGAGACGGGTGCGCGGCCGCCGACGTCCAGTAGAGCCCCTGCCCCGGCGCCTCGGAGGCGGCGGCCAGCGGCGCGCCCAGCATGACCGCGTCGGCACCGCAGGCGATGGCCTTGGCGATGTCGCCGGACACGCTCATCCCGCCGTCGGCGAGCACGTGCACGTACCGGCCCCCGGTCTCGTCGAGGTAGTCGCGGCGCGCGGCCGCGGCGTCGACGATCGCGGTCGCCATCGGCGTCCCGATCCCGAGCACGCTGTCGGTGCTCGTCACGCCGCGGCTGGCTCCGTGACCGACGATGACGCCGGCCGCGCCGGTGCGCATCAGGTGCATCGCGGTGCGGTAGTCGCTGACGCCGCCCGCGATCACCGGGACGTCGAGACGTCCGATGAAGTCCTTGAGGTTCAGCGGCTCGACGTCGCGCTGGACGTGCTCGGCCGAGATGATCGTGCCCTGCACGACCAGGATCTCGACGCCCGCCGCCAGCAGATCCGGCGTGAGCTCGGCGGCGTGCTGCGGGCTGACCCGCGCCGCCACGGTGACGCCGGACTCGCGGACCGTCTTGATCGCCTCGGTCAGCAGATCCAGCCGGATCGGGGCGGAGTGCAGTTCCTGCAGCTCACGCACGATCGCTGTCGGGTCCTCCGTGTCCTCCGCGGCCCGGACGAGGCGGAAGATCGCGTCCTCGACGTTCGGGTGCCGCGCCCAAAGCCCTTCGGCGTTGAGGACGCCCAGCCCGCCGAGCTCGCCGACGGCCACCGCGGTTCCCGGCGACACGATCGCGTCGGTGGGGTGCGTGACCAGCGGCAACTCGAAGCGGTACGCGTCGATCTGCCAGGCGGTGGACACGACCGAAGACGACCGGGTGCGCCGCGACGGCACGATCTCCACGTCATCGAGGTCATACGCCCGCCGCGCGGTGCGGCCCATGCCGATCTCGACCAGATCCCGCACGTCAAGTCCCTTCTCACCGACGACCGTTACACCCCATTGTCGCTAGGCCGCGTGGGTGACCTGCGCACGGGGCTCCCGAACCGGGCCCGAAGTCACACCAGCCCCGCTCGCCCCACCCGTTTCGCGTTTAGCCCGCTAAACGCGCTCGGGTGGGGCGGATGGGGCGCGTGGGTCAGAAAGAGACCTTCTCCACGGAGTCGGTCCGGAGGACGGATTCCTGCGAGAAGGCCTTTTTGTAGTCGGTCCTGATCTCTTCGATCTCGCGGTTCGCGTCGCGGTCGCTGAACGGGTACACGACGACGATCACCTTCGACTTCTCCCGCGAGATCTTCCCGTCCGAACCGCGCCACTGCCCGCGCCCGGTCAGCTCGGTGAACCCGTCCGGGAAGCGCGGCGTGACGACCTTGTCGGTGAAAGCGGTGAACTCGGCGTCCGTCAGCTCCCCGCCGCCCGGCTTCGTCGTGCCGAAGTACAGCTCGGTGCGCTTCCAGAGGTCGCCCGGCGACGCCTGGAGTCCGGCGGCGTCGGCCTGGACCGGAGCGGCGGAAGCGGTGGGGACGGCCGAAGCCGCCACCCCGCCGCCGAGCCCGAGGGCCGCGGCGGCGAAGACGGCCAGCGCGGTCCGGCGTGACATCGACAGCGCGTTCAGCGAGAAAGACATCGGGTTCCTCCCAGGAGACTTGATCAGCGGATCAAGTCTCCTGGCAACGGAACCGGATGCGTAAGTGTCCTAAAGGGCGGACTACCGGGTGGTGTAGTTCGGTGCTTCGACGGTCATCGTGATGTCGTGCGGGTGGCTCTCCTTGAGCCCGGCGGCGGTGATCCGCACCAGCTGCGCCTCCTGCAGCTCGGGGATCGTCGACGCGCCCGCGTAGCCCATGCCCGACCGCAGCCCGCCCACGAGCTGGTGGACGACGTTCGCGAGCGGCCCGCGGAACGGGATCCGCCCTTCGATGCCCTCGGGGACCAGCTTGTCCTCGCTCAGCACGTCGTCCTGCGCGTAGCGGTCCTTCGAGTAGGACTTCGCCTGGCCGCGCGACTGCATGGCGCCCAGCGAACCCATGCCACGGTAGGTCTTGAACTGCTTGCCGTTGACCAGGATCAGGTCACCGGGCGATTCGGCGGTGCCGGCGAGCAGGCTGCCGAGCATCACCGTGGACGCGCCGGACGCGATCGCCTTCGCGATGTCGCCCGAGTACTGGATGCCGCCGTCGCCGATCACCGGGATCCCGGCCGGGCGAGCGGCCTGATCGGCCTCGTAGATCGCGGAGATCTGCGGGACGCCGACCCCGGCGACGATGCGGGTGGTGCAGATGGAGCCCGGGCCGACGCCGACCTTGATCCCGTCCGCGCCCGCCTCCACCAGCGCCTGCGCGCCCGCACGGGTCGCGACGTTGCCGCCGACGATGTCGACGGTCCCGCCCAGTTCCTTCTTCAGCAGCGCGACCGTCTCGACGACGGCGCGGGAGTGCCCGTGCGCGGTGTCGACCATCAGTACGTCGACCCCGGCGTCGGCCAGCGCCATCGCGCGCTTGTGCCCGTCCGGGCCGACCCCGACGGCGGCACCGACGATCAGGCGGCCGTTGGTGTCCTTGGAGGCGTTGGGGTACTGCTCGGTCTTGACGAAGTCCTTGACCGTGATCAGCCCGCGCAGCTTGCCCGCGCCGTCGACGATCGGCAGCTTCTCGATCTTGTGGCGGCGCAGCAGCCCGAGCGCGGCCTCCGCGGTGACCCCGACCTGCGCGGTGACCAGCGGCAGCTTCGTCATGACCTCGTGCACCGCACGGGTGTAGTCGACCTCGAACCGCATGTCGCGGTTGGTGATGATGCCCACCAGTGTCCCGGCGGCGTCCGTCACCGGCACACCGGAGATCCGGAACCGCGCGCACAGCGCGTCGACCTCGGCGATGGTGTCCTCCGGCGAGCACGTGACCGGGTCGGTCACCATGCCGGCTTCGGAGCGCTTCACGACCTCGACGGCGGAAGCCTGGTCGTCGATCGGCAGGTTGCGCTGCAGCACGCCCATCCCGCCCTGGCGCGCCATGGCGATCGCCATCCGGCCTTCGGTGACCGTGTCCATGGCGGCGGAGACCAGCGGGATGTTCAGGGTGACGTTGCGCGAGAGCCGGGTGCGGGTGCTGACCGCACTGGGCACCACATCGGACTCGGCCGGCAGCAGCAGCACGTCGTCGAAGGTCAGCCCGAGCATGGCGAACTTGCTCGGGACGGGGGCGGTGACGCTGTCGCTGGTCATAGCAGGCGAAGGGCCTTCCTAGCGGTGACAATGAGAGCCGCCGTGGCTGGGTTACATCACGGCGGGGGCCTGCCCCTCATGATATCCGGGCCGGGCGGCCGCCCGGCCCGGGTGGGCGCCCGGTAGCGTGCAGGCGTGCCGCAAGATGCGTTGCCCCCAGACCCGTTCGCGGATGACCCGGACGACCCGGCCCGCGCGTTCATCGACGAAGCCGACCGGCTCGACGAGCCGATCAGCGACGAAGAACGCACCGAGTTGCTGGCCGACCTTTCAGATCTTGCCGTCTACCAGGCGCTTCTCGAACCGCGCGGGGTACGCGGGATCGTGGTCGACTGCGGTGAATGCGACGAACCCCACTACCACGACTGGCATCTGCTTCGCGCCAGTCTCGAGCAGCTGCTCGCCGACGGCCGTATGCGGCCGCACGAGCCCGCGTTCGATCCGAACCCCGGTGACTACGTGAGCTGGGACTACTGCCGCGGCTTCGCGGACGGTGTCACCGCCAACGAGAGCGCCTACTGATCGCGTTTAGCCCGCTAAAGTCGCTTTGAGCCGTACACGAAAAGGGCCTGGTGAGAGTGATCTCACCAGGCCCTTTCGGTGTTTCGGGGGTGTTACGGCGTCTCGACCGCGGCGGCGGGCGCCTGCACTCCGGCGCCCGTGCCCGGCGAAGGCTCGTTACGTGAGCCACCGGGGTCGTTGCCCGAGGCCGGCGGCGTCGTGGACGTCGTGGGCGGGGGCGGCTCGCTCGTCGAGGTCGGCGGAGTCGGTGTGGGAGTCGTGGTGCCCGGCAGGCTCGTGCCGGGGTTGCCGCCTCCGGGCAGCGACGTCGGCGGAGCTGTCGGCTGCGGAGTGGGCTGCGGGGTGGTCGCGACCGGAGTCTGCGTCGGCGACTGCTGATCCGGTGGCAACGGCTGCTGGCCGGGGTTCTGCAGCTGAGCGCTCAACTGGCGATGCTGCTCGAGCAGCTGATCGCGATTTTCTTCGTCGGTCACCTGGCTCAGCGCGGCCTGAGCCTCGTCGAGCGCCTTGCGCGCGTCGTCGAGGCGCCCACCGGCGAGCGCGAGGTTGGCTTTTTCCAGATCGAGTTTGGCCGCCGCCGCGGCCTCGACCGACCGGGCGTGGTCGGCGTAAAGCACCTTGGTCAGGCCCCAGAGCGTGTCACCAGGCTGCGCGTCCTTCGCGGCGAGACCGGTACCGGCGAAGGCGATGGCCAGGACGGCCGCCGCGGCGGCCACCGGGACCAGCAGCCGGCGTCTTCCCCCGTGTTTGCGGGCGAGCGCGGCTGTCTTCACGGTGACGACGGCGGTGTCGACGTCGACGAGTTCCGCGAGCGGCTCGCTGTCGATATCGCGCCGCCAGGCGAGCAGCAGCGCGTTGAGCTCCTGATCGCCGAGGTCGTCGGCCATCTTCGGGTCCGAGCCGCCGAGGGCGTCGAGCAGCGCGTCATCGGCCTGAACGGCCGAAAGATCAGCGGCGAACTCTGCCTCGGAGGACGTCAGCCCTCTTTCGAAGGCCGTCAGTTCACGATCGGTCCCAGGGGAGAACCGATGGTCGCGATCGGTCACTCAGATCACCTCCTCAGCGGCCAGAACCTTACGTAGGCGCGCAAGGGCGCGATGCTGGGCCACCCGGACGGCGCCGGGGGTGGACCCCACGGCCTCTGCCGTCTCTTCGGCGGACAGTCCGACGACAACACGCAGGACGACGATCTCGCGCTGTTTGTCGGGAAGTACACGCAGCAGCTGCGACATGCGCTCGTTCAGCTCGCCTTGGAGAGCACGCTGCTCGGGACCGACGCCGCCCTCGATCTCATCGGGGACCTCGGCGACCGGTTCGGCGCGGTTTCGGGCCGCGGCGCGATGCGCGTCGGCCACCTTGTGCTGGGCGATCCCGTAGACGAAGGCCAGGAACGGGCGGCCCTGATCACGGTACGAAGGCAATGCCGTGAGCACCGCGAGACACACCTCCTGAGCAACATCGTCTGCGGAAGCGAACGAACGCTCCTGCCTGCCAACCCGAGCGCGGCAGTACCGCACTACCAAAGGACGGATGGCCGCCAGCAACCGCTCGACCGCTTGAGGATCACCCTCAACAGCAGCGGCGACCGGCTCATCCAGTCCGTCCCCCACATTGGCCATCGCAGACAACAGTCCCAGTGTTACGTATAGGTGTGCAAAGAGTCCGGCGTGTGACTTCGGAGGCCACTACCGGTGACAGCTACCGTACCGCCCGGGCCCGCCGCCTTCGTTGACGGCCGCCATCGGCGTGCCGCCTGTCCGGCGAGCACGCTGAGACCCGGGTCTTCGTGGTTCCCTTCACTCGTAGTCGAACTTTCAACGAGCTGGAACGCAGTGGGGTACGACGGTCCACCCGAAGGCGGACACGCTCGGGCAAGAGTGCCCGAGCGGTGAACATAAATGCGCGAAGCGTGACAGGGAACACAGGTACGGGCCAGGGGGTTCACCCCCGGCCCGCTGTCACCCGTTGCGCGATCTAACCGGCGAAATCAGGAAAGCATTGTCAGGACACGAGTCCACGGCGGAATCCGTGGGCGACGGCCTGAGCTCGGTCACGCACGCCGAGCTTGCGGAACAAGCGACGGGCGTGGGTTTTCACGGTGTCTTCGGACAGGTACAGCTCGCGGCCGATCTGTCCGTTGCTCTTGCCCTGGCTCATCCCACGGAGCACCTGGAGCTCGCGCTCGGTGAGCTGGACGCCGGGGTCGGACGGCTGGCGCGGCGCCGGCACCGAGGTGCTGGCGAGGGTGTGCGCCAGTGCGGCGACCAGCTCGGGACGCGAGGCGTCCCAACGCAGGTAGCCGCGGGCTCCGCCGGCGATCGCGGCGGCGATGCTGCCCGCGTCGTCCGGGGCGCCGAACACGATCACGTTCGCTTGGGGGTTCGCCGAGACGAGCCGCCGGGTGGCTTCGACGCCAGTCGGGACAGCGCGCTGGGTTCCGACCAGCACGACGTCGACCGGCTGACGGGAGTACCGGGCCAGCAGCTCGTCACCGTGCGCTACGCAGTCGATGCGACTGACCCCTGGGACCGCGGACATCACTCGGGTGAGCCCTTCGCGGACACTGCGTCGGTCGTCGCAGATCAAGACCGTCGTCACGGGGTTTCCTTCCTGCAGCCGGGTGACATTCCACTTCCCCTATCGGACGCTTTAGCCCGAACCTTGACACGATCCGGTGGCTTTTTTTGAAAACTCTTAGCCCAGTTGCCGGAATGGGCCCTCCAACAGGCTAGACGCCCTCGGCCGGGACCCACGGAGATTCCCGGGCGAGCCGCCTCCCGCAAGGATCTGCGTGCCGTAACACTGCGTGCAACAGTTCGGGCACTCTGAATCGATACTCATCGGCGTGTCCTGCCGCGAAGTCGGCCGCGACCAGGCAGGCCACCCACAGAAGTGAATTGAATTCGTATTTATCGGCGGTTTCGCGGGCGCTCTCCACCAGCGCCTTCGCACGGTCCCGCTCAGCGGAACTCCCATTCGCGATCGTCACGCCGAGTACAAGCTGCGATTTGACGACATGTCGGCAGGCGCCCCGGGCTCGCGCCGTTTCCAGCGCCATTTCCGCAGGTGCGATCCCCGCCTCGGAAATGTTACTCGCCAGTTCGATTTCCGCGCCCACCCAACCGGCCCTGGTCCGGCTCCGCCAGTTGCCGGTGTGCGCCTCCGCACGGGCCACCAGCCGCCGGGCGGCGGCCAGCCTGCCGCGTCCGAGGTTGTCCGCCGCGAGCCCGAGGAGGGCGTCCGCACGCGCCCCCTCGGCGTCCAGGCCGTCCGGGTCTGGTTCCTCTCGCGGCGCAGTGATCGCCAGCGCGAGCGCCTCACCGTCGAGGGTGAGGGCCGCGGCGTGCCCGCCCAGCTGGCGCCGATGCGACGCGAGCGTGCTGGCGGCCAAAGACGCGAGCACCGGATCCTTGCTCGCGCGCAAATCGTTCAGGAGGGTGGCCGCCGCCGCGTACCGGCCGCGGCCGCCGAGCACGATCGCGGCGAGCAGCCGTCCGCGAGGCGACGCGGGCACGCCGAAGGGCTTCGGCGGCGGCACTCCGTCACCGAACGCGGCGGACCGCAAGGACGCTTCCATGCGTCCTTTCTATCGCCTCGCACCGACAAGAACGTGCTCGATCCGGTCGGCGGCCGTCGACAGCTCGCCGAGCAGTTCGATCTTGTCCGGGAGGGTGGCGGGATCCCAGCCGGGACCGCACGCGAACAGCCTGCTGCGCTGACGGCCGCGGGACACCCTGGCGAACAGACGCGGGTCCGCGGTCGCGGGCCGTCCCGACCACAGCACCACCGCGGCCGGAACGCTGCGGCGGACCGTCACCGCGAGCACCTCGGCCGGCAGGGAGGCGCCGAACAGCTGCGCCCCGATCCGGCGGCCCGCGAGCGCCGCGGCGAGTGCGTACATCGGCATGTTGTCGCGCTCGTCCGGGACGCAGGTCAGCAGGACCGGCCGCTGGTTGCGCGGTTCGCGGAGCACCGGCGTCGCGCGGACGAGGGCGGCGTACACGCATTCGGCGAGCAGGTACTCGACCTCCGCACCGGCGCTGACCCCGCGCCAGCGCGCGCCGAGCGCGGTCAGGACCGGCGACACGACGCCGGTCCAGGCGGGCAGGACCCCGAGTTCGCGGATCGTGTCGGCGAGCATGCGCTGGACCGCGCCGAAGTCCATCGCGAGCGCGGCCGTGCTCAGGCGTCTGGCGAGGCGGGACGGGACGTCGTGATCCTCGGCGGGCGGCGCGGTGGCCTGTTCCTCCACTTGGACCGCGGCGGTTTCCGGGTTTTCCGCCGCCGCTGCCCGGGGCATCTGCTCGAGCGCGTACTTCGCCGCTTCGGCCGTCGAGGCGCCGCGGAGCAACGCGCGCTGCATCAGTTCGAGACGGCCGATGTCGGAGCTGCCGTAGCGGCGGTGGCGACCGTTGGTGTGGCGGCTCGGTCCTACGCCGTACCTGCGGTCCCAGGTTCGCAGGGTGGACGGTGCGACCCCGAGCCGGCGAGCGACCGAGGCCACCGGCAGGGTGGGTTCTTCACTGCTGATCCGAGATCCCACTCGACCCAATATCCAGGCAGGCCGGGGCGGGGGCAACCGGAACGGAAAGTACCGCTCACACATCCGGGGGATGCCTAACGGCTGAATCGTCTTGAATCTCTTGAACAAGTATTGGCGCGCTTCTAACGTTACCGCCGTTGCACCGAATGGAGTATCCGCAGCGCAGCAGAGCAGGTTAAACGCTTCGACCGGATGACGGAGGCGGTCAGGATGGCGGACACACGCAGGCTCCCGGGGCCCAACGCCGATGTATGGGATTGGCAGCTCGAAGGGTCGTGCCGAGGCATGGACAGCGCGTCCTTCTTTCACCCTGACGGCGAACGCGGGCCGGCCAGAGCCCGCCGCGAGGCGCGGGCCAAAGCCGTGTGCCTGGCCTGCCCGGTGCTGGCCATGTGCCGGACCCACGCGCTCGCCGTACACGAGCCCTATGGGATCTGGGGCGGGCTCTCGGAGTCCGAACGCGAGCACATCATCAAGGCGGACAAGCGCACATTGAGCATGTCGAACGGCTGATCCGGCCGAGTCGGCAACGCGGAAGGGCGGCATCCGGGTGGGGTGCCGCCCTTCCGCGTGTCCAGGCCCGTGCGGATCGCGATTAGCCCGCTAAAGTCGCTCCCTCGCGGCCTCCGCTCCCCCGGCCCCGGATCGCGATTAGCCCGCTAAAGTCGCTCGGCTCGCGCCTGGCCGCCCCCGCCGCCGGATCGCGATTAGCCCCCTAAAGTCGCTTCGGCGGGGTGGTCGGGACGACAAAACGGGGCGGCACTCCAGTGGAGTACCGCCCCGCTTCGGGGTGGAACTAGTGCGCGTGGCCGTGCCCGCCCGCGGCGGGCTCCTCGTCGGCCGGCTTCTCGACGACGGAGCTCTCCGTCGTGAGCACGAGCCGGGCGATGGAGGCGGCGTTCGCCACCGCGGACCGGGTCACCTTGACCGGGTCGACGATGCCGGCGGCCAGCAGGTCGGTGAGCTCACCGGTGGCGGCGTTGAAGCCGTGCCCCCAGCTCTGCTCCTGGACCTTGTTCACGATGACCGCACCCTCGTGGCCCGCATTGGTCGCGATCCAGAACAGCGGGGCGGACAGCGCGTCACGGACGATCCGGACACCGGTCGCTTCGTCGCCCTCGAGGCCGAGGCCACCTTCGAGCTCCTTGACCGCGTGCACGAGCGCCGAGCCACCGCCGGGCAGGATGCCCTCTTCGACGGCCGCCTTGGTCGAAGCCACGGCGTCCTCGATGCGGTGCTTACGCTCGTTGAGCTCGGTCTCGGTGGCCGCGCCGACCTTGATCACCGCGACACCGCCGCCGAGCTTCGCCAGCCGCTCCTGCAGCTTCTCGCGGTCCCAGTCGGAGTCGGTGTTCTCGATCTCCTTGCGGATCTGCGCAACGCGTCCGGCGATGTCGTCCTTGGTGCCGGCGCCGTCGACGAGCGTGGTGTCGTCCTTGGTGACGACGATGCGGCGCGCGTTGCCCAGCTGGGCCAGCGTGGTCTCGGACAGCTTGTGCCCGATCTCGGCCGAGATGACCTCGCCGCCGGTGACGACCGCGAGGTCGTCCAGGAACGCCTTGCGGCGGTCACCGAAGAAGGGCGCCTTGACGGCGACGGCGGTGATCGTCTTGCGCAGCGAGTTCACCACGAGGGTCGACAGCGCTTCGCCGTCCACGTCCTCGGCGATGATCAGCAGCGGCTTCTTGGCCTCGACGACCTTCTCCAGCACCGGGAGCAGGTCTGCCAGGGACGAGATCTTCTCGCGGACCAGCAGGAGGTAGGCGTCCTCGAGGATCGCCTTCTGCTCTTCCGGGTTGGTCGCGAAGTGCGCCGACAGGAAACCCTTGTCGAACTGCACACCCTCGGTGATCACGAGCTCGGTCGCCAGCGTGGACGACTCCTCGATCGTGATGACACCGTCTTCGCCGACCCGCTCGACGGCCTCGCCGAGCAGGGCGCCGATGGCCGCGTCACGCGAGGTGACGGTGCCGACCTGGGCGATGTTGTCGCGGCCCTTGACCGGGGTCGCCTTCTCCTTGAGAACCGCGATGACCTTCTCCGCGGCGGCCTCGATGCCGCGGCCGACGGCCGTCGGGTTGGCACCGGCGGCGACGTTGCGCAGGCCGACCTTCACCAGCGACTGCGCGAGCACGGTCGCGGTCGTGGTGCCGTCACCGGCGACGTCGTTGGTCTTGGTGGCGACGCTCTTGGCGAGCTGGGCGCCGAGGTTCTCGAACGGGTCGTCGAGCTCGATCTCGCGAGCGACGGTGACACCGTCGAGGGTGATGGTCGGGCCACCGAACTTCTTGTCGAGCACGACGTGGCGACCACGCGGGCCGAGGGTGACCTTGACCGCGTCGGCGAGCTTGTTCACCCCGCGCTCGAGCGCGCGACGAGCGTCCTCGTCGAAACTGATCTGCTTGGGCATGCCTGTTCCGCTTACCTTCCAGTCTTACTGCTCGGAAAACACGAACGCCCCGTTCCCCGGCAATGCGGGGCCCGGGGCGTCATGCGCTGAGAGCGGACGTCAGTTGATGACGGCCAGCACGTCGCGAGCGGAGAGGATCAAGTAGTCCTCACCGTTGTACTTCACTTCGGTGCCGCCGTACTTGGAGTAGATGACGACGTCGCCGACGGAAACGTCGAGCGGGACGCGGTTGCCCTTGTCGTCGATGCGGCCCGGGCCCACGGCCAGAACCTTGCCCTCCTGGGGCTTCTCCTTGGCGGTGTCGGGGATGACGAGGCCGGAAGCGGTCGTCTCCTCGGCCTCACTCGTCTGGACAACGATCTTGTCCTCGAGCGGCTTGATGTTCACGCTCACCGGGTTGACCTCCACGGTCGTCGAAAGCGTTGGCAGGATGAGTTACGGCTCCTACCACCCCCGCCGTCGCGGGTGCCGGGGCGTGTTCGGGCCGTGCAATTAGCACTCTAGCCATGTGAGTGCCAGCTTTGCAAGGAGGGTCCGCTCACCTTGCGGAAACTCGGCCCCTGAGCTCCTGACCGGCCGTTTTGTTCCGCCGGGGTTCCGGCCCGCGTGCCCATCCGTTGACGGCCTCTTGGCCCATAGTGCCAAGTTCGGGCGACGCAGGTGGCGGGCCCACTAGCTTGTGACCGAGCTGGAGGGACGATGTCGCTGCTCCTCGCACGGAACAAGCTGCCGACGTACCTGCGCCTGATGCGGGCGGACAAGCCGATCGGCGCGCTGCTGCTCCTGTGGCCGACGTTGTGGGCACTGTGGATCGCCGGTCCGCCGACACCGTGGATCGTCGCCGCGTTCGTGGCCGGCGTGTGGCTGATGCGAGCGGCGGGCTGTGTGGTGAACGACTACGCGGACCGCGGGTTCGACGGTCACGTCAGGCGCACCGCGAACCGTCCGCTGCCGAGCGGCGCGGCGACGGGGACAGAGGCGCGCTACCTGTTCGGCGTCCTGGTGTTGCTCTCCTTCCTGGTGGCCATGACGCTCAATCCGCTGACCGTCTCGCTCTCGGTGGTGGCTCTGGCGCTGGCGTGCGTGTACCCCTTCGCGAAGCGCCACACGCATCTGCCGCAGGTGGTGCTGGGCGCCGCGTTCGGATGGTCGATCCCGATGGCTTTCGCCGCCGTCGGCGGATCCCTGCCGCCGGTTTGCTGGCTTTTGTTCCTCGCCAATCTCCTGTGGGTGGTCGCGTACGACACGCAGTACGCCGCTGTCGACCGGGACGACGACCTGAAGATCGGCGTGAAGTCGACGGCGATCCTGTTCGGCCGTCACGACAGGCTGGCCATCGGCGTTCTGCAGGGCGCGACGCTGGTGCTCATGGCGGCTGTCGGCCGGGTGGGCTCGCTCGGTTGGGAGTTCCACCTCGCCGTCGTGGTCGCGGGCGTGCTGTTCGTCCACCAGGGCAGGCTGACAGCGCGTCGCGAGCGCGACGGCTACTTCCGGGCGTTCATGAACAACAACTCCGTCGGGATGGTGCTCTTCCTTGGCCTGCTGGCGGATCGCGTTTAGCCCGCTAAAGTCGCTCGGCCCGCGGTCGCGCGTCCCCGCCGCCGGATCGCGTTTAGCCCGCTAAACGCAGGTCCGCCAGGGCGCCCACCAGGGCATCTGGGTTGACGGAGGCGAGGCTCCTGCGCTTCGCGGGCGTGACCGCCAGAGCGACTGAGGCGACCCCGGCGGCGCGAGCGGCGAGGACGTCCGCAGCGGAGTCGCCGATCATCACGCACTGCCCGGGCGAAGCACCGAGAGCGCGCATCGCGGCCTCGATCAGCGTCGGGTTCGGCTTCAGCTGTTCCGGATCGCTCGAGCTCCTCGCGCTGATCCGGCGGACCTGCTCGGCGAGGTCGTGCAGGGTGAGAAAGGACCGGATCGCGTCGACGGAGTTGTTGCTGACGATCGTCACCGTGAATCCCTGCGCGGCCCACTCCCGAATCGTCTCTTGCGCGCCAGACGCGGGCGAGATCATCGAGACGGCCTCGCCCTCCAGGCGGCTGAGCTGCCTCTCGACGACGTGTGCGGCGTTCGGACCGCACGACACCGCGTACTCGAGCACGTCGAACGGATCGGCGGAGGCGGCCACCTCGGCAGGCAGATCGGGCCCGACGAGGCGTTTGAGCCGATCGGCCACCTTCAGCGACGGCAGCTCGGCGAACACGTCGCACACCGGGCCGTCGAAGTCGAGGAAGATGTGGTCCTTCTCCTGCAGAAGCTCCTTCACCCCGGTCATGCCCCCACCTTGCCACCGGATCGCGTTTAGCCCGCTAAAGGCGAGTCGGAGGGACCTTACGGAAGGGGCGGGTTTCTGGTTAGGTTCCGACCATTGGGGTCGGTCCTGTACAGCAGACCTAGACACTGGGGGTACACGCCCATGCCGCGTCCCTTCCGTCCCGTTGCCCTCGAACCGCTCCGGCGCCGGTCCAAACGGACCGCCGGACTCGCGGTCCTCACCCTCGCCGCCGGCCTCCTGGCCGCCGTCCCCGCCGAAGCCGCCCCGGCGGATCAACAGCGTCAGCGGGACTTCGCGGCCGCCGCGCAGGAGTTCGGCGTCCCCGAGCACGTCCTGCTCGGCGTCTCCTTCCTGGAATCTCGCTGGGATTTCAACGCCGGCACCCCGAGCACGTCCGCCGGCTACGGCCCGATGCACCTGACCGACCTGCGCGAAGCGGGCACCGGCACGCATCACGACGACGGCGAGGAGGACCCGCGCGGCGACGACGCCCGCCGGGCGAAACTCCCGGCGACACCCGCGCCGAAACCTCCCCCACCCGGTCTCCAGACCATCGACGAGGCGTCCGCGCTGATCGGCCAGGACGTCGCGACGCTGCGCACGAACACGACGCAGAACATCCGCGGCGGCGCCGCTCTCCTCGCGAAGTACCAACGCGAAGCCGGTGACTGGTACGACGCCGTCGCCCGCTACAGCGGCGCGAAGGACAAAGCGGGAGCGCAGTCCTTCGCCGACGAAGTCTTCGACACCATCTCCAAGGGCGTCAGCCGCAAGACCGACGACGGGCAGAGCGTCACGCTCGCCGCGAAGCCGACGAGCTCGGCGCGCGCACAGACCGACGCTTCGAAGGCGGAGTGCCCGAAGAAGCTCTCGTGTCTTTCGGTGCCGGCTCCGTACCAGGAGTTGCCGAACAACGACTACGGCAACCACGACAAAGCGGATCGACCGAAGAGCCAGAAGGTCGAATACATCATCATCCACGACACCGAGGGTTACTGGGACACGGCGATGGACCTCGTCACCGACCCGACGTACGTGAGCTGGCACTACACGATCCGTTCCGCCGACGGCCAGATCGCACAGCACGTGCCGACCAAGGACGTCGCCTGGCACGCGGGCAACTGGTACGTCAACGCGAAGTCCGTCGGAATCGAGCACGAGGGCTTCGCCGCGAAGGGCACTTGGTACACGGAGGCGATGTACCGCACCTCCGCGAAGCTCGTCGGCTACCTCGCGCGGAAGTACGACATCCCCCTCGACCGCGCGCACATCCTCGGCCACGACAACGTCCCGGGCACGATCCCCTCGACCATCAAGGGGATGCACTGGGATCCGGGCCCGTACTGGGACTGGTCGCACTACTTCGACCTGATGGGCGCGCCGCTGGCCGGTTTCGGCCGTCCCGGTTCGCCGCTGGTGACCATCACGCCGGACTTCGCCACGAACCAGCCCGCGTTCACCGGCTGTGAGACCGCCGGAAAGCCTTGCCCGGCAAGGGGTTCCGGTTCGGTCGTCCTGCGCAGTGAGCCGGACGACGCGGCGCCGCTGCTCAAGGACATCGGCCTGCGCCCGGACGGTTCGGCGAGCACGATGGCCGTTTCCGACATCGGCAGCCGGGCGGAGACCGGCCAGCGCTACGTGGTCGCCGAGCGACGTGGCGGCTGGACGGCGATCTGGTACCTCGGCCAGAAGGGCTGGTTCCGCGACACGCGGACGACGAGTCCGGCGTTCGGCCTGGTCGTCACGCCGAAGCCCGGCTTGGAGACCGTGCCGGTGTTCGGGCGCGCGTATCCCGAGGCCGAGGCGTACCCGGCGAACGTGCCGGTTCAGCAGGTCATCCCGCTGCCGTACACGCTCTCGGCCGGGCAGCGGTACTCGCTCGGCAACGTCCTCGGCTCCGAGTACTACTCGGCGACGACGTTCGACCCGGCGAACCACGTGGTCGTCAAGGGCAAGACGCGGTACGTGCAGATCCAGTTCGGACACCGCATCGCCTTCGTGAAGGCGGACGACGTCCGGATCCTGCCCGCCTTCTGACCTCGCCCCCAGGTCGCGTTTAGCGGGCTAAACGCGACCTGGGTCAGGAGTCCAGGGCCACCTTGACCCCGGGGGCCTGCTCGGTGTTCCGCCGCGTCTTCGACCAGCCGTTGCGGCCGCGCACCAGGCGGAACAGCGCCCGCCACGACGTGATGTAGAACGTGTAGATGTACAGCGCGTAGGCGAAACCCATCCCGAGCCCGCGAAGGAGATTGCGGCTCTTCAGGCATTTGAACTGATAGATCGGGCCCCACACGATGAACGGCAGCAGCCCGAAAGAGCCGTAGATCGCGAACAGGATCCACGCGCCGTCGTCGGCGAACCAGGTCCACACCTGCGCCGGATCCCCCGCGGTGGTGAAGAGCAGCAGGATGAACGGGATCGGGTACAGCAGCGAGCCGAGCAACTGCATCCACGGCTGCGCGAGGTAGTACATCATCTCCGCCGCGCCCAGCGTGCTCACATGCGGCGAGTCCCAGATCCGCCGCAGGTACCGCGAACACTGCATCGTGCCCTGACCCCAGCGCGTGCGCTGCACCAGGAATCGCCGCAGGCTGTACAGCCCTTCCTGTTTCACATGGGAATCCGGCGTGTAGCCGGTCCGCCAGCCCGCGGTCAGCAGGTGCACGCCGAGTTCGAAATCCTCGAGCAGCGAACCGCGCCACGGCTGTTCGTCCGGCCCGGCGATCGAGTCCAAGGCGGACAGTCGCGTGAACTGACCGTTGCCGCCCATGGAGATCGTGCCGGTGAACCCGCGCGAGGTCTGGATCGCCGCGATGGCGGTGCGGAACTCCAGATCCTGCATCTGGGCCAGTTTCAGCCCGAAGGCACGCGAGAACCAGTTCTTCCCCGGCGGACGGCTGTCGGCGTTGCCCATCCAGACGTCGAGTTGCACGGCGCCGATCGTCTCGTCGCCGAACAGGTGGTCCGCGGCGCACACTTCGAGGCAGTTCCCCGCCGGTCGGCCGTCCGCGTCGACCACCACGACGACCACGTCTTCCCGGCTCGCGTCCGGGCCCATCCAGCGGTTGAGCGCCTGGTACGCGGCGTTGAGCGCGTCGCCCTTGCCCGTCCTCGCCTCCGGACGGCGGCGGGGCACCAGATGCAGATACGGGTCGTAGCCACCGTTGCGCCGCCAGATCGACTTGACCACCCGGGCCGTGCGGTCCTCGGAGTCGTCGTCGACGACCCAGACGTGCGCGTGCCGGAACGTCGAACGCAGGTACCGCACCGTTTCGCGGATGACGGTCTGCTCGTCCCGGCAAGGAACGAAGAAGTGCCAGGTGAAGTCGGCGGCGTCACCGACGGGCGCGGGTTTGCGCCGCAGGTACGGCACCACGATCACGACCACGTACACGATGAACGCGACGCTCATGGTCAGCGCGAAAGCCTGGGTGATCGCGAGCAGGATCTTGACCGAGCCGCCGCCCATCAGACGGCCTTGGGCTTACGGGTGCCCAGCCAGACGAACAACACGAGGGCGACAGCGCCGCCGATGACGCTCACCATCGAGCCGAGCAAAGTGTGACCCCAGTAATAACCTTCGTCCACGCCGAGCCAGTTCACGAGTCCGACGATCGCCAAAACCCTCATCTGATTGACAAGAATGACCACGGCCGCCGAAATGGCCAGCGACGTGAAGAGTCTCTTTGCATTTCTCGGGCGGAAATACAACATGACGGCGGTCACCAGCAACAGCGGCAGCAACATGAATGCCGACGAGCATTCCGGCGTCATTCTCAACCCGAGTGGAGTATCGCCCGACAACCCAAAGTAGACAGTCTCGCGTTCACCGGCGACGAAGACACCCGATGTGGTGATAACCCTCAGTATCAGGCCCGCGAGCTGCACTTCGAACACCCGATACAGGCGCTCGGCCAGCACCAGGCCGACCGCGACGGCGATCACCGCCAGCACCGCCATACGCAGCGGAAACCGGCTGGAACTCGGCAAAGGAGCGCTCGCAACGGCCACGATGACCCTCTCAGGAAAGGCGCAGCAACGACGGGATTCGGCGAAGCGGACAGGGACCTCGCCGACGAGAGTAAGTCAGCGGGAACCGGCCCTTTCGACCGGGGTTCGCATTCCAAACGTGATCATGAGCCCTTTCGGCACGATCGTGGAGAAACTTACTAGGCCGAAAGAGTGACACTGTCGATGACCTGCGGAAAACGCTCGCAACACCACCTGATCCGGTGATTCTCGCAGTTTTTTGTGCAATTTGAGAAACACTCGGCGATAGACGATCCGCGAGCCGAATCAGGCCGTCGGCGATTCGTCCGCAACGGTCGTGCCCATGCGCCGACCGAAGCTCCGCACAGGGAAACAATCCCCATGAATCAATTCGGAGGACCAGTTGAAGAAAACGCACCTCTTGCGACGAGGCGGACTGCTCGCCGCTGTGGTGGCGAGCGTGGCTCTCGCCGGTGCGGCGCCCGCCTCGGCGGCCCCCGGTGACGGCTCCGCGTATGGCGTCAAGGTCGACGTGAAGCTCCTCGGCCTCGACGCGGTGAAGGCCGGGCCGCTCGCAGAAGCGAAGACCGCGGGCCCGACCACCAACAGCCTCGCGAAGGCGAACCTCACCGGTGTGCTCACCGCCGGCGCGATCAACACCGAGGCCAAGCGGGACGACAACTCCGGTGCCGTGACGGCCAAGGCCAGCACCGCCGACGTCGGCCTGCCGCTGCTCAAGGGCGCGCTCGGCGACGTCGGCGTCAAGGTCGTCGAAGCCACCTGCACCGCGACCCAGAAGGGTGTGCAGGGCGCGACGAACCTGGTCGGGGCGAACCTCGGCAGCGCGGGCGCCGTCGACACGACGCCCGCACCGAACACCCAGGTCAAGGTCGGTCTCGGCAACATCAACGTCGCGACGATCATCCTCAACGAGCAGATCAAGAACGGCGACGGCAGCCTGACCGTCAACGCCATCCACGTGAAACTGCTGGGCCAGGCGCTCAACCCGCTCGGCTCCGGCGACGTGATCGTTTCGTCGGCCACCTGCGGTCCGGCCGGCCTGCCTGTGCCGCTCGCTTCCGGCGCGGGACTGTGGATCGGTCTCGGACTGCTCGGCGCCGTCGCCGTTCCGGTCGGTATCCGCGTCGTCCGCAACCGGCGCCCGGCGACCACCGCCTGACCTGGGTGAAGTGAGGTCCAGATGTACAAAGTGCCTGGCGCCGGAGTCGGCGTCGCCGGTGGCGGGGTGGGTGCCCTCGCCGCCACCGGAGCGGACGTCGGCTGGTGGCTGGCCGTCGGCGTGATCCTGGTGGTTCTCGGAACCATCGCGGTCATCGCCGGCTACCGCCGCACGAAACGGCTCGGCAAGGTGGGGAGCTGATCGCTCCCCGTTCGGCAGAACCGGCCGCCGGCGTGGGCCCCTCGCACGCCGGCGGCCATCACCGGAGTTTTCCGGGACACTCGAAATCGTGGATGAGGAGCGCGAACGCGTGGATGTGATGTTGCTGGCCGGGACCCGGCCGGAGGCGGTCAAGCTCGCGCCGCTGGCACTGGCACTGGCGGAGCACCCGCGCCTACGGCCCTTCGTCGTCCACAGTGGACAGCATCAGGGCATGGTCGAGCAGGCGCTGATCCCGTTCGGCCTGCCCGTCGACGCCTGGCTCGACACCCCGCCGCGAACCACGGGCACGCAGGCGGAACTGGTTTCCGGGCTGCTTCCCGCGCTCGACGAGTTGCTGCGACGCGTCGCCCCCGCGGCGATCGTCGTCCAGGGTGACACGACGACAGGGCTGGCGGGCGCGCTCGCCGCGTTCTGGCTGGGAATCCCGGTCGTGCATCTCGAAGCGGGACTGCGCACGCACGACCTCGCCGCGCCGTTCCCCGAAGAGGGCACGCGGCAGATGATCTCGCGCGTCGCCGCCCTGCATCTCGCGCCGACGCCGGGCGCCGCGGCCGCGCTGCGCACGGAAGGTGTGCCACGCCAACGGATCGCCGTCACCGGCAACACCGTCGTCGACGCCGTGCTCACGATCGCCGAACGTGATCTCCCGGCGAGGGACACCGCGCTCGCGTTGCTGGAGATGGAGATCGCCGAGGCGAACGAACGTCTCGTCCTCGTGACGTCGCACCGGCGCGAGTCGTGGGGCGAGCCGCTGGGCCGCACGCTCGCGGCCATCGAACTGATCGTCGCCGAGCACGCCGACGTCCAGGTACTGTTCCCGGTGCACCCCAATCCCGCCGTGCGGGAGCAGGTCGTGACAGCACTCGGCGGGACGCCTCGGGTGACGATCACCGAGCCGCTCGAGTATCCCGATCTCGTGCGCGCGCTGCGGCTTGCCGACCTCGTCCTGACCGATTCCGGTGGCATCCAAGAGGAAGCCCCGACCTTCGGCACGCCCGTGCTCGTGCTTCGCGACGTCACCGAACGGCGCGAAGCCGTCGAGGCGGGCTGTGCCTGGCTGGTCGGGACGGACACCGCCCTCATCGCCGACACCGCCGCGAAGATCCTGCGCGGCGACCTGCATCCGACGCATACCGGAAACCCTTACGGCGACGGCAATGCCGCCGCCTTGACGGTGGCCGCGCTGGAAGAGCTGCTAGACCTCGCCCCGGCGCCGCGCACCGCCGCCGAACTGCGTTAGATCGAGACGATCTGGACCGGCAGCGCGGGGTTCGCGGAAAAGTCGAGCGCCGCCTGCGGGCGTCCGGCGGCGACCACGTGCGCGCCGAGCGCGGCGATCATCGCGCCGTTGTCGGTGCACAGCCGCGGCCGCGGGACCCGCAGGGTGATCCCGGCCTCCGCGCAGCGCTCGGCGGCGAGTTCGGACAGCCGTGAATTCGCCGCCACGCCGCCGGAGATCACCAGCGTGTCCACTCCGTGTTCCTTGGCCGCCCGGATCGCCTTCTTGGTGAGAACGTCGGCGACGGCCTCCTGGAACGACGCGGCGACGTCGTCGACGGGGATTTCCTCGCCGCGGCGCTCGGCGCTTTCGATCCAGCGCGCGACGGCGGTTTTCAAGCCGGAGAAGGAAAAGTCGAATTTGGCGTCGCGCGGTCCGGTCATTCCCCGCGGGAACGCGATGGCCTCGCCGTCACCGTTCTTGGCCGCCTTGTCGATGGGCGGGCCGCCGGGATACGGCAGGCCGAGGACGCGGGCGACCTTGTCGTAGGCCTCACCCGCCGCGTCGTCCACAGTGGACCCTAGCTCGGTGATCTCGGACGCGATGTCGTCCACCAGCAGCAATTGCGTGTGTCCGCCGGAGACGAGCAAGGCGAGACAACGTTCGGGGAGCGGTCCGTGCTGGAGCGTGTCGACGGCGATGTGCCCGGCGAGGTGGTTGACACCGTAGAGCGGGATGTCGAGCGCGGCGGCGTAGGCCTTGGCCGCGGCGACGCCGACCAGGAGCGCGCCGGCGAGGCCGGGTCCGGCGGTGACCGCGATGGCGTCCACATCGGACAGTTTCAGCCCGGCCGTGGCGAAGGCGCGCTCGACCGTCGGGACCATCGCCTCCAGGTGCGCGCGGCTGGCGACCTCGGGGACGACGCCGCCGAAGCGGGCGTGCTGCTCGACGCTCGAGGCGACCTCGTCGGCGAGGAGCTCGACGGTGCCGTCATCGTGCAGGCGGACGAGGCCGACACCGGTCTCGTCGCACGAACTCTCGATGCCCATGATGATGCGTGGCATCAGCCCGCCACCTCGTCTCGGACCTGGGCCCGCGGACGGGCCATCGTGTAGGCGTCGGCGCCGGAAGGCTGGTAGTAGCGCTTCCGGAGTCCGACGCGTTCGAAACCGTGTCGCTCGTAGAGCGTGATCGCCGCGTCGTTGTCGGTGCGGACCTCGAGGAACACCGGCGCGGCGAGTTCGTCCGCGCGGCCGAGGAGCGCCTTCAGCAGCGTGGTGCCGATCCCGTTGCGCTGCCATCCCGGGTCGACGCCGATCGTGTGGATGCTCGCCTCGTAGTCGCCGCGGCGTCCGACGACCGCGAGCCCGGCGTAGCCGATGACCTCGTCGCTTTCGTCCGGGTGGGCGACCAGGTAGTAGCCGCCGCCGTCGAGTTCCGCGTGGAAGGCGTAGGCGGTCCACGGCGAATCGCCGGGGAAGAGGATCTTCTCTATCTCGACACAGCGCGGGATATCCTTGCGGCGTAAGGGTTCCAGCCTCACGGCGTGGTCACCTTCTTGCGCGCGGCCGGTTCGACGGCGTCCGGGCGGCGGAGGTAGAGCGGGGTGAGCGGAGCAGGGGCGTCTCCGCTTTGGAGGGCTTCGCGGGCGGCCTTGACCAGCCCGACGGGCGACGGGAAGCGCGGCTCGATCGGCTGGACACCGAGGGCGTCCGCGTGGAGGAGCACACCGTCGCCCGCCGCGACCTTGACGGTGGTCTCGAGCTCGGCCGGGCGCTGGACGTTCGGGCCGTCGGTGCGGGAGCCGTCGGCGGCGTACGCGGCCCAGTAGACCTCGCGGCGTCTCGCGTCGGTGAGGACGAGGAAGGGCGCTTCGCCGGGAGCGACGTCGGCGGCGATCGCGTCGAGGCTGCAGACCGGATAGGCCGGGATGCCGAGGGCGTGGGCGAGCGACGCGGCTGTCGCCATGCCGGCGCGAAGGCCGGTGAAGGGACCCGGGCCGACGCCGCAGACGATGGCGTCGAGGTCGCGAAGCGTGACGCCCGCGGCCTTGACGGCTTCGAGGGCGTGGGGCGTGATCAGCTCGCCGTGCGCGCGGGGGTCGACCGTCACGCGGTCGCCGCGGGCTTCGAGCGTGTCTCCGTCCAGGGCGACGAGGCCCGCGGTGACCGCCGGGGTCGAGGTGTCGATGGCCAGTACCAGCACGGTTACCCAGCCTACGACCAGCCCACCGGAGCGACTTTAGCGGGCTAAACGCGATCCGGTCCCGTGGCCGCTCCCCTGCCGCCGGATCGCGTTTAGCCCGCTAAAGTCGCTCTCCCGCTCCGCCCCCGGATCCCGGCGCCAGATCGCGATTAGCCCGCTAAAGTCGCGCCGGCCGGGGGGTGTGAAGCAGGTCGCAGGGGTGAAGGCGGCTGGAGCGGTACGGTTCGGCGAGGGCCCTCGGATCCACGCGCCCCGGCCCGGCGGAGTCGAGCAGGAGGTCACACGGTGCCCGATCGGTTGTTCCCCACGCTGGCGAGCGGCTCCGACAAGGAAGCCCTCCGTTTCGGCGGCACCTCCCTGACCTACGCCGAGGTCGCGGCCGTCGCCGGCACGCTCGCCCGTGACCTCCCGAGCGGCCGCGTCGCCGTCTGGGCGACGCCGACAGTGCACACCAGCGTCGCCGTGATCGCCGCGCTGCTCGCCGGCGTCCCCGCCATCCCGCTCAACCCGAAGATCGGCGAGCGCGAACTCGCGCACATCCTCGCCGACAGCGAGCCCGTCCTCGTCCTCGCCGAACCGGGCACCGAACTGCCCACCGGCCTCGACGGCCTGCCGCGCCGCGACATCCTCCTCGAAGGCACGCCCGTCGATCTTCCCACGGAACCGGACACCGAAGCCCCGGCGCTGATCGTCTACACCTCCGGCACCACCGGCCCGCCCAAGGGCGTCGTCCTCCCCCGCCGCGCGATCTCGACCACCCTCGACGCGCTCGAAGACGCCTGGGAGTGGACAGCCGACGACGTCCTGGTCCACGGCCTTCCGCTGTTCCACGTCCACGGCCTGATCCTCGGCATCCTGGGCCCGCTCCGGCGCGGCGGCTCGGTCCGGCATCTCGGCCGCTTCTCCACCGAGGGCGTCGCGCGCGAACTCGCGACCGGAGCGACGATGATGTTCGGCGTCCCGACCATGTACCACCGCATCGCGGGCGAAGTCGGCGAAGACCCGCCGCTCGCCGAGGCTCTGAGCGGCGCCCGGCTGCTCGTCTCCGGATCGGCGGCGCTGCCCGTCCACGACCACCAGCGCATCACCGCGGCGACCGGCCAGCGCGTGATCGAGCGCTACGGGATGACCGAGACCCTCATGAACACCAGCGTTCGCGCCGACGGCGAGCGTGTCCCCGGCACCGTCGGCGTCCCGCTGGGCGGCGTCGAGCTGCGGCTCGTGGACGAGGCGGGAAAGCCCGTCGAGGAGATCGAGACCGTCGGCGAGATCCAGGTCCGCGGGCCGAACCTGTTCACCGAGTACCTCAACCGCCCCGACGCCACCGAAGCCGCTTTCGACGACGGCTGGTTCCGGACCGGCGACATGGCGACCCGCGACGCTTCCGGTTACGTGCGGATCGTCGGCCGGAAGGCGACGGATCTGATCAAGAGCGGCGGCTACAAGATCGGCGCGGGTGAGATCGAGAACGCGCTCATGGAACACCCCGGTGTCGCGGAGGTCGCCGTGACCGGTGAGCCCGACGAAGACCTCGGCGAGCGCATCGTGGCCTGGGTCGTGCCCGACGGGGACCGCCCGACGGAGTCGGAACTCGCCGATCACGTCTCACGCCTGTTGTCGCCGCACAAGCGGCCTCGCGTGGTCCGCTATCTGGAGGCGTTGCCGCGCAACGACATGGGCAAGGTCATGAAGCGGGCGCTGGGATGAGCAGGGCCTCCGCGCGGTCCGTCATCAAGGAGATCGCGACCGGTTTCGAGGACCTGGACGTTCCGCGTTCCGGTGAACCGGAGGACGGGCCGATCGGCTGGCCGGGCTACCACGCGGCACGCGAGGCCGCCGCGGAGCGATCGGGCGAAGACGAGTCCGTTCTCTGCGGGACCGCCAAGATCGGCGAGGTCGAGGCGGTCGTGATCGCCTTCGAATTCGGCTTTCTCGGCGGGTCGATCGGTCAGCGGACCGGTGATCGCGTCGAGGCGGCGTTCGCACGGGCGACGAGCGCCGGGCTGCCGGTGGTGTCGCTGATCGCGACCGGTGGCAGCCGCATGCAGCACGGGATGCGCGCGCTTTCGCAGTTGCAGCGCATCGCGCGGGCGGCGGCCGGGGCCCGGTCGGTGCCGCAGATCTCGGTACTGCGCGATCCGACCACGGGCGGCGGCTGGGCCACACTCGGCGCGAGCGCCGACGTCATCCTCGCGCTCCCCGGCGCGCAGGTCGGTTTCGCCGGTTCCCGGGTACGGCCGTCCGACGCACCCGCGGAGGCGTACACGGCCGAAGCGAAGCTCGCGTGGGGCCAGGTCGACAGGATCGTTCAGCCCGCCGACCTTCCCACGGTCCTGGAGCGGTGGCTGCGCTTGCTGGCTTCGCCGACCACAGAAGCCGCAGAGCCTCCCGGCGCGCTCGGGTCGGCGGGATTGCCCGACAACGGGTGGGCCGCGGTTCAGGCGGCGCGCTCCGCTGATCGGCCGAGGGCAGCGGAATACCTCGAGACGTATTTCGACTGGCGTGAGGACGTTTCGGGCGACAGGTGCGGCGGAGTCGACTCCGGTGTCCTATGCGGCTTCGGGTGGCGAGACGGCCGGACAATCGCGTACGCGGCGCAGTGCGGGACGCCGACGTCGCCCGCGGGTTTCCGGACGGCCGCGCGTCTGGTGCGGCTCGCGTCGAGGCTCGGGATCCCGGTACTCACCCTGGTCGACACCCCCGGTGCGGCCAACGACGCGGCCGCCGAGCGGGCGGGGGCCGGTGCGGCGATCGCGGAACTGTTCGAGGCGGTCGCGAGCGCGGCCGTGCCGATCACGACCCTGGTGATCGGGGAAGGCGGATCCGGCGGCGCGCTCGCGTTCGCGGCGCCGGGCTCGACCTGGGTGACGCCCGGCGCGTACTTCTCGGTCACCTCGCCCGAGGCGGCCGCGGCGATCCTCAAGCTGCCCGCCGACGAAGTCCCCGCCCTCGCGGACCGTCTGCGGCTACGCCCCCAAGACCTGGTCGACCTGGGAATCGCGCGCTCCGTGGTCGGCCCGGCGCGTCGCGTTTAGCGGGCTAAACGCGATCCGTTCGGGTTAATTGAAAAATCACCGAATACATTCGGATCGAAGGTAAGCGACAAACGGTCGAAGATCGGCGCTGAACGGGCACGCCGTGCCGAGCATGACCATCTGCATGTGCGAATGCAGCTTTCGAACGTCCGGTATTGAACATTTCTTTCAGCGCAGACGATGCTAGTTCACTAGATAGCGTGAATGCGAACCACTCTGGGTGTACTCAGCTCCTGCTATCTGCCAAAAGAGAGTGTGCAACACGTCCGCAACTACTCTTTCGAGTTACAGCATCGGAATCCGATGACCCGGGGTGAAGTGCGCCGACCGCTCGGCGCAGAATCCAGCAACCTTTCACTTACCGCCCCGTAGGTCCGGAAAGTTCGTCCACAATGGCTTGTGTTGCGGCTCAGCAACAACCGAATGCCGCGCATAAAGGAAGCGGCTCCCCGTGCCTGGGGAGCCGCTTTGAAGTTCAACAGCTCCACCAACCCGAAAAGTTTTATGGAGGCGTCAAACATGACCAGCGTAGCGCCGTGTTCCGGCGGTATGCCAGAGGAGCCACCCCAGCCGCAGGCGATGACCCCGGATACGAACCAGGATCACCGCGACGGGTGTCACCCGGCAGAAGTCACTCTCGACGAATTGCTCGACCTGGCAGGCGAACCGGTCGGCATGGTCACCGACCCCGCTTGCCGTCGAGTGCATCTCCGTCCCGCGGCCCACTGGCCCGATTTCTGGCGAAGCACGTTCTTCGGCAGCAAGGAGAACAGCAGGCGTGTCCTGCTCTACTGGTTCGCCTTGATCGCCGCGCTGCTCGCGCTGGCCATGGTCGCGACACCCGCCGCGCAAACCGGCATGATCGGCCTGTGCGGCTTGTGGTGGCTTCACCGTCGCCGCGGGCCGCGGGCCGAACCGGTCCCCGCCGCCTAGGAAGCAGGGTGCGCATGCCGCTGTGGGTACCAGCGGCATGCGCACCCCCGAGCCCGCTTGGGGCATGGAGGGGACGTTCCGCCTGGACGGCCCTGACGCGGCATCCGGGTGAGATCGCGTTTAGCCCGCTAAACGCAGGTCGGGCGCGCGGGAAGCCCAGGTGCCGTGCGGCTCCAAGGTGACCTCACGGACGTCGTCCTCGCGACGATCCAGGCGCACGACGAGGTAATCGTCCGAAAGGCGCTCCGCCGCTCCCTCACCCCATTCGACGACCAGGGCGGACCGCTCCAGTTCGGTGTCGAGGTCCAGATCGTCCAGCTGCGAGAGATCCCCGCCGAGCCGGTACGCGTCGACGTGCACCAGAGCCACCCCGGGCTCACCCGCCGGATGCACCCTGGCGATCACGAACGTCGGCGAGCTGACGCGTCCGCCGACGCCGAGACCGTCCGCGATCCCGCGGGTCAGCGTCGTCTTGCCCGCGCCGAGCGGTCCGGCGAGCAACACCAGATCGCCCGCGCGCAGCGAACGTCCGAGCGCTCGCCCGAAATCCATCGTCGATTCGGGAGTCGGGAAAGCGAAGTTCATCAGCGTTGCCACCACCAGGTTCGCCGGTCGGAAGATTCACCATCGGTGCCCGTGCACCGTTGCACCAAGTCGATCAGGTGGCTGTTCACCAGTTCGGGTTGTTCCAGCTGCACCATGTGTCCCGCTCCGCGCACGCGCACCAGCTCCGCGTCCGGTAGCTCCGCCGCGATCCGCTCGGCGTGCGCGATCGGCGTGAACCGGTCGGAATCCCCGCCGACGACCAGCACATGCGCGTGCTTCAACCCGGCGAGCGCGGCGTACCGGTTGTGGCTGCCGAGCGTGTCGACGAAGTTCACGAGCCCGCGCACCGGCGTCACTTCGAGCATTTCCAGCATGAAGTCGACGAGTCGCGGAGACACGTCTCGACTGCCGAAAGCCAGCCTGCGCACGGCTTGCCGAGTCAGCTGTCCTCCGGCCGCGCGCACGAACTCGACGAGTCCGGGTTGCCAGCCGGCCAGCCCACCGACGCCTCGCGTGAGCGGGTTGTACTTCGAAAGCAGCGACCGCGGCAGTCCCCGAGCACCGACTTCGCCCGCCGCGGTCGCGATGAACGCGACACCGCCGACGCGGTCGTCGAACAGCTCGGGATGCTCCGCGGCGAGCTCCATGATCACCATGCCGCCCATCGAGTGCCCCATGAGCACGATGGGCCCTTCCGGCACCACCGAGCGCACGACCATGTCGAGGTCGCGCGCCAGCTGCTCGATGGTGCTGGTTTCGGCGGTCGCGGCGCCGGATTGCCCGTGCCCACGATGGTCGTAATAGACCTGACGCACGCGCGGAAGCTTCAGCGACGCGAGGTCTCGCCGCTGAAAATGCCAGCAGCGCTTCGACAACGCGAAACCGTGCACGCCGACGACGGTCAGCTCCGGTTCGCCCCCATCAGCCGGATCGATCTCCTCGACCGCGAGCGGCGTTCCGTCCTCCGCCGCCACGGTCGATGTCCGGTCCGGTTCAAGATCCCCCAACGGCTCGTCCACGAACGGATCCTCATTCTGCCGCCGCTGCTGTGCGGCGACGGCGATCGCGGCGGCGGTGCCGGTGGCCACCGCCCCGACGCCGCCGACGATGGCCAGCAGTCGTCGTGAAGGTGTCACGAGCCTGCCTCCAGATACGTCCGGTGGATTCGCGGGCGATACATCGAGGTCACGATCTCGTAGTCGATCGTCCCCAGCTTGTCAGCCCATTCCCTGGCCGTGGGCTCGCCAAACTCGCCCTGGCCGAAGAGGATCACTTCGCTGCCGACGGCCGGTTCGTCGTCTCCGCAGTCGACGACGAGCTGGTCCATGCACACGCGACCGACCACCGGACGGCGACGTCCGCCGAGCCAGACGTCCATCCGCCCGGACAGCGAGCGCGGCACGCCGTCGGCATACCCGACCGGGACCAGGGCGAGGGTGGTGTCGCGCTCGGCCGTCCAGGTGTGGCCGTATGAGACCGATTCGCCGGACGCGATGCGCTTCGTGAGCACGACCGACGATTTGAAGGTCATCGCGGGGCGCAGGTCCTCGGCGGCGGGCACCGGGTTCAGCCCGTAGATCCCGATCCCGGGACGCACGAGGTCGAAGTGCAGGTCCGGCCTGGTCAGCACGGCGGCGGAGTTCGCGAGGTGCCGCATCGGGTTCAAGCCCGCCGCACGGGCGATGTCGTAGGCCTCGTCGAACCGCTTCGCCTGCGCGTCGATGGACGGGTGGCCGGGATCGTCGGCGCAGGCGAGGTGCGACCAGATCGCGACGACCTCGACGAGCGGCTTCGCGGCCGCCGCTGCCTTGACCAACGCGGGCCATTCCGCAGGTGGGCAGCCATTTCGGGAGAGACCGGTGTCGATCTTGAGGTGCACCCGCGAGATCGCGTTTAGCCCGCTAAAGTCGCGCGCCCGGCGCGCGCCATCGGCCACGCGGGCGAGTTCGCCGAGGGAGCTGACGGCGACGTCGATGTCTTCGGCGACCGCGGGTGCGAAGTCGGCTTCGGGGGTGTCGAGCCAGCTGAAGAGCCGGGCGCCGATTCCGGCGCGACGCAGCTTCAGGGCCTCGTCGAGAGAGCAGGTGCCCAGCCAGGTCGCTCCGCCCTCGATGGCGGCACGCCCGGCCTCGACGGCTCCGTGGCCGTAGCCGTCGGCCTTGACCACGGCCATCGTCTGGGACCCGGGGGCACGGGAAGCGAGCAGGGCGACATTGTGCCGGATGGCGGACAGGTCGATGACGACCTCGGCACGCGGGAAACTGGCGGTCATAACGACCACCAGTTTCCCACGAGCGGGCTCAGGACAGGCGCGCCCCGTCAGTGGCGGAGAACACGTGCAGCTCGTCGGGACGGATCCGCAGGTGCAGGGTGTCGCCCATGGTCGGCGGCTTACGCGGGTCGACCCGGGTGACGACGTTCGACTTCGTGCCCTCGGCGTCGGTCTCGGCGAGCTTGCCGTAGACGTACGCGTCCGAGCCGAGCTCCTCGACGAGGTCGACCTTGATCGGCAGCGTGCCGTCTTCGCTGGTCGTCACCTCGAGCGACTCCGGCCGGAAGCCGAGGGTGACCGTGTCGCCCGAAGCCTTGGCGAGGATCTCGCGGGTCAGCGGCACCCGCGCGCCACCGAGCTCCGCACCGTCTTCGGTGAGCTTCGCGGTGACGAGGTTCATCGCGGGCGAGCCGATGAATCCGGCGACGAAAGCGTTTGCGGGCTTGTCGTACAGCGCGCGCGGGGTGTCGCACTGCTGCAGGAGACCGTCGGAGAGGACCGCGACCCGGTCGCCCATCGTCATGGCCTCGACCTGGTCGTGCGTGACGTACACGGTGGTGACGCCGAGACGGCGCTGCAGCGCGGCGATCTGCGTACGCGTGGAGACACGCAGCTTCGCGTCGAGGTTCGACAGCGGCTCGTCCATCAGGAAGACCTGCGGCTCACGCACGATGGCGCGGCCCATCGCGACACGCTGGCGCTGACCACCGGAGAGCGCCTTCGGCTTGCGGTCGAGATACTGCTCGATGTCGAGCAGCTTGGCCGCGTCGAGCACCTTCTGCTTGATCTCCGAAGCCGGGCGGCCCGCGATCTTGAGCGCGAAGCCCATGTTCTGGCCGACGGTCATATGCGGGTACAGCGCGTAGTTCTGGAACACCATCGCGATGTCGCGGGCGCGCGGCGGCAGCTGCGTGACGTCGCGGTCGCCGATCCACACGGCGCCTTCGTCGATGTCCTCGAGGCCGGCGAGCATCCGCAGGCTGGTGGACTTGCCACAGCCGGAAGGCCCGACCAGCACGAGGAATTCGCCGTCGGCGATCTCGAGTTCGAGTGCGTCCACGGCGGGCCGCTCGGAACCGGCGTAGCGCCGGGTCGCCTTGTCGTAGGTGATCGTGGCCATCGGTTCAGTCCTCTTTCGGTTTCGCGGAAATGCCGTGCCCGAGTTCGCGGGCCTCGAGATGCCGTTGCTGGATCCGGTGTCCCTCGGCGCGGTCCGCCTCGGTCGGTTCGAGCGGGGTGGTGCCGTGGTCTTTCTGCCAGCGGGGAGGTGCCGTGCTGGAAGCGAGGGCCCAGGCCGCCTGCCGCGCGGCGCCGACCGCGACGTACTCGGCGACCTCGGGGATGACGACGGGGACGCCGAACACGATCGGCGCGACAGCCCGGACGGCGGCCGACTGCGCGCCGCCGCCGATCAGGAGCACTCGGCGGACTTCGAGCCCCTGTTCGCGCAGGGCGTCGAGACCGGCGGCGAGGCCGCACAACATGCCTTCGACGGCGGCGCGGGCGAGGTTCTCGGGCGTCATGTTCGCGCGGGACAGGCCGAAGAGGGTGCCCTTGGCGTCCGGGAGGTTCGGCGTCCGCTCACCGTCGAGGTACGGCAGGAAGGTGAGACCGCCGGAGCCCGGCGCGGCCGCGAGCGCCAGCTTGTCGAACTCCGCGAGTTCGACGCCGAGCATCGCGGACGTGGCGGTGAGCACGCGGGCGGCGTTGAGGGTGCAGGCGAGCGGCAGGAAACGGCCGGTGGCGTCGGCGAATCCGGCGACGATGCCGGACGGGTCGGCGCTCGCGGCCTCTGAGACGCCGAAGACGGTGCCGCTGGTGCCCAGCGAGACCACGACGTCACCGGGAGCCAGTTCGAGGCCGAGCGCGGCGGCCATGTTGTCGCCTGTCCCCGCCGAGACCAGGATCCCGTCCGGCGTGTGGCCCGCGGCTTCGGCGGGGCCGAGGACCTTGGGCAGCTCGGGAGTGCGGCCGCCGAAGGCGTGCGCGAGGAGGTCTTGGCGGTATTCGCCGGTCGCGGGCGAGAAGTACCCAGTGCCGGAGGCGTCGCCGCGGTCGGTGACCGGCTCGGCGCCGTCGCCCAGCAGCCGCCAGGTCAGCCAATCGTGTGGGAGGAGGACGCGGGCGACGCGATCGGCCAGCTCGGGCTCGTTCTCCGCCATCCACCGCAGCTTCGTGACGGTGAAGCTGGCCACCGGCAGCGAGCCGACGGACTTCGCCCAGTTCTCGGGACCGAGTTCGCCGCCGAGGTCTTCGGCGGCCTTCGCGGACCGGGTGTCGTTCCACAGCAACGCGGGCCGGACGACCTCTCCGGCTTCGTCGAGGGTGACCATGCCGTGCTGCTGACCGCCGATGCCGATGGCGCCGACGCCGTCGAGCAGGCCGTCCGTGGCCTCGCGGAACGCGTCCCACCACGCGGAGGGGGCGACCTCGGTGCCGTCAGGGTGCGAAGCGCGGCCGGTGCGGACGATCTCGCCGGTGTTCGCGTCGCAGACGACGACCTTCGTCGACTGGGTCGACGAGTCGATTCCGGCGACCAGATCAGATTTCATATTCCGGCCCTTCCGGATCGCATTCGATCTGCTCGATGGCCGTTCCCGCGTTCAGCGCGGCCTCGATCTCCTCGGTCGGCGTCAGATCGTCGGTGATCAGGAGGTCGTAGTCGCCGATGTCGCCGTGCGCGAAGGTGGCCGTGCGGCCGAACTTGGAGTTGTCGACGACCAGGACGTTGTGGCTCGCGGTGCGCAGCGCGGCCTTCTTGAGCGCGGCGTAGTCCTGGACAGGGTGGAACAGGCGACCGACGGCGACCGCGGCGACGGAGACGAACGCGATGTCGGCGTGAGTGCGCTCGAGGAACGCGAGGACGTCCGGGCCCGCGCACGAGTCGAACTCGTGGTGGTACTTGCCGCCGGCGAGTACCACCACGACGGTCTTGACCGGGCCGAGGATGCGGGCGGCTTCGAGCGAGTTGGTGATGACGGTGAGGTCTTCGATCGCGCCGAGGCGGCGGACGAGCGGGAAGAGCGTCGTCGAATCGTCGATGAAGACCGTCTGGCCGGCGTGGACGTGCGCCGCGGCGGCCTCGCCCAGTGCGTCCTTCGTGGCCTGGTTGAAAGTGTCACGGAAACGGGCGGCCGACTCCATGGTCGTCGCCGGGTAGGCCTCGACCTTGCCACGCAGTTTGCGGAGGAGACGGCGCTCGGCGAGGTCGTCGAGGTCGCGGTGCATCGTCATCAGGCTGACGCCGAAGCGAGTGGTGAGGTCGTCGATGCGGACCTCGCCGGTGGCGATGACGTGATCGAGGATCTCCTGGCGCCGGTGCTCGACGGCGGCGTCCGAAGGCCTGGTCTTAGACATGGGCGACACCGTTCACGACCCGGACCATCGCGGTCTCGGCGGGGTGGGTGTCGGCGCTCACACCTGCTTCTTACCAGATTATTCGCCCGGAGTTAACATGTAACTCGATAACTTCGGCATTTTCCTCACCTCGCCCTTCCGCCCGACGACGTGCGTTTAGCCCGCTAATCGCGTTCTGGGGGCAGGTGCCCGCAGAGCGCGTTTAGCCCGCTAAATGCAGGTCAGGGCACCAGGGAACGGACGGCGCGAATGGCGTCCGAGACGGCACCGAGGATGCCGGACGCCGAGGTCGGCGCGCCGTCGGCGGCCAGCGACCCGGCAAGGGAGTGGACGTGCGCGGCGGCACCCGCCGCCAGCCACGGGTCGAGCCCGGCGGCGAGCAGCGCCCCGGCCAGACCGGACAGCACGTCCCCCGAACCCGCCGTCGCGAGCCACGATCCCCGCGGCGTGTTCACCAGCACGCGGCCGTCCGGCGCCGCGACCACCGTGCAGTGCCCCTTCAAGAGCACGACCGCGTCGTACTTCCGCGCGGCCGCCCGCGCCGCCGCGACCCGATCCGCTCCCGGCGGTGAACCCATCAGCCGCTCGAACTCCCCCGCGTGCGGGGTCAGCAAAAGCGGCGTGTCCGGGTCGCGCGCGTCGAGCACGTCGGGCGAGCGCGCGATGATCGTCGTCGCGTCGGCGTCCGCGCACACCGGCACCCCGCGCCCGAGGACGAACCTCAGCACTTCCCGCCCCTCGTGCCCTGTCCCGATCCCCGGCCCGACGACCCACGCCTGCACCCGTCCGGCATCGGTCACCGACCCCGTCGCGATGACCTCGGGCCAGTGTCCGCGCACCACATCCGCGGCGTGCCCGGCGTACCGCACCAGCCCGGACGTCGCCCGCACGGCGGCGCCCGCCGCGAGCACGGCCGCACCCGGGTACGTCGCGGATCCCGCGGCCACCCCGACCACACCTTGGCTGTACTTGTCGTCGCCCGGCCCGGGCACCGGCCACGCCGCGGCGACGTCGGCCGTGTCGAGCCGCCGCAGATCGGGTTCGCCGAGTTCCGGCCGCAAGCCGATGTCGACCAGGGCGATCTCGCCGCAGGAGGCGGGTGCGAGAGCGTGCACCGGTTTGAGCGCGCCGAAAGTGACCGTGCGGTCGGCGACGACCGCCGGCCCGTCGACGGCGCCGGTGTCCGGATCCACCCCACTCGGCAGATCGACGGCCAAGATCGGTGCGCTCACGTGCTCCAGCAGCGCGGCGGCATCCGTCCGCAAGGGTCCTCGCGCCGAAATCCCGACGATCCCGTCGAGGACGAGGTCGGCCCGGCTAATCCACTGTGGACCGTCCTCAACGGACACAATCCTTCCGCCGGATCGCTTCAAAGCGGCCAAACCAGGCCCGTGAGCGCGTTCGGGCTTCAACAGGATCGCCGAGACGGCCACGTTGCGACGGCGAAGGAATGCGCCGGCCCACAAGGCGTCACCGCCGTTGTTCCCCGACCCGACGAGCAACGTCACCCGCCGCCCGGACACCGAACCCGTGTGGTCTTCCAGCATCTCCGCGGCGTGCACCGCGAGGCCGAACGCCGCGCGTCGCATGAGCACGCCGTCGGGAGTGACGGCGAGCAACCGGTCCTCCGCCGCGCGAATCCGTTCCGTGGTCCAGATTCCCTGCACGACGCCTCCGGTCTTTACTCGACGGTGACCGACTTCGCCAGGTTACGCGGCTTGTCGACGTCGTACCCGCGGGTGCGGGCGATCTCCGCCGCCAGCACCTGCAGCGGAACCGTCGAAACCAGCGGCTGCAGCAGCGTCGGCACGGCCGGGATCTCGATCAGCTCGTCGGCGAACGGGCGGACGGTTTCGTCGCCCTCCTCCGCGATCACGATCGTGCGGGCGCCGCGCGCCTGGATCTCGCTGATGTTCGACACCAGCTTCGAGTGCAGCACCGCGCGCCCCTTCGGCGACGGCATCACCACGACGACGGGCAGGCCGTCTTCGATCAGCGCGATCGGGCCGTGCTTGAGCTCACCGGCGGCGAAGCCTTCGGCGTGCATGTACGCCAGTTCCTTGAGCTTCAGCGCACCTTCGAGGGCGACCGGGAAACCGACGTGACGGCCGAGGAACAGCACGGCCTTCGAGTCGGCGATCCGGCGGCCGAGGTCGCGGACCTGGTCCACAGTGGACAGGACCTTCTGCACCGCGGCGGGCATGGCCTCGAGCTCGGCGAACTCGCGGGCGACCTCGTCCGGGTACTTCGTGCCACGGGCCTGCGCGAGCGCCAGGCCGACCAGATAGTTGGCCGCGATCTGCGCGAGGAAGGCCTTGGTCGAAGCGACGCCGATCTCCGGACCGGCATGCGTGTAGAGGACCGCGTCCGACTCGCGCGGGATCTGCGCGCCGTTGGTGTTGCAGACGGCCAGGACACGCGCCTTCTGCTCGCGCGCGTGGCGGACGGCTTCGAGGGTGTCCGCGGTCTCGCCCGACTGCGAGACGGCGACGACCAGGGTCGCGCGGTCCAGCACGGGGTCGCGATAGCGGAACTCGCTGGCCAGCTCGACCTCGACGGGGAGGCGGCACCAGTGCTCGATGGCGTACTTGGCGACGAGGCCCGAGTGGTACGCGGAACCACAGGCGACGACGAAGACCTTGTCGACGTCACGCAGGTCCTGATCGGAGATGCGCTGCTCGTCGAGGATGATCCGGCCGCCGTCGAAGTGACCGCGCAGCGTGTTCGCCAGCGCTTCCGGCTGCTCCTCGATCTCCTTGAGCATGAAGTACTCGTGGCCGCCCTTTTCCGCGGCCGAGAGGTCCCAGTCGACGGTGAACGGCTTGGCCTGGGCGGCGTCGCCGTGGAAGTCCGTGACCTCGTACCCCTCGCGGGTGATCACGACGAGCTGGTCCTGGCCGAGTTCGACGGCCTCGCGGGTGTGCTCGATGAACGCGGCGACGTCGGAAGCGACGAAGTGCTCGCCTTCTCCCACGCCGACGACCAGCGGCGAGGAGCGACGGGCGGCGACGATGGTGTCCGGCTGGTCGGCGATGGTCACGACCAGGGTGAACGCGCCTTCGAGACGACGGCAGACCGCGGCGACGCTGGCCGGGAAGTCGCCCTTAGTGTCGCCCTCGGCGTAGGCGCGGGAGATGAGGTGCGCGGCGGTCTCGGAGTCGGTGTCGCTCGCCATCTCGACGCCGTCGGCCTCGAGCTCGGAGCGCAGGGCGGCGAAGTTCTCGATGATGCCGTTGTGCACGACGGCGACGCGCTGGGAGGCGTCGCGGTGCGGGTGCGAGTTGCGGTCGACCGGGGCGCCGTGGGTGGCCCAGCGGGTGTGGCCCATCCCGGCGGTGCCGGTGAAGGCGTCCCTGCCGACGGTTTCGAGCTGGTTCTCCAGGTTGGCCAGGCGGCCTGCCTTGCGCTCGACGTTCAGCGCGCCGGCGCCGTCGAGGACCGCCACGCCTGCCGAGTCATAGCCGCGGTACTCCATCCTGCGCAGGCCGCCGATGACGACGTCCAGAGCCGGGCGGTGTCCTACGTATCCCACGATTCCACACACGGCCACCAGCCTAACGACGGAAATCCGGCCGTTTCGCGCGGGCGCCCGCACTCGCGTTTAGCGGGCTAAACGCGATCCGCGGGGCGGCGCGCGGGCCGGACGCGGGTGCGGGCAGTAAGGTCACGAACATGGCCAGCAAGCCCAAACAGCTGCTCGCGGAGCTGTCCCACCCAGGTCCGCACGAGGTGCTGCGCGGCAACCTCGCCCTGGTCGGACTGCCCGGCGTCGTGTTCACGCCCCGATCCGGGCTCGGTCTGCCCGCGATCGCGTTCGGGCACGGATGGCTGCAGCCGACAGGGAGCTACCGGCACCTGCTCCGGCACCTCGCGAGCTGGGGAATCGTCGCGGCGGCTCCGGCCACTCAGCGCGGGCCGCTGCCGTCGCACCGGCTGCTGGCCGGCGACCTGCTCACCACGCTCGACCTGATCACGACGGTCCGCCTCGGACCGGACGGCATCAGCGTCGACCCGGCGAAGCTCGGCCTGGCCGGGCACTCGACCGGTGGCGGCTCGGCCATCCTCGCCGCCGCTCAGGCGGCTGAGAACGGCGAGCGCCCCCAGATTCGCGCTGTCGCGACCATCACTCCCGCCCAGACGCTGCCGCCGGCGACGGTGTCCGCCCAGTCGGTGACCGTGCCCGGCCTGCACCTCGCGGCGAGCGAAGACCTGGTCGCGCCGCCTGTCGGACATGCCGAGGCCATCGCGGACGCGTGGGGCGGGCCGGTGCAGCTGCGGACGCTCGGGAAGTCGTCGCACCTCGGTGTCACCGAAGGCAAGCACTGGAGCCAGCTGCTGCTGCACGGGAAGCCGCACCGCGGGACCCAGCAGCTGACGAGGGCGCTGTTCACCGCGTTCTTCCTCACTCACCTGACGGGGACGACGAAGTACCAGCCCCTCCTGGACGCCGACGTCAAGCGCGCCCCCATCGAAGCCCAGGACGAGCCCGCCGCCTGACCTGCTCCCCCGGCCGACCTGCGTTTAGCGGGCTAAACGCGATCCGGGCCCCGGACGCGCGCCCGGTTACTTAGCCTTCCTACGCGTCACGTTTAGCCCGCTAAAGTCGCCCCGCCCCAGGCGAGCGCACCCCGCCGCCGGATCGCGATTAGCCCGCTAAAGTCGACGCGGGCCGGGCGAGCGGAGTGAGCAAGAAGGGCCCGGCTCTGGTGAGCCGGGCCCTGAAGTGCGGTGAAGCGGTCAGTCGACCATCCACGAGTTGTTCGAGAAGTCGTCGTCGTCGAAGCCTTTGTCGTCGCGGGCGTGACGGCCTCGACGACGCGCGGGCGTGCCAGGCTCTTCGGGCGCCCCGGCACTCGGAGCGGGCGTCGGCGCCGCAGGCGGCGGGACGTCCACGGTCGCCGGCATCCCGGGCACCCCCGGCGCGACCGGAGGAGGCGGCGGAGGCGCCTGTCGCGACGCATCGGGACGGCCACCGAACTCGGCGAACCGGGCGTCCGGCTTCTCGTCGTCCTCGATGCCGAATCCCATCGTGTGGCTGCGGTCGGCGGTCGTCTTGCCGGTCAGCCAGCCGCCCGCCTCCTTGCTCCGCTTCCCCAGTTCCTGCATGTGAGCCGCGTACTTGTCGTGGACGGCGGCGTCCTTCTGCATGGTTTCCATCGCCTGGGCCTTGGCGTCGGCGAGGTGCCGCTCCCGAAGCCCGCGCTGCTCCTGCTGCTCCGTGATGGCGGCGTCCTGCCTCGACATGGCGGCCGCCAGCCGATCGACAGCGCTCATCGGTCCTCCCTCGTTCCCCGGTTACCGATCATCGCTCGTAGCTGATCGAACGGTCGCCGCCCTCGTCGTCGAGCGAACCGCTGATCCGGCCGCCCGCGCCGCTGGTCTCGAAAATGCCACCCTCGACGCGGTACTGGCTGGACCCACGCTGCGTGTCACCCCCGCCACCACCGGCCGCGCCGCCCATGGCGCCCATTCCACCCATCATGCCGCCCATACCGGCGGACGAGCTGCCGGCACCGGCTCCCGCGGGCGCCGGGTCCATCCCGCCGGGCGCCATTCCGAGACCGCCTTCGGCCCCGGCCGGCTGTGCACCGCCTCCGGTCTGGATGCCCGCTTCGAGCGAACCAGCCTCGTTCAGCGACCCCGCCGAACCACCGTCGCCGACGCCGCCGAGCGCTCCTTCGAAGCTGCCACCGCCTCCGCCGCCACTGGCTGTCGGCACGGTGCCGTCACCACCCGCGCCCGAGCCTGACGCGGCACCACCGGCGGCCTCGGCCTCCGCGGACACCGCGGCGGTCCCTTCGCCACCACTGACTCCAGCGCCGACCTCGACACCGCCCGGAGCGGCAAAGCCCGCGCCGTCCGCCGGAGCGGGCATCGTGCGGACCTCGTCGACCTTGCCGGGCTGCGGGTTGCCGGGATTCCGGTCGTCGAGACCGTTCTTGATTTCGTCTTTGTCGATGACGTCGCCGGGCTTGAGTTCCTTCTTCTCACCCTTTTCGTCGAGGGTGTAGGTGGTCGGCTCGCCCTTGCCGTCGTCGACGGTCACCACTGTCGGGCCGTTCGGACCGTCCGGCTGCTCGGCGGTGATCTTGAGGTTGCCGTCCTGGATGTGGATCTTGCCGTCCGGACCGGGCCGGTAGACGCCGTCCTTGCCGGGCTCGCCTTCCTTGACCGCGCCCTGCGGGCCGAACTCGCCGTCCTTGCCGTCCTTGGCCTTGTCGCCGTCCTTGCCCTCTTCGCCCTTGGGGTCGTCGAAGTCGAGCTTGTAGTCCTTCTCGTTGCCCTTGCCGTCGTCGACCTTGATGTCCATTTTGCCGTCTTTATCCGGCTCGGTCATCTCGATCTTGTTGTCGCCCTTTTGGACGGTCATGGTGTCCTGACCGTCGATGCCGTCCTTGATCGCCTCACCCGTCGCCGGGTCGATCGGGTACGGCTTGCCGGTCTCGGGGTCCAGCTCGAGCGGCTTCCCGGTGACCGGGTTCGTACCCTCGGCGGGCTTGTCCTCCGGTTTCGGCGCCTCGGGGACCTCCGCCGCCGGCGGTGTGCTGCCGCCGCCTCCGCCACCGGGAGGCGTGCCGCCCCCGCCGCCGGGCGGGGTACCGCCGCCACCACCGGGCGGGGTGCCGTTGCCGGGCGGCTTCTCGGAGCCCGGCGGCTTCTCGTTGCCCGGCGGCTTCTCGTTGCCCGGCGGCTTCTCGGAGCCGGCCGCGGGGAACGGGTTCGTGTAGTCCTCCATGAACCGCGAAAGCTCGTGGTACTGCGTGTTGATCGTGTCGGTCGCGTTCTTGCAGAGCTTCTTGAAGTTCTCGAACCGCTCACCGAACTCAGTGGCGAACGAACCCTTCAGCCACTGCTTCGCGGCTCCAATCGCGTAGTCCTTGTTCTCGTCGTTCAGCTTGCAGTCGTCGTGACGCAGCCGCTCGGCGAGGTTGTTGCCCGGACACGCGGAGTCGAGCCAGTACGCGACGTCCATGAGCTTTTCTTTGGAATCGACCTTGCCGTTCGCGATGTCGACGACCTGCTTCGCGATGTACAGAGGTGCAGTCGCGACCTTGTCGACCCGGAGCTTCAGCGTTTCGTCGACCTTCAGCTTCAGCGCGGTGTAGATCTTGTCGATGGTCGAGGGCACCAGTTTGATGGCGCCGTCCATCTGCGCGATGAGTTCCTTCGCGTCGGGCTGGATCCGCTGTTCGTACTTGACCTTCGCGGCCGTCGCGCCCTCGCCCTTCCAGTCGTGGAAGAGCGTGGTCAGCGCCGAAGTCGCGTCCTTCTGGGTCTGCTCGACGATCTTCTTGGCGTCGCCGAGATCCTCGACCTCGTCGAACATCTTCTGGAAATTGATCTCACGGTTCTCGTGGAACCGGTCCCAGATGTCGGTCTTGTAGCTGATTTCGCCCGACTTCTCCGGCATCTTGTTCCAGACCTGCTCGGCCCAATCGGAGAAGAAGTCCAGTGCCGGCTTTCCGAGGTCGAGCACCTGGTCGGATTTGGTGGTCGCGCCTCCGGCGGCGGGCCGGGCCATCGAGTCGAGGTCCTTGTCGGCCTGTTTCGTGTCGGCCGCCTGCTTCTTGTCCCCCGCGGCGTTCGAGTCGCGTTCGGCGACGGCCTTCTTATATGCCGCTTCCCTGGTCCACGGCATCATCAAAGCGTCTTTCGTGCCCTGAGTGACGTAGGGGTCGTTCAGCATTTCCTTGATCTGAGCGGGCGTCGGTTCACTCATTACTGGGTTCCCGCCTTGTTGGCAGCCGCGGCGTTCGCCTGGTCGGATGAGGTGTAGCGGGTCGACGCGGTGCTGACCCCGCCGGCGAGCTGGGTGAGCTGGCCCGCGTAGCCCTTCATCGCGTCGGAAATGGCGAGAATCCCGGTGGCGTAGCCCTTTTGGTAGTCCTTGTGGACTCGGCCGAAGTTCTCGGGCCCGACCTGGGTCGGCCCCACCTTCCCCGCCTCGGACGTCGTTTTCTCAGCCGCGCGCTCCAGCGACGTCGACGCCGTGAGCATCGCCTCTGAATCGGCTTTGTAGCCCCCGTCCGGCATGACCGGTGCCCCCTTCGTCCCGCTGTATCCGCCTCGTTGTCCCACCTACGACGCACGCCGACCGCATCAGGTGCCATCGCATATGCACACAAGAATGTACCCACCGGTCACCGAGGCCGCAGGAACATTCACACCTTTGCTAACTCAAACGATTTCGACGCAAGAAGCCTGGTAGACCGCGTTTTCGCGGTTTCGCCCCCGCCTCGACGGCCTCGGCGAGAACGGTCGCCGCGCCCCGGATGTCGACCAGGCGATCCAGCTCGTCGAGGTCGATGTCGATGCCGAACTCCACTTCGACCGTCGCCAGGAGCCGGACGCGGCGGCGGGAGTCGACGCCCATCTCGGCGAAGGGCGTGTTCTCGTCGATGGTGTCCGGATCGACGTCGAAGGTCTCGCAGACGAGGGCCTTGATCTCGTCGACGTACTCGCTCCCGTCAGCTGCCATGGGGGGATTCTGTCCCATCCGGCTCCCAATACCGCGTTCTGGCCGCGGAACGCGCGACCTTGCCGCTCGACGTCCGCGGCAGACCGCCGGGTTTCACCAGGAGGAAGGCCTTGAGCCGCACGTCGTGACGTTCGGCGACGGCGCGGGCGGCCGCCCGCGCGACCTCGTCTTCCTCGAAGTCGGACGCCTTCCGCGCGCGTTCGGCGACCACGACGACGCCCTCACCGTCGTCGAGAGCGACCGAGAACGCGGCGATCCGGTCTGCCCCGAGGATGGGGTGAGCGGCGGCGACGGTCTCTTCGATGTCGTGCGGGCTGTGGTTGCGGCCGTCGATGATGATCAGGTCCTTCAGGCGTCCGGTCACCGACAGCCTGCCGTTCCGGATCGAGCCCAGGTCGCCGGTGCGGAGCCAGCCGCGTTCCCCGTCGAGTTCGGCGTCGAAGACCTCGGCGGTCAACTCCGGACGCCGCCAGTACCCTGCCGCCACGTTGGGCCCCTTGACCCAGATCTCGCCCACGTCGCCTTTAGCGGGCAAAACGTCATCCGCCCGCGCGACGACGCGGACCCGCTGCCCCCTCGGCCAGCCGATCTCGACGACCTCGCGGCCGTCCACTTCGGTCACCACCGGGCCGCTGGAATCGCCGCTGGCGACGTACACCGTCGCCTCGGCCAGACCGTAGGACGGCCGGAAGGCGCCCCGCGGGAAGCCGTGGGGTTCGTACGCGGCGAGGAAGTCGCGGACGGTCGCCACGCGGACCGGTTCGCTGCCGCTGAGCGCGATCGACACCGTCGAGAGGTCGTACTCGGCGCGCTTCGCCTCGGGCACGGTCTCGGTCACCAGGTCGTACGCGAAGTTCGGCGCCGCCGTGAGCGTGTTCGGATACGCCGACATCAGCAGCAGCCAGCGTTCCGGGCGCCGGATGAACTCCAGCGGCGCGATGAACACCGTCCGGCCACCGGCGTGCATCGTCCCCGCGAGCAGTTGCGCCAGCCCCATGTCGTGGAAGAACGGGATCCAGCCGACGCACGTGGTGTGCTCGCCGACGTCGTAGGCGTCGCAGATCTGCCAGCACGCGGCCGACAAGGCCCGCTGCGTGATGATCACACCGGCGGGTGATCGCGTGGTGCCGGACGTGTACTGCAGATAGGCGGGGTCTTGGGGGGAAACCGGCGCCGGCAGGGATCGGTCCGCCGGATCCAGCGGCAGGGTGTCGATGGCGACGATCTCGCGGGGCGCGGGCACCGGCTCGGCCTCGGCGAACTCCTTGAGCCGCTCGACCAGGGCTTCCGAGGTGAGCCAGATGTCGGCGTCGCAGTCGTTGAGGACCCCGACGAGCCGTTCGCGGTGAGCGCGGACGTCCGGCGCGGACAGTGGCACCGCGACGGCCCCGGCGTACAGCGCGCCGAAGAACGCGACGACGTAGGAAAGGTCCTGCCGCGCCGTGATCGCCACTCGGTCTCCCGGCTGGATCACCTCGCGCAGCTTCGCCGCGACAGCTCGGACGTGGGCGAGGAGGTCGGCCCAGGTCAGCGTGTCCTCGACGGGTTCGTGCCGGTTCGAGCAATCGAGGTGCGTGTACGCCGGGCGCTCGACCTCGGCGCGCTCGAGCAGGCGATGCACGAGCGGGGTCCGCAACACTTCTTCGGGCACTTCTCGTGACACTTGCACATCCTCCGGCCGCGGCATGGGCATCATACGAACGTGGACGACTTCTTCGTGCTGGACGATCCGGCGGACCGTGTCAAGGCCCTGCGCGACCGCGAGCTCAGCTCGAACCCCGGCGGTGCCGCAGCCGAGACCCCGAACCTCCTGCTGATGGACGGCATGGACCACCGGCGGCTGCGCGCGGTCGTCAAGGAGGTCATCGCCCTGGTCGAGCCGCTGCCGGACGCCCTGCTCACGGACCTGCGCGTCGCGATTAGCCCGCTAAAGTCGCGCGCCCGGTTCGACCTGGTGGCCGACTTCGCCAGGCCGGTGGCGGCCAGGGTGACGGAAGCGGTACTCGGCACGGTCGAGCCACTCGGCGAGAAGCTGCTGACGAACCTTTCGGAGACCGCCGCGAACTTGGACGTCTGGTCGGGCGGACCGGCCGGGGCCGATATGGCCGCGCTCAGGGTCGCGATGTTCTTCCTCAAGGCGGAGGCTGTCGAAGGCGGCGGGCTGGCTCTGCTCCGCGAAGCGCACGAAGCGGGCCGGATCACCGAAGACGAGCTGATGATCACGCCGGTGATGCTCGCCCACGCGGCGTACGAGAACTCCATGAACTTCCTCGCCCTCGCCGCCCTCGAACTCCTACGCCGCCCAGACGTCCTCGACAACGTGCGCGGCCTGATCCACGAAGTCGCCCCGACCCGTTTCGCCGCCCGCCGCGTGACAGCGCCGTTCTCCTTGGGGGACAAGGACTTCACGACCGGGGACAAACTGGCCGTCCCGCTGGGCCCCGGCACCGAACTCGCGTTCGGCCTCGGCCGCCACACCTGCCCCGGCTCGCGGATCGCGGTCGCCGAGGGCGAAGTGGCGCTTCGCGCGCTCGCCGAGATCCTGACGCCCGGCCACGTCGTGGAAGACGTGCGGTACAAGACGCACGCCGTCTTCCACGGCGTCGAGCGGGCCATCGTGACGCTGCGAACCTGAAGGCTCAGGTCGCCAGCCAGTCGGTGTTCGCGAAATCGTCGTCGTCACCGCGCGCGGCCGCCCGCCGATGCCGCCCGGCCGGACGTTCTTCCGGTACCGGCGCCGGGGGCGGCGGGGGAACCTGAGGAGCGGGAACAGCGGGCGGCCGGAACGAGACCGGCGGCTCCTCGGCCGTCCGATACCCGGCACGGCGCTCGTTCTCGGTCTCGTCCTCCTCGAACCCGAAGTCGCCGTCGTCCTCGACCTTGTCGCCGAGGGTCGACTCGGTCGCCCAGCCGCCCGCGGCCTCCGCCCGCCGCTTCTGCTCGAGACGCGCGGACAGCGCCGCGCTCGTCTCCTGCTTGAGCTTGTCGCCCGCGGCCTGGGTCTCCTCGATCGCCTTCGTCGCCCGGTTGTCGACCAGGTACATCCGGTCGCCGTTCTCGCGCTCCAGCCCGGCGAGCTTGTGCCGGAGTCTGGCGAGATCCTCCTCAGGATTCACTGATCCCCTCCCCTGACCGCTAGCGGAAGCCGATGACGCCGTCGTCGTCGAGCGAGCCGCTGATCCGGCTGCCCGTCGTCGCGGTGTCGAACAGGCCGCCGTCGACCCGGTATCCGCTGGACGTGCGCTGCTGGTCTTCACCGGACCCTTGCCCGCCTCCGGCCGCACCGCCGCCCATCATGCCCATGCCGCCCATCATCCCCGCACCGGACGCGGCCGGATCCTGGGCGCCCCCACCGGGTGCGGCACCGAGCCCCGACGGCGCCGCGGGAGCGGACGCGCCACCACCGGCTCCGGCGGGATCCGACGCGTCACCGAGATCACTTTCGAACGGGTTGCTCAGCGACTGGGCCGTCGTCGATTCGGAATCGCTCGCCGCGGCGGCCACCGGTTCGACCGGATGACCGGGCGCCGAGGCCGGTGCTCCGCCGCCGACACCGCCGGACGTCGTGTCGTGCGAAGGAACGGCCTGCTGACGTGCGGCGTCTTCGACCGGCCGCGCAGCAGCAGCGGAGCCATCCGCGATGTGCCTGCCCGTGGCCTGCGGCGTGGAGTCCGGGCTCGCGTGACGACCGCTCGCGGGCTCGTCCTCGCCCAAGGTGTACTTCGACGGATGTCCCGACCCGTCGTCGACGGTCACCAGTGTCGGCCCGCCAGGACCACCGGGCCGTTCCGCGGTGATCTTGAGCCCGCCGTCCTCGATGTGGATCTTGCCGTCGGGACCGGGCTGATAGACCTGTCCCTGGCTCGCGGTGGGCCGCGACGCCGACTCGGGAGTGTCCCGGTGCACCGGCCCGCCCGCCGCGTCACCGGTTCCCGGCGTGGCCTTGCCGTCGCCGAAATCGAGGTTGTAGTCCTTGGCCTGACCGGCGCCGTCCTGGACGGAGATGCCCATCTTCCCGTCGGCTCCCGGCTCGGCCATGGAGATCTTGCGGTCGCCCTGCTCGACCGTCATCGTCTCGGGCTGGGTGCCGTCGGTGTCGCTCTTGATCGCCTCACCCGTACGGGGGTCGATCGGATACGGCTCGCCGGTGGCCGGGTCGACGTCGAGCGGCTTGTCCGTGACCGGGTTCTTCTCCTGCCCCGGCACTTCCGGCGTCTCGGACTTCTCCGGCTGCTTGTATTCGACGGCGCTCGGCGGCGGCATCTGCCCACCGCCACCCGAAGACTTCCCGCCACCGCCGGAGGACGGGCCGCCGCCGGTGTCCTTCCCGCCGCCGCCCTTCTCGACGGGCTTTTCGCCACCCGTCTCCGGGGTCTTGCCCAGATCCCCGTAGGGATTCTCGACCACCTGACCGAGTGAATCGAAGTACGCCTTCCACGCGCCGTTGATCGCGTCGCGCGTGTTCTTGCACACCAGCTGGAAATTCTCGATGTGCTTGCCGAACCAGCCGAGGAAGACGGTCTTCAGCCAAGCGACCGCCTGAGGTTTGATGACCTCGTCGATGGTGCTCTGGTCGATGTCACCGCCGTCGTCGTTGAAGGCGTTCTTGGCTTCGATGCTCAGGAATTTGATGCAGTGGATGATGTCGTTCTGGCTGCACGAACCGTCGGCGATGCGGATGATCCGCTCGATGTCCTGCGCCGTGGCACCGTCGATGTTGTCGGTGTACCACTTCTGCAGCCAATCGACCTTCTCCCGGCAGAACTTGCCCACCGAGGCGTTGGTCCGCAGAAGCCCGTCACCGGCGGCCTTGAAAGCCTCGGCGACCAGACCGGTCTTGTCCGAATAGGCCTTCTGATAGGCACGCGCCTGATCCGCCGCCGCGCCGTCCCAGGTGCCGAGCGAATTCCCCAGCTTCCCGGAGACGTCCTGCGCCGATCCGGCGATCGCGGTGCCGACCGCGGTCAGCTCGTCCGCGCTCGCCTTGAACAGGTTGAACGGGATGTTGTCCTGCTCGTGGTACAGCCGCTGGAGTTCGGTGAGGGCGATGGCCGCTCCTCCGCCCGCCAGGCTCAGCGCGCGGAGGTAGAGCGGGTGGAAGGTTTCGTAGACCTTGAACCCCGAAAGACCGGGGACCATGATGTCGTTCGAATTCGCGCAGCCCGGGTCGGTCTCGGTGGCGCGACCGGCGATCTCCTGGCTTTTCGCCGCGTCCTTGTTCAGCGCGTCGCGATCGCCTTGCCGTCCCGCGGCCTGGCTCGCGTCGTACTTTTCCTGCGCGGTCTTGTAAGCCTTTTTGACCTCTTCGAGGGAACCGTCATTGACGTTGAGGTCACCCTCGGTGATCCAGTCACCGTTCATCGACTTGAGGTGGTCCCGGAAGCCGTTCCGCTCGGCTTCGCTGGCGAAACCGCAGCTTTCCGGCGACTCGTCCTCGATGTAGTCGATGTAGTTGAGGGCGAGCTCGCGTTTGGTGTCGCGGTCGATGTTCGGGTCGTTGAGGATCTTCTCGACTTCGGCCCGGCTGGGAATGTCGTGCCCGGTGTCACCACCGACGTCCGCGAGAGGCATCAGTGCTTCCTCATCTCGGCCGCGTTGGCGTCCTCATTGGACTGATAGAGGTCCTTGGACGCCGCGAGTTTGCGGCCGAACTCGTCCGACGCCGCGAGGTAGCTGCGCGCGCACTTCGCCATGCGCTGGATGCTCGCGGAATAACCGGTGAAGCAGTCCCCGTGTGCCGGGCCGAAGCTCGCGGCGCTCAGATTGATCTGCTCGACCGCCGCGATCGGCCCTTCGCAGGCCTGCTTCGGCAGGTCTTGCAGGACCTTCGCGGCCTCGTTCAGCTGCGCCGGATCGACCTTGTGCCCTTTACCCGCCACCGTCACCCTCCCCTAGGTATACGCACACGGAATGTACCGGGCCGGTAACCCAGGCGCAGCGACTTGGGAAGATCGTGAGTGGGCTTACGAGGCGGAGGAAACGACTCCCGCGAGCCTGTCGGCGGCCGCCTGTGCGGTGTCGTGCGCGGGGGCCTCGACCATGACGCGGACCAGCTGCTCGGTGCCCGACGGGCGCAGCAGGACACGGCCCTCGTCGCCGAGTTCGGCCTCGACGGCGCCGACGGCGTCGCGGACAGCGGCCGAGACGGCGACAGCCGCCTTGTCCGCCACGGGAACGTTCACCAGCACCTGCGGCAGGCGGTTCATGACGGCGGCGAGGTCGGCGAGCGATTTGCCGGTGGCCGCCATGCGGCTCATCACCCGCAGCGCGGTGAGGAGACCGTCGCCGGTGGTCGCGAACGCGGGCAGGACGACGTGGCCGGACTGCTCGCCGCCGAGCGCGAGCCCGCTCGCGCGGAGCTCTTCGAGGACGTAGCGGTCTCCGACGGCGGTGGTGACCAGGTTGATGTCGTGCGCGCGCATCGCCAAGTGCAGGCCGAGGTTGCTCATCACGGTCGCGACCAGGGTGTTCTTGGTCAGCTCGCCGCTCTCGGCGAGCGCGAGCGCGAGGACGGCCATGATCTGGTCGCCGTCGATGAGTTCGCCCGCGGCGTCGACAGCGACGCAGCGATCCGCGTCACCGTCGTGCGCGATCCCGAGGTCGGCGCCGTGCTCGACGACGGCCGCGCGCAACGCGTCCGGGTGATTCGAACCACAGTGCTCGTTGATGTTCACGCCGTCCGGGTCGGCGTGGATCGCGATGACCTCGGCGCCGGCCTTGCGGTAGACCTCGGGGGCGGCGAAGGACGACGCGCCGTTGGCGCAGTCGACGACGACGCGCAGCCCCGCGAGCGGATGCGGGGTGGCCGACAGCAGGTGCTGGGTGTAGCGCTCACCCGCGTCGGGGACGTCCTTGACGCGGCCGACGCCGATTCCGGTCGGGCGGGTGACGGGAGCGGCGAGACCGGCCTCGATCTCGTCCTCGATCCCGTCGGGGAGTTTGTGCCCGCCCGCCGCGAAGAGCTTGATGCCGTTGTCGGGCATGGGGTTGTGGGAGGCGGAGATCATCACGCCGAGGTCGGCTTCGAGCGAGCCCACCAGATACGCGACGGCGGGTGTCGGGAGGACGCCGAGACGGAGCACGTCGGCACCGGCGGAGGTGAGGCCCGCCACGACGGCGGCCTCGAGCATCTCGCCGCTGGCACGCGGGTCACGGCCGACGACCGCGACCGGGCGGTGCGAACGGTCGTGGGCGGCGAGGACGCGGGCGGCGCTGGCGGCGAGCGAGAGCGCCAGCTCCGGAGTCAGCTCCTCGTTGGCGAGGCCACGTACGCCGTCGGTACCGAATAGACGAGCCATCTGTCGACCTCCTTGAAAAACCACCACGACAACCTAGCGAGTGCCCATGCCCGCCTCCCCGCACCCCTGACTTCGCCTTTAGCGGGCTAAACGCGACGCGCGGAGCGCGTTTAGCCCGCTAAAGGCGAACGCGTGGGGCACGCGGGACTGCTGTGACAACGGGGCCCGAGAGAACGGCGGGACCCCGGAAACACGGAAGCGCCCATCCGAAAGACGGATGGGCGCTTCCGCGGGTTGCGCCAGAGGCGCGATCAGCGCTTGCTGTACTGCGGAGCCTTACGGGCCTTCTTGAGGCCGTACTTCTTCCGCTCCGTGGCGCGAGCGTCACGGGTCAGGAAGCCGGCCTTCTTCAGGGCCGGGCGGTCGTCGGCGTCGACCTCGACGAGCGCACGGGCGATCGCGAGACGGAGCGCGCCGGCCTGGCCCGAGATCCCGCCACCGTGCAGGTTGGCGAAGATGTCGAACGAGTCGGGCTTGTCGACCGTCACCAGCGGCTCACGGATGAGCTGCTGGTGCACCTTGTTCGGGAAGTACTCTTCGAGCGTGCGGCCGTTGAGCTTGAACTCACCGGTACCGGGAACGACGCGCACCCGGACCACGGCTTCCTTGCGGCGGCCGACGGTCTGGGCGTTGCCACCGGCGGCACGCGACGGCCGCGGGGCGGCAGGCGTCTCGCTGGTCGCGACGGCGTCGCCGACTGCGGGGGTCTCCGTGGTCGCGACGGCCTCGGTGGTGGCCTCGGTCGCGGTCTCCTCGGTGCTGGTCACAGACTGTTCCTCACTCACTGCGCGACCTGCGCGATCTTGGTGATCTCGCGCGCCTGCGGCTGCTGCGCGGCGTGCGGGTGCTCGGCGCCGGCGTACACCTTGAGCTTCTTCGCCTGGGCGCGGCCGAGCTTGTTCTTCGGGAGCATGCCCTTGACGACCTTCTCGAGCAGGTGCTCGGGCTTGGTGTCGAGCAGTTCGCCGAAGGAGCGCTTCCGCAGGCCGCCGGGGTAACCGCTGTGCCGGTACGCGAACTTCTGCTCGCGCTTGTTTCCGGTGAGCGCAACCTTCTCGGCGTTGACGATGATGACGAAGTCACCGGTGTCCACGTGCGGGGCGTAGGTCGGCTTGTGCTTGCCGCGCAGCAGCGTGGCGACCTCGGTCGCGAGCCGGCCGAGCACGACATCCTCGGCGTCGATCACGTGCCAGGCACGAGTGACGTCGCCGGGCTTGGGGCTGTACGTGGGCAAGGGTCTACCTCGTCGTCAACATTGCGTGTGGGTTCTGTGCGGGCCTAGCGCTTACGCGCCGCAGCGCACAACGACATATGAAGATACCCCCACGCCCGACCCTACTGCGAAGCGGGGGTCGGTCCGGGGTCCCATACTAGGACCGGCGCCCGGCGGGCGCCCCGCAACTGTACCTCGCCGGTGTGGCGGAACCGCCCACGGCATCGTCCTTCGCGGGAGAGGATGAGACGATCCGGACGCGCACCGCGCGCGGGGACTCGATCAGGGGAACGGCGATGAACAAACGGCCAACGACCATTTTGTGCGTGCTGGGCGCCGTGCTGGCGCTCACCACCGCCTGCGGCCAAGCGCGTGCGGGCACCGCCGTGCCGAAGGGCGACGACGCGGCGACCTACGTCGGCACGAAGTTCGAAGCGGCGATGAACAAGCTGCAGGACACCATCGGCGACCAGCGTGACGTCACCAGCGAATCGGGCGCCTACTTCCGGTTCGACGAGAAGTACGTCCGCAGCACGATCTCCTCGGCCCGCACCGGTTCCCCGGAAGGCCGGGTCAGCCGTCAGCGCTCGCAGAAGAACCCGGACGACAGCATCGACTGGTACACCCCGGCGGACGGGGCCGTCGAGTACGTGTACCTCGGGCCCGTCTACAAGAGCCTCGCCCCGACGCCGTGGGTTTCGATGCTGAAGTCCGAGGCCGGGCTGACCATTCCCTGCGCCTGGGTCGGGATCATCCACGCCTGCAAGATGGCCGACGCGATCGCCGTGGCCTACAACGCGGACAAGAAGATCGTGAAGGGCGCCAAGAGTCTTCCGGACAAGCGGACCGAGCTGACCGCCGACGTCCCGTTCGGGAAGTTCATCGAACGCCGGGTGGAGGTCCTGCCGGCGTCGATCAGCAGCGGCATCACGGACGAGATGAAGAAGGCCCCGGTGCGGACCACGGTCTCCCTCGACCCGGACGGGACGCTGAGCCAGATCGTGATGGAGGCGAAGATCGAGGGCAACGGGCACAAGATCGAGCTGCGCTACGACTTCCGCTTCACCGGCAAGGCGAGCACACAGGACCTGCCGAAGCTGCCGGACGCCTCGCAGATCACCGTGCTGCCGGACAAGGCGGCCAAGGACGACTTCAACCGCCGGTACAACGAGTTGAAGGGCGTCTGAAGCATGGCCGAACGCCTTCGTCCCGACGCCGTGCAGTTCTCGACGCCCCGAGGTGACCACCGATGAGCCAGCCGCCCGAACAGCAACCGCAACAGCCACAACAGCCGCAGCAGTGGTGGCAGCCACCGGCGAATCCCGGGAACCAGCAACAGGGCTGGCAGCAGGAAGGGCAGGCCACCGGGCCGCATGCCGGTCAGTGGCAGCAGAACGACGCGGGCGCGGCGAGCACCGGCTCCTACACGGGGCAGTGGCAGCAGTCCCCGCAGCCCGGCGTCACCGGCTCGTTTTCCGGGCCCTGGCAGCAAACCGCCGGTCCGGCGCCGGCTTGGCAGCAGCAACCGCAGCAGCAGCCGGCGCCGCCGCAGCAGCAGGATTGGCAGGCACAGCACCAGGTTCCGGGCACTCCCCCGCAGGGGCAGTACGGCGGCGGGTTCCAGCCAGCGCAGTCGTCCCAGTACGGCGGGCTCGGCGCTTTCGGCGCGGGGCCAGAGAAGAAGCCGAAGGTTTCGAAGAAGACGTTGCTGATCGGCGGGGTCGCCGCGGCCGTCGTGATCGCGGGTGGCGTCGGGGCTTGGCTGCTCGGCGCTTTCGCGGGCGACAGTCTCGATCAGAAGTCGGTCCAGGACGGTGTCGTCCGCGTGCTCAACGAGCACTACGGGGAGCCGGACGTGAAGAACGCGGAATGTCCTTCCGGACAACCGGTGGTGAACGGCACCACTTTCGATTGCTCGATCGACCTTTCGGGACAACGGAAGAAGGTCACCGTCCGGGTGCTGAACACCACGCCGGAATTCGAAGTCGGAGCGCCCCACTGATACGCCGAAAGCCGCGACGGGAACACCCGTCGCGGCTTTTTTCTTTACCCCAAACGAAACGGCGGGCTCGGCATCCGAAGATGCCTGCCCGCCGTTGCTCGTTCGGAGCGTGAGACTCAGAACAGGCCGGTGACGCCCTGCTCCGTGCTCTGGTAACCGTCGGCCAGCTGCGGCAGCACGCCGGCGACCTGCGCGAGGAGCTGCTTGAGCTCGTCGAACTTGTTGTCCCACTCCTGCTGAGCGGCCAGGTACGCGGTCTGCGCGTCACCCTGCCAGGTGTTGACCAGCGGGGCGAGGTCGCTCTTCAGCTGACCGAACAGGGACTCCAGTTCGCCGCCGGTGCTCGAGCAGTCGTCCGCCGCCGCGTGGATCGTGGCGTAATCGACCTTCATATCGGCCATGATTTCCTCCAGTACTCAAGAAAGACTTGGTTTTGATCGGGTGGAACAGAAGATCAGCCGAGGACGCCGAAGCCCTTGTTGACCGAGTTGATGAGTTCCTGCTGCTGCTGCTCGGAAGCGTTGTACTTCGAGCCCGCCTGCTCCAGCAGTTCACCGATGTTCTGGAGGGCCTGGTTCAGCCCCCGGCCCGCTTCGTCGAAGCGCTTCATCACGTTGTTGAACGCAAGAGCCGCGTCACCGGTCCACCCAGCGCGGGTGGCCTCGATGTTGTCGCGAAGCTTGCTCAGGTTCTGGTCCATCGAAACGCGAACCTCGGTCACCCGCTTCTCGGACTGGGTGAACTGTTCGACGCTTCCTTGAAAACCAGCAGCCATGGGAGCTACCCCCTTCGTTCGTGGTTATCCGCACTTGGTGTGTTCGTTTCGTACGGACCTACGACGGAGACCCTGCCACGTCTGGTTCCCCCTTGTCGCTGTTTGGTTTCAAGTAGTTGCTTGCGTGAACGCTCCCCATGGGAACCGGGCCGCGATGGACCGTCCACACCTTGCGAATCATCCGGAGAAATGGCCTTTCACCACGGGATTTCGCAAACGCACAGCGGTCGATCATTCCACGCGGCGCATGATTCGCGACTGCGAAAAGTCCTCGTCGTCGTCACCCACACGTGGCCGTCTGGCCGCCGGTTCTGGCCGAAAGGGAACCAAGTCTGCCGCTGAGGGCAAAGCGGGAACCGGAAGACCGGCGCCCGTGCGGAACCGTTTCGCGGCGTTCCGGAGGGCGGCGGGTGTCGGCGCGGTCTCACCGCCCGCGAGCCGTCCCTTGCCGAATTGCTTCGCCAGTTCGGCGTTCTCGCCCCGGCGGCGTTCGTACCGCGCCTTGGCCGTGCGAGCGACCTGCCGGGCATAGGTGACCGCGTCGCGCCCTGTGCGCGCGAAGTGCTCGGAGGCTGTCTCGGGTTCGGGTGGCATGTGCCTCCCCCTTCAGTTGACGACCACCATCGTTTTGACGACCTGCTCGCAGGCCGCGCTCACCCGCTGTTCGAGCGGTGAGCCGGTGCCGTACTGGCAACCGATGTGGACGCGGATCTTTCCCTGAGCGACGACGTACCAGTCGACGCGTGCCTTCGGCTTGGTCTCGCGGTAGTAGATGACGGTTTTGCCCGCGTAGGTCGCGGAACCGTTGAAACCGCTGTACTTGTCCGGCTCTCGCCCGGCCTCGGCGCCGAGGTCGTCGACGAGCTTCTGTCTGTCGGCCGTCGCGTCGTAGTTCATCACGTACTCCTGGGCGACCACGAGGTCGTCCCCGGCGAGGGAGTCGTTCGGATGGATCACCACCTGACGCTTGGCGACGCGGTCGTCGGTCTGCATCCAGTCCAGCGGCGCGATGAAGCGATAGTCGTACTGGGCGAGCGTCCGACCTTCCGGCTCGTCCTCACCGCTGTTGACCGCGAAGAGCACGCCGCCGACTACGGCCGCCACGACCACGACGGCCGCCGCGATGATCCAAGGCGTCTTCTTGCCCTTGCCGCCTCGCTCGGCGGGCTTGGTCTCACGGGAGGGCTCACCCGGCCGCCAGGGCGGCGGTGTCGGCGGCCCCTGCCGCGTCGCGTTTAGCGGGCTAAACGCGCTCTGCGGGGGCGGGGCGGGCTGGCGAGGGCCTGGGGCGAACTGAGGGCGCCGGTCGGCGGGAGCCGGTGCGGGGGCGCCGCCGACACGGGAGACCGCGGAACCCGCCAGCGATCCGGTCCGGTCCGGGTCGATCAGCACGGCGCGCAGGGCGCCGCGGGCGACCACGGTCTCCGGCTGGTCCAGGGTCGTGGGGACGACACCGGTCCGTTCGTGCACGAGCCGGGACACCATCGGGATCCGGCTCGACCCGCCTACGAGGAAGATCGCCGTCAGCTGCTTCGGCCGCAGCCCGGAATCACCGATCGCGGCCACGGTCAGCTCGACCGCGCGGCCGAGCGGGCCCGCGATGATCCGCTCGAGGTCCTCGCGGGTCACGTGGGCGTCGGCGAACGGCGGCGGCATCGGAACGTCGGTGTACGCGTGCCGCGACAGCGTCTCCTTCGCGCCACGCACGTCCTGCCTCAGGACTCGGCGACGCCGCCTGTCGGTCAGCTCTCGGCCTTCGACCAGCTTCCGCCATTCCGGCGGATCGACGGACGACACCAGCGAACCCACGTGTTCCAGGAGCGCCTGATCGACGTCTGCGCCCCCGAAGCTCGGATCCCCCCGGGTGGCCAGCACCTGGAACCCGGCGCGTTTAGCGGGCAAACTGCGATCCGCCGGACTGCCGGGCATGCGCTGGACCACGGAGACGTCGACGGTGCCGCCACCGAGGTCGAGCACCGCGAGGGCGTCCCCCGGCCTGCCGCTGAACTCGACGGTGCGCTCGGAGTTGAGATCGGCCGGGGCGAACGTCGCCGCGTGGTAGACCGCCGCGGCGACCGGCTCCGGCACGAGGGCGACCTGACGCGCGAGCCCGCCCGCGGCCTGCCGGAGCAGACGGGTCCGGGTCGCGCCCCAATCGGCCGGGTGGGTCAGGACGAGCAACTCGACCTCGGCGTCACCGGCGAGCCGGCGAGCCTCTGTCACCGCGCGTTTCAGCACTGCGTGGACGACGTCGGTGACGCGGAGGACGTTGTCGCCCAGCAGCAGGTCGCCTTCGTCGATCCGGCGCTTCGGATTCGGCTCGTAGCGCGACGGATCCACCGCCGCCTGCCGTTCCGCCTCCTGGCCGACGAACAGCGTCCCGTCCGGCGCGGCGTAGACCGCCGACGACATCAGGGGCTGCCCGTCCACCACGACGACCTGCGGCTCGCGGCCGTTGATCGACGCCACTACGCAGGTGCTCGATGTCCCGAAGTCCACCGCTACCCGCACAGTCACAAGCCACTCCCGCAGATCGTCGTCGTCACCCCGAGCCCGGCCCGTCCCTCACCTGGTTCCGCGGGAGGTCAGTCCGGCTGGATCCACGAGACCTGCATGAGCTGCTTGCCGTGCTTCCGGGTCACGAGGTTTCCCCGTCCCGGCGGCATCTGGCTCGGCTTCACGTTGGAGACGAGGTTGCCCTCGTCCCGCGAGCCGTTCATGACCATACCGGGCGCCGCGATCTCCCTGAGCTTGCCGAGGATCGGGTCGAACATCGCCCGGCTCGCACCACCACTGCGGCGCACCACGATCACGTGCAGACCGACGTCCTTCGCCTGCGCGAGGAACTCGGCGAGCGGCTTCAGCGGGTTGCTCGTCTGGGTGGCGACCAGGTCGTAGTCGTCGACGATGATGAACAGCTCCGGACCGGTCCACCAGGACCTGGTCTTCAGCTGCTCCTGCGTCACGTCCGGACCGGGGAGCCGCCTGCTCATCGACCCGTGGACGTCCTTGACCATGCTGTCCAGCTGCGCGGCGGAAACCGCGTAGCCGAGCAACTGGTCTCCGCCGACGAAGCCGAGCATCGTGCGCCGGTAGTCGACGAGGATGACGACCGCTTCCTGCGTCGTGTACCGCTCGGTGATGCCCCGGGTGATCTGGCGCAGCAGGTTCGTCTTGCCCGACTCGCCGTCGGCGAACGCGTAGAAGTGCGAATCGGCGGCGAAGTCGAGGTAGATCGGCTGGAGGTCTTCCTCGTTGACACCGATCGGCACCAGCTTCGTGTTGCGCTTGGTGTCGATGGACAGGACCTCGTCGTAGGTGACCATCTCCGGCAGCAGGCGGACCTGCGGTGCCGGGCGGCCCCGCCACGCGGCCTTGATCTTCGCCACCGCGTCGGCGACACCGGCGGCGACGTCGTCCGGGTTGCTCGATCCGTCGATGCGGGGAAGACCGGTCAGCAGGTGCAGCTTGTCCCTGGTCAGACCGCGGCCGGGACGGCCGGACGGGACGTTCACCGCGACCCGGCGGTCGATGTCCGACTCGCTCGGGTCACCGAGGCGCAGCTCGAACCGGGTGCCGATCATGTCCTTGATCGCCGGGCGGATGTCCGCCCACCGGTTCGCCGCGATGATGACGTGCACGCCGTAGGAAAGACCCTGGGTGGCGAGCTTGGTGATCGAGGTCTCCAGCTCGTCGAAGTCGTCCCGCAGCGCCTTCCAGTTGTCGACGATCAGGAAGGCGTCACCGAAGGCGTCCTCTTCGGGCTTGATCTCGCCCCGCCGCTTACGGTTGCGGAACTCGTTCATGGAGTCGATGCCCATGGCACCGAACCGGCCTTCCCGCTCGGTGAGCAGGGTGGTCAGCTCGGCCACGATCCGGCGGGCCTTGTCCGGCTCGCGCCGGGCGACGGCGACACCACCGACGTGCGGCAGGCCCTGGAGACCGGCCAACGTACCGCCACCGAGGTCGAGCGCGTAGAACTGCGCTTCCTCGGGGGTGTGGGTCAGCGCCATCGACATGATCAGGGTCCGGAGCATGGTCGACTTGCCCGACTGCGGACCGCCGACGATCACGCCGTGCCCAGCGGCACCGGAGAAGTCCCCCCAGAGCAGGTCACGACGCTGCTCGTACGGTCGGTCGACGATGCCCATCGGCACCTGCAGCCGCCCGTTGCCGAAGAACCCGACCGGGGAAAGGCCGCGGTCGTCGGTGGGGTTCAGGTTCGGCAGCAGGGTGTCGAGCGAGTTCGGTTCCTTCAGCGGCGGCAGCCACACCTCGTGCGCGGGCGGGCCCTGGCCGATCAGCCGGGACACGATCACGTCGAGCTCGCTGGGCTCGACGGCTTCCTCCGACTTGGCCTGCTCCACCGGCGCGGCCTCGATCTGCTGAGGCTCCGGTTCCTTCGGCAGCTCGACGAAGTCCGGGACGAACAGCTGCGGCCGCTTGTCCGCGCGGACCACGGTCGCGACCGGGCCCGCCGCCTTGATACCGGCGGGCCGATACGGGCCCGAGACGTACGAGGCCTTGAAGCGGACCAGCGTCGAGGTGTCGTACTTGAGGTAACCGCCACCCGGCACGGACGGCAGCTCGAACGCGTCGGGCACGCCGATCGCGGCACGGGATTCCGCGGCGGAGAAGGTCTTCAGACCGATGCGGTAGGAAAGGTGCGAGTCGAGACCGCGCAGCTTGCCCTCTTCCAGCCGCTGCGACGCGAGGAGCATGTGCATCTGCAGCGACCGGCCCAGCCGTCCGATGGCGACGAACAGGTCGATGAAGTCCGGCTTCGCGGCCAACAGTTCGGAGAACTCGTCACAGACGATGAAGAGCGCGGGCAGCGGGTCGAGGTCGGCGCCGTTCTCACGGGCTTTCTCGTACTCCCAGACGTTCTTGAAGTTACCGCCGTTCTTCAGCGCCTCCTGGCGCCGGTTCATCTCACCGGCCAGCGCGTCCTTCATCCGGTCGACCAGCGTGACCTCGTCCGCGAGGTTGGTGATGACCGCGGAAACGTGCGGGGCGGCGTCCAGACCGAGGAACGTCGCACCACCCTTGAAGTCGACGAGGACGAAGTTCAGCGTGCTCGACGAGTGCGTGGCGAGCATGCCGAGCACCAGGGTGCGGAGGAACTCGGACTTACCGGAACCGGTCGCCCCGATGCACAGGCCGTGCGGGCCCATGCCCTCCATCGCGGCTTCCTTGATGTCCAGCTCGACAGGCTGGCCGTACTCGCCGACGCCGAACGGGACGCGGTAGCGGTCTCGCACCGGGCGCGGACGCCAGGCCTGCTGGACGTCGAAGGTCATCGGGTCGCCGGGGATGCCCAGCAGTTCGAGCAGACCGGGGTTGGACAGCAGCGGCTCTTCCTCGGCGGCGTCCTGCGCGGCGGTGCCGACGCGGTACGGGGCGAGAAGTCGTGCCAGCGCTTCGGATTCGACCACGCTGAGGGTGTCCGGACGGCCGAACCACTCGACGCCGCCGGCGCTGCGCGCGCCGAGGCGGTCTTCCTCGACGACCAGCCGCAGGCCGCGACGGGCCGCGAGGTTGCCGATGGAGTCGGAAAGGTCGATCAGCGTGACGCCGACCAGACCCTCTTCGAGGATGATCTGCTCCTCGCGGGTGACCTCGGCGTCGTCGACGATGATGACGACGTGCGGCTGGTCCGGGGCGGGCGTCGCGTTACGGGAGAACCGCTGGCGGTCACGGAGTTCTTCGTCGAGCCACTGCTCGATCTGCGCGAGGGAGCCCGCCATCATCCGCAGCTGGCCGATGCCGTCGGCGAGCGCCGGGTGCTGGGCGTGCGGCAGCCACTTCGCCCACTCCCACTCTTCCTTGGCACGGCCTGCCGTCGCGACCGCGATGAGGACGTCGTCGGGGCTGTGGAAGGTGACCAGCTGGGCCAGCATCGCCCGGGTCAGGCCGCGGGTGAGGCCGCGGTCGCCCTGCATGCTGACCGCGGCGAACCCGCGGAGGGTGATCTGGGTGGGCAGGTCCGGGACGATCGAGTGCGCGCGGACGAACCGGCGCAGGGCGAGCGTCGCGATCGGCTCGAGTTCGTCGACGGGGCCTGTCTGCGGCGGCACGAGCCGCGTCGCGAGACGGTGCGAGGAGCGGCCGACGCGGAGGTGGAGGAAGTCCTGGTCGTTCTGGCGGCGTTCCCACATGCGGCGGCTCGCGGCCAGCGACCACAGCGTCTGCGGGTCGGGGTGGACCCATTCGAGCGCGGCGCGCTGGTCGACCATGGCCTCACGGGCCCTGTCACGCATCTGGCCGAGGTAGCGCAGGTAGTCCTTGCGGTCCTCGTCCATCTCGGCTTTTTTGGCGCCGCCGCCCTTGCCCGCGCCGCCGGCCATCATGCCGACGGTGCTGAGCACCATCATGCCGCCCATCATCATCATCATGGGATTGCGTCCACCCGTGGTGAACATGAAGACCATCATCCCGAGGGAGGCGACGATCATCACCGCGGGAAGCAGCTTCATGACGATGTTGCCCGGGATGGTGCGCGGCACCTCAGGCGGCGGTTCGAGATGCACCTCGCCGCCCGGCGGCCGCGGCGCCGCCAGGCGCGGTGACTTCTTGAACTGCAGCGTGCTCATCGAAGGACCCCTCTTCAAACTCGACGATGGCGGCCACCGTTGGTGCGCGTACTGGTGCGCGAGACAACCTATCGAACGTGGCCGGTGAAATCCGGACAACGCCGAGAACGGCCCCGGCCGGGGCCGTACGCATGTCGGGAGTGTAGGGCTCCGGACCGACAGTCCCCAACGAACCCGCAGGCCTCCGGCCGACCCACGTCGACTTTAGGGGGCTAATCGCGATCCGACGGCCACGGGACCTCCGGAACACTTAGGCCCCCTAAGCGTCGCGATTAGGGGGCTAAAGTCGACGCGCGCGGAGCCGGCGTGAGGGGCTTCGGAAGTCGCCTCGCCTACTTTTGCCGGTCTTTTTCCGACAGTCGATGATGTGGGCACCCGGGTTCGGTATAGGTTCCCCGGGACCAGACTTTCAGGGCAGGGGGATGGCAGTGGCAACGGGCACGACGGTATTCAGCAGGGTGACGGTGGTCGCGCCACGCACCCGGATCGACGTGGCTTTGCCGGCTGACGTCGCGGTGGCGGACCTGCTGCCCATGCTGTTGGAGATGGCGAAGGAGGCGACGCCGGACGGCGGCGCCCGCCACGGCGGCTGGGCCCTGGCGAAGCTGGGCGACGCACCCCTCGACCCGAGCCGGACCCTCGCGTCCCTCGGCGTCGTCGACGGCGAACTGCTGCAGCTGCGCAAACGCAACGAGAACCCGCCGCCGCCGCTGTACGACGACGTCGTCGACGCGATCGCCGAGTCGTCCCCGGACAGCTTCCGTCCGTGGACCAAGGAGACGGCACGCCGCTTCGGGCACATCGCCGGTGGCCTGGCGCTGTTCTTCTCGGCTCTCGCGCTCTTCACCAGTGGGTCGTTCTACGGCGGCAACGCCCTCGCCGCCGCGATCGCGGGCGGTGTCGGCGCGATCGCGTGCGTCGCGGTCGGCGCGACACTCGCCAAGGCCTACAAGGCCGAGGCGACAGGCGTGCTGATCGCCGCGACAGGCGGCCTCCCGCTGGCCTTCGTCAGCGGGTTCTACATCGTGCCGGGGCTGTCCCTGTGGGCGAACCTGCTGCTCGCGAGCACGCTCGTGATCATCGTGGCGGCGGTCTGCATCCTCGTCATCGGACACGGGATCACCACCTTCATCGCGGCCGCGACGACGGCCACGATCTCGGCGCTGACGTTTCTGGCCGCGACGCTCATCGACACCCCGATCGCCGGTGTCGCCGCCGGTGCCACCGCGCTGTCGCTGGCTCTCATCTCGATCCTGCCGCGCGCGACGATCAAGCTCGCCGCCCTCCCGACGCCGCATGTTCCCGGCAGCGCCGAAGAACTCAAGGAAGACTCCGGCTTCCCGGACTACCGCGCCATCGAGCGCCGCACCGCGGTCGCCCACGAGTACATGACCGGTCTGCTGACCGGCTGTGGCGCGGCTACCGCGCTGTTCGCGATCATCGCCTCGACGTCTCCGTCGGTCTTCGGCCCGATCCTCGGCGTCGTCGCCACGCTGGTCCTGCTCCTTCGGGCGCGGGCGTACGCGAACGGCGCCCAGGCCATCGCGCTGCTGACCACCGGCATGGTGTCCGGCGCGGGCATCCTGCTCGGCTGGATGTGGTCGGCGAGCCCGCTGAACCGCGTCCTGTTCGTGTTCGGCGCGCTGCTGCTCATCGGCGCCGGCGCACTCGTGGTCGGCGTGATCTTCCCGAACCAGCGCTTCTCGCCGCCGCTGCGGCGGACCGTGGAGATCTTCGAGGCCGTCTTCATCGCGACGGTGCTCCCGCTGGCGCTCGGCGTCATGGATCTCTACACGACGCTGCGCCACCTCAACTTCAAGTGACGACTCGATCGGATGATGCTCTGATGGCCGCAGCGCGGAAGTCCAGGGGGACGCGCGTCCGCCACCTCGGCCTCGCCGGACGTACCGGAACGGTGCTGCTGGCAGCCGGTATCGGTGTCCTCTCACCGGCTTCGGTGGCGCTTCCCGCATGGGCGCAGCAAAGCAGCGTCGCGCCGGACGCCGGTGGCTACTACGCGACCCCGCCTCCGGTGGACACGTCCAAGAAGCCGACCGACTCGGGTAAACCGGACAAGACCTACGAGAAGAAAACCGAGTGCGTGCAGCGCAGCAAGCTCGGCGGTGACCAGGTCGACATCAAGAACCGGCCCTGGGGCCAGGAGTACCTGCAGATCGAAAAGGTGCACCAGCTGATGCGCGGCGCCAAGAAGTCGATCGGTGGCGGCGTCAGGGTCGCCGTGATCGACACCGGCGTCTCCGCGCACCCGTACTTCACGAATCCTGTGGAATCGGGCGGTGACTACGTCGCGACCCCCGGCGGCGGCAAAGCGCCGGGGCTCGAGGACTGTGACGGTCACGGCACCGAGGTGGCGGGGATCATCGCGGCGAACCCACCCGACGCGAGTATCGGGTTCCGGGGTGTCGCGCCGGATGCCACGATTCTGTCGATCCGTCAGTCGAGCCAGAACTACGAGGAAGCGGAGAAGAAGTCCGAACCTCCGCCCGTGTCGAACTCCGCTCCGCCTCCTTCATCGAACAATCCGGGGTCGCAGCTTCCGCCTTCGTCGCAGGGAAACGGCGCGGTCGGCGGCGCGGCGGACGGAACCGCACCGGGCCAGGACAAGGGCGGACGACAGCAGGAGCAGGGCAAAACCGCGGGCACGCTGGCAACGCTCGCGCAGGCCGTGGTCCGGGCCGTCGACAAGCGCTCCAATGTCATCAACATGTCGGTCGACAACTGCCGTTCGGCCACCGGCAGCATCAGCAAGGGCGAGCAGGAACTCCAAGCGGCGGTGAACTACGCCGTCCAGAACAACGTGGTCGTCGTCGCGGCGGCGGGCAACGTCGGCGACAAGTGCCCGCAGAACGATCAGCCGGACCCCAAGTCCCCCAAGACGATCGTCACGCCGCCTTGGTTCTCCGACGACGTGCTGTCGGTCGCGGCGATCGACGACACCGGCGGCGTCGCGGAATTCAGCGTCCACGGGCCGTGGGTCAGCGTCGCCGCTCCGGGCACCAAGATCATCTCGCTCGACCCGGCGGAGGGGTCCAGCAGCCTGGCCAACCTGACTATCGAGGGCAACGGGGAGCCGGGTGCCATTCAGGGGACCAGCTTCGCCGCCCCGTATGTCGCCGGTGTGGCCGCACTTGTGCGCGCGAAGTTCCCGGAGCTGAACGCGCGCGAGGTGATGAACCGGATCAAGGCGACGGCGCAGCACCCCGCGGCGCCGGGCGGCCGTGACAACTTCGTCGGCTTCGGGGTCATCGACCCGATCGCGGCGCTGACGGCGATCGTGCCGTCGGAGGCGGACAAGGCAAAGTCGGTTCAGCTGCCCGCGGACCTGCCGCCCGCGAACGACCGCGATTCCGCTCCGATGATCGTCGCGCTCGCCGGTACCGGCGGAGGCCTGGTGGCACTGCTCGTCACGCTGTTCGTGGTGCACTCGGTGCGCCGAAACCGGCCGACCACCTCACCTGGCCGCAAAACCCCGTAGGACTCGCGTTTAGCGGGCTAAACGCGATCTGTCCGGGTCTCGCCTCCGAGCCGCCCAGATCGCGTTTAGCCCGCTAAAGTCGCTCCGCCCATGGGGCACCTACTTGGCGGGCTTGGGCTTCTGAGCGGGCTTCGCCGGGGCGTCGTCCTCGCCGATCACGGGCGGGACGACCTGGCCGGGCTCCCCGACCACATCGGACGGCTTGGACGCGGGCCGCGTCTTCGACTGGTGAGCCGTCCGGCCTCCACCACCACCGCCCATCCCCATCATGGGCGCCATCCCCATCGGCATCATCGCCGAGCCCGTCCCCGCGGCCTGCCCCTGAGCCGGAGCGGCCTGCACGGGCGCGACCTCCGGGATCAGCGCCTGCCCCTGCTCGGTCAGTGGTTCCTGCGAGCCGGTCTTCCGGCCGTCGGCGGGATCGGCCGCGGACGGCGACGTCGACTGCTCCTCGGACGCGGCACCGGAATCCGGTTCAGCGGCGTCCCTCTCCGGCGCCGGCGCACTGGCCGCCTCGGAATCGTCGTGGAGCTTGAACTCGTCCTGCGGGTACCGGTGGGCGATCGCGATGCTTCGCGAGACGGCGTCAGGATCATCGACGCCGTCGCAAAGCCGCACGAATCCCTCAAGGACGTTGCGAGCGGCTTCGAAAAGCGCCTTGGCCGACTCCTGCGCCTCCTCCAGCTGAGCTCGCGCCCGCCGGACGCCGCCGACCGGCAACATGGCGGTCTCGGAGGTCAGTTCGGCCGTATCGACCAGAACCTCGACCAGATCGGTCAGGATGCGACGGATCGACAGCACCAGCTCGTCGAGCGAACCCGCCAGCGTGTTGAGGGCGTCTTCGACGTCATTGCCCGCGACGTTGATGTCCGCGATGTAGGCGACGAACGCATCGGCGTCCTTACCGGACCACCCCGCGTCGAGGCGGCCGAGATCCTCCGACAATTCTTTCGACACGGTGCCCGCGGTCGCCGCTGCTTTCCGGAGCTTGTCCGCCTCGTCCTTCAAGTCCTCCCAGCGCCCCGCGAGCGGGGTCAGGTAGGTCTCGACCGGATCGATCAGCCCCAGTTGGCCGGACAGTTCCGAAACGAAGGCGAGATGCGGCGCCGCGGCCTCGACCAGGTCTTCACCGCCCGAGCCGGTCGCGTTTAGCGGGCTAAACGCGATCGGGGTCGCCTCGGGAGCGGCTTGGCGTGCGGCCGCCATCGGGTGCGGGATGGAATCGGTCGGGTTGTCCGACTCGGCGATCATGCGGTTCAGAGCTCCACGGCGCGTTTGATCATCTGGGCGGCCTCGTCGTCGTGCCCGGCGTGCCGCGCGGTCACCGTGTGCAGCGCCTCCGAGGCCGACCGCAGCGCGGCCGCGCCTTCCACCAGCTGACGCCGGATGGTCTCGGTCGCACGTCCATACGACGCGCCCAGCCCCAATTCCTCCCCCAGCGCGCCGTGGGACTCGACGGTGACGCCGTCCCCGGTCACGTCGGCGGCCGCCAACTCGAGCTCTCCGGCGGCCGCGTCCACCCGCTTCGCGTAATCACCGACGACGGTGCCGTCGATCTTCAGGCCGGCCACTGCACCCTCCACTCACCCGGTACTGCTTGGGCGTTGAGACGCTCGCGCCGTCCAAGGGGTTCCCGCGATCAGTTGCCCGCCGGAGTCTGCTGCGACTGCGTGGCGACCGAGCCGGCCCGATCGTCGATCGGCACCGTGTCGAACGTGCGGAGCACGTCCTGCGTGTTCAGTGAAGCACCGGTGGGCAGGATCCGGACGATGGACTCGGGCGCGGGCACCCGCTTGTTGAGCCCGATCGAGTCCGCCGTGACCGCGTCGGGGATGCCGTACCGGATCCCACGATCGGAGATCAGCTGGATCGGTCCCTTGTCGAAGGTCTCCCTGCCCGTCGCCGACTGGACGACGGCCGCGAAACCGGGATCCATGAAGAAGCTGTTGATCGGCGCGCCGACCGGACCAGGGGTGCCGATCTTGACGCCGGGCGCCGAACCGTCGGCGTTCCTGCCCTTGGGCATCTTGTCGTCGACGAACACCGCGGTGTGCCCGTCCCTGCTGGCGCCTTCGCCGGTGATGGACCAGCTCAGGCACGAAACCCGCGAACCCTGAGTCGCGTTGAGCACGGTCGGCACGGCCTGGGGGTACGCGTCGAGGTCGACAAAGCCCTGTTGTCCCGCGGTCACCCGCGTGACGTTGCGGATCTTGCCCTGCGCGACGGACATCACCGAGGTGCTGCCGTCGTTCTTCCCGGTCTGGACGATGTCCGCGACCGCCGGCGAAATGGGCTGGATCCCTTCCCTCAAGATGAGGTGGAAGTTCTTCTGCCCCTCGGCCTGCTCGGTGGAAAAGACGTCGCCGACCCTCAGGCCTTCGATCTGGAAGTTGGGGTTCTCCCCCTTGCCCTCGACGTCCGGCAGCTTCAGCTCCGGCACCTCGGGAATCGCGTCCAGAAGGCCCTGCGAAATCCCGCGAGGCTGGTCGGGCAGCTTCAACGCGGAAAGGACCGCGCTCGCGTCAGGCTTGATCTCGGCCTTGACGGCGTTCGCGTTCGGGAGGTTGGGATTCGCTGCCAGCCGGTAGATCAGATAGGTCCTGCCGTTGGTGGCCTTGGCCAGCAGAGCCTCGTTCTGGCCGAGCTCACGGTTTCCGAGCTGCTTCACACCGGCGTAGACGGTCGTTTCCGTCTTCGTCAGATCGGGCTTCGGCACCGACTGGTCGTACATGACCTCGTCGCACACGCCCCAGTCCGCGCTGACGCGCTGACCTTCCGTCGGCATCAGCTGCGGGCCGTTGGGAATGCCCATCAGCTGACCGCGGGGAATGTTCTTCAGCTGCTCGTCCGAAACGACTGTGGGGTTCTTCACTTCGGAGGCCTGCGCGGGCCCGGAAGGCTTGGTCCCCGCCTGCTGCGCCCCCTGCTTCGACTGCGCGATGATCAGCAGCCGTGCGGAGGCGAGGTTGAAGGTCGGGATCAGTTTCTTCGGGTTCCCCGCCACGACGTACACCGTCCCGGACTGTTCGCCGATGACGATGTTGCCCGCTTCCGGCACGGAGGGCTTCGGGCTCAGCAGCCCCCAGATCACGAAGACCAGGACGCCCAGAGCGGCCAGGACGACGCCCACGATGGTGGCGCGCGTATGCGTCCGCATGGGGTCGTGGAGCATGACGGCGTCGCGACGGACCAGCGCGGATTGCATCCTGCGCAGAACGAACTGATAAGCCTGAACTTGAGACTTAGTAGTCGGTGTTGATGGCATTCTCGACCTACAGTCCTCCCCGTCGCGGTACGGTTCCGCAGGATAGCCGTACGGGGACCGTCTGGTGTGGGGTTTCTACCAACTCCAGCTAGTGTCAAGTTCCTCGGGACCGGCTTTCCGGGTACGCAGCACGCACGAGGGGAAGAGAAAGCGCGGATGTCCGTCACCACTCCTCCACGTCCGCCCGGCCCTCCGGGGTCGCAACCTCCAGGCCGTCCGCCGGGACCGCCGCCAAGGCCCGGCAGACCAGGTGGCCCGGCCGGAGGCCAGGGAGGTCCCGGTGTTCCTCGGGGACCCGGCGGGCCCGGTGGACCTGGCGGTCCTCAGGGGCCTGGTGGTCCCGGTGGCCCGGGAGGGCCTGGGGGCCCCGGTGGACCTGGCGGTCCGGGAGGCCCCGGTGGGCCAGGCGGCCCTGGCGGTCCTCCGTCCGGTGGCCCCGCCCCGCAGCCCGGTCCTCCGCCCGCTCCGGTGACCCGGATCGCGGCGCCCTCGAGGCGCCGGACCGGTGGGATCAACCTCGGCCCGCTGCCCGTGGCGAATCTGGTCGTGCTCGAACTCGGGCTCGCGATCGGCCTCGTCCTGCTCGCGATCGAAATGAAGCTGAAGTACGTCGCCATGGGCGTACTCGGGGTCGCGATCATCATCGCGTTCCTGCGTTGGGGCGGCCGCTGGTTCACCCAATGGGCCGGACTCACCATGCGGTACATGTTCCGTTCGCACGATCGGGTGGCGAATCCGCTTCCGCCGAGCAGCATCGAAGCGCTCGCCGCCGAAGAGGACGCCGTCACCGGCCCCGACGACGCCCGCGTGAACCTGCTTCGTCTCGCTGTTCCCGATCTCGTCGTCGCGCACGGCGTCGACCACGAGCGCCAGCAGGTCGGCCTCGCGTGGAACGACGGGACGTGGACCGCGGTCCTGCTCGTCGAACCCGCGCCCGCGCTGATCACCCAGGCCGGCGGCGCGCCGAGCCTGCCGCTGTCCGCGCTCGCGCCGTGCCTCGAAGACCGCGGTGTGGTCCTCGACTCGATCCAGATGATCTGGCACTGCTACCCCGGTAGCGCGGCGCTTCCGTCGGACTCGCCTGCGCTCAGCTCCTACATGGAGGTGCTCGGCCCGCTTCCCGCGGCCGCGCGGCGGACGACTTGGGTCGCCATCCGGCTCGACCCGCGCCGGTGCCCGGCCGCGATCCGCGAGCGCGGCGGCGGCGTCGTCGGTGCGCATCGCGCGCTGATCGGCGCGCTGTCGCGGGTGCGCAACGCCTTGGAATCGCAGGGAGTGCCGACGAGGCCGCTCGACCCGGACGAGCTGCTGCGGTCCAGCATTTCGGCCGCGGAACTGACCGCGGTCGCCGGTTCGCCCGCGAAAGTCGGTCTGCAGGAGCGCTGGACCGGCGTCACCGCGGCAGGCATCGGGCACGCGAGCTACGCGATCACCAGCTGGCCGAAGGGCAAGATCAGCGGCAGCCTGAACGCGCTGACCAGTGTCCGCGCGCTGTCGGCGACGGTGGCGATGTCGATCTCGCCGTCCGCGGACGAAGGCAAGATCGGCCTGCGGGGCATCGTGCGCCTGAGCGCGCGGAATCCGCGTGAACTGGACGCGGCCGACCAGCGGCTGCAGGGCATCTCGGACCGGTTGGGTGTGGCGCTGACGCCGTTGCGCGGCCTGCAGATCTCCGGGTTCTCCGCGACTTTGCCGATCGGAGGCACAGCATGAGCACCCGTATGCGTGACGCCGGTCAGAACGCCGGTGTCGCCCCGGAATTCACCGTCGACCCGGCGATGCTCGACGCGATCAGCCCGTCCGGCGACCGAGGCGGGATCGTCCTCGGCTCCGGGCTCAAGGGTGAGCCGCTGACGATCTCCGCACTGCGCTCGACGCCGACCCGGATCGTGCTCGTCGGCGGGCTGTACCTGGCTCGCCAGGTGGCGCTGCGGGCGATGGCGGTCGGGGCTTGGGTCGTCGTGGCGACAGGTCGTCCCGCCGCGTGGCAGGTCCTCCCCCAGGCGGCGGGAAATCAGCCCAACGGCAGGCCTTCGCCGCTGGTGCAGATCCGGCGGCTGTCGCCGGTGGATCTCCCGCGCCCGTCCGAGGACGCGCCGCTGCTGGTGGTGACCGATGGTGGGCCGACGCCGCAGGACCTGTTCCCGCCGCGGTCCCCGTGGCAGACGACGGTTTACGTGCTGCCGTACCTGCACCCGCAGGCCGGGGCGACCGCGAACGCGGCCGACCTGGTGCTGATGCAGCGGCTCCCGCCGGGGCAGGCCGAACTGGCCGCGCGGATCTGGCGGCTCCCGCCGCAGATGATGAAGCAGCTCACGACGTTGAAGGACGACCAGGTCGTCGCGCTCGGCCGCAACCTTTGGCGTCCCCTTCGCCTGGTCACCACCGCGAAAGAGCAGCAAATCCTGGGCCCGGTCCGGCGCGGCGACTAACCCGACACGGCGACTTTAGCGGGCTAATCGCGCTCCGCGGGGGCATTGTCCACATCGGACAGTGCCCCCGTTTTTGCGTCCGCCCCGCGTGACGATTAGGCGGCTAAAGTCGACCTGAGGCGGGAAGCGGGGCGCGAGTAGTCCGTCAAGGGGCAATCGCGTCGGCTGTGGATAAGCCGGGGGTTGTGGATAAATCGCCTCTGAGAGGCGGCGATGGCGGTGTGTTGTCGGTCAGGTAGATCACCGTGGTGGCATGACCAAGCCATTCGATTCATCCCATCTCCCCGACGTTTTCCGCGGCTCCGAGGCGCGCAAAGCGGGCCTCATCACGGCGAGCCGGCTGCGCGGTTCCAGCGTCCGGAGGCTGTTCCAGGACGTCTACACACGCGCCGACGTGGAAGTCACGCACGAACTGCGTTGCCGGGGCGCCGCGTTGCTGGCGCCTCCGGAAGCTGTGCTGACCGGGCGATCGGCCGCGACCGTTCAAGGCGTCGAGCTGGCCAACCCCAACGATCCGGTCGAGATGGTGGTACCGGAGAAGCACCGATTCGGCCCGATAGACGGTATCAGGATTCGACGTACCGAGATCAAACCCGAAGAATCGAAGCCCTGGAACGGCATTCGTATCGCACGTAAGATCCGGGTCGCGCTGGACCTGCTGCTCCGGCTTTCTCCTCGCAAATCCGGGTGGGTCCGACGGCTCCGCATCGGCGTCCCGGATCTGGACCAGTTCATGAGAGCCGAGAAACTGACCGATCTGCATCTCAACGGCGAATTTTACGGTCGTCGCAATCGGGGAATCCGCTTGGCAAGACATGCTTTGTGGCTGTCCGACCCTCGTGCGGAGTCACCCCCGGAATCGGAAGTCCGCATCGTGCTGGCTGCCGCCGGCATCACCGCGACTCCTCAGTTCGAGGTCTTCTCCCGAACGGGTCATTTCGTCGCTCGCCTCGACCTAGGGGACGAGCAGTTCCGGGTCGCCATCGAATACGACGGCCGATGGCACAACACGCCGAAGCAACAAGCCCACGACCGCAAACGCCGAAGACGAGCGGAAGCCGAAGGCTGGCGCTTCGTCATCGTCACCGCCGAAGACCTGGCGAACGACTTCCACGGCATCGTCGAGGCCGTCTGGCGCGCCCGACGCGGCGCGTTTAGCCCGCTAACTGTGCCGCGGGCGGGTCAGGAGGAAGTGCGCATGGCGCGCGTTTGATCGGCGCGGGCCGCGAGTTCGGTGTCCGGCGGGTAGTCGACGGCCATCAGCGTGAGGCCGTGCGCGGGAGCGACAGCGCTATCGCGCGTGCGGCTCTCGAGGACGTCTCCGGGCCAATCCAGCGGGCGACGACCGTCGCCGACCAAGAGCAGCGCCCCGACCAGGCTGCGCACCATTGAGTGACAGAACGCGTCAGCGGAGACGTCGACCTCGACAGCGTGTGGTCCTGTCCGCCGCCAGACAAGCCGTTGCAGCTCTCGAATGGTCGTCCCGCCCTCGCGCTGCTTACAGAAGGCCGCGAAGTCCTGGAGCCCCATCAGAGACGCCGAGGCCTCGTTCATCGCCTCGATCGAGAGAGGCCGCCCCCAAGCGAGCGTGTCGTGACGCCGCAGGGGATCCACGCCCCAAGGCGCATCCGAGACGCGGTAGAGGTAGTGCCGCCGTACAGCGGAGAACCGCGCGTCGAATCCGGGCGCGGCGACCCGGGCATCCAGCACCCGCACGTCACCCGGCAGGTACCGATTCCATCGGTGACGCATCCGCCCCAGGTCAGGAATGCCCTGCTCGTCCAGTTCCAGGCGGCCGGATCGCGTTTTGCCCGCTAAAGGCGACACGTCGACGTGGACCACCTGGCCGGAGGCGTGCACACCGGCATCGGTGCGGCCGGCGACGACGACGGACTTCGGGACCGAAGCTCCCGGAGGCTGCTTCGCGAGCGCCTCTTCGAGGACTCCCTGGACCGTGCGCCGCCCGGGCTGTCGGGCCCAGCCCGAGAAATCGGTGCCGTCGTAGGAAACATCCAGACGCAGACGAACGAGCCCGCCCTCCGCAGTGGGAGTGGCGGGCTCGTCCGGGGTGTTCGGTGCCGTCAGGACGTCAGTCCTTCTTGCTGTCCGCGTCCGCGGCGGGGGCCTCAGCGGCCTCGTCGGCGGCGGGAGCCTCGGTGGCCTCCGGAGCCTCGGTGGCGGCCTTGTCGGCCGCCTCAGGGGCGTCGGTGGTCTCCTCGGCGGCCGGGGCGGCAGCCTTCGGCTCGTCCTTGGCGAACTTCGTCTTGCGCGCGGCCTCAGCCTCGGCGGTGACGGTCTTCTCGGCCACCAGCTCGATGACCGCCATGGGGGCGTTGTCGCCCTTGCGCGCCATCGTCTTGGTGATCCGGGTGTAGCCACCCGGACGCTCCGCGAAGAACGGGCCGATCTCGGCGATCAGCTTGTGCACGACGTCCTTGTCGCGCACGATGCGCTGGATCTGACGACGGTTGTGCAGGTCGCCCCGCTTCGCCTTCGTGATCAGCTTCTCGGCCAGCGGGCGCACCCGCCGGGCCTTCGCCTCGGTCGTCGTGATCTTGCCGTGCTCGAACAGCTGGGTGGCCAGGTTGGCCAGGATCAGCCGTTCGTGCGCGGGCGACCCGCCGAGACGGGGTCCCTTTGTGGGGGTGGGCATCGGTTCTCCTCGTTCAGCTCACAGCTGGAGGCCGGGGCTCCCCCACCCCTACCGGTGAGGGAGCCGAAGCTGGCCTTACAGCTGCTCCGTCTCTGCGTAGTCCTGGCCATCGTCGTGGCCGTTGTCCGAAATTCCGTCCGTGATGCTGTCGACGCCCTCGGACCAGCCTTCACCGTCGTAGCTGGCCGCGGCCGCGGTCGGGTCGAACCCGGGCGGGCTGTCCTTCAGCGCGAGGCCGAGACCGACGAGCTTGAGCTTGACCTCGTCGATCGACTTCGCACCGAAGTTGCGGATGTCCAGCAGGTCGGCCTCGCTGCGCGAGACCAGTTCGCCGACGGTGTGGATGCCCTCGCGCTTGAGGCAGTTGTACGACCGGACGGTGAGGTCCAGGTCCTCGATCGGCATCGCGTAGGCGGCGATGGTGTCCGCCTCCTGCGGCGACGGGCCGATCTCGATGCCTTCGGCGTCGACGTTCAGCTCGCGCGCGAGACCGAACAGTTCCACCAGCGTCTTACCGGCCGACGCGACAGCGTCCCGCGGCGTGATCGACGGCTTCGTCTCCACGTCCAGGATCAGCTTGTCGAAGTCGGTGCGCTGCTCGACACGGGTCGCCTCGACCTTGTAGGTCACCTTCAGCACCGGGGAGTAGATAGAGTCGACCGGGATCCGGCCGATCTCCGCGCCCGCCTGCTTGTTCTGCAGGGCCGGAACGTAACCGCGGCCGCGCTCGACGACGAGCTCGATCTCGAGCTTGCCCTTGCCGTTCAGCGACGCGATGTGCAGATCCGGGTTGTGCACGGTGACACCGGCCGGGGGCACGATGTCGGCAGCGGTGACCTCACCGGGGCCCTGCTTGCGCAGGTACATGGTGACCGGCTCGTCCTCTTCCGAGGAAACCACGAGCTCCTTGAGGTTCAGGATGATGTCGGTGACGTCTTCCTTCACCCCGGGAACGGTGGTGAACTCGTGCAGCACGCCGTCGATGCGGATGCTCGTCACGGCCGCGCCCGGAATGGACGACAGCAGCGTACGACGCAGCGAGTTGCCGAGCGTGTAGCCGAAGCCGGGCTCCAGCGGTTCGATGGTGAACCGGGAGCGGGTCTCGTTGACCGTCTCTTCGCCGAGAGCCGGTCGCTGGGAAATCAGCATCTTTCCTAATTCCTTTCCAAACGGCGCCCGCCATATGACACCGAAAGGGATGGCGACGCGGCGGCGCATTCTGAACGCCGCCGCGCGAACCCATACCGGGCCGGAGGATCTCCGGCCCGGTGATGGATCACTTCGAGTAGAGCTCGACGATCAGCTGTTCCTGAACCGGAACATCGATCTGAGCGCGCTCCGGGAGCTGGTGGACCAGCACCCGGAGGTTGGACGGAACAACCTGGAGCCACGCGGGAACGGGACGCTCGCCGAACGACTCCTTGGCAGCGACGAAGGGCAGCATCGCGAACGACTTCGGCCGCACGTCGATGATGTCCCACTTGCTGACCTGGAACGAGGGCACGTTGACCTTGACGCCGTTGACCACGAAGTGACCGTGGCTCACCAGCTGACGCGCCTGACGGCGGGTGCGGGCGATACCGGCGCGGTAGATCACGTTGTCCAGGCGGGACTCGAGGATCTGCAGCAGGTTCTCACCGGTCTTACCCGGACGCCGGACGGCTTCCTTGTAGTACCGGACGAACTGACGCTCGAGAACGCCGTAGGTGTAACGAGCCTTCTGCTTCTCCTGCGACTGCAGGAGGTACTCGGACTCCTTGATGCGCCCGCGGCCGTGCTGGCCCGGCGGGTAGGGGCGACGCTCGAAAGCCTGGTCGCCGCCGATGAGGTCAACCTTGAGGCGACGCGAAATACGCGTCGCGGGGCCGGTGTAACGAGCCATTTCTTCTTACTCCTCCCCGTTCCTCAGACCCGGCGCCGCTTGGGCGGGCGGCAGCCGTTGTGAGGCTGCGGGGTCACGTCCTGGATGGTGCCGACCTCAAGGCCGGCCGCCTGCAGCGAGCGGATCGCCGTCTCGCGGCCCGAACCCGGGCCCTTCACGAAAACGTCGACCTTCTTCATGCCGTGTTCGGCAGCCTTGCGGGCGGCGTTCTCGGCGGCCATCTGCGCGGCGAACGGGGTGGACTTACGCGAGCCCTTGAAGCCCACGTGACCACTCGACGCCCACGCGATCACGGCACCGGTCGGGTCCGTGATCGAGACGATGGTGTTGTTGAAGGTGCTCTTGATGTGCGCGTGGCCGTGCGCGACATTCTTCTTTTCCTTACGGCGGACCTTCTTGGCCCCCGCCGCAGTACGAGACTTCGGTGGCATGTTCTGAGGGTTCTCCTGTTAGCGCGCGTTCTCTTGGTGAGCGGCGACCGCTTCGGCCTGGCCGCGACGGATGATCGATCCGGCGTCGGTGTACAGGTTGCGGAGCGCCATCGGGCGGGCGTAGAGCGCCTTGGGCGAGACACAAGCCGAGCCGCGGCGGTGGACGCCGCCCATCTGCACGACCTTCTTGCCCTGGACGCTCACTTCTTGCCAGCCTTCTTCTTGCCGGCGACCGTCTTCTTCGGACCCTTGCGGGTGCGTGCGTTGGTCTTGGTGCGCTGACCACGGACGGGCAGTCCGCGACGCCAGCGAAGGCCCTCGTAGCACCCGATCTCGATCTTCCGACGGATGTCGGCGTTCACCTCACGGCGAAGGTCACCCTCGACCTTGAAGTTCTCTTCGATGTAGACCCGCAGCTTGGCGAGGTCGTCATCGCTCAGATCCTTGACGCGGGTGTCCGCGTTGAGCTCGGCAGCCGCGATGAGCTGCTTCGAGCGGGTACGGCCGATGCCGTAGATGTAGGTCAGCGCGATCTCCAACCGCTTTTCGCGGGGGAGGTCTACGCCAGCGAGTCGTGCCATTGGCGTTGATGCTCCTTCATAGAATTCATCTTCAGGTCTGCTCCCCGTCCGGTCCCGGGACCGACTCGCCTGTCGTGCCCTTGGCTCGCGCTTCGGGTGTCCCGGCCCCGGCCTGAAGCCCGGGGGTGAACCGGGCCGTTCTCACGGCCCGGCAGGTGCGGGGAGATTGTTTAGCCGTCAATCCACTCTGAACGAGTGCGAGTGATCAGCCCTGCCGCTGCTTGTGCCGCAGGTTTTCGCAGATCACCATGATCCGGCCGTGACGGCGGATCACCTTGCACTTGTCGCAGATCTTCTTGACGCTCGGCTGGACCTTCACGTCTCCTGCTCTCCTGCTTGTGCTAACTCGTCGTGATCACTTGTAGCGGTAGACGATGCGACCACGAGACAAGTCGTAGGGCGAGAGCTCCACGACAACCCTGTCCTCGGGCAGGATGCGGATGTAGTGCTGCCGCATCTTGCCGCTGATGTGTGCAAGGACCTTGTGGCCGTTCTCCAACTCGACGCGGAACATCGCGTTGGGGAGCGGCTCGACTACGCGGCCTTCGACCTCGATGGCCCCGTCTTTCTTGCCCATGTCCTCCGCATTTCCTGTCGCTACGCTGTGTTATCAGTCAGAGCTTGAGTGCTTGGCTGGGTGGTGCTTCGGCACACTCCTCCCCGGGTCCAATGTCCGTTCGCGAGAAATCACGAGCGCGCAGGATCCGGGCGCGATGAGTACACCGACTTGACAGTGTACGCAACCCGTGTCGTGAGCCCCAAACGGGGGGTAACCGTGTTAGGTGACCGCTGAGCCCACCAGTAGCGACCTTTGCCATCGTACGCCTCCGCCGACCTGCGTTTAGCGGGCTAAACGCGATCCGGCGGGGCGGTGGCCTGGCGCGCTCGGCGGACGAGGTGCACCCGATGGAGGCAACGCCCGGGCGCCTCATCGGCGGGCTTCGGCACTACGCCGACCAGCGGGCGGACTTGCGTTTAGCGGGCTAATCGCGCTCTGGCCACCTCGCCTTTAGCGGGCTAAACGCGATCCGGGGCCAGAGGCGTCAGGCGTCTTCGGGGGCTGTCAGCACCCACGGGCCGTCATCGGTGATGGCGACGGTGTGTTCCCAGTGCGACGCCCGCGAGCCGTCCGCGGTCACGACGGTCCACCCGTCCTCGAGTTCGACGGTCTCACCGCCGCCACCGGTCAGCATGGGCTCGATCGCGAGCGCCATCCCGGTCTTGAGCCGCGGGCCCTTGCCAGGTTTGCCCAGGTTCGGCAGGAAGGGGTCCATGTGCATCTGGCGCCCGATGCCGTGGCCGCCGTATTCGACGATCATCCCGTACTCGATGCCGTCGTCCCGGCCCGCCTTCTCGGCCGCGGTCTGCACGGCATACGAGATGTCCGTGAGTCGGCCGCCCGACGACACCGCGGCGATCCCCGCCCACATCGCCGCTTCGGTGGCCGCCGAAAGCGCCAAATCCGCCTCCGACACCTCGCCGATCGCGATGGTGACCGCGGAGTCGCCGTGCCAGCCGTCGAGGATCGCTCCACAGTCGACGGAGATGATGTCGCCGTCGTTCAGGACCTGCGTCTTCGACGGGATGCCGTGGACGATCTGCTCGTTCACCGACGCGCAGATCGACGCCGGGAAGCCGTGGTACCCCTTGAACGAGGGCACCGCGCCGGCGTCGCGGATCGTCTGCTCGGCGAGTTCGTCGAGATCGGCCGTGGTCGCCCCAGGCTTGGCGATCTCGCGCACCGCGGTGAGGGTGCGCCAGACGACCAGGCCCGCGGCCCTCATCGCCTGGAGCTCACCCGGGGTCTTGAGTTCGATCATGCGCCCACGACGAAGCCGTTGCAGTACACGCAGTCCTCCGAGGTTCACGTGCGGTCGCGCAGCGCTTCCAGCACGCGGGCGGAGATCTCGTCGACCGAGCCGACACCGTCGACCGTGACCAGGATTTCCGCGTAGTACTCGAGCAGCGGAGCCGTCTCGGACACGTAGATCTGCTGGCGGCGACGGATGACCTCTTCGGTGTCGTCCGAGCGGCCGCGGGACAGCAGCCGCTCGACGACGACGTCTTCCGAGACCTGGAGCTGGATGACCGCGTTCAGCTCAGTGTCGACCTCGCCGAGGATCTCACCGAGGACGTCGGCCTGCTTCGTGTTCCGAGGGAACCCGTCCAGCAGGAAGCCGACCTTGGCGTCGGGTTCGGCAAGGCGCTCGCGCACCATCTCGTTCGTGACCGAGTCGGGCACGAGTTCGCCGGAGTCCAGGTAGCGCTTGGCTTCCTGACCCAGCGGCGTCTGCTCGCCCACGTGGGCGCGGAACAGATCGCCGGTCGAGATGTGCGGGATCCGGAGCTTCTCCGACAGTGCTACCGCCTGAGTACCTTTGCCCGCGCCAGGAGGGCCAACGAGAACCAGGCGCGTCACTTCAAGAACCCTTCGTAGTTACGTTGCATCAGCTGGCTTTCGATCTGCTTCACGGTGTCGAGACCGACACCGACCATGATCAGCACAGCCGTGCCACCGAACGGGAAGTTCTGGTTGTTCCCGCTACCGGTGACGGACAAGAAGAAGTTCGGAAGGATCGCGATGATGCCCAGGTACAGCGAGCCCGGCAGGGTGATCCGGCCGAGGACGTAGCTGAGGTACTCCGCGGTGGGACGCCCCGGGCGGATACCCGGGATGAAGCCACCGAACTTCTTCATTTCCTCCGCACGCTCGTCCACGTTGAACGTGATCGTGATGTAGAAGTACGTGAAGAAGATGATCAACGCGAAGTACAGCAGGACGTGGGCCCAGCTGGACTGGTTGACGATGTAGTTCTGGATGAAGACCTGCCAGCCGGAGTTGCTGTTGGCGTCACCGACGAGGCGGCTGATCAGGTCCGGCAGGTAGAGCAGCGACGAGGCGAAGATGACCGGGATGACACCGGCCTGGTTCACCTTGATCGGCAGGTAGGTCGAGGTACCGCCGTACATGCGGCGGCCGATCATGCGCTTGGCGTACTGCACCGGGATCCGGCGCTGGCCCTGCTCGACGAAGATGACGCTGGCGATGATCACCAGGCCGAACACACAGATCAGAGCGAAGACGACGCCACCCGCGCTGCTGAGGATGTTGCCACCCTCGATCGGGATGCGGGCCGCGATGTTCAGGAAGATCAGGACGGACATGCCGTTGCCGACGCCGCGCTCGGTGATCAGCTCACCCAGCCACATCATGACGGCCGTACCGGCGGTCATCGTGATGACGATGATGGCCAGCGTGTAGACGCTGTTGTCCGGGATGATCGCGGTGTCGCACTGCGGGAAGAGCTGCTTGCGGTCGGCGAGCGCCACCACACCGGTGGCCTGCAGGACCGCGAGCGCGATCGTCAGGTACCGGGTGTACTGGGTCAGCTTGCCCTGGCCGGCCTGGCCTTCCTTCTTCAGCTCCTCGAACCGCGGGATGACCACGGTGAGAAGCTGGACGATGATGCTCGCCGTGATGTACGGCATGATGCCGGTCGAGAACAGCGAGAGCTGCAGCAGCGCACCGCCGCTGAACAGGTTCAGCAGCTGATAGACGCCCTCCTGCGACCCGGTTTCCGTACATTGCTGGACGGCGGAGTACGAGATGCCCGGGGCCGGGATGGTGGCACCGATTCGGTAGACCGCGACAATGGCTAGCGTGAACAGGATCTTCTTACGTAGATCCGGCGTCGCGAGAGCCGAGCGGAAGGCGCTGAGCACGCGGGGGACCTCCTCGGCGTCGTCGGCTGTCTTACCGACGATCGGCTTGGCCGACCTGGGGCCGGCGGGAACACACAGCTTTCTGGCACAAGCCAGGAACGCTTCGGGGCACACTCGTCCCGAAGCGTGTCGCCGACTCTAACAGCTTCACAGGGCGTGTCCGCAGTGCGTGTGGGTTTTCCGAACGAAGGTTGGTCCTTGAGGTTGATCGACTTCCTCATCTTGCTCCGGAACCTTGACAGAACGCCTTGCCGTTCCCCACTTTCCGGCCCTCACCGCATCGCGATCAGCCCGCTAAACGCGCTGTGATCGGAGACCGGGCTCAGGAGCTCGAAGCGGCGAGTGCGCCCGCCATGCCGAGGAGCACTGCGCCGGTGCCGCGATCGACGTTGCGAGTGGCGCGGCGGGACAGCCTGAGCGATTTCACGAGCGTGCCGACTCCGATGTAGGTCGCGCCCGCGACGAACTCGGCCAGCAGATATACAGCGCCGAGGATCGCGATCTGGCCGGGAAATGAGCCGTGAGCTGCGTCGATGAACTGGGGCACGAACGCGGTGAAGATGAGGATCGCCTTCGGGTTCGTGATCGCGACGACGAATTCCTTCCTCGCGATCCTCAAGGCCGGTACGGGCTCGGTGGCTCGGGGCTCTTGGACCAGGGCGGCCGAGCCGCCGCGGCACGTCGACCACAACAGCCGTCCGCCGATCCAGACCAAGTAGGCGACACCCACCCATTTGATCACCGTGAGTGCAAGTTCAGAGGCTGCGAGGAGCTGTCCGAGCCCTGCGGCGACAGCCGCGATCAAGACCGTGAATGCGGCCAATCGGCCTAACAGGCCGGCGAGCCCCTTCCACGCTCCCTGTGTCATGCCGTGGTGCAGACCGAGCAGATTGTTCGCCCCTGGCGTAAAAGCCACGAGCACCGCCGCTCCGAAAAAGATCATCGCCCAAGTCATCGGCCACCTCCTCGCCCACCGTATCGACCGACGCGAGTGCGTTTAGCGGGCTAATCGCGCTCTTTCGGACCGGGATCCGGAGGCGGGGCGAAGGCCGAGTAGTCCGGCTGCTCGGGCTGTGGCTCCGGCGGAAGCACCGTGATGGAGATGCCGTCCTTCGGAGTGGGCATCTCCGCGAGACTCAGGTCGCCGCTCACCGGGACCTCGGCCTCCTCGACACGGTGGCTCATGACCGCGGCACCCAGTGATGCGGCGACTGCGGCGAAGAGAGCCCACATGCCCGCTTCGAGGGTCACGGTCACCTTGACGTCATCTCCCAGTCGGGGTCCGACCCCCAGCGTGGCGACGCAGCTGACGACGCCGGCGAGGAATACCGCCGCGATGGTGGTGAGCCACTTGTCCAGAGCTCTCGGGCGAGGACGCCCGACGAGCCGCGTGCTGACGACCGCAGCCGCCAGCAGGAGCGTCGCGGCAGCCAAGAGCGGGATACCGATCGGTGACGTCGATGTCGACGTCGCGGAGGCGGGTTGGCCGCGCTGTTCCGCGGTCGTGTCCCACGCGCTCTGCACGAATACGAACATGGTCTGTTCGACGGCTTCGAAAGTGAACCGATGCTCGGTCCTGAAGAGCGGGAAGAAGCAGCCTACGAGGGTCAGCACCAGGGCCAGAGCGACCAGCCCCGCCGTGACGAGCCTGCGAGGCTCAGGCCGGCTTGGTTCTCCTGGAGGATCGAGGGGACCTGAAACGGATACGACCGTCGGCTGGACATCCGGCTGCTGCTGGAAGGGCCGCCGATCCTGCCCGGAAGGTGTGTCCACCTCGTGATTCTCCCAGCACAGCGCCGCAGCCGCCACGCCCGGCGCGGCGACTTTAGCGGGCTAAACGCGATCTGGGCCGCGGGCGCCCGGGCGACCACCCGATCGCGATTAGCCCGCTAAAGTCGCCGCGCTGGGCCGGGAGGGCTCAGGGCCCCAGATCGCGTTTAGCCCGCTAAAGGCGAGCCCCCGGGAGGGCCAGGGAGAAGGGGCCGGATGACGATTAGCCCGCGAAAGTCGCGCCGGTGGAGCGGAGCCGAGCGGAGCGAGGGCGCGCGACCGAAGCGAGCGCAAGCGAAAGGCCCGCCCAGCGGAGCCGGGCGGGCCTTTCGGTGAAGCGAGCGAAGAAAGCTCAGAGCGTGGTGGCGGAGCCACCGGCGGCGGAGAGCTTCTCCTTGGCGGAGCCGGAGAAAGCATCGGCGGTGACGTCCAGCTTGACGCCGTTCAGGTCACCGTTGCCGAGCACCTTCACGAGCTTGTTCTTGCGAACAAGACCCTTCGCGACGAGCTCCTCGTTGCCGACCGTGCCACCGTCCGGGAACACGCGGGCGATGTCGCCCAGGTTCACGGGCTGGTACTCGGTGCGGAAGCGGTTCTTGAAGCCGCGAAGCTTCGGGAGCCGCATGTGGATGGGCATCTGCCCACCCTCGAAACCGGCGGGCACGTTCTTCCGGGCCTTGGTGCCCTTGGTACCGCGACCGGCGGTCTTGCCCTTCGAGCCCTCACCACGGCCGACGCGGATCTTGTCGCGCTTCGCGCCCGGAGCCGGACGAAGGTGGTGGATCTTGATGGCAGTCATGCCTTGACCTCCTCGACCTCCACCAGGTGGCGGACCGTGTGGATGAGGCCGCGAACCTGGGGGGTGTCTTCACGCACGACGCTCTGGCGGATCTTGCGCAGCCCGAGGGTGCGCAGCGACTCGCGGTGAGCGTGCTTCGTGCCGATCTTGCTCTTGACCTGGGTCACCTTGAGCTGAGTCATGTCAGACCCCCTGGCCCGCGCGCTGACGCAGCATCCGAGCCGGGGCGACGTCCTCGAGCGGGAGACCGCGGCGGGCCGCGACCTCTTCGGGACGCTGCAGACCCTTCAGGGCCGCCACGGTCGCGTGCACGATGTTGATCGCGTTGTCGGAGCCGAGAGACTTCGACAGCACGTCGTGGACACCCGCGCACTCCAGCACCGCGCGGACCGGACCACCGGCGATGACACCGGTACCGGCCGAGGCCGGACGCAGCAGCACGACACCGGCGGCTTCCTCACCCTGGATGGGGTGGGGAATGGTGCCACCGACGCGGGGAACGCGGAAGAAGTTCTTCTTCGCTTCCTCGACGCCCTTGGCGATGGCCGCGGGAACTTCCTTGGCCTTGCCGTAGCCGACGCCGACCTGACCGTCGCCGTCACCGACGACCACCAGGGCGGTGAAGCTGAAGCGACGACCACCCTTGACGACCTTGGCGACGCGGTTGATCGTCACGACCTTCTCGAGGTGCGGGGTCTTTTCCTGGCCGGCCCCGCCACGGCCGCTGTCGCGCCGGTCACGGCGGTCGCGACGGTCATTGCGGTCGTTGCCGCCCTGCCCGCCCTGGCCGCCGCCGAATTGCCGTGTACGTCCCGGCATCAGGCTTTCCTTCCATTCACGAGCATCTGCATCAGAACTCCAACCCCGCCTCACGGGCAGCGTCGGCGAGCGCCGCGATGCGGCCGTGGTAGGCGTTGCCTCCACGGTCGAACACCACGGTCGAGACACCGGCGTTCTTGGCGCGGGCGGCGAGAAGCTCCCCGACCTTGGCGGCCTTGGCCTTCTTGTCGCCGTCCAGCGCGCGAACGTCCGCCTCGAGGGTGGACGCCGACGCCAGGGTCTTGCCGGCGAGGTCGTCGATCAGCTGCACGGCGATGTGCCGCGACGAACGCTTGACGACCAGGCGCGGACGCTGGTCCGTGCCGTTGATCTTCTTGCGAAGGCGGAAGTGCCGACGGGCCTTCGCGACGCGGCGGCGGGTCGAGATGTCCTTGCCGACCGGCTTGCGCTTCGTAGTCGTGTCGCTCATGATCACTTACCCGTCTTTCCGACCTTGCGGCGGATCTTCTCACCCTCGTAGCGCAGGCCCTTGCCCTTGTACGGGTCCGGGCGGCGCAGCTTGCGGATGACCGCGGCGATCTGGCCGACCTTCTGCTTGTCGATGCCCGAGACCGAGAACCGGGTGGGGGTCTCGACCTTGAAGGTGATGCCTTCCGGGGCCTCGATCTTCACCGGGTGGCTGTAGCCGAGGGCGAACTCGAGGTCCGAACCCTTGGCCTGCACGCGGTAACCGACACCGTGGATTTCGAGCTTCTTCTCGTAGCCCGCGGTCACACCGACGACGAGGTTGTTGACCAGCGTCCGGGTGAGACCGTGCAGGGCACGGCTGTTGCGCTCTTCGTCGGGACGCTTCACCTGCAGCGTGCCGTCCTCGGCGCGCTCCACGGTGATCGGCTCGGCGATGGTGTGCTCAAGAGTGCCCTTGGGCCCCTTGACCTTGATCTGCTGACCTTCGATGGTCACCTCGACCCCGGAGGGGACGGCGACCGGCAGCTTTCCGATGCGTGACATGTCTGTGCCCCCTTCCTTACCAGACGTAGGCGAGGACTTCGCCGCCCACGCTGTTGCGCTTGGCCTGACGGTCGGTCTGGAGGCCGGACGACGTCGAGATGATCGCGACGCCGAGGCCACCCAGAACGGACGGCAGTTCGGTCGATTTTGCGTAGACCCGCAGGCCGGGCTTGGACACGCGGCGGAGGCCGGCGATGCTGCGCTCACGGTTGGGGCCGTACTTCAGCTCAACGATGAGGTTCTTGTGCTTCTCGCCCGGCTCGTCCCGGTATCCCGAGATGTAGCCCTCGCGCTTGAGGATCTCGGCGATGTTCGCCTTGATCTTCGAGTGGGGAAGCACGACCTCGTCGTGGTAAGCCGAGTTCGCGTTACGCAGACGGGTCAAGAAGTCTGCGATGGGGTCGGTCATCGTCATGGTGACCTGTCAACCTTTCTCGCCTGGTTCCCTGCAGAACTGCAAGGCCTGTGGCGAAGTGGGAGTTCTGTATCCGATTGTTTGCCAATCCGACCGGCAGTCACGGCGGAAAGGGAACCGGTGAGCCCTTGGGCTCGCGGTCCGTATCCGCCTGCTTTCGGCCGAATTGGCAAAAAGGACTCTTACCAGCTGGACTTGCGGACGCCGGGCAGCTCGCCCGCGTGTGCCATCTCGCGAAGGCAGATCCGGCAGAGCCCGAACTTGCGGAACACCGAGTGCGGGCGACCGCACCGCTGGCAGCGCGTGTAACCGCGAACCTTGAACTTCGGCGTCTTCGCGGCCTTGTGGACCAGTGCTTTCTTGGCCATCGACTCAGTTCTCCTTGAACGGGAAGCCGAGCTTGCGAAGCAGCGCGCGGCCCTCGTCGTCGGTGTTGGCGGTGGTGACGACAGTGACGTCCATACCGCGCGGGCGGTCGATGGCGTCCGGGTCGATCTCGTGGAACATCGACTGCTCGTTGAGACCGAACGTGTAGTTGCCGTTGCCGTCGAACTGCTTCGGCGAAAGCCCGCGGAAGTCACGGATACGCGGCAGCGCGATGGTCAGCAGCCGGTCGAGGAACTCCCACATCCGGTCGTTGCGCAGCGTCACGCGCGCACCGATCGGCTGGCCCTCACGCAGCTTGAACTGCGCGATGGACTTACGAGCCTTGCGAACCTCGGGCTTCTGCCCGGTGATCGCGGCCAGGTCCTTGATGGCGCCTTCGATCAGCTTGCTGTCACGGGCGGCGTCTCCGACACCCATGTTCACGACGACCTTGACGACGCCCGGGATCTGGTGGACGTTCTCGAAGGAGAACTCCTCCTGGAGCTGTCCCTTGATCTCCTCGCGGTACCGCACCTTGAGGCGCGGGGCGATCTTCTCTGCGGTGGTCATGATCAGATGTCCTTACCGTTCCGGCGCGAGACCCGGACCTTCTTGCCGTCCTCGCCGATGCGGTAGCCCACCCGGGTCGGCTTGCCGTCGGAGTCGACGACCATCACGTTCGAAACGTGGATGGGCGCCTCCTGCGTGACGATGCCGCCGGACTGCGCGCCGCGCTGGGTCTGGGAGATCCGCGTGTGCTTCTTGATCCGGTTCACGCCCTCGACCAGCACACGCTCGCGCTCGGGGTAGGCCTGAATGACCTTGCCCTTGGCACCCTTGTCCTTGCCGGCGACGACGACGACCGTGTCGCCCTTCTTCACCTTCATGCTCTACAACACCTCCGGCGCGAGCGAAATGATCTTCATGAACTTTCGGTCGCGCAGCTCGCGGCCCACCGGGCCGAAGATGCGGGTGCCGCGGGGCTCATTGTCGTTCTTGATGAGCACAGCAGCGTTCTCGTCGAAGCGGATGTAAGAACCGTCCGGACGACGGCGCTCCTTGCGCGTGCGAACGATGACCGCCTTGACGACGTCACCCTTCTTCACGCCGGCAGCCGGCATGGCGTCCTTCACGGTGGCGACGATGATGTCGCCGATGCCCGCGTAGCGCCGCCCCGAGCCGCCGAGAACGCGGATGCAAAGGATTTCCTTCGCGCCCGTGTTGTCGGCAACCCGAAGCCGCGACTCCTGCTGGATCACGTCTACTCCTGTATGTCGCGCTGGTTCTCGCGTTCTTGAATGTCACAGCGACGCGAGCCTTGCGGAACTAAGGGACTCAATGAGCCCTACTTACTTGGCCTTCTCCACGATCTGCACCAGACGCCAGCGCTTGGTCGCCGACAGCGGGCGGGTCTCCATCAAGGTGACCCGGTCGCCCACGCCCGCCTCGTTGTTCTCGTCGTGCACCTTGACCTTGCTGGTGCTGCGGAGAACCTTGGCGTAACGACGGTGCTTCTTGCGGTCCTCGAGCTCGACCACGATCGTCTTGTTCATCTTGTCCGAGACGACATAGCCCTCACGGACCTTACGGTCGTTGCGGCCGGCCGCCTCGGTGGGCTGCTCGCTCATGCGGCACCTTCACTCTCGGCGTCAGGGGAAACGGACAGGCCGAGTTCACGCTCGCGCATGACCGTGTAGATCCGCGCGATGTCCGTACGGACGGTGCGCAGACGACGGTTGTTGTCGAGCTGTCCGGTCGCCATCTGGAAGCGGAGGTTGAAGAGCTCCTCCTTGTATTCCTTCAGACGCAGAACGAGCTCTTCCGCGGTGAGCTCACGCAGCTCTGATGCCAGTGCGGCACTTGCCTTCGCCATCAGAACTCACCACCTTCACGGGTCACGATGCGGCACTTCATGGGCAGCTTGTGGATCGCGCGGCGGAGCGCCTCACGGGCGGTCTCCTCGTTCGGGAACGAGATCTCGAACATCACGCGGCCCGGCTTCACGTTGGCGATCCACCACTCGGGCGAACCCTTACCGGAACCCATGCGGGTTTCCGCCGGCTTCTTGGTCAGCGGGCGGTCCGGGTAGATGGTCGTCCACACCTTGCCGCCACGCTTGATGTGACGCGTCATGGCGATACGAGCGGACTCGATCTGCCGGTTGGTCACGTAGCTGTGCTCAAGCGCCTGGATGCCGTACTCGCCGAAGCTCACCTTCGTACCGCCCTTGGCGGCACCGTGGCGCTTCGGGGAGTGCTGCTTCCGGTGCTTGACCCTGCGCGGGATGAGCACGTGTCAGCCCTCCGTCTTTTCTGCAGTCTCAGCAGCCGGGGCCTCGGTGGCCGCGGGGGCGGTGTCGTCGCTCTTGGCGGCGGCAGCGGCCCGACCGGCTTCGGTCGAGGTCGGCGTCGTGCCCGACGCGCCGGAACGGCGCGGGCGGGACGGACGGTCACCACGGTCACGGCGCGGGGCGCGCTCGGCGGCCGCGGCGGCGTCACGCGCCTCACGGGCCTTGAGGCCACCCACGAGCTCGCCCTTGTAGATCCACACCTTCACGCCGATGCGACCGAACGTCGTCTTGGCCTCGAAGAAGCCGTAGTCGATGTCGGCACGCAGCGTGTGCAGCGGGACGCGGCCATCGCGGTAGTGCTCGGAGCGGGACATCTCGGCACCGCCGAGACGACCGCCGCACTGCACGCGGATGCCCTTGACCTGCGGCGAACGCATGGAGGTCTGGATCGCCTTGCGCATCGCGCGGCGGAACGCCACACGGTTGCTCAGCTGCTCCGCGACACCCTGAGCGACGAGCTGGGCGTCGGCCTCGGGGTTCTTGACCTCGAGGATGTTCAGCTGGACCTGCTTGGCGGTCAGCTTCTCCAGCGCGCCGCGGATCCGGTCGGCCTCCGCGCCGCGGCGGCCGATGACGATGCCCGGCCGGGCGGTGTGGATGTCGACGCGGACACGGTCACGGGTGCGCTCGATCTCGACCTTGGAGATCCCGGCGCGCTCCATGCCCGTGGACAGCAGCTTCCGGATCTTGACGTCCTCGGCCACGTACTCCGCGTACTGCTTGTCGGCGTACCAACGCGACTTCCAGTCCGTGGTGATACCCAGGCGGAAGCCGTGCGGGTTGATCTTCTGGCCCACTACCGGCCACCTGCCTTCTTCTTGCCCTGTGCCTTCTTGGCCTCGGCCTTGGGACGCGACTCCACCTCGACGGTGATGTGGCTGGTCCGCTTGCGGATCCGGTACGCGCGGCCCTGGGCCCGCGGACGGATGCGCTTGAGGGTCGGGCCCTCGTCGGCGTAGGCGTTCTTGACCCAGAGGGTGTCAGGGTCGAGATCGAGGTTGTTCTCGGCGTTGGCCACGGCGCTGGCGAGCACCTTCGCGACCGGCTCGCTTGCCGCCTGCGGGGCGAACTGGAGCACGGCCAAGGCGTCGGCGGCGCTACGTCCCTTGATCAGCTCGATCACCCGGCGCACCTTGGTAGGCGAGTCCCGGACGAAGCGAGCCCGCGCGTAAGCCGTCGGCAAAGCCTCGGCCACGTCGTTCTGGGCGTTCATCGCTAGTTCCTTGTTCTCTCGTGCCCGCTCAGCGGCGGCGCGACTTGCGGTCGTCCTTGATGTGGCCCTTGAAGGTCCGAGTCGGGGCGAATTCGCCCAACTTGTGACCCACCATCGCCTCGGTGACGAACACCGGGACGTGCTTGCGACCGTCGTGCACCGCGATCGTGTGACCCAGGAAATCCGGGATGATCGTGGAGCGTCGCGACCAGGTCTTGATGACGGTCTTCTTGCCCGACTCGTTGAGAACGTCCACCTTCTTGAGCAGGTGGTCGTCCACGAAGGGGCCCTTTTTGAGGCTACGTGGCATGTTCTTCTACCTCCCTGCTCAGCGCTTCTTGCCGGTACGCCGGCGGCGGACGATCATGGCGTCGGAGGCCTTGCGGCGGCGGGTGCGGCCTTCGGGCTTTCCGTTCGGGTTCACCGGGTGGCGACCACCGGAGGTCTTACCCTCACCACCACCGTGCGGGTGGTCGACCGGGTTCATGACGACACCACGGACGGTGGGGCGCTTGCCGCGCCAGCGGTTACGACCCGCCTTGCCCCAGTTGATGTTGGAGTGATCGGAGTTGCCGACCTCGCCGATGGTGGCGCGGTTGCGCACGTCGACGTTCCGGATCTCGCCCGACGGGAGACGAAGCTGGGCGTAAGGCCCGTCCTTCGCCACCAGCTGCACCTTGGCACCGGCGGACCGCGCCATCTTCGCGCCGCCACCGGGGCGGAGCTCGATCGCGTGGATCACGGTGCCGACCGGGATGTTGCGCAGCGGCAGGTTGTTACCCGGCTTGATGTCGGCGCGGGGGCCGTTCTCGACCGTGTCACCCTGCTTGAGCTTCTCCGGGGCGATGATGTAGCGCTTCTCGCCGTCGGCGTAGTGCAGGAGCGCGATACGAGCGGACCGGTTGGGGTCGTACTCGATGTGCGCGACCTTGGCGGGAACGCCGTCCTTGTCGTTCCGGCGGAAGTCGATCAGCCGGTACGCACGCTTGTGGCCACCGCCCTTGTGGCGGGTGGTGATCTTGCCGCTGGAGTTACGGCCGCCGGACTTGCTCAGCGGACGCAGCAGCGACTTCTCCGGGGTGGACCGAGTGATCTCGGCGAAGTCGGAGACGCTGGAGCCACGACGACCCGGGGTCGTCGGCTTGTACTTGCGGATGCCCATGTGTCAGCTCAGTCCTTTACGCGGTGGGTCCGCCGAAGATCTCGATCGGCTTGCTTTCAGCCGAAAGAGTCACGATGGCGCGCTTGGTGTCCTTGCGCTTGCCGAAGCCGGCGCGAGTCCGCTTACGCTTGCCCTGGCGGTTGAGGGTGTTGACACTGACCACCTTGACGCCGAACACCTTCTCGACCGCGATCTTGATCTGGGTCTTGTTGGCGTCCGGGCGAACCACGAACGTGTACTTGTGGTCCTCGAGCAGCCCGTAGGACTTCTCGGAGATCACCGGCGCGAGCAAGATGTCGCGGGGATCGGGGATGGCGATCGCACTCACTGCTCGTCACTCCCTTCAACCTCGCTCGACCGGGCCGAAGCCTTCGCGCTCTTGCCCCGGACGGGGCCGGCGACGAAAACGTCGTAAGCGGCCTTGGTGAACACCACGTCGTCGTTGACCAACACGTCGTAGGTGTTGAGCTGGTCGGGCGTGATGATGTGGACCTCGGCCAGGTTGCGCAGCGAGTTCCAGCTCAGCTCGTCGTCGCGGTGCAGCACCACGAGAACGCGCTTGGCCTGGGTCACCGCGGCGATGACGGCCTTGGCGGATTTGGTGGACGGCTTCTCGCCGGTCACCAGTTCGGTGACGACGTGCAGCTGTCCGGCGCGGGCCCGGTCGGAGAGGGCGCCACGCAGGGCGGCGGCCTTCATCTTCTTCGGGGTCCGCTGGGTGTAGTCACGCGGCGTGGGGCCGTGGACGACGCCACCACCGGTGAACTGCGGCGCACGGGTCGAACCCTGGCGGGCGCGGCCGGTGCCCTTCTGGCGGTACGGCTTCTTGCCACCACCGCGGACTTCACCGCGGGTCTTGGTGTCATGCGTGCCCTGGCGCGCGGCGGCCAGCTGGCCGACGACGACCTGGTGCATGAGGGGCACGTTGGCCTGCACGTCGAAGATCTCCGAGGGGAGCTCGACCGTGCCGTCGGCTTTACCGGCCGGGGTCTTCAGCTCGACGCTGCTCATCTTCAGTTACCACCCTTCGCGGCGCTGCGAACGAACAGCAGGCCGCCCTTGGGACCGGGCACGGCGCCCTTGATCAGCAGCAGGCCGTCCTCGGCACGCACGGCGTGCACGGTCAGGTTCTGCGTGGTGACCCGGTCGTTGCCCATCCGGCCCGCCATGCGCAGGCCCTTGAAGACACGGCCCGGGGTGGCGCAGCCACCGATCGAGCCGGGCTTGCGGTGCACGGCCTGGGCACCGTGGCTCGCGCCCTGGCCCTTGAAGCCGTGACGCTTCATGACACCGGCGTAGCCCTTGCCCTTGCTGGTACCGGTCACGTCGACCTCGATACCGGCCTCGAACACCTCAGCGGTGATCTCCTGGCCGACCTCGTAGGTCTCGGCGTCGGTGGTACGCAGCTCCGCAAGGAAACGACGCGGGGTCACGCTCGCCTTGTCGAAGTGGCCGGTGCGCGGCTTGTTCACCCGGCGCGGGTCGACCGCGCCGAAAGCCAGCTGCACGGCCTTGTAGCCGTCGGTTTCCTGGGTCCGAACCTGGGTGACCACGTTCGGACCGGCCTGCACGACGGTCACCGGGACGACCCGGTTGTTCTCGTCGAAGACCTGGGTCATGCCGAGCTTGGTGCCCAGGATGCCCTTCACTTGCCTGTCAGACATGAGTCTCTTACTCTCCGCCGCTCGCCAGCCGCTACTGGATGTTGACGTCGACGCTCGCCGGCAGGTCGATGCGCATGAGCGCGTCGACCGTCTTCGGCGTCGGGTCGAGGATGTCGATCAGACGCTTGTGCGTGCGCATCTCGAAGTGCTCGCGCGAGTCCTTGTACTTGTGCGGCGAGCGGATGACGCAGTAAACGTTCTTCTCGGTGGGCAGCGGCACCGGCCCGACAACACGGGCGCCGGTGCGCGTGACCGTCTCGACGATCTTGCGCGCCGAGGTGTCGATCGCCTCGTGGTCGTAGGCCTTGAGCCGGATGCGGATCTTCTGTCCCGCCATGGTGGCTGCGTTCCTTGTCGTCTCGTGCCGCTTTGTCTCTTCAAACCTCGGTCGTGCCTGAGGTTTTCCCAGCTCAACGGCCCTGTGTCCGGTCCACGCGGTCGGGCGTGTCGCACCCGACGCACAGACCGATCCCTTGGGATCTTCGTCTTGCTGGTCTTCCTCATGTGAGGAGGCAGCGATCCGGCCGTGCCGTCTCAACCGCCGTGCCCGCTGGCCTCAACCGAAGGAAGAGCTTCACGGACCATGGCCACTCATACCAGGGCGGCCGGAACCTGCTTGTCGAATGACTTACAGGATTCGGCCGCCCCAGGACGAGCAACCTGAATAGTGTCGCACACGTGATTTGACGCCTTGAACCCGGGGGTGTATCAGACCCCCGGGTGGCGTTAAATCACTTGTTGATCTTGGTGACCTGGCCGGCGCCGACGGTCCGTCCACCCTCACGGATGGCGAAACGCAGACCCTCGTCCATGGCGACCGGCTGGATCAGCACAACGCTGATGTCCGTGTTGTCGCCCGGCATGACCATCTCGGTGCCCTCCTTGAGGGTCACCACGCCGGTCACGTCCGTCGTACGGAAGTAGAACTGCGGGCGGTAGTTGTTGAAGAACGGGGTGTGACGGCCACCCTCGTCCTTCGACAGGATGTAGACCGAGCCCTCGAACTCCGTGTGCGGGGTGGTGGTGCCCGGCTTCACGACGACCTGGCCGCGCTCGACGTCCTCGCGCTTGATGCCGCGGACCAGCAGACCGACGTTGTCGCCGGCCTCACCCTGGTCGAGCAGCTTGCGGAACATCTCGACACCGGTGACGGTGGTCTTGGTCGACTTCTCCTTGATGCCGACGATCTCGACCTCTTCGTTCACGTTGACGCGGCCACGCTCGATACGGCCGGTCACGACCGTGCCACGGCCGGTGATCGTGAAGACGTCTTCGATCGGCATCAGGAACGGCTTGTCGAGCTCACGCACCGGGTCCGGCACGTTCTCGTCGACGGCCGCCATGAGCTCGAGAACACTCTCGCCCCACTTGGCGTCGCCCTCGAGGGCCTTCAGGCCGGAGACCTTGACGACCGGAGCGTCGTCACCCGGGAAGTCCTGGGAGGACAGCAGCTCGCGGACCTCGAGCTCGACGAGCTCCAGGATCTCTTCGTCGTCGACCATGTCGGCCTTGTTCAGCGCGACCACGATGTAGGGCACGCCGACCTGCTTCGCGAGCAGCACGTGCTCACGGGTCTGCGGCATCGGGCCGTCGGTCGCCGCGACCACGAGGATCGCGCCGTCCATCTGCGCCGCACCGGTGATCATGTTCTTGATGTAGTCCGCGTGACCGGGGGCGTCCACGTGGGCGTAGTGACGCTTCTCGGTCTGGTACTCGACGTGCGAGATGTTGATCGTGATGCCGCGCTGCTTCTCTTCCGGCGCGTTGTCGATCTGGTCGAACGCCGACGCCGTGTTCAGCTCGGGGTACTTGTCGTGCAGAACCTTGGTGATCGCCGCGGTCAGAGTGGTCTTACCGTGGTCGACGTGACCGATGGTCCCGATGTTGACGTGCGGCTTGGTCCGCTCGAATTTCGCCTTCGCCACTGGAATGTCCTCCTGGACTGTTTTGCTTACTCACCGGCCAACGTGGCTGTCGGACGGAGATTCGTTTCTGGACGGATGCTGCGGACGTTCAGGAGTGTTCCTTATGCCCGCGAGCGGACGGGAACTACTCCCCCGTCGCCTTCGCGATGATTTCCTTCGCGACGTTCGCGGGAACCTCGGCGTAGGAGTCGAACACCATCGAGTAGTTGGCACGTCCCTGGGTACGCGACCGCAGGTCACCGACGTAGCCGAACATCTCCGACAGCGGCACCAGAGCCTTGACGACACGGGTGCCGGCGCGCTCCTCCATGGCCTGGATCTGGCCACGGCGGGCGTTGAGGTCGCCGATCACATCGCCCATGTAATCCTCGGGCGTGGTGACCTCGACGGCCATCAGCGGCTCGAGGATGACCGGGCCGGCCTTCCTCGCGGCTTCCTTCATCGCGATGGAGCCGGCGATCTTGAAGGCCATTTCCGAAGAGTCGACCTCGTGGTACGCGCCGTCCAGCAAGGTGAACTTCAACCCGACGAGCGGGTAGCCCGCCAGCACGCCGTACTGCATGGCGTCCTGCGCGCCCGCGTCGACCGACGGGATGTACTCCCGCGGCACGCGGCCACCGGTGACCTTGTTGGAGAACTCGTAAAGGGCACCATCGGTGGACTCGAGCGGCTCGAGCTTGACGATGACCTTCGCGAACTGACCGGAACCACCGGTCTGCTTCTTGTGCACGTAGTCGAGCTTCTCGACCGTCTTGCGCACCGTCTCGCGGTAGGCGACCTGCGGCTTACCGATGTTCGCCTCGACCTTGTAGTCGGACTTCATCCGGTTGACCAGCACCTCGAGGTGCAGCTCGCCCATACCCGCGATGATCGTCTGGCCGGTGTCCTCGTCCAGGTTGACCTGGAACGTCGGGTCTTCTTCGGCCAGCTTCTGGATCGCCAGGGACAGCTTCTCCTGGTCGGCCTTCGTCTTCGGCTCGATCGCGACGCGGATGACCGGCGCCGGGAACGTCATCGACTCGAGGACGACCGGGTTCTGCGGGTCGGCGAGGGTGTCACCGGTGGTGGTGTCCTTCAGGCCGATGACCGCGTAGATGTGGCCGGCCTGGGCCTCGTCGACCGGGTTCTCCTTGTTGGAGTGCATCTGGAAGAGCTTCCCGATGCGCTCCTTGCGCTCCTTGGTGGCGTTGATCAGCTGCGCGCCGGAGGCGACCTTGCCCGAGTAGACCCGGATGTAGGTCAGCTTGCCGAAGAACGGGTGCGCGGCGATCTTGAACGCCAGAGCGGCGAACGGTTCGTCGACGGACGGCTTCCGGGAGACCGGGGTCTCGCCGTCGGGCAGCGTGCCCTCGACGGCGGGGACGTCCAGCGGCGACGGAAGGTAGTCGATGACCGCGTCGAGCATGGGCTGAACGCCCTTGTTCTTGAACGCGGAACCGGTGAGCACCGGGTACGCCTCGCGGGCGACGGTGAGCTTCCGGATACCGGCCTTCAGCTCGGCCTCGGTCAGCTCGACACCCTCGAGGAACTTCTCCATCAGGGAGTCGTCGGTCTCGGCGATGGCCTCGACCAGCTTCTCCCGGTACTCGGCCGCCTTGTCGGCGAGCTCGGCCGGGATCTCCTCGACGGCGTAGTCCTCGCCCTTCTGGACCTCGCCGCGCCAGGTCAGCGCCTTCATGCGGACCAGGTCGATGACGCCTTCGAACTCGTTCTCGGCGCCGATCGGCAGCTGGATGACCAGCGGGCGGGCGCCGAGGCGCTCCTCGATGGTGCGGACGGTGAAGTAGAAGTCCGCGCCGAGCTTGTCCATCTTGTTGACGAAGCAGATACGAGGAACCTCGTACTTGTCCGCCTGACGCCAGACCTGCTCGGACTGCGGCTCGACACCTTCCTTGCCGTCGAAGACGGCGACGGCACCGTCGAGCACGCGGAGCGAACGCTCCACCTCGACGGTGAAGTCGACGTGGCCCGGGGTGTCGATGATGTTGATCTGGTGATCGGCCCAGAAAGTGGTGGTGGCAGCCGAGGTGATGGTGATACCCCGCTTCTGCTCCTCCTCCATCCAGTCCATGGTGGCGGCGCCATCGTGGACTTCACCGATCTTGTAGTTGACCCCGGTGTAGAACAGGATCCGCTCGGTGGTGGTGGTCTTACCGGCGTCGATGTGGGCCATGATGCCGATGTTGCGGACCTGGTTCAGGTCGGTCAGCACTTCACGTGCCACGAGAGTGTTCCCCTGTCTCAAAATTGGGGCCCGGCAAGGCTTTGATCGGCAGCCGGGCGGTCATCACCAGCGGTAGTGCGCGAAGGCCTTGTTGGACTCGGCCATCTTGTGCGTGTCCTCGCGCCGCTTCACGCTGGCGCCGAGGCCGTTGCTCGCGTCGAGGAGTTCGTTCTGCAGGCGCTCGATCATGGTCTTCTCGCGGCGGGCCGCGGAGAAGGAGACCAGCCAACGCAGGGCGAGGGTGGTCGAACGACCCGGCTTGACCTCGATCGGCACCTGGTAGGTGGCACCACCGACGCGGCGGCTCTTCACCTCGATGGTGGGCTTCACGTTGTCAAGGGCGCGCTTCAGCGTGACGACCGGGTCGGTGCCGGTCTTCTCGCGAGCGCCTTCGAGAGCGCCGTAGACGATGCGCTCGGCCAGGGACCGCTTGCCGTCCTTCAGCACCTTGTTCACCAGCTGGGTGACCAGCGGGGATGCGTAGACGGGGTCAGAGATCAGCGGCCGCTTAGGGGCCGGACCCTTGCGGGGCATTAGCTCTTCTCCTTCTTCGCGCCGTACCGGCTGCGCGCCTGCTTACGGTTCTTGACACCCTGGGTGTCGAGCGAACCGCGGATGATCTTGTAACGGACACCCGGAAGGTCCTTCACACGACCACCACGCACGAGCACCATCGAGTGCTCCTGCAGGTTGTGGCCCTCACCGGGAATGTAGGCGGTGACCTCGATGCCGCTGGTCAACTTCACACGAGCGACCTTGCGAAGCGCCGAGTTCGGCTTCTTGGGGGTTGTGGTGTACACGCGAGTGCACACGCCACGCCGCTGCGGGCTCCCCTTGAGGGCCGCGGTCTTCTGCTTGGCAGCCTTGTCCTGGCGGCCCTTACGGACCAGCTGCTGGATCGTGGGCAATGGACCAGCTTTCTGTTCGCGATCTTGCTACTACGTGTCTGTCTCCGGCCCCCGCGGTCGGGCGTGTCGGCCCGCGTCACGGTCTCTCGACCGGTAACTTCCCGTAGGGATTTTCCGTCGGATCCCGTGTGGGCGAAGCCTTCGGACCGGATGCCTGAGCACCCCGTCCATGCCGCACGGCACACGGGACGGCCCGACGCCTGCCGGGCACGGTCTCCAAAGATACCCGGCCACTTCCGGACCGGCCAAATCGGGGGGTCGATAACTATATCGTGCCGGGCGTCACGCCGCGGCCACCCTGATGGAACGGCGTTTCGGGCCGTCCTATTCCTCGTCGGGCTTGGCGTGATCCGCCCGGCCGGGATGCGGATCCCGGTTGAGGTCGATCAACGGATGCACGGGTGCCCCCTCCGGCGCCGCGTGACTCCCCCGCCTGGGTTCTTCGGTGCTTTCCTGCTGCTCGGCGTCCACGACGCCCTCCCCTCGCTGTGCTGATATCGCCTTACTCGGCGAACCACGCTACCTATTCCCCCAACGGGTGAGCCGGATGGATCCGGAAAGCACACCATCGCGTCAAAGCGGCGAATGGGTCACGATGACACCGGTCACAGTGATGGCCGGTTGACGCAGCGCGAGCACGGGAGGGTCCATGTCGGCCGAGTTCGAACAGTTGGTCGCGGAATTCGAGAAGTTCCAGTCCAAGATCAAGAAGGCTGAAACGCAGTTCGCGAAGGTCGGCGAAATGCAGGCGGAACTGGCCGAGCTGGAGTCGGTGGCGGCGTCGCCGGACCGTTCGGTCACCGTCGTCGCGGGGCCGGGCGGGTCCGTGAAGGACATCCGCCTGAGCCCGGAAGCCCTTCGGCAGCAACCACAACAGCTCGCCGCGGCGATTCTGTCCACTTTGCACACCGCGGTGGCGGACGCGGCGCGGAAGCAGGCGGGGATCGTCGACGAGCAGTTCGGTTCGACGTTCCATCTGAACGTCGAAGAACAGGTTCTGGAAGCCCAAGCGGAAGCGCTGGGAACCACGGCCGACGATTTGCGGTCTCAGATGTCGGAGGAGCCACCACCGGAGACCGCCCGCCCCGCCCGCCGCCCTCGGAACGAGGACGACTTCAGCGAGGAGACGGTGCTCCGGCGGTCGGACGAAGCGACTCCCGGCCAGCCGTCGGCGGGCGGGAACTCGGCCGGTGACCAGTTCCTCAAGAACCTGTTCGACGAGGAGGACCACCGATGACCGGACCAGGTGCCGGCGGGCACGCGGTCAAGACGCAGGCCTTGACCGACTACGCGAACAATCTCGGTTACTACAAGGACGAGGCTGGCAAATTCGGCGGCCTCGTCGACCAGGCCGACGTCACGGACAAGTCGTGGGGCCTGATCGGGCTCGCCGTGAAACAGACCTACACCGGCAAGCTCGCCGATCTGCGTGAGCTGCTCGAGCTGATGAAGACCGGGGTGGACGCCTTCTCCGGGAAGTTCAACCAGGCGGCGTCGATCTACAACGGCTTCGAAAACGACGCGACGATCACCCTGGGGAAGTACGAAGCCAAGATCGACGGACCGAAGTGAGCTGGGGGACGGCATGACCGACGAGAAGGCGAGCATCGCCGGCGGCGTCAAGATCACGGGTGACGACAGCTTCGGCAAGAACGCGCTCGACGCGGCGAAGAAGGTGCCGATCGCGGGCAAGGGCGTCACCACGGTCGCCAACGCCTACGACAAGTTCAGCACCGCGCAGGGCCCCGGCGACGTCGCGGCCGCCGGCGGGCAGCTGGTGCAGGACGGCGTCGGGTTCATCGCGGGGGCGGGCGCGGACGTCGCGAGTTTCGTGCTCGACCCGGTGGGCTGGCTGGTCAGCAACGGTCTGAACATCCTGATCGAGCTGATCCAGCCGCTGCAGGACGCGCTGCACTTCGTCACGGGTGACGGTCCGGCGCTCAAGACCGCGGCGGGCAACTTCGGCAACATCGCCAAGGGTTTCGTCACGCTGGCCGACGACTTCGTCAAGACCGGCGACGAGTCGCTGAAGGACTGGGTGGGCGACGCGGGCGACGCCGCTCGCAACGCGCTCGGCGACTTCGCCGTCGGCATCAAGGGCATCGGCAGCAGCGCCGGGACGGTGGCCGAGACGCTGCAGATGTGGTCGATGGTGATGACCGTCATCGAAGAGGTCGTCAAATCGATCATCTCCGAGCTGGTCACCTGGGCGATCTACATCTGGCTGCCCGCGCTCGCCGCGTCCGTGGTCAGCTTCGGCTCCTCGGTGGCCGCCGCGATGACCGCGACGATCACCAAGGCCGCGAACGCCATGCGCAAGATCACCAAGCACCTCGGCGCCCTCGGCAAGCTGCTCGACAAGTTCATGGGCTTCATGGCCAAGTGGACCGACGACCTGATCAAACAGGGTTCGAAGCTGACGAAGGCGGGCAAGATCGGGATGACGCCCGGTCAGGAGAAGTCGATCGTCGGCGCGATCGCCAAGGGTTCCGGGACGCAGCTGGGCACGTTCGGCGATGCCGCGAAGGACGTCCTCAAGTCCGTGCCGAACCAGGCGATCAAGCAGGTGGTCGGGGTCAATCCGGCCGATCTGTCGAAGGGGTCGGCGTATCAGGGCAAGGCCGGTTTCGACTTCGTGAACAAGACGATCGACAACTCGCGCACCACCATGACGGGGCAGGAGTACGGCCGCACCGGCGGACATCACAGCGAAGAGGAGACCCGCGAGAACCTCGACGTGGACCAGTAGGGTCGCGCGATGGACGATCAGCTGGCCGGGCCGTGGCTCATCGCCGGTGGGTACGCACTGGCACTGGCGCTGCTCCTGCTCGGCGGGCGGTTCGACGGCAGGCGGCCGACAGCGGCGGCCGTCAGCTACGCGCTCTGCGGGATCCTCGTGTCCGAGACGTCGCTGTACTGGCTCTCGGCGGGGTTCGGCTGGCTGTGGTTCGCGTTCCCGGTGGTCATCGCGGCTTTGGCGGCGTGGCGGGGCTATCGGCAGAAGACGTGGATCGGCAGGCTCGACGGGGCCGGTGAGCCTTCGTTCGGTGTGCTTCCCGTGCGGGGAATCGCGGTCGCCCAGGCGTCTCCCGAGTCCGTGGTGACGGCGGTCGAGTTCGGGCACAACGGGCATCGGCTGCTGGGGGTCGAGTACGGGCTCGGTGGATCTCCGGAGCCGGCTGGGACAGGCGACCTGATGGGCGGGACGTACGCCCTGATCCAGCTTCGGACGCCCGTCGTGCCGTCGGTCGTCATCACTCCCGCCACGGGCGCGTTCGAGCCGGAACGGTTCACGCCGTTGGAGGACGCCCGCATCACGCGGAACACCGTCGGAGCGCCGAAGCCGGACGCTCTGCTGGAACGGTTCGAGACGGGCACGGAGTTCGACCGCCGGTTCACCGTGACGACGTCCGATCCGGAGTTCGCGCGCGCCCTGCTCGGCACCGGCGTCCGTGACCTGCTGGACGGCGATCCGTGGTTCCGGGTCCGGGAAGTGGCTTTCCACGGCGGCTCGCTGTGGGCCTCCGAAGCCGGGACGCTGACCGAAGAGGTGATGTTCGCCGACTCCCGCCGTCTGGCCACACTGGCGTCCACAGTGGACTGGGAAGACGCGGATTTCCGTGCTGTCGCAGCGGGTTCCGACACGAGTGACGCCGGATGGCTCGGGAAGCGGCAGGGCCCGCTCGCGGGGCTCCGCGGGCCGCTCAACCGGCGCCGGGAAGCCGGCGGGCGTCAGCCGCTGTCGACGCTGTCACTGGTGGCGCGCACGGTCGTCGCGCTCGCCTTGGTGCTGCCGGGGCTGGCGCTCGCGGTGAACTCGCTGACCGCGTTGACCGGGCTCGCTCCCGAGGCGCGGCTCACCGTGACCGCGACCCTGCGGGCGGAGGCGGGTACGGCTAGCTGCACGAGCTGCGGCAACAGCAACCTGGTGGACGGCACCTACGAACTCGACGGTGAGGCGCACGAGGTCAAGGACCTGTGGTGGATGTCGTTCGGGACGTTCCCGGAGCGTGGCGACGTCGTCGACATCGCCGTGACGCCGCTGTGGTGGCATCCGCTGATCGAAGGCAAGGACACAGGCGTCTTCCTGCTGCTGATCGGACTGACCCCCGTCCTCGTCGGCACCCTCCTCGCGAAGGCCACCTACGCCCCCCGCCCACGTCGCGTTTAGCGGGCTAAACGCGATCCGGCAGGGCCGCGGCCAGGGACTTCGCGAAGTAGTGATGGGCGTACGGCTCGTCGTTGAAGGGCTCGACCGTTTCGTAGCCGAGGCGCGTGTACAGAGCCCTCGCCTCGACGAGGTCGTCACGGGTGTCGAGGCGGATCAGCGTGGCCCCGAGGCCGCGGGCGACGTCCTCGGCGGCGGCCACGAGCAGCGCCGCGCCGCCCTTGCCCCGCTCGGACTTGCGCAGGAAGACGCGGGTGAGCTCGGTGATGTCGGGAGCGGCGACCCGCAGCCCGGCGCAACCGGCGAGCACCCCGTCGCGCCACGCGAGGAGGAACGCGCCGGTCGGCGGGGTCAGATTCCGGCTGTGGTGCTCCTCGAGCGCGGCGTCGAGCTCGTCGTCGGTGATCTGGCGCCCGTAGAAGCGGGACGCGATCTCGTCCAGGTACTCGCGCAGCAGCCGGGCGGCGTCCGGGTGATCGACGGGGGTGACTTCGAAGCTCCAGGTCATGGCTACATTCTGCCGACCCCGGCCAGTGAATTTCCCCGACCACCGGATCGCGTTTAGCCCGCTAAAAGTCGCAGCGCGGGGCCGGGAGCGTGCCGGGCGCCGGATCGCGATTAGCCCGCTAAAGTCGCCGCGCGCGGGGTGGTCAGGAGGGGGCCAGGCGGCCGGCGCAGGTGGCGACCTCGCCCGGGGTGGACTTCTCCGAGGTGACGACGGCGCCGCCCACGGCCACCCGGCATTCGACGGCGCCCTCACCCTGCCCCATCAGCTGGACGGTCGGCGGTGTGCCGGTGTTCTTCCACGTGAGCTCCTTGCGCCACGGCAGCGTCACCTGCAGCTCCTGGTGCACGAGCCCCAGCCCGTTCGAGTCGTAGACCACGGTCGCGGTCCCCGTCCCGACGAGCTCGTAGGCGATCTGCCAGTCGTTCGACACCGGTTGCGGCTGCGCCTGGCTCAGCGTCCGGGTGATCGTGCGATCCGGCTCTCGCGACGGCGCGGCGCCGGTCGGCTCCCCGACGACGGCCACCGTCTCGGCCTGCGGTTCTTCACCGCCGTTGAGCAGCACCACACAGGTCGCGAGCGCGGCCACCACGATCCCCGCGATGGCGATGCGCCCGATCAGTTGTCTGTCGGCCATCGGTTCTCCTCACCGAAAGCGGCGGCGCGGCCCGAGAGCCGCGCCGCCACGGAAATCAGGACGGCAGCAGCTTGCCGAGAACGCCGTTGAGCGACTGGATGAGACCCAGCACCGGGACGCCGAGCGGCGCGAACGTCCAGATGTTGTCGAGGTCGCTCGTGTCGGGCTCGTCGACGACCACGACATCGTTCGGCGCCGCCTGCACGGCGAGCGCCGGAGCGGCCGAGCCGAGCACGACGAGGCCGGCGAGCGCCGCGCCGGTGACCGCGCGGACGAAGGTCTTCTTCATGAGATTCTCCTTTGCTGGTAACGGTTCTTAAGAAATCGGCGTGATGATCCCGTAGATCGGGGCGAGCAGGTCGGTGGGCACGGGGGCGGTCGGTCCGAGCAAGCCGCCGAGGTCGAGGCCGGGAATCAGCCACACCGCGGGGTTGCCGCCGCCGGTCGGCAGACCCGGCAGCGGGTCGGCCGAGGCGACCCCGCCCGCGAGTCCGGACAGCGCGCCCGCGACGGCGAGCGGCAGCAGCACACGGGCCGCGATTCGCTTCATCTCTTCTTCCTTTCTTCACCGCTACTGGAATCGAGCGGAATCCTTCACCGCAGTACCGAGCTGATCGGCACGATCGTGCCGTCGGGGATCCACTGCCCCGCGTAGTTCCGGTCGGCGATCATCCCGACGGCGTGCGGTTCGCCCGGGTATATCGGCATCGCGTTGACCTGTGCGGCCGCGAAGATCTGGACGTCTCCGTTCAGCGGGGCTCCCAGCCAGTTCCGGAATCCGCCGAGCGTCGGGCTTTCACCGCCGAAGGCGTTGCCCGCGGCCACGGCGAAGCTCACGGCGACCTGCTCGCGAGGGTCGAACCTCAGCGGGAGCGAGGAACTCGCGACGGAGTTGACGATCGGCCCGTTGAGCAGCCACGGAGCGAGATACAGGCCGTACTGGTGGGTCGGCTTGAGCCGCTGGGACTCGGCGGCGCGCGTCATCGCCGTGTAACCGCCCGCCCAGCCGGACACCACCACCAGCGCGGTGTTCGGGCCCGCCTCGGTCCGCACCGGGAGCCCGGAGCGCGCGGCGGTCTCGCGGACCAGCTTCGCGGCCGCCACGCTGCGCGGTGAGGAATCCTCGACGAGGGTGAGCGCGGAAGGCTTGCGCGCGGCGAGGAACTCGACGAGTTTGACGAGCGAACCGCTGTCCTCGCCCGAAAGCGCGTCGGCGGGGCATGAGGTGAGGGCTTCGCGACGATCGGCGATCAGGCCGCCCAGCGCGGCCGAAGCGCACTCGGGCGCGTCCGCGTCCACGATGGTGGGCCCTTCGTCTTCGCCCGCGTCGACCTCGATCGTCGTCTTCTCCCCACCGCGGCTGATGACCAGGTCGCTGCGGCCCTTCGGCAGGTCGACCTCGGCCCAGGTGCCTTCGGCGCCGGGACGCACGATGGCCTTGCCGATCAAGCCGCCTTCGATTCCGGCGGACAGTTCGTCTCCCGCGCTCGCGGGGAAATGGACGAGGTTCTTGCCCGGCCGCTGCGGGCTCACCAGCACGGGGAACCGCCGGTCACCGACAGAAGCGTCAGAAAGGAGGGCGACGCCGGGGATCGGCGGTTCAGGCGGTTTGGGGATGGCCGCGAGGGCACTCCAGGCGACGAAACCGATCGCCACGGCGGCCGCGCCGAACCGGTAGGCACGCGTGGAATCCGCGTCGGAGAAGAAGAATCCGGCGACGACGGTGGCGAGCACCGGCAGTAGGGCGATCACCAGCAACGTGACGCCGAAGAGCGTTTCGTAGATCCGGCGGTCCAAGCCGACTCCCGAGGAGAACAGCTGGACCGCACCCGCGACGACGAGAAGTCCGCCCAGTGTCAGGGAAAGCGGTCCGAGCCGGAAGTTCGTCTGGCGCCACCGCTCGGCGGGCACCCACCCGGAAAGAACGGTGACTCCGAACCACAAGGCAGCCGCGGCGACGTAAACGGTGTCGATGGCGAACTCGACGCCTGTCCGCCCCAGCGAGGTTTCGAGCACCACCAGCGCGGCGAGCGCGAGGGAGGCCCAGCGGCCGACGGACGGCCACCGGATGACGACCGGAATGGCGAGCGCGAGCACGAGGTGCACGATCAGTGCGATGACGTTGACGTCGGTCGCGAAGGCGGAAACCGCCGCGAGGACGGCGGAGACCCCGCCGAGCACGGCGATGGTGAAGTGCAGGCGCTTCGGCAGTTCGCCCACGAGCGGGCGCAGGATTCCGGTACCGGCGAGGAAAGCGGTCGCCAGCAGGAGGCCGAGCCGGAGCAGGACCAGGGCGATGTCGACTCCGGCGGAACCCGAACTCGCCGGTATGACGTGGTGATCCATGGGAACCTTCCGAAGCAGGTCGGCGGGGTCGTGGGTGGCGGGGTCCGCCCACCACCCACGACCTTCCGCGCCGAGCAGGGTTATTTGAGATCCGCGTCAGCCACGACGAACAGTTCGGAGTGCGGCTTGGCGTTGCCGAAAGACCCGTGCGGCCAGGTCTTCCGGTTGAAGTTGATCCCGACCTGTCCGGTGAACTCGTCCCGGAAGTTCTGGTCGACGGCGAGCTTCCCGTCCTGGGCGAGGTTCAGCAGGTTGACCTTGTGGTCACCGTCCAAACCGGACCGTGCGACGAAATAGTTCGACACCGCGAGGTGCTGCGGCTTGTCGGTTTCGCGGTAGAAGCCGTCATCACCGAGCACGAAGTTGTCGTACGCGCCCCAGTGCGGTCCGCCACCCGAGGTGCCCGGGTTGATCGGCGCCGCGCCGACGACGGTCGGCAGGTCGCCGCCACCGCCCTGCTGGGACTTCTCCTTCGTGTCGATCCGGCCGTTGATGTTCTCGACCTTGTCGCCCGCGGCGAGCAGCTTCTGGATGTCGAGGACGTACACGCCACCGGTGGTGCCGGGGTCGTCCGGGCCGAGCGCGCCCTTGGACCGTCCGGTGATCGCGCGGTAGAGGTACTTGTCGTCGGGGCTGGTCTGGATCCAGCCACCGTTCGACCCGCCACCGTTGGAATCGTTGTTCGGATGGATCGCCTTGTTCGCGGCGCCGTCGTCGAACACCTGGATCCAGTGCGGCTCCTTGGCGGTGATGTCCGGCGTGTAGAACACCGCGCCGCCCTGCATGGTCTGGGCGAACGCGCCCTTGTGACCGGGCAGGTTGGTCACCGTGGTCTCCATGACCGCGCGGCTCTCGGCGTGCAGCGGGTCCGCGGGATCGGCCCTCGGACCGTCCGGCAGATACGAGACCGCCTTGAGCTTCGGCTTGTTGCGGTCGGAGATGTCCCAAGTGCGGACGGTCGGCCGCCGCAGATACGGCGACGGCTGCTTCACCGGGTCGAGAATGATGTTGCGCGGCTCGGCGTAGTCACTGGTGACCAGGGTGTTGAGGTCCTCGCGCGCCTGGATGCCGTGCGGGTTGGCGCAAGTCGGCTTGTCCAGCTGCGGGAGGTTGTCGCACAGCTTCTTGTTGTCGCCCTGCGGTGTGGCCGCCGGGGACTCGGAGAGCACCTGTGCGTTCTGGTCGAAGCGGACCACCTCGCCGGGGCTGCCGGCGAAACCGTTGCCCACCACGGTGGAACCGTTGGCGTAGGTGTGCGGGCCGGGTACCACCGGGCCGCCCATGTACGTGCCGTACGCGGTGCCGTCCTTGAGCACCCAATACGCGTCCGGTACGGAACCGCCGAGGGTCTGGGTCGGGAGGCTGACGCCCTTGAGCTTCAGTTGCGGCAACGCGGAGACGTCGAAGGCGTACGTCGCGGCGGCGAACAGCGCGCCGGCGTAGATCGTGTCGCCCTTGTGCCACACGTATTGCATGTGGTGCGGCTCGTTCTCGACGAGCGGCCCGACGGTGGCGGTGTTGACGACCTTGCCGTAGGTCGGCGAGCCCTGCGTCGCGTCGATCACGGCGAGGAAGTCCGGACCGGGCAAGGCGTTCTTGATCTTGTTCAGACCACCGCCGAGCGAACCCGGCAGGTTCTTGATGTCCTTGACCAAGGTGTCGGCGATGTTCTCGTCACCGGCCCAGACCAGCAGCCACTTCTTGCGCTGGCCGTCGGCGCTCCGGGACGCCGCGACGTCCTTGGACACCAGGTGGTTCTGGACCCAGTACTCCTTGCCGTCGGCCGCCTTCTTCGCGTCCTTGACGACCTGGACGTCGGCGTAGGCACTCGTCGTGGAGCCGGTATAGGTCACCATTCCCACGGCGAGCACCGCCGCCATGGCGCCTATCACCACTTTTCGCCACTCTTTTCGCCGCTTGGGCGTGCTGGATAGCATTCTTTCTCCCTGTTTTCGCTACCGAAGCGCCAGACAAATTGGCACACCTCTCCCCTCTTTCGCGCAGGCGTCACCGGCACGGATCAGGGGAAAGCAATCAACCGCCGGTTCGACCTGGGAACCGTTGCGGCACAGCGGAAAGCGTCAGCGCACGAAGAACGGGCACATCCGTTTCGGATGCACGAATTCAAGGACGACGCAATGAGCCGGAATGTGTCAGAAATCCGTACACAGCGCGCTTGCTTGCTGCCGCAAGTCAACGTGCCGGCGCCACACCAAGGCGACTGGGGATTGCATGGGCGAAATACTCGTGCGAAGCCGCCCGAGTGTCAATCTCGTGATCAAAGAATGGGACATGCCACGGTCGAGTGAATTTCCCACGATGCGGATGCGCCACTAGGCCGAACGGGTGGCGGTTTTCCGAGCAATGGGAATTGGGCCACCTGGCGGCACTACTGCAGGTCACAACGGACCAGTAACCTGCATCCGGCAAGTCCGCGGGCGTTATGTTTTCGTTATGCAATCTGGGGAACTCTGGTAGATCCGCAGGTCCACGGAGTCTTCGGAGAAGGTAAGACAGGTCCATGCCGAAGACGTTCAGAAGGGCATTGGCCGCTGCCGCCCTCGCCGTACTCACCGCGATTCCCACGCCCGCCCAAGCTTCTGAGGCTTCGTCAGAGTTCGTGGCGCTCTCCGATGTGGCGCCGACGATCCTGCACGAGATCCGGTACCGCGGTCAGCACAACTTCGTCGGCCGGAAGATCGACGGGTACGTCCAACCGCTGTGCATCCTGACCCGGCAAGCCGCCGAGGGGTTGCGCACGGCGCAACGGCGGCTGCTGCGGCAGGGCTACACGCTGAAGGTGTACGACTGCTACCGGCCGCAGCGCGCCGTCGACCACTTCGTCCGGTGGGCCAAGGACCTCTCCGACGAGAAGATGAAGGCGGAGTTCTATCCGAACGTGGCGAAGGACCGCCTGTTCGCCGACGGGTACATCGCGGAGAAGTCCGGGCACAGCCGCGGGAGCACGGTGGACCTGACGATCGTGAAGCTGCCGCCTCGGCCTCAGCGCCCCTATCGGCCCGGCGAGGCGCTGACTCCGTGCTTCGCGCCGGACCGATTCCCGGACAACATGGTCGACATGGGGACCGGCTACGACTGCTTCGACACGCTCTCGCACACCGAGGACCCGCGGATCACCGGCGAGGCCCGGGCGAACCGGCAACTGCTCAAGGGCACGCTCGCGGCGGCCGGGTTCCGGAACCTCGCCGAGGAGTGGTGGCACTACACGTTCAACGGGGAGCCGTTCCCGGACACCTACTTCGACTTCCCCGTCTCCCGGCACTCCCTGACCTGCGGCCCCCTCGCCCCGGATCGCGTTTAGCCCGCTAAACGCACGTCCCCTCCCCCACCGGCACGACTCGCCTTTAGCGGGCTAAACGCGATCCGGCGGGCGGGCGGGCCAAGGGCGGGCAGAGCGCCTTTAGCGGGCTAAACGCGATCTGGCGGCCAGGGGGCGTGGCGCGGCCCGGATCGCGATTAGGGGGCTAAAGGCGAGTCGTGCCCCCAGGCCCCGGATCGCGTTTAGCCCGCTAAAGGCGAGTCCTGGGGTGGGGTCAGGCGGGGCCGCGGAGGGCTTCCTGCTTGAGGGTCGCCAGTGCGGCGTCGATGGGATGCGGGGCGTCTTCGGGGTCGGGCTTGCGCCAGCGCACGAGGTTCAGGGCGGCGGAGAACTGCCGCCCGCTGTCGGCGCTGGCCCACGCCATCGTCAAGGCACCCCAGACCGTGCCGTCGTGTCCCCAGTAACGACCCTCGGGCGTCTCGGTCTTGTATAGGCCGAGGCCGTAGTCGAGTGTCCGGCCGTCCTGGGCGATGACCGGGACGGTGCGCTGCATCTCCGCCAACGACGACGGGCTGACGATCTCGCCGTCGAGCAGCTTCCGAAAGAACCGGTTGAGATCCCCGACGGTCGAGATCAGGCCGGCACCGGTCATCACCCAGGACATGTTGTAAACGCTGTAGTCGCGCGGCGGGTCGATCGCGCCGAACAGCGCTTCGTACATCCGCGAGTGCGACCCCACGATCGGCGGACCGGCGGGAAAGCCGGTATGCGCGAGGCCGGCGGGTTCGATGATGGCGCGGGAGATGTGCTCTTCCGCCGGCGTGCCGGTCAGATGTTCCAGGAGCTCACCCAAGAGCAGGTAGTTCGTGTTGGAGTAGATCCCGGGAATGCTTCCCGGCTCGCCGGTGGCGGGCGCGCCGACGCCCAGCTCGATCAACTCGGCCGCGCTGAAGCGCCGGAACCGGTTGTCGTCGAGGCTCCCGGGCGCGAGTTCTTTGAGTGACGGGAACGCGTAGGGCAGGTATTCGGCGAGGCCGCTGGTGTGGTTGAGCAGCATGCGGACCGTGATCGTCCTGCCTCGTTCCCCGGGAACCAGCTGCGGCAGGTAGTCACCGATCGGCGCGTCGAGCCCGAGCCGACCTTCCTCGACCTGGCGCAGAACCGCGGCCGAGACGAACGTCTTGGTGATGCTGCCGACACGCTGCCGCATCCCGGCCTCGACGGGGCGGCCGGTTTCGAGGTCGGCGACTCCGGCGGCGCCGCGCCAGATCCGCTCGCCCGCGCGCACCTCGGCGAACACACCCGGCACGCCTGCCAGATGGACACCGTCCAAGGCGGACTTCAGGTTCTTCGCGGCCGTGATCTCATCTGTCACAAGAGGTTCCATATCGACCATCCTTTCGGCCGACAGCCCCCGGATCGCCCGCCATCCGTCGCGTATCCAAGCGGATACCGCACCGTTTGTCGGACCCCCTCGCCCCCGGCCCGGGGGCTTCTCTGAGGGGTGCTATTCGACGGAACGGCGACGGCGGGTGCCCAGAAGCAGGACCGCGCCGAGACCCAGCGTGGCGAGCGCGAGCGCGCCGAGCCAGATCACGTCGGCGCCGGTGCTGGCCAGACCGGAGCGACCCTGGCCGCCGCCGGACCCCTGCTGTCCGGGTGCCGGTGTGGTGGTTCCGGACGCGTCACAGCCGGGACGCCGGGACGGCATGGTGAGCGGCGGTTCCTGGCCCTCTTCGACCACGAACCGTAGCTCGTGAAGGTTGTCCGCCGGGCCGATGGCGTAGACCTTGATCGGGTTCTCGTTCTTCATCCGCCACCCCTGCGGCGGCGCGAAGAACAGACGGTACTTCGGCCCCGTCACGATGTTGTCGATCTTGAAGCGCCCGTCGGCGCCGGTCGTCGTTTCGACGACGGTCGGGCAGTCACCGTCGGAGGTAAGCACGAGCTTGACTCCGGCGAGCCCCACCTCCGGCTTGCCCGGATCAGTGATCCGGATCAACCGTCCGGCGAGGGTGGCCATCCCACCCGGCACCTCGGCCGCGTCCATCGCGACCGGGCTGCCGTCGAGACCGACGTCGGCATAGCCGAAGTCGCAGACGACGGAGACGCGGCCATAGTTCAGTGCGGCGTCCGGGATTGTCTTGGTCACGTCGAAAACGCGAGTCTGGCCGGGCAGGATCGTCGCCCCGCTCCCGAGAGTGGAGAGTTCGCCCCAACCGGCACCGTCGCTCGTCAACTCGAAGTCGTTTCCGACGCGATTGCACCCGGCCACGATGCCGACGAGCGGACGGGTGCCGGAGTTCGACAGCTTCACGGTGAGATGGGCGAGCTCGCCGGACTTGTAGATGTCCTTGGCGAAGGAGATCGACGCCTTGAGTGCCCCGTTCAACGGTCGCACACCGCGGATGGACAGGTCCTCGGTGTCCTCACCGACCTGGATGGTCCGAAACGGGAACAACCAACCCTTGATCCCGTCGCCGCTGAGGAAGTATCTGGCGGCCGGGACATCACCGAAATCGATCTTCCCGCCGGGGCCGCTCGTGGCGTGGTACTCCTTGGCACTGATGGCGTGCCGCAAGGTGAGCGGGAGACCGGTCAGCTGCTCGCCGTCGTCGAGTTTGCCGTCACTGTTCTCGTCGCCGAACACGACGCCGGTCGCCCGCCCGGTGTTCTTGGTGACGGCGACCTCGGCGTCGAAGCTACCGACGCCGAACCCGCTCGTGTCGGAAACGAAGCCTCGGACGACGGCTTTGCCCAGGTCGAGATCCTGGATCTGCCCGGTGACGGAAAACTCGATGGTCCCTTCCGGCGCGAGGTTCATTCCCGGCGCGCGCCCCAGCTCTCCCCAACCTGGTTCATAGGGGATCGACAGCGCTCCCGGCACAGTGAGCCATTGGTTGATCCGAAGACCGACCGCGGAGACCTTGCTGACGTTCGTCACCTTGAAGGTGAACCGGACGTTTTCGTCGCTCCGGTAAGCGGCCTTCTCGAAGACGACGGACGCCTCGACCGTCGGCCGCTCGGCCCGCGGCTCCGCCGCAGCGGGCGAAGGGCTCTCGACGGGCGTCGGCGCCGGAGAGCTGCTCGTCGGTTCCGAAGTCGCCGGTGCGGTGGACGTGGGCACCGGCGGCTCCGCCGCGGCAGGCAGGACGAACACACCGGTCAGTGCCGCCAAAGCGGCCAAGTAGACGACCCCAGCACGCGCGATCGATCTCGCGCCAGGTTTCTTGCTCACGCAGAGTCTCCCCAGATACCCCATGGAATGCGCACAGCCCCCGAACCGCGTGGAACTCGTTCAATTTAGCGAGCGTCGAGGAGGGTGCGTACTTGTTTCGGGTGAAGGGGGTTCAAATCGGAACATTGCCGGAAACGGGAAAGGCCCCCGCCGGAATCGGCGAGGGCCTTTCTCGTGGATTTCGCTTCGATCAGCGGAAGTCGCGGCCGAAGTCGTAGTCGTCCAGCGGCACCGCGGCGCCCGGCGTGGAGCCGAACACATCCGGGGTGTAGTAGCCGTCATCGTAGGACGGGATCGCGTAAGCGGCGACCCGCGCCTCCTCGGTCGGCTGCACCTGGATGTTGCGGTACTTGTTGATCCCGGTACCGGCCGGGATCAGCTTACCGATGATCACGTTCTCCTTGAGGCCCACGAGCTTGTCCGAGCGGCCGTTGATGGCCGCGTCGGTCAGGACACGCGTGGTCTCCTGGAACGAGGCCGCCGACAGCCACGAGTCCGTGGTCAGCGAGGCCTTCGTGATCCCCATCAGCACCGGGCGACCCGAAGCCGGCTCGCCACCTTCGGCGACCGACGCACGGTTCTTCGCCTCGAACTTGGTCCGCTCGGGCAGCTCGCCCGGGAGGAAGTCCGTGGCACCGGAGTCGATGATCGTCACGCGGCGCAGCATCTGCCGCACGATGACCTCGATGTGCTTGTCGTGGATCGACACACCCTGCGCCCGGTACACCTTCTGGACCTCGTCCACCAGGTGCATCTGCGCCTCGCGCGGCCCCATGACCCGCAGGACCTCGTGCGGGTCCGGCGTGCCCTCGAGCAGCTGCTGGCCGACCGCGACGCGGTCACCGTCACCCAGCGGGCCGTTCGGGGTGTTCGCGAGCCGCTGACGCTTGGACAGCTTGTCGAAGACGATCTCTTCGCTGCCGTCGTCCGGGATCAGCGTGATCTTCCAGAATCGCTCGCTCTCCTCGATGCGCACACGGCCATCGACGTCGGCGATCGGCGCCTTGCCCTTCGGGACACGGGCCTCGAACAGCTCCTGGACACGGGGCAGACCGGTCGTGATGTCGTCACCGGCCACACCACCCTGGTGGAACGTACGCATCGTCAGCTGCGTACCCGGCTCACCGATCGACTGGGCCGCGACGATACCCACGGCCTCGCCGACGTCGACGAGCTGACCGGTCGCCATGGACCGGCCGTAGCAGGTGGCGCAGATACCGACGGCCGACTCGCAGGTCAGGACCGAACGCACCTTGACCTTGGAGATCCCGCTGCCGATGAGCTTGTCGATCGCCGGGTCGCCGATGTCGTCACCGGCGTTCAGCACGACGTTGCCCTTGGCGTCGACCGCGTCGGTCGCCAGGTTCCGCGCGTACACGCTGGTCTCGACGTGCTGGTCGCGCAGGACCTTGCCGCCGCCGACGTCCTCACCGATCGGCATGTTGATACCGCGGGTGGTGCCACAGTCGACCTCGCGGACGATGACGTCCTGCGACACGTCCACCAGACGACGGGTCAGGTAACCCGAGTCGGCGGTACGGAGCGCCGTGTCCGCCAGACCCTTACGGGCACCGTGCGTCGCGATGAAGTACTCCGCCACCGAAAGGCCTTCACGGAAGTTGGCCTTGATCGGACGCGGGATGTACTCACCCTTCGGGTTCGACACCAGACCACGCATACCGGCCAGCGACCGGACCTGCGTCATGTTGCCCGCCGCGCCCGACTTCACGATCATCGCGATCGGGTTGTCGTCCGGCAGCGCCGTTTCCATGATCTTGTGGACCTCTTCGGTGGCCTGCGTCCACACCTTGACGAGCTCGTTGTTGCGCTCGGCGTGCGACAGCTGACCACGCTGGTACCGCTTCTCGACCTGGTCGGCCTTGCCTTCGTACTCGTCCAGAATGGCCTTCTTGCCCTTCGGGACCAGCACGTCGGAGATCGCGACCGTGACACCCGAACGGGTCGCCCAGTAGAAACCGGCGTCCTTCAGGCGGTCCAGGGTCTGCGCGACCTGGGTCATCGAGTAGCGCTCGGCGAGGTCGTTCACGATCAGGGCCTGACGCTTCTTGGGCATCGGCTCGTTGATGAACGGGTAGTCCGCCGGCAGCAGCTCGTTGAACAGCACGCGGCCCAGGGTGGTCTCGGCCAGCCAAGCCTTGCCCGGCTCCCAGCCCTTTTCCGCGAGCTCCGCTTCGTCGGCCTTGGCGGGCTGACGGTCGATGATGCGGATCTTGACCTTGGCGTGCAGGCTCAGGGCCTTGCGGTCGAACGCCATGATCGCCTCGGCGGGCGAGGAGTAGGCGTTGCCCGTGCCTTCGGCGTTCTCGTTCAGGCGGGTCAGGTGGAACAGACCGGTCACCATGTCCAGACGCGGCATGGCGAGCGGGCGGCCCGACGCCGGCGAAAGGATGTTGTTCGCCGACAGCATCAGGATGCGGGCCTCGGCCTGCGCCTCCGCGGAAAGCGGGAGGTGCACGGCCATCTGGTCACCGTCGAAGTCCGCGTTGAACGCTTCACAGACCAGCGGGTGCAGCTGGATGGCCTTGCCTTCGACCAGCTGCGGCTCGAAGGCCTGGATACCGAGGCGGTGCAGGGTCGGCGCACGGTTCAGCATCACCGGGTGGCCGGTGATGACCTCTTCGAGCACGTCCCACACCTGCGGCCGCGAGCGCTCCACCATCCGCTTGGCGGACTTGATGTTCTGCGCGTGGTTCAGGTCGACCAGCCGCTTCATGACGAACGGCTTGAACAGCTCGAGCGCCATGTCCTTCGGCAGACCGCACTGGTGCAGCTTCAGCTGCGGGCCGACGATGATGACGGAACGGCCGGAGTAGTCGACACGCTTGCCGAGCAGGTTCTGACGGAACCGGCCCTGCTTGCCCTTGAGCAGGTCGGACAGCGACTTCAGCGGGCGGTTACCGGGACCGGTGACCGGGCGGCCGCGGCGGCCGTTGTCGAACAGCGCGTCGACGGCCTCCTGCAGCATCCGCTTCTCGTTGTTGACGATGATCTCGGGCGCGCCGAGGTCGATCAGCCGCTTCAACCGGTTGTTCCGGTTGATGACCCGGCGGTAGAGGTCGTTCAGGTCGGAGGTGGCGAACCGGCCACCGTCGAGCTGGACCATCGGGCGCAGGTCCGGCGGGATCACCGGGACGGCGTCGAGCACCATGCCGCGCGGGTCGTTGCCGGTGGCCTGGAAGGCCGCGACGACCTTGAGCCGCTTCAGCGCGCGGAGCTTCTTCTGCCCCTTGCCGTTGCGGATGGTGTCGCGCAGGTTGTCGGCTTCGGCCGCGACGTCGAACTCGGTGGCCAGCTTCTGGATGGCCTCCGCGCCCATGCCGCCGGTGAAGTACTCGCCGTACCGGTCGATGAGCTCGCGGTAGAGCAGCTCGTCGGCGATCAGCTGACGCACGTCGAGCTTGGTGAAGGTCGTCCAGACCTCCTCGAGACGGTCCAGCTCGCGACCGGCGCGGTCACGCAGCTGACGCATCTCGCGCTCGCCGCCTTCCTTGACCTTGCGGCGGACGTCGGACTTGGCGCCCTCCGCCTCCAGCTCGGCCAGGTCGGCTTCCAGCTTCTGCGCCCGTGCCTCGATGTCCGCGTCACGCTTGGTCTCGAGGTTCTTGCGCTCGACGCCGATCTCGTTCTCGAGGGTCGGCAGGTCGTTGTGCCGCAGCTCGGTGTTCACACCGGTGATCACGTAGGCCGCGAAGTAGATGATCTTCTCGAGGTCCTTCGGCGCCAGGTCCAGCAGGTAGCCGAGGCGGGAAGGAACACCCTTGAAGTACCAGATGTGGGTGACGGGCGCGGCCAGCTCGATGTGGCCCATCCGCTCACGGCGCACCTTGGCGCGGGTGACCTCGACGCCACAGCGCTCGCAGATGATGCCCTTGAAGCGGACCCGCTTGTACTTACCGCAGTAGCACTCCCAGTCCCGGGTCGGGCCGAAGATCTTCTCGCAGAAGAGGCCGTCCTTCTCGGGCTTGAGCGTCCGGTAGTTGATGGTCTCCGGCTTCTTGACCTCGCCGAAGGACCACTGACGAATGTCGTCGGCGGTAGCGAGGCCGATGCGGAGCTCATCGAAGAAGTTGACGTCCAGCACGTCTTTACATCCCCTTGGGGTTGATGCGACTAGAGGAGTTGGCGAGTGGAGGCGGGAGCCTGGCGGGCTCCCGCCTCATCGCGGTCAGTGCACGACGTCGTCCACCGAGGGCGACTCGTTGCGGGACAGGTTGATGCCGAGGTTGGCGGCGGCGCGCTCGAGGTCCTCGTCGTCGGAGTCGCGCATCTCGATCGCGGCGCCGTCGCTGGACAGCACCTCGACGTTGAGGCAGAGCGACTGGAGCTCCTTCAGGAGCACCTTGAACGACTCGGGGATACCCGGCTCGGGGATGTTCTCCCCCTTGACGATCGCCTCGTACACCTTCACGCGGCCGACCACGTCGTCCGACTTGATGGTGAGGAGCTCCTGCAGGGTGTATGCGGCGCCGTACGCCTGCATCGCCCAGCACTCCATCTCACCGAAGCGCTGGCCACCGAACTGCGCCTTACCACCCAGCGGCTGCTGCGTGATCATCGAGTACGGACCGGTGGACCGGGCGTGGATCTTGTCGTCGACGAGGTGGTGCAGCTTCAGGATGTACATGTAGCCGACCGCGACCGGGTACGGGTACGGCTCGCCGGAGCGGCCGTCCAGCAGCGTGGCCTTGCCGTTCTGCTTCACCATGCGCTCACCGTCACGGTTCGGCTTGGTGGCGCCGAGCAGACCGGTCAGCTCGTCTTCCTTGGCACCGTCGAACACCGGGGTGGCGGTGTTCGTGCCGGGGTCGACGTCGTAGAGCTCCTCGTTGAGGTTCTTCGCCCAGTCGGGGTTGCCCTCGATCTTCCAGCCCTGCGACGCCAGCCAGCCCAGGTGGAGTTCCAGGACCTGGCCGATGTTCATACGACGCGGGACACCGTGGGTGTTCAGGATGATGTCGACGGGCGTGCCGTCCTCCATGAACGGCATGTCCTCGGCGGGGAGGATCTTGCCGATGACACCCTTGTTCCCGTGGCGGCCGGCGAGCTTGTCGCCCGGCTGGATCTTCCGCTTCTGGGCCACGTAGACGCGGACCAGTTCGTTGACGCCCGGGGGCAGCTCGTCGTCGTCCTCGCGCGAGAACACGCGGATGCCGATGACCTTGCCGGTCTCGCCGTGCGGCACCTTCAGCGAGGTGTCGCGGACTTCGCGGGCCTTCTCACCGAAGATCGCGCGGAGCAGGCGCTCTTCCGGGGTCAGCTCGGTCTCGCCCTTCGGCGTGACCTTGCCGACCAGGATGTCGCCGTCGCGGACCTCGGCACCGATGCGGATGATGCCGCGCTCGTCGAGGTCGGCGAGGACCTCTTCGGAGACGTTCGGGATGTCCCGGGTGATCTCCTCGGCGCCCAGCTTGGTGTCGCGGGCGTCGATCTCGTGCTCCTCGATGTGGATCGACGTGAGCACGTCGTCCTGCACCAGGCGCTCCGAGAGGATGATCGCGTCCTCGTAGTTGTGGCCCTCCCACGGCATGACCGCGACGAGCAGGTTCTTGCCGAGCGCCATCTCACCGTTCTCGGTGGACGGGCCGTCGGCGATGACCTGACCCTGCTCGACCCTGTCGCCCTCGTTGACGATCGGGCGGTGGTTGAAGCAGGTGCCGTGGTTGGAGCGACGGAACTTGTACAGTCCGTAGCTCTTCCGCGTGCCGTCGTCGTGCATGATCGTGATCAGGTCGGCCGAGAGCTCCTCGACGACACCGGACTGCTCGGCGACGAGCACGTCACCGGCGTCGACCGCGGCGCGAAGCTCCACACCGGTGCCGACGTACGGCGCCTGGTTGCGCAGCAGCGGAACGGCCTGACGCTGCATGTTCGCGCCCATCAGCGCGCGGTTCGCGTCGTCGTGCTCGAGGAACGGGATCATCGCCGTCGCGACCGAGACCATCTGTCGCGGCGAGACGTCCATGTAGTCCACGTCGAGCGGGTCGATCAGCTCGACCTCGCCGCCCTTCTTACGGACCAGGACGCGGTCTTCGACGAAGGTGCCGTCGTCGTGGATCGGCGCGTTCGCCTGCGCCTTCACGTAACGGTCTTCCTCGTCCGCGGTGAGGTAGTCGACCTGGTCGGTGACGCGACCCTCGACGACCTTGCGGTACGGGGTCTCGATGAAACCGAACGGGTTGACCCGCGCGTACGAGCAGAGCGAACCGATCAGGCCGATGTTCGGGCCTTCCGGCGTCTCGATCGGGCACATGCGGCCGTAGTGCGACGGGTGGACGTCACGGACCTCCATGCCGGCGCGCTCACGCGACAGACCACCGGGGCCGAGGGCGGACAGACGACGCTTGTGCGTCAGCCCCGACAGCGGGTTGTTCTGGTCCATGAACTGCGACAGCTGCGAAGTACCGAAGAACTCCTTGATCGCCGCCACGACGGGACGGATGTTGATCAGGGTCTGCGGCGTGATCGCCTCGACGTCCTGCGTGGTCATCCGCTCGCGGACGACGCGCTCCATCCGGGACAGACCCACGCGGATCTGGTTCTGGATGAGCTCGCCGACGGTGCGGAGACGACGGTTGCCGAAGTGGTCGATGTCGTCGGTCTCGACCGGGATGGTCTGGTCGCCGACGGTCGCCTTGTCCTCGCCCGCGTGCAGGCGGACCAGGTACTCGATCGTCGAGACGATGTCCTCTTCGGTCAGCGTCCCGGTGTCGTACGGCGTGGTCAGGCCGAGCTTCTTGTTCAGCTTGTACCGGCCGACCTTCGCCAGGTCGTAGCGCTTCGGCTTGAAGAACAGGTTCTCCAGCAGCGTCTGCGCGCTCTCCTTGGTGGGGGGTTCGCCCGGGCGCAGCTTGCGGTAGATGTCGAGGAGCGCCTCGTCGGTGCCGGCGGTGTGGTCCTTCTCGAGGGTGGCGAGCAGCGTCTCGGAGAAGGAGAAGCGCTCGCGGATCGCCTCGGTGGTCCAGCCGAGCGCCTTCAGCAGCACGGTGACCGGCTGGCGGCGCTTGCGGTCGATGCGGACGCCGACGGTGTCGCGCTTGTCGACGTCGAACTCGAGCCAGGCACCCCGGCTCGGGATGACGCGGACGTTGAAGACGTCCTTGTCCGTGGTCTTGTCGACGCTGGTGTCGAAGTACACACCAGGCGAACGGACCAGCTGGGACACGACGACACGCTCGGTGCCGTTGATGACGAAGGTGCCCTTGTCGGTCATCACCGGGAAGTCGCCCATGAAGACCGTCTGGCTCTTGATCTCGCCGGTGTTGTTGTTCACGAACTCGGCGGTCACGAACAGCGGGGCCGCGTACGTCATGTCCTTGTCCTTGCACTCCTCGACGGAGGCCTTGACCTCGTCGAAGCGCGGGTCGGAGAAGGACAGCGACATGGATCCGGAGAAGTCTTCGATCGGCGAGATCTCGTTGAGGACCTCTTCCAGGCCACCGACCGGGTTTTCTTCACCTTCTTCGACGCGGCGTTCGAACCACGCCTCGTCGCCGGTGAACCATTCAAAGGACCTGATCTGCACGTCGAGCAGGTTCGGGGTGCTGAGCGGCTCGCGAATCTTTGCGAAGGAGACCCGTTTGGGGGCTCCCGGGATTCCCGTGGACTCCGAGCGAGATACAGCCGAGGTGGTCGCAGCAGTGGCCTGGTTCGCGGGAGAGACTGCCAAGATGCGTCCTTCCGGGGACAATGAGCGGTGAGCAGCCGCGTCAGCAACAGCTGATGCGGACTGTCAAGGGTGCCGTGTGCCCACTATCCTAACTACCGGCTCCGGGCAGCCTGAAAGAGGGCAGCGCAAAGAAGCAGTCTAGCCCGAACGTCGCGGTCTGTCCAGGGGGCGCTCCCGATGGGGCCCAGCCTGCATCGCAACGTCTTCAGGTATGCCTCTCCTCGGCCTCCCCGTGGCTGTCCCTCCCGCAAGGGCGCCGCCGGTTCTCACCGTTGGCAGTAAGCGTGACCCCACGCGGGCTCTGAGTCAAGATGCCGCGCGGTGGTCCCGCCGGTTGGCGCAGCGTGGAAGAGGTTCCACGCGGGGTCCTTCACAGGACGATCATCCTGGTTACCGCCCGGTACCCGCAGGTGACGGCGCCGGCACGCCGACCTGCGTTTAGCGGGCTAAACGCGACCCGGCCGGCGGGCCGCCCTGGAGAGTCACCGGGTCGGGGCGGGGTGTTCCGGGGCGCTCTGAGGTCGGTGGAGGCCTGTGGCGGCTGTGGCCGGTGGGCTGGTTGGTGCGGCGCACAGGAACGGCCCCAAGTCGCGATTAGGGGGCTAAAGTCGCGGCGGCCGCCCCTGCGAAACTGGCGGTATGAACGAGCAGAGGCCCGAGTCCGACGCGCCGCCGACGATGCCCGCGGTCGTTCTGCCGCCGGAGGCCGAACTGCGGATCGCCGCGGAGCAGAGCCTGGTTCTGAAGGACCTCCGCCGCTACGTCGCCGCTGTGGGCCGTCCCGGCGAAGCGGAGGACGGCGCGCTGATCCCTCGCTGGGCCGAAGCCTGCGGACTGGTCCGCGTCTCCGACGGTGCGCACATAGCCGTCGAGGAGAACGCGAACCTCCTCGACAGCCCTGTCGAGCTCTGGGAGCGGGCGTACCTGACGATCGGCGAGACCGGGCCCGGCTTCGTCGCCGAGGACGACGGCGTGCCGCCGGGTTTCGAACTGCTGCTCCCCCGGCTGGTCTCGACGATCGCTTTCACGCTTTACGGATCGGGCCCGGCCCCGGTTCCCGTCGACCTCCTCCCCGAGGTCCTGACGGCACTGCTCGGCCTCGAACCGGGCGAGTCGACGCGCCACGCGGTGGCGGTCACGCTGGACCTCCTGGAACGGCTCGGCGCCCTCCATCAGGGCGTCGCGGATCCGGCCGAACTCACGTCGGTCGCCAAGGTCACGGGCGACCCCAGCCCGTCACCGGCGATGATCTGGCTCACCCCGATCGCGGTGTGGGCGATCAACCGGGAACTCCGCGCGGCCGGGGCGAACGCGCCGGTCGTCGGTGAGTCCGCGGACGAAAGTCTCGACAGCCTGTGTTCGGACCTCGTCGGCGCCGCACCGGCGACCTCGGAGGCCGAGCTGCAGGCCTGGGCCCGGCACCGATCGCCCTCCGCCGCGATCGAGGAAGCGACTGAGTTCCTCCGGACCACGACGCGTCCTGAGGGGCGGCTCTTCGCTCTGATCGCGCTCGGGGCCACCGGCACGCGCGGTCTCGAAGCCGCGGCCGGAGTCCGCGCCGAGGGCGGTGTGCCCGGCGCCGTCGCCGCGATGTGGCTGTCCGAGCGCGGAGCGGTCCGGCGCGAAACGATCACCCGCGAGGAAGTCGCCGTCGGGATGACCGACCACTTCGCGGCCATGCACGTGCTCGGCTCGTTCGTCCATCAGCTCGCCGGCTTGGACGACGGCTTCGACGTGGTCGATCTGCTGACGTCCTCCGGCCACCCGGCCACGCGCGAACTCCTGGACGTGGTCGGCCAGAAGCATCCGGACCGGGCGACGGCCAAGAAGGCGCGGACGGCGAGCTTCAAGCTCCGATCCCAGGGCGCGTAACCCAGGTCGACGCGCCCACGCGTCGCGTTAGCCCGCTAAACGCAGGTCCGGGCACCCAGCGCACCGGATCGCGATTAGCGGGCTAAACGCAGGTCCCGGCGGCGCTACTTGGAGGGCGCAGGCGAAGCGGGGGGTGCGGCGGGAGCCGAGGAGGCGGCCGGGTTGGGCGGAGCGGCGTAGGTGTTCATCGCCGTGATCTTCCACTTGTCGCCCTGCAGCTCCGCGTTCAAATGCAGCTGCGCGCTCCCGGCGGTGGTCTTGTTCGTGTCGGCCCGAGTCGAACTCTGGTCGACGAAGACCATCACGTCGGCCCTGTCGCCCTCCAGCCGGATGACGGCGCTGCGGGTGACCTTGCAGGTCACGACCATCTTCTGCTGCGGGGCCAGTCGCTTGACCTCGCCCATCAGCAGGTTGTACTTCGCCCGCACCTCGTCGTTGACCAGCAGATCGCCCGCCGCGGTCTCCGTCTTCGCGATGTTCTTGTAGTCGTACGAGAAGAGCGCCTCGGTCGCCTTCGCGACCTGGTCCTTGACCTGCGCGGTCTTCGCGACGTCCAGCAGCGCCGTGTTGTCCGTCGAGCTCGACACCTCGGAAGCCTTGAGATGGAAGAGCACCGCTGTCGCGGCCAGCAGCAGCCCGACGACGACCAGCGCGCCCGCCAGGATCAGCTGGCGAGAGCCTGGCTTCTTCTCGGACTCTGACTCAGAGGCTTCGGAAGCGGCCTCGGCTTCGGCCTCTTCGAGGTCGTCCGGCTTCTCCTCCGCGACCGCAGGGGCCTTCGCGCGCGGGCTCGGCTTCGCGACAACCTCGTCTTCGGGAGCCTCCTCGACCTCTTCAGGAGCGTCGACGACGGCTTCCTCAGGCTCGGGTTCAGGCGCAGGACGCGGAGCGGGCCGCGGCGACGGACGGCGAACCGGCGCCGGCGTTTCGTCGACCTCGACCTCGACCTCGGGAGCGGAGACCTCGGGAGCCTCATCGACAGGAGACGCACCGGGCCGTCGCAGACCGGCCACCCGGGGGCGGCGCACCGGCGGAGTGCTGCGAGGGGGCTGGCGACGGGAGGGGGGCACTACGGGGCTCCGTTCTAGGTGACGCTCTTACTGACCGGCCGCGACGAGGGGCACGTTGTCGATCCCGGACAGCTTCCACTCATCGCCGACCCTGGTCATCGAGACCTCCAGGCGCAGCGCCTTCGAACTCGCCTTGTCGCCCTGGGTGACCTGGGTGGTGATGGCGGCGAGGAAACTCGCCTTGCCCTCGTGGTCGTCGAGTTCCTCGACGGCGATGTCCTGGATCGTGGTCGCGACCTTGGTCTTCGCGTCGCCGAGCGCCTTGCGGTAGGTCGGCTCCAACTGGGCCAGCTGCTGGCTCATCTTGTCGTCGGAGACGGCCTTCTGCCGGTTGAAGAACTCGTCGAGGTTCTCGAAGTCGACCTCGGTGTACGCCTTGATCGCGGTGCCGCCCGCCTTGACCACGTCGTCCCGCGAGCGCGCGAGGTCGGCGTTGTCGTCCGAAGCGGCCACGGCCCACTGGACCCCGAAGATCGCCGCTGCGACGAAGGCGGCGAGCGCGAACGCCGCCGCGCCCAGGACCAGGGTCCGCGATCGAGAAGAACTCATGACACTCCAGGGTAGGTATACGGTCTCGGGCTCAGCCGGGCAGGCCCAGCAGCGACCCGAGGCTGGCCAGGCTGACGCCCGGGCTCTGCAGGACGCTCGGCATGCCCTGCGCCGCCCGCAGCGCGGCCAGTTCCTCGGCCGACCGGCCCGCGTTCGCGGCGACCTCGCCCTGCGACGGGATCTGCGGGACACCGTTGTACGGCACGTTCTGCGAACCGCGCACGTTGATCGGGCTGCCCTTCGGCTCGGCGCAGTACGCGTCGTCCTTCGGCGGCCGGTTCGTGGTGTCGGTGCCTTCGCGGTACTTGTCGAGGCCGATGTAGCCCTTGGTGCACGAAGGCGGGTTGAACAGGTTGAGCGCGAGGCCCAGGTGCGCGGTGCCGTCGTTGGCGACGCTGTTCGCGCCCGCGGCCAGCACCGGGTAGGTCACCAGGCCCTGCTCCAGCCCGTCGAGCCGGGTCACCAGCAGGTTCGACGTCGTGAGCAGGTTCGCGGTCAGCGCGCCCAGCCCCGGCCCCGATTCCGCCAGCACCTCGCTGATCTGGGTCGCCACCTGCGGGGTGATCCCGATCAGCTTCCGGATGTCGGCGTCGGAGTTCTTCAGCGTGCCGGACAGTTTGTTCAAGTCCGCGCTGAACGACTTCATCGAGCTCGCCATGTCGTTCTGCGTGTCTAGGACCTGCCCGCCCTTTTCCAGCAGCTGGATGGTCTGCGGCAGGTACTCCTGCGCGGTGGTGGTGAAACTGCGCGCGGTGTCGAGCAGCCGCTGCAGATCCGGGCCGGTGCCGTTGAAGGCGTTGTACGACTCGTCGACGACCTTGCGCAGCGAATCCGTCGGCACCGACGCCGCGAGGCTGTCGAGGTCGCCGATGAGCTGTTCGGTGGGCACCGGCGTCTTGACCTTGTCGGCGGGGATGACCGATCCCGGCTTCAGGAACGGCCCCTTCTCGCTCTTGGGCCGCAGGTCGACGAACTGCTCGCCGACCGCCGACCGGTTCGCGACCACCGCGTCGAGGTCGCTGGGCACGGCGGGGGCGTCCGGCGCGATGTTGAGGTCGGCTTCCAGCCCGGTCTTGGTCAGGCGCAGCTCGCCGACCCGGCCGATGTTGAAGCCGCGGTAGGTGACCTCGGCGTTCTGGAAGATGCCGCCCGACTCCTTGAGCTCGAGTTTCACCGTGTAGCCCTCGTCGCCGAAGACCTGGCCGAGTCCGGCGAACCGGATCAGGGCGTACACGATGGCGACGACGGAGATGATCGCGAAGGCGACCAACTGGAGCTTCGTCCTTTTGACCAGCATCAGCCCGCACCTCCCGACAGCAGGCCGAAGATCCCGGCGGGCCCGGTCTGTTGCGGCTGCCCGCCGCCCTGCGGCGCACCGGCCTGGCTACCGGAAACACCGCCGACGCTGTCGGGGATCGGCAGCGGCGGGTTCACGCCCGGCCCCTCGGTCCCGCCGGTCAGTCCCGGCACCGGGATGACGTCCTGGAGCGGGTTCTGCCGGCTTCGGCCGAGGTTCTTCAGGATCTCGTTCAGGTTCAGATCGACCTTCGCGAACAGGTTGAAGTAGTCACCCTTGACGCCGTCGTAGGCGGCGTCGCTGAACGGGAAGGTCAACAGGATCTCCAGCGCCTTGGGCAGATCCGAGCCCGCCTCGCCGAGCTTCTGCAGCGTCGGCTGCAGCGCCTTGAGGTCGGCGACGAGGTCTTCCTTGCTCTTGTTCACCGTGTCGATGGCGACGCCGGAAAGGTTGTTGAGCGCGTTCAGCATCGTCACCAGCTGGCCGCGCTGCTGCTCCAGCACACCGAGGCCGGGTCCGAGGTTGTCGACCGCGCCGACCAGCTTGTCCTTCTGGCCGTTCAGCGTGAGCGAGAGCCGGTTCAGCCCGTCGAGCGCCCGCGTGATGTTCGCGGACTGCCTGTCCAGGTTCGTGACCAGCTGGTTGGTGTTGTTCAGCAGCGCCTTGAGCTCCGGCGAACGGCCGCTGGTGGCGTTGTTGAGTTCCTTGGTGATCGTGTTGAGCTGCTCGACCCCACCGCCGTTGAGCAGCAGCGAAAGCGCGCCGAGCAGTTCCTCGACCTCGACGCTGCGGTTCGTGCGGGCCAGCGGGATCACCGCGTTGTCGGCGAGCTTGCCCTGCCCGTCGGCGGGCGCGGCCAGCTCGACGTACTTCTCACCGAGGAGGCTCGACTGCTTGACGTTGGCCAGCGCGTTCGCCGGCAGTTTCACGTCACCGTTGACCCGGAGGGTGACCTCGGCGTTCCAGCCGTCCTGGGTCAGCCCGATCGCTTCGACGCGGCCGATGGAGACCTCGTTGACCTTCACCCCGGCCTGCGGGGTCAGGTCCAGCACGTCCCGGAACTGCACCTTGACCGTGTACGGGTGGTCGCCGAGTTCGGCGCCGCCGGGCAGCGGGATGTCGTAGATCCCGCTGAACCCGCAGCCGCTCAACGTCAGCGCGGCGACGGTTCCGCAGGCCACCAGAGCGAGTTTCCGCATCACTTCGCCGCCGATCCGTAGAGCTGGCCCGCGATGGGCAGCGGAAGCGGCGGCAGCTGGCCCGCCTGCGAGGACTGGATCACCTGCGCGATCGACGGCAGCGGCACCAGCCCGTCGACCAGTCCGGCGATCCCCTTGCACGCGTCGCCCAGCGCGTCGAGCGCGTCCGGGGTCTGCTTGAGCAGGTTGCACACCATCACCAGCGGCGGCTGGGTGAGCTCATTGAGGTTCGCCCGCGCGTCGAGCGTTCCCGACGAGGCGTTGTAGGTGTTGACCAGGTTCCCGAGGCCGACCGGGGCGACGTCGAGGATCTCGGCGAGCGCGCCGCGCTGGTCCACGAGCACCTTGGTCACGCTGGCCAGCTTGTCCACATTGGACTTGAGCCGGTCGCGGTTCTTCTCGATGAAGCCCTGCACCGCGGTGAGTGTGTCGGACAGCTGCTTCACCGTGGCCGCGAGGTTCTCCCGCTCCCCCGCGAGGAAACCGCTGACGTCGGCGAGCTGCCGCTCGAAGTCGCGGACCTGCGAGTCGCTGTTCACCAGCGTCTGCGAGAAGGAGCCGAGGTTCTCGACGGTCTTGAACAGGTCGTCCTTGTTGCCGGACAACGTGCCCGCGGCCTGGCCGAGTTTCGTGATCGTGTCGTGCAGCGCCTGCCCGTTGCCGTCGAAGTTCTTCGCGGCGGTGTCGAGCAGGTTCGACAGCGAACCGTTCTTGTTGGCGCCGTTGGGGCCGAGCGACTTGCTGACCCGCGAAAGACTCGCGGCGAGCTCGTCGACTTCCAGGGGGACTTCGGTGCGGTCGAGGCCGATGACCGCACCGTCGGCGATCCGCGCGCCGCCCTTGTAGGCCGGGGCCAGCTGCACGTAGCGGTCGCTGACCAGCGACGGCGACACGATGATCGCCTTCGCGTCGGCGGGCACCGCCACCGAACGGTCGTATTCGAGATCGACGCGGACCTGGTTGCCCAGGGGCTGGATCTTGGTGATCGTGCCCATGTCGACGCCGAGCATGCGGACGCTGTTGCCCTCGTAGAGGCCGACGGCACCGGCGAAGTAGGCGGTCAGGTGGTTGCGGCCGGCGTCCTTGAGCGTCCACCACAGCGCGCCGGCGACGACCAGCGCGAGCACGATCGCGATGGTGAAGCCGCGTGCGAGGCCGGCTCCGAGACGGGTACTCATTTCTCGTAGCACCCCTTGTCGTTGATCGGGCCGAACGACGGCAGGACCAGTCCGCAGATGTAGTTGTCGAACCAGCGGCCGTTGCCGATCGTGTTCGTGAACACCCGGATGAACGGTGCGAACCGCGCGATGCCCTGGCCGAGCGCGTCCTGATTGCGCTGCAACATCGAGGTCAGCTGGTCGAGCTGGGTGAGCACCGGGTCGAGCTGCGCGTCGTTGTCGTCGACGAGGCCCTTGAGCTGGGTGGCGAGGTTGCGCGAGCCGTCCAGCAGCGCGGCGATCGCGTCCTTGCGCCGGGACACCTCCCCGAGCAGCTTGTTGCCGTCGGACAGGAGCTTCTGGAACTCGGCGTCACGGTCGACGAGCGTCTGCGAAACCTGTCGCGTGTTCGCGAGCAGGCTCGACAGCTGCGAGTCACGTTTGGCGATGGTGTCCGAGAGGCGGGAAAGGCCGTTCAGCGCGCCCTTCACGTCAGCCGGGGTGTCGGCGAAGGTCTCCGTGATGACGTCGAAGCTCTTCGCCAGCTGCGTCGTGTCGATGTCGTCGACAGTCTGCGAAAGCCCGCGGAAGGCGTCGAGGACGTCGAACGGCGACATCGTGCGCTCACGCGGGATGGTCGCGCTCGGGTCGAGCGTGCGCTGACCCTGCGGGTCGAGCGCCAGGTACTTCTGGCCGAGCACCGTCTTGATCTTGATCGCCGCGCTGGTCTTGTCGCCCAGCCAGGCGTCCTTGACCTTGAAGGAGATCCGGACCTTGTCGCCGTCGAGCTTGATCTCGGAGATCTTGCCGACCTTCACCCCGGCGACCCGGACGTCGTTGTCCTGCTGGAGGCCGGAAGCCTCGCTGAAGTCCGCGGTGTAGGTGGTGCCGCCGCCGATCACCGGCAGGTCCTCGGAGTTGAGCGCGGCGAGGAAACCGAGCAGCAGCACCGAGATGCCGACCAGCGCGATCGGGATCGGATTGCGTTTCTGGAACGACTTCATGCCGTGCACCTCGCCCGGTTCACCGGCAGCAGCGGCAGATTGATCGGCTCGTTGATCAGCGGAGGCAGGGCGACGGCTCCTGTCAGTTCACAGGCGAAGAAGTTGAACCAGGAGCCGTAGTCGGCGGTGCGGGTCAGCGCCGTCACCTTCTGCGGCAGGAACTGGATGAAGTGCTCGACGATCGGCTGGCTGTCGTTGAGGTTCTTCGTCAGCGTGCCGAGCGCGGCGATGTCCTGCTTGAGCGGCTCACGAGCCTCTCCGAGCAGGCCCGACGTCGTCTGCGCGAGAGTGCCGAGCGAGTCGATGGCGTCGCCGATCGGCTCGCGGTCCGCGGCCAGCCCGGAGACCAGCTGCTGGAGCTTGACGATCAGGTCGTTCAGCTGCGGCGTATGCGCGTTGACCGTGTCGAGCACCGAGTTCAGGTTGTCGATGACCTCACCGATCACCTGGTCCTTGTCGGAGATCGTGGTGGCGAGCGAAGCGGTGTGCTTCAGCAGGCTTTCGATCGTGCCGCCCTCGCCCTGCAGGACCTGGATGACCTCGTAGGACAGCTTGTTGATGTCGTCCGGGTTGAGCGCGGTGAACAGCGGTTTGAACCCGTTGAACAACTGCGTCAGGTCGAGCGCGGGCGTGGTCCGCTCCAGCGGGATGTTGCCGCCGGGCGCCAGGTTCTTGCCGGAGGAGTCGGTGCCCTGACCGAGCGAGAGGTAGCGCTGGCCGACCAGGTTCCGGAATTTGATCTGCGCGGTGACCCCGGCGGGCAGCTTGCGGCCGGCGTCCACTTCGAACTCGATCTCGGCCTGGCGCCTGTCGACGATGCGGACCTCCTTGACCTGCCCGACCCGGACGCCCGCGATGCGGACGTCGTCGTTGGGCAGCACCAGGGTCGCGTCGCTGAAGCGGGCCTTGTAGGCGTTGGTACTGGTGGTGTTGATGTTGGCGATGCTGATCCCGAGGATCGTCGTGAACAGCACGGTGACCACGATGAAGGCGCAGAGCTTGATCAGCGGTGCGAGAAGTCCCCTCATGCCTTCCCCCCGTCTGCGCGCGATCGCGATCGCGTAGCCTCCGGCCGGAACGCGCGCGTGTCGATCACCTTCTCGACAAGGGGCGCAACTTCCATTCCAGTCATCGGACGTGCACCTCCGCTCCGCGATAGAGCGGCCCGACGAGCAGCGAACCCCAGCCGGGCACGTCCGAGGCGGACATGCCGACCTGCGGGGCGACCAGCTGCGCGAGGAAGTCCGATTCGGACGTGCTGTAGGTCGGGTTACCGGCGGGCGCGCTGCCGCCGTTTCCGTTGTAGCCGCCGTAGTTCGCGTAGTTGTTGGACGGCGAGAGACCGTCGTTGGTCGACCGTGCGGGCGGCTTGTGCGTGGTGCCGTCCTGGATCGGGCCGTCCGGCGGGTCCTGCGGGAACGGGTCCGGGAACTGTTTCAGGTCGTAGCAGCGCGGACCGCGTTTGTCCTCGAACTTCGGTTCGTCCTTGCCGGGCAGGTACGGGCCGCGGTTGACGGTGATCTCGATGGTCGCGTGCAGACCGGGCCGGTTGGTGCCCTTGCCGAGCGCCTTGTCGATCTTCGGCAGGACGTCGGCCATCTGCCCGACGACGCAGGGATACTCCGGCGCGTACTTGGCCAGCAGCTCCGCCGTCGGGCGGGCGCTGTCGGCGAGGCGGATCAGGTTGTCCGCGTTGTTCCCCAGGAAGGTCTGGAGATCGACCGAGGCCTGGGTGACGCTGCCGTAGAGGTTCTGCAGGTTCATCTTCTGGTCCACCACGGTGCGGGTGGTGGTGCTCAGGTTGTCCAAGGTCTGCACCAGATCCGGGGCGACGGCGTTGAGGTTGTCCGAGAACTCCGCCAGTTCCTTGAGGTTCCGCTGGAGCTGGGGCTCATGGGGGTTCAGGTCGCCGACGTAGGTGCCGAGCTGCGCGAGGGTGTCGCCGAGCTGGTCGCCGCGGCCGTTGAGCGCGGTCGAGATCGCCGAAAGCGTGCTCGACAGCTTCTGCGGCTGGACGGCCTGGAGCACCGGCATCAGATGGGCGAAGGCCTGCTCCAGTTCCACCGCGCTGGACGTGCGGTCCTGGGTGATCACGTCGCCCTCGGCGATCGTCTTCACCGAAGGGGCGGCCGGGATCTCGAGGGAGACGAAGCGCTCACCGAACAACGTCTTCGGCAGGAATCGCGCGGAAACGTTCTGGGGGATCAGTTTCGCGGACTCCGGGTTCAGCGCGAGCGTGAGCTCGGCGCCATCCGGCGTCGCGGCGATCTCCTTCACCGAACCGACGATGAGGCCGCGGACCTTGACGTCGGACTGCTTGAGCAACTGGTTCCCGATGCTGCTCGATTGCAGCTTCACGCTCACCACCGGGGTGAACGCCTTCTCGTACAAGGCGATGCTCAGCGCCACACCGCCGACGATGACGGCGACGAGCATCAGGCCCAGTAGCCTGCGCCGGACTGTCGCGATCATCCTGCGATCCTCACCGTGACGTCGGTTCCCCAGATCGCGAAACCGATGAAGAAGTTCATGATGGACACCGTGACGATGCTCAGCCGCACCGCCTTGCCGACCGCCACGCCGACGCCGGCGGGGCCACCGGAGGCCCGGTATCCGAAATAGCAATGGGACAGGATGATCAAGACGCTGAACAACAGCACCTTGATGAACGAATAGAGCACATCCTGCGGTGGTAAGAAGAGGTCGAAATAGTGGTCGTAGGTTCCCGCTGACTGGTTGTAGATGTAGATAACGACCAATCTGGACGCGAGATACGAACTCAGCAGGCCGATGACGTACAGCGGGATGACCGCGACGAAACCGGCGATGATCCGCGTGGTCACCAGGTACGGCAGGCTCGGCACGCCCATCACCTCGAGCGCGTCGATCTCCTCCGAGATCCGCATCGCGCCCAGCTGGGCGGTGAACCCGGCGCCGACGGTCGCCGACAGCGCGAGGCCCGCGACCAGCGGCGCGATCTCGCGGGTGTTGAAGAACGCTGTGAGGAAGCCGGTGAAGGCCGAGGTGCCGATCGAGTTCAGCGCCGAGTAGCCCTGGAGGCCGACGAGGACACCGGTGAACAGCGTCAGGCCGACCATCACGCCGACCGTGCCGCCGATGACCGCGAGCGAGCCGGAACCGAAGCTCACTTCGGCGAGGAGCCGGAGGACCTCTTTGGTGTAGCGGCGCAGCGTCCGCGGCGTCCACAGCAACGCGCGGCCGTAGAACGACATCTGGTCACCGAGGGTGTCCAGAGTCTGCAATGGACGGTTGGCGACCCGCTTGGCGCCCTGGAGAAAGGTCATGCGTCAGTCCAGCTTTCCGGGCACGATCTGCAGGTAGATCAGCGTGATCACGAAGTTCACCACGAACAGCATGAGGAACGTGATGACGACCGACTGGTTCACCGCGTCGCCGACGCCCTTCGGGCCGCCGGACGGGTTCAGTCCCCGGTAGGAGGCGACGACCGCGGCGATGAAGCCGAAGATCAGCGCCTTCAGCTCGCCGACCCAGAGGTCGGGGAGCTGGGCCAGTGCGGAGAAGCTCGCCAGGTACGCGCCCGGCGTCCCGCCCTGGAGGACGACGTTGAAGAAGTAGCCGCCGAGCACGCCGATGACGCTGACCATGCCGTTCAGCAGGAGCGCCACCAGCATCATCGCGAGCACACGCGGCACGATGAGGCGCTGCACGGCGGAGACGCCGAGCACCTCCATGGCGTCGATCTCTTCACGGATGGTCCGCGCTCCGATGTCGGCGCAGACGGCGCTACCGCCGGCGCCCGCGACCAGCAGCGCGGTGACCAGCGGACTGGCCTGCTGCACGGTGGCGAGCACCGACCCGGCGCCCGTGTAGGACTGGGCGCCGAGCTGGCGGGCGAGCGAACCGAACTGAAGCGAGATGACCGCGCCGAACGGGATCGCGACGAGCGCCGTCGGCAGGATCGTGACGCTCGCGATGAACCAGGCCTGCTGGATGAACTCCCGCAGCTGGAACGGGCGCTGGAAAATGCCACGAACGATGTCGAGGCCAAGGGCGAACAGGTTTCCGGTCTCGCGCAACATGCCGATTCCGGGAATCTTCGCCGATGAAGCGGGAGAGCTCACGCGCCACCTGACCCCGGATCATGTGGCCGCATGCGGTGGTTGCCCGGTCTCCCCGGATGCGGGATCGAGGCGACCTGATCGTCGGGCAGCTGCCCCTGGTGGTGGTTCGGCATCGAGCCGTCGCTCGGCTGCGAACGGTGCCCCGCGGCGGCGAGGCGCTGCGGGCGGACACCGTAGTGCTGCTGCTCCTCCGGGGAGAGCGACTCGATGATGCTCTGCTGGGCCTCGTGCGGGAGACCGGACAGGATCTGCATGACGCGGTCCTTGCGGCGGACAGCGCCCATCCGCGTCGGCACGCCGGGGGTGGGCTGCATCTGCGGCGGCACCCCGCTGACGTCTTCGACACCGCCCGAGTGGTGACCGGCCTCGAACATGGCGCGCTCGGCGGCGAGCTGGGCCGAGTCCTTCTCCTCGCTCATGCCGATGGGGCCGTCCATCTTGCCGTTGAGGAACTGCTTGACGACCGGCTCCTCGCTGGTCAGCAGCACCTCGCGCGGGCCGAACATGACCAGTTCCTTGCGGAACAGCATGCCCAGGTTGTCCGGGACGGTGCGGGCGAGGTTGATGTTGTGCGTGACGATCAGGAACGTCGCGTCGATCTGCGCGTTGACGTCCAGGAAGAGCTGGGAGATGTAGGTGGTGCGGACCGGGTCGAGGCCGGAGTCCGGCTCGTCGACCAGGATGATCTGCGGGTCGAGCACCAGGGCGCGGGCGAGGCCGGCGCGCTTGCGCATACCGCCGGAGATCTCGCCGGGCAGCTTCTTGTCGGCGCCGTTGAGACCGGTCATCTCGAGCTTCTCGAGCACGATCCGGCGGACCTCGGTCTCCGACTTCTTCGTGTGCTCCCGCAGGGGGAACGCGACGTTGTCGTAGAGGTTCATCGAGCCGAAGAGGGCGCCGTCCTGGAAGAGGACGCCGAAGAGCTTGCGCACCTCGTAGAGCTGGTGTTCGGAGCACGTCACGATGTCGACGCCGTTGATCATGCAACGGCCCTTGTCGGGCTTGAGCAGACCGATCATCGACTTCAAGAAGACGGACTTACCGGTTCCGGACGGACCGAGCATCGCCGAAACCTCGCCCGGAGGCAGGGTCAGCGTGACGTCCCGCCAGATGGCCTGCTTACCGAAGGACTTGCTCAGACCTTCGATGACCACCTCGGCACCCATCGCACCTCCAGGAGCTGTTCCGCGTCGTCGCGCACTGCCTTCCCGTCCCACTGGCTCGGGAGGGCGCATGCGTCCGCGCAGCGATACCCGCGTCAACCAGGTGCAACGAGCTGAGTGCGAACAGGTTACTCACCAGTTTTCTTTTCTGGCCAGACCCGCGGGTAACTTTTCGCGCAGCCCGCTCCGGCCCGTGCACCGCTAGCGGCACCGTAGTGCACGTCACCCCTCGGCGCAGATCCACAACCCGCCCCTTACCCCAGGTCGGCGCGGTGCCGCGTCGCGTTTAGCCCGCTAAACGCAGGTCAGCGGGGGTCGCGCCGGGCCGCCCCCTGGAGCGCCTTTAGCGGGCTAAACGCGATCCGGCGCCCTCGGCTCGCTCGGATGCTTAGCGTGGCTACGCGTCGCGATTAGGGGGCTAAAGTCGACGCGCGCGGGGGCCGGAGACAGCGAAGGGGCGGGCATCCGAGTGGATGCCCGCCCCTTCGACGGTGCTGCGGTAGGCGCTGACGCGCCCGAGATCACTTGATGGTGATCTTGGCGCCCGCGGCCTCGAGCTTCTCCTTGGCGGCCTCGGCGGCCTCCTTGTCGACCTTCTCCAGGAGGGCCTTGGGAGCGGCCTCGACCAGCTCCTTGGCCTCCTTCAGGCCCAGGCCCGAGACGACCTCACGGACGACCTTGATGACCTGGATCTTCTTCTCGCCGGCCGACTCGAGGACGACGTCGAACTCGTCCTGCTCCTCGGCGGCGGCCGGGGCGGCACCGGCCGGGCCGGCGGCGACGACGGCAGCCGGGGCGGCCGCGGTCACGTCGAAGGTGGTCTCGAATTCCTTGACGAACTCGGACAGCTCAAGAAGGGTGAGCTCCTTGAAGGCGTCGATCAGGTCCGCGGTGCTCAGCTTCGCCATGGTGGCTTTCCTCTCTGAAACGAACTAAAAAACGTTCGGGGTGGGGGTTGTTCAGCTCTCGGCGGGTGCTTCGGCTGCTTCGGTACCGGCGTTGCGCTGCTTGTCCTCCAGCGCGGCAGCCAGGCGAGCGACCTGGGACGCCGGCGCCTGGAACAGCGCGGCGGCCTGGGACAGCTTCGCCTTGAACGCGCCCGCCGCCTTGGCGAGCAGGACCTCACGGCTGTCGAGATCGGCGATCGTGTTGATCTCGTCCACGGACAGCGTCTTGCCGTCCATGAAGCCGCCCTTGATCACAAGCGCGTTGTTGTCCTTCGCGAAGTCGCGAAGCGCCTTCGCGGCGTCAACAGCTTCACCTTCGACGAAGGCGATGGCGGTCGGGCCGACGAACAGGTCTTCAAGGCCCTCGATACCGGCGTCCGTGGCGGCACGCTTGACGAGGGTGTTCTTCGCGACCCGGTACTTGGCACTGGTGCCGAGAGCGCGGCGCAGCTGCGAAAGCTGGGACACGGAGAGGCCGGTGTACTGGGTAACGACTGTGGCCGAGCTGCTGCGGAAGCTCTCCGCGATCTCGGCGACGGCCGCCTCCTTGTCGGGCTTCGCCATGGTCGCCTCCTCTCTTGGCTAGTGGTCCACTGGCCTTGAGAGCCCTGAAACGACGAAACGCCCCAGCGCAGACAGGCGCGGGGCGTCAGGGCACGCGACAAAGTACGTCGCGGGCGAGCCTCGTTCCTCCTGCGCGGGTCGCCCGCCCTAGCGGGGCCTTCGTTCTCCAGGCCAGATGACCAGGAGAAGACCAGCGGTCTTCGGTAGAACCTTGACAAGAGTACGTGACCCCGTTCGCCCCCTGCTCGCACCCCCCTCCAGATCGCGTTTAGCCCGCTAAACGCGACCGGCGGAGTGCGCCGGGGCTCTCGCGAGGCATCATGGTGACGTGGCGGAGCAGCGTGATGACGGAAAGCCGGGCAGTGAGCCCGGCACGGACATCGAGCCCAAGGCGGGAGGTCAGCCCGCGCCTCAGCTGGACGAGGAGCAACTGCGCCAGTTCCAGCAGTTTCAGCAGTTCCAGGACTATCTGAAGTTCACCGAGGCCCAGCAGCAGGGCCTCGTGCCGACACAGCCCACGCAGCCCGTGACCCAGCATTACGCCCAGCCGCCGGGGCCGCCTTCCGGCACGCTCGTCCCGGCTCCTCGGCCGCGAGTGCCGCGCTGGCTGCGACGCCTCGGCGGGAAGCTCCTGGCCTGGGTGATCGTGATCGTGCTGATCTGCGTCGGGGCCACCATCGCGTACCGGCAGATCTTCCCCAGCGACGCCGGGCAGACCACTGCGGAATTCGTTCAGGGTGGCGGCGGCAAGCACCACACCAACCAGGTCCTTTCGACCAACCCCTGGGAAGCCGTGCGCGCGATCTACGACACGATCGGCAAGCCCTATCCGCCCGCCACCCGGGTCGAAAAGGTCTGCCTCTCGATGAGCGAACAGGCGCAGGCCGAGTTCGCCCGGAATCTCGGCTACCCGGACTGCGCCACCGCTGTCCCGGCCTTGAACGCCAAGGTCACCGACATCACGCCGTACATCTACGCGGTCCGCCCGATGTCGAGCGTGGTCCCGCGCCAGAACCTGACGATCCACTCGTGCTGGTACAGCATCCGCGGTGGCCCCCTGCTGGGCAGCTTCACCCTCCAGGAAGTCGAGATGGGCCAGTGGCTGATCACCGGGCACGCGAACTCCCCGGAGCCTTGCCCGGCTCCCCCCACCGGCAACTGACCTGGGCCTCGTCACCCCCAGATCGCGTTTAGCCCGCTAAAGGCGAGTGCCCGCCGGATCGCGTTTAGCCCGCTAAAGGCGACGTGGGTCAGAGGTCGTGCGAGGTGAGGAAGGCCGCCAGAGTGGAGCCGAAGGCGGGGTGCATGACGGCGGTCATGTGATCGCCGGGGACGCGCACGAGCCGGGCGCCGGCGATGGCGGCGGCCAGGCGTTCGGGTTCGGCGGCCAGCGGGTCGGTGTCCCCGGCCAGGATCAGGGTCGGCACCGCGATCGCCGTCAGGTCCAGTTTCGGGTTCGCGGTCCCGCGCGCGACGGCGGCCAGCGCGACCCGGTCGGCGCGCAGCGCGTCGGCCAGCGCCCGGAAAGGCGCCGAAGACGGCGGAAGCGCCGAAGGATCTTCCGCCAGCAGCGCCTCGCTGATCGCGTCCGGGGTGACCACTCGCGTGTCCACACCCCCGAAGTCGACGATCCCCGAGCCGACCCCGCCGATCGCGAGGCACCGGATCCGCGGATCGGCGGCCACCGCGCCGAGCGCGATCATCGCGCCCATCGAGTAGCCGACCATCGACACCTCGTCGAGGCCCAGCTCGTCCAGCAGCGCCGACACGTCGCGGACCATCGCGTCATCGCCGTAGCTCGCCTCGTCGTGCGGCTTCGCCGACCGCCCGTGCCCGCGCGCGTCGAGGCTGATCACCGGTAGTCCGGCGTCCTGGAGGGTGTCGACGACGCCGGGAGCGATCCAGTTGGCGTTCGTATCCGCCGCGAAGCCGTGCTGCAACAGCACGGGACGTCCTTCACCTTCCCAAACGGTGTAGCTCAGCTGGAGCCCGTCGAACGACGCGAAGGTAGGCATCCCTCCAGCAAACACGAAAAAGGGGCGACCCCGCCGTAGCGGGACCGCCCCTTTCTCAGTGATGTCTAACTCAGACTCACGCTTCCTCGGAGAGGAGGTTGCGGGTCCGGGCCGGGTCGACCGGGACACCCGGGCCCATCGTCGTGGAGATCGTGACCTTCTTCAGGTAGCGACCCTTCGCCGACGACGGCTTGGCGCGCAGGATCTCGTCCAGCGCGGCCGCGTAGTTCTCCACCAGCTTCTCGGTGTCGAACGAGGCCTTGCCGATCACGAAGTGCAGGTTGGCCTGCTTGTCGACGCGGAAGTTGATCTTACCGCCCTTGATGTCCGTCACGGCCTTCGCGACCGCGGGGGTCACGGTGCCGGTCTTCGGGTTCGGCATCAGGCCACGCGGGCCGAGGATGCGGGCGATGCGGCCGACCTTGGCCATCTGGTCCGGCGTCGCGATCGCGGCGTCGAAGTCGAGCCAGCCACCCTGGATGCGCTCGATCAGTTCGTCCGTGCCGACCACGTCCGCGCCGGCGGCCTCGGCCTCGGCGGCCTTGTCACCGACGGCGAAAACGATGACGCGAGCGGTCTTACCGGTGCCGTGCGGCAGGTTCACGGTGCCGCGGACCATCTGGTCGGCCTTACGAGGGTCGACACCGAGGCGCATGGCGACCTCGACGGTGGCGTCCATCTTCGACTTGGAGGTCTCCTTGGCCAGCTTCGCGGCCTCGAGCGGGGCGTACAGCCGCTCGCGGTCCACCAGCTCGAGGGCCTGACGGTAGGCCTTGCTGTGCTTGGTCATGCTTCTGTCCTCAACTCTTCAAAACGGATCAGTGTGGTGTTGGAGCCAGCACTGGCTCTCCCACGTGGTGCTGGAAAGAACAGCGTCAGTCGACGACCGTGATGCCCATCGAGCGGGCGGTGCCGGCGATGATCTTCGCGGCCTGGTCGACGTCGTGCGCGTTCAGGTCGGATTCCTTGGTCTTCGCGATGTCGCGGACCTGGTCCCAAGTGACCTTGGCGACCTTGGTCTTGTGCGGCTCGCCGGAGCCCTTCTCCACGCCCGCGGCCTTCAGCAGCAGCTTCGCGGCCGGCGGCGTCTTGAGCTTGAAGTCGAACGAACGGTCTTCGTACACGGAGATCTCGACCGGGACGACGTCCCCGCGCTGCGACTCGGTCGCGGCGTTGTAGGCCTTGCAGAACTCCATGATGTTGACGCCGTGCTGACCCAGCGCGGGGCCGACCGGCGGCGCGGGGTTGGCCGCACCCGCCTTGATCTGCAGCTTGATGATCGCCGCAAGCTTCTTCTTCTTGGGTGGCATTTCGTTTGTTCCTTCTTACTGACTTGAGTCCCCCGCACACCTGCCAGTACGCGGGGACTGCCGGCCGTCTGGCGGCCGTCAGATCTTGGAGACCTGGTTGAACGACAGTTCGACCGGGGTCTCCCGGCCGAAGATCGACACCAGGACCTTCAGCTTCTGCCCGTCCACGTTGACCTCGGAGATCGTCGCGGGGAGCGTCGCGAACGGGCCGTCCATGACGGTGACCGACTCGCCGATCTCGAAGTCGACCTCGACCGCGGGGCCGCCCAGCTGCGACTCGCTGGAAGAGGAGTCGCCCTTGCCGGACTTGGCGGGTGCCGCCGTCTCGACCTTGGGCGCGAGGAACTTGAGCACTTCTTCCACGGTCAGCGGCGACGGACGCGACGTGGCACCGACGAACCCGGTGACGCCCGGCGTGTTGCGCACCGCGCTCCACGAAGCGTCGTTCAGGTCCATCCGGACCAGGATGTAGCCGGGCAGCACCTTGCGCTGCACCTGCTTGCGCTGGCCGTTCTTGATCTCGGTGACCTCTTCGGTCGGGACCTCGATCTGGAAGATGTAGTCCTCGACGTCCAGCGTCTGGGTGCGGGTCTCGAGGTTGGTCTTCACCTTGTTCTCATAACCCGCGTACGAGTGCACGACGTACCACTCACCGGGAGCGGCGTTGAGTTCCGCGCGCAGCTTCTCGACCGGATCGACGTTCTCGTCGACCTCAGGCTCGGCCGTGGCGGCGTTGTCGTCGTCTGCGTTGTCGTCGGACGCCTCTTCGGCCTCCACGACATCTCCGGCTTCGTCGACCTCGTCGCCTGCGGCGGGCACCTCGACGGAGTCCAGGTGCTCGGACTGCTCGTCGCCGAGTGCCGCGTGCACCTGCTCGTCGGAAAGCTCGGTCAGCTCATGACCGGCTGCTGTGCCGTTGTCGGAGGTCACGTTCCGTCCTCTCAGTTGATCGGTTGCCGTGGCGCAGGCCACCGTGCGGTGCGCTCAAGCACCGCTACCGGCTGCCTCAGCTGCCGAAGACGGCACCGACGACCTCTTTGAAGGCCAGGTCGAGGCCGCTCACCAGCGCCACCATGAACACCACGAAGACCAGCACCACCGCGGTGTAGGTGACCATCTGCTTGCGGTTCGGCCAGATGACCTTGCGCAGCTCGGCCCAGACTTCGCGGATGAAGCGCATCAGCCGGGCGAAGATCGACGCCTGCTTCGGCTTGCGGTCGCGCTTCGGAGTCGCCGTGCCCTTGGCGTCCTTGGACTTCTCGGTCTTGTCCCCGGCCTTCGCCTTGCCGGCGGGACGGGTCTTGTCGTCCGACTTGGCGTCGGCCTTCCCGGACGGGCGCGCGGACGCACGGCGCTCACGCCGGGCAGCGGCGGTCACCGGGCGGGACTCTTCGTCGGGCTTCTGCCCGGCGCCGTCCTGCGCCTTCTCACCGCTGGCGTCGCTGTCGCTCACGACCACTCCTCCGCCTTCACCAGTTCGCTTACGCAGGGGTGACAGGACTTGAACCTGCAACCTGCGGTTTTGGAGACCGCTGCTCTGCCAATTGAGCTACACCCCTTTGGAGCCCCGATGCTCTGGAGCTCCCGAGGACGCATTCCATCGTCCCCACCGCCGTGGCGGGGATGACCGTAGTGCGTTCCGAGACCAGAAGTCTACGGCAACCCCCGAACAGCTTCGCAACCGCGCCCCTCGAAGGCGGCGCGGAGCAGCCTTCCGCGGGGAAAGTCCCCCCGGCCGACCCCATGATCGTGCCACGATGTCGCCATGAGCGCTCCCGCACCCTCGCCTTCGGCCGCCTCCCGCGTCTCGGCCCGCATCGGCGGCATCACGCCGTCGGCCACGCTGGCCGTCGACGCGAAGGCCCGAGAGCTCAAGGCGCAAGGCCGTCCGGTGATCGGGTTCGGCGCCGGGCAGCCGGACTTCCCGACCCCGGCCAACGTGCTCGAAGCCGCCGAAGCGGCCGTCCGGGACAGGGTGAACCACGGCTACACGGCCGCGGGCGGGCTGCCGGAGCTGCGCGAGGCGATCGCGGCGAAGACCGTCCGCGACTCCGGACTCGAGGTCGACCCCGGCCGTGTCCTGGTGACCAACGGCGGCAAGCAGGCGGTCTACTCGGCGTTCGCGACGCTGCTCGACCCGGGCGACGAGGTGCTGCTGCCCGCGCCGTACTGGACGACCTACCCGGAGTCGATCGCCCTCGCCGGTGGCGTCGGGGTGCAGGTGACGGCGGACGAGACGACGGGCTACCTGGTCACCGTCGAGCAGCTCGAAGCCGCCAGGACGCCACGCACGAAGGTGCTGCTGTTCGTCTCGCCGTCGAACCCGACGGGCGCGGTGTACCCGCGCGAGCAGGTCGAGGCGATCGGGCGCTGGGCGCACGAGAACGGCCTCTGGGTCATCACCGACGAGATCTACGAGCACCTGGTCTACGACGGCGCCGAAGCGCCTTCGATGCCCGTCTTGGTCCCGGAACTCGCCGATCGGACGATCATCCTCAACGGGGTCGCGAAAACATACTCGATGACTGGCTGGCGGGTGGGCTGGCTGCTCGGCCCGCAGGACGTGGTCAAGGCGGCGACGGCGTACCAGTCCCACTTGTGCGGCAACGTTTCGAACGTCGCGCAGCGGGCCGCGCTGGCGGCGGTGAGCGGCCCTCTCGACGCCGTTTTCGCGATGCGCGAAGCTTTCGACTCCCGGCGTAAAACGGCGCTTTCGCTGCTTTCCGAGATCGAAGGAGTGGAAACTCCGGTGCCACTCGGCGCCTTCTACGTCTACCCGTCGATGAAAGCCTTGCTGGGCAAGGAGATCCGCGGCGAGCGACCGGCCGACACGGTGGCGCTGGCCGATCTGATCCTGCGCGAGGCCGAAGTCGCCGTGGTGCCCGGCGAGGCGTTCGGGACACCCGGATACTTCCGGATTTCCTACGCACTGGGCGAAAAAGACCTCACCGAGGGGATCACCAGGATGGGCCGGCTGCTCGCGGAAGCACGGTGACCGCGATGCGCCTGGGAATCGCCCTTCCGCAGTACGGTCCTCTGGCGTCCTTGGGTGCCGTCACGGGTTTCGCCAGTGCCGCCGAGGAACTCGGGTACGAGTCCTTGTGGGTCGGGGATCGGGTGCTGGCCCCGGTTTCGCCGTCGGACTTCTATCCCGGCGGCACGCCGGAACGGCCGTACCCGCCCGAATTCGTCACCTTCGCCGATCCGCTGATCCTGCTGACGGTGGCCGCGAGCGTCACGAAGAACGTCCGGCTCGGCACCAGCACGCTCACCGGGACGGTGTATCCGGCCGTGGTGCTCGCCCGGATGCTCACTTCGCTGGATCAAGTGAGCGGAGGCCGTCTGGACGTCGGGCTGGGCACCGGATGGCTTCGCGACGAGTACACCGCGACAGGCACTCCCTGGCAGGGGCGCGGCAGGCAACTGGAGGAGCTCCTCGACGTCCTTCGGAAGTTCTGGACCGGCGACCCGCTCGAGCACGAGGGCGAACGCTGGCGGATCCCGGAGTCGAAGGTGGGACTGCGACCGGCGCAGAGCCCGCATCCGCCGGTGTTGCTGGGCGGACGCTCGGCCGCGGCGCTGGACCGCGTCGGACGCCGCGCGGACGGCTGGTTGCCCGCCGGTTTGCCCGCGCCCTACCTCGCGAAGCTCTGGGAAACCGTGGTGAGCTCGGCGGAGAAGGCGGGCCGCGACCCCGGCACGCTGCGACGGGTACTGCGGATCAACCCGAAGCCGGGCACCGATCTCGGGGACGTCGCGGCGACGCTGGAAGCGGCCGCCGAAACCGGGGTCACCGAAGCCTTCGTCGACCCGCACTACCTCGCACGGGACGTCAGCCACGCCCTCGATCTCGCCGCCGAGCTGCGCGCTCTCGTTCCGAAGGACTGAAGGCCCTCCCCGGCGGGAAGGGCCTTCAGAGGGTCAGGATTCGCCGTCGGCGAGCTGCACGAGGGCGTGCGCCTTCGCGGCGTACTTCCAGTTGCCGAGGTCGCGGACGGTCTTGATCTTGAGTTCCGCGAGGACTTCGTCGTGCTTCTTGGTCAAGCCCTCGAGCGCGGACGGCGGAGCGTCCAGCAGCTCGTTGATGCTCTTGTCCTCCCACGCCTTGTCGACCAGCTTGTTCAAGTTCAGGCTCACGTCATTCGCCTTTCCTCGGGGCTAGGTACGAGCCCCACCCTGAACGTGATCCACGTCTCAGGCAACCGGTGATCACCCGTTCACGCGTAGTTCACCGACGGTCGGACCCATGACAACGCGACCCTGGTCGCGTACAACGAACGGGTGACGCAGCGGAGAACTGGCGGCGGCTGTCTGTTCCTGGTGATCGTGCTATCCGTCCTGGGGATCGCTTACCACCTGTGGGAGCGAGGGACATCGGTGACACCAGCGGGGGTCACCACTTCGGATGGCTCGGGCCGATATGTGGCCCTGGGTGACTCCTATACGGCCTCGCCGGGCACCGGGCGGCCCGTGGGCACACCGGTGGGCTGCGACCGCTCGGACAACAACTACCCGAGCCTGCTCGCCGCGAAGCTGCGGCCGGCGCAGTTCGCCGATGTCAGCTGCGGCGGCGCCACGACCGAGCACCTCACCGGCGAGCAGAAGACGCGCGACGGCACGAACGCTCCGCAGCTCGACGCGATCAATGGCGACACGACGCTGGTGACCGTCGGGATCGGCGGCAACGACGTGGGCTTCGTCGGCTTCGCGAGCGAGTGCGCGACGCAACTTCAGACCGCTTCGCCTTGTAAGACCCGGCTGACGATGGGCGGACGCGACCAGCTCGCCGAGCGGATCACCGCCGCGGCGGACCGGCTCGGCGGGATCTTGGACGAGATCCGCTCCAGGGCGTCCAAAGCACGCGTCGTGGTCGTCGGCTACCCGACGGTGCTTCCGGACGACGACGCCGGCTGCTGGCCGGTCCTGCCGGTCGGTGCGGGGGACGTCGCCTACTTCCGCGACTCGCTGGAGCGGCTGAACACCGCGTTGGAGGAGACGGCGAAGGAGCACGAAGCGGGCTTCGCCGACATGTCGACCGCCAGCAAGGGGCGGGACATGTGCAGCGCCGCGAACCGGCGGTGGGTCGAGGGGCCCGCGCCCGCGGTCCCCGCGGCGCCGCTGCACCCGAACGCCCGGGGCGAGGAAGGCATGGCGGAGGTCATCGTGAAGCTGCTGAAGGTCGCGTGACTCGCGTGATCAGGCGCGGGACTCGCGTGATCAGATCCGTGACTCGCGTGATCAGACACCGCACACGAGAGATCCGCGTCTGATCACGCGAGATCCGGGTCTGATCACGCGAGTGCGGGGTCAGGTCACGCTCGGACGACCGCTTGGGCCTTCCCGAGGACGGCCTTGCCGTCGAACTTGGCGGTGATGTCGATCCGCGCGGTGCCGTCGTCGTTGACCACGGCGACCTTCCCGGTGAACTCGATCCTCGCCGCGCCGTCGTTCGGCACGACCACGGGGCGCGTGAAGCGCGCGAAGTAGTCGATGAGGCGGCCGGGGTCGCCGAGCCAGTCGGTGACGAGCCGCGCCCCGAGCGCCATGGTGAGCATGCCGTGCGCGATGACGTCCGGCAGGCCGACCTCCTTGGCGAAGGCCTCGTTCCAGTGGATGGGGTTGAAGTCCAATGAAGCGCCCGCGTAGCGCACCAGCTGGTCCCTGGTGACGTCGATGGTCAGCGGCGCCAGTTCTTCTCCGACGGTGAACGTGCTCACGCGCCCTCCCCTCGGACCACGAGCTGGGCGTACGTGGTGGCGATCGGGCCGCCGTCGGCGCCGGAGATCTCGGCGCGCAGGTTGATGAAGTCGTTCCCGGCGCGGGTCATGATGTTGTCGATGTACGTGGTGAGCGACAGGACGTCGCCCGCGTGCACCGGCCGCGTGTAGGTGAACCGCTGGTCGCCGTGGACCATCCGCGAATAGTCCAGGCCCAGCTCGGGGTCCGAGACGATCGCGTTGATCGAGGCGAGGTTGATGATCGTGAGGAACGTCGGCGGCGCGATGACGTCGGGGTAGCCGGCCGCCTTCGCCGCTTCGGTCTCGCGGTAGAGCGGGTTCGCGTCGCCGAGCGCGTCGGCGAACTCCCGGATCTTCTCGCGACTCACTTCATAGGTACTGGTCGGCGGGTACGCCCGCCCGGTGAACGACTGATCCAAGGCCACCCGAGCAGGCTACCCAACCCGGAAAATACCGAAGCCGCCCTGGTGACCAGGACGGCTTCGGGGTAAGACAGGTAGAACCGCTAGACGCTCAGCGGGTCTCTTTGTGAGTCCGGTGCGTACCGCAGTTCGGGCAGAACTTCTTCATCTCCAGGCGATCCGGGTTGTTGCGCCGGTTCTTCTTGGTGATGTAGTTGCGGTGCTTGCACTCCTCACACGCGAGCGTGATCTTCGGTCGCACGTCAGTGGCAGCCACAGCATTTCCTTCTCTACTAGGCCTGGGATACCCAGGATTACCGCGTAGCGGTGGCCGGACTTGAACCGGCGACACAGCGATTATGAGCCGCTTGCTCTGCCAGCTGAGCTACACCGCCCTTACATACCCCTAACCGCGACACGCTTGCGTGACGCGGTTAAGGTAGCGAGCCCCTTTACGGAATCGAACCGTAGACCTTTTCCTTACCATGGAAACGCTCTACCGACTGAGCTAAAGGGGCCTTGCCCTCTCGCGAGGACTTGGAAAGATTAGCAACACCTCCGTGAGCCCCGTGAAGGAGGGGTCACTTTAGCGCAAAACCTCAGGTCAGCAGGGTCAAGACGGTCTCGGAGTGGCGTCCCGGCGAGCGCGCCGTACGGGCCTGCAACCACGCCTCCAGGCGATCCTCCGGCAGCGGACGCGAGATGAGGTAGCCCTGTGCCACGTCACATCCCATCGCCTCGAGCTGATCCCTCGCGACGTCCTCCTCGACGCCCTCCGCCACGACCGTGAGGCCGAGCGAGTGGCCCAGTTCGACGATGGAACGCACGACGGCGAGGTCGCCGAGGTCGGTGCCCATGCCGAGGACGAAGCTCTTGTCGATCTTGACCTGGTCGACCGGGAGCTGCCGCAGGTAGGCCAGCGACGAGTACCCGGTGCCGAAGTCGTCGACGGCGAGCACGATGCCCAGCGAGTGCAGCTCCCGCAGGATCGGCAGCGCCTTCTGCGGGTCGGACATCACACCGGATTCGGTCAGCTCGAAGGTGAGCAGCTCGGGCGGGATGCCGAAGCGGTCGAGTTCGCGCGCGACCTTCGTCGGGAAGTCCTCGTCGGCCAGGTTCCGCACCGACAGGTTGACCGCCGCCGAGATGCGCAGACCCTCGTCGAGCCACTTCCGCACGCGCTTCAGCGACTCTTCGAGGACGAAGGACGTCAGGACGCCGATGAGGCCCGCCGCTTCGATCGCCGGCACGAACTCGTCCGGGCCGAGCCTGCCGAACTCCGGGTGCACCCAGCGCACCAGCGCCTCGACACCCTGGATCTGCCTGTTCGGCAAGGTGATCTTCGGCTGGTAGTGGACGCTCAGCTGGCCTTCTTCGAGCGACTGCCGGAACTGCGTGACCATCTGGAACCGGCGCATGAAGATCTGGCCCATGCTGGCCATGTAGCCGCGGACCTCTTCACCGCCCTTGGTCGCGCGGACGGCGACGTCAGCGCGCTGCAGGAGCCCGTCGACGTCGACCTGGTCGTCGTCTTCCGCCGAGGACGTGGCGTAGCCGATCATCGCGTTGGCTTCGACGGAGAGCCGGTCCACCGGGTACGGGGCGACGAGTTCCGCGCGGAGCAGTTCCGCGGCGGCCTGGGCGCGTTCCGGCGCGCAGCCGACGAGGAGCGCCGCGAAGGACGCGCCTTCGAGCCTGGCGAGCGGGACGTCGGGGCCGAGCGCGTCGCGGATCCGGCGGCCCGCGGCGATGACCATCCGATCGGCCCACACGTAACCGAGTGCGTCGCTGACGGTGGAGAAGACGTCGAGGTCGACTCGCAGCACGACCGCGTCGACCTGTTCCCGCAACGGTTCCTTGGCGACCTGCCGGAAGCCCGGCCGGTTGAGCAGACCGGTCAGCGGATCGTGGTAGGCGTCGTGGCGCAGGGTCGCGAGCAGGCGCCGGTTGTCCAGCGAGGTCGCGAGGTGGCTGGCCATCGTGCCGAGCAGTTGGACGTCGTACTTGCCGAAACCACGCCAGCGGGACAGCCTGTCGTGCGCTTCGACGACGCCGAGGAGCTGGTTCGCGCTCCGCAGCGGGACGACCAGCGCCTCCTGCGCGCCGCGATCGAGCAGCGCGGAGCGGACGTCGGGATTGGCTTCGGTGATCCGGAAGTGCCGGACGTGCGCGCCGGGCAGGCGCAGCAACGGGTCGTCGGCGGCCGGGTCGACGGGTGGCAGCTCGTCGCCCGCGACGACCATCCGCATGGTGTCCTTGGGTTCCAGCCGCAGCCTGAGCACGACACGGCCGGCGGCGAGCTGGTCTTTGATGCGTTCGGCGATGGTCGCCCACTCGCGGACGTCCACGCCTCCGACGAGCTCGTCGGCCCGGCCCGCGGGACGCGCGGCGGCCTGCTGGCCGGATCTTGCGACCATGAGACTGACGTCGGACAGTGCTTCCATGTCGCGCTGTTCGCGGAGCAGATCGGAGTACGCCCAGTACAACGCGGTGAGCCCGAGGAAGACGGCCAGCACGAGCGGCCAGGCCTTCGGCGTACCGGAAATGACCAAATAGCCGGAAAGACCGACCGAAGCGTTGACGAATCCGACGACGAGGATGCGGCCGGTCAGCCGGATCGCGGTGCTGACCCGCATGCGGCGGCGCAGCACGCGGACGGCGGCGAGCGCGAGCAGCGTGCTGACCAGCGGCGCTGTCAAAGTGCCTGCCAGCGCGGCGATCCAGGTCATGTCGTGGGCGCCGGAGGCCTGTTTCACCAGCCCTGCCACGGCGAACGCGCCGGTGATCTCCAGCAGGAAGGCGCCGGCGTTGTAGAGGACGCGGCCCGCGACCTTGCGGGCCAGCAGTGTTCCGATGCCCGCCGCGAGATGCGCGGCGAGGACGACTTCGAACGGTGCGACGAAGAATCCGATGACCAGGGGGATCTCGGTGAACGAGATCGTCCACGAGATGCCGCTGCGGACGTCGACGTTGATGCCGAGTTGTTCGGCCAGCAGGAACGCGAGCGCGAGGATCGGCCCGATCCACAACAAATCGTCCGAGGCTTCGAAGTCCAGCCAGAGGCTGACCGCGGCCGCGGCGGCGATGCCCATGGTGAGTACCGCGAAGGTGTAGACGCGGAACCGTCGCTCGTCGGTACGAGCCTCCGTAACGGCGCCTCCCTTGCCCGGTGCCGCCTGTGCGGCGCTCACGGGCCTGCCGTTCGTGTCCGGCATCCGACCTTCCTTCCCGGCTGCCCAACCGGTCTTGTCCTACCGCGACCTCGGGATGAGGGCAATACAGTACCCCGGAGGGCGTACCCAAGTCCCATTCGAGACAGTATGAGATCACCCCAGGGTTAACAATGGGCGCGTCGCGCTGACCTGCGTGGACCAAGGGGTGAAATGGGAGCGTTATTCGCGTTCCTTCCGACTACCGGAAGTCACCTGGCGCCACGCCCCGGCCAATCTCGTGAAGTTCCCGTCGGACCCGTCAGTAGGGGCTTGAATAGTCCTATGAATAGCCACGCCATCGCCGCCGGGCATGCCGAGCGGCTCGCCACCGTGGACGCCCTGCTCCCGGAAATGCCTGCACTGGAGCCTGTCGAGGGCTCCGTGTCACTCTCCGCGACAGCGGGCGACTCGGCCGCCGCCGGATTGTCGGTACGGACTGAAGCGGGCCCCGATTCTGTTGACTCTCCGTGGCGGGCCCTCGTCGAACATCGCCTCGAAGCGCGGCTCACCGGCCCCCGTCCGGAAGAGGCCCTCGACGCATTACTCACCCGATGGGATGAACATCTGAAGACGGTCGCCCCACCTGGGGATGTCGAAACGGCGGCGACCGTGGTGCGGCCCAGCCGCGATTCGCCCGGCTCGGCCGAATTGCTGCGCCGCGGCTTCGCTCCGGTGCTGGTGATCGCGGTCCGTCCGGCGGACCGGCTGGCCGTGACGGGACCGCCCGCCACTCCCGGGGTGCACATCCGGCCCGCCGAAGCGGATGATCTCGAAACCGCCGTCGGGCTCGAACTGGAATTGCAGCGCTATGACGCGCAGTTCGGTTCGGTCACTTTGCGCGAGGGCGCGGAGGAGGCGATCACCGCGGACCTGTCGAAACAGCTGGAGCGGGAAAACCCGACGTTGTGGATCGCGGAGTTATACGGGCGTCCGCTGGGCATGGTGCGGGTGCAGTTCCCCGACGAGACGGCGTGGATCGGCGGCCGGGTCGCGGCCGAGCGGGTCGGCTACCTTTCGTCGCTGGCGGTGGCCGAACCGGCGCGATCGAGCGGGGTGGGGTCGGCGCTCGCCGCGCACGCGCACCAGATCTTCGACGAATGCGGGACCGAAGCCGTGCTGCTGCACCACGCGCTGGCCAACCCGCGCTCGACGCCGTTCTGGTACGCGCAGGGCTATCGGCCGCTGTGGACGTACTGGCAGCGGCGACCGGCGGTTCCCTGATCCCGATAGGCTCTTTCGCAGAAGATCAGGGGGTTTTCTGTGACGAGGGACGATGACACGGCCCCGGTGGCGCCGACCGGGGTCGACACCGAAAAGCCGTCCGCGGCGAGGATCTACGACTGGTTTCTCGGCGGAACCCACAACTGGGCCGTCGACCGCGAGTTCGCCCGCGCGCTGGAACGGCAGTGGCGGTGGGTGAAACCGGGCGCGCGGCACAACCGCGAGTTCATGAACCGCGTCGTGCGCGCGGCGTTGGACGCGGGGATCCGGCAGTTCGTCGATCTGGGTTCCGGTGTCCCGACAGCCGGGAACGTGCACGAGATCGTCCAGGAGGAACTGGAGCCGGGCGATGCGGCGAAGGTCGTGTACGTCGACTACGAACCGGTGGCGGTGGCGCACGCGGAACTGATCCTCGAGCGGCACGAGGCGACCGACTGGGCCGGGATCGTGCATGCCGACATGCGGCGGCCTAAGGACGTCCTGCGGCATCCGGAGACGCTGCGGCTGATCGATTTCTCGCAGCCCGTCTGCCTGATGATGATGGCCGTGCTGCATTTCGCCGGGCCGCACGACGATCCGCCCGCGCTGGTCGCGACCTATCGGAACGCGCTGGCGCCGGGTAGCTGGCTGGGGCTGTCGCATATGAGCTTCGGCGGGCAGACCGGTCCGGACGCGGACGGGCTCGGCTGGATGGTCGAGCAGTACCGGAAGACGAGTAACCCGGTGTGGATGCGGGACCGCGAGGAGATCGAGCCGCTCTTCGGGGACTGGCCGCTGCTGGAGCCCGGGGTCGTCCACCTGCCCGACTGGCGTCCGGTCCGGGAGCTGCGGCGGGACGAGGAAGGCGCCCGGCCGTTCGCCTGGTGCGGTGTCTCCGTCCACCCCTGACGTCCGACCTCTGCCGCCTGCGCGTCGCGTTTAGCGGGCTAAACGCGACGCTTTGGGGCGCGGAGATCGGAGGGGTGGGGCACAAAGGGGGCCGGGTGTCGCGAAAGCCACTTTCGGGACACCTGACGTCTCGAAAGTGGCTTTCGCGACGTCCGCCCGACTCGAAACATCCGATGCCTACCCGCGTCGCGTCGCGTTTAGCGGGCTAAACGCGACGCGTTGGGGCGCAGAGATCGGAGGGGTGGGGTGATCGCTGACGGCGAACAGTGGGAGGAAACAAACGGGTCGATCGGAGAGTTGAGCTAGGCAGACTCAACTAACCGAGGAGTGCACAGATGACCGACAACCGCCTCCTGCCCGTCCTCCCGCTCGATGACGACGTCGTGCTGCCGGGCATGATCGTCCCGCTCGACCTCGCCGACACGGAGACGCGGGCCGCGGTGGAGTCCGCCCAGGCCAACACGCCCGCCCAGGCTTCCTTCCCCGGGATCCGCTCCGGCACCACCGCCAAGGCCGAGGTCCTGATCGTCCCCCGCGCCCACGGCGAGTACGCCGAGCTCGGCACCATCGCGACCGTCGAGCGCATCGGCCGCGTCCCCGGCGGCAAGACCGCGGTGCTGCTGCGCGGCACCCGCCGCGCCGTCGTCGGCCGCATCGCCGACGGTCCCGGCGCCGCCCGCTGGGTCCACGCCGAGGTCGCCACCGAGACCACCGACGACAACTCCGCGAAGCTCGCGTCCGAGTACAAGAGCGTCGTCCTCGCGATCCTCCAGCAGCGTGGCGGCTGGCAGATGATCGACGCCGTCCAGGAGGTCGAGGACCCGTCCGCGCTCGCGGACCTCGCGGGCAACTCGTCTTACCTGAACACCGAGCAGAAGCTCGAACTGCTCTCCACGCTCGATGTTTCGGCCCGCCTCGAAAAGGCTCTCGAATGGAGCCGTGAGCAGCTGGCCGAGCTCGAGGTCACCGACACCATCCGCAAGGACGTCCAGGAGGGCATGGAGAAGCAGCAGAAGGAGTTCCTGCTGCGCCGCCAGCTCGAAGCGATCCGCAAGGAGCTGGGCGAACTCGACGGCACCGCCAACGACGACGACTACCGCGCCCGCGTCGAGGCCGCCGAGCTGCCGGACGCCGTCAAGAAGGCCGCACTGTCCGAAGTGGACAAACTGGAGCGGACTTCGGACCAGTCCCCCGAGGGCGGCTGGATCCGCACGTGGCTCGACACCGTCCTCGAACTGCCGTGGAACAACCGCACCACCGACGTCCACGACATCGCCGCCGCGCGCGAAATCCTCGACGCGGATCACGCCGGTCTCGACGACGTGAAGGAACGCATCATCGAGTACTTGGCCGTCCGCAAGCGCCGCGCCGAATCGGGTCTCGGCCCGGTCGGTGGACGGCGTTCGGGTGCGGTGCTCGCGCTCGCCGGTCCTCCCGGGGTCGGCAAGACCTCGCTCGGCGAGTCCGTGGCGAAGGCGATGGGACGCGAGTTCGTCCGCGTCGCGCTCGGCGGTATCCGCGACGAGGCCGAGATCCGCGGTCACCGCCGCACCTACGTCGGCGCGCTGCCCGGCCGGATCGTCCGCGCCATCAAGGAAGCGGGCTCGATGAACCCGGTCGTGCTGCTCGACGAGATCGACAAGGTCGGCGCCGATTACCGCGGCGACCCGACGGCCGCGCTGCTGGAGGTGCTGGACCCGGAGCAGAACCACACGTTCCGCGACCACTACCTCGAGGTCGAGCTGGACCTGTCCGACGTCGTGTTCCTCGCGACGGCGAACGCGCTCGAGACCATCCCCGGGCCGCTGCTGGACCGGATGGAGCTGGTCACCCTCGACGGCTACACCGAGCACGAGAAGGTCACCATCGCCCGCGACCACCTGCTCCCCCGCGAGCTGGACCGCGCGGGCCTCGCCAAGGACGACGTCACGCTGACCGACGACGCCTTCAGCCGCATCGCCGCCGAGTACACGCGGGAAGCCGGGGTGCGCAACGCGAACCGGACCATCGCGAAGGTGCTGCGGAAGGTGGCGACCAAGGTCGCGCTGGACGAGGTCGAGCTGCCGCTGACGATCGACGCCGACGGGCTCGAGACCTACCTCGGCCGCCCGCGGCACCTGCCGGAGTCTTCGCTGCCGGCGTCGACGCAGCGCACGTCGACCCCCGGCGTGGCGACCGGTCTGGCGGTGACCGGCGCCGGCGGTGACGTCCTCTACATCGAGGCGTCACTGGCGGATCCGGAATCCGGCTCGACCGGGCTGTCGCTGACAGGCCAGCTGGGTGACGTGATGAAGGAGTCGGTGCAGATCGCGCTGTCGTACCTGCGTTCGCACGGCGCGGAGCTGGAACTGCCGGTCGGCGACCTGAAGGATCGCGGCATCCACGTGCACGTCCCGGCGGGCGCGGTGCCCAAGGACGGGCCGAGTGCCGGAATCACGATGACGACGGCGCTGGCGTCCCTGCTTTCGGGCCGGGTCGTGCGGTCGGACGTCGCGATGACCGGTGAGGTGTCGCTGACCGGGCGCGTGCTGCCGATCGGCGGGGTCAAGCAGAAGTTGCTGGCCGCGCACCGGGCGGGGATGAAGACGGTGATCATCCCGCAGCGCAACGAGCCGGATCTCGACGACGTCCCGGCCGAAGTGCTGGCCCAGCTGGACGTCCACGCCGTGGCGAACGTCCGCGACGTGCTGGACATCGCGCTGGCCCCGGCGTCCACGCCGGTCGCCCAGGCCGCGTAACGCCCGAAGCCCCGGATCCCGCCCAGGATCCGGGGCTTTCGGCGGTCAGGGGTGCAGGACGACCTTGATGGCGCCGGAGGCCCTGTCACCCGCCACGCGGAAGGCCTCCGCGGCGTCGGCGAGGGGGAAGCGGTGGGTGATCACCGTCCGCGCGATCTCGGGATCGGCGGCGAGCAGCGCCGCGGCCCGTTCGGTGTCGCGGACGCCGTCATGCCTGCTGTAGGCGATGGAGTGCACGTAGCTGAGCTCCTTGACCAGGCTGACGATGCCCGGGACGGGAGCCGTGTGCTGATAGACGCCCATCAGCACGACGCGGCCGCCAGGGCGGGCGAGCTCGGCACACCGGGCGAGGCCCGCTTCGCTGCCCGCGGCGTCGATCACGACGTCGTAGGTGCCCGCCACCGAGCCGGCTTTCAGGCGTTCCGCCGCCATCCTTTGGTGCTCATGGCGCGTCTCGACATCGACGTCGAAACCGCGCTGCCGGGCCGTCGCCGCGGCCAGGAGCCCGATGCTGCCGCCGCCGACGACCGCCACCCGCTCCCCCGGCTCGAGTGCCGCTACACGGACACCGTGCCCGGCCACTGACGCGGGCTCGACGAGACAGGCGTCGCGCACGTCCAAGCCTGGCGGGAGCTCGACGAGCATGTCCTCGGGAACCGTGATGGCGTCGCACATTCCGCCGTCCCGGAAGATGCCGAGCGTCCCGTGTTCCGGGGCGGCGCATCGCTGGACGTGGCCATCGCGGCATTGGTCGCATGCTCCGCAGTAGACCGTCGGTTCGACGGCGTAGGACCGGCCGTCGGCGGTGGTCCCGGCGAACTCGTGTCCGTAGATGTAGCCCTGAACGCCGCCCGCCGCGAAGGTGACGTCCGTCCCGCAGACACCCATCGAGGCGACGGCGAGGCGGACCCCGGGGCCTCCCGGCTCGTCGGCTTCGGCCACGAGGATGCCCTGATCGGTGTTTCGCACGGCACGCATGGTGCTCCCTTCGGCCACTGTTATGCGAACGGCGTTAGCTTATCGCAAAGTGATACTTGTTCGCATAAGACCTATGCTGACCCCGTGCACGAACCGACGACAGAGCCACGGCCGGGAACGGCGGCCTGGTGGCTTGCCAGGGAGAACGAACCCGAGCGGCCGCGAAGGCGCAGATCGCTGACCCTCGAAGGCATCCTCGACGCATCCCTGGCCCTGCTCGACGAGCGCGGAGCCGCCGCGCTGACCATGCGCAACGTCGCCGAGGAACTCGACTGCACACAGGCGTCGCTCTACCGGCACGTGCGCAACCGGGAAGAGCTCGTGACCCTGCTCGTCGACAGGGCGATCAGCGTGGCGAGCGCCGCTCCGCCCGAGGACGCGGATTGGGCGGGGAAGGCGGCGTGGTCCGCACGCCGGTTCCGAGAGCACCTGCGCCGCCATCCCGGTGTCGCCTCACTCCTTCGCGGAACCGAGCGGCTCGGCCCCAACTCCCTGGCCGGGATGAACTACGCCCTCGGGCTGTTCATCGGCGCGGGCCTGAGCCCCCGGGTCGCCGCGGCCGCCGCGTCTTCGCTGGCGACCTTCGTCATCGGCTCGGTGAACTTCAACCTCGGAGTCGACACCCGAGATCCCGAGGAGAGCCGTCATCGGCGACAGCTGTTCCGCTCGCGAGACGCCAGTGTCGTCCCGTTGCTCGTCGAGCACGCCGACACACTCGCGGATCTCGGCGACGACGAGTTCGAAGTCGGCCTCACCGCGTTGCTGACCGGATTCCGCGCACTGATCGAGAACGACTGAATACGCCGCGAATTCACCTGGAAGTCCCGTTCCGCCCGTAACCTCCTCTCCGCTCCTTCCCGCACCACCACTTCAGCGGAGGCACGAGTGAAGCGACGGAATTTCCTGCGCGCGGCCGTGGTCGGCGCCGGCGTCACGGCGTTCGGAAACAGGCTCTCGGGGGCGGCACTGGCCGCACCAGCCCAGAACGGACCCAGCCCCTACGGCGCGCTCCAGGCCGCCGACGCCAACGGGATCCAACTGCCCGCGGGATTCACCAGCCGCGTCATCGCGCGCTCCGGCCAGAAGGTCGCGAGCACCGGTTACACCTGGCACAACGCCCCGGACGGCGGTGCGGTGTTCGCCGACGGCAGCGGCTGGATCTACGTGTCGAACTCGGAGATCAACCCCGGCGGCGGCGCGAGCGCGGTCAAATTCGACGCGAGCGGGAACGTCACCGGCGCCCACCGCGTGCTGGCGAACACGCGCCAGAACTGCGCGGGCGGCAAGACTCCTTGGAACACTTGGCTTTCCTGTGAGGAGATCGACCTCGGGTTCGTCTACGAGTGCCAGCCGAACGGGCCCGCCTCGGCCGCCGTCCAGCGGCCCGCGATGGGCAAGTTCAAGCACGAGGCCGCCGCGGCCGACCCGGTGCGCAAGGTCGTCTACCTGACCGAGGACACCACGGACGGCTGTCTCTACCGCTTCGTCCCGACGACCTGGGGCAACCTCTCCGCCGGAACGCTGCAGGTGCTGAAGGCGGGCTCGGCGACGTCGGGCAGCTTCACCTGGGCGAACGTGCCCGACCCGGACGGCTCCCCGACGGCGACGCGTAACCAGGTTTCCGGCGCGAAGCGGTTCAACGGCGGCGAAGGACTCCACTACGCCAACGACACCGCGTGGTTCACCACCAAGGGCGACAACCGCGTCTGGCAGCTCAACCTGACCAACAGCACCTACGAGCTCGCCTACGACGACTCGCTGGTGAGCCCCGGATCGGCGCCGCTGACCGGCGTCGACAACGTCACCGGCACCTCGTCGGGCGATCTGTTCGTCGCCGAAGACGGCGGCAACATGGAGATCTGCATCATCACGCCGAACGACATCGTGGCGCCGTTCCTGCGGATCGGCGGCCAGAGCTCGTCGGAGATCTGCGGTCCCGCGTTCACCCCGGCCGGGAACCGGCTGTACTTCTCCTCGCAGCGCGGCACTTCCGGTTCTTCGTCCGGCGGGATCACCTACGAGGTGACCGGTCCGTTCCGCTCCTGATCCCGCGTGAAGGCCCCCTTCCCTCGGCTGAGCCGAGGGAAGGGGGCCTTCACGCGCGTTCGTCAGGCGTTGGTGCGGTTCTTCTCGCGGAGCCGGGTCACGACGAAGAGCGTGATCGCGATCGCGACGGCGGCGATCACGAAGTACTGGAAGAACCCGGCGTACTTCTCGACGATGTGCCAGCTCTCCCCCAGCCCGTAGCCCGCCAGGACGAACACCGTGTTCCAGATCAGGCTGCCCACCGTGGTCAGAGCGAGGAAGCGCCAGAACGGCATCCGTTCGATCCCGGCGGGCAGGGAGATGAGGCTGCGGAAGATCGGCACCATCCGGCCGAGGAACACCGCCTTCGCCCCGTGCTTCTGGAACCAGGCCTCGGTCTTGTCGAAGTCGGACGTCTTGACCAGCGGGATCTTCGCCATCCAGCGGCGGGTGCGGTCGCGGCCGAGCAGCATGCCGAGGTAGTACACGATGATCGCGCCGGCGACCGAGCCGAAGGTCGTCCACACCAGCGCTTCCACCAGGGTGAACGTCCCCTGGCTCGCGGAGAACCCGGCGAGCGGGAGCACCAGTTCGCTGGGGATCGGCGGGAACAGGTTGTCCAGACCGACGATGATCGCGGCCCCCGGACCTCCCAGTGAGTCCATCAGTGACACCGCCCAGCCGGCGAGGCCGCCCATCGGTTCGCTGGCGGCTTGGGCGAGGAGGAGGTTCATGGCGGCCTTTCGTGGTCGTCTGCAGGTGTCAACGAACGTACGAATTGCCCGGGTTCCGCACCCTGCGGTGAAGCGGCACAGATCACTGGGGAAAACCGCAGTACCGATCTCCGGTTACCCCGTTAGCCTGGCGTTATGCCTGATCCGGCCGCTACGCGCCGCTACCTGCGCAAGATGCTCCGCGGCACGCTGGGCGTGGCGATCGGCGCCGCGACGGCGTTCGCCGAGTTCTTCTATGTCCTCTTCGGCGGTATCGCGCTCGCGATCCCCGCGCTGAGGCCGCCCGTCTTCGCCGGCGCCCGCGCACTGTCCGAAGTGGAGCGACGGCGGATCGAGAAGTACCTCGGCGCGGAGAACGCGACCGACTACACCGGACGCCGCGCGATGACGTACCTCGTGCCGCGTTGTGTCATCGGCCTTTTCAGCACCGGGATCTTCCTGCTGCTCGGCTACGGCGTGGTGATCGGAACGTATGTCGCCTACCAAAAAGCCTTCGGCGAATGGCCTGGCGAAGGCAGCCTTTCCGACCAGATCGCCACCGTCGGACTGGGCGTCCTGCTGCTTTTCCTTTCCGCGCAGGGACTCATCGGCATCGCGACGCTGGAGCGCAAGCTGGCGAGGCGCTTTTTCGGGCCCAGCAAGAAGGAACAGTTACGCCGCCGTGTCTCCGAGCTCGCGACGAGCCGCGCCGAAGTGGTCGAAGCGGTCAACGGCGAGCGGCGCCGGATCGAACGGGATCTGCACGACGGCGTCCAGCAGCGGCTCGTCGCGCTCGGGATGCTGCTCGGGCGGGCGCGGCGCACCGGCGATCCGGACCACGCGTCGGAGCTGCTCCGGCAGGCGCACGAGGAGTCCCAGCGCGCCCTCGAAGACCTGCGCGAGGTCTCGTGGCGGGTGTATCCGATCGCGCTGGACTCGGACGGGCTGCACCCCGCGCTGGAGGCGCTCGCGGAACGCTCCGGCGTACCGGTGAATCTGCGCGTCGACCTGCCGGAACGGCCACCGGCGGCCATCGAGACCGTCGTGTACTTCGTCGCGTCCGAGGCGGTCACCAATACGATCAAGCACGCCGCGGCGACGCGGATCGACATCGAGGCCGAGCGGGACGGGGACAGGGTGCGGGTGCGGATCACCGACGACGGCACGGGCGGGGCGCGGGAGTCCGGGGGCGGCCTTTCCGGCCTCGCGCGGCGCGTCGCGGCGGCGGACGGCGAGTTCACCGTGGACAGCCCGCTCGGCGGCCCGACAGTGGTGACGGCGGTGCTGCCGTGCGAGTGATCCTCGCCGAAGACTCGACCCTGCTGCGCGAGGGACTCGTCCGGCTTCTTGTCGAAGAGGGGCACGACGTCGTGGCATCCGTCGGAGACGGCGAGGCGCTCCTCTCGACGACTGCCGCCTACCAGCCGGACGTGATCGTCACCGACGTCCGCATGCCGCCGACCCACACCGACGAGGGCCTCCGCGCGGCGCTCGAGATCCGGAAACGCTGGCCGGAGATCGGGGTCCTGGTGCTCTCGCAGTACGTCGAGAAGCGCTACGCCGCCGATCTGATCACCGGTGACGGCGAACGCGTCGGCTATCTCTTGAAGGACCGGGTCGCCCAGGTGGGCGAATTCCTGGACGCGCTCGACCGGGTCGCCGCGGGCGGGGCGGCGTTCGATCCGGAGGTGGTCCGGCGGTTGCTCGCGAGGACCACGCACACCGATCCGCTCGCGAAGCTGACCGCCCGCGAACGCGAAGTACTGGAGAAAATGGCGCAGGGCCACACGAACGCCGGGATCGCCGAGTCGCTGTACGTGTCGCAGAGCGCCGTCGAGAAGCACGTGAACGCCCTCTTCGACAAGCTCGGGCTGGCCAACACCGCCGGTTACAGCCGCCGCGTCCTGGCCATCCTTCGCTATCTGGGCTCCTGACCCCGGCTTGACAGGCAAGTGACCACTTGCCTATAAACGGGTGGTGGACGGCGACCTGTTCAAGGCGATCGGCGACGCGACGCGACGAACCATCCTCGACGAGCTGATCGAAAAGGACGGTCAAACACTGTTCGAGCTCTGCGGGCGGCTGACCATGAAGCACGGCTTGGCTTCCTCGCGCCAGGCCATCTCGCAACATCTCGCGATGCTCGAACAGGCCGGCCTGGTGCACACCCGGCGGCAGGGCCGCTACAAGTTCCACCACATCGACACGAGCCCGCTGCGCTCGATCGCCGAGCGGTGGCCCATCGAGCGAGAGGAACCAAACCCGTGATCCGCATCAACATCACCAGCGTCTTCGTCGACGACCAGGCCAAGGCGCTCGCCTTCTACACCGAGAAGCTGGGGTTCACCAAGAAGCACGACGTGCCCACCGGCGACGCGCGCTGGCTCACCGTGGTCTCGCCCGCGAATCCCGACGGCGTCGAACTGCTGCTGGAGCCGGACGGCCACCCCGCGGCGAAGCCGTTCAAGAAAGCTCTCGCGGCCGACGGGATCCCGTTCACCCAGTTCGCCGTCGACGACGTGTTCGCCGAGGTCGAGCGGCTCAAGGGGCTGGGCGTCGAGTTCACCCAGGACGCCGTCGACCTGGGGCCGGTGGTCACCGCCGTCTTCGACGACACCTGCGGCAACCTGATCCAGCTCGCCACGATGAAGTGACCGCAAAGCGGGGCCTGGTCCATTGTGGACCAGGCCCCGCTTCGGCGTCTCCTTACTGCTGCACCCATTCCACGAGTTCCACGGGCACGCCGTTCGGGTCGGTGACCATGAAGAGGCGTTCTCCCCACGGCTCTTCCCGCAGCGGCAACGTGATCTCGACACCTTCGGCGCGGAGGCGCTTCTCCTCGGCTTCGAGGTTCTCGACCGTGAAGGCCACGATCACCCCGGACGCGCGCTGCTGCCGCAGGTTCTCCGGCAACACCTCGATCCCCGCCTGGAGCAGGACGATGGCCAGCTTCGCTGTCTCATGCCCGAGGGACACGAAACCCTCGGCGGCCATCTGCTCCGTGAAGCCGAAGTGCTCGGTGAAGAAGCGGCTGGAGGCGGTGACGTCGTCGACGGTCAGCGAGACGGTGGAGGCAAGGACGTTCATGGGCTATCCCCTTCGGTCGGCAGTGCGGTGCGGATGAACTGGTCGGTCAGTAAGACCGGCGGCGCGGGACGCCGATCGAACGGCGCACCGGCGTCGAGCGGCCGGGAAACGGCTGCTGATGGCGGCGGTCGTTCCGGCGGGCCTGGGCGCGGTTGGTGCCTTCGTTGCCTTGGGGGATTCGAGCGGTCAAGGAGCCTCTTCTCACTGGTCGGTAGTACGGACGTAAGTTTACACTCGACCTACCGTAAGTCAAGGATATTTTTACTACGGTGGTAAACTTCGCCCATGACCAGCACGGATGTGGGCTTGCGAGAGCTCAAGAAGCAGGAGACGCGGCAGCAGATCTCCGACCAGGCGACACTGCTCTTCATCGAGAAGGGCTTCGAGGAGACGACGATCGCCGAGATCGCCGCGGCGGCGAGGGTCGCGAAGAAAACCGTCACCAACTACTTCGCACGCAAAGAGGACCTGGCGCTGGACCAGCACGAGGAGTTCACGAACGGGCTGGCGAACGCCGTCGCCGCCAGGAAGCCGGGTGAGTCGGCGCTGGCCGCGCTACGGCGCACCTTCCTCGACGCGGTGGCCGAGCACTCGCACGTCATCGGTTTCGCCGGGCCCGACTTCTCGAAGATGGTGCTGGAGAGCCCGACCTTGACCGCGCGGCTGCGTGAACTGCACGAACTGCGGGAAGAGGCGCTCGCCAAACTGCTCGCGACCGAGACCGGAGCCGACCTGGACGACGTCACCCCGGTGATGGCGGCCGCCGAACTCAACGCGATCGACCGTGTTCTGTTCCGCGACGTCCTCCGGCGGTCGCATGCCGGCGAGAGCAACGACGAAATCGCCGAAGCGCTGACGAAGGCGACGAAGCGGGCTTTCGAACTGCTGGAACCGTCCTTCGGCGACTACGCGATTCGGGAGTAGTTCAGCGATTCCTGCCCGCCATCACCACGGCGACGATGACGGCGCCGACGAAGACGACCGTGAGCAGCAGGATGATCAGGTGCCACGGCTGGATCGCGAACACGTTGTCCCCCTTCGGTTGCGGAGCATCCTAGAGACGTTTCACGGGGACACGTAAAGAAGCATGTCGCGTGCGGTGCCGCCGATCTCCTGATGCTCGGGCAATAGGCCCTCGCGCCGATAGCCCGCTCCTTCGGCGGCGAGGATCGATTCCACGGCTCGATGTACAGCTCGATCCGCTCGATTCCAGGGACGGTCCAGGCGAAGCCCGTGATCGCTTCGATCGCGTCCGTCGCGAAACCGCGGCGCCGATGGCGAGGTGAGACCGAATAGCCCAGGATCCCGATTCCCTCGGACAGTTTCCGCAGCCAGAGCCCGATCGTACCGACCGCCTCCCCGTCGACGGTGATCACGAAGGGGAATCCCCGGCCTTCGGCATGACGGCTTCGCTGCCGCAGCACCCAGGCTTCGGCCTCCTCCCGGGTCGGATGCGCGGGGAGGCTGCCGATGAGCGGGATGTACGGATCTTCGCCGAGATCGAGGGCGAGAGAGACGGCGGTTTCGGCGAACTCGCGCAGAACGACGGATCCGTGGGCAGGTGGCGTGGCGGGCCAGGGCGTCGGCTCGGTCATCGGTCCATTCTTGTCGGAGGGCGGCGGTACTGTCGGGCTCATGCGGGAGTTGATCGTCACGGAGAACAGCACGATCGATGGCGTGATCGAGCTGACGGGCGACTGGTTCAGCCCGGGCGACAGCGATCCGGGCGCCGATCTGTCGGACGTCCTGGCCGCGCTCCACGAACAACGTGAAAACGCGGACGCGTTCCTCCTCGGGCGCGTCACCTTCGAAGACATGCGCGGCTACTGGCCGAAACAGACGGAAGACAAGACGGGCATCTCGGCCTACCTCGACTCGGTGAGCAAGTACGTGGTCTCCAGCACGCTGACGGAGCCGGAGTGGGAGAACACGACGGTGCTCTCCGGTGGCCTGCGTTCGGAGATCGAAAGGCTGAAATCCGCCGAGGGCAAGGACATCGTGACAACCGGCAGCATCTCGCTGGTGCGCGCGCTGATCGCCGAAGGGCTCGTCGACGAGTACCGCCTGTTCGTCTATCCCGTCGTAGTGGGGGAAGGCCGTCGGCTGTTCGAGGGCGCGACGAGCGTTCCGAAGCTTCGGCTCGTGGAGGAGCGGGCGTTCACCTCGGGGATCGTGCTGCTGCGCTACCGGGCCGCCTGATCGCCGCTTCACCGGGTCGTGCCGCTCGGTAAGGTCGTCGTACCCCGGCGTAGCGACCGGGGAACGACGGAGGTGGCGGTGGTGGTCGACGCGTCGAAGTTCACGGCCGAGGTGTACCGCCGCGCGGCCGCGCGGCCCGATGCCCCGCCGCGGCTGGCCAGGGCGGCGGATTGCGTTTTGGAAGGCAAGTTCAGCTGGGAGGAAGTCGCGGCCGGGACGTGCCCGCATCCGCTCGCGCAGGCGCTGTTCACGCCGAAGGCCCAGGAGAAGCTGTGGCCGCTGCTGGCCGAGGTCGCCGCGGAACCCGCGCAGGCGCCCCCGCCGGCCGCACCCGCCCGCGCGGTCAAGGCACCTCCGACGGACGACGACTTCAGCGAGTTCACCTACCTCGAAGACCTGGCCGAACCGAACAGTCATCCGGCGTGGCCACAGAGGCCGGATCGCGGCCGGTGAAGGCCCACGCGTTTGCAGACGCGATCGATACTTGCCCGACAGGGTGATCCAGGAAACCGACGGGCGTCTTCGAACGTCTGCAATGCGACCGGCCGAAGTGACATGGAGGGGTCAAATGCCACATTCGCGAGGGTTCAGCGTCGAGATCGACGATCTGAAAGCCATGGCCACGGACACGAAGGGCCACGGGATGCCCACCGCCGAGGAGCGGGTCCGGGACGCGTCGGAGTCGATGCGAAAGCTCTACACCTCACCCGTCGAAGCGTTCGGGTCCGAGGTCGACGAGGCCACACAACTGGGCCGCAACCGGAACAAGCTGATCGCGCTGCTGATCACGGGCGGGCTGGGCATCAGCGATTCGCTCGACGTGGCGGCGTCACGGCTCAAGACCATCGCCGAGATGTACGAGCGGATCGAACAAGAAATCGTCGGGAAGTAGGAGACTTCGATGACCGACTTCAGCCCTGAAGCCTTCACGACGATGTACAAAAGCCTGTGCGAGAAGGCGCGCAGCGAGTGGCCCGCGACGCCGGGCGCCTCGGATGACACCCTTTTCCTGCTTCAACCGCTACGGGACTGGCTGAAGTTCGCCGTGGACGGCGAACTCGGCGCGTTCTCTGGGGCGCCGGGCGACATCCTCCGGAAGAAGGAGGCGTTCGACGAGTCCCGGGACATCCTGAAAGGCATTGGCGACCGGCTGGTCAGCCGCTGGTCCGGTGAAGCGTCGCGGGAGTACGTCACCTATCTCAACCTGGTGCAGAGTCACCTGGGGTACTTCGCGGGCGACTCCGAGAACATCGACGACGCCGAGGGCTACCTGCCCGAGGCGTCCGGACTGCTGGACGCGGCGTTCGCGGTGCAGGCCGCCCGCAAGAACGACCTGCACCAGCTGGGGATGTCACTGGACTCGGCACTGGACCGACTCGACGAAGGCACCGACGTACGAGCGGCCATGCTCTTCTGCGGCAAGGTGGCCGAACTCGCGATCGGCCAACTCCCCAATGGGAAACTCGGCCTCGACGTGGTCCGGCTGCTGTGGGGAACAGGTGGCGTGGCTTCCGGAGCACCCACCCAGGCCCAGGGCGGGGACTCGATGCACATCGACACCAGCAGCGGCACCCTCGCGGTCGGGGTCACCGACGTGATGTGGGCGTTCCAACAGCAGCTGAACAAGGTGATGGAGAACTACCGCAACGCCGTGAACGCGCTGAACGGGCGGATGGACCGGCTGTTCGCCCACATCGACGCCCGCAACACCGCGGACCTCGAGTGGAAGGACCACATCCCCAGCTGGGAAGGGAAGAGCGGGCTCACACTGGCGCAGCTGCTCTCCCTCGCCAACGCGACCGCCGAGCTCGCGGACAAGGCGGGCAACACACGCGCGCCGGAGATGCCCCCGGAGAAGAAAAAGGAAGAACACCGCCCGCCCGGCCCTCTCGTCGGGCACTGAGCCGTCTGCTCAGAGCGGCCCCGAACCTGGGGCTGCCCTGTCGATCGCTATCCAGAAGCGATCCTCGCCGTCGACTCGACCGTCCGGCTTCCCGCCGTTGGCCAGGATGGCCCGGCGGGAAGCCGTGTTGTCGGCGTCACAGGTGAGCAGAACCCGGCTCAGCCCGAGGCGGCGGCATTCGACGAGTCCAGCACCCAGGATCCGGGTGCCGTGTCCACGCCCCCGCCACGGAGTCGCGATGCCGTACCCGATGTGACCCCCGGTCCGGGCCAGCGCCGGCGTCAGCTCGTGACGGATGACGAGCTCACCGAGGTACTGCGTGCCGGAGACGTACCAGAGAACGGTGGCGGGAACTCCCCACAACCGCAGCACTCCCTGCCGCTCGGCGACGAACCGCTCGAAGTCCGCGGCGGCGCGCTTCAGCAGCTCCGTCGAACCCCCGTCGGCCGCGCGGTCCGCCCGCTCGCCCTCCAGCCACGACCGGCGCACCGTCGTCGTCGGCGGCGAGAGCCGAGGCGGTTCCAGCAGCCGCATCCCCTCAGCTTACGAAACAGAATCGGCCCCGTGACCAGGTTTACTGGTCACGGGGCCGATCTGGTGTGGCGAGTGAGGGATTCGAACCCCCGAAGGCGTAGCCGTCTGATTTACAGTCAGATCCCTTTGGCCGCTCGGGCAACTCGCCGTGGCCGGGCAAGCCCGGTCGAGACGAAAGAATACCCAATGCCATGGCGGGCCGGTCAACCGGGTTCCGCAGGGCTAGGGTGGAAGCTCCTGACAAGCGAGTACGAGGTGTGAGAACACGTGGCGGATCCCTCTTTCGACGTGGTGAGCAAGGTCGATCGCCAGGAGGTGGACAACGCCCTGAACCAGGCCAGCAAGGAACTCGGTACACGGTTCGACTTCCGGGGTACCGGGACCAAGATCGACTGGTCCGGCGAGGAGGCGATCGCGATCGAGTCGGAGACCGAAGAGCGGGCGCTGGCGGCGGTCGAGGTGTTCAAGGAGAAGCTGATCAAGCGCGGCATCTCCCTGAAGGCCTTCGAGGCGGACGAGCCGGCGTTGTCCGGCAAGATCTACAAGGTGGGCGGCAAGATCCTGCAGGGGATCGCGTCGGACAAGGCGAAGCAGATCGCCAAGTTCATCCGCGACGAAGGTCCCAAGGGCGTCCAGGCGCAGATCCAGGGCGACCAGCTGCGGGTGTCCGGCAAGAAGAAGGACCAGCTGCAGGACGTGATCGCCTTGCTGAAGGGCAAGGACTTCGAGATCGCGCTGCAGTTCACGAACTACCGCTGACAGCGGCACCGACAAGGCCACCTTCGGGAGCACCGAAGGTGGCCTTCGTCATGGCTACGACGCCGTGATCGTCCAGGTCCCGTCGCCTTCCAGCGACACGTACGCGGGGCCGGGCACGGGCACGCTGCCCTTGTAGTCGCCGAGCTGGTTCACGGGGAGATCCGAGTAGTCGCCGCTGTGCACCCACACCGCGGTGTTGCCGTTGCCCTTGGTGCTGACGGCGACCGCCGAGACGGCGTCGGGCACGGAGAAGACCGCGTCGCGTTTGCCCGAGAGGGTTTTACCCGGCTCCAGCACGGGCAGGCCGCTTTCGTCGGTGATGGTCAGCGTCCAGGCGGCGTTGGCCTTGATGGTGAACGTCTTCGCCTGGTAGCCGGGCATGTCGTTGATCCACTGCGTGCCCTTGTAGGGCCCGGTGTCGTTGACGATCAGCTCGTGTTCGGTGTTGACCGCGACGTGCCCGGAACACTTCGGGCAGTCGAAGGTCACGAAGCCGAGGCGCATCGGCCAGCTCATGGGGACCGACGCGTTCCCCTTGCCCGAGTGCGTCTCCACCGGCTGGGGGCCGGGTGGCGGGGTGGTGGTGGACGTCGGCGGTGGCGGCGCCGGGGTTTCGGAGTCACGCAGGCCCTCCGACGCGGCGCGCGGGACGATCCGGCCCGTGTTCGGCGGCGAGCAGGCCACCAGGCCCGCGGTCACCAGCACGGCGCACAAGGCCGCGCACAAACGCCTGATCACGTACGTCCCCCTAGCTGTTCGGTCATGGGATCTTCGCGGGCCGATAGCCCAGCGTTACCGGGCCACCCGGCCGAGCGATTCACGCCACTCGGGCGTGGGTTTCTGCCGCAACGCCTTCGCGGGAGTCCGAAATGGACAAATGTCCGTGTTGTAATCCGGCGACCGCGTTCAAGGAAGGTCCCGATGAAGCGCCGTTTCAGCTCCGCACTCGCCCTCACGCTGTCACTCACCGTGATCGCATCGCTGTTCACCTCCGCGCAGGCCGCGGAACGCCAACAGCTCGTGCCCGGCTACGGCTCGTACGCGCGGCTCATCCGCCTGGAGCATTCCGCGATCGGCCGCGGCCGCATCCTCGCGTCGCTGACCAGCGAAGACGCCAGCGGCAAGTTCACCCCGATCATGGAAAGCACCGACGAGGGGCAGAGCTTCCACAAGATCGGCGAGGTTCGCGACCGCGACGGCCGCTACGGCATGTGCTGCGGAACGCTGTACGAGCTGCCGCAGCGGGTCGGCAGGCTTCGCGCGGGCACCTTGCTGTGGGCCGCGAGTTACCGTCAGGACGCCGGTCCGCAGCGGCGGATCGGCATCAAGATCTGGTACAGCCGTGACGCCGGCCGCAGCTGGGCCTTCCTGTCCGAAGCCGCCCGTTCGCACAACCACGACGGCATCTGGGAGCCGGAGTTCGTCGTCGACGCGGGCGGCACGCTGTGGTTGCACTACGCGGACGAGACCGAGGCGCCGCAGTTCGCGCAGGTGATGAACCGGGTCGCCTCCACCGACGGGGTGCACTGGGGCACCAAGCAGCGCACCATGGCCATCCCGCCCCACCGGGTGCGGCCGGGGATGCCGATCATCCGGCGTCTCCCCGACGGCCGGTACTACCTGGCCTACGAGATCTGCAACTACGGCAACCGCTACTGCGACCCGTACTTCAAGATCTCCTCCGACGGCGCCAACTGGGGCGATCCGCTCGACCCCGGCACCCGCGTCACCACCGCCAGCGGCAACTACTTCCAGCACGCCCAGACGATCACGCTGTTCCCCGGCGGCCCGAACGGCGTGCGGCTGGTGATGGTCGGGCAGATCTACACCAACGCCGCCGGGGTCCCCCAGGACAAGAACGGCCAGGTCCTGCTCGCGAACGACAACTTCGGCGCCGGGAACTGGTACGAACTGCCCGCACCCGTGCACATCACCGGCATCCACAACAACTTCTGCCCCAACTACAGCTCGACGCTGCTGCCTGTCGACGGCGGCAAGAACGTGCTGCAGATCTCCACCGAGTACAACCTCGGCTGCAAGGCGTACTTCGCGAAGGGCCCCGCGTTCTGATCCACCCGGTAGTGTGAGCCGTCGAGCGAACGGCTACGAAGCGGGGGCGACGGATGAAGGGCATCGTGCTGGCCGGGGGAAGTGGGACGCGTCTGCATCCCATCACCCAGGCGGTCTCGAAACAGCTGTTGCCGGTCTACGACAAACCGATGATCTACTACCCGATCTCGGTGCTGATGTTCGCCGGGATCCGCGAGATCCTGATCATCTCGACCCCCGTCGACCTTCCGCATTTCCGCAGGCTGCTCGGCGACGGCAGCCAGTTCGGGCTCAGCTTCAGCTACGCCGAACAGGCCGCCCCCAACGGGCTGGCCGAGGCGTTCGTCATCGGCGCGGACTTCATCGGCGACGACGAGGTCGCGCTCGTGCTCGGTGACAACATCTTCTACGGCCAGGGGTTCTCCAGCAGGCTGCAAGCCGCCGTGACCGCGCTCGACGGCTGCGTGCTGTTCGGGTATCCGGTGAAGGATCCGCAGCGCTACGGCGTCGGCGAGATCGACGCCGACGGCAAGCTCCTCTCCATCGAGGAGAAGCCCGAGAAGCCGAAGTCGAACAAGGCCATCACCGGCCTGTACTTCTACGACAACCAGGTCGTCGAGATCGCCCGCGAGCTCAAGCCCTCGCCGCGGGGCGAACTCGAGATCACGGACGTCAACCTCGCCTACCTGCGGCAGGACCGCGCGACCCTGGTCGACCTCGGCCGCGGGTTCGCGTGGCTCGACACCGGCACGCACGACTCGCTGCTGGAAGCGGGCCAGTTCGTGCAGGTCCTCGAGCACCGGACGGGCGTCCGGATCGCCTGTCTCGAGGAGGTCGCGCTGCGGATGGGCTTCATCGACGCCGACCAGTGTTTCGCGCTCGGTGCGAAGCTGGCGAAGTCCGGCTACGGCGAATACCTGATGAACGTCGCCCGCTCCCAGGGCGCTACCGGCTGAACAGGTGCTCCCGCAGGGTGTCGCCGGTGTAGTCCGTCCGGAAGACACCGCGTTCCTGCAGATGAGGGACGACTTCGTCGACGAACACGTCCAGCCCGCCCGGCGTCAGATGCGGCACCAGCACGAAGCCGTCGGCGGCGTCGCTCTGGACGTACTCGTCCACCGAGTCCGCGACCTGACGGGCGGTGCCGACGAACTGCTGGCGCGCGGTCACCTCGATGACCAGTTCGCGGATCGAGAGCTTCTTCTCCTCCGCGATCGCCCGCCATTTCGCGGCCACGGCCAGCTGATCCTTCTCGTGCCGGACCCGGCCCCAGGTCAGCGGTTCGGCGTCGGGGTCCGGGTCGATCTCGGGTAGCGGGCCGTCGGCGTCGTAGGCGGAGAGGTCGCGGCTCCAGACCTGTTCGAGGAACTGGATCGCGGTCGCCGGGCGCACCTGCTGGTAGCGGATCTCGCGGGCGTACTCGTGTGCCTCCTCCTCAGTGTCGCCGAGGACGAACGTCGCGGCGGGCATGATCAGCAGCTCGCCGGGCTCGCGGCCGTGGACGGGCAGCCGTCGCTTGATGTCGGCGAAGAACTCCTTGCCGCTTTCCAGCGACCCGTGGCGGCTGAAGATGACGTCGGCGGTCTTGGCGGCGAACTCCCTGCCTTCGTCGGAATCCCCGGCCTGGATGACAATCGGCTGACCTTGCGGTGTCCTCGGGACAGTGAACTCACCGCGGATGTCGAACTGCTGTCCCTTGTGGACGAAGCGGTCGATGCCGCGGGCGAAGACACCGTTCTCCTTGTCCCCCACCACCGCGTCGGGTGCCCAGCTGTCCCAGAGTTCGCGGACGGTGGCGAGGAATTCCTCGGCGCGCTGGTAGCGGTCCTCGCGTTTCAGGAAGCCGCCTCGCCGGAAGTTCTGTCCCGTCCACGCGTCCGGTGAGGTGACGACGTTCCACGCGGCGCGGCCGCCGGAGAGGTGGTCGATGCTCGCGACCTGCCGCGCGACCTCGTAAGGCTCGTTGAAGGTCGAGGACAGTGTTCCCGCGAGGCCGAGCCGGGTGGTGACCGCGGAAAGCGCGGCCAGCACGGTGGTGGTGTTCGGCCGCCCGACGACGTCGGAGTCGAGGATCTCGCCCGCGTGCTCGCGCAGGCGCAGGCCTTCGGCGAGGAACAGGAAGTCGAACTTGCCCCGCTCGGCCGTGCGCGCGAGATGTTCGAAGGACGAAAAGTCGATTTGGCTACCCGAACGCGGGTCGCTCCACACGGTCGTGTTGTTGACGCCGGGGAAATGGGCGGCGAGTTTGACCTGCTTGGGCATCTGTCACGCCTCCGCGTACTGGTTGGCGGCGACCCCGAGGCCGAGATGGTCGCGCAGGGTGGTGCCGGTGTAGGCCTGCCGGAACACGCCCGCGGCCTGGAGGGCGGGGACGGTCTCGGCGGTGAAGAGCTCCAAGTCGTCGGGCAGGACGGCGGGCCGGATGTGGAAGCCGTCGAGACCGCTCGCGGCGGCGAGGCGGGGCAGTTCGGCGGCGAGGTCGGCCGGGGTGCCGGTGAAGCTGAGGCCGCCCGTGGGGAAGGGGGCGTAGGCCTCCAGGGCGTGACGGCGGTCGATGGCCGCCTGCTCGGTCTCGGCGAGCACGACCGACAGGCCGGCCAGGAGCTTGGCGCCCGGGAAGCGCACGCGGGCGTCCCGGATCTCGTCGATCAGGACGACCTCGGCGCCCTGCGCGTACGGCGAGTCGCCGTACACCGCGACGACGGGGTGGCCCTGCGGCGGACGCGGCGTGATCGAAGGTCCCTTGACGCTGAAGAAGCGGCCCTCGAAGTCGACGTAGTGCAGTTTCTCGCGATCGATGAAGCGGCCGGTGGGCTCGTCGCGGATGATCGCGCCGTCCTCCCAGCTGTCCCAGAGGCGGGCGATGACGTCGACGACCTCGGCATTCTCCGCTTCGGCGTCCACCTCGGACGGCAGCGTGCGCCTGCCGAAGTGGGCGACCTCGGCTTCGGTGCGCGAAGGCACCGCGAGGACGCCGGCGCGGCCGCGGCTCGCGAAGTCGAGCGAGGCGACTGCCGTCGAGAGGTGGAAGGGCTCGGTGTGCGTGGTGGTGACCGTCGGGACGAGGCCGATCCCGCTGGTCACGGGGGCCAGCGCGGCAAAGGTCAGCAGCGCGTCGAGCCTGCCCCGGACGACCTCTTCGCCGCCCGGCTGGAGCGCGAGGGTGTCGTCGAGGGTGACGAAGTCGAGCGAAGCCGCTTCGGCGAGCCTCGCGTGGGCTAGGTAGTGGGCGGCGGTGAACAAGGCGGCCGGGCGGATGCCGGAAACCCGCCAAGCGGCCGGGTGCTGCCCGGCCCCGTCGAGCGCGACCCCGAGGTGCAACTGCTGTGCGGAACCCATGCCCGGGGAACTCCCGCGCCCACCTCGGGATTCCCTCTCCCACGAGGTGAGACACCCCCGGCGACCTCGCCTTTAGCGGGCTAAACGCGATCCCGGCGGCGACTCGCCTTTAGCGGGCTAAACGCGATCCGGCTGGTCAGAAGGGGCGGCGGGCCATCTCTTCGAGGCGCCGGATGCGTTCGTCCATCGGGGGGTGGGTCGAGAAGAGCTTCGAGAGGCCCTCGCCCGAGCGGAAGGGGTTCGCGATCATGAGGTGCGACTGCGAGACGAGCTTCGGCTCCGGCACGAGTGGCGCCGCGCGGGTCCCCCGGTCGAGTTTCCGCAGCGCCGACGCCAGGCCGAGCGGGTCTCCGGTGAGCTCCGCGCCCGACGCGTCGGCCTGATATTCCCGCGAGCGGCTCACCCCGAGCTTCACGATGGCGGCCGCGATCGGCCCGATCAGCACCAGGAGCAGCGCGACCAGCGGACTGTCGCCCTCCTCGCGGTCGTTGCCGCCGAAGATGCTCGCGAACATCGCGATGTTGGCGATCACGCTGATCACGCTCGCCAGCGCGCCCGCGACGCACGAAATGAGGATGTCGCGGTTGTAGACATGGGACAGTTCGTGCCCGAGCACCGCGCGCAGTTCGCGCTCGTCGAGCAGGTCGAGGATGCCGGTCGTGCAGCACACCGCGGCGTGCCGGGGGCTGCGGCCGGTGGCGAAGGCGTTCGGGGCCTGCGTGGGGCTGATGTAGAGGCTCGGCATCGGCTGACGCGCGGTGGTCGCCAGCTCGCGCACGATCCGGTACATCGCGGGCTGCTCGGCCTCGGAAACCGCCCGGGCGCGCATCGCCCGCAGCGCCAGCTTGTCGGAGTTGAAATACGCGTAGGCGTTGACGGCGAGCGCCACCACCAGGCCGATGACCAGCGCGCCCCGTCCGAAGAAACCGCTGATCCCGACGATGAGCGCGGACAGCACGCCGAGCAGGACGACGGTCTTCAGTCCGTTCTGGTGTTTGTGCACGGCGTCCTGCTCCTTTCTTTCTCCGGGGTGGGGGTTACTCATCGGAAACAACGCGATCGGGGGACGCGAAGTTCCTTCGCCCGGCCGGACCGCGGGTTATCGTCGAGCTCCGGAACGATCATGGGGAGGCGCCCGTGCGAGGACCCGAACTGAGCCGCCGAGCCCTGCTCACGCTGGCCGCGGCCGGCGCTTCGGCGATCGCCTTCGCTCCGGCGGCCAGAGCCGAGAAAGTCCTCCTCGTCGAGGTCGGGGGCACCCCGGAGGCGATCGCGGTGAATTCCGTCACCGGCTTCGCCTACGTCTCGGATCCGTCCACCGGCACGGTCGTCGTACTCGACTCGCGGAGCGGCACCGTCGGCGCGGTGATCCCGGTCGGCGGCGAGCCCGCCGGTCTGGCCGTGGACACCGTGACCAACCGGGTCTTCGTGACCAATCCGCCCGCGGGGACCGTCCTCGTCCTCGACGGACTGGCCAACGAGGTCATCAGCGTGGTGCCCGCAGGCCCCGGCGCGTCCGGTGTCGACATCGACGAGCAGGCGAACCGCATCTACGCGGTCAGCGACCTCACCGGAACGCTCGCCGTGATCGACGGCGTCGGCTGCCGCCTGCTGAAGCTGATCCCCGCGCCCACGCCCGGCCTGTCCTCGATCGCGGTGGACGGCGGCCGCAAGCTCGCGTACGCCACCAGCACGCGCACGGACTCCCTCGAGGTCTTCGACTTCGGCGCGGAGAAGTTCACCGGCGGGATCCCGGTCGGCAAGTCGCCGACGGGGGTCACCGTGCACCGCGGGAGCGGAACCGTGTTCGTCGCGAATTCGGCGATCCATCATCTGTCCGTTGTGGACGCGAATGAACGCAAAGAAAAAGCGACCGTGCTGCTGCGCTCGGAATCGTCGGCGGTCGCGGTCCATCAGGGTACGAACACCGTGTACGCCAACGGAGGCCCCAACGGCGTCGCCCGGATCGACGGCGTGACGAACCTGCTCACCGGTGACCTGTCACTCGGCGTGAACCCCGGCGCGGTCGCGATCGACCAGCGCACCAAAACGGTGTACGTGACGGATCCCTTGCGCGGCAGGGTTTCCCTGATCCGGGATTTCTGAGGTCTCACGTGGAGTAACTCCGGGTATACCGTCGAAAGCATGAAACTCGGTTTGCAGATCCCGGACCTCACGTGGCCGAACGGCGCGAGCGCGCTGGGCGCCGATCTGGCGGCCGTCGCCAAGAAGGCCGACGAAGCCGGCTTCGACTCCCTCGCCCTGATGGACCACTTCTTCCAGATCTCGGTGGTGGGCCCGGTGGAGAACGACATGATCGAGGCCTACACCGCGCTCGGTTTCCTCGCCGCGCACACCGAACGCGTGAAACTCCTGACCGTCGTCACCGGGGTGCACTATCGCGAGCCCGGCCTGCTGGCGAAGGCCATCACGACCCTGGACGTCCTTTCCGGCGGCCGCGCCATTCTCGGCATCGGGGCCGGTTGGAACGAAGAGGAATCGCGCGGGCTCGGCTTCCCCTTCCCCTCCACCGCGGAACGTTTCGAGCGGCTGGAAGAGACGCTGCGCTACGTGCGCCAGATGTGGAGCGAAGACGACGGCCCCTTCCAGGGCAAGCACTACCAGGCCGAAAGGTTGATGAACGTTCCGCAGGCGCTGTCGAAGCCGCGTCCGCCGATCATGATCGGGGGCGGCGGCGAAAAGAAGACGCTGCGGTTCGTCGCGAAATACGGCGACATGTGCAATCTTTTCAACGGCCCGGACCTCGAACGCAAACTCGGCGTGCTCAAGCAGCACTGCGAGAACGAGGGACGCGACTACGCCGAGATCACCAAGACCGTCTATCACACCCTCGACATCGGGCCGAAGGGCGAGAATACCGGCGAACTCAACGACGCACTCGGCAAACTGGCCGAACTCGGTGTCGACGTCGCGCTCGGTTCGATCCCCGGCCTTCCCGACCTCGACCTGATCGAAAAGATCGGCGCGGACGTCATCCCGGCCGCGGAAAAGCTCTGACGACACTCGCTCACCCCGCCTTCCACGGGCATGATGGCGGGGTGAGCGAGTACGAATTGCGTGGCGGGCTTCAACCGGACGTGTCGGCCGTGGCGGCCGTACTGGCGCATCACGGTGTCGAAGGGCCGGACGGGAAGGCGCCCAGCGAGGCCCTGCTCTTCGCCGTGTCCGGCGGGATCGGTGCCGGCTACATCCTGTGGGACTTCGCGCACGAGACGATGTCGACGATCGTGTTCGGTTTCCGTGCGCGCTGGCAATATCCGCAGGAGTGGCTGAAGTCCACAATGGACCGTCTCGGGCTCGGCGTCGACATCCACACCACCGGCGGCAAACGCGCCGCGGCGAAACGGCTCACCGCCGATCTCGAGGCGGGACGGCCGGTGATCGTCCTCCCCGACAACGAATCGCTCGGCTACTGGCATCTCCCACCGGAGATGTCCGGCGGTGGCGGGCATTTCGTCGTCGCGTACGGCGAGGAGGACGGCCGGGTGCTCGTCGACGACCGGAACCTCGCCCCGCTGACGGTCGACCGGAAGACGTTCGACGCCGCGCGCGCCCGGGTCGGCTCGTACAAGAACCTGCTCGCGACGACTCAGCCCGGCGAGGTCTCCGACTGGCGGGCCGCCGTGCGCGGCGGGCTGACGGACTGCGCGCGGAACCTCTCGGCGCCGTCGAAGTCGTTCTCGCTGCCCGCCTGGGGACGCTGGGCGAAGGCGATGACCGACGAACGTGACCCCAAGGGCTGGCCGCGCGCTTTCGGCGAGCGGCGCGGGCTTGTCGGGGCGCTGTTGAACGTCTGGGAGAGCGTCACCCCGGCCGGGATGGCGGGCGGGCATCTGCGCGGGCTGTTCGCCGACGCGCTCACCGAGGCCTCCGGCCTGCTCGAACTCCCGGAGCTGGCCGATCAGGCGTCGACGTGGCGGGGGATCGGCGAGCGCTGGGCCGAGCTGGCCGAGGCCGCCGTTCCGGCGTCGACAGCGGAGTTCGCCTGGGTGCGCGGGCTGGTCAGCGCGGTTTCGGCGGGTGTCCGTGAAGGCGACGCGGGGCAGGACGCGGCCGCGGCGGCGGGCGCGGAAATGTGGAAACTGCGCGCGCACTACAACGACGAGATGCCGTTCACCGACGTCGAGGTCGGCGACCTCTTCGCCACGATGGGCACGCTGATCCGGGACATCCACACCGCCGAGACCGAGGCGATCCGCGAACTCTCCGAAGCCCTGATGGAGTGAACCCGGGTAGCTGTCCGTTGCGCCGCGCGGCCGGATCGCCACGCGATCCTTGAAGATCCACTTCGTGCACGCACATCCGCTGGGGACGACCAGTGCGCGTCCCGCTCCCGAGATCCACCTGTACCGCCACCGCCTGCGTGTCGCCGACCTGGACTATCTCGGCCACGTCGGGAACGTGCGGCTGCTGGACTACCTCCAAGAAGCCCAGGTCGCCATGCTCGACCCGCTGCGTGAGCGCGTCTTCCGGACGAAAGGACCGGCCTATCTGATCGCGAAGCACAACGTCAGCTACGTGCGGCGGCTGACCTTCCGCGACCATCCGGTCGAGGTGGAGACCGTCGTCGGCCGGATCGGGACCTGCGACGTCGTGGTGAACAGCAGGCTCCGCGACGAGATGGCCGTCTACGCGCGCTGCCGCACCATCTGGGTCGCGTGCACTCTGCCCGAAGGCAGCACGCGGCGCCTCGACGAAGAGGAACGCGAGCGGCTGACGCGGTTCAGCGGGGCGATCGACGAAATCCCCGCCGCCCGCTGAATCGACTTTTTAACCGTTTATGCTCCATTTCCCGCAACACCGGAAAACGGCTGGGCCGTTCAGCGGCTGATCATCGCACTTTTCGGCCGGTACCTTCGAAAGATCTCTCCCTGCTGAGATCCCCGGAGGTATTTCATGCCACGGCCGAAGTCTGTCCGCTTTCTCGCGCCCTTGGTCGGCGCGCTCCTCCTGACGAGCGGGGTGGCGGCCGCCGCCCCGTCCGGAGAAGATCCGCAGTTCATCCGTCTGGCCAGCAGGACCTTTGATCCACTCAGCCAGCGGACGGCCGCGAGCCAGGACTGGAAGGGCGCCTACCTGCTCCAGGTCCGCGGCTCGCTGACCGACACACAGCGCGAACGATTGCGCTCACTGGGCGTGCGAATCGGGACCTACATTCCCGATTTCGCCTACGTGGTCCGGCTGAAGCCGGAGAACCGCGAATCGATCGCGAAATTGACTTTCGTCCGCTGGCTCGGCGAATACCGGCCGGATGACAAGGTGGAAATCTCGCTGGCCGGGACGGGCAGCTATCTGGTGACACTGGTCGAAACCGACGCACGGGACCAGCGGGCGGTGGCCGAGCGGATCCTGCGGCTCGGCGGCAGCGTCGAGGCGATCTCGCAAAGCGGGCAGCACATCGTCGCGAAACTCGGCTCCGGCCAGGCGGCCACCGTGGCGCAGGGTGCCGAGGTGCTCGCTGTCGGCGCGATCACCGCACCCGAGACCGATATGGCGAACGCGCGGGAAAGCAGCGGCGCGAACTACATCGAAAGCGCCGGCGGCTACCGCGGCCAGGGTGTGCGCGGTGAGGTGATGGACGGTGGACTGCGGGCCACCCACCAGGAGTTCAAGGCGCGGCCGACCGTGCTGCACGGCACGAACTCGACCGACACCAGCCACGGCACTTCGACGTACGGCCAGATCTTCGCCTCGGGCGTGAGCGCGCCGCAGCGGGGCCTGCTGCCCGAGGGGCAGGGCATCTTCGCCACCTACAACAAGCCGGACCGCTACGCCCACACCAAGGAGCTGGTCGACCCGGCGGGCAAGTACCGCGCGGTGTTCCAGAGCAACAGCTGGGGCGGCGGGCTGACCACGGCGTACAACTCGGTCTCAGCCGAGCTCGACCGCATCGTTTTCGACCACGACCTGCTGATCTGCCAGTCGCAGAGCAACGCGGGGAGCCAGCAGTCACGGCCGCAGGCCTGGTCGAAGAACGTGCTCTCGGTCGGCGGGCAGTACCACTACAACACGCTGGGCCGCACCGACGACAAGTGGAACGGCGGCGCCAGCATCGGCCCGGCCGCCGACGGCCGGATCAAACCGGAGCTGTCGAACTACTACGACAGGATCGACACCACGTCGTCCGGCAGTGACACCTCGTACACGACGTCGTTCGGCGGCACGAGCGGCGCGACCCCGATCACCTGCGGAAACGCCGGTCTGCTGTTCCAGATGTGGGCCGACGGCGTCTTCGACGGCGGGCCCGGCAAGGGCCGTGACGTCTTCACGAGCCGACCGCACGCCGCGACCGCGAAGGCACTGCTGATCAACGGGGCCGACCAGTTCGCGTTCACCGGCACGTCGCACGACATGACCCGGACGCACCAGGGCTGGGGCACCGCGAACGTGCGGTACCTGCACGAACAGGCCAAGGCGAACGGCTGGAAGCTGCCGGTGCTGGTCAACGAGACGGATCTGCTGGGCACCGGGCAGTCCAAGAAGTACACGGTCGCGGTGAACGGGACGAAGCAGTTCAAGGCGACGCTGGCCTACACCGATCCGGCGGGCTCGCCGAGCGCGTCGGTCACCAGGGTCAACGACCTGACGCTGAAGGTCACCGCGCCGAACGGGACCGTGTACTACGGCAACAACGGGCTGAAGGCGGGCAATTTCTCGACCTCGGGCGGGGCGCCGAACACCGTCGACACGGTGGAGAACGTGATCCTCGAGAAGCCCGCCGCGGGCACGTGGACGGTGGAGGTCGTCGCGACGCAGGTGAACGCCGACGGTCACCCGGAGACGTCGGCGACCGACGCGGACTACGCGTTGGTGGTTTCTTGACGGTGTGAGGGGCGCCACTGCCGCTTGGGTATTTCCGGCGCTTCCGCTTTGCGCGTGAAGGCCCCCTTCCCTCGGCTGAGCCGAGGGAAGGGGGCCTTCACGCGGGTCTTGGAGGTGAGCTGAGGTGGCGGTGAAGGGATAGCTGCATGCGCCTGGCGCAAGGAAGGGGACCTTCCGGTACTCGCAAGTCCGTAAAGGGCTACGGAAATGTCGCGTTCATCCCATCGTCACCGCAGATCACTCCGGCAATGTCGTGAAGGCCCCCTTCCCTACTCTCAAGGTAGGGAAGGAGGCCTTCACGTACTCGCGCACCGTGTTTCAAGGTGACGACCCACCAGGCCCACGGGCCACCATGATCACCCTCGGTAGCGCTTCGGCCGCGTATTGCCCGCGCCCGGATGGCCGAGACGTCTGCGCCGATGGCCGAGACGACAGGTTTCGGTTAAGAGACGGAAATGTGAGAGCCCTGAATGGCCTGTAACGAGGGGGCCCGGGGTGCCGACGTCTGGGATACGTGACGCGAGCCAAGGAGCCTCTCGATGACCACCTGCCGACTCTGCGGCTCGGCCCATCTCGCCAGCGTCGTCGACCTCGGAGCGACGCCGCCGTGCGAACGTTTCCTGACCGCGGGCGGGCTCGCGGAACCGGAACCGACCTACCCCCTGCACCTGCAGGTCTGCACCGAATGCTGGCTCGCCCAGATCCCGCCGCTGATCACCCCGGAAGAGACTTTCACCGAATACGCGTACTTCTCGTCGTATTCCGCCTCCTGGGTCGAACACGCCAAGACCTTCGTCGACGGCGCTGTCGAGCGGCTCGGCCTCGACGATTCTTCGTTCGTCGTCGAAGTCGCCAGCAACGACGGTTATCTCCTCAAACACGTTGTGGCGCAGCAGATCCGCTGTCTGGGTGTAGAACCTTCGGTGAACGTGGGCCAAGCCGCGCGTGACGCCGGGGTGCCGACGAAGACCGCCTTCCTCAGCCCCGAAAGCGGACGCGACGTCCGCGAGGAGCACGGTCCCGCCGACCTCGTCGTGGCGAACAACGTTTACGCACACATTCCGGACATCATCGGCTTCACGCACGGGCTCCGCGCCCTGGTCGCCGATGACGGCTGGGTCAGCATCGAGGTCCAGCACCTGCTGACGCTGATCCAGGAGAACCAGTACGACACGATCTATCACGAGCACTTCCAGTACTACACGGTGGAATCCGCGCGCCGGGCCCTCGCGCGCGGCGGATTGTCCGTTGTGGACGTCGAGCTCCTCCCCACCCACGGCGGGTCCATCCGGCTGTGGGCGCGCCCGGACGCCGTCGCCGGTGAGCCGAGCGAGCGGATGATGGAGATCCTCGACGCCGAGAAGGCGGCCGGACTGCACGAAATGTCCGGCTACACCGAATTCTCCGAGCGGGTCACCAAGGTCCGGCTCGACCTGAACAAGTTCCTCACCGACGCGGCGCTCGAAGGCAAGACCGTCGTCGGTTACGGCGCTCCCGGCAAGGGCAACACGCTGCTGAACCACTGCGGCATCCGCCCGGACGTGCTGCGGTACACCGTCGACCGCAACCCGTACAAGCACGGCCGCTTCACCCCCGGCACCCGGATCCCCATCCTTCCGCCGGAGCGCATCGAAGCGGACAAGCCCGACTACGTGCTCGTCCTTCCGTGGAACCTCCGGAAGGAACTGACCGCCCAATTGTCCTTTGTGGACAGCTGGGGCGGAAAACTGGTCTTCCCCATCCCGCACCTGGAAATCGTCGAGGTGAAGTCGTGAAGGTAGTCCTCTTCTGCGGCGGCTACGGCATGCGGATGCGCAACGGTGACGCGTCCGACGTGCCCAAGCCGATGGCCATGGTCGGCCCCAGACCCCTGATCTGGCACGTGATGCGCTACTACGCGCATTTCGGGCACACCGAGTTCATTCTCTGCCTCGGTTACGGCGCGCACCACATCAAGGAATTCTTCCTCAATTACCAGGAGACCGTCTCCAACGATTTCGTCCTGCGGAACGGCAAGGCGGAACTGCTCTCGACCGACATCGCGGACTGGTCGATCTCCTTCGTGCAGACCGGCCTCGAATCGGCCATCGGCGAGCGGCTGCGCCGGGTGCGCCCGCATCTCGACGGCGACGAGATGTTCCTCGCCAACTACGCCGACGTCCTCACCGACGCCCCGCTGCCGGAGATGATCGACCGGTTCAAGAACTCCGACGCCGGCGCGTCGATGATGGTCGTGCCGCCGCAGTCGTCGTTCCACTGCGTCGAAATGGGCGAGGACGGCCGCATCGGCGCGCTGACCCCGGTCAGCGAGATGCCGCTGTGGGAGAACGGCGGGTACTTCGTGCTGCGCCAGGAGGTCTTCGACCACATCCCCGAGGGCGGTGACCTGGTGGCCGACGGCTGCGGCGAACTCGCCAAGCAGGGCAAGCTCCTGGCGTACCCGTACCGCGGGTTCTGGAAGCCGACCGACACCGTGAAGGAACGCGTCCAGCTGGACGACGCCTACGCCCACGGCGACCGCCCCTGGGCGCGGTGGGAGCGCGAACCCGCGACGGCGAGCACGGCGTGATCGGACTCGGTACCAGGATCGAGCGGATCGTCGCGCTCGGCGCGCATTGTGACGACATCGCCATCGGGGCGGGCGGCACACTGCTGACGTTGTGCGCGGCCAACCCGGGTGTCCGGGTCGACGCGCTCGTCCTGTCCGGCGGCGGCACCGAACGGGAGGCCGAGGAGCGCGCCGCGCTCGCGGCCTTCTGCCCGGGCGCCGACGTCGAGGTCACCGTGCTCAAACTGCCCGACGGCCGGTTCCCCGCGCATTGGGAAGAGGCCAAGAACGGGCTGGAGGAACTGCGCCGCCGCACCGAACCGGACCTCGTCCTCTCCCCGCGCACGGCCGACGCACATCAGGATCACCGCGGCCTGGCGACGCTGGTGCCGACGGTGTTCCGCACCCATCTCCAGCTGGAGTACGAGATCGCCAAATGGGACGGCGACCTCGGCAAGCCCACCGCGTACGTCCCGCTCTCGACCGAGCTCGCCGAAGAGAAGGTCCGGCTGCTGCAGGAGCATTACGCCTCGCAGCGGCACCGGCCTTGGTACGACCGGGAAGCCTTCCTCGGCCTCGCCCGCATTCGCGGTATCGAATGCGGGCAGCGCTATGCCGAGGCCTTCGACCTCAAAAAACTGACGCTCGACCTCACTTCGAAAGGCTGAAAGCGATGCGTGTGCTGCTGACCGGGCACAAGGGGTACCTGGGCACGGTGATGGCCCCGGTGCTGGCCGCCGAAGGCCACGAGGTGATCGGCCTCGACTCCGGTCTCTACGACACCTGCGTGCTGGGTCCCCAGCCCGAAGACCCCGAAGGCTTCGAGGTCGACCTTCGTGACGTCACGGCCGAGCACGTGGCCGGGGTGGACGCCGTGATCCACCTCGGCGCGCTGTCCAACGACCCGCTCGGTTCGCTGGCGCCGGAGCTGACCTACGACATCAACCACCACGCGTCGGTCAAGCTCGCCAAGCTCGCGAAGGACGCCGGGGTCAAGCGGTACCTCTACGCCTCGACGTGCTCCGTCTACGGCGCTTCGGGTGGCGACGGCCTGGTCGACGAGGACGCGCCGCTGCGCCCGGTGACGCCCTACGCCGAGTCGAAGGTGCGGGTCGAGGACGACGTCCAGGAGCTCGCCGACGGCGACTTCAGCCCGGTGTACATGCGCAACGCCACCGCTTTCGGCTTCTCGCCCCGGCTGCGCGGCGACATCGTGCTCAACAACCTCACCGCGCACGCCCACCTCTCCGGTGAAGTCCTGGTGCTCTCCGACGGCACGCCGTGGCGGCCGCTGGTCCACGCCAAGGACATCGCGCGCGCCTTCGCGGCGGCCCTGGTGGCACCCAAGGAAGCGGTGCACGGCAAGGCGTTCAACATCGGCACCGAACGCAACAACGTGACCGTCGCCGAGATCGCCGAAGAGGTCGTCGAGGCCGTTCCCGGCTCGACGCTGCGGATCACCGGGGAGGCGGGCGCGGACCCGCGCTCCTACCGGGTCGACTTCTCCCGGTTCCGCGCGGCGATCCCCGGTTTCGACTGCGACTGGTCGGTCAAGGACGGCGCGCTCGAACTGATCGACGCCTACAAGACCCACGGCCTCACCGAACACGGCTTCCAGCGCCTGTTCACCCGGCTCGCGCGGCTGCAGGACCGCACCGCGGCAGGCGAACTCGACGACACCTTGCGACGTCGCTGATGACATACCGGGACCTGGAGACGAGCGCCGACCTGCGAAAGCTGGTCGAGCGCTTGTACCCGTTGTGCCGCAGCATCACCGGCGACGGCGTCCGCCGCACGCTGGAGATCGTCGGCGAGCACATCCCACTCCAGATCCACGAGGTCCCCACCGGCACCGGAGTACTGGACTGGACGGTGCCGCAGGAGTGGAACATCCGCGACGCGTACATCAAGGACGCCTCGGGCCGCCGCGTGGTCGACTTCGGCGAGTCGAACCTGCACGTCGTCGGCTACAGCGTGCCGATCTCGCGGAAGATGCCGCTCTCCGAGCTGCGCGAACACCTGCACACGCTGCCCGAGCAGCCGTCGCTGGTGCCGTACCGGACCAGCTACTACTCGCCGACGTGGGGTTTCTGCCTGGCGCAGGACACTCTCGACGCGATGCCGGACGGCGAGTACGAGGTGCACATCGATTCCACCCTGGCCGACGGGCACCTCACCTACGCCGAGCACGTCGTGCCGGGCGAGGTCGCCGACGAGGTGATCATCTCCTGCCACACGTGTCATCCCTCGCTGGCGAACGACAACGTCGCCGGGATCGCGATCGCCGCCGCGTTCGCGCAGACGCTCGAAAAGCCCCACCACACGTACCGGTTCCTGTTCATGCCGGGCACGATCGGCGCCATCACCTGGCTCGCGCGCAACAACGAACGCGTCGGCCGGATCAAGGCCGGGCTCGTGCTGGCCTGCGCCGGTGACCCGGGATCGTTGACATACAAGCGAAGCCGTCGTGGCGACGCCGAGATCGACCGCGTCCTCGCGTACGTCCTCGCCGATCGCGCGCACAAGATCGTGGACTTCTCGCCGTACGGATACGACGAGCGTCAGTTCTGCTCCCCCGGCTTCGACCTCGGTGTCGGCTCGCTGACGAGGACGCCGTACGCGGGCTATCCCGAGTACCACACCTCGGCCGACAACCTCGATTTCGTCTCCACGGAGGCCATGGAGGAAACCCTCCGGACCCTGCGGGACGTGCACGCCGTCCTCGACCGCGACCGCAGCTACGTCAACCTCAGCCCCTACGGCGAGCCGCAACTCGGCAAGCGCGGGCTGTACGACTCGCTCGGCGGTCGAAGCGACGCCAAACAAGCCCAGATGGCCATGCTCTGGGTGCTCAACCTCTCGGACGGCGAGCACAGCCTGCTCGACGTCGCCGAGCGGTCCGGGCTGCCGTTCGATTCCGTCGTCGCCGCCGCTCAGGCGCTCCACGACGCCGGATTGCTCAAGGATTAGAGGCCCCATGCGATCACTTCTGCGTTCCCAAGCCGTCCGGGCCATGGCCGGACGGCTCAGCTGGGGCCTCGGCGACCAGGCCGTCTCCAGTATCACCAACTTCGTGGTCGGGCTGTTCGTGGCGCGCTCGCTCGGCACGTTCGCCTTCGGCATGTTCAGCCTCGCTTGGGTCAGTTACGGCGTGGTGCTCAACCTTTCGCGCGGGCTGACGACGGATCCGCTGATGGTGCGGTTCTCCGGGGTGTCCACCGAGTCCTGGCGGACCGCGACCGCCAAGGCGACCGGGACGGCGCTCTCCGTGGGTGTCGCGGCCGGTCTGGTGAGCGTCGCCGCCGGTCTCGTGGTGGGCGGGCCCATCGGCGGGGCGTTCATCGCGCTCGGCTTCGTCATCCCCACCCTGCTGCTGCAGGACGCCTGGCGGTTCACCTTCTTCGCCGCGGGGCACGGGAAGAAGGCGTTCGTCAACGACCTCGTGTGGGGTGTCGCGCTGATCCCCGCGCTGTTCATCGCGCACCGCTGGTTCGACACGGTCGTCGCGTTCATCCTGGCGTGGGGCCTTTCCGGCGCGGTCGCCGCAGGCTACGGCTGCCTGCAGTCCGGGGTCCGGCCCGATCCGCGCGGCACGCTCGAATGGCTCAAGGCACACCGCGACCTCGGCACCCGCTACCTGATCGAAAACGTCAGCAACAGCGGCTCGTCGCAGCTGCGGATGTACGGTCTCGGCGCCATCGCCGGGCTGGCGAGTGTGGGCGCGGTCCGCGGCGCCGAGCTGCTCCTCGGGCCGTTCTTCGCCCTTTTGATGGGACTTTCCCTGGTCACAGTGGCCGAAAGCGCGCGGGTGCTCCAACGGGCCCCGCATCGCCTTCGGAAATTCTGCGCCGTCCTCGGCGCCGGCCAGGCGGCAGCGGCCCTGCTCTGGGGCCTCGCCTTGCTTCTGGTACCCCATGACGCCGGCCGGTTCGTACTCGGTGACGTCTGGGATCCCGCTTCGGAACTGATCCTCCCGGTGACCATCGGCATCGCCGCGGCGGGGTTCAACACCGGGGCGGCCGCCGGATTGCGTGCGCTCGGCGCTGCGAAAAGGAGCCTTCGCGCCCAGCTGATCAACTCGGCCGGCTATGTCGGTTTCGGGCTCATAGGCGCCTTCTTGGCCGGGGCGTCCGGATCCGCTTGGGGGGTCGCGTTGGCGATCACCAGCGGTTCCGCGGTGTGGTGGCTTCAGCTGCACATCGCTCTCAAAGAGCACCTGACTTCGGAGAAGGAAGAAATGAGGACGTCATGAGCACCGCTCCTCGGTTGAGCATCGGGCTCCCGGTCTACAACGGCGAGGACTACCTCGCCGAATCGCTGGACGCACTCCTCGGCCAAAGCTACGAGAACTTCGAACTGATCATCTCGGACAACGCGTCCACTGATCGCACCGAAGAAATCAGCCGTGAGTACACGAAGCTGGATTCCCGCGTCCGCTATGTTCGCCAGCCGGTGAACATCGGCTGCGCGCCCAACCACAACTACTGCGTCGACGTCGCCCGCGGCGAGCTGTTCAAGTGGGCCTCCGACGACGACCTGTACGCGCGCGACCTGCTGGAGCGGTGCGTCGAGGCGCTCGACGAGCACCCCGAGTTCGTCCTCTCGCACTCGTGGACGGCGATGATCGACGAGAAGGCCGTCGTCACGCAGGCGCTGGAGTACCCGCTCAACACGGTCTCGCCGCACGCCGCGGAACGCTTCCGCAGCACGCTGTTCGCCCCCGGCGGGGACGACGACGGCGCGGTCATCCGCACCGAGGTGCTGCGCCGCGTCGCGCCGCTGGACAGCTACCACCACGCGGACCGCACGATCATCTCGGAACTGGCCCTGCACGGCCCGTTCCATCAGGTGCCCGACTGGCTGTACTTCCGGCGCGACCACCCCGGCCGCTCCGAACACGAGCACCCGACCGTGCGCAGGCGTGCCACCAACCTCGACCCGAAGCGCGCCGACAAACTGCGTCACCCGATGATCCGGCTGCTCGGCGAGTACGTCCTGGGGTACGTCAACGCGATCCGCAACGCGCCGATCTCGGCCGCGGAGAAGCGTGAATGCTTCCGCTACCTGCGGCAATGGATGCTGAACCGGGCGGGGAACCCGGCGATGGGGCGGATGCCGGTGCAGGCCGAGGCCGAAACCGGTCCGCGTGAAGTGTCCGTGGTTTCAGTCGTGGCCGGCCAGGAGGGACGAGTCCCTTGACCTCGCCCGCGAGAATCGGGCTGTTCGGACTCCTCGGATCGGGGAACCTCGGCAACGACGGTTCTTTCGAGGCGGTCCTCGGGTATCTGCGCGCGGAACATCCGGGCGCCGCGATCAGCGTGATGTGCGGCGGTCCGGAAATCGTCGCGTCGCGCTACGACCTCGAGACGACCGCGTTGAACTGGTACCAGGGTGAGTACCGGACGGCTTCGGGACCGCTTTCCATCGCCATGAAGGGTTTCGGCAAACTCGTCGACATCGTCCGCACGGTGGCGTGGGCACGGCGCCAGGACGTGGTGATCGTGCCGGGGATGGGTGTCCTCGAATCCACCCTTCCCTTGCGTCCGTGGGGTTTCCCGTACGCCTTGCTGCTGCTTTCGGCGTCCGGCCGGATGGTCGGCACCAAGGTGGCGCTGGTGAGCGTCGGCGCCAACGTGAGCACGCACCGGGTCACCCGGTCGGTCATCGGCTGGGCCGCGCGGCTGGCGACGTTCCGGTCGTACCGGGACGAGCCGTCACGGGAGGCGATGCGCGCGATGGGGGTGGACGTCACGAACGACCGCGTCTACCCCGACCTCGCCTTCGCCCTCCCCGCGCCTTCGGAACCGGTGGTGCCCCGTTCCGTCGGGGTCGGGGTGATGGCCTACCACGGCGGGAACGACGACAGGGCCCGCGCCAACGACATCTACGAGTCCTATGTGGACAACATGACCCGGTTCGTCGCCCGGCTCGTCGCCGACGGCAGGCCGGTGCGGTTGTTCATCGGCGACCGGGCCGACCGCCAGGTCGTCGACGAGATCATGCGGGAACTGGAATCCCCGCTGATCACCGCCGCCGACACGGCCACTTTGGACGACGTGCTGCGGGCGATGTCGGCTGTCGAGACCGTCGTCGCCACCCGGTACCACAACGTCCTGTGCGCGCTGAAGCTGGCGAAACCGACGTTGTCCATCGGGTACGCCGGCAAGAACGAGGTCCTCATGACCACACTGGGGCTGGGGGAATTCTGCCAGTCGGCCAAGGAGATCGATTTCGACTCTCTGGTGCGCCAGTTCGCGGAACTCGAGACCCGGGCGGGCGAACTGGCCGGCACCCTCGCGAAACGCGGCGCGGAACAGGTGCGACTACTGGACGAGCAGTTCTCCGAGCTGTCGGCCGCCTTCCTGCCGTTGGGAGTCCGATGAAGGTGATCCCGGTGCCCGCCATCGCGGGCGCGTTCCTGTTCGAACCGACCCCGCACGCCGACGAGCGCGGCTTCTTCAGCCGCACTTTCGACGCCGACGTCGTCCGGTCGGCCGGGATCGATCCGGACGGGTTCCTCCAGGACAGCGTTTCCCGGTCCCGCAAGGGAGTGCTGCGCGGGATGCATCTCCGCTCCGGTCTCGGCGAGGCGAAACTGGTCCGGTGCTCGTGGGGCGCCGTCTTCGACGTCGTCGTCGACCTGCGGCCGGATTCGCCGACCTATCTCGGCAAGGAGACGTTCGACCTGTCCGGCGAGACCCAGGTCTCGCTGTACATCCCGGCGGGCTGCGCGCACGGGTTCCAGGCGCTCACCGAATACGCCGACGTCTCCTACCGGATCGACCGCGCGCACGATCCCGCCGAAGACGTCGCGATCGCCTACGACGACCCCGAGCTGGCGATCGACTGGCCGCTTCCGCCCGCCTTCGTCTCGGAGCGGGATCGCCGAGCCCTTCCCCTTTCCGCGGTACTACAGAACACGAGGTGAGACAGGTGACCCGTCATCTCCCCCGATCCATGCGGGCCAATGAGCGCCTCCACGCGATGATCCCCGGAGGCGCGCACACCTACGCCAAGGGCGACGACCAGTACCCGGAGAACCTGGCACCGGTCATCTCCCACGGGCGCGGCGCGCATGTCTGGGACGTCGACGGGCACGAGTACATCGAGTACGGCTCGGGGCTGCGCGCGGTCAGCCTCGGGCACGTGCACCCGCGGGTCAGCGAAGCCGCCAAGCGGGAGATCGACCGGGGCGCGAACTTCGCTCGTCCGTCCATCGTGGAGGAACGGGCGGCGACGAAGTTCCTCGAGACCGTCCCCACCGCGGAGATGGTCAAGTTCGCCAAGAACGGTTCGGACGCCACCACGGCCGCGGTCAAGCTCGCCAGGGCGGCCACCGGCAGGCCGTTGGTGGCGATCTGCCGCGACCACGCCTTCTTCTCCATCGACGACTGGTTCATCGGCACCACCGCGATGTCTTCGGGGATCCCGGACGAGATCACCGGCCTGACCGTTTCGTTCCCGTACGGCGACCTCGCGGCGACGGAAGAACTGCTGCGGGAAAACGCGGGCCGGGTCGCGTGCCTGGTCCTGGAGGCGTCCACCCAGCTCGAACCGCCCGCCGGCTACCTCGTCGGCCTGCGGGAACTCGCCGACCGGTACGGCTGCGTCCTGGTCTTCGACGAGATGATCACCGGTTTCCGCTGGTCGGAGGCGGGTGCGCAGGGGCTCTACGGTGTCACGCCGGACCTCTCGACGTTCGGCAAGGCGCTCGGCAACGGGTTCGCCGTCTCGGCGCTGGCGGGCAAACGCGAACTGATGGAGCTCGGTGGCCTTCGCACCGCCGGGGACCGCGTCTTCCTGCTGTCGACCACACACGGCGCCGAGACGCATTCGCTGGCGGCCGCGATCGCGGTCATAGAGACCTACACCGAAGAAGGCATCGCCGCGCGGCTGCACGCGCTCGGCGATCGGCTCGCCGCCGGGGTCCGCGAAGTCGCGGCCTCGGCAGGGGTCGAAGAACACGTCGTCGTGCGCGGCCGGGCGAGCAATCTCGTCTTCGCCACACTCGACGCGGAGAAGAAACCGTCGCAGGACTATCGCACCTTGTTCCTGCGGCAGCTGGTCACCGGTGGGATCCTCGGACCGTCGTTCGTGGTCAGCAGCGCGTTGTCCGAAGAAGATGTCGACCGGACAGTCGAAGTGGTCTCGCAGGCTTGCCTCGTGTACCGCAAAGCGCTCGACGCGGATGATCCGGCGCCGTGGCTGGGTGGCCGTTCGGTCAAGCCGGTTTTTCGGAGAAGGGTATGAGTTTAGGGATCGCATATCGCTCGGCCGGCTCGCGCGCGCTTCGCGTCGCTTTGTCGGTATTACTGCTCCAGGTCGCCGTTGAATCCCCAGCGGTGGCGACACCAGAGCCGACTCGAGGGGTGTGCGGCACGACCGTCGGCGTCCCTTCAGCGCCGGAAGGTGCCCAGGTCATCGAACCGGGCACCGATCTGACCGACAAGACCCGCTTCAGTCCTCCGGGGAGCACGTTCTGGCTGGCCCCCGGCACGCATACGCTGAGTTCCGACCAGTTCGGCCAGGTGATGCCCAAGGACGGCAACGTCTACCTCGGCGCGCCCGGCGCCGTGCTGGACGGACGCGGGATCAATCGCGCGGCCTTCACCACCTCGGCCAAGGATGTGGTGATCCGCGGGCTGACCATCCGGGGTTTCGTCGCCGAACGGGATCAGGGCGTGGTCAACCACGATTCGGGCGAAGGCTGGACCATCGAAAGCAACATCATCGAGGACAACGACGGCGCCGCGATGATGACCGGATCCGGCCAGCGGGTCATCGGGAACTGCCTGCGGAACAACGGGCAGTACGGCATCAACGCCTACCGTTTCGGCGGCGGGCTGTCCGATCTGGTGATCGAAGGCAACGAGATCGCCGGGAACAACACCGGCGACTGGGAGACGAAGATCCCGGGCTGCGGTTGCAGTGGCGGCGCGAAGTTCTGGGCCGTGAACCGTGCCGACATCACCGGCAACTGGATCCACCACAACCACGGTGTCGGTCTCTGGGCCGACACGAACAACAACGACTTCCTGATCGAGGACAACCTGATCGAGGACAACGCGTCCGAGGGGCTGTTCTACGAGATCTCCTACAACCTGGAGCTGGTCGGGAACACGTTCCGGCGCAACGCGCTGGTGCAGGGCCGCACCCGGGCCGCGAAGGGTGACAACTTCCCGGTCGCCGCGGTGTACCTCAGCGAATCCGGCGGCGAACCGAGACTGCCCGCCCGGACCAGCCAGATCGACATCCGGGGCAACATGTTCTCCGACAACTGGTCGGGGATCACACTGTGGGAGAACGCCGACCGGTTCTGCAACAGCCCGGCCAACACCTCCACGCTCTCCTGTACGGAACTGGTCTCACCGACGACCGCCTGCTCCGATCCGGGCATCAAGACCGAACCGCTGTACGGCGACTGCCGGTGGAAGACCCAACGCGTTCTGGTGCACGAGAACACGTTCGAGTTCGATTCGACGATGGAGGGCTGTCTCGGCCTCTGCGGACGGATGGCGGTGCTCTCGAACTACGGGACCTTCCCGGCCTGGTCGCCGTACCGCGGGCCGGTGATCTCGGAAGCGATCACCTTCCGCCAGGACAACCGGTGGTACGACAACCAGTACTACGGGCCTTGGACGTTCGTCGCCCACGACACGTCGCGGCGGCTGACCGCGGAACAATGGAAGGCGGCGCCCTATCTGCAGGACGCCTGCAGCGGGTTCGGAGAGTCGACGACGTGCTGAAGGTTCACCTGTAAGTGTCCATCTGGGACCGTCCATAGTGGCTTACCGTTTCCGGTATGCCCGCGTTCCTGGTCATCTTGATGCTGCTCGCGACAGGAGTCGTCACGGCCTCCCCGGCTCTGGCGGCTCCTGTCGCGGTCTGCGAGGCGGGCCCGATGAGCCCGCCGAAACCGGACGGTGCCGTGGTCGTCGAACCGGGGACGGATCTCTCCGCCAAGACGCGCGAACTCCCGGCCGGCACGACGTTCTGGCTGGCCGGGGGCAAGCACACCCTGGGCCAGGACGAATTCGGCCAGATCATCCCGAAGGACGGCAATGCCTACCTGGGCGCACCCGGCGCCATCCTGGACGGGGGCGGCGTCAACCGCTACGCGTTCACCCAGCAGGCACGCGACGTCGTCATCCGCGGCCTCACGATCCGCGGTTTCGCGGCTCCGCAGGATCAGGGCGTGGTCAACCACGACTCCGGTGAACACTGGACCATCGAGGGCAACACCATCGAAGACAACCGCGGCGCCGCGATGATGGCGGGACCGCGTCAGGAGGTGCTGCGAAACTGCCTGCGCGACAACGGGCAGTACGGCATCAACGCCTATCGGGCGGGCGACGGGATCACCGGGCTGCTCGTCGAGGGCAACGAAATCACCGGGAACAACACCGAAGACTGGGAGAAGAAGGTTCCCGGCTGCGGCTGCAGCGGCGGCGCCAAATTCTGGGCCGTGGACGGCGCCGACATCCGCGGCAACTGGGTCCACCACAACCACGGCGCGGGCCTGTGGGCGGACACGAACAACAACGACTTCGTCGTCGAGGACAACCTGATCGAGGACAACGAGGCGGAAGCTCTGTTCTACGAGATCTCCTACAACCTCGTGGTCCGCGGGAACACCTTCCGGCGCAACACCCTCGTCCAGGGACGCGCTTTCGCCGCTCGCGGAGACGATTTCCCGGTCGGGACGATCTATCTGTCGGAATCGGGCGGTGAGCCGCGCGTTCGTGCCAGGACTTCGCTGGTGGAGATCGTCGACAACGTCTTCGAGGACAACTGGGCCGGGATCACCCTGTGGGAGAACGCGGACCGCTTCTGCAACAGCCCGGCGAACACCTCTTCCGGCTCGTGCACGCGTCTCGTCCCCTCGGTCTCGTCCTGTTCTTCTCCGGGGATCGCCTCTCGTCCTTTGTACGATGACTGCCGGTGGAAGACCCAGCGGGTCTCGATTCACGGCAACAAGTTCTCTCACGGATCTTCGTGCACGGCGTTGTGCGGGCGGATGGCCGTCTTGGCGAATTTCGGGACCTATCCGGAGTGGTCGCCTTATCGGGGTTCTTCCGTTTCGGAGGCTGTCACTTTCCGGCAGGAGAATCGGTGGTACGACAACGCTTATACGGGCTCTTGGCGGTTCGTCGTTCATGACACTTCGCGGACGGTGGGGGCTTCGGCTTGGCAGGCGGCTCCTTACTCGCAGGATGCTTGTAGTTCGTTTGGGGGCGGTAGGTGTTGAGGGTCGGGTTCGCGCGGTGACGATGTGGGAATTGGGACACTCAACGTCCCAATTCCCACATCGTCACGACCTTTGGGTCGTGAAAGGTACTTTCGTGCGAGCCGAGAGCAAAATTGTCGGTGCTCGGTCGCACGATGTTCCGGTGCGACGAGGAATCTGGACAACCGACCCCTTGCTCACCGCTCCGGACCGGCCGGAAGTGGTCCGCGCGACCGATCTCGAACAGATCGGTGTGCCACGCCGGACCATCTCCCGTCGATGCGCGGCGGACGGGCCCTGGCGAACTCTGCTACCCGGCGTCGTCCTGCTGAGCAACGGTCCACCAAGCGACGAGCACCGCGTCCACGCCGCGCTGCTCCATGCCAGGCAGAACGCGGTACTCACCGGCACTTGGGCGCTCCGGCGGCACGGCCTGGAAAGGGTTCCTCGGCAGGAGGAGGTCCATGTCCTCATTCCGGCGAACCGCGGTGTCGCCAACGCCGGATTCGCCCGCGTGGAGCGGACTCACCGGTTGCCCCGCCCTCACCTACGAGGTGGGCTCCCCGTCGCGCCCGTCCCTCGGGCCGTCATCGACGCCGCCCGAAGACTCACCGACCGAGACGAGATCCAGGCGCTGATGGCCGAGTCCGTCCAACGCCGCTTCTGCACCACCGACATGCTCGCCGAGGAGCTCGACCAAGCCGGCCGCACCGGAACCGCCCTGGTCCGCAAGGCCCTGACCCCGCTCCAGGCCGGTGCGAGATCCGTCGCCGAAGCCGATGCTTGGGAGCTCTGGCAAAGGTCCGGTCTCCCGCCGGGCCAGTGGAACGTTCCCATCTTCGACGCGAACGGGAACTACATCGCCACCCCGGACTTCTGGTGCGACGAGATCGCCTTCGCGTGGGAGATCGACTCCTACCGGCATCACGCGAATCTCGAGGACCATCGCGCGACCGTCGCCCGCAACGCCCGGTACGTCGCCGCGGGGATCGTCGTGCTGCAGACGCTGCCGTCCCGGTTGCGCACCGAGCCGGACGAGGTCGAGCGCGAGCTTCGAGCCGCGTTCCGGACCGCGCAAGCCCGGCCTCGCCCGAACGTCAAGCGGGTCGCGTGAGCCGGTCCACCGCCCACCCCACCACCGGCACCACCGCGACAGCCACCCCGAAGCCCCCGAAGGTGTCCGTCGGATAGTGCGCCCCCAGCGCCACCTCGGCCCACCCCATCGCGAGTCCTGTGAACGCGACCAGCCCCACCAGCACCCCGGCACCGGCAAGAGGCCCGAGATCGCGGACGTCGATCACCAGCAGCGCGACCACCGTCGCCACGGTCACCGCGAAGGCCGTGTGCCCGCTGGGGTACGAGAGGAACTCGCCGTGGATCAGCCTGCCCGTCAGGGGTTTCAGGCCGGTGGTCAGCGCCACGGTCACCCCGGAGGCGGCGACGAGCAGGATCGCGGTCCGCGGCCGTCGGTGCCGCAGGCACAGCCAGCCGAACAGCGCGATGACGACGACCGCGCCCACCGGTTCGCCCGCGAAGTCGATCGCGGTCGCCAGGTACCAGAGCGGTCCCTCGACCCTGTCGATCACCGGCAGCACCAGGGCGTCCAGTCCGGCGGTGTGGGAGGTCCCGGCGTAGCGCACGGCGAGGACGAGGGCGACGAGGAAGCCGAAAGCGCCCAGAGTCCAGAGCGGGATCCGTGCCCGTGGCGGGAGCGCCGGAGGACCCGCGATCACGCGTCGATCGCGGCCTGGTAGCCGCCGACGAGTCGTTCAAGGCCGACCTTCGGCGTGAATTCCTGTTCGTAGACCAGTCTGGCCGCCCAGCCCATTTCCTGGTTCCGCTCGGCGTCGCCGATGATCTCGCGCAGCCGCGCCGCGAGCGAGTCGGGGTTCCCGGGTTCGTGCAGCAGGCCGGTGACACCGTCTTCGACGAGTTCGCGGAAGGCGCCGTGGGCGGCGGCGACCGTCGGGACGCCGGCGGCCATCGCCTCGACCACGACCAGTCCGAAGGCTTCCAGCCACTCCGAGGGGGCGACGACGGCGTTCGAGCGGGCGATCAGGTCCCGACACTCCTCTTTGGACTGAAGCCCGACATAGCGGACGTCGTCGCGCCCGTGGGCCCAGCGCGCGACCTCGTCCTGCATCGGGCCGGTGCCGGCGATCACCAGCGGCGGCAGGGGGCCGCCCACCGCGGCGAGCTGGTCCCAGGCCGTCATCAGCAGGCCGATGCCCTTTTCCGCGGTGATCCGGCCGAGGAACAGCACATGATCCCCCGCACCCTTGCGCGTCTGGCCCGGATCGGCGACGTAGTTGTACTTCACCGCGAGCCGTTCGCCGGGCATCCCGGCGGCGATCAGCACCTCACGCTGGGCTTTCGAGATGCAGAAGAACCGCGAGACCCCGGACCACCAGCGTTTGCGGTTCAGCACCAGACTCGCCGCCATCGGCACGGTCGCGAGCCCCGAGCCGCGGTAGCACCCGTGCCGCACCGCCGGGATCGGCTTGCGTCCCACGCAGTCGGTGCACACGTAGCCCTCGCGGTACAGCGTGCCGGGAGGGCAGATCAGGCTGTAGTTGTGCACGGTCGCGACGGTCGGGACCCCGGCGTCGGCGCAGGCGGCCAGCACCGACGGCGACAGCAGCGGGAAAGTGTTGTGGATGTGGACGACGTCCGGCCGGTCGTCGGCCAGCCGCTTGGCCAGTTCCGCGCGTACGGCCCGGTTCCACGGCACCTGGAGCGGGACGACGGCCTTGCGCGGCAAGGACATCTCCGCGATGTCGTCACTGCGCTTCTCGAACAGGCCGACGTCGTGCCCGGCCTCGCCCAGCAGCGCGACCTCTTGGTCGACGACGTTGTTCTCGCCGCTCGGCTGCTCGGATCTGTACCGGTTGTGGATCACGAGGACCTTCACGCGGACTCCTTGAGAAACTCGGGTTCGTCGGCGGGCGCACGCACCAGCAGCGACGCGGCCAGCGCGAGGTGCAGCAGGTACGGCGACGCGTCGCCGAGGCCCGCCTCGGTGTAGGAGGCGGAAAGACAGTAGGTGATCAGGAAGATCGCGCACGCCCTGGCCGGTGACGGCGGCCGCAGCACCGCGACCACCACCAGCACGAGCAGGAACGCCGCCACGATCGCGATCCCGACGAAACCCTGCTCGTGGTAGACCGCGAGCCAGCTGCTGTCGATCGGGAGCCCGTCATAGGACTTGTCGGTGAGACCGACGCCGAACAGGTACTCCAGCGTCGTCCGGGGCGCGCCGAGCAGCGCGTCCCACACCTTCGCGCGGCCGGTGAGGCTGGAGAAGTTCTCCTCGGACTGCCCCCGCAGGAACCACGTCTGCAGCAGCCCGCCCAGCACGACCACGGCGAACACGCCGCCGAAGACCAGTCCGGTGAACACCTTGCGGGCGCGGGCGCTGGACATCCATTGCGAGATCAGCGCCACCACGGTCCCGGCCACCAGGCCGAGCATCGCGGTGCGGGTGTGGGTCAGCAGCAGGACCCCGAACGACGGGATGATGACGACGAGCGCGTTCCGCCGGTCCAGCTTCCCGCTGAGCCACAACAGGGTGGTGAGGCCGATGACGATGGCCGCGTACTGCCCGACCTGCGGCGGGGTCAGCGGCCACAGCGTCCCGGTGAGCCGCCCGCCGTACTCGAACGGCATCGCGTTGCCCGGGCCCAGCGCGAGCCCGATCACCACCGTCACGAGCACCACGCCGTAGGCGCGGATATGCGTGCGGACGAGATCCAGCCCGCCGTTCCACCAGCGGGTCAGCAACCACAGCGTGCTGAGGAAGAGGGTGAACCGGAAGCAGCGGAACAGCGCGCCGAAACCGCCTTCGAGGTTCAGGCTCGCGACGATGCTCAGCACCAGCAACAACGTGAGCAAGGAGAGGTACGCGCTGGGCCTGATGCGCAGCTTGCTGTTCAGGGCGAGCGCGATGACGAACGCGGCCCCCAGCGAGCCCATGGTGATCAGCTGGCTGACCGACCTCGGCAGCGGGATGACCGTCTTCGCGCCCGTCGAGCCCAGGGTGTTGATGATCAGCAGCGTCCAGGCGATGCCCGCCGCCTTGGGGATGCCCCGGATCGCCGCCGCGGGCCGGACCGCGGGTTCCAGCATGTCAGCCACCTCCCGCACGCACGAGTTTGCTGCCCTGGTCCTGCCGGTACGGCGAACCCTGCCACTCACCGAAGCCCAGCACCCGGCTCGGTTCGAACGCCACGAAGTTCCACGGCCCGGAGTAGGTGTTGTCGTAGAGCCGGTTGCCCTGGTCGAACGTGATCGCCTGCTGCACGACCTCGCCCTTGTACGGCGACCACTCCGGGAACGTGCCGAAGTTCGCGAGCATCGCCATCCGCGAGCAGCTCTCCTCGCAGTTGGTGACGGCCGGGTCGAGCACGAACCGGTTGTGGTGGATCTCGACGCGCTGAGTCTTCCACCGGCAGTCCGCTTTCAGCTCGCCCGCCGCGATGGCGGGCTGCGCGCATTTCCCCTGTTCGGGGACCAGCCGTGTGCAGGAACCGGACGACGTGTTGGCCGGGCTGTTGCAGAACCGGTCGGAGTTCTCCCAGAGGGTGACCCCGTTCCAGTTGTTCTCGAACGTGTTCCCGGAGATCTCCAGTTTGTCGGTGCGCGCCTTCACCCTCGGCTCGCCGCCGGATTCGGAAATGTAGATCGACGCCACCGGGAAGCTGTCGCCTCGGTCGATGTAGCCCTTGCCGTCCACCCAGTTGTTCCGGCGGATGGTGTTGCCGGTGATGACGGCGTTGTAGCTGGTCTCGTACATCAGGGCGGAACCGTCGTTGTTCTCGATGACGTTGCCCGCGATGCGGAAGTCGTTGTTGTTCGTGTCTGCCCACAGCCCGACGCCGCGGTTGTCGTGCACCCAGTTGCCGGTGATGTCGGCGCCGTTGACCGACCAGAACTTGATGCCGCCGGTGCAGCCGCAGCCGTCGATCTTGCTTTCCCAGTCGCCGGTGTTGTTGCCGGAGATCTCGTTGCCCTCGACGACGAGGCCGGTGATCCCGTTGCTCTGCGCGTAGGCGTTCATCCCGTACTGCCCGTTGCGCCGCAGGCAGTTCCCCCGGACCTGCTGCCGCGCGCCCGCCATCAGCGCCGCGCCGTCGTTGTCCTGGACGGCGCTGTGCTCGATGACCCAGCCGTCGGCCGAATCATGGTTGACCACGCCCTCGTCGTGCGGCGCGGCGAAACCCTGCACGGTCAGGTACTGGATCTTGACGTCGGCGGCGTTGCCGGAGAAGGCGTACTGGTTGATCTTCCGGCCGTCGAGGATCGCGTTCGGGCCGCCGAGGTAGACGTTGCCCTGCTTCGGGTTGACCTGGTCGAAGCGGTCGTCGCCGAGTTTGTGCGTCCCCGGTGCCAGCCAGAACGTCGTCCCGGCCGGGCTCGACCGTGTCTTCGTGGCGAGGTCGCCCGGCACCGCCGGGTCGATCTTCACCGCCCCCGCCGGCGCTTCCGCCGGACCCGCCGGCAGTTTGTCGCACACCTGCGCGATCGAACCGGCGGGCGCCTTGGCCGGATCCGGTCCCGGCCCGGCCTCGTCGGCCGGGGTGGTGCAGGCGGTGAGCGTCAGCGGGCCGAGCAGCACCAGAAGCGCTGCCCGGCGGAGGCGGTGCGGTCGTGCGATCACAATGGGGGATCCTCGTTGCCTGATTCGAAGGTGAGCGTGGTGGTGAACTCGGCGCCGGTTCCGCCGCCGAGCAAGGTCCACGCGGGTTCGCGGCGGCCGAACCCGGCCGAGTACCAGCCCACCGGCGGCGAGGTCTCGCCGCGGTGCGCCGACCACCGTAGTTCCGGCGGCAGCTCGAGTGAAGCCGTCCGGCTCTGGCCGTCGACGGTCCAGGACAGCTTCGCCGTCCCGCCGGAGAGCACGACCTCGACGGCCGGGCCGAAGTGGAACGCGAGACGGCAGCGCGGTGCCTCACCACCGCGGACCTCGTCGAAGATGCGCAGCGTCGAGTCCTCCAGTTCCACCGAACGCCGGTGGATCGCCGGGGCGTAGCCGTCGTGTTCGGCGCTCCAGCGCGACGGCGTCCCGGCCCCGGTCACGGTGGTGACGGCGTGTTTCGTCCACAGGAACGGACCGCCGGAGACGGACTGGTCGGTGCCGGCGAGCTCGAGTGTGTTGTGCCCGGCCGTGGACCGGAAGTACGACCGCCATTTCGGCTCACCGTGGTAGCAGTAGGTCCCGGGGTCGGCGAGGATGTCGACGCCGTCGTGCCGGACCTCCACCGAGAGCGCGTCCGCGTGCGCGTGCGCGGCGATGGACAGGAAGCCGTGCGGCCCGCCGTCGCAGCGGGCCCAGATCTCGCCGTCGCGCAGGATGGTCATCCCGGCGTCGGCGAAGTCGTCCCGCCGCCGCACCGGGCGCTGGACGCGGACCTCGATGTCCTTGGCCAGCGAGGAGAAGAGCGGCGTCCGGACATCTCCGCCGCGCCTCTCCGGCCACCAGTCCAACCGTCCGAAAAGGACGGATCCGGTGTTGAGCAGCGACGCCCAACGGCTCGTCTCGTCGCCGTCGACGATCAGCCCGAAGCCGTCGTCGGCGTCGCCCTGCCGCGGCGGCCGCAGTCGATTGTCCACAATGGACGCCAGTGCGTCGGTCATCCGGAGCAGCACGAGCCAGGTCGACTCCGGCACCGCGACACCGGCGGCCCTCGCCTCGAGTGCCCCGGCGAGCCCCAGTTCCAGGACGAGCCCGTGGTACTCGGTGGCGAGTTCGCGGTTGATCCCGGAGTCGAAGGTGTTGTGCCGCAGCATCTTGTCCAGCGACGCCAGTGCCGTGTCCCGCCACTGGGCCGACTCCGGGAACCAGGCGAACGCGCAGGCCGCGGCGAGCTGCCCGGCGTCCTCGGCGATCACGTGGTTGTTCGCCGACGAACCCCGGCTCGGGAACGCGGCCAGCCAGCGCTGGTGGTGCCAGATCTGGCCGAGCGCCACGGGGTTGTCCTCGAACAGCGCCGGGGCGGGCGCCCAGCCGTCGAGCAGGCGCCGGACCCACACCCACGACAGCAGCCGGATGCCGAGCTCGATCCCGCTGACCCAGTGCACCCCGCGCATCGGCGGGTTCGCCGCCCACCACGACCTCAGCTGCGCGGCGACACGCTCGGCGTACCGGTCTTCGCCGGTCAAGGCGTACGCGGCGGCCAGCACGGTGAGGTGCTGGTGCCGGGACGGCTCCCAGATCTGCTTGATGTCCCCGACGGCTTCCTCGCTCCGATACGGGATGTCGAAGGAGTACACATCGGACGGTGCCCGGCGACCGGTCTTCGGGTCGAACGACCAATCCGGGTCGACGAGGTCGTCCCGTTCGACGCCGAAGTACTCGGCGTGGCCGTCCATCAGGCGGTCCGCGGTGACGAGCAGATCCTTCACCGCTTCACCGGAAACGGCGGCGAGGACCTCGTCACCGGGCACCGCCGCGAACCGGCGGTCCGGCAGCCAAACCGCCTTCTCCCCCGCCACCCCGCGCCACTGGCGTTTGCGCACGACGTCGGTGACCCGGCCCGCGATCTCGGCGGGCCCCATCCGCGACAGTCTTCGCAGGTACCAGGACGGATCCATCAGGCCAAACCCTCCTTGGCGTTGATCCGCACCGCGGCACCGGTCTCCAGGCTGCGGTTGACCGCGAGCGTGGCCAGCGTCGTCGAGACGAGCGAGTCGACCGAAACCGGCATCGCGACACCGGTCTTCAGCGCGTTGACGAACGCTTCGAGCTCGGCGGCCTGGCCCTTGTCACGGCCCTTGGGGATCCGCGAACTGGCCCACTTCTTGCGGCCGAACACCGACGCGCGCGCGAAGTCGTCGAACTTCAGCACCTTGCCGTCGGCGGTGACGTCGATCGTTTCCTTGGGGAACGCCGACGAACCGCTCGTGGTGTACGCGATCGACGCGGTCGAGCCGTCCGGGTAGCGCAGCAGGATCTGCAGGTCCTGGTGACCGGGCGTCGCGGTGGCGTACACCGAGACCGGGTCGGATCCGAGCAGCCAGCTGACCGTGTCGATGAAGTGACCGCCCTCTCCCGCGAACCGCGAACCCTCGCTTTCGGCCTGGTTGTACCAGCTGCCGGCGTCGAGCTGACCGGCGTTGACCAGGTACCGCACGGAGGCCGGGCCGATGCGCGGGCCGAAGTGGAGCACCGACTCGTTCAGCAGCGGGGCGAAGCGGCGGTTGAAGCCGACCTGCAGCCGGTCGTTGCCGGACTCCTCGATCGCGCCGAGCACGACCTCGAGTTCCTTCTCCGAAAGCGCAAGGGGCTTCTCGACGAAGACGGCCTTGCCCGCGAGCAGCGCCCGCCTGGTCAGCTCGGCGTGCGAGCTGTGCCGGGTCACGATGAACACGGCGTCGATCGAGGAGTCGTCGAGCATCGTGTCGAGGTCGGTGGTGGCGCGGGCGAAACCGAACTTGCGTTTTGCGTTCGCGCCCGAGAGCGCGGAGGTGGTGACGACCTCGGTGAGGTGGACGTGCTCCATCTCCGCCAGATGCGGCAGGAGCATCGAGGACGCGTAGTTGCCCGCGCCGATGAACGCGACCCGTACGCCGCCGCCCTTGGGCACCGCCCGGGTCGTCACGGTCTTCGGCATGGCGACCGCGGTGACCTGTTCGGTGACGGCGGCCGGGCGCTTCTCGTACTCGAACAGCACCGCGACGGCCTTGAGCTCGCCCTCGTTCAGCTTCCGGTACGTCTCGACGGCGTCGGAGAAGTCCGACATGTGCGAGATCAGCGGCTCGACGTCGAGGCGGCCGCTGCCCATCAGGTCGACGACGCATTCGAGGTTGCGGCGCTCGGTCCAGCGGACCTGGCCGATCGGGTAGTCGCGGCCCTCGAGTTCGTACTCCGGGTCGTAGCGGCCGGGGCCGTACGACCGGGAGAACCGGACGTCGAGTTCCTTCTCGTAGTAGGCGTTCCACGGCAGGTTCAGCGAGCACTTGCCGATGTCGATCACGCGGCCGCGGTCGCGGGCCAGCTTCGCGGCCAGCTCCACCGGCTCGTTCGTGCTGCCGCCCGCGGCGAGGTACACCTGGTCGACGCCGTGCCCGGAGCTGATCTCCGCGACCGCCGTGTCGATGACGCCGGAGCCGGGGTCACCGCATTTGAGCGCGCCGAGCTGTTCGGCGAGCGCGCAGCGCGCCGGATCCGGATCGACGCCGACCACGCGGACCCCGGAGGCGACCAGCAACTGCACGACCAGCTGGCCGATCAGGCCGAGCCCGATGACCAGCGCGATGTCACCGATCTGCGGTTCGCCCTGGCGGACGCCCTGCATCGCGATCGAACCGACCGTGCCGAACGCGGCGTGCCGCGGGTCGACGCCGTCGGGCACCTTCGTGTACAGGTTCTTGGGCACCCAGTTCAGTTCCGCGTGCAGCGCGTGCTCGTTCCCGGCGCACGCCACGTAGTCCCCGACGGCGACGTCGTGGATGCCCGCGCCGACCTCCTCGACCACACCGCACAGCGAGTAGCCCAGCGGCGTGTACGAGTCGAGTTTGTTCATCGCCTTGCGGTAGGTGGCGCCGAGCCCGTTGGTCGCGACGCTCTGCATCACCTTCGCGACCTGGTCCGGCCGCGCCTTCGCCTTGCCCACCAGCGAAAGACTCGCCTCGGACACCTTCATCATCTCGGTGCCGGTGGAGATCAGCGAATAGGCGGTGCGGACCAGCACACCCCCCGCCTTGCACGCGGGGACTTCGACGTCGAGGAGCGCCAGCTCCCCGCTCTTGTAGTTCTGCACTACCTGCTTCACGTCGCTCCTAAGCGGATCGGGCCGAAACGGCGCCGCGGTACCAGTACTCGAGGGTCAAGATGTGCCAGAGATGCTTGGACCGGTCCTGCTGCCCGGACGCGTCTTCGTCGACGAGCCGTTGCAGGGCCTCACGACGGAGGAACCCGGCCTTCACCAATTCACCTTCGTTCGTCACCTCGCGCACCAGCGGCGCGAGGTCGCGGCTCATCCAGGCCCGCAGCGGCGCGCTGAACAGGCCCTTCGGCCGGTGCACGATCTCGGCGGGGAGGATCGAGAGCGCCGCTTCCTTGAGCGCCATCTTCCCTTGGCGCTTCACGATCTTCTTGTCACCGGGGATCCGGAACGCGGCCTTCACGACCTCGATGTCGACGAACGGCGTCCGCACCTCGGTGGAGGCAGCCATGCTGGAGCGGTCGGTGTAGGCGAGGTTCAGCCCCGGCAGGAAGAGCCGGGAATCGGCGAGGCACATGCGGTTCACGAAGTCGGTCAACGTGTTGTCGTGATAGGTGTCCGCGTGCTCGGTGATCACGTCGTCCACCGCGCCCGCGAGATCCGGGTTCAGCAGCCCGGCGAGCTCGGCCTGGTCGTACATCGTGTAGCTGCGCCGGAACGCGGTCTCCTCCGGCAGTTCCGCGAACGAGAGGAACCGCTTGGCGAACCGGACCGAACGGAACCCGCGCTTCGACGTCGCCACCGGCAGTCTGTCCACAAGGGACTCCACCGGTCGGCGGACGAGACCGGGAACCCGCTGGTACTGCACGGCGATCTTGTTCGCGAGATGTTTGCGGTACCCGGCGAACAGCTCGTCGGCGCCCATCCCGGACAGCATCACCTTGACACCGGCCTCACGGGCGGCGGTGCAGATCAGGTAGCTGTTGATCGCCGCCGGATCGCCGATCGGCTCGTCGAGGTGATACGTCATCCGCGGCAGCAGGTCCAGGACTTGCGGCGCGATCTCGATCTCGTGCAGGTCGACGCCGAACTTCGCGGCGACCTTCTTCGCGTACATGAGGTCGTCCGGCATCGCCTCGAACTTCGCGTCCTCGGCCCGGAAACCGATGGTGTACGCGGAGATCCCGGGCTGCTCGCGCGCGGCGAGCGCCGTCAGGTAGCTGGAGTCGAGGCCGCCGGAGAGGAACGTCGCGACCGGCACGTCGGCCATCAGGTGCTTGCGCGTGGAATCCTCGATGACGGCGTTGAGGTCGAAGTCTCCTTCGTACGCCGCGCCCTCCTCGGCGACCTGGCGCAGCGACCAGAAGGTGCCGCGTTCGACGTCGCCGTTGGGCCGGAACCGCGCCCAGCTGCCCGGCGGCAGCTTTTCGGCCTCGCTGAACGCGCACCGGCCGTCCGGAACCCAGTAGTAGAGCAGGGAAGCGACGAGCGCGGTGTCGTCGACGGTCAGCGAGCCACCGAGTTCGGTGGCCAGGGCCTTCAGTTCGGACGCGAACGCGACACCCTTGCCGCGGCGCACCAGGAACAGCGGTTTGATGCCCAGCTGGTCGCGCACCAGCACGAGCTCACCCGTGCGCTCGTCGAAGACGCCGAACGCGAACATGCCGCGCAGCCGGTGCAGGCCTTCGGTGCCCCACTTGCGCCAGGCTTCGAGCAGGACTTCGGTGTCGGACGTCCCCCGGAACCGCACCCCGGCGGCTTCGAGCTCCTTCCGCAGCTCCGGCGAGTTGTACAGCTCGCCGTTGTAGGTCAGCGCGAGACCGTCCTTGACCATCGGCTGCGCGCCTGTCTCGGTCAGGTCGACGATCGACAACCGCCGGTGTCCTAAATGGACATCGCCGTCACCCGCGCGGTGGTCGTATCGCCCCGAACCGTCCGGTCCGCGATGGGCGATGATCTTGGTGAGCCGATCGGTGAGCGGTCCCCCGTCCGGCCATAGGTAGGCCCCTGCGATGCCGCACATCTGCTTTCGCTCCCCTTACAAGGCTTCGGCGTTATCCGGTGACACAGGTGAGAATCGTTTTGTCGGCTGATCCGCGTTGTCGTGGTCTTCGGGCCGCTTGTACGGCGTCGGAGGCCGTCGTCGCGCGCTCTTCTTCTCCCGCGGCGGCTCCAGCACCCGCTCGACGGTGCGTTCCGCGTCCGTCTCGACCGGCGCCACCGTCGAAAGCCGCCGCACGGGGGTGTCCTCGGGGAACATCTCGACCGGCTTCGGCGCGGGCCTCGGGCGCCGCTCCGGCATGGCCTTGCGCTCGGGCACGGCCTTGCGCTCGACGACCGGGCGGGCGGGCGCCACCGGTCGCGCGGGCACGGGCAGCGGCTCCGGGACCACACCGGCACGGCCGCGCAACGCGGTGTGCAGGCCGTCCCACAACGTTCCGTCGGTGTGGTCGCGCGGATCGGGATCCACCACCACGACACCGATGATCGGGATGCGCCTGTCGGCCAGCTGCCGCGCGACGGTGTGCAGCCATTCGGTGTTCGCGTACCCGGTGCGGACGACGAGGATCGTCTCCTCGCCGAGGAATCCGAGGTCGGTCCACGCCGTGCCGGGCTCGATCGAGCCGACGCCGATCCGGCGTTCCCTGCCGGCCACCGGCGCGTCGCCGCGGTCCAGGACCTGGATGGGGCCTTCCCCCGCCAGCTCGCGGAGTTTCGCCTTCGGCAGGTCGTCGACGAGCGAGACCGGCCCCTTCTCCGCCAGCTCGAGCGCCATGTCGACGGCGAGCGCGGCGGTGACGTCGCGGGCACCGAGGTCGAGCACCGACACCGAACCGCCCTCCTGGCGGACGGCACGGACCAGCGTCGCCGCGACCCGCTTCCGGCGGCTCGCCGCACGCGACTTCAGCAGGAGCCGCGGCGGCCTCTGCAGCTGCGCGATCACCGAAGCGCCGAGGTGCCGCGAAAGCTCGCGGCGCAACACCGGACGGTCCTTCACCACGCTCGTGATGGCCGCGAGCGCCAGCCCGGCGAGCAGTCCCAGCGCGAACCCGATCCCGGCGTCGGTGGCGAGGGTTTTGAGCAGCGAACGCGGCAGGATCCGCGGCGCGTCCACGATCTGCGTCCCGGCGGCGACCTTCGGCGTGCCGATGCCCGCCTCCTGCGCGCGGCCGTCGTAGTCGGAGATCTTCGAGTTCAGCTCCGCCCGGCGCGAGTACAACCGCTCCAGCTGGGCCGGGTTGGCGTTCCCGCGTTTGGCCTCTTCGGTGACGATCGCGCCTTCGATCGAGGTGAGCTCGGTCTGGGCCTGGTTGCGCTGGTCCAGCAGGGCCTTCTGGGTCGCCGCCGCGGCCGCCTGGTTGCGGGCGATGTACTCGGTGATGAAGGCGTCGGAGATCGCCTGCGCGCGGGCCAGCGCCTCGTCCTTGCTCTTGCCCTTGACCGTCAGCTGGAGAACGTTGTTCGTCAGGCCCAGCCCCTCGTAGTCCTTGAGGAACTCCTCCGGGGTCTGGGTGCTGTTCAGCTTCTTGAGCGCCTCGGTGGCGATCTTCGTCGTCTGGAGCACGGCGACGTCGGTCCGCATCAGCGTTCCGCTGTCGGTCGGCGAGTCGTCGGGGTGGATGACCAGGATCTGCGCGACCGCGGTCGGCGGCGACGGCAGGAGCATCGCGACCAGCCCGCCGGCGATCAGCCCCAGCAGGGCGGTGGCCAGCCACAGCCGTCGTCGTCTCCGGACCGAGACGACCAGCCGCTGCAGGTCGATGAGCGGCTCGGACTTCGTTTTTTCGGCGCTGGTCACGCTGTACCTGCCAGTGCTTCGTGGTCGGTGGGGGTGGAGGCGCCGGATCGGGTGCGGGTCGGCCGGACCGGGCGGGCCAGCACGATGCCCACCACGGCGAGGCCCGCGTCGGCGACGGCTTCGGCGATCCCGACCAGCTCCCAGTCGGACCGGGAGCCGAGGCCCGACACGACCAGGACTCCTTCCGCGTCGGCGTCTTCGACGACGGGCCGGACCGGGGACACGGTCGTCACGGTGAACCAGCGGTCGGAGAGAGCGGCGATCCGCTCGGCGGCCGCCTGCCCGGCGTGGTCGCCGTCGGCGGTCAGCACGAGCAACCGCCGGTGCGGGAGCCGGGAGACCAGGCGCCGGTAGTGGACGTCGGCGTCGACCTCGTCGGCGAAGACGTCGACGCGCGGGGTGTTCCACGGCCTGTCGTCACCCAGGAGCTTGGCCCGCAGGGTGGTCGCGGCGGGCCGCTCGTCCACGACGTCGAAGACGGCCAGCACCGGGCCGCCGATCGCCGCGGCGATCTCCTCTTCGTCCCGCAGCCGCCGGTCGGTGCGGGCGGTGAAGAGGTGCCCGAACAGGCCGATCAGGAAGAACAGCGCCGCGCCGCCGAGGGCGAGCTGCGGCAAGGTGGGCGCCGCCGCCGCGGACGGCAGCTCGGCCGAACCCAGGACGACCATGTTGCCGAGGCCGCTCGCGGTGTCGGCCGCGTTCAGGCTGGACATCGCCGATTCGATCGACGAGCGCAGGCCTTGCAGTTCGGTGCGGAGCTGGACGCTCTCCACGGTCGTCTTGCCTTCGTTGACCTTCGTGGAGAGCTCGCTGATCCGCTGGTTCGTCTGCGCGACCTGCTGGCGCAGCGTCTCGCGGCGTTCCTGCGCCAGCTGGACCGCGGCGTCGCCGGAACCGGCGATGATCTGCGTGGAGTACTTCACGAACTCTTGGGCGAGCCGATCGGCCATCCGCTGCGTCTGTTCGGCGGTGTCACCGGTGGCCTCGATGGTGATGACATTGCCCTGTGCGACCGACGTGGCCACCTTGTCCCGCAGGTCGGCGCCGGTCTCGCCGTCACCGAGTACGGCGGCGGCCCGGTCGAGCACGACCGAACTGGTCGCCACCTCGGCCTGGGTGAGCAGTTCGTCCGCCTCGCGCGGGCCCTGGAGCAGCACGCTGGACGAGGTGCGGTAGCCGGGAGAAAGGATCACCGACGATCCCGCCCCGACCAGGGCACCGAGGACGGCGAGGACCACCAGGGTCCGCCATCGCCCGCGCAAAACCTGTCCGATCATGGACAGGCGCACCGTGTCGTCAGTCAAACCGGGATCTCCCATCGGTGCCTGGCACCGCCGCAGACGGCGTATCACCAACCCCGTCGGAGAGACCGCGGAGTTGGTTACAGGATTGCCCGAGTCTTGTTCAAAACGCGACCGGGAAGTCGATCAACGGACCGCGGCCGCATAGGCCGCGAGCAGGGCTTTCTGGGAGTTCTCCCAAGAGAGCGGGCCGGCGACGCGCGCCCGCCCCAGCTCGCCCATCTCGGCCCGCTGTTCCGGCGAGTCGAGCAGATGCGCGATCAGCTTCGCGAACTCCGGCTCGTCGTTCGCCGGTGCGTACAGCGCAGCCTCTCCGGCCGAAACCCGGGCTTCCCGCAGTTCGAAGGAGACGATGGGGCGGCTCATCGCCATGTACTCCATGATCTTGTTCATGGTGGACACGTTGTTGAGCGGGTTCAGGGGGTCCGGCGAAAGGCACACGTCGGCCGAGGACAGGTAGCGCAGCAGGTCCTCGTCGGAGATCCGGCCGGTGAACTCGACCTGGTCGTCGAGCTTCAGTTCCTTGGACAGCGCGACCATGGCGTCGAAGGCGTCGCCGGAGCCGATGAACACGGCGTGCCAGTCGGTGCGGCCGACCTCGTCACGCAAGGACGCGAGCGCGCGCAGGGCGTAGTCGACGCCATCCTGCGGGCCCATCACGCCGAGGTACGCGAGCAGATGCGGCTTGCCCTTCTTCAACTCGGGCTCGGCGGACACCTGGTGGAACCGTTCGACCACGGGCGCGCTTCGCACGACGAAGACGTCTTCCGGCGACTTGCCGCCGCGTTTCACGGCGACGTCCTTGTAGCTCTCGTTGGTCGCGATGACGACGTCGGCCGTCTTGTAGGTGCGGCGCTCCAGCGCGCAGACCGCGCGGTACAGGAAGTCCTCGCCGCGGTTGAACCGCGAGAGGTACAGCTCGGGGCAGAGGTCGTGCTGGTCGAAGATGAACTTCGCGCCCTGGCGCTTGAGGTACAGCGCGACCAGGAACAGCATGTCCGGCGGGTTGCACGCGTGCACGACGTCCACGCGGCCGACCTTGCGGGCGAGCCGGAGCGTGTGCCACAGCGCGGAGCCGTACTCCTGGACGTACCCGGCCGGACCGCCGGTGGCGGCCTTCAGCGGGTACCGCAGGATGTGGACGCCGTCGATGGTGACTTCGGCCTCGGTGTCCCGTTTGGTCCCTTGTGGACAGATGACGTGGACTTCCCAGCCCGCGCCCGTGAGTGTCTGGCACTCCTGCCAGACACGGCGATCGAAGGGGACGGAAAGGTTCTCGACGAGGATGAGAGCTTTACCAGGCAAGACCGACATATCCCTCTTCAGCCCGGCGCTTGTCAGCATCGGGTACGCGGACGAGATCGATGATGGTGCGGCCGCCGCCCACCGGATGCGCCGCGAGGACGTCCGGGTCGTTGCAGCCGATGAGGGAGACCTCGGCGTGGTCGAGGACCTCGTCGATGGAACCGGCCAGCAGCTGGCCGAGATGCGGCAGCCTGCCCTCGATGTATTCGCGGTTCGCGCCCATCAGCCGCGAAAGGCTGACGTTGGCGTCGTAGATGCGCAGGTCGTACCCCTTGCCGAGCAGGCGCTCCGCGAGCTCGACGAGCGGGCTCTCCCGGAGGTCGTCGGTGCCGGGTTTGAAGGACAGGCCGAACAGCCCGACCTTCCGTTTCCCGGTGCGCGCGACCAGATCGAAGGCGCGCTGGAGGTGTTCGTCGTTGGAGGGCAGCACGTGCGAAAGGATCGGGACGGCGACGTCCGCGCGGTGCGCGGCGTAGACCAGGCCGCGCAGATCCTTGGGGAGGCACGAGCCGCCGAAAGCGAACCCGGGGCGGAGGTAGGCGGGGCTGATGTTGAGCTTGCGATCGGCGAGGAAGACGTCGATCACCTGGTGCGAGTCGAGCCCCAGGGCACGGCAGATGGCGCCGAGCTCGTTCGCGAAACCGATCTTGAGCCCGTGGAAGGAGTTGTCGGCGTACTTCGTCATCTCGGCCACCGGGATCGCGACACGGAAGACCTCGCCGGGAAGCCCTTCGTAGAGCGCCGCGACGACGTCGCCGCTGGCCGCGTCGAGCTGGCCGATGACGGTCTTGGGCGGGTCGAAGAAGTCCTTGACGCTGCTGCCCTCGCGCAGGAACTCGGGGTTCACCGCGACACCGAAGTCGACGCCGGCGGTGAGGCCGGACGCCTTCTCGAGGATGGGGACGAGCAGGTCGAGGCAGGTGCCCGGCAGCATCGTGCTGCGGAAGACGACGGTGTGGCGCTCGGCCTTGGTCTTGAGCGCCTCGCCGATCTCCTCGGCCACGCGCTCCAGGAACGCCGTCGACAGGCTGCCGTTCGGCGCCGACGGGGTACCGACGCAGATCAGGGAGACTTCACTGTCCGCGACCGCCTGTCTGACGTCGGTGGTCGCTCTCAGCTTGCCTTGCGCGACCACCTCCGCGGTCAGTTCCCCGATCCGCTCCTCGACCACCGGCGCCTTGCCGCCGGAAATGAGGTCGATCTTCACCGGGTTCACGTCGACCCCGACGACCTCGTGCCCGCGTCCGGCAAGGCACGCCGCCGACACGCAACCGACGTAACCGAGCCCGAAGACACTGATCTTCATGGTGAATTCCTCCAGCCGCATTCGCTGCCCGTTGGTCGGCGGACGGACCGGGTTCGTTACCGCCGTCCACAAGTCGCCTGCTTTTGGCGGAATGCCTGTGCGGCAAGGGAATTACTCATCGCTCGAGGGGCGCGAAACGCTACAGGCGGCGCGTAACGATCTCGTGAGTGTTCGGTCCGCCGTCTTTGCCCTAGGGTCGCTTTCGTCAACGACGCACGTCGTGGGGGGATCCGTCACGAGGACGGCCGCCGCATCACGCGTGACTTGGGGGAAATACCGATGCGAAGAACCCTGCCCGGAAGATCGCTTCGCGCTGTCGGCGCGATGACCTTGGCCTTCACCCTCGCCGGAACGATGGCCGCTGTGCCCGCGTACGCCGATCCCGGCCCGAACCTCAAGATCACAGCGGCCGTGCCGGACGGGCGCTGGCTCCGGGACGAGACCATTCCGATCGATCTGACGATCACCAACATCGGCGACACCACGGCGACCGAGGTCCGGGCGCAGGGGAGCACCTATTCCGGCCCCCATTACAGCTTCGAGACGAACACCTGGGGCGACCTGAACTTCGACGGCCCCGGAACGTCCTTCCTGGCGGGCGAAAGCCGGACCTATCGCCTGACCGGCAGGATCTGGGCCGTTGAACCGGGCAATCCCGTGGTGCGGCTCAGCGTGTTGACCCCGGTGGACACCGACCGCACGGACAACGGCGCCGACGTCCCGGTGAACCTGGTCCCACCGGAGACCACCGAACGCGTCGCCGGTCAGGTGTACGGGGACAAGAACCGCGACGGCGTGCTTTCCCCCGGGGAGGAACTGGCCGGTATCACGGCGCGGGTGGGCAGTTTCGGAATGCCCCAGGAACTGTCGGTGATCACCGACTCAGCCGGACGGTTCGCCTTCGACGCCGTCCCCGTCGGATCCCATCGGGTCCTCTATTTCCGGGACGTTCCCGACGGCTGGATGCTGCCGGACGACAACGTGATGCGCCTGGACGGCAGCGGCAAGTACCAGAACCTGAGCGTCCAAGGCAGGCAGCCGCTCGAAAAGGACCTTCAGGCGAAGATCGAGCTCGACAAGGCGCGCTACGCGCCGGGAGAGGCGGCCAAGGCGACAGTCACTCTCACGAACACTGGCGCGTACCCGCTCTCCGGCCTCTACGCGACCTGTGAGGATCGCGAGGGCACCGGTATCGATCTGAAGATCCCGCAGGAGCAGTGGGGCGCCTTCGGTCCCGCGCAGGCGGGCACGCTGGCCCCGGGACAGCGACTGGTCCTCACCCTGACCGGCCAGGTGGCCGAGAAGGCGCCGTACTTCGGCAGGACCTATCTCGACTGCAACTTCAGCGGCAAGACCTACCTGAACGGGCCTTGGGTGTCGGCCGAAGCCCAGGTCCCCGGCAAACGTGCCGATGCCCGCGGCCAGGCCTGGGTCGACAAGAACCACAACTGGCGACCGGACGACGGTGAAGGTCTGGCGAACACCACCGTCACCGTGTCCACAAAGGACAACAGGCTGGTTTCGCTCGCCAGGACCGACGCCAAGGGCTTCGCGACCTTCCCCGGTCTCGCCGTCGGCGAGTACGTGTTCCGTGCGGCCGGCGGCTGGAAGGCCGTCAACGAGTCGACCCTCCGCCACGTCGCCCCGCCCTACGGCTGGGAGTGGTCGATGCTGCTGGAACCGCGGTGACTCACGAGACCCGCCACGGTTCGGCACCCTGATCGCCTGAAGTCCGTGAAGGCCTCCTTGGCGACCCCCTGATTTGCTTGCCCACTGGCGTGGCCGGATGGACCCGCGCAACCACCGTCCTCACGCAAGTCAGACGAAGGTAGTGAAGGCCTCCTTAACGGGCTTGTGTTTGCTGACCTGCTGGTGTGTGGGTCCGGGTGTGGAGGTTTCAGGACGTTGAACGTCCGGAATGTTCCTCGCTCGGTCGTCGGCCACGAGGTCGTGACCGACACTGCCTCGATCAACCAGGGTGACTCGCGCGACGGTGGAGGATTTGGGACGTTGAACGTCCCAAATCCTCCACCGTCGATCCCCGAACAGATCGAGCCGCCAGCTACGCGCAGGTCAGACGTAGGTAAACAAATGAAGGCCTCCTTCCCTACCTTGAGCGTAGGGAAGGAGGCCTTCACGGACCGGCGGCCGCCGCGGGGGCCGCCGTCAGCCCTGCACGAACTTCGCCGCCAGTCCCTCCCCCACGGAGGTCGACTTCGCGTGGTCTTCGATCGGCGACACCTTCGAGTTCTTGAAGCAGATGTAGGTGACCCCGGAGTCGACGCCGCCGTTCGCCGGATCCGGGTTGATGCCCAACGCCTTCGCCGCCGCGTAAGACGCTTCGCCGATGATGTCGTTCGGCCCGGTGTCACCGATGACGGCGTAGAGCACCTTGTTGTTGTAGATCACCGCGCACGAGCCGGCGCCCTTGAGCCCCGAGTTCCCGAAGTTCCACGTGCTGCTGACGCTCGGCACGACGATGTAGGGCGTCTGGTCGGCGATGAGCGCCTTGCCGTCGGAACGCGGGAACGCCGTGCCGTCCTGGAACCACGGGTCGGTGTCCTTGTTGCACCGCGCGGTCGGCTGCCCGTCGCAGTCGATGTCCATGTCGGCCTTCCAGAACACGGCACCGCCCGCGTCGCAGACCGCGATGGTCCGGCCGGTTTCGTCGTCGGTCTTGTACTTGCCGTTCGAGACCTGCTTGCAGCTGGTGGTCTTCGCCAGCAACTGCTGAGCCGTCGGACCCGCCTGGACGGCGACCGGGGCCGTCGAGGCCACGGCCGTCGCCGCGGGGGCCAGTCCTGCGGCCACCACCATCGCCGAGAACAGGAGCAACTTCCGCATACCGTGCACCCCTTAGTTAATAAGGCTTCTTATCGAGGGCGCCCAGAATGCAGCCGTCAGTGACCGTTCTCAAGGGCTGACGGGGTGTTGTTTTCCCACTACGCAACGAAAACCGGTCAAAAGCGGACAAGCCTGGAGACTCGCGCCATCACCCGTCCCGCTCGGCGGTACAGGCCGTCCCGATCACCGAGCACGCTGTCGATCCAGTCCTGATCGACGTCGTACCCGACCTTGGTCCGCGGGCGCACCAAACCATCGCGCGACGCCACGCCCCCTTCGGCGGCGTAGATCCTCGTCGCGCCGGAACGCCGAAGCCTCCCGAGGACCCGCCGGTCGTAGGCGCCGAACGGCGGCACGTACGCGCGCACGGGCTTCCCGCTCAAGTCGGCGAGCAGTTTCGGCGCGACTTCGAGTTCGCGCCGGGCGTGCCTGGCGTCGAGCCGCCGCCAGTCGCGGTGCTCCCAGCCGTGCGAGCCGATCGTCATGCCCGCCTCGGCCAGCTCGCGCAAGCCGTCGGCGTCGACGAAGCCACGCTGGCCGATCCGGCCCGCGAGCGGGAAGAACTCCGCCGTGAGATCGCGCTCCACCAGCCTGGGGAGCGCGATCTCGACGTCGGAGGAGTTGCCGTCGTCGAAGGTGAGCCCGACGTCTTCACGTCCGGCCACCGCGTCGAGTACCCGCTCGAACTGTTCGACGGTCACCCATGTTTCGTCTTCGCCTGGATCCAGCGCGCGCACGGGCCTGCCCACGCCGCCAATCGCCAGGATCACCATCCGCGCCTCATTCGGGACCGAGTGTGTTTCCCGATTAATCGAGTTGGCGAATGGAGTAGTTACATGATCGTGCAAGGTGTCCACGAACGGATTACTTGCGGATCTCCAGGGTGCAGCACTTCGGGCCGCCGCCCGCCTTCCTGAGCTCGGAGATGTCCAGGAAGACGACCTCGTAGCCGCGTTCGGTCAGCCGCGCCCCCAACTCGGTCGCTTCGACCGGCAGGACGACGTTGCGGCCGTCGGACACCCCGTTCAGCCCAAAGCATTCCGCGTCGGCCCGGTTCGCGATTACCGCGTCCGGGAACATCCGCGCGAGCACCTTCCGCGACCCGGCCGAGAACGCCTCCGGGTAGTAGGCGATCTGAGCGGGCGTGACGTCGGTGGCTTCGGCGAGCACGAACAGCGCGGTGTCGAGGTGGTAGTAGCTCGGGTCGATCAGTCGCAGCGAGACGACCGGGACGCCGAGGACCTCCTGCGCTTCGGCGTGCGCGGCGGGGTCGGTGCGGAAGCCGGTGCCGGCGAGCAGGACCTTGCCGGTCCAGGCGAAGTCGCCTTCGGCTTCGTTGATCTTCTCGGGCATGGTGATGTCGCGGTAGCCGTGCTCGACGAACCACCGGCGGAAGTGCTCGGCCTCGGCGGTGCGCTGCGGGGCGCGGAACCGGGAGCCGAGGACACGGCCGTCGACGACGGTGCCGGAGTTCGCGGCGAACACCATGTCGGGCAGGCCGGGTTGGGCGTCGATCTCCTCGACCGTGTGGCCGAGGCGTCGGTAGGTGTCCCGGAGTTCGGTCCATTGCGCCATCGCGGTGTCGACGCTGACCGGGACGGACGGGTCCATCCACGGGTTGATGACGTAATCCACCGCGAAGTACCGCGGCGGGCACATGAGGTAGCGGCGCGTCGTGGGCACACGGGGCTGCTCTAGTACCGGCATACACGAAGGGTAAGGCTCACCTAATTCCGCAATCAATCGCTGTTCGCTGCGCGTATACCTGCTAAACATTGCGTGTGAACACCATCGACCAGCGAATCGTTTCATGTCTGATGGCCAACGCGAGGTCCAGCTACGCCGACATCGGGAAAGTCGTCGGACTGTCCGCGCCCGCGGTGAAGAGGCGGGTCGACAGACTGCTCGAAACCGGGGTCCTGCGCGGGTTCACCGCGGTCGTCGACCCCGAGGCGCTGGGCTGGGGCACCGAGGCGTTCGTCGAGATGACCTGCAACGGCAACATCACCCCGGCCCGGATCCGCGCCCGGCTGGAGCCGTTGCCGGAGGTCGTCGCGGCCTACACGGTGTCCGGCGCGGCAGACGCGATCGTCCATCTGCGCGCGTCGGACATCCACCATCTGGAGACCGCGCTGGAGCGGCTGCGCGGGCTGGAGATCGTCGACCGCACGGTCTCGACCGTCGTCCTTTCCCGGTTGCTGGAACGCCCGCCGACCCCCGAAGCGTGAAACCCTCGGCACCGTGACCGATCAGATCCTCTCCAGCCATGACGGCGGAGTCGCGGTGCTCACCATCGACGCGCCCAAGACCCGCAACGCCCTGACCCTCGACCTGTCCGCCCAGCTGGCCGAGGCCGTCGCACGCGCCGAAGCCGACGAGAGCGTCCACGCCGTGGTCGTCACCGGCACGCCACCGGCCTTCTGCGCGGGCGCGGACCTGGACACGCTCGCCGGGGCGCGGGAGGACGGACTCCGCGCGATCTACGACGGCTTCCTCTCGATAGCCCGCTGTTCCCTGCCGACGATCGCCGCCGTCGGCGGTGCCGCGGTGGGCGCCGGACTGAACCTCGCGCTCGCCGCGGACGTCCGCATCGTGGGACCGAGGGCGAAGTTCGTGGCCAGATTTCTGGATCTGGGCATCCATCCCGGCGGCGGGATGACGTGGATGATCCAACGGCTCGTCGGCCCGCAGAAGGCCGCCGCGATGACACTCTTCGGCGAGATCGTCGGCGCCGAAGCCGCTGTCGAATCCGGGCTCGCGCTCCGGCTCGTCGAAGGAGATCTGCTCGAAGCCGCCCTTGAACTGGCGAAACCCGCTGTCGACGCCCCGCGCGACGTCCTTCTGGCGACGAAGCGCACGCTTCGGCACACCGCTTCACTGACCGACCATTCGGCCGCCGTCGACGCCGAGATCGAGCCGCAGCTGACGTCACTCACCGCACCCGCGTTCGCCGAGCGGCTCGCCAGGCTGAGGGCGTCCATGACCGGCCAATGACCGTTCCTCTACCGGACTTCACTACCCTCTAAGGAGATACGGCTCACAATCGAGTCGGATCGTTAACCGTTACCATCGGTAACAGATAAACCGGATAACCCCCGCTCAGCGACGAGCTCAGGACACTCGAGGAGTAGGTCCAGGCCGTTCATACGGCAACCTGGGAAGTGTGCCGAGGACTAGCCTCGGGACACGGCACCTGTGACCTGGCCGACATCGCCGGGCGAGGACCGGATCTCCGGCGCTGCCGGGGACGACGCACGTCGGGAGAGAGGGAATCCCTGACCTATGAGCACGAGTGCGAACGGCAACAGCTCCTTGTCGGCCGTGAGGCCCACCGAGGTCGCCAAGCTGGACCGGGTGGTCATCCGGTTCGCCGGCGACTCCGGTGACGGCATGCAGCTGACGGGCGACAGGTTCACCTCGGAGGCGGCCGCCTTCGGCAACGACTTGTCCACCATGCCGAACTTTCCCGCGGAAATCCGCGCGCCACAGGGCACCATCCCGGGCGTCTCGAGCTTCCAGGTGCACTTCGCCGACTACGACATCCTGACGCCGGGCGACCGGCCGGACGTCCTGGTCGCGATGAACCCCGCCGCGTTGAAGGCGAACCTCGCCGACGTCCCGTCAGGTGGGACGATCATCCTCAACACCGACGAGTTCACGAAGCGGAACCTGGTCAAGGTCGGCTTCGAGAACGACCCCCTCGACGACGACACCCTTTCGGCCTATCAAGTCCACCGGGTGGCCATGTCGACGTTGACCAGAGGCGCGCTCGAAGAGACCGGACTGTCCAAAAAGGACGCCGAACGCGCGAAGAACATGTTCGCGCTCGGGCTGCTCTCCTGGATGTACCACCGGCCGACGGAGGGCACGGAACGCTTCCTGCGCGAGAAGTTCGCCAAGAAGTCCGACATCGCCGAGGCCAACATCCTGGCGTTCCGCGCCGGCTGGAACTACGGCGAGACGACGGAGTCGTTCGCGACGACGTACGAGGTCGCGCCCGCGAAGCTCAACCAGGGCACGTACCGCCAGATCACCGGGAACACCGCGCTGGCGTACGGGCTGGTCGCCGCCGGGCAGCAGTCCGGCCTGCAGATCCTGCTGGGCACGTACCCGATCACCCCGGCTTCGGACATCCTCCACGAGCTGTCCAAGCACAAGAACTACGGCATCCTCACCTTCCAGGCCGAGGACGAGATCGCCGGCATCGGCGCGGCACTCGGCGCCTCCTACGGCGGTGCGCTGGGCGTCACCTCGACGTCCGGACCCGGTGTCGCGCTGAAGTCCGAGGCCATCGGCCTCGCGGTGATGACCGAGCTGCCGCTGGTCGTCGTCGACGTGCAGCGTGGTGGCCCGTCCACCGGGCTGCCGACCAAGACCGAGCAGGCCGATCTGCTGCAGGCGATGTTCGGCCGCAACGGCGAGTCGCCGGTCCCGATCGTCGCGCCGCTGTCCCCCGCGGACTGCTTCGACGCGGCACTGGAGGCGACCCGGATCGCGCTGAAGTACCGCACCCCGGTGTTCCTGCTGTCGGACGGCGCGATCGCGAACGGCTCCGAGCCGTGGCTGATCCCGGACGTCGAGACGCTGCCGGATCTGCGGGTGGAATTCGCCACCGAGCCGAATGCCGAGGACGGTTCCGGGGAATTCTGGCCGTATGTCCGCGACCCCGAGACCCTCGCCCGAGCGTGGGCGGTGCCGGGCGCCGCCGGTCTGCAGCACCGGATCGGCGGACTGGAGAAGGCCGACAAGACCGGTCACATCTCCTACGACCCGGACAACCACGAGAAGATGGTCCGCCTGCGCCAGGCCAAGATCGACGGCATCGACGTCCCGGACCTCGTCGTCGACGATCCGAGCGGCGGCAAGGCACGGGTGCTGGCGCTCGGCTGGGGCTCTTCCTACGGGCCGATCGGCGCCGCGTGCCGCCGCGTCCGCAAGGAAGGCATGCCGGTCGCGCAGGCGCATCTACGGCATCTCAACCCGTTCCCTGGCAACCTCGGTGACGTACTCCGTTCGTACGACACCGTGGTCGTCCCCGAAATGAACCTCGGCCAGCTTTCGATGCTCTTGAGGGCGAAGTACCTCGTGGACGTGAAGTCGTACACGAAGGTCGCGGGGCTGCCCTTCAAGGCCGAAGAGCTGCAAGGCGTGTTCACGGAGATCATCACCAGTACGGAGGCGGCGAAGTGACCGCGATTGACCTGGGGATTCCCACACTCGGCGGCTTGGACCTCGTTCCGGCCGAAACCGAACCGCAGAAGGCGAAGGACTACAAGTCGGACCAAGAGGTCCGCTGGTGTCCCGGCTGCGGGGACTACGTCGTGCTCAACGCCGTGCAGTCGTTTCTGCCGACGCTCGGCCTCAAGCGCGAGAACATCGTGTTCATCTCGGGTATCGGGTGCTCGTCCCGGTTCCCCTACTACCTGAACACCTACGGCATGCACTCGATCCACGGCCGCGCGCCGTCGATCGCGACGGGGCTCGCCACGGCGCGGCCGGATCTGTCGGTGTGGGTGGTCACCGGTGACGGCGACGCGCTGTCCATCGGCGGCAACCACCTGATCCACGCGTTGCGGCGCAACGTGAACATCAAGATCCTGCTGTTCAACAACCGGATCTACGGCCTCACCAAGGGCCAGTACTCGCCGACGTCCGGGCCGGGCATGGTCACCAAGTCCACCCCGATGGGCTCGGTCGACACCCCGTTCAACCCGCTTTCGCTGGCGATCGGCGCCGAGGCGTCGTTCGTGGGCCGCGCGCTCGACTCGGACCGCAAGGGCCTGACCGAGGTGCTGGAGGCCGCCGCGAAACACCGCGGGTCGGCGCTGGTGGAGATCTACCAGAATTGCCCGATCTTCAACGACGGCGCTTTCGACGTCCTCAAGGACAAGGACGAGGCCGCCGCCCGGCTCATCCCGCTGAAGACCGGCGAGCCGATCCGCTTCGGGCCGCAGGCCGAGTTCGGCGTCACGCGCGGCGGCTGGGGCGGGCTCGAGGTCGGGAAGGTCGCGAACATCGGCGAGGAAAACCTCGTCGTGCACGACCCGGCGATCGAGGACACCGCGTATGCGTTCGCGCTTTCGCGGATCGGCGACCAGAACCTGAACCACGTGCCGACCGGCATCCTGCGTCAGGTCGAGCGGCCGACATACGACGACCAGGCGCGTGCCCAGGTCGAGACGGCCCGCGCGGCGCGCAAACCGGATCTGCAGGGACTGCTGCGCGGCAAGGACACCTGGACCGTCGTCAGCTAGCCGGTCCTCAAACGCGTGAAGGCCCCCTTCCCTCGGCTCAGTCGAGGGCAGGGGCCTTCACGCGTTTCAGCTGAGGGGCCGGAAGCCCACGCGCTCCGCGTCGGTGGAGGAGCGGAACCAGACCTCCGCGACCATCTTCGGGAACTGGGGCGAGTCCTCGGTGCAGTACCGCAGGGCCGTCACGCTGGCCTTGACCGCGAAGTCGTCGGCGGGGCGGCCACCGCCCGGCCGCGGCATCGCCGAACCGGGACCGAACGGGCCGGGCGGGACGGACTCCGAGACGGGAGCGGCGGCCTGCCGCGCGGGAGGGGGCTCCGGGGCGGGCATCGCGTCGCCCGGCTGGACGGCGGGCTCGAACAGCGAACCGCTCTGCCCACCGGACAGATCCGGCTCACGACGTTCGATCGCCCGCATAGACGGCTGGATCGGCTGCGGCGGCTCGAAACCGCCGCGCACCACACCCTTCGGGGTGCGCTTCGGCAGCACCTGGGTGGCTTCGGCGGGCGTCTCGGGCTCCGAATCGAGGAGACCCGCCTGCGCTTCTTCGTCGGAACCGAAGGCGTACGCGGGCGGATCCTGCAGCTCTTCTTCCCGCTCGAACCAGTTGGTCTCGACGGGCGCCTGCTCCGTGTCGACGCGCGACGCGGGGTTGAACAGCGAGACCGGCTCCGGCTGCGTCTCGACGCCTTCGGGGTCCAGCTGCATCTCGAGGCGGGACCGGTACGGCCCGTCCGCGGCCGGGATCGGCTCGGGCTCCGGCTCGACGTCCAGCTTCGACGCGGGCTGGAGGTACTCGGTCGCGGCGGCCGCGTACGGGTTCTCCGGCTCGGGTTCCGGCTCCAGCTGGGCCGCCGGGATGAACTGCGTCCGCTCGGCCGCGGGTTCCGGATCGGGCTCGGGCTCCGCCTCGGGTGCGGTGCGGTACTCGGCCTCGTACTCGTCTTCCGGCTCGAAGGTCCGCGTCGGGGCGGAGACGTGCTCGGGCTCTTCGATGACGTCCTGGACAGGCTCCGGGGCCTGCTCCTGGACAGGTTCGGACCACACCTGCGCGGGCTCGTGCTCGGTGAGGGTCTCGGGGTATGCCGGCTTCGGCACTTGAGGCTCTTCGGTGGCCGCGAACTCTTCGTCCAGCTCTTCGTCCGACGGCTTCGTGAAGTACGCCGTCCCGCCCGCGGCGGCCGCGGCTCCCGCGCCGAGGCTCACCCCGGCGGGCAGCCGGGACGTCTCGGCGTGCACGGTGGCCAGCGAGCTTTCCAGCTCACGGATGCGCTTGCGCGCGGGAAGCACCAGTACCAGCCAGGTGAGCAGCGCGCCGACGACGAACGCCAGCAGGCTCCACAGCCAAACCTGTCCGAAAATGGACATCTATCTTGCCCCTTTAATGCGTTCGCGCGACCAGGTAGTCGGCGACCGATTCGCAGGCGTCCCGGGCTGGCGACGCGGGCAGCGACGCGAGCTCGGCACGCGCCCGACGAGCGTAGTCGGAAAGAGTTTCGCGTGCGCGTTCGAGTCCGGACGAGGCCCGCAGCAGGTCCAGGGCCTCGGCGACGAGTTCGTCGTCGGAGATCGGGCCCGACAGCAGCTCGACCAGACGCGGGTCGGTGGCCGGGTCGGCCAGCGCGTACAGCATCGGCAGCGTGCGGACGCCTTCGCGCAGGTCCGTGCCCTGCGCCTTGCCGAGCTCGTCCGAGGCCGACGCGATGTCGATGACGTCGTCGGAGATCTGGAACGCCGTGCCGATGATGTCGCCGAAGCGGCGAAGCGCGTCGATGTACTCGTCGGGAGCGCCGGACATCATGCCGCCGAAACGGCCGGAAGTGGCGATCAGCGAACCGGTCTTCTGCGCGATGACCGTGAGGTAGTGCTCGACCGCGTCGTCGCCTTCGGCCGGGCCGACCGTCTCGCGCATCTGGCCGGTGACCAGCTCGCCGAAGGTCTCGGCGATGATCCGGGCCGCGTCGGTGCCGAGGTCCGCGACCAGCCGCGAGGCGTGCGCGAACAGGAAGTCGCCGGTCAGGATCGCGATGGTGTTGTCCCAGCGGGCGTTGACGCTCTCCGCGCCGCGGCGCATCGTCGCCTCGTCCATCACGTCGTCGTGGTACAGCGTCGCGAGGTGCACCAGCTCGACCGCCGCGGCGGCGATGACCACCTGGTCACCCTGCTTCGGCCCGAACTGCGAGGCCAGCAGCGTGAACAGCGGACGGAAACGTTTGCCCCCCGCCTCGACCAGGTGCGAAGCGGCGTCCTCGACGGCCTTCACGTCACTGCGGACGACGTCGCGAAGCAGCGTCTCGACGTCGGCGAGGCCTGTCGCGAGCGTGCGCAGGAGCTGTTCATCGGCGATCTGGAGCCCCACGGACGCGCGCAGGTCCTCGATGGCACCACCTGGGGCAGGTGAAGACACAGACACGTCGGCTCCGCTCTCTTTGACACCGTTCGGGATTGCTTCCAGCGTAGTGGCTACCCACTGAGCCCTGTTGACGTGCTGTCCAGGGGAAACGGTGACGAACATGACACCCCCGCCGAGTATCCTGCCGACCTTGGCGCGAACTGGGGGAACACCATGGAAAGACCGGACGATTCCGGCGAAAGACCGGCATGGACGCCTCCCGCCGATGACCACCGGGAGCAGCGTTCGACGGTGTGGCTCACCGTCATCCTCTTCGCCGTGTTCATGGCGGTGATGCTGGTCGTGGCCGTACTGGTCGTGGGCGGTATGAAGGAGTCGAAGGCGGGCGCCGTCCAGCCCCGGCAGCCGACAGTCTCACCGTCCTCCGCGCCTTCGGTCTCGCGGCCACCGGTGCCGACTCGCAAGTACGAGACGGCGGGCAACCCGCTCGTCGCCCCTGGTGTGACCATCCCGAAAGTGACTTGTGAGCTGCCGAAACTCGGCGGCACGAAGGAGCGGCTGGAAGCGTTCTACCGGGCGCTGATCCCCTGCCTGGAGCAGGCGTGGCATCCGGCCCTGACCCAGGCGGGCGAACCGCGGATCCCGGTCGCGGTCAACGCCGACGACGTCGGGAACACCGCGTGCGGCCCTCCGCCGCCCGCCTCGGAGGCCATGGGCTTCTACTGCTCGGATGGCGCGACGATCTTCGTCCCGTCGCCGAGGCAGCTCGCGGACGGCGGCCCCGACCTCTTGACCCAGCTGTTCCTGCTCGCCCACGAGTACGGGCACCACGTCCAGGAACAGTCCGGCATCCTCTCGAAGCACGACTCGCTCTACCGCGAGGCGGACGGCGACCGGCCGAAGATCCTCGACCTGAGCAGGCGGCTCGAGCTCCAAGCCGACTGTTTCAGCGCGATGTTCCTCGCCAACGCCGCCGGCCGCGGCTCGATCGGCGCCGGGCTGGTCTCCCAGCTCAGGCAGAGCACGTTCGAAAGCAGCGACACCCATGGCTCGTCGAAGAGCGCCGCGTTGTGGCAGAAACGCGGCTTGAAGGCCACGGACACTTCGGCTTGCAACACCTTCGCCGCGCCGGCGAGCGAGGTTTCCTGACCGGCTGAGGTCTAGCGGCGCCGGATCTTGATGTCGTCCATGCACGTCGCCTTGCCCGCGACGTCGCGGTACGGGTACCCCTTGGCGTCCAGGAGTTCCATCACCTTCAACTCGGCCTCGTCGAGCACGTCGCGCTCCTCTTCCCCTCGCAGCGTGATGCGGAAGGTGAACGCGCCGAGGTGCGCGCTGTAGGTGAGCAGGCCGTCCTCGGTGAACCCGATCGCCTGGTGGTGAGCCAACCCGGCCAGGAGCCGGGCGCGGGTTTCGGCGTCGGGGTGGTCGAACTTGCCGTTGACGAGGACGCGGTAGGTCGGCATGAGTCGAATATACAGACCTGTATCTGGATACGAACCTGAATATCCAATGGGTGTCCATGATCCACGGTCGAGTGAAACGACCGTCACGCACGCAACGGTCGAATCCGACACGCAGATAGTGATCACAAAGGGAAGAACGGCCGATCCGGCTCGCTCTCCATCACGTCAGGAGGAAGCCCATGCGCATCACCATCGCAAGCCGGGCCGGCCTCGTCGGCGCGCTGCTGCTGGCAGGTCTCGCCGTCGGAGTGACGCCCGCCTCCGCGGCCAACCCGGACGGCGTGGCCTCACTCGGCTCCGCCGCCTTCACCAAGGGCAACTCGGCGCCGATCTCCATTTCGTCGCTCGCCGATTGCGCGGTCGAGGGACCGACGGCCAACTCGTCCGGGGCCGTGAGCAAGACCGGCATCACGTTCGGTGGCGGCACCACGACCTGCACGACCACGGTCGTCGACCCGGCGAACGACGTGACCACGACGAAGTCCGAGGCCAAGGGCAAGAACTTCGAACTGTCGGCACTGGTCTCGGCGCGCGGGCCGCGCATCAGGATCGGGGACTACACGGTCTCCTGCTCGGCGACGCAGCGGGAAACGAGCGCGAGCTGGACCTACGGCGGCGCGTCCGGACTCGGCACCCTGCCGAAGCCGGTGCCGGTGGGCTACGTCAAGCCGCTCACCAAATCCGACGGGACCCTGCTCGCCGAAGCGATCTTCAACGAACAGCACCTCCCGGGCAACGGCAGCATCGGCCTGACCATGCTGCGGATCAAGTTCGCGCCCGCCTCCGGCATCACCGGTGAAGTGGTCATCGGGCGCGCGGCTTGTTCCCCCACTCCATAAACCATCCCGCCAGGGAAAGGGGCGCCCGGGGCCTTGCCGGGCGCCCCTTTTCTGTTCTGGCTTATATAAGTCAACGCTGATACCTTGGCGGCAACCGAGCCGAGGAGGGCACCGATGGTCGACGTGACCAGCCAGATCAACTCCGTCCAGCGCAAGCTGGACAAGCGCGTGGTCGAAGCGGGCGAGGCGGTGACGGCCACCGTCAGCCAGGTCTACGACACCGATCTCGACGATCTGTGGGACGCCTGCACCAACCCCGAGCGCATCCCGCGCTGGTTCCTGCCGGTCAGCGGCGATCTGCGCGCGGGCGGCAAATACCAACTCGAAGGCAACGCGGGCGGCACGGTCGAAAGCTGCGATCCGCCGAAGAGCTTCGCCGCGACCTGGGAGTACGGCGGCGACGTCAGCTGGATCGAGGTCCGGCTGAGCGCCGAAGCCGACGGCCGCACACGGTTCGAACTCGACCACACCGCCGTCCCCAATGAGCACTGGAACCAGTTCGGGCCGGGTGCTGTCGGCATCGGCTGGGACATGATGCTCAACGGGCTCGCATTGCACCTCGAATCCGGTGAGGCCGCCGATCCCGAGGCCGCCATGGCCTGGATGACCAGCGAAGAAGGCGTCCGGTTCATGACCCTGAGCAACGAAGCCTGGTACGAGACCGACGTCGCCAGTGGCACCGACGCGGACACCGCTCGCACGCGTGCCGACGCCACCCTGACCGCTTACACCGCGCCGCCGGAGAGCTGAAGGTCCTCGGCGAGTTCCGGGGCGCGGAGCAGATCGATGAGCTCGTCGTCCGCCCGGAACACCGCGCGGGCTCCGGGCATCCCCGCCTGCCGGAGCATCGCGTGGAGGACGTCGGCGTGCGGCTGGTCGAGCAGCGTCCAGGCCATCGCTCGCCGTTTCACGTCGTCGCCCAGTTCGCGTGCGGTCCACCACCCGGTGACGAGCGCGCCCACCTGATTGACCGCCGTCTCCCGTCCGCGCGCCAGTTGCGCGCGGTTCAGGCCGCACACCTCGATGGTCTGCTCGCCCTTTTCGGTCAGCGGACGGTAGGTCCCGATCGACAGGACCAGGAACAGGTGGTCCAGCGGGTCTTCGGCGGTCGGGTCGATCAGCAGGCTGTTGCCGTCGGCGTCCACCGGGAACAGGTCGCGTTTGTGGTGGCTGTTGCAGTACTCGCACGCGAGCACGTGGTTGAGCCAGTCGAACGCGCGCCCCGGATTCCGCGCGATCGGCTCGAAGTGGTCCACAGTGGACCCGAGCCCGTCACCGCAGTACATGCAGTACCCACGGCCGGCGGCCATCACGTCGAGGCCCGCTCGCAAAGAACGCCGCACGGCGCGGGAAACCCGCCAGAGCCGCCGAGCTTCTTTGCTGTCACCGGAAGGGATCCGCGCGGTCAGGTCTTCGAGATCGGCCACCACCCGCCCCGGCAGCGCGATCCGGCGGATCCCGATCACCGATCGTCGGCCTCGAACCGCCTGGCCACCTCGTCCACCCGGCTCGGCGGCGAGCTGCTCAACATGTCCCGGAGGCGTTCCCACTCCCGGACACCGTTCGCGTCCGCCCGCCCCGACGCCACCTGGAACTCGAGCTCGGCGAGATGCTCCCGCAGTTCGACGGCCTGCGGCGAATAGGGCGTGTCCAGGCCGAAGAGATCGGACAGCACGGCGTCGTCCCCGGTGCCGAACACGACCCGCTCGTACAGCTCCTCGGAGACCACACGCGGCGGAACCTCCTCATCCGGCCCGGAAAGCCGGATGAGCCCACCGGGATCGGCGGCCTGGCAGACATAGGGACTGTGCGTGGTGACGATGAACTGGATTCGCGGGAAATGCGCCTTGAACCACGGCCCCATGCGTTTCTGCCACGACACGTGGAGATGGGCGTCCACCTCGTCGATGATCACGACACCGGGACTCTCATGGTCGAGGCCCGCGCCGTCGAGCTGTTTGAGCAGGTCGACCACGAGCGCCGTCACCGTGCGGTAGCCGTCGCTCATCTCGCGCAGCGGGAACCTGTCACCCCGGTATTCGACCCAGAGCCCGTCCGAATCGACGTCCCGGATCCGGTAACCGCCGGGCAGGAGCCCGTCGCCGAGGATCTCCAGCGCCGCGTCCTTCAGCTCGCGAGCGCCCGCTTTCCCTTCCAGGGCACGGAGATGCTGGTTGATCAGCCACGTGACACCCTCGGCGAGCGAGGCGTCTTCGTGGAACAGGCTGGCCATCCGCGCCAGCGATCCCGCGCCGCGCATCCACGACTCGGCCTCGCCACTACCGCCCGCGAGCCGCCGGAAAGGCCCGTAAGCCGCGCAGAACGGCTGGCCGGGTGGGAGTCCCGAGATCGGCAACAGACCGGAGTCGAGCCAGCGGACCTCGACCGGCGCCGGACCCTCCTCGCGCATCACCGACAGCTCGATCGACCCGGAGGTCTGGTCCATCGAGATCCAGCTGCCGGCGTCCGACAGCAATCCCCAGGCCACGTCCGGCGCCGCCGCGACGGCGATGGCGCGCAGCAGCGACGTCTTGCCCGAGCCGTTGCGACCGGCGAGCACCACCCAGCCGGGGCCGGGTAACCGCAGGTCGACGGTGCGGGCACCGCTGAAGCCGCGGATGTTCTCCAGCCGGACCCGCTCGATGTACATGAAGGAAGCTTACGACGGCGCGGACGTCACCTGGTCGTCCGAAAGTGGGTCGCCATCGCCAGTTCCATCACAGCGTGTGCCTTGGCGACGTCCACGGTCGTGACCGTCTTCGACCGATCCCAGTCGTCGATCCCGCGTTCCCGCTCGGGTGTGATCTTCAGCCGGACATGCCCGACGGCGTCGAGGTTCCCGAGCGGAGAGACGTAAAGGGAGAACTCACCGTCGTCCTTCGAACGGAACGTGACACCCGGATTGCCGCTGAACGAGGTCTGACGGTGGTCCTTGTAGGTCTTGTTCGGATCCGCGAGCCACTCCCCCGGCGCGCCGCCGTTCGCAGTGGCCCCGGCCTCGATCTGAAGCCGGTGCTTCGGCTCGACGAAGTAGCAGGAGCCCGGCGTGGCGATCGGCTCGAAGTCCTGGCCGAAGGTCTTCTTGACCGCGTCGCGGAACACCGCGCACTCGACGTTCGGATCCGCCGCCCCGGCGGCGAGGGCCAGCTCCGCACCCGCGGGCACCTGGACGTCGACGGCCGGGTCGCAGTTCTCACCCTTGCTGGTGGAAACCCAGTTCGCGCAGGCGCCGACGCGGCCGTTGTCCTGACCGTCCGGTGGGTAGACGAGATCACGCGACAGCTTCGCGGCGCCGGCGGTGGCGAAGTCGCGGAGGAGACCACAGTCCTTGCTCCGGCTCATCCCGAGTTGGAATTCGATCGCGCGCTGGAAGCTGACCGGGACTGTGATCGCACAGCCGCTGACACCGCCGTCACGACGGGTTTCGACCTGATAGGCCTTGACGCCGCCGAGGTCGACCACGGCACCGTCGTTCCGGAGCCACGCGTGGCCCGGATCCTTGTCCTGGACGCGGACGAGGTCTTCGTAGCCGTCGCGGTAAAGCGTGCAGGTTTTCCTGCTGTCCTTGACCTTGGGCTCGCGCGTGACGGGCCGAGTGTCGCCACCCTTCCTACGGTCGTACGCGGCAAGGTCGATCAGCTCACAGAAATCGAGTGCCGCGAGGGCCGCGCCGACGGCCTGTTCGTCGCGATCGGCGGGACGCGGTTGGTTCGGCTGCCATTTCGGAAACTGTGGTCGCGGCGGGGGCGTATGCACGGAATCCGTACAAGCCGCCAATAGGCCGACAAGTACCGCGCCGAGAATCACTCTTCGGAACTTCATTACGCAGAGTATGCGAATTCAGCGTGGTGACCACCAGGAAGAACCCTGCTTTCCAAGGAGGGTTCACCTGAATGGTTTTCACGGATAGTCACTGTGATCCGTGACGCTATTCAGTGGGGAGTGTGACTTTATGCAGGCGGGTTCCTCGCCACGGGAACCCTGGTAATCTTCCCGGCGTCGGATTACGCAGGGGGCATCGGGGAGACGCGCCTTGTAGCCACGGGAGGGGCACATGACGACGGTGACTTCGGGGCGGGTTCGCCCATGCAGCGGGGATCGATTCGGGGCGGCAGGGGTGCATGGCCGTGTCTGACCAGCCACCCGTCTACACACCGGGCTTCAACCCCGGCTCGATCTGCAAAGCCCCACCGACCGGTGGCACCTACGGGACACCGGTTGCCGAAGGGGCGGGGTTCAAGTACGACGAGGCGACCCTTCACGAACTGGTGGCGGAGTGGCGTGACCTGGCCAACGAGTACATCGACGACCTCGATGCCGCTGGCAAGGTCGCGAGGGCCATGCCTCCGGGAAAAGAGTATGCCAGCGGAGACAACGCCAAGGTCACTCGGCTGTCTGGCGCCGCACTCGAGGAGACTCTGAGGCAACGCATCTCCTATTGCGAGAACATGGCAAAGAAGTACGTGACCGCCCTCGGCAAGTACGCCACTGCGGAAGACCACGCCACTTCAGTCATCAACCAACAGCCGAAGGGCATCGCCTGATGCGACGTACCGTCCTAGTTCTCAGCGCAGCCACGCTTGCCCTCTCCGCGTGTTCGACACCTACCACTGACGGCAAGCCCACACCCACCAGTGACGGCAATGGCCCGACCACCTCGAACACAACAGGACAACTCCCGGGTCCCGGCGTACCAAAGGTCGCAAGCTCAATCGACCTGACGCAGATCAAGCAGGCGCCCTGCAACGCCCTTACCGAAATACAAGCCAAGGAAATTCTCGGCTCGGAGGCAGAAACCACGGACCGGCTAGATGGCGCTTCCGGCCCCTCCTGTAGGTGGTCCCCGCCAGCTGCCACCCGCCCTCGAGTCAACGTGCTCTTCAGCAAGTCACCCGACCGAGGTATGACAAGTGTCTACGAAGCCAAGGGGAATCCCTACAAACTCTTTGAACCGCTCGAAGCTATCGCCGGATACCCGGTCACCGCGTACGGCACGGAGGATGAGCGAACATCTCGAGGCCGATGCTCAGTCGCACTAGGAACCAGCGATAACGAGACCATCGACGTCGTACTTGAGCAGTCTGAGGCCAACATCGGCAAGAAAGACCCCTGCAACGCAGCACGCGAAGCGGCGATCAGAGTCCTCGCCACCATTCGCGGAGGCAACTGATGGCCGCGGAAGCACCACTTACTGCCGCCCAGATCTACGAACAGGTCACCGGCGGCAAAGGCACTGGCTCGCTCTCCGACGCCCAGCAAGGCGCCTTCGATCTGACCCAGCGGCACCACGAACGTGCGCAGAGGCTCACCGCACTCGCGCAGAAGACCATGGCCGGTTGGCAAGGTGCGTCCGGCAGTGCAGCAGCGGATGCGACGAAGCCGCTCGTCGAGGCATCGATGGACGACGCGATGCACCTGGCTCGCGCCCAGAGCGCCATCACCGCGCAGATGGGCGCGTTCGGGTCGGCGAAGAACTCCGTCAAGCCGGTGCCGCCGGAGCAGCCCCAGCCCACCGCTCAGGATGCGCTCGACCTGATGGAGGGCAAGCCCGTCGGCTACTTCGACAAGCTCAAGGGCTACCAGGCCGACAGTCAGCACAACATCGACACCTTCGCGACCTACCACTCGGCCAGCACTTCCAATGGCGACGAGTTGCCCGCTCAGTACGCACAGCTCACCGACCCAGGCGGCAGCGTCACGATGGACGACGGTGGCTCTGGGAAACCGGCGGCCAAGGGGTTCGGCGACGACAGGCGCGATCCCGGAATCGGTGAGCCCTATCAAGGACCTAGCGGACCCAGTGGGCCAAGCGGGCCGGGTGTCAACGCGCCAGGGCCGGGCCAGGGCGGTCCCGCCGACAGCGGCCCACAGCCCGGACAAGGCCCCCAACCGGGTCAGCACTCGCCGGGCCAACAGCCCGGCGCACACCAGCAGCCCGACGACGGCACCCGCGCAAATTCCTACACGCCGCCCCAGACCACGCCGGTCGTGCCACCGGCGGCGAACCTCGACTTCGGGCCGAATGGCAGGCCACCGACCTCCTACAACCCGCCCGGCACTTTCCCGCCCGGGTATGGCCCCTTCGGTCCGGGGACCGGAGGGCCGGTCACCGGCGGGCCAGGAACCGGGCTCGGCGGCCCGGGAACGGGCAGCAAACCACCTGCCGTCGCCGGAGGCGGCTTCCGAGGCGGAGTCCCAGGTGGTCCGGGGCAGCCGGGCATGGGCGGCAGGAGCGGCGCCGGGATGCCAGGTGAAGGCGTCGGTGGCCGTGGTACGGCGGGTTCCGCCGGGGCAGCGGGCCGTGGCGGGGCCAACGGGATGCCGATGGCACCCGGAGCGAGCCGAGGGAAGGGCGAGGAGGACAAGGAGAAGAAGGCTCCGGCGTACCTCCAGAACCCGGATCCGGACGAGACCTTCGGTGGCTTCACCGAGAAGCCGACGCCACCGGTGATCGGCGAAAAGAAGAGCTAGCGCCACAGTCCCAGGGGAGGGAGACACGTGGTGCTCGCGCGCCCGGTCGAGATCACGCTCGACACTTTGTTGACCGCGTTCCGTCACGTCGGCTGCGGAGATCCGCATCTGATCTTCGCGGGCGGCCTGCGCTACATCCCGCCGTCGTCGCAAAACGGCGAAGACCGGGCGGCGTTCGAGGAGCTCGGCGGGCTCGGGTTCACCGAGGGCAAACGGTTGACGAGTGACTTCGAGGACGTCCTGCACGTACTCGACCGGCCGAACACCGAGTACTACGCGACCGTGCGGACGGAAACGGAACAGTACGGCGTGCTCGTCGCCGTCCGCGGGCGTGCTGCGGTGACCGCGATCTGCGAAGGAAGCCGAGTGTGGCTGAAAGGCGTGCGGACCACCGATCGCGCGGCGGCCCTCGTGATGAACCTGCCCGAGTACCCACCGGCGCGGTTCGCCCCGTTCTCCTTGCCGCAGGACGACTTCAAGCTCGACACCGGAAACGACCTCTACGACGAGCCTGGGTCTCGAAGCCGGGACGCACGGCGTCTGGACGAGGTCTTCGAGCAGCCGTACTTCGGTGTCGGGTTCTTCGCCGCGGCCAAACGTCCTGACGGGGGAAGACGCACCGAGGCCGTCGACGGCCTGACGTATCTGGACCTCGACGCCGGACGTGTCGCCATGCACGTGAGCGGCTCACCTTCGAACCGGTACATCACCGTTCTGCCCGGCGAACCCACGCTGCTGGCGCAGAAGGTCGCCGCGCTACGGGCGAGCCTCGACCACTAGGCGGGCGGGACCAGGCTCTCGATCAGGCGCTTCGATCGCGCCGGGTCCAGCGCCACCGCGTTCGACAGAACCGTCGACCGCGCATAGGGCTCGACGTCGACAGCGCGGTGCAGGAACACTCCCGACCGCTGGTGTTCCAGCCTCACAACGGGTGACCTGTCCGCGAGTTCGAGCAGGACGTAGGCGCCGCTCATCCCCGGGTGCCCGCCGGCTTCAAAGGGGAAGACCCGAAGTTCGACGGAGGGCCGCTGAGCCATCGAGACGAGATGCCGCACCTGATTCGCCATGATCCGCGTGCCGCCGATCTGCCGTCGCAAGGCTCCCTCGTCGAGGTAGGCGACCAGCTTCTTCCACTCCAGCACCTTCTGGCGTTCCAGCCGCGCTTCGATTTCCTCGGCCGGAACACCGATCGCGACCAGCGCGGCCCTCATATAGGAGGGCGTTTGCAGAAGGGCGGGCACCATCGCGCTGCCTGACTCGATGATTCTGGTGGCCTCTTTTTCATACTGCGCAAGGGTTTTCACCTGGCACGGCACGCCATCGCGGCAGGTCTCGAGCCAGCTCGGCCGGTCGACGTCGCGAGCCATCTCAAGCAGCGCGTCCCTCCGCGCCCCTGTGATCCGGTAGACCGCGAGCAGAGCCGACACCTCTTCGATGGACGCGGCGCGCACTCCGGTTTCGAGACGGCTGATCGTCGACTGGGACCAAGCCAGTTTGTCGGCCACTTCGGTCATGGCCAGTCTGGCTTCTCTCCGCGCGACTCGAAGTCCCTCGGCAAGTCCCCGAGCCAGCGGTGTGGGCTTCGGCTTAGGCATCGCTCCCCTTCTCCAGGCGAGCGACCTTGCCACGTGCACGACGGCAAGTCGTCTACTCAATAGGTGTCTTCATCGGTCCAATCGGTCTGCGCGAAGTCTTCGTCGTCCACAGGCGGCCGGGTCCTACGCGGCTTCTGGACCGGCGGTTCCGGCTGTGCGAGGATTTCCGGCTTCGGAGCTTCCGGAGCAGCGGCTTCGGGAGCGGGTGTTCCGTCGGGCCAGACACACGGCGACGTGGCAATCAAGTAAAGACCACCAAGAGAATTGGCCTTCAACGCCATCCGGACAGAGTCGGAGTTGTTTTCAAGCCACAGATATTCGTTCGGCGGGTTGTTGTCCAGGATGCGGAAGTTGTGACTCTGCGCCCACTCCTTCACCGCCGTGAAGTACGACGGAATGTTTTCCTTCGGCAAATCAAAGATCTGGAAAGTACGCGTGGCGATGACACGCTCACCCGAACCGCCATCAGTGGGGTCAAGACAGGGGCCGTGTTCCTCTGATGCCGTCAGCTTGTATCGTGCTTCGGCGGGAAAGGCCACCCGTACCTGCGTGAGGTAGTCAGTGACCTTCTGGTTGGCCTGCACGATCGTGATCGTCGGCTTCATGTCGTTCCCTCCAGTGCAACCGGCTGCCAAAACTGCCAGCGCGGCCAACGCCACCGGCATCCTCCACCGCATGGATTTCCTTCTGTGCTAGTAAGTGGGCTTACCGGCGATGATCCGGCCCATGTTGTCCAGGGCCCTGTTCTCAGGATCCCAATACTGCGAATGCGCGGCGTCGTCGTAGCCTTCCCAACTCGAAGGCGGCGGCTCGTTCCGTCCGCCCGACGAGAAAACATCCGCGCCCTCGAAGAATTGCGGCTCGATCCCGTGTACCGGGACCAGCTGGATCGGATCGTTTCGGTCCACCGTCGCATGGACACGATCGGCGGGCAGACCAAGTTCGTGGGCTTCCTTCACTCCGACGCCAGGGCTCGCGACGAAAACGATGTCGTCCACCGCCAATTGCTCGTCACGGGCCGCGTGCCCGATCACCGTGGTTCCGTAGCTGTGCCCGATCACTGTGTTGTGCGACGGAGAACCTTCATGCGTCGCTCGCAAACCGTCCTGGAAACGGTCGAGGTCCTTCTTCGCGTTATCCGCGTAGCTCTCGCTCATTGCGTTAGGCAGTACATCATCTGGAGCGTCGTAGCCGACCCACGAGACAACGGCCGTTGAAGGCGACCCTGCCTGAGCGGCAGCATCGACCATTCGGTCCGAGCGCACCATCTCACCATTGATCCCCGCCAGATCCGCCCCGGTCCCAGGAACGTACGTCGCCACATTGCTCGCCCTGTCAGGATTCCCCGCCGAAATGATCGCCTTGCCATCCCCGCTGACGTCCAGTCCCACGAGAAACGCCTGCTGCTGACCAGGACCCGGACGATCAAGACGCCCCTGGATCGCCCGCAGACCGTCCAACTTCGCCGCGATTTCGTCGAGTTTCTCCTTCCCCGGCCAGTCACCCTGATGAGGCGTACGCGGATCGTTCGGGTTGGCGCGCGAGATCTCGGTCGCTTCGCTTTGCAGGCGGTCGATCTCCCGTTGCAGAACGGCGCGGTTGGCCGCGTCGCGATCGACCACCGGGACACCGTCCAGATTGCGGATCAGGTCCGGCGCGTTTTGCAGCAAAGCGACCTTCGCCGTGTCGGACAGGCTGTCCCACCACGCCTTGTTGTCGCTCGGCGTGCCGCCCTCGGGCGGTCCGATGATCGACAGGCCGCTCTGCGCGGCACCGACGTCAGCGGCTTGGGCGAGGGTGCCGACACCCTGTTCACTGATCTCGCCGCGCATCGCCCTGGTCATGATCGCGGCGAAATCCGCGTCCACGTCCGCCGCCCGGCGCAGGATCTGCTCGACCTTGTCCGTGATCTCCGCCTGAATCCCCGGCGCGAGAGGTGGCTGGCCGGGGATCGGCACCACACAACCGTCACCGATCGTCAGCCCGTAGTGATGCGCGAGCTCTTCGGTCTCCCGGACGAACGCGCTGATCCGCTCGAGCGCGATCTGCACCTCATGCGCACCACGGCGGACGGCCGACGCCTGCGCGACCAGCTGCTCCACGGTGGTGATCAGCGAGTTTCCCCGGGTCGAAGCGGCGACGGACGCGTCGCCGGTCCAGCCGTCGAACCGCGCCATCGACTCGATGTCGTCGTTCGCGCCGATGATCCGAGTGCACCACGCGGTGAGGTCGTCCGCGACCCGGCCCACCGCGGCCGGATCCCATCGGCGGACGTCGGCCCACGTGACCATCAGACCGGCCTCCGACCGCCACCGGGGGCCACGGGGTGCAGGTCGTGAACGGCTGACTGCTCGTTCGACCGGTATCGCGCCACGGCCTGGTCCAGTTGGGCCGAGTAGGCGTCGACGTTCTCGACCCAGGTCGGCACCGCCCGGCCCCAAGCGTCGGCGAGCAGCCGGGCCGCTTCACCGGAGACCCCGCCTGGCAGGCCCGTTGAAACGCCGGTCAACCCCGCCGCGAGATCCGTCGGCCGGACCACTTCGGCCGCGCGTTTCGCCGCGCCGGCCGATGACTCGATCGCCGTCAAGACGATCTCATACCCGCCTGACATCGCACCCCTCCCCGAGCGTGACAACGTGACCACACTATGACGCGAGAAGCGTGCTTGCGGACCCCTCGCCGGGCAAGTCGAGTAGTTCTACCCAAGTGAAAGGCCCCCTCCACCGAGGTGGAGAGGGCCTTCACACGCAAAAGAACTACTTGAGGGCGAAGCCGCCCGAGCCCGCCCAGTCGAGGGCGAACGCCGGGATCAGGCCGAGCACCAGCGTGACGATGACGCCGAGCGTGATCGCCGTCGTGGTGAACGCGCCGGGCACGGTGACGGTCGGGCCGTCGGGTGCCGGTTCGGAGAAGTACATCAGCACGATCACCCGCAGGTAGAAGAACGCGGCGACGGCGCTGAAGATCAGGGCGATGACGACCAGCGGCGCCATACCGTCGGACAGGGCCGCCGAGAACACCACGAACTTGCCGACGAAACCGCTGGTCAGCGGGATACCGGCCAGCGCGAGCAGCAGGAAGGTGAACACGCCTGCCAGCACCGGAGACCGCTTGGCCAGCCCCGCCCACGCGGACAGGTGCGTCGCCTCGCCGTTCGAGTCCCGCACCAGCGAGACGACACCGAACGCGGCGAGCGTGGTGAAGCCGTAGGCCAGCAGGTAGAACAGCGTGCTCGACAGGCCTTCCTCGGTCATCGTGATCGCGCCGATGAGCAGGAATCCGGCGTGCGCGATGGACGAGTAGGCGATCATGCGCTTCACGTCGGTCTGCGTCAGGCCCAGCACCGCGCCGATCAGCATCGAGAGGATCGCGACGCCCCAGAGCACGCCGCGCCATTCCCAGCTGGTCGACTCGAACGCCACCGAGAACACCCGCAGGATCCCGCCGAACGCGGCGACCTTGGTGCAGGCGCCCATGAAGGCGGTGACCGGGGTCGGCGCGCCCTGGTAGACGTCCGGGGTCCAGGTGTGGAACGGGCCGACCGAACCCTTGAACAGCAGGCCGACCGCGAGCAGTCCGAGCCCGGCGAACAGCAGCGTGTCCGACCGGTCCGAGCCGGCGGCGGCGTTGGCGATGTCCGACAGCTGCACGGAGTTCGCGTAGCCGTAGAGCAGCGCGAGACCGTAGAGGAAGAACGCCGACGAGAAAGCGCCGAGCAGGAAGTACTTGACCGCGGCTTCCTGCGAGAGCAGGCGACGCCGCCGGGCGAGACCGCACATCAGGTACAGCGGCAGGCTCAGCACTTCGAGCGCGATGAACATGGTCAGCAGGTCGTTGGCCGCGACGAAGGCCATCATGCCGCCGAGCGCGAACAGCGTCAGCGGGAAGACCTCGGTCTGCATGCCGGTGGTGCCGACCTGCGCGCGGTCCTGCACGGTGCCCGGGCGGATACCGGCCTGCGCGACGAACGCGCCGCCCGGTTCGACCGAGCGGTCCGCGATCAGCAGCAGCGCGCCCAGCGCCAGCGCCAGCAGCGTGCCCCACAGGAACAGCGACGGCCGGTCGACGGCGATCGCGCCGCTGAAGGTCGTGACGCCGTTCTTCGGCGCGGACGAACTGGCGTACCAGGCCAGGAAGACACCCGCCCCGCCGATCCCGAGCAGGGACAGGAAGACCTGCGAAGGCCACCGCATGTGCTTGGGCAGGAAGGCTTCGAACAGCACGCTGACACACGCCGCGCCGAGGATGATCAGGATCGGCGTGACGGCGAAGTAGTCGATCGACGGCACCTGCACCGGTGGCGCCTGAGTCAAGAAGAGCACTGTTACTTGCCTCCCTGTACGGCGCCTATGAGGAGGGCGCACCCGTGTTCACGTAGACAGACCTCCGGCCTGCCTCCGCGAGCACGGGCCCTTCGGGCGAAAGCGCCCTCGGACTTGGTCATTTTGCGCCTCCAACATTCACGCTCTGCGCATCCAGCGACGACATCGTCGCCTGCACCGACGGGGTGATCGTGTCGAGCACCGGCTTGGGGTAGAACCCGAGCGCGATGATCAGCACGACCATCGGCGCCAGGATCGCGATCTCCTTGCCGCCGAGGTCCTTGATGGCTTTGGTGGCCCCGAGTTCGGGTGCGATCGCCGTGCCGGGGCCTCCACCGGCGCCCACCAGGGCGTCACCGCGGACGGGGCCCTGCATGACGCGCTGGTAGAGCCAGAGCACGTACGCCGCGGCCAGCACCATGCCGACGGTCGCGATGATCGTGTAGACCGGGTAGTCCACAAAGGACCCCAGTAGCACCAGGAACTCACTGATGAAGGAGTTCGTGCCGGGCAGGGACAAAGTGGACAGACCGGCGATGAGCAACATCCCGCCGAGCAGCGGGGTCACCTTCGCCATGCCGCCGTAGTCGGAGATCTTGGTGGATCCGCCGCGCATCACGATCAGCCCGACGACCACGATCAGCATCCCGGTGGCGAGGCTGTGGTTGAGCATGTACGACACCGAGCCGACCATCGCCTGCTCGTTGAAGGTGAAGATGCCCAGCGCGATGAAACCGAAGTGGGCGATCGACACGTAGGCGATGAACCGCTTCATGTCGCGCTGGCCCGCGGCGAGGATCGATCCATAAAGGACACCCGCGACGGCGAGCACCAGCACCCACGGCGCGAGTTCCTTGCTGGCCGCCGGGAACATCGGGAGGAGGTAGCGCAGGAACCCGAACGTGCCGACCTTGTCCAGCACACCGACCAGCAGGACCGCGACGCCGATGGGCGCCTGTCCCGCGGCGTCCGGCAGCCAGGTGTGGAACGGCACCAAAGGGGCCTTGATCGCGAAGGCGAGGAAGAACCCGAGGAACAGCCAGATCTGGGTGCCCGTCGGAGCGTCGCGGACGACGGTGACGAGCGTTTCCCAGTCGAAGGTGCCCTTGCCGAGCTCGTCCGACGCCATCGAGTACGCCCCGATGGCCGACGCCAGCATGATCAGGCCGCCGAGGAACGAGTACAGGAAGAACTTGACCGCCGCGTACTGCCGGTTCGCGCCGCCGTAGCCGCCGATGAGGAAGTACATCGGGATCAGCATGATCTCGAACAGCACGTAGAACAGGAAGACGTCGGTCGCGGCGAACACCGCGATGGTCAACGACTGCTGCACCAGGATCAGCGACAGGTACCCGCCCGCCGAGCGACCGGCCGGGAGCTTGTCGGTCAGGCCGAGCGAGCCGACCACGATCGGCACCAGCAGCCCGATGACCGCGATCATCACCAGCGCGATGCCGTCGATGCCGAACGAGATGTGGATGCCGAAGTTCGGGATCCAGTCCATCGAGGACTTCTGCTGGATCCGGTCCCCCGTCGGCGAATAGCTCGCCCACAGCGGGATCACCAGCAGGAACGTCAGGATGGACACCGCGAGCGCGGTGAGCGTCGCCAGCCTGTCGTTCTTCTTCATCCCCGCGACGACCGCTGCACCTACCAGCGGCACCAGGATGGTTGCCAGGAGCCAAGTCATCAGGAGAACCTCACCAGCAGGAGTGCCGCCAGAAGCAGGAATGTGCCGCCCAGCATGGACAGTGCGTACGAGCGGACGAAGCCGGTCTGCAGGCGGCGCAGTCGCCCGGATCCGCCGCCGAGCGCGGCGGCGAGGCCGTTGACCGCGCCGTCGACCCCGCGGTTGTCCACGTAGACCAGCGCGCGGGCGAGCCAGGTGCCCGGACGGGCGACCAGCGTCTCGTTCAGGGTGTTGCCGTAGAGGTCGTTGCGCGCGGCCTTGACCACGGCGGAGACCCGTTCGGGGCGTTCCACCGGAACGTCCTTACGACCGACGAAGAGCCAAGCGGCGAGCGCGCCCAGGACGGACAGCGCCACGGTGAGGAACGGGACCAGCAGGTGCGGGATGACACTGTGGCCACCCTCCTCGAGCGGGCCGACCACCGGCGAGAGCCATTCGGCGAACCGGTCGCCGAGGGCGAAGAACGCACCGGCGCCGATCGAACCCACGGCGAGGATGATCATCGGCCACTTCATCACCGCGGGGCTTTCGTGCGGGTGGAAGTCGCGGCCGTCGCTGGACTTGATCTCCTTCCAGCGTTCCTTGCCGAAGAAGGTCATCACCATCAGGCGCGTCATGTAGAACGCGGTGAGCCCGGCGCCGAGCAGTGCCGCGCCGCCCATCACCCAGCCGCGCCAGCCGCCCTGGCTCAGCGCCGCTTCGATGATCGCGTCCTTGGTGAAGAAGCCGGAAAGCGGCGGGATGCCGATCAGCGCGAGGTAGCCGAGCGCGAAGGTCCAGAAGGTGACCGGCAGGTGCTTGCGCAGCCCGCCGAACTTCCGCATGTCGACCTCGTCGTTCATGGCGTGCATGACCGAACCGGCCCCGAGGAACAGCCCGGCCTTGAAGAAACCGTGCGCCACCAGGTGCATGATGCCGAGCGCGTAGGCGATCGGCCCGAGGCCGACGGCGAGCATCATGTAGCCGATCTGGCTGACCGTCGAGTACGCCAGGACCTTCTTGATGTCGTCGTAGGCGCACCCGATGATGCACCCGATCAAGAGCGTGACCGTGCCGACGAGGGTGACGATCAGGCGGCCGTCCGGGGTGGCGTTGAAGATCTCGTGCGCGCGGGCGACCAGGTAGACGCCCGCGGTGACCATCGTCGCCGCGTGGATGAGGGCCGAGACCGGGGTCGGGCCCTCCATCGCGTCCGGAAGCCAGGCCTGCAGCGGGAACTGACCGGATTTACCGCACGCGCCCAGCAGCAGCAGGATCGCGATCGCGGTGACGGCGCCGGTCGGGATCTGGCCGACGGCGCCGAAGACCTCGGCGTAACCGGTGCTCCCGACGTACTTGAACATCAGGAAGATCGCCAGCGCGAGCCCGACGTCGCCGACGCGGTTCATCAGGAACGCCTTCTTCGCCGCGGTGGCCGCGGACGGGCGGTCCTGGTACCAGCCGATGAGCAGGTACGACGCGAGGCCGACGCCTTCCCAGCCGAGGTACAGCGTCACGAAGCTGTTCCCCAGCACCAGGATCAGCATCGAGGCGACGAACAGGTTGAGGTACGCGAAGAACCTCGACCGATCGCGGTCCTCGGACATGTAGCCGATCGAGTAGAAGTGGATCAGCATGCCGACGCCGGTGATCAGCAGCACGAAGGTCAGCGAAAGCGCGTCGATCCGGAGTCCGAAGTCGACCTGCAGCGCCGAGACCGGGATCCACGAGAACAGCTTGACGTCCGCGATGTTCTTCGTGTCGGCGGTGAAGAAGAGGATCAGTCCGTACACAAAGGACAGTGAGACGGTCGCGCTGCCGAGGAGGTGTCCCCAGGGGCGGGCTCGTTTCCCGGCCAGCAGAAGAATGAGGGCGCCGAGGGCGGGAAAGGCCACCAGCAGCCACGATGATGCGGTCACTCTCGGTGCTCCCTAGTACTTCAGCAGGTTGGTGTCGTCGACCGAGGCCGAGCGCCGGGTGCGGAAGATCGCCATGATGATCGCGAGGCCCACCACGACTTCGGCGGCGGCGACGACCATCACGAAGAACGCCATCACCTGACCGTCGAGCGACCCGTTGATCCGGGCGAACGTGACCAGGGACAGGTTCGCCGCGTTCAGCATCAGCTCGATGCACATGAACACGACGATCGCGTTGCGGCGCACCAGCACCCCGACAGCGCCGATGGCGAACAACAGCGCGGACAGGAGCAGGTAGTACGTCGGGGTCATTCCTCGTCCCCTTCTTTCTTGCCGACGAGCGCGTGGGCGTCCGGGCCCGGTTCAGAGCCGGACACCTGCTTGCGCTCGTCTTCCAGCCGCGAGGCCGAAGTCGATTCGATGATGTCCGAAAGCGACTCCGGGGCGATCGAACCGTCGGGCAGCAGCGCCGGGGTGGCGACCGAGTTGGCGGTCGCGAAGACACCCGGACCGGGCAGCGGCGAAGGCCTGTCGTGCTTTCCGGTGAACCGGTCGACGACGAGTTCCTTCTGCGACTTCTTGCCGCCCTTGGCGTGCCTGTCCGTGAAGGCGAGCACCATCGCGCCGAGCGCGGCGGTGATCAGCAGCGCCGAGGTGAGCTCGAACGGGAACAGGTACTTGGTGAAGATGAGCCGTCCCAGCCCGCCGGGGCCGCCGCCGTCGACGTTCGCCGGGTCGAGCGGCAGGGCCGGGGTGACGTTGGCCAGCGCGCGGGCGAGGCCCGCGGCGAGCAGCCCGCCGACGCCGATGCCGAGCAGGGTCGCCATGACCCGCTGCCCGCGCAGCACCTCGACGACCGAGTCCGAGCTCTCCCTGCCGACCAGCATCAGCACGAACAGGAACAGCATCATGATCGCGCCGGTGTAGACGATGATCTGCGTGAAGCCGAGGAACGGCGCCTGCTGGATCATGTACAGCGCGCCGAGGCACAGCATCGTGAGGACCAGCCACAGCGCCGAGTGCACGGCGTTGCGAGAGAAGATCATGCCTAGTCCGCCAAGCAGCGCGAGCGGGCCGAGCACCCAGAACGCGATGGTCTCGCCGGTGGTGATGCCGGCCGAAACGTCGGTCTGGGCGAGGAAAGCCGTGATCACTGGACGGCCTCCGTCGACTCGATCGACTTCTGGCGCGCGAGCTCGGGGCCGTTCACGTAGTAGTCCTGCTCGTTCTCGCCGAGCCGCATCGGATGCGGCGGCTGCTCCATGCCGGGCAGCAGCGGCGCGAGGAGGTCTTCCTTGGTGTAGATCAACCGCTGCCGGTCGTCGTCGGCCAGCTCGTAGAAGTTGATCATCGTCAGTGACCGGGTCGGGCAGGCCTCGACGCACAACCCGCAGCCGATGCAGCGCAGGTAGTTGATCTGGTAGTCGGCGCCGTACCGCTCACCGGGCGAGAAGCGTGCCTCTTCGGTGTTGTCGCCGCCTTCGACGAAGATCGCGTCCGCCGGGCAGGCCCACGCGCACAGCTCGCAGCCGACGCATTTCTCCAGCCCGTCCGGATGCCGGTTGAGCTGGTGCCTGCCGTGATAGCGCGGGGCGGCGGGGGCGCCTGCCTCCGGGTACTCCTCGGTGGCGACCTTCTTGAACATCATCCCGAAGGTGACACCGAAACCCTTGATGGGATCAAACATCCCCATCGCCGGCCTCCCTTCCACTGGAAACCGCCGCGGGCTTGCGCTTGGCCGCCCGGGCTTCGGCCTTCTCGAGGGCCTTCTGACGCGGAGTCTTGTCCGGAACCTGGAGGTCGAGCGGCGGCACCGGGAACCCGCCGCCGGTCACCGGGATGTAGTCGTCTTCCGGGACCTTCTTGTCCGGCAGCAGCAGGCTCAGGATGACCAGGAAGACGAGGACCGCCCCGCCACCGATGAGGATCTGCGGGACGCTGAGCCCACCCTCCTGGCGCAGCAGCGCGCGGACCGTGACGATCACCACGATCCAGACCAGGTTGACCGGGACCAGGACCTTCCAGCCCAGCCGCATGAACTGGTCGTACCGCAGCCGGGGCAGCGTGCCGCGCAGCCAGATGAAGCCGAACAGCAGGATGAACAGCTTGGCGGTGAACCACAGCAGCGGGAGCCAGCCCTGGTTGAGCGCGTGGTCGGCGCCGACGAACGGGAACTTCCAGCCGCCGAGGAACAACGTGGTCGCGAACGCCGAAACGATCACCATGTTGACGTACTCGGCGAGGAAGAACATCGCGAACTTCATCGAGCTGTACTCGGTGTGGAAACCACCGACCAGCTCGGATTCGGCCTCGGGGAGGTCGAACGGCGCGCGGTTGGTCTCGCCGACCATGGAGATCAGGTAGATCACGAAACTCGGCAGCAGCAGGTAGAAGTACCAGCCGCCCTGCTGCGACTCGACGATCTGCGAGGTCGACATCGAACCGGCGTAGAGGATCACGCCCACGATGGACAGGCCCATCGCGATCTCGTAGGAGATCACCTGCGCCGCGCTTCGCAGTCCACCGAGCAGCGGATACGGGGAACCCGAAGACCAGCCCGCGAGCACCAGGCCGTACACGCCGATCGAGGAGCAGGCGAGGATCACCAGCACGCCGACCGGGAGGTCGACCAGCTGGAGCACGGTCTTCTCACCGAAGATCGAGACCACCGGGCCGAACGGGATCGCCGCCAGCGCGATCAGCGCGGGCACCGCCGAGATGACCGGGGCGAGGAAGTACACCTTGCGGTCGGCGGTGTCCGGGATGATCTGTTCCTTGAACGGCAGCTTGATCGCGTCCGCGAGGGACTGCAGGTAGCCGCCGGGCCCGACCCGGTTGGGGCCGGGGCGGTTCTGCATCCGGCCGACGGCCTTGCGCTCCCAGACGATCAGGAAGATCGTCAGGATCGGGCCGATCAGCAGGATGACGACCGTCTTGATCAGGACCAGCCACAACGGGTCGTCCGCCAGCAGCGCCGCCCGTTCGGCGGCGTCCGGCATCTGGCTGAGCAACGGAGTCACTTCTCACCTCCGGTGAGGTTGACGGCCGAACCGTGTCCGGCGGCCAGCGCCGCGCGGACGGCTGAGCCGTCGGAGTTGCCCGGGAGCCACACGACGCCGTCCGGCAGGTCCGCGACCTCGATCGGCAGCGTGATGGAACCGCGTTCGGTGGAGACCTTCACGGTGCCGCCCAAGCCTTCGGCGGTCTTCGCCGAGAGCTTGGCGACGACCTCGCGCTGCGTGCCCTTGAGGTGCGGCTCGTCGTCCTGCAGCGAACCGTTGTCGATCAGCTGACGCCAGGTGGCGAGGAGAACCTTGCCGTCGCCCGCGATCGCGGCGGCCGTGGCGGCCACCGGTTCGAAGGTCGCGGGCTTGGTCTTGCCGGGCAGTTTGGCCAGATCGGCGGCCGCGGCGGCCGGGGTCTGGGTGAACAGGTCGGCGTCCATCTCGACGGCGAGGGTGTCGAGCACCCGGCAGTCCGGCAGGGCGCCGGTGCCTTCGAGGGTGACGGCGAACTCGCGGTGGCGGCCTTCCCAGTTGAGGTAGGTGCCCGCCTTCTCGACCGCCGGGGCGATCGGGAGGACGACGTCCGCGTGCTCGGTGACCGCACTGTGCCGCAGTTCGAGGCTGACCACGAACTTCGCGTTCTCCAGCGCGCGACGGGCCAGATCCGGATCCGCCAGGTCGTCCGGGTCGACCCCGCCGACGAGCAGACCGTCGAGGTCATTGCCGGAAGCGGCCTTGAGGATCGCGGTGGTGTCGCGGCCCGCCGTGGCGGGAAGCGTGACACCCCAAGCCTTTTCGACCTCGGCGCGAGCCGCGGCGTCGGTGACCGGACGGCCGCCGGGCAGCAGCGTCGGCGTCGCGCCCGCCGCCAGGGCGCCGCGCTCACCCGCGCGACGCGGGATCCACGCGAGCCGGGCGCCGGTGCGCTCCACCAGCCGGTGCAGGGCCGAGAACAGGCCGGGGACCTCGGCGGCACGCTCGCCGACGAGGATCACGGAGCCTTCGGCCGTCAGGGCCTGGTCGACGTCCTGCGCGTGCTGCGCGATCCCGTCGATCGCGGCGGCTTCGCTGCCCGGCGCGCAGGCCAGCAGCTCACCGAAGGTCTTGCGGACCGAGGAGGTGGTCCACTGTCCCAAGTGGACGACGCGGGTACGGTTCTTGCGGGCCGCCTTGCGCAGCCGCAGGAACACGATCGGCGCCTCGTCCTCCGGCTCGAACGCGACGCACAGCACCGTGCGCGCCCGCTCGATCTCGCCGAAGGTGACGCCGCTTTCCGGCGTCGTCCCGACCACGTGCGTGGCGAGGAAGCCGAGCTCCTCGGCCGAATGCGGACGGGCCCGGAAGTCGATGTCGTTGGTGCCCAAGGCGATTCGCGCGAACTTCGAGTACGCGTAGGCGTCCTCGACAGTCAACCTGCCGCCAGTCAGCACCGCGGCGCCCTTGCCGTCCCGCGCCTTGGCGAGCCCGGCCGCGGCCGCGCGCAGCGCGTCGGTCCAGGAAGCCTCTTCCAGCACTCCGTCGGCGTTGCGGACCAGCGGACGGCGGACGCGGTCTTCGGCGGTGGCGTAGCGGAAGCCGAACCGGCCCTTGTCGCAAAGCCACTCTTCGTTGACCTCGGGGTCGTCGCCCGCGAGCTTCCGCATGACCTTGCCGCGGCGGAAGTCGGTGCGCTCGGCGCAGCCGGACGAGCAGTGCTCGCACACGCTCGGCGCGGACACCAGGTCGAACGGCCGCGAACGGAACCGGTACGCGGCCGAAGTCAGCGCGCCGACCGGACAGATCTGGATGACGTTGCCGGAGAAGTACGACTGGAACGGCTGGCCCGACGTGGTCCGGGAAGCCAGGTCCAGCACGTCAGCGGTCTCGGCGGTGCCGATCTGCTGGTGGGCGCCGCGTTCGAGCAGTTCGATGAACGGGTCGCCGGCGATCTCGCGCGAGAACCGGGTGCAGCGCTGGCAGAGCACGCAACGCTCCCTGTCCAGGAGCACCTGCGAGGAGATCGGCAGCGGCTTCGCGAACGTCCGCTTCGTGTCGACGAAACGGGACTCCGCGCGGCCGTGCGCGAGCGCCTGGTTCTGCAGCGGGCACTCGCCGCCCTTGTCGCAGATCGGGCAGTCCAGCGGGTGGTTGATGAGCAGCAGCTCCATCACACCCTGCTGGGCCTTGTCCGCGACGGCCGAGGTCAGCTGGGTCTTCACGACCATGCCGTCGGCGACCGTCATGGTGCACGAGGCCTGCGGCTTCGGCATCGGACGGCCGCCCATTTCGACCTCGACCAGGCACTGGCGGCAGGCGCCCGCCGGGTCGAGCAGCGGGTGGTCGCAGAAACGCGGGATGACCGTGCCGAGCCTTTCGGCGGTGCGGATCAGCAGCTCGCCCTTGGGCGCGATGACCGTCTCACCGTCGATGACCAGCTTGACGTGGCCTTCGGGAACCGGAATGTCCTCTGTGGACGTTTCGGGCCTGTCGGGTGCGATCGTCATGCCTGCGCCCCCACCAATTCGCGCTTGTTTGCGTTACACAAAGCCAGGAATTCATCCCGGAAGTACTTGATCCCGCTCTGGATCGGCGAGACCGCGCCGTCACCGAGGGCGCAGAACGAGCGGCCGAGGATGTTGTCGCAGACGTCGAGGAGGGTGTCGATGTCCTCTTCGGTGCCCTTGCCCTCGACCATGCGCTCCAGGATCTGCGCCAGCCAGTACGTGCCCTCGCGGCACGGCGTGCACTTGCCGCAGGACTCGTGCTCGTAGAACTGCGTCCACTTCATCACGGCCCACGGCACGGAAACGGTCTCGTTGAAGACCTGCACGGCCGTCGTGCCCAGCATCGACCCGGCTTCCGCCGCGCCTTCGAAGTCCAGCGGAACATCGAGGTGTTCCTTGGTGAACATCGGCGTGGACGAACCACCCGGCGTCCAGAACTTCAGCGGGACGCCGTCCTTCATGCCGCCCGCCATGTCGAGCAGCTCGCGCAGCGTGGTGCCGAGCGGGCATTCGTACTGGCCGGGCTTCTCGACGTGGCCGGAGATCGAGTAGATCTTCGGACCGGGCGACTTCTCGCGGCCCATCTGGCGGAACCAGTCGGAACCGCCGTTGATGATGTACGGCGCGCTGGCGATGGTCTCGACGTTGTTGACCGTGGTCGGCGCGGCATAGAGACCAGCGGCTGCCGGGAACGGCGGCTTGAGCCGCGGCTGGCCACGACGGCCCTCCAGCGAGTCCAGCAGCGCCGTCTCCTCGCCGCAGATGTACGCCCCGGCGCCCGCGTGCACGGTGATGTCGAGGTCGAATCCGGAGTCGAGGATGTTCTTGCCGAGGTAGCCCGCTTCGTAGGCCTCGCGCACGGCCGCGTTGAGGCGGCGGATGCAGTGCAGCGCCTCGCCGCGGACGTAGATGAAGCAGTGGTGCGAGCGCATCGCGTACGAGGCGATGATGCAGCCCTCGATCAGCGAGTGCGGGTCCGCCATCATCAGCGGGATGTCCTTGCAGGTGCCCGGCTCACCCTCGTCGGCGTTGATGACGAGGTAGTGCGGCTTGTCCTCGTTCGGCGGCATGAAGGACCACTTGATGCCGGCGGGGAAGCCCGCGCCGCCCCGGCCGCGGAGGCCGGAGTCCTTGACCAGCTGGACGATCTGCTCGGGAGTGCCCTTGAGCGCCTTGCGGATCGCGGTGTAGCCCTCAAGGGCTTCGTAGGACTGGATCGTCCAGGAGTTGGGCGAAAGCCAGCGCTTCGTGAGGACCGGAGTGATGGGATCTGCCATTACTTCTTCTCCACTTCCGGCAAGGCCACGTCCTTCATGGCGGGCGCCGTCCAACCGCGGTCCTGCGCGACCTGCGCGCCCCGCAGGGTTTCGACGGCCTGCGAAGGCCCGTCGACATCCGTGCGGTACTGCTGCGCGTCGTCGGGGAAGAACCCGGCGAGCTGCAGTTCGGCGCCCTTGAAGCTCGTCAGCGGCGCGCCACGCGTCGGGGCGGGCTTCTTGCCCGCCTGCAACGCGTCGACCAGCGCGACGGCCTTGTCCTCGGTCTGGTTGTCGAAGTACTCGTAGTTGACCTGGATGACCGGGGCGAGGTCACAGGCCGCGAGGCATTCGGCGTGCTCCAGCGTGATCGAGCCGGGCTCGTTCGGCGTTCCCGCGGTCTCGTTGTGCCCCAGCGGCTTCTCGTCGGAACCGAGATGCGTCTGGAGCTTCTTGTAGATCGCGTCGCCGCCCATGGCCGCGCAGAGCGTGTTGGTGCAGACGCTCACCAGGTGCTCGCCGCACGGGCGGCGTTTGTACATGGTGTAGAACGTCGCGACCGCGCTGACCTCGGCGTCGGACAGATCCAGCTGCGCGGCGCAGAAGGCGATGCCCTCCTGGCTCACGTAACCCTGCACCGACTGCACGAGGTGCAGCAGCGGCAGCAGCGCCGAGCGCGACTGCGGGTAGCGCGAGATCAGGTTCTGCGCCCTGGCGTGGGTGTCGGCGTCGAAGATGTCTTCGGGCTTCGCGTTCTCCAGGATCCCTTCCGCCTCGGCGGGATCCGGCGCGATCGCGATCACGTCGACGTCACCACCGGCGGCGACGTGGGTCTGCTCGGCGAAACTGGTGCCGGGCTCGGGCGTCGGTGTCGTTCCGGGCTGGGTCATCGGTCCACTCCCCCCATGACGGGGTCGATCGAGGCGATGGCGGCGATGACGTCCGCCACCAGGCCGCCTTCGGCCATCGCGGGCATCGACTGCAGGTTCACGAAACTCGGTTCGCGCACGTGGACCCGCAGCGGCCTGGTGCCGCCGTCGGACACGAGGTGCACGCCGAGTTCGCCGCGCGGCGATTCCACGGTCGTGTAGGACTGGCCGGCCGGGACCTTGAAGCCCTCGGTGACCAGCTTGAAGTGGTGGATCAGCGATTCCATCGACTGGCCCATGATCTTGCGGACGTGCTCGAGCGAGTTGCCCAAGCCGTCACTGCCGAGCGAGAGCTGCGCGGGCCAGGCGACCTTCTTGTCCTCGACCATGACCGGGCCCGGCTCGAGCTTCTTCAGGCACTGCTTGATGATCCGCAGGCTCTGGTGCATCTCCTCGACGCGGATCAGGTACCGCGCCCAGCAGTCCGCGTCGGTCGAGGTCGGGATGTCGAACTCGAACTCGTCGTAGCGGGAGTACGGCTCGGTCTTGCGCAGGTCCCACGGGAGACCGGCGCTGCGCAGCACCGGACCGGTGACACCGAGCGCGAGGCAGGCGTCCACCGGCAGGTAGCCGACGCCCTTGAGCCGGTTGCGCCAGATCGGCTGGCCGGTGAAGAGCTTGTCGTACAAGGGAAGCCGCTCGTCCATCGTCTTGACGAACGCGCTGACGACCTCTTGGTAGTCGTCCGGCATGTCCTGCGCGAGGCCGCCGGGGCGGATGAACGCGTGGTTCATCCGGAGACCGGTGAGGTGCTCCAGCAGGTGCAGGACCTCTTCGCGCTCACGGAAACCGAGCGTCATCGCGGTGGTCGCGCCGAGCTCCATACCGCCGGTGGCGATGTAGACCAGGTGCGAGCCGATGCGGTTGATCTCCAGCAGCATCACGCGCAGCAGCTCGGCGCGGCGCGGGGCCTGGATGCCGAGCAGCTTCTCGACCCCGAGGCAGTACGCGAGTTCGGTGGAGAGCGGCGCGAGGTAGTCCATGCGCGTCACGAAGGTGACGCCCTGGGTCCACGTGCGGTACTCGCAGTTCTTCTCGATCCCGGTGTGCAGGTAGCCGATGACCGAGCGGAGCTGGGTGACGGTCTCGCCCTCCATCTCCAGCACGAGCCGGAGCACGCCGTGCGTCGACGGGTGCTGCGGGCCCATGTTGATGACCATGCGCTCGTCGTGGCGCGAGTCCTCGATGAGGTCTTCCCAGTCACCGCCGGAGACGGTGTAGACGCGGCCTTCGGTGGTCTCGCGGGAGTCGGCTTCGGGGACTTCCGTTTCCTGGAATTCGGTGCTCACGAGTACGACCTCCGCTGGTCCGGCGGCGGGATCTCCGCGCCCTTGTATTCGACCGGGATCCCGCCGAGCGGGTAGTCCTTGCGCTGGGGGTGGCCGTCCCAGTCGTCCGGCATGAGGATGCGGGTCAGTGCCGGGTGACCGTCGTAGACAATGCCGAACATGTCCCAGGTCTCCCGCTCCTGCCAGTCGGCCGTCGGGTAGAGCCCGACCAGCGACGGGACGTGCGGATCCTCGATGTCGAGGGTGACTTCCAGCCGGATGCGACGGCGGTAGGTCATCGACGTGAAGTGGTAGACCGAATGCAGCCGCTGCGGGACGTCGACGCCGTAGTCGACCCCGGAGACCGAGCTGAGCAGCTCGAACCGGAGGCCGGTGTCGTCTCGCAGGGTCCGCGCGATCTCGACGAGGTGCTCGCGGGCGACGTAGAAGGTGATCTCGCCGCGGTCGACGGTGGTCTGCAGGACCGCGTCGGCCGGGATCTTGTTGTCCGCCAAGGCCGCGTAGAACTCGTCGGCGAACTCGTCGAACCAGCCGCCGTACGGACGCTCCGCCGGGGGCGGGTTGAACGCGGGGAGGCGGACGCCGCCGTAACCGGAGGTGTCACCGGTGCCGTGCACGCCGAACATGCCCTGGCGCTCTTTACCGGTGACGACCGGTTCGGCCGGGCGGACGCCCTGCGGCTCCAAGCCGCCTTCGGGCCTGTCCGCGCTGGACTGCTCGCCGCCGGTTTCCGGGGTCTCGGGAGTCTCTTCAGGCACTTCGCTCACTTCTTCGCGTACTTGATCGAGGAGGCGATCAGCTCGGTGCGCTCACCACTGGCGGCGCGGATCGCGGCCCGGCGGGCGTTGATCGGCTCGTCCTGGATCTTGGCGTGCAGCTTCAAAATCGCGTCGAGCAGCATCTCGGGGCGCGGCGGGCAGCCGGGGAGGTACATGTCGACCGGGACGATGTGGTCGACGCCCTGCACCACGGCGTAGTTGTTGAACATGCCGCCGGACGAGGCGCAGACGCCCATCGCCAGCACCCACTTGGGCTCGGCCATCTGGTCGTAGATCTGGCGGAGCACCGGCGCCATCTTCTGCGTGACGCGGCCCGCGACGATCATCAGATCCGCCTGGCGCGGCGTCGCGCTGAAGCGCTCCATGCCGAAGCGGGCGATGTCGTAGCGGGAACCGCCGACGGTCATCATCTCGATCGCGCAGCAGGCGAGACCGAAGGTGGCGGGCCACATCGAGTTCTTGCGGGCCCAGTTCACCAGGCCTTCGAGACTGGCCAGCAGGATGCCGTTGGGGAGTTTTTCTTCGAGGCCCATGCTTCTCTAGTTCCAATCCAGGCCGCCGCGACGCCATACGTAGGCGTACGCGAAACCGACCGTCGCGATGAACAGCACGATCTCCACCAGGCCGAACATGCCCAGCGCGTCCGCGGAGACCGCGAACGGGTAGAGGAAGACCATCTCGATGTCGAACAGGATGAACAGCATCGCGGTGATGTAGTACGCGACCGGCATCCGGCCGCCGCCGACGACCGGCTGCGGCGACGGTTCGATGCCGCATTCGTAGGCCGCGAGCTTCGCCTTGTTGGCCCGGCTCGGGCCGACGAGCGGGCCGAGCAGCACCGAGAGCACCGCGAATCCGAGAGCGAGGACGAACAGGAGGACCAGGGGGAGGTACATGTCCAGGTTGGGCACCGTAGGGGTGTCCGCCTGGGCCAGCACGGGCAACATCAGCACGGGGTTTTCGCCATCCTTTCCGCGCCGCTGCGGTTTTCGAGTCGGGGTTCACCGCTTCCCTCGGTCGGCACCCTAAGTCACCTGGGTCACACCGCCGAGGGTTAGGCAACCCTTACGGGCCGTGCATGACGGCCCCCTTGCTTGTGAAATAGTTCACAAGCCTCCCGTCGAGGATGTGAAGCGATTCACAAAGCATGGGGCGAGTGTAGGACGTGACTCACATTCTTGTCCCTAGGCCCCGTGCTATAAGGCTGCCCTAACTTGGCCGCACGGCCAGTACGGGTTCTTCCGGCGTGCGATACCGGTGACCTGCGACGTCGTTCTCAAGATCGAGTCGGGGAGTCCGTTTGACCACGTTTGTCCTGTGACCGATACCACTGCGCGGAGTACCGGCGATTGGTCCAGACGTGTGGAACCACCGCAGGTGGGACGTCTCGCGGTGAGGAACAGGGCGGCGGTGGGGCGTGGGTCGGGTGGGGCGTGCGTGAGTGGACGGCGCGTGTGATCAGACGGACGACACGCGTGACCGGATGGACGACACGCGTGTGGCCGGGGTCTCGCCGCGTGTCGTCCGTCTGATCACGTGTGTCGTCCGTCTGATCACGTGAGATCGCTCGACTGTAGGTACCTGAGACAGGTTGGCCCTAGCCCGAAACGCCACTCACGACCCCGGCACCTGCGCGGGCGCCTGAAGGGGACTTTGCCCTCGTCAGACGCGACGAAGGGGCCCTTCACCGCGTCGCATGCGGTGAAGGGCCCCTTCGGCCCGAACGTCAGCGCGGGGTGGGGGTGGCGCGCGCCAGAGCGGCGATGAGGCGGTCCACGCCGTCCCCGCCCTTGGCGTCGTAGCAGCCTGAAAGTCCCTTGTAGACCAGCGGAAGGATCGAGTTGATCCGCAGGCCGTACTTCGTCGCGGCGTGCATGATCTTCGGCTTCCCGATCAGCTTCGCGAACACGTTGCCGAGCCGGTAGTAGCCGCCCATCAGCTCCCCGACAGCGCGCGGGTAACCCTCCAGCGCCCGCTCACGCGAAGGCCCCTCACGTCGCGCCAGGGCCTGCACGACGAACTCCGACGCCAGCTGCGCGGACTCCATCGCGGCCGAGATGCCCTCGCCGTTGAACGGGCTGACCATGCCGCCGGCGTCGCCGAGCAGCAGCAGGCCGTCGCGGTAGTGCGGGGTGCGGTTGAAGCCCATCGGGAGACCGGCGCCGCCGACCTTGCCGATGGCGTTCTCCTCGCGGTAGCCCCATTCCTCAGGCGTCCCGTCGAGCCACTGGCGCAGCAGAGCGCGGTAGTCGGTGCTGCGGAACGCGGCCGACGTCGACAGCATGCCGAGGCCGACGTTCACCGTCCCGTCACCCAGCGGGAACGCCCAGCCGTAGCCGGGCAACAGCTTCGGGTCGCGCGGGTCCGAGCGGTCCCACAGCTCCAGGTGACCCTCGATGAACGGGTCGTCGTGGCGCGGGCTCTTGTAGTACTGGCGCACCGCGACGCCCATCGGGCGCTTCTCGTTCTTCTGGATGCCGACACTCAGCGCGAGCCGCGCGGAGACGCCGTCGCAGGCCAGGACCAGCGGAGCGCGGTAACTCACCGGCGTCTTCTCCGGGCCGACCTTCGCCTCGACGCCGATCACGCGGCCTGCCGGGCTGGTGATGGCGCCGGTGACGGTGGTGCGCTCGTAGAGCCGCGCGCCCGCCTTGACCGCGGTCTTGGCGAGCAGGTCGTCGAAGTCCTGACGGGTACGCGAAACGCCGTAGGGCGGGTAGCTCGTCAGGTCCGGCCAGTCGAGCTCGAGCGTCAGCTCGCCGGTGAGGATCCGCAGGCCGCGGCTGTGCACCCAGCCCGCGTCCTCGCTGGTGTCGATGCCGAGGTCGATGAGCTGCTTGACGCCGCGAGGGGTCAGGCCGTCGCCGCACACCTTCTCGCGCGGGAACTCGGTCTTCTCCAGCAGCAGCACGTCGACGCCCGCGCGGGCGAGGTACGTGGCGGCGGTGGAGCCGGCCGGTCCGGCACCGACGACGATGACTTCGGCGTCGTGGTCAGCGTTGCGACGGGTCATGCCTAAGAATCTACAGAGGGCTTTTTGGCACGGTGGATGGCGACGACGCCGAACGTGAGGTTCAGCCACTCCACCTCGGTCCACCCGGCGCTCGCGATGATCTCGCCGAGCGTCCGCTGATCCGGCCACGCCAGCATGGATTCGGCCAGGTAGGAGTAGGCCTCGGGGTTCGACGAGGTCCGGCTGCCGACCCAGGTGAGCAGCTTCGCGATGAACGTCCGGTGCAGGAACCGGATCGGCGGGAATGTGGGCGTCGACACTTCGCAGATGACCAGGCGCCCACCCGGTTTGACCACGCGCGCGATCTCGGTGAGCGCGGCTTTGGTGTCGACGAAGTTCCGCAGCGCGAGCGAGATGGTCACCGCGTCGAAGCTGTCGTCGGCGAACGGCAGCTTCAACGCGTCGGCGGCGACCATCGGCACGCCGCGATGCTTGCCCGCTTTGAGCATGCCGACCGAGAAGTCCGCGGCGAGGCACCAGGCCCCGTTGCGCGCGTACTCGACGGTGGACACGCCGGTGCCCGCCGCGAGGTCCAGCACCTTCTCGCCGCGTTTGGCGTCCAGCACCCGTGCGGTGGTGGTACGCCAGCGGCGGTCGAAGCCGAAGGTCATGAACGAATTCGCGCGGTCGTAGCCGTCCGCGACGTCGTCGAACATGGCGGCGACTTCGTGCGGATCCTTGTCAAGACTCGCTCGGGACATACCCGAACACTACTTCGCTCGTCCTGAGGCATCTCGGCCAAGCGGGAGCAAAGCGGCGCGCCGTAGGGTCACCTGGCCCGGTGAAGCAACGCCGGGGCACGGTGCGCACCGGCCCCCGCGACCTCGCCGGCGAGGATCCGCCGCTCCAGCAACCGCAGTTCCGGCCCCGGCTCGAGGCCGAGCTGATCGACCGAGACCCGGCGCGCACGCCGATACGCGGCCAGCGCTTCGGAAGTGCGCCCGGCTCGCCAGAGAGCATCCATCAGGAGGTACTGAGCGCGCTGCCGCAACGGATGCCGCCGCACCAGATCCGCCAGCTCGACGGCCGCGCTCGCGTGCCGCCCGAGGCTCAGTTCGGCCTGGTGAAGCTCTTCGAGCAGGACGAGGCGGTGCTCCGAGAGGCGCATCGTCTCGTCCGAAAGCAGCGGGACGTCCAGGCCTTCGTAGGGCGCGCCGTGCCAGTGCGTGAGGGCCTGTCGGATCAGCGAGACACGCTGCTCAGGGTCCGCGGACTTCAGCGCCTGGCTTCCCAGCGTCTCGAAGGTCTCGACGTCGAGCTCGCCGGGGTGGACCTCCAGCCGGTAGCCGCCGTTGTCGAATCCGAGGCGGTCGCCTTCGGGCAAGGCCTGCCGCAGCTTGTGGACGTGCCAGTGCAGCTTCGGCACCGCTCGCGGCTCCCACCGGCTCTCCCACAGGGCCTCGGTGAGCACGTTCACCGGTACGAAGGTGTTCGCCCGGACCAGCAGCACCCCGAGGAGCGTTCTTCTCATCCGGCCGTGCAACGGGACCGACCTCGGACCGGAAGAGATGCTGAACGTGCCCAGTACTTCGAACCTCACGTGCCGTCCTCTCGCTCGATGGCTGAGGGGACGATGAATGCCGGTTGTACAAATTGGATACAAAGTGATCAGGCGAGCGCGGAGAGCATTCCCTGCACCGACCGCGGCCAGGCGAATTCCTCCGCTCGCGCCCGTGCCGCCGCCCGCCGGGGGATCTCTGGTCTCTTCAAAAGCTCGGTGACGGCACCCGCGAAAGCCGGAGCCAGATCGTCGACGGCCTCGCCGCAGCCGGGGCGCACGATCTCCCGCAGCGCCGACGACGACGAGACCACCACCGGCGTCCCCGAAGCGAGCGCCTCCAGCGCGGCCAGCCCGAAAGTCTCGTGTGGACCGGGCGCGAGGGAGACGTCGGCGCTGGCCAGCAGGCGCGCGACGTCACCGCGTCCGGAGAGGAAGCCGAGGAAGGTCACCGGAAGTCCGCGCGCCCGCCGTTCCAGCGCCCGCCGCCGGGGTCCGTCGCCCGCGATCACGAGCCGCACCCGATGCCCGGCGTCGGTCAGCTCGGCGACGGTGTCCACACTGCGCTCGACGTGCTTCTCCGGCGACAAGCGTCCACAGTGGACGAGCAGCGCGTCCGCGTCACCGGACAGCGTGTGCCGCCAGCCGTCGTCGCGCCGAGCAGGGGCGAACGTCGTGAGGTCGACGCCGAGCGGGACGCGCCGCACGTTCGGCGCGGCGATCCTGTCGAACTCCGCGCGGGCGAACGCCGTCGTGCAGACGACCGTGTCGTAGCGCCGCGCCATCCGCCGGTTGGCGACGTCCGCGACACGCCGGGCGACGGGTTCCGGCATGAGGAACTGCTCCAGCAGCCTGTCCAGCCGCTCGTGCGAGATCACCATGCTGGGCACGCCGTTGCGCCGCGCCCAGACGCCCATGCCGCGCAGCGTGAGCCGATCGGAGACCTCCAACCTGTCCGGTTCCAGCCGGTTCAGCACCACGCGCACCCGGTGCGGATCGACGGCGCGATAGCCGCCCGTCCCCGGGATCTGCGGTGCCGGAAGGGAAAACCGGCGGACTCCCGAAGGCAGGGTCTCGTCCACATACCGCTGCCCCGGCACCACGAGGGTGACCTGGTGGCCACTCGCCACGTAACCGGCGCCGAGGTGGTGCAGCGCCGTCCGCAGCCCGCCCGAGCGTGGCCCGTAGAAGTTGGCCAGCTGGACTATATGCATTCGAGTCCGCCTCGTGCCCGGCCCTTTCCCAGCCGCTGCATTTCTTAAGCCGCGCGAGCGATCTTGCCTTGAACCGCCTCGTAGTGGCCGACGAGTTCCCGGCAGACCGCGGGCCAGGTCCTGTTCAGCACGACCTTGCGCGCCTTCTCCCCCAGCCTGGCGCGCAACGCGTCGTCACGCAGGTCGTTCACCTTCTCCACCAGCGCCGTCGAGAACCCGGCCCGGTCGGCGGGCAGCAGATAGCCGGTGCGGCCGGGCAGGACCAGGTCCTTCGGGCCGCCCGCGTTCGGCGCGAGCACCGGCAGCCCGGACGCCATCGCCTCCTGGATGGCCTGGCAGAACGTCTCGTGCGGTCCTGTGTGGACAAAGACGTCGAGGCTCGCGTACGCGGCGGAAAGCTCCTCGCCGTATCGGGCACCGAGGAACGCGGCACCCGGGATCCGGTCGCGCAGCATCGGCAGCTCCGGCCCGTCGCCGACGACGACCACGCGGACCCCGTCGACACCGGCGAGCGCGGTCAGCCGCTCGACCTCCTTTTCGGGCGCCAGCCTGCCGACGAAACCGACCAGCAATTCGCCGTTCGGCGCCAGCTCGGCGCGTAACGCGGGAACGGCGTGGGCCGGCGAGAACCGTTCGATGTCGACGCCACGCGCCCAGCGGTGCACCCGCGGGATCCCGTGGAGTCTCAGCTGCTCCACCGAATCGGACGACGGCGCGAGCGTGCGATCGGCCCGCGAATGCAGGCGGCGCACCCAGCGCCAGGCCGCGCGGGCGGCGATGCCGAAGCCGTACGCGGCGGCGAAACCGGCGATGTCGGTCTGGTACACCGCGACGCACGGCACCCGCAGCCGTCTCGCCGCGGCGAGACCGCGGGCGCCGACCACGAACGGCGACGCCAGGTGCACGACGTCCGGTCCGAAATCGGCCAGCGCGGTGAGCACCGTCCTGGTCGGCACGCCGATCGGGAGGGAGTTCACGCCGGGGAAGTCGAGGGCGGGAATGCGCACGACCGGGGCGCCGAGGTACTCCCCGGGACCCGGTCCCGGGGCGATGATCAGCACGTCGTGCGCACGGTCGCGGAGGTGTTCCACGACGCGGAGCACGGAGTTGGTCACGCCGTTCACCTGGGGCAGGAAACTTTCGGTGACTATCGCGACTCGCACGCCGATCACTGTCGCATCCGGTTGTGACGCCCACGCCAACAAAAACGGAACAGACGACATGTCATCTCAAGGTCGTGTTCCGGAAACCAGTTTCGGCCACACTAGGCAGGCATGACCCTCCTGTCGTCAAGGCCGCCTCAGCCCGTCGAGCCAGGGCTGTTGTCGAGGGCCCTCGAAGTGGCCGGGCGGCTGGCCAACGACGCGACCGACGTGATCACCGCGACCGCGGGCCGGGGCGCCCAGCCCGATCCGAACGACTCACCCTTCGACTGGGTCACCGACACGGACCGGATCCTCGAACGTCACACCCGCCGGGTGCTGACCGCGGAATTCCCCGGCATCCCCGTCGTCGGCGGTGAATTCGGCGCCGACCACGGTGCCGACGTCGCCGAATACCGCTGGGTGGTCGACCCTGTCGACGGCACCGCGAACTACGTCGCCGGCGTCCCCTGGTGTGCCTACAGCCTCGCCCTGATCGACGCTTCGGGGCCGGTGGTGGGCGTGGTCGCGGACCCGTATCGCGCCCAGATCTACGCGGCCGCGCGCGGCCGCGGCGCGCGGGCGAACGGCAAGCCGATCACGCTGACCGACCGTCGCGGGACAGCCGGGGCGATCGTCTGCACGGAACTCACGCGCAAGGGTGTCTGGCCGGGAATGGGCCAGTTCATCGAACGGGCCGCCGCCGCGCACGCCGGGGTCCGGGTGCTGGGCTCGGCGGCGCTGGCGATCGCGCAGGTCGCGCTGGGGCACGCGGCCGCGGCGGTGCTGCACAACTACCGCGAATGGGACGTCGCCGGCTCGGTCGCGCTGGCCATCGAGGCGGGAGCCGTGGTGCTGGACCGGCACGGGGAGGGCTCGGCCTTGCCTGTCGACGCGCTTCTGGTCGCGGCGCCGGGGGTGGCCGACGAGGTGCTGGGCTGGTGGCAGGAGTCGGTCGGCTGAGTCCCGCCTCCAATCACGCGAGTTCCGCCTTCAATCACGCGTGATCGCCGTCTGATCACGCGTGATCGCCGATTCCGCACGGCAAGCGCACGCGCCGATCCGGACGACTCACGTGATCAGACGCGGGACTCGCGTGATCAGAGGGACGACACGCGTGATTGGGGGCGGAACTCGCGTGATCAGGCGCGGGACTCGGCGCGCGACCGGGTGTTCAGCCGCCGGATCCACCACAGCAGCGGCCCGGCGACCAGCCAGGTGAAGAAGATCATGCTGCCCAGCGGCAGCAGCGTGTTCGACGCCGAGCGCCCGGCCACCCGCGCGAGTTCCGGGTCGCCGACGTCGTACTCGATGTTCACCAGCTGCCCGGCGGCCAGCCCGGCCGGGTAGAGCACGCCGTTGGCCGGGCTGTGCACGATGCCGTCGGGGGTGGCGTAGTTGATGATCGTGCGGTCGAATGTCACCGACTCGACCTGCGCCGTCGCCTGGCCGAGTTCGGCTTCGATGGCGCTGTCGTTGCGGAACGCGGCGAACAGCAGCGAGACGCAGAGCACGGTGACGAGTGAGGCGACAACGAGGGCGGCATACCACCCGATGCGCCTCACCCGCTCCGCTTTGGCCGTCACGCCGCGAGCGTAGCGCTACCCGTCAGTGGGCGTGTCGCTCGCCGAGGAATTCGTGCGTCGCCTTGATCTGCGGGTAGGACTTGGGCGCGACCGGGACGGAAGCCGCCCGGAGAGAGGCGGCCGGAGTCCCGTTAGGACTCACCGCGGGCTTGCCCTTGGTGTACAGCCAGGTCTGGAACAGGTCGTACAGCGGCTTGCCCGAGATCTTCTCCGCCAGCGCGATGAACTCCGGGATCACCGCCGACTTGCTCTTCTTCACCTGCTGCCAGGTCTGCAGGATCCGGAAGAACGTGTCGTCGCCCACAGCCTTGCGCAACGCGTGCACCGCGAGCGCGCCGCGGTCGTAGACGGCCGCGTGGAACTGGTTCGCCTCACCGGGGTCGGCGGGCAGGACCTGCCAGAACGGGTCCTCGGCGGGCGCCGAGTCGTAGATGTACTGGGCGAGTTCGTCGGCCGTGCCCTCGCCGGTCTCCTCCGACCACAGGAACTCGCCGTAGGAGGCGAAGCCCTCGTTCAGCCAGATGTCGCTCCACTTGCCGAGCGTGACGTTGTCGCCGAACCACTGGTGCGCCTGCTCGTGCGCGACGACCGACGTGTTGGAGCCGGATCGGAACGCCCGCGCGCCGTACACCGGCCGCGTCTGGTTCTCCAGCGCGAAGGTGATGCCGGTGGTGGCGACGCCGCCCTGCGCCTCGAACGGGTAGGGCCCGAACTTCGAGGCGAGGAACTCGGTGATCTCCGGCGTCCGCTCGATGCTGGCCTTGGCCGCGCCGAGCGATTCGCCGAGGTCCGCGCCGTAGGCGGTGATGAACGGCTTGCCGTCCGGCGTGGTCTGCTCGTTCACCTCGAACTTGCCGACCTCGAGCGACGTGAGATACGTCGCCTGCGGTTTGGTGCTGCGCCAGTTCCAGCGCGTCCAGCCCGGCCGCTGCACCGTCTTGCGCACGAGCGTGCCGTTGGACAGCGCGGCGACGTCGTTCGGGACCTCGACCGAGATGTCGTAGGTGGCCAGATCGGTCGGGTGGTCGTTGGACGGGAACCACCAGGCCGCGCTCTGCGGCTCGTCGACGGCCAGCGCGCCGTCCGGGGTCTTCTTCCAGGCGGTGAAGCCGTCGATCTTCACCTTCGACGGGGTGTCCGCGTAGGCCACGACGACGGTCGCCGTCTGGCCCTTCTTCAGCGGCGTCGACGGCGTGACGGTCAGCTCGCCGGTGCCGTCGGTCGAGGTCGCGAACTGCGCGGGCCGGTTGTTGACCCGGACGCTCGTCACCTTGAGGCCGAAGTCGAGGTTGAACCGCGAGAGGTCTTGCGTCGCGGTGAGCAGGATCGTCGTCGCCCCGGACAGCAGGTCCGTCGAGGGCTGATAGGACAATCTGAGGTCGTAGTGCCCGACGTCGTAGCCGCCATTCCCGGCGTGCGGGTAGTACGGGTCGCCGACGCCGATCGAACCAGGCGCGGGTGCGGCGGCCGCGGAGCCCACGAGCAGCACCGAGACGACGCCCGCGGTCAATCCGGCGAAGCCGGCGCGAGTCTTCAAGCGCATTGCGAATCCCTCCCAGGATTTGTCAGCGCGCTCGAACGTAGCCAGATGATCAGCACGCAGACACGTCCGAAGGAGGGGTTCCTACCCTCTGGACTGAGACGGAAATCGGCTAGACAGCGCGCACGGCCGAGGAAACCGCCGTACGGAGTCGCGCGTGGAGCTCGCGGTGGCGCGTTCGGTCCACCCGGACTTCCACCACTCGCAAACCCGGCGCGGGCTTCAGCGCGGCACGGAACTCGGTGAGCGTCTCGGCGACGACGTGCGGCACGCGGTAGCCGGCGCACAGGGCACCGAGATCGGCGCCGTGCGGCGTCCCGAACACGCGCTCGAAGCTGGCGTTGTGCTCGGGGGCGCCCTGCTCGAGCAGCGAGAAGATGCCGCCACCGTCGTCGTTGAGGACCACGATGGTCAGGTCAGGGCGCTGTTCGGCGGGACCGGTGAGCAGGCCGCTCGCGTCGTGCAGGAACGTCAGGTCGCCGAGCAGGGCGTACGAGTGTCCCCTGTGGACTGTCGCGGCACCGATCGCCGTCGACACCATGCCGTCGATCCCGGCGACACCGCGGTTGCGGTGCACGAGGACGTCGGGCCGCAGCCGTCCGGCGAGCGCGACGTCGCGGGTCGGGTTGGACGAGCCGACGACCAGCAGCGATCCCTCCGGGACCGCGTCGACCAGCTCGGTGGCCAGGCGCAGCCCGCTCGGCCACGGTTCGTCGGCCAGCGCCTCGGCCACCGCCGACGACGCCGCCTTGTCCGCGCGCTGCCAGCTGGCGAGCCACTCCGGATCGGCCGGTTTGGTCGGTTCGTCGAACCACTGGCCGACCTGGCGGACGTTGTGCGCGGGCGCGGGCCAGTCCGAATCGGGCCGGACCAGCAGCACCTCGACGTCCGGATCGGACAGCACCCGCTGGACCTGCCGGAACACCGTCGGACGGCCGATGCAGAGCACCTGCTCGGGCTTGTGCCGCGAGATGAACTCCTCGACGCCGAGCAGCCACGCGCCGGACGAGATCGCCGTCCCACCGGCCAGCCCGATTCCGCCGGTCTCGGAGACGACGGGCCAGCCGTGCAGCTCGGCCCATTCGCTGGCGGCCTGCACGCCGGTGTCGCAAGCGATGACCAGGCCGTGGCGGGCCGAGGGCACCACGAACGAGGGAAGCGCGCCGAAGTCGGGGAGCTCGGTCCAGCGAGCGCCGTCGGGACGCCCTTCGAGTGACTCGTACCACTCGCCGTCGTCGTCGATGTCCGGGACGAGCGGCTCGCGGAACGGGATGTTGAGATGCACCGGCCCGCAGCGCCACTCGCCGTACGCGGCGTTCCAGGCGCGGCAGATCTGGCCACGCCAGTACGAGTTCTGCCCGGCGCGGCGTTCGGCGACGGCGAGCTCGTCGAAGTAGCGGATGGCGTTGCCGTAGAGCTGGTGCTGGTCGATGACCTGGCTCGCGCCGGCGGCCCGCAGCTCGGGCGGCCTGTCCGCGGTCAGCACGATCAGCGGGACACCCGCGCGGTCGGCCTCGAGGACGGCGGGGTGGAAGTTCGCGGCCGCGGTGCCCGAGGTGCACAGCACGGCCACGGGACGGCCGGTGCGCGCGGCGATGCCGAGGGCGAGGAAGGCGGCGCCGCGTTCGTCGATGCGGACGTGCAACTGGAGGCGTCCGGCGGCCGCCGCGTCGTAGAGCGCGATCGACAGCGGGGCGTTCCGTGAGCCCGGACAGAGGACGACGTGCGAGACGGTGTTGCGAACGAGTTCGTCGACGATGACCCTTGCCTGCGCGGTGGAAGGATTCACCGGCAGACCTCGGATTTCACACTACGACTCACGGCCACACGTCCTATTCTCCCAAACGTGGATGACGCCCAGGTTTCCGAGCTGTTCGACCCCGCCTCGTGGGGAGAAGTCGAAGGTTTCGACTTCACCGACATCACCTATCACCGCTCCTCTGAGAGCCGCTCAGGCAAACGTGTCGTGCGCATCGCGTTCGACCGTCCCGAGGTCCGCAACGCCTTCCGTCCGCACACCGTCGACGAGCTGTACCGCGCGCTCGACCACGCGCGGATGAGCTCGGACGTCGGCTGCGTCCTGCTCACCGGCAACGGCCCGTCGCCGAAGGACGGCGGCTGGGCGTTTTGTTCCGGTGGTGACCAGCGTATTCGCGGACGCTCCGGGTATCAGTACGCGGATGGGGAGACCTCCGACACGATCGATCCGGCGAGGGCCGGACGGCTGCACATCCTGGAGGTCCAACGGCTGATCCGGTTCATGCCGAAGGTGGTCATCGCGGTGGTCCCGGGGTGGGCGGCGGGCGGCGGGCACTCGCTGCACGTGGTGTGCGACCTCACGCTCGCCTCCGCCGAGCACGCGCGGTTCAAGCAGACCGACGCCGACGTCGGCTCCTTCGACGGCGGCTACGGCTCGGCGTATCTGGCCAAGCAGGTCGGGCAGAAGTTCGCGCGGGAGATCTTCTTCCTCGGACGCGAGTACACGGCCGAGCAGATGCAGGCGATGGGCGCGGTCAACTCCGCCGTCCCGCACGCGGAGCTCGAGGCCGAGGCGCTGGACTGGGCGTGGGCGATCAACGGCAAGTCGCCGACCGCGCAGCGGATGCTGAAGTACGCGTTCAACCTCACCGACGACGGCCTGGTCGGCCAGCAGCTCTTCGCCGGCGAGACCACGCGGCTCGCGTACATGCAGGACGAAGCCGTCGAGGGCCGCGACTCCTTCCTTGAGAAGCGCTCCCCCGACTGGTCGACCTTCCCGTACTACTACTGACCTGCGTTTAGCGGGCTAAACGCGATCCGGCGGGCGGGCGCATAGGGTGGCGGGATGCGTGCGGTAGGGGTGGACGGGAGTCCGGAGTCGATCACCGAGCTGACCGCGGCGCTGGCCGGGGCGCTCGGCGGCGGCCCGGCCGTCCTCCCCTACGCGTCGGAGACCCTCCGGGACGCGATGGAGCCGACACGCCCGGCCGAGCCCGGGACGGCGGTGATCATCGCCACCTCGGGGTCCACCGGCGAGCCCAAGGGCGTCCTGCTCTCGGCCGCCGCGCTGGCCGCGTCCGCGCACGCCACCCACGCGCGGCTCGGCGGGCCGGGACACTGGCTGCTCGCGACACCGGCGCAGTACATCGGCGGCCTGCAGGTGCTGGTCCGCTCGCTCCTGGCCGGGACGACGCCCGCCGTGCTGCACGCCCCCGGGTTCCGTCCGGACGACTTCGCCTCGGCGGCCGCGCCGATCCTCGCGCTGGAAGGGCCGCGCTACACCGCGCTCGTCCCGACTCAGCTCGGGCGGCTCCTCGACGCGGGCGGCCCCGGCTTGGCGGCGGCCCGCGCTTTCGACGCGATCATCGTCGGCGCCGCGGCGACCACCGCGGAACTCCGCGAGCGCGCGGCCGGAGCGGGCGTGAAGATCGTGCCCGCGTACGGCATGAGCGAGACGGCCAGCGGCTGCGTTTACGACGGTGTACCGCTGGATGGAGTACACGTCGAACTCGAAGACGAGCGGGTCTGTATCACGGGTGACGTCCTCGCGCACGGCTACCGACTGCGACCCGACCTGACCGCGGAGGCCTTCGAGGCAGGCCGGTTCCGCACCTCCGACCGCGGCCGGTTGTCGCCCGGCGGACGGCTGGAGATCCTCGGGCGGATCGACGACATGATCAACACCGGCGGGGTGAAGGTGGCCGCCGCGGCCGTCGAGCGGATCTTGACCGCACAGCCCGGAATCCGTGACGCGTGCGTGGTCGGAGTACCTGACCCGGAGTGGGGCGAGGCCGTCGTCGCGCTCGTCGTCGGCGCTGGTTGCGACGTCGATTCGCTGCGTGCCGCCTGCCGCGAAGAGGCCGGTGCGGCGGCCGCTCCGAAGCGGGTCGAATTCACGGAAGAACTACCGTTGCGGGGCCCCGGGAAGGTCGACAGGACGGCCGTCCGGAATCTCCTACGAAGGTCGTGAATTCCCCACCGATTGCTGGGACGTTGTTGACAGGATCATTACCCGCGGGTTTACGTCTAACCATGACGCGCTGGACACGCACAGTATTGGCCTGCACCGCCGTCACGATGGGTCTGGTCGCTTTGGCCGGGCCCGCGCTGGCGGACGAACCGGAAACCGCCGTTCCGAACAGCGGCACACTCACCTGGACGCTCGAAGACACGATCAAGGATCTGAAGTAGCGCGATTCGTCCCCTGCTCGCGGTGGCTCGGCGCCGCGAGCGGGTGACGAGCCCCGCATACCGGCCGGTAGTCGCCAGGGCCAGAATGGCGGCATGGCGACTGCTGGTGAATGGATCGAAGGGGCGCGCCCGCGGACGCTGCCCAACGCGGTGGCGCCGGTGGTCGCCGGAGTCGGCGCGGCGGTCGCGCTCGACGGCTTCTCCTGGTCCCGGTCGCTCCTCGCGCTGCTGGTCTCACTGGCGCTGATCGTCGGCGTCAACTACGCCAACGACTACTCCGACGGCATCCGCGGCACCGACGAGAACCGCGTCGGCCCGCTGCGGCTGGTCGGCTCCGGGGTCGCGAAGCCGAAAGCCGTCCTGGCAGCCGCTCTCGTATCCCTCGGGCTCGCCGGAGTCCTCGGGCTCGTGCTCGTCGCGATCAGCGGACTGTGGTGGCTGCTGGCGATGGGCGCGGTCTGCATCCTCGGCGCCTGGTTCTACACCGGTGGCAAGAAGCCTTACGGCTACTACGGTTTCGGCGAGATCGCGGTCTTCGTCTTCTTCGGGCTGGCCGGCGTGCTGGGCACGGTGTACGTCCAGGCCGGACAGATCAGCTGGACGGCCCTCGGCTGCGCGGTCGCCGTCGGCTCGTTCTCGACCGGCGTGCTGACCGCCAACAACCTTCGCGACATCCCGACCGACATCGAGTCCGGTAAGCGGACGCTCGCCACCCGGCTCGGCGACGACGGCACCCGGCAGCTCTACCTGACGCTGATCGCGGTGCCATACGTCGTGAGCGCGCTGCTCGCCTTCGTGACGCCGTGGGCGCTGCTGGGCCTGCTGACCGCGCCGCTGCTGCTGAAGTCGGTCAAGGCCGTCGGCGGCGGCGCGCAGGGGCGGGCGCTGATCCCGGCGCTGCGGGACACTGGGTTCGCGATGCTGGGGTGGGCGGCGCTGACCGCGGTCGCCCTGGCGCTCTGAAGCCTAGGTTAGGGCCGGGCTGAAGGGGCCCTTCACCGCGTGCGATGCGGCGAAGGGCCCCTTCGCTACGTCTGATGCGGCGAAGGGCCCCTTCAGCCCACGTCGGGTCGGGGCGCGCGAGGAGGCGTGAACGGACCGTTCATTCCTTGGGTTTCCCGCTTCGACCCACTACCCGTAGGCGTCCCACGCTGGGCCGACCACAACGGGTGGCCCAGGCGATAGCAAAGGTCCCTCGCTCCTTTGGTGATCCCGCGATCTTGAGGTAAGCCCAGGTAGTGAGTGACAAATCGGGTTCTTGAGGGGGCAGGCAAAGGCGGCGGGTTGCGAAAGCCACTTTCGCAACGTTGAACGTTGCGAACGTGGCTTTCGCAACGTCCCGCGGCACGCCGGGCAGCCAGAACTCAGGCCTCCGGAGCGAGCTTTCCGCTCACCAGGAACTCCTGGTACTTCTCCAGATAGGGCGCGATGTCGATGTTCTTCCGCGCCAGCCACTCGTCGTCGTAGTACGTGTTGGCGTACCGCTCACCGCCGTCGCACAGCAGCGTGACGATGCTGCCCGCCTGGCCTTCCGAGATCATCCGCGAGATCAGGGTGAACGCGCCGAAGAGGTTGGTCCCGGTCGAGCCGCCCGCCCAGTGACCGGTCCGTTCGCGCAGCACGCGGATGGCCGCCAGCGAACCTGCGTCCGGCACCTGCAGCATTTCGTCGATCACGCCGGGCACGAACGACGGCTCGACGCGCGGCCGCCCGATCCCCTCGATCCGCGAAGGCATGCCGGTGCTGTAGTCGAGCGCGCCGGTCTGCCAAGCGCCGAAGAACGATGAGTTCTCCGGGTCGACGACGGCGATCTTCGTGGTGTGCCGCTTGTAGCGCACGTAGCGGCCGAAGGTCGCGCTCGTGCCGCCGGTCCCGGCGCCGACCACGATCCACGTCGGCACGGGGTGCCGCTCGGACTGCATCTGCGCGTACACCGATTCGGCGATGTTGTTGTTCCCGCGCCAGTCCGTCGCGCGCTCGGCGTAGGTGAACTGGTCGAGGTAGTGGCCACCGCATTCCGAGGCGAGCCGCTCGGCCTCCGGGTACATGTCCGGCGCCCGGTCGACGTAGTGGCATTCACCGCCGTAGAACTCGATGAGCGCGATCTTCTCCGGCGACGTGCTGCGCGGCACCACGGTGATGAACCGCAGGCCGAGCATCCGCGCGAAGTACGCCTCCGAAACCGCCGTCGAGCCGCTGGACGCCTCGACGAGCACGGTGTTCTGCCCGATCTGGCCGTTCACCAGGCCGTACAGGAACAGCGAACGCGCGAGCCGGTGCTTGAGCGAGCCTGTCGGGTGGACGGACTCGTCCTTCAGGTAGAGGTCGATTCCCCATTCCGCGGGCAGCGGGAAGACGTGCAGGTGTGTGTCGGCGCTGCGGTTCGCGTCCGCCTCGATGATGCGGACGGCTTCGCGGACCCAGCTGCGGCTGTGGAGCCTGCTCACGCTGTCCCGTCCGCTCGGTCGCCACGCAGCTGGGAGCGTAGTTCGGCACGAGCGCGAGCGCGTTTTTCGTTGCGGCGGGCGAGCCCGGCGGTCACGCGCACGTTCAGCGAGCGGAACAGCAGCATGCCCAGCGGCAGCCCGACGAGCAGCCCGATCAGCAGCGCCACCAGCAGCGGGACGTTGGCCAGCAGCAACCCGCCGCCGATGACCCCGACCAGGGCGAACCTGGCCAGCAAGTACAACGTCAGGTCTCGGGGCAGGTGATTGTCGCTCACATCAACGGAGGCTACGCGTTGCCGTTCCGCTCGTCCTCCAGGCCCGCGTTGTTGGGCCGCCCCTCGAAGCGGGTGGAGAGCACGACGGTGGTGTTCGTCCTGCCGACGCCGGGGATCCGCCGCAGCCTGCCGAGCGACCGCTCCAGATCGTCGACGGTCGCCACGCGCACCTTGACCACGAAGGCCTCGTCACCCGCGACGGCGTAACAGCTTTCGACCTCGTCCAGTGCTCCCAACGCCGCCGCGACGTCGTCTTCGGTCGCGGTGTCGGTGGGGTGGATGCCGACCAGCGCCGTCACCCCGAGTCCGACCGTGCTGGGGTCGACCATGGCGTGGTAGCCGGTGATCACGCCGGCGGCCTCGAGTTTCCCGACCCGCTCGTGCACTGATGAAGCCGAGAGCCCGACAGACCGGCCGAGGTCGGCGTAGGTAGCCCGGCCGTTCTCCCGCAATGCCGCGATGATCTTCCGATCCACCTGGTCCACCGCTACACCTTAGGTGCCATGGCCCGATTCGCATGACCAGGGCGCGTTTTCGTACATCCGTGACAAGTGCGCGGGGCATGTCGCGGTTGTCGGTTTTGACCTTTAAGGGCTCTTTACTGTTGGACAACCGTTCGAGTACCTGACGGGTGAGATGCAACGATTGCCGTGTTGGCTACCCGGCACGACGGGCACTGTGCCCGCCTCCGGTTTAGCAGTGAAGCCGTGAAGGAGGCGGAAAATGACCGCGACCATGGGCGGAAGGTTGCTCACCCCCGGTGAAGTGGCGGCCCTGTTCCGGGTTGACCCCAAGACCGTGACCCGATGGGCGACCGCGGGCCGGATCGGCTCGATCCGCACTCCCGGCGGGCACCGCCGGTTCCGTGAGGCCGAAGTGAACGAGCTCCTCGCCGAGCTGACCACCGACGCCAGCGAGCCCGCCCGCAAGGTCTGACCTCGCATTACTCCCAATTGGGACTCCGGTGACGAAGGGTTCGTAACGGCCCTTCGTCACATTGGGGTATCCATGAGTCCCCCCGCGCGCGGCAAAGAGGCTAGCCTCGTGGGACTGAGCAACGTCCTCCACGCGGAAAGGGACCGAGCATGATCTATCTGCTCGCGGCCATCGGAGCGCTCACCGTCGCCGTGGTCTTGTGGCGCGCGTTCGGGATCGAGCGCGTCGGGGTGCCCTCGGCGCGGCCGACGCTGGCCCCGGACGACGACCCCGACTTCCTGCGCAAGCTCGGTGAGCAACAGCGCAAAGGTAAAGACGAAGACAAAGAGTAAAGACTAGGCCTGGGAGCGAAGCTCCTCCGTTGAGGGTGGCGGCGGGGGCATGGATGGACTCAGGGCTGGATCGGCTGATACTGCTGGCCGCCGAAACCGTCGGCGACGGTGGCGGCCAGTTCCAGCAGCGCCAGCCTGGTGTCGGCGTCGAGCCGGTCCAGTTCGATCTCGGCGCCTTCTTCCAGATGCGGGTCGAACGGGATGCGGCAGACCGAACGGACCCGCGCGCCGAAGTGCGCGGAAAGCTTGTCGAGGTCGACGGAGCCGCCCTTCGGCCGCACCGAGTTGATCACCGCGACGGACCGTTTGACCAGGTCACCGTAGCCGTGCGCCTCCAGCCAGTCGAGCGTCGCCGAAGCACTGCGCGCCCCGTCCACGGACCCTGACGAGACCACCACCAGCGCGTCCGCGACGTCCAGGACGCCCTTCATCGCCGAGTGCATCAAACCGGTCCCGCAGTCGGTGAGCACGATGTTGTAGAAGTGCTCCAGCAGGTTGACCGTGCGCCGGTAGTCGTCCTCGGAGAACGCTTCCGAAACCGCCGGGTCCTGCTCGCTGGCGAGGATCTCCAGCCGGCTCCCGCCCTGCGAGGTGTAGGACCGGACATCGCTGTAGCGGGTGATCTTGTCCGCGTCGCGCAGCAGGTGCCGGACGGTCGCGGTGGTCTCGATCGGGATCTTCTGCGAAAGCGTCCCGCGGTCCGGGTTCGCGTCGACGGCGACGACCCTGTCCCCGCGCAGCGACGCGAACGTCGAGCCCAGCGTGGTGGTCGTGGTGGTCTTGCCGACACCGCCCTTGAGGCTCAGCATCGCGATCTTGTAGCACCCGCGCAGTGGCTGGTTGATCTGCGCGATCAGTTCACGCTTACGGGTGTCGGCCGGGCTCTCCCCCGGGTTGAGGAGCTTGCCGGTGCCCACGTAAAGCGCCTTGCGCCAGCCCGACTGCGGCTTGCGCTTCTGCGGCTTGACCAGGCTCGCGGTGGCGAGTTCGTCCGGGAGCGCGTGCCTGCCCTGCGGCTGCGGGAGCCCCGGCACGCCGGGCTGCTGGACGGCCTGCTGCTGAGGCGGCGGCGCGTACCGCTGCTGCGGCGGGTACTGGGCGGCCTGCTGCTGAGGGTGCAGCGGGGGCAGGTTCTGGTCGTAGGGCTGCTGGTACTGCCCCTGCGACGGCTGCGGCAACGGCGGCTGCTGTTGAGCGGGCTGCTGCGGGTACTGAGCCTGCGGCGGGTACTGGGGCTGGACGACCTGCGTCGGCTCGGCCTCGAAGCCGCTCGCCGTCGGATGCGGCGCCGAGTCCGTCCTGTCCTCGGAAAACAGCTCCGAGGGCTGGGCGCTCTCGGTGGGTTCGGGGTGGCCAGGAGCCGATTCTTCGCTGGGTCCGGTCACCGCTGAATTCCTCCTCCGCGCACGTCTTCCCCCACTACCTCAGTATTGACGGTAGTCGGCTCGCGTGCAGCGGCGACGGTCAGCCCCCGGCGTAGGAGTGCAGCCCCGAGGTCACCAGGTTCACGAAGAACAGGTTGAACACCGTCGCCGAGAACCCGACGACGTTGATGATCGCCGCCCGCTTCCCCCGCCAGCCGGCGGTGGCGCGGGAGTGGAGGTACGCCGCGTAGACGACCCACGCGACGAACGCGACGGTCTCCTTCGGGTCCCAGCCCCAGAAGCGGCCCCAGGCCGCCTCGGCCCACACGGCGCCGCACAGCACGCCGAAGGTGAAGACGGGGAACGCGAAGATGGTCGTGCGGTAGGCGATGCGGTCGAGCACGTCCGCGGTCGGCAGCTTCGGGCCGAACTTGGGGAACTTGGCCGGGTTGTCGTCGTGGGCCGCGCGGAACAGGTAGAGCACGCTCGCGACGCCGGGGACCAGGAAGACACCCGAGCCGATGATCGCCGCGGAAACGTGGATGATCAGCCAGTACGACTGCAGCGCGGGCTGCACCGGCGCGGCCGTCGTGTACAGCATCGTGCCGTTGATGAACATCAGGATCACGACCGGCGTGAGCAGGAAGCCGGTGAGGTGGCGGACCGGGAACTTCCGCAGGATCACGATCCAGGTCAGGACCGCGATGAAGGTCGTGGCCATGCCGTACTCGTACATGTTGCCCCAGGGCGCGCGGTGCACGGCGAATCCGCGCAGCACGATCGCGGCCAGGTGCAGCAGCGCGGCGAGCACCAGCAGCGCGGCGCCCATGCGGCCGATGCGCTCGGGGCGGCCGACCTCGCGGGGAGGCTCGGCGGGCGTCACGGTGGTCACCGACGGTCCGCCCGCGCCGACCAATTCGCGGACGCGCTGCTTGCTGCGCTCCGTCGCCAACCGGCCCTTCGCCCCGAAACCCTGCTCGAACAGGGTGAACATCAGCGCGAGGACGTAGATCGCCGTCGCGGTCGTGTAGGAGTAGTCGCTGTACTGGGACAGCGTCTCGTTGATCGGCATGACCTCTAGTTGCCTCTCTGCCCCTGGACCAGCTTGTCGCCGATCCGCTGGAACTCTTCGCCGTAGCCCGCCTGATCGGTGCGCGCCAGCCCGGCGACCTCGATCACGGTACCTGTGTCACCTTCGCGCGCCGGGGTCACCCGGACCCACACCCGACGCCGTTTGACCAGCAACGATCCCGCCAGCCCGATCAGCATCGCGACCGCGCAGCCCAGCACCCAGCCCTGCACCGGATCGTGCGAGACCTGGATGGCGACCCATTCCTGGACGCCGTCGAAACGGACCTTCGTGCCGTCGTCCAGCACGGTCTCCTGGCCCTGGTTCAAGTTCTGCCTGGTGAGCTTCTTGAGCCTGCCGTCCTCGACGAGCGACTGGTCGATCTGGAAGATCGACTGCCCGCGGCCGGCGTCGAGGCCGAGGTCGCCGCGGTAGATGTCGACGGCCACCGCCGGCTTGTTCGCCTCGGGCCGCGACGACGTCAGCACGTTGCCGTGCAGGAACGCCGTCGGCGCGAGGAGTCCGGTGATCGCCAGTTGCCGGGTGCGGCGCTCGATCGGGTCGGCGATGCCGGGCTGGTCGATCTTCGTCGCGCCTTCGGAGAGCTTCGTCGGTTCGTCGGCGGGGCGCCACGGCGTGATGTTGGTGCGTACGGTGCCGTCCGGGAAGGTCACCGTGAACTTCGGGGAGTAGCCGAAGTTCAGCAGGTAGACGCGGTCGCCCGCGGTGCGCAGCGGCGAGTTGACCTCGAGTCCGTACGGCTTCCACGCGCCGGTCTGCAGATCCTCTCCGGACTGGTACTCCATGTCGGAGTGGTAGAAGTTCGCCTGCCCGGACGCGGTGTAGCGCGCTTCGAAGTCCTTGAGCCGGATGCAGAAGGGGTTCAGGTCGGTGCCGTCGACGCGGAGACCCGCGTTGAAGGTGTCGTAGCCGAGGATGCCGGAGTTGCACCACTGGCTGTTGTCGGCCTGGACGATGACCTGGCCTTCGTAGCCGAAGAGTTTGCCCAGCGCGAAGAAGATGATCAGGCCGAGCATGCCGAAGTGGAAGACGAGGTTGCCGGTCTCGCGGAGGTACCCGCGTTCGGCGGAGATGCTTCGGACTCCGTCGGCCTCTTCGCGCTCTACGCGGCGCCAACCCTTGAGCAGCGCGTGCGTGTCCTTCATGACCGTCTCGGGGGTCCGATCGGTCGTGGTGGACACGTGATGCGGCATCCGCGAGAGCTTGCGCGGCGTGATCACCGGCTTCGCGCGCATCGCCTTCGCGTATTCGAAGCTGCGCGGCGCGAGGCAGCCGATGAGCGAGACCATCAGCAGGATGTAGATCGCCGAGAACCAGACGCTGCCGTAGACCTCGAAGAACTGCGTGCGCTCGAGCAGTTCACCCCACCAGCCGTGCGCGGCGATGTACTCGTCGGTCTTGGCGGCGTTGAGGTTCCGCTGCGGCAGCAGGGCACCGGGCATCGCGGCGAGCGCGAGCAGGAACAGCAGCACCAGCGCGGTGCGCATCGACGTCAGCCCGCGCCAGGTGTTGCGGAGCAAGGCGAAGGCACGCTTCAACGGCGTCTGGCGATATTCGGTCGTCACAAGGGCAGCCTGAGGTCGGTCACGAGGGTGTTCCGGATCCAGCCGGTCATGTCGCCCCACAGCCCGGTCACCAGCAGGAGGCCGACGATCAGCAGCAGGACGCCGCCGAAGACCTGCACCTGACGGCCGTGGCGGCGCAGCCAGTCGGTCGCGCGGACGGCCCAGCGGGCGCCGAACGCGATGAGGAGGAACGGGACGCCGAGGCCGAGGCAGTAGACGAGGATCAGCACGTAACCGCGTGCCGCCGCCCCGCCGGTGGCGCTGGCCATGGAGATGACCGCGGACAGCGTCGGCCCGATGCACGGCGTCCAGCCGAGCCCGAACACCGCGCCGAGCACGGGCGCGCCCCACAGCCCGCCGCGCGGCACGTGGTGGGAACGGAACTCGCGCTGGAGCCCGGGGATCCAGCCGAGGAAGACGAGCGCCATCGCGATCGTCAGCACGCCGCCGAGGCGCTGGAGGAGGTCCATGTTGATCGCGACGGCGTCGGCGATCCAGACCAGCGTCCCCAGTGTCACGACGAAGACGACGGTGAACCCGAGCACGAACAGCGCCGCAGCGCCGACGACGGCGTAGCGGCCCTTCTTGCGCTCCTCGTCGGCGCTGACCGCGGGGGCGTCCGCGCCGACCAGCGCCGCCAGGTACGCGAGATACCCGGGCACCAGCGGCACGACGCACGGCGACGCGAAGGAGATCGTCCCGGCCAGCAGCGCGACACCCGCGGCGAGCAGCAGCGGCCCTGAGAGCGCCAGCTCGGTAACGGAGTTCACTCGGCTGAGCGTAGGGAGTGTGGTCGGAGTGAAAACGCCGGGGCGCCCTCAACGGGACCTACGTCGCACCCGGTCAGGACGTTGGTCCCGTCCCTCTCTCGCGCGTTTAGTCCTCTGGATGCGGTAGTTGCACGCGCAAGGACCGCATCCAGAGGACTAAACGCGGGGCGTGAGGTGGGGCCCTCCAGCCCTGTCGTGACCGAGGATCTCGCGTTTCGTCCTCTGGTTGCGGTAGTTCGCTGACGAACTACCGCAACCAGAGGACTACTTGAGGGTGTCGGGCGGCGTCAGCGGGACGGTGGGGAAGGCGGGCGCGGTGACCTCGGGTTTGGGACGGCGGTCCCGGAACACCCAGCCGCCGACCAGACCGCCGAGGAAGCCGAAGAGATGCGCCTGCCAGCTCACGAGCTCGTTCTGAGGGAACAGGCTGGCGAACTGGTAGGCGAAGCACAGCGCCATCACCAGCCCGATGACGATGTCGATCTTGTGGCGGTCGAAGATCCCGCGCACCAGGACGTACCCGAAGAAGCCCATCACGAGGCCACTCGCGCCGAAGCCGATCAGACCGGAGGGCGAGAGGAACCAGGCGCCGAGGCCGCTCGCCATGGCGATCAGCAGTGTGACGCCGAAGAACTTCTTCACCCCGCGATACGCGGCGAGGAAGCCGAAGATGAACAGCGGGCCCGAATTGCCCTCGATGTGCTCCCAGCCGGTGTGGATGAAGGGCGCGAAGAGAATGGCGGGCAGCGTGCTGATGTCCCGCGCCCGTGCCCCGGTCTCGAAGACCGCGTATCCGTCCAGCGCGTTGAAGATCTGGACCGCCCAGATCACCACGAGCAAGCCGACCATGACCCAGAAGGCCTTCTTGGCCTCGGCGATCATCGCCTCGGCGTCCTGCTGCCCGGATCTGGGCAGGTTCGAAGCAGTCGTCATTTCCTTCTCCCCAGTTCAGCGCCGCTCCGTGCGGCAGAGGAGGAGGATAACCAGCCCCACGCGTTTAGTCCTCTGGATGCGGTAGTTGCGCATGCAAGGACCGCATCCAGAGGACTAAACGCGCGAGGGGTCAGGCCGGTTCGGCCACCAGGCGTTCGACGACGGGCAGCAGGTCCGAAGCCAGCAGGTCGCGCAGGAACACCGCCGCGACGCGGTGCTGTTTGTCCAGCACGATCGTCGACGGGATGATGTTGCGCGGATAGCCCGAGAGCTGCAGCAGCGTCCGCCCGGCCGGGTCGTAGATCGACGGGTACGTCAGCTTCCGGTCGCGCACGAAGTCCTGCGCCGGTGCCCGGTCGTTGTCACGCAGGTCGATGCCGACCACCTGGACACCGGACGCCTTGGTCTGGTCGTAGACCTTCTGCATCTCAGGCGCCTCGACGCGGCAAGGACCGCACCACTGGCCCCACAGGTTCAGCACGATGACCTTGCCGGGGAACTCGGCGATCGAGAGCTGCTTGCCCTCGTTCATGAGGTCGTCGCCGGACAGCGTCGGCGACTGCTGGCGATCGGCGACGTCGTAGGTGATGTCGACCTTCCCGCCCGGCGACACGAAGTTGAACGTGCCGCCGGTGACGACGGCGTCCTTGCCGGTGGTGCAGCCCGTGACGACGAGCAACAGCACCGCCATGGCCGCCAGCATCCGCTTCATGCCCCGGTCACCTTCGGGTCGGTGGTGCCGGCGGGCTCGCTGTAGACGATCCGCACAAGTTCTTCGCCCTCGAAGACCAGGCTGGTCAGCGAAGCGAGCGAGCACTGCCGGACGCGCGGGTCGTGCCAGAGCCGCTTCGCCTCCAGGAACCGTCGCACGGTCCAGATCGGCAGCTGGTGCGAGACGCACAGCGCCTCGTGCCCCTCGGCCGCCTGCCGCGCCCGGTAGATCGCGCCGAGCATGCGGTGCGCGATCTCGACGTACGGCTCACCCCACGACGGCCGGAACGGGTTGACCAGCTTCGGCCAGTGCTTCGGCTGGCGAAGGGCGCCATCGCCGACGGCGACCCGCTCGCCCTCGAACTGGTTGTCCGCCTCGATGAGCCGCTCGTCGGTGTCGACGTCGAGCCGGTGCGCGGCCGCGATCGGGGCCGCGGTCTCTTGCGCGCGCTGAAGCGGCGAAGCGACGACGTGCGTGATGTCGTGCGTCGCGACGGCTTCGGCGACAGTCAGCGCCTGCCGCTGACCGCGGTCGGAGAGCTTGAAGCCGGGCAGGCGGCCGTACAGGATCTTGTCCGGGTTGTGCACTTCACCGTGGCGGAGCAGGTGCACGATCGTCGTCTCGCTCACGCCTGGACCGCCTCGGCCGCGGCGCGGGCGGCCACGCGCAGCGCGGACTCGATGATCTCGAACTCGGCGTCCCCCATGGCCGCGTTGACGAACCACGCCTCGTACGCGCTCGGCGGCGGGTACACGCCGTTGTCCAGCAGCGCGTGGAAGAACGCGGGGAACCGCCAGGTCTCCGAAGCCTGCGCGCCCGGGTAGTTCGTCACCGGGTTCTCACTGAAGAACACGCTGACCAGGTTGCCCGCGTACTGCACGGTGTGCGTGACCCCGGCCTCGGTCAGCGACCGGTCGAACAGGTCGCCGAGCCGCTTCGCGTTGGCGTCGAGGGCCGCGTACACGGTGTCGTCGGCCGCGCGCAGCGTCGCGAGCCCGGCGGCGACGGCGACGGGGTTCCCCGAAAGCGTCCCCGCCTGGTAGACCGGCCCGCCCGGGGCCAGCTTCGCCATCACGTCGGCGCGGCCGCCGAAGGCCGCGGCGGGCAGCCCACCGGACATCACCTTGCCGAAGGTGTACAGGTCGCCGGCGACGCCTTCGAGGCCGAACCAGCCCGCCTTCGAGACGCGGAACCCGGTCATCACCTCGTCCATGATCAGCAGCGCGCCGTGCTCGTTCGCGATCTCCTTGAGCCCGGCGTTGAAGCCCTCGGACGGGGCGACGGCGCCCATGTTGCCCGCGGCGGCTTCGGTGATGATCGCGGCGATCGAGTCGGAGTTGTCCACAAAGGACTTCCGGACCGCGTCGAGGTCGTTGTAGGGCAGGACGATCGTGTCGGCCGCCTGCGCGCCGGTGACACCGGGCGACGTCGGGAGGCCGAGTGTCGCGACGCCGGAGCCCGCTTCGGCGAGCAACGCGTCGACGTGGCCGTGGTAGCAGCCCGCGAACTTGATGATCTTCGCCCGGCCGGTGAACCCCCTGGCCAGCCGGATCGCGCTCATCGTCGCTTCGGTGCCGGAGTTGACCAGGCGGACCTGCTCCACCGGCTCGACGCGGCGGATGATCTCCTCGGCCAGCTCGACCTCACCGCGGGTCGGGGTGCCGAACGACAGTCCGTCGACGGCTGCTTCACGCGCGGCGGCGACGACGTCCGGATGCGCGTGCCCGAGGATCATCGGCCCCCACGAGGAGACCAGATCGACGTAGCGGTTGTCGTCGGCGTCCCACAGGTACGGGCCCTCGCCGCGCACCATGAACCGCGGGGTACCGCCGACGGAGTTGAAGGCCCGCACCGGGGAGTTCACCCCGCCCGGGACCACGGCCTTCGCTCGTTCGAACCATGCCTTGGACTGATCGACTCCGGTAGTCACGCCCCCAGTCTCGCAAATCCCGGATGACACCCGACGCCGAGTCCTCGCGGTTCCGGGCGCGGCGTGACCGGTCCCACTAGGGTGGGAAGCACTCCTGTCGAAACACTCGCGGAGGAATCCACGTGTCCACGGTGCCGTCACCGCCGACCCATCACCGTCGCCTGCGCTGGCAGGCCCTGACGGGATTCATCGCCCTCTCGGTGATCGTGGGGGCGGTGGCCGCGTTGGCCGTGGCCACCCGCTCCGAGGCCGACAAAGCGCTGGCACGCCCGTCATGGGCGCCGCCGGGCTGGCTCTACGGTCCGGTGTGGTCGGCCCTGCTCCTCGTGGTCGCCGTCGCGGGCTGGTGCTACTGGCGGACGGACGGCGAAACGCGCGGCTTCGCCTTCTACGGCCTCTGCCTGCTGCTGACTCTGTTGTGGACGCCGCTGTTCTTCGCCGGCAGCGCGCACGCCCTGGCGCTGGCCGACGTCGTCCTGCTGGACTTCGTGGTGCCCATCACGATGATGGAGTTCGGGCGCCGGTCGAAGCTCGCGGCCTGGCTGCTCGTGCCGTACCTGCTGTGGCTGCTGTTCTCGACGGCCGTCAACGCCGCCGTCGTCTGGCTCAACTAGGCGGTGCCGGAGTAAGTCTGGGCGCGAAGACCGCGACCAGACTTACTCCGGCAGTGCCTAGTCCTTGGGCTTGCGCTGTTTTGTGCGCACCGCGAGCAGGAACTGGCGGATGGCGTCCACGACCAGGATCGCGGCCAGCACACCCAGCCCGATGGCGCCGGCGAGCGGACCGCCGAAGTAGCGCTGTGATTCGAGGGTCGTCGTTTCGCCGTAGGTGATCACGACCTGGACGACCCCTGCTTTCCAGCACGCGAAAACGCCCCACACCGCGAGAGCGGCGAGGATCAGTTCCACGGCACCCACCACGGCGCGCAGGGGTTTGTGCAGCCGGGCCGCGGGCCGGGCGTCCTCCGGTGGCCACAGGTCGGCCCCGGTCGGCTGGGGAAGGTCGATCACGGTGAGCAGTTTCTCATGACTCTGTGGTGCGAGCACGCACCAAATCCTCGAGCGCCTCGCGGAGGGCGTCCGGATCCTTGGCCCAGGCTCGGACGAACACCCCGTCTTCGAGCTTCAGCCCGACCTCGCCGTGCTTCTTGGGGATCGTCCAGCCACCACCGAGGACCCGTGCCCCGACCGGAGCCTCGTCGTCCTCGAGGACCTCGGCGATCCGGGCCGCCTCCAGGGTTTCGCGGCCCTGCCGGTAGCCGTCGGCGGTGACTTCGAGCGAGAGGTACCGGCGGCGGGCGTAGACCCACGGCACGGTGATCACCACCAGTCCCACGCCGACCAGGATCCAGGCCGGCCAGTGCACCGGCCCGCCGGTCGCCAGTTCGGCGAGCAGCCCGGCGAGGGCGAACAGCGGCGCCCACAGCAGCGCCGTCCAGCCGACGCCGGGTTCGCCGTAAAGAGCCGGCTCGGGCGTCATGGCAGCTTGCGCCCGACCTTCGGGTAGTAGTCGGCGACGCTGGGCAGGTACATCAGGATCAGCGCGATCACCGCCAGCAGCGTGCCGATGACCACGAAGATCGCACCTGCGAGGTAGAAGAGCCCGATGAGGGCCAGTACGACCGCGAGAACGGTCAGCACCGTCCTGGCCGAACGCGTTCCCTCGCGGGCCTTGTAGGCGAAGAGCGCGAAGAGCAGGGCGAACGTGATCGCTCCGACGAACAGGTTCAGGATCAGCCCGTCGACCCCGTCAACGATCCGCGCCGGATCGACCTTCAGCGCGGGGTCGCGCTGTTCGGCGTTCTGTTTGGTGAACTCGTCGATCACCGACTGCCTGCCGATCAGCAGGTAGACCGGCCCGGCCAGCAGGAAGACACCGGTCGCGATCCACAACCAGAACGAGAGCGCGACCGGCTTCGGCACGGCGGGCTTCACCGGCTCCTGACCTGGGAGGAGCGGATCTGGTGCCCTCCCCCGCTTGCGGCGCTCGTCGTCCGTTTCGCCCGCTTTGCTGTCGCTCACGCGAGGCAGCCTAGTCCAGCCAAGCGGCGGCTTCGGCGGCCCAGTAAGTGAGGATCATGTCCGCGCCCGCTCGGCGGATCGACGTCAGCACCTCGAGGATCGTGCGCTCGCGCTCGATCCAGCCGTTCGCGGCGGCGGCTTCGACCATCGCGTACTCGCCCGAGATGTTGTACGCCGCCACGGGAACCGGCGACGCTTCGGCGGCGGCCCTGATGACGTCCAAATAGGACAGCGCGGGCTTGACCATGACCATGTCGGCGCCCTCGGCGATGTCCAGCTCGATCTCGCGCAACGCTTCGCGCACGTTGCCCGGATCCTGCTGATACGTCTTCCTGTCGCCCTTCAGCTGCGAGTCGACGGCCTCGCGGAAGGGGCCGTAGAACGCGCTGGCGAACTTCGCCGAGTAGGCGAGGATCCCGGTTTCGGTGCGCCCGGCGCGGTCGAGCGCGGCGCGGATGACGCCGACCTGGCCGTCCATCATGCCGCTGGGCCCGAGCAGATGGGCGCCCGCTTCCGCCTGGGCGAGGCCCATTTCCGCGTAAAGACGCAGGGTCGCGTCGTTGTCGACACCGCCCTCGGCGTCGAGGACGCCGCAGTGACCATGATCGGTGAACTCGTCGAGGCAGGTGTCGGCCATCAAGACGGTCGCGTCACCGAGTTCGGACCTCAGATCGCGCAGGGCGACGTTGAGGATGCCGTCCGGGTCGACAGCGCCGGAACCCTCCGCGTCACGCGTCTTCGGGATGCCGAACAGCATCAGCCCGCCGACACCGGCGTTGACCGCGTCGACGGCGGCTTTGCGCAGCGTGTCGCGGGTGTGCTGGACGACCCCGGGCATGCTGGCGATCGGGCGGGGCGCGTCGATGCCCTCGGCCACGAACATCGGGAGGATCAGCTGGCGCGGGCGCAGCGTCGTCTCACCGACCAGCCTGCGCATGGCCGGAGTGGTACGGAGCCTGCGGGGACGATGCTCAGGAAACACCCCTACGACGGTACTCCGGCTCGCTCGGGAACCGGTCCGCAGGCGCGGTGAACGGCCCATTGGTCCAGTCGGGCGGCATTCCCTAAGAGACGGTAAAGAGTCACCTTTGTCCAGTTCCCTCGGTGGTGTGACGCGGGTTACTTTCCACCGCATGTCGAGTTCACCGGTGATCGACCAACTGGAAGAACCGCCCGTCGGCTGGCGCGCACGGCTGCGCCAGGTCGGGCCCGGGATCATGGCCGCCGCGACCGGGGTCGGCGCGGGCGACCTCGTCGCCACGATGGTGGCCGGATCGCGCTTCGGGTACACGCTGCTGTGGGCGGTGCTCGTCGGGACGATCTTCAAACTCGCGCTGGCCGAAGCCGTCGGCCGCTGGCATCTGACCTCGGGTCGGACGATCCTGTCCGGCTGGCGGACGCTGGGGATCTGGGCGCTGATCTACTTCGGGATCTACGCGGTGATCTGGGGGTTCGTCTACGGCGCGACCGCGATGTCGGCGTCGGGACTGCCGCTGAACGCGCTCTTCCCCGCGCTTTCGGTGCGGTACTGGGCGATGCTCTGCGGCCTGCTCGGCTTCGCGCTGGTGTGGTTCGGCCGCTACGCGATCATCGAGAAGCTGATGACGGTGCTCACCGGCGTGATGTTCGTGACCGTCGTCGGCACCGCGATCCTCGTCGTGCCGAACTTCGCCGAGTTGTTCAAGGGCGCCGTCCCCACGCTGCCCGACGGCTCACTCGTCTACGTCCTCGGCCTGATCGGCGGCGTCGGCGGCACGATCACCATGGCGGCCTACGGCTACTGGACGCTCGCGAAAGGCTGGCGTTCGGCGAAGTGGCTGCCGATGATGCGCACCGACAACGCCGTCGGCTACCTCATGACCGGGATCTTCGTGATCGCGATGCTGATCGTCGGCGCGGAACTGCTGCTGGGCCAGAAGATCCTCTCGGGCGACAAGGGCCTGCTGTTCCTCGGAGACACCCTCGCCGCGGACTACGGGCAATGGGCGCGGATCCCGTTCCTCATCGGCTTCTTCGCGGTTTCGTTCACGTCGGTGATCGGGGTCTGGCACGGCGTGAGCCTGCTCTTCGCGGACTGGTGGCGCATCCTCCGGCTGCCCGCGGACACGACGGAAAGCGTTGAGACGTATGAAAAGAAGGCCGGGGAACGCAGTCCCGCCTACCGGGGTTACGTGCTGTGGCTGACTTTTCCGCCGATGGCGTTGCTGTTCCTCGACCAGCCCTTCCAGCTCACCGTGATCTACGGCGTGCTGGGCTCGTTGTTCATGCCGTTCCTGGCGGCGACGTTGCTGGTACTGCTGAACACTTCGCGGGTGCCTCGCGAAGGGCGGTCCGGCTGGGTTTCGAACGGGCTGCTGGGGGTGTGCCTGGCGATGTTCGCGTATCTGGCGTACACGGAGGTCGTGAAGTTCTTCTCGTGAGTGGCGTCTGGGGCCGTTGAGGCGAAGCTCCGGGTGTCGCGAAAGCCACTTTCGGGACGTCTGATGTCCCGAAAGTGGCTTTCGCGACATCAGGGTGGCTGCGGGATGCCGGGCTGGGGTGGCGAGTGGCAGGTGCCGTTCTGGTCGCCACTCGACCAGTTCGGGCGAGTCGGTGTTTCGCGTGATTGGGTGGACGACACGTGTGATCAGACGGACGACACGCGTGATTGGAAGGCCAACACGACCGCTGGGGTCTTACAGCCGGATGATGGTCTTGCTGTTGCAGTTGTTCACGGTGGAGCAGGCCTTCACCGTCAACTGCTTCCAACCGGCGGGCAACCTGACCACGGCGTGGAACACCCCGTCGTCGACGCGGACGATGGCGATCTGACCCGGCGAGGACACGATGAACTGCGCGATGAGAGCCGCAGTCGGCGAGTTGTCGGTCAACGTGGCGAACACCGTGTCCGTACCGATGGTGAACTGGACGCTCTGCACCGCGCAGCCGAGCGGGCTGCACACCTCGAACGGCGTAGGAGCCGCGGCCGCCGCGCCCGCGAGTCCGGCGGAACCGAGGGCCAGTACACCCAGGACGGTGGCGGCCCGTGCAAGAGACTTCATGATCACTCCCCAGTGCTTGTCGAAGCCACCGAGGCTAGGGCCCACCGCTTCGCAAGCGGTAAAGCTTCACTAAGGAACGAAAAAGCCCCCTTCCCACGCGAAACGTGAGAAGGGGGCTTTCGGCGATCGTCAGGAGCGGCGAGCCCGCTTGGCCTTGCGCGGCGGCGGGAGCGCGCCCTCGGCGCGGAGCCGCGCGGCGTGCTCGGCGAGCGCGTCGACCAGGTGCGGGACGTCGGCCTTCTCGGGCTGGACGTCGACCCGCAGCCCGAACTCCACGGCGGTTTCCGCGGTCTTCGGGCCGATGCACGCGACCAGCGTGCGGGTGTGCGGCTTGCCGGCGATGCCGACGAGGTTCCGCACGGTCGAGGACGAGGTGAAGCAGACCGCGTCGAAACCGCCGGTCTTGATCATCTCGCGGGTCTCGGCTGGCGGCGGCGCGGCCCGCACCGTGCGGTACGCGGTCACGTCGTCGATTTCCCAGCCGCGTTCCCGCAGACCGGCCGAAAGGGTCTCGGTGGCGATGTCCGCCCGCGGCAGCAGCACGCGGTCGACGGGGTCGAGGACGTCGTCGTACGGCGGGAACTCGGCGAGGAGGCCTTCCGAGGACTGCTCACCTTCCGGGATCAGCTCGGGGATGATGCCGAACGAGCGCACCTTCGCGGCTGTCGATTCGCCGACGCAAGCGATCTTGACGCCGGAGAAGGCGCGGGCGTCGAGGCCGAACTCCTCGAACTTCTCCCACACCGCGCGGACGGCGTTGGTCGAGGTGAAGACGATCCACTGGTAGCGGCCGTCGACGAGACCCTTGACCGAACGCTCCATCTGCGCGGGGCTGCGCGGCGGCTCGACCGAGATGGTCGGGACCTCGTGCGAGGTGGCGCCGTGGCCGCGAAGCCGCTCCGCCATCTCACCGGCCTGCTCCTTGGTGCGCGGCACCAGGACCTTCCAGCCGTACAGCGCGCGCGACTCCCACCACGACAGCTTCGAGCGCTGGCCGACGGCCTGGCCGATGGTCACGATCAGCGGGCCGACGAGCTCGCCCGCCTCGTTCGCGACGGTGGCCAGCGTGGTGTCCAGGGTGCGCTGGGTGTTGATCGTCCCGTTCGACGTGACCGCGACCGGGGTGCTCGACGGCAGCCCGTGCTCGGTCAGCGCGGACGCGGCCTCGGCGAGATGCGCCGAAGTCGCGTGCAGCACGATCGGGCCCGGGGTGGCGGCCAGTGCGGCCCATTCGACGTCACCGCGGACGTCGACCTCGGTGTGGGTGCCGCCAAGCGCGACACCGGCGTACGCCGGGACGGCGGCGCCGGGCGAAACGCCCGGGATGATGTCGAAGACGGCGCTGGTCCGGGAAACGGCCTGCACCTCGGCGACGACGGCGGGCTGGGTCAGCGGGTCACCGGCGATCAGCCGGAGCACCAGCCGTCCCGCCTTGGCCTCGTTCACCAGGTCCTTGGCGACCTCGGTGGCCTCGCCGACGGCGGGGCGCACTTCGGCGCCCTCGGCGGTGAGGGCCAGGACGCCCGAAGGGACGTCCGGGTCGGTCACCACGACCTCGGCCTTGGCGAGCAGCTCCTGAGCGCGGACGGTCAGGAGACCGGCGTCACCGGGGCCCGAGCCCACGAAGGCGACACGCCCGGTGGTCTTACGCGCGGGGGTCATCTGTGCGTTCTCCTCTTGAGCGGCCGCAGTCGATCGCGGCCCTACCTTCAACGTTCTGACTCACTGGGCGGGGCCGGACAGCGCGCCGGCCCCCAGGTTGAGCAGTTCGGCGGCCAATGTCCGCCCGAGCTGCTCGGCTTCGTGCTTGTCGGCGAGCGCGGAAGCGCGCACCATGTCGACCGCGTCCCCGTCCCCTTCGACGGCGGCGGTGCCCCGCAACGAGATCCGCTCGACGACCCGCCCATCGGCGTCCAGGTCCTCGACGATCTCCGCCAGCGCTCCGACCGGTGCGCTGCACCCGGCTTCCAGCGCCGCGAGCAACGCCCGCTCGGCGGTCGCCACGGCACGGGTGCCTTCATCGTCCACTGTGGACCCGAGCAGGTGCTCGATGTCCACGTCACCGGCCCGGCACTCCACCGCCAGCGCACCCTGTGCGGGCGCGGGCAGCATCTGGATCGGGTCGAGGGTCTCGGTGATCTCCTCCGCCCGGCCGATCCTGGCCAGTCCGGCACGCGCCAGGACGACGGCGTCGAGCTCTCCGTCGGTCACCTTGCGCATGCGGGTGTCGATATTGCCTCGGATCGGCACGATTTCCAAACCGAGACCGAGCGCGCGCAGTTGCGCGGTGCGCCGCGGCGAGCCGGTGCCGACCGTCGAACCGGGCGGGAGCTCGCCGAGAGTGAGCCCGTCACGGGCGATCAGCGCGTCACGCGGGTCCTCGCGGCGCGGCACGGCGGCGAGCGTGATGCCCGGCTCCGGCTTCGTCGGCAGGTCCTTGTACGAGTGCACGACGACGTCGACTTCCTCGCGCAGCAAGGCTTCGCGCAGCGCGGAAGTGAACACGCCGACCCCGATCGTCGGGATCGGGGCGGAAGATTTGTCGCCGGGGGTCGTCACGGTGACGAGCTCGACCTCGGCCCCGGTGGCGCGCAAGGCGTCGGCGATGGTGCCGGTCTGCGCGAGGGCGAGTTTGCTGCCGCGCGTCCCGATCCGGATGACTCTGCTCACTTGATGATCACTCGTCTTTCGTCGCGGTGGGACTCGCCACGGCGGCGGGCGCCTGCGGGTCGAGGCAGAACAGCTCGCGCAGCGCGTTGGCGTAGTCGGTGTCGGCCGTCTCGGCGGCCAGCTGCTTGACCCGCACCGTCGGCGCGTGCAGCAGCTTGTCGACCACGCGGCGGACCGTGCGGCCGACCTCCTCGCGGACCCCGGCCTCGAGATCCGGCAGGCGGTTGTCCAGCCGCAGCAGTTCGGCGTCGACCACCTCGGCCGCGCGGCGCCGCAGCGCCGTCACCGTCGGGGTGACCTCGGCGCTGCGCTGTCCGGCGAGGTACTCGCGCACCTCGTCGAGCACGATGCCGGTGGCCTTCGCGGTCTGGCGTTCGGTGGTCGGGGCGCCCGCTTCGCGCATGCGGCGCTGGATGGTCTCGAGGTCGACGACGGTGACGTCGGCCAGCTCGGCGACCTCGTGCTCGACGTCACGCGGGAGGCCCAGGTCGCAGACGACCAGCGGGCGTCCGGCGCGGGCCGGGACGTGCCCGGCGGTGAACACGGCGGCGTTCGCGCCGGTGCAGCAGATGACGATGTCCGCCTCGGCGACCGCGTCCGCGATCCCGCTCATCTGGACGGCCTTGGCGGGCACTCCCTGCTCGACGCTCGCGGCGGCGAGACGGGCGGCCCTGGCCTCGGTGCGGTTGGCGATGGTGATCTCGCCGATCCCGGACTTGCGCAGCTGGGACGCGGTCAGCGCGCCCATCGAACCGGCGCCGACGATCAGCGCGTGCTTGCCCGCGATGTCCCCGGCCGCGGCCAGCGCCTCGGAGACCACCGACGCGCCGAGCTTGTCCAGACCGGTCTCGGAGTGAACGCGCTTGCCGACGCGCAGCGTGGTCTGGATCAGCTCGTGCAGTGTGCGGCCGACGGTGCCGGCGTCGCGCGCGGTGGCGTACGAGGACCGGATCTGGCCGAGGATCTGCGTCTCGCCGACGACCATCGAGTCCAGCCCGGAGGTGACCGAGAACAGATGCTCGATCGCGGCGCCCGCGTAGTGCACGTACAGCGAGTCGTAGAGGTCCGCGGGCTCCATCCCGGCCTGGCGGGCGAGCACGTCGGAGACGTCGTTCAGGCCGCCGTGGAAGGTCTCGACGACCGCGTAGACCTCGATGCGGTTGCAGGTGGAGACGAGGATCGCCTCGCTGACGTGCTCGGCCTGCTGCAGTTCGTGGAGCACCTTGGTCACGTCGGTCGCGGGGACCGCGACGCGCTCCAGGGTGTTCAGCTCGGCACTGCGGTGCGAGAGCCCGACAGCCAACACGCTCATTTTCAGCGCACCACCATTCCGTTGCCGTGGCCGTTCACGCTGCCATTCTCGGCGCCCTTGGGGGCGGCGTCTCCTCCGCCGTTGCCGTGAGCGGCCAGATCGGCGCGGCGAGCGACGTGGAACGACAGGATCTGCAGCTCGACGGCGAGATCGACCTTGCGCACCTCGATATGTGCCGGAACCTGCAGCACCACCGGGGCGAAATTCAGGATGCACTGCACGCCACCTGCGACGAGCCTGTCGCAGACCGACTGCGCGGCGGTGGGCGGAGTGGCGATGACGCCGATGGAGATCTGCCGTTCGGCGCAGACTTTGGGGATCTCGTCGAGATGCGAGACCGGGAGACCGCCGACCGGGACGCCGACCAGGTCCGGGTCGAGGTCGAACAGTGCCTCGACCGGGAACCCGCGGCCGGGGAACCCGCCGTAGTTGGCCAGCGCGTGCCCGAGGTTTCCGATCCCGACCACGGCGACCTTGTGCTTGCGGGTCAGGCCGAGGATCCGCTCGATCTGGCTGACCAGGACGCTGACCTCGTAGCCGACGCCGCGCGTGCCGTACGAGCCGAGGTACGACAGGTCTTTGCGCAGTTTCGCGGAGTTGACGCCCGCGGCCTGCGAGAGTTCCTCGCTGGAGATCGTCGTCGCGCCCTGCTCGGCCAGCCCGGAAAGGACGCGGAGGTAGACGGCGAGGCGCGCGACGGCGGCCTCGGGGATCGACTTCGCGCGGACCGCTTCCGGTTCGGCGGTGGCCTCGACGGCGGGCATCTCCGCGGTGGGCGCGTTGTCGGCGTCCGGTGTCACCCGGGTGCGCCGGCCTCGTTGCGACACCACGCTTGTCCGCTCCTCTGGTCCTGCTGACGACATGAGTCGCCCGAACCACGAAATCGGCTCTTGACCCGCGGCGCTGAGTCCGGTTCGATGCCGGGCGCTTTCGGAGGCGACGTATCTACGGTAGCCACTTGTGAACGCAGGCACAAAGTCACTGGTAGGTGCTGTGTCCAAGCTCGCGTCAGCGCGCGTTGACCGCCACCGTGTGAAGTCCGGTGGCGCCGTCGGGCACGGTTCCGACGCGCTCCTCCGTCTGCGTGTAGCCCGACCGATCCGTCGCCCGGACGGCGATCTGATGCTGACCAGCGGCGACGTCGACTTCGGTCCACCACATGCGCCAGGTGTCCTTCGTCGTCTCGGCCGAAAGGACGGTCTCCCGCCACGGCCCCTGGTCGACCCGGATCTCGACCTTCGCGACGCCGGTGTGCTGCGCCCACGCGATCCCGGACACGACGACCTTGCCCGCCGTCACCGCCGAACCGGGCGCGTCGATCCGCGACTGCGTCTTCACCGGTCCCTCGCGCGCCCAGCCCCGGTTCAGCCAGTACGCGTCGCGGTCCTTCCAGGTGGTGATCTCCAGCTCGGTCACCCATTTCGTGGCGGACACGTAGCCGTACAGCCCGGGGATCACGATGCGCGCGGGAAAGCCGTGCTCGATCGGCAGCGGTTCGCCGTCCATGCCGATCGCGAGCATCGCGCCGCGCGCCGGATCCAGGGCCGCTTCGACCGGGGTTCCGCAGGTCCAGCCGTCGACACTGGTCGCGAACATCTGCTCGGCGCCGGGTTTCACGCCCGCCTCGTTCAGCAGGTCGCGCAGGTCGATGCCGAGCCAGCGCGCGTTGGAGATGTACGGACCGCCGACCTCGTTGGACACACAGCACAGGGTGACGTCGCGTTCGATCAGCGGCCGCGAGCGCAGGTCCTCATACGAATAGGTGACCTCGCGGCCGACCATGCCGTGGATCCGCAGACTCCAGTCCTCGGTGCGGACCTGCGGGACGACCAGCGCCGTGTCGATCCGATAGAAATCCTTCGATGGGGTGAGGTACGGCGGGGTGCCGAACTTCACGAAGTCCGCGTCGGGCGGGATCGGGGGCGCCGTCTTCGCCGCGACGAGCCTGCCGACGGCGGCGCGAGACTCCTCGGCGTTCTTCCGCGTTCCGACGAACTGGCCGGTCAGCGCGGCGACACCGGCCCCGGCCGCGACGGAAGCGCCGGTGATCAGCACCTTCCGCCTGTCCGGTCCCTCGCCCTCGCGGGCGTCGAAGAACACCGGCGGGCGGAAGAACGACTGCAACCAGGTGAAGACGACGAGTCCGGCGACCGTCGCGGCCACCGGCGCCAGCAACGCGATCTGCCCGAGGTCGGTGCGCACGAAGACGGCGGCGACGCCCGCCGCGCCGAGCAGGCCGACGATCACCTGGCCGGGCAGCGGCTTGCGACGCGAAAGCTGTCCCGCGAGCAGCGCGATCAGCACCAGCACCACGGCGAGGCCGATCTTGAGGATCGGCTTGTCCCACGTCTCGAGCGTCCGCTCGGCCCAGGCGACGACGGCGTGCGGGCTGTGGTCGATGACGAAGTTCGCCACGGCGACGAACGGCGAAGCCGTGTACCCGACGAAGCCCGCGACGAGATGTCCGACGCCGAGCGCGGCGGCGAGAGCGAGCAGCCCGGTCAGAGCGGCTTGCGGGAAGGTGATCCTGCGTTCGTCGTCCACGACTCCATCTTCGGAGCGAAACCCGCTTCGGGTCGGCCGTTCGCCCCTTACGAGTGTGTTACGCCAGCGCTTTCCGGAGCCTGTCCTCTTCGACCCGCCAGTAGCCGTGCTCGGCGTCGTCGACCAGGATCACCGGCACGCGGTCGCCGTATTCGGCCCGCCATTCGGGGTCGCTGTCGACGTCCTCCGCCGACCAGGCGACGCCCAGCTCGCCACAGATCCGCTCGATGTCCTGCTCCGCGACCTCGCACAGGTGGCAGCCCGTACGGGTCATGACGGTCACGTGGTGCGCCATGCGTCAATCCTTACCTGAGCCTCAGACGCCGGAGCTTGCCGGTGGCGGAATGCGGCAGCGACTCCGCGAACTCGACGGTGTGCGGCACCTTGTAGCCCGCCAGGTGCTCCGCGCAGTGCTCGACGACCTGCTGCTCCGAAAGCGAAGCGCCGGGCGCGGGGACGACGACGGCCTTCACCGCTTCGCCGGTCCGCTCGTCGACGACGCCGACGACACCCGCCTCGACGACCTCTTCCAGCATCGAGATCACGTTCTCGACCTCGTGCGGGAAGACGTTGAAGCCGTTGACGATGATCAGGTCGTTGGCCCGGTCCACCAGGTGCAGGTCGCCGTCGGTGTCGAGGTAGCCGACGTCGCCGGTGCGGAACCAGCCCTCTTCGTCGGGGCCGTGCGAGCCGTCGGGCCAGTAGCCGGAGAACAGGTTCGCGCCGCGGATCGACACCAGCCCGGTACCGCCGTCCTCGTCGAAAGCGTCGCCGAGGTCGTCCGGGTCGAGCGGAACGGGCTCCGCGTCGCCATCGCTGTCGACCAGCCGGAGCTCGACGCCGGGCAGCGGCCGCCCAACCGAACCCGGCTTCGGGTAGCCGGTGACCAGCGTCGTGGTGACCACGGGAGCGCATTCGGTGAGGCCGTAGCCCTCGTAGACGTCCAGCCCGGTGGCGCCGCGGATCGAGGTGAGGATCTTGGGGTGCAGCGGCGCCGCGCCCGAGGTCATCCGCCGAACGGTGGAAAGGCCCGCCCCGAGTTCGTCGGGGTCCATCGCGGCGAATTCGGCGTACATCGCGGGCACGCCGGCGATGGAGGTCACGCGGTACTCGGCGCAGTCGGCCAGGGTCCGCTCGGCGAGGAAACGTTCGGACAGGATCGCCGTCGCGCCGACCGACGTGGTCTGCAACAGGCCTGGTCCGAGGCCGTAGACGTGGAACAGCGGGATGGTGATGAGCACGCGGTCGCCGTGGACGAGCGGGGTCGGGACGATCCGGCTCAGCTGGTCGAGGTTCGCCAGCAGCGCCCGGTGCGACAGCATCACGCCGCGCGGCGGGCCGGTCGTTCCGGAGGTGTACGAAATGACCGCTATGTCCTCACCGGCCCCGGCCGCGTCGACCGGTTCGGCTGCTCCATCCGAATTAATCGGCGGTGAGAGGCTGATCACTCCGTCGAAGAGGTCCTCGGTCGTCTCGCGTTCGAGGAGGAGCCGCGCGCCGCTGTGCTCCAGCAGCCCGTTCAACTCCGCCAGCGGAGCCTGCGGCGAGATCGGGACGACCACCGCGCCCGCCCGGAGTGCCCCGAACAGCGAGACGGCGAACGCGGCCGACGTCGGCAGCCGCAACGCCACCCTGTCGCCCCGCTCGATTCCCGCGTCGAGCAGGGCACGGGCCAGCGCGTGGACGACGGCGTCGAGTTCCGCCCAGGTCAGCGCGACCCCGTCGCCGGTCTCCTGAACGGCCGCCTTCCCGGGCCACTGCCGGGCGGCCTCGACGAGCAAGGTGGGCACACTTGGATCGGCAACCTGCTCCGCGCTCAACTGCGAACCTCTTCCCTCGGTGAACGGCGTTGCCAGTTTGTCATCTCGGCCACCGTCATGGGTGTCACTCGCTTTCGTCGCAGTTCCGTAACCCCGGCACCGCTACCTACTTCGCGGTAACTACACGTATGCTGCTGGTCGTCGTCGAGTGGTGTTGATCACTCGATGGTGAGAAAGGGAGTCCGGACGTGCAGATCTTGCAGGCCCACGCGGCGGTGGGACATGCCGGCCGGTTCTCCCTGTCCGGAACGGGAGGTACCGCGTGACCCTTCCCGCGCCGAACCCCGTCTCGATGCTGGCGGGCCACATCCTCCGCCGGAGCGGTTTCCCCTCGGTCTCGTCCCGGTCCAAGGCCGGCGACACCACCGAGAGCACCGACGCCGCCGCTGAGGCCGCGAAGGCCGAAGCGTGGGAGCTGGTCAGCGCCGCGCAAGACGGCGACACGTCCGCCTTCGGCAGGCTCTACGACCGCTACGTCGATGTCGTCTACCGCTATGTCCTGTTCCGCCTCGGCGACCGGGACCTCGCCGAGGACGTCACCAGCGAGACCTTCCTGCGCGCGCTGCGCCGCATCACGTCGGTGAGCTACCAGGGACGTGACGTCGGCGCCTGGTTCGTCACCATCGCGCGCAACATCATCCTCGACCACGTGAAGTCGAGCCGGTTCCGCCTCGAGGTCGTCACCGACGAGGTCGCCGAACCGAACGGGGCACCGATCGGGAACGTCGGCGTGCAGGCCGTCGCGGGGCCGGAACAGCAGGCCATCAGCCGCGCCACCCGCGCCGAGCTGCTGCGTTGCGTCGCCGAACTCGGCGAAGACCAGCGTGAGTGCATCGTGCTGCGGTTCATGCAGGGGCTCTCGGTCGCGGAGACCGCGGCGATCATGAAGCGCAACGAGGGCGCCATCAAGGCCCTCCAGCACCGCGCGGTACGCCGTTTGGCACAACTTCTGCCCACAGGATTGCGTTAGAGTCCCATATTTATCCCTCACCGGGCCTTGCCGTAACCCTTGGGCGCTCCCGCTCGTTTTCCCAGCCAGACCGGTGTCAGGACCGGGCTGAGCAGATGGAGACTTCGCCGTGGGCGTGCCGGGATGGTTCGCACGGGAGCGAGCGGACGGTGACCGCTTCGCGGACCTTGTCGACGGCACCTCGGCTCCGGACGACGACGAATTCGCGCACGAACTGGCGCTCGTCGGCGGCTTGCGCGAGCTGGGTGCCGGCGGCGCCCCCGACGCCGAAACACGGAAGCGCATCCGCGACGAGATCGCCGGACGCCTCGCCGAAGCCGAAGCCCCGTCGAAGCGCCGTGGTCACGCCATCGCCAACCTTTCGGCCGCCGCCGTCGCCCTCGTGCTCGCGCTGGGCGGCATCACCCTGCTGCTGTCCAAGGACGCGTTACCGGGCGATCCGCTCTACGGCATCAAACGAGCGGGTGAATCGGCCGCGCTCGGGCTCACTTTCGACGAGCAGGACAAGGCGAAGAAGCATCTGGAGTTCGCCGCCGACCGCGTCGGCGAACTCGACGAGCTGACCCGGCAAGGCGCGTCCACCGGGGCGTACTTCACCGGGCTCTCCGATTTCGAGACCGATCTGCGGGCAGGCGTCTCGCAGCTGACGGCGATCGTCACCGATCAGGGCGGCCAGACCCGGCTGGCCGAACTCCGCACCTGGGCACGGCAGCAGTCCGACAGGCTCGGCCTCCAGATCGGGCACGCCCCCGTCGACGCCCGCGACAAGTTCGCCTCGGTCCGCGTCCTGCTCGACAAGGTCCAGGCGCGTACGACGGATCTCGGCTCGAGGCTGGTCTGCTACACGATCACGACGGGCTCTTCCGACGATCTCGGCGCCGTCCCGGCCGCCGGTGACTGCGTCCGCAACCCCGACTCCCCCAACGCCGCCGTGCCGCCGGTGACGTTGCCCGCGCCGTCCTCGGCACCGACCGGATCACCGTCGCCGACCTCGCCGCCGCCGTCGTCGTCGTCCGGAGTGGACACCGCGACCCCGACAGGACCGCTCGCACCGCCGCCGGGAAGCAAACCGCCGCCCGTCGTGGCGACGCCCGCCCCCACGACGAAGACGCCGCCCCCGACGACCACCACGCGCCCGCCGCCGCTGATTTCGATTCCGCCGCTCATCCCGGGGTTACCGCCGATAATCATCGGCTGACAGAGCGTCGACTGAGGGAGACGCCACACCCGGTACGACTCGGTTGAGCTCTCGCTACGCTGTGCGTAGGCACCTGGGATTCCGGAGGCGGTGTGCGTGTCAGTTTGGCGGAGCAAGGATAAGAGTCAAGAGCTCGAACGGCTGGCCGAGCTGGCGGGCGAGGCGTCGGCCGAGGCCGCCATGGCGACCGCGTCCGCCGAAGCCCTCGAACCGCCCGCACCGCCCGCCCCGCCGGACCTGACAGCGGCCGCGTTCTTCGACGTCGACAACACCATGATGATGGGCGCGTCGATCTTCTACTTCGCCCGCGGCCTGGCCGCGCGCAAGTTCTTCACCTCCGCCGATCTGGCCGGATTCGTTTGGCAGCAGGTGAAATTCCGGCTCGGCGGCCGGGAGAACAAGGAAGACATCAAAACCCACCGCGAGCGCGCACTGTCCTTTGTGGCCGGTCGTACCGTGCAGGAACTGACCGACATCAGCGAAGAGATCTACGACGAGCTGATGGCGGACAAGATCTGGTCCGGCACCAGGGCGCTCGCGCAGATGCACCTCGACGCCGGACAGCGCGTCTGGCTCGTCACCGCGACCCCGATCGAACTCGCGGCCATCATCTCGCGGCGCCTCGGCCTCACCGGCGCGCTGGGCACGGTCGCGGAGACCAAAGACGGCGTCTACACCGGCCGTCTCGTCGGCGACCTCCTGCACGGCCGCGCGAAGGCCCACGCCGTCCGGGCGCTGGCGTCACGCGAAGGGCTGAATCTCAAGCGCTGCACGGCGTACTCGGACTCGCAGAACGACGTCCCGATGCTGTCGGTCGTCGGGACCGCGGTCGCGGTGAACCCGGATGGCGGCCTCCGGGACGTCGCGCGTGCGCGTGGCTGGGAGATCCGCGATTTCCGGACCGGGCGGAAGGCCGCGAAGATCGGCGTGCCTTCGGTGCTCGGCGTCGGTGCCGTGGCCGGCGCCGTCGCGGCCGGCATGGCCTACCGGCGCCGCTGACCCGTCACACGCGTGAGTCACGCCGTGACTCGCGTGTTTGGGGCCGGAACTCAAGAGTTCCGGCCCCAAACACGGGAGTCACGCCCCCAATCACGCGAGTCACGATTCTGATCACGTGAGTGACGCGGAGCCCACCGCCACAAGAGGACTAAACGCGTGGAGCGTCAGCCCTTGAAGACGCTCTTCCGCTGCGAAAGGCGTTTGTACAGCGACTGCTGGATCGACTCGCGGACCTGGTCGGTCAGCGTGAACACCAGCATCGGGTCGTCGACGGCGTCCGCGTCGTAGGTGTCCGTGCGGATGGGCTCGCCGAACTCGATGCTCCACTTCGTCGGCAGCGGGATCGCGCCGAGCGGGCCGAGCAGCGGGAAGAACGGCGTCACCGGGAAGTACGGCAGGCCGAGCACCCGCGCGAGCAGCTTGATGTCGCCCATCTTCGGGTAGATCTCCTCCGCGCCGATGACCGACACGGGGATGATCGGCACCCCGGTCCGCAGCGCGGCGGAAACGAAACCACCGCGGCCGAACCGCTGCAGTTTGTACCGCGACGAGAACGGTTTCCCGATCCCCTTGAACCCTTCCGGCCAGACGCCGACGAGTTCTCCCTTGCGCAGCAAGCGTTCCGCGTCGGCGTTGCAGGCGAGCGTCTGCCCGGACTTGCGGGCGAAGGAGCCGACCAGCGGGACCTGGAACACCAGATCCGCGCCGAGGCCGCGCAGGTGCCTGCCGCCGGGGACGTGGTCGTGCACCGCGACGGCGGTCATCAGCGCGTCGAGCGGCAGCGTGCCGGAGTGGTTCGACACCAGCAGCGCGCCGCCGTCGGCGGGCAGGTTCTCGACGCCGAAGGTGTCGACCCGGAACCACTTCTCGTACAGCGCGCGCAGCGGCGGCAGCAGCAGGGTTTCGGTGAGCTCGGCGTCGAAGCCGAACTCGTCGACGGTGTAGTCACCGGTCAGCCGGTCCCGCAGGAACCCCAGCGCCGTCCTGAGCGAGGCCGGGAGGAGGTCCGCGTCGGCCGGACGGGTCCGGGCGGGCGAGACCCGCGCCGCCCCGGGGAACTCGACGACGGGCGCGTCCACCCCGCGCTCCTGGTTCAGCTGCTCTTGCGCCTCTTCGGACTCGCGAAGATCCCGATCCGCCTGAGCGGCCGGGTCCGGCTTCTCTCTGCCGGGGCCGTGCAACGGGATGACCTGCGCTTCAGCGCCGCTCACGTCTTCCGCCTCGCCTTCGTGAGAGTTTTCGGGGGTGTCCTCGTGCGGCCTGCTCACCGGTGCGCCGCCTGCCCGGTCGCCGCGGCCACCAGGACCTTGCCGGCGAATCCGGCCAGCCTGCCGCCGTCCACCACGGGCCTGAGCCCGCGGCCGGTGATGTAGTCGTCGAACGCCTCGCGCGTCGTCCACCGTGGGGTGTAGCCGAAGTCCTTCTTGAGCTTCGTGACGTCCACGACACGGCCGAAGTTCAGCAGCCGGACCTGATCGGCGGAGAAGTCGACCACGCGGGCTCCGCGCAGCACCTTGCCGACCGACGGCACGACACCGCTGGGCATCGGCAGTTCGACCCGGCCGGCTCGCCGGATCGCCTGTGAAAGCGTGAGTACCCCCTCCGAGCCGACATTGAACACGCCCGGTTTGTCGTACTCCGTCGCCTGCTCGAAGACGGCCAGCGCGTCCGTGGCGTGGAGCAGCTGGATGCGCGCGTCGTAGCCGAAGACGGTCGGGACCACCGGGAGCGCGAAGTAGCGCGAGAGCACGGTGTCGATCTCGGGACTGATGATGTTGGCGAACCGGAACAGCGTCGTCGTGATGTCGGGACGGCGGCGCATGAGCCCGCGGACGTAACCCTCCATCTCGACGGCGTCCTTCGCGTAGCCGCTGGTCGAGGTGGGGATGAGCTCGGAATCCTCGGTGAAGACGGCCTGGGAGCGCGCGCCCGCGCCGTAGACCGCGGCCGTCGACTTCACCACGAGCTTGCGCACGAGCGGCGAGCGCTGGCAGGCCGCCAGCAGCCGCATCGTGCCGATGACGTTGACCTCTTTGATCGCCGTGCGGCGAGCGGGACCGGCCGGATGCGCGGTGCACGAAGCGTGCACGACGGTGTCGACCTTGGCCGTGCTGATCACCTTGGCGATCAGCGGATTGCGGATGTCGGCACGGACGTACTCAGCGCGCCCCATGCGCTGCAGCACCGACTTCTGCGGGGGCGTGGTGTCCACGCCGATCACCCGCTCGAACTCCGGATTGTTGCCGAGTCTGGCGAGCAGCTTCCCGCCAAGGTCTCCCCCGACCCCGGTCACGAGCACGATGTTCGACGGCATAGGACTCCCTGCGGCTTTGGGCGGTTCTCGGACTTTCGATCACGGGGTCCTGATGACCTTGAGCGCGAATTGATCCACCGAGCGTGCGCGTACCTGCACTCACTGGAAGCATCGCGCGGCTGCCCTTGAGATGTTACCGCTCATTAGGGGTAGTCGAGCCAGCGCTTACATGCTATTAACCAGGCGCTCGCAGAGGGGACGCACGTCTCACTCGAATGGGCGGAAACCGTCCACTAAATGGGAATGGCCCGTCCAGAAACTGGACGGGCCACTCACCGGCTGTGTCTTACTTGCCGGCCTTCCTACGCTGAACGCGCGTCCGGCGCAGCAACTTCCGGTGCTTCTTCTTCGACATGCGCTTACGGCGCTTCTTGATCACAGAGCCCATCGAGAGCGCTCCTTCCTTCGTCGTCGGTCACGCTGCCCGGCGCAGCGTCCAACGGGTGGAGCGCACAGGCACGAGCGGTCTTCCAGGGTACTCGCGCCCCGGAAGACGCCCTCGGGCGGGCACGCTGTGCTCCGCGAAGCGAGCCTCAGCCCACGTCGAAGTACGCGCCCTGCAGATACTCGTGAACGGCCTTTTCGGGCACTCTGAACGACTTCCCGACGCGCACCGCGGGCAACTCGCCCGAGTGAACCAGTCGGTAGACGGTCATCTTGGAGACCCGCATCAGCGTGGCCACCTCGGCGACCGTCAGGAACTGGACCTGTCCCACCGAGGGCAGATCATCCTTCTTGTTCGGCGGCATGATTCACCGTGTCCTTCGACACGTGTCGCGCCACGAGGCTTCCCCACCTGTGGTATCGACACGCACGTGCTCTCCTGAGAGTAGCGGGACACGTGTGGCTAAAGCGACGCGAGTCACCGAGATGGGCCTGTATCCAGCGGATTTCAGCCTTCGTGGGCACGTCCCAGCTCGGTCGAGCGGTCCTTCGCGGCTTCGATGGCGGCCAGCAGGGCCGCGCGGACACCGTGCTTTTCCAGCTCGCGGATGGCGTTGATGGTGGTTCCGGCGGGCGAAGTGACGGCTTCGCGCAGCAGCACCGGGTGCTCCTCGGACTCCGCGAGCATCTTCGCCGCCCCGACGGCCGACTGGATGATCAGCTGCCCGGCGAGCGCACGCGGCAGGCCGAGCAGGATCCCGGCGTCGATCATGGCCTCGACCAGGTAGAAGAAGTAGGCGGGCCCGGATCCGGACAGCGCCGTGACGGCGTCCTGCTGCGACTCCGGCACCTCGACCACCTGCCCGACGTGCGAGAGCAGGTCCTTCACCACCGCGATGTGCTCGGCGGTGGCGTGCGCGCCCGCGGAAACCGCGCTCATCGCCTCTCCGACGAGCATCGGGGTGTTCGGCATGACCCGCACCACCGGGACGCCCTCGGCCAGCCTGCGCTCGTACAGGGCCGTCGGCAGGCCCGCGCACAGCGAGACCACCAGCGAGCTCTCGCCGAGCAGCGGGGCGAGGTCGGCCAGCACCGGGTCGATGTCCTGGGGTTTGACCGCGACGACCAGCACGTCGGCGCGGCGCGCGGCGTCGGCGACGGTGACCCCGTGCACGCCGTAGCGTTCGGTCAGCTCTGCCGCGCGTGCCGGATATCGCTCGGTGAACAGCAGGTCATCGGGGCTGTGCCCGCCGTGCAGCAGGCCCGAGAGCAGGGCTTCCCCGATTTTTCCGGCGCCGAGAACCGCGATCACGCTCATGCCTTTCAGCGTGCCAAACCGCCGTCAGCCCCCGGGCGCCGGGGCAAGTGCCAGCTGGCGCGACTGGCAGACGAGCCTGCCCTGCGAGTCGACCACGACGGCGTCCGAGTCGAACCAGGCCTCGTGCACCGACTGGGCCTCCACGATCACCCTCAGCCAGCCCGGCGCCGGACGGGTGCGCAGCAACGCCGTCAACTGCACCGTCGGCGCCCAGCCGACGCGGCCGAGGTTGTAGACCACCGGCGGGTTCACGTCCCCCGCGAGCAGGGCGAAGTACGGATCCGGCAGACCGTGCCGCGGCCGGACCCACAGCCGGATCTTCGGCGGGTCGCCGATCCGGCCGTGCAGGTAGCCGACGCTCGCCGGATCCAGCCGGACTTCGCAGCCTTTCGCCAGGTTGAACATGCCTTCGGAGGTCTCGCCGGTCATCGGCACCGCTCCGGGCGGCGGCTCGGCGGGCATCGCCGGGACGTCGGTCCATTCCGGACGCCGCATCGGCAGCCGACCGGTGGTCACCCTGGCCTCGACACAACTGCGGCCCCGCTGCTCCAGCAGGACAGCGACGACCGAGGCGCGCCTTCCGACCTTCCGGACGTCGGTGCGCAGCAGCACCGGGCCCACGGCGGGCGGGTGCAGGAACTCCGCGCTGATCGCCAGCGGCTCGGATGGCGGCTCACCGCGTTCGTGCAGGAGCGAAAGGGCGGTTCGTGCCATGAGGGCCATCAGGAAGCCGCCGTGCGGATGGCCGCCGACCGACCATTCGGTGCGCAGTACCGCCGTGAACGTGCCGTCACCCAGTGATCGAGTCGCGCATGCCGCGTCGAAGGAGGTGCCCGTGTCGTCGGCCGCGCTCACCGAGCACTGACCCAGGCCACGAGCCGATCCATCGGGGTGCGGGAGATCAACAAGCGCAGCTGGTTCACGGTCGGAACTTTACGTGTACCAGCGCCTCGGGCGCAGGCAGGAATGAATCTCCGCACCTGGGGACGATCTTTGTCACTGACCGAGGTGAAACCTCGCGAACAGAAGTGACTCCGCGAGGTCCCGCGACCGCTGCGCCGCGCTCGGCGACCGGCGGGTGTTGATCTCCAGCACGACCTGCCCGGAGAAATCGCTGTTCACGAGCTTTTCGAGAAGTTCGGCGCAGGGTTCGATCCCGCGTCCGGGCACCAGATGCTCGTCCTTCGGGAGGCCCGTGCCGTCCGCCAGATGGACGTGCGTGAGCCCGGAACCCATCCGTTCGGCGAGCGAGAGGGCGTCCATCCCGGCCGCCGCCGTATGGGACAGGTCGAGCGTGTAGTGGCGAAACCCTACGTCCGTAGGGTCGATCGAGGGCCGGAAAGCCGAAACGCGCGACGTCCGCGAGCCGCCGGGCGGGCGGACCTTGAACATGTTCTCGACCGCGATCTCGATGCCGCTCTCTTCCTCGAGTTCGTCGACGAGGTCGCCGAACGCGTCGCCGTAGCGGCGCTGCCACCGGAACGGCGGATGCACCACGACCGTGCGCGCGCCGAGTTCCAGTGCCGCGTCCACGGACATCCGCAGGCGCACCTCGGGATCCGGCGACCACACGCGCTGGGTGATCAGCAGCGACGGCGAGTGGATCGACAGCACCGGCACGCCGGTGCGGCGCGACCAGCGGCGCAGCGCGGAGACGTCCTGGCTGACCGGGTCGGCCCAGATCATCACCTCGACGCCGTCGTAGCCGAGGTCGGCGGCCATTTCGAAGGCCACGCCCGCCTTCAACGGCCAGACGGACGCGGTCGAGACACCCACCGGAATCGGAACAGCCATTCCGGCATCCTCCACGAAGCCGCTAGCGCGCGACGAGCAGGAGTGCGGCCGGTGAGACCGTCACCACCAGTCCGACCAGCACCGCGAGCACCAGGGTCTGCAGGTCCTCGGCCTTGCGGATCTTCCGGACGATCCACACCAGCGCGACGATCACCAGCAGCGCGGCGACCAGCGCGGCGGCGGGGATGTTCACCCACAGCCAGTTGAAGCCCAGCCAGACCCCGGCGCCGCCGACCACGCCGAGGGCGAGCTGACCGGCGAGTGCCAGCCACTGCTTGCCCGGCGAGGTGTTCTCGGCGGGCGCCTCGGGCTCGTCCTCGTCGGCGACTTCCGCTTCCCGGTCGTCGTAGTCGTCCTCGTAGTCGTCGGCGCGGTAGCCGTACTCCTCGCGGCCGAAGTCCGGGCCGCCGTCGGGGTACGCCGGGTCGGCGAATTCGCGCTCGTAGTCGTCGAGGTTGTCCTGCCGATCGCGTTCGTCGAGCGAATGCGGGGGCACGAACGGCATCGGCGCGGGATGGCCCATGGTGGGCGGCCCGGCGTCGAAGGGGTCCGGTTCGGGGTCGGTGTCGGGTTCGACGGGCGCGACCGGGAGCGGCACCGGCGGGATCCCGCCGATCTCGGTGTCCTCGGACTGCACCTTCTGCCTGCGCTTGCGCCAGCCGGCGAGACCGGCGGGCGGAGCCGCGGGCTCGACGGGCGCGGACGCCTCGGCTTCGGGCGCGGTGTCGTCGCCGACCGCGGCGAACTGCTCGGTGCTCGGCTCGGCCTTGGGCTGGGCCGGACGGCCCGGCGGACGGCGGCGCCGCGCCGGCTGTGCGGGCGGTGTCGCGAACGCGCCGCTGGGCATCGGGCCGGGCGCCTCCTGGACGTCTTCGGGCGGAGCGTCGGCCCCGCCGTCGAGTCTCGCCGAAAGCCCCGAAGACGGGGGTCCGGCGGGCGGCTCGGGGCGGCGGCGGACCGGCGGCACCGCGCCGCGGGTCTCCTCCGGACCGGCGGGCCGCGGACGGCCGCGCGGGGGCAGACCTTCGGAATCCGGCGGACGCTGCTGGTAGCCGGACTGTTCCTGCGGCGGAGTCGGCCGGACGAACTGACCAGACTGCTGAGGCTGCTGCGGCGGGCGCTGCTGATAACCCGACTGCTCCTGCGGCGGAGTCGGTCGCACGAACTGACCCGACTGCTGCGGCGGGCGCTGCTGGTAGCCGGACTGCTCCTGCGGCGGGCGCACCGGCGGTGTCTGCCTGGTCGGGGCCGCGGCGTTCGGCGGCACCGGCAGCGGCGCGGAATCCTGTGGCGGCGGAACCGGGCGCGCGCCGGTTTCCTGCGGCGGAAGGGGACGCGCGCCGGAGTCCTGAGGCCGCGAGCGGCGCGGAGGACGGTTGGGCGGCGGCGGGGTGTCGCCGGACACCCTGTCGATGATGGCCTGCGGCGCGGTGTCGCTCACCGACGGCGCTCGCCTGCCGCGCGTCGGCTCGGGAGCCTCGTCCTCGTCGTCGGCCGCGCGGCGTCGCCTGCGGCGCCCGCCTTCGGGCTGGGCTCCGTGCTGCGCGAGCAGCTCCGCCACGGTCTTCTGCGGCGGGCCGCTCTCTGTCTCGTCCGTCATACCGTGATGTCCAATGCGCGCTCCAGCCGTTGCGAACCGGCACGCGACGGGGCATCGGCGGCGTCGCGCGCGCTATCCACCGTCATCCGCATTTCCGTCACCTCTTCACCGTGCCCGTTCTCCTTCGACGAAGTCCAGTCGGGCGCTGCCGCCCCCAGTCTCGTCCGCACCGTTCGAATGGTCCAGCCGTCGCAGGATGACACCTTCTCGCAGTGCCCACGGACAGATCTCCAGTTCTTCCAGGGAAAGCGCCCGCATGGTGGCTTGTGCGACGAGCGCGCCCGCCACCAGCTGATGCGACCTGCTCGCGCTGACCCCCTCGAGTTGTGCCAGGTCATGGGCGGTCATCCGGGAGATGAACGCGATGAGCTGGCGCAACGCGGTGTCGGTCAGGGTACGGCGCACATGCGGCCCGCTGGTCGACGGCGCCGCCCCGGTCAGCCGAGCGAGTGACCGGAACGTCTTCGACGTCGCCACGACACGATCGGGTTCACCCAATTTGGCGACCTTCTTCGCGAGCGGGGCCAGTTGTTCTTCGAGCCACGCCGAAGTCGCGATGAGCTCGGATCGGGTCGGCGGGTCGTGCTGGAACCGCGTCCGGGTGGTCCGGCCCGCGCCCAGCGGGAGGGACTCGGCTAGCTCGGGCTCCTCGTCGCGGCCCATCGCGACCTCCAGCGAGCCGCCGCCGATGTCGAGCACCAGCAGCTTGCCCGCCGACCAGCCGAACCAGCGGCGGACGGCGAGGAAGGTGAGCCGGGACTCGTCGACCCCGGAAAGCACCTTCAACTCGACGCCGGTCTCTTCTTGGACCTTCGCCAGTACCTTCGGGGCGTTCTTGGCTTCGCGGACCGCGGAGGTCGCGAAGGCCATGACGTCTTCGCAGCCGAGCCGCAGGGCCGACGCCTTCGCCGATTCGACCGCCCGCACGAGGCTGTCCGCGCCCGCGCGGCTCAGGTCGCCGTTGCGGGTGATCTGCTCGGCGAGCCGGAGGACGGCTTTTTCGGAATGCATCGGGGTCGGGTGGGCGCCACGGTGGGCGTCGACCACGAGCAGGTGGACGGTGTTGGAACCGACGTCGAGTACCCCTAGGCGCACGAGCGTCTACGGTACCCGCCCGCACGTCAGGTCACGAAACCGTAACCGTGATCTGTATCGCAACAGGCGGGTACCGAGCGGCTCACGTCTCGAACTTGTAGCCCAGACCACGCACCGTGACCAGGTGCCTAGGCGATCCCGGGTCCGGTTCGATCTTCGACCGCAGGCGCTTCACGTGGACGTCGAGCGTCTTGGTGTCGCCGACGTAGTCCGCGCCCCACACCCGGTCGATCAGCTGCCCGCGGGTGAGCACGCGGCCCACGTTGCGCAGCAGGTACTCGAGCAGGTCGAACTCCTTCAGCGGCAAGGAGACCTCCTGGCCGTCGACGGTCACCACATGCCGCTCGACGTCCATGCGCACCGGCCCGGCGGTCAGCACGAGGGGTGCGAGGTCACCCTCGGACCCCGGCTCACCGCCACGCCGCAGCACCGCGCGCACCCGCGCGATGAGCTCACGGGCCGAGTACGGCTTGGTGACGTAGTCGTCGGCGCCGAGCTCCAGCCCGACGACCTTGTCGATCTCGCTGTCGCGCGCGGTCACCATGATCACCGGCACCGCGGAACGCTGCCGGAGCTGCTTGCAGACGTCGGTGCCGCTCATACCGGGGAGCATGAGGTCGAGAAGGACGATGTCGGCGCCGTTGCGGTCGAACTCCTCGAGCGCCTGCTGCCCCGTCACGGCGACGGCGGCGGTGAAGCCCTCTTTGCGGAGCAAGAACGCGAGCGGGTCGGCGAACGACTCTTCGTCCTCGACGATGAGAACCCTCGTCACAGGTTTCCTCCATGGTCGGGGCTTTCTTGCCCTGTTGCCACGAGACGGGGTGTCCGCTCGGGGGTCTTCTCCGGCCGGGATGCCGGCGGAGCCTGTTTCGCGGCCGCGGCCGGTTCGGCACCGATGTGCGCGGGGATCCGCAGGGTGAACGTCGACCCGGTGCCGGGACGGCTCCAGAGGCCGACCGAACCGCCGTGGTTGGCCGCCACGTGCTTGACGATCGCCAGCCCCAGCCCGGTGCCGCCGGTCGCCCGCGATCGCGCCTTGTCCGAACGGAAGAACCGCTCGAAAACGCGCTGCTGCTCGTCTTCGGCGATCCCGATGCCGCGGTCGGTCACCGCGATCTCGACCTTGCCGTCGACCAGCCGCCTGCTGATCGACACCGGGCTGCCCGCCGGCGAGTACGCGACGGCGTTCTCCAGCAGGTTCGACAGCGCGGTGACCATCAGCGTCCGGTCGCCCTCGATCAGCAGCCCGCTGGCCGAGTCGGTGGTGATGGTGATCTCGGCGGATTCCGCCGACAGGGTGGTCCGGCCGAGCGCCTCGCGGACGACGGCGTCGACCTCGACCACGTTCAGGTCGGGCAGCCTCTCGGCGCCCTGCAGCCGCGAAAGCGCGATCAGCTCGGTGACGAGCTGGCCGAGCCGGGTCGACTCGCGGAGGATCTTGCCGCCGAACCGGCGGACCTCCTCGACGTCCTCCGCGGCGTCGAGCACGGCCTCGGTGAGCAGCGCGATCGCGCCCACCGGCGTCTTGAGCTCGTGGCTGACGTTGGCGACGAAGTCCCGCCGGACGGCTTCGAGGCGGATCGCCTCGGAGTGGTCGACGGCCTCGACCACGGTGAACCCGTCGCCCAGCGGGCGGACCTCGCCGAGGACGGCTTCGGGCTGACGGCCCCTCGCCTCCAGCGGGGACAGGTCGATCTCCATCGGGTCGTCGGTCTCGACCACCTGCTCGGCGGCCTTGCGGGCCCGCGGATCGGCCTGGTTGACCTTCACCAGGCCCAGCTCGTAGGCACGCGGGTTGTGCAGGACCATGTCGCCGAACTTGTTGAGGACGACGACACCGTTGTTGCTGGAACGCACGAGGCGTTCGAGCAGTTCGGCCACGGTGGGGCCGGTCGGGCGCCGCTCCTCGCGGCGGGCGCGGCCCCTCGCGATCAGGAAGCCGACGACCACACCGACGATCAGTCCGCCGACGGCCAGGGCGAGTGCAACAGGCGTGGTCACAGGGGAATCGTAAGCGTGCGGGTAGCCTTTTGGCCTAGTCCCGGCCGCGTACTCGTGATGCCTATGACACCTGGGGACACCCTGTTCGCCTGCAGGTCAGACGCCGTTCACGTGGCCGCCCCCTGACCGAGATCTGCCAGGTGAGGCGAGTCACCCGAAGTGGGGACCCCGTCGGGGCCGGACGCCCGGATCCCTACTTTCGTCGTGATTATCAGGGCAGCGTTCTTCGGGCTCGCGGGCAAATAGCGACGTTCCCGCACGGCCGCCGGGGAATGTTGGAAGACTGTCGCCGTGGAACTCGTCAGTGACATCTCCCTGATTCGCGGAGAAGAAGAGCTGTTCGACCGGACGGCTCATCTGTTCGTCGCGGCGACCGACATCGCGTGCGCGGCCGATGACCTCTACACCTGGGCACTTTCCCGGCCGTCGCTCACCCGGCAGGGCGAACGGCTGGTGCGCGACAAGCGGATCCGCAAGCTGTACCGGCCCGGCGTCCTGCTGAACGAGCAGACCGCCGAGCACCTGCATCACCTCTCCGGCCTCGGCGCGCAGATCCGGATCGGCACCGAGGAGATCAACGAGACGATCCTGCTCGACGAGCGGGTCGCGATCATGGCCGGCGACGAGGGCAAGGCGGTGCGCTCCTACAGCGTCATCTCGCGCCCGGAGCTGGTCCAGGGCATTCTGTCGCTGTTCGAAACCGCCTGGCAGGCGGCCGCGACGCTGGAGACCTTCGACGCGCGGTTCGCCGACATCCGGATGGAGGCACCGCAGATCCTCGAGTTCCTGACCACCGGCTGCAAGGACGACAAGGCCGCGAAGAGCCTCGGCATGGGCGTGCGCACCTATCAGCGACGTGTCTCGGAGCTGCTGGTCGCGCTCGGCGTGACGTCACGGCTCCAGGTCGACGCGCGGGCGCGGGAGCTCGGCCTGCTGTGAAGCGCTGGGCGGGGTTCGCCGTGCTGCTCGCGCTCGCGGGCTGCACCACCGCGGTCTCCGGCACCGCCCGGCCCGAACCGGAGACCCCGCCCGCGAACCTCGCGCTCGTCGATCCCGCGCGGACGGCGTCGGTGCTGACGGCGGTCAAGACGGCCACCGAAGCGGTGTTCTCCTACGACAGCACGGCCGTACCCGCCTACGAGAAGGCGATCGCCGACAATCTCACGCCGGGCGCGCGCGACGAACTGGCGAAGCTGTTCGCCGAGGTCCGGAAATCGCCGGAACCGATCAAACTCGTCACGAAGACGATCGTCTCGGCCGCCGTCGAGCAGACGCCGGACAAGGCGCGGGTGCTGGCCGTACTCGATCAGAGCAGCACCAGGGCGGGCACCACCAGCAAGGGCATCGCGTCGGTGCTGCTCGCGACGGTGCGCGAGGGCGAGCGCTGGCGTATCGGCGAGATCAAGGTGAACCCGTCGGACTCCCCGCTCGCTCCGGCGAAACCGGGCGCGGGTGACCGGGCGACCGCGAGAGTCCGGGACTCGGCCCGCGACGGCGCGCTGAAGGCCGCGGAGGCCCTGCTGAGCTTGGACCCGGCCAACCCTGAAGGCAGCTACGCCCGCTACGAGGCCGTCTCGACCGGACAGCTGCTGACGGGGTTCCAGAAGGACAAAGCCGAGCGGATCGCCCAGTTCCGCGCCTCGGGCGCGAAGTCGTCGATGGATCCGAACGCGGCCGCCGCGGTCATGGAGATCGTGGACGACAAGGCGAGTGTGCTGCTCTTCGCGACGACGACCGTCACGGACGCGGCCGGCCAGGCGAGCAAGAAGTACCTGCCGATCGTCCTGCGCCTCCAGCGCCTGCCCGAGGGCTGGAAGGCCGCGGCCATCGAGGCCGTCCAGGCCCTCCCTTAACGCATTTCGTCCTCTGAACGCGGTGGTTCGAGAGCGAACTACCGCATCCGGAGGACGAAATGCGAGGAGGAGCTAGCGGCCCTGGTTCGCCACGGCGGCCGCGGCTTCCTTGGCGGCCTCGGGGTCCAGATACGTCCCTCCGGCGGTGACCGGCTCGAGGTCGTCCGTCAGGTCGTAGCGCAGCGGGATGCCGGTCGGGATGTTGAGCCCGGCGATGGCGTCGTCGGAGATGCCGTCGAGGTGCTTCACCAGCGCCCGCAGCGAGTTGCCGTGCGCGGCGACCAGGACGGTCTTGCCCGCGCGGAGATCCGGCACGATCGCGGACTCCCAGTACGGCAGCAGCCGCGCGACGACGTCCTTGAGGCATTCGGTCAGCGGGGCGGAGTCGCCGAGGTCGGCGTAGCGCGCGTCGCCCGCCTGGCTGAACTCGTCGGCCGGGTCGATCGGGGGCGGCGGGGTGTCGTACGAGCGGCGCCAGAGCATGAACTGCTCCTCGCCGAACTCGTCGAGCGTCTGCTTCTTGTTCTTGCCCTGCAGCGCGCCGTAGTGCCGCTCGTTGAGGCGCCAGTCGCGCTTCACCGGGATCCAGTGCCTGTCGGCGGCGTCGAGCGCCAGGTTGGCGGTCGAGATCGCCCGGCGCATCAGCGACGTGTGGACGACGTCCGGCAGCAGACCCGACTCGGCGAGCAGTTGCCCGCCCTTGCGCGCCTCCTGTTCGCCCTGCTCCGACAGCGGCACGTCCACCCAGCCGGTGAACAGGTTTTCGGCGTTCCACGTGCTCTGCCCGTGACGCAGCAGCACCAGAGTCCCAAGCTCAGCCATGAGGTTCAGCCTGCCAGAGGCGGCAGAAGCGCCGGTCAGAGGGCTGGAATTGAACCACGTTCTACGGAGAGTGCGTTACCCGCGAGTAACACTTTCACCCGTCCAGAAGACGAGGTGCCAACAAGTGCGATTCCCCGGAAAACAAGCTGCACTCCGTTATCCCGGTTTTCGAAGTTCACTCGAACGGAGTAACCGGTAGTCTTGTGATTACAGGTGGAGATCTGACAAGTTGACTACGTCCCGCGCGGCCGGATTCCACGCACTCCCCGGCTCGACGCGGGTGACGACCGCGACTCGTCTCCCCCCTGCCGAGTCGCGGCGCCCGCCGGCCCCGTTGGCATCCCCCTCGTCACCGGGTCCACCTTGGCGGGAACTTCAGCGGGGCGGCTCGAGATCGCGACTCCCCCCTCCCTCGAGCCGTCCCGCCTTGTCTTTTTCCGGGCACGGTCGTGCCGGAGTTGACGGTGGAGGATTTGGGACGTCGAACGTCCCAAATCTTCCCCGCTCGATGGTCGGCCGGAGATCGTGACCGGCATGAACTCGATCAACAGAGGGTCGGGGACGGTGAGTGCAGCCAATCTCCAGCGATCAAGATCGAAGACCGGCGTGCCCTCGCGACGATGAAGGATTTGGGACGTCGAGTGTCCCAAATCCTTCACCGACGACCTCACAACCGCCGCCCTCGTCCAACTGGGGCGTAGGTAGATGAACACGGATCCGCTCTAGCGGTCCTCACCACTCACGACCATGCGCAAGGCTCAGTCCAGCGGCGGCGCGGTCGGCAGATCCGAAGCCGTCGCCATCGCGGGCTCGACCGGACGGCGCCGCTTGCGCAGCCACCACACCAGCGCGACCGCGGGAACGCCGAAGACCAGCACGAACGGCGCCATCGCGCCGAGTACGGTCAGCAGCCCGCCGCCGAAGGTCAGGAACGCGTCCCAGCCGTTGGTCAGCCCGCCGAAGAACCCACCACCGGATTCCTCTGCCGCCGCGACCGTTTCCGCCTTCACCTGCACCGAAATAGTCGACATGGCGACACTTCCGGCCAGGCTCTCGCGGCGCTTCAGAAGCGACTCGAGTTCGGCTTCGCGGCTCGTGAGCTCACTCTCGACCGAAGTGATCTCCGAGACCGAAGTCGCCCTCGCGAGCAGCGCGCGGATGCGTTCGACGCTCGCCTTCTGCGTGGCCAGCCGCGAGTCGATGTCGACCATCTGCTCGGTCACGTCCGTCGCGGTGACCTCTCGCCGGACCTGCTTCCCCAGCTTTCCCAGCTGGTCCAGCACACCGTCGAGGCGTTCGGAGGGGACGACGACGGTGATCGTCGCCCGCTTTTCCTGGGTGCTCTCCTGCCCGGTGTAGCCGACGGCGCCCTGGGTGACGACACGGATCTGCGAGATCACGTCGGCCACGTTCGGCGTGGTGAGCTCCAGGCTCGCCGTGCGCACCAGCTTGCGGTCGGTGACGCCCGGCTGCCCCGCGGGCGCGGGCGCCTTCTCCTGGCCCGCCTTGCCCGCGCTGTCCTTGTTCGGCGCGCCCTGGTTCGGCGCCGCCTGCTTCCCGTCGGCCGACATCGGCATCGCGGCGGATTCGCCACCGGACTCGCTCGCCGAACAGCCGGCCAGCGTCAGCGCGACGCCGACGACGGCCACCCATCTCAATCGCTTGTACATCGGTCCTTCTCCCTCCAGTGCTGCGGAGAGAGACGGAACCGGATTCAGACCCGTTGCACCGTTCGGGTCACGAGTCGGTCAAGGCTCCGGGTTCGTGGCCGTTCGCGGGCTCGACGAGGTGTTTGAACGCCTCCAGGTTCGCGAGCGACTCGCCGCGCGAGACGCGCCAGTCCCATTCGCGCCTGATCGACTCGGCGAACCCGAGTTCCAGCAGCGTGTTGAAGTCGCCGTCGGCGGCCTCCAGCACCTGCCCGAGGATCTTGTCCAATTCGGACTCGGTGACGGTGTCCAGGCCGAACTTGCCGACCAGGTAGATGTCGCCGATCGCGTCGACGGTGTAGTGCACGCCGTACAGTTTCGCGTTGCGGCGCAACAGGAATCGGTAAACGTCCTCATGGGACTCATCGGGACGGCGGCAGACGAAGGCCTCGACGGCGAACGCGTGGTCCCCGGCGACCAGCCAGCAGTTCGTCTGGAGCTTCTTGGTTCCGGGCAACGTGACGAAGTACTTGCCCTCGCCGCGCCTGTCGTACTCCAGGCCCGCACTGTCCAAAGAGGACCGCAGGGTCTCGTCGAGCGTCAAACCGCCACCTCCGCGCGCTGTTCGAGGGCGCGCCGGAACGCGCCGGTCGCCTGAGCGTACGTGTCCAGCAGGCGGTCCGTCGTACGGCGCCAGGAAAAGCGCTGCGCGTGGACGACGGCGTTGGCCGAAAGCTCGGCACGCCAGCCGGGCCGCAGCGCGACGTTGGCGAGCGCGCCCGCCCACTCCTTCGGATCGTGCGAAGGCACCAGCAGCCCGGAAACCCCGTGCGGGACCGCGACCGGCAGGCCGCCGACCTCGGCCGCGATCACCGGTGTCCCGCAGGCCTGCGCCTCGAGCGCGACCAGTCCGAAGGATTCGTTGTAACTCGGCACGGCGACGATGTCGGCCGCGCGATAGACGTTGACCAGCGACCGGCCGGGCTGCGGTGGCATGAACCGCGTCTGCTCCTCGATGCCGAGGGAGACGGCCAGCTCGCGCAGGGCCTGCGGCTGCTCCAGCCCGGTCCCGGACGGGCCGCCGACGATCAGCACGACCAGCCTCGACGCCAGTTCCGGCCGCTCGCGCAGCATTTCGGCGGCGGCCAGCAGGAGGACGTCCGGCGCTTTCAACGGCTGGATCCGGCCCGCGAACGCCAGCACGATCGCGTCCTGCGGCAGGCCGAGCGCCCGGCGTGCGGCGGACCGCGAACCCGGCGTGAAACGGTCGAGGTCGACGCCCGGCGGGATGGCGTGCACGGCGTGCGGGTCGGCGTCGTACAGCTCGATCAGTTCGCGGGCCTCGACGCGGGTGTTCGCGACCAGGCAATCCGCCTCGGTGACGACCTGCTCTTCGCCGATCACGCGGGTGCGCGGTTCGGGGGTGTCGCCCTCGGCCAGCGCGGCGTTCTTGACCTTGGCCAAGGTGTGCGCGGTGTGCACCAGCGGAACGCCCCAGCGGTCACGGGCGAGCCAGCCCGCCTGGCCGGAGAGCCAATAGTGCGAATGGATGAGGTCGTAGTAGCCCGGCTCGTGGAACGCCTCGGCCCGCAGCACCCCGGCGGTGAACGCGCACAGCTGCGCCGGCAGCTCGTCGCGTCCCAGCGGCTCGAACGGCCCGGCCGGGATGTGCCGCACCAGCACGCCGGGTGCCAGTTCGGCGATCGGGGGCTGGTCCGAAGACGTCGCCCGGGTGAACACCTCGACCTCGACGCCCCGGCGGGCCATCTCCGTGGCCGTCTGGCTCACGTAGACGTTCATCCCGCCGGCGTCGCCGGTACCCGGCTGCTCCAGCGGAGAGGTGTGCAACGACAGCACCGCGACGCGCCTGGGCGCGGCATCGAACCCGTGCAGAGGGATCGTCACCTGGTCAACACTCCCGAAGTCCTACTGATCGGCGAACCCGCGCAGCAGATCACCGAACTCATCCGCTGCTTCGGCGAACGGCAGATGCCCCACCTCAGGTAACCAACGCATGACGGCACCCTGAATCTTCCCGGCCGCGTATTCCGCCGACGTCGGATCGATCACAGCGTCCGCGAGACCATGGACGATCAGCGCCGGTTTGTCCAGATCGCGAAGAACGTCCTCGCTCCCGACGTCGCGCCGGAACAGCGCGGAACGCACCGCGGGCGGCGTGGAAAGACAGGCTCCGAGCAGTGATTGGGTCAGCGTCCCGGACACCGGGGACGCGGTCATCCGCGCGCTGAACTGCACCAACGCGGGAATCGCGACCGCCGGATCGTCCGACAGCACCGCCGGGATGGCCTCGCGCATGGCGGGCCCGACCTTGCCGCCGGGCCGGTTCTTGCCGATTTCTGTGATGGCGCCCACAAAGACGACGCCACTGAGCCTCGAGGAGCCGTGCACCCGGAGGTAGTCGGTGATGACCAGCCCGCCGTAGGACCAGCCGACGACGATCGCGTCGTCACCGGCGAAGTCGAGCACGGAAGCGAGATCCTCGGCCCAGACCCGCGGGTCGTCGTAACCCGCGGAGGGGACCTCGGAGTCCCCGTGACCGCGCAGATCCATCGCGACCAGGCGAAACCGCTCGGAAAGCGCGGGATCGGCCATCTGGGGTGCCCAGGCCTTGGCGGACTGGGCCCAGCCATGCACGAACACGATCGGACGAGTGTTCTCGGCGCCTTCGACCCAAAGGCCGATCCGCGTCCCGCCGTAGCCGACTACCTCGGTCTTCATACCCGCACTTTATGAGGTCCAGACCCCTCGGATAGTCGTGAGTGCTGGAGGTGCCGCCACCGCCGGGTGTCGCGAAAGCCACTTTCGGGACGTCTGATGTCCCGAAAGTGGCTTTCGCGACACGGCCTCGGCGCTCACGGCTACTTGATCGCGGAGAGTGCCTTCCAGGACTTCCAGTCGTAGAACCAGTTCTTGACGTCCGATTTGGTCGGACTGCCCAGTTTCGAACCGGTGATCTCGACCGGGTCGCCGATCAGCGCCGAGTCGAAGTACTTCTTCGCGTCCGCTTCGAGCAGGTTGACGCAGCCGTGCGAGGTGTTGGCCTTGCCGATGTTCGACGCGTTGTCCTGGTTCTCGTGGATGTACTCGCCGTTGTTCGAGATGCGGCAGGCCCACTTCTTGTTGACGTTGGTGTAGCCGTAGCGCGCGTTGTCGAAGCGGGCCGTGGGCTCCTTCGTCATCACGATGAACGTGCCGTTGGGGGTGTTGCGCTGGACGTCGCCGTCGAGCCCGTTCGAGCACGGGTAGCTCGCCGACTCCGACCCGCCGCGGTAGACCTTCATCGTGTGGTCCGGCGTGTTCACCTTGACCACCTGGTTACGGCCGATCTTGAACTTGGTGGTGACGTCGGCCTTGCCGTACGCGCCGCCGCCGAGCGCGACGCCGTAGAGCTTCGCCTCGACGTTGACCGTGATGTTCGCGGGCCAGTACTCCTTGGGCCGCCAGTCGACCTGCGTCTCCGACAGCCAGCCCCAGGAGCCTTCGACGTTCTTGTCCGTCGTCACCTTGAGCGCCTTCTCGGCGGCCGCCTTGTCCTTGACCGGGGACGCGAACTTCACGCTGATCGGCATCGCGACACCGACCTCGGCGTCGTCGGCCGGGTTCAGCGTGGCGCGGACCTCCTTGGCGGGCTTGACCGTGGTGAAGGTGCCCTTGAACTCGGCGGGTTTGTTGTCGCTGCCGGTGGCCTTCGCGGCGTAGGTGTAGGTCTTGCCGTAGCCGAGGACCTCGGAACTGGTCCAGGTGAGCCCGTCGGGGGAAAGTTCGCCCTTGACGTCCTTGCCGCCGTCCCCGGAGACCTTGACCTCGGTGAGCTTGCCGTCGGCGACCTTCACCACGACCGGCGTGACCACGGAGGCGTCCTTGGCGTCGGCGGCGGGCTCGGCGGTGATCTTGGCGACCGGAGGCGCCGAGGCCTCCCCTTCGCCACCACTTCCCTCCGGCTTGGCGTTTCCGCCTGCTTCGCTGGAGCAGGCTGCCGCCACCATGGCCGCACCCGCGGCGAGCGCGGCCTTGAACACCGTGCGCCGTTCGATCACCGTGTACCTCCCATTGGCCCCCCGCGAGCTTCTACCCGCTCAGCGCTGGGAACCTCTCCGACGTTACCCGCGGCGACGGAACTCACCCTCGCCCCTCGGAGTGATAGACGCGCGGGGGCGGCACGGGGTTGTTCACTCCCCGCATTTAGTCCTCTGAATGCGGTAGTTCAGAGCGAGCAGTTGATGAGCAGGGGCTCCGGGTGCAGCGAAACGCCGAAGCGAGCCTCGACGCCGTCACGCACTTCGCGCGCCAGGGCGAGGAGATCCGCTGTCGACGCCTTACCCCGGTTGGTGAGCGCGAGCGTGTGCTTCGTCGACAGCGAGACCCGGCCGCCCGGCCCCTCGTGCCCCTTCCCGAATCCGGCGCGCTCGATCAACCACGCCGCGGACAGCTTCGTGCCGCCGGGCGCCGGGTACTGCGGCACGCGCACGTCCTCGCCGACGACGTCCACGATCCCCGCCAGCACCTTCGCCAGCCGTGCCTCGCCGATGATCGGGTTGGTGAAGAACGAGCCCGCGCTCCACGTGTCGTGATCGTCCGCGTCCAGGACCATGCCCTTGCCGCGACGCAGGCCGAGGACAGCTTCGCGCGCGTCGGCCGCCGGAACCCGGTCACCGATCTCGACGCCGAGCGTGCGGGCGAGTTCGGCGTAGCGGATCGGGGCCGAGAGACCGTCCTCGGTGACCTTGAAGCGCACTGTGAGCACGACACCCGCATCGGTCCCCTTCAGGATCGACGTGCGGTAGCCGAAGCCGAGTTCCTCCGCGCTCAGCGTGCGGATCTCGCGGTCGGCACGGTCGTAGAGGTCGACCGAGACCAGCGACTCGGCCACCTCGCAGCCGTACGCGCCGACGTTCTGGATCGGGGTCGCGCCGACCGAACCGGGGATCCCGGACAGACATTCGAGTCCGCCGACGCCCTCGGCGACCAGGCCTTCGACGAAACCGTCCCAGTTCTGCCCGGCCGCGACCTCGACGAGATCTCCGTCACGCGTCCAGCCGGTGTTGCCGACCTTCAGCAACGTGCCCTCGAAGCCGTCGTCGGCGACGACGAGGTTCGAGCCGCCGCCGAGCAGCAGGACCGGCTCGCCCGCTTCGTCGGCCTCGCGGACCGCGTCGACCAGGGCCTGCGCCGTCGTCGCCTCGGTGTAGCGCCGCGCCGGTCCGCCGAGCCGCAGTGTGGTGTGGTCGGCGAGGGCGGCGTGCTGGGTGGGAGTTTCGGCAGTGCTCACGCCCATGAACGGTACTGTCTGGCGCCATGGCCTCCCGTATCGAGCACCGCACAGCCTTCTCCGCCGACCTCGCGAGCGCGTGGGACGCGGTGGCGGGCGAAGAGGCGCTGCGGGCCAGGCTGGAGCAGATCGGCGGCGACAACGCGGAACTGCTGGAGTACGTCCCGGCCGGGGACGGGGTGCGCTACAAGCTGCGTCAGGGCATCAGCTCGGACAAGCTCCCGTCGGCCGTGCGGACACTGCACCGGGGAGACCTCGTCGTCGAGCGCGAGCAGCTCTGGAAGGCCGCCGGCGGCGGCTACACCGGCACCGCGACGGCGTCCGTGCAGGGCGTGCCCGGCGAGATCACCGCGAAGACGTCGCTGACCGGCGAAGGTGAGCAGACGACGCTGGTCAACAGCGGCGAGGTCAAGGTGCGGATCCCGTTCGTCGGCGGCAAGCTGGAGAACGTGATCGCCGAACAGGTCACCAAACTGCTGGAACGCGAGGCCGAATTCGTCGCGAAGTGGCTGGCCGAGCGCTGAAACCGGTCGGGGCACCGACACGCGGGACGACCAACCCGAACCGGCTCCGCCGCGTGGACAGGTGGCTCGCGAGCGACCCTGCCGTGACACGGCTGCTGCGCCGCGCGGACGAACCGCTCGTGGTGGACCTCGGTTACGGCGCCTCACCGGTGACCACGGTCGAGATGGCGCGCTGGCTGCGCTCGGTCCGGCGTGACGTCCGCGTGCTGGGCCTGGAACTGGACGCCGAACGGGTCGCCGTCGCGCAAGCCGCCGTCGACGAGCCGTGGCTGGACTTCCGGCGCGGCGGGTTCGAACTCGCCGGGACGCGGCCGGTGCTGGTGCGCGCGTTCAACGTGCTGCGGCAGTACGACGAGACCGAGGTCGCGGGGGCCTGGTCGCTGATGCTGGACGCGATGGCGCCGGACGGACTCCTGGTCGAAGGCACCTGCGACGAGATCGGACGGCTGAGCGCCTGGGTCGCCGTCGGGCACGACGGCCCTCGCGCGCTGACCCTCTCCGTCCATCTCGCCAGCCTGGAGCGTCCGTCCACAGTGGCCGAACGGCTGCCGAAAATCCTCATTCACCGCAACGTTCCCGGCGAGCGGGTCCACGAACTACTGTCCACTCTGGACACCTGCTGGGCGACGGCGGCACCGCATCAGAACTTCGGCGTCCGAGCCCGCTGGGCGCATACCGTGCACCTGCTCACCGCGCGCGGCTGGCCGGTGCTGAACCGGCCGTCGAGGTGGCGGCTGGGCGAGCTCACCGTGCCGTGGTCCGCCGTGGCGCCCAGGAATTCACCGGTATAACGCCGCTCCGTCACCCGTAAGCGACCTGCGGTGATCACCATGGAGCCGTGGAACTGCTGGAATACGTCACCGAGCTGCTTCGGGGCTCGCTGGGATCACCCTGGCTGTGGGTGATCGTGTTCCTCGTGTCCGGGTTGGACGCGCTCCTGCCGTTCATGCCGAGCGAGACGACGGTCATCACCGTCGCCGTCCTGATCGGCCCGGACTTCCCCCAGCTGGCGCTGCTCGCGCTGGTCGCCGCGCTCGGGGCCTGGGTGGGCGACTGCCTCGGCTACACCGTCGGCGCCGCCGCGGGCCCGCGGGCGCTCGCCCGCCTGCAGCGCGGTCCGGACGGGATCCGGCGCTACGAATGGGCGAAGATCCAGGTGCGGCGCAACGCCGTCCTGCTCATCCTCGCCGCCCGCTACCTGCCCGGCGGCCGCGTCGCGAGCGGGCTCGCCAACGGCAGCCTCGGCTACCCGCCGGGCAAGTTCGTCCCGCTCGACGCCCTCGGTGCGAGCATCTGGGCGGTGTACAGCGTCCTGATCGGTCTCGTCGGCGGAGCGGCCTTCGCGGACGAGCCGGAGAAGGGCCTTCTGCTGTCCTTCGCGCTCGGCTTGGTGCTGGTCGCGGCGATCGAGATCGGGCGGCGGGTCCGCGTCCGCATCCTGACCCGGCGCCGCGCCGCGGCCGAGACCGGCGACAATGGCGTGTGTGTCGAACCCTGAACGCCGCTATGTGATCTCCTTCGGTTGCCCTGACCGCACCGGCATCATCGCCCGGATCTCGGGTTTCCTCGCCGAACACGGCGGCTGGATCGTCGAAGCGGCGTACCACACGGACCCGGACACCGGCTGGTTCTTCACCCGTCAGGTCGTCCGCGCCGACTCTCTCCCGTTCGACGCCACAGAGCTGCGCACGCGCTTCGCCGACGTCGCGGAGTCGCTTTCGGCCGAGTCGAGCTGGCAGGTCAGCGACACCGGTGAGCGACGTCGCGCGGTGATCCTCGTCTCCAAGGCCGGGCACTGCCTCTACGACCTCCTCGGCCGCGTCGCTTCCGGCGAGCTGGACGTCGACGTCGCCGCGGTCATCGGCAACCACGAGTCGCTCGGCGACATCACCCGCGCCCACGGCATCCCGTTCCACCACGTCCCGTTCCCCGCCGGCGACGCCGAAGCCAAGGCGTCCGCGTTCGCCGAGGTGCGGAAACTGGTCGACGAGCACGAACCGCACGCCGTCGTCCTCGCCCGGTTCATGCAGGTCCTGCCCCCGGAACTGTGCGAGGCCTGGGCCGGGCGGGCGCTCAACATCCACCACAGCTTCCTGCCGTCGTTCGTCGGCGCGCGGCCGTATCACCAGGCCCACGCGCGCGGGGTGAAGCTCATCGGCGCGACCTGTCACTACGTCACCGCCGACCTCGACGCGGGCCCGATCGTCGACCAGGACGTCATCCGCGTCGACCACGGCGACTCGGTCGAGGACATGGTCCGCAAGGGCCGCGACATCGAAAAGGTGACCTTGGCGCGCGGGCTGCGGTGGCACCTCGAGGGCCGCGTTCTGGTGCACGGGAACCGGACTGTCGTCTTCTAATGGTTCACTGAGGTCATGGGGACTTCAGAGATCAAAGTGATCGAGACGCAGGAAGCGCTGCGCGAGCACCTCGGCCACCCGGCGGAGAGGACGAAGGGGAAGATCCTCCCGTTCGTCGACGAGCACGCGCGCACACTGATCGAACACTCGCCGTTCTACCTGCTGGCGACGGCGTCGGCCGAGGGGACCTGTGACGTCTCCCCGCGCGGAGACCCGGCGGGGTCCGTGAAGGTGCTCGACGACCAGACGCTCGTGCTGGCCGACAGGCCCGGCAACAAGCTGCTCGACAGCCAGACCAACATCCTCGAAAACCCGCACGCCGGGCTGCTGTTCCTGGTGCCGGGGATGAACGAGACGCTGCGGATCAACGGCCGCGCGAAACTGGTCGCGGACGCGCCGTTCTTCGACGACCTCGTGGTCAAGGGCAAGCGGCCGACACTGGCGATCCTGGTCGAGGTCGAAGAGCTGTACATGCACTGCGCCAAGGCTTTCCTGCGGTCCTCGCTGTGGAAGCCGGAGACCTGGCCGGATCGCTCCAGCCTGCCGACGGCCGGCCGGATCTTCCGCGACCAGATGAAGCTGGACGTCACCGCGGAGGCGCTGGACGCCGCGCTGACGGAAGGCGCCCTCACGACGCAGTACTGAGCGGTGAGGGCGCCGGGAACGGCGTCAGACGCGGACCAGCATCTTGCCGGTGTTCGCACCGCCCAGCAGGTCCAGGAAGGCCTGCGGCGCGTTGCGGATACCGTCCACAATGGTCTCGGAGTACTTGAGTTCGCCGGCGGCGACGAGCGGCGCGACCTCCTTGACGAACTGCGGCTGCAGCGCGAAGTGGTCACCCACGAGCATGCCGCGCATGGTGAACCGCTTCGCGATGATCGACGCGAGGTTGCGCGGCGCCGCGGCCGGTTCGGTGTTGTTGTAGACCGAGATCATCCCGCAGATCGCCATGCGACCGTGCAGGTTGATCGAGTCGATGGCCGCTTCGAGGTGGTCGCCGCCGACGTTGTCGAAGTACACGTCGATCCCCTCGGGCGCCGCCGCGCGCAGCTGCTCGATGACCGGGGCGTCCTTGTAGTTGAACGCCGCGTCGAAGCCCAGCTCGTCGGTCAGCCACTTGACCTTGTCGTCCGTGCCCGCGCTGCCGATGACCCGCTTCGCGCCCTTCAGCTTCGCGAGCTGGCCGACGACGGAGCCGACCGCACCGGCCGCGCCGGACACGAAGACGGTGTCGCCCTCCTTGAACTCCGCGACGTCGAGCAGTCCGGCGTACGCGGTGAGCCCGGTCATGCCGAGGACGCCGAGGTACGCCGAGATCGGCGCGGCCTCGGGGTCGACCTTCACCGCGTGCTTGGCGGCGACGACGGCGTGGGAACGCCAGCCGAGGCCGTGCAGCACGATGTCGCCCGGTTCGAAACCGTCCACGGTGGACTCGAGCACTTCACCGACGGCGCCGCCGTGCATGACCTTGCCGACCTCGTACGGCTCGGCGTAGGACTTCGCGTCGCTCATCCGGCCGCGCATGTACGGGTCCACGCTCAGCACCTGGTTGCGGACCAGGATCTCGCCCTCACCCGGCGTCGGGATCTCGACGTCCGCGATTTCGAAGTTCTCGAGCGTCGGGACGCCGTGCGGACGGGAGGCGAGCCGGATCTCGGTTGCGTTCACGAGGTAACTCCAAGTCTGTTGCGAACCACAAGCGGGGCGATCGCCCCGTATTCACGACGGGTACAACGAGCTAACCGGGGCGGCCATTCCGATTGTGGCGAGCGCTACACGACCTCGGCGAGTTTGCCGAGAACGCCCTCGTAGATCCGCTTGAGGCCACCGGGCGCGAAGGTCTTCTCGAAGAAGCCGCCGATGCCGCCCGCGCCGTCCCAGGTCGTCTCGATCCGGACGAGGCTGCCTTCCGGCACCTCGCGGACGGTCCACGTGGTGACCATGCTGGAGTTCGCGTCGGTCTCGACGATGGTGCCTTCGGACGGCTCGGTCACCGTCGCGGCGACGTCACGCACCCGCTTCGACGTCGCTTGCAGCTTCCAGCTCGCCTTCGTGCCCGCGCCGACGCCGCCCTCGGTGACCTCGTAGTCGCGGTAGTGCTCCGTCAGCAGCTTCGGCCGGGTTTCGGCGTAGTCCGCGACGAGCGCCCTGACCTTGTCCGCCGGCGCCTCGATGGTGCGCTCCGCGATGGCCGTGACCTTTCCCATCCCACTCCCTTTCACCCCGTGTGCAAGACAGCGTCCACGATTCCACCGCCGCTCGCTGGGGGAACGAGCGCCCCCTTCGGGTAGCGGTGGAACGACACGGCCGTGTTGTGAAAGGGGCTTTCGCGACCTTGTCCGAAGTAGGGCGACCACGGGTCTCAGCGTTGGGGCTGAAGGCTCCCTTCGTCGCATGCCACGCGGCCAAGGGAACCTTCGTCCCACGGCACGCGGCGAAAGCTCCCTTCACCTCCGCGGGCCTGACCCACCCCCGGACGCCATGAAGGGGACCTTCATCGCAAAATTCGCAACAAAAGTCCCCTTCATGGCACGCACCGGGGCTAGATGAGGGACTTCTCCTTCAGCCAGTCCTTCGCGACGTCGCCCGGCTTCTCGCCGTCCGAGTCGACGCGCTTGTTCAGCTCACGCAGCTGCACGGTGTCGAGGGCCTTGCTCACCGCGTTGACGACGGCCGCGAAGTCCGCGCCGCGCTCGTCGAGGACCTTCTTGTTCACCGCGGGCACGACGTTCTCGGTCGGCACGATGGCGAGGTCGTCTTCCAGGGCCACGAACTGCGGGTCGCCCACGAGCGGGCTCACCGAGTCGACCGGGATGACGGTGACCTTGCCGGACCGCAGCTGCTCGACGCGCGGGCCTGCCTCCTGCACGGTCTGGAAGGTGGCCTTCAGTTTGTAGACGTCCGTGAAGCCCTTGAAGCAGGGAAGCCGCTTCTCGCACTCCGGACCGCCCGCGACGATGAGATTCTCGACCTTGGACAGGTCGCTGATCTTCGTGAGCCCCTTCTCCTTGGCGAGATCGGCCTTCACGATGTACGTGTTCTTGTCCTCCGCCGGCGAGTAGTCCAGCAGGCCGATGCCGTCGGCCTCGAACAGCTTCTTGAGCTGCTCGTGCTCGCCCGCCGCGTCCTTCGCGGCCTCCTTGCCGAAGCCGGTGGTGATGGCGGCGCCCTGGTACTCCGGGACGAACTGCAGTTCCCCGGACTTCAGAGCCGGGTAGATCAGCTCGCGCGAACCGAGGTTCAGCTTGCGGGTGATCGGATAGCCCTTGGCCTCCAACGCGTTCGCGTACAGCTCGGCGAGGATCAGGCTGTCGGTGAAGTTGAAGGAGGCGACCACGATCGGCGCCCCGCCCTTGCCCTGCGCGGCCGGGGCGGCCGCGTCTTCGCCACCCCCGCAGGCGGTCATACCGAGGACGGCGGCGGCGAGCACCGCGCCCACTCGAACATTCCGTGTCCAGCGCACGTGCACACACTCCTATGACTCGAACAGAGGAATGGACAGTATCTCCGGGTCACGACAGAATCCACATTTTGAGAGTTGCGCCCCGTGTGCTCCCAGAGAGCGGAATCGGGGCGTCCGAACGGGGTAGGGTCGGCCGGTGCGAGTCTCCTCCGTGTTCCCCGTATCCGCCCAGGGCGGGCGGCCACTGTTCGAGTGGCGGTGGGTGGACCGCAATCTCGACGAGATCTTCGAGCGGCTCGGCGAGCACATCACGCTGACCGCGGCGGCACTCGCCATCGGGCTGGTGGTGTCGATCGGTGTTTCCGTGCTTTCGCTGCGTCGCCGGTGGTTCTACGTCGTCGCGCTGAGCGCGGCCGGTTCGCTGTACGTCATCCCGAGTCTCGGCGCCTTCGCCGTGCTGGTGCCCTTCACCGGTCTGACGTCCTTCACCACCGCGGTCATCCCGTTGGCGACGTACACGTTGCTGATCCTCATCCGCAACATCGTCACCGGCGTCGAACAAGTACCCAAGGAAGTCCGCGAAGCCGCGCTGGGCATGGGTTTCACGCGGACACGGTTGCTGTGGCAGGTCGAACTGCCGCTCGCGCTGCCGGTGGTGATCGCGGGCCTGCGCGTCGCGGCGGTGACCACGATCGGGCTCGTGACGGTGACTTCGATGCTCGGCAAGGGCGGGCTCGGGTACTTCATCCGCGCCGGAATCCAGACGGCGACGCCGAACCCGACCTCGATCATCGTCGGCGTCGGGCTTTCCGTGGTCCTCGCCGTACTCGTGGATCTTCTGCTGTGGCTCGGTGGGCGCGCGCTCGCGCCGTGGTCGCGGAAGGCGGCGTCGCGATGAGCATCATCGACCAGACCATCGAATGGTTCGGCGAACCGGATCGCTGGAGCTGGACCGAATCCGAAGGCATCCCGTACCGGACGGTCGAACATCTCCAGTTCTCGGTGCTGGCACTGGCGATCTCGGCCGTGCTGACGATCCCGCCCGCGTTGTGGCTGGCGCACTACCGCCGCGCGCAGTTCCTCGCCACCAGCGCGGTGAACATCGGCCGCGCGATTCCCAGCTTCGGGCTGGTGATCCTGTTCTGGTTCCTGGCTTCCCGGCTCGAAGCCGACACGACGTTCTGGCCGCTGATGCTCGCGCTGGTGGCGTTGGCGCTGCCGCCGTTGTTCACGAACACCTACGCGGGCGTCATCCAGCTGGAACAGGAAACCGTCGACGCCGCGCGCGGAACCGGTTACCGCGAGTGGCAGATCATGCTGCGCCTGGAGTTGCCGCTCGCGTCACCGGTCATCCTCGCGGGTGCCCGCGTCGCGTTCCTGCAACTGGTGGCGACCGTCGCGATCGGCGCGATCGTCAACGACGGCGGCGGGCTCGGACGGTACATCGTGGACGGTTTCGCGCTCGGGGATCCGGGCCACGGCGAGATCCTGGCGGGCGGCATCGCCGTCGTCGTACTGGCTTTGGTGTGCGAGGCGGTCTTCGCGCTCATCACCCGGGCGGTGACCCCGCGCGGGCTGGCGATCCAGTCCCGAGCGGAAACCCGTTCCTGAGCGCCGAAACCAGAGTCGTCACCTCGGGCCCCAAGGACCGATCCGCGACCACCGGCGGCACCAACGTCCGAAGTCGTCCGTAGGCGGCCCGGAGCCCGGGCGCTCCTTCGCCGGACGCCAGCCATCGCGCCTGCGAACCCGCGATCAGCTCGCACGCCGTGATGGCGGACATCCGCGCGCAGGCGTCACGGAGCTGATTTCCCGCCGCCCAGGCGAACGCCTGCACGTCCTCCTGTCCGGCGGAAGTGTCGGCGGAGCCCACCGTCGCGGGCGTGGCCAGCCGTCGCAACGCGTGCAGTTCGCCCGCCGCGCGTTTGTGCAGCGGCACCAGCCCGGCCTGCGGCCCCGGCGTGGGGGTCAGCTGCGCGGGCAGCCCGCTGAACCGCTCGTCCAGCAACCGGTGCATGCGCTGGACGCTCACCTCGCCGAGATGCACCAGCGCGGCCGTCACCGCGTCCATCCGCAGTCCGAGTTCGACGGCGTGAAACCCTGTCGTGGAAACGAATTCACCGTCCAGGAACGACGGCGAATCGGTCGGCATCGAGCGACGGAGTGCCTCGTCCAGCTCATCGGCGACCCTGGTCAGGTGGGCGATCGCGCGCGGCGCGACCCGCACGGAAACGGGCGCCTGCACGACTTCCGGCCGTTCTACGGAGCCGCGGATCAGTCCGCTCACTTCGAGAAGCACCGTGCGGAGAACCTGATCGTCTCCCGCCAGCGAAGGGCGATACACCGCTTGTGGCGCACCGAGAACGTCAATCGCGATCGCCGCGGCCAGCGTCTGCGAGCTCACGAGCCGACGGACCTCGACGAGCGCGAAGGCGGCGAGCGTCTCGGCCAGTGGCGAGCCCTGAATGAGGGTCGCGCCTTCCTTGAGGCCAGGCTCGTACGGCTTCGCCAGCACCTCCGAAGCGGGCGTCTCGACACCGTCCACGAGCACGGTCCCGATGCCGAGAAAGGTCTGGAAGGCATGCGCCAGCGGGATGATCTCGCCGGCGCTGCCCAGTCCCGTCCTCGGCACGGCGGGCGTGAATCCCTCGTTCAGCCTGTCGACGAGGAACGTCACCAGCTCCGGACTCGCGCCCGCCTCCGGCGCGAGCAGATCCCGCAGGCGCACCAGCAGGAGCCGGCGCACTTCCCCGGCCGAGAGCCAGGGCGGACCGCCTACCGCACGGCCGATCAGCAGGTTCCGCTGATGCGCCTCGGGGGTGTCGAGCGCGACACCGGCGAGCCGTCCCATGCCGGTGTTCACCCCGTAGACGGGGCGATCGGTCAGCGCGGAGAGTACGCGGGCACGGTTCTCGCCGACCCTCGCCAGCAACGCGGGATCGATCTCGAGGAACTCGGCCTCGAACGCCGAATCCAGGTCGAAGTCCTTTGTGGACAGCCTCACTCGACGGGTCGCGCGAGCCCGTCGATCACTTCGGCGCCGGGCAGGGACGCGAGAACCGAGCCCGGGATCAGCAGTTTGCCGCCGCGGATCCCACTCCCGATGACCAGTTCGGGCTCGTCCGCGACGCGCTGGTCGATCAGGATCGGCCACGCGTCGGGCAGGCCGACCGGCGTGATGCCGCCGTACTCCATGCCGGTGAGCGAGACGGCCTCGTCCATCGGGGCGAAGGAAGCCTTGCGGACGTCGAGGCGGCGTTTGATCACGCCGTTCACGTCGGCGCGGGTGGTGGCGAGGATCATCGCGGCGGCGAAGCGGACCTCACCGGCACGTTTACCGGCGACGACCACGCAGTTCGCGGACGCGGAAAGCGGTGAGCCGTACGCCTCGCAGAAGGCGGCGGTGTCGGCGAGGTCCGCGTCGATCTCGACGACTCCGACGGCGTCAGGATCGGGAAGGGCGGCGAGCGCCTTGGCGACGGGCTCGGCGAGCAGGTCCGGGCGGGAGAGGGCGGGGACGACGGTGAGACTTCCGGCGATGGTCCAAGTGGTCACAGCGCCACGATAGTCACCAGTTGCGGCCGCCGCGCTGGACCTCGAGGAGCTTCGGGCGGACGTCCACGAGGTAGACCAGGACCGCGACCAGTGCGGGCAGCCACAGGATCATGCCGCCGCCGTAGAACTCGAAGAAGGTCATCACGACGGTGGACCCACCGGTGATGAGCATCCAGATGGGTTTGGTCTTCCGATCGGCGGCCGAATACGCGTCCGAGCGCTGGAGCAGCGCATGTACGAAAGCGAACAGCCCCGTCAGCGCGCCGCTCCAGTGGATGGCGATGAGGATCCAGTTGGCAACGAACACGAAGTCAGCTTACGTCAAACCGGGCGAATGACCCGGGCCCCTGGCACCGAATCCGGCGCCAGGGGCCCTGGGATCAACGCGGACCTTTACTTCTCGGTCGTCTTCGGCGCGGTGGCCGGCTTCTTGGCGACCGGGCTGCTGGTGGTGGAGGTGCGGCGCGCGGGAGAGGTCGTCTTCGGCGCGGTCTTGTTGGCGACCTTGCGCGAAGCCGAACGGGTCTCGTGCGCGAGGTCGTCACCGATCTCCTCGACCTCGTCGGCGATCTCGCCCGCGACCTCGGTCACCTTGCGGGCGGTCTTCTCGCCCACCGAGCGGGTGCCCTTGGTGACCTTGCCGAGCACGGTGTCGATGCGCTCACGGGCGTCGGTGGTCGCGCCTTCGACGCGGTCCTGCGCGGTGCTCAGCGCGTCCTCGAGCTGCTCGATGGCCTTCTTGACCTGCGGCTGCGCGGCGATCTTGTCCCACGCCTGCTCACCGGACTCGGCCAGCTTGTTGTACAGCTTCAGCGCGGCCTCGGTGTACTCGTCGATGACCTTGCGCAGCTCGGCCGGGTCCAGCTTCTCGCGGAGGCCCTCGACGTCGTGCGGCAGCTCTTCGATGTTCTTGCGGGCGGCCTCGCCGCTCTCGACGACGCGCTCCTTGGCCTTCGCCACGGCGTCGACGACGGCCTGGCCCGCCAGGTTTCCGGCGCCCAACGCGGCCAGCAGCGGCGTGCGGACCTGGTCGAGGGCGGTGGTCTTGCGTTCGGTCTTGGTGGCCGTGGTCATGCTGACTCCTTGGTGTCTGCTGCTGGTTCTGGGGTTGCCGCCTGCTGTTCTGGCTTCGCGGCGGCGTTCTCGCGGCGGAACGATTCGTAGACGTCGAGCAGGACCTGCTTCTGCCGTTCGGTCAGCTCGGTGTCGGCGCGGATCGCGTCGCCGACCGGGCCGCCCGTCGGCAGATCGAGGATTCCCGCTTGCACGTAGAGCGCCTCGGCCGAAATACGCAGGCCCTTGGCGATCTGCTGCAGGATCTCCGCGCTGGGTTTGCGGACCCCGCGCTCGATCTGGCTCAGGTACGGATTGGACACGCCGGCGAGTTTCGACAGCTGCCGCAAGGAGATCTTCGCGTTGCTGCGCTGCTGGCGGATGTACTCGCCGATGTCGGAAGCGATGTCCGCGACCTTCTCCATCGGTCCACCCGATGTGGGCTGATCCCGGTTGGTGTCTGACATCGGTCACCTCCTCGCGACGGTTTCAACGCTACGCGCGAGTGCTAGCTATTGCAAGCACTCTGCTTGCAACCATCGGGTGTGTTGCCGCTCACCCGGCTACGGTGGAGGGATGTCGAACGCGACGCGGCTGCGGCGGCGCCTCGTCGAGCATCTGCTCGCCGAGGGCGTGCTGCACGACGCGCGGTGGATGACCGCGTTCCGGGCCGTGCCGAGACACGTCTTCCTGCCGCGGTTCTTCGTCCCGGCGGCGAACGGCTGGGCCGCGGTGGAGAACGGCGACGAAGACTGGCTCAGGCGCGTCTACTCCCCCGACGTGCTGGTCGTCCAGCTCGACGACGATTCCGGGCTCTGGGAACGGGCGCGCTATCTGGGCGCGCAGCCGGGAACGCCGACGAGTTCGTCCAGCCAGCCGTCGATCATGGCGATCATGCTCGAAGAGCTCCGGGTCGCCGACGGGCACCGCGTACTCGAGATCGGCACGGGCACCGGATACAACGCCGCGTTGCTCTGCCATCGGCTCGGCTCCGGGCTGGTGTACACAGTGGACATAGATCCGGATCTGGTCGACGCCGCGCGCAAGCGGCTCGCGGAAGCCGGGTACGCGCCTTCGTGCGCCGCGTCCGACGGCGCCGACGGATTCCCGGCGGGCGTCCTCTACGACAGGGTGCTGTGCACGTGCTCGGTGTCTTCGATCCCGCCCGCGTGGCTGGAGCAGACGGTGCCGGGCGGGCTGATCGTCACCACGCTGAACCGGCCGATCGGCGGCGGACTCGTCCGGATCGTCGCGGGCGAAGGCGCGACGGGACGAGGACGCGTGCTCGGCCGCGACGGTCGCTTCATGCCGCTGCGCGCACACCGGTTCAGCTCGTCGAAGGTGCCGGACGGCGACATCGCCTGGCGGCCGACACGGCTGCCGATGGGGGTCATTACCGAAGTCCGCAGCCGCTTCGAGTTCTTCGCCGGGCTCCAGCTTCCCGGCGTGACCGCCTTGCGAGACGGCCAGAGCACCGCGCTCGTCCATCCGGACGGCTCGTGGGTGCGGCACCGGCAAACGGGCCAAGAGTGCGAAGTGGCCGAGGGCGGCCCGCGACGGCTGTGGGAACTCGTCGAAAACGCTCAGGAGGAATGGCTCGAACTCGGCCAGCCGTGGCGGGACCGGTTCGGGCTCAGCCTCGACGGTGACGATCAGGTGATCTGGCTGGATTCACCCGACGGCCGCACCTGGCCGCTGTGAAAGCAGGCCGCGCACCCACAGTTCGACGTGGTCGACGGCGGCGTCCACCGGGATGTGGGTGGTGTCGAACACCTCGACGGGCGGCTCGAGCGACGGCGCTTCCCGCTGCAGCCACTCGTTGAACTCCAGCATCTCCTCGACCCGCTCCTCGTCCCACTCGCGCCAGGCGGGCCTCGCCAGCAAGCGCTTGCGCAGGGCGTCGGGCTCGCTGACGAGCGCCAGGTAGTGGATATCGGAGAAGAAGACGCGCTCGGGCAACTGCTCGAACTCGGGCGGCGCGACGGTGCCGCAGAGCACGACCGGACGTCCGTTCTGGTGCAGCATCGCCGCCATCCGCAGCCAGGTCGAGCGGAACGCGGGATGGCCGGGGACGTCGTCACGCAACGCCCCTGTCCACAACACGTCCTGCTCGACCACGAGCGCGAGGTCGCCGAGCCGTTCCGCCAGTCGCGGCCCGACGGTGGACTTACCCGCTCCGCTCGGCCCTGTCAGCGCGAACAGCGGGAGCCGCCGGAACGGCCACCGGTGCGCGCATTCCGCGCACACCAGCAGCCCGCTCTCGACTCGTGGCCGTTCGGCGCGATCGCCGCAGGCCGGGCAGATCTTGAGATCGAGGACCACGGTCAGTCGAAGAGGCCCTCGAGGAAGCCGCCCTTACGACGTTTGCCGTGGTGGCCGTAGCCGTGCGGGGAGTCGGCGTGGCCGCGGTACCCCTTGGGCGAGTCGGCATAACCACCCCGGTAGCCCTTCGGCGAGTCCGAGTACCCGCCGCGGTGCGGCCGCGGGGAGTCCGGACGGCCGTAGTGCGGAGCCGGCGCGTGCCCACCTCCCTGGTACGGCGGGGGCTGGTGCCCGCCGTAGTACGAGTTCTCGGCACCGGCGATGGCTTCCAGCTCGCCCCTGTCCAGGAAGATGCCGCGGCATCCCTGGCACTGGTCGATGTGGACACCGTTCTTGTCGACGGTCTTCATGGCGTTCTGGCACTTCGGACAAATCACGTATCAGAGATTACGCATTTTTCGCGTCCGAGGTCAGCAGGCGCACAGGCAAAACGGATGTCCGGCCGGATCCGCGTACACCCGGAAGGTCTTCGGGGAGTCGTCGAGCAGCTTCGCGCCGATGGCCAGCGCGCGCTCGTGACCGGCTTCGAGATCGGTGACGTCGAGGTCGACGTGCGCCTGCTGCGGGTTCTCGGCGGAAGGCCACGCGGGCGGCCGGTGGTCAGGCACACGCTGGAACGAGAACCGCGCGCCGCCTTCCGGGTTCCGCAGGGTCACCCAGTGACCGTCTTCGGCGACTTCGGCCGCCTTCCAGTCGAGGAGCTCGCGGTAGAACTCCGCCAGCGCGACCGGATCCGGACAGTCGAGGGCCACCGCGCCGAAGGTCGGTACCGCACTCATGGGTCAGCCTCCACGATGATCGAGTAACCAGCGAATGGAGTATGCGGGTTATCGGAGCCGATGACAACCGGTCTCGCCCGTACACTGGGCGGGGTGAACACCGACGCGTCCCTGGTGGTCGAGTTTCTGAACACGGTGAACGTCGAACGCGGCGCCGACCTCCTGGACGATCTGGAGACCTGGCAACGCTGGGCCCGCGATCACCGGCTGCGCGCGGATACCCCCGCGGCCGCGCGCGAAACCCGGGACGCGCTGCGCGCGGCGATCGGCGACCCGCGGCTCCCCCGGCTCGGACTGCGCGCGAAGGCGGAGATCGTCCTCGGCCCGGAAGGCCCGCTCCTGGTCGCGGAGTCGGTCAGCGAAGCGGTGATGGCGGCTTCGACCCGGCTGACCGTGCTCGGCGAATGGATCCGGCTCAAGATCTGCCCGGCGGACGACTGCCTGTGGGCCTTCTACGACGAGTCGCGCAACCGGTCGCGGACGTGGTGCTCGATGCGGGCGTGCGGGAACCGGGAGAAGGCGCGGGCGTGGCGGGCGCGGACGGCGGACGTCTCGACCTGACGCCCCACCCCCGTGCTCGGGGACGGAACTCGCGTGATTGAGGGCGGAACTCACGTGATTGGAGGCGTCACGGCTTCAATCACGCGAGATCCGGCTCGGCGCACGCGAGATCCGGCTCCGAGCACCACCTGCCGGACCCGAACGACCACAACTTCTGGGGTCACCCACCCCCGAGTTACCCCCAGGGGTTGTGCACACCGTTAGGCCAAAGACGTGAAATGCTGTGGATAACCCTGGGGATGACTCCACTTCCTGTGGACAACTCCCGGTGAGGCCTCCGGAGTGTGGTATAGATGCCGCCGCTCAGAAGAGCAGCTGCGCGACCGCGTAGATCACCAGGCCGGCGAGCGCGCCGACCACCGTGCCGTTGATCCGGATGAACTGCAGATCCCGGCCGACCTGGAGCTCGATCTTGCGCGAGGTCTCCTCGGCGTCCCAGCGCTCCACGGTGTCGGTGATGATCGTGGTGATCTCCTGGGAGTAGTGCGTGACCAGGTAGGCCGCCGCGCCCTCGACCCAGTTGTCGACCTTGGACCGGATGTGGTCGTCGGAGACCAGCCGCTCGCCCAGCGTCTCGAGCCCGGTGCGCACCCGGCGCCTCAGCTCGCTCGACGGGTCCTCGGCGGCGTTGAGGAGCATGTCCTTCGCCGTCGCCCACGCCGAGCCGATCAGCTTCTGCACCTCGTCGTGCCCCAGCATCTGGGATTTGACCTGCTCGGCGCGCGCCATCACCTCGGGGTTGGTCTGCAGGTCGAGGGCGAACTCGCCGAGGAACTTGTCCACCGCCAGCCGCATGGGGTGGTTGACGTCGGTCTTGACCGCCCACACGAAGGACAGCACCTCGCCGTAGACCTTGTCCGCGAGCATCTCGTCGACGAACTTCGGCGACCAGCTCGGCGCCCGGTCCGAGACCACGCGCAGCATCGTCGTGTGGTTGTCCCGCACCCATTCGTAGGCGCGGTCGCACATCAGGTCCACCAGCTTGTGGTGCGCCCCGTCGGCGAACACGCCCTCCAGGATCTTGCCCAGCGGCGGACCCCACGGCTTGTCCACGATCCGCTTGACCACGGCCTGTTCCATGATCGCCTGGACGTCTTCGTCGCGGAGCACCTTGACCGCGGCCCGCACGACGGTGGCCAGCTCGGACGTCACGCGTTCGGCGTTCTGCGGCTGCGAAAGCCAGCCACCGAGCCGCTTCGAGACCTCGACCCGGCTCAGCTTCTCGCGGATCACCGACTCGGACAGGAAGTTCGAGCCGACGAAGTCGCCGAGGCTGCTGCCCAGCGCGTCCTTCTTGTTCGGGATGATCGCGGTGTGCGGGATCTTGATCCGCAGCGGATGCCGGAACAGCGCGGTCACCGCGAACCAGTCGGCGAGCGCGCCGACCATCCCGGCTTCGGCGGCGGCGCGGACGTAGCCGACCCAGCCCGGCCAGCCCGCGGCCTCGGCCCAGCTGGTCAGCAGGAAGATCACCGTCGCACCGAGCAGGAACGACAGCGCGACCATCTTCATCTTGCGCAGGCCGCGGCGCTTCTCCTCCTCGGCGGCTGTTCCACCTGGCGGATCGGCTGGGGTCACCTTGGCGGGCGTCAGTTGCTCCACAGAGCCATTGTCCGTGAGGATGGCTGATCGTGCGCGAACCTGTCCTCGTACCCCGCCTCCAGCCCTTCACGTCGACCATCTTCGCGGAGATGACGGCGCTGGCCGTCCGCCACGAAGCCGTCAACCTCGGCCAGGGTTTTCCCGACACCGACGGGCCGGCCGGAATGCTCGACGCCGCCAAGAACGCGCTGTTCGGGGGTGCGAACCAGTACCCGCCGGGGCCGGGGCGCCCGGAGCTGCGCGCCGCGATCGCGCGGCACCGTCTCCGCTACGGCGTCGAGTACGACCCCGGCACGGAGATCCTGGTCACCGCCGGGGCCACCGAGGCCATCGCGGCGTCGCTGATCGCGCTGACCCAGGCGGGCGACGAGGTCATCGTCATCGAGCCGTACTACGACTCGTACGCGGCCGCCGTCGCCATGGCGGGTGCCGAGAGGCGCGTCGTCGGCCTCGTGGAGCGTGACGGCCGGTTCGCGCTGGACATCGAGGGCCTGCGCGCCGCGGTGACCGAGCGGACCAGGGCGATCTTGATCAACTCGCCCCACAACCCGACGGGCACGGTGTTCACGCGCGCCGAACTGGAAGCCGTCGCCGCGCTCTGCGTGACGCACGACCTGATCGCCATCACCGACGAGGTGTACGAGCATCTGGTCTTCGACGACGCCGAGCACGTCCCGCTGGCGACCCTGCCCGGCATGCGGGATCGCACGGTCTCGATCTCCAGCGCGGGCAAGACGTTCAACTGCACCGGCTGGAAGATCGGCTGGGTCTGCGCGAGCCCCGAGCTGGTCGCGGCGGTGAAGGCGGCGAAGCAGTTCATCACCTTCGTCTCGGGCGGCCCGTTGCAACCGGCCGTCGCCCACGCGCTGGACCACGAACTGCCGTGGGCCGAAGAGCTGCGCACGAGCCTGCAGGGCAAACGGGACAGGCTCGCCGCCGGCCTCGCGGAGGCGGGCTTCGCGGTCCGGCCGACCGCCGGGACGTACTTCATCTGCGTCGACGTCCGCCCGCTCGGCTTCGACGACGCCGCGGAACTGGCTTGGGAGCTCCCCGAACGAGTGGGCGTGGCGGCCGTCCCCGTAAAGGTGTTCACCGATCACCCGGAAGAGTGGAAACACCTCCTGCGTTTCGCGTTCTGCAAACGCAACGAGGTCATCGACGAAGCGGTCACCCGATTGCGCAAACTCCGGTGACTCGTCCGATGTTCAGTTCCAGCCACCGACTTCGAGGGCACGCTTGAGCCGGTCCAGACACCGTCTTCGCACCCTGCCCACACTGGCCGGGCTGATCCCCAGTTCCCCGGCGAGCTGGGCGTAGGACAGCTCCGGCCGGTGCGCGAGGAGCCACATCAGCCGCCGGTGTGAATCCGGCAGGCGGTCGACCGCCGCCCAGAGCGCGCTGTCGCGGGCGGCGCGCACGACGTCGGCCTCAGGGGTCGTTTCCGGCTCCGGGAGCGGCCGCCGCGTTTCGCGCCTGTTCCTGGTGATCATCCGGAGCGCTCGGCGCCGTGCGGTGGTCGTCAGCCATGCCCGGAGTTTCGCTTCGTCACGGAGCGCGGCCGGCGCGCGGAGCAGTTCCAGCCAAGCGTCCTGACAGATGTCCTTGGCGTCGGCTTCGCTCAGGCGATAGGTCTTCAACGCTCCGAGCACCGCCGCCGACACCGCGTTCACGTCCCACATCGCGGACTCTCCCCTTCCGGCGGTTCACCTCCGCCACCTCGGTCACCGAACGCGACTTCGACGGCACGCACCGCAGCAGGGATCCGGAAAACATCAGGTCACCGAGGATTTGAGTAGTTCCACCCGTGCCCGGATGGCCGCCGGGCACACACCGAGAGTGATCAACTTCGGTACTCCATGCACCGGAGCCGGTTGCGTCGTTCCGCCTAACGGGCTGGATCAGCGGCGGCAGAGGTGAAACACTCCCCTCCGGTGCTAAAACTGGTCCAGCCCCGGGGGAACTGTGACCTGACCGGAAAAGACCCCAAGCAAGATCGAACTCACGCGGAGAACGTGGGTTTCAGGCGCGGACGGTGGTGATTGCTGTGAGTGGTGCGGCAGTCGTGAATCGTCGCGGCCTCATGAGCCCGAAAGCCGGTGCGCGAATTCTTTTCGCGAGCGGGCTCGCACTCACGGGCTGGCTCCTCGGCGCCGTCCTGAGCACCCCGGCGTCGGCCGACGAGCAGACCCCCGTGGCGCCGGCGACCTCCGTGGTCCAGCCCTCGGATGAAGCCGGATCCGGGAAATCGACTACTCCCGAGAAGTCCACTTCGGACTCCGGCCCGGCCGAAACCACGAAACCCGTTGAAGCCACCGAAACCACGAAGGCCGAGACCCCGGCACAAGAGCCCGCTCCCGCTTCGAGCGAGGAGCCTGAGGCCACTGTCGAGGAGCAGGCCGTTTCGAGTGCGAACTCCGTTCCGGAGCCGTCGAAGAAGACCGCGAAACCCCAGGCGGCCAACGGTTTGCTGGGCGGCCTCATCGGCGGCGTGCTGGACCTCGTCACGAACACGGTCGGCGGCGTCGTCGAAACCGTCGGCGGGGTCGTCGGCGGAATCGGCGAACACGTCGTCGCTCCGATCGTCACGCCCGCCCCGTGCTGCGGAGGGGGCGCCCCGGTGATCCTGCCGGGCACCGGCGACATGCTCGACCCCGTCTTCGGCGGCGGCTCGGGCGAGTCGGCGGGCGGCTCGGTCACCATCGCCGTCCCGGCCAAGAACATCGCGACGGGCACGCCCGCGCCGATCACCCCGGACCCGCGTCCGTTCGTCCCCGCCGAGACACCCACACCGGCGGCGGCTCCCCAGAACCACCGCGTCACCCTGCCGATCCGGGTGAAGCTCGACGCCCAGCCCGCCGTGGCCGCACCCATCGAATCCGACACGCACGCGTCGCCGGACGGCGGCGGCTCGGGCGGCGGCGGTGGCCTGCCGAACACGCCGGTGGCCCCGCTCGCGCCCACGACGAGCGCCCAGCCGGGCCACGACCACTCCGGTGGCGGCCGCGGGCCGCTCGCCGTACTCGACTCCGGAATCCCCGCCACGCAGCTGAAGCTCCTCGGAACCGGCTGCGATCACGAAGGCGAGCGCACCGGCCGGGAAGCCGCGCTTCCCGCCACCTCCCCCGACTGACCTGACCGGGTCGCCGGGGAGAACCACGTCCAAACCAAGATCAACTTCGGTTTTCGACGTCCTCTGAAATCTCCGGCTTGAGTCGCTTTTCGCCTGCCCTCGTTCAGGTATCCCCTTGTCTTCCCGAACGGCCGACCGCGCCCGGCCGGTTCGGATCCCGGCCCCGGCGCCGCGCTGCCCCTGCGGCGCCGGGACCAGCACCGGGTGGACTTCGGGGGCTTCTGCTCACCGCGCCGAGCAGGAGCCGGCCAAGCTCGAAGACCACCTGAACCGCGGGCGGTTCCCGGCACGTCGAGGGGCTGTGCCGGGTAACCGCCGCGGTGCCCGCCCGCGAGATTCCGGTCTCGGGGCGGGCCGGATAGCCGGTGCGCCGGTCGTGCGGCGCCGATGCCCTCCCTGGAGCATCGGCCGCCCCGCCGGCGCACCGGCTGTTTCCGTTTTCCGGACGCGTTCAGTCCTCTGGATGCGGTAGTTCGCGTTACCAACTACCGCATCCAGAGGACTAAATGCGGGGGTCAGGTGACCTGGACGGCCATCGGGGCGACCGTGGCGGGAGTGGCGGCCACCGAAGCGGCGGCCGCGCCCAGCCGTCGCACGGCCTCGAAGAGCCTGTCCGCCGGGAGCGCGTACGGCAGCCGTAGCCAGCGCTCCAGTCCACCGTGGACGCCGAAGCGAGAGCCCGGAGCCACCTGCACCCCGTGCCCCGCCGCCGCGACGGCCAGGCGCGTGCTCATCGGCTCCGGAAGACGGCACCACAACGAAAGCCCGCCGGGCGGGACGGTGAACGTCCACTCCGGGCAGTACCAGTTCAGCGCCCCTGTCAGCGCGTCGCGCAGGGCGAGTGTCTCCTCTCGACGGTGCGCGAGCGCGGCCCCGCCGTCGTCCAGCAGTTCGGCGAGGACGAGCTGTTCGAAGACCGGAGAGCCCAGGTCGACGGCGAACCGGGCCGCGACCAGCCTGCCGATGACGTCCTCCGAGGCGCGGATCCAGCCGAGCCTCAGGCCGGCCCAATGCGATTTCGACGCCGAGCCGATCGTGATGCCGAGATCACCCGCGAAAGCGCCCAGCGGCGGCGGCCCGTCGGCCGGATCGCCTTCGAGGTCCAGTTCGACGAGCGTCTCGTCGATGATCGCCGGCGTCCGCGCGCGGCTCAGCGCGGCCGCGAGCCGCTCCCGGCCGACGGCGTCCAGACGCAGGCCCGTCGGGTTCTGGAAGTCCGCGACGAAGTACGCGAGCCTCGGCGCGGATTGCCTCAGCGCGGCCTCGATCCCGACGATGTCCCAGCCGGTGGCCGGGTCGAGCGGGACCGGGACCGGGATGGCGTGCGCGGCGCCGATGGCTTCGAGCGCGTTCGGATACGTCGGCTGCTCGACCAGCACCCGGTCGCCCGGACCGGCCAGCATGCGCAGGACCTGCACGAACGCGTGATGCGCGCCGTTGGTGATCATCACCTGGTCGGCGTTGGTCGGCAGGCCGCGTTCGGTGTAGCGGCGGGCGATCCGCTCGCGCAGGACGCGCAGCCCGCGTACGTGATAGCCGTTCTCGCCGAGATGATCCGCCAGCGCCTTGCGCGCGGCGTCCACGGCGGGGATCAGCCCGGGGATCGCGGGCGGGCAGGCCTGGGCGAGGTCGATGAGATCCTCCCCGGACGGCAGGATCGTGTCCCGGCCGCGGCCGCCGGGTGCCGCGATCCAGGAGCCCGCCCCGCGACGGCTGGCGACCAGCCCGTCGGCCCGCAGCTTGTCCAGCGCGGCGCCGATCAGCGTGCGGCTGACCTCCAGCGCGTCGGCGAGCTCCCGCTCGGCCGGGAGTTTCGTGCCGAGCGGCAGCCTGCCGTCGAGGACCAGCAGCTCGACGGCCGCCGCGAGATCCACGGCACCGTGTCGAGAACCACTCTGATGCCAACTCCCCAGCAAAGTGGCCAATTTCAGGCCCGAAACGCGTCCAGTCAGTGGGATCAGCGGCTCCATAAGACCAATTGTTCCAGATTGGCCATGGTCAAGATAGCCACTTACCCCTGATGGTGCACTCGTGGCACTCAAACTCGACCTCAGACCCGTCGGCATCTCCCACGACACCACCCGCCGCTCGATCCAGCTCGTCGGCGGGCTCGCCCTCTACGGCGGCAGCATGGCCATGCTGACCAGGTCGGGGCTCGGGCTCGACCCGTGGGACGTGCTCCACGAGGGCCTGATGAAGATCACCGGACTCTCGTTCGGCACGGTCACCGCGATCGCTTCGGTCCTGGTGCTCGTGCTGTGGATCCCCCTGCGGCAACGGCCCGGCATCGGCACCGTCGCCAACATCGTGGTCATCTCGCTCACCGTCGACCTCGTGCGGATCTTCCTGCCCGACCAGCACGTGCTCGGCTGGCAGATCCTCAACCTGGTCGCCGGTGTCGTGCTCAACGGCCTCGCCGCCGCGATCTACGTCGGCGCGCGGCTCGGCCCCGGCCCCCGCGACGGGCTGATGACGGGCTTCGCACGCCGGACGGGCAAATCGATCCGCCTCGTCCGGACCCTCATCGAGATCACCGTCCTCGCCGCGGGCTGGCTGCTCGGCGGCACCGTCGGGGTCGGCACGGTCCTCTACGCCCTCACCATCGGACCGCTCACGCAGGCTTTCCTGCCGTACGTCGTGTGGCGTGAGCGCTAAGGCGAATGTCGCGTGTTCGTGGGCGGATCATCGGCTCTTCGTAACGCCGACTGTGACTGGTCGGGTCGCGACGGCCGGGCGGTTCGCGTGACCGGTGGGACGACACACGTGACCGGGCAGACGGCACGCGTGATTGAACGGACGACACCCGGGGGACTCGAGTGTCGTGAGTGGTGAGGACGGTATTGAGGGGTACGGCAAACGTGTCTTGGTCGCGGACGGCCTGTGGCGATGTCGCGAAAGCCACTTTCGGGACATCAGGCGTCCCGAAAGTGGCTTTCGCGACACCCGAGCCGACACGCGGGCAACGACCCGCTGGGGGAGGCACGCTGCGTTCGCAAACCCGCCCACGTATCGGGCACCGGAACGCCACCTTTGCCGTACCCCTCGATAGAACCGCCCTTACCGCTCACGAGATCAGCTGGCCGCGCGTTGCTCCAGCAGGCGCCGGACGGCGAGGTAGTCAATGCCCCGCTGCGCGAGGACGTCGGCGGCCACGCCGGGGATGGAAGTCAGGGCCAGCAGGAGGTGTTCGGCCTCGATGCGCTTGCTGCCGACATCGATGGCTTCGCGAAGGCTCTTCTCCAGCACCTTCTTCGTCTCCGCGATGAAGGGCCGATGGCCGCGCCCGCCGCGCTGCCCCCCGGTCAGCGCGCCGGGGCCGTGGGTCTGCTCGACCCGCTCGACGATGTGCTCGACGTCGATGCCGAATCCGCTCAGCGCTTCGACGTCGGCGTCACTCATCCCGCCTCGGCGGCGGACGCGCCGGAGGTCGTCGGCCAGTTCGTCCGCCGGGCAGCCCAGCGTGGTGAGCACGCCGGTGTGCCGGGCGAGTGACGTCAGCAGATGCAGCGAGTCGACGTTCGCGGACCCCTCGTCCGACGCGACGCGCTGCGCCCCCATGACGACCTCGCGGAGTTCGGTGGTGAACCGTTCGAACATCAGTGCCTCCCGTACTTCTTGTGCACCGCTTGCCTGCTGACCCCCAGCTCGGCCGCGATCTCCTGCCAGGACCAGCCGTGCACCCGCGCGCTGCGGACCTGCACGGCCTCGAGTTGTTCCAACAGCCGGCGCAAGGCGGCGACGGCGCGCAACCCCACCCGGGGGTCGCGGTCGCCGGCTCGCGCGGCCAGATCTGTCGCTTCGGTCATGACGTCAACCTACGTTGACATGGAGTCCGCGTCAACCTCGGTTGACAGTTAGGGTCGGGGTCATGGTCGAAATCGCAGTGGCCGAAAGGGACGGAGTAGGCGCGGACGGAGCACCGCGCCCGACCGAAGACCACGTCGCAGTACTCGGCAACGCCGTGGTGGTGCTCGACGGGGCGACCTCGCCGCAGCCGGATCTGCCACCCGGCGGCTGGTACGCGGGCCTGCTCGTGCGCAGCCTGTCGCAAGCGCTGAGCGCGGAACCCCAGGCGGATCTCGCGGTACTGCTGGCCTGGTCGATCGCCGACGTCGCGCGGCGTGAAGGGCTCGAACCGGGGCGCTCGCCGTCGAGCACGGTCGCGATCGCGCGCTGGACCGACGACACCGTCGACGCCCTGGTGCTCGCCGACAGTCCCATCATCGCCTTCGGGCCCTCGGGCGCGGACCCGCTCACCGACGACAGGCTGGTCTCGCTGCGCGACAGCGGACAGCTCCGCACGGGGGCCGACGTCCGCGCGAAACGCAACGCGCCGGACGGCTTCTGGGTCGCCGAGGCGGAACCGAAGGCGGCCGCTGAGGCCGTGCGCCGCAGTTGGCCGCGCTCGGAGGTCGAAGCTCTCCTGCTGGCGACGGACGGTGTCGCGATCGGTGTCGACGAGTACCACCTGTTCGACTGGCCCGAGGCGCTCGCCATCAGCCGGAAGCGTGGCCCGGACGCGGTCCTCGACGCGGTGCGCACGGCGGAGAAACAGGACCCGGACGGCGAGCGCTGGCCCCGCGCGAAAAGGCACGATGACCAGCTACTGGTAGTGGTCGAGTTAGGGGTAGCCCCAGGGTAAAACCGGGGGCTTCCCGGATCGGAAAGCCGCGCCCGCGCGAGCAGGCTGAACGCATGACGTTCCCTGGGGAGAGATCGCGGGCCAAGCCTTGGCTGATCGCGTCGGGTGCGGCCATCGGCTGGGCGTTGTTCACCATGGTGGTCCTGCATCTGATCAGCTCACGCGATCCGGTGTTCGACACGTTGTCCAGCTACGCCTACGTCGACCGCGGCACGGGCATGCTCGGGGCCAGCGTGCTCTCCCTGTCCATCGGCTCGCTCACCGCGCTCGGCGCGCTGGCCGCGGCCGGGATCCCGCTCAGCCGCACCACGAAACTGCTGTTCGTGCTGTGGTCACTGGGGCTGGCGGCGGCCGCGGTCTTCCCGGCGAGCTACCCCGAATACCCGGACCCGGTCAGCGGCGAAATCCACCTTTACGCGTGCCTCATCGCGTTCCTCAGCCTGCCCGCCGCCGGGTTCACCCTGCGCGACAACCTGCGCGGCACCCCCGCGGCCAGGCAGGTCGGCCGCCTGGCCTGGGGCAGCGCGGCGGGGCTGATCGTCTTCGGGCTCAGCTTCATCTTCGTGCGCCTGTCCGACATCCCGTTCTTCCTGACGCTGACCGACATCGTGCCGGTCGGTGTCGCGCAGCGGCTTTCCTTGGTGGCGCACGTGATCCTGATCGCCGGGATGCTGAAGGTCGCGTCAGCGGCTCACCGCGCCGGTGAATTCGGGGGCGTAACCGTAGAGGCCGGGCAGACCGCCCGTGTGCAGGAAGACCACGTGCTCGCCGGCCGCGAAATGGCCTTCCGCGGCCCACTGGATCAGCGCGGCGCCCACCTTGCCGGTGTACACGGGATCGAGCGCGATCCCTTCCGTACGACCGAAAAGCCGCACCGCCTCCCACGTCCCGTCGGTCGGGATCCCGTAGCCGGGGCCGATCGTGCGGTCGTCGATGCGCAGACCGTCGAGTGACGGCGGCTCCCCTCCCAGCAGCACGGAGGCCGCGATGGTGAGATCGGCCAGGTTGTCCAGGGCCTCGTCCACCGGATGGCTGACGCAGGCGATGTCGAGCGTCAGCCAGTCGAGATCCGCCGTTCCGACGATGAGCCCGGCGGACGTGCCGCCGCTGGCGTGCGGGGCGACCAGCCGCGCCCGGGTGACGCCGAGCTCGGCGAGCTGGCCCGCGATCTCCCGCGCGGCCGCCACGTAGCCGAGCGCCCCGACCCCGTCGGAGCCGCCGACCGGGAACGTGGCCACCTTGCGCCCCTCGGCCGCGGCCTCGGTGATCAGCCGGTCGTAGGTCTTGCCGGTCTCCTCGCCGTCGCGGCAGACGTGCACGTTCGCGCCGAAGAGATGGTCGAGGGAGACGTTGCCGGACCGTTCGTACGCGTCGCCGTCGCGAGGAACCTTCGCCGTGAGCACGAGTTCGCATCGCAGCCCCAGCTTCGCGCAGGCCGCGGCGGTCTGGCGGCCGTGGTTCGTCTGGAGCGCGCCGAAGGTGATCACCGTGTCGACGTCCGCCTCGATCGCCGCGCCGAGCAGGAACTCGAGTTTGCGCAGCTTGTTGCCGCCCACGCCGAGCGGATGCACGTCGTCCCGTTTGAGCAGCAGGTTCGGGATGCCGAGGGCCTCGCCCAACCTGGGGGCCGGATGCAGCGGCGTCGGGTAGCCGCCGAGGTCGACGCGAGGGAAGCGATCGAGGTTCATGCAGGTCACGTAACCACACCGAGGCTACTCAGTGGTATCGTTCGTTTGAACGAACGAGATACCCAGGGGGAGCCATGACCACCTCGAAACCGGACCTCGCGTTCACCGGACTGGCCGAACAGGCCTCGATGCTCGCCAGCGGGGCCACGACGTCAGTCGAGCTCACGCGCCTGGCGCTCGAAAAGGCCGAAGCCAGCCAGCCGACTCTCAACGCCTTCAAATGCCTTCGCGCCGAAGAAGCCCTTCGCGAGGCTGAGGACGCCGACCGCCGGCTGGCCGCCGGCGAGACCGCTCCCCTGCTCGGCGTGCCCACCGCGATCAAGGACGACCTCGACGTGACCGGGCTGCCGACGGCGTTCGGCTGCGAAGGCGACTTCTCCGTCGCGACCACGGACTCCCCGCCCGTCGCCGCGCTTCGCCAGGCGGGCGCGGTGCTCATCGGCAAGACCAACACTCCGGAGCTCGGCCAGTGGCCGTTCACCGAAGGCCCCGCGTTCGGCGCGACCCGCAACCCGTGGGACACCGAACGCACGCCGGGCGGCTCCTCGGGCGGCGCGGCGGCGGCCATCGCGTCGGGGGTGATCGCCGCCGCGCTGGGTTCCGACGGGGCGGGGTCGATCCGGATCCCGGCCGCGTGGACCGATCTGGTCGGGATCAAACCGCAGCGCGGCCGCGTCCCGACCGAACGCGAACTGTTCCACGGCCTGACCGTCGTCGGCCCGCTCGCGCGCACCGTCGCCGACGCGGCCCTGCTGCTCGACGTCGCGGCCGGGACCGGGACCGCGTTCCAGGCCGCCGCCCGCCGTGAACCGGGCAGGCTCCGCATCGGACTGTCCACGCGGATCCCTTTCACCGCGACGAAAACCCGGCTCGACCCGCACGCGCACACGGCCGTCGTCCGGCTCGCGGAGCGGTTCGCCGAACTCGGCCACGAGATCGTCGAGGTCGAACCCGACTACCGGCTGATCGGCCTCACCTTCCTGCCGCGATCACTCGTCGGCGTGCGTGACTGGTCCCGTCGCGTCCCGGATCAGGCGCGGCTCGACCCGCGCACCCGCGCCAACGCACGGCAGGGCTCGGCGCTCGCCGGCCCGGCGCTGAGGCTCGCCAGGGCCACGGAACCGTTGCTGCAGCGGCAGATCGGCTCGGTGTTCGGCCGGGTGGACGTCCTCCTGACCCCGACCACCGCGACGCCGCCGCCGCGGATCGGCACCTTCGACAAGCTCACCGGCTGGCAGACCGACCAGGCCATGATCGCCGCGTGCCCTTACGCTTGGCCGTGGAACGTGCTGGGCTGGCCGGGGGTCAACGTCCCGGCGGGGCTGAGCCCGGCGGGCCTGCCGCTCGGTGGGCAACTGCTCGGCCCCTCGCACGCGGAGGAACGGCTGATCTCGCTGGCCGCGCAACTGGAAGAGGTCGAACGGTGGCAGGACCGCAAACCCGAGACCGCTTGGTGAACACCCGCGAGACCATCCTTCACGCCGCGCTCGAGGTCGTCGGGGAACAGGGTGTCGGCGGGCTGACCAACCGCCGGATCGCGCGGCAGGCCGAGGTCTCCCTCGGCACCCTGACCTATCACTTCCCCAGCCAGACGGCGTTGCTGCGCGAGGCGATGCTGCTGTTCGTCGAGGAAGAGACCACGAAGCTGACAGGGTTCGTCGACGCCTACCGTGAGCAGGGGTTGAGCCTCGAGCAGGCCGCGTCCGTGGTCGAGCAGGTCATCAAGCAGCTCCCGTTCGGCACCGACGAACTCGGTGCGCACGAGCTGTACCTGCAGGCCGCGCGCGACCCCGAACTCCAGGACGCGGCGGCGCGGTGTTTCGCCGCCTACGACGAACTCGCGCTGGTGATCTTGCGAACGCTGGGCGTCCCGTCACCGGAACGACTGACCGGTCCGGTGGTGGCACTGATCGCCGGGCTGCAATTGCGCAGGCTCGCCACGGGTGACGACGGCGTCGGAGTGGCGGAGTCGTTGATGATGCTCGTCCGCGGCGCGTCATGAACGGTCCGCCGATCGTCAAGGGGACGGCGGCGTGGAGGTACTTCGGCGACTTCCGGGCCGGGCTGATGGCGGGGCAGGTGCTGGTGCTGCAGGTCGCCCATCCGGTGGTCGCGGCCGGGGTGCGGGACCATTCCGACTACATCGAGGATCCGTGGACGCGGTTGATGCGCACGGCCGCGTCACTGTCCATCTACATCTACGGCGGCGAGGCGGGCGCGCGCTACGAGGCGGAACGGTTGCGCGCGCTGCATCGCGAATTCACCGGGGTCGACGCGGACGGCCGTCGATACAGCGCGCTGAACCCGCACGCCTACGCCTGGGTGCACGCCACGCTCGTGATGGTTCCCGTTGACACGCAACGGTTTTACGGCACCCCGATGACAGCGTCCGAAGTGGAGGAGTACTACGCGCAGATGTGCGACGTCGGACGGCTTCTCGGCCTGCGCGAGCAGGACCTGCCGCCGACGTGGCCGGAATTCGAGCGGTATTACGCCGACATGATCGACGGTTTCGGCCCGAACGAGACGATTTCGACGTTGTTCGAGACCATCCGGACGGTGAAGAACCCCTGGCGATGGCTGCCCGACAAACGCTGGGTGCGGCTCCAGCGGTGGCAGTACCGGGGGCAGATGTTCGTCCTCCGCGGCACTTTGCCGCCCGCGCTGCGCGATCGTCTCGGTCTACAGTGGACAGAGAGGGACCAGCGCCGGTTCGACCGGTTTCGCGCGGCGGTGCGCTGCTTCGGCGGACTGGTGCCGACGACGTTGCGTTCGTCGCTCGTACGCCGGATCGGCAGGCTCAACGTCTGGTTCCGCGCCCATCCGCGCGCGTACCGTTTCCTGGGCGGCTGACCTCCAGGGTCACCCCCCGGCCGGAGTAAGGGCCACGATCCCCTTTACGGGGGACCCAGGTTCACTCCGCGCCGTGACGCTTTCCCCGGCCGCCGTCACTAACTTCAGCCGGGATGGGGAATTCACCGAGGGGGCGGCGCACGGCGCCGTCGGTCATCGCCCGCGTGCTCGTGCTCTGCGCGCTGGCGTCCTTGCTGTTGGGCGGCACGGCCCACGCGGACGGCGTGTCGAGCGGGGCGGACGTCCAGGTCGCGCAGACGCTCGGCACCCGCGACCTCACGGTCGTGCTGCGGCGGATGGACATCGCGCCCGGCCCGCTGCACGTCGACGTCGTCACGCACGCCGGAAGCGCGCCGGGAACGCTGAAACTGCGGGCGTCCACCGCGGGAACGACGTTTTCCGAAACCACGGTCCGGCTGGACGGGAAGCCCGGCGCCCATCCGGCGCTGTTGAAGGTCGACCAGCCGGGGCCGTGGGAGCTGGGCCTCGACGACGGAACGGACACCGCGTCGATCCCGTTCATCGTCCCGGCCAGGGTCATCCCGCCGTGGGAGAAGGCCACCTTCGGCGGCTTCGTCGCGGCGGGCGTGTTCCTGGTGATCGGCCTCGTCGTCGCGATGCGCGTCCGACGACCTCAGCTCGCCCTGATCCCCGCCGGCGGGATGGTCGCCGCGCTCGCTGTCGCGATCACCGGTGCGATGCTCTCGGCGTCGACACCGGCTCCGCCCGCGCCGGGCGCGGCGCTGGACCCGACGATCGACAACATCCAGGATCCGTACGCGAACGCGCAGATGTCCACTGTGGACTTCTCGCGGCCTCCGGTGAACCTCGCCGTGCACTCCGCGAACCCCAAAGCGGGCAGCCTCGCCGACGTCCGGCTCGCCGTGGCCGACGGCGCGACCGGCCGCCCCGTGGACGATCTCCTGGTGCACGACAACGCTTTGATCCACCTCGTCGTCATCTCGCCGACGGGCAGGCTCTGGCATCTGCATCCGGTGCGCGTCGGCCCCGGCGACTACCGGGTGAAGTTCACGCCGCCCGAGGCCGGGACGTACGCCGTCGCCGCGGAACTCGCCCGGCGAGGCGGTGGCGTGCAACTGGTCCGCACGACCTTGCCGGTCGCGGCCGGGACGGACTCCCCCGCCGAACCCGTGCCCGCCGGGGCCGGTGCGCGGATCGTCGACGGGAATCCGGTCGACGTCGACGTCAAGACGGGAACGCCGACCACGATCACCGCGCGGTTCGGCGAAGCGGATCTCCAACCGTGGCTGGGCATGCTCGGCCACCTGATCGTCGTCGGCCCGATAACCGACGGCAGCCGGGTCGGCGCGGATGCCGCTGCCGCGCCGACCTGGGCCCATGTGCACTCGATGATCCCGCAATCGCCGGGCATGCCGGGAAAGCCCGACGAGACCGTCGCCGCGTACGGCCCCGACGTCCCGTTCACCTACACCTTCGCCGCCCCCGGCAAGTACCGGATCTGGCTGCAGGCCGAACGCGACTACCGGGTGCTGACCGTGCCCATGCAGATCGAAGTCCCACCGGGAGGGGCACCGCAATGACCATCGAGCCGTCCACAGTAGACAGACGCAAACCCGCCCTGCTCATCTCGGTGGTCGCCGTGCTCGTGGCGGCGATCGTGGCCTGGCTGGTGTGGCCGAGCAGCGGCGGGGAGCAGGTCCAGCGCTCGACACAGGGCCCGTACACCGTGCAGATGTCGGTCGAAGATCCGCACCAGGGCGGCAATGTCTTCGCGGTGACCGTCACCGGCGCCGCGCCGGAGGTCGTCACCGTCGAACCGGTGATGCCGCAGATGGGGCACGCGCTCGCCCCTTCGCCCGCGATGGCCGAGGCACCGGGCCGGTTCCGCACCGGCGACGTCCTGCTGCCGATGTCGGGGCAATGGGAGATCACCGTTTCACTGCGTGGGCCGTCCGGCGCCACGCAGCACGTTTTTCCTTTGCTGGTCAAGTAAGAGAGGGAGGTCGGGGGGTATGGATCTCACCGCGGGAGGGGCGAGGGTCGCCTCGGTGGCACGCAGTGAACGCACGGGAGCCGTCCCGGCGGGCACGGTGCTGGCCGGGTCGGTGATCTCGCTGGTCGGGCTCACCTGGGACATCCAGTGGCACGGCGACGTCGGACCGGACACGTTCTTCACGTTGCCGCATCTGTTCCTGTATTCGGGCAGCGCGATCTCCGGGCTCGCGAGCCTCGTGGTCGTGCTGATGACCACGGCCGCGCGCCGGGCGGGCCGTCAGGTCGACGCCCGCGTCGGCGGCCGCGCGATCAACGTCTTCGGCAAGGTCTTCGCCGCACCGGCGGGCTACCTGGTGACCGGGACCGGCGCGGCGATGTTCCTGCTGTACGGCCTGTGGGACCAGTGGTGGCACGGTCTGTACGGCTTCGACGCCGTGATCGACTCGCCGCCGCACATCGGGCTGCTGCTGTCGATCACGTTGAGCATCATCGGCACGGTCATGGTGTTCGCGGCCGCGCGGGAGCACCGCTGGGGCACCCTCGGCGTGGTCGGCACGCTCGGCGTGCTGATCGCGTTCAGCACGGTGACCGTGCTGGGGCTGCAGCAGATCGACAGCGACCTGGTCGACGTCGTCTCCGTGGGGATCGCGCTGCTTTCGGTACTGCTGGTCTCGGCGGGCGCCGGGTTCTGGGGGCGACCGGGCGGAGCGGTCCGGGTGGCCGCGGCGCTGGCGGTCATCCAGGCGATCACCTGGTGGTTCTCGCCGTGGGCCGCGGAGGCGTACGCGAGCGCCGTCGGGCTGCCGATGCGCGACTACATCGACGGCGTGCCCGCCATGCCCGCGATGATGCCGATGGCGCTGCTGCCGATCGCGGCCGTCCTCGAAGCGGTCTACCTGCTTTCGCGGCGCGGCTGGACCGCGGGCCGCGTTTCGGTGCTGGCGGGCGGGATCGGCGGTTTCCTGGTCGGCGCGAGCATGCCGATCCAGAACACCGTCGTCTACGGGGGCGACTCCGTCGACTGGGCTGTCGTGTTCGCGACGGCCGCGGCGGGCACGGTGTTCGGGCTGCTCGGCGGGTTCGCCGGGTGGCGGTTCGGCGGGATGCTGCGGCTGCTGGCGCCGGCGAAGGGGGACAACGCGCATGCGTAAGACACTGCTGGCACTGGCGGCGGCGATCGGGTTGCTGTTCGCGACCACTCCCGCGGCGAACGCCTACGAACCGGTGAACATCGTCCATACCGAACGGGTGCAAATCGGACCGTACGGGATGACGGTCGGGTTCAGTACGTGGCCGTTGCGCGCCATGCAATCGCTGGACTTCACGTTCATCCCGGACGACGGGATCGCGGGGAAGTCGGGAACGCTCGCGTTCCTCAACCCGGAGACCGGGCGGCTGGGCCGCCCGCAGCCGCTGGCGAAGCATCCGCGGAAGCTGGAGGTGTGGGGGCTGGACATCCGTGCCCTGCAGACCGAGGGCTCGTGGACGTTCCGGTTCGAGATCGACGGGCCCGCGGGCAAGGGCGCGGGGGAACTCCGCGATCTGACGGTGCTCGAACAGCCGGGGCCGCCGATGGCGGTGAGCTGGTCGATCAGCCTGATCCCGCTGATCGTGCTCGCCGTCTTGGTCACCGTCGCCTGGCGGCGCACCAAACTCAGGCTGCGGGGGAACGGTCTCCCGGCGACGGTGTGACTCGAAGTGACCGAAGATCGGATGGCTCGCGTGTTCCTGTTGGGCACGCGAGCCCTTCGTCATGGGCTCAAATCGAACTGTCCGGCCTTGACCGCCTTGAGGAAGGCGTTCCACTCACCGGAATCGAAGACGAAGACGGGACTCTCGGCCAGTTTGGTGTCACGCACCCCTACCAGGCCTTCTTTGCCCAGGTTGACCTCGACACAGTTCCCTCCGTTGGGTTCGCTCGCGAAGGACTTCTCCCAAGCTGCGTCGTCGAACAGCGACACGGCCGTGGTCGGATCGTAATCCGCCGCCGATGGATAATCGGCCATTGGTCGTACCTCCGAACGTCGGTCGGGGGTGCGGGTCGCGACCTGCGCGAACCGTCACGGCCCCGGCTTCTCCCTGCCTCAACGGGACTATCCCGCACGGCCAAGTGGGTGATCAACTCTGCCCACCCTCGACATGAAGATTATTCCAGGAGTAGGATTAATCGCAGCGGCCGGGGCTCGGTTGTTGGTGAATCGCTCGCAGTATGCAAAGACCTCGGCGACAGATGTCACCGGGTGGCGTTCAGCAGGGAGTTTCGCCGTTCCAGCAGGACACCGACGGCAGGTGACCGGCTGGGGCACCACACCCCGCGGCGCATGACCACCCACCGCCGACCTCGTGGGGGAGGATCAGCGTGATCATTCAAGACACCATGCCGGCGACGGTACTCGCCGTCGGCAGGCTCATGGCCGGGACGGCGGGCGAAAGCCGTCGCTCCGCGCATCTGTTCGACCTGCACTCCGGGGGTTCGCACCCCGAATTCCTGCACGCCCGTTGCGGCGCGGCGATGCCTTACGACCATCTGGAATGGATCCCCGTCGGTTCGGGGATGCCTTGTGAGCGTTGTCTCGGCCTGGCCGGTTCGGCCGATCAAACGCGGTTGCCGCGGCCGAGCCGGGGGGTGTGACCGCCATGGCCGTCCGCCTCACCACGTTGTTGTTCCGCCGTGAGGACGAACGCCTGGCATCGGCGAAGCACCGCAACATCGGTCTCGAACTGCGTCAGCGGTTCGGGTTCAGCCTCATCCAGGCACCGCTGCGCAAACAGCCGCCGTGGAACTCCGAAGTCGATTTCCCCGGCGGGCGCGGTGCGCACCGGGATCCGATCAGGACCGGCAGGCCGCTCGAAGGTCACTTCGAGCTGACACCCTTGATCGGGCATCTGACCGGCCGGGCCTGATCTCCGGGGCTCAGGGCTTGCGGCCCAAGCCGCCGAGTCCGCCGGTGAAGGTCGGGTCGTCGGCGAACCTGTCGCTCGCGCGGGAGGCCGCCTCGTCCAGATGCCAGGCGGCCATCCAGTCGATACCCGGCTCCACCATCTCCAGTCCGTCGAAGAACGACGCGAACTCCGCGCGGGAGCGCAGGTGGAACGGTGCGCTCGTCTTCTTGTACAGCTCCTGGACGTTCTCCCGGTTGTCGCCCTCCTTGCGGGTGACACCGTCTTCGGTCAGATGCGAGGACAGGAAGTACGAACCCGACGGCAGCAGGTCGAGGTAGCGCTGGACCATTTCGTGGACGGGTTCGTCCGGGCCGAGGAAGTACAGCAGGCCCACCAGGACCAGCCCGATCGGCTGCCGGGGGTCCAGCACCCCTGTCTCGAGGGCGCGCTTCCAGATGTCGGCGGGATCCCGTACGTCGCCCTGCAGGACAGCGTGCCGTCCGAGCAGGCCCTCGCGTTCCAGGAGCAGCTGGGAATGCGCGACGGCGACCGGTTCGATGTCGATGTAGACGACGCGGGAGTCCGGGTTGATCGCGCTCGCGATCTGGTGGACGTTGCCGACGGTGGGCACGCCGGAGCCGATGTCGAGGAACTGGGTGATCCCCTGGTGCGCCAGGTATCCCACGCCGCGGCCGAGGAAATCGCGTCCGACCCTGGCGAACGTCTTGACCTCGGGGAACTGCTTCAGCACCTGCGCGCCGAACTCGCGGTCGATGGCCCAGTTGGCCGAACCGCCGAGGAACCAGTCGTACACCCTGGCCACGTTGGGCCGTTCGAGATCGACACCTTCGGGGGCTTCAGGGTCTCTGGGGTCCTGCTGCGTCGTCATACCGTCACACCTCGTCAGAAACCGGGTTTGCGGGCGACCCCGCCGATGGCGCAGTTAAGCGTAGGCGAGCGGGGGTCGTCCAGCCGCCATGCGCCGACCGGGACCAGACCCGGTGCCACGAGGTCGAATTCCCCGAAGAAGCCGAGGATCTCCTCCTTGTCGCGGAAGGACGCCGGCGTGCTCGACTGTTCGTACTGCTTCACGACGCGCTGGATCTGTTCCAGCTCGGAACCTTCCACTCCGGACATCGTGACGTGGGAGAGAACGTAGAACGAACCGGCGGGCAGCAGCCGTCGGTACCGCGCGATGGCGGGGGCCAGCCCGGGGTTCGGCACGAAATGCAGGACCGCGACGGTGAGCAGGGCGACCGGTTTCGCCGGGTCGAGGACGCCTGTGTCGAAGGCGCGCTCCCAGACGTCGTCCGCGTCGCGCAGGTCTGCGCCGATCACCGCGTGCCTGGCGGGGTCGCCGCTCTTCTCCAGCAGGATCCTGGCGTGCGCGACGGCGACCGGCTCGTTGTCGACGTACACGCACCGGCTTTCGGCGTCGATCTCTCCGGCGATCTCATGGACGTTGCCGACCGTCGGCACGCCGGAGCCCAGGTCGAGGAACTGGGTGACGCCGTGTTCGGCGCAGTGCCGCACCGCGCGGCCGAGGAAGGCCCTGTTGGCCCTGGCGAGGGCACGGATGAGCGGGAAGGCCTTGACCAGTTGCTCGCCGAATTCCCTGTCCACCGCCCAGTTCGCGGTTCCGCCGAGCGCCCAGTCGTAGATCCGCGCGGCATTGGGCCGCTCGAGATCTACGCCCTCGGGAAAGAACTGCGGGTCCACGTCCATGACCCTACCGAAGGGAGGCCGTCGTTCCTCAGGATTGCATCTGATTGCGGTACAGCTCGGCGAGTTCCTTGAGGAATTGCCGGGTCTCCTGGCGTTCCAGTGCCGCGCCGCGCAGACGGTCCCAAGAATCGACGAAAATGTTGAAGTCCTTGACGTCGTCGAGGTACAACCCGCCCGCGGAATGCTCGATGTAGACGAAATCCCTGGTGCGGTCGGGAAAACGCATGATGGTGAAGTCGTTGGGCACCGCGGCGAGCCGCGCACCGAACGGCAACACGTGCACGTACACGCGCGGATGCTTGTCCAGTGCCAGCAGATGCTCCACCTGGTCCAGCATCACCGCCGGGGCCGAACCGCCGGGAGCGCGGCGCAGGGCGCCTTCGCTGATGATGAACCGGTAGTAGGGCGGTTGCTGTTGCTCGAAGACGGCTTTGCGGTCCAGCCGGTTACGCACCAACGAGGTGACGTCGGTGGCGCCCGCCTCGGTGAACTGCTTGAGCATGTAGTGCTCGGACTGCAACGGGCCGGGGATGCGCTCGCCGTGCCAGGTGAGGATCTCCGCGGCCGCGGGTTCGAGGTCGGTGAAGGTGCGGAACCAATGCGGCACCACGGATCGGTAACCGGACCAGTGGCCGCGCTGCCCGGCCGCGGCACGGGCCAGGTTCATCAGCGTGTCGGCCTCGTCGCCGTTGATCCCGAACGCGTTCAGCATCGATCGCACATCCCCGAGCTTGACCCCGACGGCACCGGACTCGATCTTGTTGACCTTGCCCTGGGTGCAGCCGAGAACTTCGGCGACCTGCTGCTGTGTCATCCGCGCGGCGTTGCGGGCATGCCGGAGCTCGTTCCCGAGCTGCTTCCGGCGCGAGGTGACGGTGCTGGCCATCAGCCTTGCTCTCCCGGACCACATAGCCAGGACCGCGGCTTCCCGCCGTCCTGCGCGCGAATACTTCGAACCCACCCAGGGTACTTCACCTTGCGGGGTTCGATGATGACATTGCGCAGCGTTCCAGGAAACGGCCGAAAACACCAGTCACCTGGTACGTCACCCTGGTGGCGGAACGATCTCGTCACATTTCGGGCACGTTCGTCGGGCATAGTGACCGAGTGGACCAATCCCCCTTCGCCCAGCGGATCTCCGATGGTGTCTTCGGGTACGTGCAGCCCGACGGCTCGTGGTGGATCAACAACTGCGGGTTCGTCGCCGCGGGCGATCACACCTTGGTGATCGACACGTGCTCGACCGAACGCCGCACGCGCGCCCTGCTGGAGACGGCGACGTCGACGGGCGGGGCTCCGGTGACCACTGTGGTCAACACGCATCACCACGGCGACCACACGAACGGCAATTACCTGGCGACCGGCGCGACGATCATCGGGCACCGCAAGACCCGTGAGGTGATGGTCGCCACCGGGATCAACACCTACGAGAACTCGTTCACCGGAAGCGACTGGGGTCATCTGGAGTTGCGGCCGCCGGAGGTCTTGTTCGACGACCGGCTGACCGTGCACGCCGGCGACGTCCGGCTGGAGTTGATCCATCCTGGACACGCCGCGCACACCACCAACGACGTGCTGGTCTGGCTGCCGGAGCGGCGGGTGCTGTTCGTCGGCGACCTGATCTTCAACGGCGGCAGCCCGTTCGCGCTGATGGGCTCGCCCGCGGGCTGGCGGAAGGCCCTGGACCTGGTGCGCGAACTGGAACCGGAGACGATCGTGCCGGGCCACGGCCCGGTGTGCGGGCCCGAGTCGATCGACGTCGTCGACGGTTACCTGGGTTTTCTGCAGAAACTCGCCGCACGGGGGAAGGCCGCGGGCCTGACGCCGCTCCAGGCCGCCCGGGAAGCCGATCTCGGGCTCTACGACGCACTGTCCGAACAGGAACGGCTGCCCGCGAACCTGCACCGGGCGTACGCCGAACTGGACGGCCTCGAGTGGGGCGCGCCGATCGACCTCGGGGCGGCCATCGTGGACATGGTCACCTACAACGGCGCCCCGATCCGCTGCTTCTCCTGACGCGACCGCGCTTTCGCCCCCTCCGCCCGCCGGGACGCCTTGGGACCCCTGGGCCGCCCGGGCCGGGTGTCGCGAAAGCCACTTTCGGGACATCTGACGTCCCGAAAGTGGCTTTCGCGACACCCCGGGCCGACTCATGGGCGCTCCTCGCGCGGGCGACAGAAGCGATGTTGCGAAAGCCACTTTCGCAACGTTGAAGGCTGCGAAAGTGGCTTTCGCAACACCCCGAAAATCCCCCACGCCCGAACCCCAGCCCCCCACCCGGCCCTGGGGGACGGCCCCGAACCCAGCGTACCGCCGCCACCCGCCGGCGCCGGGCCCGAAGCCGAGTTGTCCACAGGTCGGCCCACTTGTGGACAACTCGCGTTTGATCCCTTCTCGCCCCGTCGCCGTATCCCTCAACGGGGATAGGCTCGGCACGGGAATCGAAGCGGAAGGGTGCGGATGAGCAAGAAGGCGAGCATCGGGGTCACGGGCCTGGCGGTCATGGGCCGCAACCTGGCCAGGAACCTGGCGAGGCACGGGCACACGGTGGCCCTGCACAACCGCTCCGAGAAGCGGACGAAGGAACTGGTCGAGCAGTTCGGCGACGAAGGCGACTTCATCCCGGCGTATTCGGCGCAGGCGTTCGTCGACGCGCTGGAGCGGCCGCGCCAGGTCGTGATCATGGTCAAGGCCGGTGCGCCGACGGACGCCGTGATCGACGAGTTCGTCCCCCTCCTCGAGAAGGGCGACGTGATCGTCGACGCGGGCAACGCGCACTTCGCGGACACCCGGCGCCGCGAGGCCGCGCTGCGCGAGAAGGGCATCCACTTCGTCGGCACTGGCGTTTCCGGTGGCGAGGAGGGCGCGCTGCACGGGCCGAGCATCATGCCGGGCGGGTCCAAGGAGTCGTACCAGTCGCTCGGGCCGCTGTTCGAGGACATCTCGGCGAAGGTCGACGGCGAACCGTGCTGCACGCACGTGGGCGCGGACGGCGCCGGGCACTTCGTCAAGATGGTGCACAACGGCATCGAGTACGCCGACATGCAGCTGATCGCCGAATCGTTCGATCTGCTGCGCGGCGCGGGCGGTTACTCCCCCGCCGAGATCGCCGAGGTCTTCCAGACCTGGAATTCCGGACGGTTGGACTCGTACCTGATCGAGATCACCCAGCAGGTGCTGGCCCACACCGACGCCGCCTCCGGCAAGCCGTTCGTCGACATCGTGGCGGACCAGGCGGAGCAGAAGGGCACCGGCCGCTGGACCGTCCAAATCGGACTCGACCTGGGCGTGCCGATCAGCGGGATCGCCGAAGCCGTCTTCGCGCGGTCGCTGTCCGGTTCGTCGAACCTGCGTGAGGCCTCCCGCGGTCTCGGTGGCCCTTCGCGTACTCCGCTGACAGGGTCCGCTTTGGACACCTTCGCGGACGACGTCGAGCAGGCGCTGTACGCGTCGAAGGTGGTGGCGTACGCCCAGGGCTTCAACCAGATCCAGGCGGGCGGCGCCGAATACGGCTGGGACATCGACCTCGGCAAGGTCGCGTCCATCTGGCGCGGCGGCTGCATCATCCGGGCGAAGTTCCTGAACGACATCACCGCCGCGTACGCCGAAGAGCCCGGGCTGCCGACGCTCCTGACGTCCGGCGGCTTCCGCAAGGCCGTCGAGGACGCCCAGGACTCCTGGCGTTCGGTGATCTCCACGGCCGTGCGGCTCGGCATCCCGACCCCGGGCTTCTCGACCGCGCTGGCCTACTACGACGGTCTGCGCGCGGAGCGGCTCCCGGCCGCACTGGTGCAGGGCCAGCGGGACTACTTCGGCGCCCACACGTACCGCCGGGTCGACAGGGAAGGTTCGTTCCACACCGCTTGGGCGGCCGACGGCCGTCCCGAGTCCTCCGCCTGACGGAGCTGAAGGGCCCTTCACCGCATCTCATGCGGTGAAGGGCCCCTTCAGCCCGGCTCAGCCCAAACCCAGCGTCACCCCCGGGTAGCCGCGAAAGTCGCCTTGAGGTCGAACCCGTTGGCCTCCAGCGTCTCGAACCGCGGCGCCGGATCCGCGGCGAACAGGCGGCGCGCGGCGATGTGGTCCGGCGGCCGGTTCACCGATTCGACACCGGCGAGCACGCCGTCCCGGAACGACAGCACCGAGAACTTCCCGCCTTCCCGGTCCCCGGTCACGACGACCTTTTCGGCCCCGGTCAGGATCCCGGCGATCTGCAGTTTCGCGCCGAGCTGGTCGGTCCAGAACCACGGCAGGCTGTCGTAGGGCGCGGGTTCGCCCGCGATGGCGGCGGCCGCCGCCCGTCCCTGGTCGACGGCGTTCTGCACCGACTCCAGTCGCGTCGCCGTCCCCGCCTGGACGCACGGGAAGTTCGCGCAGTCCCCGACAGCCGAGATCTTCGGGTCGCTCGTGCGGAGGTGCTCGTCGACGACGACACCGTTCGCGACGGCGAGCCCGGCTTCCTCCGCCAGCCGCGTCCGCGGTTCCACGCCGACCCCGACCAGCACCAGATCGGCGGGCAGGCGTCCGCCGTCACTCAGTTCCACCTCGGCCACCCGGCCGTCGCCGTGCAACGCCGCGACACCCTTGCCGAGCAGGATCGTGTGCCCGGCTCCCTCGTGCAGAGCGGCGAAGTACGCCGAGACCTCCGGGGTCGCGACGCGGGCCATCAGCCTGTCCTGCGCTTCGACGATCGTCACGGGCCGCCCGGCGTGCGCGGCGAATTCGAGCCCGATGAACCCGCCCCCGACCACGACGACGTTCTCCGCGTTTTCCAGGGCAGCACGCAAGACGTCGGCGTCGTCCTTGGTGCGCAAGGTGAACACACCGTCCAAAGTGGACCCGGGGACCGGCAGCACACGATTGGCCGCACCCGTCGCCAGCACGAGGTGGTCGTACTCGTGGGCACTCCCGTCTTCGAGCACCACCTTCGCGCCGTCGCGATCCACCGACGCGACGCGGCCCGGGATCAGTTCGATGCCCTTCTCCGCGAAGAAGTCCTCGGGCCTCAGGCGCAGCTGAGCGTCACCCGCGGTTCCGGCGAGGTAGCCCTTCGACAGCGGAGGCCGTTGGTACGGCAGGCCGGGTTCGTCGCCGATCAGCACCACCCGCCCGTCGAACCCCTTGTCCCGCAGCGAGGTCGCGACTCCGAACCCGCTCTGCCCGGCCCCTACGACGAGGACGGTCTCCATCGGCGCTCCTTTCCGTTGTACCCGGTGTCCATTCAACACAGCTCCGGCCCTTTCAACCGCCCTTTCGCGACGTGATCCTCACGCGGCGAAGGCGCTACGGTTGGCGTTCCCGCACGTGAGGAGGCGGTTCCATGACCCAGCCCGAGATCCATCCGGTCGACGCCCGCCCGCCGCTGCCGAAGCTGACATTGCTCGGCCTGCAGCACATGTCGATCATGTACGCGGGCTCGGTGGCCGTCCCGCTCGTCGTGGGCAGCGCCCTGAAACTGGACGCGGCGACGATCGCGCTGCTGGTCAACGCCGATCTGCTGGTCGCGGGGATCGCGACGCTGATACAGGCGATCGGGATCGGCAGGATCTTCGGCATCCGGCTGCCGGTGGTGGCGGGCGCGACGTTCACCGTGGTCAACCCGATGATCATGATCGCCTCCCAGTACGGCATGCAGGCCGTCTACGGCGCGATGATCGCGTCGGGCGTGTTCGGCCTGCTCATCGCCAAACCCTTCGCGAAGATGATCCGGTTCTTCCCGCCGCTGGTTTCGGGCACGCTGCTGGTCGTCATCGGCATCTCGCTCATCGCCCCCGGCGTCGGCCTCATCGCCGGCCACGACACCGGCTCGCCGGATTACGCCGAACCCGCGAACATCGCGCTCGCGTTCGGCGTGATCGCGGTGATCGTGCTGTTCACGCGGGTCCTGCACGGCTTCGCGAACCAGATCGGGCCGCTGCTGGCACTCCTGATCGGCCTGGTCGCGGCCATCCCGATGGGCCTGGTGAGCTTCAAGGGCATCGCCGACGCCGACTGGTTCGGCCTCGCGTCGCCGTTCCACTTCGGCCCGCCGACCTTCCCGATCGCGGCCATGCTCTCGATGTGCGTCGTGATGCTGGTGACCTACACCGAATCCACCGCGGACCTGGTCGCGGTCGGCGAGATCACCGGGCGGCCGCCGACGGACTCCGACCTCGCGCGCGGTCTCGCCACTGACGGTCTCTCGGCCATCCTCGGCGGCGCGATGAACTCGTTCCCGGACACGGCTTTCGCACAGAACGTCGGTCTCGTGCAGATGACCGGGGTGCGCAGCCGGTGGGTGGTCGCGATGACGGGAGGCCTGCTGGTGCTGATGGGCCTGGTGCCGAAGGTCGGCGCCTTCGTCGCGGCCGTGCCGGAGCCGGTGATCGGCGCCGTCGCGGTGGTCATGTTCGCGATGGTCGCCGTGGTCGGCGTGCAGAATCTGAAGAAGGTGGACTTCTCCGGCAACCACAACACTTTCATCGTCGCGGTGTCGTTCGGCGTCGGCCTGCTGCCGGCGTTCTCCACGAATCAGTTCGGCAACTCGATCTTCTTCCAGCACTTCCCGGCGTGGCTTCAGACCATCTGCGGCAGCCCGATCACGGTCGCCGCGATCGTCGCCTTCACCCTCAACCTGCTGTTCAACCACCTCGGCAAGCGCCGGGAGCCGGATCTACTGAAGGCTCCCTAGCACCAGAGCCATTTCGGCCACAGGTTGCACTCTTCGGTGGGCGTCGTGGACGGCGCCGTCGGCGGATTCGGGTTGGGCGGCTGCGGAGCGCCGGTGGAGCCGGTCGTGCGCGGCGGGTCCGCCGGACCGCGCGAGGAGGTCTGCGTCGGCGGCGGATCGTCCGGGGAATCGGACGTCGACGTGGCCGAACTCGACGTGCGCCTGCTGGACGTCGTCTTGCTGGGCTGCGACGAGGTCTCTCCGTCGCCGCTCGCGCCGGTTCCGACCGTCTCGGTGGTCGGGACCGCGGACGTCGCGTCGGCCCCTCGGTTTTCCGAGGGTCGCTTCGGCATCTCGATGACGCTGATGTTGTTCGGCTGCGCGTTCTGTTCCGGATCCGGGTCGAACCCGACGAGAACACCGGCCGCGCCGCATGCGACGACCACGGCGATCACCACCGCGATAACTCTCCAGCGTGACTTTGCCCGTGACTCCTCGTGGTCGTCCCAGCCCTCGCGAATGAGCAGGTCGGCGACCGAAACGTCGTCGTCATCCACCAGCTGAGACCTTTCGCACCGGGAACGAGCGAACCGTAGTTTTACCGCAACTCACCGCCGAATGGGTGAAGTTAACCAAAAATTATTCACCCGATGGAAGACACTAGTGGGTGCCAGTCACACAGCGTGTATTCATATGCTTTCGCGCATATCTGCGGTGGTCGCCCTTCGGTTCGCGTATACAGCGCCCTCCGCGGGTGGTGTAATCGACGGTGCCAGCACCGGAAGAGGGGGTTCGGACGGATCATGGAGGCTGACGCCCTCGCCGTGCCGGGAGCCGGAAATTCCGGTCATCCGACAGGCGCGCCGCTCGGAAACGAGCCGGTCGGCGATCTCGGCCTCGCGGGCGACCACGCCGCCATCTGGTCGTACGATTTCGGGAGCGAGACGCTGTCCTGGCTGCCAGGACTGGAGAACCTGCTGGGTGTCACCGAAGCCGACATCGAATCCCGGCTCGCCGATCTGGTCGCACCGCTGACCTCCGGCACCCGCACATCACCGCCTTGGCGCGAGTTCGAGCTCGAGCAGTCGTTCCGGAACCCGGCGGGCGAACTCCGCTGGCTTCGCCTGCGTGCCCGCACCCTCGGCGACGAGAACGGCTCCACGGGGCTGCTCGGGATCGCCACCGACGTGACCGACGTCCGCGAGAACCGGCAAGCCCTCGAGGATCTCACTGACCGTTACCGGCTCTTGGTGGAACTCAGCCCAGACGCGGTCTGTGTCCACGAAGCCGGCGTCGTCACGTACGTGAACAGGGCCGCTGTCACCGCGCTCGGCGCGTCCTCGACCGCGGAGCTGATCGGGCGGCCGATCATGGACTTCGTCGCCGACGAGTCGCTTCCGGCCCTGCTGGACAGGATCGCGTCACTCCACCGGCAGGGCGCGTCGACCGACCCGGCCGACACCGTCATGCTCCGCCTCGACGGCGCGAAATACCTGGTCCAGAGCATTTCCGTGCGGACGACCTGGGAGGGCAGGCCCGCTTTCCAGGTCATCATGCGCGACATCAGCGCGCAGAAGGCCGCCGAAGCGACCCTTCGCTACCAGGCCGCGCTGATCAGCCACGTCAGCGACGCGATCATCGCGACCAGCAGGACCGGCGTGGTGACCAGCTGGAACCCCGCCGCGGAGAACGTCTACGGCTGGACGGCGGGCGAGGCGATCGGCGGCACGGTGAGCTACCTCGTCGGCGCCGCGCTCGACCCGGAAACGGTGCTGCGCAAGGGCGGCGTCATGCGGACGACCCACCGCCACCGCAACGGCTCAACCTTGGCCATCCGCATCTCGGCCGCGGAGATGAACGACGGTTTCGTCCTGGTCTGCGCCGACGAGACGGCCCGGCGGCGTGCCGAGCAGCACTACAGCACCGTGGTCGCGTCGCTCGACGAAGGCGTGGTCGTGATCGGCCCCGGCGGGCTCATCGAATCGGCCAATCCGGCGGCGTGCCGGATCATCGGCGTCGACCACGACGATCTCATCGGCATCCCGTGCGTGACGCTGGAGCTGTACGACGAACAGGGCCGCCTCCCGCCCGCGCGGATGCCGTCGGTGCTGACCAGGCGCACCCGGGTCACGCAGAACGGCCTCGTGCTGCGGCTGCGCAGGCCCGACGGCGGCGACGTCTGGATCTCGCTGACCTCGCGGCTGCTGACCCCGGAAGACCCGTCGGCCACCGCGGTGGTCACGTCGTTCACCGACATCACCGAACGCCGCGCCATCGGCGAGCGGCTCGCCCACGAGGCGACGCACGATCCGCTCACCGAACTCGCGAACCGGACGCTGGTGCTGGACAGTCTCGCCGAGGCGCTGTCGGGCGCCGGCCGCGCCGAGCTGACCACGCTGCTGTTCATCGACCTCGACAAGTTCAAGGTGATCAACGATTCCCTCGGGCATTCCGTCGGCGACAAGGTGCTCCGCATCGTCGGCGAGCGGCTGCGCCGGGGTATCGGCGAGAGCGACCTCGTCGGCAGGCTCGGCGGCGACGAATTCGTCGTCGTCACCGCGGAGATCACCGAACCGGGCGAGATCAAGGCGCTGGCCGAGCATCTGCGCGAGGCGCTGACCGAACCGATCACGGTCAACGGCAGGCAACTGCACATCGACGCCAGCATCGGCATCGTCACCGCGGCCAACGACGACACCCGGACCGCCGAAGATCTGCTGCGGGACGCGGATGTCGCCATGTACCAGGCGAAAACGCTCGGCCGCGCGCGTTACGAGTTCTTCGACGTCGAGCTGCGCGAGCGGATGCAGCGGCGGCTCCGCATGGAGCAGGATCTGCGCGACGCACTGCAGAACGAGGAACTCTGGACGGCGTATCAGCCCGTGGTCGACATCGAATCCGGTGAGATGGTCGCCGTGGAAGCGTTGCTGCGCTGGAAACATCCCGTGCACGGCACGATCTCGCCCGCCGAATTCATCCCGCTGGCCGAGGAAAGCGACCTGATCAACCTGATCGGCAAGTACGTCCTGCGCACGACCACACGCGAGATCGCCAAACGCCGCGAACAGCTCGGCATCGACCTGAATCTCAAGGTCAACCTGTCGGCCCGGCAGCTGGACGACCCGCATCTGGTGCCCACGGTGCAGGACGCGATGAAGACCACCGGGCTCCCGCCGCACGCGCTGACCTTGGAGGTCACCGAAAGCGCGCTGATGCGGGATCAGGCCGCGGCCGCGGAAGTCCTCACGTCGTTGCGCGATCTCGGGGTCTCGCTGGCGATCGACGACTTCGGCACCGGTTATTCGTCGCTCGCGCAGCTGCAACGGCTCCCGCTGGACACGCTCAAGATCGACCGCACCTTCGTCACCGGCATCGCGGAGTCGCGCGACGCCGCCGCGATCGTCAAGAGCATCATCGCGATGGCGCACGCCGTCGACCTGATCGTCGTCGCCGAAGGTGTCGAAGACGAAGATCAGCTCATCGTCCTGCGTGAGCTGCGCTGTGACCAGGCGCAGGGCTTCCACTTGGGTCGCCCCGCGCCCCCTGACCAACTTTTCGGAGCGGTTGAATGAGTGTCGAGATCAAGTCCGGAGAAGACCGCTACGACATCGTCGTGGACGGGAAGCCCGCCGGGTTCCTGGAAACCCGTACCCGGCCGGACGCGATTCTGTTCCTGCACACCGAGATCTCGGACGACTTCGCGGGACAAGGCCTCGCGGGCAAGCTCGTGACCGCCGCGCTCGATGACGTCCGGTCGCAGGGCAGGTCCGTCCTGCCCTACTGCCCGTACGTGCGTTCGTTCATCGCGAAGCACCGCGAGTACGAGGATCTCGTGCCCGAGGACAAGCGCGCGGAATTCGAGCTCTGACCTCTCAGCCCCGGTAGATCGTCAGCAGCTTCGCGAGTTCCTCCTCGGTCAGCACGACGTCGAGCTCGCGCAGTGTCGCGTCGAGCCGCTCGGGAGGGACCGGGGTGGTCTCCTTGGTCCCGTCCGGGCGCTCGACGATGAACTCGGTGCCGACCAGCTTGCGGCTGAGCCCTTCCTCGAGGCGCATGACCACCAGCTGACCGGTGAACGGCGAACGCGGATGCGTCGACGTGTAGTGGTGGTACACCTCGTAGTCGATCCGGTGCATCGGCGTGAGAGTGAAGGCGTGCAGGTCGGTCCAGTCGCTGTCTTCCTTCTTCTGCAGGCGCCACCAGTCGCCGTCGGCGACGAGCCGGTGCGGCCACCCCGCCTGATCCACCACGGCGCCGTCGACCAGCGGCATCGGCACCAGCATCCCGGCGCCGAAACCGACGTCGACGAGGTGCTGGACACCGTCGGCCTCGATCGCGAGCGTCATATGCGTGTACGGGCCGTTCTTCTGCGGCTGGACTCGCGCGACCAACCGGCGCACGGGGTAGCCGAGTTTCTCGGCGGCCGCGGCGAAGAGGCTGCCGTGCTCGTAGCAGTAGCCGCCGCGATGACGGCGGACGAGCTTGCCGATCACGTCGTCGAGCGCGATCCCTTTGTGCTGCTCCAAAACGACGTCGACGTTCTCGAACGGGACGGCCAGGACGTGCGCCTTCGCCAGTTCACGCAACGCGGCGGCGGAAGGCTTCGCCCGGTCCTGGCCGATCCGGCCGAGGTACGCGTCGAGATCGAGGGTGTCGACGGTCCATTCGTCGACCTTTTCAGCTGCGAGTGTCATGGCTCCAGCCTGACACCTCCACCTAGATGGAGGTCAAGATCATCGTCCCGCCTCCTGGGTGATGGACCGCGCGGCCACCGTCCCGTCCTCACCCGCCTGCCCCTGGACGACGACCGTCGAGCCCGGTTTCAGGTCGGACAGCTTGCCCGCCTGCGTCACGCCGATGGTCGTGTCGTCCGTCGTGGACACCGTGACCTCACTACCCTGCGCGTTCTTGACGTAGACCTTGGCCCCGTCGACGCGGTCGATCGTGCCCGTGGTGCCGCGTCCCGCCGCACCACGGAGGCCACCCGGCTGCCCTTGGCCGCTGGGCGCGGCGGCCTGGCGGGCGGGCGCCGGGGCCGAGGTCGAACCGAACGCCGCGTGTGTCGAGGCGCCCCCGGCGAACACGGCCGCCAGCACGACCAGACCGGCCAGCACCTGCGTCGTCCGGGAGAACGGCCGTGCGGCGCGGCGCATCTCGCCGTGGAGATCACCGGTCACCGCCGGACCCGCGACGATCTCCTCCGCGGTCGGTTCAGTTGACGGCATCGAAACTCCTATTCGTGACGCAGGGCGTTGATCGGCCGCAGCTTCGCGGCCCGGTTCGCTGGGAAGACCCCGAAGAACAGCCCGATGAGGGCGGAAACCGCGAAGGCCAGGAAGATCGAGGACGGCACCACGACCGGCTGGATCCCGGAAACGGTGAACCGGCTGCCGATCAGCCCGATCGCGACGCCGAGCAACCCGCCGAACAGGCTGAGCATGGTCGCTTCGGCGAGGAACTGGCCGAGAATGGCCGATCGCGGGGCGCCGACCGCCTTGCGGATGCCGATCTCGCGGATCCGCTCGGTCACGGTCACCAGCATGATGTTGGTGACGCCGATCCCGCCGACCAGCAGCGAGATCGCCGCGACGGCCGCGAGCAGCACGGTGAACGTCTCGGTGGCCGAGGTGCGGGTCGCGAGCAGTTGCTCGGAGTTCTGGATCTGGTAGTCGGCGGTGGCGCCCGTGCGGATCCCGTGCCGCGCGTCGAGGATCGCGGTGATTTCAGCCTGGGCGAGGGAAACCGAGTCCGCGCCGGTCGCCTGCACGGCGATCTGGCTCAGGCTTCCGTAGCCCGCCAAGGAGTTCTGCACCGCCGAGATCGGCGCGATCGCGACGTCGTCGACGTTCTGCGGCCCGGTGCTCCCCTGGGCTTTCAGCACTCCGGCGACGGTGAACTGGATACCGTTGAGCAACACGCTCCCGCCGACAGGCTCGGCCGTGCCGAAGATCGATTGAGCAGCCGTGGCACCGAGGACGACGACCTTCCGCGCGGCCGTGACGTCCTCGGCGGTGAACAGCGCGCCGTCGGCGATCTCCTTGTTGGTCGTGGTGAAATACGCGGGCTCGGTGCCCACGACGCTCGAGATGTCGTACGACGTCTGCCCACGGGTCGCGGTGGCCGTCGTGGTGACCACGGGCGACGCCGCCTTGACGTCCGGCGCGCCGATCGGGTCGACGAGCGCGTGCGCGTCCTGCACCGTCAACGGGCGAGCCGTCGCGCTCTGGCCGCCGCCGCGCGCCGGCGAGACGTTGACGACGTTGGTGCCGAGCCCCTGGATACTCGCCGCGATGGCGGCGGAGGCACCGTTTCCGACGGCGACGAGCAGGATCACCGCCGCCACACCGATGGTGATGCCGAGGGTGGTGAGCGCCGAGCGCAGTTTGTTCGCGGTGAGACCGCGGATCGCGAACCGCAGGATCTCCAGGAAGTTCACGACGCCGCTCCAGCCATACCGGACAACTCGTCGGAGACGATCAGCCCGTCGTCGACACGGACCACGCGGCGGGCGTGCGCGGCGACCTCGTCCTCGTGCGTGATCACCACGATGGTGCGGCCGAGCCGGTTCAACCGGTCGAACACCCCGAGGACGTCCGCGGTGCTGCGGCGGTCGAGGTTGCCGGTGGGCTCGTCGGCCAGCAGCATCGCGGGCCCGGTGACCAGTGCCCGCGCCACGGCGACCCGCTGGATCTGCCCGCCGGACAGCTCGCTGGGCAGATGCTTGGCACGATCGGACAGGCCGACCATCTCCAGCGCGGCGAGCGCGCGCTCACGGCGCACCGACCGGCGGAGTCCACTGTAGACCAAGGGAAGCTCCACATTGGACACCGCGGACGTCCGAGGGACCAGGTTGAACGACTGGAAGACGAAGCCGATCTTGCGATTGCGCAGCAACGCCAGCTGACGTTCGTTGAGTTCGCCGACACCGAATCCGTCGAGCAGGTACTCCCCCGAGGTCGGCACGTCCAGGCAGCCGAGCATGTTCAGCAGCGTCGACTTGCCCGAACCGGAAGCGCCCATGATCGCGACGTACTCGCCGGGCAGGATGGCGAGGTCGACGCCGCGCAACGCGTGCACGGCGGTTTCCCCTTCCCCGTAGGTCTTGCGCAGCCCGGAGACCGCGATCACCGGATTCATCCCCGACCGCCTCCTGCACCGGTGCCTCGCTGGCCGCCGCCGGGGAAGCCTCCGGTCCCGCCTCCGGGAAGCCCGCCGGTGCCGCCCGTCCGCCCGGTGCTCGTGGCGGCCGTCGCGGTCAGCACGACGTTCTCTCCCTCGGTGAGCCCCGAGGTGATCTGCACCGTCGACTCGCCGCGGATCCCGACCTGCACCTGACGCTGGACGTTCTGGCCGTTCTCCCGCACGGTGACGACGTTCCCCCGCACCGCCGCGGCGGGCACGCTCAGCGCGTTCTGCGCCTCGGCGACGGTGACCACGACGCTCGCCGACTGGCCGGGCCGCAGGCCTTCCGGCGGATCGGTCAGCGCCAGTTTCGTGCGGTAGGAGACGATGCTGCCGCTGGTCGTCGGGGTCAGGTCGACGCTGGAGACGGTCGCCTGGACCGGCTTGTCCGGCGACGAATTCAGCGTCACCGTCGCCTTCTGTCCGGCCTTGACCTTGCTGACGTCGATTTCGGCGATCGAGGTGTCGACGACCAGGTCGGTCATGTTCGTGATGGTGACGAACCCAGTGCCGCTGGCAGAAGCGGACGACGTCGAGGCGCCGTTGTTCCCGCCCTGCGTGGACGGCTGCGAGTTCGAGCTCGAGGAGGACCCGCTGGAGGACTGCTGTCCGACGGTGCCGCTGATCGCGGTGACCGTCCCCGCGCCGGGCGCGTGGAGGGTGGTGTTGTCGAGCGCCGTCTGCGCGTTCTGGACGTCGAGTTCGGCCTGGTCCACTTTGGCCTGCGCCGAGGCGACACTGTTCTGTGTGCCCTGGCCGGCGCTGGGGGTGTCCTCTGCCGTCTCGGCGGTGTCGAGGTTGTCCCCCGCGACCACGAGGTTCGCCTTCGCGACCTGGAGCTCCTTCGCGGCCTGAGCGCTGTCGATGGTCGCGAGCTTCTGGCCCACCGACACGACATCGCCGACCTTCACGTCGATCGACGCGACCTTGCCCGCCGTCGCGAAGTTCGCCGTGCCGGTGTAGCCGCTCGCGAGCGTCCCGGCGGCGGAGACGGTCTCGGTGACCGTGGCCCGGCGAACCGGCGTGCTGCGGGTCTGGGCCTCCGCCGCGTTCTGTTCTGGGCTGAATGCCTGATATATCCCAAAACCTGCTCCGGCCAGCAGCACGATCAGGGCACCGTTGATCACCCAGGCTTTGGAGGGACGAGCTCGCGTCATGCGGCGACACTGCTGCCGTTGCTTGGCAAGGACCTGTTGATTGCCTGTGTACCGGCTGTGTGTTTCGACATCCGGGTCCTGGGCATGAAAAAACCGCCTCGATGTGCATCGAGGCGGTTCGAAGAGCGGTGGCCAGGGCCGGGGTCGAACCGGCGACCTTCCGCTTTTCAGGCGGACGCTCGTACCAACTGAGCTACCTGGCCGGGAACGCCGGCAAGGAGCCGAACGATCTTGCGACCCTGACGGGACTCGAACCCGCGACCTTCGCCGTGACAGGGCGACGCGCTAACCAACTGCGCCACAGGGCCTTGCATACTGCTTTGTAACTGTACTGCGCTAACGGTACTGCGTACTCCCAACGGGATTCGAACCCGCGTTGCCGCCTTGAAAGGGCGGAGTCCTAGGCCGCTGGACGATGGGAGCCCGGTTCGGTTTCGGCGAACCGACCGACCCGCGCTCTCCGGTGTCCCCGGGAGCGAACATAACTATAGGACACCCCCGTTTCCGCTCTCACACAGGGGGTCCTCTAGTTGTTCACAGGGCCGGGACCTGCGATAACGCGGCAAGACGCCGCCGAAGCTCGTCTTGCTCGTCATCCGTGAGAGTGACGGCGAGAAGTTCGGCCACGCGCCGGTCGGTCAGGTCCTCGGCGTGCCGCCACCGCTGCCGCAGATCGCCCTTGGCCTCCGCCGCGGCGATCAGCGTGTCAGCGGCCTCCTCGGGCCACGCGGTGCGCAGGAGGCGCCCTCGTCCGCCTTCCGGGTCCGCGACGACGGCCTCGGGCACCGTCAGGCCCACCGCGCGGAGGGCCGCGAAGTGGACGCCGCCGCGAAACTCGCGGAAGACCATGAGCGCGAACGCCAATCGCTCGATGGTGTCCTCCGGACGTTCGGCGAGTTGCCATCCGGCGAACAACGCGAGACCGCTCGCGTCCGCGGCGTACACGAGACGAAAGAGCAGATCCGCCGAACGGCCGGGATCTTCGGCGTCCGAAAGGTTGACGTGCGCCCACTTCGCTGATGACCGCGAGTAGGCGCGGACCGCGGAGGCCGCGTCGAGAGCCGCCATCGCGGGCGGCAAGGCGAACTCGAAGAGCCACCGCGGGAAGATCCCGAACAGCTCGGCGACGACCTTCGGCGGCGGGTCGCCCAACACCGCCGAACGCCCTCGCAAGTACAGCGTCCGCGGCGGCAAGCCCACCTCCGCCTCGACTTCGGCGAGCTCGGGAGAGGTCATGAACTTCCCTCCCAGTACCTGCACCGCGCCCCGGATCTCCCGCGCCAACGCGTTCGCCGCCTCGTCACCCATTTCGCCCGACACCTTCCCGCCGGTTGATTTATAACAGTGTTACACAACTGGCGGTCCCCGCGTCAAGCGCAAACGAAAGCCCGGCCGAGCGGTGAGCACACCGCACGACCGGGCTTCGCGAACGAACTAGCGCTGAACGGGCGCCTGCCCGTCCTCATCCAGCGTCAACCCCAACATGTCCAGCAACTGGACACAGTCATCGACACCCAGCGCCCCGTTGGCCACCGCCAGCCGGGCACGCCGCACCTGGTCGTCGGACACCCGCTGGGCATCCCCCTGACCCGTGCGCTGCGCCGGCAGACCACCAGCCAACGTCGTCGAGCTTCCCCCATCGGCACCTTCGTACCGAAGGAGGAACTGTCGCACTTCCACAGACCCACCCATGGTTCCTCCAGACGGCCAACGAACAGCTTGGCCGCGAGGCTAACCAGAGCCGGCCGCGACACACAGCCCCCCGGAGAGTGAACCTGTCGCCACGCTCCGCACAACACAGAGCAACCACGCGCACACCGGCGCCACATGAACCACAGGCGAACCACAGGTGGCGCCCCGACCGGAATTCTGCCCGCGCCCACTCGCCCTTCTCAGCAAACCGTGCAACAATCGATTTGCTGACACACCCCCGGTCAGCGCCTGTGGAGATCCCCTCCGACCCCCGCGTTCCTCCCCCTGGCGCGGGGGTCGCTCCGTGTTTTGGGGGGCCACCCCCCAAGCCCCCAGGGTCCGTGCGGCGGCGGTTGGCAGCCCCGCACCGGTGACGGTTGAGTGCCCGAACTTCTGTGGCGTGAATGGTTCTCCTTCACCTTGCTGATTGCGTTTAGTGATCACGGGGTGAAGTTGAATGGGTCCAGTTGGGCCGTTTGGGGAAAGTTTTGGGTGTGTCGTGGCTCACTGTGGTTGGTTTGCCGAGACCGAACCGTTATCGTGGCCCGGTGCCCCTTCCTTCCTTGAGCCGTCGTAGCGGCAGCCGCACGAACTTGAAGCCGGTCAACCCCGGTCGTCACCGCAACTCCTCCACCAAGGAGGCCGAAGCGGTCGTCGAAGACACGGAGCTCACCAGCTACCTTCGTGCCCTCGCTCCGGACAACGACCCGGAAAGCACCGGCACCGGCAAGCGCTTCGGTGAAGCGCAGGTGTTCCAGCTGCGGATGAACCTCATCGCCATGGAGCAGCTCAAGGACGCCGCCCAGGAACGCAACCTTTCGCCGCAGGCGCTTGCGCAGGAATGGATCCTCGAGCGCCTCTCGTGGGAGTCGCAGGCCAACTCGGCCCAGCAGCGCCGCCACGAAGAAGCTCACACCGACGAGTTCCGCTTCGACGCGGACGCGTGGGAGCAGCCCGTTTCGCGCTGACCCCGTCGACCCCGGAACGGAACAGCACAACCGAAGAAGCTTTCAAAGCAGAGAAAAGGCCCCCGGCGAGAACGCCGGGGGCCTTTTCTGATCAGTCTGAGCAACGCCGAATGGGCGGACTCAGATCGCGCGGACCTTTTGGGCCTGCGGGCCCTTCTGACCCTGACCGACTTCGAACTCCACTCGCTGATTCTCCTCGAGAGTGCGGAAACCGCGACCCTCGATTTCCGAGTAGTGAACGAAGACGTCGCCCTCGCCGCCATCCTGCGCGATGAAGCCGAAGCCCTTCTCCGCGTTGAACCACTTCACAGTGCCTTGCGCCACCGCTGTACTCCTCGTTGCACATCCGCTTCGAGTGCCTCCGAAGCGACACCCAGACCGTCCCGGGCGGTTCCAACGAGTCGAGCGAAGAGCGCGTCACCGGCTCATGGCTCGCGTCAGAAGTTCCGCGAGTGTGAAGCCACGAACACGCAAAACGACGGCCTGATGGCAGAGTACCGGGATCTGGCCATATTTGAAGCCCGTGATCGGACTCTGGGCACCCCCGAGTACCAAGGTCACCGGAACGTCGTATACCGGTCCGCGTTCTGTCGGACCCTCTCGCTACCCTGTCGCCGCACGCCGACCTCAGCTCATCGCCGGACACGGACCGAAGTCGGCCATGCCCCGATCGTGAACTATGATCACCCGATTGTGACCCGCATCACTCTCGATGGGATCAACTTCAGGGGCGGTCCGGACGTCATGGTCGGTGTACAGGGGAGCAAAGGGGAAGCTTTGAGGTTCACTGAATCCGCCCGCCGCCGTGCGGCGATCGCGGCACTGGGGCTGGTGGCCGTTCTGACGCTGGGGGCGTGCAGCAGCGAGCCGACCGTGTCGGCCAGCGGGCCCGACGGCGGCGGCCCGGTCAGCAGCGAGACCGGCGGGAAGGCGGCCGCGCCCGCCAAATTGACGTACGAGCCGGCCGCGGGCGCGCAGGAAGTCGCGCCGGGCCAGCCCATCAGGGTCAGCGTCGCCGACGGCACGCTCGACCAGGTCGTCCTGACCAACCCGGAGGGCAAGCAGGTCGCGGGCCAGCCGTCCGAAGACAAGAAGAGCTGGTCCACCACCGAACAGCTCGGCTACGGCAAGGCCTACACGTGGTCCGGCAAGGCCACCGGCACCGACGGCAAACCCGTCGAGGTCGGCGGGGCCTTCACCACGGTCAAGCCGCGCAAGCAGGTGGGCGCGAACATCAACGTGTTCGACGGGCAGACGTACGGCATCGCCATGCCGATCACGCTGACCTTCCCGAGCAAGGTCACCGACAAGGCCTCAGTCGAGAAGGCGCTGTCGGTCGAGACGACGCCGAAGACCGAGGGCTCGTGGGCCTGGGTCCACGACGACACTTCGGTGCACTGGCGGCCGAAGGCCTACTGGCAGCCCGGCACCACGGTGAAGTTCAACGCCAAGATCTACGGCGTCAAGATCGGCGACGGCGTGTACGGCAAGGAAGACCGCTCGGCGAGCTTCACGATCGGGCGTTCGCAGATCGTCAAGGGCAACACCCAGACCCACCGGCTCCTGGTGATCCGTGACGGTCAGCAGATCGCGGACTACGCGGCCAGCTACGGCCTCGACGCCGATCAGGGCCGGGTCACCCCGAGCGGCACGCACGTGGTGATGTCCAAGCACGACACGTACTCGATGACCAACGAGCGCTACAACTACGAGAACATCGTCGTGCCGTCCGCGGTGCGGTTCTCGACCAACGGCGAGTTCATCCACGGCTACGGGCCCTCGATCTGGGCTCAGGGCAAGAAGAACATCTCGCACGGCTGTGTGAACCTCGCTCCGGTGAACGCCAAGGAGTACATGGCGGGCGCGCTCGTGGGCGACCCCGTCGAGATCGAGGGCAGCACGGTGAAGATCAACCGGGCGCGTGACTACAGCGACTGGACTTACGACTGGGCCGAGTGGTCCAAGCTTTCCGCTCTCGCGAGCTGAAGTACTTCCGTGGAACCGGGCGGCCGGAGACCCCTGCGGTCTCCGGCCGTTCGTGCGTCGGAATCCGGGAAAACTCGATGCAACCGATGGGCGGGCGAGGCGCATGTCTAACGACGTGAGGCGCCGCGGCCAATGAGCGGCGCCCGGATCGAGGAGACACCCTTGCGTACTCGTATCGCTCTTTCCCTCGGCGCGCTGCTGCTCGCGGGCGGCGCCGCCTTCGCGACCACGTCGCTGGCGTCGGCCGACCAGAGCGCCCCGTCGCCGACGGCCACTCAGGCTCCGGCCCCGGCCCCCACCACCGCGAAGCCGGCCGAGCCGACCCGGGCCACCACCGCCGCGCCGCAGCCCGCCCAGAAGACCCCCGCCGTCGAAAAGCCGGGCCAGCACCGCGTGCCCAAGGCCGTCCCGGCCGGGCCGACCGGGGACCTGAACCTCCCCGCGATCGTCGAAGGAGCCGGTAACTAGGTGTCGTTGAGCCGCTCGTCGAAGACCGGGACGGGCTCGCCGTGGGACGGTGAGTTCGCCCGGTACTTCGGCGAGCGCGCGCACAGCCTGCGCGCCACCGCGTACCTCCTGTGCGGGGACTGGCATCAGGCGGAGGACATCACCCAGGCCGCGCTGCTGAAGCTGTACCTGGCTTGGCCGAAGCTCTCCCGGCACGACGCGCTCGACGGCTACGCGCGCAAGATCGTGCTGCGGACGTTCCTCTCCGAGCATCGGCGCGTCTGGCGCAAACGGGAGAAGCTCACCGACGCCCTCCCGGAAGTCCCGAGCGAAGCGAACGGGACGGAGCAGGAGATGCTGGTCAGGCATGCTCTGTCCGGTATCGCCCCGAAGCAGCGGGCGGTACTGGTACTGCGTTACTTCGAAGATCTCAGCGTCGAGGAGACGGCCGCGGCGCTGGGCTGCAGCACCGGCAACGTGAAGAGCCAGAGCGCGCGGGGTCTGGCGACCCTGCGCAAGCGGCTCGGACCGCATTTCAGTGAACTGACCTTGAGCGGAGCGCACGGCGATGGGAGGTGAGGAAATGGACGAGGACATCAAGAGCGTGCTTTCGCACGAGGTGAGCGGGCCACCGCTCGGCATCCGGGCGGCGGACATCATCGAGCGGGGTGGCCGGATCCGCCGACGGCGCAAGCGGCTGGCGGTGGCGGGCAGTTCGCTGGCGACGGCCGCGGTGATCGTGTTCGGCGCGGTCGCCGTCGGTGGCCGCGGCGGCGAGGGAACGGCTCCGGTGCAGCCCGCCGGGCCCGGACTGTCCACCATCTCCCCGGCGCCGGTCACGCCCGCCCCTTCCGAGGTGGCTCCCCCCGCGGAAGTCAGTCCTCGGGAGCCGTCCGCGAGGCCGAGCCAGACCCGCTCGACCCCCAAGACCTCGCAGCCCGGCCGGACGACGACCGCCGTTCCCCCGCGTGTTCCCACCGCGACGAAGCCGTCGAATGTGGAGCCGCCGGCACCGGGCAAGACCACCGACGGTGTCCGGTAAGTCCTAAATCCGAGAAGTCACCCAAAGTAGTCGGAAATTCTCCGAGATCGGGTTCACCTGGTGGTTCGTCACCGGTTTGGGGGAACGGCAGGGGTGCGATCGGCCCGAATCGCTGAACCCGGACGTTTGAACACCTACGGTCGAGGGAACAAACCCTCGTCGATGGGTAAGTAAACGGGTGGGTCGGGAGGTCAAACCCATGGCCGAAGAGGCGCTGAGCGCGTCACATCAGGAAAAAGGGGAACCCGCGGAGGCCCCACCTGAGCAGATCAGAAAGGCCGTCGCCGGAGCGGCGATGGGTAACTGCATCGAGTGGTACGACTTCGGTGTTTTCGGCTTCATGCCCGCCATTCTCGGGCAGGTTTTCTTCAACGCTTCCAGCACTTCCGAAGGCGCGCTGGCGACCTTCGCGGTCCTGGCGATCACCTTCATCGTGCGGCCGTTCGGCAGCTTCGTGTTCGGTCCGCTGGGGGACAAGATCGGGCGCCAGAAGGTACTCGCGCTGACGATCATCCTTATGTCGGGCTCGACGTTCATCATCGGCCTGTTGCCGTCCTACGCGACGATCGGTCCGGCCGCGGCGGTCCTCTTGATCCTGCTGCGGACCATTCAAGGTTTCTCGGCGGGCGGTGAGTACGGCGGCGCGGCGACGTTCATCGCCGAGTACGCGCCGGCCCGGCGCCGGGGTTTCTGGGGCAGCTGGCTGGAATTCGGCACGCTCGTCGGTTTCGCGATGGGCGCCGGCTTCGTCACGATCTTCACCGTCGTCCTCGGCGACGAGGCGATGCGCGAATGGGGCTGGCGTCTGCCGTTCCTGATCGCCGGTCCGCTCGGCATCGTCGGTCTCTACCTGCGGAACAAGCTGGAAGACACCCCGCTGTTCCAGGAGATCGAGAAGAAGGATCAGGTCGAGAAGTCGCCGCTGAAGGCGCTGCTCAAGAAGCACTGGACGTCGATCCTGCACCTGATCGGCATCGTGGTGATGCTGAACGTCGCCGACTACATCGTGATCACGTACCTGGAGACGTATCTCAAGGACGTGGTCGGCTTCAGCGGGCACACGCCGTTGCTGATCATCCTGGCGACGATCGCGCTGATGCTGATCTTGATCGTGCCGGTCGGCATACTGTCCGACCGCATCGGGCGAAAACCCATCCTGATCGCGAGTTGTGCGAGCTTCCTGGTGTTGCCGATCCCGGCGTTCTCGCTGATGGGCGCGGCCGCGGACGACCAGAACGCCTGGCAGCTCATGCTCGGCCTGGTGATGATCGCGGTGCCGCTGGTGCTGATCCTCGCCGTGCTGGCGGCCACGCTGCCGGCGATGTTCCCGACGCAGGAGCGCTACGGCGGTTTCTCCATCGGTTACAGCGTTTCCACCGCGTTCTTCGGCGGGACGGCGTCGTACATCATCGGCAGCCTGGTGAAGAACACCGGCGACAACCTGTGGCCCGCGTACTACCTGATGGGCGCGGCGGCGATCGCGGCCATCCCGATCCTGCTGCTGCCGGAGACGGCCGGGGTTTCGCTGCGCGGCATCGTGAACTCGCGGATCGCACGGCGCAAGAAGCCGGAACCGGCCACTCCCGGCGGCGCCTCGGAGCTACCGGCGAGTTAACGTCTTGCCATGAGCCGTATCTCGCAGCCGTGGCCGCCGGTCGAAGTCGAACCGGCGACCGTCCACCCGAAAGCTCCGCAACCGGGCAGTCATCTGGGCATCCACTTCGATGAATGCTTCGGATGCGGTGACGAGATCGAGGCCGGGCTCCACCTGCACTCGACGGTGGGCGAAGGGACGACGGTGTACTCCAAGTTCACCGTCACCTCCGCCCACCAGGGTGCGCCCGGCCTCGCCCACGGCGGCCTGCTGGCTTGCGCCTTCGACGAGGCGCTCGGCGCGACCGTCGGCAACCTGCTGCGCCGTCCCGCCGTCACCGGAAAGCTGGAGACGGACTTCCTGCGGCCGGTCCCGGTCGGCTCGACGCTCTACATCGCCGCGAAACTGGACGGCGTCGCCGGCCGGAAGATCTACGTGAGCGCCGATGGGCGTCTCGACGCCGAAGACGGCCCTGTCGCGCTGCGCGCGCGGGCGTTGTTCGTGCAGGTCGAGTTCGAGCACTTCAGCAACCACGGGGATCCCGAGGCCCTGCAGAAGCTCGCCGCCGCACACGAGAAGGCCCAGCGCGAACGCGAATGGGACATCAACCCGTGAGCGCCTAGGTGAGCGTCCTGGGGCGGATCGCGTTGGCCTTGTCGACGAGTTCGACGCGCTGGTCGACGGTTCCGGCCAGGCGGGCGAGCGTCCGGTAGCAGCGTTCGAGCCCGAATCGCAGATCTCGCTCGTCCAGCGCACACCCCAGCACCTTCGCGCCCGGCGTCGGCCGGTTCTGCGAGTTGAGCCAGCCATGCGCCGCTTCGAGCACCTCCGCCGACAGGCGCGTACGGCGTTCGGCGTCGAGCTGCAAACGCTCGAGCCGCGTCGAGGCGTCGACGAGATCCCGCTCGGACACCTGCACCGGATCCTTGCCGCCGCCGTTGATCCTGGTCTTGATCTTGATCGCGGCCACCTGCGCGGCGACGTAGTGCGTGGACGACGCCGGGACGGCCTCCAGCACCTCGATCGCGCTGGCCCTGGCGCCCTGCGCGAGATACACGCGAGCGAGCCCGAAGGCGGCGCTGACGTACGACCGGTCCGTCCGCCACACCAGCTCGTAGTAGCGCGCGGCGCCGAAGTAGTCCCCGACACCCTCCGCGCTGACGGCCAAGGCCAGCTTCGGGGCGATTTCGCCGGGCAAGTCGTCGTACACCGCTTCGAACGCGACGTGCGCGACGCGGGACCGGCCGCCCGCGAGCTCGATCAGGCCGCGGTACCAGTCGATCCGCCAGTCGTGCGGGAAACCGGCCTTGATCGCGAGGTACTGCGCGGCCTGCAGCTGCCGCTGCGCCTCGACCAGCTCACCGAGCTCGATCCGGGCGCGGACGATGCGCAACCGGACCTCGATGGACTCGCGCGGCGCTCCGGCCAACGACTCGATCGCGCCGGCCGGGTCGAGTGCGACGGTCGACGCGAGCATGCCCGCCGCCGGGTCGTCCGTGTCGACCTGCGGGATCGGCAGGCCCGAGACCACCTCGCCCGGATCCGGCAGCGGCACGCTCCCGCCGTGCTCCGGGACGACCAGGTCGACGCCGAACGTGCGGGTCTCCGGGCCGAAGACGGTCGAAGCACCCGGACGCGGTTTCCCGGTGCCCAGCGCCATGATCTCGCGGAGCACGCCGGTCAGCTGGTCGCCCATCTCCTCGGCCGCGATGAACCGGCGATCCGGGTCGGTGTGCGTCGCGCGCCTCAAGAAGCGGTAGTACGAACCGAAGAGCGCGAACAGCGGGACGACGTCCGGGCCGGGCAGGGTCGCCTTGTACTTGCTGGTGTATCCGGAGAACTCGAAGCTGAGGACGGCGAGCGTCCGGCCGACCGTGTACAGATCCGACGCCACCGAAGCGCCGTGGGTCGCCAGCTCCGGCGCGCTGTAGCCGGTGGTGAAGAACAGCGGGCTCTCGTAGTCGTCGATGCGGCGGACCGCGCCGAGGTCGATCAGCTTGAGCTGTTCGTGGGTCTGGATGACGTTGTCGGGCTTGAGGTCGCAGTACAGCAGGTTCTGGCTGTGAAGGTAGCCCATGGCGGGCAGGATCTCGAGCCCGTAGGCGATCACCTGGCCGATCGGCAGCGGCTCCGGGCGCTTCGTCTCGCGATGGTGCGCGAGCGCGAGCTGGCGCAGCGACTGGCCGCCGACGTACTCCATGACGATGTAGCCGACGGAGTTGCCGGTGTCGCCGTCCGGATGCTGTACGAAGTTGTGGATCTTGACGATGTTGGGGTGCTCGACCTCGGCGAGGAACCGCTGCTCGTTGGCGGCGGCCGCCATCGCGGTGGCGTCACCGGTGTCGATCAGGCCCTTGAGCACCACCCAGCGGTCGCTGACGTTGTGGTCCTGTGCGAGGTAGATCCAGCCGAGCCCGCCGTACGCGAGCGCGCCGAGCACCTCGTACTGGCCGCCGACGATCTCGTTCGGCCGCAGCTTCGGGACGAAGGAGAACGGGTTCCCGCACTTCTCGCAGTTGCCCTCGGGAGAACCGGCTTCGCCGTCCTTGCCGCGGCCGACCTTGGCGCTGCAGTTGCCGCAGAAGCGTTTCTCCTCGGACACCATCGGGTTGTCGAGGACGGCGGACGCCGGGTCGCGATACGGGACCTGCGGGACGTCGACGAGCCCGGCGCCCAGACGGCCGCGGCGGGAGGTGCGTGACGACGTCCGGCGCGCGGTGCCGGGGAACGACCCCGTTCCGGTGCCGGTGCCTGTCCCCCGGCTGCCCGAACCGGTTCCCGTGCCGGTGCCGGTTCCCCGGCTCTCGCTGGACCGTTCGGGGAGGACGCTTTCCGTGCCCGGGTCCGGGAGCACACCGGGACCGCTGTCGACGCGCGGCGCCGGCGGCATGATGCTCTGCGTCTCCGGGGTGGGCGAGGAGAGGACGCTGGTCGGCTGCGGCGCGTCGGCGGGGGCCTGCCACGCTGGGCGGACGACCTGGGTCTGCGGGCTAACCGGGGCCATCTCGCCCGGCGGACGCGTCGGATCTTCGGCGCCGGGGATCGGCCGCTGCTGGCCGCGCGGCGGGGTCTGCGGACGCTGGACCGGCGCGTGGAAGATCGTGCGCTCGGCGTCGGTCTCGGGCTTCGGCGCGGAGTTCGGCTTCGGCGGCTCGGGGAAGTCGAGCCTGCCGGAAATGGACGGTTCGGGCGTTTCCCAGCGGACCGGTGCGGGCGGCGTCCAAGAAGCGGGCTCCGCCTCCTGGCCGGACTTGGCGTCATCCGGCGCTGCGTGCCGAGGACGGCGCGGCTCTTCCGACACTGGTACCTCCCGAATCCCCGCGACGGCGTCGACCTGATCCTAGACGTGAGCAGGCAGGTCGTGCCCGCGCCGGGTCGAACCCGCTACGGTGCGAGAGAGAACCGATTCAGCAGGTGATGAGGGGGAGACCGGTGCCTGCGTCATTTTCGATGTCGATGGCCCAGCTCGACGTCGTACTCGAAGAGCTCGGGCTCGGCAGATTCGTGCTGCCCTTCGAAATCCCGACCGTCGGCACGACCGTCACCGAACGCGAACGGCATTGCGAGGCTGTCTGGGCCGAACTGACCGACCGAGGATTCGCGCGCGGCCGCGAACTCTTGCGCGACTACGAACAGACGCTCCGACTCTGGGCGACCGGGGACTTCGTCGTCACTCTGGAAGCGCACGAAGTCGAGCAGAACGCGGAATACCTCTATCGGGGTGGTTGGGACCGTCGCCTGGGCGTCGTGAGCCAGCAGCGCGGATTCGACATCCTCTTCGAGCCGGTTTACCCCGAACAGGTCGTCACCACCCTTCTCGGCAACCTGCCGTCACTGCAGCCGTTCCCCGGACGGGTGACGACGTCCAGCACCCTCCCCCCGTCCAAACGACCGGACGACCCGTTCGACGAGGACCCCGGCAACCTCCGCTTGGGGGCGGCCGGCCGGTTCTTCGAATTCCCCCTCGCGAGGCTCGGCACGATCAGCCTCACCCTGCGCGACGACAGGGGTAAACCGCAGCAGAAGAGCGTCCAGTGGTTCGACAGTGTCCAAGGCCGCTTCATGCTCACCACCGACCGCTTCCCCGACGGCGAAGTCCGCCGCACGTTCACCCCGACGAGCGGCTCTCACCTGGCACGATGGATCCACGACCTGGTCGAAGCCGCCCGCGTCGGCAGCGCGTGATCCTCGCCGGAAGGCGGCCTTTCGGGCCACTTCCGCTGATATCGTGACTTGACGAGCGCTACGAGTAACCGGGACTTGGTACAGGGGAGAGACCATGGCAGACGGCACCGGCGGACCACCGGGTGACTTCTCGCAGATGCTGGGGGATTTCTCGGCGCAGGCGGACGCGATGGTGAAGGCCGCGAAGGACGGGGACTTCAAGGTCAGCGAAGAGGCCGGAGAAGCTTTGAAGCAAGCGATCTCCGACTACGTGACCGACTGGTCGAACAACCAGCGAGCCTTCTTACGGCTCGCCGAACAACCGAAACTGGGCACCGGGCCGTTCGCGCAGCAAGTCGGTCAACATGCGATCCGAGTCGCCGAAGGTGATGACCTCTCGGCCAAAACCCAGCTGGACGCGCTACGGGATGTACTCAACCGCGCTGACGAGGCGATCGATCTGGCGAAGACCAAGTACCGGCATCGAGATGGCGACAATGCCGATCAACTGAAATCTCTCCAAAAGGACTGACACAGACCGATATGATCGCGAAATCACGGCTCCCGCTCATCGTCGCATTGCCGACCTTTCTTGTTCTCGTCCTTTCCAGCTGTTCTTCGGAGAAACCCGGCAAGGCAACACCTGCCCCAACGCAAAGCGGCGACTCTTCGGCTTCGAAGAGCACCGCACCCGGCGATGTGTTCGGGGATCTCAAAGCCTGCGATCTACTGGAACCCACGACCAGCGCCAAAGGCTTCGACCCTCCGGTCGTGGAGACCTACGAAAGCGACAACGGCTGCGCCAGCCGAAAACAAGGTTTCGGTTCGGTGAGCATTTATCTCGTTCCCGAGGCCGGAATCGACCAACTGTCCGCCGGGCAAGGCACCAAGGTTCCGACGAAGGTCGGCGAACGTGAGGCAGTCGAGATCCCCGGCGACGCGGGTAAGCAAGCTTGCACGGTGGCGATCGCGGTCACACCGACGTCTCGGATGACGGCCTCGACCAGTTTGAACAAGGGAACCAACGAGGAAGCCTGCGCTCTGTCCAGGGAACTCGCCACATCCGCTGAACCGAAACTGCCTAGAGGCAACTGACTACGGAACGGGAGGGACCATGGTCAACGTCGGGCAAGACGACTTCGACAGCACGTTCTCGGCGTCGGGTAAGGCGAACCGCGATTACGAGGCCAAGCGCTACTCCGACACCTACAACGAGACCAACGCCGGACCCGGCGGGAACTCCCTCACAGCCAGGTTGACGGCTGAGGCAAAAGCGGGGCAGTACTCCGGTGAGCAGGCCGCGGCGCTCGCTCAAGGACAGCAGTTTCGCACTGGCCTCAATCCCTCGGAACAGCGCTACGAAGCGGTCCCGCACGGCGATCTGAAGAACATGGTCACGCAGGATCTCGACCCCCGCGACATCGACGAAAAGGGGGAGCTCTGGAATAACCAGGGCAACTCCCTGAACACCTTCAGCACCGCCGTCAAAGCCGCGATCAGCAAAGAGGGCGAGCACTGGCAGGGAGACGGTGCCAAGACGGTCACCGATTTCTTCTCCAACATCAGCAAATGGGCCGACACCGCGGGCGACGGCGCGTACCTCGCATCCAACCGCTTCTCCCAGTCGGCGGCCGCAGCCACCACCGCGAAGAACTCCATGCCCGAAGAGGTCCCCTTCGATCGCAACGCCGAGTACAAGAACGCGATGCAGCAGCTCGGGGCCGGGAACTTCGCGGGTGCGGTGGAGACGGTCGGCAACATCTCGGCCAAGCAGGAGCAGTCGTTCCAGGCGCATCAGCAGGCCGCGCAGGTGATGCACACCTACGACCAGTCGCTCTTCGACGTCAATTCCAAGCAGCCCACCTTCGCCCCGCCGCCGGAAATGGGCGAGTCGACGACGGCGTCCGGGTTTTCCGGGGGTACCGAGGTCAAGGGCTTCAGCGGCGGGCCGGGGTCCGGGCCGGGGGTGTCCGGACCGGGGTACACGGGCGGACCAGGGCCGACATCGGGGCCTGGGCCGGGGATCACCACGGGCGGCGGGCACACCGGGGTTCCGGGGCCGGGGCAGCCGCTCAGCGGGCCGCCCGCGTCGTTCCGGCCCGGGCCGACGCCGGGGTTGGCGGCCATGAACGGTCCTGGCCCCAGCGGTCTCGGACGGCTGGGCAGCGAGCAGTACCGCGGCAAGCCCGGCCGGACACCGACCGGGCCGGGCGGCAGTGCGGCGAGCCGGTTGACCGGCGGCGGGGGTGGCAAGAGCGGCGGGTTCGGGCGCAACGGCGGATCCGGCAACGTCGCCGAGCGGCTCGCGGGCGGCAAGGTTTCGGCCGGTGAGGCCGAGAAGCTGGCGGGCAAGGGCGGCGGGTCCGGGGCCGGCAAGTTGCCGGAGGAGCGCGTGACGCGTGGTGGCGCGGCCGCGGCGGGCAAGAGCGGCGGTCAGGGGCCGATGGGCGCGGGCGCTCCCGGTGGCAAGGGGCAGAAGGAAGAGGACAAGGAAAAGAAGGCCCCGAACTACCTGCAGGAAGAGGACGCCGACGTCTTGTTCGGCGGCTACGACGGCGACATGAAGCCGGTGCCGCCGGTGATCGGCGAGAAGTCCTCCTGAGACGAAGCGGGCCGTTCGGGATCGTTCCCGAACGGCCCGTTCTCATTTGTACTGAGGTGAAGGCGGCGTGCCGCCTTCGAGTTTGTTCCCGATCCACTTCGCGTAGCTCGTCTGCCACGCGCCGCCGCGCACGTTCTCCAGCACGGCGTTCACGTACCGCACCATGTCCTCGTTCTCCTTCGGGACACCGATGCCGTAGTTCTCCTCGGTGAACCGGTCCCCCACGATCTTCAGCGTCGGGTCCTGCGCGAGCATCCCGGCGAGGATGACGTCGTCCGTCGACACGGCCTCGACCTGCTTCTGCTGCAGCATCACCAGGCAGTCCGACCAGTTATCCACCGAGACCGGCACCGGCTTCGAGGGATCCGCCGCGATCTTCAGCAGCGAGGTCGACGTCTTGGTCGCGCAGACCCGGCGGCCTGCGAGGTCCGAGAGCTGGGCGACCTTCGAGCCCGATTCGACCAGGATCCGTTGCCCCGCCTTGTAGTACGCCGTCGAGAAGCCGACCTTCTGCAGACGGCTGCAGGTGATGCTGTAGGTCCGGACCACGATGTCGACCTGCTTCTTCTGGAGCACGTCTTCCCGCAGTTTCGACGGGATCGCCCGGAACTGGACCCGGCCTTCCGCGCTGCCGAAGATCGCTTTCGCGATCTCGTTGACCATGTCGATGTCGAAACCTTCGAGCTGGCCCGACGTCGGATTGCGGAAACCGAACAGGAACGTGGTCTGGTCGACGCCGGCGACCAGTTTGCCGTTCTGCTTGATCTGCGCCATCGTCGATCCACTGGTGATCGTCGTGCCGCTGGTCGGCCGCAAACTCGCCAACGGGTTGCAGCTCGTGTCGGAGGTTCCGCCACCACCGGCGTTGTCGGCGCCGCCGACGTTCGCGGGCAACGGCGGGGCGACCTCGCCGACCGGGGCCGGTTCGACCGGCGCCCCCGCGCCGCCACAAGCCGTCGCCAGCACCAAGACGGCGCCGAGCACGGCCGCCCGCAGACCGTTCCGCATCACCGGTACTCCCTCAGCCGTTCACGGATTCCCAACGCGGACCCCGCCGCCGCGATCAGCGCCAGCACCGCGATCCCCGGCGCGAGCAGGGTCAGCGCCCGCTCGGCACCACGGGTGTCGTCGAGGAATTCCTGCCGTCCCACGTTGATCGCGGCCACCAGGTTCTCGTCGAGGTGCAGGAACGCCCCCGCCGCGCCGTCCTTCTTGTCGTCACGGATGGCCATGTCGACGGCGTCCTGGTAGAAGCCGTCGTCGTCGAGGCGCCGCACCTCACCGTGCGCCTTGAACCACGCCGACGCCGCTTGGATCGCCGCGTCCACCTTCCCCGCGGCCGCGCCGCCCGCCGCGAGACCGCGGGCCTCGCCCAGCAGGCCGCCTTGGCCGTCCGTCCCGCCGAGTTGCCCGGCGAGGTCACGGAAGTCCTGTTCATACGCCGCGCCGTCGCCGCGCGCGACGAGGGTCAGCGTTTCGTCGGCCCGTGCCTGCAGCGCCGCGATCCGGGCGCGCACGAGGACGTCCACCTGATGCGAGCCGTCCTCCTCGCCTCCACCGACGAGGCTGCTCTGCACGATCAGCGACACCGCGCCCCACAGCAGGGCGACGACCACCGACGCGGACGCGACGACGAGCCCGACGTTCAGCAGCCGGTTGGTCTTCCTGGTCAGATGCACCTGCGTGACGATCAGCGCCGCGAGCAGGGCAAGCACCAAAGCCGTTGCCAGCCAAGGGAATCCGGTCGCGTCGTCCTGTTCCGCGGCGAGCCTGTCGGTGTCGATGCGGTACAGATCCTGTGCGGCGGGAAGGATTTTCGTCCGCATCAGCTCGGAGGCTTCACGCAGATACGAGGCACCGACGGGATATCCCTGACGGTTGTAGGTGCGCGCTGTTTCGATCAGTCCTGTGTAGACAGGGATCTCGCGGCCGAGGGTGTTGATCTGTTCGGCCGCTTCATCGACGCCGGACGAGTCCGACGCCGCCTTCGCCAGCGCGGCACCGGCCTCCGCGACGTCGCGTTCGTAGCGCTGACGCATCGGGAGCGGCTCGGTGCCGATCGAGAGGAACGAGCTGGCCGCTGTCGCGTCGGCGTCCGAAAGCGCGCGGTAGACCTGTTGCGCGGCGGCCGCGAGGGGTTCGCGGTGGTCGATCAGGCCGTTGATCGTGTCCTTCTTGTCCTGCGCGGCCAGCGTGCCGAACAGGCCCGCGACCAGCGACAGCAGGACGAGCCCGATCGCGATCACCGACAATCTGCCCGGGGTGGTCGCCGCCGACCGGACGATCGCGCGGATCCCGTTCCCCGGCAGCTCGAGCAGTCCGGCGATCCCGCCGCGGCCCTCCGGCGCAGGGGGCGGCGCGGGGCTGCCCGGTGGCCCCGTCCGGGTCACAGTGCTCGTCATCGCCGATCCTCCCCATTGGCTCTACCCGCAAAGAAGGTATCCGAGTCGGGAACAGCGCAGCCAGTGACACCGGCGTGTGTCATCGGCACGTGATCTCCGGGCAGCGTCAGAGGCCTTTTTCCAGGCCGTACCGCACGGCCTCCGCACGATTGCGCACACCGATCTTGGCGAAAGCGTGGTTGATGTGGCTTTTCACGGTGGCTTCGCCGATGAACAGCTCGGCGGCGATTTCCGGATTGGACAACCCGCGCGCGATGAGACCGAGCACTTCGGCCTCGCGGGCGGTGAGCCCGTCCGGGAGCTCGGTCTTGGCCCGGGCGACCGGTCTCGCGTCGAGAGCGGCGACGAGTCTGTCGGAGACTTCGGCGGCGAAGATCGCCTGCCCGTTGGCCGCGGAGCGGACGGCCGCCCCGATCTCGGCGCGGCCGGCGTCCTTGGTCAGATAACCGCGAGCCCCGGCTCGCACCGCGTCGGCGATCGAAGCGTCGTCCGCGTAAGTCGTGAGCACCACGACCGCCACTTCCGGGTGATCCCGCTTGAGCAGCCTGGTCGCGGCCACCCCGTCCAGGACGGGCATGCGCAGGTCCATCAGCACGACGTCGGCCGCGGTCCCGCGCAGCAGCTCGAGCGCCTGCCGCCCGTCTCCCGCGGAGCCCACGACCTCGACCCCGTCGATCAGCCCGAGCAACGCGACGAGCCCTTCGCGCATGACCTGCTGGTCATCGACGACGACCACCCGGATCACGTCCGCACCACCGCCTCCACCGTCCAGCGCCCGCCGTCCGGGCCCGCGGTCAGCGTGCCACCGGCGAGCGCGAGCCGCTCCCTCATCCCGGTGAGACCGAACCCGCCGGTGTCCTCGACGGTTTCGCCGAGATCGTTCCAAACCCGCAAACGGACCTCCGAGGAGGTGAAGCTCAGCAGCAGCGCCACCGGCCGCCCGGGAGCGTGTTTGGCCGCGTTGGTCAGCGCCTCCCGCGCGACGCCGACCAGCGAGACCACCGCGGCGGACGGCAGCGGCCGCTGGTCGCCCGAGACCTCGAAGGTCACCCCGTCGTGATGCGCCTCCACCAGCAGCCGCAAGGCTTCCGCCGTCGACGGGACGTCGCTGCGCAAGGCGGCGACAGCGTCGCGAGCCTCGGCGAGCCCGTCCGCGGCCAGCCGCCGGGACAGCCGGACCCTGCCGAGTGCACCGTCCACATCGGACTTCTCGGCCAGCAGCGCCTCGGCGACCTCCAGGTGGATCCCCAGCGCCCCCAGCGAATGCGCGAGGACGTCGTGGATCTCCCTGGCGATCCGCGTGCGCTCGTCGAGCGCGGCCGCCCGCGCGTGTTCGCTCTGCGCCAGCTTGGTCTGTTCCAGCAACGCGGCCGCCTGCGCCGCCTGCACCTCGTACTGCCGCCGGTTCAGCCCCAGCAGCATCAGCACGAGCAGCACCCCGACGTTGCCGAACACCAGTGGCGCGGACGCGCCCGCGACCAGGCCGGTGACCACCGCGAGGCTCGCGTCGAGCCCCACCACCCCCAGGATGGCGGCCACCGACGGCTCGGTCAGCGTGGCGAACCGACTGACCGTGACCACCGCGAGCACGATGGCGGACGAATCCTCCGCCCAGCCGAGCGCGATCGACGGCGCGACGCTCGCCACCGCGAGCAGGACGGTCGCCACCCGGGGGAACCGCGGGGAGACCGCCACGAAGCCCAGCCAGCAGGCCCCGCAAACGCCGTACGCCGTCCAGATCCAGGCACTGGACTCGCTCGCGGTCAGCAGCACCACCACGACCGCGGCCGTGCCGAGCAGCTGGACGACCAGCCAGCTCGGCGCGATCGTGTCCGGCAGCAGCGGCCTCTCCCGTTTCCCCATTTTCCCCTCAGTGATCGCTCAGCCGCGTGATCATCTCCACCAGGATCAGCCGGTAGGCCAGGAACCCCAGCAGGACGACGACACCTATCACTACCAGCCCCAACAGGCCTTTCACGTTCATTTTTCCCATGACACGGACGGTAGGCACGCCGACGGGTGGAGCGGGACCGTCGCCGGGTGGAGCCGGGGGTGGAGGTTCAGTCGCGGACGGCGGGCGCGACGGAATGCGGAAGGACGTCGCCACCGTCGGCGGGCCGTTCGACGACCACCTCGACGTCGTCGGCGAAGCGGTACGGCCTGCCCAGCAGGATCCCGCCGAAATGGCGCCGCATCCTGGACATCTCCGCGCGGACGGTGACGGTGCGGCCGGCGTCCCCGAAGAGGTCGCGCGAAAGTTCCGAGGCCGACCGCCCCTCCCGGTGCAGCGCGAGGACGTACAGCATCTCCGCGTGCCGCGGGCTCAGCCGATGCGACCAGGTCCCCGCCGGGCCCGAGGCGCGCAGCGTGCTGTCCCGCGCCGACCTCAGGTCGAGGACGACACGGGTCGGCGGCGTGTCCTCCTCCTCGGTGAGCCGGACCAGCCAGCCTCCCGGTAGCGGCTCCAGCAGGCAGTTCCCGTAGGCGGGCAGCCAGTTCCGGCCTGCGGTCGCACCGTTCGGCAGAGCGATCCGGCCGACCGGGACGAGGCCCGCCGACGCCGCGATCCAGCCGTGCGGATCGGCGATCACCGCCCGGCCCTTCACCTTGGTGAGCAGGGGCGAAGCGAGCCCCCGCAGCCGCTCGAGCTCCGAGAGGTGAGTGGTGCGCAGATGCGCCTCGGCGAGCTTCGCGACCGCGTCGACCAGCGCGAGGGTCGTCGGGTGCACGGTCGAGGCCGGGCCGGAGAGATCGACGACGCCGAGGAGCCTGCCGTCCCGCGGATCGTGCAGCGGCGCGGCGGCGCAGGTCCAGTCGTGCTGGTTACGGACGTAGTGCTCGGCCGAGTAGACCTGGACCGGATGCCGGGTGACCAGCGCCGTGCCGATGGCGTTGGTCCCGGCGGAGTTCTCGTGCCAGTCGACCCCTTCGACGAACCCGAGCGCGTCGGCACGGCGGCGGACGGCGGTACTGCCGTCGCGCCAGAGGACGCGGCCGTCGGCGTCGACGACGGCCATGATGTGCGCGGCCTGCTCGGCGAGGCTGATCAGGCCGCCCCGCAGGGCGGGCAGGACAGCGGCGAGACCGCTCCCGCGACGGCGCGCTTCCAGCTGCTCGGGAACGAGTGTGGGCACCGGCGCACCGCGGTCCGGGTCCAGGCCGAGACGGCGCATGCGCTGCCAGGACGCACCGATGACGGCGCGCGGATGACTCGGGAGCGCGTTGCCCGCGAGGGCGGCTTCGTGCACCTTGGCGAGGACGCGCGCGTGCCGTCGCGGATCCGCGCCGACCGGCAACGCCGCCTCCAGCTGCACCTGGCCCACTCCTCTGGTCCGTTTCGGCCAGTGTGCCCGGGGATCCCGGCGTGCGGAAGGTCTCTGTGACCTGGGCGGGTTTACGCGGTGAAGGGCGCATCCACCAGGTGGGACGCGGGAAAAGCCCCCTGCGGCTTCCGGCCGAGCAGGAGTCCGGTCCTGGTGGCCTCGGCCATCACGGCGCGGACGTCGACGCACCACGGGCCGTCGGGCTTCAGCTCGACGAAAGCGCTCTCTCCCGACTTCAGCACGAAGTGCGGTTCGCCGTCGAGCGCGATGGAGCCACCGGCGGCGGCGAGGTCGACGCGGACCCCTGCGTGCAGCACGCTCCAGCCCCGGACGCCCACCGCCCGGACCTCACCGGGTGCGATCGGCGCCTGTACGACGTACGGCGTCTCCTCGACCGGCCCGAGCGAGACCGCGACACCGTCCACAGTGGACTTCGGACTGGGGCAGAGCCTGCCGGGGATGCTCGACAGGCCGATTCCGTCCGGTACGGCGAACGTGCAGTACAGCTCGGTCAGCGAAGCGGGATCCCACCGGCTCTCCGAACACACGCTGACGTCGTTCAGCGCGATCTCACGGCGGGCCTTGGTGACGACCTCGAGTACGGTCGCGCGGTTCGTGACCAGGTCCGCGTCCACCTGATGGGTGGCCAGCAGTCCGGCGGCGAGCCCGGCGACGGTGGGCTCGGGGAGCGTTTCGGTGCTCCCCGACGGCAGCATGAGCAACGGGACGTCGCCGCAAGCGGCCGCGGCGGCGCGCATCATGCCGTCGCCGCCGAGGCAGATGAGCACGCTCGCTCCCGCGTCCACCATCCGGCGGACGGTGCCGATGATCTTCCCGGACTCGGTCCACACCATCACCCGCCCGACTCCCGCCACACGGAGTGCCGAACGCAAGCTCTGGATGTCACGCTCCGAAGCGGGGTTCGCCACGATCCCCGCAACCGCTTCGCCCACATGTCCTCCGCTGCCGCGCCAAGTCCCTACAAGGAAACGACGTCAGGGCCACGAAGGAAAGAGTTGCACGAGGTTGCATCGCCAGGCTAGGGGTCGAAGTGCCCGATTTTCGGTGAACCGCCGTCCGGCGGGCGAACATGACCACCAACGCGAGTTCGAGCACCAGCAGGATCCGTTCGGCCAGCCCGCTCACCGCGCGGGCGTCGACCAGGAACGTCCCGACGAAGACCACCAGCGCGGCGAACGTGGCGATCGACCATCGCCGGGCAGCGCCGAGAACCAGCCCCGCCAGCGACAGCGCGGCGAAGGCGGCGAGCGCGACGTAGCGGTGGATCGCGCCGTGCCAGGTCAGCGGCTGGTCCATCGGCTCCTGCGGGAACACCGCGAGCACGCACAGCCCGACGCCGAACACGGCGACGAGCCTGGCCGCCCACACCGCCCCCGAAAGCCGGACACCGCCCGCGACGGTCAGCGCGCCGAAACCGGTGGCCAGCATGGCGACCCCGACGAGCCGCGCGCCCTGCCCGAGGTGGACGTACTCGCTGAAAGTGGTGGCGAGCGGATCGACCGCGCCGGCGTTGACGATCTCGACATAGACCGCGATGACCGCCCCCGTGAGCAGCCACGCGAACGTGGACAGCCGGATCAACTTTCCGATGTCGTTCATGACGAGGAGCCTGACCGCGCACCGCCGTCCGGCACATCGCGCCGAAGCGAGCAGTCCGGGTCACACCGTGGGGGACAGCGGATGTCCCCCCAGCGGGGATGTGCCCGGACGGCGGCGTCGTTAGCGTCGGGACATGGCTTCGAAAGGCGGGTCCCTGGGCTGGGCGCTCCTCACCGGACGCGACGGCGACCTCGACCCACCGTCGGCGTGGTGGCGCGGGCCGGCCTGGGTCAAGGTCATCCTCACCACCGCGGCGCTTCTCGTGCTGGTGGGACTGACCTACGGCTCGTGGGCGCGTTACCTCGGCGGCGGCAGTGTTCCGCTGATCTTCTTCCTGCTGCTCCTGCAGCTCACGCCCCCGTTGCTCGTCCTGCGGTTCCCGCTGACCGCCGTGCGGGTGGCGGCGGTGGGGATGGTCAGCTCCATCATCGCGATCCTTTTCCCCGCGCCCTACGCGCTGTTCGGCCCGTCGCTGTCGGAGTGGCCGTTGCAGGTCCAGGTCCTGCCGTACCTCCCGGTGCTCGCCATGACGCTCGCCCGCACGAAACCCGGGCAGGGCTGGGGGATCTCGGTCATCGCGATCGCGCTCGCCACCGCGGTCGGCATCGTGCAGATACCGCGGACCGGCACGAAGACCCTGGTGTGGTCGTTGGTCGTGGTGGCCGTGACCATCGTGGCGGGATACGGGATGCAGCAACGCCGCCGGGCGCTGGAGCAGGCCGACGAGGCCGAGCGCACGACCGTGGAGGAGCGGACCAAACGCACGGCGCTGCAGGAACGCGCGCTGATCGCGAGGGAACTGCACGACATCATCGGCCATCACCTGTCCCTGATCGCCTTGCGGACCGACAGCGCGCGCTACCGCGTCCCGGACGTCTCCGAGGCCGCGCAGGAGGAGTTCCGCGCACTCGGCGTCGCGGCGAGGGAAGCACTCGACGAGGCGCGGCGGCTGGTCGGCGTGCTGCGGGACACCGACGCCGAACCGGAACACGAACCGCAGCCGGGGCTCGCGGAGGTGCCGTCGCTGATCGACGGCTGCCGGGCGTCCGGGATCGAGATCCGGGCGGAGCTCTCCGGTGGGGACGTCCCCGCCATGATCGGACTGGCCGCCTACCGGATCCTGCAAGAGGCACTGAGCAACGCGGCCCGGCACAGCCCAGGGTCCACTGTGGACGTCGAGGTGCGACGGGAGCCTGAAGGGCTCACGATCCTCGTCGAAAACGGGCCGCCCTCCCGGCCTGCCGCGCCGACGGGCGGGGACGGCGTCGGCCTCGCCGGGATCGCCGAACGCGTTACGCTGATCGGCGGCACTTGCGAGACCGGGCCGCGGGAAGACGGCGGTTTCCGGGTGGCCGTCACACTGGAAATCACGGGGGAAGCGTGACGACCGTCTTCATCGTCGACGACCAGGCCATGGTGCGGGAAAGCTTCGCCAGCCTGCTGAAAGCGCAGCCCAGCTTGGCTGTTGTAGGCCAAGCGGGTGACGGAATCGAGGCCCTGGCAGGCATCTCCGCCTTGCCCGCGCCGCCGGACGTCGTCCTGATGGACATCCGGATGCCGGTGATGGACGGTCTCGAAGCGACCCGGCGCTTGCTCGAAGGCGACGGCGACAAGCCGAAGGTGATCGTCCTGACCACGTTCCATTTGGACGACTACGTCTACGAAGCGCTGCGGGCGGGCGCGAGCGGGTTCCTGTTGAAGGACGCGCCGTCGGCCGAGCTGATCACCGCGATCGGTGTGGTCGCCGCCGGTGACGCGCTGCTCTCCCCCGCGGTCACGAAGCGGCTCATCACGAACTTCGTGGCGAGCGCGCCGGATCCGCGGCCGTCCCCGGCGCGGTTCGACGTGCTCACCGAACGCGAACGGGAAGTGTTGCGGTTGATCGCGAAAGGACGGTCCAATCCGGAGATCGCGGCGGATCTGGTGCTTTCGGCGCAGACGGTGAAGACGTATGTGGGCCGGATCCTCGCGAAACTCGGGTTACGGGACCGGGCGCAGGCGATCGTGCTGGCCTATGAGACCGGACTGGTCTCGCCCTGAAGACCCTGAAAAAGCAGCAGGGCCGCCTCCCCGAGGGGATGACGGCCCAGCTTGGAAAACCTGGATCAGATCACGTTGACCGAGGTGGCCTGCGGACCCTTCGCGCCCTGCCCGATTTCGAACTCCACGCGGGCGTTCTCCTCGAGGGTACGGAAGCCGTTGCCCTTGATCTCGCTGTAGTGCACGAAGACGTCGCCGCCGCCGTTGTCGGGAGTGATGAAGCCGAACCCCTTCTCGGAGTTGAACCACTTCACAGTGCCCTGAGTCATAAAATCTCCATATGCAACACAAACAAACAGGAAGCCACGTCGGCAGCCCGGGTCATGACCAGACGGTTTGCTTCCCCGGAAACACGAGGAGACACTACGCCCGCTGAGTTCTGCGAGCGTGAACCAACACGAACACAAAAATCGAGACCTGGAGCAGTAAAGCACACCTCACGCAGGCCGACAAGCATCTTCACCCGGGTGTGCGCGGCCGCACGGTGCCCTTTTCCGGGGGGCTATTCGCCGCTCGCGGCGCGCAGTGGTACGTCGGCGCCGAACGGCGAACGGCGCAACACCTCCCGGTTCGTGGCCACGACGGCCACATCGTGGGTCTCGGCGTCCGCACTGAACTGCACCGGCACCACACCGGAAACGGACTTGTCCTGTGGCTTCGTCTCGTCAGCCATGTTTTCTCCCCTGTGTCAACACAACGCTCGTAGTACCGCGCAACACACTGCGTGCCAACAACCCACCGGCGAACGGTCGCGGGCCCAAGGGCCGCTCCGGTCCATATCGGACTCTCGGTGTTGCCGCGATTGTGCCACGGCCGACCGACAAAATCCGGTCTCCGCGACCGAAACTCGGCCGAGTCGTCACCACATTCCCACCCTTTGGAGCAGGTGAAGGCGGCACCACAAGGGTTTCTGTGTATCCCCTGAGAAAAAGTACCGCCTGGTAATCGCCCTACTGGCCGCCCTGCTGCGGCCTCGCGGCGCCCAGCAGGCTCGTCAGCCGGATGTCCGGGGTCACCACGTCCGGATCCGTCCTGATGTCGATCACACACGGCCGTTGCCGCACCAGCGCGCTCGCGATGATCGGTTCCAGTTCCTCGCGGTCGTCCACGGTGTACCCGGCGGCGCCGAGCCCTCGTGCCCACGACGCGAAGTCGGTGATGGGGACTGTAACCCCCGACAGCCGACCGTGCTTGCGCGCCTGGTGCACGGCGAGCGGACCGTGCAGGCCGTTCTGGAACACCAGGACGGTCACCGGCACCCGGTAGCGGACGGCGGTCTCGATCTCCTGCCCGGTCATCAGCGCGCCGCCGTCGCCCGCCATCGCGATCACCGTCCGGCGTGGCTCGGCGAGTTTCGCCGCGACCGCCGCGGGGACCGCGTAGCCCATGGCCGCGTTGCTCGGGCCGAGCTGGCTGCGCGGCGCGGTGAAACACCAGTAGCGGTGCATGAACTGGGCGAAGTTGCCCGCGTCGCTGGTCACGATCGCGTCTTCGGGCGCGAGTTTGCGCACCGCGCGGATGACGTCGGCGGGGTGGACGCGGGTGGCGCCGCTGGTGTCGGGCGGCGTCATGAAGGTGTGCACGGCGGCGTTCGCGGCCGACGCGCGGCGTGTCCGCGGCGAGGCGACGTTGCGTAGCTCACGCAGGAACGGCTCGACCTCTGAGTCGACCCGGAAGGTCAGGCCACCACGCCGGGCGGGCTCGATCCCGGTGCCGACCAGCACCAGCGTCTGCGACGGCGTCGGGTAGCGGAAGGACTGCGTGGTCACCTCGTCGAGCTGCGTGCCCAGCGCGAGCACGAGGTCGGCGCGCTCCAGCGCGTCGAGCTGCCGCGCGGGGATGCCGATGCCGAGGTGGCCGGCGTAGCGCGCGTGGTTCTCGGGGAAGGCGTCCTGACGGCGGAATGCGTTGTACACCGGGAGCGCGAGTTCGTCGGCGACGGCGATCAGCTCTTCGCGCGCCGCGCGGGCCCGGCCGCCGACGATCACCACCGGGTAGCGGGCCTCGTCGACCAGCTGCGCGACCGCCTCGGCGGTCCGGCCCAGCGCGCCGGTGACGGGCGGACGCACGGAGGCGACCGGTTTGGCCGAATCGAACGGGACACCCCAGAAGTCGGCGGGGACGGCGACGACGGTGGGTCCCGGCCGTCCTTCCCGGCAGCGGGTCAGCGCCTCGACCAGCAGGCCCGGGACCTCGTCCGGCGATTCCGCGCGGCCGGTCCACTTGGCGATGGGTTCGAGCATCGCCGTCAGGTCCGCGGTGGGGAGTTCGCTGGTCGGACCGGGGCTGGACGGCGGGTTCTCCAGCAGGACGACCATCGGGCTCTCGTCCTGGTACGCCGTGGAGACGCCGATCGCGAGGTTCGCCGCGCTCGGACCGCGGCCCGCCAGCAGGACCGCCGGATGCTCGGTGAGCTTGCCTTCGGCCTCGGCCATGAAGGCCGCGCCGGAATCGTGCCGCGCCGAAACGAAGGTGATCGACCGCTCGCGTTGCAGCGCGTCGAGCAGATCCAGGAAGGACTCACCGGCCACCGCGTACACGCGGTGGATCTGCGCCTCGGTCAGGATCCGCACGGCCGTCTGGGCGACGGACGCTCCCGGTTGGTATCTAATGAGTACGAGCTTAGGCGGGCGGTGATCGGTGCCGTCAAGCGATCTTTCGATTCCGGCAACCCCGGGGCGGCAGAATGTCCGATATCGGAACGTGTTCGAGCAAGGGAGCACGAAAACGTGACCTCAGCCACCGCTGGACGTGAAACTGTTTTCACTTACGGCGCACCGGCCTTGAAGTACGGCACCGGGGCGAGCGATGAGATCGGCTACGACCTCACGCAGTACGGCGCCCGCCGGGTGCTCGTCCTGACCGACGCGGGTGTCGCCGCGACGGGCTGGCCACAACGGATCGCCGAAGGCATCGAGACCTACGGCATCGAAGCGGTCGTCTTCGACGGCGTGCACGTCGAGCCGACCGACGTCAGCATGCGGAAGGCCGTCGAGTTCGCCAGAGGACAGGGCCGCTGGGACGCCTTCGTCGCCGTCGGCGGCGGATCGGCCATCGACACCGCGAAGGCGGTGAACCTCTTGACCAGCAACGACGGTGATCTGCTGGACTACGTCAACGCCCCGGTCGGCGGCGGCCGAGCGCCGAGCGCGCCGCTGAAACCGCTGGTCGCGGTGCCGACCACCACCGGGACCGGTTCGGAGAGCACCACGGTCTGCGTGCTGGACGTGTTGTCACTGCGGGTGAAGAGCGGTATCAGCCATCTCCGGCTGCGGCCGAGCCTCGCCGTGGTCGACCCGAGACTGACGGTCTCCCAGCCACCGGAGGTCACCGCCGCGAGCGGGATGGACATCCTCTGCCACGCAGCGGAAAGCTACACCGCCAAGCCGTACACCGAGTTCGACCGGAAGCGGCCGGAAGACCGGGTTCCTTACTGTGGCTCGAATCCGCTGGCCGACATGTTCGCCGAGCAGTCGCTGCGGCTGCTGTCGTGGGCGCTGCCCGCGGCCGTGCGGGACGGCTCGGACATGAAGGCGCGCGAGGCGATGGCACTCGCGGCGACCTTCGCCGGGCTCGGGTTCGGCAACGCCGGCGTGCACATCCCGCACGCCAACGCGTACCCGATCGCCGGGCAGGTCAGGAAATTCCATCCCGGCGGCTATCCGGGTGACGAGCCGATGGTGCCGCACGGGATGGCGGTGTCTTTGACAGCACCCGCGGCCTTCCGGTTCACCTTCGACGCCGCACCGGACAGGCACGAACGCGTGGCCCGGCTGCTCGCGCCGGACTTCGAATGGCCGGGCGATCTGGCCGACCACCTGCCCGCGGTGCTGCGGCAGATCATGCGGGAGATCGGGATCCCCAACGGGATCGGCGAAGTCGGCTACACCGAGTCCGATGTGGACTCTTTGGTTTCCGGCACGGTGAAACAACAACGGCTCCTGGCGACGGCGCCGCGCGAGGCGTCCGAAGAGGACCTCGCCGGGATCCTGCGGGATTCGGTGACGCTGTGGTGAACGCCGAGTATCCGCACTGGCAGACGGTTCCGTTGCGCTGGAAGGACAACGACGTCTACGGGCACGTCAACAACGTCGTCCACTATTCGGTGATGGACACCGTGATCAACACGTGGCTGATCGAACGCGGCGGGCTCGACATCGAGACCGGCGGGGTCATCGGGCTGTGCGTGGAATCGCAGTGCAAGTACCACGCTTCGGTGTCTTTCCCGGGAGAGCTCGAGGTCGGCCTGCGGGTGGGGCATCTCGGCCGGTCGAGTGTCCGCTACGAGGTCGGGATGTACTCGAAGGAGACGGTGATCGCGGAGGGCCATTTCGTGCACGTCTTCGTCGATCGCGAGTCCCGGCGCCCGGTCGCGGTCGACGGTCTACTCAGGAGCGCGCTGGAAGAACTGCGCACTGGGCTGGGGTAGCCGCGGCGACCACGCGTGCATGAGCTGGGCGTAGCGCGTGGACCGGTCCATCAGTTCGAGATGGGTGCCGAGGGCGGTTTCCTTGCCGTCCATCACCAGGACCCGGTCCGCGCGCAGCGCCGACGTCAGCCGGTGCGCGATCACCACCAGCACCCCGCCCCGCTCGGCGAACGCCCGTTCCGCGCGGGCTTCGGCGGGCGGGTCGAGGTGCGACGTCGCCTCGTCGAGGACGACGACGTCCGCGTCGCTCGCGTACACCCGCGCGAGCGCGATCAGCTGTGCCTCACCGGCGGACAGCGTGCCGTGCCCGATCTCGCCGTCGAGACCGCCGAGCCGCGTCACCAGCGGTTCCGCGCCGACGGCCGCCACGGCCGCCCGCAGTTCGCCGTCCATCGCGGTCTGCGCGAACAGGCCGACGTTGTCCCGCACGGAGCCCGCGAAGACGTAGGCCTCCTGCGGGATCAGCGCGACCATCCGGTGCCGCAGCGCCGCCGGGATCTCCCGGACCGGGGCCCCGCCGAGCAGCACCCGGCCCGCCTGCGGTTCGAGCATCCCGGTCAGGAGCCCGGCCAAAGTCGATTTGCCGATCCCGCTGGGCCCCACCACCGCGAGCCGCTCGCCGGGCCGCAGATGCAGGTCGAGACCGCGCACCACCGGCTCCGCCGCCGCGCCCCAGCTGAAGGTCAGGTCACGCACGTAGATCGCGGACCCGTCCGGTTCGGCCGTGCCGTCGGCCTCCGGTTCGGCCTCCGCGGTTTCCGCCAGCCGCCGCAGCGCGACGATCAGCCGCAGCACCACGGTGCTCGCGGTCGCGGCCAGTCCCCGCAACGCCGGCTGCATCGTCGTCGCCAGGTAGACGAGCGCGCCGAGCGCGGCCCCGGCGGTGAGCACGCCGTCCTTGACCATCCCGGGCGCCACCAGCAACGCCACGAGCAGCGGCACGAAACCGCCGATCGCGATCACCACCGACCGGGCCGCCCCGGATCGCGCCACCCGCACGGCGGCCTTCGCCTGCGTGTCGATGGCGTCGTAGAGCTCGAGGGCGGCGAGGGGTTCCGCGCCGCAGGCGACGACGTCGCGCATCCCGGACAGCGACGCGCCCGCGACCTCGGCGGTCCGCTCGTCGGCCAGTGCGAGCGCCCGCTGACGGCGGGCCAGCGACGGCAGCAGGCAGGCGAACACTCCGACCGCGACCACCACCGGGATCGCGACGATCAGCGCGAGCGAACCGGCGACGGTGAACAACCCGGCCAACGCCGCCACCGTCGTCACGATCATCCCGCGCGCCTGCACCAGGAGCCCGGCCGTGGCGTCGCGGACCACTTCGACGTGCTGGGTGATGCGGGCGACGCCGCTGGCGTCCGGCTGGTTCCGCGGTGGCGCCGGATCGTGCAGGACCCCGCGTACGACGGCGGTCACCAGTGCGTCGCGCAGCGGCTCGACGACCTTGCCGAGCTGATGCCACACCAGCCGCGAACCGAGCGCGCCGAGCACGGCGACCAGGGCGAACACCGCGAGCCAACGCAGTCCGGTGCCTGGCCGAGCCGCGGCAAACCCCTCGTCAACCGCGAGTTCGACCAGGCGACCGGACAAGAACGCGGGCGCGCTCTCCAGCACGGAGCAGGCCAGCAGTACCAGCCCGCCTCTCCACTGCCCGGCCAGCGCCGAACGGTAGAGCCCCCAGACGCTCACTGCGCGTCCCCGGTGAAAACAGCCTGATAAGCCGGGTTCTTCCACAACTCCGCGTGCGGGCCGGCCGCGCGGACCCGGCCGTCTTCCAGCCACACCACGGTGTCCGCCCGCGCCGCGGTGGCCGCGCGATGCGTCACCACCACCCGGGTCCTGCCGGGAAGGGTGCGTTCGATCGCTTCCTCGACGGCGGCTTCGGTGACCGTGTCGAGGCTGGCGGTGGCGTCGTCGAGGATGAGCACCCGCGGCGCGTGCGCGATCGCGCGCGCCAGCCCGATGCGCTGCGCCTCCCCGCCGGAAAGCGGGGTCTCCGCAAGCGGGGTCCGATAGCCGTCCGGCAGCCGGACGATCAGGTCGTCGACCTGCGCGGACTGGCAGGCGCCGCGCACGGCGGCCTCACCGGCCCACGAGCCGTACCCGACGGCGTCGCCGATGGTCGCGCCGAGCAGCGCGGGCCGCTCGAAGGCGAACCCGACGACGGCGCGCAGTTCGTACGGCCGCAGCTTCTCCAGCGGACGGCCGTCGAGCACCGCGGTCCCCTCGTCCGGGGTCACCAGCCCGCCGAGGACGTTGACCAGCACGGACTTCCCGGCGCCGGAGCGTCCGACGACCGCGGTGAACCGGCCGCCCCGCACGAGCAGGTCGACCTCGCGCAGCGCGCCTTCGACGGTGACACCGCGCAGTTCGAGCGTGCCCCGCCCGGGGACGACGCCGAGTTCACCCGGTTCGGGGACCGGCGAGGCCAGCACCTCGCTGATCCGTTCCGCACACGACCGCGCGCGGGAAAGTGTGGTGAGCAAAGGAATCTGGGTGACCAGGCCCATGCCGAGCGCCACGTAACCGAGCGCCGCGAGGACCTGGCCGACGGTCAGCCGTCCTTCCATCACGCCGAAACCGGCGGCGACGAGCACGGCGAGTTCCGCCGCGGGCAGCAGCAGACCGGAGCGCCACACCATCCGGGCCTGCGTGCGCCACATCCCGCGGCCGGCGAGACTCAGCTTCGGCAGCGGCCGCAGCACACGTTCGGCTTCGCGGTCGGCGGTGCCCGACGCGGCGATCGTGCGGAGCCCGGCGACGGCGTCGATCATCCTCGCCGCCAGTTCGCCGGACACCTCTTGATAGGTCAGGACGTCGTCGGCGGTGTTCTTCAGATGCGTGCGCGCCAGCATCAGGCCGAACGGGATGCTGGCGAGGAAGACGAGTGCGAGCCGCCAGTCCATCAGCGCGAGCAGGACGACGGAGCCGCCGGAGATCACCGTCGTCGAACCGAGCTGGACGACGACCGAAGCGACCAGTCCGGCACCGGTGCAGTCGCTGGTGAGCCTGCTGATCGAGTCACCGTCGGCGAAGGCCGATCGGGTGCCGAGCGCCAGGTAGCGGTCGGTGAGTTCGCGGCGCAGCCACGCCGTCGCGTAGGCCGTCATCCGCGCTGTCAGGATCCCGCCGATCAGGACGACCGCGATCTCGGTGACACCGAGGACGACCAGCCAGGAGACCTCGGGGAGGCTGGGACGTCCGGCCACCACGGCGTCGACGGCCGCGGCCAGCGCGCCGGGCAGGAGCAGTCCCGCCGCCGTCCCGGCGAGCGCGCTCAAGATCAGCACGACCAGGCGGGGACGATCGAGCGTGGTCACGGTGGTCAGCAGCCGATCGGCGGGCCCCGCCATGCCACTCCTCAATCCGTGATCCCATCGAGACGATTCGAAAGGCAAAATGAAAGCGCGGGAGCGGCGCACTTGGCCTGTGCCGCTCCCGCACCTTCAGTGTTCAGCTGGCGACTCGCCGATGATCAGTGGCAGGTCAGCAGGCTGATGGTGCTGTTGTTGCAGGAAGCGAGCAGGCTCAGGTTGCTGCCCCCGCCGCCGCCGCCGTGGCCACCTTCGAGAACCTCGGGGGCTTCCAGGGCCTGCAGGTCGAGAACCAGTTCCATGGTGTTCCCTTTCATCGGTTTTCTGTTTCCGCCGGCCGTCAGTGGCCGGTGGTCCGGGAGGACAGGAAAGGCAGCACGGCCTTTCCGTCCAGGGTCGCGGCGAGGGCGAGGAGCACGCCCGCGCCGCCGGTGACGACGTCCATCGACAGCCGAAGCAGCTGGTTGCCGGGGAACGCCAGGCCGCCCTTGTACGGCATCGCGTACCAGGAAAGCCGGGAAAGATGCAGGTCGATGGCGTCGCGGACGCGTTGATCAGGCTCGGACCCCATCGAGAGCGCGGTCATCAGCCCGCACCGGCCGAAGAAGAGGCCGGGATGGATGACGAACTCGCCTCGGCAGGCTTCCCGAAGACCGGAGAGGCTCTTCAACGACTTCGCGTCCGGGCGGTACTTCGCCAGCTCTTCGGCGACCATGAGGATCCCCGCGCCGCCGACACCCACGTAAGGCAGCGTCCTGGATTCGCCGTCGCGGGCCTGCAAGGAGCCGTCGTCGGACTCGACGCATTCCTCGAGATCCCGCTCCAGCGCCTGGTCGGCGAAGGACAGCCAGCCCTCTTCACGGGTGCGCTCGAACAGCCGGACGAACAGCAGCGCCGGCCCGGACCAGCCGTTGAGCAGGCCCGCCCTGGCGAATTTGCCGGGTGGGTCGGCGGTCTCGAGCGCCTCGGCGAGCCGCACCGCGGTGGCGAGCGCCTGCCTGCCGAACTCGTTGTCCTTGCGGGCCACCGCGAAGTGCAGCTGGGTGAGCCCGATTCCGGACAAACCGCCTTCGAGGCTGTGGTCGGTGGTCTGCTCGACCAGCGTCGCCGACGCCGCCAGCAGCTTGGTGGCCTCATCGCGGTATCCGAGCTCTTCGAGGACGTACGCGATTCCGTACGAGCCGTCGTAGAACCCCGGGCGGCCGGGCGGTTCGCGGCGGATCGAGTCCAGCAGCCAGCGTTCGTGATCGGGATACCGCTCGCCGCCGACAGCCTTCAGGGCATGGAGGACACCGGCCGCGCCGTAGCCGAAGCAGGCTCCGCCGACGCGGAACTGCTCGATGTCGCCGGGGAAGAGCCGGTCGGTGCGCTCGGGGGTCGCGGAGGCGAGGATCCCCTCCACGATCTGCTTGCGGACCAGCGCCCAGTCGGGTTTTTCCTGGTCGAGCTCGGTCGAAGCGCTCCGAGGCGGGGTGTTCCGCGGCGCGAGTTCGGCGACGATCGAGTCGGCGTAGCCCTCCGGGACGTCGAAACGCCGCTGGACGAAGTCCGCGAGCCCGCGCAGCTTCGCGGGGGCGAGCTCGAGGAGCGTGGTGAGCGGCAGGAAGATCCACAGCTTCAGCACGGCGATCGCGTAGTCGTCGATCTCGAACCCGTTCCGGTCCCGCGGGGCGCGGAACCCGGGTGCGCCGAGCGCCGGCCGTTTGCCGCTGTCGGCGTCCGTGGCCATCTCGAAGTCGATCAGCCCGATCTTGTCGTCGTCGCCGTCGACCAGGATGTTCATCGAGTGCAGGTCGCCGAAGACGATCCTGCGGTCGTGCACCTCGTCGACCATCCGCTCCACGCGGCCGACCAGCGCCAGGGCTCGCTCGGTGTAGGCGACGATGTCGGCCTCGGTGCAGTCCCGCCGGGTGAGCGGGTAGTTGCGGGCCAGCCAGCTGCCGAGGGAAACGCCCGGCATGTACTCCATGGCCAGGAAGTGGTGCTCCCAGACGGTGAAGCGGTCGAAGGTCGCGGGGATGCCCTCGATGCCCTTCAGCCGCTCCAGCACCTCGTGCTCCCAGCGGAGACGGTCGACGGCGTCGATCTCGTCGCGGTCGAGGCCGGCGAACGGCCTGGCCTCCTTGAGGACCACCTCTTCGCCGTCGTCCTTCCGGTCGGCGAGGTACACGCCGCCGCCGTTCGAGAAGTGCAGTGAACTTTTCACCTGATAAGGGAATCGATCCGCGCCGCCACCCTTGCGAGCTGCGAGATGAGGCGCGAGGAACTCCGGAATCGTCACCCAGTCGGGTACGGAGAAGGTGGGCTCGCGCTTGTCCGGGACCAGGGTTCCGTCCGGTTTGCGCACCGCGAGGACACGTTTCCCGTCGAGTTCGACCCATTGCTCGGCGAATCCGCCGTAGCGGACGTAGAGCGGCCCGGCACCATACCGGAGATCACTGAGAATGTACGCGCCGGGTTCCCCGTCGAGCTTCGCGGACAACTCGACGAGAACGCGCTCGAGCTCGTTGTTGTCAGCTGGATAAAGAGTCAGTAACTTGCCGCTTCCGTCACGCGGGGCGTATTTGGAATTCCGGGCGAGCAGGGTGCTCCGCGAGCGAAGGTGCTTGTAGGACAGATTGTGCTCGAGACAATGCTCGTGCACCTTCACGAGCACTCGCTCGGCGTTGCCCAGCCCTGCCGAAACGTGGATTTTCCAGCCCTGCAAGGGAAGGTTTCGAGCAAGAGGGTGCATCATGCGCCACACTCCGCGCACCCCGGTCCGCCAACCTGACTCGGGAGCCGGCAACAGGGAGGCGAAATCGTCGGCGGCGTCCCCGGTTTCCCGCTGCTCATCGAAGAACAGCGGATCGGCGAAGCAATACGCTTCGTACCGGACGTCCATCGAGCGCCCCCTCCTTGGCACCAATCGGATGGGCCATGTGCACCATCGCGATGGGGAATATTCCACCCGCCGGATACCGAACGGCCAATCCGCCATACCGGGGGTTCGGATGGGCTGTTCAGGGACGTGAATTCGAAACCTACCGAATAGTAGGGGTACCCAGCGTGAGATCATCGAGGATTTCAACCACCCGGTCGGTGTGTAACAGGAACGTACCTGCGACGTAATCCCTGGTCCCGGCGCCGATCACAATAATGCGCGGCGGAATCGGCCGAGTGCCGACCAAAAGCGCTTCGTGATCTATTCACCCGAGGTCTGGACCACTGCCCGCCCCGTGGCCTCCGCCACGCGGCCCACCGGTCGCCCGTCGGCGGCGACCCGTCCGGAGGTACGTTGTCGCCGGTGGAGCGGGTAAGGAGGCGGGTGTGATCACAGGCTTCGCGGTGACCGTCGCGATCTGCGCGACGTTGGTCGCGGTGTGGAGTTTCGTGCAGTCCGCGCGCAAGAAGCTCCCCGACAACCCACTGCTCGCCGGCCTCGCCGTCGTCGAACTGCTCCTGGTGGCCCAGCTCGTGATCGGCGTGGTGCTGCTGATCGACGGCGGCCGCCCCGGCAGCATGGCCACCTATCTGGCTTATCTGATCGGCTGCCTGGTCGTGCTCCCGCTCGGGACGTTCTGGGCGCTGGCCGAGCGCACGCGGTCGAGCACCGCGATCCTCGGGATCGCCTGCCTCGCGATCCCGGTGATGGTGCTCCGGCTGCACGAGGTGTGGGCGGGCGCCAGTGCCTGAAGGAACCGAGGAGAACACGGTGGACACCGCTACCCCCGCCCGTACGGACAAGGCCTCCGGCCCGGGTCGGATCCTGGTCGCCGTGTACGCGATCTTCGCGCTCGCGGCGACCTCACGCGCCGCCGTGCAGATCAGCACCAAATTCGACGAGGCCCCGCTGGCCTACGCCCTCTCCGCGTTCGCGGCCGTCGTCTACCTCCTGGCCACCGTGGCCCTCGCCCGCCGCGGCGCGGGCTGGTGGCGGATCGCGCTGGCCGCCTGCGGGATCGAACTGCTCGGCGTGCTGACCGTCGGGACGTTCAGCCTCTTCGACCGCGAGGCCTTCCCGCACGCGACCGTTTGGTCGGTGTACGGGCAGGGGTACCTGTTCATCCCGCTGGTGCTGCCGGTGGTCGGGCTGTTCTGGCTGCGGCGGACTAAGCCCTAGCGACCGCTCTCGGGCCCCGCCACCTGCTCCTGCTACTCCGCTCGGTTGTCACTTCTCGAAGCAGCCCTTCTCGTTGATCGGGCCGAACGAGGGCAGGACGAGCCCGCACAGGTAGCCGTCGATCCAGTGCCCGTTGCCCGCGACGTTGGTGAGCACCCGGATCGCCGGAGCGAACGCCGCGATGCCCTTGGCCAGCGAGTCCTGGTTGCGCTGGAGCATCGACGTCAGCCGGTCGAGCTGTTCGAGCACCGGCCCGAGTTGCCCGTCGTTGTCGGCGATGATGCCGTCGAGGGCGGTCGCGAGCCGTTTCGATCCGTCGAGCAGATCCTTGATCGCCTGCTGGCGGGTGGAGATCGCGCGCAGCAGCGCGTTGCCGTCCTGGATCAGCCGCTGAGCCTCGGTGTCGCGGTCGACGAGGGTCTGCGAGACCTGCCGCGTGTTCGCCACCAACGTCCGGAGTTGCCGGTCACGGGAGGCGATGGTGCCGGAGAGCTTCGAAATCCCGTCGAGCGCGGCGCGGACGTCGGCTGGAGTGTCGGCGAAGGTCGCCGAGATCGCGTCGAAGCTCTTGGCGAGCTGATCGACATCGATGGCGTCGACGGTTTTCGACAGATCCCGAAACGCTTCAAGGACGTCGTACGGCGCGGTGGTCCGCCGCAACGGGATCGGGTCGCCGGGATCGAGGACCGCTTCGCCGCGCGGGTCGAGCGCCAAGTACTTCTGCCCCAGGACGTTCTTGATCTGGATGGACGCGCTCGTCGCGTCGCCGAGCCAGGCGTCCTTGACCCGGAACGAGACGTGCACGCGATCGCCTTCGAGGTCGATCTCGGACACCTTGCCGACCTTCACCCCGGCGACCCGGACGTCGTTGTCCTCGCGCAGTCCGCCCGCGTCGGAGAATTCGGCCGAATAGGTGGTGCCGCCACCGATCACCGGCAGGGCGTCGGCGTTGAGCGCCGCGGCCATCCCCAGTGCCATCGTGGTGAGCCCCGCGAGCGCCATCTTCACCGGATCCACCGCGCCGAAGGACCTCATCGTCTCACCTCGCAGGTCACAAGCGGGAGAGCCTAGGGGCCGCCCCGGACGATCGCCAGGCGAAACGTTGCACCGATCGGGTGGTGCCGTCTGTCCACTGTGGACACGCTTATCGCCAGAGATCGCCCGCCGTCCCCCGCGCGACGTGCTCCTCGTAGACCTCGACCTTCCTGGTGATCAGCTCCAGGCAGTCGCCCAGTTCGGCGATCCGCTCGCGGACGGTGTTCTGATGTTCCCGCAGCAGGTCCAACCGCTTTTCCTCGTTGCCGGGCCCCTGCCGGACGAGTGCGGCGAATTCGCGGATAGTGGCGAGCGGCATCCCGGACGCCCGGAACTTCGTGCAGTTCAGGATCCATTCGACGTCGTGCTCGGTGTACACGCGACGGCCGTTCGCGTCCCGTTTCACCGGCGCCGCGAGCAACCCTTCCTTCTCGTAGAAGCGAAGCGCGTGCACGCTGAGGCCCGTCCTGTCGGTGACCTGTCCGATCGCGAGTTCCGTCACGTGGCCGACACTAGCGTTGACCTAGAGAGCCCTCTAGCTCCTAGCGTTCGCCGCATGACCACCTCACAGCACAAGATCGGATCCGGCTTCGGCGCGCGCAGTACCGCCGAGGAGGTCCTTCGCGGAATCGACCTCTCCGGCGAACTCGCCCTTGTCACCGGCGGATATTCGGGACTGGGCCTGGAAACCACGCGCGCACTGGCGAACGCCGGCGCGCACGTGATCGTCCCCGCCCGCCGTCCGGCCGACGCGGAGGCCGCCCTCGCCGGGATCCCCGGCACCGAAGTCGGCGAGCTCGACCTCGCGGACCTGACGAGCGTCGAGACCTTCGCGCGTCACTTCCTCGACACCGGACGCTCCATCGACCTGCTGATCGCGAACGCCGGGATCATGGCCGCGCCGGAGCGGCGGGTCGGCCGCGGCTGGGAGTCGCATTTCGCGATCTGCCACCTCGGCCACTTCGCCCTGGTGAACCGGCTCTGGCCCGCGCTGGCGGCGTCCGGCGGCGCCCGCGTGGTCTCGGTGGCCTCCTCCGGTCACCACTCTTCCCCGATGCGCTGGGACGACGTCCAGTTCGAACGCGGCTACGACCGATGGCTCGCCTACGGTCAGGCCAAGACCGCGAACGTGCTGTTCTCGGTGCACCTGGACGCGATCGGCGCCGAGCACGGGATCCGCGCCTTCAGCCTGCATCCGGGCGCGATCCTCACACCCCTGCAGCGGCATCTCCGGCAGGAGGAGATGGTCGAGTTCGGCTGGATCGACGAGCGCGGCGCCCAGGCCGACCCGGATTTCAAGTCACCGCGGCAGGGCGCCGCCACCCAGGTCTGGGCCGCGACGTCACCCCGGTTGGACGGCATGGGCGGGCTCTACTGCGAGGACTGCGACATCGCCGAGATCGCCCCCGAAGAGGGCGAGTGGGTGGGCGTGCGTCCCTTCGCGATCGACGCCGGTGAGGCCGCCCGGCTCTGGGAGCTTTCGGACGGCCTCACCGGAGTCAGTTCCAGAACTTGACCTCGGGGTTGCCCGCCACCGGACCGTCCAGCAGCGGCTGCCGTCCGCCGCGCAGGCTCTTGTCGAAGAAGGCGGACACGTAAGCCCTGGTCAGCGCCAGCCCCCGGTCGCCGCCGAGCGTTCCGGGCGGGGCCAGGCCGAGCTGTTCGCCGAGCGGGCCGACGTCGGTGAAGGAAGCGTGCCCGGCCGTCGCGACGCTGATCCAGCGCTTCCAGCCGGTGAGGTTCGGCCAGCTGCCCGCCCAGGTCGTGTCCGGACCGGCCGGGGTGTACTCGCTTTCGCGGCCGAGCAGCAGGAACGGCCGGTCGATCCCGGACGCGGGGACCGGCGACCACAGCCTGCCGTCCAGATCGGCACCGGCGCGGATCCGCTGATCGGCGACCATCGCCGACGGCGTGCTGTACCCGCCGATGGAATGCCCGGCCATGCCGATCCGCGTCCGGTCGATCAGCCGGGACCACTTCGACGAAGGCCTGGTCAGCGTGTCGAGGACGAACGAGACATCCAGGGCGCGGATCGGCGGGAGCAAGGTGGAATCGGATCCGCACGCGACGCAGCCGGTGACCCGCCCGTCCGGGAAGGCGGTGCCGAAGGATTCGTAGTTGTGGCCGATCACCGCGACGACGAAACCCTTGCTCGCCAGCTCTTCCGCCAGCCCGGTGAGCGTGGTGCGAGGTTTGTTGAACCCTGGCGACAGGACGACCAGCGCGCGCTTTCCCGGCAGTGGCGGGGCATCGACCCTGGCGGTGGTCCGGACCCCGGCGAGCCGCCCGGGATCGATGTCCGGGAGACCGGATTCGGTCAGGAACATCTTGGCCTCGGCCAACGTGAGGTACGGCCGTTTCGGGCCGAACGGCAGGGCCGGGTAGAACATCGACACCATCAGCTCGCGCGGCCCCGCCGGCACCCACGGGTCCTGACGCGCGGAGTCGACCAGATGCAGGTCGGTGGAGCCGACCGGATGCGGACCGGTCGGCGGCGGCAAGGTCAAGGGCGTCGCGGCCGCCGAAGCCGGGCTCGCCAAGGACACCATGGCGGACAAGGCGACCAGTGCGACGAGAAGCCTTCTCATGAGGATTCCTGTTCTGTCGAGGATCTTCCGCGACCCAGCCTGCTGCCCGGCGGCGTGTTCGCGCGTCTGTCGCAGGTCTCATGCCGGGGTCTGCCGCGAGATGGATCCGCGACGCCGGATCCGGGATTACGCTCGGCTGGTGCTGGCCATCCTCAGGAGTCACCCGAAGGCCGTGGACCTCGGGCTGACCGTACTCATCGGACTGTCCACTGTGGTCTCGGCCGATGACCCCGAGGGCTTCGAATGGTGGATGACCTCCTTGGTGGCCTTGGCCTCTCTGCTCATCCGGCACCGCAACCCGACGATCACGTTCGCGACCGGGGCGGTGGTCTCCCTCCTGCATCTGGCCATGGGCAACGATCTCCGCCCTGTCGACGGCGTGGCGTTGATCGGCCTCTTCTCCGTCGCGGCCTGGGGTTCGCGGCGGCTCTCCCTCGCGCTGCTGGCGGCGGGACTGCTCGTCGCCGGAGCGTGGTCGTTCCATTCCTCCGAAACGAACTCGCGGACACCGGCGCCGATACCGCCGCGGATCATCATCATCGATCCGCTGGCACCTCCCGACTTGGACGCCGACCACCGCCAGGTCCAGGACTGGGGCGGGTTCGCCGGTATCGGGCTCTCGCTCGCGGTGGCCTGGCTGGCGGGGCTGAACACGCGGCAGCGCCGGATCCGGCTGTCGGTACTGGAACAGCGGGCCGCCGACCTCGAACGCGAGCGTGACACCCAGGCCGCGCTGGCCGTCGCCGCCGAACGCGGGCGGATCAGCCGCGAGCTGCACGACGTCGTCGCGCACGCGCTTTCGGTGGTGGTCCTGCAGGCGCAAGGCGCCCAAGCGGAACTGGACCGGCGGCCCGAGCGGTCGCGTGAGGCGCTGGACGCCATCGTCGGCACCGGGCGGACCGCGTTGAGCGAGATCCGGCGGCTGCTCGGCGCGCTCGGCCAGGACACGCCGGACTGGGAACCCCAGCCGGGCGCGGAACGCCTGCCGCGGCTGGCCGCCGACATCCGCGCCGCGGGCACACCGGTCGAGTTCCTGGTCGAAGGGGAACCCCGGCCACTTCCGTCCACAGTGGACTTGGCGGCCTACCGCATCGTGCAGGAGTCACTGACGAACGTGCTGAAACACGCCGGCCCGGACGCGTCGGTGACTATCGTGATGCGATACGAGCCCGGTGCGCTGGAGATCGAGGTTTCCGACGACGGCAACGCGACGGAACCGCCGTCCGGCGTCGGGCACGGCCTCGAAGGGATGCGGGAACGGGTGAACGTACTGGGCGGCACCTTCGACGCGGGACCGAGACCGGATCGCGGCTTCGCCGTCCGCGCGAGCCTGCCGTCATGACGATCCGGGTGGTGATCGCCGACGACCAGGCACTCGTGCGCACCGGCCTGCGGATGATCCTGGACAACGCGGAGGACATCGACGTCGTCGGCGAGGCGGGTGACGGCGCGGAGGCCATCGAACTGGTGGCGGACCTCGATCCCGACGTCGTGCTCATGGACATCCGGATGCCCGGGATGGACGGCGTCGAGGCCACCGCCGCGATCGCCGCCGCCCACCGCACGCGGGTCCTGGTGCTGACCACGTTCGACCTGGACGAGTACGTCTACGCCGCGCTCCAGGCGGGGGCCAGCGGCTTCCTGCTCAAGGACGCGCTGGCGCCGGACCTGCTCTCCGGCGTCCGCGTCGTGGCCGCCGGTGAAGCCACCCTCGCGCCCACCGTCACCCGGCGGCTGCTCGACCGCGTCGTCACCGGCCTGCCCGCGCCGTCGCCCGACGCCAAACTCGCCCTGCTCACCGGCCGCGAACACGAGGTGTTGCAGCAGCTGGCGCGCGGTCTGTCCAACGCCGAGATCGCCGAGCTGCTGTACCTCTCGCAGGGGACGGTGAAGACCCACGTCGGCCGCATCCTCACGAAACTGGGCCTGCGCGACCGTGTCCAGGCTGTCGTCTTCGCCTACGAGTCCGGGATGATCAGCCGCTGACCGCGGCGGGCGCGCGCCAGTGCTTGCCGCGGCGGGGCCGCCGGTGCTGACCACGCCGTCCGAGGTCGGTTTGGCCGTCCGAGGGCCGCGCGGCGAACTCCTCGGCGGTGATCCCCATCCGCACCAGGTACTTGATCTCGCCGCGCACCACCTCGGTGTCGCGCAGCCTGCCTTCCTCGCGGAAGCCGAGGCCGCCGTGCAGCGAAAGCGACGCCAGGTTGCCGCCGTACACGCTGACCTCGCATTTGCGGAAGCCGCGCTGCTCGAACATATGCGCCAGGAGGACGGTGATGGCGTCCGTGGCGTACCCGCAGCGCTGGTGGCGAGGGGCGATCCCGATGCCGTAGCCGAACAGGCCGGTCACCGGGTCGGCGCCGATGGTGCAGACCGAGCCGACCAGCATCCGGCCGCGCACCGTCTCGATACCGAAGTGGATGTCGTCGCCCGCCGAACCCGAACGGTGCGAAGCCCAATGGCGGTGCCCGCCGCCGATCAGCGGCGTCGCCTCACGGGCCATGTCGCGGTCGAAGCCCATCAGGACCCTGCGGTCCCGGAGGCCGACCTCGCGCAGCCGCACCTTCCGCCCGACCTGCTCGGGCTCCGGGGCGGTGCGGCTCACCGTGTCCGGCCGCACGTGTGCTCACGAACGATCACAAGCATCCCTTGACGATATCGGTAGCCGGAACACGAGCTCCAGAGCCCATCGTCCGGCCCGCGAATGAGCCTGGACACACCCCGGAAACGCCCGAAGGCCCCCACCCGAACGGGTGAGGGCCTTCGGCGTGAAAAAACGTCAGATGGCGACGACGCGCTGGGCCTGGGGGCCCTTCTGACCTTGGCCGATCTCGAATTCGACGCGCTGCCCTTCGTCCAGGGACTTGAAGCCGTTGCCCTGGATCTCCGAGTAGTGCACGAACACGTCCGGTCCGCCGTCGTCCTGGGCGATGAAGCCGAAGCCCTTTTCGCCGTTGAACCACTTAACGCTGCCCTGAGCCATACTTTTTACCTGCTCTTCATAGCGAGTCTGAGCCCATTCGATGCCCCGATCTCAGTGGCAATTATCGCAGGTCTTCCCGGGCCGCACACGTCGTGTCCCGGAAAACTTTGGTGGCGGGGCACCTTTCCGCAGGTCAGACCGAAGATCTCGACCGGAGGCTTGACCTTGACCCAGCGTCAGGGTCGGAGGGTTGGGGCATGACGGACGACAGCACTCCCCCGGCCCGGCCCGCGCCGCCGATCGGGGGCTTCCAGGAGATCGACGGCCGCCGCCTTTTCGTGCACCGGTCGGGCGACGGCGGACCGGCCGTCGTGGTCCTGCCGGGCGCCAGTGCGGTCGGCCTGGACTACCTCGGCATCCAGCAGGAGGTCGCGCGGTTCACCACCGCCGTGGTCTACGACCGCGGGGGCACGGGCTACAGCGATCCCCTCCCGCTGCCGCGCACCGCCGCCGCGGTGGCCACGGAACTGCACGCGCTGCTGCTCGCCCAGGACGTCCCCGACCCCTACGTCCTGGCGGCGCACTCCCTCGGCGGCCTCTACGCGCACCGATTCGCGCAGCTCTACCCAGGTGAAGTGGCGGGACTGGTGTGGTTGGACGCCCTTCATCCCGCCTGGGACGACTTCATGCCCGCCTCGGCGAGCCTGGCCGAGGCGGAGCGCACGGCACCCGACGTGGAGCAGCTCGACAGGCTGCGCCCGGTCCTCCGCGAGACGTACGCGGAGTTGCGTTCCGGGTACCCGGAGCACGTTCGCGAGGCGCTGATCGAGGCCAAGGTCAGCGACGACTGGCTCCGCGCCGGCGTCGCCGAACGCGGCGGCCTGGTCGAACTGGCCGCCGAGCTGCGGGCCGGACCGGAGCTCCCCGACGTGCCGGTGATCGCGCTCACCGTCGTGGGCACCGACCCCGCCCAGCCGGAACAGCTGTCACGCGAGCTGTGCGACGGCAAGACGAGAATGGACGCGGCCCTGGTGAGCAAGGTCTCCCGAGGGGAGCAGCGCGTCCTCACCGACACCCTCCACCACCGGCTCTGCTTCGACCGCCCCGACGCCGTGGTCCAGGCGATCCGCGATGTCGTCGACCGCTCCTAGACTCAGCGGATGCTCACGATCGGCCAGCTCGCGGCGACCGCCGGCGTGACCGTGCGCACCGTCCGCCACTACCACCACGTCGGCCTGCTGCCCGAACCCGGACGCGATGCCTCCGGCTACCGCCGGTACGGCGCGCAGGCGGCGGTGGATCTCATCCGGATCAGAACCCTCGCCGACGCCGGTGTGCCACTGGCCCGGGTCGACGCGCTGCTGCACGCCCAGCCCGCCGAGTTCGCCGCCGCCATCACCGACATCGACGCCGCACTGCGGCGCAAGATCGACCAGCTCACCGAAAACCGCCCCCGGATCGCCGAACTGGCCGTCGGCGAGCGGCTGGTCCTGCCTCCCGACGTGGTCGCCCTCCTGGACCGGATGCGCGAGCTGGGGGTCAGTGAACAGCGGGTCCTGCTCGAGCGCGACGCGTGGATCCTGATGCAGGCGCTGGATCCACGCGTCATGCCGGAGCGGCTACGGGACAAGAACGCCGCCTTCGACGATCCCGAGACGTTGCGCGTCTATCTCGCCTGTGACCAGGCGATCGGCTGGGATCCGCGCGATCCGCGCCTGGACCGGCTCATCGACGATCTGGACGCCTGGGAGATCGCTCACGAGGGTGACGGCGGGCGGCCGGGCTACCTCGAACTGGTCGTTTCCCGGATCTCCGAGGCGTCACCGGCGTGGCAGCGCGTCGTCGGCGAACTCACGCACCGCGCCCGGCTGCGGGCCGGACACGAAAGCGCGGGTGGGTAGCTCGCCCGAGCACCGGAGAACGACCAGAGGCCCGGGTACAGGTGTACCCGGGCCTCTCGTCGCATCGATTCCTGGCGAGCGCTACTTACGAAGCAGGCTTTCCGCCGTGCCGGTGACTTGGTGCGTCAAGTCGTTCTCGGACAGCGCGCCGAGCAGGGGGAGGCTCCCGCTGGTGGCCATGTGCGTGGGAAGTGTCGAACCGCCACCCGACAAGAGCCCGCCGACCAGCGGAAGCTCGGATGCGGACCGGTCAGTGCGCTGAGGGTGGCCCGGCACGTCGGCCATCGCCGGCATCGGCGTCAGGCCAGGAGCCTCGTTCGAGTTCGCCACCTGCGGTGCCTCGGCGTGGAGAGCGGTCACCCTGGTGCCGGAGCCGGCGTTGAGCGGGTCGGACGCGACGGTGCCGCTCAACGGAACGAGCGGAACCGCCAGTTCACTCTGGACGGGGATGGCGGGTTCGTGTCCCGCGAGTGTGTTTTCCACCTGCTCCACGCGAGGGAAGACCGGCAGGATCGGCAACTGGGTCGCGCCCAGCTCGGCACCCAGCGGCTGGTACAGGTCCGGCTCGGGCAGGGCTTCGGCGACATCGCCGACCTTCGGCGGCAGGAGGTCCAGCAGGTCCGCCGGAACCGGGTAAACCGGTCCGACCGGGGTCGACGTGGGAGGCACCGCGGCCGGGACGTCGGTGACCATCGTGTCCACGGCGGGCAGCACCGAGTCCTGCTTCGCCGTGTCCAGCTGCCGCAGGGCCTCGGCCAGCCCGCTCGTCACGGGTGCGGTGGTGTGCTGGTCCAGCAGGGACGCCGGCAGATCGGGGTCGACGTTCTCGGCCGCCGAGGCGATGCCCGTGCCCAGCATCAGCAGGCCACCACTGGCAAGGGTGGCCTGAAGGATGTACTTAACCCAGTTCTGCATGACAAATACTCCTTTGAGCATGAGAAGAAGTGATTCGTGGCCGGAACCCGGCGAAAGCCGATCCACCACGGAAAAGAGGTGCGGCGAGGGAAAGCGGTGAAATCGCGGGCGCGATCAGCCCGGTGTGACGCCCGGCCGGATCGACACGGCTCGGACTGCCTGGTGCTCGAAGTCGCGGTATCCCGCGGAAAAGGGGATGTCCCAGGCCACGCGGCCCGGTAGGACGGTGCCACCCTGGTGGTCGCCACCGGACGCGGTGGCGGCGCTCGTCGCCGTTCCACACGCGGACATCGGCGACCACGGCGGATTCGGTGTCGACGCGTCGCGATCGGAAGGTGGCGGGGACGTCACCGGGGACGGATGATCGACGACGGTCTCATACCGGCACGGCGAGCCAGCCGGCTCAGTCGCGTCGAAAGAGACAGAAGAGGTCGCCGCCGGAACCGACGCGGGCACACCACTGTCGAGCGGCGAAGCGAGGACAGGTCCGCGCGCGGCCTCGGACGGCTGCCGCAGGATGACGATGTCGAACGGCGTCTTCGGCACGCGTTCGGTTGTCGCCGTCACGACGCCCATCGCGGGCTTCAGGATTTCGGCGAGATCATCCGACGGACCGGCGACGCGGCCGACAACGGCACTGACGTCGTCCGAGATTTCCCGCGTGAGGGGGGAAGCCTGACTTTCGCCCCACAACCGGGCCTGGTCGACATCACCGATGGTCGTCGGGACATCGAACCCTGACGGCACATCGATGGCGGCTGTGTCCGCGCTCGCGGTCGCCTCGACGGCGAACCATGCCACGACGACACCGCCCAGTACGGCGAGCGTGCGAGCCACGAAACGACCGGCACGCGCCGCGTCGATCGTCTGAGCTCCCACATCCGTCACAGCGAAATTGCTCCGATTACTCGTCGGGTTGGCGCACGGTCGGCATCAGCGATTCAGTGCCGTGAAAAGACCATAACCGCGCATTTCGACAGGCGTCTCGCACCCCTGGCCGAAAAACGCCCCTTTCGACGAAACAATCTCCATTTTCGAGCTCTGACCAGCGGTTATCCAGTTCGGGTCACCGCGATACCCCGGTCAATACACATAAAGCGGATCCACTCGAATTGACCACCACACGGCGGGTAAAGCGATGTCCTCGCGTAACACGATCGCGCGAACAGTTTCGCGGTCGCCCGGCTCAGAGTTCACCGGCTCGCTCGTACAGGTTCCGCACGGGCTCCGTGAAGGCGGCGCCGCTCAGGTCCGTGGTCACACCGTCCTCGGTCATCGTTCCCCGGCTGGTGACGCTGAAAAGGGTTCCCTTGCCGGTGGCGGGATCGAAGTTCCGCAGCCACGGACCGCCGCTGGAACCGCCCGCCAGATCGCAATCCGTGTTCCACGTCGTGTTGACCGAGTTGACCTCGAGAGTGGCCGGCCGCACGCAGGAGAACAACGCCTCACCGCCTGCCGCCTTCGACACGGGGTAGCCGAGCATGGTCGTGTCCACAGTGGACGGAAGCTCGTCGAACGAGATGTCCTGGGTGCCGGCGACGTCCGCGACGTGGCGACCGCCGACCGGATCCAGCGCGATCACCGCGTCGTCGTCCGTCCCGCTCATCGGCCCCGGGTAGGTTCCGGACCAGGCGAACGCACGGGCCGCGAACACCCCGTGCGGCGCCGCGCCGTGGTCGTAACCCGGCACGAACACGACGTTGACGATCTTGATCGGGTTGTCGTACCGGTCCAGTCCGCCGTTCACGCAGTGCCCGGCGGTGAAGGCGACATCCTTGCTGGAACTGGGAACCACCGTCGCCGTGCAGGATCCGTCGACGCCGGGCTCGGCGGTGAAGAAAAGCCGTCCGACCCCCGGCGGCACCCGTCCGTCCCACTCGCGGCCGATCTTCTCGGCGGGCGGCAACCATTCCTCGCCCACCCACTGACGCATCCGCTCCGGCGTCCAATGGGCCAGCGCCGCCGCCCGGTCGGCCTCGCTCACGACGGTCACCACCCGGTCATCGGCCGCGGACGCCGGAGCGGCCACGACCACCAGTGCGGCACTGAACGCCGCCGACAAAGCGACGACTCGGCGGGATGCGCGCTTCAAGTCCATGATCAAGAGACGCTTCGCCGGCGGCGAGGTTGTTCCGTGTCCGCGAGCCCGGGCCGGGCCGTGGAGATCAGGTGAGGATCACGTCCGAGCAGGTGTAGAAGGCCTCGCCGGAGTCGGGCCAGTGGCGTTGCCAGATCGAGTAGATCAGGTGCCTGCCGGTGCGCCCGCCGGGCATATTCGCCTTGAGCTGGTAGGCGTTGCCGACGATCGGCGGGTTGTCCTGCTGGTAGAACGGGGTGTCTTCCAGGTCGGACCACTTGAGCGGTTTCGTCGGGTCGTAGCCCGGCTTGGTGACGTACAGCTCGAAGGTGCCCGGATGCGCGGCGGTCCGCTGGTACTTGAAGGTGTACGGGCCGCTGCCCGGCATCGTGGTGGCCGGCCAGTCGTCGCGGGCCAGGTCGAGCCCCTTGTACTTACCCCGGCCGGCGCTGCACAGCTTGCCGTCCGGGATGATCTCGCGGCTGCGGCCGCTGGCGTCGCCGATGTTGACCTCGTCCCAGTCGTAGATCGGCCAGCTGTCGCCCACCGCGATGGCGGCCTTGCACGCGGCGGACCGCGGGTTCTCCGGGCCCTCCTGGAAACATTGCATGATCCGGCTGATCGGGTTGCCCATCGAGCCGTGCGCGAGGGCGGGGACGGCGGTGAACACCGAGACCGTGCCGAGCACGGCGGTCAATATCGCGATTTTGATGGCGGAGCGGGAAAAATTCATCGCGAGGTTCCTCTCATGAGAGGTCTAGACCAAGCCATGGTAGGCGTCCTGGCGCACCGGCTCGTAGGCCCGAAAGTCGGACTCCGACGCCCATCTCGCACACGGCCGCCGGGGTGACCCAGTCCGTCTCGAAAACCGGGGAGATGATCTTGGTCTTGGGTGGCCACAACGCGTGGACCAGGTGAAAGAGTGGGCCGCCTGGGGCTCGAACCCAGAACCTACGGAGAATAAGCCCAGGTCAGCGGCTAGTTCTCGTCATCTGTCGATACCAGTCTTCACCTGCACGGACGTCCGCGCCAAACGATCATGGTCGGTCGCTGGTTCTCGTCGTTCTGCGTCGTTTCCCGGGGGAAAACCGGGGAGATGATCATGCCTCTCGGCGATCGCGCCACCCACTCGTGCATGTCACCGTACCGTCGTCTGACAGGCTCTTCGACGTGACGACATCGGCATGGGACGAGTGTCCGCAGTAGTGGCGGCAGCACCGTACCCGGTGGTCGTGCTCGACTCGGAGAGCGAGCGTGCTGCCCGCTGCCTGCGCGAGCTGCGCATCACGACCACGTCGTGGTTGGGTGCCGTCGTCGGCCACACGGGCGGCCTACTGGTGGACCACGGCTGGCTGCGGGTGCTCGGCAGCGGCACAGAGGCATTGCCCGACATCCTGGATCGCGCCGAGCCTGCCTCAGGAATCTTGCCGGTCGCCTACGACGTATTGGGCGGCATGTACGTCTGGGCTACCAACCCTGCGGGCTGGCCGACCATCCACTACTTCGGGCCGGACCTTCTCGAATGGCAAGACCTTGAGCAGGGCTACGCCGACTGGCTGCATGCGGTGCTCGCCGGTTCGCTCGACAGGTTTTACGAGAACCTGCGCTGGCCCGGCTGGGAGAACGAGGTCGGTGCAGTCGCGGGCCAACCAGGGCATTCATACCTTCCCGCCGCCGTGGAGCAAAGAGGGCCACGACCTCTCGACGGTCTCGCGTGCGGTCGTCGCGTTGCCTGAGTTGGTGTCATTCCACCAGGACGCCGCGCGGCAACTGGCCAGCCAGGAGCTCTGACCTCACCGCCCACACCTCCCCCGCCATCCCGATACGAAGCAAGCACGCGGCCGGTGGCGTCGGGTCAAGGCACGCTTTCCAGCCTTGACGCGGCGCTACCGGCCGTTGTCACGATCAAGCTTCGGGATGGTGCTTACCGCCGAATGGGCGTAACACGGTCGCTCCTGACGGCGACCCGAGTTGTACGACTCATCGGCGAGGGAGGCTCGACGTTGGCTGAATGACTCAGACACGCCGTCGGCGGGCGGCGCCGCGCAGCTGCACCGAAGGCGGCCCCGCCGCCCGGCCGGTCGGCAGAGCGGAGCCGGCCGTGCCGGGCTCGGGCGTGGTCGCCAACGGGAGCAGCTACGCCAGGCGACCGGCGCGCCGCCCGGCGACGCGCCCTTGATCCCATAGAGCCAAGTTCGGCAGTATGCTTCGACATTAAGATGACGAGAGGATTCAAAATCATGACAAAGCGAGTCTTCATCAGCTTCGACTACGACTACGATCAATTCTTAAAGGAAGCTTTAGTCGGACAGTCTAAAAATGCCGACTCGCCGTTTTCGATTGCAGATTGGTCGATCAAAGAAGCCTCCGCAGACTGGAAGAAAAAAGCGCGATACCGAATTCGCGCCTCCGATATCGTAGTCGTGCTATGCGGAGAACATACTCACCAGGCAGTTGGGGTCGGCGTTGAGCTTGAAATAGCCCAAGAAGAGGAGATTTCTTACTTTCTCCTACGGGGGTACAGTTCGAAAACTTGCTACAAGCCAACTACGGCGCGTGCATCAGATAAGATGTACGACTGGACCTGGCCGAACCTCAAGAAACTAATCGGTGGCGCCAGGTGACGGATAAAGCGTCGGAGATTGACCCGCGGGAACTCGAATTATATAAGCTAGCTGTTGAAATGGCCGATCGAGTATCCGCAAGGCGCTCGGCCGCGAATACATTCTACCTGACAGTTCAAACCGCTTTTGTCACAGTCCTAGGAATAGCTACACCTAAGCTGAATGAATCCAACTGGTGGAACTCCTTAGTTGTATCAATTGTCGGGATGGCAATTTCAATATCGTGGTGGCTGCAGTTAAGGAGTTATCGAGACCTGAACAAAGCGAAGTTTACGGTCATCAACAAAATGGAAGATAGGCTGCCAGTTAGCATCTTCTCCGATGAATGGGAAGGCCTCAAAAAAGATCCAGTTCCAGGCTGGCGTGGAAGATATGCCGAACTGGGAACGATTGAGCGAATAATACCTGCACTGTTCGCCGTTTTGTACCTACTACTACTGGTTGCTAGACTCACCTAATGTCTAACTACCTGTCAGATCTGGCGGCAAGAGTCAGGGCAGCGGTGCCCTCGGAAGCCGAGCCACCTGCAGATACTGATGACCTGTTCGTCCTGTACGCGATCCTCGTTCGAGTAAAAGGCACACAGACTTCACTTTCAGATGTACATGATGCTTGGTCCGGTTGGATCATCCAGAAGGGCATGCAACATAAATCTCTTGTCCCATTTGATCAACTAGACGCGAGCACCAAGTCAGAAGATAGTCCCTACCTAGCCGCAATACATAAGGTTGCCCACGACCTGGACAAGAACACCTAAACAGATGCCCGAAGACGAGCATGGCGGCGTAAAAGACGGCCGCTCTTCCTACCTAGAGCCAGGAACCGGGTACGGAACCTCGATTTTCTTCAGCTTTCCGAAGCCTTACAATGCTGCTCAAGTAGCCTTCATCAGGCACTTGTCGGACAACTTGAAGAGCCGAGGTTTTTTCCCACGCACACTAGGGGTCACCGATTACGACATGGATGCGCCCTTGCGGGCCGTCAGGCGTCTAATGTTTGAGTCCCACGGACTTCTCGCTGTAGCATTTCGACGGATTTACGTTAAATCCGGCACGGGCAACTTTCGAGCCGACCTCGACCATATCAATCAGTATCCACTGTCGGACGTCTGGCTCAGCACTCCTTGGATCCACATTGAGCCAGCAATGGCTTACCAGCTCGGCCTACCCACTTTGATCATGCGAGAAACCGGCGTTCTCGCAGATGGACTCCTCGAAAAGGGCGTAACTGGTCTGTACGCACCAGAATTTGACCTTACAGGAGACCCTCTCAACTACCTGAAATCATCGGAGTGGAATCAGATATTAACCCGCTGGGAGCATCAAGTACGAACAGTGCTTGAAAGAAAAGGAAACCCGCCCAGACTATACGACTAGCCGGGCTTTGATTAATCTTGCAAGCACGGACGAATTAACGGATCTCCATACAGCCTGGTCCAGGCTACTTCTTTGCTCTCGTCACTCGTTCGAATCCCGCCGCTTTTTGGGACCGCCCGAAAGCAGATCGAGAACTCCTGGCGAACTTCACCATCGTCGTAGGCGATCACGTGCTTGGGATCCGAATACAGCCCAATCACGCCCGTGATCTCACACTCGATGCCGGTCTCCTCGCGGACCTCCCGAACCGCCGCCTCGGCTAGTGTTTCGCCGAGTTCCAATTGGCCACCTGGGATCGAGTACAAATCGTTGTCAGTACGCCTGATCATCAAGATCCGGCCTTCGTCATCCTGGATGAATGCTGAGACCGCTACTACGATGCTGTTGGCCTCGGGCGCGTTCGGGTCGTTGTAGTAGTCGACTCGGGGCATGCTGCCTCCTAGAAGGTGGCCGGCTTGGCGAGGTTCCAGACTGACTCGAAGCTCTCCGAGTATGTCTCAAAAAGGTCCCCGGCGGAAAGTCGTCGCAGGTGGAGGGATGGGGCGTGGGCTCCCTGGAACCCGTACACGTGCGTGTTGATGATCATCTCATCGTCGAACCGGAAGATCGAGTTGTAGAGCGTCGTGTTGTGGAAGCGCATCTCCACCCCGTCGACCCCGACCAGGGGCCGGTAGGAGGCCAGCGCGTTGCGGATGCGCGCCGCGAGCGTCCCGTCGCCGAGCTGCTCCTCCTCGCCGCGCAGGGCGACACTGTCTCCCTCTGGGTCTCCGAACATAAGACGGATCTTCGCGCCCGCCGGATGGCCGGCCACTGGCTAGCCCGATCTTCGCCAACACGACCGGCACGCTGCGGGACCCGAACAACGTCCTGCGGGTGCTCCGCGAAATCCGGGGATCGGACGACTTCCTGTGGCTCACGTCGCACAACTTCCGCAAGACCACGGCAACCGCCCTGGATGACGCGGGCGTCTCAACGCAGCTGATCGCGGACCACCTCGGCCACTCGCGGGTGTCGATGACGCAGGACACCTACCTGGGCCGGAGAACGGTCGACCCGATCACGGCACAAGCCCTTGAGGATCTGCTTGACTAGCCATCGTCTTCGAGAGGCTGACGGAATGTCGCTCTGACGGCCTCTCGAACGGTCGCTCAGCACACCTTGTAACACAAGTCGGTACACCACCGACCCCTCACCATGAGTAAGCGTGTTGACCTGTACCCGGGAGGAGCTCGGTAGGTGACTGGTGCGGGCCCCCTCCGCGTTGAAGTTAATATTCCGCGAGCGTCAAACCTCGGAGATCCTCAGAAGAAATTACTGATCGACCGGATCGAATCTTTCTCGAAAGAGTTATTCCACGCAGCAGAAACTTACGAGGAACGCTCCAGAGGAAACTCATCCAATATACGACAATTTACAACAACTCATATAGCAGACGCATACTTAGAGGTAAGGCGATCGGCCAAGCCCTCAAAAGGTGATCGAGCGTTCGCCTTCTTCCTTCGGCTCATCCTCTACCTTGCCGCCGCTGGCATTGGCGTCGGAGGAAATAAATTGGACCAGAGCTGGGGTATAGCATTATTCTGGGCCTCCCTAGCCATCGGCCTAGTTATGGTAGCAATCGTTGAGATTCGCGGCTGGAAAGGAGAATAGCCGATGGAACTTTGGCAAGATGCCGAGAGTCGGCTCACTCCCGCAGCTCGCGAAACACTCGATGAGCTCATCGAAGATATTCGTCGGCAGATCATACTGACAGCCGACCGCACAGCGTACAGTAGCGAGATCAGCGTAAGAGATGTAGTAGAAGCCGCCCAGCGCAGCGACGTTGCTCGTCCATCCGCGTCAGGCCCGGGATCGCACCGACGTCGTCGGCTAATATTTCTTGTCGCGATCATATACGCGACGATCGGTGCAGCAACTGCTTTTTATGGAGTGCTATCCAAGAATTTTCTCGACCTTCCAGGCAATACTTCGTCGCTTATCACAATCTCTGGCGCGAGCTTAATGACCGCATCAACCCTTCTGGTCGCTATTTCGTACCTGCAACTCAGAAAGGCTCGACGCGAGGAGAGCATACGAGGACGGACCGAGTATGGAATAAATGAGTTTTTGAGCGAGTTCGTCCAGGTCGAATCTAAACTGAGGCTATCAACGGCGAATCTACTAGGCGAATCCACGTCGGAACGACCAATAAATCAAATCGCGAGAGATCTCGCTAAGGCCGGGTTCCTAACAGAGGCTGACGTAGCCGAGCTCCAAGACTTGTCCGCGATCCGAAACAAGATTGTTCACGGAGCGACACAACCAGGGGATGCCGCGCTGCATCAAAGTGTTCGCCGGCTCACCCGACTACTTTCTGTAGTAGGTCGGCTCGCCGACAAGTGACAGGCCGCACGCGGGCATGGTCGCGACTCCACCGCGCGCCGGTCGTCCCGAGCGATGCTCGCCGCCCAGTGTGTCGACACATCGTGGGTCGCGTACCTCGTCCGCCCGGCGGTGCCGGAGGTAAAGGGTCCGAAGCTAAGCCGGGGGTAAGTCGGGGAGTGATCTCGCTCTTCGACTTACCCCTGGCCCCGGACCTGGGCGTTTGGTGGGCCGCCTGGGGCTCGAACCCAGAACCTACGGATTAAAAGTCCGCAGCTCTACCAATTGAGCTAACGGCCCGTGCGACCGAGTCTAGTAGATCGCCGCCGACCACCAGGATGGCGGGGCCGCCGCTCGAGCGCCACGGAATTGTCGGGGGTGTCTGCCATGGTCGTGGGCATGGACACGATCCCTGACGAGAACTACTCGCCCAAGTGGTCCGGTGACCGGCCGGAGCCGCCGCGGGTGGGGAGCGAGCGCGAGATCCTGACGTCCACGCTCGACTGGCACCGCCGCACCTTCGAGCTGAAGTGCCAGGGTCTGACGCCGGAGCAGCTGGCGCTGCGGCCGGTCGATCCGTCGACCCTGTCACTGCACGGGCTGCTCAGACACCTCACCGGGACCGAGCGCTGGTGGTTCCGCATCCAGTTCGCGGGTGAGGAGGTCCCGATGCTCTATTACTCCGACGAGCGGCCCGAGCAGGACTTCGACGACACCGATGGTGACGTCGAGGCCGCGTGGGCGGCGTGGCGTGAGGAGTGCGCGCGGTCGAGGCAGATCGTGGCGGCCGCCTCGCTCGACGACTTCGGCCGGACCCACGGCACCGGCGAGCCGTTCTCGCTGCGCTGGCTGCTGACGCATCACATCGCCGAGTACGCGCGCCACGACGGCCACGCCGACCTGTTGCGCGAGCGCATCGACGGGAGGACAGGCCACTGAGACCCGGTAGTGCGATGCTGGGCCGATGAACGCCGATCCCGATTCCGGCCTCCTCTCCCCGGTCCGCGCCGGCACGCCCGCCGAGGCGGCGACGGGTGATCTCGCCTGGGTGCGGGCCTTGCTCGATACGGAGGCCGCGCTCGCCAGGGCGCAGGCCCGCACCGGGTTGATCCCGCGGGCCGCGGCCGAGGCGATCACCGAGGCGGCCGCGTCGGCCGAGATCGACGTGGTCGCGCTGGCGAGGGCGGCGCGTGAGACGGCGAATCCGGTCGTGGGGCTGATCAAGGAACTGACGGCGGCGGCCGGTACGGAGTACGTCCATCGCGGCTCCACGAGTCAGGACATCTTCGACACCGCGATGATGCTGGTCGCCGCGCGGACGAGGGTCCTTCTCGCGGCCGACCTCGAGGCGACGGCGGACGCGCTGGAGGGTCTCGCTCGCGCGCATCGCGACACGATCATGGCAGGGCGCACCCTCACCGCCCACGCCGTTCCGACCACGTTCGGGCTCAAGGCGGCGGGCTGGCGCCAGCTGACGCTCGACGCGCTCGACAGGCTCAGCCGTGTCGTCCTGCCGGTCTCGCTCGGTGGCGCGGCCGGCACTCAGGCCGCGTACGCCGAGTACGCGCGTCTCGCCGAGCTGCCCGACGGCTATCCGCAACGGCTTCAGTCGGCCTTCGCCGAAGAGACCGGTCTCGCCGAGACCACGCTTCCCTGGCACACGCTCCGCACTCCGACGGCCGACCTCGCGGCCGCCCTCGCCTTCACCGCCGCCGCGCTCGGCAAGATCGCGGTCGACGTCCAGTTCCTGACGCGTACCGAGGTCGGCGAGGTCACCGAACCCGCGGGCGAGGGCCGTGGCGGTTCCTCCGCGATGCCGCACAAACGCAATCCGGTGCTGGCGACGCTGATCCGTTCGGCCGCGCTCCAGGTCCCGGTGCTGGCCACCGGCGTCACCCAGTCGTTGATTTCCGAGGACGAGCGGTCCGCGGGCGCGTGGCACGCCGAGTGGCAGTTGCTGCGCGAGTGCCTGCGCCTGACCGGCGGCGCCGCTTATACGGCGGCCGAGCTCGCGCGCGGCCTGGTCGTCAACGACGAGCGTTCGCGCGAGAACCTCGACTTCACGCACGGCCAGATCGTTTCCGAGCGGCTCTCGACGGTGCTCGCCCCGCTGCTGGGCAAGGCGCGGGCCAAGGAGGTCCTCGGACGCGCGTCCGGGCTCGCACTGAAGCAGGGCCGGAACCTCGGCGAGGTTCTTTCCGACCTGCCGGAGATAACCGGAGTCCTCCCCGCGGAATCCCTCGCCGACCTGCTGGATCCCGCGAACTACACCGGCTCGGCCGGGGCACTGACCGACAACGCGCTGGAAGCGCGGAAAGAAAATCCGGGAACTTCTTGAACCGGTCCCGAACAGGGCCCGTGTAGGGGGTACAAGCTCACCGCGCCAAGCCGCGGAACCCCTACGGACAAGGAGAAATCCCATGCTTCGCAAGCGTTTCGTCGTCGCAGCGGCGGCCGCGGCCGCGGGCCTGGTGCTGCTGTCGGCCTGCTCCGGTGGCACCGAGGCCGCCGCACCCGCCGTCGCACCCGCCGCGGCGGTCGCCGGAGCGGGCGGGAACGCCCCCGCGGCCAAGGGCGAGACCAAGGTGGCCGTGGCCGAAGCCGGGGAGCTCGGTCAGGTGCTCGTCGACAAGGGCGGGTTCACCTTGTACCGCTTCGACAAGGACAGCGCGAAGCCGCCGAAGTCCAATTGCGACGGTGACTGCGCGAAGGCCTGGCCGCCGGTGCTCGCCGACGGCGAAGTGCAGATCGAAGGCGTGGACCAGGCACTGGTCGGCGAACTGACCCGCGCCGACGGCCGCAAGCAGGTCACCGTCGGTGGTTGGGCGCTCTACCGCTACGCCAAGGACGCCAAGGCCGGTGAGGCGAAGGGGCAGGGTGTCGGCAGTACTTGGTACGCCGCGAACGCCAAGGGCGGCAAGGCGGGCCAGGCGGCCAAGGAGGCTCCGGCCGAGGAGAAGGCGGACGGCGCGACGAAGCTGGTCGCGAGCAACGTCGACGGCATCGGACCGGCCATTGTGGACCAGGAGGGCTTCACCCTCTACATGTTCACCAAGGACAAGAAGAACAAGCAGCCGACCTGCAACGGTGACTGCGCCAAGAACTGGCCGCCGGTGCTCGCCGAGGGTGACGTCCAGCTCGAAGGCATCGATGCGAAGCTGCTCGGCACGGTGAAGCGCGCGGACGGCACCACGCAGGTCACCGTCGGCGGCTGGGCCGTCTACCGCTACGCCAAGGACGCCAAAGCCGGCGAAGCGAACGGTCACGGCGTCGGCGGCACCTGGTTCGTCATCGAACCCGCCGGGTGCAAGAGCACCGCGCCGGTCAAGGACAAGGCGGCCCAAAGCGGGAACGCCGCCCCCAAGAAGGAGGAAGGCGCTCCCGCCCAGTCCGGTGGTTCGGAGTACGGATACTGAGCCCGAGAAGACCTAGTGGGCGAGGCCCGGCGGTCGCTCTTCCCGAGCGACGGCCGGGCTTTTCTCATGCTTCGGCCGACGCGAACCGTCCGCGACGGGTTCGACGACCGTGGCGCTGTCGGCCCGATCCGTCACGACGGTTTCCTCTTCGTCCTCCGGCAGCAGCACCTTGTGCCGCGCGGGCAGGAACGCGATCACCAGCCCGAGTGCGGCGAGGCCGAGGTGCAGCCAGTTGTCCGGCCCGTTGAGGTTGAACGGGTTACCCGCCTGTGAGACCGGGTTCGTCGAGACGGTCCCGGTGATCATGAGGCCCCAGACGAACAACGCCCCGAAGGCGGCGAACGTCAGGAGACCGAAGACCCGGGACCGGCCCGAGCCGAAGGTCAGCAGCAGACCGATCGCGCCCAGCAGGACGAATCCGAGGTTGTAGAGCGGGTTCACCGAGAACCCCAGGACTGTCGCGTCGTTCCGGCCGACGAAGTCGGCGAACCCGGTCCTGGTGAAGCCCACGATCCCGAACACCAGGAAGGCCAGGCTCGCCAGCCCGGCGAGGACCTGCGCGGGCTGGAGCCCCGCCGTCCGGATACGAGGGCGTTGTACACGTGCCATTGCTCCGCCTTCCAGAGTTGGCCACCTAAATTCACGCTGGGGGTCAGATACCCCGGCGGCCTCCCGGACAAACCGGAAAGACGCGCTCTGGCCACACCGCGCGGTCGGGACGTCACGGAACGCGTGGTCAAACGAGATCCACGCCACACGATTGGCCTAACCGCGAACACGAAAGTGTGAATCGGCCAACAACTCGTGTGGGCAAGGTGAGCGGAGTCTTCCTCCTCGTGGGGCTGTGCCTGGGAGCCATCATCGCGATGCTGCTGGTTCCACCGGCGCGTCCCGGCTCGGAGGCGATCGCGGTCGCGGCGTCCGGGGCGTCGGAAGTGACCGTGGACGTCGAATCGGCGCCCGCCGAATCACCTGCCCCGACGCCTTCCCCACCTTCGAAGTCCGCCGAGCCGGGCAAACCGTCGACGGACATCGACACGAAGGCCCTCGCGGAACTCGTCGACGGCGGACAGGTGAGCGTGGTCCTCTACGACCGCACGGCCAAGAAGAGCACGGTTTCCCTCAAATCAGAACGTTCCTACACCTCGGCGTCCCTCGTGAAGCTCCTCATCGCGCTCGAAGCGCTTCAGGCTGGCGCACCGCCGAGCAGCGTGCAGCGGATGCTCTCGGCCAGCGACGACGACATCGCCAGCAGGCTGTGGACCGCGTACGGCGGCCCCGCCATCGTCACCCGCTGGGCGCTCAAGATCGGCCTCGGCGGCACCCATCCGCCCGAAGATCCCGGCCGCTGGGGCGACACGCGGATCACCGCCGCGGACATCGTGAAGATCTACCGCTACGTGCTGGACCAGGTCAGCGCGGGAACGCGGACGACGATCATGCGGGCGTTGAGCGGCGCGACGGAGAGCGGCTCCGACGGGATCCGGCAGTATTTCGGCGTGCCGGACGCCGTCGGCTCCCTGCCCTGGTCGATCAAGCAGGGCTGGGCGTGCTGCCGCGGCTCACGGATCCTGCACAGCTCGGGCGTCCTCGGGAAGGACAACCGCTACATCGTCGTCGTGCTGACCTCTCAGCCGACGTCGACCACCTACGCCAGCGGCGGCAAAAGGGTGACTGACGTGGTGAAAGCGCTACTTCCCGCTATTGACGACATGTAAACAAGGTGGGACAGTGGCCGCACGCCGCTCTCTCGGGAGGTCGTCATGAGCACCGGATCCCGCCTGCCCGCCGTGACCCCGCTCGGCCCGGATTCCGTTGCCTGGCAAGTGGTCGGCGACCGGAGACTGCTGCTCGGCGCGGGGACCGCGCTACTGCTGCAGGTCGCCCATCCGGTGATCGGCGCCGGTGTCCACGACCATTCCGACTACGTCGAAGATCCGTGGGGCCGCCTCGACCGGACCATCGATTCGTTGCTGTGCCAGGTTTTCGGCGGCCGGGAAGCGATCGTGGAGGCCGAGCGGCTCCGCGAGATGCACAAGGCCATCAAGGGCGTCGACCATCACGGCGAGCGTTATCACGCGCTGAACCCCGAGGCCTACTGGTGGGTGCACGGCTCGACCTTCTGGACGACCGTCCGCATGCAGGACGTCTTCGTGCATCCTTTGTCCCGCATGGAAAAACGCCGCTTCTACGCGGAGTGGCGGCAACTCGGCCTACTCCTCGGCCTCCGTGAACACCACATGCCCGCGGACCTCGAAGGATTCGAGACGTACTTCGACGACGTCGTCGCGAACCGGCTCGAGGACAACCACACGGTCCGAGAACTGCTCGGCTCGATCACCATGCGGGACACTCCCCCGCCGCCGTGGTGGTTCTTGCCGGAACCCTTGTGGCGTCCCGTCCGGCCGGCGGGCGGGAACGTGCTGACCCGGTGCGCGATCGGCCTGCTGCCCCCGGCCCTACGCGACCGGTTGAGTCTCAAATGGACAGACGAGGACGAACGACGTCTCCAGCGGTTGGGCGCGGTCGTAAGGGCGGTAGGGAACCGAGTTCCCGCACGGCTTCGCTTGTACCCCAGGGCATATCGCGCCTAGCTACTCGACGACGTCGACCAGCGCGCCCTTCGCGCCGGTGTTGGGCAGGGGCCACGGCGTGACCCCGCCGTTGGAGACGATCTTCTTGTCCTGCGGCGCGCACGGCGGCACCGTCCGCGCGCCGATCCACGCCAGCACGTCGGGGACCTGCGCCTTGAAGGTGTTCATGTTGTGCCCGGCGTCCGGGATCCGCCACGACGAGAGCGTCGTGGGCGCGCGGACGGCCGCCTGCATCTGGTCGATCGAGAAGCTCTCGAAGTTTTCCTTCTGCCCGGCGATCGCGAGGATGTCGACCGGCGCCGGATGCTTCTGCATGTTCACCGTGACCGTGTTCGCGTCGATGATGTCCTGCCTGCCCTTGAACAGGTTCTCCGTCTCCGCGTCCACCGAAGCCTTGTAGTAGCCGCTGACGCTCGCCGCCTGGCCGTACCACTGCGGATGCCGGGTCACCAGGTTCATCGCGCAGTACCCGCCCGAGGACCAGCCCGCCATCGTCCAGGCCTTCCGCTGCGGGTTGGCACCGAGTTTCTCGATCGCCCAGTCGCGGATGTCGGCGGTCAGGTATGTGTCGTTGGCTGTCCCGTTGACCTCGTCGATGCACTCGGTGTCGTGGCCGATCTTCGGCTTCCCCGTCGGGTCCGGGATGACCACCAGGGTCGGCGGCAGCAGGTGTTTCGCGATGGCCGCGTCCAGTTTGGCGGGAAGTTCGTAGGGTCCGGTGACCACTTCCGGACCGGACGGGTAGTTCGGGATCCATTCGATGACCGGGAATTTGAGCGCCCGGTACGCGGGATCGTAGTACTGGGGCGGGAAGTAGACCGAGACGTCACGGGTGAGGCCGGTGCGCTTGCCGGTCACCGTCATGTGCACGACGGAGCCCTTGCCCTCCTTGGCCCGCATCGCCCCGGCGTCGCGCAGCTTGTCGAGGTCCGACCCGTTCTGGCCCGCGACGGCGTCGACGCTCTCCCCCGAGTAGACGCCGGTCCCGAACAGGGCGCCGACCGTCGGGAAGAACCCGCCGATCATGTTCCCGCCCATGGCGGTGCTGACCACGATCAGCACCACCGCGACGAGGATCGTGCTGCTGCGGCCGAGCACCTTGCGGCGCCAGCGCTCCCAGAGGAACGGCACGGCGATGATCGCGAGCAGCGTCAGCACCACGACGATGACGAGGTTCAGCGTGGAATCGAGCCGGATGGCACTCAGTCCCAGTCCCATGGCGATCGTGTCCCTCTCCGGCCGCGGCACGCCCCCGCACCGCACTTCCCACATCTGGATCAAGAGACGTGTGACCACCGGGAAGTGTTGTCCAGGGTGACGCGTGTCACCCTGGACAAACTGTGTCCTGGGCTACTCACCCCGCGAGAGCGGTACGCAACGCCTCGATCGCCTGCTTTATCGCCGCCTCCGCGGCGTGGGTTTCGCGCAGCGTGTTGAGCATGACGAAGTCGTGGACGATGCCCTGGTATCGCACGGCCGTCACCGGCACTCCGGCCTGACGCAGCTTCGCGGCGTACGCCTCGCCTTCGTCACGCAGGACGTCGGCCTCTCCGGTGATCACCAGCGCGGGCGGCAGGCCGGCCAGTTCGTCGAGGCTCGCCCGCAGCGGCGACGCGGTGATCTCCGCGCGCTGCGCCGGGTCGGTCGTGTACTGGTCCCAGAACCACTTCATGCCTTCGAGGGCGAGGAAGTAGCCCTCGGCGAACTGCTTGTAGGACTCGGTGTCGAAGTTCGCGTCGGTGACCGGGTAGAAGAGGACCTGCTGACGGAAGGTGACGTCGCCGCGCTGTTTCGCGAGCAGGGTGAGCGCGGCGGTCATGTTCCCGCCGACGGAGTCACCGGCGATCGCGATTTTCGTGCTGTCGAGCCCGTTTTCGGCGCCGTGTTCGGCGACCCACTTCGCCACGGCGTAGTTCTGCTCGAGGGCGACCGGGTAGCGCGCCTCCGGCGAACGGTCGTACTCGGGGAAGACGACGGCCGCGCCGGTGCCGACGGCGAGTTCGCGGACGAGGCGCTCGTGGGTGTGGAAGTTCCCGAAGACCCAGCCTGCGCCGTGGATGTAGACGATCACGGGCAGCGGGCCGGTGGCGCCCGGCGGGCGGACGATGCGGACTTCGACGCCGTCGACATGCGTGGTCTCGACCTCCGCGGCGGGCAATTCGACGTCACCGCCCTGGACCTCGTCGACAGCCTTGCGCCCTTCCTCGGGCGGCAGCTGGAAGAGGAACGGCGGGGTCGCGGTGGCCTCGACGAAGGCCTGGGCGGCCGGTTCGAGGACCAGCTTGTGCGGGTTGGCGGTCATTTTTGCCTCCTGGGGTCGATGACCTGAAGGTAGCTTGCAACTTAGTTGTACACAACTTAAATGCCTACAACGAGATTTAGCCCACTCGAGTGGCGGACTGGGGCATGATCGACGCACCATGGGAGAAGGAGGACCGATGCCGACGGAAAACACCGGATCGCTGTGCTTGGACGATCAGCTGTGCTTCGGGCTGTACGCGGCATCGCGGGCCGTGACGGCGCTTTACCGCGTGGTGCTCGACGATCTGGGCCTGACCTATCCGCAGTACCTGGTGATGCTCGCACTCTGGGAAGAGAACGAGCGGCTGGTCAAGGAGCTCGGCACCTTGCTGAGCCTCGATTCCGGCACGCTTTCACCGCTGCTCAAGCGCCTGGAGAAGTCCGGGCTGGTCCGGCGTGACCGGCGGGCCGACGACGAGCGGTCCGTTCGCATCAGCCTCACCGAGGACGGCGCCCGGCTCCGGGACCGCGCGAGCGGGATCCCGAAGGTCATCGGCGACGCGATGGGCCTCGACGCGGCCGGGCTCGCCCGCACCCGCGCGGAGCTCGATCGCTTGACCGAATCCGTGAACGCCTACCGCGAGGCCTACGTTCCCGCCGGTTAGCATGGGATTTCCGGCGCGGACAAAGGGATGACGATGATCGATCACGACGCGGCGCTCAAGGCCGTCGAGAACAGCTTGGACCGGCCGTCCGCGGCCCGGGTCTACGACTACTTCATCGGCGGCGACACGCACTACGCCATCGACCGCGAGTTCGCCGAAAAGGTGCGCAAACGCCTGCCGCTGATGGGCGATTACTGCCTGACCAGCAGGCAGTTCCTCGGCCGGGCCGTGCGGCACTGCGCCGAACTGGGTATCCGGCAGTTCGTCGACATCGGCTCCGGCCTGCCGACGGCGGGCAACGTGCACGAGGTCGCCGACGAGGCGCGGCCGGAGGAGGACACGCACGTCCTCTACATCGACAACGAGCCGATCGCGCTCGCGCACTCGACGCTGCTGCTCGCCGACACCGCCGACCCGGATCGGCACCACGCGATCGCCGCGGACCTGTTCGACCCCGAGGGTCTCTGGGAGCGGGTGATGGACTCCGGCATCATCGACGTCCGGCAGCCCATCGCGCTGGTGATCAACGCGGTCATGCACTTCATCAAGGACGAGCAGGATCCGGACGCGCTGCTGGACTTCTACCGCGACCGGCTCGTGCCGGGCTCGCTGCTGGTGATCTCGCAGATGACCAACGAGAACCCGGCCAACGACGAGGAGCGGCAGGCGCTGCTCGACATCCTCGAGTACTACGAGACCACGACGAACCCCGGTTTCCTGCGCACGATGGACGAGTTCCGGCGGTTCTTCGGCGGCTGGCCGCTGCTGGAGCCGGGCCTGGTCTACGCGCCGGCGTGGCACCCGGACGAGAAGACGGTTTTCGCGGGCGTGCCCTCGGAGTCGCGCGTCATCGGCGGTATCGCCCGCAAACCGTAGCTTTTCTCGCGTGAAGGCCCCCTTCCCTCAGCCATGGTTTTGAGTGACCAGCCGAGGGAAGGGGGCCTTCACGCGCTTGTGACGCGCGTCGCCTTGCAGTGCAACTAGGTGCATATGAAACTAGGTGCATGGCACTGGAGCACGCGATCCTGGTTTCGCTGTCCGAGCGGTCCGGCTCGGGCTACGAGCTGACGCGCCGCTTCGAGAAGTCCATCGGACTGTGGTGGAACGCCACCCACCAGCAGATCTACCGCGTCCTCAAGCGGATGGAGGACGCGGGCTGGGTCGCCGTCGACCATGTCGCGCAGTCCGGGAAACCCGACAAGAAGGTGTACACCGTCGGCGACGAGGGCCGGGCCGAACTGGCCCGCTGGCTCGCCGAACCCGATCCCGCGGCCACGGCCCGGGAACTCGCCGTGAAGATCCGCGGCGCGACGCTCGGTGATCCCGGTGCCGTCGCCGCCGAGATCACCCGGCATCGCGACACGCACGCGGCCCAGCTCGACGCGTACCTGCTGATCGAGAAGCGCGACTTCCCCGACCCCAGCGTCCTCAGTGGACAGTCGTTGCACCAGTTCCTCGTGCTGCGTGGAGGAATCCGAACCGAACAGGGCCACGTCGAGTGGCTCGAGGAAGTCCTCCAGGCATTCCACCACGATGCGTAAGGACCCCGCGATGAGCCAGTACCCGAACCTGCTGTCCCCGCTCGACCTCGGCTTCACCACCCTGCGCAACCGGGTGATCATGGGCTCGATGCACACCGGCCTCGAAGACAAGGAAGCGCATTTCCCGCAACTGGCCGAGTACTACGCCGAACGCGCCCGGGGTGGCGTCGGGCTGATCGTCACCGGCGGGTTCGCGCCGAACCGGACCGGCTGGCTCCTTCCCTTGGCGTCGAAGCTGTCGACACGCGCGGAAGCCAAGGCGCACAAACAACTCACTGATCCCGTGCACGAGGCGGGCGGCAAGATCGCGCTGCAGATCCTGCACGCGGGCCGGTATTCCTACCATCCGCTGAGCGTTTCGGCGTCGGGGATCAAGGCGCCGATCAACCCGTTCAAGCCGCGCTCCCTTTCCGGATACGGCGTGCTGCGCCAGATCCGCGCGTTCGCCGATTGCGCCTTCCTGGCCAAGGAAGCGGGCTACGACGGCGTCGAGATCATGGGTTCCGAAGGCTATTTCATCAACCAGTTCCTCGCCGAGCGCACCAACAAGCGCACCGACCGATGGGGCGGTAGCGCCGAAAACCGGCGCCGGATCGCCGTCGAGATCGTGCGCCGCACGCGTGAGGCGGTCGGCGAGGACTTCATCATCATCTACCGACTGTCCATGTTGGACCTCGTCGAAGGCGGCCAAAGCTGGGAAGACGTCGTCACGCTGGCCAAAGAGGTCGAAGAGGCGGGCGCGACGATCATCAACACCGGCATCGGCTGGCACGAGGCGAGGGTGCCGACGATCGTGACGTCCGTGCCGCGCGCGGCCTTCACGTGGGTGACCGGGAAGCTCAAACCGCACGTCGGGATCCCGGTCGTCACGTCGAACCGGATCAACATGCCCGAGGTCGCCGAGGAGGCGCTCGCCGGCGGCGACGCGGATCTGGTGTCGATGGCGCGCCCGTTCCTCGCCGACCCCGAATGGATCCGGAAGGCCGAGACCGGACGCGAGGACGAGATCAACACCTGCATCGCCTGCAACCAGGCCTGCCTCGACCACGCGTTCAAGCGGAAACTGGTGTCCTGCATGGTCAATCCGCGCGCGGGACACGAGACCACGTTGACCCTTTCGCCCACCCGGAAGACCAAACGCGTCGCCGTCGTCGGCGCGGGGCCGGCCGGGCTCGCGGCCGCGACCAGCCTCGCCGAGCGGGGGCACGCCGTCGAACTGTTCGAGGCCGAAGACGAGATCGGCGGCCAGTTCGGGATCGCGCGGAAGATCCCGGGCAAGGAGGAGTTCGCGGAGACCATCCGGTACTACACGCGACGGCTGGAGGTCACCGGCGTCAAGGTCCATCTCGGCAGCCGCGCGACCGCCGCCGCGCTCGTCGACGCCGGATTCGACGAGGTCGTGCTGGCCACCGGCGTCACTCCCCGGGTGCCGTCGCTGCCCGGCATCGACCACCCCAAGGTGCTGTCCTATGTGGACGTCGTCCGGCACGGGAAACCGGTGGGCGGCAGGGTCGCCGTGATCGGCGCGGGCGGGATCGGCGTGGACGTCAGCGAATTCCTGACGCACACCACCTCCCCCGCGCTCGATCTGGACGCGTGGATGGCCGAATGGGGCGTCACCGATCCCGAGCGGGCGCCGGGCGGGCTGACCGAGCGGAAGGTCGAACCGTCACCGCGGCAGGTCTTCCTGCTGCAGCGCAAGAAGTCCGGGATCGGCGCGGGGCTGGGCAAGACCAGCGGCTGGGTGCACCGGGCCGCGCTGAAGGCCAAACGCGTCGAGCAGCTCACCGGGGTCACCTACGACCGGATCGACGACGAGGGCCTGCACATCACCGTCGGTGACGAGCCGCGTGTGCTCGATGTGGACACCGTGGTCGTCTGCGCGGGACAGGAGCCGGTGCGCGACCTCGCCGACGAGCTTCGGGCGGCCGGACTGCCGGTGCACCTGATCGGCGGCGCCGACGTCGCGGCGGAACTGGACGCCAAACGGGCCATCGATCAGGGAACGCGCCTCGCCGCCGTTCTCTGACGAGTGGGCCCGCAGATGGCAGGATGAACCCTTGTGCGGGACGTATGCGTGATCGGGCTCGGGTTGATCGGTGGTTCACTGCTGCGCGCGGCGCGTTCGATCGGCCGCACCACGTTCGGGGCGACGACCTCGGAAGCGGACGCGGACGCGGCCAGCAGAGCGGGTTACGACGTGACCACGCAGGTCGAAGCGGCGCTGAGCAAGGCCGCGGAGCGGGACGCGATGATCGTGCTCGCGGTTCCGCTGCCCGCGGTCGAGGACGTGCTCCGCACCGTTTCGCGGGTCGCCGGCCACTGCGTGCTCACCGACGTCACCAGCGTGAAGGGTCCGGTGCTCGACGCCGTCCGCCGCCGAGCGCCGTACGCGAAGTTCGTCGGCGGGCACCCGATGGCCGGGACGGCGGAGTCCGGCTGGAAGGCGAGCAACCCGGCGCTGTTCGGCGGTGCCGCTTGGGTGCTGGGCGTCGAGCACGACACCGATCTGACGGCGTGGGCCGAGGTCGCGCAGCTGGTACTCGACGTCGGCGCGCACGTCGTGCCGCTGCCCGCGGACTCACATGACGAGACGGTCGCGCGGATCTCGCATCTGCCGCATATCTTCGCGGCCATCCTGGCCACGATCGGCGCGCAGGGCGGACCGCTGGCGATGTCGCTGGCCGCCGGGTCCTACACGGACGGCACGCGGGTGGCCGGGTCGAGCCCGGCGCTGGTGCGTGCGATGACCGAGGGCAACCGGGACGCGCTGCTGCCGATCGTCGACGAGGCGCTCGGGCGGCTGGGCGCCGCGCGGGGTTCGCTCGCGTCGACGGGTGGGCTCGCGGTGACGGTCAACGCCGGCCACGAGGGCGCGCAAGCGTTTGCGGCCGGCAAGGACGCGGAACGCGCCGGGGTGCGCGTCAGCCTGACCGCCCCGGACGCGCGGGACGGCCTGATCGCCCTCGGCGAGCGCGGTGGCCGGATCACGGCGATCGACGGCGGCACCGCGCTCGGCGAAGTCTCCTGACGCGTTTCGTCCTCTGGATGCGGTCCTTGCGTGTGCAACTACCGCATCCAGAGGACTGAACGCGAGGGGTCACTGGCCCTGCGGCGGCTGCTGGCCTGGGTTCTGCTGATCCTGGGGCGGGTTGTCGGGGGTGTCGTCGTACTTGTTGATGAACCCCTTCGCCTTGTCCACGCCGGAGTCGATCTGCGAGTCGTGGCCGGAGAACTTCGACTTGGCGAAGTCCGCCGCCTTGTCCAGGCCGCCCTCGATCTTGTCGTTGTGCTCGCGGAGAGCGTCGGTGGCCTTGTTCTTCAATTCATCGAAGTTGATGCCCATGACCTCATCGTCACACAGGTACCGGGCGATCCGCCCGGACGATCACCCGTCGCGGGGACGCGCTCAGAACGGCCGGTCACCCATGATGGCGACACGTTCGGCGACCCGCGCGTACGGGTGGTAGTCGTTGACGGCGTAGTGCTGCGTGGCGCGGTTGTCCCAGAAGGCCACCGAACCGGGCCGCCAGCTGAAGCGCACCTGGAACTCCGGGATGTGCGCGCGGCTGAACAGGTACCGCAGGAGCCTGTCGCTCTCGTCGCGGTCGATGCCGACGATGCGGGTCGTGAAGGCCTGGTTCACGAAGAGGGTGCGGCGCCCGGTTTCCGGATGCGTGCGGACGACCGGATGCTCGACCGGCGGGAACGCGTCTTGGTGGCGTAGCAGCAGTTCCGGGTCGCTGAAACGGTCGAAGCCGGGGATGAAGTCGTGGACCGCGTTGAGGCCGTCGATGCGTTCGCGGACGTCTTCCGGAAGGTTGTCGTAGGCGGCGGCCATGTCGGCCCACATCGTGTCGCCGCCGACCGGCGGGACCTCGATCAGCCGCAGGACCGAGCCGAGCGCCGGCGCGGGCCGGAACGTGACGTCCACGTGCCAGATGTTCTCGAACGCGGGCATCGTCGCCGAGCGGGTGAAGCGAGTGGTGTCCTCGGTCTCCCCCTTCGGGATGAACGGGTTCGTCTCCAGCTCACCCCAGTGGGCGGCGAAGGCGCGCTGATGCGCCGAAGTGATGTCCTGGTCGCGGAAGAACAGCACCTTCCACTCCAGCAACGCGCGATTCAGCTCCGCGTGGAGAGCGGGTGTGAGGGGCTCGGCGAGGTCGACGCCGCCGATCTCGGCACCGATCACCCGTCCCAGCGGGCGCAGCGCGAAAAGCTCGTAAGGACGTTCTTCCGCGCCCTCCGGCAGGCGCCGCAACACGCGCGGCCCCTCGAGGATCCCACCGTCGGGGACGGTCGCGGGGCGGAGGCGGACACGGTCGGGCAGTTCGATGGACATACGTGCTCCCTGGGTTTCACCGTCGTGGATGACTTGGCGAGAAGGGGCTACGCGGGCGGCGAGCCCAGACGTCCACGACGCAGGAGCAGTGCGACGACACCTTCGCTCGCCGAGCGGCTCGGCGAGGACTTCAGGATGGCGGACACGTCTTCATGGTGGCCGCGGGAGGGAAGGAGGGTCAACCTCGTCCACGGGACGGGACGATCATCGTCTCCGCTCGGAGGGGAAGCTTCCCGACCACGCGTTCCGTTCCTCGCGGGGGCGCAGCGCCTCGGCCAGCACCCACTGGGAATGCGTCGTGCCGCCCCGGCCGATCGGGCCGAGCTGGAAGGTCACCCAGCCGACCCAGTGTGCCGTCGTCGTCGCGCGCCACATCCCCAGCAGGCCGGGGACGGTGGCCGTCAGGTCCAGGCCGTCGGGTAGGCGGGTCTTCGTCGCGCTGACCGGGTACACCAGCTTGAGGTCGACCCAAACGGGCTGGTTGGGCCGGACCATGTGCAGGTGACGCGGCCCCGGCGGCAGCGTGTCACCAGTGTCGAGCATGCGTCGATTATGCGTGAAAACTCGAACATTAGTTCGAGACCATGCTCACCCTCCCCCATCCGGGTGGGTCTGTCGCTAGGCGCGGCGGTGGTACGGCAGGAATCGCCGGACCAGCCGTAGCGGCGCGCGCTCGACGAGGTCGGGGCCTCGCACGGTGTCGAAGGCGGCGCCGATCTGGTCGACGACGCCGGACAGCTGCTCGTTGTCGGGCATCGGCATCTCCGCGGGCTCCCGTTCCTCGCGGACGGCGGCCGCGAGTTCGGCGAGCGCGGCCGTCAGCAGGGCGATGTCGGCCTCGGCCGGTGCCGGGGCGCCGCCACCCAGGGTGACGCCGACTTCGGTGACCGCGTCCGCGACGCGTTCGAGCCCGGCGATGACCGGCCACCAGGCGACGGCCTGACGTCCGGCGGCGGAGGGTTCGACGACGACCTGCTGGAACGCGGTCCGGAGGTCGGCCAGGGCGCGGTAGGCACGGCGGCGGGCGCGTGAGCGTTCCAGTCTCGCTTCGCCCGACGGCGCGAGCACGAGCCCCTTGTCGACGTATTCCACCAGGCTGTCGAGGCTGTCGGAGAGCCGTCCGCCGATCTGTGGGCGACGGCTGCCCGGCCAGAGCAGGTAGCCGAAGAGCAGGACGATCGCGCAGCCGAGCACGGTGTCGACGAGCCGCGCGAGCACGACGTCCCAGCTTCCGGTGCTGGCGAGGTCCATCTGCAGGATGATCAACGGGGTCACGAAGGCGCTGAGGATGCCGTAGTTGCGGACCTTGCCGACCGCGACGCCGCCCGCGAACACGGCGATCAGCAGGACCAGCAGCCAGCCCTCGCCGCCCGCGGCGAGCACGGCCGCGCCGATGCCCACGCCGATCACCGTGCCGATCCCGCGCAGGACCGCGCGGCCGAACACCGAGCCGAAGTCCGGTTTGAGGACGATGCCGACGGTGAGCGTGATCCAGTAGGAGCGTTCGAACGGGACGAGCAGCGCGACGACTTCGGCGATAGCGACGCACAACGTGAGGCGGAGCGCGGCGAACCAGGTGAGCGGGCCGGAGATGAGCGAGCCCGCCCAGCCGCGGAGACGTTTGTGCCAAGGCTGGACCTCGCGCCGCTTCCGGTTGTCGCCCTTGCCGATCCGGGCGAGCCCGGCGTAAAGGGCGGCGAGGACCGGGTCGGCGTCTTCGGGCGCCTCGGGTGGTTCCGGCGGTTCCTGGTTGGCGAGCACGGCGGCCGAGGTGGCGATGAAGTGGCCGATCACGTCGTCCGGGGCCTGGCGGCCGGCGTTGACCATGGCGACCGAGGCCTCGACGGCGGGGGTGCTGGCCGAAAGGAGGTTGAGCAGCTGGCGGTAGGTGGCGTCGCGGCCCGACAGCCAGGATCGCGCGGTGAGCAGCCGGTCGTACGCGGTGTTCATCGCGGTCGTGAGCTGGTGGCGCGCGACGCGGGAGGTGGCTTCGTCGGTCGCGGAAAGCATGGCGGCGAGCTCGACGTAGACGTGCGCGACGGCGCCGCGTTCCGGGCTGGTGGCGCGGAAGGTCCAGGTGGCGAGGGCGATGAGCAGGCTCCACGCGGCGCCGATGCAGAAGTAGCCGAGGAGGATTTCGACGCGCAGGCCGGTGACGTGCTGGCCGGTGCCGAGGACGCAGAAGACGAACATCTGCAGTCCGGCGACCGACGCGTTGCTGCCCGCCGCGCTGATCAGCGCGGACACCGCGGCGACTCCGACGACGACCGGGATGGACGCGGCGGGGATGCCGCCGGTGATCAGTCCGGCGAAGTAGCCGAGGGCGGCGGCCGCGGTGGCGCCGCCGAGCCGACGGGCGCGGTAGCGGTACGGGCCCGCGGATTCGGAAAGGACGGTGGGGAGGGCGCCGGTGGAGATGAGCGCGCCGACGCCGATGTCGCCGAGCGCGTAGCCGACGGCCAGCGGGACGGCGAGCGCGAGGACGGCGCGGGCGACCATGTTCCACGGGATGGGAACCGGTGTGCTGCGGAGCAGCTGCACCAGCCAATGCGGTGCGGCGATCTCGCGGCGCGTCGTGCTCACGCCCCTATCTTGACTTATCCGTGGCGGCTGGAGCGGTTATCGTCGCCACATGGGCAAGACGTACTCCTTCGAGATCAACCGGACGAGCAGCGCCTCGCCCGCTTCCCTTTTCGCGCTGGAGGCCGACGGTTCCCGGTGGTCGGAATGGGCGAAACCGGTGGTGTTCCACTCGCGCTGGGCGCGGGAACCGGGTGAGGACGGGGTGGGCGCCGTCCGTGCTGTCGGCCTGTGGCCGGTGTACCTCCACGAAGAGACGCTGGAGTACGAACAGGACCGAAAGCACGTCTACGGCTTCGCGGGCCTCAAGCTGCTGAAGGACTATCGCGCCGAAGTCTCGTTCACGCCGAACGCCTCCGGCGGCACGGACCTGCGCTGGACCGGCCGATTCACCGAACCGCTGCCCGGCACCGGCACCGCCGTCCGCACGGCCCTGCGCACCGTCGTCTCACTCCTGGCCACACGCCTGGTGAAACACGCCGAACGCCCCTGACCCCACCCCCCGCCCGTCCCAGGGGGGCGACCCCGAGTCCAGTCTACCGGGGGTGGGCGGGGAAACGGGCTGGTCAGCCGAGTTGTCCACAGGTCACGGTGATTGTGGACAACTCCTGTGGGCTACTGGGGGAGCTGAAGGACGCCATGGCCGCATGGGACGCGGTGAAAGCGTCCTTCGCAGCGCCGCCTCGAGAACCCCATCGCGTCACGTTGCGAAAGCGCCCTTCACCGCATCACACGTGGCGAAAGCGTCCTTCGCACGCGCCGCCTCCAGAAACCCCGCCGCATCATGTTGCGGAAGCGCCCTTCACCGCATCACACGCGGCGAAAGTCCCCTTCAGCCCGCACCAAGGCAAAGGAACGGGCGCCGCAGCGGATCCGCGGCGGTCGCCTCGGCGAGCGCCAGCGCGGGCGCGGTTCCCGAGGCCAGCCGCCGGTGCAGATCGGACATCGCCTCGGCGGCGGCCTTGTCGCCGACCCGCGCGATCGCGCCGATGACCGTCCGCGAACCGCTGGCGAGCAGCGTCCCGGCGAACCCGAGCGCCTCCTCACCGGGCCGGATGTGGCTCATCGCGAGTTCGCAAGCGGCCAGCACCACCCGTTCCGGCGGCTTCGCGAGCCGGGCGGTTTCGTGCGCGTACAGCGGGCCGCCGACGAGTTCCAGCCGCGAGAACAACGCGTTCGCCGGTTCGTGCGCGCCGTGCGCGACCAGATGCGCCATCCCGGAACCGTCCAAAGCGGACAGTACGGTGTCGCTGGTCGCGTCCATCCCGTCGACGAGCCGGGCCTGCGGGTACACCGTCCGCAGGTTCCGCACCTCGCCGACCGAACCCGGCACGCCGGGACCGCCGGCGAGCAGGACCGGGCCGGAGTTCCGCCGTCCGGACGCGGTCACCCAGGCCGTCGCCGACGGCGCGATCGACACCGGATGCCCGTGCAGCGACGGCAAAGCGCCCCACGGCAACGCGTACAGCGAACCGATCGGCACGATGATCAGCTCGCGGTTTTCCAGCGTCTTCGCCAGCGACGCGGAGATCAGCTTGTCCAACTTGTCCGCCCGGCGCCGCGCGGAACCGGTGACGACTTCGACCAGCGGCGCGGGCAGGTTGTCCGGGGCCAGCGCGTCGAGGTCCGCGTGCAACTGCCGTGCGGTTTCGACGATCTCCCCGAGCGGCCCCAGCTTCACGAGCCGGAACCGGCCGCGGTCGACGACCACCGCGTACAAGGTGTCGCGATAACCCATCAGGCTGACGAGTACGCGATCCCCGAGCCGCTCGACCACCTCTTCGGGCGCCGAAACCGGCCGCGGCCGCCCCCATTGGCTCGTGTACCACCCGAGCCGGGTCGCCTCCTGCTGCAGCCGGTCGTAGCGCTCCTCGAGTTTCCCGACCGGTTCGCCGGACAGCCGCCGAGCCTGGATCGTCCCCTGCAGGTGCCGCATTTCGTTGATGTGCCGGGCGAGCGCGGGATCCTCGATGACCGGGAGCGGTTCGTAGCGGTACACCTGCGCGCGCGTGCGTTCCAGCCACGCGAACAGGCTCTTCGCCCCGGCGCCGCTGCGCCTCGCCTTCTTGAGCACCAGCGTCAGCGCGAGTTTGCCCAGTTCCTCGCCGTGCGCCGCCGTCCCGCAGACGAGGTCGAGCCCGCCCATGCGGTCGCGGATCTGCCCGAGTTCCGCCAGTCCGGCCCGTGCCTGCGCGAGCGCCGAACGCGGCCGGTGGGACGCCACCGCGAGTTCGGCCCGGCACAGCCGCAGCAGCATCCGGTGGTCGATCGGCGTGGTCTGCCGCGGTTTCGGCACCAGGGCCAGGAGTGCTTGCGCGGCGGCCGTCTCGTCGCGACGGAGCAGCAGCCGCACCGCGAACATCCTGGCCGCGCCCGCTTCGTCGCGCAGGCCGAGTTCGGCCAGCCGGATGGCGAGATCGGCCAGCTGCTCGGGCAGTTTCGCGGACGGCTTCTTCTCCCTGTCCGCCAAGACCTTCACCGCGTCCGCGCGGAGCCGGGTCAGCGCGGCGATCTCCGCCCAGCGTCCCTTGCCACGCCGCAGGAAACTCCGCCTCGCCGACGCCGCGAGCTTCTTCGCCAGCGCGTAGTCGCGCTCCAGGATGGCGGCGCCGGCCCTGGCGACCTCCGCCTCGGCGACGAGGTGCACCGCGCCGTTGGCCTGGAGTTCCGGGATCGCGTCGTCGAGGTGCCGCGCCGCTTCTTCGGCGAGTCCCGCCGTCAGCAGCGCCTTCGCCTGATCAAGCCGGACGAGCGGCAACGAGCCGGGACCGTCGGTCACGAAGATCGTGGCGGCCTGCTCGTAGTTCCGCAGTGCTTCCGGGATGTCGCCGAGCAGCTGCGCGTGATCGCCGAGGTTATGCCGGATCTTCCCCTCCAGCAACCGATGGCCGTGCTCGACAGCGAGATCCAGCGCCTCGACGAGGTCCCGGTACGCCGCGTCCGGATTGCTCATCTCCAGATGCAGCCAAGCGCGGTTCACGAGCGACCGGGTCAGCACGATGCTGTACTTGCCCGCCTCGGCGGCCAGCCCGGGGAGAAAGGCGTTGTTGAGCGCGAGCGACTCTTCCAGCCTCCCGGCGCGCATCAGCACGACGGCGCGCTGGAGCCCGACGACGAACCGCAGCTCGTGGCGGACGTCGCCGCCCGGCAACAGCAGCCGGATGCGTTCCGCCTCGTCGAGCCGGGCGAGACCGTCCTCTTGGGACACGAACTCCGCCTCGGCCGCCGCCAGGCTGATCAGGATCCGGCCCCGGATCTCCAAGCGGGCGACCAGATCCGCGTCCACCGGGCCGAGCAGGGCGAGCGCTCGCCGGAGCAGCCGGATCGGCCTGCGGAGCCCGTGATCCGAGGCGGCGGCCCTCGCTCGACGATGGAGGTCGGCCGCTTCCTCGGCTACGGGATCGACGACAGGAGGAGACGGCGCGGGCACACGCACTATGGGAGCACACCCACGCCGCATAACGGAACAGCCGTCCGGTTAGAGCACCACTGTGGGGGTCACGACCGTCCGACGGCACGTCACGTCGCCGAGGTGGATCACGATCTGAGTGGTTCCCTGGGGAACGTTGTCCAGCACGAACCTGCCTCCTTCGTCGGCGGTGGTGGAACTCGTCCCGTGCTCGGCGACGCGAACCTCCACTCCGTACTCGCCGGCGGGCACGAGCCAGCCGTCGATCCGGTGTTTCTTGCCGATCTTGGTGAGGTTGATCATCACCGTCAGATCGCTGACGGTGAAGGTGATCGTGCCGGTGTCGCTGCCGCTGCCGCGAACGCCTGCCGTGGCGTCCATCCGTTCCCAGCGGGCGACCTCGACGTCGAGGTTTTCGAGCGCGAGCGCGAACTGAACCCGCTGCACCAGATCTCCCGGTGGCGGGTCCAATTCGTCCATGAAGCGCCCGATATCGGCGAGCAAGGCCTCATCGCCCGGGGAGGTCATCTCCCCCGGCGTCCCGAGGTCGTTCATCGGCTTCCCCCTTCGTGGGCCAGTAGATCGCGCATCGATTCGAGGCAACGGCCCCTGGTCGGGCCGACACTGCCGCGCGGCATGCGGAGTGCTTCGGCGACCAGCTGGTACTCGGCACGCCCGGCGAGCACGGTCAGCCGAAGGAGCTGCTGACAGCGGTGCGGCAGGCGGAGGAAGGCGCGCCAGACCCGGCGATCCCGGTCGGCGCGGACGGCTTCCTCCTCGGGAGCCGGGTGGGTGCTCTCCATGCTTTCGGCCAGCTCGTCGGTCAGCGGGACGGGCTGAGCGCGGCGGCCGAAGGGATGCTGTGCTTCGCGTCTGGTGGTGGTGATCAACCAGGCGGCGAGCGCTTTGGGATCACGAAGTTTTTCGAGCTGACTGAACAGGGCGAGCCATACCGTCTGGACTACGTCCTCGGCGGTCAGGCGATCGAGCCCGTTCGCACGCGCGACATGCCACACGAGCGGGGTCAGCTCGTGCACAAGTCTGTCCATCGCCTGGCGGTCACCGGCCCGCGCCGCGCGCATGCAGGCGGCATGCAGGTCGGCACCGGTCAGTCCTTCCCATGGCGGGTCTACCTCGGTCGTTTGCACGTCGGTCACCGTATCTGCCCCACTTCGGACGTGTCTTCGTGTCGGCGCTGGCAGTATCGCGGGCCCTTCGGGGAGAAGGAGCGTGCAAGAGGCTCTGGGATACATCAAGTCACTAACTTTTTCGTCGGCGGTCCGTTATTCCCCCTCGTTCGGCTGAACCGAGGGCAAAGGCACCGGCCGGCGCGAGTAGGTGTGGACTGCGCACCGGCCGGTCCTTTTTTCCCTCCCCCCGGGCCCGCTCCCCAACGGGCCCGCGTCCAGGTGTCCCCCTCCCCCGAGGGAGCACCCGGAGGTGATGCCCGGAGGCCCCCTCGGCCTCCGGACATCACCTGTCCGTGTTCGTTCAGTTCACCGGCGGTTTGGTGCCGTGCGGGTCCCAGTTGCCGTCCGGGCTCGTGCCGGGACGCGGCGGGACGGGCGCCGTAATGGGGCCCGGCTTCGGGGTCTCTTCGAGGTCCTCGGTGGCCTTGGCCTCGTCCTCGACGGGTGCGGTGTTGGTCTCGGTAGTCATCGGGTGTCCCTCATTTCCTCGACTGCTCCATAGGACGCAACGAGGCTGCCACCAGATACACGCAGAGCCAGCTTTTTCACAGAAATTTCTTGATTTGTGGCAGGCGAGTGACCTGATCAGCGCTTTTCCGGACCAATGGTGTCGCTGAGTAGTTGGCGGCTCACGTCCGCGAGTTGTTCGGCCCAGCGCCGGTAGCCCTCGGGTCCGGGGTGGAAACGGTCCTCGGCGAAGGTCGCGGGATCCAGCATCGCGGCGGGCATCGGGACGTGGACGACACCGGGCAGCAACGCCAGCCGGGCCGCCGCGGCGTCGAGGGCGGCCGACCGCGCGCCGAGGACGTCCCGCAGCGGACGCGGCAACGCGGGGAACCGGCCCATCGGCGGCACACCCGCCAGTACCACCGGGACCCGTCCGGCGCGGCGTCGCAGGGAGACGATCAGATCGAGCAGGTCACGCCGGTAGCGCGCGGCCGAATGCAGTTCGATCGTGTCGTTGACGCCCAGCGCGATCACCACGAGGTCGGCGGGTTCGAGCAGCGGCAGCAGCTCCTCGCGCACCACCTTGGCGTTGGCGCCGGTCTTGCCGACGGCCTGCCAAGCGACCGCGCGGCCGTCCCGCGCGAGCTCGTCCGCGAGCCGTCCGGTCAGCGCTTCGGCGTGCGTCGCCGCGCCGACACCGTCCACCGTGGACTCGCCGAGCACCGCGAGCCGCACCGGGCGGCCGCGGCCGGCCACGAGACCGCGGACAGGTCCGGTCGCGCCCGGCAGCCTCGGCGTCGTACGGCGCACCCGGACGGCTTGCGCGAGAAGGATCGGGGCGAGCATCACCGCACGGCTGATCACCGGGCGACTCTACTTCCGCGTTCAGTCCTCTGGTTGCGATCGTTGCGCACACGACAACCGCATCGAGAGGACTAAACGCGGGCGATCGAGGCCGTCTGACGGATGAGCGAGTCGTCCGCGGCCGCGCGAAGCAGGTAGTCGGCGACGTCGGCGCGGTCGATGCTGTAGCTCCCGCGGACGTTGCCGTCGGTGCGGACGGCGATCGCGCCGGTGTGCGGCCCGTTCAGCAGCCGCGGCGGGCGCACGATCGTCCAGTCGAGGTCGCTCGCCCGCACGACCCGCTCCGCGGCGACCATGTCGGCGAACGCGTGTTTCAGGAGCTTGCCCAGGAGCGGCTTGACGAAGTTCCTGGTGAAGAAGGCGTCGCCGTCGACGAACGCTCCGCTCGCGCTCACCAGCAGCAGCCGCCGGTTCCCCGCGGAGCGCATCGCGGTGACGGCGGCGTTCGCGCCGTCGGTGACGACGGTCGTCGGAGCGCGGTCGCGGGCGCCGAGCGCGGAGATCACCACGTCGCGACCCGAAACCGCCTCGGTCAACGCGCCGTGCTCGGACAATCCGGCGACGACGACCTCCAGCAGTTCGCCCTCGACCTTCAGCCTGGACGGGTCACGGACGACGGCCGTGACGTGATGCCCCGCCGCGAGGGCCTGCTTGACGACTTCGGAACCGACCCCGCCCGTGGCACCGAAAACGGTGAGCTTCATGATCACGCCTTCCTGGGTTAGTGAACACTCACCCACTATGGTGAGTGTTCACTGACCACTTGTCGAGCGAACGCTGAGAAGCCCTCAGGAGCGAACATGGGAAGCCGCGAGGAGATCGTCGCCGCGGCGGCGAAGGTGATGCGCGAGCAGGGCTACGCCCATGCCACGACGAAGGCGATCGCGCGGGCGGCGGGCTACTCCGAGGCGCTGCTCTACAAGCACTTCAAGGACAAGACCGAGATCTTCATGAGCGTGCTGACGGAACAGCTCCCCGCGCTCGGGACGACCCTGGACGGGTTGATGGAGACCGCGGCGGACAGGCCGCTCGCGGCGAACCTCACCCGGCTGGCGAGGATCACGCTGTCGTTCTACCTGGAGAGTTTCCCGATCGCGGTTTCGCTGTTCTCCTCGCGGGAGTTGCTCGCGACCCATCGCGAACGGGTCACGAGCAGACGCGGCGGGCCGGACATCCCGCTCGCGCGGGTCACCGGCTACCTGGGCGAAGAGGTCCGGCTCGGCCGGATTCGCGAGGACGCGGACCTCGACGCGTCGGCGTCCCTGCTGCTCGGGGCTTGTTTCCAGTACGCGTTCCTGGCGTCCTTCGAGGACCGCGAGCCGCCCGGGGCGGAGCTCGACGAGTGGGCGGAACGGCTCGCGGCGACGCTGACGCGGGCCCTCTGACCTACTTGCCCTTTTCGGCCCGCATCTTGTGCCACTTCGCGTACATGTCGTTGAGTTCCTCGATCATGAAGCTCAGGAAGTCCCGCATCTCGGCGACCCGCTCGCCCGCCGGAGTGCCCGGCCCCAGCGCCGAGACACCCTCGTCGGCGGCGTCGCGCCACAGGGCGATCATGCGGTCGCGTTTCATGAAGGTGGCGTACCAGAGGTCGTCGAAGAGCCGGTAGTGATCACGGCGCGAGCCCGGTTCGCGTTCCTTGGCGACCAGGCCGATCTGCTCCAGCCAGCGCACGGCCCCCGAGATCGCCGCGGGGCTCACCGAAAGCTGGTCGGCCAACTCGGCGGCGGTCAGGCGGCCGGCGTCGGTGGTCATCAACGCGGCGAACACCCTGGCGGGCATCCGCTGCATCCCGATCTGGGAGAGCGTGAGGCCCAGGTGCTCCACGTAACGGCGGACGGCGTCCTCGTCTCTCTGGGTGCTCGAAGCACTCTCAGGCGTCGTCGTCATGACCCCATCCTCTCTCACGTCCCCCAGAGTGATCACACCATCCATATGTTTTCTTAACTTCACAACTTCGTGAAATCACTGTACCTTCAGCTTCATGGAAAACGCCATCTCCATCTCCGGCCTCCACAAAGCGTTCGGCCGGACCAAGGCTTTGGACGGCCTCGACCTGCAGGTACCCGCCGGGGAGGTGCACGGCTTCCTCGGTCCGAACGGCGCGGGGAAGTCGACCACCGTCCGGGTCCTGCTCGGCCTGCTCCACGCGGACTCGGGCGACGTCCGCCTCCTCGGCGGCGACCCCTGGAAGGACGCGGCGAGCCTGCACCGGCGCCTCGCCTACGTCCCCGGCGACGTGAACCTCTGGCCCAACCTCTCCGGCGGCGAGGTGATCGACTTGCTGGGGCGGCTGCGGGGCGGGCTCGACCAGCGCCGCCGCAAGGATCTCATCGAACGGTTCGACCTCGACCCCAAGAAGAAGGGGCGCACCTACTCCAAGGGCAACCGGCAGAAGGTCGCGATCGTGGCCGCGCTGTCCTCGCACGTGGACCTGCTGATCATGGACGAGCCGACCTCCGGCCTCGACCCGCTGATGGAGGCCACCTTCCAGTACGCGATCCAGGAGGAGCGCGAGCAGGGCCGCACGGTGCTGCTGTCGAGCCACATCCTCGCCGAGGTCGAGGCGCTCTGCGACAAGGTCAGCATCATCCGCAACGGGCACACCGTGGAGACCGGCACACTGGCCGAACTCCGGCACCTCACCAGGACGTCGATCTCGGCCGAACTCGCCGGCCCGCCGAACGGGCTGACCAGGCTCGAGAACATCCACGACCTCAAGGTCGAGGGCAACCGGGTCCGCTTCGACGTCGAGACCCGGTCTCTCGACGAGGCGCTGCGCCAGCTCACCGAGGTCGGCGTCCGCAGCCTGACCAGCCAGCCTCCGACGCTGGAAGAGCTGTTCCTCCGTCACTACACCGCCGAAGCGAGCGCGAAATGACCGCGACGCTCGACCGCCCCGCCGTCACCGGTCCGGCACACGGGTTGGTCGGCACCTGGCATCTGACCAGGCTGGCGCTGAGGCGGGACAGGATCGTCCTGCCGATCTGGATCGTCCTGCTGGGCATCATGCCCTCGACGTCCTCGGGGACGTTCGAAACGCTGTATCCGACGGCCGCCGAACGGGCCGGGCTCACCGCGAGCATGGGCGCGAACCCGTCGCTTTCGCTGATCTACGGCCCGGCCTTCGACCTCTCGACCGCGGGCGGGTTCACCGCTTGGCGGCTCGGCGGGTTCCTCGCCCTGATCATCGGGCTGATGGCGGTGTTCACCGTCACCCGGCACACCCGCGCCGAGGAGGACTCCGGCCGCGCGGAGCTGCTGGCTTCCGCGGTGGTCGGCCGGTACGCGCTGCTGAGCGCGGGCGTGCTGGTGTCCGCGGGGGCGAGTGTCCTCATCGGACTCGTCGAGGTCGGGCTGATGATCGGCGCGGACCTGCCCGCCGAAGGGGCGCTCGCGCTCGGCGGCGCCACCGCGGCGACCGGGCTGGTCTTCACGGCGATCGCGGCCGTCGCCGTCCAGGTGGCCGAGTATTCGAGGACGGCCAACGGGATCGGCGCCACCGCCGTCGGTGTCGCGTTCCTGCTGCGCGCGGTCGGCGACTCGACCTCGGACGCGACCTGGGTCTCGTGGCTGTCCCCGATCGGCTGGGCGCAACAGATCCGGCCGTTCGCCGACGAACGCTGGTGGGTCTTCCTGCTGCCGTTGGCCGCGACCGTGGTCGTCGGCGCCATCGGCTACGCGTTGCTCCCCCGGCGTGACGTCGGCACCGGCATCATTCCGCCTCGGCCGGGGCCCGCCGAAGCGGTGGCGTCGCTGCGCAGCCCGTTCGCGCTGGCGTGGCGGTTGCACCGGGGACCGTTGATCGGCTGGCTGATCGGCACGGCGGTCTGCGCCGCGGTGTTCGGCTCGGTCGCGAGCGGGATCGGCGACGTCGTCGGGCAGAGCGAGCAGGCGAAGGAGATTTTCCAGCGCCTCGGTGGCACGGACGGGCTGATCGACGCCTTCATGGCGGCGATGACCGGCCTGTTCGCCATGGTCATCGCGCTCTACGGGGTGCAGGCCGCGTTGCGGATCCGCGCCGAGGAGACCGCGATCCGCGTCGAGCCGTTGCTCGCGACGGGCGTGGGCAGGCTGCGGCTGCTGGGGAGCCACCTCGTGTTCGCGTTCGCCGGAACGGCGCTGATGATGGTCGTCAGCGGTGTCCTTTTGGGACTGTCGAACGGGATGCGGGCGGGCTCCGTCGGCGACTCCGTCGGGGACATGGTGGTCGCGTCGCTGGCCCAGCTCCCGGCGGTGTGGGTGATCGTCGGCCTCTCCGTGACGCTGTTCGGCCTGGCGCCGAAGTTCTCGACGGCGGCGTGGGCGATCGCCGGGCTGGCGTTGCTGCTCAGTCTGTTCGGCCCGGTGCTGAACCTGCCGCAGATCTTGCTGGACGCTTCGCCGTTCTCACACGTACCGAAACTGCCCGCCGCGGAGTTCACCGCGACACCGCTGCTCTGGTTGACCGGGGTCGCCGTGGTCGCGCTCGTGGCCGGGCTCATGGGCTGGCGACGTCGCGACGTCGGCTAGCCACCAGGGGAAACCGTGGAGGCCGCTCTTCGGGGAGAGCGGCCTTCACGGTTCTTGCCGTACTTCGCCGCCGGACGTGACGACCAGTTTCGCGACCGGCACACCGCCTCCGCACTCCTCGCCCGCCGGATAGGCGATCGCCGGTGTCACGACGAGGAAGTGGGGTTTCCCGTCGTCGAGGGTCACCGTGGTCTTGATCGGCGTGGTCGGCAGACCCTGGACCGGGATGAAGACGTGCTCGCCACCGGACGCGGCTTGGGTCACGCACTCACCGGCCCAGCACAACTCCAGCGACACGCGCTCGAGCCCGGCGGCCACTTCCGGAGCGATGCCGAGCGAGACCCCCTCCGACAAGGCGATGGCCGGGCAGGCCTTGTCAGCCGGTTGGCACGCGGTCACGGTCGCGAGCAGGAGCAGGGAAACGGGTAGCCGCCGCATACCGGGCAGACGTCGCGAGAGGCCCTCCGGGTTGCATCAGTCGCTTCGATATCCCGTGGTCGACGTGGGCGGGAGCACCGTCGAGGTGGTCGACGGCGTCACTGTCCTGGTCACCGTCCGCGGCGCGGGTGTGCTGGTGCGCGTGACGGTGAGCGGTTCCGGGATGATCGCGGGCAAGGTCACCGTGACCGGCCCGACCGAACGGGAGGTCGACGTCGGTGAAGGGGTCGTACTGACTTCGCGGACCCGGGACTGTGGCTCGCGGCCTGCCACCAGGAGGGCGGCGACGAGCAGTCCGGTGGCGACGCCCGCGAGGGCCGCGACCGTGACGGAACCGGTGGTGGGACCTCGACCGAACATCCGGCACCCCCTCGCCATGCGAAGCGCAGGTACGAGGACTACTCGCGTTGATCTTACGTTTTGTTACGCAGCGTGCAAGTTGAGTCGAATGTCCGCAATCCGTCGACGAGAATCCGCACCAGATGGCGATCCGGCCGCGAATATCGTTCCGCGGCGAGGCAACCGGCGATCAGGGCGCGCAGGTCTTCGCCGTCGATGTCCTCGCGGACCGCGCCCGCGACCTGCGCCCGCGTCAGCAGGGCCTGCAGCGCCGCCCGGAAGTCGGTGCCCGCGCTCGCCTTGAAACCCAGCCCCGTCGTCTCGGCGAGCGCGTCACACAATGCCCGGTTGAGGGATGCCTGCCTGACGACGCGTTTGAAGAAGTCGAAGAACGCCTCGCCGGGGTCTTCGGCTGTCAGCAGTTCGCGTGCTTCCCGCGCGAACTGCTCCAGCCGATCCAGGACGACGGCCTGGAAGAGTGCTTTCTTGCTGGGGAAATGCCGGTAGACCGTACCCGCGCCGACACCGGCGAGGCGGGCGATCTCGTCGAGGGGGACGGCGAGGCCGTCGATGGCGAAGGCCTCTTCGGCCGCCGCGAGCACCTTCGCTCGGTTACGTCGCGCGTCGGCGCGCAGCACGGGCTTGTCCACTGTTCCCCCTCTAACCGGGTCCGGCGTTCCGATTCAACGCCGCCGGCGGCGGGGGCATTCCTCACTGCACCGCTGTCTGCGTCCCGTCCGGCGTGAGCAGGCCCTGGACCGTGGTGAAGAGGTACTCCCAGACACCCGGGATCAGCACCACCGCGGCGACCGCGAACACCGGGAAGATCAGCCGGTTCTCCACGTTCTTGCCGGTGCGGAACCGCAGCGGCTTCGGCGGCCGGATCTCGTACCAGGTCTCACCCGCGATCGGGATCGGGAACAGGAACGGGCAGCCGGACTCGGTCAGCGCGTCCCCGAGGCAGTGCACGAAACACCCGGCCGCGACGGCGATGCCGAGCCAGCCGGAGATCTCCGCGAGTTGCGCCGTCTTGTCCGGCGGGGCGGTCCACACCCACCATCCGACGGCGGCGCCGCTGACCGGCAGCAGCCAGTCGCCGAGCGCGCCTTCCGCCAGCAGCAGACCCAGGACGACGACGCCGAACACCGCCCACGGTCCGCCTTCGGTGGTGCCCCAGTTGGTCAGGAAGCCGAGGCCGACGGCGAACAGCACGGTGTGCGAGAGGTGCCTGTGCTTACCGGTGACCTTCTCGTCCCGAGGTCCCTTGGTCAGCGCGTAGAGGGCCGCGGAAACACGGCGAAGCAACCAGGAGATCGCGCCGGTGAACCAGCCGAGCAGCCTCGACGCGCGAGCGCCGGGGTGATCGAGGTCGGGCAAGAGGGCGAAGCCCGCCGTGGTCGCGGCGAAGACGACGGCTTGGTGCACCGTGCCCGCCCCGACGACGGGTGCGAGCGCGAGGCCCGCGCACCAGCCTGTCAGGGCATGCGTCCGCCCCATCATCGTGCTGCTTCCCCCAGGTGTCGCGGATCACGAGCCCACGACCGTAGCGGGGGATCAGGCGGGGGGCTCTTCCGACACGCTGAGGTGTTCGGCGACGCCGGTGAGCTCGATCACTCGGCTCACCTGCGGGCTGGGCACCACTTCGAGCTCGACGGCCTTCTCGGCGGCCTGGCGCTGTGCCTGGAGCACCACGTTCAGCGCCGAGGAGTCGAAGAAGGTCACGCCGGTCAGGTCGGCGACGACCCGCCCCGACGGTTTGTCCGTGATCAGCGCCCCGAGGGTCTCCTGGAGCTGTGGGCTCGTCAGCAGGTCGAGCTCACCGGTGACCACCACGCGCGGTACAGAAGCGTCGGCGTCCAGCGTGATGCTGAAACCGGGCGGCGTGGTGTTCTGGTCCGCTGCGGGCATGCACATTCTCCTCATCAGGTGAGAACCGACGCTCAGCGCCGGAACGCGCCTGTGGTCTCAAGCGACGGCCGCGCCCAGTCCGGACACGGACGCACGCTCTTTTTCGGCGGGTAGGCGTGGCTGTCCCCGCAACGACAGTCCCAACCCTAACCCAGTCCGGACGGGGCGCCACGATCGCCGTCACGCGCGTCGCCGACCGGTGTCCGGGGCGCGCTCAATGCGCGGTCAAAGCCTTGCGCCCGGCGCGGCGTTCGCGGAGGAACAGCTCGCGCCGCTCGATCTCGCCGAGGCCACCCCAGATCCCGTACGGCTCCTGGACGGCCAGCGCGTGCTTGCGGCATTGCGCCAGCACGGGGCAGGCCTGGCAGATCGCCTTGGCGCGGGATTCGCGCCGCTCACGGGCCGAACCGCGCTCGTTGTCCGTGTGGAAGAACAAGCTGCTGTCCGCGCCTCGGCACGACCCACGGAGCTGCCAATCCCACTCTTCCGCCACCACGTTCGGCAGCCGGCTCACGTCAGCCATGTCGGTCCCCGCCTTTCCAGGAGATCGTTTGTCGCCGGTTACATGCCCGCCGCCTGCGCGAGTCAAACGTGGGTTTGGTTTGCTCACACCAAGGGCAACTGACGGTCGGCAGCGCAGCTGGAGAGAGGAACACACGTGGTGGACAACACCCCGCCCAGCGGGGAGGGCGCTCAACTCATCGAGGTACGCACGGCCGCGGTACCGCACGTGGTACCGACTCTCCGGACGATCGTCGCGGACATCGCGATGCGCCAGGACTTCGACCTGGACGCGGTCGAGGACCTCCGGATGGCGGTGGACGAGGCCTGCTCCATGCTGCTTCCCTCGGCCTCCGACGGCCATCTGACCTGCGTTTTCTCGTGGAAGGACGGACGGATCGAGGTGACCGTCTCGGTGCTTTCGGACTCCCCGGAACCCGACGACGAGACCGGTCTGTCCTGGCAGCTGCTCACCGCGCTGGCGACGTCCGCGCGACGGAGTGTGACCCCGGCCGACGGCGGCTACCTGTCCAGGGTGGAGCTCATCCGGGAGAGCGAGGCGGCCCGGCCGTGACCGAACCCGTCGAGCAAGACGGCGCGGACGTCCCGGCCCTGTTCGAGCGCATGTGCGCGCTGCCCCAGAACGCACCCGGGCGTGAACGGCTGCGGGACGAACTGGTGCGCGCGCATCTGGAACTGGCGCGCAACCTGGCGCGCAAGTTCCGCAACCGCGACGAGTCGATGGAGGATCTGGTCCAGATCGCGACGATCGGGCTGATCCACGCCGTCGACCGTTTCGACCCCACCCAGGGCAGTGACTTCCTGGCCTTCGCGGTCCCGACCATCTCCGGCGAGTTGCGGCACCACTTCCGCGACAACAGCTGGTCGGTGCGGGTCCCGCGACGGCTCAAGGAGCTGAACGCGAACATCTCGGCCGTGCGCGAGGAGCTGACCGTCCGGCTCTCCCGCGCACCGAAGCCCAGTGAGATCGCCGCCCATCTCGGCGTCCCCATCGACGAGGTCTACGAGGGTCTCCGCGCCGGCCAGGGCCGGTACGGGGCTTCGCTGGACAACCTCCTGGAGAACTCGGCGCACACCCGCTTCGGCGAGGCGGACGCCAACCTGAGCCAGGCGGAGCTCCGCGAGGCGCTGCGGCCGATGCTGGAACGGCTGCCCGATCGCGAGCGTAAGATCGTCGCGCTGCGGTTCGGGTCCGGGATGAGCCAGTCGGATATCGCGCGCCGTGTCGGGGTTTCCCAGATGCAGGTGTCCCGTTTGCTGGCCTCCACGCTCAAGAAACTGCGTGAAGGACTGACCGAGACAGAACTCACGGACGGAGTCTGATTCGACGTCCACCCTTGTGGGTATCTGGGAGGCGAACAGAGGATCTGGGAGTCTCTCGTGAGGGGAGGTGCGGAACCATGACGATGTCCAAGACACGATCGGAGGGCACGTTGCCGGTGGTCTCCCTGCCCCTGCCGGTCGACGTGACGGCCCCGGCCGTGGCGCGGCAGGCGGTGCGGACGACTCTGGCGAGCCTCGGTCTCGAAGGCCCGGCTGTCGATGACGTCCTGCTCGCGACCTCCGAACTGGTCACCAACGCTTTCGAACACGGCGAGAAGCCGGACAGGCTTGAGGTCGAGTACGCCGAAGGCAGGCTCACCCTGCGGGTCTTCGACTCCGGCTCGGACCGGCCGAAGCTGAAGGAGCCGTCGCCGATGGCGGCGCGCAGCCGCGGCCTGCAGCTGGTGCACGCGTTGTCCGAAGACTGGGGGCACGAGCCGTGTGCCGGCGGCAAGTTCGTCTGGGCTGTGTTCAGCCTTCACCGGGCCGACGCCCGAGCCTGAGCGCGGCGTCCGTTTCGGCGATGCGTTCGCGGAGCGATTTCCGTTCCAAGGCCTCGACGGCGGCGACCAAGACCTCCCTGAGCGGGTACGGCAGTTCGGCTTCCAGCTGTTCGGCCGCGGCGGTGGTCGCCGCCCATTCGGCCTCGAGCGTCGGCATCAGGCGCCGGGTCTTTTCGGTCAGGGAGACGATTCGCTGACGGGCGTCCGTGCCCGGCTTCAGCGAGACGAGATCCTGACGCGCCATCTGCGCGACTGTCTGGCTGGCGGCGGAATGCGTGACACCGACTTCGACGGCGAGGTCGCGGATGGGCATCGGCCCGCGCGCGACGATCGCGCGGACCATCGGGGTGAACCGTGGCCGGTAGTCCCCCAGCCCGATGTCTTCGAAGAACGCGGAGACGTCCGCCTCGGTCAATTCGAGGACGTGGCGGAGCAACGTCCCCATCCCTCGTTCGCGCGGCGGCCTCCCCACCAGCGGATCATAACGACATAATCTTCCGATGACGCCCGAAGAGCTGCTGACGACCACCCGAACCGTCCGCAAACGACTGGACCTGACCCGTCCGGTCCCCCTCGAACTGGTGAAACACGCCCTGCAAGCCGCGCTGCAGGCGCCGAGCGGGTCGAACACGCAGCACTGGCACTGGCTCGTGATCACCGATCCCGGGCAGCGCGCCGAACTCGGCAAGCTCTACCAGCGGGCGTGCCGCGAGTACTTGGATTCCCCGCGGGCGGCGGGAAAACTGTTCGCGGACGACCCGGTGCGCTCGAAGGTGCAGCAGCGCGTCGGCTCCAGTGTCGAGTACCTGGCCGACAAGATGGGCGAGGTGCCGGTGCTCGTCATCCCGTGCCTGGAGACGGGAAGCGCCGAGCTTCCGGCGGGCAACCAGGCGGGCCTGTGGGCGAACCTGCTGCCCGCCGTGTGGAGCTACATGCTCGCGGCGCGGGCTGTCACGCTCGGCACGGCGTGGACGACGCTGCACCTCGCGTACGAGAAGGAGGCCGCGGAGATCCTCGGCCTGCCGGAGAACGTGCACCAGGCCGCGCTCATCCCGACGGCGTTCTACACCGGCGACACCTTCAAGCCCGCCGCGCGTCAGCCGCTCGAAGACGTCATGCGCCTGGATCGCTGGTGAGGTAGGACTCGAGCCTGTCCGCCAGGACCTTGGGGTGGCTCAACGGAACGGAGTGCGAGCCGTCGATCTCGTCGGGCGCGAAGCCGAACCGTTCCTGGACGACCCGGCGCTGGAACTCAGGCGTGAAGAAGCGGTCTTCGCGCGCGATGAGCACCTTCGTCGGGACGTCCGGCCACTTTTCCAGCGGCCACGGCTCTCCCCATTCGGCGCTGACCTGGTTGCGGCCGTGCGAGCCCGCCTCCGCGACGACGTCCGCCGGGACGCCGTTGTAGAACTTTTCCTCGTCGCTGAGGTCCTGGTTGTCCGCGAATCCCGTGTTGCCCCACCAGTCCCCCGGTGATTCGCCCGGCTTCGGGATCATCGCGGTCAGCATCACGAGCAGCCGCGCCGAGTGCTTCGCGGCGACCAACGGCGCGGTGAAACCGCCGTAGGAATGCCCGAGCACGACCAGGTCGCCGCGATCGCCGATCGCCTTGGTGACGGTGTCGACGTGCTCGGCGAAGCCCGCCTTCTCGTCTTCGATCGGCAGGTTCACCGCCACGACGTCGTGCCCGCGGCCGGTCAGTTCCGCCTCGAGGAGGTGGAAGTCCCAGGCGCTGCCGCCACCGCCGTGGATCAGTACGAAGGTCGCCATGGCCCCAGCTAAGCCGAAGCCGGGGAGATCAGCAACGACCGAGCATGTCGCCGAGAGCGCTCTTCTCCTGCGTGGTGATCGTGAGGCCGTAGTAATGCTTCACGGTGATCCAGTCCGTGGCGTAGGTGCACCAGAACGAGACGAGCGGCGGCTTCCACTGGTCCGGCGCCTTGTCGCTCTTCTCCTGGTTGACGTTGTCGGTGACGGCGAACAGCTGCGGGCGGGTCAGGTCGTTCGCGAACTGGCGGCGCTTCTCGTCGGTCCAGGACTTCGCGCCGCTGACCCAGCTCTGGGCGAGCGGGACCATGTGGTCGATGTCGACGTCGGTCGGGCTGGTCCAGGTGTCACCGTCGTAGATGCTGGTCCAGCTGCCCGACGTCGGGGCGCAGTCGGACCCGGCCGTGACGTCCTTGCCGTCCCGCTTGAGCACGAACTCGCGCGTGTTGCAGTTGTTCCCCTGGTTGTCCCAGTGCGGGTACTTCTTGCGGTCGTAGCCGTCCATCGAACCGCGCGGCGCGACGGTGAGTTCGTCCAGCTGCTTGCGCGCGTCCGCGGCGCTGGCGGTGTTCGCGGGCTTCGGTTGCAGCGCGTCGCCCTTGCCGCTCACGAACCAGAACACCGCGAGCACGACGGCGGCGAGGGTGATCAGTAGAAGCAGTCGCTGGGCCGTGGTCATCTGCCGCGTACGCGTGGCCACCGCGCGATTCCTCTCGACGGGGGATGGGAGCGCCCCAGTATCGCCGCGTCGCGTGCGGAAACCGGGAGCGACACGGCGATGACAGCAGGTAGTTGTTGTCACATCGGGGCCCTGATCTGCGACTACCCCTGGGACGCTGCCGGAAGGAGCGGGCTTGTGGGCGCCGAAAAACGCAAATGGAACACCCGGGTGGACGACTACCTGAACCGGAAGGCCGCGGAACGCGGACACGTGATCGCCATGGCACGTATGGGATCCACCGCGCTGGAACGCGGCGACCTCGACGAGGCCGAGGCGTGGTTCCGCAAGGCCGCGGCGGGCGGGGACCGGGTCTCGATGGGCAACCTGGCGCACCTCCTGCGCGACCGCGGCGCGCCCGAACAGGCCGAACGCTGGTACCGCGAAGCCGCGACAGCCGGTGATTCGCATGCCATGTCGCAGCTGGGAAATCTCTGTGCGCAGCGAGGAGATCTCGGCGCCGCGGAGGACTGGTGGCGGCGAGCCGCCGACGAGGGCCGCGTCGAAGCGATGGCGGAACTCGGGCGGTTGCTGCACCGGCGCGGCGAGCTCGACGAGGCCGAGGGCTGGGCTGGCCGGGCCGCGGAGGCGGGCAACGTCGAAGGGATGATCACGCTCGGCGCCGTGCTGTGCGACACCGGGCGGACGCGTGAAGCGGAACCGTGGTGGCGCAAGGCGGGCGAAGAAGGCGACGCCTCCGCCCTGTGCAAACTCGGCCTCAAAGCCGAGCGGCGGGACGACCTCGCGCGCGCCGAAAGCTGTTACCACGCGGCCGCGGTCGCCGGCGCCCACGAAGCCGCGGTCCGTCTCGGCCTGGTGCTGCACCGGCGCGGCGAGGTCGAAGCCGCCGAACACTGGTATCTCAAGGCCGCCAAACGGGGCGACGCCGCGGCGATGACGAACCTCGGCGTCCTCGCCAACGACCGGAACGACCCCGGCGAGGCCACCGCGTGGTACCGGAGGGCCGCCGAACTCGGCAGCGTCCCCGCGTACACCAACCTCGGCAGGCTCGCCGCCGACCACGGGAACTTCCAAGAAGCCGAACACTGGTTCCGCGCGGCCGCCGACACCGGCGACCAGGCGGGACAGCGCGATCTGGAGGAGCTGTACCGCAACCGGCAGCGGTTCTAGGCCGTGTCCTGCGCGTCGGGTCGATGGGCTTCGTGATCCAGGCGGCCTCTGACGGTGCGAGCGGCTCGGCCTCGTACCGGGTTGTACTCGGCCGAGTCGCTCGTGCCGTCAGAGGCCGCCTGGGCGCGAAGACCGCGGACTGACGCGCAGGACACGGCCTAAACCTGCCAGTTGCGCATCGCCGCGAAGCCCTCGCGCAGCCGCTGGAGTTTGCGGGTGCGGTACGGGTCCTCGCCGTCGTCGAGCCGCCACCGCTCCTCGACGCCGGCGCGGAACACCGCGAGCCCCTCGAAACCGAGCCCGGCGGTGAAGTCGGCGATGCTCACGTCCACGCGGCCGGAACCGTCAAGATCCAGTCGTAGCAACCACTCCGCGAGCTCCTTGGGCTCCGGCGGCGAGTCGGCGCAAGCCTCCGCGTATAGCGCGAGCGCGCCCCTGACCTCTTCACCGAGCGCGCCGAACGAGTCCTCGACGAAGTCGAGCGCCTCGGTGACGAGTTCGATGATGCGGCACAGCAGCGGTCCGTCCATCACTTCCCTGGCGGTGGCGAGCACCTCGCGGACCTTCCCGGTGTACGCGACTGTGCCCTGGAAGCCGACGAAACCGCGCAACCGCAACGTCCCCTCGACATGACGCCGCAACGCGTCGAGGTCTTCACGGCCCGCCCTGAGCGACAGTTTGCGGAACAGCGCGGGGTCTTCGTTCGCGTGCCCGACGAGCAACTCGATCAGCTCCGCGCGGTCCAGCGTCTCGACGTACCCGCGGATGTCCGCCGCGCCGCCGTCCGCCGCCCCCTCGAGGACCAGCAGCCCGACGGCCACACAGTGCTTGCAGAAGAAGCCGTCCGCCGCGTGCGGGCAGGAACACTCGCCCACCAGCTCGCCGCCGACGTCGCGCAGCCGGACGGTGTACCGGTCGGTGCCGCTGACCACCGCCGTGACCCCGCCCGCGACGTCGTCCAGCGTCTCCACCGACTCCAGGTACTTGGCCCCGCGCGCGAAGGAGACGTCACCGGCCTGCCTGCGGAGTTCGTCCTCGCTGAACCACGTCACCGCCCTATTGAACCCCTTGGGCCGGCGGCCCAAGGAACAACCCGCCGCTCGCGTCGAGGACCTGCCCGGTCACCCACCGGGCGTCGTCGGAGGCGAGGAACGCGACGACGTCGGCCACGTCCTCGGCGCGCCCGAGCCTTCGGTGCGCGGTGAGGCTCGCGATCGCCGTTGTGAGCTCCGGCGTGAAGATCTGCGCGTTGTCCGCCGTCCTGGTGGCCCCGGGCGCGACGACGTTGACCGTGATCCCACGGGGTCCGAGCTGGTGGGCGAGGGTGCGGCTCATCGTCTCGAGCGCTCCCTTGGTCATCGCGAAGGACGTCTGCGCCGGGTTGGCCATCCGGGTGGCGACCGACGAGACGTTGATGATGCGGCCACCGTCGTTGATCGGTGCCCGTTGGATGAGGAAGTACGGCGCTCTCACGTTCACCGCCATCAGATGGTCGAAGCTTTCTGGCGTGTCTGTCTCGATCGGCCCTTGGGGTGTGGTCGCCGCGTTGTTGACCAGGATGTCGAGACTGTCGATGCCTTCGAGGGCTTTGTCGACGCCCTCCATGGTCGACAAGTCGGCCTGGCCGCTGTCATGCCTTCGGACTTTGACGCCGTCTCTCTCGAGCCTCCGCGCGATCGCCGCCCCGATCCCCCGTGAGGCTCCCGTCACCAATGCCGTTTTCAAACTGTCAGTCACTACCACTTTGATAGTATCTACCACGTGAGTCTCCGAGACCGCCAGCGCGTCGAAACCCGGCTTCTGGTGCAAACGCACGCCGTCCGCCTCTTCACCGACGTCGGCTATGACGCGACCACCGTCGCCGACGTCGCCGCGGCCGCCGGCGTCTCGGCGATGACGGTCTACCGGCACTTCCCGACGAAGGAAGACCTGGTCCTCTACGACGAGTACGACCCCGTGACCGCTTCTGCCGTGCTTGGGGAGCCTGCTTCTCTTCGGCTTTCCACTCGGATCGGTCGCGCACTTTCGGAGACGGCCGCTCACGGGTCCTCGTCGGAGAAGGCGTTCCTGCTGGCGCGGCTGCGGCTGATGATCTCGGTGCCGGCGCTGCGGGCGCGGCATCTGGACAGCCAGTACGCGACGGCCGATGCGATCGTGACTGCCCTTTGCGGGCCTTCGCCGGATCCTGGCGAGGAGTTTCGGGTGCGGGCCACGGCCATGGCTTGCCTGGGGGCGGCGCATGTGGCGCTGATCCGGTGGGCCGAGACGGACGGGCAGGGAGATCTGGCGGGGTTGATTCGGGAGGCTCTGACCAGCGTCTTTGGGGCCTAACTGGCCAGCCAACCCTTGAACACCCGTGTCAACTCGCCCTTGAGGTGTTCAGGCGCGCAGTAGATGAGCGGACCTGCCAACGTACGCCCCACTCCCACTCTCGGCGCCGCCTCGATCGGAGCCACGACGAACGCCTCGCCTTCGTCGATGAGCAACGTCCTGGCCTCAACCAGATACGCCAAAGCTTGGTCGTACCCACTACGCAAGTAGTCGCCCCTGGCGGTGTACTTGCACTCGATGACCACCCCACGCCTCTTCGCGTGGTCTACCAAGAACAGGTCAGCTCCCCGAACATGACCTCGTTGAGCCAGCCCCCTGGTTGCTTCTTCATACGGTTCGGTATTCCCTGTTGTGCTCCAGATTTCCGCGGCTTCGAACCACAAGTCCCAAGCGTCGTTACCGGGAACTTCCACCCGGAACGCAGGCCCGTGTGAACGTCCAGCCAGCGGGCGGCGGCTGATCGGCCTGCACTGGAGGTCCCGCAGGACACCAAGCATCGTTCCCAGCACACAAAGATGGAAAAGCCGCCACCTGAGTTCATCGTCAGGCGTCAGCAGCTCAGCGGCGAGCCGAGCCAGGTCACTGGATTCCTCCCGGCTGAGCAGGTCAGCCAGATCCCCGACCACTCGCCAAAGTGGCCCAGCACGCCGGATCCCTTCAACCATCAGCAAGTCCGGTGGCTCGGCCTCCACACCTTGCAGTTCTGGCCTCACTGCCAGATCGTCCAGCGTCGCCAGCTGGCCTTGCACCTTCTTACCGATCGTCGGCCGCATCTCCTTGGCATGAAGGTGAACCTCGAGGAGACGCTCGATAGTCCACCGCAAGCTGCTCAACAGCTCATCGTCCACCCTGCGATGGCGAACTCGTCCCGAAAACTCGGTCGGTGGCCACCCTCGCCGGCGAGTGTCGGCCCAGTTGATGGCGCCGCGCGGAGATCGACTGCGCACCGTCTCCGCTTGGGTAGCCACCGGCAGGACCTTCAACCAGTCCTGAAGGTTCTCAGGCAATTGCTCAATGAGTGGTCGACACTGCTCGAAGAGAATGACATGAGCCCGACGCTCGACATCGTCCTTTGTCCACTCGAAGTCATCCTCACTCAGCACCGCAGCCAGACCTGCATACAGCTCGCCCTTGCCAGACCAGCTGCGGAAAAGCTCAACAAGACCGTCCTCAGGGAAGGACAGCTTCTTCGTCATCGAAGAGCCTTCAGCTGGTCCAGTACCCACACCCACTGCTCGCCCAGCACATCCCCATCGCCCAGCACGGCGCCCAACTTGCCAAGTCTGCTCCCGTCGTAACCGGACAGCCAGGACCCCATACTGGCCAAGTAGCCCTCAGCGACCAACTGCGCGAGGTCTGAGTCAGGATCTCCTAACCCTGCAGCCACGTACTCAGAAACGTCGAGAAGAGCCGCTGGCCCCATCGGATCCAAAAAGTCACCTTGGGCGGCATAAATCCGCTCCAGGATGGCGCGCAGTTGACTTCCTTGCGGCTCCGGCACCTTGCAATCACTAAGCCTGTTTGTCAGCGCTGTCGTGAATTGGTCGGCCGAAGGCGCCGACACCGGAACGTGGCCGAACCGTCGACCGAGGGCTTGACCAAACCGGAACACGCGCTGGGCATCGACCGCATTGTAGGTACCGATGAGCCGCCAGTCAGTCCCCGCCACATAGTAGATTGGTTCGTTCGACGGACTTTCCGATCGGAGACGCTCTTCACCGACTACAACGCTCCTGGGGCCTGAGCCCCAAGTGAGGATGATTGGGCTCGACCGCGGATCCGCACTGACCCGACCAACCATGACCTCCTTGCCAGAGAGCCAGGTGAGCAATCCGCCGAAGATCCTGTCTAGATCAGCGCGGTTTGCTTCGTCGAGAACCAGCCACTGGTCCTGCGCGATGGCTTCCAGCACATGACCAGGGCTGAACCGCAGGCGCCCCTGATCGTCGACCGTGTCGCCGCCGACCAGATCTCGGGTAGTCCATGACTCATCCGGTGTCACGATGAGCGGATCGTGAATGAGCCCCATCCCGAAGGCCTTGGGGCTCTTGCCAATATCATCAATGAGCTCGCCGACCAATTGCGTCTTCCCAGTACCAGGTGGCCCCACCAACATAACCGACTTGCTGGACCGCACAGACAGCCGAAGCATCCGATTGATGCGATCATCGATGGCTAGCCTATGCGCACGAGTGCGGATCTTCGGAGCTTTCACTACAACGGTTTCTAGCTGCATTCCGAAGAACGTGGCCAGCACCCCGGCGGAGGTAATCTCGGCACCCTCCTGCACGCCAACCCACTTGACGTTCCACCCAGATTCGTCTTTTCCAAGCAGAAGAGCCGCGGGTGTCTCGCTTGACCGCAGGTAGTCGCGAAGCTCGGCGACTGCCCGGTCCGTGTCAGCCAGAGGAACGACCACCGCCACAACCTCGGCGTTGTCAACCCTCGTCGATCGCCTCAGCTGGCCAGACATCTCCACGGCCCTGCTGATTTGAATTGCCGCAACACGAGTCACTCGGATGTCCGCGACACTTCCCAGGTAGTACTCGAGGCGCGAAAACTTCGTCCCGCTTGGCGAGCCTAGGTCGACCTGATCCAGGCCGTCTCGGAGCACCTTCTCAGGGGTCCATTTCTCCGCCTCAGTCATGAAACCAAAGGTACCGGCGTGCGGCCAGCACGCCCCCGCGCCACGCGCAGTGACAGCCCAGCGACTGTGCTCCCGAAAGCGACACGCTTCGCGCTACTAGTTGCGCGTACGCAACCTTCGCGCCACTACACTCAGTCGTCTGCGTCACACGGAGGGGTGGTTGTGGACGAGAACGGCCTGCACGAGCAGCTTCGTAACCTTCAGACCCAGCGGGTCGGGGGTCAGCACGCGCTCCACAAGCCCTTGTTGTTGCTCTGGCTCTTCGGCAGGTACCTCGATGAGCGTTCCTCTGAGACAAGCTTCGAAGCCGCAGAAGGCCCCCTTGACCGCTTGATTGATCGGTTCAGCTTGCGCAAGGTGCCTGCCTCGCAGCCCTTCTGGGAGCTCGAGCGGACGCTATGGACTCCGACAACAGAAGGCGGGTCGCTCATCGCCGATACTCCCCACTCGGCGAAGTGGTTGCGAGATAATGGAGCACAGGGCAGTCTCAGGGACGAAGTAGTGAATGTCCTCGACGAACCACGTGGCATCTTCACTGCAGCCGACGTGCTCTACGAGTACTTCGCCCCCGACGTCGTCGACACCCTCCGCAGCGCAGTCCGACTCGTCCCGCCAGTGTTTTTCCGCCCTGCCGCGCTGAAACGTGAGGCACCCACAACGACCACGAGGTTGCCGCAGGCACGGCGGACCAAGAGCCGCGAAGTGCCTATCGAGTTTGAACGGTCAGTCCGCAATGCGGTCTTCAAGTGGCTCGAAGACTTGACGGCCCAGAACGGTGGCCCGATCCCGTTCGCACAAATGGCCAACTTCATCTTCGATGGCACGCGCATCCCAATCCTCAACCCCCAGTCCGGCATTCACAAGCCAGCAAAACTCGGTAGCGCCCTGTCAATCAAAACGGTCTACCGACGACCAACCGAAGAACGTCCCTACGAGGACGAGCTGGACGAAAGTGGTCGAATTCTTCGCTACAAGTATCGAGGCGAGGACCCACTCCATTCCGACAACGTCGCTCTCCGGAACGCGATGGAGCGGAAGCTTCCACTGTTCTGGCTCAAGGGAGTCGACCCCCACGCGAACTACGAGACACACTTCCCCCTGTGGCTCACGGCAGAGCGGCCGGAGCAGCATCTCTTCGAGGTGTCGTTCGAAGGACCGCCGAAGGACTAGCCGTCCACACTCTGATCGATGCACCACAAAGGCGTTGCATCGCAGCAAGTGTTGAGTCATAGTTAACGCACTCAACCACGCACAGGAGCAGCCATGATGCACATGCACGAGCGGAAGACGCAGCTTCGGCAATCAGCCGCCGCGTCCATCGCCGTATGTCCGTCACGCCGCTCCTGGCGACGTTCATGCCAGTCTGGCCAACGAGTTCTGGCCCGCGAGGGCTCCCCATCATGACGCCATAGCGTGCGTGATGCCAGGGAGCCGCCCATCGGGAAACCGATCCGGGCGGTTTCTCTTTTTGGTATGCCCGAAAGCAATTCTTCTATCGGCGAACTGGGGAAGCGGAACGGCCTCCAAAACCGTATCCAGGGGGTTCGACTCCCTCCGCCGGTGCTTGACGCTGCCCATTTCAGCGCGAACTTTGATAACCGAAGACTTTTTCCCAAGCTTGTCCCCGTCGCCGCAAGAGGCAGCCAGGACGAGCGCCGGTGGAGGCGTGCACTCGTCTCCACCTCGCCCTTGTAGCTCAGGTGGACAGAGCGCCGCATTACGGATGCGGAGGTCCCAGGTTCGAGTCCTGGCAGGGGCACAGATCGGTGTGTCCGAGGGGGATACACCGGTCGACGGATACAAGGCAGCGCAGTAAGGAGGATTGGCCGAGCCCGGTAAGGCAACCGTCTTGAAAACGGTGGTCGGCGTGAGAGCGCCCGCGCAGGTTCGAATCCTGCATCCTCCGCAAGCCCTCGTGGTCCAACGGATACGACGCCGGCGTCCGAAGCCGGGAACGCAGGTTCGACTCCTGCCGGGGGCGCGGTGACCGAACTTGACCCACTTCACGACGGTCGTGCGGCGGTCTGCAAAGCCGTTGGACTCCGGGTTCGACTCCCGGGTGGGTCTCCACAAGAACCGCCGACCGGGCGACGGTGTTGCGCTCGCGGGACCAGAGTTTCACCGACGCAAGTCTGTGCGCTACCTTCGGACATACGTTCGAACGGGAGGTCGTGTGTCCCTGAAGAAGCTCACAAGTAGCGACGCCGTGACCGAGGCATTACGGCAGTCCGATGCAGTCGACCTCGGAACCTCCGCGCCAGGGGACGGTTCCTATCGGGGCTACCTCCTCGAGTTCGAAGGCAAGTACTACCACCCAGAGAGGGTCGCTAGTGTCGCCTACGGCGTCCAATATCCAGACCGCAGCATCCTCCCTCCTGCTGAGTTCAACAAGACTGCCGCTAACGTCGCGCTGCACTTCGAGCGGCTGAACTTCACGATCGCCACGACCGCTAAGTTGCGGCCACCGAGGGTGGAAGACGCGTACCCCAACCGGACCGCCATTTACAACGCCTATGGCGGCAACAAGATAGCCGGGATCATCAAGTTTCCGCGCGACACTGTCGTCAACGCCTTCTCAGATGAGGAAGGACCGTACGCGGACGAACCGCCAAGCATGGTGGAGCCGTTCGAGTACCGCGGCGAGGGACAGTACGGCGACCAAGACCTGGACGTACCAGGCAACAAGATGCTCGATGAAGCCCGCAAGAATTCTCGCGCAGTGCGGTACTGGTATCGCCCCTCGGGCGGTCCCTTCAAGTTCGTCACGTGGGTGGCAGTTCTCAACCGGGCGCAGGTGTGGTCTCCAGATGAGAACAAGGAAATACGCCTCGAGTACACGTTTCAGATGATGGCGGTCCCTGGCCCCGAACCGAGCACGTGGCCGCCCGATGTGCACGCACTGCTCGACGATCGGGAGATCAAAGACACTTCCCTGCCGAAACCGCTAGCGCCGGGGGCCAGTAAGAAGGATCGACAGAAGACTTATCAGGAGTACCTTCGAGTCATCGGTGATCCGAAGGATGACGAAGGCGAGTCTGAGCCAACCAGGCGAGGTCGCAACCACTACCGCCGCAGCGTCAAGTCACGCCTGGCAGTGCTCGCTCGCGCCAACAACGAGTGCGAAAACGACCGGTGCACTGGCATGCCAGGAGACACCAAGCCCAACGGCGACGCGATCCTCGAAGTTGACCACCTTGACGATCGGGCGCTCGGTGGCTCTGATCACCCCACAGACATGATCGCCCTGTGCCCCAACTGTCACACCGCGAAAACCTACGGGCTTAATCGAGCCTCTCTCAAAAGGCACCTTCGGGCCAGGATCGCTGCAATGCACCGCTAGGCAGCTAGCTGTCCACACTGGACAGACAAAAAGGCCCTCCCGCGAACGGGAGGGCCTTAGTGCTGTCTCAACCAGACGTGCGCCCGAAGGGATTCGAACCCCTGACCTTCTGATCCGTAGTCAGATGCTCTATCCAGCTGAGCTACGGGCGCTTGTTCAGTTTTCAATCTAGCACCTGCCGGAACAGGTGCCAGCGGAGGCTCCGGGATTTGAACCCGGGAGGGGGGGTTACCCCCAACCGCATTAGCAGTGCGGCGCCATAGACCAGACTAGGCGAAGCCTCCCAGGTCGAACGACCACTGCCCAGATAGGTTACACACCCCGCGAACCCCCGCGAAAGGGACCCCCCTTAGATCCGTTGCAACGCTCTGAGCAGCAGCGGAGAGCGTCCGCCGAGTCCCTCGGCTTCGAAGACGGCGACGCCGACTCGGGGTAGGTCGCGGGCCGAGGGGTACGCCAAGTAGCGCGGGACCCAGCGGGGCTGGAACTTCGCGTTGAAGCGGTAGAGGGTTTCGATCTGGATCCAACGTGAGAAGAATCGCAGCGTCCGGGCGGACAGGCGGGCGACGGGGCCGGCGCCGATGCGTTGGCCTTGTTCCAGGACGGCGCGGAAGGCGGCGAAGTTCAGGGAGACGTGGTCGGCGGGGGTCGTCAGGAGCAGTTCGGAGATCATCAGCTCGTTGATGCCGTTGTCGGCGCTCCGGTCGCGGCGCATGACGTCCATCGAGAGGCCCTTTTCGCCCCACGGGACGAACTGGAGGACTCCGCGCACCTTCCCGTCGTGCTCGGCGGTGACCAGGACCGAGCCCGGATCGCCCATGCGGCCGAGCGCCATCGAGAAGCCGCGTTCGGTGTCGGTGCCGCGCCAGGTGGCGGCGAGGGCGCGGAGTTCGTCGAGTTCCGCGGGAGGCAGGTCTTCGGCCTTGCGAACGCGGACGGTGTAGCCGGCTCGCTTCGTGCGCGAGACGGCTTGGCGGACGCCGCGCATGACGCGCCCTTCGAGGGTGAAGGTCGCTGTGTCGACGACGGCTTCGTCGCCGATCTCCAGCACCTCCAGGCCGAAGCGTGCCCAGACGGTCGCGCCCAGTTCCGAGCAGCCCATGGTCGCCGGGGTCCACGCGTACCGCCGGCAGACGTCCAGGTACTCCTCGATCGCGCCCGGCCACGCTTCCGGGTCGCCGAGTGGGTCCGCCGAGCACAGCGCGACACCGGCGATCACGCGATACGTCACCGCGGCCTTCCCCGACTTCGAGAAGACGACGAACTTGTCCCTGCGCAGCGCGAAGTACCCCAGCGAGTCCCGTTCGCCCACCAGCGCCCTGAGCCGCTCGATCTCGTCGTCGGTCAGCTCCGGCGCGGGTTCGGCCGAGCGGAGCATGAAGTACGCGGCCAGCAGCACGGCGCCGATGCCGAACAGCAGGCCGACAGCCGCCGACAGGTCCTCCAGCCACAGCGAGTGGAACTCCGCCGGGCCGCTGACGCCGACCAGGGCCAGGACCGACTGCGACAAGCGATCACCGACACTCGAGTGGGCCAGCGCGACCGACAGCAGCACGAAGTTGATCGCGACCCCGGCCACCGTCAGTTGCAGGAAGACCCGGACCGCGCGCCACCTTCCGGTCACCGGATCGGGGAGCGCGATGAAGTGGCGCCGCGTTGCGATCAGGGCGATCAGCAGCGCGAGCGAGACGAGGCCGGCGCCGAGGACGTGCCGCAGGCCGAGATGCGACACGGTGAGCAGGACCGCGGCGGCGACCGCCAGTTGCCAGGCTCGCCGCTTCCGCCGTTTGAGGCCGGCGGCGAGCAACACCAGCAGCACACCGGTCACCAGCGCGACCGTCGCCGCGCCGACCGTGGCCTCGTGCGGCAGTTCCAGCCATTCGGCGACGCGTCCGCGCAGGGTGCGCCGCCCGGCCGGGACCAGCACCGAGACCAGGGCCAGCAGTCCGGCCAGCCGCGTCACCCAGGTGACCACCACCACCGAGGTGGCACCCGCCACCCGCCACGCGCCCGCCAAGTCCCGCTCCTGGATTCAGCTCCCTGCCAGCTCCACGAACGGTACAAGGGCGTCGGGGTTCAAGAGCGCATCCCGGCTGACGGCGCGGTCAGGTGAAACCCCCGAAAGGATCTTCTTGACCGGAACCTCGCATTTCTTGCCGTTGAGCGTGCGGGGCACCGCGCTCACCGGGATGAACCGGTCGGGCACGTGCCGCGGCGAGAGGGCCCCTCGCAGTTCCTTGCGCAGGGCGGGCTCGATGTCGTCGAGCGAGACACCGTCGGCCAGGACGAGGAAGCACAGCAGTTGCCCGTTCTCGTTCCCCGCCGCCGAAGTGTCGATCACCAGCGAGTCCGCGACCTGGTCGAACGCCTCGACGACCCGGTAGAACTCCGCCGTGCCCATCCGGACGCCGCCGCGATTGAGCGTCGAGTCGCTGCGCCCGTAGATGACCGCGGAGCCGCGGCCGGTGATCCGGATCCAGTCGCCGTGCCGCCAGATCCCGGGGTACATCTCGAAATACGCCTCGCGCAGCCGCGATCCGTCCGGGTCGTTCCAGAAGAACACCGGCATCGACGGCATCGGCTCGGTGATCACCAGCTCGCCGACGGTCTCCACCACCGGTTTCCCGTCCTCGTCGAACGCGGCGACGGCGACGCCGAGTGCACGCACCGAAAGCTCGCCCAGCCAGACCGGGACGTCCGGGGCCGACGCGACCAACGCGGCGCACAGGTCCGTACCGCCGGACACCGAACAGATCTGGACGCGTTTGCCGACCTCGTCGACGATCCACCGGAAGCCCTCGACGCTCAGCGGTGCCCCGGTGGATCCCAAGACGCGCAACGCGGTGAGGTCGTAGCGCTCCGCCGGCTTGATCCCGGCTTTCAGACAACTCTGGATGTACGGCGCCGACGTGCCGAAGTAGGTGACGCGGTGCTGTTCGGCCAGATGCCACAAGACGGTGAGGTCCGGGCTGCCGGGGCTGCCGTCGAAGAGCACGATCGTGGTCCCGGTCAGCAGGCCGGAGACGAGGAAGTTCCACATCATCCAGCCGGTGGTGGTGAACCAGAAGAACCGGTCGCCCGGGCCGAGATCGTTTTGCAGCGCGAGGGCTTTGAGGTGTTCGAGGGTGATGCCGCCGTGCCCGTGGACGATGCCCTTCGGCAGGCCGGTGGTCCCTGACGAGTACAGGATCCACAGCGGGTGCCCGAATTCGACGGGCTCGAAGGCCAGTTCCGCGCCTTCGTTGTCGGCGAGCAGCTTGTCCCAGTCGAGGGTGCCGTCGAGGCGGCCGCCCACGTAGTCGATGAGCACGGTCGCTTCGAGCGTGGAAATCTCGTCCCGTAACGAGTTCACCGTCGAACGGCTGTCGAACCACCGTCCATTGTAGACGTACCCGTTGACCGCGATCAGCACTTTCGGCTCGATCTGCACGAAGCGATCGGTGATCGCGCGGACCCCGAAGTCCGGCGAGCACGACGACCAGACGGCGCCGAGGCTCGCGGTGGCGAGGAAGGCGATGAGCGTCTGCGGACAGTTCGGGGCCAGCGCGACGACTCTGTCCCCTTTGGACACTCCCAGTTTCCGCAGGCCCTCGCGAGCCGCGGCGACGGCGGAACGCAAGGCACCGAAGGTCAGTTGCGAAGAGAGGCCGTCTTCTCGGTGGAAGAGCACGGCGATCTCGTCGTCGGCCTTAGCGGCGCCCGCGACGCCGGACATGAGCGAGTGCTCGGCGTAGTTCAGCGTGCCGCCCTCGAACCACCGGGCGTCCGGCATCTCGCCGGTGAGCACCTCGCCGGGCTGATCGTGCCAGCGCAGGCCGAGGAATTCGCCGACGGCCGACCAGAACTCCGGGCCGCGCCGCACGGAGAACTCCCACAACTCGTTGTAGTCGTCGACTTCCACGCCGCGTTCGGTGCGCAGCCACTGGCGGAACGCGTCGATCTTGGTGTCGGACAGGCGGCTCGGCTCGGGGCGCCAGAGCACTTCCGGGGTGTCGGCGGTGTGCGTCACTCCGCGAACTTAACCCTCGTTAACCTGCTTGGCGAGCCCCCGTGAACAGCTCGTACGCCATCGTCTTGAGGCGAGCCGCGTCCAGCGGCGTGACCGTGAGCCATCCTCGATCGCGACGAAGCCCGTACCGGCCGTCGGGGGTGTCCACCCAGGTCAGCGTGCCTTCTCCGCGCACCCAGCGGCCCTCCCACGACTTCCTGGCCGCGCCGAGGCGTCCGCTGCCGATCCGCTGCGTCGCGATCCGGACCATCACGATGACCTCGGGTTCGCGCAGCCCGGCGTCGCGCAGGACGTCGGAGAAAGCCGGCTGCCCGCCGCGCTCCCCCGCCTCGCACGCGGCCGTGTAGTCGTCGACGCGCAGGTTGACCGAAAGGCCCCGCCCCTGCTCGCACGGCGGCAACGCCTGCAGCAGGGTCGCGGCGACGAGCGGTTCCCGCAGTGCCGACAACTCGACGTCGGCGCCGGCGACACCGATCGCGACGGCGCCGCGATCGGACACGCAGCCGACGGCCCGGTACCCGGGATCGCCGTCGAGGCGCAGGTCCAGTGTCAGTTCACTGTTCGCGAGGGTGTGCAGCAGCCCGACCAGTTCCGGCGCGGGGGCCTCCACCGTGCCGAGGCCGCGTTCGGACAGCGTCCGGCTCGCCGTGGCGACCAGTTCCGCCCGGAACTCCGGCGTCCGCCCGACGTGCGGGACCTCCAATACCGCGGGCAGTTCGTCGCGTCCGTGCGCCGACCACAGGAAGAAGAGCTCGCCGATGTGCAGGCGGATCCAGTCCATCAGCGGCCGCCTCTCGGGTCTTCGCCGATGACCGGCGGGGTCACGTGCCCGCTGAGACCCCAGACGTCGGAATCCTCGACGAGGTAGCCCGGCGCTTTGTGTTCTTCCTCGTCCTGACGTCCTTGTTGCGGCGCCATGCCCATCGGCATCCCGCCGAAGCCGCCCATGCCCGCGGCGGCGGCCCGTGTCCCGGCGACTTGGCCGGGCTGTCCCGACGGACCGAAGCCGCCGACGCCGGATCGGCCGCCCTGTCCGAGCTGCTCCTGGGTTCCGCCGGTGGCGCCGGGCGGCGGCGGTACGAAGGCGCCGCTGCTCGCGCCGGGCGTCCGCGGCGCCTCGACCGACTCGCGCACCTGGATCGGGGCGGCGTCTTCGGCACCGCTGCTGCTTGTCGAGTCGTCCGGCGGCGGAACCGGTTCCGGCTCGGGCTCGGGCTTCGGCCGCGGCTCCGGTTCTTCGGGCGTCTTGAGGAGCCGCGGCTGCTTGCCGTACGAAGTGAAGCGAGGGACGGTCTCGTAGACCTCGCCGGAGTTCCGCTGCATCCGCGTCATCACGTCGGCGGCCTGGCGGTGCGCGTCCTGCGAGCTCTCGTCGGTGGGTTCGGCGACGATCCGGCCGGCCTCCGCGAAGCCGGGATTCGAGGGCGCCGACGCCGACATGGCCTGCGTCGAATCGGAGACCGGGATCGGACGGCGTCTCGGCGGCTCCGGCACCTTGGGCCGGGGGGCGGTTCCCGGCGGCTCGGGCATCGTGCGCCGCGCGGTTTCGGCGATGTCCGCCTGGCGGCGTACGCAGTTCGCGACGTTCTCCGCGCGCCAGCCTGTCTCGTCGGCCCAATCGACGAGCTTGATCGCGGCGTCACGCGCCCTGTCCGCGCCTTCGCCCGTCCAGCCGTCGGCGGTGGCGACGATGGCCGCCTTGAGCTCGGAAGCGGCCTTGTCCAGGAACGCGCCGATCTTCGACCACTGCGCGGCGACGGCTTCCGCGCTCGCCAGGTCCAGCTCGTTGTGGACCATCTCGTAGAGCTCGCGATGCGAGTAGCTCATCCAGTCGATGTCAGCACGGAGATGATCAGGGCCGGGTTGCGGCTCGGGCTCGGGCGGCGGCCACGGCGAGGGCAAGATGCGCATCAGTGCTCGTCCTTCCGCTCTTGGTCGACCATGTCCTCGAGGTCGAACCGGCGGGCGACCTTTTCGAGCTGCTCCTGGCCCTCCTCGTCCGCGGCGACGTACATCTTGCGCGCCGCCATCACGGTGAGCTGGAAGTCCTTGAGCACCACGGCGAAGTCGCCGAGGACGGGCACGGCGGCTTCGGTCCCCTCGGTCGCCGCGCCCTGGAAACGTTCGCTCATCGTGTGCCCGACGAAGTTGTCGCCCAGTTTCAAGGGCGCCTTGAACTCCGTCGAGTCCTTGATCAGCGCGTTGAGCTCGTGACGCGCTTTGAGCAGCGCGTCGACGAGCTTCTTGGCGGCGTCCTCGGTGACCTTGACGGTCCCCTTCTTGGCAGCGGTCTTGGTGTCCCGGATCTGACCCGCCACCGGCGCCAAGGCCGGCGCCGAAGCTCCGAACGCGTCCTGTGGCGTCACGGGCACCTTGGGTGACTGTGCCATTCGACCCTCCCCTGTCACATCTCAGGGGAATGTTAGCGCGAATGGAGTCAGCGTAGGTGGGCGTCGAACCAATTCAACGTGCGCTGCCAGGCCTCCGCGGCCGCGTCCGGGTCGGCGTCGAAGCGGTGGTTGGCGCCCGGGTAGTGGACGACGTTCGTCGCGACGCTCGCCGTCGCCGCCGCGTCACGCAGCTGCTCGACCTCGACACCTCCGGCCTCGTCGCCCGAGTCGCCGTACATGCCGAGCCACGGGCTGGTGAGCCGTCCCGCGATCTCGACGAGGACCGGCAACCCGGTGACGCCCTGCCCGCCGACGCTGACCGCCGCGCCCAGCCTGCGGTTCGACGCCACGACCAGAGCCGCCGTCCCGCCGAGGTCGAAACCGACGACACCGACGAGATCCGCCTCGACACCGCGCTCACCGAGCCAGGCGAGCGTCGCGTCGGTGGCTTCGAGCAGATCCTGCTGAGTGAGGTTGTCGCGATCGAGATGCGGGGTGACGGTGAGCCAGCCTTCGCCGGCGAGACCCGCCAGGAGCAGGCCCAAACCCTCTTCGACCTCTTCGGCCTCTTCATGCAACACCACGAGTCCGCCGCGGACGACGCCTTCCGGCTCGGCGAAGGTCAGGCGCAGCGTGTGGCCGTCGGCGTGCTGGTGTTCCACGGTGGTCGTCAGGGTCATTCCTCCATCAGACCACTCTTAGGTAAATATTCGGGGCTTGCCGTTGCGCGGGAGGATACGGTGTCGGAGCCGTCCCCCAGACGTAGGAGCGCCGAAGATGTCCCCTGTTTCGCCGCGTGCGGATCTCGAATCGTTGCCGAAGTACGTCCCTGGCCGGACAATCCAGGGTGCGATCAAGCTTGCGAGCAACGAGGTTCCCGGCGGACCCTTGCCGAGTGTGGCGCAGGCCATAGCCGAGACGGCGCAGGGCATCAACCGGTACCCGGACATCACCGCGTCCGCGCTCGTCGAGCGGCTGGCCCGCGAACTGGACGAGCCGATCGAGCGGATCGCCATCGGCTGCGGTTCGGTTTCCCTTTGCCAGCAAATGATCCAGGCCCTGTGCGAACCGGGTGACGAGGTCGTCTTCCCGTGGCGTTCGTTCGAGGCGTATCCGATCGTCACGCAGGTCGCAAACGCCGTCAGCGTGAAGGTGCCGCTGACAGCCGAGCATGGGTTGGATTTGGAGGCGATGCTCGCCGCCATCACGCCGAAGACGCGGCTGGTCTTCGTGTGCAACCCCAACAACCCGACCGGGACGGTCCTGCGGCGCGCGGAACTGGAGCGCTTCCTCGACGCCGTGCCCTCGGGCGTGCTCGTCGTGCTCGACGAGGCGTACAAGGAGTTCGTGACCGACGTCGAGGTGCCGGACGGCGTCGAGCTGGCGCGCGGCAGGGACAACGTCGCCGTGCTGCGGACTTTCTCGAAGGCGTACGGCCTCGCCGGTCTCCGCGTGGGTTACGCGGTGGCGCCGGAAGCGATCACCGTCGCGCTGAAGCAGGTGTACGTCGCGTTCTCGGTGAACCTGATCGCCCAGGCCGCGGCCATCGCCTCCCTCGACGCGGCGGATGAGCTGCTGGAGCGCTGCAAGGAGATCATCTCGGAACGCACCCGCGTCCGGGATGCCCTGGTGGCCAAGGGTTACGAGGTTCCGGAGACGCAGGCGAACTTCGTCTGGCTGCCGTTGGGCGAGCGGACGACGGCGTTCGCGGAGCACGCGCTGGAGCGGAAGCTGATCGTGCGCCCGTTCGCGGGCGAAGGCGCGCGAGTGACCATCGGGACGCCTGAGGAGAACGACCTCTTCCTCGAAGCGGCCGGGTCTTTCCCGCGCTGACAAGCACTTCGGGGAAGCCCGTACTCCGTTCGCGGGGTGCGGGCTTCCCTATTTGAGGAGCAGCTGCACCATCGCGGCGACACCGACCACGACGATCACGCCCCGCAGCACTGTCGGCGACAGTTTGCGGCCGATCTTCGCGCCGATCTGGCCGCCGATCGTCGACCCGACCGCGAGCAGCGCGACCACGGGCCAGCTGACCGGCGCGGTGAAGGCGTAGATCGCGCCCGCGACGATGTTCACGACGGCGGAGAGCGCGTTCTTGACGCCGTTGAGCCGCTGCAGCGATTCGGACATCAGCATGCCCATCACGGCGACCATCATCACGCCCTGCGCGGCCGTGAAGTATCCGCCGTAGATGCCGATCAGGAAGATCAGGAACAGCAGGAGCGGCCCGATCTTGTGGACCTTCCCGTTCTCCTCGCGGCGCTTCGCGACCCAGGCGGCCACTCGCGGCTGGACGATCACCAGCACCACCGCGAGCCCGACCAGCGCGGGCACGATGGTCTCGAAGGCGTCCTTCGGCAGCGAGAGCAGCAAGATCGTCCCGCAGATCGCGCCGAGGAACGACGCGACGGCGAGTTTCGCGACCTCGGGCCAGTAGCCCTTGAGCTCATGGCGATACCCGATCGCCCCGCTGACCGTTCCGGGGGCGAGGCCGATCGCGTTGGACGTCGTCGCCGTCAGCGGCGAGTAGCCGAGCGCGACCAGGACGGGGAAGGTCACCAGCGTGCCCGAGCCGACGACCGTGTTGATCGTGCCCGCCCAAAGCCCCGCGACGAAGATCAGGACCGCGTGCCACCACGTCATAAAGCACTCACTCGCGCACCATAAGCACCGTTACCTCCTTTCGCGCTCTGGATGTGTCTCGTCGAACATTCAGCTGCCCGTTATGCCGTTTTTCGGCTCCGGCAGATGGGCCGCGGTGATCTCCGCGTCGACCGTCCAGCCGAGCGTCAGGTACAGCGCCCGTCCTTCTTCCGTCGCGACCAGCACCGCCCTGTCCGCCCCGGCGGCGACAGCCACCTCGTCGAGCCGTCGCATGACGAACCGGCCCAGCCCTCGCCGCTGGTGCTCGGGCTCCGTCACGACCTGATCGACCACCGCCGTGCCCCCGGCGATCGCGACCCGGCCGGTGGCCGCGCGCGAGCCGTCGGGCGCGCGCACCACGACGTCCGTGACCACGCCGTCGCCGACCAGCTCCGCCCGGTACGGCTCGGGCGCGGCCATGACCGGCCGCACCGCGAGCGGAGTGCTCATCAGGTACTCCGGCGGACCGACCTCCCAGTTCGGCGGCACCGTCTCCGCCACCTCTTCACGCGAACCGCTCACCTTCAGCCAGGTGCCGGGCTCGGTCAGCGCGCGAGCCCGGCGCGCGACCGATCCGGTGTCCGCCAGCACATACCTCACGCGATGCCCCGGACGCCCGACATCGAGCCGGTAGCCGTCCGGTTCGGCCACCGGGACCCCGACGCCGCGGGAAAGCGCCCACCCGTGCACCCATGCCTTGATCAGCCCTGCCACCCCAGTCATCATTCGATGATGACACCGGCCACCGACATTTCCGGCCGGTTCGCCGAACCTGCCAGGATGAGGCCGTGGCCGAGGACGAGCGCGAACAGGTGTGGAGCACGACGGTCGATCATCTGCGCACGATGATCGACTCGGGCAGGCTCCCCGCCGGGTCGAGGCTGCCGGCCGAGCGGGCGCTCTGCGAACAGCTCGGGATCAGCCGCGGTTCGCTGCGGCAGGCGTTGCGGGTGCTGGACTCCATCGGCTACGTGCAGGTGCGGCCGGGTTCGGGCACGTACGTCCGCGAGAACGTCGGCGAGCAACCGCTCCGCACCTGGTTCTCCGAGCACGAGCAACTGGTCGAGAAGCTGTTCGACCTGCGGACCACCGTCGAGCCGACACTGGCCGAGCGGCTCGCGCTCGATCACACGCCGCGGGTGCTCGGGCGGCTGGAAAGCACCGTCGACGAGATGGACCGGGCCGCGGCCGACGGCGACATGCTGCGCGTGATCGCGGCCGACGCGGAATTCCACCGGGTGATCGCGGGCAACGCGGGCAACGACGACGTCACCGATCTGCTGCGATCGGTCCTCTCACTGGTCGGCGAGGAGCGTCGGGCGGCACTGCGGCTGCCCGGGCAGATCCGCAAGGCCGTCGACGAGCACCGCGCGATCCTCGAGGCGATCCGCCGTTCGGACGCGGAGGCCGCGCGGGAGATCACCCGGCGGCATCTGCTCGACGCCAAGACCTACGTCCACGACTACACGACCCGGGATTGACGCTTTCTTGACGGCGGGACCTGCTCCACGCGAGTATTGTTTTCAGAAGTTTGTGAAACTTCTGATGGGGGTGTGCGGTGGAGAAGGTCCGGTTCACCGAAGAGAAGGCGACGATGCTGGCCACGCTGTACGGCCGGGCGCTCGACGCGCGCAGTGAGCGGCCGGTGCTCGGCGACAAGGCCGCGGACGAGGCCGTCAAGCAGATCGACTACGACTTCGGTTCGCTCGGTGTCGACGGCCAGCTCGGACTGACCGTCGCGCTGCGGGCCAAACCGATGGACGACTGGGCGGCGGACTTCCTCCGGGAGCATCCGGACGCGACCGTCGTACAACTCGGCTGCGGGATGGACAGCCGCGTGTACCGCCTCGACCCGCCGCCTTCGGTGCGGTGGTTCGACGTCGACTACCCCGAGGTCGTCGATCTGCGCGGCCGGATCTACCCCTCGCGGGACGGGTATCGGACCATCGGCTCGTCCGTGACGGACTTCGGGTGGATCGACGAAATCCCGTCGGACAAACCAGGTCTGGTGATCGCGGAGGGCCTGACGATGTATCTGCGGCCGTCCGAGGGCGAGGAATTGCTGCGGCGGCTGATCGCGCGTTTCCCGCAGGGCGGCGAAATGGTGTTCGACACGTTCAGCAGGCTGGGGATCAAGCTGCAGAAGCTGAATCCCGTGGTGCGCAAGGCCGGGGCGACGCTGTACTGGGGCATCGACTCGATTGCCGAACTGGAGGACCTTGGGCTGACGCTGGTCGCGAAGCTCGACTCGACGGATTACGCGACGCCTGAGGTCAAGGATCGGCTTTCGTCGTCGTTGCGGGCGCAGTTGTGGGTCGCGGGCCTTTTCCCGGCGTTCAAGAAGATGGGGCGGATCCTGCGGTTCCGGTTCTGAGGGGGCCGGAAGCGTGACTCGCGTGATTGGGGACCGCACTCGCGTGATTGGGCGCGGAACTCACGTGATTGGAGGCGGAACTCGAGTGTGCGGCGCCTGATCACGTGAGTTCCGCTTCTGATCACGCGAGATGCGGGTCTGATCACGCGAGTTGCGTCCCGGCTCCGGGCGGGCGGGCGCTCACCGCCGCGTCAGCGTGATTCCAGCACCCGCTCGACGAATCGGTGCAGCTTGTCCTCCAGCCGGAGAACGCGTTCCTCGAGCGTCAGCGTTTCCGACGGCTGCGGCACGTCCGGCTTCAGCTCGCCGCGGATGTACTGGCTGCACGCGAGGTTCGCGCACGTGTAGATGCCGAGCGTGTTCCCCTCCCGCCCGAGTTTCCCCGCGCGGCGGCCGGAGAACAGCGCGATGTCGGACAGCGGATGTGTCGTCGTGCACAGGCCGCACATGTTGCTCAGCAGGACACGGCCCTTCGGCCGGGGCGCGGCGCGAAGGGACAGTCCGACGGTTTCCCCGTGGTAGGGCAGCACGAGATACGCCCTGGAGGTGGCCTTCGGATCACGCCAGCCGAGGAATTCCCTTTTCTCCCAAGGGATTTCTTCGGGCCGGGCGGGCAGGGTGACTCCCTTGGCCTCGCCGCGCGTGCAGTTCACGAAGGACGCCCTGATCTCGTCCTGTCCCAGCGGTTCCATACCGGCACCGTAGCCACCGCACCCGAGAACCGGCCAACCGTTTTCCGGCGGAGGTCATACGATCACCGGGTGCGCGGGAAGACGATGTCGAGCCGGTTCCGGCTGGTGCTCAGGACCAGTCTCGGTTTCGCCGCGCTCGGTATCGGGTCCAGTGTGTGCGGTGCCGGTGTGGTGGCGTTGCTGCTGCTCCTGCAGGGCCTGCCGAGCGAAGTCGGCGACAGCGGCTGGATCCTCGGGGTCACCGCGGCCGGGATCGTGGCGCTGTCGCTGGTGGTCGGCACCCTGTGGACGGCGTGGCTGCAGCGGCGCACGGCGGTCTGGTTCGTCTTCGGCCGCCCGCCGACGAAGGCGGAGGCCGCGCGGGCGCTCCGGCTCCCGGTCGACATGGGGATCGTGAGCGGGACGCTCTGGCTGATCGGCACGATCGTGCTCGGGTCACTCGCCAGGGTGCTCGGGTCCTGGATGGACGCGCTCGGGATGGCGCTGGTCATCGGGCTCGGCGGGCTGACCACGGTCGGCCTCACCTATCTCGCCGCGGAGTGGGTCGCGCGGCCGGTGATGACGATCGCGCTCAAGGTGACCCCGCCGAAGGGGTCGCTCAAGGTCACCGTGCGGACCAGGGTGATCGTCACCTGGTCGCTGGCGAGCGGTGTCCCGTTCCTCGGTGTCCTGCTGGTCGCCACGCCGCCGGACCTCGGCCAGGGTGACCACGTCGCGAGCCTGATCATGCTTTCGGTGATCGGGCTGGGGGTCGGCGCGATCGGGACGGGACTGCTCGCGAAGGCCGTCGCGACCCCGCTGCACCGGCTCCGGGTCGCGCTCGACGAGATCGCGCGCGGCAACAAGGACATCGTGGTCGACGTCGACGACTCCAGTGAGATCGGCCTGCTGCAGACCTCGGTCAACGACCTCGCCGCCGGACTCCGCGAACAAGAACGGATGCGGGACCTCTTCGGCAGGCACGTCGGGGACGAGGTCGCCCGCCACGCGCTCGAGTACGGCGCCTCCCTTTCGGGTGACGTGCGCGAGGTGACGGCCCTGTTCGTCGACGTCGTCGATTCGACGGCCCTGGCGAGCCGCACCCCGCCCGAAGACCTGGTGACGATGCTCAACCGGTTCTTCACCAGCGTGGTCAACGCCGTCGGCGCCCGCGGCGGGCTGCTCAACAAGTTCCAGGGTGACGCCGCGCTCTGCGTCTTCGGCGCCCCGACACGGCTCGCGGACGCGCCGACGGCGGCGCTTTCGGCCGCGCGCGCGATCCGGGACGCCGTCCAGGCGACCGGCGAGCTGGACCTCGGCATCGGGGTCGCGAGCGGGCGGGTCTTCGCCGGTCAGCTGGGGACGAGCAGCCGGTTCGAATACACCGTCATCGGCGACGCGGTGAACGAGGCCGCGCGCCTCACCGAGCACGCGAAGTCCGCCGGCGGCCGGATCCTGGCCAGCGAAGCGGTGCTCAAGGCCGCGCTGGAGAGCGAGCGCGCGCACTGGGAGCCGTACGCGGAGCTCGAGCTGCGCGGGCGCCAGGAGCCGACGCACGCCTGGGAGGCGAGCGCGCTCAGCCCGGAATGACGTCCGGCCAGCGCAGCAACGTCGAACCCCAGGTCAGACCGGCTCCGAAGGCGCCCATCACGACGCGGTGCCCCGGCTGGAGCGACCCGTCCTTGACGGCGTCGGCCAACGCGATCGGGATCGACGCCGCGCTCGTGTTGCCCACGTTCTCGATGTTCGAGTACATCACGTCCTCCGCGAGCCCGAGCTGCTTCGCGCAGGTCTGCAGGATGCGGATGTTCGCCTGATGCCCGATGAACCGGTCGATGTCGCCGACCACCCACCCGGCGGTGGCCAGGACCGCGCGCGCCGACTCGGCCATCCGCGCGCACGCGTGGCGGAAGACGGTCTGGCCCTGCATCACCAGATAGTGGTCACGCGGGTCTTCCGAGCGGCGGTTCTTCGCGCCGCCGGCCTCGACCCACAGCAGCTCCGCGAGCTCCCCTTCGCTGTGCAGGTCGAAGGCGCCGAGCGCACCGAGCTCGTCCGCGTCACCCGCGCGCAGCAGGACGGCGCCCGCGCCGTCGCCGAAGATCGGCACGGTGCCGCGGTCTTCGGGGTCGACGAGCGAGGTGAAGACGTCCGCCCCGATCACCAGCACGCGCCGCGCGATCCCGGCGGCGATCAGCCCGGCGCCGGTCGCGAGGCCGTAGATGAACCCGCTGCACACGGCGTTGACGTCGAACGCGGCCACGCCGTTCAGCCCGAGCTTGGTCGCGACCTGCGGCGCGCTGGCCGGGCACAGCTGGTCGGCGGTCGACGTCGCGAGCACGACCGCGTCCGCCTCGGCCTCCCCCGCCGACGCCAGCGCGCGGCGCCCCGCCTCGACGGCGAGGTCCACAGTGGACGTCCCGGGGTCGACGACCCGGCGTTCGGCGATACCGGTCCGCGAGCGGATCCACTCATCGGAGGTGTCCAGCCGCTGGGCGATCTCCTCGTTGCCCACCACGCGCGGAGGCAGCCAAGAGCCGAGACCGGCGAGAACGGCCGCCTGAGATGAGGGCACCAAGAAATCCTTTCGCGGGGAAAAAGAGAGGTCTGCCATTCACTTGTAAGCGCTACCATTCAGTAGACCCGTCAGTTGTGTTCCGGGTCACAATTCGAAGAATCCTCACCGCCCCCGATGGGGTGATCCACGCCGCCCCGCGGCGCGAACAAAGATCAGGCGTCCCGGAGAGTCGTCCGGTTAGCCTGACCGGGTGCACACACCCGACCTCGACCGCCTGGACGTCGCCATCCTCGCCTGCCTTCAGTCCGACGCCCGCACGATCGCCGAGAGCATCGGCGCGAAGGTGGGCCTGTCCGCGGCCGCCGTGCAGCGGCGGATCAAGCGACTGCGCGAGACCGGGGTGATCGAACGCGAGGTGGCGGTGCTGTCGCCGCAGGCGCTCGGGCTGTCGATGACGTTCGTGGTGATGGTCGAGATGGAGCGGGAGAACCTCGCGGTGCTCGACGGGTTCCGGCGGCAGGTCCTCGCGGACGACAACGTCCAGCAGTGTTACTACGTCACCGGCAACGCCGACTTCGTGCTCGTGGTGACCTGCCGGGACATGGCGGACTTCGAGGTGTTCACGCGGCGGATGTTCTTCGACAACCCGAACGTGCGGCACTTCACGACGTCGGTGGCGATGGACAGGGTCAAGACGGGACTGACCCTGCCGCTGGACCCCCTGACCGGGGGCTGAAGGGGCCTTTCCCCGCGTCCCATGGGGCGAAAGCGTCCTTCACCGCGTCACATGCGGGCATGGCACCCTTCGGCTCCCCAGGATCCAAAAAGGACAGTCCTCAGTGGAACGTTGCGTCATGCGCAACGCCAGGTGGGCTCCCCGGCCTCGTCACCACGGGTATCGGCCCGAACGCAAGGGGTCTGTGCCCGGCGTTACACCACTATGGACATATGCAGCCGATAGCGTGAACGTGGCCATAGTCGCGTCATTCGCCCCGTACCCGGCCATCTCCCCCTCGAGACGAAAAAGTTCGCGCCGCGCGAACCACGAGAGCACCGAGGAGTGGCCGTGCACACCGACGCAATTCACCAGAGCCAGTTCGTTCTGCTGAACAACAGCAGCACGCCCGTTCTCTCCCGCCTGTCCTTCCACGTCGCCGAGCCGTACGCGGTCACCGTGGCGTTCCGGACCGAGCGCGGCCGGTGGGTCGAGTGGACCTTCGCGCGTGAGCTGCTCGCCGCCGGTCTCACCGACCCCGCCGGACTGGGCGACGTCCGCGTCCGCCCCGACCTCTCCGAGGACGAGGCCATGTTGACGCTGGAAATCGAGTCACCCGACGGTTATGCGTCGTTCGAGCTCGAGCGTGAGGATGTCGAGTCCTTCCTCGGCTCGACCTTCGAGCTGGTCCAGCTCGGCTCCGAGAGCGAGTACTTCGACGTCGAGGCGCTGATCGAGGAAATCAGCAACGTGTAAGACCCAAGCCACCGCTCCCGCGGTACGAAGACGAAGGGCGGCCCGAGTGCGCTGGAGGCACTCGGACCGCCCTTCGTCCTGTTCGGCGGCCTCGGCGACCGGGAGGGGTTGATCAGCCGAGGACCAGGGAGGTTCCGGTCGCGGACAACGCCGGCCGGACCGGGAAGAAGTACGTCACCGAGCTGTTACCGCCCGACAGCATGCCCTGGGCCTGGTTGCCCGCGATGAACGATCCACCGGAGTCGCCGGCCTGGGAGCGCACGTTGGTGGCGGTCATGCCGTAGACCGTGCCTTCGGCGTAGCGGACGGTCTGGTTCTTGGCGCCGACGGTGCCGCAGGTCCAGCCGGTGGTCGAACCCGATTTGCAGACCGAGGCGCCGGTGGCCGCCACGTTCGAGCCGCTCACGCGGGTGCCGTTGTTGATGATGCCGCGCGGCGTCCAGTTGCTGTTGACCCGGACGCTGGCGTAGTCGTTGCTCGGGAAGCTGACCCGCGAGAACGAGCCCATCGCGACCCGGTTGGAGCCGGTCACCGTGCCGGGGCCGCAGTGTCCGGCGGTGAGGAAGCCGCCGTTGACCGAGAAGCCGATCGAGCAGCGCGAAGAATTGTTGATGTAGTAGGCGTCGCCACCGCGGACGTCGTACTTCAGGGTCGGCACCGAAGAGGTCTCGACCACCGTGACGGCGGCCTTGTCCACACCGGTCTTCTCCAGGTACGAGTCGACGACGCCGCTCTCGCCCGGCAAGACGTTCAGCGTGACGCGGTTGGTCTTGGCGTCGACGCCCCAGCCGGTGATCGCGCCGTCCGCCGCACGCTCACCCGCGTTCAGTTTGTCCACAGTGGAATCGAGGTGGGCCGCCGAGAAGCGCACGAGTTCCGCTTCCGCGCCACTGGCGAGGACCTGGCCCAGTTTCGCCGCGTCCGTGACGCCGACGCGGAGCTTGCCGGTGGCCTCGTTGTAGCTCGCGCCGCCGAAGCTGCCGGCGAGCGCGGAGGCGAGTGTCTGTTCGAGCGTGCCGGCGGCGGTCTCGCTCTGGATCCTGGCGAGTGCCTGTCCGGCGGTCAGGCCGAGGTCCCGTTGCAGGGCGGGAACCATCTCGGCGTTCAGCAGGGTGTCCGAGGACGCCGCCGCGGGGGTACCCGTGACGAGCGCGCCGGTGGCCAGTGCTGCCGTGGCGGCCACACCGAGGAGCTTCGTGATCTTCATGCTTCTCCCTCGTCATCACGCACGGCTCCGGTTCGCCATGCGATAGCCCTCCCCTGACGGGTGAGAGTTCTGGAACGGGGCAGGGCCCGCAATCCGGATCGGCGCGGGATAGGTATACCCATTCTTCGGGAACCGAATCCGCTGCTCCAGGGGCGGTCACCTAGAGCAGGCACCCGTACGGACACGTCCGTAAGTAGGGATTCCTGTGAATACCTTGCGTAGTCATGGCCACCCCCTGAACGTGGGATGAATCGCCGGATCGGGTTTCTGGCCGATGTTTCGAGCGTCCGGTGATTTTCCAACCGACGATCCGTCAGCCAACCGGTGACGGTGCGTTCGCGGACGGCCTAACGGGGTGCCCGTGCTGTCCGTGTTGGGTGGTTTACGACCAGGTAGGCAGTGCTTAGGCTCCGCAGGACAACGCACAAGATCGTGTCGGGCTCAGCGGGAACTCCCAACCGAGGAGCGCATGATGTGGCTTGCCACCCCTCGCCCGACCTCGGTTTCGGTCCGCGCCGGATCGACGGCACTCGTGGGCCGCGACGTCGAGGTCTCGGCGATCGTGAAGATCCTGCTGCGCCGTCCCGCCGCCGTGCTGATCGAAGGCGAACCGGGGATGGGCCGCAGCAGGTTGCTCGAAGAGCTGGCCGGACGCCGTGAGTTCGCGGCGGGCCGGGTGCTCTCGGGTGCCTGCCAGCCGATGCGCGAGCCGTTCCCTTTCGGACCGGTGCTCGAAGCGCTGCGCTCGGCGGGCGACCGGCCGCTCGGCCCGCTCAGCCCGGTCGCCGGGGTGCTGAGACCCCTGCTGCCCGAACTCGCGGAAAGCCTTCCACCCCAACCGGAACCGCTCACCGACCCGTGCGCCGAACGGCACCGCCAGTTCCGCGCCGTCCGTGAACTCCTGATCGCCTGCGGGCCCGCGCTCGTCCTGATCGACGACCTCCAGTGGGCCGACGAGGGCACCCGTGACCTGATGCGGTTCCTCGCCGCCGCCATGCCCGCCGAACTGGCCGTCGTCGCCGCGTACCGGACCGGCTCGTCGTCGAGGCACGGCGGCGCGGGCATCCCGTTCCGCACGCCGCCGAACGTCCAGACCGCCCGCGTGACACTGGGCCCGCTCGACGTCGAGGCCGTCGGGAAACTGGCCGAGGAGCTGCTGGACCTGCCGAGGGTTTCCGCGCCGTTCACCGCGAAACTCCACGAGAGCACCGCCGGGATCCCGTTCGTGGTCGAAGAGACCCTGCGGGCGCTGCGGGACGCCGCCGGACGGCTGCCGATCGGCGAAGTGCTCTCGGACCGGCTGCTGGAAAGCCTCGAAGTCCCGATCTCCCTGCGCGAAGCCATCACCGAACGGCTCGAAGGACTGCCCGAACCCGCGGTGCGGCTGGCCGGTGCGGCGGCGGTGCTCGCCGTCCCGTCCGAACCCTCGGTGATCGGCGAACTCGCCTGTCTCTCCGGCGACAGGCTCCGCGCCGCCCTTCTGTCCACTTTGGATGCCGGTGTGCTCGGCGAACTCGGCGGCGACCGGTACGGCTTCCGGCATCCCTTGGCGCGCAAGGCGGTCTACGACACCATCAGCGGTCCGGAACGGACCTTGCTGCACTCGCGGGCCATCCAGGTGCTCGCCGAACGGCCGGTGCCCCCGCTGACCCAGCTGGCGAACCACTCGCGCGCGGCGGGGCGGACCGAACAGTGGCGTCACTACGCCGAAGCCGCCGCCGACGAGGCCATCGCCCAAGGCGACACGTCACGCGCGATCGACCTGCTCCAGTCCGTCCTGGCCGAGGCCGGGCTGGGCGAGGACGACATCGCCCGGCTGGCCACGAAACTCAGCCAGGTCGCGCTGCGCGGCTTCCGCCCGGACGTCATCGAGACACTGGAACGGATCCTCGAAGACCTCACCGACCTGCGTCCGAGCGTGCGCGGGACGATCCGGCTCAGCCTCGGGATGCTGCTCGTCCGCACGATCGGACGGCTCGGCCGCGGCCGGGTCGAGGTGGAGAAGGCGATCACCGAACTGGTCGACGAGCCGGAGCTGGCCGCGCGCGGGATCAACCTGCTCGCGCAGCCGATCGACGGGCTGACGCCGTTGTCCTGGCACGAGGTCTGGATGGCGCGCGCCCGCGAGGTCTTCGACCGGATCGAGGACCCGGAGCTGCGGCTCGCGCTCCTCGGCGACCGGATCTCCACTCAGGCCCATATCGGCGACGGCTCGGCCTGGACCGAGTTCACCCGGCTCCCGGACCAGGGCAGCGGCGTCGCCGAACGCGTCCAGCTCGCGCGCCTGTGGTGCAACCTCGCCGACGCGCAATCCTGGGCCGGGCATCTCACCAGGGCCGAAAAGCTGGTCACCGAAGGGATCCGCCGCGCGACCGACGCCGGCGCGCTCTACGCCGCCGGGCTCGCGCAGGGCACCAGGGTCCGGCTGGACTGGGTGCGCGGTGACTGGTCCGGGCTCGCCGAGACCACCGAGCAGCTTCGCGACGGCTACCCCGACCTGGGCCCGATCGTCATGGAGTCCTCGCTCGTCCTCGGCGGGCTGGCCGCCGTCCGCGGGGAATTCGCCGCCGCGCAACGACATCTGACCGCGGCGGGGGTGCACGCGCCGGAGCACGGGCCCATCCCCGTCGTCCTTTCGGCGGCGGGGGTCCTCATCCGCGTGCTCCTCGCGACGGAAGACGTCGACGGGGCGTGCGCGACGGCCGACAACGCCGTCGCGGCCGCCCGGCGCAAGGGCGTCTGGGTGTGGGCGGCCGGGCTGGTCCCCGCCGCGGCCGAGGCCTACACGCGGGCCGGGCGCTGGTCGGAGGCGGACGCCGTGGTCGAGGAGTTCGCCCGCGGCGTCGAAGGCAAGGACTCGCCGGTCTCCCGGGCCGCGCTGCTCGCAGGCCGGGCGATCCTGCTCGACGCGCGCGGCAAACACCCCGCCGCGGCAACGGTTTTCGACGAGGCGGCGGCGGCCTACGAGGCGCTGCCGATGCCGTACCAGGCCATCGGCGCCCGGGAGCGGGCGGCGCTGTGCCGGCTCAACGCGGGCCGTCTGAACGCGAGCCGTCTCACCGCGGGCAACCGCCCCGCGATCGAAGAACTCGCGGCGGCCGCGGAGGCCTACGAGCGGCTCGGCGCGACCAGGGACGCCGGCCGGTGCCGCCACCAGCTGCGGGAGCACGGCGCGTGGGCACCCTCTCAGCGCGGCAGGCGTGGCTACGGCCAGGAGCTTTCGCCGCGGGAACTCGAGGTCGCGAGGATGCTTTCCGACGGACGGACGAACCGGGAGATAGCGGACGGACTGTTCCTTTCCCCGCGTACGGTGGAACAACACGTCGCCAAGGTTCTGCGGAAACTCGGGGCCCGATCGCGAACGGATGTGGCCCGCCGGATGACGACCTACGCGCCCGCGGCGGTCGACCGGTAACCTCGCGGCGAACAGCCGTTATTCCTTTAGGGGCAAGAAAAGTGCCCGATCGGGCATTGTGATCCATTCCATCGGGTCGAGCGGTGTCGGTGTGGTTCCGTACAGTCATGCGCTGTGCTAGTTTGTTTTGGCCATTAACAAAGTCGGCCCCCTCTATGCAGGTCAGCCGATCGTGACGGGGCTTGGCCCCCGCGAGGGAGTAGCGCAGAAGCATGGCTGAGCGAGCCGATTTCGCGCTGGGGACGGTCGAGGCGACAGTGGTCGGGCAGGCGCTGGGCGTCGACGTCCGATTGTTTCCCTTGCGCGTCCGCAACACTTCGATCGACCCGGAGCGCTACACCGCGGTCATCCGGAAGGTCTACACCGATCTCGAGCAGCGCAGGCTCTCGGTCAACGGCGAGCTGAGCCCGGCCATCCGGACCGCGTTCGCGCTGCTGGCGAACCACCGGATCACGGTTTCGATCAACGGCATCGACGGGATCGGCCAGGACATCGCCGTCCTCACCCTCACCGACGGCAGGCAGGCGCTCGGCATCACGCAGGCCCACGGGGAAGACGACCTCCAGTTCGCGCTCTTCTCCGACGAAGAGCTGGTCGAGGTCCTTTCCGGTGTCCTGCCCCGGATGCGCCCCGCCTCGACCGGCCGCCGCACGATCGTGCAGAAGGAAGAGCGCGCCGTCTCCGCGATGACAGCGCGCCGCCAGGCCGAAGCCGAGTTCGACGAGGAGGAGACCGACGCGTTCGGCAACCTCCAGTTCACCGGCGTCGTCCGCGCCAGGACCGAGGCTCCGGCCCCGCGCAACGACGAGAGCGACATCGAGGTCCTGGAAAAGGTGCTGTCCGGGACCCGTCTCGGCGGCGGGCACATCATCGTGAGCGGGATCGGCCGCCGCGGTGAGCGGCTCCGGTCCACGCCGTTGAGCTGGCTCGACACCGAAGACGGCCGGTACTTAGTCTGGACTGAGACCGACGAAGCCTCAGGCGCCGTGATCGGTCACTACGACCCGGCCAGTCAGGCGGGCGTGGCGAACTCGATCCGGGAAGCCATCGCTGACATCTACTGACCTTCCTGAACCCGGCGAGAGGATCCTCCGTTGACCGAGGAAGCACAAGAACTGAAGCCGGCCATGGCGTGGGCACCGACGAAGATGCTCGCGGGCGTGGAACTGAAGCGTATGGCGGTGCAGGGCGGGTTCGCCGTCGACGAGAGCACCGGCCAGGAGATGATCCGCTCACTCCAAGGTGTGATCGACAGCCTCGAGGAGCGCTGGAGCGCGCTGAGCAAGCTGCAGAAGTCGCCGCCGATGAGCTCCACCGCGACCGCGCAGTGGGTGTCCCAGCACATGCACGGCACCGCGACGGACGCGCAGGGCCTGCTCACCCAACTTCAGGCCGCCCGCGCCGAATTCCCGACCTACGTCGAGGCGATCGAACTCGCGAAGAGGAACTACCGGGAACGCGACAACGAGAACCAGCGCAACCTGAAGCGGATCGACACCGAGATCTAGGAGAGACCCGTGACCGAATCCGCGGAGAAGACGGCGAAGGTCTCCGACCCGAACTCGCCCGAGTACAACAAGCTCGACCCGTTCTACGACGTCACGGCCGACTCGTCGTCCCAGTACTACGTGGGGCCGCTGGCCGACAAGGCCGCCTCCGGCGACGAGATCCGGGCCGGGGCCTCGGCCGGGACCGATGTCCTCTTCCACCTCCTCGGCTGGGGTGACAAGGCACTCGACGGCGTAAAGGACAAGTTCACCCAGAAGGTGTACGAAGGGCAGCTGGAGAAGGCGCGCGAAGGTCTCGAGAAAGACCTGGAGATCCGCAAGCCCGGCGAGCCGCCGTCCACGGTCTGGGGCAACGCCACCCACGAGCAGATGCAGGCCGCGATCGCGGAGAACGCGGATTCGGCCGCGGTGGGCGAGACCTCCGAGGAGTGGGTCCGGGCGGGCAACGACCTGGCGAGCCACCAGCGCAACCTGGCGAAGGCGATCAACGCGAGCACGGGCAACTGGCAGGGCGAGGGCGGCGACGCGGCCCGCGAACACCTCGCCGGTGTCGGCAAGTGGCTCGGCTCGACCGCGAACGGCGCCACCCTGACCGGACGGCAGCAGCAGATCCACTCGCAGACGCTCAACGAGACCCAGAAGCTCATGAACGCGAACCCGCCGGTGGCGTTCAGCGTGCAGGAGGCCAACGCCAACCTGCAGACGATCAAAGACCCGCAGCTGTACATGGCCCAGCTCGGGAAAGACCTCGGCACCTTCAAGAAGCAGCAGGACGCGCGCGACCAGGCCGCGAAGGTGATGACGGAGTTCGACACCACGGTCGGCTCGGCGATCGCCACCCCGGCGTTCCCCGCTCCGCCGAAGCTGCCGACGGCGCAGGCGACCAGGCAGATGCGGGGCACTCCGATGTCCGGCGGCGGTGGCGCGTCGCCCGCCTCGCTTCGCGACCACATGTCGCCCGACGGCGCGGACGGCACGCAGAACCCCAGCCCCTTCAACGTGGGCTCGGACGGTACGCGGCCGGACGGCATCGCGGCTTCGCTCGACGGCTCGCCGCAGGGCGGGCCCGGTGGCGGCCCGGGTGGCGGTCCCGGCAGTGTGTCGCCCTTCAACTCGCCGAACGGCGGCCCTGGCGGCGGCTTCCCCGGTGGCGGCGGTCCTGGCGGCGGCCCTGGCTCGAACCCGGCCATGCCCAACATCTCCATCCCGAACGGGCCGACCGGTGGCGAAACCTACCGTCCCCCGGCGGCGAGCTATCAGCCGCCGAACCTGCCGAAGATCGACGACACCACGCACACCACGGGCTACACGCCGCCGTCCGTGACGCCGCCGTCGTTCACCCCGCCGAACATCCCCTTCCCCGAGTCCGGCGGCCCGCGCCCCGGCGGCGGTCTCCCGTACAACCCGCCGAACATCGGGATCCCGAACATCCCGGGGCCCAACGGCGGACCGAACCAGGTCCCGCCGAGGATCCCGCCGATCCCGCGCCCGAACATCCCCAACTTCCCGGACCCCGGCTCGTCCTACAAGCCCACGCCGTACACCCCGCCCAAGATGCCGAACATCCCGAACATCCCGGGTGGCGGCACCGGCGGTAGCGGTTTCGGCGGCGGCAGTGGTGGCAGCGGCTTCGGCGGCGGCAGCGGTGCCGGTGGCTCGGGCGCCGGCGGTCTCGGCGGCGCCGGGAAGATGACCGGCGCGCTCGGCATGGGCGGCGCCGCGGGCGCGATGGAGGCCGAGGCGGCCGCGGCCCGTGCGGCCGGTGCCGGTTCCGGCAAGCCGGGCACCCCCGGTGGCATGGGCCCGATGGGTGGCGGCATGGCGCCCGGCGGCAAGGGGAAGGGCGAGGACGACAAGGAGCACAAGGCCGCCGACTACCTCGAATCCGACGACCCGTCCTTCTTCGCCGCCGACGAGATCGTCGCACCGCCGGTGATCGGTGACTGGAACAACAAGGACTGGAAGTGACGGCTTCGTTCGAAGTCGATCCGGACGACCTGACCGCGCACGCGAGCCATCTCGACGGGCTCGTGGACCGTTTGGACACCGCGCACGGCGCGACCGGTTCGGCGATGTCGTCGGACGCGTACGGCCTGCTGTGCGCGTTCCTGCCGCCGATCGTCAACCCGACCGGCGAACGCGCGGCGGAGGCGATCAAATCCGCCGCGGAAGGGATCCGGGCGACGGCGGACAACGTCCGCACCGCCGCGAAGTCCTATGTAGAGGGCGACAAGAACAACGCGGAACCGTTCAACGCCGATTTCAAGGCCTTGGACATCGGAGGAAAGAAGTGACCCGCCCGAACGAGCTCGGGGATCTCATCAGGGACCCCGACGAGGCAGAACGCAAGTTGGACCAGTGGGCCCAAGGTCTCGAGGACAAGGCTCAGCGCTACGCGGCCGCCCAGGAGCGGACAGAGCAGTTGCGGCTGTCCGCGTCCAGCTCCGACGGCGCCGTCAAGGTGACCGTCGGGGCGGACGGCGGCGTGACGGGCCTCGAATTCGGCAACAAGGCGAGGACGTACCCGCTCGAGGAGCTGTCGCGGCAGATCCTCGCGACCATGCACCAGGCGCAGGCCGGGATCGCGGGCCAGGTCGCCGAGGTCATGCAGGAAACGCTCGGCGACGAGGACCAGGAGACCCGGTCGCTGATGATCGGCACCCTGCGCAGCCGCTTCCCCGAAATCGAGGACGAAGAGCCTCCAGCGGACGACGCGCCCCCGCCACCGTCCGCCGAGACCCCGCAGGCGCCTCGTGAGAAGCGCCACGAAGCGCCGGAAGACGAGGGCAACTCACCCTGGTGAGACCGTCGTTCCTGAACATCGAAGAAGGTTTGTGTCTTGGGTAACCCGCTGGTCGCTGACGTAAAGGACTCGACGAAGGCCTACACCGGCTCCTCTCTGCTGGAGTCGGCGTTCGATCTGAAGTCGGCCATCGAAAGTGGCGATTGGGCTTCGGTGGCGCTGGGCGCGGTCGGGACAGCGCTCGACGCGCTGTCGATGGCGATGGACCCCTTCGGCGCGATCCTCGCGAACGGCGTCGGCTGGTTGATGGAGCACGTCGGGCCGCTCAAGGAAGCACTCGACGCGCTGACCGGCAACGCCGACGAGATCAACGCGAACGCCGAGACCTGGAAGAACATCGCGACCGAACTCGGCGCGGTCGGCGCCGATCTGGCCGGGATGGTCTCCGCCGATCTGCAGAGCTGGACCGGGATCTCGGCCGACACCTATCGTGACCGGGCCAAGGACACGGCCACCCTGCTGGAAGCGGCGAAGGAAGGCTGCGAAGGCGCCTCCAGCGGGGTGAAGACGGCGGGCGAGGTGGTCGCCGCCGTGCGCGCGCTGGTCCGCGACATCATCGCCGAGCTGATCGGGCACATGATCAGCTGGGCGCTGCAGGTGCTGTTCACCCTGGGCATCGGGCTGACCTGGGTGGTCCCGCAGGTGGTCAACGCCGTGGCGAAGACCGCGAGCAAGATCGCGAACCTGACGAAGAAGACCGTCAAGGCGCTCAAAGCGCTCATGCCGCTGCTCAAGCGAGCGGACGACCTGTTCGCCGACGCGGCCAAGGCGATGAAGAAGTTGCAGCCCGGAAAGGGCGCGCCCGGGCCCAAGCCGAAGAAGCTGGACGAAGGCACGACACCCAAGGGCAGCCCCGACGGCGACAAGGGCGGCGGCACGTCGCCGTCCGGCGCACCGCCGAAGAACGATCCGCCGCCACCGCCTCCGAAGAACGACCCGCCGCCTCCGCCGAAGAACGAGACCCCGGACGGGCCGACCACGCCGTCCGGGAGCCCACCACCTCCGCCCAAGGACCGCGGCGCCCCCAAACCGGAGCCGGACAACCGGATCAAGAACAACAACAACGATCCGGGCAACGGGGTCCCGCCCAAGAAGCGCCCCGACTGCGGTGACCCTGTCGACGTCGCGACCGGCTCGATGATGCTGACACAGGACGACGTCGTGTTCGCCGGTGTCCTGCCGCTAACCGTTTCGCGGACGCATCTGTCGTCGTACTCGCTCGGCCGGTTCTTCGGTTCGTCGTGGGCGTCCACTTTGGACCAGCGGATCGAGGTCGAGGACGACGGCCTGCATCTCGCGCTCGCCGACGGGTCGCTGCTGACGTACCCGGTCCCGTTGTCCGACGCCCCCGTCTACCCGGCTTTCGGACAGCGGCTCGCACTGTCCAAAGTGGACCACGGCTACGTCGTGTCCACTCCGGACGGAATGCTGCTCTTCTCCGGCGACGGGGACACGCTTCCGCTGCGCGGGATCGCGGTCGGCGACGGCCACCGGATCTTCCTGCGCTACGACGACAACGGCGTCCCCCGCGAACTGGAGCACACCGCGGGATACCGCCTGCTCGTCGAGTCGAAGGACGGTCTCGTCACCGCGCTTCGCCTGCCCGGCGCGGAAACCGCGATCCAGAGCTACCGGTACGACGAGCGGCGCCGTCTGGTCGAGATCGTCGACGGCGCCGGTTCGCCACTGCGGTTCACCTATGACGCCGCGGGCCGCATCGTGCGCTGGGAGGACGTCAACGGGCGCTCGTACGGGTACGGCTTCGACTCCGAAGGCCGCGTCGTCCGCGCGCAGGGCACCGGCGGCTTCCTCGACGTCGACATCGAGTACGACCGGGAAAACCTGGTCACGTCGGTCACGAACTCGCTCGGCCACGTCACCCGCTACCAGCTGGACGAACTGCACCGCGTCGTCGCGGAGACCGATCCGCTGGGCAACACCACGCGGTACGAACTCGACGTCTTCGGCAAACTGCTCAGCCGCACGGACGCCCTCGGCCGCACGACGCGGTGGGAAATGGACGACGAGGGCAACGTCGTCACCGTGATCCAGCCGGACGGCGGCCGCGCGCTCGCGGAATACAGCGCGCTGAACCGGTGGACCAGCATGACCGGACCGGACGGCGCGGTCTGGCGCCGCGAGTACGACGCGCGCGGGAAGGTCGTCCGCGCCACCGATCCGACCGGCGCCACCACCACCTACGGATACGACGAAGCGGGCAACGTCGCGGTCGTGACCGACGCGCTCGGCGGGGTCACGCTGATCGAGTCCGACGCGGCGGGCCTGCCGGTCTCCGTCACCGATCCGCTCGGCGGCGTCACGCGGTTCACCTACGACGAGTTCGGGCAGACCAGCTCGGTCACCGACCCGCTCGGCGAGGTCACCAGGATGAAGTGGGACGGCTTCGGTGAGATCGCCGAGCAGATCGAACCCGACGGCTCCGTATGGCGCTGGAACCGCACCACCGAGGGCTCCAGCGACGAAACGGTGGACGCCCGCGGGCTCTCGGTGCGCACCGAGTACTCGCAATTCGACCTGCCCACCGCCGAAATCGGCCCGGACGGCGATCGGCTGTCCTACTCCTACGACACCGAGCTTCGGCTGGTGTCGGTCACCAACGAACACGGCCTTTCCTGGCACTACGAATACGATCCCGCCGGGAACCTGATCAGCGAAACCGACTTCAACGGCCGCACCACCCACTACGGCTACGACGCGGCGGGGCAACTGATGTTGCGCGCCAACGGTCTCGGCCAGACGGTCGCCATCGAACGCGACGCGCTCGGCCGGGTCGTCAGCCGCCGGGCGGGCGACGACGTCGCCACGTTCACCTACGACGCGGCCGACCGGATGACCTCGGCGCGCAACGCGCATTCCGAGGTCACCATCGCCTACGACGCGCTGGGCCGGATCGTCGCGGAATCCCTGAACGGCAGGGCCGTCCTCTCGGAGTACGACGCCGCGGGCCGCCGGGTCAGCCGCCGCACCCCGTCGGGCGCCGAGTCGTTCTTCGCCTACGACGCCGCGAACCGTCCTGTCGCGCTGCGGACCGCCGGACGCACCCTGCGCTTCGAATACGACCCCTCCGGCCGGGAAGTGCTGCGACGGCTGGAGGGCACGCCTGTCGAGCTGCGCCAAGGCTGGGACGCTTCGGACAGGCTGACCTCCCAGACCGTTTCCAGTGGCCGGGGTGTCGTTCAGCACCGCGAGTACGGCTACCTGCGGGACGGGCTCGTCTCGTCGATCTCGGACCTGATCTCGGGACCGCGTTCGCTGCGGGTGGACCGCGCGGGCCGGGTCGTCGACGTCCAAGGGCAGGGCTGGCGCGAGAGCTACGGCTACAACCTCGCCGGCGCGATCACGCAGGCGGGCTGGCCCGGCGCGGATCCCGCCGTCGGACCGCGGCACTACCAGGGCACCCTGGTGACCGGAGCCGGTTCGACGTCGTACCTGCACGACACCGAAGGCCGCACGATCGCCCGGCGCAAACTCGGGCGTGACTGGTCCTACCAGTGGAACTCCGACGACCGGCTGACCGGTGTTGTCACGCCCGAGGGCGAGCGGTGGCTCTACCACTACGACGCGCTCGGGCGGCGGATCGCGAAACAGCACCTCGACCTCCACGGCCGGATCCTCGAACAGATCGACTTCGTCTGGGACGGCTCGAACCTCGCCGAGGAGCTTCGAGGCGGCACCGCCGTCGTCTGGGACTGGGAACCGGGCACGGAACGGCCGATCACCCAGATCGAACGGATCCCGGGACAGGACGCCCGCTTCCACGCCATCGTCACCGATCTCGTCGGCTCGCCGAGCGAACTGCTCGACGAAGCGGGCAACGTCGCCTGGCATCTGCACACGTCGTTGTGGGGCAAGGTGCTTTCGCCGCCGGGGCAGGCGTACACGCCGTTGCGCTTCCCCGGTCAGTACCACGACCCGGAAACCGGGCTGCACTACAACTTCAAGCGCTACTACGACCCGGACACCGGGCGGTACCTCTCGCACGACCCGCTCGGCCTCGAACCGGCGTCGGACTCGCTGGCCTACGTCGGCAACCCCACGGACATGATCGACCCGCTCGGTCTCGTCGCGACGAAGCCTCAGACAGGCCCATGCCCCAAGGCGATCGCCAAGGCCGCCGCCAAGAAGAAGAGGTCGCCGGGCAACCGGGTCACCAAGCCGACGCCGACGCCGGGACCGAAGAAGCCGCGGCGTCCGCCGCAGAGCTACGCCGACGGCACGCACGGCGCGAAGAAGCGCGAGCAGAACCGGCTCACGGGGAAGTACGACAACGAACTCAAGGCCGACGGCCGGGAGAAGGTCTCCGGGCAGTCCCACGAGTCCGAGCACCCGATCCCCTACGAGGCGATCGGCCGCGGCAGTGGCGGCGCGCGGGGTTCGAGCCACGCCCAGAAGGACATCGAGAACCACGCCTGGGCCTACCAGGAGGCCAAACCCGCGCACGCCTCGCACCAGGGCACCGGCAACAAGGGCACCGAGGGCGGGTCCGGCTTCACCGGCAAGTCCTACCGCGATGCCGAGCGCAACGCGATCGAGGCGGGCGACCCGAACACCGCGATCCAGCTCAACCAGCTCGACTACGCCTTCCAAAAGCCGTTCAAGGACACCAACAACACCCTCGACGGCAAGATCGCGGACGACTCGTACCACAAGATGATCGACGACGCGCACGCCAGCGGGAAGGGCCTCACCTACTCGACCGGCCCCGGGACGACCGCGACCACCCCGCCGCTGTCGGATCTCGACCGCCGGGAACTGCACCTGACCCGGGACGCCGTCCGGGACGGCGAGTGGCCGGATCAGGTGAAGCGGTCCTACGACGACGACCTCAAGGACATCCACGACGCGACCTACAAGACGCCGACCAAGGAGGACTGGGACAAGCTGGACGCCGGCGGCTTCGGTCCTCTCGACACCGGCAAGAAGAAGGATCCCAACGCGATGGACACCGACTGACCTCGTCGCGTTCAGTCCTCTGGATGCGGTAGTACCGCATCCAGAGGACTAAACGCGGGCTGGTCCGGTGGCCACGGCGACGCGTTTCCAGTGGCCACTCGATGTGGTCGGTGAGGGGTGTGTGGAAATAGGGACGTTGGATGTCCCTATTTCCACACACCCCTCACGTCTTCGGCGGTCCGTCTGTCGTGACCGGACCGGTCAGCCACGAAGGACGCCCCTCGGTCCTGATCAGGCACGGTCTCGGGTGTCGCGAAAGCCACTTTCGGGACGTCTGATGTCCCGAAAGTGGCTTTCGCGACACCAAACGCGGGCGGGTCAGGCGGCGGCGAGGGAGACGACGCGGTTCCGGCCGTTCCGCTTCGCCTGGTAGAGCGCGGAATCGGCCACGTGCAGCAGCCGCTCCAGCACGGTCCCGCCGGACGGGTAGACCGCGACACCGATCGACACCGATAGCCCCCGCACGGTCCGCGGTCCCGAAGCCGTCCCGACCTCGACCTCGATGTCCATCACCGCCTGCCGGACCCGCTCGGCCACGGGGATCACCTCGGTCTCCGTCGCTCCGGGCAGGAGCACGACGAACTCTTCGCCGCCGAAGCGCCCGACGGAGTCGTAGTCGCGTACATGCTCGGAGATCGTCGTCGCGACGACCTTGAGCACGACGTCGCCCGCGAGGTGGCCGTAGACGTCGTTGACCTGCTTGAAGTGGTCGAGATCGAGCATCAGCACGCCGAGTTTGCTCTTCGCCCTGGCCGCCGACGAAAGTTCCCGCTCGCTCAGCAGATGCCACGCGTGCGCGTTGAGCACGCCGGTCTTGCCGTCGATGTTCGCCGCGATCTCGAGCTGCCGCACCAGCACGCTGCGGTGCAGCACCAGCACCGGCAGCAGGACGAACGGGACGAGCGCGGGCGCGTGCACAATGCCCAGCGCGGTCGAGGTCCCGAGCACCAGTGTGGTGACTTCCAGCAGGTTGTCGTCACCGCTGCCGAACAGCGAACGCGGCGACCGGGCCCCGGTGTGCAGGTAGACCGAGAGCGCCACGATGAACGCGTTGGCCGCGGTGAACACGGCCGCCGCCTCGACGATCCGCAGCGACCCGGTGAACCCGACGGGCAGCCCGTTCCAGCCGGCGACGATGACTCCCGAAGCCAGACAAGAGAGGACGATCGCCGCCGCGCAGTACACCACCCGGTAGGCAGGGCGGTGGCTCATCCCCCGCCACACCCGGAGCCAAAGATGCAGGTAGATGAGCAATCCGAGGGCGAGCGCGAGCCCCGACGGCAGGACGAGCACCCCCGCGAACGTCCACACCGAAGTCATGTTGATGTGCGGCCGGTCACAAAGTGTGCGCCGAAGCCGTTCCACCGAACGGGAAAGCTCGGCCTGCAGGAAGGCGAGGCCGAGCAGTGATCCAAATCGGACGAATTCCGTAATCTCGTAGTTCGATCGGAGCAAGGCGATTACGGCGACTGCCGCCGCAAGTCCTTCCACGATAAGAAAAACCGCAGGTACGCCACGTGGTCCGGACCATAACTCCCAGCGTCCCACCCAGGCTCTCAGACGTGTGCCGGCCCCTTCTCCGGCGAGTTCCACATCCCCCATAATCATCGTCACCGGTCCCCCTTCCGTACATATTTCAATGTATCCGAGGTAGTACTGAGGGTGGCTCGCGTGAATTCCGGAACACACAGATGGAGCAGTGGGAGGGAGGACCATCATGAACGGTCGCGAGGACTGATCCCACCAATTCAGCCGGCTCGGCTCCCGGCCGGGAGCCATACATCCGACCCGGTGGCGATGGCGCGTTTCCACGCCATCGCCATCGGGCCCGCCGTGGCGACGGCGACCGCCGCGGCCACTCCGACGGCCACGAACGGACCGGTCAACTGGGCGAGACCGCCCGCGAGCATGATCCCGATTCCTTGCACCGTCACCAAACTCGTCGAGGTCAGACCCATCACCTGCGCCCGGACGCCGTCCGGCACCGCGCGGGCCATCAGCGCGACGGCCTGCAAGTGGTACGGCGCCGCGCAGGCACCGCTGAGCCCGATCAAGACGAGGCAGACGGGCAGCGGAGGATGAAAGAAGACAAAAAGCAAAGGAACGACGGATGCCAGGGCGAGAATGCCCACGATTCGCGTTTTCCGCCGAGCGGGTACCCATTTCGTGAAGATCCACGATCCAATTACCGAACCCACCGGATCCGCCGCGAGAATGAGACCGACCGCGAAACTCCCCGCCCCGAGTCCGACGGCGAGCGGTGCCGCGAGCCCTTCCGGCGCGATGGCGAATCCGGCGAGCATCTTGAGCCCGAACAGCACCCGGATTCCCTTGCCCCGCCACAGTTCTCGGGCGCCTTCGCCACTGAAAGCCCTCGCCACCCGGCTTTTCACCGATGATTCCGCGACGGCGGGCGTCCTGCGACGGACCCCAGTGGACACGAGCAGCGCCGAGACCACAAAGGTCACCGCGTCGATCACCAGTCCCCAGGAGGGCGTCACGAGCCCGATCACCAGTCCGCCACCGCCGAAACCGGCCAGCTGTGCCGTTTGGATGGTGATCGTGCGGACCGCGAGCCCGGCGACGTACCGCTCGCCTTCCAGGACGTCCGGGAGCAACGCGAGTTGCGCCGCCCGGAACGGTCCGCCCGCCATCGTCAGGATCACCAGCAGTCCGGCCAGTACCGGCAAGGGCATCCCCGGCACCGCCATCAACGCCGCGAGCGCCGCCCGCAGCAGATCGCAGACGATCATCACCGTCCGCCGCGAATACCGATCGGCCAGTCCGGCGAACAGGGTGCCGCCGATCAGCGTCGGCAGATACGTCAGCCCGTAAGTGAGCCCCGTCAGCCCCGCCGACGCCGTTCTTTCCCAGACCAGCACCGACAACGCGACCCTGGCCAGCTGGTCACCGGCCTGCGAAAGCGCCTCGGCCGCCCATAACGCGCGGAACTCCCCGACGGCGAACGCCGCCCTGAATCCGGTGCCCCGTGCGGAATCCCCCTCTTCCATGAGCCCCTCCCCTTGGCTCACGGTAGTGGATCACTTCCGCTGTGTCAGCGGCCATCCGGCCCACGATGCCGGGAAGTGTCCATTGTGGAGAGATGGTTCCGGGAGGTCAGCGGCGGTAGCCGTACCCCATCATCCCCTGCGCCATTTCCATCGCCAGCGAACTCGCCACGGCGGGATTCATCATGCTCCGGAAACCCTCCGTGACCTCGTCCGGCGATCCGGTGTCGGAGCGTGGCTGTTCCGTCGGCCGGGGCTCGGCGGGCGGCAGGGCGACGACCTGTTCCTTCGCGGGCTTCTTCTTCGTCGTCGTCGCGGGCACTCGCTGCTTCACGGTGACCGGGACGTAGACGGTCACCGGGGCGGCCTGCGGCGCGGGCTGCGGTTGCGGCACGGCCTGCTGGGTCGCCACGGCGGGCAGCGGCGGCTCGGGCAAGGCGGTGTCGTCGACCGGCGCGAGGGTGAACGTGCCCGCGAACCAGCCGATCGCGAGCAGCGCCACCCCGGCTCCGCCGACCAGCCAGGACCTGGCGCGGCGATGGATGACGACGGCCTTGGGCCGCAGATCCTTGTCGACGACCGGATCGCAGACCGGGGTCCGGACCGGCATCGGTTCGGGCTCGGGTTCGTTCTCGGGGCTGCGCCGCCGTTTCGGCAGGCTCGCCGCGATGATCCCCGTCCGGTCCAGCAATTCGGCGGTCTCGACGGGCAAGCTCGCACAGAACGCGGCATCGGTCGGCGTACGGCGCTGGGCGGCGCGCGGCATGGGGACCTCCGGAAGGGGAATCACGAACTTGAGCATTGTGGTGCATTTCCGACGCCGCCGTAAGTAACGCACCCCGATCGAGTTATCCCCGGCCGTCCGGACCACGGAGGGTTACTCCATTCAGAGGTTCTTCATGCCCAAGCGCCCCAGCAGTGCCAACGGTCGCTGGTAAAACGAGCCGAGAACCCGGGGAATCGCGTCGATGACATAGGCGTCCGGACCGATCAGGATGCGCGGCGTCCCCCGTTCGATACCGCGCGCGATGGTCTGCGCGGCCTTCTCGGGTGTCGTCCTCGCGATCTTTTCGAAGCCCTCCGCGGCTTTGTCGATGTCCCGCTCGACGCCGCCCCGCGCGTCGCGGGCGATATTCGTCTTGATGCCACCGGGATGCACGCAGCTGACCTTCACCGGATGCCGGGCGATCAGCATTTCCTGCCGCAGCGCCTCGGTGAACCCCCGCACGGCGAATTTGGCCGCGTTGTAGGCGCTCTGCGTGGGCACGCCGATGAAGCCGAAGACGCTCGAGAGGTTGACGATGTGCCCGTCGCCCGAAGCGATCACCTGAGGCAGAAAGGCTTTCGTCCCGTTGACCACCCCGCCGAGATTGATCCCCATCAGCCAGTCGTAGTCGTCCCAGGTCATTTCCTCGACCGTCGCGCCGAGTGCGACCCCGGCGTTGTTCACCACGAGGTTGGCGCCCCCGAAATCGACGGCGACCTCCTCGGCGTGCGCGAGGACGGCGTCACGATCGGCGACGTCCAGTTCGTACGCCTTCGCTGTCGCGCCCGCCTTTTCGCACAGCGCGACGGTGCCGGCCGCGCGAACGGCGTCGACGTCGGAAAGCGCGAGCCTGGCCCCCCGCCCCGCCAGGTCGACCGCGAGCGCCTGGCCGATTCCCGACCCCGCGCCCGTGATCACCGCGACCTTGTCCGTGAACGACTTCATACCCGCTCCCAACCAGCTCGACTGTTACCGGAGGTAACACATACTACGGCTGTGAGCTTGCTGTGCGTTGATCGATTCGGGCTGTGTTCGTGGACCGCTTATGGTGATCTGTAGCCAGGACAGCCGTGGACGAGCGAAAGGAAGGCGATGCGCCGCGCCCTGTTACTCGCGCTTTGTGTCGTTCTGACCGGTTGCTCCGCCGCGTCGGACCCCGCCGAGACCGACGCGGGGAACACCGCCGCGACCGTGGCGGCGACCCCTGCTTCGGCGCCGCTCAACCCGGCGATCGGTGCGCTCTTTCTCGAGGGGATGCACTTCTGCACGGCCAGCGTCGTCCACAGCGGCCCGGGAGATCTCCTGCTCACCGCGGCGCACTGCCTCCACGACGGCGAAGGCGGCGAGTACGCGACAGGAATCTCGTTCGCGCCCGGCTATCACGACGGCGTCGCGCCCTACGGGTATTGGGACGTCTCGGACCCACAGGTTCCCGAAGGCTGGGCCGATTCGTCCGATCCGGACCTGGATGTCGGGTTCGCGACCGCGCGCCAGGCGGGGAACACGAAGACCCTCGAAAGCGTCACCGGTGCCAACACCCTGGTGACCGGCGGCGGATTCGCCCACACGATCACCCTCACGGGGTATCCCGACGAACGGGAAGCGCCGGTCGTCTGCCACGGCACCAGCGCCCAGGCCGACACCTACCAGATGCGGGTCGGCTGCCCCGGCTTCACGACCGGCACCAGCGGCGGCCCGTGGGTGGTCGACCCCGATCCGGAGACCGAACTCGGCACCGTCGTCGGCGTGATCGGCGGCTACCTGTACGGCGGGGACGATCCGGACACGTCCTACAGCAGCTACTTCGACACCGACGTCGCCACCTTGTACCGGAAGATGGACGCGCGGGGATGATCTCCCCATGAGCATCCACGACGTCCCGATCACCGGCGAACCGATCCGCCTCGGCCAGTTCCTCAAACTGGCTACCCTCGCCGAAGACGGCTCGCACGCCAAAGACCTCCTCGACGCCGAAGAGGTGACTGTCAACGGCGAGGTGGAGGTCCGGCGCGGCCGTCAGCTGACGAACGGCGACGTCGTGGAGGTCGGCGGCGAAGGCGGCCGCGTCGTCCTGGCCTAGCGGGAGCGGCTGGTCCTCGGCCCTGGTCGGGCACGGCCTCGTGAGTGGCGATTCGGGCGTTGGGGCCTGTGTCGCGAAAGCCACTTTCGGGACGTCTGGTGTCGCGAAAGTGGCTTTCGCGACATGCTCGACGTGTGGGTCACGGGTCGGCCGGGTGGGCCGTGAACGAGAGGGTGCCCTGACCGTGTTGCGAAAGCCACGTTCGCAACCTTCAACGTTGCGAACGTGGCTTTCGCAACACCCTCCCTGCGTCCGACGCCGAAGGACGGCGCGAGCGCGCCACTCACGACGTTCCGGCGTAGCGGCTGAAGGGAGCTTTCCCCGCATCACATGCGGCGAAAGCTCCCTTCACCGCGTCTCACGCGGGGAAGGTCCCCTTCAGCTCGTCCTGGCCTAGCGGCCCTGCAACGGTGCCAGGCGCAGGGCCTTGGCGAGGTCCTCGAGTTCGCGGTGCACCGGCTCGTTCAGCGGGACACCCAGCGCTTGGCACTGTTCGAGGTACTGCGCCTCGCGCCAGCCGGGGTAGCGGACCGGGGTCCCGCCCTCCCAGCCGAGCAGGCTGCCGAACAACGCGCTCGCGGCCTTGTAGAAACCGTCGGCGCTGCGCAGCGTCGTCGGCGCGATGGCCATCACCATGAGACCGGTGTCGTGGTCGTGGTCGCCGACGCCCGAAAGGACCCCGGCGAAGATCTCGACCAGCAGGGCGAATCCGGCGACGGCGGCGCTGTCGACGTCCGCGAGGGTGTCCAGGTCGAGGACGAATTCGGGATACGCGCCCGCGGGCGCGGCCATGCCGAGCGGGTTCGCGGCCGTCCCGCGCTCCCCGCCCGCCGCCATGACGAGCCCGATCATGCTGTGCGGCAACGCCCTCGCGGCGTGGTGCCCGGCGCGGCCGAACGGCCCGACGCCGCGGACCGACATGAGCCCGACGCCGTACCGGCCCGCGCGGGAGACCGCCCTGTCCATCGCGTCACCGACGGCCCACAGCCCCGGCGCGCGGCGGTAGTCGATCAGGGCGGCGGCGCCGCGGTCGGCGATCATCAGCGGTTCGGCCCTTGGCCGCACCATGCCGTTGACCAGCATCGGCAGATGCAGCCGCGTCAGTTCGGCGACACCGGCGTCGGGGGTTCCGGTGAGATCGCCGTGGCACACCGCTTCGGCGGCCATACGGGCACGCGACCACGGCAGATCGTGCGAGGTGAAGACCTCGGTGACGAGGTCGATCAGGGCGTCGATCGGGACACGCTGCCAGACCTGTTCCGGGATCGGGGAGGGCTCGGCCGGTTCGGGGATCGGCTCGACGGGCGCACGGCGAAGAGAGCGAGGTCTGAGGGGCACTCCGCCGAGAGTGCCTAAACGCGTTTTTCGGCGTCAACGAACCTGAGCACCTTCTAACCGACTGTGTGATCGAAGCGCCCGGAAGCGTCGGTGGGCGGACGTACGATCGGGGCATGTGCCGGAACATCACCACGCTTCGAGGCCTGGAGCCGGCGGCGACGCCGGACGAGATCGAGGCCGCCGCCCGCCAGTACGTCCGCAAGGTGTCCGGGGTGCAGAGCCTCTCCGACGCCACGCGCGAGCCGTTCGAGGCCGCCGTCGCCGAAATCACGGCGATCACCAGGCGGTTGCTCACCGAGCTGCCCGCGCGCCGTCAGCCGCCGACGACGGTGCCGCCGTTGCGCCGTCCCGAGGTCCAAGCGCGCATCGCCGCGAAGGCCGCGAAGACTCAGGCGTCCTGAACCAAGCCCCGGCGGTTACGGTGAGCCGGTGACATATCCGCAGGACCCCTACGGTCAACAGCAGCCCTACGGTCAGCAACCTCCGTATGGGCAGCCGTACCAGCAGCCCGGCTATGGCCAGCCGGGCTACGGCTACGGCCCCGCCATGCCGCCGCAGGATCAGGGCCTGGCGATCGCGGCACTGGTCGTGTCGATAGCCAGCCTGGTCGTCTGCACCGGCCTGCTGTCGGTCATCGGCGTGATCATGGGGCATATCGCGCACTCGAAGGCCAAACGCGGCGAAGCCGGCGGCCAGGGGATGGCGCTCGCGGCGATCATCATCGGCTACATCGGTGTCGCGATCATCGTCGGTCTCGTGCTGGTGTTCGTCATCGTCGGCATCGCGACCGACTGGGACTTCGACTAGTCCATCCATGCCCCCGCCACCACCCTCAACGGAAAGCTTCGCTTCGACTAGATCCGAAGCGTTCCAGACAAAGACCGTCGGATATCCTCGGTGGCGGTAGCGTGTCCGAGCGGCCGAAGGAACATGTCTTGAAAACATGCGAGGGCTCTGTCCTCCGTGGGTTCGAATCCCACCGCTACCGCCAGTCTTGAGAAACGAAAGCTCCCCAGGCCGGTAGACCTGGGGAGCTTCGCGTCACGCGGGCACGAGGGCCCAGACGGTCTCGTCGCTACGGCCGCCCACGAAGGGGCGTTGCTCCAGGATCGAAGCCGTGCCGTTGTTGACCTGTCGCACCGCGAGGTTGCTCGCCCGGTTCACCAGCCCGTAGCGCATGTCGGCGCTCCGGAGCAGCTTCCACTGCTGATTCGTGGACGAACCACAGTGCGTCTGTTCGAGGAGCGCACCGTCCGCGGTGCTGCCGGAGACCGGCCGCACGCACTGGCCGCTCCTCTCGTTGACGATCTTCCAGTACCCGCCGCCCGCGTCGGTGAGCTTCCACTTCTGGCCGTTGTCGTCCTGCCTGGCCACGTTGGTGATCTTCGCTCCGGCGGACGTCGAGCCGTCGACGACGGCCGCGCTGTTGCCGTTGGTGGCGACGGAAAGGTAGTACTTCTTGTTCGCCTGCGGACCGGGATCGGCGACGGCGTTCAGGGTCCACTGCTGGTTGGCCGCCCCGGTGTAGGGCTGCTGGACCAGCGGCGCCGGATACGCGCCGCCGTCGGTGATCGCGTAGCCCGTGAGGTAGTTGAAGATCGCCACCTTGCCGTTGCCGAGCGGCTGGAACGCCCACCGCATGCCGTTCTGGCCGTTGCAGTTGTACTGGAGGATCTGGGTGCCGGGCGCCGTCCCGCTCTGGGCACTGTCCGCGCACAACTGGCTGTTGGCGTTGACGAGCTGCAGGCCGGTGTTGTACCCGAGGATCCACTTCTGGCTCGTGGAGCCGTTTTGGGGCCGGTGGCTGAGGTTGGCGAGTCCGCCGGTCGAGGAACCCACGACGTCGATGGCGTTGCCGCTCGCACCGGTGATGACGTAGGTCTTCCCGCCTCGGGCGTGGCCGTCGTCGTTGTCCGGAGTGTCCTTTTTGATCAGGAAGGCGCTGTTGGCGACGTTCCAGTGCGTGGCGAGCCAGCTCCCGGGGACGGGATTCGTGCTGAAGTAGTCGTCGTTGCCGCAGTCGAACAGCCGGTCGGAATCACGCTGCGGGCAGTCGAAGGACTGGGTGTCGCCGTAACACATCAGGTCCCATTCCTGGGAGCAGTGCCCGCCGCCCTGGTAGTGCGGAGCGCCCGGCAGGACCGCGCCGAGCACGTGGCCCAGTTCGTGGGCGGTGGCGTTGACCCCCCAGCAGGGCACGGCGATCTCCGTGTAGTGCCTGCCGTTGTTGAAGGCGTTGGCGGGACCGGGCTGGTCGTCGCTGTCGCCCCACGTGCCCGCGCAGGTGTGGGGGTTGTCGGAGAACAGGACGTAGTCACGGTCGGCGTTGTAGAAACCCGCCTGGATGGCGCGGTCGCGGATCGCGCCGGACAGGTACGTGCCGTCGGGCACCACCAGGTTGGCGACGGCGACCTGGCAACCCGCGCCCGCCGTCGTCACGTACCGGACGTGCCTGCTGCCGCCCGTCACCGCGGCGCTGTCGTTGATCCCGTCGTCGATTCCTGACGCGTAGGCGCGCAGGGACGGCACGACGGTCGAGTACCGATCGGGCTGACCGGCCTCACGGACGTAGACCAGCTCGATGCGTTTGCCGGAAACCCCGTCGCCCTCGCAGACCACCGGGTTGGCGGCGATCTGCGCCTCGGCGACGGAGGCGGCGAGCGGGGCCACCGGGGTCGCGCCGGGTGGCAGTGGCCTGGCGGTGAAAGCGGCGATGTCATCGGAGGCCGTGGCTCCCGCGGTCTCACCGGCGAGCAAGCCGCAGATGAGGCCGACGGTCACCAGCACGCCGGAGTAGCGTCTTTTCGCTTTGGACAAGTGCTCTTCCTTTCGCGATGGAGGAACGCGTTAAGAAGGCTAGAGATCGGATGTATAGACCACCAGGCAGAAGGACCGGCAGACTGCCATTACCCTTCCCGGCATGGCCAAGTACCTGCTGCTCAAGCACTACCGCGGCGCTCCGGCGGCGGTCAACGACGTGCCGATGGACCAGTGGGCGCCGGAGGAGATCACGGCGCACATCCAGTACATGAGGGACTTCGCGGACCGGCTCGTGGAGACCGGCGAGTTCGTCGAGGAGCGGGCGCTCGCGCCCGAGGGGACGTTCGTCCGGTACGACGGCGAGGGCAAACCGCCGGTCACCGACGGCCCCTTCGCCGAGACCAAAGACCTCATCGCCGGCTTCATGCTGATCGATGTCGACAACTACGAGCGCGCGCTCGAACTCGCGGGCGAACTTTCGGCCGCTCCGGGGGCGGGCGGGAAGCCGATCCACGAGTGGCTCGAACTGCGTCCGTTGTGGGGCGAGCCGCTCGTCATCACGGAGTGAACACCGGGATGGACGAGGCGCTGCTCCGGAGCCTCACGCCGAACGTCCTCGGGATCCTCGTCCGGCGCGGAGCCGATTTCGCGGCGGCCGAGGATGCTGTGCAGGAAGCGTTGATCGAGGCCATCCGCGTCTGGCCGGGAGACCGGCCGAAGGATCCGAAGGGCTGGCTCGTCACCGTCGCCTGGCGCAAATTCCTCGACGCGGCCAGGTCGGACGCCGCCCGTCGCCGTCGCGAGGACCTCGTCGACGACGAGCCGGAACCCGGGCCCGCTCCCGATTCGGACGACACGTTGCAGCTCTACTTCCTGTGCGCCCACCCGTCGCTGACACCGTCGTCCGCGGTGGCGCTCACCCTGCGCGCCGTCGGCGGGCTGACCACCCGCCAGATCGCCCAGGCGTATCTGGTGCCCGAAGCGACCATGGCGCAGCGCATCAGCCGGGCCAAGCGCACCGTCTCCGGGGTGCGGTTCGACCAGGCGGGCGACGTCGCCACCGTGCTCCGCGTGCTCTACCTGGTCTTCAACGAGGGCTACTCCGGCGACGTCGACCTAGCCGCCGAAGCCATCCGGCTCACCCGGCGGCTCGCGGCGTCGATCGACCACCCCGAGGTCGCCGGGCTCCTCGCGCTCATGCTGCTGCACCACGCCCGGCGCGCCGCCCGGACGGCGTCCGACGGCGCCCTGGTGCCGCTCGCCGAACAGGACCGCGGCCGCTGGGACACGCGCCTGATCGCCGAGGGCGTCGAGATCCTGCAAGCGGCGCTGGCCCGCGACAAACTGGGCGAATTCCAGGCACAGGCCGCCATCGCGGCGCTCCACGCCGACGCGCCCGCCGCCGAGGAGACCGACTGGGTGCAGATCGTCGAGTGGTACGACGAACTCACGCGCCTGACCGGCAGCCCCGTCGTCCGGCTCAACCGCGCGGTGGCCGTCGGCGAGGCGGACGGGCCGCGCGCGGGTTTGGCGGCGCTCGCGGAACTGGACGACACCCTGCCCCGGCACGCGGCGGTGGCGGCGTACCTCCACGAGCGCGACGGCGATCTCGCGACGGCGGCGCGGCTGTACGTCGAAGCCGCCGAGAAGGCGGCGAACCTGGCCGAACGCGCTCACCTGACGCGTCAGGCCGCCCGGATCAACGCGCTCACGAAGTGATCGGCGGCAGCCGCGGGAGGCCGTCGATCTCCGACAGGTGCTCCAGCACCCGCCCGAAGGCCTGCCCCAGCACCCGCTGCTCTTCCGGGCTCAGGAGGTCGATCAGGTGCTCCCGGACGCCTTCGACATGCGTCGGCGCCGCGCCCTCCAACAGTTCCGAGCCACGCCCGGTCAGCTCCGCGACGACGCCGCGTTTGTCCGCCGGGTCACGGGTGCGGCGGATGATGCCCTCCGCCTCGAGCCGGACCATCTGGTGCGAAAGCCTGCTCTTGGTCGAGCCGAGCATGCTCGCCAGCTCCGTCATCCGCATCCGGTTGTCGGGCTGCAGCGAAAGACAGACCAGGACCTCGTAGTCGGCGAGGGTGACGTCGTGACGCTCGGAGAGTTCACGATGCAGCCGTTGTCGCAGGCGCATGGTGGCGACGATGTACGAGCGCCACGCGACCATCTCGGGCTCGGACAGCCAGCGCACTTCCTTCTGCTCCACCGCCATCCACGCAGGGTAGATCGTTGATCTCACGACGCGCATACCCACCGGTCACTTTTCGCCCCTGAAAAATTCGATCGGACATTCGCCCGAAGGAGGGTTACGAAAAGGTTGAGACTCGGCGAGAAAAGGCGCATTCTGCTTGTCAGCGGATGGTAGGGCAAGTATCGGGCGAGCTTCTCGGACGGCCGCCGGACCTGCTGCCAGCCGGGAAGGGTCAGGTGGTGGTATGGCGGGTGATTCTCGCGGTTGACCGCCTGCTGTGTCCCCGCGATCGGAACGGAAAGGACCGGGTCGGTCGCGACTGCGAACAGCGACGAACGCGGGCATCTCAGATGCGCTCGACAATTTCTCGCGCATTCGGCGTCACTCCGGCCTGTTTCGGGTTCGCGGCCTCTTCGACCGCCTCGGCAGTGCCCGGCGCCGGCCCGGTGATCGCGGCCAACCGGCGATCAGAACAAAGACAACCTCGGTAGTCCTGGGTGCGGCCACTTCGCGTGGCCGCACCCAGGCATATCCGGGCCTGTGCGGCTACGCTTCCCCCGTGCGATTCGACGAAGGCGCGGGCCTGGACACCTCCGAAGTCGAGGACCTGCGCGGCGGTGGCGGTGGCGGTATCGGCGGCCGGGTGGCACTCGGCGGCGGCGGGCTCGGCGTGGTCGGCCTCGTCATCTATTTCCTCCTCTCCCAGTTCGGCGGCGTGAGCCTGGACCCGTCCTCGGGCGGGCTCGGCGGCTTGGGTGCCGTGGGTTCCGGGCAGCAGACGGACAACACGTCGCTTTCACAGGAGTGCAAGACCGGCGCGGACGCGAACCGGAACCACGACTGCGCGATCGTCGGCATCATCAACTCGATCCAGGACTACTGGGGACAGGAGTTCCAGCGGTCCGGATCGACCTACCGCAAGGCCGTCACCAACTTCTTCAACGGCGGCGTGAACACGGCCTGTGGCAACGCGACCTCCGACGTCGGGCCGTTCTACTGCCCCGGCGACTCCGAGGTCTACATCGATCTCGGGTTCTTCAACGAACTCCGCACCCGCTTCGGCGCGCAGGGCGGGCCGTTCGCGGAGGCGTACGTGCTGGCCCACGAATACGGCCACCACGTGCAGAACCTCACCGGAGTGTCCAAAAAGGGCACCGGGAGCGGGCCGACGTCGGGTTCGGTGCGGCTCGAACTGCAGGCCGACTGCTACGCCGGGGTCTGGGCGAACCACGCCACGACCGCACCGACCGAGACCGGGCGTCCGCTGATCACCGAGATCAGCCAGGAAGACATCAATTCCGCGCTCGACACCGCTTCGCGCATCGGTGACGACTACATCCAGACGAAACTGGGCGGCGGCCGGGTCGACGAGTCGAAGTTCAGCCACGGTACTTCGGCGCAGCGGAAGAAGTGGTTCACCACCGGCTTCCAGACCGGCCAGCCCGCGCGGTGCGACACCTTCGGGACCAACAACCTGGGCTGACACAGGACCGCGGGTGGCCGCTCGCGTCAAGGCGGTTCTTGAGTGTCCGTGAAGGCCTCCTTCCCTACCCTGAGGGTAGGGAAGGAGGCCTTCGCTACCTTCGCGCACCAGCAGTCACAGTGGCCGCGCGTGAAGGCCCCCTTCACTGCACCTAGCGCAAGGAAGGGGGCCTTCATGTACTTCAGGTGTTACGCGGCGGCGGCACCGTGGTGGTCGTCAGCGTGGACGGAAGCCGTCAGGCTCCGCTGCTTGGACCGCTCGGCCGCGCGAAGGGCCTTGGCCTTCGCGGCCTTGCCACCCGGGACACCGTTGATGTTCTCGGTGCTGGTCGCGTACACGCCCAGCGCCCAGGCGACGGCGTCGGAGTTGCGCTCGAGCGCGACGCGGTCGATGTTGCCGAGGTTGTCGCAGGCCTGGTGGTAGCACTTGTCGTAAGGAACGTTGGCGCTACCGCCCCACTTGGCGGCCTGTGCCGCGGTCTTCACGCCTTCGGCACCGGTGAACAGGCCACCGGCCGGGATGCCGACCGCGATGAACTGGCCGTAGTCCGAACGACCGGTGAAGTCCGTGCCCTCGACCGGGACACCCTTGCCCTTCTCGAGGTAGTCCACGAGGGTCTTCTCGAGCTGCGCGGAGCCGTACGGGCCCGCGCCCGCGCCTTCACCGTCGGAGTTGTCGCCGTCGTAGGCGAAGTACGCCGCGTTCGGCGAGCCGATCATGTCGTAGTTGTAGTACAGCGCGATGTCGAGCTGCTGCTCGAAGCTCAGTGAGTTGACGTAGTGGGTCGAGCCGACGAGTCCGAACTCCTCCGCGCTCCACCAGCCGAAGCGGACGGCGTTGTTGGCCTTGGGCTTGCTGCCCAGCTGCAGCGCGGTCTCCAGCAGCGCGGCGGAACCGGTGCCGTTGTCGTTGATGCCGGGGCCCTCGGTGACGCTGTCGAGGTGGGCGCCGAGCATCACGACGTTGTCCTTGCGACCGGTCTTGGTCTCGGCGAGGACGTTGTAGCTGGTCCGCGCCTCCTGGAAGGCACGCAGGTCGAGGGTGACCGAGGCGCCGGCCTTGCCCGCGAGCACCTGGCCGTCGGCCTGGGTGATGCCACCGGTCGGGATCTTGCCCGCGGCCGGGTCGCCCAGGGTGCCGTTGACCGGGCCCGGGACGTTGTTGTAGACGATCGCGCCGACGGCACCGGCCTCGGCGGCGGTCGCCTGCTTCTGCGCGAAGGAACAGCCACCGCGCTGGATCAGCGCGATCTTGCCGGTGACCCCGCCGGCGTAGTCGGCCGCTTCGCAGCCGCTGGTGTCGTCGACCGGGACCACCGCGAGCGGCGCGGTGATTCCGCCGGCGGGCGTCGAGGGGCTGTAGGACATGATGATGATCGGGACGTCGGCGCCCGCGACCGTCAGGTTCTCCGCGAGGGTCTCCGCGTAGGTGAACGGGAACTCCTGGCGCGTGACCGTGAAGCCCGCCTGCTCCAGCTTCGTGGCGACATACTCGGCGGACTTCTTGTGGCCCTCGGTGCTGGCGGCGCGGCGGCCACCGTTCGCGTCCGAGATCCGCTGAAGCGCGATCAGGTGCCGGTTGACGTTGCCCACGTCGACCTTGTTGACGAGCTGCTTGGCCAGAGCGGGACCGTCGAGTTTCGGCGCGGCCGTCGCAGCGGGAGCCATTCCGACCGTGAGCGCGGCGGTGGCCATCACCACGATCGAGGGAACAATGCTTCTTCGCGAATATGACATGAGCGTCACCTTTGTGTGGTTTGCGTCATAGGTCAACCGACGTTCGGCGGACTTCCCATCACCGTTATAGGGTCGGTTGTATGTACGCGATCACCATCCGTGAGCCCGGCGATCCCGACGTTCTCGAATGGACCGAGGTCCCCGATCCGGTGGCGGGCGAAGGCGAAGTGGTCCTCGACGTCGCCGCGAGCGCCGTCAACCGCGCTGACCTGCTGCAACGCCAGGGTCATTACCCTCCTCCGCCGGGTGCGAGCGAAATCCTCGGGCTCGAATGTTCGGGCACGATCGCCGAAATCGGCGAAGGCGTCGAAGGATGGCAAATCGGGGACGAGGTTTGTGCTTTGCTCGCCGGTGGTGGCTATGGGGAAAAGGTCGCCGTCCCGGCGGGACAACTGCTTCCGCTTCCCGCCGAAGTCGAATTGCTCGCGGCCGCCGGATTGCCCGAAGTCGCGTGCACGGTCTGGGCGAACGTGGTGATGCACGCCGGGTTGTCCGAAGGCGAGGTCCTGCTCGTCCACGGCGGGGCGGGCGGAATCGGCACGCACGCGATCCAGGTCGCCAAGGCGCTCGGCGCGACGGTCGCGGTGACCGCGGGTTCGGCGGAACGACTGGAGAGCTGCCGCCAGCTCGGCGCCGACATCACGATCAACTACAAGGAGCAGGACTTCGTCGAGGTCCTGCGCGCCGAAACCGGCGGCGCGGACGTCATCCTCGACAACATGGGCGCCAAGTACCTCGACCGGAACGTCGACGCGCTGAAAGCGGACGGCAGGCTCGTGATCATCGGCATGCAGGGCGGGATCAAGGGCGAGCTCAACATCGGCAAGCTGCTGGGCAAACGCGTGAGCGTGTACGCCGCCGGCCTGCGGTCGCGGCCGCTGGAGCAGAAGGCCGCGATCGTCGCCGACGTCCGCGAGCGGCTGTGGCCGTTGGTGGAGCAGGGTTCGGTGAAGCCGATCGTCGGTCAGGTCGTCCCGATGGCCGAGGCGGCTTCGGCGCACCGCGCGCTCGAAGAAGGCTCGGTTTTCGGCAAGGTTCTTCTCGCCGCGAAGTCTTAGCGGATCTCTTCCAGCACCCGGACGAGCTGATTGACCTCGAAGACGTTCGAGTAGTGCGCGAGGCCGATCCGCACGGCGCCGCCGACTTCGGCGGCGCCCAGTGATCCGAAGACACCGCTCGTGCCGTCGTCGGCGAAGGCGCAGAGCCCTTGGGACGCGAGATACTCCGCGACCTCGGGCGACTTCTTGCCCGCGACGGCGAAGGCCAACGCGGGGATCCGGCGCATGGCGTCGCCGATCACCATGACGTGCCGCAGCGAGCGCAGTTCGGTGGACAGCTGCGCCAGAAGTCCCGCGTGGTACGACTTCGCCGACCCCAGCGACGTCACCAGCTTCTCGCGCCGCGAGCCCATCGCGGCGTCGTCCAAACCGGCCAGATAGTCGATCGACGCGATCAGGCCCGCCAGCAACGGGTACGCGTGCGGGCCCAGTTCCATCCGGGCCGGACCGCGCGCGGCCGGGTCGAGCGAGACCGACGGCAGGCGCTCGAGCAGTTCGGGATCGCGGAAGACCAGTGCCCCCACCGACGGCCCGCCCCACGCCTGCGCCGAAACCACCATCACGTCGGCGCCGAGCTCGTTGAGGTTCAGCGGCACGAACGGCGCCGCGTACGTCGCGTCGACGACGACCAGCGCGCCGACGCGTTTCGCGAACTCGATCACCGTCGGGACGTCGGGCCGGGTGCCGACCGAACCGGACGCCAGGGTGACCGCGACGGCCTTGGTGCGGGCGGAGACGAGGTTCTCGTACTGCCAGGCGGGCAGCTCGCAGGTCTCGATGTCGATCTCGCCCCAGCGCACGACGGCGCCGACGCGTTTCGCGGCGCGGCGCCACGGCGCGAGGTTGGCTTCCTCGTCGAGCCGGGAGACGACGACCTCGTCGCCGATCGTCCAGCGATCCGCCATCGCGTCGACGAGACGGCGGATGAGGTCGGGCGCGTTGGGTCCGAGCACGACTCCGGCCGGGTCGGCGCCGACCAGGTCGGCGACCGCCCGGCGAGCGGCCGTGACAATGCTTTCCGCACGCTGTGAGGCCGGAAACGCTCCACCCGGCCCGGACACCGGAGCGCGCATGGCCGTGGATACGGCCGAAGCGACCTGTTCAGGTACGAGCATTCCGGCGGCGCCGTCGAAGTGAATCCAGCCGTCACCCAGCGCGGGAAACAACCCACGGATACGAGCGACGTCGAACGCCATGGGGACACCGTACGGACGTGCGGTTTGGCGCTTTACCCGGGGTTGGGTGCCCGACCACGGGGCGCGACGATTCCCGCTACGCTCGGAGACGGCGCCGAAAACCACACTGCGCTTCGTGCCCGACGTAGTCCAGGATGGAGCACATGACCGACCCAGTTTCCCGCGAATCGACCACCCCCGGCGACGGCGGCGGAGACTCCTCACCCCACGTGGTGGTCGTCGGTCCCGACGGCGTCCCGGTCGGCACCGCGCGCCTCGCCTCCGGCTCCGACGAGGAGACGCCGCACGAGGAGTCGCTCGGCGACCTCGTCGAAGAGCCCGCCAAGGTGATGCGGATCGGCACGATGATCAAGCAGCTGCTGGAGGAGGTCCGCGCCGCGCCGCTGGACGATGCCAGCCGCACGCGGGTGCGCGAGATCCACCAGACCTCGATCCGTGAGCTGGAGCAGGCGCTGGCGCCGGAACTGCAGGACGAGCTGGAGCGGCTGGTGCGGCCGTTCACCGAGAACTCGACACCCTCGGACGCCGAGCTTCGGATCGCGCAGGCTCAGCTGGTCGGCTGGCTGGAAGGGCTGTTCAGCGGCATCCAGACCGCGCTGTTCGCGCAGCAGATGGCCGCGCGGGTGCAGCTGGAGCAGATGCGGCGCGGGCTCCCGGCCGGTCCTTCCGCGGGCAGCGCCCTGGGCGGCCCCGGCGAAGCGCACGGCCCCGGCCAGTACCTCTGATCAGCGCAGCGGGCGGAAGAACGTCCGCAGGTCGCCGATGAGCAGATCCGGCACCTCCAGCCCAGGGAAGTGCCCGCCACGGTCCAGAGTGGACCAGTGCACGACATTGTCGGTGCGCTCGGCGAGGTGCCGGATCGGGAGTCCGGTGTCCTTCGGGAACACCGCCACCCCGGTGGGCACCGTGGACTTCGGCGGTTCGTCGCCCCAGGCCGCTCCCAACGCGGCATAGATCCGCGAAGACGAGTTCGCCGTGCCGGTGAGCCAGTAGAGCATCACGCTGGTGAGCAGCTCGTCGCGATCGATGGCGTCTTCCGGGACGTCACGAGAGTCCGAATAGGACTTGAACTTCTCCACGAGCCACGCGAGCTGCCCGGCCGGTGAGTCGGTGAGCCCGTAGGCAAGCGTTTGCGGCTTGGTCGACTGGATCATCGCGTAGCCCAGCTCGCCGTACTGGAACTCCCGCCCGCGCGCCAGCGCCGCCTCACCGCGCGCGAGCTCGTCGCCGGTGAGCCCGTCGAGATCGGCCTCGGACTCGGGCACCGCGCTCGGCAGCATCGTCAGATGCGCGCCGATCACCCGCTCCGGGCATCGGACGCCCACCTGACGCGACACGAGCGCGCCCCAGTCGCCGCCGTGCAGCCCGAACCGCTCGTACCCGAGCCGCGACATCAGCACCGGCCAGGCGTCGGCGATCCGGTCGGGCCCCCAGTCCGTCTCGGTCGTCGGCCCGGAGAACCCGAACCCGGGCAGTGACGGCACGACGACGTGGAAGGCGTCCTCGGGGTCGCCGCCGTACGCACGCGGATCGGACAGGGGGCCGATGACGTCGAGGAACTCCACAATGGACCCCGGCCAGCCGTGCGTGAGCACCAGCGGCTTCGCGCCGGGCTCGGGTGACCGCGCGTGCAGGAAGTGGACGTTCGCGCCGTCGATGTTCGTCATGAAGCCCGGGAAACCGTTGAGGCGCTCTTCGTGCGCGCGCCAGTCGTAGCGGAGGCGCCAGTACTCGGCCAGCTCCTGGAGGTACCCGAGCGGCGTCCCGAGCCCCCAGCCGACGCCGTCGATCTCGTCCGGCCAGCGGGTGTTCGCCAGGCGGGCGGCGAGGTCGTCGAGGTCGCGCTGGGGGACGGTGATCCGATGCGGCGAGATGGTCATACGGAGAACGGTAGGGAGGAACGAGGACACCTTCGGTCCTCAAGAGCTTCCAACCGGTCCAGCACGCGGTCCACACCCTTGCCGTCCACCACGGACGCCGCCTTTTCCGACAACCGCCGCCGCGCTTCCGTGTCCCGCAGCAAGGTCCGCAGCGTCTCGACGGCTCCCGCGTCGAGCGCCGACGCGCTCCCCAGCCCGGCCGCCAGCCCGAGATCCAGCGCGCCCCGGTAGCCCGTCTCCTGGTTGTCGACAAGCTGCACGACGCCGGTCGGGACGCCGAGGCAGCACAGCTCCAGCAGGGTGACGCCTGCCGCGCTCACCGCGACGTCCGCCTCCACCAGCAGGTCCAACAGCCCCGGTCCGGGCGGCGCGATGCGGAATTCCTGGCCGGGCAGGGCGGCCGGCACGGTGGGTTCACCGCGCACGAGCACGTCGGCGACGAAGGGCAGCCCCGTATCGCGCAACGCGTGCAGCAACGCGCTGACCGTGCCCGCCCATTCGGTCCCGCCGCCGAGCACCACGGTCACGTGCGGCCGCTCGGCCTCTTCACGACCGCGACGCTTCTCTCGCGCCTCCCGGACCACGTCTCGCAGCGGCGCGTAGGCCACGCCTCGCAGCAGTGCGCCGGAGCCGTCGTCGGGCCTCGGCGCGGGGGCGAAACCGCAGTCGACGACGAGGTCCGCTTCGCGCCTGCCGAACACGTCGTCCTCGATGGACACCAGCAACGCGCCCGCGGCGTTGACCTCCTGACGCAGCTCGCCGAGGTCGTAGTGGTCGACGAGCACCACGTCGAAGTCGTCGAAGGGCGCGGACGGCACCACGGGAACGGACAGCTCGCCGAACCGTGCGGCCAGCCACTCGGCGTTGTCCACCCGGCCGGAGAACACGACCTCCCAGCGCCGCGCGACCGCGCGTTCGGCATAGGCGACCATGCGCGAGACGTGGCCCGCGCCGATCGTCCCGGAGGCGTCGGCCCGGAGCATCAGCCTCCTCAACGGGCCACCTTCTTCTGCTCGACGTGCTGGTTGAGCCTCGCGAGGTCGGGTCGCCGTCGCAGCACCGCGACCACCTCACGCCAGTCTCCGGGGCGATCCCCCAGCTCGGCCACGACACCTTCGATGACGGACCAGTCCTCGACGGTATCCAAGGTCACGCGCAGGTCGTCCGCGGACGGGCTGACCACGACACCGGAGCACGAGTAGATCTCCGGCCGCGAGTAGATGCCGGAAGTCACGTGTTCCCGATCGGCGCCGCGGGCGGTCTCGACCTGCTCGGCCAGGACGGCCCCGCGCACGAGTTCCGCGTCGAATCCCCGGGGCAGCGTGCGCACGAGCGTCGTGCTCAAGTAGTCCAGCGAGGGCCGGGCCCGCCACAGCGTGACGAGCTGCCCGATCAGCGCCGGGTCCAGCAGCGGGCAGTCGGCGGTGAGCCGCACCACGGCGTCGGCCGGATACGACTCGACGGCCACGGCGAAGCGTGCGAGGACGTCTTCGAGCGGTCCCCTGGCGACCAAGGCACCGTGCCGGGTGGCTTCCTCGGCCACCGCGTCGTCCTCGGCTTCCGTGGAGGTCGCGACCACGACGGCGTCGATTCCCGGCGAGGCCGCGGCGGCCCTGACGACCCAGCCCAGCACGCTCCGGCCCGCCAGTGGCCGGAGCACTTTGCCAGGTAGCCGGGTCGACGACGCGCGCGCCTGGACGACGGCGTTGACCACGTGGGCCCCGGGGTCTGGATCCATGGGTGACATGATGGCCTGCGGCAGCAGCACCGAAACGCGGAGGTCAACGATGTCCGAGCTGGATGGCTCCAGCATCCTGCTCACCGGCGGGACCGGTTCGTTCGGCAAGGCGTTCATCACCTACGCCCTGGCCGAGCTGAACCCGCGACGGCTGGTCGTGCTCTCCCGCGACGAGCTCAAGCAGTACGAAGCCCGGCAGCAGTTCGACGACGACCCGAGGCTGCGCTGGTTCATCGGCGACATCCGCGACCGCCGCCGGCTCGAGCGCGCGATGCACGGGGTCGACTACGTGGTGCACGCCGCCGCGCTCAAGCAGGTGGACACGGGTGAGTACAACCCGTTCGAATTCGTGCAGACCAACGTCGTCGGCTCGCAGAACGTCATCGAAGCCGCGATCGACACCGGCGTGAAGAAGGTCGTCGCGCTCTCGACCGACAAGGCGTCGAGCCCGATCAACCTCTACGGCGCCACGAAACTGTGCGCCGACCGGATGTTCATCAGCGCGAACCACTACGCCGCGACGCATCCGACCAGGTTCTCCGTGGTCCGCTACGGCAACGTGATGGGCTCACGCGGCAGTGTCATCCCGTTCTTCCGCGCGCTCGCGGCCAAGGGCGAGTCGCTGCCGATCACGCACAAGGAGATGACCCGCTTCTGGATCACGCTCCCGCAGGCCGTTCGGTTCGTGATCGACTCCTTCGACCAGATGAACGGCGGCGAGCTGTACGTGCCGCGGATCCCGAGCATGCGGCTGGTCGAACTCGCGCAGGCCATCGCGCCGGGTTCGCCGATGCACGAGGTCGGCATCCGGCCCGGCGAGAAGCTGCACGAAGAGATGATCGCCCCCGACGACGCCCGCCGGACCGTGCGGCTGACCGATCGCTATGTCGTCCAGCCGCATATCGCGGGCTGGGGCTACGAGCCGCCGACGGACGGCGAGCCCGTGCCGGAGAACTTCGCCTACCGTTCGGACACCAACGACCTGTGGCTCGACCCGGAAGAGCTGCGCGACCTGGTCGAGCAGTATGGCTGAGTTCCTCCCGTACGGCCGTCAGTCCATTTCGGACGAGGACATCGCCGCTGTCACCGACGTGCTGCGCGGCGACTGGCTGACCACCGGCCCCGCCGTCACGCGTTTCGAGGAGGACCTCGCCGAGTTCACCGGCGGCACGCCCGCCGTGGCCGTCACCTCGGGCACGGCCGCGCTGCACGTCGCCTACGCGGCGGCCGGGGTCGGTCCGGGTGACGAGGTCGTCACCTCGCCGATGACGTTCGTCGCCACCGCCGCGACGGCCGCGCTGCTCGGCGGCAAGGTCGTGTTCGCCGACGTCGAGACGGACACCGGCAACCTCGACCCGGCGGCGGCTTCGGCAGCCGTCACTTCGCGGACCAAGGTCATCGCGGCCGTGGACTACGCCGGCCACCCGGCGGAACTGGACGAACTCGGCCGCCTCGCCCATGCCAACGGCGCACTGCTGCTGGAGGACGCCGCGCATTCCGTCGGCGGGAGCTGGCAGGGCAGGCCGGTCGGCTCGCTCGCCGACCTCACGACGTTCTCCTTCTTCCCCACCAAGAACCTCACCACGGCCGAAGGCGGCGCGGTGGTCGCCGCTTCGGACGAGCTGCTGACGCGGGCCCGCGGTTTCCGCAACCACGGGCTGGTGCGGGACAAGACGGCGCAGCGCTATCCGGACGAGGGCGCGTGGCATCAGGAGGTGCACGAGTTCGGCCTCAACTACCGGTTGCCGGATGTGCTGTGCGCCTTGGGAAGCAGCCAGCTGCGCAGGCTCGCCGAGTTCAAGAAGCGGCGCGCGGAGATCCACGCGCGGTACACCGCCGCACTGTCCTCTTTAGACGGAGTCTTGACGCCCGCCGTACGCGAAGGCGCGGACCCGGTGTGGCACCTGTACCCGCTGCGAGTCCTCGAAGGACGCCGTCGCGAACTGTTCGACTACCTGCGCGGCAAGGGAATCGGCGTCCAGGTCAACTACATCCCCGCCTACTGGCATCCGGTGTTCGAGGACCTCGGGTACCGGCGCGGGCTGTGCCCCAACGCGGAGCTGTACTACAGCCAGGAGCTTTCGCTGCCCCTGTTCCCGGCGTTGACCGACGCCGACGTGGACCGTGTCATCGACGAGGTCCACGCCTTCTTCCGCTGAGCCGCCAGGACGGTTATCGAGAGGCAAGGAACGGTGTCGTGGTCATGCCTCTCTGTGTCGGAGCCCTGTTCTCACTCTTGTCTGCCTTGCGGTACGTGAGGGCCTCCTTCATTGCGTCTAGCGCAGTGAAGGAGTCCTTCACGTACTTGGGGAGGTGTGAAGGTCGAGTTTCTTCGGCTGAGCCGCGTGAAAGGGGCCTTCACGCGGCGTCGCTGTGACTGCTGGTACTTCTGAGGCCACTGGTGTTCGGGTGCCCCGACAGGACAAGGTTTGCCTTACCCCTCGCACGGCTACCCCGGTACCGGATCTTGATCAGGAACGAGAGCGCATGTCTCGCCACCCCTCACTCACGACGCTAGATCAGGCCCCAGGTGAGCGCGGTGCCCTTCGGGACATCGGAGGCGAAGGTGCGGCCGAGCACGTTCACGATCTCGGCGGGCGCCAGCCCACCGGCTGGCCGGATCGACCGGACGTTCTCCCGCGTCACCGTGTCCCCGGCACGCACGTCCTCGACGACATACAGGGAACGCCGGAACCGCAGGCCTTCCTTCTCGCTCTCGCGCGGCCCGATCACCGCCGCGCCCAGCGCCTCCCAGGCGCGGTGCGACTCGGTGACCAGCGCGGCCAGCTCGGCGGGTTCCAGGGAGAACTCCGAGTCGACGCCGCCGTCGGTCCTGGCCAGCGTCACGTGCTTCTCGATCGCGACGGCGCCGAGAGCGACGGCCGCGAGCGGGGCGCCGATGCCGGGCGTGTGGTCGGACAGGCCGACGAGCGTCCCGGTCACCCCCGCCAAAACGGGCAGACCGCGCAAGTTGCTCTCCGCGGGCGACGCCGGATAGCTGGCGGTGCAGCCGAGCACGACGAGCTGGTCGTTGCCCGCCGCACGCGCCGTCCGCACCGCCGCGTCGATCTCGGCGACGCTGGCCATCCCGGTCGAGATGATCAGTGGTTTGCCGGTTTTCGCGCACAGTTCGATCAGCGGCAGGTCGACGATCTCCGACGACGCGATCTTGTACGCGGGCGCGTCCAACGACTCCAGCAGCTCGACGGCGGTGGGGTCGAACGGGCTGGAGAAGATCTCGAGACCGCGGGCGCGGGCGCGTTCGAACAGCGGCTCGTGCCACTCCCAAGGCGTGTGGGCGCGCTCGTAGAGCTTGTAGAGGTTCTCGCCGCCCCACAGCGAATGCGAGTCGCCGATCCGGAAGTCCGGGGTGTCCACGTCGATGGTGATCGTGTCCGGCCGGTAGGTCTGCAGTTTGACCGCCTGCGCACCGGTTTCGGCGATCGCGTCGACGATCTCCAGTGCCCGGCCGAGGTCACCGTTGTGGTTACCGGACATTTCGGCGATCACGAACGGCGGGTGCGCTGCCGAGAGGACGTGTGCGCCGATGCGCACCTCGCTGGCGGTCATCGGGGAACGACTACCTCTTCTTCCTGGTCCGGCGGTCGGCGGCACGCAGTTCGGTCCAGACGACCTCGCGCGGCTCGCCGTCGACCTCCCGAACATACCTGCGTGTTTCGGTGAAGCCGAATCGCCGGTGCAGCTGCAGGACCTGCCGGTTGTCGGCGAGCGTCGCGCCGCCGAGCAGGCTCAGGCCGAGGACGTCGAAGCCGTAGTCGACGGCCGCGCCCTCCAGTTTCAGCCAGGCGGGGAGGGTCTCCGGGCCGAGGCCTTCGACGTCCAGGTAGAAGTGCCATTCCGCGCTTCCGGCCTCGGTGTCGATGTCGCTGAACAGCACGACGCCGGCGGGCACCCCGCCGTGCCGGTACACGAGTACGCGACGGCTCGGGTCCGCGCGGACCGCCTCGAACCAGCCACGGTGTTCTTCGGCACCGATCTCGTGCGTGGTGAAGCTGACCCGCCGGACCGACGGGTGGTTGCGCCACCGCCGGATCCGGTCGAGGTCGGCTTCCCCGGCCTCGACCAGCGAGCCGGTCATTCGCCTGCCGGGACGGTGATGGTCTCCTCGAGACGGCGCAACCGGTCCTCGTAGCGGGCGATCCCGGCGAGCCGGACCCGGATCTGGGCGTGCTGGCGCTGGATCTCCTGGATCAGGCTGCGCGCCTCGGCCAGTTCGGGCTTGTCGGCGTGCGCCGGCAGCGACAGCGACTCGCGCAGATCCTCCAGCTGGGCCTCCTGGGCCGCGACGCTCGGGATCAGGCGGTCCAGCTCGGCGCGGGTCCAGCGCAGGTCGCCGCGCGCGTGCTCGAGGCTGCCTTCGGCGCCGTCGAGGCGGCGGCGGTGGTCCGCGGTGGCGTGTTCGAGTTCGTTGACGCGCCCATTGAGGTCGCGGAGCCGCTCGTCGATCCGGAAGTCGATGAGCCTGGCGATCCGGCCGATCACGCCGCTGCGGAGTTTCTGCACTGCCATGGGTGGTCCTTCTCGGGGTGGGCTGGCTGGGAGTTCAGCGCAGGAGTTCGGTTTCGCCGGTCTTCGTCCAGGAGTCCAGCAGCCTGCCCTCGGCGGCGATCCGGTGTTCGGGCCCGACGATGCAGGAGTCACCCGCGGCGTGCTCCCAGCGGGTCTGGGCCGGGTCGTCGATGAACGAGAACCCGGACAGGACCAGGTTGGCGTGCGGGAACGACGTGCGCGCGATCCAGGCGGCCAGCGTCCCCGTGGTCGACCACAGGCCCTCTTCCCGGCTCGGCAGGCCCAGCGCGTCCGAAAGCGGCAGGACGACCTCGCGGTTCGGCACCGGCACGTAGCCGAGGTCACCGGGCCACCAGCCCGGGATGTCTTCGGGCTCCCAGTGCATCCGCCCCGGCTCGACCAGCAGGTAGAGCCGCTTGCGGTAGTCACGGAAGACGTGTTTGGTGGCGCGGACGGCGCGGTTGAACACGACGACGTGCACCCGGCTGCCGACGGTTTCGGGGCCGCCCGGCTCGTCCACGACGAAACCGTTGACCCGGATCACGAGGTCGCAGGCATCGATGGCCTTCGCCCGCCGGGGGTCCGGCGGGAGAGGCTGGTTTCCGACCACGGCCACCGAACGCGGCTCCGGCCGGTCGGCGTAGGCGGCGAGCAGATTGACCATCAAGCTCGCGTCGCCGAGTGCAGCAGTCATGAGGGGAGAAAGTACCAGCACACGGACCGCATCCGGGTTCGAAGCCGACGGTAGCGGTCCGTGGTCGGACGGGGCGGCCCAGGCTCCGGCGGCCCCATCGGTACCCTCGTTCCCGTGCATGCCACCAGCACGGTTCACGCCCCCGACGGTGCTGCGCCGACCTCGGTTCCGCCGATTTCGGACAGCAAGACCTTTTCGCGGGCGTTCGCCGACATCAAGACCGGGTTCGCCGCCAAAGAGCTGTGGGGACACCTCGGCTGGCAGGACATCAAGCAGCGCTATCGCCGCTCGGTGATCGGCCCGTTCTGGATCACCATCAGCCAGGGCATCATCGCGCTCGGCCTGGGACTGCTGTACTCACAGCTGTTCGCGCTGCCGACAGCGACGTTCCTGCCGTACATCAGCACCGGTTTCATCATCTGGGGCTTCATCAGCGGCTGCTTGTCCGAGGGCATGGAGACCTTCATCGCCAACGAGGGGCTCATCAAACAGCTCCCGGCACCGCTTTCGGTCTACGCCCTCCGCACGGTGTGGCGGCAGACGCTGATGCTGGCGCACAACCTGATCGTCTACGTCATCGTGGTCGCGATCTTCTTCACCAGCCTGGACCAGCCGTATGCGATGAGCGGCGATTGTGTCGGGCAGGTCCTCTGCCACCCCGGGATCGGCTGGTACTCGCTGAGCGCGATCCCCGGCATCCTGATGCTCGCGCTGAACGCCGGCTGGGTCACCCTGCTGCTGGGTATCATCTCGACCCGCTACCGCGACATTCCGCAGGTGATCAACTCGCTCATCCAGCTGCTCTTCTACATGACGCCGATCGTGTGGCCGATCGACCAGCTGATGGCGGGTGGCGCCCGTGACAGCATTTCGGGAGCGTTGCCGTTCGTCTACGCCAACCCGCTCTTCCACTTCATCCAGATCGTGCGTGCCCCGTTGATCGGGCAGGCCGTCAGCATCAACAGCTGGTTCGTGGTGCTCGGCATCACCGTCGTCGGCTGGGGCCTCGCCCTGGTGGCGATGCGCAATTACCGTTCCCGCGTCTCTTATTGGGTGTGACAGATGGTCAGCATTGATGTGCACAACGCCTACGTCGACTTCCCCATCTTCGACGCGAAGACCCGGTCCATGAAGAAAAAGGTACTGGGCAAGGTCGGTGGCAAGATCGGCACCGAAAGCAAGGTGCCGATCATCGAAGCCCTCCACGACGTGACGCTCTCCCTGAAGCAGGGCGACCGCGTCGGCCTGGTCGGCCACAACGGCGCCGGGAAGTCGACGCTGCTGCGGCTGTTGTCCGGGATCTACGAGCCCACCCGCGGCTCGGCGAAGATCTCGGGCAAGATCGCACCGGTCTTCGACCTCGGGATCGGCATGGACCCGGAGATCTCCGGGCTGGAGAACATCATCGTCCGCGGCCTGTTCCTCGGGATGACCGCGAAGGAGATGGAAGCGCGTGTCGACGACATCGCGGAGTTCACCGAACTCGGTGACTACCTGCAGATGCCGTTGCGGACCTACTCGACCGGTATGCGCGTGCGGCTGGCGCTGGGCGTGGTCACCTCGATCGACCCGGAGATCCTGATCCTCGACGAGGGCATCGGCGCGGTCGACGCGGCGTTCCTCAACAAGGCCAAGGACCGGCTGAAGGACCTGGTGAAGCGGTCCGGCATCCTGGTGTTCGCCAGCCACTCGGACGAGTTCCTCTTCGAACTCTGCGATTCCGCGATCTGGATGGACGAAGGACACGTGAAGCAGCGCGGTTCGCTGCGCGACGTGCTCACCGGATACAAGGGCCGCGACCCGTTCGAGAACATGAGCCAGGAGACGCTGGAGCGCTTCGGCGTCGCCCCCGAGCCCGTCGCGACGACGAACGGCGGCCAAGGATGACCAGCGAGACCCGGCAGTTGCCCGAAGGCGCCGTCGTCGGCGTCGTCGTCACGCGCCATCGGCGGGAACTGCTCGCGGACTCGCTCAAGGTGATCGCCGCGCAGACGCGGCCCATCGACCACCTCGTCGTGGTCGACAACGGGCCGGACAAGTCGGCGCGGGACATCGTCGAGAACTTCCCGCTCCCCTTCACGTACCTGCCTTCGCACCGCAATCTCGGTGGCGCGGGCGGGTTCGCGCTCGGCATGCTGCACGCGCTTTCGCTGGGCGCGGACTGGATCTGGCTTGCCGACGACGACGGCCGTCCCGCCGACGAGAACGTCCTCGCGATCCTGCTGGACGAGGCCGAAAAGCGGAATCTGGCCGAGATCTCGCCGGTGGTGTCGAACATCGAAGCGCCGGACAAACTCGCGTTCCCGTTGCGGCGCGGGCTGACCTGGAAGCGTTCGTCGTCGGAACTGGGCGTCGACTTCCTGCCCGGTATCGCCTCACTGATGAACGGCGCGCTGTTCCGGGCGTCCACTTTGGACGTCGTCGGTGTGCCGGATCTGCGGCTGTTCTTCCGCGGCGACGAGGTCGAACTGCACCGGCGCCTGGTGCGGTCGGGGTTGCCGTTCGGCACCTCGCTCAAGACCGCGTACCTGCACCCGGACGGCTCGGACGAGTTCAAGCCGATGCTGGGCGGCCGATTCCACGCGCAGGACCCGGAGAACGAGGTCAAGCGCTACTACACCTACCGCAACCGCGGATACCTGCTGTCGCAGCCGGGTATGCGCAAGATCGGCGCACTCGAAGTGGTGCGGTTCGGGCTGTACTTCGTCGGGGTGAAGCGGGACCCGAAGGCCTTCCTGCAGTGGCTCAAACTGGTGCGCCAGGGCCGCAAGGAAAAGTTCTACCGCTACTGAGACCACGGAAAAGGGCCCCTCGCTCGCGCGAGGGGCCCTTTTCCGTGTCCGTTATTCGCCGATGACCGGCGGCGCGGTGCGCATGTCCGTCCCGAAGACCTCGTCCGGGTCGCCCTCGACGAGGTACGTCGGACGCTGGTGCTCGGTGTCCTCGTCCCCGTCCGACTGCTGACCGCGGCCACCCATGCCGCCGCCCATACCCGGCCCGCCGCGGCCTCCGGCGCCACCGCCGAGACCGCCCATACCGCGGCCTGCCGCCGCTTCCGCGGCACCGACACCGCCGGGACGGGCCGCGCCGGACGCGGAACCCGAACCGGGCGTGGAGCCCCCCGCGCCGCTGCCGGGGCCGAACCCGCTTCCGCCGCCGCCGCGGCTGTTCCGGCCGTTGTAGTCGGAGTCGCCCATGCCGCCGCCCATCATGGGCGACATCGGCATGGGGCTCATCGGCATCGCGTTGGCGTTGTTGTTCGGGCCCGGCGTGCTGACCGGCGGCTGGTTGCCCAGGAAACCCGACGGCGTCGTGCTCGACGGGATGCTGCCGGAGCCCGTGCTGCTGCCGGGGCCGGGGAGATGCCCGGTGCCCGGCGGGACCGCGGTGCCGCCACCTCCGCCTCCGCCGCCCCCACCGCCGTTACCCGGTGGGATGTAGGTGTTGCCGGGCGGATTGTCCTTGTCCCAGGGGAATTTCTCGCCCGGGGGCAGCTTGTGGATGCCGGGTTTGCCGGTGCCGTCGTCGATGCCGCCACCGCCGTCGACGCCGAACTTCGGCGGCTCGGCGAACGCGGGCTGCTTCGACGCGGCCTCGAAGAGGGACTTGTCGTAGTCGTGCATGGCGGAGGCCGCCTGGGTGTGCGCCTCCTGGCTGTCCTTCTGCTTCTGGATGGACTTGTCGATGTTGTCGCCGAGGTTGAACGGGTTCGACGTCATCCAGCCGCCGACCTCGTCCTTCCAGTTGAAGGGGATCGGCGTGGGCATCACGTTCTTGACGTGGGAAGCCGCGGTGCCCTGGTCGTAGATCGTCTCGGAGGCGAGCTTCGCGTTCTGGGAGTTCGTCTCGGACCACTTGCTGAGGCTCTTGAAGTAGCCCTGCGCGTTGCCCGCCGCGTCGCCTTCCCAGGTGCCCTGCGACGCCGTGACGGCCTTGTCCATCGTCGTCGAGAAGGTGTTGAACGCCTTGTGAAGGTCGTGGTACGCCGTGGAGACCTCGGTGACCTGCTCGACGTTCAAGTCGCTCTTGATGAACTGTTCGAGCTTCTCGTGGTCGTACCCCTGGTAGTCCGCGTTCGACGGCTCCAGGCCCTCGACGTACTGGACGTCGCCGTTCTTGGTCAGCTGATCGACGTTCTTGTCGCCGACCTCCTGGGACTGCTGGTGCGCCTTCCCGGAGGCCATGAACTGCTTGACCGCGCCGAACAGCCAGCCGTCACTGGGGTCGACGCCCTCCTGGGCCTTCTGCTCGAAGTAGGCGTCACGTGCCGCGGGCGAAAGGTCGGAGACCTGCTTCTCGCTCAGGTTCGGTGTCTTCGTGGTCATCCTGATTCCCCCTTAGCTCTTCGGAAGCTTCGGTTCGACGATGTCGGCGACCTTCTCGGCGATCCCGCAAGCCTTCTCGGTGTCGTCGGTGGCGATCAGGACGTCGACACGCGCCGACGAGCCGAGTTCGAGTGCCATCAAGCACCCCGCCGGGGGCCTGGGCGCGAGAACCGCCTTGCGCCCGTTGACGTTGCCGGTGGTCTTGCCGTTGCCGGCGTCACTCACCGTTTCGAGCCCCTGTGTGTCACGGACGCCGATACCGATCGAGAGGCTTTCCGAGGCTGTCGCCGCCTCCTTGCTCAGCGTGCAGAGACGGGCTCCGCCCGCGTTCTCGGTCGTCGGTGGCTTGAACGTCCCATAGGACGCCAGGTCCGACGCGCCGACGAGTGAACACGGTTCGATCGACGCGGTGTCCGCGCCGGACGTGGGCGCGCTGGACGCGCTCGACGACGCGGGCGGGGCAGACGGCGCGGGGCTGGCGTTTCCCGGCTTTTCGCTGGAGCACGCGGCCAATACCAGGCCGGCCGCGGCGAGCGGCACCACGTAAAGCTTTTTCATCATCCTCAAGCCTGAACCTTCTTGGTGGCGTCGATCGCCCTGTCCTCGACGCCCTTGTACAGTCCGGCGGCCCTGGCCAGCGCCTCGTCGGCGTCCTTGACCACCTTCTCGAACTGCCCGATGACCGCGCTCGCGGAGTTGGCCGACTGGGCCGCGCCCTTGTGGTCGTGGGCCGCGACCGCTTTGCCGTAGGGGTGACCGCCCAGCTGCGGGGCGTCGTTCAGCGCCATGGTCTTGATCTTCAGCGCGCTGAGTTCCTCCGACATGTTCGCCAGCGCCTCACGCAGCGGTTTGACACCCTCTTCGCTGATCTTGAAGCCGCCGCTCTTGGCGGCCGAGACCAGCTTCTGGGTCTCGGCGCTGACCTTGGCGATCGCCTCCTGGTTCAGGCCGCCCTTGGCCACATAACCGGCTGCCGCTCCCATGGCGGCGCCGATCGAGTAGTCCGGCCCCGCCTGTCCGCCATCCGCTTCGAAAGCCATCGTCCGCCCCACTGCATCGTCTGCTCGCCCGTGCGTACCGCCCGGCAGTCTACTAGCCGAACACTCAGCGCAACGGTGATTCGCCGATCACCGAAGATCTCTCCGGCAAGTGTGACGAAACGGGCGTCATCCCGGTTCCCGACGGTTCAGAACTGGCCTTCGAGCTGGGCGTACAGCTGTTGCGCGATCCTCGCGTTGTCGGCGGGAGCGTAGGTCAGCCAGCTTTGCCCGTCGGCAGCCTGACGCGAGGTCATCATGAACCGGCCCGCCTCGGTGTCGAACCAGGCCAGCGGCGGGAACACGCTCCCGCCGCGGATGAACACGCTGAACTGGCCCACTCGCGTCTTCGCCTTCTCGAAGATGCGCTCCACCTGCCGCTGCTGCGGGTTCGACCCGTGGGTACGAGGACCGCTGACACCGGCGAAGGGGTCGTAAGCGTCGTCGTTGCGAGGACGCTTCGGCACGCTGGCCGGCTTCGCGATGGTGACGGACTGGCCGGGTCCCGCCGGGGTGAGCGGCAGCAGGTCGACGATCGACGCGACGATCGCTGTCGGCCTGGTCTCTTCGAAGACGAGCAGGTTCTCGTCCTGGCGCGCGACGACCGCGAACTGGCCGTTCGTCGCCGCCCTCGCGAACAGCTGCTTGTCCTTGTCCATTTGCGCGACCGCCCAGACGGCGAGCTGCGGGTTGACGAAGGTGGCGAGCGCGAGCTCGACGTCCGCGTCGAGCCTGCCGCCGCGCATCAGGCCGCGTCCTTCGAGATCGCGGAAGACGGCCTCGCGCACCATCGCGCGCTGCTCGACCGTGGTGCCGATGTGCGGGACTTCGAACGGAACCGGCGCCGGGCCGAACCGGCCGTGTTCGAGCAGGATGTCCACCGCCGCCAGTGACAGCGAGAACGAGTGCGGCATCGCCTTTTCCCCCCGCGGGTGTCTTGTTCGTCGGGTTGAACGTAGTCCACGTACCCGGTACGCCCGCAGCGAACCCGCTTGCCCGGCTGTGATCACGGCTGGTGCCATGGGTTCATGGCAGACCAGAAACCCGCGCTCGTGCTCCATCTCGCCACCGGTGGGGAGCCGCTGCTCTTCGCGCTCACGACGGAAGAAACCGAACGGCTGACCAAGGACCTTTCGCATTTCGTCCGCACCGGCTCGGTCCAGACGATCCAGACCAAGGACGACTCCGAGGTGGCGATCAACTTCTCCCACGTCGCCGCCGCCTACATCGACGACCTGAACCGCAAGACCCGGGTGTTCGGCCTCCACTAACGGGAGAAGAGCTCCAGCAGGCCCGACTTGATCTCCGGGCGGCTGGCGGCGACCAGCAGGAAGGTGGCTTCCCGGACGAGCCGCTGGGGGTGTCGTCCGGCGAGTACCGACGTGCTGCCGTTGGCCGCGACCAGCGCGCCCGCGGCCCGGAACGCGAGCTCCGCGCCCGCCGCCCGGGCCGCGGGCAGTGACGGAGGATCGGCGAGACTCGCGTCGAGACGTCCACGGACGCCGTCGATCTCCGCCGTGATCCCGGCGGCGACGTCGGCCTTCCCGAGGTCTTCGATCAACCGCGCGGCCCGGGCGGCCAGCCCCAGCGGCGCGCAGCCGTTGAGGCGGGAGACGAAGGTGTTGCCCGCGATGAAGTCCGCGTACGGGACCTTGCCGTAGACGCTGTCGTCGGCGAGGAAGTAGCGGGTGAAGCCGAGGTGCACGGTGGACGTGCCCTGCGCCGCGACGAGGTCGAGCGGCTGGACCTCCAGATGCTCCCCCGCCACCGGGTCGATGATCGCGCTGACGATGGTGTCGCCGTCCCTGGCGCAGAGCTGGAGCAGGTCGATGATGCCCCAGCCGCTGACGAACGGGGCCTCGCCGTCGAGCAGGTAACCGCCCTCGACCCGTTCCGCGCGCAGCCTCGGCGGGGTCGGGATCACCGCGGCGAACGAGGCACCCGCCTTGAGCTCGCCGCTGATCAGCGCCGGGAGGTAGCGCTCGCGCAGGTCCGCGCGGTCGGTGAGCGACAGCCCGGCGACCAGGCCGTGATGCTGGACCCAGGTGAACATGGTGCTGAGGCAGCCGCCCGCCATGGCCTCGAGGACCTGGATGATCGTCGGGAAGTCGATACCCGGCCCGCCGACCTCCTTGGGCGCGGCGAGACCGTAGAAGCCTTCGGCCGCGAGGGCGTCGAAGTGACTCGAAGGGACTTCTCCCTTGAGGTCGACTTCGATGGCTGCCGGGAAGAGGAGGTCGTCGGCGAGAATGCGGGCTCTAGCGGCCAGATCCGTCATGAAGGTAAGGGTACCCTAACTCGACCTTGGTTGGGTCTAGCACCGCTAGGAAAGCTAGCGATACTAAAGGTCCCTTGCTCCCCTCGGGTGCGCTCCTGCGGGGCCGGTCACGCCGGACTGTGTGGATTTTGGGACGTTGGATGACCAGAAATCCACACAGTCCCGCGTGACCGGTCGGGTCACGGAGGGGCTGTGTGGAAATAGGGACACTCAACGTCCCTATTTCCACACACCCCCACCGCGGCCCAGACGCGAAACGGCCCGTCACTCACGAGAATTCGTGAGCAACGGGCCGCCGAAGCACTGCTTACAGCTCGTAGAGCCGCTTCCAGTTGTCCCGCGAGGTCAGCTCGGGCATGGAGCGCTTGTACTGCTCCTGCACCGCGGCGCCTTCCTTGCGAAGCCGCTGGAGGACCTTCGCGCCCTGACGCGCCAGCTCGAACATCTTCGCGCGGTCGTACGAGCGGACCCGCACGCCTTCCTGCGAAGCGTCGGTGACGACGGCGGTGTCGAAGGTCGCGACGTGCCACCAGTGGGCCTCGTCGATCGGGATCGCGCCGAGCGAGTGGCGGCTGCGGCCGAGCACCCTGTCGAGGACTCGCTTGATCAGCACCAGGCGCTGCATGCTGGGCCGCGGCGCGCTGTTGATGATGCCGATGTCGTTCGACGCGATGCCCGGGACGTCGGTGGCCTTGTGCCGTTTGGTCTCGGGGTACTCGTCGCGGATCCGGCGGATCTCCTTCATCGCGGCGACGCCGCCGTCACGCAGGACCTCCGGTCCCTCGAGGAAGTCCTCGACGGCCTTGATCAGCGTGGCGGACAGGCCGTACTGCATGCCGAGCAGGTACCGGACCAGCTGCGCGACGAGCACGCGCGAGAGCAGGTTCAGGTTGAACGGCGAGTGCAGCGCGGCGGTGATGATCGAGTTCCGCAGGTTGAAGTAGCGGTGCCACTCGTCCCAGTCCTTCCAGTGGAAGTCGGCGTGCCAGACGCCGGCGCCCGGAAGGGTGACGGTGGGGAAGCCCGCGCCGCGTGCGCGGTAGCTGTACTCCGCGTCGTCCCACTGGAAGAAGAACGGCAGCGGGTAGCCCGTGGCCTTGACGACCTCGTACGGGATCAGGCACGACCACCAGCCGTTGTACCCGGCGTCGAGGCGGCGTTCCTGGCGGTTCGGCTTGAGGGTCTCCTCGTCGACGCCGAGCAGGTCGGCGGTCGAGAGCGAGTGCGTCACCGGCTGGCCGGGCTCCAGCGTGTTCAGCCGGGCGTATTCGGCGCCGACGTGCAGCTGGTTCGGGTGCAGCAGGTTCAGCATCTGCCCGCCGACGATGACCGGGTTGACCGTGCGGTTGGAGAACGCGGTCATCCGGATCACCAGATCCGGCTCGAGCAGGACGTCGTCGTCCATGAACAGGACGTTCGCGTGCTCGGTCTCGGTGTGCCCGGCGACCTCGTAGAGGCCGCGGGTGAAGCCACCGGCACCGCCGAGGTTCGGCTGCTTGATGTAGTGCAGCTTGTCGCCGAGGTCCTTCGAGACCTGCTCGAAGCCTTCGCGCGACTCGACGCGGTCGGTGCCCTGGTCGGCGACGTAGATCGCGTCGAGGGTCTCCAGCGAAGAGACGTCGGCGGCGAGCGCCTGCAGGTTCGACAGGCAGTCGTCGGCGCGGTTCATCGTGCAGATGGTCACCGCGGTCGGGCGGATCTTCTCCGGCGCTTCGACCGTCCAGCGGACGTTCTCGACACGCAGCGACTGGCCACCCTCGGTCTCGAGGTCGAGCCAGAGCGCGCCGCCGTCGTAGAACTTGTCGAGCTTCGCGGTGAGCGTGACCTTCTGCCGCTTCGCGCCCGCGACGATCTCGGCGGCGACCACACGAGAGTCGCCCTCGATGTCGGAGGCGCCGACGGACAGCTGGCCGTCACCGGTGACGACGGCCTCGACAGCGACCTCGGTCACGTCGGTCCAGCGCTGCCAGTAGCTCGCGGGGAAGCGCCCGAAATAGGTGTTGCCGGAAACCTTCGACGCGGGCTCGATGGAGATGCCCGCGCGTTCGCGCACGGCACTGCCCCATTCGAGCTCGGCGTAGAGGTCCTTGCTGACGATGGGGGCCGGGCCGGCGTAGAGCCCGCGCTGCGCGGTGAGACGGCCCTGCGGGGTGCGTTCCGCGAAGCGGGTGTCGTCGATAGTGCTCACCATGGCGCTCGGGGCCTCTCCGGTGACGGCGGCTTTACCGGGCATGAATCCTCAGTTCTCCTCTGTGCTTGTCAAGACCGGGCTGGTGGCGGTGCTGCGGGGCTCACGGAAAACGACCCACTTGAGCATGACGAAGTTGATCACGGTCGCGGTTGCCTGCGAAACGATCCAACCGAAAGTGGCCTTCCAGGCCGACTCCGGCAGGACGTGCAGCATCGTGCGGTTGACGCCGACGGCGACGAGGAAAGTCACGGCGTACAGGAGTACGAAGCTACCGATCTGACGTGCGCCCTCCTGCCGTCCACCGGCGAAGGTGAACTTGCGGTTCAGGAAGAAGGCTGTCGTGGTACCCACGATGAAACTGAGCGCGCGGGCGACGTCGACCCACGGCGAAGCGTCCATCCCGAGGGCACGAAGCCCCTGGTAGACGCCGAAATCGACCAAGGCGCAGAAGCCGCCGATGAGGCCGAAGCGGATGAGCTGCCCGAGCAGCCCAGGGGAGGACGGCTCAGCTGCCGTCACGCCGGCTTTCGGGTCGGTCGCCACCACTGCTCTACCTCATAAACTGCTGGGGCTGATGCGCAAAGTGTAGAAGCGAGCACTTCAGGGTCACGTTCCGGGCAGTGTTCGGCGTGGTTACCCTGGTCGGCGTGACCCAAGCACCCAAGACACAGCGACAGTCGCTCATGGGCTGGGCAAGGACGTCGCCGAGCATCGCGGACGTCCTGAGCACCCCCGACGTGGAAGCCATCGCCCGCGCGGTGACGCAGGCCGGGGCACGCGGGGTCATCGCGCGCGGTCTCGGCCGGTCCTACGGCGACCCGGCGCAGAACGCGGGCGGCCTGGTCGTCGACATGACAGCGCTGGACCGGATCCACTCGATCGACCCGGACTCCGGAATCGTCGACCTCGACGCCGGGGTCAGCCTCGACAAGCTGATGCGCGAGGCGCTCCCCTACGGCCTGTGGGTCCCGGTGCTGCCGGGTACGCGCCAGGTGACCATCGGCGGCGCGATCGCGAACGACATCCACGGCAAGAACCACCACTCGGCGGGCAGCTTCGGCAACCACGTCGTGTCGATGGACCTGGTCACCGCCGACGGGCAGGTGCGCACGATCACGCCGGACGGCCCCGAGTCGGAGCTGTTCTGGGCGACCGTCGCGGGGATCGGCCTCACCGGCATCATCGTCCGGGCCAAGGTCCGGATGACGAAGACCGAGACCGCGTACTTCAAGGCCGACCTCGAGCGCACCGCGAACCTCGACGAGACCCTCGAGCTGGTCAGCAACGGTTCCGACGACAAGTACACCTACTCGTCGGCGTGGTTCGACACGATCTCCACGGGCTCGAAGCTGGGCCGCGCCGCCTTCGGCCGCGGCTCGCTGGCCAAGCTCGACGAGCTGCCCCCGAAGCTGCGTGCCGACCCGCTGAAGTTCGACGCGCCGCAGCTGGTGACGCTGCCCGACGTGTTCCCGAACGGGCTGGCGAACAAGCTCACGTTCGGTTCGATCGGCGAGCTGTACTACCGCAAGACGCCCAAGAAGGCCGTGGACAAGATCCAGAACCTGACGGCGTTCTACCACCCGCTCGACCTGTTCGGCGAGTGGAACCGCGCCTACGGCTCCAAGGGTTTCCTCCAGTACCAGTTCAGCACGCCGCTGGACGCGCACGAGCCGCTGCGCCGGATCATCCAGAAGGTCGCGGACTCCGGGCACGTGTCGTTCCTCAACGTGTTCAAGCGGATGGGCGAGGGCAACGCGGCGCCGCTGTCGTTCCCGCATCCCGGCTGGATGATCTGCCTCGACTTCCCGATCAAGGACGGCCTGAGCCGGTTCTGCCAGGAACTCGACGAGGACGTGCTCGCGCTCGGCGGCCGCCTCTACACGGCGAAGGACTCGCGCACCTCCGCGGAGAACTTCGCGAAGATGTACCCGCGGCTCGAGGAATGGCGCAAGGTCCGCGCTTCCGTTGACCCCGAAGGCGTTTTCGCCTCTGACATGTCCCGAAGGTTGGAACTGTGATCGACGCTGTGGGCAACCCCCAGTCCCTGCTGCTGCTCGGCGGCACCTCCGACATCGCGCTCGCGATCGCGGAGAAGTACCTGGCCGAGCGTCCCCTCCGGATCGTGCTGGCCGGACGTCAGTCCTCGCGGCTCGACGCGGCCGCCCAGCGCCTGAAGGACAAGGGCGCCGAGGTGTCCACCGTCGACTTCGACGCGAAGGCCATGGACACCCACCCCGCCGTACTGGACAAGGCTTTCGAGGGCGGCGACATCGACGTCACCGTCGTCGCGTTCGGCCTGCTCGGCGACCAGGAAGAGCTGTGGCAGGACCACGCGAAGGCCGTCGAGGCGGCGACAGTGAACTACACGGCCGCGGTGTCGGTCGGTGTCGCGCTGTCGAACAAGCTCAAGAAGCAGGGCCACGGCAAGGTCATCGCGCTGTCGTCGGTCGCCGGTGAGCGGGTTCGCCGGTCGAACTTCGTCTACGGCTCCTCCAAAGCCGGTTTCGACGGCTTCTACCTGGGCCTCGGCGAAGCGCTGGCGGAGTCCGGCGTGCAGATCACCGTCGTCCGCTCCGGCCAGGTCCGGACCAAGATGACCGAAGGCCTCAAGGACGCCCCGCTGACGGTGGACGCCGCGCAGGTCGCCGAGACCGCCGTCAACGCCTCGCGCGCGGGCAAGGAACTGGTGTGGTCGCCCGCGCCGTTCCGCCTGGTCATGTCGGCCCTGCGGCACATCCCCCGGCCGATCTTCCGGAAACTGCCGATCTAGGGAACGAGCGCACTACGCCATTCGTCTCACCCGGGCACGGACACCCCATCCGTCCCCGGGTTGAGAGGAATCGATGGCTGACCAGGAAGCCAAGCTCGACGCGGCCATCCGGTCGTTTCAGGAGCAGGCCGCCAAAGCCGCGGAACTGAAGGACAAGATCGCCGGATTGCGCGGATCCGCGCGCAACGCCGACGGTTCGGTGACGGTCACCGTCGCCCCGTCGGGCGCGCTGCTGGGCCTCCAGTTGTCCCCCAAGGCGATGAACCGCTCGCACACCGCGCTGCAGCAGGACATCCTGAACGCGATCAGAGAAGCGACGCAGCAGGCCGCGGCCGCGATGCAGCAGACCGTCCAGCCGATCCTCGGCGACCGTGCGGACCAGTTCAAAGAGGCGTTCAACGCCCACGTCGAACCGCTCGGGCCGAGCGCTCCCCCGCCCGCGGAATCCCTCGCCGGACCCGCTGTTCAGCAGCCTGTCCGCACCCAGCGTCCGGCACGCCCGGCACCCAGCGACGACGAGGACTTCGGCGGCCCGATCCTGCGGAGGGACTCATGACCGGCTTCGGCGTCCAGACGGAAGCGCTCACCGCGCACGCGACGGGGTCCAAAGAGGCGTCGGGGAACTTCGGCAGCCTCGCGAGCCTGCTGGAGCAGGCCAGGGTCTCGGACGACTGCTTCGGCCCGCTCGGCGAGCTGATGGCGTTCAAGTACTTCGAGGGTCTGCAGGAATGCCAGGACCTCGCCGAACAGGCGAAGTCCTTCATGGACCAGATCGCCGACAAGACCACCACCGCGGCGAAGACCTACGTCGACCACAACCAGGGCACCGCCGAGGCCATCACCGGTCTCGGCGCCGGACTGGACGACGGCGGCAGCGGGCCAGGCAGCCTGAGCGACGTGAACAGCGCCGGCGACTCGGGCCGCAAGGGGTACTGGGAGCAGAACGGCGGCTACGGCAGCTCGTGGCTCAGCACGTCTTCGGACGTGGCCAGGGCGAGCAGCCCGCCGGACGTCGCGATCGCGGCCGTGCACGCGCGGATGGAACAGCTTCAGCTCGTGATGAGCCCCGGCCAGTCCTTTTTGGACAACGGACTCGGCTTCCTGATCGGGATCGTGATCAGCCCGCTGGTCGAGCTGGTGCTGGAGCCCGCGATCGGTGACCCGGAGCAGATGCGCAGCACCGCCAAGGGCTGGGAGCAGACAGCGAAATGGCTCGACGGTGTCGCCGAGCACGAGCAGAAGCGCGCCGAAGGCACCCAGGAGGCTTGGAAGGGTCAGGCGGGCGACGCTTTCCGCGGCCAGATGACCGAGTTCTCGGGCGGTGCCAAGGCGTTCGCGACCGACGTCCGCGGGCTGCAGCAGATCCTGGAGATCGCCGCCGACCTGTTCGACGCGTTCGTCGAGATCGTCATCGACATCATCCAGGAACTGGTGATGGGCCTGATCATCGAGTGGCTGGCCGCGCTGGCCGCCTCGTGGATCACGGCGGGCGCCTCGGTCGGCGCGGCGGGCGCGGCGACGGCCGGTCAGGTCGCGGTGACCGGCGGACGGCTCGGGATGAAGGTCAAGCAGCTGCTCGGCAAGCTCAAGCCGCTGATCGAGAAGCTCGAAGAAATCCTCAAGATGCTCCGCAACGGGCCGCTGAAGAAGGTCGTCGAGCGCGCCGAGGGGCTGCGCGAAGGCAACTGGCTGCAGAAGCGGCTCGCCGACCAGATCGACAAGAACCCGCTGGCCAAGATCGTCACCAAGGCCAACCCGACGACCGGGGCCTCCAAGACCGCCAACAAGTTCGCCGACCGGTTCGGCGTCGGCGGCGAGGGCTCCGACGCGCTCACCACGAACCTCACCGAGGCCGGGCTGCGCGCGATGGGCATGAGCGGGACGACCAGTGTCGGCAAGGCCGCTTTCCGCGGCAGTGCCGGTAACCTGGGCGAGCTGGGCGTCGAGCAAGGCGTCAAGGCCGGATACAACGAGTCTCAGGATTCGTCGTCCGAAGAAGAGCGCCGCGCGGCGACCGACAGAGGGTTCACGATCGAAGAATGAATCTCGGCTACCCGCTCGGGGCCGCGTCGCAGGCCCTGCCTTCGCTGCACCCGGGCGAACGGTTGCTGTGGGCCGCGTACGGCCGGACGCTGAACTACGACGTACGCGGCCTCGATCCGTGGGGTGTGCCGAAGAAGAGCGTGCTGGGCAAACTCGGCTCGGGTGCCGCGAACTTCGCCGGTGACATGGTCAGCGCCGCCCTGGGCGGGGGCGACGACGGCGGCGCGTCGAATCCGCCGTCACCGCAGGTCATCATTCTCGGCGAGCAGGGCGGCCTCGCGCACGCGGCGGTACGGGAGCTGTCCACCAGCGGTTCGCTTTCGCGGCTTTGGGCGCTGACCAGCGCCCGGCTGCTGGTGCTGGAGAAGTTCGTCCCGCCGGAAACGCCCTCGAAGAAGTCGTTCATGTCGAAAGCGATCGGGTTCGGCAAGGACATCGCGGCGATCATGACCACGAAGACCTACGGCGAGAACGCCGAGGGTGTCCCAATCGCACGGCACGAAATGGTGCCGCGCGCCGAGATCCCGCGCGAGTCGATCGCCGGTTTCGCGGTGGCCGAGCACGGCAAGAAGCGGCGCCCGTGTCTTCGCGCGTCCTTTGTGGACGGATCGGGCATGGATTTCCTTTTCGACTGTGACGATCCCCAGCAGTTCGCTTGGCTGTACTCGGTGACGGTGAGCTGATGGAGAACACACCACTGACCGCGAAGACCGTCGACGAGATCGTCGAACGGGAGCTGCACCAGTTCTGGCTCGCGCCGGGCGAACGCCTGATCATCGGCTGCCCGCCCGCACACGGGTACGTCGGCCTGCTGCTGGACGGCAAGCTCACGCTTCCTTACGAGGCGGCCAGGGAAACCCCTGCGGTGACAGGGAAATCGCGATGGCCGCTGCCCGCGCCGGACGTCCTCGAAGGCGACTGGACCGACGATCCGACGATCGCCTACTGGGCCGTCGCGCGGACCGCGGACCAGACGGCCGCGCGGATCGCGGACCATCTCGCCGGCGGCCGCGGCGAGGCACGGCTGACGCTGTCCGACCGGCGACTGGCCGTCGTGTACCCGGCGAAGATGCTGGAGGGTGAGGACCCCGCCCAGCCGTTCCGGACCTTCGACGAGATGCCGTCGGGAATCGTGCGTTCGGTGTCCGCGCAGTACCTGGGGCGGAGTTTCCCCGCGCGGCCGGTCCTTCGGTTCGTCTTCGCCGACGGATCCATGGTCTTTCAACGCGACATGCTCGCCGTCACGAAGGCGGCCCGGGCCGAATCGCGCCGTTAACGGGCGGCGGGTAGCAGGTAGAGCTTCTGGGTGCCCATCCACGGCGAGTGGATCGTCCAGGTCGCCAGCGCGTTCGACGGCGGCGTCTTGCTGGTGGTGGCCAGCACCAGATCCGGGGTCGCGGGCGGGACGCTGTGATCGAAGAACCGGAAGTTCGCTTCCAGCAAGGCCTTGCCGAGATCGCCGCTGCGGTTCTTCGTCTCGATGATCGCCGGGTCGACCGAACCGCGGTCGGAGAACTGGTCGACGATGTCGCAGTCGCAGGCGTAGGCGAGCGCGCCGACCTCGCCCGCGCTTTCCACCTTGCGCCCCTTGGTCAGCTCGCCCAGTTGCGAGCCGATCCGGCGGTACTCGTCGGACGCGGCGTGGTTGCTGGTGATGGGCGCGAACCGGCGTGGCAGTTCGGGGGTCGCGTAGGCGACGGCGCTCACGAACAGGAACGCGGCGGCGAGGATCCCGGCGCCGACTCGCGCCCTGCCGGGTATCGCGCAGGCAGCGGCGGCGAGGAAGATCGTCGCGCCGATGATGCTCGGCGCGTAATACCAGTGGTACGGCGGGACGTTCAGCCAGCAGTAGGCCAGATAGTGCGCCGCACCGGCGATCGCGAGCGTCGCGAACGGCACGAGGCGTTTCGCCCGCTCCGAGCCGCGCCGGAAATGGAATGTCCACAGTAGACCGGCGAGTCCGCCGATCACGAGCGGCAGAAAGGAAAGTGTCGCCGCCAGCGGGAAGTTGCGCCAGTACAGCAGCGGGCCGTTGGTGAAACTGAACGGCCCCCACGAGCGCTGCATGATCTTGATGACCAGGGTGTCCGGCACCGCCGAACCCAGCACCAGCCAGCTGAACACGAACCACGGCAGCATCACCGCGAGCGCGGCGAACGTCATCCGCCAGATACCCGTCCAGAATTCGCGGCGCGCGAGGAACAGGACGAACGCGATCAGCAGCAGATCGATCCGGATCAGCGCGATCAGGCCGATCACCGCGCCCGCGGCGGCGGGACGGCGTTCGTGCAGGAACACCATCAGCCAGACGACGGCCGTCGCGCCCAGGGCGACTTCGAGGCCGACCGAAGACAGCAGCAGCGGGTTCACCAGCAGCAGGCCGAGCGCCAGCGGCGCGAACCCGGCGGGAAGACCGGTCGCGGTGCCGATCCGGCGCAGACCGAGGACGAGCGCGACCTGACTCGCGACGAAGACGATCCCGGCGGCGAAGACGGCATCGCGGACGATGAACGTGACGAACGCCAGCACGAGGACGTTCAGCGGCGATGTCGCGGTGTTGGCGGTGCCGTCTTCGATCAGGCCCCAGTGGCCGTGGAAGGCGAGGTTCTTCGCATACGACAGCGTGATGTACGTGTCGTCGATCAAATGCCCGCTGACCAGCACGAACACCAGGGCCGAAGCCACCGCCGCCCCGGCGGGCAGCACCCACGGGCGGGTAAGGACGGCGGCTCCCGGCAGCGCACCGGAAGCCTGGGGAAGTTCTGCGGAGGCGCTTCGCATCACGGACACCGTACACGGTGCCGTGATGATTCCGTTATCTACCCTCGGTGGGAATCGTCACGCCAGCCGCGGTCACCGGGGCCGTCACGGAAGTCCCGGTGCGCTCCGGGGCCGCCTGGACCACGGTGATCGCGGGAGATCCCCGGCCGGTCGTCGTGCCTGGCGACGGCGAGACCGACGGCGGTGCCGATGATCCCTCCGCCGAGCAGGAAGCCGATCAGGCCGACCGCGACCAGTTGCGTCGCGCGGTGCCCCACGAAGCGCCGGAAGCCGCCCTTCGCGGGCGGAGCCTGCTGAGCAGGAACCCAGCCCGGCGGCGGCCCGGTTGGGGCGGCGGCGGGCGTTTCGGTGGTGGTCTCCGCCGGGGTCTCGGCGGGTTTCTTCGCGGTCTCGTCGCCGACCGCGGGCTGCTCGACCGTTTTGTCCTCGTCACCGGACGGCCGCTGCGGGTCGCTCATCTTTCGCTCCTCAGTCGATGGGAGCGGGCGTCGTACCCGCTCCCATCACCGAGGATGCGTGCGCAACCTGTGGATGCGCTGTGCCCAGGCTGTCGAATCAGAGATAGAACGACAGGAACAGCGTGACGACCCAGCTCGCCCCGAGCACCTGGAGCACGCGGTCCTTGAGCGCGATCTCCTCGGGCTCGCCCGCGTTGCCGCCGTCGACGTCGACGGCGTAGCGCAGGACGGCGACCACGAACGGCACCATCGAGACGACCGCCCAGACCGAATCGTGCTCGACCTGGCGGATCTCGAACGCCCACAGGCAGTAGGACATGATCAAGATCGCCGCGGACGTCGCCCAGACGAACCGCAGGTAGCTCGCCGAGTACTTCTTGAGCGAAGAGCGGATCTTCGCCCCCGTGCGCTCGAACAGCATGATCTCGGCGTAGCGCTTGCCCGCGACCATGAACAGCGAACCGAACGCGGTGACCAGCAGGAACCACTGCGACATCGCGATACCGGCGGCCACACCACCGGCGATCGACCGCATCAGGAAGCCCGAGCCGACGATGGCCAGATCGACCACCGGCTGGTGCTTGAGCCCGAAGCAGTAGCCGAGCTGGACAGCCTCGTACACCGCCAGCACGACAGCGAGCTGCCAGCTGGCGAAGAACGAGATGCCGAGGCCGACGGCGAAGAACACCACCGCCGAGACGTAGGCCACCGGAACCGGCACGATCCCGGCCGCGATGGGCCGGTTCCGCTTGGTCGGGTGCGCCTTGTCCGCCTCGACGTCGACGGCGTCGTTGATGAGGTAGACCGAGGAGGCCACCAGCGAGAACGCCGCGAAGGCGATCAGCGCGGCGATCAGCAGGCCTGTCCGGTCCGTCGACTTCGAAAAGGCGAAGAACGGTGCGGCGAACACCAGCACGTTCTTCACCCACTGGCGCGGGCGTGCCGTCTTGATGATGCCGCCGACGAGACCGCCGGCGATCTTCTTCGGTTCGGCGGCCTCGGCCACGGGATCTACGTCGTCAGGCTTGGAATCGGCCTTCTCGGTCGTTTCACTCATCGTCGCTTCAGCTTCCTACGTATCAGGCCGCCGACTACGCCCCCTAGGGCCGCTCCGGCCAGAACGTCGGTCGGGTAGTGGACGCCGAGCACGAGCCGGGAGGCCAGCATCGGCGGTACCAGGGCCGGGACCAGGTTACGCCCGGTCAATCCGGAGTAGAGCACCGCCGCCGCCGTAGTGGAGGTGGCGTGCGAGGACGGGAAGCTCAGCTTGCTCGGCGTGGAGACCAGGACCTCGACGCTCGGGTGGTCCGGTCGCGGCCGCCTGACCACGCGTTTCACCGCGATGGACGCGGCGTGCGCGCCGACCACCCCGACCGCCGCGACCAGCCAGTCCTTGCGCCGTTTCTTGTCCACCGCCGCCCCGACGAGGCCCAGCGCGAACCATCCCGCGCTGTGCTCGCCGAAGTGCGAAAGACCCCGCGCCGCCTTGACCGTGACGTCGCTCTTCAGGACGCCCTGGGCCTTGGACAGGACGGCCACTTCACCCGTGGGTGCGCCCTTCTCAAGCATCGAGGGACCCGTCCAGAGGCGCGCCATCGGTCAGGTGCGGCGCGATCTTGTTGTCGAAGGCGGACAGCGCCGAGCCGATGGCCATGTGCATGTCGAGGTACTTGTAGGTACCGAGACGGCCGCCGAACAGCACGTTCTTGTCCTTGGCCTCGGTCTTCGCCAGCTCGCGGTAGGCCTCGAGCTTCTCGCGGTTGTCCGGGGTGTTGATCGGGTAGTACGGCTCGTCGGCCTCACCGGCGAACCGGGAGTACTCGCGGAACACGACCGTCTTGTCGTTCGGGTAGTGCTTGCGCTCCGGGTGGAAGTGCCGGAACTCGATGATCCGGGTGTAGGGCACTTCTTCGTCGTTGTAGTTGACCACCGAGGTGCCCTGGAAGTCGCCCGTCTCGACGACCTCGGACTCGAAGTCCACCGTGCGCCAGGTGAACCGGCCGGCGGAGTAGCCGAAGTAGCGGTCCAGCGGTCCGGTGTAGACGGTCGGGGTGCCGGCGGGGATGTGCTCGCGGACGTCGAAGTAGTCGACGTTCAGCCGGACCTCGATGTTCTCGTGCTCGGCCATCTTCTCGAGCCACGCGGTGTAGCCGTTGACCGGCAGACCCTCGTAGGTGTCGTTGAAGTACCGGTTGTCGAAGGTGTAGCGGACCGGGAGCCGGGTGATGATGTCGGCGCCGAGGTTCTTCGGGTCGTTCTCCCACTGCTTGGCCGTGTAGGCGCGGATGAACGCCTCGTACAGCGGCCTGCCGATCAGGGAGATCGCCTTCTCTTCGAGGTTCTGCGCGTTCGCGGTCTCGAACTCCGACGACTGCTTGGCGATCAGCTCGCGGGCCTCGTCCGGCGTGTGCGACTTGCCGAAGAACTGGTTGATCAGGGCCAGGTTCATCGGCAGCGGGTAGACCTGCCCCTGGTACTTGCCGAACACCCGGTGCTGGTAGCCGGTGAACTCGGTGAAGCGGTTGACGTACTCCCACACGCGCTTGTTCGAGGTGTGGAACAGGTGCGCACCGTAGCGGTGCACCTCGATCCCGGTCTCCGGCTCGGCTTCGGAGTAGGCGTTGCCACCGATGTGATGGCGCCGCTCCAGCACGAGGACCTTCTTGCCGAGCTCGGCCGCGGCCCGTTCGGCCACGGTCAGCCCGAAGAATCCGGACCCGACCACGATGAGGTCGTAGCCGGCGAAATCGGCTTCAGTAATCTTGTCGGGGTTCGTGTGCGCGCTCACGGGCGTCGAGGGTACGCAGGTCGCCTCCGTGCCCTGCACCGAGCACCGGTTTTCACCTTCGACAGACACATTTAGGAAGCAGTGCCTACTCCGGACACCTTCTGGTCGTACTTCGGTGCGACCATCACGTACCTCGCCGTGCTGGCGATCCCCGGCGGACTCGTCGGGCGGGCCGCCGGCCTGCGCGGTTGGGCCCTCGCGGGGCTGGCCCCGCTGTTGTCCTACACGGTAACCGGGCTGGCCGGTCCGTGGCTGGCACTCGCTGGCGTGTCGTACAACCCCCTGACCGTGGCGGGCGTCACGGCCGTGCTCGCCGGGATCGGCTTCGGCCTCAGAAAGCTGGGTCAGAGCCGCGGCTGGATCAAGCCGGGCGCCGAGGAACCGCCGACGAAGTGGCACCCTCGGGCGCACTACGCCGTCGCGGCCTGTGTGGCGCTGGCCGTGGGGATCTCGATCCTCGTGGTGCTCTCGGCCCGCGGCGGGACGACGGCGGTGTTCCAGCGCTGGGACACCGTGTTCCACGCGAACGGCATCCGCTACATCGCCGAGACCGGCGACGGCTCGCTCACCGGCATGGGCAGCATCAACTGGTACCCGGACGGCTCGTTCTACCCGAACGCGTATCACCTGGTCGGCTCGCTCGTGTACTCGATCTCGGGGACGACGATCCCGGTCACCCTGAACGCCATCACCATGCCGGTCGCCGGGATCTTCGCGCTGTCGATGGTCGCCCTGATCCGTCAGCTGGGCGGGCGCGCGGTGTTCGCGGGCTGCACGGCCCTGGTGGCCGCCGCGGCCACCACCGGCGCGTACGAGTCGGTGTCCAGCGGGCTGCTGCCGTTCGCGCTGGGGATCGTGCTGACGCCGCTGGCCGTGGTCGCGCTGGCCCGGTTCCTCGCGCGGCCGGGCCTCGACACCGGCTACGTGCTCGCGCTGACCGCCGTCGGCCTGCTCGCGGCGCACTCGTCGGCGCTGTTCGGCGCGCTGCTGTTCGCCTTCCCGCTGGTGGTGCAGCGCTGGTACCGCGCGCTGCGGCGCAAACCGCTCGACGGCGTACCCGAGGGCCGCGCCGCCTGGCGGGTCATCGGCGGCGACGTCGTCAAGATGGTGCCGGTGATGGTGGGGAGCGCGCTGCTCGCGGCGCCGCACATCCTCGGTGCCCTGAAATTCACTTCGGGTTCATATCCGTACTACGCCTGGGGCTCGCAGCTGCCCGTCGAGAAGTCGCTGATGCTGCTGGTGACCTTCCGGCAGGTGCTGAGCGCTCCGCAGGTGTGGCTGACGGTGCTGCTGACCATCGGCGTCCTGAGCCTGTTCAGGCTCGGCCGGATGCGCTGGCTCGGGCTCGCGGCGCTCGGGTTCTCGGCCCTGTTCGTGCTGGTCGCGTCGTTCGGCGCGGAACCGTGGGTGATCTCACTGTCGCGGCCGTGGTGGAACGACAGGTACCGCCTGATGGCGCTCGCCGCCATCCCGCTCTGCCTGCTGGCCGGGCACGGGATGGCGGAGCTGCAACGCTGGTTCGCGAAGTGGGCGAGCGGCCGTTCCTGGGTGAAGAGCCGTCCCGCGCTGCCCGCCCGGCTCGGGCTGGCGACGGCGGTGTTCGTGGTGGCCGCGTCGGCCGTGCTGACCAAGGGCTTCTACACCGAGTCGAACGCGCACGCGGTGTCGTTCCTGTACTACAACGGGCCCGAGGGCGAGGTCACGCCGCCGGTCAGCGCCGACGAACTGGCCGCGATGGACGCGCTCACCAAGATGAACATCGGTCCGGACGAGAAGGTGCTCAACGAGCGCTTCGACGGGACGGCCTGGCTGTACGCGATCACCGGCATCCACCCGGTCGCCGGGCATTACGACCCGGGCGTGCCGCCACCGGACGCGAAGTACCTGGCGCTGCACTTCCGGGACTACGACACCGACCCCGAGGTGCAGGCCGCGGTCAAGCGGCTGAACATCAAGCACGTGCTGATCGGGAGCACGCCGATCAAGATCGGTGAACCGCCGGCGCCGGGGCTGCGGGACCTGGACGGGCTGAACTTCCTGCGCAAGGACTTCGGCAACGCGGGCGCTTCGATCTACACGCTGACGCGCTGACCTGGGCGCGGTCCGGTCCGTGAAGGCCTCCTTACCTACCCTGAAGGTAGTGAAGGAGGCCTTCACGGACTTGCGGATCGGTACGTCCGCCGCACGCGCACCAGCGGTCACTGCGGCCGCGCGCGAAGGACTCCTTCACGCGGCTCAGCCGAGGAAACTTGACCTTCACACCTGACTCAAGTACATGAAGGCGCCGGAACCGAGGCGGTCCAGCACGTGTGATCAGACGGACGACACTCGGCGACGGTCGAGTCCCCGCGTGTCGTCCGTCCAGTCACGTGTGTCGTCCCACCGGTCACGCGAAACCGCCCGACCGTAGGTACCGGGCCCCAAAGATAAAGGCTCGCGTGGTCGCGGACTGCCCCCGCCGCGACCACGCGAGCCTCAGTCCCCCATTCACCCCCGGGGTGACCCATGAGGGGTAGCCACCCGGCGGCCACACCCACTCGCTGTACTCATCCTTCAGACGACCGTTGGGCGGAACCGGTTTACCCGGCCCGCCAATGTCACCCGATCGGCCTAAGCGCTTCTTCCCTGGAGTACCGGGAGTACGTCGCTGACGACCTCCTCGAGCGTCGACTCGCGGCCGACGTAGTAGTCGCCGGAGCGCGGCCAGTGCGTGACGATGTCGGTGAACCCGAGCTCCCCGGCCCGCCCGGCCGCGTCGGTGAACGCGCCGACGCTGGAGAGGGAGAACACCGGCGCCGAGTCGAGGCTCAGGAACCGCTGCACGCTCCCCTTGTCCCGGCCCACGGCTTCGAGCCGCTCGTCGAAGGTCTTCACGAGCCCCGCGACACCCTTCCACCACTCGTCCTGGGTGTCCGACTTGACGCCGGTGGTGACCCAGCCCGCCCCGAACCGCGCGGCGAGCGTCATCGTGCGCGGGCCGTTCGCGGCCACCAGGAACGGCAGCCGCGGCCGCTGCACGCAGCCGGGCAGGTTCCGCGCGCCCTTGGCCCGGTAGTACTCGCCCTCGTAGTCGAAACCATCGGTCATCAACAGCCCGTCGAGGGCTTCGACGAACTCGGCGAAGCGGTCCGTGCGCTGTTTGACCGACAGTTCCGGGCCGTCGAGGACGGCGGCGTCGTAGTTGGACTGTGGGACACCTGCGCCCACGCCGAGGATGAAACGGCCGTCGGAGATGTCGTCGAGGGTGGTCAGCTCGCGGGTGAACGGCACGGGATGCCGAGCGACCGGTGACGCCACGAAGGTGCCCAGTCTGATCTTCGACGTCACCAGCGCGGCCGCCGTCAACGTTGGCATCGCACTGAACCACGGGCCGTCGACGAGATTCCGCCAGCCGAGGTGGTCGTACGTCCAAGCGTGGTCGAAGCCGTATTCCTCGGCGGCCCGCCATTTCGGCTCGGCCGCCCACCAACGATCTTCCGGAAGGATCACGATGCCTACGCGCACACCCCGGAAGGTAGCGGTGTCCGTCGGACCTTCGCCCGATGGGCGGATGTTCGGGGACAATGCGACGGTGGAAAAACCCCTTCTGATCGCGTCCGATGTCGATGGCACCCTGCTCGGCCCGATGGAGGCCCTGACCGAACGCACGATCGGCGTCGTCGCGCGGGTCACCGAGGCCGGAGTCCCGTTCGTGCTGGTCAGCGGGCGTCCGCCGCGCTGGATCGCCCCGATCGCGAACCCGCTGAACCTGACCGGGTACGCGGTCTGCGCGAACGGCGCGGTGCTGTACGAGGTCGGAACCGACCGGATCGTGGCCGTCCACGGCATGCTCGAACCCACGCTGCTGCACGACGCCGTGAGTGCTCTTGATCACGCTCTTCCCGGCTGCCGGTACGCCGCGGAGCGGATCGGCGAGTCCGCGCTCGACCCGGAAATGCGCAATTTCGTGATCGAACCCGACTATCACAACCCCTGGGGTGACAACGAGGGCACGCAGGCACCGAGGGCCGAGGTGCTCGGGCATCCGGCGATCAAGCTGATGATCAGCAGGCGCGGGATGACCTCCGACGAGATGGCTCTGGCGGCGCGCGAAGTGCTCGACGGCGCAGTCGACATCACCTACTCGACGAACTCCGGCCTGATCGAGGTCTCCGCGCACGGCATCACGAAGGCGACCGGGCTGGCCGAGGTCGCCGAGCGGCTGGGCGTCCCCGCCGAGCGCGTGATCGCGTTCGGTGACATGCCCAACGACGTCGAGATGCTCGGCTGGGCCGGGCACGGGGTGGCGATGGCCAACGGCCACCGCCTCGTCCTGGACGTCGCCGACGAGGTGACCGCCCCGAACTCCGAGGACGGGGTGGCGCAGGTGCTCGAGCGCTGGTTCTAGCGGCGCTCGCGGTCCAGTTCGGCGGCCTCTTCCGGCGTCGGCGCCGTCCCGCCGAGGTGCGCGGGCAGCCACCAGCGCTCGTCGTCGGCTCCCGGCTTCTCCGGGTAGTCCGCCTGGACTCGGTCCACCAGCGCGGACATCCGCACGCGAAGGTCCTTCGAAAGGACTTCGGCGTCTTCTTCGGCCTTCGGGTACATCGGCTCGCCGGCGAGGATCGAGATCGGGACGTGCCGTTTGGTGAGGTCCTTCGGGCGGCCCTTGGTCCACAGCCGCTGGGTGCCCCACAGCGCCATCGGCACGACGGGGACGCCGGCTTCGGCAGCCATCCGGACGGCGCCGGATTTGATGTCCTTCACGGTGAAAGACCGGCTGATCGTGGCTTCGGGGAACACGCCGACGACCTCTCCGGCCTTCAACCGCTCGACGGCTTCCCGGTACGACGCGAGACCCGCGCCGCGGTCGACGGAGATGTGGTGCATACCGCGCATGAGCGGTCCGGCGACGCGGTTGCTGAAGATCTCCTTCTTCGCCATGAACCTGACCAGGCGTTTCGCCGGTTGCGCGCCGAGCCCGCAGAAGATGAAGTCGAGGTAGCTCACGTGGTTGCAGGCGATGACCGCCCCGCCGGTGGCCGGGATGTGCTCGGTTCCCTCCACCCGGATGCGGTTGTCCAGCACCCGGAACATCAACTTCGCCGCCATGATGACGGGCGGGTAAACGAGTTCGGCCATTCGTCCAGGTTACGCTACCGTAGGGTAACCAACCTACGGTCGCGTAGGTCACATGCTGGCTCTGACGCCATCACCCCAGGTCACTGCCCTAAAATACGATCGTGACGCACGAAACCACCGAAATCGCTCTCTTGCCGAGAGGACGGCCCGGCGCTCAACGCCTCTGGGCTTATCTCGCGCTGAGCACGGTTTCCCTGATCAACCTGATCTCCTTCATGCCGAAGTTCCCCAAGCCGCACGAGCAGGCCTGGGGCGACGCGATCAACTACTACCGCATGTCCGAGCAGACCGGGGCGGCCGTCGAGAACCCGTTCGCGCTGCGCATGCTGAGCCCTTGGCTCGTCCATCGCGGCAATCTGTTGACCGGGCTCTCGCTCGACGTCCTCTGGGTCGCCCTCACCTTCGTGGTCACGCTGGCCACGGTCCTCGTCTTCTTCGAATTCCTGCGCTCGTACCTGAAGCTCCAGTTGTTCACCTCGGTGCTCGCCGCCGTCGCGCTGGCCTGCACGTTCTGGTACGCGCCGTACGCCTTCAGCAACCCGTGGCTGGTCGACCCGCTCAACAACCTGCTCTACCTGCTCGCGATCTGGTTCGTGCTCAAGCGGAAGCTGATCCCGTTCGCGATCGTCATCGTGCTGGGCGCGATCAACAAGGAGACGACACTCCTGCTGGCCCCGCTGTACCCGCTCATCGCGTGGACACGAGGCCGTTCGTTCCGCGATCGCGACGTCCTGGGGGGCATCGGCGTTTTCGTGGTCGCCGTCGGCGTCTACATCGGCTACCGGCTCTGGGCGCAGAACCTCATCGGCGGCGACTACGGCTTCGGCTCGGGTCAGTCCAACAGCGGTCTGCTCGACAACATCCGCTTCGCGCTCAACGCGAGCAAGGGCACCGGCCAGGTCGAACTGTTCAGCACGTTCCACTTCTTCTGGCTGATCTTCGGCTACGGCCTCTACCAGCAGTACCGCCGCTACGGCCTGCGCGCGGAACTGCTGATCGCCAGCATCTGGCTGTTCGCCTGCTGCCTGGCCGGACGGCTGGTCGCGACCGACACCGCACGCGTGTTCGTGATGATGGCGCCGCTGATCGTCGCGGTCGTCGCGGTCGTGCTCGACCAGCAACGGAGTGAGGGACGGCGGCTCTGGGTCGGCGCGCTGTTCTTCCTCTACGTCGCGGTGAACCTGCGGTTCGTCGGCGGCGCGGCGGTGTTCTGGGTCGACGCCGTCGCACTCCTGATCTTCGCCGCCCTGGTGTCGTTCCCGACCACGTCACGCTGGGCGCGGAACAAGGGCTTCAACGGCTTCCGGCCGCATCAAGGGACCTTGGACGTCGAAGACGCCAAGTCCTCCTGACGCCCGAAGGTCACCAGCGCCAGGACGACGCCGAGCAGCGTGCAGTACAACGCGATCACCTGGTGCTTGACGTTCTCCAAGCCGTCACCGAGCGCGGCCAGCACGAACTGGCCGGCGGCGACGGCGAGCAGGAAGCCCAGCGCGACGCCCACCGCGTCGCGCCGGGTTTTCCAGCCACGCCACGCGAGCAGGGACCAGATCGGCAGCAAAGCGAAGAAACCCAGTGGCGCCAGGAGTTTCGTGACTGTCGAGGCCACCGGGACGCGGTGTTCCTGCGCCTCGGGGGCGAAGCCTGCCGAGGCGTCGAAGCTGCCGAGGTAGGGCGGCCGCGCGGTGAGCAGATCGCCCGCCGCGCGGTCCAGGATCCCGATGGTGCGCAAGGGATGCGTCGCGAAATACTCGATGACGTTGCGCCTGCTGATCTGCTCGCGGTACTTCGGGTACTCGGGATCCATCGTGGCGGGCCGGGGGTGCCACCAGCCGTTGCCCGCGTACTGGCCGAACGACGCGGGCAGTCCCAGCGCGGCGAGATCGGCCTCGGTGTCGTGCTGACCGTCCACAATGGTCAGGAAGATCGTGTTGAACATGTTGATCTCACGCGAATCATCACCAGGACGCGCGGCGAGTGAACCGTCGGGCAGCTTCGCCGGTTCGACCGTCTGCTGCGCGTACGCCGTACCTCCGGCGAGCGCGCCGATGACGAAAACCACGGGGAGCCAGCGCCGGAGGCCGCGGACGCCGTCCGGGCGGACGAGCAGCACCGCGAGCGCGAGCAACGGCAGGATCATCAGCGTCTGGACCTTGGCGTTGACCGCGATGACGCCGCCGAAGAGCAGCACCGCGAGGCCCGCGTAGCGCCACCAACCGGGCCTCGCGGCCACCAACAGGCCGCCGACGGCGAGCAAGAGACCGAGGAACGCGGCCCCTTCGCCGAGCACGGAAGCGAAGTAGCCGAAGAACGCGGAGTCCGCGACGACCAGCAACAGCCCCACGGTCGCGAAGCCGCGGACGCGGCGCGAGTACGGCAGTCCGACGACGATCAGCGCGACCGCCGCGGCGGCGAGAACGCTGGTCAGCACGCCGAGTACGACCAGGCTGAGCGTCGACTCGAGGCCGAGGAAGCCGCCGATCGACCGCGCGATCCGCGCGAACCAGCTCTGGGTCAGGAGATACGTGGCGTCGCATTCGCCTGCCGGAACGGTGTAGGCGAGATGGACGAACTGTTCCGGCTTGCCCTTCCACGGGATGCCCGCGCCGCACAGCACGCGGAAGCCGTCGCCGTTGTCGGATATCGCGATCGGCCGCGGCACGAGGAAACGGACGAGCAGCACGGTGAGAGCGGCGGCGAACACGCCGAAGCCGAACAGGCGCGAAGGTGCTTCGAGCGCTACTGGCCGGCTGGGAAGGACACGTTCGTCGACACTCACGAAGGGCACGGTACGTGGCGGAAGTCGGGTGAGAAGTCGAGGGCCGACGTGACCGACCGCTCGACGTCGGCCCGCAGGAAGACGGTGAGCCACGACGAGGTTCCTTCACGCGCGAAGGTCGCGACGCGGTACCTCTCCGAGTACGCCGGGTCGATCACGCACGACTGCGTCGACGAGTAACCACTGTCGGTGATGACCGCGATCGTCGGATGGCGCCGGGAGACGACGGCCTCGCCCGCTTCCTCGGTCTGCCCGCGGACGCCGACGATCTGCAGCTGCGTCCCGGCGTGGTACGACAGCACACCGGGCGCGGAAGTGCTCACCACCGAACCGGGCGGCAGATACGCGTCGAGCCAGCGGCCGATCTCCTCCATCTGGGCGCCGTGGTCGTGCCAGGCGCGCACGCGGGCCAGCATGTCCGGGCTGAACACCGAGACCAGTACCGCGAGCCCGGACAACGTCACCGCGGCGGCGGGCATCAGCCGCTGGACCGGCGGCCGCGGGCGCGGGCTCGGTTTCGTGACCGCGGTGAGCACGCCGTAGACCGACACGGCCACCACCGACAGCAACGGCGGGATCGGCGCCAGCAGGCGCCAAGCGGGTCCGGCGTCGCCGCCGAAGAAGACCACGAACCCGGTGAGCGCGACGGCGGTGACGAGCATCAGCCAGGTCAGCGACCTCGCCTCGGCCTCGGGCGGTGTCCGGCCGTTGCGGCGCAGGAGCAGCGCCCCCGCCGCGACCAGGCCGAGCAGCAGGAATCCCTGGTGGACCACCGAGAATCCGGAGAGATACCGCCAACCGTGGTCGATACGCGCGGCGACATCGATGTCGAAGGGAATGACGACCGACGTCGGCAGGACGTGGTCGTAGTAGGTCACCCGCCACGCCGTCCACGGTGCGGCGAAGACGAGCCCGCCGAGCAGCCAGCCCGCCGGTGACCACCAGGTGTAGCGGCCGCGCAGCGCGGCGATGACCAGCCAGCTCCCGACGAGCACCGCGAGCAGCGTCCCCGCCGGACGGGTCATCATCGCGAAGGCGACGAGCACCCCCGCGACGACCGGACGCCGCGCCGCGAGCGAGGCGAAGACGCCGAACACGAGCAGCACGAACAACGGTGTCTCGGTGCCGGATCCGCCGTACGCGGCCAATCCTCCGGCGCCCGCGACGAGCACGGCGGCGGCCACCCCGTAGGCCGGACGAGGCTCCCCCGCCGCCCGCGCGACCACCCGGTTCACCGTCACGTGCGCGAGCAGGACCGCGCCGAGGGTGGCGAGGACCCCGAGGACGATCGCGGAGGTCTCGATATCGGCCCCGAAAGCGGCCTTCGGCAACGCGATCGCGATCATCCAGAGGAAATTCGCGTATCCCTCGATCCGCTCACCGGTGTTGAACACCGGGCCATTGCCGTCGGCGATGTTCTGGGCGTAACGGAAAGTGATGTACGCGTCTTCCGAGATGGTCGAAAACAACAGCTGGTGTATCAGCGAGAAACCGAGAGTCAGCGCCAGCGCGGCGGCGCGCCAGTTCTTGTCCGCACTGATCTCGGGCCAGGCCACGAGGACGAAGGCGGCGACCACGAACCAGGCGCCGACGAGCGCGACCACCACCTGATCCCCACCCTTCCGGGCCGAGCCACTCCCCTGACGAAAAGACTACGGTCAAGTATCGATCACCGCGCCGAGGTGTTTCTTTTGGCGCAGTTAGTTGACACGAATGGGTGAGTTCGGTGTGCGCGGAGTAGGCGTCGTTCCGCCGTTTTCCCCGACGGGATGTGACTCCTTCGGGTAACGGCCCTCGGCCGTTAATCTGACTTCCCATTCCGTTCCGCACCTCGGGGGTTCCGTGCGGATTCCCCACCCCGAGGAAGCCCGTGCCCACCCAGACCTCCCTGCTGGCCGACATCGTCACGGTGTGCGTCGCACTGCTCGTCATCGGCCTGCCCGGCCTGCTCACCGGTCTCGCCGCCGGCCTGCGCGGCTGGGTGCTCGCGGGTATGACGCCGTTGCTGAGTTACGCCATCGGTGGTCTCGCCGGGCCGTGGACGGCCGCGCTCGGCCTCCCGTTCACCCCGGTGACGTACGCGGCGGCGACGGTCTTGTTCGCCGGAGTCGCTCACGGTCTGCGACGGCTCACCCTGCGCCGATGGCCGCCCGCGCCGGAGGAACCGCTGTGGGGACGGGCAGGGCATCTAGCCGTCGGGGCCTGTTTGCTGCTCGCGGCCGCCGTCGGGATGTACGCCGTGGTGCGCGGGATGGGCAGGCTGGACGCCATCCCGCAGGGTTTCGACGCGGTCTATCACGCGAACGGCGTCCGGCAGATCGCCGAAACCGGGGACGGCGGCCTGTTCGGCACCGGCGAGGTCAACTGGTACGGCGACGCGGCGCCGGTGTTCTACCCCAACGCGTATCACCTGCTCGCGTCCGTGGTGTACCTGCTGAGCCCGGCGACCATCCCGCTGACCCTGGACGCGAACACCGCGCTGCTGCCCGCGCTGCTCGCGTTGTCGCTGGTCACGATGGTGCGCGTGTTCCGCGGGCGCGCGGTGCTCGCGGGCGCGGTCGCGCTCGTCTCCATCGCGCCGGTGATGGGGCTGTACGAGTCGATGAGCAGGGGACCTTTGCTGCCGTTCCTGCTCGGTCTGGCGCTGACGCCGCTGGCCGCCGTCGCGGTGAAGCGGTACCTCGACCGCCCGGCGCCCGACACCGGCTTCGTCCTGATGATCAGTGCTGTCGGACTGCTGTGCGTGCACTCGTCGGCGTTGTTCGGCGCGATCCTGTTCGCCGGTCCGCTGCTGCTGCAGCGCTGGCTCGCGCCCGGTGAACGGTGGCGGCGGATCGGACGGGACCTGCGCGCGCTGGCGATCGTCGGCGTCGTCGCGGTCTTCGTGGCGGGGCTGCAACTGTTCGGCGCGATCGGACTCGCGAACGGCGAGGTGCCCTATCGCAGCTGGCCGGTCGAATGGCGGGCGACGACGGCTCTCGGCGCGCTGCTGGGCTTCCAGCACCACGAGCCCTATCCGCAGATGTGGCTTTCCGCCGCGCTGTTGGCGGGCTTCATCTTCTTCGCGCGGGCAGGCGGGCTGCGCTGGATCGGGGTGACGGCGCTGGTCACCGGGCTCGCCTACATCGCGGTGACGTCGTCGGAGCAGCCGATCGTGCTGGCGCTTTCCCGGCCGTGGTGGAACGACCCGTACCGGTTCATGTCGATGGCGGCGGTCCCCCTCTCGATCATCGCGGCGCACGGGCTCGCCGAGACGCAGGCGTGGCTACGGGACACCCTGGTGCACCGGAAGGTGCCCGCGTTCGTCGTCGCGGTGGTGGTGTTCGGCGGATTCGCCTTCCTGAGCAACGGTTTCTACGCGCGGTCCAACGCGGAAAAGATCGCGCCCGGCTACGCGAACACCCCAGGCATCAACCCGCACAAACTGCCGGTGAGCCCGGACGAAGCGGCCGCGATGGAGAAGCTCGCCGAGTTCGCGAAACCCGGCGAGCGCGCGGTGAACGACCGGCTGGACGGGACGGTGTGGACCTACGCGCTGTCGGGCGTCCGCACCACTTCCGGGCATTTCGACGAGACGCTGTCGCCGTCGGACGCGCGGCTGCTGGAGTGGCACTTCCGCGAGTACCCGTCGAACGCCGAGGTGCGGGCGGCCGTGCGGCGGCTGAACGTGCGCTGGGTGATCCTCGGGCAGTACGGCTACCCGCCGGGTGCCCCGCGCCAGGCCGGGCTGCGCGATCTGGACGGTCTGAACTTCGTGACCGAGGTCTACCGCAACCCGGACGCGGTGATCTACCGGCTCAACCCCTGAAGCTTTTAGTCCTCTGGATGCGTTCCTTGCGCGTGCAACTACCGCATCCAGAGGACTAAACGCGGGAAGTGGCGAGGCGCGCCGAGAGGGCGGCGGCGCCGGCGGTGATCAGGTCGGCGACGGTGAACATGACCCGTGAGGCGATGGCGAACGCCGTCGCCTGGACGACGGTGAGGCCCGACGCGGTCAGCACGGCGACCTGCGCGACCTCACGGACGCCGACCCCGCTCGGCAGGATGAACGCGAACGTCCCGACGGTCATCGCGACCGCCATCGCGCCGACACACAGCACGAAGCCGCTGAACCCCGGCGTGCCGACGGAGTTCGCCAGCAGCCACAGGTGCACGCCCTGCAACGCCCACGCCGCCGTCGACGAACCGAAGACCTTCCCCACCACCGACCAGCTCAACCGGTGATCGAGCGGCGGGCGGCGCAGGATGCGCAGCACGAGCGACGTGCCCCAGGTCAGCACCTTCGGATGCAGCATCGCGAGCCCGACCGGGATGAGCACGAACAGCCACATCGCGCGCGGGCTGTTGCTGAACACCGCGGGGGCCGCGAGCAGCGAGACGACCAGCGCCGACACCACGCCGACGCCGAGCTGGATCAGCGAACCGGTGAAGATCCGGGCCCTGGCGAGCCCGGCCTTGCGGCCCAGTTCCATCTGCAGCAGGTACGCCCACACCGAACCCGGCACGTACTTGCCGAGCGAGCCGACGAGGCAGATCTGCGCGCCGCGGGCGTAGCCGATCGGCTTGCCGAGGTCGTCGACCATGACCTGCCAGCCGTAGGTCGACACCATGATCGCGGCGATGAGCGCGAGCAGGCTCAACGTGGAGGATTCCCAGGCGACGTCGGACAACGTCCGCCAGAATTCACCCCAATTGGCGACAAGTGTCTTCGCCGCGAAAGCGATGACCAGCAGGATGGCGACCCAGCGAACGACGTCGAGGACCTTCGCCTTGGTGGATTTCGGTTGCTTTACCGCAACCGGAGACTCCCCTTCGGGCGTTTCGACGGTCGTCACTGAACCTCCTTGCTCGGCCTCTGTCGCCGCTGGTCAGGCCTGTACGGTCACCAGTCGGCTGAACTCGGTCAGCAGATCGTAGCCGTCCCAAATCGCGGAGAACGTCAGGGCCGATCCGAAGGGAACGACACGGTCGACGCCGCGCCCCGCCAATTCCGTCACGAATTGCGTCAATTCTTCTTTGCTGAAGCCGAATTGGCCGACGGTTTGATCTTTGCGGAGCACGATCGGAACGAGGTCGGAAAGCGTGTCCACCCGCGCGTTGGCGAAAGTGCCCGCACCGAGCCATTCGCGCGGGAGGATCGCGGGGTCGGCCAACTCGAGCGTCGCGATGCCGTTGCCCTGGAACTCGATACCGCTGACGAGCCCGTCGACGGCCGCGCCGTACGCCGAAACCCGCTTCTGGACGGCCATCGCGGGCTCGGTGACGTGCTGTTTCGTCGCGAGGACCTCGGCGAGCAGCTTCCGGAACTCCTGCCCTGCTTCGCGAGCGCCCGCTTCGTCGCCGACCCAGAACACCGCGCGCGGTGACGAGCAGGCGGCCTGGTCGAACCAGTACGAGTCGTTGTAGAAACCCTCGGCCGCGCCTCGCCGCTCGGCCTCGGAGGCGTTCTGCCAGCCGCGCACCGACGCGACCGCGAACGAGGACCGGTCCGGGAAGGTCAGGTCGCGCGCGTGCGGCGCCAGCGGGTACTTGCGCAGCGCCGCGACCGAGGCGTCGCCGCCCCAGATCACTCGCAGGTCCGCCGCGACCGACAGCGCGCCGCTGATCGCGTCGCTGCGGTCGTAGGTGACCATGCGCTGGGTCGCGGTGATCGCGGCGGCGGTTTCGGCGTCCACTTCGGACAGTGCGGCGTTGAGCGCCTCCAGCACCGTTTCGGCGGCGCCTGCCGAACGCGAGGACACGCGGACGACGTTGTGATTGCCCGCGAGCGCGGAAAGCGCCCACGAGTACACGAAGATCGTGTCGACGTTGGCGGGCGGCACGTGGAAGACGAGCCCGCGCGGGAAGCGCAGCGCGTCGCCGGAAGTCTCCAAAGTGGACAGTGCCTTGGCGATCTCTCCCTTGCGCAGGAAGAAACCGAGCGACGCCAGTTCCGGGAAGCGGCGGGCGGTCGCGGGCGCGAGCAGCTTGCGCGCGAACTTCGTCAGGAACTCGACGACGCGCGGGTCTCCGACGCGCAGCCGTCCGCCGACTGGCTCGGCACGCAGCTCTTCGACGAGCTTGTCGACCTCGATGGCGTCCGAAAGCGGGAAACGCTGGTTCAGGCTCATGCCGCCGCCCCCTGGAAGGTGTCCGAGCAACCGCGGGCCTCGGCCTTGGGCAGCCTGCCCATCACCGAGAAGTGCTTGCCCGGCCAGTCGCCGTCGTCGATTCCGTTGTAGACACCGAGGTCTTCGGTGAGCAGGACGTGCCCCGGGTACGAATGCGGCAGCGTGCTGACGACCTCGATCACGCCGGGCTCGCCCACGGGCTGCTCTTCCCACGTCTCCGGGTTCCGGATCACAATGTCGGCGAAATCGGGGCAGTACAACGAGTTCCCGGAAGGTCCTTCGAGGAACACGGTGCCGATCTGCTCGATCATCCCGTAGTAGTTGTGGATCCGGGTGAGCCCGGTGTCCGCTTTGAAGCGGCGGCGGAACTCGGTGTTGTCGACCGCGCGGTCGATCAGTTTCTTCCAGCCACCGGAGTGGATCAGGATGCCGTTGGACAGGTCCAGCTCGTGCTCACGAGCGACCTCGTAGAGGTACTGCCACACCATGAAGGTGAAGCCGAAGATCAGGAACGGCTTGTCGCCGTAGTTCGCGAGGAACGTCTTGACCGCCTCGACGTCCGGCTGATCGTTCTCGTCGAGCACGTAGGTGTGCTTGCGGCCGAAGTTGGCCATGCCCAGCACGCCCGCGCCGCGCGCGGAGAACGAGCGGCGGTTCTTGATGATGCCGATCGTGTCGACCATCAGCATCGGCAGGCGCTCGTTGCCGAGGACCTCCTGCAGGGTGGCGCCGAGCTGCTTGGTCTGCGCGCCGGCGGCGGCCTTGTCCAGGTAGATCCGCGACGCGCCCTCGCCGGTGGTGCCCGAGGACGTCAGCGTCTTGAAGATCTCGGACTCGGGGATGCTGCGCAGGTCGTGCGTCTTGAACATGCGCACCGGGAGCCACGGCAGGTCCGCGATGGAAGCGAACGACGCGTCCCGCGCGATACCGAGCGACGAGAGGATGCGCTCGTAGCCTTCGGAGTTCTCGCGGTGGTGCGCGGTCAGCTCGGCGAGCTGCGGAAGCAGGTGCTTCTCGCGCTCGGCCTGAGACAACGTAAAGACGCTCATACCTGGGCCTCCAGCGACCGGTAGTCGATCTTGCCGCTGGCGAGCAGCGGCACGGTGTCGATGGGGCGGACGTCGAACCCGCTCGTGTGCAGGTGCAGCCGCTCGGACAGCGCCTTCGACGCGTCCTTGCAGATGTCCTTGTCGGCGCCTTCGGCGAACAGGACGACCTTGTCCCCGGCCGCGACGGCGGCCACGACGTCGATCCCCACCGAAGCAGAACGCACGGCGTGCTCGAGATCATCCAGGCTGACCCGATTGCCGAAGACCTTGCCGATCCGCTTGAGGCGTCCGGTGATGTAGAGGAACCCGTCCTCGTCGAGGTAGCCGAGGTCGCCGGTGGCCAGTACGCCACCGTATTCGTCGCCCGCGGCCAGCCCGGCCTCGTCTTCGGCGTAGCCCATCATCACGTTGGGACCGCGGTAGACGACCTCTCCGACGATCTTCGGATGCTGGGTCTCGGAGCCGTCCTCACGCCGGACGGCGAACGAGCCGCCGGGCAGTGCGGGCCCGGCGGAGCCGAGCTTTTCCGCGAGCCGCTCCGCTGGGACGGTGGTCATCCGCGGGGCGGCCTCGGTCTGCCCGTACATGACGAACATCCGCCCGCCGACCTCGCGGATCTTGTCGTTGAACTGGGCGACGAGGTCGTCGCGGAGCTTGCCGCCCGCCTGGGTCAGCGTGCGCAGCGTCGGGTACTTCGCCGGGTCGAACTTGAGGCGCCGCAGCATCTCGTAGTGGTACGGGACCCCGGCGAGCGACGTCACCTTGTACTCGTTGACCGCGTCCCAGAAGCCGCGCCCGAGCACGCCCGAGGGCTCGATGACCACGGTCGCGCCGCGGACGAGGTGGGAGTTCAGCACGGACAGGCCGTAGCTGTAGTGCAGCGGGAGACTGGTCGGCGCGACCTCGTCGCGGTCGATGCCGAGCACCTGCGCGATCGCGTCGGCGTTGGCGTAGACGGCGCCCCGCGAGAGCCGGACCAGCTTCGGGTTGCCGGTGGAACCGCTGGTCGGCAGGAGGACCGCCAGCTGGGGATGCGGCTCGACACCTTCGGCGGACTCCCGGACCCAGTGCCCGTCGGAGACGCCGTAACCCTCGGGTGCGGGCGCGTCCGGCGCCGACAGCACGGCGGCCGGGCGGAAACGCTCGATGAGCCCCGCCAGGACGTCGGCGTCGAGCGCCGGGTCGATCAGCGCGATCGCGCGGCCCGCCTCGAACGCGCCGAGGTAGTTCAGCACGCTGGGCAGGTCCACCGACATCCGCGCGAACAGCGCGCCCGGCGGCAGCAGCGACAACGCGGCCCCCACGCGGGTGACCTCGGTGTCGAGTTCCTCGCCCGCGAGCGTCTTGCCGCTCGTGACGTCGATCAGTCGCGCGCCCACACCCAACAGGGTCATTACAGAACAAGTCCTCCGTCGATGCCCAGCACCTGGCCGGTGATGAACGAAGCGTCATCACTGACGAGGAACCGGATCGCGTTCGCCACGTCCTCGGGCGTCCCGAGCCGTCCGAGGGGGGTCTTGCCGATGTTCTCGGCCTTGGCGTCCTCGGTCAGCCCCGAGGTCAGGTCGGTTTCGATGACGCCCGGCGCCACCGCGTTGACCCGGATCCCGGACCGGCCGAGTTCCTTCGCGGCCGATCGCGCGATGTTCGCCACCGCCGCCTTCGAAGCCGCGTACACCGTCTGACCGGCGCTTCCGTGCTCGCCCACGATCGAGGCCAGCACCACGATGGCGCCGGTCTTCTTGCGCATCATCGCCCTGGCCGCGGCCTGGACGGTGTGCAGCGTGCCCGCGACGTTCGTGCTCAGCGTGGTGTCGACGAGTTCCTCGCGGATCATGCCGAGGAGCGCGTCCTCCATGATCCCGGCGTTGGCGACCACGATGTCGAGCTTGCCGTGCTCCTTGGCCACACCGCGGACGAGCGTCGAGACGGCCTTGGCGTCGGTGACGTCCAGGGCGAGCCCGCTCGCGGCACCCGCGGCGGCGGCCGCTTCCTTGGCCTTGGTCTCGTCGCGGCCGGTCAGGACGACGGTGGCGCCCGCTTCGGCGAGCGCCCGCGCGGTGGCCAGGCCGATACCTCGGGTACCCCCGGTGACCAGGGCGATCTTGCCGTCCAACATCACTTGGACTGGAGGTCGGTGACCATGTCGACGGCGACCTTGAAGCTGGACATGTCGATCACCTGGTCGGTGTCGAATTCCACATCGAACTCGTCCTCGATGGCCGCGACCAGCGCCATGTGACCGACCGAGTCCCAGGCCTCGATGTCGCGGTACTTCAGGTTTTCGACGTCGACCTCGCCATCGAGGTCCAGCGCCTCGACGAAGACCTCACGCAGCTTGCCGGCGACTTCCGCCATCGTTGTACTCCTAGTGCTAGTCGCGCGGACGGGCGTCCCACGCCTTCACCAAGGTAGAGAGGTCGCCGGGCAGCCGGTCGGCCAGCCCGTCCTCAGGGAGACCGGCCTTACCCTTCAGCCACGGTCCCAATGCCTCGATGGTGGCCTCGTCCAGGCCCCGGCGGGAAAGTCCCACGGTGTTGACGCCGGTCACCCGCGCGGGGTTGCCGACGGCGATGGTGAACGCGCCCACCTCCTTGCGGACGGCGGAGCTCATCCCGACCATCGCGCCGGGGCCGATCACGACCCGCTGGTGCAGGATCGCGCCCATGCCCAGGTTCGCCCCGGCCCAGATGTGGCAGTGGCCACCGGTGATCACGTTCGAAGCGACCGTGACGGCGTCCTCGACCAGGCAGTCGTGGGCGATGTGGGAGCCGCGGAGGAAGTAGCCGCCGTCCCCGATGGTGGTGGTGCGCCAGGTGCCCTGGTGGACGCTCACGTACTCGCGGATCCGGTTGCGGCTGCCGATGACCACGCCGTGGCCGTCGTGATCGGGATCACCGTTCGGCGCGGACTCCCAGGCGGCGGGGTGCTCACGGCCGCGATCCTCGCCGGGGGTCCCGATGGTCACATGCGGGCCGATCCAGTTGCCGTCACCGATCCGCGCCGGGCCCACGATGACCGTGAACGGTCCGATCACGTTGTCTTCACCGAGCTCGACACCCTCGCCGATGACTGCTGTCGGGTGGATGCGGTTCACCACGTGAGATCCGTTCGTTGTGGCTGGGAGGCAGCCTGGGGTAATGGGCGCTTCGGCGGTCCCGGTAACGTGTGGCCCGCGCCAGAGAGGGCGGCCGGGCGCAGAACCGGCGGCTCACTGTACCGGACGCACCAGAACGCCCAGTCGAGAGAGACTTGCAGATGATCCCCATTACCGTGGTCGACGTCCGTGACGCGGAGGACCTCGTCGTCGAGGTGCTGCGATCCGGCGCCATCGCACAGGGACCGATGGTCAAGCGCTTCGAGGACGCGTTCGCGAGCGTTTCCGGCACGAAGCACGCGATCGCCGTCAACAACGGCACCACCGCGCTGGTCGCCGCCATCCAGGCGCTCGACCTCAAGCCGGGCGACGAGGTGGTCACCTCGCCGTTCACCTTCGTGGCCACGCTCAACGCGATCCTGGAGGCGGGCGCGACCGTCCGCTTCGCCGACATCCGCCGCGACGACTTCGCGATCGACCCGGACGCCGTCGCCGCCGCCATCACCGACCGCACCAAGGTCCTGATGCCCGTGCACCTCTACGGGCAGACAGCGGACATGGGCAAGCTCGCGCCGCTGGCCGCCGAGCACGGTCTCAAGGTGATCGAGGATTCCGCGCAGGCCGTCGGCGCCTCCTTCGAGGGCAAGCAGGCCGGATCCTTCGGGATCGGCTGTTTCTCCTTGTACGCCACCAAGAACATCACCACCGCCGAGGGCGGCGTCATCACCACGGATGACGACGAGCTGGCCGACGCGCTGCGCGTGCTGCGCAACCAGGGCATGCGCGCCCGGTACCAGTACGAGGTCGCCGGGCACAACTACCGGATGACCGATCTGCACGCCGCCGTCGGCATCCCGCAGCTGGAGAAGCTCGACCAGCTCACCGCCGCCCGTCAGGCCAACGCGAAGCGCCTCTCCGAAGGCCTCGCCGGCACGCCGGGTCTGGACATCCCGCAGGTCCTGCCGGGCCGCGAACACGTGTGGCACCAGTACACCGTGCTGGTCGGCCCGCACGCCTTCCTCTCGCGCGACGAGCTCGCCGCGGCCCTCACCGAAAAGGGCATCGGCAACGGGATCTACTACCCGAAGATCGTCTTCGACTACGACTGCTACCGGAACAACCCGCTGATCCCCGACGCGAAGGTCGAGGACTTCCCGGTGGCCGCTTCCGTCGCGGCACAGGCGCTTTCGCTGCCCGTGCACCCGCACCTTTCCGAGTCCGACCTGGACACCATCATCGAAACGGTTCGCGAGGTGCTCGGCGCATGACCACCCACAAGATCGCCCTCATCGGCACCGGCAACATGGGTTCGCTGCACGCCCGTGTCCTCGCCGCGAACGAGCGCGTGGACCTCGTCCGCGTGATCGACCCGCGTGAAGAGGCGGGCCGCAAGGTCGCCGAGCGCTACGAAACCCAGTGGACGCCCGAAATCGGCTCACTGTCCGATGTGGACGCCGTCGTGCTCGCCTCGGCCACCGAGGCGCATTACGAGCTGGCGCAGGAGATCCTGGGCCAGGGCAAGCCGTTGCTGGTCGAGAAGCCGGTGTGCAACAGCCTCGAGTTCTCCAAGGAGATCGTCGGGCTTTCGGCGAAGAAGGACGTCCCGCTGATGTGCGGGCTCCTGGAGCGCTACAACCCGGCCGTGATGACCGCGCGGGCGCTGGTCAACGAGCCGATCCACCTGATGGCCCGTCGTCACGGCCCCTACGCGCCGCGTATCAAGACCGGTGTCGCGTGGGACCTGCTGGTGCACGACGTCGACCTGGCGATCCAGTTCTTCGGCGGCGCGACCCCGCAGCGGGTCGCCTCCGGAGCGGGCTACTTCCACCCGAACTCGGTCGAAGGCGCCGAAGACACCATCGAGACGGTGCTGTCGTTCGAGTCCGGGCTCGCCACGGTTTCCGCGTCCCGCCTCGGCCAGCGCAAGGTCCGCTCGCTGTGGGTGTCCGAACTGGACCGCATGATCGAGATCGACCTGCTCCGCCGCGACGTCACCATCTACCGGCACGTCTCGCACGACTCGGTCACCCCGGACGGCCTCGGCTACCGGCAGCAGACCGTCATCGAGATCCCGGAACTGGTCACCGCGCGCGAGCCTCTCGCGACCCAGCTGGACCGGTTCCTCGAGCTGCTCGAAGGCAAGATCGACGCCGACACCGAGCGCGACCTGATCCTGCCCTCGCACGCCGTCGTCGACCAGGTGCTGACGCAAGCCGCCGCCTGACCTCCTCAGGGACCTGTCCCGGCCGGGCACGGCTACCGTCCGCGGGGTGCCCAAGACCCTCAAGCGCGCGACGACCGTTCTGGCCCTGGCGGCGTTGACGTGGATGATCACTTCGGGACTGCTCTCGTTCCTCGCCTTCATGCAAGGTGTGGACGGGCCCCGTCTCCGTCAGGAGGATGCGGGGTCGCCGGTCGTCATCTGGTTCCTGGTGTTCGGCGTCGTCCAGATGGCACTGTGCGTGGTGACCCGGGCAGGCCGGAACTGGGCACGGGTGGCCCTCACCGCTTCGGCGGGTTTCATGAGCCTCATCACGCTGGTCACCGTGATCGCCGCGGTGGTCGGCTATCTGGACACGACCGAGCGCGCCACCGTGCTGGACGGCGAAGTACGGGTGTCAGGTCTGGGGATCGCCCTCGTCGCGATCGACGTGCTCGTCCTCGCGGGGACCGTGCTCGGCATCGTCGGGTTGTACCGGTCCTCGGTCAACGCCTACTTCGTGAGGCGCTGGCCCCTCGAGTCGTAAGCGATGAGCGGGGTCAGCACGCCCGTCGACTCCACGTCCGACGGGGAGAACCAGAAGATCATCACCGACGGGTCCTCGCTCCAGGGGATCACCTTCGCCTCGACCGGCTTTCCCCGGACCGTGCTGGTGATCCGCGTCGCCGGACCGGCGAAGTAGCCGAACACGGGGACGAAAGCGCCCTGGACCAGGTCGCCGCCGTCCACCGCGTGGAAACCGAACGACCGGTCGGCCCCCTTGAACTCGTTGGTGCCCAAGAGCGCGTCGTAACTGCCGTCTTCGTTCCGGTACGCGATCTGCAAGCCGAACTCGACGCCCGGCAGGGCGCTCTCGTCGAGGGCGTTGGCGTAGAGCACCAATTCCCGGCCCCCGTCGCCGCGAGTGCCGAGCGGGATCACGTCGCCCAGCGGCGCCGGGGTCTTCCAGGCCGTGCGGTCCGTGGGGACGGGCGCCGGCGTCGGAGCCGGAGCCGGTATCGACGGCGCGGTCGCCGACGCGACGCTCGCGGCGGGCGGAAGCGGACGCTGCGCGGGTTCCTTCAACGCGACCGCCCCGACGATGACCAGCACCGTCACCACGGTGGCGGCGACGCCACCCGCGCCGGTCGCGAGACGGCGACGGCGGCGGATACGCCTGCCCTTGGTCATGATCGCGCCGAGGTCGGGCTCGGCGAACTCCTCGGCAGGCGGTTCCCGCAAAGCCGAGCGCAGCGTCTCGAGGTCGGTCATCGTCCCAGCCCGCCGATCAGTTCCGTTCCGTCCTCCGCGGTGATCCGCAGCTTGGTCAGGGCGCGGGAGTTGGTGCTCTTCACGGTGCCCACCGAGACACCCAGCTCGCCGGCCACATCGGACTCCTTCAGATCGAAGAAGTGCCGGAGCACTACGACGGCTCTCTCCCGGTCTGTGAGCGTACGCAACGCGTCAAGCAGCCATTTCCGCTGGACAACGGCACCGGCGATGTCCGCGCCGCTCGGCTGCTCGGGGATCTCCTCGGTCGCGTTCTCGCGAATGGGGCGCCGCCAGCCGTCGATGACGTGGTTGACGAGGACCTGCCGCGCGTACGCGTAAGCGTCCTTGCGGCGCACCCGCGACCAGGCCGCGTACGTCTTGGCGAGCGCCGCCTGTGTGGCGTCCTCGGCCTGATGGCGGTCGCTGGTCAGCAGGTAGGCCGCATGCTGAAGACGGTTCGTCGAGTTCCGTACGAACTCGACGAACTCGTCATCGCCGCGAGCCACCCTGGTCCTCATCTCAGTTCGACGGTTGACCACCTGAAAGGTTGCCTCAACCGCTGTCGTTCCGTGAAGCCTCAGTCCTTCCGACGAGTGAACCGGAGCGCGACGACCAGCCCGGCGACGACCACGGCGACAGCGAGGACGATCCACACCCAGGTCGGCACCAGCTTGTCGGGAGTGGTCTCCTCCGCCTGCGGAGCGGGGGTGGCATTCGTCGCGGGCGCCGCGCTGCTGGCCGGGGCCTGGCTGCTCGTCGGCGCGCTGCTGGGCACCGGGGCGCTGAGGTTGAACTTCACCGAGCCGCTCGCGGCGTGCGAGTCCTCGAAGGTGACCTTGTAGCGGAGGGTGTACTCCCCGGCGGGCCCGACCGCCTGCACCGGCGCCGTGACGACCGTCCCGGCGACCTCCGCCCGGCCGACCGTCCACGAGGCGTTCTCGGGCCCGGTGATCTGGATCGGGTTTTCGGCGAGGGTGACCGGACCGGAGAAGGTCAGCTTGATCTGCGTCGGCGGTGTCGCCAGCGAAGCGCCCCTCGCCGGGTCGCTGCTCTTCAACTCCGAGTGGGCCAGCGCCGGGGTCGCGGCGCCCAGCAGGGTGATGCCGGCGACCAGTAGCGACGCACCGAACCGCTTGAACCTCATCTGACACCCTCCTCGCCGGGGAACTCCCCGTCGAGCCTAGTAGTCGGGCTCGGGAGGGCGACGGTTCCCGGTGGCGCTCCGGGTGAGGGGTGTGTGGACTTTGAGTCATCTATTGAGGAGAAGGACAAACCTGGCGTCGTGGCTGAACTCAGGTGAGCGAAGGCCGTAACTCGCGTGATTGGAGACGGATCTCGCGTGATCAGACAGCGAACTCCGTGAACGTCGCCCGATCACGCGTGAACGCCCATCCCGTCCGAACACGACACGTTCGCCCTGCCCCTCAATAGACCGGAACGCCACTCGCGACCGAAAGCTGCTGCTCCTGGCCACTGTGAGGGTCACACCAGCCTTTCGGGGTGTCGCGAAAGCCACTTTCGCGACGTCTGATGTCCCGAAAGTGGCTTTCGCGACACGGCCGCTCGGCATCGCCCGCGAACACGACACGTTTGCCCTTCCCCTCATCTAACGCCCAAAATCCACACAGTCCCGCGGCGCTGCGAGTGCCGCGCCGTGAGGGCGTCGAGATCCAAAGCGAACTGGGTACCGTCGAAGTCGGGATGGCCTCGCCGGTGTCCTCACCGAAGCTCTCGTAAGCCATTTCCACAGTACGCACGAGCACTCTTCGAAGTTGCCCTCACGCAAGAACCATCACGAAAATCCCCGATGTTTCCGCAGGTCAGCTACATTTCGAGGATGAAAAGGACCTGGGGGCTCTTGTTCGTCGGCATGCTTTTTTTCGTCACCTCTTGTAGCGGCGAGCCAGCGCCGCCGTCGTCCCCGCCGGCGCCGCGGCCCACCTCGGTGAGCAAACCCGCGAGCACCACTCCCACGACACCGCCACCACCCGCCTCGCCCGCCATGATCAGGGAGGCCTGTCCGTTCCTCCCGCTCACGGAGGTCCACCAGATCATGGGCACCACGCAGTTGGGCCAGGGCAAGAGCCAGCAGGAGGCAGAGGTAGAGGAAGAGGACGGCATCATCAAGTACGCGTGCCTGTACAACGGCGTGAACGGCCTGTACCTGCACGTCTTTCCGGAGAAGGAACGGTCGGTGCCGTCGATGGTGACGCAGACCAAGAAGCTGTGCGTGAAGCCGCCGACGATGTTGCCGGGCATCGGCGATGCGGCCTGGTACTGCGAAGTGGAGGGCGACTTCATGTCGACGATGGTCTACAAACGCGGACACGGCCAGATCAGGTTCGCGTGGGTCTACCTCATCGGCGAAACCCGGTCCGACGTCTACGAGACGATGGCCAAGAGGCTGGCGGAACGGCTCTGAAGAATTGGCTGGTCGCCCAACATCCTGAACAGCTAGGTTCACGGCGTGCACAGATCGAGGGGGACCCTCACCACCGCAGTCCTGCTGTTCGCCGTCACGGCTTGCTCGAGCGGCGCCGCGACCGAGCCCACGCCGACAGCGCCGGCACCACCGCCGTCGTCGTCGAGCAAACCGACCAGCAGCACGCCACCCAGCCCCAGCACCACTCCACCGGCACCACTCGACAAGATCACCGCGGCCTGTCCTGTCCTGAGCCCGACGGAGTTCCTTCAAGTGATCGGGAGATCAGACGATCTGGTCGCCAACGAAGGCGAGGCCGAACGGGTCGGCTCCGGCAAGGCCTACCAGTGCGCTTTCGAGGACCCCAAAGGAAAGTACGGGAAATCGGCGGAGCTCTTCGTCGCGGCCATCCCCGGGAACCAGCCGCCCCGCGCGACGATCGACAAGCTCGCGAAGGAATGCAAGCAGCCGATCACGCAGCTTCCCGGAATCGGCGAGCAGGCCTTGTGGTGTTCGATCCCCACCGACGGTCCGGAGCTCGACATCCTGGTGAGCGTCGGGAAACGCAGCCACGGCGAGACGAGGGTCGCGACGCTGTACCTCAACAGCACCAGGACCGACGTCTACGCGACGCTGGCGAAACTGATGGCCGACAGGCTGTGATCAGGGGCGCTGCGCGTGGCGGGTGGTCAGTGCGTCGAGATCGAGGGTGAGCGGGGTGCCCTCGACCTCGAGGCTCACCTTGCTGGTGTGCTCACCGAAGTTCTCGTACTCGCCGTCGACCAAGCGATAGGTGACCATGCTCGTCGGGTCTTCGAGGTCGACGATCCAGTAGTGCTCGATGCCGACTTCGGCGTACTCGGCGAACTTGGTGACCCGGTCGGTGCGGACGGTGCCCTCGGACAGCACCTCGATCACCAGCCGTGCCGCGTCGGCCGGAACACGGGCCGGATTGCTTTCCATGATCTCTGTTCTCGCCACCACCACGTCGGGCACCCGGACGGTGAGAGGGGCGGTGCCGATGATCATTTCGGCCTCGCTCCAAGCACTGAATCCGGCGGGCAGCTGGTCGTGGAGCAAAAAACCCAGACGTGTGACGGCCCACTGATGGACGAGCAACGGAAGCGGCGACACGACGACGACCCCTTCGACGACTTCGACCCAATGCTCCGGGTCTTCCGGCAGCGCGGCCCAGTCGTCGAGGGTCAGGAATCGCTGAGGCCATTGCACGACACTCATCGAACTCCTCCTTCGCTTGTGATCACCAGAGCCATCTCCCCACGGTTTCCCAAGAACTGTACCATCACACACAGTAGCGTGTGGGCACTCTGTGGAGTTGCTCCCGCGCAAGAGATCCCCACTGTTTCCGCAGGTCCGCTACATTTCGAGAATGAAAAGAACCTGGGGGCTCTTGTCCGTCGGCACACTCTTCTTCCTCACCGCCTGTAGCGGCGAGCCCGCACCGGCGCCGCCACCGGCCCCGCCGTCCACGTCAGCGAGCAAAGCCCCGAGCACGACGCCGACGACACCTCCTCCACCGGCATCGCCCGCCGAGATCACCGCGGCCTGCCCGTTCCTTCCGCTCACCGAGGTCCAGCAGATCATCGGAGACGCGATCTACGGCGCGCGCGACGGACAGCAGGAAGGGGAAGTCAGAAAGAAGGAGGACGCGACGGACTACGCCTGCCACTACAACCGCGCGGACGGGCTGTACTTGACCGTCGTCCCGGAAGACGGCTGGTCGGTGCCGTCGATGGCGGCGGAAACCAAGAAGGAGTGCACGAAACCGCCGACGCCGTTGCCGGGTATCGGCGAAACGGCGTGGTACTGCGACGGCAAGGACCAGCGGGTGACGACCGTGGTCTACAAACGCGCCCACGGCCAGATCCGGGTCGCGCTGGTCGACCTTTCCGGCGGCACCCGTGCCGATGTCTACGAGACGATCGCCAAGAGGCTGGCGGAACGCCTCTGAACTACTCCGTGAAATCGCCCGCCGGGGCACCCCAGGACGACGACGTGTCCCCACGCTCCTCCGCCAGCGCGCGCCGCCGGGCGTTTTCGCCGCGCACACGCTCCACTTCGGACTGGATGTACTCGTCGTCGTAGCGCTGGAACACGCGCGCCGGGTTGCCCGCGACCAGGGTGCGCGGCGGGACGTCCTTGGCGACCACGGAGTTCGGCTGCACGGTGGCGAAATCCCCGATCGTCACGCCCGCCATGATCACCACGAGGCCGCCGATGAAGCAGCCCTTGCCGATCTTCACCGGTTTGCGTTCGATGAGGTCGCTGCCGGAGTGGTTCTGCAGCGTCATGTTCGCGAGCCAGCTGGAATGCGTGAAGATCAGCGTGTTCAGGCCGATGCTGGTGTGCTCGCCGATCTCCAGCCCGCCGCTCGCGTCGAGCGCGGCGCCTTCGCCGATCCAGCAGTGTTCGCCGATCTTCAGGTTCTCGGGGCTGATGATCTTGACGCGTTCGCGCACCCGTGTCGACTCCGGCAGCCCGTAGAACCGGGCGCGCTCGGCGTCGTTCATGTACTGCGAAACGAGTTCGGTCAGGATCTGCGGACGCAGCCGGTTGCTGCGCTCGTCATCGAAGAACATCGGCCTCGGTCACCAGTTTCTCGAAGGTGCGCAGGTGTTCCTCGGCGACGACGTCGAGGCCGAAGTTGGCCCGCACCATCGCGCTTTCCCGCTGTGCCACCAAAGCCCGCTTCTCCGGATCGTCGAGCAGTTCGATGACGGTGTTCGCCACCGCCTCGCTGTCGTCCGGCCGCACCAGCAGGATGTTCTCGCCGTTGCGCAGTTCGATGCCCGGGTAGTTGTCCTCGGTGACCGACGCGATGGTCGCGGTGCCCGAGAGCATCGCCTCCAGCGACGCGGTGCCACAGCCGCCGTTGAGGTCGTGCGTGACGATGTCGGCGGCGGCGAAGTACGCGGGGACGTCCGCCTTCGGCACGGCGCCGGTGACGATGATGGCGTCCGCGACACCGAGTTCTTCCGCCCGCTTCAGGAAGACGTCGTGGTACACGCGGCCGACGACGACCACCTTCACGCCAGGGTGTTTGTCCAAAATGGACGGCAGCGCCTCGACCAGCGGAAGCCGGTTGCGCAGCGGGATCACGTGCCCGAGCGAGACGATCACCGGACCGTCGCCCAGCTCGTGCTCCGCGCGCACATCCTTCGTCAGCGGCTTCTCGAAGTTCCCGGTGTCGACGGCGATCGGGAAGTAGTCCGAGTTCGCGTCGCTGGTGCCGTAGCGCTCGACGCAGTAGTCCACGCCGAGTTTGTCGAGGATGACGTACCGCGGCTTGAGGTAGCGCAGGATCGGGTTCACCAGCACCGTGTCCAGGAACCGGAAGACACCGCCGTACAGCTTGTTGTCGCTGATCAGCAGCGTGTGGATGGTCATCAGCATCGGCAGCTTGTGCCGCCGCGCGTACCGCCCCGCCAGCCACGACAGGTCGAAGAACTGCCCGTGCAGGTGGATCGCGTCCGGTTTGAACTCGTCCAGCAGCTTCCGCAGCCGCCGCCAGTTCCCCGGCCGCAGCGAGGCGAAGCTCATGTCGAAGTCGATCGACAGGCCCAGCTGCGGCATCTTCACCGCGGGCAGGCGGACGACGCGGTAGCCGTCCTTGGTCTCGTCGGCCGGGGCGTCGGCGTAGGCCGCGGTGATCGCGAGCACCTCGTGCCCGCGCGCCGCGTACTGCTCGGCCAGGGAGGCCGCCATGTGCGCGCTTCCGCCCACCCTCGGCGGGAAGAAGTTGTTGACGACGGCGATGCGCATGGGGCGGCTCTCCCCCGGCCCGGCGGTCATCCCTCCGAAGCCTTCACCAGTTCGTACATGCCCTCTTCCACGGAGATCTTCGGCTCCCAGCCGAGGACCTCGCGGGCACGGGTGATGTCCGCGGCACGCCGCGAAACCAGCACGTCACGCTCGTTGAACAGCGGCTCGACGTTGACGCCGACGGCGTCGATGAGGATCTTCGCCAGCGTCGCGATCGAGGTGTCGATCCCGGTGCCGATGTTGATCGGAACGTTCGCCTGGTCCGACTCGAGCGCCGCGACCACGGCACGAGCCAGGTCCGTGACGTGCACGAAGTCCATCGACTGGTCGCCGCGGCCGTCGATGATCGGCGGCTGGCCGGCGCGCAGGCGCTGGATGAAGTGGTTGATCACCGACGTGTAGTAGGCCTCGATCTTCTGGCCGGGGCCGTACACGTTGAAGAACCGCAGCGCGTTCCAGGACAGACCCTTGGTGCGCTCGTAGAAGCCGAGCATGTCCTCGCCCGCGCGCTTCGAGATGCAGTACGGCGTGAGCGGCGTGAGTTTGTCGTCCTCGTGCATCGGCAGCCGCTTCGGCTCGCCGTAGACCGACGCTGTCGAGGCGAACACGACCCGCTCGACACCCTCGTCCGCCGCGGCGGCGAAGACGTTGTGGTTGCCGACCATGTTGATGTCGATGGACTCGTGCGGGTCCGCGACCGATTTGTTGATCGACACGGTGGCGAAGTGGATCACGTGCGTGCAGCCGCGCATGGCCTCACGCACGGCGCCGCCGTAGCGCACGTCCTTCTCGACCAGTTCGACCTTGCCGGTGGCGACGAACTCGTTGATCCTGGCGCGGTCGCCGCGGGTCATGTTGTCGAAGACGCGGACGGTGTAGCCGCCTTCGATCAGCATCGGGATGACGTGCGCGGCGATGAAACCGCCGCCCCCGGTGAAGAGGACCTTCTTGTCGGGCATTTCTCTCCTAGCTCGGCAGTGCGGCGCTGACGGTCCCGATGACCCTGTCGACCTGGTCATCGGTGAGGTTGGCGTGCATCGGGATGGCGAGATGACGGGCGAAGAGGTCCGCCGATACCGGCAAGGTCTGCTTCTTGCCGTAGATGGGCTGGAGGTGCGAGGCGTAGGTGCCGAAGTTGCACTGCACGCCCTGCTCACGGATCCGCAGCGCGAGCGCGTCGCGGTCGATCTCCGGGGCCACGGTGAGGATGTAGGCCTGCCACGGGTGCTCGCGGTCCGGCAGTTCCACCGGGACGTCGAGACCGGGCAGGTTCTCGAACGCCTCGTGATAGCGCTTGGCCACCGAACGGCGGGCCGAGAGCAGGTCCGGGAGGCGGTCGAGCTGGACGTTCATGATCGCGGCCTGCACGTCCGAGAGCCGGAAGTTGTAGCCCAGCTCGTGGAACTCCGGGATCGGCAGCGCACCGGAACCCTCGCGGGTGATGGCGGGCTCGATGCCGTAGGTGTGCAGCTTGCGCGCGTGCGCGATGAGGTCTTCGCGGTCCGAGACGAGCGCGCCGCCTTCGCCCGCGGTGATGCCCTTGCGGCCGTGGAAGGAGAACGCGGCCAGATCGGCGAGGCTGCCCGCCGGGCGGGTCTTGTACGTCGCGCCCGCGGCGCAGGCTGCGTCCTCGAAGAGCCACAGGCCGTGCTTGTCGGCGATCGCGCGGTACTCGTCGAAGTCACCCGGCTGCCCGGCGACGTCGACGGCGAGGATGCCGACGGTGCGCGGGGTGATCAAGCTTTCGATCGACGCCGGATCGGCGCTCCACACGTCCGGGCGAATGTCGGCGAACACCGGTGTCGCACCCGCTTGGAGCACGGCGTGGCCGGTGGCGGGGAACGTGTAGTCGCCGACGATGACCTCGTCGCCCGGCTTCACGCCGAGTACACGCAGCCCGAGGAAGAGTGCGGAGCCACAGTTGCTGGTGGTCAGCGCGTGCGCGGTGCCGACGGTCTTCGCGAAGCGTTCCTCGAAACGGCGGCACGCGGGGCCGGCACCGGCCAGCCAGCCGGACCGGAACACCTCCGCCACGGCGGCGAGTTCTTCGTCGCCGACGGTCGGCTGACCGAGGACCACAGGTTCCTGGTTGGACATACCTCTCCCATTGCGTGGGGACCGGCCGAAGTGTATAGACGCCATTCGGCCGATCTCGGGCGGGCTGGATCCACCCAGGTCAACGACGCCCTAACCTCTAACCATGCGATTCGGCGTCCTGGGGGCGACGGAGGTGCGCCGCGAGGACGGCACCGCCGTCGGAGTCGGCGGGCCCAGGGTCCGGACGCTGTTCGCGTTGCTCGCGCTGGAGGCGGGCCGGGTCGTCCCGGCCGAGCGGCTCATCGACGGCCTTTACGGCGAACAACCGCCGGACGGCGCGGCGAACGCGCTGCAATCACAGGTCTCGCGGCTGCGCGCGGCGCTGAAGGACCTCGCACCCGTCGAGTTCAGTCCGGCGGGATACCGGCTGGCCGTGGACCCCGGCGACGTCGACGTGCACCGGTTCGAGCGGCTCGCCGCCGAAGGCCGACGCACTCTCGCGGCGGGAGACGCCGAGAAGGCGGCAGAGCTGCTTCGCGACGCTCTCGGTCTCTGGCGCGGCCCGGCGTTCGCGGACATCACCGACGCGCCGTTCCGCGATCCGCAGGTCACCAGGCTGAACGAGCTGAGGACGTCGGCGATCGAGGATCGCGTCGAGGCCGAGCTCAAGCTGGGAAGGCATGCAGATGTCCTCGACGAGCTTCGTGAGGTCATCACCGCCCAACCGCTGCGAGAACGGCCGAGAGCGCTGCTGATCCGCGCCCTGCACGCCGCGGGACGCCAGGCCGACGCGCTCACCGCGTTCGAGGACGCCCGCCGCGTCCTGGCCGACGAACTCGGCGCCGACCCGGGACCGGAACTCGCCGCCGCGCATCTGGCCGTGCTGCGCGGTGAGGCGCCGGCCGCCAAGACCACGACGGCGCCGCTCCCCGCGCAGCTCACCAGCTTCATCGGCCGCGAGGGCGACCTCCGGCACGTGCTCGACCAGTTGGAGCGCTCGCGGCTGGTGACGCTGACCGGCCCCGGCGGGAGCGGCAAGACGCGGTTGGCCATCGAGACGGCCGCCGCCACGGACCTCCCGGTGGTCTTCGTCGAACTCGCGCCCTACACCGAGGACTCGGACGTCGCCCATGCCGTGCTGACCGCGCTCGGCCTGCGGACCGTCCCGCTCGGGGCGGCCACCCCCGCCATGGAGAACGCACCGCTGGAACGGCTGATCGACGCCCTGGCGGAGCGGGCACTCCTGCTGGTGCTCGACAACTGCGAGCATCTGGTCGGCGCCGCCGCGAAACTGACCGCCCGGCTGCTCGGCGCGGCCGCGGCGCTGCGCGTGCTCGCCACCAGCCGGGAACCGCTGGGCATCACTGGCGAGGTCGTCACCCCCGTGCCGCGGCTCGCCGTGCCGCCGCCGGGTACGCCGCCCGCCCGGTCACTGGAGTTCGCCGCCGTCCGGCTGTTCGTCGATCGCGCGCGAGCGAACGACCCGGGCTTCGCCATCGACGACACCACCGCGGGCGACGTCCAGCACATCTGCGCCGCACTCGACGGGCTGCCGCTGGCCATCGAACTCGCCGCCGCGCGGGTGCGGACGCTGCCCGTCGGCGAGATCGCCGCCAGGCTGGAAGACCGCTTCAAGCTGCTCTCGCGAGGCAGCCGGGTCGCCGAAGACCGGCATCGCACCCTGCGCGGCACCGTCGAATGGAGCTGGGACCTCCTGGAGGGGGACGAACGCCTGCTCGGCAGGCGGCTGACCGTTTTCGCGGGCGGCACCACCCTCGCCGACGCCGAAGCGGTCTGCGCCGTGCCGGACACCGGAGACCTGCTTCCGTCCCTTGTGGACAGATCGCTCGTCGAACGCGGCGGGAACCGGTATCGGATGCTCGAAACCATCCGGGCGTTCTTCGCCGAGAAGCTCGCCGAAGCGGGCGAGACCGAGCAGCTGCGGCGCGCGCACGCCGAGCACTTCCTCGCCCTCGCCGAAGAGGCGGACCCGCTCCTGCGCACCGGCGATCAGCTCGTCTGGCTCGAGCGTCTCGACAACGCCTACGACGATCTCCTCGCCGCGCTGCGCTGGGCGGCCGAAGCCGACGTACGGATCGGTCTGCGGCTTTCGGCCTCGCTGGTGACGTACTGGTGGATGCGCGGACGCCGGTTCGAGGGCTCGACGCTGAGCCTGGAAGTGGTCAAACACGTCGGCTTGCGACCGCCGGAGGATCTCGAAGAGGAATACCAGCTCTCCGTGCTCAACGCCGCTGCCGCGCTTCGCGATCACGAGGCGTTGGAGCGGCATCTTCCGGCGGTCGACGAACTCGTGCGGAACATGGTCAGGGCGCCGAGGAACCCGGCGTTGCTGATGCTGATCGGGGTGGTGAGCGGGCCGCCGGGTGACGACGACGAGCTGTTCAAACGCGGTCAGGCCCTGTTGGCGCACAGCGACGCGTGGAGCCTCGCCCTGATGCCGACCGGATACGGGCTGCGCCTGATGATGCAGGGCGATCTCGAATCGGCGGAAGGGTTGCTGCGCGAAGGGGAGGCCGCGTTCCGCGCGATCGGGGAACGCTGGGGCCTTTCGATGACGCTCGACCACCTGTCACAGATCCTGATCTGGACGAACCGGCAGGCCGAGGCCCTCGAAATGATGCATGAGGCGCTCCGGCTGATGCGGGAACTCGGCGCGTCCGACGACAACGCGGACCTACTGTGCCGTCGTGGCACCAGCAAGCTGCTCCACGGTGACGCGGCGGGAGCACGGGCGGACTTCGAACTCGCCATCGAGATCGCGCGCCGCGCCGGGATGCCCGAAAGCCGGGCGTTCGGGTACGTCGGCCTCGCCTCCCTCGCGCGGCACGGAGGCGATCTGGCCACGGCTCGCGCGCTGAGCGAACTCGCGCTTTCGGAGTGCGCCGGCGGCTCCTTCACCTCCGAGGGGGCCCGCGCCGGGGCTCGCATCTCGCTCGGCTGGGTGCTGGCCGCCGAGGGCGAGATCGACCGGGCCGAGGAACTGCACCGGCTGGCGCTCACGGCCGCGGATCAGTGGAACGACAGCACCACCGTGGCCTGCGCCGTCGAAGGCCTCGCCGGAGTCGCGCTGCTGCGGGGCGACCCCGAGCGGGCGGCGGTCCTGATCGGCGCCGCGGTGACCATCCGGGGCACCGCGTTCGCCGTCGATCTGGACGCCGCCCTGCTCCGGACTTCCGTGCGGGAACGGCTCGGGAACGACTTCGACCGGCCGTACCGCCAAGGGCTCGGCATGCGCGGCGCCGCTCAAGTGGCGGGCCCCTGACCTCCGGTCAGCAAGATCCCCTGCGGTGCGAAGCGGCCGACGGCCCCGGCCAGCAGACGCGGGTCCAGTTCGCTGTCCTGGACCGCGACGTACAGCGGCGCCGCGTTGACCGGGAGCGCGCCGAGCCGGGTCATCCCGGGGCCGACCGGGTCGGTGGTGAGCCGGGAGACGTCGCGCCAGGGCACGATCGTCCGCTCGACCCGGACGCCCACCGCGTCCAGTTCGAAGAGCACCCACTGCTGGTCGTGCAGCGACTTCACGTAGGCGATGGTGCCGACGCCGCCGGCGATCAGGACGACGCGCAGCGCGCCGGGCGCCTCGATCGAGCCGAGCAGGGCGGCGATCCCGAAGAAGGCCACCAGGAGCCCGGTGAGCTTCGCGGCGCCGACCAGGCCCGCGTTCGGTTTGTGCACCCGGAACCGCACGGCGCGCATCAGGTGTTTGGTGAGCACCCCGCCCCCGACGGCGACGGCCAGCGCGATCATCGTCACGACCAGCGAAACCGGCGAGAAGTCCACGAGGGCGTTGTAACCGGCGATCAGGGCGACGAACCCGCCCGCGACGGTCAGGAGCAGCGCGAGCTTGCCTTTGCGCACGTCCTGGTCGCGGCGATCGAGGGAGGCCTGGTCCGGGGCGGCGAGGAAGCCGCCGTCGATGTTCCTCATCGGGCGTCACGCCGCTCGCGCTGACGGCGATCGAGGACGTACAGCAGGGTGCCGGCGCCGGCGCTCAGCGCTGCGTAGAACAGGTCCTGCAGGCCGTCGTCCGGGTAGCCGGTGGAGAACTCGGTCATCGCGAGCACGATGAAGAGGACGGAGAGCACGCCTCCGGCGATGATGTAAACCTTGTTGCTCAACATGGGGCAAACCTTCGCGCGGGGCACATGACATTCGGATGACAAGCGGTCAGCGTGTGGTGCGCGAACGGTCAGCGGCGGCGGACAACCTCTCGGCCATGACCTACATCGCGGGTTCTCCCGAAGACTTCCTCGCCGTGCGGCAGCTGACGTTGCGCGGCACCCAGGCCGAGATCGGCCACGCTCTCGCCGCCGAGATGAAGGCGCGGACCGGCTGGACGCCGCCGCCGACCGATCCGATCGTGGCCAGGGCCCGGCGTGTCTGGTTCGAACGGAACTGGCCGCAGTACGCCGCGCGCACGGCCGGATTCGCCGAGGCCTACGGGCTCGCGGCCGACGCGGCGGTCTGCTTCGACAACGCCACCGCCTTACCCGCCGGATCGGGCTGTTCGGCGCTGTGGACGGGCAGCGCGCTCGGCCGGAACTACGACTTCTTCACGTTGAGCTGGAGCCAGCTGGGCGCGGTGATGGCCGGTGCGGAACCCGTCGACGACGGGACGGTGCCGATGGCTTCACGCCCCTACGTCCTGACCACGATCCCCGACGACGGCATCGCCTCGACGTCGCTTTCGATGTCCACAGTGGACGGTGCGATGGAGGGTGTCAACGAGGCCGGGCTCGTGGTCGCGTTGCTGATGGCCGACCTCGAGGCGGCCACTCCGTTGGAGCACGATCCCGGTCCGCAGGCGGGTCTCTCGGTGCCCCAGGTCTGCCGGTACCTGCTGGACACGTGCGAAAACGTCGACGAGGCCAAGGAAGCGCTGATGCTCGCCAAGCAGTACGCGCACGGCGCGCCCTGTCACTACATCGTCGCCGACGCCTCCGGACGCGGCTTCGTCTACGAGCGCGGCGCGCACGACATCGAGTACTTCGTCGAGGTCGCGGACGGGCCGCTGTGCGTCACGAACCATCCGCTGCACCGCTATCCGGACATCGACGCGCTGCCGGAGGACACGCCGGAGACCATGCTCACCTACCAGCGGCTGCGCACCATCACCAAGGAGGCGGAGGCCGGGCCGCGCGACGCGCTCGACGCGGTGTCCGTCGCGATCGAACCGGGCGCGCCATGGCGGACGTTGTGGCGCAGCGTCCTCGACCCGGCGGCCCGCACCATGAGCACCCGGTTCTACCTCGGCGACGGGGACCACGGCACCGCGCGTCACTCGCCGGAACTCACCTTCGGCGTTTCGAGGTGAACAGTGTTGACATCGGCAAGGGCCGCAAGATCGGGACGATCGCGGTCTGTGTGCTGGCGCAGCTGCTGATCGCGATCGACCTGACCGTGCTGCATCTGGTGCTGCCGTCGCTTTCCGAGCAGATGCACCCGTCGACGACGGAAATGCTGTGGATCGCCGACGCGTACGGTTTCGCGCTCGCCGGGCTGCTGATCACGATGGGGAACATCGGCGACCGCGTCGGCCGGAAGAAACTGCTGCTGATCGGGGCGTCGCTGTTCGGCGTCGCTTCGGTGATCACCGCGTACGCGCCGACGGCGGAACTCCTGATCGCCGCCCGCGCGCTGCTCGGGATCGCCGCCGCGACGCTGATGCCGTCGACGTTGTCGATCATCCGGAACGTGTTCACCGGCAAGGAACGCGCGGCCGCCATCGGGGTTTCGAGCGGGCTGACGATCCTCGGTTTCGGCATGGGGCCGCTCGTCGGCGGCGTCCTGCTCGACCATTTCTGGTGGGGTTCGGTGTTCCTGGTCAACGTGCCGGTGGTGGTGGTCATGGTGATCGCGGGCGCGCTGATCCTGCCCGAGTCGAAGAACCCGTCCCCGGGGCGGATCGACGTGCCCAGTGTGCTGCTGTCCATCATCGGCATGGTCGGGATCGTCTACACGATCAAGGAAGTCGCGTACCAGGGCTGGGGGCACTGGGACATCGCGGTGGCCGCAGTGCTCGGCCTCGGCTGCCTGCTGGCGTTCGTCCTGCGGCAGCCGCGCCTGGCCGAACCGCTGATGGACCTGAAACTGTTCGCGCAACGGGCGTTCTCGGCGACCGTCGGCACGACCATCCTGGCGATGTTCGCGCAGCTCGCGGTCTCGCTGATGTTCGCGCAGTACCTGCAACTGGTGGCGGGCTGGTCGCCGCTGAAGTCGGGGCTCGCCGGGTTGCCGGGGATGGGCGGCGCGATCGTCGGCGGCGTGCTCGCGCCGCTGGCGATCAAGGCCCTCGGCCGCGCGGTCACCATCTCGCTGGGCTGTGCTCTTTCGGCGACGGGTTTCGCGTTGTACTCGGGTATCGGTGTGACGATCGTCTACACCGACCTGCTCGCCGCGATGATCGTCTTCGGTGTCGGGCTGGCGCTGATCCTCGCCGTCGCGACGGACACGGTGCTCGGCGTCGTGCCGAAGGCCAGGGCGGGCGCGGCGTCGGCGATCTCCGAGACGGCGACCGAACTCGGCGGGGCGCTGGGGATCGCGATCCTCGGCAGCGTGCTCGGCGCGCTGTACCGGAGCGAACTCGTCATCCCGGCGGGTGTGCCGCCCGAGGCGATCTCGGACACCCTCGGCGGCGCTGTCCAGGTCGCGGCGCAGCTGCCGCCCGAGCAAGGAGCTTTGATCCTCACCAATGCGAAACTGGCGTTCGTCGACGGGTTGCAGGTGACGATGCTGTGCTCGGCGGGGCTGATGGCGTTGCTGGCGGTCAGCGCTCTGTTCACGCTGCGCGGGGTGCCGAAGGTGCTCGAGGACCCCGAAGACGAGCCGGTGCCGGTGCCCGCGACGGTGTGAAGCGTGGGCTGAAGGGGCCCTTCACCGCATAGGACGTGGTGAAGGGCCCTTCCCTGCATGAGATGCGGGGAAAGCGTCCTTCAGCTCCTCGGTCCGGCCAGCGGGACGGCGCGTTTGTCGCCCGACCGCACCATGGCCAGCAACGGTTTCGTGGCCACCGCGAGCAGCCGCGCCGCGAAGGTGCGGCCGTTGCGGCGAGCGATGTCCGGGCCGAAGGCGTCCATCAACGTGACGATCCCGGGCAGCGGCCGCACGAACAGCGTCACTTCGGTGATGAGCCCGTCCTCGCGGAGTTTCAGCACCGCCGCCTCTTCGATCTCCTCCGCACCGATGCGCGCGGTGTAGACGACGACCCGCGTCGACGCGTCGCCCGTGTCGGTGTGGAAGCTGACGTCGCGCAGATGCGAGTAGGCGACCTCCAGCAGCGGCCTGAGTTCCCCGTGCCCGGTGAACCGGACCCGGCTGGTCAGCGGCGAATGGACGACCGCGTCCGGCGCGAAGGCGCTCAGCGCGAGTTCGACGTCCCGGGTCTCGAGGGCCCGGCGGTATCGCTCGGTGGTGTCGATGCTCATGTGTCCTCCTGGATCAGGGCTCCCAGACCGCGCCACAACAGATCCGTCGTGAGCGCGACGACTTGCTCTCGCGGGATGTCACGGTTGCTCCACCACCAGGTGGCGATGGCGTTCAGCGCGCTCTTCGCCGCCTCGGCGAGCGCTTCGTTCGCGCGGTCGCGCGGCAGGTCCGCGGTCAGCGCCAGGTGAGGGACCTGGGCGAACACCTCGGTCAGCTGACCGGTGGCCCTGGCCTGCCCGCGCCGGTGCACCTCGGCGACCCCCGGGTCGGACGGCGTTTCGGCGAAGATCATCCGCCAGCCGCGTTCGTTGGTCTCCATCCACGCGAAGATCGCCGCCACCCGGCCGCGCAGCAACTCCTCCGCGGTCTCCGACGGCGGCAGCTCGGCCCAACCGGCCAGCAGACTGTCCACTTCGGACTCCAGAAGCCCGGCGTACAGCCGCGCCTTGGACGGGAAATGGTCGTACAGCACGGGCGTGCTGATCCCGGCCGCCGTCGCGACCTCGCGCATCCCCGCCGCGTCGTATCCGGACGCCGCGAACACTCGTGCCGCCGCGGCCAGGATCCGCTCCCGGCGTTCTTCCCTGCTCAACCGCTTACCTGACATCGGTTAGGTACGGTACCACTCAACCTGACGACTGTCAGGTAGCGTTCCGGGTAACCTGGTCGATCGTGCGCACAGTCGTAGTCATCGGGGGCGGGATCGTCGGGCTCGCCACCGCCTGGGAGCTGACCAAACGTGGCCTCGACGTCACGGTGCTCGAGAAGGAGGACCGCTGGGCGGTCCACCAGACCGGGCACAACTCGAACGTCGTGCACGCGGGGCTCTACTACAAGCCGGGTTCGTTCAAGGCGAGGATGTCCACCGCGGGCAATCGGTCCATTGTGGACTTCGCGCGGCAGTACGGGGTGCCGGTGGAGGTGTGCGGCAAACTCGTCGTCGCCACGTCCGAAGCGGAGCTTCCGGCGCTGAAGGTGCTCGCGGAACGGGCCGAGGCCAACGGCGTCCCGGCCAAGCTGATCACGCCGAGCGAGGCCCGCGAGTACGAACCCGAGGTCTCGTGCGTCGCCGCGCTGCGCGTCGAGTCCACCGGCATCATCGATTTCCCCGCCGTCTGCGCCGCGCTGGTGCGGCTGCTCGACGAGTCCGACGCCGACCTCCGCCTCGGCACGCCCGCGCTGGGGATCCGCGCGGGCCGCACCGGCGGCGTCGAGGTGGCGACGGGCGACGACGTGATCCACGCGGACGCGCTCGTCAACTGCGCGGGCCTGCACGCGGACCGCGTCGCGCGGCTCGCCGGGCTCACCCCGAGCGCGCGGATCGTGCCGTTCCGCGGCGAGTACTACGAACTCAAGCCCGAACGCCGCCATCTGGTGCGCGGCCTGATCTACCCGGTCCCGGACGCGTCACTGCCGTTCCTCGGCGTGCACCTGACCCGCATGCTCGACGGCAGCGTGCACGCCGGCCCCAACGCCGTGCTCGCGCTGCGCCGCGAGGGCTACACCTGGCGTGACGTCTCCGCGAAGGACCTCGCCGAAGTCGCCCGCTTCCCCGGCGTCTGGCGGCTCGCGCGCAAGTACGCGTACCCGACCGGCCTCGACGAGGTCCGCCGCTCGTTCTCCCGCCGCCGCTTCGCCGAGAGCCTCGCGAGGCTCGTGCCCGCCGTCACCGAGGACGACATCGTGCGGCACGGTTCCGGTGTCCGGGCGCAGGCGCTGCGCCCGGACGGCGCGCTCGTCGACGATTTCCTGATCGAGACCGCGCGGAACCAGGTGCACGTCCTCAACGCGCCCTCACCGGCGGCGACCAGCGCGCTGGAGATCGCCAAGCACATCGCCGACGAAGTGTCCGCCTAGGCGGGCGCGTTCGCGGTCACGAGCGGCATCACGGTCTGCGGGATCTCGCAGGCCTTGGCGTTGTCACTGAGGTCGCCGGTGTCGAGTTTGATCGACGAGGTCTCCGTGATCGGGAAGAGCGCGACGCAGATCGGGCTGTCCGGAGCGGAGTAGACGATCCACTTCCGGCCGTTCACCGTCTGCTCGGCCGGGGTGCCTTCCAGCCCTGGCACGTCCTCGGTCTTGGTCGCCGTGTAGACCCAGAGGTCGAGCGCCTTCTTGCCCTTGTCGCCGTCCGTGTCGTCCCACTGGCAGCCGTTCTTGGGATCCCTCGAGGAACCGTTCATCGGCCGCGCGGGCAGGAGCTTGAGCGGGGCCACCTGCTCGGGCTTGAGCAGGGTGCACGGGTCGACGGTGGCCAGCGGGCCGGACGGCTCGATCGGCTTCTGCCCCGGCGGCGAGGTGATCTCCGGGTTCGGCTGACCACCGGGAAGATGCGAGGCGACGATGGGGAGAGCCGCCTTCGCCAGGTCGCAGGCCTTGCTGTTGTCGTCGCCCGGGGCGTCGCTGGAGACCTCGATGAAGGTCTTCGCGTCCAGCTCGGTGCTCAGTGAGCAGTAGCTCGGCCCGAGGATGGTCGCGTACCGCGTCCAGGTGAACCCGCCGACGCCGAACTTCTCACCCGGCAACGCACCCGCGTAGTACTCGACCGCCGAGAGGTCCTTGCTCTGCGAAACCTCCAGGGCGACCCCGTCCGGCGCGTCCTCGAGTTCGGGGAAGCGGCAGACCCCGGGGATCTTCTGTTCGGGCTTCGCCGGACGTTCCTTGCCCGGATACGTGACACCCAGCGCCGCCGCCTGCTCCTGCGTCATCAGGGCGCACGGCTCGGCCTTCGTGATCACCGGCCCCTGCCCCGGCACCGGCGAAGCCGAACCGCCGATCGTCGACGTGCATCCGCCGAGCGCCAGCACCGCCAGTCCGATCGCGAGCGAATTCCGATACCGCATGCGTCCCCTCCTCCGGGTCCTTACTTCGATGCCGGGGTGAGGACCTCGGTTCCGCCGAGGAAGGGACGAAGCGCTTCCGGCACCCGGACCGAACCGTCTTCGAGCTGGTGGTTCTCCAGGATCGCGACGATCCAGCGGGTGGTGGCGAGCGTGCCGTTCAGGGTGGCGACGGTCTGCGGACGGCCGTCGTCGTCGCGGTAGCGGATGCCGAGGCGGCGGGCCTGGAACGTCGTGCAGTTCGACGTCGAGGTCAGCTCGCGGTAGGTCTCCTGCGACGGCACCCACGCCTCGCAGTCGAACTTCCGGTACGCGGAGGTGCCGAGGTCGCCGGTGGCGGTGTCGATCACCCGGTACGGGACCTCGATCTTGGCGAGCATCTGCTCTTCCCAGTCCAGCAGGCGCGCGTGCTCGGCTTCGGCGTCCTCGGGACGCGTGTAGACGAACATCTCGACCTTGTCGAACTGGTGGACGCGGATGATGCCGCGGGTGTCCTTGCCGTACGAACCGGCCTCGCGGCGGTAGCAGGACGACCAGCCCGCGTAGCGCTTCGGGCCCTTCCCCAGGTCGAGGATCTCGTCGGCGTGGTAACCGGCGAGCGGGACCTCGGAGGTGCCGACGAGGTACAGGTCGTCGTCGCGCAGCCGGTAGACCTCCGACGAGTGCGCGCCGAGGAAACCGGTGCCCGCCATGATCTCCGGCCGGACGAGGGTCGGCGTGATCATCGGCGTGAAGCCGTTCGCCGTCGCCTGCGCGATGGCCATGTTCAGCAGGCCGAGCTGGAGCTGGGCGCCGATGCCGGTGAGGAAGTAGAACCGCGAGCCCGAGACCTTCGCGCCGCGCTCCATGTCGAGCGCGCCGAGACCCTCGCAGAGCTCGAGGTGGTCCTTCGGCTCGAAGTCGAACTTCTTCGGCTCACCGACGTGCTTGAGCACGACGTAGTCGTCCTCGCCGCCTTCGGGCGCTTCGGGGTGGACCAGGTTCGGCACCAGACGGTGCAGCTGCTCGAACTCCTCCGACGCCTCGGTCTGCTCGACCTCGGCGGCCTTCACCTGGGCGGCGAGTTCCTTGCCCTTGGCGAGCAGCGCGGCCCGTTCGTCACCCTGCGCCTTCGGGACGAGCTTGCCCAGCGACTTCTGCTCGGCGCGCAGCGTGTTGGCGGCGGCGATCGAAGACCGGCGGCGGGAGTCGAGGGAGAGCAGCTTGTCGACCACTCCTTCGTCCTCGCCACGGGCACGCTGCGAAGCGCGCACGACGTCCGGGTCATCGCGCAGAGTCCTGGGGTCAATCACGAGAGCTGAGGGTAGTCCGTGGGCTCGGCGCGCTTCGAGGCAGTTTCCCCGTACAGACTGTGCGGGCCGCCGCGGATAACCCGACAGTCTGATCGTTGTCGCCCGTTTCGGGCCCTCCCCATACTGAAATCTCCTGCTGCGGACGGAGAAAATCGATGACCGATGCGGATCTGCTGGCACGGCACAAGGCGGTGCTCCCGTCCTGGCTGGCGCTCTACTACGACGAGCCGATCGAGATCGTGCACGCGCAGGACCGACGGGTCATCGACTCGACCGGGCGGAGCTATCTCGACTTCTTCGCGGGCATCCTGACCAACTCGATGGGCTACGACGTCTCGGCGATCAGCGACGCCGTGCGCAAGCAACTCGACACCGGGATCCTGCACACCTCGACGCTGTACCTGATCCGCTCGCAGGTCGAGCTGGCCGAGCGGATCGCGAAGCTCTCCGGCATCCCCGACGCGAAGGTGTTCTTCACCAACTCCGGGACCGAGGCCAACGACACCGCGCTGATGCTCGCGACCCAGTACCGGCGCAGCAACCAGGTGCTGGCCATGCGGAACTCGTACCACGGGCGGTCGTTCGCGACGGTCGGCATCACGGGCAACCGCGGCTGGTCGGCGTCGTCGCTCAGCCCGGTGAAGGTGAGCTACGTCCACGGCGGCTACCGGTACCGCAGCCCGTTCCGGGCGCTTTCGGACACGGAGTACATCGACGCGTGCGTCGCGGATCTGGTCGACGTCCTGGAGACGGGCACGTCGGGCGACGTCGCCTGCATGATCGCCGAGCCGATCCAGGGCGTCGGCGGGTTCAGCTCACCGCCGGACGGCCTGTTCAAGGCGATGAAGGAGGTCCTCGACCAGTACGGGATCTTGTTCATCTCCGACGAGGTCCAGACCGGCTGGGGACGGACCGGGGAACACTACTGGGGGATCCAGGCGCACGACGTCGTCCCCGACGCGATGACCTTCGCGAAGGGCCTCGGCAACGGCCTCGCGATCGGCGGTCTCGTGGCACGCGGCGACCTCGTCGACTGCCTGACCGCGAACTCGATCTCGACCTTCGGCGGCAACCCGGTCGCGATGGCGGGCGCGGCCGCGGTCCTCGACCACATCGCCGACCACGACCTGCAGGCCAACGCGCTCGCGCGGGGCAACGAACTGCTCTCCGGCCTGCGCGCGGCGGGGAACCCGCTGATCGGGGACGTGCGCGGCAAGGGCCTGATGATCGGCGTCGAACTGGTCGAGCCGGGCGGCATGGCGCCGAATCCGGGGGCCGCGGCGCGGATGATGGAGCTGACCAAGGCGCGCGGGCTGCTGATCGGCAAGGGCGGGCTGCACGGCAACGTGCTGCGGATCGCGCCGCCGATGACGCTGACCGCCGACGAGGCCGCCGAAGGCCTCGCGATCATCCTGGACGCGCTGGCGGCCGTCTCCTGAGCTGCCCGCGCCTGACGCGGCGAAGGGAGCTTTCCTCGCATCACCTGCGGGAAAGCTCCCTTCGGCTCAAGACTTCACGAAACGCGAGATGACCTCGCCCAGCCGCACGCCGGCGTCCTCCTGCAGGAAGTGACCGGCGCCGGTGATGGTCGGATGCTCGAGTTCGCGGGCGCCGCGCATCGACCCCCGCAGTTCGAGGCCCCACGGCGCGGTGATCGGGTCGCCGTCGGAGAACGAGACCAGGAACGGCTTGTTCAGTTCGGCGAGCACCTTCAGCGCGGCCCGGTTGGCGGCCGAGGCCGGATCGTCCGGGGTGATCGGCACGAGCGACGGCATCGCGCGTGGCGCGGCCTTGTACATCTCGTTCGGGAAGGGCGCGTCGTAGGCGGCGCGGACCTCCTCGGACAGTTTGGTCTGGCAGCCCGACTGGACGAACCGCCCGACGTCGATGACCTGGGCGTTCTCCATGGTCTCCCGGAACTTGTGCCAGATCTCCGGCATGTCGGTGTCGCCGGTGGGGAGGCCGGTGTTGGCCGCGACGATCCGGGAGAACCGGTCGGGGTTCTCGGCGACCAGCCGCAGGCCGATCAGGCCGCCCCAGTCCTGGCCGACCAGGGTGACCTCGTTCAGGTCGAGCACGTCGAAGGCGAACGCGCGCATCCACTCGACGTGCCGCTGGAAGGTGTGGTCGACCATGTCGCCGGGTTTGTCGGACCGGCCGAAGCCGACCAGGTCGGGCGCGATGGCGCGCAGTCCGGCGTCGGCGAGCACCGGGATGACCTTGCGATAGAGGTAGGACCAGGTGGGCTCGCCGTGCAACAGGAGAACGGGCGGCCCATCCGCGGGTCCGGCCTCCACGTAACCCACTCTGATCACGCCGCCGTGAAGGTCGACGAGTTCCGCGTAGCGCGGTTCGAAATCGAAATCGGGCAGGTCCGAGAACCGGTCGTCCGGTGTCCTCAAAAGGCGCACGACACCCACGTTAGTGGGAATCGTGCGCCTATGCCGGTTTCGTCAGGTCAGGCGATCAGGAGATGCCGACGGCCACGACCAGGCCGAGCGCGAGGTGCGCGGCGGCGACCACGACGCTGACCGGGGCGAACTGCTCGCTCTCGATGGTCGAGCGGACGTCGATGCGGGTCGCCCACTCCAGCAGCCGGACGGCCAGCACCTGCACCACGATGCCGAGCAGGCCGTAGACCAACGACGTGATGAGGCCCTCGGTCAGGTCGCTGGCGGAGTTCGCGATCGCCACGACGACGATGAACGCCATCGACAGCAGGCCCGACGCGGTCACGATGACCGCGTTCGGCAGGCCGCGGCTGACCAGCTGCGACAGCTTGCCGGGCGTGGTCCAGTCGATCGCCCAGAACCCGGCGAACATCAGCAGCAGACCGACGACGCCGTACAGCAGGATCGCGCCGATCCCTCGCACGAGGTCGGAGCCGAACGTGTCGGACAGCGCAAGGGTGGTGGTCACAGGGTGCTCCCAGAGGTGCGGGTCGAGAAATGTCAGGTTTGTGCGGTTGCTTCTATCACGACTCGACGATGCGGTGCGGGACGAACGCCGCACCGTCGTCTGTGACGAGTCCCGCCGTCTCGCGGATACCGAGGCCGGCGGCGTGGTCCCCGACGATCCACGCGCCGAGCGCGGGCCGGTAACCCTGGAACTCCGGGAGCGGGTCGAAAGCCTGGTAGACGTAGCCTTCGGCGCCGTAGACGCCGTCGGTCTGCGTCTCGTACCCGGTGGCGACGATCTGCACGTTCGCGCCCTCGCGGCCGAGTTTCGGCTTGCGGACGTACTCCGTCAGCAGGCCGGGGTCGTCGGCGAAGGCGGGCAGCAGGTTCGGATGCCCCGGGTAGTTCTCCCACAGGATCGCGAGCAGCGTCTTGTTGGAGAGGATCATCTTCCACAGCGGCTCGACCCACAGCGTGCGAGGCATCGTCTCGACGGCGAAGCGGCCGAACTCCTCGTCGACCACCCATTCCCACGGGTAGAGCTTCACCACCGTCGCCATCTGCGACTCTTCGAGGTCGACGAACCGCTTGAGCACCGGATCCCAGCCGATCTCCTCGATCGACAGGCCGACGGTGTCGAGCCCGGCCTCGGCCGCGGTCTCCTGCAGGTACGCCGTCGTCACGTGGTCCTCACCGGACGGGTCGGCGGACGACCAGGTGAAGTGCAGTTCGTTGGAAGGCAGCTTCTCGGCGAGCTCGCCCCAGCGCTCGACCAGCTTCTCGTGGATCGAGTTCCACTGGTCGTCCTCGGGGAAGACCGCGGTCTTCCAGTGCCACTGGAGCACCGCGGCCTCGAGCAGCGAAGTCGGGGTGTCGGCGTTGTACTCGAGCAGCTTCGCCGGGCTCTTGCCGTCGTAGCGCAGGTCGAACCGGCCGTAGACGTGCGGATCCTGCCGCTTCCACGACTCCGCGATATGCGGCCAGACCCACTCGGGGATGCCGAAGCGGTGGTACTGCTCGGTGGTGATCACGTTGTCGACGGCTTCGAGACACATCGAGTGCAGCAGTTCGACGTCCGCCTCGACGGACAGGATCTCGTCCATCTCGAAGACGTAGTGGACCGACTCGTCCCAGTACGGCCTGGACTTGCCGGCGCCGTCACGGGCGGGGGTGCCGAAGACCAGGCCCTGTTCCTCGACGATGTTCTGCCAGTCCCGCCGGGGCGGCTTGGAATCCCGATACAACTACGAGCCCCCGCTCTTGCCGGTACCGCCGGAGGTACCGCTCTTGCCGCTGATGCCGAACCCGCCGCGCTGGACGGAAGTACCCGATTTGGTCCGCACGTTCGCGTTCGGCGGCGCCGTGTACGAGCCGCCGGAGACCCGCTGCCCGATCGCGCCGGAACCGCCGTAGTTGTAGCGGTAGCTGTTGTAGCCGCCGCCCACACCGATCGGCATGAAGAAGAAGCCGCCGCTGACGTAGCCGCCGTGCGACGTCACGTACCTCTCGTCGCAGTTCTGGTCGTCGTTGACGATCTCGGTGTCTTTGGCGGCGCAGACCGCCGTGACTTCTTCCGGCTTCGCGACGGTGTAGAACGTCGCGACGAGGCCGACCAGCCCCACGGTCACACCGGTTCCGATCAGGAGTTTCTTCTTGGTCGAAGACTTCTTCTCGGCGGCGCGAGCGGCTTCGGCGTCGAGCACCTCTTGGCGTTCCTGCTCCGCCAGTGCCTGCTGCCGTGCCCGCTGCTCGGCCAACGACGGCTGCCGCGCCTGCGTGCTGCCGTCCTGAAAGCGCATAGAACCGCGCTTGGGCGGCTCCTGGGGCGGCTGTGCCCCCTGGTTGTCATCCTGCGTCATCGAAGCTCCGTAATCGCCCGCCGGCCCGAACCCGTGTCCAACACTAACCACCCGGTATGCGCACCTTACGTGCGGCGCGGGCATCATGGAGTGGATGTCTCAACAGGCCGAGCGGTTCCGTGATCCGCGAAACGCGCTGAGCACCCTGCGCACCCGGCTCGTCATGGCCGGTGTGTTCGCGGGAGCGATCATCGCGCTTTCGCTGAGTGTGGCGTTCTCGTGGAACGTGGGCCCGGAGGGCGGTGCGGGCGGCGGCGCCCCCAAACTGTCGCCCGCCGCGGTCGAAGCGTTCCAATCTCCCCCAGGCACCTGCCTGACCTGGAACAACCCGGACGCCAACGACGCGCGGCGCGTGGCGTGTGCGGAGTCCCATCTTTTCGAGGTCACCAGCATCGTCGACATCGGCGCGCAGTACCCGGCGGGCGTGCCGAGCCCCAACCTGGAGCAGTGGCAGGAGATCTCCCGGTCACGCTGCACCGTCGACGTCAAGCCGTACCTCGGCCGCACGCTGGATCCGTACGGCAAATTGAGCATGAACCTGCTCCGGCCGACTCCCGCGCAGTGGGAGGACGGCGACAGGCAGCTGCGGTGCGGGCTGCAATGGGCGGGCCAGGGCGGCAAGCTCCAGCCGACCAAGGGACCGGCGAAGGAGCAGAACCAGTCCGCGGTGTGGGAGCCGGGCACCTGCCTCGCGCTGCTCAACAACAGCTTCGGCGACCCGATCGACTGCGCCCAGCCGCACTCCTACGAGATCATCTCGACGCTCGACCTCAAGACGAAGTTCAAGGACGGCTACCCGTCTCAGGAGCAGCAGAACATCTGGCTCGACACCGAATGTTCGACGGCCGCGCAGGACTACACCGGCAACGCGGACCTGGCGGCGAAGAAACTCATCCTCGGCTGGGACGTCCGCGAACAGGAGAGCTGGGACGCCGGGTCGACGCTGGTGAACTGCAAGGTCGCGGCGGCCCTGCCGGACAACAAGGGGCTCGCGCCCGTCACCGGGAGCGTCAAGGTCGGCAACGGCGAGGCCCCGCCCTCCGACGGCGGCGGCCCGTCGAACCCGCCGGCGTCGTCTTCGGCCCCGAAGACCGGCGGGTGATCGCGTGCCCGTCGAGATGACCCAGCAGCGCTTCGAAGAGCTGGTTTCGGAGGCTTTGGACGAGCTTCCGCCCGAATTCGCGGACGCGATGGACAACGTCGTGGTACTCGTTGAGGAGTTCAACGAGGAGTCGCCCACGATCCTCGGGCTCTACCACGGGGTCGCGCTGACCGAACGAACCCACGAATACGGCGGGGTGCTGCCGGACCGGATCTCGATCTACCGGCGGCCGCTGCTGCAGATGTGCGACACCGAGGAAGACGTAGTCGAGGAGGTGCTGATCACGGTGGTCCACGAGGTCGGCCACCATTTCGGCATCGACGACGCGCGCCTGCACGAACTCGGCTGGGGCTGAACCGCGGAACAGGCGATAGCAAAGGTCCCTTGCTCCCTTCCCGGCGGATTCCGCGCCGAGAGCGGCATGGTCGGTGATTTTTGTGCGCCGGGCGCCAAAGGTTCTTCGGATTCTTAACTGGGCGTAACAAGCCCGCCACTTTGGGCGACAACCCCGCTAAACTTTTCGACACGTTGTCGTCGGCCGGCGCCGGCGAAGGCCTGGGGAGGCGTGCATGGCCGAGTCGACGGCGCGCAGGAGGAGTGACCGGCGACTGCACTGGTTGCTCGCGTCCAGTGCGGCGTCGAATCTCGGCGACGGGATCGGCAAGGTCGCGTTTCCGCTGCTCGCGGTCACCCTGACCCGCGATCCGCTGCTCATCGCCGGTCTCTCGGCGACCCAGTTCCTGCCGTGGCTGCTGTTCGCGCTCCCGGCGGGCGCGCTCCTCGACCGGATCGACCGCAGGCGCGCGATGATCCTCGCGAACAGCGCCCGCGCGGTGGTCGTCGGCGGGATGGCCGCCCTGGTCGCGACAGGCGGGGTGACGATCTGGGTGGTCTACGCCGCCGCCCTGCTCATCGGCTTCGCGGAAGTGGTCGCCGACAGCGCCGCGAACGTGCTCATCCCGGCTGTCGTCGGCAAGGGCTCACTCGACAGCGCGAACAGCAAGCTCCAGGCCTGCGAGATCGTCGGCCAGACCTTCCTCGGCGGGCCAGTCGGCAGCGCCACCTTCGCGCTCTTCGCGACGTTCCCGTTCCTGCTCAACTCGGTGGGCTTCGCGATCGCGGCCGCCGTGCTGCTCGGGCTCTCCGGGAGCTATCGAGCGCGCCCTTCCACTGCCGACGAGGGCGCTCGATCCGGCCTTCGCACCGAACTGGCGGACGGTTTCCGCTGGCTCAGGGGCAACCGGCTGATGCTGCGCCTGGTCGTCGTCGCCGGGCTGATCAGCCTGGTCAGCGAGCTCGCGCAGGCGCAGCTGGTGCTGTACGCGATCGAGCACCTGCGTCTCAGCGAAGCGGCCTTCGGGCTCTTCGCGTTAGTCGGCGGCATCGGCGGCTTGCTGGGCGCGGGCGTCGCCCCGCGGCTGGTGAAGACGTCCAGCCGTCGCGCGGTGCTCCTCGGGGGCACCGCCTGCTGCGGCGTGGCGTTCACCGGCATGGGGCTGACGAGTTCGCCGGTGGCGGGGGCGGCGCTGTTCGGCCTGTTCGCGGCGGGCGTCGTCGCGGTGAACATCGTGCTGGGGACGGCGAGGCACACGCTCGTCCCCGGCGAGCTGCTCGGCCGGGTCCTCGGCGTGTGGCGCACCGTCGTCTGGGGCGCGATCCCGGTCGGGGCCCTGCTCGGCGGGGTCCTCACCCACGCACTCGGTTCCCCGGCCCGGACGTTCCTCACTTCCGGGCTGCTGCTGTTCGGCGTAGCCGGTTTCGCGTTCGTCTCGTCACGGCGAGGCGCGTTCGATGACGAATCGGCCACGGAGGTGCGGGTTCTCCACCAAGACCAGTGAAAACAAAGGCCTTTGGTGCTGAAATAGCCCATCACCCGCCAGCTGGTGAGGGAGGTCCGCGATGCAGCAGACACTGGTGCCGGAGGCCGGCGTGGGGACGACAGAACCTTCCAGGCGCCCGCAAGTGCTCACCGCCGTCGCCGGTTTCGTGATCGGTGCCAGCGTGATCGGCATGCTGTGGGCTCTCTCGAGCGTCAACGCGGGAGCGCTGGAGGACGCGCAAGAAGCGTGCAACGCCCTGGCCAGGGTCGGCACGATCCCGGACACCACCGACTCGCCCGGCGACCGGACCGTGGCGGTGCTGGCCCCCGAGATCCTGCACCGGATGACGGCCGCGCGCGAACTCTCCGCCGCGGCGGCCGCCGCCAACGACACCTACCGGCCGCTGGCCGACCACATCGACGGTGTCAGCCGGATGGTGTTCAGCCTGCACTTCAACGAGATCTCCGGCCAGCGGCATCTGTCGCAGGCCGAACAGCTCTGCACCCAGCTCTAGGTCACGCTCCCTTGTGGACCGTCTTGACGGTCAGCTGGTTGCCGGGGATCTTCCCCGCGCAGCCGAGCCCCTGCACCGCCACGAAGTTCGACGCCGTCTCCTGCGGCAGGTACACCCGCAGCCCTCGGGTCTCGGTGGGCTTGCAGGCCGCCTCGTCGTAGTTGCGGACGTTCACGAAGCCGATGTCGGCGGACGCGCTCTCGCCGTTGTTCAGCTGGATCGGCTCGCCTTTGGCGCCGTCACGGAACGCGGCCTCGCCGACCTGGTGGCCGTCCGCGCCGGTCACGTAGGAGACGCCGGGGAAGCCCTGGATGGTGCACGGGTGCCCGCTCGAGTTGGTGATGACGAGCTTCCGGTAGACCGTGCCCGCGGCCGCGTCACCGCCCCCGACTGACAGCTTGACGTCTCCCGCCTTGCAGAGCCCGTCGTTCTTCTGCGCCGGGGCGGGTACCTCGGCGGGCTGCGAGACGGGCGCCGGGCTCGACGAACTCGCGCTGGGCGCGGCGGAGGTCTCCGGTGCCGAACTGGACGGCGACGCGGAAGAACTCTGCGCGACGGGTGCGGTTCCCGAACCGCAGGCGCCGAGCAGCAGGAGCCCGGCGGTACCCGCGACGAGACCGCCGATGGAGATCCTCTTCGAACGAACCATGGTCATTCGCCTCCCTGTAGCCGGGTGACCCACCACTGAAGTAGACGTGTTGTCCGCCGTCGGGGTTGCGCTCTCCCGGTTAATTCCCCACAAGGTGTTAATCGATCTTGTGGGGTGTATTCCCCGGCGAGAAGGGAGGCAAACGTTCCAGGTCACCCCTCGACGGGGACCTCCGCCCAGGTGAGACAGGTCCAGCCGTCGGCGGTCGCGACGAGTTCGACCACGCCGGTGTTCGGGATGAGGCCCTGGTTGGCCACCTCGGCGGTGATGTTCCCGGCGAGCCACTCCCCGCCCAGCCGGATCGCGCCGCCGTGACTGACCAGCACCACCGTGCCGTCGGGGTCGGCCTGCTCGTGTTTGGCGCGCAGCCGGGCGACGGCGTCGAGCATCCGCGCGCGGACCTGCGTGCCGGTCTCGCCGCCGGGGATCGGCGGATCGAGCTCGCCGAGCGTCCACCGGCGCACCACGCTCATGTACGTCGTGACCGAGTCCTTGTCGGTCTTGCCTTCGAGTTCGCCGGCGGCGACCTCGTGCACGCCGTCGACCACCTGGACGTCGAAGCCGAACTTGGCGGCCAGCGGCGCGGCGGTCTGCTGGGCGCGGACGGCCTGCGAGGCGTAGACCGCGACGACCGGCTCGCCGCCGAGCCGCGTCGCGAGATCCCGAGCCTGTTCACGGCCCAGGTCGGTGAGCGGCGGGCCGGGCAACGCGGTGTCGAGCGCGCCCCGGACGTTGCCGTCGGTCTGACCGTGACGGACGAGAAGGAGTTTCACGCCTGTGCTCCCTTCCTGACCGAAGCGACCCAGTCGATCGCGTCGGTGAAATCCTCGTTGGCGGCGCCCGGCTCGATCTCGGTCGTGCCGTTGTCCGCCCGCGGGTGGGAGCCGAGGAACCGCACGTTGCGGCACCGGCGGCGCAACGCGGCCAGCACGTCGCCGATCCGGGGCTCGGCCACGTGCCCCTCGAAGTCGATGAAGAAGCGGTACTCGCCGAAGTTGTTCCTGGTCGGACGAGCGTCCAGTTTGGTCAGGTTGATCCCGCGGACCGCCAGTTCGGTGAGCAGTTCCGCCAGGGCACCGGTCCGGTTCGTCGCGGCGGCGACGATCGACGTTCGGTCGGCCCCGGTCGGCTCCGGCAGCTCGCCGGGCTTGCGGACCAGCAGGAACCGGGTCTTGGCGTCGCGGACGTCGGCGACCTCGGTGGCCAGCACCTCCAGCGGGTAGTGCTCGACGGCGACCGGCGCGGTGACGGCGGCGTCGAACTCGCCCGCGTCGACCGCGACGGCGGCCGCGGCGGTGGACGACGTCGCGACCGGATGCGCGCCGGGCAGGTTCGCCTCGACCCAGTGACGGACCTGGGCGAGCGCGTGCGGATGGCTCGCCACGGTGCGGATCTCGGTTGTGCCGGGCCTGGTCAGCACGCTGAAGTGGACCGGCAGCAGCACTTCCGCCACCGCGACGAGCGGCTCGGCCTCGCTCAGGCTGTCGAGGGTGGCGGTGACGGCGCCCTCCACGGAGTTCTCGATCGGCACGCAAGCCGCGTCGGCGCGGCCCGCGCGCACCGCGGCCAGTGCCGCCGGGATGGTCTCCGCGGGGATCAGCTCCTCACCGGGGGCGAGCCGGCGCGCGGCCTGTTCGGTGAAGGTTCCCTGGGGGCCGAAGTAGGCGATCCGTGACACCTCGCCAGATTACGCACGCCGCGGGTGGCGACTTTCACTCGGACAGCCGGTACGCGAACCGGTTACGCCGGGTGGCTTTTTTTGCCATGCTTAGCGCGTGACCGCCGAACCGGGCACGCACACCGGCCACGAGGATGTCGGCTCCTCTTTCGGTCCCCCGCCGGACCATCCCACCCCGGAGCTGGTGCTGTGCGCCGTCGATGACCTGCTCGCGCAAGCCTGGACCACCGTCGCGGACACTGTGGACGGACGGGTCTCCGTGCACCGCGGGTCGGTGCTCGACGTCGTCGCCCAGGCCGTCGTCAGCCCCGCGAACTCCTATGGCTGGATGCGGGGCGGGATCGACGCCGTCTACGCCCGCGCCTATCCCGACGTCGAGCAGAACGTGCGCAGCGCCGTCCTCGCCTACCACGGCGGCGAACTCCCGATCGGCGAAGCGGTGATCGTGCCCACCGGCGAGGCGGAGCCCGCCTGGCTGATCAGCGCGCCGACGATGCGGGAGCCCGGCGAGCGCCTCCCGCGCGAGACCGTGCACCCGTACCTGGCCGCCAGGGCGGTGTTCCAACAGTGGCGCGACGGCAGGCTCGACCAGGGCCGGGTCCGTGATCTCGTGCACACGATCGCGATGCCGGGCCTCGGTACCGGCGTCGGCGGGGTCGCGCCCGCCTCCTGCGCCCGGCAGGTCGCCGCGGCCTGGGACGAGGTCTTCGCACCCGGCCGCCCCCGTAACGGACGGTAACGCCCCGAAGCGGGCTACATCACATCGCAGCGCGTTCACGAGCCGTAAGCCCTACCGTTAAAGCGGCTTCATCCGGTTCGAGGCACGTTTTCCCGCCGAGAACTCGTCTACACGGTTTTGTACGGCGCCAGCGCTGGCGACGGGCGAGGAGTGTGCGATGCCGCGGGTCCGTGAGCTCAGTCCCTACGTCGAGCTGCACCGTGAGCAGTGGCGCGAGTTGCGAAGGTCGACTCCCCTGCCGCTGACGGCCGCGGAGCTGCTGCGGCTGCGCGGTCTCGGTGAACAGGTCGATCTGGCCGAGGTCGCCGAGGTCTACCTGCCGCTCTCCCGGCTGATCAATCTCCAGGTCGCCGCCCGGCAACGGTTGTACGAAGCCACCACCACCTTTCTCGGTGAAGACAGTCGGGGCACCAAGGTGCCGTACATCATCGGGATCGCCGGAAGCGTCGCCGTCGGCAAGTCGACCACCGCGCGCATCCTGCGCACCCTGCTCGCCCGCTGGCCGGATCACCCCAGGGTCGACCTGGTCACCACCGACGGGTTCCTCCACCCGCGGGCGGAGCTCGTCCGGCGCGGGATCATGCACCGGAAGGGTTTCCCGGAGAGCTACGACCGGCGGGCGCTGCTGCGGTTCGTCACCGAGGTGAAGTCCGGCGCGGAACGGGTCAGCGCTCCGGTGTACTCGCACCTCGCCTACGATATCCTTCCTGACGAAGAGCAGGTCGTTCAGCAACCCGACATCCTGATCCTCGAGGGGCTGAACGTCCTCCAGCCCGGCCCTCGGCTCACCGTCTCCGATCTGTTCGACTTCTCGATCTACGTGGACGCGCCGACGACCGACATCGAGCGCTGGTACATCGAGCGCTTCCTCAAACTGCGGCACACCGCTTTCGCGGACCCCGCCTCGCACTTCCACCACTTCGCCGGCCTCCCGGACGACGAGGCACGGGCCGAGGCGCGCCACCTGTGGCGCACGATCAACGAGCCGAACCTGATGGAGAACATCAAGCCGACGCGGCCTCGCGCGACCCTCGTCCTCCGCAAGGACTCCGACCACACGATCAACCGGGTCCGGCTGCGCAAGCTCTGAGGGTCGGTTTGCCTCTCGTGCCATGTCCTTGATCGACGGAAGGTCGGGGACGTCGAGCAAAGACCGGTCCGCTCCCACCCGAATCGCCACTCGCGGCGTGAGTGGCCCGCGCGGTTCCGGCAGTTTCGCGTGTCTGAACGGACGACACCCGTGCCTGAACGGACGACACGCGTGATTGAGCGGACGACACGCGTGCTTGGGTGGAGGTGCGGCGGGGCATTCGGCTGCGCGGGTGCCGTCCGTCGGAGCACGCGCGCCCCGGAGGTCGACACTGAGTAACCGGTCAGGCGCGGAATCTCTACTCACGGCGAGCGTTCACGACAAGATTCAAGATCATTTCACCGGAAGCCGATCACCCGGGCGAATTCCGGCCGTTCCCTCACAAGTACCAGCCTTCGCACCCCAGGCGAGCCCACGGTGTCGGCCCGTCGCGGACCGCGACCGCCGGGCGGGTTTCCTCGGCCGATCGGCCGATCCACGCTCAGTACGTGTAACCGGTTGGCCGATACCGGCTACAGCCCCCCGAGGTGACCCTTGTGTCAGGGGTTCAAGAGGTCTCGAAAAAGACCTTGAGCAGGGAGGAGGCTCACGATGTTCTCGATCATCCTGACCTGGGTCGGCTCGATTCTCGGACTCGCACTCCTGGTGGCCATGGCCGCCGGCGCCTTCGTCGTCGACTTCGACGACGCCCGCGGGGACCGTCGCCGGAAGAAGCCGCAAGTCACGGAGAGCGAAGGCACCCCGGCGGCACCACTGAGCTGAGTGCTCAATCCCTGAGCGCTTGAACCTCAAGTGCTTGATCCGCCGGGAACTCAGTCGAACGGGTTGTGCACCTGCGCTCCGAGCCCGGCCATGTCGGCGAGGTTCCGGGTGACCAGGGTCAACTCGTGGATCCGGGCGGTCGCGGCGATCAGCCCGTCGACGGACGGCACTTTCCGCGGCGCGTGCTGCCTGCCCCATTCGGCCGCGATTTCGGCGGTCACCGGAAGGATCCGTTCCGAGAACTGCGCGGTGAGCCCGGCGAGCCAGTCGGTGAGCGCGTCCGCCCGTTCCCGGTCTTGATCTCCTCGATGCCTGAGTTTGTGGATTCCTCTCTCGATCTCCCCCACGGTCAGCACGCTCAGGTAGAGCCTGCTCGACGACACCCCGCTCCACCACCGGGCGAAACCCGGATTCTGCGTGCGCCGCCGGGCCTCGGACACGATGTTCGTGTCCAGCAGAAAGGTCACCCGCTCACCTCCACGGCATCCCTCGGCAGATCCTCCGCGCGTTCGGCGGCGATCTCCTCCAGCACGTCAGCCAGCGCCTCCCCGTATTCGGGATGGTGCTGCTCACCGGAGAGCACGAGTTTGAAATCGACGGCTTCACCGCCTCCGGCCAGCCTGCGGTAATCCATGATGTCCAGCACCACGGCCACCTCCTCCCCATGTTTGGTGACGAACTGCGGCCCCTCGGCCGCGGCCCGGCGCAGCAGCTCGCTCAGCCGCTGCTTGGCGTCCTGCACTTGCCAGGTTGCTGCTTCCATCTAGACAGACTAGACGGATTGGGGAGGGATGGCAAGGGGATGGCCGTCAGGCGAGGTCGCCGAGCGCCTTCCGGTAGTCGTCGACGTCGTAGTCCATCTCGTGTTCGCCGGCTTCGCTCAGCTGGGCGGACAGCGCGTCGATGAGGCGGTCGAAGATCTCGTCGCGCTCCAGCCCGGTCTCGCTCAGCCGCCGGACGGCCTGCCAGACCTCGGCGGGCTCGTCGTCCCAGAGCTGGTCGACGATCGTGGTCTTGAGCGCGAGCCGCATCCTCGGCTCGCCGTCGAAGGTCTCCTCGGCAAGCGCCTCGTGGTACTCGGGGTGCTCGCCGATCACCAGCAGACGGCGCTGTTCGGGATCCGCGGGCTCGAGTTCCAGCTCCTCGTCGCCGATCTCCGTGTAGACGGTCGGGACGGCGAACATCCGGCGCTCGAGGGCCTCCGCGAGTTCCGCGGGGTCTTCGATCCCCTCGGAGCCGTCGAAGTAGACGTCGAGCGTGGAGTCCTCGTCCTGCGCGAACTCCTCCAGGAACTCGGTCGCACTCTCCAGCAGCGCCACGCGGGCGGCCTCGGGGAGTCCGGCGCGGTCGGCGGCCCAGGTGACCCAGCCGAGCAGCGCGGGTTCCAGTGCTTCCTCGTACGCCTCGTCGACCTCGAACTCACCGTCCAGCAGCGACTCGAGGAACCGGGCGAGCTTCTCGGGCCCGACACGCAGCGGGCTGCCCGGCTCGGTCTCACAGCCGTAGTCGACGAGCAGGCGCGCGTAGAACCTCGTCGCCTCGGTGTCCTCCACGAGCCCGGAGCCGATGAAGTCGGCGACGACCTCTTCGCGGACCTGCTCGGGCCATTCGGTGATCTCGGGCGAGGGTTCGGGGGCGGGCAGCGCCCGGATCCAGCCCAGCGCGAGCGCGTGGAAGCGCGCGTAGTCCTCGCTGACGTCGGGCTCCTCGACGACGTCCGTCGCGGCCAGCCCGTCCGCGAGCAGCTGGTGGGCGCGCTCGGGCAGCACCCGCTCCAGTGTGACCAGTTCCGGGTCGTCGGCGGCCTGCTGCCGCATCTCGGCCAGCACGTCCTGCGGCTTGTCGACCACGACGACGTCGCGGATCCGGCCGCCCTCGGTGAAGTCGACCAGCGCGAGCAGCCCGTGCTCCACACCGCCGCGGGAGAAGACACAGAGGAGGGAGGACTCGTCACCGAAGACGTCGCCGGTCCGCCAGCAGTCACCGACGGTCACCGCGGCCAGATCGGCCGCCCACTCCGGCTCCGGGATCCCGCGGCCCAGCACGGTGTTCAGCGCCGAGGCGGCCGCCTCGCGCTCCTCCTCGGTCTCGGCGAACACCCGCAACCCGGCGAGCAGCGCGGCCGCGGCGGGGGTGATCTTCCGCTCGGCGAACGCGATGAGCTCCAGGCCCAGCGGCGTTTCGCCCTCCTCGACCTCGATCTCCCACCACTGGCCGAGCACCTCGGAAGTCAGCAGCTCGACATCGAGCACCTCGGGTTCGGCGCCGAGGGTCGAGAAGTCCCGGAGGACGTCCTTGAAAAGGCCCGTCACACTCGGGGTGGAGGGCTGGGCTGCCTTCTTGCGGGCACGGCTCACCGGACTCATGGCGACATGTTTTCACGCGACCTCGAGCCGGTTCGTCGCGGTGGTCCCGGGCGCGCAACACGATGTCCTGATCGCCGGGAGGACGCGGGCGGACACCGGTTCAGGACCACCGCGACTTCGTCGGTCCGTTCGACCTTCTTCGCCGGATTTTCCTCGGTTCATCCCGATAACGACCGACGGCCGCCGCGGTTACGCCTTGACGGGTTTCCGAATCGCGATTCTCGCCGCCTTGACCTCGGCGATCAGCCGCGTCTTGCGTTTGTGTATTTCCACCAATGTGCCGAGGTACGAGCTGAATTCCTCAGCTGTGCCAGCCTTTTTGTGCACCGTGCGCAGTTTGCGCAGCTGCCGGGCCGCCTCGCGGTAGGAGTTCGGATCTTTATGCGTGATCAATTCTTCGACATGGTCCCGATAGACAGGAATGGTTTCGGCCGGATGGGCGACGGAACGCGAATCCGCGAGTTCGACGCGCACCGGTAAAGAAGCTTCGAAACGCACCGCCACCCGCCAGGCCTCGTCGGCCCGGTCCTCGCCGACCAGGGCGCGAACCAGTTCGTCGGCGGCCTCCGTGCTTTCGGCGGCGAGCTCACGCAACTTGGCGAGCGCGGTCTTCCGCTGCGCGATCCACCTCCCCGATTCCAGCGACTCCTGGCGCAGCGCGAGATACGTCGCACTACCGGGACTCTCGTCGAAACCTTTGCGGGACAAGGGAACCGGCTCTTCTTCGGGCGGGGGCGCCTCTTCCTTCTTGTCGTGCGTGAGCGCCCGCGCCGCGTGCGCGATGGCTTCACTGTGCCGTCCCGCCGCACGCAGGACGCGCACGATCTTGAGACTGACGTCGACCCGCGGCGGCTTGGCGGCGAGGATCGCGACGAGCGCGTCGACGTCTCCGGACACTTCCGCCAGCTCCTCGCGCAACCGCTCGGCCGTCTCGCGTTTCGTCCCGGACGGCTGCTCCGCGAGCACGCTGTCCACAGTGGACTTGATCCGCGCGATTCCCTTGTCGCCCAACGCCGAGGCGAAGTCAGCCAACTCGATGACCGGCCATCCCGGACCGTCGAACTCCACTTCGAGGATCCAGGAGGCCAGGCTCTCCGGGTCGGGCGGGCGCGCGACGCAGGCCCGTGCGTACAGCTCGACGGCCCGGTCCAGCCGGTCCGCGACCTCACCCGAGGTGTCGTCGATCTGCTCCAGCATCTCGCTGATGTCGTCCACGGTCCGGCGGGCGAGCGGAGCGAGATCCGCCCGGCTGCCGGCGTCGAGAAGTCGCTGAAGGGTGTCGAGCACGGAGCCGACTTTCGCGGCGTACTCGACGTTGCCCGCCATCACGGCGGTGTCGAGGAGGCGGTGCGCCTCGGCTAGGTCACTCCCCTGGGTGACGAAGCGGTTCTCCAGGGCTTGTCGTAACACAGGGTCACGCTCGGCATGGGCATGAAGCAGGTCCGCCAGCGTCTCCGCGTCCAAGGTGCGCAGGTAGGGGCGCAGATCCGTCGTGGAACTCACCCGGACAAGTCTGCCCGACCGGTTCGCCGACGCGTGTGGGCCAACAGCGTGCTCTTTCCGGCGTAATCGCTCACCAAGTGTGACCAGGTCAGCGGCGTCACTTCGACGCGCGAAGGGCAGCGGACGACCGGGATCGGGAGCCGCCGGGCGAGCAGCATCACGATCGCCATCACCACCCCCGCGAGCAGCGAGATCGACGCGGACGCGGCGAGCGCGCCGCTCAGCACCCGGCGTCCGCCGTCGATCGCGAGCTGCGCGGAGTACTCGATCTGACGGGCGGCGAGATCGCCGAGGGAGCGTCCGACGACGCCGGCCGCGACGCGCCAGGCGTCCTGGCCGACGGGCGGCGGCGTGGCCGCGCTCAACGCGGTTTCGACCGCGCCGAACCGGCTCCAGTCCTCGCTCCCGACGAGATCCCGGTAAACCTGACGACTACTTTCCGTCAGCTTCCCGGCCACGGCGTCGAGCCTGGACCGGTACGCGCCGACAGCCGCCGCGTAATCGCGACGCCCCTCGTCGTCGATCCCGGCGACCGCGAGGGAGTCGCTGCGGTCCAATCCTTCGACGGCGGCGAGCAGTTCGACGGCGATCGTCTGCTGGTAGCCGACCTCGGCGTCGGGAGCCGCCCGCGCGATGTCGCGCAGGGAAGAGAGCGAGGTGTCGATGCGGTCGGCGTACGCGGTGTAGATGGCGGAACGGCTGCCCGGCGCTTTCAACGCGGCCGCGCGGTCTCGCTGCAGCGACGCGATCCCCCGGCTCACCTCGGCCATGGTGACCGCTCCGCTTTCGGCGTCGTCGCGGTCCTGAATGGCCTGCTGGACCAGGAATCCGCCGATGAACAACGCCACGAGCACCAAGGCGGCGCTCGGCACGAACGCGATGGAGAGCATGCGAGAGCGAAGGCTTCGCTGGTACGTCAAAGCTTTCCTTCCGAATCGGATCCCCGACGCCGAGCGACGCTATGCAAGTTGCAAATTGCACGTCAACGCTCGTCCGCCATACGGCCGTTAGCGCACCGTGACGATCTGGTAGGCACGGCACGTGACACTCGACGACCTCAATCAGCGCCTCCGCGACTTCGCCGCGGCACGGGCCTGGGAACCGTTCCACACCCCGAAGAACCTGGTCATGGCATTGTCCGGCGAAGTCGGCGAGCTGACTTCGCTGTTCCAGTGGCTCACTCCGGAGGAGTCCGCGAAGTGGCGATCCGACCCTGAACTGGCGCACAACGTCGTCGACGAAATCGCCGACGTGACGCTGTATCTGCTGCAGTTGGCGAACAGTCTCGGCGTCGACCTGATCGAAGCGGCCAACGCGAAGATCGACCGGAACGAGCACCGTTTCCCGGCGCCCGATTAGCCCCTGACGGCGATCTGCCAGCCTCCGAGCAGCCCTCCGACTCCCAGGACACCGACAAAGATGCCCGCGGCGAGCCCCGCGCCGCCGAACAGCGCAAGCACCGTGATGAACATGAGCAGCAGCCCGAATCCCATCAGGACTCGTCCGCCCCAGAGCATCACGGACGGCGCTGGCGACTGCGGAGGAGGTGCGAAGACCGCGGTCCGCCTGTCGCTGTCGTAGGCGGGCCAATGCGCCGCGGGCGCGGGGACGGGAATCGGTTCGGGTATCCGGACAGGCGCGGGCGACGGTTGAGGAACGAGACCCAGTACTTGGCTCGCCTCGGCGATTCCGAGCACCCTCGCGCCGAGTTCGCCCGCCCTGGCGATCCGCGGCTCGGCAGGCGAAACCCCGGAGCCCACGACCAGGTGGGTCACCGACGCGGTGAGCTTCTTCGCGAGTTGAAGCCCCGCGTCGAGTACCGCGGCGCGCAAGCCGTCCTCCGCCAGCCCGTCGCCGAGAACGAGGACGCGGCGGCGCCCGCCGGACGAGGTCGCGGCGGCCTGGAGTCCGTGCAGCACCTCCGGCACTCTCAGTGCCGCCGCGACGGTGCGCAGATCCCGTCCTTCCTCGGTGGTGATGACACCGTCGCTCTCGGCGAGCTCTCGCATCGCGCGGACGAACCCGGTGTGCACACGGTGCAGATCCGCGTCCGACATTCCCGCCGCCGAGGCCGCCGAGCCGAGAGCCCTCGCTTCGGTGTCCGAGATGTGCCTGTCGGCCAAGGCGTTCCCGAGCAGTTCGACGTAGGCGTCCCGCAGCGAGCCGGGCACTCCGAAAGCGGCTTCGGGGACCCTGTCCACGAAGTCCGCCATCCAGGTGCCACCGCTCGGCACCACCGCACGGCGGGGTGACAGGCGTGCGGCAGGCGCGAAACGCGGTAGCTCCGGGAAGACCGGCCGGGTCGCGAACCTGAGACCGTGGGTGGTCACCAGTGTCGTCACGATCCGCGCGCAGACATACGCGTCGGCGAGTGCCGTGTGCGCCGCGAACTCACCGACACCGACCGCCTCGGCGACCGTGGCCAGGCGGTAGTTCGGCAGCCGAAGCGAGCGTCGCGCCGCCGCCAGCGTGCACACCCCTGGCATGGCCGGGACCCGGGCGCCGAGCCTGCCGAATTCCCCGCCGAGGAACCGCGCCTCGAAGGGTAGGTTGTGCGCGACCAGGACACTGCCCTGGCAGAGATCGAGGAAATCGCCCAGCACCTCGCCGAGATACGGGGCGTTGTCGAGTTCGCGGCGGGTGATCCGGTGCACGTGGGCCGGACCGGGATCCACACCGCGACCGGGATTGACCAGCGTCGAGAACTCGCGCAGGACCGTGCCGTCCGCGCGGACACGCACGGCCGCGACCTCGACCACGTGCCCCGGATGCAGGCCGGTGGTCTCGAAATCGATGGCGGTGAACTCCGTCGTGCCCACGGCGAACCGGCCGTCTCCGGTCAACACGAGGTTTTCGACTGTCTCCGCCATTTCGTTTCCTTTTCTCGAAGCATCTACCGGTGGATCGCGACCCCGTCGCCCGCGTAACGCCCGAACGCCGACGGTGACCTGTTCGTGGCCGCTTCGTGACGAAATATCCGGGCTTGTAACGACATTCGGTGGATGAACGACAAAAACCGGCAAAGCCCACCCGAGGCAAGAATTCCGAGGACGCCCATGCGCACCGATCCCACCGAACGGCCTTCTCGTGAGAAGCGGATGCCCCGCTGGATGATGATCGTTCTCGCCGCCTTTTCGGTGCTCTTCGTACTCGGCGCGGTCTTCGGTAAAACACCACAGCCACAACAGGAACCACCTGCCGCCGCGGCCGTTCGCGTCGAACAGACGCCGAGCCCGGCGACGTCTTCGTCCGCCGCTCCGAATACGTACCGGGTGGCCGAGGTGATGGATGCCGGCACGATCAAGGTGACCGGCCCCGGTGGTGAGAAAATCATCCATGTTCTCGGGTTGACGACCCCTCCGAGCACCAATGGATGTTTCGCCACGGAAACCGTCACGTGGGCAAAGAACACACTTGCGGGACAGGAAGTCGTCATTCAGGCCGTGTCCGATGACGCCGGTGTCGCGCTGGCTTCGGTCAGCATGGTGAACGGTGGCGATTACTCCACCACCGCACTCAAAGCCGGATACGCGAAATACGCGAGCAAGGCTGTCGAGAAGACGGTCGGTGTCGCGCTCCAGGCCGCGGAAGACGCCGCGCGGACGGCCGGGAACGGGCTCTGGGGTCCCCCGTGCCTCGGCAAGATCGACACGCCGCCCACTTCCGTCGCGCCACCGCAGCAGCCCGTCGCGGCGCCGCCGACGACCACTCGGGCCGAGCCCACCACGAAGAAGACAACGCCTCCGCCCGCGGCGGAGGAACCGGACCCGCCCAAGGCCGCCTACTATCCGAACTGCGCCGCCGCGCGGGCGGCAGGGGCAGCGCCGTTGTACGCGGGCCAACCCGGCTACAGCCGGAAACTCGACCGGGACGGCGACGGCGTGGCCTGCGAGTAGCCGTTTCCCGGCGCCCGATTAGCCGCCTTTCGGGTCTTGTGACGTCTTTGGCGAGCAGAAACACTGTGCCGAAGTCCCTGGGAGGTGGCCCTTGTCGCGTTCGGCTCGCACCGTGGTCCTGGCCCTGATGCTTTCCCTGAGCGCGGTCGCCGCGCCGGCGCATGCGGCGCCACCGCCGTCCACACCGCATCGGGATCCCGGTAACGGGCCGGAACGCAACGACATCGCCGCGACCGACCCGCTGATGGGTGCCGCGCGGGCCGCGGTGGGCGAGAACGTCGCGGGCGACCACTCCGGTTATCCGCGCAGGACCAAGCTGCGGGTGTACCCGGAGAACGCGGCCGACAAGTCGATCAAACTCGGGCTCGCGCCGTATCACGCGATCGCGCCCAGGCTGAACGCGTTGCAGGCGCTCGGCAACCGGGTCTCGGTCGAGATCGCCGGGCAGTCGGGCCTCGGCCGCGACCTGTACCTGGTGACGGTCACCGCGCCGGAGAGTTCGTTCGAGGCGCGGCGGCAGGACGCGTGGCGATCGCTGATCGAGAACGATCCGGTCCGCGCCGCGCGCGATCCGTTCCTGCGCCACGGCTACAAGGCGCCGGTGTGGATCAACAACAACATCCACGGCAACGAATGGGAAGGCACCGACGGGGCGCTGCGCGTCATCGAGAAGCTGGCGACGTCGAAAGATCCCAAGACCGCCGACCTGCTGAAACGGAACCGCTTCTACTTCAACGTCACGGCCAATCCGGACGGCCGGGTCGCCGGCACGCGGCAGACGTCGCAGGGCTTCGACCCCAACCGCGATTTCGTCACCGCGTCGCAGCCGGAAGTGCGGGCCATGCGCGGGATCGCCATCGGCAAGCAGCCGCTGATGATGCTGGACGAACACGGTTACGTCGAGAACACGCTCATCGAGCCGACCACCCCGCCGCACGGCCAGAACTACGACTTCGACCTCTACCTCAAGCACGGTTACGCCAACGGTCTCGGCATGGAGGAGGCCGTCAAGGCGCTCGGGCGGCCGGAGACGGCGAAGCCGGAGATCCCGTTCCGCGACTACGAACCCGGCAGCTGGGACGGCTGGGCGCCGATCTACACGGCCCAGTACGCGATGTACCACGGCGCGGTGTCGTTCACGATCGAGATCCCGATGCGGGTCAACAACGCGGAGTACGAGACGCAGCCCGCCGCGGAACTCCAGCGGCGCGCGGTGATCAACACCGAGGTCGTCGAGGCCACCATCGGCAGCACGCTGACCTACGTCGACCGCAATCGCGGCGAACTGATCGCGAACCAGATCGAGATGTTCCGCCGCGGCGGCGCGGGCGAGGCACAGCGCGAGATCCCCGACGGTTTCGTGCCCGGCTTCGGCCCGGAAGACCGCTACCGCACCGAGTTCCCGCGCGCGTACGTCATCCCCGCCGGCGCGGATCAGCGTTCGGCCGTCGCGGCTTCGCGGCTCGTCGATCACTTGGTGGCCAACGACGTCCGGGTGCGGCAGGCCGATCGCCCGTTCTCGCTGGCCGGACGCCGCTATCCGGCCGGTTCGTACCTGGTGGACATGCACCAGCCGAAACGCGGCCTGGCGAACGTGATGCTGGAGCAGGGCAGCGACATCTCGGCGAAGGTGCCGGTCATGTACGACATCTCCGGTTGGAGCCATCGCCTGCTGTGGGGCGCGTCGGTCGACATCGTCAAACACGGCAGGCTCGACGTCCGGGCGCACGACGTCACCGCCGCGTCGCCCACCGGCGGCATCGACGCCGCGCCCGGCCGGGATCTCGCGCTGAAGCTCGTCGACGGCAAGGACGTCAGTGCCGTCAACGACCTGCTGAACCGCGGCCTCGCGCTGGGACGTACGCAAGACGGCACGATCGTCGTCCCGGCATCGGCGCGACCGGCCGCCACCGAGGTGGCGGACCGCTACGGCGTCCGGTTCACCGAGGCTCGCGGCACGGCGACCCCGTTGAGCCGTAAGACGATCGCGGGTGCCGTCGGCCCGGACGAGCTGAAAGCGTTGCGGGACATGGGCTTCGATGTGCGGCCGGTGTCAGCGGCGGTACTCAACGCCGGTTTCGACTGGTCCAAGGTGGACCTGCTGTTCGTCTCGTCAGGACTGCGATACACCGACCTCACGCCGGCCGCGAAAGACGCACTCAAGGCCTTCTTGGCCCGCGGCGGCGTGGTCACCCGCGGCGCCACGGGCGCGCGTTTCAACACTGACGTGGGACTGCTCGAAGCGCGTCCGGTGGCGGGCTGGGAGGACGGCAACGGCGTCGTTTCGGTCGTCAACGGAACCGGCCCGGTGGGTGCCGGCGCGCTGCCGGACTCGTTCGTCTACGGGCCGTTCTGGTTCGCCGATCTCGGCTCCTCGGTCAGTGTCGAGCAGCGCTACGCGAGCGGAAGTCCGCTGGTCGCGGGGCACTGGCGGACCAGGGACGACGGGACGGGCGGACCACTGCAGGCAGCGGGCCAGGCCGCCGTCGTCTCCGGCACTTCGGGGCTCGGCGGACGGGTGGTGCTGTTCGGCACCGAGCCGCTGTTCCGCGATCACCCGAAGGGCTTGTACTCGCAGGTGGCCAAGGCGGTTTACTGGGCGGCAGGCTGACCAAGACGGTCTACGCTTTCTGGCCATGTCCCCCGTTTCCCGTGGCCGGAAGCCGAAGAAGGCCAAGAAGAACAAGAAGCAGGCGACAAAGCCGAAGGTGCCGTTGACCGCCGAACCGGAGCCCTTGCCGGACTGGTTCGAGGAAGCGATCGAGAACATTCTCGGCGGCGTCGACGGACTGATGGCCTGCCGCACCGCTCGCGACCTCGAGCAGACCACGGCCGAACTGCTCGGGGCCGAGCTGAAGCGCGCCATCGACGACGCCAACAGCGGCCTCTACTTCGACCTGTTCTTCGCCGCTCTGGTCGCCGAGGTGTCCGCCTCGGCGAAGGCCGGGCCGACGGAGGCGCTGTGGCGGCTGCTGCACGGCCTGCTCGCGATCGCGGCTCCCGGCGTGGTGCCGACGCTGCGGTCCACGATCGCCCGTATCGAGTCCGAGAGCGAGAGTCTGTCGGACTGGCCGCGGTCCCTCGCGAACATCAAGGCGACCGGCGAGGTCTGGGAGATGCGTGACGTCTACGGCACCCGCCTCGCGGTGATCGCGGCGTACACCTATCCCGGCGTATACCTGTTCGACGTCGACATGTCAGGGATCCCCGTCCTGACCGACGGGCGCGTCTACGACGACCTCGAGCAAGCCACCGAAGCGTGGCGGAAGAAGCTCGGCGACGAAGCGGGCGACGCGGAGCCGAAGGCGGTGACCGACACCGAACGGCTCACCGGCCTGGTCAGCTGCGACTTCGAAATCATCGGCTTCGAGTCACGCGACGCGCTCGACAACTGGCATCGCGCGCAACGCCGGTTCGAGGATCTCGAAACGGCACTGAAGAAGCGGAACCTGCCGCTCCCGCCGTACCAATCGCTCTTCGACGACCCCGACCCGGCCGAAATGGCCGGTCTGTTCATCGAGTGGCACAGCGAGCGCTACGGCGGCGAACCCGATCCCGAGGCCGTGGAAGACCTGGCGGGCGAATGGATGGAGGGTTTGGTGCCGGACACCCGGTTCGACGTTTCCCCCGGCCGGGTCGGCTACTACCTGGACGTGATCGGCGACTGGCGGGACCCGGTGGCGATGGCTCTGCTGCGGAAGTGGGCGTGCTGGCTGGCCGAGCGGGCCGGGTTGCCGTCTCCGCTGGTGGAACGGGTGGTCGCCAAGGCGACGAAGTAACGTGGGGGTATGCCGATCCAGGTGCTGCTCATCGACGACCACGAGGTGGTGAGGCGCGGCCTGCGTGACCTCCTCTCCGACGAGCCCGACATCGAGGTCGTCGCCGAGGCGAGCGGGGTCGACGAGGCCCTGGCCGTGGCGATGCACGTCGAGCCGGACGTCGCGGTGGTCGACGTGCGGCTCGGGGACGGCGACGGCATCGCGCTCTGCCGTGAACTGCGCTCGAAGGCGAATCCGCCGCAGTGCCTGATGCTGACCGCGTTCGACGACGAGGAGGCCATGGTCGGCGCGATCATGGCGGGCGCCGCCGGGTACCTGCTGAAACAGGTCCGCGGTCAGGACGTCGTCAACGCGGTCCGCGAGGTCGCGGCGGGCCGGTCGCTGCTCGATCCGCTGTCGACGGCGCGGGTGCTGGACAAGCTGCGGCATCCGCCCGAGGACGAACTCGGCTCCCTCACCGAACGCGAGCGCGAGGTGCTGGACCTGATCGGGCAGGGCATGTCCAACCGCGAGATCGCGGAACGCCTGTTCCTCGCCGAGAAGACGGTGAAGAACTACGTGACGTCCGTCCTCGCGAAGCTGGGCATGCAGCGGCGCACCCAGGCCGCGGCGTGGATCGCACGCCGCGACCGCTAGTGCCTCAAGGGTGCACGGTGTCGCGCTGGTCCGGGATGATCGTGCCGTCGTCGCGCAGCACCGGGCCGTGCGTGCCGTCGGCGTTCTCGTACGCCGTCGTCGAGCACGGGTAGGCGCGGTTCAGCGCGGGGAAGGGCTCGATGAACATCGGGTTCACCGCCCACTTCCCGTCCGCGTTGTCGTAAGCGCGGCACATCAGCTCGTCCTTGTTTCGGTTGAGCGTCACGCGGACTCCGGTGGCGTCGCGCAGCATCGTGACGTCGGTGGTCGCGTCACCGCCCGCGAGCGCCTGCCGCTTGGCCGCCGGTGCCGCTTCCATCGCCTTCGCGCCGCGGATCCCGAGGATCCGCTCGTTGATGTAGCAGCGCTTGCCGTCGATGTAGGTCATGATCTCGTCGGCGCCGTCGGCGTGCCCGCCGCAGCCTTCGAGGTGCCCGTTGATCCGGCCGTTCGTGGTCTGCGAGTAGATCCCCAGCGTGCGGCTCGGCGGGATGCCGATCGCCGAACCCCAGACGTCCGCGAACTCCTTCGGTGAGGCCGAAACGACCCACGTCGAGAAGCCGGCCTTGTTCAGCGTCGTGACCAGGTCCTTGATCTCCGGGTAGTACCGGATCCACGCGACCTGGGTGCTCGAACCGACCTTCTGGGTCGCTCCGACCGGCGCCAGCAGCGCCGCCGCCCTGGCCTGACGGGCGATCGCGCGGACCTCGTCGGGCCGGTAGCCCGCGTTGATCTGCGCGACCCAGGCGTAGGCCGCCTCCATGTAGCGCCGGTTGTTCCCGGCGAAGACCTCTTCGCCGGTGCTCGTCTTCGCGTTCTTCCGCACCGAAAGAAGCTCGTCGGCGCAGGCGACGTTCTTGCTGGTCGGCAGTGGTTTACCGGCCGGGGTCGCGGTGCCGCACGCCTTGCCGAGCGCGGCCGCCCCGGCGGCGGTCATGAACCGGCTGGTCGTGCGCCAGTCCTTGTTCCTCGGCTGCAGGACCTTGTCGTGCCGGATCATCCAGAAGACGGTCTGGTCGGAGATGTCGTTCTTGATGACCGTGTTGTCCCAGTCGAACACCGCCACCGGCCGCTCGCCGTGCGTCCCGCCGCAGCGGCCGCGTTCGTCGATGACCTTCTGGATCTTCGCCGCGTTGTCGCCGTACCAGTGGTCGGCGAGCCGCAGCTGCGGACAACGCGACTCGGTCGAGGCGGCGGCCGCGCCCGGCAAGGCCACCGGAACGACCGCCACGGCGGCGGCAAGGGCCACGGCTCGCAGGAACCTCGGCATGTCATCTCCCCACGTCTTCGTCGGCTTTCCGGGGAGATCCTGTCATTTCCCGGCGAGAGTCACGACCTGCCGGTTGTGAAAGTAGTCGTCCTCACGAAGCACCGTGACGCTGCCGGGCGCACCGCGGAAGTCGACGTACCCGGCCGACTCGAGCGGCATCCGGATCCACGCGGCGATGACGAAGGTGAGCGCGCCGCCGTGCGTCACGATGATCTGGTGCTCGCGGGGGCTCTCCAGGATCGAGTCCATCGCCGCGTAGACCCGCGCGGCCATCGCACCCTTGGTTTCCGCGCCGGGGATCCCCTCGTCGTGCCCCAGCCGTTCGCCGGTCGCCGGTGGCGGGACGAACCGGCGGTCCAGCCACTCTTGCGGTCTGCCCCCGGCCTCCCCGTACGACTTCTCGCGCAGCCGCCGGTCCAGGACCGGTGTCACGCCGAGCCGCTCGCCGATCAGTTCCGCCGTCCGCGCGGTGCGGCGCAGGTCGGAGGCGTAGATCTCCACGTCTTCCGGCACCTTCGCGCGCAGCGACTCCGCGATGGCGACGGCCGCGCGTTCGCCGCCGGGGGTGAGTTCGGCGTCGAACCAGCCGCCGACCAGGCGATCGACGTGGTGGGTGGATTCCGGATGGGTGACGACGTGAACCGTGCGCATCCCCCGAATCTAAGCGCGGGTCAGTTTCGCGTAGGCGACGACGTTGTCGAGGTAGTTGCCGGTCGAGGAGTCGAAGTCCCCGCCGCAGGTGATCAGGCGCAGTTCCGGTCCGGTCGTGTCGCCGTAGACCTTCTCCGTGGGGAAGGACGCCTTCGGGTGCCGCTCGACGGCGTACACGGTGAACACCGCGTCAACCCCGTCCTGGCGATGCACGACGGCTTCGTCGCCGATCTTCAGCTCCTTGAGCCGGACGAAGATTCCGGGGACCTTCTTGTAGTCGACGTGTCCGGCGAGCACGGCGGGCCCGAGCTCGCCGGGTGCCGGACCGCCGGTGAACCAGCCGGTGGTGATCGCGTCGGACGGCACCTGCAGGCTGCCGTCCCCGGTCAGGCCGAGGTCGACGATCTCGCCGGTGCGGACCCCGATCGCCGGGATCTCGAGCGTCACCGGTTTCGAGGGTCCGAGCGGAGGGGCCGCGGTCGCCGTAGGGGCCGTCACGGACACCGTGGACGGCGCCGCCGGAGACGTGATCTGGCCCGGCTGTGGAACGGCGCAAGCGGTCAGTACGGCCGCGAGCGCCACCCCGATGAGCGTGCCGATGACCAGTGGAAACGGCCATCGGCGCCAGGAAGCCTTCGTCATCGGTCGGCACGCCGCCGGAGAACGAGGGACGCGCCCGCCGCCGTCGCGGTCAGCAGGGCCGCTCCGGTCAGCGCGACCGCGCCGATCTCCAGGAGACCACCGTTGGGTTCGGCGGTCTCCCCGCCGCCGGTCGCGACACCGCCGACGGGCTTGACCTTCACCTGCCCGGATTTCTTGGGCTCGCCGAAGCGGGATTCGCAGGCGTACCCGTCGTGGTCGCCGTCGAGCTTGTGCGGGTCACGCGGGTTCTTCTTGAGCTCGGCCTGTGCCGCGGCCTGCGAGGGGAAATCGGCGCAGTCCTTGTCGTCGAATTGCGCGGGTTTCGTTTCCGTGACGACCGGTGGGAGACCGGGCTTGATCGTTTTGGTCGGCGCCGTTCCGCGCTTCGGCAGCGTTTCGCACGCGATTCCGTCGTCGTCGTCATCCAGATTGTGCGGATCAGACCGGTCTTGGTCGAGCACTGCCTGTGCGTCTTCCTGGTACTTGAAGTCACGCTTGCAATTCAGGTCGGCGACCGCGGGTGCCTCGGCCAGCGCGAACGCGACGGAAGCGGGGCCGAACAAGGAGAACCCGGCCAGGATCACAGCCGTGCCGAGGGCGCGACGAACCGAGGACATGAGGAGTCCTTTCACTGGGAATTCGCGCTCCGAGCGCGTTCGATGCCCTTACAATCGCGCACCGGCGCCGGTCGTTACGGATTAATCGGAATACGCGAATCGTCGCTCTATCGGGCGGCGAAGGCCGTTAATTTCACACGGTTTGATCGAGCGGAACGTCGAAAGCGACCAAAGTCCCCAAACTCGGCGAAGAATTGATCGAGAAGCGCCCACCGGACGTCGTCGCGCGTTCGTCGAGATGACGGAGACCGCGTTTGGCGACCCCCTGCGGAACCCCGGATCCGTTGTCCCGCACGCGAAGTTTGACGCCTTCCGCATCACGGCTGAGCGTCACGCGGGTCTCGCTCGCCCCGGAATGCCTGACCACATTGGACAGTGCTTCGCGAAGGGCGGCGCGGATGTGGTCCGCCTGTTCGGCGGGGATGTCGGCCAGTTCTCCCGACAGTTCGAGGGTCGGCGGGTATCCGAGGAGTTCGCCCGCGATGCGGACCTCGCCGCGCGCGGACTCGGCGAGGTCGGTGGCGGTGACCGTCTCGTTCGCGGGCTCCGGACTGCGCAGCGCGCGCACGGTGCCGCGGATCTCTTCGATGGTCTGATCGAGCTGGTCGATCGCTTCGGACAGCCGCACGCCGTCGGCCTGCGCGAACCGCTTCCGCATGTTCTTGCGGACGCGGTCGAGTTGCATACCCGCGCCGTAGAGACGCTGCACGATGACGTCGTGCAGTTCGCGCGCGATGCGTTCGCGCTCTTGGTAAAGCGTCACGCGGTGCCGGGCGTTGGCCCCTTCCGCCAGCGCGAGCACCACGCCCGCCTGCGCCGCGAAGGCGGTGAGCACCTCGACGGTGCTGGCGGAGAACGGGGCCCCACCATGGCGGCGGTACACGGTGAGCGCGCCGAGGACGCGTCCGCCCGCGCCGAACGCCGACGCCGCGAACGGGCCGAAGTCCTGCAGTTCCGGTGGCACGAACGGCGCCGTGCGGGGATCGACGGTGAAGTCCTCGCTGACGACCGGTTCACCGCCGCGGGCGACCTGTCCGGCGGCGGAATCGGCGGCGAACGCCAGCCCCCGAAGGCCTTTCGTACTGGCTCCGTGCACCGCCTCGACGACGACCTGGCCGTCGTCCGCGCGCACCATGACGAGACCGAGGTCGGCCTCGGCCAGTTCGACGGCGCGGGCGACCACGGTCTCCAGCACGTCACCCGGATCGTCGCCGGACAGGGCGGTGCCGGTGATCTCGGTGGCGGCGGACAAGGCGCGCGCGGCAAGCGTGGGATCCATGAGCGCTATCGACATTAGTCCGCTCCGGCCAGTACGCGCGTTGTGACGCGGCCCTCTCGTACCTCCAGGATCACGTCGGCGCCGTCCGCCTCGGCGGCGTTGTGCGTGACGTGGACGACGGTCTTCCCGGCGAGCGCCTCGCCGAGCCGTTCGCGGACGGTGCGGGCGGTCGGTTCGTCGAGGTGCGCGGTGGGCTCGTCGAGGAGGACGAGATCGGCTCGCGCGGCGCCGAGCATGGCGCGCGCGAGCGCGAGCCGCTGCGCCTGCCCGCCCGACAGCCCGGCGCCCGCGCTGTCCAGCATCGTGGTGAGCTCGACGTCTTCGAGAACGGCTTGGTACAAGGCTTTTCGCAGGTCGGCCTCGGACGCCGTCGGCTTGGCCAGGCGCAGGTTCTCGGCGACGGTGGTCGAGACGAGCATCGGTTCTTGCGGCGCCCAGGCGACGTTCTCGGGAGCGTCGACGTCACCCTTGCCCGGCTCGAGGAAACCGAGCAGGGCCGCCACGAGCGTCGACTTCCCGGCGCCGCTCGGGCCGATGACGGCGACGTGCGTACCGGGCTCGATGTCCAGGTCGACACCGGTGAGAACCGGGTGCGCCGTACCGGGCCAGCCGAGGTCCGCGTTCCGGATCCGCACCCCGCCGGTGCCGGAAGAGGGTTTCACGTCTCGAGATTCCCTCTCACCGCACGCGGCGAGGCGCAGACGGGCCTGGCGAAGGGTGTCCCAGTGCTGCGCGGCCTGCGGAAGAAGGGAGAGCACCTCCGCCAGCGCGAGCGGCACCAGGGCGACCACCGGGGCGAGAACCGGGTTCAGCGCGCCGGCGGCGACGGCGCTCACGGCGAACCCGGTGCTCACGACGGTGGCGGCACCCGTCGCCAGGATGATCAGGGCGTCGGCCGCGCCGGCGCCGAAAGCCTGTCGCCGCGCTTCGGCGGTCAGCTCGGCGTCGATCTTGGCGATTCGGCGACGTCGCTCTTTGTCGACCCCGTACGCGATCAGCTCGGCGGCGGCTTCGAACAGGCTCAGCACCTGCGCCGACACCGAACGCCGTCCAGCGGCCAGCGCGCTGGTCGCGCGCCGTTCCGCCCGGAGCGCGAGCAGCGGCGCGAACGCGCTCACCACGACGGCCGCGGCCAGCGCGAGCCCGGCTTCGGGCAGGACGGCGGCCTGGACCGCGACGGCGCCCGCGGCCACCAGCGCGACCACGACCAGCGGCGTGAGCACCCGGGGAAGCAGATCGCGCACGGTGTCGGTGTCGCCGACCAGCCGCCGCTGCTCCTCACCGGCCCGGAGCGCGCGTGCCGGTCCGAGCCGCACCAGCGACTCCCACAGCCGGACCCGCAGGCTCCCGGCGATCCGGAACGCGGCGTCGTGCGTGACCAGCCGCTCGAGATACCGCAGCCCGGCGCGGCCGAGACCGAACGTCCGCACTCCGACGATCATCACCGTCAAGGTCAGGATCGGCGGCTGTTGCGACGCCTTGGCGATGAGCCAGCCCGAGAGCGCGGTCAGCGCGACCCCGGCGAGCAAAGCGGCGGCGCCGAGCAGGGCTCCACCGAAGAACCTGGGTCGCAGCAGGGCGCGCCACGGCACCGGCCTTGTCGTTCGCGCTTCTTCGGTGGTCCCGATGTCGACCCTGGGCACTGTCGACATATCGATGGCCGCCGTGCGTTCGTGTGCGGCGATGATCGCGGCGGCGCCGTTGTCGACGGCCTTGGCGACGGCGGCCATGACGAGTCCGGCGTTGACCTCGTCGAGGTGGGCGGTGGGCTCGTCGAGCAGGAGCAGCCACGCGCCCGACCGGATCCGCACCAGCGCCCGCGCCACCGCGACCCGCTGGCGTTGTCCTTGCGACAGCTTCGAAACCGGCCGCTCGGCCAGGCCGTCGAGCCCGAGCTCGCCGAGGATGCCGTCGTCGCCGACCTCGTCGCGGACCGTGCCCCCGCCGAACACCGGCGACTGCGGCACCCAGGCGACGTTCTCGCGCCAGCGTGCGAGGTCGGCGTCGGCGAGGTCGGTGCCACCGACGGTGATCGACCCGTCGTGGGCCTGCACGAAGCCGAGCAGCACGGCCAGCGTCGTCGATTTACCGCCGCCGCTGGGCGCGCGCAACCAGGTCAGTTCGCCTGGACGGACGGAGAACGTCTCACCGTCGGGCGCGAAGCCGCCGCGCCTCGCGACGCGCAGTCCGCCGACCTGGATCTCGCCCTTGGCCGGTGTCTCGGATCCGCGGAGCGGCAAGGGTTCCGCGAGGACGTCCGCGACCCGGCGAACGGCCTCGACGCCGTCTTCGCTGGCGTGGAACGCGGCGCCGACCGCGCGCAACGGCTGGTAGCACTCCGGCACGAGGATCAGCACGCCGAGTCCGATGGCCAGCGGCAGTTCGCCGGAGACCAGCCGGACACCGATGACGACCGCGACCAGCGCGACCGACAGGGTCGCGATGAGTTCCAGCGCGAACGCCGACGCGAACGCGACTTTCAGGGTCTTGAGCGTCGTGCGGCGATGACGTTCGGAGATCTTCCGGACCGTCTCGGCCTGCGCCTCGGCGCGGCGGAACGCGCTGAGGATCGGCAGCGCGCGGACGAGTTCCAGCAGATGTCCCGACAACCGCTGTTCGGCGTCGGCGGCCTCGGCGACGCGCTCGGCGGTGTGCTTGCCGATCAGGATGGCGAACAGCGGCACCAGCGGCACGGTGATCACGACGAGCGCGGCCGAGGGCCAGTCGGCGACCAGGATCGCGGCGCCCGCGGCGAGTGGCACGATCGCGGCCGTCACCAGCGCCGGGAGGTACTGGGTGAAGTAGGCGTCGAGCGCGTCGAGCCCCTTGGTGGTCAACGATGTCAGCTCACCGTGACCGCGACGTGCGATCCATTCCGGGCCGAGTTTCAGCGCGTGGTCGAGGGCCTTGGCGCGCAATTCTTCCTTCGCGCGTGCCGCCGCGCGGGCGGAGACCGCCCGCACCGCCCAGCCGGTCAACGCGCGCCCTGCGACGAGCGCGAGCAGCACGGCCAGCTGGGCGGTGCGGTCCCCCGGTGTTCCGCGGACGACCGCGGAGAGGACGTCGGCCAGCAGGAACGCCTGTCCCACCAGCAATACCGCGTTGACGAAGGCGAGGATCCCGCTGAGGATCAACGCCCGGCGCGCCGCCTTCGAAAGCGGAGCGAGCGCGCCGAGCGGACCCTTCCCCGGTCGCGCTGGGTCCATTGTGGACTCCTTGGCGGAAAGGGTGTCGCGGCCGGGAAGTTCGGTCATGGTGCGTGCACCGGTGGGATGTGCCGGGTGCCGATGCGCTTGCGGAACACCCAGTACGTCCAGCCCTGGTAGATCAGGACGGCGGGGGCGCCGAACAGCGCGACCCACGTCATCACCGTCAGGGTGTACGGGCTCGATGCCTCACCGGCGATCGTCAACGTGTTCGCCGGGTCCACAGTGGACGGAAGAACGTTCGGGTAGAGCGCGACGAAGATCGCGACGGCGGAAGCCGCGATGACCCCGCCGAGCGCGGCGAACGCCTGCCCTTCCCGGCCCGCGCGGATGCGGAACCAGGCGAGGACCGCGGCGACGACGGCGATGCCGATCAGGAGCAGCGTCCACAGGTCACCCGAGCGCAGCTGCACGACGATGAGGAACGCGAGCAACGGCAGGAGAGCGACCGGGAGCAGGCGCGTGGCCAGGTTCCGCGCCCGGTGGCGAAGGTCGCCTTCGGTTTTGAGCGCGAGGAACGCGGCGCCGTGGACCAGCGAGAACCCGACGACCGCGACCGCGCCGAGCAGCGTTTCGAGGCCGATGGCGGCGAACGGTCCGCCGACCCGGTTGCCGTCGGCGTCGAGCGGGAGGCCGAGGACGGTGGTCGCGAGGAGCAGGCCGACGCCGAACGGCGGGATCCACGAGCCGATCCCGATGACGCGGTCCCAGTTGCGGCGCCAGCGGTCGGAGTCGACCTTGCCGCGATATTCGAACGCGACGCCGCGGCCGATGAGGGCGAGCAGGACGACCAGGAGCGGAAGGTACGCGGCCGAGAACAGCGACGCGTACCAACCGGGGAACGCGGCGAACATCGCGCCGCCCGCGACGATCAGCCAGACCTCGTTGCCGTCCCAGACCGGGCCGATCGTGTTGACCATGACGCGGCGCTCGGTGTTGTCCTTCGCGAGGACGGGCATGAGCATGCCGACGCCGAAGTCGAAGCCCTCGAGGAAGAGGTAGCCGAGCCAGAACAGGGCGATGACGCAGAACCAGATCGTTTCGAGGGTCATCGAGTGCTCCCTTTCCTGAGCTGGCTGAGCTTCCGGAGCTGAAGGACGCTTTGCCCGCGTGTGACGGAGTGAAGGGTTCCCTCAGCCGTCCCGGCCCGCTGCTGGGACGCCTGCTCGGGCACGTGCCCTGTCACGTGCCCCGGTGACGCCGCGCGGCATGTCGCGAAAGCCACTTTCGGGACATCCAACGTCGCGAAAGTGGCTTTCGCGACACCGTCTACCACGCCGGCCCGCCCGAACCGACCCCTCAGACCCCGGTCGCCCTGAGTTATCCACAACCGCTCAAGTTGTCCACAGATTGGCTGTGGGTAACCCGCCTGAGCGATACCCCCGATACGCTGGGTGCGGGGCCGTCCCCCGGGAAGGGCGGGGGGCTGGGCAGGTGAGGTTACGGGGCGATCAGTAGGCGAAGGCGAGGGCGTCGTCATCGCTGTCACCGCCTTTGGAGTTGTCGTTCTTGCTGGTCGGGGCCGGTTTCTTGGGTGGCATGACGGCGTCGACGCCGCCGCGTACGTACTTGCGCATCAGGAAGACCTCGACAACGCCGAGTACCGCGTAGACGGTCGTCAGGGCGATCAGGGACGTCCACACTTCGCCTGTGGACAACTTCGAGACCGCTTGCGCGGTGAACATCCACACTCCGTCGACACCGGTCGGATTCGGCACCACCACGAACGGCTGACGCCCCATCTCGGTGAAGATCCAGCCGGCGCTGTTGCCGATGAACGGGGTCGCGATCCCGCCGAGCACGAGCCACGGGAACCATCGCTGCCCGGGGATCCGCCCGCGCCGGGTCAGCCACAGCGCGAGCAACCCGATCCCGGCCGACATCGCGCCGAAACCGATCATCGCGCGGAAACCCCAGTAGGTCACGGGCAGGTTGGGCACGTAGTCGATCGGCTTGCCCGCGAGCGAACCGAGCTGCGGGTCGTCCGGGTAGTTCGTGCCGTACTTCGCCTGGTACTCGGTCACCAGGTTCTCCACGCCCTTGACCTCGGTCGAGAAGTCGTTGTGCGCCAAGAAGGAAAGTAGCGCCGGCACGTTGAACGTCTTGACGTCCTCACAGTTCGAGCCGCTCACGTCGCCGATCGCGATGATCGAGAAGCTCGCCGGTTTCTCCGTATGGCACAACGCTTCCGCCGACGCCATCTTCATCGGCTGCTGCTCGAACATCAGCTTGCCCTGCATGTCACCGGTGATCGCCAGCACCGCGAACGCCACCACACCGGTCCAGCCGCCGAGGCGCAACGACGAACGCCACACGGCGCGGTGCTCGTCGTCCCCCGAACGCTTGCGCCACAACTGCCAGCCCGCGACACCGACCAGGAACGCCGCGGCCACCGAGAAAGCGCCCGCGAGCGTGTGCGGGATCGCGGCCAGCGCGGTGTTGTTCGTCAGCACCGCCCAGATCGAGTTCATCGTCGGCTTCCCGTCGACGAATTCGACCCCGACCGGATGCTGCATCCACGAGTTCGCCGCCAGGATGAAGTAGGCGGACGCCACGGTCGCCAGCGAGTACGCCCAAGCGCACGCCAGGTGGACCTTCTTCGGCAGCTTGTCCCAGCCGAAGATCCACAGCCCGAGGAAGGTCGACTCGACGAAGAACGCGACGAGCCCTTCCATCGCCAGCGGCGCGCCGAACACGTCGCCGACGAACCGCGAGTACGCGCTCCAGTTCATCCCGAACTGGAACTCCTGCACGATCCCGGTGACCACACCCATCGCGAAGTTGACCAGCAGGAGTTTCCCCCAGAACTTGGTCATCTTCAGGTACCGCTGGTCACCCGTCCGTACCCAGGCCGTCTGCATCCCGGCGACCAGTACCGAAAGCCCGATGGTCAGCGGGACCATCAGGAAGTGATAGACGGTGGTTATGCCGAACTGCCACCTAGCGAGATCGAGAACCTCCACGCCTCAAGCCTGCTCAACGCGAAGGGGCCCCGCCAGTTCAAGTGGTCCTGATCTCGCCGGGACGTAGGTCCCGCGCGTGGCTCAGCCGAGGCCCGCGAGGGCGAGCCGCGCCTCGTCGGCGATCGGCCGCCGCACGCCCGAATCCCCCAGTGTCAGCACGTGGTCCAGCGCAAACGCGTACGCGGTGTCGAAAGCGTCCTCGACGGCGACGGCGACATCGGGCTGGACGCCGACGCCTTCCCAGTTGGTCCCCGTGACCGGGTTCACCGACCGTCCACCCGGGACGGTGATGTCCAGGTGGGTGTCCACTTTGTACTGCTGGCGCGGATTCGCCCCGCCACCGGTGACCGCGCCGACCGTTTTCGCCCGATCGAGTTGTTGGAGCGAGTAGCTCAGGTCCTCGGCACCCGAGAACGTCGTCGGGCCCGTCAGCACCCACACCGGCTTGTCCGCGCCGAACTTCCGCCCCGGCACGTACGGCAGCGTCCAGAACTGGTTGGTCACGTCGCCGTCGCGCAGATAAATACTGTTGAAATGCACGGGCTCGTCGACAAGGTAGCTGATCAGCAGCGCGACGGCTGCCGGACTTCCGCCCCGGTTCTCCCGGACGTCGATGAGCAGCGCGTCGGTGGTCGCGAGCAGCGTCATCGCCGCAGCCAGTGCCTCGCCCGCGATGTCCGGCCCGTAGAACAGCTTCGTCTCCAGGTAGCCGACGTTCCCCGCCAGCCGCCGCGCCGACGCGATGCCGTGACAGTTCAGTTCCGCCTCGCGCCGGAACTCCTCGGGATCGAAGGACTGGCCGTCCACCTCGGGCAGCGGGTCGATGTGATGCCGTAGCCGCAGGTGCTTGTCCCCGTTGACCGACTGCAGGTCCTCGGTGACAGCCACGGAGAACGCCTGATCGTCGAGCCCCGCGTACGCGCCGTCGCTCAGCCTCGCCCGCAGGAACACCGTCAGCTTCTCGGCGACGTCGGGGAACACGTAGTGGTCCCTCAGCCGCCTGCACACGTCGTCGATCCGCGCTCTCTCGTCCATGGTGCCGGACGCTACCAGCGCGCCGGAAAAAAGAATTCGGTTCACCGAAATCTCCTTTCCGCCCCGCCAAGAAATACAATTCGCCCGCGCAGGCCGCGCGATTCGGAAAAGCGATCAGCTTGCCCTTTCCCGAACCTCCCCTTTATCGTTGCAGTGAAAGGGGTGGAAATCATCATGTCTAGCTCGATGCTGGCGCTGATCAGCGCGTTCGGCCTGGTACTGGCCGTGGAGCTGCCGGACAAGACACTCGTCGCCACCTTGGTTCTCACCACTCGTTTTCGCGCGTGGCCGGTATTCGCCGGTGTCACCGCCGCATTCGCCGTGCAATGTGCGATCGCCGCCACATTCGGCAGTGTGCTCACTTTGCTGCCGGAGACGCTGGTGACCGCGATCGTCGCCGCGATGTTCGGTATCGGTGCGTACATGCTCCTTCGCGAAGGGTTCAAGCCCGGCAAGGACGGCGGCGAGGACGCGTCACGTTCCGGGCCGAGCCCCGCGACCTTCTTCCGCTCCGCGCTGACGTCGTTCGGCGTGCTGTTCGCGGCCGAGTGGGGCGACGCCTCCCAGCTCGCGACAGCCAGCCTCACGGCCCGCTTCGGCAACCCGTTCGCTGTCGCGCTCGGCTCCTTCGTCGCGCTGGTCGCCGTCGCCGGGCTCGCCGTCTTCATCGGCGCGAAGGTCCGGAGCCGCATCCGTCCCAAGCTCATCCAGCGTGTGGCGGGCTTCGTCTTCGCCGGGTTCTCGCTGTTCGCGCTGGCCCAGCTGGCCTTCTGAGGCCCACGGCTTTTTCACAGGTTCGCCGGGTAACCTTTCGGAAACGAAAAGGTGAACACCCGCCCCGACGTGCCTGGAGAAACCGGTCGTGACCTCGCCGAAGATCATCGCGGCCCGTGCCGTCTCCCCCGTGCACGGCAGGCTCGCGATCTTCGGCATGGCCGTCGCCGTGGCCATCTCGATCGATCTTCACCTGCGGCTGTCCAGTCAGGTCAGCCCGATCTGGCAGACGCTGTCGGAGTACGTCTACGGCTACCTCTCACCCGGTTCGACGGCGGCGCCGCTGTTCGGCGCGATGTGCCTGGCGCTGGGGTTCGGTTCGCTCGCCCTGCTCGGCGGTATCGCGAAGGCGCACCGCAGCGGCTACGAGTCCGTCCTGGTCCTGCTCGGCGTGTGGTGCGCCGGCCTGTTCGTCCTCGCGCTCGTCCCCGTCGACCCCGAGGGCCAGGCCCGTTCACTGGCCGGTCAGATTCACAACTACGCCGCGCTGACGGCCTTCCTCGCGCTCCCCGCCGCCGCCTGGGTGCTGACCCGCCCCGGCCGGGCGCGCTGCCCGTGGGAGCCGCGCCGCACGACGATCCGGCGGCTTTCGGTGGCCAGCTTCGCCGCCGTGGTGATCGTGCTCGGCGGATTCGTCTGGACGATGCTCACCGGGCCGTCGCATCAGGAGGTCACGCTCGGCTTGTTCGAGCGGCTGCTGTTCGCTGTCGACCTCACGCTGCTGGCGACCATGGTGCGCCCGCTGCTCAGCCACCGCTGACGAGCTACTCGGGCTGCTTCAGCACCTCGGCGAGGCGCTGAGCGGCCCCCACGACCGCGGGCCCCACCACGGAGGCGTCCAGCGGCTCGAGCGACACGACGCCGAGGCTGGCCTTCAAACCCGGCACCCCGCGCACGGGCGCGGCCACCCCGGACGCGCCGGCCTCCAGTTCACCGGACGACGTCACCCAGCCTTCGCCACCGGGGCGCAGCGTCATCGCCTTGCCCGCCGCGCCGGCGGACAGCGGATGACGCGTGCCGACGCGGTAGGCGACGTGGAAGCTCGTCCACGTCGGCTCGACAACCGCGACGGCCTGTGCCTGATCCCCCTGCGCGACCGACAGATGCGCCGTCGCGCCGACCTTCTCCGCCAGCTCGCGCAGGACCGGCCTGGCCGCCTCCCGCAGCTGCGGGAGGACCTGCCCGGCGAGCCGGAGCAGGCCGACACCCAGCCGCACCTTGTTGCCGTCGCGCCACACCAGGCCGCGTTCGGACAGCGGGACGAGCAGCCGGTAGACGGCGGCCCGGCTCGCGCCGATGGCGACGGCGAGCTCGGAGATCGTCGCCGCCTCGCCACCGGCGTCCGCTACCGCTTGCAGCAGCGCGAGCCCTCTGTCCAGGGTCAGCGACCCTTCGCGAGTCACAGCAACCCGAGTTCCCCGAGGTCGGCGACCGGCTCGTCGAACGAGGCCGCCGCGTACGAGGCGAAAAGTCCGCGAACGGCCTTCGCGGCCGGCTCCGACATCCCCTTGGCCTCGTCGGCCAGCGCGGCGCTGTCGGTCGACTCCAGCGCGGCGCGTACGTCGCCGCCCGAGAGGCACCGTGCCGAAGCGACGATGAGGTTCAGGAAACCGTGGTGGGTGAAGCCGCTCGTCTCGTCCGTGTGGCGGACGGCGCGGTGCAGGCTGTTCGTCGCCTTGAACGAGGCCCCTGTCGCGCCGCTGACCACCGCGAGGAAGTCGGCGACCTCGTCGACGCTGGGGAAGTTCTCGCCCGCCTTGCCGCCGCAGCGGATCTTCGGCCAGCTGCCGTGCTCGATCACCTTCCGCACGCCGTCCAGCCAGCCGACGCCGCGCCGCGGCTCGACCACGCGGATGACGTCCTCGGGCACGAACTCGGAGACGCGCTCCAGCCAGACCTCGTCGACGTCCGACGGCGCCGGCATCTCCACCATCCGCAGCGCGAGGATCTCGCTGCGCGATTCGACGATCGAGATCGCCTTCGGAACGCCGCCGAGGCCGGTGTCGATGATCAGCGACAGCGGCAGCGGTTCCTTGGGTTTGATCTTGATGAGTTCGGTGATGAGCTCGGGCAGCCTCGACGCCTGGCACAGGAACACACCGAGGACGCCGGAGTGCTCACCGGACCTCGACGCGAAGTGCGCACGCAGCGCTTCGGGCATGGACGCCTCACCGGGCGGGAACAACGCCGAGTCGTCGACGAGCCGCGCGAACAGGGGAGGGATTCCTCGGGGGCCGGGTGGCGTGAGTTCCACAGCGCTTGACACGACTGACACGCTAGTAGCGTACGACATCAGGACAAAATCGTTCGCACAACGGACACGTTCCGGGGAGATTCCGATGCCTTACTACCGGCAGGTAGGCGAGATCCCGCACAAGCGCCACACGGCGTTCCGCAAGCCCGACGGTGGCCTGTACGCCGAGGAACTGATGGGTGTCGAGGGCTTCTCGGCGGACTCCGCGTTGCTCTATCACCGCGGGCTGCCCACCGCGATCGTCGACGCCGTCGCGGTCGAGGACGAACGCGGCCCGATCACCCCGAACCACCCGCTCAAGCCTCGCGCCTTCAAGACCCAGGACCTCAAGTTCGGCGACGCCGACGCGGTCACCGACCGGCGGCGGCTGTTCGGCAACGCCGACGTCACCATCGGTTTCGTCCACGCGACGCGGCCTTCGCCGCTGTACCGCAACGCGGCGGGCGACGAGCTCTTCTACGTCCAGGGCGGCAGCGCGACCGTCGAGACGATCTACGGCTCCCTGGAGATCGGCGACGGCGACTACCTGGTCATCCCGACCTCGTGCACCTATCGCGTGCTCCCGCACGACGACGGAGTCAAGCTGCTGACCCTCGAGGCGCGCGGCCACATCGGTCCGCCGAAGCGGTACCTGTCGGCGAAGGGCCAGTTCCTGGAGCACTCGCCGTACTGCGAACGCGACATCCGCGGCCCGTCCGAGCCGCTGGTCGCCGACGGCACCGACGTCGAGGTCCTCGTGCGGCACCGCGCCGGCCTGACGCGCTACACCTACGCGACCCACCCGTTCGACGTCGTCGGCTGGGACGGCTGCCTGTACCCGTGGGTGTTCAACATCGACGACTTCGAGCCGATCACCGGCCGCGTGCACCAGCCGCCGCCCGTGCACCAGACGTTCGAGGGCCCGAACTTCGTGGTCTGCTCGTTCTGCCCGCGCAAGGTCGACTACCACCCCGAGTCGATCCCGGTGCCGTACAACCACGCGAACGTCGACTCCGACGAGCTGATGTTCTACGTCCGAGGGAACTACGAGGCGCGCAAGGGCTCCGGGATCGAGGTCGGCTCGCTCTCGCTGCACCCGTCCGGCTTCACGCACGGGCCGCAGCCCGGGGCGGCGGAGGCGTCGATCGGCGCGCAGTTCTTCGACGAGACCGCGGTCATGGTGGACACCTTCGCGCCGCTGGATCTCGGCGAGGCGGCCGACGCGTCGGAAGACGACCGTTACGCGTGGACCTGGTCGGGCCGGGGGCCCGGCGCCTGATTCCCACCCCTCGCGGCCGTGGCGGGATAAGTACCGCCACGGCCGCAACGGTTCGGCAACACCAGACCTGCCAAGGCGAAACCTCCGGATAATCGGTGTTCCCACCGCTGGAGGTCTTCATGGTCGTGAATCCCCGGCAGTCCCGTGGCGGCCGCAAGGTCCTGGCGTTCGCGGCCGCGGCGGTGGTCGCCATCGGGTTGATCATCGGGCTGCGCGCGATCACGAGCGACTCCGGCGAAGAGGCCGTGGAAGCGAAGTGCACGACAGGTGACGCGGTCAAGTTGCAGGTGTCCTCGTCGCCGGAGAAGGCGGGCGTGGTCACCGAGATCGCCAAGGGCTACAGCGGCCGTACGGTCGCCGGGCGCTGTGTCGACGTGATGGTGCAGTCGAAGTCCTCCGGTACCGCGATGCAGGCGCTCGCGCGCGGCTGGAACGAGGCGGTGGACGGGCCGCGGCCGGACGTCTGGACGCCCGCCGCGTCCGGCTGGGTGAACCTGCTGCGCCAGAACCTCACGGGCACCGATCACCCCGCGCTGGTGCCCGAGGGCGACCCGGAATCGGTCGCGAACGCGCCGCTGGTCCTCGCCATGCCGAAGCCGATGGCCGAAGCGCTCGGCTGGCCCGGCAAGGGCATCGGCTGGAAGGACCTCGCCGCGCTCGCCACGGATCCGCAGGGCTGGGCGAAGTACGGCCATCCGGAATGGGGGAAGTTCCGGCTCGGCAAGACGAATCCGAACATCTCGACGTCGGGCCTCAACGCCACGATCGGCGCCTACTACGCGGCGACGGGCACGTCTTCGGACCTCACCGCGAACGCGCTCGCGAAACCGGAGGCGCGGACGTTCGTGCAGAACGTCGAGCAGGCCATCGTCCACTACGGCGACAACACCCTGACGTTCCTGACGAACCTGCAGAAGGCCGACGACCGCGGTGCCGCGTTGTCGTACATCTCGGCGGTGACGGTCGAGGAGAACTCGCTCGTCGGCTACAACCAGGGCAATCCGACCAACGACCCGGCGAAACGCGGCCAGCACGCGCCGCCGAAGGTGCCGCTCGTCGGGATCTACCCGAGCGACGGCACGCTCAACTCCGATCACCCGTTCACCGTGCTGAACTGGACCGACGACATCCACAAGCAGGTCGCGGCGGACTTCCTCACGCATCTGCGGGGTGCCGAGGCGCAGCAGAAGTTCAGCGACATCGGCTTCCGCACGTTCGACGGGAAGCCCGGTTCGCAGACCACGTCGGAGAACGGCGCCCAGCCCGACGCGAAGCTCAACCTGATCCGCCCGCCGAGCCCGCCGGTGCTGACCGAGGTGCTCAAGTCGTGGAAGGACCTGCGGAAGAAGGCGAACGTGCTGCTGGTCGTCGACGTCTCCGGTTCGATGGGCGACGGTGTCAGCGGGACCGGGAAGAACAAGATGGATCTCGCGAAACAGGCGGCCGTGGCGTCGTTGCCGCAGTTCAGCGACGCGGACCAGGTCGGGCTGTGGATGTTCTCGACGAAACTCGACGGCGACAAGGACTTCCGGGAACTCCGGCCGGTGTCGCCGATCGGCGGTGAGCCGGGCAGGCAGGAGCTGGCGTCGCGGCTGAACGGGCTGACGCCGCAGAACGGAACCGGGCTCTACGACTCGTCGCTCGCGGCCTACGAGTTCATGAAGCAGCGGCTGGATCCGAACGCGATCAACGCCGTCGTCGTGCTCACCGACGGCCGGAACGAGGATCCGGGCGGGATCGACCTGCCCAACCTCGTCGGACAGCTGCGGACCGAGGGCGGCGGCGAGGCGGTGCGGATGTTCACCATCGCCTACGGCTCCGACGCGGACCTGAACGTGCTCAAGGAGATCGCCGAGACCACACAGGGCGTGGGGTACGACTCGTCCAAACCGGACTCGATCGACCAGGTCTTCACCGCCGTGATCTCGAATTTCTGAGATCCTCGGATATGCGCTTCGTCCGTGAGCTAGCCGAACCGTGGGGACTGCTCCTCGCGGCGACGTCGGCGGGGGCGGCCTGGGCGGTGCAGCTGCCAGTGGTCGCCGCGATCGGTGTCGGCGTGACCGTGCTCGCCGCCCGCGCCGGGGTCGCCGCCGCCACCCGGGCGAAACCCGCGCCCGAGCCCGAGGAGCGGGCGCTTCCCGACGTCGAGCCGGGTTCGCCCGAAGCGGATTGGCTGCGGCGCGCGGAGGCCGCGGCCGACGGATTCGAGTCGATTTCCGGCTCGCTCGACACCGGCCCGCTCGCCGAGCGGGTGGCCGACATGGAACCGGTCGTGCGGGAAACCGTCGACACCCTCCGTCGGCTGGCAGGCCGTGCCTCCGCCACCGGAAAGGCACTGGCGCGGGTCGATCTGGGCGCGGTGTCCGCGGAGAAGGCCCGGCTGCGGAAAGATCTGAAGACCGCCGACGACGACATCCGCGGCGACCTGCTGCAGTCGATCGAGGCCTTGCAGGCACAGGAGGACGTGCACGCGCGGCTTTCGAGCGCGCAGCGGAAACTGCTGGCACAGCTGCGATCCGGTGCGCTCGGCCTCGACGGGCTGGTCGCCAGGGCGGCCGAGTTGTCGGCCGCCACCGGCGACGCGCTGGTCGACACCACCACGATCGGCGAGCTGAGCGAACAGTTGGAAGGGATCCGGCGCGGCGTCGTGGAGACCGAGGAAGCGACGCGGCGCTCGCTCAGTTGAACTTGACGCGGCCGAGGACGGCGTGCCCGGGGACACCGGCGAACGTTGCCGTTCCGCGGAAGGGTTCACCGATGATCCACAACCGTTGCGTGGCCAAGATGTTCGCCACCAGCGACGGGTCCACTTTGGACAGGTGGACGTCGCTCCACCAGCCGTTCGACCACTGCACCCGGCAAGCGAGCGTCGCCAGACCCGAGGCTCCGATGAGCGGTGGACCGTGGGGGACGGCGACCATCTCGGTCCACTTCCCTCGCGACAACGGCTTCACGATGTCCTTGGCCGCTTCGATCCCCAAGACGAAAAAGACCATCGCGAAGATCGACAGGACGATGACTCCCGCCATTTCGTCGATGATTCCTTCGGCGATCGCGTAGATCTGGATCGCCACGAGCAGGACGAGAGTGATCTCGACAGCCGCGAACAGGGAGCAGATCCCGCGGACCACCCGCCGCCGGTGCGCGATCAGGACCACGTCCTCCTCGGGCGGAACCCTCCGCTGTTCGACAGCGTCCAGCCTCGCCGCGCCGTCGGGCGGAGCCGTCACCGTCCTCACCCGGCGCGGCCAGAGCACCCCGGGCTGTTGGAGGAATCGGCGGCCCTTCTCGTCGGGACCGAGGAGCCAGACCCGTCGCTGCGCCCTGAGCTGAAGGAGGGCGGGCTTCGGCAGCCGTGCCTCGGCCCACGCGACTTCGGTGCCGGGCAGTTTGAAGTACGCCTTCGCCCCGACGGCGAACAAACCTTCCGGTGGCAAGGACAGCTCGCGGAAAGACTCTTTTCGCGCCAGTTCGGCGAGGGCTTTCCAGGGGATCGACCACGGTAGGCGCCAAGCCAGCACGCCCGTCACGAGGAGCAGGAGGCCACGAACCCCACGCATGGTTCCCAGCAGCCTGCCGAAGACCGGCATCTCGACCGCCGGCCGATCGCGAAGCGGTTCGAGAACGCGAACACGCGAAATTTCCGAATCGTGCATGACTCCCCCAAGTCCTGGTTGCCGGTTGATCGCCAGGGCGCGAGGGTTCGTTACCGGCCGAACTTGACCGGACCGAAAACCGCGTGACCGGGCACTCCGGCCTTCGCGGTCTTCCCGGCCACCGGCACACCGAGCACCCACAGCCGTCCGGTCGCGGCGATGCCGGCGGCCAGCGACGGGTCCGACCCTCCGGCCCGGACGGTGACCTGACGGCCGTCGGGCAGCACCGTCCGCCCCTGCACGGTGACCATGCCGAAGAGGTTGACCGACGCCGGTCCGGACACGACGGCCAGTTCGGTCCACCGCGGTTCGGGTTCCGGACGGGCCACCACGAGCGCCGTGATGGCGAGCCCGATCGTCGAGAGGAAGCCGAGGGCAGCCAAGACCTGCGCGTTCGGCACGAGGATGCTGCCGCGGTCCGGGAGGTCGAGGGCGACCCAGACCGAAAGGGCGGCCACCACCAGGGTGATCCCGGCACTGAGCAGGTAGTACGACGCGAGCAGCCGTCGTTGCAGGGTGAGCATCCGGCGCGGCGTGACCGGCTCGGCGCGCAGCGGCAGCGAACCTTTCACGGGAGCGTCCCGGATCGCACCGCTTCGGATGCCGAGCAGGCCGGGAAGCAGGAAGAACGGGCCGAGCACCCACAACCGTCGCTGTGCCGCGAGTTGCGCTCGGAGCGGGGCGGGCAGCCGGACGACGAGCCATCGGTCGTCGAGCGGGACGCTCACCCGGGATCCGGCGACCACAGCGCCGTCCAAGCCGCTCACCAGGCGGAACGGCTTGTGGGTGAGCTTCCGCATCCGCAAGGATCCGGCGAACACGAGGTAGCCGCAGTAGAACGAGACCGGTGCCATGAGGACGAGCAGGAAGACGGGGACGGCGACGCCGTACCGCCCTGACACCGCCAGGACGACGCCCAGTACGACGAGGGCCCCGGCAGCGAAGAACGCCGTCCCGAGTGTCGCGGTGAGGCGGTCGAGCAGGGGGATCAGGGCCGGCATGTTCATCGCCGGAATCCCTTCGGGTGGTTCGAGTGCGCGGATTCTGCGGTCTTCCACCTGGTCAACGTATACGGGTGGGCGGAGACGTGATCGAACCTACTTCCGCTCGACGCGTAAATCAGGTTAGGCTCACCTAACTTAGGAGGTGAGCCGTGACCACACCGACGTCCATTCGCCGCCCGCCGGCGCCGAACCCCGCGGAACGCGCGAAGACGATCGCCACCCGCAACGGGCCGGCGACGCTGATGCCGACCGCCGAGCAGCGTGACCAGCCAGGACAGTACGGCCGCGTCATCCCCGAGCTGCACCACGTGCACACGAGCGGCAGCGTCAGCATCCTGCTGCCGGACGAGCACCACCTGGTGAAACGCTCGCACGAAGCGCAGCGCGGCGAACTCGCGGTGATGGTCGAGCTGACCGATCAGGCGCCCGTCGACCTGCGCGAACCCATCCGCGGGTTGCTGTGGATCACGGGCTGGCTCCGCCCGCTCTCCGAGGTCTCGGCCCGCGCCCGCGCGGTCTCCATCGCCGAAACCCGGCCGGACGAGCGGCTGCTGGACGTCGGGCACGGCCTGACCCTGCTGAGGCTGACCCCGGCGTCGCTGGTGCTCGCGGACGCCGAGGGCACGCACTCGCTGCGGCCGCACATGTTCAGCGCCGCGCCGCCGGACCCGTTCCACGACTACGAAGCCGCGTGGCTGCGGCATCTGGAGACCGACCACGCCGACGTCGTCCAGCAGCTCGCCAAACACGTGCCCGCCGAACTGCGCGGCGGCTGGATCCGGCCGCTCGGGCTGGACCGGTACGGCCTGCGGCTGCGGGTCGAGGCCGACTCCGGCGACCACGACGTCCGGCTCGCGTTCTCACGTCCGGTCGAAGGGCCGCCGCAGCTCGCCGGTGAGATCCGCAGGCTGGTCGGCTGCCCGTTCTTTTCGCAGGGCTAGGGCGTGTTTCATGAGCCTGTTCGATGGGCTTCGTGATCCAGGTGGTTCCTGGCGGTGCGGCGGGATCGCCCTTGTACCGGGTTGTACTCGGGCGCATCCCGCCGTGCCGCCAGGGACCACCTGGGCGCGAAGACCGCGAACTTGGCTTATGAAACGCGCCCTAGGCGAGTTCCGCCGGGAAACCGCCCTTGGCGATCGGGCCCCACGAGTCGATGGTGACGCGGATGATGCTCTTGCCCTGCTTCACCATCGCTTCGCGGTACTCGTCCCAGTCGGGGTGCTCACCCGAGATCGCCCGGAAGTAGTCGACCAGCGGCTCGACCGAGTCGGGGAGGTCGAGCACCTCGGCGGTGCCGTTCAGCTGCACCCACTGGCCGTTCCACTCGTCGGAAAGGACACAGGCGGACACCTTCGGCTCGCGCCGGACGTTGACGACCTTCGCGCGCTTCGGATACGTGGAGATGACCAGACGGCCTTCGCCGTCGACGCCGCAGGTCACGGGCGAGAGCTGCGGGCCGCCGTCGGCCTTGGCGGTCATCAGGATGGCCCGATGGCGGGTGGACAGGAAGTCGACGAGCGCGGCACGGTCGACGGTTTCGTTGGTCGCGATGCTCCTTGGCATGATCCGACGGTAGCTCGCCGACGATCACCCCGGCAGGGGCTGAAGGGAACCATGCCCGCGTGCGACGTGGTGAAAGCTCCCTTCACCGCGTGACATGAGGTGAAAGCGTCCTTCAGCCACAAGGTAGCGTGCGGCCGATGAGCTGGCTGCGTCCCGAACGCCCGGCGCTGCCGGAATTCGTGGAAGACCCGGCGCGCCGCCGCGCGATCGTCATCGAACTGGTCGTCGTCTTCGGAATCACCCTTGGCCTGTCCGGGCTGCGGAGCCTGCTGTCCCTTGTGGACTCGCTGTTGCAGCCCGTCCCGCTGGCGCAGCAACAGGCCCAGCTCAACGTCCCCCAGGCGACGCTGAGCCTGGTCGATCTGCTCAAGCAGGTCCTCAGCGCGGGCCAGCTGGTCGGCTGGGGCGCGCTCGGGCTGTACCTGCTGTGGCGTGGCGGGATGAAGCTCGCGCAGATCGGGCTGGACCGCCGTCGCCCCGGCCGCGACGTCCTCCACGGTCTCCTGCTCGCCGCGGTGATCGGGATTCCGGGGCTGGGACTGTATTTCCTCTCCTACAGCCTCGGGTTCAGCCTGTCGGTGCAACCGTCCACTTTGGGCGAAACGTGGTGGCGCCCGATCACGCTGACGTTGTCGGCGTTCGGGAACGCGTTCGCCGAAGAGGTGCTCGTCGTCGCGTATCTGCTGACCCGGTTGCGGCAACTCGGACTGCGCGAGAACACGTCGCTCGTCGCCTCGTCGGTGCTTCGCGGTTCCTATCACCTGTATCAGGGATTCGGCGGTTTCGTCGGCAACGTGGTGATGGGCCTGGTGTTCGGCAGGCTGTGGCAGAAGACGAACCGGCTGTGGCCGCTGATCGCCGCGCACACCGCGCTCGACTTCGTCTCTTTCGTCGGATACGCGCTGCTCAAGGGGCGAGTTTCCTGGCTCCCCTAGCTAGTGTGAACCTGTGATTGACGAGACGACTCCACCCCGAGTTGACAGCGAAGTCGGCCCCCTGCGCGCGGTACTGCTGCACCGGCCCGGCAACGAGCTCAAAAGGCTCACGCCTCGCAACAACGACCAGCTCCTGTTCGATTCCATCCCCTGGGTGGACCGCGCGCAGGAGGAGCACGACGCGTTCGCCGAGGTGCTGCGCGGCCGCGGTGTCGAGGTGCTGCTGCTGGCCGACGCGCTGCGCACGGCGCTGTCCGACACCCGCGCCCACGCGGCGGGCGTGCACGCGGCCGTCGACGAGCGGCGACTCGGGCTCGACCTGGCCGATTCGCTCCGCTCCCACCTGTCGAGCGTCTCCCCCGAGGTGCTGGCCGAGGTCCTGATGGCCGGGATGACGTTCGAGGAACTGCCCGCCGCCGAAGGTGTGTCGCTGGTCCGGCTGATGAACCACCCGAACGACTTCGCCGTCGATCCGCTGCCGAACCTGCTGTTCACGCGTGACTCGTCGGCGTGGATCGGGAACCGGGTCGCGGTCTCCTCGCTCACCATGCCCGCCCGTGTCCGCGAGACGGCGGTGCTGGACCTGATCTACGCCTACCACCCGTGGTTCCGTCACGCGGCCCGCGCGTACGGCGCGCATTCGGCGCCGATCGAAGGCGGCGACGTCATGCTGCTTTCGCCGGGCGTGTTGGCGATCGGCGTCGGCGAGCGGACCACCGCGGCGGGCGCGGAGTCACTGGCGCGGTCGGTGTTCGCCGACGGGATCGCGCACACCGTGCTCGCCGTCCCGATCCAGCAGACCCGCGCGACCATGCATCTGGACACCGTCTGCACGATGGTCGCCGCCGACGCCGTCGTCATGTACCCGCTTTCGGCCGATTCACTGACCGCGTTCACCATGCGGCCCACCGACGACGGTTCCGTGAAGGTGGAAGGTCCGGCCCCATTCCTCACCGCGGCCGCCGAGGCAATGGGAATCGACCGGCTCCGCGTCATCGACACCGGACTCGACCCGGTCACCGCGGAACGCGAGCAATGGGACGACGGGAACAACACACTCGCGCTCGCCCCGGGCGTCGTCGTCGGGTATGAACGCAATGTGGAAACCAACGCCCGCTTGGAAGAGGCCGGTATCGAGGTGCTGGCCATCACCGGCTCCGAGCTGGGCTCCGGCCGCGGCGGGCCGCGCTGCATGTCGTGCCCGATCCACCGCGAAAGCATCTGAAAAGAAATTAAGTAAGCCTTCCCTAATCGATTGCAATTGATTAGGGAAGGCTTACTTAATTGAGGTGGGCCTAGTATTGGGAATGGTAACCTAATAGGGGGTAGATCACCAGGTAAAAGTGGAAATCGAATAGGTGTATGACGTATTGTCGAACACATGGCCCTCATCAAGAAGCAACCGCGCTCGAAGTTCTACGAACTGCTGCAGGCGCAGATCCACAACGAGTTCAACGCCTCCCAGCAGTACATCGCGCTGGCGGTCTGGTTCGACGCCGAGGACCTGCCGCAGCTCGCGAAGCACTTCTACAAGCAGTCCGTCGAAGAGCGGAACCACGCGATGGCGCTGGTCCAGTACATGCTGGACACCGACCACCACGTGGAGATCCCCGGCACCGGCGACGTGCGCAACACCTTCTCCGACGTCACCGAGCTCATCGAGCTCGCGCTGCAGCAGGAAAAGGACGTCGCGACCGACATCCAGCAGCTGGCCAAGGCCGCCCGCGCCGAAGAGGACTACATCGGCGAGCAGTTCACGCAGTGGTTCCTCAAGGAGCAGGTCGAAGAGATCTCCCAGATGTCCACGCTGCTCAACATCGTCAAACGCGCCAACGGCAACCTGTTCGAGGTGGAGAACCACCTGCACCGCGAGTCCGTCGGGGACGGCGGCGCCGACTCGGGGATGCCCCCGGTCGCGGGCGGCGCGCTCTGACGCACTGACTGCTCTCCCACCACAGGGAAAACCCGGGCTCTCCCCCTTGGAGCAGCCCGGGTTTTCTTCTGCGCGCGAACGGCCTCAGCTGAACTGGCAGTCCTGGTTGAGGCTGGTCAGCAGGATGCTGACGGCCGACCCGTCGTTGGCGACGAAGATCCGGTACGCGCTCACCGCGCCGGCGGGCGCGATATAGGCGCTGCCGTCCTTCGTGCTGCCCGGATACGCGGCGAGGATGTCCGCCTCGGTCGAGCCGACCCCGATCCCCTCCGGCGTGTGCACCGTGCCCGCCGGGTTGATGACGGTGATCCCCTGGGCCTCGGTCAGCGAAACCGACGTCGGCCCCGGGACGGCGGAGCCCTCCGCGTAGCCGTAGGTGCAACCGCCCCGGACCTCTTTCGCCCGCAGCGGCCCGGCGGTGGCCTCGGCTTCGGACTCGCTCATCCCGAGCCGGAGCTTGCCGAAGCCGGCGGAGGTCAGCAGCGCGCCGGTGGTCACCTTGCCCTGGGCGGGCGGCTTCGTGGCCGCGGTGCTCTTCGGCGGCTTGACGGTCCCGTCAGCGGCCGAAGACGGCGGCGGCACGGACGCCTGGCTCGACGGTGCGACCGGCGGGGACACCGGCGGCGCCGAGGTCCCCGGCCCCGGCGGCACCGGGCTGGTCGCCGTCTGGCCCATGCTGAGCTGATCGGCGGAGATGACCGCGCCGTTGTCCTTGGTGTGGATCGAGAAGACCGCGAGCCCGCTGCCGACCATGACGATCGCGGCGGCCATCCCGCTCGTCGTCTGGATCAGCTGGCGTCGGCGACGGCGGCGACGGGCGCCCGCGACGATCGTGTCGGGATTCAGCGTGGACTGAACGCCGAGCCGATCGTCTGAGAACAGGTCACGCAGCTTCTGCTGCACGTCTTCTTCGGACATGGTCATCCCGCTTCCCTCCCTTCGACCTTGGGCTCGAACAACGCGAGCTTCGTGCGCAGCGACGTGATCGCCTTGCTCGCCTGGCTCTTGACGGTGCCCTGGCTGATGCCGAGCGAATCCGCGATCTCCGCTTCGGACAGCCCCTCGTAGTAACGCAGGACCATCACCGCGCGTTGCCTCGGCGGCAGCGCTCGTAACGCTTGCCACAGTGGCTCGTGCTCGAACGGGTCGGCCGGACTGTACGGCTGCGTGTCCGGCAGGTCGGCGACCAGGCTCTCCCGTTTGGTCCGGCGCCAGCGGCTGACGTGCGCGTTGGCCATCGAACGGCGGATGTAGGCCATCGGGTCGCCGGTCTTGTGCTGGACGTAGGACCAGCGGGCGCCGATCTTCTCCAGCACGGTCTGGACGAGGTCGGCGGCGTCGTGCGGGTTCCCGGTGAGCGCGTGACCGTACCTGAGCAGACCCGGCAGGCTGGCTTGCACGAAGTCGCCGAAGTCGGTGAGCTCGGCAGGCACGTCTCTCCCTCGGCTCTCGCCGGACCCCCAGACATCCGTCCCCGAGATGACCGTCGCGGCAGCGGTCACCGTATCGCCTCCTCCCGGGGTCACTCGGCCAGGTATCTCTGGCTCACCTCTCCCGAAACGCATGACCGCCCCCACAGGTTGTCTTCAACCGCGAACCAATTCGAGAGACGCCCGTCCGGGTGAGGCGTTGCGCTCGTCAACGTCTCGACAAGGACTCGGGAATTCTGAACGAACCGTCCCCTCGAACAGGGAATTCGTGAACGGCCACCACGGCGTTACGGGGTATCGGACCGTACACATGGGGGAACTGGACACCGGCCGGATGCGGCGGGTCGCCGTCCTCCCAGACGACGGGCGCGCCGACGAGCGCCGGGTCGATCTCCAGCAGCACCAGATCGGTGCGGCCGGGGAACACGGCGTTGGCCGGGATATGCGCCGTTCCCGGGTCCGAGCAGTGGATGAAGCCGTCGGAATCGAGCGACGCCGCGGTGTAGACGCCGCCTTCGGGCACCGCCGCCCACTCGTCCTCGGTGCAGATATGAAGGATCACGCGACCATCCTCGCGCATTCAGTCCTCTGGATGCGGTGGTCGCACGCGCGACCACCGCATCCGGAGGACGAAACGCGAGGAGGTCAGCGGATGGTGAGCTGGCGGCCGATCAGGCCGTCGCGCGAGCGGCGCTCGGTGGCGTTGAGCGGCTCGGTGTCGAGGGACTTCAGCGCGGCGTCGAGCCGGACGCCGAGCTGGTCCTTCGCGTCGGCCCACTCGCGGGCGTGGGCCTCGGGGTCGAGGTCCCACACCGGGACGAGCAACCCGTGCGCGCGGAACGAACCGGCGTAGCGGGAGCCCTCGCCGAGGCCGAGCTCACCGGCCGCGGACAGTCGCGCAAGCGCTTGCAGCAGCAGGTTCTCCGGCTCCGGGCGGACCCAGCGCAGGTGCGCCTTCTCACCGGCGAGCACCCAGTACGCACCCGCTCCGAGGCGTTCGGTCGGCATGATCGCCGCGTTCGCGCGCTCGAGGGACAGCGCGACGTCGCCGCTCGCGTCGGCGTCCTCGGGCAGCCACCAGGCGAAGTCGTTGTAGAGCGTGGCGTCGAGTTCGACGCTCGTTTCGAGCAGGTCCTGCAGGCGGGCCTTCTCGTCGGCGGTGGGCGGCGTCGTGGTGTCCGGTACGGACAGGACGTCACCCTCCTTGGCTTCCAGCACCCACTGGAGCGCCCGGCCGAGGTCGCGGCTGATGTCCGAGGACCGGGTCTGCACCTGCATCCCGACATAGCGCTCGCCGTCGGACCGGACGAACGCGGCCGCCGCCATCGGCAGCACCGTGCCGAGGGTGACCTTCTCGCCGGAGCCCGCCAGCGTGAGCGCCGCCGTCGCCGAGGGGACGAACTCGCGCAGCGCGATCAGTTCGGTCTCCGCCGCGAGTCCCTCGAAGGGCTGGCCGACGAAGACGTCGCGCACCTTCGGCTTACGGTCCGAAGTCGTCTTGGGACCCTTCTTGCGCGAACCCTTGCCCACGTCAGCCTCCTCAAGCTCGGTTCGGAACGCTATCGCGGGAAGGGCGAGGGGCTCGTAAGCCCCCCGCCCTTCCCGCGCGCGATCAGGACCGCGAGGCCGGGCGACGGCGCATCAGGACCACGCCACCGGCGCCGGCCGCACCCGCTCCGGCCAGCCCCGCGATCAGCCAACCGGCCGACGCGGGCTCGTCGACGGGGCCACCGCCGGTCTGCGGCGCGCCTGCGGGAACCTTCGAGACCTGCTTCGGCGCCTCCTTCTTGACGGGCTCCTTCTTCGCCGCCGGGACGACCTTCACCGTCGCCGAAGGCTCGACGGTGTCGCACAGCAGCTCGAAGAGGTAGTCACCGGGCTTGATGCCGGGCAGCGCCTTGTAAGTCACCTTCACGTCGGTGCCGCCGTCACGCTTGACCGACTTGTCCGAGAGCTTCTTGAACCCCTCGGGAGCGATGAGGGAGAAGGCGTGCGGCGTGACGCAGCGGCCCTGCGCGGTGACGGTGCCCCCGGCCTCGACGGTCTTCGGCGAGACCCAGAACTTGGTGCCCTTCGGCTTCTCTACCGGCGCTTCGGCGGCGAAAGCGGTCGCGGGCAGCAACGCGAGAGCGGCGGCGGTGAGCCCGGCGAAAAAGGCATGACGAATACGCATGGAAATACCCCAGTTCCGATGAATCGATCGATTTCCGGGCCAGACGGCCACGGATTCCCCTTGCCGTCCCGCACTCGCGCGTTCCGACACCCCTAGAGACGCCGGGCCACGACCGAGGTTCAGCGGGGTTGGTAACGAAAGCGTCGCGAGGAAGAACCCCGCCGTCACCGAGATCAACCGGATCGGCCGGTTTCAGCGGCCATTCGGGTATCACGCAAACAGGACTGAAAACGGTTGTCATCATCCGGACGATCGAATCGCGGGTGATCAGCCTGCCGTTTCCCCTGCACCGCACCGAATACTCGATGACGGCGCCATCCGGCGTCGAAGTGCGGAGAAGGGATCCACAGATGAGCACCTCCAAGCGCCGGGCCGCGCTGGCCGCGTTGCCCGTGGCACTCGGGCTGATGCTGGCCGGGCCCGCCGTGGGCACGGCCTCGGCCGCGCCACAGACCGCCTCGGCCGACCAGGCCCGCCACTGCCTGCTGCTGTGCGTCGGCCATCACCACCACCATCACCATCACCACGGGCTGGGCCTGCACCTGGGGCTCTGGCTGCATCTGTGACCCCGGCGCCGCGCCGGGACGGCTCCCCGGCGCGGCGCGGCTACAGTCGGGACGTGTTCGACCTCGCCGATCCGGCTTTCCTCGCGAATCCGTATCCGTACTTCGCCGACCTCCGCGAGCGCGGCGAAGTCCACCGGCACGACGGCCTCGGCATCGCCGTGACGGTGTCGCACGCGGCGTCGGCCGCCGTCCTGCGGCATCGCGGGCTCGGCCGGATCTGGCAGGACGCGCTGCCGGTGGAGCGGTTCGCGTCGTTCAACCTGCTGCACCGCAACTCGCTGCTGGAGAACGAGCCGCCCGCCCACACCCGGCTCCGGCGGGTGATCGCGGGCGCTTTCGGCCGCGGGCACGTCCAGCGGCTGCGGCCGATGGTCGGCGAACTCGCGGACCGCATGGTCGGCGACCTCGCCGCCGAGATCGCCGAAACCGGCTCGGCCGATCTGCTGGCGCATCTCGCGCAGCCGCTGCCGGTCGCGGTCATCGCGGAACTCCTGGGCGTCCCGGTCGAGGACGGGCCGCGCATGGTGACCCTCTCGAACCACATCGTGAAGATGTACGAGTACGGGTTAGCCGAAGAGAAGCGCGACGCCGCCGAAACCGCGGCCGCGGAGTTCGTCGAGTACCTGCGTGGCGTCGCGAAGCAGCGCGCGGCCTCCCCTGGCGATGACATCGTCAGCGATCTCCTGCGCAGCGAACTCACCGAGGACGAATTGGTCGCGACAGCGGTCCTGCTCCTGATGGCCGGGCACGAGGCGACGGTGAACGTCATCGGGAACGGCGTCAACGCGCTGTTGACCCATCGCGACCAGTGGGAGCGGCTGGTGGCCTCCCCTGATCTCCTGGACCCGTGCGTCGAGGAGCTGATCCGCTTCGACTCGCCGCTCCAGCTCTTCGAACGGACGGCGACCGCCGACGTCGAGATCGCCGGGTTCCGGGTGGCCGAGGGCGAGAAGATCGGCGCGCTCCTCGGCGCCGCCGCACGGGATCCGAAGGTGTTCGACCGGCCCGACACCCTCGACATCGGCCGCACGCCGAACGCGCACCTCGGCTTCGGCATGGGGATCCACTACTGCGTCGGCGCCCCGCTCGCGCGGGTGGAGATCGCGGCCGCGCTGACCGCGCTGACCACAAAGCTGCCGGGACTGAAGCTCGCGGAGACTCCGGAGCAGCGGCCGGAGTTCGTGATCCGCGGCCTGCGGTCGCTCTCGGTCACCACGGGCTAGTCACCGGTGACCCAGTTCACCTGCCGCAGATCAGTGGGCTGTCTCGGGATACAGCGTGAAATGGGAAACGTGCACCGGCTTGATGTGCTCGAAATGCCGACGGTCCACCGTCGCGACCTCGACCGTTTTCAGCCTTTCCGCCGTGGCCACGACGGACGCGTCCGCCAAGCCGAGCGGCCAATCCGAGTACTGCCGCATCAGGACGGCCATCCGCCGGAAATCATCGTCCATCGGGTGATAGATGGCGAACTGCGGTGAACGCATGAGCCCTTCGATGAACGCCGCTTCGGCTTCACCGCCGCGATACTTCTCGATGTAGTGGCATACCTCGGTCAACACGAGCGACGGCACCAGCAGATCACGCGTGGCCGCGGTCTCGAGCCACGCGACCACCGTCTGATGATGATCGTCTTTCCGGCTGACGATGGCTATGAGTGGGCCAGCGTCTACCACTATCGGACGCGCCATCGGCTTTCGCTCGACTCAGGCGACATCCTGGCCGCGCACGACGGCCTTCACGCGCTCGGACGCGTCAGCGGGAAGATCGAACATCCCCAAGAACGACGGCGGCGAGTACGGCTTCGATGCCTCGTCCTCGACCGGCTCAGGCCTGCGGATTCCATGACCGGCGAGCCTCGGTTTCGTCCCAGGTGTGAAACGCCCTGTGACAGGCTTCCTGGCGGACGGCTTGTCCAGACCGAGCACGGCAGACCTGGCCCTGCCGGTCTCCTCGGCGGGCGGGTCACACTCCCGCTGCTCGCTGTTCATACCGCCATGTTACAGATCGATCCGCTTTCGACGGAGTGCGCGCGTCCATATTCAACAGTTGGTGGAAAGGTGCGTCAGCGCACGGAAGAGGCGGGGCGTTCCCGGCGTTCCGGGTCCGGAGCGCCGTCCACCTTCAGCACGCGAAGCAGGCGAAGCCGCTTCTCCTCCACAGGAGCGAGCAGGCCGGACATGCGCTTCACGAGCAGCGCCGTCACGATCGCGAGCCCGGCGGCGGCCAGGTCGGTCAGCGCGACCAGCACGACCCCGTCTGCCAGTGCCTGGACGCCGTCACGGAACCGCCAGACGATGACGAGCACGAGCAGCAGCCAGTTGAGGATCCAGACGCCCCACCAGGTCAGCACGAGCCGCGACGGCTTGGGCCGCGTTTCGCGCGTCCGGCGCAGGACGGCGTGTTCGAGTTCGGCGACGATCGGCAGCGCGAGGATCAGGTTCGCCACCGGCGCCAGCACGAACGCCAGCACCTGCCACTGCCGCCTCGGCGGCACCTCGCCGGAGGCGTCCGCGGCGGCGTGCCTGGCCACGAGCAGCCACCAGACGGTGAGCCCCGACGGCAGCAGCGAGAGGATCGTCGTGAGCAGGCCGGCGGTGATCACGAAGGAGTCGGAGACCGAGACGACGGACGTCGACAACGCCGAATCGCGGCTCTGCACGAGCAGGACGTAGCGCCAGATCTCCGCGGCCGAGGCGGTGAGCGCGAGGGCGGCGAAGGTCCACAGCACCGGCAGGACGCTGCGCGTGATCACCCGCAGCCGCTCCCCGGCGGTGACCTCGCCGGACGCCGTCCCGGGAACCGCTGTCGGACGGCGCCAGACCAGATTCGGGAAGCCCCACCGCGGCGGGACCGGGTAGGACGGCGGACCGGAGTAGCGCTCGGCCACGGGTTTGCGCCGTTGCGGCCAGGCGCCGGGAGGCGGCGAGGCGACCCAGCGGACGCGATGGTGACGCGCCGGCTGAGGCCGCGGCTGCTGCATCGGCGCGGGACGCACCGGCGGCACCGGTGTCCTCGGCGGGTAGTGGCCAGGCTGCACGGTTACAGCACTTCGGGTTCGACGCCGGGATGGTCGCCGACCATCGGGCGCCCTTCCTGCTTCCAGGAACCCATCCCACCGGCGACGTTCACCGCGTCCCAGCCGCTCGCGTTGAGCCACGCGGCGGCGCGGGCGGACCGGCCGCCGCTGCGGCAGATCACGTAGACCGGCTGATCGTCGGGCAGATCGTCGAGTTCGCCGACCCGCGCGGGCAGTTCGCCCATCGGGATGTGCTTGGCGCCCGGGGCGTGCCCGGCGGCCCACTCGTCGTCCTCGCGGACGTCGAGCAGCGCGACACCGTCCTTGGGCAGATCACGGACGGCGACGGTCGGGATGTCAGCAGGGCTCACCACCCTGCCATCCTCGCATCCCGTCCCGTTGCGCGCGCGTGAAGAACGCCTCAGTGCTGGGTCGCCTTCTCGGCACCGGCGCCGGTGAGCGAGCGGACCTCCATTTCGGCGTACTTCTTCCGGTTGTGTTCCTTGGACAGCACGGTGCCGAGCCAGCCGAGGAAGAACGCGACCGGGATCGAGACGATGCCGGGGTTGTCGAGCGGGAACCAGTGGAAGTCGACGCCTTGGATCATCGAGGCGCTCTTCCCGGTCTTGGCGTCGACGGGCTTACCCGAGACCGCCGGTGAGAAGACGATCAAGATGACGCACACGATCAGCCCGCCGTAGATGCTCCACAACGCGCCCTGGGTGTTGAACCGCTTCCAGAACAGCGAGTACAGGATCGTCGGCAGATTCGCCGACGCCGCCACCGCGAACGCCAGCGCCACCAGGAACGCCACGTTCTGGTTCTTCGCGAGGATCCCGCCGACGATCGCGACGGCCCCGATCACCAGCGCGGTGATCCGCGCGACGCGGACCTCGCTGTCGGGATCGGTCTTCCCCTTCTTGAGCACGTTGGCGTAGACGTCGTGCGCGAACGACGCCGAGGCCGTGATCGTCAGCCCCGCGACCACCGCGAGGATCGTCGCGAACGCCACCGCCGCGATGAACCCGAGCAGCACGGGGCCGCCCAGTTGGAGCGCCAGCAGCGGTGCCGCCGAGTTCGTCGTCCCCGGCGCCTTCGCGATCACGTCCGGGCCGACCAGCGCGCCCGCGCCGTAGCCGAGCACCAGCGTGAACAGGTAGAAGACGCCGATCAGCGCGATCGCCCAGACCACCGAACGGCGCGCGTCCTTGGCCGTCGGCACCGTGTAGAAGCGCATCAGCACGTGCGGCAGGCCCGCGGTACCGAGGACCAGCGCGATGCCGAGCGACAGGAAGTCCAGTTTGGTCGTGCCGGTCTTGCCGTACTGCTTGCCGGGCCCGAGCAGCGCTTCCCCGGTCTGGCCGCCCCTGTCGACGGCGGCCTGGAACAGGTTGGAGAGGTTGAAGCCGTACTTCCCGAGCACCCACACCGTCATCGCGAACGCACCGGCGATCAGCAGGACGGCCTTGATGATCTGGACCCAGGTGGTGCCCTTCATCCCGCCGATCAGCACGTACAGGATCATGATCACGCCGACGACGGCGATCACCAGGTCCTGCCCGACGTTCCCCTCGATGCCGAGCAGCAGGTTCACCAGGCCGCCCGCCCCGGCCATCTGCGCGAGCAGGTAGAAGAACGAGACGGCGAGCGTGGAGATCGCGGCCGCCGCGCGGACCGGGCGCTGCTTCATCCGGAAAGCGAGCACGTCGCCCATGGTGAACTTGCCGGTGTTGCGCAGCAGTTCCGCGACCAGCAGCAACGCCACCAGCCACGCGACGAGGAACCCGATCGAGTAGAGGAAGCCGTCGTAACCGTTGATCGCGATGGCACCGGCGATACCCAGGAACGACGCCGCGGAAAGATAGTCACCCGAGATCGCGATGCCGTTCTGAGGACCGGTGAACGCGCGTCCGGCGGCGTAGTAGTCGGACGCGGTCTTCGTATTCCGGCTCGCCCGGAAAACGATCACCAGTGTGATCGCCACGAAAACCGCGAAAATGGTGATGTTGAGCGTCGGACTGCTGCCCTGTACGCCCGCTGCCAGCGTTTTCACCGTTCGGTCCCCTCGACCTCGTGCCGGATCTTGTCGGCGAGCGGATCGAGTTTCCGGTTGGCGTATCGGACATAAAGGCCGGTGATCACGAAGGTGGACACGAACTGCAGCAGGCCGAAGACCAGGCCGACGGTGATGTTGCCGAAGAGCTTGGTGCCCATGAACCCGGTCGCGTAGTCGGCGAGGAGCACGTAGAGCAGATACCAGAGAAGGAACAGGGCCGAGACCGGGAAAACGAATACCCGGAGCCGTCGCCGCAGCTCGGTGAATTCCGGACTCGCCTGCACCTTTTCCCAGTCGGATTCCGGATCGGACCCGAGGTCTTGATCGGTATCACTCACTTCGGACCTCCCACCTGCCGCAACCATGAGGTGATTTCGATGTCACGAAAGATCATGCCCCTCATAGGGCAAGAGAGGGGCAATCCATTTGAGTGAACGGTACGACTCTGTGTAGAGCGTTGCGACTCGAAAGAGTGACTTTACTTCCGGTGACGGCCCTTGCCGGTGGTCCGCGTCTTCTCTTCGGCCTGCCCGAACCGGGCGACCGCGCGATCGCGCATGAACCCGAGCGGATCGGGTGCGTGCAGTCGCAGCATCACGCCGTGGACGTCGTCCGGCCGCCCGTACCCGGTCGCACGGCTCACCACGTAGGTGGTCAGGAACGCCGCGGGCACGGTGATCAGCGCGGGCTGGTTCGAGAACCAGGGCGCCCAGCCGCCGGTGTACTTGCTGACGATGTTGACCACCAGCGCCGTCAGCACCAGACCGCCGCCGACGAGCATCCCGGCCAGCGCGCCGGGCCAGCTGAGCTTCCGCCACCAGACCCCGAGCAGCAGCAGCGGACTGAACGTGGACGCGGCCAGCGCGAACGACATCCCGACCGAAAGCGAGAGGTCCTCCGACGGCAGCAGGACCGCCAACGCGAACGGGATCAGCGCCACGATCCCCGTCGCCACCCGGAAATCGCGGACACGGCCGGGCAGGACGTCGGTGGACACCACCCCGGCGACACTCACCAGCAGCCCCGACGAACTCGACAGGAACGCCGCGAAGGCACCGGCCGCGGTCACCGCGCCCAGGATCTGCCCCCAGAGCCCGGGGAGGACCGCGGACGGCAGCAGCAGGACGGCGGCGTCGGTCTTCCCGGTCACCAGCAGTTCCGGGACGTACATCCGCGAAAGCGCGCCCAGCAGCGTCGGGAACAGGTAGAACAGCCCGAGCAGCAGCAGGACGTGCACCGTCGTGCGGCGCGCGGCCTTGCCGTCGGGGTTGGTGTAGAAGCGGACCAGGACGTGCGGGAGGCCCATGGTGCCGAGGAAGGTCGCGAGGATCAGCGAATAGACCTGCAGCAGATCGGTGAGACTGCCCGAACCCGGCCGGAGCCAGTCGCCGTTGGACGTGGGCGCGTCGCTGACCACCGGGACCGGCGTGCCCGCGGTGAACTTGAGCGTCGTGCCCTTGGCGACCTTGTGCCCGGCCTCCGGCGTCCACACCGCGAAACCGTTGGCGCGCGCGCCTTCCACCTGGCCGTACGCCTCGAGCACGGTCACCGAGGCGACCTTGAGCGTGACGTCGGCCTGCACCGAGACCGTGGTGTTCGCGGTGAACGTCGGCGGGGCGGGCTGCCCCAGCGGTCGCGCGCTGCCCGGTCCGCCGGAGCCGAGGAACACGATGCACAGGATGAACGTCGGCACCGCGATGGCGAACAGTTTCAGCCAGTACTGGAAGGCCTGGACGACGGTGATCGCACGCATCCCGCCCGCGATCACGTTGAACCCGACGACGAAGGTCACCAGGATCGCGCCCGCCCAGGCGGGTACGGGCAGGATCGTCGCCAGCGTCAAGCCCGCGCCCTGCAGCTGCGGGACCATGTAAAGGATCCCGATGAACACCACGAACGCCGTCGAAACCCGGCGCAGCATCGTCGAACCCAGCCGCATCTCGACGAAGTCCGGCAGCGTGTACGCGCCGGACCGCCGCAGCGGCGCGGCGACGAACAGCATCAGCGCGAGATAGCCCGCGGTGAAGCCGATCGGGAACCACAGCGCGTCGGCGCCGTCCTTGAGCACGATGCCCGCCACGCCCATGAACGAGGCGGCGGAGAGGTACTCACCGGAGATCGCGGCGGCGTTGCGGCGGGAGCGGACGGTGCGCCGGGCGACGAGGAAGTCGTGCGTGCTGACGGCCGACCTCGAGGAGCGGTGCCCCAAGTAGAAGGTCAGGACCGCGACCAGCACTATGCCGGCCATGGCCCACGGATTCAGCAGCTGCACAGCAGGGATCCTCGCATGTGCAGCTCCGCAATCAGTTCTCGATCATGTCAACGAAGTCGCGTTCATGACGTTCGGCGAGCCGGTTGTACCAGAGCCCGATGCCGAACAGGAACGGAAAAGGGGCGACGCCCAGGATCAGCCAGGGCAAGGGGATACCCAAGACGATCACCCGTCCGAATGACGGGATCAGGTAGAAGAGCACCGGAAGTGAACACAGAGTGACCATCACCAGCAGCGCCAGCAGGGAGGCCGTCCGCAGCTGGATCTTCACCAGATCCCGGACCAGGAGTTTTCCCCAGCTGGTCTGTTCTTCGAGTTCGACCCTGGCCCGCAGGGTGCTGGTGGCCTGCCGCGGATCGGCGAGGATCACCCGCTGCCGCTTGGGTTTCGCGTGGTGTTCGGGCTTCGCCTGCTCGTGCTTCGGGCCCGATGGCGCGCCCGGCACGGGCTCGACGGCGGCACCCTCGGGCGCCGGTTTCTTGGGCCTGCCCTTGCCGAGCGTCGGGTCCGGTTCGCGAACACCGTTGACCCGGCGATAGAAATCGTCGGTCACGTCGACCGGTTGGCGCCGACCAGCCGGTCCTTGAGCGCGCGCGTGTGGCGGCGGCTCACCGGCAGCACCTTCTCCTCGTTGCCGATGACGACCTGGTAGCCGCCCTGGCCCATGCGCAGCTCGGTGATCAGCGGCAAGGAGACCAGGAACGACCGGTGGATGCGGACGAAGCCCGCCTTCTCCCAGCGTTCTTCGAGCTGCGCGAGCGGGATGCGCACCAGGTGGCTGCCGTCGTTGGTGAACAACCGGGCGTAGTCACCCTGCGCCTCGACCCAGCGCACCGAAGACCGCGGGATCAGTTTCGTGGTGCCCGCGAGCTCGACGGGGATGACCTCGTCGTCGTTCTGGACGAGCCCCGAACCCTCGGGTCCGCCTCGCGGAGGCGCGGCGTTCGCGGCGAGTTTTTCGATCACGCGGACGATCGCGCGGTCGAGACGATCCTGTTGGTACGGCTTGAGCACGTAGTCGAGCGCGCCGAGGTCGAAGGCGTTGACAGCCTCTTCGGCGTGCCCCGTCACGAACACCAGCGCGGGTGACGGGCGCAGCGCGGCGAACACGCGGGACATCTCCATCCCGGACAGACCGGGCATGTCGATGTCGGCGAACACCGCGTCGACGATCGGCAGGCCTCGCGCCTTGCGATCGCCGAGCCTCGGGTCGTCGGTGGACAGCAGGCGCAGCGCCTCCGAAGCGTCGATCGCCGGGAAGACCAGGGCGACGTGCGGGCTGTTCCGGAGACAGTGAACGAGTTCGTCTAGCCCTTTGGGCTCATCGTCCACCGCCAGGACAATGAGCTTCCGGGTGTCATCGTGAGCACTCACAGTGAGACGCATCCTGCCCATTGCAGGGTTCCTTGTCCAGCCCGCTTCACGAAAGTCGAACGAAAGGACGGCACCGGCACCCCCGCGCCCGGGGTGGCCGGTGCCGTCATCTTTTCCGGTGACACGAACCGCCTCGCCGTGTCACACCCTTCCCTTCACGGAGTGAAGGTGAACCAGTTGACGCTCACGAAATCAGCGGGCTGTCCGCTGGTGAAGGTCAGGTAGACGTCGTGCTTCCCGGTGATCCCGCTGAGGTTCGCCGGTACGGTCCGCCAGTTCTGCCAGCCGCCGGTGTTCGCGACGGCGAAGCTGCCCACCGGTGCGTTGGACCGGCTGTCGAGCCGCACTTCGACGAGACCGCTCACCCCGCCCGCCGCGCCGGACGCGACCCGCGCCTGGAACTGCCTGCCGGTCTGCGTCCCGAAGTCGATGCCCGGGTACAGCGCCCAGTCACCGTTGCCCGCGGGCCCGATGTTCTGGCCACCGCCCGAATCGGACGTCGCCTGTTTGGCGATCCCGGCGGCCTGGCCGTAGGACTCGGCCTGGATCGTGCCGTAGGCGCTGCCACCCCCGGGATTTCCCGTGGTCGTGGTCGGTGTGGTGGGCGTCGTGCCGCCACCGCGGGTCAAGACGGTGATGTAGTCGACGAGCATCGGATGCCCCGGCACGATCCCCGGCCCCGGTGTGGTGGTGCCGGAGTTGTTGTTCGGGAACGCGCCGCCGATCGCGACGTTCAGCAGCACGAAGTAGCCCGCGTGGTTCGTCATGTTGGCCCACGTGGTCGCGTCGACCTGGTTCTGGGCGACCGAATGGAACTGCTGGCCGTCCACCAGCCAGCGGAACGCGTGGGGGCTGACGCTTGTGTCCCACTCGAAGGTGTAGGTGTGGAACGCGCTCTGGCAGCTTGCGCCGGGGCACGCCCGGCTGCCGACGAGGCCGGTCGTCTCGTTGCACGGGCCGCCGGGGTTGACGCCGCAGTGCAGCACACCCCAGACCGAGTTGATCCCGTTGACGTTCTCCATGATGTCGAATTCGCCGACGGCGGGCCAGTTCCAGTAGTTGCCGCGATACGGCGAGCCGAGCGCCCAGAACGCGGGCCAGTAGCCGAGCGCGGCGGCGCCGGTGACGTTCGGCATCTGGATGCGGCCTTCGATCCGCAGAGCGCCGCCCGCCGGCGGTTTGAAGTTCGTGCGCTGCGTTTCGATCCGCGCGGAGGTCCAGTTGCCCGCGCCGTCGCGCAGCGGCGTGATCCGCAGGTTGCCGGAACCGTCCTGGGCGAGGTTGGCGGGGTTCGCCGTGTAGTTCTGGATCTCGCCGGTGCCCCAGTTGCCGGGACCGCCGGGATAGCCGTGGCCGGTGTCGACGATCCAGTTCGCGCTCGACGGGAGCGAACCCGCGGCGCCGGTGAAGTCGTCGGTGAAAACGGTGGTCCAGCCGGCCGGGGGCGGCGGGACGGCGGCGGAAGCGGGAAGCGTCAGGGGGACCGCGATCAAAGCCGCGCCGAGCGCCGCACCGAGCGCGATCTTCCAGCGGCTCCGGCGGCTCGAGTGGGGAGAAGTAACGGACATCGGACCTCCTCGTCACCATTGTCGAGGGTTTGTTGCCGTTCACAACAAAGCGGTATGTCCGATATGAGACCTGGTCTGAACCACTTACGCCTACCACCGTTCGGGTGAATCAGGTCCGAACGCGAAAACGGCCCGGTCCGCGAGGACCGGGCCGTTCGTCTCAACAGGTCAGAGGCCGAAGCGGCTCCAGGCCGCCTTGCTCTGGACGGCGTCCAGCAGTGCGCTCGCCGCGGCGGGGGCACCGATGCCGAGCCGCGCCAGCAGCGCCTTCTTCGGTTCGGCGACCGAGATCTCGGCGTCCGGGTACCGCTCGGTGATCACTTGGCGGAGGCTGCCGACGCCGTCGATGAGGCCGAGCTCGACCGCGCGGGCGCCCAGCCAGACGTCCCCGTTGAACAGGTCGTCGGAGCCGGACAGCCGGTCTCCCCGGCGCTCGGTCACCCAGTCGACGAACAGTTCGTGGAGCTGGCCGTGCATCTTCTTCAGCCACTCGACGTCTTCCGCCTTCTCCGGGCTGAACGGGTCGAGCCGGGACTTGTTCGTCCCCGCGGTGTGCAGCCGCCGCTCGATGCCGAACCGCTCCAGGAGGCCGGTGAACCCGAACCCGCCGCTGATCACGCCGATGGAGCCGACCATCGAGGTCCGGTGCGCGTAAATCTCGTCGGCCGCGCAGGCCAGCCAGTACCCGCCGGACGCGGCGACGTCCTCGGCGAAGGCCAGGACGGGCACGTTCTTCTCGTCCGCGAGCTGACGGATCCGCTCGGCGACCAGTCCCGACTGTGTCGGCGCGCCGCCCGGCGAGTTGATCTGCAGCGCGACGGCCTTGAGCCGCTCGTGCGCGAACGCGCGGGTCAGCGCCGATTCGACGGCGGCGAGGTTGATCGACCCCCTGGCCAGTGGCGACGGGGTCGGCGTGATCACCCCGTGCAGCTTGACCACGGCGACGACGTCCTTGCGCTCACCCCGGTCGCCGATCATCGGGAGACGGGAGGTCAGCTTGTCCGCAACGCTCATACCGCCAGGTTACCGACGTTCAGGAGGGCAGCACGCCGCTGCGCGAACCGCTCACCCCACTGGCCTCGTTCGGACCGCCTTGGGGCGGGACGGCGGCGCTGTCGGCGGAGAAGTCCGGCAGGTTCGGCCGCACCCCTGGCATGAACTTCGGCACCCGCAGGGTCACCTTCATGCCGGCGCCGGGCGCGGTCTCGACCATGAGCGCGTAGTCGCGGCCGAACACCTGCTGCATCCGCTGGTTGATGTTGCCGAGCCCGACGTGCGCGCCGGTGCGGTGCTGGCTGCGGAGGTCCGCGAGTTTGGCGGGCTCCATGCCGATGCCGTCGTCCTCGACGCTGATCAGCGCCTCGGCGCCGTAGTCCTCGGCGATCACCGTGACGCAACCGCCCGACGGCTTCGACGCGAGGCCGTGTTTGACGGCGTTCTCCACCAGCGGCTGGATGATCAGGAACGGGACGACCACCGAAAGCACCTCGGGCGCGATCTTCATCCGCACCTCGAGCCGTCCGCCGAAGCGGGCGTTCTCGATGGTCAGGTACCGGTCGATGTTCCGCAGTTCCTCGGCGAGCGAGGTGAACATGCCCGACGTCCGGAACGAGTAGCGCGTGAAGTCGGCGAAGTCCTGCAGCAGCTCTCGCGCTTCCTCCGGATCCGTCCGGATCAGCGACGAGATGGTGTTGAGGGCGTTGTAGACGAAGTGCGGCGAGATCTGCGCGCGCAGCGCCTTGATCTCCGCCTGCTGGAGCTGGTTCTTCGACTCGTCGAGGCGCGCCAGCTCGAACTGGGTGCAGACGAACTGCGCGACCGCGTCGGCCATCTGCACCAGCCGCCCGCGCGTACGCCCGACGACCAGCAGCGCCGCCTCGGTCTCGCCCTCGACGATCAGCGGGACGATCACCGCGGTCCGCATCCGGCAGGTGCCGCGGTGGTTGCACGGCATCTTGTCGTGCGCGACGACCTCGCGGCGGTGCTTGCGGATCGCGTTGCCGATGGCGTCGACGAGATCGACGTAGTGGTCGTTGGCCTCGCCGTCCCAGGACAGCAGCGTGCCCTCGCTGTCGGTGATGCCGACGGCGACACAGTCGAGCATCTCCAGCAGCTGGCTGGTGATCTTGTCGGCGACCTGCTCGTCGAGCCCCTCACGGAGGTCCGGCGTCGCCTTCGACATCCGGTGGACGGCCTGCAGCACCGCGTTCTCCACGATGCTCGCGGGACGCCTCAGCTTGATCAGCAGGACGACCACGAGGATCGCGAGCAGCAGCGCGACACCCCAAGGGATGATCTGCGCGATCTCGAGCCCGGACACGGCGTCCATGCTCTGCGCTCGACCAACCGGGTGCAAGGCCTGCTCCCCACTTTCCGTTGAGTTGTGACAACTGAGGGTGGGGCCGACCCTACCCAAGACCGGGGTGTTCTCCCCATGGTCACTCCCCGTGGCAGGGGGAAAGACTGAGCGCAGGCAATCGCTTCCGGGGGAGGAACACAATGCGCGGAACGGGGAAACTCGCGGCGGGCACGCTGGCCGGGGTCCTCCTGGCTAGCGCGGCGGCGGGGACGGCGGCCGCGACCGGGGATCCGGTGCGCGCGGCGGTCGGGAACCTGGTCGCGGAAGGGGGATTCCCGGGAGCGGTCGTCCAGGTCCGGAACGGTGAGACGGTCTCGCGGTTCGGTGCCGGGTACGCGAACCCGGCCACACGCGAACCCGCGGGACCGCATCACCGGTTCCGGATCGCCAGCAACACCAAGGCGTTCGTCGCGGCGGTGGTCCTGCGACTGGCGGGCGAAGGCGCGCTTTCACTCGACGATTCGATCGAGCGGCGGTTGCCCGGTGTCGTGCGCGGACCGGGCTACGAGCCGGAAAAGATCACTGTGCGCATGCTCCTGAACCACACGAGCGGCGTGCACGATCCCCTGGATCCGCACTTCTTCGACCCGTACCTCGTGTGGGGGAACCGCGCGTACGTCTATCCGCCGTCGGAAGTGATCCGGCGGTCGCTCGTCGATCCGCCCTCGTTCGCGCCCGGGGCGCAGACGGACTACTCGAACACGGGATATCTGTTGCTGGGCAAGGTGATCGAGAAGGTCACGCGCAACGACGTCCGCGAGGAGATCCAGCGACGGCTCCTCGGCCCGCTCGGTCTCGAGCGGACGTACTTCCCGCTCCGGTCGCCGTTCCCGCGCGGACCGCATCTGCGCGGATACGACCTGAGCGAACCGGTGAAGGACATGACCGTGTTCAGCCCGTCGTACGACTGGACCGCGGGCGCGATGGTCTCGACCGTCGACGACCTCGCGACGTTCCATCGCGCGCTGCTGTCAGGACGGCTCCTGGAACCCGCGCAGCAAGCCGAACTCGAAAGGCTGGTGCCGCACGGCGAGTTCGGCGCGTACGGCGCCGGTGTCGAGACGCTCGACCTGCCTTGTCCGGGCGGTCCGAAGACGGTGTGGGGCAACACCGGAGCGGGGCCGGGGTTCTACAGCGTCTCGATGAGCACCGAAGACGGCTCGAAGCAGATCGTGCTGGCGTTGAACGTGTACGACCTGGCGAAGGACGTGGCGCACGAGGATCCGCTGCCGAGCAGCCCGCTCCCGGCGGTCACGGCCGCGCTGTGCTGAGTCACTTGAGCAGCCGCGACATCCGCCGGTCGGCCAGCGGTTTCCCGCCGGTCTGGCAGGTCGGGCAGTACTGGAACGACTTGTCCGCGAACGAGATCTCGCGGATCGTGTCGCCGCAGACCGGACACGGCAGCCCCGTCCGCGCGTGCACCCGCAACCCGGAACGCTTCTCCCCCTTGAGCCGGGCCGCGGACTGGCCGACCGAGCGCGTCACGGCACTGGTCAGCACCTCGCGGATGGCCTCCGAGAGCCCGTCGAGCGCTCCTTCGGACAGCTTTCCGGTTGTGGCGTAAGGAGAAAGCTTCGCCATGTGCATGATCTCGTCGGAGTAGGCGTTGCCGATCCCGGCGATCAGCGACTGATCGGTCAGCGCCGTCTTCAGCCGCTCGGTGCGCCCGGCGAACAGCTTCTCGAGTTCCGTCCGGTCCAGCGACAGCGCGTCCGGCCCGAGCCGCGCGATACTGGCGACCTCCTTCTCCGGATCGCGCACGATCCAGACCGCGAGGCCCTTCTTCGTACCGGCCTCGGTGAGGTCGAACCCCGGCCCGGCGGCCGCGTCGAGGTGGACGCGCAGCGAGATCGGCCCCTTGCCGGGTTTGAGCGGCGTCGGCGACAACGCGTCGGACCAGCGCAGCCAGCCCGCCCTCGCGAGGTGGACGACCAGATGGAGATCCCCGGCGACGAGGTCGAGATGCTTGCCGAAGCGACCGGCCCCGGTGACCTCGCGGCCGTGCAGCTCGGTCCATGGCGGTGTCGCCGTCTTCAGCACGCTGAGGGACGACACGTCGACACGGAAGACCGTCTTGCCCACCGCGTGTTCACGCAGGTGGTGAGCGAGCGCTTCGACCTCGGGTAACTCGGGCATGGCCCCAGTCTCGCGCGTTCAGGCCGCCGCGACTACTCCACCGGGTGCAACGGACCGTCGAAATCGGGCAGCGAGTGCTTCTGGATGGTCTTGGTGATCTTCGAGACCTCGCCGCGCACGGTGAACATGCCGCGGATGGTGCCCACCCAGCGCTCGGACGGCCTGTCGCCCGCCAGATCGCCCTCGGTCTCGGCGACCACGGTCCACGGGCGGCGCAGGATCCACCGCAACGGGAAGAACAACGCGATCAGCAACAGCGCCAACGGCACCCAGGACGGGATCATCACATCCGTCGGCGTCCACATGATGAGCACGAGCGCGAGCACCGCCGTCACGACGATCATCGCGATACCCGGGCCGTAGCTACCCGCCACATCGTGCTCGAAATCGTCCGCAGTCGCGGGAGCACGCCATTCCATCTGGGCTCGGACCACCCAGTCACGGCCGTCCTCGCCGTGCACCAGCCGGTTCATTCAGTCGCCTCCCGCGCGGCCGCTCGCTCGTCGTGAGCGACCCCCACCGTACCGTGATCACGACCGGATTCGCGAGAGTTCGAAGGCGATACGTCCCTCTCGGGAGTTACGGGCACGTCGGGTAGTCGATGCCCGGTTCCGGATAGTGAGAAGTCGGTTTCACCGGGCTCGGCTCTTCCTCCGACGGCTCCCCGGACTGCGTCTCGGTCGTGCTTTCCGGGGTGCCCGTCACCGGTGAAGTGGACCCTTCCGGGTCAGTCGCGTCCGGCTCGGAAGGCGTCGTCGAGTCCCGTGGCGTCGTCGTCGGGCTCAGCGACTCCTCGGTGGGGTCGGTCGACCCGGACGGCGGGATGTCGTCCCGTTTCGAGGTGGTCTGGTTCGTGCCGGTGTCCGGCGGGACCTCGTTCCTGGGCGAGGTCTCCTCCTGCGAGGGCACCAGACCGGGCTGCGGCTGCGGCTGCGGCTTCTGGATGTCACCGCCGCCGAGTTCCTTCCGCGACGTGCCCGCGCCCGGCAGGTTCGGCAGATCGGCGACGCCGAGTTCGGCGCCCGGGCCCAGCCCGGTCTCGACCGGCCCGGAACCCTTGCCGTGCAGCCGGTCCTCGGCGATCCGCTGCGGCGGGATCTCCACCGGCCGGTCCTGCGCGGGCGGGGCGATCTGAGCGGGCAGCAACGCCAGCTCCGGCAGCCCGCCGCCGGACAAGCCGATCGTGTGCGTGACATCGGTGCCGAACACGGCCGGACCGGCGACGATCCCGACGGCGCCCGCGGCCGCCGTCGACGCCACCGCCATGCCGACCTTCACCTTCGACCCGAGCAGAAGCCCCTTGACCGACGCGGCGAATCCGGACAACGCCCCGCTCGCGTGGGCACCGACGGCCGCCGGCACCAGCAGGGCCACCACACCGGCGTGCGCCCGCAGCGAAGAACAGACGTCACGCAGCTCGTCGTGCGTCGCCCGGCAGGACTGGCACCCGATCAGGTGCGCCTTGATCCGGCGAGCCTCGGCGCCCGTGACACTGCCCGCGGTGAACCCGCCGAGCTTCTCCACCACCGCCCGGCACGAATCCGGCCCGCGGTTCACCGACAGATGCGCCTGCAGATACGCCGCCCGCAGCCCCTGCCGCGCCCGCCGCGCCAGCGCCGCCGTCGCGTTCGCGCTCAACCCGAAATGCGGCGCGACCATCGACGGCTGCTCGCCCTCGACCTCGGTCTGCCACAACACCGAACGCCAGCGCTCCGGCAAACTCGTGAAAGCGGTCGTGATCAGCGAATGCTCGGCCGTACGGGCATGCGTGTCCGCCCCCGCCCCGGCCCGGAACGTCAGCTCGTCGTCGCTCACCGGCACGTCACGACGCGCGCCGTGCCACTCCCACGAGACCCGACGAGCCACCGTCAGCAGATACGCGCGGACGTAATCCCGCGGACCGGCACCCCGGCGCAACGCCTGAAGAACCCGGAAGAAGGTTTCGGCCGTGATGTCCTCGGCCTCCGACCGATCGGAGGCCAGACTGCGGGCCAGCCGCCGCACGGCGGCGGCGTGAAGTTCGAAAAGCTCCCCGAAGGCGGCGTCCTCCCCCTCGCGGAGCCGCTGGAGCAATGCCTGCTCGTCGGATTCCGAGACCGCCTGAAGCGGCACCGTGCCCTGCTCGGTCATCCGGCCAGGCACCTCCTCCCCGAAGGACTCACCATTCGGTCGAATGGGGACACCATACGGAGGTATGCAGCCGTCGTCACCCCTTGTACGCCAGGTGTGACACCGAAGCACCTGCCGGGGTGGGTCAAAACCGCTACAGACGGTCGGTGTATGGTTGTTCCACTGCTTCAAACGAGTGTTGGAACAGTGAGTCACACGCGGATGTAGCGCAGCTGGTAGCGCATCACCTTGCCAAGGTGAGGGTCGCGGGTTCGAATCCCGTCATCCGCTCGCAAGTGGGCGCGGTGTGTCCAGGGAACGCCTGGACCATGGCTTGCTCGCCATAACACCCGGGGGGCCGAGCCCCCCGGACCCCCACGGGTCTGTATCTCACCTTCTCGGGTGGGTATCGGGCACGTGGGGTTTCTTGTTTTTCCCTTCTTTCGCTTCGATCTGGTGGTTACTAAGTGCTACAAGGTCGGTGAGCGGAGTCACACGACCGTAGTAATTCGGATTTGTGCATATGTGGGGCGCTCAGGAGGGCACGCAGGTGGGCTGCGGGCGCTTCCATAAGGTCACCAGCCGACCGTTCGGTAGGGGCCGCGTCGCGATCGGAGTGAACCCCGAAGCCGTCGCCGCGGACACCATGGACGGCGGATCCACCTTCGGCTCGAACTCGTTGATCGTGCCCGTCGCCGTGAACAGCAGGCACGTCTTGCTCGCGTCACCGCTGTTGCTGTTGCGGTACGAGGTCAGCCAGGCCCGGTAGTCCGGCTCGGTGTTCCCGTCCTCCGTCGGACTGACCTGCGGCAGAGCCACCCCGTAGCCGAACCTCCGCAGCATCTCCAACTGCAGGGTGTTGGTGTTGAAGAGCCGGTCACGGAACCCGAACGCCGTCGCCCCGCCCAGCGCGTGGTTCTCCTCGACCTGCCCGGCCGCCCACTCCGCGACGGCCTTCCACTCCCGCACCGTCTCCACACTCACCGGTTCGGTGATCCGGCCGCCCGGATCGACATAGATCTGCGGCGACCCACGCCCGTCGGTGATCTTCGACGAGCCCAGCACCGGGAGGTCCACCGACCAGGCCCGCGCTGTCGGCAGTCGCAGATCCAGCAGCGGGACCATCGCCACCAACCCGACCACCGCGACCGCGAACGGCAAAGCCCGCCGAAGCGACCGGTGCGCCCGATACAGCCCCCAAAGCGCCAGGATCGCCATGGACGGGATCAACGGGAGGAAGAAGGCCGTCCCCGCGTTCTTCGACGTCAGCACCGCCACGCCGCCTTCCGCGACGAGCAACGCCGACGGGAACAGCGGCGACGCCACCATCGAGCGGAGGGTGTCCTTGACCGGACCGGTCCGGATCTTCGCGATCGCCACGACGAACGCGGCGACCAGCCCGGCACACAGCAGCACCGTATGCGGCAGCCCGTGGTCGAAGATCAACAGCCGCAGCCGCTGGACCCAGGCACCGGGGTTGAAGACACCCGCCTCCTCGCCGAACTCCACGGATTGCTTCCCGTAGCCGAAACCCGTGAGGTACTCGAAGACCCGGACGCCGTTGGGCACCAACCAGAGCGCCGCGACACCGGCACCCACGACCGCCGCCAGCGCGAACCACTTCAGCCGCTTCGTCCGGTCTCGCGGCACCACCGCCTGGATCAGCGCGGCCAGCACCAGCCCTGGCACGAACGCGATCGCCATCGTCCTCGACAACGGCATCAGCCCGACGAAAATCGCGAAGGGCACGACGAACTTCGGTTTCGACAGTCCCTCGGAACGGACCAGGAAGTAGATCGCCGCCGTCGTCATGACCGCCGCGGGAAGCGCGAAGTGGTAAGCGCGGGCCTCGAAGACGACACCGGGGGCGGTGGCGATCAGCGCCGTGGCGAGCCAGGCGAACGGACGGCCGGCCACCCTGTTCGCCACGGCGTGCGTGAGCAGGATCAGCGCCACCCCGGCCACCAGCGGGACGACGAACGCGGCGACGGTGCCCGTGCCGGTCGCGAAGAAGTGCAGGGAGGTCAGCGCCGGCAACAGGGGCGCCTGGATACCCGGCGACTCGACGGCTTCGATCCAGCCGGCGACGCCGTCCCGGAGCGCGGCTCCGTGATTGTTCAAGGCCATGCCGAAGTAGCCGGCCTCGTCGATGTCGAACACCTGGCCGTCGCGGTAGAGGACGATCCACCGGAAGTTGACGACCAGCCAAGCGAGCGCCACCGCGAGCAGAACCCATGTGTTCACCTGTACGCGGCGGATCCCCCTGGTCAAGACCATGGTCGAGAATCTAGCCGCGCGTCCGGGGCGGCTGGAGCGCGGGCGCTCGGTTCAGATCTCGTAGCCGTCGATCACGGTGGGCGAGACCGGGGACAGGTGGTCGTCGCCGCGTTCGGTGACCAGGCCGCGTGCCATCCGGTACACCTTGAATTCGTTGTCGTGCGCGGGATCCTGGTCGTCCCAGACGTGCAGGAGACCGTACGAACCGGGCGCGAGGTCGCCGACGCGGGTGAACAGGTCCACCAGCTCGGGCGCGATCGCCGTGCCGTGTTTGTCCATCCCGCCCAGATGCAGCACCGGCACCCCGGCGGCCCAGCGCAGGTCCACCAGATCGCCGTCGTCGAAATCGCGGACGGCGCGGTGCACCCGCTCGACGATGCGCTCGAGCAGCGCCGCGTCATCGTCGCCGGAAGGGCTCGCTTGGATGGTCACCCACCCGTGATATTCGAACACCCGCCTGAGTTTAGGCAGGTCCGCCCGCCGGACGGCGGTCAGCCCGCCAACGCGGCAGGCGCGCCGTTGCGCCGGAGCGCGTTCTTGAAGACCCTCTCGCCGTGCTTCTCGAAGGCGGGCACGAGCTTCTCGCCGTAGACGCACAAGGTCCGTTCCCAGGGATGCCCGAGCGTGCCGAAGCGGAAGTCGTTCGCCAGGAACAGGTGATAGTCCGTACGCGGGAACACCGGGACCGGCCACGGGTCGAGCGCGGCGTGCCGATGCGGGTAGAAGCGGTACGACTGGTGCTGCCAGTGCAACACCCAGACCCACTCGTCCTCGGCGACACACTCCTTCAACGCCGAGAGCGCGACACGGGCGACGTCGTTCTGCTCGACGGCGTACGGGCCGTGCCTGAACTCGGCCGTCGACCTGTCCAGTCCCCCGGGCGCGAGATCCCACGCGACGGACGGAGCGGGCTCACGGAAGCCCGGCCACGCGTGCGCGTACGTACTCGGCCAGAACGCGAGCTTGTCGTAGACCCAGTACCAAGCCGGCTCATCTGCGACCCTGGAGACGGCTTCCCAAGCGTTGTTCACGAGCGACCCTCGGTGGTTCGGCCGATTAAGACTGGGAAAGCTTCGTGTTCGGGGCCCAAGTTGTCCAGCTCGTGGGCATACTCCGCGAAACTGTCACCTGATCAGGTGTCTTGCGCAGCCGCCGGAACCGTGAGAATGACGGTGCGTGAACGGCGAGCCCACCGAATGCGGGCTCGCCGTCGCTCGTTCACGCGGCCGCCTCCCAAAGGCTCATGAAGGCCGAGGCCTCACTCCGTACCCACGGCCGCACCTTGTCGCGATCTCGCGGCGACAACGCGAACTCCTTCGAACGCCGGACGTCGACCACCAACGGGCGCCCGCCGGGCCGCAGGTCGTCCATGGTCTGTTCGAGCAGCCACAGCACCAGCTGCGCCGCGTCCCGGCTCAACGGTTCCTCCTTGAAGTAGAGCCAGGTGACGTAGACGGGGCCGTCGCCCTTACGCAGGCCGAGGTGCGGGTTGATGCCCACCTCGAGCGTGCCGAGCCGCCATCGGGACCGGCCGACCTCGGCCAGCCGCAGGTCACGCCGCCCGACGTAGCGCAGCCAGCCGTTGGCGATGTCGGTGTAGTGCGGCCGCGTGCGCTCGTCCGCGTTCTCGACGAGGGCACGCAGCACCTCGCGATCCCGTCCGGAGATCCGCCCGGCACGGATCGCGTTGGCGGCGCGGAGGTAGAAGTTGAACCCGCCCCGGGCCGGATCCTCGTACTGACGGCGCCAGCGCCGGACGAACGAGGAACGAGAGGGACCCGAGCTCGTGCTGTACCCCACGAACGTGGGCAGGGTGATGTAGGCCATCCGTGTCTGCCTTTCGCCGCTGTTCCTCCTGTACAACGACTATTTTAGAACACATGTACGACAGAAACCGGCGCCTTACGGGTGACGCGGGCGAGGAGGCCAGGAACCTTCGAGCAGCTCTGCCGCTTCTTCGAGGATCGGCACTTCGCAGACATCTCTCGGGGTGAGATCGGTCGGGATCCAGCTGTCGAGCATCGCCGACCAGCGCGTGATCCCCCGCAGCGACGGCGGGGAGCCGAGCAGCTCGCCGACCTCGCTGACCAGCGCGCCGCCGGCGGCGGGTGAGAGGTCGCCCTCGACCATCGCGGTGAGCCAGCCGTGGACCAGCTGCCAGCGGGCGGCCGTCGGATCGGCGGGCAGTTCGAGCCCGAGTTCGTCGACGACCTGGCAGAACGCCTTGTCGACGGACTCTTCCGCGGAGGACTCGAGCCCGGCGAGCAGGGCAAGGGAAGGGGAGTCGAGTCCTGCGACGATCGCGTCCAGCCCGGCCTCGACCAGGTGGGACGTGCGGACGTCACGTCCGGCGAGCCTGCCGATGGCCAGCTCGCGCAGCGCGCCGCGACACGCGTCGATTTCCGTCACCCGGCACTTCCCACGTCAGCCACCGTACCGGCGCCTTGACCTACCAAAGCGGGCTGAAGGGAACTTTCCCCCTATCTCACGCGGCGAAGGGCGCTTTCCTCTCATGCCATGCGGGGAAAGCGCCCTTCACAGTCCCGCGGGACCGGTCCGCCGCCTCTGACCTGCCGAAAGAGCATCACACCGTGGACAGACGCGGGGTGATGCGGACATCGAGAACGGCTTCGAGAGCGTGAGCCAGCCTTTCCAGCACCGGGATGGTGGGGACGGTTCCCCCTGCCTCGAACCGCGCGACGGCGGACTGCGTCATCCCGGCCTCGGCGGCGAGCTTCGCCTGGGTCCAGCCACGTGCCTCGCGCAGTTCACGCACCGTCTTGCCCAGGTCGTAGGCCAGCCTCGCGGCCTCGTACGCGTCGACGGCGCCCGGCTCGGCCATCCGTTGCTCGCGAAGCCGCCGCCAGTCGGTCCGCTCGGCCATCGTCCTCACTCCCCACCACGCTCATCGGTCGTATGCCTTCGAGCAACGCATCGCCACATCGCCTTCCGCGCCCGTCGCACCTCGCGCTCTTCGCGCATCCGGGTCTTCCGAAACTCGGTCAGCAACACGATTCGCCTGCCGGACGCGATCCAGTAAGTGATCCGCACGGCTTCCCCGTCCAGATGAAACCGCAACTCCCGCAACTTGCCGTCGAGTTGTCGCGTGTACGGCTCTCCCAGCAACGGCCCCTGCTCCGCGAGGAGCTCCACATAGAAGGCGACTGTCGCGAAGTGCGCCGTGGACAAACTCTCCAGCCAGTCACGAACCTCCGGTTCCAGTTCCACGGTACCCCATGCCATAGCTTCGATGCTATATTCGCAGGTAGAGACACTTTTGAGCGATCCATTTGCGCCCTCGCAATCGTGCGCGAAGGAGGGCCTGGCGAGTGGACGCAAAGAGCATCACACCGTGGACAGACGCGTGGTGATGCCGGATCTGGAGGGGTGTGTGGAAATAGGGACACTCAACGTCCCTATTTCCACACACCCCTCACCCGAGCGGCGGGCTCCAAGATCGCGCACGATCCGTGCTGGACCAGGTCGTGAGTGGACGCAAGAATGTGGAAAGACCACATCAACCACCCATAAGGGTGCATGCAACACTGGCTGCCCACACCCGGCGGCAGGGGGCTAAATGAGCTGGCAGGACGAGCTTCGACAGCTGGACGTCGAGCTGGCCGCGGGTCGCATCGGGCACGCCGAACACCGCAGGAAGCGCGACGAACTGCTGGCGGAGGCCTCCGGCGGGACGATGCCGTCACCGGTCCCCTCACCGCTGCGACGCCCGGGCGGGGAATGGCACAGCGCCAATCCCGCCGCGCGGCCGGTCGAGTTGCCCACGGTCACGGTTCCGCAGCCCCCGCCGTATCAACAGCCTCAGCAGGCGTACGTGCCTCCGCCGCCGGAACAGCGCACCCAGCCCTTCATCGCCGAGAAGCCCAAGCAGCGGAAGCCCGTCGTCCCTCGCATCGCGGACCACAAGACCACCGCGCCTTCGCCCGCCGACATCAATCCGACGGTGTACCTGCGCGCCGAGCCGCCTCCGGTCAAGGACAAACCGTCGACCAGCAGGCTGAACCATCCGCTCCCGCCGCTGGCCCCCGAACCCGGGCCGCGGCACCAAGCTCCGGCCGACGACTACGCGGTCGTCGGCAAGCGCAAGCCGACTTGGCTGTTCATCGGCGCCGGAGTGCTGGTCGTGCTGGCGCTGATCATCGGCGGAACGTTGTGGCTGGGCTCGTCGCCGTCCTCGAACGTCGCCGACCGGCCTCCCACGCCGAGCATCGCCCAGCCGCCGGACGGGCTCACGCCGTCGGGCCAGCCCAACAGCACCCAGACGCCGTTGGAGGACAGGCTGCCCGCGCTGCCCGGAACACCGTCGAAGGACAACTCGACGATGTCGGTCGCGAAGGGCGTGGAGCTCAACCTCTACTCGCGGGCCGCGGGCGACTACCTCGCCTCGAAGAATGTCGCGTCGATCACCCACAAGGGTTCGAGCGAGGGTACGAACGGCTATCTCGTTCTGGTGATCCCGGCGAACGACGTCAAGGACGCCACCGCGATCGTCAAGTACTTCCGCGAGAACTCGCTCAACGCCGGACTGCGCGAGCAGCGCGTCGGCGACCGGCTCGCCCTCGTCGGCGCGAACAAGAACGGCCAGCTCAGCGGCTTCGGCTATGTCTCCGGGACGATGGCCGTGACGACCTGGGTGTCGCAGCCGCTCGGCGGCGATCCGAAGGCGCTCGACACTCGTCTGGAGCAGACTCTGACCTCCTTGGACACTGTTCTCCCGACCGGTTGAGAAGCGCAGGTCGCGAGGAGATCACGATTAGACCCGCGAGGGCGGACCGAGTCCGGGCAGTGCAGAATGTGCGAGGTCACCGCAGTGGTGGTATCGCGAAGGCCGGGAGCGGGGCTCCCGCCGGAATCGGATAAGGGGGCCGGTGGTGTCCTGGCAGGAAGAGCTGCGCAATCTGGACGAGGAGCTCGCATCGGGACGGCTCTCCGCGGACGATTACCGGCTTCGCCGTGACCAGGTGCTGTCCTCGGCGGTCGCGTACGGCGACCCGGCTCAGCAGCAGGTCCAGCAGCCCGGCCACCAGCCGCAGCAGCCTTTCCAGCAGCAGCAGCCTGTCGCGCCGCCGCCGCAACAGCAGGCGCCGCAGCAGCAGTCCGGCCAGCCCAACAGCGCCGATTCGACCCAGATCATCGCGCCGGTGAGCCAGCCCCCGCAGAGCGGTGAGGGCGAGCGCACCCAGGTCGTCTCGAACTGGCAGCAGCAGCAGGCCGATCCGAACCGCACCCAGGTCGTGCCGCCGATGGCGTCGCCGGCAGGCGGTTTCCCGCAGCAGGGCCAGGCGTCCCCGGCCGGCGGCTTCCCCCAGCAGGGCCAGGCCTCGCCCGCGGGCGGTTTCCCCCAGCAGCAGCACCAGCAGCACGGTTACCAGCAGCCGCAGCAACAGGGCTGGACCGACAACGACGCCAGCCCGCCGTGGGGTGGTTCGGACTTCCCGCCGATCTCGCCGGTCGGCAGCACCGAGTGGGTCAAGCAGGGCCCCGAGCTGTTCGAAGACAAGCCCAAGGGCAAGGGCGGCAAGATCGCGATCATCGCCGTCGTGGCCGTCCTGGTGCTCGCCGGGCTGGGTGTCGGCGGTTACTTCGCCTTCAAGGGCGGCGGTGACGATCCGGTGGACCCGACGGCCCAGCCGCAGCCGAGCCAGTCGCAGGCCGCGCCCCCGACGTCGTCGGCCAAGCCGAAGACGCCCGAAGAGCTGCTGTTCGAGAAGATCCCGGAGCAGTCCGGCGAAGAAGACTCGAAGAGCGGCGCGATCCCCGCGGCCCAGCTCACGCAGCTCGCCGGTCTGGAGAAGGGCGAGACCGACCTCGTCATCGCCGCCGGCGTGAAGCAGGTCGCGTACCGCGGCTCGCAGAAGCAGCCGGACGAGACGGGGCCGCAGCCTGCCAAGATCTCGGTCACCGTCATCCCGCTGAGCAACCCCGGTGCCGCCGCCGACCTGGTCAAGCAGTTGCGCCAGTACCAGACGAGCAACGGATTCGTGCAGATCACCGAGCCGCTGCCGGGGATGCCGCCGAAGCTGAACTTCCAGAAGAAGATCGACGGTGACAAGGGCGTTTACCGCGGCACCTGGATCAGCGGCAACAACATCGTGCGCGTCGACATCCTGCAGGATCCGCTGGGCGGGGAAGACGGCGAGAAGGCGTTGAGCGGCACGTACCAGCGTGCGGTGAAGAAGACGCTGGAAAACTACGCCGTCACCAGCTGAGTCGATGACCGCCGAGAAGGCACGGTTGCTCACGACTCTGCTCTCCCTCGCCGAGGACACCGGCTCGCTGTCCGACGAACTGCACTTCGCCGGATGGGACGCCACCGAGCGCGTCGCGCTCGACCACGGCGCCGCGAACGTCCTCCGGGCGCTCGTGCTGCCGAAAGCGGCGAGGGTTCTCGAAGTGGGTGCCGGTTTCGGCGCTTTGACGCGGTACCTGGGCGAGGTCTCGGCGACGGTGCACGCCGTCGAGGCCGACCCGGTCCGCGCCGCCGCGGTGCGGTTCCGCACCCGCGACCTCGGCACCGTGACGGTGCACGATCGGCTGGTCATCGAGACTTACGACTTCGTCGTCGTCCAGCAGCCGTACGCGACGCGGAATCTGCTGGACTGGGTTCGCGAGCGGCTGTCCCCGACGGGTGCCGTCGTGGTGCTGACGTCTTCGCGCGGTGTCGTCAGGACGCTCGCGGCGGCCGGTCTCGAAGTGCAGCGTGAGCTGCTCTGCTCCCCCGGTCACGAGGTCGCCCGCGCGGTTCGCGGCGCGCAGATCGACACCGAACTGCCCCGCCTTTCCGCCGCGATCAGCGGCGGTCCCGCGAACGGTCTCGCCCTGCTGTCCGGCCCCGGCGCCGCTTCGCTCTGGCCCGCGTACCGGCTCGCGACCTACTTCAACACCGCCGAGCGCGCCGCGTTCGCCTGCACCCGCGCGGACGTCGTGCGCACCGGGGAGGGTGCCGAGGTCCGCCGCGCGCCGCTTGTCCCGTCGCCGCCGGTCGCCGGGATCTCGGTCGGACCGTGCGCGGACAAGGTGTACGACGCTCCGACGATGGTCGAGGTCCTGCTCGACGAGCCGGAGCGAGTCGCGGAGCTGCTCACCGGCTGGCGGGACCTGGTCCGCTCGGAGGCCGCGAGCGGGGTCGAGGCGCTGTGGGATCTGGTGCCGCACAACGTCCTCGTCGACGGCGCGACGTTGCGCCCGATCGACCTCGAGTGGCGGAACGCGGGCGCCGGGGTGTCCGAAGTGGTCGAGCGCGGAGTGCTCGTGCTGGCCGACAAACTCGCCGACGCCTGCTGGTCCGCGGCGGCCGAAGGCGGCACGGTACGCGATCTGGCGGGCTGGCTCGGGGTGCTGATCGGCCTTCATCCCTCCTTTGTGGACAGTGCGATGGCACGCGAGGTCGCCTTCTCGGCGATCGGCTCGTGCGGCACCGCGCACGGCACGGACGAGGTGCGCGCGTCCATCGACGGGATTTGGCGAAAGCGCCTGGCGAGAACCGTCCACAGGTACCGTTCAACGAAGGTCGGCGCCGGTGTGGCGGCGAACGAAGACGAGGTAGCGAAGCGATGACGAGCCTGCATACCGCCGGAATCCTGACCCCGGACCGGCCGGTCGGGCACCTGTTCGAGCTCCGGGGCTGGACGACCGGCATCAGCCGGATCGACGAGATGTCCGTGACCATCGCGGACGTCGAAGCGAACCTGTTCCCCGAGCCGTGCCCGGGCGCGCCCGAAGGCACCTTCGGCTGGCGTGCCGTCCCGGCCACCTGGGTTCCCGCGGGTACCCAGGACGTCGTCGTCACCGGACCGGACGAGCGCGTGCTGAACCAGGCGACCGTCCACGTCGGAACGCTGCCGGGTGAAGAACCGCTGTGGCTGGGCGAACTCGAAGCGCCGAAACAGGGCAAAGTCACCGAAGGGCACGTCGTCTACGTGACGGGGTGGGCCATGTTGCAGGGTCGTGCGCCGAGCCTGATCGAGGTCATGGTCGAGGGTGGCGGCACGGTCAGCGCGCGCACCCGCCTGCCGCGTAAGGACGTGCCCAAGGAATTCCCCGGATTCGACGACGCCGCGGTGAGCGGCTTCGAGGCGTGGGTGCCCGTCGACCTCCCGTACGGCGAAGAGCGGACGCTGTCGCTTCGCGTCCGGTACCGCACCGAAGGCGTCGGCGAGGTCGTGTCGGCGAAGCGCACCTTCACGCTTCGCAACCCCGTCGCGGACCCGGACGACGCCGAACTCGCCGACGAGCTGGCCGGTGACACCGCCCGTGCGATGGCACGCGTGAACATCCCGACCGATCCGAAGCACGTGCTGGTGTTCACGCACAGCCTCGGCGTCGGCGGCGGGCAGCTGTGGCTGCAGGAACTGCTGAGCCGGATGGTGACCGACCACGGCTGGCAGGTCAGCCTGGTCAGCGAAACCGACGGCCCGCTGCGCGCGGACTGCCACGAACTCGGCATCCCCGTCCACGTCACGACGCACTACCGCAACCAGACGGTGCCCGCCTACGAAGGTCACGTCGCCGAGCTGGCGCGCTTCGCGAAGTGCTCCGGAGCGGGCGTCGCGCTCGTCAACACTCTCGGCGGCTTCGTCGGCGCGGACGCGGCGAAGCGCGCCGGGATGCCGACGGCGTGGGTCATCCACGAGAGCTTCTCGCTGCCCGCGTTCGCGTATCAGAACTGGGGCCCGGTGAAGCCGCCCGCCGCGGTTTGGCAGCGCTGGCAGAGCACGCTCGCCGAGGTCGACAGGCTGCTGTTCGTCGCGGACGCGACGCGCGAGATGTTCCTCCCGTACAGCAAGCCGGAACGCTGCCGGACGGTCCGCTACGGCACGCCGATGCACAAGTTCGGCGGCCGGACGCGATCGGAAACCCGGCAGCAGGCGCGGAACATGCTCGGCTACTCGCCGGACGACATCGTGCTGGTCAACATCGGCATCGCGGAATCCCGCAAGGGGCAGGCGCCGCTGATCTCGGCGATGGAGCGGATCCACAAGATCCACCCCGAGGCGAAGCTTTCCGTCGTCGGCCTGCACCCGTCGCCGTACGGGCTGGCGATGGAGGAGTCCGTCGAGCGCGCCGGGCTGGAGAAGTCGGTCAGCCTGGTGCCGATCCAGCCGGATCCGCTGCGCTGGCTGCAGGCCGCGGACATCTTCGTGAACAGCTCGGACATCGAGTCGCTGCCGCGGTCGATCCTCGAAGCCGTCTGCTGTGGCATCCCGGTCGCGGCGACCGACGTGTTCGGCGCGCGGGAGATGATCGTCGACGGCGAGACGGGCTGGCTGTTCGAGACCAACGACGTCGACGCGCTGACAGCGGCCTTGCTGCGGGCGCTGGGCACGTCGGCCACGCGCCGCCGTGAGATGGCGAAGGCCGCGCACGAGAAGCTGCTGCCGTGGCTCGACCCGGCGGGCTACGCGCGCGAGTACTCCGAAATCCTGACCGAACTGAGTGGGGGCGTTCATGTCTGACACCGACATTCCCGGCCGTGTCCAGGCCGAGCTGACCCGGCTCCGGGCCGAGCGGCAGGTTTTCACCGCCGAGCAGGACCGGCTGAAGGCGAAACTGGCCGACACCGAGCACGAGCTGCGCGAGGCCACCGCCGCCGCGCCGAACGAAGGCGAGTCCGCCGAGGTGAACCAGAAGCTCTCTTCGCAGCAGGAAGAACTCGACGTCGCCAAGGCGCGTCTGCGGGCGCTCGAGTCCGAGGTCCTGCTCGCCCACCAGCAGCGTGACTCGCTGCGCGCGGAGCTGAAGACCTGCCGCGAAGAGCGGGACAAGCTGCGGCTCGCGCTGCTCGACGCCGAACTGGTGGTTTCGGCGGGCGTCGTCGACGCGGACATCCTGCCCGGCGGCGAGCCGTCGGCCGACCGTCAGCGCCTGCTCAACGCCGAACGTCTCGCCGCCGAGATGGCCCGCGAACTCGACGCCACGCGCCGCACCGTCAGCTGGCGGGTCACCGCGCCGCTGCGGGTCGTGCGGAAGAAGATGGACCGGCCGTGACCGAACTCTGCTTCGTCTCCGCCGAGGGCGGTTCCGCCTTCATGGAGGAGCTCCTGGAGGTGGTCGCCGACGCCGTGCGCACCGCGGGCGGCAAGGCCAGGACAGCGATCGGCAAGTACCCCGAGGCCGGGGGCGACACGGTGTACGTCGTGGTCCCCCACGAATATTTCGTGACCGCCCCGGACGCCGACTTCCCCACCGCCGAACAGTGCCGTCGCACCATCGGGTTCTGCGTGGAGCATCCCGGGACGGCGACCTTCGAGCGCAACGCGGAACTGCTCTCCATCCTGGGCGGCGCCGTCGACATCAACCAGGATTCGACCGCCGAACTGCGGCGGCGCGGGATCGGCGTCGAGCATTTCCAGCTCGGCTACAGCCCGCTGTGGGACCTGTGGGGCGGCGATCTCGACCGTCCGCGCGACCTCGACGTCACCTACCTCGGCACGGCCGAACGGCGGCGTTCGGTCTTGCTCGGCTCGTACGCGCGGGATCTCGCCGGGCTGCGGACGCGGCTGCTGACCCCGCCGCACGAGCCGATGACCACCGCCCGCGTCGACTTCCTGCCGGGCAAGGCGAAGTTCGAGCATCTCGCACGGTCCCGGTTCCTGCTGAACCTGCACCGCGAGCAGAAGCAGACCCTGGAATGGGTGCGGACGCTCGAAGCGATGACCAACGGCTGCGTGGTGGTCAGCGAGACCTCCTCCGAAGTCGAGCCGCTGGTCCCCGGCGAGCATCTGGTGCTGGCCAGGCCGGAGGCGCTGGGTTCGGTCGTCGCCGCGCTGGCCGACGAACCCGAACGGGAACGGCACCTGCGTTCGGCCGCCTACGGTTTCGTGAAGTCGCTCGACATGACGTCGTCCGCGCGACGGCTGATCGACCTGGCGTCTTCGCTGGGTTCGGCGCCGGCCGCGGATCTCGCCCCGGCGCGAGCACTGGCGACGAGCCTGCGGAACCCGGAGAACGCGCTCGCCGTCGACACCCCGTCGTTCGACGCGCGGTTCGCGGGCGACCGGTCCACCGGTGGCCCGGCTTCGGCACGCGGGACGGCGTTGTCGGCACGGATCGCGCAGCGCGCGGCGGGTGCGCGACGGGTCGCCACCCGGCGCTGGGAGCCCGCGGCGGCCTCGTCGCCGGGCAACGCCGACGTCGACGTGCTGATCGTGCGCCGGACCGGCGAGGTCGACCCGGACGATCTGGCGAACGACCTGCTCACCGGCAGCGTGCGGCCGGGGAAGGTGCTCGTCGGCGAGGACGGCGTGCACCCGTGGCCGCGGCCGCGCCCGTACGACGTCCTGCTGCACGACACCCCGCTCGGCCGAGGGCTCACGCGGAACTCCCTGCTGGAGCGTTCGACGGCGTCGTGGCTGCTGGTGCTCGACGGCGGGATGCGCGCTTCGGAATTCCTGCTGGAGCGTTTGCTGGCCGCTTCGGAGGATGCCGACGTCGTGCACTGCCCGGTCGCGGATCCGGTGGACGGCCTGGTCGGCGCGCTGCCGCCGGAGGAGCGGCGGCTGAGGACGCTGCCGTACCTGGGCAGCGGGTATCTGGTGCGGCGGTCGCTGGTCGACGAGTTCGGCGGATGGAGCTCCGAGGTCCTGTTCGAGGGCCTGGAGGACCACCTGTTCTGGCGGCGGGTCGCCGCCGCCTCTCGGCCGACGACGCTGGTGCAGCAGGTTTTGCTGCGCCGGCTGCGGCCGGATCCGGACTCACGGCCGATGGACCTCGACCCGCACCGGGTCTGGGCGGCCATTGACGGTGCCGTTAGCCCGTAAGTGTGAGTTAGGCCGTGTCGGTGAACGTCCTCCCCCGTTGATGCGCCTTATGGGCAGAGCATCGGAAGCGTTCGGATGCCGGACGAGGAGGAGCCGCCATGGCCTGGGAAATCGCCCTGGTCGCCGCGCTGGCCGTCGTGTTCGTCATACGGCTCGCGCTGCAACTGAAGCGCGGCTGAGCTCGCCACCGTTTTGCGCACCCCGCGGCGCATCATGAGGTGAACGGGACTTTCATCGCGGATTCCCCGGTGAAAGTCCCGTTTCACCCCATCGCCACCCGCCGCCCGATTCGCATCTGCGGAATCCGCCGTGGCCGGGCGGGGCGTGCCGAAGAAAGCGGGGGGCCGTCCTCGCGCAAACGCTTCTTCACGTGGATCGTCTTGTATCCCGTGGTCAGATAGCCCTCGTTCTTCAATTTCGCCATCTCCGCGTTGACCGACGCGGGCGAAGCGCCGATCGCGGACGCGATGTCCGTGTGATTCAGGCCGACGTCGATGACGACGCCGCTTTCGCCGGGGACCCCGTAGAGCGACTGCAACCTGGTGAGGAACGCGGTCAACCGGCTCCGGACCTTGGCCGTCGCGAAACCCAGTGCCACGTTCCGCAACCGCAGCCGGACGGCGAGGTCCAGGGCGATCAAGGCCATCGCCTGCTTGTCTTCGTCGAGAAAGCCGTGGAAGGCGTTCTGCGGGATCTCCAGTACGCGGACCTGTTTCGTGGCGACGCACGAGAGGTGACTCGACCGTCTGGCCAGGCAGTCTTCGATGCCGAGGACGTCGCCCGCGCCGAGCAGGTCCACGATCATCGGCGACGTGTCGCCCTGGGCCGCGCGGATCGCTTTCACGAAGCCGGACCGCACGATCAGCACCGGCGGCGCCGGATCGCCTTGGTTGAGCAACGTCGTGCCCGGCGCGTAGTCGACGTGCTTGCCCAGTTCGAGCAGCCGCTGCCGCTGCCTTTCGGTGACCGCTGCCAGGAAGTCCCCGCCCATCAGCCCACCACCGCCGCGAACGCGTAGAGGATCGCCGGGAGCCCGGCCACGAGCGCCGCGACCGAGCCGATGACCTTCGCCGGTTGGGCGACCTTCCCGGCGAGCAAGAGCCGGGTGAGGATCGCGGTGAAAACGATGTAGGCGAGAACGACGACGCCCACGGTGACCACCAGAAGTGGATCAGGAGTATTTGCCGTCAATAGTGACTCCCAGTGAGAGAAGAAAAGTGAATCGGGTTCTTGCCCGGCCGGGTGAGAATCACTTCGGGTAGGTGACATCGCCGTTGCGCCGTTCAGCCGAAGACTAGTGCTCAGCGGCATTGCGAGAAAGCAACCGTCCCTCGGCGGAACCGGTCTGCCAAGTCTTTTCGCGACGGAAAGTGACCGCTATTCGGCGCGGCAACTCAAGAAAAAATCACGCACCGTGCACGAAGACAAGGGGAGCCCCGGCGCGATACCGCCGGACTCGTCAGGAAATCAGGACAAGCAGTACGTGCGTATGATTTCGAATCGCCCTTCGGAATCCGGCCGACGCTCGACCGGAACCCTGGTCGAGACCGAGATGAAGCGACAACGACGACTCGGCCGATCTCACGGGAGACCTCGCCCGGGACGTGCATCTGCACGTGCACTTGGTCAGATTAACGCAGTGTCAGCGTTGTGGCAGGCACAATGACTCCCGGTGACCGCGGGGACTTTTCGGCAATCTCAGCTTTTTGGGGGAACGCGGTGGGGAATCACGATCAGCCCCGGCGAGGGCTGACCAGGCCGGATTCGTAAGCGAGCACCACCAGCTGCGCCCGGTCGCGTGCCCCGATCTTGGTCATGATGCGGCTGACGTGCGTGCGCGCGGTGGCCGTCGAGATCACCAGATGCGCGGCGATCTCGTCGTTCGACATGCCGCCGGCGACCAGGCCGAGGACCTCGCGTTCCCGGTCGGTGATCTCGCGGACGGCGCTCACGTCGATCCGGCGGTTCTCCGGCCGTTCGACGAACTCCGCGATCAGCCGCCGGGTCACGGTCGGCGCCAGGAGCGCCTCACCCGCGGCGACGACCTTCAGCGCCCGCAGCAGCTCGACCGGGTCGGTGTCCTTCAGCAGGAACCCGCTCGCGCCGGCGCGCAACGCCTCGTAGACGTACTCGTCGACATCGAAGGTGGTCAGGACCAGGACCTTCACCCCGGTCAGCTCGGGATTCGCGGTGATCCGCCTCGTCGCTTCGAGACCGTCGACGCCGGGCATCCGGATGTCCATCACGACGATGTCCGGCTTGTGCTCGACGGCGGCCGCGACGGCCTGTTCGCCGTCGCCGGCCTCGGCACAGACCTCGAAGCCGTCTTCGGTCTCCAGCAGCACCCGGAAACCGGCGCGTACGAGCACCTGGTCGTCGGCGAGGACCACCCGGATCGTCATCGTTCCCCCTCGATCGGCAATTCCACGCGAACCTGGAACCCGCCGTCCACAACGGACGTCGTGAGCGCGCCGCCCAGCGCGGCCGCCCGTTCGGACATGCCGCGCAACCCGTGGCCGGGCGCGGGTTCGACGGCGCCACGGCCATCGTCGCGGACGAGCAGCGTCAGCGCACCGGTTTTCCGCTCGAACCTGACGTCGACGCCGCGTGCCTGGTTCGCGTGGCGGACCACGTTGGTCAGCGATTCCTGCAGGATCCGGTACGCGGCGCCGTCGACCGGCGCGGGCAGCTCGCCCGGCTCGCCCTCGACACGCACTTCCAGCCCGGCGGCCCGCGCGTGCTCGAACAGCTCGTCGGCCTGGGCGAGGCTCGGCGCGGGCGCCTTGTCCTCCCCGGAACGCAGCACGGCCAACGTCGCGCGAAGGTCCTTCAGCGCCGAAGCGCTCGCCGCCTTGATGTTCAGCAGCGCCTCTTTCGCCTGCTCAGGGCGCCTGTCGGCGACGTGAGCGGCGACCCCGGCCTGGACATTGATCATCGCGAGGCTGTGCGCGACGACGTCGTGCACCTCGCGGGCGATGGTGAGCCGCTCCTGCTCGGCCATCCGGTGCCGGTGCTCGTCGGCCTGCTCGCGGCGGGCCCGCGCGGCGGCCATCCCGTTGCGCACGGCCGTCCCGATCCCGACCACCGCGATCACCCAGACCAACCCCAGCCCGGCCCGCATGTCGAAGGCGCCGAACCCGTGCCGGACGAACAACACGACGCCGGCGACCGCGAGCAGCGATCCGCCGGTGACCCCGGCGACCAGCGGTCCGCGGATCTTGGTGAGCACGAACAGCGCGATCGTCGGCAGCACGATCGTCGGCCCGCCCGGGTTGCCGGACGCGTAGTAACCCAACGTCAGCGCGGAGGTGAGCAGGAAGATCGTCATCGGGAAGCGGTGGACGAGAAGCAGCGGTACCGCGGTGGCGACCAGCCAGAGCACGCCGGACGTGGTCAGCGGCGGCGCGTCCGGTTGCCAGCGGGAGGCACTGCTCGTGGCGCCGAGGACGAACCCCAGCGGGAGCACCACGCGGAGCACGCGGCCCACCCAGGGACTCCACGGAAACCGTTCTTTCAGCAGCACAGGACGAAAGCTACCCGGGGCGGAGGGGGACCGCGTCCGTTGGAAAGCGGCTTCCCGGCTACGCCGTGTGCGGTAGCCGACGCAGGAATGCGGCTTTCGTTTTTTTCGATTAGAGTGGCGGGAGGACCCCGGCTGCCCGAGGGAGGCAACGTGACATCGACGATCGAACAGCACACCGTGCTCCCGCCCTCCGTCGCCGAACCGGAGGCCCGCCGAGAACTCCGGCAGCTCGACGAGTTCATCACCCTGGCGGCGTCTCCGGCTCACCAGGCGAAACTGGTCGGACCGGACGGTAGCGAGGTGTCCCTTCCCGAGCAGGTCTACGACGTTCTGCGCGACGTCGTGAAGGCCATGTCCCAGGGCTTCGCCATCAACATCGCGCCGTTGAACGCGGTCCTGACCACCCAGCAGGCGGCCGACATGCTCAACATGTCCCGGCCGACGCTGGTCAAGCTGCTGGAGTCCGGCGAGATCCCGTTCGAGAAACCAGGACGTCACCGCCGAGTCCTCCTCAGCGACCTGCTCGCCTATCGGGCAAGCTCCCGTGCGGAACGGCAAGGAATACTCGATGAGCTGACAGCCACGGCGAACCGGGATGGCAGCGATGACATCGCCGACGGGTTCATCCAAACTCGCTAGCCGTGCCTTTCCCCGCCTTCCTCGACGCTTGTGTGCTGATTCCGATCCGGCTGACGGATCTCTTGCTGCGGCTGGCCGAGGCGGGCACCTACCGCGCCTTGTGGTCCGACGATGTACTCGACGAGGTCGAACGAAACCTCGTCGCGCATTTCGGCTTGGAACCCGCACAGGTGACGCGCCGGTTGACCGGTATGCGTTCAGCCTTCCCCGATGCCAGGGTCACCGGCTACGAGCCGCTGATTCCAGCCATGACCAATCATCCGAAGGACAGGCGCGTGCTGGCTGCAGCCGCTCGCGCGGATGCCGCCGTGATCGTGACGGCGAATCTCAAGGATTTCCCTGTCGCAGCCCTCGAGCCCTATCGGATCGACGCCGTACATCCGGATGACTTTCTGCTCGACCAGCTCGATCTATATCCAGCTGCGACACTTCGCTGCCTGCGTGAACAGGTCGACGCTCTCGAACGGCCACCGGAGAGCTTGGGCGAGTTCCTCGAAAGATTCGAGAGAACGGTTCCCGGCTTCAGCAAGGAATCACGCCGCTTGCTCGACCGCCGGTAGCCGACGCAGGACCGAAGTCATCATCAGCACCCCGCCGATCACCTGGACGGCCAAAACCGGCGCGTGCGCGGCGGATCCCATCGTGAACGCGCTGAACAAGCCCCACGCGCCCGAGCCCGCCATGGCCCCGGCGCCGGTCCACACCAGCACCAGCCGCGGCCAGAACCGTCCCCGCGACACGGTCGCCAAGGCGATCACGGCCAGCAGGCCGAGTACCGCGATCACCACGTCCTGGCCGCGGGCGGACAGTCCGCCGGGGCCGAACGCCCAGCTCACGTGGCCGATCGCGGAAACGAGCGCGGCGACGATGCCGAGTCCGCCTGCCCAGCCGATCGTCCCCGGCCGCACGGTGCCGGTGACGACGAACCACCAGCGGTCGCGGGCGTAGAGCACGAACGCGGTCAGCAGCAGGATCCCCTGCCAGGCGAAACCGCCGTAGACGACGGCCCAGACCCAGTTCTCCAGCGGCATCTCGGTCAGCTGCTGTTTCGCCAGGTCGGCGACGATCACCGGGAGGTTCAGCACGATCGGCGCGAGCAGCCCGGTGCCGATCCAGATCGGGAAGAGCACGAGCGGCGCGGGGATCCGGCGGCCCCAGGAGTAGGTGAACGCCAGCGCGAGCACCACCGCGACGACGTCCATCCCGCCGGTGAGCAGGTTGGCGAACAGCATCAGCTCCGAGTCCACAAAGGACGGATCACGGAGGCCGAGGTCGCCGCCCGTGACCCAGGAGGCCTTGAGGGTCAGGTACGGGAGCGTGCCGAGGATCGCCGCGTAGCAGACGATCAGGCGGGCACTGGAGATCTTGGGGGCGGCGACTGCTGCGGTCATGCTGTCAGCGTCGGCGTTCAGGCCGCGGAAAGACTCCCTCGCGAGCCTGGTCCGCCTCCCTCCTCAGAAGGACCTGGGCAGTTTCGCCGCGGTTTCCTCATCCGCCGGGGTCAGCGTCGCCAGGGAGATCTCGGAGCGCCGCCCGAGGTACAGGTACGAGAATTCGAACCGCAGCAGGCCGACGTCCGGGTGCAGGTACCGCTTGAGCACGATCCGCTCGGTGGAGACGTCGTGTTCCTTCCACATCCGCTCGAAGACGTCGGACTCCTGCCGCAGCCGCTTGACCAGGTTCTTCCACGCCGGTTCGGCGAGGTGCTCGGCCATCGCCGCCCGGAAGCCCGCGACCACGCGGGGCAGGTTGAGCTCCCAGTCCGGGAGCCTGCGCCGCCACTCGGGGTTGGTCAGGCACTGGATCAGGGTGTTGCGCTCCTCGAACGGGATGGCGTCGAGGCCGCCCATCAGCCAGTCGTAGGCCCGGTTGTAGGCGAGGATGTCGCACCGCGCGTTGCGCACGCAGACCGGATACGGCTCCAGTTTCTCCATCATCCGGAAGACGTTCTGGCTCAGGAGCTTGCAGTCCTTCTCCAGCGGCGGTTCGGCCGCGCCGGCGAGGGTGAAGAGGTGCTTGTGCTCGTACGGGTCGAGCCGGAGGGTGCGGGAGATCGCGTCCAGCACCTGCTCGGACGCGTTGATGTCGCGCCCCTGCTCGAGCCACGTGTACCAGGTGACCCCGACCCCGGCGAGCTGCGCGACCTCTTCACGGCGCAGCCCCGGCGTGCGGCGCCTGCCGCTGATCGGCAGGCCGACCTGGTCCGGGGTGATGCGCTCGCGACGGCTGCGCAGGAACGCGGCCAGTTCGTGCCGTCGCACGTCGGCCACTCGCGAATCGACGGTCAAGGTCACCTCATCAGGTTCGCAAAGCTCGAAGCCGATTACCAGGTAGTGGTGGTACCAGGATAAATACACTCCTGGTACCAGGGTGGGAACCGGTTGATCGTAGTACCCATGACTTCGACGCAAGTTCCGGCGACGCCCACCCGCGTCGCCGCCGGACCGGCCCTGACCTCGGCGGGCCTGGTCACCGTGCTGCTGGGGGCGGCACTTCCCCTCATCGACTTCTTCATCGTCAACATCGCCCTGCCCGCGATCGGTTCCGACCTTCGCACCTCATCGGCCACTTTGGAACTGGTGGTCGCGGCCTACGGGATCGCCTATGCCGTACTGCTCGTCGTCGGCGGACGGCTCGGCGACGCCTTCGGCCGTCGCAAGCTGTTCCTGATCGGGCTGGCCTCGTTCACCGTGACCTCGCTGCTCTGCGGGATCGCTCCGACGGCGTTGACGCTGGTACTGGCGCGGGCCGCGCAGGGAGCGGCGGCCGCGCTGATGCTGCCGCAGGTGCTGTCGATCATCCAGGCGACCACGACCGGCGAACGCAGGGCCAAGGCGCTGGGTCTCTACGGCGCGACAGCGGGCCTTTCGATGGTGCTCGGCCAGTTCCTCGGCGGGGCGCTGGTCGCCGCCGATCTGTGGGGCACCAGCTGGCGGCCGATCTTCGTGGTCAACGTCCCGGTCGGGATCGCCGGTCTGCTGGTCGCGCGGCGGCTCGTTCCGGAGAGCCGCTCGAGCAACCCTCTCGGCATCGACCGCAAGGGCACGGTTCTCCTGACGATCGCGCTGGTTTCGCTGTTGCTGCCGCTGGCGGAAGGGCCCGCCCTGGACTGGCCACTGTGGACGGTCGCGCTGCTCGTGGTCTTCCCGTTCGCCGCGGCAGGCTTCGTCCACGTCGAACGCCGGATGGAACGCCACGGCGGTGTTCCGCTGCTGCCGCCGTCGGTGATGCGGATGCCGAGTGTGCGGCAAGGGTTGATGGTCGGGTTGCCGTTCTTCGTCGGGTTCAGCGCGTTCATGTTCGTGTTCGCGGTGACGCTGCAGGACGGGCTGCACCTCGGCCCGCTGGATTCCGGACTGGTGACGGCGCCGCTTTCGCTCGCGTTCTTCGCGATGTGCCTGGTCAGCAGCCGCCTGGTGACGCGGTTCGGGCAGCGGGTGGTGGCCGCCGGTCTCTCGATCCAGTTGCTCGGGCTGCTGGTGCTGATCGGCACCGTGCTGCTGGACTGGCCGGATCTGGGGGTGCTCGATTTCGCGCCGGGGATGCTGCTGTGCGGTCTCGGTCAGGGGCTCGCGATGACGACGGTGTTCCGGATCGTGCTGTCGAAGGTGCCGCCGGAGATCGCCGGGGTCGGCAGCGGGATGCTGACGACGTCGCAGCAGGCCGCGATGGCGCTGGGCGTGGCGACGCTGGGGACGTTGTTCGCGTCCGTCGGGGCGGGCTCGCTCGGGATGAAGGGCGCATTTGTGCTGGTCATCGGGATCCAGGCGGTGCTGACGATCGGCGTCATCACGGTGGCGCGGCGGCTGCCGGACCCGCGCGGTTAGAAAGTTCGGTTTCACCCGTCGGAGTTGTGGCTCCCCGAGCGACGATGGGGATGTGACGGAACCACGGGTGCACCGGGACCCGGCCTTCGCGCTGCTGTCGCTGTACGAGACGGCGTTGCCGGAGGTCTACGGGTACCTGCTGTCCCGGTGCGGGGATCGCACTCTCGCCGAAGAGCTGACGTCTGAGACGTTCCTCGGCGCGGTGAGGGCCTGTCGCAAGGAATTCGCGCCCGCGGTGAGCACCGGGTGGCTGATCGGTGTCGCCCGGCACAAGCTCGCCGATCACTGGCGGCGCAAGGAACGTGAGGAACGCGGGCTGCGGCTCGTCCACGAAGAGGAGTACACCGATCCGTGGGACGAGCGGCTGGACGCGCTTCTGGCGCGCGAGGTGCTCGCGTCGCTCGGAGCGCATCATCAAGCCGCTTTGACGCTTCGCTACGTGGACGGTCTCCCGGTACCGGAGGTCGCCGCGCATCTCGAGCGCACGGTGCACGCCACGGAGGCGTTGCTCGTGCGGGCCCGTGCCGCTTTCCGGCGGGCTTACCAGCAGAAGGAGGGTCGCGATGTCTGATCCGTTCGACGCGCTTCGCGCGCCCTCGCAGCCTGCCGATCCTGATCCGCTCTTCGCCGCCGAACTGCGCGACAACCTGCGTCGCGCCGTCCTGAACGGAGCCTCCGCCATGCCATCCACTGCCGAAGTGCGCTCACTGACGCCGTACCTCGTGGTGACCGACGCCCGCGCCGCGCTCGACTTCTACGTCGAGGTGTTCGGGGCTCAGCGGCGGGCCGAGCCGATCGTGATGGAGGACGGCCGGGTCGGGCACGCGGAACTGGCCATCGGGGACAGTGTGCTGATGTTCGCGGAAGAGTTCCCCGAACTGGGCATCGTCGTGGCGCCCGCCGGTGGCCCGCTGATCCGGGTCGAGGTCGCGGACGTGCACGCCTCGGCCGCGCGGGCCGTGGAACTGGGCGGGGAACTGCGACGTCCCGTCACGGACGAAGGCCACGGGTTGAGCGGGGAGATCAAAGACCCGTACGGCCAGCGGTGGCTCCTCGCACAGGCGGCGCCTCGATCCGCTCCGGACGCTACGCCGATCCGGCACGGCGAAGCGGGCTATTTCACCTTCCAGGTTCCGGACGACACGCGCGCGAAGGCGTTCTACGGCGCCGTCCTGGGCTGGCAGTTCTCGCCCGGCCGGGTCGAAGGCGGTTGGGGCGTCGAAGGTTCCGGCCTGCAAGGCGGGCTGTGGGGCGGCCCGGGGCGGCAGGTGGGATGGAAGGTCATGTACGCCGTCGACGACCTCGCCGCCGCCCTCGACCGTGTGCGGGCCCAGGGCGGCCAGACCGGCGAAACCGAACAGCAGCCCTACGGCCTGAGCGCCGACTGCGTCGATGACCAGGGCATCGAGTTCTGGCTCTGGGAACAGCCGCGCTCTTGAGTCACTACCCCACCCCCACCCGTCCCAGGGGGGCGACCCCGAAGCCAGTCTATCGCTGATGGGAGGCGGTGAGGGGAGCTGACGTGAGTTGTCCACAGACGGGGGTCATTGTGGACAACTCGGGCTGGGGCGCATGCCGTGAAGGCCTCCTTGCCTACCCTGAAAGCAGGGAAGGCGGACCGGTATTTGCTTACGTACCTTGACTTGCGTGAGGACGGTGGTTGCGCGAGTCCATCCGTTCGCAGGCAACTCGAGTGGGGAAGATTTGGGACGTTCAACGTCCCAAATCTTCCCCGCTCGACCGCACCGGCATCCAGCACCAGGGATGCGGGGTCCCCGAGCGACGAGACCGAGCACACCAGCGGGCAAGCAAAGACGCGTCCCTCAAGGAGGCCTTCACAGCACGGGGGTCAGCGACCGGCGGCGTAGCCCTGCATTCCCCGCGCGTTGGCGGCGGCGCGAAGTACGCCACCGGACCGCGACACGGCCGAAAGCCGCCCGAGAGACCACGGTCCGGCGTCGACGACCTCGTGCCCGCGCGCGGCGAGAGCGTCCATTGTGGACTGACCGAGCCGCGACTCGACCACGAGTTCCCGCGGAGTCCACGAGCGCGGGTAGAACGAGCTCGGGAACGCCGTCGTGTGCCACGCGGGGGAATCGATCGACTCCTGGAGGTTCAGCCCGCCGAGCGTGTGCGCCAGCCAGAAACACAGCTGCCACTGGTCTTGCTGGTCTCCGCCCGGGGTCCCGAACGCCAGCACCGGCTCGCCGTCGCGCAGGCCCATCGACGGCGAAAGTGTGATCCGCGGCCGTTTCCGCGGCGCCAGTGAATTCGGCAAACCTTGTTCCAGCCAGAACATCTGCCCGCGGGAGTCGAGGCAGAACCCGAGCTCCGGGATCGTCGGGCTCGACTGCAGCCAGCCGCCCGACGGCGTCACCGAGATCATGTTCCCGGCCGCGTCGACGACGTCGATGTGCACGGTGTCGCCCCGCGTCTCGCCCAGCGGCCCGACCGTCGGCTCCCCCGTCGCGCCGGAACCGGCTTCGAGTCCGCGCAGCTTTTCGAGAATCGCGGGCAGCCGAGGCGAGGGACCACCGGGCCGCAGTTCGGCGGAAGCTTCGTCGGTGATCAAGGCCCGGCGGGTTTCCGCGTATTCGCGGGAGATCAGCAACTCGATCGGCACGTCGGGAGAATCCCCGTACCAAGCCTCACGGTCGGCGAACGCGAGCTTCGCCGCCTCGACGGCCAGGTGCACCGTGCGTTCCGTCGGAATTCCATCCACATAGGACAGTTCGTCGCGGAGGCCGTCCAGCAACCGCGCCTGCTGCAGCAACGCGGGCCCTTGCGTCCAGGCGCCCATCTTCACCAGGCCCCAGTCGCCGAAGTCGACCTGCAGCGCGTCTTCGTACGTCGCCTCCCAGCCCGCGATGTCCTCACCGGTCAGGAGACCGGCGTGATCGCGGCCGGAATCGTCACGGAAAGCCTTGCGACTGAACGCTTCGATGGCTTCGGCAACGAAGCCCTGCGACCACGCCCGACGTCCGGCGTCGATCTGGGCCTCGCGCCCGCTGACCGACTCGGCCTCGGCGAGCAGCCGCTCCCATGTGTCCGCGAGCGCCGGATTGCGGTGCAGTCCTTCGGCGGGCTCGCCGTCGGGCAGCCAGAGCGCCGCGGACGTCGGCCAATGCTCCGTGAAGAGATCCTGGACCGCGCGAATCGTGTCGCCCACCCGGCTGACCAGCGGAATCCCGCTACGGGCGTAGGAAATCGCGTAACCGAGCACGTCGCGCAGCGACTTCGTGCCGTGGTCTCGCAGGAGCAGCAGCCAGCCGTCCCACGCCCCCGGGACGGTCGCGGGGAGCAAACCGCTGCCGGGGATCAGGTCGAGCCCGAGATCCGCGAAGTACTCGGGTGTCGCCGCCGCCGGCGAGACTCCCTGACCTGCGAGGACTCGGGGAGTCCGCTCCGCGGCGGTGACGAAGATGCCGGGGACCTGCCCCGCCGGACCGCACAGATGCGGCTCGGCGATCTGCAGGACGAACCCGGCGGCCACCGCCGCGTCAAAGGCGTTGCCGCCGTCTTCGAGCACCGCCATCCCGGTGGCCGAGGCCAGCCAGTGCGTCGATGCCACCATGCCGTGGGTGCCGGCCAGTTCCGGCCTGGTCGTGAACACCAGCCGAATACTACGCCTTGCTAACTACTTTTTCAGTCCCAGTGGTTGAAGAGGGCCTGGCCGAGACTCTCCGGTTTCCAGTACTTCATGTCCCCCGGCTGGATCCAGGGCCACTCCGCCAGGTCGAGTTCACCCTGAAGCTGCGCGAAAGTGAGCGGCTGGACGCCGGGAAGAAGTTCACCCAGCACGGCCAGGAGCTCCGGCAGGTCGGCGAAGGCGATCGACCCGTAGGCGACGGGTGCTTCGGCGATGGCGAGTCCGTCCCACCGCTTCCCCGGGACATCCCATTTGGACTTGTGGTCGTACCACGCCCGCGTCCACAACACCGCGACCGTGCGCTCGCCGTGAATGAGGTGGCCCTGGTCGAAGTTCCCCTCCGTCGCCCACGGCACGAACCCGGCGACCCGGCCACCGGTCCGCCTGGCCGCCTCGTAGCAGGCTCCGCGGAATTCCTTCTCCTCCGTCACCCACCGAAACTAGCGTCGGGAGGCGACCGGGGTGTCATGGTTTTCGAGCGTCACCGCGTTGGCCGCGCGCGAGGTCAGCCAGGTGAACACCTTGGTCATCGGCCGCGAACCCAGCACCCGGTACAGGAAGTTCCGGTAGCCGATCATGAGCCGTGACTTCGGCACGAGGAACGTGCCGATTCCGGCCGCCTGCTTCTGCGAGACCTTCACCGGCCCGCGCAGTTTCTCTTCGTACCGCGCGAAAGCGGCCTCGTGGTCGCCACGCGCGGCGGCGAGTTCTCCCGCCAGGATGTACGCGCCCATCATCGCGAGCCCGGTGCCCGAACCGCCGGGACCGGCGCAGTACGCGGCATCCCCGAGCAGCACGATCCGGCCCCGCGACCACTTGTCCAGGTGGATCTGGCTGAGCGAATCGAAGTACAGGTCATCGGCGGCCTCGAGTCCTTCGAGCAGCACCGGGACTTCCCAGCCGAAGTCGGCGAACCGTTCCGCGACCAGGCGCTTCTGCCCTTCGACGTCGCGCCGGTGCACGTCCACCGTGCCGGACGCGAAGATGCAGCCGACATTGAGGACCGCGCTGTCGCGGCCGCTGCTGAGCATCACCGTCCGGCCCGGGACGCTGCAGATCAGGCCGAGGTGATCGAGGCCGAGGTGGTTGGGCACGGTGAAACCCGCGGTGTGGAAGCCGAGGTCGGTCCGGAACAGCTCTTCGTCGCCGAACGCCAGCCGCCGGACGCCCGAGTGCAGTCCGTCCGCGCCGACGACCAGGTCGAACCTGCGCGAATCACCCCGAGCGAAGGTGACGTCGACGCCATCCGAAACCTCGTCCAGCCCGGTGATCCAGTCGCCGAAGACGTATTCGACGTCGTCCTTCGTGTGCTCGTAGAGGATGCGGGTCAGGTCTCCGCGCTCGATCTCGACTTCGCCGCTGAAGAACACCGACGGCATCTCGGCGACCTTCTTGCCTCTCGAATCGACGATGACCTGCGCGCCCATCGCGGTTTCCTTCGCGCGGACGTCCTCGAGGATGCCCATGCGCTTCAGCAGGGCCATCTGCTCGCCGCGGAAATCGACAGCACTCCCGCCTTCGCGCAGGGCCGGGGCGCGCTCGACGACGGTCGGCACGAAGCCGCGCTCCCGCAGCCAGAAGGCGAGGGCCGGACCCGCGATGCCGGCGCCGGAGATCAGAACGGTGGTCGTCATGGCTGCTCCCAGTGGGTTCGTGGTGATGGGAACGACCGTACGGCAGATTTGCACGCTTGGTCAAGCCGCTTGGTTAAACCAAATGGATAAACCGGATGGCCTAGGATTCCGGGCATGGGCAATCGCGAGGACCTGATGGCGGGTGCCATCCAGTGCTTGAAGGAAAAAGGCTGGTCACGCACGACGGTGCGGGACATCGCGACGGCGGCCGGGGTCAGCCACGCGGCGATCGGCTACCACTTCGGATCGCGTGAAGCCCTGCTGCTGACCGCGTTCTCGCAGGCGATGGACAGCTGGGGCAAAGAGATCCAGCTGGAGATGATGAGCGCTGTCGACCCGCACGCCTCGGCCGACGAGCAGTATCGAGCCTCGTGGCGCGCGATGATCGACTCCTACGGGCGCAACCGGCAGCTGTGGATCGCCTCCATCGAGGCATTCGTACAGTCAGAACATCATCCTGAGCTGCGGAAACAGCTCGCCGCCGCGCAGCGCGAGGGCCGCCGCGGGATGGCGGCCGGCATCCTCGGCATCGACGAGGACACCCTCACCGAGGCGGACGAGCGCCGGGTCGGCGCGGTGGCCACGGCCCTGAATTCGGGCGTGATGCTCCAGCACATGCTGGACCCGGAAAACGGCCCCACGGCCGAGGAGGTCGTGGACGGGCTGATGACGCTCGTCTCGCTCGTGTCCTGAGCGGTCAGGAAACGGCGACCTTCCGCCGCTGCGCCGCCCGCGGCCGCCCGACGCCCTGCCACGACAGGCCCGCGTCGAGGATCCGTTGCGGCTCCAGGAGATTGCGCGTGTCGACGACCGAGTCGCCGTCCATCTGCTCGGCCATGTAGGTCCAGTCGAGCCGCTTGAACTCGTCCCATTCCGTCAGCACGACGACGGCGTCGGCCGCCTTCGCGACCTGATACGGATCGTCGACCACGGTCATCCCGGCGATCTGGCCGCCGACGGCCGGGTCGTAGGCGGTCAGTTCCGCGCCGAGCGCGCCCAGCACGGAAGCGACCGCGAGGGCGGGCGAGTCGCGCAGGTCGTTCGTCCCGGCTTTGAACGCCAGCCCGAGGAGGCCGATCCGCGAACCGGCCAGCGTGCCGCCGACGGCACCGGCGATCTTCGCCACGATCCGGTCCCGCTGCGCGATGTTCTCTTCGATCGCCGAGGTCAGCAGCGTGAAGTCGTACTGCACGGACTCGGCGACCCTGACCAGCGCGCTGGTGTCCTTCGGCAGGCACGAGCCGCCCCAGCCGGGGCCGGGCTTGAGAAACGAGCGGCCGATGCGCCGGTCGTAACCCATTCCTTCGGTGACCAGGTCGATGTCCGCGCCGAGGCGTTCGCACAGTTCGGCGATCGAGTTCACATAGGACAGTTTCATCGCGAGGAAGCAGTTCGCCGCGTACTTCACCAGTTCCGCGCTGGCCGCGTCGGCGACGACGACCGGGGCGGCGAGATCGGCGTAGAGCTCGCCGACCCAGCGGGCGGCCGCGACGTCGTCCGAGCCGACGACGATCCGGTCCGGGCCGAGGAAGTCCTCCACCGCGGTGCCCTCACGCAGGAACTCCGGATTCGACACGACCGGCACGTCCGTGCGGCCGAGCATCGCCTGAATGCGCTTGGACGTCCCCACCGGGACGGTCGATTTGGTGATCAGCGCGCAACCCGAAGGGATGACATCGCCGATCTCGGTGGTCACGGCTTCGACGGCCCGCAGATCCGCCGAACCGCCCGCGCCCATCGGCGTCGGCACACAGAGGAAAACGGCCTCCGCGTCGCGGACGGCGTCGCGCGCGCCGACCACGAAATTGAGTCTCCCGCTGGTCAGCCCCCTCGCCACCAGCTCGGACAATCCCGGCTCCAGGATGTCCACCCGTCCGGCGGAGAGCCTTGCGACCTTCGCCTGGTCGACATCGACGCAAGTGACTCGATGCCCCAGGCCGGCCAGGCAGGCCCCCGTGGTCAATCCGACGTAACCGGTCCCCACCACCACGATCCGAGCAGCGCTCATGCTGCTGAAGGTGACAGCCGGAGTTGACCTCCGAGCGAACGGAATGCTTCAGGACCGAATACTCCTCACGACATGCTGCGCACCGACGTGAGCCAGCACACCCACCCCACCGATGCGAACGAGCGTTAACCTAGGACCCGGTCACCGACGAAAGGGAGAACATGCAGATCACCGATACCGCGGCGCTCGTCACGGGTGGCGCGTCGGGGCTCGGCGGTGCGACCGCGAAGGCGCTCGCGGCGAAGGGCGCTCGGGTCTTCGCGCTGGACCTCGCCGGTGCCATCGCCAACGCCGAGCAGGTCGAAGGCGTCACCTACGTCGAAGCCGACGTGACGGACCCGGAGCAGGTGCGGACCGCCGTCGCGACCGCCGCCGAATCCGGGGTGCCGCTGCGGACCGTGGTGAACTGCGCCGGGATCGGGCCGTCCGCGCGGATCCTTTCGAAGAAGGGCCCGCACGATCTAGCCCTGTACGCGAAGGTCGTCCAGATCAACCTGATCGGCTCCTTCAACGTGCTGACGCTGGCCGCCGAGGCCATCGCGAAGACCGAACCGCTGGCCGACAACGCGCGCGGCGTCATCATCAACACCGCGTCGATCGCGGCCTTCGACGGCCAGATCGGGCAGGTGGCGTACTCGTCGTCCAAGGGCGGCATCGTCGGGATGACCCTGCCCGCCGCGCGCGACCTCGCGTCGCACGGGATCCGGGTGCTGACCATCGCGCCGGGCATCGTCGACACCCCGATGCTGGCGACGGTGAGCGACGAGTTCCGCGCTTCACTGGCCGAAGGCATCCCGTTCCCGAAGCGGCTCGCACGGCCGGACGAGTACGCGCAGCTCGCGCTGTCGCTGATCGACCACGACTACCTGAACGGCGAGGTCGTCCGGATGGACGGCTCGCTGCGCATGGCTCCTCGCTGAGGCGAAGGGGACTTTCCTCGCACGGGATGCGGGAAAGTCCCCTTCAGCTCTCTCAGGCGCGAATCAGCCGGACGTCCAGGCTGATCCCCTCGGTGGTGATCTCGCAGGTCCGGAACGCGGTTTCGGCCACCAGCCCGCTGAAGGCGACAGGCGTGTACGCGCGCCGCCGGAGCTGGGTGAGCGCCTGCCGGACGCCGAGCGCGGCCAGTTTCCCGAGCTTCATGCTCTCGACATCACGCACGATGTCGCCATCGGTCGCGTCCCGGTTCATGTCCTGCACCACGGCCGTACCGCCGGGACGCAGCACGCGGTACATCTCGTCGAGCGATTTCACCGGCCACACGAAGTTCTTGAACGCGGCCTGGCAGACGACGAAGTCGAAGGACTCGTCGTCGAACGGCATCCCCGCGACATCGCCCTCGCGGAAAGCGGCGTCGACGCCCTGAGCCCGCGCGTACTCACTCGCGATCTCGACGAACGTCGGCGCGACGTCCAGGCCGGTGACGGAGAACCCGAGCCTCGCCAGTTCGACGGCGAAGTAGCCGGGGCCGAAGGCGACTTCGAGGATCTTCGCGCCTTCCGGCAGGTCCGCGGTGAGCTCGCGCGCCTGCTTCCGCCAGTGTTCGAGCTGCGGTTCGGTGCCGCGCTGCCGGGCGTAGTTGCGCGCCAGCGCGCCGCCCATCTCCGGCATGAGCTTGAACCGCTTTCTGTCCTTGATGTTCGACATGATCACTCCAGGTTGATTTCCCGGAGCCCGGCTATTCTCAAGATGCCGTCTCGTGGCCGGGTTCCGGTTGCGGGATCGTCACCCCGGCGGGGTGCTGCAACACCTCGCCGGGGATCTTTCAACCGCCGTCGGACGGCGGCTCTCCGGTCTCGTGGAAGGTCCGCCATTCGGCGAGCCCCGGCATCGAGCCGGAAGTCAGTTCCCCGAGGATCGAGCGGACCCATTCGGCTTCCGCCGCCCGGATCGCCAGGTGGTACTCGACCTCGAGCAGCATCAGCCGCGGAACCTCCTCGAGGAACCGCGCCAGTTCGGCGCGCATCGAGGCGATCTCCTCCTCCAGCGCCGCCAGCCTGGTCCGGAACAGGGCGATCACCTCGTCCGGTCCGAGCCACGCCATGACCGACAGGCCGGCGACGAACTTCGGCTCCTCCGGGGCGAGCTCGGCGAGCAGTTCGCGCAGCCAGTCGAACAATTCGTCACGGCCGGCGTCGGTGATCCGGTACACCGTGCGCTCGGGGCGGGCGCCGTCGCGGCTGCTTTCGGCGGCCTCGATGAAGCCGTGTTTCCGCAGGTTGCCGACCACCGTGTAGAACGAGCCCCATTTGATCCCCATGTCGCGGTCCTTGCCGCGCGACTTCAGGATCGAAGCCATTTCGTACGGATGAGCAGGCCGTTCCCGCAGCGTGGACAGAATCGCCAACGCCAGCAGATTCCCGACCTTCCGCCGCTTCAACCACGCCTCCTCGTATGCGAGTACTCGTCAACGAGTATCCGCAGAGGCGGACGAGAGCGCAAGTCCCGGTCGACGGGAGATCAGAGGTCGTTCATGTACGGCACGGACGTCTGCGCGTGGTCGGTCATCCACTTCCGCAGCGCGTGCGTCGCCAGGACGTCGTCCTCGTTGTAGCGCAGCAGGCGCTCCCGCTGGAGGTCGTCCGGGACACCGCCGTCCATGCCGACGGCGTCGCGATACCAGCTCATCGACGCCTCGCCGCCCGCTTCCGGGTCGCGCCACGCGAAGCCCGCGACCGGGGCGATCACCTTGAGTCCCTTGCCGTGCGAGCAAAGGAACTGGTCGGTGACGCTGCGGAAGAGGTCGATCCACTCCTCGGAGTCCACAAAGGACGCGATCTCGGCCTTCGACGGTACGCCCGGGTACTCGCCGAACCTGGACACGGAACCGAAGAGCCAGCGGTTCTCGGCGAGCGCGTTGTAGCAGTAGGCGCGGAAGGTCAGGCCCGCCGCGAGGGTGCGCTCGCGGACGTCGGTGAACCAAGCCCAGAACTCCGCGAAAGACCGGGCCTCGTCCGCTGTCGGCAGCGGCTCCCAAGTCGCGAAGGCGCGGTAACCCTGCTCGACCCCGATGTCGGCGCCGGTCAGCAGCGATCCCCAGAGGTACGCGCCGGAATCACCGAAGCTCTCCATGTCGACGTCGACCTCGACGTCGCCGCGTGAGACCTCGATGCGGTCAACCTTGCGCACCATCGTGAGATCGGCGAGCCAGGCGCGCGCGAGGATGATCGCGTCGGCGAAGGTGCCGCCGGTCCAGTTCATCGGCGGGGGTTCGTCGGCCGGATCGAGTGCGGCCAGTTTGTCCACTGTGGACACCCCGGCGCGGCGGAGTTCCATCGCGTCCTCGCCGCGGACGACCAGGCTGACGTCTCGGGTCTCGGTGAGCACGACCTCGCACGTCGGCCACCAGGGGCAACGACGGCATTCGAGGACACGGGACGGTTCGGCGAGCGGCTCTTCGCCCTCGGCGGCCGCGCTCGCGATGGCGAGCCTGTCGGCGAAACGGCTCTGGTACTCCGTCAGGGCGCTCCGGCCTCCTGGCCAGGTGCCCGCGGACAGGTCGTGCCAGACGACGACGTCCGCGTCGAGTCCGATGACCCCGCCGATGGCGCGGTGTCCTTCGTGCTGCCCGAGCGCTTCGAGCATCCGGTAGAGATGCGCGAGCCGCATCTGGTCCCGCGGCTGCGAGCGGACCTTTCGCGCCGGATCGGGCAACCGGTTCGCCGGTTCGAGGTCGGTCATCACCGTGGTCGGCGCGCCCGCGCCGCGATCGGTGATGCGGTGCCGCACGACCAGCACCGGCACGTACCCGGCGCCGGTGCGGACCAGCAGTTCGGAGCCGCCACGCCGGTGACCCGCGCGATCCACCGGGAGCAACGCGCCCCAGATGTAGTGCGCTTCGGCGGCGAAGGCCTCTTCGGTGAGCTGCACGCGCTCGGCGGCGGGGAGGTCGCGAGGGATCTTGACCCAGCTCGCGTCCGGTCCGGTGGCGTCCATGAGCCGCTGCACGATGGCCTCGCGATGCGCCGACGCGTCGGCGATCCGCTGCTGCGCGGCGGGGTCCGGCGGGGCGAGCGGAACCTCGCGCATCGCCGGATCGTGTTCGAGGTGCACGCGACGCCGGCAGCGGCTCACCGCTCCCGCGTCCAGTAGCACCTCGTTACTCACGGACAACACTCTAGAAGGCGACCGGCAAGCCGACATGCCCGCCACTTCGGGGACCAGTAAGTTCGTCAGTGACACAGCGTGGGAGGTGCCATGGCGCGCAAGGCCAAAGCCGTCGAGGCCGAAGGCAGGATCACCCCGAAGAAGGCGAAGAACGCCGTCGCGGTGGCCAAAGTGCTCGGTCCGGCCGTACTGCCGGTGATCGCGCCGTACGCCGTTCGAGCGGCGGGTGCCGCACGAGAGCTATACGACCGTTATCAGGCGAAGAAGCTCGGCGTCGCCGTCGACCAGCTCGGGGAGTTCAGCGGACGCGGTGCCGCGCTGCACGCGCGGATCGCCGGGCTGACGCAGGGGCTCGCGGAGCTGAAGAAGTCCGCGAAGGCGACCGACGCCGACGTGTCCTTCGCGAAGGACACTCAGGGGACGCTGGAGCAGCTTTCGGCGACCGTCCGCGCTTCGGAGCGGATGCCCGCGGCGCGGCGGAAGGCGGCGCACCGCGCCGTCGCCGGGGAGCTGGACCAGCTCGAAGGCAAGCTTCTCCACCGCCTAGGGATCTAACTCAGGACACAACGGCGGCTGAAGGGAACCTTCCCCGCATGCCACGCGGTGAAGGGAGCTTTCCCCCATGACATGCGGGGAAAGCTCCCTTCAGCCCCGAGCGGGTCGGGACCGCGCCAACTCGGCCGAGAACGGTCTCCCCAAGGGCGCCCCGCGCCCGACGGAGACTTCACCCGTCGAGCGCCCTCTTTCGGGCCGAAGGCCCACGGAAACGTGATGAAGGGGCGCCCTCCGCACCCACCGCGAGGTGGACACGGAACGGCGCCCCTTCGGCACGTTTACGTCAGCGCTCGATCAAGAAATAAAGCCCTTCTTCTTCATCCACTCGTAGGCGACCTCGCCCTGGTCACGGCCGTCGACGTCGACCTGCTTGCACAGTTCGACCATCTGCTTGTTGTCGAGGGCGGCGCCGACGGCTTCCAGCGGTCCGCGGATTTCCGGATACTGCTTCAGGAATTCCGTCCGCAGCGTGGGTACGGCGTTGTACTGCGGGAACGCCTTCTTGTCGTCTTCGAGGACGCGCAGGTTCAGCCCGGCGATGCGGCCGTCGGTGGTGAAGATCTCGCCAATCGGGCAGGTCCCGCTCGCCACGGCCGAGTAGATCGTGCCGATGCCGAAGTTCTTGATCACCGGGTTCTGGAATCCGTACGCCCGCACGGCGGCGGGGAAGCCGTCCTGGCGGCTGGTGAATTCGGTCTCCAGGCAGAACACGCCCTGATCGGGTTTCTGCTTGAGGAACGTCGCCAGATCGGACGTCGTCTTCAGGTTGTTCGCCGCGCCGTAGGCCTCTGTGACCGCGAAGCCGTACTGGTCGTTCAGCGGCGAGTAGTTCAGCCAGGCGACGCCGAACTTCGCCTCGTCGGCCGCCTTCGTGGCTTCGTACTGCGCTTGTTCCCCGCCGGGGACGGGGAGTTCGTTGCCCTGGTAGTTGATCCAGCCGGTGCCGGTGTACTCCCAGGTGACGTCGGTCTGGCCGGCGAGCAGCGCCTGCCTCGACGAGTTCGAGCCCTTGATGTCGGTCAGGTCGATGACGTCCGCGCCCGCCGCGGAAAGCGCCATTTCGGCCATGTAGCCCAGGATGATGTTCTCGGTGAAGTCTTTGGACCCCACCGTCACCTCGACCCCCTTGAGCGAGTCGATGGGCTTGATCGAACCGGGTTCGATCTTGTACGGCAGCGCGGTGTTGACCTCGAGCCCGCACGCGGAAAGCGTGCCGCACAACAGGACCACGCCGAAGATCGCCTTCATTCGCATGTCAGCGCAGTCCCTTCGGTCCGAAGAACTGTTCCGCCACCGCGCCGAGCCAGTCCACCAGCAGCGCCAGTGCGACGGCGAGCACCGAGCCGGTGATCAGCACCTTCGTCAGGTTGAGCTTGTAGCCGGTGTCGATGAGCAGGCCGAAACCGCCGGCGTTGACGAACATGCCGAAGGTCGCCGTGCCGACGGCCAGCACCAGCGAGGTCCGCAGGCCCGCGAGGATCAGCGGGACGGCCAGCGGGAGCTCGACCCGCCACAGCACGCCGGAGGCCGACATGCCGATGCCGCGGCCCGCGTCGATCAGGGACGGGTCGACCTGCTGCAGGCCGACCATCGTGTTGCGCAGCACCGGAAGCAGTGAGTAGAACGCCAGCGGCAGCGCCGCGACCCACAGTCCGCCGGTCGCGCCGGTGACGATGAACCACAGCACCAGCACACCGAGCGCGGGCGCGGCCTGGCCGATGTTCGCGACAGCCAGGAACACCGGCGCCGCCCACTTCGCATACGGCCGCGTCACGATCACGCCGAGCGGCACCGCCACGACGACCACGATCGCGGTCACCACGACGGTCATCGCCAGGTGGTCGCGCAGCGCGGTGAACAGCCCGGCGGCGTTGAGGGTCGCCTTCTCCGTCGCGGTCAGCTCGCCGGCGAACACCCAGATCAGCACCCCGGCGACGATCAGCAGCACCACCGCGGGCTGGGCGAACAGCCGGACCCGCTCGGCGCTTCTCGACGAGGACTCGGTGGAGAACCCGGTATCGACGGCCGTCATGCGGTCACACCTTCCGCCGGGTTGTCGTCCGAGTGCTCCTCGCGCAGTTGCTGGATCGTCGAGATGACCGTGTCGAGCTCGATCGTCCCGGCGTACTCACCGCGAGCGCCGGTCACGGGGACGCTGCCGCCCTCGGCGAGCATGGCTTCGAGCGCGTCCTGCAGCGTCGACTGGAGGCTGACCGAGTCGCGCAGCGGCTTGCCCGCGGTGGCCAGCGACGTCGCCTTGGTCAGCTCGCGGACGTGCACCCACCGCATCGGACGACGGCGCTGGTCGAGCACCAGCACGAAATGCTTGCGCTGCTGGGTCAGCTTCTCGCGTACGTCCGACGGCGATTCGCTGACCGCCGCCGTCAGCGCGTCCTGCTTCAACTCGACGTCGCGGACCCGCAGCAGCGTCAGCTGCTTCAGCGAGGCACCGGCGCCGACGAAACCGGCGACCGTGTCGTCGGCCGGATTCGCGAGGATCGCGTCCGGGGTGTCGTACTGGAGGATCTTCGACTGGTTGCCGAGTACCGCGATCTTGTCGCCGAGCTTCACGGCCTCGTCGAAGTCGTGGGTGACGAAGACGATCGTCTTCTTCAGTTCGGTCTGCAGCCGCAGCAGCTCGTCCTGCAGGTTGCCGCGGGTGATCGGGTCGACCGCGCCGAACGGTTCGTCCATCAGCAGGACCGGCGGATCCGCCGCGAGCGCCCGCGCGACGCCGACGCGCTGCTGCTGTCCGCCGGAGAGCTGGCGCGGGAAGCGGTCGCGGAAATCGGACGGGTCCAGCCCGACCAGGTCCATCATCTCCTCGACCCGGTCGTTGACCTTCTTCTTGTCCCAGCCAAGCAGGCCGGGCACCACCGCGATGTTCTGCGAGACGGTGAAGTGCGGGAAGAGACCGGCCTGCTGGATCGCGTAACCGATACGACGGCGCAGCGTGTCGACGTCGAGCTTCAGCGCGTCGTCACCGCCGATGGTGATCCGGCCGGACGTCGGCTCGATCAGCCGGTTGATCATCCGCATGGTCGTGGTCTTGCCGCAGCCGGACGGGCCGACGAAGACCACGATCTTGCCCGCGGGCACCACCATCGAGAACTCGTCGACCGCGGGCTCCCGGGTGCCGGCGTAGCGCTTGCTGACGTTCTCCAGCTCGATTTCGACGCCGGATACGGTTTCAGGAGACTCAGCCACGGACACCCCTAGAGACGGTCAAACGGTTGATCAGGACGTAAACGGCGTCGAGGATCAGCGCCAGGACGACCACGCCGAGCGTCCCGGTCAAGGCCTGGTTGAGGGAGTTCGTGCTCCCCGCGTTGGTGAGGCCGGAGAAGACCTCCGAGCCGAGGCCCGGGCCCTTCGCGTAGGCCGCGATGACCGCGATGCCCATGAGCATCTGCGTCGCGACCCGCATCCCGGCGAGGATCGCGGGCCAGGCGAGCCGCAGCTCCACCCTGGTCAGCACGCCGGCACGGCTCATGCCGATGCCGCGTGCCGCGTCACTGACCGCTGGATCGACGCCGCCCAGCCCGACGATCGTGTTCCGCACGATCGGCAGCAGCGCGTACAGCACGAGGGCGATGACGGTGGTGTTCGCACCGAGGCCGAACACTGGGATGAGGAGGCCCAGGAGGGCGAAGGAGGGGACGGTGAGGATCGTGCTCGCCAGCGCCGTGGCCACGGCCGACCCGATCGGGCTGCGGTAGACGGCGACGCCGATCACCACGCCGAGCACGGCGGCGATGATCGTGCACTGCACGACCGCGCTGACATGGAGAAGCCCTTGGAGGGCGAGTCTGTCCCACCGATCCGAGATGTACTCGAAGAGGTTCATCGCGTGCTGGTTCTCCCGCCGCCTCTGGGTGAGACTCCTCACCCATTCGGAGTAGCTGTATCGGGAGCCTGACTACCCAGAACGCTCGCGGTCAAACCCCTGTTTACCGCTTCTTGTCTTGCAAACCTTCCCCATTCGGCCCAATTGGGCAAACGCACGCGCCGCCCCGGCGGTGTCTTTCTCACTGCTCAACAGCCGGGAGGACGTCGACCACTCGGCCGTACGTCGAATACCCTCACCCCGTGAGCAAGGGAAGCCATCACCGAAGCGCGTTACGCGCTGTACGTGGCGGTTTACTCGGCGTAAGCTCAGCGGCGCTTGCCGTGACCGCTCACGTGATCGGGGACGGCGAAGTACCCGATACGGCGATGACGTTGTTGCTCACCGTGCTGATCGGCTGGAACGCCGCCGCGCTCGCCGCGAAGGCGCGCGGACCGATGGCCACGATCGTCGACCTCGGCGCGGGCCAGGTCGTGATGCATCTCGTGCTCAGCTCGCTGAGCAGTCACGAACTGCGGCACGACGAAGCGGCGCCCGTCTCGGGCGGGCTCGCCATGACCGTGGCCCACGTCGCCGCGACGCTGGTCACCGCGCTGCTGCTGGCCAAGGCCGACGGACTGCTGCTCGGCGTCCTCGCCTGCCTCCGCGCGCTGGTCCCGTTCATCCTCAACGCGCTCCCGGTGCCCGCCGCGGTGCCGTCCCGGGTGCTCGCCCGTCCGGCGGGCCCCGGCCACCTCGTGCGGGTGGACCTCCGCCGCGTCCACGGCAGGCGCGGTCCGCCGCTGTTCTCCTGAACCCCAGCTCATTCCCCGTACCGCGGCGAGGTCCCCGAACCCGCCGTCTTCATCACGTTCAGGAGTTTTCGTGTCCAACAACGTCTACAAGCGCGCCGGATTCCTGGCCGCCACCATCGGCATCGCCGGTCTGCTCTCGGCGGGGGTCGCTTCGGCCCACGTCACCGCCAACGTCTACGGCCCCCAGCCGTCGAAGGGCGGCTACGGCTCGATCTTCTTCCGCGTTCCCAACGAGGAGAAGGACGCCGGCACCGTCAAGGTCGAGGTCGCCCTCAAGCCCGAGTACGCCCTCAGCTCGGTCCGCACCAAGCCGATCCCCGGCTGGAAGGCCGAGGTCGTCAAGTCGAAGCTGCCCGCTCCGGTGACCACCGCGTCCGGCACCCAGATCACCGAAGCCGTCACCAAGGTCTCCTGGACCGCGGAGCCGGGCACCAAGATCGCCGCCGGTTCGACCGAGTTCCAGGAGTTCCAGATCAGCGCGGGCCAGTTCCCGACCAACGTCGACGCGCTGGAGTTCCCGGCCACCCAGACGTACGAGAACGGCAAGGTCGTCGAGTGGAATCAGCCGACCCCGGCCTCCGGTGAGGAGCCGGAGCACCCCGCGCCGAGCGTGAAGCTCGCCGAGAAGAGCGCGGACGGTCACGGCGGCGGTGGCCACGGCACCGACGCGAAGGCCTCCGAGGAGTCCCACGCTTCCTCGTCTTCCGACAACACCGCCCGTTGGCTCGGCGGCGCGGGCCTGGTCGTCGGCGCGCTCGGCCTCGGCGTCGGCGCCGGTGCCACCCTGCGCGCGCGCCGCGCCACGGCCGTCTCCAGCAAGAGCAACACCGAGGGAACCGAGTAAATGCGTAAAGCGATCGTCGCGCTGGCGATCACCGGGGTGGCGTGGCTCGCCACCGCCACCCCGGCGCTGGCGCACAACGTCCTGATCTCCTCGGACCCGGCGAAGGGCGCTTCGATCGCCACCGGGCCCGCGAAGATCACTCTCACGTTCGACCAGTACGTCCAGAACGCGAACGTCAACCAGATCGCGGTCATCGGACCGGGCGGCGGCCAGTGGGCCGAGGGCCAGGTCGAGGTCCGCGACAGCGCCGTGACCGTGCCGCTGCGGCCGCTCGGCCCGGCGGGCGAGTACAAGATCGGCTACCGGATCCTGTCCGCGGACGGGCACGCCGTGACCGGTGAGGTGCCGTTCACCCTCACCGCCGCGGGCACCGGCACCCCGGCGGCCGCCGACGCCGCGCGCAGCAACGCGGGTCAGGCCGAGACGACGCCGGCGACCGGCGGCGAAGGCTCGTCCGGAGTCCCGATCTGGGTGTGGATCGCGGGCGCCGTCGTGCTGCTCGCGGTCGGGCTGACCGTCGCCCTGCGCACCGGCGCGGGTGACAAGGAGAAGAGCGGGTCATGACACAGACCGAGACCACCTCGCGCGCCCGCGTCGCCGTCCTGTTCTGCGTGGTGACGGCGGGCATCGTCGGTGCGCTGATCGGTGTCGCGCTGACGGCCACCGCCCCGGTCCCCGGGGTCGCGCAGGTCAGCGAGGTGGTCTCGGTCTCCATCCCGATCGTGCGGGTACTGCTGGACATCTCGGCGGTCGCCACGATCGGGCTCGCCCTGCTTTCGGTCTTGGTCGGCTACGACCGGCCGAAGCTCTCCGAGCCGATCATGCGGCTCGCGCGGCCCGCGAGTGTCGCGGCCGCGCTGGTCTGGGCGACCACCGCGCTCGTCGCGCTGATCCTGCAGACCGCCGAGTACCGGCCCGGCTCCAGCACGCTGTCGATGTCGGACGTCGGGAGCTACATCGCCGACGTCGGCGCGGGCAAGGCGCTGCTGATCGTCGCGGTGCTGGCGCTGCTGCACGCGGGACTCGGCATCCTCGCGCTGAAGCACGGCGAGAAGGTGCCCGCCGAGGTCCGCGTCGGGCTGGGCCTGTTCGCGCTGCTGCCGCTGCCGGTCACCGGGCACGCGTCGAACTGGAACTACCACGACTACACGATGATCTCGATGGAACTGCACGTGATGAGCGCCGTCGCCTGGACCGGCGGGCTCGGCGCGATGACGGTGCTGCTCATCGGGAACCGGACACTGCTGGCACACGCGCTCCCGCGGTTCTCCAAACTGGCGACGCTGTGCCTGATCCTCGGCGCGGCGACCGGCCTGTTCAACGGGCTCATCGAGATCTCGCTCAACCCGTCGCTCGGCTTCTGGGAAGGCGTGTTCACCACGCCGTACGGACAGCTGGTGCTGCTCAAACTGTTGTGCACCGGAGTGATCGCGGGCCTCGGCGCGTACACGCGCTGGAAGCTGATGCCGCGGATCATCCGGCACAACCGCACGGCGCTGGCCGCGTGGGCGACGCTCGAACTGACCGTGATGGGGCTGGCCTTCGGTTTCGCCGTCGTCCTCACGCGCGCGCCCGTCGTCCCGACGACCTAGTTCTCGACCGCGTACCGCAGCAAAACCACGCCGTTCTCGAACGCGGTCGCCTCGACCGGCTTCAGATCCCGCCGATCCTGGAAGACACGCGTGCCCTTGCCTCGCGACACCGGGCAGACCATCATCCGGACCTCGTCGACGACACCGGCGTCCAGCATCGACCACATGAGCGTCAGGCTCCCCCACAGCCAGAGGTCCCTGCCCTCCTGCTCCTTGAGGTCCCGGATGGTGGCGGCCGGGTCGCGGGTCACGGTCGCGGCGGAAAAGTCACCCCAGGGTGCGTCCTCCAGCTTCGACGAGGCGACGAACTTGGTGAGGTTGTTGACCTTCTCGCCGTACTCGCCCTGCTCTTCGGCGTTGGGCCAGTAGTCCTTGGACATGGCGTAGGTGTTCGCGCCCAGGATCATCGTGTCGACCGAGTCGATGAAGCCCATCACGCTCGCTTTGAACGCGGGCTCGGTCTTCTCCGAGAACGGCTCCCCGGACACGAAGCCGAGCCCGCCGTCCTCCTCCGCGGCGATGTTGTCGACGGTGACCCACTGCTGGACGATGAGCTTGCGCATGGCTTGTCCTCCCTGTTCCCGCGACCACTTCCGGCCGCGGCTGCCCCAGGGACGAAGCCGTCACGCGGATCTCTACATCCCGGCCGGAACTTTTTTGACCAGCGCGACGACCATCAACGTCTCGGTGGACTCGGGCTCGAAGCGAACGTCGGCGACCTCGGACAACTCCTCGTTGAGGTTCACCCGGCCGTCGTGATTCCAGACGACGAGGGCATCGCCTTCGCGGCAGAAGTTCCACTGGTGCAACCCGTAGTAGTTCTCGCGTTCGCCCTCGTTCACGTTGAGCATCAGCACGGCGGCGTGGCCCGGCTTGACGACCTCGAGCATCTGGCGGGCGCCGAGCACCGGGTCGTACACGTGGTCCAGCGCGTTCTGGCAGTACGCGAGGTCGAAGTGGTCCGCCGGGAACACCTCGGAGAGCTTCTCCACCTCGGCCTCCTCGGTGGCCACCAAAGGAGTCAGCTCCAGTTCGCCGAGGAGGGTGCGGTACTCATCGGCGAGCGGGTCGACCGGGGTGATCTCCACCGTGCGACCGGGCCATTCCTTGCCGACGCAGGTCAGCGGGCCCGCACCGACGTCGAGGATGCGCACGGTCGCCCCCTCCGGCGCGAAGGGCTCGAGGTTCCGCGTCAGATGGGGTTGATTCCGCAGGTCCGAGTCCGGCCTCGTCCGCCAGCCGTAGTCATCGAAGCCTTCGCCGGCGAAGGCTTCGGAACCACCCGACAGCCAGATCCTCCAGTGATTCAGCTCGTCCGACAGTCCTTCTTGCCAACGGGTCTTGCCACTCGTCTCCATGAAACTCCTTCTTACCCACGGTCGTCGTTACCCACCTTGCTCCAAACGGCCGCATTTGACCGATTTCACTGTCCTCTTCGGATCGCCACCGCGATGCTCTACGCGATCGCTGGGGTAACCCGAAGAGGGGATAGTGGATGGGCAGCCCGATTCCGGGTGAAAGCGAAGTCGGCACCGCGCGGGTTCCGCGTCAGCGATCGGCGGTCCGGCTCACCAGACAGGAGAGTTCGGGCCCGCGGCAGTTGCCGCCCGTGCCCGCGCATTTCACCAATCGCGCGGCCGAGCTCGAGGTGCTCGAAAAGCTGCTGGCCCAGGACGACGCCGACGGACCGGCGGTGCACCTGATCAGCGGTCAGGGCGGGATCGGGAAGACCGCGCTGGCCGCCGCGTGGGGCCGCCACCTCGGTGACCGGTTCCCGGACGGCCACCTCTGGGCGGATCTCGGCGGGTTCAGCACCAACGGCCCGCTCACCGCGAGCGAAGCGCTCGGCCGGTTCCTCCGGGCGCTGGGTGTCCCGCCGGAGGGGCTGCCCGCGGACGTCGAGGAACTCACCGCCCTCTACCGCACGACGACCGCCGAGCGGCCGCTGCTCGTACTGCTCGACAACGCGGGGTCGACCGAGCAGGTGCTGCCCCTGCTGCCCTCCTGTGGCGACAGCGTCGTGATCGTGACTTCGAGGCGCCGCCTCGGCAGGCTCCAGACCGAACACCGCGCGAAGCTGATCGAGCTGGCCCCCTTCGGCTCCGCGCACAGCGCCGAACTGCTGGGCCGGGCCGTCGGCACCCAGCGGATCGGCGCCGAAGCCGGCCAGGCGCAGGCCATCGCCGAGCTGTGCGGCGGTCTGCCGATCGCCCTCACCACGATCAGCGCCAAGCTGGCGGGGCGGCCGAAAATGTCGCTCGCGAAGATCGCCACCGAGCTGGGGAAGGAATATCGTCGACTGGCCACGCTCTCGACGAAAGAGGCGCAATCGGTGGAAGCCAGCTTCAACCTGTCCTATGACGAACTGCCCTCGGACGCGGCGGCGCTGTACGCGGCACTCGGACTGCACCCCGGCCCCGACTTCGGTGTCGGCGTCGCGGCCGCGTCGATCGCCGTCCGCGAGGAGGTCGCCGACGACCTGCTGGACCAGCTCGTCGACGTCGGGTTGCTGATCGACCGCGGCGACGACCGGTACACCTTCCACGACCTCGCGCGGCTGCACGCCAAGGAGAAGACGGCGGGCAACGAGTACGACCGCGACATCGCCGTGCGCCGCATGCTCGAGTGGTACCTGTTCGCGGCGTCCGCGACCGCCGACCTGACCACGCCCGACCAGGACGGCATCCCGTATCGCTACGAGTACCGGCCGTCGACGCCGACCTCGTTCGACACCCGCGAAGAGGCGCTCGCCTGGCTGGAGCTGGAACGCGAGAACCTCATCGCCGCCGTCGAAACGGCCCACGACTGGCAACTGCCGGAGCTCGGCTGGCAGCTTGCCGCCGCGATGTGGCCGCTTTTCCTGCTGCGCAAGCACTATCCGGACTTTCTGCGGGTGAGCGAGATCGGCGTCCGCTGCGCGGTGGCGTGGGGCAACGTCTCCGCGGAGGCGCTGATGCGCAACCGGGGTGGCGCCGCGTGCCGCGGCACCGGGCGGTACGACGACGCCGTCCGGCACTACCTGGCCGGACGCGACGCCGCGCGGACGGCGGGCAACCACGTCGTCGAGATCCGGTCGGTCGAAGGGCTCGGCCTGGTCGCCCTTCAGCAGGGCAGGCTCGACGAAGCGATCGAGTGGTTCACCGAGGACCATCTGCTCAGCGAGCGGCAGGACCGGCCGCACGACGTCGGGCTGGCGCTGATCAACCTCGGCGCGACCCGCGTCCGTGCCGGACAGGCCGAAGCCGCGATCGCCGACCTCACCCGCGCTCGCGACGTCCTCGCGGGCGACGACTACAACGTGGCCCGCGCCCGGATCGAACTCGGCCGCGCCCTCACGGTCACCGGTGACTTCCCGGCCGCGCGGGCCGAGCTCGAACCCGCACGCGCCACCATGAAGGCGAGCGGTTCGCGCTTCGAGGTGGCCAGGACGCTTCTCGCGTTCGGCGAGATCGCCGAGGCGGACGGTGACCGGGAGGAAGCCCGGCTCCTCTACGACCAGGCTTTGCCGATTTTCGTCGGCCTGGGCCGCCCGGAGGCTGACGCTCTGCGTACGCGTTTGGAACAGCTGTGACCCGACGGCACCGATCGATACGCAACGACAAGGTGAACTAAGCGCGCTAAATAACGGTGCGTAGCTGCAAGTTGCACATTTGGGGGAGCGCTGAGCCAATAGAAGTGATCAGCCCGGGCGAATTCGTGACCGTTTGACCGGCGAATTCAGGCAAGCGACGAACGGTCATTCGTCGTCGGCGAATGCACGTGCAGATCGCTTTCCCGGGTGACTCAGCGATACCGGTTCCAGCGGGCGCCGGTACGCCCGTTCCGGAGATCGTCCAACCGTTTTCGCAGCTCATCGCGCACGCTGGGATGACTGCGGAGAATCGGGAGAACACTCGTGGTGAGCTTCAGTTCACGGATTGCCCGCAGTACGGAGAACCCGGACCACGTCGTCACGTCGAATCCGTACCGCTCGGCGAACACGCGATAGCGGGCAGGTGGATCACCGAATCGTTCATGGCCGACGGCGAGCGGCGTCAGGTCCCATTCCGGCGGCCCGACACAGGACGAATCGAAATCGCACAGCACCGGCCCGCCCGGCCCCGGGATCACGTTCCCGGTGTGCGCGTCCCCGTGGACGAGGCCCCTCGGCAGGGGGAAGTCGAGTGTTTCGAGGGCGGCCTCGACCTCGAAACAGCGCTCGAGCAGGAACCGGCGGTCTCCGTCGTCCAGCTCCTCCGCGTCCGAAACCCGGGCGCGGATCGCGGCGAACGGCGCCCACTCGGCGAGCCCTTCGGGCGGCTCGAGCGCGTGGACCCGGCGCAGCAGCGCGGCGAGATCGGCGGACTTCGCCTTCCGGCCGCTCTCCGGCACTTTCCACCAGACCGTCACGAGATGCTCGCCGACCGGCAGCGGCTGGTCGAGGCCGGGAACCAGGCGGATGGCGGGCACCTCGTGCCGTTCGAAATGCCGCGCGACCCGCACGACCGTGCCGACGCGGTGCCGCAGCAGGGTGGAGCCGACGATCCGGACGACGAACGGCGCGCTCGCCAGCTCGTAGACGGCGTTGTTGGTGAATCTCAGCAGCCGGGCGCCTTCGGGGTCCACGCCCAGCTGTTCGCACGTCCGCCCCAGGGCTTCACGCAGTTTGCCGGGCGTGAACCGGCCCTGCTCAGGCGGCGTAGAAGGAGTTGAGGCGATCGGCGAGGTCACGGGCGTCGGCGTTGTTCCGGCGGCGTTCCGCCTCGACCTGCAGCGGCCTCATCCGGTCCTTCACCCGCTCGGACTTGATGCCCTCGGCGGTGTCGACGGCCTTCGAGCCCACCTTGGCGCCATGATCGAGATCGCCTTCGAGCAGGTGATTCGTGGCCAGCGCGCTGAGCATGAACGTCTTGCTGCGGGCCATGTCGTCGTCGTAGGACTCGACGGCCTTGGTCAGCGCCGGGATCGCGTACTTGGTGTGCTCGGCGTTCTTCGCGGCGAGCACGGTGTGCACGGTGCCGATCATGGCGTAGACGTCGGTCTCGGTGAAGAACTTGACCCAGGACTCGGCCTCGGCCAGGTTGGCGCGGGCGAATTCGTCCTTGCTCCGGCCGAGCAGCTTCACGGCCTGCTCCTCGTTGCCCATCATCGCGTAGGCCCACGCCTCGTTGGCGCAGAGCACGGCGACCGCCAGCTCGGAGCCCGATTCCTGGGCGGCGATCTGGCCGAGCTGGAACAGTTTCAGCGCGTCGTTCGGAGCGTCCTGGTGCAGGTAGACGCGGCCCATCCGGTAGAGGACGTTGGCCACCAGCGGATGGTTGTCGCCCTGTTTGGCCAGGTCCAGCGCGTTCGCGAAATGGCCGCGCGCGGAGTCCATGAGGCCGGTGTCGAAGGACGTCCAGCCCGCCAGGCTGTGCAGATCGGCGAGCGCGACGAACAGGCGGTTCTTGACCATCTCGGTGCCGTTGGACTCGAGCATCTGCTGTCCCCAGGACAGCTGCGCGACCACGGCGTCGCGGCAGAAACCGCCGCCGTACTGGTAGTCGAGGGACCGGAGCGCTCTGGTCGCGGCTTCCACCTGGCGGACGTCGGTCATGCCGATCCGCCCGGGGGCGGGCGTCTTCGCCGGCCCGGCCGACCACGTACCCGATTCCGGACCGAACACCGCCGCGCCCATCGTGACCTGGGCGGCGTGCGCGAGGAACCTCCGTCGCTTCACGGACTCGTCCTCCTCCGCCTGCTGGCCGTCGGCAGCGCCGACGACCTTGATCGCTGTCGCCTCGTCATAGGCGAGACCCATGTATCCCCGGGGGACACCAAGGCCGTCAGCGATGCGGGTGAGCACGTCGTACGCCATCACCTGGCGACCTTTGAGGATCTCGGACACCTCGGACTGCGACTGGCCGGTCATCGCGGCGATCTGGCGCTGCGAAACACCGTGCTTGCGCAACAGGCGGTACACGGACGAAATCTCCCGTGTGGCCAGTGCGGCTCGCATCTCCGGCTGCTCCCAGGCATCCGGCGGCACGGGGTGACTCTGGCGGCTCTTGGAGTCCGAGCCGGCGACAGCGCCGCCACCGATACTGGCGTCCATTGCGCCCCCTCACAGTTCCGTTGGGGTCTAGAAACAGCGTAGGCACACCTATTCAACCGTGCGAAACACCGGAATGCCCGTCGTGATCGGCCCGGCAGAAGTCGTTTGACCGCTTACCGTGAAACCTCGTCCGGTCACCGCTATGACGGCGGTTCGACCTTCTATCGCACTCGGTTTCACATCACTGTAGTTGTCAGATCTCCGTGACCGACCAGCCACCGGCCGCGATCACGGAGAGCTACCAAGTCTCCGAACCCCCTAGGTGCGGATACGCGGTCACGAAGACGACGTGGAACGAGAGAGCGGAGAAGAGCCAGTGGAGTTCGTGGACTCGATCGCAACAGGCTCCATCACCGCGGGACGGCCCGGTATGGCCACGCGCCACCTGCGTGCGGCCGGCCCGGCCGGTCAGCAGACGGTGGGTGTCACCCGTCCGGTCTCCCCTTCCGCCCCGGTCGACCCCCGTACCGCGAGTGTGCGCCGTTACGAAGGCGGACAACTGGTTTGGCGGGTGCAGTGCGGCGATCTCATCAGCCGCGAGCGCGCCGTCACCGTGTTCGTCGAAGACAACCAGGTGGTTCTCGTCTCGCCGCCCGGAGAGACGGCGCGCATGACGTCCGGCCAGCTCGGACAGCTCAGGGCCGCGCTCAACGAAGCCGCCAAGATGGCGGAAAGGTAACGGTGAGTTCTCCGTGGATCAGGTCCTAGGGCAAGTCCTCCGCAACGCGGTTTGGGAACGCCTCGACATGCTCTCCGATCTCGCGAACCGGGCCGACGCGCAGTCGCTCGTCTCGGTCGCCCGCTCGGAGCTCCCCCGGTTGACCGAAGGCTGGCGCGCGATGCTGCAGGCGCACGAGCCCGACGAGCGCGGGGATTGCCCCACCTGTTCGACCCGCTGGCACAAGTGCAAGGCCCCCTGCTCGGTTTGGCAGGTCGCGCACGAGCACCTGGTCGCCGGTGGCCTCGCCCCCCAGCAGACCGCGGCCACCCAGGACCACCGGCGGGAAGCCCGTCGTCGTGTCCCTGGTCAGACTCGCGGTGTGAGCGCCGGCGAAACCACTGGCAGGCACGCGCTGGTCAACCCGCGCAGGCCTGCCATCGGGGGCGTGCACGCTTGAAAGAGTGCGCGACCCGCAGACTCTCTTTGAAAGAGACTGCTTGAAAGCCAGGCGAGTGAACGGCGGTCCGAGCGCCCCCTCGGCAACCACGCCACGATCTCGCCTCCGCCGATAGCGGTTCGCCCGTACCCCCGAACGTGACGAGCCGCTCTCGGTAATCGCTCCGGTCCCCACCGCGATTAATCGAAAATTATCGGCAGAACACCTAGCGAAGGCAGTAATCGGTCGCTAGGTTGATGATCACAAACGCAGCGCGATACCTGCCAAGCAGCGCGCTGCCATCCCCCGAACTCCGCGGGCCGGTGCCGTTGCACTCCCCTCCCCCGACCGGCATCGGTCCGCGGTCTCCAACTTTCCTGTCAGCTGACCGATTTCACCCGCGTGACCAGCACCGCGGCGATGACGGTGGACAGCGCCGAAGCCGCGAAGAGGCTCGGATACCCGCCCAGGTACGCGAGGATCGGCGCGGTCAGCATCGGTGCCACCACCTGCGGCAGCGAGTTCGCGATGTTGATGACCCCGAGATCCTTCGCCCGGTCCTGCGCGGCGGGCAGCACCTGCGTGAGCATCGCCAGCGCGACAGCCATGTACGCGCCGAAACCGACGCCCAGCAACGGCGAAGCGGCGAGCGCCGCCGTCCAGTTCTGCCAGACGACCAGCAGCAGCGCGGCGACGGCCATCACGGCTGACGCCGCGAGGACGTAGGGCTTACGCCGTCCGGACCTGTCGGAGAAGTGCCCGGCGATGAGCGCGCCGACGATGAGGGCGGCGCCGTAAAGCCCCATCATGATCAGCAGACCGGTGTCCGGGTCTTCGTAGTGCACCGCGTCCTTGAGGAAGAACAGCAGGTACAGCGTTCCGAAGGCGTTGCCGAGGCCGATCATGAAGTGACAGCCCCACGCCCAGGCGAAGTCCGGATGTTCGCGCGGGGAGATCCACAGGTTCGACAGCACGTCGCGAGCCCGGCCGGACGGCCGGTACGCGACCGGCAGCCGCGCGTCCGGTGTGCGCAGGACGAAGGCGGCCGCACCGGCCAGCACGATGGCCGCGCACACCGCGTAGCCCAGCGGCAGTCCGGCGAGGTCGAGCATCACCACGACCACCACGGCGCCGAGCACGGTCCCGAGCATCTGGGCGATGCCGACCAGTCCGCCGACCTGCGCGCGCTGGGGAACGGGCACCCGGTCCGCGATCGCCGAGACCAGCATCGCGAGCATTCCGTTGAGACCGGCCTGGACGAGGCACCAGCCGAGCACCATGACCGCGACGTTCGGCGCGAACGCGAGGACGAGCAGTCCGGCCGCGGCGACCACCGCGCCGGCCGCCGTCCACGGATGACGGCGGCCGCGGGCGGAGCAGGTCCGGTCCGAGAGCAGGCCGACGACCGGGTTGGCGATCAGCGCGACGACCGCGCCGACACCGGTGACCAGACTGAACACGGCCTCCTTGTTGGCCGCGTCCAACAGTTCGGCCTGTTTCGGCAGCAGGACCTGGATGGGCGCGTAGACCCCGAGCCAGAGCGCGATGTTCGCGAAGAACAGCAGGCTCATCCAGCCCGCGCGGACCTTGGCGACCGGCTCGGCGAGCGCCTCGGGCAGGTCTGCGACCTCACTCATGGCTGATCAGTTTCCGGTACCAGCCGAAGGAATCCTTCGGTGTCCGCCGCTGTGTCTCGTAGTCGATGTGCACCAGGCCGAACCGCGGCTGGTAGCCCTTCGACCATTCGAAGTTGTCCATGAGCGACCAGACGAAGTACCCGCGGACGTCGACGCCGGCGTCCATCGCCTCGCGCACCGCGACCAGGTGACCGTCGAGGAAGTCGATGCGCTCCTGGTCGTGGACGTGCCCGTCTTCGGCGACGACGTCGTCGAAACTGCAGCCGTTTTCGGTGATGTAGACAGGTGGGAGATGCTCGCGGTAGCGCTCCTGGAAACCGACGAGCAGTTCGCGCAGGCCGTGCGGGACGATCGGGGAATCGTTGGTGGTCATGGGATATCCCTCGATCGCGCGAAGCTCGAAGGGAAGCGGGTTGCCTTCGCCGGGCGCGGCGACGCCCTGCGGCTCGTAGTAGTTCACCCCGTAGAAGTCGAGTGGCTGCGCGATGGTGGGCAGATCGTCGGCGAAGTCCTTCGGGAGATGTTCGACGACCTGTTCGGGATAACGGCCCAGCAGCACCGGATCGGAGTACGTCCGGTTGATGAGGGCGTCGATCCATTCGCCCGCGGCCTTGTCTTCCGGCGAATCGGAGGCGGGCCAGATCGGCGAATGATTGTTCGCCGTGCCGACACCGCGGGCACCGGCCGCGCGCAGGGCTTGGACGGCGAGGCCGTGGGCGAGATTCTGGTAGTGCGCGGTGGGCAGGGCGTCGAGCAGGAGCGTCTTGCCGGGGGCGTATTCGCCGATCGCGTACCCGAAGATCGACATGACCATGGGCTCGTTGAGCGGGATCCACATTTTCACCCGATCGGAGAATCGTTCGCCCATGATCGCGGCGTACTCCCCGAAGCGTTCGGCGGTGTCGCGCGCAAGCCAGCCGCCCTTGTCCTCGAGCGCCTGCGGGAGGTCCCAGTGGAAAAGCGTCCCCACCGGGTCGATCCCGGCGGCGCAGACCTCGTCGATGAGTTCGTCATAGAAGGCGAGGCCTTCCGCGTTGGGTTTGCCTTCGCCGTCGGGCTGGATCCTGGGCCAGGCGAAGGACATGCGGTAGGCGCCGACGCCGAGTCCCGCCATCAGCGCGATGTCTTCGGAGTAGCGGTGGAAGTGATCGGCGGCTACCTTGGCGTGCTCAGCCCGCGCGATCTTTCCCTCCGTTTCGGTGAACGTGTCCCAAATGGACTGTCCTCGGCCGCCTTCTCCGGTCGCCCCCTCGATCTGGAAGGCGGAGGTCGAGACACCCCACAGGAATTCGGACGGGAAGGTCGGATTTTCCACCGGCTAGGCACCTTTCCTCGAAGACACGGCCGAACATGAAAAGTTCTCAGATACTATGCCTTCACTCGACCGTGGGGAACCCCGTCGGCACGATAAAGTCGCAGATCAGCGAAGGAGGAGCCCGAGTGTCCGACATCCAGGCCGCGAAACCGCAAGCGGAGACGACTCCGCTCCGGCGGCAGCCCGTCCAGCAACGCAGCGCCAAGCGGGTGGAGCAGATGCTCGACGCCAGCGCGCAGCTGATCGACGAACTCGGCTACGAGGCATTGACGACCACGTTGATCGCGAAGCGAGCGGGGGTGGCCGTCGGTTCGCTGTACCAGTTCTTCCCCGACAAGCGGGCCGTGGTGCAGGCGCTGACGCAACGCAACCTCGAAAGGTTCGTCGCCTCGGTGTCCGAGACCTTGAACGAGCTCGCGCCCGAACACTGGTGGGACGTCGTGGATTCGATCCTCGACATCTACCTCGACATGCACCGCGAGGTCCCCGGCTTCTCGAAGGTCCACTTCGGTGACGTCGTGGACAGGCAGCTCCTGGACGAGACGCGCGACAACAACGCCGTCATCGTCGACGCGCTCACGGACATCCTCTCGGCACGGATCTCTTCGCCGCTGGACGACATCCGGTTCGCGCTGACGATCGCGAACGAAACGGCCGACGCGCTGCTGAAGCTGGCGTTCCGCCGTGACCCGCGCGGGGACGAGCGGATCGTGGCGGAGGCGAAGTCGGTGGTTAAGGGGTACTTGGCGAGCAAGTTCGGCGCCTGACGGTTCCGGTCCGGGGCTGGGGCTGTGGCTGGGGTCCGGGGCTGGGCTGGGGGTCCGGGGCGACTTCGGGTGTCGCGAAAGCCACTTTCGCGACTTCTGATGTCCCGAAAGTGGCTTTCGCGACATCGCACGGCTCGCGTTTGGCGGGGAGCAGCGCTTGGTCGGGAGCCCACGCTTGGTCGGGAGCCGTGTTGCGAAAGCCACTTTCGCAACGTTGAAGGTTGCGAAAGTGGCTTTCGCAACCTGCCAACCCTCCCCACCTAGCCGGCCGATTGCGGTCGTGATCGGGCGCCGGACTCCGGCTCCACGGTGGCCGAAGGGCGCTTTCCCCGCGTCCGATGCGGCGAAGGGCCCCTTCACCCCACCTCAGTCCACTATGGACCCTGGCGCCCTTGCCCGGACGTCGCGAAGGCCACCTTCAGGACGCTGAAAGTCCCGAAGATGGCCTCCCCGTCACCGACGGATCCCCCTACGCCATTCGTGCCCATCGGCGACCGGACTCGATGTCTCACCAGTCACACAACCCCCATCAGCCACGCCTCGACCCACCTTGAGCTGGCGTTATCCAGTTATCCACACAAGTTGTCCACACCCACCCACAGTTGTGGACAACCTCGCCCCTCACTCTTCCGAACCCCCACCCCCGACACCCCCTCCCGATACGCTGGAGCGGGGCGCGCCCCCCTGGGACGGGTGGGGGGTGGGGTCGCGCGGGTCAGCCGAAGTTTTGGGACTCGCCTCGGTAGGTGGGGACGGTTCGGTCGACGCGGTCGCCGATGATCACGTGGTAGTGCGTGAAGCGTTCGGCGAGTTCGCCGGCTTTCGCGTGGCGCAGCCAGACGCGGTCGCCGAGCCGCAGACGGCGGGCCGCTTCGCCGGAGACCGGGGTTTGGACTTCGCCGGCGCCTTCGAACCCGAGCAGCGAGAGGCCTTCGGGCAGGTAGGGCGTCGGCTGTCGCGAAGACTCCGTTGGGCCGGAAGCGATGTAGCCGCCGGAGAAGAGTGTCGCGACCTTGGGCGCCGGGCGCCGGACGACGGGCAGCGCGAACATCGCGGCCGGGCGAGGCGAGAAGTGCGCGTAGCCGTCGAAGAGGGTGGGCCCGATCAGGCCCGAGCCCGCCGCGATTTCGGTGACGGCCGCTTCGGCGCCGGTCGATTCGACGCTGCCGCTGCCGCCGCCGTTGACGAACTCCAGATCCGCCAACGCCCGGACGGCGCGAACAGCGGCACCGCGGCGCTTCGCGATTTCCACAATGGACTTCCGCTGCATCCAGCCGATGATCGAGTTCTTGACGCCGCTTCCGGCCGCGTCGCCGAGCCCGGCGATCTGACCTTCGTACGCCATCATTCCGACGAGCCGGAAACCCTTGCGGGACAAGATGGTTCGCGCCAGGTCCGCGGCCTGCCTCGGACTGAACACCGGCGAGCGCCTGGTGCCGACATGCACACCGGGCAGCGGCCGCCACGAAGCGTCGAGTTCGAGGCAGACGCGGATTTCGGGATGGTCCTGTCCCAACGCGGCATCGACGAGATCGAGGTGTTCCGGCGAATCGACCATGATCGAGATCGCCGCCCGCGCCCGGTCGTCCGCCGCCAACCGCCGCAGCGCGCCGTGGTCGGCGGTCGGGTACGCCACCACGATGTCGTCGGTCGTTCCCTGCTCGACGTGCCAGACGGCTTCGGCGAGCGAATAACACATGAGGCCTTCGAAGCCAGGCCGTGCGAGCACCCGCTCGAGCAGGTACCGGCAGCGGACGGACTTGCTGACCACACGGATCGGCTTGCCCGCCGCCCGCCGCAGCAGGTCGGCGCCGTTCGCGTCGAACGCATCCAAGTCGACAACCGCGAACGGAGGATCCAGGTCCTTCGTCGCCAAGTCGTACACCGTCGCACTGGTCACCCGAACTAAGGTACGACAGAAGGGCTTGAAACGCGAATACTATTCACTTACTGTTTCGGCACTCACGTCAACGGTTAGGTGGGCGCATGACACGGTGGAGCAATTGGGCCGGTACCGCGACGGCGTCGCCGCTGCGCGTGCACCGACCGCGCGACACGGAAGAGATCGCCGAGGCGATCGGCCGGACCGCCGCGGACGGACGGCGCCTGCGCCCGCTGGGCAGCGGCCACTCGTTCACCGCGATCGCCGCGGCCGATTCGGACGCCATGACTCTCACCGGCTGGACCGGCATCGTGACGGCCGACGTCGCGAAAGGCCTGGTCACGGTCCGATCGGGCACCACGCTCAAGCAGCTCAACGCCGAACTCGACGCGTTGGGGCTGGCGATGACCAACCTCGGCGACATCGACGCGCAGACCGTCGCGGGCGCGATCTCCACCGGCACGCACGGCACTGGCGCCCGGCTCGGCGGAATCGCCACCCAGATCGCCGCACTCGAACTCGTACTCGCCGACGGCACCGTGGTCACCTGTTCGGCGGACGAGCGCACCGAACTCTTCGCGGCAGCGAGGGTGGGTCTCGGCGCGCTCGGCGTCATCAGCACTGTCACCCTGCAGTGTGAACCGTCGTTCCTGCTCTCGGCCCAGGAACGGCCGGAACCGCTCGAACAGGTCCTCGAAGGCTTCGACCAGTTCGCCGCCGAGAACGACCACTTCGAGTTCTACTGGTTCCCTTACGGCAAGAACGCCCTGGTCAAGCGCAACAACCGGCTCCCGGCGGGCAGTGAACACAAGCCGCTGAGCAGGCTGAAGGAATTCATCGACTACGAGGTCACGGAGAACGTCGCGTTCGGCGGCCTGTGCCGTCTCGGCCGCGCGGTGCCGAAACTCGTGCAGCCCCTCGGCAAGTTCGCCTCGAACATCCTCTCCGCCCGCGAGTACAGCGACACGTCGCATCGCGTCTTCGTGACCCATCGCGGCGTGCGGTTCGTCGAGTCGGAGTTCGCGATCCCCCGCGAATCGCTGCTCGACGTCTTTTCCGAACTCCGCGCGTTCGTCCCGAAGCTGGAGAACCCGGTCGCGTTCCCGGTCGAGGTGCGCGTCGCCGCCGCGGACGACATCTGGCTCTCGACCGCGAACGGCCGCGACTCCGCCTACATCGCGATCCACCAGTTCGTCGGCATGCCCTACCGCGAGTACTTCGCCGGATTCGCGTCGATCGTCGGCGAGGTCGGCGGCCGCCCGCATTGGGGCAAGATGCACGACCTCGACGCCGCGACCCTTCGCTCGCGGTACCCGCGCTTCGACGACTTCTCCCGGGTCCGCAAGGAGGTGGACCCGGCCGGGGTCTTCACGAACACGTACCTCGACCGGGTGCTCGGCACCCCTTAAGCGGGATCGAACAGCGCGCTGACCGACTCGCCGTTGTGGATCCTCCGCATCGCCTCCGCCAGCGCGGGCGCGATCGACAGGACCTTCAGCTTCGGGCCCTGCTCCTCCGGCGGGATCGGCACCGTATTCGTGCAGACGACCTCCAGCACGTCCGGCTGGCCGCCGATCCGCTTCAGCGCGCCGCTGGAGAACAACCCGTGCGTACAGGCGACGCGGATCGAGCGCGGCTTCAGCTCCCGCAGTTTGGAAAGCAGCTCGATCACCGTGCTGCCCTTGGCGATCTCGTCGTCGAGGACGATCACGTCGCGACCGGTGATCTCACCGATCACCGAGCTGATCTCGACCCTGTCGTCGGCGAAGCGCTGCTTCGCGCCCGCGGCGACCTGGACTCCGAGCAGCCGGGCGAAATGCGCGGCCTCCTTGGCGTTGCCGAGATCCGGCGAGACCACCGTCGTCGCGGAGAGGTCGTACTGGCGGAAGTGCGCGGCCAGCTCCTGCAGGGCGTGCAGATGATCGACCGGGACGCTGAAGAAGCCGTGCACCTGCGGCGAATGCAGTGTCATCGCGAGGACGCGATCGGCGCCGGCGGTCGCCATGAGGTCCGCGACGAGACGGCCGCCGATCGAGATCCGCGGCGCGTCCTTTTTGTCCGAACGGGCATACGAATAGTGCGGCATGACGACGGTGATCCGCTTCGCCGACGCGCCCCGCGCGGCGTCCAGCATCAGCAGCAGCTCGACGAGGTTTTCCTGCACCGGCCGCACCAGCGGCTGGATCAGGAAGACGTCGCGCTCGCGGCAGTTCGCCTCGAGCTGGACTTCGAGACAGTCGTTGGCGAACCGCTGCACCCGCACGGGATGCAGCGGGACACCGAGATGAGTACAGATCTCTTCGGCGAGCTCGGGATGTGCGCTACCGCTGAAGACCGCGATGTCCTCGCGCAAGGACTTACTCCGTTCACTTAACTGACGGATTACGTCCACACACTAGAACCTCAGAGCGCGGAAACAGCCTGAGAGATAGCAGTGTCACCCGAGATCGCTTCGAGGACGCGTCCCGCGGTCGACGGGTTGTCGAGCAACGCGATGAGGACAGCGGCGACGTCCTGACGGGGAATGGGTCCGCGTCCGGTGGATTCGGCGATCAGGATCTCGCCGGTGCCTTCGTCGTCGGTGAGCTGCCCCGGCCGCAGGATCGTCCACTCGAGATCGCGGGCGCGAAGATCGTCCTCGGCCGCTTTCTTGGCCTTGAGGTAGATCCGGAAATCGTCCGGGACGTCCGCGGTCTCCCATTTGTCGGCCCCCATGGAGCCGACCTGGATATGCCGCCGCGCGCCCGCTCGTTCGGAGGCCGCCGCGAAGAGTTCCGCGGCGGCTCTGTCCACAGTGTCCTTGCGAGCGGTGCCACTGCCGGGCCCGGCTCCCGCGGCGAAGATCGCCGCATCGGCACCGTCGAGCACCTTGGCCACGGCGTCCACATCGGACTTTTCCAGATCGAGGACGACGGCTTCGGCACCGATCGCCTCGAGGTCGGCGACGTGATCGGGATTGCGCACGATCCCGACCGCCTGATCACCGCGCTCGGCGAGGAGTTTCTCCAGTTTCAGCGCGATCTGTCCGTGTCCACCCGCAATGACGACTCGCATACGCCCGAGGGTAGTGCGTTCAGTCCACTTCGGCAGGGAGCTCGGTGCCGCGCAGCAGCTGGTCGTAGACGATCTCGTTGACCAGGCGCGAAACCGGGTCCTCGTCCAGGATCATGCGCTCGTTGTGGCCCTCGAGGTCGAGGTCGGTCACCGCGTTGGGGTCGGCGGCGACGATGGCGAGCCCGTAGGCGCGGGCACGCGGCAGACAGTTGCCGACGTAGTCTTCCGTCAGTACGGCTGGCGATGGGAGCACCATCGCGGCCTCGCCGTACCGTGCGAACGGGACCGCGGAGGCCATCGCGGTGCGCCAGTGCCGGGCGACCGCGAGGACGCCGATGATCTCGGCGGCCGGCGCGGGTGCGGTCGCGGCCAGCTCTGGCCAAGTCCAGGTGTCGACGGTGGCGCGATCGACGACGGGACCCATGCCCATCGCGATGCGCTCCGCGTGCACGTCGGTACGGAGCCGGGCGACCACGCAGATCTTGCGGCCGAGCACGGTGGTCTCCGGCAACACGATGCCGTTCCAGCCGAGCAGGGCGGCGGCCTTGCGCGAAAGCTCCTCGACGCTCGCGGGCAGTTCGATCGGCGGCACCACCCGGCTCGGCAGTGACCGGCTGCGCTTCGCGCCACCGGCGACCGTCGAGCTCTCCATATTCGGTGTAGCCGCCACGTTCCGCCTCCTTCGAACCTGGTTTCCCTAAGGTCCTTCATCCCCGTGCCACCTCGGTGGAAGCGGCACATGACCTGTCTAACAGGGCGGGGACGCCGGGGCGCCGGACAACGCGAGTGGCTGCGATCGACGGCACCTTGTCATCGGTGACCGGTCGGTAGGCGGTCGTCGGACTTCAGTCCGACCGTGCCGCCAACCGAGTGAGAACGGAGGTAAGTGGTGTTACCGGGCGTCTCCGAACGGTCACCGGTACGAACCGACCACCACCGAACAGTGGCGTGGCAACGGAAGCAAAATGCTAGGCCATTCGGCCCAGTGAATAGTCATTCCACTGTGGACCATCGCAGGTCGGGGTCATCCGACGGTCGCCGACCGGAGAAGCTCATCGACCCCGGGTGTGCGCCATTCGTCCATCACGACGATCTGCTTCTCCGCAAGGAACCAGATCCTCTGTGTCACCGAGATCTCGCCGGCTCCACCGCTCTGTCCACGAGGAACACACTGGACCGTCCACTCCTCATAGGTCGCCGTCGCCCCGCCCACCGGTGCGGTGGCGGAAGTCGTCCGCGCCGCGTCACCCTCTTGGCGGAGGTCCTTGCGGCCGGCGGCGTTGCAGGCCCGGCCGCCCGCGCTGCGCCGGTAGAAACCCCCGGGCCGGTATGTCGGCTGCTCCGCGGATTCCTTCGTGTTGTCCGTGACGAGGACGTACTTGCAGTTGAAGTATTTCTTCGGGTCCGGGCAGCCCGGGGCGACGAGCACCTTCTCCAGCCCCTGTGCCCGCACGGACCAGTCCGGCGGCAGGTGCAGTGTCAGCGCGCCGACCGGGACATCGATGAATCCCTGCGCGGGCGCGGTGCCTTTCAGCGGTTTCCCGCCTGTCACGCCCGCGACGAGGTCGGGGTTCAGGAGATCGGCCACCTTGTCGTAGGGCAGCGTGTAGTCCTGGACGCCGCAGGCGGTGGAGAAGCCGAGGTCGGTCAGACTGGCGGTGATCTCGACGGCCGCCGGGGTGAAGGCGAGCCACACCTTGCGGTCGTCGGTGAGGTCCGCCGCCTTGAGGGGCCGGTACGGGAACGGGGCGTTGACGGGTCCGCACTGCTCCTGATCGGGCCAGATCCGCTCGGCGAGCTTTCCCAGGCCGTCGTCCGAAAAGGCCCCGGGGGCGAACAGTTCGGCGGGGGTGAGCGCCCTGCCCTCCTTCAGGTCGATGGTCACCGTGGCGCGACCGTAACTCCAGGTCGGATGCGGTTTGTTCTCGAGATCGTGCGTGTAGCGCACCGAGAGGTACCGCTCGTTCTGCGAGCGCACTTCGGCCTTCGTGAGGAGGGCGTACGGGCCGCGTTCCGGCTCCAGTTTGGCGGCGCCGGGGCCGGTCTTGCGGTTCCACTCGTCGATCGGCGCCGTCAGCGCGTCGTTGACCCGCTTCAGCCAGATCTGATCGGGTGACCCGGTGACCTCCGGGAAGTCGCCGCGGTAGGGCAGGTTCGTGCCGGGCACCGTGCCCGTGCGGGTTTTCATGGCGACCTTGAGCGCGACGGCCTGCTGACTGGTCGGCGGCGAAGGCGGTGGCGTGCTCGCGTCGGAGAAGACGACCACCGAGCCGACCACCGCGGCCGTCGCCGCGACGACGCCGATGGCGACCTTCAGCCCGGCCGCGATCCCGCCGGTCGACGCGGCCACCGCGCCCGTTCCGGCGGCGGCGACCCCGGGCGCGGCCGCCGTCCCCGCCCCGAGCAGGGCCAGCGGCGTCACCGCGACGAGGAGGCCGGTCGCCTTCGCCAGCCGTGACCAGCCCTTGCGTTCCCAGTCTTCGCCGTAACCCGCACGGGCGACGCGTTCCAGCTCCGCGACGAACATGAGCGCGTCGACCGGCCGTTTCGACGGGTCCTTCGCCATCCCCAACGCGACGATCTCGTGCACCGGCTGGGGGACTTCGCCGAACGGGATCGGCGCGTGTTCGTGCAGCGTGCGGAGCACTTCGGTGTCGTCGGCCTGATACGGGCGGTGCCCGGCGACGCACTGGAAGAACACGCAGGTCGCGGCGTAGACGTCGGTCGCGGGAGTGGCCTGTCCGCCCGACCACTGCTCGGGCGCCATGTACGCCGGGGTGCCGACGGACGGGCCGCGTTCGCCGGCGAGGACGGCCGTGCCGAAGTCGACCAGTTTGCTCTCGCCGGTGTCGGCGACGAGGACGTTGCCCGGTTTGTAGTCCCGGTGCACGACGTTGACGGAGTGCGCCGCGGCCAGCCCGAGCAAGGAACCCTTGAGCACCGCGAGCGCGGCTTCGGGTTCGAGGGCGCCGTCGGCCTGGAGCACCGAACGCAGGGAGACGCCGTTGATCGCCTCCATCACGATCGCCGCGCCCTGCGGCGTCTCGAAGAACTCGTACAGCTTCACGACGTGCGGGCTCACGACGCGGTGCAGCGCCAGCGCCTCCTGACGGAACGCGTCGAGATAGGCGGGCTCGGCGGCGAAGCGGGAGAAGAGGTACTTGATCGCGACGACGTGGCCGGTGTTTTCCTGGCGCGCGAGCACCACACGGCCGAAGGTTCCCGTCCCCAGCTGCTCGATCTCGGTGAAGCCAGGCAGTCTCCACTCGTCATTCACGTCTTGAATGTTCACTGCCACCGCGCCTCTTCCAGGATCTTGTCGAGGCCTGGAGTGTTCCATTCGTCCACGATCACGAGCTGCGTTTTCGGCAGGAACCACACCCGCTGGGTGACTGTCCCGCCGCCGGAGCACGTGAGCCGCCATTCCTCGTAGGCGGCCTTCTTCGTCCCGATCGGCCGGAGCTCCTTCATCTGCAGGACGGGCGAGCCCTGCGTTTCGGCGGATGCCCCGAGGGAAGGACACGGGCGCGGCCCGGTCGAGCGGTTGTACGGCTTGCCCGGTTCATATGCCGGAGTGGCCGGGTCGACCCGCGAGTTGTCGCTGAAAAGGACGTTCGCGCATTGAGGCCCCGTGCACTGGTCCGCCGTCACCAGCTGACGCTCGGGCGTCGCACTGGACAGCAGCTTCCACGTTTCCGGCGTGGTGAGGGTGAAGGCACCGACGTCGGCCTCTTTGGTCCGTTGCGCCGATGTGCCGCCGAGCAGCTGCTTGACCTGGGGACTCAGCAAATCGACCAGGCGGTCGTAGGGCACGGTGACCGTCGTCGGACTGCAGGCCATCGCGTACCCGAGCACGTAAGCGCTGACGTAGAAGACCATCCCGCTCGTCGCGGGTGCCGCTTGCACGATCGAGCGGTCTTCGGCGTTCGGGCCCGACATCGACCGCGCGGGGAGATGCTCCGGCCGCGACGGCGGCTCGGCGAGGCACTCGCCCGGTTTGGCCGAGGCGTAGAACGTGTTTTCCAGTTTCAGCATCCGCTCGGCGTTGCCCTCGACGTCGTCGAACAGGTGCGCCGTCGAGATCACGTCGCCGCCCGACAGGTCGATCACGAGGGTGCGGACGTCGTAGGAGCCGTGATTCCCGAGCTGCACCGTATCGACCGAGCGTTCGTAGACGACCGAAAGCAGCTTGTCGTCCTGACGCAGTACTTCGGCCGTGGTGGACATGTGCGGGATGTCGCCGTCGGGTTCCTTCTCCGGCGGGTTGCCCGGCGCCCAGACGCTCGTGAGCCACTCGTCGATGGGCGCCATCAGCGCCTTGTTGACCCGCTCCTCGACGGCCTTGTCCTTCAGTCCGCTGATCCGGACGTACTTGCCGTTGTAGTCGAAGCCGTTGAGCTTCTCGGTGCGGGTGAGGAGGTCGACCTTCATCGCGGCGAGCGTCGTCGTGCTCGGTGGCGCCGGGTCGTCACCGGAGTTGACCACGACGACCGTGCCGACGGCGGCCGCGGTGACGGCGGCGATCGCGGCGGTCACCTTCAGGCCGAGCGCGATCCCGCCGCCGGTGGTCGCCGCGACACCGCCCGCCGCTCCGCCCGCGATGACCGGCGCGGCGGCCGTCCCGGCTCCGAGCAGGGCCAGCGGGGACAGGGCGACCAGCACACCGGCGCCCTTGGCGAGCCAATGCCAGCCGTTGCGCTCCCAGTCTTCGCCGTACGCCTTCCGCGCGGACGACTCCAGTTCGGCGACGAACTCGGCCGCTCCCGACGGCCGCTGGGCGACGTCCTTCGCCATTCCGCGCGCGATGAGGTCGCGGACCGGCTCGGGGACCTCGCCGAACGGGATCGGCGCGTATTCGTGCAGCGTGCGCAGCACTTCGGTCTGCTCGGCCTCGTACGGCTTGTGCCCGGCGACGCACTGGAAGAACACGCAGGTCGCGGCGTAGACGTCGGTCGCGGGGGTGGCGATCCCGCCCGCCCACTGCTCGGGCGCCATGTACGCGGGCGTGCCCGCGGCGACCCCGGCCTGCCCGGCGAGCACGGCGATGCCGAAGTCGACGAGCTTGCTTTGACCTTCGCGGGTGACCAGGACGTTGGCCGGTTTGTAGTCGCGGTGGACGGTGCCCGCGGCGTGGGCGCCGGCGAGGCCGAGCAGCGAGCCCTTGAGGATGGCCAGCGCGGCCTCGGGCTCGAGCTTCTCCTGGCGGCCGAGGATCTCTTTCAGGGAGATTCCGTGAACCGCTTCCATGATGATGGCGGCACCTTGTGGGGTCTCCACGAACTGGTGCAGACGGGCGATATGAGGCCCCGAAACGCGGCTCAGGACCTGCGCCTCGTGGCGGAATTCGGCCAGCCGCCGCGGGTCGGCCGCGAACCGCGTGTACAGGTATTTGATGGCCACGACCTGGGCGGATTCATCGTGGCGCGCCAGTACGACACGCCCGAATCCGCCTTCGCCCAGCGACCCCATCTCGGTGAAACCCGGCAAGGCCCAGTCGTCCACAGATTCCTCCGCGATTCCCGATCGTGTCCCCTTGGAGGTGAGCTGCGCCGCAGCGGTTCCCCGCCTTCCGGGTTTAGGGTTACTCGTCGGTCACTTAGCCCGTTGCGATGGAGGAACGATGCGTTCGCCGAAGGATTTCTTCGCCCCGCTCGCGGTGGGGGCGCCGGAACCGCTCCGCCAGATCCCCGTGCCTCCTTCGCGGATGATCCACTTCTTCGACCCCGGCAACGAAAAGATGGCGGCCAAGGTCCCGGACCTCGCCAAGAAGGTCGACGTCCTGCTCGGGAATCTCGAGGACGCCGTGCGCGCCGACCGCAAGGTGGCCGCGCGGAACGGGCTGGTCTCCATCGCGAAGGCGACCGACCTCGGCAAGACGCAGCTGTGGACCCGCGTCAACAGCCTCGACTCGCCGTGGGTGCTCGACGACCTGATCACGCTGGTCACCGAGATCGGCGACAAACTCGACGTGATCATGGTGCCGAAGGTCGAAGGCGCGCAGGACATCCACTACGTCGACAGGCTCCTCGCGCAGCTCGAAGCGCGGGCGGGACTGACGAAACCGCTGCTGGTGCACGCGATCCTGGAAACCGCCAGCGGCGTCGCGAACGTCGAGGAGATCGCCGGCGCGAGCCCCCGGATGCAGGGCATCTCGCTCGGCCCGGCCGACCTCGCCGCGAGCCGCCGGATGAAGACCACCCGGGTGGGTGGCGGGCACCCCGGTTACCTGGTGCGCACCGATCCGGTCGGTGAAGACCTGAACGAGGGACGCACGACGTATCAGCAGGACCTGTGGCACTACACCGTCGCGCGGATGGTCGACGCCTGCGCGGCGAACGGGATCCTGCCGTATTACGGGCCGTTCGGCGACATCCGCGACGTCGTGGCCTGCGAAGACCAGTTCCGCAACGCGTTCCTGCTCGGCTGCGTGGGTGCCTGGAGCCTGCACCCGGTGCAGATCGACATCGCCAAGAAGGTGTTCTCGCCTTCCCCTGAAGACGTGGCTTGGGCGCGGCGCGTGATCGCCGCGATGGGTGACGGCACCGGTGCCGTGATGATCGACGGGAAGATGCAGGACGACGCCTCGGTGAAGCAGTGCCGGGTGGTCGCCGAACTCGCCGACGCCCTGGCCGCCGACGACCCCGAACTCGCCGCCGCCTACGACGCGGCCGGTAAGGAGACTTCCGCATGAATCCCCGACGTTCCGTCCTCTACATGCCCGGCGCCAACGAAAGAGCGCTGGAAAAGGCGAAGACGCTCGACGCGGACGCGCTCATCCTCGACCTCGAAGACGCCGTCGCGCCCGACGCGAAAGAAGCCGCCCGTGAGCGGGTCTGCGCCGCCGCTTCGTCGAAGGAGTACGGCAAACGCGAGGTGACCATCCGCGTGAACGGCCTCGACACCGAATGGCACGACGCCGACCTCCGCGCCGCCGCGCAGGCGGGTCCGGCCGCGATCGTGGTCCCGAAGGTGAACTCCGCCGCCGAGGTGCACAACATCGAGCGCGCGCTGGAACTCGGCGGCGCGCCGGAGCACACGAAAATCTGGGCGATGGTCGAAACCCCGGTCGCGATGCTGCACGCCGAGGAGATCGCGTCGGCGTCCGAACGGCTGACCGTGCTGGTCATGGGCACGAACGACCTCGCGAAGGAACTGCACGCCGAGTTCGTCCCCGGCCGCGCGCCGCTGCTGGGCGGGCTTTCGCTGGCGCTGTTGGCCGCGCGGGCGACCGGCAAGGCGATCCTCGACGGCGTCTACAACGACGTGAAGGACCTCGAAGGCTTCGAGGCGGAATGCCTGCAAGGGCGCCAGTTCGGCTTCGACGGCAAGACGTTGATCCACCCGACGCAACTGGAGCCGTGCAACCGGATCTTCGCGCCGTCCGAGAAGGAGATCGAGCGGTCGCGCAAGATCATCTCTGCGTTCGAGGAGGCCCAGGCGGCCGGGCAGGGCGTCGTGACCGTGGACGGGCGGATGATCGAAAACCTGCACGTGGACAACGCGCGGCGGATCCTGGCGCTCGCCGAGGCGATCGGCACCTGACGCATTTAGTCCTCTGGATGCGGTGACATGCACGAACCGGCGAATCGTCAACTTTCCCGGACGATTGCCTAAGCTGTGCGCATGACCCGACAGCGGTTGACGTCGATCGAGATCGAGGGCTTCACCTCGATCCGTTCGGCGCGCGTCGAACTGGGCGCGATGAACGTGCTGATCGGTGCGAACGGCGCGGGCAAGAGCAACTTCGTCCAGGCCTTCGAGTTGTTGGGAAGGATCAGCGAAGACCTGTTGAACCTGTTCGTGGGACGCAACGGTGGTGCGTCCGCGCTGCTCAACGACGCCGTCGACACCCTGCGGATCAGCCTCAAACTGGAGGCCCCGCCCAACAGCTATCAAGCCCATTTGGCGGCGGCGCCCGGCGAAGAACTGATCTTCGACGAAGAAGTGATTTCGTACCATGGCCCTGACCATGACCAGCCGTGGACGAAATCGATCGGCCGCGGGCATCGGGAGAGCCGCCTCAACGACGTGGTCGAGGATCGCGGTACGAAGTCGGTGGCTTCGCACATCACCGAATTGCTCCAAGGCTGCCGCGTCTATCACTTCCACGACACCAGCTTCGACGCGCCGGTGAAGCGGTTGACTCCGACCGCGGACGATCTCGCGCTGCGGCCGGACGCGGGGAACATCGCCGCGGTTCTGCTGCGACTGCGGGACAGCGAAAACCGGGCGGACAAGGTCGCGTACCGCCGGATCGTCGGCGCGATCCGGCTGGTCGCGCCGTTCTTCCGTGACTTCGTCCTCCAGCCGGACAGTACCGACCGCATCCTCCTCCGCTGGCAGCGGCAGAATTCCGAAACCGTCTTCTCGGCGAATCAGATGTCCGACGGCACACTGCGTTTCGTCTGCTTGGCCACGTTGTTGCTTCAGCCGGAGCTTCCCGCCCTCGTCGTCCTCGACGAGCCGGAACTCGGCCTGCACCCGGTGGCCATCGTTCAGCTGGCGGACATGCTGCGCTTGGCTTCGACCCGCAGTCAGGTCCTGATCGCGACTCAGTCGGTGACGCTGATGAACCAGTTCTCCGCAGAGGACCTGATCGTCGTCGAACAGCGAGACGGGAACTCGGTCTTCACCCGGCCGAACCAGGCAGCCCTGGAGAACTGGCTCGACGAATACTCGCTCGGCGAACTCTGGGAGAAGAACATCATCGGCGGTCAGCCGGGATCGCTGGGCAGCGTTCTCGATGCCTGATCAAAAGCGTCTGCACCTGTTGGTGGAAGGACAGACCGAGGCGACCGTCGTCCGCGACGTGCTCTCCGGCCACTTTCAGCGTCAAGGTTGGTTCCTCACCTACTCGACTGTCCGCACTCATACGTCGTCCAAGACCTATCGAGGTGGCGTCACGTCGTGGCCGAAGCTACGACGGGAGATCAAGGAACTGCTCGCCAGTGCACACCTCACCACGCTGACGACGCTGTTCGACTACTACGGCTTTCCCGTCGACGCGCCTGGGATGGACACCCGCCCGCCGGGAACCTCCACCGCCAAGGTCGAACACGTCGAAGAAGCGTTGAAAGCCGATATAGGCGACCATCGGTTCGTCCCCCATCTCGTGCAACACGAACTGGAGTCGTGGGTGTTCGCCGCCGGAGACCAGCTCGCGGACCTTCGTGACGATTCCGCCGTGGCCGAGCGGATCAAGCAGGACTGTGCTGAAGCAGGTGGGCCGGAACTCGTCAACGACGACCCGAAGAACGCGCCCTCGAAGCGCCTCGCGAGGTACTGCCCTGGTTACGTGAAGACGCTCGAAGGCCCGCTGGCGATCGCTGACCTGGGTGTTGAAGGTTTGAAGGCTCAGTGTCCGCACTTCGCCTCCTGGCTGGCCAAGGTCGGCTCCAGGGCCTGACGCATTTAGTCCTCTGGACGCGGTAGTTGCGCGTGCAAGTACCGCATCCAGAGGACTAAATGCGTGAGGGTGTCAGGGCCAGGGGCGCGGGGTGGGGCGAAGGGTTTCGTAGGCGGCAGCGGCGCGAAGGACGTCGAGGTCGGCGAAGCGGCGGCCACTGATCTGGAGGCCGATGGGCTGATCGTCGCTCGTGTGGCCGCAGTTGATCGAGACCGAGGGCTGGCCGGACATGTTGTACGGCACGGTGAACGCGATGTGCTCGAACGGGCGGCGCGGGTCGTTGGTCGGGGAAGGCCACTCCGCGGGTGGGGCCGGGACAGGGCAGGTCGGCGACAGGACGACGTCGAAACGTTCGGTCTCGCGCAGCGTCGCGACGGCGATGGCGTCGATCTGCGCGAAGCCGCGGTAGGCCTCGACACCGCTGACGTCGGCACCGCCGGCGGCCCAGTCCGCGATGTACGGCAGGACCTTCGCGCGGCGTTCGCCGGGCAGTGCCGACATGTCCGACCAGGCGCGGACGCGCCAGAAGGTGTCGAGCCCGTCGAGCATTTCACGGCGCAGGAACGGCGAAACCGGCTCCACGACCGCACCCGCGGCCTCGAACAGCCGCGCGGCTTCGGTTACGGCGCTGATCGTCTCCGGTGAGACCGGGAGGCCGACGCCCGGGTCGAGGTGCAGCCCGATCCGCAGTCCTTTGACCTCGGCCGAAAGCGCCATCCAGTCGAGTGAAGACGGCGGCAGCGAGAGGTGATCGCGACCGTCCACACCGGACAGAACGCTCATCAGCAGCGCGGTGTCGGCCACCGTGCGCGTCATCGGCCCGGCGACGCGGCCGAGGAACGGCGGATCCACCGGCACCCGGCCGAAACTCGGCTTCAGCCCGACCAGACCGCACCATCCGGCGGGCAGCCGGATAGAGCCGCCGATGTCGGTGCCGACGTGCAGCGGGCCGTAGCCGGCGGCGGCCGCCGAACCGGCGCCGGCGCTCGAACCGCCGGGCGTGCGCGTGGTGTCCCACGGATTCCGTGACGCGGTGTGGAAACTCGACAGCCCGGACGTCAGCATCCCGTAATCCGGCATGGTCGTCTTGCCCAGCAGAACCCCGCCTGACTCACGCACGCGAGCGGCCACCGGTGCGTCATCGGACGCGGGTGTCAGCGAGGTGGCGGCCGTGCCGAGCGGGACCGGCGTGCCGCGGGTCGCGATGTTCTCCTTGAGCGTCAAGGGAACGCCGTCGATTGGGCCGAGCGGTTCGCCGGCGTGCCAGCGGCTTTCGGACGCCTTCGCGTCTTCGCGCGCGCCGCTCGGGTCGTACGCGTAGAGCGCATGCAACTCGGGTTCACGCGCCTCGACACGGGCGAGGACAGCTTCGGTGACCTCGACCGGCGACAGTGTCTTCGCGCGATACTCGGCGACCAGTTCGACGGCGGTCAGATCGGGCAACTCCGGCACGGCGGGCCTCCTCACGTCGCGGGCGGTTCGAAGCGGCCGTCGACCGCGGTCCAGCCGCCGTCCACCGCCAGCACGGAGCCGGTCACGAACGACGACGCGTCCGAGGCCAGGTAGACGACGGCGCCCGCGAGTTCGTCCGGACGCGCCCAGCGGCCGAGCGCGCCCTTGGTCGCGTAGGCGTCGTACCAGTCCGGATTCGCTTTGATCTGCGCGGTGAGCGGGGTCTCGACGACGCCGGGCGCGATCGCGTTCACCCGCACCCCCGCCGGGCCGAATTCCGCCGCGGCCGTGCGGAAAAGCTGCACGAGACCGGCTTTCGTCGCCGCGTACGGGCCCTGCCCCGGCTCGACGGTGGTGCCGCGGATCGAGGAGAACCCGATGATGCTGCCCCGCCCGCGTTCGACCATTCCCGCGCCGAAAGCGCGGACGACCTCGAACGTCGCGCCGAGGTTCAGCGCGATCACCCTGTCGAATTCTTCGCGCGAGTAGTCGAGCAGCCGTTTGCGCACGTTGGTCGCGGCGGTCAGCACGACGATGTCGATCTCGCCGAGTTCGGCGGCCGCCTTCGCAGCGGCATCGGATGCGAGCAGGTCGATCTCGTACGGCTCCCCCACGCCGGTTTCCTCGGCCGCGGCGACATCGCGGTCCGCCACGATCACTTCGGCACCGTGTGCGGCCAGCGCCTTCGCGGCTTCGCGACCGATCCCGCTGCCGCCGCCCAGCACCACGGCCCGCCGTCCGTCGAGCCGGAACAGGTTGTCGTAACTCAAGGTCGCAGCACCGCCATCCTCGTCACGGTCAGTTCTTCGACCGCGAACCGCGGCCCTTCCCGCCCGATCCCGGAGTCCTTCACGCCGCCGTACGGCATGGTGTCGGACCGGAAGCCGGGCACCTCGTTGACCACCACGCCACCGACGTCGAGCTCGTCGAGCGCGCGGAACGCGGTCTTCAAGGACGTGCTGAACACGGAAGCGTGCAGGCCGTACCGCGACGCGTTGACCGCGTCGAACGCATCGTCCACTCCTGCCACACGTCGAATACAGACGACCGGGCCGAAGATCTCCTCGTCCCAGCATTCGAGGCCGTCGGGCACGTCGAGCAGCACCGCCGGCCGCACCACGGTGCCGTCGACACCGCCGCCGGCCAGCCGCGCGCCGGCCGCGGTCGCTTTGTCGACCCATTCCTGAACGCGCTTGGTCGACCCTGGGTCGATCAGCGCCGAGACCCGCGTCTTCTCGTCACGGGGATCGCCGGTGACGACCTCGCCGAGCCGGGCCAGCACGCGTTCGGTGAATTCCTCGGCCACCGCGTCGACGACCAGCACTCGCTGCACCGAGATGCACGCCTGCCCGGACGCGTAGAACCCGCCGCGCAGCACGGCGTCCGCGGCGGCGTCGAGGTCGGCGTCCTCCGCGACCACCAGCGCGGCGTTGGAACCCAGCTCCAGCAACGTCTTCGTGGGCGCGGCGTCGCGCGCGATCCGATGCCCGACCAGCGCGGACCCGGTGAACGACACCGCGCCGACGCGCCGGTCCGTGACCAGCGCCGAGCCGACGGCCGCGTCCCCGGTGACCAGCTGGACCATCGCGGGCACGTCGGTCAGCGAGCGGACGAGATGCACGAGCCACAACGTCGCGAGCGGCGTCTGCGGCGCGGGTTTCACCACCACCGGACAGCCCGCCGCGATGGCGGGCGCGATCTTGTGCGACGCCAGCAGCAGCGGATAGTTGAACCCGGCGATCCCGACCACGACACCGATCGGCTTGCGTTTCCAGAACCCGACCAGCCCGTCACCGGACGGCAGCAGGTCGAGTGGCACGGTCTCGCCGTGCAGCCGCGAGACCTCCTCGGCGGCGGCTTGCCAGGTGACGATCGTGCGGGCGACCTCGACCCGGCAGTCGACCAGCGGCTTGCCCGTTTCCAGGACGAGAAGCTGCTCGAACTCGGAGCGCCGCGCTCCCAAAGCTGCGGCGACGTCGTTCAGAAGCGTGCGCCGGGTTCGCGACGGCAGGGCCGCGACCTGCTTGAACACCGCGACGGCCTCGTCGATCGCGCGCGTGGCCAGCTCCGGCGTCCCGACCGGCGCACGGCCGATCTCGCTCCCGTCGTACGGGAACACCACCGGCTCGGCCGCGGTCGGCACCCAGCCGTCGCCGATCGGCAGGCCCTCCGGATACTCAGCCATCCTCGCCTCCCCGCAACTTCGCCAGCTCGGCGCGCAGATTCGGCGCGGCCGCCAGCAGCTCCCTGGTGTATTCGTGCTCCGGCGCGTCGTAGACCTGGCCGACGTCGCCCAGCTCGACGATCTCCCCGCGCCGCATCACCGCGACCCGGTCGCAGACGTGCCGCACCACGCCGAGATCGTGCGAGACGAAGATCAGCGTCAGCGAATAGAGCTCGACCAGCGACGCGAGCAGGTCGAGGATCTGCTTCCGCACCGAGACGTCGAGCGCGCTCACCGGCTCGTCCGCGATGAGGACGCTCGGATTCGGCGCGAGCGCCCGCGCGATCGAGATGCGCTGCCGCTGCCCTCCGGAGAACTGGTGCGGGTACCGGCCGGCGGCGTCTTCGGGCAGGCCGACCGCTTGCAGCAATTCCGAAACCCGCGCGGGATTCCGGCGGCCCAGCGGCTCGGAAATGATGTCGCGCACCCGCATGCGCGGATCCAGCGAGCCCATCGGATCCTGGAAGACGATCTGCAGTTCCGACCGCAGGAACCCGAGTTTCCGTTCGGGCAGCGTGTCGACGCGTTTGCCCTGGAACGAGACGCTGCCCGCCGTCGGCTTGTCCAACGCGGCCAGCAATCTGACCAAAGTGGACTTCCCCGAACCCGACTCGCCGACGATCCCGAAGCGCTGACCAGCCTCGACGTCGAAAGAGACACCACGCAGAGCGTGGACATCGCGGCGTGTGTAGCGACGTTCCAGGTCCCGCACGGAGATCATCATCGGCTCGCCTCCAGATCCGAAGCGGCCAAAAGCTTCTTCGTGTACTCGTGCTTCGGCGCGGTGAGGACTTCGCGTGTGGTGCCTGCCTCGACGATCTCGCCGTCCAGCATCACCAGCACCCGCTCGCACACCGACGCCACGACGGCGAGGTCGTGCGTGATGAACAGCAGCGCGCTCTCCCGTTCCCGGACGCCGTCGAGGATCATCTCGAGGATCTGCGCCTGCACGGTGACGTCCAGCGCGGTCGTGGGCTCGTCGCAGATCAGCAGCTTCGGATCATTGGCGAGCGCGATCGCGAGGACGACGCGTTGCCGCTGCCCGCCCGACAGCTGGTGTGGATACGCGCGGAAAGTGCCTGACAACCCCACGGAATCCAGCAATTCCTCGGCCGCCGCACGGCTCTTCCCGCCGTTGCGGTGGATCCGCATCGGCTCGGCCACCTGCGCGCCGACGCGCATCGCCGGGTTCAGCGCGGTCATGGGTTCCTGGAACACCATCGACAGGTCGTTGCCGCGCAGCCGCGACAGCTCTCGTTCCGGCGCGCCGAGCAACTCGCGGCCGTCGAGCTTCACCGAGCCGGACCCGGCGAGCTCTTCGGGCAGCAGTCCCATGATCGACAACGCCGTCAGCGACTTCCCGGAACCGGACTCGCCGATCAGCCCGACGCGCTCACCGCGGGCGATGCCGAACGAGACGCCGCGGACCAGGTCGCCGATCCCGAGGCCCTGGACTTCGAGGGTCATGGCCGCGCCGCCAATCGCGGGTCGAGACGATCGCGTAAGCCGTCACCGAGCAGGTTGAACCCGAGGACGGCGATGGCGATCGCGACGCCGGGCACGAGCGCGAGCCGCGGGTGCAGGGTCAGGAACACCTGGGATTCCTGCAGCATCCGGCCCCACGACGGTGTCGGCGGCCGCGTGCCGAACCCGAGGAACGACAACGCCGCTTCCGCGAGCACGGCGATCGCGAACGACACCGACGCCTGCACGATCAGCAGCCCGGAGATGTTCGGCAGCACATGCCGCGCCGCGATGTTCGGCCGCGAGCGACCGGCCGACCGCGCGGCCAGCACGAACTCGCTGCTCATCACCTGCAGCGTCCCGGAACGCGCGATCCGCGCGAACGACGGGATGGTCGCGATACCGATCGCCACCATGGCCGTGAACGTGTCCGCCCCGAACACCGCGCCGAACATGATCGCCAGCAGCAACGCGGGGAACGCGAGCACGAGATCGTTGACGCGCATGACGAACTCGCCGAGCCACCGCGACGACATCCCGGCGAGAATGCCCAGCGGCGTCCCGATCAGCGCGGCGATCCCGACCGCGACCACGCCGACGTACAGCGTGGTCCGGGCGCCGACCATGAGCTGGCTGAGTACGTCGCGGCCGAAACTGTCCGTGCCCAGCAGGTTCGAGCCGCTGAAGTCGTGCAGGCGGTTCGGCGCGTCGACGCGGACCGGGTCGAACGGCGTCCACACGAACGAGAGCACCGCGGCGACGACGATCACCGCGACCAGGACGCCGCCGATGACGAGAGTGCGATCGCGCATCAGGTACCCCGCAATCTCGGGTCGAGCACCGTGTAGAGGACGTCGACCACGAAGTTCACCAGCAGCACGCCGACCACCAAGACCAGCACGATCCCCTGCACGGACAACAGATCCCGCGACGCCACCGAGTCGAGCAGCATGCTGCCGAGACCGGGGAGGACGAACACGCGCTCGACGACGACCGCGCCGATCAGCAGCGTCGCCAGTTGCAGGCCGAGCACCGTCACCACCGGCACGGCGGCGTTGCGCAGCCCGTGACGGAACAACGCCTGGAACGGCCGGAGACCCTTGGAGCGAGCGGTGCGCAGGTAATCCTGTCCCAGCGTGTCGAGCACGGCGGACCGCACATATCGCGTGAGCACCGCGCCCTGCACGAGTCCCAGTGACAGGGCCGGCAGGACGAGACCGCGGAGGAATTCGCCGGGATCCCGCACCGGCGGTGTCCAGCCACCGGAGGGCAGCCAGCGCAACTGCACCGCGAAAATCTGCACGAGGATGATGCCCGCGAGGAAGGCGGGGATCGCGACACCGATCTGCGAGAGACCGGAAACCGCGGAGCCGTCGGCCTTCCGGTGCCGCACCGCGGCGAACGTCCCCGCCGGGACGGCGATCAGCAGCGCCACCAGCATCCCGGCCCCGACCAGCCACAACGTGACGCCGAGCCGGTCGGTCAGCGCGGGCCCGATCTCCTCGCGGGTGACGTAGGAGCGGCCGAAGTCGCCTTGCAGGACACCGCCGATCCAGTCGAAGTACTGCGTCGCCAAAGGCCGGTCGATGCCGAACTCGGCGCGGGTCTTCGCGACCAGTTCCGGGGTCGCGTTGACGCCGAGCGCGACCTGCGCCGGATCACCCGGCAGGACGGCCATGAACAGGAACACCACGATGGACGCGACCAGCACACTGGCCACCAGGATCGCCACGCGGCGCACGATCTTGAGCGTCATCGCGGCGCCAATCCCGTGAGGTCGAAGGACTCGCTGACCTGGTTGCGCACGAACCCGGTCACCTCGTCCTTCGCCACGATCACGTTGGGGAACAGGAAGAGCCAATCGGCGGCGGCGTCTTCGGACAACCGCCGCGCGACCTGCCGCATCGCGTCGACCTGCTCCTGCGGCGTTCCGGCGTCGGCCTTCGCCAGCTCCTGCTGGACGGGCTTGCCGTCGTAACCCCAGTAGTACTTCGGCCTGCCGAAGGTAACGATGTCGCGCGCCTCGACGTGCTGGATGATCGAGAGGTCGTAGTCGTGGTCGGTGAAGACCTGCTTGAGCCACACCGCGGGGAAGTCCAGCGGCTCGATCGTCACCGTGACCCCGACGTCCGCCAGCTGCGAAGCCACCACCTGCGCGGCCGAGACGGCGTACGGCAGGTTGGGAATCCTCAAGCGCAGCGGGGATTTCACCTGGCCTGCTTCGGCGAGCAGTGCTTTCGCCTTCGCGGGGTCGAACGGGTACGCGTTCGACAGGTCTTCGTACCAGGGATCCGTCGGCGGGACCATACTGCCGATGAGCGTGCCGCGACCGGCCCAAGCCGTGTCCAGCAAGGCCTTCCGGTCGATGGCGTAGGACAGCGCGCGCCGCACGCGCACGTCGTCCATCGGCGGACGGGCGTTGTTGAACGCGAGTGTGACCTCGCTGTTCGTCGTACCCTCGACCACGGTGAACCGGTCGTCGCTCTGGAACTGCGGGATCGAATCCGGCACGGTGATCGCGGAGATGACGTCGATGCCGTTGCTGAGCAAGGCGTTGTTGAGCGCCGTCGGATCCTTGATGTACTTGAGGACCACCGTGGAGTACGCCGGTTTCTTGCCCCAGTAGGCGGGATTGTGCTCGAGCACGATGGAATCGCCGCGCCTGCGCGAGGACACCGTGTACGGCCCTGTGCCGATCGGCTTGTTCGCGAGATCCGCGACGCCGCCAGTGCTGAACATCGCGCCGAGCCTGCTGGTGAGGCTGAACAGCCAGCCGTTGCTGGGTTTCGTGAGCAAGACCCGCGCGTGGTCCGGCGCGACGACGTCGACTCGTTCGACAACGTCCATTGTGGACTTGATCGACACGGTCCAATCGGTTTTCACGCGCATCAGGGAGAACTTGACGTCCTCGGCGGTGAACGGCGCGCCGTTGCTGAACTTCGCGTCCTCGCGGAGCTTGAAGTCGTAGGTCTTGCGGTCTTCCGAGACGGTCCACGATTCGGCCAGCAGCGGCACGATCTTCCCGTCCGCGTCGAGTTTCACCAGGCCCTCGTAGACGTTGTAGAGCAAGGCCTGCGGGATGGCGGCGCCGTCGGTGCGGGTGAAATCGAAGTTCGCGGGTTCGGCGGTGAAACCGACCGCGAGGGTGCCGGGGCCTTGAGCGACCGTGGCACTCGAACCGGCGGAGCAGCCGGACGTCACCAGCAGCACCACGAGCGCCGCCGCATGGATCCGGGCTTTCATCCTGCCCCCTGACCGGTAGACTGGTCTGACCAGTAAACCAGACGGGACGGCAGGGTCAAGATGGAATTCGAGCCGGTCGCCCCTGTCCGCGCGTACCAGCGCGTCGTCGAACAGATCGAGGAAGCCGTGTTCAGCGGCCGGATCAAACCCGGCGACCGGCTGCCGAGCGAACGTGAGCTGATGGTCCAGTTCGACGTCGGCCGCTCGACAGTGCGCGAGGCGCTGCGTGTCCTGCAGGCGGCGGAAATGATCCGCTCGCGGCCGGGCGATCCCCGCGGACCCGAGGTTCTCGCCGCCTCCCCCGCCGCACTGCACCGGTCCATGCACCGGCTCGCGCGGGCCGACCACCTCGGACTGTCCGAACTCCTGCAGTTCCGCATGATCCTCGACGGTTCCGCACATCTGCTCGCCGCGCAGCTCAGGACCGAGGACCATCTCACCGAGTTGGACGCGGCGCTGGAGGCGATGCGCGCGGGCGTCGCCAAGGGATTCGCCGAATTCAGCCACGCGGACGTCGCGTTCCACGAAGCCATCGCCCGCGCGACGGGGAATCCGCTGCTGGTGATCAGCGGCGAGGTCGTCCGCGGGGTGGTGCTCGAACTCATCGAGGACAAACTGGAGCACGCCGACGACCGGACCGCGTTGATGCTCAAGTGGCTGGCGCATCACGAAGAAGTGCTGGGAGCGATCCGGGACTCGGACGGCGAGCGCGCGTCTCGGCTGGCGAAGCAGGCGCTCTACGACAACTACGCCGAGTACGTCCCCGAGGAGCAGCGTCGTCTCTTAGAGCCACTGCTGTCGTAACACTCTGTCGCGCCGGGCCGACTCACTCCTACACTCGCTCAAGTGGGGGATGCCATGGAGCCTTCAACAGCCCGTAAGGGTGTCGGTCTCGCCTTGTCCGGTGGCGGTTACCGCGCGATGTTGTTCCACACCGGAGCCCTGTGGCGGCTCAACGAACTCGGCTGGCTGTCGAAGATCTCGACGTTCTCCAGCGTTTCGGGCGGCTCGATCGCGGCGGGGGTGCTCGCGCACGCGTGGTCGGATCTGAAATTCGAGAACGGCGCCGCGGACAACTTCCACGACGAGGTCGTCGCGCCGGTCCGGAACCTGGCGCGCACCCGGCTCGACATCCCGGTCACCTTGCGCGCCATGGCCATTCCGTGGCGCAGCGCCGGTCAGGAGCTGGCGCGGGTGTACGCGAAACACCTGTTCGGCGACTGCTGCCTGAGGGATCTGGACCCGGCGGGTCCGCAGTTCGTCTTCACCGCGACGAACCTCCAGGACGGCGCGCTGTGGTGGTTCTTCCGGCAGGACGGACCGCACGGGAACATCCCGCTCGCGACGGCGGTGGCCGCGTCCTCGGCGTTCCCGCCGATGCTCTCGCCGGTGGTCATCCACGATCCGCTTTCGACCCAAGCGGGCAAGAAGATCGTGCTGAGCGACGCCGGCGTCTACGACAACCTCGGCCTGGACCCCGTCGAAGGGCAGTGCGCGACGGTGCTGGTCAGCGACGCGGGCAAGCGGATGAAGGTCAAGCAGAAGGTCCCGCGTGACTGGGGACGGCAGCTGCTGCGCGTCCTCGACGTGATCGACAACCAGGTCCGCGAGCTGCGGCGCGGCGCGCTGCTGAAGTCCTATGTGGAGAAGGATTTCGCGGGCTCCTATTGGGGGACCTATGTCGATCTGGAGAACTTCGAGCTGGACGACGCGCTGCAAGCGCCGGTCCGCCTCACGCACAAACTGGCGGAAACCCCGACGCGGCTGACGAAACTGCCGGAAATGCTGCAGGAGCGGCTGATCAACTGGGGTTACGCGGCTTGCGACGCCGGGATGCGGAAGTGGGTCGAGCCCGACGCGGCCGCACCCGCCGGATTCCCGTTCCCCGCCGCGGGTGTGGGCTGACGCAAAGGGGCCCTTCACCGCATCGGATGCGGTGAAGGGCCCCTTCGGCTCACGTCAGACCAAGTTGGCGTAGACGATGATGTTGTCCTTGTAGCTGTGCTCTTCCTTGTCGAAGACACCGCCACAGGTGATCAGCCGCAGCTGCGGCTTGTCCGTGTTGCCGTAGACCGCGTCCTCGGGGAACTGGTCCTTGGGCACCTGGTCCTTCTTCTCGACCACGAACTTCAGGCTCTTGCCGTCGCTGCGGTCGACGAGGATCTCGTCGCCCGGGTTGACGTCCTTGAGCTTGAAGAAGATGCCCGGCTGCTTGTTGCCGTCGACGTGCCCGAGCAGGATCGCCGGGCCGACGTCACCGGGCACCGGCGAAAGCTGGTACCAGGCGGCCTGCATCGGCTTCTTCGCCGACGGAACGGCCATCTTGCCGTCCTTGTTGACCGCGACCGCGATCAGATTCGACTCCGCGCCGATCTTGGGGATCTTCACGTTCGTCGGTCGGGTGCCGTCGAACGGCTTCGTGACCGGGACGGTCGATTCCGCCGGCGCCTGCTGTGCGGCGGGCGCGGGTTCGTCGGAACCGCAACCGGTCAGTGCGAGGGAAAGGATCAGGGTGGCCGCGACCGCGCGGCCACCCCGCTTCAGGAACTTCGTCGACATCGATCAGGCCGCGGTGGCGCCGAAACCGGTCTCGATGCCGCCCTTGGGGGCGTACTTGACCTGCTTCTCCGGCTTGCCCGGGGTGCCCGCGCCGCCGCCGATGGGCGACTCGAACTCGATGTCACCCTTGCCCGCCTTGCCCGCGCAGGTCCAGGTGAAGGTGCTGGCGTTGCCCTTGAAGGACTTCTTGACCTTCACGATGTAGACCCAGTAGCGGCCGTCGTCTTCGGCCTGGTTGCTGTACAGGGTGTCGAAGTCCGGAGCCGAAACAGCGGCGGGCTCGCCCGAAGCGCAGGCGATGACCAGCGCGCCGACACCGTTGTCGCCGATGTAGCCCGCGCCGACGTTGTCGACGTAGGGCTCCTCCGGCGGCGTGGTCGGCCGCTCCGAGGTGGAGGTCGGCGACGGCTTGCCGGAAGTCGGCTTGCCGCTGCTGGACGGCGTCGGCTGCGACGACGGCGAACCCGAGGTGCTCGTCTCCGGCGGAGCCGTCGTCACCTTGCCGCCCGTCCACGAAGGCTCGGCCGGAGCGGAGGACGACGTCTCGGTCGGCGCCGCGGGAGGCGTGGTCGTCGTTTCGTCCTGCGCCATCGCGGCCGGCGTCACGGCCAGCGAGATGACGGCGCCGGCCAGCACCGCGCCCGCGAGGCGGCCCAACGTCTTCTTCAAAGTGATCTCCCAGTGGAAAAGCATCGCAACGCACAGTGACCCCCACCATGCGGCCACCCGGGGGAAAATCCCACTTTCGAGTGACAGCGCGATACTGCCGGAAAATCGACCGTCGACAGTAGCGAAAGGACAGTGACAAAAACCACTGTGAAAACCGGTAACGACGATGCGTTCCGCTTCGATACAAGGGCTCGGAAGTCGCCCCGCAGAGGGAAAAACCTCGCGGCGACGAAGGAATGTTAACACCCGAACGGCCGGTACGGTTGCGATGCGGAAGTATTTTTTCCTCTTCCGCGGAACGCCTCGAAAACACCGGTTTTCCTGGCCGGATCGACCTCTTTGAGTGACTCTCCGGGCCTTTGTTACCCGCCGGTTCACACGTTCGGAGTACCCGCCCGTGAAGGACTGACCATTTGGACGCGAAAGCCGGTGCTCGCCAACCCCAAGGTCACGATTAGAACACCAGGAACAGGGCCACGGCCAGGGAGAGCGCGCCGAGGAACCCCGCGCCGAGCAACCAGGGCTTCGGCGAGGCCCTCTTCCGTACCGCCCGCCCACCGCCCACGACAGCGATCAGCAGCCCGACACCGAACCCGATCCCGGGGATGAAGGTGGCGAGAGTCCGGTTCTCGGCGTCACAGGCCCAGATCTCGTCACTCGGACAGGGCGTCGCCGCGAGTGCCGCCAGCACACCCGCCGCGACGATCGCGAGGAAGCCGAGCACCAGGAGCCAGAACAGGCCCCACATCAGTTGACCCAGCCGCCGGGGCTGTTTCGTCTCCTCCACGCGCTCCAGATTAGGGCGCTAGCCGAGTGCCGACGCCAGATCCGTCCAGAGATCTTCGGGATCCTCGAGTCCGACACTGAACCGGACGAGCCCGGCGGGCACGTGGGCGTCGCCCGCCAGCCAGGCCCGCCGCTCGACGAGACTTTCCACCCCGCCGAGGCTGGTCGCGGCCCGGATCAGCCGCAGCGAACCGATGACCTTGTCCGCGGTCTCCGCGTCCGGGAGCTCGAACGCGATCATCGTGCCGGAGCCGGGATAACGCACCCGGGTGATCGCGGGATGGTCGAGCAGTCGCGCCGCCAGCAGCGCGGCCGTACGCGTCTGCTCGGCGAGGCGGACCGGAAGCGTCCGCAGGCCGCGAAGAGCGAGCCAGGCTTCGAGAGCACCCGGGGTCGCGCCCATCCGCGTACGCGCGTCTCGCAGGTCCTTCGCGACGCCTTCGTCGGCCGCGATCGTCAGGCCGAGCAGCAGATCGCTGTGACCGCCGATGAGTTTCGTCGCGCTGTGCACGACGATGTCGGCGCCGAGCTCGAGCGGCCGCTGCCCGAGCGGGGTGGCGAACGTGTTGTCCACGGCGACCAGCCCGTTCGCGGCGGCGGCGATCGTCTCGATGTCGATGACGTCGAGCGTGGGGTTCGTCGGGGATTCGAGCCAGAGCAGGTCGGCGTCCGCGGCCGCGACCCAGGCGTCCGTGTCGTCCGGCGCGAGTTCGGTGACCACCAGGCGGCCCGTCCGGTGAGCGTGCGCGAGGAGCCCGCGAGACCCGGCATAAGAGAACGTCGGGACACAGACCTTCGCGCCGACGGCCAGCGTGTCGACGACCGCGCTGAGCGTCGCGATCCCCGAGGCGAACGCGGTGGCGTGCCCGCCTTCGAGCGCGCCGATCGCGGTTTCGAGAGCCTCCCAGGTCGGGGTGCCGTTCTCCCGCGAATACGCGCGGTCGGCGCCGGCGTCGAAGGTGCTCGCCGCGACGATCGGCACGTTCAGCGGTTCGCCGGGGCCCTCCGGACGTCCGGCGGCGACGGCGAGGGTGCGGGGTGACCAGTCGTTCGTGTCCACCCCGCCACCGTAAACCGTCCTCGCTCTAGTGGGCGTACACCTCGAACTCGTAGAGGGAGTAGCCGTACTTCGTCCCGCGTTGGACACCGGCCATCCGGACATAACGGCCGTCCGTGGCTTCGAAGGCGACGTTGTCCTGCCCGCCGTCTCCGTCCACTATGGACGCCACGTCGCGCCAGTTCGTCCCGTCCGACGAGATCTGCACCTTGTACGCCTTCCCGTACGCGGATTCCCAGTGCAGGACCACGCGGGAAACACGCTGCGCCGAACCGAGGTCGACGGTGATCGACTGGTTGTCGCTCCAGTCGCTCGCCCACCGCGTCGACAGGTTGACGTCGATCGCGTTGGACGGCGGGGAGTTGTACCAGCCGGTTTCGTGGCTGCTCGCGCTGACCGACCGGCCGGTGGCGAGGTTCGCGATGTTGTCGCCGCGTTTCGCCGGGAACTCGACGACCTGCTGGAAGGTCGGCCGGTTCTGGGTGCTCATCTTGTCCTGCGTGATGCCGCCGAGCGCGCGGTGGATGATCGTGTCGGCGCACCACTGATCGCCCGCGGCGCAGTCGCCGTCACCCGGGTACACGGTGTTGGCGGGCTGCGCGGCCGCCTGCGTCAGCGAGTCGAGCAGCACCTGACGGCAGGCGTTGACGTCGCCGCCACCGCAGTACTTCACGGGCAGCGGACCCGCGACGTTCTGCCCGAGCACCGAACGGATGTCCTTGTGCACGTAGCCCCACCAGCCCGCTTGGTACGACGAACCCGCGTGCGACTGGCCGACGTGCTTGCCGGGCACCTCGTTCTGCCAGCCGGACGGCGACTCGTTGATCTTCAGCACGCCCACCATCGCGGCGTAGGCGGCGTCGCCCATGCCGGGTTTGAACTGGGCGTTGACCAGGAGCGGCCACCAGGCGTCCATGACCCGGATCGCGTCGGCGTCGGCATAGGCCTTGCTGCCGGGTGAGGTCTCCGAGCGCAGGGCGCCCGCGGCTAGCCAGGTCTTCAGCTTCGCCACCGCGTCCGCGGCCGGACCGGTCACGGGTGCCTTGTCGATCACCTTGAGCAGTTCCGGCAGCACCTTCTCCGCGCGGAGATCGGCCAACGCCGCCTCCTCCATGGCCTGCGTGAGGTTCACGCGCGTCACCTTGGTGCCGCTGGAGACCATCTTCTTGACCCGCGCGTCGATCAGATCGCCGCGGTGCACGGAACTCTTGTCCGCGCCGCTGGCCGCGTAACCATTGGTCTGCGCGTTGTTCCAGCTGATGTAGTAGTCCTGGTTGATCGACTGCGGATGCTGCGAAGACGGCGTGTAGTTCGCGAGGTTGCCGTCGGGATTCCAGCCCTGCCAGTCGAATCCTGCGTCGGCCTTCACCGGCATCGCCGGGTCGACGTTCGGATTGCGGACCGGGTTCGAGCCGGAGTTGAAGTACGCGATGTCACGGGAGTCGGCGTAGAACCAGTTGTAGGTCTGGTTGACGTCGGCCGCCGCGGCCTGGAAGTCCTGCGCCGATTTGATCGCGTCCGGATCGTTGAACTTCTGGAAGCCGATGATCGTGTCGATCTCGTGCTGGAAGGTCGACCGCAGCGACGCGTACGCGACGGGCTTGCCGCCCACGAGCGCCCGGCTCGTCACCGGTCCGTACTTCGTGCGGAAGCTCCGCAGCGTGTACGAACCCGCGGCCGTCCCGTCGGCGATGGTCGGTTTCCAGGCGTTCTTGCGCTCGACGATCTCGAACGGCAGGCACTGGCCGCGGAAGCGGTAGAAGGCGGAGTTCTTCGTCGGCGTGGAACCGTTCTGCTCGCACAGTTCGACGGCGTAGGTGTCGGTGATGTCCTGCGACGCCGAAGTCGCGCTCCACGAGTAGTCCTTGCCGCGGCCGAGCAGCACGTACATGCTGATCCCGGCGAACGAGGCGCCGCGAGCACTGATACCCGGGCCCTGGAGTTCCTGCAGCATCAGCAGTTGCGGCGCGAAGTAGCCGGCCTGCGGGCCGAAGACGGCGACGGGGTGACCGCTCGCGGTCTTGGCGCCGGAGACGACCAGCGCGTTGGACATGCCGTGTTTCTCGGAAAGCAGGTTGCCGGGCAGGACGCCGTTGTCGAAGATGCCGCGGACGGCTTTCTGGTCGTCGGGCGCGGGAACGTCCACCTTGGCGGGCGTCGCCGTCCCGGCGGAACCGGTCGGGTCGAAGACGAGCTGCTGCCCGGTGACCGAACCCTTGTCCGGGATGGCCGCGCCCTGCGGGTTCGCGGGCGCCTTGCCGTAGTCGAAGTTCTGTCCATTGTGGAGTGTCTTGACGGTCTCGGGGTCGTCCTCGGACCGGAGGCTCTTCCAGACCTTGTCGCCCTGTTCGAGACCGTACTTCTCCTGCATCGCCATCTTCGCGATGGCGTTCTGCACCTCACCGCCGCCGCCGGCGCCGAACTGCGCGCCGACCACCGCGGCGAGCACGACGAGGTCGGTCAGCTTGAACGGTTCGATGGTCCCGGCGTTGGTGATCGCGTCGACGTGTCCGGTGAGGACGTACTCGCCGGGGAAGTAGCGGCCGCTGTGCGAATCGGAGATGTACTTGTTGACGCCCTGCACGTAGGCCTCGGCGTCGGCCTTGCCCTGCGCGCCGCGCGGACCGCTGGCCGCGGCGTTGTCGATCTGCTTCTGCAGTTCCTGCTCGGTGTAGGGCGCCGAAGAGAAGAAGCTCTGCTCGAGTTCGCGGTTGCCCTGCGCGCCACCGGCGTACGAGGTCAGCTGGCCGCGGCCGACGCGGCGCATGATGTCCATCAGCCACAGGCGATCCTGCCCGGCCGCGTATCCGGCGCCGTACATCGTGCCCGGCCGCGTGGTGCCGACGATCCGGGGGACGCCGGTCGCCTTGTCGCGGGTGATCGTCACGTCCGAACGCGGTTTGATCGTGCTCTCGACCTGCCCGGACTGGACGCCGAACGAGGCGTCGTTGAAGAACTGGTTGATCTTGTCCGTGGTCAGCGTCTTGTAGCCGCCGGCGAGCGAGGCGTACTTGCCGAGCTGGTCGGCGGAATGCGCGGGCCGGGTGCCGAGCGCCTTGTGCGCCAGGATTTCGGCGAGGGTGGCGTTCCCCTTCGTGCCGGGCGGCAGGATGTCGCCGCACTGGCCGCCGCAGTAGTCGTCGAGCGCCGCCGCCACCACGGAGTTCGGTGGGGCTTCCGCCGCGTTTGCCTGGAGTGCCGGAACGGTCCCCGCCACCAGCGTCAACCCCGCCAGCGTCGTCAAGACCCGTATGCCTCGTCGCATGAAAGACCTCCGTCGTCGGAGAGTGACGAGGCGCACACTACCCACGGGTATCCAAATTTGTGAAGACTATTCGCGTTCTTGCCACCGTTCGGCGGAACACTCGCCCTGCGAACCCGGGACCAGCGGATGTAGCTTTGTCACCATGTCTTTGGAAAAGCCCCAGATCGACCGTCCGGAAGGCGCCGCGCCCGCCGACCTGGTGAAGTCCGACATCACCGTCGGCGAAGGCCAGGAGGCCAAGTCCGGCGACACCGTTTCGGTGCACTATGTCGGTGTCTCGCACTCGACCGGCGACCAGTTCGACGCGTCGTGGGACCGCGGTGAGCCGCTGCGCTTCGGCCTCGGCAAGGGGCAGGTCATCCCCGGCTGGGACCAGGGCGTCGCGGGCATGAAGGTCGGCGGGCGCCGCCAGCTCGTCATCCCGCCGCACCTCGCTTACGGCGAACGCGGCGCCGGCGGCGTCATCAAGCCGAACGAGACCCTGATCTTCGTAGTCGACCTGATCGGCGTGAACTGACCCACAGAAACCCGAAGACCCGGCCACCAGCCGGGTCTTTTCTTTGCCTTTTCTTTGTTCTCTCGGGAAGCAACCCACTCGCCAACCACCCAACCGCCAACCGCCAACCGCCGCCCTCACGCACCGTGGGGGTCCGGGGGGCTCGGCCCCCCGGGAATTGACGAGCGACGACCGAACGCGAAAGAGGCCCCGTCGCGCTAGCGAAGGGGCCTCTGACTAAGGGTGGGCGAGGAGGGAGTTGAACCCTCACGTCCTTTCGGACACACGGACCTGAACCGTGCGCGTCTGCCATTCCGCCACTCGCCCGAGTGCTTCGTTCTCTGACAGCTCGCAAAGCGTAGCAGGCTGATTTGACGGGTTTCACCGGGGGCCGTGTCCGACTGGCCGTACCCGGATAGGATCGACGGGGAAGCACACGTGTGAGGAGGTTGCCCGGTGGGCCGCGTCGAACGCTTTGATAGGCGGCTCGAGAACCTCGTGGGCAATACCTTCGCGCGCATGTTCGGTGGCAACGTCGTCACGCAGGAAGTGGCGGTGGCGCTTGAGCGCGAGAGCGAGGAGAACGTTCGTGAGCTGGCCGGTGGTCGACAGCTCGCTCCCAACCACTACATCGTGTCGTTGGGGCAGGCTGATCACGAGCGCATGGCCGGAGACGAACGTCGGGTCACGTCGGTGTTGGCGGAGGCGGTCAAGGAACACCTCGCCGAGCACGGTTGGGACACCTATGGTGACGTCGTAGTTTCGCTCGAGCGCAACGAGGCGCTGCATACTGGACAGTTCAAGACCCGTTCGTCCGTCGATCCCGACGTCAAACCACCTGGCGCCGAAGGTTCGTCACGGTCGGCACGACCCAGCAACGCAGGAGACCCAGCAATGAGCCAGCCCCCCGGCTACGGCCAATACGACCAGGGTGACCCGTACGGCCAGCAGCAGGGCCAGTACGGCTACGGACAGCAGGCTGGCCAGCAGCAGCCCGGGTACGACCAGGGTTATGGCGGCCAACAGCAGGGCGGCTACGACCAGGGTTACGGCGGCGCCCAGCAGCCCGGTTACGACCAGTACGGCGGCCAGCAGCAACAGCCCGGCTACGACCAGGGCTATGGCGGCGCCCAGCAGCCGGGCTATGACCAGTACGGCGGCCAGCAGCAGCAACCCGGTTACGACCAGGGTGGTTACGGCGGCGGCGCCCAGCAGCCCGGGTACGACCAGTACGGCGGCCAGCAGCAGCAACCCGGTTACGACCAGGGTGGTTACGGCGGCGGCGCCCAGCAGCCCGGCTATGACCAGTACGGCGGCCAGCAGCAACAGGGCGGCTACGACCAGTACGGCGGTGGCCAGCAGCAGTACGGCCAGCCCGCCGCGGACCCGTACGCGCAGGGTGGCGGCTACGGCGGTCAGCCGGCGGCAGGCCGTCAGCTCGCCGCGAGCCTCCAGCTGGACGACGGTTCGAACCGTTCGTACTCGCTGAAGCAGGGCGGGAACGTCGTGGGCCGTGGTCAGGACGCCGACTTCCGGCTGCCGGACACCGGCGTCTCGCGTCGTCATCTGGAGATCACCTGGGACGGCCAGAGCGCGACGCTCGCGGACATCGGTTCGACGAACGGCACCACCGTCAACGGCACCCCCGTGCAGACCTGGCAGCTCGCCGACGGCGACGTGATCCGCGTGGGCCACTCGTCTCTCGTGTTCCGTACGCAGGGCTGACCGGCGGCGTCTGGAGGGGGTACCGCAGAATTGCGGTGCGGGACCTGTGGTGGATCGGCACCTCGGGTCGTAGCGGAGAGCAAGGCCGTTCGGAGCCGACCATCCCGGACGGCACGGGCTCTCCGCGGCGTACAGGAGAAACGGGAGCGGACACAACAAGTGCCAGAGCTGGTCGTTCAACTCACCAGAGTGGGCTTTCTCGTGCTGCTCTGGCTCTTCGTGTTCGCCGCGTTGCGTGTCGTCCGCTCGGATCTGTACGCGGCCTCCGGGCTGCGAGTCGCCGTCCCGACGTTCGGTCGCAAGAAGAAGGAAAACAAGAAGCCGCGCGGCGGGAAGTCGCCGCAGCAGCTGCTCGTGACCCATGGCGCGCTGGCAGGCACCAGGATCGCCTTGGACGGCAGGCCGATCCTGATCGGCCGTGCCGACGACTCGACCTTGGTGCTGGACGACGACTACGCGTCGACCCGGCACGCCCGGATCGCCCTGCGCGGGGAGGATTGGTACGTGGAAGATCTGGGCTCGACGAACGGGACGTACCTCGACCGGGCTAAGGTCACGGCACCCCTCCGGGTCCCGCTCGGAGTCCCCATCCGGATCGGCAAAACGGTGATCGAGCTTCGCCCATGACTCTCGTCCTCCGCTACGCGGCTCGCAGCGACCGGGGCCTGGTGCGTTCCAGCAACCAGGACTCCGTGTACGCAGGTCCCCGCCTGCTCGCCCTCGCCGACGGCATGGGCGGTCACGCCGCCGGTGAAGTCGCCAGCAAGGTGGTCATCGCCTCACTGGCCCCGCTCGACGACGACGATCCGAGCGACGACCTCCTCGCCCAGCTGCGCGAGGCCGTCCAGAACGGCAACGCCGCCATCGCCGAACTCGTCCAGCAGGATCCGGACCTCGACGGGATGGGCACCACCCTGACCGCCGTGCTGTTCGCCGGTTCGCGGATGGGTGTCGTGCACGTCGGCGACTCGCGCGCGTATCTGATGCGCGGCGGGCAGTTCTCGCAGATCACGCGGGACGACAGCTTCGTCAACGAACTCCTCGAACAGGGCCGGATCACGCCGGAAGAGGCTGCGGTGCACCCGCAGCGGTCGCTGCTGCTGAAGGCGCTCACCGGACACGAGGTCGAGCCGAGCCTGACGGTGCGCGAGGCCCGTGCCCACGACCGCTACCTGATCTGCTCGGACGGTCTGTCCGGCATGGTCAGCGACGAGACGCTCGCCGAGGCCATCCAGATCCCGGATCCGCAGGCCTGTGCGGACCGGATGATCGAGCTGGCGCTCAAGGGCGGCGGCACCGACAACGTCACGGTGATCATCGCCGACGTCGTCGACGTCGATTTCGGCGAGGACGCGCCCATAGTGGGCGGCGCCGCCGGTGACGGCAGTGACGAATTCCACCAGGGCGACTCCCCCGCCGCCCGTGCCAGGGCGCTGACCCAGCCCGCGCCGCAGCCGCGGCCCGAGGTCCAGCCACCACAGGAGGACCCCAAGGTCAAGCGCCGGAGGCGATTTCGCTGGCTGGCGGGAGCAGTGGTCGTCCTGATCGTGCTGGCCGCGGCGGCGATAGCCACGCGGTATTTCGTGCTGAGCCAGTACTACGTCGGCGAAGGTCCCGGCGAGGAGGTCGTGATCTACCGCGGCGTCCCCGGCAGCATCCTCGGCATCGACCTGCACGCCTACGAGCAGGGCTCGTGCCCGCCGGGCGGGCTGTGCACCGACAAACTGCTGGTGCCCGCGCTCCAGGAGGACGCGCGCATCGCGGTGAAGAACGGCGTCAAGAAGGACAACCTCGACGACGCCCGCAAGTACATCGACGACTTCCTGCGGCCGCACAAGCAGCTGGCCGACTGCAAACCGAACACCAGCTCGACTTCCACGCCGCCTTCCGCTTCGGCACCGCCCGTGTCGTCGTCGGCGGCTCCCCCTTCGACCCCCGCCTCGCCGAACTCGGCGAACCAGCCAGCGGGGAGGGACTGCTCGACGCCGGCCACGGCAGCACCAGGGGGCGGTAACTGATGAGCACGCCGCTCGCCGATCCGGCTTCGGCCCAGTTCGCCACGAACCCTCCGCGCGAGCTGCCCACCCGGCGCGGGACCGAGCTCGTCCTCCTGGCGTTCGCGACGTTCATCGTCACCATCGCGCTCGTGCTGGTGGAAGCGAACCAGGAGCAGGAGCTCACCAGCTCGATCATCTGGCTGGGGCTGTCCTACCTCGGGGTGCTGACGGCGGCGCATCTGGCTGTCCGCCGCTGGGCGCCGTACGCGGACCCGGTGATCCTGCCGTGCGTCGCGCTGCTGAACGGGCTCGGCCTGGTGATGATCCACCGGATCGACCTCGCGCTCGCGGAACGCGCGATCCAGCAGGGCAAGGAGTACACGCCGGACGTCACCAAGCAGGTGCTGTTCACGGCGATCTCGCTCGTGCTGTTCGTGGTGGTGCTGGTCGTGATCAGCGACCACCGCACGCTGACCCGCTACGGCTACATCTGCGGTCTGGTCGGCATCGTGGCGCTCGCGCTGCCCGCGGTGCTGCCGTCGAGCCTTTCCGAGGTCAACGGCGCGAAGGTCTGGATCAAGCTGCCGTTCTTCTCGATCCAGCCGGGTGAGTTCGCGAAGATCCTGCTGATGATCTTCTTCGCCTCGTTCCTGGTGACGAAACGCGACCTGTTCATGGTCGCGGGCAAGAAGATCGCCGGCGTCGAGCTGCCGCGTGCCCGTGACCTCGGCCCGATCCTCATCGCGGCGGCCGCCTGCCTCGGTGTCCTGGTGTTCGAGAAGGACCTCGGGACGTCGCTGCTGTTCTTCGGCGTCACGCTGGTGATGTTGTACGTCGCCACCGAACGGATCATCTGGGTGGTGCTCGGGGTCGGCTTCTTCGCCGCGGGCGCGATCATCGCCTACAACCTGTTCACGCACGTCCAGCAGCGTGTCCGGAACTGGATCGACCCGCTCGCCACCTACGACGACGCGGGCGGCGGTTACCAGGTCGCGCAGGGGCTGTTCGGGCTCGGGACCGGCGGGGTCGGCGGTACCGGCCTCGGCGCCGGGCGGCCGGACATGGTCCCCGAGGCCAAAACGGACTTCATCACCACCGCGATCGGCGAGGAACTCGGCTTCATCGGCCTCGCCGCGATGCTGATGCTGTACCTGATCCTGGCGATGCGCGGGATGCGCAGCGCCCTCGCCGTCCGCGACACCTTCGGCAAACTCCTCGGCGGCGGCCTGTCGTTCGCCCTGGTCATGCAGATCTTCGTCGTCGTCGGCGGCGTCACGAACCTGATCCCCAACACCGGGATCACCGCCCCGTTCCTCTCCCGCGGTGGTTCTTCCTTGCTCGCGAACTACATCCTGGTGGCCCTTCTGCTCCGAATCTCCGACGCCGCCCGCAAACCCGCCGCGCGGCCGAAGCCGCAACAGCCGCAAGCGCCCCTCGCGGAAGCGCACACGGTGATGGTCCAGCGGCCGTCCGCGAACGGTGAGGGGAGCGCTTCGTGAACACCCCGCTCCGCAAGGTCGGGATCGCCATGCTCGTCATGGTGGTGCTGCTGCTGGCCAACGCCACCTACATCCAGGTGGTCAAGGCCGACGACTACCGCACGGATTCGCGCAACCTGCGCGTGCTCTACGAGGAGTACTCCCGCCAGCGCGGCCTGATCGTCACCCCCGACGGTTCCGCGCTCGCGAAGGTCGACCCGTCGAACGACAAGTACAAGTTCATCCGGACCTACGCCGACGGCCCGATGTACGCGCCGGTCACCGGCTACTACTCGATCAACTACGGCTCGGGCGGCCTGGAGCGGTCCGAGGACGACGTGCTCAACGGTTCCGACCCGCGGCTGTTCGTCCGGCGCCTGTCGGACATGGTCACCGGCCGCGATCCGCGCGGCGGGAACGTGAAGCTGACGATCAACCCCGCCGTGCAGAAGGCGGCGTACGACCTGATGACGCAGAAGGGCTACACCGGCTCGGTGGTCGCGATGGAGCCCAAGACCGGGCGCATCCTGGCCATGGTCTCGACGCCGTCGTACGACCCGAACAAGCTCGCCTCGCACGTCGGCAAGGAGCAGATCGCCGCGTGGGGGCAGTGGCGTGACGATCCGAAGAAGCCGATGCTGAACCGCGCGATCTCGGAGACCTATCCGCCGGGTTCGACCGCGAAGCTGATAGTGACCGCGGCCGCGCTCGAGGACGGCAAGACGCCGGACATGCCGGTCAACACCGCGCCCAACGTCAAACTCCCCGGCACGCAGACGACGCTGGAGAACTACGGCGGCGCGGCCTGCAAGGGCAGCACGTTGAAGGAAGCGCTGCGGTACTCGTGCAACGTGCCCTTCGCCGAACTCGCGGGTGAGCTCGGCAAGGAGAAGCTGAACGCGACGGCGAAGAACTTCGGTGTCGGCGAAGACCTGACAGTGCCGATGCGGGTCGCCGGTTCCACCCTCGGCCCGCTCGACTCGAAGGCCGCCCTGTTCCAGAGCGCCATCGGGCAGCGGGACGTACGCCTGACGCCGATCCAGGACGCCTTGCTTTCGGCGACCATCGCGAACAACGGGATGGCGATGAAGCCGCAGCTCGTGCAGTCGCTGCTGGCACCGAACCTGTCGACCATCGAGGACTACAAACCGAGCGAACTGACCGGCGACGCCGCCATGTCCAGCGCGAACGCCGCGATCCTGCGCGACATGATGCTGGCGTCGGAGGAGAACACCAAGGGCGCCGGCAAACGCGGCGACATCCAGATCGCCTCCAAGACCGGCACCGCCGAACACGGCAACGACCCGAAGAACACCCCGCCGCACGCCTGGTACACCGGGTTCGCGCCGGCGATGGACCCGAAGATCGCCGTCTCGGTGATCGTCGAGTCCGGTGGTAACCGCGGGCTCGAAGCGACCGGCGGCACCGTCGCCGCGGAGATCGGCCGCGCCGCCGTCAACGCGATGCTCGGGGGTGGATAGCGGATGCTGTCCTCGGGTCAGCTGCTGGCCGACCGGTACAAGCTGACGAACCGGATCGCCGTCGGCGGGATGGGCGAGGTCTGGCAGGCCAGCGACACGCGGCTGGACCGGACGGTCGCCGTCAAGATCCTCAAGGCGGAGCTGTCCGGCGACGCCGAGTTCCTGCATCGCTTCCGGACAGAGGCGCGGATGACGGCGTCGCTGAACCATCCCGGCATCGCCGCCGTGCACGACTACGGCGAGACGGTCGCGGACGAGCTGTCGATCGCGTACCTGGTGATGGAGCTGGTCGAAGGCGATCCGCTGGCCGCGATCATCACCCGTGAAGGACGGCTGAACGCCGAGCGCACCCTGGACATCCTCGAGCAGGCCGGGAACGCGCTGCAGGCTGCGCACGAGACCGGTCTGGTGCACCGCGACGTCAAACCGGGCAACATCATGGTCACCCCGGCCGGGCAGGTGAAGATCACCGACTTCGGCGTCGCGAAGGCCGCCGACGCCGCACCGGTGACCAGGTCCGGCATGGTCATGGGCACCGCCCACTACATCGCCCCCGAGCAGGCGCTCGGGCATAACGCCGAACCGGCGAGCGACGTCTATTCGCTGGCTGTCTGCGGCTACGAATGCCTGACCGGGCACCGGCCGTTCCTTTCGGAGAACGCGGTGACCGTCGCGATGATGCACATCCGCGACCTCCCGCCGCCGCTGCCGCCGGACGTGCCGCCGGGCGCCCGCGCGGTCATCGAAGCGACCCTGATCAAGGATCCGAGACAGCGGTACAACAGCGGTGGCGAGTTCGCGGCCGCGGTGGCCGCGGTCCGCGCCGGTCTGCCGCTGCCGACACCGTCGGGGCTGGTCAACGTCGCCTACGCCGCAGGCCAGCCGCCGGTGATGCCGCAGCAGGGGCCTCCTGGCCCGCACTCGCCGCCGAACCCCATGGTGGCCGTCGGACCGGCGTCGCATCCGGCGATGCACCCGGTCACCGGACCGCCCCCGATGGCGGTCCGCCGCCTGCCCGGCAAACGGCCACAATGGGGCTGGTGGGTGCTGCTCGCGGTGATCCTGATCGCAGTACTGGTGGCAGGAGCCTTCCTCATCGTGAGACTGGTCGGTTCGGGCAACGGACAGCAGTCGGGCGGCGTGGATACGAGTGAACAGGCACCGGCTCCGGGTAAGAAGCCTGTGGGTCCTTCGCAGACATCCGCGTACCCCGCGGTGCCGACGGAGGGCAGCACCGAGGAATCAGCCGGGCAGGCGAATCCAGGAATGATGAGCAGCAAACCTTGGACGGAATGGAACGGCACGCAGAGATGAGCACACCAAGACTGCTCAGCAACCGCTACGAGCTGGGCGACACGCTCGGCTACGGAGGCATGTCCGAGGTCCATCACGGCCACGACGTGCGCCTGGGCCGGGAGGTGGCGATCAAGATCCTGCGTGCCGACCTGGCGCGGGATCCCCAGTTCCAAGAACGTTTCCGTCGTGAGGCACAGAACGCGGCGGCACTGAACCACCCGGCGATCGTCGCCGTCTACGACACCGGCGAGACGAACACCGAGTTCGGCCCGCTGCCGTACATCGTCATGGAGTACGTCGAAGGACGGACTCTGCGGGACATCGTGAAGACCGAAGGCCCGATGTCGCAGAAGCGTGCGATGGAGGTCATGGCCGACGTCTGCGCGGCGCTGGACTTCTCGCACCGGCACGGCATCGTGCACCGCGACGTCAAACCGGCGAACGTGATGATCACGAAGAACGGCGCCGTCAAGGTGATGGACTTCGGCATCGCGCGCGCCATGCACGACGGGCAGTCCGCGATGACGCAGACCGCCGCGGTGATCGGCACGGCGCAGTACCTCTCGCCGGAGCAGGCCCGAGGTGAGTCCGTCGACGCGCGTTCCGACGTCTACGCCGCGGGTTGCGTGCTGTACGAACTCATCACCGGCGAGCCGCCCTTCACCGGCGACTCCCCGGTGGCGGTGGCGTACCAGCACGTCCGGGAGGACCCGAACCCGCCGTCGTCGGTGAACCCGGCCGTGGCGCCCGAGCTCGACGCCGTCGTGCTCAAGGCGCTCGCGAAGGGCCCGGCGAACCGCTACCAGTCGTCGGCGGAGATGCGTTCGGACCTGGTCCGCACGCTGTCCGGCCAGCGGCCCGCCGCGCCGATGGTGATGTCGGAGGACGAGCGCACCCAGGTCATGGACTCCGACCGCCGGGTGCCGCAGCGCTACGACCAGTACGAAGAAGACGACGAAGACCCGGCCGCGAAGAAGAAGCGTCGCGCCTGGCTGATCGCCGGCCTCGTCGTCTCGCTGGCGGCCGTGGTGCTGCTGATCATGTGGCTGTCCAACGCGTTCAACAGCACCGGCGCGGAGAGCAAGGCGATCCCGAGGGTCACGGGCCAGTCCGAGGCTTCGGCGAAGGACACGCTCCGGGGGGCGGGGTTCAACTCGTTCGAGCCCACCAAGAAGGTCCCCTGCACCGGTGCGCCCGCGAACGGTCTGCCCGCTTGCGACGAGAACGACATCGACAAGGTCATCGCGATCAACCCGAACGAGGGTCAGATGACGCCGACCACGGACAAGATCACGCTGACCGTCGGCACGAAGCCGAGCAAGGTCAAGGCCCCGGACCTCAAGGGCAAGTCCCAGAGCGAAGCCGAGACGGCGCTGACCGGCGCGGGTCTCGTGCTCGGGGTGACCACCGAGCAGGAGACCGACGAGCCGAACAACGCCGGCAAGGTCCTGTCGCAGAACCCGGCCGCGCAGACCGATGTCGACCAGGGCTCCAAGGTCGACATCACGGTCGGGAAGTCCAAGGAACTGAAGACGGTCCCGAACTTCAAGGGCAAGACGAAGTCGGAGGCCGACGCAGGGCTGAGGCAGGCCGGGTTCACGCCGAGTTTCAAGACCACCAGCTCCAGCGAGCCCAAGGACACCGTCGTCGACCAGACCCCGAACGGCGGCAAGCTCGCGGTCGGCGGTGTGGTCACGGTGACCGTGTCCGACGGCAGCCAGGAGACCTTCGACATGCCGAACCTGAAGGGCATGACGGAGGAGCAGGCCACCCGCCAGTTGCAGCAGCTGGGCTGGAGCGGTCAGATCAACACGCAGGCCGACAAGAACGGCGACCGGGACGACGCGGGCAAGGTCAGCAAGACCAACCCGCAGGCCGGAGCGAAGGTGGCGAAGAACGCGCCGATCACGCTGTTCATCGTCGAAGGCGATGAGACGACGACGTCGCCCACCAGGTCGGGGATCCTCCCGCCTCCGTGATCGAAAGCTGATCGAAAAGGGCCCCGCACGAAACCGTGCGGGGCCCTTTTCGTTCGGTGACACGATCAGGTGGTGTATTCCAAGGGTGCGGTCCGGATCTCCACCGCTTCCGCCGGGGGCTGGTCCTTGAGCCGGAAGGCTCCCCAGCCGTTCCACCAAGGGCCGCCGGTGCCACCCGGCCGACCGATGTCGGGCACGTAGAAGGTCTCCTGGCGGCCCGCGACCATCGGGCGTTCCGAGTTGTTGTCCCCGGCCAGTACGCATCCTTGGTTCAGCCAGTCGGCCGGGATCCCGCCGTCGATACGCACCGGGCAGCGCCACAACGAACCGAAGAACAACATGGTCGTGGCGCCGGGACAGGTGGCACGGCCCTTGAAGATGACGCCGCCGGCGCCTCCGGAGTAGTGCAGTCCGTCCAAGCCCACCTCACAGGTGGAGTTCTGACTCGCCTCCGCGGCCGCTGGTGTCGCGACCGGGACGATGAGCATCAGTGCACAGGCCAGTATCGATCGAATACGCAATGGTCCCCCCAAAGTCGTATGGTTGGAGAGCAACTTCCTATAGACAGAGAAGGTTAAGGTTCGCCAATGACCGACGCAACACCGGAGGGCTGGCAGCCGGATTTGCACACGTTGCGCTGGCTGGCCGGTCGTACCGACCTGGATCGTGTCGCTTCCACCGTGCGATCGGATCTCTCGGCACGCAGGACGGAAGCCGAGGCCAGCGAGGACGCCTACTGGCGGGTGCTGGCCGAAGCCGCGCTGGAAGCCATCATCTGGCCGGCCGCCCGAGAACTTCGAACGGCCGAGGACGAGCCCACGGGCTGAAACCGGGTCAGGCGTTGCGGCGGAGCAGGTAGCCGACGGCCGTCGCGCTCACGAACACCGTGGCGGCCGCCGTCACCACGGCCACCGTGAACGGACCGGCCAGTGGCTGTTGCGAGGTCAAGGCGCGCAGCAGCGGGTTGGCCAGCGGCAGCCACTTCACCAGGAGCACGGCGGCGAGGGCGAAGACCGCGGCCAGCACGGACCAGCCGACGCGCGGGATCAGCAGCCGTGAACAAGGCAGGCCGATCGCGATCCCGAACAGCGCGCACAACGCGTGGGCACCCGCACCGAGGGCGAAGGTGCCGATCGTGAAACCGCCGGTCCGGAGGCCGGACCACAGCACCGTCACGAGGATCAGCACGACGGCGCAGCCGAAGACGGCCAACGCGGCGCCGCCGAGGACCGAACGCCAGCGTCGTGCGTGGCTGAAGGTCACCAGACGCTGGACCGGATCCTCGACGTCGAGCATCGCGATCGTCAGCCAGCACGAGACCACCAGGAGCGAGCCCGCGCTGATCCCGTACTGCGGCAGCAGCGGCGACGCCGGATCCGTGTAGAGCACGGTGTTGACCGCGATGTAGGCGAGGATCGCGGGGAGGTAGCGCTGGGAATGGCCGAGCAGCGCGAGGTAGTAGCGCGTCATGGCGAGCACGGCGCCACCTCCTGGACCGAGAAGCCCCGGTTGAGTGCCCGCAGCAGGACGGCGTCGGTGTGCCCGGCTTCGACCGTCAGGAGGACCTTCCCGCCTTCCGTCACGACCTGGCTGACACCGGGCTCCGAAGACCAGTCGCCGCCGGGTCCGCGGAGGACGATCCTGGTCGCGGTCTTCGCCGCGGATTCGACGCGGGTCAGGAGGCCGTCGTCCATCCGGTGGACGTCGTCGGCGTGGGCGTGCACGGCGGCCGCGCGGTGGTCGGTGAAGACCACGCTCGCGCCGCGTTCCCTGGTTTCGGCGACGAGTTCGCCGAGCACGGTGTGGGCTTCGACGTCGAGGCCGGACCAGGGTTCGTCGAGGATCAGCAACTCCGGCCGGGCGAGGACGGCTTGAGCGAGACCGACCTTTTGGGCGTTGCCCTTCGACAGGGTCCGCAGAGGCGCGTCCGGCCCGCCGACCAGCGCCAACCGCTCCAGCAAAGGATCGATGGCCGACAAGTCGACATGGCCGTCGATGCGGGCCATATGCCGCAGGTAGGCCCGGGCGCTCATCCGCTGCCCCGCCGGGAAGCGGTCCGGCAGATAGCCGACCCGCGGGCTGCCCACGACGGTTCCCGAGGTCTCGCGGGAAAGTGCCGCGAGGATCCTGAGCAGCGTCGACTTCCCCGAACCGTTCGAGCCGAGGATGCCGATCACGCGGCCCGCGGGCACGTCGAGATCGACGTCGACGAGGACGGGCTCGCCGCGTCCGTAGCGCTTACCGACTCTCTCGAGCCGGATCAGCGAGGTCACGCAGCAGCGGCCTTCTGCAGCGCGCGGGTCGCCTGTTCGAGTTCTTCGACCGTGGCGTCGGGGACCGGGTGCCCGGCCGACGCCATCCAGTTCGCCAGCATCCGGTGCCCGCCCTGCGTGAGCACGGACTCGGGGTGGAACTGGACGCCTTCGAGCGGCAGCTCGCGGTGCCGCATGCCCATCACGACACCGGACTCGGTGCGGCCTGTGATCTCGAACACGGCGTCGTCGATGGTTTCGGGCAAAACGGTCAGCGAGTGGTACCGCGTGGCGGTGAATTCGGCGGGCAGTCCGGCGAGCACTCCGTCGCCCGAATGGTGGACTTGACTGGTCTTTCCGTGCAGCAGTTCGGGGGCGCGATCGACGGTGGCGCCGAAGACGACGCCCAGGGCCTGGTGGCCGAGGCAGACGCCGAGCATCGGGATGCGCTCGTCGGCGCATTTGCGGACCACGTCCATGCTCTGACCAGCACGTTCCGGGGTTCCGGGGCCGGGAGAGACGAGGACCGCGTCGAAGTCGCCGAGCTTGTCGATGTCCACCACGTCGTTACGCCAGACGGTGCAGTCGGCGCCGAGCTGGGCCAGGTACTGGACCAGGTTGTAGACAAAACTGTCGTAGTTGTCGACGACGAGCACGCGCATGCGTCCAGCTTAGCGGCTCCCAGCAGGTGGACCGTACGCCAGATCACAATGATTGTTAGGGCAACCTAACTTACCGTGGTAGGGGTGAGCCGTTCTCTTCGTGTAGCCATCGTGGGTGCCGGTCCGGCCGGCATCTACGCCGCCGACATCCTCGACAAGTCCGACGCCGACGTGACGATCGACCTGTTCGAGCGCATGCCGGCGCCGTTCGGGCTGATCCGGTATGGCGTCGCGCCCGACCACCCCCGGATCAAGGGCATCGTCACCGCCCTGCACAAGGTCCTCGACAAGCCGAACATCCGATTGCTGGGCAACGTCGACTACGGGACCGACCTGAAGCTCGACGACCTGCGCCAGTTCTACGACGCGGTGATCTTCTCGACCGGCGCCATGGCCGACAGGCAGCTGGACATCCCCGGGATCGATCTCGACGGCAGCTACGGCGCCGCCGACTTCGTTTCCTGGTACGACGGGCACCCGGACGTGCCGCGCACCTGGCCGCTGAACGCGACCTCGGTCGCCGTCCTCGGTGTCGGGAACGTGGCGCTCGACGTGGCCCGCGTCCTCGCGAAGACCGCGGACGAGCTGCTCAGCACCGACATCCCGGACAACGTCTACCAGGGCTTGAAGACCAGCCCGGTCACCGACGTGCACGTGTTCGGGCGCCGCGGCCCTGCCCAGGCGAAGTTCACGCCGCTCGAACTCCGCGAGCTGGACCACTCGCCGAACGTCGAGGTCATCGTGAACCCCGAGGACATCGAGTTCGACGAGGGCAGCATCGCCGCGCTGCGGGCGTCGAAGCAGATCGACATGGTCGTGAAGACGCTGCAGGAGTGGGCGATCCGCGACCAGGGCGACCGGCCGAAGCGGCTGCACCTGCACTTCCTGCACTCGCCGTGCGAGATCGTCGGCGAAGACGGCAAGGTGACCGGGCTGCGGACCGAGCGCACCGAACTGACCGGTGACGGGAACGTGCGCGGCACCGGCGAATTCCACGACTGGGACGTCCAGGCCGTCTACCGCGCTGTCGGCTACCTGTCCTCGCACCTGCCGGAGATCCCGTTCGACCACACCACCGGAACAGTGCCGAACCAGGCGGGCCGGGTGCTGGACATCGACGAGGACCAGGTGCCGGGCGTCTACGTGACCGGCTGGATCAAACGCGGCCCCGTCGGCCTCATCGGCCACACCAAGGGCGACGCGGCCGAAACGATCGCGAGCCTGCTGGCCGACGCCGACAACCTGGCGGCCCCCGCCGTCGACGACCCCGACGCGATCCTCGGCTTCCTCACCGAACGCGGCGTTCCCTTCACCACCTGGGAAGGCTGGGGCAAACTCGACGCCCACGAGAAATCCCTCGGCGTCCCGCACGGCCGAGAACGCGTCAAGGTCGTGGAACGCGACGAAATGACCCACATCTCGCGCTCTTAACTCACCTACGCAGCCCCCCACCCGTCCCAGGGGGCGGCCCCGAACCCAGTCTACCGACCGAAGCCGGGAAAAGGGCTGGTCAGTCGGGGTTGTCCACAGTCGGGAAGGGTTGTGGACAACTGTCGAGTAAGTCATGAAGGGCCTCACCGTTGTGGGGTCCTTCTTGGCGTTTCGGGTGGTCGTAAGGGAGCGGACCGTGTGGATTTTGGGTCATCTAACGTCCCGAAATCCACACGGTCCTGCGTGAACGGTCGAATCCGGTGGGGGTGTGTGGAAATAGGGACACTCAACGTCCCTATTTCCACACACCCCCTGGGCGCCCGCCAGGTCAGGAACCCAGGAACGCCAGGACAGCAAGTACTCGCCGGTTCGTGTCGTCCGAAGCGACGATGCCGAGTTTCGCGAAGATGTTCGCGGTGTGCTTGCCCACCGCGCCCTCGCTGAAGTGCAGCCGCCCGGCGATGGCGGCGTTGGAACAGCCTTCGGCCATCAATTCGAGCACTTCGCGTTCGCGCGGGGTCAGGGCCGCCAGCGGGTCGGAGGCGTTGCCCGCCACCAGTTTCGCGATCACCTCCGGATCCATCGCGGTCCCGCCGCCCGCCACCCGCCGCACCGCGTCGATGAACTGGTCGGCGTTGAAGACGCGGTCTTTCAACAGATAGCCGATCGCGCCGGCGCCGTCCGCCAGCAGTTCGCGCGCGTAGAGCTGCTCGACGTGTTGCGACAGCACGAGAATCGGCAAACCGGGAAGGTCGCGCCGCACCGCCAGCGCAACCTGCAGGCCCTCGTCGGTGAGCGTCGGCGGCATCCGGACGTCGACGACCGAGACATCCGGCCGGTGCGTCCGCAGCGCTCGCTCGAGCTCCGGCCCGGTCCCGACCGCCTCGACGACATCGAAGCCGTGCGCGGTCAGCAAATGCGTCAGTCCGTCTCGGAGGAGGTACTGGTCCTCGGCGACGACGCATCGGGGTCGAGCTGGCACGGGATCTCCACGGTCGCCTTCGTCGGCCCGCCGGGCGGGCTGGTCAGAGCAAAAGTACCGTCGAAGGCACCCAGCCTGCGTTCGATCCCGCGAATCCCGCTGCCCCGCGCCGCGTTCGCGCCGCCCTTGCCGTCGTCGGTGACCTCGATCCGCAGCACACCGTCGTCGTAACCGAGCTCGATCGACACCCTCCGCGCTTCACCGTGCTTCGCCGCGTTGCCCAGCAACTCGCTGACAGCGAAGTACGCACACGCCTCCGCGGGCTGTTCGAGCCGCGGAAGTACACCGTTCACCGAAGCCCGCAACGGACTGTCCAGCGCCATCGCCCGCACCGCGTCACCGAGACCGCGTTCGGACAACACCGGCGGGTGAATCCCGCGGACCAGGAGCCGCAGTTCGGTCAGCGTCTCGGACGACGTCTGCCGCAGCTCTGCGGCGAGCCGTTTCGCGGCGGCCGGATCGGTGTCGATCAGCGCTTCGACCGCACCCAGCTTCATCCCCATCGCGACCAGCCGCGACTGGACCCCGTCGTGCAGATCCCGCTCGATCCGCCGCATCTCGGCGGCCTGCGCCACCGACGCGTCCGTACGCGTCTGCTTCAGCCGTTCGACACGCTGTTCCAGCCGCGAAGATTCCGTCGGCCCCAGAAGCAGCTTCGCGAAGCGCGCCTCCTGACGCGCCAGCCACGGCGCCGGGATCAGGCCCGCCACGAACGCCGCCAGCGCGACCGGGGTCAACGCGAGCGCCTGCCAGTGAGTCGTCGCCTCGGGCAGGCCGATCGTCGAGAACCAGTGCGTGGTCGACCACGAGGTGTCCGTCCACTGGGCGATCGGCCGCCACACCCACAGCGCCAGGAAACCCAGGAACCCGAAGAGCACCAGAGTGGCCGTCGGCAACATCATCAGCAGCAGGACGACGGAGTTGACCACGGCACCCGCCAGATCACGCCAGGTCGCCCTGTCCCGCATCATCCAGCGCCAGCGGCCCAGCCGCGCGGGCCACCACGGCGTGTCGTACAGCTGCCGCCGGTACTGGTACAGCCCGTCCGCCCGCGGGACGGGGAACGGCGGCTCCGGCAGATACGGACGATCGATCCGGACGCCGGTCCAGTTCCTGGCCTCGCGGCGCAGTGTGTCGGTGACCGTCCGGCCCGCCATCACCAGCGCGGGGAACGCCGGCGCCGGTCCGATCAGCACGAGCATCGTCGGGACCGCCATCGCGAGTTGCGCGACCGAAAGCCCGAAGAGCCCCATCTGGTGCCCCAGCGCCTTCAAGCTCCTCTTGACCCAGCCGTCTCCGGCGCGAGCCGGGCGCGGTCCGAGCCACCAGCGCGTCCAGCGGCCGTAAACCCGCAGCGCGAACGGCCCGGTCAGCAGCACGGCAGGCACGAGCAGCAGACCCGCGAACGGATTCCACAGCTGCCAGCCCAGGTCGCGGCCGGTCGCCGGATCGTCGGAGATCCACTCGAACCGTTTGGTCCACTTGAGGAACCAAGACCGCTTGAACAGGCTGTTCCCTTCGCGGTACCAGCCGTCTCGCTCGCGTTCCGGCTCCGGCGGGGCCGGCCGATAGGGCGGCTCGACCTCGACACCGCACCAGCGTCCAGACAGCCGCCTGGTGAGCGCGGCGCGCGGACGCATTCCCTCCAAGGCCAGCGTGTACGCGAAGACCAGCCCCACGCAGAGCAGGCAAAAGCCCACCAGTTCGAGCAGGAGGTCAAGCCAGCTCACCAGGGCGAGAGCGGCGAGCACGAAGCCGCGGCGCACCGAGACGAGGTACTTGCGAATCATACGAGAAGTCTCGCGCACCGACGGGTCGGAACGCAGTGGCCACAGCGCCACGACCAGGGTGGGTCCAGCCCCACCCCAGTTGGGCTTCTAGACCCATCCACAAAGAAAACCTTGCGCCATAACGTTTTTCGCATGCCAATCATCGAAGTCACCAACCTCCGCAAGACGTACGGGGAGCACGTCGCGGTCGACGACGTTTCGTTCCACGTGGAACAGGGCGAGATCTTCGGGATCCTCGGGACCAACGGCGCGGGCAAGACCACCACCGTCGAATGCCTCCAGGGACTGCGGACGCCGGACTCCGGCACCATGTCGGTCCTCGGCCTCGACCCCGGCAAGGACCACAACGCGCTCCGGCAGCGCCTCGGCTCCCAGCTCCAGGAAAGCCGCCTGCCGGAAAAGCTCAAGGTCCAAGAGGCACTCGACCTCTACGCGTCCTTCTACGCGAACCCCGCCGACACCGGTGACCTGCTCGCGAAGCTGGGACTCACCGCGCAGCGGAACAAGTACTTCGGCAAGCTTTCCGGCGGGCAGAAGCAGCGCGTTTCGATCGCGCTCGCGCTGGTCGGAAGCCCCGAGGTCGCCGTCCTCGACGAGCTGACCACCGGACTCGACCCCCACGCCCGCCGCGACACCTGGAAGCTCGTCGAGGGCGTGCGCGACACCGGCGTCACCGTCCTGCTCGTCACGCACTTCATGGAAGAGGCCGAACGCCTTTGCGACCGCCTCGCGGTCTTCGACGCCGGTCGCGTGGTCGCCACCGGCACCCCCGCCGAACTCCGCGACCGCACCGGTAAATCCACTTTGGACGATGCCTTCGTGACCCTGACCGGCCGCGACTGAAACAGGAGACGAACAGTGAACACACTCGCCAAGATCACTTTCACCGAAACGAAACTCGCGCTGCGGTCACCGGCCTGGGTCCTCGCGGGGCTGCTGTCACCGGCCGTGTTGTTGCTCGGCCTCGGTGCCATCCCGGCCTTGCGGACGCAGAGCGAAACGACCGCGGGCATGCGGTTCATCGACGCCTGGGTGCCCTCGCTGGTGGTGCTCACCATCGCCCTGATGGGCCTGCAGGCGATCCCGGCCGTGATCGCGGCGTACCGCGAACAAGGCATCCTCCGCCGCTTCGCCACCACACCGGTGCATCCGGCCAAACTGCTGGTGGCCCAGCTGATCATCAACGTCACCGTCACCGTCGCCGGGGTCGGCCTGCTGATCGTGCTCGGCTCCGCCGTCTTCGACGTCCCAGGGCCACGACATCCGCTCGGCTTCCTGCTCGCGTTCGTGCTCGGAACGACGGCGATCTTCGGTTTCGGGCTGATCGCCGCGTCGGTGGCCAAGACCGGCCGCGCGGCGGGCGGGATCGCGATGGTCGCCTATATCCCGATCATGTTCCTCGGCGGCGTCTACCTGCCGCGTCCGTTGTTGCCGACGGTCATCCAGGACATCGGCGCGTACGTCCCGCCGGGTGTCAAGGCCATGGAGGACGCCTGGACCGGCACCGGTGCCCAGCCGCTGCAACTCGCCGTTCTGGCGGCTTTCGCGGTGGGCAGTTGTGTCGTGGCGGCGAAGCTTTTTCGCTGGGAGTGACGACGGCTTCCGCCAAAGTGGTGATGATGATCGTTTTCTCTTGTGGGCTGAGCCGCGGGTGAGTAGTCAGGAAGACGGCCCACGTTCACTGCGTCTCTCTCGGAGGTTCGATGTCTCTGGATGTATCGCCCGCGCTGCTTGAGAAGGCCGAGCGCGGGGAGGTCTCCGACGCCGAATTCGTCGCCTGCGTCCGGGAGTCCCTGCCGTACGCCTGGACCGTGATCACCGGTGTCATCGCGGAGGCCGAGGGCGCGTCCGACGGGTTCGCCGACAACGAGACGCCGCCGCCGAGTGAAGCCGAACGCGGTCAGCTGCTGCGGGCGCTGGCCTCGGACGCCATCCGCGGCGGGCTGGAACGGCACTTCGGCGTGAAGCTGGCGTTCCAGAACTGTCACCGGGTCGCCGTGTTCAAGAAGTCCCAGGTGGACAGTGACCGGTACCGCGCGTTCGTTTCGGTGCGCGGCCAGCTGCTGAACCAGAGCCCGGAACTCCGCGACTGCTAGCCGTTCCGCAGCGCGGGTAGTACCTCTTCCCCGATCCGCGCGATGTTCTCGAGCGTTCCCTCCGGCGTACCGGACGCTTCCACCATCATGATCACGTGGGAGACCCCGGTACGCCGGATGCTCGTTCCCAGCCTGTCGACGCAGTACTCCACGCCGCCGATCGGGTGCATCTCGCACAACCGGTCGGTGTAGGCCACCGGATCCTTCTCCAGCCCCCGCCTGCCGTCGAGGTACACGTGGCCGGCGAACCCCTCTTTCAGCGAACCCGGCAACGCGGACCGCACGACGTCCAGCGCGTCGTCCCCCACCTGGCACATCACCGTCGAGACATGCCCGGCGGCGGGATCCCCGTACGCGGCAAGGGTTTCGATCTTGCCGTCGTCGTCGGTGTGCAGGCCGAGCAGCATCGGCAGGCCACGATCGGCGGCGAGCCGGACAGCGCGCGATCCGGCGTCTCCGCAGGCCACGACCAGGCGCGGAGCGCGTTGCGGGCTCGGCACCATCGGCACCTCTCGGAACGCGAAGTAGTCGCCGTCGGCCGAGACGGTCTTCGAAGTCATCGCCGCGAGCAACAGGTCGAGGCTCTCCTCGAACCCCGTTTCGTAGCGGGACGCCCCGGTGCCGAACACCTCGAGGTCCTGCCACGGCCCGCCTCGGCCGACGCCGATCCGCAGGCGTCCGCCGGAAACCGCGTCGAGCAGCGACCACTGCTCGGCGAGCGCCACCGGATGCGCGATCGACAGCACGCTCACCGCGGTGCCGACCACGATCCGCTCGGTCCGGCCGAGCACGTGCGCGGCGAGGGTGATCGCGGACGGGCAGACGCCGTACGGCATGAAGTGGTGCTCGGCGAACCAGACGTCGTCGAAGCCCGCCCGTTCGGCGGCGACGGCGGCGTCGACCGACCTGCGCAGGACGTCGGCGTCCTCCTGCCCGGGAAACCTTCCGGAGACGAGGAAGACGCCGAACCGCACCTCTACTGGACGCTCACTTCGTTGAACCACAGCCGCGGCTCGAGCCACGGGAAGACGACGAACATCAGCAGCGCCACGATCCCCAGCGCCAGCACGACCGCCACGGTCAGCTTCGCCGCGAAGGGGCCCGGCAGCTTTCGCCAGATCCAGCCGTACATCAGCGCGCCTCCGAGATCTTGGGCAGCAGTTCGGCGTAGGTGCCCACCTGGTTCTTCGGCACCTGCTGGGCCAGCACCGCGTGGATGATGAGCCGCTCTCGCGCCGAGAACTTCGGGTGACACGTCGTCAGCGTGAGCAGCGAGACCTGTTCGGCCTTCGGCAGGATCTCCGGATCCTTGTACGGCACCGGGTTCACCGTGTCGCCCTTGGTCGGGAACACGATGCGGCGGCCGTTGGTCTCGCCGTAGGCACCGCCGTCAACGGCGTTCGGATCACGCAGCGTCCCGACGTTCTTGCACTTCGGGTCGGCGCCCTTGCCCGCGGCCCAGCCCTCGACCTCGTCCTTGTAGGGCAGCACCTTGTAGATGTAGAAGTCGGTCTGCGACTCGATGATGATCTGGTCGCACGAGGTGAGGTTGTCCAGATCGTTGAACGGCGCGCCCTTGCCGACACGGTGACCGGCGATGGCGAAGTTGCCCGGTTCGCCCGGCAGCGCCGTGCCCTTGTAGTGGCCGGGGCCGACTTCGAGCGCGGCCTCGGTGGTGCCTTCCTGGATGGTGAAGTTGAAGTCGGCGCCGAACACCGGGATGTGGATCCTGGCGAACGCCTTCCCGTCGACCAGGTCCGGATGCAGCTGCCGGTCCTTCGACCAGTCGCCGTCCAGCTCCGAACTCGCCTCCGACTGCTTGCCCGCGGAGAAGAGGTCGGTCACGTAGACCTCGTAGACCATGAACAGCAGCACCACCAGCCCGGCGGTGATGAGGAGCTCCCCGACGGTCCGGACGGCGACTCCGCCCTTGCCCAGTTCCCGGGGCGGGCGTTCCTCGGTCGCGGTGCCACCGCCGACCGGTTCGAAGATGACGGTCTCCTCGGTCGACCCCGGCGGCGGCACGGGACGACGGCGTGGCGGAGGCGCGTCCATCCGGCGTCGCGGCGGCGGCCCGTCCTGTGACCTGCCCTCTTGCGGCCTCCGGCGGGGCACCGGACGCCCCTCACCGGGTGGTCGTTCGGAGTACCGCCGACGGTCCCCACCCGGCTCTTCCCGCTCAGCCACGCAAAGCTCCTCAGTCTCGAACCAAGCCGCAGTGTCGAACCAGCACAGTGTCGAACCGGCACGAGGTCGAACCGTGTGTGACACCATTGTCACAGTGCGGGAAATCGACCGGTCCCGGACGGTGCCCAGCGGCGCTCGTTTACGTTAACGTGTGCACGTGGCGCTGGTTGCGCACCCGAAAGCGGGTCATCGCCACCAGGGAAGCCGAACAGTACGCGAGGAACACGATGCCGAAGTCCAAGGTCCGTAAGAAAACGGCGTACACCCCGCCGACCGACCGCCGCACGCCGGTGAAGGTCAAGGCCGCGGGCCCGTCGAACCTGTTCTACAAGATCGTGATGTTCGGTCTCATGTTGGTCGGCCTGTTGTGGCTGGTCGTCAACTACATCGCGGGCGACAAGATCCCCTTCATGGCGGATCTGGGCAACACGAACTTCGCGATCGGCTTCGTGCTGATGATCGCCGGGTTGCTCATGACCATGCGGTGGCGGTGAGTATTACTCCGGTTGGCGGCTTGACGCCGAATTACACCGGTGTGACTCATCCCCAGTGTGGATAACCCCTGTGGATAACTACCCCACCTCGTGGGCCCCGCGCCAGAACGTTGTGGTAGTGGCCTGGGTGATCACCCTGTTGCTGCTGGCAGGCGTGACGTGGCTGGCTTTCGCCGGTGACGTCGGCGGAACCGTGCTGACCGGGGTGGCGATGGTGTCCATCGGCGCGCTCGCGCTCCACGGCACCCTGCTCCGGCCGCGGCTGGCCGCCGGTCCCGACGGGATCCTGGCCAGGACGTTCGGCGGCGCGCACCGCTATTCCTGGACCGAAGCGCGGCTGCGGCTGCGCACGACGCGCCGTCTCGGCCGGGACGGCTTGACCCTCGAGGTCGAATCCGGCGAACACCTGCTGGTGTTCGGCCGGATCGACCTCGGCGAGGACCCCAGGGACGTCCTGGACGTCCTCACCGCCCTCAAGGGTCAGGCGTTGTCGTAGTAGTGGACATCGCCGTTCGGGCCGTGTGACCAGCCCGGTACGGCCGGGCCGACAGCGGGCGGCGCGTATTCCCCGAAGATCTCGTACGGCGACGCCGGCGAGCAGATCGGGTTGATCTTCACGACACAGGTCCGCAGCGAACCGCTGAACTTGGCTTTGACGTGCCGCGGCCGCTGGTCTTCCACCACCGCCTGACCGGCCGTGACCTCCCAGCCGCTCGCCGCGCCCGGCCCCGTCGTGCCGACGGTCTGCGTCGCCACCGACGAAGTGACGCCGGGATCGCCGAAGCAGATTTTCAACGCCGCATCGACGTAAGCGACACGCAGCGTGATCGCACTTCCCGAGCCGAGGAAATAGCGTTTGGTGTAGGTCTGGCAGGTTTCCGCGGCCTCACCGGCCTGCGCGACCGAAGGTGCCAGTGCCGAAGCCAACGCGGCGACGGCGGTGAACAGGACTGCCTTGCGAATCTTCATCTCAACCCCCACGGTGATGATGTTGACAATCAACGTGAAGGTACCCCGTCATGTTGCTTCTCCACCGGGTAATCGCATAACCCACTCGGGGGAAGCGGGACTACGCCGGGTAGCACAGGTAGCGGAGTCTGCCGCTCTCGGTGACCAGCCCGCAGACGCTGGAAGCCGTCTGCACGTCCCTCCAGATCAGGAGCCCGACCAGCGCGACGACCACGATCGCGATCCCGCCGAGCTGCCATTTGAGGCGGTTCTTCTCCGGCGCGTAGAGCAGCGCGAAGGTCGTCACCAGACCGGCGACGAAACCGCCCGCGTGCGCGAGGATCGAGATCCCCGGCACCTGGAAGGTGATGAAGACGTTGAGCCCCAGCATGACGAGCAGCCATGTCGGATTGAGCCGGAGCCTGATGACGATGACCGCGTACGCGCCGATGAGCCCGAAGATGGCACCGGAGGCACCGATCACCGCGGGTGCGTTGAGGTCCGTGAACACCAGGTTCGCGACGGAACCGCCGAGCATCGCGACGAAGTAGAGCGTGAGGAACGGGACGCGGCCGAGCGCGGTCTCCAGCGGGCGCCCCACGAACCACAGGGAGAACGCGTTGCTCGCGATGTGCAGGAGGCCGTACTGCAGGAACCCCGAGGTGAATACCCGCCACCACTCGTCGTCCACCAACGTCGCCGAATTCGACAGCTGCCCGTACTGGAAGACCTCCGAGTAGAAGTTCTCGGAGATGCTGCCGGACTGGGCGACCGTGATGATGAAGACGACGACGTTGAGCGCCAGGAGGATCGGCGTCACGATCGCCGTCCGAGGCTGCCGGGCGCCGGCGAGGGTGCGCGCGCCGTAGCCGGCGTCGCGGTACTGCTTCTGCTGGACGCGGTCTTGCTGGCGGCCGGCCTGCACGCAGTCGGTGCACTGGAAGCCCACTGAAGCTTCGCGCAGGCAATCCGGGCAGGCCGGACGGTCGCAGCGTGCACAGCTCAGCCCGGTCGGCCGGTTCGGGTGCCACCAGCAGCCGGGCATGGCGGCCTGCTGGTACTGGGGATTCGGTGGTTGGCTCACGATGCCACCAACCTACCGAAATCCCCCGTAACAGGCCGTGCGATCAGCGTTGTCAGCCTTCGCGGCTGATGCTGACCTTCTCGATGACGACGTCCTGCAGCGGACGGTCGGCCGGACCGGTCGCCGTGCGCCCGATCGCGTCGACGACCTCGCGGGACGACTGGTCCGCGACCTCGCCGAAGATCGTGTGCTTGAAGTTCAGGTGCGTCGTCGGCGCGACGGTGATGAAGAACTGCGAGCCGTTGGTGCCGGGCCCGGCGTTGGCCATGGCCAGCAGGTACGGCTTGGAGAACTGGAGCTCCGGGTGGAACTCGTCGCCGAACTTGTAGCCGGGGCCGCCGCGGCCGGTGCCGGTCGGGTCGCCGCCCTGGAGCATGAAGCCGTCGATGACGCGGTGGAAGATCGACCCGTTGTAGAACGGGCCCGAGCTGTCGCCCTGCGCGTTGGGCTGCGTGTACTCCTTGCTGCCCTCGGCGAGCCCGACGAAGTTCGCGACCGTCTTCGGCGCGTGGTCGGGGAACAGGTTCAGGGTGATGTCACCCTGGTTGGTGTGCAGAGTGGCCTTCAACGCGCCACCAATGAGGGATCCCTTGCTTTCAGTCACGAGCTTCATCGTGCCATCTGCGGCAAGATCTGGGGAAAAGGGGCACGATAGGTTACAAGCAACGAAGCAGAATCAAAACGATTGATGAGGTGAAGGCCATGACCCGGGCCGCAGATTCGGTGAGCGAGTCGGCGAAGGCCGGCGCGCTCGGCCTGCGCAAACGTGCGGTTGAGGCGGGTAAGGAAGCCACCGCCCACGCCGTCGAGGTAGCCGAGCAGAAGCTCTCCGAGAGCGCCGGTGAGATCGCTAAGACCAGCCGTCGCGCGCGCAAGAAGCTCGCGAAGAAGACGGAACTGACCCGCAAGGAGCTCAAGCGCAGCTCGAAGGCGGCTCGTAAGGAGGCGCTGGCCAGGCTTTCCGAGATGCGGAAGCCGGGCCGCAAGGCACGTAAGGCCGCCATCCTGGCCGCGAAGTCCGCCGGTGAGTCCAAGCGCCGGGGCAAGAAGGACTTCAAGGCCGCGAAGAAGGACTTCCGGGCCGCGGTCGTCGAGGCGAAGTCCGCTGCCAAGGGGACGCGCAAGCGTCGCCGCTGGCCGTGGGTCATCGGCATCGCGGTGGTCGGCGCCGGTGCCGCCTACGCGCTGCGTTCCAAGCAGGAGCCGCCGGTCGCGCCCGCGCCGCCGAAGGCTCCGCCCGCTCCCCCCGCGAAGCCCGCCGCTCCGGCGGCGGCCGCGCCGAAGCCCGCTCCCGCGAAGCCCGCCGCTTCCGGTCCCGCCGCGGGTTCGGGTGCGGCCAAGCCCGCGGCACCGAAGCCAGGCGCCCCCAAGAACGGGCACCAGGCCTCGACCAGCTCCGCCGACAAGAAGAACTGAGAACGACGCCCAACCCTCTTCTTCTGCTTGTCGCCAGGGCCGCCCAGTGACCCACAAGGCCACTGGGCGGCCCTTTCACGTCCAAGCATCGAAGATCAACGCGCCCAACAAAGTGACCGGCGGACTGTCTCGCCGATAGCGCGCCAGCGCGACGGCGAGACTTCACCGATCGCGCCCTCTTTTGGGCCGAAGGCCCACGTAAACGCGATGAAGGGGCGCCTCTCCGCCCCACGTGAGTGGGAAGCGGATCGACGCCCCTTCGGCGCGTTTACGTCAGCGCGATCGATCGCGCTCCGCGCGATTAAACAGCAGCAGCGTGCTTGTCGATCAGCTGGCCGAGGCGGGGAAGGGCCTCCTCGACGTTCTTCTTGCCGTTCGGGCGCAGCTTGCCGTAGACCTTCTTGATGCTGTCGCGGCTGCTCTTGTCGGCGCGCGCGTCGGTGACCGACAGGAGCGCGTCGGCGGCCTCGTCACCGCGGCCGACCAGGTAGGCACCGAAGTCGTTGCCACCCTTGGCCTTGTAGTCGCCGTAGAACGGCTCGAGGGCACCGGTGAAGTCGTCGAGCAGGGCGTCGACGGCGGAGGGGATGATGCCCGGCTTGATCTTCTTGACGGCCGCGAAGCCGGTCTTCACGACGGCACCGGAAACGCCGCCCTTGTCCGAAACCTCAGCGTCGACGAGACCTTCGAAGTCGCTCACGACCGCCGGGCGACGGGTGGAGTCGAGCAAGATTTCCTTGAGGGTGTCAGCCACGAAACCTGTCCTTTTGTCTTATGGGGAGAAATGATCTTTTGTGCCGCCGAGCCACACCGCAAGGCGGCCTCCGCCGGATCTGGCGTTGCGCTGGTCCCGCGAACCGTCGCGCGTGCGGCACAGGGTAGTACAAGATCAACTTCACTCTGACGTGTGGATACCACTACCTAGAGCTTCAGCTCACCGATAGCCTCCTTCGCCACCGTACGTGCCTTCACGCTCTGCTTCTGGTTGGTGGTCACGACTACCGCGTTCCCACCCTTCGCGACGGCGTAGACGGCGCCCTCGCCGGACGGCTGGTAGCCGCCTTTCCAGCCCGCCGGTTCGTCGGCGGGGTTGGACGTGTCGATGGGCGCCGCCTGGTCGACGAGTGCCTTGGCGACGGCGGGCTCTCCGACGTACACGCGCACGGTGAGCTGCAGCTTCCCGCTCAGCGCGTAGAAGAAACAGGTCGGATGCGGCTGGTCCGCCGACGTCTTGACCTTGGAGACCTTCTGCCCGTTGGCATCCGAGATCATGTCCGCGCCGAGGTACGGGCACGGGCCCTTCCCGGTGGGTTCCGGCGAAGGCGGGATCTGGGGCGCCGGGGTGGTCGACGGCGCGGTCGGGTTCGCCGCGGGCGGCGGCTGTTCCGTCGGCCCGCAGGCCGCCAGGAGCGGCACGACGAGCGGCAAGATCAGAAGACGTCGCATGATGGTCCAGTGAAGCAGATCGGATCACCGCGTCGCCGCAACCGTCCGCCCTCTTCATGCGACGATGGCGATGCGTAGCGGTCTTCAGGAGGCATCAGTGCTCACCAAGGAGCAGTACCTGGGTGCGGTGGCGGAACGTATCCAGCGCAGCGGTGGCAGGCTGAACACGGTCCAGATCGGCCCGAGCACGGCCGTCGTCGGGCTGTTCACCGAATCCGTGATGCTGTCGACGATGAACTACTGCGTGGTCGCCGCGGCGATCCCGGAGGTGACCGCCCCCGCGTTGTACGACTTCACCGGGCTGGCGACGCAGCACGCGCGCGCGAACGTGATGGGCACCGTCGGCTGGACGGCGGCGTCGGTGGTCATCGCCGGTCTGATCGGTGACCGGGTGTACCCGGACGCCGCGCAGGCCGCGTCGGCGAAATCCGGCAACCAGTTCGGCGGCGAGACGCGCATGGTGGCCGTGGACGTTTCCGCGGCGCAGATGTACGCGTTCGTCGGCGGGAAGCTGTGGGGCGCCGCGGTGCAGGGTTCGGTCAACGCGAAGCTGACGTTCTGTTTCCCGCAGCCCGCCGAGGTCTACCAGCAGGTGCAGTGGCAGCAGGCGCAAGGACACCAGCAACCGCCGGTGCCGCCGCCCGGCTGGCAGCCACAGCAGCCGCCGCCTCCCCAGTATCCGGTCGGGCCGCCGCCCGCGCAGGGTCCGCCGCCGGGTCAGCATCCCCCGCACTATCCGCCGCCCGCGCCCGGGTATCCGCAGCACGGCCAGCGGCCGCCGGGGTACTGACCGGTGGGCGATCCGTTGCGCGGCTGGCCGTCGTTCCCCGAGGAGCTGCCGGAGTTCGACCCGGGGGTCACTCCGGGCACCCCGCGCGAGCTGTTCCTGGAATGGCTCTACGAAGCCGGTGAGCACGTCCTGGCGCCGCACGCCGTCACTCTGTCCACAGTGGACGCCGATGGGGTGCCGGACGCGCGGGTCGTGATCCTCAAGGCCGTCGAAGGGGACATCTGGGCGGTCGCGACGAGTTCCGAAAGCCCGAAAGGTGTTCAACTGGCGAAGAATCCGCACGCCGCGCTGACGTTCTTCTGGCCGGGACGAGGCCGTCAGATCCGGCTGCGCGGCCCTGTCACGCTCGCCGATCCCGAGGTCTCCGAGGCCGATTTCACCGCGCGACCGCCCGCGTCGCGCGTGGAAGCGTTCATCGGCAGGCAGTCCCAGGTGCTCGAGGATCCGGCCGATCTCGACGCCGCGGCCGAGGAAGCTCGCCGGCGGGTCGAAGAGAATCCGGGTGTGGCACCGGAAACCTGGACGCGCTATCTGGTGACGCCGTCCGAAGTGGAGTTCTGGCAGGCGAGCCACGACAGGCGGCACAAACGTCTGCGGTACCGGTTCGAAACCGACATCTGGGTCAAAGAACGCCTCTGGCCGTAAACGGCAATTGGGAACGACGATCGTCGGGTTGTCGTGGATGTTTCACTTCGGCGACGGTGAACGGCACCTTGTCCCCTGCACTTCGGAGGCGAAATGTCCACACGCCGTCGCATCGGGGGCGCCTTGGCCGCCACAGGGCTCGCCCTGCTGGCCGTCACGACGCCCGTCGCGAGCGCCCAGACCGGCGACCCGGCGAGAGGGCTGTATTCGGTGGAGGGAGCGGCCACCGCCGACAAACGCACCGCCGTCGCCCGCACCGGTGTCGACGTCGCGGGCTCGCGCGGTGACGCGCTGACCGTCGTCGCCACCCCCGGGCAGGCCGCGAGCCTGCGCGCGGAGGGGTTCAGCCTGAAGCAGCTCGGGGACTTCGACAGCATGCTCAAACAGCGCAGCGGCCGGGCGGGTACGTCGGCGGTCGCCGGTGACTTCCCGCCGGGCGACGAGGCGTACCACACCTACGCCGAAACGACCGCTGAGCTGCAGAAGGCCGCGAAGGACCACAGCGACATCGCGACACTGTCCAGCGTCGGCAAGTCCTACGAAGGCCGTGAGCTGAACCTGCTGAAGATCAGCGACAACGCGGGCACGGACGAGAACGAGCCCGAGGTCCTGTTCACCTGCAACCAGCACGCTCGCGAACATCTCACCACCGAGATGTGCCTGCGGATCGTGCAGCGCTTCACCAGCGGGTACGCGACCGATCCCGCCATCAAGAAGCTGGTCGACGAGCACGAGATCTACGTGATCCCGAACGTCAACCCGGACGGCTCCGAGTACGACATCACCGGCGGCGAGTACCAGGGCTGGCGCAAGACGCGCAAACCCGTTCCGGGCAGCAGCGCCGTCGGCACCGACCCGAACCGCAACTGGGACTACAAGTGGAACTGCTGCGGCGGGTCGAGCAACAGCCCGTCCGCCGAGGACTACCACGGTCCGTCGGCGTTCTCCGAGTCCGAGACCAAGGCCGTCGCGGACTTCATGAACTCCCGGGTGGTCGGTGGCGCGCAGCAGATCAAGACGCACATCGACTTCCACACCTTCTCGGAACTGGTGCTCTGGCCGTACGGCTACACGAAGGACGAGACCGACACCGGCCTCAACGAAGAGGAAGCGAAGCGCTTCGCCGACGTCGGCAAAGCGATGGCCGCCACCAACGGTTACACGCCGGAGCAGTCCAGCGATCTGTACGTCACCGACGGCGACATCAACGACTGGGCATGGGGCAAGCACAAGATCCTCAGCTACACCTTCGAGATGTACCCGAAGGACGGCGGGATCGACGGCTTCTACCCGCCCGCTTCGGTGATCCCGGAGCAGACGGCTCGCAACGACAAGGCCGTCGACATCCTGATCAACGAGGCGAAAGCCTGATCAGTTTCTGAGATCGGCCACGCGCGACGCCCGGCTCTTCGGCGAATCCAAGCTGAAGCTCCGGGCGTCGCCCAGCCGGTCACGGACGAATTCCTGGGTCTCCGCGACAGTCTCGCGCAGCGCGGCGTCCTCGTCTCCGAACACCTTGTAGACGATCTTGTTCGACTCGGTGTCGAATTCCCACAAGCCGGCGAAACGGCCGCGGTCGACGATCAGGTGACTCGGCGGATCCGCCTGTCCGCCCAGCGTCTCCCCCGCGCGGCCACCGGGTACCGGCCGTTCGACGTCGGCGTCGTCGAGCAGCCGGAGCAGCTCGCGGTGCAAGAGGTGGATGCCGTCGATCCCGGCGAGCAGCGCGTACGACGGTTCCGACGGCACGGTGAATCCGCCGAACTCGTCCGCGAGTTCCTTGGGCATCAGCAGATCGGTGCCGTCGAGCGGTACGAGCTCGAGCGGTGCCACGGCCTTCTTGGCGTTCGCCGCGGTGAAGCCGGAGAACCAGCGGAAATGCTTGAGCGACGCCGGGGCCGCCCACGAGAAATACCGCCTGGCCAGCTCGGTCTGCGCGGTGTCCATATCGGACAGTCCGCCACGCGGGGACGGCGTCCAGCGGACGTAGCCGTAGCGCTGCTGGTCCAGCCGCCCGTTGACCGGGACCCGGCGGATGTCGCCGCGCACCTGGAGCAGGCCGAGCGCGAGCGGCAACGTCGTGGTGGTGCCGCGTTTGCGGCCCGCTTCCCCGAGGTTGCGCACCGCGGCCCCGGCGGCGTCCTTGATCGCGGCCGGGTCGAGCGGTTCGGCCGACGCTTCGAGCAGATCTGCGACGGCGACGCACAGCTGCTCGATCTCGGCCTGTGTGACGCCGAGGTACTTCTCGGCGGCCGCGAGTTCACCCGCCGGAGCCCCTGCGCCGACGGTCAGGCCGAGTTCGAAATCCGCCGAAGGCAGGACGTAGGTGCAGCCGCGGGCCGAGGGCAGTTCGTGGATGGCGAGCCGGGCGACGTCGGCGTCGACCGTCTCGCGATCGAGGCGGGCTCGCGCGAACAGCCCGAGATAGGGCGCCGAACCGCCGACAGAGCGCATCCAGCCGGTCCGCTCCAGTACGTCGGCCGCCGCCCTCCCGTGCAGCGATCCGTCGAGACCTTGCCGATGTGCCCACCACGCGCGCAGCTTGTCGGTCGCCATGACTCCCACGGTATGGGCACCCCATGGCTTCGCGCAGCCTGGCAGGATCGACAGGTGCGCAAGAGGTTCTCGGAAGGGTCCCCGATCGCGTCGACGGTGGTCACCGGCGACGACTTCGGCGAGCTCGAGCACACCTTCCAGGCGTTTCTCGCGCCGGACACGGTCAAGCTGCACACCCCCGCGCCCACCGGATCCTTCGACATTTCCCAGCTCAGCGGGCTCCGCATCCCCGGGATCGACCCCGGTGGTCTCTCGGTCTACGAGCTGACGCTGGACTCCGATGTCGTCCTTCAGGGTGAAGAGACCCCGGACGCGTACACCGTGGTCGTCACGCTCAGCGGCCGGAGCCAGATCACGATCGACGACGAGGTCGTACCGGCGCGCTACGTCGTCACCGGCCCGGAGACACGGTTCCAGAGCAGGTACGACCATCCCGACATCCTGCTGCTCCGCATGGGCAGCCAACTGGTGGCGGACACGATGCGCGAACGGCTCGGCGAGGCGCCGACATCGACCTTGCGCTTCGACCCGGCGATCGTCGCGACGTCGGGTATGGACCAGTGGCTCACCCTGCTCCACACCTTCAGCGAAACCGCCGCGTCCGGGCTGTTCGACCGGTCGCCGTTGGCCGCCTCCCATTTCGAGAAGCTGCTGCTGCACGGACTGCTCGACACACAGCCGCATTCGCTGTCCGGCGAACTCGCCGAAGAACGGCCGCGGCCGAAGTCGACGGCGGTCCGCCGCGCGATGACCTACTGCGAGGAGCACGCCGCCGAACCGGTGTCGATCGGCGAACTGGCGATGGCCGCGCGGATCAGCGTGCGCGCGCTGCAGCTGGCGTTCCGGACCGAACTCGGGCTGACACCGCTGGAGTACCTGCGCCGGATCCGGCTGGACCACGTACACCAGGATCTGCTCGCGATCGCGCAAGGGCGCGCCGAAGGCACCGTCACCGATGTCGCGCTGCGGTGGGGCTTCACGCATCTCGGCCGGTTTTCCGGTCTTTACCGCGACACCTACGGCAAACTCCCTTCGGAAACGGCACGCCTCACTGCCTGAAGGAGCCTGATGCTGGTCGAACTGGCCATCGGCGACGCGTACGGCGGCTCGTTCGAGCACGCGTATCCGAGCTTCGTCGCCGAGCACAACACGCTGGCAGGCTATGTCCGCCATCCGGGCTACCTCGCCGTCCCGGCGGGCCGCTACACCGACGACACGCAGATGACGATCGCGATCGCCGAAGTGCTCGTCTCGGGTCGACGCTGGACACCGCTGCTGCTCGCCGAGCAATTCGTCCGCGCGTATCACCGTGATCCGCACGAGGGTTACGCGCCGCGGTTCCACCAGCTGTTGAGCGAGGTCCAGGACGGCGAAGAGCTGCTTCGGCGGCTCCAGCCGCAGAGCGACAAGAGCGGGGCGGCGATGCGCGCCGGGCCGATCGGGGTCCTGCCGACCGTCGACGACGTCCTCTACCACGCGAAACTGCAGGCCAGGATCACGCACGACACCCCGGCCGGGATCGCCGCGGCCCAGGCGGCGGCGCTCGCCGTCCACTACTGCCACCATCGGCTCGGTCCGGTGGCCGAGGTCGCGCGCTGGATCGACGGGATCCTTCCCGAGGACGTCGGGCACGGCGGCTGGGCGCTGCCGTGGTCGGGCAAGATCGGGCCGCAGGGCTGGATGAGCGTCCGCGCCGCGCTGACCGTGCTCACCGGCGGAGGCGGACTCGCGCGGATGCTCCACACCTGTGTCGCGTTCACCGGTGACGTCGACACCGCCGCGACCATCGCGCTGGCCGCCGCGTCCCGTTCGCTCGAGGTCGCGCAGGATCTGCCGCCGGTGTTGTGGCGCGACCTGGAGAACGGCGAGTTCGGCCGTGACTACCTCGCGAAGCTCGACGAACGACTGCTGCACATCTGACGTAGGCGAGCTCCACTCGAAGCGGACGTGCCCGCGGGCCGGTTTCGGCAGACTGGGCCGGTGAAGTGGCTGATCAGGACCGGAGCGGTGGCCGGATGGCTCGCGGTGAGTGCGTCGCTCATCGTCGGCACGGCGAACCTCGAGCCCGAACACGGGGAACGCCCGATCGACGCGGTGGGGTTCGCCGTCGTCGCGCTCGCTTGTGTCGCACTCGCCGGTGTCCGGCGGTGGCCGACGGCGACAGCGGGGGCGGAAGCGTTTGCGCTCCTGCTCTACCTCGGGTTCGGCTATCCCGACGGTCCGGTGCTCTTCGCCGGTCTCGTGCCGTTGTTCGCGCTCGGAACCCTGCGGCCGCGAAGGCTCGCGTACACAGTCGCGGGCGGCATGGCGGTGATGGTCGTCGGCGCGAACCTGGCCACCGGAGGGGCAGGCGTCATCGATCTGGTCTTCGTCGGCTGGGCGGGCGTCGCGGTCTTCGCGGCCGATGCGCTTCGAGGACGTCGCGAGCGGACGGCGGCGGCGGAGCAGGCCGAACGCGATCGCGTTCTCGGCGAGCGGCTCCGGATCGCGCGGGACCTGCACGACAGCGTCGGGCACGCGATGGCCGTCATCAATGTCCAGTCGGGCATGGCCCGGCACGTGCTCGACGAGCATCCCGAAGTGGCGAAGGAAGCGCTCGAAGTCGTCCGCACGGTCAGCGGCACGATCCTGGACGAGCTGAACGCCATGGTGCGGCTGCTGCGTGATTCCGCGCCGCTGCGGCCGTCACCGACTCTGACGGATCTTCCCGCGCTGGTCGCTTCGACGAACCAAGCGGGCCTGGTCGTCACGCTGGACCTCGACGCTCCGGAGATCGCGCAGCCGATCGGCAACGCGGTGTACCGGATCGTCCAGGAGTCGCTCACGAACGCCGCGAGACACGGGGCGTCCAGTGCCGGCGTGACGGTGAAGGCGGGCGAGGACGGTTTGAGGCTCGACGTGATCAACGAGGTCCGCACAGCAGGCCCGGACATCCCCGGTGCCGGGATCATGGGTATGGGTGAACGGGCCCAGGCGACCGGCGGCACGCTGACCGCGCGCCGTGAGGACGGGAGGTTCCGGGTGAGCGCGCGATGGCCGTGATCAGGGTGGTGCTCGCCGACGACCAGGTGCTCGTCCGGTCCGGGTTCGCGGCGTTGCTGCGGGTGGAAGCCGGGATCACCGTGGTGGGTGAGGCGGACGACGGCGACGCGGCGGTGGCCGTGGTCGCGGAGACAGTGCCGGACGTGGTGCTGATGGACGTCCGGATGCCCGGTCTCGACGGTATCGAGGCGACCCGCCGGATCGTGGCCGACGAGCGGCTGTCCGGTGTCCGCGTCCTCATGCTGACCACCTTCGACCTGGACGAATACGTTTTCGACGCCTTGCGCGCGGGCGCCAGCGGGTTCCTGCTCAAACACACCAAACCCGGCGATCTCCTCGAAGCCGTCCGGGTGGTCGCCGCGGGCGACGCGCTCCTCTCGCCGAGCGTGACACGGCGGCTGATCGCGGAATTCACCTCGCGACCGTCGCATCCGATGCCCCGGGCGGACGGTTCGGCGTTCACCGGACGGGAGCACGAGGTCGTCCAGAGGGTCGCGCGGGGGATGTCGAACGAAGAGATCGCGCGGGAGTTCGTGATCAGTGCCGCGACGGTCCGGACGCACGTCAGCCGCGCGATGGCCAAGGTGCACGCCCGCGATCGCGCGCAACTGGTGGTCTTCGCCTATCAGAGCGGAATGGTGCGCGCCTGACGTAGCCGCCGATCTCCACGGTGGCACGACGACGCGACCCCGGCCCGCGAACGACGCTTTCCCCATGAAATTCACTGCGAAAGCGGTCTTGCTGGCCGCGGCTCTTTCCCTGCTGGGCACCACGACGGCGGTCGCGACGGAACGACCGGCCCGCTGCTCCGAGCAGCGGTTTTCGGTACGGGTGAACGGCGAACGGCAGACGATCGCGGGCGAGCTCTGCGTCCGCGGCGGGTTCACCGCCCGCACCCCGCTGCAGGTGCTGCTGCACGGCGGCACCTACGACCGCGCGTACTGGGACTGGCCGTTCCAGTCACGGCGATACTCCTATGTGGACAGTGCGACGCGGGCGGGCTACGCGACGCTGAACCTCGACAGGCTCGGTTACGGCCGCAGCAGCCGCCCGGATCCGGAGACACTCGACTTCGCCACCGGCGGGGAGGCCGTCCATCAGGTCGTCCGGCAGCTGCGGCCGCGGTTCCGCACGATCGTCCTCAACGGACATTCGATGGGCGGGCTCGTCGCGGAACGGGCCGCCGAACGGGGCGGGGTCGACGCCGTGATCGTCAGCGGCATCCCGCGCGACCGGCCCGGCGCTCGGGCCGAAGCCGCTTCGCCGTTCCATCCCGCCGAACTGGACCCGAAGTTCGCCGGGAAGCCGTGGGCCCGTGGCTACTTCACGACGCGTCCAGGGGTCCGCGCGCAGACGTTCCACCATCCGGGCACTTACGACCCGGCGATCATTCCCGTCGAAGAGGCCTTGAAGGACACGTTGGCTTCGGCCGAACTCCGCTCCGTGGGACCAGGCGCCGCGAAGCGAGCGGCACCGAAGGTCCCGACGGCCTACGTTCTCGGCGAGCACGACACCCTGGTCTGCGGGGGCGGCGACTGCGGTGCCGACAAGATCGTCCGCGGCAGCGGCCACTCGATCAACACCAGCCTCGCCGCGCGGAGCTTCTACCGGTGGACCTTCGACTGGCTCGCCTCGAAAGTTAGGGTTACCTAACCTAGACTGATCACATGAAGTCCTTGACGCCGGTTCGCGAGGCCGCCGACCATTTCGGGCTGGCGATCTCGACCCTGCACTACTGGGAGCGCCGCGGCCTGATCACCGCCTTCCGCCGGTCTGGCCAGCGGTTCTACGACGACGATCAGCTGTATCGCGTCGCGCTGATCAAGCATTGGCGCCAGATCGGCGGACTCGGCCTGAGCAGGATCACCGAGCTGCTCGCCGAGCAGCACCGCTGGCGGGAGGTGGTGGCGGGTCAGCTCGCCGAGATCGAACAGGAGCGTGCGCGGCTCGACACCGCGCACGACTACCTGGTCGAACTCCTCACCTGCCGTCGTGAGGGGAGCCTTGAGGACTGTCCCTGGTTCCGCGACCGGGTCGATCTGCCCGCCGCGAGCTGACGCCCGGCATCGTGGCCGCCGCGACCACCGCGGCGGCCGCGAGGCAGGCGGCGGAAGCGAGGAACGCGGCGGTGTAGCCGTGCACCAGCGCCTCCCCCTTCGACAGGCCGGTCTGCCAGGTCGCGGTCACCGCGGCCGCGAGCGCGGTCAACGCGGCGAGGCCGATCGCGCCGCTGGTCTGCCGCACCGTGTTCAGCAAGCCGGCGGCGAGGCCGTTCTGCCGTTCCGGCACCCCGCTGGTGGCGGCCACGGTGATCGGGGTGAAGGCCGCGGCCGTCCCGAAACCGAAGACCATCCCGGGCAGCAGCACGGAAACGACGTAGGACGAGTGCGCACCGGTCAGCGCGGCGACTCCGGTGAAGCCCGCCGCGCCGATCGCGCAGTACAACGCCGCCGCGCGCCGGGGCCCCAGCCGCATCGACATCCCGCCCGCCGTCTGCGCGCCGGCGAACATCGCCACTCCCACCGGCAGGTAGGCCAGCCCCGCCTGCAGCGGCGAGTAACCGTGGACGTCCTGCAGGTACAACGAAAGCAGGATCGGGCTGGCGAGGAAACCCAGCCCCAGCAGGAAGATCACCACGTTCCCGCTGAGCACCGAACGCAGCCGGAAGATCCCGAGCGCGACCAGAGGTTCGTCCGCCCACCGATGCTGGTGCACCAGGAACACACCGAGCAGGACGAGCCCGCCGACCAGCGGAAGCACCCAGTCGTCGGCCGAAAACCGCATCACCGCGTAGACCACGGCGACGAGACCCGCCGTCGACAGCATCGCGCCGAGCACGTCCAGCCTGCCTCGGGGGCGGCTTCGATCCCGCAGCGGCAGCACCGCTCCGGCGGCGAGAACGGCCGCCACCCCGATCGGGACGCTGACGAAGAACACCCAGCGCCAGCCCGCCCACTGGGTCAGCAACCCGCCGATCACCGGACCCGCCGCGGCACCGGCCGCGCCCACCGCGCTCCAGGTGCCCAGCACTCGCGCGCGACGGGCGGGTTCGGTGAACGTCGTGGTCAGCAGGGACAACGTCACCGGCATCAGCAGCGCGCCGCCGAATCCCTGCACCGTCCGGGCGGCCAGCAGCGTTTCCGGCGAACCGGCCAGCCCGGCGGCGAGCCGCGCGACGGTGAACAGGCTCATCCCGAGCACGAACATCCGCCGCACCCCGAACTCGTCGCACAACCGCCCGCCCAGCAACAGGAATCCGGCGAAGGCGAGCGTGTACGCGTTCACCACCCAGGTCAGCGCGCCGGACGAGAACCCGAGACCGAACCGGACAGCGGGCAAGGCGACGGAAACGATCGTCGCGTCGAGAATGACGACGAACGATCCGGCGCAGGCCAGCGCGAGCACGGCGCCTTCACCGGGTCGACGCGTCATGCCGGCTCCCACCGGTCCATCGGCACGGCGTACAACGATTCCACTGTGGACAGCCAGCGCAGGCGTGCGAGCGCCTCTTTGTCCGACTCGGTCGCCGGGAGTTCCGCCTGGGCCAGCAGCAGATCGATCAGTTCCGTGGTCATCGCACCTCCTGGCGCTGGAAGGCTTCGCCGACACGCAGGACGGTCGCCTCGTCGAAGAGGTCGCCCGCCAGTTGCAAGGACAGCGGCAGACCGTCGGCGGTTTCGCCCATCGGCACCGCGAGGACCGGGTTGCCGACGCCGTTCCAGTACGGCGTGTTGATCTTGCCGAAAACGTCGGCGTTCTGCTGACCGGCCTCGTCGGCCACCACCGTCAGAAGCGGAGCGCCGATCGAAGCGACGGGACTCGCGATCACGTCGACGTCCTCGAGCAGCCGGGTCAGTTCCCGTCGTGCGACCTGGCGAACCCGTTGCGCCTGAACGTAATCGGCACCGGATATCAACGACCCGGCCGCGAAGATCGCCCGCGTCGAGACGCCGTAGTCGTGCCAGCGCGTGATCAGCTCTGACCGGTGCTGGGCCAGCGCTTCGCAGCTCGCGGTGACCAGTACCGCTGTCGTCAGCTCACTCCAGTGCGGCAACGCGACCTCGACGAGCTCGGCGCCCAGACCCTCCAGGGCGGACAGTGCTTCATCGAAAACGCCTGCCAGCGCGGGGTCGGCGCCTTCGGGAAAGTGGTGCTCCCGGACGACCCCGATCCGCAGGCCGGTCAGATCGCCGGTGAATTCCGGTGCCACGAAAGGCACTTCGGCGATGACCTCCAGCAGCGCCGCGCAGTCGCGCACGGTGCGGGCGAGCGGGCCGACCCTGTCGAGGCTGGAGGCGAGCGGCACACAACCCGCCCCCGAAACCCGGCCGTGAGTCGGCATCAGCCCGGTGACACCGCAGAACGCCGCGGGCATCCGGATACTGCCCGCGGTATCCGAACCGAGCCCGGCGAAGAACATCCCGGCGGCGACCCCGCTCGCCGTCCCCGAACTGGAGCCGCCCGCCCACCGTTCGGTGTCGCGGGGATTCCGCGGAATCGGGAAGGGCTTGGTACCGTCCGGCACCCCGCAGCCGAACTCCATCGTCGACGTCTTCCCGACGATGACCCCACCCGCCGCCTTGAGCCGCCGCGTCACCGCGGCGTCGACACCCGTGCCCCAGTCGAGCACGACACTCTGCGCGGTCGTCGGCCCTTCCGCGACGGCGATGAGATCCTTGACCCCCAACGGAATCCCCTGCACCGGCCCGCGATCGACCCCGGCCGCGAAGTCCCGATCCGCCCGCCGCGCCGACGCCAGCGCGTGATCCGGGAACCGAGCGAGATACACCCCGAATTCGTCAGCGACGGCGAGCGCGCGCTCCGTCAACTCGACGCTGGTCACCTCTCCGCGACGCAATGCCTGCCCTGCTTCGAGCAGGGAGCCTTCGAGTCCCACCACAACCCCCTCCAGTCCGGCGGCGCTGATCTCGCGCCGCCGGAACCAGGGTGCAAACTGAAGCGCGGTTGAGCGCAAGCCCGCGCTACCAGGAAGGGTTGTACCGCAGGCCTTGCTCGTAGTACTGGTCGTCGGTTTCCGCCGGTTCGGGCTGTTCCTCGGGCCCGGCCGGTTCGGCCGAACGGTCTTTGAGCACCACGTTCTCGGTACTCGCAGGCGTCCGGGGCGGCACCGGTGCAACCGGCTCGCCGGTCTGCTGGAACGAAGGAGTGAACCCGAGCCGCCAGCGAAGCCTGTCCGTGAGGTAACCGGCGTTGCCGAGCGGCGCCATCAGTTCCGCACTGCGTTTCGCGGATCCTTGCTGCGCCTCCTGGTAGGTCCGCATGACGGCGTCCGCGATCTCGGCGGGCGACATCCGCGACGCGGCTTCGCTCACTCTGAGCCGGGTCATCACACCGTCGGTGTTGACCGAGACGGAGACGGCGCCGTCCGGTGAGGACGCGTCCACCGACAGGGTGGCCAGCGCCTCGACCATCGCTTCCCGGTCGTTGGCGGGCTTCTTGGGCGCCGGTTTGTCAGCCACGATCCTCCATCAGGCCTCCGGCAGCGGAGACAGCTCCATCGGCGGCTGCTGGACCTTGCCGTCGTTCGAGATGTCGACGTTCCGGTCCCGGACCCGCTTTTCCGTTCCCTTGTCGGTGTTCTCCGTTTCGAAGTTGCCGGGGTCGAAGGTCTCGCCAGGGCTGACGTCCGGCGGCTCGGGGATGATCGGCAGGTTGTTGATCTCGACGTTGATCTTCGAAATCAGCGACTCCGACGCGCGGAACATGCTTTCCCTGAGGTTGACCACGCCGTCGTAAAAGCTGTTGTAGATGCTCTCGGGACTGTCCCCGACGATGTCGGCCTGCACGGTGGCCGCGGTGGCGAGCCCTGCACCGGCCGCGGCGCCCGCGACCTGGACCCCGTTCGCGGTGGTGAAGAACGCCGCCGCGGTCAAACCACCGGCCGGCGGGACGGCCGCCACGAGCAAGGCCGTGACAGCGGCGGCGAAGGTCGCTGCCAGCGCCTTCGACAACGCGGATTCGTCTTGCCGTTCCTTGTCGTCCCGGTACTTTTCCGCGGCGGTCAGGTACGAGGCGGCCAGATTGCTCAGGTCACCCCGGGCGGTCGCGATGGCGTCCCGCGCCGCCACGATGTCGGCTTCCAGCACGGTGAGTTTGGTACCGACCCGGGCGTAGGTGTTCACCAAGCCCTGGATGTAACTCTTGGCGGCCTCGGCCCCTTCGCCGCGCCACTTGAGGAGCAGAACCAGAGACCGGTCAAGCGGCGCTTTCGTGTCCTGGAAAGCATTCCAAAGACGTTCATAGGCCTCGATCATGGTCTGCAGGCCGTTCTCGCCGACCAGCTCCGCGGCGGAGAACTCGAGGAAGAGGTCTTGGACCTGTTCTTTCCGCCCACCGCTCCAATCGACGTCGCCGCCGAAGAACTGCATGAAAAGGAGATCCGTCGCGGCGAGGGCTTTTTCGGCACCCGCGGTGAGGTCGTCGGAGATCCCCTCCAGGAGTTTGGCGTTCTCGTCACTTTTCCCGGAGGTGGTCTCCGCGTCCAGTGCGTTGAAGTATCCGTCCATCCCCGCGCTACCCCTGTTCCCCGTAAGCCGCGCGGTTCATCCGCTGCTTGTTGTCCTCGTCGACGGATTCGTACAGTTCGGCGACCCGTTGCAGCGCCTGGCTGGCGTCCTGCGTGCTGCGGTGCAGCTGCGCGAGCATCTTCTCGACGGCCGCGCGGTGTTCCTCGTAGGCGGCCGAAACCCCGCGCATGCCCAAGTTCTTCCCGAACGCGGTGTTCGGCGCGAAAATGCCGGGGAGCATGCCGCCCGTGAGCGGATCGGGAACCGGCACGTCCTGGCCTCCCACCCCGGTGTGCGTGGCACCGACGATGTCGGCGGCTTTCCCCAGTTCCCTGCTCGACGCCCTGAGATCGTCGAGGTCGGTTTCGAAACCGATCATGTTTCCACCTCGCTGTCCGGAATTCCACCCCCATGTAAGCAGCGTTGACTTGGCTGAGAGCACGACTTCAGGATCCGCGTGCGGTGACGAACATCACGAACGAAAAAGAGTCCTGTCCGCGTATTCGCGAACAGGACTCTCTTGTGAACTTGTGGAGCTGAGGGGAATCGAACCCCTGACCCCCGCCTTGCAAAGGCGGTGCTCTACCAATTGAGCTACAGCCCCGGGTCGCAGGCGATCAGGATAGCCGCCTGCGGAAACCTCAGTTGTTGCGGGACGCGTCCGCGGCCTTGGCCGGGGCGCTTCCGTTCGTGGAAACGGCGCCGAGCGGACGCTCGGTCGGCGCGGTGGCCTCACGCCAGAGGTCGGCCTCGGCCTTGGCGGCCTTGTTGCGCTTGATCACGAACAGCACGCCGCCCGCGATGACCGCGAGTGCCAACAGCTTCTTCATCAGAAGCCCCCTCTTTCCGCCGAGTTGCTCCGCTTACCCACCGATGCTACTGCACGACGATCCCCGGACGCCTGGCGCCCACGTTCCACGTGGAACCACGTCATGACGAAAGCCCTGCCGGGAAGAGAAGTCCGGCAGGGCTGTCACAAGGCCGGCGCGCCGTGTTCCCTCCTGCGCTGGGTGAGCCCGGAACACCGCACACCGACCACTGGATACAACGCCGACACGCCCGGTACTCTTCCTTTTCGGCGGTGACCTTGCGCACGTGCTTCTCCGAGTTCCACGCCAGCTACAAGACCGAATATCGGCTTGGTTTCGACAACTCGCCTGATCATGCCGATGAGCGCGAAGGCCTTTCGACCGGGCGCTCCCCTGTTCGGGTGCGTCTCGGCGGCGGAGGAGACCCCTTAGGCATGACCGGATTCTTCTCGGCGTGCGCCGTCACCATCCTGCCCTCGGCCAGCTGGCTGATCGTTCGCATCCTCACGCTTCGGCATCTCGCCCGCGCACTCGACATCAGTCCCCGGCATGCGCGGGTTCTGGCCGAGGCGATCAGAACAGCTCTGCCTTCGACTGCCTCGCACAGCAAAAAAGCCGATCCGCGATGATCGCGAACCGGCTTTCGGATGGTGGGCCCACCAGGACTTGAACCTGGGACCTCTTCGTTATCAGCGAAGCGCTCTAACCGCCTGAGCTATGGGCCCGAACGAGGAGAAGATTACAGGACGCCTTTCGGCGTCCTGCAACCGGGTTCACTCTCGTTCGGAAAGGGTCACTTCGAGGCCTCCGGCCAGGTCGGCGGAGACGTTGTAGATGAACGCGCTGACGGTGGCGAGGGCCGAGATCAGCACGATGTTGATGGCGCCGAGGATGGCCGCGATCCCGAAGACGCGGCCGGCGCTGATCAACGGGTCGGCCGGCGCGTCGGCCCCTTCTCCGCCGACGAGCGACGAATAGGTCCCGTTGAGTTTGTCCCAGACGCCCATGCCGTCGAGGACGGTGTACAGGACGCCGACGGCGACGAGCCACACGAAGAACAGCGCGACGCCGAGGACGAGGGACAGTTTCAGCACCGACCAGGGGTCGAAGCGTTTGATCTGCAGGCTGGCGCGACGCGGTCCGCGGCCGGGGCGGCGGAGCGCGGTGGGCGCGGCACGCGTGCGGGAGGCGGACGGGATGGCGGAGGGGGCGGGTTGGTCGCCCTCTCCGCTGTCGCCGAAGAGCCTCTTCGCGGCGGTGCCGCTCACCCCGTGATAGTCGGTCACGGCTGTCGCGTCCTGCTTCGGTTCCGAGTGGGCCACGTCTTCGGTGGCCACCGAAGACACCGAGACCGTCTGCTCACTGGCGCCGTCGGCCTCCCCGGCGCCGCTGTCGCGCTGCCAAGGCGGGCTCGACGAACCCGCCTGCGCGCCGCCTGCTTCGGGCTTCTCGGATGGTGTCACGAGGTGTCAGTCCTTACCCAGTACGTGGGGCGTCGCCTACTGCTCCGACGCCGGGGTTTCTTCTCCTTCAGAACTATCTGCAGTGGCGACGTCTGAGGGCTCGTCCGCGTTGCGTGCGACCGCGAGAAGAGTGGTTCCTTCGTCGAGATTCATCAGCCGCACCCCCTTCGTCTGCCTGCCTGCCTTGCGCACCTGCCCGGCCGAAGTCCGGATCACCCCGCCGCTGGAGGTGATCGCGTAGAGCTCGTCTTCGGCGTCGACGATGACCGCACCCACCAGCCTGCCACGTTTCTGGTCGTACTGAATGGTGAGCACACCCTTGCCACCGCGGCCCTGGACCGGGTAGTCGTCTGTCGGGGTGCGCTTCGCGTAGCCACCGCCGGTGGCGACCAGGAGGAACCTGTCCGGCTGGACGACGTTGATGCCGAGCAGTTCGTCGCCGTCGTTGAACCGCATGCCCAGCACACCGGACGTCGCGCGGCCCATCGGGCGCAGTGCTTCGTCGGTGGCGTGGAAGCGGATGGACTGGCCTTCCGCGGACACCAACAGCAGGTCGTCTTCCGCGGCCGCGAGCACGGCCCCGACCAGTTCGTCGCCCTCGCGGAGGTTGACCGCGATGAGGCCGCCGGCGCGGTTGGAGTCGAAGTCGGTGAGCTTGGTCTTCTTCACCAGGCCGCGGCGGGTCGCGAGCACCAGGTACGGCGAGACCTCGTAGTTCGGGATCTCGATGACCTGGGCGATCTTCTCGTCCGGCTGGAACGCGAGCAGGTTCGCGACGTGCTGGCCGCGCGCGTTGCGGTTGGCCTCGGGCAGGTCGTAGGCCTTGGCGCGGTAGACGCGGCCCTTGTTCGTGAAGAACAGGATCCAGTCGTGCGTCGAGCAGACGAAGAAGTGCTGGACGATGTCGTCCTGTTTGAGGGTCGCGCCCTGGACGCCCTTGCCGCCGCGTTTCTGCGATCGGTAGAGGTCGGTTTTCGTTCGCTTGGCGTAACCCGTGCGGGTGATCGTGACGACGACGTCCTCGACGGCGATGAGGTCCTCGACCGAAACCTCGCCGTCGAACGGGATGATCTTGGTGCGCCGGTCGTCGCCGTATTTGTCGACGATCTCCTGCAGTTCCTCGGCGATGATCGTGCGCTGCCGCTCGGGCTTCTCGAGGATGTCCTTGAGGTCGGCGATCTCGAGTTCGATCTCGGCCAGGGTGTCGACGATCCGCTGCCGCTCCAGTGCCGCGAGGCGGCGGAGCTGCATGTCCAGGATCGCTGTCGCCTGGATTTCGTCGACGTCGAGCAGGCTCATCAGGGCGGGCCTGGCCTCTTCGGCCGAGGGCGAGCGCCGGATCAGGGCGATGACCTCGTCGAGCATGTCCAGCGCCTTGACCAGACCGCGCAGGATGTGGGCGCGCTCTTCGGCCTTGCGCAGCCGGAAGCGGGTCCGGCGGACGATGACCTCGATCTGGTGCTTCACGTAGTGCCGGATCATCTGGTCCAGGCGCAGCGTGCGGGGCACGCCGTCGACGAGGGCCAGCATGTTGACACCGAAGTTCTGCTGCAGCTGGGTGTGCTTGAACAGGTTGTTCAGCACGACCTTCGCGACCGCGTCACGTTTGATCGTGACGACGATCCGCATCCCGCTGCGGCTGTTGGACTCGTCGGCGATGTCGGAGATGCCGGTGAGCTTGCCGTCGCGGACCAGGTTCGCGATGTTCTCGACCAGGTTGTCCGGGTTGACCTGGAACGGCAGCTCGGAAACGACCAGGATCGTGCGGCCCTTGGCGTCCTCTTCGACCTCGACGACCGCGCGCATGCGCACGGAACCGCGGCCGGTGCGGTACGCGTCCTCGATGCCGGAGGTGCCGAGGATCATCGCCTTGGTCGGGAAGTCCGGTCCCTTGACACGGACCAGCAGCGCGGCGAGCAGTTCGTCGTCGGTCGCCTCGAAGTTCTCCAGCGCCCACTTGACGCCCTCGGCGACCTCGCGCAGGTTGTGCGGCGGGATGTTGGTCGCCATCCCGACCGCGATCCCGGAACCACCGTTGACCAGCAGGTTCGGGAACCGCGCCGGCAGGACGTCGGGTTCCTGGGTGCGGCCGTCGTAGTTGTCGGAGAAGTCGACGGTGTCTTCTTCGATGTCCTGCAGCATGTGCATCGCGAGATGCGCGAGCCTGGACTCGGTGTATCGCATGGCGGCCGCGGGGTCGTTGCCCGGCGAGCCGAAGTTGCCCTGCCCGTCGATCAGCGGGTACCGCAGCGACCACGGCTGGGCGAGCCGCACCAGCGCGTCGTAGATCGCGGAGTCACCGTGCGGGTGGTAGTTGCCCATCACGTCGCCGACGACGCGGGAGCACTTGTTGTACCCGCGCTCGGGGCGGAAGCCGGAGTCGAACATCGAGTACAGCACCCGGCGGTGCACCGGCTTGAGGCCGTCCCGCACGTCCGGCAGCGCCCGCGACACGATGACGCTCATCGCGTAGTCGATGTAGGAGCGCTGCATCTCCTGCTGGATGTCGACCGGTTCGATCCGGTCGTGGTCCGGAGCCGGCGGCAAGGTTTCCGTCATGAGGTCCTTCTCGTGAGAGCAGTCCTAAGGGGACAAAGAGCGGGGACGTACTAGACGTCCAAGAAGCGCACGTCCTTGGCGTTACGCGTGATGAAGGAGCGGCGCGCTTCGACGTCCTCGCCCATGAGGACGGAGAAGAGATCGTCGGCCTGTGCGGCGTCGTCCAAGGTGACCTGGCCGAGCAGGCGGTTCGCCGGGTCCATCGTGGTCTCCCACAGCTCTTCGGCGTTCATCTCGCCGAGACCCTTGTAGCGCTGGATCGCGTCGTCCTTCGGCAGCTTCCGGCCGCTCTCGACACCCGCCTTGATGACGGCGTCGCGTTCCCGGTCCGAGTAGGCGTACTCCGGCTCCTGCCGCGGCCACTTGATCTTGTACAGCGGCGGCCGCGAGAGGAACACGTGCCCGTGCTCGATCAGCGGGGTCATGAAGCGGAACAGCAGGGTGAGCAGCAGCGTGGTGATGTGCTGGCCGTCGACGTCGGCGTCGGCCATCAGCACGATCTTGTGGTAGCGCAGCTTCTCGAGGTCGAACTCGTCGTGGATGCCGGTGCCGAGCGCGGTGATCAGCGACTGGACCTCGGTGTTCTTGAGGACCCGGTCGATACGGGCCTTCTCGACGTTGATGATCTTGCCCCGGATCGGCAGGATCGCCTGGTACATCGAGTCTCGGCCTTCCTTGGCCGAACCACCGGCCGAGTCACCCTCGACGATGTAGAGCTCGCATTCCGACGGGTTGGTCGACCGGCAGTCCTTGAGCTTGCCGGGCAGCCCGCCGATCTCCAGCGCGCCCTTGCGGCGGACCAGGTCGCGTGCCTTGCGGGCGGCCATCCGCGCCTGCGACGAGGAGATCGACTTGTTGATGACCGTCTTCGCCTCGGTGGGATTGCGCTCGAACCAGTCGGCCAGCCACTCGTTCGACGTCTGCTGCACGAACGTCTTCGCCTCGCTGTTGCCCAGCTTGGTCTTGGTCTGGCCCTCGAACTGCGGCTCGGACAGCTTGATCGAGACGATCGCGGCGAGACCCTCGCGCACGTCGTCACCGGTCAGGTTGGCGTCCTTCTCCTTGAGCAGCTTCTTCTCGCGCGCGTACGCGTTGACGACGCGGGTGAGCGCGGCGCGGAAGCCCTCTTCGTGCGTGCCGCCCTCGTGCGTGTTGATCGTGTTGGCGAAGGTGTACACCGACGGTGTGAAGCCGTTGTTCCACTGCATGGCGACCTCGACCTCGAGGCCGGTGCCCTTGGCCTCGAAGGAGATCACGCTGGCGTGGATCGGGTCCTTGCTGCCGTTGATGTGCTTGACGAAGTCTTCGAGCCCGCCGGGGTAGCAGTAGGTCTTTTCCTTGACCCGTGCCGCCTGGCCGGAAGCGTCCTCTTCGGTCTCTTCGTCGGCGACGCGCTCGTCGCGCAGCGAGAGGGTCAGGCCCTTGTTGAGGAAGGCCATCTCCTGAAGACGCCGGGAGATCGTCTCGAAGTTGTACGTCGTGGTCTCGAAGATGTCGCCGTCGGCCCAGAAGGTGATGACGGTGCCGGTGTCCTCGGCCGGGCCGAGGTCCTCCAGCTCGCCGGGGATCTGGTCGGTGTACTCCTGGCGCCAGCTGTGCCCGCCGCGTTTGATCTCGGCGATCAGCTTGGTCGAGAGCGCGTTCACCACGGAGACGCCGACGCCGTGCAGACCACCGGAGACCGCGTACGAGTCGCTGTCGAACTTGCCGCCCGCGTGGAGCACGGTGAGCACGACCTCGAGGGTCGGCTTCTTCTCCTTGGGGTGCATGTCGACCGGGATACCGCGGCCGTCGTCGACGACCCGCACCCCGCCGTCGGCCAGCAGGGTAACCTCGACCTTGGTGGCGTAACCGGCCATCGCCTCGTCGACGGAGTTGTCCACCACCTCTTGGACGAGGTGGTGGAGGCCGCGTTCTCCGGTGGAACCGATGTACATACCGGGACGCTTGCGGACTGCTTCGAGGCCTTCGAGCACCGTGATCGACGACGCGTTGTACTCGCTCTTGTTCTCGGTCACAGGCGTTGATTCTCCTCGTCTACCCCGAGCGGAAGCTCGCTCGTCTCCAGTGTACTTGGCCGCGTCCGCTGACATGCGGCAAGGACACCCCTGATTTGCTCACAGGCGCGCTAATTCGTTCGAAGAAGAGTCTTGACGTTCGCGAAGCACTCTGGGCGCCTTCTCGGGGCGCTGGTGGCACAGTTGCCACGAAGCGCAACTCGGATCAGCCGTACGTGTCACGCGGACCACGTCCTGGGACGTGCCGCGGCCCCTTCCGCCAACTCGGGGCCGTCGGCCCTTGAATCCGCATCCTCTTCACGACACCGTGGCCGACACCGGCCGCGATCTTCGTCAACAGCTGCCCCTGGAGCAGGCGCAACTGCGTCGCCCACGCCGTCGAACTGGCGCGCACGGTCAGCTCGCCGTCCTTCAGGGCCACCGGCTGGGCGTGCTCGGCGACCTCGTCACCCACGAGCCGGGCCCAGTGGCCGAAGACCTGACCGTTGGCCAGCCGCGTGTTCCAGCCGCGGTCGACCGCGATCCGGGAGGCGAGCCTGCCGAGCGGCTGCGGGTCACGGGTGTCGGCACCCGGCCCTGACCAGCGACGACGTCGCGGGCTCTGACCGTTCGAACCGGCTCCCCCTCCGGTGATACGGCCGCGGCGCACGCCCGGTTCAACTCCGCGCGCCTTCGCTTTGGCCTTGGCGGCCTCCAGCGCGGCATGCGCGAGGTCACGACCAGTAGTCGCTTCCTTGCTTTCAGTACCGGTTGCGCCGTTCGATACCGGAGCCCGTTCACTCTGCGTGTCGAACAAGGCTCCCTCACTCGGGTTACCGCCCGAGCGGGGGGTGTCAAGCCGCTTTTCAGGCCCCTTGGTCACGCGGGGCGATAACGCGTTCACGGTGTTATCCACACTGTCCACAGGTTTGTCCCCAGATCGGTGGGCAACTGCTGTGGCGCCGATCACCCGGGGTGTCCGCCGCACGGATCACCCTCGGTTGATCTCACCATCTGCCACGAGGAATCGGTGCCCGGCCAGTTCGGCGGGTACGTCCTCGTCCACGGCGGCGGTCACCAGCACCTGCTCGGCGCCTGCCGCCACCTCCGCCAGCCGGGCCCGGCGACGCCGGTCCAGCTCGGCGAACACATCATCCAGCAGAAGCACCGGTTCCCCGGCCTCGCCACGCAGGAGCTCGTAGCTTCCCAGACGCAGTGCGAGGGCGAACGACCAGGACTCCCCATGGCTCGCGTAGCCCTTCGCCGGCGCTTCGCCGAGGATGAGGTCGAGCTCGTCCCGGTGCGGGCCGACCATGCTCACCCCGCGCTCCAGCTCCAGGTTCCGGGACCGCTTCAGCGCCTCTACCAGCACATCCTTGAGAACCGCTTGGTCCGCGCGAGGGCCGTCCGAGACGCCGTAGCCCTCCGGCATCGCTTCGCCCAAGCTCGATTTGTACGCGATCTTCGCCGGTCTCGAGTCGGGCGCGACCCCCATGTACGCGGCGGCCGCGTAAGGCGCGAGGTCCGCGATGAGGTTGAGCCGGGCGGCCAGCAACGCGGCGCCCGCCACCGCCAGATGGTCGTCCCAGACATCGAGCGTCGACAACGCGTACGGGTCTTCGCGCCCCGTACGCCGCTTGCCCGCCGTCTTGAGCAGGGCGTTCCGCTGCTTCAGGACCTTCTCGTAGTCGGCACGGACCCCGGCGTACCGGGGCGCGCGCAGCACGAGGAGCTCGTCCATGAAGCGACGGCGCTCGCCGGGATCCCCGCGTACGAGTGCCAGGTCCTCCGGGGAGAACAGCACCGTACGCAGGATCCCGAGCACGTCACGGGGCTTGCCGACCGCGCCGCGGTTGATCCGCGCGCGGTTCGCCTTGCCGGGGGTGATCTCCAGCTCGACCGTCAGTTCGCGGTCTTCGTTGACCACCGCGACCCTGATCAGCGCGCGTTCACAGCCGTGCCGCACCAACGGCGCGTCTGTCGCGACGCGATGCGAACCCAGTGTCGCGATGTAGCCGATCGCCTCCAGGAGGTTCGTCTTGCCGCGGCCGTTTTGTCCGACGAGGACGGTCGGGCCGGGTTCGAGCGCGAGATCGGCTTGTGGCCAGGACCGGAAGTCGGTGACCTGGAGATGTCTGAGGTACAACGCTCGCCTAGCCGCCGACCTTCTTCACGGAGTGACCACCGAACTGGTTGCGCAGCGCGGCGACGGCCCGCATGGCCGCGGAGTCCTCCTGGCGCGAGGCGAACCGCGCGAACAGCGCGGCCGAGATGACCGGCGCCGGGACAGCGTTGTTGATCGCCTCTTCGAGGGTCCACCGGCCTTCGCCGGAATCCTCGACGTAGCCCTCGAGGTCGTCCAGCTCCGGGTCCTCGTCGAGCGCGCGGACGAGCAGGTCGAGCAGCCACGAGCGGACGACGGTCCCCCGCTGCCAGCCCTTGATCACCGCGGGCACGTTCTCGACGACCTTCGCGGCTTCGAGGAGCTCGAAGCCTTCGGCGAAGGCCTGCATCATGCCGTACTCGATGCCGTTGTGGATCATCTTCGCGTAGTGGCCGGAGCCGACGGCGCCGGCGTGCGAGAAGCCTTCTTCGCGCGGACCCTCGGGGCGAAGCGCGTCGAAGATCGGCATGGCCTTCTCGACGTCCGAAGCCGCGCCGCCGACCATCAGGCCGTAGCCGTTGTCCTTGCCCCACACGCCACCGGAAACCCCGCAGTCGAGGTAACCGATCTTCTTCGCCGCGAGCAGGTCGGCGTTGATCCGGTCGTCGGTGTACTTCGAGTTGCCGCCGTCGATCACGAGGTCGCCCTCGGACAGCAGGTTGCCGAGTTCCGCGACGGTCTGCCGGGTGGGTTCACCGGCGGGCACCATGATCCAGACGATCCGGGGACCGTCCAGTTTGGACACCAGGTCCTCGAGCGAGGTGGAGTCGGTGACGTCGGGGTTGCGGTCGTAGCCGACCACCTCGTGACCGGCGCCGCGCAGCCGCTCACGCATGTTGAACCCCATTTTGCCGAGGCCGATGAGTCCCAGCTGAGCCATGAAGATCCCCTTTGGTGCGAAACAGAAACTAAAGACCGGTCAGCCCGGGAGGCGGACCGGCATCAGCAGGTACAGGTAACCGGGGACGACGTTGCCCTCTTCGTCGGCGGGCTTGATCAGCGCCGGCCGGTTCGGCGTGGTGAAGGTGAGCTCGGCGCGGTTGGCGTTCAGCGCGCCGAGGCCGTCGACGAGGTAACCCGGGTTGAACGCGATGGTCACCGGCTCACCCTCGTAGTCGACCTGAAGCTCTTCTTCGGCCGAGCCCTCGTCGTCGCCACCGGCGGAGAGCCGCAGCGAACCGTCCTTGAATTCCAGCCGTACCTGGGTGCCACGTTCGGCCACCAGCGAAACACGCTTGATCGACTCGGCGAGCGCGGAGACCTCGATGACCGCGCGCGACGTGTGCTGAGCCGGCAGCAGCTGCCGGTACGGCGGGAACTCCGCGTCGAGGAGGCGGGTCGTGGTGTAGCGGCCGGAGCCGGACAGGCCGAGGAGGCCCTCACCGCTGGCGAGCGCGAGACGGATCTTGGCGCCGCTGGCACCGAGCGTCTTCGCGGCCTCGGCGAGTGTGCGCGCCGGGACGAGCACGGCGGCGTCGGACAGACCTTCGGCGGGCTCCCAGGTGAATTCGCGCATCGCGAGCCGGAAGCGGTCGGTGGCGACCAGGGTCAGCGAGGAGCCGGAGATCTCCAGCCGCATGCCGGTCAGCATCGGGAGCGTGTCGTCCTTGCCCGCGGCGACGACGACCTGGGTGACGGCCTGGCCGAACGCGTCACCGGTGAGTTCGCCGGCGAAGGCGGGCTGGGACGGGAGCTGCGGGTAGTCCTCGACCGGCATGGTCGGCAGGGAGAAGCGCGCGGAGCCGCAGGTGATGGTCGCGCGGGCGCCGTCGACGGAGATCTCGACCGGCTGCGCGGGCAGCGACTTGGTGATGTCGGCCAGCAGCCTGCCGGAGACCAGGAGGCGGCCGCCGTCGGCGATGGTGGCCGGGACGCCGACCGTGGCGGAGACCTCGTAGTCGAATCCGGAGACGGTGAGTGCGTCAGTGGTCCCGTCGGATCCCGCGTCGAGCAGGACACCGCCCAGAACCGGGACCGGAGGCCGCGACGGGAGGCTTCTCGCCACCCACGCGACGGCGTCGGCCAGCCCGTCACGCTCGACGCGGATCTTCATGCGCGCTTCCTTTCGACAGCCGAGCCCCTGACGGCTCGAAAGCTCAACGGGTCACCTCGGCCGGAGAGCGCGATGGCCAGGTGCCTCGTGGACCAGGTGCAGAGACCCACGTTAGGCCGTCCCCGGGGTTCACGTCACCTCGGCCCTTCCCTGCGTTTGTCGACAAGACGACACGGTTCTCGGACTGTCCCCAGATTCGTCCATCGCCTGTTTTTGTTTTATTCCCTTCTTAAGAAGAACTAAGAACAGCAGTAGTAATAGGCGTTGTGGATTGTGTGGACAAGCCTCGTTCGCGCAGGTCCGGGCGGCTCGGGGGCTGTGGACTCCGGGTGTGTACGGACGGTGGACAGCTCGGGGCGTCGGTGGATGGTTTCGGGCCGCGCTCGATCTATCCACATTCGTCCCCAGTTGTCCCCATGGTTATCCCCAGATGTGGGGCGGTTTGTACCCAGGGTCTGTGGGTCCGGTTCGTGACCGGAATCGCTCGGGAGAGTGATCCGTGCAGTCCGCGTCACCCTTGTGCACAAGATGTGGGCAACCTGGGGACAGCGTGTGGATCATGGTGTGGAAATGCTGTGGACTGCCTGTGAGTGCGATGTGGACGGAAACCCGATCGCCGCTGGTCTCGCGTCCGCCGGAGTTGTGCACAAAGTACCCACAGCATGTGGATTTCCTTTGTGCACAAGGGAAAACACGAAATGCACTCACGCACGCTTCGTGTCCTGCTCACCCGTACGTGATGTCTCCGAGGTACCCCGCCCTTCGCGCCTTTACACACGCCTCAGGCCTCTTAGGACACAAAAAGAGGCCCCCGCCTGAACGGCGAGAGCCCCTAAACCCCTTGCACACCAAGGAATACTGCCGATGGTCCGGTGACTACAGGGTCTCCCCAAGGGCGCCCCGCGCCCGACGGAGACTTCACCCGTCGAGCGCCCTCCCTTGGGCCGAAGGCCCACGTAAACGTGATGAAGGGGCGCCTCTCCGCTCAACCTGAGTTGAAAGCGGAACGACGCCCCTTCGGCACGTTTACGTCAGCGCTCGATCAAAGAACACAGCGCTCGATAAGAAATTACTGCCTGGCGCGCTGCTTGATCCTCGAGGTCAGTTCCTGCACCTGGTCGTAGATGCGCCGTCGTTCGGCCATCTCCTTGCGGATCTTCTTGTCCGCGTGCATGACGGTCGTGTGGTCGCGGCCGCCGAAGGTCTGCCCGATCTTCGGCAGCGACATGTCGGTCAATTCGCGGCAGAGGTACATCGCGATCTGACGCGCCGTCGCGAGCGCCTTCGTCTTGCCGGGCCCGCAGAGGTCGTCGAGGGTAACGTCGAAGAACTCCGACGTGACGCCCATGATGGTCGGCGCGGTGATCTCCGGCGCGTGCGAATCCGGGATGAGGTCGCGGAGCACGATCTCGGCGAGAGCGACGTCGACCGGTTGCTGGTTCAGCGACGCGAAGGCGGTGACGCGGATGAGCGCGCCTTCGAGTTCCCGGATGTTCGCCTCGACGCGCGAAGCGATGAACTCCAGCACCTCGTTGGGCACCGCGAGCCTGTCCTGTGCGGCCTTCTTGCGAAGGATCGCGATCCGGGTTTCGAGCTCGGGCGGCTGGATGTCGGTGATGAGGCCCCACTCGAACCGCGTGCGCAGCCGGTCTTCCAGCGTCTCGAGGCGCTTCGGCGGGCGGTCGGAGGAGACGACGATCTGCTTGTTCGCGTTGTGGAGGGTGTTGAAGGTGTGGAAGAACTCTTCCTGCGTACCTTCTTTTCCTTCCAGGAACTGGATGTCGTCGACGAGCAGGATGTCGATGTCGCGGTAGCGGCGCTGGAACGCGACCTTGCGGTCGTCTCGCAGCGAGTTGATGAAGTCGTTCGTGAACTCTTCGGTCGACACGTACCGCACGCGCATACCGGGAAACAGCCGCTGGGCGTAGTGCCCGACGGCGTGCAGCAGGTGGGTCTTCCCGAGTCCGGACTCTCCCCAGATGAACAACGGGTTGTAGGCGCGCGCCGGCGCTTCGGCGACGGCGACCGCGGCCGCGTGCGCGAAGCGGTTCGACGCACCGATGACGAAGGTGTCGAACGTGTACTTCTCGTTGAGCTTCGTCTTCGACGTCTGCGGCTGCGCCGGCGCGGTGTAGGGCTGGCCCGCGATCGGCTGGCCGGAGAACGTCGGCCAGATCTCGGTCACGGCCGCGAGGGCCTCGCCCTCTTCGTCGACTTCTTCATCGCTGTCGTCGCCGTCGTTGAGGCTGTTGTCCACCGGCTGCCTCGGCGGCCTGGGCTTCGGGGGCTCGGGCCGCGGCCGGTTCGGGGACAACATGCCGTCACCGTCGGGCAGCGGAGGCGGGCCGGGTACCGGTCCGGAACCGTTTTCCACCCGGCCGGGTGACGCCTCATAGCGGGGGCCCGGCGAAGGGGGCTGCATCGCGGTGTGGGTTTCGGTGCTGTCGACCTTCACCGCGAGCGAAACCGCGCGGCCGAGCCGTCGCGAAAGGGCTTCCGTGATCGCGCCGCGGAGGGCGCGTTCGATGGCTTCCTTGGCGAAATCGCTGGGGGCGGCGAGCAATGCGGTGCCATCGAGCAGGCCGATCGGCCGGGTCACCCGCATCCAGGCGCGCTGCTGCGGGGAGAGGGTGCCATCGGACAGTTCGCGCACGACCTGTTCCCAGATGACGCCAAGATTGTGCTGGTGATCGGACACCTGCCTGACTCCCCTCCCCTCATCGGTGCGTGCGGCGAGACACTGGAGCGAACGCCCGAAGGGTCGGGACGAGCGTCATCATGGCCCGATCAGCTCATGCGCACAGCAAATATCCACATAGTTGTCCACAGCTGTGCACTAATGTACGGCGGCCCGCGGCGACGCCACCTGCGGGCTCAACGTAGGCCGACGGGATGCCTCCACATCCCAAGGACGCCCGGGCTCCTGCACCGTTCCACCTTGGCGAAATCCCGGGAGAGGCACGCTAACAAGCCCCGCCCGATGCCACAAGGCATCCTCGTGAGCAAGCATTTCACGGTGTACGGCGTGTTGCCATTCGGTGCCTTCACGTCGTCGGTGATCACTCTCCACGCACGGTCGCGGTCCGTGGTCGAGGGGGTGCCTGCCGGGCCCGGGCGGTGGGTGCGTACCCTCGTAAGGTCTCCCGTATACAGCGGGGGCGTTTCGCGTGCCCACGTTGTCGTCGCTCGACGTGACGAGGCCACACGTTGGTAGGAGACACCACAGACTGCCGTGCGTCAGCACGACACGCCAGGATCGGGTCGAACCGCTCCCGGCGGCCGATGAAACAGGAGAAGTAAGTCGTGAGCAAGGGTAAGCGCACCTTCCAGCCGAACAACCGCCGACGCGCCCGGGTCCACGGGTTCCGGCTGCGGATGCGGACCCGCGCCGGCCGGGCCATCCTGGCGGCTCGCCGTCGCAAGGGCCGCGGCGCACTGTCCGCCTGATCCGGCCGCCGTCGAGGGACGTCGTGCTGCCGGTCGCCGCGAGGTTGCGGCGCAGTGAGGATTTCCGTGCCGTGATGCGGCGTGGGGCCAAGGCAGGCAGGCGCCGCCTCGTCGTCCATGCGTTGACCACGGACCCGTCCGAAGCCGCTGATGCGGCGCGGGCGGGTTTTGTGGTGAGCAAGGCCGTGGGGAATTCGGTGGTCCGCCACCGGGTCTCCCGCCGGTTGAGGCATCTCGTTTCTGCCAGGATCGGAACACTGCCGCCGGGGAGCTCGTTGGTGATACGGGCACTACCTCCGGCCGCGGACGCGTCCAGCGCGGAACTCGGCTCGGACCTCGACGCGTCGTTACGGCGCCTCGGGCTGTCCGAGCCTTCCGTCGTCACCGGGAAGTCCCGCCCGACGCGACCCTCCGACAACGGATCAGCGGTGTAAAGGCATGCGAGCCACGGAGAACGAGACCACCGAAGAAGTCCGCCCCGGCCCGGTGGCCTGGGTGCTGCTCCTGCCCGTCAAGCTGTATCGCAAGGCGATCTCCCCCTTTCTTCCTCCGGCGTGCCGGTTCTACCCGAGCTGTAGCGCGTACGCCGTCGAGGCACTGACCCGGCACGGCGCCGGCCGCGGTACCTATCTCGCGGTCCGGCGCTTGCTGCGCTGTGGCCCGTGGACCATGCCCGGCCGCGACCCGGTACCCGAGACGTTCTCGTGGCGCCACCGCCGACCTGAAACACCGATCGAGGAGTAGCTCAGTGCTCGACTTCATCTACTACCCCGTGTCCTTCATCTTGTGGTGTTGGCACAAGGTCTTCGGGCTTGTGTTCGGTGAGGCGAACGCGGTCTCCTGGATCCTCGCGATCATCTTCCTGACGTTCACCGTCCGCGGCATCATGTTCAAGCCGTTCGTGAACCAGGTCCGGTCGATGAAGAAGATGCAGGACTTCGCACCGGAAATGAAGAAGGTGCAGAAGAAGTACGCGAACGACCGGCAGCGCCAGGCGATGGAGATGCAGAAGCTCCAGAAGGAGCACGGCGTCAACCCGCTGGGCAGCTGCCTGCCGATGCTGCTCCAGATCCCGGTCTTCATCGGTCTGAACCACGTCCTGCGGATGTTCACCATCAACCCGTACGGCGGCCCGAAGACGGAGAACTACTTCTTCGATCAGGCCGGCGTCGAGTCGTACGTCCACGCGAAGCTGTTCGGGACGAACCTCGGTGAGGCCATCTACACCGGCGTCGACATGGTCAGCGGTGGCAACGCGGCGGCAGGCTTCCACTGGAGTGTCGCCCCGGTCGCGATCCCGCTGATGATCATCGCGAGCATCGCCACGCACCTCACCGCGCGTCACTCGGTCCAGCGCCAGAACCCCGAGTCGGCCACCCCGCAGACCGCGATGATGAACAAGCTGACGATGTACATCTTCCCGCTCGGTGTCCTCGTCTTCGGTGCGCTGTTCCCGCTCGGCCTCCTCTTCTACTGGCTGGCGAACAACGGCTGGACCCTGATGCAGCAGCGCCTCGTCTACACGAAGATCGACAAGGAAGAAGAGGCCCGCAAGGAAGCTGAGAAGGAGAAGCGCGCGAACCTCGGCCCGAAGCCCGGCCAGAAGCCGACAGCGCCGCGCCCCGGTCAGAAGCCGGTCCAGCAGAAGAAGAACAAGCCGTCCTCCGGTGGTCAGGTCAAGAAGGCGGGTTCGCCCCACGGCTTCGCCCAGACCGGTTCGTCCGCCGCGGAGAAGAAGGACGCCGAGAACGCATCAGCCGAGCCGTCGACGAACGGCTCGAAGGAGAACGGCGCGGACGTGCCCGGTCTCATCTCTGACTCGACTAAGAAATCAGGCCGGAAGCGTCGCTGACGCCGATCCGGGCTGGAGAGGAGACCGACAATGGCGGAGACGATCGACACGATCGACGCCGAGGAGAACAGCGCGGCCGAGACCGAGGGCGCGGCTGAAGAGACGGGTCGCAAGGGAGGTGTCGACGACGACGTCCTCGTGAAGGAGGGCGACATCGCCGGCGACTACCTCGAGCGGCTGCTCGACCTTCTGGACTACGACGGCGACATCGACCTCGATGTCGAAGCGGGCCGCGCGATCGTCAGCATCGACGGTGGCGAGGACCTGGAGAAGCTCGTCGGCCCCCGCGGCACCATCCTCGAGGCGCTGCAGGAGCTGACGCGCCTGGCGGTGCAGCAGGAGACCGGCTCACGGAGCCGCTTGATGCTGGACATCGCGGGCTGGCGCGCGGACCGTCGCGAAGAGCTTCGCGAGCTCGGCCGCTCGACAGCCGAGACCGTCGTTTCTTCCGGCGAGCGTGTCCGGCTGCAGCCGATGAGCCCGTTCGAGCGGAAGGTCGTGCACGACGCGGTCGCCGCCGTCGACGGAGTCAAGAGCGAGAGTGAAGGCGAGGACCCGAAGCGCCGGGTCGTCATCTTCCCCGCCTGACGAGTTCTCTGAACGAAGCGGCCCGCCGGTCATCCGGCGGGCCGCTTCTTTGTTGTCCGGGTGAATTACAAGCGTGGCGTTTCACGTGAAACGCGTGGAGACGAGTGGAGTTGTCCACAACTTCGGACTGTCTCCCCGCTTTGCGGTCGGCGTCATGGACAATCGGTGAAGCGCGTTTCACGTGAAACGGCGTCGAGGTTGAGGAGCAAGAGTGGGCTTGGACGGGGTCGCCGCATCGGTACGGAGTGCGGCGTCGGAAGTATTCGGAGACCGCGTCGAGCAAGCCGTCGGCTACGTCGAACTCCTGGAGCGCCACGGCGTCGAGCGTGGTCTCATCGGTCCCCGTGAGGTCGACCGGCTCTGGGAGCGGCACGTCCTGAACTCCGCCGTGATCGGCGAGCGGATCCCCGACGGCGCCCGTGTGGTCGACGTCGGGTCGGGTGCGGGGCTTCCGGGTGTACCGCTCGCGATCAGCCGACCGGACCTCGATATCGTTCTGCTCGAACCGATGGCGCGCCGGGTCGACTGGCTGGCCGAGGTTGCCGAGAAGCTGGAACTCCCCATCACCGTTGTCCGCGGGCGCGCGGAGGAGCGGCAGGTACGCGAGGAGCTCGGTGGCGCGGATGTCGTCACCGCCCGGGCAGTCGCTCCCTTGGCCCGGCTCGCGAACTGGTGCCTCCCGCTCGTGCGTTCCCAAGGTGCTCTGGTCGCCCTCAAAGGAGCGAGCGCCGGAGAGGAAATCGAACGCGATCGCGTCGCCGTCCGGAAGGCAGGCGGCGGTGAGCCGGAAGTCTTCGAGTGCGGCACCAAGGTGCTTGAGGTCCCCAGCACGGTCGTCGTGATCCATCGTCTGCCTCCGAAACCGTCTCGACAGCGCGGCAGGCGCAGCTAGACCGGTTCCACGTGAAACAACGCAGAACGACTCCCACGTCTAATACAGAGGAGGCTCGAGACCGGTGACTCCCCCACCGTCCGACCCTGCGAGCACTGGCCACGAGCTCGGCTGGACGCCCATCGCCGAAGAGGCCGTTCGGGCCGCCAGCGTGCTGCACCCCAAGAAGGGCGCGCTCCCCCGACCGACCCGTCGGCGCGTGCTGACGGTCGCCAACCAGAAGGGCGGCGTCGGCAAGACCACGAGCACGGTGAACCTCGCCGCCGCCCTGGCCGTCCACGGGCTCAAGACACTCGTGATCGACCTCGACCCTCAGGGCAACGCGAGCACCGCGCTCGACATCGACCACCGCTCCGGCACGCCGTCGATCTACGAGGTACTGATCGGTGAGGTCACGCTCGCCGAGGCGGCCGCGCAGAGCGAGCAGTCGGAGAACCTCTACTGCGTGCCCGCGACCATCGACCTCGCCGGCGCCGAGATCGAACTCGTGTCGATGGCGTCCCGCGAGATGCGGCTCAAGGAGGCGCTCTCGTCCGAGATCCTCGACGAGATCGGCGTCGACTACGTCTTCATCGACTGCCCGCCGTCGCTCGGTCTGCTGACCGTCAACGCGATGGTCGCCGCGCAGGAGGTGCTGATCCCGATCCAGTGCGAGTACTACGCGCTCGAAGGTCTGGGTCAGCTGCTGAGCAACATCGAGCTCGTCCAGAAGCACCTCAACCGCGAGCTCAGCGTCTCCACGATTCTGCTCACCATGTACGACGGCCGGACGAAGCTGGCCGATCAGGTGACGAACGAGGTCCGGAATCACTTCGGGGACACCGTCCTCAAGACGGTGATCCCGCGCAGCGTGAAGGTCTCCGAGGCGCCCGGATACGGGCAGACGGTCCTCGCGTACGACCCCGGTTCCCGAGGCGCGATGAGCTACGTGGACGCGGCGAAGGAGATCGCTCAGCGTGGAGCGGAGATGAAGGAAAGGAACGGTACGGCATGAGCGAGCGCAGAGGGGGGCTCGGGCGCGGGCTCGCCGCCCTGATCCCCACCGGCCCGCCACCGGGTTCCGCGGCCCCTGCCGAGAACGGTTCGGCCGCGGCTCCCGCTCCCCCGGCAGGCCCGGCCGGACCGGACGACAAGGGCTGGTTCGCGGCCAACGGCGCGGCCGGTTCGCACGGCGGCACGGTGGCGGGCGCGGTCTACCGCGAGGTGCCGGTCAGCCAGATCAAGCCGAACCCGAAGCAGCCGCGGCAGGTCTTCGACGAAGACGCGCTCAACGAGCTGGAGCATTCGATCCGCGAGTTCGGGCTCATGCAGCCCATCGTGGTCCGGGAGCTCGGCACCGACGAGTACGAACTCGTCATGGGCGAGCGGCGTCTGCGCGCGTCTCAGCTGGCGGAGCTGGAGGCGATCCCGGCGATCGTCCGCCAGACCGCCGACGAGGCGATGCTGCGCGACGCGCTGCTCGAGAACATCCACCGCGTTCAGCTCAACCCGCTCGAAGAGGCGGCCGCGTATCAGCAGCTGCTCGACGAGTTCGCGGTCACGCACGAAGAGCTGGCCGGTCGGATCGGGCGCAGCCGCCCGGTCATCACGAACACGATCCGCTTGCTCAAACTCCCCCTCGCGGTCCAGCGACGGGTCGCCGCCGGGGTGCTTTCGGCCGGGCACGCGCGGGCTCTGCTCTCTCTCGAGGACGCCGAAAGTCAGGAAGAGTTGGCCGCGAGGATCGTCGCGGAGGGCATGTCCGTCCGCGCGACCGAGGAAGCCGTCACGCTCAAGAAGAGCGAGAAGCCGGCCAAACCGAAGCCCGCTCCCCGCAAGCCGATCCAGGCGCCCGGTCTCCAGGAACTGGCGAACCGGCTTTCGGACCGGTTCGACACTCGCGTGAAGGTCGACTTGGGTCGTCGCAAAGGGCGGATCACGCTCGAATTCGGGTCCGTAGACGATCTTGAACGCATCGTGGCACTCATGGACGAAAATCAGGCAAATCAGACACGTGAAACCGATTAGGGATCACCCCGGGTCGTTTTGTCACGGTGACGATTGCTGAGTGATGATGACCAAGTAACGCTGAGTGCTTGAACTGGGGGCAAGTATGAGAGGACTCTTCGGCGGCCGAAATCCGCGCGCGGTGGTCTTCGATTGCGATGGATTGCTGATGGACACCGAGCCGTGTTGGTCGGTGGCCGAGACCGAACTGTTCGCGCGGCGAGGTCTGCCGTTCGGTCCGGACGAGAAGGCGTTGGTGATCGGCAAGTCGCTACCGGCCGCCGCCGACGCGATGGCGGAGGCGTTCGGCGAATCCGGCGGCGGCGCCGAGATCGCGGACGAGTTGCTGAGGTTGGTGACCGAGGTCGTCACCGCGAAGGCGGAGGCGATGCCCGGCGCGCGTGAGTTGGTCGAACTGACCGCCGCGGCCGTTCCGGTCGCCGTCGCGAGCAACTCGCCCCGAGCTCTGCTGGAGGCCGCTCTCGTTCGCGGCGGGCTTTCGGAAATGTTTCCCGTGAAACTGGCCGCCGATGAGGTGGCCGCGCCGAAACCGGATCCGGAGATGTACTTGACCGCTTGCGGTCTCTTGAACGTCGAGCCTGCCGACGCGCTGGCGTTCGAGGACTCGATGACCGGCCTACGGTCGGCGCGGGCGGCAGGGGTTCCCGTCATCGGGGTGCCCACGCTGAAGCATCAGGACTTCCCCGCTGACGTCGTGATCGGCTCTCTGCGCGATGAGGAGCTGCTGGCGTGGGTACGGGGGTGGCCGCGGCGATGACCTTCGTTCGCTTCCAGAGTCCGACCCGCGACAAGCGAGGCAACTTCACCGGTGTCTTCGGTCTCGTGAACAACCTCGCCCGAGCCGGTCACCTCACCGCCGAGCAAGAAGCCTTCCGCCGGGCCAACAACGATTGGTACGACGAGAACTTCATCAACCCGGCGCACCACGATCCGACCGTCTACGACGCCGAGGTCAACCCCGGGGCCGCGGCGTGGTTCAAGGTGAGCGCCCGGGTCTTCATCGAGCGTGTCGACGGCTACCTGTCGATTCTGGAGACGCACAAGATCCCGTGCGAGACCGTCAGGTCGCCGAATCCGGGACGGATCATCTACGAAGACGAGTTCCAGGTCGTCGTCGCCGGGGACTGAAGCTCAGCTCTTGCGGGCGATCGCCCGTCCGACGAGGTCGGCGAAGACCGATCCGAGCGTGCCGCCACCGGCCTCGATCGCCATGGGCACGATCGACGTCTCGGTGAGGCCCGGCGACGGGTTCACCGCGAGGAAGTAGACCGTGCCGTCGTCGGTGACCACGGCGTCGGTGCGCGAGATGTCGCGAAGTCCGAGTTGCCGGTGCGCGGCGACGGCGAGTTCGCCGACGGCCTTGGCCGCGTCGTCGGAGATCCGCGCCGGGGTGAAGAAGTCGGTCAGCCCGGCGGTGTAGCGGGCGGTGTAGTCGTACACGCCACTCTCCGGCACGATCTCGACCGCGGGCAGGGCTTCGGGCCCATGCTCGCCTTCGATGACCGTCACAGCCACCTCGACGCCGGAGACGAACTTCTCCGCGAGAACGGTGTCGCCGTACGCGAAGCAGCCGACCATCGCGCCGGGCATTTCCGAGGCCTCCTTGACGACCTGGGCACCGAGCGCCGAACCACCCTGGTCGGGCTTGAGGATCAGGGGCAGGCCGAGGGTCTCGACCATCGCGTCCAGCACGGCCTGCGCGCCGAGCTCGCGGAAGGTGCTGTGCGGCAGCACGACCCAGTCCGGCGTCGTGAAGCCCGCGTTGGCGACCAGCGCCTTGGCCGTCGGCTTGTCCCAAGCGCGGCGGCAGCCCTGCGAACTGGTGCCGACGTAGGGGACGTCGAGCATTTCCAGCACCGTCTGCACCGCACCGTTCTCCCCCTCACCACCGTGAAGGGCGACGATGGCCGCGTCGGGGCGCTGGGTGCGAAGACGTTCGAGCAGGCCCGCGTCGGTGTCCCACTCTTCGACGATGAGCCCCTCCGCCCGCAGCGCGACCGACAGCCGTCGTCCGGAGCGAAGAGAGACATCGCGTTCGTGGGAAAGTCCGCCTGCGAGTACGGCGACGGTGCGGTCGACCACCGAGGACTCCTTTGTGTCTATGGGGACGTCCGGTCGATCAGACCGTGTCCGGAGAGGGGTTTTGTGGCCCCGAGATCGCGCGTGGGCTCACGTTACCGAAGGTACGCGCGAGGTCCATTTCGGACTCGAGCACCGCGGCGAGCCTTCTGACGCCTTCGCGGATCCGCTCTGGCGTCGGGTAGCAGTAGGAAAGGCGCAGCTGCCTGCTGCCGAAACCGTCGGCGTAGAAACCGGTTCCGGAGGCGTACGCGACCCGGGCGGTGACGGCCCTCGGCAGCATCGCCTTCGTGTCCACGCCCTCGGGGACGGTCATCCAGACGTAGAAACCGCCGTCGGGTTTGGTCCAGCTGCAGCCGGCGGGCATGTGCTGATCGAGCGCGGACAGGATCGCGTCCCGGCGCTCCCGGTAGTTCTCGCGGAAGGTCTTGATCTGGCCCTGCCAGTCATGAGTCGAGAGGTAACGCGACACGATCAACTGGTTAAGCGTTGGCGGACAAAGTGTCGCGGACTCGGCCGCGAGCACGAGTTTCTCCCGGACGGCGTGCGGTGCGAGCACCCAGCCGACCCGCAGGCCCGAAGCGAAGGTCTTCGAGAACGAGCCCAGGTACACGACATTGTCGGGGTCGATCGAGCGGAGCGCCGGATACGTCTGCCCGCTGAAGCCGAGCAGTCCGTACGGGTTGTCCTCGACGATGAGGATGTCGTGCTCACGGCAGATCTCCACGATCTCCGCGCGGCGCTCGACGGCCAGCGTGACGCCGCCGGGGTTGTGGAAGTTGGGGATCGTGTAGAGGAACTTGACCCGCTGGCCCGTCTTCTTGGTCTCCGCCAGCGCGGCTCGCAGCCCTTCGGGGACCAGCCCGTGGTCGTCCATCGCGACGTGCACGACGTTCGCCTGGTACGCGGCGAAGGAGCCGAGCGCGCCGACGTAAGAAGGTCCTTCGGCGATGATGACGTCGCCCGGGTCGCAGAACAGCCGGGTGACCATGTCGAGGCCCATCTGAGAGCCGACAGTCACGACGACGTCGTCCGGGTGGGCTTTGATGCCCTCGAGGGCCATGACTTCGCAGATCTGCTCGCGCAGCGCGGGGACGCCGTGCGCGGAACCGTACTGGAGCGCGACCAGTCCGTCTTCGGCGATGAGCTCGCTGACCTGCGTGGACAGCGTGTCCAGCGGGAGGGCGGCGAGGTTCGGCATCCCGCCGGCGAGCGAGACCACCTCGGGGCGACTGGCCACCGCGAACAAGGCCCTGATCTCGGAAGCAGTCATTCCGGCCGTACGCGCGGCGTAGCGGTCGAGATGCGGGTCGAGGTTGTGTCGGCCGCTCTGCGGCCTGACAGGGCGATTCTCGGTCATCAGGCGCTTCACCCGTGCTTCGAAGTGGACATAGTCGCTACCGACTGGTAGTTCCATCGAGTGTAACCACCCTCCCTTGAGGGGCCCTGGCCTTCCGGTGTTCATCACATCGGCCTATCCTCGGTCAGGACCCCTTCAGCGAGCCTTGCTCGGGACAGGGCTGAGTCGGGTGTCGTCGTTCAGGGAGGTTTGTCGGTGTCGCGTCGCGTCGTGGGCGTAACCCTGGACAACCTCGAACATTTGCCCAAGAGCTGCCGCCGCTGCGTGTACTGGGAGCTGGCGCCGCATATGAAGGCGCAGGCCGAGGAGTACGGCGCGACAGAGGTCGAAAAGGAAGCCTGGGTCTCCAGCGTGCTGCTGGAATGGGGCTCCTGCGGCCGGATCGTCTACAGCGACACCTTGCCTGTCGGCTTCGTGCTCTACGCGCCGCCGAACGCCGTGCCGCGTTCGCTGGCCTTCCCCACTTCACCGCCCGGCCCGGACGCGGTCCTGCTGACCGCCTTTCAGATCCTCCCCGAGTTCCAGGGCGGCGGACTCGGCCGGATGCTGGTGCAGGCCGTCGCGAAGGATCTGACCAAACGCGGGGTCCGCGCGATCGAAGCCTTCGGCGACGCCAAGCCCGACGAGACCGATCCGGACGGCGGGCACAGCTGTGTGCTGCCCGCCGCGTTCCTGCAGAGCGTCGGGTTCAAAACCGTGCGGCCCCATCCGCGGTGGCCGCGACTGCGGCTGGAACTGCGGTCGGCGATTTCGTGGAAGGAAGACGTGGAGGCGGCCCTCGAGCGGCTGCTCGGCCAGGTCTCCATCACCACCGCCGAGCCGAGCCTGGGTCGCGCCTGATCTTCGCGTTCCACCCCTTCACCGCACCGCTCTAGCAGAGTTTTCAGGTGCGCGCAGCAGCCATCCCCCGCCTTGGGGACAGCTGTGGGTAACCCGCCGAGTTATCCACAGATCGCTGATAGGAGCGGTGGAAAATCTGTGGATGGGTAGGCTGGACCTGGGGACGCCCCCCGGGAAGGGCGGGGGCTGCGCGCCGGGTGGATCTAGGGGTGGCGTGGTCGGGCGAGGGGGCACACAACCGGTTGTGCCGAGGGTGTCGGCAGGAGGATGTGCGCCCGCGTGCGGGTGTGGAGGACTGGCTACTCCGCTTTGGCGAGTTCGTGGGCCAGGACGTCCGCGAAGGTGAACGTGCCTGTCGGCTGGTCCCCTTCGCCGAGGAGGTACAGGCGCTTCACGGCGACAAGGATGCCTTCGGCGACGACGTCGCGGAAAGCCGGGTCGGCCAGTTTGGCGCTGTCTTCCGGGTTGGTCAGGTAGCCGATCTCGATCCGCACGGCCGGGCAGCGGGTGCGGGTGAAGATCTCCCAGGTCTTGTAGTGCGTGCGGCAGTCGAGCATGCCGGTGCGGGCGGCCAGTTCGCGCTGGATGAAGCCCGCCAGCAGTTCGCCGACGGTCGACGTCGTGCCGTTGCCGGTGCCGAAGTGGAAGCTCGCGACCCCCTGCGCCTTGGGCGAGGGGTTCTTGTCGTTGTGCAGCGAAAGGAACAGGTCGGCGCCCGCCTCGTTCGCGAACTTGGCGCGGTCACCTTCGCTCGGGCTCTGGTTCGGGCCGCGCGAGATCAGCGCCTCCATGCCCGTGGCCTGCATCCGGCCTTCGAGCCGTCGCGCCAGATCCCAGGCGATGTCCGCTTCACGCAGACCGCTCGCGACGACACCGAGGTCCTCGCCGCCGTGACCCGGGTCGATCACGATGCGCTTGCCGCGCAGCCGGGGGCCCGCCTGGCGCACCTGCTCCTGCTCGCGCAGGAAGACCGGGCGGCCGCCGCGGGCGCGCGGCGAGGAGAGCCGGTGCAGCTCGCGGATGGTGGCAGGACCGCACATACCGTCGGCGACCAGGCGCATGTCGCGCTGGAAGGTCTTGAGCGCGCGCTCGGTCTGGGCGCCGAAGTGCCCGTCCGGGCGGCCGGCGTCGAAGCCGAGCTCGGTCAGCCGCTCCTGGAGCGCGAAGACGTCGTCGCCCTGCATGGGGGCGGAGAACATGTAGGTCAGCGGGCGGCTGCCGAGATGGAAGCCCGCACCACGAAGTGCTTGATAGGTCGCCGGACCCACCAGACCGTCGGTGATGAGCCCACGGCCCTGCTGGAACGCTCGCACGGCATGTTCCATCGCCGTGTCGAAGACCTCGTACTCCCCGGATTCGGTCACCGGCGGGAGCAGCTCCATCGCCGCCAGCGTGGACCTGATCTCGGCGACGTCCGGTCCGGCGTCACCGCGGCGGAGTACCCGCATGCACTCCTCGCTCTTCCTTTGGGGCACCGATCGAGCTCGATGCACGACTTTGAAAACCCTGCGGGGCGAACCCCGGTGCTCTATTGTGCCCTGTGAACTCTCGGTGAGCGCGGAGGCCCGGTCGGTGCGTCAAGTCGCCGTTCGGGGAACCCTTCCGAGCGCCTTGATCACGTTCCCGTGACGGTGAGATGTACCCCTCCGGGAGAACGACGAAACCCGGAGCCTGGGCAGGCCCCGGGTTTCGGCTGGTGAAACGCGAGATCAGAGGACGTCGGCGAGATCCGACAGCAGCGCGGCCTTCGGCTTGGCGCCGACGATCTGCTTCACCGGCTTGCCGCCCTGGAACAGGATCAGCGTCGGGATCGACATCACCTGGTAGTCACGCGCAGTGTTCGGGTTGGCGTCGATGTCGAGCTTCGCGATGGTCAGCTTCTCGCCGTTTTCCGCCGCGATCTCCTCGAGCACCGGGGCGACCATCTTGCACGGACCGCACCACGTCGCCCAGAAGTCGACCAGCACGGGCTTCTCGCTCGTCAGCACGTCGTCGACGAAGGTCTTGTCGGTCACCGTCACGGTGTTGGCCATGGTGTCTCCTCCTGGGGGATGAACGGGTGCTGTGAAAGTCAGTTGGTGGTGGCGCCGTAGCCGCCGCCGACCAGCTCAGGGGATTCCTGAGCGGTCTCGACACCGGCGTGCTCCGCCAGCCATCGTTCCGCGTCGATCGCCGCGGCGCAGCCCGAACCCGCGGCGGTGATCGCCTGCCGGTAAGTGCGGTCGACCAGGTCGCCGGCCGCGAAGACACCGGGAAGGTTCGTGTACGACGTCCGGCCCTGGGTGAGCACGTAACCGTCCTCGTCGAGGTCCACCTGACCACGCACCAGTTCGCTGCGCGGGTCGTGACCGATGGCGACGAAGAACCCGGTCACGTCCAGCTGGGACTCCTCGCCGGTCACCGTGTCCTTGAGCTTCAGGCCCTCGACCTTGCCCTCACCCTCGACACCGGTGATCTGCTTGTTGAGCGCCCACTTGATCTTCTCGTTCTCGCGGGCCCTGTCCAGCATGATCCGGGAGGCGCGGAACTCCTCGCGACGGTGGACGATCGTGACGGACTTGGCGAACTTCGTCAGGAAGGTCGCCTCCTCCATCGCGGAGTCGCCGCCGCCGGCGACCACGATGTCGTGGTCGCGGAAGAAGAAGCCGTCGCAGGTGGCACAGGCCGAAACGCCGCGGCCGAGCAATTCCTGCTCACCGGGGACGTTCAGATAGCGGGCCGCGGCGCCCATCGAGAGCACGACCGCACGGGCCGCGTAGCGCTTGCCGTTCGCGAAGACGTACTTGACGTCTCCGGTCAGCTCGACGGACTCGACGTCCTCCTGGCGCAGGTCGGCGCCGAAACGCTTGGCCTGCTCGCGCATCTCTTCCATGAGGTCGGGACCCTGGATGCCTTCGCGGAAGCCGGGGAAGTTCTCGACCTCCGTCGTCGTCATCAACGCACCGCCGAACTGAGTGCCCTCGAACACCAACGGTTCGAGCTGCGCTCGTGCCGCGTAGACAGCGGCGGTGTACCCCGCAGGACCCGACCCAACAACGATCAGGTTCCTGATCTCCTCGGCAGCCACCCGTGACCTCCGCTCGTAGTGACCTGTTCACCAGGCTCAACACGATCGTAAGGGCCGGTGTTCCCGGGGTGACCGGCGCTACTTCTCCGGCCTTGCGACGGCGATAGCAAAGGTCCCTTGCTCCCGCCGAGGAGAGCAAGGGACCTTTGCTATCGCCTCTGACTGCTACTTCTGTCCGATGATCTTGTCGAAGAGGACCGCCGGTTTGCCCGGGCCGCAGTCGGCACCGAAGGCGACGATGCGGAACTGGGCGAGCTTGCCTGTGGTGTAGATCACCATCACACCGTCCTTACCCGCGACGTTCACCGGCCGGATGCCTTCCGGCCGCACGTCGGGGTCCAGTCCGGCGGCCTCGACACAGGCGTCCAGCTTCTCCTCGGTCTTCAGCGAACCGAAGTCGCGGACGCCGATCGCCTTGCCGAGGAGCGCCTCCGCGCCGCCGCCGTCTCCGCCGACCGAAGGGCCGGTGGGTGCGGGCGGGGGCTGCGCCACGCCGCCCGGCGTCGACTGCTGCGTGGTGGGTACGACGATCGCGACGGCGGCGATGGCCGCCGCGGCCACGGTCGCTATCCCCGCGCCCCAGCCGATCCGCTTGTTCCGCCGCCGCCGTGCGGCCGCGAGGTCCACCACCGGGGCGACCTGCGCCTGCTGCCCTTCAGATGCGCCTTGAAACGCAGGCGACGCCTGACGGGCCTGCATCTCGGCGGCCAGCGCCGCGTCGATCCGTGCCGCGAACTCCGCGGGCATGGGTGCGACAGGCTCGTTCGCGAGTTCCGCGAGATCGGCCGTGGTCGCTTCAAGTGCTTCGATGATCGCCAGTGCTTCGGGGTCGGCGTTCACCAACGGCCAGAGTTCGGCCGCCTCTCGCTCGTCCAGCACACCTGCGTGCAGGTCGGCGAGCACATCGACAGACCACGGCGGACCGACGGTCCCACCGATCCCCCTGCTCTCGTCTGTCATCGTCCCTCCCCGTCACCCGGCGTGCCCTGAGGACGCCTGGCACCCCGTTCCGGGGTAGCGCGAACACGTTTGCTTTCGTGAGTTGGGACGTTCGCAATCGCATCGGGGTTCCGCAGATGTCCGAGAACCTTCGCGAGCTTTCCGCGACCCCGAGCACACCTGCTCTTGACCGTGCCCTCGGCGATACCGAGCATTTTCGCCGTCTCGGCGACGGAGTATCCCTCGACGTCGACCAACACGATCGGGGCACGTTGCTCTTCGGGAAGCTGATCGAGGGCTTCCTTGACCACGAGGCTCGTCTCGCGTTCGGACATGGAGTCACGCGGCGAGGCGGGCTCGTTGAACTGCCCGGTTTCCGGCAGCGGAACGGTCGGTCTGGCCTTGCCTCGCCGGATCCGGTCGAGGCACGCGTTCACGACGATGCGGTGCAACCACGTCGTGACCTGCGATTCTGCTCTGAAGTTGCCCGCTGCGCGGAACGCGGAGATGAAGGCGTCCTGCAGGGCGTCCGCGGCTTCTTCCGGATCCCGCACGGTGCGCAGGGCCACCGCCCACATGCGGTCTCGATGTCGCTGGACCAGTTCACTGAACGCGTGCGGGTCTCCAGCGGCATGCGCCGCTATGAGATCCGCGTCCGTGGGAGCTGCAGCTGTCACCCGGGAGAGCCTACTGACCCCTTGATTTACGTCACCCCGCAGGCAGGAAGGTCAGCTCCTTGAGTTCGGTGACGAACTTGCCGTCCTCGTCTTCACCCAGCTGAGTGATCCAGATGATGAAGTACTGACCCTGCTGAGGCTGCTGCAGAGCGATGGTCGATTCACCCGCCGCGAGGTCCCCGCCGCCGACGACCTTCGTCTCGTCGAGCTTCGGGTTCTTCTTGTCGGCGGAGCGGATCTCGACCTTCGAGCCGGGGCTTCCCGCGTCGATCTTGATCTGGCTGAGGTTGATCGGGTCCTTGAAGGTCACGACCAGCCCGACACCGTCCTTGAGCACCGGGAACTGCTTGTCGTACTCGTCGGTCTTCCAGGAGGTGCCCGCTTCGCCGTCAGTCGCGTTCTTGGCGCGACCGGGGCTGTCGCCCTTGCTGCCCGGGTTGAACACGGCGACCGCCGACGGCTTCACCGCGGCACCCAAGGCGGGCGCCGGCGGTTGCTGGGTGGGCGGCGGCTGCTCGCCCGACGGCGGCGGAGCCTGCGAAGACGACGGCGCGGCGACGTTCATGTTCGGGCCGCTGGACTTCGATTCCCCCTGGAACAGGTTGATCATCATCATCCCGCCCCAGGCGAGGATGACCACGGTCGCGACGACCAGCACGGTCACGCCGAACGCCAGCTTCTTGCGCCGCGCGACGTCCTTGACCGGCTTCTTCGTCGTCCAGACCGTGCCGTCCGGTTCGGCCACCGCTTCTTCCTCGCCGACGGCCTTGATGAGCTGGGTGCGTTCCTCGGCCTCGGCGGCCTGGTCCAGCACGCGCAGGATGGCCGCGCTGGTACGGATACCGCCGTGGCCGCCGTCCTCGATGGTGCGGACGGCGAGCGACGAAAGTTCGACCGGCACCGTCGGGACCAGTGATCGCGGCGGGATGACGCGTCCGGTCGGCGCGTGCGGCGCCGCCGGGATCGCGGCCGGTCCGCCGGGCAGGGCCCAGCGGCCGGTCAGCAGCAGGTACAGGACAGCGCCGAGCGCCTTGACGTCGTCGCGAAGGGTCGCTTCGGGCAACGGGCCCGGGAAGGCGAGCTTCAGCGCGCCGTCCGGGGTGAGCCGCAGGCGCTGCGGATGGTCGAGCCCGAGGACGAGACCGTTCTGGTGCGCGTGGTCGACGGCTTCCGCCAGCGCCTGCACCATCCTGGCCGCCGCGGCAGGCGCCACCGGCCGCTGCGACACCAGGTCGACCAGGTCGCTGCCCTTGGTCCATTCCGCCACGACGACACCGAGCAGACCTTCGCTCGAGGTGACGCCGCTGCCGAGGCTCAGCACGTCGAGGACGCGAGCGACCCCGCCGTGGCCGAACTTCGAGGCGTGCGCCGCACGCTCCAAGGTCCGGCGCGCGAGCCTCGCGGCCTCCGCGTCCGCCGGGTCGCCGACCAGCAGCGTCAGCGCGACATCACGCTTCAGCTGGCCGTCGCGCGCGCGCCAAAGATGCGCGGCGGCTCGTTCGTCCACCCCGAACTGTGCGAGCAGGCGATACCGGCCGTCACCGACGACCCGGCCAGGGGCCAGCGACCCGCCTTGGGCCCGGATGCCCACCTGGCTCGCCTCCCCTGCCTGTTCGCTCCGTCTCGTATCCACCGCACTCTCCCGCGTAGCTCCCGCCCCGAGGGTACCCAGAATACGACGCGTGAACGCGGGCCATCCGTGCGTGAATCGTTATCCGCGCTTGATCAACCGGGTGATCCTCGCCGTGGCGGGCTTCAATTCCTCCACCTTCAAGGCCATGAGCACGCCGAACGACACCACGATGCCGACCATCGTCTGCAGGAGAAGTTTCACCCAGGCATGGAAAGTAGGCCCGAACGAGTCAGGGACGATCTGCCCGGCGAGCCAGGCCGCGCCGACCCCGAGCACACTCGCGACGACCGTGAAGAGGATCACCCCGAGAATCCGCTTGCTCCGGAGATTTCCGAGTGTCACCCACAGCCAAACCTGGCCGAGGATCGCGCCGACGACGAACGTGAGGCCGTTGACCATCATCACGCCGAGCACGATGTTGTCCGGCGAGAGCAGCGCGGGGCACAGGTACAGCAGCGGCACCTTGACCACGGTCATCACGATCATGATCAGCACCGGCGTCCGCGCGTCCTTCATCGCGTAGAACACCCGCATCTGGAGCATGACCAGCGCGTACGGCAGCAGCGCGAAGGCGCTGATCGCCAGCGCCTCGCCCAGTCGCGTCGCGTCCTCGATCTTGCCCTTGCCCAAGGTGAACAGGGCGATACCGACCGAACCGCCCACAACGGTCATCACCGCGGAAATCGGCAGGAGCGTCACCGTCGAAATCCGGGAGGCGTACGAGAGGTCGCCGATCAGCTTCTTGTGATCGCCGTCCGCGGCCGCGCGGCTCATCCTCGGCATGATCGCGGTCAGCAGCGAAACGCCGATGACGCCGTACGGCAGCTGGAACAGCAGCCACGCGTTGCTGTACGCGGTCACACCGCCTTGCGAACCGCTGGTCAGCACTCGGGTCGTGATCGTGTAGCCGACCTGGCTGACGGCGACGTAGCCGACGGTCCACAGCGCGAGCCCGCCGAACTCCTTCATGCGCTTGTCGATGCCCCAGCGCCACTTGAACTTGAACCCCGACCGCAGCAGCGGCGGGATCAGCAGGATCGACTGCGCCACGATGCCCGCGGTCACGCCGAGGCCCAGCGTCAGCACCTTCGGGTCGGTGATCGACACCGGATTGGTCGAGATGTCGCCCGGCATGATCCACACCACGAGGATCGTGAAGATGACGACCAGGTTGTTGATCACCGGCGCCCAGGCCGTCGGGCCGAAGATGTGCTTCGCGTTCAGGATCGCCGAGAGCAGGGCGAACACGCCGTAGAAGAAGATCTGCGGCAGCAGCAGGTACGCGAAGGCGGTGACCAGGTCGGGGTTCGCCTGCCCTTTGTCGTCGACGTAGAGCTTGGTGATCAGCGGCGCGGCGAAGACCGCGATCGCCGTCCCGATGACGAGCAGCGTGCCCGCCACCGTGACCAGCCGCTGGGTGTAGGCCTCACCGCCGTCCTTGTCGTCCTGAGACCGCACGAGCAGCGGGACCACGAGACTGGACAGCACGCCGCCCATCAGCAGTTCGAAGATGATGTTCGGCATCGTGTTGGCGACGTTGAACGAGTCGTTCTCCACCTTGGCGCCGATGGCCGCGACCAGCAGCAGCTTCCACGCGAAGCCGGTGATCCGGCTGATCAGCGAGGCGATCGCCATCCGGCCGCTGGACTTCGCGATCGATGGCGCCTTCGCCGGGGCGGCGACGTCTTGTTCGCCTGTCTCCCCCGGCCGCGGTTTGACCAGCGGCGCGTCCTTGATCGCGGGCATGACCTGCGTGGCGAGCTGGTCGTACGGGCGGAGGACGTCGGGGTCGGCGACCGGCCAGCGCGATCCCATCGGGACGCCGGGGGTGCGCGGGATGAACCGCGTCGCGTCGGGTTCGTCGCGCCGGTCGACCTGCCACGGGCGGACCGGTGGCGGCTGACGGCGCCCGCGATGCGGCGGGGGTGGCGTCTGGTTGAGCGCCTGCGGTGCAGGCGGACGGCGCGGCGGCGGATTCTGGGACGGCTGCGGCAGCTGCTGGCCCGGCGGGGGCGGGACCTGCTGCCGACGGGTCGGCGGAGGCGGCGTCGGCGACGGACCCTGCCGTGGCGGCGCCTGGTTGGGCGGCGGATTCTGCGGCGGCCTCAGCCGCCTCGTCTCGTCGTCGGGGCGGCCCGCGGTCCGCTGGCGGCGGCCGTCCACCGGCTGCGGAGGAGGCGGCGGTGCCGCCCGCCGCGGGCGCTCGCCGCGTTCGGGCGGGGGCTGCTGCGGGGGCGGCTGACGGCGCTCCGCGCGTTCAGGCCGTTCAGGACGCCCTGAACGCTCAGGACGGCGTGCCGGGCCGTCGGTGCGACGGGGCGGCGGCGGAGTACCTTCGCGCCGGGGACGGCCTGCACGCTCGGGCGGTACACCCGGCTCTCTTTCCAACGTGCGCCCAATCCTCGGTGCTCGACTACGTGATGCCCGGCGGCATCGTTCGACCCAGGGTAATCGGCGACGGCCGGAAACACTTAAACCTGTGCGTCCTCGGTCACACGTGGGGCCGTTTCGTTCGCCCGATCGGCCCGCGAGTCCTTGATCCTCCGGTAGATCCGGCGGGACGAGAGCAGCAGCAACGCGCCGGCCGCGGTGACCGTGATGATGATGGTGATCGCGCCGTACTCCGTCGAGGTCAGCTCGAACCGCGCGTCGGTGCCGAGTTTGGTCCCGTCGGGCGTCGTCAGGGACACGTCGACGCTGAACCGGCCCGCGCGCAGCGCCTCGACCGGGAGCAGCTGGTTGACGGCGCCGTTGGCCGGGACGGTGCGCTCCGGGACGGCTTCGGTGGGGCGCAGGCCCACGTTGTTCTTCAGCACGGTGCGGACGTTGATGCCGACCGGCAGGCCGTTGGTGATGTACGCGGGCAGCGGTGACGCGCCGGAAGCGAGCGCGATCGTCTGCTTCGGCCGCTCCACGGTCACCTGGCTGCGGATCGCCTCGAGGTCACCGCGGGCGTTGCCGGTGACGGTCGTGGCGTCCGCGCCGAGCCACGAGGTGGAAGCGGCCCGGATGAGGGCGAGCCGGACGGGGGCGATCACGTCGGCCGGATTCACTCGTTTGGTCGCATCCATCGTCATCGCCGACGACAGGCCCAGCGTCTCGTTGTCGATCTGGGACATCTTCGCGGTGACGTCGCCGCTGGTCGCGGCCGTCAGATCCCGCGGGTCGTAGTTGACCGACGCCGTCCCGGAGGGGCTTTCGCCGAGCAGGTCGGACAGCGGCGTCGATTTGGCGAGACCCGCCGTGTAGAAGTCGCCCATCCGCTGCAGGAACGTCGTGAGCTCGGGGCCGGAGGCGTTCCAATGCCGTGGCGGAGCGATCAGCAGGCGTGAGCGCTCCTGCCCCGGGGCCTGCCCGCCGAGCCCGGCCCGGAAGGCGATCGCGCCGAGTCCGTTCTGGGTGGACCCGGTGCCGTTCAGCGCGGACGCGATCAGCGCGTCGATCGGCTGCGCGCGGAGGTCCGTGCCTTCGATCGAAACCCCACCCGAAAGGGGGGAATCGGACTGGAGCTTGCCGGAGTCGGTCAGCACGGTCTTGACGCCCGCCTTGCCGATCGCTTCGACGGTCTGCGAGTCGAGGACGCCGCCGGGCCACAGCACGCCGTCCTGCGGCTGGATACCGAGCAGGTTCTTGATCGTCACCGCGCCGCCGAGCGCGCCCGCCAGGAGCGCGGTGTCGGTGGCGTCACCGGCGCGGACCTTCGTCAGCGCGGTGAGGTCGGCGTCGGCGAACGGGAGCGTGACCACGCACCGGCCCGCGACCAGGGCTTTCAGCTGGCCGAGCCAGTTCTTCGCGGCATCGACGCCCCTGCCGGGGACGGAGCCGCCGCCGGTGGCGACCTGGTAGCCGCGGGTCATCCCGTCGACGGTCGCGACCAGATCGGGGTCGATGGCCAGGCACAACGACGACGAGACCTTCGTGTCGGCTTCCGCCACCCGCGCGGCCGTGACCAGCGAGTCCAGCCGCCCGCCGGAGCTCAGCTCACCCGCCAGCCGCTCGTCCGCCAGCGTCAGCGGGCCGCCGAGCGGGGACGAGACGACGTGCACGGTGCTGTTCGCGATCGGCCACAGCAGGCTCGTCGACGGGGGTGACGGCGGGCGCGCCGCGGGTGCCTTGCCGGGGAGGCCGAGCACCGGCATCAGCAGGCTGACCGCCGCGAGCCTTTCCGGGCCGCCGAACTCCGGGGTGCCGTTGACGTTGACCAGCAGCGGGTACACGCCGGGCTTCGAGAACTGCAGCTTCGAGGGCTGGCCGAGCGGGACGATCAGGTTCAGCGTCGCGCTCTGCCCCGCTTCCAGGGCGCCCGGTTCGAGGTCGACGAACTCGGTCGCCGACTGGTCCTTGAACTTGCCTCCGGCGAGGACGTCGCCGATCTGCTGCTCGCTCTGCAGGCGGGTGCCCTGCTGGAGCCGGACGCTCAGCTTGCTGATCGGCCGGTCGCCGATGTTGGTGACGCGGCCGGTGACGGTGAGCGACGTCGAGGTCGTGCTGATCACGCGGGGGTTCAGCTGGTCGAGGTCCACGCGCAGCCGGGGCTGCTCCTGCGCCTGCGCGACCGCGCCGAACAACGCGGGGAGGGCCAGGAACAGGATCGACAGGACAGTGGCGGCAAGCCGCTTCACTCAGGTGCTCCCTCGGCGGTGTGCTGTTGCTGCGCGAAGAGTTCTTTGGCCTTCCGGACCAGCTTGCGCTCGTCGGAGTAGGCGAGGGTGGTTTCCAGGTCGGCGAGCGGCACCCAGGCGACTTCGGTCACCTCGACATCCTCGTCCGAAAGTTCGCCGCCGGTGGATTCCAGGATGAAATGGTGCACCGTCTTGTGCACTCGTCGTCGCTCGGCCACGAACCAGTAGTCGATGGTGCCGAGGGGCTCGAGGACCCGCGAGGAGATGCCGGTCTCTTCCTTCACTTCGCGCACCGCGGTCTGCTCCACCGTTTCACCGTCCTCGATGTGGCCCTTCGGCAGCGACCACAGCAGTCTGCCGTGCCTGTCGAGCCGCCCGATCAGCGCGGCGTGCGCGCGTTCGGTGTCGACGACCAGGCCGCCGGCCGACGTTTCGTCGACCGTGGTCAGCCGCCTTCCCCGCCTGCGCCTCCGCCGGCGGCCCGGCTTCGAAGCGCCGGAGCGGCCGGCTGATCCAGACATGCTGCGATGCTAGAGCAAACGGCGGTACGGGTACGCTGGCTCTCCGTGCCCGTGTTGGGCCGGGTCGTAGTAAGTGTCTCGGTAAGTACATCCAAATCGTGGTGGGATTGTCGTGAACAAGGTGGTCGCCGGGCAGGCGATTGCGGGGAAGAGCACTGCGATGCAGAACGCTGTGACGGAGCTGATGCGCATCTCCCCGCTGGCGGACGAGCTCGCGAAGCTCTTCGCCAAGGCGGGCTACAAGCTGTACCTCGTCGGCGGGAGCGTCCGCGACATGATGCTCGGCAGGCTGTCGAGCGACCTCGACTTCACCACCGACGCGCGGCCGGACCAGGTGCTCAAGATCGTCAGCGTCTGGGGAGACGCGGTGTGGGACGTCGGCATCGCCTTCGGCACGGTCGGTGTGACCAAACAGGGCATGACCCTGGAGATCACCACGTTCCGCGCGGACAACTACGACCGCGTCGGCCGCAACCCCGAGGTCACCTTCGGCGACAGCATCGAGGGAGATCTGCTCCGCCGCGACTTCACGGTCAACGCGATGGCGATCGATCTGGCGAGCCAGACCTTCGTCGACCCGTACGACGGGCTCCAGGCGCTGCGGGACCGGGTGCTCGACACGCCCGCGACCCCGCAGGAGTCCTTCGCCGACGACCCGCTGCGCATGCTGCGGGCCGCGCGGTTCTCCGCGCAGCTCGGGTTCACCGCGGCGCCGCGGGTGATCGACGCGATGACGTCGATGGCCGAGGAGATCGACAGGATCACCGCCGAACGCGTCCAGGCCGAGCTGTCGAAACTGCTGCTGGCGGACGATCCCCGGCCCGGTATCGAGCTGCTGGTGGACACCCGTCTCGCCGATCGCGTGGTGCCCGAGGTGCCCGGTATGCGGCTGGCGATCGACGAGCACCACCAGCACAAGGACGTCTACCAGCATTCGCTCACCGTGCTCGCGCAGGCGATCGATCTGGAGAAATCGCACGAGCCGACGTCCGAGCCGGATCTGATCCTGCGGCTCGCGGCGCTCCTGCACGACGTCGGCAAGCCCGCGACACGCGAGTTCCAGGCCGGTGGCGGGGTGAGCTTCCACCATCACGAGGTCGTGGGCGCGAAGATGGCCCGCAAGCGTTTGCGTGCCCTGAAGTTCTCGAAGGAGATCGTCCAGGACGTCAGCCAGCTCGTGTTCCTGCACCTGCGGTTCCACGGGTACGGCAAGGGCGAGTGGACGGATTCGGCGGTGCGGCGCTACGTCACCGACGCCGGCGACCTGCTGCCCCGGCTGCACAAGCTGGTGCGCGCCGACTGCACCACGCGCAACCGCAAGAAGGCGGCCGCGCTGCAGGCGACCTACGACGACCTCGAGCGGCGGATCGAAACGATCCAGGCTCAGGAGGACCTCGACAGGGTCCGGCCGGACCTCAACGGCGAAGAGATCATGCGGATCCTCGGCCTCGCGCCGGGGCCGGACGTCGGCAAGGCGTGGAAGCATCTGAAGGAACTGCGGCTCGACCGCGGTCCGCTGGCGCACGACGACGCCGTGGCCGAATTGAAGAAGTGGGCCTCCGAAAACGGTGTCGGCGGCTAGCGACGCGCGCGGTTTTCTTCGTCATCAGCTGAGATAAACCCCGTTGGTCTCTGGATCCACATGGAGTAAACGGAGATACTCCTGCCGGTGCTCCTGGTAGGGGGAAAATCCATGGCGAAGCGACCGCCCAGTTTTCTGGTGATGTTGCTGCGCCGTGGCGCGCCCGCGCTGGCCACGGCGACGAGCGAGCTGTCCGACGAGGTCGGTGACCCGACGCCGATCCGCGCGTTGCGGCGGATCCAGCAGATGTCCGGTCCCGTCGACGCGACCTATCGCGACAACCTCCTGCTCAGAGCCGCCCGCTACGTCGCGCTCGTGCCACTGGTCTATCGGCTCTTCGCGGTGCCCGGCGCCTTCGGTGTCTACGTCGCCGCGCACGGCATGACCGGGATCGGCCCGGTCGGGCTGGTGACGCTCGGATCGGTCGGGCTGAGTCTGTACGGCATCCGGTGGATGCTGCGCTCGGCGCCGTTCCAGCCGCAGTACGCGGCCCGGCTGCTGGCGGTCGACCTCGCGTTCACGCTGCTCGCGCCGCTGGCCGTCGGCGCGCTCGTGCCGGGTTCGGTGTACAGCGACGCGATGACCGTGCCCGGCAAACATCTGCTCGGCGAGGTCGCGCTGCTGGCGCTCGCGCTCGGCATGCCCGCCGCGGCGGCGCTGGCCGTCGTCAGCTTCCCGATCCGGATGCTCGCGTCCCTGTTCGCCACCGGCCACGGCGCGCCCGGCGACGCGCTCGCCACCTTCCCGTCGATCCTCGGCGTGCTCTTCACCGCGACGGGCGCGCTCGTCCTGATCGGGCTCGGCACCCGGCTCGCGCTCGCGTACGGCATCCGCAACGGCCGGATCGCCGAACGCGCCCGCCAGCACCGGGTGCTGCACGACTCCGTGCTGCAGACGCTCGAAGCGATCGCGCTGGCGAACAAGGGCGATCCGGTCGCGCGGCTCGCGGAGGTGCAGCGGCTGGCGCGGGCGCAGTCGATGGAGCTGCGGCAGACGATCGAAAACGAGGCTTCGGACCGGTCCGAGGCCGGATCCCGTCCGCTGGGCGAGAAGCTCGCGTCGCTGGCGGCGGAGATGGCGCGGGACGGTCTGCGCGCCCAGCTCGTGATCGCCGAACTCGACGACGACACCCTCTCGGAGGTCCGGCAGATCGCCATCCGCGACGCCGTCCGCGAGTCCCTGCGCAACACCCTCAAACATGCCGGGACGGACAAGGTCGTCGTGCGCGTCGAGGAGCAGGAAGGCGGCGTCGCGGTGATCACCCGCGATCACGGCGCCGGGTTCAGCCTCGACTCCCGGCCCGCCGGTTTCGGGATCAGCGAGTCGATCACCGCCCGGCTGAACGAGGTCGGCGGGACCGCCAGGGTGGAGTCCGCTCCGGGCAATGGCACCAGAGTCACCCTCTGGGTGCCTTTCTGACGGTAAACAGGAGAACATGAAGAAAACGGACGTCCTGGCCGAAGCGCTCACCGCGTACCGCGCCGGTGACCTGGCCAAGGCAGCGGACCTCGCCGAGCGCGCCGGATCCGCGCTCGGCGGCCAACTGCACCGGTACCTGACCGAAGGCGGCGGAGGAGGTGTCTACGACCAGCCCGCCGCGTTCACGGCGTTCATCCGCGGCGGCGGGAACGTGAAGCTCTATCGCCGGCTCAGCGAGATGCTCGCCAAGCGCTACGGAAGCGTCGGCTCGTTGCTCGACCTCGGCTGCGGCGACGGGCTCGCCGTCGTCCCCGCCCTCGAACAGGCCGACCGGCAGCCGGGCCGGATCGACCTCGTCGAGCCGTCGAGCGCGCTGCTCGCCGAAACGCGCAAGCACCTCGACGGCACCCACGGCCTGCACACGTGGGACGTCACCGCGCAGGAGTTCCTCGCCCGCGACGACGACAGGCAGTGGCAGCTGACGCAGTCGACCTTCGCGCTCCAGTCGATCCCGACCGGTGAGCGCACCGAGGTCCTGCGCGCGCTCCGGCCCCGCACCTCGTGCCTGGTGCTCGCCGAATTCGACGTGCCCGAGTACGACGAAGACTCGGACGAGTACCTGCTCTCGCTGGTCACGCGCTACGAACGCGGGATCTCGGAGTACGGCAAGGACGCGTCGCTGGTGGCGCAGGGTTTCCTGCTGCCGATCCTGCTGGGCCTGGTCAAACCGGGCGCCGACCGGACGAACTGGGAGCAGCCCGCCACCGACTGGGCTTCGCAGCTGAAGGAAGCGGGCTTCACCGGCATCCGGATCGAGCCCTTGGTCGACTACTGGTGGTCTCCCGCGGTGCTCATCACCGCTTCCTGACCGCGCCGGTGGGCGTAGCGGATCCGGACCGGCCGACGAGAGCCAGCGCGGGGACGCTCAACGTCCCGATTCCTTCATCGTCGCGAGGAGACTCCAGTCTTCGACCATGTCGGTCACGATCTCCGGCCGACGATCGAGCCGGTACTTTCGCGTGACTGGGTGGACGACACGTGTGATCAGACGGACGACACTCGGCCACGGCCGAGTCCTGACGCGTCCGGTACCCCTGACGATCAGCTGTCACTGGACCCGTGAGAGCGCGCCTGCTTCGAGATGCTGGGCGATCGGCCGGGGCAGCACGTAGGCCACGGCTCCGCCCGGCGTCCCGTTCCACGGCGCGGTGATCCCGGTGACCACGCGCAGCGGCCTCAGGACGCGGTACAGGCGGTGTTCCCGCTCGCGGTCCGCGGCCAGCGACGTCTCGACGAACCTCGCGGGTTCGGCGTGCACGAGGTTGCCGGTCTCGTTGCCGAATCGCTGCACGGTGGTGCCCGCCGGCAGCACGATCATCCGCTTGCGGCGGAAGAAGTTCAGCGGCGGTTCGCCCCGCAGCGGCAGGATCGGCCAGTCGGCCGGGTTGTCGGCCTCCTCGCTCGCGCCCACCGTCGCCCGTGCCGGATACAGCAGCAGGGTGCCGAGGAAGAACCGCGCCGCCTCTTCGAGCCTGGCGAAAGCCACCGGCTCGTCCGTCGGCGGCCGCGAGACCTCCCAGCCGTTCTCGGCGCGGCGCAAGGTCCAGAGACCCGGCTCGGGTACGGCGTTCGCGCCGATCCGGTACGACGTCGGCGCGACCCCGTGCTCGGCCAGCCGCTGGTACAGGACGTCCAGCACCTCGACGGCCCGGATGTCGCGGCCCGGTTCGCCGTCGCGTTCGACGCGGGTGCGGATGCTCTCGTCCGGCAGATCCGCGTCGGTCTGCGGCGGCCGCGGCTTGCCGACGATCTCCGCCTCGGCGGTCGCCCGCACCAGCTCGCCGACCAGCGGCGGCCGGAATCCGGCGGCCCGGATGTGCTCGACCAGTTCCGGCTCCGGCGGCACCCCGTACTTCCGCAGGTAGTGCGGGACGGCGGCGGGCCAGATCCAGACCCCGTCGGTGTGGAAGGCGTTCGGGACGTCCGGCGGGCCGTTCGGGGTGAAGATGTCGGGCTGCGGACCCGGCCGGGACAGCACCAGCGGTGCGCGGAAGAGGTAGTCCAGCAGGCCGCGGACCTGGTCCGGCGGCACCGGCGGCCGGTTGACGACCGGGCGTTCGCCCTCGTTGTGCGCGTCGGCGATCTTCGCGTGCCGGAACACCACGTCCAGCGGCAGCCCGGCCTTCGCCGAAAGCCAGGCGGGGACGTGCTTCTTGTCGCGCGGGAAGATCGCGAGCTCGGTCGCGTACGCGCGCGGCGACGGCTTCCCGCCCTCGTTCGGCGCGAGCCGCCAGGTCGGTTCCTGCTCGGCGTCGAAGTCGAAGTCGAAATGCGATTCCGAGTCCAGCGTGAAGGTGCCCTGGAACCAGGTGCCGGTCTCCGCGGTGTGCATCGCCGCGCGCAACCGCGCGAACAGCGAACCGAGTTCCGGCGGGGCCGCGATCGACACCGACACCGGGCCGTTGCCCTCGTCGCCGACCGAGCGGACTTCGAGTTCGGCGTAGTCGCCGACCTGCCGGAACTGGGCGCCGACCCGCTGCCAGCCCGGCGGCAGCACCCGCAGCAGCGTGCGGCCGATGGCGCGCAGCAGCGGGGGCTGGTCACCCGTGCCGATCTCCGGTCGGGCTCCCGGCGTCTCGACGAAGTCGTGCCTGGTCTGCCACAACGCCGTCAGCCGTGACGGCGAGGCCGTGGTCGAGAAATCCGTGAGCCCCAGTTCCGCCGCGCGGGCCGCGTCTTCGCCCGCCCAGCGCAAGGTCAGCTCACCGCCGCCGGTGTGCGGCGCGATCTGGAAGTGCTCGTCGTCGAACCGGCCGTGGGTCTGCAGGCTGAAGGTCGCGCCGACCTCGCCGTTCAGCACCACGCGGGCGGCGCGGCCGTCCCACTCGCGATCGAAGCCCTCGGGCGCCGCTTCCCCCGGCGGCGCGATGAGCAGCAGTGTGCCGTCTTCGGTCGACCGCTGGGCCGCGAAGACGGTGTCCCCCCATACGGCGTACAGGCCATCCGGCCGCTCCGCCGCTTGAACCCGGTAACGCACTATGTGTCCCCTCCCCAAGTTCCCCAAACCGGAGGTAAATCTAGTGGGCCGGGTAGCGGGCGTACCACCGGTCGTCACCCGGGGCGTTTCCGCCGAACTCCGCGAGCGCGTCGTCCGCCAGCTGTCCGATCACCTCGCTCAGTTCCAGCTTCACGAGCCAGTCCGTCTCGAGCTCTTCCTCTCCGTACATCGCGCCGACGAGGTTGCCGCAGATCGATCCGGTCGAGTCGCTGTCGCCGCTGTGGTTCACCGACGCGAGCAGCGCGGTGTTCGGGTCCGTGGTGGCCAGCGCGACGTAGACCGACATGGAGAGCGCGGTTTCGCCGATGTTCCCCTGTCCGAGGGTCTCGAGCTTCTCCGGCGTCGGGGCCCCGTGCTCGCACAGCGCGAGTGCCTGGTCCAGCGCGACGCTCTGCTCCTCGTGCCCCGGGTACTTCTCCAGTTCGGCGCGGGCGATCGCGACGGCGTCGAGCAGCGGTTTCCCGGTCAGCAGTTCGTGCACGATCACCGCGAAGGCACCCGACGAGAGATACCCGCTCGGGTGACCGTGGGTCAGCGCCGCGCATTCGGCGCCGAGCCGGAACACCTCGGCGAGGTCGTCCGACCACAGCGCGATCGGTGCCACGCGCATGACCCCGCCGCAGCCCTTCGAGTTGTTCACCGGCTTGTCCATGCCGGCGCGTACACCCGTCTTGCCGTACGCCTCCAGCTCGCTGAAGCAGGTGAGGCCGGGCGCGCGACGGCTGAACAGCTCGCGGTTGGTGATCAGCCAGCCGTCCGGTTCGACGCTCGTGTTCTCCGGGCCGCGTGCTCGCTCCCACGAGACGCCCTGGGTGTGCAGCCAGCGCTGGTAGGCCAGCTGGAGCGACTGCTCGACGGGCACGGCGGTAGCAAATCTCCCTTGCTCCCGGCCGGCGGTGGCATGGGCCCTGATCAGGCCTTCCAGGGTGAACAGCGTCATCTGGGTGTCGTCGGTGATCCGGCCGATCCCGCCGTACGCGGGGATGAGGCCGGTGATCCCGGCGGGTCCGGCGATCTCCCGGATGCGGTCGATCGAGTCGAACTCGGTCTTCGCGCCGAGCGCGTCGCCGAGCGCCCCCGCGTACAGGCTGCCGCGCAGCCGCGACCTGGTCGCCGGATTTCGAAGCCACTCGCGCATTGCTCTACTGATCTCCTCGTGGATACCGGTTCGCGTCCCAACGGCGTCGCTCTTCGGGCTCGCGGGTCAGGCCGAACCGGTTGAAGTAGTAATAGGCGTCGCCCGCCAGGTCGTCGACGACACCGAGGTCGCCGAAAGCCGCGAGCCACGCCTGGGGCAGACCCGGCACGGTCAGCCTCGCGCCGACCATCGCGCCGGTCAGCGCCGCTGTCACCGAGCCGCCGCGAGCGGCCAAGGTCAGCGCCGCCTCGGCGTCGTACCCCCGCTTGGCGGCGGCGAACAACGCCCGGCCGAGTACCGAAAGCGGCGTCCGGCCGTCCCCGATGCCGTCGAACTGTTCGACGTCATCGCCGTCGATGTCGTTCCTGAGGTCGAGCACGGTCTTGACCAGGTCGCCGACCTCGCCGCCGTACTCGTCGAAGCCTTCGAGGAAGTTCGCGACGGCCGGCTGGCCGTTCCGCGCCGCGAGCTGCGCGCGGAACAGGTTCACCAGCAGTTCGGCGCCGTGGACGACCTCGTGGCCCGCCGCGGAACCGACCAGTTCGCGGACCACCTTCATCGCGTAGAAGGCGCTGTCGGCGGGCCCCTGCGTCCCGCCGGTCACCGTCGCGGCGAGCGCCGTCGCCAGCATGGCCGAGAACTCCGCGGGAGGCGGTCCGGCCGCCGAGGTGGCCTTCGCGATCCAGCCGTCCGGCCGTCCGCCCGCGGGCAGCGACGCGGGGATCTCGGGTTTGTCCGGGGTCGCGTCCAGGCCGCGGATCACGGATTCGGTGTGGAACAGCAGCTGCCGGGTCAGCCCGCCGAGCGGCAGTCCGCCGGCCGGATCCGCGCCCGAGCCGAGCGCGTCTCCGAGTGCGAAGCCGACGTACGCGCCGACAAGCCGCGGGTACGCGAAGCTTCCGACGGGGATCGTCGGGTTGTAGAACTTCCCGGCCGTCCAGGCGGCGGGACGAGGCTCGCCGTCGTCGTAGAAGTGTGTCACCAGACCGTTGGCGAACAGGTCTTCGGGCAGTTCCGGCAGCGGGCGGCCGTCGTACTTCGCCCGGGAGCGCTCGAACGCCAGCGTCGCGCCGCGGACATAGCGGGCGAGCTCGTCGGCGCTCAGGGGGTAGCCGTTGTCCCTGGCCTGGTCGACGAGGCTGCGCAGGTTCGCGGTGGCCGGGCCGTCGTACTCCCCGCTGAAGTAAGCGGGACGCCCGACGGACTCCGTGCGTTCGGTGCCCTTCGGGAGTTCGAGGTCGGCGACCTGCTTCAACGTCTCCGGATAGACGTTGAAGGTCTCCGGCCTGCCCGGGTTGACCAGCAGGCCGACGCCCGGGGTGTCCTTGGCCCGCCGCAGGAGCACCCGGGGCTGGATCCGCTGCCACATCGTGTACTCGGACGGGACCTGCGCCTCGGAGGTGTACACGACGAACCTCAAGCCCGCGTCGCCGAAGTCGCGGACCTGCAGGTGGCCGTCCTTCGCCGGGGCCAGCACGTCGAGGTCCAGCATCCAGTGGACGAACTCTTCCGGCGTGATCCACTCGACGCGAAGGTAGCCGAGGAGAGTCTCGACCTCGCTTTCCGGCGCCGGGCGGCCGGAGAACCGCGGTCCGGGCCGGTGCTCCGGATTCGCGCGGACCGCGCCTGTCGGCTCGCCGTACAGCGTGTGCTGGACCCAGCGCAGGATCGCGGCCTTCGGGACGGGCAGGCCGGGGACCGCTGCCGGGTCGAACTCGGGATCGACGACTTCAGCCCACCGGGTGAACGCGTCGGCGTCCTCCCCGCCCGCCGCCGAAACCGCCATCAGTTCCAGGTCGAGCCGGATCTCGCCGCCGTCGTCCGGGACGAAGGCGACCGGGCTGGGGAACAGGCCGGCGCCGGGGTCGGTCCCGTCGAGCCAGCCGACGGTGTTGTAGGTGACGTTCCAGCCGTCGGTCGCGCGCACGACGTACTCGCGCCGGACCCGCAGCGCGCCGGTCCCCTCCCCGCCTCGGCCCGTCAGCCACTCTTCGACGCGGCTGACGGCTTCCTCTTCGTTCATCGTCCCCATTTCAGATTCACCAGCGCGGATACCGCTGGGCCCAGCCGTCGACCTCGTGCAGCGCCGAATGGCGGTCGAAGTGCCAGAACGCGTCCGTGGCGATGTTCTCCACCAGATAGCGGAGTTCCAGCTGCTCGACCCACTTCTGCGGCAGACCGGGAATGCCGGTGCGGGCGCCGAGCAGCGCACCGGCGATCGCACCGGTGATGGCGCTGCGGCCCGAATGGTTGACCGCCCGAAGCAGTGCCTGCTCCGGGTAGTTCTCGAAGCCGGACAGCGCCGCGAACGCGCGGCCCAAAACCGAAAGCGTGCCCTTGCCGTCGCCGATCAGCTCCGGGACGCGCAGATCCGGCAGGCCGTGTTTGCCGAAGAACGGCACCGATTCCGCGACCATCGCCTTGAGATCGGTCCAGACCGGGCCCCGCTGGTGCGGGTTGTGCTCGTCGAAGATCTCGCGGGAGGTGTTCCAGATCGGGTAGCTGAACGCCTCCGAGGTCAGCGCGGGTTCGAACAGCCAGGTCAGGTAGGTCGCCGCCTCGACGTCGATCTCCCCGGGATGGGTGACCGAGACGAGGTCCCGCACCGCCTGGCGGACGCCGCCGCTCATCGCGCTTCCCGGCCCCGCCGCGGTCATCGCCGACGGCAGCGCCGCGACCAGCGCGTCCGGCCCGCTCAGCGGCATCGCCGTCGGCGAAACGGTCGCCAGCGCGTGGTACGCGTTCAGTTCGGCGTCGTCGGGGGTGCGGCGGACACGGAGTTCCGGCACCTTCACCAGCCAGCCGTCGGCGTTGTCCAGCGGCGCGCCCTGGGTGTGCAGCCAGCGCATCAGCGAGTTGCGGGCGACCGTCCCGAGCGCCCGTTCGGCGTCGCGGTTCTCCGGCTGTTCGCGATGCGGGCTGCGGATCACGGCCTCGGTGTAGAACAGCAGCCGCTGGGTGAGCGGCCCGATCCGGCCGGGCAGGTCGAACGCGACCGGCAGGTCGGTGACCCCGTCCGGGCCGTAGGTGCCGTGGATCTCGTCGAGCCGCATCCGGTCGACGGCCGCCCCGAGCGCCTCGCCGAGCGCGAAGCCCACGAAGGCGCCCGTGACGCGCTGCCAGCCGTAGCGCGAGCTGGAGCGATCTCGGTCGAAGTACTTGCCGAAGGTGTCCAGGCGCGGCTGGATCTGCCCCTCGTTGTCGTAACCCGGCGCCAGCCCGTTCGCCCGCAGGTCGTTCGGACGGCCGCGCGGCGGCTCCGGCCGCTTGAGCGCCGCCAGCCAGGACTGGCCGAGGACGGTCTTCTGGCATTCCTCGGGGGTCAGTTCGAAGCCGCGGCGGCGCGCCCGTTCGGCGGCGGCCAGCGGCGGTTTCACCGGTTCGGGCAGGCCCATCTTCGCGGCGGTTTCGGCGGCGAAGGTCTCCAGTTCCGGATCCGCTTCGGGGCAGCGTTCGTTGACGTCGACCGAGGTGTCCCGGCGGGGGAACCGATGGGCCGTCTCGGCGAGTTCGGCGCCGCTGACGTCCTCGAACGTCGCGGGCCCGCCGTTGATCACGAGGTTCGGCGGGCTCTCGTAACCGGCCAGCGTGGCGATGTCGACCCTCCAGTACCCGTGTTCGCGGGACGGGAGGTTCCTGGTCGAACTGAACACCCTGAGCTCGGCGCGTTCCTCGTTGAAGTAGAAGCGCTCCGTCTTGCCCGAGGCCAGGTCCAGCGGGACGTAGACCTCGCAGCGCAGCAGCCCGATGAGCAGCTGTTCCCTGGTCAGCCAGCCGACACTGGCGAACGACAGCAGCGTTTCGAGCCTGTTCTCCGGCTTCGGGTAACCGCGGCGGACCGGACCGGCCTTGTACTCGGGGTTCTCCCGTTCCTGCCCGGTCTGCACGCCTTCCGCGTTGACCTGGACCCAGCCCGCGACGACCGCCGGCGGAACCCCGAGGTCACCGAGTCCGGCTTTCGCGTACTCGGGGTCGACGACCTCGCGCCACGCCTCCTGGCCGGGGAAGGCGACCGGGACGCTGAGCCCGCCCGGCTGCGGATGCGCCTGGCGCAGTTCGCCGTCCGGTTCGCGGACGATCACCGACGGCGGCGGGAAGATCTCCTTCTCGGCATGACCCTCGTCGAGGAACGCGATCGTGTTGTAGGGGACAGACCAGCCCTCGGGGACGCGCAGGACCTTCTCGTGGTGCACACGCAGGCCGGCGCCGCCCGGTGCGGACACGTCCGGACCGTGGACCGCGCGCAGCCACTCTTCGACCTTGGCTACCGCTTCCGCCGATTCCACCTACTCGATCCTCTCCAGGCTGCCGTCGGACACGTGCTCGGCGATGGTCCTCGGGAGCACGTAGGCCACCGCCCCACCAGGCATGTTCGCCCAGGGGACGGTGACACCGGTGATCACGTGGAGCGGGCGGCGCAGCCGGTAGGTCCCACCGACACGCTCCCGTTCCAGCGGCAGGGACGTCGTGGCGAACCGTACCCCTCCGTGATGGACCAGATTGCCGGTTTCCTCGCCGAACCGCAGTACGACCGTACCGGCGACCATCCGGCTGACGCGCTTGTTGCGGAGCAAGGTGAGGGGAGGCTCACCCGGTGCGGCCTGCACCGGCCAGTCGGCGAGTTCCTTCGCGGTCTCCAGCGGCGTTTCGTGTCCGGCGGTCATCCTCGCCGGATGCAGCAGGACGGCGCCGACGAGCTGATGCGCCGCGTCCTCGAGTGCGTCGAAGTACTTCGGCGACACCGGAGCGCCGCCCTGGTAGGCGGCGACCTCCCAGCCCTTCTCGGTGAAATTCAGGCACCAGGCGCCATCCGCGCGGTCCCCGATGCGATACGCCTCCGGCCAGACGGCGTGCTCGCCGAGCCTGCTGACCAGCACGACCAGGAGTTCTTCGTCGGCCAGTGCCGGATTCGGCGACGTTTCCAGCTCCGAGGCGATGTCGCCCTGTGTCTTCTTGACGTCGGAGCGGCCCGGTTTCGGCCTCGGCTTGCCGAGCAGGTCCGCCTCCGCGGTCCGGCGCACGAGATGTTCGACGTACGGCGGCTGGAACCGCTGGCCCCGGATGTGCGCGACCAGCTCCGGTTCCGGCGGGATCCCGTGTTTCCGCAGGTAGTGCGGTACGGACGCATGCCAGATCCAGGTGCCGTCGGTGTGGTAGCTCTCCGGGACGTCGCCGTCGGCGTCCGGCTCGAAGATGTCCTTCCCGAGGCCGCTGCCCGAGAGGATCGCCGGTTCGCGCTCGAGATACTGCGCGATCAGCGGCGCTTCGGACTCGTCCAGCTCCGGTCTGTCCACCACCGGTGGCTCGCCCTCGGTGTAGGCGTCGACGATCCGGGCGTGCCGGAACTCGACGCGCAACGGCAGCTGCGCGCGCAGCCGCCACCAGTCCGGGATGTGCTCGTCCTCGCGCGGGAAGGCGGCCAGCTCGTCCGGGTACGCCGAAGTCGCCGGTGCTTTGGTCCACGCCGGTTCGTCGTCGAGGGTGAAGTCGAAGTCGAAGGTGCCGTCGGGTTTGAGCGTGAACCGCGCCTGCAGCCAGGTGCCGCGGCCGGTGTCGTACATCCCGGTGCGCAGCTCGCCGAAGAGTTCCTTCAGCTCGGGCGGGGGGACGACGTTGTGGCCCTCGAGTTCGGTGTGGTCCCCGGTCTGCCGGAAATCGGCGACCGCGGCGTGAGCGGGGTCGGTGATCCCCGCCAGGATGAGCCTGCCGATCCGGATCAGCAGCCCGCGCTGCTGCTCGGAAGTCAACTGTTCCACGTGAATCATTCCGCCGGAGGTTCGTACTTCGGGAAGCGCGGCTCCGCCCGGAACGACGGCGGCTCACCGGCGGCGCGGCGGGCCAGCTCGTCCTCCCACAGCTTGAAGGTGCGCTTGCGCAGCGACTGGATCAACGCCAGTTCCTGCGGTTCGAGACGGCGGTCTTCGCGGTCGGCCTGATCGTAAAGGCCGTCGATGGTCTCGTAGAGGGCGAAGACCGCCCCCTCGCCCTTGAGCGAGTACGCACGGGCGAGTTCCGTCTCCTGGACGAACTTCTCTTCGGACACCTTGCTGATGTCCGAAGACGCCATCGCGCGGAGGACCTCGCGCACGTGTTCCGGCTTCTCGTCGAACTCGCCGGTGCGCGAGTTGAGGAGATACCCGGTGAGACCACCGTCCGGTGTCGCGTCGACCCGGTAGGTGCCCGCGTAGTAGGTGAAGTAGGCCGGAGTCTCGATCATGCGTTCTCCTCGCGAGGCTTCGGCAGCCCCAGCTTCAGGCCGTCCATGAACTTCTCCCGGACCTGATTGATCAGGGCGGCTTCCAGCTGCGCCTGCTGCAGGGTCAGCCTGCCCTTGCTCTTCGCGTCCTCGCCCGCCGAGTCGGGGATGTTCTCGTCCATCGCCCGGTTGTACGTCGGGAAGTCCCGGCGGACCTCGTACAAGGCGTGCTCGAAGACGGCGACCTCGTCGATGGTCTTCAAGTGCAGCCGCAGTTCGGCGACGTGCCCGTTCGGCAGCCGGACGTTCATCTGCAGGTCGCGGTAACCACTCGCCTGCGGATTCGCGAACCGGTCTTCGAATTTGACGATCTTGAGGTCGTCACGCGCCATGATCTTGTTCAGCGCGTTGTAGGCGTCCGCGACCGTGTTGAACTGGATCTTCGCTCCCACGAGGTCGACCAGCCGTGCCGCGTCGCCGTCGTATTTGGCGATCTTCGCCAGCGCCCGGGCTTCCGTCTTGGGTTCGGTGCGGGCGCCGGGTGTGTCGTTCTCTCCGGCGAGCTCGGCGACGATCCGGTTGAGATGCCCTTGGTTGTCGGCCCAGGCGGCTTCTTCCCGCGCGAGGAATTCCTTGATCTTGGTGATGTCCCCGCGGTGCTCGGGCGGGAACCCGGCGTGGACCCGGTGTTCGACCTTCGAGGTGGCGGCCATCTCGGCCGCCGCGTCGGCGATCTGCCGCTGTTCCGGAGTCAGCGGTGTCTCGCCCGGCCCCGCCTGCTCGACGCGGTCGATCAGCTGGTTGTCGTTCCCCGCCGCTTCGTCGAGGGCGTCCGCGAGCATCGGGATCGCGTCCGGATGCTGGAGCAGGCTGCCGATGGTCTTCGGATTGTGCAGCAGGGAGTCGGTGAGGTACCGGTTGTCCGGATTCAGCATCAGCTCCACGAGCCGCGGCTGTCCCGGCAGGTGGTCGCGGATGAAGTCGCTCAGCGGCCCGAGGTCGTGCTGGACACCGTCGTCGGTCGTGATCCTGACCCGGTCCCGGGTGTCGTCGAGTCCGGCGAGCGCCGCCTCGAACTCCGGGGTGGCGAGCAGCCGGTCGGTGTCGGCACGCACCTGCGGGTCGACGTGCGAGGGAGGTTCCGGCAGCCCCTGGGAAGCCATGCCGTAGCCCCCGTCGCGCGGCGGCGTGACGATCGGACGGCCGTCCGGGCCGATCCGCGACGGCTGCACTTCGGGCGCGTCTTCCCTGGCGAACGCGATCCGCGGGTCCACCGGCTGATCCGGTCGCGCGAACGCGATCCGCGGGTCGACGGGCCGCGCCGAAGCGGTGTCGGTCTGCGTGGTGTGGCCGTCGGTGTGGTGCGCGGCCGGGGTTTCCGGGACACCGACGTGCATCAGCCGCACACCCAGCGGCGGATGCGGCAGGTTCATCAGCGCGCCGGACTGCGGATCGATGAAGGCGACCCCGTCACGGGTGTTCGCCACCATGGCGACGTGGCCGCGCTCGACACCGTTCTCGTCGAGGTACTTCACCGCCACGACCGCGTGGTGATCGGTCGGCATGTCCCGCATCTCGCGGATGACCGTGTCGTAGTCGGCACGTTCCGAGAACTGGCCGCCGAAGCGCTCCTCGACGTGCTCGAGCGTGCCGCGGCTGTCCATCTCGTGCAGGAGCAGCGGATCGGCCGTCGAGTCGATGCCGTTCAACCGGTCCATGTACGCGCCAGGGGTCCGGGTGCAGTTGGACCGGTAGCCGTTGGCCAGCGCGTCGGGGTCGTTGAAGTGCGGGTTGACCTCGCCGAGCCTCGGGTGCCGGTCCGCGATGTAGGCGGCCTGCTGCTCAGGGCTCGCCGAACCGGCGTGGATCGCCGGTTCGCTCGGCGGGTTCGTCGCGACCGCCATCGACGAGTAGTCCCGCTCGGGGAGCGGCAACTCGGCCGTGTCTTCGGTGGCGGAATGGTCCTGAGCGGGCTGTTCGCCGTACTCGGGTCCCTTGTCCGCGTCCGCGACCCCGTGCTGCGCCGGGTTCTCCGCGGTGATGGGCGGGGTCTGCGGCTCGTCGAAGCCGCCGAGGCGCGCCATCGACCGTTCCTGGGCGAGGCGTGCGAGTTCGGGAGCCTCCGCGGCGTGCCGTGCCCGCCGCTCGTCCATCTTCTGCTTGGCGGTGTCGGGGTCGAGGTAGCGCGGGTCGCCGGGAGTGACCTCTTCGGCGTGGATGACCCACTTCGGCCTGTCGACCAGCGGCGGAGTCTTGAACTCCTTGCTGTGCACGTAAAGCTGGGTGGCCGGCTTGTTGATGGACTCGTTCTCGCCCGGGTTCTCGGCGAGCGACGAGACGTCCTTGCCCGTCTTCGAGACGATGTGGATCTCGACGTCTTCGCCGAATTTCGACTTCGTGTCCGGCGACGTCTTGATGGTGGCGCTGGTCATCGTCGGCTCGGGGACGGTCTGACCGGGTTCGTAGTGCGCGGCCATGATCGCGGCGGCGCGCTGGTCGCCCTTGGTGTCGATGCCGCGGATGGACTCGCCGTGGAAGTCCGGCAGTTCGTTCAGCGCGCCGACGATCGCCCGGGTGCTGCTCTGGGCGTTCGCGAAGCCGGGGTGTGACTCGCCCAGCCGGTTCGCCTCGTTGATGGCAAAGGCGTGTTCACGCGAGTACGAGTAGATCGCTTCCGCCGCTTCGGGCGACACGCGGTCTTTCAGCGGGCTGGCTTCGAGCCGCTTGAGCGCCTTCTCGCGGGCCTGCTCGGCGAGGTCGGCGCTGTCGTAGCGGTCACGGAGGCTCTTGTGATCCTCAGGCGTGCCACGGAAGTTCTCGTCGTTGACGTAGCTCTCGTCGTGCCGCGCGGGTGCCTCTTCGGTGCCCTTGAGCCGCTCGCTGATGTCGAGTTCGGTCTTGGGCGCCTGCGGCTCGTCGGGCCGGTCCACCGGCGGTGGTTCGTCGTCGCCGCGCAGCCGATCGGCCGTCGACTGAGGCGGTGCCTCCGTGCGTGTCTCCGGCTGCGACTCGGTGTGGGTTTCGGTGTGGGCGTGGGGAGCGTCGCCGCCGCCCATCGGCATCGCCTTGATCGACGTCGGATTGTCGGGCAGCGTCGCGAGCCGCCCGGTCATCGGGTCGGCGAAGACCACGCCGTGCGGCGTGTTCACGGCGGCGACGATCCGGGTCTCGATCCGGTCCATGGACCGCGGCGAGCCCGCCGGCGCGTTCGGATCGCCGGCCGCGTGGTGCTCGAACGCCACCGCGGTCCGCGCGCCGACCGGACGTTCACCCAGCTCACGCGCGACGTCGCCGAACCCGTTCCGCTCCGACCACTGCCCGCCCAGCCGGTCGCTGACGTGCTGCAGCGGCGAACCATCGGTCGACGGCCCGGCGACGGCGTCGCGACCGTCCATCCGGTTCTCGAACGCGACCAGCGCCTCGGCCGAGTTGGTCTGGTAGCCGTCCTTCCACGACTCGGGCGCGTAGTAGTTGCGCGTGTTGGCCTCGCCGATCGCCGGGAGTTCGTCCATGACCAGCCGGACCTGCTGGTGCGGCGTCTCGGTCGAACCGGCGTGGATGACCGGCGTCCCGCCCTCGTCGAGCGGCTTCGCCAGCTCGGACCAGCCGCCGTCGGGAACGTGTTCCCTCGGTTTGGGGATGTCGCGGACCGGAACGTCGGCGGCGTCGACCCAGCCGCCCTTGCCGTCGGAGATCTTGGTGTCGAGGCTGGCGAAGCCCTTGTTCTGGAACAGCTCCGGGTGGTCGCGGCGCAGCTGGGCTTCCTGGTCGGCCGCCTCCTGCGCCAGCCTGTCCTGCTCGGCGTTGTTGTATTCGCGCCGCTCGGCGACCTTCTGGTTGACCTCGTCCGGGCTCAGGTGGCCGTCTTCGCCGGCGACGACCTCTTCGCATTCGACGATCCACTTCGGCAGGCCGTTCGCCGTGCCGTCCTTGACCCGCGCCTGGTAGTCGGGGTGCTCGGGATGCCCCGGACCGATCTTGACGTCGGTGACACGCAGCTGCGTCGCCGACTTCATCAGCACTTCGCGCTCTTCCGGCTTGGAGGCGAGGTCTTCGATGTGGCGTCCGGTCTTCGACTGGATGCGCATCTCGACTTCGCCGGGGAAGGTGCTGTGCGGATGTTCGGCGTCGACCCGCGACGTGCTCAGCATCTGCGGGTCGACGATGACCTGACCCTTGCCGTGCGCCTCGAGGAAGCCGTGGATCGCGCTTTCGTTGCCGTTGAAGTTCACCCGTCGCGACACGACACCCTCGTAAGTGGGCATCTCGTTGAGACCGGAGGTGATCGCGTCGATATGCGGCCGGAGTGCGTCCAGCTCCGGGCCACCGTGACGCTGGGCGTGCGTGATCCGCTCGGCCATGTCGGTCCGCGTGTAGCTGTGCACCGCGTACGCGCCCTGATCCGACATGTCCTTGACGCGCTGATCCGGATGCGCGTCGCGTTTGGCGAGGCCTTCGCGACGGACCTGTTCGTGCCTGGCTTCCCCGGTGCTTTGGTCGAAACCGCGCTTGTCGATCTGCGTTTCGGCGAGCGCTCGGTAGGCCGCGGGGTCGTCGGTGTGGAAGTCCGGATCCGTCAGGTACGGCTCGTCGACCGTCGAACTCTTGTCGTCGGGCGTGACGTCCTGGGGCGCCTCGGTGTCCTTGGGCAGGTCGGTGTCGTCGAGTTTCCCTTGGTACGGCTGGGTCTCGGGTTCCTTCGGCGGCACGGGTGCCTGCTCGGCCGGACGCACGGGCTCGGCCTGCTGCGGCGGACGCTGCTGTTGCTGCGGGCTCGCGTTCCCGTCCTGACCGGGGCGCGGCGCGGGGACCTGCGGCGGACGCGGCGGCTGCTGGCCACCGAACCGCGGCGGCTCGGCGCCGGGCGGCAGCGGACGGCCGGGCTGCTGGCCGGGATGCCGGGGCTGCTGGCCGGGCTGTTGCCCGGGGTGATGCCCCGGCGGAGGCGGCGGCATGGGACCGCGGTTGCCGGGGAACGGGCCGTTGCCCGGATGCTGGGGCCGCGGCGGAGGCGGTGGGTAGCCCTGAGGGCCGCGCTGCTGGCCGGGGTGGTGCCCTGGCGGAGGCGTCTGCGGACGCGGCGGGACCCCGCCGTTCGGGCCGGGACCTTGCCCCGGCCGCCCCTGGTAACCCTGGGGCGGCTGCTGCTGCGGACGCGGCGGACCTTGCGGAGGCGGCGGTTGCTGGGGACGTTGCCGCGGCCCGCGGTCCTGCGGATATCCGCCCTGGCCCGGGTGCTGGGGCGGGGGCGGCTGCGGTCCGGTGGGACGCGGGCCCATCGGACCCTGCTGTCCACGAGGCGGCATGGGGCCGCCGCCACCGGGAGGCGGTGGCGGAGGAGGAGGCGTGAACCCACCCTGCTGCATCGGCTGGCCCTGGAAGGGCGCCTGCGCGGGCGGCTGGTCGAAGCGCGGCTGCTGTGGTCCGCCGTTTCCGGACAGACCGGCGGCCTGGACGCCGTCGTTCGGCCGGACGGGCCGGGACGGATCGTGTCCGGCCGGGGGAAAGCCGCCGGGCGTGGGGCCGTTGCCGGGTGGGTTGCCACCGGGCGCCATGCCGTAGCCGCCGGAGGACGAAGGCGCACCCGAACCCGTCGAGGCGGGAGCACCACCTGTCGAAGCGGGGGTACCGCCCGAGGCGGCGGCCGGTGGCATGCCGCTGGACTGCGAGGGGCCCGGTCCCTGTGACGGACTGGGCGCCGATGTCTGGGCGGGTGCTTGTGCCGCGGCCGCGGGTGTCTGGGCCGGTGTCTGTCCCGGGGTCTGGGCCGGTGCTTGAGCGGCAGCCGCGGGTGTCTGTGCCGGGGTCTGGGCGGGTGCTTGTGCCGCCGCCGCGGGTGCCTGCTGCTGATTCGCCGCCGCGGCCTGCTGCTGCTGACCGGAACCGGCGCCGTTGTCCGCGGCCGCCGCCGGGGCGTTCTGGTGGGTCTGCGCCGCACGCTGACCGTCACCGGTGTTCGACGGCGCGTCCGCCGGACGTTCCGGAGCCTGCGTCGAAGACTGGCTGACCCGGTCGCTGTCCGCCGTCCGCTGCGGGCCGTTCTCGGAACTCGGCGTGTGCTGCTGTTGCGAAGCCTGCTGAGGAGCCCGCGAATCGGACGCCCCGGACGAAGAATCGCCATCAGAGGACGAACTGCGGTTCGAAGGCGAGTCACCGTCCGAAGTGGATCGCGACGAGGAATCGCCATCAGAGGACGAATCGCGGCTCGACGAGCTGTCCGGAGTACGCGAAGGCGTCCCGGAATCCCCGGAGTCACCGGAATCCCCGTCCGGCGTCGGGCCGTCGACGTCCGGCGTGGCACTGGGCGTGTTCGCGGTGCGGATGTCGCCGATCTGGCTCTTCGCCCCGTCGACACCGCCGCCGACGGCCCCGCCGGAGGCGCCCATCAGCAGGTCCTTGGCCGAAAGTTTGTCCAGGTCACCGGTGACGGCGGCCTGTCCGACCGTGCTGGCGACCCCTTCGGCCGCGCCGCGTACGGCACCCCGCGCCGCACTGTCGACGATCTGGCCGCCCACGCTGTCGGAAAGTCCCTTGGTGGCGCCCTTGCCGATACTGCTGCTGCCCGCGCCGACGACACCGTCGACGGCGCCGCTGATCGCGGAATCCTTGGTCTTGCTGAAGTCCCAGCTGTCGCGGTCGCCCTTGGCCATCTGCAGGCCCTGGATGCCCGCGTCCATGGCGAGGTTCATCGCCGTGTTCTGCAGGACCTCTTTGCCGATCTTCTTCAGGCCCTCTTTGAGAAGCTTCTCGAGGAGTTCCTTCGCGACCTTCTTGAAGCCTTCCTGCGCGAGCTTCTGCATCAGCTGGCGGAAGATCATCTGGACGGTCATGCGGGTGGCGATCTGCGCCGGCGCGATCCCGGCCGTCGAACCACCGAACGTCACCGCGGCGGCCGCGATCATCGCGACGATCTGCGCGGCGAGGATCACCAGCGAGATGATGATCATGTACTTCGTGTACTCGACGTCCAGCGCGGTCGCGTTGCACGAGTCGCCGAGGGCCTTCGAAGAATCGGCGAGCGACTTGAAGTACGCGTCGTCGCCTTCGACGAACTTCTTCCAGGCTTCGGCGAACTTCTCCGCGCCCTCACCGGTCCAGCCGCCGAGGACCTCGGTGGCGCCCTTGGTCGCGGTGTCGGCGATCGGCTGGACGGCCTTCGAGGCGTTGTGCCAGGCGTCGCGCAGTTCGCGGAGCTTGTCCTCGTCGCCTTCGGGCCAGCTTTCCCCGACGACGATCGGCAAGAGCCATTTGACCGCGTCGGGCATCTCCATACCCACGGCGCTAGACCTTCTTGTCCAACGTCGTCTTGATCTCTTCCTCGGCGTTCGTGAACGCGGTCATCGACCGTTCGACGTTGTGCTGCATGCCCCGCAGCGCCTCGACGATGTTCGCGAACCCCTCGGACGAACCCTGCGCGCCCGGCTCGTAGTCCTTCGCGAACTCCTTGCCCGCGTCGTCGTTGCCCCAGCACTGGCCGAGCGCGTTCATCGCGGCCAGCAGTTCCTTGCCCGCGTCGTCCAGCTGATCCGCGGCGATCCCCAGCTTGGCCGCGGCCGTTTTGACCGCGTCCGGATCCGCCGTGAATCCGCCACCGCCCCCACCGTTCGGCATCAGACTCCCCTGGTCAGCCAGCTCGAAGGCGGCTCTTCCTCGTCATCGTCCTGGCTCTGACGCACGCGTTTCGGAATCGGTTTCGGTGCGGGCGGCACGGGCGGGGCCGGCGGCGGAGGCGGCGGGGCGTCGTCCTTGATCATCAGCGGGGCGTCGAAGTCTTCGTCGGGCTTCGCCGGAGGCTCTTCTTCCTCCGCCAGGAAGTCCGGGATCGCCGGCATCAGACCCTGGAGTGAAGGAGCGCCTTCGATGAGGTCCGAGAGGTCCGGCAGCCCTTCGGTGATCGGCGCCATCAGCTCGGCGACCTGCTGCTTGACCTGCAGCGATCCCTGGCGCACCAGGGTCAGCACGGTGTTGGCCAGTTGCGCGGGGTTGGTGCGCTCGAAGGCGTTCGGCTGGATCTCGAGTTTGGCGAGCGTGCCCGTCGCGTCGATGGTGGCGCGGACGAGACCGTCTTGCGAGACCACCGTCGCGGACGTCTGCGAAGCGGCTTCCTGCGCGTCCTTGAGCTGGGCCGTCTGGCGCTCGAACTGTTCGAGCAGCGTGTCGACCTGGTCCTTCATGGCGGCATTGCGCGCTTCGAGGCGTGCGCTGTCGTCGCCGGCCGTCGTCACTTGAGCCCCCGCAAGTACTTGATCCCGGGCATACGCCACCCGGTGTCGGTAAGCGTCACCCTAATGCCAAGGGCGGGGCCGTATCGCCGGATCCGCTTTTTCGCACCGCGAGAAGGTGACCGGCGGCTCCCGCCAGGTAGAGGACGGTGGCCGCGATCAGCAGTCCAGATGAACGGCCGTCGTCCGGGATCACCGTCGCGGCCAGCGAGACCGCGGCGACCTGGGTGATGTTGAAGAGCGTGTCGTAGAGGGCGAAGACGCGTCCTCTGGCTTCGTCGGCGACGTCGAGCTGGACCGACGAATCGACACAGAGCTTCAGCACCTGTCCGGCACCGGTCACCAGGAACGCCGCGAGCAACGCGGTCGGGACCACCATCGGCAGCCCGAGTGCGGACTGCGCGATCGCCGCCAGCACCAGCGCGCCCACCACGGCGCGGAGCCTGCCGAACCGCCGGATGAGCCGGGCGGTGAGCAGTCCGGCGACCAGGATCCCCGCCCCGGCGAACGCCGCCATCTGGCCCAGCCCCGCCATCCCGGCGCGGAAGATCCCGGCGTCGGTGAAGTGGTTGCGCATCAGCAGCACGGTCACCAGCAGCGAGATCCCGTACGACGCGCGATGCGCGAACAGCGCGACGAACCCGGCCATGACGCTGGGCGTGCGCCAAGCCGCCTTCGCGCCGTCGGACAGCCCGCGAGCGACGGCGACGGCCGGATTCGACGGCTCGTCGACCGTCGACGGCCCGAGCAGCCCGCGCGCGAACCCCGAGGCGAGGACGGCGGCACCGATCCCGCCCAGCGCGGCGACGGCGGTGACCCCAGCGGAACCGGCGTCGTCGGCACCGGTCAGTGCCCGGAGGCCGATCGCGCAGCCGCCGCCCACGACCGCGAGCACCGAACCCCACGTCGCCGCGAAGGCGTTCGCGGCGACCACGGACTTCTCCTCGACGACGTGCGGTAGCGACGCGGACAACCCCGAGCCGATGAACCGGGAGACGCCTTCGGACGCCAAGGCCAGGGAGAACAGCCCGAACCCGGCCGCTCCCGTGCCCACGGCGACGGCCGTCGCGAGGATGGTGAACGAGCGCAGGAGGCTCGCGAAGATCAGGACCTTCCGGCGATCCCACCGGTCGAGCAGCGCGCCCGCGAACGGCCCGACGACCGAGTACGGCAGCAGCAGCGCCGCGAACCCGCCCGCCATGGCGAGCGCGTCGGCGGCGCGTTCGGGGTTGAAGAGGACGGCTCCGGCCAGTCCGGCCTGGTACATCCCGTTGCCCCAGTGCGCGGAGAAGCGGGTCAACAGAAGTCGGCGGAAGTCTCGATCGCGAACGAACGCCCTGGTGGGCGCCGTGGCGGTGGTCGTCACGCCGACAGCCTAAAGAAGGAGGTCGGTGCGCTTTAGGGTCGCCTCTCGGCGGCTATGCGCAGTGTGGCTCCAGCCGGACGGTATTCCACAAAGGCGGTTCTTCAGTGAGCCCGGGGGACACGGAAAGCACACCGACCTGGAGTGTCCAACGGTGCTCGTGATGCTGTTGTTCCCTGGCCGGACGATTTGTCCCGGCTCGAAGTGGGATCATGGCGGACGTGCCAGCGGACGCCGAGGTCGAACCGGGAACGCTCCTGGTCGCCGCCCCCACGATGTTCGATCCCAACTTCCGGCGGACCGTCGTGTTCGTCATCGATCACCGGGACGAGGGAACACTCGGCGTCGTGCTCAACCGGCCGAGTGACGTTCCGGTGTACGACGTGCTCCCGAACTGGGGCGGGCACGTCGCCGAACCGCAGTCGGTGTTCGTCGGCGGTCCGGTGGAGAAGAAGACCGCGTTGTGCCTGGCCGCCCTGCGGACGGGCGAGACGGCGTCCAGCGTGCCCGGCGTGATCGCGGTACGCGGCCCGGTGGCGCTGGTCGACCTCGACACCGATCCCGAGGTCCTGGTCCCGAGGGTCCGCGGCGTGCGCGTCTTCGCCGGGTACGCGGGCTGGGACTCGGGCCAGCTGGCGAACGAGATCGAACGCGACGACTGGCTGATCGTCCCTGCGCTGCCCAGTGACGTCCTGGCGTCGCCGAGTCACGACCTCTGGGGTCAGGTGCTGCGCCGTCAGGGCATCCCGCTGGCGCTGCTGGCCACCCACCCGGGAGACCTCCAGCGCAATTAGGCGGTGGCGGTGTCGGCCTTCTTGAAGACGCCGCAGGTCCCGCAGCTACAGCCACTGCACCCCGCGGGCCGCTCCGGTTCGGGCTCGGGCACCGTCGCGGCGGCACGGTTGCCGAGCGCTCCCCCGGTCACGACCAGCGCGATCATCCCGACCACACCCAGGAACGAAGCGAGCAGCAGCCCGAACGTCGTCGGCATGACCAGCGCGGCGACCCCCGCGAGCACGGCGATCACGCCGCCTGCCAGCGTCGGGAGCCCGGCGACCTTGTTGCCGAGGCGGAAGGCGTCTTCGCTGCGCATCGTGGCGGCTGTCCGCACGCCCGCGCCGCGGTCACGCGGCAGCTTCTCGCGCAGACCGAGGAACCCACCCCAGCCGACGAGGACACCCAGCACGATCGGGACCAGCGCTATGACGAACACTCCACGAGGATAAGCGTGACGTCCCGGCAACCTGCCGGATACCCTGATCGACTGTGCTACAGGCCATGTCACGTCGTGCTCTCACCGTCGCCCTGATCGGGGCCGTCCCCCTCACCCTGATGGCGGCACCAGCCGCCGAAGCGGGCCACCGGCCGCTTCGCCTCATCGGGGAACAGCTCGTCCCGAACTTCCTGCCCTACGAGGGCACGATCGTCGGCGGCCTCTCCAGCATCGATTACGACGCCCGGACCGGCGAGTACGCGCTGATCTGCGACGACCGGTCCGCCATCAACCCGGCCAGGTTCTACACGGCGAAGTTCTCCCTCGACGCCAAGGGACTCGGCCCGGTCTCCTTCACCGGCACGAAGCCGCTCCTGCGGCCCGACGGCACGCCGTACCCGCCGCTCGCGAAGAACGACCCGGCACAGCCGCCGAACATGCAGACCGTCGACCCCGAAGAGCTACGCGTCGACCCCTGGACCGGCGATTACCTCTGGTCGCAGGAGGGCGAGCGGTCGGCGGCGGCGCGGATCGACCCGTCGATCCGCGAGGCGAAGCGAGACGGCTCCTACGTCCGTGACCTGCCGATCCCCGCCAACGAGAAGATGACCGAGACGGCGGGGCCGCGGCAGAACCTCGTCCTCGAAGGCCTCACCTTCGCCGGATTCGGCTCGCTCGTCGCCAGCTCGGTCGAGGGGCCGCTGCTGCAGGACGGCCCGGAACCGACCACCACGTCAGGCGGCCTTTCGCGCATCACGCTGCAGTCGCGCTTCGGCCCTGTCCTGGCGCAGTACGCATACCCGCAGGAGAAGGTCTTCGCGGCTCCGAACCCGCCGGACGGTTTCGCGACCACCGGCGTCTCGTCGCTGCTGGCCGTCGACCAGGCCGATCCGACGCGCTACCTGGTGATGGAGCGTTCGTTCGTCACCGGCGTCGGCAACAAGATCCGCATCTACGAGATCGACACCAAGGGCGCCACGAACATCCTGAAGACGCCTTCGCTGGCCGACGCGAAGAACGTCAAACCGGTCAAGAAGCGCCTGCTCGCGGACCTCGCGGACTTCAAGTTGTCCACTGTGGACAACGTCGAGGGGATGACCTGGGGTCCGCGACTGCCCGGCGGCGAGCGCAGCCTGGTGCTCGTCAGCGACAACAACTTCTCCGCGACGCAGGTGACCCAGTTCATCGCTCTGGCGGTCCCCTCGGAACGGCTTTGACCAGCGGGTTAAACTGGGTTCATGAACACGGCTCGGCTGCTCCTTAGCCTGCCGCGCTGAACTCGGCCGAACGGCCGGGACCAGCGCGGCGACCCCTCATGCCCTCCGGGCTGAGGGGTCGAGTTGTTTCTGGAGTGGCTTGACGTGGATGAGCACGGAGGATCGATGAACCAGGCGAGCGAAGCGCCCAGCGGCGCCGACGCGGCCCCTCAGCACCGCTACACCGCGGAGCTGGCGGGCCAGATCGAGCAGCGCTGGCAGGACTACTGGTCCGACCACGGCACCTACCACGCGCCGAACCCGGTCGGCCCGCTCGCGGACGACAGCGGCGAAGTCCCCTCGGACAAGCTGTTCGTCCAGGACATGTTCCCGTACCCGTCGGGCGCCGGCCTGCACGTCGGGCACCCACTGGGCTTCATCGCGACCGACGTCTTCGCGCGGTACCACCGCATGATCGGCCGCAACGTGCTGCACACGATGGGCTTCGACGCGTTCGGCCTGCCCGCCGAGCAGTACGCGGTCCAGACGGGGCAGCACCCGCGCAAGACCACCGAAGAGAACATGCAGACCTACCTGCGCCAGATCCGGCGCCTGGGCCTGGGCCACGACGAGCGTCGCCGGATTTCGACGATCGACCCGGACTACTACAAGTGGACCCAGTGGATCTTCCTGCAGATCTTCAACTCCTGGTACGACGAGAAGGCGGGCAAGGCCCGTCCGATCGTCGAGCTGGAAACCGAGTACGCGCAGGACAAGCGCAGTACGCCGGACGGCCGCAACTGGTGTGAGCTGACCCGCGCCGAGCAGCTGAAGATCATCGACACGCACCGCCTGGTCTATCTGTCCGAGGCCCCGGTGAACTGGTGCCCGGGGCTGGGCACGGTGCTGTCGAACGAGGAGGTCACCTCCGACGGCCGCAGCGAGCGCGGCAACTTCCCGGTGTTCCGGCGCAATCTGCGCCAGTGGATGATGCGCATCACCGCCTACGCCGATCGCCTGGTCGACGACCTGGACCTGCTGGACTGGCCGGAGAAGGTCAAATCCATGCAGCGGCACTGGATCGGCCGTTCGCACGGCGCGCGCGTCTCGTTCGTGTCCGGTGAGCAGAAGATCGAGGTCTTCACCACCCGTCCGGACACCCTGTTCGGCGCCACGTATCTGGTGGTCGCTCCCGAGCACCCGCTGGTCGACGAGCTGACCGCCGCCACGTGGCCGGAAGGCGTCGATGCCCGCTGGACCGGCGAGGCCGCCACCCCGGCCGAAGCCATCGCCGCCTACCGTGCCGCCGCGGCGCGGAAGTCCGAATTGGACCGTCAGGAGAACAAGGAGAAGACCGGCGTCTTCACCGGCTCCTACGCGGTGAATCCCGCCGACGGCAAGGAGATCCCGGTCTTCGTCGCCGACTACGTCCTGATGGGCTACGGCACCGGCGCGATCATGGCCGTGCCTGGCCAGGACACCCGCGACTGGGAGTTCGCCGAGAAGTTCGGCCTGGAGATCATCCGCACCGTCCAGCCGACGGAAGGCTTCGACGGCAAGGCGTTCACCGGCGACGGCCCCGCGATCAATTCCGGCTTCTTGGATGGAATGGCCGTCGACGAGGCCAAGAAGACGACCATCGGCTGGCTGGAAGAGAACGGCCACGGCCGCGGCACCGTCCAGTACAAGCTGCGCGACTGGCTGTTCTCGCGTCAGCGTTACTGGGGCGAACCCTTCCCGGTCGTCTACGACGAGGACGGTCAGATCCACGCGCTGCCGGACAGCATGCTGCCGGTCGAGCTGCCCGAGGTCGCCGACTACTCGCCGGTGACCTTCGATCCGGAGGACAAGGACAGCACGCCGTCCTCGCCGCTGGCCCGCGCCACCGAGTGGGTCGAGGTCGAGCTGGACCTGGGCGAGGGCAAGAAGACCTATCGCCGCGACATCAACACGATGCCGAACTGGGCGGGTTCCTGCTGGTACCAGCTGCGATACCTGGACCCGACCAACCCGGACGCGTTCGTCGCGCCCGAGAACGAGGAGTACTGGGTCGGCCCGCGTCCCGCCGAGCACGGCGTCGACGACCCGGGGGGAACCGATCTGTACGTCGGCGGTGTCGAGCACGCGGTACTGCACCTGCTGTATTCGCGGTTCTGGCACAAGGTTCTGTTCGATCTGGGCCACGTGTCGTCGAAGGAGCCGTACCGGAAGCTGTTCAACCAGGGCTACGTCCAGGCCTACGCCTACACCGATTCCCGCGGCGTCTACGTCCAGGCCGACAAGGTCGAGGAACGCGACGGCAAGTTCTTCTTCGGGGACGAAGAGGTCAAGCAGGAATACGGCAAGATGGGCAAGAGCCTGAAGAACGTCGTCACGCCTGATCAGATGGCCGCCGATTACGGCGCCGACACCTTCCGCTTCTACGAGATGTCGATGGGCCCGCTGGACGTCTCGCGGCCGTGGGCGACCAAGGACGTCGTCGGCGCGCAGCGCTTCCTGCAGCGCCTGTGGCGTCTGGTCGTCGACGAGGAGTCCGGCGAGCTGCGTGTGTCCACAGTGGACGCGACGGACGCCGATCGCAAGCAGCTGCACAAGGCGATCGCCGGTGTCCGCGAGGACTACGCGGAACTGCGGTTCAACACGGCCGGCGCGAAGCTGATCGAGCTGAACAACCACGTCACCAAGACCTACGGTTCGGCCGAAGCCACGCCGCGGGAATTGGTGGAGCCGCTGGTGCTGATGCTGGCGCCGCTGGCCCCGCACCTGACCGAGGAGCTGTGGAAGCGCCTGGGCCACGCGGATTCCTTGGTGCACGGGCCCTTCCCGGTCGTCGACGAGAAGTACCTGGTCGAAAACACCGTGGAGTACCCGATCCAGGTCAACGGCAAGGTGCGCTCGCGTGTCACCGTGCCCGCCGACGCGGACAAGGACGCCGTGCAGGCGGCCGCGCTGGCCGACGAGAAGGTCGCCGCCCTGGTCGGCGACGGCACCCCGCGCAAGGTGATCGTCGTGCCGGGACGTTTGGTCAACATCGTGCTGTAGCCAGGTGACCGAAAGGCGCCAGCGTCGAGGGTCATGAGGCGATTCGATGGAGTTGTTCAAGGACAACGAAATCGAACGGAGAACACCGCATGACCCTCGACGGCAAGGTGGCTTTGGTGACCGGCGGCAGCCGCGGGATCGGTGCCGCCACGGCGATCCGGCTCGCCGAGGACGGCGCCGACGTCGCACTCACCTATCAGAACAACGCCGAACTCGCGGCCGGTGTCGTGGACAAGATCAAGGCGCTCGGCCGCCGTGCGCTGGCGATCCTGGCCGACAGCGCCGACGCGGCGGCGGTGGCGGCCGCCGTCGAGACGACGGTCGCCGAGTTCGGCAGGCTCGACGTGCTGGTCAACAACGCGGGCGTCGGCTTCGTCGGCCCGCTCGACCAGACGAGCCTGGACGACATCGACCGCGTGCTCGCGATCAACGTCCGCGGTGTCTACGTGGCCACGCAGGCCGCTGCCCGGCACCTCGGCGACGGCGGTCGCGTGATCACCATCGGCAGCTGTGTCTCGGACCGGGTGCCCGGGCCCGGGATGTCGCTGTACGCGGTGAGCAAGACCGCGCTGCTGGGCCTGACCAAGGGCCTCGCCAGGGAACTGGGGCCGCGCGGGATCACCGTGAACATCGTCCACCCCGGCCCCACCGACACCGACATGAACCCGGCCGACGGCCCGTACGCCGCCGACCAGCGGAGCCTGACGGTGTTCGACCGCTACGGCTCGCCCTCGGAGGTCGCCGCCTCCGTGTCGTTCCTGGCACGGGCCGAAAGCAAGTACGTGACCGCCACGACCGTTTCGGTCGACGGCGGGCACGCGGCCTAGTCGTTCGACAGGCCGATCTCGCGCGCGAGATCGGCCAGCATCGCGTCGAAGAGGACGTCCGGTTTCGAGAACGGGATCGGATAGTTGCCGAAGACCTCGAGCGTGACGTGCCCGTAGAGCCGGGCCCAGAACTGGATCATCAGGTACGTCACGCCGAGGTCGAGCTTCTCGAGCGGGAACTCCGCACCGGACTCCTTGAGCACGGCCAGAAGTTCCGCCTGGAACGACGTGAGATCGTCGCGCAGCTCGGCGGGGACCACGTCGTTCGACGGCGTCACCAGATCGTGCATCGCGAGCACCCGGCCCGCCGCGGCGAGGAAGATCCGCCCGAAGGGCTCGTCCAACCTGTTCCCCGCGTCCGCCGACGGCGAAGCGAAGACCAGCGTGAACTCCTTGGTGTGCGCGAGCGCCCAGCGCCGGAAACCCTTGCAGATGGCGAAAAGCTGAAGAGCGCCCTCGTCCGGCAGCTGCGCGATGTCCTCGGCGAGCCCGGCCGCGAGATCCGCGACGACGTCCGCGCGGAGATGCTCGACCAGATCGTCACGTGAGCCGTAGTAGCGGTACAACGCCGGCGCCGTGATGCCGAGCTCGCGTGCGATCGCCCGCAGCGTCACGGCCTCCGGGCCCTGTTCGACCAGGAGCGCCCGCGCCGTCCGGCGGATGTCCTGATCGGTCGCAGCCCGCTCGCGACCCCTGCGGCTGGGGTTGTTCATCCGGGCATTCTAGGTGGTCAGTGCCCCATTACCGGGGATGAGCCCAGAAGGCGAGCCTGGAGTTTGGTGAGTGGCCGGAGCGCCAGGAAAATCGGAACGGCCATCCCGACCGCGACGAAGAAGTGCACGATCCACGCCCCCACCAGCGTCGGCCCGCCCCACGTGCCCTCGGGATCGCTCCCGGACCAGAAGAGACCGTAGGTCGCGATGCGGCCGACGAGATAGAAGAGCAGCAAAGCGAGCAGGAACGCGACCGCGCTCGGACCGAAGGCCGCCACGAACCGCGGCCGTGCCCCACCCGCCTCCCCGAGCCAGCGCCGCGCGAGCCCGCGCTGGACCTTCGCGCCACCGAGGTAACCGGGAAGAGCGAGAAGCGCGTAGATCGCGCGTTTCCAGTCCGAAATCGTCATGTTCGGCACGCTATGAGGCACTGACCTGCGGGAACACCGGGCTGGCCGCCGTGTCCGGTAGGGGAAACCGGGGGTCGCTGTGGTGATCCACACGACCGGGGCGTGGATGCGCGCGAAACGTTCCCCGATGTCAGACGGGTATGCCACACTCGGTCGCCGAATGGCTACGACGTGAACAGGGGAGGTTCGCGTGTCGAACCCTGAGCAGCTCTTCGCTGATTTCGAGGCCAAGTTGGCCGACGCCCAGCGAAAGGCGAATCAGATGCGCACCGAGATCGAAAGCGTCTCGGTGTCGGAACGCAGCAAGGACGGCCAGATCTCGGTCAAGGTCAACCACGCGGGGAACCTGGTGGGCCTGGAAATCGGCCCGTCGGTGCGGGACAACCCCGCGCTCGCGCAGGAGATCCTCCGCGTCGTCCAAAGCGCGCAGAGCAAACTCGCGGGCGCCATGCAGACCGGCGTTCCGTCCATCGCGGGCAGCGAGACCATGAACGAGCTGGTCAACCAGTTGCACAACGAGTACCCGGAACCCGAGCCGACGGGCTACGTCGAGGGTGGGCACCAGGCTGCGGACGAGGACGACCGCTTCGTCGCCGAAGACGAACTCGACGTCCCTCCGCCTGCACCCAAGCCTCCCGCTCCGCCCGCGCCGCCGCGTGCCGCGCGCAGGCAGCAGACGGATCAGGAGGACGACTACTTCACCGGCGGCGACTTCCTGCGCTGAGCGGGTACTCGAGGGAGGGGAAAAATGGGGCAGCCACAAGGCGGTGAAGACTTCAGGGTCGATCCCGCCGAACTCGCCACACACCGCAACACGATCGACTACTTGGGACAACGAGTAGCGATGACAGGATCCGCCGCGGACGCGGCCATGGGTGATGAAGCGTTCGGCCTGGTCGGAATCCCGCTCGCCGCGATCTGCGCCTCTGTTCAGAGCCTGGCGCGGAGCGCGATCGAGTCGGCTGTCGAGGCCTCGGCCGATCACGCCGATCGCGTGCATACCTGGCAGCAGAGGAAACAAATGCAGGAGGACGAGTTCAAGAGCCTCTTCAAGGTGGAGGACTGACCGATGGCAGAAGCACCCGTCGCGGCTCCAGGCCCGAACCCGCTGATCAAGACAGACGCCGCGCAGGATGAGAGTTCGCTCGAAGGCGCGGGAATCCTCCAAGACTTCTGGGACACCGGTGCCAAGATCGCGAGTGGCGACTGGGCGGAAGGGCTGGCGAATCTCGCCAATGGGGCGATGGGCCTGGCCGACTTCGTCGCCGATCCCCTCGGGACTCTGGCGGCGTCGGCGTTCGGTTGGATCATCGAGCACGTCCCGTTCCTCCGCGAGCCGCTCGATTGGCTCGTCGGCGATCAGGTCGCCCTGGACAACATGATCGGGACCTGGGAGAACATCGGCAAAGAACTCGAGTCCGTCAGCGAAGACCTGGGCAAAGCCGTTGATCGCGAAAGCGCGAATTGGACTGGTCAAGCCGCGGACGCCTATCGGGCCTTCGCCAAAAATCGTGCCGATCTGTACGCGGGCATCGCCTCGGGTGCGAATTCCATCGGGACGCTGGTCAGCGTCTGCAAAATGATCCTCGCGGTCGTGAGAACCATCGTCCGCGACTTGATCGCGGAGTGTCTCGGCAAGCTCGTGAGCATCGCGATGCGTTACCCCGGGCCGGCGATGCCTGCCGGTATCGCGGCCGAGGGGATGCCGAAGGCCATCAGCTACGCGAACAGGTGCGTCGGTTGGATCAAGAAGCTGACCAAGGCGTTCGACAGGGCGAAGGGCCTTTTCAAACGTCTCACCGATGGCTTCGACAAGATCAAGGACGCCCTGACGCCGAAAGCGCTGAAGAAGTTCACCGGTGGCGGAAAGAAAGCGGTCGATTCCGCCGGGGAGAGCAAGACCTTTGCTGCCAAAGTCGCAAAGGCACGAGACGACCTCCCTGAGTCCCGTAAGCACATCTTTGCGCTTGAAGACACCGCGAAGAACAAGAGCCTCTCCGAGAATCTGTCTCAGGTGAAGGACAACGTGGTCGAAAGGGTCAAGGACGAGTACGGAAAGGACTTCCGAGAAAACCTGACCAAGGAGAAGCGGAAGTTCTACGGGAAGATGGCCGACGGAGTGCTCGGCGGCTCTGACGAAGAGCCTCCGAGTCAAAAGGCCCAGTCTCCCGCAGGGTTCGTAGGGCCCTATAGCGCTGGCGGAGCTCCGCAGAGCGCCTCGGAGCCCGTTGATGGGAAGTCGGTCGCAGAGGGTGCGGAGGATGAGTCGCCGATCTTCGACCAGCCTGGCAGAAACCGAATCTCCGGCTCGTTGTGATCTTTGGAAACCGGAAGGAAAGCCAAGTGGCTGATGATCGATTGGTGATCTCACGGACACCAGGGGTCTTCGGTCATCTGGTGTTGGTCGTCCTCTTCGGCACGCTGACCGTTGTCATGGCGTTCGGGGTGCTCGGCGACTTCAAGCTGGCGGTGCGCATCGTCGCCGGGGTTCTGTGCGCCGTGTTCGTCTACTGCGGCACCATCGAGTTCCGTAACTATCGGACGCCGCCCCCCGCTGACGAGCTGGTCGTCGAAGTGAACGGCATCACCCGGATCGCCAATGGACTGGTCAGCTGGACCGCCTCGTGGGGTGACATCGAGAAGGCGTTCCTGAGTCTCAAGTTCCGCGAGTACACACATCGCAGACCAGGAACCGACCAGTTTCTCCTCGTTCTGCGACCAGGCCCGGATTTCGACGCTCGTTCGACAGGCCTCACTCGCGAGCCGGACGGTGACCTCCAGGTCTCAGACCTCGACCTCAGCCCGCGTGAGGCCGAGGAGTTGCTCCCCGTGCTCGTGCGCCAAGTCGAGGTCGAGATCGAGGACGACAACAGTGAAGTGGTCATAAGGCCTGACGAACCGATCGTCGACGCGGCGCGAGACGAGGAACTGGTCGTCGAGGACGACGTGGTGAAGATTCACGTCAATGGCTGGGACAAGCGGAAGCTGAAGGCGTTCAACCTCTGTTCCTTGATGATCGAGGTGTGCTGTCTCGTGGTCGCAGCCGCCACCGAAGTCACGGTCGTGCGGGTCGGCGCGTTCGTGATCCTCTTCGCCCTCTTCGTGGTGACGTTGGTGGTCGACGGGTTCGAGAGCGAGACGCACAAGAAGGAACGGAAGGCGGTGCTCGAACTCGGACCACGCGGGTTTTTCTTGCGGACCTATGGCTCTGTCGTAGGTGTTTGGTGGCACGAGATCGATGCCGTGCGATGGGGTGTCGACAACCAGCGCAGATATTTGGAGTTTCTTCCCGCATCGACGGCATTCCCGATCCGTCATCCGCACCTGAAGAGCCTGACCAGACGTGACCGGTACGACGAAGAGTCCGACATCCTTGATGGTGGTTGGTACCGGTTGGCGGAGCCGTTCACGGCCAACGCCCGGCGTGAGTTCGAGGTCGCCATGCGGACAGCGCGAGAAGTGGAGTTCCGGGAAACGGCCGTAGTGGGTTGAGGCGCCCGTCGAAACGGGGCGCCGCCGGCGCCGATCACTCGGGGGGCTACGTGATCGACGCCGGCGACCCGATGCCCTGCTCCCGTACTCAGTCGGGACCAGGGCAACGTCACCGCGTGGACGCGGCAACGCATCTCAAGAGCGGGCGTGATCGCCGAAGTGACGCCCGGGGGAAGGTTATCCCCCGAAAGAGTGACGGCGTTCCGCTGCTCGCCTGATTGTCGCACTACGCGCCGGGAAAGTTACAAAGTTCTTCACATCTTCGCCGGGAGAAGGGTCATGTCCGGACAACTCCCGGTCATGGCAAGGTTTCCTCCATGACTTCTCAGGTGCTGGTCATCGGGTCCGCCAACGCAGATCTCGTCGTGCCGGCCGACCGTCGGCCCGGTGGTGGCGAAACCGTACTCGGTGGCGACACGATCTTGTCGCCGGGTGGCAAAGGCGCCAACACGGCGGTCGCCGCGGCCCGGCTCGGGGCCGACGTCGCGCTGCTCGGAGCGGTCGGCGACGACCCGTATGGCGGGTTGCTCAAGCGATCGCTGGCCGATTCCGGGGTGGACACCGCTCCGTTGCGCACCAGCGAACGTCCTACTGGGATCGCCTACATCACGGTCACGCCGGATGGTGAGAACTCGATTCTCGTCTCGCCCGGCGCCAATTCCGGCCTGCGGCCCGAGGACGTCGATCTCGGCGGCGCCGAGATCGTGGTGCTGTCGCTGGAGATTCCACTCGAGACCGTCGAGCACGCCGTGGCGAAGGCGGCCGAGGCCGGAGTGCGGACGCTGCTGAACCTCTCACCGGCGGCCGAACTTTCCGCGAAGACGCTCCAGGGTCTCGACGTCCTGCTGGTCAATGAGCACGAGGCGGCGTTCCTTCTCGGTGGCGAGGCCGATTTCGCCGAACTGCTCGGCCTCGGTCCGAAGGCCGCTGTGGTGACGCTCGGCGCGAAGGGGGCGGCGGTGGTCACCGCGGACGGTGTGACGGAGGTGCCGTCGCCGAAGGTCGAGGCCGTCGACACCACGGGTGCGGGTGACGCTTTCGCGGGCGCGCTCGCCACTTCGCTCGCGAAGGGTGAAGAGCTGGCCGAGGCGGCGCGCTGGGCGGTGAAGGTGGCGGCGATCACCGTGACCCGCCAGGGTGCGCAGCCGTCCTATCCGACGGCATCCGAACTGGAATGATGTCTTCTTCTGTGTTGTGCTGTTGGCTATGAGACAGGTCACGCCCCCTATGAGATATGGTCTAGACCATGCCGTCTGAGTCACTGACCGGGGTCGCCGTCAGTCCCGGCCGCGCGAGCGGTCCTGTCGTCCGAGTCGCCGAACCCCTCGGCGAGCCCGCGAGCACACCGGCACCGGCCGATCCCGCCGCCGAGGCCGCCCGCATCGCCCCGGCCGCGCAGATCGTGGCGGCCCGGCTCGAGAAGCTGGCCGAGATCGCGACCGGCGAGGCTTCGACGATTCTCATCACCACCGCGGCGATGGCCGCCGACCCGGCGCTCGTCTCCTCGGCGGAGCAGCTGGTCAAGACTCAGAACCTGCCCGCCCCGCGTGCGGTCCACCAGGCGGCGGGGAAGTTCGCCGACGCTCTCGCGGCCGCGGGCGGTTACATGGCCGAGCGGGCCCGCGACGTCCTCGACGTGCGCGACAGGCTCGTCGCCGAACTGCTCGGCATCGCGCCTCCGGGCGTTCCCGACCTGGATTCACCGAGCGTCCTCGTCGCCCGAGACCTCGCGCCCGCCGACACCGCCGGGCTCGACCCGGACAAGGTGCTCGCGCTCGTCACCGAAGAGGGCGGCCCCACCAGCCACACCGCGATCCTCGCCCGCGCGCTCGGCATCCCGGCCGTCGTCGCGGTCCGCGGGATCCTCGCGCTCGACGCGCAAGCGCTTGCGGTGGACGGTGACACCGGTGTGGTCGAGCTCGCGGACCCGAACGCCGAGATCGTCACGGCCGCCAAGACCGGCGCTGTCGAGTGGGACGGCACCGGAGCGACCGCCGACGGCCATCGCGTGAAGGTGCTCGGCAACGTCGGATCCGCCACGGACGCCAAGGCCGCCGCCGACGCGGGGGCCGAAGGCGTCGGCCTCTTCCGCACCGAGTTCTGCTACCTCGACGCCTCAGCCGAGCCGAGTGTCGAAGAGCAGCGCAAGGCCTACACCGCCGTGCTCTCGCCGTTCCGCGGCAAACCGGTCATCGTCCGCACCCTCGACGCGGGCGCGGACAAGCCTCTCGCCTTCCTCGAGCCCGAAGCAGAGCCCAACCCGGCGCTCGGCGTACGAGGGCTTCGCGTCGCTTTCGACCGGCCCGAGATCCTCGATCGCCAGCTCGAGGCCATCGCGGGTGCCGCGCAGGATTCCGGCGCAGAGGTTTCGGTGATGGCGCCGATGGTCGCCACCGCCGCCGAGGCCGCTTGGTTCGCCGAGCGCGCCAGGGCCGCCGGAATCGCCCGCGCGGGTGTGATGATCGAGATCCCGGCCGCCGCGCTGACAGCCCGCGAGATCCTCGACGCGGTCGACTTCGTCTCCGTCGGCACCAACGACCTCGCGCAGTACACCTTCGCCGCGGATCGCCAGCTCGGCGCGGTCGCCAAGCTCAACGACCCGTGGCAGCCCGGGCTGCTGCGCCTGCTCAAGGTCATCGGCCAGGCCGCGAAGGACACCGGCAAGCCCGCCGGTGTCTGCGGTGAGGCCGCCGCGGACCCGAGGCTCGCGCTGGTCCTGGCCGGGCTCGGCCTGACCAGTCTCTCGATGAACGCGCCCGCCGTCCGTGCGGTGGGCGCGAGCCTGGCCGCCACGACGCTCGCCGAATGCGAGGCCTTCGCCGAGGCGGCGCTGGCCACGGCCGACCCCGTCGAGGCCCGCGCCGCGGCCGCCAAGCGATAGCAAAGGTCCCCTGCTTCGCCGGGATCCTCGCCGTCTCGATCGTCGGGGCGCTCGGGGCCGGTTTGCTGCCGGAAGCCGTCCTGCCCTGGCTCGGGCTGGTGCCGCTCCTGCTCGGCCTCAGGGCGGCGTGGCGCGCCTGGCGTGAGCGCGGCGAGGAAGACGAAGGGCCTGACGTCGGTCCTGGCGTTCTCGCCGTGGCAGGGGTGATTTTCGCCAACGGCGGCGACAACATCGGCGTCTACGTGCCCGTGTTCGCCAACACCGACACCGGCGGCCTGATCGTGTACGCGGCCGTGTTCCTCGCGGTCTGGTGCGCGGCGGGCCGCTACTTCGCGACCCGCCCGATCCCGATCGTCCTCGTCGCCATCGGTCTGCTCATTCTTCTGCGAGCTTGATGTCGAAATCCGGTCCGCCACTTCGACGCCTTGGTGAAAGACACCGAAGCGACGAGAGGACACCGACCATGACGACCACCGAGACCCCGACACGGGCAGGCCGCCGGGAATGGGTCGGGCTGGCCGTACTGGCCCTTCCCACCCTCCTCGTCTCGCTCGACGTGTTCGTGCTGGTCCTCGCGCTGCCGAAACTCAGCCAGAGCCTCGGCGCGGACAGCACCCAGCAGCTGTGGATCATGGACGTCTACGGCTTCATGATCGCCGGGTTCATGGTCACCATGGGCACCCTCGGCGACCGCATCGGCCGCCGGAAACTGCTGCTCATCGGCGCCACGGCGTTCGGCCTGGCCTCCGTGCTGGCGGCGTTCTCCACCAGCGCGCTGATGCTCATCGCGGCCCGCGCGATCCTCGGGATCGCCGGGGCGACGCTGGCGCCGTCGACGCTCGCCCTGATCAGCAACCTGTTCCTCGACACCCGTCAGCGCTCGCTCGCGATCGGCATCTGGGCCGGCTGCTTCACCGTCGGCGCGATCGTGGGCCCGATGGTCGGCGGCGTGCTGCTGGAGCACTTCTGGTGGGGTTCGGTGTTCCTGCTCGGGGTCCCCGCGATGGTCCTGCTGCTCATCGTCGGCCCGAAGCTTCTGCCCGAATACCGCGACGAGAACGCCGGCCGTCTCGACCTGGCGAGTGTCGCGCTTTCGCTGGTCACGATCCTGCCCGCGGTCTACGGCATCAAGGAACTCGCCCGCGAAGGCCTCCACCCGGTCCCGGCGGCCTCGCTCCTGATCGGTCTCGGCTTCGGCGCGGTGTTCGTGCGGCGCCAGCGAGTCCTCCAGGATCCGCTGATCGACCTGAAGCTGTTCCGCGGCCGCGCGTTCTCGACGGCGCTGGGCGGGATGTGCGCGTTCTCCATGCTGGGCGGGACGACCATGCTCTTCGTCGCGCAGTTCTTCCAGATCGTGCTGGAGCTCTCGCCGGTCGGCGCCGCGCTGGCGCTGCTGCCGGGCATGCTCTCGGCGACCGTCAGCTTCCTGGCCGCCCCGATTCTCGCTCGCCGCTTCCGCCCGGCCTCCCTCATCGCGACCGGACTGGCCGGGGCGATCGCCGGATTCCTGCTGTTGACCCAGGTCGAGGCCGGGGCCGGTCCGGTGCTCCCGTCGATCGCGTTCGCCGTCACCTGCCTGTGCGGCGGCCCGCTGGTCACCCTGGGCACGGATCTGGTCGTCGGCTCCGTGCCGCCGGAGAAGGCCGGTTCGGCGGCCTCGCTTTCGCAGACCGGCAACGAGTTCGGCTACGCGCTGGGCATCGCGACCGTCGGGACGCTGGGCAACGCCGTCACCCGCGCTCAGCTCGCCGACGCCGTCCCCGCGCACGACGCCTTCGCCGGCGGGATGCACGCGGTGGCCGGGCTGGCCGCGCTGGTGCTGGCCGGGATCACGTACTTCGTGCTGCGGCACCTCCGGCACGTGCGGCCGGTCGGTTCCTGAAACCTCAGCCGAAGAAGCCCCGCCGCGGGTACTTGATGATCAGCGACCCCCCGTGCACGCGTCCGGTGATGACGAACCGGGGCGTGCCGGGGCGGCCGTTCGACCGGGTCCGGTCGTCGAGGTTGCCGAACTTGATGTCGGAGATCGAGTTGGTGTCGACGGCGCCGTCTTCGGGGATGGTGATCTCCACCGGACCCCATTTGGCCTGCAGTTCGATATGCACCACCGGATACCGGATCTCCGCCTGGGAGAAGTCCAGTTTCGTGGCGCCGTACTTGTTCCGGATCACCATCGACTCCGGGACCAGCCAGTTCCCGTTGCGCTGCAACGCCGAGTACTTGCCGTTGAGCTCCATGACCTGCCCGGACGGCTGGGCGTAGGCGTGCTGACGCGGCGGCGCCCACGGGTTCTGCTGCTGACGCGGCACCATCCCCGCCTCGGGATGCACCAGGCCGGGCAGATCCGTGAGCACCGCGTTCAGCTCGCCGCGGGTCTTCGAGGCGAGGGCGCGGTCGGTCCGCTCGGTGAACTCGTCGAGGTTCAGCATCCCGAGACCGATCGCCTTCTGCAGTACTTCGACGACGTGTTCGCGTTCCGCGTCGGAGACCCGGATGTCCCGTCCGGTCAACGGCTTGGTTTCGGTCGTCGGCTGCTCTTCCTCGCCCATGCCTGGAATGGTAGAACCGGATCTCACGCGCGAGATCGGGGAAATACCCTGAACAGACCCGCATTTCTCCCCTGTGCCGCCCTGGTGGCGGCGGTCCTCCTGCTGGCCGGATGCACGGTGCAGGGACCCCCTCCGACCTTCCCGCCGGTGCCGACGACCCCGCCGCCGTCGAAACTCCAAGGCGAACCGGTGGACTACATCGGCTTTCGCCTGGTCATGACGACTTCGCCGCCTTCGATGCTCGATCCCGCCACAGGCGCTTTGACGCCCCTTCCCGGCGCTCCGGCCGGTGACCGGGTCAACGAAGTCCTCCGCGTCGGCAAGTTCCCGGTCGTGCTTTCGGCGGGACGCTGCGGGCCGTCGTGCCTGGAGCCGTCCGAGGTGCTCGTCTACGGGGATCCCAAGAACCAGCCGTGGAAGCTGGGCAAGGCCCGCAGTGTGGCCCCGTCGGCCGACGAGAGCGGCGTCTGGCTGATCCGCGACGACGGCAACGACCTCTGCCGCCTCCAATTCGTCTCCCTGCTCGGCGCCGAACGCGATCGCGGCCGTCCGGCGAGCTGCACGACGGCGGTGCGCCAAGAGGTGCCGAAGGGGCTGCTGATCACGGTGAACAGCGGGACGGCGACCGCCGAAGACGTGCTGATCGACCCCACCACCGGCCGCACCGTGCACCAGTTCCCGCGGGTACTGGCGATCACGAAGGACCGGATGCTGCTCGCCGAGCTGACCAGGTTCTCCGTACTCGACCTGCGCAACGATCAACGCACGCAGGTCGAACGGCCGGTGGCCAACGGCACGCCGGGCCCGGTGGTGCCGAGCCGAGATGGCTACAAGGTCGCCGTGATGTTCGGCGACCCCGCTTGGGCCGGGACGAGTACGCAGACCGCTGACGTCTGGGTGCTCGCCCTCGACACGCTGACCTGGACCCACGCGCCCTCGACGCCGATCGCGACCGCGATCAACCAGGTCGCGATCGAATGGACCGAGGACAACGAAGTGGTGATCGCCGCCGACGCCGTCGCGAGCTGGAGACTCGACCGGCCGTACTGGACGATCGTCAAGACCCCGTTGCCCGCCGAGCGGAACCGGTCGGTGGTGACGATCGCCCAGGGGTGAGCTACTCCTCGTCCAGCCCGTGTTCGATGGCGTAGCGGGCGAGTTCGACGCGGTTGTGCAGCTGGAGCTTCCGCAGCGTCGACTGGACGTGGTTCTCCACCGTCCGGTGCGACAGCACGAGCTTCTCCGCGATCTGCCGCGCCGTCATCCCCTTCGCGACCAGGCGCAGGACGTCGGTCTCGCGTTCGGTCAGCCGCGGCGGGGCAGGCCCGTCTTCCGGGGCGTCGGCCATGCGGCGGTATTCGCCGAGTACGAGTCCGGCGAGACCGGCGGTGAACACCGGATCCCCCGCGGCCGTCCGCTTGACCGCGTCCACCAGCTCGCTCGCCGAAGCCGATTTGACCAGGTACCCGGACGCCCCGGCCTTGACCGCCTCGAGGACGTCACTGTGCTCGCCGCTCGCCGACAGCACCAAGACCTTGGTCGACGGCAGCTCCGCGGTGATCTCGCGGGTGGCGTCGACGCCCGACGTCTCGCCGAGGTGGAGGTCCATCAGCACGACGTCCGGCTGGACCGTCCGCGCGATCCGCACCGCGGCGGGCGCGTCCGGCGCGGTGGCCCGCACGTCGAAACCGTGCTCGGTCAGGTCGCGCGCGACCCCGTCCCGCCACATCGGGTGGTCGTCGACCACCATCACCGAAACCCGAGGCGCGTCGGTCATCGCTTTCCCCTCGCCGCCACTGGAACCTTGACTTCCCACTCCGTGCCCTGACCCGGCGCGGTGTCCAGGGCGGCACTTCCGCCCAGATCCCGCACGCGCCCCTTGATGGACTCCGCGATACCTAGATGTCCCTCGGCCGCCGCTCGTTCCAAGACCCCGTGCGCGATTCCCGGGCCGTCGTCGCGAACACTGACCACGACCTCGGTGCCGAGGTCCTCGAGAAGCACCCAGGCGTGTGCTTCCCCGCCCGCGTGCTTCTCGACGTTCAACAGCGCTTCGCGCACCACCGCCACCAGCTCCGCCGTCACGTGTTCGGGCAGCCGGACCTCGCCGGCGGGCGTCGAGACCTGCACCGAAGGCGTCGCGAGCAACTGCAGCGCGGCACGGAGGTCGGTGGTCCCGTTCGCGCTCGGCCTCGTCGGCTCGGTGGTGACCAGCGCCCGCAGTGCGATCTCCTGCTCACCGGCCAGTTTCGCCAGCTCGGCGGCCTCCCCGCCGAATTCGGCGCCGCGTTTGCGCACCCGCGCGAGCACCTGCAGGACGCTGTCGTGGATCGAGCGGGCGAGCCGCTCCCGTTCGGCCGTCGCGGCCTCCATGCGCAACGCCCTGGTCAGCGCGTCCGCGGATCGGCGGGCCATGGTCGCGGCCAGCCCGATGACGAAGCCGCTCGCGGTCAGCAGGAAGCCGTCCCGCGCGACGTCGACGTCGAACCGCCAGCGCACCAGCCCGGTGACCACCGAGACCACCAGTCCGGCGAGCACGCCGCCCAGCGCGCCGAAGCGCGTGCCGGCGGCCGCGGGCGGGACGGCCGCCCACACCGTCGTGATGAGCGGGGTGTTGGCGTCGAACTGCGCGGTGGACAGGACCCACGCCGACGTGAACATGAGGACGACCGTCAAGGCGAGATCGACGACCACCAGCCACGGCCAGCGTGTCGACGGCCGTGCGTAGAACACGCTGCTGAGCACCGTCCACGCCGTCATGACCCCGAACGCCGCCCACGCCAGCCACTGTTTCGCGTAGCCGTCGTAGTGGACGATGAAGGAGCCCAGTGCGAAGAGCAGTGTCGTCACGCGAAGCACGATCACCCCGCGCCACAGTGGGGTGGCGGGGTCCCGCGTGCCGAGCGCCGAGACGGCTCGCCAGAGCGGGGTGTTCGTCATGACTCCGTTTTGGCCGCTTCCTCTGAGTCGTTCGGTTGCGCCGCCTGATCCCGGAGGACGTCGACCTCGTCCGGATCGGGGTCCTGTTCGTGCAGCAGCGACCGGATGCCGGCGTTGAGCACGGCGAGCAGCGGCACCGACAGCAGCGCCCCGGCGATCCCGGCGGCCACCAGGCCCGCGGTGATCGCGAGCACCACGGCGAGCGGGTGCAGCTTGACCGCCCGGCCGAGCAGGATCGGCTGCAGCACGTGGCTCTCCAGCTGCATGACGCCGATGACGATGGCCAGCACGATCAGCGCGCCGACGACACCCTTCGTCACCAAGGCGATCAACACGGCGACAGCGCCCGCGATCACGGCGCCGATGATCGGGATGAAGGCACCGAGGAAGACCAGCGTCGCCAGCGGGATCACCAGCGGCACACCGACGATCGCCAGCCCGATGCCGATGCCGACCGCGTCGACGACGGCCACCGCGGCCGTCGCGCGCACGTAGCTGACCAGCGAGGCGAACCCGCGCCGCCCGGCGACGTCGACCCGGTTGCGCACCCGGCCCGGCACGCCGAGGACGAGGAACTTCCAGATCTGGTCGCCGCCGGAGAGGAAGAAGATGAGGATGAACAGCGTCAGGATGAAGCCGGTGACGATCTCGCCGACCGTGCCCGCGGTGGTGAGCGCGGTGGTGGTGATCGACGCCTGGTTGTTCTGCAGGAAGCCGATCGCCTGGTTGATGAACTCCTGGATCTGTTCCTGGCGCAGGTGCAGCGGCCCGTCGATGAGCCAGGTCTTGATCTGGTTGAGGCTCTCCGTCAGCTGCTTCTGCAGTTCCGGCAGGCCGGAGGAGAACTGCGCGACGACGAACGTCAGCAGCCCGCCGAGCACCGCGAGACCCGCGATCAGCACGATCCCGGCCGCGAGCCCGCGGGGGAACCGCAGCGCCTGCAGCTTGGAGACCGCGGGCGCGAGCAGCGCGGCCAGCAGCAGCGCGATCGACAACGGGATGACGACCACCGACAGGTAGCCGATCAGGAACACGATGACGTAGAGCGCGGCGATCACCACGATGAAGCGCCACGACAGCGCCGCGCCGATCCGCAGGCCGCGAGGCACCAGGCTGGTGACGTCTTCGGTGGACTCGGAAAGGAACGGGTTCGCCGGGTCGAAGTCCGGCTGTTTGCGCTGGGGCTCGCTCACGCGCTCACCGTATCGGTCAGAGGCGACGTTCTTGAACATTCGGGGTGACGCGCACGGTCGAATTCGCCCAAAGCGACGCTTGACACATCAGCCCATGATCGACTCGGCGGTAACCCGGCCCCGCCAGGGTTGATCACTTATCGTGATTTCGAGCTACACCGTGTGTTCTTCACACGATCGTGCCATCAAGGCGCTCCTGGCTCGCTTTGGCCTTCCGCCCTTTGCTTACCTCGGTTCCGCAACGACCGAACGGCAGACCGACACGGCAGGAGACCGAGTGACGAACGCGGCGAAGAACGAGGGGCGGGGCGCGGCGCGCTTCGGCCGTCTCGCTTCGCGTGCGCTGTTCGTCCTCGGCGGCGCCGTCGCCGGTTCCGCCGCCGCGTGGGTCGTTTCCGGTGCTTCCGCCGCCGCGGACGTCGTCCCGGTGGTCGCCACTCCCGAAACGAGCGTCACCCCGGTCACCGACTCCACCGTGGCCGGGTTGAACGACGTTTCGCACGGCGCGGGCAAATTCTCCGGCGATGTCGCGGGAGCGATGTGCGGTACCCGGCACCAGGAAGCCACCACGTGGTCGATGCCGGACGGGTCCAAGACCTCTCCGGCCAAGCGTCACTGCGGCGGCGACATCCGCGCCGACGGACACGAGGTCTCCAGCCGCGTCAGCGACGCGGTCACCGACTTCGCGGACACCTCGGTGGTCACCCCGGTCAAGCGGACCCTCGGCGCCGTCGAGCACATCGTGCGCAAGCCGCAGGACACCCGCCAGGTGCTGGACGAGACCTTCGCCCCGTCGCCCGATTTCGGCCGTAAAGTCTGGGATCTCCTCGACCCGAAGGGACACGGCACCCTCGTGCCGGAGCTCCCGGTCAGCGGCGGCCCGGTCGACCCGAAGTCCCCGCTCGAGACCGGCGGCGCCGGTGACCAGGTCACCGACTTCGCGCAGCTGGCGACGACCCAGTTCCCCGCTTCCGAGACCTTCCTCCCGATGCCGGCCGTCGTGCAGCAGCACGGCGCGTCCGACCAGGACCAGGACTCTCCTTCGCGTGACGGACACCGCGGCGACTTCCCGCGTCCGCTCACCCCGGCGCCGCTTCCCGTCGCGCCTTCCATCCCGACTGTCCCCGGTGGCGGCAACGCTCCCGGTGGTCACCTCGACGGCCTGACCCACGGCGTTCCCGCCTGGCTCGTCACCGCCGTCGAGCGTTCCCTGACCGGCTACTCGCTGGCAGGCACGCGGTACATGCCGCTCACCCCGGGCTCGCAGCCCGGTGTCACTCCTGACTGAACACCTCCCTCCGCGGGGTAGCTGACGCGCCTCACGCCTCCCGATTCGGGCTTGGCTTCGCGTCCGCTCCTGATCCCCGCGAAACGGCGGTGCGCTTTTTTGCGCCCGCAGCCAGTCCACCCCCCTCTGGTGCCGCTTCCAAGGCACCTCCTCGAACCCGAAAGGGAACCCGAAATGAAGGAGAACTACCCCATGCAATCCTGGGCAAAGCGCGGACTCCAGACCGCGTTGGTCACGGGTGGGTTGTTGATGCTGGGCACCGGCATCGCGTCGGCTGACGAACAGGTCAACCCCGACACCCCTGCCTCCCCGCTCGACGCGAACGTCACCGTTCCCATCGAGATCGACAACAACGCCGTCGGCACGCCCCTCGGCCAGCTCGACGTCCCCGGCTACGAGGGTGAGGTCAGCACCAAGGCCGTCACCAAGCCGGCTTCCGACGCCCTCGACGGCGTTTCCTCGCCCGGCAGCAGCAGCGACGGCATCGGCGGAGGTCTGCCCAAGCTGTCCAGCAAGGGCGCCGTTCCCGCGCCGCTGGCCGCCAAGGACTCGGCCCGTCAGGTCAGCGGTGGGCTGACCGGTGGTGGGTTCACCACCACGGACGACATCCTCAAGGGCAACAAGGTCGTCGGTGACGTCGTCGTCCCGATCCAGATCGTCGACAACGCCATCGGCGTGATCGGCGACGCCGAGGTCGAGGGTGGCAGCCACCAGCAGACGTGGTCGCACAACCAGGACGTCGAGACCACCGGTGAGGACTCCAGCCTCGCCGGGAACGTCGTGTCCCTGGACTGGGCGCTGCCCGTGCAGATCGCCGGCAACGGCGGCGGGCTCGCCGGCGGCACCGGTCGCGTGGTCGGCGGTTCCGCCAGCCAGAGCACCACCGAGACCGGCAACATCACCACCGACGGCGAGGGCTCCGCTCTCTCCGGCAACGTGGTCGCCGGTCAGTTCGCCACCCCCGTCCAGGTCACCGGCAACGCCGTTTCCTGGATCATCGGCAACGCCAACAGCTCCGGCTACGAGGCCGAGACCGACGCCACCTCCGGCGGCTGGGTCGAGACCGACGGTGACGACTCCGCCCTCGGCGGCAACGTCGGCGCGGTCCCGATCGCCCTCCCGGTGAAGGTGAACGACAACGCGGCTGCCGCGCACGGTTCGCTCGCGAACTCGAACAGCAGCTCCTCGGCGGACGCGCAGGCCGGCGACACCACGCCCGGCTGGAGCAACGTCCCCAGCTACGTGCAGACCTCCGGTGAGGACTCGGCCGTCGCGGGTAACGCGATCGTGCCGCAGACCGGTGACGTCGCGAACGTCGGCGGCGTGGCCGCCAGCTGGGTCGGCCTGGCCAACACCGGCAAGGACGGCGGCACCAGCCACTCCAGCGTCGTCGACGCCGGTGGCTTCGTCTCCTCCGAGGGCGAAGGCTCCGCGGGCGGCGGTAACATCGTCGACCCGGCCGTTTCGGCCCCGGTCGAGGTGACCTGCATCGCGGGCACCTACATCGGCAACGCGACCGCGACCTCGTGCGACAACACCGTCGACACGAACGCGGGCAACGGCAGCCACACCAACGGTGACGACTCCACCCTCGCGGGCAACATCGTCAACACCCAGGCCGCGCTGGCCCCCGAGGTCTACGGCGTCGGTGGCTCGCACATCGGCCAGGCCGTCGCCGAGGCCACCGAGACCAAGACCGTGACCGCCGGCGGGTACGACGGCACCACGGGCAACGACTCGTCCGGCTCGGGCAACATCGTCCAGGTCCCGGCCGCGGTTCCGGCCGAGGTCTTCGGCGTGGGCGGCTCGTTCATCGGCCAGGGCACCGGCTCGGCCGACGAGACCAAGGTCGTTTCCGGCGGCGGCGGCGGGAACACCGCCGACGACAACGGCTTCCTCAGCTCCAACCTGGCGACCGTGCCGGCTTCGCTGCCGGTGCAGGCGTTCGGGATCGGTGGCGCGTTCATCGGTCAGGGCCACGGTGGCGCCGACGGCGACACCACCTCCAACGCGGGCGGCGACGTCCACGCGACCGGTGACGGTGGCGCGGGTGCGGGCAACCTGGTCTACGGCCCGGTCTCCCTGCCGGTCCAGGCGCACAACTTCGCCGCGGTGCTGGGCGGAATCGCGTCGGGCGAGGGCTCGAACCTGACCGACTCGTCGGCCGGTGGCGACGCCACCGCCAACGGTGAAGAAGGCGCGCTGGCGGGCAACATCGTCCAGACGCCGGTCGGCGGCACCGTCCCGGTGACCGGGCTCGGTGTGGCCGGTGCGGGCATCGCCAAGGGCAACAGCCTGAACGACGTCATGTCGGCGGCCGGCGGCGACGCCACCACCACCGGTGACAACGGCGCGGTCGCGGGCAACATCATCGGTGCGCAGGCGCTGCCGGTGGTCCCGGTCACGCACGACGCCATCGCGGCCGCCGGCATCGCCGGTGCCGAGGGCATGGACACCGTGGACGCCACCTCGGGCGGCGACGTCGAGACCTCGGGCACCGAGGGATCGCTGTCGGGCAACATCCTCGACATCCCGGTCGCGGCCGTTCCGGAGGTGTTCGGCGACGCCATCGCGGCGGCCGGCGGCGTCTCCGAGACCAACGCGGACAGCGTGATCGACGGTCAGGCCGGCGGCGACAGCATCACGGACGGCAGTGGAGAGGCCCTCTCGGGCTTCAACTTCCACCACCCGCTGGTGTTCTCGATCCCGCTGAACGAGCTCGAGATCCCGATCCTGGCGATCGCGGAGGAGAACTCCACCGACGACACCGAGATCAACGACGAGGACTACACCCGCGCCTTCACCGACTCGGTGGGCTCGGAGATGCCGATCAACGCGCTGCCCGCGCTGCCGTTCGGTTCGGTCCCGTCGATGAACGGTGCCGGCACCCTGCCGACCACCCCGGCGATCGGTGGCGCCCGCGCCGACGGTCCCCAGCTGGGTGGCCTCCAGGCCGGTCTGTCCGCCCTGAAGGGGCTGACGGCTCTGCCGACGCAGACGCCGAAGTCGGAACTGCCCACGCTGCCCGTCACCCCGGCCCTGCCCGGTGTCCCGGCCCTGCCGAAGACCCCGGCCCTGCCCGGTGACGCCGCTCGTGCGGACGCCCCGAAGATCGCGCAGCTCCCAGCGCTGACCGCGCTGCCGCTCGCCGGTGGTCTGCCGACCGCCGGTGGCCTGCCGGTGGCGCTGCCCACCGCGGGTGCCCTGCCGACCGCCGGCTCGCTGCCGGTGGCCCTCCCCACGGCCGGCGCCCTGCCGACCGCGGGCACGCTGCCGGTGCAGCTGCCCACCGCGGGCACCCTGCCCGTCGTGAACAGCACCCCGGCGATGCCGACCGCGCAGGTCCCGGCTCTGGCGGGCGTCGACTCGTCGCCGCTGAGCATGTTCCAGCGTTTCATCGGCACCCTGACCGGCAAGAAGTTCCACACCATGTGAACCTGCCAGTCGGCTAGCGCCAACTGATCGAAGAAGCGGGCCCGGGAGGAAACTCCCGGGCCCGCTTTTGTGTTCTATCCAGGGGTGATTCGGGTTCTAACCCGAATTGCCACTCACGAGGCACACGCGGGCCGAGCCGGTGCTTTCGCGTGACCGAGTGGACGACGTGTGTGATCAGACGGACGACACGCGTGACTGGACGGACGACATCGGCGACGGCCGAGTCCACCGCGTGTCGTCCGTCCAATCACGCGTGTCGTCCACTCGGTCACGTGTGTCGTCCCACCGGTCACGCGAAACCGCCGGACCGAAGGTACCTAAGACACGGTTGGCCCTAACCCGAATCACCACTCACGACCACCTCGGTACCGGACCCTCGCCCCACTTGAGGCCCTTCACGCGCAGCTGATGTGACCGCTGGCACACGTGGGGCAGATGTGGCGATCTGCAAGTCCGTGATCAACCGGACCCAGAATCCAGTAGGTACCTAGGGCACCATCGGGTTCTAACCTGAATCGCCACTCACGATCCATCCGGATCGGGCCTGCGCTCAGTTCTATCCAGGGGTGAACAGCGCGTCCTGGGCCGCGCTCATCGCGGTCAGCACCGCGCCTTCCAGCACCGCGCTCCCGCCGACGGTCCCCGCCCGGATCTCGGTCCGCAGCGGCGAGATCTCCGCGAGACGGCGGCTCACCCTTGCCGCCAGCGCCTCGCCGCCGGCGCGGCCGACTTCGCCGCCGAGGACGACGCAGCCCGGGTCCAGCACCGCGGTGATGGCGGCGGTGCCGATCGCGATCCGCTCCGCGACGATCTCCAGGAATTCCTCCGCCTCCGCGTCGATCGCGTACCCGATGGCGGCTTCGGCCGCTTCGGCGTTGTCGGCCGGTGAAGCCGGGAGGCCGTACGCGCGGGCCAGTTCGCAGATCGCGGCGCTGCCCGCCAGGGTGTGGAAGCCGCCGTCGCAATCGGTCGCCGTCGGGAGCCTGCCGGGTCCGAGCATGGGCAGGAATCCGATCTCGCCCGCGCCACCCGACGCGCCCCGCCGCAGCGAACCGTCGAGGACGACGGCCGCGCCGACGCCGAAACCGAGCCACAGCAGGACGAAAGTGTCCCGGTCACGGGCGGCGCCGAGCCGTTGTTCGGCCGCGGCCGCGACGTTGACCTCGTTCTCCAGCAGAACCGGGACACCCAGCCGCCGCCGGAGTTCGTCGACGAGTTTCCCGTGCCACGCGGGCAATCCCCCGGCGGGCCGCAATCCGCCGGTCGCCGGGTCGACCAGGCCGGGAGCGCCGACGGCGATCGTGTGCAACTCCGTCGCTCCCGCTTCGGCCGCGGTGGTCTTCAACAGCGCGATCGCCCGCTCGACGGCCACGTCGGTTTCGACGTCCAGCTCGAACGGCACCGAGGCCTCCGCGCGGGTCCGGCCCAGCAGATCCGCGACCGAAACGGCCATGCCGTGAGTGCGGACGTCGAGACCGGCGAGGAACGCGCGTTCGGCGACGATGCCGTACAGCTTCGCGTTCGGCCCTCGGCGTTCGGCGCCCGCCTCGCCGACGATCTCGATGAGCCCGGCGTCCTGCAGCCGTTCGACGAGGTCGGCGACGGTCGGCCGGGAGAGCCCGGTCAACGTCTTGAGCTGGGTGGCCGTCAGCGAGCCCTCGCGGTGGAGCAGGTCGAGGGCAAGACGGTCGTTGATGGCCCGCGCGGTGCTCGGGGAGGCGGACGGCATCCGGATGACACTCACCGGCAGATCCTCCCAGAATTAATTATCAGGTTACCTTCCTGATAGTTTACGCTGACGCCGTCGAGTTGTCTCATGGACCTTGGGGGCCCAGTGACCAATACAGTGGAAACCGTCGGCGGGCCGACGCGGCGGGTGCGGCAGGCGCGGGTCGCCATCGCGGCCATCTTCGCCGTGCACGGCGCGGTGACCGGCAGTTTCGCGACGCGGATCCCGTGGATCCAGGAACACGCGGGGATCAGCGCCGGTCAGCTCGGCCTCGCGCTCGCCTTCCCCGCCATCGGCGCCTCGCTGACCATGCCGCTCGCCGCGCGGATCGGACATCGGCTCGGTGGCAGGCAAGGCCTCCGGCTCTTGCTCGCGTACTGGACGCTGGCGCTGATCCTCCCCGCGCTGGCGGGAAACCTCGTCACCCTGTGCGTCGCGCTGTTCGTCATGGGCACCGCGGCGGGGACCTCGGACGTGCTGATGAACGCCCTCGGCGTCGACGTCGAGGAGAGGATGGGCAAGTCGGTCATGTCGGGGCTGCACGGGATGTGGACCACGGGCGCGCTCGTCGGATCCGCCGCCGGGGCGCTCGCCGCGCACGCCGCGGTGGACGCCCGGGTGCACCTCGCGATCGCGTCCGCCGTGCTCACCGTCGCCGGAGTGCTCATCTGCCAGGGCGTGTTCGACGTCCGCAGCGCGCCCGACGAGCACCCGCCGCCGCGGTTCGCGCTGCCGCCGAAGTCGGCCGTCATCATCGGCGCTGTCGCGTTCTGCGCCGTCTTCGCCGAAGGGGCGAGCCTCGACTGGTCCGCCGTCTACCTGCGGGACGTCCTCGGCACGTCGCCCGGGATCGCGGCGGCGTCGACCACCGCGTTCACCTGCACGATGGCGGTGGCCCGCCTCTCCGGCGACGCGCTGGTGCGGCGCTTCGGCTCGGTCAACACGGTCCGCGCGGGCGGTGTTCTCGCGACGGCGGGCGGCCTGCTGGTCGTACTGGCCGCGCATCCGGTGATGGCGATGGCCGGATTCGCGTTGATCGGGCTCGGCGTCTCCGTCGTCGTGCCGCTCGCTTTCGCGGCGGCCGGACGCAGCGGGCCGACGCCGAGCCAGTCGATCGCGGGCGTCGCGACCATCACCTACTCCTCCGGGCTCGTCGCGCCGTCGCTGATCGGCGGGATCGCCGATCTGACGTCGCTGACGGTGTCCTTCGGGCTGGTCACGCTGCTGGCGCTCGGTCTGGTGGCGGGCGCCGGGGTGCTGCGGTCCCGCTAGCCGAACTGGAGGGAACGTTTGGCGAGGCCGTGCCAGTAGCCGTCGATCACGGTCTCGCCCTTCCCTTCGGAAGAACTCGCGCCGAGTGAGACGAACAGCGGGGCGAAGTGTTCGATCCTGGGGTGCGCGAGGGCCGCGGCGGGTGCCTTGTGCTGGAAGTCCAGCAACGCGTCGAGGTCGCCCTGTCGCAGGGTTTCCGCACCCCAGTGGTCGAATTCGCTCGACCACGACGGCGGCGCGCCGTCGGTGCCGTCGGTCTGGCCCAGCGCGCTCAGGTTGTGGGTGAAGAAGCCGCTGCCGATGATCAGCACGCCCTCTTCGCGCAGCGGTGCGAGCTTGCGGCCGAGGTCGAACAGTTCCCGCGGGTCCAGCGACGGCATGGACACCTGGAGCACCGGGATGTCGGCGTCCGGATACATCTCGACGAGCGGGACGTACGCGCCGTGGTCGAGGCCGCGGTCGGGCGCGTCGTGGATCGGCGTCTGGGTCGAGCGCAGGAGTTTCCGCACCTTGTCCGCCAGTTCGGGAGCGCCGGGCGCGGCGTATTCCACCTGGTAGAAGCGATCGGGGAAGCCCCAGAAGTCGTAGACCAGCGGCACCGTGGAGGTGGCGCCGAGGGTCAGCGGCGCCTCTTCCCAGTGCGCGGAGACGACGAGGATCGCCTTCGGCTTTTCGAGGTCCGCAGACCAGCCGGCGAGCTGGCGGGTCCAGGTGGCGTCGTCGGCGAGCGGCGGCGCGCCGTGGCTGAGGTAAAGCACCGGGGTCATGTCAGCTCCAGGTGTTTGAACTTTCAACTACCAGGATAGACGACGTCGCCCGGTTCCGCCTTATTCCCGTGCGAGGTTCGCCGCCATGCGTTCCAGTACGCCGATCGTCGTCCGGTAGTCGTCTTCGCTGATGCCTTCGGTCACGCGCGAGCGGAACTCGCCGACCTCGGTCTTCAGTCGGAGGTGCGCCTCTCGGCCTGCCGGGGTCAGTCCGTTTCCGTCGATCCAGCCGCGAGTACGCAGGTTCGCGACGACTTCCCGCCTGTCTCCGAACGGAGACAGGGTCTCGTCGGGTGCGTTCAGCACCTGCCAGTGGCGTCGGGTCAGGCCCTCGTCGGCGAGAACTCGATCGAGGGAGGATTCAAGGGCCTGGTGGAGGTGGGCGAACCAGAATCCGATGGGCTTCATGGATACTCCTTCATGTAGACGGCAACTACATGTAAAAGTACATGCATTTGGTGAGGGTGAGCGATGACGGACGCCGTGGCCGACGTGGAACGCGCGATGATCGCCATCCGGCGGAGCCAGGCGAGGCGCTCGCTCTCGAAGCTCGCCCGCGACCGCGCCGAATCGATGCCCGACCAGGCGATACAAGGACTTCTCGACGCCGTCGAAGCGGCCGAAGAGAGCGGCGAGCCGGGCACGGTGACCAGCCTGGCGGCGGCGCTGACCATCGATCAGCCCCGCGCGAGCCGCCTGGTCGCGCGGGCCGTCGAGGGTGATTTCCTCCGTCGCGAAGCCGATCAGCGCGACGGCCGCCGCGCCGTCCTCGTGCTCACCGAAAGCGGACGCGCCGAGGTGACGCGGATGCACGAATTCCGCCGTTCGGTCTTCGCCGAGGCGATGGCGGACTGGCCGGACGAAGACCGCCGCGAGTTCGCCCGGCTGCTGACCGCGTTCGTCCGGAACTACGGCGCGCTCGGCGTGAAGTAGTTCACCAGGTTGCCGTCGGGGTCGCGGAACAGCAGGGACCGGTTGCCCCACGGCATCGTGGTCGGCTTCTGCACGATCTCGGCCAGGCCCGCCAGCCGCTCGTACTCCCTGTCGACGTCCTCGACCCGGAACTCGAGGATCGCGGTCCGGTTCGATTCGGGCACCGCGGCGGTCGTCGTTTCGGCACTGCCGATGGCGAGGGTGCACGACGGGCTCACGATTTCGGCGAACTGCTCGGCGGGCCTCCGCGCTTCGAGGCCGGTCACCTTCTCGTAGAACTCGGCGAGGCGGGTGACGTCGTGGGTGATGATCCGGACGGAAACGAACTGCACGGTGAATCCTTTCGACCTGAAAAGCGGAACACCGTTCACGCTAGGAGCAATACCGGGCAGAATCCGCCCGGTATTCTGACGATGTGACCCGGCCCATCGCCCGTGTGCTTGCCCTGCTGGAGATCCTCCAGCGCGGCGGCACCCGCACCGTCGCCGAGCTCGCGGAGCGGCTCGATGTCGACGAGCGCACCGTCCGCCGGTACGCCGAGCACCTCCTGGACCTGGACATCCCGGTCCGCTCGGTGCGCGGCCGGTACGGCGGGTATCGCCTCGCCCCCGGCTACCGGATGCCGCCGCTGATGCTCACCGACGAGGAGGCACTCGCCGTCCTCCTCGGCCTGGTCGCGGGACGGCGTGCCGGGCTGATCACCACGTCGGTCGCGGCCGCCGAGAGCGCGGTGGCGAAGGTCCGCCGGGTGCTGCCCGAAGCCCTGGGCCGACGGCTGGACGCGCTGCTGGAGGCCGCCGACTTCACCTCGCCCGCCCGGCGAACCCTGTCGGCCGAGGCCGAGGTGCTGCTCACCGTCGCGGAGGCGGCAAGGGATCGCCGCCCCGTCGGACTCGCGTACCTCGCCGGTCACGGTGGGGCCAGCGAACGCGTCGTCCATCCCTATGGCGTCGTCGCGCATTCGGGGCGGTGGTACCTGACCGGATTCGATTCGGCCAGCGGCGAGGTGCGCACGTTCCGCGTCGACAGGATCGAGTCGGCCGACGCGCGGACCGGGACTTTCGAGGTGCCCGTCGGCTTCGACCCGGCCGAGCGAGTGCTGACCGCGCTCGCCGAAACGCCGCACCGGCACGACGTCTCCGTGCGGATCCAGGCGACGCCCGAACAGATCCGCGCGGTCTTCCCGCCGTCCGTGGCCGTCCTCGAAGGGGAAGACGACTGGGTGCGTGCCCGGATCCGGGCTCAGCGGCTCGACTGGATCCCGCCCCTGCTCGCCGCGCTCGACCGGCCGTTCGTCATCGAGCGGCCTGACGACCTTCGCGACCTGGTCAGCGCGCTGGCAGGCCGGCTGGCTGAGCGGGCGAGCCTTGACGAGGAGTAGCCGGGCTCACTTGCCGCAGAACACCGTCTTGAGGAGCTTCTCCAGCGCCGCCGGGAACTTCGCGTCGGCGACGGTGGCGCCGGAGGTGACCGACGCGGTCATCGTCTTGCTGCCGTCAGGCGTGCTGTACATCAGCGCCGCGTAGCCGTTGTTGCTGCCGTTGTGGCTGAGGACGACAGTGTTGCCGCAGTCCGGACCAAGGTCCTTCGAGAACTGCCCGAGGCCGTAGCGGCCGAAGAAGCCTTCGCTCCTCGGGTCGGTCTTGCGCATCTCGGCCAGCAGCCAGGCCGGGAGGATCTTGCCGCTCTGCAAGGCGGAGAAGTACGTCTGGAGGTCCTTGGTCGTCGAGATCATGTCGCCGGCGCTGGAGACCCAGGACGGGTTCTGGTGGGTGACGTCGAGTGTCTTCTGCTGTCCGGCGTCGTCGTAGGTGTAGTAAGCGTGGGCGTAGGGCTTGGGCATCCCCGACCACGCGCCCGGTGACAACGTGTCCCGCAGCTTCAGCGGCCGCAGGATCCGCCGGTCCAGTTCGTCGGCGAAGGAGCGGCCGGTGAGTGCCTCGACCATCAGCCTGGCCACGACGTAGTTGGTGTTGGAGTAGCTCCAGCCCGCTCCCGGTTCGAACCGCGGCGGCTTGGACAGCGACAGCCGGACCAGCTCCTCCGGCTCGTAGGTGTGGAAGCGCTTGTCCACCCATTCCTTGCCCCGCCAAGGGATTCCCGGCACGACCGTCCCGTCCGGGAAGAACTCGCCGGTGTGGTTGAACAGCCCGCTGGTGTGCTGCAACAGCATCCGCACCGTGATCCGCCGGTCGAAGCCGAAGCGGGGCAGGACGCCCGCCACCGGGGTGTCGAGGTCGATCCTGCCGTCGGCCACCAGCCGCAGCACCAAGGTCGCGGTGAAGTTCTTCGCGGTGCTGCCGACGCGGAAGTGACCGTCGGTCGACGGCTTCGCGGTCCCGCCCAGCTCGCGGACACCGGCACTGCCGGTCCATTCGCCCCGCTCGTCGCGGACGCGCAGCTGCATCCCGGCGAACCCGTTGCCGACGAACTCCTGGACGGCCTGCCTGAGTTCCGGGCGATCCTGCCCGGCGGACGCGGTCGAAACGGTGACGCCCGCCAGGAGGCCGGCGGCCACGGCGGTGACGCCGGCGCGCTGGATGAACTTGGTGGTCTTGGTACCCCGCAGTGAAGTGCTCATGGGACTACGTTCGCGTGCCGCGCTGACACGAGGCAGTCACGCCGCTGACATCAGCCCGCGATGCGGGCCCCGATGCCGTCGAGCAGGCAGTCGAGCCCGATCCGGAAGGTCTCGTCGGCGTCGAGATGGACGGCGTCTTGCACCACCGTGGCCAGCGCCGGAAGCTTGCCGGTGGCGAAGGAACGCACCATGTAGGGACCGAGTTCGGCTTGCCAGCGCTTCTCGTCCATCCCGGTCGCCCGGTCCGCCCGTCGTTCGGCTATCTCCCTGCGCACCGCGCCGATCGTGTACGCGTTCACCGCGGAGACCACCGGCATGACGGAGTCCACGCCGAGGTCGTCCAGCGCGGACATCACGGCCTCCGCGGTGGCCAGCGCCTCCGGCCCGAGCTGGGGCCTGCCACCCAGGAGATCGGCGAGCCATTCGTGCCGCTGGACGGCGCGCCGCATGGCTTCGGCGAGCGACCGCAGCACCTCCCGCCAGCCGTCACCTGAAGGCCGGATCTCGACGTGGGCGGCGTCGACCATCAGGTCGAGCAGCTCGTCCTTGCCGTCGATGTAGCCGTACAGCCGCATCGGGCCGACGTCCAGCGCGGTCGCGATCTTGCGCAGCGACACCGCGTCCAGGCCGTCCGCGTCGGCCAGCCGGATGGCCGCCCGCACGATCTTTTCCCGGCTCAGCGGGGCCAGCGCCGGTCGACTCGGCGGCTCCGGCCTCTCCCACACCACCATGCGGTGACAATACAACGCATCGCGCGATACAGTGTATTGATCAATACACTGTATCGAAGGAGTGGCAACCATGACCATCGCCATCATCGGAGCGGGCCTCGGCGGACTGGCCCTCGCCAGGGTTCTGCACGTCAAAGGCATCGACTCGGTCGTCTACGAACGGGAAGCATCACGTGACGCGCGTGGCCAGGGCGGCATGCTCGACATCCATTCCGGCCAGGAGGCGCTGCACGAGGCAGGCCTGATCGACGGGTTCCACGAGATCGCCCGTGGTGAAGGACAGGACATGAAGCTTCTGGAGCCGGACGGCACTCTGCTGCTCCAAGAGGACACGCCCGACGACGCCCCGCTTCTGCGACCCGAGGTCGACCGTGCCGACCTGCGCGACCTGCTGCTGGACTCGCTCCCCGAGCGCACGGTGCGGTGGGGGCACGCGTACGAGTCCGCGGAAAACGGCGTGGTGCGCTTCGCCGACGGCGGCAAAGCGACCTACGACCTGCTGGTCGGCGCGGACGGCGCGAACTCCCGGGTCCGCCCGCTGCTCACCGACGCCCGTCCGGCGCACCTCGGCGTGAACACCGTCGAGATCGGCATCCCCGACATCGACCGCACGCATCCCGACCTCGCGGCGATGGTCGGCCGCGGCAACTACTGGGTGCTCGGCGAAGGACTGTCCCTTTCGGCGCAGCGCAACGGCGACGGCCGCGTCCGCATCGGCGTCAGCTTCCACGACACCCCCGAGGACTGGTTCGAAACCAGCAAGATCCCCTTCGACGACCCGGCCGCCGCCCGGGCGCGGCTGATCGAACTGCTCCCGGGCTGGAACGCGCGGCACCTCGCGCTGATCGAGGCCTGCGACGACACTGTCGTGCCGCGGTCGCTCAGCACTCTCCCGCTCGGGCTGACCTGGCCGTCTGCCCCGGACGTCACACTGGTCGGTGACGCCGCGCACCTGATGCCGCCGACGGGCGAGGGCGCCAACATGGCCCTGCTCGACGGCGCCCGGCTCGGTCTCGAGCTGGCCGCGCGTCCGGACGACTTCCCCGTCGCCGTCAAGGAATACGAACGCGAGATGTTCGAACGCACCGGCGCCGCCGCACGGATGTCCGCGCGGGTCCAGAAACTCATGACGGGACCGGACGCCGCCCGGAAGATGCTCGCCTTCTTCCGCCGGGTTGAACCTGCCCCGGCCTTGTAGGTTCTCGCCGCGCGTGACATGTCGATCTTGTGCGACTTGCCGTTTCTCGACTCGTCTCACGGTGATGTCACCAAGATCAGTCTCATTTTCGTGGCGTATCTGCGAGAGCCCGCTAGCACTCGCAGGCCTCTACGCGGGTCTGACAGATCTGGTCATGCGCGGCAGCGTTCTGGCCTAACGATCAAGACGGTCGGGATCGGCGCCATTGGCTGCCAGCAGTCATAGCTCGCCTATGTCGGCTCGTCATCTTCAGCGGTTAGGAGCGCTGAGCTGCCGTCGGCGACGCGCACGATGTCGGCGGCCAAGAGGTAGGTCCAGACGATGCAGGTCTCAGCTTCGGCTGCGCTCACGTTGTCGTGGACTCCCTTGCTGGCAAGCGAGTCCAACGACTTCAGGCGCGCCCCGAGGCTGTCGAGAGTTTTCTGGAGGACATGCTTGCCAAGCTGTTCGCGGACGTACTGGAGCAGGCGATTGCGGTATGCGTCATCGGACATCTTCCTCTCGACACCGTCGTCGCCGGTGACCGTTTCGTCGGTCGGGGGGTAAAGAGCATCCGCGAGCGCCTTGATCATGCGGCGACATGATGTGAGTGCGTGCGCGAGATCTTCAGGTTTGCCGCTGTAGAGACGGTCTTGAGCTGCCACGAACTTCTCGAGTGCGTTCGGTGCGTACTTCGCCAACGCAGTGTTGATGTACTCCTGGGCGCGTGAGAAGAGTGGTGATTCCTGCTGCCCTTCGTCCAGTTCGGCTTCCGTGGCGACGAGGAACGTATGGATGGCTGTTTTGACCCGCTCCAATACTTGCTCCTGTTGCTGTATGCCTGGGATCATCTTTGCCTTGGAAGCGTCCATCTCCTTAGCGACGTAGTAGGTGTCGATCTGAGTGAGGTTCGTGGGCACGGTCAAGTCGTCGTAGACCTTTCGGGACATCGCCAAGCCCCGCTCCAGCTGCCCGAGCGCCACGGCGAAGACCATGTCCTCGCCGTCCACGGCAAACGTCCGGTTGCGCTCAAACTGCAGATAGGATCGAATGCCCTCCCTGCGGCCTTCCTCCGCCCCGAGAAGCGCGTCGAGCTGCCCCTTAATCTTGGTAATGGCGGGGTCCTGCCACTTCTGAGTCTTGCCAGCTTCCAGGTCCGTGAGCTCCCATTGGAGCCAGAGTTGGTTGGCGTAGTCCCGTCGGAGTGCAGCGATCCGGAGCGCTCGGCGTGCGCTGGCGCTGACCGTGTTGGCTGGAAGGTCGAACTCGTCGAGAGCGATGCGAAGTAGTTCGCGGATGTCGGACGCTGATCTCAGATGACGACGGTATCGCCGACTCTCGGCGCATCGACTCCGACCTGCTCAAAGCTGGAGACAGATGATATCGGCTTGTTGTTTTCCACGCGATGTCACTCAAGAACAGTCTTCATGCCTGCGTCCTTGATCGCAGCGATAACCTGCCGGCCGAGGGGTGTCAGTCGGTAGTGGCTAGCGCAGGTTTGGTGTTGGCGACGTCGGCGCCAGGTCGCCTAAGCGGCGTTGGTGCTGATCGGTACGTCGATGGCGTCCCGTGCGACCACAATCCCGTCCTTGATGATGTAGCACTCGACGATGTGCTCGCCACGGAAGCTGGTCTGCTCGTGCCGAGCGTTGCCGGCACTGTTGGGCGAGTCGATCTCTCCGCGGATGTTGTCCCGACGCTCGGCCTCGTCTCCGCGGTTCAGCACCTTCCACTTCACTTCGTACGGGTACGAGACACTGCACTCGGTGATGGTGAAGTCGAGCTCCTTGTTCGGAAGCAGCAAGGTCTTGCTCTTGAGCATCTCCCGGAGTGATGCCGGTCGCCATCCGTTCTGCGTGACCTTGCAGTCGATCGCGACCGACTCGCCAATGTCGACGGGGTACCGGCTCTCGATGAACTCCTCGGTGTCCTTGAACGAGCGGGCGGACTTGGTGACCTCCAGCGGAACCGCCGACCCGAACACCTCGCGCCATTTCTTGTTCGCGGAGGCTTTTCCCGTGTTGGCGATGGCATCGAGGCAGCGGTTGTACGCCTTCTTCGCCTTCGGCTGGAACCGCTTCTTCACCCTGACCCGCTGGTTGCTTCCCAACGCGAGGTAGTAGTCCTGGTCCGGCTCATTCATGAGGAACTCGAAGAAGTCCCTGGCCATGAAGTCGAACCAGAGGCTCCCCTTGTCGTTATACTCGGACGTGGCAGAGAAGAACCGGTAGACGAGCGTGTCGATGAGCAGGCCGCCCATTGCCACGCCGTTCGCGTTCTTCCACGCCCGGGCCATCCGAGCGAGGTGGCGCATGTTGGTCGATGTACGGTCGTTGCAGTCCTTCGTTGCAGCGATCTCCTTGCGCGGTTTAGTGACCTTCCAGCCCTCGGCCTTCGTGTCGGGGTAGTCGAAGCTGCCATCGCTGTTCTCGAATGCCGGCTGCACCTCGAACTTGAACTTGTTGCTCGTGAACTGTGCGCGCACGACGCACTGGTCGACGCGTATGTTGGTGTTCGGGTACCGCGCGGTCAGATCGTCCCGAACACGGTTGAGCATCCTCCGCGGTCCCGTCTCGCTGCTGTAGCTCGAGCGCAGGCTGGTCGGGAGGATGTAGATCATGTCCAGGTCCGAGATGCCGCGGATCGCAGTGTGCCGGCCGTAGGAGCCGACCATGAGCCGATTCGCCGTTGAGCCCTCGACCGACCGGAAGTCCTTGTTCAACGCCTTCGTGATCTCGTCGCGGCGTGCGGCGACGGTGGTGCTGGCATCGCCGACCTTCAGGTTCTCGAGCAGGGCATCAAAGATCTCGTCTACCTTCATCGTCCCGCCTCACCTTCATTGAGACGAAGCGCCTCTGGGAGGAACAGGTCGATCTCGCGGGAGGTGAAGGTCAGCTCCTCGTTGTTCTTAAGCCCGTTCTGCGCCCGGCCGTAAGCCTTGGACGTGGTCCGGGGGGCGTCGGCGTAAGCCGCACGCGTGGCCTCCTGGAGCTCGTCGCGGCGCACACGAGCATCCGCAGGCGCCGTCGCACCGGACATCAGGTCGGCGATCAGCGACAGGTACGACTCGCGTACGTCCCACAGCCGCGAGGCGATTTTGCGGTGGGCCTCAGACTCCTCACTAAACTTGAAGCTCTTGGAGGCGAGGCTCAGTGCGCTGACGACGAGGGCGATGAACGAGGTCGCGAGGCTGGTCAGGACCTGGTTGCCCAGCACGCCGAGCACGGACGCGAGGAACGTGCCAGTGCTTACAGCCGTGAAAGCAACCAGCACACCCTGTTGCCACCGGTGTCGCCTGAAGCAGATGTCCGCTTGCTTCTCGTGGGTCTTGTGGCTGTAGACCACTCGGCCGAACGCCTCGCGGACCTGCGCGAGCAGGTAATCCTCTCGCTCTACCTTAGCTGCTGGCTCTATCGCCACTTCTCCCCCGCTGCGTACTCGACCAAGAGGTGGTCTTGCCGGTGGTGATGGAGCCGCTGTAGATGTCGAAGATGGGGCCAGAAGGGTTCGGAACGGGCATGGGCTCCTTCTAGTCTCAATGTCAATTCATTTATGAAGTGCAGATGAAGTCGGCCTTGAGAAAATGAAGTCAAATTTGAGGACCTACAGGCCTGCACCTCAGTCGTGCGACAGGTCGACGAACCGGCTGTAGTGCAGCTGGTGCGCGACGGTGATCGTCGCCGTCGGCCCGGCACGGTGCTTCGCGATGATCAGGTCCGCCTCGCCCGCGCGCGGGTCGTCCCGCTCCCAGGCGTCGGGCCGGTTGACCAGGATGACGAGGTCGGCGTCCTGCTCCAGCGAGCCGGACTCACGGAGGTCGGACAGCATCGGGCGTTTGTCGGTCCGCTGCTCGGGACCACGGTTCAGCTGGCTGATCGCGATCACCGGGACCTCGATCTCCTTCGCCAGCAGCTTCATCTGCCGCGAGAACTCCGAGACTTCCTGCTGCCGCGACTCGACGCGCTTGCCCGAGCTCATCAGCTGGAGATAGTCGAGGACGACGAGTTTGAGGTCGTTGCGCTGTTTCAGCCGCCGCGCCTTCGCGCGGATCTCCATCATCGTCATGTTCGGCGAGTCGTCGACGAACAGCGGCGCTTCGGAGACCTCGCTCATCCGGCGCGCGAGCCGCGTCCAGTCGTCGTCGGACATCTTGCCACCGCGCATATCCGCCAGGCGGATCCGAGCCTCGGCCGAGAGCATGCGCATGACGATCTCGGTCCTGCTCATTTCCAGCGAGAAGATGACGCTGGTCAGACCGTGTTTGATGGACGCCGAACGCGCGAAATCGAGTCCCAGGGTCGAGTTGTGGGTCGGGACCATCGACCGCCCGGCCAGATACAGATGATCAGGAGCGTCGACTTCCACGCATCGGACCGGAACGGACGGTACGGGGCGGACGTCCACGACGTAGCGGAGGTGCGGACGGACGCGAACGTTGGTGAGCCGTTCTTTCTGCAGCAGGTGCTTGCGCTGGAGCCAGAACACCCGATCCTGGGTGGTGAACCCGAGGATGTACGCCGTCGAGGTCTCCTCGCTCCGCCCCTTGACCTTCTTGGTCGTGAGCGAGCAGCGATAGCCGAGGCTGACGATCAGCTCTCGGGTCTGTTCGGCGAGCACCCTGCTCGTCACGGCGAACTGGGCCGCCCCGGAGTGGTTGACGGTGCCATCGGTGTCGAGAAGCCCGGCCAGCAGCGCACGGCGTTGTTCGACGGACGCCCGCAGATAGTCCGCTGGAATGTGCTTGTCGCCGAGGACGCCCATTGTGCGGAGAATCGCCTGAACACTGCCATGTTCGTTGCGGCAGGCCTGGCAGAGGCGCATGCCCGAGGACGGGAGCCCGCAGTCGGGGCAGGTGGGCGCGGGCATCGGAGAACTCCGGAAACGCACCTTGCCACCGCACGAACGGCCGCACGTCCGTACTTGGGAGGTTTGGGGAACGAAGGGTTCTCCGCACACCTCGCAAAGGCGGTGCTCCACCGGATCCGGGGGAACCAGCCGCAGGGTGTACGACATTTCACCGCGGCGTTCCACCAGAAGTCCGGCTTCCGCCTCCAGGTAGCAGATGATCTCCGGGTCCGCCGTGGTGAAGCGCGCACTGGCCGAGTGGCCATCACCCAGCCAGGCTCCGAGCGCATAGGGGTGGAGCGGGAGATCACGCTCGGGCAGTTGCAGCGGAGCCGTTGTCTTGACCGAGTGGTTGGCACGCCGATCCGTGGTCTCACACCGCACGGAGGCCGCCATCTCTTCCGTCGTCCGCACCGCCGGACCGGCGGTCGAGCGGCGGGAAGCCCTCGTGTCGGTCAGCCATTGGTGTTCCGCGTCCGCGAGGATCACCGTGCCGTCCGAGAACTCGACTTCGTAGCAAGGCCGGTCGTCCATGACCTCGGTCGCGGCGACCACGGTCGTCGGACGGCCGTTCGCCCCGATCAGCTGGTCACCGGGCCGGACTTCGCCCATGGTCGTCCAGCCGCGGGGGGTGGCCAGCGGGGTGTCCAGCGCGAGTGCCTTCCCTACACCGGGACGCGCGGCGACGATGATCATCTGGCCGGGGTGCAGGCCGTTGGTCAGATCGTCGAAGTCCGCGAACCCCGTCGGGATGCCCTGCGACTGCCCGCCGCGCGACGCGATCGCGTCGATCTCGTCCATGGTCGGCTGAAGCAGTTCTTCCAGCGCGACGTAGTCCTCGCTGGTGCGCCGCTCGGTGACGTCGTAGATCGCGGCCTGCGCGCGGTCGACGACCTCGTCGATGTTCGCGCCGTCGGCGGCGGCCGCGCCGTAGCCGTACTGCACGATCCGCGTGCCCGCCTCGACCAGACGCCGCAGCACCGCCTTCTCGGTGACGATCTCCGCGTAGTACCCCGCGTTCGCCGCCGTCGGCACCGTCGCGATCAGGGTGTGCAGGTACGGGGCGCCGCCGACACGACCGAGTTCGCCGCGGCGTTCCAGTTCGGCGGAGACGGTGATCGGGTCGGCGGGTTCGCCTCGCCCGTAGAGATCGAGGATGACGTCGTAGATCGCCTGGTGCGCGGGCCGGTAGAAATCGTCGGGCCCGAGGGCCTCGATGACGTCGGCGACGGCGTCCTTCGACAGCAGCATGCCGCCGAGCACGGACTGCTCGGCCGCGATGTCCTGCGGCGGCTGGCGGTCGTATTCCCCGCCACGCGGACCGGGGTCGCTGGGACCCGGGTCGGACTCCGCGTACATCGGATTGCGGTCGTCGGTCAGCGCCACCGCTGCTGCCACCTCCTCAAGCATCGAACACGCGTTCGATTATGCCAGAACTTCCCCGGTCGGTCCGCCTGTGTCCACCGGCCGCCCTCCCTCGGCTCCCGGTGCTCCCCTCGGCCTGGACGACGCCACTGTGCGTACCGGCCAATCGGGCACGGTAGGCCCCCCGAAAGCACCAGCGCAATTTCGCCTGGGGACCGCCCTGTGGACAACCTGGGGATGACTGCGGGCATCCCTTCACAGGTAACCGAAAGCCTGTGTACAACTTGTGGGCAACGAGGGAGTGGTCTGACAAAACCGCTGGTCAGACCCTGTGGAGACACTGTGGAGAACTTTATTCAACTCCGTGCGGCGTGTCGGGCAAAACCCGTCGTTCGGCGTGTCGCACGGCGGCGCACAGAGGTGCCCTGTGGATGAATGCTACGGAGCGTAGAGGCATGACCCGGTGGGCTGAACGGCGTGGAATTCAGGACGCGAACAACCTGCCCTGTGCGCTCCGTAGTCGTTCTCCGAGAACCTGCTGGTCGGCGGGTGTGAAGGCGATTCTCGGCTCGCCACTTCCCGGTACCTCTTCGGTCAGCCACCGGCCCTCGGTCGTATCGATGTAGTTCACCGGGCGTTCGATCCGCTGCCGCGCGCCGCTCCGGCCGCGGGCGGCGACGTACAGGCTGCCACTCCCCAAACGGCGTAACGCGAGGATGCGGCGAAGCTCGTCGGCCTCCTGGCTGCCGGCGCTCTGCCGTCCGCTGCGAAGCACTTCGAAGCCGTCTTCCTGTGCCGTCGACGACGCACGCGAGGTCTCGACCTGACTCTTCGGGACGGCGACCGGACGACCGCGCCCCGGCGCGAGCTTCGGGATCTGGTCGAGGAACTCGGTGAGCAGTTCTTCGGGCCGCACCGAAGCGAGCGCGACGCCGTCGTGTTCGCTGTGCCGGGCGAGTACGAAGCCCTCCCCACCGGCGCTTCCCGCGAGCAGGGTGAAGCTCACCGCCTTGCCTTCGAAACCGCCGTCGACCCAGCCGTAGTACTCCAGGGTCGGCCTGGCGATCGCTTCGAGGGTCGCCTTGAACCCGGGGTGCAGACCCCGCGCACCGAAGAGGCCCTGGCCCGCCAGTTCCTCGTTGGTCCGCTCGTCCTCGGTCCGCTGCGCTTCCTCGCCGTACCAAGTCGGTGTTTCCGACAGGATCGTGTGCGGCTCGCCGCCCCGGCGGCGGATCAGCGTGATGAGGGTGCCGGTCGTGATGGTGACCTGCTTGTCCAGCACCGGAACTGCCCCCTAGTCGTTCATGTCGTCCAGCCCGGGACAAGACAAGCCGGGCGCGGCCCCAATCTTGGCACGCGCCCGGCTTGCCCGTTCGTATTACTCCCCGATCACCGGCGGTGCGGTGAGTTCGTCGGTCCCGAAGATGTCGTTGGGGTCGTCGCCGACGAGGAACTTGGAGCTGCGCTCCTCGTCTTCGCCGCCCTTGCCCTTGGCGCCACCGGCTCCCATACCGCCCATGCCGCCCATCATTCCGCCCGCGCCGCGACCCGCTCCGGAACCGGCACCTGCCGCGCCGCCGCCCAAGCCCGCGCCGCCCATCGCACCCGCGCTGCCGGGCATGGCCGCGCCACTCCCGCTGCCGGGACCGAATCCGGCGCCGCCGCCGGGGCCGAAGCCACCGTCCGGCCCGAAGCCGCCCGCACCGGGGATGTCGGTGCCGCCGAAGCCGCCGCCACCGCCTCCGCCGCCACCCGGGCCGAAGCCGCCGGCGCCGGGGATCTTCGGCGGGGTGAAGCCGGACGCGTTCGTCCCGTCGTCCCAGCCAGGCGGTTTGTAGTTGCTGCCGGGAAGGTTCGGGTTGTACTGCCCGCCGGGAAGGTTCGAGCCCGGCAGGTTGCTGCCCGGCAGGTTGGACCCGGGGAAGTTCGACCCCGGCAGGTTGCTGCCCGGCAGGTTCGAACCGGGCAGGTTCGAACCCGGCGTGCCGATGCCCGGCATGTTCGACCCGGGGACGCTCGGCATCCCGCCGGGCGGCATCGAACCGGGCGGCGTCGAGATGCCCGGCATGCCGTTGTTCCCGTTGCGGTCGCCCTGGCCGCCGCCGTCCTTGTCCTTGTCCTTGCCGTTACCGCCGCCGTTGACGTCGATGTTCGACTTCTGCCCCTCCATCTTGTTGTAGGTGGGGAGGCCCTTGCCGTTCTCGGAGCTGGCCTTGAAGTACTCGTTGAACGCGTCGACGTTCGCCTGACCCTTGGAGTTGTAGTCCCGGATCGCGCGGTCGGTGTCGGTGGTCCACGGGGTGATGGAGTTGATCAGGTTGTTCTTCGGCGGATCCTTCGGGACCTGCTGCACCTTCGCCTTCACCGTGGTGAACGCGGTGTTCTGCTCGCCGAGGTACCTGTCGGAGTCCACCAGCTTCTTGCCGGAGTCGTCCATCCACGCCCGCAGCGGATGCGCGCCGGACTGCTGCGCGGCTTCGGCGCTCTTGCCGGTCCAGGCGGCGTCCATCTCCTTCGACAGGTTGTCGATGGTGGTCAGCCTGTCCTGGTAACCGGCCTTGAGCCGGGTGGCCGCGGCCTGCCCCTCCTGGATCGACCCGGTGCCCGGACCGGTGACGATCTTCTCCCAGATGTTGTAGCAGTCGATCTTGCGATCGCCGCCCGACGCTTCGTAGTCGCCGGATTTCGTGGTCGCCAGGTTGTAGGCCGAGTACCCGGCGATGATCGGCAGCAGGAACACGCGTCAGCCCTCCTTCAACGTCTCGATCATCGCTTCCCCCACTTTGAGCGCGACGGGGCACGGATCGCTCGCGCCGGGCCCGTTGTCGTACTGCACCAGGATGTTGACGGCCAGCTGGTCGGTCACGCCGACGAAGAGACCGCATTTGCCGCTCTTGCGGGCGTCGAGCGACGCGGCGTACACCGCCGGGTACCCGGCGACCTCGGTCGGCTCGAAGTAGTCGTTGTTGGCCTTCGTGTCGTAGACGTCGCTCAGGCCGTTCTTGTTCGCGAGCACCGGGCTGATTTCGATCTGGTTCAGCCGGTCATCCGCGGCGAAGATCGAGCAGCCGGGACCGGCGCTCGTGGTCCGTCGCTCGCCTTCGCCGAGACCGAGCTCGGACCGCTTCGCGGCGGAAAGCGCGGCGCACGCGTCGCTCTCGATCGACGAGGTCTTCAGGGGGTTCGACACCTTGGGCGCGGAGCCGGACGAGCCGCTCGACGCGCTCGGAGCGCCGGTTGTGAAGGACGGCTCCGAGGTGGCGGTGCCGTTCTTGGTGCCCGAACAGCCGGCGACCAGTGCCCCGGCGACGAGGAGGAGAACGAGGGAACGTCGCATCACACGGCCTTGTGCTTGTTGAGCGAGGCCTGCGTCTCGGCCTCGTTCGTGGCGATCTTCTGCTTGGCGGCGGTCAGCTGGTCGATGTAGTTCTTGACGTAGTCCTGCATCTTCTGGTTCTGCTCCAGGAACGCCTTCCCGGACGGGTTGGCGAGCTTCTCCCAGTCGCCGCTCGCGAACTCCTTGCCGGGCGCCTTGACGTTCGCCATCAGGTTCGCGTCGGCGTAGTCCTTCTTGAGCTCGACCTGCAGGTCCGTCCACTTCTTGATGATGCCGTCGATCTTGTCCTTGTCGAAGGCGAACCCGCCGCCACCTCCGCCCGACGTCGAGGGCGCCTTGTCCGGGTTGGCCGGCGCGGACACCGTGACCTTCTCCTGCCGGTTCTGCTCGGCGTTGCTGTCGTAAGCCATTGGTTCCAGATCCCCTTTTGAGTCCCCGTGCCTCAAATGTCGAGTCTCATAATGCCTTGATCCCCCGTCAAGGGCTCAGACGCAGTCCGCGGCCGCGAGGTTCCGCGGAAAGCAAAGGGCGGGACACCTCCGTGAAGGAGACGTCCCGCCCTTTGGCGAAGCGGTGTTACTTGGCCTTGACCTCGAGCCGCACGTCGACGCGGACGTCGGGGTGCAGACGGGCGCCGACCGAGTGCTTGCCCACGGTCTTGATGTGGTCCTTCAGCTCGATGACGCGCTTGTCGAGCAGCGGGCCACCCGCGGCCTTGATCGCGTCCACGATCTCGGCGGTGGTGATCGAACCGAAGAGCTTCTTCGAGCCCTCGGCCGCCTTGCCGCTCAGCTGGATGGCGCCGAGGCCTTCCAGGGTCGCCTTGATCTCCTTGGCGTGGTCGAGGTCGCGGATGCGACGGCTCTCCTGCGCCCGCTTGATCGTGCGCACGTTCTTCTCCGCGCCCTTGGTGGCCACGATGGCGTAGCCGCGGGGGAGCAGGTAGTTGCGCGCGTAGCCGTCTTTGACCTCGACGATGTCGCCGGGCCCACCGAGGTTGGCGACGTCGGTGGTGAGAATGATCTTCGCCATTGACGTGCCTCCTTAGCGTGCGGTCGAGGTGTAGGGCAGCAGCGCCATTTCGCGGGAGTTCTTGACCGCGATGGCGATGTCACGCTGGTGCTGGCTGCAGTTGCCGGTCACTCGACGGGCACGGATCTTCCCGCGGTCGGAGATGTACTTCCGAAGCAGGTTGGTGTCCTTGTAGTCGATGTTCTCCGGGCGGCCCTTCTTCTCGGCCTTGCAGAACACGCAGACCTTCTTCTTGGGCTTGCGGATGGGTGGCTTGGCCACGGTTTTACTCCTGAATTCCTACGTAGTGGTTGTGTCGAGGCGTCTCGCGGGCCGGAGCCCGCGGTGGAGCGCCTGGCTAGAAGGGCGGCTCGTCGGAGAAGCCACCGCCACCGCCGCCGCCACCGGCGGGCGGAGCGGAGCCCCACGGGTCGTCGGCGGGCGGGCCGCTCTGGCCACCACCGCCGCCGCCACCGAAGCCGCCGCCTCCACCGCCACCGGTGCCACGGCTGACCTTGTTCACCTTGGCGGTGGCGTAACGCAGCGAGGGGCCGATTTCATCGACCTCGAGCTCGACGACGGTGCGCTTCTCGCCTTCCTTGGTCTCGAAAGACCGCTGCTTGAGGCGCCCCTGCACGACGACTCGCGCGCCGCGGGTCAGCGACTCGGCGACGTTCTCGGCCGCCTGACGCCAGATGTTGCAGCGCAGGAACAGGGCCTCGCCGTCCTTCCACTCACCGGACTGCTTGTCCAGCGTGCGCGGGGTGGACGCGACGGTGAAGTTCGCGACCGCCGCACCGGAAGGGGTGAAGCGAAGCTCCGGGTCGGACGTGAGGTTGCCGATCACCGTGATGACGGTGTCTCCAGCCATCGGGAAAGTCCTTCGGCTCAGGCCTTGGCGGCGACGGCAGCGGCGCGCTTGATCTCGCGGCGCATGACCTTGGTGCGGAGCACGGTCTCCTGCAGCGAGAGCTGACGGTCCAGCTCCTTGACCGCTTCGAAGCTGGAGTTCAGGTCGAGGAGCGCGTAGATGCCCTCGGCGTGCTTCTTGATCTCGTAGGAGAGCCGGCGACGGCCCCAGACGTCGACCTTCTCGACGCTTCCGCCCGAAGTGCGGATGACGTTGAGGAAAGTGTCCAGCGTGGGGGCGACCGTGCGCTCGTCGAGCGTGGGGTCAAGGATGACCATTACCTCGTAATGGCGTGACACAACCACTCACCTCCTATGGGCTCGCGGCCACGGACTGTCCGTGGCAGGAGGGTTTGTCCAGGTAAGCGTACCTGGGGGTGTTCGGAGCCTTCGCCTCAGGTCAGGAGACGCGGCGCAGGACCCAGGTGCGGACCAGCGCGGCGGTCACGCCGGCGAGGACGAGGACCGCGAGCAGCATGGGCAGCTGGACGTCGCCACCGGGCATGCCGTCGGTCGCGAGGGCTTCGGCGTTGCCCGCGTTGCGGACGTCGGTGCCCTGTCCGGCCTGGCCGTCGGCGCCGGGAAGGCCGTACTGCGGGCCACCCTCACCGGGAAGCGGGCTGTTGGCCGGGTAGCGGACGCCCGGCGCCACCGCGACACCCGGCTGCGCGACCGGCAGGTTGCCGTAGTCGCGCGGCGGGGCGTAGCCGGTGCCGTTGCTGCCGCCGGGGAGCAGGTTCGAGGACGACGGGGCGCCGTTGGTGCTCCCGCCGGTGCCGCCCTGCTGCGGCGAGGTGGTGCCCGGGGTGGGCAGCGTCGGCGCGACGTAGTTCGTGGCGACCGTGGTCAGGCCGCAGCTGCCGGCGACCTTGTGCTCGATCGAACTCAGCGTCTTGTCCGGGTTCAGGCCGAGACCCCAGGACTTGGTCTCCTTGACCGCCTGCCGCACGGCCGCGCCGATCGTCTTGCCGTCGATCGTGCCGCCCGCGGCGTTCGGGACGGAGCCGACGGAGATGGTGTTGACCTTGGCGATGTCGTTCGCGGCGACGTCGTAGAGGGCCAGCGTGCCCGCTTCCTTCGCGCCCGCTCGCACCAGTTCCTTGACCGACGAGCCGGTGATCGCGACGGTGTCGCTCATCCCGCCGTTGACGGTGCCGCCGCAGGCGTTCGCCAGCGTGGTGGCCGCCGAGGCGGTGCCCGCCGTCAAGAGCGCGCCACCGGTGACCATGGTCGCGAGTGCGGTGACGGTGAGCGCCTTGCGGGTGGTCTGCCAGATGGTGGTCTTCCGCACGAGCGCGATCCTCCGGGTCGGTGGGGGCGTCAGGCGGTGCATCTGGTTTTCACCAGGGGGAAAAGCACTGCCAACGGGGATAACGAGGGAGTGACCAGAAAGATACTAGGCGGTAGGCCTAACTTGTAGCGGCCATTCGGCGGAGGACCCAGGTGCGGACGAGCCCAGCGCTGACTCCGGAGAGTGCCAAAACGGCGATCAGCAGCGGCAGTTTCCCGTCTTGAGTGAATCCATCGCTCACGCTCGGTAGCGCCTCGGCCTGTCCCGCGTTCTGGATGTCCGGGTTGCCGGTGGCGTTCTCACCCTCGGCGGTGATGCCGAACTGCGGCGCGTAACCCGGGATCTGACCGCCGTACCGAAGGCCGGGCGAGGGGCTGAAGAGACCCGCCATCGCCATCGGGATGGAGCTGTAGTCGCGCATCGGGGCGTAGCCCGTGCTGACACCCCAAGGAAGGCCGCCGAAGTTCGGGGTGAAGGTGCCGGGCAGCAGCGGGCTGTTCGCCGCCGGGATGCCGGGGCCGGTCGCCGGGTTGCCGCCCTGTGCCGGGGTACCGCCGGGGCCGCCCGTCTGCGGGTTGCCCGCGCCGGGGGTGCCGGGGCCGGGTTTCCCTGGCTGGGGCTGGGTGCCGGGGGCGGGTTTGCCGGCACCGGTCAGCGCGTCGTGAGTGCCGGTGACGGCGCCGTTCAGCGCTTCCGCGGCGGGTGCGCCGATGACCGGGACCGGCGCGACCACGGCGTTCACCACGGTCACCGTCACCTTGCAGACCGTGCCGAGCAGCGCGTTGATCGTGCCGGTGAGGATCCCGGAGACCGGGCCGGCGTGACCGAGGTCGAGCGGGATGCCGAGCAACGGCGTCTTCCCGAGGATCTTGTCGCCGGTCTTCGCGGTCACCGAACCGCCGCAGACGGCGGTCTTGGTCTCGGCGGCGGCGGCCGTGCCGGGCATGGCGAGGGCGGCCGAGCCCGCGAGAATGAAGGCCGAGGCACCCAGGGCTGTCGCCCTCCGTGTCCGTTCGCGCATGCCTTCGACTCCTCCGTCGTCGGGTTCACCTACCTGCACAACGACGCTAATGGAGACAAGTAACGCCCGCTCACTCGATGAGGTCAGGCATTCGAGTGGAAGCGGGCGTCACCGAGGGTGAAGATCAGGCGGGCTTGCCCCGCAGCCAGGCACGGACCAGTGCCGCGGCGACGACGGCCAGCGCCAGCACCGCGAGCAGCAGCGGCAGCTTCGCCGGGGCCACCGGCGCTTGAATGGCCTGCGCCTGGCCGGTGTCCTTCTCGTCGACGGTGGGCGGCGGCACCTCGCCGGGGATGATCTCGGTGATCACCGGCGCCTGGACGAAGTTGCCGGGCAGCAAGGCCGCGTTGCTGATGACGCCCGCGATCGAGTCGCCGCCGATGCCGGTGGAGGAACCCGGGCCGGTCTCGACCGGGAGTTCACTGCCCGGTCCGCCGGGCTGGCCCGGCTTCGGAGGCTGGGGCTGCGGCGGGTTCGGCCCGGGGGTCGGCGGCTGCGGGCCGGGGTCCGGCGGGATCGGAAGCTCGTCCGCGACGCCCTGGGTCAGGTTGCCGACCGCGTTCACCACACCCTGCGCGGGCGGGCAGACGCCCTTCGCCGCGAGGTCGCCGACCGCGTTGTCGGTGAGTCCGGTCGCCTTGACCAGGTCGCCGACCGGCAGCGAAAGCAGCGGCTTCCGGCCCTCGGCCGTCTTGGCCTTCGAGTCCAAACCGACCGTCAAGGCCTCGGGCGAGTTGAGCGGGGCGCCCGCGTCGAGAACGAGGCCGTTGGCGGACTTCCCGTTCTGCAGCGTCGAGGCGCAATCGCCGGAAAGGGTCGGATTCGGTTCCGCGGCCATCGCGATCGCCGGGAACGCGAGTCCGGCCGAAACCGAAAGTGCGAAACCCAGTGCCGTGATCCGCCCGGCAGTCTTCCCCATCGAGTTCGTCCTCCGCCTCTCAAGACCCAACGCGGTTTTAACGGAACGCGCTCACGCTACCCCACGAGCGTGACCATCCGGCCCGCGCCGGGGAGAAACCGGCGCGGGTAAGTTGCCAGCATGAAAATCGGTGCCCATGTCCGCGACGACGATCCCCTCTCCGCGGTCGCCGAACGCGAAGCCGAGGTCCTCCAGTTCTTCCTTTCCGACCCGCAGGGCTGGAAGGCTCCCAAACCCCACCCGCACGGCGAGGCGATCAAAGAATCGCCGGTCGAGGTGTTCATCCACTCGCCGTACCTGATCAACGTGGCGTCACTGAACAACCGCATCCGCATCCCGTCGCGGAAGAACGTCACGCAGCACGCGAACGGCGCGGCCGAGATCGGCGCGAAAGGGCTCGTCGTACACGGCGGCCACGTCGGTTCTTCGGAAGACGTCGAAGAAGGCCTCGTCAATTGGCGCAAGCTTTTCGAGCGTGAGCAGGAGAAGGGCGGCTTCGCCGTGCCAATCCTGATCGAGAACACAGCGGGCGGCGACAGCGCGATGACCCGCGACCTCGACACGATCGCCCGGCTGTGGGACAAGGTCGGCGAATTCGGCGCGGGCTTCTGTTTCGACACCTGCCACGCGTACGCGGCGGGCTGGGACCTGAGCGAGGCGGTCAAGAAGGTCAAGGCCATCACGGGCCGGATCGACCTGGTGCACCTCAACAATTCGCGCGACGAGTTCGGTTCCACCAGGGACAGGCACGCCAACGTCGTCGGCGGCGACGGCACGATCGACCCCGAGGTGCTGGCCGCGGTCGCGGCCGAGGCCGGCGCTCCGGTGATCGTCGAGACCCCGGCCGACGGTCAGGCCGCCGACATCGCCTACCTCCGCGAACGCGTCGCCTCCGCCTGACCTTCCGCGTTTGGTCCTCTGGATGAGCCCACGCATTCAGAGGACCAAACGCGTCAGTCGTCCTCGCTCTTTCGGCGCCGCATCTCGGCACGCGCCGCGAGCAAGGTGCGCTGCTTGACCATCTGGGACACGAGCGCCGCGGTGTCGCGTAGCGCCTCGCGGGTGTCGAGTTCGTAGTCGTAGTCCGACGACTGGTAGCGGGCCCAGGCCAGCTCGGCGTCGGTGCCGACAGCGGTCGACCGCAGCCACATCACCGTGGTGTCGATCATCGAATCCAGCTGGGCCAGCCGCGCGTTCAAGCCGCCTGCCGCGCCGGTTTCCGGGGCGAGCGCGAACCGGCTGGGCTCGTCGGCGGCCTCCCCCAGCATTTCCCGCACGGCGTCGTCGGTGAGTTCTTCGGCGTCGCGCGGCACCTCCGCCGCGAGGTCCCAGCGGGCTCCCGTGAAGCGCTCGACCATGGTGATCGCGGAGTACCCGTGCAACGTCGTGGTGCGGTACACGACCGTGCCGTGCGCCAGATGGAACGCCATGCGCGCAGGCTACTCAAGCGGGAGCTCCTTCCCTCCTCAGCGGGAGGGCCGGACGGTCGCGGGCCGGAAGGCTCGTTTCCACCAGGACGGTCCTGGCACTGGAGGGAAAGCCATGAACATCAAGTCGAAGATCGCCGCTGTCGCCATGTTCGCCGTCGTGGCGGGCACGCTGGGGGCGACGCAGGCGAGTGCGGCGCCGAAGCAGGGTTCGGTCGTCTTGGGATCGGCGGGCGGACCGCTGACGTTCCCCGGCTACGACAACGACCCGGTCCGCTTCGACTTCGCCGCTTTCGGCGAGCCCGGCAAATCCTCGGGCCGGTTCCACGTGAATCATCAGACCAAGGACGGGAAACTCGTCGCCGACTTCGACGGCCGGGTCGACTGCGTCGCCCGCGCGGGCGACCTCGCCATCCTGACCGGCGTGATCGAACGTGCCGACATCCCCGGCCTCCCGGTGGACGTCGTCGGGCGTCGAGTCGGTTTCTCGGTGCAGGACGTGCCGCGCGGCCACGATCGGATCGGCTGGAGCTGGGCTTACGGCGGAATCGAGCACGACGTCCTGCCGTGCACCGGACCGGTGCCGTTCTTCCCGACGACCACGGGCGGCTACACCGTCCGCTGAATCGGCTTGACCCTCCCGCCACGAGAGGGTCGACCCTGATCCGCATGATCGAGAATCGGACCGTGTACCGGGCGGAGGACGGCGAGCACGTCGGCTTCGTCGTCCCCGCGCCGGACACACGTTGGCAGGCACTGACCGTTTTCGGCTACCCGCTCGGCGGGCCGGCCGCCTTCGACGACTCCGTCGCGTTGCTGGAGGCCGAAGGGCTCGCCGTCCTCGCCGACCGCTGGTCGGTCAAACACGGTGAGGACTGGTTCACCTGCCGTCTGGTCGAGACCTCGCCCGAAACGGTCGTCGTCCAGATCAGCGACTTCGGTGCCGAGGACTTCGGCAAGCGGATCAGGCTGGAACGTCCTGGGCCCGAGGTGTTGAAGCGCGCTTAGCGTCAGGTGCCCCGTCGAGGAAGCCACCCACCGGATCGTCGTCTCCGGCGAGGCGGACGGGGTCCTTGCGCGGCCGGTAGATGTCCCGGATCACCAGCGCGCACAGGCCGATCACCGCGAGGTCGCGGACGACGACGGTGCCGAGGAACCAGTCCTCCGGCAGGCCTTTGTGATCGACGCCGAGGTAGTACATCATCCGCGGCGCCCAGACCAGCGCGTCGATGATCATCCAGCCGAGCAGCAGCCGCCAGCGCGGGATCGCGAGCACCGCCAGCGGGACGAGCCACAGCGAGTACTGCGGGCTCCACACCTTGTTGGTCAGCAGGAACGCGGCCACCACGAGGAAGGCGAGCTGGCCGAGCCGCGGACGGCGCGGTGCCTTCAGCGTGACGTACCCGATGCCGGCGCAGGCGGCGAGGAACAGCACCGCGACGACGGCGTTGAGCACGACCGGCGTCTGGCCCGCGGCGAGTTTCCCGTCGAAACCGGTCCAGCCGGAAAGGTGGGAGAACACGTTGTAGAGCGAGTCCGGATCCATCGGGCGCACCGTGTTGAGCCGGAAGAACTCCCACCAGCCGGTCGGCGCGGCGAGCGCGAACGGGACGTTGACGACCACGAACGTCGCCACGGCCAGCCCGGCGGCGAGCGCCCACTGTTTGAGCTTGCCCGCGCGCAGGCACAGGAAGAACAGCGGGATCAGCAGGAGCAGCGGATACAGCTTCGCCGCCGCGCCGAGGCCGAGCAGGAACCCCGCGACCTCGGGCCGTCGCCGGGCCCAGGCGAGCAACGCCGTCGCGGTGAAGGCGGTCGCGATGGCGTCGAAGTTGGTGAAGGTGTGCACCAGCACCAGCGGTGAGATCGCCACCAGCACCGCGTCCCACGGGCGGCGTTTCAACGACCGGCCGGTCGCCCACACCGTGACGAGCCAGGCCAGCGCGAGCCAGAGCGCCGAAATGTTGAAGTAGACGGCGACCGGGAGCGCGCCGGGCAGCCAGCCCGATTCCGCGACCGAGAGCCAGGCCTCGGTGAGCTTGGCGTTGATCCACTGGAAAAACCCGGTCGCGACCGGGTACTCCATGTACCGCGTGGTCTCCTTCGCCGTTCCCTCGTCCTCGACCCATGAGGTCACGTACGGGAAGGTGTCGGATTCGTTCAGCCGCTCGGAACTGTAGAGCGGGATGATGTCCGAGTAGCACATCGCGACGAACGGGCGCCCCGCCCGCCAGTCGAGCTGGTTCATCCCGGAGTCGTCGGTGTACTGCTGGATGCAGGACGCCTTGCCGAACCACGAGAGCAGCAGCGCGAGGCAGGCCAGCAGCAGCCCGACGCGTTGCGGCGACCAGAACCAGTGCCGTCCCACGGCGGCGTGTTCGCCGAGCGGACCGCCGATCGGCCGGGTGGCCGCGGCCACGAACGGTTCGTTCCAGCTCGGGATGACCCGTTCGCCCGGGGTGAGGGAAAGCGGGGCCTCGCGCTCCGGCGGGGTCGTCTGGTCGGACACGTGGCGGATGTTAGCGCCTATCCGGGTGACCCCCGGTGATATCGCCTCCGTCGTAGAACCCGGCGAGCACCTCGGCCGCCGCGCCGAACGCCACGACATCGTCGCCCATCTCGTCGAGATCGACCTGGATTCGTTGCCAGTGCGGCAAAGGCAGCAGTTCCCGCAACCGCGCGGCGACCGTGTCGCGGTACACCTCGGGCTCCGCGCGGACCGAACGCCCGGTCAGCACGACGCGTTCGAGGTCGAGGACCTGGACGAGGTCGGCGAGCCCGATCCCCAGCAGTCCGGCCGCCTCCTTCGTGGTCGCCGCCGCGTTGTGCAGCACCTCGACGCAGCCGCGGCGCCCGCACGCGCAGCGCGGCCCGTCGTAGGCGAGCGTCGTATGCCCGAACTCACCCGCGTTGGTGCGCGGCCCGCGGTACAGCCTGCCGTCGATCAGCAGGCCGACCCCGATCCCGGTGCCGACGAGCACGACGGCCGTCGCGGCCTGGTCGCCCTCCGGCCAGTGCTGGGCGAAGGCCGCGGCGTTGGTGTTCTTGTCGAGCCGCACGGGCAGCCCGGTGCGTTTCGCGAGCAGGTCGCGCAGGGGGACGTGGTGCCAGCCCGGCATGTTCGTGGCGTCCCGGACCACTCCTTCGAGGTGGTCGAGCGGTCCGACGGTGCCGACACCGAGGCCGAGGACACGTTCCCGCTCGACACCCTCGAGCAGCGCTTCCGTCGCTTCGCCGAGGGTGGAAACGGCCTGGTCAGGAGTGAATCCCGGAGACAGCGGGCCGCTCTCCGACGCGACGACCTTCCCGGCGAGATCGGTCCTGACCACCCGGAAGGAGTCCCGGTCGAGCTGCGCGCCGAGCGCGTGCCGGGCGCCCGCGCGAATACGCAGCAGCGTGCGCGGCTTGCCGACCCCGGACGCGGGCTGGCGTTCCTCGTCCAGCAGGCCGGCCTCGAGCAGTTCGGGGACGATCTTCGAGACAGCCTGCTGAGTGAGCCGGGTGCGTTCGGCGAGCTCGACGCGGCTGAGACCGCCCGCGCGCAGGATGTGCGCGAGCAGCAGCGCCCGATTGTGCTGGCGCAGGCCGCGCAGATTGACCCCGGTCTCCGGCATAGCGCGCATCCTCCCACGACTGGCTGATTACGCAACACTGTTGTTTAATGGAGGCATGGCTGACTTGCGAGTGGGGATCTTCGGATACGGCATCGGCGGGCGCGTCTTCCACGCCCCGCTGATCAGCGCGACGCCGGGGCTGACCCCGGCCGCCATCGTCACCTCGAACCCGGACAGGGTCGGGCAGGCCAGCGCCGATTATCCGGCCGCCGACGTGCTGCCGGACGCGGACGCGTTGTTCGCGAAGGCCGACGAGCTGGACCTGGTCGTCGTCAGCACGCCGAACCGCACGCACGTCCCGCTCGCGCTTCGGGCGATCGAGGCAGGCCTGCCCGTCGTCGTCGACAAGCCCTTCGCGCCGACAGCGGCCGAGGCGGCGAAGGTCGTCGAGGCCGCTGAGGCCAACGGCGTCGGACTGACGGTGTTCCAGAACCGCCGGTTCGACTCGGACTTCCTCACCGTCCGGAAGCTCCTCGACGCGGGCCGCCTCGGCGACGTCTTCCGCTTCGAGTCGCGCTACGACCGTTGGGTGCCGAAGCCGCGGGACAACTGGCGCGAGTTCGGAGACCCCGCCGAGGCGGGCGGGCTGCTCTACGACCTCGGCGCGCACATCGTCGATCAGGCGCTGCAGCTGTTCGGCCCGGTCTCCGAGGTCTACGCGGAGGTCGACAAGCGCCGCGCCGGGGTGTCCGTCGACGACGACGTCTTCGTCGCCCTCCGGCACACCAACGGCGTGCGCTCGCATCTCTGGGCGTCCGCGCTGGCGGGGACCCGGAACCCGCGGTTCCGCGTGCTCGGCGACAAGGCGACTTTCACCAAGTACGGCCTCGACGTCCAAGAGCCGCAGATCAAGGACGGCCTGCGGCCCGGCGACCCCGGCTGGGCGGTGGAACCGCCGTCGGACGCCGGAAAGCTCGGCGTGAACGACGACGTCGAGACGGTGCCCACCGAGGTCGGCCGCTACGAGGACTTCTACGCGCAGGTGCGCGACGCGCTCCTCGGCAAAGGCGGGTTCCCTGTCGATCCCGCCTCCGCCGTCGAGGCGCTCCGGGTCATCGAAGCCGCCCACCTCTCGGGTGCCGAAAGGCGCGTCGTCATCCTCTGACCCGGCGAGCTAGCCGTTGTCGCCTCTGCCGCCACCGCGGCCGGGACCGTTGCCGTTCCCCTCTTCCCCGTTGTTCTCGCTGGAGGAAGGCGGGTTCTTCGAGCTCGACGGCGGGTCTTCCTCATTCCGCGAGGACGACGAACCCGTCGACGGGCCGGTCGACGGAGTGCCGGTCTCGTTCGAGTCCTCGTCCCCTTCCGGCGGGGTCTGCGTCGACGGGATCGTGTTGCTGTCGTCCCCGCCGATGATCTTGACCTTGTCGAAGCGCTCCCCCGGCTTGCCGTTCAGGTAGAGCGAGAGGAACTTCTGCCAGATCGGCCCGGCGATCGTCGAACCGAAGATCGCCTTGCCGTTCTTGCCCTTCAGCGCCTTGTCGCCGTCGCCGCCGACCCACACCGCGGCCGAGATCGACGGCGTGTAGCCGACCATCCAGGTCTGCGAGTTGGAGTCCTTCGCCGACGCCGGCTCACCCTGCCGGTAGGTGTGCTGCTGGGTTCCGGTCTTGCCGGCGCACTCGTGGTTGTTGGGGCACTTGAGCTTCGAGAACGGGATGACACCCTTGAGCGACTCGGTGACGTTGCCCGCGATCTGCTTGCTCTTGTCGGAGTCGTCGGAGAAAGCCGGCTTCGCCTCTTCCGGAGCCGAGTATGCGGCCTCGTCCTGCGAGTTGGTCACCTTGGTGACGAAATGCCTGGTCCGGCGCTGGCCATCGCCCGCGAAGGTCGCGTACGAGGCGGCCATGTCCTCCGGGCTGACGGCCGTCTTGCCACCGCCGAGCGCGATGTTGTTGTCGGCGAACAGTTCCGAGGCGCCTTCGGGGGCGGGTTTGATCCCGGCGTCCTTGGCGGCCTGTGCCACCGGCCCGGGTTTGGTCACGTTCACGACCATGTCGTAGAACACCGTGTTCGCCGACCGCTGCATCGCCTCGGACACCGTGCACTGCGCCGAACACGAGCTGCCGGGACCGGCGTTCCGGATCGTCTGCTTCCCGAACTGCCGGTTGTTGGACCCGTCGAACGTCGAGTTGATGCCGCCCTTGCCCATCTGCATGTACGCGGTGAGGTCGAACGGCTTCATCGAAGACCCGGGGTTCTGCGGAGTGTTCGCCCAGTCCCGGCCCTTCTGGTCTTGGCCGTTGGGCCCCTTCACGATGGACGGGCCACCGTAGTACGCCTTCACGCCGCCGGTCTTGGGGTCGATCGCGACGAGCGCGTTGAGCAGGTTCTCGTCGGTCTGGCCCTTCATCCCGTCGGCGACCGCCTGCTCGGCCGCGGCCTGCGCCTTCGGGTCGATGGTCGTGTAGACCTTGTAGCCGCCCGTGTAATAGACGTCGCCGGTGATGCCGTTCGCGGCCAGTTCGTCTTTGATCTTGTCGCGGATGAACGGGTTCACCACCCCGGCCTGTTCCTTGTCGGTCTGCGGCACCGGCGTCGGGAACTGGAGGTTCGCGCGATCCGCGGCGGAGAGGAAACCGTTCTGCACCATGCGGTTCAGTGCGACCGTCCAGCGTTCGTTCGCGACCTTCGGGTTCTCTGAGCGGCCTGGCTGCTGGATGAGACCCGCGAGGAGCGCGGCTTCGGAGGCGTTCAGCTCGCCCGCGGGCTTGGCGAAGAACGCCTGAGCGGCCGACTCGATGCCGTACGCGCCGCGTCCGAAGTAGATGATGTTCAGGTACGCCGAGATGATGTCCTTTTTCTCGTACGTCTGGTTCATCTTGAAGGATTTGGCGAGCTCGGTCCATTTACGGGTGAGCGACGATTCGTCGTCCCCGCTGGCGACCTTGATGTACTGCTGGGAGATGGTCGAACCACCGCCCTTGCCCGCGGTCACCTGGTTGTAGACCGCGCGCAGGATGCCGCCGATGTCGAAGCCGGAGTTCGTCTCGAACGAGGCGTCCTCGGTGGCGATGACGGCCTTCTTGACGATGTCGGGGATCTGCTCCGGCGTCAGGATCTGCCGGTTGCCACCCTTGGGCACGTCCTTGCCCATCTCGGTGTTGTCGGCGTAGTAGTAGGTCACCGCCTGGCCCTGCGTGGCCGCGATCGCCTGCGGCGACGGGACGTCGACGGCGAAGTAGGTGATCACGAACGCGATCGCCGGGATGACGACGAAAAGGCAGAACAGGGCGAGCACCACCCGCCGGATTCGTCTCCACCGGCGCTTCTTGCGCTGCGCCGGGGTGAGGATCGGTTTCCCGTTCTCGTCGGTCTCCGGGGCGTACTGCTCATCGTCGTACTGGTCGTCGTAGCCGCGGTCGGCTTCGTACCGGTGCTCCGTGCCGTTGTGCTCGTGGTGCGTGATGAGGTCCGGCTCGTGCTGCGGCGCGACCGGCGGCCGCTGCGAACGCCGCGGCTGCTGGGGCTGCTGGGGCGGCGGCTGCTGCTGGGGAGAACCCTGCCGCTGCCACGGCGCCTGCCCCGGACCCTGCGAACCGGGACCCTGCCGCTGCCCGTAGCCCGGAGGCGGTCCTCCGGCGGGGCGGCGGGGCGGTCCGGCCGGGCGTTGCGGACGACGGGCGGGGTCAGGGTCCTGACCTGGCCATCCGCCGTGGGGATCGTCGTTCACTTTGACGTCCTCCGAACCTTTCGTGGGTGAGCGCGGTCCTGCGGTCGCAGGTCTCCTTCTACTTAAGACGTATCAGATCGGTTCAGGTTCATCGGCGGCCACGAAAAAAGGTGTGCCGGGCAGCCCGCCCGGCACACCTTTTTCATGCTCTTCGCCCGGTCATCACGGATCTTCGCCGTTCGGGAACAACGGTTCCGTGGTCCCCGGCCCCGGTCTGGTCGGCTTCGTGGGCTTGGTCGGCTTCGTCGGCCAACCGCCGGTTTCCGTCGGCTCGGTCGGCTCGGTGGGGATCGTCGGCGTCGGCGTGGTCGTCGGCGTCTCGGGCGGCGCCGACGTCGGCGGCGGCTTCGAAACCGTCGTCGTCGGCACGGACCTGGCGTCCTTGCCGATCGCCTTGACGTTGTCGAACTTCTCCGTCGGCTTGCCGGTCATGTACCGGGACATGAAGTCTTCCCAGATCGGGCCCGCGATGGTCCGGCCGTAGACCGGCTTGCCGCTCTTGTCGTGCAGCGGCTTGTTGCCGTCGCCGCCGACCCACACCGAGGTCGAGATGGTCGGCGTGTAGCCCACCATCCAGGTCTGCGCGTTGCGGTCGCGGTAGCTGGCCGGGTCGCTGTCCTTGAAGTCGTACTGCTGCGTGCCGGTCTTGCCCGCGCAGTCGTGCCCCTTCGGGCACTTCAGCTTCGAGTACGGGATGACCTCTTCGAGCGCGTCCGTGACGTTGCCGGCGATCTGCTTGCTCTTGTCGGCGTCGTCACTGAAGGCGGGAGAGCCCTTGGGGGCCGTCTCGTCGAACTCGACCTCGTCCTGGGAATTGGCCAGCTTGGCGACGAAGTGCTGCTTCTGCCGGACGCCTTCACCGGCGAAGGTGGCGAACCCGGCCGCCATGTCCTCGGCCGTGGTGACCGTGCCACCACCGCCGAGGGCGATGTTGATGTCGGGGCTCAGCTTCGCCTTGCCGCCGTCGGCCTCCACCATCACGCCGGCTTCCTTCGCGGCCTTCGCCACCGGGTCGATCTTCGTCGCGTTGCGGACCATGTCGTAGAACACGGTGTTCGCGGAGACCTTCATCGCCTCGGCGACCGTGCACTGCGTGCCACAGTTGGAGCTCTCGCCCGCGTTCCGGATCGTGCGGCCGTCGAACTTCCGGTTGTTGGAGCCGTCGAACGTCTCGCCGAGCCCCTTGCCCATCTTGAGGAAGGCCGTCAGGTCGAAGGCCTTGAACGCCGATCCGGGGTTGTGCGGCACGTTCGCCCAGTCGATGGCCTGGACGTCCTGACCCTTGTCGTTCTTCGTCCAGTCCGGGCCGCCCCAGTAGGCGACCACGCCGCCGGTCTTGGGATCGATCGCGACCAGCGCGTTCAGGATGTTCTCGTCGGTCTGGCCCTTCATCCCCTCGGCGACGGACTCCTCGGCCATCTTCTGCGCCTTGGGGTCGATCGTCGTGGTGATCTTGAAGCCGCCCTGGTGCAGCCTGGCCTGGTCGTAACCGCGGGCCTCGAGCTCGTCGATCACGCGGTTGCGGATGTGCAGGCTCAGTGTCCCGGCGTCGTCGGCCTTGGCCTGGGACTTCGGGATCGGCTTCGGGAACTCCGCGGTGGCGCGCTGACCCGGGTCGAGCCACTTGTTCGCCACCATCTGGTCCATCACGAAGCTCCAGCGCCGCTGCGCGTATGCCTCGTTCTCGGATTTGCTCGGCCCCTGGATCAGGCCCGCGAGCAGTGCCGCCTCGGGCGCGCCGAGCTCCTTGGCCGGCTTCTTGAAGTAGGCCTGAGCGGCCGCCTCGATGCCGTTCGCGCCGCGTCCGAAGTAGATGGTGTTGAGGTATGCGGTGATGATCTCCTCTTTGGACATCTGGTTGTTCATCTTGAAGGACTTCGCCAGCTCGGTCCATTTACGCGTGAGCGTCGGCGCCTCGTTGGCCGTGGCCTTCTTGATGTACTGCTGGGAGATCGTCGAACCGCCGCCTTGGCCGCCGGTGACGTTGTTGTAGACCGCGCGCAGGATGCCGCCGACGTCGAAACCGGAGTTGGTCTCGAAGGACGAGTCCTCGGCCGCGTACACGGCCTTCTTGACCACCTCCGGGACATCGCCTGGCTGCAGCAGATACCGGCTTCCGCCGGTGCCGGGTGAGATCTTGCCCATCGGGCTGCCGTCGGCGTACATCAGCGTGATCGGCTGGCTCTGCAGGCTCGCGACGCTTTCCTGCGACGGGACGTCGACCAGGAAGTACGTGATGACGAACGCGATCGCCGGTACCACCACGAACAGGCCGAACATCGAGTAAAGGACACGTCGGATGATCCGCCAGCGGCGCTTCTTGCGCTGCTTCGGCGTCAGGACCTTTTTCTTCTTGTCGCCGTCTTCGTCCTCGGCGGGCTCGTCGTCGTACGGCTCGTCACCCTCGGCGCCGAGCGCCGTGCTTTCGTGACGATCGTCATAGCGGTCGTCGTACGGGTCGTAGCCGTACGGGTCTTCGGTGCCGTTGTGCGCGTGGTGCGTGATGAGTTCCGGCTCGCGCTCGTACGGCTCCGGCTCGACCGGGCGGACCATCGCGGTCGCCTGATCGGCGGGAGCGGGGGGACGGCGGTTGCCCGGCGGAGGCGGCGGCGGGCGATGACCGACGGCGCCCTGCTGGGAGCGCTGGGGGCGGCCACCGGGCGGCGGGGGCCCCTGCCTGCGCGGGGGCATGCCGTTGGGGCGGCGCGGGGCCGCGGGACGGCGTGGTTCGTCGTCGGACGGCCACTCCGGGCCGCCACCGCCGTCACCAGGCCATTGGGGATCCGCGGGGCGTGGGGCCGCGCGGCGCTCGCCGTTCGGGGGTGTCCGGCGCTGGGGGCGGCGCGGGGGCTCCTCACCCGGCCAGCCGGGGTCGTCGGCTTCGCCCGGCCAGTGGGCACGGCGAGGTGCATCAGGCTCCTGGCCTGGCCAGGAGCGGTTGCGGTCGTCGTTCACGAATGGGCCTCCCAGACCGGCGCTTCGGGGGACGCCGCTCTGTGCTCAACTGCGATTTCGATACCTGTCACTGACCCGCTGTCCTCTGTGACCGGGTCCGTGGCCGGGTGCTTCCCGGTTCTCCTGTTCCGAGGACGTAGGACCGCACCAGGTGGTTCCAGTGACAGCTCCGGCATACCTCGACTTCGTAGACGGTGAACTCGGCGAAGTGCCCGTCCATCCGCACCAGTTCGTCCGGCGTCTTGGCCGATCCGGCGACGTGTTTGAGCTCGTCGCCGTACACCCAGGACACCAGGGTCAGTTCCTCCCGATGACAGACCGGGCAGTCCTGCTCACCAGGTCGTCCGTGGAATTTCGCGGCCCGCAGGAGGTACGGGCCCGCGTCGCAGACGTCGTATGTGCCGACCCGTCCGGAGTGGACGCCCTTGAGCAGCGCGCGCCGCTGTAAGGCGTAGTCCACGACCTGCCGCTGGTTTCGCACGCCAACAGAGTACGGGCTCTTGCTGTGTGGTCCACGCCCCGTTCTCGGGGGGACGGACCGTGCACGGTCGGACACGCCGACGATTCGATAACTCTCCGGTGAATTTCATCCGGTTCCGGAGGGTTCGATCGGGGTTAGCTACACCACTCCGATGTATCGGCGCGATATAGTGGGCCGGTAGGTTGACCGAGCCGGTCTCGGTGGCCAACGCGACCGGTCGCGGTTTGTTCCCGGAAGGGGGTGCGGTGTGCTCGAGCTCGCGATCTTGGGGCTGTTGCACGAGACCCCCATGCACGGTTACGTGCTGCGCAAACGTTTGCACGAGACGCTCGGGATGTTCCGGACGTTCTCGTACGGCTCGCTGTACCCGACACTGCGTCGGCTGCTTCGGTCCGGTTACCTCGTCGAGGAGCTCGAAGAGGTGGAAGACAGGGCATGGGCACGCCGGGGCAAGCGCGTGTACAAGCTCACCGCCGAGGGCAAGGAACGGTTCGCCGAACTGCTCGGCGACGCGGGCCCGCAGACGTGGGACGACGAAGGCTTCGGCGTCCATCTGGCGTTCTTCTCGAGGACACCGGCCGACGTCAGGATGCGAATCCTGGAAGGCCGCCGTCGTCGGGTCGAGGAGCGCCGAGAAGGGCTTCGGACGGCAATGGCGCGGGCCGAGGAGAAGATCGACCGCTACACCCGTGAGCTGCACCGGCTCGGGCTGGAGTCCAGTGAGCGGGAGGTGCGCTGGCTCAACGAGCTGATCGCGCACGAACAGGCCGAGCAGCGCGGACCGGAGACCTGAGGCGCTCTCCGTGCCCGCAAGGCATCAGCACTACCTACAACTGTTGGACGAATGAAGGAGAAACCGGCATGGGCGAGAACCGCCGCGTTCGGGTGGCCATCGTGGGCGTCGGCAACTGTGCGGCCTCGTTGGTCCAGGGCGTTCAGTACTACCGCGACGCAGATCCCAGCACCCGCGTGCCCGGTTTGATGCACGTCGTGTTCGGCGAGTACCACGTCCGCGACATCGAGTTCGTGGCCGCGTTCGACGTGGACGCCAAGAAGGTCAGCCGCGATCTGTCCGAGGCGATCTTCGCCAGCGAGAACAACACCATCAAGATCGCCGACGTGCCGCCGCTGGGTGTCACCGTGCAGCGCGGTCACACCTACGACGGGCTCGGCCGGTTCTACCGCGAGACCATCGAGGAGTCCGACGAGACCCCGGTCGACGTCGTCGCGGCGCTGCGCGAGGCCGAGGTCGACGTGCTCGTCTCCTACCTGCCGGTGGGTTCCGAAGAGGCCGACAAGTTCTACGCGCAGGCGTGCATCGACGCCGGTGTGGCGTTCGTCAACGCGCTGCCGGTGTTCATCGCCTCCGACCCCGAGTGGGCGGAGAAGTTCCGCGCGGCCGGCGTGCCGATCGTCGGTGACGACATCAAGTCCCAGGTCGGCGCCACCATCACGCACCGCGTGCTGGCGAAACTGTTCGAGGACCGCGGCGTCCAGCTGGATCGGACGATGCAGCTCAACGTGGGCGGGAACATGGACTTCCTGAACATGAAGGAGCTCGAGCGGCTCGAGTCGAAGAAGATCTCGAAGACCCAGTCGGTCACCTCGCAGGTCGACCGCGAGCTCGGCAAGGGCAACGTCCACATCGGACCGTCGGACTACGTGCAGTGGCTCGACGACCGCAAGTGGGCGTACGTCCGGCTCGAGGGCCGCGCCTTCGGCGACGTGCCGCTGAACCTGGAGTACAAGCTCGAGGTGTGGGACTCGCCGAACTCGGCGGGCATCATCATCGACGCCGTGCGCGCCGCGAAGATCGCGAAGGACCGCGGCATCGGCGGCCCGATCCTGTCGGCTTCCTCGTACTTCATGAAGTCGCCGCCGGAGCAGTACGACGACTCCACCGCGCGCGACGAGGTCGAGAAGTTCATCGCTGGCGAAGCCTGACCTCTTGTAGCGAGCTATGAAGGCTCCTTTCGCTGCATCGCATGTGGCGAAAGGAGCCTTCGTTGCGTTTACGCGAGGAAGGCTCCCTCAAGCTCTGCTCAGCGCTCGCTGTGAAGCAACTCTTCAATCTGGTCGACTGCCGTCTCGATGGCACCTGCGTTCTCGACCAGGACCAAAGGCGGTTGTCTGAACTCGCGATCGGCTACCCGCTGTAGCCGATCTTCCTGAGTTGCGGGTCGCCCATCATCGGCGAGTCGTCTGTCGAGGAGTTCATCCGGGGAGTCGACGAAGACCGGAAGCCACGTCCCATGTTGCCTTGAATGAGCCACCTGAACGGCCAGTTTTGGTGTGATCGTCATGACCGGAATCTGCTGGCGCGCCAGAATCGCCCGGACCTCGGCATGCTCAATTCCGTATTCGTAGCCAGAATAGTTTGCCTCTACGAAAAGTGCGCCTGAACTGGATAGTTCCGCAAACCTGGCCATAGTGGCATATTCGTACGCTCCGGCGCGGTCGTCCGACCGCGAGGGGCGGGTGGTGACCGCCGGAACGGGCACGCAGATTTCGAGCCGCTCCGAAAGAAGAACCACGATCGTGGTCTTGCCTGCGCCCCTGGTTCCGGTGACAATGAGTCCCCGCTGTTTCATCCGGGAAAAATAGCAGAGTCTCCGGGGAGAAGGGCTTCCATTGAGCCATATGGAGGACCTGATCATTGTCGGAGCAGGGCCAGCCGGACTGGCGGCCGCATCGGCCGCTCGGAGCATGATGCCGCTCGTGGTCGAAGCCGGACGTATCGTTCGACAGCGTAGGCACGAAGATCCGGTCGAAGCTGTTCAGGGTGTCGGCGGGGCTGGCCTGTTCTCGGACGGGAAGTTCTCCTTTTGGCCCTCGGCGACAAAGTTGTGGTCTTTGAATTCTCACTTTCTTGAGCTCTCGTATTCTTGGCTGTCGAGAATTCTTTCGACAGTAGGAATCGTCGCGCCAGAGCCTGCTTGGGGAAAGGTAGGACACGAGCAAACAGTTTTCGCCGGTGAAAAAAGATATCTTTCGCTGGGGTCTTCCTATTCGGACCGCGAGCGACTCGTCGAGCAACTTGCGAGCTCATCTGTAAGATTGCGAGTTCAGTGCCGGGTGACCCGGATCGTGGATGAGGGAGGCTCATGGACGGTGGAACTCGACTCCGGCGAGAAGATCTCATCGAGATTTGTAATCATTGCGACGGGGAGACTCGGTCCCCTAGCCCTCAAAAAGTGGATCCCCGGCGCCATGATGAGGCATCTGAGATTCGAAGCCGGTGTCAGGATCGAGCAACCCGCTGATCGATTCTTTCTCGATTCACACGGGCAACTCGATCCGAAGTTCATCTGGCGAAGCGACGACGGCCGTGTCGAATGGAGGACTTTCTGCTGCTGCAGACAGGGGAAAGTAGTCGATACCAGGTTCGACGGGTTGACTACTGCTTGTGGTCGTGCAGATTGCCCGCCGACGGGCTGGTCGAATGTTGGATTCAACGTGCGCATGTTCGGCACCCCTGAGGTGGGACCCGCACAAGATCATCTTTTGGCGGCCGCGAAAACACTTCGGGTTCCGGTGAGGCAGCGGCTCTCGGCGTTCCTCGATGATCAAGGGAGTATGCAGCAGGAGACACTTGAAAGTGTACTCGGAGTCCACCTCTCGGCGCGCCTGGCCGAAGGGCTGTGTCTGCTCATGCGAGAATTTCCCGAACATGACTTGACAGACGCCGTACTTGTCGGTCCTACCGTGGAAGGTGTCGGATTGTATCCACTGTATGGCGAGACGTTGGAGACTCCGGCTCGAGGGCTGTGGGTCGCCGGTGACCTCGCGGGTACCTTCCGTGGCCTGACCGCCGCGTTGTTGAGTGGTCATGTTGCAGGTCAAGCGGTTGTCGATGCTCAAAGGAGTAGACCGTGAGTGGTCAAAAATTAATTTACACAGCGCAGTCGAAGCATTATTTCTACTGTCGAGACGCTGTTTGTGAATTTGTGTTTCAGCAGGGTGCGGTACCTCTCAATCCTTTTCGTGCTTTTGACTACTTCCTCGGAGACAGAGTTCATCGAGATGAAGTCCGCGACGGGAACCGTCGCCTTCTGCAGGCCTGCGACGAGGTCTGGATCTTTGGGGACACACTGGCCGACGGTGTTCTGATCGAGATCGCACAAGCGACGCAATCCATGAAGCCAGTCAAATATTTCACTATCGATAACGTCGCCAAGAACATTCATGAAGCCAAACCGGATGACCTGGACGTCGAGAATGAGGTTCTGGACCGGACTGGGCTCGGTCGCGATGATCTGGTTCGTCGTTTGACGAGTGGTGCGTTGGAAACCATAGTCAACGCGATGGGAAGAACCCAACAGTTGAACGGTTCGCTCCATGAGTCACCGGCGATCTGACGCCGTCTACCTTCATTACCTGGACCGTGAGCTGAACGAGGCCGCTGGTCGGTTTCCGCATGAGCAAGATTTGATCAGAGCCACTCGATTATTAACCTTCTTCACGCAGTCCGAGCTCTATTGCGGGCTGTCCGCGATCTGGGAAAACCATCGATTAGGTGGTCGCACCCGGGAAGACTTCGAATTGCTCCTTCGCTGTGGGGAAATGCAGACCGTAAGTCGAGACGCTACCCTGGCGGAATTCAAGAGGTCACGCGCGATCGCGTATCTTCATGACAGGGATCGCTATCTGAATTACTATACGCAGGCTGGCGACCGATTGGAATGGTTGGTTCCGACATGGTCGAAGGCCGGTGGGAGCACGGCACCGTTACTTCAGTCGATGAATTCGTGGGCTGCGACCATCCCGGTTCACAACTATGACCGGAGATTCATGCCTGCAATACATGCGGCGCGCGAACCTGTGCAAGAAGCGATACTCAGGCGAGAAACCCAGGCAATCACATATAGCTACTTCAAGGGTTTTCTTGGCGATCTCGGAGAAAACCCTCATGTAGAGTACGCGGTGCGGCGTCAGATCAGTCGAGGATTCACGGCTGACAATCAAAGGCATGGCGGTGGCGACATCGCGACCGGCATACCAGAATTGGTCGACTTTGATGACTTGTCTGTCGACTTTCCCAATCATGATATCCATATTTTGGGAGAACTTGCTGCGGCCTGCAATATGAGCAAGGCATTCGATGTGGTGCAGCTGGGTGCCGACTTTTGGGTGAAGTACGTCCAGTGCAGAACGTCGAGTGAAGCTCAATTGCTCGCAAGTACTGTGCGCTGGCTGCTCACGGGACTTTACCTTACAGAATTCGAACGACACCCGGCCGCGGCTGAAGACGAAGTTGAATTCCATGGTCAACATCAAATTCGGCGGCGAATGCTGATGAAAGTCAGGGAAGTCACCCGCGGTTCTGGGAGGCCGAATTTCTTTGAACCGGAAGCTGATCCAGAGGATATTATCGAACATGTTCAGAATCACTTGGCATGGATTGCGGAGCGGCTCGCCAAGCGGGATCCGGTTCTCGGGCATATTCTAGAAGAGAGCAGGGGGAGGATCGGCATGGATGGAGCAGACGTACTCCTGGTTACCGTCAACGAGGCGGAAACAAAAGCGTTGCGTGCAGCATTTCGGGACGCCGGGCACTCTGGAAGGTCTCAATTCGGGGCGGTCAATACCTATTCGATCTACGGGCCGATTTCCGGTGCTGTCGTAGCTCACGTTCGATGCAGTATGGGATCAGGAGGACAAGGCGGTTCGTCACTGACGGTCACGGATGCGATCCGGGACTTGAAACCGAGCTCTGTCATCGGCGTTGGCGTGGCATTCGGCATGGACGAGCGGCAACAGGCTATCGGTGAGGTGCTTTTGTCGGAGAAGCTTACTTCTTACGAGCCTCAACGATTGGGCTCTGACTCCGGCGGCGATCTCGTCGTGACTCCTCGTGGGCCGAGCGCGGAATGCTCTCCCCGCCTGCTGGGGCGATTCAGGGATGTTTATGTCGATGATCTGGATTTCAAGATCAATGCAGGAGAAATGCTGTCCGGGGAGAAGTTGATCGACAATTCGCATTTCAAAAGAGCGCTCCTCGAAAAATTTCCCGAGTCGATCGGCGGTGAAATGGAAGGCGCGGGAGTGCACTCCGCCGCCGGTCGGGCGAACACGGACTGGATCGTTGCGAAGAGTGTCTGTGATTACGCGGAGCGAAAGTCGCACGACAAGGAGGCCCGGCAGGCCTTGGCCGCGCGCAATGCGGCTCGCTTGGTCATGCGAGCCCTCGAATCTGGAGGTCTCGCCAAGCCTTGATGAGGGCGCTCAGCTCTCCAGCGCCGCCGGCAGGTCCGTGATCGTCGCGACAACCGTCGTCTGCGCCAGTACGGCCGGATCCGGCGGGAAGTGCGGATTCGGCACCGCGTACACCGTCATCCCCGCGGCCAGCGCGGCGCGAAGCCCGTTGGTCGTGTCCTCCACGGCCGCGCAGTTCTTGGGCTCCACGCCCAGCAGTTCGGCCGCCTTCAGATAGACGTCGGGCGCCGGCTTCCCGGTGCCACTTTGATGACATACCTGGGCACATGGCTCTCCGGCTTCCCCTCAAGATGACCTTGCCCGACTCGCTGCTTGACCGCCTGTTTGCCCTGGCGAAGCGCGATGGCCAAGCGGCTTTCATGTACGCGCGAATCTCCATGGACCGGATCGGTGGTGGCCTGGGTGTCGGGCGCCAGCTCAACGACCTATGCGACTTGTACGAGCGTCTTGGGCTGAGACTCGCCGGTGTCTACGTCGACAACGACATCTCGGCCTACTCGGGCAAGAAACGTCCGGACTATCTCCAGATGCTTGACGACGTCGCGCAGCAGCGCGGTACGGCCGTGACCGCTTGGCACACCGACCGGCTTCACCGATCCCCTGTCGAACTTGAGCACTACATCACGGTGTGCGAGCCGGTCGGCTGCATGACGTACACCGTCAAGGCGGGACACCTCGACCTGTCGACCCCTGCCGGGCGGATGGTGGCGCGCCAGCTTGGCGCCGTTGCCCGCTTCGAGAGCGAGCACAAGGCGGACCGCATCCGTGCGGCCATGCACCAAAACGCCATGAACGGCCAGTACAACGGCGGGTTGCGGCCGTTCGGCTTCGAGTCGGACGGTGAGACCGTCCGCTATGAGGAAGCGGCCGAGATCATCTCGGGCACCGAGACCGTACTCGCGGGCGGCAGCGTTCGCGGCCTTGTCATGGATGCGAACAGGCGGGACGTTCTGACTTCGCAAGGCAACAAATGGGACACCCCTGGATATCGGGACATGCTTCTACGACCCCGGAATGCCGGTCTGTCGGTCTATCGCGGTGACATCGTCGGTAAAGCCGTCTGGGCGCCCATCGTGCCCGAGGACACCTGGTACGCGCTCCGTGCGCTGCTTACGGACCCCAAGCGGCTCACCAACGCTGGCAACAACCGCGTGAAGTGGCTCGGCACCGGGCTTTACATCTGCGGCGTGTGTGAGTGGCCAGGAATGAAGATCGGACGTGGAGCGCGCTCCGACTACCGCGGGTACAAGTGCGGAAGCCCGCACCCGAAGAACGGGATTCGGCACGTCGTCCGGCACGCTGAGTCGCTCGACAACTTCGTCGAGAAGCTGCTCGTTGCTCGACTCTCACAGCCGGATGCACACGACCTACTCGTCGCGAGCGATCGAGCACAGGAGATCGATACGGTGGCAATGCACAACGAGGCGAACGTGCTGCGTCAGCGACTCGACGAGCTTTCGGCGATGTTCGCCGAGGGCACGATTACCGCGGCGCAATTGCGCACCGGCACGCGCAAGTCGCGCGAACGACTCGAGGCAATCGAGCGCGACATCATCGTCGCTGCGCAGGTGGACCCGCTCGCGGGGGTCGCGGGCGCACCGAACGTCGCGGATGTCTGGTTCGGCACCAAGCCGGACCGGTCCGACGGACTCAGCATCGGTCGGCGCCGAGCCATCCTCGACACGATGGTCTCCGTGACCGTGCTCAAGAGCCCGCCTGGTCGTCACGCGAAAGGCTTGTACTTCTCGCCCGAGACGGTGCGGACCGAATGGAAAGAGCGCGCCGCGGCGTGACACCTCGCGTGTGATCGTCGACGTATGACGAGCAGCACGCAGACGGCGGAGCGCGCCGAGGTCGACGAGCACATCGACCGGCTTGTCGCCGAGGCGCCTCCGCTTAGCTCCGAGCAACGCGACCGGCTCGCCGTCCTCCTGAACCCGACTCGGTCAGCTAGCTCACACTGCGGTGCCGAAGGTCGGCCGTAGCATCTACCCACGTGGCTACGGAACCCAACGGGCAAGAGCTGACGCGCTGGAAGATCCACGGCGAACGGCTTGTCGACGACACGCGCCGTGACCGCGTGAGCATCGCCTCGGTCGAGCTGCCCGACGGCGTGAAGTTCGAGCAGTGGGTGTTTCGCATCCGCCCGGCCGCGATGATGGCCGTTCTCGACGATCAAGACCGCGTGCTCATGCTGTGGCGGCACCGCTTCATCATCGACCGGTGGGTGTGGGAGCTGCCCGGCGGTTACGTCAATCCGGACGAAGATCCCGCGGTGACCGCCGCGCGCGAGGTCGAGGAAGAGACCGGCTGGCGCCCGCTCGACGTCGAGCCGCTCGGATTGCTGCAACCCATCGTCGGCAGCGCGGACGCCGAGAACCGGCTGTACGTGGCTCGACGGTCCGAGTACATCGGCGAGCCCGCGGATATCAACGAGGCCGAGCGGGTCGCTTGGATTCCCCTCGACACGGTCCGAGAACGGATCTTGAAGGGCGAGATTGTCGGTGCAGCATCGCAGGTCGCGCTACTGCACATCCTCGCCTTCTACCGCTGAGCCCTACGCCGGCGTAGGGACGCCAACGGCTTTCATCTGTACGTAGACCGAGCGCACCCGGTGGTCGGCGCGGTAGGGGGCAAGGCGCAGGCCGACGTCTGCGAGGTAGGCGCCGCCCCTGATCGACCGAACGGTCTTGCTCATCTGCACCGCCTTCTCCGCCTCGGCGCACGCCTCGTCCACACGGCCTTGATCAGCGAGGATCGACGAGAGAAGGGCAGTGTTGAACAACCGACCTCGTTCGTACCCTTCGCTCATGCCGAGCGACCGACGGGCGAACTGCTCGGCGTCCGCAGGGTGGCCGAGGTCGCGGAAGGTATGAGCGAACTTGGCCGACAAGTAGGCGTTGTCGAAGTAACTCAGCCAAGCAGGCCCGGAGCCCGGCACGAACCGCTCGAAAGCCCGTTCAGCCTGACCGAGCGCCGCGAAGCACGCCCCGGTGTTGCCCTTGAGCGCCTGGCCGTGCGCCTCCAACACGGCTGCCTCGGCTTGCAGCGCGACCAGACCGGAACGCCTCGCCGTTTGCCTGGACGCGAGCGCCATGTCGACCGCGACGTCGCGGGATCGGGTGAACGCCGCGTGGTGCGACATGGCGGCGAGCATCTCGGCCTCGAGCGCGTCGTCGCCGGCGTCCTGCGACAGCTTCAACGCTTCGCGCAAATGCCGTTGCCCGTCCGCTGCGTTGCCGACGTCGTAGGCGCTCCATCCTGCGACCTGGTGTAGCTCAGCCGCGGCGGCGGACAATTCGGCTCGAGCGGCTGTAGTCCTGCTGGTGTCGTTCAACATCGGCGTCACGCTCGAGGTCAAATAGCTGGTGATCGTGGTCGTTCCGCGGCTGTGGCCGCCACCGAACCGGTTGTCGAGCTGGCGGAACGTCTCCGTCATGTGACGGACGATCTCGGCGTCGGTGCTTCTCGGCTTCACCGATCCGGACGCGGCCACCGGGGGCGAGCCGAGCAGGGACGCGCCAATCGCTGTGACGCCTACGCTTGCGGTCTTGAAGAACTGTCGCCGTTGCACGTCATCGAGGCTAACCGCGGCGGCCGATTCGGCCGATTCTTCGGGCGTATGGGAAACGCTGAACCAGAGCAGCGAGCGTGGCACATGCAGAGCCAATGCCCAGCGCTCGAGCTTGTCCAGGTCGCTCGGACGCCGAGCGTCGTCAGCCTCGAGACGGCTTACTTGCCCTTGCGTGAGGCCGACCCACATGCCGAGCGCAGCTTGCGAGACATGGGGGTTGCGCACTTGGCGGTAGGCCGCAAAGAGCCAGCCGAAATGACGCGCCTTGAGGGCTGTGCGGATGCTGTCCGCTTCCCAGAACGCGGCGGGTTGTGGCTGCGCTTCGTGCGAGACCAGCCGACGAGTGCAGATGCCGCAGTGGTTGCTTACGCGGTCGCGAGCTAGCCGTGCGCCGCACGCCTCACAGGTTCGCGCTGCTCTCCGCACCCTGGTAACCCCTCGTCCATCGTTCACCGCGCAGTGTATGCGAGTCGCCACGCTATGTCGCCGGATTCCATGCAAGTCATGCATGGAATCCGGCGCTAAGACGCTGTACCTGCCGGATCTCATACGCCGATGTCGTTTTCCGCGGGGGTTCTTCGGCGGACGCTCATTGCATGTACGAGGTAGCTCACGGTAACAACGCCACGTCGCACTACGTTGCGCCCCTGCTTGACGGGGTTGCCGCGTGAGCGCCGGCGAGGTTGCCGTGCGCGCCGTGATCGGTGCCGTTGCTGGCGCTGCTGTGGTTGCAGCCTTGGTCCCGTATCTGCGCCACGCTCGCCGGCACCGCGCACGCTTCCTCGACGAGCAGCGGTCGGCCAAGTCGCGCAACGGCCGGAAGCCGGCAGGCATGTCCGGCGATCCCCTCGAATTCGTGGCGGGTGCGGAGAGAAGGCCCCTCGGCGCTCCGCATCCGCCACGCTCCAACGCTGCGACCGCTCGTCAGAAGGTCGCCACGACTGGTGAGGTTTTCGCGCGCGCGGCGGCGTCGATTCCCGAGCGTGACCGGGTGATGGTCTGGCGCGAACTTACCGACGAAAGCCGACCATTTCGAGTCGCCTACCGGTGGGCGACAAGTTTCGGCAAGCTATTTACGCTCAGCGTTCTTTTCTTTGTAGCTTCCATCGTCGCCCTTCTTGGTGACTATTCGCGCGTCGTTCTGGTGGCGACCTTGTCGGCTAGTGCGATCCTCGTCGGAATTCCGGCAGCCAAGTTGCACCGTATCGCGTGGCAGGCACTCAACCTGTCGGCCGGCGTGTACGTAGTTGCACTCAAGGGAGAAAATCATGTGGACGAGTGAAGATGCTCTCAAAGAGTTGGTCTCCCGCAACTTTCGAGCCATTGAACTTGCCGGTTCGCAGGGGCAGCCGGAAATGATGTTGTTCTCGCGGGGCTGGGAAGAACCCTATATGGACGAGGTTATCGTCAGGGGCGAGGATGACGCGACCGCATGTAGGCGGCGGCTTGCGGACGATGTCGACTTGCTCGAGCGCAAAGACTACGTCTGGTACAAGGATGGGTCGGTGGTCGAAGTAGTCGACGAACTGATTTTTCATCTTCCACACCCCGCCAATCCTGCGGCCCCAAAGCTGGTGATACCGACTCCGGGCACGCTTTGGCTCCCGCCTGGCGCCCGAACCGAAGTCCATTCGTAGCGCTACTCAAATTCAGACTGTGGGGCTCTTATGTCTTTCGTGACTATTGCTGGCGTGGTTATCAGTCTTACGCTCATGGCGCTGGTCGCTCTTTTTCTGCGCGTCTATGTTTTCGCGTCGAGCGCGGGGCGACATGCGCTCGGTGTCGATGTTGCCAATGGGAAGTGTTGTGTCGTTGATGGCCTTATCGACGTTGGGGAGGTGGTCTATGTGCCGGTCGTTGATGAAATTATCGACCAATGTGAACTTGGCTTGACCGTTAACGACGACTTCCCAACTGGTTTGAGTCTGGTTCGCCCGTATCTCGAACACTTCTACCTGGAAAGCGAAAAAACGATCGAATTCGCCGCCATCAAGTGGTTTGGGGACGACGAATTCGAGAGCGTGAGCGGACAGCTTGAGCTCGTCGCATGACAGGCACACGGTGCGAGGTCGCACGAGCACCACCCGCGCGAGAATGCCGGGAACCAACACGAGAAGGGCCGAACGTGGCGCACCCGAACATGATGCTTGACCACCCCGGATGGCTGCGTGGCGATGACGGGCGCGCTCGGCGCGTGCTGCGGTCCGTCGGCTCGGTGTGGTCGGTGATCTGTACGCCGTCGCCATCCGGCGGGCATCTGGTCGACACCGTCCGGCTCTCCGGCGACACTGACGTCGCGCCGGCCGTCGACACGATGGACCCGCGAACGCTGGTCGGCGACGCGGTCGTTTGCGAGCCGCTGCGGGCCGACGGCGCGGTTGCGCGCGTACGGACCTCGGACGTGTGGGAAGCGCTCGGTACAGCGGTCACCCGCCAAGTGATCAAGGCCGCGACCGCGCGCGAAAACTACCGCCGGTTCTGCGAAATCTACGGCGAGCGGTACGACACCGCGGCCGGTCCGGCGTGGTTGTTCCCCTCGCCTGAGACCGTGCTCGCGCTGTCCGACGCCGAGTTCGACGTGTTGCGGATGAAGTTCTTCCGCGGCGGCCTGCGCTCGGCTGCCGAGGCGAGCCTCAAGGCGGCCGACGACTGGGCCGGGATGACGGGCGAGCAGCTCGTCGCCGCGGTGCAGAGCGTCCGTCGCATCGGCCCGTGGACGGCCGGCGCCACCGTCGCCGACGTCACCAACGACTACAGCCTCTATCCCTTCGCCGACCTCGCGGTGCGCACCTGGGCGGGCAAGCTCGCCCCTTCGGTCGACTGGCCGAAACCCGAACCTGAGTTCGGGCGGTTGTGGCAAGCGATGGCCGGCGCGCAGTTGTCCGAGTGGACGCTGCTCACCCTCGCTTGGGGAGTTCGACATGCAACCGGAGTTGCCCTCTGACCTGATCGCCGGCGCCGACCTCCGCCGGGAGATCGATGTCCTGTTCGTCAACGCGCCGTTGCGCGACTACGACGAGCGCCCGCGGGTGAATGACTTCACGTTGCCCGTGCTCGGCATGGCTTACATCGCCACCTACGCGGCCGCGCAGGGGTTCAACGTCGGCGTGCTCGACGCCGAGGCGCATGGGCTCGGCATCGAGCAGACCGCCCGCCTGGTGAACGCGGCCGCGCCGCGGTGGGTCGGGTTCAACCTGCTGGCCCCGACGTATGAGATCAGCGCTCGTATTGCCGAGAGGCTCGACCGCGACATCATGCTCATGCTCGGCGGCCACCAGGCGAAAGCCATGCCGGCCGAGATCCTGTGCGACCAGCGGATGAGCCAGTGCGAAGCGTTGGTGATCGGTGAAGGCGAGACGCGGGTCGCCGCGCTGCTCGACGACCACAAGCGGCGGACGGAGCTGCCTGGGGTGATGTGGCTCGACCCGATCATGCGCGAGCCGGTCACGGGCGGAATCGGCAAGAACGGGCACCACCTGGTGCCGGACATCAACGCGTTGCCGTTCGTCGACCGCGGCTACCTCGCCCAAGACCCGCACTACGACAACGGCCGTCTTGAGGCGAACATGGTCGGCGCCCGCGGCTGTCCCTACGACTGCTCGTTCTGCGGCGCCGCGGTGTCGGCTAACCCGGATATCACCATCCGTACCCGCGAACCGCACAACATACTCAATGAGATGGACGAGCTTCGCGGCACCGGTGTGAACGCGTTTCGTTTTGTCGACGACCTGTTCCTCGGCGTTCCGCGCGTCATCACAACGATGATGACCGCGTTCACTGCGGACCACGTCGGCGACTGGGCGAAGTGGGACGCCACCGGGCGAATCAACGTGCTGAACCGCATGAGCGACGACATGCTCGACACCCTCGCGACGAACGGTCTGCGCGAGGTCGCGCTCGGCGTCGAGTCCGGTAACGCGCGGATGCTCGAGCGGATCGACAAGCGCATCACTCCCGACATGGCGCGCTCGGTGGTGGAGCGGCTCACCATGCGCGGAGTCAACGTCAAGGGCTATTTCATCCTGGGGTTTCCGACCGAGACGCGTGCCGAGATCGACGACACGGTGCGGCTGGTTCACGACCTGTGGGACCTCGCCGACAACCAGCCGGGCCGGTTCCGCGCCTCGGCGTTCGAGTACCGCCCGTATCCGGGTACGCCCGACTGGGGCGAGTTGATGAAGTCCGGGAAGTTCACGGCCGAGCAATTGCTCAACTACAGCGCCGTTGACCTCACGTCCGACGGCGTCGACGAGTCGATGCGCGAGCGCGACGAGTTCAATTTCTCCGTCAACATTCAGTTGAGCGAGGCGCCCATCGACTACATCCGCCGCAACCTCGTCACGATCTCCCGCGCGCAGTTCGACCGGAAGGCGGCCGCGTGACCACCACTCACCGCGGGGCGTTCGTCACCCTCGACGGACCGGCCGGCGTCGGCAAAACCACGACTGCGCGCCTGCTGCGCGAGTACCTCGTCGGCACGTACGGCTACCAGGTGTGCGCCACGACCGAACCCACACCGGAGACACTCGGCCACATCGCCCGCCACAACACTGACACCTACCGCGGTCATACCCTCGCGTGCCTGGTCGCCGCCGACCGCTATCACCACCTTGAGACGGCGGTCCGGCCCCATCTCGCCGAGGGCGTCATCGTGGTGTGCGACCGTTACGTCGCCTCGTCCTACGTGCTGCAATGCATGGACGGCGTGCCGCTGCCGTTCGTCGAGGCGATCAACGCGGCGGCTGACGTGCCGGATCTCGCTGTCATCCTGCAAGCGCCACCGGAGGTCACGGCTGCCCGGGTCGCCGCTCGCGGCGCGCACGACCGGTTCCACACCGGCGAGGAGAGCAGCCGAAGGGAAAGCGAGCTGTACGAAAAGGCCGCGGAAAGGCTCGCGAGGTGGCGGTATCCCGTGCTCGCCGTGGACACCGCCGGTGCGTCGCCGGACAAGATCGCGGCCTACCTCGCGGACCGAATCGCCGACATGGTGGAAGGTCCCGCCGCTGAGGTGGCCTCGGCGTAGCCTGCCTGCGAGCCCACCGGCGCGGGCGGGCTCGCAGGTTCGACACCGCCACCTCGTGAGGATCACGCCGGATGCCCGACGGCCAACACACCATCATCGACGTGCACGTCCTGCTCGTCCGTAGTGATGAGCTGCTACTCATCCGACGCCGAGGCGACTACGGCGGGGGCATGTGGCACTTGCCGTCGGGCAAGCTCGACGTCGGCGAATCGCTGCCGACCGCCGCGGCGCGGGAAGCGGCCGAAGAGGTCGGCGTGCTCGTCGACCCTGCGGACTTGCGCCACGTGCACACGGTGCACGTCGCGAACTCCGGACCGGTGCCGCGACTCGGCGTCTTTTTCGAGGCCCGCCAGTGGTCCGGGGAACCGCACAACCGCGAACCCGACAAATGCTCGGCCGTCGAGTGGTTCCCGCTGAACAACTTGCCTGACGACGTCATTCCTTACCCTCTCGCCGGCATCCGCGCCTACCGCAATGGCGACTCGTTCGGCCTGCTCGGCTGGGCCGACCAGCCGCGGCCTGTGCTCGCCTGATCGGCTGCTCAACGCAGCGAGCCCCAAAACTTTTGATTTGCTCTGGTCCACACGGCATCGTTCAGGTTCAGCGTCAACGGCAACGGGGCGACCTGCCCGGACCGGTACACGCTGTAGGGGGTTTCGTTCAGCAGTGCGGACGCTCCCGCGCCGGTGGTTGGTGTGGTCGAGGCGAGCCTCGGCGCGGTGCCGCTGCCGGTGGTGAGCCCGGCGAACGCGACGGCGTCGCCGCGGTTGACGGCGAGCGCGCCAAGGTTGACCGGTCTCATGCCGGCGGTGGCGATCCAGCTCAGCCCGGACACGGTGACTTTCCGGCTGAGGCTGGACGCATCCGGGCCGACGTAGACGCCGAAGTCAAACCCGGTGAGCCCGGTGTGCACGGCGTAGACGCAGAACTTCGCAACGGACGCGGCGAGCGTTCGCGATGCGATGGTCGCCCACACGGTGAGGTAGCCGGGCGAGAGGGTCTCGCCCCAGATGGCATCGGCGCGCCGAAGGGTCGAGATCTGGTCGCCGTAGAGCGTGGTGTCGGTGGCCTGCGCTTCGGCGGCGGGTAGCTGCCCCATCGTGGCGACGTCGACCCCGTCGACCGAAAGCGGTCCGCGGTACTCGAGTGCGCCGGCCATTACCCGACCACCACTACGCGGTAGGTACCGGCGCCGCCGAACGAAAGCGCGACGTTGTCGGCGTCGGTGAGGTCCACGCCGGTGAGCACGAGCGCCGGCGTGGTGGTGCTGATGTCGTAGACCGAGATGTCGACGAACTGATTTCCGAGCCCGTGCCGGATGGTGACCGGGCCGGCGGCGGTCGGGGTGACGTCGGCGACGACCTTGCGGGCGACGACGGCGGTGTCGACGGCGACGGCGTCCGCGGTGACGACGATGCCGGGGCCGGCGCCGACGGCGATCGTGTCCGCGCCGACGGCGATCGTGTCCGCGCCGACGGCGAGCAGGCCGGCGCCGGCGAGGGTGAAGCCGTCCGACCCGGTGCCATAGACGGCCCACGTCTGCCCGGTCACTCCGGGCGAGATGCTGCCGTTGGTAGTGAGCAGGTAGAGCCGGTCGCCGTTGGTGGCGCCTTCCTCGACGGCGACGACGGCGCCGCCGCGCAGGTCTCCGGGGCTGTCGGCGTCCGCAGCGCGCGCCCACGCGCCCGCCTTGGCGAGGTAGATGCCGTTCTCGACCGGGTCGGCTTGCGCCTTGACGAGTACCCGGTCATCGGCGTTCGGGGTGATGCCGTCGACGGCGGCGAGCCCGGTGCGGGTGACGGGTCCGGTGGTGGCCAGGCGCACGGCGGCTTTGAACGAGACGCCGGCGGCCGCGGCGGCTACGGCGTCTTGGAGCTGCCCGTACGTGGCGAGGTCGCTGGCGGCCGAGCCCGGGGCGGCGTTGGTGATGCGCTGGGCGCCGGCGTTGACGGGCGCGATGGGTGCGGCGAACTCGTCGAGCCGGTAGGCGGTGACGGTCGCGCGCAGGTCGGACACGGTCGAGGCCGGCTGGTTGCCGGTGTGGTTGGCGCGGGCGGTCGGGTCGATCCAGTTGCCAGCGGCGTCGCGGATCTTCAACCGCCCGTTGTGGTAGATGACCTGCGCCTCGGCGCCGGCGGGCAGGCTGGCGACCTTGTGCGCGACCAGGTTGCGGGCTTCGTTGAGCCCGTGGTCGGTGTGGGTGCCGAACTTCAAGTCGGCCATGTTCGGAGGCTCCTAGCTCAGGTAGGCCACGCCGGAGCACGGCGCGGAGAACTCGATGCGGACGTGTCCGGCGGCCGGGTAGGTGACCACGCCGAGCAGCGGCTCGCCGGTGGACTCGATGACGTGCACGCCGGCGGGGGTGAACGAGAGCGGATGGAAGATGTTCCAGACCGCGGCCGCGATGGTCTGCTCGTGTCGGTGGCCGAACTCGAGCACGTCGCCCGGCTCACCGGGCGGGGCGGTGTCGACGGGAGCACCGACGGCGAGCCAGTCGAGCGCGACCGGCGGGCCGGCTTCGGGCTCAAGGGCTGTCACGGGTCACCCCCCGAGACACGCGCACCGTGCCCTCGACGATCCGGGCGACACGGCCCGTGGGGTCGATGAGCAGCACGTCGAAGACGCCGGCGAGCCACGGCCAAGCGCGCGAGGTCACCGCGGTCACGGTGAGCGTGACCCGCGAGTCCGCGGTGCCGGCGTTGCCAGCCGCGGTCGACCACTCGTGCAGCACGTCGCCGGCGTCGATGCGTTCGCGGACCTGCGCGCGCACCGTCCACCCGGAAAGGTCGAGCGGCCGGCCACCCGAGGTGACCGGCCACGCTCGACCCCACTCGGCGCCCTTCTCGATCACGACGTCGTCGTGCAGGGCGGGCACGGATTACTCCTGCGGGTAGGTGGGTGGGCGGGTCGAGCCGAGCAGGAACCGCGCGAGCCAGCTCGGCACCCGCGGCTCGAGCCAGCGCAGGCCGGCATACACGGCGCCGAGCACGATCGGCACGGCGGCCGTCTGGCCGAGTCCGTTCGCCGGCTCGAGCAGCCAGGCGGGCAGGCCGAGCGCGACCAGGTAGGCGACGCCGGCGGACCACAGCCCGGGAACGACGGTGCGCACCCACGACGTGACGCGGTCCGAGCGCAGCCACGCGGCGAGCCGCTCGCCGAGCTGGCGCTGCGAGGTGGGTTCGGTCATGGTCACTTCGCCTTCTGCGGGAACGAGTAGCCAAGGCGGCCGTTCGTGGCGTCGCCCTTGGCGTTGCGGGCTCGGTAGCGAAGGCCGATCCCGTTGATTCCGTCCGGTACCTGCCATGCGACGCGCTGCCGGTCTGCGAGCCGGCCGGCGGTCGGCGTCCCGCCGATCAGCCCGACCAGGTTCAGGCCGCCGCCGACTGTGGCGATCTCGTACTCGACTTCGCCCCATGCTGCGAAGATCGTGAACCAGCCATCGGCGACGACGGCCGAATTCGACTTACTCTCGAACGGCAACGCAACGTAATTCCAGTCGGCCGAGTGGGGCAGGGACACGGGAATAGCGGGCATGTCGATCTCTTTCTCTGAATGGGATGAGGAACCGAGCAAGGCGGCGAACTGCTCGCGGGTGCCGTCGAAGGCGTTCGCGTCGACCGGTACGTGCCCGGCGACGGTGGCCGAGCTGGTGAACTGGAGCAGCGGCGCGGATAATCCGCCGTAGCCGAGCCAGAAACGGCCCGGGATGCGCTGGTAAATCTGGGCCGGGGTGCCGCCGTTGTAGTCCAGGTAACGGGAACTCCACAGCGGAGGCAGCCCGGCGAGAGCGGGCGCGCCCCAGGTCTGCCAGTACCAGCGGGGAAGGTAGATCAGCGGCGAGCGGTAGCCGGCGGCGAGCACCTTGCCGTACAGCTCACGCACCAGCGTCAGAGATGGCGCGCTGACTACCTTTCCGTTCTGCTTGATGGATTCGACGTCGAGAATCAGCGGGACGTCTTTCGGGACCACGCCGGCGATGTTCGCGAGCTGCGCGGCGGCCGAGGAATCGCTACGCACGAAGTGGTAGGCGGCCACGATTAGCCCGGCGTCACGGCCAGCGGCGAGGTTGCGCTCGAACTGCGGGTCGCGCCACGTGTTGCCCTCGGTGGCCTTGAAGATCGCGTAGGCGATGCCCTCGCGGGCGGCGCGCGCGAGGTCGAACGAGCCGCCCTGGTGGCGGCTGATGTCGATGCCCCAGAGCATCGGATCACCTCTTTTCCTTTGCTGGCTTGGTGTTCGGGGTGTCGGCGACGGCGTTCTCGACGCGGTCGATTGCGTCGCGCAGGCTCGCGCCGGAGTTGGGGCGTAGTTCGTGCTCGACGCGGTCGACCCGCTCGACCAGGCCGCGGACGTCGTCGCGGGTGGCGGCGCCGTCGGTTTCGATGGCAGATATGCGTTCCATGACGCCGGGGCGGGCGGGGACGCCGTCGCGTTCGGGCTCGCCGAACCAGTCGTCGGCGAAGTGCACGAGCTTGCGCAGGCCGCGGCCTGCGTTGCGGGCGGCGGTCCAAATGCGGCGGATGATCAGATAGGCGGCCACGGCGACACCCGCCGTCCCGGCGATGTCGAGCGCCGTCAGGTCGGCGAGGTTCACGGGGGCGGTTTCCTTGCTGTGTCAGGGCATGACGAAATGGCCGCAGGGCGCGGCCGGTGATGCGGCGAGGGTTACGTCAGGTAGCAGCCGAGGACTTGGCAGGCGATGACGCCTGAACCGGACGCCGACGCGGTCACCTGGACGTCTACCCAGTCTTGGCCGGTGAACTCCGAGACGCTGAACCTGCCTTGCCGGGTGGTAACGGCGCCAGCGTTGACAGCCCACGAGCCAACTTCGGTGCCGTTGAATTTGAGTCGGTAGGTCACGTTTGGCTGGCCTATGGCCCAACCCCAGGTGCCATCGATGGTGACCCATGGATGCGAGACGGACGCACGTCCTGCCCAAAGCACCGTTTCGCCGGCAAGCTTGCTCACATTGATGCTCATATAGTCCGACGTTTCGCCAATGTCGGGGTCTTCGGTGTAGGTGTGCGGGACGAACTGCGGGTACAGCGGGATGGGAAGAAACGGGCGCGCCAGGCCGATGCCGGTTTCGGCGCTGTCGGAGACGATGATGCGTCCCGAGGAATCGGTCATCGCCCAGTAGTCGCGGCCGAACTGCGCCGAACCGGCGGTAAACATGAGGGTTGCGCCACCCTCGCGGCGGAGTACAAACCGTTGCTTGCCTTCGGAATCCGGGCCGATGTAGAGGATTCCGACGCCGTCGGAGTCGGTCATTCTGATGTAGCTGTCGTCGGCGAGGGTCAAGCCGCCGCGGGTGATGATGGCCGAGGACAGGCCGACCTTTTTGCGGACGGCGGCTAGTTCGCGTTCCAGGGCGATGACGCGGTCGATGATGTTGGAAGGCTGGTTGACCTGCATTAGGCGGCGTCCTCAATGAGCGGGCTCATGGTGATGGTGACGGTTTCGGCGGCTTCGCTCGGCGCGTACTGCGCGTCGACAATCCGCATGGCGGTATCCAGGCCGCGGCGGATGAACTCGTCGCGGATGACGACACGGACGTCGTCGCCGGTGTCCCACTCCCCCACGTAGGGCGCGGTGTTCCCGCGGACGGTGAGTGTGGGCAGGGCGACGGGCAGCCGGGCGACGAGCTGGTCGGCGTCGGCGTGGCCTTGCAGCGTGTCGGCGTCGGAAACGCTGGTGTAGCCCTGTTCCGACTCGAGCAACGGCCAGTGCTGCGCGTACTTGTCGACGTCCTCGGCGACGGCGATCGGGGTTCCCTCGGCCATGCCGTCGCCACTAGCGAACGTGCGGGTTGCCATGCGCGTTGCGTCCGATGGCCATGTGTAGTTGACGATGTTGCCGCCGGTCTCCCACACATGCGCGGTCCCGGTCTGGCCGAGCCGCGGCGTGCCCACGCGCATGATGCGGCGGACGCGCCCGCCGGTGCCGGGCGCGACGCCGAACATGATGTCGGGGCCGTTGATCACCGCGGCGAGTTGCCGCAGAGCCTCGCCGACCGAGGACAACTCGTGTCCGGTGTAAGTGCGGTCGCGGTAGATGAACGAGCGCGAGTCGTCGAACTCAATGCCGATATCCCCGCCGGCGTGCGTCTGCGCGAGCTGTACCAGCGCGCGGGCGAGGTCGTTTTGCTCGACGTCGTTCGCTGCCATCTTCAAGCCGGCGACGTGGTCCAGCGGAAGCGGCGCGGCCGGCAGGACCGGGAGCACCTTGCGGTGATCGAAGTAGCTCCACCAATCGGCGCCGGCCACCTCGACCTTGTGCGAGCTGCTGTCGTACTTGCGGGTCCAGATGATCCCGCCCCACATCGGCCGGTCGTCGCGCATCACGTAGAGCGCGCGGCGGGCCGGCATGGTCAGCTCGTACGGGTCGCGGCGCGTGCTCGACGGATGCCGGGTCAAATCCCAGGTTCCGGAGAACTTCCCGGAGTCGTTCAACGGCTTGTTGTACTTGACGCCGGTGAGCGGCAGTTCGTCGAGCACGCGGCCGCTGCGCAGGTCGGCGACCAAGTAGGCGTAGGTGGGCAGCCGCATCACGGACCCCGCCACACCGCGGTAAACCCGCTGATCAGGTCGCTGGCGGATTCCTTGGTGACTGCGCTCGGCGCGCCCGAGTAGCCGTAGCACCGGATTTGCGCGCCCTTGTCGAGCCATCTCGACGTGTTGGCCGAGACGTTGTTGCCGCCACCGGCAACGCTGTCCTTGGCGAACAGATTGCCCGCGGACGAGCCGCCAATCATGGCGTACTTGTCGGTGCTCACGATGGTGTACCGCAGGTTCAGCGAGAGATCCCACCAACCGGGCTCGCCGATGGTGAACACCCCGCCGGCGAGCGTGATGCCAACCGGCGGCCGATTGACCTGCGGGAAAGTGAGCAGGGTCGGGGCGTTCGAGGTCGGCTGGTTGGTGGTGATGGTCCAGTCGCCGCCCGGGGTCGCGCCGCTCATGAGCGCGGCGTACAGCCACTTCTCACCGGTCCAGCGGTAGAGCCCGCCGGTGCTGGCGAGCACGACGAGTTGCCCGGGGTATGGGTTGGTGATGTCGGCGAGCGCGGCCGCGGTCACCTGCCCGCGCACCCGCCACGCGGCACCGTCGTAAACCTCGGTCCATCCCTTATCGAGCCGGTAGACCTCCTGCCCGGCGTACGCGGCGACCGCGTTGCGTTCGGTAAGGCTGCCCACGGGCAGCAGGCCGCCGAGGGCGACCGTCCACCCGGGCGGTAGCGGGTCGACCATGGCGTCGGTGATCTTGTCGGCGCCGGCGGTCACCCGGACACGGGCGAGGGTGAACCAGTCGCGCGAGCCGTCGACGACAGGGTCGCCGGGCGTCGCCGAGGCGGTCCCGCGCACGAGCCGAACCTCGAACTTCGTCGCGGTGTCGAGATAGAACTCGTCGGACTGCTGCGCGATCACCAGGTCGTGACGGTCGTTGGCCGGGTCGGCCGGTACGGCGAGCACGTCGAGCGTCTTCGGGCTGTCGAGCGACACCAGGTACGAACCGATGCCGCGCGAGGCGCGGATGCTGCCTTGGAACGGCTCGACCACGATCGACCCGCTTGCCGTTCCGGCCGCGTGCACGCGGCCGGGGGTCGCCGGTCCGGGTCGAATGCCATCGCGCGCGGTGACCCCGCTTGGCCCCGGGACGAGCAGCGCGGACACCGCAATTCGGGCATCTTCGGTGGTGATCAGTGGCGCGGTGTCGGAACCGACGGCCCACGAATTCCTTTCAGGCATGGGGAAACCTCCGTCTCACATCGCGGTGTTGTGCACGGTCACCGACAGGCGTGAGTCGGAACTCGTTGCGGCAGAAGCAAAAACGGCCTGTACTTCGCGGCCTGGTGGGAAGCTGAACCATCCACGGGTGAACAGGCGATCGGACGCCGAGACGTTGCTGCCGACGAACAACACGGTTCGGGCGAGCGTGTCGACCTCGACGACTTGACCGGCCGGGATGACCCAGTCGGGATCGAACTCGAGGGCTTGCCCGGTGTCGCGCCGGGTGATCGAGGGTCCGCGGACCGGGCCGGCGATGCGCCAGACCGGCCACGCCTCGGCCGTGCCGGTGTTGGTCCAGGTGATGACTCCGCCGCGGGCGGCCGCGCCGAACGGCATCGGAAACCGCGCTGGGAAGGCGAGCCCGCCGGTGCCAACCGCGCCGAGCGTGGTCGAGGCGGTGTAGCCGGGCAGCTCGAGCAACCGCGGATCGGTGGCGACCCACTGCACCGCGCCGGCGATGTAGCCGGCGTCGTAGGCGAGCCCGGTCGGCACCGACCGGCGCGTGCACCGGGCGAGCGCCTGCCAGGTTCGGCCGGCGAGCCGGATCACGAGTGCTTCCTCGTCGGGGTTCTCGGTCGGCGTCGTTACCGCGCGCAGCAGGTCCACCGCGGCCGTGAACTGCTCGCGCGTGGCGCGCCGCGCCGAGATCACGAACGAGTAGGAGATCGTGCGCGACTGCGCGAGCAACTGCCCCGGGAACGCGCCGTGTTGTCCGGGCCGGTCGACGTCGCCGCCGCGCATCTGCGGCAGGTCGAGCCATCCCTCGAGGGCGCGCCACCCGTAGGCTGTGCCGGCGCCGAGCAGGATGCCGCGCCACTCGAGTTGTCCGTCGCGGGTGATCAGGTCCCCAGCAGCCACTACCCACCCCCGCGGCTCAACCAGTCCAGCTCACCGGCGATGTCGGCCGGCGACTGTGCCGGCGTCGCGTGGAACTGGTCAATGTGGACGGTCGCCCGGGTGCCGTTCGCCGAGTACGCGCCTGCCGCACCAGCGGCGCCGGTGCCGGGCGATCCGGCGAACGCGAGCGCCGGTGTGGTCAAACCGGCTGCCATCGTGTCCGACACGCGGGTCGCGAGATCGGACGCCGAGCGCAGCGCGACGCCGGCCGCCTTGTCGATGCCGCCGGCCAGACCGGGCGGAATCCATCGGCCGATGCCAGCGAATACGGTCGAAGGTGAGTTGATCCCGAGAATGTCTTTAGCCCATCCCGGAAGCAAGTTGCCAAAGAAGCCGAGTACCTTGTTTTTGAGCCAGCTCGCCGCATTCTGAATCCCGTTCCACAAACCGGTAAGCAAATCGCGTCCGGCGTTCAGTAGAAGCGAGCCGAAATTGCCGAGTCCGTCGAGCACGCGCCCCGGCAAGCCGCGTAGCCAGTTGACCAGCTCGGCCGCCTTGCCGATCGCGGACCGCGTTAGATCTCCGAACCAGGCCGCCACTTTCCCTGGCAGGGAGCCGAGCCACGCGACCGCGTCAAGGACCCAGTTCACGGCGGTACGGACACCGGCCACGATCGTGCCCCAATGCTTGATGATCAGCCCGGGAAGCGACCAGTTCAAAAACAGATCGACGATGAAATCGACTGCGCCGGAAATGAAATTTCCGATCCAATCGAGCGCGGCGCCAATCGCGTTCTTGATCGTGTCCCAATTCGAGATGATCAACACGGCGAGAAGTGCGACGGCCGTTGCGATCAAAATAAACGGGTTGGTCATCATTGCGACCCGCAAGGCGTTGAAAACCGTTGTCGCTGAACGAAAAGCGGTCGAGAGGCCGCCGATAAGCGTCGTGAGCGGACCGGCGGCCACGGCGACGGTGGCAAACCCGATCGCCAGGGGGCCGAGCCACGTCATGTTGTCGGACAGGAAACCGGCGAGCAGCGCCAGAAGCGGGCTGGCGACCTGGAGCGCGGCGGCGAGAACGGTGCCGATCTGGCTCGCGAGCGTGGCCAGACCGGGAGCCAAGGCGACGACGGCGGGCTCGAGTGAGGTCACGGCCGAGGCCAGTCCGCCGGCCAAGCTCTGCGCGACTGCGGCGACCACCGGGGCCAGGGCGGCGAGCACGCTGCCCAGCGGCGCGACGGCGGGTGCCAGGGACGCGAGCGCGGCGCCGACCTGCGGGCCGAGGGTGGCTAGCGCCGGGCCGACGTCGGAGACCAGAACGCGCCCGATCTCGGCGAACACTGGGACCAGGCCGCGGCCGGCCGCGGCGATGCCGCCGAAGACCTGTTGTAGCAGGGTGGCGCCCTGCGCGGAGTTGAGGAAGTCCCGCACGGCGCCGGTTGCCTGCACGAGCACGTCGAGGGTCGACACGCCGTTCGTCGACATCGCCGAGAAGGCGGCCGAGATGATGCCGCCGACGTTGCCGGCGAGCTGTCCGAGCTGCTGTAGCGCGTTGAGCCCGTTGCGCATCCACGCCTCGAGCTGCCCGGACTCGCGGGCCGCGGCGATGAACGCGGCGAACCGCTCGGCGGCCGAGCCGGCACCGGTGGTGAGGTCGGCGAACACGGTCGAGCCGACGGCCGCGACGTCGCGGAAGACCTGCGCGAGTGGCTGCGTGACCTCGGCCAGGTTCGACACCGCGGTCGAGCTGTTGTCGAAGATCGTCGCCACGTCGCGCCCGGTCTGCGCTTCGCGCAGGAACGCGGCCAGGCCGGCGGCGCCGACGCCGAAACTCGAGGCGACGTCGGTCATACCGCGCTTAAGGATCGGTAGGTACTGCGCGCCGAGCTGGCGCACCACGTCGCCCATCTCGGAGAAAAGCTCTTGCTGTACCGAGCGTTTGACCGCGTCCCACGCTGGCGCCAAGTCGCGCACGGCGTTCGCCGTGTCGCGCGCGGCGGGGGCGAGTTTCGCGGTGGCCTCGGCGAACTTCGCCGGATCGTCAATCGCCTTCAAGGCGTCGCCGAAGCCGGACAACCCGACCTTGAGCGAGGCCAGTGCGGCACCGCCGGCGACCGCGGCACCGGGCAGGATCAGCAGCGCGCCCGACGCGGTGACGATGCCGCCGCCGAGCGCGCCGAGCGCGCCGCCGGCAAGGTTCGCGGCACCGGCGAGTGCGCCGACCTTGAGTGCGCTCGCGCCGGCGGACAGCGCCATGTCGCGGGCGGACTTGCCCGCGCGCATGAGCGCGTTGTCGTAGACGTCGGTGTCACGTGCTGCTGCGGCGAACCGGGCGCGGGCCTGTGCGAGCTTGCCGGCGACGCCCTTGTCGTCGACGCGCAGATACCCGACAAGCTCGCCGATGGTGAGCGCCACGCGACCACCCCCGCCCGTTGGTCAGTCACGGGCGGGGCGGCTTTGGTGCTCCGGAGCCTGTTAACGCGTTAGGGCGTTAACGCCCTAACGCGTTAACAGGCTCCGGGTAGAGGGCACGGCGTAGCCGGCTCGCGTCGGTGGAGAACAAACCGGCGATGCGGATACGCAGCCAACGCCACGAGCGGGCGCGCAGCAGGCCGGGCACCTCGAGGTCGAGGCCGTAGACCTCGTGCAGGTCTAGCTCGACGAGCGACCAGCGCGCGAAGATGTCCGACCAGCGTGGGCCGTCGCCGGCGCCGCCTTCCGTGTCCGGGTCGTACCACTCCCGGATGCCCGTTGCGGGGTCGATCGGGCCGCCGCGCGACGGCTCGCCCGATTCCCCGCCGAGGCTTCCGGGCGGCCGCCGGTGTTCCAGTACGCCTCGGCGGCCTCCGGGCTCTGCGTGTGGTGCAGAAACGCGGTCATCCCGGCGACCTTGAACCGCGGCCACGCGACCCCGTCGGCGACCATCTCGTCGTAGGCCGTGCCGAGCGACTTGCGGTACATGTCGATTTCCTGCGCGTCCGACAGCAGCTCGCCGCCCGGTTCCGGCACCGACAGCTCGCCGGCGTCGGGGTCGTCCTCGTGTGCCTTGACCGCGGCCGCCACGCCGAACATCCAGTCGTGAAGCCGCTGCAACCGCAGACCGGTCTCGGCGTCGACCGGCGGAACGGCGTAGACCGTGCCGCCGATGGGCAGCTCGAGCCTGCCGTCGAGCAGCTCGTCGAGATCCCGATACGCCATCACTTACCCCCGCCCGTCGATGTGACCGAGGCACCGCCGGCCGGTGGCGTGGTCACGGGATTGGCGATCTCGAGCGGTTCGCCCTGGCCCAGCAACGTGAAGTTAAACGGCTCGAGGTCGGTCGTTTCGCCGCCCTTGGTGAACTCGGACACCTGCGCGTAGCCCTCGGACGCGTCCGGCGAGCCGTCGCGGCGGTACCACCGCACGTGCACGTCGGCCGAGAAACCGACCTTGCGCGCGGCCTTGCGGATGAACTCCTGTCCGGGGTCGGAGGTGTAGGCGGTTGCCGCGGTGTCGCGCTTGCGCTTGCCCTCGGCCTCGACCTTCCATTTCCGCTGCGTGATGACGTCCGCGCCCCAACCGGGCGCGTCGTTGGTCGAGTCGTCCTCGGTGTTGTCGTCGGTGCTCTCCGAGAAGTTCGACAGGCCACGAACCGGCGTCCACTGTGGAGCAGTGGCGCCGCTAGCGGCCGTGTCGACGTCGAGCGCCCAATCGCTGGCGAGCATGGACCGTAAAGCCATAGAAACTCCAGTGCTAGGGGTATGGGATACCGAGATCCATCCTCATCTGTGCGAGCATTTTCATGTTCGCGGAGGACATTTTTGAAACCTCGTCGCTCAGGTCGGCATCGGGGTTCCTAGCATTCATGTACTCTTCTACGCCTTTTTGGAAGAAGTCCGAATAGGCGTTGACTGTCGAGGTGTACGCGTCGTAGACCGCTTTCGGTGCCATGAGCCTAAGTCGAGGGCGGAACTTCTTTGTCTTGTCCCCGTTCTTCGCGAACTTCTCGATCGAGTCCATAACGTCCTCGTGTGGATAAACCTTGCTGTCTATCTTCAAAGCAAGGTTTGAGTTCTTCTGAAATAGGTCGATAAGTTCGACGTATATTTCGACCTTCTTGTCGCGCCAGATGGCCGCTCGCTTGAATGCCTCTTCTTGTAGCACCTTGTTCTTATCGCGCCAGCCGTTAATGAGTTGCCCAAGGAGAACGCCAATTAGTCCAATGGCTCCAACAACAATGGGAACCCATATTGACACTTGTGATGTCTGCATGGGGATATACCGTAACCAGTCTGGCTTACGGCCGATATCTGGTCGGATGGTATGCCTGAATCCGGTAGGTGTCGGTGTGCACGTAGCGGCCGTTCTGGTCGATGCCGCTGGGATTCGAGGTCTCGCGCGTGACCAGGTGGACGCCGAGCCCGAGCTGCTGCTCGCCGGCGCCGGCGAGCGCGTCGAACGCGGCGTCGACGAGGTCGAACAGGTCGCGCGGGTCGTGGCCGACGGAGCGGAAGCGGATGCGCAGGCCGTACTCGGCGTCGGCGTCAGTGTCGTGGGTGAGCGGGTAGAGCAGCAGGGCGACCGCGCTCGGAGGGTCGGCGGGCAGGCCACCGAACACGATGCCGGTTTCGTTGGCCGCGTAGCCGGCGTCGACCCGGTAGGTTCCGACGCCGGCCGCGGCGAGGTGTCGCGCGATGAGGTCGCCCAACTCGACGACGAACCTCATGAGCGGGTGGCCTTCCGGATCTGCGCGGCGATGATCTGCCGGGCGACGTCGATCTCGTCGTCGAGCGCGGTCTCGAGGTACTTCGCTTCGCCGTCTTCGTGGTGCCAGGTGGTCTCTTCGTGCTGGCGCACGGCGTACTCGGTGTCGAACGAGACGGCGCCGTTGAGCCCGTCGGTGGTCGCCGTGCCGGTGTTGCGGAGCGCGCCGGTGTCTTTGGGCGCCCGGTTCACGGCGACACTGCGGACGTGCTCGGCGGCGAGCTTGACGCCCTTCTCCGCGCCGCGTGTGAAGTCCTCGAGGACGTGATCGCCTTGCCAGTGAAACTCGGTCTTGAGCCGCACGGCGGGTACCTCCCTTACGTGAGGGTGATCTCGAGGTGCGCCGGGGCGCTGGGGTGGTCGAACGTGCTCGCGGTGATCACGATCGCCGTGCGTTCGGCCGGTGTGCCGGGCCACACGGTGACCTCGGAGCCGGCCGGTACGGAGGGGTCGGGCCTGGTGATCACGGTCGTTTCGCTGATGGTCTCGGCGCCGTCGGATGCGCGGACCAGGCGCCGGCGGTCCTCGACATAGGCGCGGCGGACAGAGAACGGCCGGCCGAAGGTTGGGCCGTACGCGCCGGTGCCGGTGTAGGGCTTGACGGTCACGGTGTGCGGGAGCAGGAACGCGGGCATGGTCAGCGCCACCGGGTGACCTCCTGCTCGACCGGGCAGTCGCCGAGCAAGCCGGCCGCGGTGAGTATCTGCATGGCCTCTGGCGAAAGCCGGGCAGCTTGCGCGCCGCTCGGTGTGCCGGCGGCCGCGGTGGTCGCTCGGGTGAGGTTCACGGACCCGATGCCGGCGGAGGTGAACCGGGCGGCCGCGCCGGAGTCGTCGCCGGTGTCTTCCCACCACGCGACGGTGGCGCACGTGGCGTCGCGTACCGCGGCGCGCACGTCCGGGTTGGACGGGTAGCCGGCCGGGTCGGTGAGGTAGACCGCGGTGACGAGCAGCCAGTCGACGAGCTGTGACGCGCGGGCAAGCTGCCGGGTGACGCCCTCGGGCGGGGTGGTGATGTCGAGCCAGTTCGCGTAGTCCTCGGCGGTCGCGTACGCGCGTGCCACGGCGACCCCTTCTCGTTGGTGGAGGCCGCGGCCGGCGCCCGGTCGGGGCACGGGTGCCGGCCGCGGCGGCTACTTCGCCGGCGTGCGGCGGTTGGTGCGCTTCGTTCCTTCCGGCTCGGCCGGCGGGGTCTCGAGCGGCGTCTCGTCGGTGGGCGCGGTGTCGGCTGGCGGGTCGTCGACGGCCGGCTCGGCGGGTTCGACGTCGTCCTCGACCGGCGTCACGGTGTAGCCGTGCCGCTGGAAGTAGGCGACCGCGTTCTCGTCGTCGGCCTCGCCGCGGCCGGCGGTGAGCCGGACACCGGCGACGGTGCCCGTGTAGTCGGCGACCGGGGTTTCGATGATGTGTCGTGGCATCACTGCACCTTGATGTTGCGGAAGACGGCGGCCGCCTTCGTGGCCTTGAGCGCGACGGCGACCGGGCCGAGCTCCACCTCGCCCTTCTTGACCGCGCCGGCGACGGTGAAGTCGGGCAGCCAGCTCTCGACGAGCTGCGTGCCGACGGTCGCGACCCCGTGGAACCCGTCGAGCCCCACGCGGTAGGCGTACAAGTCGGTGAGCCCGGTCGCCGCGGTGCCGCCCACGGTCCGGCCGAGAATCGGCACGATCGGGTTGTTCGTGCCGGCCTTCGCGCCGGCGTCGACGAGCAGCACCCCGCCGTAGGTCTCGCGGACCACCGGCCGGCCGTTGACGCCGATCAGCCCCTCGACCGGGTCGCGGGTGTACATGCCGGCGCGGCGCGCGGCCGCCCGGACTCGAGCAAGCGACTTCGCGTTCCCGATGACCACCGACGGCGTGCCGTCGAGCAGCGAGAGGAACTCGTCGACGGCGTCGAGCGCCTTGTGCTCGGCGCGCGCGTTGGTGTCGAAGTCGGTCCAGTCGGTGACCTGGCCGGCGCGAAACTCCGTGGTGGAGCCCACGAGCGCCTTGTCGAGCCCGTCGAACCCGTTGGTGTCGACGGCGGTGTCGCCGTTGATCACCGCGTCCTGAAATCGGGTGTTCGCGGCCTTGATCTTCTGCGACATGTTCAACGACACCGCGGCGGACGCGGCAGGGCCAACCTTGGCGATGACCCGGTCGACCTCAAAAGCGCCACCGAGTACAGCCAAGTTGACAGAAAACGGCGCGGTGGTGACGTTCTGCGGCGCGTACTCGGAGTTGAGCGCGCGGAAATCCGCGGTGGGCTGTGTGATCAGCCGGCGGTATCCGTAGGTGAGGGTTGCGCCTCCACCGGAGGGGTTGACGACGTCGTCGAAGATCAGCGAGTCGAGGATCGCCGACTCTTTTCGGAACTCGTCGATCACGGCCGGGTCGTAGTCGGTCTGTGCGTTGTTCTTGGCTTCGGCCAAGGTCACGGGCATGGAACTCTCCTAGTGGTCAGTTGCCGTAGTGGCGTGAGATGGCGTCGGTGAGCGACTTCGCGGCGGGCTTCTCGCCGGGCCCGCCGGCGTGCTGCCCGCTGCTGCGCGGCGGCGCCTGGCCGGCGGCGCGCAACTTCGGGTTGTCGGTCACGGCCTTGGTGATCGCTGCGCCGACCTTGTCGGCGAAGTCGGCCGCGGTGGGGTCGAGCTGCTCGACCGCCGATACGAACGCGCGTGAGTCGACCAGCGCGGCCGGGTCGGCGCCGAGCTGGCCGGCGGACTTGAACACGGCCAGCTCGACCGAGGCGGCGCGGGTGCGCTGCTGCTCGGCGGTGACCTGCTCGGCGAGCTTGGCCGGGTCCGCCTTGTCGTCGTCGGCGACCAGGCCGAGGGCCTTGCTGATGTCCTGCGCGAGCTGCTGCCGCGCCTCGTCGGCCGCCTTCGTCTTCGCGTTCGTGCGATCCGCGGCGTTCTCGGTGCGCAGGTCGCGCACCATCTTCGCCAGCGTCGCCGGGTCCAGCGCGGCAAGTTCGTCCGCGGCTGGTCCCTGCTCGGCTGGTGCCGGTGCGCTCGGCTGGCCGGCGGCCGGTGCCTGCTCGGTGCTGGGCGGCTGGCCGGCGGTGTTGGGCTCGCCGGGTGTGCCGAACGTCTCGCCAGCAGCGCCGGCAGGGGTGATGGGTGCGGACACGGTTGCCTCCTGGGCGGTCGTGGGTGGGGACTCGGCGCCCGGCCGAGCGAGAAACCTTGTCTCGATTCTTGACAAGGTTTCAGTTGGTCTCTAACGTTGTCGAAATCGGAGACAACGTTGAGAGGGGAAGAACATGCAGGCACTTTTCGAGGTCGGCCCGCTGCTTGAGGCCGAGGCCATGCGCAAGTACGTCGCCGACCAGGTCCCGGGGCAGGTCGATATCTGGGAGGCGTGCGCCGAGGTTGCCGCCGAGCGTGTGATCGTCGAACCAGCGCCGTTCAAGTGGCCGGAACCTGTCGGCCCGCTGTCGCTGTACGTGCGCGATGAGCTGTTCGGTGGGGCGGTGCTCTCGTGAGCACCGTTCGTCACCTTGGCGTAAACGGCATTGCCGAGCGCCTCGGCGTTACACGCCATGCGGTCGACAAGTGGCGCGGCCGGTACCCCGCCGAGTCGGCGCATCCGTTCCCTGAACCCGACGTCGAAATCGACGGTGGGGTGCCCGGCTGGCTGCCGGCACGCTTGCCAGAGATCGAGCGGTGGCGAGCGGGAATGCCAGGGCGCGGGGTGGGCGGTGGCCGTCCGTCGGCACCGAAGGTCGAGCCGGAACTCAAGGACTGGGAACGAGAACTCCTCGACGGTGGCTCTGCCGAACCGTCCTAGGACGTACTTCCCGGCGCGTGTTCGCGCGCGTAGACCGTTTGCCCGTCTTGGTAGCCCTGCCGCCAGACTCGCGCGAGTGCAAGCGGTCCACGCTCGGCGTTTTCCCGATGAGCGCGCTCGGCAGGCGTCCGTGGGCCGAGCCACTCGGGCGTATGCGTTGGCGTGTACGGGTTCGGCGTCGGTGGCGCGAGTCCGTAGCCGGCGGCGTAGCCCTGTTCCCGGGCGGCGCGGACTTGCTCGGCGGTCACTGTTGCCACGACTCACCCCCGGTGCGGAACCGTTCTCCGTTGCCGCCGTCGAGCAACTCGTCGGCGAACTGGTCGAACGTGACCCTACCGTTTTCGTCCCACCACTGCTTCAACTCGTCGGACGCCCACCGGCGCGCGTAATTCTCGTTCTGGCGCCACAGGTTCCGCGGATCGAGCCCGCCCTGCTGCCCTTCCCGCGTGAGCAGGAACCCGTTTGTAGCGGCCTCGGCGGCGAAGTAGTCGCGTTCGAGGCGATCGGCATAGGCAGCGCGCGCGAGTTCGTCGAATCCGCGGCCGCGGTAGCCCTCGCGTCGAAGTCGGGCGATGGCGTCCTCGCGACGCATCTTCTCGACGTCCTTGTCGAACACCTCGGCGTACGCCTGCTCGTAGTCGAGACCGGTCTCGACGAGCCGGTCGACCTCGGCCCACTTCTCGGCGTCCGGCTCGTCGGCGACCGCGTCGGCGTACTGCTGGTCGGCTTCGCGCCGCTCCAGCTCGGCGATTACTGCCTCGACGGCCTCCTCGTCGTCGCCGACTTCGGCGAGCCGGTCGGCGAGCTGCTCGTCGGACAGCTCCCGTAGGTCGCCCGACGCGGCCGGCGGCGCGGCGCGCCGTTCGATCTCGTCGCGTACGGCCTGGTGTGTCCGGCTGACCTGGCCGGGCTTGCCGAGCAACTCGGCGCGCTCGGCGAACGCTCGGTCGGCGACGGCGAGTTCGTCGTCGCTCAGCTCGGCCGGCGTGCGGTGCTGCGCGGCGAGCGCGTCGGCGATGGCGTTGTCGGCCGCGGCCTTCTCCGCGGCGAGCCGCTCGGCCGCGCGCCGGCGGGCCTGTTCGTCGTCGATGGCGTCGAGCCGGTTCTGCTCGGCGCTGCCTTCGGTGACCTGGTCGGCGAGCTGGTCGCGCCGGCGCTCGGCGGCCCGCAGGTCGCCGTGTCCGAGGTTGACCTGCTCGCGGTAGCGCTTGCGGTTGAGCCCGGTCCGCTTCACATGCTCGCGGATCTCGGCTTGCGTTTCGCGCACCCGACGCTCGGCGGCCTGGCGCTCGTCGTCGGTGAGCGCGGCCGCGGCCTTGCGCTTGTTCCGGCGCACCTTGCGCTCGAGCGCGCGCAGGTCTTCGCGGTCCTGCTCGGCCTTGGCGTCGTGCTCGCGAATCTCGTCGAGCTTGGTCACGCCCGGCAGATAGGGCACGAACTGATGCCGACAGTTCGGGTGCATGAGCCCCTCGAGCCGCGCCTGCTCGACGGTGGCGGCGACGTCGACGGAGACCGTCTCGTCGGTGAGGGTGTGCTCGACCTGGCGCTCGCCGGGCGGGCCGGACAGCGCCAACACCCGCCCTTCCCAGCGGGTACAGAGTCGGCAGGCATGACGCGAGCGGGCGATCGTGACCAGCTCGACGCCGGCGGAGGCCATCCGGGCGAGGTGACCGTCGTTCCACGCGCGCCCGGTCGCGGTGCGCACGGCCATCTCGACGTAGCTCGCGAGGTTCCAGTCGCGGCCGGCGCGGTCAACGAACCCGGTCACGCCTTGCGCGGCGAGACGATCCCACGCGGCACGCTGCGCCGAGTGGATCGTGCTGGTACCGAGCAACTGATCGGGCGCCGTGGCGGCGACCGCTGTTTGATAGGCGTCCTGCTGCCAGCGCAAGACGCGCAGCGGCAGCGCTTCGAGTCGGCTGGTGAGGTCCGCGGCGAGGATGGCGGCCGCCTGCATTCCGGGCACTACGCCGGCGAGCTGCTCGAGCTGCTCGGACGACAGCGCGCCGAGTTCGGCGAGCTGCGCGAGCCCCTGCTCGGCGCCGGCCTGCCACGCGGCGAACACGGAATCGGCGGCCGCCTGGCCTGCCTGCCCGGTGACCTGGGTAGCGATCCGCTCGGCGGCGAGCCGAAGCTCGCGCGCCGCGGCGGTTTTCTGCGCGGCCCATTCGGGCACGTCCTGCTCGGCGCGGACCCGGCGGGCGATGTCGCCGAGCAACCGCGCCTCGGCCTGCGTGTACAGGGCGAGGATGTCCGCGGCGAGCTGCTCGACGACGTCGGCAGCGTCAACCTCGAGTGGGGGCTTCCACGGCATCGGCAGCCCCCAATTCGTCAACGCGCCGAGCTGGGAGTCGTGACTATCGTGTAATGAACCAATCGGTAACAGTGTGCAACCGGGTAGCGATCTTCAGGCGTCGGGCTGCGATTGAGAGGGGTCAAAGATGCTTCCGTCACTCGAGCGGTCCGACTTCGACCCCAGTCAGCTAGTCCTGCCCTGGTCGGACACAGCTCATCCCGCTAGCTGGGACGAGATGGAGAAACTTTTCGGTCACTCGCCGTATCGACGTTCGATGCTGCTGCTCGCTCGCTCCCGGTTAGAGCGACTCGCTGCGGAGGGCATACCGCTACTCGCTGTCTGGATCAACGGATCTTTCGTCACTGGCAGTGACAAGCCAAATGATCTGGACGCGCTTGTCCTGATCGACGCTCTGGCTTGGAAGTCTTGCTGGCCGCTGTTCGGTGGGCCGAGCGGAGCTGGTGCTCGAATTCACACCTTGGAGTGCGACGAGCGGTACGAACCTGGTGGCACGAAGCTCGATCACCTGACCGATTTCAAGTACCTCATGTACTTCCCGCCTGATACCGCAGGTCACGCGGTTACGGTGGAGGACCTCGACGTCTGGCATGAAAACTGGTCGCGCTTGCGGCTTCCCTCGCCAAAGCAGGACGAAGAAGGGAGACTGGTAGAGGACGCGAAGGGCTTTGTGGAAGTGAGGTGGTCCTCGTGAGTACGCCTGAGCCCTTGCATCGTCGTAGGTCGCCCCGCCGCACTGGTGCGGTCGTTGACTGGTCTACCGACCTTGATCGGTACAGGAATCTTGTCGAACGCGTGCCCGCTGATGATCTTCGCCGTCCCTTGATGACTGCTCACCTAAACGACTTAGCTGAGCGTGTCAACGGTCCCACCTCCGTCTTGGATCTTCATCTCGATGGGCCAGGCGTCGAAGGGCATACAACCAATGCCGGATCGCTCGCAGCCTTTCTCAAGGCTCTAGATGAGGTTATCAAAAATGTTGCGAAAAGCACTGGTCGCCTAGCGCGATTTAATAGTGCGCTGCGTGTTACTCCCACGCTGGGAAGCGTGCGGCTTTTAGTCGCTGCTCCGGATGTTGGAGCTGAGGCCGGAGCCCTTCCGACAAAGCGGCCTGAGCCTGTTGAAGAAATAGCGCTTAGGCGACTTGTTGTTCTGATGAACCTTGCCCAAAAACATGACGAGCCTACATCGGCAGTGCTAGATGCGGCTTTGCATGATCTGTCGTCCCCTGCTCGTGACGCACTTGCGAAATTCGCGAAGGTTACGCGCGAGTCCACTTATGAGCTCTATGGTCATTGGGCAGATGCTTCGCGTGGTACCAGTGAAGTCCGACTCTCGATGCCAGCGGCTAGCAGGCTTGAGCATGCCGCAGGCGATACTGTTAGTGCCGTTGCGGAACGGACAATCGTCGGCACTGTTGACGGATGGGAGTGGTCCTCCAGTACTGTGCGGTTCGCGCCTCAAGTCGGCCGCGCATTTCGAGCCAGTGTTCCTGAGCATCTGGCGCCTATGGTTGCCCGGCTTGTTTCGTCGCCCGACCTTGAATATTTGGGCCACTTCAAGGTGGTAACTATGTTCAAGCGCGGCAGTAATCAGCCTGGCCGGAGCGGTTACTCCTTAGAGAAGATTCAAACTTCCACGAAGCGTAATTTAGCGGAATAAAGTGCTGTTAGCTTGCGTTGATGTTTTTTCGGAACCGTTGAACTTGGCCGGATCGGGTACCGTCCGGCCAGACTCCGTGAGGATGGCGGCGACTTCGGCGTCGACCTGGTCATCTTCCCAGTCAGGGTGAACCATTCGCACCCGTACATCGGTCGATGCGGCCTCGGCCGCGCCGAGCGCCTGCACTGTCCGAGCGAGCGCTTCGGGGTCCGGTTGCGTCCGGTCGGGAAACTCGACCTTCGGCAGGTCGGGCACGGTCGCCGTGCCGCCGAAGACGGCCCGGTCGATCTCGACCAGCGCGGCGGAGACGTGCGCTAGACCGGAGGCCCAGTACCGTGCCTTCTTGTCGCGGGTCCGGTTCGACAGCTTTTCGCGGGCGGTGACCTCGGTCGCGGTGATCGAGGCGTCGCCGTCGTTGTCGCCGAGGGTCGCTAGCGAGTAGCCGGCGGCGCGGAGCGTGGTACGGGTGATGTCCTCGGCGGTGTCGCGGTGTTCGGCTACCCGGATGGCGAATTGGTGCGCGGAGACGGTGAGGGTGTCCGAGCCGCCGCGCGACAGCGCGTTCAACTCGGTGTAGACCTCGCGGTCTTCGTCGAAGCTCGCGCCGCGGCCGGCGCCGTTGTCCTGCAAGTACCCGGTGGGCACCAGTAGTCGGGCCTTGGCGATCCGGACGTCGCGCATCCAGCTCGTGTAGACCTCGTCGAGCGCGTCGAAGAGACCTTCGACCCCGTCGAAGTCCGACCGGCCCAGCGGCGCGAGTTGTGGCGTGCCGCGCCACACCCGGTTAGGGCGGACGTTGGGCACGTACGCGGCGGCGAGCCGGTCGGTGCCGGTGGCGATGTTGCCTTCGGCGTTGACCAGCGGCGCCGCCCATGCGGTCGACGGGTCCTCGGCGAGCGGCACAGGGCGGCCGAGTTCGGTGTCGGTGCCGACGTGCAATGCGTGCACGATTCGGCCCGGTTCATAGCGCTCGAGGTGGCGCCACACGGCCGGCCCGTCGACGCGCACCCGCGTATAGAAGGTGACTGCGGCCAGTTCACCCCAACGCCATTCGGGCACCGCGGCGTCGGCGTGGACGGCGTCGAGCATGGCGTGCTCGGCCACGTCGGCATCCCAGACCACGCGCAGGTAGGCACCGCCGAGCGCCGAGGCGATCTCGGCCGCTTCGAGCAACCGCGAGTGCATCGCCGGCGAGTTGAGCGCGAGGTCGAGCCGAGCCTGCGCCGCGGTGTCGTCGACGATGATGCGGGGCGGTTCGGAGAACAGGAGGTCGGCCGACGCGGTCGCGATGTCCGCGGCGAGCGGCACATGCAGTCGTTGTCGGGTCTGGCCGACGGGGACCGGGCGGCCCCAGAAGAACCGGGCGAGCCCGCCCACGAGGCCGCCGCGGTAGGTCGAGGGCCGGAGTCGAGGTGTAACAGCGCGCCGGCGTTCGCCGGTGTAGATCTCGACGAGCCGCTCGGGATCACCGGTGTACCAGGCATCCCACTCGCGCATACGCGCGTGCGCGTCGTCGAACGGCGGGGGAGGCCACGAAGACGGCATGACGCACCCCCTTTCACCAGAGCAGGGAGAAACGTGGGATTCATCAAGGACGCCAAGGCGGCTCAAGCCGGCGCCGACGCACAGAAGGCGTACACGGCTGGTCACTACATTTTCGCGGCGCGGCTGAACTGGCCGGCGACGCACCACGCCATGTCCGGCGAGGTTGCCGACTGGTCCCAGCAAATCGAGGCCATCGAGCGCGCCGGGTGGGCGCTGGCCGAGTGGGCAGTCGGACAAGACAAACAGGGCCGACCGGAGGCGTACCCAGTGTTCAAGCGGAGGCGAGAGCAGGCCGCCAGAGCGCCTCAGTAGTTGTCACGGCGTAGCGGCCGCCGTCGAGCGAGTGATCAGCGATCTTGATCGGCTTGTCCTCGCCGGCGGCGGTCGCTTTGTCGTCCCACGAGTAGCCGGGTACCTCGGCGATGAAGCCTCGGCACCGATCGGCCACGCGCAACCGGTCCTCGGCGAGCAGGCTCGACACGGTCCGGATGCCGTAGGCGACGTCGTTGTCGGCGGCTTGGGTGAGCACGCCGTCGGACTGGAGTTGCACCCGGAACGACGCGGCGGCCGGGTCGACGACGACGAACTCTGGCCGGCCCTGCTGGCGCGGGTGGTGGTCGAGGTCGAGCCACTCGCGCAGTCCGGCGGCGAGCTGGGAGTCGGTGAGCCGGGTCCGCGCGTGCGCGGGGTCGTGGCGCCACTCGTCGACCAAGTACAGCCGGTCGTCGGCGCCGAGGCCGAGCAGCAGGGCCGCGGTTGCGTTCGTGGTTCCGTAGTCGACGCCGGCGGCGAGCAGGCGCCGCAGGTCGGGCAGCTCGGCCCACGGCACGACGTGCCGGCCAGGCTCCCACATGTCGAACACGGCGCCCTCAGCGGCGACCCACTCGCCGAGGATGAACCGACGGAACCACAAGCCGGTGTACTCACGGCGGATGCTCGCCCGGTATTCGGCGGACAACGAGGGGTTGTCGTCGAGGGTGAACGCGAACGAGCGCCAGTCGGGCAGCTCGGCGAGCCGGTCGAGGTAGTCGTGTTTCAGCCAATGCGCAGGGTTGTCTGGGTTAGTGGTGCCGAACAGTTGCGCGCCTGGAACCGACATCCGGCCTAGTAACTGCTTGAAGAATTCCCGGGCAACGACGGTCACCTCGTCGACGTACGCGCCGGCGCACGTGAGCCCCCGCAAGACCTTCTCGGCCTTGCTGTCGGACGCGCCGAGCACGAACACTTGCCGGCCGAGAATCCAGCCGGACGGGGCGCCGGCGGTGTAGCGGACGTGATCGGCGACCGCGCCGAAGAGAGTCGGGTCTTGCAGTGGCGCGAACACGTTGCGCGCGACCGAGTCGCGAGTGCGGCCGACAACGACGAGTTGTCCACCGCGGGGCGCGTGCGCGACGTAGATCAACCAGCGTAACAGGCTCGCGATGGTCTTGCCGGACCGGATGGCGCCCGACCAGATGTTCACCCGGGCACGCGACTCGCGCATCGATTCGACCTGAACCGCAGACAACGGCAGATTGACCGGCATTGACTCACCGTGCCTCGGGTCGTGAGCTCGAAAGTTATTCCGTATCCTGTGGCTATGACTGCGGTTGTTGCATGGCTAGCATTAGTTGTGGCAGGTCTGTCGCTCGTTTGGCAGATGGTAGCTTTTGGGCGATCAGGCTCGAGAGTAGTTACCTCGATCGGTATTGGAGTTATACGCATTGATGAAAATGGCGACAAGGAATATGCCAACTTGATGACGATCGCAAACAATGGACGCCTAGCGGTAACGATCAGTGGGATTGGTTTCGCTCGTCTGCGCAGAGGTGGCGAGCTTCATTATCTTTCACCGCGTAGATTAAATTCAATCGCGCCTATTAAGCTTGATCCTGGGGAAAGATTTGTAATTAATCTCGATGAAGTTGGGGTGAATTTCCGGCCGTTACTTAGCGAGGATGGTACTAGCCTTGAATATGGCCCTGCGGTTAGAGTGGGTGATCATTGGTTGCCTAAACCGTCAAGATTTTCACGCAGGCGGGTACTCGGGCGATTCAGCGGCCCATAGCAACCTGAATACCTAGCGCGATGGCGAGCCCTCCGAGCATCGATTTTGCGCTTTCGGCGCCGGTGTCGGCGTCGACCTGCTCGAGCTTGGCTGCGGCGCCGAGGTGAGTCGACATCGCGCTCGCGAGTGCCTTCTCGTCCGGCGCCGGCACGTGGTCGAGCACCTTGGACTCAATACCGTTGATCGTGCTCGCGGTGAACATGTATCGGTCGGCCTCGAGGCGGCCGAGGATGCGCTCGGCGCGCCCGTAGAGCCGGCCGACGATGTCCGTGCGGCGGGCGCGGTTGTCGACCTGGCGTGCGTGCGTGGCGGCGGCAGTGGCCGAGCGGTCGAAGGACAGACCGAGCGCGCGGGCAATGCCGGTCACCGTGGACGGCGAGCGGTTGATCTCCCGGGCGATGTCGTTGCGGGTCTTGCCTTCGGCGTGCAGCTCGCGCACGCGCTCCCGGTCGGCGTCGGTGATCAGATTGCGCGGCAAGGTGATCACCTCGCCCCCGGGCAGCAGACAGCCCCGAACCGAGGGGGAGGATAGTCCGGGGCTGTCGGATCGTGGTGCGGGTACAGCTCACCCGCTGCTAATCGCCAGTTTAAGCACAACCGGCCGGTTCGTGGGTTACACGATGTTGACGAGTGCCGAGGTTGTGAGTCGGGCTACTCCGAGGCAGCCAACCACTTCAACCAAGACACTAGAAGGTCAGCGATCATGGCCCGCCCTTCGTGAATGGTCATGGTTTGCTGCGGGGAACCTGGCGGCATTCGGGCATGTCGAGCCGCGCCGCCGCTCACATGCGGCGAGTTGGCTGAAACAGTGAAAGCGCTAATTTCCTGCCTTGATTTCCAATTTTTCTCGACCAGCTTATTCTTGCCGCCGACATTCTCTCGAATTATCTCAAAGACCTTATATAGTCTAAACCAGTTGAGGGTGACGGTTCTTTCCGAGAGAAGGGCTAGCACTTCGGTTGCGTCAGGGTGCTTGCGTGCTGCCGCGAGCAGGCTGGAAGCCGGTGATGGCCTGGGCGTTCCGGTGTTGGCACCGGTGGCGACGGCTGTGGCGGTCAAGCCTCCAAGGGAGCCTAGCGCGGCTTGTGCAAATACGATCGCATGTTGTTTTCCGTCGTGCTCAAATCGGCCCGTTAGATCAACGGGTTGAAATTCGCTGGCAAGTAACCTTGTAATGCCATTGATTAAATTCAGTTCACTCTTGGCGGCCTCGAATAACTGGGACCCCATGTCAAATAGGCCGTCGAGATGTCCCGAGGTGAGGTAGTAAATGTCCTTCTCGTCAGAGATTACGGCTGGGTCTCCGTCGCCGAAGTGGTGAGCGACAATCTCAAGATCGAATGGTCGTCCACTTAGCCACGCTCTGACGGTCATGGTCAGTGAGCGTAGCTTGGCCCTGACCTACCGACTTCGCGTTGGAGTAGTGATGGCTAGGTCGATGACGTCGCCGACGCGAAACCGTGGCCGACCGTGTTCGTCGGGCTCGCGCTTGTCGAGCTTGCCGGCGCGCGCCCACGTGCGCAGTGTGTTCGCCGACAGTTCGCGGCCGAGCAGTTTCGGCAACGCGCGGGCGATCTCCGCCGCGGTCGCCTTGACGTCCCGGGCGGCGTCGAGCAACTTCTCGCGCCGGGCCTCGACGTCATGGCGCATCCCGCACTCGCGGCAGGCGACGACGGCCCGCTCGGGTCGGGCGTAGAGGGCGGCCGAGCAGTCCGGGCACGGCCCGCAGTACACGCGCGCCGGCGGGAGGTCGACGGCCCGGCGGACTTGCTCGACGGCGTCGCCGATCTCGTCGACCAGGTCGCCGCCGGCCGGGTGGTACTCGACCCACGACGGGTGTCGGCGCAGCCACGCGGCCATCTCGGGCACGGTGTCGTCAAGGTCGAGCGGGTCCAGCTCGGCGACGGTAAGCGGCGAGCCGTCCGGCGCGGTCTCGCCTGTCGGTACTTGCTGGCGTAAGCCGTGCGTCTCCCACAAGTCCCGCACCCACGTCGAGAGCACGTTGTGCATGACGTCGCGGACCTCGGCGGCGCCGACGTTGAACGGCAGCCCAGTCTCGGCCGGTCGAGAGCCGACCCGCGGCGGCCCGGTATTCGAGAGCCGGGCGACCGTGTCCTCGAGGTAGTCGACCAGCTCGGCGACGTCGACCAGGTCGGACCGAAGCCGGCCGAGACACGACGGGCACACCGTGCCACCGGTGGTCGCGTTGGCGCAGAACGGAGCGGCGCACGTGTCGATCATGCACTCGAGCTTCGAGCCGGCCGTGTCACCGACCGGGCTCGACGGCTATGCGGCGCCGGCTGCCTGGTCGACGAGCACCCATCCGCCGGCGGCGCAAGGTGCGCACTCGACGCCGTCGACCGAGCCGGCGCCGCGGCATTCGCGGCACACGGCGTCGAACCACTCGTCGCCCTCGACCGAGCGGTGCGGTGCAGCGGCGCCGAGACCCCCGTGCGCCTTGGCCAGCAGGCACACGCGGTCGGGCTTGTGCGGGTGTTCGTGGCGACAGTTCACCGGGTCACCGGCAATGAGCGTGCTTCGGGCGAATACGCGTGCGCTCAACGAACCTTCCTTCGTGTCGAGTCGGGACAGCCTACGACCGGTGCCGTTCATGCGGCCGCGCCGACCGGCTCGTCGAGTTCGGCCTCGGCCGGGATCGGGAGACCGGGCAGCGTTAGCACGTACTGACCGGCGCCGGCCCACGTGCGGCCGCACCGGACCGGCTCGGCGAGCACGTAAGCGCGCGGCACCGTGCCGCGCCGACGAGCCCGGAGCCGGGCACGGCGCTCGCGTTCGTACTCGGCGTGCGCCGCGGTGCACGCCGAGCAGCGGCACCGGTGTTTCGCGTACCGGGCGTTCGTGCCGTGCGCCGGCCGAACCGTCGGCGCGGGGTGTCCGTCCTGCTCAGCGACCGCGGCCCGCTCGTCGGCGTCGAGCCCTCCCCAGATCCCCCACGCTTCCCCCGAAGCGAGTGCGTCGGCGAGGCACAGCTCGCGCACCGGGCACTCGGCGCAGACGGCGCGGCACTGGTCGACTTGCTCGTCGGCCGGGTCGATGAAATCGAGGTCGAGGCGCCCGCGGCACGCTGCGCGCTCCCGCCACGACGGCCGGCGCGTCACTGCGGCGCCTTGTCGATTAGCGGCGCGGCGAGCACGGCCTCGGCGAGCCGACGAAGCCGGTAGGGCAGCAACCCCGTACCCGGTTGCCGGGCAAGCCCCTCGAGCGCGATGCCGAGCCGGCAGCCGAGGTCGCCCTCGACGACGGCCGGTGCGTACTCGCCGGCCCGGCGCAGCAACGCGGCGAACTGCTCGCGCGCCGACGAGTCGACCGGCGCGGGTCCGGGGTAACCCGCACCGGAAGTGTCCGCCGAGCTGGCGTCGACGCGCGCGTGCGCGCGGAGGCGCCGGCGACCGGTCGCAGCGGTGGTCTCGTCGTGGTTGTTCATCGTTTCCCCCTGGTGTTCAGCGTGTGGACGCGAGCGCGTCGGCGAGTCGGGCATCGTGCGCGGGCTGCTTGGTGAGCGGGTTGCCACCGGGACCGGTGCACGGTGCGCCTGGTCGGGCCTTGCACCAGGTGCACGCCACGGCGAGGTAGGTGCGACGGGCCTCGACTTCGGCCTCGGCGTACTCGGGATCGACTCCGCGGGTGATGGCGAGCGCCGCGGTAACTTGGGCGACACCGTCACGGATGGCGCGCAGGTTCGGCGGGCGCTCGATGGCGCGGGTTCGCAACTGCGCGTTGTGCTCACGCTCGGCGGCGTCGCGACGGATCGTTCGCCAGTACTCGACGATGTCGGCCGGCATGACGGTCTCGCTGTTGTGCCGGTAGTGCGCGCGGACGGCGGCGCCGGCGACGTCGGCCGGGACGTCGTCAAGGATGCCGGCCCACATCGTGAGCACGTCCGGATCGGGTTGCGGCACCTTCGGGTCGACGGCCGCGGCAGCGCCGAGCAGGGTCGCGACTTCTGCTCGGTTCATGCGCGCATCCCTTCGGCGAGCTGCTCGACGGGTTCGGCTTCGACGGGCGCGGGCTCGGCGGCGAGCGCGAGCCACCCGCGGACTTTCTCGCCTCGAGCACTGCGCACCGGGGGATGCGCGGCCGGCTGCTCGATGCGTCGGGCGGCCTTGACCGCGTCGTCGTACAGGTGCGGCAGCAGACCGGGCCGAGCGTCAGGGCGGCGGTCCCATTCGTCGAGCGCGGCTCGCAGCGGGGCCAGTGCGCCACCGTCGCGCAAGATGCCGTCGGCCTGCTTGGCGAGCGCGCGAATCGTCGCCGGCCGGTAGGCGGCGCCGGTCTGGTCGCGCCAGGACGTCACCAGTCGGTAGGCGTCGGGCCGAGATGCGGTTGCCGAAAGTTCTGCCGCGGTGGTGGCGCCTCGCGTGCGGGGGCGCGCGTGACGGCCTGGTTCCGTAGTTCGGTTCAGTAGTTCCGGTTCACCTTGGGGTGTCGCTGTGACACCCGCGTGGGGTGTCCGTCCGACACTCCCGGGGTGTTGCTCTGACACGGGGGGAATGTCGTTCTGACTCCCGGGGGTGTCGGTGTGTCCCTCCCGCTGGGGCGTCGGTGTGGCACCGTCGCCGGGTCGATTGAGCATGAGGCGGTACTCGCTGGACGTGTCGGCGCCGGTACCTCGCTGGCGTCGGGTACGGCCGATGAGCTGTCGCTCGACGAGCGTGTCGAGCCCGCGTTGCACGGTTCGGCGCGACGCTTCGGTTTCACGCTCGAGCGTTGTAAGTGACGTTGTGGCGTAGCCGTCGCGGTTGGCGTGCTCGGCCAGGGCGTAGAGCACGAGTTTGGGCATGGGGCCGCCGACCCGTTGCTCGGCGGCCCAACGCAGGGCTTGAACGCTCATCAGGCCCCCGCCGCTTTGTACTCTTCGGAGATCGTGAAGAAATCCACGTCGAGCAGTTCGGCGACCTGGTCGAGGGTGTCGCCGCGGCGGCGAGCGATCCGGACGACCTCAAACACCTCGCGCGGGTGTAAATCGTCGTACGTGCGTCGGCCGTTGAGCGCCGCCTCGATGGCGAGCGCGTCGAGTTTGCGCACGGGCGCGGCCGCGGTCCTGGTGCTGGGAAATTCGATGATCACGGGTCCCCCTGGAGTGATGCAGTGGCGGACGCGGGCGTGCTTCACCGCGCCCGCCACTGGTCGGTGACGTGCTCCTGTTGCTGTGTTGGCTCGAAACGCTAGAGAAGAACTTGGGCGTGAAGTGACAACAAAGTGACAAGGAATCCGTTCTACGAAAGCGTTTCCGCGACCGGTCCGCGAGCAATCCACACCCGGTTGCGGCTCGCGCGGCGGCTTCGCCGGCGGCTGCGGTACTCGCCGCAAGGCACGATCAGCCGACGTGCGGCCCACGTGCCGAGCACGGACGGAAGGACGTTCGGCGAGTGCGGCTCGACTTCCTTAGGAACGGCCTTGCGGACGTCCTCGGCGGTGAACGGCCTGCCTTCGCGGACCAGCTCGGCGAGCGCGGCCTCGGCCTCGGCCCGGTAGTCGCCGTTCATGGCGACCGCGGCGGCGAGGTTGGCCTCTTGGCCAGCGTGCCGGTCGGCGAACCCTAAAGCGAGCTGGTCGGCCACGGCTTGGCTCCCTCCCACGGACGCGACCGGATCTCGTGAGCCCACTCGGCCAGGTCGGCGAGTAGCCGCCAGAGCACCGGCGCGCCGCCCTTGGCGCGCATCGGCGCCTCGGTGGGCTCGTCGGCGATCACCTCGAGCCCCTTCGCGTTGGTGGCGGTCATCGCTCACCGTCCGCGGTGTCCGCCGGCGCGGTTGGCCAGTCGTCGACGACTTCGGCGTCGACGACGTCCTCAGTAGTGGGCAGGATGACCGGCGCGGCCGGCGGCACCTCGGGCGGCGGCCCGTCGGGCTGCCAGACGCGCTCGGCGCTGGTCGGCACCCACTTCGCGAGCTGGTGCGCGGCCGACTTGAGCCACATCGCCTTGGGGTTCCACTGCCACGGCGAGAACGGCGAGTCGGCGCCCTCGGCCTTGGACAGAATGACGGCGATGTCGTCGGCGGAGAGCACCGAGACGTTGCTCGTCGCCCCGTCGCGCATCTTCGCGTACGCGTAGGCGAGCACCAGGTCGCCGCGGTCGGCGCGCCAGTTGATCTCGTGCACCGGCCGGTCGTGCTCGCCCGGGTTGTAGGCGAAGGTGTCGTGTTCGCGCACCACTTCGACCTTGACCGAGGACACCGCGCCGGCCCGGTACATGAGTTCCACCTCGCCCTGATACCCGGTGATGCCGAGGACCTCGGGACCGCGCTTGGTCTTGCGCGGCACTAGGTAGTACTGCTCCGTGCCCGGCTCGAGCCCCTTGCGCGCGGCATCGAGAAGCGCGACGAGCAACGATGTCGGGTTCTTCTCCGCGGCGTGCGCGAGCTGCGGACTCCGGCGCAGGGCACCGGTAGCGATACGCAGCCACGTCTCGGGCTTGATGTGGCTGGGAAGCACGGTCGCGAAGTCTGTGCGGTACTTGCGCACCAGCGCGGCCGGCGAGCTGTCCCGCTGCTGCGCGACGGCCGACGTGACGGTCTGAGTGGTCATGCTGCGGCGCTCACCTTCTGCGGTGTCGAACGGATGGGAGACGGGCGCAGCGACGGCGGCGAGTCGCCAGTGCCCGGTACGCGAATCGCGATGGACTCGCAGGCGACTACGGCGCGCCGGCCGGAGCCGAGCGCGTCGAGCACTTCGGCGGCCGCGCGACGCTTGGCGTTCTCGGCGGCCTTGTGCTCGGCGACCGCGGTGCGGTAGCGCTCGGCAAGCGTTGGAGCGATCTCGATCTCGACGTCGTCGATGAGCGGGTGCAGTGCGCGCACCGTCCGGTACGTCGCGGTGTGCTCGTCGATGTCCGGGCGTTCGTCGCGCTCGAGGGTGTCGAGGAATTCGCGGGCGGCGTCGCGGAGCACGGAAACCTCGGCGATGTTCCAGTCGACGACGTACTCGCGGTAGTCCGACCCGGAGATCAACACGGCGATGTGCGCGCGGGACAGGCCGAGCGTGTCGAGCTGCCACAGGGCCTGCGTCCGGTAGTAGATCGGCACCTCGTCGGTACCCGGTTCGCCCCACTCGTCCGTGTTGTGCGCGGTCTTGACCTCGAGCAATGCGCGCGCGGTCAGACTGGACAGCAACCGATCAGGTGTTGCCACCTGCCACCGGCGCGCCCGACTGGCCCATGTCCCGGATCGGCGCACGCGGTACTCGGGATGTGCCGCGGCGAACGCGCGGGCGATCGGCTCCTCGAGCCAGCGACCCCACCGCATGACGTCGTTGTCATCGGTCGGCCCGGTGCTGCCCTTCTTCTTGTGCCAGAGAGAAAACCGGCTCTCCCACGGCGAGAGGCCGAGCACCGCCGCTACCTCGGAACCGCCGAGGGCGGACGCGCGAGCGGCGAACCACTCGGCCGAACCTGGCTCGAACGTGCCTACGCGAACAGCGGCGGCGCTCATCCGGCCACCCCGGAGCACTCGGGCGTCGAGGCGACGTCACCACCGGTGACCTCGAAAACCGTGTCGAACGTGATGCCGAGTCCGTTGATGGTTGCGGCGATGAACTCGTTTCCGGGCCACTGCTCACCGTCGAGCACCCGCCCGACGGTGGACTGACTCATGCCGAGGCACTTCGCGAGCGCGTACCGCGATCGCAGCCCTTTCGCAGTGGCAATCTTGCTCAACGCATCCGGTCGGATACGTACGTGCGATGTCACTAAACGTTCCCCTCCTGCTTCCGCGTATAGAAGATCGCGAACCCCCTAGGAAGATCGACCATACGGGCAGGTGGAAGCGAGTTTCAACGCTTCCGTGTACGCAAGTAGCGAGATCGAGGAACATCGCCGGGTGTTGTTACTTCCATGCACGGAAGTAGGATTCCGCTTATGGCTGACGGGCAGTGGTGGACATATCTACAAGGGCAACTCGAACAGCGCGGCTGGAAACCAGCACACCTCGCACGCGCCGCCGGCGTCTCGGAGAGCCGCATATCGGATTGGCGGAACCGCGGCTCACCGCCCACGATCCCGAACGCACGAGCCGTCGCGGAGGCGCTCGGCGAGCCACTCGTGCCGTTGCTCGTCGGCGCTGGCTTGCTCGCGCCGGGCGAGGCCCGGCAGAGCCTCGCGGCGTACTCGGTGCGCGAGCTGCTCGACGAGATCGACGCGCGATTTAGGGAGGTCACACCCCTTGTTCCCGATCTTGGCGTGAAACATCCCACGTCTAGCAGGGGTAACCCTCTACAGCTCGTCGCCGACAGCCCAAGTACGGAACCAATGAGAGTTCAACAAGAACGCGAGTGGCTCAGCGAGGCCGAGCGGCCCGACGAACCCGGCCCGGACACCGGCGCCTGACTTCCCACCGCCCGCGTGTTGGGGAGGAACACGCATGGAATGGGGCCGTGTCTACGACCCGTACCGGCACGCCGAAGTGCTCGGCGCCGAGGTGATCGTGTCGTCCGCCGTGACAGGGTGGGGCGACTACGGCGGTGGCCGGATTCGGGTGCACCCGATCCTGCACCAGGCCGAAGCGCGGTGCACTGTTGCGCACGAAATCGTCCACCACGAGCGGCGCGATGACGTCCTCGGCTACTGCGGTGTGGCGTGGCTCGATAGCCGACTCGAGCGGCGCGTGCACGCTATCGCCGCCCGCCGGCTGATCATCGTTCCCGAACTCGCCGACGCGCTGCTCTGGTCCGATGATCCCGGCGAGATCGCAGAACAACTCGTCGTTGACCCGCGGACGCTCTATGTCCGTGTGGTCGACCTGTCTACGTCCGAGTATCGCGAGATCGGCAAGCAGATCCGCGGTCGTTCGCCGCGGTCGCTCGGTGATCTTCGGAGATACGCGGCCCGACAGCTTCGCCGACGCGCGGGTTAGGCGTCGGGTAGTGACTTCAACGCTGTCGGAAGCTCGGTGATGCTCGACAGCACCGTGACTCGCTTGAGGACGTCGGGGTCAGGCGGAAAGTGCGGGTTGGGCACGGCGAACACCGTCATGCCAGCCGCTATCGCGGCTTTCAGGCCATTGGTGGAGTCTTCGACCGCCGCGCACTGTTTCGGATCGACTCCGAGCAGGTCAGCGGCGTACAAGTACACATCTGGTGCCGGCTTGCCCTTGCCTTCGAGCTCTACTCCATTGGTGTGCATTTTCCGGGTTTTGGTGTTCCCCGCGCCGACCTGCTCCGAGGACACCGCCGTCGGCACCGGCAGCCGCGTGATGTCCAGGAACGCCTTGATCAGCAGCGGCGGCGACGAACTCGCGATCGCCACCGGCCAGTGCTTCGCGACTTCGCGCACGACGTCGGGACCGCCGGGGATGATCGGCGGCTTCTCCGCGTACCGGCGCGCCATCCGCTCGACCACCACCTGCGCGACATCCGACGGCCGGAGCTGGACGCCGAGGTCGTGCGCCAGGTAGGCGGCCCATTCCGGGGTGCTCATCCCCTGCATCGCCCTGGTCGACTCGTCCCGCCAGGTGCCGTGGAACTCGTGGGCCACCGCCCGCCGGACCTCGTCCCACATCTTTTCCGAATCCACCAGGACACCGTCGAGATCGAAGATCACCGCTTCCACGGTCCCAAGCCTAGGCCGGACGGACCTGTGCGGCAGATTACTTAGCCATGCTCAGTAATTTTAGTTAGCATGGCTAAGTGACCATGAAAGCCGCCGACCTCGCCCACCGGCTCCGCCCGCTGGTGTTCCGGCTGTACTACCTGGTCCGCCGGGAGACCCCGCAGGTGCAGCTCACCCTCACCCAGGGTTCGGTGCTGTCGGAGCTGCTGAACGGCGGTCCGCGCCGGATGAGCGCGCTCGCCGAGCTGGAACGGGTCCGGATGCCGACGATGACCGACGTCGTCCGCCGTCTCGAGCGGCTCGGCCTGGTCAGCCGCCGTCCCGACCCCGCCGACGGCCGGGCCGTGCTCGTCGAGGTCACCGAGGTGGGGCAACGCTTCCATCGTCAGTTGATCGTCGCCAGGGAGGAATTCCTCCGCGAGCGGCTCATCGAGCTGGACGAAATCGACCGCGCCGCGATCGAAGCCGCGCTCCCCGCCCTCACCAAGTTGCTGCGGCAGGAAATTCAGGAAGACAAGAAGGAGGAACTGATCCGCGATGAGCGCTGAGTCCCACTCGAGCCTGTTGGACGCTCTCAAAGGACAGCCCAAACAGGTATGGATCACCGCGTTCGCCGCGGTCATCGCGTTCATGGGCATCGGGCTGGTCGACCCGATCCTGTTGTCGATCGCCGAGGGCCTGCAAGCGACGCCGTCCGAAGTGACCCTGCTGTTCTCCAGCTATCTCGGCGTCCAGGCGGTCGCCATGCTGGTGACCGGCGCGATGAGTGCCCGGTTCGGGGCCAAGCGGACCGTGGTCGTCGGGCTGACGCTGGTCGTCGTCGCCACCGCGCTGTGCGCCGCGTCCGGGTCGATCGAGCAGCTCATCGGGCTGCGCGCGATCTGGGGCCTCGGCAACGCCTTCTTCATCGCCACCGCGCTTTCGGTCATCGTCGGCGCCGCGACCGGCGGCCAGGCGGGCGCGATCCTGCTCTACGAAGCGGCGCTCGGCGTCGGCCTGGCGGTCGGCCCGCTGCTGGGCGCGCTGCTCGGCAGCATCTCGTGGCGCGGCCCGTTCATCGGCACTTCGCTGCTGATGCTGTGCGGTCTCGTGCTGTGCTCGATCTTCCTGACCAGTGACGCGAAGGCGAAGCGGCCGAAGGTCCGCCTGCTCGACCCGTTCCGCGCGCTGAAGCACGGCGGCCTCCTGCGCACGTCGATCGGTTCCGCGCTCTACACCGCCGCGTTCTTCGTGGTGCTGGCCTGGTCGCCGTTCGTCCTGGAGTGGAGTGCCGTCGCGGTCGGCCTGATCTTCTGCGGCTGGGGCCTTTCGGTCGCCGTCGCGGGAGTGGTGCTGGCGCCGAAACTCGCCGCGAAGCTCGGTGAGCGGCACGCGACCGTGGTCTCCGTCTTCGGGTACGCCGTGCTGCTGCTGATCATGGCGATCCCGAGCAAGCCGGTGCTGGTCGTCGGCATCATCCTGTCGGGGCTGGTCTCCGGGCTGCTGAACACGCTCTTCACCGGGACGGCCATGTCGATCAGCGACGCCCCGCGTCCGGTCGCGAGTGCCGGGTACAACTTCTGCCGGTGGCTCGGCGGCGCGGTCGCCGCGACCGTCGTCGGTCACCTGGCCGAGTGGTTCGGCGCCAAGCAGGCGCCGTTCGTGATCGCCGCCATCCTGTGCGTGGTCGCCGGTGCGCTGCTGACCCTTCGCGAAAAGTCCGCGGACCCGCACACGATTCCGGCGGAAGCGGTCCTCGTCGGCGAAGAGATGTAAAAGAACAAAAGGTGAACACCGGACCAATGAGGGGTTTCCTCTCGTTGGTCCGGTGCCCTAGCGTCGACCTCCCGAACTGCCTGACGGAGGTCCGCGTGAAGTTCCTTCCGTTGCTGACCGGCCACTCACCAAGCCGGGCGTCAGTGACCTGTACCTATCGCTGTGGTGACGCGTGCTTCCACGACGCGCCCAACACCTCGGACAACCCCACCTTCGCCGAAGTGCTCGGCGCGGTGAGCCGCCGGGGCGCACTGAAGGCGACAGCCGTCGTCGCGCTGGCGGCCGGCACGCCGATAGCGCTCGCCGGTCCCGCGTCCGCCGCGCCCGCGGGACGCCCGAAACCGCCACCGGGCACCGACTACCAGCGTGTCGAGCCGAACACGCTCGACGCCGTCGTGGTGCCCGAGGGCTATCGGCAGGGCATCGTGATCCGCTGGGGTGACGCGGTGCTGCCCGGTGCGCCGGAGTTCGACTTCGACCACCAGACCGCCGACGCGCAGGCGAAGCAGTTCGGCTACAACTGCGACTTCGCCGCGCTGCTGCCCCTCGACCGGTGGGGGCTGTCCTCGCTTTTGGTCACGAACCACGAGTACACCTCGGAAGAGTTCATGTTCCGCGGGTACGACCGGAACAACCCGACCGAGGAACAGGTCAAGATCGCCTGGGCCGCGCACGGGCTCACCGTCGTCCAGGTGTCCCGCAGACGGGACACCGGGCATCTGCGGCCGAAGATGTCGCGCTACAACCGCCGCATCACCCTGCACACCCCGTTCAAGGTCACCGGCCCGGCGGCGGGCAGCGATCTGCTCAAGACCGCCGTGGACCCCACCGGCACGGTGGTACTGGGCACGATGAACAACTGCGCGGGCGGCGTCACGCCGTGGGGCACGATTCTGTCCGGCGAAGAGAACATCAACCAGTACTTCGGGAACGCCGACACGGTGACCGATCCCGCGAAGCGCAAGCGATACGCGCGCTACGGCATCAACGGCACCGCGACCACCCGGAAATGGGAGCGGTTCGACGCGCGCTGGGACATCGCGAGGGAGCCGAACGAGGCCCACCGCTTCGGCTGGGTGATCGAACTCGACCCGAACGATCCGGACAGCACCCCGGTCAAGCACACGCATCTCGGCCGGTTCAAGCACGAGACGGCCAACATCCGCGTCGCCAAGGACGGCCGCGTGGTCGCCTACTCCGGTGACGACGAGCGCTTCGAGTACATCTACAAGTTCATTTCGAAGGGCCGGATGAAGCGGGGCGACAGCGCCCACGCCCGGCGGCACAACATGACCCTGCTCGACGACGGCACGCTGTACGTCGGCCGGTTCACCGGCGACAGCCCGGCGGCCGAGATCGACGGCACCGGGAAACTGCCGAGCGACGGCGAATTCGACGGCAGCGGCGAATGGATCCCGCTCGCCTCCGGTAAGAAGTCCTTTGTGGACGGTATGACCGCCGAAGAGGTGTACGTCTTCACCCGCGAGGCGGCCGACCGCGTGGGCGCCACCAAGATGGACCGCCCGGAGGACATCCAGGCGCATCCGCGCACCGGCCGGATCTACTGCGCGCTGAGCAACAACGTCGATCGCGGCAAGCCGGGCAAGGAAGGCGCCACCGAGCCCAATCCGCGGCTGAACAACAAACACGGGCAGGTGCTGGAGTTCGAGGAGCGACGCGGCGACGCGCTCGCGCTGACGTTCAGCTGGCGGCTGTTCCTGGTGTGCGGCGATCCGGCTTCGCCCGACACCTACTTCGCCGGGTTCCCCAAGGATCAGGTCTCGCCGATCTCCAGTCCGGACAACGTGGCCTTCGACAAGCACGGCAACCTGTGGATCTCCACCGACTCGGCAGGTGCGCTGGGCATCAACGACGGCCTCTATTCGGTGCCGCTGGAGGGCCGCAACCGCGGGGAGCTGAAACTGTTCCTCACCGTGCCCCGCGGCGCGGAGACCTGTGGCCCGATCGTCGAAGAGAAGATCGTCACAGTCTGTGTCCAGCATCCGGGTGAAGTGGACGGCGCGAATGCCGACAAACCGGCCTCCCATTGGCCGGACGGCGGCGAAACCCAGCCCCGGCCGTCGGTGGTGGCGGTGTGGAAACCCGGCAGGCACGGCCTGTCCGACATCGGTTCTTAGTCGGCAAGCAACGTCCTAGCAGTACTTTTCGTCGATGGCGCGCGGCCGGTCCGGCAGCGCGCCATCGCTCGTTCGCGCGCTGTTCATCTGCCGTCCAGGACTGGATCGTTTTGGTCGCTTAACGTCACGGCGATCCCCCGACTGGACTACGTGAACCCACCGCGAACATGGAGGCCCTGTGTCCTTCGAGCCTCAGCGGCTCCTGCCGTTGATCACCTCCCATCCCGGCGGCCGCTCCGCGGTCACCTGTGAGTACCGCTGCGGCAACGCGTGCGCCCACCCGGAGCCGAACACCTCCGAGAACGAGTACTTCGGCGACGTCGTCAAGAACATGCTGTCGCGTCGTGGTGCGCTGAAGGCGAGCGCCGTGATGGCCGCCGCCGCCGGTGGTTTCGCCGCGCTGTCGGGCACCGCGGCCGCGGCCGAGCCCGCCGACGTCGCGGCCGCGGGCCACGGCAAGCCGGGCCGCCCCGGACGTCCGGTCCCCGGAACCGACTTCGAAGCGGTGCCGCCGAACAAGGTCGACGCGGTCACCATCCCCGAGGGCTACGACCAGCGCGTCGTCATCCGCTGGGGCGACGCCGTCGAATTCGGCGCCCCGAAGTTCGACTTCCGCAAGCAGACCGCGGCCGCGCAGGCGAAGCAGTTCGGCTACAACAACGACTTCGTCGGCCTGATCCCGCAGGATCCGCTGGGCATCCGCAACCTGCTGGTGGTGAACCACGAGTACACCACCGAGGTCCACATGTTCCCGGCCGACCAGTACGACCCGGCCAACCCGACCGAGGAGCAGGTCAAGATCGCCTGGGCCGCGCACGGTCTCTCGGTCGTGCAGACCTTCCGCGACCCGATCGGCGGCGCGCTCCGCGCCGTGCCGAGCCCGTTCAACCGCCGCATCACGCTGAACACCGCCTTCGAGGTGCGCGGCCCGGCGGCCGGGTCGAAGTTCCTCAAGACCTCCGCGGATCCGACCGGACGCAAGGTCTTCGGCACGCAGAACAACTGCGCCGGCGGCGTGACCCCTTGGGGCACCGTGCTTTCCGGTGAGGAGAACGTCAACCAGTACTTCGCCAACGCCGCGTCGGTCACCGACCCGGTCGCGGCGGCGCGGCTGAAGCGCTACGGCTTCTCCGGCGCCGGGACCACCCGCAAGTGGGAGCGGTTCGACAAGCGCTGGGACCTCGCGCAGGAGCCGAACGAGGCCAACCGCTTCGGCTGGGTCGTCGAAATCGACCCGAACGACCCGAACTCGACACCGGTCAAGCACACCGCGCTCGGCCGGTTCAAGCACGAGGCCGCGAACATCAAGATCACCAAGGACAACCGCGTCGCCGTCTACTCCGGTGACGACGAGCGGTTCGAGTACATCTACAAGTTCGTCTCCAAGGGCAAGTACAAGCCGGGCAAGAGCGCGCACGCGCGGCGGCACAACTCCGCGCTGCTGGACGACGGCACCCTGTACGTCGCCCGGTTCACCGGCGACAGCCCCGGCGAGATCGACGGCACCGGAAAGCTCCCCGCGGACGGCGAATTCGACGGCGTCGGCGAGTGGATCCCGCTGGTCTCGGGCAACAAGTCCTTTGTGGACGGTTTCACCGCCGAAGAGGTCTACGTCTTCACGCGGCAGGCCGCGGACAAGGTCCAGCCGACGAAGATGGACCGTCCCGAGGACATCGAGCCCAACCCGGTCAACGGCCGGATCTACGCGGCGCTGACGAACAACAGCGACCGCGGCGCGGCGGGCAAGGCGGGCGTCGACGAGCCGAACCCGCGCGTCAACAACCGCAACGGCCACGTCCTGGAATGGGACGAGGATCGCGGTGACTCGGGCGCCACGAAGTTCAAGTGGCGTCTGCTGCTGGTGTGTGGAGACCCGAAGGCGGCCGACACCTACTTCGGCGGCTTCCCGAAAGACCAGGTCAGCCCGATCTCGTGCCCGGACAACGTCGCTTTCGACCGGCACGGGAACCTGTGGATCTCCACCGACGGCAACGCGCTCGGCTCCAACGACGGCCTGTTCTCGGTGCCCGTCGACGGTCCGGAGCGCGGGCACGTCAAGCAGTTCCTGTCGGTCCCGGTCGGCGCGGAGACCTGCGGCCCGGTGGTGACCGATCACCTGGTGCTCGTCGCGGTGCAGCACCCGGGTGAGAACGCGGCCAGTTCCGCGAACCCGACGTCACACTGGCCGGACGGTGGCACGGCGCAGCCGCGGCCGTCGATCGTTTCGGTGTGGAAGAAGGGACGCTGGGGCCAGGTCGGCCGCATCGGCGTCAAGTAGGGGGACGGGGGTGCCGCCGCCGTGGGAAGACGGCGGCGGCACCCTGATCACTCTCGGTTCTGCCTGATCGGGGCGATCGTCGACACGGTTCAGCGATTACGGAACCCGGACCGGGTAACTAGCTTCAGCCCTGTGAAAAGGGCACTGGTGTTGATGACGGCCGGGACACTCCTGCTGAGCGCGAGCGCTTTTCCCGCGCGGGCGCAGGCTCCGGCCGTCCCGTCCGGCTGCACCGGCGGCGCCGCGCCGAACCCGAGCGTGGAGCAGGGCAGCCCGCCCACCGGGTACACCTTCAACCCGGCCGCCCCGGTGCCGACCAGCACCCCGAAGAGCAAGCGGCCCCGGCTGTCGACCATGGGCGGCTACCAGCAGGACGGCGGCAAGTACGCCCTGATCTCGACGCCCGACAAGATGGTCAGCACCGCCTACGCGGCGATGAAGTTCGTCCCCGGCGCCGTCTACACCCTCACCGACTGGACAGGCACGAACGACGACAACCTCCGTCGCGCGGACGCCGTCCAGGAAACGGGACTGCGGTTCTTCGACGCGTCGAACAAGGTCGTCCTGGAGAACAAACTCAAGGTCACGCACGCCGTCGAGACCGACGGCAAACTGGCGAGGCAGGACTTCCCGCCGTCGACGGCCCCGCCGTCGGCAAGCTCGGTGAAGTTCTTCGCCGCCACCGACCGCAACTGGGTCATGTGGGACTGCGTGCACCTGCAGGTCGCGTCGTTCTCGGCGAAGGCGGAGGTGCGGGATCCGGCGAGCGGTGCCTGGGGCGCCACGGCCACCCTCGAGGCGGGCACCACCGCGAACTACCGGTTCACGGTGACCAACGACGGCACCACGACACTGGCCGACATCAAGGTCGAAGACCCGTATTGCGACGTGAAGCCCACCCCGATCGCGAGTCTCGACGGCGGCAAGTCCGCGACGGTGACCTGTGACCACAAGAACGTCACCGAAGCGGACAACGGCCGCGTCAACACCGTGACCGTCTCCAGCGGCAAGCTGCCGAAGAAGACCGCGACCACGACCATCAAGGTCACCCCGCCGCCCGCGATCGACGAGATCGGGGAGTTCGTCTGGAACGACGTCGACCGGAACGGTCTGCAGGATCCCGCGGAGCAGGGTGTCCCGGGGGTGAAGGTGACGTTGAAGGACGCGTCGGGCACCGCACTCGGCACGCTCACCACGGACGCCGCCGGCAAGTACCGCTTCACCAAGCTGAAGGACGGCATCTACCAGGTCTGCTTCGACATCAGCGCGCTTCCGCCCGAGTTCGCGGGCTACACCTACACGGCGAAGGACGCGGGTGACGACGCGAAGGACTCGGACGCCGATCCGGCGACAGGCTGCACCGCGACCACCACGGTCGGCCCCCGCAAACGCCTGGACCTGACCCTGGCCGCGGGCTTGAACGCGCCGATGAGCAAACTGGGCGACTTCGTCTGGCTGGACAAGGACAAGGACGGCCTGCAGACCCGCGACGAACTCGGCGTCCCGGACGTGAAGGTGACTTTGAAGGACGCTGCCGCGAAGGAGGTCGCCTCGACCGTGACCGGGCCGGACGGGCGGTACGTCTTCGAACGCGTGCTTCAGGGCTCGTACCAGGTGTGCTTCGACGCCGGGGCCCGGCAACTGACCCGGTCCGGCGCCGCGCAGTACAACGGAACAGATTCGGCGGCGGATCCCGCGACAGGATGCACGCCGGTGACCAAGCTGGGGGCGCCGGAGGATCTGACCAGGGACGCGGGGCTGCTCGAGCCATGAATTGTCGGTGGGTGGCGCTAGCGTCGCCCACCGTGACCTCTCATCTCGATGCCACCCGCGATTCCTACGACACCGTCGCCGAGGACTACGCCGTCCGCGTCGGGCAGCTCTTCGACCAGGAGCCGATCGGTCGCGCCATGCTCGCCGCGTTCGCCGAGCAGGTGCGCGGCCCGGTCGTCGATGTCGGCTGCGGTCCGGGTCATGTCACCGCTCACCTGGCGTCGCTCGGCCTCGACGTCAGCGGTGTCGATCTGTCGCCGAAAATGGTCGAGATCGCCCGCCGCCAGTACCCGGACCTGCGGTTCTCCGTCGGCTCGATGACCGCCCTCGACCTCCCGGACGGCGAGCTGGGCGGCCTCGTCGCCTGGTGGTCGATCTTCCATCTGCCGCCCGAGGTGCTTCCGGCGTTGTTCGCGGAGTTCCGCCGCACGCTCGCGCCCGGTGGCCGTCTGCTGGTCGGATTCCACGTCGGCGACGAGCGGCTGAGCCCGGAGAAGGCGTACGGCCACCCCGTCACCTACGACGCGTACCTGCTGGACCCCGGCCGGGTCGCCGGCCTGCTGGCCCAGGCGGGGTTCGAGGTCGCCGCGCGGCTGACCATGGAAGGGAGGAAGCTACCGCAAGCCTGCCTGGCGGCCCGCGCGGTTTGACTCGCGGCCCGCGGACCTGATCTCCTGCGCACGCAACCGAGCCGGGCGGGATGATGACGCAGACGAGCACGACCACGGGCGAGAACACGCCCGACTGGCCTTCGCGCGCCTGGTTCCTGCGGCCGTCGACGTGGACCTGGTTCGGGTTCGGCCTGGTGCTGATGGTCTACGCCGACCTCGCCTGGCGCCGCCGCTGGATGAGCGACGACGGGCTGATCGTGCTGCGGACGGTCCGCCAGATCCTCGCGGGCAACGGGCCGGTGTTCAACATCGGCGAGCGGGTCGAGACCAACACCAGTCCTTTGTGGACGGCGATACTGAGCGTCCTCGGGCTGGTCCCGGGAGTGCCGCTGGAGTGGATCTCCGTGGTCGCCGGCCTGGTCTTCTCGGTCGCCGGGCTGTTCTTCGGCCTGGACGGTGCCCGTCGGCTCTACCAGCCGCTGGCGTTCCACGGGCTCGCGCCCGCCGGTGCCCTGGTGGTCTGCGCGCTGCCGCCGTTCCGCGACTTCGCGACGTCCGGGCTGGAAACCGGCCTGATCACGCTGTGGCTGGGCGGCACCTGGTGGCTGCTCGTCCGCCGCGTGTCCACAATGGACGATCTCCGCGACTGGCCGGTCGCTCTGGTCGCGGGGCTGGGGCCTTTGGTCCGGCCGGATCTCGCGCTCTTCAGTGGCGTCGCCCTGGTGGCGCTGCTCGTACTTCTGCGGCCAGGGCGTCGTCATGCGGTGGGGCTGCTGGCCGTCGCGGCCGCGCTCCCGTTGGCGTATCAAGTTTTCCGGATGGGCTACTACGGTCTTTTGACGCCGAACACCGCGCTGGTCAAGGAAGCGTCGGAGGCGAACTGGACTCGCGGGTGGGCGTATCTGATCGACCTCTTCCAGCCGTACTGGCTCTTGCTCCCGGTGCTCCTGCTCGCCGTTGCCGTCCTCACCATGACGTCCACTATGGACAGGACTTTCGCGGTGCTGACCGCGGTCCCGCTCGTCGGCGCGGTACTGCTTTCGCTGTACGTGATCAGGGTCGGCGGCGATTTCATGCACGGGCGCATGCTGCTCCCGGCGCTGTTCTGCCTGCTGCTGCCCGCGCTGGCGCTGCCGGTGACCAGGGTGAACACCGCGTTCCTGCTGGCCGTCGGCATCTGGGCGCTCGTGGCCGCGGGTTCGCTCCGCCCGTCGTATTCCGCCGAGCCGCGTGCCGTCGGCGTCACCGACGAGCGGTCGTACTGGTCGCGGGCGACCGGGCACGAACATCCGATCCTGGCCGAGGACTACGCCGACCACCCGGCGATGCCGTCGACGCTGGGCGCCATCCAGGGCGTCGAACGCCCGGCGGTGCTGATCCAGGACTACACGACCAGGCGCTGGTACGCGTATCCGACGGACCGGCCGTACGTGACCGTCGCCGCGGACAGCATGGGTGCCCTCGGCCTGCTGATCCCGCTCGAGACGCGACTGCGCGACGGCTACGGCCTCGCCAACCCGTTCGCCGCGCATTCGACGTCGCTCCCCGACGGCCGGACCGGGCACCAGAAATGGCTGCCCCCGGTATGGGAACTGGCGAATTCGGCGCGGCTCCCGATCGCCGAGGGTGGCCCCGTCCGCGCCGAGGACGTCGCCGCCGCGCGGCTGGCGCTCAGCTGCCCGCGAATCGTGGCGATCGACGCTTCGGTACGGGATCCGCTGACGGCGGGACGGTTCGCGGACAACCTCATCGGGTCGTTCGCACGCGGTTCCGTGCGGTTCCCCCGGGTGGCGACGCCGCCGGTCACCTGCGGTTCCTGACCGCCCCGCCGCGTGTCGTCCGTTCAATCACGCGTGATCGTTCTTCAATCACGCGAGTTCCGTCTCTGATCACGCGAGATACGCTTTCGAGCACGCGAGATCGCCGTACTAGCGTGGCGGGTATGGCTGATCTTCCCCTCGCCCTCGTCACCGGCGCCACCCGCGGAATCGGTGCCGCCGTCGCCCGCGCGCTCGCCCCCACCCACCGTTTGCTGCTCGGCGGCCGCGACGCCCACGCGCTCGGTGAACTGGCGGACACGCTGCCCGGCGCTCGGGCCTGGCCGGTCGAGTTGACCGACGCCGAGGCACTGGAAGCGGCCACCGCGGAGTTCGGCGAACTGGACGTACTTGTGCACTCGGCAGGCGTCGCGCGGCTCGGCACCGTCGAGACCGCCACCGACGCCGACTGGCGGGCGAACTTCGAGGTCAACGTCCTCGCGGTCGTCACGCTGACCAGGCAACTCCTGCCCGCGCTGCGTGCCTCGAAAGGGCACGTCGTCGTGATCAACTCGGGCGCCGGTCAGAACGCGCGTCCGGGCTGGGGCCCGTACGCGGCGAGCAAATTCGCCGTCCGCGCCTTCGCCGACGCACTGCGAGACGAAGAAACCACACTGCGGGTGACGTCGATCTACCCCGGCCGCACGGACACCGAGATGCAGCAGACGATCATCGCCGACGAAGGCCGCCCGTACGAGCCGGAACGCTTCCTGCGCCCCGATTCCGTCGCGGCCGCCGTCCTCGCCGCGGTCTCCGCCACCGGTGACGCGCACCCCACCGACGTGACCCTCCGGCCGCGCGGCCTGATCTAACCCTCTTGATCGGCACGCCCACTGCGGTGCCTGGGGGCGCCCGCACCGCGGTGCCTGTTCCCAATGTCGCATTTGAGGCGCTCAGCGACTCAAACTCGGCATTGGCTCACGCGTGCCGACCTTGACCTGTCCTGAAGGCCACCTTTGAGACGCTCAACGTCCCAAAGGTGGCCTTCAAGACATCCGCGACTTCGTCGATGCGACTTCGGGACATTCGCACCTTCGTCGATGCCACGTCGGGACATCCGCGACCTCGCCGAGGTGGCCGTCAGACCTCCGCGCCTTCGCCGAAGCCACGTCAAGCCCCCGGCTCAGCCCCGAAACCGCCGGTTGTCCACACCAGCCTGACCGTTGTGGACAACCCAGCCTCACCAGGCACTTTCCCCCGGCCCCGCCCCCACGGTCCCGATAGACTGGCCTCGGGGCCGCCCCCTGGGACGGGTGGGGGGCTGCGTAGGTGAGTTAAGAGCGCAGCCGCGCAGAGGTTTCGGCTACTTCGGCTTGCACCTTTGTGCGGTCCACGCGCAGGGATTCGCCGTCGCCGACGACCTGTTCGCCCGCCACCCACACGTCGCGCACGCGGCGCGAGCCCGCGGCCCACACCAGGTTCGAGAGCAGCTGCTCGTCGGGGACGTCGAGGCCCGCCGCGAAGGCCGGGTCGTCGAGGTCGACGTGCACCATGTCCGCCCACCGGCCGTTTTCCAGCGCGCCGATGTCGTTCCGGCCCAGCGCTTCCGCGCTTCCGCGGGTGCCGAGCAGGAAAGCGTCGGCCGCGGTCAGCACGGTCGAGTCGCCGGTCGCGAGCCGCGCGAACATCGCCGAGAGCTGCAGTTCTTCCCACAGGTCGATGTCGTCGTTCGACGCCGGGCCGTCCGTGCCCAGCCCGATGGCGACGCCTGCCTTCCGAAGTTCCGTCACTCGTGCGATGCCCGAAGCGAGCTTCGCGTTCGAGCCCGGGCAGTGCGCCACCCCGACCCCGCGCGCGGCGAACAGCGCGATGTCCTCGTCGGAAAGGTGGATGGCGTGCGCGGCCAGCGTCCGGCCCCGCAGCATCCCGACCTTCTCCAGCAGCGCGGGCACCGAGCCGTGCACTTCACGCTGCTTGACGTCTTCGAGCGCCGCCTCGGCCACGTGGATCTGCACCAGCGCGCCGCGTTCCGCCGCCGATTCCGCGGTCGCCCGCAGCGCCTCTTCGTTCAGCATGTACGCCGAGTGCGGACCGTAGCCGACCTCGATCCGCTCGCCGGGGCCGAACCGGAGGCCGTCGGTGTCGATCCAGCGTTCGATGCCCTTCAGCATCGCGCGCCAGTCCATCCCCGGCAGTTCCATGATCGGCGGGCCCAGCACCACCCGGCCACCGGTGGTGAGCACCGCGTCGGCGAGCTGCTCGCTTTCGAAGTACATCTCCGCGCTGGTCGTGACACCGTGCCGCAGCATTTCGACCGAGCCCAGCATCATGCCGGTGCGGATGTCGGCGGGTTTCAGCTTCGCCTCGGCCGGCCAGATGATCTCGGTCAGCCACCGCAGCAGCGGCAGGTCGCCGCCCATTCCGCGCAGCAGCGTCATCGGGCTGTGCGCGTGCGCGTTGACCAGCCCGGGCAGGAGGATGCCGCTCAACCGGGTCACGGGAGCGGACGTTTCGGGAGCCCCTGAGAAGGGGCCGACATGGGTGATGCGCCCCGTCTCGTCCACGTCGACCACGGCGTCACGCAGCAACGAGCAAGCGGGGTCGGCGGGGAGAACGACAGGAGCATGAAAACGGCGTTGCATGACTGGAGCTTACGGACCGTGCTCTTTATCGCGCCGACCGCTATCTCGTCGCAGGAGCGCGACTTCAAGAGAGCAAAAGACCACGGGGCTCTAGTCCACGACCCCGCTGCGCCACGCCCAAGCCGCGATCTCCACCCGGTTCCGCGCACCGACCTTGCCCTGCACGGACGCCAGATGCGTCTTCACCGTCGAAAGCGACAGGAACAGCTCGGCCCCGATCTCGGTGTTCGTCAGCCCCTTCGCGGCCGCCTTGACCACGTCCAGCTCCCGCGCGGTCAGCGGCTCCGAAGGCGGGCTGACATCGCGTTTCACCGTCCCGCCGTCGAAATGCTTCAGCAGCCGCACGGTGATCTGCGGCGACACCAGCGCGTCCCCGCGCGCGGCCGCGCGCACCGCTTCGATCAGCAGCGCGGGCCCGGCGTCCTTCAGCAGGAAACCGCTGGCGCCGTTCCGCAGCGCGGTGTGCACGTACTCGTCGAGATCGAAGGTCGTGACCACGACCACCTTCAGCGGATCGACGACGTCCGGGCCCGCCAGCTGCTTGGTGACCTCGAGCCCGTCGATCCCGGGCATGCGGATGTCCAGCAGGCAGACGTCCGGCCGCAGTTCGCGCGCCTTCGCCACCGCCGAGACGCCGTCCGCCACGTCGGCGACCACTTCGATGTCGTCCTGAGCGTCCAGGATCATCCGGAAGCCGATCCGCACCATGTCCTGGTCGTCGGCGATCAATACCCGGATCACTCTTCTCCTTCAAGTGGTAGCCACGCTTCGACTCGCCAGCCGCCGCCCGGCGCCCGCCCGGCGGAGAGCCGGCCGTGCAGCAGGGCGACGCGTTCGCGCATCCCGATCAGACCGTAGCCGCCCGACCCGCCGGCCGGACGGCCGTGGGGCTCGCGTCCGTCATCGGTCACCTGGAGGTGCAGTTCCGCCCCGGTCACCTCGGCGATCACCAGCGCCTCCTTCGCGCCGGACGCGTGTTTGCCGACGTTCGTCAGCGACTCCTGCACCAGCCGCAACGCCGACCGCCCGACCTCGTGCGGCACGTTCGGCGGCAGCTCGAGCTTCATCGACGTCTTCACACCGTGGTTCGACCGTTCGATCAGCGTCCGCAGGTCGGCGGCGAGATCGGTGGTGGCCTGCTCGCTGAACTCGCTGCTCCCGGCCGGGGCGTCGCCGCGCATACTCCGCACGAGCCGTCGCATCGCCGCGAGCGCCTCCACCCCGGCGTCCTCGATCCGGCCCATCGCTTCGACCGCGACCTGCGGGTTCTTCTCGCCCATCATCTTCGCCGCCTGTGCCTGGACGACGATCCCCGTGACGTGGTGGGCGACGACGTCGTGCAGTTCCCGCGCCAGCGCCATCCGCTCCGACGTCTGCGCGTCGCTGATCGCCGACTGGATGACCTGCGTCCGCTCCGAATCCCGCGAACGCAGCGCCAGGCCGACCGCCACCGAGATACCGAGCAGCAGCACTCCGGCGACCGCGAAGCTGGCGATGTTGTCGGGGTCGGTCATCAGGGTCGGTGTCGGCCGCCCGGTGTTGAGGATGCAGGCGCCCGCCACCACCGCGGACAGCGCGCCGATCCGTGACGTGGCCTTGGCGAGCCCGACCGCGCGGACCAGGGTGATGACCAGCCCCATCCCGGCGACGATCTGCGTCCCCGGCACCCCGCCCGGAGTCGGGTAGTCGTAGCGGAGCCGGAGGAACGGCGTCACCATCGCCGAAAGCAGCATGACCGCGGTGAGCGCGACCATCGCGTCAGCCGGTCGCCGCGGTGCCGCGACCGCGATGACCGCGGCGATGATCGAGCAGACCAGGATGGGCAGTCCGTGCGCCCGGCTGGCGTAGGTGAACGTGAATTCCAGGAGCAGCGCGATGCTCAGCATGCCGATGAGCGGCCATTGGCCCATCACCAGCTTGTTGAGCTTCTGCAGCTTCTCGTAGCGCTTCGGATTCGTCATGCGGTCGCGCCCGGGAATCGCGAAGACCAGCGTGCCGCCCAGCAGGATGCCGCCGAACAGCATCGCCTGCGCCATGGTGCCGCCCGACAGCCCTTCCGTGTACCGGCCGGACACCGCGGTCAAGGTGGCCAGCACCAAGCCGGAGATCACCGCGAACGCGACCCCCGGCCGCGTCCGGCGCGCGGCGTAGAACAGGATCTCCACCCCCGCCACCACCTCGGTGATGGACAGGTTCGCGAGCACACTCGAATAGGTCGGGATGTGGAAGTACCGGACGACCAGCGTGTAACCCACCAGTACGACCGAGGCGGCGACGGCGGCGACAGCGGCGCGTTTCTGCGCCCAGAGCGCGCAGAACACCATCCCGAAGATGGCGGGGAACAGCAGGAGGTCGATGAACCGCGGGCCGGCGTCGTCGAAGGCGGCGTCGGTGATGAAGGCCAGGTCGAACGCGAACGCGGCCAGCAGGATCACCGCGGGCATGCCGATACGGCGCGCGAGCGCACTCGCCCGTGCGGAGAACTTGTTCTGGGATGGACCTGCTGTCACACCGTGACGGTAGAGGATCCGCCACCGTCCGCACCTTGGCCGACCGGCCCGACCCACCTCGGCCGATCGGCCGATACGCGCGTGATCAGCACTGGCCGTCTGCCCGAAGTGGACACAGGTGTTTCACAGCGAAGCTCTTCCCCGAAGCAGAACACCAAGTGACTGACTAGGGAGAATCACGGTGGTAGATCCACAGTGGACAGGGCAGCCGGTGCTTTCGGGCCGTGGGCTGGTGAAGCAGTACGGCACGCAGTACGCGCTGGCCGGGATCGACATCGACATCCAGGCGGGTGACGCGGTCGCCATCGTCGGGCCCTCCGGCTCGGGCAAGACGTCCCTGCTGCACGTGCTCGCCGGGATTCTCCGCGCCGACGCCGGACAGATCTTCCTGGCCGGGCAGCGGGTCGACCAGCTCAACGAGCGCAAACGCAGCGAACTGCGGCGCACCGAGTTCGGCTTCGTGTTCCAGTCCGGCATGCTCGTCGCCGAGCTGAGCGCCGAAGAGAACGTCGCGCTGCCGTCGCTGCTGAGTGGCAAGGGCCGCAAGGAATCCATCGAGGCAGGCCGCGAATGGCTGGCGAAGCTCGGGCTCGCGGGCAAGGAGAAGCGCCGCCCCGGTGAGCTTTCCGGTGGTGAGGCGCAGCGCGTCGCGATCGCACGCGCGTTGACGCACCGGCCGAAGGTGATCTTCGCCGACGAGCCGACCGGCGCGCTCGACACCCGCACCGGCCGCGCCACCATGGACGCGCTGCTCTCCGCGGCCGCCGACAGCGGTGCCGCGGTGATCGTCGTGACGCACGACCGCGAACTCGCCGAAGCCATGCCGCGCACCGTCTCCATCCGCGACGGCCTGATCGCGACGAGGTTGGCTGCTTAATGAACAGCTTCCAGCTGGCCATGCGGGTGCTCCGGGTCGACCGCCGGACCCGCACGTCGGCCATCCTCACCGCGGTCGGGGTCGCCGTCGCGACCAGTCTGGTGCTCCTGCTGGCCTCACTCCCGGGTGCCACGCAGGCCCGCTCACAGCGGGCGATCTGGCAGGACATCTACAGCTACAACAGCGACTCTGGGCAGAGTCAGCGTCCGGCGCCGCTGCTGATGGCGGCGAACAAGGACTACTCGGGCGACCGCGAGATCATCCGCGTCGACATCGCCCAGACCGGCACCGCGCCGATGCTCAGCCTGCCGCCGGGCATCCCGAAGCTGCCGGCCCCCGGCGAGGCGATCGTTTCGCCTGAGCTCGGGAAGCTGATCCAGTCGGTGCCGCAGGCCCAGCTCGGGGAGCGGTTCGGCAAACTCGTCGACGCACTCGGGCCCGACTCACTGATGTATCCGGAACAGCTGGTCGCAGTGGTCGGCCACACCCCGGAGACGATGCCGAAATCGGCGCTCGCCGCGGACGGCTTCCCCAACAAGCAGGCGAAGCCCGACCCGATGCTCGAACTGCTCGCTTGGGTCGGCGTGATCGTCCTGCTCGTGCCGAGCCTGGTGCTCGTCGCGTCCTCGGCCCGGCTCACCGCCGCCCGGCGTGAGCTGCGGATGGCGGCGTTGCGGCTGGCCGGGGCGACGCCAGGCCAGGTGACGAAGATCGTCGCCGCCGAGACCGCGTTGTCCGCGGTCGTCGGCGCCCTGCTCGGCATCCTCGTGGCACCGGCGCTCCAAGGCCTCTCGACGTTCGTTCCGTGGGCAGGCGGAACCTGGCTCGCCTCGGACTTCAGCCTTTCGCTCGGCTCGACCATCGCGGTCGCCGTGGCGATCCCGCTGCTGGTCGTCTTCGCCGGGGTCCTCGGCATCCGCCGCGTGCTGAAGACGCCGCTGTTCGCGGCTTCGGCGCACGCTCGCAAACCACTGCACTGGTGGCGGTTGCTCGCGGTCCCCGTGGCCGGTGCCTTCTTCCTCTTCGCGGTCACCCAGGACGACGCCAGCCTGCCGATGGTCATGTTCGGGCTGTTCCTGCTGGTCGGATCGGCCGCGATCATCGGACCGTGGGTCACCTCGGCGGTGGGCGGCACGTTCGTCCGGATCTGGCGCAAACCGGCCTCGCTGCTGGCCGGGCGCAGGCTCCGTGACGACCCGAAGAGCGCCTACCGCGCCACCGCGGGTGTCGTGCTCGCCGTCTTCACCGGCTCGATGGCGCTCACGCTGCTGCCCACGTTCGAGTCGATGGCGGGCGGTGGACGGACCTTCAAGGACAGCGTCCTCTACGCCGAATCCGACGCGACCCAGGCACAGCGAGTCGCCGCCGAGACCAACGCCTCCCTCGCCCGCAACGGGGTCGCCGAGAAGGCCGTCGCGGTCGGCCAGGTCTACCTGTCGACCGGCGAGCCGGGCACCCGCTCCCAGACGTTGAACCGGGCTTTCGTGATGACCTGCGAGGACGCCACGAAGCTGCTCCGGGTGAACATCGGCGGCACCTGTGGCCCGGAACCCGCGATCTACAGCAGCTACAAGCTCGACCCGGCGGCGTACAACGTGGTGCCGGAGTACGACAAGGCCGGTCCGAAGCTCGGGAACGTCCCGGCGCGCACGTTCCCCGAGTCTGAAGAGGACACGTTCAGCACGATCGTCATCGACCCGGCCCTGGTTCCCGCGGGGGTCACGCTGGAAAGGTTCGACGTGGTCGTGCCGACCACCCCGGCGAACGGCGAGGTCGTGCGGACCGCGCTGGTCGGGGCGGCACCCGGCCAGGAGGTCGGCAGCCGCGGCCTGCACCTGATCGGCCAGCAGCAGGAACTCGGCGACCTGCGCCGGGTCACCGTGATCGGCCTGATCGCCGCCGGGGTGCTCGCCGGCTGCAGCGCTGCCGTGGCGACAGCCGGTTCGGTGATGGACCGCCGCCGCACCTTCGGGGCACTCATCGCGGCAGGCACGCCGGTCCGGGTGCTGGCGAGGGCGCTGCGGATGGAAGCGGCCCTGCCCGCGATGGTGGCCACCATCGGCGCGGGTGCGGTCGGGGTCGGAGTCGGCGTCGGGCTCTACAGCATGGTCGAGAAGGACCCGATCGTGCTGAGCCCGTGGCTGCTGGCGCCCGTGGTGCTGGGAATCGGGGTGGCGTTGCTCGGGGCATCCGTCTCGACCCCGGCGCTCAAGCGGGTGCAGTCGGAGCCGCTCGCCGAGGAGTAAAAGGTTCGCCCGAATGGCGTCATGGCGCCGGGGCGGGCAGGTCTCGTGGGTGGAGTCGGAGGTAACCACCCACGAGCCGGGTGCCCGGTCATCCCTCTGTCGGGGGATGGATGAACGGGCACCGGGGATGCGCAGGGGGCATCCCAAGGCACGGGGGTGTCGAGAAAGGGCCGGTCAAGGACGTGGGGACGTCCCTGACCGGCCCTTTCAGGCGTTTCAGTCGTTCAGAAAATCTAGACGCGCTCGAAGATCAGGTCGTGCGAGATCCGGCCTTCGACGTCGGCGCGGTTCTCGAACTTCGTGATCGGACGCCACTCCGGACGCGGCGCCCAGCCGCCGGGTTCGTCGGCGTGAAAGTTGCGCAGGAGAGGTTCGGCCGAGCAGACCTCCATCATCTGCTCCGCGTAGTTCTCCCAGTCGGTCGCCATGTGGAAGGTCCCGCCCGGCGTGAGCCGCGAAGCCACCAGCGAGACGAACCCGGGCTGCACGATCCGCCGCTTGTGGTGCCGCTTCTTCGGCCACGGGTCCGGGAAGAACAGCCGGACCCCGGACAGCGAGCCCGGTTCGACGTGCGACGTCAGCAGCACGACGGCGTCACCGTGCATCAGCCGGAGGTTTTCCACCCCGAGCTTCTCCGCGCGCAGCATCAGCTGGCCGAGCCCGGGGTCGTACACCTCGACCGCGACGTAGTTGAGCTCCGGCGCGGCGGCCGCGAGCTGGGACGTGGTCTCGCCCATGCCCGAGCCGATCTCCACCATGACCGGGGCCTGCCTGCCGAACCAGTCGCCGAAATCCACCGTGCCTTCGGGCAGTTCGCCGACCGTGCGGCCGAGCGACGGCCAGAGGTCGTCCCAGGCTCGCTGCTGCCCGACGGTCATCCGGCCGCCGCGTTTGACATAACTGACCACGCTGCGCATCCGTGGCTGGTCCTCGTTTTCCACCAGCCCATTAAACGCGGTGGTTAACGGACCGCTTCGAACTCCCCCAGCCGCGAGCGCAGCCCGGCGAATCCGCCGACCGAGATCGGCGGCGGCGTCGTACTGGAATGGGCGGGGAGAACGTCGATCCAGCCGTCGTGACGGCTGGTGTTCAGCACCGTGGTCGGGATCGAATGACCGGAAGCCCCGCGTTCGGAAGGCATGAACTCCCAGTAGCCGGATTCCCCGTCCGCGGCCCACGGGACGAATTCCCAACCGGGACGCCTGCCGAGCAGGCCTGCGATGCGATCTTCGATGCGGAAACCGAGTTCCCGCGATTCGAGCCTGCCTTCCACGACGGCGCGAAGCCACCACGGCGCGGGGATTTCCCCGTGCATTCCACTGGACGCGCGGTACAGCGCGACGACGAGATCTTCGGGCGCGCGGTGTACCCAGGCGCGGCGAATATCGGATGGCCGGGTCGCGGACGCCACCGAGCGGGGCAGTTCGATCGCCTGTGACCATTCGAGGTCGAGCATGGGCTCGAGCCGAGGCTGCATACTTTCCGTGCGGGCTTGCGGGATCGTGCGTTCCACTCCCTGACCGGAATCCACCGTCAAGGATCACCTCCGGGGCCGAGAGCCGAAAAAGGGCTCATCCCGAGCATCGCCCGGTCAGGAACAGTATGTCCGCATCCTGTGAGAGAAGCCACAGGCTCTTAACGTGGACTTAACTCCTTTGGCCGCGGTAAAAGCTCACGCATCCCTTCGATGGGTGATCATCAGCCCGGCCGCATAAACAACCACGCAGATACCGGCGAAATAAGCCAAATAGCCCCACGGCCCCAAGGGCGGCTCGAGTTTCAGCATCGAAACCGTCAGATCCGGCCCGGAAAACTGATTCGCCGCGAAGAACGGCATCCACTGGTAGATGTCGTCGCCGATCTTCGGAATCAGCATGACGAGACCTTCGATCAACTGCGTCCAGACCAACGCGAAGCCGAGGGCGAACGCGGGGCTGCGGAACAGCAGGCCGAGCCCGACGCCGAGCAGCCCGGTCAGCAGGAAGGTCACTCCCTGGCCCGCCACCGCACGCCAGTCCGCGCCCGAGGTCAGCCCCAGGTCGGCGGCCGGTTTGATCAGATACGCGACAGCCCACGAGCCGAAGCCCACCAGCAGCCCGACCAGTCCCGAGAACACCCCGACGACGGCGCCCTTCGCCAGCAGGGCCGGCACTCGGGACGGCACCGCCTGGAAGGTGAGTTTCATCGTGCCCCAGTTGAACTCCGTCGCCGCGGCGAGAATGGCGAGGATCAGCACCACGGTGCGCCCGAGGGCACTGGAGATCTGGGTCGACGTGACGTCGGTCTGCCCCTCCAACGGAACGAAACCGAAGAACAACGCGGTGTAGGCGAGGGCCACCACGACCGCGATGCCGCCGCACCACCAGGGCGCGCGCGTGCTGAGCAGCTTGATCCGTTCCGCGCGGAGCATGTTCGCCGCTGTCATCGGACGACCTCCGGGACTCCGCCGGTGCCGTACTCGACGGCTTCGGCGGTGAGTTGCATGTACGCGTGTTCGAGAGAGCCGGTGAGCGGCTTCAGTTCGTGGAGGGTCGCGCCCGCGGCGAACGCGAGCTCGCCGATGTCGTCGCTGTCCATTTCGGACACGATGAGCGCGCCTTCCTCCTCGCGGAATTCGGCGCCCTTGCCGGTCAGCGCCTCCCTCAGCTCGGGCAGATGCGGGCTGCGGACCCGCACCCCGAGACCCTTCGCGCGGCCGACGAAGTCCTCCATCGTGCCCTGGTAGATCAGCTTCCCGCGACCGATCACGACGAGGTCCTGCGCGGTCTGCGCCATCTCCGGCAGCAGGTGGCTGGACACGAACACGGTGCGGCCTTCGGCGGCGAGCGCGTGCATCAGCCGCCGGATCCACACGATGCCTTCGGGGTCGAGCCCGTTGACCGGTTCGTCGAACAGCAGCACGCGCGGGTCGCCCAGCAGCGACGTCGCGATCCCGAGCCGCTGCGACATCCCGAGCGAGAACTGCCCCGCCCGTTTGCCCGCGACCGACCCCAGCCCGACCAGGTTGAGCACTTCGTCGACGCGTTTGTCGGGCAGGCCGTTGAACGCGGCGATCCAGCGGAGGTGTTCGCGCGCCGTCCGGCCGGGGTGCCGCCAGGTGGCGTCGAGCATGCCGCCGACCGTCCGAAGTGGATCACGCAGCTCGCGGTAGGCCTTGCCGTCGATGGTCACCGAGCCCGACGTGGGGTTGTCGAGCCCGAGCATCATCCGCATCGTGGTGGACTTCCCCGCCCCGTTGGGGCCGAGGAAGCCGGTCACCCGTCCTGCTTCGGCGGTGAAGGAAAGGTCTTCCACGGCGAGCTTGTCGCCGTAGCGTTTCGTGAGTTTGGTGGCCTTGATCATCGGCCCTCCCTCCGGTGGATTCCGACATTACCGAACGTGCCGCCGTGAGGCCCGACGGGAAAGGACCGGGCTGCCCCCCGATAAGGCGGCCCGGTCCTTGTTCCCCTTTTTCTCCCCGTCCGGATCGCCCCGCTCCCCCGAGCCTGACGACCGGCCTTCTCCCCTGTGGAAGTTCTTACGCGTCGCGCTTGTTCGCGACGACCAGCGAGATGGTCAGCAGGATCGCCGCGAAGCCCGCGAAGTAGGCCAGCGCACCGCCCTGGCTCAACGCCGATTCGGCCGCGGCCGATCCCGTGCCGTTGAGGAACCTGTCGGCGACGCGGAACGGCATCCACTCGTAGATGTCCTTGCCGATCCGCGGGATGAGCTGGATCAGGTTCTCCACCGCGAGGGCGTAGATCAGCAGGAGCGAGATGGCGCCGGCGCTGTGCCGGATCAGCACGCCGATGGCGACCGCGATCACCGAGGCGAGTGCGAACACCACGCCCACGCCGGCGACGCCGACCCACTCCACGGTGGTGTTCAGTGCGAGATCTTCCGGCCGCATGACCGAGGCGAGGCCCCAGGCGCCGAACGCGGCGACCTCACCGATCACGAGCGACAGGATCGCGACGACGCCGGTCTTGGCCAGCAGCGCCGAGGTGCGGTTCGGGACGGCCTGGAAGGTGGTCCGGATGGTGCCGAAGCGGTATTCGGTGGTCACCGAAAGCGCGGCGAGCACCATGATCACGGCCATCCCGAAGCCGTAGCCGAACTGGGTCAGGCTCACGTCGGTGAGTTCACCGGCGGGTGCGGCACCGGAGACGATGGCGGCGAAACCGATCACGACCGCCAGTGCGGCCAGCGCGCACCACCAGGGTGAGCGTGTGGTGAACAGCTTGATGCGTTCCACGGCGAGCAGAGTCATGGCGTTTCTTTCCTCGGAAGAGTGGTTGGCTACTGGCCGGCGGCGACCACTTCGGCGGCTTCGGTTTCGAGACCGGTGTGGTACTCGACCGAATCGCCGGTGATCTGCATGAAGGCCTGCTCCAGGGAGCCGGTCTGCGGGCTGAGCTCGTGCAGCACGATCTGGTTGGCCGCGGCGATCTCGCCGATCTTTTCACTGTCCAGACCGGACACGACGAGCGCTTTGCCGTCTTCGGCGACCTGGGCGCTCGCCTGGCTCAGCACGGTGCGCAGGGCGGGCAGCTGCGGCGACCGGACCTTCACCGTGTTCTCGGCGGCCCGCGAAACGAAGTCTTCGGTGGAGGACTGGGAGATCAGCTGCCCCTTGCCGATCACGACCAGCTGGCTCGCGGTCAGCGCCATCTCCGAAAGCAGGTGCGAGGAAACGAACACCGTGCGGCCGTCGTCGGCCAGCCGGTGCATGAACTTGCGGATCCAGAGGATGCCCTCGGGGTCGAGGCCGTTGACCGGCTCGTCGAAGAGGAGGACCTCCGGGTCACCCAGCAGTGCCGCCGCGATCCCCAACCGCTGCGACATGCCGAGGGAGAATCCGCCGGCGCGCTTTCCGGCGACACTGGTGAGCCCGACGGTTTCGAGCACCTCGTCGACCCGCGCCGCCGGGATCTTGTTGGACTTCGCCATCCACTGCAGATGCGCCCGCGCCGACCGGTTGGGGTGCACCCATTTGGCGTCCAGCAGCGCGCCGACCGTCCGCAGCGGCTCCTTGAGCTCGCGGTACAGCTTGCCCCCGATGCGCACCTGGCCCGAGGTCGGATTGTCCAAGCCGAGGATCATCCGCATGGTCGTCGACTTGCCCGCCCCGTTGGGGCCGAGGAATCCGGTGACCTCCCCTCCCGCGACGGAGAAGGACAGGTTGTTCACCGCCAGTGTCTTGCCGTACCGCTTGGTGAGGCCCACTGCCTCGATCATGTCTGCTCCCCTCGGCGACTGCGAAAACAATCGTCGTCCATGTGGGTGGCCGAGCGCGTCATCCTGAGGTGCCAACCTGGTACCCGACCTGAGAAGTAGCTTGCCGTCTCCCGACGTCGTACGCGATCGGTGATACCCCTGAGAGTGACCCTGATTCGCCAGGGTTAATGAACCGTGGTTCAATAATGGCATGGCGAGACCTCGCACCATCACCGACGAACGCCTGCTGGAAGCGGCGGGGACCGTGATCGGCAGGGTCGGCCCCGGTTTCACCCTCGCCCAGGTGGCGGCGGAGGCCGGGGTCGCGGTCGGCACCGTCGCCCAGCGGTTCGGCTCGAAAAACGGCCTCCTCCAGGCGTTGAGCCGGTTGAACACGGAGTCCGTCGTAGGGCTGATGCGGGACTGCGGCGAGCTGGCCGATCCCGTGGAGGCCCTGCGCGCGGCGGTCGTCGTGATCTACGAGGGCTTGGGGACGGCGGAAACCGCGGCGAACCATCTCGGACAGCTCGGAGTGGACCTCGGGGATCCGGAACTGCGTGCCCTGCTGGGTGATCACTTCACCGCCGTGGAAGCGGAATTACGACGGCTGATGCGCGTCGCGGCGCGTGACCTCCCGGGTGCCCCGGGTGCCCCGGGTGTCGTCCGGGCGGCGCGCGTGCTGCTGGGGGTGGCGAACGGGGCCGCGCTGGATTGGTCGATCCGGCCGAAGGGCCGGATCGTCGACCGAATGGGGCAAGACGTGGACGCGGTGCTGACCGCGTGGAAAGGAGTGTCCTGAATGGACCCGGAAAGTGGCCGTCGTCACGGGGGCGACGCGGGGATGCGGCCGGGCGATCGCGGTGGAGCTGGGCAGGCTCGGCTGGACGGTGTTCGTCACCGGCCGTACGACCCGGGACCGGCAGTCGCCGATGAAGCGGTCGGAGACGATCGAGGACACCGCGGAGCTCGTCGACGCGGCGGGTGGCCGGGGGATCCCGGTCCGCACCGACTTCACCGAAGTGTCCGATGTGGACGCGCTGAGGGCGCGGATCGAGTCCGAAGTGGACGGCCGGATCGACCTGCTGGTCGACGACGTCTGGGGCGGAGACCAGTTCGCGGACTTCGACGGGGCGTACTGGGATTCCAGCCTCGACGACGCGCTCACGCTGGTGCACAACGCGCTCGACACGCACCTGATCGCGTTGCACCGGCTGCTGCCGCTGGTCGTGAAACGGGAGGGCGGTCTCGTCATCGAGGTCACCGACGGTGACCATGACGAGTACGTCGGCGCGGGAATCCCGTACTTCCTCGCGAAATGCGGGATCCGCGCGATCGGCAGGGCGCTCGGTGCCGAACTGAAGAAGTACGACTGCGTCGGCATGACCGTCACGCCGGGTTTCCTGCGGTCGGAGGCGATGCTCGACTACTTCGGGATCACCGAGGAGACCTGGCGTGACGCGGTGGGCAAGGCGGCCCCGGTCGACTTCGCCATCTCGGAGACCCCGACGCTGCTCGGCCGGGGCGTCGCGAAGCTGGCGACCGACCCGGAGGTCTCGCGGTTCGCGGGCAAGACGCTGGCGTCGTGGACGCTGATGAACGAGTACGGCCTGACCGACGTCGACGGCTCGCGCCCCGACTTCGGCAAGTGGATGGCCGAAGTCAGGGAGACGGGCAAGGATCCGGAGACGGCGGATCACTCCCTGTACCGCTGACGCCGCGCTAGCCGTGTCGCGAAAGCCACTTTCGGGACGTCAGATGCCCCGAAAGTGGCTTTCGCGACACTCGAACCACCGCCCGGGGGCTACTTCTTCCCGGCCAGCACGTCCAGGTAGTGCTGGTTGACCATGACGCCGAGGACGTTGCCGAACGGGTCGACGACCGCCCCGGTGACGAACCCGGGTCCGCGCTCGATGATCGGCTCGTACTCCTTCGCGCCCTTCTCGAGCAGTTTCGCGAAGGCGTCCTCGACGTTGTCGACGGCCCAGTTCGCGATCGCCCCGCCGGGGCCGGGCTGGGCCAGCGGCGGCCGGTAGTCGCCGCGGACCAGGCCGAACTCGTGCTGGTAGTCGCCGATCCGGAACTCGACGTACGCGGGCGAGCCGTCAGGACCGTTGCGGACGAAGTACGGCTCGATCCCGAAGAGGTCCGAGTACCACTCGATCGCGGCGGTCATGTCGTCGGCGTAGAACGTGGTGGTGGTGAGACCTCGCAGCATGTCCTTCTCCTCAGGTAGTGGCTCCGAAGACAAGGATCCATCGCAAAGTGCTCACCGAATGACCACTTTCCCTGGCGGATTTCAGGTGACCCCGGGACGCGCCAAACCGGTCTCGTAGGCGAGCACCACGGCCTGCACCCGGTCGCGCAGATCCAGTTTGGACAAGATCCGCCCGACGTGCGTCTTCACCGTCGCCTCGGACAGGAACAGTGTCTCGGCGATCTCCAGGTTCGAGAGGCCCTTCGCGATCAGCACGAGCACCTCGCGCTCCCGTTCGGTGAGGACGTCGAGCTCGGTCGCGTCCCGCATCGGCTTTCCGCCGCGGCCGACGAACCGGTCGAGCAGCCGCCGCGTCACCGACGGCGAGACCACGGCGTCGCCCGAAGCGACCGCCCGCAGCGCCGACACCAGGTGATCCGGCTGCGTGTCCTTCAACAGGAACCCGCTCGCCCCGCCCTGCAGCGCCGAATAGACGTACTCGTCCAGGTCGAACGTCGTCATCACGAGCACCCGCGCCGTCCCGGCCTCGACGATCCGCTTCGTCGCCTCGACCCCGTCCAGCACCGGCATCCGGACGTCCATCAGCACGACGTCCGGCCGCAGTTCCTCCGCCATGCGGATGGCCTGCGCACCGTCACCCGCCTCGCCGACGACATCGATGTCCGCCTGCGCGCCCAGGACCATCCGGAACCCGACGCGCATCAATTCCTGGTCGTCGACGACCACCACTCGGATCACGTCGCCAACCTAACCGGGAGCCTCGCGTGCACTTGCCACCCTCCACCGGGAGCGGGTCCGACCTCCAGCGTGCCGCCGAAGACGTTCGCCCGTTCCCTCATTCCGATCAATCCGTTCCCACCGGGGACCGAGAGCTTTCTCGGACCGGCCGGTGCGGCATGTGACGCCGTCTTCGTGGCGGCGGGTACCAGCTGTTTCGCGCGGCCGGCACCGTCGTCGGTGACCCGGACGTCGATCACGTCCTTCTCCCGGCGCACCAGCACCTCCGCCTGCGCGCCCTGGCCGGCGTGTTTCAGCGTGTTCGTCAGCGACTCCTGCACGATCCGGTACACGCCGAGCGAGACACCCGCGGGCAGCCCGTCCAGCGCGTCGGAGCCGATCGCCAGTGTCACCGGCACGCCTGCCTGGCGGATCCGGTCCGCGAGGTCGGTCAGCGCGCTGGCGTCCGGCTGCGGCACCCGCGGCTCGTCGTCATCGTCGCTGCGGAGCACGTCCAGCAGCCGCCTCAGTTCGGCGAGCGCGCCGCGGCCGGTCTCCGAAATCGTCTGCAAGGCCCGTTTCGCCATCTCGGGATTCCCGTCGACCGCGTAGGACGCGCCATCGGCCTGCACGACCATCACGCTCACCGCGTGCGCGACGACGTCGTGCAGCTCACGGGCGATCCGTCCGCGTTCTTCACCGACGGCGATCCTGGTCGCCTGGTCCCGTTCCGTCTCGAGTAGATGCAACCTGGCTTCCACCTCCTCGTGATAGGCGCGCCTCGCGCCCGCGAATTCGCCCAGCGTCCAGCACAGCGCGGCCGAGAAGACGCCGATGATGGCCAGCACCCAGATGTCTTCCGGCGGGTCGACCCACAGCTGGACCCCCGACGTGACGAAGGTGGCCAGCAGGTACAGCAGCCCCTGCTTGCGTCCGACGTACACCAGCACCGAGTAGATGCTGATGATCACCGCGAACGCGCTGGCCGCGCCCAGCTCCAGCGCACCGTGCGGGATGCCGATCAGCAGCAGCAGATACGCCGACCACAGCGGGGCCTTCCGCCGGAAGACCAGCGGGGCGACCATCGCGATGTCCAGCGGAAGCACCACGTACCAGGGCGGCATCGGGACTTCCGGCGTCTCGACCGCCGCCACGAAGAACAGCAGGTCGGTCAGCAACAGGACGACGGCGATGAAACTGTCCCCGGCCATGGGGTGAGCACGCATCCAGAGGCTTAACCGTCGCACCTGGTAACACTATGTCGGCCATGGCCGCTCGCGCGTCGGTCGCCGGTACCACCTTCGGTGCGACCCGAGGATGAGCGGCATGGCACGATTCGACCCGGCAGGCTTTGACGACTGGGAGGGGACAGGCGCCGTGACGTCACCGACGGAACAGGGCCGTCTCGCCGGCCCGCTGTCGATGTCGGTGGCGAACCTGTGTCATCGGCTCCAGCCGCAGGTGTCCGCACGGACCGCGGCCGGTTTCGCCGAGGTGCTGCGCAGACTGGGCGGTCCGCTCCAGGTCGCCGTCGCGGGCCGGATCAAATCGGGGAAGTCCACGCTGGTCAACGCCCTGATCGGGCGCCGCGTCGCGCCGACCGACGTCGGCGAGTGCACCCGGCTGGTGACCCGGTTCCAGTACGGAACCGTCGACCGCGTCGAGATCGTCTTCACCGACGGCCGCAAGCAGGTGCTGCCCTTCGCCGCCGACGGGATGATCCCGGCCGAGCTGGGCATCGACATCGACAAGGTCTCGCATATCGAGGCGTACCTCACCAACGCGGTCCTGCAGGGCATGACCGTCATCGACACCCCCGGCCTCGGGTCGCTCGACGCCGCGTCGGTGTCGCGGACCGAGCAGTTGCTGGGCGCGGCGAAGCACCGCAAGCCCGACGACGACGAAGAGGACGACGAAGAGGGTTCGGACGAGCTGGACGACACCTCGCGCAACGCCGTCGCGGGCGCCGAGGCCGTGCTCTACGTCGTCACACAGGGCGTGCGCGCCGACGACCAGCAGGCGCTCGCCGCGTTCACCGCCGCGACAGCGAGCCGCGAGGCGGGTCCGGTCAACGCGATCGCGGTGCTCAACAAGGCGGACACCATCGCGCCGGAGTCGGTCGAAGGCTCGGGCGGCGACGTGTGGAAGGCCGCGACGCTGCTGTCGGAGAAGCAGGCCGCGACGCTGAAGCCGAGGATCGCGGACGTGCTGCCGGTGATCGGGTTGATCGCCGAGTCGGCGGAGTCCGGCGGGTTCACCTCCGGGGACGCCGAGGCGCTGCGCCAGCTGTCCGAGATGGACGACGACATCCTCGAGACCATGCTGATCTCGGCCGACATCTTCACCAGCTGGGACTGCGACGTCGCGGCGGGCGTCCGGCTGCGGCTGCTGGAGAAGCTGGACCTGTTCGGCGTCCGGTACGCCGTCGAAGCGATCCGCAAGGAACCCGAGATCACCGCGGGCTCGCTGCGGCGGAAGCTGCTCGACGCCTCCGGTCTCGAAGCCGTCCGCCAGCGGTTGAGCATCGTCTTCGCCGCCCGCGCCGACGGCATCAAGGCGGCCGCCGCGCTGGCTTCGGTCACCGCGCTGGCCCACGCCTCGGGCGACCCGGCCGAACGGCAGCGCGTCCACGACGCGATCGAGGTCCTGCTGGCCAAGCCCGAAGCGCACCAGCTGCGGCTGCTCGAAGCGCTCACGCTGGTCGCGTCCGGCGCTGTCGACATGCCCGAGGACTTGTCCGAGGAGGTCCTGCGGGTCGGCAGCAACGCCGACATCGGCGCCCAGCTCGGCAAACCGGGCGCTCCCCGTGCCGATCTCGCCGCCCACGCACTCGAACGCGCCGGCTGGTGGCGCTCCTTCGCGTCCTTCGGCGCGACGCCCGCCCAGAGCCGCGTCGCGCACGTCGTGCACCGGGCCTACTTCCTCATCTGGCAGCAGATCCGCGACCCGCAGGCCTGACGCACCCCCGCGTTCAGTCCTCTGGATGCGGTACTTGCACGCGCAACTACCGCATCCAGAGGACTGAACGCGGCCGGTTCCGGGCCCCAGGATTGATAAACCGAGCGCTCGGTCTAATAATGGGCACCATGGAAACGATCGTCGACGAGCCCCAGTGGCTGCGCACGGCCTCCTGGCTCGGCTGTCCGCTGGTGGGCGCCGCGATCGGCTGGTTCCTCCAGTCGATCGCCGACTGGGTGGTCTCCCTGAGCTGGGTCCCGTTCAAGGGCCCGTTCCAGCTCGTCTCGGACATCCCCGACCCGTGGGGCCCGATCGCCGGGGCCGGCGCCGGCCTGGTCCTCGGCCTGCTGTTCGCCGCGGCCTGGGCGCACGAGCGGCTCATCGTCAAGGTGACGCCGACCCGCATCACCCTCACCGTCAAGGGGCGCACCCGCGCCTACGAAGCCAAGCTGCAGGCCGTCTTCTTCGACGACAAGGAGCTCGTCCTGCTCGCCGCCGACGGCCGGGAACTGGCGCGGCAGAAGAGCGACGTCGATCGCAAAGCCGTCGCCAAGGCCTTCATCGAGCACGGCTACCCCTGGCACGCCGAACCGCCGGCGGTGAAATGAGGACGGTCGACCCGGCCAAGCACGAGGCGAAACGCCGCGCCATCCTCGACGCCGCCGCGTGGTGCTTCTCGGAGAAGGGCTTCGAGAAGACCACGACGGCGGAGATCTGCCGTGTCGCGGGGATCAGCACCGGCAGCCTGTTCCACTACTTCCCGAACAAACGCGCGCTGTTCGTCGGCATCTTCGAACAGGACGGCGACGAAACCGCGGCCCTGATCGCGGCCGCCCGTGAGATCGAGGATCCGTGGGAGGCGATCCTCCAGGTCATCGCCCACATGTCCGAACAGCTCCTCCATCCCGTCGCGGCCAAGCTCGTCCTCGAGGTCGCCGCGCAGTGCGCCCGCGACCCCGAACTCGCCGAGCTGGTCCAGGGCAACGATCGCGTCCTGCGCGACGCACTGGTCGGCCTCGTGACACGCGCCGTGGAAGCGGGCCGGATCGATCCCGGATTCGAGCCGAAAACGGCGGCCAGCTGGCTCGTCGCGTTGATCGACGCGCCGCTCTCCCGCGTGATTCTGGAGCCGGACCTCGATCCGGCCGCGGAACTCGCGGTGATGAAGGTGCTCGTCGCCAGATTCCTTCGCCCCGTTTCGGTCACAGGGAACAGTTCCACCGGCTAAAGTGACCAAGGTCTTTTGATCTTTTGAAGTCGCGCTTTTCGGCCGTCAGGCCCCGCTATCGTGATGGCAGGGCGCGCCTGTCGGGTGAACGCGATCGGACTACGAGAGGCGCGCTCTGGCAGCGCGATCGCGGGGGCGCGATAGGTAACACAGTGGGTGCGTGGCTGCGCAAGAAGGCGGTCGACGAGGAGAATCCGGATGACGTGCCCACCGGCCAGATCGCGGCGGTGAGCATCGCGGCGATCATCGCCGAGGCGGACGGCGCGACTTCGCCGCCCGAGGGAACCGAGGCCGTCGAAGCCACGTCGAAGACCGATGTGGAGTCCACGACCACGGGTCCGGCCGACCTCGAACAGGCTCTCGCCGACAGGCAGGCGCTGATCCAGCTCTGCCTGTACGCCCTTGATCGCGCCCGCAGCGGCGGCGTCGTCGAGCGGCTCGAACACGGTCTCGCCGGGATCGGCGTCCGTGCCCTGCGTCCCGACGGCGAGCGGTTCGACCCCGCCGTGCACGAGGCCGGTGGCGCGGTCGCTACCGAAGACCCGGCGCTCGAAGGGCTCGTCGCGGAGACCGAGGTCGTCGGCTTCGCCGATCACGACCGCGTCCTGCGCGCGCCGATCGTCATCGTCTACGCGAAGAAGGCCCAGTGACCGCACCCGGTTTGCCCGCGGTCGTCCAAAGCACCCGCGAGCAGCTGCTCACCGTCGTCCGCGAAGCCGATCCTCAGGCGGCGAAATGGGTCGAGGACATCCGGAAGGCGCGGCCGAAGAAGCCGTCGGTCGTGGTGGTCGGCGAGACCAACCGCGGCAAGAGCTCGCTCGTGAACGCGCTCCTCTCCATGCCGGGACTGTCCCCTGTGGACGCCGACGTCGCCACGGCGACGTACCTCGTCTTCGAGCACGCCCAGCAGTGGTCCGCCCAAGCCTGCTATCCGGGCCAGCTGGCACCGGTGCCGATCAACCTCAACGACCTGATCCACTGGGTCTCGGCCGCGCACGAACTGCCGGAAGGCCAGCTCCCGCCGCGCTACGTCGAGGTTTCAGGGCCGGTCCCGCTGCTCGAGCGTGTGTCCATTGTGGATACCCCGGGCGTCGGCGGACTCGACTCGATGCACGGCGAACTGGCGAAGGAGGCTGCCGCGGGCGCCACCGCGCTGCTGTTCGTCGTCGACGCTTCCTCTCCCTTCACCGCGCCGGAACTGCAGTTCCTGCATGACATGGGCGAGCGCGTCGAGACAGTGCTGTTCGCGCTGACCAAAACCGACCAGTTCCGCGGCTGGCGCGAGGTGCTCGAAGCCGACAGGCGGCTGCTCGCCGAGCACGCTCCCCGGTTCGCCGACGCGGTGTTCCACCCGGTGTCCGCGCGCATGTTCGAGACGGCGGCCAAGGCCCCGAACGAGCAGATGGCCATGATGCTGCGCGAGAAGGCCGGGATCGCCGCGTTGCAGGGCGCGCTGCAGGAGTTGCTGGTCGGCCGCTCGGCGATGCTGGGCGAGGCCAACACGCTGCGCGCGCTTTCGAGCGCGCTGGGCGAACTCAAGGCGAAGCTGCAGGCGGAAAGCCGCGCGCTGTCGGCCGGTGAGGCCGAGGCGGAACAGCTGCGCCAGCGCCGCGACGACCTGACCACCGAGCGCCGCTCTTCGACCCGGGGCTGGCAGCTGAAACTGCGCGCGGAGATCCAGCGGACCCGCGTCGAGGTCGGGCACGAGACCAGCAGGCAGATGCGCGACGCGTCGACCCATTTCCGGCAGCGGATCGACGGCGCGAAGCGTGACGACCTCGCCGCGCTGCCCCAGCAGGTCGACATCGCGCTGCAGACGACGTCGCAGCGGATCTCGATGCTGCTCTCCCAGCGGCTCAACCAGGTCACCAACGTCGCGCTTTCGGAGCTGTTCTCGGCCGAAGAGCTCGACATCATCCGCGGCCAGTTCGCCAGGGCGGGCGGTCCGCCGGTCGTCCTGCGCCCGCCGGACAAGAAACCGCCGACGGCCGAAGACAAATTGCTCATCTTCATGGGTGTTTCCGGCGGACTCGGTGCCGGGAAGGTCGCCGCGCTGCCACTGGCCGGTGTCGCGATCCTGAACCCGGTGATCCTGCCCGCCACGATCATCATCGGCCTCGGCGCCGGATGGTGGATGGCGCGGACCCGCAAGCACGCGTCGGACAAGCAGCATATGAAGCAATGGCTGGTCGAGGCGATCGCCGACGCGCGGTCCACCTTGGACCAGCTCGTCGCGGAGCAGCTGATCGAGGCCGAACAGCAGCTGTCGATGGCGCTCGACGAAGCCCTCGGCCGCCGCATCGACGCGATCGAGGCGGAGTTGAAGGAAGTCGACAAGACGATCAAGATGGGCGCGCAGGAACGGGCCAAGAAGATCTCGTCGGTAGCGAAGCGTTTGAAGGACGTCTCCGACGGCCGTGATCGCGCGGAGTCGCTTCTCGGTCGCATCCGGTCACTGCGCGACGCCTGACCAGGGTGGCCGGTGTTGTGGACCGGAACCGAACGGGCCTACGGTGAGTCTTAAGCTTCGACACACCAGCAGGTCAACGAGGGGGTTATCCCATGTGGGTCGACGAGAGCGGCGGCACGGACACCGAGGCGGGCTCCACGGAGGCGGTCACGGTCCACGTTGACGGCGAGGAGTACCAGGCCGAGCTCAACTACGACCTCGACAAGGACGGCGTGAACGACGCCGCCGTCATCCAGCACGACGACGGCACCGGCCAGGCGTTCGTCGACACCGACGGCGACGGCGACGCCGATCAGTACGCGGTGCTCGACGAGAACGGCAAGGTCGTCCAGGAAGCCGTCTACGACGAATCGTCCGGCGCGTGGGTCGAGGCCGGTGGCGGCAGCGACGACAGCGGCAGCGACGCGGGCACCAGCGGCACCATGCACGCCGACATGCCCAGCGGCGACGTCGAGGTCGGCCCGCCGACGATCGACACCGACGGCGACGGGACCCCCGACACCGCCGTCATCCAGACCGAGGACGGCCGCACGATCGCCTTCACCGACAAGGACGGCGACGGCAAAGCCGACATCGCGGTGGAGACCGACGCTTCCGGCAACTCCAAGACCTACGAGCACACCGGGCCCGGCCAGTGGACCGAGACCAGCAGCGGTGTGGTCAATGAGGACATCGGCTCGGCCTTCGCGAGCGCTCCCGCCGGCGACCCGGCAGGCGACGCGGCCTGGGGCGGCGCGGGCACCCAAACACTCGAAGGAGTGGCGAAGATCGATTCCGCCACCGGCCAGTGGATCAGCCCGAACTGAATCCGGAAATGGACTAAACCAATACGGATACCCATTCGTGAGTGGTCCAGTCCATTCTTCCGGCAATTCGGTGTAATTCTGGTCACAGAACAGCCCGGTACGAGACCTCGTACCGGGCTTTCTCGTGTCCGATTCGCCCACTGAGGGTCTGGCGGTTGTGCCGTCGATCACCGGAAGAATTTCTGCGTATGGCCCATTCCGGTGATACTGAATCGATTCCCTTATCGTTCTTGTGAGAGAACCGACAGGTCAGCTCTCGGTTACCTGCCGGTCATCCGGCTACTCTCGGGGAATCCCAAAACCTGCACACCGGTCTTCCCGCCGGTGTGCGAAGCCATTCGGTCGCCGGCACTGAAGCCCGCATCGGAACAGCGTCGTTCCCGATGTGGGCTTCTGCCGTCGGAAGTCAGGAGTAGAGATGACCGCAGTCGCCATCCCTGGACTGGAAAAAGCGCCGACGACGCACAGCGGCGTGCTGTCCTGGGTCCGGGAGGTCGCCGAACTGACCACTCCGGACCGCGTGGTGTGGGTCGACGGGTCCGACGAAGAGGCCGCGCGTATCAACGCCGAACTGGTCTCCGCCGGCACGTTCGTGCAGCTCGACGCGAAGCCCAACTCGTACTGGGCCGCTTCCGACCCGAATGACGTCGCCCGCGTCGAAGAGCGCACCTTCATCTGTTCGGACAACGAAGAAGACGCCGGTCCCACCAACAACTGGATGGACCCGGCCGAGATGAAGGCCACGATGACCGAGCTGTACCGCGGGTGCATGCGCGGTCGCACGATGTACGTGATCCCCTTCTGCATGGGCCCCCTCGGAGCCGAGGACCCCAAGCTCGGCATCGAGATCACCGACTTCGCCTACGTCGTCGCCTCCATGCGCGTGATGACCCGCGCCGGCAAGGCCGCGCTGGACAAGTTCGTCACCGAGGACGGCACCGAGCGTTCGTTCGTCCCGGCGCTGCACTCCGTCGGCGCCCCGCTGGAGCCGGGTCAGAAGGACGTCTCCTGGCCGTGCAACACCACCAAGTACATCTCGCACTTCCCCGAGAGCCGTGAGATCTGGAGCTACGGCTCCGGCTACGGCGGCAACTCGCTGCTGGGCAAGAAGTGCTACTCGCTGCGCATCGGCTCGGTCATCGCCCGTGACGAGGGCTGGCTGGCCGAGCACATGCTGATCCTCAAGCTGATCTCGCCGGAGGACAAGGTCCACTACGTCGCGGCGGCTTTCCCGAGCGCCTGCGGCAAGACCAACCTCGCCATGCTCCAGCCGACCATCCCCGGCTGGCGTGCCGAGACCCTCGGTGACGACATCGCGTGGATGCGGTTCGGCGAGGACGGCCGCCTGTACGCGGTGAACCCCGAGTTCGGCTTCTTCGGCGTCGCGCCGGGCACCGACTGGCACACCAACCCCAACGCGATGCGCACCATCGAAAAGGGCAACACGGTCTACACGAACGTCGCGCTGACCGACGACGGCGACGTCTGGTGGGAGGGCATGGGCGAGAAGCCCGAGCACGCCACCTCCTGGAAGAAGCAGGAGTGGACGCCGGAGTCGGAAGAGAAGGCCGCGCACCCGAACTCGCGCTACTGCACCCCGATGTCGCAGTGCCCGATCCTCGCGCCCGAGTGGGACGACCCGAAGGGCGTGCCGATCTCGGCGATCCTCTTCGGCGGCCGCCGCAAGACCACGGTCCCGCTGGTCAACGAGGCCCGCGACTGGCAGCACGGCGTGTTCATGGGCGCCACCATGTCGTCGGAGACCACCGCGGCCGCCGCCGGCGCGGTCGGCAACGTGCGCCGCGACCCGATGGCCATGCTGCCGTTCCTCGGCTACCACGCCGGTGACTACTTCAAGCACTGGCTGGACCTCGGCAAGAACGCCGACGCCGACAAGCTGCCGAAGATCTTCTACGTCAACTGGTTCCGCCGTGGCGACGACGGCCGCTTCCTGTGGCCGGGATTCGGCGAGAACTCGCGCATCCTGAAGTGGGTCATCGAGCGCGTCGAGGGCAAGGGCAACGCGAACGAGACCCCGGTCGGTTTCGTGCCGAACGCCGAGGACCTCCACACCGAGGGCCTCAAGGAGCCGCTGGCCGACATCCAGGCCGCACTGGACGTCTCGGCCGACGAGTGGCGCAAGGAACTGCCCCTCATCGAGGAGTGGTTCGAGAAGATCGGCGACAAGGTCCCGTCTTCGCTGCGTGACGAACTGGACGCGCTGAAGCAGCGTCTCGGCTGATCCTGAACACCGGAGAAGGCCTCATCCCCATGGTCATTCCTGGGGATGAGGCCTTTCTCTTTCGGCATGGGTAGCGTGGCCGCATGCTCAAGTTCGGCGTGAACATGGTCGTCCCGGACAGCCGGGCGGCGTGGGTCGAGAAATGCCGCAAGGCCGAAGCCCTCGGTTTCGACGTCGTTGGTGCGGCGGACCATCTGGGTATGGCGCCGCCCTTTCCCGCCCTCGTGCTCGCCGCCGAGGTGACCGAGCGGGTGCGGCTCAACACGTTCGTCATCAACACCGCTTTCTACAATCCGGTGCTGCTCGCCCGCGACGTCACCGGCACGGACCAGTTCACCGAAGGCAGGCTCGAACTGGGTCTCGGCGCCGGGTACCGGAAGGCCGAATTCGAAGCGGCGGGGATGGAATTCCCCCGTGCCGGCCTGCGCGTCGAACACCTCGAACACACCATCAAAGAGCTCAAAAGGCTTTACGCGGACGAAGGCCATAAACCGGAAACCGTGCAGAAACCGGGCCCGCCGCTGATGATCGCCGGTCGAGGGGACAGGGTGCTCGCCTTGGCCGCCGAACACGCCGACATCATCGGATTCTCCGGTACGGCGGCCGTTCCCGACGGGGGTGCGCTGGTTCTCGACGACGCGGCCGGGATCGACGGACGCGTGGCTTTCGTCCGCGAGAAACTGCGTGGCCGCGCCGCCGAATTCAACGTCATTTCGCAAGTGGTCACGGTGACCCGCGATCGGCGTGCGGGTTTGGAAAGTGCTCACGAATTCCTGAAGGGCACGCTCACCGTCGAGCAGCTCGCCGAAGTGCCGACGGTGCTCATCGGTACCCACGAGCAGATCGCCGAACAGATCCTCGCCCATCGCGAGCGGTTCGGCTTGACGTATTTCACCGTGCTCGAGCGCAATATGGAGCCGCTCGCACCGGTGATCGACCTGGTGCGCGGCAAATGATCGACGTACGCGGGCTCGGCGTCAAGGCCGGGGAGCACTGGTTGTTCGAAGACCTCGATTTCGAGGTCGAAGCGGGCGAATGCGCGGTGATCGCGGGCCCGAACGGGGTCGGGAAATCGACTTTGCTGAGGTGCCTGTACGGAACGCAGGCGCCGCAACGAGGACGCGTCGTCGTCGCGGGCGGAAAACCCGACGAGCGTGACCTTTCCTTTCGCCGCAAGGTCTCCGTCCTGTTCGACGATTCCGATTTCTTCGCCGAATTGACCCCGCTCCAGCATCTCGAAGTGCTGGAGGGTTCGTTCGGAGCCGATCTCGGCGATCACGAAGCCTTGTTGTCGGACGCGGGCCTGTCCGAACGCGCGAAGGTCACCGCGGGCAAGTTCTCCGCCGGGCAGCGCCGCCGTCTGCTGCTCCTCGGCGCGACGGCGCGGCCGCACGACGTCCTGCTGCTCGACGAGCCCGAGCGGGCGCTCGACGTCGCCGGGAAGGAATGGCTGACGTCGCTGATCGCGCGTTCGACCGGCGCCGGGGCGGCGGTCGTGGTGGCGACACACCATCCCCCGCTGCTCGAAGCGGCCGACTCGACCCTCGAGCTGTGGTGACCACGAAGGCCCCCACGCACGTTCCGGGACGACAGCGATTCGGCGGACTGCTCAACGGGGATTACCAGACCTTTCTCGCGCTGTTCGGTTTCGGCGCGCTCTTCACCGCGTTCGAGAACCTGCCGAAGCTGCGTCATTTCCTTTTTGGACAGTCCCTTGTGGATTTCCCGGCGGTGTTCGGCCTGCTGATCGTGCTGTGCGCGATCTTCTGGCGCAGCCTGTTGCGCCGCGGTTTCGTCTGGGCCGAACCGGCGGCGCTGACGTGGATGGACTTCGCCGGTGTCGACAGGCGCCGTGTCGTCGCGAAGCGGATGTGGACGCTCTGGCTCGGGCTGGTCGTGGTGGTCGGCTACACCGGGGCGCTGGTCACCGCGATCGGCGGCGGATCGAAGGACGTCTGGATCGCGATGTCGGCGTTGACCGCCGCCGGGGCGGTCCTGGCCGCCGTCACCGCGCGGCGGACCGCGATCCGCGGGGAAACGTTCGCGCCGGTCGTGCTCGCGGTGGCCGGTCTGGCGGTGGCCGCCGCCGGGCTGGGCCCGATCGCGGTCGAAGTGCTGGCCGGTGCGCTGTTCGTTGTCGCGGTGGCGGTGGCCTTCGGCGGCGAACCGGTGTCCAGGGTCGGGCGCCAGGACCTCGTCGACGGCTGGAACGCGCGGCTCCTGCGGGCGATGGCCGCGGTCTTCATGGACCCGATGCTGCTGATCCCGGAATCGAAGCCGGTGCCTTGGCTTTCGCTGCGGCGTCCGACGGCGCTGCGGCTCGCGTGGGCCGGGGTGCTCGGCCGTTCGCGTTTCGCGGCGGCCAGTGTGGTGATCGCGTGCCTGGTCGGTGCCGGACATCTGGCGTTCCCGGCCGTCCCGGCGGGGCCGCTGTTCGCGCTCGGCGCGTACGCGGCGCTGGTGCCGTTCGTCGGCGGGCTCGGCGAACTGTGGCGCAACCCCGGCCGCAGGCGATGGCTCGGCGCGTCCGACTGGGAGCTACGGCTGGTCAACGGCCTGGTGATCGCGGTGCTCGGCCTCGGCTGGGGAGGCCTGCTCGGCTTGGTGACGCTGACGCTCGGGGTGACTCCGGCCTGGCCGGTGTGGCTCGCGATCCCGCTCGCCGTCTTCGCCGCGCTCCGGACGGCGACCCGGCCGCCGATGAACTACGACGTCAGCGGCGGTGCCGCCGGGCTCCAAGCGCTGAGGGGAGTCGACGTGCTGGTCGTCGGTTCCGTCTTGCTGTCCGTGATCGCCTGAGGTCACCCGTTCCCGCGTTCGGATCATTCGAATACTCCGAACGCGGGTTACCCTCGATGCGACGAAAGGAGCACGAGTGGGCGGCGGGCACGCACCGGGCAAGGGGCGGCGGGCGACCAGCGAGTTCCCCGCGGGCTGGACCGACGAGCAGATCATCGCGGTGATCAAGGACGTCGCGAACGATCCGAGCGAACCCCGCCGCAGACAGCACAACGGCCGCTGGCGCTGCGCGGGCGAGCGGTACGGCGTGCACCTGATCGTGCTGGTCGAGGACAACGGCGACGTCAAGACGGGCTATCCGGTGGCGGGTCCCGGCGTGGTCCGCAATCCCGATGCCGCGGCCGACCCGGCGAACCCGACAGTCGCCGACCTGGCCGCCGGCCGCATCAGCTTCTTCGGCGACAGCCTGCTCGACCAGATCGCCGACCGCGTCGCGCCGGACGTCCTCGCCTTCTACCGCACCCTGCACTGGTCGGGTGAGTGGGAAGAACTGGCCGACGTCCTCGTCGCGCACGCGGTGAACGAGAACCTACGGCTCGGCGTGGACGAATTCGCCACCCTGGAAAGCCTGCTGAACAGCTTCGACCTGCCGATCGACGGCTTCCTCTACCTGAACGACCGCGCGCACACCTTGGCCACCCTGCGCCCCTGACTCGCGTGATCCGCCCCCAATCACGCGAGATCGCCTTCTAATCACGCGAGATCGCCCTCTGATCACGCGAGATCGCCCTAACTGGCTTCGGCGACCTCTCCGGCGCCCGTGTTTTCCACGGTCGCCCGCAGCACGTCCAGCGGCAGCCCGACGGCGTCCGCGATCGCCGCCACCGTGAAGAAGGCGGGTGTCGGGATCCGGCCGGTCTCGATCTTCCGGAGCGTCTCCACCGAGATCCCGGCCTCCGTCGCGACCTCGACCATGCTTCGCGACGCCGACGCGCGCGCGTCCCGGAGCGCCAGCCCCAGCCGCTCGCCTCGTTCGCGTTCCTCGTCCGTCAACGGCACTCGCACCATGAGGCCAATACTAATACCGGTCGCGCGCCTGCTGGTCGTGAGTGGCGTTTCCCGGCTCACACCTCTTCGCGACCGTGATGTCGCGAAAGCCACTTTCAGGACATCAGACGTCCCGAAAGTGGCTTTCGCGACACCCGGAACGCCACTCGCGACCAACCCGACCCACTGGCCACCGCCGCCCGCTGAGTTGTCCCCACCGAGTTACCCCCAGCCTGTGGATAACTCTGTGCACAGGTGTGTGGACCGCCCACAGGAAAGGCCCCGCCGAGCCGAAACTCGACGGGGCCACAATCCCTAGGGGCTTCAGCCGCCCGCGGGCACCGGAAGTGGGAGTCCGGGGAGGCTCTGGTCGTTCGGCACCTTGCCGTCGACGAGGAAGTCCTCCACGACCTTGTCCACACCCGCGTTGCCGCCGGCGTAGATGCCGTGGTCACCCTCACCGGTCACCGTGATCATCCGCGAGTTGGCGAACGCGCGGTGCGCACGGGTCGCGCCCTCGATCGGGGTCGCCGGGTCGTGCACCGACTGGACGATCAGCACCGGCGGGACGCCGCGGCCGTCGAGCTTCGGCAGGTCGACCGGCTTGTTCTTCCAGAAGATGCACGGCTGGATCAGCCAGCCGGCGCCGAGCAGCGGCAGATCGCGGTCGATCAGCTTCTGCGACTGGCGGATGACGCTCTGCCGGTTGCCGGTCCACGGGCCCTCGTTGCAGGGGATGGACCAGAAGCTGGCGTTGTAGGCGTCGCCGTCGCTCGGGACGAACAGCGGCTGCGGGCCGATGACGCCGTCACCGTCGACGGTCTCCGCCTTGACCTTCTGGGCGGCCGAGGCCTTCTGCTGCTGGGTCCCGGTGCCCTCGGTCAGCGTCTTCAGGTTGACCAGGTAGTCGGCCAGTGCCGGGAAGTTGCGCTTCGAGTAGAGGTACGACGCGATGGTCGAGTCGAGGGCGTTGGCCGAAACCGGGACGCCGTCCACCTCGACGGGGTTCTGCGTCAGCGCGAAGCGGACCTTCTCGTAGCTCTGACGAGCGGCTTCGCCGTTCTTGCCGAAGTTGTAGACCTTGTTGTACTTGCCGATCCACGGCAGGAAGTCCTGACGCCAGCGGCGCTCGAAGCCGAGCGGCTGCCCGTCGAAGGAGTTCTGCCAGGTCGTCGTGAACTCGGTCGACGAGTCGAGCAGGAACTTGCCGGTCCGGGTGGGGAACTGCTGCGCGTAGTGCGCGCCCATCCAGGTGCCCGCCGAGTAGCCGACCCAGTTGATCTTGTCGCGGCCCAGGAGGACGCGCAGCAGGTCGATGTCACGGATGGTCTGGGCGGTGTTGATGAGCGGGCCCAGCTCGCCGGACTTCACCTGGCAGGAGTCCGCCGCGTACTTGGTGGCGTCCAGGATCAGGTTGAGGTTCGCCCGGCTGCGGTCGCGCGGGTCGAGGTCCGAGCCGGTGCCGATCGCGTTGCCGCAGGTGATGTTGGTGCTCTTGCCGGTGCCGCGCGGGTCGAGACCGATGATCTCCTGGTTCGCGCGCAGCTTCGTCTGGTTGCGCAGACGCGCCGGGAAGTTACGGCCGGGCGCGCCGGGGCCGCCGGGGTTCGTGATGACGCTGGCCGTCGCGTTGCCGCTGGTGGCGGCGAGGCGGCTGACGGCGATCGTCAGGTCGATGTTCTCGTTCGACTTGTACCAGTTGCGAGGCGCCCGGTAGGTCGCGCACTCGATGTTTTCGGCCCCCGGCGGCGGCGCGGACGGCAGCTCGTTCGCCGTGCACTTGTGCCAGTCGAGCTTCTGGTTCGCGTACTGCGCCGGAATGTTGGTGGAGTTCAGAGGCTGCTGTTTGGCAGCCTCCGGTCCTGCGAACGCAGGAGTGAACCCGGCCAGCATGGTGCCGGCGACAGCCGGGATCACCACCGCATAGCGGAGTTTCTTCATCCGATGCCCCTTTGATCTTGCGTGCGAAGGTTCCTGTTCGCGACTTGCGGCTATTGATATCCGGCGGGGAGCGGGACGGCAACCGCCCTTCGTCGGAACGGGCGTCGCTGATCAAATCGATATCGGGCACGCGTGACCCGGGTGGGGGAGAGGTTCTAGGGTCATCGGGTCCATCCGGGTACGGGAACGTTAGGTGAGGTCCGATGGCGTCAGGTAAGGCAGACGGGAAGGTGAGGGGTTTTCAGTTCAGCCCCTGGAACCTCCTGCTGATCATCCCGTTGCTGGTGCTGATCACGTCCTTGTTCAACACGGACGGCCCCCGGCTGTTCGGGATGCCGTTCTTCTACTGGTTCCAATTCGTGTTCGTGGCCGTCGGCGTCCTGTGCACCGGGATCGTCTACGCGATGACCAGGGACAAGCCGACCAGTGACCGTCCCGACCGGTTGTCCGTGGACGAGCTCGACGAGGGGGACGTCAAGTGACCAACATCCAGTGGCCAGAGTTGATCATCTTCGCGGTCCTCTTCGCGGTGGTCACCGTCCTTGGCTTCGTCGCGTCACGCTGGAAGGCCGGCAACACCCTGGACCACCTCGACGAATGGGGCCTCGGCGGCCGCAAGTTCGGGTCGTGGATCACCTGGTTCCTGCTCGGCGGCGACCTCTACACGGCGTACACCTTCGTGGCCGTCCCCGCGCTGATGTTCAGCGCCGGTGCGATGGGCCTGTTCGCGCTTCCGTACACGATCATCGTCTACCCGATCGTGCTGATGCCCGCGCTGCGCATGTGGTCGGTCTCCCGGGTCCGCGGTTACGTCACGCCCGCCGACTTCGTCCGCGGCCGGTTCGGTTCGCCGACGCTGGCGCTGCTGATCGCGATCACCGGGATCATCGCGACGATGCCGTACATCGCGCTCCAGCTCGTCGGCCTCGAGGCGGTGCTGCGGACCATGGGCATCAACGGCTCCGGGATCGTCGGCCACCTGCCGCTGCTGGTCGCCTTCATCATCCTGGCGGTCTACACCTACCAGTCCGGCCTGCGTGCGCCCGCGTTGATCGCGTTCGTCAAGGACATCCTGATCTACCTCGTGATCATCGTGGCGATCATCTACCTGCCCTCGAAGCTCGGCGGCTGGTCGGCGATCTTCGACTCGGCCCAGGCGAAGTTCGACAAGACTCCCTCGCCGTCGGACGGCATCCTGCTCAACGCGAACAACCAGTTGCAGTACGCCACCTTGGCGCTCGGCTCGGCGCTCGCGCTGTTCCTGTACCCGCACTCGCTGACCAGCGTCCTCGCCTCACGCGGGCGCAGCGTGATCAAGCGGAACATGGTCGCGCTCCCGGCGTATTCGCTGGTCCTGGGCCTGCTGGCGCTGCTCGGCTACGTCGCGATCAGTGCGTCGGTCAAGCCGATCACCAACAACGCCACCGGTAAACCCGACACGAACACCGTCGTCCCGGTGCTGTTCGACTCGCAGTTCTCGGCGTGGTTCGCCGGCATCGCGTTCGCCGCGATCGGCATCGGGGCGCTGGTGCCCGCGGCGATCATGTCGATCGCGGCGGCCAACCTGTGGACCCGCAACATCTACAAGGAGTACATCAAGAAGAACGCGACGCCGGGCCAGGAAGCGAAGCAGGCCAAGCTCGCTTCGCTGATCGTGAAGTTCGGCGCGGTGGCGTTCATCCTGTTCATCGACCCGCAGTTCTCGATCGACCTGCAGCTCATCGGCGGGGTGCTGATCTTGCAGACACTGCCAGCGGTGGCGATCTCGCTCTACACACGGTGGTTCCACCGCTGGGGCTTGATCGCGGGCTGGGTGGTCGGCATCGGCTGGGGCCTGATCATGCTCTACAACATCCCGAACGCGGCGACCGGCAAGGCGCACTTCGGCGGCTCGGCGCTGGCGCTGGACAAGCTGTCGATCTTCGGCTGGCACCCGCTCAGCGGTTCGCAGCTGCAGATCTACGTCGGCTTCGTGGCGCTGGTGGCGAACCTGCTGGTCGCGGTGATCTTCACGGTGGTCGCGCGGCAGATGAAGGTCTTCAACGGCACGGACGACACCGAGCCCGAGGACTACCACGCCGACGAGCACGACAAGGATCTCCGCGAAATCGGCGTCCACTAGTTCCAGGTTCACGAAGGGGCCGCGTCCACTTTGGACGCGGCCTTTTTCGTCGCCGCCGTCGCGGTGAGGTACAGGACGAGGCCGTTCAGCAGATGCCAGACGAAGTGCGTCCCGGTGGGGAAGCTCCCGCAGACGGTGTGGTCGGCCGTGCGGAACGAAAGGGACACACCGAAGACTCCGGCGGCCAGGGCGAACCTGCGGCGATCTTCACCCTTGAGCACGATCGCGAAGACCGCGAGCCCGATCAGCGCGGAGAGGTACAGGCCGCCGCCGATCGAGGCGACGATCGCGGTGAACGCGAGGAACACCGGCACTCCGAGCCAGGAGACCTTACGGCTCGCGCCGAAGAACACCCGCGGGAACACCGCCGCGTAGTACAGGACGAACACCAGGATGAAGGCGCTGTCGGCGGCCGCGGACCAGCGGGTGGCGAGCAGGTGGAAGGCCGTGCTGCCGAGGAACACGAGTCCGATGAGGGTCGCGAAGACGCGGCCTTTCGGTTGCCGCCAGACGGCGATCGCGGCGACCAGGAACGCGAGGTTGCTGAGACTGTTGAGCGGCTCACCCCAAAGACCGGGGGCGAGACGTTCGCAGTAGCCGTCGACATACGCGATCCAGTTCACTCCCTCAGATAACCCTGCCCGCGTGAACTCCGGGTATCGGCCGTCTTCGCGCTTGCCCCGCCTTCGCGAGTCCGAGGCGTTGCGAAAGCCACTTTCGCAACCTTCAACGTTGCGAAAGTGGCTTTCGCTTCACCCCCCACCCCCTTTGCCGCGCCTCCCCCCACTTGTCCACACCCGACCGCCGTTGTGGACAACTCCGCCCTCAACCCCCTCGATCCCCGCTCCCCGACACCCCCTCCCGATACGCTGGTGCGGGGCGCGCCCCCCTGGGACGGGTGGGGGGTGGGGTTCGCGCGGGTGAGGGAAAAGTGCTGGTCAGGGGGTTGGGTTGCAGGCGGTCAGGCGTCGGGTGAGGAAGCGGCGTCGCGGTTCCGAGCAAGGTAGCGCGAGCGCCCGCCGGTAATGGGCGGCGGCGCGGGCCGGGTCTCCGGCGCGTAGCCAGAGCGCGCCGAGGACGGCGGGCAGCAGCGTGTACTCCGGCAGTTCGGCCTCGACGGCTTCGAGTTCCGCGATCCCGGCGACGGCACCGTCCACCATGGACAGTGCGATCGCCCGGTTCAGCCGGGCCACCGGCGAAGGTCGCAGCGCCAGCAGGTCGTCGTACAGCCCGACGATCCGGCGCCAGTCCGGCGGCGAAACCGTGCCGTGACACAGCGCGATCGCCGCTTCGACGTGATACGCCGACATCTCCGGCCCGGCGCACGCCCGCTCGAACAGCCGCGTGCCCTCGGCGATCATCGTGTGGTCCCAGCGGCCGCGATCCTGCTCCTCGAGCAGCAGCAGATCACCGTCCCGGTCGACCCGCGCGGGCAGCCTGCTCGCCTGCAGCAGCATCAGCGCGACCAGCGCCCGCACCCGCGGCAGGTCCGTCTTCGGCTCGGCCAGCAGCAGCCGCCCGAGCCGGATCGCCTCGCCGCACAGGTCGCCGCGCACCGCGACTTCGCCGGTCGTCGCGTCGTAGCCCTCGTTGAACAGCAGGTAGAGCACGGACAGCACACTGTCCACTCTGGACTCCAGCGCGTCCGGCCCCGGCAGGGTGAGCGGTTTGCCGGATTCCCGCAGCCACTTCTTCGCGCGCACCAGCCGCTGCGCGACCGTCGCGGGTTTCGTCAGCAACGCCGCCGCGATCTCGTTCACCCCGAGCCCGCCGACGGTCTTCAGCGTCAGCGCCACCTGTGAAACCGTCGGCAGCGCGGGATGGCAGCACAGCAGCATCAGCACGAGTTCGTCGTCCGTGCGCCGGTCGGTTTCGTGACCGTCGAGCTCGGCGAGCCGGGGCAGCAGCGCCCGCAAAGCCCGTTCCCGCCGGACGACGTCCATCGCCCGGTTCCGCGCGGCCCGGAACAGCCAGCCCTGCGGATTGTCCGGAACCCCGCCCTGCGGCCAAGTGCGCAACGCCTGCTCGAGAGCGTCCGCGACGGCCTCCTCGGCGAGGTCCAGCCGTTCGGGGCCGAGCGCCCTGGCCAGCGTGGCGACGATCCGCCCGGCACTGTGCCGGAACAGATGTTCCACCACGCCGGCCGGGCGGCTCACGACAGCCCGAAGCGGCGCAGGTGCTCTTCGCGCGGGGTGTCGAGATCGAGCGCGATCTCGCTGACGACGAACATCCCGACGCCGTCCACCGCGATCGGATGCGTCTCGAACAGCTTCGCCGCTTCGTCGAGATCAGCGGCTTCGACCACGAGATACCCGGCGACGATCTCACTGGCCTCGGTGAACGGGCCGTCGGTGATCGCCCCGGCGCGCACCACCCGCGACTCCGGATCCAGCCCGGCGGCGGCGATCAGCTTGCCGGACGCCCGCAGTTCGTCTTGCCAGGCGAAATACCGCTCGATGCCATCACCGGCGGGCTCTGCCGACGAGGTGTCCCGCGGGAAGGTCATCAGACCGACGAACTTCGGCATCAGTCCTCGCAACCGCGTTCGCCGACCTTGCGCACCTCGATCGGCCCGAATTCCAGATGCGGATGCGTCGCGAAGATCTTCTCCGCCTGGTCGAGGTCCTCGGCCTCGATCACCTGGTAGCCGCCGACGATCTCGGTGGCCTCGGTGTGCGGCCCGTCGGTCGCGCCGACCTCACCACCGGAACCGCGCAGCACCCGGCCGCTCCTCGACAACCCGCCGCCGCCGACGAAGCGGCCTTCCTTCGTGCGTTCGTCCGCCCAGGCCATGTAGTTCTCGAGCACGCGTTGTGCTTCGCCGGGACTGAGGTGATCGTGCGAGTCCTGCGTGGCGCGGATGAAACCGATGTAGTGGGGCATGGCGTCCTCCCTGGGAAATCGATGGTCCCTAGACGAACGAGCGCGCCGCGAATCGACATCAGAACTCCAGGCGCCAGGTCTGCCCCGTCAGCTCGTAACCGAAGCCCGGAATCGTCTCTTCGCTCACCAGCCGGAAGCCGGCCTTCTCGTAGATCGCCCTCGCCGAGTCCAGCAGCGAGACCGTCCAGAGTTCCATCGCCGCGTAGCCGGACGCCCTCGCGAACTCGACGCATTCGGTGACCAGGCGTTTCCCGACCCCGCGTCCCCGCGCGGCCGGTTCGAGGAGCAGCATCCGCAGCTTCGCGGTGGTGCCGTCTTCGGCGGGCATGCAGAAGACGCTGCCGACTCGCTCCCCGTCGAGTTCGGCGATCCAGCCCGCTTGGCGGGGCTCACCGCGCTGATCGACGTAGTCCGCGACGACGCGGGCGACGAGAGCCTCGAAACGTTCGTCCCAGCCGTATTCGCGGGAGTAGAGGGCGCCGTGGCGGTGGACCACCCAGCCGAAGTCGCCCGGCCGGGGCGGGCGCAGGACCAGCGTCGGATCCGACGCGCGATCGCCGACCAGCGACGTGATCGCGCCCATCGCGCCGAGCAGCCGCTCCTGATCGTCGTCGCCGAACCGGCCGAGCAGCGAGCCGATCCGGCCCACCGATCGTTCGTCGAGGACGGCGAAGGCCTTCCGGCCGCCCTCGGTCAGCCTGATGACCTGGCGGCGGGCGTCCTCGTCGCTGCGTTCGCGGGTGAGGAGGCCTCGACCTTCGAGCCTGGCGAGCAGCCTGCTCGCGTACCCGGCGTCCAGGTCGAGACGTTTGCGCAGGTCGGTGACCTGGGTCGGATCCTGTTGCGCGAGTTCGAAGAGAACCCTGGCTTCACTCAGGGAGTACTCGGCGTCGGCCGGTCCTTCGTCGAGCACGCCGATCACGCCGGTGTACAAGCGGTTGAAGGCCCGGACGGTCGCCACCCGGTCCGCGATGCGATTCATTTGACCACCTCAACAGATTCGTTGACGATGTCAAACATTACCGCGCGAAGCGGCGAAGGCAAGGAATTTCGGAAAGGGATCCGGACATATGGAAACCCCGTGATGCTGCCAGGTCGGGGGTCCGCCAGCATCACGGGGTCGTAGTGGGTATCGACGCGGCGTTCCGCGGCGTTACACCCCACGCACTATGTGTCGTAGGTCACTCGAATGGGCGACACCTACAACGGTTGTTGTCGATTCAGCGCATGTGCGTGTGACGCGCCTGAGAGATAGCGATGAGTTCCTGACGAACGGTCGCGGTGGCCGCGGTGTCGATCGCCCGGTTCAGGGCCCGGCGAGTGCGAGCCTCGGCGCGACGGGCACGGAGCTTGGCGGCGATGTTGTTCATCGGTTTAAGTCATCCCCTTGAGGGTCTTGAGTCTTGGTGGCTGTGTCTCTAGTATGCACTCTTTTTCACAAGGACGCCAACGATTATCCGGTGACTTGGCACACCTGCCGATGAATCATCGGCAACGAGAGAGAAAATCCGGAGAGATTTGGTGTCGCCGGTCACTTCTTGGTAACGCCAGGCCACTCTGACGTCCCCGCGCCACGGCCGCGGAAACCCTGTTGGAGCAGGCGGCGCGCGAGCTTCGACGGCCCCCGGCTGCGCACGCCGAGGACGCCGCGCCACGGGATGATCGTCGACGCCATCGCTTCTCGCAGCGCGACACCCTCCGGGTCGGCCGCCTCGGGGCCGAGGACGAGGTCGCGTACGAGAGGGCCCGCGGTCAGCGTCAGCGCCACTCCGCTTCCGGCGAATCCGACGGCATGGACAATCCGATCGGTGACGGTGGACCGCGCCAGATGGGGGACCTCCGCCGGAGTGACGTGCAGCGGCCCGCCCCAGCGGTGGGTCGCCGGTGCCGCGGCCTCGGCGGGAAGCCGGCGCGCGAGCAGCCTGTCGACCTTCTGATGTGCCTTCGGCAGCGCGTCGGCCCTGGCGCCGGGGGTCAGCCCGCCGAGGTCGAGGCCGCCGAACAGCAGCCGCCCGTCGTGTCGCCGCCAGTAGGCCATACCCAGTCCGGGAGCTGTGTGGAACAGGTCGTCCTCGGCGGCCTCCGGCTCCCCGGCTCGCATGTACGTGTGGATCACCCGGCCCGGCGGCGGATCCGGCAGTGACAAGCCGCCGGTGTACGCGCCCGAACAGATCACCGCGCGGCCCGCTCGCAGGACTCCCCCGCTCCGCAGCCGGACGGTGACGCCGTCGTCCGCCGGTTCGACCGAGTCGACAGGGGTGTTCTCGACCAGCTTTCCCCCGGCGGCGCTCAGTTCGGCGGCCAGTGATCCGGCGAGCGCGGCGGGCTGGATGGTCCACGACTCGAGTGAGAATCCCGTGGCGTCCTGTTCGGCTTCGATCCCGGACGCGGTCACGGCGTCCGCCACCACGTCGAGCCCGGCGGCGAGGAACGCGGAGCCGCCGATCAGGCGCATCCGTGTCCGCGTGATCTCGCCCGCGGGATGCGAGTCGCGCAGCATCCGCATCTTGGCGTTGATCCGGTCGTGCAGGAGTCGCTGCATCTCGCGAGGGTCGTGCACGCCCGCGCTGCCCGGCAGCAGCCAAGGCAGAACGCCCAGCGGCAGCACACCGCCCGCGTTCCGCCCGCTCGCGCCGAATCCGGCGTGCCGGGCTTCGAGGACGACCACTCGGCTGCCGGGACGCTGTTCCAGCAGATCGAGGGCGATCGACAGACCGGCGAACCCGGCGCCGATCACCGCGACATCGGCCGAAGCCGGCGGCGGCTCGACGGTGGGGACTCGGTCCGGCAGTGCGTCACGCCAGTAGACCCTGGTCACCCTGCCAGTGTGCCCAAGTAGCAGTCTCTACGGCTTTCTAGATCTCAGGCTAGAGAAGCGAAGAGAGGTCTAGTCCCGGCCGAGCAGGTAGTGGCCGAAATGCGGGACGGTGAAGGCGATGTGCCCCCGCTCGGCGGAGTACACCAGGCCCTTCTTCATCAGACTGTCCCGCGCCGGTGACAGCGAAGACGGCTTCCGCCCCAGGTAGACGGCCACGTCGGCGGTGCCGGCGGGTTCGTCGCGGCCCTGCGTCAGCTCGGCCATCGCGAGCAGGTACTCGCGCTCGGCAGGCGTCGCGCGCTCGTAGCGAGAGCCGAAGAAGCCGACCGCCAGTTCCGATTCGGCCTCCGGGGCGGCGACCTGGACGTCTTTCACGGTGATCGGATCGGCGGGCGCGGCGTCCCAGGCGGCTTTGCCGTACGCCTGGATGAAGTACGGGTAGCCGCCGGACGCGTCGTACAGCGCGTCCAAGGCCTCCGGTTCGATGCCCGCGTCTTCACGTTCGATGGGCGCCATCACCGCGAGGTCGGCGTCTTCGCGCTCGAGCCTGTCGATGCGCGCGTAGCGGAAGAGGCGTTCCGAGTACGACTTCGACGCCGAGAGGACGGCGGGCACGTGCGGCAGTCCCGCGCCGACCACGACCAGCGGAGCCCCGGACTGCGAGAGTTCGTGGCAGGCGGCGCAGAGCGCGGAAACGTCCTCGGGCAGCAGATCCTGGATCTCGTCGATCAGCAGCGCGACCCCGGTGCCGACGTCCGCGGCCAGTTCCGCGACCTCGGTGAACAGCTCGACCAGGTCGATCTCGATGTCGCCGGAATCGGCGCGGCCCTGTGCGGCGGGCACATCGATGCCCGGTTGCCAGCGGTCGCGGAGCTTCGCGTCCGGTTTGTTGGCGCGCAGGGCGAACGCCTTGAGCACGCCGAGCACCTGCTCGACCCGGTCCGGTGCGCGATGGCGGACGGCGAGGTCACGGATCGCGCGGTGCAACGCGGCCGAGAGCGGCCGCCGGAGTTCGGTGTCGGGGCGGGCTTCGATCTTGCCCGCGCCCCAGCCGTGCTTGATCGCCTTCGAGCGCAGCTCGCCCAGCAGCACGGTCTTTCCCACGCCGCGCAGGCCTGTCAGCATCAAGCTGCGCTCGGGTCTCCCGCGCGCGACCCGTTCGAGCACGACCTCGAAGGCCTGGAGCTCGCGCATGCGACCTGCCAGCTCGGGCGGCCGTTGACCGGCGCCCGGGGCGAAGGGGTTGCGGATGGGATCCACTCTCACACGCTATCGGCGTTTCTAGCGTGGGCCCGATATTCGGTGATAGAGGGGTAGGCGTGTCGCGGCGGATTACTCCGAGTGGACGGGTCTGCAGCCCCGTCCCTCGTTCTTACTCGCTCAGGTTGCGTTCGGCGTAGGTCCTCATCGCGTCACGGATGTATTCCGCGGTGCCCGAGCCGTACTTCTCGTCGTACTGCCCGTAGCGCGGGTCGTCGACGTACAGCTGTCCGAGACCGGCGAAGTAGCCCTTCGAGACCGCTCGCACGGCCGGCCGGAGCCATTCGTAGAGCCGCCGCGTGATCGCCTGGGCCACGTCGCCGTCGGCAGGCAGACCCTGGAAGCGGGCCTCGCCGAACGCGGCCGCGATGTCCTTCTGTTCCTGCTGGTGCGCCTTCTTGTCCTCGGCGCTCAGCGACTTCCACCACCGGTCGCCCTGCTTGTAGGCGTCGGCGCCCCAGCGTTCGGTGACCTCCTTCTCGTACTTCGTGTGGTCGAAGCCGTCGAACACTTCCGCTGCCATCAGTTGTTCACCTCTCTCTGTCTTCTTCAAGGTCGTCCTGACCGATTCGATCTGCCGTCCGAGCCGCCGGCGCTCCTGCTCCAGCCACTTCAGGTGCGTGCGTAGCGCCGCTTTCGTGTCCTGTTCCCCTTCGAGTACTTCGCCGATCGCGGGCAGGCTCAGCCCGAGTTCGCGAAGCAACAGGATCCGTTGCAGCCGCACCAGCGCGTCCTGGTCGTAGTAGCGGTATCCGTTGCTCCCCACCCGGCTCGGTTCGAGCAGCCCGATGTCGCCGTAGTGGCGCAGCGTGCGGCTCGTGGTCCCGGCCGAGCGGGCGATGTCCTGGATCGACCACTCCTTCTCGTTCGGCATGTCCACGAAGGTAGAGGTTGACGTTGCGTCAAAGTCAATCGAAGTTCACCCGACCGTGGCAGGGTGCTCGCATGAAGACCTTCGCGCTGGTCATCGCCGCCGCGCTGACCTTGACCACGGCCGGCGTCGCCGACGCGCATCCGCGCCGCGCCTTCGACGTCCAGGCCCACCGCGGCGGGCTCGGCCTCACCGTCGAGAGCACGCTCGCGTCGTTCGGCAAGGCGATGGAGCTCGGGGTGACCACGCTCGAACTCGACATCCAGATCACCAAGGACGGTCGCGAGGTGATCACCCACGACCGCAAGACGACACCCGCGAAGTGCCGTGACACCGCGCCCGCGACGCCCGGCGACCCCGCGTACCCGTACGTCGGCAAGTACGTGAAGGACCTGACGTTCGCCCAGGTCCGCACGCTGGACTGCGGTTCGATCCGCCAGCCCGCGCATCCCGGCCAGACGCTCTCCCCCGGCGCCAAGATGCCGACGCTCGCCGAGCTGTTCCAGCTGGCGCGCGAGCACCGCGCGTGGGGCATCGAGTTCAACATCGAGACCAAGGTCGAGGCGGCCGCTCCGCAGGAGACCGCGCCGCGTGAGCAGTTCGTCCGGCGTGTGGTGCGCGAGATCCTGCGCGGCGGGTTCGCGCACAACGTCACCGTCCAGAGCTTCGACTGGGGCGCGCTGATGCGGCTGCGCGAGGTCGCGCCGTGGATCCCGACGGTCGCGCTGACGCAGCCCGAATTCCTGCAGGTCGGCCAGCCGGGCAAGTCGCCGTGGCTCGGCGGGCTCGACATCGACGACTTCGGTGGCAGCCCCGTCCGCGCGGTGAAGTCTTTCGGCGCGAGCGCGCTCTCGCCGGTGCACGGCAACCCGCAGGGTGGCAAGGTCGGCGACCCCGACTACCGCCCGTTCACGACGAAGGCGCTGGTCAGCGAGGCGCACCGCGCCGGGATCAAGGTCGTGCCCTGGACGATCGACGATCCGGCCACCATGCACAAGCTCATCGACGACGGTGTCGACGGCATCATCACCGACTACCCGGACAGGCTGCGGCAGGTCGCGGCCGACCGCGGCTTCAAGCTGCCGAGGGCGTATCCGGCTCGCTAGCGGAATCTAGCGCTGTCTAGTGCCAGAGAAATATTTCGAGATACTCCGTTAGCGCGGTTCGGCGGAGTGGCGGGCGGGAAGACTGGGGATAGGTTTGTTTCCCGGGTCCGGATCCAGAAAGGTTACGACCGTGATTCTCCGTCGCGTCGCACGTCCGCTCCTCGCCGCGATCTTCATTTCCGGCGGGATCGGCGCGCTGAGGGACACCCAGGGGCACGCGAAGGCCGCGGAGCCGTTCCTCACCGAGTCTTTCGACAAGCTGGAGGGCGTGGTGCCGGAGTCGGTGCCGCGCGACCCCGCCACCCTCGTCCGGATCGACGCCGCGGTGAAGGTCGGTGCCGGGCTCGCGCTCGCCGCGGGCAAGGCGCCGCGGCTGGCCTCACTGCTGCTGCTCGGCAGCCTCGTCCCGACGACGCTGGCCGCGCATCGGTTCTGGGAGGTCAAGGAACCGGCCGAGCGTCAGCAGCAGCAGATCCAGTTCATCAAGAACGCCGGCCTCGCCGGTGGCCTGCTGCTCGCCGCCGCCGACACCGCCGGCAAGCCCTCGCTCGGCTGGCGCGCCAAGCGGGCCGCCTCCAAGACGGAGAAGCGCGCCGAGAAGCTGGCGAAGAAGGCTGAAAAGGCCATCACGAAGTGACAGCCCGCGTTTAGTCCTCTGGATGCGTAAAGCGCATCCAGAGGACCAAACGCGTGGGGTCATGAGGTGAAGGCCTCGATGTCCTCCATCTCGACGACCGTGCGGACCTCGACCTCGATCTCGTCGAACAGGGCCGCGTAGGTCTCCGCGAAAGCGACGGCCTCCGCCAGGTCCTTCGCGTTGATGAGCGCGAACCCGCCGATGACCTCCTTGGTCTCGGTGAACGGGCCGTCGGTCGCGGTGATCTTGCCGCCACGCACCTTCCGGACCTTCGCGCCCCGCTCGGACGGATGCACGCCCTCGGCCGTGATCAGGATGCCCTTCTTGAACGAGTCCTCGACGAAGGCGCCCATCTGCTCGATGAACTCCTTGCTCGGGTTCCACGCTTCCGGGGCGCTCTCGTCCAGCCGGTGCATCATCAGAAACCGCATCGTTGCTCCTCAGTGTCTTGGCGGGGCTGTTCGTACCCTGCCTTCACCAGCGCGTCGAGCGGCTCGACGACGCTTCGACATTTCTGCCGAAAAATTCTCAGCGGCTCGCGACCTTCTTGTACTGGGCCGTCGCCAGCGGCGCGAAGATCGCGATGATGGCGATGCAGCACAGGATCGCGTACAGCGACGCGTTCTCGGCGGGCCAGCCCGTCGGGGGTGCGCCGAAGCGGTTCCCGAACAGGTCACGGGCGGAGTTGATCACCGCGGTGAACGGGTTCCAGTCGGCGATCGCCTTCAGCACGCCGGGCAGTTTGTCCGCCGGGACGAACGCCGTCGAGATGAAGCTCAGCGGGAACATCCACATCAGCCCGGCGCTCTGGGCGACCTCGACGCTGCGCGCGACGAGCCCGATCCACGCGCCGACCCAGGACAGCGCCCAGGCGAACATCAGCATCACGAGGTAACCCAGCACCGCGTCGAGGAAGCTGCCGCGGATCCGCCAGCCGACCAGCAGCCCGCACAGCGACATGACGATCAGCGCGACCACACTGATCACCAGATCCGACGTCGTCCGGCCGAAGATCACCGCGAGGCGGGAGATCGGCAGCGACCGGAACCTGTCGATGATGCCCTTCTGCAGGTCGTTCGCGAACCCGATCACGGTGAACGCCGAGTTGAACGCGACCGTCTGCGCGAAGATGCCGGCGATCAGGAATTCGCGGTACGCGAGCCCGCCCGCTTCCCCGCCGATCGCGTCGCCGAAGACGTACGCGAACAGCAGCACGAACATGATCGGCTGCAGCGTCGCCGCCATCAGCCAGTCCGGGTTCCGCTGGACGTTCTTCAGGTTCCGCCAGGTGATCACGCCACCATCGGAAAAGGCCTTCGCGACCGCGCTCACTTCTTGTCCCCCTCGTCCGTGGCGTGCCCTGTCAGCGAAAGGAAGACATCGTCGAGCGTCGGCCGGTGCAGCGCGACGTCCTGGACGGCGACGCCCTGCGCGTCCAGCCGCCGCAGTGCCTCGATCAGCGCCTTCGGCCCGCCCTCGACGAGGACGTCGACCTTGCGGGTGTGCTCGTCGACCGACGGCGTGCCCGAGCCGACCTCGCCGAGGACCTGGGTGGTCGCCGCGAGGTCGTCCGCGGACGCCACGACCAGCTCCAGCCGCTCGCCGCCGATCTCCTGCTTGAGCTCGTCGGCGGTGCCGCGCGCGATGACCTTCCCCTTGTCGATCACCACGATCGAGTCGGCGAGCTGATCGGCCTCCTCCAGGTACTGCGTGGTCAGGAGCACCGTGGTGCCGTCGGCGACGAGTTCCTTGATGACCTCCCACGTCTCGATCCGGCCGCGCGGGTCGAGCCCGGTGGTCGGCTCGTCGAGGATCACCACGGTCGGCTCGGCGACCAGCGCCCCCGCGAGGTCGAGCCGCCGCCGCATGCCGCCGGAGTACGTCTTGGCGGGGCGGTCCGCCGCGTCCTCCAGCCGGAACCGCGCGAGCAGCTCGCGCGCCCTGGACTTCGCGGCGGCCTTCTTGCTGCCGTACAGCCTGCCGACCATGTACAGGTTCTCGAACCCGGTGAGGTTCTCGTCCACGGCCGCGTACTGCCCGGACAACCCGATCGACCGCCGGACGGCGTCGGGCTGGGCCAGCACGTCGTGCCCGGCCACCTCCGCCTCGCCCGAATCCGGGCGGAGCAGGGTGGTCAGGATGCGGACCGTCGTCGTCTTGCCGGCGCCGTTCGGCCCCAGCAGGCCCAGCACCTTGCCCGTCGGGATCTCCAGATCGACCCCGTCGAGCGCCTTGGTGGACCCGTAGGTTTTGACCAGCGCTTTCGCCTGAACTGCGAACATGCGGACAAACTAGACCCCGGCACCGACAAAGGCACCGGGGTTTTTCCCCGATCCGCTCCCGGCGAACGGCTTACTTCTCGAGAATCGCGGTGACGCCCTGGCCGCCAGCGGCGCAGATCGAGATGAGTCCGCGGCCGGATCCCTTCTCGCTCAACAGCTTCGCGAGCGTGGCGACGATACGGCCGCCGGTCGCGGCGAACGGGTGCCCGGCCGCCAGCGACGAGCCGTTGACGTTCAGCTTCGCCCGATCGATGGAGCCGAGCGGCTCGTCGAGACCCAGTTTCCCCTTGGCGAACGCCGGGTCCTCCCACGCCTTGAGGGTGGCGAGCACCTGCGACGCGAAGGCTTCGTGGATCTCGTAGAAGTCGAAGTCCTGCAGGGTGAGCCCGGCGCGCGTGAGCATCTGCGGGACGGCGTACGCGGGCGCCATCAGCAGGCCTTCGTCACCGTGGACGTAGTCGACGGCGGCGGTCTGCGAGAACGTCAGGTACGCCAGCACCGGCAGCTTCCGGGCCTTCGCCCACTGCTCGGTCGCGAGGAGGACCGTCGAGGCGCCGTCGGACAGCGGGGTCGAGTTGCCCGCGGTCATCGTGCCTTCGGGGCCACCGAAAGCGGGCTTCAGCTTCGCGAGCTTCTCGACGCTGGACTCCGGCCGCAGGTTCTGGTCGCGGGCCAGCTTGAGGTACGGCGTCACCAGGTCGTCGAAGAAGCCCTTGTCGTACGCGGCGCCGAGACGCTGGTGGCTGGTCGCGGCGAGCTCGTCCTGCGCCTCACGCGTGATCTCCCAGACCTTCGCGGTCAGCGCGGCGTGCTCGCCCATGGACAGGCCGGTGCGCGGCTCGGAGTTGCGCGGGATCTCGGGGACGATGTGGCCGGGGCGCAGCTTCGCGGCGAGCTTCAGCCGTTCGGGGAGCGTCTTCGCGGCGTTGAGCTGGACGAGGATCTGGCGCAGGTCGTCGTTGACCGCGAGCGGGGCGTCGGACGTGGTGTCGACGCCGCCCGCGATGGCCGAGTCGATCTGGCCGAGGGCGATCTTGTTGGCGACGTTGACGATCGCCTGCAGGCCGGTGCCGCACGCCATCTGCACGTCGGAGGCCGGAGTGGCGGGGTTCAGCCTGCTGCCGAGGACGCTTTCGCGGGCGAGGTTGAAGTCGCGGGCGTGCTTGAGCACCGCGCCGGCGGCGACCTCGCCGATCACCTCGTCCTGCAGGGAGAAGCGGCTGACCAGGCCGTCGAGGGCGGCGGTGAACATGTCCTGGTTCGACGCCTTCGAGTACGGACCGTTCGACCGGGCGAAGGGGATCCGGTTGCCGCCGATGATCGCGACCTTGCGCACGGGTGCCGTCCTTTTCGTGGCCATTTTTTTCCACTCCTCCGTAGGCTCTCTCACACTGTAACCTACTAGCGAGTAGGTTAGAATGCGACGTGATGAAAACGGCACGGGAGGCACGTAATGGCTGACAGGTACCAGCAGTTCACGAAATCCCCGGTGGGGAAGTTCGTGGTGCCGAAGCTCGGCCTGCCGAACCCCGCGACGCTTCGCCGGTACAAGCCGGGCCAGCCCGCTCTCGAGGGTCCCGCACTTCTCGGTGCCGCGCCGGGCGGTCGCCTCGAAAAGGTGATCGAGGCGCAGTTGCACCGTGCGGGTATCGAGGTCGTTTCAACCGCGACCGACAAGCACGCCGCGCTCGTCTTCGACGCGACAGGTGTGAAGGACCCGAAGCAGCTTCGCGAGGTCTACTCCTTCTTCCACCCGGTGATCCGGAGCGTCGGGCCTTCGGGCCGCGTCGTCGTCCTCGGAACGCCGCCGGAGCTGGCCGAAGGGCATGAGCGGATCGCTCAGCGCGCGCTCGAAGGATTCGTCCGCGCAGTCGGAAAGGAACTGAAGCGCGGCGCGACCGCTCAGCTCGTGTACGTCGCCGAAGGGGCCGAAGAGGCCACCGAGTCGACACTCCGCTTCCTGCTGTCGTCGAAGTCCGCCTTCGTCAGCGCCCAGGTCATCCGCGTCGGCACCGAGACCAAGACCGCGTCCGCCCCGGCCGACTGGGCGAAGCCGCTCGACGGCAAGGTCGCGCTGGTCACCGGCGCTTCCCGCGGGATCGGCGCCGCCATCGCCGAGGTGCTGGGCCGCGACGGCGCGCACGTGGTCGCGCTCGACATCCCCGCACAGGGCGCGGATCTGTCCAAGGTGGCCAACAAGGTCGGCGGTTCGGCGCTGCAGCTGGACATCACCGCCGCCGACGCGCCGGAGAAGCTCGCCGAATACCTGACCACGCGCCACGGCGGTGTCGACGTCGTCGTGCACAACGCGGGCATCACGCGGGACAAGACCCTGGGCAACATGACCGAAGGCGGCTGGGACTCGGTCATCTCGGTGAACCTCGCGTCGCAGCTCGCGGTGAACGAGAAGCTCCTGTCCGCCAAGGTGCTGCACGAGAACGGCCGGATCATCGGCGTCTCCTCGATCGCGGGCATCGCGGGCAACGTCGGCCAGACCAACTACGCCACCAGCAAGGCGGGCGTCATCGGCATGGTGAACGTCGGCGCGCCGACGCTCGCCGAGTACGGCGGCACGATCAACGCCGTGGCGCCCGGTTTCATCGAGACCAAGATGACCGCCGCCGTCCCGCTGTTCATCCGCGAGGCCGGACGGCGGCTGTCCAGCCTCGGCCAGGGCGGGCTCCCGGTCGACGTCGCCGAGACGATCGCCTGGTACGCGAACCCGGCCTCGGCCGCTGTCAACGGCAACGTGGTCCGCGTCTGCGGCCAGGCATTGCTGGGGGCGTGATCATGGCGGTCAAGGAACTGCACGAATCGCCGAGCCTGTCTTCGTTGTACCCCAAGGCGTTGCTCGGGTCGCTGCGCAAGAGCGGCGGGAGCACGCTGCCGTCGACCGAGTTCGTCCGCGAGGGCGTCGTCGTCGACCCCGCGCATCTCGCCGCGTACAACCACGTGTGCGGATTCCGGCTGGACGACGTGCTCCCGGCGACGTATCCGCACATTCTCGCGTTCCCGCTGCAGATGGCGCTGATGACCGAGGACGACTTCCCGTTCCCGTTGCTGGGCATGGTGCACGTCAACAACCGGATCACCCAGCACCGTCCGCTGCGGCTCGACGAGTCGTTCACGCTGCGCGTACGCGCCGAGGATCTGCGCCCGCACGAAAAGGGCAAGCAGTTCGACGTGATCAGCGAGCTGCTCGTCAACGACAGTCCTGTTTGGACGGACGTCAGCACGTACCTGCGCCGCGGCGGTGGCAGTGGCGAGAAGACCGCACGCGGTCAGCTCTCGCAGCCGTCGCCCACCGCGATCTGGCAGGTGCCCGGCGACATCGGCCGCCGTTACGCCGAGGTCTCCGGCGACCGCAACCCGATCCACCTGCACCCGATCACCGCGAAGGCGTTCGGGTTCCCGGCCGCGATCGCGCACGGCATGTGGACGAAGGCGCACGCGCTCGCGGCGTTCGAAGGCAGGCTTCCGGAGGCGTTCACCGTCAACGTCAAGTTCAAGCAGCCGGTGCTGCTTCCGGCGAAGGCCGCGTTCACGACATGGAGTGAAGGCGAGGGCTGGGCCTTCGAACTCTGGAACGCGCGCAAGCCGAAGCCGCACCTGGAGGGGTCAGTCGTCGCTCTCTGACGGCTTCCAGATCTCGCCCTCGACGAGGTCGTTGAACCCGAGCCAGACGAGGTTCATCAGCCACGAGGCGAGCACGCCGTCGGAGACATCGGGGTGGTCGAGCGCCCAGTCGGCCAGCGACTCGGCCGCCCCGACCAGCGCGGCGGACAGCCCGGCGCCGGAGAACTCGGCCTGCTCGCCGAGGCCCTTGCGGGTGCCCGCGGAGACGACCAGCGCGGCGACCAGCTCGATCGCGCGGGTGCGCATGTCGGTGATCTCCGCGGCGAAGGCGCCGCCGACGGTCATGGCCTGGCGGTGCAGCACCGTCCAGGACTCGCGGTAGTCCGCGACGAACCGGTAGAACGCGCGGAGACCGTGCCAAAGCTGCATGTCAGGCGGCAGATCGGGTTTGATCCCGTCCTGCACCGCCTCCAGCAGGCGGGTGGCTTCGCGGCGGATGCACGCGCCGAAGAGGTCTTCCTTGGAGCCGAGGTAGGTGTAGATCATCGGCTTGGACACGCCGGCGACCTCGGAGATCTCGTCCATCGACGCGGAGTGATAGCCGTAGCGCGAGAACACCGAGACCGCTGCGTCCAGGATCTGGCGTTCCCGCACCGCTCTCGGCAGCCTTTTGGCGCGTTCGGCGGGACGCGGTACTTCCTCGGACACTCGAGACCTCCCATTAGTTCGCGTAAGACGCTACCGGGCTGCCTCGGGCGAGGGTGATTTCGGCACGCTTGCCCGCCTACCTACTGGCGGGTAGCCTTACGCCTTGGTAGGCGAGCTGGAGGGAAAAATGACCGAGATCGTGGGGCTGACCGGCCGCGCGCTGGTCGACGCGCTGGAACGGATCGAGCCGGATTCGGCCGAGGCGCACTCTCTCGACGTCAACGAGGTCGCGGGCGCCATCGACCCGAAGGACCTCGGCAAGGACGACGTCCGGCGGCTGCTGGCTTCGCTCGGGCGGCTCGCCCAGGCCGCGCCCGCGTTCGACCTCCGCAAGGTCGATCCGGCCCGCTTCGCGAACCTCGTCGCTCGTGCCTCGCGTACGCAACTCGAGAGCGTCGTCGCCGAACGGCCGCTCCGGGAGCGGGTGCTGAGCGAGATCTTCGACCGCATGGGCGCCCACATCCGGCAGGACCGGGCCAAGACGCTGCACGCCGTCGTCCACTGGCGGCTGTCCGGCGGCGACGGTGACGGCGGGTACGACCGCTACGAGACGGTGATCTCGCACGGTGAGTGCACGGTGAGCCGGGGCATGAAAGAGAAGCCGAGGGTGACGATCACGATCGCGCCCGTTGATTTCTTCCGGCTCATCACCCATCAGGCGACGCCCGCTGTGCTATTCGTCACGGGAAAGATCAAAGTAAAAGGTGACCTGGCATTCGCGGCCGGTCTGATCGGTTTCTTCGACCTGCCGAAGCCGTCCTGAACCCGGCCGAGCAGATACACTTCCGTGCCGTGCCCCGAAATTCTCCCAACCGGCGCTGGCGGGACAAGGTACGCCTTTCCCGTCCGTTAAGGCTGCACAAGACGCGTACGAGTGGCGAGCACGTCGTCAACGCTTTCGCGGAGAAGCTCGAGCTCACCAAACTGAGCCCCGAGCAGTTCACCCAGGTGCTGGAAACCCTGCACATGCTGGGGGAAACCGGCGCGGGCATCGAGTTGAGCTCATTGGAGACCGAGGTGCTCGTCGACGTCGTGCAACGCGCGTCGAAGGAGCAGCTCAAGGCGATCGCCGATCACCCGGAACTGCGTTCGGCGTTCCTCGACGAGATTTTCCGCAGAATGTCGGACCATTTCGCCCCCGAACGCGCGAGGCACGTCGACTTCGTGGTCGCGTGGCGTTTCACCGATGGTGACGGAGAAGACGGTTTCGATCGCTTTCAAACGGTCATCGAAGACGGCGTCTGCGTTTCGAGCACCGATCTCGCGCGTACTCCGGACACCACCATCACGCTGTCCGTCGACGACTTCATCCGGATGGCCACCGGCAACGCGGCCGTCGCGGCGATGTTCGTGACCGGCAAGGTGAAGGTGAAGGGCGAGTACGCCCCGGCGGTCCGGTTCAGCGGGTACTTCGACATCCCGAAGCCGAGCGGGGGCTGAAGGGGCCCTTCACCGCATGCGATGCGGTGAAGGACGCTTTCGTGGCTTGGGATGCGGGGAAAGTTCCGTTCAGCCCTCATCGAGAGTTCGCTGAGGTGTGCGGCGATAGCGAGTGTTCGGGCTGCGAAGGTTCTTCTCCGTCGCTTCGATCAGACCCTGCCGGAGCAGGACACTGAGCCAGCGGGACACTGTCCGGTCCGGAAACCCGGTCGCCGCGACCAAGTCGGCGCGAGTTGCCTCCTGCTCGCCGAGCGCGAGAAGGATCTCCTCACGGCGGTCGGCACGGCGCCGCTCTTGCGCGGGAGCATCCGGGGGTGCCGGAACGATGTCGTCCGCGAGCGTGTAGTGCGCGTACCGCCGCCCTCCCGCCGGGACTAGCAGGCCACGGGCGACCAGATCGCCGAGTTCCTCCGTAGCGACACGAGAGTCGAGATCATTCGCGTTGCGATAAGCCTGATTGTTGAGCGTCTCGCCGTGGAACAACATCGCGAGGCCGTGACACTGGCTGTCGGTCAGTCCATGCTCGCGAAGTGACGCGATCCATTGGACGGCACCGTCACCCATGAGCGTGTGGTTGGGGAAGGTGGCCTTGAACGTGGAGATGTCGTCCGCGAACCGTGGCGGACTGAGCTTCGCGTCTCGCATGGCCGCCAGCATCGCTGGAATTCCGGAGCCGCGGTTCTCACAGATCGGCCGGTCCGACCCCGGTAGTGGGGTGTCCTCCAAGATCTTGAGCAGAGTCGCGTTGCGAGCCGAGGATGTGCCTTCCACGCCGAGGTTCTCTTCGCGAACTGATCCGTAAAGGCCTCCGGGATTGCGGATCACCAGTCGGTCGGGATACATCTCGACCTGCACTTGAGTTCCTTGCGAAGGGCCCGAGTAGTCGCGGTGAACCAGCGCGTTGACCACTGCTTCGCGCAAAGCCGTTTCGGGATACTCCCAAGTCTCGGCTCGCCCCGCACCACGAATCGTCGAGCGGCGTTTCATATTACGGCGCAGGGCGACCAGGGCTTCATCGACGATCATGGGAATCGGACCTTCGGCCGCGACGTTGTCGACGAACCTCGTGCCACTGCGCGGGTCCGGCCCCGATTTGGTCGGATAGTGGACGAACGTGAGCATGATCTGAGGGAAGAACTCCTGAGGGTATTCGCCCAATGCCAAGAGTCCGGCCAAGGACAACTCGTCCTCGACGAGCACTTTCGCTCGTCGCAGCGCCGCGGTGGTGTCGAGATTCGCAAAGGCTCTACCTCGACGCCGTCGGAGACGGCTCAGGAAGGTGTCGGTCAGCGATTCGTCGAGGTTCGCGACGGTGGTGCCAGGGACGGGTTGCTCGTCGTCGCGCGGCTGACCACGATTCGCCAGCATCAACTGGACCTCGTAGGGGCTCAGCTTCCGGTCACCATCGGCGACCCTGATGAAACTGCCCTGTGTCATGCCGGTGCTGCGGTTGTACGCGGGTTTGCTGCTGGGCGGCAGTTCGGGAATCTCGGCGACTACCAGGTTCGCATCTTCGAAGCGATGTGTTCCGATCAGTGGCCGGAGGGGTGGTTCGAGGTTCTCGGAGCACATCGCGGCAAGATCGGCCTCCAGCTTCGCCGGATCTCGAACCCCGGTCGCCTCGAAGCCCCGAGTCTCATCGAGGCCGAAGATGAGCACGCCCCCGCTGGTGTTGGCGAAAGCCGAAAGTGTCTCCCGAGCACTTTTGGGCAGCTTCGTCTCGGCGCGTTTGGCCTCTACGAACGCATGATCACCGCCAAACGCGCGAAGGTTCGCGATGATGTCGATGAGTTCGTCGTGGAGCATGTCGCCGTCCTAGCTTCGCCAATAGCTTCGCCACTAGCAGTGTAGTGGCGAAGCTATTGGCGAAGCTGGCGCCCTTCAGCCCTCGACGATGCGGCCTTCGATCACCGGCGGCTGCTTCTTGACGGCCTCGGCCGGGGGCGTGTCCATGACGACCTCGCTGTCCACGACCATCACCGGGCCACGGGTGCGGTTCGCGAACTTGACCGCCCGCCGGGCCATCCGCTTCTGCCAGACCTTGCGCGCGACACTCCGCGTCGGCGGCAGGATCAGCAGCAGGCCGAAGACGTCGCTGACGAAACCGGGCAACAGGATCAGCAGGCCGCCGAAGCCGATCAGCATCCCGTCGGTGAGTTCCTTCTCCGCGTCGGCCGGTCGGCCGAGCCTCGCGGACTCGGCGAACGCCCGGAAGGCGCGGCCGCCTTCGCGGCGTGCGAGCCAGGACCCGATGAACGCGCCGGCGAAGAGCAGCGCGATCGTGCCGAGCACGCCAACGGCCGAGCCCACCGCCCAGACGGCGGCGATCTCGGCGACGACATAGAGCAAGAACGCGACAGCCATACCTGGACAACGTACGGCTTGCCCGTTTTGCTCCCAACCCCCGATACGGTGACCGATCGTGTGGACCTGGCTGGGTCGCGGAGACCCTCGTGTACTCGGTGGCGCGACGGTCGCCCTGGTGCTGGTGATCTTGGTCATCGGCAGGCTGCGTCGCTTTCGACGGCGCCGTAACCGTGACGGGCTTCGGTCGGTCGAGCTCTGGCGGCACAAGCCCATCGCTGGAGCCGTCCTGCAGTGGATGGCGCTGGCGCTGCTCGTCGCCGGCGCGGCTGGTGCGGCGCTGCTGTGGCTGCTCGGGTTCCCGAGCTTCCCGTCGGCCGCGGCCTTCGGGACTACGGAGGTCCTCGAACTTCTCAAGATCGCGCTCGCGGTGGTCGCCGGGCTCGGCGGGGTGGTGCTGCTCGCGGTGAACATGCGCAAGCAGCGGGTCGCGGAGTCGGAGCACCTGATCGCCCAGGCCAAGGATGAACGTGAGCAGGCTCAGAGTTTCAACGAGAGGTTCGGTACGGCTGCCGAGCAGCTCGCCCACGACAACGCGGCCGTGCGGCTCGCCGGGCTCTACGCGATGGCAGGGCTCGCCGACGATTGGGTCGCGAACCGGCAGATCTGCGTCGATGTGCTCTGCGGTTACCTCCGGTTGCCGGTGCGTGAGAATGATCAGCCGGACGCCAAGGTGCGTGAGTCCGTTCTTCGGGTGCTGAGGGACCGGCTCAACGACAACTGGCGCGGGTCGGCGTTGGAGCTCGATCTGACGGGTGCCAGGTTTTCGAACCAGACTGTCCTGCAATTGGCGCCACAGCGTCGGCTGCTTCTCGACCACGCGTTGTTCGAGGACGGTGTTTTCACGGTCGGTCCGATGAACGCCTACGCGGTGAGTTACACAGGTGCGACGTTTCGAGGGAGCGAGACTCGGTTCGAATGGGGCGGGATCTTCACCGCGGCCCACTTCGCCGGACGACTCGTCTTCGACACTGATCGCACCTGGCGCCGTTTCAGGTTCATCGAGTGTGTCTTCGCCGAAGCGACCATCGTGATCAAGGGCGAGGGGGAACGCATCAGCCTGGTCACCTTCGAAGGCTGCACCTTCGAGGGTTGCCTGTTCGACTTCAAGGGTGTGGTCGATCTCGGTGAGGGGGAGGGGAACTTCCTCATCTCGTCATCCACACTGCGGGACGGCAAGTTCGATCTGCGAAAGGGATCCGTGACTGGAACGGTGCTTTGGCTCATCGATTCGAAGCTCGAGAACATGACCTTCACGGTCGATTCGGAGGCCGAAAGCCGGTCCGCCAAGTCGATCACTCTGGTGAACGTCACCGCGGTGGGAACCGAACTGCCGGACAGTCACGTCTTTCACCGCGATCAGACCTAGGTGAGTACGCCACCCGCCCTCTGGCGCGGCTGCCAGAGGGCGAGGGCACGCTCAGGGCCCAGTCAGCTGACGGCCTCGTCGAGATACGCCGCAGCCTGCAACGTGAACAGGTCGGCATAGCCGGCCTTCGCCGCCATCAGCTCGTCATGCGTGCCGTATTCGGCGACCTTCCCGTGCTCCAGCAGCAGAATCCGCTCCGCCTGCCGGACGGTGGAGAACCGGTGCGAGATGTACAGCGTCGTGCGTCCCTCCGAAAGTTCGCGCAGCCGCGAGAAGAGGTCGTGCTCGGCCTGGGCGTCCAGCGCGGACGTCGGTTCGTCGAGGATCAGGATCGGCGCCTCCCGCAGGAACGCCCTCGCCAGCGCGATCTTCTGCCATTCGCCGCCGGAAAGGCTGACACCCTGGTCGAACCAGCGGCCGAGCGGGCTGTCGTACCCGCTGGGCAGGCGTTCGATCCGCTCGTCGGCACCGGCACGTTTCGCCGACTCCTCGATCCGCTCCCGGTCGACGAGATGCGTCAGGTCGCCGAGCCCGATGTTCTCGGACGCGGTGCCCTGGTAGGTCACGTAATCCTGGAACATCGCGCTGATCCGCCGCCGCAACTCCACCGGGTCGTACTCGCGGATGTCGACGCCGTCGAGCAGGATCCGCCCGCCCGTCGGGTCGTACAGCCGGCACAGCAACTTGAACAGCGTCGACTTCCCGGCGCCGTTGCGGCCGACGACGGCGACCGTCTCGCCCGGCCGGATCTCGAAGCTCACGCCGTCGAGCGCGGGTTCGGGTGCTCCGGGATAGGTGAAGGACACTTCCTCGAACTCGATGTGTCCCTCCACAGTGGACGGGAGGGGACGTGGCTCCGGCGGCGCGACGATCTCCGGTTTCGTGCCGAGGAAGCGGTACAGCGTGTCGAGGTAGAGATTGTTCTCGTACATTCCGGAAAACGCCGTGAACAGGCCCTGGACGGAGGTCTGCACCGACGCCGCGGCGGCCGTGTACAGCGCGAGATCACCGAGGGTGAGCCTGCCGCCGACGGCCTCCAGCGCGATGTACAGCGCGATCGCGGATCCGGCGGCGGTGCTCAGCAGGCCCCAGGACGTCGAGCTGACGCTGCGTTTGCGGGTCAGTTTCCGCTGGCGCTCGTAGAAGACCTGGCCGAGCCGCTGGAACCGGTCGACGAAGTACGGGCCGAGGCCGAAGAGCTTGGTCTCCTTGGCGTAGGTGTCCGTGGTGACCAAAGAGGACAGATAGTCCATGCGCCGTTTCAGCGGCGACATCATCAGCGTCAGCCAGAACGCGCGGGCGCCGTACTTCGACTGCGAGATGAACGCGGGGATCGGGGCCACGAGCGCGACGAGCGCCAGCAGCGGGCTGATCGAGACGAGCAGCGCGATCATGCTGCCGAAGGTGATCGCCGTCCGGACCAGGCCCAGCGCCGAATTCATCATCGACAGCGGCCGGGTCGGCGCTTCCTGCGCGGCCTGGCGCAGCATGTCGTAGGACGCGGAACCCTCGAAGTACGACAGGTGCAGCTTGCTCGCGTGGTCCATCACCTGATGGCGGATGGTCAGCGTCATCCGTTCCTGCAACAGGGACTGGCCATAGGTGGTCAGCGCCTGTGACAGCGCTGTCAGCACGAGGATGCCGAACTGGAACAGCGCGACGCCGACGATCGCGCTCTTGGTGCCGTGACCCTGGATCGCCGCGACCACCGAGTCGATCAGCAGTTTCGCGATGTACGCGGTCGCCGTGGGCAGCAGTCCGGAAAGCAGTGTCACGACGGTGATCGTGATGGTCAGGAACGGGCTCGCCTGCCAGGTCAGCTTCGCGACCTTGGGCAGGCCGCGGACCGTGCCCGAGACGTTGACCCACATGCGGGTGAGCCGGGACTTCAGATCTTTCGGGCCGGCCTCGGGCTCGGGCTCCGGGATGTCGACCGGGCCGGTCAGCCCGCTGTCGGGCACCGTCGACGGCGGACGGCGTCGCCTGCCGCCGCGGGCCAGCAGCATTTCCATGCCGCCGCCACCGGGAGGGCCGATCACGCGGCCTCCACGGCGCCGTGGAGGAACACGTCGACGAGTTCCATCGTCGTGGGCTCGTCACCGGTTTCGCTGAACCGCATCCGGCCGTTGAACAGCAGCGACAGGAAGAGCGCCGCCAGTTGTGTCGCCGGCAGCCGGAGTCGTTTCTGTTCCGGTTCGAACAGCTCGGCCATGGCGTCACGCATCACGCTCATCGATTCCCGCCGCCGGTCCTTGCCGTCGCCGTGCTCGCGACGCTCGGGCCGCTTGCCGGAGCCGTGCATCGCGGCCATCAGCGCGCCCATCCGCTGGAGGTGCGCGCTGAGCGCGTCGGCCGCCTCGACGAGCCTGTCTCCGAGGGGTTGTTCGAGGTCGATGACCGCGATGGCGTCGAGTACCTGGTCGGGCTTCAGCGCTTCGGCGAAGCAGGTGGCGAAGAGCTCGTCCTTGTCCTTGAAGACGCGGAAGACCGTGCCTTCGCCGATCCCGGCGGCGCGGGCGATCTGGCTGGTGGTGACCCCGGCGCCGTGCTCCACCATCAGCGGGAGCACGGACTGGACGATCATCCTCCGTCGCTCTTCGGGGCTCATTCCCGGCGCTCTCCGCCGGGCGGTGGTTTCCGTCATGTTTCCAGTGTGCGGAGTGAGCGCTCACTCCGTCAAGCGATTAAAGGTCGAGGCGCCTTCGGCCCATGGAGCTGATCGTGCTCGCCATCCCCGGCCTCTTCATCTTGCCGTGGCGGCGCGAGCAAGCGCGTCGAGATCATGATGCGCGACGAAGACGCCGACGGTGCTCCGCCGCGCGGCCGTGTCGCGCGCATCCAGTTGTCGTCCAAGGCGACCTGAAGGACGCCATACCCGCGTCAGACGCAGCGAAGGACGCTTTCCCCACATCACATGCAGGGAAAGCGTCCTTCACACGCGAAACGTCAGTAGGTGATCGCGACCGCGGGGTCGGCCAGCAGCGCGCCGACGTCGGCCAGGAACTCCGAACCCTGCTGCCCGTCGACCACGCGGTGGTCGAAGCTCAGCGAAAGCTGGAGCACCTTGCGCACCTTGATCTCACCGTCGACCACCCACGGGGTGTCCTTGATCGCGCCGAGGCACAGGATCGCGGACTCGCCGGGGTTGATGATCGGCGTACCGGTGTCGACGCCGAAGACGCCGACGTTGGTGATGGTGATCGTGCCGCCGAGCATGGCCGCCGGAGTGGTCTTGCCCTCGCGGGCGACGTCGGTCAGCTCGGTGAGCGCGATCGCGAGTTCCTTGAGGGACATCGAATCCGCGTCACGGACCTTGGGCACGACGAGCCCGCGCGGAGTGGCCGCGGCGATCCCGAGGTGCACGTAGTCCTTGTAGACGATCTCCTGCGCCGCGTCGTCCCACACCGCGTTGACGTCCGGAGTGCGCTTGGCCGCCAGGCAAACGGCCTTCGCCGCGAAGGTCAGCGGGGTGACCTTGACCCCGGCGAACTCACGCGACTTCTTCAGCTTCTCCCGGAATTCCATCATCGGCGTGACGTCGATGGTGAGGAACTCCGTGACATGCGGGGCGGTGTACGCGCTCTGCACCATCGCGGCCGCGGTGGCCTTGCGGACACCCTTGATCGGCACCCGGCGTTCCCGCGTCGCGGGGTCGTAGCCATTGTCCACAGTGGACACGGCGGCGGCCGGGGCGGCGGAACCGTTGGCGGCGGCGTGCACGTCGTCACGGGTGATGACGCCGCCGTCGGCGGTGCCGGTGAGGGCGTGCAGGTCGACGCCGAGTTCCTTGGCGAGTTTGCGCACCGGTGGTTTCGCCAGCGGCACGTACCCGCCCTTCGGCTTGGCAGGCGCCACAGGCGCCACAGGCGCGACAGGCGCGGGAGCAACAGCCACCGGAGCCGCGACCGGAGCGGCCGGTGCCGCGCCCTTCCGCGCCCGGCGATGCGTGACGACGGCCTTGGAGCCGTAGCCGACCAGCGGCTTCATCTCCTCCTCGGCGGGCTCCTCCGCCGCGGGCGCGGCAGCGGGTGCCGGGGCGGAAGGGGCCGCCTTGCCGCCGGGGTCGACGTCGATGGTGAGGATCGGCGCGCCGACCTCCACCGTCTGCCCCGGTTCGACGAGCAGTTCGGTGACCACGCCCGCCCACGGGATGGGCAGTTCGACGGCGGCCTTCGCGGTCTCGACCTCGACCACGATCTGGTTCACCGTCACGGTGTCACCCGGTTTGACCTGCCAGGCGATGATGTCGGCCTCGGTCAGCCCTTCCGCCGTGTCGGCGAGGGGAAACTGTTTGTACTCGGGCATTTCAGGAAATTCCCCCTTACCAGGCGAGTGAACGGTCGACGGCGTGCAGTACCCGGTCCAGGTCGGGGAGGTAGTGCTCCTCGAGCTTGGCGGGCGGGTACGGCGTGTCGAATCCGGTCACCCGGAGCACGGGGGCTTCGAGCGAATAGAAGCATTCCTGCTGCACGCGCGCGGCGATCTCCGAGGTCAGCGACGATTCCGACGGCGCCTCGCTCAGCGCGATGAGCCGTCCGGTCTTGCGCACCGACTCGAACACCGGACCCAGGTCGAGCGGGGAAAGCGTCCGCAGGTCGATGACCTCCAGCGACTTGCCCTCGTCCTCGGCGGCCGTCGCCGCGTCGAGCGCGACCTTGACCGACGGGCCGTACGCGACGACGGTGGCCGTTGTGCCTTCGCGGACGACGCGGGACTCGAACAGCGGGTCCGGCGTGCCGTCGACGTCGATCTCGGCCTTCATCGCGCCGGAGTGGTACAGCTTCTTCGGCTCGAAGAACAGGATCGGGTCGTCGGCCTTGATGGCCTGCTGGATACCCCAGTAGGCGTCGACGGCGTTCGAAACCGACACCACCTTGAGGCCGGGGATGTGCGCGAACAGCGATTCCGGCGATTCCGAGTGGTGCTCGACCGCGCCGATGCCGCCGCCGAACGGCACCCGGATCACGATGGGCATCTTGACCTTGCCCTGCGTCCGGTAGTGCAGCTTCGCCACCTGGCTCACGATCTGGTCGAAGCCGGGGAAGATGAAGCCCTCGAATTGGATCTCGCACACCGGGCGGAAACCGCGGACGGCCAGGCCGACAGCGGTGCCGATAATGCCGGACTCGGCCAGTGGCGTGTCCAAGACGCGCTGCTCGCCGAAGTCCTTCTGCAGGCCGTCGGTGATGCGGAAGACGCCGCCGAGCTTGCCGACGTCCTCACCCATGATCAGGACCTTGGGGTCTTCTTCCATCGCGCGCCGGAGACCGAGGTTGATCGCCTTGCCGATGGTGAGTTTCTGGAGGTCGGCCATTTCAGTGCTCACCCGCCCCGACGAAACCGTCCAAATAGGACAGGAACTCTTCGCGCTGCGCGTCCAGCAGCGGCGTGGACTCCGCGTACACGTTGGAGAAGATCCGCTCGGGTGGCGGTTCGGGCATGTTGAAGCAGTACTCGCGCAGCTCGGCCGCGAAGGCGTCCGAATCGGCCTGCACCTGGTCGAAGAACGCCTGGTCGGCGCCGCCGCCGCGGGCGAGGTACGCCCGGACGCGCTCGATCGGGTCCTTCAGCTTCCACTCCTCCAGCTCGTCGGAAAGCCGGTAACGGGTGGGGTCGTCGGTGGTGGTGTGCGCGTCCATCCGGTAGGTGAACGCCTCGATCAGCACCGGGCCGTTGCCGTGACGGCACTCCTCGAGCGCCCAGCGGGAAACCGCGAGGCAGGCGAGGACGTCGTTGCCGTCCACGCGGATGCCGGGGAAGCCGTAACCGCGGGCGCGCTGGTACAGCGGCAGACGCGACTGGCGTTCGGTGGGCTCGGAGATCGCCCACTGGTTGTTCTGGCAGAAGAACACGAGCGGCGCGTCGTAGACGGCGGCCCAGACGAAGCCTTCGTGCACGTCGCCCTGCGAAGTCGCTCCGTCACCGAAGTAACAGATGGTCGCTTCGCTGTCGTCGTCGCCGACCTTGCCTTCGAACTTCTGGCCCATCGCGTAACCGGCGGCGTTGAGCACCTGGTTGCCGATCACGATGGTGTACGGGTGGAAGCCGTGGGCCTTGTAGTCCCAGCCACTGTGGTCGGTGCAGCGGAAGATGCCGAGCACCTCTTTGAGGTCGACGCCGCGGGCGTACGCGACACCGTGCTCGCGGTAGCTGGGGAACGCCATGTCCCCCTTCCGCAGCGCGCGGCCGGAGCCGATCTGCGCGGCCTCCTGCCCGAGCAGCGGGACCCAGATGCCGAGCTGGCCCTGGCGCTGCATCGCGTTGGCCTCGCGGTCCGCGCGGCGGACCAGGACCATGTCGCGGTACAGGCCCTTGAGGGCTTCGGCGTCGATGTCGTCGACATACCGGTCGAATTGCGGCGAGGAGACCCGTTCGCCTTCGGGGGTGAGCAGCTGAGTCAGCTCAGCGCCACCTTCACTCGTTGCTCGCAAACCGGCGATCACCTGTTCGGGGGACGGTTGCGCCGCTACCGCGGCGGGGCCATCTCCAGGTTCCGGGTGCGTCCAGTGTTCGGACGGCATGCGCTGCTCTCCTTGATGTCGGCGCCTCTGGCGGCCACTTGTGGCGGCCACAGTGACTGCGCCGGCGGGGACCAGCGCGTCGGATCTGAAGCGCTGGGTCACCATCGGCGTTGACGGTTCGTGCGCACATCCTGGCATGCCGGACGCCGTTTTGGTCAGTGGCGGATGCTGATTTGTTGCTGAGAAAGGGTGCCTGATCAGGGAAAATGCTAGGACGCCCGAGTGTGGGGCCGCCGAAAGTAGGGGTTTCACTCGCGTGCCGACCAGCGGACGGTGAGCCCGGACGGGTGCCGTGCCCGGCTTGATCGATGACGATCCGTGCCCGCCGTTGTGACCCATCACACGTACCGGCGCCCGTGGCAGGATGGCGGTCGTGGAGCAGAAATCCGTACGCGAAACCGTGGTTTCGAACTGGACCGACGAAGTCCTTCCGAGCCTGTCCGGCCTGGTGGCGATCCCCGCCTTGTCGCCGGCGTTCGATTCCGACTGGGCGAAGAGCGGTCATCTGGCCGCCGCCGTCGAGCACGTCCGTTCCTGGATCGCCGCCCGGGAGATCCCCGGCGCGACGCTCGAGGTCGTGGAACTCGAAGGCCGCAGCCCGCTGCTGGTCGTCGACGTCCCGGCGACGTCCGAATCGGCCGAGAAGGGCACCGTGCTGTTGTACGGGCACCTCGACAAGCAGCCCCCGGTCGGCGGCTGGTCCGAGGGCCTCGACCCGTGGACGCCGGTGATCCGTGACGGGCGGCTTTACGGCCGCGGCGCCGTCGACGACGGCTACTCCGGTTACGCGGCGACGACGGCGATCGAAGCCGTGCGCGCCGCCGGTGGCGAGCACTCCCGCGCTGTCGTGCTGCTCGAGACCGGTGAGGAGTCCGGCAGCCCGGACCTGCCCGCGTACGTCGAGCACCTGAAGGAGAAACTCGGCACGGTCTCGCTGGTCGTCTGCCTCGACGCGGGCGGCACCGACTACAAGCGACTGTGGCTGACCACCAGCCTGCGCGGCATGCTGCACGTCAACGTCACCGTGAAGGTGCTCGAATCGGCGCAGCACTCCGGTATGGCCAGCGGCATCGTGGCGAGTTCGTTCCGCGTGCTGCGCGCGCTGATCGACCGGATCGAGAACGTGGAGACCGGCGAGATCAAGCTCGCCGAACTGAGCGTCGACATCCCGGAAAACCGTGTCGACGAGGCGCGCGGCGTCGTCGAGATCGCACCCGGCGCGGCGAAGACGCTCTTCCCGGTGGTCGGTCGCCCGGTATCCGACGACGACCTCGAACTGCTGCTCAACAACTCGTGGCGGCCGACGCTGTCGGTGATCGGCGCGGAGGGCTTCCCGCTCCCGGCCGAGGCGGGCAACGTGCTGCGTGACAGCACCACCCTCACGCTGAGCTTCCGGCTCCCGCCGACCGCCGACGCGAAGGCCGCGATGGAGGCCGTCCGCCACGCGCTCACCACCGACGTGCCCTACGACGCTTCGGTCGAGCTCAGCGGGTTCCAGGCAGAGAACGGCTGGAACGCGCCGGACACCGCGCCGTGGCTCGACAAGGCCCTGCACCACGTGAGCGGCGAGGTCTTCGGCGAGCCGCACAAGAGCTACGGCATGGGCGGGTCGATCCCGTTCATGGGGTTGCTCGGCGAGAAGTACCCGGAGGCGCAGTTCCTGGTCACCGGCGCCTGCGGGCCGGACTCGAACATCCACGTGCCGGACGAGTGGCTGAACATCGACTTCGCGCAGCGGGTCACCGAAGCGGTCGCGCACATCCTGGACGCGCACGCACGCAGCTGATTTCCCCACTCACGCTGCAAGGAAAGGCCCCTTCGTCGCAAAATTCGCGATGAAGGGGCCTTTCACGCGTTCACGGGAGGATCATGTTCGAGGGATTCAAGCTCGAAAAGGTCGACACCGGCGAAGTCACCTTCAGGGTGCGCCACGGCGGTTCGGGTCCGCCCCTCGTTCTCCTGCACGGACATCCCCGCACGCACACCACCTGGTACGACGTCGCGCCCCGGCTCGCGGACGCGTTCACCGTCGTCTGCCCGGATCTCCCCGGTTACGGCCAGTCCTCGAAACCCGAGAGCACCGAAGACCACTCCGCCCACTCGAAGCGCGCCATGGCGCGGCACATCGTCGCGCTCATGCGGCATCTCGGCCATGAGCGATTCGCCGTCGCCGGGCATGATCGCGGCAGCGCCGTCGCCTACCGCCTGGCATTCGACCATCCGGAAGCCGTCACGAAGCTGGCCATCCTCGACGGCATCCCGATCGGCGAGCACCTTTCCCGCGCGGACGCGAAGTTCGCGCAGGCCTGGTGGCACTGGTTTTTCTTCGGCCAGCTCGCGAAACCCGCTGAGCGTGTGATCAACGCGGATCCGGACGCGTGGTACGGCGGTGATCCCGAGGCCATGGGCGCGGAGAACCACGCCGATTTCCTGCGCGCGATCCACGATCCCGAGACCGTCCACGCGATGCTCGAGGACTACCGCGCCGGCCTCGGACCCGACCGCGAAGCCGATGACGCGGACAAGGCGGCTGGGCGGAAACTGGCTTGTCCTCTGCTCATGCTGTGGTCCAGCCGCGACGACATGGCCGACCTCTACGGCGACCCGATCGCGGTGTGGCGTGAATGGGCCGAGGACGTCCGCGGTTTCGCGATCGAGTCCGGCCATCACGTTGCCGAGGACAACCCGGCCGATCTCGCGGCGGCGCTACGGGAGTTCCTGGGCTAGGCGAACTTGTTCAGTGCCGCGGTGAGCTCGGTCAGCTGCGGCGTGAAGCGCTGGTACGAGAACGGCGTCTCGTTGTTCCACGGGATCAGCTTCCCGGCCTTCACCGCGGGCAGCTGGGCCCAGGTCGGCACGCCGCCGAGCCCGTCCGGGCCGAGCGAGAGCGAACCGCCGCGGTTGTCGTACATGATCACGTCGGCCGGGTACTTGCCGATGTTCTCCCAGCTGATCTGCTGGTAGTAGCCGCCCTGGCTCTCGTCCGGCGCCTCCGGCGTGACGAAGTTCAGCCCCTTGCTCTGGTAGTGCTTCGAGGTCGCGAACTTCGGCGCGTTCGCGACGTAGACGACGTCCTTCTGCGCGGACACCAGCAGGATCTTCAGTCCGGCGGCCTTCTTGGCCGCCTCACCGAGCGCGGCGTCAGCCTTCTCGTACTCGGCCTTCGCGGCCTGGATCGCCGGGGTCTCGGTGTCGGCACCGAGCGCCTTCGCGAGCGAGATGAACTTCTCGATTCCCTCGGGCATCGAGATGTCCTGCAGCCGGACGCCGACACTCGGCGCGGCCTTGTCGATCTTCTCCGTCTGCGTGTCCGGGACGTACCACATCTGCTCTTTGAGGTACATCACGCTGATCAGCAGCTGCGGGTTCAGCGAGACGAACTTGTCGAAGTTGAACTCGTTCCACACGTTCCCCAGCGAGGTCACCGTGGTCAGGTCGACGCCGCCCGCCTGCGGGTCCGGCTTGCCGTCGGCGAACTTCGACGGGCCGAAGATCCCGACCGACTTCACGCCGAGGTCCCACAGCGCCGCCGCGGCGGTCACCTGCGCGACGATCCGGGTCGGCCGCTCGCCTTCGAGCTTGCGGCCGCGGTCGTCGGTGAAGGACCAAGTCGTGCCCGCTCCCGGCTTGGGCGCCTCTTCCTGATAGCCGCAGGCGGTCAGGAGGCCGGTGGCGCCGAGCGCCGCGGTACCGGCGAGGAAGCCGCGTCGGGAGAGGTGCATTCGAGATCTTCTTTCGCTATGGAGCCGGGTTTCGTCGTTAGGCTAGCCTTCGCTTACTGTGAGGGCCATGGTCCAGGTCACGGAGCGCGTCAGATCACCCCGGACCAGCGTCTCCGTGAGAACGCTGGTCCTGGTGGCGTCGCTTGCCGCGCTCGTCGCGGTCGTCTTGCTGTCGATCGGCTTCGGTTCGAATCGCCTTTCGCTCGGCGAAGTCCTGCACGCCCTCTTCGCCTACGACGGCAGCTACAACGACGTCGTCGTCCGCGACGACCGCCTGCCCCGCACGGTGCTCGGCCTGCTGGTCGGGATGGCGCTCGGGCTGGCGGGCTCGCTGATGCAGGCGATCACCCGCAACCCGGTCGCGGAACCCGGTCTGCTCGGCATCAACCACGGCGCCGCCGTCGCCATCGTGCTCGGTTCCACGGTCTTCTCGCTGACTTCGCCCGACCAGTACATCTGGTTCGCCTTCGCCGGGGCGCTGGTGGGCACCACGCTGGTCGCGGTGATCGGCGGGACGCGGGGCGCCACGAGCCCGCTGCGGCTGGTGCTGGCCGGTGTCGCGATCCAGGCGGTGTTCATCGGGATCAACCAGGCCATGCAGATGATCAACACGCACAACCTGCAGGCCATGCGGTTCTGGCTGGTCGGCTCGCTGATCAACCGGAACCTGGACCAGCTGTCCGTGCTGCTGCCGTTCTTCGTCGCCGGGGTGGTGATCGCGGTCGTGCTGGCCCGCGCGCTGAACGCCTTGGCACTCGGGGAAGACACCGCACGCGGTCTCGGCGCGAATCCGGCGCTGGTCCGCGCCGCCGGGATGGTGGCCGTCGGGCTGCTGTCGGCGGCGGCGACAGCGGCCTGCGGGCCGATCGCCTTCGTCGGCCTGATGATCCCGCACGTCGTCCGGTCGCTGATAGGCCAGGACGAGCGCTGGGTGATGCTGCTGTCCGCGCTTCTCGGACCGGTGTTGCTGCTCGGCTGCGACATCCTCGGCCGCGTGGCCGCTTCGCCAGCCGAGATCCAGGTGGGCGTGATGACCGACGTCGTCGGCGGGATCGCGTTCGTGATCGTGGCCAGGCGTCTGAAGGCGGTGCGCCGATGACCGCGCTCGTCCGTCGCGAGTCCGGTTTGGACAGACGATCGACGGTCGTCGTCGCCGCGCTGGTCTTGGTGACCTCGGCCCTCGTCGTGCTCTCGGTCGGCACCGGCGACTACGAGATGAGCCCCGGCGAAGTGCTCGCGACCCTCGCCGGTTCGGGTACGAAGGCGCAGTACCTGGTCGTCATGGGACGGCTTCCGCGGGTGCTGGTCGCGATCCTCGTCGGCGCCGCGCTGGCACTGGCCGGGGCGATCTTCCAGACGGTGACCCGGAATCCGCTCGGCAGCCCGGACGTCATCGGGTTCACCACCGGTTCGGCGACCGGCGGGATCGTGACCCTGCTGTTCTTCGGCGGCGGACCCGGCGTCGTCTCGCTCGGCGCGCTGGCAGGCGGGCTGGTGACCGCACTCGTCGTGATGGCATTGTGCGCGCCGCACGGTCTGCTGAGTTCGCGGTTGGTGCTGCTCGGGATCGCGGTCAGCGCGGTGCTGGGCGGGGTGAACGCGTATCTGCTGGTGAAGGCGAACCTCGAGGCCGCCGCGGAGGCGGTCGGCTGGCTGGTCGGTGACCTTTCCGGCCGCGACTGGACCTACTTCGTACCGCTGGCGGTCGTGATGGCGGTGCTCGTCCCGATCGTGTTCGCGAACGGGCGTGCGCTGCGCATGCTGGAGATGGGCGACGACACCGCCATCGGCATCGGCGTCGACGTCCCTCGCGTGCGGCTGATCCTGGTGCTGGTCGCCGTCGCGCTGGTGGCGGCGGCCACCGCCGCCACCGGGCCGCTCCAGTTCATCGCCCTCGCCGCACCGCAACTGGCCCGGCGGATGACGCGTTTGCCGGGGCCCAACCTGGTCGCGTCGGCCTTCGTCGGCGCGACCTTGGTCGTCGCGGCGGACTACGTCGGCCAGCGACTGCTGGAGTCCTCGTTGCTGCCCGCGGGTGTGGTCGCGGCGGCTCTCGGCGGCGTCTACCTGCTCTGGCTGTTGCTCCGGCGCCGGGCCTAGGTCAGCCGGGTCAGCTGCACCGAGACGTCCAAAGTGGACTGGCCGCCGCCGGTGAAGATGCCCTTGAGCGGCGGCACGTCGGCGTAGTCGCGGCCGTACGCGACCCAGACGTGCCGCGGCCCGACCGGGATCCCGTTCGTCGGGTCGTAGGCCCACCAGCCGCCGGTCCAGACGTCGACCCAGGCGTGGCTTTCGCCCTCGACCGTCTCGCCGAGCTTCGCCTCCGGTTTCGTGTGCAGGTACCCGGAGACGTACCGCGCGGGGACGCCGATCGCGCGCAGCATCACCAGCGTCACATGCGCGAAGTCCTGGCAAACCCCTTCGCGCGCACGCCAGGCGTCGGTCGCCGTGCTGTGCACACCGGTCGTTCCCGGCTGGTACTTGAGCTGGTCGTTGACCCATGCGCAGACCGCGAGCACGGCCTCCGCCGGGTCGAGTCCCTTCCGCAGTTCGCGCGCGACCTTCGTCAGCTCCGGATCGCGCGGCGTGTACGACGTCGGCGTCAGGTACTCGGTGCGATGGTCGACCACGGTGTCACTGCGCAGGTCCTTCCACGACGCCGATCGGATCGGCTCGCCTTCGTCGGCGGTCTCGACCACGGACGTCGCGAGCACGGTGAACTCGGTGTGCGGCGCGTGAAGGTCGAACGAGGTCACGACGGTGCCCCAGTAATCGGTGTACCGGTACGCACGGGTCGCCGGCGTCGTCTCGACACGGTTCACGACCGTGGTCTGCCGCCGATCCGAACGCGGGGTCAGCCGCGCCTCGTTGTACGACTGCGTCGCCGGTGTCGCGTACCGGTATCCCGTCCGGTGGGCCACCCGAAGCTGCCAGGTCACAGCGAAACCTCCGCACCGCTCCAGGCCACCCACGGTGACGAATGGAAGTACTGCACCGAAACCGCGTCGCCGATGTCCTTGATCGAAGTCTGCAGGGCGCCGAGCCGCTTCGGCAGGTCGTCCAGCAGATCCGACTGCCGCAGGAACTCCAGCTCGCTGCGAGCGCGGCCGAGCTGTCGCAGCGCCTCGGACTTCTCGTTGGCACGCGAGTTGACGCCGGGGTCCAGCCGCTCCAGGCATTCCTCGGCCTGGCGCAACGCGTGGAACACCGACCGCGGGAACAGCGTGTCCCGCATCAGGAACTGCACGACACGGGCGGCGTCGAGCGCACCGCGGTAGGTCCTCAGGTACGTGTCCTGCGCCCCCGCCGAGCGGAGCACGGTGATCCAACCGGGCGAGGACGCACTGTCCTGGACTCGCGAAAGCAGCAGCCGCACCACCATGTCCGCGCGTTCCACCGACCGGCCGAGCACCATGAACAGCCAGCCGTCGTCGCGGCTCATCGTCGAATCCGCGAGTCCGGCGAACATCGCGGCGCGTTCCTCCACGAAGGAAAGGAAAGCGTGCGGCCCGGCGCGGCGCGCGTACCGCTGTCTGTCCGGGACCGCGTTCCACGTCGCGTTCAGGCATTCCCACAGCTCGGTCGAGACGACCTCCCGGGCGCCGCGTGTGTTCTCGCGGGCCGAGTTGATCGAGCCGACGATCGACGCCGGATTGTCCTTGGCGTAGGCGACCAGTTCGGTCAGCTTCCACACGTCGAGCGAGTCCATGCCCTCCGGCGAAATGCCGAGGACGGCGAGCAACTGACGGCTCGCGTGGTCCGGGTCGACGCTGGCGTCTTCGAGCAGCTGGTGCACGGAGACGTTGAGGATCCGGGAGGTGTCGTCGGCGCGTTCGACGTACCGGCCGATCCAGTACAGCGATTCCGCGTTGCGGGCTAGCACGAGTTACCTCCCTGTGCCTGTTGTTGCTGCTGTTGCTGGGTGGTGGTCAGCTCGGGGCCCTGTTCGGCGACCAGACCGTCCACTTGGGACAGTGCACCGAGCGCAGGCCGCTCCAGCTCGCGTTCCGCCGTGGAGGACCGCGGCGCCAGCACCCAGGTGTCCTTGGAGCCGCCGCCCTGCGACGAGTTGACCACCAGGCTGCCCTCGGGGAGCGCGACCCTGGTCAGCCCGCCCGGCAACACGAAGATCTCCTTGCCGTCGTTGACCGCGAACGGGCGGAGATCGACGTGCCGTGGCGCCAGTCGTTCGTCCACTTTGGACGGAACGGTGGACAGCTGGACCACCGGCTGGGCGATCCAGCCGCGTTTGTGCGCCCGGACCTTCCGCTTCAGCGCGGCGAGCTCGGCAGGCGTCGCCTCGGGCCCGAACACGATGCCGTACCCGCCGGAGCCTTCGACCGGTTTGACCACGAGCTCGTCCATATGCTGCATGACGTGGTCGAACTCGTCCGGCAGCCAGCACCGGAAGGTGTCCACGTTGGGCAGCAGCGGTTTCTCGTTGAGGTAGTACTTCACCATCTCGGGCACGTAGGTGTAGACGAGTTTGTCGTCGCCGACACCGTTGCCGACGGCGTTCGCGACCACCACGTTGCCCGCGCGGGCCGCGTTGAGGATCCCGGCGACGCCGAGTACGGAATCCGGCCGGTAGTGCACCGGATCGAGGAATTCGTCGTCGATCCGCCGGTAGATGACGTCGACCTGCCGTTCGCCCTCGGTGGTGCGCAGGTAGACGACGTTGTCACGGCAGAACATGTCGCGGCCTTCGACCAGTTCGACCCCCATCAGCCGGGCCAGCAGCGAATGCTCGAAGTACGCGGAGTTGTGCACACCGGGCGTGAGCACGACGACCATCGGGTCGGCGACGTTCGCCGCGGCCGCCGCCCGCAGCGCGCGCAGCAGATGCGAGGCGTAGTCGCCGACGGGGCGGACCCGGTGCTGCGCGAACAGATCCGGGAAGACACGCGCCATCGTGCGGCGGTTCTCCATCACGTACGACACACCCGAGGGATTGCGGAGGTTGTCCTCCAGTACCCGGAACGTGCCCTCCTCGTCGCGCACCAGGTCCACACCGGACACGTGGATACGGACGCCGTTGGGCGGGTTGATCCCGAAAGCCTCGCGCTGGAAATGCTCACACGAGGTGATCAGGCGCCGGGGGAGAACGCCTTCGCGCAGGATCTGCCGGTCGCCGTAGATATCGGCGAGAAAGGCCTCGAGGGCGCGCACCCGTTGCGCCACACCGCGTTCGAGTTTGCTCCATTCGGCCGAAGTGATCACGCGCGGCACCAGGTCGAGCGGGAACGGGCGTTCCTGGCCGGACAGCGAGAAGGTGATGCCCTGATCCACCATGGCCCGGTCGATGGCCGCTGAGCGGGACGAAAGATCCGTCGAGGTCAGCGCGGAAATCGACTCGTACAACGCGCGGTACGGCTGGCGGACAGTGCCGTCGGCGGTGAACATCTCGTCGTACGCGCCCGCGTGCGGCCTTGACGGCGAGAGGTAGCCGTCGAACTGCGCTCCGGGTTTCGCCGCCCGCCTCGCCGACGTCGTCGTCCGCGGGCGGCGGCCCGCGGGTGGGAGGCGCGGCGCCGAGTTGTTGTTCATGGGGTCATCGTGACCCATGGACCCCGTCCGGCGCGAGATGCCGGGGCTGGCTTGGTGGAATGATCGCCCTGATGCTAGCCTCCCGGGCGTATTCAAACCTGACTGGGGAAGGTTGAATTCTGTTTGGCGTTTCGCAATACGATAATTCGCGCGCAATCTGCCCGATAAGCGGGATCTGAATTTTCATGCACTTTTCAAGGGGAATCGTGAAGAATCTTGTGAAGGCGTTCATCGTGGCCGGTGCCGCGGTGTCGGCGTTGGCTGTCCCGGGTGTCGCGATGGCAGCTCAGGACGGTGCCGCGGCGCCGTCGACCAGTGTCGGCGTAACGGATGTCAAGAGTCGCTGGTGCGGCCATAACTACAATAGCTGTGTCCGTGAGCGGAGCGACTTCGCCCGATATTACAAAGTTGGGCCGCTCCAGTACTTCCCTGTTGACCCCAGTTGTGCGGGTATCTGCTACAACGGCTACAAGTTCGATTATTGGAACAAGTAAACAAGGCGACGGTGGGGCGCTTCGGCGCCCCACCGTGTTTCACGTGCTGGGCCAGTTGAACCCCTGTCGGGATCCGCCGGACCGAGGTCGGCTCGATCCCGTCGTCGGGACGATCTCCGCTGGAAACAGCGCTGTAACGTCTCGGTGCTGTGCTTGCCGCCGGATGAGTGGCAATATGCGTGCTCTCGACACATGGGAACTACAAGGAGTGACGACGTGGCCCGATTCAAAGCGCTCGCCCTGATCCCGGCGCTCGCCCTCGCCGCGGGGGCGTTGACCGCCTGTGGTGAAGAAGGTGGGCAGAGCACCGCGGCCGGTGGCGTCCAGCTCGTCGCTTCCGGCAAGCTCACCACCTGCACGCACCTGCCCTACCAGCCGTTCCAGGTCAAGCAGGGCGACAAGATCGTCGGCTTCGACGTCGACCTGGTCGACCTCGTGGCGAAGAAGCTGAATGTCGAGCAGAGCATCGTCGACATCGCCTTCGAGAACATCGAGTCCGGCGAGGCGATGAACACCGGTCAGTGCGACCTCGCCGCCGCCGGGATGACGATCAACGACAAGCGCAAGGCGAAGTTCGCCTTCTCCGACCCGTACTTCGAGGCGTCGCAGGCGCTGCTGGTCAAGACCGGTTCGCCGATCAAGGACCTGAGCAACGTCGCCGGCAAGAAGATCGGTGTCCAGTCGGCCACCACCGGTGCCGACTACGCCAAGGAAAAGGCCGCCGGCGCCGAGATCGTCACCTTCGACGACCTCGCGCTGCTGGAGCAGGCCGTCAAGAGCGGCCAGATCGACGCGGGCGTCAACGACAACGGCGTGCTCTACGACTTCGTGAAGACGAACCCCGACACCACCGTCGTGACGGAGTTCAAGACGAACGAGTTCTACGGAATCGGCATGAAGACGGGCAACACCGCCCTGCTCACCCAGGTCAACGAGGTCCTCAAGGCCTCGGTCACCGACGGCTCGTACGCGCAGATCTACCAGAAGTGGTTCGGCAAGGCGCCGACCTGGCAGCCGGGCAGCCCGACCGCCGGTTGATAGTCCGTCCCCCGTGGCCGGTGCCCAGCGCACCGGCCACAGGTTTGTCGCCACCTGTTTGAGGAGAGAAATGGCACTGAGCCGCCGCCAGCGACGATCGGCGTTCCGGTGGGCGCAGTACGCGCTGTTGCTGGTGATCGTCGTGGTGTTCGCGTTCCTGGCCGACTGGGGACGGCTGGGCAAGGCGTTCTTCGATCTCGACGTCGCCGCGAAGCAGTTCCCGGACGTCATCACCGTCGCACTGAAGAACACCATCATCTTCACCGCGCTGGGCTTCGCGCTCGGCCTCGGCCTCGGTCTCCTGCTCGCGCTGATGAGACTGTCTTCGGTCGGCCCGTACCGCTGGTTCGCGCGCGGGTACATCGAATTCTTCCGCGGCCTGCCCGCGCTGCTGATCTTCCTGGCGGTCGGTGTCGGGGTGCCGATCGCCTTCCCGAACGTGTTCCTGCCGCGGAACATTTCGATCATGCTGGCGCTGGGCATCGTGTCGTCGGCTTACATGGCCGAGACCATCCGCGCCGGTATCCAGGCGGTGCCGCGCGGACAGGTCGAGGCCGCGCGTTCGCTCGGCATGTCGCCCGCGCGCACGATGATCACCGTCGTGATCCCCCAGGCGTTCCGGATCATCCTGCCGCCGCTGGCCAACGAGCTGATCATGCTGACGAAGGACTCTTCGCTGGCGTTCCTGCTCGGCACCACGCCGGCGCAACAGGAACTGGCGCAGTTCAGCCGTCAGGCGCTGCTGGAGGCCAAGGGGCTGACGCCGATCGTCGTCGCCGGTCTGTGCTACCTGGTCATCACCATCCCGCTGTCGATCCTGCAACAGCGGCTAGAGAAGAAATACGGAGCCGGAGTGCCCGGCGGAGGAACGGTATGAGCACCCAGACGATCGTCGAGGTTTCAGGACTGCACAAGGCGTTCGGCGAACTCGAGGTGCTCAAGGGCATCGACCTCCACGTCGAGCGGGGACAGGTCGTCTGCATCATCGGCCCGTCCGGTTCGGGCAAGTCGACGCTGTTGCGCTGCGTCAACCTCCTCGAGGAACCGCAGCAGGGCAAGATCGTGGTCAACGGCAGCGAGATCACCGATCCGGACGTCGACATCGACGGCGCCCGCACGAAGATCGGCATGGTCTTCCAGTCCTTCAACCTGTTCTCGCACCTCAGTGTTCTCGAGAACCTGACTGTCGCGCAGCGCAAGGTTTTGAAGCGCGGCAAGGACGAGGCGGACCGCATCGCGCGGGACAACCTCGCGAAGGTCGGCCTGGCGGAGAAGGAGTCTTCGCTGCCGACACAGCTTTCCGGTGGACAGCAGCAGCGCGTCGCGATCGCCAGGGCGTTGTCGATGGATCCGGACGTGATGCTGTTCGACGAGCCGACTTCGGCGCTGGACCCCGAGCTCGTCGGTGACGTCCTCGCGGTCATGCGGCAGCTCGCGCAGGAGGGCATGACGATGCTCGTCGTCACGCACGAGATGCAGTTCGCGCGCGAGGTGGCCGACATCGTGCTGTTCATGGACGGTGGCGTCGTCGTCGAACAGGGCGCGCCGGATCAGGTCATCGGCGACCCGCAGGAGGAACGCACGAAGACGTTCCTCTCGCGGGTCCTCAACCCGAACCACCAGGACTAGCGGCCCCGGAGCTGAGACTCCAGCTGGACCACCTTCGAGGCGATTTCGTGCGGCCCGGCGCCCATGAGGCTCACCCAGCCCTTGGCGTCCGGGCCGAACACGACGCGGCCCTGCTCGGTGTCCATCCAGCCCGGTGGTTTCTCGACGCGTTTCCGGTTGCCGCCACCGTCACGGATGGCGACGTACAGCCTTCCGAAGAAGAGGTGCGGCGACCGGATCCACTGGAGGATCTTCTTCGCGTCGCGGATGCTCGGACCGCTGCCGGTCAGCATTTCGCCCTTCATGAGGACGTGCAGATCGGCTTCCGAGCAGTTCAACGACGGCGTGCGCGCGGCGGGAGCCTCCGGGAGCAGCCCGGTGAAATCCTGCGAGAGGGTGTCCGGCCTGGTCGGCTTCAAGTAGACGACCTTGTCGACCAGGACGACCGTGAGCGCCTCCCGGCCACTCCCCGCCGCGCGAACGGTCCGCTCACGTCCCTCGGACTTCACCCACGAGTAGTACTCGACCGCGGGCCGCTGCAGGAAACGCAGCGTGTCGAGGAACTCGTCGTCGATCCGGCCGTGCCTGAGCAGTCCCTGTCTGTCCAATTCGGACTGTGCGGTGGCGGCCAGCGCACGGCGTTCCTCAGGCAGGTACCATTGCGCGCCACGGACGAGCGTCGGGTGGATGTCGCCGAGATTGTGGTGGTCCAGCAGGGTTTCGTATGTCTGGAGCGTCAGCTCGACGGGCTTCTGGAGCACGGTTATGCGCCGATCACCGGCGGGACCGGCTTGTCACCGTCGTAGCCGCCGAAGAGGGAGTCTCCGTCCTCTTCCTGCAGCGTGATCTTGCGCTGGTGCTCCTCGTCCTCGCCGCCCTTGCCACCTTTACCGGCTCCACCCATGCCGCCGCCCATGCCGGGCGCGCCGGGACGTCCTGCCCCCGGGCCCCCAGCCGGCGCTCCGGCCGGCCCGCGCATCGCGCCTTCGCCGGGCATGCCCGCTCCGACACCGCGCCCGGGCCCCATGCTCCCCGGCCCGCCCGTCGACCCGCCCGGCCCGAACCCGCCACCGGGCCCGAATCCGCCGCTGAACCCGCCCGATCCCGGGCCGAATCCACCGCCGCCACCACCGGGTCCGCCGCTGCCAGGCCCGCCAGGACCGAAGTTGGGCGGCCGGAACTCACCCGGCCGCATGGCGGGCGCGGGTTTCACCGACGAGAGATCGGTCCCGTCGTTCGGCCGCGGAGACGGCAGCGGTCGCGGCGGTTGCGGCATCCGCGGCGGCTGAGAGATCTGCGGTGGCCTCGGCGCTTGGTAACCCTCGGCCCCCGGAGGCGGACTGTACGAACTCGGCCCACCGGTGTACCCGCCGGGACCAGGATGCCGCCCGCCTGAGTCGCCATGCCCTCCGCTGAACCCGCTGACCTTGGTCTGACCAGGGTCGACCGGATCCGGCGTGATCGGCCCCGACGCGACGTTCGGATCGTGCGCGGCCGGATAGACCGGCGCGAGCGACTGCTGCCGGGGCTGGGTGCTCTGGTAGTACGGCTCGTAGACCTCGACGTTGTGCTTGGTATCCGCGTCGAACTTCGCGGCCGCGATCTCGTCGTCACTCGCGCCGATGGACACGATGTCCTCGGGACCGCTGTCCCCGGCGCGCTCCTTCTCCACGGGGCGGACATTGCCGCGTGTGTAATGGAAAGAGGCGTTCTGGTCGAACATCGACTGACGGGCGCGGTCCATGTTCTCGCCCGCGATCTTGGAGGTCGCGATGAGCGGGGCGAGGCCCGCCGCGCCGCTGTCGGCGGCTTTGCCCTTCCAGAAGGAACTCAGCGCCGTCTGGCTGTCTCCCATGGCTTTGCTGATGTCCTCGTGGATGATCAGCAGCTTGTGGGACGAGACCTGTGCCCTGTCGAGGGTTTCCGTCGTCGCGGGGTTGGCGTTGAGCTTGTCGAAGATCTCCCAACCGCTGTAGGTCATCGCCTAAGCCCCCTTGAGATTCTTGATCGCCGCGGCCGCGATCTTCGTGGCCATGCCACAGGGATCCGCGAGCATCGGGTGGTCGCTGGAGAGAAGCGGGATCACCGTGTAGACGAGATCGTCGCGAACACCGACCGCGAGCGTGCAGGTTCCCTTGCCCTCACCGCCGTTGGCGTAGATGACGGCCGGGTATCCGTCGATCGGATCCACCGGCTTGAAGGTGGTGAGACCGCCTCGCGCCTTCTGCGCGTAGAGCGTGCTCAATCCCTGTTTGTTGCCTGTCACGAGTCCGGCGTTGACAGTGCTGGGGCCATCCGCGAAGGACCAGGTGCACCCCTTGCCCATGGTCATCGGCTCGATGCGGCTGCCGTCGATCTTGCCGCCGATCGTCTCGATCTCGGCAGCGGGAACGGCGGTGCACGGATCCGTCTCGATCGCGGCGGTGTTGGCGATGGGATTCGTGACCGCGGGGGCACCGTCAGAAGGGAGCGCCGCCGAGGAGGGGGCATTCGTCGGTGAGGGCTTGCCGGTCTTCTGCTCACTACAGCCACCGACCAAGGCCACGGTGGCCAGCGTCGCGATGGTCAGGATGGTGGTCGTGGGTCGCATCAGTCGACCTTTCCGATCTGGCGAAGCGCGTCTAGGGCTGCTTGGTCTTGCTGTTGGTAGGCAGTCCGGATCTTCTTCAAGGTAGCGAGATAGGCGTCGGTGTAGTCCCAGGCGCTCTGGAGGAACGTCTTGTAGGCGGCTCCCGAAGTATTGGCGGCGGCCGCGAAGCCTTCGCTGCCGACTTCGGTGCCGGGGGGCTGGATCTGGTCCAGCCACGTTGCCTCGAACCTGGCCCGGCTGAAGTCCTTGTCCATGCACTCTTCGAGGGACTTGATCACCTTGTCCATGGCGGCCGGATCGAACTCCCAGCCACCGTTCGCCGATGCCGAGGCGAAGTCGGCTTTCGCCTGGCCACTGCCCAGTTCGCCGTAGTTCGGCGGTGGGGTTGGCGGAGGCGGTGCCGCGGCGGCGCCCGGGATCAACCCCGAGCCCGGCGGCGGTGCCTGCGGCGGTGTGGTGTTCAGCTGGTTGTAGACGCCCTGTGGGCCGCTTCCCGGTCCTGTCATGTCGTGCCTCCCCGCACGGGCCGCGTTAGGGCGCGACCTACCCGTAGTTCACCTCTGACTCCAACCGGTGACGATAGCAGCAGGTAAACCGTTGATCAGGCCTTTCGTGGAAGATCACCTTCCCAAGGCCCGCAACCGGTGTGTTTTGTCCCGAACGGCCCTTTCGGCTGGTCCGGGAACTCCGGCGGCTGTTCTGCCGTCGTAACCCCATGGCAGTTTCCGGTCTACTGTCCTGGGCCCCTTGCGAACCCCCTGCGAGATCGGCTTCGCTGGTGACCGGGGAACGAGGGGGAGGGAAGCGAGACGATGCCGGGCTTTCGGCGTAACAACGGGCCGCGCGATCCGGGGGAGGGTGAACCGAACGGCGACGCGTCCTTGCCGCCGCTCGACCCGTTCGACCCGAACCCCGACAAGCGGTACGAGGTCCCGGCGTCCGAGCTGATGAAGCCGGGGACGACCGGTCTGCTCCGGTGGCGCCGTCAGGCGACCAACGCGCCGATCGTGCAGGTCGAGGACGCCTACATCACCGGGACGCTCGATCTGCGCGCGGCCGACATCAAGTACCTGTTCCGGTTCGAGCGGTGCCGGTTCGAGCATCCGCCGGATGTCCGCGAGGCGCATCTGCTCGGGCTCGTGTTCCGCAAGTGCTGGCTGCCCGGGCTCAAGGCGCGCAACCTCCGCACCCGCAACGACGTCCGGCTGATCCGCAGTGTCGTGCACGTCGACGGCGAGCACGAGATCGAGGAGACCACGGTCCAGCGCGGCGACGATCGCGAACGCGGGATGCCGAACGCGGCGGTCAACCTCACCGACGCGGTCATCGAAGGGTCGGTCGTGCTGACCCGCACGGTGATCTCGCATCCGCGCGGCAAGGCGATCCAGGCCGACCGGGTCAACATCGTCGGCGCGCTGCTCGCGTATCGGTTGGTGGCCAACGGAGAAGTCCGCATCCCGGGTATGCGGGCGGGCGGTAACGTCAACTTCTCCGGCGCGACCCTGAACAACCGGGACGGGTTCGCGCTCAACGGGAACGGGATCCACATCGGCGGCAGCCTGTTGTGCGAGGTGGACAACTACGGGCCCGCCGCGCAGCGGAAACGCTTCTCCGCCAGTGGGATCATGTTCCTGCCGAGCGCCACCGTGGACAGTGACATCATCATGCGCGAGGCCAAACTCTCGGTGAACCAGGCCGGGCCGATCGTGGTGGACGCCTGGAAGTCGAACGATCCGTACATCGATCCTCGGCCGGTGCTGGTCGCGGATCGCTTGACGGTCAACGGAAACCTCGAACTGAGCGACGGTCTGCAGGCGACCGGGACGTTGCGGATGGTCAACGCGCGGATCGGCGGTTCGCTCCGGCTCGCCGGCGCCGAGGTGCAGGTCGTGCGCGGGCGGAGCATTCCTTACTACGACCGCGCGATCCACCTCGACGGGACGACGATCGGCGGCGACATCGAGGCGACGAGCCTGCGGGTTCCGTCGGGGCAGTTGCGCATGGCCGACATCACCGTCGGCGGCAACGTACTCGCCTGGAACTCGATGTTCCTGCATCCGCGACGCGACGTCTTCTCCGCGCGGCGCGCGAAGATCGCGGGGAACTTCCAGCTCACCGACGCGACCGTCCAGGGAACCCTGCGGTTGCAGGGCGCCGAGGTCGGCGGCAGCGTGAACCTCTTCGGTACCAGCCTGACCGAGCCGGGCGCGCGGACGAACACCAGTTACTCGCTGGACGTCCGCACCGCGCGGATCGGCCGCGACCTCGTCCTCACCGAGAACAAGGAGCGCCCGTTCGTCGCGCAGGGCGGGGTCAACCTCGACGGCGCCCAGGTCGCGCGGCGCGTCGATTTTCGCGGCGCGCGGCTCGGATCCCTGCCGCAGCACGGGATCGCGCTCGACGGCAGCGATGTCTCGGCCGACGAGTTCTTGCTCACGCCCGCCACGCCGCCGGACGGCAGGATCGTCTTGCGGCGCGCGCATTGCGGAACCCTTGGCGACAACGAGGCGTTCTGGGCGTCGACGGCGGGGATCGAACTGGAGGATTTCCGGTACGACGCGTTGCAGGAGGACATCGCACTCGACGACGACCGGGCGATCGACCATCGAATCGTGTTGCTGCGCAAGGCGATGGACGGTTACCGACCGGGGCCCTACGACCAGCTGGCGGCGACGCTGCGCGCGTCCGGTAACGAAGAGCACGCGTCCACGGTGCTGCTGAAGAAACAACAGTTCCGGTACGTGGCGCTCGCGAAGGGCTTCAAGTTCTTCGGGCCCGGCGTGCACGTGTGGAGCTGGTTGCAGCGGTCGATGGTCGGTTACGGCTTCCGGCCGGTGCGCGCGCTCGGCTGGCTGTTGACGCTGCTCGTCCTGGGAAGCCTGTATTTCGGGCTCGGCGTCGACGACTGCATCACCAAACCCAATCTCACCGTGAGCGGGCCGCGGTGCCTGGTCAACCAGGACGACACCGGGCTGCAGTGGAACCCGGTGCTGTACACGATCGACCTCCTGATCCCGATCGTCGACTTCGGCAACAAGTCGCGCTGGTACATGCACGGGATGGACAACTGGGTCGCGGCGGGCTTCACAGCCTCGGGCTGGGTGCTGGCGACGACGGTCGCGGCCGGTATCAGTCGCATGCTCCGGCGCGACAACTGAGGGTATTTCACATACCCTCAGTACGGAGGTATGTCATGACCGAGCCCAGCGCCACCGGCAAGATCGCCATCACCGCCCCGCCCGAGAAGGTGTACGCCCTGGTCAGCGACCCGGGCGCGCTCGCGGGCATGGCCGAGGAGTACGAGGGACACCGCTGGGTCGGCGACGCGGAGGCCGTCGCCGTCGGCGCGAAGTTCCGCGGCCGCAACCGTCGCGGGGTCCGCCGCTGGAGCACCCTCTCGACGATCACCGACGCCGACGAGGGCAAGCGGTTCGCCTTCGAGGTGACCACTTTCGCCGGGCTTCCCGTGGCGCGCTGGCAGTACGACATCGAGGCGTCGGGCGAAGGCTGTGTGGCCGTGGAGAGCACTTGGGACCGGCGGCCGGGCTGGCTCCGGGGGCCGACGTCGCTGTTCACCGGGGTCTGGAAACGGGACGACGCCAACCGCGCGAACATCGCCGCGACGCTGGCCCGGCTGAAGGCAGCCGCCGAATCCTGACGCTTACCACGGGCGGCCCGAATCGCGAAAAGAGCAAGGGACCTTTGCTATCGCGTGGGGCACATTTGGTGACGCTCAAAGCTCAAAGCGACCACATGTAGTGGCCCCCGAACGCGAACTCAAGGAATGAACGGACCGTTCACTCCCCTCGCTGCCCCAACCAAGGCTGACGCCCCCAATGTGGCATTGGGGACGTTCAGTGCCCCCAATGCCACATTGGGGGCACCGCAAGCGAGGCGTTCAGTCCACGAACCGCGACCAGAACTCGACCTGCCGCGGCCCGCCCTCCGGCGGCGGCCCCAGCGGCTGGTCGCAGAAGTCGTGCCGCAGGTATCCCCGCAGGTCATAGCCGTAGTAGACGATGTCGGTCTGATACACCGACAGCACCGGATACCCCGTGCTCCCGGCGATCCCGGGCAGATACCGATGCCCGCAGACGGGAACCAGCTGCGGAACACGCGCGAGATGCGAACGGGCCCGCGCGAGGGCGTCGGCGAGGTCGATCGGCCGCAGGCCCCAGTCGGGCAGCCAGAAGCCGTTGTGTTCGATGTCGTAGAGCACCCCGTCGACCGGCCAATCCAGCCGTTTCCGCAGCTGGTCGGGGTTGCCGCAGCGCCAGTCCGGCCAGCGGTCGCCGATCGGCACCCCGGCGGCGAGGAAGGTCCGGTGATCGGCGGCGAACCGGAAGCCGAAACGTGTTTCGACGTCGTCGAGCTCGGCCTCGCTCAACCCGGGACGCACGGGTTCGGCCAAGCTCGCCTGGAGGTCATGTGCCTCCTCTAAGGTGAAGGCGGGCTCAACTGTGGACATGTGTTCGAGCCTAAGTCGCGCGCCGCGGGGGCGCCTTCTCTTTTAATGTCGCCCCCTCATCACCCACATGAGGCTCCTCCCCTGGGGTGAGCTCGCCCTCTCAACGCCTGGACCTCGGAACAGAGCGGCCGCCCGTGTAGTTCACTCATGGCGTGACTTCTCCACGAACGCAGTCCCGCGTGCGGGCGCCCGAGCTCGCCGGTGACGTGTGGCTCAACACCGGCGGTGAGCGGATCACGCTCGCCGGGTTGCGCGGCCGCGTCGTCCTGCTGGACTTCTGGACCAGCGGCTGCGTCAACTGCCTCCACGTGCTGGACGAACTGCGCCCGCTGGAGGCCGAGTTCGCCGACGTCCTGGTGACCATCGGCGTGCATTCGCCCAAGTTCCTCCATGAGGGCGAGGCGGCCGCGATCGAGGCGGCGGTGCGGCGCTACGAGGTGCACCATCCGGTGCTCAACGATCCGCAGATGACCACCTGGTCGCAGTACGCGGTCAAGGCCTGGCCGACGCTGGTCGTGGTGGACCCCGAGGGTTACGTCGTGCACGTCGCCGCGGGTGAAGGGCACGCCGAGGCGCTGCGCCGGGTGATCGGCGACCTCGTCGCGACCCACGAGGCCAAGGGCACGCTGCGCCGCGGCGGCAGCCCGTACGTCCCGGCCGAGGAACAGCGCACCGAGCTGCGCTTCCCGAGCAAGGCCGTCACCACCGCCGAAGGCCGGATCCTGGTCGCCGACACCGGCAACCACTCCATCGTCGAGTTCGCGTCCGACGGCGAGACGATCATCCGCCGCTTCGGCAGCGGAGCCCGCGGCGCGCAGGACGGGCCCTTCGACCTGGCGACCTTCACCGAGCCGTCCGGGATCACACTGTTGCCGTACGAGGTCGCGGAGCGCGCGGGCTATCACGCCGTCGTCGCCGACACGGCCGGTCACCGGCTGCGCGGGATCGACCTGATCACCGGCGAGGTCAGCACCGTCGCCGGCACCGGCCGCCAGTGGCGCGACGGCGTCGACACCGGCAAGGCGCTCGACATCGACCTCACCAGCCCGTGGGACGTCGCCTGGTGGGGGCCCGCCGGCGGGGTCGTGGTGGCCATGGCGGGCAACCACACGCTGAGCGTGTTCGAGCCGGTCTCGGGCACCATCCGCCGCTTCGCCGGCACGACGGTCGAGGGCCTGCGAGACGGCGACGTCCACGAAGCGTTCTTCGCGCAGACGTCCGGTCTCACGCCCGACGGGCAGAGGCTGTGGCTCGCGGACGCCGAGACGTCGGCGCTGCGCTGGATCCAGCCCGAGGGCGAAACGTTCACCGTGCACACCGCGGTCGGCGTCGACCTGTTCTCCTTCGGCCATGTCGACGGGCCCGCGGACCAGGCGCTTCTGCAGCATCCGCTCGGCCTCGCCGTACTGCCCGGCGACACCGTCGCGATCGCTGACACCTACAACGGCGCCATCCGCCGCTACGACCCGCTCACCCGCCGGGTGACCACGCTCGCGACAGGTCTCGCGGAGCCGTCGGGCTTGCTCGTGCACGACGGCGAACTGCTGGTCGTCGAGTCCGCGGGCGGCCGGATCGGCCCGGTGCCGCTCGGCGAGCAGGCCGTGACCGGCGACGCGCACGCGGTCCGCCGTCCGCCGACCGTGCTGACGCCGGGCGAGCTGGAGTTCTCCGTCGTCTTCACCCCGCCTCCCGGTGAGAAGCTCGACGATCGCTACGGCCCGTCGACACGGCTGGAGATCAGCGCGTCGCCGCCCGAACTGCTCGCCGACGGCGCCGGGGTGGGCACGGACCTGTTCCGCAAGCTCCGCTTCGCCGACGGGGTCACCGAGGGTGTCCTTCAGGTGGTCGCGCAGGCCGCGAGCTGTGACGACGGTGGCGAACATCCCGCCTGCCGCATCACCCGGCAGGACTGGGGAGTGCCCGTCCGGTTCGAAAAGGGTGGAGAAAGCGTGCTGAGCCTGGTCATGGCGGGGGATCCGGGAAAGTAGAGTCGTACTCGTGTCAGACGGGCCGAAACTCGAGATTCAGATGCTGCAGGACAGGGTGCTCGTGAAGCTGTCCCCCGAGGACGGCGAGCGCCGGAGTTCCGGCGGGATCGTCATCCCCGCCACCGCGCAGGTCGCGCGGCGGCTCTCGTGGGGTGATGTACTGGGCGTGGGCAACAGTGTGCGGAACGTCAAGACCGGCGACCGTGTGCTGTTCAACCCGGACGATCAGCACGAGGTCGAGATCCAGGGCGAGGGGCACCTGGTGATGCGGGAGCGGGACATCCACGCCGTGGCGACCGAACAGTCCGAACACGGCACGGGGCTGTACCTGTAGCTCCGGTCGTGGGAGGGGTGGTGAGAGTTGGCGCGCGATGATCACGACGAACCGGGCTCCGACCTGTTCACCGACGAGCTCCTTCCCCCGGCCGAGAACGACGAAGACCTGGTAGACGAGCTCTTCGAGGGCGACAGGGTCGTGCATCCGCCGCCGACGCCCGCGTCGAAGTTCCGCAAAGGCCTCGGCAAGGCCCTCATGGCCGCCGGGGTGCTCATGGGTCTGTTCGTGCTCACGTACGCGGTGGATCTCATCGTCAGCGCCGGGGACGTCCCGCGCGGTGTCACCGTCGCGGGGATCGACGTCGGCGGCCTCACGCACAAGGACGCCGAGTCGAAGCTCCGCCGCGAGCTGGAGCCGAGGCTGATCGAGCCGGTGCGGATCCGCGCGGGAGACGTCCGCACGGTGCTGTACCCCACGTCTTCCGGTCTCGGCCTCGACTGGCCGCAGACGCTGGGCCGCGCCGGTCACCAGCCGTTGAGCCCGTACACGCGGGTGATGTCGTTCTTCACCAGCCGCGAGGTCGGCGTCGTCACCTGGACCGACGCGCCGAAGCTCGAGAAGGCCGTCGCGGACCTCGCGGCCGCGAAGCTGAACCGTCCGCCTGTCGAGGGGAACATCCGTTTCCAGCCCGTCGCGGGTACCGACGGCGGTGTCCTCCCGATCGCGGTCGAGCCGAACTCCGGGCAGACGCTCGCCGACCCCAAGGCGGCGGTCACCGCGGTCACCGACGGCTGGCTGAGCGACGGCGGTGTCGAGCTGAAGGTGAACGTCGCGCCGGTCAAGGCGAGCTCGCCGGGAGTGCACGCGGCGCTGAACAAGATCGTCGTCCCGGCGGTGGCGAAACCGCTCGTCATCCGCGGCGACGGCAAGGACGCGACGCTGAAACCGGACACGATCGCGGGTTCCTTCCAGTTCGCCGCCCGCGACGACGGCAACCTCGAAGTCCGCATCGACCAGGGAAAACTGCGGGCCGCGGCGCAGCCTCAGCTCAAGGAGACCGAGACGGACGGGGCGGACGCGCAGATCGTCTTCGTCGGCGACAGACCGGCCGTCCAGCCGTCGAAGGACGCGCGGAAGGTCAACTGGGACCTCACCTTCACCGCGCTGACCACAGTGCTCGCGAAAAGCGACGAGCGTGAGCTGAAAGCGGTCTACGACGCCAGCAGCCCGGCCGTCAGCACCGACGCGGCGAACGTCCTCGGCATCAACGAGATCATCGGCGAGTTCACCACGTCGGGCCTGAGCGGACCGTCGATGACGAACGTGCAGGCGCTCGCCACCCGCGTCTCCGGCACCATCGTGAAGCCGAACGAGACGTTCAGCCTCGGCGCGCGGTCCGGGCAGAGGACGGCGGACGCGGGCTACGTCCCCGCTCCGGTGAACGAGGACGGCACCGGCCCGGTCGTGGTCGGCGGCGGCGTCTCACAGCTCGCGACGACGCTCTACAACGCCGCGTACCTGGCAGGCCTCGCCGACGGCGGACATCTCGAGCACGACTACCACCTGGACCGCTATCCGGTCGCGCGCGACGTGAAGGCGATCAACAACGACGGTTCGCCGGTCGAGATGCAGATCGTCAACGACGCCCCGACCGGGATCGCGATCCAGGTGATCCCCGCCAACGGTTCGGTGACCGTGCGGATCTGGGGCACGAAACGCTTTTCGGTCCAGAGTGTCGGCGGCGAAAGGCACTCCTACGTCCCCCAGCCGGTGCAGGTCGGTGCGGGCCCCGGCTGCGTGCCGGATCCCGGCGCCGCCGGGTTCAGCACCTCGGACACCCGCGTGCTCGTCGACGTCGTCACCGGCACGGAGGTCCGCCGTGAGACCCGCAACGCGACGTACTCGCCGCGGGCCACGGTCATCTGCGCCTGAGCCTCACCGCAGCACCATGCAGCCGCCGGCCTCGAAGTCCGCGAGCCACGAAGGTTCCCGGAATTCCTTGTTCCACCGCAGATCCAGTTTGTCCAATTTGGACAACCGGGCGATCGAAGCCGGCAGCGTGGTGAGCCGGTTCTCGCGCAGGTCCAGCTGACGGAGCTCGCTCAGCTCCCCGATGGAGGGCGGCAAGGAAGTCAGCCGGTTCTTCCGCAAATGCAGCTCGCGCAACGAGGAAAGCGTCCCCAACGACTCCGGCAGTTCGGTCAACCCGTTGCCGTACAGGCGAAGTTCGCGCAGTGCCGCCAGCCCGGACAGGTCTTCCGGCAACGTGGAAATGCGATTGTCCGTACAGCCCAGGTACTTGAGTCGTCCGAGCGAGCAGAGCGCGACCGGGAACTCGGTCAGCCGGTTGTCGCTCACGTAGAGGTATTCCGTCAGCCCGGAAAGCTCGCCGAGTTCGTCCGGCAGGGCCGTGAGCTCGTTGTGCCCCAGGTCCAGCGTGTGCAACCGCCGTAGGGCACCGATCGCGGGCGGAACGGAGGTGAGCCGGTTGGTGGCCAGATTCAGCACCAGGAGCCCGGAAAGCGACCACAGCTCGTCGGGAACGGACGTCAGCCGGTTGTCGTACAGGTCCAGGTACTCGAGTGAGGGAGAAAGAAGCGCATCGGGCAGGGAGGTCAGCCCCTGGCCACTGAGTTCGAGTCGAGTGGTCACAGGGGCCGACCGTAGCCCTCGGTCAGGTGACGGCTCGGTGCCCGCCGCCCTTGACCTTCGCGTAGACGGCGGCCGCGGCGATGACGCCGACGACGGCCGCACCGACCTGGAAAGCGTGCCGGATCCAGTCGATGCCCGGGGTGTCGCGGACACCGAACACCCCGGCCAGCCAGTTGCCGATGAAAGCGGCGATGATGCCGACCACGATCGTCAGCCACATCGGGATCTTCTGATCCCCGGACGCGAGCATGCGGCCGATCACGCCGAGGATCAGCCCGACGACGATCGTGGTGATGATGCCCCAAAGGCCACCCAACATGGTTCCTCCTTCACTGGAGAATCAGTTGCGCCCAACGGTGACACCAAACCGGCCGCATCGCGCCTCGATACCCCTTACCGGGTGACACCCCGGCGTCCGTAGAGGTTCGCGGCCAGCGTGACCCCGATGCCGGCGATGACGATCTGGGTGATGAGTTCGAGCCAGTCGAAGCCCTTGGTGTCCGCGTAGCCGAGCCCACGGGCGATCGCGGTGCCGACGAAGGCGGCGATGATGCCCACCACGATCGTCAGCCAGATCGGGATGGACTGCTTGCCGGGGGCGAAGAACCTGCCGAGCACCCCGAGGATCAGACCGACCACGATCGCCGTGATGATGCCGGTGACTGTCATTGAAATACTCCTTTGCCGAGGTCTCCGCCCCGCCGGGCGGACTCGACACGGAGATGCCCCCGGCGAACCCCCTCGAAACCAGAAGAGCCCCCTCCGCGCGGGAGAGGGCTCTTCGTCACGAAACCGTTTAGAACGCGGCTTCCGAGATGTCCATGAGGCTGTTGTCCGCGGCCTCGACGATCGCGCGGCGCGACGTCAGCTCCGGCAGCACGCTCTTCGCGAAGAACGACGCCACGGCGATCTTGCCCTCGTAGAACGGGGTGTCCTTCGCCGACGCGCCCGCGTCGAGCTTGCCGATGGCGACCTCGGCGTGCTTGATGAGCCGCCAGCCGATGAGCAGGTCGCCGACCGACATCAGCAGGCGGACCGTGTGCTGGCCGACCTTGTTGATGTTCTGCGGGTCTTCCTGCGACGAGGTCAGGTAGCCGATCAGCGAGCCGAGCATGCCCTGGGTGTCCTCGAGCGCCTGCTTGAGCAGCCCGCGCTCGTTCTTGAGCCGCCCGTTGCCGATCTCCGACTCGATGGTCTTCGTGATCTCCCCGGCGACGTACGCCAGCGAAGCGCCCTTGTCACGGACGATCTTGCGGAAGAAGAAGTCCAGCGACTGGATGGCCGTGGTGCCTTCGTACAGCGAGTCGATCTTCGCGTCACGGATGTACTGCTCGACCGGGTAGTCCTGCAGGAAGCCCGACCCACCGAGGGTCTGCAGCGACTGCACGAGCTGCTCGGTCGCGCGCTCCGAACCGACACCCTTGACGATCGGCAGCAGCAGGTCGTTGACGCCGTGCGCGATCTTCTGCGACGCCTCGTCGCCCTCGCCGGTCCACACCTGGTCCTGGAACGTCGCGGTGTAGAGGTACACCGAACGCAGGCCCTCGGCGTACGCCTTCTGCAGCATCAGCGAGCGGCGGACGTCCGGGTGGTGGGTGATGGTGACGCGCGGCGCCGCCTTGTTCAGCATGTTCGGCAGGTCGGCGCCCTGGACGCGCTCCTTGGCGTACTCGAGCGCGTTGAGGTAACCGGTCGACAGCGTCGCGATGGCCTTGGTGCCGACCATCATGCGGGCGTATTCGATGACCTGGAACATCTGCGCGATGCCGTCGTGCACCTCGCCGAGCAGCCAGCCCTTGGCGGGGGTGCCGTGCTGGCCGAAGGTCAGCTCGCAGGTGGTCGAGGCCTTGATGCCCATCTTGTGCTCGACACCGGTGACGAAGGCGCCGTTGCGCTCGCCCAGCTCACCGGTCTTGCCGTCGAAGTGGAACTTCGGCACGAGGAAGAGCGAAAGTCCCTTGGTACCGGCCTTGGTCTCGATGCCGGCGCCCTCGGGGCGGGCCAGCACGAGGTGCATGATGTTTTCGCTCATGTCGTGCTCACCGGACGTGATGAACCGCTTCACGCCGTCGATGTGCCACGAGCCGTCCTCCTGCGGGAGGGCCCTGGTGCGGCCCGCGCCGACGTCGGAACCGGCGTCGGGCTCGGTGAGCACCATCGTCGCGCCCCAGGCGCGGTCGATCATCAGCTGCGCCCAGTGCTTCTGCTCTTCGGTGCCGTTCTTGTCGACGATCCCGGCGAAGCTCGGGCCCGCCATGTACATGAACAGCGGCGCGTTGGCGCCGAGGATCAGCTCGGCCGCGGCCCACTGCACGGTCGGGGGCAGGCCGAAGCCGCCCAGCTCGTTCGGCAGGCCCAGCCGCCACCATTCGCCGTCCATCAGCGCCTGGTAGCTCTTCTTGAACGACTCGGGGATCTTCACCGAGAAGGTCTTCGGGTCGTACACCGGCGGGTTGCGGTCCGCGTCGGCGTACGAGTCGGCGAGGGGACCGGAAGCGAGCTTGTTCAGCTCGGTCAGCACGCCGCGCGCGGTCTCCTCGTCGGATTCCGCGAGGACGCCCTTGCCGAGTCGGTCCTGTACGCCGAGTACCTCGAAGAGGTTGAACTCCAGGTCTCGGACGTTGCTCTTGTAGTGGCCCATTTCGTCACTCCAATGTGTTCGGCTCCCCGGCCGGGCACACGTCCCCTACTCGCCGGTAACTTCAGGATATTACCTGTGGGTAACCGGCGGCAAGTGAATGGCCACTGTTGTGATGTGTAAATCAGCAATACAGGGGGTCTTAGCGGGGTGACGGCGCGATCGACGGGGTGGCCTGGGCGTCCGCCGGGCTGTGCGCGTCGTCCGGATGTGTCACCAGGATGCCGGATCGGAACGCGATGGTCACCGCGTGCGTCCGGTCACGGGCGGAGAGCTTGCGCAGGATGCTCTTGACGTGCGTCCGCACGGTTTCCACGGACAGGAACAGGATCTTCGCGATCCCGGAGTTCTCCAGTCCCTCGGCGACCAGTTGCAGGACCTGGTACTCGCGCCGCGAAAGCGGCATCAGGCCGCGCGCGGTCGCGGGTTTGGGGGCGTCGCCCGGTTTCGGCATCACGGGCTGACGTTTCGGCCGGGCCGTCAGCGCGGCCAGCGTCGGGTCGATGTAGCGGCGGTCACTGTGCGCCCGCCGGATCGCCTCGGTCAGATGCCGTCCGTCGGTCGCCCGCGGCACGATCGCGTGCACCCCGGCCGCGATGGCCGCGGCGAGGTACTGCTGTGTGCGGTTGGTGTCCCGGACCAGCGTGATGATGACCAGCGCCGGATCGCCGTTGCTGAGCAGCCGGGACAGGTGGCAGTTCGGGTCGAGCGCCGAATCCAGCACGATGACGTCCGGTTTGAGCTGCTCGCACAGCTGGAGCGCGGCGTGATGACTGGCCGCGTGCCCGAGCCACTGCAGGCCCGGCGTGCGGTGGACCAGTGAACTCAGGCCCTCGCAGAAGATCGGGATCGGATCGACGGCGGCCACGCCAAGACCTCGGCCGCCTGGTGGCAGTCCGCCAGGCCTCCCGGCCTGCGTTCGGTTCGGCTCGATGCTTCGCGTCACGGACCCCTCCGTTTTCCTGCCCGTCATCTCCGGACGAGAGGACATGAAGTCCATTCGGTGCCCATGGCCCCCCGGCGTGGTCACCCTCGTCAACCGGTCCCCCCTGCGGGACCGGACGGAAATAACACCTCGTAACTATTACGAGTCAGTAGGTCGGCGGACGTGACGCGGTATCCCCCTCATAGATGTATCGCATCGTCGCAGCAAACTCTGCGTATCGGCTGGTTGTGGATCTCTTGCTCGAATGAGCGCGCCGACGGGAGAACTTGACGCGTTCACTACTCAGAGTGGACTTCGGCGCGGAGGCGCCCGAACTCGTCCCCGAGCGCCGCGGGCGTCCAATGCGCGTTCAGTCCGCTCGGATTCGGCAGGACCCAGACCTTCGCGTCGCCGATCTCGCCGTCCTGTGGGCCGACCTTCGCCTTCGGCAGGCCGAACGCGGTCCGGAAGGCGGTGATCCCGACCACGGCGAGCCAGCGTGGCCGATATTCGGCGACCCGTGCCGTGAGGAGCCGCCCGCCCTCGCGGAATTCGTCCGGTGTCAGCTCGTCGGCCCGTGCCGTCGTCCGTGCGACGACGTTGGTGATGCCGAGGCCGAGCCCGAGCAGCTCGTCCTGCTCGCTGGGGTCGAGCAGGCGCGGGGTGAAACCGCCGCGCTGCAGAGCGGGCCAGAACCGGTTCCCCGGCCTGGCGAAGTGCAGGCCGAGGGCGCCGGAGTAGAGACCGGGGTTGATCCCGCAGAACAGCACGTCCAGATCGGGCGCTATGACGTCGTCGATGGTCTTGCCGTACGCGGCGGCCAGCTCTTCCTTGGTCGGTTTCGTCCTCACCCGGCCAGTCTCCCCGCCGTCCCGGCGTGACCCGCGACACCCTCTTTCGTCGCAAGGGGTGGCCAACTCACCACGACCTGCGTACTGTTTGTGATCTCGCACACAAGGTCGTCTTCGAGGAGGAGTTTTGCAGCTTTCGCTCATCCTCGGCCTGGTCGCGTTGATCTTCGTGGTGGCCACCGTGCTGGTGGTCGCGGAAGACCGGCGGGCCACGCGGCGCGCGGCCCAGCGACGGCAGGCGAGGCTAGCGGACCTGGGCGAGATCGATCCGCTCGCGGCGCAGCGGCTGCGTGCCGATCGTTGAAGGAACGGGCTTCCGCACGAGGCTGAGCAGCAGCGCTCCGGCGATCCAGCCGAGCATCGCGCCACCCGTGTTGTTGAGCAGGTCGTCGACGTCGAAGATCCGGTAGACGTAGGGCGCGGTGCCGAAGTTCGCGGTCAGCTGCGTGATCTCGATCAGCAGCGAAGCGGCGAGGCCGATCAGTGTCGTGCCGATGAGGCCGCGCTTCCACAGCGTCCTGGCGAAGAAACCGAGCGGGACGAACAGCAGCACGTTCATGGTGGCCTGCTGGAAGGTCTGGGTGGTGAACCAGTCGGCCGTCGGCAGCCCATGCTTGAGCAGTTCGGTGTGGATGTCGGTGATCCATTGGAACGGGTGCAGTTGCACGGTCTGGCTCAGCCGTTTGACGCCGGGTCCGGGCAGCGGCAGGAAGGTCACCGCCAGGGTCATCGTGGCGTAGAGCAGCACGGCGGCCATGGTCAGGACGGGACGAAGACGCACCCGGCCGTGCCGCGCGTGCAGGACGATCAGCTGCGGGATCAGCACCGTCGCCCAGAGCGCGAAGAAGCCGACCAAGCCGTACTGCAGGGCGGTGACCTGTGCGTTCGTCATGACACAGACGTTATGGATCTCCAGGCTCCGGCCACTTCGGTCGAAGGGCCGCGGAGGCCGGGGCCGGATCGGCCAAGTGGCCGACCCTGATCTTGGCCGATCGGCGATATTGGCTCCCCAGCATGGTGGTGGACGTGGGATTCTGCCTGGATGCTGCTCGTTCGACGGCTGACTCCCGAAGACCTCGACGCCTTCCGTGAGATCCGCTTGCGTGCCCTGACGGACACCCCCGAGAACTACGGCGCGATCGCCGCGGCCGAACGGGCGCAGTCCGATGAAGAGTGGCTCGAAAGGCTGGCCGGAGACGCCTGGTTCGCCGCCTTCGACGACGGCCGTCCGGTCGGCCTTGTCGCCGGGCGGGCGCGCGAAGACGGCTGGATCCTCTACTCGATGTGGGTCGCACCCGATGCCCGTGGCCAGGGGCTGGGCGCGAGGCTGATGGGTGAGGTGCGGTCGGCCGCCGAAGAGGACGGAGCACAGGAGGTGTGGCTGCACGTCGCGGAGGACAACGACCGGGCGCGACGGCTGTACCTGCGGCTCGGGTTCATCGAGACGGGCGAACTGGAGCCGATGCCGAACGACGTCACCCGTCGGCGCGAGCGTCTTTATTTACCTGTTACCGCCGGTAGCAGTAAATAGCTTAGCCTCGCGGTATGGACAACGTCGTCTTCGACCGCGCGGGCAAGGGCGAGCCGCTGGTGCTGATCCACGGGGTCGGTCACCGGCGTCAGGCCTGGTCGCCCGTGCTCGGTCAGCTCACGCCGCACCGTGACGTCATCACCGTCGACCTGCCCGGCTTCGGCGAATCGGCACCGCACTCCGGTGGTTACGGCGTCGAAGCCGCTGTCGAGATGTTCGGGAAGTTCTTCCGAGAACTCGGCCTCGGCAAACCGCACGTCGCGGGCAACTCGCTCGGCGGGCTGCTCTCGCTCGCGCTCGGGGAAGCGGGTCTCGTCCGCAGCATGACGGCGTTGTCCCCGGCCGGGCTGTGGACGCCGCGGCAGCAGCGGTACGCGCTGAGCATGCTGCGCACCCACCGCCTGCTCGCCGAGCGGATCCCCGAGCACACCGCGCGGCGTCTCGCCGCGACACCGGCGGGCCGGTCGATGCTGACCGGCATGATCGTCGGCCGTCCGGACAGGCTCACCACGCAGGTCGTCATGGAGGACATCCGCGCGCTCGCCGGCTGCCCCGGCTTCCGGCCGACGCTGGAACAGGCCCGCGGCGGCTTCCGGTTCGCGGGCGTCGTCGAAGACGTCCCGGTGACCATCGCGTGGGCGGAACGCGACCGCATCCTCGCCCGCCCGAAGGCCGCTGAGCTGCGCCGGATCGCGCCGAAAGCGGAACTGCTGGTCCTTCCCGGCTGCGGGCACGTGCCGATGAACGACGAACCCGAGCTGGTGGCGCGGGTGCTTCTGAACGGTTCACGCGACATGTGACGTTTGCTTATCGTCCTGCTTTTTCCTCTGGTGAAGGTCAGGTTCGCCAGGCAAACTCCTCCGCCGTGCGCCCCCTTGGGGATCTCGGGGCCGCGAATCGGAGGAAGAATGAAGCTCTCTACCAGGCTGGCCGTCGTCGCCGGTGCCGCGCTGACCGCGCTGGCCACCGTCGCCGCGCCCGCGTCCGCCGCACCGGCCACCACCGACGTCCGGATCGTCACGTTCAACGATCTGCACGGCAACCTCGAACCGCCGTCCGGCTCCAGCGGCCGCGTCACGCTGCCCGGTGGCGCGACGGTCAACGCGGGCGGTGCCGCCTACCTCGCGACGCACCTGAAGCGGCTTCGCGGCGAAGCGCGCAACTCCGTCGTGCTTTCGGCCGGTGACAGCATCGGCGCGTCGCCGGTGATCTCGGCGTTGTTCCACGACGAGCCGACCGTCGAGCTGCTGAACCTGCTCGGCGTCGACGCGTCCGTGGTGGGCAACCACGAATTCGACGAGGGCCTCAAGGAACTCCGCCGGATCCAGAACGGCGGCTGCCATCCGACCGACGGCTGCCAGTTCCGGAAGTCCTTCAAGGGCGCGAACTTCCCGTTCCTCGGGTCCAACGTGTACTACGAGAACGGCTTCCCGGCGTTGCTGCCGTTCAGCATCGAGTTCTCCGGTGGCGTCCCGATCGGCGTCATCGGCGCGACGCTGAAGGATCTGCCGCAGGTCGTCACCCCGGAGGCGATCAAGGGCCTCAAGTTCGGCGACGAGGTCCAGGCGATCGACCGCACCGCCAAGCTGCTCGATCTCTTCGGTGTCAAGGCACAGGTCGTGCTGTTGCACCAGGGTGACAACTCCGAGACCGCCGGGCCCGACGAGTGCAAGGTCAAGCCGGGCGCCGCGACGGCCATCGCGCAGAAGGTTTCGTCCAAAGTGGACGCGATCTTCACCGGGCACAGCCACCAGCAGTACAACTGCGTGATCAACGACCCCGAAGGCAAGCCGCGCCCGGTGATCCAGGGCGCGTCGTTCGGACGGCTCCTGTCCGTCGTCGACCTGAAGATCGACCGCCGGACCCGCGACGTCGTGCGTGGCGAGGCCAAGGCGCACAACGAGATCGTCACTCGCGACGTCACGCCGGACGCCGACGTGCAGAAGCTGATCGACGAGGCCAAGGTCAAGGCCGCGCCGATCGCGAACAAGGCCGTCGGCACCATCACCGCGGACCTGGTCGCCAAGGGCGCGCCCTCCGGTGAGTCGCCGCTGGGCGACGTCATCGCCGACGCCCAGCTCGAGGCCACGCAGTCGAACGGCGCGCAGATCGCCATGACGAACCCGGGCGGTATCCGCACGGACTTCACCTACGCGTCCTCGTCCGCGGGTGAAGGCGACGGTGTGGTGACCTACGGCGAGGCGTTCGCCGTGCAGCCGTTCGCGAACATCATGCAGACGATCACGCTCACCGGGGCGAATCTGAAGACCGTGCTCGAGCAGCAGTGGCAGGCGAACGGGATCGTGCGGACGCTGCAGATCTCGAAGTCGCTGAAGTACTCGTTCTCGGCTTCGGCGCCCGCCGGTTCGCGGATCTCGGACCTGACGCTCAACGGCACGCCGATCGACCCGGCGGCGTCGTACCGCGTTTCGGTGAACAACTTCCTCGCCGCCGGTGGGGACGGCTTCACCGAGTTCACGAAGGGGACCGATCTGTCAGGTGGCCCGGTGGACCTGGACGCGCTGATCGCGTACTTCGCGGCGCACCCGAACGTCGCGCCGCCCGCCGCGGACCGGATCATCGCCCTGCCGTAGCCGCGCCGGTCGTGAGTGGCGATTCGGATTTCCGACCCGAATCGTCACTCACGACCCACGTGACCCAGGGCACAATGGCCGCCATGACGACCTGGGAAGAAGTCGTGGACCTGGCGGCCAAGCTGCCGGAGGTCGAGGAATCCACTTCGTACCGCACACCGTCGCTCAAGGTCGCGGGCAAGAACTTCGCCCGGCTGCGCACCGAGGCCGAGGGCGGGCTGATGCTTCTGTGCGAGCACGCGGAGAAGGAGGCCCTGCTGGCTTCCGGCGACCCCGCGTACTTCACCACTCCGCACTACGACGGCTACGGCGCGATCCTCGTCGACCTGGAGAAGGTCGAGAAGGCGCAGTTGCGTGAGCTCATCGAAGAGGCCTGGCGGATGAAGGCACCCGCCAGGCTCACGAGAGGTCTGGACGACTAGCGGAGTTCCCCCTCGAGCATGCTCATCAGGTACTCGTCGTGCCACTGGCCGTCCGGGCCGCGGAACGACTGCCGATGCCTGCCGTCGATCTGGAACCCGAGCTTCTTGTAGATGTGGATCGCGGCCTCGTTGCCGACCACGACCCACAGCGCGATCATGTGCAGCCGCATCATGTCGAAGCCGTAGCGGCAAAGCGTGCGCATGGCGTCGGTGCCGTAGCCGCCGCCCCAGTGGTCCTTCTCGCCGAGATAGATGTCGAGTTCGGCGCGGCCCTGTTCCGGGGTGGCGTCGCGCAGGGTGCAGGTGCCGATCAGCGTGCCGACGGCGAGGCTCTCGATCGCGAAGCTCGCGCGCTCGAAGCTGTTGGGCTTGAGGTGGGTATAGCGCTCGCGGATCTGCGCGAGCGATTCAGGGTGGTCCGCCATCATCCAGCGCATGACGTCCGGGTCGTTGTTCCAGCGCCACAGCGTGTCCGCGTCCTCGGGCTCCAGCGGCCGCAGACGGATCAGTTCACCGGTCAGCATCGTCCATCCCAAGATCGGTATCGGACTTTCCAGACTATTGGGCGACACCCTGGAGCAGCCACCGCTTTACGGGGACTTCTATGAGGACTCTGGCGCCGAACGGTTCGATCTCCTCGCCGGCCGCCCAACCGTCGTACTTCGCCGCCAGCGCGTCGAGAACGCCTTCGGGCAGCGTCCCTCGATGGACGCGCGCCAGACCCTCGGCGACCACGGGAGCGTCGCCGTCTTCGAGCGCGAGACTGACGCGCGGATCGTTGCCGACGTTGCGCACCTTCACGTTCCGCGCGCCGCTGCCGATCCAGAAGACGTCGTCGAGATATACGAACCACACCGGCGTGACGTGCGGCGAACCGTCCGGGCGGAGCGTGCACAACCAGGCGTTGCGCTCCCGCGCGAGACGTTCGATAAGCGATTGATCACGTTTCACCTGGTCAGCCTGCCTGAAAGCTAGGGTGCCGGGCGTATGAAGGTCCACCAGTACTGCTACTTCGCCTTGAAGAGCGAAACCGTGTCCGCCGGGGAGATCACCGCGCGGCTCGGCATGGAGCCCGACGAGGCTCTGGTACTGGGTTCGCGGTCCGTCGAGCATCGGTTGCCGCGGATGCACACCTGGAAGGTGACGCATCGCGGTCCCGGCCCCGTCGACGACCAGATCGAGAGCGTGATCGGCAGGCTCGCCCCGGTCCGGCCGGGAATCCGGAGGCTGGTGGACGAGGGCGTGAGCGCGGTACTGCAAGTGGTGCGCTACTTCCACCACCGGGACGGCGGCGAGGAATTCGGCTGGCACCTCTCACCCGCCGTGATCGCGTTCCTCACCGAAGCCGCCGCCGCGCTGGACGTCGACGAGTACGACCTCAGCGAATGACCTTCCGCTGAGCCGGTGCGCGGCGGGAACGCCGGAGATGGTGGGATGGTGCCCCACAGCCGGACAACCCCGTTGGGAGCCCAGGATGTCGAGCGAGAGCTGGCCGCTGCGCCAGGATCCGGAGTCGCCGGTCATCATCTCCCGGTCGCTGGTGGAGGACCCGTCGAACCTCGCGTTCGTCGTACTGGACGACGACGGTGACTGGTTCATCAGCGACGGCAACGAGTTCTCCGAGGACATGGAGCTCAACCGCGACGCGTTCGGCGCGCTGCCCCTGCGGGACGCGGTCGACCTCATCCCCGAACTCGCGGCTCTCGCCGGCCTCCCCACCGGCATGGCCGCCGACTGGGACCCGGAACGGCGCGCGTGGCTGCTGAGTTCGGTCGCCGACTCGGATGACGACGACGAAGACCTCCTCGTGCGCGCCGCCCGCCTCGCGGCGTGGACGCACCCGGGCTCGCCGCTGGAAGAAGTCCAGGTGAGCACCGAACTCGCCGAGATCTCCACCGACCCCGCCGCCCCGGCCCGCGCCGTGCGCCAGGTCGTGCGCGAGGCCGACGGCAGCTGGCTGCTCGTCGGCTTCCAGGTGCCGGAGGACGAGGACTTCGAGGTCGAAGCACTGGAGATGGAGCACGCCGTCACGCTGTACCCGGACGTCGCGCTGGTCCTGAGCGCCGCGCCCGGCCAGGTCTACGACCGTGCCAGCGCCGACGCCCCTTGGGAACTCGTCGAAGGCTAGAAGCCGCAGTACATGATGTGCAGCCCGATGCGCCCCAGCGCCGGGTGTTCGAACGCGCCCGGCACCGTTCCGACGATCTCGAACCCGAGCCGTTCGTAGACCCGGATCCCGGCCACGTTCGACTCGGCGACCGCGTTGAACTGCATCCCCGCGAAACCCTGTTCCCTGGCCCAATCCAGGACATGCGCGCACAGCGCACTGCCGACGCCCTTGCCGCGAACGTCCTTGTCGACCATGAAACTGGCCGTCGACACATGCGACCCGGGCCCTTCGCGGTTCGGGCCCATCTTGGCCGTGCCGAGCACCCTGCCGTCCTCGACCGCGACCACCGTCCGGCTCGGCGGCGTCTCCGCCCAAAGTCCTCGCGCGGTTTCTTCGGTGAGGTCGGGGTCGTAGGTGTACGTGTCCGCCGCCCGCACCACTTCGCGCACGATCGGCCAGACCTGCGCCCAGTCGTCCGCGGTGATCTCCCGGATCTCCATGCCCGCACCGTAACAACCACCCCGTCCGGCCCGACCTCTGAGCGCAACGAACTTTCGCGACCCGAGGAGTTCGGATGACCGAGTACGAGATCGTCTGCACCGTTCAGACCGGTTGCACCGCCGGCGGCCACATCCTGGCCGTCGGCCGCGGCGACGACTTGGTGCGGGTCGACGACGTCTACGCGTCGATGGACGACGGCGACCGGTACTTCACCGACGCCGACGGCCGCAAAGCCTATGTACGCAAATGGGCTTGCTCCTGCGGAGTCGGCACGCTGAAGTCCGAGGCCGACGCGACCTTGCGGAACAACCTGGACAGTTTGCCGCTCGTCGGCTAAAAACCGCTCCGGCGGTTCTGAAGCCACTGCCGGGCGAAGCCGGAACCCAGAAGCAGCCCGGCGCCCGTCAAGCCCGCGCCGATCCAGATCCTCGTCGTGCCGGACTCTCGCTCGACCCGTGTCCCCGGCGGCAATTCAGCCGCGATCCCCTCGACCTTGCCTTGGATCGCACGCTGGTCGAAGAGGCTCAGCTCGCCGTCCCGCAGCAACGTGGTCAGCCAGCGGCGGACCTCGTCGTTCTGTTCACGAGAGAAACCGGGGAAGTCGAGCGAGGACGTCCGGAATCCTCCCGGACCGCTGCAACTCAGCGGCTCGCCCGTGGACGCGTCGAGGTACTGCCCGATCCTTTCGCATTCGTCGCCCGCCTTGGCGAAAAGGACGGTGTACGGGCCCGGGCCGCTGCCCGCGTTGAGTCCGATGATGAGGAAGATCGCGCCGACCATCAAGAGCGGGAGCAACACCGCCCCTGCCACAAGGGTCAGCAAGGCGGCCGCGGTGCTGTCGCTCGATTTTCTCCGCACGCTGGGACGGTAGGCGGGGACGGCGGGGAGGGGTCCCGAACCTGGGCAGCGCTCAGGAACAGACTGAAACCCAGTCGGACGCTGAGTCGCCGCGTCGCCGTTTTCTGGAAACTAGTCAAGTAAGCGTTCTTGGTAGCCCGCTTTCACCAGTCGCCCATAAGCACGGTCGACCTCGGTTGGAACTTCCTGCGGGACAGCGAAACCACGCTCGGCATGGACGGTGATCCGTTGAGTGTCACCGACGAGCATGTTGATGACGCGGTCCACGTCGCCGATGCTCTTGATGTACTCGTCCAGCGGCAGTGGCCTGGAAGCGCAGATGACGTCGACCTCGGGCCAGAGCTTCTTGCAGGTCGCGAAGGCGCGCCGCTGCTGGTACGGCCGAGAGATGAGAATGACTGATTCGGCCGAGATGCTGCGAGTCTCCAGCAGTACGCGAGTGAGCGTGATGTTGTCCCCGGTGTTCCGCGCCTCGGGCTCGACCAGGATGGCGTCATCTGGTACGCCCAGCTCAAGCGCATGTTCGCGGTAGTGGACGGCCTCGCCGCACGGGAAGCGTTCGAGGGTGGTCGGCGCGTTGGCTCCGGTGAAGACGATGAGCGGGAACATCCCGGCGTGGAACAGTTTCGCGGCGAAGGTGGCGACGCCGAGGTCGTGGCTGCCGAGTCCGATCCCGACGTCCGCGGGCCGGAGCGCGTGGCGCATGTCGTGGTAGTCCCACAGCGTTTGGACATCGGCGCGGAGATCATCCGGCAGGGTCGCGGCCACGGGGGACTCCAAAGCAAAAGCCCCAGGTCCTAAGTGGACATCCACTGACCTGGGGCTTTCGCAAGAGAGCGGATGACGGGAATCGAACCCGCGTATTCAGCTTGGGAAGCTGATGTTCTACCATTGAACTACATCCGCAGTGCTCGGCCAGCATACATGGTCCGGATCTCTCCTTGCCAAGACCCCGCCCACCTTGACGTCGCCGCCTTGAAGTGACAACACTTGTTGTCTACATCGGAGGTGATCCGGATGGGCGAGAGGTTGCCTGACCCCGAACTGTTCCGCCAAGGCGGGTTCCGGGTCGCGTCGAGGCTCTTCATCGACGGTGACATCAGGGGCGACGAGAGTCAGGTGGCCCGGTTGCGGAAGTTCGCGCAGCGGGAGGATCCGGCGGCGGACGTGTTGGTGCCGCTGTTGCGAGAAGGTGCCCAAGGACAGTTCGAACAGGCGCTGAAACAAGGTATCGACAGCGTCGAGAGTCCGCCGGAGGAGCTCGAAGCCTTCTTCCGCAACGTCGAGGCGACACCGTACTGGGTCGATCCGGAGCGGCTGGATCGAGGGGCGCGGGCGATCACGCGAGCCGGGTTGCTCGGTCTCTTTCCGCTCGGTGACGTTTCGCTGATGGGCGGCTATCTCGCGTCGCGCGCGACGAAGTCGCTCGTCGGCACTGGCGAGATTGAGTACAAGGCGGCTCGTCGGCTCGTCGAGACGGCGACCTGGTGGATTCACGTGACGACACCGGGAGCGCTGGTGCTCGGCGGGCGCGGGTACGAGTCCGCGTTGCGGGTGCGGGTGGTGCACGCGCACGTCCGCGCGGCCATGAACCGCCGCAAGGACTGGGATTACGCCGCGTGGGACAAGCCGGTCAATCAGGTCCAGACCGCGGGCACGCTCCTGCTCTTCTCCCTCGTCTACGTCTTCGGCACGCAACTGCTCGGGCTCCGCTACAGCGACCGCGAGCGCGCCGACATCCTGCACCTTTGGCGTTACGTCGGCTGGCTGATGGGGGTCGACGAGGAACTGCTGCCCGCCGGCGAGGAAGACGCTTGGCGTCTGCTGTGGCTGCTCGCCACCACCGAGTTCATCCCCGACGACGACTCCAAGCGGCTCGCCGCGGCGCTCATGAAGTCCCACGCCGGGATCGGTGAGGGCCGGGGCGCGCTCGGCAAGGTTCTCGCCCACGTTTCGGTCGCGGGGCACGGGGCGATCAGCAGGCTTCTCCTCGGAAAGACCAACGCCGACTTCCTGGAGCTGCCCGACGATCCGATCGCTCAAGCGGCCGTGGTCGCGGTGGCGGGAGTCAACTTCGCCGCCGAGACGGTCCGGCGCGTGGTGCCAGGGGCGACGGCGCTCCAGGAGCTGATCGGGGCCGCCGGACGGCGCCACTACCTCCGGCAGGTCGCCAGGGTGTTCCGGCCCGACACCACCTACGGCAGGCACATGAAGGCCGCTTGACTACGCTGAGCGCGTGCTCCTCAGCGACCGTGACCTCCGTAAAGAGCTCGACGCCGGCCGTCTCGGCGTCGACCCGTTCGACCCGACGATGGTCCAGCCGTCGAGCATCGACGTGCGCCTCGACCGCTTCTTCCGCGTGTTCGACAACAGCAAGTACACGCATATCGACCCGCAGCTCCAGCAGGACGAGCTGACGTCGCTGGTCGAGAAGGAGGGCGAGGACCCCTTCGTCCTCCACCCCGGTGAGTTCGTGCTGGGTTCGACTTACGAGACCGTCACGCTCGCCGACGATCTCGCCGGCCGCCTCGAGGGCAAGTCCTCCCTCGGCCGTCTCGGCCTGCTCACGCACTCGACAGCGGGCTTCATCGACCCGGGCTTCTCGGGCCACATCACGCTGGAACTGTCCAACGTGGCCAACCTGCCGATCACGCTCTGGCCGGGAATGAAGATCGGCCAGCTCTGCATCTTCCGCCTGTCCAGCGCCGCGGAGTTCCCGTACGGCTCGAACGAGGCCGGTTCGCGCTACCAGGGGCAGCGGGGACCGACCCCGAGCCGCGCGTACAAGAACTTCCACCGCGTCGACACCTGGCGGTGATATTTGTCGAGCGCTGACGGAAACTCGCCGAAGGGGCGACGTTGTGTACCAGGCTTGCGCCGGGTGTGAACGCCCCTTCATCGAGTTTCCGTGGGCCTCCGGCCCGCAAGAGGGCGCTCGACGGTGAAGTCTCCGTCGGGCGCTGGGCGCCCTTGGGGAGACGTCAGCCCGCGACAGGGGCTTCCCAGTCGATCCGGTGCCGCCACATGAAGGCGTTCGGATCCTCCTTCGGCGGGTTCTTGAACGCCCGCGTGATGAAGAAGTCCCGGATCACCCGTCCGACGGGCCCGACGGCCTTGGCGTCACCGTTGCGTTTACCGCGCTCGACGACGGCCTCGACGCGCTCGCGGCGTAGCCCTTCGTAGGCGGCGAGAGCTTTCGGGATCGAGGGCACGTCACGCAGGCATCGCGCCAGCGTGACGGCGTCTTCGATGGCCATCGCGGCGCCTTGGCCCGCCGCCGGTGAGGTCGCGTGGGCGGCGTCGCCGATGATGACCATCCGGCCCGTCCGCCAGGTCGGCACGGTCGGGAAGTCGTACGTCGCCCACGGCCGGTAGACCTCCCGCGTCGCCCGCACGATCTCGACGGCCGGGGTGCGGTCCACCGCGAGTTGCCGGATCAGGTCCTCACGCCAGGCGCCGCCGGTCATCGCGGCGAGGTCCGCGGCGGTCGGCTCATGCTTCCGGGGGACGTTCGCGAACCACCAGACGCCGCCGTCCGGATGGACGACGTGCGCGAAGAACAGCCGCTTGCCGAACGTCATGTGCATGACGCCGGGTTCGTCGTCCAGCCGCAGGCCTTCGGCCAGCCCGCCGGTGTTCAGCAGGGGCACGTAGCGCGGTGACGGAGCCCGCGGGTCGATGATCTCCCGCACCCGCGACCGGAGCCCGTCCGCGCCGATCAGCAGGTCGCCTTCGGACGACGAGCCGTCCTCGAACGTCGCGAGGACGCTGTCGCCGGTGTCGCGCGCGTCGGCCAGACGTTTGCCGTAGCGGACTTCGATGCCGCGTCTGACGGCTTCGTCGCGAAGGCCGACGTAGAGGTCCGAGCGCAGCACGGTCTGGCTCAGGGTGCCGTCCTCCAACTGCCCGCCGAGCGCGAAATCCGCTAGTTCGCGGCCGTTCCCCAGGTGCATTTTGATCCGCGGCGTGTCGAATCCCAGCTCCTTGACCAGGTCTTTCAGGCCCAGCGGCGCCAAGGCGTCGAGGCCGTTCAACGCGAGGGTCAGGAACGCCCCGACCCCCTCGGCGGTCCGGTCGTACGCCTCGTGGATCACCGGCTCGTGCCCCGTCTCGTGCAGTGCGATCGCCGTGATCGTGCCCGCGATACCCCCACCGGCGACCAGTACCTTCGCCATATCGTTCACCCCATCGAATCTCTTAGAAACTAATTCGTTCTATCGAACTAAAGACTCCGCTAGGCTGGCCGACGTGTCAAGCGAGCGAGCGGAACTGGTCGAGCGGATCCTCGGCGGGTCGCGGGCGCTGTCCACCGAGACGGTCATGTTCCATACGGCGATCGCCGAGCGGAGTGGCCTCTCGGCGGTGGAGAGCAAGGTGGCCGACTACCTCGCCCGCTTCGGTCCCCAGACGCCGAAGGCTCTCTCGCAGCTCTCGGGGCTGGCGCCCGCGTCGATCACCGCGCTCATCGACAGGCTCGTGGACAAGGGGATCGTCGCGCGAAAGCCGCATCCCGAGGATCGGCGGAAGGTGCTCATCGAGATCGACGGGGCGATGATGGCCTCCGCCGCGCCGATGTGGGATCACCTGGTGAGGCGGGTTCGCGAGGCCTGCGAGGGGTACTCGGACGTTGAACTCGAGACAGTGCTGCGGTTTCTGGCCGACGCGACCGCCATCACCCATGAGTCCACCGAGTTGATCACCAAAAACCAGGGCACCCCACGCGACCGCTGACCGGTATTACTACTTTCGGGGGTATTGCCGTAACCAGTTCGTGATAGTTTTCGGCCCCGTGTCCCCCAATAGAACACGAAGCCGGTTACTGCTTGTCACGCTCAGCGTCCTGCTGGGCGGGGTGATCGCCAGCGCGAGCTACCTGATGGTGACCGATCGGTTCCAGGGCACTGCGCTGAGTAACCTGTCACTGAGCGTCCCCGACACCAAGGGCAGACCCGGCGACGCACTCGCGATGCCTCCCGCCTACCTCGGTCAGACGTCGGCCCCCGCACCGGCCGGTCCCGGGCCCGGCTCGTCCGCGCCGACGTCGTCTTCGGAAGCTCCTCCGACCTCCTCGGCCGCGCCCAGCTCCTCCTCCGCTCCGGCTGAGCCGCCCGTCCAGTCCTCCGAGGCTCCCAAGCCCACGTCGAGCAAGGCGCCGGTGCCGCCCCGCTCGCAGGACAGTTCACTCGCCGGTCAGGTCATCGACCTCGTGAACTCCGAGCGCGCCGACGCGGGCTGCTCGCCGGTGAGCAACGAGTCGCATCTCGCCGCGGCGGCGCAGGGCCACAGCGACGACATGTCCGCCCGCAACTACTTCTCGCACACCACGCCGGAAGGCACCACGTTCGACCAGCGCATCCGGGCCGCCGGCTACGACAAGCCCGGCGCCGAGAACATCGCCAAGGGGCAGTCGAACGCCGCCAAGGTGATGGACGCCTGGATGAACTCCGAGGGCCACCGCGCGAACATCCTCAACTGCAAGCTGAAGAAGATCGGCGTCGGCGTCAACACCAAGGGTATGTACTGGACGCAGAACTTCGGCTACTGACGCTTGTCCCATCGTTCGGCGATGTCGCCGTAGCGGGCCAGCACCGTCGCTCGCAGCTCGGGATCCGTACGCGGGACCGGTTCGATGAACACCTCGGTGATGTCGCCGAAAGTCCGCGTCAGCTCGGTCGCCACTCGCACGCAGGCGCGTTCGACGTCCGCCGCGCCCAGTGAGTCGTCGAAGTCGACGCGAGCGCACACGAGCACCTGATCGGTGCCCATCAGCATGGTCTGCAGGTCGACGACGGCCTCGATCTCGGGCGCGCCCACCAGATGGTCCCGAACCCTGCGCACCAGCCTCGGATCAGCCTGCCTGCCGATCAGCAGGCCGCGGTTGGTGCGCCCGAGCACGTAGGCGACCAGCGCCAGCAGGACACCGATCGCGATCGACGCCGCACCGTCCCAGACATGCGATCCGGTGAGCTGGTGCAGCCCGATCCCGGCGAACGCGAGCAGCAGGCCGATCAGCGCGGCCGAGTCCTCGAACAGGACGGTCTTCGGCGCCGGGTCGTCGATCATGCGCAGGTAGACCGAGATCTTCTGGTCCGCTTCGGCGGCGTCGCGCCGCACCTGCCGTACGGCCTGGACCCACGAGACGGACTCGAGGACGAAGGCGATCGCGAGGACGATGTAGCCGACGATCGGATCGGTCTGCTCGGTCGCTTCGCCGAACACCGTCGAGAAGCCCTCGTAGAGCGCGAACATCGCGCCGGAGGCGAAGATCGACACCGCCGCGAGCAGCGACCAGAAGTACCGCTCCTTGCCGTAGCCGAAGGGGTGGACGCGGTCGGCGGGGCGGTCCGAACGTTTCAGCGCTGTCAGCAGGAGTACTTCGGTGATCGTGTCGGCCATCGAATGCGCGGCTTCCGACAGCATCGCGCCCGAGCCGGTGATGATCCCGGCGATCAGTTTCAGCACCGCGATGGCGAGGTTCACCCCGCCCGCCAGCACTACGGTCAGGGTGCTTTCGCCGCCGGATTCTTCACTCACCTCGAGTAGCGTAGTGCGAGTGCGCCGATCTCACAGACGACGCAAACCCTGCAGGACGCGTTCCATCAAGGCGAGTGCCGGATGACCGTCGAATTCAGCCTGCGTTTCATGAACGGTAACCAGACCGAGTTCGGCCATATCACCCAAAAGGACCTTTGCAACGCCGAGCGGAACGCTTAGTGACGCCGCTACTTCGGCGACGGAAGTCGGACGACGGCACAGAGATCGGACCGAATGGAATTCGACACTGAACCCCGGCGCGCTCCACGGCGCGTCGTTCCGGACGGAAATCATCGCTTCGATGGCGAAGTTCCGCTTGGACTGCGTGCGTCCGCCCGTGCGGACGTACGGGCGGACGCGCGTGCGTTGACGTTCCTGCCGTGGCGGCCGCCGGGCGGCCGGGATGCTGGGGATGGTCGCTTCCTGAGCCATCCGGGCGAGTGCCGCGGCCGAAGGGAGGCGGGTCATCGGGCGAAGGGACGACGATCCCGGCATCGCGAGGCGGTGTTCCTTGCGCGTACGGAGTTCGTGCCTGTTGCCCATTGCTTTCCCTGCCCCCTTTTTCTCTGTCGCCGAAAGCAATCTCGCGGACGGCAACGGCACCGAGGAAACGCCAGACTATCGCCGCCGTGTACCGCCGAACGGGTAAGTGAGTCAAAAGGCGCGTCGTGGATAAAACAAGAGGGAACATTCTCTCGCATTATGTGCGAGAGAATGTTCCCTCCGACCTCGACGTTCTACTTGTCCTCCTCCGGAAGCGGTGTTCCGGTAGGCACTTCGTCGGTGGGATTCTCGGTCTCCGCGCCGAGTTCAGCATCTGAGACGGCGTCCAAGGACGGCGCTCCCGCCGGGACCAGCTGCGGCTCCGGCTTGCGCTTGACGGCTGTCAGCAGCAGCTGCGCGACATCGACGATCTCGACCTTCTCGCTCGCCTGACCGTCGCTCTGGCGCGCGGTGAGACCGTCATTGAGCATCACCTTGCAGAACGGGCAGCCGGTCGCGATCTTCGACGGCGCGGTGCCGAGGGCCTCGTCCACGCGCTCGACGTTGATCCGCTTGCCGATCTTCTCTTCCATCCACATCCGCGCGCCGCCCGCGCCGCAGCACATCGACCGGTCGCCGTGCCGCGGCATCTCCCGCAGCGTCGCGCCGGTGGCCCCGACGAGCTCACGGGGAGCGTCGTAGACCTTGTTGTGGCGGCCCAGGTAGCACGGGTCGTGATAGGTGACGTCCTCGGCGACCGGCGCCACCGGGGTCAGATGCTTCTCTCGCACCAGGCGGTTGAGCAGCTGCGTGTGGTGCACGACGTCGAACTGGCCGCCGAGTTCCGGGTACTCGTTCGCGAGGGTGTTGAAGCAGTGAGCACAGGTGACGACCACCTTGCGCGCCTTGCGTTCACGGCCCTCGAACACCGAGTTCAGGATCTCGACGTTCTGCTGCGCCAGCATCTGGAACAGGAACTCGTTGCCCGCGCGGCGGGCCGGGTCACCGGTGCAGGACTCCTCCGAGCCGAGCACCGTGTACTTGACGCCCGCGATGTGCAGCAGCTCCGCGACGGCCCGCGTGGTCTTCTTCGCGCGGTCCTCGAACGCGCCGGCGCAGCCGACCCAGAAGAGGTACTCGGCCTCGCCGAGGTCGCCGTCGAACACCGGCACCTCGAACTCCAGGTCCTCGGTCCAGGCGAGCCGGTCCTTGGCGTTCTGGCCCCACGGGTTGCCCTTGTTCTCCAGGTTCTTGAACATCCCGTTGAGCTCGCTGGGGAACGCGGACTCGATCATCACCTGGTAGCGGCGCATGTCGACGATGTGGTCGACGTGCTCGATGTCCACCGGGCACTGCTCGACGCACGCGCCGCAGGAGGTGCAGGACCACAGCACCTCGGGGTCGATGACGCCGCCGTCGTCGCCGATGAGCGCCTTCTGCGACTCCGCGATCGCGAGGACGTCGATGCCCGCGTACATGTCGTCACCAGACAGGCCGACTTCGTCGCCCGCCATGTCGCGCTTGCCGCCCGCGAGCAGGTACGGCGCCTTCGCGTAGGCGTGGTCGCGAAGCTGCGTGATGAGCAGCTTCGGCGAAAGCGGCTTGCCGGTGTTCCACGCGGGACACTGCGACTGGCAGCGACCGCATTCGGTACAGGTGGAGAAGTCCAGCCAGCCCTTCCAGCTGAAGTCTTCGACCTTGCCGACGCCGAAGGTGTCCTCGTCGGGGTCCGCCTCTTCGAGGTCGAGCACCTTGCCGTTGCTCATCATCGGCTTGAGCGCGCCGAGCGCGACGCCACCGTCGGCCTCGCGCTTGAAGTAGATGTTGAAGAAGGCGCTGAACCGGTGCCAGGCGATGCCCATGGTCATCGTGCGCGCGATGACGAACAGCCAGATCGTGGCGCTCATCAGCTTGACGAACGCGAACACCGAGACCAGATTCGGGCTGGCGGGCAGCAGCTCACCGATCGGATGCGAGACGAACGCGGCCCAGACCGGGGTCTCGTGGACGTTCAGCGCGGACTTCGCGGCGCGGACGCCGATGATGCCGATGCCCTCGATGAGCACGACGGCCTCGATGAAGTACGCCCACTTGAAGTTGGAGCCCTGGAAGCGGGACTGCCTGTCGGCACGGCGCGGGTGGTTCTTCTGCCGGATCCAGATCAGCACCAGGATGCCGACGATGGTGCCGACGCCGAGCAGCTCCATGAGCAGCTGGAACAGCGACCAGTCGTCGAGGATGGGCCAGCCCCAGGTCGGGACGAACACTTCGCCGTACGCCTCGAACAGGGCCAGCGACCCGAGCAGGAAGCCCCACATGACCAGCCAGTGCGCCGGGCCGACGCTCTTGACCTTGTTCATGCGGGTGTGCGCGGCGAATTCCTTGATCAAGGTCTTCATCCGCGGCATGAACGGGCCGTTGCGGGTCGAGTCGGGCTGCCCGAGGCGGATCACCCGCACGAAGCGGGCGATGGTCGCGAAGAACATTCCCCAGGCGACGACGCCGAGCAGGACCGCGATCCCGCCGAGCGTCAGCTGTACAGCGCCCATCATCGGGTGCCTTTCGTCCGAGTGAAGCTGTGGTGGTGGGGGCAGACTAATGCTTCTTACTGATGGGTAACCCACTGACCGCGCCCAAGTCCCACCGATGTGGTGTACACCTCTCTTTGTTTTAAGACGATCGTCCAGGTAGTTTTTGTGACATGGGTGCGTACCTTCTCCTCGCTTTCGCGATTGCAGCAGAGGTAACCGCGACGGTCTCGTTGAAACTCTCCGAGGGCTTCAGCAAGGTGGGACCGTCGATCGTCGTGGTGGTCGGATACGCCTTCGCGTTCGTCGCGCTCGCGTACGTTCTGAAGGCGGGCGTGCCGGTGAGCGTCGCCTACGCGATCTGGGCCGCGGCCGGTGTCGCGCTGGTGGCGGCGGTCGGCATCGTCTTCTTCAAGGAGCCGGTCAACTTCGCCGTGATCGCCGGGCTGGCGCTGGTGGTCGGCGGTGTCGTGTTGATCGAGGCAGGGAGCGCGCACTAAGTGAAGATCCAGGTCGACGGCCGGAAGGCCAGGGGCGAGAAGCGGCGCGAGGAGATCATCGCGGCCGCGCTGCGGGTGATCGAACGGGACGGCGTCGCCGGCGTCACCCATCGGACGGTCGCCACCGAGGCGGGCGTGCCGACGGCTTCGACGACGTACCACTTCTCCAGCCTCGACGACCTCCTGATCGCGACCCTCATCTCGTGCGCGAGGGATATGGCGACCGAGGTCTACTGGATGATCGACAGGGCCCGATCCCGCGGCAGCCGCGGCGCGGAAGAGGTCGCCGGACTGCTCGCGCAGGCGCTGGGACCGCGCCGCGGGCGGACGATGGCGGAGTACGAGCTGTACCTGCTGGCCGCGCGCAAACCCGAGCTGCGGCCCGCCGCGCGGCGCTGGCTGGACGTGCTCACCTCGATGGTCCGGCACGACGACGAGGTCGCGTTCCGCGTGTTCCTCGCCGGTATCGACGGCCTCCTGATCCAGGGCCTCATCGACGACGAGCCGCCGTCCGCGGACGAGCTGCGGCCGGTGGTGGACTACCTGCTGAAACCTCGTTGACCCGGTGGGTAGCTTCGGATCATGAGGACTGTCGGCGCTTACGAACTGGACGACGACCCGGCTCGGGTGGACCTCGACGTGGTGTGGAAATGCCTGTCCACCGACGTCTACTGGGGCAAGTGGCGAGACCGCGAGATGGTCGAGAAGGTCTTCAGGAACGCATGGCGCGTCGTCGGCGCGTACGAAGCTTCGAGCGGCCGCCTTGTCGGCTTCGCGAGGGCGTTCTCGGACACCATCGGCAGCGCGTACCTCGCGGACGTCTTCGTCCTCGACGACGCGCGCGGCAAGGGGCTCGGCAAGGAACTGGTCCGGGAGATGATCGAGAACGGGCCGGGGGCGGAGTTCCGGTGGATGCTGCACACCGCCGACGCGCACGAGCTGTACCGGCCGTTCGGCTTCGCGGAGCCCTCGAACGGTCAGTACATGGAGCGGACGCGGGCGAACGGGCAGGCCTGAAAGTTCCCTTCAGCCCCCGCCCAGGTTCCGGCTGAGGATTTCCGGCTCGCCGGTCTCCGAGAAGCCGTGGCGATAGTAAAGGTCCCTTGCTCTCGCGTTGTGGTCGTAGACCCGGAGCCGCACGCTTTCGGCGCCTACGGAACGGGCCCACTCCAGGACCGCGGTGACCAGCGCGTCCCCGACGCCGCGGCCGCGGCCGGCAGGGGCGACCCAGAGCGACAGAAGCTCGACCGCACCGCCCTCGGGGGCAGTGGCCGAGACCATGCCCGCCGGGGTCGCGAGGACGTTGAAGGGGACGTCCGTGAGCCTTGCGCGCCAACGTTCCTCGGGCGCGTCCTCCCAGTGGGCGAGCGTCGCGCCGAAGACGTCGGGGTCGAGGCGTAGCGCGGCCAGGCGCAGAACGCGCCAGCCGGCCCAGTCGTCCGACGTGAGAGTGCGAAGAGTGACCAAGTCCGTGAAGGCCTCCTTCCCTACCTTCAGCGTAGGGAAGGAGGCCTTCACGGAAAGCCGAGTCAGCCCTTGTTCTCGTGCAGCGCCGTCAGGGTCGCCCGCGCGATGGCGTGGCTGAAGAGGTTGAAGCCGAGCAGAGCCGGCGTAGCGTCTTCGCCGACTTCCAGCTTCTCGACGTCGACAGCGTGCACCGCGAAGATGTACCGGTGCGGCCCGTGTCCGGGCGGCGGCGCGGCGCCGAGGAACTGCTTGACGCCGCCGTCCCCCTTCAGGGTCACGGCGCCCGCCGGCAGGCCGGAGCCAGCCTCGTCGCCCGCGTTCGCCGCCAGCGCGTTCACCGAAACGGGGATGTCGAACACCGCCCAGTGCCAGAACCCGCTCGCGGTGGGGGCGTCGGGGTCGTAGCAGGTCACGGCGAAGCTCTTGGTCCCGTCGGGGAAACCCTCCCAGGACAGCTGCGGGGAACGATCTTCGCCGCCCGCGCCGAAGATCCCGGAAAGCTGGGGTGTCGGCAGGAAGCCGCCCTCTTCGATGTCGGTGCTGCTCAAGGTGAAGGCAGGCAGATCGGGCAGGAAGTCGTACGGATCGGGTGCCTGCGGCATGCGTCCTCCTGATCGTGGAACCGATGACCCCGCCAGGTTATGACCCCGAGGACCCTGGCGCGGGCTCAGGGATGATTCCGGGGGTTACCCCTATGTCCAAGCCGCCGCGCGCCCCTTAGCGTCGAGACAGACGGAAACCTGCTCTGGAGGGACTCAAGACCATGGCGCGCCCACTCCTCGCAATCGGAGGCATCGCCTTGATCGGCGTCGGTGTCCTCACCGGCCTCGGCTGGTGGTGGCCGTCCGACGCGGAGGCGACCGCCGAACTCACCCAGCAGATCAAGAGCGTCCGCGTCGAGAACGACGAGGGTGCCCTCAAGGTTCGCACGGGCAGTGGCCCGGTGAAGGTCCACCAAGAGTTCGAATATCGCTGGAACAAGCCCGGTGACGCCTACCGCGTCGAGGGCGACACCCTGGTCCTCGCCGGCTGCGGCAACAACTGCGAGGTCGACTACGACGTGACCATCCCGTCCGGGATCCCGGTCTCGGGCAGACTCGACTCCGGGTCGGTCGACATCGCGGGAGCGTCCACTGTGGACATCACCGTCGACTCGGGCCGGGTCGAGGTGCGCGACGTACCGGGCACCGTGAAGGTGCAGTCCGACTCCGGCCGCGTCGAACTGGCGAACATCGGGCAGGACGTCGACATCCGCGCGAGTTCCGGCGCGATCAAGGGTGAGCGGCTCGGCGGAAACGTGAAGGCGCAGGCCAACAGCGGCCGCATCGACCTCGAACTGGTCAAGAGCGCGGACGTCACCGCCCAGGCCGACAGCGGTTCGATCCAGGTCGAGGTGCCCGCGGGCGAATACAACGTCACCGGCAGCACCGACAGCGGCCGCCGCGACATCGACGTCAACCAGTCGGGTTCGGCCCAGCACAAGCTCGATCTCACCACGGACAGCGGAAGCGTCACGGTCAAAGCGGCCTGACGGACTTATCGGGGGAAAACTTTCTCATGGGTATCAAGGAAAAGCGTGTCCTCGGCGCGCTCGCACTCGGCGCGCTGGTGGCCTTCGGGGTCGTCGGCTGCACAGGCGAAAGCCGCGAGAAGCTGAGCGACGGGACACCGGTCACCGAGCAGGTCACCGCGATCCGGGTCGACGTCCCGGTCGGCGGGCTCAAGCTCCGGGTCGAGGACGGCGCGCCGGTCTCGCTGCACCGCGAAGTGACCTACCAAGGCCGGAATCCCGGCAAGACGCACAGTGTCGAGAACGGCACGCTGGTGCTCAGCGGTTGCAGCCAGTGTGGCGTGGACTACGAAGTCGTGGTCCCGCGCGAGCTCGCGATCTCCGGCTCCATCGGCACCGGCAAGATCACGCTCACCCGGGCGGCCGCGGTGGATCTCCGGGGTGACACCGGGGATCTCGAGGTCTTGAGTTCGACAGGGCCGGTGAAAATGGTCACCGGCACCGGGGACATCAAGGTCGGACTGGCCAAACCGGGCATGGTCACCGCGAGCGCCGACACCGGGAAGGTCACCGTCACCGTTCCCGACGGCGCGTACCGCATCAACGCCAGCTCGGAGACCGGCAAGGTCGAGACCGTCGGCGTGCGGCAGGACGAGGCTTCGGCGAACGTCCTGGACCTCAAGTCCGGCACCGGCACGGTCACGGTGCGGCCCGTATGAAGGCTCTCGCGGTGGTCACCGCGCTGACCCTGCTGCCGCTTTCCGCTCTGCCCGCGTCCGCCGCGCCCCGGCTCGCCTGGAAGCCCTGCGCGACCGAGTACGCGCCGACGCTGGAGTGCGCGAGCCTCCAGGTGAACGGGACCATCTCGATCGCGCTGGCGAAACTGCCCGCGACCGATCCCGCGCGCCGCATCGGTTCGCTGCTGACGAACCCGGGCGGCCCCGGCGGCTCGGGGGTGACCGTACTCGAGTACGGCGGCCGCGGTTTCGCGCTGGACAAGCCGGAAATGGCCGAGGTGCGGCAGCGGTTCGACGTCATCGGGTTCGATCCGCGCGGCGTCGGGAAGAGCAAACCCGCGGTCGCCTGCGGGCCCACGCTGCACGATCCGGCGGTCAGCCTGTTCCCGGAGAATCGCGCGGGTTACGACAAGCTCATCGCGCACAACCGCGCTTCCGGGATCGAGTGTCTCAAAAGGACCGGGCCGGTACTGTCCCAAGTGGACACTTGGCGCGCGGCTGACGACATCGAGTCGATCCGGGTCGCCCTCGGTGAGCCGAAGGTCGACTGGCTCGGTGTCTCCTACGGCTCCGAACTCGGGGCCGTGTACGCGGAGAAGTACCCGAAGCGAATCCGCACGATGGTGCTCGACGGCGCCATCGACCACTCGGTGCCCACCCGGCGCGCGATCGTCGACGAGGCGATCGCGACCGAAAGCGCGCTCGAGGACTTCGCGAAGTGGTGCACGACTTCGGCCGACTGCGCGCTTCGCGGCAAGGACGTCCTCGCCACCTACGACGCGCTCATGGCGACGCCGGGCGGCGTCCCGTCGAAGGAGCTCGGGCGGAAGGTGACCGCCGAGGAAATGGCGTCCGGCGTCTACGGCTCGCTCATTCTTCCCGCCTTCTGGCCGGAATTGGCGAAGGGGATCGCCACCGCGACGACGGGGAACGCGGACGGGCTGCTGCCCTACTCGCAGCTGGACCCGTCTTATGGCGCGTACCGGGCGATCGGCTGTCACGACTTCGGGCCCGCCCACACGTCCTACGCCGACATGAGGCTGATGCAGGGCCTGGTGAAGACCGTCGCCCCGCACAGCTGGCGCTACTCGGAGTTCTGGGACATCACGAGCGGATGCGCCGGCTGGCCGGTCGCCCCGGCGTACCTCCCGCGACCGCAGAAGGTGCGGGGCGCGGCGCCGATCCTCGTGGTCGGCGGCGAACACGATCCGGCGACCCCGCTCGTCTGGGCGAAAGGGCTCGCGCGGAACATCGAGAACTCGACGTTGCTGGTCGACGCCGGGTACGGGCACACGGGGCTGCTCAACTCGGCCTGCGTGCGCACCGAAGAGGTGAAGTACCTGGTGAGCGGGCTCACACCCGCTCCGGGCACGGTCTGCCGGTAGCCCGGGAACAAGACGCCCCGGCCGCTCGTTGAGCCGGGTACAAGGTTGAGTGCAGTCGGCTCAAGTCCGGCTTGACGGAAACCCCACGATCCCGATAGAACTTGCGTGGCACCCACTCAAGGTGGGGGTGAACGTGCAGGTCACGAATAGCAGGAGGAACACACCATGGCGCGAGCGGTCGGCATCGACCTCGGCACGACCAACTCGGTCGTCGCTGTCCTTGAGGGCGGCGAGCCGACGGTCATCGCCAACTCGGAAGGTTCACGCACCACCCCGTCCATCGTCGCCTTCGCCAAGAACGGCGAAGTGCTGACCGGTCAGCCGGCGAAGAACCAGGCCGTGACGAACGTCGACCGGACCATCCGGTCGGTCAAGCGGCACGTCGGTACCGACTGGAAGACCGAGATCGACGGCAAGGCGTACACCTCGCAGGAGATCAGCGCCCGCGTGCTGATGAAGCTCAAGCGCGACGCCGAGGCGTACCTGGGCGAGACCATCACCGACGCGGTCATCACCGTCCCCGCCTACTTCGAGGACGCGCAGCGGCAGGCCACGAAGGAGGCCGGGCAGATCGCCGGCCTGAACGTGCTCCGCATCGTCAACGAGCCCACCGCGGCGGCGCTGGCGTATGGCCTCGACAAGGGCGAGAAGGAACAGACCATCCTGGTCTTCGACCTCGGTGGCGGTACGTTCGACGTCTCGCTGCTGGAGATCGGCGAGGGTGTCGTCGAGGTCCGCGCGACCTCCGGTGACAACCACCTCGGCGGTGACGACTGGGACGAGCGCATCGTCACCTGGCTGGTCGACAAGTTCAAGGCCTCCAGCGGCATCGACCTCACCAAGGACAAGATGGCGCTCCAGCGCATCCGTGAGGCCGCCGAGAAGGCGAAGATCGAGCTGTCCAGCTCGAACTCCGCGGGCATCAACCTGCCGTACATCACCGTGGACTCGGACAAGAACCCGCTGTTCCTCGACGAGCAGCTTTCCCGCGCCGAGTTCCAGAAGATCACCTCGGACCTGCTCGAGCGCACCCGCAAGCCGTTCAACAACGTCATCCGTGACGCGGGTGTCGCCGTCGGCGACATCGACCACGTGGTGCTCGTGGGTGGTTCCACCCGCATGCCCGCCGTGTCGGACCTGGTCAAGGAGCTCACGGGCGGCCGCGAGCCGAACAAGGGCGTGAACCCGGACGAGGTCGTCGCCGTCGGCGCCGCGCTGCAGGCCGGTGTGCTCAAGGGCGAGGTCAAGGACGTCCTGCTGCTCGACGTGACCCCGCTTTCGCTGGGCATCGAGACCAAGGGCGGCGTGTTCACCAAGCTCATCGAGCGCAACACCACGATCCCGACCAAGCGTTCGGAGATCTTCTCCACCGCGGACGACAACCAGCCGTCGGTGCAGATCCAGGTGTTCCAGGGTGAGCGCGAGATCGCGGCGCACAACAAGAAGCTCGGCATGTTCGAGCTGACCGGTCTCCCGCCCGCCCCGCGTGGCGTGCCGCAGATCGAGGTCACCTTCGACATCGACGCCAACGGCATCGTGCACGTCCTCGCGAAGGACCTCGGCACGAACAAGGAGCAGTCGATGACGATCACCGGTGGCTCCGCGCTGCCGAAGGACGACATCGAGCGCATGGTCAAGGACGCCGAGGCGCACGCCGAGGAAGACAAGCAGCGCCGTGAGGAAGCGGAGACCCGCAACCAGGCGGAGACGCTCGTCTACCAGACCGAGAAGTTCGTCAAGGACAACGAGGACAAGCTGCCCGAGGAACTCAAGGGCAAGGTGAAGTCCGCGATCGACGAGGCCAACGAGGCGCTCAAGGGCACCGACTCGGCGAAGATCCGCGAGTCCATCGAGAAGCTGAACACCGCTTCGCAGGAACTGGGCACCGCGCTCTACGCCAACGCCACCCCGGGTGCCGAAGGCGCCGCCGGTGAAGGCGCGACGGGGGCCGCGGGAGCGGGCGCCGGTTCGCAGGCCAAGGCCGACGACGTCGTCGACGCCGAGATCGTCGAAGAGGACGAGAAGGACAAGAAGTGACGGGGCGCTACGACGAAACCGAGGGCCGGGGCCCGGAGGAACCGGTGGTCGTGCGGGACCGTCGGCGGATCGATCCGCTGACCGGTGAAGTCCGCCCGGCCGCCCCGGCCGCCGAACCCCAGGACGGTCCGAAGCACGCCGCTCCGGCCGAGGAGGAGCCCGTAGTGGCCGAAGCGCCGGAGCCCGTGACCCACGCGGGCCCCGGCCTCGGGGACTCCATCATGGGCGAAGCGGTGTCGGTGGCCACGGATCTGGAGAAGGAGCTGGCGGAGCGCACCGCCGACCTCCAGCGTCTCCAGGCGGAGTACGCCAACTACCGCAAGCGCGTGGACCGCGACCGCGAGCAGGTCGTCACCGGCGCGAAGGCGTCGGTCGTCGGCGACCTGCTCCCGCTGCTCGACGACCTCGAGCGCGCGGAGCAGCACGGCGATCTGACCGGTGCGTTCAAGGCGGTCGGCGAAAAGCTGGTCGGGAGCCTGCAGCGGTCGGGTCTCGAACCGTTCGGCACCGAGGGCGAGGCCTTCGACCCGAGCGTCCACGAGGCCGTGCAGCACAGCACGTCGCCGGACGTCGCGGGCCCGACGGTCACCACGGTCATGCGCCGCGGTTACCGCTTCGGCGAACGTGTGCTGCGCGCGGCGCTGGTCGGGGTCACCGATCACGAGCCGGGCGCGGCTCCGGCGCCGGCGGCACAGGACGCCCCGGTGGACCCGCCCGTCGGCGGCGAACTGCCGCTCGAGGGCGAGCTCTTCGATGAGAACAACCGCTGATCGGCGATACGGCGTGAAAGGAGGAGACGTTCGGTGAGTGCACGGGAATGGATCGGTAAGGACTTCTACCGTGAGCTGGGCGTCTCCTCCGACGCCACCGCGGACGAGATCAAGAAGTCCTATCGCAAGCTGGCCAAGGAGAACCACCCCGACGCCAACGCGGGCAACGCGGAGGCCGAGAAGAAGTTCAAGGCGGTCTCCGAGGCGTACGGCGTCTTGTCCGACACGTCCAAGCGCAAGGAGTACGACGAGGCACGCCGCCTCTTCGGCTCGGGCGGTCCCGGTGGCTTCGGCTTCCCGGGTGGCGGCGGTGGCGGCGGATTCGACGTCGGCGACATCTTCGGTCAGTCGGGTGGCCAGCAGCAGGCCGGTTTCGGCGGGCTCGGCGACATCCTCGGCGGTCTCTTCGGCCGCCGCGGCGCCGCGGCGGGTGCCACGGCGAACCGGCCGCAACGCGGCGCGGACGTCGAGACCGACGTCCGGATCGACTTCACCGAGGCGGTCAAGGGCGCGACCCTGCCGCTGCGGCTGTCGAGCCCGGCGACCTGTTCCACCTGCGGCGGCAACGGCGCGAAGCCGGGGACTTCCCCGAGGACGTGTTCGACCTGCCAGGGCAGCGGGCTGGTCAGCCGGAGCCAGGGCGCGTTCGCGTTCTCCGAGCCGTGCCGCGACTGCCGCGGCCGCGGCACGATCATCGACGACCCCTGTCCGGAGTGTGCGGGCGAGGGTGTCTCCACCCGCACCCGCACGCTGACCGTGCGGATCCCGCCGGGCGTCGCCGACGACCAGCGGATCCGGTTGGCGGGCCAGGGCGAGCCGGGCCGCGGTGGCGCGCAGGCGGGCGATCTGTACGTCCGCGTGCACGTCGCACCGCACGCGGTGTTCGGGCGGCAGGATCTCGACCTGACGATCACCGTGCCGGTGTCCTTCGCGGAACTGGCCCTCGGCGGCACGATCACCGTGCCGACGCTCGAGGGCAAGGTCTCGCTGAAGGTGCCGCAAGGCACGGCGAGCGGTCGCGTGCTTCGCGTGCGCGGCAAGGGAATCGCCAAACGGGACGGCGCGCAGGGCGATCTGCTGGTCACCCTGCAGGCGGCCATTCCGGCCAAATTGGACGACAAGGCCCGTGAGGCTCTCGAGGCCTACGCGGAAGCCATGTCCGACCACGATCCACGACCGGAGATCACCGAACTTCTCGAAGGCAGGTGAGCAGGATGTTCGGCGGGCTGCCGCACGGCGCGGACGAGGACACCCCGGTGTTCGTCATTTCGGTGGCGGCGCAGCTTTCCGGCCTGCACGCGCAGACCCTCCGGTCCTACGACCGGCAGGGTCTCGTGTCGCCGGGCCGAACCTCCGGTGGCGGACGCCGGTACTCCATGCGGGACATCGCGTTGCTGCGCGAAGTGCAGCGACTGTCCCAAGAGGACGGTGTCAACCTCGCTGGCATCAAGCGGATCATCGAGCTGGAGAACCAGGTCGACGCCCTGCGGGACCGGATAGCCGAACTGACCGAGGAACTCACCGCGGCGTACCTCACCGCCGAACAGACGGCCGCGGCCGTGCACGCCTCCTACCGCAAGGATCTCGTTCCCTTGCGTCAGCAGACGGCGCTCGTGGTCTGGAAGCCCAAACCACGTCGCTGAAAACGCGTTTAGTCCTCTGAATGCTTGTCCGCATTCAGAGGACCAAACGCGTTACTGGCCGGGGACCAGGGTCCGGATCTGCTGGACCTCGCCGGTGCGCGAGTCCATGATCCGCTGGGCCAGCGCCTTCGACTCCGGGTTCTTGCCGTCCTTCAGCTCGGTCCTCGCCAGCGCGACCCCGTTGTGCTGGTGCGCGACGAAGATGTCGGCGAAGTCGAGGGTGAACTCCGCACCATCCTTTTTGGACAGTGCGTCGAGCAGGCCCTTGTCCGTGAGCCCGTCGCCACCGTGATGGTGGTGCGCGTTCGGATCCATCGACCCCGTCTCGGGTTTGCCCCAGGCCTTCAGCCAGTTCCGCATGTCGGAGGTCTCGGTCTGCTGCGTCGCCTCGATGGCGGCCGCGAGATCCTTGAGCTCCTGCTTCTGCGCCTGCTTGGCGGACACCAGTTTGACGATCTCCACGCCCTGGTTGTTGTGGGCGAGCATCATCTGCAGGAACATCACGTCGGCGTCGTTGTACTCCGCGGACGCCGGAGCGCCCGTGGCCGACTGGGGAACCGGGGAGAGCGGGGCCCCGGCGGTGGTGGGTGAGCCATCACCGGCCCCGCAGCCCGCGAGGGCCACGAGACCGGCGACGAGAACGAGGGCGAGCTTCACTGACGTGTCCTTACTGCCGGGACCACAGCGCGGGGGTGTTCGGCGGTTCCCAGCCTTGGATCGCCGTATGCGCCAGCTGACAGCGGTAGCTCGCACCGCCGTAGGTCACCGTGCTGCCGACCGCGTACGCCGTGCCGGCCGCCCAGGTGCCGCCGGCGGGCGGGTTGCTGGTGCTGGTCGGAGGGTTCGACGTGGTGGGCGGGTTGCTGGTGGTCGGCGGATTACTGGTGGTGGGCGGGTTTCCGCCGCCGATCTGCAGGTCGATGCAGCTGTAGAAGGCCATCGGCGTGTCCGCGATGTTCCAGATGGCGAGGACCTTCTGGCGTCCGCTGAAACCGCTGAGGTTCACCGTGTGTGACGTCGGGTCCTTCGGCGCGGAGTTGTTCCCGCTGATGTCGGCGACCTTGGTGCCGCCGATGTAGTACTCGTAGTTCGTGGTCCGGTGGTAGGCGGTGAACTTCCAGTTGAAGGTCACACTGTTGCCGACCGAAGCGGCGGGCCACGGCTTCGATTCGTCGTTGAGCTGTGCGAACCCCGGAAGGCCGCCGTTGCAGCTGCGGAGCCCCTTGGGGCCCTCGACGCTCTGGGGTTCGTAGACGATGCTGCCGCAGCCCGAGACCTTGCCCTGGGCGCAGTTCGCCTGGCGGCTGGGCGGGGTCAGCACGTAGCCATGCGCGCTGGCCACCTGCGGGATGGCCACGATGGCGATCGGGGCGAGGATCGCACCGGCGGCGGCTGCCACGAGTTTGCGTTTGACGGTCATGCCGGCTCCTGGGTGGAACGACGGTGTTCCCGTTGAGGGGGAGCAATGTGGTCTAGACCATAAATCCGACGGTGACCGTGGTCAATGATTCACAGACCTACTGCTGCGTAGGGCCCAGGTAGAACAGCCGATCGGCCTAATACGAACGAACCACTGGATCAGTCCAGGGTGAAGGGGTCGTACTTGATCCGCGCCAGATCCGTCCCGGCGGCGAGCAGTTTCGCGATCGTCGCGCGGATCATCGACGGCGACCCGGCGACGAACACGTCGCGCTCCTTCCAAGCGCCGCGCTGCGTGACCGCCGTGGCCAGCGTGCCGCGGTCGCCTCCGGAGATGGTGCCTTCCTCGGTCACCGGAGTCACCGTGAGCCAAGGACAGGTGACTGTCAGACCTCGTAGCTCGTCGAGGGCGTAGAGGTCTTCCGGCCTCCGTCCGCCGAAGAACAGGTGCACCGGCGGGTTGTTCCGCCAACGTGACATGTCGTCGAGCAGGGCGAGCAGCGGCGCGACACCGGTACCGCCGCCGATCATCAGCAACGGACGGCTTTCCGTGTGGTGCACCGAAAGCGCGCCGAGTGAGGGGCCGAGGCGCCAGACGTCGCCGAACCGGGTGTGGCGGACGATCGCGCGCGAGACCCAGCCGCCGTGCACGGCGTGCACGTGGAACTCCATCAACCCGTCGTCGCGTGGAGCGGTCGCCGGCGAGAAGTACCGCCACATCCTGGGGCGCTGGGGGACTTCGATGCTGACGTAGCCGCCGGCCCGGTACGGGAGCGGCTGCTCGGTGCGCACCTTGACGATCGCGACGTCACGGGACACGAGACGGTGCTCGACGACGTTCGCCTTCCACCACGCGGGCCCGACCTCCTTGCCGGCGGCGTCGCGCATGCTCTTCGAAATGACGCCGTACGCGGTGACCCAGGCGTCTTCCACCTCGGGCGTCCAGTCGTCTTTCAAGAATCTTTTCAACGCGGCGATGAGTGCGACGCCGACAGCGTCGTAGTGGCGGCCGAGGACATCGAACTTCCGATGATCCCGGCCGAGCTGGCTGAGGAAGGTGGTCAGTTCGTCGGGCCGGTCCACCATCTGCACGACGTAGACGAGGGCGCGCAGTAATCGATTTCGTTGGGTGGCCATGTTGATCGGGAACAACGCCCTGGTGTCCGGCGAAACGGAGAAGAGCACCCCGTAGAAGTACTGGGACAGCTCTTCGGCTTTCGTTTCGACGGTGGCGAAACTCTCCCTGATGAGCTTGGCCATCTGGACGGTCTTGTCCACCGCCGGCGTTTCGATCAAGGGCGGAAGGGGAATCGGTGAAGATCTGGACGAACTGGGTGGATGCTCGTACTTCACTGTTTCGGCAGTCATGGGTGAACGATTTTCTCCAGTTGGATCGGGCATATTCTCCAGACCCGATGTCGTGATGGTGTTCGTGTTCCTCCGAGGGTTCTCGACTGTAGGCCCGAAAGTCGCAAAAGGATCCTCGAATGGTTGTTTCCCGCTCGAACGGAGCAAACGATATACGCGCCGTCAACCCCATCTGGCACTAAGTAAAGGTGATCATGCAGGATGGGATTTCCCTTGTTCCACAGTGGTTTTCGCCAGCTCGGCAGGAAAGTGTGATCCGCCGATCGGGTGGCTTTTCTGCGCGATTACCTCGTTGCGTAACGCTATGCGCCCGGTGACTGATCACCATTGTGGAATCGCATTCGAACGGAGCTAGTCGATGGTGAAGGGGTCGTACGCGATCTGATCGAGCGCGCTGCCCGCGACCAGCATCCTGGACACCGTCGCCCGGATCATCGTGGGCGAACCGGACACGAGGATCCGGTGGCCCGGCCAGGATCCGTGCTGTGTAACGGCTTCCGCGAGCGTGCCCTGTTCGCAGCCGGGGGCTTCGTCACCGCGCTCGACCACCGGGGTCACGGTGAGCCAGGGGTTCGTGGCCGCGAGGGCGCGCAACTCGTCGAGGTCGTAAAGGTCCTCACGCGACGGTCCGCCGTAGAACAGCCGGACCTTCGGGTTGTCGCCCCACTGCGCGAGGTCGTCCAGGATGGCCCGCAACGGCGCGACACCGGTGCCGCCCGCGAGCATCAGGACGGGGCGGCCGTCGGTCCGGTCGACCGAAAGCCTGCCGAGCGGCGGTCCCAGCCGCCAGACGTCGCCCGGCTGCGTGTGGCTCACGATGGCACGGGACACCCAGCCGCCGTCGACGGCGCGCACGTGGAACTCGATGCCGCCGTCCTCGCGCGGCGCGTTCGCCGGCGAAAGATAGCGCCAGAGCCTCGGCCGCTGCGGGACTTCGACGCTCATGTACTGACCCGGCTGGTACGGCACGGGGAACTCGGGCTGGACGCGGACGAGGGCGAGGTCCCAGGTGAGCCGCCGGTGCTCGAGCACGGTGGCCGACCACGACGCTGGGTTGACGTCGGCCGCGGCGGCCTCCTGCATCGCGCGGGCGACGATGGTGAACGCCTCCGCCCAGGCGCGTTCGACCTCCGGTGTCCAGTCCGGACCGAGGTGGTTCTTGAGCGAGGCGAGCAACGCGGTGCCGACGGCCTCGTAATGCCGCGGGATGACACCGAACTTGCGGTGGTCGCGGCCGAGTTGGGTCAGGAACGGCACGAGGTCGTCCGGCCGGTCGACCATCTGCACGATGTGGACCAGCGCGCGCACCAGCCTGCCGCGCTGGACCTCCATGTTGATCGGGAAGAAGTCGCGGGTGGCGGGCGCGAGGGTGAACAGCATCCCGTAGAAGAACTGGGAGATCTCCGGGATGAACGGTTCCGACTTGGCCCACGTGTCACGGATGAGCCGCACCATCGCGGTGACCGCGGGCGGGGCTTCCCTCGGCGCGGAGGACCTCGGGACCGGGCTGACCGCGTCGGCCGTCACGGGCTGGGAGTCGCTGATCGGGAAGTGCATACCGGAAGAGAGTTCCGATGGTTCACGGACGAGGGACCACTGGAGAAGAATTCACGGATCATTCACCTCTCCGGTCAGTGGCTGTCGGCCGGTCGGCTGGTTCCGGCCTGATCGCGAGACTAGCTGCCGGGAGCCCTTTTGCCTGCATCGTTGCTCCGGACGGGTGTACTCGAATCCGGGTCGCAGTGGGCGATCTCACGAGGTAAATAGTTGCCTTACGCAAGCGTTCCCGAATAAAGTTGTACTGTACAAGTAGCTGGGAGGCAACGATGAGCTCCGCCGACGACGCCAGGGTCGAACTGATGCGTGAGCTGAAGGCCGCCTCCCAGCTGCAGCACGCTTGGATCATGCAGGCCTGGCAGGACGATCCCGGCCTGCACCCGGCGGCCGCGATGCTGCTGTCCGACCTCGCGAAGCACGGTGAAGCGCGGCCCTCGGAATTGGCCAAACGGCGCTTCGTGGACCTTTCGGTCGTGAGCCGTCAAATCTCCCAGCTGTCCGCGGCGGGCATGGTCGACCGCCGTCCCGCGCCCGAGGACGGCCGCGCGTCGATCATCAGCATCTCCGAACAGGGGCACGAAGAACTGGGCCGGCGGCGGGCCGGCTATCTGAAGTTCATGGAGCGCGCGCTCGGCGATTGGGACGAGGAGAAGGTCCTCGAGCTGACCACGCGCCTGGCGGAGATGAACGCCGACGTGCGCGCGGTCCTGTCCGTTCGGACGTGCGACGTCTGAGGGTGACGTTCCTACCCGTCGGTCTTGACTGAACGGACCTTTCGTAGCGCCGTGGCGCCGGTAGCGTCGAAGTTGTGCGGAGCAGGGTCGCGTTGCTGGTCGCGTTGGGAATCGACAACTTCGGCTCGGGACTCTTCCTCCCACTGGGCCTCGTCTTCGTCATCCGTGTGGTGGGGCTTCCGCTCGCCCAAGCGGGGGCCGCGGTCACTCTCGGTGCGCTGGCCGGGCTGCTCGTCCCCTTCGTCGCGGGGCGGTTCGTCGACCTGTTCGGCCCGCGGACGGTGATGATCTGCTCCCATCTCCTGCAGGCCACCGGGGTGGGCGCGTTCCTGTTGGCCTCCGGTTTCACCGGGGTGGTCGGCGCGTCGGTCATGCTCGCGGCCGGACAGCAGTTGTTCTACAGCTCCCAGTTCTCGCTCATCGCGGACGTCGCGGGCGAAGGGCCGAAGGACCGGCCGTTCGCCGAAGCCGCGATGGTGCGCTCCGCGGGCTTCGGGCTCGGCGGACTCGCGGCCGCCGGGTTGCTGGTGTGGATCGGCCGCGAAGGCCTGTACGTCGCCGTCATCCTCGACGTCTTCACGTTCGTCGCCGCCGCGGCCATCCTCTCGACGCTGGTGCCGCCGGTCCCGCGGCACCCGCGACGGCTCAGGAGCCCCGCCCGTGTCTGGCGGAACCGGCCCTACCTGGCACTGATCGTGTTCAGCGGGCTCTTCGCGCTCACGATGGACTTCTTCCTCATCGGGATGCCGGTGTACGTCTTCAACGCGTTGCAGGGCCCTCGCTGGCTTCCCGGCGCGATCATCGCGCTGCTCACCGTCGTCACCAGTCTGGGTGGTGTCGTCGGATTGCGGCTCACCCGGCGGCTGACCCGGATCGCCGCGATGCGCGCGGGCTCGGCGTTGTTCGCGGTGTGGTGCCTGGCGTGCCTCGCGGTGGTGCTCGTACCGAAGGTCTTCCAGCCGGTCTACCTGCTCGGCGCGACCCTCGTGCTGGCCGCGGGCGATCTCGCGTTCGGCCCGCGATCCGGGGCGCTGGCCGAAGCCGCGGCGCCGCCCGAGGCGCGAGGCCGGTATCTGGCGGCCTTCCAATACGCGTTCACCCTCGCCGCGGTGATCGCTCCGGCCGTCGTCGCGCTGTTCTCCGTGGCAGTCTGGATCCCGTGGGTGCTCGTGGCCGCGTGCGCCTGCGCGGCCGTCGTCGGCCTCGGCCGGGTGGGCCCCCGGTTGCCCGCGGAGGCCGTCTCGCCGACCGAAGTCCGACCGATTCAGAGTTGAGCGGAACAGACTCAACTTTTCTGACGTTGTACCCATCGACAAGAACTTCGCAGGACCTAGTACGAGGTGAGGGATGGACGCTTTCAACCCGACCACGAAGACCCAGCAGGCGATCTCGTCGGCGGCGCAGGCGGCCACGATGGCGGGGAATCCGCACGTGGCGGCCGCGCATCTGCTCGGTGCCCTGCTGGCGCAGGGTGAGGGGCTCACCGCACCGCTGCTGACCGCGGTCGGGGCCGACCCCGCGCAGGTGCACAAGGAGCTGGAGCCGCTGATCGCGGCGCTGCCGTCGGCGACCGGCGCCACCGTGTCGAGCCCGCAGTTCGACGCGCACGCGGTCAAGGCGCTGACGCACGCGCAGAAGCTCGCGACCGAACTCGGCGACGAGTACGTCTCGACGGAGCACCTCCTCGTCGGCCTCGCCACCGAAGGCGGCCCGGTGGCCGACCTGCTCAAGCGGCACGGTGCCACCCCGGACGCGCTGCGCGAGGCGTTCGCCAAGGTGCGCGGCTCCGCGCGGATCACCAGCGCGGATCCGGAAAGCACGTTCAAGGCGCTGGAGAAGTACGGCGTCGACCTGACCGAGCGCGCCCGTGCGGGCGAGCTGGACCCGGTGATCGGCCGGGACACCGAAATCCGCCGTGTGGTGCAGGTGCTCTCTCGTCGCACCAAGAACAACCCGGTGCTCATCGGCGAGCCCGGCGTCGGCAAGACGGCCATCGTCGAGGGGCTCGCCCAGCGCATCATCGCCGGTGACGTGCCGGAGTCGCTGCGGGGCAAGCGCGTCGTGGCACTGGACCTCGGCTCGATGGTCGCGGGCGCCAAGTTCCGCGGCGAGTTCGAAGAGCGGCTGAAGGCCGTGCTCAAGGAGATCACCGACTCGGCGGGCGAGGTCGTCACCTTCATCGACGAGCTGCACACCATCGTCGGCGCGGGCGCGACCGGCGAGGGCGCGATGGACGCGGGCAACATGATCAAACCGATGCTCGCCCGCGGTGAGCTGCGGATGGTCGGCGCGACCACACTCGACGAGTACCGCCAGCACATCGAGAAGGACGCCGCGCTCGAGCGGCGCTTCCAGCAGGTCCTGGTCGGTGAACCGTCCACAGAGGACACCATCGGTATCCTTCGTGGGCTCAAGGAGCGGTACGAGGTGCACCACGGCGTGCGCATCACCGACGCCGCGCTGGTCGCCGCCGCGACGCTGTCCGACCGCTACATCACCGCCCGGTTCCTGCCGGACAAGGCGATCGACCTGGTCGACGAGGCCGCGTCGAAGCTCCGCATGGAGATCGACTCGCGGCCCGTCGAGATCGACGAGGTCGAGCGCGCCGTGCGGCGGATGGAGATCGAAGAGATGGCGCTGTCCAAAGAGGACGACGTCGCCTCGAAGGACAGGCTAGCCGTGCTGCGTTCTGAGCTGGCCGAGAAGCGGGAGACGCTGACGGCGCTGACAGCGCGCTGGCAGAACGAGAAGGGCTCGATCGAGCGCGTCCGTGAACTCAAGGGGCAGCTGGAGCAGCTGCGTGGCGAGTCCGAGCGCGCCGAACGCGACGGAGACCTCGGCAAGGCCGCCGAGCTCCGCTACGGCCGGATTCCCGCGCTGGAGAAGGAGTTCGAGGCAGCGACGGCCGCGAACGAGGTCAGCCAGCAGAACGTCATGCTCAAGGAAGAGGTCAGCGCGGACGACGTCGCCGACGTGGTCAGCGCCTGGACCGGCATCCCGGCGGGACGGCTGCTGGAGGGCGAGACGGGCAAACTGCTCCGGATGGAGGAGGAGCTCGGCAGGCGGGTCATCGGGCAGAAGGAGGCCGTGCAGGTCGTCTCGGACGCGGTGCGCCGCACCCGGGCGGGCGTCGCGGACCCCGACCGGCCGACCGGTTCGTTCCTGTTCCTCGGCCCGACCGGCGTCGGCAAGACCGAGCTGGCGAAGGCGCTGGCCGAGTTCCTGTTCGACGACGAGCGCGCGATGCTGCGGATCGACATGAGCGAGTACGCCGAGAAGCATTCGGTGGCACGCCTGGTCGGGGCGCCGCCCGGGTACGTCGGTTACGACCAGGGCGGGCAGCTGACCGAGTCGGTGCGCAGGCGCCCGTACTCGGTGGTGCTGCTGGACGAGGTCGAGAAGGCGCATCCGGACGTGTTCGACGTGCTCCTGCAGGTGCTCGACGACGGACGGCTCACCGACGGACAGGGCCGCACGGTGGACTTCCGCAACACCATCCTGGTGCTGACCTCGAACCTCGGTTCGCAGGCCATCGCCGACCCGGCGCTCGACGAGCGGCAGCGCAACGACGCGGTGATGTCGGTGGTGCAGCGGCAGTTCAAACCGGAGTTCCTGAACCGGCTGGACGACATCGTGGTCTTCCACGCGCTCGGCACCGACGAGCTGACGTCCATTGTGGACATCCAGATCGAGCGGCTCGCCTCGCGGCTGTCGCGGCGCCGCCTGACGCTGGACGTCACCCCCGGCGCGCGCGAGTGGCTCGCGCTGAACGGCTTCGACCCGATCTACGGCGCGCGGCCGCTGCGGCGGCTGGTGCAGTCGGCGATCGGCGACAAGCTGGCGAAACAGTTGCTGGCCGGTGAGATCCGGGACGGCGACACGGTCCGGGTGGACATCCCGGCCCAGGAGGCGTCGGACGCGCTGACGGTCAGCCGGGTGGACTGACGTGGGCTGAAGGGGCCCATCGCCGCATAGGACGGGCTGAAGGGGGCTTTCACCGCATGGGATGCGGGGAAAGTTCCCTTCAGCCCTCTTGGCGACACGGCGACTTGTCGACGTTTTCCCACGTCTTTCGTGGTCTTTCCCGGGTACGACACCGAAAGGGAGGCGCGACACGGCGCCCGGCGATCACATCCGGTGAGGGCAGGGGGATACCCTGACCGTCGTGGGTATTCCGGCGTGGATCTGGTTCGTCATCGCCGCCGTCGCGTTGGTGGCGGGGCTGGCGCTGCTCGCGGCCGACCGGGCGAAGGAGGGCTCGCGCAATCGCGAGCGCATGCGCTGGGCCGAGCTGCGCGGCTGGCAGTTCGTCGAGGAGGACGAGAGGTTGCCGCGGCAGTGGTCCGGCGGCGCCATCGGGTACTTCGGCGCGCAGGTGGCGGTCAACGTCGTGGCCGGGTCCACCTTCACCTCCGACGGGCGGCGCCCCGTCTTCATCTTCGACATCGAGACCGAGGGCCAGATCCCGGCGGTCGTGGTCGCCGTGCGCTGCAACCGCGTGCACGAGACGCCGCTGGAGATGTGGTTGTCCAGCGTGCCGTTCCAGCGCCAGGACATGCCCGAGATGCTCGGCCCGATCGGCCAGCGCTACGCCTTCGCGGACGATTCCGAGGGTGCCCGCAAGGTGATCACGCAGGAACTCGTCGACGCGGCCGACTCGCTCGGCGGCGACGTCGGCGTGGCGTGGCTGGAGAACGAGTGGGTGCTCGCGAGTGTCGCCCCGAACGCCGGGCCGTCGCGGCTCGAGCGGCTGCTGCGCGACCTCGGCGAGATCGCCGACATCGTGGATCCGTTCGACGAGGAGTACGACAACGCCCCGACCCCCGGCCGCCACTGGCAGGACGAGACCGCGGACGACGTCGAGCCCAAAGGTTAGGTAAGTCAGGCGCAGCCTGTCCGTTGAGGGTGGCGGCGGGGCGGGGTCTGGGCTAAGAGGGCTTGAGTTCCAGCGGGAGCGCGCCGACGGTCATGCCGGTGTGCGCGGGCTGACCGAGTACGGTCAGGTCGAGTGTCCCGGATTGCGTCAGATGCCCGGCCCGCGCGGGATCGGCCGTGGGCAGGACCCCGCGCAGCGACGTCGTCGAGGTGCCGCGTGCGGAAGCCGACTCGCCGAGGCCGAGGTCGCCGCTGATCGTGTTCGCGCCGGATCCGGTGAGCCCGGCGCCGCGCTGCGCCAGATCCGCGTCCTGTCCGGTGGTCACCAGCCCGGTCGCCGGGCCGACGGTGCCGCCGAGCACGTGTTCCTGGCCGAAACCGGTGCCCGACCCGAAATCCAGCGGCAGGACACCCTTGAACCGGCCGCCGCCGTGCTGTGCCGACGTCGTCCCGACGGCGGCGAAGTCGCCGAGGTCGACGGCGTGCCCGGAAGACCGGCCCGCCTCCAGCACACCGCCGAGGTCACCGGTGAACCCGCCGTCGAGCCGCAGGGCCCTGTCGAGTTCCCCGCCGCCGTGCTGCTGCGTCTCGTTGATCACGCCGACCCCGGGCAGCGGCCGGACAGCGTGATAGGTCCCCTCGGACGCGCCGAGACCGCGGCTGTCCTCAGAGAGGAGGCTGGGCGTTCCGGTGCGCGGGTTGATCGCCAGTTCGGTCAGCCGCGCGCCGGTCTTCTCGAGTTTGGTCTCGTTCCCGGCCACGACACTGCCGTAGCGGTCGAGCTTCACTGTGTCCCGCTGGCCTTGCGTGACGGCTTCGGCGCTTTTCGCCGCGGCGAGCGCGCCGATCTTGTCGGGGCGGACCGTGACGCCGTCGCGGGTCTCGACGGTCTCGCTCGCCGACCGGCGGACGTCCGCGACGATCTTCGCGTCGCCGAGGTCCTTGCTGTAGACGTTCCGTTCGGTGCTGTTCACGAAGCCGCGAAGGACGGACGTGTCCCCTTCGCTGGTGAAGCCGACACCGCGATCGAGGCTGCCCTCGCGCTGATGGTCGAGAGGAAGCGGGATCGCCGGGTCCGTCTGGGCCGCGAGCGCGGTGGCCGGACCGGCGAGCAACAACGCCAGCGGCGCCGCGCCGGCCGCGACTTTGGGCAGGTAGCTCGGCTTACGCCTGCTGTGCTTCCCCATGGAGCGGGACGATACTTCCCGACTCGGGCCAATGCACGTCAGGTCCCCACGGTGGGTGACACTCACGCCTGGACTCCAGGACCCGACTGAGGAGTAGGTTCCCGGTATGACATCCACCGCCCTGATCACCGGTGCCACCGCCGGCATCGGCGCGCAGTTCGCGCGCAGGCTCGCCGCCGAGGCGTACGACCTCGTGCTCGTCGCCCGCGACGTCGACAGGCTGGAGAGCTTCGCCGCGGAGCTGGTCGAGGCGCACGGCGTCGACGTCGTCGTCCTGCCCGCCGATCTGTCCGAAGTGGACGGACGTGCGCTGGTCGAGGCCCGCCTTGCCGACGAGCCGGTGGACCTCCTGGTGAACAACGCGGGCTTCGGCCTCAACGGCGACTTCTGGACCATTCCGCAGGACGCGTTGCAGCGTCAGCTCGACGTCAACGTCACCGCTGTCCTGCGGCTCACCCGCGCCGTGCTGCCGGGGATGATCGAACGCGGCGAAGGAGCGATCATCAACGTCAGCTCAGTCGCCGGCTTCTTCAGCGGCCGCGGTTCGACGTACACGGCCAGCAAGAACTGGGTCACTTCGTTCACCGAGGGCATCGCGGCCTCACTGCCGAAGAACATCCGCATGATGGCGCTCTGCCCCGGGTTCACCGCCACGGAGTTCCACGAGCGGGCGGGGCTGGACAGGCCGGGCCCCAAGGCGTTCTGGCTCGGCGTCGACCAGGTCGTGGACGAGGCGCTCGCGGATCTGCGCCGCGGCAAGGTGATCTCGGTGCCGAGCTTCCAGTACAAAGCGCTCGTCGCTGTCGGCGGGCTGCTGCCGAGGGCGGTGTTGCGGAAACTCGGCGGCGGGTTCGGGGGCAAGGGCCGCACCTGAGGGGGCGTGTGGAAATAGGGACGTTGAGTGTCCCTATTTCCACACGCCCCCTCCGGAACCGTTCGTGACAGGGACTGTCTCGCGGGGGCCGCACCTGAGAGGCCGTTCGTGACAGGGACTGCCGTGCCCGAACACGACCCACGATTCGGGGCCGCGCCGGGCGGGTATCTCTTCGATCATGAGGTCATCACGTCTTGTCGCGGCCGGAGTGCTGACGCTGGCCTTGGCCGGCTGTTCCACCGAGCCGCCGCCAGGCCCGGCGGCACCGGCGCCGGACGGAGGCGACGCCCAGCCGGTGAAGGCGATCCAAGCGGCGGCGGGCGCCGTGCCCGGCGGGCGGGTCTTCGATGTGGAACACGCCGACGACGGCTGGGAGATCAAGGTCGCGTCGAACGGGCAGGAACACAAGGTGCGCGTGAGCCGGGACGGAGGTCAAGTCCTCGGCCAGCAGCAGACCGCCAAGCCGAGCGACGACATGGCGAAGGTCCAACAGGCGGATGTCGACGCGGTCAAGGCACTCCAGGCCGCGCAAAAACGTCTGCCCGGTGAGCTCGACGAGATGGAGATCGACCTCGCCACCGACGGCACCCTCGTCTGGCAGGTCGGGCTCCGCGACGGCACCGGGGTCGAGCACGACGTCGACGTGGACGCCAAGACCGGCCAGGTGAGGTAGGGCGCGCCCTACCAAGGAGACGCACGCTCGCCCCAGGGTGCATCCGACCTGGGATTCCTAGGGTTTTCACCATGAACACTGGGTGGAACGGTGACGCGGTCCGGCTCGACGGCGTCCGCAAGGAATACGGCAAGGGCGTCATCGCCCTGGACGGGGTGACGCTGGCGTTCCCGCGCGGCGGCTTCACCGCGGTGATGGGGCCTTCGGGCTCGGGCAAGAGCACTTTCCTGCACTGCGCGGCCGGGCTGGACCGGCCGACGTCGGGGTCCGTCGTACTCGACGGGCAGGAGCTGGCCGGGATGAGCGAGACGAAGCTGACGAAGCTGCGCCGCGACCGGGTCGGTTTCATCTTCCAGGCCTTCAACCTGCTCCCGGCGCTGACCGTCGAGCAGAACGTCACGCTCCCGCAGCAGCTCGCCGGTGCCAGGCCGGACCGCCGCGTCGTCGAGGAGATGCTGACCCGCGTCGGGCTTTCCGGGCGCCGCAAGCACCTTCCCGGCGAACTTTCCGGCGGGCAGGCGCAGCGCGTCGCGATCGCGCGGGCGCTGGTCACCCGGCCGCCGGTGGTCTTCGCCGACGAACCGACCGGCGCCCTCGACACACGGACCGCCGCCGAAGTCCTCGGACTGCTGCGCGATTCGGTCCGCGCCACGGGGCAGACGGTGATCATGGTGACCCACGACCCGATGGCCGCCTCCTACGCCGACCGCGTCATCTTCCTCGCCGACGGCCGGATCGCGGACGAACTGCACGCGCCCACCGCGGACGTCGTCGCCGAACGCATGACCCACCTGGGTGCCTGGGCCGCCCCGACGCACGCGTCTCAGCGGAGGGGCCAGAACACCAGCCCGGCGCGGGCGGGTGCGTGATGCTGCGACTCGCCTTCCGGACCCTGCGCCTGCGCAAGGGCGGATTCATCGGCACCTTCATCGCCGTCTTCTTCGGCGCGCTGATCGTCGCCTCGTGCGGTGGCCTGATGGAGACCGGGATCCGCAGCAACGCGGAACCCCAGCGTCTCGCGGCCGCCCCGATCGTCGTCACCGGTGGCCAGACCTTCGCACTGCCCAAGAAAGACCCGGCCTCCCTCGAAGCCGATGACAAACGCAAGTTCGAGGACGCGCGGCTCCCCGAGCGCGTCCGGCTCGACAACGGCCTGGTCTCCCGGCTGCGGTCGGTTCCCGGCGTCTCGGACGTCGTCGGCGAAGTGAGCTTCCCGCTCGCGGCCAGTGGGCGGCCGGCACTCGGCCACGCTTGGGATTCCGCCGCGCTGACCCCGTACGCGCTGGTCGAGGGTGCGGCGCCCGCCTCGGGTGAGGTCGTCGTCGAGTCCACGTCGGGGTTGAAGCCCGGTGACCTCGTCGAGGTCGCCGCGCGCGGCAAGACCGAATCGTTCCGGGTCGCCGGCGTTGCCGGTGCGCCGCGGTCGATCACGCGGGGCGCCGTGTTCTTCTCCGCCACCGACGCCGCCCGGCTCTCCGGGTATCCCGGCAAGGCCGACGTCATCGGCGTCTTCACCAAACCGGGCGCCGACGTCGAACAGGTGCAGGCGAAGGTCGCCGAGACCGCGGCCGGGGCGACCGTCCTGAGCGGCATCGACCGCGGTGTCGCGGAGTTCCCCGAGGCCGATTCGAGCGGCTCCAACCTGATCGTCATCGCGGCGGTGTCCGGCGGGCTCTCGGTGATGGTCGCGATGTTCGTCGTCGCGAGCACGCTGAGCCTGTCCACCCAGCAGCGTTCGCGGGAGCTCGCGCTGATGCGGGCGATCGGCACGACCCCGCGCCAGCTCCGGCGCATGGTCCTCGGCGAGGCACTGGCCGTCGGCCTGCTCGCCACCGCGCTCGCCGCCGTCCTCGGCCCGTTCCTCGGCGAGTGGCTTTTCACCCAGCTGGTCGAGAACGGTGTGGTACCCGGGGTTCTGCGGTTCTACCAAGGCTGGCTGCCGTCGGTCGTGGGCGCGGGCGCCGCGATCCTCGCGGTGTTCATCGCCGCCTTCATGGCGGGCCGCCGGGCCGGGAAGATCCGGCCGACCGAGGCGCTCGCCGAAGCCGCGGTCACCCGCCGCTGGCTGACCCCGACGCGGTTCGTGCTCGCCGCCCTCTGTTTCGGCGGCGGTACCGCTCTGGCCATCGTCACCGTCGCGGTGATGACCGGTCCGATCGCGGCCAGCACCGCCGGTCCCGCGGTGATCCTCTGGGCGCTCGGAGTCGCGATGATCACCCCCGGCGTCGCGAAGGTGATGACGGCGATCCTGCAGTGGCCGATGCGCCTGCTCGGCGGCATCGACGCGCACCTCGCCGTGCTCAACACCCGCGCCGGGATCGTCCGGGCGGCGGGTGCGGTCACCCCGATCATGCTCGCCGTCGGGATCGCGACCGCGAACATCTACCTGCAGACCACTCAACAGGAGTTGGCCGACCAGGCGTTCACCGAGGACGTCCGCGCCGACGCCGTGATCGGTTCGGTCGCGGGTGGGCTGGCCCCGGATCTGGTCCAGCGGATCCAGGCCGTGCCCGGCGTCGCCGGAGCGTCCGAGTACGTCACCAGCAGCGTGTTCCTCGAGGAGCCGTACGACTCCTCCGACGAGGGACGCCCGGCGATCGGCCTCACCGCGGCCGGTGCGGGCGCGACGATCGACACCAAGGTGACCCAGGGCGACCTGAAGGCGCTGACCGGCAGGAGCGTCGCGCTCCCGGCCGTCTTCGCGAAGGACTTCGGCCGCGGCATCGGCGACACGCTGAGCCTGAAACTCGGCGACGGCACCCCTGTCGACGTCAAGGTCGTCGCGGTCACCAGCCAGCGCCCCGGTTTCGAGAGCCTGCTGCTCCCGGCCGATCTCCTGGCCCCGCACACCACCGCCGGGCTCGCCGGGCAGATGCTGGTCCGCGCCGCTCCGGGCGTCGATCCGGCGGCGCTGACAGAACGGCTTCGCGAGGCGACGGCCGGGCTGCCGGTGTCCGTCGGTGACCGGGGCGCGCTCGTCGCGGCGCACGCGAAGGATCAGGCCGTCGGCGCGTGGGTGAACTACCTGCTGGTCGGGATGATCATCGCCTATACGGTGATTTCGGTCGCCAACACGCTGGTGATGGCGACCGTGCGGCGACGCCGCGAGTTCGGGTTGCAGCGGCTCACCGGTTCGACCAGGGCACAGGTGCTGCGGATGGCCGGTTTCGAAGGCGGGCTCGTCGCGCTGATCGGAATCGTGCTCGGCACTGTCGTCGCGGCGGGCTCGATCATCCCGTTCTGCCTGGTGGCGGCCGATTCCCTGCTGCCGATGGGTTCGCCGCTGATCTACCTGTCGATCATCGGCATCGCCGCGGCGCTCGCGCTGACCGCGACCCTGGTCCCGGCCTGGGCGGCCACTCGGGGGCAGGCCGTGGACGCCGCGACGACCGGCAGTGACTGAGCGCACCGTCGTGAGACCCGGCGGGCCGTGTGTAAGACTCTCGGCCGTGGCGTACCCCGGGTTGGATCAAGCGGCGAAACTCGAACTGGCGAGACTGGTCGGCGAGCTCGCCGTCGTGCACGGCAAGGTGACGTTGTCTTCCGGCAAGGAAGCCGACTACTACATCGATCTCCGGCGGGCGACGCTGCATCACGCGGCCGCCCCGCTGATCGGGAAGCTGCTCCGCCAGCTCACCCACGACTGGGACTACGTCGCCGCCGGCGGCTTGACCCTCGGCGCGGACCCGGTGGCGCTGGCGATGCTGCACTCCGCGGCCACCGACGGCGTCGTGCTCGACGCGTTCGTGGTCCGCAAGGGCGCCAAGGCGCACGGTATGCAGCGCCGGATCGAAGGCGTCGAGGTGCTGGGGCAGCGCGTGCTGGCCGTCGAGGACACCTCGACCACCGGCGGCAGCGTGCTCACCGCCGTCGAGGCGCTGCGCGAGGCCGGAGCGAACGTGGTCGGCGTCGCGACGGTCGTCGACAGGGACACCGGAGCGCGCGAGGCCATCGAGAAGGAAGGCCTCGAATACCGTTACATCCTGAACAAGGACGATCTCGGACTGTCCTGAATAAAGCGTCCCGAACGGGGCATCCTCCGTGCGAACGGAGGATGCCCCGTTTTTTCGTGAGCGTTTCTCAATACGAAAGGGGTAACGTCGCTGGTAGGGGAGCGAAAGGGGGCTTGAGGTGGCGGGTTTCCTGGCGAACGTGACAGTCGCGGTGCACATTTTCGCGCTGCTGTTCATCGGATTCGGTGGTTTTCTCGCGTGGCGGTGGCCGAAGGTGATCTTCGGGCATGTGTTCTTCGCCGCATGGGGGATCCTCGTCAACGTCTTCCCCTGGCCCTGCCCGCTGACGGCGGCCGAGAACTACTTCCGGCATCAGCAGGGCCTCGGCGACCTGCCGGGCGGCTTCAACGCCTACTACCTCTACGACACGGTGTTCCCGCGCTCGATGCTGCCCGTCATCGTCGTGATCGCGATGGCGACGGTGATCATCTCCTACGTCGGCACGGTCCAGCGCTGGCGTCACCGCCACCACGACGGGGACGCACCGGCGCACCGCGTCAGCATGGGCTGAGACAATCACCGGGTGAACTCGTCGGAAGAGGCCGGCCCCACCGAATGGGTGGCGCGGGAAGAGGTCGGCGTCGGTCCGTGGGAGGGCGAGTGGCCCGCGGACGAGCGGTACGACCCCGAACTGCTGGCAGGAGGCGACCGCCGCAACGTCGTCGACCCGTACCGCTACTGGCGGCGCGAGGCCATCGTGTCCGATGTGGACGGCCGTCGGCACCCCTTCCACGTGGCGATCGAGAACTTCCAGCACGATCACAACATCGGCACCGTGGTCCGGACGGCGAACGCGTTCGCCGCGGCCGCCGTGCACATCGTCGGGCGGCGGCGCTGGAACCGGCGCGGTGCCATGGTGACCGACCGCTACCAGCACCTTCTCCACCACGAGGACGTCAGCGGGTTGCTGACCTTCGCCGCCGCGGAGGGGCTCGCCGTGGTCGCCGTCGACAACACCCCCGGCTCGCAGCCCGTCGAGACCGCGGAACTGCCGCGCGAGTGCGTTCTGCTGTTCGGGCAGGAAGGGCCGGGTCTGTCGGCCGAGGCGCAGAAGACAGCGTCGCTGGTCGTTTCGATCGCGCAGTTCGGCACGACACGCTCCATCAACGCGGGCGTCGCCGCCGGGATCGTCATGCACGCCTGGGTCCGGCAGCACGCCGACCTGGCCACCGCCTGGTGAGCTAGACCGGGGCGACCTCCACCGGGATCCCGTTCAGCACGGCGTTCCCGGACGGGACGTCGAGCAGGGTCTCGTCGGCGACGAGGTTCGAATTGACCCCGGCGTGCGCCGTCGCGACCTGCGTGCGCGTGCCCTCGATGTCGTGGCCCCAGCCGTGCGGCATGCTCACCACCCCGGGCCGGACGTCGGCCGTGACCTCGACTGGCACTTCGAGCTTCCCCGCCCGCGACGTCACCGACGCGAGCCCGCCGTCGGTCAGCCCGAGCCGGGAGGCGTCGTCCGGGTGGACCTGGACGGTGCACCGGTTCCCGCCGCGCACCAGCGGCGTCAGGTTGTGCATCCAGGAGTTGTTCGAGCTCAGATGCCGTCGCCCGATGAGCAGCAGACCGTCGTCGGGCGCTTTGCCGAGTTCCGCGCGCAGCCTCGGGACGTCCTTCGTGATCGCGTCCGGCGCCAGCTCGACCTTCCCGCTCGCGGTGGAGAGCACCTCCGGCAGCCGCGGCTTCAGCGCGCCGAGGTCGATGCCGTGCGGGGCGGCTTCGAGGTCGGCCAGTTTCAGCCCGTACGGTCCGCCGCGCAGCATCAGGTCGATCATCCGCGCCGGCCCAGTGCGGCCTTCGGCGAGCGCGAGGTCGACGCCGGTGCGCCGCGCCGTCTCGGCCGCGACCATCGTGTCGAAGGCGGCGACGTCGACGTCCGGGCCCTGACCGGCGGCGATCCCGGCCATCCGCAGCAGGGTCACCCATTCCTGCGGCAGGTCGGTCTCGAGCGTCCCCGGCGTCCAGTTCGCGACGTTCCGCACGGCGAGTGTGTACAGTGCGACGTCGTAATGCGGCCGTTCCAGCGGTGACGGCCCTGGCAGGATGACGTCGGCGTGCCGGGTGGTCTCGTTGAGGTACACGTCGAGGGAGACCATGAAGTCCAGCTGCCGCAACGCTTCCGTGAGCCGCGCGGAGTTGGGTGTGCTCAGTGCCGGGTTACCGCTGATCGTCACCAGCGCCCGCACCCGGCCCTCGCCGGGCGTCTCGATCTCGTCCGCGAGCGTGGCCACCGGCAGTTCCCCGAGCACCTCGGGATATCCGCGCACGCGGCTCTTCCATCGGCCGCTGGTGAACGGCGAAGACCGTCGCGGTTTCCACGCGGCGGGCAGCGGGAACATCACGCCGCCCTCGCGATCGAGGTTGCCGGTGAGCGCGTTGACGACGTCGACCAGCCAGCTCGCGATGGTGCCGTAAGACTGGGTTGTGGTCCCCATCCGGCCGTAGACCGCGGCACGTCCGGCATCCGCGAGTTCGAGGGCGATCCGGCGGATCTCGGCGGCGTCGATCCCGGTCGCGGGCGCGACGGCCTCCGGCGTGAACGGCTCCGCGAGCGCGCGAACCTCGTCGACGCCGGTGACGTGCTCGCCGGGAGTGCTCCGGTTCTCCGCGAACAGGACGTTGACCAGCGCGAACAGGAACAGCGCGTCGGTGCCGGGCCGGATCGCGTGGTGCTCGTCGGCGAGCTGGGCCGTCCGGGTGCGGCGCGGATCGAGGACGACGATCTTGCCGCCCCGCTTCTGGATCCCGCGCAACCTGCCGCGGGTGTCGGCCGCCGTCATCAGGCTTCCGTTGGACACCAACGGGTTCGCGCCCAGGATGAGCAGGTGCTCGGTGCGGTCGAGGTCGGCGACGGGAATGGTCTGCGGATCGCCGAAGAGGTAGCCGGACGAGAAGTGCTTCGGCATCTGGTCGACCGTGGTCGCGGTGTAGAAGTTCTTGGTGCCCAAGGCTTTGAAGAACACGCGGCCGTAGAGCACCAGTGCCGCGTTGTGCACCGTCGGATTGCCGGAGTAGACGGCGACGGCGTTCTTGCCGTGCTCCTCGATGATCGGCCGGAGCCGCCGGTCGATCTCGGCGAAGGCCTCGTCCCACGTGACCTCGACGAACTCGCCGTCCCGTTTGACCAGCGGCGCGGTGAGCCTGTCCGGATCGTGGTGCAGCGCGCCGAGCGAGGCGCCCTTCGGGCAGATGTATCCCCGCGAGAAGACGTCCTCGCGGTCGCCCTGCACGCGGGTGACCAGACTCTTCTCGTCGATCGTCACCTCCAGCCCACAGGTGGCTTCGCAGAGCGGGCAGGTCACGTGCGCCGTGGTCATGAAGCACCTCGCGGGGTCGGGGTCGTCTCAACATACTGAGCGGTATGTCAGCGGGCAAGGGATGATGGCGCGATGACTGCTCCCGCCGACCGGGCCGCGGCCGCCGAACGCGCGGTCCGAGACCGGCATCTGAGACGGGTGTGGGGCCTGCCCGGGACCGTGCTCGGCCGCAGCGGCTGGCCCCCGTCGGCGGGTCAGCGGGTCCACTGGCACTGGAACTACTGGTGGCAGGCGCATCTGCTGGACACCCTCGTCGACGCGCAACTGCGGGATCCCTCACCGGACAGGCTGAAGCTGATCGACCGGTTCGTGGCGTCCCTGCGGCTGCGCAACTTCGGCAAGTGGATCAACGACTACTACGACGACATCGCGTGGCTCGGCCTCGCGCTGCAACGCGTCGGGCATCTCGGGCTGGACGTCCGCGGCGGGCTGGAGGCGATCAGTTCGCGGCTGCGCGAAGGCTGGACCGACGACGCGGGCGGCGGGATCTGGTGGCGCGTCGGCGACGATTTCAAGAACGCGCCCGCGAACGGCCCGGCCGCGATCTTCCACGCCCGCGAAGGGGCGGAACAGCACGCACGAGGCCTGACCGACTGGATGACCGAGCGGCTCGTCGATCCGGAGACCGGACTGGTGTGGGACGGCCTGCGCGTCGGGTCCGGCGAGCTGGTCAAGCATGTTTTCACGTACTGCCAAGGGGTTTACCTCGGCGCCTGCCTCGAACTGTCCGAAATGGACAGAGTGGAGCACGCGATCCACGCGGTCGCCGAGCATGTCGCGCCGAACGGCGTGATCCGGGGACAGGGCGACGGCGACGGCGGCCTGTTCGCCGGGATCCTGGCGCGGTACCTGGCGCTCGCGGCGCCGCTGCTGCCGAGTGGGGTGGCGCGAGACCTGGTCATCCGGTCGGCCGACGCGTGCTGGAGTGGCGCCACCGAGACGCCGCACGGGCCGCTCTTCAGCGCCGACTGGGCGACTCCGGCGCCTTCACTCCCCCTCGCCCCCGACGCCCCCGAACGCGACCTGTCCGTCCAGGTGAGCGCGTGGATGCTCCTCGAGGCCGCCGCTTCCCTGGATCACCGCATTTAGAGGACTGAACGCGGGGTCACCAGACGTCGCCCGAGCGCCAATCCGCGGTGATCTCCCCATCCAGGTCCAGAGTGACCCCCACCGGCAGCACGTGGATCGACCCGTCGTCCTCCTTCGTCGCTTCCACGCCCGAAGGCGTCATGGCCGACGAGGGACCGCGCCAGAGCAGCCAGCCGCGCGACGCGTAGAACTCCAGCGCCTCCTCGGACGCCGAGAGCGCTCCGAGGTCGTACGCCTTCCGCAGGACCCGCTCCAGCGCGTCCATCATCGCGGCGCCGTGACCGCGCCGTCGATGGTCGGAGCGGACGGCGACCGCCTCGACGTAACCCGTCCGGAGGGCCCGCCCCTCGTGCAGGAGCCGTCGCTGGACCAGTGACGCGTGCCCGATCAGCTCGCCGCTCTCCCACACGAGCGTGTGCATGCCGCCGAGGGCGTTCTCCCAGTCGTGATCGCTGAAATCGCCGTCGAAAGCGTCGTCCAGCAGAGCGCGTGCCGCGGTCAGCACGGTGGCTTCGAGGTCGGCGGTGTGCACGGTCCACAGGTCGGTCATCCCGCCATCATCACCCGGAGGCGGCCTTCTGACCAGCGAGTTGTGACTCAGCAGCCGCAGGACTGACGGTGTATGAAGCGCGGCGCGAGCCGTACGGATTCGGGTCGTCGCTCTGGGTCGGTGATCCGGGCCAGCAGGAGTTCGACGGCCTTGCGCCCGATCTCCTCGATCGGCTGCGCCATCGTGGTCACCGCCGGGGTCACCTGCCCCGCCCACTCCATGTCGCCGTACCCGACGATCGCGAGGTCGCGCCCGATCCGGATGCCGAGCCGGTGCGCCTCGTACTGGACGCCGATCATCATCGCCTCGCTCGCCACCACGAGCGCCGTCGGCGACGGCCAGCTGTCGAGCAGCTTCGCCGTCGCGGCGGCGGCCCCGCCCGGGGTCGACTGCCCGCACGCGACCAGCTGCGACGTCCACCGGAGGCCGGAGCGGCCGAGGCCGAGCCGGTAGCCCAGCGCCCGCTCCTCGAAGGTGGCCATGTCCTCTTCGCCCGAGATGAAGCCGATCTTGCGGTGCCGCAGCCCGGCAAGATGCCGCACAAGCGCGCACACGGCCTGGATGTTCTCGGAACCGACCTGGTCGACGTCGTTGCGTCCGGCCATCCGGTCGACGAGCACGGTCGGTACGCCCATCCGGACCAGACCGTTGATCACCGCCTCGTCACCGGCCGCCGGGACGAGCAGGACACCGTCGACCCGGTCCGCCCGCAGCGCGCGGATGACCGCGGCCTCTTCGGCGACGCTGTCCCCGGTGTCGGCGAGGGTGATCTCGCAGCCGTGACGTCGTCCGGCGCGGCGGATGGCGCGGATGAGTTCACCCGAATAGGGGTTCGCGTGCATCGCCATGGCCACCCCGAACCGGTGGGTGACAGGGGTGTCCTCCCACAGGGGTAACGCCGGCGACAATGCGGTCATCGGTCCACGCCTTCATTCGAGCTTGAATGAAGGTAACGGCTGACGGAGCCTCGCTCGGCGGCGAGACCGGAAAGTCGGCCAACAATCATCAATGTGAGTGAACGTGCGCGCATCCGCAGGACGCCCGATGGCGGAGCGTAGGCGGAATCCGCATCGTCTGGGCCTTGCGTGTCGGCTCGTTGATCCGGGCCAGCAGGAGACGTACCGCCTGTGTGCCGATCTCCTCGATCGGCTGCGCCATCGTGGTCAGCGGCGGATCGACCAGATCGGCCCATTCGACGTCGTCGTAGACCACCACCGGCAGGTCGATCCCGGCGCGCAGCCCGCGCTTCCGCAGCTCGTGCAGAACCCCGACCATCATGCTGTCGTTGCCGACCACCAGCGCTGTCGGCGGTTCCGGCAGCGCGAGCAGCGTGCTCAGCGCCAGCGCGCCGCCCGCCCGCGACGACTGCCCGCAAGCCACCAGGTCCTCCGACCAGGTGCGCCCTGACCGGCCGAGGCCCAGCCGGTAGCCGAGGATGCGTTCCTCACTGGTGCTCAGCCCCGCCGTACCGCTGATCATGCCGATCCGCTGGTGTCCGAGCGACGCCAGATGCGCCGTCAGCGCCGACGTCGACTGGATGTTCTCCGCGCCGACCTGGTCGACGTCGGTCCGCGTGGACAGCCTGTCGATGAGCACCGTCGGGACATCCAGCGAGACGAGCTCGCCGATCACCGAACCGTCACCCGGCGAAGGCGTGATCAGCAGCCCGTCGACCCGGCGTGAGCGCAGCGTCCGCACGGTTTCACGCTCGGTGTCGACGGTGTCGTGCGTGTCCGCCAGCAAGACCGTGTACCCGGCCGACGCGGCTTCGCGTTCGATGGCCTGGATGAGCAGGGCGAAGTACGGGTTCGCCACCAGGGAGATCGCGACGCCGATCGACCTGGTCCCGCCGGTGACCAGGGAACGGGCGATCGCGTCACCGGTGTAGCCGGTCTGCTCGATCGCGCGCAGGACCGCGGCCTTGGTCTCTTCGGCCACCGCTCTCGTCCCGTTGACCACGTGCGAGACCGTGGTGATGGAGACTCCCGCCAGCTCGGCGATGTCGCGTTGGGTGGGGCGGGAGGAGCGTGACGGCGGCATTACCAATCCTCGGTCGATCCAGCTGGCAAGCGTTTGCGCAAACGCTTGCGACTGAGCATAACCCTGTCTACCTTCCCGACCATCAGGACAGCCTCGAATCCGGAGGGCATCCCCCATGAGACAGCGCAGTCTCCTCGCGCTCACCCTGGCCGCGGCGGTCGCCGCGACCTCGGTCGGCGCGTGCACGGTCGAACGCCACTGGGGTGGCGGATCGAACGCAGGCGGTGGCGGCAAGGCCAAGGTCGGCCTGGTCACCAAGACCGACACCAATCCCTACTTCGTCGAACTGAGAGCGGCCGCCAAGGCCGCCGCCGAAGCGAACGGCGCGGAGTTCAACGCGCTCGCCGGCCAGTTCGACGGTGACAACGACGGTCAGGTCCGGGCCATCGAGAACCTCATGCAGCAGGGTGCGAACACCATCCTGATCACGCCGAGTTCCTCGACGGGCGTCCTCGACGCCATCGACCGCGCCCGCAAGGCCGGGGTGCTGGTCATCGCGCTCGACACCGCGACCGAGCCCGACACCGCCGTCGACGCCACCTTCGCCACGGACAACTTCGAGGCCGGACGTCAGCAAGGCGCGTACGTGAAGGCCGTTCTCGCGGGCAAGCCGCCGAAGCTGTTCATGGTGGACGGCACCGCCGGGTCCACAGTGGACACCCAGCGGCACACCGGGTTCCTCAAGGGCATCGGCCTGACCGACGCCTCGCCGGAGATCAAGGGCAAGACCCCCGCGAACGGCGACCAGAGCCTGGCTCAGCAGGGCGTGGAGAACCTGCTGCAGCGCACCACCGACATCAATGCCGTCTACACGATGAACGAGCCGATGGGCCGCGGCACCTACGCCGCGCTCCAGGCCCGCGGTCTGGTGAACCAGCTCGTGATGGGCTCGATCGACGGCGGCTGCGAAGGCGTCAAGAACGTCCGAGACGGCCAATACGCCGCCACAGTCATGCAGTTCCCCAAGAAGATGGCCGAGCAGGGCGTCCTCGCCGCCGTCGAATACGCCAAGACCGGGAAGAAGCCGAGCGGGTTCGTCAACACCGGATCAGCGGTGATCACGGACAAGCCGATCCCCGGCGTGGAGAGCCAGGACACCAAGTGGGGCCTCGAGAACTGCTGGGGGACGAAGTGATGGCAACAGCGACCCTCAAAGGCAACGAACGCCCGACGATCGGTGAGTTCTTCCTGCGCGCGCCGGCGGTCGGGCCCGCGCTGGCCCTGCTCGTCGCGATCGTGGTGTTCTCGCTGTCCACGGACACCTTCCTCGATCTCGACAACCTTTCCCTTGTGGTGCAACAGTCCCTGGTGGTCGGCACGCTCGCCCTCGGGCAGACGCTGATCATCCTGACCGCGGGGATCGATCTGGCCAACGCGGCCGCGATGGTGCTCGCGACGCTGATCATGGCGAAGCTCGTGGTCGGCGGCGTTTCCGGGATCTGGGCGCTGCTGCTGGGAATCGTGGCGACGGTGGTGATCGGGATGGTCACCGGTTCGCTGGTCACCCGGATCAAACTGCCGCCGTTCATCGTCACGCTCGGCCTGCTGACAGTGCTCACCGCGGCCGCGAAACTGTTCGCGAGCGGGCAGGCCGTCCCGGTCGCCGACTCGCTGCTCAAATGGCTCGGCACCCGTCGCTACCTCTTCGGCGGCATCCCGATCACCTACGGCATGACGCTCGCTTTGCTGATGTACCTGGCACTTTGGTACGCGCTCACGCGGACACCGTGGGGCAAGCACGTCTACGCGGTCGGCAACGCGCCGGAATCCGCGCGGCTGTCCGGGATCAAGGTCAACCGGACGATCCTTTCGGTGTACATCGTCGCCGGGGTGATCGTCGGGATCGCCGCCTGGCAGGCGCTCGGCCGCGTGCCGAACGCCGATCCGAACGCCTTCCAACTCGGCAACCTCGACTCCATCACCGCGGTGGTGCTCGGCGGCGCGAGCCTGTTCGGCGGCCGGGGTTCGGTACTCGGCACGATGATGGGCGCGCTGGTCGTCGCGGTCCTGCGGTCCGGGTTGACGCAGCTCGGCGTGGACGCGCTCTACCAGGACGTCGCCACCGGCGCCCTGCTCATCGGCGCTGTCTGCGTCGACCGGTTCGCGAGGAGGCAGCAGTCATGACGACACCCACGTTGTCCGCTCAGGGGCTGGTCAAACGCTACGGCCGGGTCACCGCCATCGACGGCGCCGACTTCGAACTGTTCCCCGGCGAGGTGCTCGCCGTCGTCGGCGACAACGGCGCCGGGAAGTCGAGCCTCATCAAAGCCCTTTCGGGAGCGGTGATCCCGGACGCCGGTGAGATCAAAGTGGACGGTCAGGCCGTGCACTTCAAGTCCCCTTTGGACGCTCGGCACTACGGGATCGAGACGGTGTACCAGGATCTCGCCGTCGCGCCCGCGCTCGACATCGCGTCGAACATGTTCCTGGGCCGGGAAAAACGGCGCAAGGACCTGTTCGGACAGCTGTTCAGGAAGCTGGACACCTCGACGATGCGGGCCGACGCGCAGCGGATCCTGGACGAACTCGGCATCAACATCAAGTCCATCACGCAGCCGGTGGAGACGCTGTCCGGCGGGCAGCGCCAAGGTGTCGCCGTCGCGCGGGCGGCCGCTTTCGGCACCAAGGCGGTGATCATGGACGAGCCCACCGCCGCACTCGGCGTCGCCGAATCCGGCAAGGTGCTCGACCTGATCAACCGGATCCGCGAACGCGGCCTGCCGGTGGTGCTGATCAGCCACAACATGCCGCATGTGTTCGACATCGCCGACCGCATCCACGTGCACCGCCTCGGCAAACGCGTCGCCGTCGTCTCGCCGAGGACGCACACGATGAACCAGGTCGTCGGCCTGCTCACGGGTGCGCTGAAGCTCGGTGAGAACGGCGAGGTCGAAGAGGTCGCCGCAGCCGTCCACACGGGGCTGTAGTGCTGGTGCTGCTGGCGGGCTTGTGCACCGTCGACCAGGTTCAGCGCGTCGCCGAGATCCCGGCGCCGGGCGAGAAGGTGCGTTCGCTGTCCGTGGACGTCGCCGCCGGGGGGCCGGCGACGAACGCGGCGGTGACCGTGGCCGCGCTCGGCGCCGGGGCGACGCTCCTGACGGTCGCCGGTGCGCATCCGCTGGCCGCACTGGCCCGCGCCGACCTCGAGGCGCACGGCGTCGACCTGGTCGACCTCGATCCCGAACTGCCCGATCCGCCCGCGATCAGCGCCATCGTCGTCCGCGACTCCGACGGGGAACGCACCGTCGTCTCGCGCAACGCCCACGCCTCCTCGCGTTTCGTCCTCTCGATGCGGTCCTTGCACGCGCAACTACCGCGTTCAGAGGACGAAATGCCCGGGTGTGTGCTCCTGGACGGGCATCATCCGGAGGTCGCCGTGTACGTGGCGCGCTGGGCGCGGGAGCGGAAGGTGCCGGTGGTGCTCGACGCCGGGAGCTGGAAGCCGGTCCTCACCGAACTCCTGCCGCTGGTCGACATCGCCGCGTGCTCCTCGCTCTACCGCGGGGACGATCCGCACGAGCACGGAGTGCCGGTGGTGATCACGACCGCGGGCCCCGATCCGGTGCGCTGGTCGACGGCGGACGGATCCGGTGCGGTTCCCGTCCCGGTCACCCAGTCGCGTGACACGCTGGGCGCGGGCGACGTCTGGCACGGGGCCTTCGCGTACGCGGTCGCCAGGGGCGCCGGGGACGTCCCCGGCTGGATCGCGTTCGCCAACGAGGTGGCCGCCGAACGGGTGCGGCACGAAGGACCGAGGTCGTGGACGGCCGCGGTCGCGAAGATGGGAAAGGGACTGTCATGACAGCCATGCCTCCGGTGTTCGAGGACCTGTTGAGCAGGGCTCAGACGCTGGCGAAGCCGGGGCAGCGCAGCGTGCTCGGGATCGTCGGCGCCCCCGCGTCCGGCAAGACGACGCTGGCCTGGGGCCTGGCGAAGGCGCTGGGCACGCGGGCGGCCGTGGTCGGGATGGACGGCTTCCACCTGGCGCAGGTGGAACTGCAGCGGCTCGGCCGCGCGGAGCGCAAGGGCGCGCCGGACACCTTCGACGCCGCCGGGTACGTGCACCTGTTGCGAAGGCTCGCCGAAGGCCGCGAGACGGTCTACGCGCCCGAGTTCCGCCGTGAGATCGAGGAGCCGATCGCCGGGGCCGTCGCGGTCACGCCGGACGTCCCGCTGGTCATCACCGAGGGGAACTACCTCCTCATGCAGGACGATCCGTGGAGCGGCGTGAAGCCGATCCTCGCCGAGTCTTGGTTCCTCGCGCCGGACGAACCCGAGCGCATCGAGCGGCTCGTTTCGCGGCACCGTCGCTACGGCCGCTCGCTGGTCGAAGCCCGTCGCCGCGCACTCGGTTCCGACCAGCGCAACGCCGATCTGATCGCGTCCACCAGCGGCCGGGCCGACCTGGTCCTCGAGAACCTCCCGCTGGTTAACTTCGCTATATGACCGGGGTTCTCATCGTCACGGGCGGCAGCAAGGGCATCGGCGCGGCGGTCTGCGAACTGGCCGCCGCGCGCGGTTACGACGTCGTCGTCAACTACGCGGGTGACGCCGAAGCGGCGGAAGACGTCGCTTCGCGCGTCCGGAAGCACGGCGTCCAGGCGATCACCCAGCGCGGCGACGTCGCGTCCGAAGAAGACGTCGTCGCCCTGTTCGACGCGGCCTCCGGACTCGGTCCGCTCGCCGGGGTGGTCGCGAACGCGGCCGTCACCGGCAACACCCCGGGACGCCTCGAAGAATATGACGTCGACGTCGTCCGTCGCGTCGTGGATGTCAACATCACGGGCGTCTTCCTGTGCGTCCGCGAGGGCATCCGCCGGATGTCCACCCGATACGGCGGCGCGGGCGGCGCGATCGTGACGCTGTCCTCCACCGCCGCGCGGACCGGTTCGCCCGGGGAATGGGTCCACTACGCGGGGACCAAGGCGGCGGTCGAAACGATGACCTACGGCGCGGCGCAAGAGGTCGCGAAGGAAGCCGTCCGGATCAACGCCGTCGCACCGGGAATGATCCACACCGGCCTGCACGCGGCGGCCGGGCTGCCCGATCGCATGGACCGGATCGCCCCGACCATTCCGATGGGCAGGGCGGGCGAACCGGGCGAAATCGCGGAAGCCGTGCTGTGGCTGCTTTCCCCCGCCGCGTCGTACACCACCGGGACGGTGCTGACCGTCGGCGGCGGGCGTTGACACCCGGGGCTACGGAGCGGTCACGGGGCGATATCGGGTCCGCGTGCGGTTCAGCCACGTTTTAACACTAATTCCCGGCCGATATCACGATTCATGTGGGAAGTCGGTGGATCACCTCGGGGCGCTGGGTGCCTGTGTCACCCTGGTGGCGCCCCCAAGCTCTTGATCAGGACGGTCATCCCCGATGTCCAAGCTCATGTCTGTGCACCACCTGGCACTCACCGTGACCGATGTGGACCGGAGCGTGCCCTGGTACGCCCGAGTCCTCGAACTCGAGGAGTTCACGCGTCGCGAAGACCCCGAAACGGGTCTGCGGAAGGTCGTGTTGCGCTCGCCGAGCGAAGGCTTCGCGGTGGTGCTCGTCGAGCACCAGGACACCGAGCGGCCGCGATTCGACGAACGGCGGACCGGTCTGGACCACGTGGCGTTCAAGGTCTCTTCGCGGTCGGAACTGGCCGAGTGGGAAGCGCGGCTCTCGGAGTACGGCGTCGTCTACACGCCGTCGAAGGGATCGCGCACCCTGGAAGGTTCCTCGGTCATCGTTTTCCGTGACCCGGACGGCATCCAGCTCGAGATCTGGGCGGATCCGGAGGCTTAGGTCGTGCTCGCCGCCTGATCACGCGTGTGTGAACGGACGACACGGAGGTCTAGGTCGTCGCGTTCTCTTCGGCTTCTTCGACCGGGCGCCGCATCTCCTGGCGATAGCGGATGAAGCCGTAGGCCGTGCCCGCCACGAAGAACGCGATGCTGATCCACAGGGCCGCCGTCTTGACCCACGGCAGCTGGTCCAGCAGACCGGCGCCGTAGTAGCCGAGCAGCACCAGCGTCGGCACCCAGAGCAGCCCGCCGAGCGCGGTCGCGAGCGCGAACCGGCGCGGATCCATCCGCGCGGTCCCCGCGATGAGGGGCGCCAGCGTGCGGATCCACGGGATCCAGCGCGCGGCGACGATGGCGAAGAAACCCCGCCGGTCCAGGAACGACCTGGCGCGTTCGAGATTGTGCTTGTTCAGGACCTTGCCACCACGCCGGGCGATCAGTTTCGTGCCGGTGCCCCGGCCGATGTAGTAGCCCACCTGGTTGCCGAGGATCGCGACGAGCAGTGCGGCGGCCGAGAGCAGCCACGCGTTCAGATCGGAGCCGTGCTGCGCGAGGACGACCCCGGCGGCGAACAGCAGGGAGTCGCCGGGCAGGAAAAGCCCGATGATCAGCGCGCACTCCACGAAGATGAAGCTCAGCACGATCACCCAGACGAGCACCGGCCCGGCGGTGTCGAGCCAGCTCACGCCGATGCCCGCGGCCTCGGTGTACACCTCACTCACGACGCGAGCCTACGTGTACTCGGCGAACCGCACGTCACCGAACGGTGGAATCGGGGTGACCCCGGACACGACGAACGGCCCGTTCCTCGCGTATTCCGCGGGAGCGGGCCGTTCGTCACTGCCTCAGGAGTGGTCGACGAGCTCGTCGAGTGCCTGGTCGTAGCTCAGCCGGACGTCGTGTTCGGCCTGGTCACCGCCCAGCAGCTCCACCCGGCTGGTGGCGGGCGGGTAGCCGCTGGCGATCACCGTGTACGTCCCGGCGGGCAGGTCGCTGATCGTGTAGTTGCCCTCCGCGTCGGTCCTCGCCACGGCGGCGACGCCGCCCGAGGAGTCGAGCACGGTGATCCGCGCGTCCGGCACCACCCGGTCCCCGTCGGTGCGGGCGACCCCGCTCAGCAGGATCGTGCTGACCAGTTCGACGTCGTGGCGCAGCACGCCGGCGCCGGTGGCGGTCAGCGTCGCCGCGACCGGCCGGAACCAGCGACCGCTGGCGACGATCGTGTACCGGCCGCCCACGATCCCGGCGAAGGAGTACACGCCGTTCTCGCTCGTGTGCGTCCTGGCCACCTGGTTGCCGTTGTGGTCGATCAGGGTCAGCGCCGCCCCCGCGACGTTCGTCGCGTCGTCCCGGCGGACGTGCCCGCTGATCTGCGCGGATCCCGCCCGATAGACGCCGTTGCCGTTCCCGTTCCCGTTGCTCAGCGCGTGCTTGCCGGGTTCGACAGGCGCTGTCACGACAGTCTTCTCGGCGGCCGATTCGACAGGTGCGGCTTCCTCTTCGAGAAGTGCTTCGCCGCCCTCGAGAGCCGACGCGGCCGAAGGGGCCGAGCCGCCGAGAAGCGGGATCTCCTTCATGAACATCAGCACCAGCGTCGCCAGCAGCGCGACCGCGCCCGCCACGTAGAACACCGTGGTGATCGACTCGGTGAAGCCGATCAGCACCGGGGTCTTGATGGCCTCGGGCAGATTCGCGATACCGCTCGTGTTCGTCGACAGATCGCCCAGCGCCGCGGCGCCTTCCCCGGTCGGCGCGTTGCCGCCGAACGCCTTGGTGATGTTGCCCGGCAGGACGTTGAACAGGATCGTCAGGAACACCGCGACACCCGCGGTACCACCGATCTGCCGGAAGAAGGTCGCCGAAGCGGTCGAGACGCCCATGTCGCTGCGCGGGCCCGCGTTCTGCACCGCGATGATCAGCGTCTGCATGCAGGCACCGAGGCCGAGACCGATGATCGCGGCCGCGACCAGCGGGTGCCACAGCGCGCTGTTGTACTCGACCTGCGCGAAGAAGAACGCGCCCGCCGCGATCAGCAGCGTGCCGACCACCGGGAACACCTTGTAGCGGCCGGTCTTGCTGGTGATCTGGCCCGAGATGATCGAACCGCTCATGATGCCCGCCATCAGCGGGATCATCAGCAGACCCGATTCGGTCGGGGAGTAGCCCTGCACCACCTGCATGTACTGCGGGATCATCATGATCGCGCCGAACATCGCCACACCGACGATGACGCCGCCGATGATCGCGACCGTGAAGGTCGAGTTCTTGAACAGCCGCAGCGGGATCAGCGCCGCGTCCTTCATCAGCTTCTCGATGAAGATGAAGGCGATCACGCCGACGGCGCCGATGGCGTAGCAGATGATCGCGTTCTGCGAGCCCCAGCCCCACTTGTTGCCCTGCTCGGCGACGATCAGGAACGGGACAACGGCGACGACGAGCGCGAGCCCGCCCCACCAGTCGATCTTGTGGTCGTGGCGCTGGTGCGGCACGTTGAGCACCTTGGCGACCACGAAGAGCGCGACGATCGCGATCGGCACGTTGATCAGGAACACCCAGCGCCAGCCGTCGATCGGCGTACCGAAGAAGCTGCCGAGGCTGTCGAAGTCGGCGAAGAACCCGCCGAGCACCGGGCCGAGCACGGTGGAGATACCGAACACGGCGAGGAAGTAACCCTGGTAGCGGGCACGTTCCCGCGGCGGCACGATGTCGCCCATGATCGTCATCGCCAGCGACATCAGACCGCCGGCGCCGAGCCCCTGGATCGCGCGGAACGCGGCCAGCTCGTACATCGACGTCGCGAACGCCGACGCGACCGAGCCGACCAGGAAGATCGAGATCGCCGCGATGTAGAACGGCTTGCGACCGTAGATGTCGGACAGCTTGCCGTAGATCGGCGTGACGATCGTCGAGGTGATCAGGTAGGCCGTGGTGATCCAGGCCTGCAGGTCGAACCCGTTGAGGTCATTCGCGATGCGGACGATCGAGGTACCCACGATCGTCTGGTCGAGCGCCGCCAGGAACATGCCCGACATCAGGCCGATCAGGATCGTGACGATCTGACGGTGACTGAGCCGGGGCCCCTCTTCGTGAACAGATGGCGGACTTTCTACTGCGGAACTCATTGTTCAGGCCCCCTTGGCCTTCGACGCCGACGCGGGGTCGGCGAACTGTGGAGATGTTTTTTCGATGTCGTCGTTCAGCCGGTGGAACAGCGAGTTGAGGGTTTCCCGGTCTGCGTCGGACCAAGCACCGAGTACCTCGGCGAGCCACTGGTTCCGTTGCTTGCGGTTCTCCTCGAACACCCGGAGCCCTTCGGCGGTCGGTGCGAGCAGGCAGGCGCGGCCGTCTTCGGGGTCGGCCAGGCGCTCGATCAGCCCGTGCTGGACGAGGGAGCTCGACTGCCTGCTGATGGTCGAGATCTCGGAGTGCAGGAACTCGGCGAGTTTGCTGGTCCGCTGGGGCCCGACGTGGATGAGGCAGAAGAGGATCGCGTACGCGGCCCGCTCGATGCCGTCCGGCCCCTGCTTGGACACCTGGGACTTGGCCCGGTTGACCAGGCGGACGAGCCGCACGAGCTCATGCCCGAGGGTGTCGGCCAGATCGAGGTCGGACTTCGACCTGGTGCCGGGTGTCGTGGGTGTCATGGTGGTCTCTCTCGCCGGTTGCTTGGTCACTGCAACTAGTTGCCTAGAGCAAGGATGTTCCTCTCGAGGGTGCTTCGCAAGGAGAAAGTGACCTGGTGTGTCAGACAACACTTTAGTTGCCGCATGCAAGCACATTTATTCGTGCATGTTTGTCCGGTTCGCCCGGCTTGGTGCGCTGAGCAGGCCTTTTGTCCGCCTTGGAACAACCCGGGGCGGTGGCGCTTTGATGAAGTCATGACCGACTCCGCGCTTCTCGCGATCCTCGCCGGGCACAACCTCGGCACCCTCGCCACCATCAAACGGGACGGCAGGCCCCAGCTCTCGACCGTCAACTACCTCTACGACGCGGACGCCGGCGCGATCCTGATCTCGATCACCGCGCCGCGCGCCAAGACCAAGAACCTCCAGCGCGACCCGCGGGCGACGTTCCACGTCGCGAACGAGAGTGGCGGCAGCTACGTCGTCGTCGAGGGCCCTGCCGTGCTCACGCCGACAGCGGCTTCGCGCGATGATGCGACCGTCGACGCGCTGGTGGACCACTACCGGCGGGCGCGGGGCGAGCATCCGGACTGGGAAGAGTTCCGGGACGCCATGGTCGCCGACCAGCGCGTGCTGCTGACCATCCCGATCGAGCGCGTCTACGGCCTGGATCGCGTTTAGCCCGCTAAAGGCGACGGCCGCTCTCGGGGTGAACGCCAGGGGTCAGCGCTGGATCCGGGCCGAGATCTCATCCATCCGGTCGAGCAGGTGGCTCGGGTCTTCGCCGCCGAGCGCGGCCCGCAGGTAGAGCCCGTCGCCGACCAGGATGACGAGCTCCGCGGTCAGCGGATCGTCGACGTTCTCGCTGATCATGTCGTGGATCTTCTTGTTGTACGTCTTCACGACGTCGGCGACCCGCGGCTCGTTCAGCAGGATCCGGATCGTCGCCATGGTCGTGCGGTGCAGCGGCTTCTGCATCGTGACGTCGGTGATCGCGGTGCGCAGGTAGTACAGAACGACCCCTTCGGGTGCCTTTCGCGCGCGCTCGATGTCTTCGTCCGAGAGCCGGGCCAGACGTTCCATCATGCCGTCGACCAGGGCGTCCTTCGAGCCGAAGTGGTAGAGCAGGCCGCCCTTCGACACCCCGGCGTGCGCGGCGACGGCTTCCAAGGTGATGCCGCCGGGCCCCTGTTCGATGAGTATCTCCTCGTACGAGTCGAGGATGCGTTCCTTCGCCGTGGGCTTCGCCATATCAGTTGACTATACCGTCCGGACGGTTTACCTTCGAACCAGGCGGTAACTGTACCGTCCAGACGGTTTACCTATTTGAGGAGAGTGCGCCATGGCGGGGCGCAAGCAGTGGTGGGCGTTGGCGGTACTGGTGCTTCCGGTGCTGCTGATCAGCGTGGACATGACGGTGCTCGGGTTCGCGCTGCCGTTCCTGTCCGAGGATCTGGCGCCGACCGGTGCGGAACAGTTGTGGATCGTCGACATCTACTCGTTCATGCTGGCGGGCCTGCTGGTCCTGATGGGCACGCTCGGCGACCGCATCGGGCGTCGCAAGCTGCTGCTCATGGGCGCCGCGGCGTTCGGTGCCGCGTCGGTGCTCGCGGCCTTCTCGACCAGCGCGTTCATGCTGATCATCGCCAGGGCGCTGCTCGGGATCGGTGGCGCGACGCTGATGCCGTCGACGCTGTCGCTGATCCGCAGCATCTTCCTGGACCCGAAACAGCGCCGGACCGCGATCGCGGTGTGGAGCGCCGGGTTCTCCGGCGGTATGGCGCTCGGACCGGTGCTCGGCGGCTGGCTGCTGGAGCACTTCTGGTGGGGTTCGGTGTTCCTCATCAACGTCCCGGTGATGCTGGTGCTGCTGATCGTCGGACCGTTCGTACTGCCGGAGGCGCGTGACCCGAAGCCGGGCCGCTTCGACCCGTTGTCGGCGCTGCTGTCCCTGGCCGCGATGCTGCCGGTGGTCTACGGAATCAAGCTGGTCGCCGAACACGGCTTCACCCTGAAGGCCGCGATCAGCATCCTGATCGGTCTCGCGCTCGGCGTCGTGTTCGTCCGCAGGCAGAACCGCCTCGACGAGCCGATGCTCGACCTGAAGCTGTTCTCGAACCGGGCCTTCAGCGGATCCGTGGTGACGAACATGCTCGGCGTGTTCGCCATGGTCGGCCTGTTGTTCTTGGTGCCGCAGTACCTGCAGCTGGTGCTCGGGCTGACCCCGGTCGTCGCCGCGCTGTGGATGCTCCCGGCGACGGTCGCCGGTGTCGCCGGCGCGCTTCTCGCGGCTTGGCTCGCGAAGCGGGTCCGGGTTTCGGTGCTGGTCAGTGGTGGTCTCCTGGTCGCCGCCGTCGGCTTCCTGGCGTTGACGCAGGTCTCGTCCGGCGGCGGTCTCGCGTACGTCGTGGTGTCGTTCACGCTGCTCGGGGGCGGTGTCGCCCTGTCGGAGACGCTGACGAACGACCTGGTCATCTCGGCCGCTCCGGCCGAACGGGCCGGGGCCGCGTCGGCGATTTCCGAGACCGGGTTCGAGCTGGGCGGCGCGCTCGGCACCGCGATCCTGGGTAGTGTCGCGACCGCGGTCTACCGCTCCGGTCTGCCGGAGGGCACGGCCGAGTCCGCGCGGGACACGCTCGGCGGCGCCGTCGCGACCGCGCAGCAGCTCGATCCCGCGCAGGGTCAGGCGCTACTCGCGTCGGCTCGTGAGGCCTTCACCCAAGGGGTGCACGTCACCGCATGGGCAGGTGTCGCCGTGCTCGTCTATACGGGTGTTCAAGCGTTCGTTCTGCTCAATCGGAACAAAGATTCCGCAGTGCGGATCTGATGAGCCTACGATAAGGGTATGAGCAACGACGCCTTGGTCATCCGGCTCCGCGAACACCTCGGCGAGGCCGCGGTACTCACCGACTACGACGTCACGGACGCGTACTCGCGCGACATGATGCCGCTGGCCGCGGCGGGCAGGCCCCTCGCGGTGGTACTGCCCGCCGACACGGCGGGGGTGCAGGCCGTGGTCAAGGCCTGCGCGGAATTCCAGGTGCCGATCGTGCCCCGCGGCGCCGGCAGCGGACTGTCCGGCGCCGCGAACGCGATCGACGGCTGCGTCGTCCTGGTGATGACCAAACTCGACCAGGTCGTCGAGATCGACGAGGGCAACCGGCTCGCCGTCGTGCAGCCGGGCGTGGTGAACCTCGATTTCCGTACCGCGGTGGAGAAGCACGGCCTGTTCTATCCGCCGGACCCCTCCAGCTACGACTGGTGCACCATCGGCGGCAACCTGTCCACCAACGCCGGCGGATTGTGCTGTGTGAAGTACGGCGTCACCACGGATTCCGTACTGGGCTTGGAAGTCGTGCTCGCCGACGGGTCGCTGCTGAAGACCGGGCGTCGCACGGTGAAGGGCGTCGCGGGCTACGACCTCGCGCGGCTCTTCGTCGGCAGCGAGGGCACGCTCGGCGTGATCACGCAGGCGACTGTCGCGCTGAAACCGTTGCCGCAGTTGCCTTCCACGCTCGTCGCGGCCTTCAACAGCACGGAGGCCGCCGGTGAAGCCGTCGCGCGGGTCGTGCGCGAGGGCCTGGTGCCGTCGCTGCTGGAGATCATGGACGCGACGTCCATCAAGGCCGCCGAGGCCTACCTCAAGACCGATCTCGGCACGAGCTCGGACTGCAAAGCCTTGCTGCTCGCGCAATCCGACTCCGGCGGCGAGGTCGCGCGACGGGAACTCGCGGCGCTGGAACAGATCTGCGTCGACTGCGGCGCGGATCTGGCTTACGCCACCGAAGATGCCGAAGAAGGCAAGATGCTGCTGCAGGCGCGGCGGGTCGTGCTCACCGCGCTGGAGCTGTACGGCGTCTGGCTGACCGACGACGTTTGCGTGCCGCGCACCCGGATCGCCGAGCTGATCGCCGGGTGCGAGCGGATCAGCGAAGAGGTCGGGCTGCGCATCGCCGTCGTCGGCCACGCCGGTGACGGCAACATGCACCCGACGATCGTCTACTCGCCGGACTCCGAGGAGGAGTTCGCCCGCGCGCGGACGGCCTTCGACGCGATTCTCGAAGTCGCCCTGTCGCTGGGCGGGACCGTCACCGGAGAGCACGGCATCGGCAGGATCAAGCGCGAGTGGCTGGCCAAGGAGATCGGCGAAGTCGGCCTTCGCGTGCATCGCCAGATCAAGCAGGCGCTGGACCCGGAGAACCTCTTCAACCCGGGCTCGATGTTCTCCCTCTAGCTCCGTCGCACGTGACTCGCGTGATCAGAGCCGGAACTCGCGTGCTTGAAGCCGGAACTCACGTGACTAGATGTCGCGCTCGGTGTGCGGTGTCTGATCACGTGAGTTCCGTCCCCGATCACGTGAGTTCCGCTCCCGATCACGCGAGTTCGCCGGTTCGTCCGGCCCGCGCGTGATCAGAGCCGGAACTCGCGTGCTTAAAGCCGGAACTCACGTGACTGGACGGACGACACAGTCGTGGGGGTCAGTCGCGGATGCGCGGGATCTGCTGCGTCGCGTCCATGTCCGCGGCCGGAGCGGCGGGGCCGTGCTTCTTCTCGCGGCGTGCCTTCAGGTACTCGATCACGATCGGCACCACCGACACCAGCACGATCAGGATGAAGATCGCGTCGACGTTGTCGCGGATGAACCCGACGCCGCCGAGCAGGTGGCCGAGCGCGGTGATCCCGGCGGCCCACAGGATGCCGCCGATGACGGTGTAGGTGAAGTACTTCTTCGGGTCCATCTTGCCGATGCCGGCGATCCAGGTGATGAACGTCCGCACGAACGGCACGAACCGCGCCAGCACGACCGCCTTCGGCCCGTGCTTCTCCAGGAAGGCGTGTGTCTGGTCCACGTACTTCTGGTTGAAGAACTTCGAATCCGGCTTGCGGAACAGCCAGGGGCCGATCTTCCAGCCGAGGCCGTATCCGACCGCGTTGCCGATCAGCGCGGCGACGGTGACCAGCACGCACACCAGCCACAGCGGCGCTTCGATCGAACCGTTCGCGATGAACAGGCCCGCGGTGAAGAGCAGGGAGTCACCGGGCAGCACCGGGAAGATGCTGCTCTCGATGAAGATGATCAGGCAGAGCACGGTGATGACCGGGACGGTCAGGCCGCTCAGCAGATGCTGCGGGTCCAGCCACTCCGGCAGGAGGCCCATCGTCGTCACGTTGTTCTGCGCCAGGATCACACCAAAACGGTACAGGGTGACGCTGAGTGCCCTGACCCGGCGGGAGAGGGCGGCTCAGATCAGGGTGAGCAGCCCGATCACCGAACCGGCGGCCAGTCCCAGCAGTACAGCCAGCAGCAACACCCAGTACGCGGGCAGCGGGGCGCTCCCGGGCGAAGGCGCCGGAGGCGGTGCCGGACGATCCGCCAGCCTGGCCGTTTCCGCGTCCTCCAGCGCGACGCGCTCGCGTTCGAGCGAGTCGGCGCCCGCGCCGGAAAGCAGCCCGTACTGGAGAGGCAGCTCGTGTTCTCCCGGAGACGGCACGGGGGCCTCGGGAGTGTCCGAATTACTCTCAGTGTCCGTTTCGACCGGGTTCTCGGCGGAAGTCTCGGCGATCCGCTCCGCTGAAGGGGCGAAGACGGCCTGAGCGCGCAGGGCGTCGGCTAGGAGCTTCTCCGGGTCCTTGGGCTCGCTCATCCAGACTCCCTTCGCCGCTACCCGTCGCTGACCGAAACACCGCCTTCGACGGCGCTGCTCAATGTAGCCGCAGCGTTGTCTTTGACCCATTCGCCCTGTCGCAGCACCTTGACCGGCCGCAGGTCGCGGTCGAGTACGACGACGTCGGCCGCGAGCCCCGCGCGCAGTGAGCCTGTCCGGTCGGCGATGCCGAGCAGTTCGGCCGGTCGGCCGGAGGTCGCGCGGACGGCGTCGAGCAGGTCGATACCCGCGCCGCGGACGAGGTTGCGGAAGGCCGCGTCCATGGTCAGCGTGCTGCCCGCGAGCGAACCGTTCCCGGCCAGCGTGGCGACGCCGTCGCGGACGTCGACCTCGAGGCGGCCGAGGATGTAGCTGCCGTCGGCGGCGTCGGTGGCCGACATGGCGTCGGTGATGAGCACCGTCCGGCCCTTGCCCGCGTGGTGCGCGGCGAGGCGCAGCACCGTCGGGTGCACGTGGACGAGGTCGCAGATCAGCTCGACGGTGATCCGCTCGTCGTCGAGGAGGGCGCCGATCGGGCCGGGCTCGCGGTGGTGGAGGGGCCGCATGGCGTTGAAGAGGTGTGTCGCGACGGAGGCGCCCGCGTCGATCGCGGGGATGATCTGGTCTTCCACACCGTCGGTGTGCCCGATCGCGGCGATGACGCCCGATTCGGCCAGTTGCCGTACCGCTTTGACGCCGCCGTGCAGTTCGGGGGCGAGCGTGACCATCCGGATGTCGCCGCGGCCGGCGCCGAGCAGCGCGTTGACCGTCGCCGTGTCCGGTTCGATCAGCGTCGCGGGGTCGTGTGCCCCGCATCGCGCCTTGGAGATGAAGGGTCCTTCAAGGTGAATTCCGGCAAGTTCACCCTCTTGGACCAGCTCTCGGAGGGCCGCGATCTGGTCTCTGAGCACCGGGATGGGGTCCGAGACCAGACTGCCGAGCATGGTCGTGGTCCCGTGTCGCCGATGCGCGCGGACCGCGCGGAACAGCTCCTCGGGATTTCCGCTGGAGAACGACCCGCCCCCACCGCCATGGCAGTGGGTGTCGACGAAGCCGGGCACGACCAGGCACCCGTCGACAGGGACGCGGTCGATGTCCGGGGGTGTCCCGGAACCGACTTGGACGATCTTGCCGCCGGCGATAGCCAGCCAGCCGTCGTCGAGTACACGGTCCGGGGCTACTACCCGGCCGCCCACGATCACGAAATCTCCGGCGCCTCTCACGCCCCCCAGCATATATTGGTCTGGACCAAGCATGGCGGCACAACCCAGCGGTCGAGATTAAGGCCGGGTGTCAGTTCGGCGACTGCATCGCTTTCTGCAGTGCCTCCAGCGCCCGGCTGGCGGTTGACTTCACGGTACCTTTCGAAATACCGGCGGCCTCGGAAATCTCGGCCTCACTCAGCCCACCGTAGTAACGGAGCACCAGAACTTCACGCTGGCGGGGCGGCAGTTTGGACAAAGCGCTCACAACGGCCTGATGTTCACTCGACAGCATGGCGAGGCTTTCCGCCGAACGCGCGTTGACGGCGTGCGGCGCGACGTACTCGCGCGCCGTCTTGCGGCGGCGCAGCACACTGCGTGATCCGTTGACCACGGCGGTGCGCAGATAACCGACGGCCGCGGCGGCGTCGCGCAGGCGTCCCCAGTTGCGATGCAGCCCGGTGAAGGCCTCCTGGACGACGTCCTCGGCCGTGGCCGGTTCGTCCACGAGCAGGATGGCCAGCCGGACGAGCCGCATCCGGTGCTGGCGATAGAGATCCTCAAGGGTCAGCGGTGCCGCAGGCGGCGGTGGCGTGACCGGTCCGTCCATGGTGCGCAGATGGCCGAGGGTCGCCTCGACACTGCGTTCCGCATTGCCCTCGAGCATGTACCCCTACCTGTTCATTTACCCCTTTGAAGCACAACCTGTGCGTGGCCCGATCAGCGTATCGGGTGGGGCCGGACTCCTGCCTGATCGGATCCTGAGAACGCCTTTCCGGTTCGGATAACGTCTACCAACGACCCGTTCGCAGCGATCTTGGAGACGTCGATGGCCTGGTTCCTGGTGGAGATCCGGTACGTGCAGGAGAAGCTGGAGGATGTGCGTCCCCGGCACCGGAAATTCCTCTCCGACCTCGCTGACCAGGGCGTTGTCGCGCTCGGCGGCCCGCTCGGCGACGGCTCCGGCGGCATCTCGCTCTACCAGGCGGCCGACGAGACGGCGCTGAACGAGATCATCGACCAGGATCCGTACCACCTCGAGGGTGTCGTGGCGGAGCGAACCGTCCGCGAGTTCAAGCCGGTGATCGGCGCCTGGTTGCCGCAGGAAGCCTGACCCGTCAGAGGTCGAGGGTGACCGGCTCGCGTTCGACGCAGATCCGGACGCGGTCGCCGGTCACCGTCGGCAGCTCGCAGGTCCCGCAGAACCCCTGGCGGCACGAATAGGCGATACCGGGCACGGTTTCGCGCAGGACGTCGAGCGTCGTCCGGTCGGCGGGCACGTCCAGCGTCCGGCCGCTGCGGGCCAGCGTGACGCGGAACGGTGCGCCGCCGACGATCGGCGGCGTCGAGAACCGCTCGAAGAAGACCGGTCCCGAAGTGCGCAGTGCCGCGTCCGTCCGGACGCCGACGATCATCGGAACCGGGCCACAGCAGTAAATCGGGGCAGACTTCGTTGCCCCTTCGAGCAATTCCGCGCCGGCCGCGGGAATCCCGTACTCGGTGTCCGGGCGGATCCAGACACGATCGCCGAATTCGGACAATTCCTCCAGGAATGGCATGGAAGCCTCGTCTCGACCGGTGTAGACCAGCCGCCAGTCCGCGCCGGACGCGGCCGCCTGCCGCACCATCGGCAGGATCGGCGTGATCCCGATGCCCCCGGCGATGAACAGGTACGCCGGGCTCGCGACGAACGGGAACGCGTTGCGCGGGCCGCGTGCGGTGATCCGCGCGCCCTTCTTCAACGCGTGCACCGCCGTCGATCCCTCGCCGAGCAGCCGGACGCCGACGCGGTAGGCCGAGCGGTCGTCCGGATCGCCGCACAAGGAGTACTGCCGGACCAGCCCCGGCCGTGGCGAGAGGTCGACGTGCGCGCCGGGCCGCCACCGGGGCAGCGGTTCGCCGTGCTCGTGGACCAGCCGCAGGCTGACCACGCCGTCGGCTTCGGCGCGGAGATCGTCGACGACCAGCGGGAGATCGCGGTTGACGGCGGCCACCGGCGGGCGGCGGCGTCCGCTCACACCGCTGAGCCTGCGGTACAGCGCGACGACACCGGTCAGCGACGCCATCGCGCGGTCGGTCCGCCCGCTGCCGTCGAGCCGCAGCGGGCGCGTCGGCGGCGTCACTGTGGTTCGTCGGCGGCCAGCGCGGCCGGGGAGCTCGCGAGGTACGCGACGGCCTGATCGGTGTCGCCGGTTTCGGTGGGGTGATAGGACTTCTTGAAGTACGGCAGGAGTTCGCGCCGCAGCTGCTTGCCCGACGGCAGCAACCCGAGCTTCGCGACCCGGAAATATGTCCGGAAACTTGTCCTGCCCGGCCGCGTCGGATCGTTCTTCATGAGGAACCTGGTGCCACGCAGGAAGACCCACGCGAGCACCGGCGTCACGACGAGCATGCTGCGCACGCGGCGGCCGTAGCGGCCGTCGAGGTGCATGAACAGATCGAAGGCGACCGAGCGGTGCTCGACCTCTTCGGCGCCGTGCCAGCGCAGGAGATCCAGCATCGTGGGGTTCGCGTTCGCGTCGTCGAGCGCCTTGGCGTCGAGGATCCACTGGCCGAGGAACGCGGTGTAGTGCTCGATCGCGGCGATGACGGCGAGCCGTTCGATCAGCCACTCTTCGCGCCGCTTGGCGGAAAGCTCCCGGTCACCGAGCAGACGGCGGAACATCCACTCCATCTGCGCGATGTACGGCCGCACGTGGACGCCCGCCGCTTCGAGGTGTTCCGCGGCGCCGTCGTGCGCCTCGGCGTGCATGGCCTCCTGGCCGATGAAGCCGAGGACGTCCTCCTTGAGCCGCTCGTCGCGGATCAGCGGGACGGCCTGCTTGAACACCTCCACGAACCAGCGTTCGCCTTCCGGCAGCGCCAGGTGCAGCACGTTGATCGTGTGCGTGGCCTGAGGTTCGCCCGGGATCCAGTGCATCGGCAGCGACGCCCAGTCGAACTTGACGTCGCGAGCGTGCAGGACGATCTGCTCGTGGTCCTCGTGCTGTGCCGTCATGACGCCCGCCCGCTGAGTTCGTAGTCGGCCGGGTCGACCTTGCGGGTTTCGAGCCAGTAACGCCAGGTGAACCCCGGCCAGATCGTGCGGTTGACGCCCTTCGCGTCGAGGTACCAGCTCTTGCAGCCGCCCTGGGTCCACACACCCTTGACGAGCCTGTCCTGGATCCCGCGCTGGAACTTCTCCTGGACACCGGCGCGGACGTCGAGCGCGGCGGCGCCCCGCGAGCCGGCGAGCTTGATCGCGTCGACGACGTAGCGCGCCTGCGATTCGATCATGAACACCACGGAGTTGTGGCCCAGCGCGGTGTTCGGGCCGAGGAGGAAGAACAGGTTCGGGAAGCCGGAGACGCTGATGCCCTTGTGCGTGTGCATCCCCTCGGCGGCCCATTCCTTGGCGAGGTCGCGACCGCCGATCCCGGTGATGTCCAGGTATTCCAAGGCATCCGTGACCTTGAAGCCGGTGCCGTAGATGATCGCGTCGACCTCGTGCTCGACGCCGTTCCCGTCGACGACACTGTGCGCCTTGACCTCGCGCACGCCGTCGGTGTTGACGTCCACATTGGACCGGTCGATCGCCGGGTAGTAGTCGTTGGAGATCAGCACCCGCTTGCAGCCCATGGTGTAGTCCGGCGTGACCTTCTTGCGCAGCCGGGGATTCTTGATCCCCTTGCCGATGTGGCGCTTCGCGATCACCTCGCCCGCCTTCATGATCGCGGGGTGGCCGTTGAAGCCGACGGCGCGCACTTCGAGGAACCAGTAGAGCGCGTTGCGGTAAAGCCGTTGCACACCGGGAATCCGGCGGAACGCGGTCTTGGCCCAGCCCGGCATGGCGTGGTCGGGCTTCGGCATGATCCACGGCGGCGTGCGCTGGAACAGCGTCAGCTCGTCGACGTCCGGGGCGATCCGCGGGACGAACTGGACCGCGCTGGCACCGGTGCCGACCACGGCGACCTTCTTGCCGCGCAGGTCGTATTCGTGGTTCCACTGCGCGGAATGCCAGGTCTGGCCCTTGAACTTCTCGATCCCGGGCAGCTTGGGGACCTGCGGGATGTGCAGGCCGCCGACGCCCGAGACGACGAACTGGGCTTCGAACTCACCCGACTTCGTGTGCACGCGCCAGAGCCGCGCGGTGTCGTCCCAGTCGGCGCCGGTGAGTTCGACGCCGAACCGGATCTTGCGCCGCAGCCGGTACTTGTCGGTGACGTCCTTGAGGTACTGGAAGATCTCCGGGGCGGGCGAGAACGACCGCGACCAGTCCGGGTTCTGCTCGTACGAGAACGAGTACATGTGGGACTGCACGTCGCAGGCGCAGCCGGGGTACGAGTTGTCGCGCCACGTACCGCCGACTTCGTCCGCCTTCTCCAGGATCACGTAGTCGGTGATCTCGGCCTTTTCGAGCTGGATGGCCTGGCCGAGCCCGGAGAATCCGGTGCCCACGATCACGACCTTGAATCGCTCGGTCATCTGCTGTGCCCTCCACGTCGAGGCTTTCCGGCGCAGATGACGTTACCCGAAGTAACAGTTACTTGCTAGTACTACCTACCTGTCAGTACGTACCGCCGAGCTTCCCGTGGTTCCAGCTCACGATCTTGGTCGGCGTGAAGATCAGCCCGATTCGCTTCGGGGCCTGCTTGCCGATGAACGCGGCGAGCTCGTCGGGCACCGGGTCGCCCGGCTTCGCACCCGCGTAGCGCTGCATGAGCTTGATACCCATCTGGGTGACCACGGCGGTATCGGTGATGATCTCGACGTCGGCTTCCAGTGAGATCCCGCGGAGCTTGTCGTAGCTTTCGCCGTCCTCGATGAGCACGGTGGCGCGCGGGTCCCGCTCGAGGTTCTTCGCCTTCTGCGACGAGCCGTAGGTCCAGGTCGCGACGCCCGACTCGTGCGGGTAGTACCAGAGCGGGGCCAGATGCGGGCGGCCGTTGGGCCCGATCGTCGCGACGTTGATGACCTTCTGCTCGTCGAGGTACGCGGCGAGTTCGTCGGGTGTCATGCGGATCTGGTCGCGACGGGACATTCGGTCAGCCCTTCTTCGTGGCGGCCCGGCCTGCTTGACCGGTCACTGAAGATTCGTACGCGCCACGCTGCTCGATGTCCACGAGTGCGGCCGCGTCGGCCTTCTTGATCCGGCCGCGGGAGCCGATCTCGATGATCGGCGGCAGGAACGCCCGGATGAGCTTGAGTCCGCCGACCCAGCGCGGGACGTGGATGGTGCGGGCGCGCTTGTTGACCCCGGCCTGGAGGAGGTCGAGGGCGACCTTCAGCGGGTACGTCTTGCCGAGCAGGCCGGGCATGCCCGCGCGGAGCTTGCCGAACACCGGGTGCTGGTCGGCGCTTTCGACGAGGTCGGTCCGGATCCAGGTCGGATGCGCGACGCCGACCTTCACGCCGAGGTGGGCGACTTCGGCGCGGAGGCTGTTGGAGAACGCCTCGACGCCCGCCTTCGCGGCGGCGTAGTTCGCCATGCCGGGCGCGTGGGTGATCGCGGCCAGCGACGAGATCGCGAGCAGGTAGCCCTTGCGGTCGATGACATGCGGAAGGGTGACGCGGAAGGTGCGCCAGACGCCCAGCAGGTCGACCTCGATGACCTTCTCGAAGGCGGCGGGATCGACCGACCGGACGAAACCGGAGGTCGCGATGCCGGCGTTCGCGATGACGATGTCGATCCCGCCGAAGTGCTCGACGACGCTGGCGGCGGCGCGTTCGAGGTCGTCCCAGCTGGTGACGTCGGCTTCCCAGGCGTGGGCGCTCGCGCCGATCTTGTCGGCGACAGCCTGCTGTTCCTTGGCTTCGATGCCGACCAGGGCGACCTTCGCGCCCTGCGCGGCCAGGCGTTCGGCGAGTCCCGCGCCGATGCCCCTCGCGGCGCCGGTGATCAGGACGACCTTGCCGTTCACGCTGTTCTTGGCCACGTTGCCTCCTCGTCCGAGCCCTGAGGGTTTCGGACGGTACCCCAACCTACCCGGAGTAAGCTACCCGCAAGTAGGTCGCATTTAGTCCTCTGGATGCGGTAGTTGGCAGTGCGAACTACCGCATCCAGAGGACTAAATGCGGGAGGGCTAGCGCGACGCGGCGGTGAGCGCGTCGACCTCCTCGGCGGTCAGGGCCAGTTCGGCCGCGGGCAGGAGGTCGTTCAGCTGCTCGACCGAGCGGGCGCTCGCGATGGGCGCGGTGACGGTCGGCTGCGCGAACAGCCACGCCAGTGAAACCGCGGCGACGGAGACCCCGCGATCCGCCGCGATCTCGTCGAGAGCCGTGAGGACGCGCTCGCCGCGTTCGTCCAAATAGGACGAAGCTCGGGCGGCGCGCGGGCTGTCGCCGAGGTTGTCCTTCGAGCGGTACTTCCCGGCGAGGAAACCCTTGGCCAGCGCGAAATACGGCAGGACGGTCAGACCTTCGCGCTCGACCGTCGGCGCCAGTTCGTGTTCGTAGTCCCGCTCGACGAGGTTGTAGTGAGGCTGCAGCGCGACGAACTTCGCCAGCCCCTCCCTGTCCGAAATGGACAGTGCTTCGCTCAGTCGTTCCGCGGAGTAGTTCGACGCCGCGATGTAGCGGACCTTGCCCGCGCGCACGAGCTCGTCGAAGGCTCGCAGCGTCTCCTCGATCGGGGTCTCGGGGTCGTCGATGTGCGCGTAGTAGAGGTCGATGTGGTCTGTCCGAAGCCGTCGCAACGAGTCCTCGGCCGCGGCCGCGATGTTCGCCGCGGACAGCCCCTTGCGCTCGTCCCACATACCGGTCTTGGTCGCGATGACGACGTCGTCACGGTTGCCGCGCTCGGTCAGCCAGTTGCCGATGATCGTCTCGGAGCCGCCTTGGGAATACAGGTCGGCGCTGTCGATGAAGTTGCCGCCCGCCGCCGTGTAGGCGTCGAGGACGGCGAACGACTGCCGCTCGTCCGCGGTCCAGCCGAAGACGTTCCCGCCGAGGTTGATCCCGTGGACGTCGAGGTCGGTATTCCCGAGTTTCGCCATACCTCGAACATAAGGGAAGACTTCGGCGGGCGTCGGTGTTGGCTCGGAACATGGGAATCGAACTCGGCAGGATCGGCATCTGGCAGCACGAAAGTGTGTTCACCCTCCAGCTCGCGCGCGAGCTGGAGGAACTCGGCTACGGCGCCATCTGGCTCGGTGGCTCACCTTCGGGTGACCTCACGAAGGCGGAGGAACTCCTCGATGCGACGAAGACGATCAAGGTGGCCACCGGCATCGTCAACATCTGGCAGGACGACGCGGCCACGGTCGCCGAGTCGTACAAGCGCATCGAAGCGAAGCACCCGGGCCGCTTCCTGCTCGGCATCGGCGCCGGGCACCGGGAGCACACCGCGGAGTTCAAGAAGCCCTACACCGCCCTGGTGGAGTACCTCGACGCTCTCGACGAGGCCGGGGTGCCCGTCGAAGGCCGCGCGCTCGCCGCTCTCGGCCCGAAGGTGATCAAACTCGCAGGAGACCGCACAGCGGGAGCCCACCCGTACCTGATGACGCCCGAGCACACGCGTCAGGCGCGCGAGATCCTCGGCGAGGGACCGCTGCTCGCGCCCGAGCAGAAGGTCGTCCTCGAGGCCGATCCGGCGAAGGCCCGCGAGATCGCCCGGGGCACCGTCAAGTTCTACCTCGGCCTCGTCAACTACACGAACTCCCTGCGGAAACTCGGTTTCACCGACGAGGACCTCACCGGCGAGGGCAGCGACAGGCTGGTCGACCTGCTGGCCGTCCACGGTGACGCCGAGACGGTCGCCCGTGGCGTCACCGCGCATGTCGAAGCCGGGGCGGACCACGTGAACATCCAGGTACTGAACCAGGACCCCCTGCCGGTCTACCGCGCGCTCGCCGCCGTCCTCCTCTGACGCGACGGCTGTAGGCACCTCCCGGCCGACCTCGTACGATGCGGCCGAGAGGTGCACCAGCCTGCTTCGAGGAGGAGTAAACGATGCCCATCGCCACCCCCGAGGTCTACGCGGAGATGCTCGACCGGGCGAAGGCGAACGAATTCGCCTACCCGGCCATCAACGTGACCTCGTCGGAGACCCTGAACGCCGCCATCCGCGGGTTCGCCGAGGCGGAGAGCGACGGGATCATCCAGTTCTCCACCGGCGGCGCGGAGTTCGCGTCCGGCCAGAAGGTCAAGGACATGGTGACCGGTTCGGTCGCGCTCGCCGAGTTCGCCCAGGTCGTCGCCGCCAAGTACGACGTCAACGTCGCGCTGCACACCGACCACTGCCCGAAGGACAAGCTCGACGGCTTCGTCCGCCCGCTGATCGAGATCTCGGCGGAGCGGGTCAAGAACGGCCAGCACCCGCTGTTCCAGAGCCACATGTGGGACGGCTCCGCGATCGACCTCGACGAGAACCTCGAGATCGCGCAGGAACTGCTCGCCAAGGCCGCGGCCGCGAACATCATCCTCGAGGTCGAGATCGGTGTCGTCGGCGGCGAGGAAGACGGCGTCGAGGCGGAGATCAACGAGAAGCTGTACACCGCCGAGGGCGACTTCCTGAAGACGATCGACGCGCTCGGTTCCGGCGAGAACGGCCGCTACCTGCTGGCCGCGACCTTCGGCAACGTGCACGGCGTCTACAAGCCCGGCAACGTGAAGCTGCGCCCGGACGTGCTCAAGGGCGGCCAGGAGGCGGCGTCGAAGAAGCTCGGCCTCGCGGCCGGTTCGAAGCCGTTCGAGCTCGTCTTCCACGGTGGTTCGGGCTCGCTGCCCGAGGAGATCCGCGAGGCGGTGTCCTACGGCGTCGTGAAGATGAACGTCGACACCGACACGCAGTACGCCTTCACCCGGCCCATCGCGGAGCACTTCTTCAAGAACTACGACGGCGTCCTGAAGATCGACGGCGAGGTCGGCAACAAGAAGGTCTACGACCCGCGTAGCTACCTGAAGGCCGCTGAGGCCGGCATGGCCGCGCGCATCGTCGAGGCCGCTCAGTCGCTGGGTTCGGCGGGCAACAAGCTCTCCTGACCTCGTCCTGCCGAGTACATGAAGGCCCGCTTCCCCGCGCCAAGCGCAAGGAAGCGGGCCTTCATGTACTCGTGGGCGTGACCCGAGGGCATTTCAAGATCAGCAAAATGTCGGTCACTTGCACTGTGGAATGTCGGTTCACCTGATCGTGAAATGTCGGTCGAAGGTACTGTGAGATGTACACGCCACTGGCATTTCGAGGAGTTATGGCTGAATCGGACCTGGTGCGGGCCTCTTGCGCCGTCGCCGAGGAGTACCTGGCGGACTTCCGCGTCGTGATCCTCAACGGCCCTCGTCAGGCCGGTAAGACGACCATGCTCAGGCATCTGCACCGGCGCCACGGTGGGACTTCCTTCAATCTGGACGACGAGCAGCTTCTGCAGGCGGCCATGGCTGATCCGGTCGGATTCGCCGGGACCGGTCCGGAACCCAGGCTCATCGACGAGGTGCAACGGGCGGGGGATCCGCTGATCAGAGCCATCAAGGCGGAAGTCGACGCGGAAGGCAGGCCAGGACGCTACGTCCTGGCTGGATCCACTCGGTTCCTGGCGACGCCGAGTCTCTCGGAATCCTTGGCCGGCCGAGGCGTCGTCGTCGACATTTGGCCGTTTTCGCAGGGTGAATTCGCGGGGCGCTTCGAGCGGTTCATCGATGTCGCTTTCGACGAACCCGGCCGCCTGCTCGATCTCGGTCCCGCGAACATCGATCGCACGGACTATTTCGCGCGTATCTGTCGAGGCGGCTTTCCCGAACCCGCGCTCCTCGAAGGTGTGCGTGCGCGCAAAGCCTGGTTCCGCGCGTACGTGCAAGCCATCGCGGAACGTGACATCCGGGAGATGTCCAGGGTCAACGAACCCAGCGCCATGACGGCCTTGTTGGCCTACCTGGCTTCCATCACCGCACAAGAGCACAACAGCGTGAACACGTCGACCAGGACCGGCCTCCACCGCACCACGGTGAACAAGTACGTCGAATTGCTCGAAGCGGTGTTCCTGGTCCACCGGCTTCCGGCGTGGTCACGGAACTTGACGTCCCGGGCGGTGAAGCACGCCAAGCTCCACCTCACCGACACGGGACTCGCCGCTTCCCTGCTGGGCGTGTCCCCCGAATCCTTGGCGAAGCCCGTGGCGCCGAGCCGTGGCCCCCTCGTCGAGACCTTCATCGTCAACGAGCTCGCCAAACAGGCGACGTGGAGCTCGGCAGAGGTCCGTCTGCATCACTGGCGAGTGAGCGGTGGTGCGGAGGTCGACGTGGTCTTGGAACGGGACGACGGACAGGTCGTCGGCGTCGAATCGAAGGCGCGTGACACGGTGACCCTGGCGGACTTCCGCGGACTCGCTCAGCTACGGGATCTTCTCGGAGATCAGTTCACGCAGGGAATCGTCCTCCACACCGGACGCCAGGGCGCCATCAGCTTCGGTGATCGGCTGATGGCGCTCCCGCTCGCTTCGTTGTGGCAGGCCGGACACGAATCGGTTTGAGGCTCAGGCGGCCGGAAGCTCCGTGCGCTCGCGACGCTTCGCCAGCAGCGAGTTCACCGCCCGCGTCCCCGGCCCGGCGGCGGCCCACAGCACGCCGACCCCGGCCAGGCAGACCGCGGCCGTCCAGTACGCCACCGGCGGCGCCGATTCCGTATGCGCGTCGCCGAGGATCCACGGCCGGAACTGCGACTGCACCCACAGCATCCCGTAGCCGAACGCCGTCACCAGCAGCGCGCCGACGCCCGCCGTCAGCACCGGATGACCCCGGCCGATGCGGAACGCCAGGTCGACGGCGAGGCCGACGGCGAGCAGGTAGAACGGCACGACCGAGATCGGGAACCCCATCCCGAGCAGCAGCGGCCACATCACCAGCCGGTAGCCGAGGTAGGCGGCGGCGACCGTCGTCCCCGCCCAGCGGAAGCCGGTCGTGTGCCGCGCGAGCGCGAAGATCAGCGCCATCACGCCGATACCCCACAGCGGGTAGACCCAGTCGTCGATCGGCATCGTGAAGTACTCGACGGCCACCCTGTCGACCGGATGCCCGATCTGGTTGGCGGCGAAGTTCAGCAGCTCGGGCTCGGCCTCGGGCGCGCCGCGTTCCCAGGCGCGCAGCCCGAGGATGCCGTACTCCTGCTGGCCGTTCGGGAAGAACGTGTTCTCCAGGAAGAACGCCCACAGTCCGATCAGGACGCCGGTGCGCATCCGGCCGGGTTTGGCGTACTTCAGCCAGCCCATGATCACGCCCGCCTGCATGATGCCCGTTCCGATGTAGAGCATCATGTGCGACGGGCTCCACGCGGTCAGGTCCAGACCGTTGACGCGGTGGTTGATGACGTCCAGCGGCGCCGCGATGAGGAACACCACGAGCCCGATCTGCATCAGCCGCAGCGAACGCCTGTCCGCGCCCATCCCGGTGTAGCTGTGGATCGCCACGAGCACCATGATGATCACCGTGCCGACGGTGTTGATCAGATGCGGCGGGGCGAGGTCGTCCCGTAGCCACATGAAATGCCACGACATGTCCCAGGACGAGCCCACCAGCTTGAAGGCGAACGCGGCGAGCCACATGCCGTAGCAGAAGTTCAGCACCCAGTCCGGCGTCGCCTGTCCTGGCGCGCCGCGGTGCCAGTGGAGCTTGAAGAACAGCCTCGTTTTCGCGATCGGGCTGCGGGGGATGACACCCGGCGAGAGGTCCCCGGTCACTTCTGTCGCCTTTGTCATGCGGGCCATCTTCCCTGCTACAGATCACGAGAGGGGCATTTGGGGTCGAAAATCGGGGTTCACCCGTAGGGGTGGCTGATTTGCGATCAGCGTGCGAAGCAGGGCAAGGTGTGCCGCCATGATGCCGAAACGACTTGTCGCGGCGGTCCTCGTCGCCGCTCTGGTGCTGGCCGGTGGGGGCATTCTCGGGAGCCTGTTCTTCTAGTCACAGTGTTCCTGATCGTGCGCTGACGAAAGCTCGTCGAAGGGACGTCGTTCCGTACGCCGGTCGCGTGACGCGGAGAAGCGCCCCTTCACCGAGCTTTCGTGGGCCTTCGGCCCAAAGAGGGCGCACGATGTGAAGTCTCCGTCGGGCGCGGGGCGCCCTTGGGGAGACGTGTCGGCACAATGGCCGTATGACGAACCTCCTCGGCCCCCAGCCGACGCACCTCCCCGAGCACACCGCCGCGCAGGCGGCGCTGGACGCCGGGACCGACCCGGCCGCCGTCGCCGCGGAGCACCCCGACTACAGCGAGGCGTGGGCCTCGCTCGCCGAGAAGGCGTTCGAAGCCGGCGAGACCGTCGCCGCGTACGCGTACGCCCGCACCGGTTACCACCGCGGCCTCGACCAGCTCCGCCGCGCGGGCTGGAAGGGACACGGCCCGGTGCCGTGGGCGCACCGCCCCAACCAGGGATTCCTGCGTGCCCTCGCGGTCCTCGGCAAGGCCGCGGGCAAGATCGGCGAGACCGAGGAGTACGACCGCTGCAGGACTTTCCTCGGCGACTCGGACCCCGCCGCCGCGGAAGCCACCGGCCTCAAGTGAGCCCGGGCGTGAGTGGCGATCCGGGCCGGAGCGGACCCGCGTTCACCCACCTACGCCTGACCTGCACGAGGGCGACAGGGGCGCAGGGCATTCCGGTCCCATACCGGTCACGACAACCCGTGTGACGGCTGAGCGGGGAAAGATTCAGGACGTTGAACGTCCTGAATCCTCCCCACTCGACCATGCCACCGCGAGAACTCACCGTCCCGCTGCCCGGTCGGGCCTCGAAGTCGTCGACGATGAAGGAATTGGGACGTTCAATGTCCCAAATCCTTCACCGTCACGGGGCATGCTGGTCACGCCGGCCCGAGCTCCGCAAGCTCGCCGAGGCGACGTTCGCTTCCAGTGGGTAGGCAAATACCTAGAACAGTCCGCAGTTCCCGAAAGCCGGGAGCCCCGCGAAGCGTCCCTCGAGCCAGGCGAACGCCTCCGGGAAAGCCCGGATTGCCCCGCCGACGTGCGTGGGAACCAGCGAAGTCGAGAACTGCACCTTCGCGCCCTTCGCGCACCATGAGCGCGCCATGGTCCGTCCCTGCTCGTAGGGCACGATGTCGTCGAGTGCACTGTGGACGACCAGCGTCGGCGCACCCGGCTTCCGCGCCCCGATGAGCTGCTGTCCGACTCGCGTCTTGTACGGCTCCTCGGCGAGGTACGCGGTCAGCGGCCTGCCGTCCTTGGTCAGGTTCTTCGACTGCGTGAACGCGTGCGCGAAGATCGCGTCCACTGTGCACTCCTGCTTGACCTTCTCGAACGCCTCGACGCCCTTCGCGTTCAGCACGGCCGGGATGTTCAGCTCCGGATACGCCGCGTCCATGCTGACCAGCGTGAATCCGAGAAACCCGAACGCGTAGTGCCCGTCGATGTTCTTGCCGACCTCGGCCAGATCCGCCGGGACGGCGCCCGCGTAGGAACCCTTCAGCTTGAGTTCGGGAGCGTACGACGGCTGCAGTTCGGCGGCCGCCGCCGACGCCCCGCCGCCCTGCGAGTAGCCCGCGGTCGCGATCGGACCGCTGTCCGGCAGGTTCGCTTCGGGCAGGCGCTGTGCCGCGCGGATCGAGTCGAGGACGGCGTTGCCCTCGGCGACGCGGTTGACGTAGGTGTGGACGCCGGGAGTGCCGAGGCCTTCGTAGTCGGTGACGACGATGCCGTAGCCGCGAAGCAGCAGCCCGGCGATGAAGGGACCTTCATACTCCATGCCCGCCGAGAGGGCCTTCGACGGCGCGCACTGGTCCCCGACGCCCTGCGTTCCGGCCGCGTAGCCGATGAGCGGCCGCTCGCCTGGCCCGTTCCAGGCCTTCTTCGGGGTGAGGACGGTGCCGGTCACGGCGTTCGGCCTGCCGTGGGTGTCGGTGCTGCGGTACATGATCCGCCGGACGTCCGCGTCGGCCTTGATGAGTTTCACGGGATCGACGTAGAACGTGGACGGTTCGTGCCGGATGATGTCGCCGGGAGCACCCGCGGGCAGCGGCGACGGGGGATCGTAGAAGGACGGGGCGGCGATGGCCTGTTGTGCCCCGAAGGTCAGCAAGGCCGCGACGGTGGCCGCTGAGACGGCGGCGGCCACACCGCGCCGGGATCCTGGACGCATGCTTGCTCCTCGTTGAGCAGAAACATTTTCGACAGGGGTGTCGAAAAAGAGAGTCAGTGAGGTGGCGCACGATGTCAAGTCCGGCGCCGAGAGGGAGACCCCGCAAACTCCCGGTCGGTGAGCAACGCGCGCGGGTGCTGGGTTCGGCCGCCGGCGTCTTCGCCGTGCACGGCGCGCAGGCCGCGACGATCGAGCAGATCGCCCGGCACGCGGGAGTGTCCCGTCAGGCCGTCTACGAACAGTTCGGTGACCGCGCGACGCTGTTCGCCCAGGTCGTGGCGGACATCGAGGAACGGGCCTTCGAGGCGATCGGCGCGCCCGCCCTCGACCTCTCGCAGCCCGAGCTCCGGTCATGGGCGCGCGCCAACTACGCCAACATGTTCGCCTTCGTCGCGGCGAACCCGGAGGCGTTCCCGGTCCTGCGCGAGGCGGAGCGCATGGGCGATCCGGCCCTCACCCGGCTCCGTGAACGGCTCGCGGGGGTCTACACCGAGGCGAGCAGACAGCGCTGGGCACGCCACGGCGTCGACTCCGGCCGCGCGGACAAGGCCTTGGTCACCCTCTTCTTCGCGATGACCGAGGCACTCGTCCAGGCGAGCTGGGACGGTGAGCCGCCCGACGCGGACGCGCTCATCGACCTGCTCACCGAATTCACCGTCGGGGGCGTGGTCCGCCTTCGGACCGCCGCCGCCGACGTGATGGAAAGGTTGCGCTAGGCCGCGATGGCCTCCAGGGACTTCTCAGCCTCTTCGGCGACCGTCGCCAGGTCCGGTGAGGACACGACGCGGTTGCGGCCGTTGCGTTTGGCCGCGTAGACGGAAGCGTCGGCCGAGGCCATGACTTCTTCGATGGTCCGGCCGTCCAGCGGGAAGGTCGCGACGCCGACCGAGGCCGTCCGCTGCTCGATGACCACGGGGTTGCCCGCGTTGTCCTGGGTCTTGATGACCATTTCGCTGATCCGCTGCCGGATGCGCTCGGCGACCGCGACGGACTCCTGCTTCGAGGACGAGGTCAGGAGCACCACGAACTCTTCACCGCCGAAGCGGCCGGCGAGGTCCTGCGTCCGGGTTTCCGCTTTGACCAGCGCCGCGACACCCTTGAGCACGTCGTCGCCCGCCAGGTGACCGAAGGTGTCGTTGATGCTCTTGAAGTGGTCGAGGTCGATCATCAGCGCGCCGAACTGGCCGTTCTCGCGTTCGGCGCGGGCGACCTCACGGACGGCGCCCTGCTGCCAGGTCGTGGCGTTGAGCAGCTGGGTCTTCTGGTCGGTGGTCGCGAGCTCTTCCAGCTGCTTGATCAGCACCGACCGCTGCAGCAGGTACAGCGGCAGGAAGACGAGCAGCACCAGCACGGGCTGATGCGGCAGCACGGCGAGCACCAGCGCGCCGATGCAGACCGTCGAGGCTTCGAGGATGTTGTCGTCCCAGGAGCCGAGGAGCGTTTGGACGGTCGCCTTCTTGGGCGCCGCGAAGTACAGACCGGTGCCGGTGAAGACGGCGTTCATCAGGAAGAAGGCGAGGCTCGCGGCGCAGATCGAGGTCACCGACGCCGTGTCCACACCGACCGCCTGCACGGCCGCCCAGGCGGCGAACGCGGTCAGCGTCATCGATGTGGCGTTCGCCACAGTCCGATGGGGATTGACCGTGCGAAGGCCTGCCCAACTGCGGTATCCGAGGTGAAGATAGATCACGGTCACGAGAAGTGCGGTCAAGTGCGGCGGCAGCAGAATCGCGCCGGGCAGCACCCAGACCGAGGTCATGTTGATATGCGGCGTGACGCTCATGCTGCGCCGCTGCCGCTCGATCCGGCGGGTCGCCTCGGTGTGCGCGATGGCGAGCCCCGCGAGCAGAAAACAAAGCAAGACCTGCGAAGACGTGATGGCGATGGATGCTGCGAAGACCCCCGTCAGTGCCAGCATCGTCGCCACGGACAGCCCGGTGTAGGCGATCCAGTGTTTGGGCCTCTTCCACAGCTCCCACGTCGCTACCGTGAGAGCCGAACGATGTCCAGCGCGTTCCTCCGATGTGATCATCTTTCCCCCTGACTCTTGCGTCATTCTCCGAAACCCCCTACTTACGGACAGCTTCTACCGACTTGCGGGCTGTCGACAAGCTCCCTAGGTGTGTACTTTTCTCTGAGAGGTCGAGGGAAAGGTGCCAGCGATGGCCGGTAGGGATCAGTGAACTGGGGCGCGCGCCAGAAGGCCGCGCGATCGGGCCGGCGCGTGGAACACCTCAATGTTCCGCGCGTGCGGCGTCTTTTTCCTGCCACCGTTCCGGATCACCGCTGAGGGTCCGCCACCAGCTCAACGCGAGCGGAATCGTCAGCAGCAATCCCGCAAGCCCGAAGACGCCCACCGTCGACTGCGGGCCCACCTGATCCGCCAGGATTCCGCCGATCAGCGGACTCACGCCCATCGTCGTGGTCAATCCGGTGTTCGACAGTCCCATCACCTGTGCCCGGCTCTCGTCCGGCACGGCCAGCGTCAGTGACGCCGTCGCCTGCATCAGCGCCACCGTGCCGAAGGCGCCGCAGATCACGAACAGCACGATCGACGACCACGGGCCCGGCTGCAGGAAGCACAGCAGCAGCGGAATCGCCGTCAACGCCGAAAGCGGCCCGATCAGTTTCGGTCTGACGTGCGCCGGCACCCAGCGCGAATAGACGAAAGCGCCGATCACGCTGCCGACCGGGTCCGCGGCCAGCAACAGGCCGATGACCTCGGGGCCGCCGCCCGACGAGGCGACGTAGGGCGCCGCGATGCCCTCGTACACCGGCAGCAGGCCCATCAGCCAGGTGAACAGCAGCAGCGAGCGCAGCCCTGAGCTGGCGAAGACGATTTTCCCGCCCGAGCCGATCGAGGCGAAGAACGACTTGCGCTTCTCTCCGGACGCCGCGGCCGGGCGCGAAGCCAGTCCGAGCCGGACGAACAGCGCCGAGATCAGGAACGTGACCGCGTCCAGCGCGAGGGCGAGATGGGGTTCGAGCGCGGTCAGCAGGAGCCCGCCGCCAGCGAATCCGGCCAGCTGTGCCGATTGGACGGTCATGCTGCGGATCGCCATGCCGACGACGAACCGGTCGCCCTCGAGGATCTGCGGCAGCAGGGCCAGCTGGGCCGCCTTGAACGGCGGGTTCAACAGCGAAACGGCGCCGACGAGGACACAAAGGACCCAGAACGGCAGGACCGGGACGGCGACCAGCGCGATCAGCACGGCCCGCAGCAGGTCCACGACCACCATCACGGTCCGCCGGGGGAAGCGGTCCGCGAAGCCGGTGAGGAAGATGCCGCCGAGCAGCGACGGGGCGTAGGTCAGCGCGTAGGTGAGACCGGTGAGGGTCGCGGAGCGGGTTTCGGTGAAGACGAGGACCGAGAGCGCGACCCTGGCGAGCTGATCGCCGAAGATCGAGAACAGCTCCGCGAACCAGAGCGAACGGAACTCGGCTACACCGAACACCTCACGGTAGGTGACCCGTCCGGCCGAAGCCATGTTGCCCCCAATAGGGTCCTTATTACGCGACAAACTCGTGACCGAGAGTAACGCGGTCACGAGCTCGTCACGAAGCGTCATTCGTTCACGTAAGTGTCTCCTGACTGTTGGTGATTGGCTAGGTTCTTTCGCCGGGTTTCTGGAGTTAGAGATCTTTTTCGACGGCGAGCGGCCCGAGGCCGCCGATGTCCCCCTGGCCGGGACTGAGGTCCAGACCAGCGGCTTTCGTTCGTTTCGGGTCTGCCGTCGGTGAAATCCGGACACATCCGCGGCGCTCGCCGTGGGATTCCCGCTCCGCGCGAATGAGCCCGGGATGAATCCCGAGCCGCTGGGGCGCGGAAGGAGTCCGAACGCGCTTCGACTCCGCTGAGCAACCAAGCGAGACTCTGGCGCCAACCGCCAAAGGGATGATCAACTGCACTCGGTGGAGTGAACGGCTCAGCCGTCGACCGCGAGCACTTCCCGGGCCGACGTCGCTTTCGGTGTCTTCGCCGCGTCACGTTTGGCGACCTCTTCGCGCACGATCGGGATGACGTGACGGCCGAAGTCGATCGTGTCGCCGAGCATGTCGTAGCCGCGCGCCGAGAGGATTTCGACGCCGAGGTCGTAGTAGTCGAGCAGAGCCTGCGCGACGGTTTCGGGCGTGCCGACCAGCGCGGTGGAGTTACCGGCGCCGCCGGTCGCGGCCGCGGTGGGCGTCCACAGCGCGCGGTCGAACCGCTCGCCCTCGGCGGCGACAGCGAGGAGCCGCCGCGAGCCGGTGTTCTCCGGATTCGTGAGCGAATGCCGCCGGGTCAGCTGCTGGCCTCCGCTCGTACGGGCCTTGATGGCGTCGATCGTGCGGTACGCCTTCTCCCAGGCGAGCTCCTCGGTCGGCGCGATGATCGGACGGAACGCGACCTGGATCCGCGGGACGTCGGTCCGTCCGGCGGCCTTCGCCGCGGCCTTGACCGACTCGATCTGCTCGGCCGTCTGTGCGAGGGGCTCACCCCAGAGGCAGAAGATGTCCGCTTCGGCCCCGCCCGCCGCGTAGGCCGCCGGAGACGAGCCGCCGAAGGAGACCCCCGGACGCGGCTGCTGAACTGGACGGACATCGAGGACGAAGTCGGCGAAGCGGTAGTGCTCGCCTTCGTGGTCGAAGGGCTCCTCGGACGTCCACGCCTGCTTCACGATCTGGATGTACTCGCGCGTGCGTGAATAGCGCTCGTCCTTGGTGAGGTAGTCGCCTTCGCGCTGCTGCTCGTGGTCGCTGCCGCCGGTGATGAAGTGGACCGTGAGCTTCCCGTCGGAAAGCTGGTCGAGCGTGGCGAACGTCTTGGCCGCGAACGTCGGATACGAAACGTTCGGCCGGTGCGCCAACAGGATCTGGAGCTTGTCGAGCTTCGCCGCGACGTACGCCGCCGCCTGCGCCGGGTCCGGCCCGCTGGAGCCGTACGCGAACAGCACCCGGTCCCAGCCGAACTCCTCGTGCGCCCGCGCGAGGCGCACCGTGTAGTCCTTGTCGAAGACGCCGCCCGACCGCGTATGCGTCTCCGAACCGTCGTTGGTGCCTCCGATACCCAGGAATTCGACCGGCATCGTCCGTCCCTCTCGTCCAAGTTCCCCCTGCACGACGAGTACGCGCCGATTCCGGGGTGTGGCAACGAGTTCCGCTCCTTGAGAACCCGCACGCGGCCCGGAATCCCGGCGTAGCTTCGGCCTGGTGAGTACCCCAGAGCCTCCCTACGTGCTCGCGGTGGTCGGCGCCGGTCCGCGCGGGGTGGGCGTGCTCGAACGGCTCGGCGCGAACGCCGCCGAGTTGCTCGGCGGGCGGCGGCTGGTGGTGCATCTCGTCGATCCCTTTCCCGCCGGGGCGGGGCGGGTCTGGCGATACGAGCAGTCGCCGTTGCTGCGGATGAACTCCATGCCCGAGGACGTCACGGTCTTCACCGACGACACCGTGAAGATCGACGGTCCGGTCCGCCCCGGGCCTTCGCTGATCGAGTGGGCCCGGCAGGTCCGCGCGGGCACCCTCGACGCCGAGGTCGACGACAGTCTGCGCGCCGAACTCGACGCGCTGCAAAGCGATCACTTCCCGACGCGACGGTTGCAGAGCGCGTACCTCGCCTGGTTCCACCGCAAGGTGTGCTCCGAGCTCCCCGACGGGATCGAGGTCGTCGAGCACCGGACCCGCGCGGTGCGGCTCGAAGACGGTGAGCCGCAGTCGCTGTGGCTGGAAGACCGGCCGGATCCGCTGAAGGTGGACGCGGTCCTGTTCACCGTCGGGCATCTGGACGCCGAGCCGGACGCACGCGAGACCGAGCTCGCGGAATTCGCCGCACGTCACGACCTCGCGTACTACCCGGCCGGCTACACCGCCGACGTCGACTATTCGGCGATCGGAGCCGGGGAAACCGTGCTGGTACGCGGCTTCGGCCTCGCGTTCGTCGACTTGATGCTGCTGCTGACCGAGGGTCGCGGCGGCCGCTTCGAAGAGCAGGCGTGCGGCGGGTTGAAGTATCACCCCAGCGGCGCCGAGCCCGTACTGCACATCGGGTCGCGGCGAGGGGTGCCGTATCACGCGAAGATCGGCTACCGGCTCGGCGGGAAGCCGTTGCAGCTGCCCAGATTCTTCGACTCGTACGCCATCGAAAAGCTTTGCGCCGTGCCCGGCCGGATCGACTTCCGCCGCGACGTCTGGCCGCTGATCTCGAAGGAACTCGCCTGGGCGTACTACAGCGAGCTGTTCACCGCCCATCCCGAAAGGGTGCGCATGGACTTCGCCGTCTTCGCCGACGCTTTCGCGGACGCGGCGCCCGGCGAGCTCGACGCGTTGGTGGCGCGGGCGGTCCCGGCGCCGGACGACCGGCTCGATCTCGACCGGCTCGACCGGCCGATGGCGGGTTCGAAGTTCGGCACCGCCGAGGAGTTCGGCAAGGAGCTGCGCGAGTACATCGAAGCGGATCTGGGGCGCCGGGCGGACGCGGAGTACAGCGCGGATCTCGGCGCGTTCATGGCGCTGCTGTCCGTGTTGGGCCAGATCCCCGCGCTGGTGCAGACCGGACGGCTCGACGCGGCGTCTCAACTGTCCGAATTGGACGGATGGTTTCTGGGCTTCTTCTCGTACTTCGCCAGCGGGCCGCCTCCGCGACGGCTCGAGGAACTGCTCGCACTCCAGGAAGCCGGGCTCGTCTCCTTCTTGGGCGCCGAAATGCGGGTGAAATCCGATGAGGAGCGGCGAACGTTCGTCGCGTCCGGCGCGAGTTTCCCAGGGGAGACAGAGGCTCGGACACTCGTCGAGGCGAGGTTGCCGGAGCCGAGTATCGAACGTGCGTCGGATGTCCTTTTGCGACAGTTGCGCGACAGCGGCGCTCTCGGTGAGGAAGCGGTGCTCGACACGGTCACCGGCGACAGGCTGCTCGCCGGCCGGATCCACACCCGCGTTTCCGATGGCCGGATGCTCGACCGCGAGGGTCGCCCGCACCCGCGCCGCTTCGCGCTCGGCCCGCATACGTCCGCGCGGTCGGCCGGGGCGTTCACGCGGCCGAGGACCAACGCGCTTCCCTTCCGGCAGAACGACATCGTCGCGCGCGAGATCCTGCGGCTGGCGAGCGAGTTCGCCGCCCAATCACGCGAGTCACGTGTCTGATCACGCGAGTCACGCCTTCCGTCGCGGCGAACAGGGGCGGGCAAGGATGTCGTGTTCGGCGGGATGGGCGTTCACGCGTGATTGGAGACGGATCTCGCGTGATTGGAGACGGATCTCGCGTGATCGGGCGACGTTCACGAAGTTCGCCGTCTGAGCACGCGAGTGCCCGTCAGCTCTCCCAGACCCGGGAGGGCAGTTCCTTCCGCACGATCGGGATGACGTCGGAGGCGAAGAGCTCCAGGACGTCCCGTCCCTCCTCCGACGTCAGGCCGTCGACAGAGACCGCTTGTACCTCGTGCCCGAAGGAAGCGTGGTAGTCGCCGATCTTGTCGATCACCTGTTCCGGGCTTCCGACCAGCGCCGAGCCGTGGGCGATCTTGTCCTCCAGCGTGGTGAACTCCGACTTGTTGTGCTGGTACGCGGGCGTCTGCAGCAACGCTTCGAAGTACGGCCGGTAGCCGTCCAGCGCCGCTTGGGAGGTCTTGGCGACGTACAGCCCGCCCGCGCCCGAACCGACGAGCGCGTCCGCGGGGTCGTGGCCGTACTCCACCCACCGTCGCCGGTAGTGATCGATCAGATCGGCGTACTTCTTCTTGGGGTGGAAGCCGTTCGCCGTGAACAGCGGGTCGCCGAACTTCGCCGCCAGTTCGGTCGACTCGGTGCTCGAAGCACTCCCGTGCCAGATCCTCGGCCGCGGGTGGAACGGGCGGGGCCGGGTCGTGACGTCCGCCAGGGGCGCGCGGAATTCACCCTCCCAGTTCACCCCCTCCTCCAGGAAGAGGCGGCGCAGCAGGGCGAACTTCTCCGACTGGTACTCCCACTGCCGTTCCTCCTCGAGCCCGAACAGCGGGAAATGCCGGGGATCGTTGCCTTTCCCGATCATGAGTTCCAGCCGGCCGCCGGAAAGCTGGTCCAGCGTCGCGTAGTCCTCGGCGACGCGGACCGGATCCAGCACGCTGATCACGGTCAGCGTCGTCAGCAGCCGGACGCGTGCGGTGCGCTCGGCCACCGCGGCCAGGATCACCGGCGGCGCCGAGGAAAGGAACGGTTCGCCGTGCCGTTCGCCGACACCGTACGCGTCGAACCCGAGTTCTTCGGCGGAAATCGCTTCGTCGATGACCCGGCGCAGGCGTTCGTGCTGGGTCGGCGTCACGCCGGTCAGCGGGTCGGGATGGTTCGCGACGAGGGAAAAGAGCCCGAACTTCATCGTGCCTCCAGGGGTTTCCGGCCCGGGATCGCGGCCAGCAGCTCCCGGGTGTAGTCCGCGCTCGGCCGGTCGAGGACGTCCTGAGCGGGGCCGAGTTCGAGGAGTTCGCCGCCGCGCAGCACGCCGACGGTGTCCGCGATCTGGCGCACCACCGCGAGGTCGTGCGAGATGAACAGGTAGGTCAGCCCGAGTTCGTCCTGCAGGTCGGCGAGCAGCCGCAGTATCTGCGCCTGCACCGAAACGTCCAGTGCCGAAACGGGTTCGTCGGCGACGATCAGCTCCGGGCGCAGGGCGAGTGCCCGCGCGATGGCCGCGCGTTGCCGTTGCCCGCCGGACAGTTCGGCGGGTTTGCGGTTCAGCACCGACGACGGCAAGGCGACCTGTTCGACCAGTTCCGCCGCGCGCGCCCGGCGTTCCGCCTTCGTGCCGACCCCGAACGCCCGCAGGGGCTCGGAGACGACGTCCTCGATGCTGAACTTCGGATTCAGCGAGGCGTACGGGTTCTGGTACACCAGCTGGAACCTGCGCCGAAGTCGTCGCAGCTCTTCGCCGCGCAGCGCGGTGATGTCCTGCCCGTCGAACTCGACGACGCCGTCGGACGGAGTCTCCAAGCGGAGGATCATCCGCGCCGTGGTCGACTTGCCCGAACCGGATTCGCCGACCAGCGCGAGCGTCCGACCTCGGGCGATGTCGAACGAAACGCCGTCGACGGCCCGGATCGCGCCGAAGCTCTTGCCGAGGTCGCGGACCGAAACCAGGATGTCGGACGACGGCGGTTTCGGTTCCCGCAGCGGGGTGTCGGAAAGACTGGGCGCGGCGGCGAGCAGATCCCGGGTGTACCTCTGCGACGGCGCGGAAAGGATCTCGCCGGTCGTCCCCTCCTCGACGACGTTTCCCTGGGACAGCACGACGATCCGCGACGCCCTGTCGGAGGCGACACCGAGGTCGTGGGTGATCAGCAGGACGGCGGTGCCCGCTTCCGCGGCGAGTTCTTCGAGATGGTCCAGGATCTGCCGCTGCACGGTGACGTCGAGCGCGCTGGTCGGTTCGTCGGCGATGATGAGTTTCGGCCGCCCGGCCAGCGCGGAGGCGATCAGCGCGCGCTGACGCAGTCCGCCGGACAACTCGTGCGGATACTGCCGTGCCCGCGCCTCCGGATCGCTGATCCCGGCCCTGCGCAGCAACTCGACCGCTTCCGCGCCGGCGTTGCGCTTGTCCGCCAAGCCGTGGATCAGCAGCACCTCGGCGACCTGATCGCCGACGCGGTGCACGGGGTTGAGCGAAACCGTCGGATCCTGGGGCACCAGGGCGATCTCGCGACCGCGCACGGATCGCCAAGCGCGGTCCGAGAGCTTGGTGAGCTCCCGGCCGTCGAAGGTGATCTCGCCGCGTTCGATCCGGCCGCCGCGCGGCAGCAGCCCGATCGCCGCGTGCGCCGTCGTGCTCTTGCCGGAGCCGGACTCGCCCACGACGGCGACAATCTGTCCTTTGTGGACCGACAGGCTGACGCCGTCCACCGCGGGCACGTTCCGGTACGAAACCGCGAGATCGCGGATGGTCAGCAGTTCGCTCACCGCTCGTCTCCTTCGATCGCTCGGGACAGCCGGTTCGCGGACAGCACCACGGCCGCGACGGTGAGTCCGGGGAAGGTCGTCATCCACCAGGCGGTGGCGAGGAAGCCGCGGCCGCCCGCCACGAGCGAGCCCCACTCCGGGGTCGGCGGGGTGGCGCCGTAGCCGAGGAAGCTCAGCGCGGACACCTCCAGTACCGCCGTACCGAAGGTGAGCGTCGCCAGCGCGAGCACCGGGCCGAGCGCGTTGGGCAGCACGTGCCTGCCGAGCACGCCGGTCCACCGCACCCCTCCCGCGCGAGCGGCCTCGACGAACACGCCGCTGCGGACGCGCAGCACTTCGGCGCGCATCAGCCGGGCGAACTGCGCGAGATTCGCGACACCGACCGCGATCGCGATGTTGGTCGTGCCGAAGCCGAGCGCGGTGACCAGCGCGAGCGAAAGCAGGATCGACGGGATCGCCAGCAGCACGTCGACGCAGCGCATGATCGCCGAATCGAGGGCACCGCCCCGGAAACCGGCGAGCAGGCCGAGCGCGGAACCGGCGACGAGCGCGACGAGCACGGCGATCACGGTCGCCTGCAAGGAAAGCGCGGCGCCGTGCACCACGCGGGCGAAGATGTCCCGCCCGGTTTCGTCGGTGCCGAAGAGATGCGCGAGAGAAGGGCCTTGCATCTTCTCGGCGGGGACACCGGCGAGCGGGTCCTGCCCGGTGAACAGCTGCGGGATGACGGCGGCGAGCAGCGCGAAGGCGAGGACCGCGGCCGCGATCACCAGGCCGGGCCGCCGGGCACGGACGAGAACGTCAGGCATCGGCCGTCTCCCGGTGTCGGATCCGCGGGTCGAGCAGGGGATAGACGAGGTCGACGAGCAGGTTGATGACCACGAACACCAGCGCGGCGAGCACGATCACCGCCTGCACCACCGGGATGTCCTGCGCGGTGACCGCCGACGACGTCACCCGCCCGAGGCCGTCGCGGGAGAACACCGTCTCGGTGATCACCGAACCCGCGATCAGGTTCCCCGCGACCACCCCGGCGATGGTCAGCGTCGGCACCGCCGCGTTGCGCAGGATGTGTCCGAAATGGACTCTCGAGCGGCTCGCCCCTTTCGCCAGCGCGATCTCGGTGTAGGGCTCGGCGAGTTGCGTGCGGAGGCTCTTCGCCAGCACCTGCCCGATGATCGCGCCGGTCGGGATGGCGAGCGTGATCGCGGGCAGGATCAGCGACTCGAAGCCGTTCGACCCCAGCGCGGGTACGAGCCTGAGCTGGAAGGAGAAGAACTGGATGAGCAGCAGCCCGACCCAGAACGGCGGCAGCGAGATCCCCAGCGGCGGCAACGCGAGCAAGGCGTTGCCCAGCCAGCGATGCCGGGTGAGGGTCCCGGCGATCGCGACCCCGCCGCCGAACAGGATCGCGAGCACCAGGGCCAGTCCGGTGACCGCGAGCGTCGGCGGCAGGGCGGAGACGACCATGTCCGTGGCGTCGTCCCCGGTGGCGATCGAGCGGCCGAAGTCGCCCTGCAGCGCGGCGATCAGCCGTTTCCCGTACTGCACCGGCAGCGGGTCGTCGAGGCCGTACTCCGCCTTCGCGGCGGCCAGTTGCTCCGGCGTCACCGAAAGCCCGGCCTCACCCCCGCCGAGCTTCGCGCTGATCGCGTCGCCCGGCAGGAGGTAGAGGATCACGAAGGACACGGTGAACGCCGCCCAGAGGACGAAGACGGCCTGCAGGATCCGCCGGAGCAGATACCGCGTCACGAGCCGGACACCCAGGCGTCGAACAGCTGCAACCGGGACGAGGCTTCGAAGCCGACGCCGTGCGCGTTCGGCCCGTGCGCCAGTACCTGGGTCAGCTCGAACACCGGCGCCGAGTAGCCGTGCTCGATGATCGCGCGCTGCGCCTCCTCGGCCGCCGGCTTCCGCTTCGCCGGGTCCACAGTGGACGACTGCGCGTCGAGCGGTGCGTCGACGGGGTTGTCCGCGGTGAGCTTGCTGCGGTTGTTCGCCTTGGTGGAGAACAGGTTGCGCAGGATGTCCGGATCGGCGCGGGTGGTGTTGTACCAGAGGTACTCGTAGTTCCCGCTCTGCGTGATCTGCACGCTCTCGGCGGTCGTGCGCTGTTCGATCTGGAGGTCGAAGCCGATCTTGCGCAACTGCTGCTGCACGAGTTCGAGCACGCTCTTGTTCTGGTTGAACACCAGGGAGAAGACGACCTTCGCGGTCAGCCGCTGGCCGTTCTTCGTGCGGATGCCGTCCGGGCCGGGCACCCAGCCCGAGCTCTCCAGCAGCGACGTCGCCCCGGCCGGATCGTAGGCCAGCAGCGGGGAAAGATCGGCGTGGAACGGCGTGGCGGAGCCGAGGATGCTGGTGGCCGCCTTGTAGTTCGGCGTCAACACGGTGCTGGTGACCTCGGGCCGGTTGATGCCCTTGAGCACCGCCTGACGGACCTTCTCGTCGGTGAGCACACCCCTGGTCACGTTGGCCTGCAGGTTGAACACGATGCCGGGATTCGGGCGGGTGGGTTCGGTGAAGCCGTTGCCGGTGAACTGCGGTTCGTCGACCGGCTGGACGTCGGTGATGGCGTCGAGCTGCGCGGACGCGAGACTTCCGGTGCGGACACCGGGTTCCGGCACGATCTTGTAGGCGATCTTGTCGAGGTACGCCTCGCCCTGGTGCTTGAACAGCGACGAGCCCCAGCCGTAGCCCTTGCGTTTGGCGAGGACGATTTCCTGGTTCTGCTTCAGGCTTTCGAAGACGAACGGGCCCGAACCGATCAGGCCGACGCCCTGGCAGCGCTCGTCCGGAGTCTTCCGGTACGCGGCGGGCGCGAGGATGCCGAGCGACATCGTCGAGCTGGCCTGCAGGAATTGGGCGCTGGGAACGGAGAACTCGATCTTGACCGTCTTCGGGTCGACGACCGTCGTCCCCTTGTACACGGCCAGGTATCCGGAGCCGAGCGTGGCTTTCGGGCCGAGGGCCTTGACCGCGTCGAAGCTCGTCTTGACGGCGGCGGCGTCGACAGGGGTGTTGTCGGAGAACGTCGCGCCGTCACGCAGATGGAAGGTGAACGCGGTCGAATCCGCGTTGCTCTCCCATTTCTCGGCCAGCCAAGGCCTGATCTCACCGGTGGACGGATCCTGATCGGTCAGCGAATCGACCAGTTGACGGCCGACGTTGAGCGACGCGTTCGTGCCGGCCTGCTGCGGGTCGACGCAGTCCGGGCTCGACGAGATCCCGAGGCGCAGCGTGCCCCCGGGTCGGGGTGGCCCGGCATCGGCGCCCGTCGAGCCACCGGCGGACGAGCAGGCGGTGAGCACGAGGGCGGACAAGGCCAGCAGGGATGTGACGGCGGTACGGGACACCGGGTGGCCTCCAGCGGGAACGGGGCGCAGGTCTGGGGATTTGCACTGCTGCTTGCGCCGACCCGATTCACGCTAATCACGACCTTGAGGCCCGCCCACATGGTGAGCGCGGCTCTCACCGTGCGAAACGTCCCACGATTCCGCTTGACAGCCCCGAAAGTACGTGAAGGCCCCCTTCCTGTACCTAGGCGCAAGCAAGGGGGCCTTCCTGTACTGACTTGGTCAGCAGCGGTTGAGCATGTCCGTCAGCGCGGTCTTCTCGGCCGACTTGATGCTGAGCTTGTACTTGGCCTTCACCGTGGTCCACATCTTCGCGTAGGTGCACCAATATCCGGTGGACGGCGGCTTCCAGGCGTCCGGCGACTTGTCACCCTTCTCCTGGTTGACGTTGTCGGTGACGGCGATCAGCTGCGGCGCGCTGAGGTCGTTGGCGAACGCCTGCCGCTGCGCGGTGGTCCACGAAGACGCCCCGGTGCGCCAAGCGGCCGAGAGCGGCACGACGTGATCGATGTCCACATCGGACGCGGCGGTCCAGGTGGCGTCGTCGTACGGGCTGAACCAGCTGCCGGAGACCGCGGCGCAACTGCCGTCCTGCTGAACGTTCGTGCCGTCCCGCTTGAGCACGACCTCGCGGGTGTTGCAGCTGTTGCCCTGGTCGGCCCAATGCGGGAACTTCTCGCGGCTGTACCCGCTCGACGAACCGTCCGGCTTGACGGTCAGCGAGGCGAGCTGGGTCTTGGCGGTCGCGGTCGACGGGATGCCAGGGGGTGTCGCTTCGGCGACGCCGACGACTCCGGCCGAGACGATCGCCGAGACGGCGAGAACGGTGAAGGAGCGACGAACAGCAAGCGCAGTTGGCATATTGCTGCCTCCGTGTCAGGTTTGGGGACCTGGTCACCTTGCGACACGGATATGACCCACGCAACACCATCGGGTGACACCGTGGGCGGGCCTTCGTGAACGGAGAGTGTCACGAGCAGGCAGGACCCGGTGTACGCCGCCGAAAAATTTTCGGAAAGTCCAGCTGAAGGTTCTGGGCCGAACGGGCTACACCAGCCCGCGGACCAGCCGGAGGTCCTCGGTGTGCCGGTACCAGGTCCACCGGCTCATCGCGCGCGGATGGACGACGCCGTCACTGCTCGGGCGGGTCGGGATGCAGCCGAGCTGGAACGCCCGCGCGTGCTGCGTCGACGGCCGTTTGAACAGCGTCCCCTTGGTCACCCGGACCATCAGCCCCGGCCCGCTCGCGTCCGGCTCGACCTCGATCGAGCGCGCGGGCCCGCGCAGGACGGTGTGCTCGTCGCAGTAGGCCACCCCGCGCACCATGCCGACCACGCCGCGGCCGACGAGCACGCCGCCGGTGTCGTCCCGGATGAGCGGCACCGGGTCGACCTCGCCGCGCAACGCGAGCGCGAGGGCGCGCAGGGGCTCTGTCGGGAGGCTCCAGATGCGGGCGACGTCGGAGTCCGGCGAGGACGGCACGAACCCGAGCGACACGCCGGTGAGCTGTTCTTTTCGTAACAGCCGGAGCGCGACGGCCGCGAGGTCGGCGTCGGTGCCCGCGACCACCAGATGATCGTGTTCCCCCAGCAAGGGGTCGATATCCGCCTTGCCTGGACGGCTCGGGACGCGCACCATTTCGACGTCGTCGATCTCCGGCAATGTGGGTTCGCCCTCTCCGCAGGCCACCACTATTCCGCGCACCCGAAGGCCCTCCGTTACGCTCATGCACCGGCATTTACCAGCGCCAAACCACAAGTCGCCGAACACCTGGAGTGTCACATGCCGGCCATCGTGCTGATCGGGGCCCAATGGGGGGACGAGGGCAAGGGCAAGGCCACCGACCTGCTCGGCGACCGCGTCCAGTGGATCGTGCGTTACCAAGGCGGTAACAACGCGGGCCACACCGTAGTCCTTCCCGACGGGCAGAACTTCGCCCTGCACCTGATCCCGTCCGGGATCCTCACGCCGGGCGTCACCAACGTCATCGGCAACGGCGTCGTCATCGACCCGGGGGTGCTGCTCGACGAGCTCGCCGGGCTGGAAGAACGCGACGTCGACACCAGCAAACTGCTGATCTCCGCCGACGCGCACTTGATCATGCCGTACCACGTGGAGATCGATAAGGTCACCGAGCGTTACCTCGGCAGCCGCAAGATCGGCACCACCGGCCGCGGCATCGGCCCCTGCTACCAGGACAAGATCGCCCGCGTCGGCGTCCGCGTGCAGGACCTGCTCGACGAGAAGATCTTCCGGCAGAAGGTCGAATCGGCACTGGAGTTCAAGAACCAGGTGCTGGTCAAGGTCTACAACCGCAAGGCGCTCGACGCCGACCAGGTCGCCGACGAGGTGCTGGCCGCGGGCGAGAAGTTCGCGCACCGCATCGCCGACACGCGCCTGCAGCTCAACCAGGCCCTCGAGCGCGGCGAGACCGTGCTGCTCGAAGGCTCGCAGGGCACCCTGCTCGACGTCGACCACGGCACCTACCCGTTCGTGACGTCGTCGAACCCGACGTCCGGCGGCGCGAGCGCGGGTTCGGGCATCGGCCCGGGCAAGATCACCACCGTGCTGGGCATCCTCAAGGCCTACACCACACGAGTCGGCTCCGGCCCGTTCCCGACCGAGCTGGACGACGAGTCCGGCGAGTACCTGCGCAAGCAGGGCGGCGAGTTCGGCGTCACCACCGGCCGCTCGCGGCGCACCGGCTGGTTCGACGCGGTCATCGCGCGCTACGCGGTGCGGGTCAACGGCATCACCGACTACTTCCTCACCAAGCTGGACGTGCTGTCCGGCCTGGAGAAGGTGCCGGTGTGCGTCGGCTACGAGGTCGACGGGTTCCGGACGTACGACATGCCGATGACGCAGACCGACGTGCACCACGCGCTGCCGATCTACGAAGAGCTGCCGGGCTGGTTCGAGGACATCTCGGGCTGCCGGACCTTCGAAGAGCTGCCGTCGAACGCGCGGGCGTACGTCGAGCGGCTCGAGGAGCTCTCGGGCGCGCGGATCTCGGCGATCGGTGTCGGTCCCGGGCGGGAGCAGACGATCGTGCGGCACGAGTTCGTCTGACGTCCTCACGGACTTGCGGATGGCTCACCCAAGTACGTGGAGGCCCCCTACATTGCGCCTAGCGCTGTGAAGGGGGCCTTCACGTACTTGGCGGCGACCAAAGCGCCGTCCCGCCGCCCTCCCAGCCGGCGGCATCCCACCCGGTGAACGCGGAAATATCCCCTCGACGGCGCGGTTAGCGTTGAACATGACCATCGGAGTGGCACTCCCGTCCGGGGACACCGCGAACGCCGTCAACATCGTCGACGAACTCATCACGCAGACCCAGCAGGCCGCCGACGCGGGCCTCACGTCCGCCTGGTTCTCCCAACAGATGGAGCACGACGCGATCACCGTCGCCGCCCTCGCGGGCCGCGCCGTGCCGGGGATCGCCGTCGGAACCGGCGTCGTCCCGATCTATCCGCGACATCCGCTGCTGATCACCGGCCTCGCGCAGACGGCGCAGGCCGCCACCGGCGGCCGGTTCGTGCTCGGCCTCGGCACCGGCGCGAAAAACTGGCTCGAACCGGCGTACGGCATCGAGTATCCGTCCCCGATCAAGCACCTGCGCGAATACCTCACGATCCTCCGCCAGGTGTTCGAAGGCGACGAAGTCGACTTCCAGGGTGAGACGGTCACCGCGCACGCCAAGGGTTTCGCGGCATCGCTCTCGGTCGCGGGCTCTTCGGACATCCCGCTGATCATCGCCGCGATGGGGCGACAGGCGCTGCGTGTCACCGGCGAACTCGCCGACGGCACGATCCCGTTCCTCGCCGGGCCGAAGGCGCTTTCGGAGCTGATCGTCCCGGAGATCACCCAAGCCGCCGCCGGCCGTCCGGCGCCGCGGGTCATCGCGATGGTCCCGGTCGTCGTGACCGACGATCCCGACGCCATCCGCGCCACGGTCGACAGGCAGTACGCGTTCTTCCGCGACATCCCCTCCTATCGCGCGGTTTTCGACGTCCAGGGCGTGGATTCCGCCGGTGAGCTGGTGATCGCCGGGGACGAGGAGACCGTCGCGGCCGAGATCCGGCGGTATTTCGACGCCGGCGCGACAGAGGTCGTCGCGACCCAGAGCGGTATCCGGACCAGCGAAGAGCGGCTCCGCACCTGGCGTGTTCTGGGAGATCTCGCGAAACGTTGACATCCAGGGGTCCAGTGGCCTTGCTCACAGCGTTCGTATTGTGCATACTCGTGCGCATAGCGAACAGCTGGAGGTCCCCATGTCCCCTGCCGCGGCCCGTTCGTGGGTGGTAACGCTCGCCTGGACGGCGGTCCTGCTCGACGGATTCGACCTGGTCGTCCTGGGTACGGTGCTGCCCGCACTGCTCCGTGACCACGTCTGGGGGCTGACCCCCGGCACGGCGTCGGTCATCTCGACGTTCGGCCTGATCGGCATGATGATCGGCGCGATGGCGATCGGCACGATCACCGACGTGATCGGCCGCCGCAAGGCGCTGATCATCGCCGTCACGGCCTTCTCGGTGTGCACCGCGCTCTGCGCGATCGCGCCCTCGGCGTTCTTCTTCGGGTTGTTCCGCTTCCTCGCCGGGCTCGGCCTGGGCGGTTGCCTCCCGACGGCGATCGCGCTGGTCACCGAGTACGCCCGCAAGGAAAAGGGCGGCAGCGCGACCACCACGGTGATGACCGGCTACCACGTCGGCGCGGTCCTCACCGCCCTGCTGGGAATCTGGCTGATCCAGCCGCTCGGCTGGCGCGCGATGTTCGTCGCCGGCGCGCTGCCCGCCCTCGTGCTGGTGCCGTTGATGATCAAGTACCTGCCGGAGTCCGAGTCCTTCGAGCGCGTGCGGGAGACGCAGGAGAAGTCGGCCACGCAGGTCGTCGGCGGCCTGTTCCGCGGCGGGCTGCTGCGGGCCACCATCGCGTTCTGGGTGACGTCGTTCATGGGGCTGCTGCTGGTCTACGGGCTCAACACCTGGCTGCCGGAGATCATGCGCCAGGCCGGGTACCCGCTCGGCGCGGCGCTCGGGCTGCTGCTCACGCTGAACCTCGGCGGCGTCGTCGGCCTGCTGGTCGCGGGCCGGGTGGCGGACAAGGTCGGCGTGCGGCCGGCGGTGATCTTCTGGTTCCTCGGGGCGGCCGTGTTCCTGGCCCTGCTGAGCGTGAAGCTGCCCGCTGTCGGCCTGTACGTGGCCGTGTTCCTCACCGGCGGATTCGTGTTCAGCGCTCAGGTGCTCGTGTACGCGTACATCGGCAAGACGTACCCGGACGCCATGCGTGCCACCGGAATCGGCTGGGCCGCGGGTGTCGGCCGCATCGGCGCGATCAGCGGGCCGATCCTCGGCGGCGCGTTGCTGAGCGCCGGGATCGCGTACCCGTGGGGCTTCTACGCCTTCGCCGCCGTCGGTGCCCTGGGCGCGGCCGCGGTGACCGGAGTCCGCGTCGGCCGCGCCAGGGCGGCCGTCAGCCGAGTTCCTTGAGTTCCCGTTCCACCGCCGCGAGTTCGGCCTCGGACCCCTGCACCTTCGGGCCGGTGAACCACTTGCGCGCGGAGGCGAACCACCACACCGCGGCACCACCGAGTACGACGAGGAAGGCGATGGGCGTGTAGTTGAAACTGTCGATGGTGATCGGCGATCCCTGCGGGAGCATGAACAGGACGAAGATGAAGCACACCCAGATGGTCGCGACGATGCCGATCGGTTTGCCCCACTTGCCGAGGTTCCACGGTCCGGGTTCGAAGTCGTCGCCCTTGCGCACCCGCAGGAACACCGGGATCACGTAGGCCACGTAAAGACCGACGACCGCGATCGAGGTCACCGCCGCGTAGGCGGTCGCGCTCCACAGGTACGGCAGGGCGAGCAGGAGCGCGCCGCCCGCGGCGAGCCACACCGCGTTGGTCGGCGTCTGGGTGCGCTTGTTGATGCGGTGCCAGAAGCTCGAACCCGGGATCGCGCCGTCACGGGCGAAGGCGTAGATCATCCGCGAGTTCGCGGTCACCGACGCCATCCCGCAGAACAGCTGCGCGCCGATGCAGATCAGCAAGAGGAACTTGCCGGTCGTCTCACCGGTCGCGTCGAGGAAGATCTGCGCGGGTGGCACGCCGGTCTCGGAGCCGACGGCGCCCTCGTAGTCCTGAATGGCGAAGGTGAGGCCGATCAGCAGGATCCAGCCCGCGACCAGGGAGACGAGGATCGAGTTGACGATCCCGCGAGGCCCGGCCTTCGCCGCGTTCTTGGTCTCCTCGGTCATGTGGGCCGAGGCGTCGTACCCCGTGAGTGTGTACTGCGCGAGCAGCAGGCCCAGTAAGAAGACGTAGACCGGTGACGCCCAGCCCGTGTTGTTCACGAACTCGCCGAAGACGAACGACGCGTCCTGGTGTTTCTCGGGCACGATGACCAGCACCCCGACGATGACCAGCACACCCGCGAGATGCCACCACACGCTGACGGTGTTCAGCAGCGCCACGATCTTGACGCCGAAGGTGTTCAGCAGGCCGTGGATCACCAGGATGATCCCCAGCAGCAGGATCGTGTGGCCCGGTGTCGCCTCGAAGCCGAACTGCAGATCGAGGAAGGCGTTGAGGAACAGCGCCGCGCCGAAGTCGATGCCCGCGGTGACGGCGATCTGCCCGATGAGGTTGAACCAGCCGGTGAACCACGACCAGGCCGCGCCGTTGCGCGGGGCGAGCTTCGCGGCCCAGTAGTAGAGGCCGCCCGCGGTCGGGTAGCTGGAACAGACCTCGGCCATGCCGAGCCCGACCAGGATGACGAACAGGCCGACCAGTGGCCAGCCCCAGATCATCGCGGCGGGGCCGCCGGTCTTCATGCCGAACCCGTAGAGGGTCAGGCAGCCGGAGAGGATCGAAATGATCGTGAACGAGACGGCGAAATTGGAGAAGGTCGACATCGTGCGCCGGAGTTCCTGCGCGTAGCCGAGTTGGTGGAGCCGGGCACTGTCTTCGTCGGCGGGTTCGGCGGCACGGGCGTCTGAGACATCCATCGGGCACCCACTTAAAAGGTATGCGGACAGACCATTGAGATCCGCCGAAATTAGGCCCGCCGACCTGGGCGTGTCAAGGTCCCGTCAAGAAACCCGCCTCGTCGGACGCGCGAAAACGGCCCGTTCGCGAGGAACGGGCCGTTCACGGCATCGGAGAGGAGGTGTCAGCGACCCCGGAAAGCCTTCACCGCTTCCAGCGCGGTGTCCGGGTGGTCGGCGAAGTATCCGTCGACGCCCGCCTTGAGGAAGGCCTCCTGCTCGGCGAACGCGTTGCCGTACTCCGCGAGGTTGGCCGACGAGCGCAGGTTCTGCGGGAGGAAGTTGTTCTCGTTGCGGAACGTGTACGGCCCGACCTTCAGCCCGGCCTGGTGCGCGTCGGCGACGAGCTTGGTCGGCGCGCCCAGCGCCCCGTTCACCACGGGGATGACCTGCGCCTTCTCCGGGCCCAGGTAGTCCGCGTACTTCGAGATCTCCTTCAGGCCCGCCGGCGTGACGAGGTCGGCGTACGTCCGCGGGTCGCCCTTCGCGACGAAGTCGGCCGGAGCGCCGGTCGCCGAGGTCAGCTGCAGCAGCGGCACCCGCACCTGGCGCGAAAGCGCGATCAGGTTCGACACCTCGAACGACTGGATGATCACCGGCGCCTTCGGGTGGTTGAGCCCGTTGCGCTTGAGCAGCTCGACCAGCTTCGGCTCGGTCGGGTTCTTGATCGAGGAGAAGTAGGTCGAGTGCTTGATCTCGGGGTACGTCCCCAGCTCACGGCGCAGCTCGCGGCCCAGACGGCGCGTCAGGTCGAGCACCTCCTGGTAGGTGGCGATCTGGTAGCGGCCGTCGTAGATCTTGTTGTTCGGGCGCAGCTGCGGGATCCGCTCGGTCGCGCGCAGGGTCTTCAGCTCGGCGAGGGTGAAGTCCTCGGTGAACCAGCCGGTGAACGACGCGCCGTCGATGACCTTCGTCGCCTTCCGGTTCGCGAACTCGGGGTGCTTCGCGACGTCGGTGGTCCCGCCGATCTCGTTCTCGTGCCGGGCGACCAGCTGGCCGTCCTTGGTGGGCACCAGGTCGACGTCGACCCAGTCGACGCCCTGGCGGTAGGCGAGCTCATACGAGGCGAGCGTGTGCTCCGGGCGGTAACCCGGCGCGCCGCGGTGTCCGACGATCACCGGACCATCGTGACCCCTGGCCTGTGCCGACACATCTCCGGCACCCGGCTCGGCGGCGCCCGCCAGCCCTGTGACGCTGAGGACGGCGAGACCGGACAGGGCGAGCACGCCCAGGCGCTTTCGCATGGTGGGTAACCTCTTTCGACTCGAACTCGGGGTACCGCGCCACCCTTGACGCAGGAGGCGTCCGGACGGCGAAGACGGACCGGCGGAGCGCTGACCGCCGGGTGAACGCCGGATGGAACCACCCGCTCGAGGACGGCGACGTGTTCGGGCTGTGGTGATCGGTGACCCGCGACGGCGATCGCGTCGCCGGGGCAGGTTCGTGTTTCCGCAGGTCAGACGTTATGGTGCCCCGTCGCCACGATAGCGGGGCCTCCGGTCGGGGCGGGTTTCACGTGGCTCCGCCGACAGGGCATCTCCGGCACGGTTACCCTGTGCGTCGTGCGCGTACTGGTAATCGGGTCCGGCGCCCGTGAGCATGCACTTGTCCTCGCGGTCGCGGAAGACCCTTCCGTCACCGCGCTGGCCTGTGCCCCGGGCAACGCCGGCACCTCCTCGGTGGCCGAGCAGCTCGGTGTCGACGCGGCCGACCCCGAATCGGTCTCCGCCCTGGCCAAGCAGTGGCAGGCGGACCTGGTGGTGGTCGGTCCCGAGGTCCCGCTGGTGGCGGGTGTCGCCGACGCGGTCCGGAAGGCGGGCATCGCCTGCTTCGGCCCGTCCGCGTCCGCGGCCAGGATCGAGGGCTCGAAGGCGTTCGCGAAGGACGTCATGGCGGTCGCGAAGGTGCCGACAGCGCACTGCGAGGTCGTCGACAACCCGGCCCGCCTCGACGCCGCGCTCGGCCGCTTCGGCCCCACTTGGGTGGTCAAGGACGACGGCCTCGCCGCGGGTAAGGGCGTCGTGGTCACCACGGACGTCGACGTCGCGCGCAAGCACGCCCTGATGCTGCTCGACGGCGGCCACCCGGTGCTCCTGGAGTCGTTCCTCGACGGCCCGGAGGCCTCTCTCTTCTGCTTCGTCGACGGCCGCACGGTCGTCCCGCTGCTGCCCGCGCAGGACTTCAAGCGCGTCGGCGACGGCGACGCCGGTCCGAACACCGGCGGCATGGGCGCCTACGCGCCGCTGCCGTGGGCGCCGAAGGACCTGGTCGACGACGTCGTCGAGCGGATCGTCCAGCCCGTGGTCGACGAGCTCGACGACCGCGGCGCCACCTTCTCCGGCCTGCTCTACGCCGGTCTCGCGCTGACTTCCGAAGGCCCGCAGGTCATCGAGTTCAACTGCCGCTTCGGCGACCCGGAGACCCAGGTCGTCCTGGCGCTGCTGCGCAGCCCGCTCGGCAAGGTCCTGCACGCGACGGCGACCGGCGAACTCGCCGATCTGCCGCCGCTGGACTGGGACTCCGGCGCGGCGGTCACCGTCGTGCTCGCCGCGGACGGCTACCCCGGCAAGCCGAGGACCGGCGACGTCATCACCGGTGGCGAGATCGAAGGCGTGCTCCACGCCGGGACCCGCCGCCGCGACGACGGCGCCGTGGTCTCCTCCGGCGGCCGCGTGCTGTCGGTCGTCGGCACCGGCAAGAACCTCAAGGCCGCCCGCAAGGACGCCTACGCGACGGTCGAGAAGGTCCACCTGGCCGGCTCGCACCACCGCACCGACATCGCCCTGCTCGCCGCCAAGGGAGAGATCGCCACCCCGGTTTCGTGAATTTCGAACGGAACCATCCCGCTCCTGGATGCGTCTAACCCGGTATTTCCTGCGAAGCTCAGGCGCTCGTTACCTCAGCGTTGGTAGCCTCGACGTGCGTATCAAAGGGGTGGGGAATGGCAGCATCGGGCAAGATCCAGGACCTCACGTCGGCGGTCCCGACGCCGCCGTCGGTGGCCGACATCAGAGTAGATCCGTCGAAGCTGCTCGAAGTGGCGAAGATCGTCGAAGAGCAGGTCGACGCGTTGCAGGACAAGCTTTTGACGCGGCTCGACCAGCTGCGCATCGACACTCCGGCCAACGACACGGTGAGCGTGCACTCGACCAGTGTCTGGAACGAGCTCGTTGCCGACGGCGACCAGTCGTACGCCGCGCAGGTCAAGGCCTACGTGGCCGGTCTGCGGGGGCTGGTCAACCAGCTCCGCACGGCGGCCAAGGAGTACAAGACCAGTGATGCGGACAAGGCCGCCGCGTTCGGGGACCGTGGTGTACACCGGGCGTAGGCCTCGCGTGCTGGTCTCCGGCGGTGTGCTCACCCTCGTGCTGGCCGGATGCGCCACGGACACGGGTGGGCAGGCTTTCCCCAACGAGCCGGCGCTGGCTTCGGCCACGCAGGGCGCCAAAGCGTCCGCGCTGCCGGCCAGGCCTTCCGAGCTGAGCTTGCAAGGGGCCGATCCCTGCGCCTTGCTCGCCTCGCCGCAGCTCGACCAGCTCAAGATCAACAGCAAACCGCGTACGGCGGCCGAACCGATCGACGGCCCGACCTGTGTCTTCGACGCGGACGCCGCGGAGCCCTTCCACACCTACTACGTCCGCACGGTCGCCGCGGACGTCGAAGAGTGGTTCACGGGCGAACGCCGCAAGAACAGCATGACGACGGAACCGAAGGCGGTCGGCGGATTTCCCGCCGTCACGAGCTACCGCGACGCCGGGAAACCGAGCGATTGCGAAACACTCGTCGGTGTCGCTCGAGGACAGACGCTGGCGGTGCGGGCCGTCACCGTCACCGCCGGCGCGTTCACCATGCCGCAGCTGTGCGAAATGTCCGCGCAGGCGGCCGATCTGGCTTTGCAGACCTTGAAAGCACGCAACTAGGGAGGGCGCCGTGAACGTTTCCGACCTCGCGGGCAAGCTCCGCGATCTTCGGTTCGACGGCTACACCGACACCGGGATCGCGACCGAGATCGAGCGCTTTCGCAGTGGCGACGGCACCGGCAGCATCGGCATCGCCGTCGACGCGCTGAAGTCCGTCGCGACGGCGCTCGCCGACACCGACAAGACGCTGCGCGACGAGCTGGGCAAGCTCGGCGTGGAATGGCAGAGCGAGGCGGGTGGCGCGGCCGGCCAGGTGTTCACCGAGCAGGCCGGTTTCTCCCAGGACGCGAACTCGAAGGTCTCGCATTCCGCGGAGATGATCTTCGCCCAGGGTGAGGCCTTCAACCGCACGCTGCACAAGCTCCCGGATCCGGAAGTGGTGCGGAAGGGTGCCGGCGGCTTGACCCTCGGCGACGTCGTGCTGAGTCTCATCGGGTTCGAGACCGACCACGCCAAGAGTGTCGGCGCCGCGAACAACGCGCGGGCGCAGGCGCAGGAGGCGTTGAACGAGTACGCCAAGACCAGCGGCGAGAACCTGCTGACGACGGACACGCTGGCCGATCCGCAGGCGATGAACCTGACGCAGAACACCACCGCCGCCGGAGCGGGTGGCGGTCCCGGCCCGCTCAATCTCGCGGGTACGGCCACGGAGCTGACGCCGGACGGCAGCGTGCGGCCCGCGTCGGCCGCCGTCGAGTCGAAGTACGTGCCGCCGGTGGTGCAGCCCGTCAGCAACAAGTCGCCGTCCTTCGACGCGCCGACCCCGGCCTACGGTGTCGCCGTCGGCGGCGCTCCGGCCCGAAAGACCAGCTCGTCGGCACCTCATGGCGGTGCGACGGCACCCGCGGCGGCCGCTCCGACCACGCCCTCGGGCACCTCACGTCCGGCGCCTGCGCCGGGCAGCGGCTGGGTGACACCGAACCGGCCCGCCCCGCAGCCCGAACAGGGCAGGCCGTCGTACCCGGTCACCGGCCCGCCCGGCTCCTCGACGTTCGTCCCGCCGGGTGCGCCGAACCTGCCTCCCGGCTCCACCAACGTCCCGCCGGGCCAGACCACCGGAAGCCTGCCGCCGGGCAACAGCACGACGTCCGCCCAGCCGGCGGGCAAGTCGTTCGGCACCGGCCCCGGTATCGACGGCGCTCTCGGCAAGGGCCCTGGCTCCAGCTCGGGTCCCGGCGTCTTCGGCAATGTCGCAGGCGGCCAGGGCGGTGGAGACCAGGGTCTCGGCAAGGGCCGCTCGGTGGGCGCCGGACCGCAGGCGCCACTGGCCGCCGGCAACGAGTCCGGCCGCGGTTTCCCCGCCGTCCCGAAGATCACCGGCCCGGCCGCGGGCGATCTGGGCGCCGGTGCGGCCGCGCTCGGCGCCGGTGTCGCGGGTGGCGCGCTGAGCGGTGACAAGGAACGCGACCGCCGCCCCCGGCAGGAAGGCGGCGGCGTGAAGCCGACCCGTCAGCTGCCGATCGGCGAGCTCCCCGAAGAGGAGGCCATGCGGCGCTCGGAGAAGATCGGCGCGAAGCAGCCGAAGACCGAGTCGAAGTTCATGGAGCGCGCGGCCACCCAGGACGTCGAAGAGGACGCGGAGCACATCAGGCGTTACGGCGTCGACGACAAGGACCTGTTCACCGACGAGCGCATGGTGTCGCCCGACGTCATCGGTGACCACGGCAACCGGGAAGCGCGCTGAACCTGTGCCGAACGACAACGGCAGCCTGGTGCTGTCCGCACTCGAGTTCGAAATGCTCTGGGAAGCCGAAAGGCTGCCCCGCCGCCATGTCGCACTCGACGTGCCGAGCCCCGGAACGACCCATACGGAGCGGGCGGCACTGATCGAAGAGGCCTGGGAATCCCTGCGCGCGCGAGGCCTCGCGCGGGGGCACCAGGCGTCGGGTGAGCTGGTCGACATGCTGAACCTGTTCGCGCATCCCCGGATCGCGATCGACGTCTGGGTGTGGACCGATCGCGAGATCAAGGGTCAGGCGGTCAGCGTCGGCAACCAGGCCTTGCTCGGCGTGATCGACTCCGGCCAGGTGTGGCTGATCCCCGCCCGCGAAAGCTCCCTCGCCGAGGCCGCCGTTTCGGTCGCGGGTGACCTCGGCCCCGGCGTCGGCCAGTCGATCAGCATCCCGCACGACGTCCTCCGCGACGCCGACGCCGCCTCCCGCGGCGACGCGAAGGCACTGGTCACCGCTCTGGAGGACCTGAACGTGCCGCTGTGGCAGGCCCAGGAAGTGGCGGGCATGCTGCTCGGCCAGGAGGCACGCGGCCAGTTCGGCATCGAACGCGCCGGACGGGACGGCCGTCCTCGCCGCGCGGACAGCGTGGTCGCCTTCTACGACACGGACGCGGGACGCTATCTGTTCCAGGTCGCGCGGAACCGGGACGGACGGGATTGGGCGACCATCACCCCGGCGGACAACCAGCTGCTGGCGACGCGGATCCGGGAAGTCGCCGATTTCTGAGTTACGCCCGACTTGATGAGGTTCACCCCGATTCGGCCGTTTCGGGAAGTCGATATCGGCGGGGTGGAAGTTGGCGTGGATGCGCACACGACCCGCTGCCGAGGTCTTAAAGTATGCGCGGGAACCGTCCTGATCGGCCGCGCGTCTGATCGGGCGGATACGAGTTTTCCGTGAAGGGGATGACGAACCGTGCCTGTGTACGACCCGGATTCCATGGGGATCGCCGCCGGTCAGGTGGAGAAGCTCAAGGACGAGTTCGAGAAGACCAAAAAAGGCGTCACCGGTATGGATGACGAGAAGGAAAGCCCCTTCGGCGGAGTGGACGAGCACGGCGACGCACACGGTGCCGTCGGCAAGTTCAAGCAGGGTGTCCACAACGAATTCGATTCGGCCGGTCAGCTGATGGAGGCCACGGCCTTCGTGCTGCGAAAGGCGGCCGGGCTGATCAAGGAGACCGAAGCGGTCCACGTGGACAACCTGAAGGTGCACGGAGACCTGTGACGATTCGGCTGGCCTGGGGGCCGGAGAGCAAGGGGGCTTGAGCAGTGGGTTTGAACGGTGTCGGTGCCGGTACGCCGGAGGGCTGGGGCGAACTGGTCAAGAAGGCCGATCAGATCGACAAGGTGAACCTCTCCGCCATCGAGAATGCCTCGAAGCAGTTCAAGGCCGCCGCGGACAACGCGGGTGACCACAGCGCTGCGTTGTCGAGTTCGACCGAAGCGTTGAACGGCGGCGTCTGGGTCGGCCCCGCCGCGGACGAATTCTTCGCTTACGTCAAGTCGATCACGAAGGCCGGGAAGAACGTCGAAGACCAGTTGGGCAAGGTCGTGGACGACCTCGATCGCGTCCACACCGATCTCGGCAACATCAAGACCCAGGTCGCGGACGCCTACAAGGGCGCCGAAGAAGCGGTCAACAAGCGAAACACCCAGGCTGAGACGGACAAGAACGCGGCGACTCAGGCCGCCGCGCAGGCCGAGAAGGATCACAAGCCGGCACCGAGCCCCTCGGCCGCCGAGATCATCCAGAAGGCCAAGACCGACATCAACAAGATCGCCAGTGATGCCGACACCCGGGTCAAGGGCCTGCTCGACCAGGCCAACCAGATGATCCAGAAGTCCCAAGCCCTGATGAAGAAGGACATCCAGGACGGCTACTCCAAGGTCCCGATGCCCGGCAAGGACGGCACCGTCCCCAAGCGCACCGGCGGCCTCCACGCCGGAGGCGGCGGTGGTGGCGGAGGCGGCGGTGGCGGTGGGGGCGGCGGCCTCGGGTCGAGCGGCGGTCCGCCGTCGACGACGCCGCCCGGCAACGTCCAGCAATGGATCCAGGAAGCCATCAAGATCCTGCAGGCCAACGGGATCCCGGTGACCGAGGCGGATATCCAGAAGATCTGGACGATCATCGAGAAGGAGTCCGGCGGTAACCCCAACGCAATCAACAACTGGGACTCCAACGCGGCGAAGGGGACTCCGTCCAAGGGACTGATGCAGTGCATCGACCCGACCTTCAACGCGCACAAGCTTCCCGGGCACGACGACATCTACAACCCGATCGACAACATCATCGCGGGCGTGCGGTACACGTTCTCGCGGTACGGCGGTTTCGAGGGGCACCCGGGTCTGAAGTCGATGGCCGGTGGCGGCGGATACCAGGGCTACTAAAGACCTCGTGGCTGCGGTTGTTCGTGGGTGCGGTCCGTGAAGGGCCCCTTGCCTACTCTGAGGGTAGTGAAGGAGGCCTTCACTACCCTCGTCCTCCACACTCGCGCAGAACCGTCCTTGCCATTCACGAGAGCACGATGGCGTTCGACGCTTCGGTCAGCGGCCGCATGGCCGCCTTCATGATCCGATCCCGGAACGGCAGATAGGGCAGCGCACGCATCGACTGGATCTGCTTCCACTGCCGGAACCGGGTCTGCTTCTTCTGGTTCCTCGCCGCCAGCGCCTGGTTCTTGAGCACGAACGGCCGCATTTCCTTTTCGTACGAAGCGAAAGCGGCCCGATGGTCCGGCGAAGAAGCAAGTGCACCGGCCAGCACGTAAGCCCCGACGAGCGCCAAACTGGTGCCCTGTCCCGAAAGTGGCGAAGGGCCATAACCCGCGTCGCCGACCAGCGTGACCCGTCCCTCGCTGAACCGGTCCATCCGGATCTGGGTCATCGAATCGAAGTACAGCTCGCTCGACTCCATTTCCCGGAGCAGCCGCGGCACTTCCCAGCCCTGGCCGAGGAACCGGTCGGCGATCAGTTTTCGTTGCTGCTCTTGGTCATGCCGGTCGAATTCGAGCTCCGGGGACTGGAAACCGAGCATCGCCCGCGCCTCCGTGTTCTTTCGCGCGCTGTACAGGCCGGCCAGTTTCCCGGGGGTCATGTGGAAGGTCTGCCAGCGGTCCAGATCGAGGAAGTTCGGCACGGTGAACACCGCGAGATAGGTGTCCATATGGTGTGAGAACTGTTTCTCGGCCCCGAAAACCAGCGATCGCACGGCCGAGTGCTGTCCGTCCGCGCCGACGACGAGGTCGAAGTCCTGTGCCTCGCCGTGGGCGAAGGTGACCCGCACACTGTCGGTTCGCTGCGCGATCCCGGTGACCCAGTCGCCGTACACGTACTCGACGCCTTCTTGAGCGACCGAGGCCAGCGTGTCCGTGAGGTCGTCTCGTAGGATCTCGACGTCTTCGCTGTCGGTGAGCCCGCCGGTCAGCGTGTGGTCGGTGACCTCGACCAGTGTCTTCCCGGCCCCGTTCACGAACGACATCCCGCGCATGTCCGTCCTCAGTTCGCGGAGACGCCCGAGCACCCCCATCCGGTCGACGACGCCGAGCGCCGTGCCGCGGATGTCGACCGCGTGCCCGCCGACCCGGGGCGCGGGCGCCCGCTCGACGACCGTCGGCGCGAAGCCGTGCCGCCGCAGCCAGTACGCCAGCGCCGTACCGGCGATTCCCGCGCCCGAAATCAGGACCTTCCGCATGTGAACTCCCTGTGTACGTTGTTTTGAAGCGCTGCGTACAACGTAAGAAAGACCTGCCCACGGCCCAGGAAAACGACCGAAAAACGTCGACCGCACTAGTACGGTTGAGCTAGTACGGTGGCCAGATCGGGGCTCGGGGCGAACGGAGTGCACTATGGCAAGGAGTCGACCATGACCGAGCCGCCCTACCTGCGGATCGCCGCCGAGATCCGTCGCCGCATCGTCACCGGCGAGCTGCGCGAGGGGGACAAGGTCCCGTCGACGCGCCGGATCACCGCGGAGTGGGGTGTCGCGATGGCGACCGCGACGAAGGTGCTCGCCACGCTCAAACGGGACGGTCTGGTCATCGCCAAACCGGGCGCCGGGACGGTCGTCGCGAGCCGCGTCCGGAAGGCCGCGCCGAGAACCGAAGCGGAGCTTTCCCGCGAGCGGGTGGTGAAGGCCGCGATCCGGATCGCGGACGCCGAGGGCATCCGCGCGCTCTCCATGCGCCGCGTCGCGTCCGGTCTCGGCGTCGCGACGATGGCGCTTTATCGCCATGTCACCGCGAAGGACGAGCTGATCCTCGAGATGGCCGACATGGCGCTCGGCGAAATCCGCTTCCCGGCCGAACCGCCGCCCGGCTGGCGGCCTCAGCTGGAGCTGATGGCCAGGGCCCAGTGGGCCTTGTTCCGGCGGCACCCGTGGCTCGCGCAGGCGCTCTCGATCACCCGCCCGCAGCCGCTGCCGAACCTGCTCCGCCACGCGGACTGGGCCACCCGCGCACTCGACGGTCACGGCCTCCCGGCGTCGACGGTCATGTACGCGCACATCACGATCTTCAACCACGTGCGCGGCATCGCCCTCAGTTTCGAGTCCGAGGCCGAGAGCGAATCAGGGACGGCGGTCTCGGCCGACGCCTGGCTCGCCGTCCACGAGCCGATCCTCCGGGATCTGGTCGCGGGTGGCCGTTTCCCGAACTTCGCCGGTGTCGCCTTGCGCGCCCCGTTCGACTACGACCTCGACACGCTCTTCGAGTTCGGGCTTCAGCGACTCCTCGACGGTTTCTCGGTTCTCCTGGCGAAGGCGAGTTAGCCTCACCCCATGTCCTTCCCCGGTCCCGCCGCTCGGTCCGACGTCCCCCCGTTCCACGTCATGGATGTCCTTTCGGCCGCGCAGGCACGGCAGCGCAGTCACGGCGATCTGGTCCCGCTGGTCGCGGGGCAGCCGTCCGCGCCGGCGCCGCGTCCGGTGCTCGAAGCCGCCCAGCGGGCGTTGAAGGACCAGACCCTCGGCTACACCGAGCAGCTCGGCATCCCGGAACTGCGCGAGGCCGTCGCGGCGCACTACAGCCGCACGTACTCGGTCGACGTGAGCCCGCAGGACGTCATCATGACGACCGGTTCCTCCGGCGGCTTCCTGCTCTCGTTCCTCAGCGCCTTCGAGGCGGGTGACCGTGTCGCGATGGCGCGCCCCGGCTACCCGGCCTACCGCAATCTGCTGAAGGTGCTCGGTTGCGAGGTCGTCGAGTTCGCCACCGGGGCCGGGACGAACTTCCAGCCGACGACGGCCCTGCTCGACGAACTGGGCCCGATCAAGGGACTCATCGTGGCCAGCCCCAGCAACCCGACGGGTACCGTCCTGCCGCCGGGTGAACTCGCCGCGATCAGTGGCTGGTGCGCGTCACACGGGGTGCAGCTGATCAGCGACGAGATCTACCACGGGATCTCCTACGGCGCCGGACTCGACTGCGCCTGGCAGTACGGGAGCGAGGCGCTCGTCCTCGGTTCGTTCTCCAAGTACTTCGCGATGACAGGCTGGCGGCTCGGCTGGATGCTCGCGCCCCAGCGGCTGCACCGCGCGATCGACGTCCTGACCGGCAACTTCACCATCTGCCCGCCCGCGGTCTCCCAGCACGCCGCGATCGCCGCGTTCACCGAGGAGTCGTACGCGGAGGCCGACGGCCACGTCGAGCGCTACCGCGAGAACCGCGACGCGCTCTTCGCCGGTCTCAAGGGCATCGGCATCGACAAGCTCGCGCCGGCCGAAGGCGCCTTCTACGCCTACGCCGACGTCTCCGCGTACACGAACGACAGCCTCAGCTGGTGCCAGCGCATCCTCGCCGAAACCGGCGTCGCGATCGCCCCCGGTATCGACTTCGACCCGGTCGACGGCGGCAAGTTCGTGCGGTTCTCCTTCGCGGGCTCGCGCGAGGACATCGACGAGGGGATCCGCAGGCTCGGCGACTGGCTCACGGCTCAGGGGGAACCCGGAATTCACCCTGAACGTTAGGCGGAACGAAGGCGCTCGCGGGCTTTGCCTGACAACCTGGACTCACCGGGCCCGCTCGGGCACGGTGAGGCAATCGGAGGATGCCATGTTCTGGAAGATCGTCGGCGGGCTGATTCTGGCTTGGGTGGCCTTCATGGTGCTCGGGTCCGTGCTCGGTTTCCTCGTGAAGGCCGTCTTTTGGATCGCCGTCATCGGCGGCGCGGTCTTCCTCGGCACGGCCGCCTATGGCGCCATCAAGGGCAAGGGCACCCCGAAGCAGCTCCGTCGTTAAGGTTTGCGCCCCACCCCGCCGAGCGACGTGAAGTTCACGGTCGAGAGCGGGGTGAAGCGCGGGCCGTCCGGCCACCACAGATGCGGGTACGTCAGCCCGGGTTCGAGGAGGTCGAGTCCCTCGAAGAACGACTCGATCTCCTCGCGCGAGCGGTACAGCGTGTCGAGCCCAGTGCCGTTGAAGCGCTTCTCGAGCGACGTCGCGACATCGGCCGCTTCGGAGCCGTCGGCGGGGTTGTGCTGGTGCAGTAGCGCGACGAATGAGCCCGGGGCCAGCGCGTCGACATAGGCGCGGACGATCTTCCGCGCCGCGTCGAGGTCCTGGATGTGGTGGATGATCGCGCACAGGATCAGCCCGATCGGCCGGTCGAAGTCCAGCCGGTGGGTGCGGGCGAGCTCGTCGACCACCTCGGCGGGTTCGGTCAGGTCCGCGCCCGCCATATGCGCGAAGTCGTTCGCCGCGAGCAGCGCGCGGCCGTGCGCCTGGACCACCGGATCATGGTCGACGTAGACGACCCGCGCCTCGGGGTTGTACCGCTGCGCGACCTGATGCGTGTTGTCCACGGTCGGGAAGCCGGAACCGAGGTCGAGGAACTGGTCGATGCCTTCCCGGTCGGTCAGGTAGCGCACGGTCCGGACCAGCCAGTGCCGGACCTCCTTGGCCATGACCTGCGATTCCGGCGCCAGTTCCAGGATCTGGCGCAGCACCACCCTGTCGGCCTCGTAGTTGTCCTGGCCGCCCATGAGGGCGTCGAAGACCCGCGCGATGCTCGGCCGGTCGAAATCGACCGGTACGAACGGGCGTCGGTCCGCTGACATGGGCACCTACCGGGTGAATCGGTTTGGACACGCTCAGCGTAGGTCATCCGATTCACTACGCGTAAGCGGATGAACGACGAGGGTGAGTTATTCCTCCGAAGAGCCGAAGGCAGATTGCGCTGATGTCACGCCGACCCAGCGTTCCGCCTTCATCCCGACCGCCCGCGCACCGTCTACATTGGACTGCCGGTCGTCGAAGAAGAGACAGTCGGCCGGTTCGGCGCCGAGTTCGGCGAGCAGGAGCCGGTAGATCTTCGCGTCGGGTTTCATGCAGCCGACGTCGCCGGAGAAGAGCGTCACGCGGAAGAGACTCGCCCATTCCTGCTCGCGCACCCAGCGCCCGAAGGTCGACGACGCGTTGGAGAGCAGCGCGAGCGCGGCGCCCGCCTCGTGCAGGCCCTGGAGCAGTTCGAGCACGTCCGGTTCGACGTGCGTCCACCCGGCGACGTCGATGCCGGTCAGTTCGTCGGCGAAGGCCTTGTCGACAGGCACGTCCAGCGCGCGGCCGATGCTCTGCCAGTACTCGAGGTCCGAGCCGCCGGAGTCGTACCGGTCCCGCTCGGCCCAGTAATGCGGCTCGAACTCGGTGAGCTCGAGGCCGAAGGCCTTGGCCAGGGTGGGCAGCGCGTCGGTGTGCTCACAGATGACGTCGCCGTAGTCGAAGACGATCCAGTTCATGTTCAGCCCCCGGTCTTGATGCGAAGAAGGGTTTCTTCGACGTCGGCCGCCGAAAGGTCCCGGTGCAGCACGAAGCGGATCCGGCCCGCCGAAGGCAGCACCTGGATCCCCAGCTCGGCCAGCCACGCCAAGCGGCCGACGAGGTCGGGTGCGGTGACCTGCACGATGTTGGTCTCGGGAGTGTTGACCTCCCAGCCGTGCTCGGCGAATCCGGCCGCGAGCCGGGTCGCGTTCTCGTGCGCCTCGGCCAGGTCGCCGATGCGGTCCAGCGCGACCAGACCGGCCGCGGCCAGCACGCCGCCCTGCCGGACGCCGCCGCCGAGCATCTGACGCATCCGCCGGGCCCGCTCGATGAACTCGCGACTGCCCGCGACCACCGAACCGACAGGCGCGCCGAGCCCCTTGGAGAAGCAGGCGGAAACGGTGTCGACGCCGACGGTGAGGGCCGCGGGCGGGATCCCCAGCGCGACCGCCGCGTGCCAGATGCGGGCACCGTCGAGGTGCACGGTGAGCCCGGCTTCCTTCGCCACCGCGACCAGCTGGGCGTGCTCTTCGGGCGGGGTGATCGCGCCGCCCGCCGAGTTGTGCGTGTTCTCCAGGCACAGCAGCGGGGTGCGCAGCGCGTAGTACGGCCCGCGCGGGATGCCGATCGCGGCCGAAAGCGTGTCCGGTGTCGGCCGTCCGGGCCCGGCGTCGTGCTCCAGCGGTTCCGGCATGCCGCCCGCGAGCCAGGCGGCGGAACCGAGCTCGTCGGTGATCACGTGCGAGCCGCGTGGCGCGAGGAACCGGTCGCCGCGCTGGAGATGGAGGCTCAGCGCGATCAGGTTCGCCATGGTCCCGGTCGGCGTCCAGAGCGCGGCGGGCATCCCGAGTACCTTCGCGGCTCGCTGTTCCAGCGCGCCGATGGTGGGATCGCCGTCGAGGACGTTGTCACCGACCTCTGCTTTCGCCATGGCCTGGCGCATGACGTCGTCCGGTCGGGTCACGGTGTCGGAGCGGAAATCGATCGTCGAGGTCACGGTACGATCACATCACATCGACGGGCCCGCCATGAATCTCCTCCCCGGCTGGTCCGTCGCGCCCGCTCATGCAACCGTGGACGCCCCCGGTTCCGTCCTACCCACCGACGAGGCAAGAGCGGAGACAACAACCGCGTGAACCAGCGCGACGAACAAGAGTTCGCGGAGTACTTCGCCGCGAAGCGGGACTCCGTGCGCAGGACCGCGTACATGCTTTGCGGTGACTGGCATCGCGCGGACGACCTCGCGCAGACGGCGTTCGTCGCGCTGCACCGGAGGTGGAAGAAGATCAGGGAACGGGCGGCGACCGACGCGTACGTGCGGAAGACGCTGGTCAGGGCGGCCATCGACGAGTCGAGGCGGCCGTGGCGACGGGAGTGGCAGACCGAAGAGCTGCCCGAACCGCCGCAAGACGGCTTCGACCTCGGCGAACAGGTCGTCACCAGGGAAGACCTGCTGGCCGCGCTGCGCGAAGTGCCCCCGAAACAGCGGGCCGTGCTGGTGCTCCGGTTCTTCGAGGGGCTCGACGTCGCCGCCGCGGCGAAAGCGCTCGGCTGCAGCGAAGGGAACGTGAAGAGCCAGACCGCGCGCGGACTGGCGAACCTCAGGCAGGTCATGGAGAAGGAGGAGGTGGCACGGGATGGACGAGAATGACTTGAAGGCGTTGTTCCGTGACGCCCCCGGTGACGCGCCGTCGCCGTCCTTCGGCACCGCGGACGTGGTCCGCGCCTCCAAACGCGCCACCGCTCGACGCCGAAACGGTATCGCGGTGGCCTGTAGTGCGGTGGTTTTGGTCTTGGCCGGAGTGGGCATGTTCGGCGTGCTCGGCGGAACCGGGTTCCAGATGGGGACCGCGGCCAAATCCGACAGCGAAGCCGCCTCCGTGGGGCAACCTGGTGCGGCGTCCGTACGTCCTCTTGACAGCGGGGACCCCTCGAACTTCTCGAATCCGCCGCCTCAGCAGGGGGGCGGCGGGCCAGAGAAGACCGGCCAGATGACGGCCGAAGGCACCTTCGGGTGCGACCAGGTGGATCGGGAGCTCGCCACCGCCCTCGCTGGCGAGCTCCCGGTCCCCGTGGATGTCGCCAAGTCGACGCCCGGCGACATCTGTACGACGGGAGCCAGGTCCGCGGGGTTCCAGGTGCCGGGTGGCTCGGTGGCCGCCGCGGTCTTCCCGGCGGGCGCGTCCGTGCCGCCGACGCCCACCGGGGCGTCCAGCGCGCAGCGGACGACGGCCAAGGGATCGCTGGTGGTCGTGGTGAGCCTCGGTGACGGCTCCGGCAGGCCCGCCTTCCCCGAGTCCGACGTCGACAGGTTCGTCGCCGTGCTCGCCGCCCGCTACTGAGCGCGCCTGGCAAAATGGCCCGTCATGACTGCCGCAGCGACAACGCCGAAGGGTGAGCGAAGGCGCGCCGAGCTCATCGAGTCCGCCGCGGCACTGCTCGCCGAAGGCGGTTTCGACGCGGTGCGGCACCGTGCGGTCGCCGAACGCGCGGGTCTGCCGCTCGCTTCGACGACGTACTACTTCGACTCACTCGAAGAGCTCGTCACCGCGGCGGTCGAGCATCACGCGAACCAGGAACTCGAGACCGGACGGCGGAAGCTCGACGAGCTGGCGACCCGCAACCGCGGCGTCGAGGCCACCGTCGACCTGGTGCTGGACATGCTCCTCGGCCCACTCCGCCCGGATCGCGAGGCCGACGCCGAAGCGGTCCTCCTGCGCTACGAACGCCTCGTCGGGACAGGCCGCCGGCCGTACCTCCGGCCCCTGATGCGCACGCTGTCCGCGCAGCTGTACGAGCTGCTCCACGAGATCTTCGCGCGCTCCGGCACGCCGGTGGACGCCGTCGAACTGGAGCGCCTGGTCGCCCTGGTGGACGGCGCCGTGGTCAACGCGCTGATCGAGGTCGACCCGGAACCGAGGGCCGCCGCCGCGCGCATGCTGCAAGCCGCCCTGGCCTAGACCGGATGGCGGCCGGTTAGTCTGGCCGCGTGACGGACAAGCCCCTCATCCCCAACGTGCTCGCCGGCCGCTACGCCTCGCCTGAGCTGGTCGAACTGTGGTCCCCGGAACACAAGGTCGTGCTGGAGCGCGAGCTCTGGCTCGCCGTGCTCCGGGCGCAGGCCGACCTCGGCGTCGAGGTGCCGGACGGTGTCGTGGCCGACTACGAGCGCGTGCTGAAGCAGGTCGACCTCGACTCGATCGCCGCGCGCGAGCGGGTCACCCGGCACGACGTGAAGGCCCGGATCGAAGAGTTCAACGCGCTCGCCGGGCATGAGCACGTCCACAAGGGCATGACGTCACGAGACCTCACCGAGAACGTCGAGCAGCTGCAGGTGCGGCGCTCGCTGGAGCTGGTTCGAAGCCGCGTCGGCGCGGTGCTCGCCCGGCTCGCCTCGATCGCGATCGAACACTCCGACACGGTGATGGCCGGTCGTTCGCACAACGTCGCCGCGCAGGCGACGACGCTGGGCAAGCGGTTCGCGACCGCCGCCGACGAGCTGCTCGTCGCTTTCGAGCGGCTCGACGAGCTGATCGGCCGCTATCCGCTGCGCGGTATCAAGGGACCGGTCGGCACCGCGCAGGACATGCTCGATCTGCTCGGCGACGAGTCCACTTTGGACCAGCTGGAGTCGCGGGTCGCGGCCCATCTCGGCTTCGAGCGGGTGTTCACCAGCGTCGGCCAGGTGTACCCGCGCTCGCTCGACTTCGACGTGCTGTCCACCGTGGTCCAGCTCGCGGCCGCCCCGTCGAGCCTGGCGAAGACGATCCGCCTGATGGCGGGCCACGAACTCGTCACCGAAGGCTTCAAGCCGGGACAGGTCGGCTCGTCGGCCATGCCGCACAAGATGAACACGCGTTCGTGCGAGCGGGTCAACGGGCTCGCCGTGGTGCTGCGCGGCTACCTGTCGATGATCGGCGAGCTCTCCGGCGACCAGTGGAACGAAGGCGACGTCTCCGACTCCGTCGTCCGCCGTGTCGCGCTGCCCGACGCGTTCTTCGCGCTCGACGGCCTGCTGGAGACCTTCCTCACGGTGCTCGCCGAGTTCGGCGCCTTCCCGGCGGTCATCGGACGTGAGCTCGATCGCTATCTGCCGTTCCTCGCGACCACCAAGGTGCTCATAGCGTCGATCCGCGCGGGTGTCGGGCGTGAGACCGCGCACGAGGCGATCAAGGAGAACGCCGTCGGCGTCGCGCTCGCGATGCGGGAGCAGGGGCTGGCGGACAACGACCTCCTCGACCGCCTCGCCGCCGACGAACGCATCCCGCTCGACCGCGGTGAGCTGGACAAACTCCTCGCCGACCGGATCTCGTTCACCGGTGTCGCGCCGCGTCAGGTGGCGGCGATCGCGTCACGCGTCGAGGCGATCCTGGAGCGTTTCCCGGAGGCCGCCGGTTACTCTCCGGCACCGATTCTCTAGCTGCGGCTGAAGGACGCTTTCCCCGCATGCGATGTGAGGAAAGCTTCCTTCGCCGCGTGAGACGAGGGCAAAGGCCCCGTCAGCCACGTTGTGAGCAGTCCCACCACGGAGCGTTCACAGAGTGGGATGGGATTACTCGATCGGGCGAAATGCCTAATCTCGATCGCTGAACCCGGAGCGCCAGGCCGCCCATGAGGCGGCCTGGCGTGCTTGTATCGCGCCTTGGCGCCGAAACCCACGGAAGAAGCGATGAGATCCACGCTGTCGAAAATCGTCGCCGTCGTCACGGCTGGTGCGGCCACCCTCGCCCTGGCCGCCTGCGGCTCCGGCGACACCGCCGCGAGCGGTCAGAAGCTGCGGGTCGGCACCCTGACCGACGCGCCGCCGTCCATCTACCTGGAGAACGGCAACTTCACCGGCTACGACAACGAACTGCTCCGCGACATCGCGAAGCGTGAGGGCTTCGAGGTCGAGTTCGTCGGCACCGAGTTCGCCGGTCTGCTGGCCGCCGTCGCCACCAACAAGTTCGACATCGGCAGCTCCACGATCTCCACCACCGAGGCCCGCAAGAAGACCGTCGCGTTCAGCAACGGCTACAGCACCGGGTTCACCACGATCCTCACCAAGAAGGACGCGAACCTCAAGGACGTCGGCGCCTTCACCGGCAAGCGGCTCGGCGTCGTGCAGGCGTCGGTGCAGGACGATTTCGCGAGCGGCAAGGTCCCCGGCGCCAACGTCGTCCGGTTCCCCGACTACAACGCCGGTTTCGCGCAGCTGAAGGCGGGCAGCCTCGACGGCTGGGTCGTGCCGAAGGACATCGGGCAGAAGTACATCGACCAGAACCCGGCCGTGCCGCTGGAGTTCGGCTACACCGTCGAGACCAAGGACACGCCGTCCGCGTTCGCCGTCCGCAAGGACAACAAGGACCTGCTGAAGAAGCTCAACGACGGCCTCGCGAAGGCCGTGGCGGACGGCACCGTCGCCCGCCTGCACGCTCAGTTCTTCAAGACCGAGCCGCTGCCGAAGGAACTCGAGCAGGGCGGCCCCGGCCTGCCCGTCCAGAACCCGGGGGTCTGACCGTCATGAAGAAAACTCTGATCGCGACGCTCGCCGCCGGTCTCGTCGCCGTACTCGCCGCTTGCGGTGGCGGCGAATCCGCCACCGAGAAGACCCTGCGCGTCGGCACCCTGAGCGACGCCCCGCCGAACATCTACGTCGAGAACGGCAACTTCACCGGCTTCGACAACGAGCTGCTCAAGGCCATCGCCACCAAGCAGAACCTGAAGCTGGAGTTCGTTTCGACGGACTTCTCGTCGCTGCTCGGCCAGGTCTCGAGCAACCAGTTCGACATCGGCAGCTCGGCCATCGCGCAGACCGAGGAGCGCAAGAAGAACGTCGACTTCTCCAGCCCGTACAACTTCGAAGTGATGAGCATCCAGACCAAGGACGGCTCGCCGATCACCGAAGAGAAGGCCCTGTCGGGCAAGCGGGTCGCGGTCATCCAGGCGACCGTCGGCGACAAGTGGCTCACCTCGACCGTGCCGGACGCGCAGGCCGTGCGCTTCCCCGGGTACGCCCCGGCGCTGGCCGCGCTCAAGAGCGGCGCCGTCGACGCCTACATCCTCGACCAGGCGATCGCCGAGACGAACGTCAAGGAGAGCACCGACACGAAGCTCAAGGTCGTCAAGTCCTTCACCACCGATGTGCCCCACGGCTTCGCGGTCAAGAAGGGCAACACCGAACTCCAGACGAAGATCAACGATGGCCTGAAGCAGGTCATCGCCGACGGTACCTGGGTCAAGCTGCACGACAAGTTCCTGCCGACGGCGCCGGTCCCGGACCAGTTCAAGGCGTGAGGATCACGATGAAGAAGTCACTCGCCGCCGCTGTCAGTGCCGCTCTCTTGGCGGTTCTGGCGGCGTGCGGCGGCGGTGAGAGCGCGGGCACTCTGCGCGTCGGCACTCTCAGCGACTCGAAACCCAACGCCTATCAGGAAAACGGCGTGTTCACCGGCTTCGACAACGAGTTGCTGAAGGCCATCGCCGCGAACCAGAACCTGAAACTCGAGTTCGTCTCCACCGAGTTCGCGACGCTGCTGAGCCAGGTCGCCACCGGCAGGTTCGACATCGGCAGCTCCGCGATCTCGCAGACCGACGAGCGCCGCAAGACCGTCGACTTCTCCTTGCCGTACAACTACCAGTCGCTCGGTATCGAGGCCCGTGAGGGCACCGGCATCACCGACGAGAACTCGTTGGCGGGCAAGCGGATCGGTGTCGTGCAGGGCACGGTGTCGGACAGCTGGCTGGCGGCCAACGCGCCTGCCGCGCAGGCCGTGCGGTTCCCGCAGGACGCCGCCACGCTCGCCGCGCTCAAGACCGGCGCGATCGACGGCGCGATCTTCGACCAGGCGACCGCCGAGGACTACGCGGCGAAGAACCCGGACGCGAAACTCAAGGTGGTCAAGGCGATCACCACGACCATCCCGCACGGTTTCGCGGTCAAGAAGGGCAACGCCGAGCTGGCCGGCAAGATCAACGCCGGGCTCAAGGCGGTCATCGCCGACGGGACCTGGGAAAGGGTGCACCAGCGCTTCGAGCCGAACGCGCCGGTGCCCGTGGAATTCAAGGCCAGGAAGCAGTAAGTGAACGACTTCTTCAACACGTTCCTGAAGTGGGAGTACATCTGGGAGGTCTTCCCGGACCTCCTCGGGACGGGCCTGCTGAACACGCTGATCCTGTCGGCGTTCTCGGCGCTGATCGGCACCGTGCTCGGCATGCTGCTGGCCACGATGGGCCTGTCCGGCAAGGCGTGGCTGCGCTGGCCCGCCAGGGTGTACACCGACATCTTCCGCGGCCTGCCCGCCATCCTGACCATCCTGGTGATCGGGCAGGGCGGCGGGATCCTCATCCCGTCGCTGTCGCGGAATCCTTATCCGCTGGGCATCCTGGCGCTGAGCCTGATCGCCGCCGCGTACATCGGCGAGATCTTCCGCGCCGGTATCCAGAGTGTCGAAAAAGGACAGATGGAGGCCAGCCGCGCGCTGGGCATGAGCTACACCAAGGCGATGGCGCTCGTCGTCATCCCGCAGGGGGTGCGGCGCGTGCTGCCCGCGCTGGTGAACCAGTTCATCGCGCTGGTCAAGGACTCCAGCCTGGTGTACTTCCTCGGCTTCCTCGCCGAACAGCGCGACCTGTTCCGCATCGGGCAGGACCTCGCGGCCAACACCGGGAACCTGTCGCCGCTGGTCGCGGCCGGTGCCGTCTACCTGGTGATCACCGTGCCGCTGACGCATCTGGTCAACTACATCGACAAGAAGCTGCGCACCGGCAAGAAGGTCCGCGCTGACGACGAAGGCCCCGAAACGGAACTCCTGAACGCCGGAAAGGTGCCGATGTCATGACCGCCGCCGTCCGTTCTTCCAGTGTCGAACTCCGCGACATCCATGTCTCCTTCGGCACCCTCGAAGTGCTCAAGGGCGTCGACCTCAAGGTCGAGAAGGGGCGCACGACCTGCATCATCGGGCCGTCCGGCTCCGGCAAGTCGACCCTGCTGCGCTGCGTGAACCGCCTGCAGGAGCCCGACTCGGGCGACCTGCTGCTCGGCGGCGAGAGCGTCATCTCGGCCGACCCGGACGCGCTGCGCCAGCGGGTCGGGATGGTGTTCCAGCACTTCAACCTGTTCGGGCACCGCAGCGTGCTGGACAACATCACCCTGCCACTGCGCAGCGTGCGGAAGCTCGGCAAGGAGGAGGCGGCCGAGATCGCGCACGCCCGCCTCGCCGAGGTCGGCCTCGCCGACAAGGCGCCGTACCGGCCGAGCGCGCTTTCGGGCGGGCAGCAGCAGCGGGTCGCGATCGCGCGGGCGCTCGCGATGGAACCCGAGGTCATGCTGTTCGACGAGGCCACCAGCGCCCTCGACCCGGAGCTGGTCAAGGGGGTCCTCAACCTGATGGCCGGCCTCGCGGAGCGCGGGCTGACGCTGCTCGTGGTCACCCATGAGATGGGTTTCGCACGCGGCGTCGCCGACGAGGTCGCGTTCATGGACGACGGGAAGATCGTCGAACATGACGCTCCGGAGGCGATCTTCGACGCTCCGCAGAGCGAGCGGTTGCAGCGCTTCCTGTCGCAGGTGCTCTGACGCGGCGATTCGCTAATCTGCGGTCATGGCGAGAGTGGCGAAACTGGTCTATTACCCGGTCAAGGGCTGCGCGGGGACGTCGGTCGAAACGGCCGACGTCACCCCGGCGGGCCTCAGGTTCGATCGTGCCTGGATGGTCGTGTCCCCGGAGGGCGAGTTCCGCAGCCAGCGGAAGCATCCGGTGATGGCTTCGATCCGCGCCGAGGTGCTCGACGACGGCGCCCGCCTGCGGTTGGCCGCTCCCGGCGTCGAAGACCTGCTGGTCGAGGTGGTTCAGGACGGGCCGCGGCATCCCGCGGCGACGTTCACCTGGCAAGGCAAGGGCGTCCACCAGGGTGACGAGGCCGCCGAGTGGTTCTCCGACGTCCTGGGCCTGCCGTCGGTGTTCGTCGGGCTCGCGCCGGAGCACGAGCGCGTCACCAACGGCGAGATCTCGGGCACCGCCGCCTTCGCCGACGCGCACGCGATCCTGCTGACGTCGGAGTCCTCTTTGGACGGTCTGAACGAGCGGATCGCGTCCCGGGGCGCCGAGGCCGTACCGATGGACCGTTTCCGGCCCAACATCGTCGTGGCGGGCTGGCCGGAGCCGCATCGAGAGGACGAAGTCCGCTCGATCACCGTGGGCGGTCTCGAGCTGGGTTACGCCAAGGTCTGCATCCGCTGCACCGTGCCGATGGTCGATCAGGAGACCGGCAAGAAGGCCGGGCCGGAGCCGATCCGTTCCCTCGCCGACTACCGGCGCGAACCCGAGGGCGGCGTCTCGTTCGGGATCAAGATGGCGGTGACCGGTCCTGGTCAGCTGGCCGTCGGCGACGAGGTGATCGTGCACTCTTGGGCGGGCCCGAGCCGGAGCACGGCGGCGGCGGAACCGCCGCTCACGGCGACCGCGAGCCGTCCCGCGGAATCGGTGTAGAGCACGTTCCAGCCCGGCGGCACCGTGCCGAAGGTGTCGCCGACCAGTGCCTTCACCAGTACGTGTTCGCTGCTGACCGAGACCGTGCCGGACAGCCCGGACAGCGCGAGGTCGTCGGGGCTCGCGGCCAGCTGGACGTTGCCGAAGTGGTCGACCGTGAGCACCTCGGCCACCAGCTTGCCGGGGAACACCGCGACGAACGGGTCCGGCAGGCGCACGAGGTTTTCGACGCTCGGTCCGAAACCGGCGGGCGCGACGCCGAGCGCGAGATGCGCCGCCGCGGGGGCGAAGACGTCGCGACCGTGGAACGTCGACGACAGCACCGGAAGACGGTATTCCGGAGCCGTCAATTCGTAGGCGGCTTTCACTCCGCCGAGTGCATCCGCCGCCGGGAGCAGAAGTCCGTTGTCCGGGCCGACGAGGATTCCGCGCTCCGCGACCACCACGACACCGCGCCGCGCGGTGCCGACTCCGGGGTCGACGACGGCGAGGTGCACCGCCTCCGGCAGGAACGGCGCGGTCTGCGCGAGCACTTCGGCCCCGGTCCTGACCTGCTGCGGAGGCACCTCATGGGTCACGTCGATCAGCCGGACGGCGGGTGCGATCCGCGCGATCACCCCGTGGCACGCGGCCACGAAACCGTCGCTCAGCCCGTAGTCGGTCGTCAACGAAACGCAGTGGATCGGCATGATCAGCCATCATCCTTGATCGCTAGGGTGCAGCCGTGACGACGCTCGAATACCCGAAGATCGCCGCCGGCAAGGTCCGTGAGCTCTACGCCGTCGATGACGAGCATCTGTTGCTCGTCACTTCGGACCGGATCTCCGCCTACGACGTCATCTTCACCACCCCCATCCCCGACAAGGGGCGGGTGCTCACCGCGATGAGCGTGTTCTGGTTCTCCCAGCTCTCCGATGTCCTCCCCAACCATCTGGTCTCCTACGACGACGAACGCATCCCCGCCGAGGTCCGCGGCCGGGCGCTGCTGGTGCGGCGGCTGGCGATGCTGCCGCTCGAAGCCGTCGCCCGCGGTTATCTCACCGGCACCGGCCTCGCCGATTATCGCGCGCGCGGCACGGTTTGCGGCGTCGAACTCCCGCCCGGTCTGACCGAATCCTCCCGGCTCCCCGAACCCATCTTCACCCCCGCGACCAAAGCCGATCACGGCTCGCACGACGAGAACATCGCCTTCTCCGACGTCGTCGGGCAACTCGGCCGCGAAAGGGCCGAGGAAGTCCGCGAGGCGACCCTCGCGGTGTATCGCCGCGGCGCGGAGTTCGCCGCCGAACGCGGCATCCTGCTCGCGGACACGAAGCTCGAATTCGGCATCGACCCCGCCGGGAACCTCGTGCTGGCCGACGAGGTCCTGACCCCGGATTCCTCGCGCTACTGGCCGCTGGCGGGATGCGTGCCGGGCAGCCCGCAGCCGTCGTTCGACAAGCAGCCGCTGCGCGACTGGCTGACCGGGCCCGCGTCCGGCTGGCACCGGCTGCACAGACCGGAGCCGCCACCGCTGCCCGACGAGATCGTCGCCGCCACCCGGGCGAGGTACATCGAAGCGTACGAACGCATCACCGGCTGTTCGCTCGACGACTGGCCCACCTGATTCGCCCGGCTGACCTGCGGCGTTTACTCCGCCGTCAGTCCGGCGCAAGACCGGTCTGGCCCAATGGGCACCGTGGACGCACGTTTGCTGGTTTCCCTGTCCGGCGTGACCACCCGGACGTTGCACCGCTGTGCCGACCTCGCGGCCGAGCTCGACAGGCGCAAGGTCCCGTTGTCCGTGCTCTACGCCGCTCGGACCGGCGAGGGCCCGGTGACCGAGTGGGTACGGACGCGCCGCGCTCGCGGCGACTCTGTCCTCCTTCACGGCTATGACCACCAGATCACCCCTCACCACCGCGCTGTCTACCTGGGCAAACGCGCCGAGTTCGCGGCACTTCCCGCGCACGAGGCGCGGCTGCGGCTGATCGCGGCCAAGGCGGCGCTCGACACCAACGGCATGACCGTCGACGGATTCGCGCCGCCGCGCTGGATCGCGTCGGAGGGCACCGTGCAGGCCCTGCGCGAGCACGGATTCACCCTGTGCGCGGATCTGGTCTCGGTACAGGACCTGGTATCCGGCCAGGTCCAGCGCGCCAGGGTGCAGGAGTTCGGCGGACCGTCGCACCGGACGGAGACCGTCCGGTGCTTCGCGCTGGTGCTGGCCGCCGCGCGGGCCGCCCGGCGAGGCGGTCTCGTGCGGCTCGGCATCGACGCCGCGGATCTCGCCAGGCCGGGGCTGCGGCAGGCGTTCCTCGACGCTGTCGACGTCTCGGTGGAGAACCGCGCCTTCGGGACCACCTACGGCTCACTTTCGCGAACGCGGGTTAAATTGTCGGGATGACCGACGAGCTCGCGGAGCTCGGGCTGGCGTGACCAGCATGCCCCACGACGGTGAAGGATTTGGGACACTGAACGTCCCAATTCCTTCATTGTCGACTTCGACGCCTTACCACTCACGACCACCTGGACCAGCTGCTAGAGCTTGACCGGCTCCCCGACGTCGAGCACCTTGACCTCGGTGCCTTCCGGCGCGAGGTTGGCGAACAGTCCATAGTGCATCTGCGGCCGCGCGAGGACGGCTTCGTGGATCGGCACCGCGAGACGCGGGGAGACCGCACGCAGGTAGTCGACGGCTTCGCCCGCCTTGAGCCACGGGGCACCGGTCGGCAGGCCGAGGACGTCGATCTTCTGCTCGGGAACGAAGAACGAGTCGCCCGGGTGATAGAAGGCGCCGTGGTCGACGATGTAGCCGACGTTCGGGATCGCCGGGATGTCCTCGTGGATCACCGCGTGCTCGCCGCCGACGACGTTGATGCCGCTCGAGCCGATGCCGAAGGCGTCACCGGGATTCGCGATCTGGAACTCGGCACCGAGCTTCTGGACGGCTTCGGCGGAACCCGGGTCGACGATCAGCCGCGCGCCGGGGTTCGCTTCCAGTAGCGCGGGCAGCCTTTCGACGTCGAGGTGGTCGAAATGCTGGTGGGTGATCAGGATGGCGTCCAGCTCACGTTCGCCCTCGAAACCCGCCGAGAAGGTGCCGGGGTCGATCAGGATCCGCGCGCCCTCGGTCTCCAGAAGCGTGCAAGCGTGTCCAAAGTGGACAATCCGCATCAGTGTTCTCCTTCGCGGTAGGTCATTTCCAGCCTATGCCCGGAGGAGGGCGTCGCCAAGTTCGGTGCGCAGATAGCGGACCTCGCGACCGTGTCGCCGCGTGTCGAGCAGGCCGGCGGCACGCATCGCGGTCAGATGCTGCGAGATCGTCGGCGCGGAGAAGTCCAGCCTTCGTGCCAGTTCGGTGGTGCTCGCGGGTTCGTTCAACGTCGTGAGCAGCGCGGCTTTGGTACGCCCGAGCACCCCGGCGAGCGCACCGGACGGGCTGTCCGGGTCCGACCAGAGTTCGGCGACACCGCGGGCCGGGTAGAGCATCGACGGTTGCCACGGCTCCATCGTGATCACCCCGACCGACGGCCACGCGAAGACGCCGGGGATCAGCAGCAGCCCGCGCCGGTCGAGATGGAAGCGGCTGCGTTCCTTCATCTCGATCACCAGGACGTCGTCGACGAGCCGGACGCGCGGGTGGATGTCCTCCAGCACCAGCGCGATGCCGCCCGCGGCCAGCCGTCGCGAGCGTTCCTCGATGTCGGCGACGAGGAAGCGGCGCATCCGCGGCCAATGCGGTTCGACCAGTTCGGTCCAGGCGATCTCCATCTGGGCGGCCAGCAGATCCCTGGCCTCGGCCGGGTCTTCGGGGAGTCCGCTCAGGTCCGCGTCCACTTTGGACAGTTCGCGGGCGACCTGCTCCGGTGGCGTGCGCCGGATTTCGGCGAGCTGGGCGGACGCGGTGGTCTCCGGCCCGCTCGGCGGCGGGCTGAGGAAGTCGGTGATGTAATGCCGCGCGCTCATCACCTTGGCGAAGTCGTCGACAGGCAGTAAGGGCAGCTTCGCCGCGGCCTCGCGCAGCCACGGCAGATGGCTCGGATGCCCGCGACGTCCGAGCAGGGTCTGCATCGCGCCCATGGTCTCGTCGAGCGGGGAGATGCCGAAGCGGACGCGGTTGGCGCTTTCGGCGGTCAGGACCAGCTCGATCACCGGATTAGGCTATTCCCGAATCACTGTCTTCGCCAGGGGTGGGCTCGGCAGTGTTCGTGGTATGACCTTGCTCCGCAATTCCGGGTATTGGCGCTGGTCGGCGGGGGTGCAGCTGAACCGGCTGCCCGCCACGATGGCGCCGCTGGCCTTCACCGTCCTGACCACCGCGACGACCGGTTCGTACCGGCTCGGCGGGATCATGATGGCCGTCTTCGTCGCCGCCGAGATGGTCGGCGCGGTGCCCACGGGACGGCTGCTCGACCGCGTCGGACCCGCACGGGGTCTCGTCATGATGCTGTCCCTGGTCGCCGCGGGACTGTTCCTGCTGGCCGCGGTCGCGTCCGCGGGCGCTCCGGATCTGGTGCTGCTCGCGCTGGCGATCCCGCCGGGGCTGGTCGCGGGCGGGCTCAGCGGCGGCTTCCGGACACTGCTCGCCGGAACGGTGACCGAGGAGGAGTTGCCCCGGGCCGTTTCGATCGACGCGATGATCTTCGAAGGCGTCATCGTCGGCGGACCACTCCTGGTGGCGCTCCTGGCGACGTCCGGCCCGGCCGTCCCGGTGCTGGCGATGGCCGTCGTCGCCCTGCTCGCGGCCCTGTTCGTGCCGAGGCGTGTCGTCACCCGTGATCCACAAAGGACTTTCGAGCACCAGCCGATCCCGGTCGCGGCTTGTGTTCCCTGGCTGATGGGGCTGTTCACCGTCGGACTGCTGCTGTCGACCATCGAGGTCGGCCTGCTGCCGCTCGTCCAGCGCCTCGGCGCCCCCGATGCGACGACGGCGATCGTCATCGTCGTGCTGTGCGCCGCGAGCATCACCGGGAGCGCGCTCTACGCGGTGCGGGGGAAGGTCGGCGACCCGCGCCTGTTCCTGGCCGGTTTCGTCCTCGGCGGGATCGTGGTGTCGGCGGGTCTCGGGTGGGCGGGGCTGCTCGGCGGGGTCGCGCTGATCGGGGTCTGCACCGGCCCGCTGATGGCCGTTTCGTCGGTCAACCTGCAGAAACTCCTGCCGGAACGGCGCCGGGCCGAGGGCTTTTCGCTGGCTTTCACGGTGCAGGCGTCGGGGTTCGGGCTGGGCTCGCTGGCGATCGGGGTGCTGCCGGTGTGGCTGTGCCCGCTTCTCGGTGTCCTTGCGGCCCTTGTCTCCTGTGGAATGCTGGTGGCACACCCCAGGCGAGCTATTGGCACGCCGTCAGTAACGTCGTAGCCTGGGCTTTGAGCCGAGACACGGGAGAAGTCGATGACCGCAGTCCAGCCGAAGCCGACCGCGCACAGCGTGGGGGAGACCTTCGATTCCCTCAGCCCGGCGACCGACGAGGTCGTCGGCACCTACCCGGTGCACAGCAGGGAGGACGTCCTCGCCGCCGTCGCCCGCGCGAAGGACGCCGCCGAGTGGTGGGCCGGTCTCGGTTACAACGGGCGCGCGGAACGGTTGCGCCGCTGGAAGGGCGTCATCACCCGGCGGCTGCCGCAGCTGTGCCAGGTCGTGCGCGACGAAACCGGCAAACCGCTCGCCGACGCGCAGCTGGAGAGCGTCCTCGCCATCGAACACATCGCGTGGGCGGGCAAGAACGCGCGCAAGATCCTCGGCAAGCAGCGCCGCGCGGCCGGGCTGATGATGTCGAACCAGGCGGCGACGGTCGAGTACCAGCCGCTCGGCGTCGTGGGCGTGATCGGCCCGTGGAACTACCCCGTGTTCACCCCGCTCGGCTCCATCGCGTACGCCCTCGCCGCCGGCAACACCGTCGTGTTCAAGCCGAGCGAGTACACGCCGGGCGTCGGGAAGTGGCTGGTCGACGCCTTCAACGAGGTCGTCCCGGAGTGGCCGGTTCTGCAGCTGATCACCGGCTTCGGTGAGACCGGCGCTTCGCTCGTCGGCGCTAACGTCGACAAGATCGCCTTCACCGGTTCGACGGGCACGGGCAAGAAGATCATGGCCGCGGCCGCCGAGACGCTGACACCGGTGATCATCGAGGCGGGTGGCAAGGACGCGGTCCTGGTCGACGCGGACGCCGACCTCGAGGCCGCCGCAGACGCGACTGTCTGGGGCGCGTTCTCCAACTCGGGCCAGACCTGCATCGGCGTCGAGCGCGTGTACGTCCACGAGCGCGTGCACGACGACTTCGTCGCGAAGGTCGTCGAGAAGGCGAAGGACGTGCGCGCCGGTTCGGACGAGGCGGCGCAGTACGGCCCCGTGACGATGCCTTCGCAGCTCGCGGTGATCAAGCGCCACATCTCGGACGCCATCGAACGCGGCGGCAAGGCGCTGGTCGGCGGCGTCGACGCGGTCGGCGACCGCTACGTGCAGCCGACGGTGCTGGTGGACGTGCCCGAGGACTCCTCCGCGGTCCAGGAAGAGACGTTCGGCCCGACGGTCACCATCGCCAAGGTCCGCGACATGGACGAGGCCGTCGAGAAGGCCAACGACACGAAGTACGGCCTCGGTTCGACGGTGTTCTCGAAGTCGCGCGGCCTCGAACTGGCCGCCCGCCTGCGCACCGGCATGACGTCCATCAACGCGCCGCTTTCCTTCGCCGGAATCGCTTCGCTGCCCTTCGGTGGCGTCGGCGACTCGGGCTTCGGCCGGATCCACGGCCCGGAAGGCCTGCGCGAGTTCGCCAGGCCGAAGGCCGTCGCACGGCAGCGGTTCACCGCGCCGATCGTGCTGACCTCGTTCTCCCGCAAGGAAAAGACCGACGCCCTGGTGGCGAAGCTGATCACCGTCCTGCACGGCAAGCGCTGACCCCGTAACTCGCGGGATTGGAGCCGGAACTCACGAGTTCCGGCTCCAATCACGCGAGTTCCGAGTCAGCGCACGCCCCGAATGAGGTCCGCGGCCTTCTCCGCGACCATGATCGTCGGCGCGTTCGTGTTCCCGCGCGGCACCACGGGCATCACCGACGCGTCCACGACCCGCAGCCCGTCCACCCCGCGCACCTTGAGCGACGGGTCGACGACGGCGTTCTCGCCCGTCCCCATCGCGCAGGTCCCCACCGGGTGGTACAGCGTCTGCGTCTTCTCGCGCACGTAGTCGGCGAGTTCGGTGTCGCTCAGGTCGTGGCGCTCCGGCAGGAACGGCTTGTCCAGGTAACGCGCCAGCGGACCGGACTTCCCGATCTCCACCAGGGTGCGCATCCCGGCCAGCATCTTCTCCATGTCCACGGACTCGGCGTAGTACGCGGGGTCGATTTCGGGCTTCCACAACGGATTCGGCGACTTCAGCCGCAGGCGGCCCCGGCTCGCGACGTCGACCAGTGTCGCCGCCGAGGTGAAGCCCGGCATCGTCGGCTCGCGCATCCCGTTGTCGTAGAACAACGTCGGCGCGACGTGGATCTGCATGTCCGGCGGCGAGGAACCGTCCGCGGCGGGGAAGAACGCGCCCGCTTCGCCGATGTTCGAGGCCAGCGGACCTCGTTTGGTGAGCTGGTAGCGCACCAGACCGCCCGGCGTCGCCGCGTCCACCAGGTCGGTGGTGCCGCGCGTCGACCAGATGATCCCGCAGGCCGGGTGGTCGTGCAGGTTGTCGCCGACGCCGGGAAGGGCGGCCACGAGGTCGATCCCGTGCTCACGAAGGTGTTCCGCCGGACCGACGCCGGACAGCATCAGCAGTTGCGGCGAGTTCACCGCGCCGCCGCTGAGCAGGACCTCGGTGGACGCGCGGACCGTCGTCTCCACACCTTTGTCCAAATAGGACACACCGACCGCGCGGGTGCCCTCGAAGACCACGCGCGTGGCCTGCGCGTGGGTCCGCACGGTGAGGTTCGGCCGCGTCAGAGCGGGCCGCAGGTACGCGTCGGCCGTCGACCAGCGGCGGCCCTTCTTGCACGTCACCTGGTAGACGCCGGCGCCTTCCTGCGACTCGCCGTTGAAGTCGTCCGTCCGCTTGAGACCCCAGGCGATCGCGGAATCCACCCAGGCGTGGGAAAGCTCGTGGGTGAAGCGACGGTCCTCGACGTTCAGCGGCCCATCGGTGCCGTGCAGCGGCCCGCCGAGCCGCTGGTTCCCCTCCGCCCGTTTGAAGTACGGCAGGACGTCGTCGAAACCCCAGCCCTCGGCGCCGTGCCCGTCACGCCAGCCGTCGTAGTCCGCGCGGTTGCCGCGGATGTAGATCATCGCGTTGATCGACGAACAGCCGCCGAGCGTCTTCCCCCGCGGCCAGTACAGCGTCTTTCCGGTGTGCTTCTGTTCGACGGTCTCGTAGTTCCAGTCGAACTTCGTCTTGAACAGACCGGGGAAGGCGGCCGGGATGTGGATCTCGTCGGCGTCGTCCTCGCCGCCCGCTTCGAGCAGGAGCACCCGCGCTGACGGATCCTCGCTCAGCCGGTTCGCCAGCACGCATCCCGCGCTGCCCGCGCCGACGATGACGTAGTCGAAGGAGTCCTGATCGGCCACGGTGCCTCCTGCTGCTGCTCACCCGGTATTGGCGCTCCGCCAATGGCCCATCTTGGCCCAGTGCCGCGCTCCGAGCATCCCCCAGTCGAAGGATCGGTGCGAGCTCAGTCGGAGTCGGGTGAAAAAGAGGCGACGCAGGGGCCGCCTTCGGCACCGTCCTCGGTCTCGACCCGCCCCGGGGCCTGCACCCCGTCGACGAGGCCCGAGAGGTGCAGGATCGTCTGCTCGGCCGTGGTCAGCACGTCGGCCTTGTCGACGGTGTACCTCGCCTCGCCGTGGATGATCTGCTGGACACCCTCGCGAGTCGTGTCCGGCACCTCGCCGCACAGCACGGCCAACGCCGCCGGGATGTCACGCGCGTTGATCGCGTCGACGAACTCGGTCCCCGCTTCTTCCCCGGTCTTGACGTCCGGGCGCGGCGACGGCCGCGTTTCGACACCCGGCAGGGGCTCGGGCTCGCCGCCGACCTTGGCGTCGCGCACGCACCAGCCGCCCTCAGCGGGGATCATCGCGATCCCGACGGTCTGCGCGGACGACGTGAACGCGGCCGAGTACTCCTGCGCCGCACGCTGGTGCGCGGGTGTGCTGAGCTGTGCGCCCCCGGAAGCACCCATGAGCTGCTCGAAAGCGTAGGACCGCTTCGAGCGGATCGCGCACCAGAGCCGGCTGACGCGACCCTCGGAGACGCCGTTCACGAACGACTGGCTCAGCTGCTCCGGCGTCGCCCGTGAGCTCGTGTCCGCCTTGGACTTGAAGAACCCGGGTGTCACGAAGCCGGCGAACGCGACACCGCCCGCGATCAGGACGAAGACCAGCGCGAGAGTGATCCAGAGCCAGGTCTTCGGCTTCTTCGGCGGCGCGTACTGCCCGTAGGTCATGCGTCAACCGTAGTGAAGTAGGCTCGGGCGGTACCCACGACCTGCGTGAATAAGGAGCAGCCTGCCGTGGCCCGAGTCGTCGTCGACGTCATGCCCAAGCCCGAAATCCTCGACCCGCAGGGCCAAGCCGCACTCGGTGCGGCCGGTCGTCTCGGCTTCACCGGGATCACCGAGATCCGTCAGGGCAAGCACTTCGAGATCGAGGTCGACGACTCCGTCGACGATGCGACGCTCGAAAAGATCGCCGAGGGTTTCCTCGCGAACCCGGTCATCGAGCAGTGGACCATCAAGCGGGTCGACGCGTGACCGCCCGGATCGGGGTCATCACCTTCCCCGGCACGCTCGACGACGGTGACGCGGCCCGCGCGGTCCGCTACGCCGACGCCGAAGCCGTCCCGCTGTGGCACGCCGACGAGGACCTCAAGGGTGTCGACGCCGTCGTCGTCCCCGGTGGTTTCTCCTACGGCGACTACCTGCGCGCCGGCGTCATCGCGCGGTTCGCGCCGGTGATGTCTTCGGTGATCGAGGCCGCCCACAAGGGCATGCCGGTGCTGGGCATCTGCAACGGCTTCCAGATCCTGTGCGAGGCCGGGCTGCTGCCGGGCGCGATGATCCGCAACGCGGGCCTGCACTTCATCTGCCGTGACCAGTGGCTGCGCGTCGAGAACAACGACACCGCGTGGACCACCCGGTACGACAAAGACGCCGAGATCCTCATCCCGATGAAGAACATCGACGGCTGCTTCGTCGCCGAGCAGGCCACCCTCGACGAGCTGGAGGGTGAAGGCCGCGTCGTGTTCCGCTACGTCGGTGGGAACCCGAACGGCTCGCGCAACGACATCGCCGGGATCCGCAGCGAGAACGGCCGCGTGGTCGGTCTCATGCCGCATCCGGAGCACGCCATCGACGCCCTCACCGGGCCTTCCGATGACGGCCTCGGCATGTTCTACAGCGCCGTGGACGCCCTCGTCTCCGCCTGATCCTCCCTGCGTTCAGTCCTCTGAATGCGATCTCAACCGCATTCAGAGGACTGAACGCGTCAGGAGGCGGCGGCCACCAGCGCCGAGTAGGGACCCCCGGCCGCCAGCAGTTCCGCGTGCGAACCGAGCTCGGTCACCTTGCCGCCCTCGATGACGGCGACCCGGTCCGCCGCGGCCGCCGTATGCAGCCGGTGCGCGATCGCGATCACCGTGCGCCCCTCGAGCACCGCGCTCAGAGACCGCTCCAGGTCCCGCGCCGAGCCCGTGTCCAGCAGTGACGTCGCCTCGTCGAGCACCAGCGTGTGCGGGTCGGCCAGCACCACCCGCGCCAGCGCCAGCTGCTGCGCCATCGCCGCCGGGACGGCGACCGCCCCGGCGCCGACCTTCGTGTCCAGCCCGTCCGGCAGCCCGGCCACCCATTCCGCGGCGCCGACCGAGGCCAGCGCGGCCAGCAGCCGCTCGTCGGGCCAGTCGCCGGCGGGCAGTGTGAGGTTGTCCCGCAGCGTCCCCGCGAACACGTGGTGCTCCTGGGTCAGCAGCAGGACCTCGCCGCGCAGGACATCGTCCGGCAGCGTCGACACCTCGGCGCCGCCGATCCGCACCGAACCCGACGTCGGCGCCGACATCCCGGCCAGCAGCCGCCCCAGCGTCGACTTGCCCGCACCCGACGGTCCGACGATCGCCAGCCGTTCACCGGCGGGCACCCGCAGATCGATCCCGTGCAGCACCTCGCGGTCCGCGTTGTAACCGAAGCGCACGTCGCGGACCTCGATGTCCTGGCCGCGCGGAGCCTCCGAAACCGAAGCCGCCGAGGAAGGCGGCTTCACGCCCAGCAGCCGTCGCAGCGAAGCCCCGGCGACCTGCATGTCCGCGAGCCAGAACAGCGCCTCGTTCAGCGGACCCGTCATGACCTGCGAATACAGCAGCATCGCGGTGATCGTGCCGAGCCCTTCCCAGCCGTTCGAATAGGCGAGCAGGCCCAGCCCGAGCATCACCGGCACGGGCAGCACGTAGCTGATCTCCAGCGACGGGATCCACCGCATCTGCAGGGCCCGGATCTTGCGCTCGCCCAGCATCGACGCGTCGAGGCCCTCGTGCCCGGCGTGCACGCGGCGGCCGGTCAGGTTCAGCGCCTCGGCCGTCCGCGCGCCTTCCGCGGTCTCGTGCGTGGTCGACTGCAGTTCGGACCAGCGGTCCAGCATCCGCCGCATCACGTCCGGCACCCGCCGCTGGTACCAGATGTTCACCGGTACCAGCAGCGGCAGCGCGACCAGCAGGCCCAGCGCCAGGAACGGCGACGTGATCACCATCGCCACCACGGTGAACACCACGGTGACGGCGGCGATCAGGATCTCCGGCGCGCCGAACCGCACCGCGTGGTCGATCCGGCTGACGTCGGTGGTCGCCCGGCTGAGCAGGTCACCGGTGCCCGCCGCTTCGACCGTGCCGAGCGGCAGGTTCAGCGCGTTCCCGACGAACTCCTCGCGGTTGCGCGCCAGGATCCGCTCGCCGAACACCCGCGCGCGCAGCCGCGCCACGCCCTTGAACCACGCCTGCGCGCCCAGTACGACCACGAACGCGATCGCGAGCCAGGTGATCGTGGTGGTCGTCGTGCCTTCGACGACCTCGTCCACCAGCGCGCCTAGCAGTTGCGGTCCGGCCAGCCCGATCGCGGTCGCGACGCAGAACAGGCCGAGCATCACGGAGAACTCGCGCTTGTTGTCCCGCGCGGTCTCCTTGATCCAGCGTCGGACGTCTTTCTTGTCTGCCAGCGGCAGCTTTTTCATGCGGGCACTTTCGTACTCACGACCTCGTCGGCCACATGTGTCCACAGTGGACTCTGACTGAACACGACGGTGGTCTTGCCGCGCCGCAGTTTCGCGACGCGTTCGGTTATGCGAGCTTCGGTGTGCGCGTCGACGGCCGAAGTCGGCTCGTCGAGCAGCAGGACGTCGGCGTCGGTCGCCAGCGCGCGGGCCAGGTTCAGCCGTTGCCGCTGGCCACCGGAAACCTCACGTCCGCGTTCGCCGATGACCTCGTCGACGCCGTCGGGCAGCGCGTCCACGATGTCCTCGGCGTCCGCCGCGTGCAGCGCCTCGGTGATCCCGACGTCGCCGGGCTCCGCGGGGGTGACCTGCTCGCGCAGCACCCCGGAGAACCAGATGTCCTGGTTGTGCGCGTAGACCACCCGCCGCCGCAGTTCACCGAGGGCGACCCGGTCCACCGGGATCCCGCCGACGAGGGCGGGTTCATCCGGATCGGTGAACCGCGCCATCCGCGAAGCCACCGCCTCGGCATCGGCCCCGACGTCGATGACGGTGAGCTTCCCGGCCTCTGCCTTGATCCCGGACGTCTCGTCGTACAGGTCCAGCAGGCCTTCCGGCAGCGGCACCGGGTTCTCCGGTTCGGCGAGCGTGCGTTCGGTGGACAGCAGTTTGCACACCTTCCGCGCCGAAACCAGCGCGGCGCTCAGCACGCCCGCGAACTCGGTCGCCGTCGTCACCGGGACCACCAGGAACACCGAAACGCCGTAGAACGTGATCAGCTCGCCGACGCCGATGGTCCCGTTGATCGCCAGCTGCGCGCCCAGCCAGGTGATGACCACCGTGACCAGCCCCGGCAGCGCGATCTCCGCCGCCGCGAGCCAAGCCTCGCTGCGCCCGACCTGGACACCGGCCGCCCGGACCCGCTGGCTGGAGCGGCGGAAGCGGTCGAGGAACTGCTTCTCGCCGCCGACACCGCGAAGGATCCGCAGGCCGGAGACGATGTCGGCGGCCAGCGAGTTGACTTCGGTCTTCTCCTCGCGCTGCTTCGTCTGGCGCTTCTCCAGCGGCTTCAGCAGCGGGCCGATGCCGACCACCGACAGCGGGACGCCGACCAGCGCGACCACGCCGAGCAGCGGGGACGTCGTAAGCAGCGCCGTCGCGCACACGATGAACGCGATCAGCGAACCGAAGGCGCGGCCGAGCACCTCGAAGGAGTCCCCGATCGGGTTGATGTCGCTGGTGGTGATCGCGACCACGTCACCGGTGGTGGTCGTGTCCCGCAGGTTCGCGCCCAGCTTCGCGGCGTGCTCGGTGGCGAGCCGCTGCGTGACCCCGGCACCGTGGATCCAGCAGCCGTAGGACGCGAAATGCTGGACCGTTCCCGCGAGCGTCTGCGCGATCCCGAGCCCGGCGGCCGCGAGACCCCACAGCCAGACCGAATCGCCGTCGCCGCGCCCGATCGCGTCGATGCCCCGGCCGATCGCGACCGGCAGCAGGGCGATCGGCAGTGACCACAGTGCACCGCTGATCGCCGAGACGACGAGCAGTCCCGGGCGCGCGAGCATCATCGCGACCAGGTAGCGCCAGGCGGTCGGCTTGGCGGGCAGCCTCAGTCGCGGAAGGGGATATGTGGCGGAAAGCACGATTGTCGACGGTAAGCGGATCACCACCACCGGCGCGACCGATTTATGCGTGGGCGACGGCGAGGTGAACAGACCCCTCACCTACTCTTAGGGCCGTGGCGAACCCTGATGTGGACACCGTGACCAGCACCGTTGACATCCCAGTCGACACCACTGAACGCGCCGGGGCGACTCCCGAACAGACCCAGCCGTACGTCGAGCTCGGCCTCGCCGACGACGAGTACGCCCGGATCCGGGAGATCCTCGGCCGCCGTCCGACCGACGCCGAACTGGCGATGTACTCGGTGATGTGGAGCGAGCACTGCTCGTACAAGTCCTCGAAGAAGCACCTGCGCTACTTCGGCGAGACGGCCACTCCCGAGATGAAGGAGAAGATGCTCGCCGGTATCGGCGAGAACGCCGGCGTCGTCGACATCGGCGAGGGCTGGGCGGTCACCTTCAAGGTCGAGAGCCACAACCACCCGTCCTATGTGGAGCCGTACCAGGGCGCCGCGACCGGCGTCGGCGGCATCGTGCGCGACATCATGGCGATGGGCGCGCGCCCGCTCGCGGTGGCGGACGCGCTGCGGTTCGGCCCGGCCGACGCGCCCGACACCCGCCGCGTGCTGCCCGGTGTGGTCGCCGGCGTCGGCGGCTACGGCAACTGCCTCGGCCTGCCGAACATCGGCGGCGAGCTCGTGTTCGACCCGAGCTACTCCGGCAACCCGCTGGTCAACGCCCTGTGCGTCGGCGCGATGCGCGTCGAGGACCTGCATCTGGCCTTCGCCTCCGGCAAGGGCAACAAGATCATCCTGTTCGGCGCGCGCACCGGCCTCGACGGCATCGGCGGCGTGTCCGTGCTCGCGAGCGACACCTTCTCCGGCGATGAGTCCTCCGGTGGCCGCAAGAAGCTGCCCAGTGTCCAGGTCGGCGACCCCTTCACCGAGAAGGTGCTCATCGAGTGCTGTCTCGAGCTGTTCGCCCAGAAGCTCGTCGTCGGCATCCAGGACCTCGGCGGCGCCGGACTCTCCTGCGCGACTTCGGAGCTCGCGGCCGCCGGTGACGGCGGCATGCACATCTACCTCGACCGGGTTCCGTTGCGCGCCACCGGGATGACCCCGGCGGAGGTGCTGTCCAGCGAGTCGCAGGAACGCATGTGCGCGGTCGTCTCGCCGGAGAACGTCGAAGCGTTCATGAAGGTCTGCGAGAAGTGGGACGTCATCGCCACCGACATCGGCGAGGTCACCGACGGCGAGCACCTGGTGATCACCTGGGACGACGAGATCGTCGTCGACGTCCCGGCGCACACCGTGGCGCACCAGGGCCCGGTGTACGACCGCCCGATCCAGCGACCGTCCACACAGGACGCCCTGCAGGCCGACACCTCGGCGAAGCTGCCGCGACCGTCCACTTCGGACGAACTGCGCGCCGACATCCTCGAGCTGATCGCGTCGCCGAACCAGGCGTCGAAGGAATGGGTGACCTCGCAGTACGACCGCTATGTGCGCGGCAACACCGTGTCCGCACAGCCTTCGGACTCCGGCGTCATCCGGATCGACGAGTCGACCGGCCGCGGCGTCGCCGTTTCCACCGACTGCAACAGCAAGTTCGTCTTCCTCGACCCGTACGAGGGCGCGAAGCTGGCGCTGGCCGAGGCGTACCGCAACGTCGCCACCAGTGGCGCGAAGCCTGTCGCGGTCTCGGACTGCCTGAACTTCGGCGCGCCGACCGACCCCGGCGTGATGTGGCAGTTCGAGCAGGCCGTGCACGGCCTGGCCGACGGCTGTGTCGAACTCGGCATCCCGGTCACCGGCGGCAACGTCAGCTTCTTCAACCAGACCGGTGACGTCGCCATCCTGCCGACCCCGGTGGTCGGCGTGCTCGGCGTGATCGACGACGTCACCCGCCGCATCCCGACCGGTATCGGCGCCGAGGCGGGCGAAACCCTGCTGCTGCTCGGCGAGACCCACGACGAGCTGGACGGTTCTGCCTGGGCGCGCGAACTGCACGGCCACCTCGGCGGACGCCCGCCTCGTGTGGATCTGGCGCGCGAGAAGCTGCTCGCCGACATCCTGATCGCCGGTTCGCGTGACGGCATGATCTCCGCCGCGCACGACGTCTCCGACGGCGGCCTGATCCAGACGCTCGTCGAGACCGTCCTCATCGGACAGTGCGGCGCCCGCGTCTTCCTCGACTCGGAGCAGGACCCGTTCGTGCAGCTGTTCTCCGAGTCCGCGGGCCGGGTGCTGGTCGCCGTGCCGCGTACCGAGGAACTGCGGTTCACCGAGATGCTCACCGCACGCGGCCTGCCGTGGCGCAAGACCGGTGTCGTGGACCCGGAGTCGGGCTCGCTCGAGCTCCAGGACATCACCGAGTTCACCCTGGACGAGCTTCGGGAGCCTTGGGAGCGCACGCTTCCGGCCCTCTTCGACTGAGCTGAAGGGGACTTTCCCCACATAAGACGCGGCGAAGGACGCTTTCCTCCCATCACATGAGGGGAAAGCGTCCTTCAGCCTTCTTTGGACAGGACCGACCCGTCCGGAACCTTCACACCCGAAAGCGACGGCGGCTCCGCAAAAGTAGCTTCACTGAAGTCGACAGCGGTCTCGACGACCAGGTCGTCCAGCAGCACCTTCCGCTCGAAGGTCGCCCTGGCGAGCTCGAACCCACCGTGGATCGTCACGTCCCGCATCGAGAACTTGCCGGCGAGTTCGGCGTCGGTGAGGTCGAGATAGTGCACCTCACTGCGGTCCGCGCCGAACCAGCCGACGCGCCTGCCGAGCAGTTCGATCCGGTCGAGCCGAGCGTCGCTGAGGTTGAGCGACAACGTCGGCCCGGTGGTCCCGGTGTGGGGAAGGACGTCGCGGATCAGCCTTTCGGCCGCGCGCCGCACCAGCCGCTCTCGTTCGGCCTCGGCCTTGTTTTCGTTGTCCCACACGGTGTCGCTCTCGAACTTCGGATGGTCGAACGGCCGCCGCAGGTACGCGCACAAGACGTCGAGCACCGTCTGCCGGTACTCCGGCCGCGTCCTGGCCAGCCCCGCGAGCGAATGCATCGCCCCGACCCGGACCTGGTCGGCGTCGTTGCCCAGCAGTTCGATCGACTTGGCGAAGCGTTCGTCGGAGATCCGGCTGCGCTCGATCTCGTGCCGGTCCTCCTCGGTACGCCGCCGCCGGTCGTTGAGCCACAGCCCGTAGAGCGCGGCGATCGCCCCGCCTGCCAGCGCGCCGGTCTTGAGCGCGTCCCCGCGGCTCGTCGCGCGATCCGTGAGCAGCCACGCCGTGACTCCGATCAACATGGCGACGGACGACAGCAACGTCCACAGCAGTGGTGATTTGAGCAGACTCTTCATCAGTCCTTCACCGTGAGCCGGGCCCGGCCGTCGGGCAGGGTCTCGACGACCCAGCCCGCCGGGAGTTCGTGATCCCTCGCCGGTTCCACCGTCGTGTTGTACAACGACACCGATGCCGGTGCCTTGCGGAACTTCAGGTCGCTGAAGCTCTCGAACCGCGCGCGCCGCAGATCCAGTGCTCCCTTGAACTCGGCGTCGGCGAAGACGGCGTTCTTCGCGAAGACGCTGTCCTTGAAGGACGCCTCGCCCGCGAACACCGTGCCGCGGAACTCGGCGTCTTCGCTGAACTGCACTCCGCTGAACCACGCCCGCTGCTCGAACTTGGCTTCATTGCAGCGGAAGAAGCCGATCTTCTTCTTGTCGGCCGTTCCCGCCCCGGTCAGGTACACCGGCCCGAGGAACACACTGCCGGACAGGTCGGTGCTGCTGTACAAACCCCCGTAGCGCAGCAGGAGCTTGCCGATCTTCCGGTCCGAAAGGTCGAAGTACTCCAGCACCGCCCCGGTCAGGTCGAGGTCGTACCCCCGCGTGCCCTCGGAATCCGCGGCCGGGAGCAGTTCCCCGATGAGGCGCTGGGCGGTCTGCCGCACCTGGAGTTCCTGCTCCTGCTCCTCGTTGCCAGGTTCGGGCAGCTGGTTCCCGGCGCGTTTCGCCGTCTCCTTGTACCGCGGATGCTCGAACGGCCGCCGCAGATACGAGCACAGGATGTCCAGCACGGTCTGCGTGTACACCTTGCGCCCGCGGGCCAGCCCGGCCAGCGCGTGCAAGGCACCCACCCGCACCTGGTCGGCGTCGTGCCCGAGCAGTTCGACGGCTTTCGCGAATCGTTCGTCCGAGATCCGGTCCCGGTCCTGATCCGCCCGCCGCAGTTCGAGTTCTTGCCGCTGCCGCTCGATCTCCTGTCGCCGCTCCTCGACCCGGCGCCGCCGGTCGTTGAGCCACAACGCGTAGAGCGCGACGATGGCACCACCGGCGATGCCGCCGGTCTTCAGCGCCTCGCTGCGGCTGGTCGCCGGATCGGTCAGCAACCAGCCGCCGACGGCGAGCAGCAGCACGAGGGAGACGACGAACGTCCAGAGCAGGGGGGAGCGGAGCAACCGCTTCATACGCTCAGAATACGAAGAAGTTGCGGACACAGAAGGACTTGTCCGGATTGTCGTCCGACGAGATCCCCGAGCCGCTCACCTTCTTGCCCTTCACCGTGCCCTCGATGTCACCGGTGATGAAACCGTCACCGATGCCCGCGGTCGAGGTGACCTCGAGCTGCGACGGCGCCGGGGCCATGATGTCGATCGAGTCGCCCATGGTCGCCTTCATGTCCGCGCAGACCAGCGACAGCGCGCCCGCCTTGTCCCCGGCACTCACCTTGGCCAGGAAGTCCTTGAGGTTCTGGACGCCCTTCGGGTTGCCTTCGGAACCCGTGCCCCCGCTTTCGGTGCTCTTCGGGCTGCTCTTGGGCGCGCTCGACTTCGGGCTGCTCTTCGGCGCGGAAGTCGGGGCCTGGCTCGACGACGACGCGGGCGGCGCGGCCGTGTTGTTGCCCTCGTCCTTGCCGAGCAGGAAGCCCGGCGCGACGAAACCGGTGACCCCGAAGGCGATCAGCACGACCACGCCGATCACGATCCCGATGATCAGCCCGGTCTTGCTCTTCGACGGCGGGGCGGGCGGGCCGCCGTAACCCTGCGGGTAGCCGGGGTTGTTCGGGTCCCAGCCCTGCTGCTGTGCGTTCGGATCCCAGCCCTGTTGAGGCTGCTGCGCGTTCGGGTCCCAGCCTTGCTGGGGCTGCTGCTGATACTGCTGCGTCTGATCCCAACCCTGCTGGGGCTGCTGCTGGTACTGCTGGGTCTGGTCCCAGCCCTGCTGTTGTCCGTACTGCTGAGGCTGACCGTACTGCTGGGTCTGATCCCATCCACCCTGCTGCGGAGGGCCGCCGGGCTGCTGTCCCTGGGGGTCCTGGCCGTAGGGCTGGCCTGGCTGGGGTGGGTAGGTCATCGGTCACGCCTTCCGTGCTGGGGCCTGAGGCTGGAGATCAGACGACCGGCGGTCAGCGCTGGTTCCGGATCCGCCCGTGCCAGGGGTTTCAGGGGGAAGGTACCTCGCGCGCGAAAGCGGCTCCCGGCCGAGGCCGAGAGCCGCTTCTTCACGAAATGCGCAGCTCAGCCGTTGGCCAGTGCCTGCAAGCGGTCGTAGGCGCCGTTGAAGGTGTTCTGGTCGAGCGGGCTCGAGGTGTACTGCCACACGGTGTAGAAGCCCCAGCCGTTGGGAAGGGCGCCGACGGAGGACGCGTACCGCGCCACCCACAGCGGGACCGTGCCACCGAAGTTCTGCGACGTGCCGACACAGGTGTTCCACCAGCTCGTCGAGGTGTAGATGACGGGCCAGCGGCCGGTGCGCTGCTGGTAGCGGTCGTGGAAAGCCCGGATCCATGCCCCCATGGACGCCTGGCTCAGGCCGTAACAGGTCGCGCCGTACGGGTTGTACTCCATGTCCAGCGCGCCCGGCAGGGTCTTGCCGTCCTTGGACCAGCCCCCGCCGTTGTTGACGAAGAAGTCCGCCTGCGCAGCGCCGCCGGAGACGTTGGGCAGGGCGAAGTGGTACGCGCCACGGATGAAGCCCTGGCCGTAGGAACCGTTGTACTGCTGGGCGAAGTACGGGTTCTTGTAGCTCGTGCCCTCGGTGGCCTTCGTCCACACGAAGCGCTTGCCCTGACCCCACCAGTAGGCCCAGTCGACATTCTGCTGGTAGCTGGCGACGTCCATCCCCGCGACGGTCGCGAGCACGCCGGCTTCGGGCTGCGGCCGGGCCGCCTTTTCCTTGGACTCCGGGGTGGAGGTGTCGCCCTCGACCCGCCGGATCTGCGATCCGATCGTGTGGTCGTTCTGCTGGAGATCCTGTTCGATCGACATGATCTCCGGGGACGGGGCGGCCGACGCCTGGACCGTGCTGCCGAGCAGGAGCAGCGCGGAACCGACGGCGATGGTGACTCTTCGGGAAGTGCGCATACGACAATCCCTTCACGGATAACCCTCGCTGAGGACGGCTAACTTGCAGGTGGTAGCCGTCCGGGCACGATTGTTGACGACGAGTGCCGGGTTTGTCACTAACTTCCGTGAAATTGGTACTATGCGTGGGTGATTTTCATTTCCAACTAGGTGGTGCTTTGTGATCTTGTAACACCCTGCGGGGTGAGCGTTCAGCCGAACGACAGCGCGCGTACGCGATCTTCCGTGCCGTTGAACCAGTTCTGGTCGCCGGGCAGGCTTCCCTTGTTCGAGAACTGCCAAATGGTGTGGGTCTTCCAGCTGGCGGGCAGCTCGCCGATCTCCGTGTTGTAGCGCGCTACCCACAGCGGGTTCTGCCAGAACACGTTGCTGTTGCCGGTGCAGCGCTTCCACCAGCTCGTCGACGTGTAGATCGCCGGATGCCGCCCCGTCCGCCACAAATAGGTCTCGGCGAACGACGCCATCCACGCGACCATTTGCGCGGCCGTCTTGCCGTAACAGGTTTCGCCGTACGGGTTGTACTCGACGTCGAGCGCACCCGGCAGGGTCTTGCCGTCCTTGGACCAGCCGCCGCCGTGGTCGACGAAGTAGTGCGCCTGCGCGGCGCCGTCCGAGATGTCGGGACGCGCGAAGTGGTACGCGCCGCGGATCATGCCGACGCCGTAAGAACCGTTGTACTGCTGGGGAAACCGGGGATTGACGAAACCGGTGCCCTCGGTGGCCTTCACGTAGACGAATTTCCCGCCCGTCCTGGCCGCGCCGGGCCAGTCGACGTCGCCCTGATGTCCGCTGACGTCGTGGCCGAGCGTCTGCGCTTCGCCGCCGTACAGCGGCCCCACCGACACAGTGACGCCTTCGTGCAGCGCGATCTGTGAACCGGCGTAGTGCTCCTCGGCCCCGTCGTATCTGGGCCCCGCTTCCCACGCGACGGCGGGGGTCTGCGCGAGCAACAAGACCCCCGCCGCGAGGACGGCCCCCCAGCCTTTTGAACACACTCTGCGACTCATCACGTCGCCACGATCCCCCGGGAAAAGGGAATCAGCGACTCGAACATCACCCGAAAGAGTGCCGTTCAGGCCGAATAAATTGGGCCGAGTGGGTTAACCGAGGCCTAACGACGCTCGTCTGAAAGGGCTTTGTCGAGGTGCTCCGATCCGACGATCGCGGTGAGCCGATCGTGCGGATTGATGGTCACCGGATGACCGGCGAGCAGCGGGACCATGTCCCGGCCCAGCACCGCGCGGGCGTGCGGCCATTCGCGCGGGACCAATGCCTTGGCCGTGTACGCCGGCACCAGCACCTGGCCGTCGGTGTTGTGGAAGCCGATCACCGTGCGCTGCACCGGGGAAAGGGCGTAGACGAACAGCGTCGAGTCGAGGAAGACGCGCGGCAGGTCGGCGGCCGGACGGTGGTTCGTGCGCACCAGCTGCAGCAACTGCTCGAGCTCGTTGCGCGGCTCCGGGAAACCGAGCGCCTTGGGCGAGGGGCGGTACCGGTCGTTGGGGTGGAAGTCCTCGACGATCTCGCCCGTCCCGTTCACCGGGTACGCGCCCACGACCGCCCAGGACGGCACCGGGCCGTCGGGATCGAAGGCCTCGTCGATGACATAAAGCCAGCTGTTCGGATTGGCCTTGGCGTTGGCGCGCATCTCTTCGGTGATCTTCGGCTTGCCCGGTTTCCGCTTGCCCGCCGGGCTCGACGCCAACCGATCCGCCTCGTCCCGCTGCGCCATCGCCATCCCCACGTTCCGGGTGCCTGAAGGTTTGTTCGCGCTCACTCTACTGTTCTCCCATGGCCTCTTCGCGTTCGGTCGACCCCGCTGAGTTACGTGCCGCGATCACGGCGATTTCCCCCTGGTTGAGCGGATCCGGTCCGGAACCGGCCCGTACCGAGCTGGCCGCGGCCGTGCGGCTGAGCCTGCGGACGCTGGCCGCGGACGCGCCGGGGAAGAGTGTCGAAGTGCGGGTGCCGCCGTTCGCGGCGGTGCAGTGTGTCGAAGGGTTGCGGCATACGCGCGGGACACCGCCGAACGTCGTCGAAACGGATCCGCGCACGTGGTTGGAACTGGCGACCGGGCTGCTCGGCTGGGCCGACGCCGTCGGATCGGGGCGGGTCACCGCCTCCGGGAGCAGGGCCGATCTGGCCCACTGGCTGCCCTTGGTCCGCCTCTGAAACGAGGAACGGTCCGTTCCCCGTACCAGGGAACGGACCGTTCGCCGGGACCTAGTTCTTGCGGCCGATGCCGCCGGAGATCGTCCGCTGGGCGGTGTTCAGATCCTTGATCCGCGGGCCGTCCGGCCACCAGTCGGCGCACAGCTTGACGCCGGGCTCGACCATCTCGAGGTCGTGGAACAGCTCCTCGATCTGGGCCTTGGTGCGGAAGGTGCCCGAGCCCATCGGGCTGTGGATGAAGAAGTCCTCCATCTTGCGCGCGACCTCGGACAACTCGTCCTGCGGGTCGGAGAAGTGCGAGATCGCCACGTACGAACCCGACGGCAGCGCGTCGATGTACTTCTTCATGATCTTGGCGGGCTCTTCCTTCGGCCCGTTGTAGTGGTGCAGCGTCCCTAGCTGCAGCAACGCGACAGGCTGCGTGAAGTCGATGTGCCGGACGACGTCCGGATTCGCCAGGATCCGCTCCGGCTCGAAGATGTCGTCCGAGACGAAGTGGGTGTTCTCGTTCTCCTCGAGCAGGGCGCGCCCGTGGGCGAGCACGACCGGGTCGTTGTCGACGTAGACGACCTTGATCTCGGGGTTGATCCGCTGCACGACCTGGTGCGTGTTCTCGGCCGTGGGCAGGCCGGATCCCAGGTCGAGGAACTGGGTGATGCCCGTCTGGCTGGCGAGGAACCGGCACGCGCGGATCAGGAAGCCGCGGTTCTCGGTCGCCAGGTCCTGCGCCTCCGGGGCGGCCTGCTGGACCTTGCGCAGCACCTCCCGGTCGATCTCGTAGTTGTCCTTGCCGAGAAGGAAGGCGTCGTACACCCGGGCGATGCTGGCCCGGGTCGGGTCGACACCCACAGGCACTCGTTCCGTCCGGGGCGGGGCGTCGGGCATCTTGAACCTCACAAAACTGTGTCGGAAGTCTCGGGCTCTACGTAGAGTAGAACCACGTACGCGACGGGTAAACCGAGCCATCCCTGTCGTGTCGAGGTCCAAACGTGTACTTTCAGTAATCGGCTAGTTCCCCTGTGAGTGTTGACGTACGAAAGGTCCCCGGTCGATGAACGCGGTCACCCCGTCCGGCGGTGAGCAGTCCCTGGGCCCCACCGCGCGGCGGATGATCCTCGGCTCACAGCTCCGCCGGATGCGCGAGGACGCGGGGATCACTCGCCAGGAAGCCGGCTACAGCATCCGGGGTTCCGAGTCGAAGATCAGCCGTCTCGAACTCGGCCGCGTGGGCTTCAAGGAACGCGACGTCGCCGATCTGCTGACCATGTACGGGATGACCGATCCCGACGAGCGGCAGCAGTTTCTCGACATGGTCAAGGAGTCGAACGAGCCGGGTTGGTGGCGCCGCTACGGCGACCTGATGCCGAGCTGGTTCAACGACCTCGTGGGACTCGAAGAGGCCGCGGCCCGGATCCAGGTCTGGGAGCCGCTGTACGTCACGGGTCTGCTGCAGACCGAGGACTACGCGCGGGCGATCATGAGCCACGGCCGCAAGGACATGGTCAACGAGCAGATCGACCGCCGGGTCGCGCTGCGGATGCGGCGCCAGAAGATGTTGTCCCGGCCGGACGCGCCGCGGTTGTGGCTGGTGCTCGACGAGTCGGTGCTCCACCGCCCGATCGGCGATCGCGAAGTGCTGAAGGGCCAGATCGACTACCTGCTCGAGATGATCCAGCAGCCGAACATCTCGGTCCAGGTCCTCCCGTTCGACCGGAGCGGCTACTCCGCCGACAGCGCGTTCTCGCTGCTCAGGTTCGCGGAAGAGGAACTCCCGAACATCGCGTACACCGAATACCTGACCGGCGCGCACTACATCGACAAGCGCGACGAGATCGAGCGGTACAGCCGGGCGCTGGACATGCTCGCCGTCGACGCGGAGACGCCGGACCGCAGCCGCCAGATGCTCTTGAAGCGCCGCGCGGATATCTAGCCGCTCACCGTTGTGGGGTTCTCCGCCGTCCTGGGGGCGGCCGGGGTTTTCTTGCGTGCACCCGAGAACACCGCCACGAGCGGTAGTTGTTCACCCAATGGGGTCGATAGTCCTCACGCGTTAGTGGGACGCGCAGGGACCTTTGTCATCACCGTACGCGAATACTGCAAAAACTTCTGCACGTGCATTTACCGCTGCAGGCACACGTGCTAACTTTGGGATCACAGGCAAATGCACATGCAGATGCATCGCCCGAAGCGTTTTCGGGGAAGGTGGGGACCATGGCTGAACAGTTCGACAACGGCATCCCGGCCGATCGTCTGACCGGCGCGCGGTGGCGCAAAGCGAGTTACAGCAACGCGATCGGCAACTGCGTCGAGGTGGCTCCGCTCGCCTCCGGAGAGATCGCGATGCGCAACTCGCGTTTCCCGACAGGGCCGGCTCTGATCTACACCCAGGCCGAGATGGCCGCGTTCCTCGCGGGTGCCAAGGACGGCGAATTCGATGATGTTCTCGGGTGACACCATCACCGCGGAAATCACCGACATCGAAAGCGGCCTGCAGGAACTGATCCACCGCGGGTACCAGTTCGTGCACCCGTGCGACGCGAACGGCGAGGTCCTGGCCGTGGTCGGCGTGCGAGTCCACGACAACGTGGTCGACGTGGTCCGGCTCAACGCCGAGGACGATGTCATCGCGACCCGCATGCCCGGCACCGAGGAGGACATCCTCGAGCCGGAGATGTGGCTGTGGCGGTCCGCCGGCGACGCGGCGACGGTGCTGACGGCACTGCTCGCGCTCCCGGACGAGCGGACGCCCGGCTCGCTGTATCTCCCGGAGTCCGCGTCCAAGGGCTGTTGGGTCCCCGGCCGCGGCGGCACCTCGAAATGGCTCGCCGCCGGTTAGTCACCGGCGCCCTATGCACAGTCGACCGCCTCTGTCGAGGGGGAGCGGTCGGCTGGTCGGGGGTCGTGAGTGACGGGTCTTGACACCCGCTCGTCACTCACGGTCATCACCCAAAGCGTGTCCAGTGCCACGTCGCACGGCGCGTTGATCTCCGGCCCACCGTTTACACTGGTGGCGGCCTGCCCTCTTCTCCCTGGGAGCACCTCGGTGGTTTCCGACCCGTCCCTCGCCGGACAGCCCGTGACCGACCAGCCCGATCCGGAACCCCGCGAGGAATGCGGTGTCTTCGGCGTCTGGGCGCCCGGAGAAGAGGTCGCGAAGCTGACCTACTACGGGCTCTACGCACTTCAGCACCGCGGCCAGGAAGCGGCCGGCATCTCGGTCTCCGACGGTTCGCAGATCGTCGTCTTCAAGGATCTCGGCCTGGTAAGCCAGGTGTTCGACGAGCAGGTCCTGCAGTCGCTGCAGGGACACATCGCCGTCGGGCACTGCCGCTACTCGACCACCGGCGCGACCATCTGGGAGAACGCGCAGCCGATCTTCCGGACCACCGCGACCGGTAGCGGACTCTCCTTCGCGCACAACGGCAACCTCGTCAACACCGCCGAGTTGCGCGATCGCACCATCGAAGCGGGTATCAAACCGCACCTCGGCCTGACGGGTTCGTCCAGCGACTCCGACCTGGTGTGCGGGCTGCTCGCGGCCAACGCCGCCGACAAGGGCATCGAAGCCGCCGCGCTGGAACTGCTGCCCACCCTCAAGGGCGCCTTCTGCCTGGTCTTCGCCGACGAGTCCACGCTGTACGCCGCGCGGGACCCGCACGGCGTGCACCCGCTGGTGCTCGGCAGGCTCGAACGCGGCTGGGTGGTCGCGAGCGAGACGGCCGCGCTGGACATCTGCGGCGCTTCGTTCGTCCGCGAGGTCGAGCCCGGTGAGCTCATCGCGATCAACGCCGAAGGCCTGCGCTCCTCGCGATTCGCGAACCCCGAGCCCAAGGGCTGCGTCTTCGAGTACGTCTACCTCGCGCGTCCCGACACCTCGATCGCCGGCCGCAGCGTGCACGCCACCCGCGTCGAGATCGGCCGCAAACTCGCCGGCGAGCATCCGGCCGACGCCGACCTGGTCATGCCGGTGCCCGAATCCGGCACCCCGGCCGCCATCGGGTACGCGCAGGGCTCCGGCATTCCCTACGGCACGGGCCTGGTGAAGAACGCCTACGTCGGCCGCACCTTCATCCAGCCTTCGCAGACCATCCGCCAGCTGGGCATCCGGCTGAAGCTGAACCCGCTGCGCGACGTCATCCGCGGCAAGCGGCTCGTCGTGGTCGACGACTCCATCGTCCGCGGCAACACCCAGCGGGCGCTGGTCCGCATGCTGCGGGAAGCCGGTGCGCTCGAGGTGCACGTCCGGATCGCGTCGCCGCCCGTCCGCTGGCCGTGTTTCTACGGCATCGACTTCGCCTCCCGCGCCGAACTGGTGGCCAACGGCGTCGACCTCGACGGCATCCGCCGCTCCATCGGCGCCGACACCTTGGGCTACATCTCCCTGGACGGACTCGTCGCGGCTTCGGAGCAGCCGAAGTCGCGGCTGTGCACCGCCTGCTTCTCCGGCGAGTACCCGATCGCGCTCCCCGAGGACGCCCTGATCGGGAAGCACCTGCTGGAGAGCTTGGACTCGGTCAATGGCGCGGCGAAGCCCGTCAGCCCTGCCGGGTACGGTGCTGAAGACGCCATCCGGCGTCCCTAGTCCTTTCTTCCAGAGTTGGAGTCCGCTTCCGTGAGCGAGTCCACGAGCGCCACGTACGCCGCCGCCGGGGTCAGTATCGACGCCGGTGACAAAGCCGTTGAGCTGCTCAAACCGCACGCCGAGAGGGCCACCAGGCCCGAGGTGATGGGCGGGGTCGGCGGTTTCGCCGGGCTCTTCTCCCTGAAGCTGGACAAGTGGAAAGAGCCGGTGCTGGCCTCGTCGACCGACGGGGTCGGCACCAAGATCGCCGTCGCGCAGGCGCTCGACAAGCACGACACCGTCGGCATCGACCTGGTCGCGATGGTCGTCGACGATCTGGTCGTCACCGGTGCCGAGCCGCTGTTCATGCAGGACTACATCGCCGTCGGCAAGGTCGTGCCGGAGAAGATCGCGGCACTGGTCGGCGGCATCGCCGAAGGGTGTGTCCAGGCGGGCTGCGCGCTGCTCGGCGGCGAGACCGCGGAGCACCCCGGCCTGATGGGCGAGCACGACTACGACCTGTCGGGTACCGGCATCGGCGTCGTCGAGGCGTCGAAGGTGCTCGGCCCGGAGCGGGTCCGCCCCGGCGACGTGGTCCTCGCGCTCGGCTCGTCCGGCCTGCACTCCAACGGTTACTCGCTCGCCCGGCACGTGCTGCTGGACATCGCGCGGATGCCGCTCGACGGGCACGTCGAGGAGTTCGGCCGCTCGCTCGGCGAGGAGATGCTGGAGCCGACCAAGATCTACGCGAAGGACTGCCTCGCGCTCGTCGCCGAGGCCGACGTCCGCACGTTCGCGCACGTCACCGGCGGTGGACTGGAACAGAACCTCGCCCGGGTCATGCCGCGCGGCCTGGTCGCGAAGCTCGAACGCGGCACCTGGACCCCGGCGCCGGTGTTCGCGCTGATCGGCCACCGCGGCAAGGTCGAACGCGCCGAACTGGAGAAGACGTTCAACATGGGCGTCGGCATGGTCGCGATCGTCGGCCCCGACGACGTCGACAGGGCGCTGGCGATGCTGACCGCGCGGCACGTGCCGGCGTGGATCCTCGGCGACGTGCAGCCCGCGGAAGACCCGGACGGCCCGCGCGCGGTGCTTTCCGGCGACCACCCGCGTTTCTGAATTCGTTTGGGTCTTGGTGACACACTGGGTCCGTGGCTGATGACGTGGTGATCGGCACCCGGTTCGTGATCCCGGGTGCCGAATTGAGCGAACGGTTCTCCCGGTCTTCGGGTCCGGGTGGGCAGGGCGTGAACACCACGGACTCGCGGGTCGAACTCTCCTTCGACGTGGCCGGTTCGGCTTCGGTCCCGGAACATCTCCGGGCCCGGATGCTGGACCGGCTTTCGTCGCGTCTGGTGGACGGCGTCGTCACGATCGCCGCGTCCGAACATCGTTCCCAGCTGATGAACCGGGAAGCCGCGCGGGCGCGGCTGGTGATGCTGCTGGTGGACGCCTCGGCGCCCCCGGCCGCCAAGCGGCGTCCCACCAAACCTTCGAGAGGTTCGAAGGAACGCCGCCTGGCCTCGAAGAAACGCCGCGGCGATGTCAAGAAGTCACGCCGTGGTGGTTACTCAGACGATTGACAGGTGCACGCATTCGGCCACGGTCTTGAAGCCGACCCGGCCGTAGACGCGTTCCGCCTGCCCGGCGCCCGGCGTCAGGAACACCGAGTCGCCGCCACGGGCATGGGCCTCCCGGGTCAGGTGCTCGGTCAGCGCCGCTGCGATCCCGCGTTGCCGGTACCCGTCGAGAATCCCGATCCCCGCGATTTCACTCGCGCCGTCGAGGATCGCCGTCGCGACCCCGCCACCGACACATTCACCGGATCCGGTGAGCGCCATGACCGAGATCGTCTCGCCGTTCAGCTGGGCGGGTGACGGCTCGACGTGCTCGCCGGGGTCGGGTTCGCCGAACGCCACGTTCTGCGCGCGGATCATCAGCCGGAGTTCGGCGGGTGTCACGGGCGTCTTCAGGGCGATCCCGGCGGGAATCGGCTGCTCGACGACCTGCCCCGGCGGGCAGACCATCAACGGAATCCGCCGCTCCAAGGCGTAGCCGCCTTCGACGAGCACGGCTTCGGCCTCGGGAGCGGCCTCGGTCAGGAACTCCAGCCGCGGCGTGAGCCCGCGTGCGCGGAACGCCTCGGTCAGCTTCGCGACGTCCTGCGCGGAGGGCGTCTCGCCGTTGTCCGGGATCGCGTAGTTGAGGAACATGTGGTCGTTCCCGGTCGTGTAGGTGGCCAGGAACGGCCCGATCCGCTCGGTTTCGCGGAACTTCGCCGCGGTGGTGCGGATGTAGGACTGCAAAGCGTCGATCGTGTCTGAACGCACTGGTGGAAAGCCTTTCGGGCAAGGAGAAGAGACGCACGGGAGGACCCGCGTGCGTGATGGAGCTGGCGTAGGCGCCGGCTAGCTCGTGCCGACGCCGCTGGAGGCGTCAGGCATGAGGCATCCCTCTTTCCCGATAGGTAGGGCTTTCGCGATCACTTTCGCACGGTGGTCAAGCGGATTACCGCCGCTGCGGATGCGCGATGCCCGAATAGCGCTCGTCCCACACCGAACGTGGGACCCGCAGCCGGACGGGGGCGTCGCACACCCGCCGGACCTGCGCCGGGATCTTCACCGGCGGCCGGACGTCGAGCCGGTGCCAAAGCCGTTTGCTCACCGCGGCGCCGACCACGGCGCCCAGCGTGTTCAAGAGGATGTCGTCGGCGGAGGTCACCCTGCCCGCTTGTATCAGATATTGCGTACCCTCCACCAGCACCGAGACGGCCAGCGCGCCAAGCGCGATCCGGCCCAGTGAACGCAGACGCCGGGATCGCAACGGGAGCAGGGCGCCGAGCGGGCTCAGCATCAGGACGTTGCCCAGTGCCTGCCAGAGATTGGCGCTGTCACTCAGCGCGAGGCGCAGGTCGGTGCCGGGTTCGAGGCTCAGCCTGCTGCCCTGTGCGCCGGTCACCGGCATCGTGACCAGGCATAACACCAGGAAGCAGGCCAACGCGAGCGTCATGTCCACGGCGGCCGTCGCCGACGCGGAGAAGCGGTCGGCTTGTCTTCGTCGTCGATGCGCGGCCAGCAACGGCCAGCCGAGCAAAGCGTACGGAATCGCGGTGATCGTCAACGGGATCATCGCGCCGAAAGCGCGGAGCAGCTCTCCCATGGCCCTTCCTTTCCGGAGCGCTCAAGATCACCTTCGCATCACAAGATCGACTCGGCATGGCGGAGCGACCGCTCTAAGAGGTGATCTTTTCCGGTAGCGGAAAGGGCACTACCGTGCTGGGGTCCGGGCGGCGACCGTCCACAATGGAGCCCTGTGGACAACCTGTGGACGGCCGTTGCGCAACCGGAAGAAGGTGTTATCGCGCAAGGAAAAGCCTTGTGAGTGACCTGTGTACTACTTGGCGTGCCCGGTGAGCTCGCGCGCGCGTTCGATCAGCTTCTGCAGGTGCAGTCCCCGGCGCGCGTCGCACGGATGCGACGTCGTCCCGCTCGCGGCCATCGCGGCGAAATCATCGAGAAGCGCGGTATACGACTCTCCGGCAGAACCCGGTTTACGCCCTAAAGTGCGATAGCCGTGCTCGCCGTAAACGGCCACTTCGACGACCGTCGGCTGGATCGGCAGCCGCAGCGACAGCGTCGCCGTACTGGTCACGCCACCCTCGTGAGCGAACAGGAGCTGCCACAGATCGTCGTCGCTCCGGTGGGCGGCGAGCACGTCGGTGATCTCACCGAGCGCCGCGTCCAGCAGATCGAAGGCGTGCGGGCCGATATCGGCGAGCGCGCCGGAGTCGTGCCGCCACGGCGACGACTGGTACTGCCCGCCGAGCAGCGCGCCCGAAAGCCAGCGCGCACCGCCGCCGCGCCAGCCGCCCGCCTCCTTGATCCCGTCGAGCCAGTCCCGGGTCATCGGCGAGAAACGCAAGGTCAGAACCACGAGAGCGGCCACGCCGGCGGCGTCGACCGCGTCCACGAGCCGCCGCGCGCCGTCGAGATCCGCGGCGATCGGCTTCTCCAGGATGAGGTGCTTGCCCGCCTCGGCCGCCTTGACCGCCAGCTCCGCCTGAACGGCGGGCGGCACGGCGAACGCGACGGCGTCCACCTTGTCGAGCAGCTCGTCGAAACTGTCGACGGCCTCGGCGCCGTGCGCCTCGGCCAGCTCCGCGGCGGCCTCGGGACGCCTGGCCCAGACCGCGCACAGACTCGTCCCGGGATGATCGGCGAGGCCCGGCGCGTGCACCGTCTTCGCCCATGGACCCGCCCCGACCAGACCTGCGCGCAGCTGTCCCTGTCCCACGCCCCCAAGTCTAGGTGTGCCGCCACGCAAGCTGAACGCACCATCGAGTTGCGTTTGTTGCGTTTGTTGCGAATAATTCGTTGAGAGCCGATGCTGGACCACGCTGAACACGGGAGCAGTGATGACTGCGCTGACCATTGACCAGATCATCCCGGGACGTCACGACATCGATGTGGCACTCGAGGCGCTCCCGCACGTCGAGGCCTACCTGGCCAGGCGCCATGAACGGGACACGGTGCGCGTCGTCGTCGATGAGCACGAAGAGTCCGTGATCGTTCCCCGCGGAGTCGTCGATCTGATGGCCCGGGTGCTGGCTTTGGTCGCGGCAGGCGAGAGCGTGTCCATCGTCCCGTCGCGCGCCGAGCTGACCACTCAGCAGGCGGCCGACCTGCTCAACGTCTCCCGGCCCTTCCTCATCGGGCTACTCGAAACGGGACAGATCGAGTACCGCACGGTCGGCAAGCATCGGCGGGTGAAGGCGGGTTCGCTGCACGACTACCTCCGTCAAGACGATCAACGGCGTCGTGAAGCAGCGGACGAACTTGCCGGGCTGAACCAGAAGATGGGGCTGACTTAGCAGGTGGCCTTTGTGGTCCTTCTCGACGCGAACGTGCTGTACCCCAACGCTCTGCGCGATCTCCTGATCCGGATCGCGCAGAGCGGGCTCGTTCGGGCCAAGTGGACGGACGAAATCCTCGACGAGGTCTTCAGGAACCTCAAGGAAAACCGTCCGGATCTTGACCCGGGCAAGCTCGACAGGACGCGGGAATTGATGAATTGCTCGGTCCGTGACTGCCTGGCCACCGGCTATGAGCCACTCGTCCCGGCGCTCACCCTTCCCGATCCGGACGACCGTCACGTGCTCGCCGCGGCCATCAAGGCCCAAGGGTCGGACGATTTCGTGCTCGACCGGATCGCTCTCAACCGGAGGTTGGTCGTCGAGGCGGTGCTTCGCATCGCGGCTTCCCGGCGTTCTCCGCCAACAAGCTTCGCCGAGATCCTCGACGCGCTCGAGCGCGCCGGGCTCAGGAAGTCTGTCGCGGAGCTGCGTTCCTGGCGGGCGGATCAGGGGTAGCTGTAGAACCCGCGACCGGTCTTCTTGCCGAGCAGGCCGGCGTCGACCATGCGCAGCAGCAGCGGCGGCGAGGAGTACAGCGGCTCCTTGAACTCGGCGTACATCGAGTCCGCGATCGCCTTGATGGTGTCCAGGCCGATCAGGTCCGACAGCCGCAGCGGGCCCATCGGGTGCGCGGTGCCCAGCTCCATACCGCGGTCGATGTCCTCCGCCGACGCGAAACCCGACTCGATCATCCGGATCGCCGAAAGCAGATACGGCACGAGCAGCGAGTTCACGATGAACCCGGCGCGGTCCTGCGACCGGATCACCGTCTTGTTCAACGCCGTCGTCGCGTGCTCCTCCGCGCGGCGGGCGGTGTCGTCGCTGGTCAGCAGCGAAGGCACCAGCTCGACGAGCGGCAGCACCGGAACCGGGTTGAAGAAGTGGATGCCGACCACCTGCTGCGGGCGGCCGGTGGCCATCCCGAGCTTCATGATCGGGATCGACGAGGTGTTGGACGCGAACACGGCGTCCTCACGCTCGACGATCTTGTCCAGCGACCGGAACACCTCGACCTTGGCCTGCTCCTGCTCGAGGATGGCCTCGATGACGAGGTCGCGGTCGGCGAACTCGCCGATCTCGGTGGTGAAGCGGATGCGTCCGAGCGCCGAGTCGGCGTCTTCCTGCGAGAGCTTCCCGTTCTTGACGCCGCGTTGCAGCGACTTCTCGATCCGCGCCCGCCCGGAGTCCAGCGCCGGCTGGTTCACCTCGGTGATGATCACGTCCAGACCGGCACGTGCGTGCACCTCGGCGATACCCGAACCCATGAGCCCGGCTCCGATGACACCTACCCGCGTTACGTCCGACACGGCACCCTCCTCGTATTTTGGGCAGCACGCGACACGCGAGGGTGGACCACGGGGTTCAGCCCGTCCCACCCTCGCGTGTCACGCCTGCTCAGCGGCGGTATTCGTCGTACCCGTCGTACGGGTCGTCGTCGTCCCGCTTGTCGTCCTCGTGCCCGTAATCCGAGGAACTACTGGACAGCTCGCGCTGCAAAGCATCGAAGTCGGTTTCGTGCGAGCTGTACTTGAGCTCGCGCGCCACCTTCGTCTGCTTGGCCTTAGCCCGGCCGCGCCCCATGGCTCGACCCCCTCGCACAGGGGCGGGGCGGCCGGGGGAATCGGCGGCCCCGCATCGTCTCGACAATTATTTCCTGCTGACACCGTACCGTGTCCGGGGGGTTGGATGCGACGTGGCACGGTGTGCCGGTGGCGACAGTGTTCACCGAACGCCGGTTACCGGCCGGTCGGTGGCGATAGTCGCAGGTCGGCGTGCCACGATGCTCGTGTGCCCCGTCCGTTCGCGGCTTATCTCCGCGTCTATGAGCCCCTGCTCGCGCTGGGTGATCCACCGGACGAACGCCTGCTCGAGGCCGTCGAAGCGGCCCGGCTCGATCGTTCGGCCGCGGGCGAGCGCGAGCAGGCACTGTGGCTCAAGTCACAGCATGTCGGACGGCTGTTGCCCGCCGAGCTCGCGGACGGCAGGGCCGCGCCCAGCCTCGTCACCGACGTTCTCGTCCTGGATCCCGAAGACGTGCCGGAGGGTGAGCACGGCGACGCCGGCCCGGGGCCGCTGATCTGCCCGATGGAGATCCGCGCACGTTCGGCCGCGGCGCTGGTGACCTTCCTCGGCGACGCGCATCCGGCGTTGAAGAACGCGGTGCTCGACGCGGGCGGCGCTTCGCTCGACATGATCCGCTCGCGCGCGAAGTCCGCCATCGGTGACCTGTCGGCCTCGGCCTCGCACACCCTCTCGACGACATGGACCGTGCCGCTGCCGTGGTTCGTGCTGTTCGATCCCGGGATGCGCCGGGTCAAACTCGGCAAGGGCCGCGACGACCCCGAACGCGAGGCGTCTTGGCGGGTCTCCATCGCCGACGCGCGGCATCGCGCCCGCGAGGTCGGTGACCTGCTCGAAGCGACCTTCGGTGACTCAGGACCAGGCCGGGTGCTGCTCGAGACGCGACGCTGGCTCGACAGCTTCCACCCCGGCTCCGCGGTCGAACTCGACTACGGCGGTCTCGTGCAGCTCTTCGCCGACTCGATCCTGCAGGCCGACACGACCGCCGAAGAGGTGCACGACATCCTCGACGCGCTTCGCGCCGGCAATGTCGACGAGCTGGCGGAACTGTTCGCCGATCTGCGGGACTTCTGGGGCGACCTGGCCGCGCGGGAACGCGCGAACTAGCCGAAGAGACCGCTCGCGACCCGCAGTTCACCGACCGGTTTCCCGCCGCCGAGGACCGCTGCCTTGGGCAGTTCTTCCGCCTCGTCGCCCGGGTCGATGCCGAGGTGGCGCAGGGTCGCGAGCAGCAGCGGGATCCGTGCCCGCGCGGCGCCGTCGTCGATCTTCAACGCCAGCGCGGTGCCGTCCGGGAGCGCGAACGAGTGCACGCCCTCGGCGCCGCCCTTCGAGAGCAGGCCGTCGACGTTCCGCATCAGCACCGTGTCCTCGCGGCCGGTGCCCGCGACGTGCCACGGATACGCGCGGACGGCGTCCGCGACCCGGCCCTCCGGCCCGCCCATCGCGGTGACCAGCCTGCCGAAGGAACGGGCGAGGCCGGTGAGGGAGAACGCGAACAGCGGGGCGCCGCAGCCGTCGACGCCGACCGTCTCGATCGTCTCGCTGGTGAGGTCGGCGATGGTGGCCTGGATGACCTTCTGCAGCGGATGGGTCGCGGCCGCGTAGTCCTCGCATGTCCAGCCGAGCTGTGTGCAGGTCGTGAGCATCGCGGCGTGCTTTCCGGAGCAATTCATGGCGGCGCGGCGTTTCCCCGCCGCGGCCACGGCGAGCATGCTCGGCTCGTGCAGCGGGAACGCGGGCGGGCAGGCCAGCTCGTCCTCGGTCAGCCCGGCGCGGGAAAGCATCGACAAGGCGCCCTCGACGTGGCCGGGCTCGCCGTTGTGGGATCCGCAGCCCAGCGCGAGGTCTTCGTCGCCGATCGTGAGACCGGCGCGCAGCATCCCGACAGCCTGGAGCGGTTTGTTGGACGAGCGCGGGTAGACCGGACGCTCGATGTCGCCCACGGAGAACCGCACCGACCCGTCGGGGGCCGTGATCACCAGCGCGCCGCGGTGCACGCTCTCCACGAAACCGGAACGGACGACCTCGACCAGGACGGGATTCGTCACTCGGGCCCGCCGCGTTCGGTGTCGAGCAGGTCGTCGACGGACGCCGTGCCCTTGCGGTAGCGAGTCGCGATCTCGGCGTTGATCGTGTCCATCACGCCCTGCACCTCACGGCGGTACGAGGAGACGGAGACCTCCTCGTCGGCGTACCGGTTGAGGGCGTTGACCAGCTTCTCGTCCGACAATTTGCTGACGTCCGAAAGATCCGTGTCACCGATGAGCGCCTCGGCGAACCGCCGGTGCTCACCCGCCCGAGACGGCTCCAGCCGCTGATGCCTGCCCGAACCCGTGGCCGGGCCGATCGCGTTGTCCGCCAGTATCGCGGCCAGCCGCTCGACGACGCTGCTCTCGCCGCCCGAACTCCGGCGCTCCTGCTCGGCCCGCACGATGTCGATCCGCGCGTGCAGCAGCCGCCGCAGGTACGACAGGTCGGTCTCCTCCTGCGCGGCCTCGTCACGGCGCTCGCGCAGCACGGAAAGGGCCAGCTCGCCGAGGTCGCTGAGATACCCAGGGCCGAGCACGCGGTCGATACGACGGCGACCACCGGGCCGGACTTCGATCACGCGCGTAGCTTATCGCGCTCCAGCGGAAATGTTCCGCGGGGAGCGATACCACAAAGATCTCCGCCCCTCCCGAGGACCTCCCACCCACGGCCGCTCTTTCGGTTCCTTCCAGAGCGCGCCCCCCACCCGTCCCGGGGGCGGCCCCTGGTCCAGTCTACCGGGGGTGGCGGGGGAAAAGTGCTGGTCGGCGAGGTTGTCCACAGGTTGGGGGCGTTGTGGACAAGTGGCTGGGCGGAGGTGAAGGGGACCTTCGTCGCGTGTGATGGGGGAAAGCGTCCTTCGCGGCTTGGGATGCGGGGAAGGTTCCCTTCAGCCCGGTGGGGGAAGCGGGGCGAGGGTGCGGGAGTGCGGGTGCGGGAGGCGGGGCGCGGGCAGGTACGCGGAAGGCGGGGGCGCGGAAGGAGCGGGAGGCTGGATGCGGGCGTGGGCAGGAACGTGGGAGGCCGGGCAGGAGCGCAGGAGGCGGGGGCACGAAAAGTAGGTGAAGGTCCCCTTCATTGCGCCAGGCGCAATGAAGGGGACCTTCACGTACTCGGGTCGGGAGCGAAGGGCGGGTTTCCTTCGCTCAGCCGCGTGAAGGGGGCCTTCACGCGCTACCGCTGTGACAGGTGAGGCGACAGAGGCGACACAGCCGTGCCCGGAGCCCGTGAGGGGAACTTCGAGGGACCCAGAGTCCCTCAAGGAGTCCTTCACGGACCAGCCACAACCCCCAGCAGCAGCCGACAAGGCCACAAATGCCGTGAAGGCCTCCTTCCCTACCCTCAAGGTAGGCAAGGAGGCCTTCACGAACCGCAGCAAGAACCGCAGCAAGAACCGCAGCCGCCAAGAACCGCAGCGCCCAGCCGTCAACCCCGCAGTCGCTGAGCCGCTTCCCGTCCAGGAGCCGGAGCCTCGCCCGGCACGGAGTCCGGATCGATGGCCGCCTGCACGACGCGGTCCTCGGCGCCCACCAGTAGTTCGGCGCCCGGTTGCGTCGAGCGTTTGACCAGCGCGAGCGCGATCGGTCCCAGCTCGTGGTGCTGTACCACGCTCCCGACGCGCCCGACGGTCCGCTCGCCGAGCACCACCGGATCGCCGGTCTCCGGCGTGATCTCCGGCGAACCGTCCAGGTGCAGCAGCGCCATGAACCGCGGCGGCCGCCCGACGTTGTGGACCTTCGCGACGGTCTCTTGACCGCGGTAGCAGCCCTTCGCCACGTGCGCGGCGGAGTCGACCCAGTTCACCTCGTGCGGGATCGTGCGCTCGTCGGTGTCGATCCCCAGCCGCGGCCGCAGCGACTCGACCCGCAGCGCGTCGAACGCCCAGCTGCCCGCCGGTCGGGCGCCCGCGTCGGTCAGGCGGCGCCACCAGTCGGCGAGGTCGGCGCGGGGCACGGCGAGGTCGACGCTGTTCCGTCCGGGCCACGGCATCCGCCGCGCGAAACCACCGGGCAGCGGAACGACCGAATACGCGTCCGGGCTGAGGGTGACGTCCACGGAAGCCAGTACCCGGTCCGCGTCGGGGCCGAGAACGGTCAGCAGCGCCAGCTCATCCGAGACATCGCGGATGTCCACTTTGGACCAGAATTTCATAGCTTCGAGGTACTCGCGCAGGGTCTGCTTGCCGCCGGACGGCAGCGCGCTGGAGGCCACCGCGCCCCTGTCGCTGTCCAGCCACACCGTGCCGCCGGAGTGCGCGACGACCATGTGCGTGTCGACGCGGCCTTGGCTGTCCAGCACGAGCGCCTCGGTGCCGGTGCCTTCGGTCAGTCCGGTGACGTGCTGCGAGATCACCAAATGCAGCCAGGACAACCGTTCTTCCCCGGTCACGGCCAGGATCTCGCGGTGCGAACGGTCGATCACCACGGCGCCGCGCGTCGCCGTCCGTTGCTCGGCGAACGGGTCTCCCCAATGCCAAGGGACCCCCTCCTCCGGATGCCCGTCGGGTGCCGCGATCGGTCCGGGGAGGTCGAGCAGGGGGGAGCGGTAGGGCATGAAACCCATGCTAGTGAGTACCGTGTCCGTATGCGCGTGCTTGCCTTCCTCGACGGGACCCTGGCCGACCCCGAAGCCGCTCACCTGCGGGTCGACGATCTCGGACTGCTTCGCGGCGACGGCGTGTTCGAGACGATCCTCGTCGTCGACGGCCGCCCTCGTGAGCTCCGTCCGCATCTCGATCGCCTGGCCCGTTCCGCGGCCATGCTCGACCTGCCGGAGCCGGATCTCGCGGCCTGGGAGCGCGCCGCGCAGACGGTCATCGACAACTGGTCCGGCCCCGCCGAGATCGCCCTGAAATTGGTGTACACCAGGGGAATCGACGGCGATCCGGAAGCGAAGCCGTTCGGGTTCGCGCTCGGTGTGGAGATCGACGAGAAGGTCCAGCGAGCCCGTGTCGAAGGTGTCGCGGCGATCACCCTCGAGCGCGGTATCGAGCCCGAGCTCGCCGAGCGCGCGCCGTGGCTGCTGCTGGGTGCGAAGTCGATTTCGTACGGCGTCAACATGGCCGCGCTGCGCGAGGCCGCACGCCGCGGCGCGAGCGATGTGATTTTCACCGCCGCCAACGGTTCGGTCTTCGAAGGGCCGACTTCGACGGTCGTGCTCGCGAAGGACAGGACGCTCTACACGCCGCCGGCGAGCATCGGCATCCTGCCGGGGACGACGCAGGCGGCGCTGTTCCGGGGAGCCGAGCGCGCGGGCTGGTCGATCAAGGTCGAGCCGCTCCAGGTCCAGGACCTCAGCGCGGGCGAGGGGCTGTTCCTCGCCTCGTCGGTCCGCAAGCTGACCAGGGTGCACACGCTCGACGGCGTCGCGCTGAGCGACTCCAGCGCGATCCACGCCGAACTGGCCGCCGCGTACGAGAGCGAGTACACGATCAGCTGAGCGAGCTGATGATCAGCAGATGCGGCAGGATCGCTTCTTCGCGGTAGGCCGCGATCTTGTGGTGCCCGTCCAGGATCACCGCCGCGTCGAGGGTCTCCAGCACGATCGCGACCGGCCGGTGCCCGCTCTTGATCGCCGTCCGGTAGTAGCCGACCCGCGAGACGTCGGCGGGCGGCCAGTCGGCGCTCGGGGTCAGATAGCGGTCCTCCAGCAGTCTTTCGGGGCCGGTGACCTGGTACTCGCCGTCGGCGAAGAGAGCGAGAAGCGGCTGGAGCGTGTCGCCGAGTGGGCGCCGCATCTGACCGGTGGCCAACGCGATCCGCAGCGACTGCGGGAGTTCGGGTTGGGTGGGGACCGAAGTTGTGTCGATGACACCTGTGCCACCGTCGACCTTTACCTGTTCCACACCTTCGTGGACGAGTGAAAGCGGAGAAGGGTTCCGGGACGGGCCTGCGCGAGTGCCGGGAGTGACGCCTGTCTCACCACGGCCGCCACCGGATAACCACCGGTAGTTGGATGATCCGCCAAGAACACGACCGGCAGCCCGTTCGGCGGCACCTGGACGGCACCGGTCAGTAGCCCTTCGCTCGGCAGTTCCTTCTCCGCGTATTCGTCTCGGCGAACCAGCGCGGCCCCGTCGAGCCGGAGACCGACACGGTTGGATTCCGACGTCACCGTCCAGGTCTTCGCCAGCCCGGTCGCCAGGTCTTCGAACCAGTGCGCCCGCGGCCCCGGTTCGACGGGCACGACCAGCTCCGCCGGAGCGGCCGTGGGCAGTACGACATCGGCGCCGCCGGGCAAGGACGGTGTGCCGAGCGGGAGGACGTCGCCCGTCTTCAGCGGCGCGGGTCCGATCTCCGAAAGGACGTCCCGCGAACGGCTGCCGAGCTCGGCGTCGACCGCGATCCCGCCGGAGACCGCCAGGTAGCACCGCAAGCCGGTGGCGGGCGCGCCGATCGCCACGACCTGGCCCGCGGCCAGCCACACCGGCGAGTGCGAGCCGACGGCGCGACCGTCGACCTCGACGGTGACGGCGGGGCCGGTCACCGCGATCGTGCAGGACGTCGTCGCGCGCAGCCGCAGGCCGCCGAACAGGCACTCGACGCCCGCCGCGGCTTCGTCGTTGCCGACGAGCCGGTTGGCGAGTTTCAGCGCCGGGACGTCCAGCGCGCCCGACGGCGGGACGCCGAGATGCGCGTAGCCGGGCCTGCCGAGATCCTGGACCAGCGCCAACGGGCCCGGCCGGAGCACTTCGAGGGCCCTCATCCGGCACTCCGGAACCGCACGCGGTCACCGGGCGCCAGCAGCGCGGGCGGGTCGGCGCGCGGATCGAACAGGACGGTCCGGGTGTGGCCGATCAGCCGCCAGCCACCCGGTGAGACACGGGGGTACACCCCGGTGAATTCGCCCGCGATCCCGACCGAACCCGGTGGCACGCGAGTGCGCGGGCTCGACAGTCGCGGTTGCCGGAGCGGTTCGGGAAGTCCTGTCAGGTAACCGAAACCGGGCGCGAAGCCGGTGAAAGCCACGGTGTAGACGGCATCGGTGTGCAGTCGCACGACGTCCTCAATGGACACTCCGGCGTCCTGCGCGACGAGTTCGAGATCCTCGCCGTCATACGTGACGTCGAGGGTGATCTCGCGGGGTTCGCCGTCGGGCGGATGTTCGAGATCGGCGCCCGAGAGGAGATCACGGACGGCCGCGAGAGCACCCGAGCCCGGGGTTTCCGCCACCAGCAGGCTTCGGGCGCCGGGAACGAGTTCCGCTATCCCGGACGGGCGTGCGGCCGACACCGTGGCGTGCGCCGCGATCGTCTGCGCCAGGGAATCACAGTCGAGCAGGGCGGCGTGCTCGCCGTAGGCACGCCACCGCACGGGAGACGGTCAGCCCACCACGCGACGCAGCAGCGCCGACGTGTGCGGCTGCAGTTCCTGGCCCATCATGGCGCGCTCCTCGACGTAGCCGAGTTCGCCGTTGACGATGCCGTAGAGCCGCGAAGAGGCCGTGACGTCCTTGGCCGTCGACGTGCGGACGACGGCGTCGGTGCCCAGCTCCCAAGCCGGAACCGAGGCCTTGCCGCGCGGCTTGCCGTAGAACAGTTCCACGATGCCGGTGTTGTGGGTCAGCAGCAGTTCGATCGTGTCGTCGGCCTGCGGACGCCAGAACCCGGATTCCCTTGCGGCGGGCCGGATGACGTTGCCGTCTTCGTCCAGCAGCCAGGCGCGGGCCTCGTGGGTGAGGAAGGGACGGCCGTCGTGCGCGATGGTCAGCTGCATGCCGAACCGGCGCGGGCCTTCGATGGTCGGGTAGTCGACCTCGCCTTCGCCACGCCAGACGCCGACGAGCGGCAAGAGCGCCAGGCAGGCGTCATTGAGGTTCGGGCCCTCGCGCAGGTTCGCCGTGTCGCCGGGGATGGGCATGTCAGGAAGGGTGCCGTACGGAGGGAGGTTGCGTTCGCGCGTTTCTTCCGCGCGCTTCTCCGCGGCCTGGATGGCCTCGTCGCCACTAGCCGTCATGGGTCAGCGTTCGTCCGCGTAAAGCCGGTAGACGACGTACACGGCGAACCACGTGATCGCGACGCCGGCGAGCACCAGCAGGGTCGTAAACAGGATCTCCACGACTCGCACTTTAGTCGCTACCTGCCAGGACGGGCCTGCTGAGGGTCCGTGGCAGTGCCCACACGCGCGTGAAGGCCCCCTTCCCTCGGCTGAGCCGAGGGAAGGGGGCCTTCACGCGCAAAACGTCAGGCGACCGAGATGGCCAGGCTGTGGACGCCGGGACCCTGGGCGGTCACAGTCGCTTCGCCGTTGCCGGAGCGGTGCAGCGCGCGCACCGTCCAGTCGCCGGGGGCCGCGTAGAAGCGGAAGTCGCCGTCAGCCGACGAGACGACCTCGCCGGTGAAGTCGCCGCCGCCGTCCAGCAACCGCACGAAGGCGCCGCCGACGGGGCCTTCCGCGCCGGTCACCTTGCCCGCCAGCACTACCTGGCCGCGGGTGTCGTAGTCGGCGGGCGTGGCCTCCTGGACCGGCGCGCCGCAGCTGTCGTCTGCCGCCATCACTTAGCTCCCAACTCGACCGGCACGCCGACGAGCGAGCCGTATTCCGTCCATGAACCGTCGTAGTTCTTCACGGCGTCGTAACCGAGGAGCTCGTGCAGCGCGAACCACGCGATGGACGAACGCTCACCGATGCGGCAGTACGCGATCGTGGACTTCGACTCGTCGAGGCCCTCGTCGGAGTACAGCTCCTTGATCTCTTCCTCGGTCTTGAACGTGCCGTCCTCGTTGGCGACCTTCGCCCACGGGACGTTCAGCGCGCCCGGGATGTGGCCGGGGACCTGCGACTGCTCCTGCGGCAGGTGCGCCGGGGCGAGCAGCTTGCCGGAGAACTCGTCGGGCGAACGCACGTCGACGAAGTTGCTGCCGCCGATGGCCTGGACGACCTCGTCGCGGAACGCGCGGATCGAGAGGTCCTGCTCCTTGGCCTTGTACGTCGCGGCCTCGCGCTTGACCTCTTCCGAGTTCAGCTCGCGGCCGTCCAGCTCCCACTTCTTACGGCCACCGTCGAGCAGCTGCACGTTCTCGTGGCCGTAGAGCTTGAAGTACCAGTACGCGTACGCCGCGAACCAGTTGTTGTTGCCGCCGTAGAGAACCACGCGATCGTCGTTCGAGACGCCCTTCTCGGACAGCAGCTTCTCGAAGCCCTCCTTGTCGACGAAGTCCCGGCGGACCCCGTCCTGCAGGTCCTTGCGCCAGTCGAACTTCACCGCACCGCGGATGTGTCCGTTGTCGTACGCGGTCGTGTCCTCGTCGACCTCGATGAACACGACACCCGGGGTGTCCAGGTTCTCCTCGGCCCACTGGGTGGTGACCAGGACGTCTTCACGGCTCATGGAGCTGACTCTCTTTCTGGGTTAGGACGCGCGAGGGCTGGGACTGAAACGCTTGATGAGCAGGTACATCTCGCAACCGAGACAGAAGTTGAACGCCGCGTTGAGGAAGGCCGCGAACAGCGCGAACGCCGTCGCGACGAAGCCGAGCGCGGTCAGATCGGCGGCGAAGCCGACGGTGCCGACGAGGGCGAACACGAAACCGACGGCCTGCGCGAATCGCAGCGGGGCGGCGTCCTCGCGTTCGGTCGCCGGGCCGAGGCGCGGCGCGACGAGGTAGCGGTAGACCAGGGAGTACGGCGCCGGCTTGAGGCCGACGAACGCGCCGATCGCGAACACCACCGCCTGCGCCGCGAGCAGTGGCCACCACTGGGTGATGAGCACGATCGCGAGCACGACCGTCGTCAGGATGGCGGCGAAACGCGGACCCCGGGGGTCGACGGCCGGTCCTGCGGACATGGATCCTCCTGCGAACGAGAGGGAAAAGAGGTGCGTGCCAGGGGCACGCGCAGGCTTCGAGGCGCGTTCAGCGAGCCGGACACAGGCTGCTGCGAACGCGGCACAGATCCACTGCGCGGCGCTGGGTCAGCAAGGTTCGGGGCAGCCTGTTCACGGGTGCGAGGGTACGCAGAGCTCCCTCAGGTTGGGAACCGTGTTCATACCTTGGGACGCTTCCCAAAATTCGGGATCAGGCGTTCGCCAGGTGGGGTTTCAAGGCCTCGAGAAGGTCCTGACCTCGGGGAACGCCGCCGACGCGGAAGACCTCCCGGCCGTCCGGCGTCAAGGCCAGCGTCGTCGGAGTCCGCAAGATGGAAAGTGCCTGCGCGACTTCCGGGGTTTCGGTGACGTCCAAATCGACGTGCGTCAGGCCGTCGGTCTTCTCCGCGAGAGCCGACAGGATCACGCGGGTGTGGCGGCACGGCGCGCAGAACGTGGTGGAGATCTGGATCAGGGTGACGCCCTCGGGCGCGAGGGCTGCGGAAACGCGTTCCGGAAGGGTGGATGCGCTGGACTTGGCCGCGCGCACGCGGCCGTTGCGCGCTTGCAACAGCGCGCCGGCCACCCCGCCGAGCACCAAGACGCCCAGCAGCACCCACACTCCGGTCATTCAGAGATCACCCCTGGGGTTTCGCTCCGCTGAAGGCGACGTTCTTGCCCTCGCCCTTGATGGTCACCGAACCGCTGTTCACGCGGACCGACGTCGGGGTCACCGCGAACGGCAGGGAGCCGGTGTCGATGGTCGCGTTGAAGTTCGGCAGCAGCACCCGCTGTGCGGCTTCTTCGATGACGGTCGTTTCCTGATCATTCCCCAGCTGCAGCCGCTTCGGCTCGATCCGGATCTTCTGACCGTCCAGTTCGAGCATCGCGAAACAGAAGATCTCGTAGTTCTTCCCGGCGAACTGCAGGTTCCCGGACACCCGGATCCCGGTGCTCGCGGAGTCCACCGGCTCACCGTTCGCGTTCGTGGTCGTCGTGGGCTTGGTCTCGCCCTGCCCGCTGTCGCCGTTGCGGACGTAGTCCTCGGTGACCGGCTCGATCTTCAGGTTCTCGATCTTGTCCAGCGGCGCTTGCCGCGCGATGTCCGCGGCCTTGATCACGACCTCGCCCTTGAGCGTGCCGATGACGATCGACTTGGTGTTGCCGGACGTCAGGTCCGAGAGCGGCGCCGTGACGTCGCTCATGTCCGCGTTGAAGTCCACGTCACGCAGCTTCGGCGGGACGGCGACGCCCTGGGCGTTGATGGTGATGTGACTGTAGTCACCGGAGAGGGCCTGCGTGAGGAACGGGAAACCGTGCACCGTCACCGCGGGATCGTTGGCGAGGGCGAGCTGTTCGCGGGTCTTCTGGGAGATCGTGTGCTCGGCGAAGGCCGCCGCCCCGAAATCGGCCCCGACCAGCAGGACCACCAGCACCGCGAGGGCGATGAGCCAACCCCGGCCACGCCGCTTCGGTCGCTTGGCGGACCGGCCGGGGGACGGTCGGTCGTCACGCGCCACGGGCCTGCTCACCATTGCGTCAAATCTCCTTCGTAGACCTCTTTGGCCAGGTGTGATCGATCCAGCACGGGGTAGGTCCTCGGCTGTTCACCCGCTATTCTCACTAAGCACCGGCTGTAGCCACGTTCGAGGCGACTACGAGTTAGGGCGGTGCGGCGATGAGCCTGGACCTTCTGGTGTTGACTGCGGAAACCGATGCGACCGCGGTCCTGCCCGCCCTGGATCTGCTGCCCCACACCGTACGCGTCCGTCCTCCGGAAGTGACCGCGCTGCTCGACGCCGGCCACCGGGACGTCATCGTCCTCGACGCCCGCAGCGATCTCGCCTCCGCGAAGAGCCTCTGCCGACTCCTCAAGGGCGCCGGTGAGGACGAGGCCTCCACGCCGATCATCACCGTCGTCGGCGAAGGCGGTCTGGTCGCGGTCAGCGCGGAATGGCGCACCGACGACATCCTGCTCCCGGCCGCGGGCCCCGCCGAGGTCGACGCCCGCCTGCGGCTGGTCACGACTCGCGACGGCGCCGCCTCGCAGGTCGACGCCGAACTCCGCGTCGGCGAACTGGTCATCGACGAAGCGACGTACACCGCGAAGCTCCGCAAGCGCACTCTCGAGCTCACCTACAAGGAGTTCGAACTCCTCAAGTACCTCGCGCAGCACGCCGGCCGGGTGTTCACCCGCGCGCAGCTGCTCCAGGAGGTCTGGGGCTACGACTTCTTCGGTGGCACGCGCACCGTCGACGTCCACGTGCGGCGCCTGCGCGCGAAGCTCGGGCCGGAACACGAGCAGATGATCGGGACCGTGCGCAACGTCGGCTACAAATTCGAGAGGCCCTCCAAGGGCGCCGCGGCCAAGCAGCAGCAGGCCATCGCCCCCGACGCGAGCGTCTACGAGCCGAGCGAGCTTTCCGCGCACTGAATCCCTTCCTCTCCTGCCTGACAAGACGTCCAGGCGGGTACGGGGTTCCCGGGTAGGGTCGATTTCATGCTTGATCCGACTTGGACCGGTGAACCGGAAACGGAAGAGATCCACGACTTCCTCCTCGCCGTGCGCGAGGCCGACGGCCGCCCCGAGGACACCGGGTTCGACGGTGGGCAGCACCTCTTGGGGCAGGTCGACGGGGAGCTGGTCGCGTACGCGCACCTGGACACCGAAGGCGACTCGCACGGCAACCAGGTCGCCGAACTGTTCGTCCATCCCGCGCACCGAGGCGCCGGTCACGGCAGAGCGCTCGTCAAGGCGCTCGTCGAACGAGTCGAGGGAAAGCCGTTGCGCGTCTGGGCGCACGGTGATCACCCCGCCGCCGTCCACCTCGCCGGGACCGAGGGCTTCGAGCGCGCCCGGGAACTGCTGATCCTGCACGCCGACGTCGAGACGGCCGAGTGGCCGGAGCCCGTGACCCGCGAAGGGGTCACGCTGCGCACGTTCGTCCCCGGTCAGGACGAGGAAGCGATGGTCCGCGTCAACGCGCGTGCCTTCGACTGGCACCCCGAGCAGGGCGCCCTGACCGCCGACGAGGTCCGCGCGACCGAGAAGGACGCCTGGTTCGACCCCGAGGGCTTCTTCCTCGCGGAGCAGGACGGCGAGGTCGTCGGCTTCCACTGGACGAAGATCCACGAGGCGGCCCCCGGCCGGTTCGGCGGCGAGCCCACCGGCGAGGTCTACGTCGTCGGCATCGATCCCGACGCGCAGGGCGGCGGCCTCGGGAAGGCCCTCACGCTCGCCGGGCTGCGGTATCTCCGTGATCGCGGACTGGGTCAGGTGATCTTGTACGTCGAGGGCGACAACGCCCCCGCGCTGGCTGTCTATTCGAAGCTCGGGTTCACACGCTACGAAGTCGACGTCCAATACGCTCGGTAACCGCGTTCACACGTGCGGCACTTGACCGGTCACGGAGAGCAGACGCCCAGGTCACGGGCGGGACACGGACCCCGTTCGGTCTAGTCACGCTGCTCACATCGGGCGCCTTGTTCACTTTTCGTTCATCCTTTGAGGGCCGCCCGTCCACTGTCGCTGCCTAGTGTCCGGATCCGGCAGGAACGTTCCGGTTCCACCGATCCGGCGAAAGTCTCCCAGTGGAGGAAATGCAGTGAAGATCATGCGGCCCGCGGGCGCGATCGGCATCGTGGCTAGCGCCGCCCTCGTGCTCAGCGCGTGTGGATCCGACCCCGCGGCGACGAAGACCGAAGGCTCGGGCGCCGCGTCCGCGCCCAGCGGGACGGCCGGTGTCGAATGCGGTGGCAAGAACCCGCTTTCGGCCGAGGGCTCGTCCGCGCAGAAGACCGCGATCGACATCTTCGTGCAGCAGTACGCCGCCAAGTGCGCCGGGCAGAAGGTGAACTACAACCCGAGCGGTTCGGGCGCCGGTATCAAGCAGTTCAACGCGAACCAGGTCGACTTCGCCGGTTCGGACTCGCCCCTCAAGGACGGCGAGGAGGCCGACAAGGCCAAGGCTCGTTGCGCCTCCGACGCGTGGAACCTGCCGCTGGTCATCGGCCCGGTCGCCGTGGCGTACAAGGTCTCCGGCGTCGACAAGCTGACCCTGACCCCCGAGGTCACCGCCAAGATCTTCAACGGCGGCATCACCAAGTGGAACGACCCGGCCATCAAGGCGGTCAAGGGCAACGAGAGCGTCAACCTGCCCGACAAGGCCATCCAGGTCATCTCGCGCACCGACGAGTCGGGCACCACCGACAACTTCCAGAAGTACCTGAAGGCCGCCTCGAAGGGCGCCTGGACCCAGGGCGACGGCAAGAAGTTCAACGGTGGCGTCGGTAACGGTGCCGAGAAGTCCAACGGTGTCGCCAGCGCGGTCAAGGCCACCGACGGCGCCATCACCTACGTCGAGTCCGCGTTCGCGAAGGACGGCCTCAACGCCGCCCTGATCGACAGCGGCTCCGGCGGTGTCGAGCTCACCGCGGCGAACGTCGCCAAGGCCCTCGACGCGGCGAAGTTCAAGAAGGAAGGCTCCAACGACCTCGCGCTGGACCTGAACGCGATCTACTCCAGCAACGTCGCGGGTTCCTACCCGGTCATCCTCGCCACCTACGAGATCGTCTGCTCGAAGTACGCCGACGCCGAGGTCGCGAAGGCCGTCAAGGCGTTCCTGAACGTCGCCGCCACCGACGGTCAGAAGCCGCTTTCGGACAAGGGCTACGTGCCGATCCCGCAGAGCCTGCAGGACAAGGTCCTGACCGCCGTCAAGGCCATCGCCTGACCTTTGTTGCAGGACAGAAGTAGTCGATGAGCGATTCCTCTTCGCCCAGAACGCCCACCGGCGACCCCGGTGGGCGTTCTGGCGTCCGCGAGACCTTCACGGAGGACCCGATTTCGGAGCAACCTGCCGCGTCACCGCCCGAGAAGTCCTCGGTGCAACTCGCGAGCCCCAATTCCAGGACGGTGCGACCCGGTGACCGCATCTTCCAGTTCCTGACCACCGGAGCCGGCGTCTTCGTCGTCTCGCTGATCGGCCTGATCGGGTTGTTCCTGCTGGTGCAGGCCATCCCGGCGCTCCAAGCCGACAACGTGAACTTCCTGACCAGCCAGACCTGGCAGACCGATCCGAACGACATGAAGTTCGGCATCATGGGCCTGCTGCTGGTCACGGTCTACTCGGCGCTGCTGGCGCTGATCATCGCGATGCCGATCTCGCTCGGGATCGCCCTCTTCCTCACCCAGTACGCGCCGAAGCGGCTCGCGCGGCCGTTCGCCTACGTGATCGACCTGCTCGCCGCGGTCCCGTCGATCATCTACGGCCTCTGGGGCCTGATGGTCTTCGCGCCGACGATCGAGCCGGTTTCCCAGTGGGTCAACGACACCTTCTCGTGGATCCCGATCTTCGCGGCGGGCAACGTTTCGCCGGACATGCGCGGCACGATCTTCACCGCGGGCATCGTGCTCGCCGTGATGATCCTGCCGATCATCACCTCGCTGTCGCGTGAGGTGTTCGAGCGGACCCCGACCCCGCATATCGAAGGCGCGCTGGCGCTGGGCGCCACCCGCTGGGAGGTCATCCGCACCACGGTGCTGCCGTTCGGCAAGGCGGGTTACATCGGCGCCTCGATGCTCGGCCTCGGCCGCGCGCTCGGCGAGACGATCGCGCTCGCGATCATCCTGACCGGCGCGGTGGGCCGCGAGTTCACCTGGAGCCTCTTCGACGGCGGCGCCACGTTCGCCTCGAAGATCGCGGCGGACTACGCGGAGCTGAACAACGAGATCTCGGCGGGCGCGTACATCGCGGCCGGTCTGGTGCTGTTCCTGCTGACGTTCCTCGTCAACTTCGCCGCGCGGTCCATCATCGCCAAGAAGGGGGACTGAGCATGTCCACCACGCTCGAGAAGACCCCCGCCACCACCCCCGCCTTCCAACAGGTCAGCCTGGCGAGGAAGACCAAGAACGGCGTCGCGACGGTCCTGATCTGGCTGTCGTTCCTGATCGCCGTCGTGCCGCTGGTGTGGCTGCTGGCCACGGTGGTCATCAACGGCGTCAAGCGGATCCCCTACAGCAACTGGTGGACCGAGGACTTCGGCTCGGTGCTGTCGGACGAGGTCGGCGGCGGTGTGCTGCACGCCGTCATCGGCTCGGTGCTGCAGGGCCTGGTCTGCGCGATCATCGCGGTCCCGATCGGCATGCTGGTCGCGATCTACCTGGTCGAGTACGGCCGCGGAAAACTCGCGAAGGTCACGACCTTCATGGTGGACATCCTTTCCGGCGTCCCCTCGATCGTCGCCGCGCTGTTCATCTACGCGCTGTGGATCACGACGTTCGGCCTCCCGCGCAGCGGTTTCGCCGTTTCGCTGGCGCTGGTGCTGCTGATGATCCCGGTGGTCGTGCGCTCCTCCGAGGAGATGCTGCGGATCGTCCCGGACGACCTGCGCGAGGCCTCCTACGCGCTCGGCGTGCCGAAGTGGAAGACGATCATGAAGATCGTCCTGCCGACAGCGCTGTCCGGCATCATCGGCGGCATCATGATGGCGCTCGCCAGGGTCATGGGCGAGACCGCGCCGCTGCTGGTCCTCGTGGGGTACTCCGCCTACGTGAACTGGGACATCTTCGGTGGCGAGCAGGCCGCTTTGCCGCTTCTGATGAACAACGAACGGGTCAGCAACCCGTTCGACGAAGGTACCGTCGCTTTCGACAGGATCTGGGGTGCCGCGCTCACCCTGGTACTGATCATCGCGATCGTGAACCTCCTCGCCATGCTCTTTGCCCGTCTTGTCGCCCCGAAGAAGAAGTGAGCTGTTTGAGATGGCCAAACGAATCGACGTCAAAGACGTGGACATCTACTACGGCAAATTCCACGCCGTGGACGGCGTCACCCTCTCGGTGCCGCCGCGGAACGTCACCGCGTTCATCGGCCCGTCGGGCTGCGGCAAGTCGACGGTGCTGCGCACGCTGAACCGCATGCACGAGGTCATCCCCGGCGCCCGCGTCGAGGGTGAGGTGCTGCTCGACGGCGAGGACATCTACGGCGCCGGTGTCGACCCGGTGCAGGTCCGCCGCACCATCGGCATGGTCTTCCAGCGGCCCAACCCGTTCCCGACGATGTCCATCCGCGACAACGTCGTGGCCGGCCTCCGCCTGGGCGGCACGAAGGGCAAGAAGCAGCTCGACGAGGTCGCCGAGCGCGCGCTGCGCGGCGCGAACCTGTGGAACGAGGTCAAGGACCGGCTGAACAAGCCGGGCGGCGGCCTCTCCGGCGGTCAGCAGCAGCGGCTCTGCATCGCGCGGGCGATCGCCGTGCGGCCCGACGTGCTGCTGATGGACGAACCGTGCTCCGCGCTCGACCCGATCTCGACCCTCGCCATCGAGGACCTGATCGGTGAGCTCAAGAAGGAGTACACGATCGTCATCGTGACGCACAACATGCAGCAGGCGGCGCGTGTTTCGGACCAGACCGCGTTCTTCAACCTGGCGGGCGTCGGCCAGCCGGGTCGCCTGGTGGAGCTGAACGACACCGAGAAGATCTTCTCGAACCCGGACGAGAAGGCGACCGAGGACTACATCTCGGGACGATTTGGATAGTCACGCGCTGACGGAAACGCGCCGAAGGGGCGCCGTCCGCATTCACCTCACGTGAGTGCGGAGGGCGCCCCTTCATCGCGTTTCCGTGGGCCTTCGGCCCAAAAGAGGGCGCGCGACGGTGAAGTCTCGCCGTCGCGCTGACGCGCTGCCCGGCAAGACCTCTGCCGGTCACCTTGCCGGTTCCGTTGGCAGCCTGCGCTCGGAGACGCGAAGGGGCCCTTCACCGCGTGACATGCGGTGAAGGGCCCCTTCGCTACGTCTTATGCGGGGAAAGTCCCCTTCAGCGCCTAGAGCTCGTCGGGGCCGTAGCCGGGCATCTTGCCGGTCACGACGAAGATCATCCGACGTGCGACGGAGACGGCGTGGTCGGCGAAGCGCTCGTAGAAGCGGCCCAGCAGGGTGACGTCCACGGCCGCGGCGACGCCGTGGTCCCAGTTCCGGTCCATGATGACCGTGAACAGGTGCTTGTGGATCTCGTCGACCTCGTCGTCGTCCGACTCGATCGTGCGGGCGGCCTCGACGTCCTTGGACTTGATGACCTGCTCGGCCTGCCGGGCCAGCTTGACGGCCACCTCGCCCATCTTGGCGAAGTCGCCTCGGACGGCGTCGGGCAGGACGGGGTCGGGGTGACGGCGACGCGCGGCCTTGGCCACGTGCAGCGCCAGATCGCCCATCCGCTCCAGGCTCTCGGCCGCGTGGATCGCGGCGAGGACGGTCCTCAGGTCGGTCGCGACGGGTGCCTGCAGGGCCAGCAGGGCGTACGCCTGCTCCTCGCATTCGGCGCGCGCGTCGTCGACCTTCGCGTCGTCGCTGATCACCTGCTCGGCGAGTCCGAGATCGACCTCGAGCAACGCCCGGGTCGCCCGCTCCATCGCGTCGGCGACCTGGAGCGACATGCCCGCTAGGTTCTCGGCGAGCTGTTCGAGTTCGACATGGTAAGCCTCACGCATGGCCCAACCCTACGGGGAACAAGGGCCAAAAGCCGCATCCCAGAGTGAACCTGACATGAACCCGGACTAACGAATGATCCTCAGCCTGAGCTGCTGCTCTTCTTGGGGCCGCCGGACTTGGCGGAGCTGGTCGGAGCGCCCCCCGTATCGCCCGCCGGGGGCACCGGGGCCTTCTCTTCCAGCGGGGTGTTGTTGATCAACGCGTCGAAGACGGCCTTCGACTTGCCCTGCAACAACACCTCGTTGCCGCGGTTGTTCGCCTCTTCGGTGGTGGGCACGGTGAGGAACTTGACCTTGTCCGATTCCATCCCGCGCATCGACTTCGCCAGCGTCATCATCTGCTTGATGCCGAGGTTCTCGCCGAAGGTCGCCTTGGCGAACGCGTCGATGAAGCCGCTGAGCTTGCCGGTGTCGAGGATGACGTCCTTCGACATCACGGTCTTCAGCAGCGCGCCGAGGAAGGCCTGCTGCCGTTTGATCCGGCCGTAGTCCGACGTCGGGTCGCCCTTGACGTGCCGCGCCCGGACGTAGTTCAGCGCCTGGTCGCCGGAGATCCGGACCTCGCCCGCCTGCGGGATGACCATGCCGAGCGTGGTGTCGTCGACCGGCTTCTCGTTGTACACGGTGACGCCCTGCACGGCGTCGACCATCGACTTGAAGCCGTTGAAGTCGATCCCGACGAAGTGGTTCATCTTCATGCCGGTGATCTGCTGGATGACCTTCGTGACGCACTGCGGGCCACCGACCGCGTAGGCGGTGTTCAGCTTCGTGATCTTCTTCGCGGGCGAGGACTCTTCGGAGTAAGAAGACGTCGCCGGGTCCCAGCGCTTGCATTCGGGGCGGTTGATCTCGAGGTCGCGCGGGAAGGACACCATGACGACGCGCTGCCGGTCGGCGGGGACGTGCGCGATCATGACCGTGTCCGAACGGGCGCCCGGGTTGCTTTCCGCGTCGCCGACGCCGTCTTCGGCGGCCGCGCCGTCACGGCTGTCGGAACCGACCATCAGGAAGTTCTCGTCGCCTGTCTGGCCCGCGGCGTCCTGGATGTCGGCCGAGTCTTCGTCGAGCGAGGCGACGTTGTTGAACTTCGCGTCGAACCAGGTCTGAGCGCCCCACGCGGTGCCGATGGAGAGGAACACGAGCGCGGCGACCACGGCGGCCGTGATCCGCCCTGCCTTGGCCGCCTGCCTGGTCTTGCGTTCCTTCTTCTCCTGCAAACGGGTCTGCGGAGAGGACTGCTCGACGCTCTCGGCCGGTTCGGCGTCCGTGGTCGTGACCACTCGCTGCAGTGCCGTGCGGGTCTGCTCCAGCAGCGCGGCGGGACGCGAGGCGAGCCGCTCACGGCGTTCGCGCTTCTTGGCCTCTTCGGCCTCGAGTTCGTCATGCGCGGCGGAGAACCGGGCGAGCGTGTGGTCGATCTTGCGTTTGGTGATCGTCGCGTCGTCGATCGCCTCGAGCTCGTCGGTCATCGTGAGCCGGTCCATCTCGGACCGCGGCGGGACGCCGGGCGAGGGCGGCGGGACCGGCGCCTGCTGGGCCGGTCGTTGCGCCGGGCGGCGAGGACGGCGCGGCGGCGCCGGTACCGCGGGCTGCTGCTGCGCACCCGGGTTCACCACCGGCGGACGGCGCTGCGTCGGTGCCTCGGGGCCGGGCGCGGCCTGCGTGGCGCGACGCGGCTGGCGTGCGCGAGGCGGGCGCGGCGTCTGGGCGGGCTGCGGGTTCCGCGGCGGCGTCTGGGCCTGCGGCGCGGCGGGATCGACGGCGCGAGGCGCGGGCTGCGGGGTCTCGACGGGGGCGGCCGGACGCGGACGACGGGGCGCGGGCGCCTCCGTCCTGGCCGCGTGCGGACGGGGTCTCGGCGGCTCGGGTGTCGGCTCGTCCTGCCGGAGACGGCGCGGAGCAGGGGCCTCGGCGGCGGGGTCGAAGGTCGGGCGTTCCCCCGTGTGACGTGCGACGACGTCGGAAACGCTGATCCCGCCGTGGGTTTCCATCGAGCGTCGTCGGCCGCCACGGCCGCGCTCACCGGCGCTCCTGTCCGTGTGGCTGTGGCGACCGGTCCCCGGGTTGTGGTGCTCGTCGGGCACTCGGTCTCCTTTCATCACTCGGTCGAAGCTCTTTCGTTATCGTACGGACACCTCGGGTTCGTGACGACAACCATCCCGGAATTTTCTTCACCCAAGGTACCGATAAGCGCCGAACGGTCCATGCGATCGGGTGAGCGGTCCTGGTTAAAGCTGCGTTAAAAGGGAGGATCCGTCACGCAGAGTATGACCGTTAACCGAGTGAGTGGCTAGGTGCCCGTGGACTCCGCGGTGTTCATCGCACGGGGAATCATCTGCGACGATTCCTTATCGTGATAGGCCACTTTGTTCCGGCCTGCCCGTTTCGCCATATACAACAAAGTGTCGGCGCGACGCAACTGTCGTTCCGGTTCCACCGTGCGATCCGGTTGCGCGTGAATCTCGTGCGCGAGTCCGACGCTGATCGTCACCGAGAGGCCGGGCCGGATCCGCCGCCACGGATGACGCGCCACCCGGATACGGGCGGTGTCGGCGATGCGCACCGCGCGGGCGGCGTCGACGTCCGGGATGACGAGCGCGAACTCCTCGCCGCCGTAACGGGCGCAGAACGCCTCGGGCGGAAGTCCTTGCTGGAGCAGGTCCGCCACTTCGCGGAGCACCCGATCGCCGACCAGATGCCCGAAAGTGTCGTTGACACCCTTGAACAGGTCGAGGTCGACCAGCGCGATCGCGATACCCGGCGGGCCTCGGTGTTCGACGGCCGGGCCGTGCAGCCATTGGTCGAGGTAGCGGCGGTTGTAGCTGGACGTCAGCGTGTCCCGCAGGCTGCCGGCCCGGGCGAGGTCGAAGGCGGATTTGAGGTGGTGATAGGCGCGTCGCCAGTCACCCTGGGTGGCGAGCACTCCGGCGATCGACTCGTGAAGGCTGAGCAGATCGGTGGTCGGCGCGCCCGGTGGGGGCGCGGCCTCGTCGTCGGCTACCACGTCCACCTCCGCCACGAATTGGTTTTCGTCGTATAGGAGGGATCTCTTGAGGTGTGAGTACGGGCCAAAATGAATTTCGCTCAAGAGGACGACGGTTCGACGGCATTGTCACGCACCGAAGTGCCGTTCTATAAGGACGAAAAGGGCTCGACGTCTTTGAGCTGCGAAAACTGATCCTTCGCCCAGTAACTCACGTCAGTCACATCATCATTCAGCAACAGTGCGTAATCATTCCAGCTCAGCCAGCGCCAGTCGCCGACCTCGTCCGGATGCGGTTCCGGATCTTCGTCGACCCGAGCGACGAAGACCGGGCAGAACTCGTTCTCGACCACGCCTTCGAACGCCGGCGTCCGGTAGCGGTACGCCGGGAGGACGCACCGCAGGCCGTCCAAGCGGGGCAGTCCGAGCTCGAAGGCGGCGCGGCGCCGGACGGCCTCCTCGATGGGTTCACCCGGTGCGGGGTGCCCGCAGACACTGTTGGTCCAGACCCGCGGCCACACCTTCTTGGACGCGGCGCGGCTGGTGATCAGCAGGGCCTGGTCGCTGCTGCGCAACAGATAGCAGGAGAACGCCAGGTGCAGCCGGGTGTTCTCGTGGTGCGCGGCCAGTTTGGGCGCGGTTTCGCCGGTCGGCTCGCCGTCTTCGGTGACGTAGACGATGCGTTCGGTGTCCACTTCGGTCGTGTTGTTCACCGGACCCACTGAACCAGCAGGCTCGCTGTAACCGGTACCGCGACCAGGGTTACCCCTGTTAGTGGGACGATAGGTGCTCCACGAGCAAAGAAGTGACGGCCTCGGGCGCTTCTTCCACCACCCAGTGGGAGACGTCCTCGATCATCTCGAAGCGGTACGGGCCGGTGACGCGGTTCGCCGTGTCGAGTGCCGCGGTCGAACCGAAGGCGGCGTCCTCGGTGCTCCAGATGTAGAGCGTCGGAACCTCGATGGGCCCGATCTTCCCGCCGGGTCGGCCTGCGCGGTACCAGTTGAGCGCCGCCGTCAGCGCGCCCGGTTCGGACAGTCGCTGGATGTACTCGTCGACCTTGCTCGGCGGCACCTTCCAGTCGAACATGCGGCGCAGCGCGTCGGCGTTGTTCTCGAGCATCCGCCGTTCGGTGACGCGGGTTTGCCGCCATTCGGTCATGTACCCCGAACGGAGATGCTGGTCCTCGTCGGTCTTCATGGCCTCCGCCAGCGCCGCCGGATGAGGCGTCGAAACGACGGTGAGGCTGCGGAGCCTGCCGGGATGCGCGTCGGCCGTCCACCACGCGACAGCGCCGCCCCAATCGTGCCCGACGAGATCGAATTCGTTCCACCCCAAGCGATCCGCGATCGCGATGACGTCGCCGACGAGATCGTCGATACCGTATTCGGAGGCCTGTTCGGGCCGGACTTCCGGCGAGTAGCCGCGCTGATCCGGTGCCACCGCGCGATATCCGAGCACACCGAGCGTCGCGACCTGGTGCTCCCATTCCACCGCGGCCTCGGGAAACCCGTGCAGCAGCAGGACGGGACGGCCGTCTTCGGGACCCGCCGCGATGGCGTCGAAGGAACCGGCCGCGGTGGGGATGCTCAGCTGCTCGATCACGACGCCGACTTTACGGGCCCTCGGTTTCGGCCGGCCGGCGAGGGATTGACGCCGAGTGTCCGATTCGCATCCAATGATCACCGCGGCCGATCTTCGGCCGCACTGGGGAAACTGGGGTAATACATGTCGAACAGTTGGAGGCGCCGGTGTCGGTCGCCGGGGTGTGTGACGGGAATCCTGGCTGTCAGCTCGGGCCGTATTCCAGCCTGAGCAGTTGCCAGATCGAGCAGAGCAACATGGCCCGGTACTACACGATCACCATGCGGTGCTTCGAGGTCGACACCATGCAGTGGAAGTTCGCCTACAAGACCAGGGGCACCTGAGTCGTGAACGAAGACGCTCTCACCGGCACGGCCGGTGGGAGCGTTTTTCGTTGCCTAGCCCCCGGAGTGCATGTCCTCGGCCTCGGGGACGCAGTCGTCGTCCGGATCGTCGAGCCAGCCGTGCGGCAGCGTGACCTTGCCGGGTGAACCCTGCCGCCCGCGCGGCCCGTCGGCGTTGTCGGGGAACGGCGCGTCGTGGTCGAGGCGGCCGATGAGGTCGTCGAGTTCGGTCAGGCCGGACACCATCGCGAAGCCGCGGCGCAGTTCGGAGCCGACCGGGAAGTTCATGAAGTACCAGGCCATGTGCTTGCGGAGGTCGCGCAGGGCCTTGGTCTCGCCGTCGTGCTGGATGAGCAGCTCGGCGTGCCTGCGTAGCACCTTCGCGACCTCGCCGAGGTTCGGCGGTGTCGGCAGCGGGCGCCCGGCGAAGGCCGCTTCGAGCTCACCGAACAACCAGGGCCGCCCGAGGCAGCCGCGTCCGACCACGACACCGTCGCAGCCGGTCTCGTCGACCATGCGCAACGCGTCCCCGGCCGAGAAGATGTCGCCGTTGCCGAGCACCGGGATGGTGGTGACGGCTTCCTTGAGCGCGGCGATCTTCGTCCAGTCGGCCTGACCGGAGTAGCGCTGCGCGGCGGTGCGCGCGTGCAAGCTGACCGCCGATGCGCCCTCGGCCTCGGCGATACGCCCGGCGTCGAGGTAGGTCAGGTGGTCGTCGTCGATGCCCACGCGGAACTTGACCGTGAACGGCACGCCCGCCTCGGCCGCGGCCTTCGCCGACTCGCGCACGATGTCCGCGAACAGCTTGCGCTTGAACGGCAACGCCGCGCCGCCACCCTTGCGCGTCACCTTCGCGACCGGGCAGCCGAAGTTGCTGTCGATGTGGTCGGCGAGACCCTCACCGGTGATGATGCGGACGGCCTCGGCCATCGTCTTGGGGTCGACCCCGTAAAGCTGCATGGACCTGGGCTTTTCGTTCTCGCCGAAGGTCATCATGTGCATCGTGCCGGGGTGCCGCTCGACCACCGCGCGGGCGGTGATCATCTCGCAGACGTAGATGCCCGCGCCGTACTCCTGGCACAGCTGCCGGAACGCGACATTGGTGATACCCGCCATGGGAGCGAGCACGACCGGGGGATCGACCTCGTAGGGGCCGATCTTCAGGCTGGGCTTGCTCAGGGTGGCTGTCACGTCCTCCATTGTCGCCTGTGGTGTCTGTCACTCGCAGGTGGGCCGGTCATCCGCCCTTTGTTCATGCTGTCAGGGTCGGTCCCGTCGATGGAGGTCAAGCGAGAGTTCGGGGCGCGAAGGCGATGCTCACAGTTCCTCGGCCATATACGCGGCCTCGATGACGGACCGGCCTTGTGTCGAACCAACTCCCTCTACACGGACGACCCAGAACCGCCCGTCACGTACCGCCGTTCCTCGGTAGGTCTTCATTCGGTCCAATCGGTGAGTCCCGCCCTGACCGTGTGGATTTTGGGACATCTGACGTCCTGAAATCCACACAGTGGCCGAGTTTTCACTTGACCCAGGCAACCTTGCGGCAACGCACCTGCCGTCGTCACTCGATATGGCGACGGGAACTCGCACCTGGCAGCGGTGGGTACCCCAGTGCCGGTGCGACGGCAGGAAAGAGGCCGTTCTCTCTGCTTGCAGAGCCTGGTGATGGAGCTCCACGCCCTCGACGTCAGCCATTGGGTCGCTGAAGGCCGCACCGCCCAGCTCGACGCTCGCGACGTGCGCACCGTCCAGCAAAGTCGTTTTTCGCTGCCTCGAGGCGCCACGTTTCGCGTTCGGCACGTTCGCGCTCGTAGGCACGCGTGCCTGACCTCGGAAATACGTAAGGCCAGGGTCCCGATATTCCCCGGGTGCACCTGGCCTTGCGACTCGTGGGCACCCACGGCGCCAAACTCCGCGTCATCCGAAACTGCTCGGACGGCATGTTCAGGATAGCTCATGAGCGCACGTCGCCCGACCCTCGATTTCGGTAACTTCGCTTCCATGAGCGTCCGGACCAGACTCGACGACCTCTACGCGCGACACCTCCGCGCCCGCCTCCTCCAAGGCCCGCTGCCCCGGCACATCGGCGTGATCATCGACGGGAATCGCCGCTGGGCCCGGCAGATGGGCTTCGAGGACGTCCGCGAAGGTCATCGGCACGGTGCCCGGCACATCGCCCGGTTGATGGAGTGGTGTGAAGGCCTCGGCGTCGGGCACGTGACGGTGTACCTCGCCTCTGTCGACAACCTGACGAAGCGCGCGTCGCCGGAGATGGCGTTCTTGATGCGGGTGATCGAGGACGTCGTCCGTGACCGGCTCACCGCGCCGGGCGCGAACTGGCGCGTCGAGGCCGTGGGGCGTCTCGACATGCTGCCGTCGTCCACGGCCGAGGTGCTGAAGCAGGCCGAAGAGGACACTCGCGGTGCGACGGGACCCGAGCTGACCCTCGCGATCGGGTACGGAAGTCGCGAGGAGATCGTCGACGCCGTCCGGGATCTCGTGCTCGAAGGGGCGGCGGACGGCAAGTCCCTCGCCGAGATCGCTGAGACGGTTTCCGTCGACGCGCTTTCCTCGCATCTGTACACGGCGGGCAGTCCGGAACCGGACTTGATCATCCGGACCAGTGGCGAGGTCCGGCTCTCCGGGTTCCTGCTGTGGCAGGCCAAGGACGCCCGGCTGTATTTCTGCGACGTCAACTGGCCCGGTTTCCGGTACATCGACCTCTTGCGGGCGCTCCGGATGTGGGCTCGATCTCGATGATCTTGCAGGTCGCGACCACATCGTCACCTCGATTGAGTAGTGCTACGGATCCTTTGGCGGCCTTCAGGCCGCATGCTGTTCGCCATGACCACCGATGGGGATGTGCTCCTCAGGCTCGCCGGGGAGATCGACGACCTTGGGGCCCGCCTCGCGCGGGTCGGTACCGAGCTGCGGACCGTCCGGACAGTGACGGCGCCGGAACAGCCGGCCACGCCCGCGCCTGAAGCACCCGCGCCTGAAGCACCCGCACCGCAGGCGCCGGAGCAGCCCCCGGCGCCGCAACAGCAACAGCAACAGCCGCCCCAGCCGCAGGTCCCGCAACAGCAACAGCCGCAGGTCCCGCCCCGGTACTTCACGCACCCGCAGCACCCTCAGTACCAGGCCCAGTACCAGCAGGCCCAGTACGCGCAGTGGCAGCAGCAACAGCAGCAGTATCGCCGGCCGCACCCGCCGCAGCAGCCGTATCGCGCCCAGTACCAGCCGGTCCCGCGGGTCAGCCTCGGCGAGAAGCTGAGCAAAGAGGGCGCCGGAAGCAGGCTGCTGGCCTGGATCGGCGGCGCGGTCACGTTGCTCGGCATCGTGCTGTTCCTCGTGCTCGCCATCCAGCGCGGCTGGTTCGGCCCGGTGCCGCGGGTGATCGGGGGCGCCGTCCTCGGTCTCGCGCTGGTCGGGATCGGGCTTCGCCTGCACCGCACCCCGGCGGGCCGGACGGGCGCGTTCGCGCTCGCCGCGACCGGGATCGGGGCGTTGTACCTCGACGCCATCGCCGCGACGACGATGTACGGCTACCTCCCGGCCTACGCCGGTCTCGCGATCGGGCTCCTGATCGCGGTCGGCGGGTTGCTGCTGGCCGTGCGGTGGAAGTCTTCGCTGCTCGCGACGGCCGTCGTACTCGGCTGTGTGGTCTGCGCGCCGCTGATCACGCAGGGTTTCACTCCCGAACTGGTCGCGTTCCTGCTGGTGGTCCAGATCGCCTCGACGCCGGTGCAGCTGCGCCAGTCTTGGCCGTCGGTCGCGGTCGCCGCCGGGATCCCGCCGCTGGTCGCGTCGGTCTTCAGCACCGCGTTCACCGGCTTCGGCGGCAGCACGGCCAACACCGCCGCCGCGCTGGCCGCGGGCGCCGTCGGCCTCGCGCTCGCGCTGATCGTCACCACCAAACGTCCCGGTGACGCCGCCGCGCTCGCCTTGCTCGCCGTCGCGCCGGCGCCGTCGTTGCTCGCCGCGCTGTTCCTGCCGAAGACCTCGGCCGTGCTCGTCACGGCGTCGGTCGCGCTGGTGCTGCTCGGGGTGTGGGCGGCGGGCCAGTGGCTCAACGGCTGGACGGGCGACCTCGCGGGCGCCGCGGGGCTCCTCGCGGCCCTGCAGACGACGATGACGCTCTTCGACGGCAGCGCCCGCTCAGCGATCCTGATCGGCGAAGGAGTCTTGCTCGCTCTGGTCGCGCTGTGGACGAAGAAGCATGTGGCGCTCGCCGGCGGGCTGGTCTTCGCCGTGATCGGCGGACTGATCGCGCTGGCCTTCGACGTTCCGCCGACGCTCTTCTTCCTGATCCGGAACCGGCCGGACGCCGACCTCGCCGCCGCGTTGCTGGTGGCCGTCGCGATCCTGGTCGTCTCGATCACGCTTCCGTGGGTGGCGCACCGGCTCGGACTGTTCAAGGCCGCGTCGGAGAACGTGGTGCCGTGGCTCTTCGCCGGGGTCTGCGCGCTCTACGGCGCCGGCGCGATGGTGCTGTGCGGCGCGCTGCTGGCCGTCCCCGGCCGCTCGGGTTTCCTGGTCGGCCACGTGGTGATCACGGTGTCCTGGACGGTCGCCGCGCTCGTGCTGCTCATCCGCGGCATCGCGGTGGTCGGCCTGCGGGTGACCGGTCTGGTGCTGGTCGGCGCGGCGGTGCTGAAGCTGGTCCTGTTCGACCTCTCGGCGCTCGACGGCCTGGCCAGGGTCGCCGCCTTCCTGCTCGCCGGTCTGGTGCTGCTCGGCGCCGGGACGCGTTACGCGAAGCTCGTCGCGTCTCGCTGAGCGGACGAGGAAGAAATGCCGGTGGGGCGTGGTTGGTCGCTTTATGAGCTACCAACCCGACCCGAGACTCGCCGAGCGGGCGAAGGAGAAAGTCGCCTGGCTGACCACCATCAGCCCGAAGGGCAGACCTTCGCCCCGCCCGGTGTGGTTCGTGCTCGACGGTGACGACGTCATCCTCTTCAGCAGGCCGGACACGGCGAAGATCCGGCACATCGAAGCCAACTCCGAAGTCAGCCTCCATTTCAACAGCGACGAGTACGGCGGTTCGGTCCTGGTACTCGGTGGCAAGGCCGAGATCCTGCCGGACGGTCTCGCGTCGGAGCAGCCGGGCTTCCTCGGCAAGTACGAGAAGCACTACCCCGCGATCGACTACGACGTCCCGAAGTTTGACAGGGAGTACAACGTCCGGATCAGGATCCGGCCGGAACGCACCTGGGGGTTCTAGAAACCGACCGTCACACAGGCCAGCCGGGCACCCGCCGTCCCGGCGTGACCCGGGTCGGTGTGCGTATGCGTTTCGTGGATCACGATCGAATTGGCCCGGCGGTCCGTGAACGTCCAGTCCACTTTGGACACGGAGGCGCCGCGGCCGGAGGCGTCGGTGGTGAGGTCGAGCCAGATCTCGTTGCGGGGATTGGCATAGGCCGGATCCACCGAGGGTTTCACCGGGTCTTCGACGTTCTGGTAGTGCGGGCCGGCGAGATCGCCGGTGGCGCCACACGGTTTGGTGTGCGCGTGCGCGCCGTATTCACGGTTGGGCAGCAGGCCGGTCACGAGGACCGCTGTCGAGGTCCCGTAGGCCTTCGAGGTCAACCCGAAGACGTGCGCGCGGGCGCCGGGCGGGACCAGTTCCGGTTTGTAGATCGTGAGGCCGCTCTTGGCGGTGATGACGTGCACGCGGGATCCGGGGGAGGCGGTGGCCGGCCCGGCGCCGGAAGTAAGGGCCAAAGCGGCCGTGGACAGGACTAGGGCTAGCACGGGGACGGGGCGCATGTCCCCTTGCCTAGTCCGCACGAATCGGACACGCCAGACCGGTCACTCGGTCGGGCGATCATTCTCAAACTATGAGCATAGTGCGCGCGTCAGCGCGTCCGTTGAGGGCGGCGGCGGGGGCATGGATGGAAGGACAAGTGAGTAGCAACCCTCCGGATCGCACTTGGCTGGTCGCGGTCGCGGCCGCGCTTTGGGGCACAGACGGACTTCTGCGGCTTCCGCTCGCCGAGGCACTCCCGGCGGCCACGGTCGTCTTCTGGGAGCACTTGCTGGTGGTGGCCGTCCTGAGCCCGCTCGTCCCGGGAGCCTTCCGCGCGCTGCGCCGGGTCGGGCCGCGGGAATGGCTGGCCGTACTCGCCATCGGCGGCGGTTCTTCCGCCCTCGCGACGGCGATGTTCACCGCCGCCTTCAAAATGGGCGACCCCGTGACGCCGTTGGTGCTCCAGAAGCTTCAGCCGGTTTTCGCCGTTCTGGCGGCATATTTCGTACTCCGTGAGCGGGTCCGCCCGGGGTACGCCTTCTTCGCGATCCCGGCGCTGCTGGGCGCTTGGCTGCTGGCGTTCAAGGATCCGCTGAACATCCAGGTCGCCGCCGCGAAGGCGGCGCTGCTGGCGATCGGCGCGGCCGCGTTGTGGGCGGCGGGGACGGTGCTCGGCAGGCTGCTCTCCACCGAACTGGCGCCGAAGGAGGTCACCACCCTGCGCTTCACCGTCGGGCTCCCGGTCGCGGCGGGGATCGTGGCGTTCCAGGGCGGCGGGTTCGCGGTCGGCTGGGACAACGCGCTCGGCCTCGTCCTGCTCGCGCTGGTCCCCGGTCTGCTGGCGCTGAGCCTCTACTACGTGGGCCTGCGGTCGACCCCGGCCGCCAGGGCGACGCTGGCGGAGCTGGCGTTCCCTGTCACCGCGGCCGTTATCGGCGTATCGTTCCTGAACGCGCATTTGTCCGGTACCCAGTGGCTCGGCCTCGCCGTCGTGGTCGTATCGGTGACTTCGCTCGGCTGGCATGAAAAGGTCAGGCGTCAACCGATGGTCTTGGAGCCGCCGCATGGTCGAGCACACCGGAGAGACGAAGAACGAGCGCCTGACCCGCAACGTCAGTGAACTCCTGCAGGAGCTCCGGGTCGCGCAGGCCGGTGTCCAGATCCTCTTCGGGTTCCTGCTCACGGTGGTGTTCACCGACGAGTTCCACGAGGCGAGCGGGTTCGAGAAATCCGTTCACCTGACGGCGGTCCTGCTCACGGTCTGCTCGACGGTGCTGCTGACGGCGCCCGCCGCGTGGCACCGGCTGCTGTTCCGCACCGGGAACCGTGAGCGGATCCTCACCTACGGCAACCGGTCCGTCCTGATCGGGCTCGCCTGCCTCGCGGCCGCGATCACCACGACCGTCGCGCTCATCGCCAAGGTCGTCTTCGGCCCGATCGCGATGACGATCCTCGGCGTGGTGACGGCGGTGCTGTTCGTCGTCATGTGGTTCGTGGTGCCGAAGCTGATCGACCGCAACGGCGATTGATCACGGCGTGTCCTACGGCAGGCCGAACGCGGCCCGCGACACCGTCCCCGGGTCGTCCGGGCTCGCGCCGTCGATCACCCGGCGGGCACCGACCCACGAGAACATCGCCTTGACCGAACGCGAGTAGCCCGCGCCGTCCTCCGCGACCCTCCGGTCGAGCACCCGGTACCCACCGGGAGTGCGTTCGACGCGGTAGACCATCGGCTGACGGCGGAATCCGCCGAGCGTGACGAGTCCGTCGCCTTCCTTGGCGACCTCGTCGCAGTTCGCGACCAGGCCGATCTTGACCTGATCGCCGTCCGGGCGGGTCTCGATCACCTTCTGCGTGCACACCCAGCGGATTTCGGCGCCGCCGGAACCCGAGTTCGCGCGCAGATGCTCGTCGATCGGCGGCAGCGCTTCCCTGGCGACGGTTTCGTCCACCGTCGGCATCTCGTCCACGATCCACCAGGTGGCCGCGGCCACCACCACACCGACCCCGGTGAGCACGGGCCAGCGTTTGACGTTCCCCATGTGACGAAGCTACCGAGCGGAGCAAGTGTTCATCCGCGGTTCGGGACGCGTTGCCTCCGCGACCGTAGGTTGCGGCCGTGAACGACTCCTCCAGACGGACCTTCCTGCGCGGTGCGGGCCTGCTCGGCGCCGGTGCGGCGGTGTCCGCGTTGCCCACGCTCGGTGCCCCGGCGGCTTCCGCGTCCTTCGGCCATCACGGCCCCGACGCCGAAGACGCTTGCTTCACCCTCGCTGTCCTGCCCGACACCCAGTACCTCTTCGACGCCGACCGCGGCGATCCCGCGCCACTGGACGCCACGCTGCGGTACGTCACCGGCGGCGACGAGAACATCGTGTTCCTGGCGCATCTCGGCGATCTCACCGAGAACGGGCAGCAGGGCGAGTTCGACCAGATCAGCCGGTCTTTCCAGCATCTCGACCGGCGCCGGTTCCCGTACAGCACGCTGGCGGGCAACCACGACATCGAGTCCTCGACCGACGACCAGCGCGGCCGCACGCCGTACCTCGACGCGTTCGGCCCGCGGCGGCAACGGGGTTCGCGGACCTTCCGCGGCGCGAGCCCGGACGGCTACAACAGCCACCACGTGTTCCGCGCGGGTGGACGCGAGTGGCTGCTGCTCGCGCTCGACTGGCGGCCGTCGGCGGGCGGGCTGGAATGGGCGCGGTCGATCCTCGCGCGGAACCCGCGGCTCCCGGCGATCCTGACCATCCATGAATTGGTATGGGCCGACGAGGCCGGTCAGGCTCGGCTTTCCGAGTTCGGGCAGAAGGTGTGGGACGAGCTGATCGACGGGAACGACCAGATCTTCCTGACGCTCAACGGCCACTACTGGCCGCCTGGCCGCGCGGTGAAACGCAACAAGGCGGGCAACGACGTCCACCTGCACATCACCAACTACCAGGACCGCTACTACGGCGGCAGCGCGATGATCCGGCTCTACCGGTTCGACCTCACGCGGAACGTGATCGACGTCCGCACGGTCTCGCCGTGGCTCGCCGATCAGGCGCCGCGGCTGAACGAGTTGCAGCGGCAGGAGATCGAACGCACCGGCCCGGCGGACTACTTCAGCCTGGAGGTCGATTTCGACACGAGGTTCGCCGGTTTCGCCCCCGTCGCGGTCCCGCCCGCGCGGCCCGCCGAACGGCAGCTGATCCGGGGGACCGTGGCGTACTGGCGGTTCGAAGGCCGTGACGGCGCGCCCGTCAGCGCTGTCGATGGTGTCCGTGACCTGTCCGGCAGGGGGAACGACCTGGTCCGCGTGACCCTGCCCGGCAGCGCCGCCGAAACGCTGCGCTTCTCCGGTGAGTTCTCCGGACGGCAGCCCTCGAGGTCGAGTCTCCGGTTCGACGGCGGCAAGAAACCGGCTCGCGGCGCGTATCTGCGCACGGCGGACTCCGCGCCGATGAACACGGAGACGTTCGCGCGCGGCTACACCGTCGAGGCGTTCGTGAAACTGCCCGAGGATTTCAAGGACGGCAAGCATTCCTGGGCCGCGATCTTCGGCAGGCAGGGTTCCGGCGGCAAGGCGGGCAAGACCGGTGACGATCCCGGCGAGCCTTCGGCCACCCTGTCCCTTTCGGACGGTGCCGCGTTCCAGTGGGCGGTGTTCCCGGTGAACCAGAACGGGATCTCCACCTGCTGGGGCCACGAGCTGACACTGAAGGAATGGATCCATGTCGCCGCCGTCAACGACGGCAGGCGCACGATGCTCTACGTCGACGGGTGCCCGGTGCTGCGGAACCCGAAGACGGCGGCGGCGGGGATCGCGAATCCCGGTGGCTCTTGGCTGATCGGTGCCTACGCCTACGACTCGATCGTCGAGCAGGCGTTCCACGGCTGGCTCGGCGACGTCCGGGTGGTGGGGCGGGCTCTCGACCCGCGCGAGTTCATGCTCGGCTGAGTGGCGCGAATCGTGCGCGGTAATGGCGGGCCGCGGTCCCCATTATCGCGCACGATCGTTTCCGGAGGAATACCGGGTCCCTCTTGACAAGTGGTGGACAATAAAAAATCGGCGCCCAATCGAGAATGCTGATTGGAACGCCGAATACTCAAGTAGTCTAACCGCTGTGAGGGGAACTTGTCAAATCAGGGGTACGACGAGGAATTGCGGTCCGAACGGGAGTACATCGAGTCGCTCTACGAGCGGCTGGACACCGAGCGCACGCGGGTCGGTGAGGCGTATGCCGGTGCCCTGCGGGGAGAAGGCTTCGCGCTCTCCGACAGGGAAGTCTCCGTCAGCACGAAATCCCGCGAGATGGCCAGGCTGAGGATCGCCGACGAAGGCCTTTGTTTCGGCCGTTTGGACGCCCTTTCGGGCGGGCGGACGTACGTCGGCCGGATCGGCCTTTTCGACGAAGGGAACGACTACGAACCTTTGGTGCTGGATTGGCGGGCACCGGCGTCGCGCGCGTTCTACTGCGCGACGGGCGCGTCCCCCGAAGGAATGTCTCGACGTCGTCAGTTCCGCACCCTCGGCCGCCGGGTCCTCGATTTCACCGACGAGGTCTTCGGCCGTCCGGAATCGGCGGGGGAACGGGGTGACGTCGCGCTGCTGGCCGCGGTCAACGCGCCACGTGGCGAGGGGATGCGGGACATCGTCGCGACCATCCAGGCCGAGCAGGACGAGGTCATCCGCCTCGACCACGCGGGCGTCGTCGTCGTGGAGGGCGGCCCCGGCACCGGCAAGACGGCGGTGGCGCTGCACCGGGTGGCGTATCTGCTGTACACGAAGCGGGAGCGCATGGAACGCCGCGGCGTGCTCGTCGTCGGGCCGAGCAGCGGCTTCCTCGACCACATCGGCCGTGTCCTGCCGTCGCTCGGCGAGACGAGCGCCGTGTTCGCGACGCCGGGCGGTCTCGTCGCCGGGCTGCGGACCGAACGCGAGGATCCGCCGGCGGTCCAGCGGCTCAAGGGTTCACTGGCGATCGTGGACGTGCTCGAGGCGGCGGTGCGGGATCGGCAGGAACTGCCGTCCGAGCCGGAGCCGATCGAGCTCGACGGCGTCACCGTGCCGCTCGACGCCGAGGTCGCGGCGGCCGCGCGCGAGGTGGCCAGGGACAGCGGCCTCCTGCACAACGAGGCGAAGGCCGTCTTCGAACGCGAGGTGGTCTTCGCACTCGCCACACGCGCTGTCGACCGGATCGGGACGGGTTGGCTGCCGAAGGACGACGGGCACACCCGTCCGGAGATGCTGAAGAACCTCCGACACGATCTGGAAGGCAGCTTGGGGCTCGGCGCGGTGCTCGATCGCCTCTGGCCGGTGCTGACACCGCAGCGGCTGCTCGCCGACCTCTACGCCTCGCCGGAGCGGTTGCGGGCGGCCGGGGCCGATCCGGCGCTGTTCCGCGAGGACGCGTCCGCGTGGACGGTGTCGGACGTGCCGCTGCTGGACGAAGCCGTCGAGCTGCTCGGCTGGGACGGCACCGCCGAGCGTCGGGCCGAAGAGCGGCGGCAGCTGGCACGGAAGGAATACGCCGAGCGGGTGCTGGAACTGATCGAGGTCGAGGAGGATCACGACGACTACGAGTTCGCGCTCCGGCCGACGGACGTGGTGAAAGCCGAGGACCTGGCGGAGCGTTTCGCCAAACGCGACGATCGGGATCTGGCCGAACGTGCCGCCGCCGACCGGGAATGGACCTATGGCCATGTCGTGGTCGACGAGGCGCAGGAACTGTCCGAAATGGACTGGCGGGTGCTGATGCGGCGCTGCCCGAGCCGGTCTTTCACCGTGGTCGGGGATCTGGCGCAGCGTCGTTCGCCGTCCGGTGCGCGGTCTTGGGACGCGATGCTCTCCCGGTACGTCGCCGACCGCTGGGTGTACCGGAAGCTGACCGTCAACTACCGGACGCCGTCGGAGATCATGGCGGTGGCGGCTTCGCTGCTGGCGAGCTTCGCCCCGGGTGTCGTGCCGCCGGAGTCGGTGCGTTCGTGCGGTGTGCGGCCGTGGGCCCGCCGACTGTCCGAAGTGGACATAGCGGAGGCCGTCGCGGAGTTCACCCGCGAGGAATCGGGGCGCGAGGGGACGGCGGTGGTCATCGGGCCGCCGGGGGTGCCGGGAGCGATCGCGCCGTCCGCGGCCAAAGGCCTGGAGTACGACGCCGTCCTGGTGGTGGAGCCGGAGCGGATCCTGGCGGAAGGCCCGAGCGGTGAGGCGGAACTGTACGTCGCGCTGACGCGGGCGACGCAACGGCTCGGGGTCTTGTATCGCGGGGTGTTGCCGAAGGTCCTCCGCGGTCTTGATTCCGGGCGGCGGACTCCGGACGCGTATCTGCGCTGTGTCTAGGGGGTGCCAAGGTGTCGTGAGTGCTTTGGGTTGTTCGGATCACCCGAAACACTCACGACCCCCCACCGGGGCTACCGAGTCAGGTTGCCCCAGGCATATGTCTGTTTTGCGAGTTTCAAGTAGACCAACGTCTCGGTGCTGATGACACCCGGGATGGGCCGGATGTCGTCGTTCAGCACACTCAACAGATGTTCGTCGTCGCGGCAGGCGACCTCGGCGAGCAAGTCGAAGCTACCTGCCGTGAGCACGACGTAATGGACGTCCGGCAATCCGGAGAGCTGGTCGGAGACAGCTCGCGGATCGCCTTGGACTCTGATCCCGACCATCGCCTGACGGCCGAGCCCGACGTTCGCCGGATCCGTGACCGCGACTATCTGCATCGTCTCGTCCCGCAACAGTCGTTGGACGCGCTGCCGTACGGCGCCCTCCGACAGACCGACGGCCTTGGCCAGTGCCGTGAACGAGGCCCGCCCGTCGACTTGCAGTAGAGCGATCAGAGTGCGATCGGTATTGTCCAAACCTCTAGGTGTGCGCTGCTCCATCTGCGCGCGTGGTTCGTCACCCATGCCGTCCCTCCCTTTGTTTCGGCATGCGATTCTTGTCGCGCAGCGTATCGATCAATGTCTAGAATGCTACCGCCGTTAAGTTGTTTGTCGCGATTCTCTTTCTCGAAGCCGTCGTGCGAAGGATTCTGTCGCGCGACAGGGAGGGCGCCGAGGTTTTCGGAAGGCGAGTCAGCCGAGGTCGCGTTTCAGCAGGTCTTCCTCGGTTTCGCGCCGGACCAGCAGGGTCGCGGTACCGCGTGAGACGCCGACGACCGGCGGCCTGCCGACGAGGTTGTAATTCGACGCGAGCGAGTGGTGGTATGCCCCGGTGCACGGGACGGCCAGCAGATCGCCCGGATGGACGTCGTCGGGCAGCGCGAGCCCGTCCGCGAGGACGTCGCCCGATTCGCAGTGCCGTCCGACCACCGTCATCGGCCGCCTCGCCGCGCGGCTGCGCCTGCCGATCAGGCGCGCGGTGTACGCCGCCCCGTAGAGCGCGGGCCGAGCGTTGTCGCTCATCCCGCCGTCGACGGCGACGAAGGTGCGCGAACCGCGTTTCACCGCGCAGACCCGGTACACGGTGATACCCGCCGGGCCGACGATCGCGCGGCCGGGTTCGATCGTCAGTTTCGGCGGGGGGAAGGCGTGTGACGTGCATTCATAGGCTAGTGCGACACGCAGACGACGCACATAACCGTCGATGTCGAAACCCGTGTCGCCGGGCAGATAGCGGACGGCGTGCCCGCCGCCGAGGTCCAGTTCCCGCAGCGTGACGCCGTGGGTCTCGCGGAGCCGGACGAGCACCCCGATCATCTTCCGGGCGGCCTGCTCGTAGAAGTCCACACGGGACACCTGCGAACCGATGTGGCAGTGCAGCCCGGCCAGGCGGAGCCCCGGCTGCGCGAGTACGGCGGAGACGGCCCGGCCGAGGTTGTCGCGAACCTCTTCACGCAGCGAGAAGCCGAACTTCTGCCCTTCGGTGCCGGTGGTGATCGCCGCGTGCGTGCCGGCCGCGACGTCGGGTGTGACGCGGATCAGCACTTGCTGCGCGCCGGTGGCGAGCGCCCCGAGCTGTTCGATCTCGTCGAGTGAGTCCACCACGATCCGGCGGACGCCGTAGGACAACGCGGCCTTGAGGTCTTCGGGGGTCTTCGCGTTGCCGTGCAGCAGGATCCGCTCGGCGGGGAAACCGACCGACCGCGCGACCGCGATCTCACCCGCCGAACAGGTGTCGAGTGAAAGCCCTTCCTCCGCGACCCAGCGCAGGACCGCGCGGGTGCAGAGCGCCTTGCTCGCGTACGCCACCTCGGCGTCCGGCAGCGCCCGGCGGTACGCGCGGGCGTTCTGCCGGACCTCGTCCTCGTCGAGCAGGTACGCCGGTGTGCCGAACCTCGCGGCGAGGTGCGAAACCGGCGCGCCGGCGAACAGCAGTTCCCCGCCGGATCCGAGCCGGGTGCTCCGCGGCCAGACCCCCGGTTCGAGGTGGTCGGCGGCCTCGCAGCCGAGGCTGGGAAGGAGCTCGCTGAGCGTCACGGTTACCTCCGCGTCGATCGGTCAGTGCTCCGTCAGCACAACTCCGATCGGCCCGGCGCGGCCGCTCCGGCAACATCTCCCTGACGCCTTCGAGGGTCTCGCTGACGCGTTGTTAACGCGCGAGTAACCCCGGTCACCTCGCGCGCAGCGGCGCCCCGACCTCGTGCAGATGCCGGAGCACGTGTCCGTACGACGCCGCCCAGCCGCATCGCGCGTGGTCGATGCGGCGTTTCGCGCAGAACTCCCGCACGATCACCTCAGCGTGCTTGAGGTTCGGCCGCGCCATACTCGGGAAGAGATGGTGCTCGATCTGGTAGTTGAGCCCGCCGAGGGCGAAGTCCACGACCGGCCCGCCGCGCACGTTGCGTGAGGTGAGCACCTGCTTGCGCAGGAAGTCGAGTTCGTGCCCGGCCGACAGCGTCGGCATGCCCTTGTGGTTCGGGGCGAACGAGCAGCCCATGTACACGCCCCAAAGGCCTTGGTGCACGGCGATGAAGGCGAAGCCGACCCCGGGCGAAAGAACCACGAACACCGCGGTCAGGTACGCGGCGACGTGGGCGAGCATCAGCGCCGACTCCAGCTTCCGCCGCTTGAAACCGCGCTGGAAGATCGCCGTCACGCTCGACACGTGCAGGTTCAGGCCCTCCAGCAACAGCAGCGGGAAGAACAGGAAAGCCTGGTATTTCGCCATCCAGCGCAGGAAACCACGCCGCTCGGTGCCCTGGGCCTTGGTGAAGATGAGCGCGGCGAGGTTGACGTCCGGGTCTTCGTCCTCGTGGTTGGGGTTGGCGTGGTGGCGGGTGTGCGTGCCGATCCACCAGCCGTAGCTGAGCCCGGTCAGTCCACCGTGGACGAAGCCGGTGACGTCGTTCGCCTTGCGGCCGCGGAAGATCTGCTTGTGCCCCGCGTCGTGGCCGATGAAGGACAGCTGCGTGAACATCATCGCGAAGAAAGCGGCGAGGAACAGCTGCCACCAGGAGTCCCCGAGGTGTGCGAACGCGACCCAGCCGCCCGCGAAAGCGAGCAGGTTCAAGACGATCTTCACCGTGTAGTACCCGCGCCGCCGGTCGAGAAGGCCGGCTTCTTTGACCAATTTGGACAGTTCGGCGAAGTCGCTGCCCTGTTTGGCGGGTTGGTCCAAGGGTGCGGTCGCGGTCATGGGAGATCACACCGTTCTGGTTTGGTGAGGTCGGTCGATCCAGGGCCGCGGTCTCCGCTCAGAGTCGCACGCGGGGGAACCGGGCACAATTCACCAAAGCGGCACCATCAGGCATACAGTGAAGGACGTCCAGGGAAACTTTCCCCTAGCGCAGTCCCCATTCTTCGAGGACCGCGGCGACCCGGCCCCGTTCGCCACCGGTCAGCTGGCGGCTCGGCGGGCGTACGTCGGAGCGGCAGAAACCCAGTTGTGCCAAGGCTTCTTTCACGACGCTCACGTTGTTGGCGTTCCCGTCCGCGGCCCGCATCTCTTCGAAGGGCCGGACGCGTTCCCAGCGGGCCATCGCGCCGCGGAAGTCACCGTCCCGCAGCGCGCGGAACAGCTCCAGCGAGAGCGACGGCGCGACGTTCACCAGCCCCGACGTGAACCCGGTCGCGCCGACGGCGAAGTAAGCCGGCGCGGACAGCTCCGCCAGCCCGGCGATCCACACGAAGCGAGCGAGCCCCGCGTCCCGCGCCACCGAGGCGAAGCGCACCGGATCCGGCACGGCGTACTTCACCCCGATGACGTTCGGGGCGGCGTCGGCGAGCCGGGCCAGCCGCCCGCCGTCGATCGACTGGTCGCGCACGTACAGCACGACACCCAGTTCCGGCACCGCCGCCGCGATGGCGCGGTGGTACTCGACCCAGCCCTCCGCCGAGACGTACGGGTGCACCGGCTGGTGGATCATGATCAGCTCGGCGCCCGCCTCCCGCGCGTGCCGCGCCGCGCCGATCGCCGTCCTCACGTCGTGCCCGACACCGGCGACCACGCTCGCCCGCCCGGTCACTGCCTCGACCGTCAGCTCGAGGCAGTGCCGCGCCTCGGCCTCGTCCAGCGCGTAGAACTCGCCGGTGTTCCCGTTCGGCGTCACGACGTCGATGCCGCCGTCGATCACCCGCTCGACGAGCCGCCCGTAGGCCTCCGGATCCACGGCGCCGGCGGCGTCGAACGGGGTGACCGGGATGGCCACCACCCCGGCCAGCCGCCGTTTCCGCTCGTCGAACCGGGAAAGCGAGCCCACTGGCATGTCCGATCTGATATATGATGTGACAGCTCACGCTAGCACGAAAGGGATTCGGGTCAGGCGTCCTGAAAGATGGGACGGGTGTCCAGTTGGAGTCGGAGCGAAGGCGTGACTCGCGTGATCAAAGGCGTGACTCGCGTGATTGGGGACGGAACTCGCGTGTCTGGACACCGCACTTGAATGTGCGGTGTCTGATCACGCGAGTCACGTCCCCGATCACGCGAGTTCCGGGCTTGGTCACGCGAGTGCGGTGCCGGGCTCGGCATCGTCGCTGTCACCCGGGGTTGTCCACACGTGAACAACCTGTGGACAACCCTGTGGCTTGTCTACTTAGGACAGTCCGGCGAGAAAGGCTTCCAGTTGCTCGACGACGAAGGCGTGATCCTCGGCCTGCGGTAGACCCGAGACCCCGACGGTGCCGACCGGCCCCACGCCGTCGACGAGCACCGGGAACACGCCGCCGTGGGCGGCGTACAGATCCGGGTTGAGGCGAGAGTCGGCCTCGAACGTCGTGCCCTTCGCGCGGAACTGCTCGCCGACGAGGAACGAGCTGTGCCCGTAGCGGTCGACGACGCGGCTCTTGCGGTCGATCCACGCGTCGTTGTCGGCCGAGGTGCCCGGCAGCGCCGCGTGGAACAGGCGCTGCCCGCCGCGGCGCACGGAGACCGTCACCGGAAGGGCGCGGTCCCGTGCCGCCGTGAGCAGGTGGATGCCCAGCTTCAGCGCGGTCTCGTTGTCGAATCGGCTGAAGACCAGGCGCTCCTCCTGCGCGGCCAGGACGGCCAGGGTGTCATCGCTCATGACCCCATTAAATCAACACTGTTGTGTAATGGCTACCGAAGTGCGTCCAGGGCGAAGGCGGCGTACATCGCGACGCCGTTGGCCATGGCGTCCTCGTCGAAGACCACCCGGTTCGAGTGGTTCGCCTCGACCGTGTCCAGGTCGGCGTCGGGCGGGCAGGCGCCGAGGAAGGCGAAGGCGCCCGGAACGCGTTGCAGGACATAGGAGAAGTCCTCCGCGCCCATCACCGGGTTCTCCATCACCCCGGCGTTGCGGGCGCCGAGGACCTCGGCCGCCAGCTCCAGCACCCGGCCCGCGACCCGCGGGTCGTTGACCGTGACCGGGTAGCCGGCGACGACTTCGGCGCTCACGCGGACACCGTGCGCGGCACCGACCGCCTCGCACACCTTCGGCAGTTCCTCGCGCACGAACGCCAGCGTCCGCTCGGACAGCGTCCGGATCGTGCCCTCCAGGAACGCCGTCTCCGGGATGATGTTCGTCGTCGTCCCGGCTTCGATGCGGGTGACCGAGACCACAGCGGGCTCGAACACGCTCACCTTGCGGGTCACCATCGTCTGCAGCGCGGTGACGATCGCCGCCGCCGCGGGCACCGGGTCGATCGCCTGGTGCGGCGCCGAACCGTGGCCGCCCCGGCCGGTGACCTTCACGTGGAAGCTGTTCGCCGAGGCCATGATCGGCCCCGGCCGCGTCTGCACGATGCCGGACTCGACCTGGGTGAAGATGTGCAGGCCGAAAGCCTTTTCGACGCGCTCACCGGCGGCGTCGAGCACGCCCTCGTGGATCATGTGACGCGCGCCGTGCTCGCCTTCTTCGCCCGGCTGGAACATGAACACCACCGACCCGGCCAGTTCGCCGGCGTGCTCGCTGAGCAGCCGCGCCGCCGACGCCAGCATCGCGACGTGGGTGTCGTGGCCGCAGGCGTGCATCACGCCGTCGTCGTCGGAGGCGAAGTCGAGGCCGGTGTCCTCCTGGAGCGGCAACGCGTCCATGTCGCCGCGGAGCAGGATCGCCGGACCCGGCTTCCCGCCCCGGAGGACGGCGGTCAGCGACGTGGTCGATTTGCCCTCGGTGATCTCCAGCGGCAGGCCCTCGAGCGCCGCCTTGATCGAGGCCTGGGTCTTCGGCAGGTGGAGGCCGAGCTCCGGATTCCGGTGGATCTCCCGGCGGAGCTCTACGGTTTTCGCTTGGAGCGCGCGGGCTTCGTCCAGCAAACCGGCGAAGCGCGCATCGGGGAGCGTGGGCAGGTCGGTGGGTCCGGTCATGTCTCGATAGTGGCGCATGCGGCGCTTCGGGCGCACCGTGCGTGCGTTCCGAATGCGGGCGGAATACGGTGTGCGCATGGCGGTGCAAGAGCCGATCACGGGGTTCGCGGTGGCCGTGGTGCGGGAGGACGGTCGGTGGCGGTGCAGCTCTCTTGATCCAGGGGCACTCGCCGAACTCGACGCTGCGATCACCGAGCTCGGCAAACTGCGTTCGACCGGTGCCGCCTTCGGGCTGCTGGCGATCGACGACGAGTTCTTCGTGATCGTCCGGCCGAGTCCCAGAGGACCCTCGCTGCTGCTGTCCGACGCCGCCGCGGCGCTCGACTACGACATCGCCGCCGACGTCCTCGACGTGCTGAGAGTCGATCCACCGGACGAGGACGACGAGGCGGTCTGGCCGGAAGGCGATCTGGAGATCCTGTCCGATCTCGGTCTGCCGGGGGCCGAGCTCCAGGTGATCGTCGGCGAGGTCGACCTCTATCCGGACGAACAACTCCAGATGGTCGCGCAGCGGTGCGGATTCGCCGCCGAGTTCACCAAGATCCTGGACGAGATCTGAGCCCCTCCGCCTCCGCCGCCGACATCGCCGCCGTCCAGGCGGCGATCGCGGCGGCGCGGGGTGCGGGCGACGACGTGCCGATCGGCGCGGTCGTCCTGGCCCCGGACGGGACCCCGCTCGCCTCCGCGCGCAACGCCCGTGAGGAACTCGGGGACCCGACGGCGCACGCGGAGATCCTCGCGCTGAGGGCCGCGTCCAAGATCTACGGTGACGGCTGGCGGCTCGAGGGCTGCACGCTCGCGGTCACGCTGGAGCCCTGCACGATGTGCGCCGGCGCCCTCGTGATGGCGCGGGTCGAGAAGCTCGTCTTCGGCGCCTGGGAGCCCAAGACCGGGGCCGTGGGGTCGCTGTGGGACGTCGTCCGCGACAGACGGCTCAGTCACCGCGCGGAGGTCGTCGGCGGGGTCCTGGAGCCCGAATGCGCGGCCCTGCTCGAAACCTTCTTCCACGGGCGGCGGGGTAACCGCACCGGGTGACAGATGTGTCGGTTCCGGCTCGGCGGGTATCCCAAGATCACGCGGCCGCAAACGGCGGCCGCAGTCGAAGGAGGAACATCCGCCATGAGCGTTTTCGACAAGGCGAAGGACAAGGCCGAGCAGGCCATCGGCGCCGCCAAGGAGAAGCTCGGCGAGAAGACCGACAACCAGGACCTCGCGAACTCCGGCCGGGCGGACCAGACCGAAGGTCAGGTCAAGGAGACCGGGCACGACCTGCGCGACCGCGCGGAAGGCGGCGTGCAGGAGCTGAAGGACAAGTTCAACAAGTAGGCCCACACGCAGAAGAGCCGGTCTCCGTGGAGACCGGCTCTTCGCTGCGGTGGCGGTGGGATTTGAACCCACGGACGGTTATTAGCCGTCACACGATTTCGAGTCGTGCTCCTTCGGCCGCTCGGACACGCCACCGCCGAGAACAATACCGGAGGGCTCTCCGGGGCCTTCAGGGGGTCAAGAAAGCTGCGCGGTGATCTCGTCGATCGCCGCCGTCTGGTTCTCGACGATCTCCTGTGCCAGCGCTTTCGTCTCGGCGTGCTCGCCCGAGGACAGCACGGTTTTGGCCATCGCGACGCCGTTGCGCAGGTGTTCGGCCATCAGCGGGAGCCAAGTCTTGTCGAACTCGGCGCCGGTCATGTTCTGCAGCGAGGCGACCTGCCCCGCGGTGATCATCCCCGGCATCGCGTGCCCGGCGTGGCCCGCCGCGGGGAGCACCGCCGCGTTCCACGATTGCAGCCAGCCGGTCATGGTCTGGACCTCGGCCGACTCGGCCTTGACGATCTTGGCCGCGGTGGCCTTCACGTACTCGGAAGCAGACCGTTCCGAGGCCAGGTTCGCGACCTGGATCGACTGCTGGTGGTGCGGGACCATCTGCTGGGAAAAGGTGATGTCGGCTTGGTTGGCGCCGGGGGTTCCCGGTGCCGCCGGTGCGGCGCCCGTGGCCGTCGAGCAGCCCGCGAGCACCCAGACGACCAGTCCGAACAGTGCCATCGGCAGTCGCCGTCGCATCGATACCTCCGTAGTCGTGGGGAACCGGCCCCTCCGCTCTGTGATACGGCTGTGACCTTCCGGCGGTTCAAAATCGGATTAGCCTCCATGGACATGACGGATCCGAAGACCGTGGTGACCGGTTTCCTTCAGGCCCTCGAAGAGCTCGACATCGACCGTGCGCTGAGTTTCGTGGCGATCGACATCGTGTACCAGAACGTCCCGCTTCCCCCGGCTCGCGGCCTCTCGGCGGTGGAGAAGCAGTTGCGCACCATGGCCCGCTACGGCAGCGGGTTCGAGGCGCGCACCCATCACATCGCCGCCGACGGCCCGATCGTGCTCACCGAGCGCACCGACGTCCTCCGGCGCGGGGCGTGGGAGGCGGAGTTCTGGGTGTGCGGCACGTTCGAGGTGCGCGACGGCCGCATCGTGCTGTGGCGCGACTACCTCGACTGGACGACGTTCCTGGCCGCGAGCGCGAAGGGCGCGGGCAAGGCCGCCGTCGCCGGGGCGAAGTCGCTCATCGGCAAGTACCGGGCGCGGCCGGAACTCGGGCGCTGAAGCGAGCGGAAACGACACACCGCCGGTGTACGGGCTCCGTCCTCCCCCGACGGGTCCCGTGCACCGGCGGTGCGCCCCCAGTTCCCCCTGCTCGCCCTCCCCGGCGAGCGTCTGAGTGTGCCCTCGCTCACACCGCCAAAGGTAACTCCGGAATTGCCCGGTTGTACCCGGACTTGAGGTTCATTTAAGGCAGGGAAACACCAATGGGCTATTTGCCCGGGGTTCCCGCAACATAAATGTCACCGTCGGCCACGGAGACGTCACGCGCACTGGACGCGCCGGTCGCCAGAATGCGGGCGGGATCCCGGAAGCCGGCGATCACTTCGACGCGCTGGACCGGTTTCGCTGTGGTGATCAAGGTTTCCGGCTTCCAGGTACGTCCGTTCTCGAGCAAGAACGTTTCGATGCCCGGTTGTCCGTCCCGCGTTCCGTAAACGCGCCAAGTGCCGCCATTGAGCTGTTCGATCTCGCGCAAGCGGAGTCCGTTCGCGACTTCGCGCACTTCCCAGTTCCGGCCGTTCCACGCGCCCGCGAAATCGCGTGGCGAGCCCGCGGCGTCGAACTGGAACCAGGTGACGAACGGCTTGCCGTCGCGTTGCGTGCCGACTTGCAGGATGTAGTCCGGCGACTTGAGCCCGCCGGGGAGTTCGAGCGGGGTTTCGACGACCTTGAGGTACCGCTCCTGCTCGGCGTCATCGACCTGGGTGCCGAGGTCGCGGCCCGCCGCGGAGAAGAAGCGCAGGGTGCGGACGTCGAAGGACAGGTAGTAGACGTTCCGGTGGTAGACGTCGTGTTTGTGCTGCGTCGGCCCGCCGCCCGCGAGGGTGTAGACGAACTGGATCCGTCCGGACGACGGCAGGTACCGCAGCTGGCCGACGTAGATCTCGTCCATGTGGTCGGCCCGGCCCAGCGAGCCGAACGCCCACTGTTTCCCGGTCAATTGCACGGAGTTCTTCCACGTCTTCCCGTTGTCGCGGGACACGAGGTACTTCATCGGGCGGAAGTCGGTGTTCGCCTGCGGATCGAGCTCGTTGGTGGTCTCGCGATAGAACAGGAACAGCGTGCCGTCGACGGTCTTGACCGGCATCGGGTAGCTCGCCGAGTCGCCCTGGGGGACCTCGGTGTCGGTCCAGGTGCCGTCCAGCGAATGGGCCCGCGGCGCGCGGCTGATCACGGTGCGCGTGTTGTGCATGCCGCGGAAGATCAGCAGGTGACCGTCGCCGGCGAGCAGCATCGTCGGGTAGTTGTGCGGATCGGACTCGCCGTCGGCGATCTTCTTCGGCGCCGTCCAGGCACCGGTCCGGTGGTCGTAGGCCTGGACGTAGGTGTCCGCGGCCTTGCCGGACCACGAGATGAACGTCTTGCGCGCGATGGGGTCGTAAACGCCGCCCGCGTTCGGACGCCTGTCCGTGCGGGACGCGACCGTGCTCGCCGGGGTCATCACCTCGAACCCGGTCTCCGCCGCCGCGGAAACGGGGGTCACGAGACCTGCCGCGAGGAGTGGGATGAGCGCGCAAAGAAGTCTGCGCATGAAAACGCCTCCTGGTGCGTAGCAGGCGGCGGACCTTGATCCTCGCACGGGAGAACACGGTGGAACCAGAGTCCGAACGGGCTAGCCGTCACGAATCGTTGTCTGGTCGTCTTCCTCATTTCACTTGTTCGGGGGAGTATTCCTCGACCGATCTTGCGAAGAGGGGACTCAGCGTGACCACATCCCGCCGTGCTGCCAGGAGACGGGCCCTGACCGTGGCCGTCACCTCCGGCCTGGTCGTGAGCGGTGCTGCCATCGCAGCCGCTCCGGCCGCGCTCGCCGCGCCCAGCGCCGACGCCGTGATCGCCGAAATCTACGGCGGTGGCGGCAACTCGGGTGCGACGCTGAGCAACGACTTCATCGAACTCGCCAACCGCGGCGCGGCGGCCGTGAGCCTCGACGGCTTCAGCGTCCAGTACGCGCCCGCGTCGGGGAACAGCTGGCAGGTCACGCCGCTGACCGGAAGTGTCGCCCCGGGCGCGCGGTACCTGGTCGCGGAGGCGAAGGGCGCGGGCGGCAGTGTCGCCCTGCCGACCCCGGACGCCACCGGGACGATCCCGCTGTCCGCCACGGCGGGCACCATCGCGCTCGTCCAGGGCACCACGGCGCTGACCTGCAAGACCGCCGCCGATTGCGCGGCCGACACGCGGATCAAGGATCTGGCAGGCTTCGGCCCGGCCGCCGTCATCCGCGAGGGGGCCCCGGCGCCCGCGCCGTCCAACACCACGTCCGTCGCCAGGGCGGCGGCGCTGGTGGACACCGACGACAACGCCGCCGACTTCACCTCCGGCGCCCCCACCCCGACCAACTCCAAGGGCGAGACGCCGGGCGAGACCGGCCCGCCGCCGGTGAACGCGAAGATCCACGACATCCAGGGCACCACCCGGATCTCGCCGTTCAAGGACCAGAAGGTCGCCGGGGTCACCGGCGTCGTGACCGCGATCCGGAGTTTCGGTTCGGCGCGCGGGTTCTGGATCACCGACACCGCTCCCGACGCCGACCCGCGCACCAGCGAGGGCCTGTTCGTCTTCACCGGCTCCACCACGCCCGCCGTGGCCGTGGGTGACGCCGTGACCGCCACCGGCACCATCCGCGAGTTCTACCCGGACGCGCCCGCGACCTCGCCGTACCAGTCGCTCACCGAGCTGACGGGTGCACAGTGGACGGTCGATTCGAGCAGGAACGCTTTGCCCGCCGCGACCGTCGTCACGCCGGACTCGGTCCCGGACACCGTCGCCCCCGCTCCTGGCGGGACCATCGAGCCGCTTCCGCTGGAGCCCGCGAAGTACTCGCTGGACTTCTGGGAGGCGCACGAGAGCGAGATCGTCAGCGTCTCCGACGCGCGCGTCGTCGGCCCGACGTCGTCGTTCAACGAGCTTTACGTGACCACCAAGCCGAAGCAGAACCCGAGTGTCCGCGGCGGCGCGGTGTACCTGGACTACGACCGGCTCAACACCGGTGTGCTCAAGGTCGCGTCGCTGATCCCGTTCGCCGAGGTGCCGTTCCCGAAGGTCAACACCGGCGACGTGCTCACCGGCGAGACCTCCGGCCCGGTCGAGTACAGCAACTTCGGCGGCTACACGCTGTTCGCGACGAAGCTGGGTGCCACCAAGGACAACGGGCTGAAGCGAGAGAGCACCCGCGCGCAGCGCAGCGGTGAACTTTCGGTGGCCACCTACAACGTCGAGAATCTGTCTGCTTTGGACAGTGTGGAGAAGTTCGGCGAGCTGGCCAAGGCCATCGCCACCAACCTGGCGAAGCCGGACATCCTGAACCTGGAAGAGATCCAGGACAACAACGGTCCGGCCAACGACGGCACCGTCGTGGCGGACCAGACGCTGCAGAAGTTCGTCGACGCGATCGTCGCCGCCGGCGGCCCGCGCTACGAGTGGCGTCAGATCGACCCGGAGAACGGCAAGGACGGCGGCCAGCCGGGCGGCAACATCCGCGTCGGCTTCCTGTTCAACCCCGCTCGAGTGTCCTTTGTGGATCGTCCTGGTGGCACCGCGACCACCCCGGTCGACGTGGTCAAGGAACGCGGCAAGACCCACCTGACCGTTTCGCCCGGCCGCGTCGACCCGGCCAACGAGGCGTGGGCGGCCAGCCGCAAGCCGCTCGTCGGCGAGTTCGTCTTCCAGGGCCGCACCGTGTTCGTCATCGCGAACCACTTCAACTCCAAGGGCGGCGACCAGCCGACCCACGGCCGCAACCAGCCGCCGGTCCGGAGTTCCGAGGTACAGCGGGCCAAGCAGGCGACCGTGCTGCGCGGCTTCATCGACAAGCTGCTCGCGTCGGACAAGAACGCGAACATCGTCGTCGCCGGTGACCTGAACGACTACCCGTTCTCGCCCGCCGTGAAGACGCTGACCGCGGGTGGCGCGCTGAAGGACCTCATCGCGTCGCTGCCCGAAAACGAGCGGTACAGCTACGTTTTCGAGGGTCAGTCGCAGGTGCTGGACCACATCCTGGCGTCGAAGGCGCCGCGCGGGACCGACTACGACGTCGTCCACCTGAACGCCGAGTTCGCCCAGCAGGCGAGCGACCACGACCCGCAGGTGCTGCGGTTCCGGCCGAGCGCGGGCAACCCGGTCCAGGACGCGTTCTACGACCTGGCGGACTACCTGGAGAAGGTGCTCGGCCCTTACCTGCCGAAGCCGTAGCTCAAAGCGCGTGAAGGCCCCCTTCCCTCGGCTCAGCCGAGGGAAGGGGGCCTTCACGCGCTTCAGGTGCCGCGAAGCTCGGCCACCACCGGCGCGAAAGCGTCGAGGGCCGCGGCGTTGATCTTCACGTACGAGACGCCCAGCGTCTCCCGTCGCGCGCGCAGGACGTCGGCCGCTTCGGCGGGGTCGCCGGGCAGCACGGTGACAGCGCCGGCGGCGGCCAGATCGGGCGCGTCGACACCGAGTGCCTGCCGCATCCACGGCGTCGGCTCGGCCCCGATCGCCAGCAGATTCAGCCCCAGTTCGATGTCGCCGAAGCGGTCTCCCGCCGAACCGCGGACGAGATCCACCAAGGACTGCGCCACGTTGGCGTCGCTCAGCGGAGGCAGGGCCAGCGTGATGATGTCGGCCTTCCGGGCCGCGAGATCCAGCACCTTCGGGCCCGCACCGCTGATCAGCAGCGGCGGCCTGTCCCGCGCGCTCGTCATCTGGTCGACCGTCGCGGCGAGGTCCGCCAGCCGCTGGGAGCCGGTGCCGAACGGACGTTTCAGTCCGGCGGCGATGATCTCCGCGCCCGGGCGTCCGGTGCCGAGGCCGAGCTCGAACCGCCCACCGGACATCGTGTGCAGGCTGCGCGCCTGCCAGTCCAGCTGATACCGGTCACGGAAGGCGTTGGCCAGCACGAACGTGCCGAGGCGCAGCTCCGAGGTCACCGCGAATCCCGCGGGCAGCACGGTGAGCGGGTCCAGCCCGCCGACCGGGTCCGGGACCAGCAAAGTGTGGTAACCGAGGGATTCCGTCCGGCGCGCCAGTTCGGTGAACGGTCCGAGCTCCGGGTTCACCGCGGCGATGACGCCGAAGCGGAACGATCTGGTGGTCATACCACTGATCCTGCCCGCGTCCGGCCCCGGAAGCCCTCCGCTCAAAGCGAACTAAGAGCGTTTGGCCCGCCACCCCAGGGAAAGAACTGCCTGTACGAGTTCCTGATAGCTCGGCTTGACCTCTTCCAGGTACTTCTCCAGGTACCCGGGCCGCGCTGTCGGCACCGGCTGCGGGTCTTCGTCGTCCGGCAGCCAGGTGAGGCCCTCGACGTTGTGCTGGGCCATCTTCCACCACCGGGAAGCCCTGTCGACGGCGCGCTGCTCGCGTTCGGCGGCGTCCGCGACGGACTGGTGCGCCTCCGCGAGGCGGGCCTCCAGTTCGTCCGCGCGGGCGACCTCCCAGCCGCGGAGGTTCTCCGCCGAGGCGCGCGCGAGGCCGACGATCTCCTTGTACCGCATGGCCGCGGTGATGCCGTCATCCATCGAGAAGCCCTTCCGGACGCTGGAACGGGATGATCACCTCAGGGGCGCCGTGGGTGGTGCGGTCGAAGAACAGCGCGCGGCCCGGTCGCGGTGACCAGTGCACGACCTGCCCGGCGGCGAACGGCGACAGTTCGTTGCCCTGGACGTCCAGCGCCGCCCAGGAGCCGATGTCGTCGGTGCCCGCGAAGCCGAGCGTGTCCTTCAGCCGCGCGATACTGCGCCACCAGCCGATGGTGTGGACGCCATGCCCCGGCCCCTGCTTCAGCAGCACCCGCAGCTGGTCCAGGCCGCTCTTGAGCTGGCCCGGCGCCTTGGCCTCCAGCGCGGGGATCGAGGCGTCGACGCCGTACAGCAGCAACACTTGCGCTCTGTCCAAAGTGGACAAATTCTCCGCGATATCGATTACCCGGGAGGGCAGATCGTCGACCAGTGTCGCGCGGTGGCCCTCCGCACGCAGTCGCTCGGCCAGCTCGGTCACCGCCGGGAGTGACGCCTCGATGGGGCACGACAGCACGAACTCCACCGAACCGTGCGGATGCTGACGGGCCAGCGAACGTGCGGCCGAGTCCATGATGGACAGTGCCTCCGCCGTGGCCGCGCCGAGTACGGCGACGTTCCGCCCCGGCGCCTTCGGCAGGTCGACCCCGCAGGCGGCCTCGTCGACGTCGATGGACTGGCCGAGCAGCGCTCGCGGTTTCTTCGTCGGCTTGAGATCGTTGAACGCCGGGAACTGTTCCAGCACCGGGGAATGCGCGCCGTCGAACAGCCGGGGCCGTTTGAACGACTCCGAGTATCGCTCCCACAACCGGTGCTGAAGCTTGACGAAGACGTCCTTGCTGCTCGCGTCCGGGACGTGGGCGAGCTGGTTCCCGTGCGCCACACCGGAATCGTGGTTGATCACCGCATGCCACTTCGGCGCCGAGACCGCCGCGTTGTTGGTCTCGGACAGCACGCGCCGCGCCTTCGGCATCGCGATCCGCAGCGTGCACTGCTCGAACACCGCGGGCTTGCCCCAGAACGCCTCGATCCCGGCGACGTCCTGGCTCGCCAGCACCAGGTGGATGCCCTGCGACCGGCCTCGCCGCGCGATGTCCTCCAGCAGCTGGGTCGCCGTCGAGGTCACTCCGTCGCGGCCGGCGAACAGGTACTGGAACTCGTCGATCACCGCGACGATCCGCGGCCAGTGCCCGCCGGGATCCTGCTCGCGCAGGTCCGCGAGGTTGGTGACCTCGTGCAGTTTCGCGGCGGCGGACCGGCGGCGCAGCTCGTCGGCGAGGTAGCGCAGCAGCGCCAAGCCGAACTCGCGGTCGGTGTTGACGTTGACCCCGATGAGCTTGGCGTGCGGCAGCCAGCTGGCGTCCCGCCGCCCCGGCGCGAGCCCGGCGAACGACACGCCTTCCTTGAAGTCCAGCAGGTACAGCGCCAGCTCGTCCGGCGAGTAGCGGGCCGCGAAGCTGCCGAGCAGCGAGTACAGGAAGTTCGTCTTCCCCGAACCGCTCGGCCCGCCGATGAGCACGTGCGGGCTGGCGTCGCCGATGACGACCTCCACCGCCTCGCCCTCGAAGAAGCCGACCGGCGCCCGCAGTTCCCGCGCCGAACTCTCCTTGCCCAGTTCGGTGGGCAGGAGGTCGGCGAACGCGCGGGGCCCGCCCTGTTTGGCGATCAGCGCTTCGGCGATCCGACCGGCGGCCCGGATGACCTGCCCGGACGGCATCGGCTGGTCGAGGTCGACGATCAGGTCGGGGCCGGTCATGCTGCTGACGGCGTGCCTGTCGTCGTGCAGGCTCAGCGATTCGACCGACGTCGACAGCATGGTCGGCACGTCGATCAGGATCAGGCAGATCCCGGCCGCGAGTGCCCCGGTGGCGACGCGTTTGAGCTCGCGGGCCCGTTCCGGTTCGAGGGTCTCCCCGTTGCCGTAGAGCACCGCGACGCGGAACGGTTCGACGCGCTGTCCGCTCGCCCGCCGGATTTCCCGCAGCGACGTGTGCCCCGCCTGCATCCCGGTCGCGTGGATGCGGCGGATGTGCCCGGCCAGTTCGTCGAGGAGGTCCTCGAGCCGCCCTGGGTCGTACAGGGTGAGCGCGCTCGTGCGGCTCAGCGGGTACAGGTCGGGCAGGATCGCCGTCAGCTGCCCGACGTCCCACAGGTGGATGCGCACCGCGCCGGGTTCGAACGTGCTCAGGATCCGCATCAGCAGGTTCTGCACGATGCCGTCCACCGCGGCCCGGGTCTTCGGTGCCGAGTTGATGGACAGATGCGACTCGTCGAGCAGGGGGATCGCGACGTCGAACGTGCGCGGGACGTCCTTGCCCGGCACGGTCGCCGAGCCGATGCGCCACAGCCCCGGCGCGGTGATGCCGGGATTCCCGCCGACGCGGCCCAGCCAGTTCCCCGGCTGCTGACCGGCGGGACCGGGCGCGTTGTTCGCGACCAGGTCGCGCAGCGCGTTCGGCCCGGCTTCCCAGTCCGCGTAGAACTGGCCGCGCACGCTGCCGAGCTGCCCGAACACCTCGTTCGCGGCGGGATGCCGCGACCATTCGGCGTACTGGTCCGAAGTGGAGTTGTTCATCCCCACCCGGACTATGCGCTGTTCCAGTTCCAGTTTGGCCAGTTCCGCCTCGGCCGACTGGCGGGCACCGGCGGCGGCGCCGAGGACGAGCCCGATCTGGTGGCGGACCCGCTCCAGCGCCGTAACGACGCGATTGCGCTGTTCACTCGCTTTGCTGCCCATACCGGCTCGCCGATCTCAGAGGCGTGATTGGTAACCGCTGACCAGGTCGTCAGCGGCGGAAAGGCGCGTCAGGAGATTTTCCAATCCCTCGTCGGCCTGCGCCAGCTGCGGCGGCACCCATGGCACGGCTTGGGCCTGTGGTTCGACCAGGGCACGCCGGGACTCCTCGAGCAGGCTTCTGGCCCGCTCGGCATGGGCGCGTCCGTCGGCGAGACCGGTTTGGACGGCCGTCAGCAGCTGGTGCAGTTCTTCGAGGTACATGCTCTAGAGGCGGGTCGAGTAGGACTCGGCCGACGAGATGCCCGCCTGGATGGTGCTCTGCATTCCGGTGATGCCCTGCAAAGCCTCGGCGAGAAGCCCTTGTGCCTGGCTCACCTCGTGCTGGGTGCTGCCCTGGGTGGCCTGTGAAAGCGAAAGCTGGGCTTCTTCGAGAGACTGCGCTGCCTGCTGAAGTGCGGCGATACTCGCGGATGCCTTCTCGTTCGCGAGCGCGATACCAGCGCGGATCTCTTCGACTCCGGCCATTTTGGCGGACTCCTTGGGACGTCGGGGGCTGGAACGACCACGTTTAAACTTAGCGTGATCATCTGACTCTGTTAAGTGAAGGTCCTGCTGAGTAATCAACAAGGCCCCGGACGTCTGAACGTCCGGGGCCTTGCTGATGGCGGAGGATACAGGATTCGAACCTGCGAGGGCGTGAACCCAACACGCTTTCCAAGCGTGCGCCTTAGGCCGCTCGGCCAATCCTCCGTGGGGAACTTTACCGGATGCCCTTTCGCCCCTTCGAAGGCGGGTCTGACCTGGCCTTCGGGCTGGAACGCCTCAGGCGTGCGCGGGCGCGAGAACGTCGGCCACGACGCAGGTGATGTTGTCCGGTCCGCCGCCTTCGTTGGCCAGGTGGATCAGCCTCGGGACGGTCTCGCCGGGATCTTGGAAGGCGCCAAGGACGTCTTTGATAACGGTTTCGACAACCGTTGCCGTTAACCCATCCGAGCACAGGAGGAGACGGTCTCCGGGGGCCGCCTCGAAGGTCCAGATGTCCGCTTCGCCGCTACCGGTGCTCAGGAGCGCCTTCATGAGCAGGGAGCCGCGAGGGTGCCCCTCGACTTCCGACGCGTCGATGCGGCCGTCGTCCGCGAGGGCTTGCGCGAGCGTGTGGTCGCGCGTGAAGCGCTGAAGCGTGCCGTCGCGCAGGAGATATCCGCGGGAGTCGCCGATGTGCGCGGCGGCGAAATGCGAGCCGTCGAACAGCAGCGCCGTCAGGGTGGTGCCCATGCCGCGGGTCTCCGGTTCGCGTTCGGCCGTCGCGATCAGCCGGTCGTCGATCGCGCGGACGCCGCCGGTGAGGATCTCGATCAGGTCGACGTCCGCGAGGTCGAAGCCGCGGAGGTCCGCGTCGAGCCGGGAGAGGACGCCGACAGCCTCGGCGCTCGCCACCTCGCCGTGCGGCTGGCCGCCGATGCCGTCGGCGACCGCCAGCATTCTCGCGCTGGCGTAGACCGAGTCCTGGTTGACCTGACGGCGTCGCCCGACGTCCGAGCCGGCGGCGTACCGAAGGGAGTACGTCATGGAACCCAGTAAAGCAGCTGTGTACTGAGTTCACAAACATAGGGCTGGAAAGGTCAGCTGTCGGTTACGATGCGGCGATGGAGGAGCAAGCCACCGTCAGCGCGGCGGACATCGCGCGTATCGCCGGCGTCGGCCGCGCCGCGGTGAGCAACTGGCGTCGACGTTACGGCGATTTTCCGCCGCCCGTCGGCGGGACGGCGTCCAGCCCCCTCTTTTCCCTGCTCGACGTCGAGAACTGGCTGCGTGAGCGCGGGAAACCGTTCGAAATATCGCTCGGTGACCGGGTCTGGCAGCGGCTGCGGAACCTCGGCGACGACCTGTCGCTGAGCCTGCGGGTCGGCCGGGTGGGCACGTTCCTCTCGCGGCGGGGCTCCCGGGACTGGGACTTCTCGGCCCGCTACGACGATGCCGAGCTGCTCGAACTGCTGGACCGCTTCGCCGAGGAACAGGGTGCGCGCGAAGCCTTCGAGTTCCTCTGTGAACGCTACGTGGAGGCGCACTCCCGTCAGCTGTCGGTCACCGCGGAACCGGTGGCCGCGTTGATGTCCCGCCTCATCGGCCCCGAACCCGGCGTCGTCCTCGACCCCGCTTGCGGGCTCGGGACGCTGCTGCTCGCCTCCGGCGGCACCCGGCTGCTCGGGCAGGTCGCCGATCCGGCGATCTCGTGCATCGCGGCGCACCGGCTGCTGCTCGCCGGCGCGGACATGGAGATGTACGGCGCGGACGCCCTCTCGATGGACTCCTACGAAGGACTTCTCGCGGACGCAGTCGTCTGCGACCCGCCGTTCAACGAACGCGAATGGGGTTACGACGAGCTCGTCGGAGACCCGCGCTGGGAGTACGGCCAGCCGCCGCGCGGCGAACCGGAACTGGCGTGGGTCCAGCACTGTCTCGCGCATGTGAAGCCCGGGGGGCTGGTCGCGATCCGCATGCCGCCCGCGGCAGCCGGACGCCGGACCGGACGCCGGATCCGCGGGAACCTGTTGCGGGCCGGGGCTTTGCGGGCGGTGGTGACTGTCGGCGGCTCGGACCTCTGGCTGCTTCGGCGGCCGGAACCCGGCGAGCGCCCGCCTTCCCGGCTGCTCCTGCTGGCCGATCCGTCCACTGTGGAGGAACAGTGGCGCGAGCATCTGCGTGGCGCCGAGGTGCCCGGCGCGGTGCGGATCATCGACCTGCTCGACGAGGAGATCGACCTTTCCCCCGCCCTGCATCAGGCGCGCGACGAACACGCGGGCGAGGCCTTCCTCGAAATCCTGAAGCATTTCGAGGGCATCCGGCCGGAACCGCCGTCGTTGGCGGTGTCCGACGAGAGGCCGAAGTTCACCACGATCGGCGAGCTGCTGAAATCCGGTGTGCTCACGGTGCCGGAATCGGTGGAGGAAGGCGATGTCGTCGCCTCGCCCGCCGTGCCCGCGTATGTCCACAGTGGAGCTCCGGTCGTGGCGGAGCCGATGATGTCGAAGTACCGCACCGATCCCGAACGGCTGGACGCCGCCTTCCTCGCCGGCTGCCTGCGCGCCGCCGGGCAGCTCGCGCCGACCTCCTCGACCAGGATCGACCTCAAGCGCACGCGGATCCCGCGTCTGCCGATCGAAACGCAACGGGCCCACGGGGCGGCGTTCACCCGGCTCGCCGCCTTCGAGGACGCCCTGCGCGAGGCGGCGGAATCGGGCCTGGAGCTGGTGAGGCTAGGCTTGGCGGGACTGACTGAGGGCCAGCTCAAGCCGGAGAACTAGGTTGTTGATCGCGGACCGCTACGAACTCGACGAGCTGCCGCTCGGCCGGGGTGGGATGGGCGCGGTCTACGCGGGCCACGACAGGCATCTCGGCCGCCGTGTGGCGGTGAAGTTCCTCGGGCTCCCCGGCGGTCCGGACGCCGAACTCGAGCAGCGCTTCATCCGCGAGGCGCGGATCCTCGCCACCTTGGAACACGCGGGCGCGCCGACGCTGTACGACTTCGGCACCTATGACGAGCGGTTGTACCAGGTCATGCAGTTCATCGAGGGGGTGACCGTCGCCGATCTCGCCGCCGAACACGGGCCGCTGCCGGTGCCTTGGGCGGCCGCGATCGCGGCGCAGGCGTGCGCCGTGCTGTCCGCCGCGCACGCGCTTTCCATCTGCCACCGCGATCTCAAGCCCACCAACCTGATGCTGTGTCCGGACGGCAGTGTGAAGGTGCTCGACTTCGGTCTCGCGATGCTGCGCGAGACCGACGTCGCCCAGTTCACCCGCGCCGGGCAGATCCTGGGCACGCCCGCGTACATGGCGCCCGAGCAGATCCAGCGCGGGATCGCCGGGCCGCGCAGCGATCTGTACGCGCTGGGTTGTGTCCTGCACGAAATGCTGACCGGCAGGCAGCTGTTCACCGGCCCGACGGCGTACGCGGTGTTCGAGAAGCAGGTCAAGGAGAGTCCGGCCAGAGTGGACGGTGTCCCGGGTGGACTGGACGTCCTGCTCGCGGACCTGCTGGAGAAGGATCCGGAACGGCGTCCCGCCGACGCGAACGAGCTGTTCGGACGGCTGGCCGTGTTCGCGCGGGACCTGCCGCCGCTGCCCGGATATCTGGACGAAGGCGCCAATCCGGGCCGGATGTACGCCAGGGTCGTCGGCCGAGTTCCCTGATTTCCGCAGGTCGGCGGCCTCGAGACGGGATCGTGACCTTCCGGCCAACAACCCCGTACGGGTGAGCTCCGTCTTTACCCATGTCAGACGCACTACGGACAATCGGGGGTAAGGGTCGTGAAGAAGTTCCTGGTGGGGGTGACCGCACTGGCCACGGCGCTGGTGTTGACGGCGTGTTCGGGCAACGCCGGGGGCGGCACGCCGGGCGGCGGCGCCGTCGCGCAAGGTGATCCGGCGGGCGGGACCACGACCACGACCACGTCGGCACCGTCTTCGTCTTCCGCCGCGCCGACCACCTCGTCCCGGACGCCGAGCAGCAGCAGTTCCGCTCCGAAGCCGACACCTTCGTCTTCGGCGAAGCCCAAGCCGACGCCGAAACCCACGCCGAAACCGGCGGCCAAGCCCGCCGCGAACGCCGCCGACGTACCGTGCAAGGCCGCGCTGGCCTCGCCGGGCGTGAGCGCCTGTGTGGACCTTTCCGCGCTGAAGACCTGGCTGCTGCAGGACGGCAAGGTCATCTACGGTCCGGTCAAGCAGCTGCCCGGCAAGAAGGGGCACGCGACGCCGACCGGTGTCTTCCACGTTTCGGCCAAGGTCAAGAACTACCACTCGAAGCAGTTCGACGCGCCGATGCCGAACTCGGTGTTCTTCCTGCCGGGGATCGCGTTCCACACCGGCAGCCTTTCGGTGTACTCGCACGGTTGCATCCACCTGGCCGCGGCGGCTTCGCAGAAGTACTTCACGACACTGCAGAGCGGTGACGTGGTTCAGGTCGTGGCCTGAGCCTTCACTACTTCTGGTCCGAGGTGTCGCGGGGCCGCACTCACGTGCTCAAGCCCGGATCTCGCGTGATTGGGGGCGGAACTCACGTGATCAGACACCGCACACCCGAGTGCGGCCTCCAATCACGCGAGTTCCGTCCCTGATCACGCGAGATCCGTCGGGATGCGGGGAAAGTCCCCATCAGCCTTCCGCTCCAGAGGAAACCTCACGCGGATCATTGCGGTTCGGTTGCTTTGAGATAAATGAAAGCTCGAGGCGGCAATGACCGCCCCGTTCCCGGCGACGTGCCCAGGACACGCCGGAAATGGGGAATGCCGATGACCACGAGCCGGGTCCTCACTCGCACACTCATCGCGCTGTCGGTTTCCATCCTGCTTCTCCCGGGATGGGTGGGCGCTCCGGAAGCGACCGGAGCGCCCACTCTGCCGTCCGGCTTCGTCCTGCGTGACCAGCCGAGCGGTCAGGCCGCGTTCGATCTGACCGATTTCGCTTATCTCCCCGACGGTTCTGTGCTCAGCACCGGCAAGAGCGGCAAGGTCGCGTGGGTGTCCACCGCCGGGCAGGCGCGGACGATCGCGACCCTGCCCGTCCACGACGACGGCGACCTCGGCCTCGTCGGCCTCGCCGTCGCCCCGGATTTCGTGACGTCGCGCCAGATCTACCTCGCGCGCTCGTTCGACACGGGCGGTGGCGCGTTCACCATGAGGGTGGCGCGCTGGACGGTGACCGGCGCGGACGTCCCGACCGGACTCACGGCCGAACGGGTACTCGTCGACCTTCCCGGTTTCTACGACGTCCACGGCATCACCGGGCTCATCGCGGCCGAAGACGGGACTGTCTGGATCTCCATCGGCGACGCCGCCGACTTCACCAGGATGGATCCGGGCGCGCTGCGTTCGCTCGACCTCGATCAGTTGTACGGCAAGATCCTGCACGTCACGCCCGACGGCGTCGGGGTGCCCGGCAACCCGTACTTCTCCGCCGCGGCGCCGAACGCGAACCGCTCCAAGATCTTCTCCAGCGGTTATCGCAGCCCGTTCCGGTTCTCCCTAGACCCGCGTCTCGGCCTGCCTGTGGTCGGTGACGTCGGCTGGAACACGTGGGAAGAGGTGAACGTCGTGCGGCCGGGGGCGAACCACGCCTGGCCTTGCTGGGAAGCGAACGTCCCGACGCCGGGGTACACCGGGCTCGCGGGCTGTGCCGGTGTCGTCAACACCCCGCCGATCACCGCGTACCACCATGGTTCCGGGGTGGACGACGGGAACAGCGTCACCGCCGGGATCGTCTACAGTGGATCGTCCTATCCGGACGAATACCGGGGCGCCTTCTTCTTCGGCGACTACGTCACGCAGAAGATCTGGACGATGACGTACGACAGTCAAGGCAGGCTCGTCCAGCCGCCGCAACGGCCGCCGAGGTTCGTCGCCGTCGGTGGTCCGGTCAAGTTCGCGGCCGCGGCCAACGGCGACATCGTGTACGCCGACCTCTACAGCGGGAACCTGCGGCGGCTCAGCTATCCGGGGACGAACGCGGAACCGGTGGCGGTCGCGGCGTCGAGCACCGAGCCGTCGACGAGGACGGTGACCTTCGACGGCGCCGGTTCCTACGACTTCGACGGCGATCCGCTGACCTATCAGTGGGACTTCGGGGACGGTACGAGCCAGACCGGCGTCCGGGTGACCCACACTTACGCGACGAGCCTGGCGAGAGCGACAGCGCGGCTGACGGTCACCGACCGGCTCGGCGCCAACGGCGGCACGGATGTCGTCGTGGTGCCGGGGAACCATTCGCCGGAGACGGTGATGACGGATCCCGGTGCACGGACCTTCGCGGTCGGGGAGCCGGTCGTCGTCGGCGCGGCGGCGACCGATGCCGAGGACGGAGTGCTGCCGGTGACCTGGACCACACTGATCCGGCACTGCCCGGAAGAGGCGACCTGTCACGCGCATCCCGGTTCGCCGGGCAGTGGCCCGGTGCTTTCCCTGCCCTTCACCGATCACCAGGACTCGCGGGTCGAGATCACCGCGACGGTGACCGACAGTGCAGGCGTGACCGCGAGCAAGACCTACGTCGCCAGACCGCGCGAACACCGGCTGACCTTGACCAGCAACGTTCCCGCCGCGCTGATCATCCCGGCGGAGGGTGGGGTCAACACCGCGATGGTGACCGAAGGCGCGACGTTCGAGGTCGTGGCGGAGGAAGTCGCCGCGGACGGCGTCGCGACCTTCGCGAACTGGTCGGACGGAAGGACGTCGCGGACGGTGACCATCACCGTCCCGCCACGAGACCTGACGCTGACCGCGACCTACCTCACCCCGATCGACAGGCGCTATCAGGCGGAACCCGCGCTGAGGCAACGACTCGGCGCGCCGACCGGACCCGAGGTCGTCGACGGGACCGTGCGGTACCGGCCGTACACGGGCGGCAGGCTCTACTGGAGTGCCGAGACCGGCGTGAAGCAGATCGAAGGCCAGATCCTGGCGAAGTACCTCGCGCTGGGCGGGCACCGGAAGTTCGGTCCACCCGCGACCGACGAAACCTCCACCGTGGACGGCGCCGGCCGGTTCAACCACTTCCCGAACTGGCCCGGCACGGGGCAGTCGTCGATCTACTGGACACCGTCGACGGGCGCGCATCCGGTGTACGGGCGGATCAGGGTCAAGTGGGTGGCGCTGGGCTCGGAGACCGGGCCGATGGGCTACCCGACGACGGACGAGCTCCCGACGCCCGACGGGATCGGCCGGTTCAACCACTTCAGCAAGAACGCGTCCATCTACTACACGGTGCAGACCGACGCCAAGGCGATCTGGGGCCGCATCCGTGCCCGGTGGGAGGCGCTGGGCTGGGAGACGGGCCCGCTCGGCTATCCGACGACGGACGAGACCGCGACCCCGGACGGCGTCGGCCGGTTCAACCACTTCACGAAGGCGGGCTCGATCTACTGGACGATGGCGACGGACTCGCACGCGGTCTACGGGGCGATCCGGCAGCGCTGGGCCGCGCTCGGCTGGGAGCGGTCGTATCTGCGCTACCCCACGACGGACGAGTTCACCGTCCCCATCGGACGGCAGAACAGCTTCCAGACCGGCTACGTCACCTGGAACCGGAGCACCGGGCAGGTGATCGACCGGCGGTGGTGATCACAGTTCGATAAAGCCACTCGAAAGTGTGAAATGTCCACCTAGACCCCATCGATGAGACGTTCGACTGGGGAAAGGGGCTCCTCCATGCCTTCGAGATTCCGTGCGCTCTGTCATGCCGTCGTGGCGGTGCTGACAGTGAGCTTGCTGATGCCGCTGACGTCCACTCCTGCGTCCGCGGCGCCCGCGTTGCCACCCGGCTTCGTCCTTCGTGACCAGCCGAGCGGTCAGGCTCCGTTCGACCTGACCGACTTCGCCTACCTGCCCGACGGCTCGATGCTGACCACCGGGAAGGGTGGCAACGTCGCCTGGGTGTCCACCACCGGACAGACGCAGAACATCGCCAGCCTGCCCGTTCGCAACACCGGCGACCTCGGTCTGGTCGGGATCGCGATCGCGCCCGACTACGCCACCTCCCGCACGGTCTACACCGCCCGGGCCGTCGACGTCCCCGGCGGGATCGCCCTGCGCGCCTCGCGCTGGACGGTCTCCGGTACCGCCCAGCCGACCGGGCTGACCGCGGAGAAGGTGCTCGTCGAAGGCGCCGCCAACACCGACATCCACGGCATCACCGGTGTCGTGGCCGCCCCCGACGGCACGGTGTGGGTCTCGACCGGCGACAGCTCCCGGTTCCAGGGCGCGGCCGACCCGTTCGCGCTGAACGTGTACGACCTGGACAAGATCTTCGGCAAGATCTTCCACGTCACCTCGGACGGCGCCGGCGTGCCGGACAACCCCTACTACGCCGCGGCGAACCCGAACTCGCTGCGCTCCAAGGTGTTCGCGAGCGGTTTCCGCAGCCCGTTCCGGTTCAGCCTCGACGCCAGCACCGGTCTCCCGGTGGTCGGCGACGTCGGTTGGGGCACCTGGGAAGAGATCAACTTCGTCCAGAAGGGCGCGAACCACGGCTGGCCGTGCTTCGAAGGCAACCAGCCCGCCGACGGTTTCTCCGCGATGCCGCAGTGCGCTTCGGCCGTGAACACCCCGCCGATGCTGGCCGTCCGCCACGGTACGGGCGTCGACAACGGCAACAGCATCACCGGCGGGATCGTCTACAATGGAGAGTCGTACCCGGAGGAATACCGGGGAGCGTACTTCTTCGGCGACTACGCGACCGAAAAGCTGTGGACGGCCAAGTACGACACGCAGGGCCGGGTCGTCCGCCCGCAGGAGACGCCGCCGAAGTTCACCGGTATCGGCGGTCCGGTCAAGTTCCTGGCCGCGGCCAACGGCGACATCGTCTACGCCGACATCTACAGCGGTCTGCTGCGCAGGCTCAGCTACACCACCGGGAACAAGGCGCCGGTCGCGGTGGCCACTTCGGAGACGAACCCCGAAACCCGCACGGTTTCGTTCGACGGCAGCGCTTCCTACGACTTCGACAACGATCCGCTGACCTACGAGTGGGACTTCGGTGACGGCACCACCGGCACCGGGGCGAAGGTCAGCCACACCTACGCGGCGGGCACCGAGAAGTTCACCGCCAAGCTGACGGTGAAGGACGGCCTGCAGGCGGTGGGCAGCGCGGACGTCGCCGTCGCGCCGGGGAACCACTCGCCGAAGCTGACCATGACCGACCCCGGCGACCGCCTGTTCGCGGTCGGCGAGGAGGTCAAGGTCGGCGCGACCATCACCGACACCGAGGACGGCGCACTGCCGGTCACCTGGACCACGCTGATCCGGCACTGCCCGGAGAACGCGGTCTGCCACGCGCATCCGGACCACGGTGCCACCGGTCCCGAGTTCACGATGCCGTTCACCGACCACACGGACTCCAACCTGGAGTTCACCGCGTCGGCGACCGACAGCGCCGGTGTCAAGGTTTCGAAGACGTACATCGCGAAGCCGAAGGAACACCGCCTCACGCTGACGAGCAACGTCGCCGCCGCGCTCGGCATCACGCCGGAAGGCGGGGCCGCTTCGGCGATGGTGGTCGAAGGCGCGACCGTGGAGATCCAGGCGGCCGAGGTCGCTTCGGACGGTTCGTCGACCTTCACCGGCTGGTCCAACGGGGCCACCGGACGGCTGACGAACATCACCATGGGCACCGTCGACCAGACGATCACGGCGAACTACATCACCCCGATCGACAAGCGCTACCGCGACGAACCCGCTGTGGCGCAACGACTCGGCGCCCCGACGGCACCCGAGGCCGTCGACGGCACGGTCCGCTTCCGTACCTACGAACGCGGGCGGCTGTACTGGTCGAAGGAAACGGGCGTCAAGCAGATCGAGGGCGAGATCCTCAAGAAGTACCTCGCACTGGGCGGTCACAAGGAGTTCGGCCCGCCCGCGACCGACGAGATGACCACCCCGGACACCATCGGCCGCTACAACGACTTCCCGCTGTGGCCCGGCAAGATGCAGTCGTCGATCTACTACACGGTGAACACGGGCGCGCATCCGGTGTTCGGCCGGATCTGGCAGAAGTGGAAGGCGCTGGGCGGGGAAGCCGGTGAACTCGGTTACCCGACGACGGACGAGCTCCCGACGCCCGACGGGATCGGCCGGTTCAACCACTTCAGCAAGAACGCGTCGATCTACTACACGGTGCAGACCGACGCCAAGGCGATCTGGGGCCGGATCCGCGCGAAGTGGGAGGAGCTCGGCTGGGAAGCGGGCCCCCTCGGGTACCCGTCGACCGACGAGTTGGGCACCCCGGACGGCATCGGCCGGTTCAACCACTTCACCAAGGCCGGATCGGTCTACTGGACGATGCAGACCGACGCGCACGCGATCTACGGCGCCATCCGGCAGCGCTGGGAAGCGCTCGGCTGGGAGACCTCGTACCTGAGGTACCCGACGACCGACGAGTTCTCCGTCTCCGGCGGGCGGCAGAACAACTTCCAGGGCGGTTACGTGTTCTGGAACGCCTCCACCCGCGTGGTCACCGACCGCCGCTGGTAAAGGCCGTTAGCGCGTGAAGGCCCCCTTCCCTCGGCTCAGCCGAGGGAAGGGGGCCTTCACGCGCTTTAGCGGGGTTTCAGTTGAGAAGGTCGGCAGGGGAGGTGCCGGTGGACGTGAGCGGAAGGCCGAGCGCGACCCGTTCGGTGAGCCAGCCGCTCGGCCGGTAGCGCTGGTCGCCGGTGCTCGCGACGAGGCCGCGCAGGACCCGCAGCACGAGATCCGCTCCCGCTTCGTCACCCCAGGTCAGCGGTCCGCGCGGGTAGCCGAGGCCGAGCCGGACGGCGGTGTCGATGTCCTCCGGCGTCGCGAGCCGCTGCCCGGCGATGAAACAGGCGGTGTTGACGATCGACGCCAGCAGCCGCTGCGCGATCGGCGCGGGGCCGTCGCGGACCACGGTCACCGGCAGCCCTGTCGCGGCGAGCGCGCCCCAGGCGGTGCGGCCGGCGGCGGGGTCGAGCGCGGGGTGGACCGAAAGCGTCAGGCGTTTCCCGTAGCCACCGAGGGGATCGACCCCGACGACCCGCTCCGCCGGGAGGCCCGCGGCCAACGCGGTGTCCACAGTGGACGATCCGATCGGGCTGACGATCAGGACCGTGTCCGGGTAGGCGGAGTGCACGACCTGGATCCCCGCCGCCGAGAGCAGCGTTCCGAGGCGTTCGTCGTCGACCCACACCGGCGTCGTCGGGGCTTCCGGTGCGGACGGCTCCGGGTCGACCTGCTGGGCGCCGTCGACGTAGCGGTAGAAGCCCTCCCCGTTCTTGCGCCCGAACAGCCCGGCGGCGACGCGGGGGCGCGTCTGCCATGAAGGCCGCAGCCGCGGCTCGCTGTGGAAGCCGCTCCAAATGCTTTCGAGCACGGCGTGCGAGACGTCGAGGCCGGTGAGGTCGAGCAGCTCGAACGGGCCGAGTTTCAGGCCGAGCACGTCCCGCGCGACGCGGTCCACCTCGGCGGGGCTCGCGATCCCTTCGGACAGGATCTGCAGCGCCTCGGTGCCCAGCCCGCGACCGGCGTGGTTGACCAGGAAGCCCGGCGCGTCGCGCGCGAGTACGGGTTCGTGACCCCAGTTGCGGACGAGTTCGGTCATCGCGGGCGGCAGCCAGTCCGCGGTCCTCGCGCCGGGCACGATCTCGACCAGCCGCATCAACGGGACCGGGTTGAAGAAGTGGAGGCCGAGCAGCCGTCCGGGATCGGTCAGCGCGGCGCCGATCTCGGTGACCGAAAGCGAGCTGGTGTTGGTGGCGAACACGGTGTCCGGACCGCAGATGAGTTCCAGTTCGGCGAAGAGCGCGCGTTTGATCTCGAGGTCTTCGCGCACCGCTTCGATGACGAGGTCGACGCCGTCGGCGGGGGCCAGCGGACCGTCGGCCGCGATCAGGCGCCCTTTCGCGGACGCGGCGGCTTCTTCGGAGATCTTGCCCTTCGAGGCGAGTTTGCCGAGCATCGCGCCGACGTGGTCGATGGCCTCGCCGACCGCGTCGGGCCGGGCGTCGGCGAGCTCGACTTCGAGCCCCGCCGTCACGGCGAGCTGGACGATGCCCCGGCCCATCACCCCGGTTCCGATGACCCGGATCCTGCCGACCTGCTCCGCCCACTTCTCCACCGCGAGCCGCCTTTCCCTCGATGTCGTCCTCGGCGTGACGTTAGCCGCCACGCCGGTATCTCGCCCGGAAGGGTGATCCGTGCCCCAGTCGGCGTAAGGCCACCGAACCGGCGCGGTCCCATCCGCGAAAACCGAGTGTTCCGCGCACCACCCTCGAAGGGAAAGCTCCCATGGCCACCGTCCCCGCCGCCGCAGCCGTCCGGACCACGCCGTTGCTCCTCGTCGCCGTTCTCTTCGGGGCCGTCGCCGCCTTCTTCGCGAGCCAGGCGCTGTGGCCGCTCACCGCGCTGGCCGTCGTGGTCGCCGTCGCCGTCCTCGCGGGCGGGGTCTGGCTGACAGGCAAGCAGGGAAGCCGAGAGCTCTAAGCTTCGCCATGTGACGGCGAAGCGCTTGACGCGGGAAGAGAGTCGCGAGCAGACCAGACAGCGCCTGCTCGCGGCGGCCGCCGAGCTGTTCGCCGAACGCGGGGTCAACGGCACGTCGGTCGAGCAGATCGCCGAACGCGCCGGGTTCACCCGCGGCGCCTTCTACGGCAACTTCGACGGCAAACACGAGCTGGTCGTCGAGTTGCTGCGCCGCCGGACCCAGCGCGAGGCCGAAGAAGTGGCCGCGTTGAGTTCGGGTGTCGGTTCTTTCGCCGAGATGATGGACAGGCTGCGCGCTTGGAACGTCGAGCGCGCCGAACACCTCGAAGGCTGGCTGATCCTGCGCACCGAGCTGGCCCTGTACGCGCTGCGCAATCCCGAGGCGCGACCGCTCGTCGGCGAAGGCGAGAAGTCGACAAGGGCACTGCTCGAGACCTCTGTCCGGACCGAACTCGCCGTACGGGGCGCGGCGCCGCCCGCCGAGCCCGCCTTCCTCGCGCTGATCCTGCACGCGCTCGAGGACGGGCTCCTGCTGCAGCGTTTCCTCAGCCCCGAGGGGACCGGCGACGAGGACGCGGTGGACGCCGTCCAGCTGCTCATGCGGTCTTGGACCGCGCTCAGCCGGTCATCTTGATCCCGGTGAACTCGGCCATCTGACGGATCCCGTGCGCGAAGAAGGCGTCCGACGGGTCGACCGAGCCGACGTACTGGCCGAACAACTCGAAGTTGATCATCCCGAACAGCTGGGTCCAGGACATGATCAGCCGGGAGGCCGTCTCGGGGGCCAGGTTGATCTTGAGAACTCCCGCGACGGCGTCGAGCTGGTGCAATAGCTCGACAGGCATCTCGCCGACCTCGGTCTCGACCCGGAGGTTGGCGTCGCGCAGCACCGCGACCAGGGCGAACGCCACCCGGCCCGCGGGCGCGACGGTGTCCTGCGGGGCCTGGTAGCCGGGGATCGGCGAGCCGTAGATCAGCGCGTACTCGTGCGGATGTGCCTTCGCCCAGTCTCGGACCGCTTGCCAGATCGACGTCCACCGCTCCAGCGGAGCCTTCTTGGCGTCGTCGGCGGCCTCCGCGGCCTCGCCGACGGCGTTGTAGGCATCGACGATTAAGGCTGTCAGCAGCTGCTCACGACTGGAGAAGTACCGGTAGAGCGCCGACGAGACCATGCCCAACTCCCGGGCGACGGCCCGGAGCGAAAGGCCCAGCGCGCCGACCTCGGCGAGCTGGCGGCGGGCTTCGTCCTTGATCTCGCGGGTGAGCTCGGCGCGGGCGCGTTCACGCGCGGTCTGGGTGGCGGCCATGCTCTCACCATAGAGCATCGCACCTAAACGAGAGCACTGCTCTTGACACAATGCACCGCTCTGGTGTTCACTGCTCTTAACAGAGAGCGCTGCTCTCGAAAACTTCGAGGAGCCGAGATGACCACCGCCACCGCCACCCGCTACGTCAAGCCCGCCAAGGCGACCAGCGCGTTCAACGAGTTCGTGCTCAAGCTGACGAGGCTCGGCGTGAGCGTCCTGGGCAGCCGGGTCCTCTCGGTCCGGGGCCGCAAGAGCGGCGAACTGCGCTCGGTCCCGGTCAACCTGCTGAAGCTGGACGGCGAGCGCTACCTGGTCGCGCCGCGCGGTGTCACGCAGTGGGTGCGCAACCTGCGGGTCGCGGGTGAGGGGCAGCTCAGCGTCGGGCGCCGCACCGAGACGTTCACCTACACCGAACTCGCCGACGAAGAGAAGCCCGAAATCCTGCGCGCCTACCTCAAGCGCTGGAAGTTCGAGGTCGGCGTGTTCTTCGACGGTGTCGACGCGAAGGCGTCCGACGAAACGCTCCTCGAGATCGCGCCCGGCTACCCGATCTTCAAGATCGCCTAGCCCTGAAGTTGCCTTCACGGACTCCAGCGGCAACCCACGCGCCCCAGATCCGCGTGGGGGTCGCGCTCTTGAATGGCTAGCGCGGGGTCAGGCAAACGTGCCTTGGTCGCGGTCGGGCTGCGGGGGCGTTGCGAACGCCACTTTCGCAACACTGAAGGTTGCGAAAGTGGCGTTCGCAACGCCTGCCCGTAGCTTCGCGTGCCGGGTGAGGTGTCGGTGCCAGCGGTCGTGACCGTGCTGCGCGCGGGTTGCGGACGCCCACCCCACCCCGATGTCGCGAAAGCCACTTTCGGGACATCAGACGTCCCGAAAGTGGCTTTCGCGACACCCGAAGCCGACACGCAAGCGAGCAGCCCACCCCACCGCGACACCCGAAGCCGACCCGCAAGCGAGGGGTTTACGCCTGGTCGTCGGTGGGCGCCCGTCGCGTACGCCGGGCGGTGGCCGCCACCAGCACCACCCCGACCAGGAACGCGACGAGCCCGATCAGGAACCACAGCTTCTGCCCGGTCATGAAGCTGCCGGTCAGCACGCCGGCGCCTTGCAGCACCCAGACACCGCCGACCAGCAAGAAGACCAGCCCGATCGTCAGCGTGACCCAGCGCTTCATTCGCAGCTCCCCGCCTCGACGTGACCTGTGGCGATTCTGGCACCGGGAGCCCCATCCGGCGAACCGATCACCGGCCGCCGACGAGACCGTTGCGATAGGCGTAGACGACGGCGTGCACCCTGTCCCGCAGCCCGAGCTTCGCGAGTATCCGGGAAACGTGGGTCTTCACCGTCTCCTCGCCCACGTGCAGCCGCACGGCGATCTCCGCGTTGCTGGAGGCGTCGGCAACCAGCATGAGGACTTCGCGTTCGCGTGAGGTGAGCCGTTCCAGTTCCGCCGGTTCGGCGGCCACGGGTTCGATGCTGGTGGCGAAGGTCGACACGAGCCGCCGGGTCACCGTCGGGTCGATCAGCGCGTCCCCGCGCGCGGCCACCCGCATGGCCGAGACGAGTTCTTCGGGGGCGAGGCTCTTCAGCAGGAACCCGCTCGCACCGGCCCGCAGCGCGCGGTAGACGTACTCGTCGGAGTCGTAGGTCGTCAGCACGAGGACACGGGTGTCGTTGCCCGGCGCGGACATGATCGCCTCGGTCGCGGCCAGACCGTCCAATTTGGGCATCCGGACGTCGAGCACCGCGACGTCCGGGCGCAGGGCGGCCGCCTGCGTGACGGCCTCGCGTCCGTCCGCGGCCTCGCCGACGCATTCGAAATCCGCCTGGGTGTCCAGTACCGCGCGCATCCCGGACCGGAACATCGCGTGATCGTCCGCCAGCAGAACCCGGATCACTCCGCCTCCAAAGGAAATCCGACTCGAACCCGCCAGTGCCGCCCGTCGTCGAGCGGCCCGCATTCCGCCTGTCCGCCGAACAGCGCGACCCGCTGCCTGATCCCGGCGAGACCGCGTTTGGTCGACTCGGCCGCCGAGTTCCGGCGTGCGCGGCCGATTTCGTTCGTGATCGTGAGGACGACCTCGGTCTGCCGGTAGGCGAGGTCGATTTCCACGGTCTTGCCGGAGCCGTGCCGGAGCGCGTTCGTCAGCGCCTCCTGCGCGATGCGGTACAGCGCGACGTCCACCGATCCCGGCAGTTCCCTCGGCCCGCCGTGGCTGGTCAGCCGCACGGGCAGGCCGGCGGTGCGGAGGTTGTCGAGCAGCTCGTCGAGATTGTCGAGCCCCGGTTGGCGCTGCGCGTCCCCGTTCTCCTTGCCGTGCAACAGATCCAGCAGGCGACGCAGATCGGCCATCGCGGCCCGGCTCGACGATTCGACGGCGGAGAGCGAACGCCGTGCGGCGGGTTCGCCCTCCGGTAGCCCGAGCCGCGCGGCGCCCGCGTGCACGCCGATCGCGCTGACGTGATGCGAGATCACGTCGTGCAGGTCGCGGGCGATCGTCGTGCGTTCTTCGGCGACGGCACGGCGCACCGCCTCGGCTTCGTGCTGCTGCCGTTGTTCCTCCACGCGCTGGAGATCGGCGATGTACGCGCGCCGGGCGGTCGTGTAGCGGCCGACCATCCACGGCAGCAGACCGCTTATGCCGACCTCGATGAGCACCAGCCGCCAGTCCCGGTCGCCTCGATCGGCGGGGATGAAGATGCAGGCGAAGAGCCCGGCGAGCATCGCGGCCAGCGCGGCCAGCGCGGGTTTGGCCGACAGCCAGGCGCCCGCGCGGTATCCCGCGATCAGCACGCCCGCGTTGGTGGCCTGCAGATAGTGGTCGTAGGGGAACAGCAGGAGCGGCGCGGCGGTGAGCAGTACGGCGTGCGCGGCCGAAACCCAGCCGGAATACCGCGACGGCCCGGCGAGCGCGGCGTTGGCGAAGATCCCGCCCAGCAACACCACCCACGCCTGCCAGCCGAGCGAGAGCGGCGGTCCGTCGATGAGGAACAGCCCGGCGTCGGCCACCAGGCAGACGGCCGCGACCGCACAGGCCTGCCTCGCCAGCGAACCACTGATGTCCCGCACGCGCCCAACTCTGCCCTATTTCGGTGGACAGGGGTTCCTAAGATCAAAAGCCATGAAGGCCGCGAAGACCCCCGTGCTCTGGACCACCGGAGCGCCGGGATCGGGGAAGTCCACCATCGCCTGGGGTCTGTACACGCGCATCGTGGAGGCCGGCGGCAACGTCGCGTACGTCGACATCGACCAGCTCGGCCTGATCGGCCCGCCCCCGGGCGGAGGGGACGCCGCGCACGCGATCAAGGCGGCCAACCTGCTGCGGGTACTGGAGATCCTGCGCCGCCGGGGTGCCGAGCAGCTCGTCGTGTCCGGGGTGGTGGATCTCGAAATCGGTGTCGAGCCGTCTTTCGAGGGCCGCGACTTCGATCTCACGCTCGTCCGGCTGACCTGCGATCGCGACGAACTCCGGAGCCGGTTCCTCGGCCGCGGTTCGCCCGCCGCCGCCCTTCCCGCTCTCGAGGAGGTGGCGGACGCCTACGACCGCACCGGCTTCGGCGAGAAGACGGACACGACAGGGCAGTCGCCGGAAAAGACCGTGGAGGACCTGTTCCGGCGCTGCGTCGTGGAAGACGGGCCGGTCCTGCCGCCGTCCGCCGTGGAACCGCAGCCCGGACCGGTGACCGTGGTGACCGGTCCGACGGCCGTCGGCAAGTCGACAGCCGCGTGGAGCGTGCTGCGGGACTTCTGGCAGCGGGAGACGCCGGTCGCCTACGTCGATCTCGCGCAATTCGGGTTCGTGAGCCCCGGTCCGGATCCGGCCGTCGAGGCGGCGAACCTCGCGGCCGTCTGGCGCGGTCACCGCGAGGCCGGAGCGCGGCGTTTGCTCGTCGTGGCCAGGGAATTCCTGCCGGAGCACCGGAAAGCCTTCGAGGACGTCACCGTCGTCCATCTCGACGCGGACGCCGAGACGCTCACCGAGCGCGTCCGGCGCCGGGCCGAGGGCGAGTCCGCCCTGCTGGCGGGCGACGAACTACGCGGCGCGCCACCCGGCGTACGGGACCGGGTGGCCGCTCGCGCGATCACCGAGGCGGCGCGGGCGCGGAGTTCCCGCGGCGACAGCGTCGTCCTCGACACCTCCGGACAGGAGCCCGCCGAGACGGCCGCCGCACTGCTCGCCGCCGTGCGTCAGTAGCCGGGCGGCGGTCCACCCTGACCGCCTTGCCCCGGCTGGCCTTGACCTCGCCGGCCCTGTCCCGGTTGTCCACCGTTCTGCCCGGCCTTGCCGATACTCGTCACCGTCGCGGTGTTCCCGGTGACCTTGGCGTTCACCGTCACCGTCTCGCCGGTCTTGGGATCGCCTGTCTTCCGTGTCGACGCGTCGATCGTGTAGACCTGCTTGTAGCCGTCCTTGCTGGTCAGGCTGACGGACGTCGCGCTGATCTCGGTGATCTCCCCGGTCTGCGTCCGCTCGGTGCGGTAGCCGCCGTTCCCGTCGGAGACCACGAAGTCGCCGTGCAGCGCGTCGCGCGGCATCCCGCCGTCGAAGATCATCCGGCCGCCGCCGGGGCCGCCCATCATCCCGCCCTGGCCCTGTTCGGCGCCGTTCGCGGCGGTCCCGGCCCAGATCGCGGCGCCGCCACCGGCGGCGATCACCACCGCCACCCCGGCCGCGATCGCGGTCTTGCGGCCCGACCAGGCCTTCTTCGGTTCGCCCGCCGGGGCGGGAGCACCCCAAGCGGCGGTCTCGCCCGCCGGGGGTTCGGCGGGTTTGGTCGGTTCGGTCATCTGGTCGCCTCCGTGTACTCGGTTGCGGCCATGCTCGGCGCCGTCGCTGTGCGGAAGCTGTGCCGTTGGTGGGCACGCGCTGTGTTTCCCTCCCCGGCAGGGTGATCGTTCACAGGAAACGCACAGGTGGGACACAGGGAAGGCTCACCGGCGCCGCCCAGGATGGCACCATGACCAGTGTGAACGTCCCTTCGTCCGGTTCCGCGAAGGCCGGCTTGCGCCGCGCCGACGGCAGCCCCGTGCGCGTGCTGGTCGTCGACGACGAGGCGACCTTGTCCGAACTCGTGTCGATGGCCCTGCGCATGGAGGGCTGGGACATCCGCACCGCCGCCGACGGCACCGAAGCGGTCCGCGTCGCCAGGGAATTCCGGCCGGACGCGGTGGTGCTGGACGTCATGTTGCCGGATATGAGCGGCCTGGACGTGCTGCGCCGCCTGCGTTCCGAGGTGCCGAACCTGCCGGTGCTGTTCCTGACCGCGAAGGACGCGGTGGAGGACCGGATCGCCGGGCTCACCGCGGGCGGCGACGACTACGTCACCAAACCGTTCAGCCTCGAGGAAGTCGCGCTGCGGTTGCGCGCGCTGCTGCGGCGCGCGGGCGGCGTCGCCGGACCGAGCGGTTCGACGCTGGTCGTCGGCGACCTGACCCTGGACGAGGACAGCCGCGAAGTGCACCGCGGCGGCGATCCGGTGCCGCTGACCGCGACCGAGTTCGAACTGCTGCGGTATCTCATGCGCAATCCGAAGCGCGTGCTGTCGAAGGCGCAGATCCTCGATCGCGTGTGGAGCTACGACTTCGGCGGCCAGGCCAACATCGTCGAGCTGTACATCTCCTACCTCCGCAAGAAGATCGACGCCGACAGGGAACCGATGATCCACACGATGCGCGGCGCCGGATATGTCCTCAAGCCCGCGGGGTAGGCGGCCTTGGTCCCTGCGGCGACGGCTGATCGCGCAGGTCGCGGGGCTGCTCGCGCTGGTCTGCCTGGTGGTGGGCGTGGTGACCGAACTGGCGCTGCGAGGCTTCCTGATCGACCAGCTCGACGCCCGGCTCGACGAGACCAGTCAACGCGCGGGCCGTCCGCCGCCACAAGGCCGTCCCGGCGGGGAAAGGGTTCCCGAGGGTTTGCGCGCCTACGGGCAGAGCACCGGTTCGTTGTTCGTGAACGTGTTGCCGGACGGACGTGTGCTCGCCGCGGTACTGCGGTCCAGTTACGACGCGAAGGTCAGCGAACCCTTCCCTCACGACGAAATCACCCGGGCCCAGATCGACACCCTGCTGCGTTCGGGGCCGGGTAGCGAGCCCAGCGACGTGGACCTCGGGCCGCTCGGTGAGTACCGCGTCGTGGCGAAGCCGACTTCCAACGGTGGCGTCTCGATCACCGGGCTGCCCACCAAGGACGTCACGGATACGTTGTGGAACCTCGGTTTCATCTTCGGCGGGGTCGCCGTCGGCGGCATCGTGCTGGCGGGCGCGCTTGGCGCCGTGACCGTGCGGCGCACCATGAAACCCCTCGACCGCCTGGCCGCCACCGCGACCAGGGTCGCCGAACTCCCGCTGGACCGCGGCGAGGTCGCGCTGTCGGAACGAGTGTCCGAAGTGGACACCGACCCGCGGACGGAGGTCGGCAAGGTCGGCTTCGCGCTCAACCGCATGCTCGGCCACATTTCCCAAGCGCTGTCCGCCCGTCAGGCCAGTGAGAGCCGGGTGCGCCGGTTCGTCGCGGACGCCAGCCACGAACTGCGGACCCCGCTCGCGGCCATCCGCGGTTACGCGGAACTCACCCGGCGGTCCGGCTCCGAGGTGCCGCCGGACATCGCCTTCGCGATGGGACGCGTGGAGTCGGAGTCGACGCGGATGACCGGTCTGGTCGAGGATCTGCTGCTGCTCGCGCGGCTCGATTCCGGCCGCCCGGTGGTGCACGAGTCCGTCGATCTCTCCCGGCTGGTCGCGGACGCCGTCGCCGACGCGCACGTCGCCGGGCCGGAACACCAGTGGTTGCTGGAGGTCCCGCCCGAGCCGATCACCGTCCTCGGCGACGCCGATCAGCTGCACCAGGTGGTGATCAACCTGCTGGGCAACGCCCGCACGCACACCCCGGCGGGGACCGAGGTCGCCACCTCTCTGTCCATAGTGGATTCGATGGCTACACTGTCCATTGTCGACGGTGGGCCGGGGATCCCGCCGGAGATCCTCCCGGACGTCTTCGAACGGTTCGCCCGCGGCGACGATTCGCGGTCACGGGCCGCGGGCAGCACCGGACTCGGCCTCGCCATCGTCGCGGCGGTCGTCACCGCGCACGGCGGGCAGGTCGGGGTCACGAGCCGTCCGGGGCGGACGGAGTTCCAGGTCCGGTTGCGGACGGCCTGATTTCAGGGGGTCCACTCACTGTTGGCGCCGCACAGGATGACGCAGGGCAGCTCGCGCTCGGTCCGCCCCGCCAGCCACGCGGCGAACGGCACCGCGGCGGCCGGTTCGACGGCGAGGCGGAACTCCTCCCAGAGCCTGTCCCGCGCGGCGAGCAGTTCCGCGTCGCTGACCAGCACGGACGTCACCCGGCCCCGGAGTACCTCGAAAGGCACGCCCCCGATCCTGGTCGCGCCCAGCGCGGACGCCGCCACGGAGTCGATCTCCACGTCCACGGGCTCACCCGCCTCCAGCGCCGCCCCGAGCGCGCGGCACCGCTCCGGCTCGACCGCGAACGTCGGCACCCCGGCCAGCGACGTCCCGGCGACCAGGCCGCCACCGCCGACCGCGACCAGGAACGCGTCGACGTCCGGCGCGTCCTGGACCACTTCGGCCGCCACAGTGCCCTGACCGGCGACAACGACAGGATCGTCGTACGCGTGCAGGTACCGCGTACCCGGCTCAGAGGCGGCTTCGAGCGCCTTCGCGGCCGCCTCGGCGTACGTCGCTCCGTGACGGATGAGCTTCGCGCCTGCTGCCTCGATCCTGTCCGTCTTAGCCTGCGGAGCCGACTCCGGCACATACACCGTCGCAGGCAGATTCAACAGCGAAGCCGCCGTCGCCACGCCCAGCCCGTGGTTGCCGCCGGACGCCGTCAGCACCCGCTCCGGCAACGGCCCGCTCACCAGCGCGTTCACCGCGCCCCGCAGTTTGAACGACCCGCTCCGCTGCAGATGCTCCAGCTTGAGGACCAACGGCCGCCCGTCGACTTCGGCGCGCAACACCGGCGTGCGTCGCACGAACGGATGGACGGCATCGGCCGCCTTCAGGACATCTTCCCAGGTGGGAGTACTCATACCCCCCACTGTCCTCCATGGCCCGAACGGAGCGGCTACACTGGTCCACGGATCCCGCGCGGCGTCCATCTTGTGAACCTCCCCAGGGCCGGAAGGCAGCAAGGATAAGCGAGCTCTGACGGGTGCGCGGGGTCCGCCTTATTTTTTGGGGTGCGACCCCAAGCCCGCCCGGCGGGGCTTCGCCCCCCGGACCCCCGACGGTTGGTCGGCTGGGTGAGATGGTGCGGTTTAAAAGATCTGGTGCGGTTTAGAAGATTCCGAAGACGTCTTTTGGTGGGATCGGTGACGGTAGAGCGTCCGCGTCCGTGATGGGTTTCGCTTTGCCTTGCAGGTCGCGGAGGTCTTGGCCGGCGACGCAGCGGGCCGGGTAGGCCGACGACGCGGCTCGGCGGGTCAGGTCCGGCACGGGGAGTTCCGTGCGCGAGGCGGCGACCACGATGTTGCCGAAGCGGCGGCCTCGGAGGACGCCTGGCTCGGCCAAGATCGCCAGGTGAGGGAAAGAAGTGGCGAGGGTCGCCAGGAAACGGCGAAGGAACGGCAGGTTCGGGCCGTCGGAGACGTTGGCGACGTAAGTTCCGGCCGGCCTGAGGACACGCGCGACCTCGTTCGTGAACTCCACGGTCGCGAGACCGCCGGCGAGCACGCCGCGTTCGAAGGCGTCCACGATGACAAGGTCGGCCGAAGCGTCGTACCTGCCGGAGACGCCTTCGCGGCCGTCACCGACACGGACCTTCAGGCCCTTCAAGCCCAGTTGCTCGCGGACGAGCGCGACGAGCTCGCCGTCGGCGTCGAAGACCAGTTGCCGTGAGCGCGGCCGTGCGGCGGCGATGTACCGGGGAAGCGTGCAGGCCGCCCCGCCGACGTGCAACGCGTCGAGCGGGCCTTCGCCGAGGCAGTCGACGATGTCGGCGATCCGGCGGATGTAGTCGAACTCGAGATCCGTGGGGTCGTCGAGGTCGACGTGCGACTGGGCCACGCCGTCGACCGAGATCGTCCAGGCGTTGGGGCGATCGGCGTCGCGGAGCAGCTCGGCGGTGCCGAAGCGGACCAGATACGTGCCTGGGGTCGGTGCTGGTCTCACCTGTCGGTCCCTCCCGGTATCCTCGCGGCCGTGGCATTAGCGCTGTACCGAAAGTACCGTCCGGCTACCTTCGCCGAGGTCGTCGGGCAGGAGCATGTGACCGATCCGCTGCGCATCGCGCTGGCGGCGGGCCGGATCAACCACGCCTACCTCTTCTCGGGCCCCCGCGGCTGCGGAAAGACGTCGAGCGCGCGCATCATGGCGCGGTCGCTGAACTGCGCGAAGGGCCCGACACCGGATCCGTGCGGCGAGTGCAACTCGTGCCGCAACCTCGCGCCCGAAGGCCCCGGCAGCGTCGACGTCACCGAGCTCGACGCGGCCAGCCACGGTGGTGTCGACGACGCCCGTGAGCTGCGGGACAGGGCCTTCTACGCCCCGGCGGACTCGCGCTACCGCGTCTTCATCATCGACGAGGCGCACATGGTCACCACACAGGGCTTCAACGCCCTGCTGAAGATCGTGGAAGAGCCGCCCGAGCACCTGATCTTCATCTTCGCGACCACCGAACCGGACAAGGTGCTGCCCACCATCCGGTCGCGGACGCACCACTACCCCTTCCGGCTGATCCCGCCCAGTTCCATGCGCGAGCTGCTCGAACGCAACGTCGCCGCCGAGGGCGCGAAGGTCGAGCCCGCCGTGTACCCGCTGGTCATCCGCGCGGGCGGCGGTTCCGCGCGGGACACGCAGTCGGTGCTGGACCAGTTGCTCGCGGGCGCCGGGCCGGACGGCGTCGACTACCCGCGGGCGGTGTCGCTGCTGGGCGTCACCGACGTCGCGCTCATCGACGGCATGGTCGACGCGCTGGCCGCGGACGACGCGTCCGCGGTTTTCGGCACCGTCGAAAGCCTCGCCGAGGCCGGGCACGACCCGCGCCGGTTCGCCACCGACCTGCTCGATCGCCTGCGTGACCTGGTGATGCTGCGTTCGGTGCCGGACGCGGGCGAGCGCGGACTGGTCTCGGCGCCGGACGACGAGCTCAAGAAGATGAAGGAGCAGGCGGGCAAGCTGGAGCCCGCCACGCTCTCGCGCTACGCCGACATCGTCCACAGTGGACTTCTGGAGATGCGCGGCGCGACCTCGCCGCGGCTGGTGCTGGAACTGCTGACCGCGCGGATGCTGCTGCCGTCGGTCGCCGAGGGCACCGCCGCGCTGCTCGCCCGGCTCGAAAGGCTCGAGCGCCGTGCCGCTTCGGCCCCGGCGCCCGCCGCCCAAGCCGTCCAGGCCGCCCCCGCCGCACAAGTCACTCAGGTCGCTCCGGCCGCCCCGGTCGCTCAGGCGGCTCCGGCACCGGCTCCCGCGGGCGAGCCCGTGCGCGAGTTCCAGCGGCCGTCGCAACGGTCCGCCGCTCCCGCCCAGCAGCCCGAACCCGCCCGGCAACCCGCACCGGCGCCTCAGCCCGTCGCGCGGCCCGAGCCGGTCGCCGAACGGCCCGCCCCGCAACGTCCTTCCGCGCCCACCCCGCCTCCGGCCGCGCCTGCCGCGGCGTCGGCGGGCGGCACGGACACGGAGGGCATCCGCGGTCGCTGGCCGAACGTGCTGACCGCGATCCGCAAGGCGCCCGGCGGCACCGTGACGGCGTCGATGCTCACGCAGGCCAGTGTGGCGACCGTCGAGGGCAACGCCGTCACGCTGACGCACAACGCGGAACCGCTGGCGCGCCGTCTTTCCGAGCCGCACAACGCGGAGCGGATCGCGGCCGCGTTCAAGGAGGTCTTCGGCGGAGACTGGCAGGTCCGGTGCGTCCACGGCGCCGCGCAGGCCCGGCCGGTCGCCGCGCCCAAGGCCGCGCCGGCACCGCCCGCCCCCGAGCGCTCCTTCACCCGCCGGTCCGCCGAGGCGCCCGGTGCCGCTCCGGCGCCTCCGCAGCCGAAACCGGAACCTCAGCGGCCGAAGGTGGCGACCACCGAGCCGGACATCCCGCTCCCGCCCGAGCCGGTCGAGGACGACGAGGAGCTGTACTCCGAGGACGCGAGCCCCGCGCCCCCGCCTCCGCCGCTCCCGCCCGACAAGGACCCGGAAGAGATCGCCAGGAAGCTGCTCGCCGACCACCTCAACGCGCGTCCGCTCGAAGAACGCAATTAGTCCTCTGAACGCGGTGTTCAGCGGGTCAAGGTGACGCGCCGAGCCGGGTGATCGGTGCCGGGGATCGACGTCTTGCCGGAGCTTCCGAAGCCGAAGGCGCCACCGGCGATGACGTGCTGCACGCTGCCGTCGCCCTTCCGGAACGATCCGGCGGGGACACACGCCTGCGCGCTCGGATCGCCGGGGTAGCGCAGGTTCAGGTCACCGCCGAACACGGTTCCCGAGCCGTACTTCGCCAGCAGGTTCTTCAGGTCCTGGCACTGCTGTTCGACGGCGGGCCGCTTCGTCGAGAGATGTGTGGTGCACGCGTTGACCGTGGCGAACTTCGCGCACAGGTAAGCGCGCTGTTCCGTCCCGCCGTCCTGCGGCCCGTAGTAACCGCCCTCGCGCGCCTTCACCGCGCCGAGGTCTTGCCGGGCCAGCACCGCGATGCCGTACTCGCCGCGTCCTGACGTGCACGGATACGGTGTGGTCTTGCCGTTCTCCTTCTTGCCGACGGGCTGCCACACGACCGTGTAAGCCCGGCCGGACTGCGCCTTGACGTCGGCCGCCAGCTTCGTCGTCTCCGACGAACAGGCTTCGTTCACCGTCACGACGGCCGGGTTCACCGCGACGATCGTGCTCGCCGCCTTGGCCATCGGGTTCGTCCCGCCCTGGTTGAAGCAGTTCGCGACGCCACTGCGGCAGAGATTCAGCTGCAGTACCGGGAAATCCGCCGCCGCGGCGGCGGGGGTGGCCGTGCCCAGGAGCAGGGCGACGGCGACGAGTACCGATTTCATGGACGGATCCCTTCGTGGATCTCGGCGGCGAGCAGGGCCATACCGAGCTGGGTGAGGTGGTGCAGGATCGCGCCGCCCTGGCGGACGCTGGTGACGAGCCCGGCCTCGCGCAGCACGGCGGCCTGTTTGCTCGCGGTGCCGATCGAGGTGCCGAGGCATGAGGCCAGCTTGCTGGTCGTCCGCGGTACGCGCAGGGCGCCGAGGCTTTCGGCCCGCGTCCGGCCGAGGAGCGCCACCAGTTCGGGGGTGGTCGCGCCCTGGCGGGCGAGGGTCCGGCCCGCGGGGTAGAGCAGCACCGGCGGCAGCTCCGGATCGATGAACGTGACCGGCCTGTCCGCGCAGAACCGGCTCGGGATCAGCGTCAGCCCCCGCCCGCCGAGGCGGACGGTCCGCTCCGCCGGATACGCGATCTCCAGCACCTCGCCGTCCCAGCCGCGGACACCGGGGATACCGCTCACCAGCGCCCCCGCCCCCGACCCGGCCAGTATGCGGACCCGCTCCGCGCGGTCGGCGGCCACGGTCTCGCGCACGCTGTGCCAGATCGGCGCGATCACCAGGTCGTACGCGTCGCGCAGGGCGCCGACGACCCGATGGACCTCGTCGCGATCACCGTCGGCGAGCCGTTTCACCCAGTGCGGGGCGGCGCCGGTGAACACGGTCCGGAGGTCGGCCCGCAGCCGCGCGCGAGAGGTGCACGCCACTGCCTCGAACCCACTTTCGAGTGATCCGGGCAGGCAGGCCGGGGTGAGGAAATCCGGGAAGTTCCCCTTCGGCGGGACCAGCGTGAACAAGGTCTTCAGAGCCCGCGCCGAACGTTCGTCCTGGCGCGCGTTCAGCTGGATCCGCCGCCGCAAGGACGACGGCCGGTGATCTCTCAGCCGATGCGAACCCAGGACCAGTTCCCACAGCGGATCCGGTGTTTCGGCGACCCGGATCCGCTGGAGATCGTCGCGGTCGAAGACCATGCGCAAAGTCATGCCACGTCCCCCTCAAGACGGCACTTCATTCCCCGGGGCAACCCAAACGCTCCTGGCGCGGCGGAGCAAGCGGTTCGGCCGGATCCGGGACGCTGGGATGGTTTCCCGCCTCTGACCTGCGGGGACACGGCCGCCTGGGACGCCGGCGAGACGGTGTCGATGCGGCAGGTTTTCGTCAGGGCGAAAAGGCGTGTCCCGTGCCGAGGCCATCGGTGACGCTTCTCGTGCCGGCCGAGGCGCCGGCGGAATCGAAGGGGAGACGATGAAATCGGTAATCATGAAGCGGGTCGGCGCGATGGCGGCCCTGCCGGTCACCGCGGTCCTGGCGTTCGGCGGGGCGAGCGTGGCCGACGCGGCGCCGTCGTTCACACCGGCGGGGGTTTCGCCGATGGGGACCTGCGGCGCGGAGCACCACAACTACGACTCGGGCAGCGGCTCCTTGAAGGAGAACGCGCAGCGGCGCCCCGGCCCCGGCACGAACTGCGGCACGTTCGGCACGGTCAAGTCGGGCACGCACGTCCAGTACCACTGCGAATGGGGCAACTGGACGCACGGCCGGGTCGACGGCACCAACCAGAACGGCTGGTTCTACTCGCCCAAGTTCGACGACGGCGGTTCCAACGAAAAGTGCGCGCGGTAGCCACTGCCTGAAAGGGGGAGAACATGCGTAAGAAGCTGACCGTGCTGGCCGCCGTCCTGACGGCGCTGGCGCTCGGGGGAGGCACGGCGACGGCCGCACCGGACGTCGCCGCGAGCGAGGCGGAGATGCTGGCGGGCAAGCCGAAGTTCCAGCTGCCCTTCACGTGCAAGACGCACGTACGGGTGGATACCTGGGACAAGGGCCACGATCCGGCGCTCGACATCACCCATCTGCCGATCGGCGGGACCGAGGGCCTGTGGGTCCGCTCGTCCGCGGCGGGGACGGTGGTCCAGTCCTACAGCGATCCGAAGGGTGCGGGGAACATCATTCAGGTCCGGCACGGCGGGAACTGGTTCACCACCTACATCCACCTCAAGTACCGCTCGGTGAAGAAGGGCGACAAGATCGGGCAGGGCAGGAAGATCGGGGCCGTCGGGCACACCGGCGAGACCTCGAACGGGCGCCCGCACCTGCACTACGAACAGAACTACTCCAAGGGTTCGACAGCCACCTGGGGGTATGAGGGTTCGCAGCGCAAGGCCGCGCATTTCGACGGCCACAAGTACACCGGGGCCGGGAAGACGTGGAAGCTGTACAGCCACAACGTCGGTGGTCAGGACGGGTGCGGCTGATCCCGCGCGGTCCCCGGCCCCTTGTGCCCCATGGGATCATCGGGGCCGGGGAGGGAACATGGCAGGGGGAGAACACGACCGGGCCTTGGCGGAACTGCTCGAGGAGCTGAAAAGGCGTAGCGGTCACAGCTACGAACGGATCGGCGCCAAGGCTCATCTGAGCCGCTCGACGGTGCATCGCTATTGCAGCGGTGCCAGTGTTCCGGCCGCTTTCGGGCCGCTGGAACGGATCGCGACGGTCTGCGGTGCCGGACGCGACGAGCTGTCGAAGCTCTTCCGGTTGTGGGAACGCGCGGACGCGACACGGGGAAACCCGGCCGCGTCCGCGCTTCCCGTTCCGGAACCGGTCGCGGTGCCACGGGTGCGGAGCCGGGCGGGGTGGTGGCCGCTGGTGGCCTCGCTCGCGCTGGTCACGTCGGTCGGCGCCGGCGCGGCGCCCACGGCGGAGCCGGTGGCCGAGGCGGCGCCGGAGATCCATGCTCCGATGTGGACACATCGACCGTCTGTTGTGGACAAGAAGTACTTCGGGGTGACGGCGAACAGCAAGACCGGGCTGATGCCGAGCTTCGGGGTCGGTTCGGTCCGGCTCTGGGATTCGGGGACGCGCTGGCAGAATCTCGAACCGGAACGCGGCAGGCCGGAGTGGTCCACTTTGGACAGACTGGTCGAAAGCGCGAACCGGGCGGGTTTCCCGGTGCTGTTCGTCTTCGGTGGCACACCCGCTTGGGCGGCGCCCGGCGGACCGCCGTCCGCCTACCCGGACGGCTCCCGCGCGGCGCCGCCCGACGACCTCGCGGATTGGGACCGTTTCGTCGGGAACGTGGTCAAGCGGTATCGCGACCGGATCGAGTCCTACGAACTGTGGGACATGGCGAATCACCCGAAGTTCTTCACCGGCCCCGTCGAACGGCTGGTGGAGATGGTTCGGCGCGCGAGCCGGATCATCAAGGCGGGTGATCCCGACGCCCTCGTGGTCTGCCCGTCGATGGGGCAGCTCAGCGACCCCGCGCACAGGCGGATCCTCGAACGCTTCGGTGAACTTCGCGGCTACGAGAGCTGCGACGCGGCGGCGGTCAAGCTGTACCCGCGGCGCCTGGCGGATCCGCCGGAGACCATGCTCGCCCTCGCGGACGAGATCGAACAGAGCTTCCATCGCACCAACGGGCACGCGAACGTGTGGAGCACCGGCACCGATTTCGACGTCCCGTACCAGCCGCCCGTCGACCCGGCCCGCGCCGCCGACTACGCCGCCCGCTTCTTCTTGATCGGGCTGTACGCGCACTTCAAGCGGATGTACTTCTACAACTGGGGAAGCGGCCGTGTGCCGATCGTGCTCCAGCCCGCGGGCGGCCCGCCGACGCGCGCCGCGGCCCACGTCGAACGGCTCGGCCAATGGCTCGACGGCGCGAAGATCCGGTCCTGCGGCGAGGGAACGCAGGCCGGGCTCCCGCACAACCTGTGGCAATGCCGGTTCGAGCGGGACGGCGAGGAGTTCCGGATCGCCTGGACCGTCGCGGGCACCGCGCCGCTGCCCGTCCAAGGCGGCGCGGAACTCCTCGACGGGACCCGGCCGGAGATCGTCGCGGGCTCGGTCGAGATCACCGGTAGCCCGGTGCTGCTCAGCCCCCGAGGTAGTCCTCGATGGCCTTCGCGATGACAGCGGCGTACTGCTGGCGTCCTTCTTCGCTCGACATCGCCGCGGCCTCGGCGGCGTTGCGCATGTTCCCGCATTCGACGAGCGCGGCCGGCCGGGTCGAGAGGTTGAGCCCGCCGAGGTCGGCGCGCGGGGCGAGGCCGTTCGAGCCGAGGTAGGTCGACGTCGGGAAGCCTCCGGCGCGGATACCGTCTCGCAACGCCGTCGCCAGCTTCGTCGAGGGCTCGCCCTGCTGGGCGTTCAAGGGCGGGGCCGAATACGCGACGTGGAATCCGTGCGCGCCCGCGGAAGTGGAGCCGTCGGCGTGGATGGACACGACGGCGTCCGCCTCGGCGTCGTTCCCGATCGCGGCGCGCTCGTTGACGCACGGCCCGACACCCGTGTCGTTCTGCCGGGTGAGAATGACCCGGATCCCCTTGGCGCTCAAGGCTTCCGAGATCCGCTGCGAGACGTCCCAGGTGAACGCGTGCTCGGAATAGCCGGAATTCGTCGAAGTTCCGGTGGTGTTGCACGGTTTCGTCTTGCCGCGCCCCGCCGGGACCTGTTTGTTGATCTCGCCGGGCCTGCTCGCGTTGCCGCCGTTGTGGCCCGGATCCAGCACGACGACCTTGCCCGTCTTCGGCCGCTGGGTGCCGGGAGGCGGCTGGGGCGCGCTCGGCGGCGGCACACTCGGCGCCGAACTCGGCTGCGGAAGGGTGGTCAGGACGGTGGTGGTCCCCGGAACGGGCGGATTCCCCGGCGGTGCCGCGGGGGTCTCCACGCCGCACGCCGTGAACAGCGCCAATCCGATCGCCATCACCAGGCTCAGCCGTCGTCGCACGGCGCCAACGGTGCCATACGAGTGACGGCTAGGCTGGTAGGCGGCACAGGATTTTCCAGGAGAGGACCGATCGGATCATGGTGCAACCCGGTGGCGGCTTCGATCTGTCGCAGATCATGCAGCAGGCGCAGCAGATGCAGCAGAAGCTGGTCGAGGCCCAGGAAGAGCTGGCCAACACGGAGGTGACCGGTACCTCCGGTGGCGGCCTCGTCACCGCGACCGTGTCCGGCGACAGCCAGCTCAAGTCGCTGTCCATCGACCCCAAGGTGGTCGACCCCGACGACGTCGAGACCCTGTCCGACCTGGTCGTCGCGGCCGTCCGGGACGCTTCGGCCAACGCGCAGAAGCTCACCGAACAGAAGCTCGGCCCGCTCGCCGGCGGCCTCGGCGGCGGGATGCCGGACCTCGGCGGCTTCCCCGGGCTCGGCGGCTAGCTTGTACGAGGGTGTCGTCCAGGATCTGATCGACGAACTCGGGCGGCTGCCCGGCGTCGGTCCCAAGAGCGCGCAGCGGATCGCCTTCCACCTGCTGGCGGCCGATCCCGCGGATATCGCGCGTTTGCAGGAAGTGCTCGGCAAGGTCAAGGAAGGCGTGCAGTTCTGCGAGGTCTGCGGAAACGTCTCGGAGCAGGAGACCTGCCGGATCTGCCGCGACACCCGCCGTGACCTCACGGTCATCTGCGTGGTCGAGGAGCCGAAGGACGTACTCGCCGTCGAGAGGACGCGCGAGTTCAAGGGCCGGTACCACGTACTCGGCGGCGCGCTGGACCCGTTGTCCGGCATCGGGCCGGAGCAGCTGCGCATGCGTGAGCTGCTCGCGCGGATCGGCGGCGCGGAGATCAGCGAGATCATCATCGCGACCGACCCGAACACCGAAGGCGAGGCGACCGCGACGTATCTCGTGCGGATGCTTCGCGACTTCCCCGGGCTGACGGTGACCAGGCTGGCGTCGGGGCTGCCGATGGGCGGTGACCTGGAGTTCGCGGACGAGCTGACCCTGGGCCGCGCTCTCTCGGGCCGCCGGGCTCTCTAGCTTCGCAGGTCCGTGAAGGCCTCCTTCCCTACCTTGAGAGTAGGGAAGGAGGCCTTCACGGCTTTCGTGCCCACCTGCGGACGCGCGCGATAAGAATCAGCAGTAGCCGAGGCGCGCCAGCGTGTCGACGATGATCTCCGACGGGTGGAACTTCTCGACCCAGGACTCACCGCGGCGGTTCTGGTAGGTGTCGAGGAAGTTCTGCAGCTTGTCCCCGCGCATCTCGGTCAGCACGACGGTCTCGCCGAGGTGCTGCGGCGTCTCGGTGCGCTCGCGGTGCACGGCGCACGGCAGGCCGAGGTAGTAGCACTCGGCCGAAAGGCCGCCCGAGTCGGTGACGACGTACTCGGCGCGCGCGACGAGCGGCAGGAACTTCAGGTACCGCATCTTCGGCTGGATGATGAAGTTCTTCTCGTCGAAGAGGTTCGCCAGGCCCAGCGCGCGGATCTTCTCGCGCTCGGGCGCGCCCGCCATGTAGAGGATCGGCATCTGCTTGCTCTGCTCGCGCAGGATCTCCAGCGCCTCGCGGTACTTGTCCGCGCGCGAGACCAGCTCGAAGCGGTGCAGGGTGGCGAGGCCGAACTTCTCCGGCAGCCCCTCGAGGTCGAGCGGCCCGTTGATGGCCAGCCGCATCGCGTCGATAGCGGTGTTCGCCTCGGTGTCGACCACGACACCGCGGGCGTTGCGGAGGTTGTTCACCTCACGCGCGCTCGGCGCGAAGTGCATGTCGACGATCTTCGCGGCGATCTTCCGGTTCAGCTCCTCCGGCAGCGGCGACATGATGCTGCCCGACCGCGCGCCCGCCTCGACGTGCCCGACCCGCGACTTGAGGATCCGCTTCCCGATGAGCGAGCCGTACGGCGTGGTGAAGGTGTCGCCGTGCACCAGCACCAGCGGGGGACGGCCGTCCTCGACCAGCGCGGCCTTCAGCTCGGCGCGGCGGCTCCACGCGGTGCGCAGCACCTGCGCGGCCCAGCCCGGCACCTGCGCGGGCGACTCCAGGTTGTGCGCCTTCTCCTTCGGGACCAGCCAGACGTCGGGCTCCGGGAGGTTCAGGTCGGCGAGAACGTCCGAGACCTCGTCGACGTGCTGCGCGGTGAACCAGATCTTCGGCCGGACCCCGCGTTCGAGGATGCCGTGGTAGACCGGCGCGATTTTGATCAGTTCCGCCGTGGTGCCGAGAATGAAGGAAATCACCGGAAGAGCCATTCTGTCGGGGTCTGCGGTGCCCGAAGGATACTGGTGGGCCGCGCAAGGTAGCCTCGCCGGGGTGAGTGCGAATTCGCTCCTCCCGGCCCTGTCCGTCGTGATCCCGGTCTACAACGAGCAGAACTGGATCGACCGCAGTGTGGGCGCGCTGATCGCGTCGGCACAGGCGGCGAACTGGCCGGTCGAGGTCGTCGTGGTCGACGACGGCAGCACCGACGGCACCGGCGACAAGCTCGCCCGGCTGCAGGAGCTGTACGGCATCACCGTCCTCACCCAGCCGAACAGCGGCCGGTTCGAGGCACGCCGCGCGGGGATCGCGAAGGCGTCCGGACGGCAGATCCTGCTGCTCGACAGCCGCGTGATCGTGGATTCCGGCTCACTCGCCTTCCTCCGCGACCAGCTCACCGAGCACCCGGGGCGCACGGTGTGGAACGGTCACATCAACGTCGCGTCCGAACACAATCCGTATGCGGGATTCATGGCCGGACTGGTCAAGATCCCGTGGCGCCGTTATTGCGCGAACCCGCGGTTGATGTCCTTCGGTATCGAAGAGTTCGATGTCTTCCCGAAAGGCACCGGATTCTTTTCCGCGCCGAAGGACGTTCTCGAGGATTCGTCCAACGCGTTCGAGTCGCTCTTCGAAGACGTCCGTTTCGCCAGTGACGACACGGGTGTTCTGCGCTGGATCGCCGAACGCCATCGCATCTTCCTGGCCCCGGAGTTCTCCGCGACCTACCACGGCCGCGATTCCTTCAAGAAGTTCATCGGGCAGTCGTATTTCCGCGGCACCACGTTCGTCGATTCGTATCTCGCGTCGCCCGGCCCCGCGCGCAACGGCCTGTTCGCCGCGATGGCCGTCGGCGTGCTCGGGCTCGGTGTCGCCGCGAAACGCCCGAAGACCGCCGTCACGCTGGCCGCCGTCGGTTCGACGGCCGCCGGTTTCGCGGTGACGAAATTCGGCGCGACCAAGGCCGAGGCCAAGGCGGTCGCCCAGCTCACGCCCGTGTTCGCCGCCGGATTCGGGGCGGGCGCGCTCCGCGGCCTCTTCCTGGCGCTGCGGGCCCGGCTGCGTAAATGAGCACCGCGGTGAGCAGCGAGAAACTGGCCAAGGACACCGGGAAATCCGCCGGGCGGATCGGCGTCTACCTGCTGATCGCCATCGCGCTCGGCTATGTCCTCACCGTCGTCTGGGGACGGACGCTGTCGAAGGCTGACAACGCTGTCCTGCTCTCCTTCTGGGGAATGTTGATGGGGCTGGGCGCCGCCCTGTCCCCACTGGAGCAGGAGATCTCGCGCCAGTCCGCGCACGCCGCGCTCGAGGGCCGCAAGGCCGGACGGCCGGCGGTGCTCGCCTTCGTCACCAGCGCGATCGCCGTGGTGGTCGTCGGCCTGGTCACCCTGCTCCCGCCGATCACCGACAAGGTCTACGGCGGGCAGTTCGCGCTCGCCGTGATCGTGCTGGCCGGCGGGCTTTCGTTCGCCTTCCAGTTCGCCGCGCGCGGCCTGCTCATCGGCCAGGACCACGTCCGGTCCTACTCCTGGCTGATCCTCGTCGAGGCCGCCGTGCGGATCCTCGTGGTCGGCGCGCTGGTGCTCGCCGGGCTCACGCAGCTGTACTGGTTCGCCATCGCCGCCGCGACGGGCTCGTTCGCCTGGCTGCTCTTCGCCCGCGGCGCCGCCCGGCTGGTCGACCCGAAACTCGACGCCGGCGAGCCCGCGAAGCCGGTCGTCACGAACATGCTCATGCTGCTCGCGGGCGCCGGGCTCACCGCAAGCGTCATCACCGGCTACCCGGCGCTGGTCAGCCTGCTCGCGCCCGGCGGTGACAAGGACAAGCTCGGCGTGCTGTTCCTCGCCCTGTTCGTGGCCAGGACGCCGCTCACGCTGATGGCCCCGGTCCAGGCGCTCGCGGTCCCGACCGTGGTGCGCCTGTCCAGCACCGAGGAGGGCAAGCACCGGCTGCGCAGGCTGCTCGCTCTCGGCTCGGCGGGCGCGCTGGCGCTCGCGGCCCTCGGCGCGCTGATCGGCTGGCTGATCGGCCCGTGGGTGGTGCGCCTGGTCTACGGCGCCAAGAACGATCCCGAGGCCTGGTGGATGGCCGGGCTGGTCTGGTCTTCGGTGCTGCTCGCCGCGATGCAGCTGCTCGCCGCCGTCCTCGTCGCGCAGGCCAAGGCCACGAAGGTGCTGATCACCTGGGCCGTCGTCGTCGTCGCGACCGCGCTGGTCCTGCTGTTCTTCCCCGGTGACACGGTCGTCCGCGCGGTCGTCGGCCTCGCCGCCGGCCCGACGGCCGGGCTGCTGGTCGTCATGGCTTTCGTGGTGAGGGGCACCCCGGGGACGGGCAACGCGCAGCCGTCCGAAACGTCTCGATAGTGTGGCCGCGCCATCGCGGGCCGGGAATCGGCGATGGCGTTCTTAACGCCGAATAGGGTTGGACAGCGAATTCGATGAACGTTCTTTTGGTGTTACTGGCGTTCTGGCTGCCGGGGCTCGTCTTCGGCGCCGCGATCAGGCTGCGCGGCTGGACACTCGCCGCGGCGGCCCCGCTGCTGACCTTCGGCCTCGTCGCCATCGGCATCCCGATCCTCGGTGGTTTCGGCATCCGCTGGACCATGCTGAACGTCAGCCTGTGGGTCCTGCTGCTGTCCGTCGTCGGCTTCGGCGTCTCGTTCCTCGTGCTTCGCTTCACCGCGAAGCGGCACCCTGACTGGGCCGAGGACGAAGAGGACACTCCGAGCCGCTCCCTGCGCGACCACCTGCTGATCGGTGCCGGTGTCCTGGTCGGACTCGGCGTCGGCACGGTCACCTTCCTGCGCGGCTCGCACACCTTGGACAACGTCCAGCAGGGCTGGGACGCCCCGTTCCACGGCAACCTGGTGCGCTGGATCGCCGAGCACGGCGACGCGCGCGCGTCGACGGTCGGCACCATCGCGAACCTGCCGCGGCAGACCGACTACTTCTACCCGGACACCTACCACGCGCTGCTCGCCCTGGTCTTCGGCAAGGGCGGCCTGACGATGATGCCGACGCTGAACCTGGCGGCGCTCATGGTCGTGCTGACCGTCCCGGTCGGTGTCGCGGCGATGTGCCGCGCCTGGCGCATGCCGGTCCTCGCGACCGCCGCCGCCGCGGCCGTGTCCACCTGGTTCACCGCGTTCCCGTACGACTCGCTGTGGCGCGGCCCGCTGTGGCCGTACGTCGCCGGGGTGGCGCTCGTGCCCGCGATGCTCGCGCTAGCCCGCCTGCTGCTCAAACCGCACGGCATCGCCGGGCCGGTCGCGATCGGGGTCGGCGTCGCCGGGCTGGCGGGCCTGCACACCAGCCTGATCTTCGTGATCATGGTCTATTTCCTGCTGATCCTGCTCGCGGTGCTGTTCCGCCTCGAGAAGATCGGCTGGCGCCGCAGCGCGGCCTCACTGGTGGCCACGATCGCGATGGCGGCTCTGCTCGGCGTGCCGCAGGTCCTTCCCGCGCTCTACAACGCGGGCGGAGTGACCAGCGCGTACTGGGCGTCGGAGACCAGCGTGTCCGGCGCGCTCGGGCAGACCATCACGTTCTCGCCGATGGCGGCGTTCCCGCAGTGGTGGATCGGCATCCCGGCCATCATCGGGGTGTTCTTCTTGGTCCGGCACCGGCGGATGCTCTGGATGGTCGGCGCGTACGTCGTCCTCGGCGGTCTGTTCGCCGCGACGATCTCGCTCGAAACCCCGCTCATCCACACCCTGACCGGGCCGTTCTACAACGACCACTGGCGGCTCGGCGCGCTCGTTCCGCTGGCGGGCGCCGTCGCGTTCGGCGAGTTCGTGCACACCGCGTCGGGCAAGTTCGCAGAGAAGATCGGCGAGCGCAAACCGAACCTGAACCCGGTCACCGTGGCCATCGCGGGCGCGCTGGTGATCGGGCTGGTCGTCACGGTGCTGAGCCGCGGCGGCTACATAGGCCGCAACTCCGCGCGGCTCGCGCTGAACTACGGCGCGGACGGCCCCTCGGTCAGCAAAGGCGAGGAAGAGGCCTACGCCTGGCTCGGGAAGCACGTCGTACCGGGCGAGCGCGTGATGAACGACAAGGCCGACGGCTCGGTGTGGATGTACGCCCTTTCCGGGGCCCAGCCGGTCGAATGGACCAACTACGGCGCCGAGTTCTCCACCAAGGCCGGTTGGCTCAGCGTGTTCCTGAACGACATCAACCGCGAGCCGCGCGTGCGCGAGGCGCTCACCGACCTCAAGGTGCGCTACGTGCTCGTCGGCAAGGGCAAGGTGGCCCCCAACGCGCAGTCCGCGGTGGGCCTCCAGCGCCTCGACATCACTCCGGGTTTCAAGCGCGTCTTCCACAACAACGACGCGTCGGTTTACGAAATCGAAGGTCAGCAAGGTGTGGTCGCCGCGGGCGCCACCACCGGGTCCGACACCGCTCACGGCCAGTAAGAAGATAGAGTGATCCAGTGTCCAGTACGTCCGTGACCACGCGTCGCGTACTCATCGTGATGCCTGCCCTGAACGAGCAGGCCAGCGTCGGCGAGGTCATTTCCCAGGTCAAGCAGTCCTTGCCGGGCATGGACGTGCTGGTGGTGGACGACGGTTCGTCCGACGACACGGCCAAGCTCGCCCGTGCCGCGGGCGCGGAGGTGGCCCGTCTGTCGGTCAACCTCGGTGTCGGCGGGGCGATGCGCACCGGCTTCCGGTACGCGGCCGCGCGCGGCTACGACGTGGTCGTCCAGGTGGACGCGGACGGTCAGCACGACCCCGAAGAGGTCGCCGCCCTGCTGGACGCCCTCGACGACGCCGACATCGCCATCGGCTCGCGGTTCGCGGGCAAGGGGGCGTACAAGGCGAGCGGTCCGCGCAAATACGCGATGGTCGTGCTCTCGTTCGTTTTTTCCCGGCTCGGGAAGACCAAGCTCACCGACGTGACCTCCGGGTTCAAGGCGATGGGCCCGCGCGCGATCAAAATGTTCGCCGCGTACTACCCGGCCGAATATCTCGGCGACACGGTCGAATCGCTGGTGATGGCGATCCGCGCCGAACTGAAGATCAAGGAAATCCCGGTGATCATGCGGGAACGGGCGGGCGGGACGCCGAGCCATTCACCGGTGAAATCGGCCGTCTACCTCGGCCGCGCCGGACTCGCCCTGCTGCTGGCGCTGGTGCGCCGCCGCCCCGCCGTCGACTCGTCGGATTCGGCGTAAAAGGAGCTGATTATGGCTGGCTGGCGCATTCTCAGCATCGTCGTCGCCTGTCTGGTGCTGTTCGTCGTCCTCGAGATGATGCGACGGCGGAAACTGCGGGAAAAGTACGCGGGTGTTTGGCTCGTCCTCGCCATCGGCGTGGTGGTGCTCGCCCTCGTTCCGCAGGCCGCCGACTTCTTGGCGCGCGTGACCGGCGTCCAGACGCCGTCGAACTTCGTATTCCTCTTGGCGGGCGTGGTCCTGGCGCTGGTCGCGTTGCATCTGTCGACCGAGGTCGGGCATCTCGAAGAAGAGGTCCGGACCTCTGTCGAAGAGATCGCGCTGCTCCGCTGCGAACTCGCCGACGCCCAGCGTGACCTGGAAGAACGCGTCGCCGCGCTCGAGGCCAGGACGGCGACGCCCGACAACGTCAAAGGGCTCCCCGAAGTGAGTCCCGCACGCGCACGCTGATCGACGCGGTCCTGGCGGCCCCGCCTCGGCTGGGCGCCGTCCGCGTACTCGCCATCGACGGGCCCTCCGGAGCCGGGAAGTCCACACTGGCCGTGAAGGCCGTCACGGAACTCGCCGGCCGCGGGGTCCGGGCCGCCCTGGTCAGCACCGACGAATTCGCCACCTGGGAAGAGCCCGTTTCGTGGTGGCCGCGGCTGGAAACCGGTGTCCTGGAGCCGTTGCGAGCGGGCGCGCCGGGCGTCTACCGCCGGGTGGACTGGTCGAGCGGCGTCCCTCTGCCGGGTGAAGAAATCGAGATCGACGTCCCCGACGTCCTGGTGCTGGAAGGCGTTTCCAGTGGCAGGGCGCGGATCCGGCCGTCGTTGTCCCTGCTGGTCTGGCTGGACGGCGGGAGCGAAACCGAGCTCCTCGACCGCGGCGCGGGCCGGGACGGCGAGGAATCGCGGGCGGAACTGCGGCGCTGGCAGCTGTTCGAACGCGGCTGGTTCGCCGTCGACGGGACCAGGACGGCCGCCGATCACGTTGTCCATGCGTCCGGTCCGTGAAGGGCCCCTTGCCTACCCTGAAGGTAGTGAAGGAGTCCTTCACGTACCTCAAGCCTGCCCTCACCCGACCCACTTCCGACCCGCCGCTCGGGCTACTCCGCCGGTGTTTGTCCACTTCTGTCAGTGACCCAAAGGTCGTAGTGGTGGACACCCATTTGTGTTAGTGACCCGGCACTCTGTGCGTTAGTGGTCCGAAATTGATTACGCTCCGTCCGGAATTGCCGACACTTTGCGGTCGTATTGGCCTTCGTGTAGCGCGATCGTAACCTCGCGTGCTTAAGTGCGGGCCGAGTTCCCGCTAGTGTCGGCGGGCACACCGATCGTCCGCGGAGTTCGAGTTTCCGATCGACGCCGGCGGTGACTAAACACCGAAATTCTCCTCAAGGGGTGCCAGATGCAGCAACTGCGGGTGACCCGAGCACGCCGTGTGGCCCTGATCGGGCTTGCCGGCGCACTCGCGGTCTCCATTTCCGCTTGTGCCGATTCGAAGCGTGAAGAAGGCGCAGGGGGTGGCTCAGGAGGCACCATGGTCTTCGGCGCCGCCGGTAACCCGAAGACGTTCGACCCGCTCTTCAACGACGACGGTGAGACCTTCCGCATCATCCGCCAGATGATGGACACGCTGATCATGAACAAGCCGGGCACCGCGGACCTCGAGCCCGGCCTGGCTGAGAAGTGGGAAGGCAGCAACGACGGCAAGACCTGGACGTTCTCGCTGAAGAAGGGCGTCAAGTTCCACGACGGCACCCCGTTCAACGCCGAAGCGGTCTGCTTCAACTTCAACCGCATGTTCAACATGAAGGGCGCGGCGGCCCAGAGCCAGATGATCTACTACGGCGACGTCTTCGAGGGCTTCGCCAAGAACGAGGGCGACGCTTCCGGCGACCCCGTGTTCAAGGATTGCCAGGCCAAGGACGAGTCGACGGCCATCCTGAACCTGAACAAGAACAAGGGCGCCTTCCCGGCGGCCTTCACGCTGCCGTCGTTCTCGATCCAGAGCCCGGACGCGCTGAAGAAGTACAACGCCGACAACGTCACCCAGAGCGGCGACTCGTTCGCGTACCCGGAGTACGCCACGGCGCACCCGACCGGCACCGGCCCGTTCAAGTTCGACAGCTGGGACCAGGCCAAGGGTGAGATCACCCTGTCGAAGGCGACCGACTCCCCGACCCAGACGGCCAAGCTCGACAAGCTGGTCTTCAAGGTCATCCCGGACGAGAACGCCCGCAAGCAGGCGCTGAAGGCCGGCGACATCCAGGGCTTCGACTACCCGTCGCCCGCGGACTACGGCCTGCTGCGCAACGACGGCGAGCAGGTGCTCATCCGCCCGTCGTTCAACATCCTGTACCTGGGCATCAACCAGAAGAACAACCCGAAGCTGAAGGACCTCAAGGTCCGGCAGGCGCTGGCCTACGGCCTCAACCGCGACCAGTTCGTGAAGTCGAAGCTCCCCGAGGGCGCCGAGACCGCGACGCAGTTCGTGCCGAAGGCGATCGACGGCTACAACGACGGTGTCACCAAGTACCCGTTCGACCGCGAGAGGGCGAAGCAGCTTCTCAAGGAAGCCGGCGCCGAGGGCATGACGCTGAAGTTCTACTACCCGACCGAGGTCACCCGGCCGTACATGCCGAACCCGGCGGACATCTTCACGTCGCTGTCCGAGGACATGAAGGCCATCGGCATCAAGGTCGAGGCGATCGCCAAGCCGTGGAACGGTGGCTACAAGGACGACGTCCAGAAGGCGGGCAAGCAGGACGTGCACCTGCTCGGCTGGACCGGTGACTACAACGACGCCGGCAACTTCGTGGGTACGTTCTTCGGTCGTGAGAAGGCCGAGTTCGGCTTCAACAACCCCGAGCTGTTCAGCGCCCTCTCCGCCGCGGACGCCGCGCCCGCCGGTGAGGCGCACACCAAGGCGTACCAGGAAGTCAACAAGCAGATCATGGACTACCTGCCCGCCATCCCCATCTCCTACGGCCCCCCGGCGATCGTCGTCGGCCCGAAGGTGAAGGGCCTGGTGGCCAGCCCGCTGACCGACGAGCGCTTCTACACCGTCACGGTCAACTGATCCACCACCACTGATGGCCGCAGGGGGTGGGTGCTACCGCACCCGCCCCCTTCGGCTCATTCCCGGGCTGGCAACAAAGGAACGCACGTGCTCCGTTTTCTCGTGCGTCGGCTGCTACAAGCGATACCGACGCTCTTGATCCTGTCCATTTTGATCTTCGCCTGGCTCCGGTCACTGCCCGGTGGTCCCGCCGGCGCCCTCCTGGGTGACAAGGCGACCCCGGAGAAGATCGCCGACCTCAACCGGATTCTCGGCCTCGACGATCCGATCTTCGTCCAGTACTTCAAATTCCTCGGCCGGGCCGTCACCGGCGACTTCGGCAACTCGCTGGTCTCCGCCCAGCCGGTCATGTCGGAGATCGGGAACTTCCTTCCCGCCACTCTCGAACTCGGCCTCTGCGCGATGCTCATCGCGGTGTGCCTCGGTATCCCGTTCGGTTACCTGTCCGCACGCTTCCGCGGCGGGCCCGTCGACAACGTAATCATCGTGCTTTCGCTGGTCGGCGTCGCCGTGCCGGTGTTCTTCCTCGGCTACATGATGCAGGACCTGCTGGCCGCCCCGCTGGGACTTCCTTCGCAGGGCCGTCAGATGGCAGGGCTCGACGCGACCACCGTCACCGGTTTCGCGGTCTTCGACGGCATCATCACCCAGGAATGGGACGCCGCGTGGGACGCGATCACCCACTTGATCCTTCCCGCGTTCGCGCTCGCCACCATCCCGCTCGCGGTGATCGTCCGGATCACCCGCGCGTCGGTGCTGGACGTGCTCAACGAGGACTTCATCCGCACGGCCAACTCGAAGGGCCTGACCCAGCCGGTCGTCCGGCGCCGTCACGTGCTCCGCAACGGTCTGCTGCCGGTGGTCACCGTGATCGGCCTGCAGACCGGCGCCCTGCTCGGCGGCGCCGTGCTGACCGAGCGGGTGTTCAACTTCCGCGGCCTCGGCTTCCTGCTCGCCGAAGGCATCGAACGGCGTGACTACCCGCGGCTCCAGGCGCTGCTGCTGTTCGGCGCACTGGTCTACGTGCTGGTGAACATGCTGGTCGACGTCTCGTACGGGCTCATCGACCCGAGGGTGCGTGTCCGATGAACACACTGCTGAACAAGAAGAAGGAGCCGATCGACAGGCTCGCCGCGTCGTCGGCGAAGGGCCACAGCCTCGGCGGCGAGGCGATGCGCCGGATGCTGCGGAGCCCGGTGGCCATCACCGGTGGCGTGATCACCGGTCTGTTCCTGCTGCTGGCGATCCTGGCGCCGTTCATCGCGCCGAAGGACCCGTACGAGCGGTACCTGCAGAGCGAGGTCATCCTCGGCAAGGGCATCATCCCCGGCGCGCAGGCCGGTTTCCCGCTCGGTGTCGACGACTTCGGCCGCGACTACCTCTCGCGACTGCTGGTCGGTGCCCAGAACACCCTGCTGGTCGGTGTGCTCGCCACGGTCATCGGCGTCGTGGTCGGCATGATCATCGGCGGTCTCGCCGGCGCCTTCGGCGGCTGGGTCGACACGGTGCTGATGCGCCTGGTCGACGTCATGCTGTCGGTGCCGTCGCTGCTGCTGGCGATCTCGGTCGCCGCGCTGTTCCAGAAGCCGAGCCAGTGGACCGTGATCGTGGCGGTGTCGATGGTCGGCGTGCCGATCTTCGCGCGGTTGCTGCGCGGTTCGATGCTCGCGCAGAGAAGTAGTGATCACGTGCTCGCGGCGACGTCGCTCGGCGTCAAACGCGGGGCGATCGTGGTGCGGCACATGCTGCCCAACTCACTCGGCCCGGTCATCGTGCAGGCCACGCTGACCCTGGCGACCGCGATCCTCGAGGCGGCGGCGCTGTCGTTCCTCGGTCTCGGCGACCCGGACCCGAACCGGGCGGAATGGGGCATCATGCTGAGCCGCAGCGCTCGGCAGTTCCTCGACATCCGCCCCGAGCTCGCGTACTACCCGGCCATCGCGATCATCATCGTCGCGCTCGGGTTCACGCTGCTCGGCGAGTCCTTGCGGGAAGCCCTCGATCCGAAGAACAGGCGGTGATTTCTCATGGCACTCCTCGAAGTACGCGACCTCACGGTTGTTTTCCAGCGACGTGGTGAGAAGCCGTTCACCGCGGTGGACGGGGTCAGTTTCGATGTCGAGCCCGGCCAGACGGTCGGTCTCGTCGGTGAGTCCGGTTGCGGCAAGTCCGTGACCTCGCTGGCGATCATGCGGTTGCTGGCCAAACGCGGCAACCACGTCAGCGGTTCGGTGTCGTTCGAAGGCACGGATCTGCTTCGCCTGTCGGACCGGGAAATGCGGGACCGCCGGGGCCGCGACCTCGGCATGGTGTTCCAGGATCCGCTGTCCTCGCTGAACCCGGTCATCCCGATCGGCCTGCAGATCACCGAGGTGCTCGAGCGGCACCGCGGCATGTCGCGCAAGGTGGCGTCGGTGGAAGCGGCGGAACTGCTGGACAAGGTCGGCATCCCCGACCCGTCGCGGCGGCTTTCCGAGTACCCGCACCAGCTTTCCGGCGGGATGCGGCAGCGCGCGCTGATCGCGATCGCGCTGGCTTGCCGTCCGCGGCTGCTCATCGCCGACGAGCCGACCACCGCGCTCGACGTGACGATCCAGGCGCAGATCCTCGCGCTGCTGCGGGAACTGGTGCAGGACACCGGGACAGCGCTGATCATGATCACGCACGACCTCGGTGTCGTCGCGGGTCTTTGCGACGAGGTCAACGTGCTCTACGGCGGCAAGATCGTCGAGCGCGCCGAAAGGCACGCGCTGTTCGCCGAACCGCGGCACCCGTACACCCACGGCCTGCTCGCCTCGATCCCGCGTCTCGACGCGGGCCGCGGCGAGAAACTGATCCCCATCAAGGGATCCGTCGCCGACAACATCCCGTGGGACGGCGGTTGCGCCTTCGCGCCCCGCTGCCCGAACGCTCTCGGCGTGTGCCGGGAGGTTTCACCGCAGCTGACCCCCGATCGCGGTGGGCTGCTGCGCTGCCACAACCCGGTGATCCCGGCCGTGGCCGCACGAGGAGGGGCCCGATGACGCATACGGCACCGCAGCAGGAAGTGCTGCTCGAGGTCAACGACCTCAAGGTGCACTTCCCGATCAAACGCGGCATCGTGGTCGACCGGACCGTCGGGTACGTGTACGCCGTCGACGGCGTCGACCTCGCCATCCGCAAGGGCGAAACCTACGGGCTGGTCGGCGAATCCGGCTGCGGGAAGTCCACTTTGGGCAGGGCGATCCTCCGGCTGACCGAGCTGACGGACGGCCACGTCGTCTTCGACGGCACGGACGTGGCCGGGCTCAAGGGCGAGGACCTGCGCAAGGCGCGCCGCCGGATGCAGATGGTCTTCCAGGACCCGATGTCCTCTTTGGACCCTCGGCAGTCGGTGGAATCCATTCTGACGGAAGGGATGAAGGCGCACGGCCTCGACAAGGACAAGGACGCGACGGCCAAGCGGCTGCGTGAACTCCTGTCCGCCGTCGGGCTTCCCGAGTCCTCGCTGCGGAAGTACCCGCACGAGTTCTCCGGCGGTCAGCGCCAGCGCATCGGCATCGCGCGGGCGCTCGCGGTGGAGCCGGACCTGATCGTCGCCGACGAACCGGTGTCCGCGCTGGACGTCTCGGTGCAGGCGCAGGTGGTCAACCTCCTGGAAAACCTGCAGGAGAAGCTCGGGCTCACGTACCTGGTGATCGCGCACGACCTCGCGGTGGTGCGACACATCTCCGACCGTATCGGCGTGATGTACCTCGGCTCGCTGGTCGAAGAGGCCGACGCCGACGCGCTGTACGAGAACCCGCTGCACCCGTACACGCGGGCGCTGCTTTCGGCGATCCCCGTGCCGGATCCGACGGTCGAGGACAGCCGGGAGCAGATCCTGCTCGCCGGCGACCTGCCTTCGCCGGCGCGGCCGCCGTCCGGTTGCCGCTTCCACACGCGCTGCCCGTGGAAGCAGCAGAGCCTGTGCGACACCGACCGCCCGCAGCTGCGGGAGATCGGCGCCGGGCACCGGGTGGCCTGCCACTACGCGGAGGACATCCGCGACGGCCGGATCCGGCCGCACGAGGTCAAGGCGGAACTCGTCGGGGCCGGGGACCTGAACCCGGACGTCGGCGGACTTCCGGACGTCGGCTCGGCGGCGGAGATCCTGTAGCTCGTCGAAGTACATGAAGGCCCCCTTCCTTGCGCCTAGGTACAGGAAGGGGGCCTTCATGTACTTGACGCATTTAGAGGACGAAATGCGTGGGTGGCCGTGTCGCGAAAGCCACTTTCGGGACATCTGACGTCCCGAAAGTGGCTTTCGCGACACCACGGCAAACGCCCGGCGCCCGCCGGAGCACGACACCGCGTTTAGTCCTCTGAATGCGAGTGGGCATGGGCGCATTTAGAGGACGAAATGCGTGGGTCGCGCGTGATCAGGCAGGTGGGCGCGTGATCAGGCAGACTCGGTGTCATGCGGGTCACAGTGCTGGGTGCGTCGGGGCGGACGGGGATTCACGTGGTCCGGCTGCTGCGGGGGCGGGGGCATCAGGTGCGCGCGGGCCTGCGCAGCCGTCGCCGTGCCGAGGAGGTCGCCGGGCTCGGCGCCGAAACCGTGGTCGCGGACGTCACCGCCGACGCGGACGACCTCGTCGAGGCCCTCGCCGGTTCCGAGGTGGTGATCAGCGCGATCGGCGCGCCCGATCCGGATCAGGCGTCGGTCGACCTCGTCGACCGCGACGGTGTGATCACCGCGATCCGCGCCGCGGAGAAGGCGGGTGTCGCGCGGTTCGTGCAGCTTTCCGCGCAGTTCGCGGATTCACCGGATCAGGGCGATCGCCTGGTGCGCTCGATCCTGATGGCGAAGCAGATCTCCGACAGCATCCTCCGCCGCTCGAGCCTGAACTGGACGATCGTCCGTCCCGGCACGCTCACCGACGATCCGCCCAGCGGGCACGTCAAGATCGCCGGCCACCTCGAACCCGGCCGCGTCTGCCGCGCCGACGTCGCCGCCGTCATGGTCGCCGCGCTGGAGGAACCCCTCACCGAGAACCGGGGTTTCGACGTCATCGGCGGCGAGATCCCGATCCCGTCGGCGCTGGCGTCGTTCAGCTGAGCGCTTTCTTCCGCTCCCGCGACGCCCGCAGGTTCGCGACGTTCCCGCACGTCTTCACGTCGTGCCAGACGCCGCTGTTGTTGCGCGAGACGTCGTAGAACGCCGAACGGCAGCCGTCGAGACGGCACAGTTTCAGCCGAGGCCAGATCCCGGACTGCTGCGCGAGCAGCGTCTCCGTCCACAGCGCCGAAGCGAGCCACTGCCGTCCGGTGCCGGACGGGAACAGCCGGACGACGCCGTCCCGCAGGGCCAGCTCCGCCTTGATCGGTTTCTCGACCGCCGCCTCGTCCCCGTCCAAGAGCGAAACGAACGACTCCCGCAGGTCGCGAAGCGCGCGAAGGTCGCCCGAACCCAGCGTGACCTCGGGCACGTCGGCGTCGCGGGTCCGCGACCATTCGGCCAGTGCCTCGGCGACCCACGGCCGCGCCAGGTCGGCGTCGTCCAGCAGGTCGAGGCCGTGTGCCTTGATCGCCTTCGTGTTGAGGAAGTCCTGAACGAGCGCCAGCCCCGAGGGGGCGGCGCGCAACCGGTAGCGGTCCGTCGCGGTCCATGACATAGGTCAAGCGTACTTGACTCTGTCGCCGCGCGCCCTCATGCTGACGACAGAGGCAAAAGCCGAACACTTCTGTCAAGGGAGCAAGTCATGACCTCCATCGAGGGTGCCGTCGTCCTGGTCACCGGCGGCCAGCGAGGCCTCGGCAAGGCGTTCGTCGCCGAGCTGCTCGCCCGCGGCGCCGCCAAGGTCTACGCCACCGCCAGGTCGCCGCACGAGGAGACCGATCCGCGGATCGTCCCGCTCCCGCTCGACGTCACCGACCCGGAGTCCGTCCGCTCGCTGGCCGAGAAGGCGAGCGACGCGACGATCGTCTTCAACAACGCCGGTGTCCTCGGCCTCGGCTCGCTGCTGGCCGAGGAGGTCGACGCGCATCGACCGGTCTTCGAGACGAACGTCTTCGGCGCGCTGCGCATCGCGCAAGCGTTTGCGCCGCAGCTCGAGGACGGCGGCGCACTGGTCAACGTCCATTCCGTCCTGTCGTGGGCGTCGGGCTCGGGTTCGTACGGCGCGTCGAAAGCCGCGTTCTGGTCGATCACCAACTCGCTCCGCATCGAGTTCGCCGAGCAGGACACCCAGGTCGTCGGCGTCCACCTCGGCTACACCGACACCGACATGACCCAGGGGTTCGAGGTCGAGAAGAACGACCCGCGCGACGTCGCCCGCCAGGTCGTCGACGGGCTCGAAAAGGGCGAGACCGAGGTGCTCACCGACGACCTCACCCGCGGGGTGAAGGCCGCGCTGTCCGGGCCTGTCGAGCACCTCGGCACCAGTCGTATCGGCGCGTAGAAAAGCGTTGGCGGAAGCACGCCGGCTCGAGGTAGCTTCGCTGCCATGTGTGCTTCCGCCTTCACCAGGACCCGCCGCGCCTAGCGGCGGATTCCACGCTCCAGCAAGGAACCGCCGCCCGAGCGAGTCATCGCCGGGCCTGCTTCAGGCTGCCCGGCTCACCTCGAAGCCGCGGAGACCCCTTGCGCACACACCGTCCTGGCCGTCATGAGCTCGGCCAGAACTTCCTCATCGACCGGAAAACCATCGAAACCGTCGTGAAGCTCGTCGCCGAAACCGGCGGGCCGATCATCGAATTCGGCACGGGCGACGGCGCGCTCACCCTGCCGCTGGAACGGCTCGGCAGGCCGCTGACCGGCGTCGAGATCGACGCCCGTCGCGCCGCCCGGCTGGCGGGACGCGTCCGGCCGTCCACTGAGATCGTCACCGCGGACTTCCTGCGGTTCCCCCTGCCGAAAACGCCCTGCGTACTGGTCGGCAATCTGCCCTTCCACCTGACCACCGCGACGCTGCGCCACGTCCTCGCCGCTCCCGGCTGGAGCGACGCCGTCCTGCTCGTGCAATGGGAGGTGGCGCGCCGTCGCGCCGGGGTCGGCGGCGCGACCATGATGACCGCCCAGTGGTGGCCGTGGTTCGACTTCCGGCTGGCCGGACGGGTCCCCGCGGCGGCGTTCCGTCCCCGGCCCGGTGTCGACGGCGGCCTGCTGACCATGACCCGCCGCGAGCGCCCGCTCGTCGACGACACGGATCGTGCGCGCTACCAGGACTTCGTGCGGCGGGTGTTCACCGGGCGCGGCGCCCGGCCCGCACGGCTCACCGCACTCCAGTGGGCTGAGGCGTTTCGGCTTCGGCGAGGAAGTCCGGCTCGCGCACGCGGCGCTTCGTCGAACCGAACAGCACGCCGCCGATGACGACGGCCGCCGCGACGACCTCGAGCGGCGACGGCCGCTCGTCGAGCACGAGGAACGCCACCGACAGCCCGACCACCGGCACCAGCAGGGAGAACGGCGCGACCACACCCGCCGGATTGCGGCGCATCAGCGAAGTCCAGATCCCGGAGCCGACGATCGTGCCGAACACCACGACGTAGGCGAGGCCGCCGAGGCCGATCAGCCCGGTCGGGGTGCCGAGCGTGCTCAGCGAGTGGCCGATCTCCGCCGGGCCTTCCATCGCCAGTGACAGCGCGAACATCGGCAGCGGCGGCACCACCGACATCCAGAGGACGAAGTTCAGCGGGTTGTCCGGTGCCGCCTGCCGCGTGCTCAAGTTGCCGAAAGCCCAGCTCAGCGCGCCGAGAAGGGTCAGGATCACCGGCAGCAGGGCGGCGTTCCCGGCCTGCTGCCAGGCGATCGTCGCCATCCCGGCGACGGCGAGCAGTATCCCGGCGAGCTGCCGTCCGGACACGCGTTCCCGCAGGAACACGGCGCCGAGCAGGACGGTGAACGGGGCCGAAGCCTGCAGCACCAGCGACGCGAGGCCGGTCGGCATGCCGGTGTCCATCGCGATGAAGAGGAACACGAACTGCCCGGTGCCGAAGCCGAGCCCGTAGCCGAGCAGGTGGCGGATCTTCACCTTCGGCCACGGCACGAACAGGATGGTCGGGATCGCGATGACCGCGAAGCGCAGCCCGCCGGCGAAGACGGGAGGGAACTGCCCGAGGGTGGCGTGGATGGCGAGGAAGTTGCAGCCCCAGAGGACGGCGACGAGCAGGGCGAGCAAACGGTCGCGGGCGGGCATGCCTTCACTCTTACGGGGGCATATCGTGAAGGACAAGCGATAATATTTTCAGTGACCGTTCAGTTTCGCTTCACATATGCTGGCGGGATGGACATCGGCCGATTGCGGACCTTGCGCGAGTTCGCCGATCGCGGCAGCGTGACGGCGGCCGCGAAGGCGCTGCACTGCACCCCTTCCGCGGTTTCCCAGCAACTTCGCGCCTTGCAGGCCGACGTCGGTCTCGCGCTGACGGAACCGGCGGGCCGGGGACTCCGGCTGACCGACGCGGGCCGGGCGCTGGTCGCCCGCGCGGACGACGTGCTCGCCGCACTCGATCGCGCGGAGTCCGAATTGGACACTTACCGCAGCGCTCCCCGCGGCCGGGTCCGGGTGGCGATCTTCCAGTCGGCCGGGCTGATGCTGCTCCCCGGTCTGCTGCGCCGGACGGCGGAATTCGAGGGACTGGAAGTCATCGTGCGCGACGTCGACATGACCCCGCCGGAGGTCCCGGGGCTCGTCGCGGACTACGACATCGTGGTGGCACACCGGGACGAGCACGCACCTTCGCTCGGCTCGGAACGGCTGGAGACGCGTCATCTGCTGCGCGAACCGCTCGACGTCGCGCTGCCAGCCGGGCATCGGCTCGCCAAACGGCGCCGCATCGAACTCGCCGAACTGGCCGACGAACGCTGGATCAGCGTCAACGCCGGTTTCCCTGTCGACGACATCCTCCAGTCGCTGATCATCCGCACCGGCGTGCGCCCGCAGGTCGTCCAGCGCATCAACGATTTCCGCATCACCGAACGGCTCGTCGCCGCCGGGCACGGGATCGCGCTGCTGCCCCGGTACACCATGGACACCCGGCGCGGCAGCGGCCTGGTCTGCCGTCCGCTCGCCGGGATCAAAGCGGCGCGGCACGTGGAGGCCGTCTGCCGGCTCGGCGCGTCTTCGCGGCCCGCGGTGGCGAAGATCCTCGTCGCGCTGGCCGACGAGGTCGAGGCGCTCACGGGCGAGCGTGACTCTTCAGGTGGTCCAGCGCGAGCTTGAGCGCGTCCGCGATCGGGGTGATGTCGTGGCGCAGATGGGCCATCAGCAGGCCGCCCTGGACACACGCCATCGCGGTCTGCGCGAGCCGGGCGATGTCGGCGTCTTCGGCGAGCTTTCCCTGTTCCTGCAACGACTTCAGTCCGCGCTCGAGATGTGACTCCCATTCGCGGTAGGCCTTGTCCAGCAGGGGCGCCATCTTGGGGTCGTCGCCGAGCTCGCCGGCGAGATTGCCGAGCGGGCAGGCGATCGGTCCCTGCGGGGTGGTCTGGATGGCGAGGATCTCCCCGGCCCACTGCTCGAAGTCGGCCCAGTCGTGCAGCGCGAAGATGGTCGGCTGGTTGCCGAGGATGTTCTCCAGGAAGCGCGCGATGACCGCTTCGACCAGCTGTTCCTTGTTCTTGAAGTAGTGGTACATCTGCGATTTCCCGGCCCCGCTCGCCGCGAGCACCTTGTCGACGCTCGTCCCGGCGACGCCGTTGACGTACATCAGCCCCGCCGCCGAGTCGACGATCGCGTCCCGGGTCAGGCGCCCGCGTGGGGTCGAAGCAGCCGGTTGACCATCCATGTACCGAATAGTACAGTCGGCTCCACTGTACCGATCAGTACAACCAAAGGAGTGACCATGGGGGATCTCGACACCGACCTGTCCGAGCTGCGGGAATCCGTCGCGACGCACGTCCCGGCGGAGATCGCCGAAGTGCTCAAGGCCGATCGCGCGTCGTTCGTCGGAGTGGTCGCCGAGAAGGCCGCGAAACCGGGGGCGGCGATGCCGGATCTCGCGCTGCCGGACGCGAACGGTGGCCGGGTCTCGGTCAAGGACGGGCCCGCGGTCGTGGTGTTCTACCGCGGCGCGTGGTGCCCGTACTGCAATCTGGCGCTGCGCGCGTACCAGCAGGAGGTGCTGCCGGAACTGGAGGGCCTGGGGGTGAAGCTGATCGCGGTCAGCCCGCAGCTCCCGGACGGTTCACTGTCCACAAAGGATCTGGAATTCACCGTTCTGTCCGATGTGGACAACGAGCTCGGCCGCGCGCTCGGCATCACGTTCCGGCTGGCGCCGGAGACGAAGCCGGCTTTCGACACGCTCATCGGCGACGTCGAGAAGATCAACGGCTCGGCGGAGTGGGAGCTGCCGTACCCGACAGTCCTGGTCGTGGACGGTGAAGGCGTCATCCGCTACATCGACGTCCATCCGGACTACACCACCCGCACCGACCCGGCCGACATCCTGGCCGCGGTGAAAGCCCTCTAACGCTCGTGACTCGCGTGTCCCGGCACGGAACTCGCGTGCTCGGAGCCGTAACTCGCGTGCTCGGAGCCGTAACTCGCGTGCTTGGCGGCGGAACACGCCCGAGGCCGGATCGCATCGTGTCTTCCGGCCCCAATCACGCGTGATCCGCCTTGAGACACGCGTGATCCGGCTCCGAACACGCGTGATCCGGCTAGCGCACCTGGCCGGATCGCGGGGGGCTGAAGGGGCCCTTCACCGCATCCGACGCAGCGAAAGGGCCCTTCACCGCATCGCATGCGGTGAAGGGCCCCTTCAGCTCAGGGCTTTAGCGGTGAGCCCGGTTCACGGCCGAGACGACGGCCCGCAGGGAAGCGGTCACGATCGACGGGTCGATCCCGATGCCCCAGTACACCCTGTCGGAGATCGCGCACTCGATGTACGACGCCGCCCGCGCGTCGTCGCCCGGCGAGAGCGTGTGCTCGCTGTAGTCCAGCAGCCGCAGGTCGAATCCGACCGTCGACAGCGCGTCGAAGAAGGCCGCGATCGGACCGTTCCCGCGTCCGGTGACCTCGTGCTCGTCGCCCTCGACCCGCACGGTGGCGGTGATGTCGTACTCGCCGTCGCCGTTGTCCCGCACGTGCTGGCGGACCAGCTCCAGCGGCGTCTTCAGCTCCAGGTACTCGGCCGAGAACGCGTTCCACATCGTGGTCGGGTCGACTTCGCCGCCCTCGGTGTCGGTGTGGCGCTGGACGACTTTCGAGAACTCGATCTGCAGGCGCCGCGGCAGGTCGAGCTGGTGCTCGGCCTTCATGATGTAGGCGACGCCGCCCTTGCCGGACTGCGAGTTCACCCGGATCACGGCCTCGTAGTTGCGGCCGATGTCCTTCGGGTCGATCGGCAGGTACGGGACCTCCCACGGGTGCTCGTCGACCGGCGTCCCCGCCTTGTCGGCGGCGGCCTTCAGCGCGTCGAGGCCCTTGTTGATCGCGTCCTGGTGGCTGCCGGAGAACGCGGTGAACACCAGGTCACCGGCCCACGGGCTGCGTTCGTGCACCGGCAGCTGGTTGCAGTATTCGACGGTCCGCTTGATCTCGTCCATGTCGGAGAAGTCGATCTGCGGGTCGACGCCCTGGCTGTAGAGGTTCATGCCCAGCGCGACCAGGTCGACGTTGCCGGTGCGCTCGCCGTTGCCGAACAGGCAGCCTTCGATCCGGTCCGCGCCCGCCTGGAAGCCGAGTTCGGCGGCGGCGATACCGGTGCCGCGGTCGTTGTGCGGGTGCAGCGACAGGATCACCGAATCGCGGCGCTCCAGGTTGCGGTGCATCCACTCGATCGAGTCGGCGTAGATGTTCGGCGAAGCCATCTCGACGGTGGCAGGCAGGTTCAGGATGACCGGCTTCTCCGGCGTCGGCTGCCAGATCTCGGTGACGGTGTTGCAGACCTCGAGCGCGTAGGACAGCTCGGTGCCGGTGTAGGACTCCGGCGAGTACTGGAAGCGGAAGTCGGTATCCGGCTGCTTCGCGGCGTAGTCGACGACCAGCTCGGCCGCCTGCGAAGCGATCTTCGTGATGCCGATGCGCTCCTCGCGGAACACCACGCGGCGCTGCAGGATCGACGTCGAGTTGTAGATGTGGACGATCGCGCGCGGCGCCCCTTCGAGCGCCTTGAAGGTGCGCTCGATCAGCTCGGGACGGCATTGGGTCAGCACCTGGATGCTGACGTCGTCCGGGATGGCGCCCTCGTCGATGATCTCGCGGACGAAGTCGAAATCGGTCTGCGACGCCGCCGGGAAACCGACCTCGATCTCCTTGTAGCCCATGCGGACCAGCAGATCGAAGAACTTGCGCTTCCGGGCGGGCGACATCGGGTCGATCAGGGCCTGGTTGCCGTCGCGCAGGTCGACGGCGCACCACAGCGGGGCGGTGTCGATGCGCTTGTCCGGCCAGGTGCGGTCCGGCAGTTCGATGTCCTCGACCAGCTCGGACCAGGGACGATAGCGGTGTACGGGCATCGAAGTGCCGCGCTGGGTGTTCCACGCCGCCTGCTCGGAAGGGGCCGGGCGCGTGGGCTTACGGATGCTCATGAGGGGACGGTTCTCCTGAAGAATCGGGTGCGACGACCGGCACCACGAAGCCCCGCGACGGGGAGCCGGTCAGATCAGGCCCCGTCGCGGCAGCGAAGCAGGAGAGCTCGAGCCACGACGCCACCTTAACCGCGAGATCTCCCGAAAGGAAACCCGGGCCGCGATCGAACCGTGACCAGAGTGGCGCCCATTCGGGTTACTCGCGGGTAGCAATCGGACCAGGCGGCGTGCCACACTGCCCGGCATGGGCGAGCACGCTGAAGAGAAGGAAACCGCAGATCAGAAGACCAGGCGCAAGGTCGACTGGCGTGCGGGCGGCGGTCGCGCGGCCGGGGTGCTGGCGAGCGTCGTCCGCTGGGTCGGCCTGATCTTCGCGGCGATCCTGGTGCTGCACGTCGTCTTCGTGATCGGCGAGGCGAACCCCGACAACGGCATCGTGTCGTTCGTCCGCGGCTGGGCCGAAGGGCTGCTGCTGGGCTTCAAGGACCTCTTCATGCCCGAGGACGCCAAGCTCCGCGTGCTGATCAACTACGGCATCGCCGCGATCTTCTGGATGGTGGTGACCGGAATTCTCGCCAAGGTCATCCGCCGCGTGGGCGGTTCCGCCTAGCTTTCGAGCATTACGCTTGGAGGATGCGCGGCCGCCTTGAGTCGACGGCCTTCGAGATCGTCGCCATCGGATCCTCGGCTGGCGGAGTCAAGGCACTCCTCACGGTGCTGTCGGCTCTTCCCGCCGACTTCCCCGTGCCGGTGGTCGTCGTCCAGCATCTCGATCCCCGCCGGACCGCCACCTTCTGGTGAATCCCGACGGCACCCTGAAACTCTCGGCGAGCGGGCCGGTGGTCGATCCGATTCATCGGTTCTGCGTGGTGTGATCGAAGCCGAGCGTGCGCGCGCGGATCGCGCGGCCGGGATCGCCTGGCGGCACGAACGGCTGATGGCGACGGCCGCCGAATCGATGCGCTCCTTCCATCAGCGGATGGTGAAACTGCACCAGGCCACCGAAATCCGGCATCGGGTCGCGGCCGAATTGCACGCCGGCTACCTCGAAGCCGTTGGCGCGGCCCGGTCGCAGGAGCCGCCCACCCTTCCTCCCGCGTTCATGACGGCGGTGGCGAAGACCGCCGGCATTCCGAGTCTGGCGGTGACCCTGTACTGCTCCGACGGGAGCGAGGCCGCGGTCGTCACGTCGGATTCCGTGGCCGTCAAGGCGCATGATTTCGAATACCTCTTCGGCGAAGGACCGTCCTGGATGGCGTCGGGCAGTCTGGCCGCACTGAACGTCTACGGTCAGTCGGCCCTGGAGCGGCGGTGGCCCGAGTTCGGCTCGGCCGCGCGGGACCTGGGTGTCCACGCGGTGGTCGCGGCCCGGCTGGGCACCGCGGCCGTCCCGGTGGGCATTCTGACCGCGTACCGGCCCGAGCCGGAACCGGACGCCGAAATGGCCCGTTCGGTGCGGGTGATCGCCGAGGCGCTGACCACCACCGCGCTGCATCCGGACACCCGGATCGACAGCGAGGACGGACTTCCCGCGCATCCGCTGTTCGACGACATCGATCTCCGTGTCGCCGTGCATCAGGCGACCGGAATGGTCATGGCCGCACATGATTGCGGTGCCCCGGACGCGCTGGCCATGATCCGCGCGCACGCCTTCGCTCAGGACGAGAACGTCACAGAAGTCGCGCAAGCGATCGTGAGCCGGACTTCGTCGCTCAGCTGACGTCGAGCCGTTCGTATGCCGCGACAGCGGCCTTCGGGTCGTCCGCGTGGAACTTCACGACACGGATGCTCTCGGTCTTGCCGAGCGGGCGGGTCATCGTCATCGGCTCACGCAGTTCCGCGATCAGATTCGTCTCGTAGAAATTGTCGTAACTGAGCCAAGTCCCGTCGCGGAACGCCTTCGCCTCGGCGGGATCGTGGCTCTCTTTCAGATGCCGCAGCGTGGAGACGTTCTCCCTCGGGATCCGCAAGTCGTAGAACGAGCTGTAGCGCACCCGCACTTCGCGCGGCGAGATCACGTGCGGCCGGACCACGGTGCCCGCGTAGACCCCGAAGACCAGCAACGCCGAGTACACGCCGAGGACGAGCAGCAGCAGATCGACGACCAGACCGAAGTCGATCAGCCAGAAAAGACCGGCTTCGAAGGCGCTCACCACCGCGAAGACGATGAAGATCGCCTTGCCGTTGGCGCCGTACGGCACCGCGACGGCGTCTTCGTCGACCCCGTCCTCGCGGCGTCTCAGATACAGCCAAAGACCCGCCATCGTGCGTGATTCGTTGCGGACGAGACTGCGCAAAGCCCCCATATCCCCAGGTTAGCGATCGAACTGGGTCAGGATCTTCAGCGCGTCGGCGGATCCGGGGTCCTTCGGCGTGTAGATCTCGAGCCGGTGGTCGGGGCTGTCGGGCTGGAGCCACACCTGGTAGTCGACGCTCACCGCGCCGACCGTGGGATGCCGCAGGTGCATGGCGCCGATCGTGCAGTCGGCGACGTCACCGGTCGCCCAGAGCGTCGCGAACTCGTCGCTGCGCATCGAAAGCTCGCCGATGAGAGCGGCGAGGCGGGCGTCCGTCGGGTAGCGGCCGGCGGTGAGCCGCAGGTAGGCGACATGGATGGGCGCGAGTTCGGCCCGGTTGCGGTGCAGGTCGCGGGTGAGCGGGTCGAGGAAGAACAGGCGAGGGAGCGACGGCCGCCGTTCCGGATCCCCCGGAGCGTCGAAGTCGAGGTGCTCGGCCATGAGCGCGTGCCCGGCGTGGTTCCAGGCGAGGACGTCGCCGCGACGGCCGAAGACGAGCGCGGGCACGGCCTCGCCGAGGTTCTCCAGCAGCGCGAGGACCCGGGGATGCGGATCCTCGGGGCCGGGGTCGGACAACTTCGGCGGCGCGGACTGCCGGGCGAGGTTGTGTAGATGGCCCGTCTCGACGTCGTCGAGCCGGAGCGCGCGGGCGAGCGCGTCGAGCACCTGCCGTGAAGCGGTCTCGGCCAGCCCCTGTTCGAGCCGCGTGTAGTACCCGGCGCTCACTCCGGCGAGCTGGGCGAGTTCCTCGCGGCGCAGACCGGGCACCCGGCGTGAGGTGCCGTACGTGCGCAGGCCGATTTCGGCGGGAGTCACCCGGTCACGACGGCTCTTGAGGTACACGCCGAGGCTTTCCATGATTTCGAGCCTAGGTTCCCGGGCCGCCGCGTGGGTGTACCCGCTGGGTGTACCCACGGCGCGGGGATGGTCGCGTTCCCGCGGCCGGTGCAGCGTCGACGGCATGACACGACCGCACACCCGCGCCTGGCTGGGCCTGCTGGTGATCCTCTGCCCGGTGTTCCTCGTCTCCATGGACGGCTCGATCCTGTTCCTCGCGATGCCCAGGATCGGCCAGGCCCTTTCCCCGACGGCCGACCAGGCATTGTGGATCCTGGACGTCTACGGCTTCGCGGTCGGCTCGCTGCTGATCGCGTTCGGCAACGTCGGCGACCGGTACGGACGGCTGAAGCTGCTGATGATCGGCGCCGCCGTCTTCGGCGCGGCCTCCACCGGCGCGGCGTTCGCCCCGGGCCCGGAGTTGCTGATCGCGTTCCGCGCGCTGATGGGGCTGGCCGGAGCGACTCTGCTGCCTTCGGCGCTGGCGGTGCTGAGCGAACTCTTTCCCGATCCTCGGCGACGAGCGCAGGCCATCGGTGTCTTCGCGGCCGCGTTCGCCGCCGGTTTCGCGATCGGCCCCGTCGTCGGCGGGGTCCTGCTGGAGCGGTTCTGGTGGGGTTCGGTCTTCCTGGTCAACCTGCCGGTGATCGCGGTGTTCCTGGTGCTCGCGCCGGTGCTGCTCCGCGAAGTGCGGGCCACCGGGAAGGGACGCGTCGACAAGCTGAGCGTGGCGCTCTCCGCCGTCGGCCTCTTGCTCGCGATCTACGGGATCAAGCACGCGGCCGCCGACGGCCTGTCCGTCTTCGCGATCTCCACGGCTGTCGCCGGAGCGGTGCTGCTGGTCTGGTTCGCCCGGCGCCAGCGTGGTCTCGACCACCCGCTCATCGAGTTCTCCCTGTTCCGCGATCGCGTCTTCACGATCGCGATCGTCACCGGGCTGCTGCCGCTGGCGGCGTGGTCGGCGGCCGCGTACCTGTCCGGGATCCACCTGCAGTCCGTGCTGGGGCTGCCCGTCCTGCAAGCGGCTCTCCTGGCGCTGCCCGGGGCGGCCGTCCTCACGATCCTGTGCGTCGTCACCCCGGCGCTGGTCGAGCGGATCGGCAAGCGCGCGGCGCTGGTCGGCTGCCACTTCTCCATCGCCGCCGGGCTGGCGTTGTTGCTCATGACCGGGGTCACGGGCGGAGTGGGCTGGTACGTCGCTTCGACGGTGGTCGCGGGTGTCGGCTACGGCATCTCGTTCAGTGTCGTGGCCGACACGGCCGTCGCGGCGGTGCCCGCCGAGCGGGCGGGCGCGGCGGGTGCGATCGCCGAAACGAGCAACGAGATCGGCAACGCGCTGGGGATCGCGCTCATGGGTTCACTCGCCGCGCTGGTGTTCCGCCTGGCAGGCCCGGATCTCGCCCCCACCCTCGACGGAACCCTCCAGCTGCCCGGTATCGCGCCCGCGGCCGCCGCCGACGCGAAGGAGGCCTTCGTCTCGGGCCTGCACACCGCCGTCGCGGTGCTGAGCGTGCTGCATGTCGCGCTGGGCGGTCTCGCTCTGCGATGGCTCCCTCACTCGGAGAAAGCGCTCGCGCCCCAAGCGTCGGTGTAGGCGAATTCCGCCAGCGAGATCCGCTCGCGCGGCCCCTTCTCACGCTCGATCCGCCAGTCCTCTTCGAGTACCGACGGGTCGGCGGGGGAGCCGACGGCGATGGCGACCTTCGGGACGACGTCGTCGGGAAGCCCGAAGAAGTCCTTCGCCGCTTCGGCGGAGAAGCCCGCCATCTGGTGCGCGATCAGGCCGAGTTCGACGGCCTGGAGCACGAGGTTCTCGCTCGCGAGCCCCAGCCCGTACTCGGCGTACGGCACGTCGCCCTTCTCGTTCGTGGTCACCATCACGCCGATCAGCAGGAGCCCGGCGCGGTGGGCCCACGCGCGGTTGCCCGAGTTGAGCGTCGAGAGGATCCGGTCGTACGAAGGTGTGCCGCGCAGGCCGACCAGGTAGCGGGCGGGCTGGGTGTTGCCGAACGACGGCGCCCAGCGGGCGGCCTCGAGCAGCGCGCGGACCTGGTCTTCGGTGACGATGGCGGCCTCGTCGTAGGCGCGCGGGCTCCACCTGGCGGCCATGATCGACGCGATCGGGGTACTTGTTTCGGCGGGTTTGTGCACCGACGGACGATAACAAGGGGGTGCTCTCCGTCACTAAAGTGAAAGCCCTCCGACTATTTCGTTGGTGTCAAGGAAGATTTACTTCGAGAAGTCCTCGAAGTAGTGGTCAGGCCCACTTACGACGGTGGCGGGCGCGCGTGTCCCCGGTAGGCTTTCGCTCAAATAAGGGACGCGGGGGCTCCTTCGGTGCCCACCATGGAGCCGCCCGGCCCGTCGAGGAGGTTCGGGCGTGGCCCTCGTGGTCCAGAAGTACGGCGGTTCGTCGCTGGAAAGTGCCGACCGGATCAAACGCGTCGCGGAACGCATCGTCGCCACCAAGAAGGCGGGCAACGACGTCGTCGTCGTCTGCTCCGCCATGGGCGACACGACGGACGAGCTGCTCGACCTGGCTCAGCAGGTCAACCCGGCTCCGCCGGAGCGTGAGATGGACATGCTGCTCACCGCGGGTGAGCGCATCTCGAACTCGCTCGTCGCCATGGCGATCTCCGCGCAGGGCGCGGAGGCGTGGTCGTTCACCGGTTCGCAGGCAGGTGTGGTGACGACGTCGGTGCACGGCAACGCGCGGATCATCGATGTCAGCCCCAGCCGCGTGACGGAGGCCCTCGACCAGGGCTACATCGCGCTGGTGGCGGGGTTCCAGGGCGTGTCGCAGGACACCAAGGACATCACGACGCTGGGCCGCGGTGGTTCGGATACCACCGCCGTCGCGCTGGCCGCGGCGCTGAACGCCGACGTCTGCGAGATCTATTCCGATGTGGACGGTGTGTACACCGCCGATCCGCGCGTCGTGCCCGACGCCCGCAAGCTCGACACCATCGCCTACGAGGAGATGCTGGAGCTGGCCGCGAGCGGCTCGAAGATCCTGCACCTGCGCTCGGTGGAGTACGCGCGCCGCTACGGCGTCCCGATCCGAGTCCGTTCTTCCTACAGTGACAAGCCGGGCACCACGGTGACCGGTTCTATCGAGGAGATCCCCGTGGAACAAGCGTTGATCACCGGTGTGGCGCACGACCGCTCCGAAGCCAAGATCACGGTGACCGGCGTGCCGGACCACGCCGGTGCCGCGGCCAAGATCTTCCGGGTGATCGCCGACAACGAGATCGACATCGACATGGTGCTGCAGAACGTGTCCAGCACGTCGTCCGGCCGCACCGACATCACCTTCACGCTCTCGAAGGCCAACGGGGCGAAGGCCGTGCAGTCGCTGGAGAAGATCAAGGGCGAGATCGGCTTCGAGTCGGTCCTCTACGACGACCACGTCGGCAAGGTGTCGCTCGTCGGCGCGGGGATGCGCTCGCACCCCGGTGTCACGGCGACGTTCTGCGAGGCGCTCGCGCAGTCGGGCGTGAACATCGAAATCATCAACACCTCGGAGATCCGGATCTCGGTGCTGATCCGGGACGCGCAGCTCGACGACGCGGTGCGCGCGATCCATGAGGCATTCGAACTCGGCGGCGACGAAGAAGCCGTCGTCTACGCGGGGAGTGGACGCTGATGCCGGAAGGTTTGCGGGTAGGGGTCGTCGGGGCGACCGGCCAGGTCGGCGCGGTCATGCGCCGTCTGCTGGCCGAGCGGGGTTTCCCGGTCGCCGAGATGCGGTACTTCGCTTCGGCGCGGTCCGCCGGTTCGAAACTTCCTTGGCAGGATCGGGAAATCGTCATCGAGGACGCGACGACCGCCGATCCGTCCGGGTTGGACATCGCGCTGTTCTCCGCCGGTGGCTCGACCTCCAAGGCGCAGGCGGAGCGGTTCGCCGCGGCCGGTGCCACGGTGATCGACAACTCGTCGGCCTGGCGGATGGACCCGGATGTCCCGCTGGTCGTCAGCGAGGTCAACCCGGAGGCGATCAAGGAAGCGCGCAAGGGGATCATCGCGAACCCCAACTGCACCACGATGGCCGCGATGCCGGTGCTCAAGCCGCTGCACGCCGAAGCCGGGCTGGTACGCCTGGTCGCCAGCACCTACCAGGCGGTGTCCGGCAGCGGGCTCGCCGGTGTCGAGGAACTGGAAGGCCAGCTCGCCGCGGCGGCGCCGAACGCGGGCGCGCTGACCCACGACGGCGCGGCGGTGAAGTTCCCCGAGCCGGAGAAGTACGCGCGGCCCATCGCGCACAACGTCCTCCCGCTCGCCGGGTCCATTGTGGACGATGGCGAATTCGAGACGGACGAAGAGAAGAAGTTCCGCAACGAGAGCCGCAAGATCCTGAGCATCCCGGAGCTGCGCGTTTCCTGCACGTGCGTGCGGGTGCCGGTGTTCTCGGGTCACTCGATCTCGATCAACGCGGAGTTCTCGCAGGCGCTTTCGGTCGCCCGCGCGACCGAGCTGCTGACCGGCGCCCCCGGCGTGGAGCTGTCCGAGATCCCGACCCCGCTGCAGGCCGCGGGCCAGGACCCGTCCTACGTCGGGCGGCTGCGGACGGATCCGGGCGTCGACGGCGGCCGCGGGCTGGCACTGTTCCTGTCGAACGACAACCTGCGGAAGGGCGCGGCGCTCAACGCGGTGCAGATCGCGGAACTGGTCGCGGCCAACTCCTGACGTGGGCTGAAGGGGCCCTTCACCGCATGCGATGCGGTGAAGGGCCCCTTCGCTGCGTCTGACGCGGTGAAGGGGCCCTTCAGCCGCGTCAGGGCTTGGTGGCCCCGGCGCAGGCCGCGTACCGCGTCGCCAGGAACTCGCCGCGAGCGTCCCCGCTGTAGGCCCAGATACCGGCGTCGGCCCGCGTCCCCAGGAACCGGAACTGCTCGACGGCCTCGTCGAAGCGCCCGTTCTCCACGAGCGCCTTCGCCGCGTACGCCCGGTCTCCCCGCGTCGCCGGGTGATCGCGCCCTTCGCCGTTCAGCCACGCCACGATCCCGTCGAGCGCGCCGGAAACCCGCGGGTCGCGCCACGCGGGAACGTCCTGGAACTCGGATTCGTGCGCGGCGATCAGCAGCAGCGGAGCCAGCTTCGGCGACTTCGCCGCGGCGGTCTCGGCGAACTCCCACATCCGCTCGTTCGAGCCGAACCACTTCGCGCACCAGTACTGCAACGCCCGCGAGTGCGCCCCGCGGTGCTGCGGGTCGCGTTCGGCGAGTTCCGACCAGACCTCGAGGTACTGGTCGTTCTCGTACTGCCGCCCCATCGCGATCGCGAGCGCCGTCACCCACGGCGTCGGATCCTCGGGGGCGAGCGCGGACGCCTCGTGCACGGCCTCCTCGGCCTGCTCCAGCACCCGGAAGAACGCGGCGAACTGCTCCTCGGTGACGTGTTTCGCCTGCAGACCGCTGCGCACCTCCCACGCCACGTGCACGAGCGATTCCGCGTTGACGAGCGCGGCACCCGGATCGCCGGGGCGGGCCTTGCGCCACGCGCGCAGCCATTCGTCGTCCTTCGCGGCCGCTTCGCCGAGCGCGCCGTTCACCAGGTTGCGGCGGTCCCAGTTCCCCCAGGTCGACGCCAGCAGCGCGGCGGCGTCCTCCCACTCGCCCCGGGCGGTCGACTCCTGGACCGCGAGGACTTCCTCGTCGGTCCAGTACTCCTTGGCCGAGACCTCGCTGTCGGCCGGAAGCCCCCAGCGGGTGACGTCCGGGATCTTGCCCTTGAACCTGGGCTTCTCCGGCGGCAGCAGCGCGGCGAACTCTTCCGGCGTCAGCACGTTCTTGAGTTCGTCGATCTCGACGCCGCGTCGTTTCGCCTCCTTCATCATGGCGAAGACGGCCTTGCGTTCACGGGATTTGAGCAGCCAAAGCATTGAAACTCCTTAAGAACGAACAAGAGTGGGGGACGGTCGATAGCCGGTGGACACCCCGGCGGCCGTCAGAAGCGCGCGCAGGGGCGCGGTGTCGCCTTCGGCCGCGGTGGCCTTGTCGAGCGCGGGCGCGAGTTGCTCTTCCAGCGGCTCGTCCAAGGTGAACGGCGCCGGTCCGGACCACGACAGCGACCATCGCGCCACGCCGACGTCGGTGAGGGCCGCGTGGACCACCACGCCCAGCCGTCTGCGCACGGAGACGGCGGCGAACTCCCGGCGGGCACGGGGGCCGACGCCGGCGGGCGGCTTCTCGTCCGGGTCGGCGAGTTCTTCGTGCCTGCCCGCGTCGAGCAGGTCCAGCGCCATGTCCAGGGTGCGTTCGCCCAGGACCTCGGCGGCGATTTCGGCCGCGGCGTGACGGCGGCCGATGGCGACCAGGGACGGCCAGTCGGTCCGCCGTTTCGTGTGCGCCTCGTCGGAGAAGACGGTGAACAGCGCCTCGTCGAGCATCTTCTCGGCGCCGGTCAGCAGGTCGGCCGCCGGACGGTCCCCGCCGGGGCGGACCGGGATCAGGGCCCCGGCCTCGAGCATCGCGACGCGATCCCGGGTCGCCGGATGCGTGTCCCATCGCGAGGTCTTGTCCTCCGGCGGGTTCCGCCGCATCTCCTCCATCTGCTCCGCCCTGGTCGGGTCGGTGAGCAGCGCGCGGTAACCCTCGCCGAACCGGTCCGGGAGGTAGCCCGCGTCCCAGCCGATCGCGGCGTAGTTGTTCATGAAGAACCGCCAGGTGACGGCCAGCGCTTCGATCTCGCGCAGGGCCGAAGCCGCCGCGTCGGTCCCGGCGAGCCGCGCCGAGACGGCGTCGGCCGCGAGCTCCTGCGCACGGCAGACGCTCATCGAGACGACGAAGTACAGCTTCGCGTACTGCTTGAAGAGCCAGCCGACGAAGCGCTCGAAGTAGCCCTCGCGGCCGAGGCCGTTGACCACCCGCGCGATGGATTTGCGACCGCGATAGGTCAGCGCGGCGAACCGCGTGTCCCTGTTGCTGTAGTGCCCCAGCTCATGGGCGAGTACCGCGCGGAACTGGTCCTGGCGCAGGCCCATGATCAGCGGGACCCCGATGATCATCCGGCGGCGCAACACCCGCAGCCCGAGCCACGAGGTCCGCTCGGTGACAGCGGCGTTGACGTCCGCGTCGAGATAGATCTCGTCCGGCGGCCGGGTGCCCGCCTCTTCCGCCAGTTCCCGGACCAGTGCCCAGAGTGACGGCGGGTCTTCCGGCGTCACCTCGACGCCGGGTATGTCGTCATCGGTCGCCCGCTCGACCGTGAGCAAGGTCTTGAGCAGGATCCAGCCGACCGGGACGGTGATGATGCCGAGCTTCACCGCCGTGAAAACGTTGTGCCGCAGCGCCAGCACTTCGAGCGTCACGATCCCGCCCACGAACGCCAGCACGAGCAGCGGGAACGCCGCGAGCAGGACGGCAGCGAGCAGCCCACGTAAAGACTTCACCGTGAAACGGACCTTCCCCAGAGTTGGTGTACCCCCGACACCGAGCGCTCATTGTGCCCGAAGCACCTGTCGAGGCCGATCACTTTTCGAATACGATCGAAGACTTCGCGATGAACATCACCTCACTCGTGGTAGTCGCGTGTGGACAGTCCACTGTGGAGTGAGGTAATTGCCTTGTCCGGTTCGCCGGGTCCGTGCATGCTTCAGAGCGACAAAACGTTTTCCACGAAGGGAAAGTCATGTACACGGCGGTCGAAGGCTCGCGGGTTCCGATCCGGATGTGGGCCGACCCCACGTCGGTCGAGGACCAAGCCATGCGACAGCTGCACAACGTCGCCAACCTGCCGTGGGTGCACGGCGTCGCGGTCATGCCCGACGTCCACTACGGCAAGGGCGCGACCGTCGGCAGCGTGATCGCGATGCGCGACGCCGTGTCCCCGGCCGCCGTCGGGGTGGACATCGGCTGCGGGATGAGCGCGGTGCGGACCTCGCTCACCGCCGCCGATCTGCCCGACGACCTGCTGAAGCTCCGCCGCCGGATCGAATCGGCCGTCCCGGTCGGCTTCGGCCTGCACAAGACGCCGGTGAACCCGGCGAAGGTGCACGGTGTCGGTGGCTGGGACGCGTTCTGGAAGTCCTTCGGCGACCTGCACGCCGGCGTCCAGGACCTGCATGACCGCGCGTCGCGTCAGATCGGGAGCCTCGGTGGCGGCAACCACTTCATCGAGGTCTGCCTCGAACAGGGCGGCGACGACGAAGGCCGCGTCTGGCTGATGCTGCACTCGGGTTCGCGCAACATCGGCAAGGAACTCGCGGAACGGCACATGGCCGTCGCGCGGAAGCTGCCGCACAACGCGGACCTGCCGGATCCGGACCTCGCGGTGTTCGTCGCGGGCACCCCGGAAATGCAGGCGTACCGGCGCGACCTGTTCTGGGCGCAGGACTACGCGGCGCGTAACCGCGCCACCATGGTCGCGCTCGTCAAGCAGGCGCTGAAGGACGTCGTCCCGCAGACGACGTTCGACGATGCCATCTCGTGCCACCACAACTACGTGGCAGAAGAGACCTACGACGACGTCGAACTGCTGGTGACCCGCAAGGGCGCGATCCGCGCGGGTTCGGGCGACCTCGGGATCATCCCGGGCAGCATGGGCACCGGTTCGTACATCGTGCGCGGTCTCGGGAACACGTCGTCCTTCCAGTCCGCTTCGCACGGGGCGGGCCGCCGGATGTCGCGGAACAAGGCCAAGAAGCTGTTCACCGCCGAAGACCTCGCCGCGCAGACCGCCGGTGTGGAATGCCGCAAGGATTCCGGTGTGGTGGACGAGATCCCGGCCGCGTACAAGGACATCGAAACGGTGATCAAGGCGCAGACCGACCTCGTCGAGGTGGTCGCCCATCTGAAGCAGGTCGTCTGCGTGAAGGGCTGAATTACCGCGCGGTTCGTGGGTGGTGGCCGGGGGAACCCGACATACCACCCACGAAATCGCTAGGCTGGATGCCATGAAGAGGTTGGGAATCGCGGCGCTCATGGCGGCCGCCGGACTCGCGCTGGCGGGCTGCAGCGAGGTCACGAACGCCGTCGATCAGACGAACAAGGCCGCGACGAAGGTGAGCGCGTGCGCCGAGGCGCTCAGCCTCACCGACCTCAACCCGGACCCGACGACGCTCAAGGAGCGGGCCGCGGACAAGGAGAAGCGCCTGCGCGAACTGGCGTCCAACGTCGGCGAGCAGGACGTGGCGGGTGCGCTGACCGGCATGGCCGACTCGTACCTGCAGGCCCAGAAGGAGAACATCCAGGACGCGGGCAAGATCGCGGACTGGACCAAACGCAACATCGACCGGGTCGACGCCCTGCGCAAGGTCTGCGCCTGACACTTGCCGTGAAGGCCTCCTTGCCTACCTTGAGGGTAGGGAAGGAGGCCTTCACTACCTGCGCTGGCTGTTGTGGGGTGTTGCTGGGTCCGTGAAGGACTCCTTGAGGGACTCTGGGTCCCTCAAGGTTCCCCTCACCGGCTCGTGGCGCGGCGTTTTCGTCTCTGTCGCCTCATCTGTCACTGCGGTAGCGCGTGGAGGGGGCCTTCACGTACTTCCCGCACCGCACCCACCCGCACCGCGCCTCGCCCACCCTGCCTCTCTTGCTCACCATGGGCTGAAGGGAACCTTCCCCGCATCCCAAGCCGCGAAGGACGCTTTCCCCCCATCACACGCGGCGAAAGTCCCCTTCACCCAAGTCAGGAAGAACTGAGCGCGGGCACCGGAGCGGCGGGAGTCCGGGACCGGCGCCAGAACAGGCCGAGCGAAGCGATCCCCAGCGCTCCCACCGCCGAGGCCGCGAACCCCCAGCCCGGGCTGGAGTGGTCGATCACGTATCCGATGATCGGGCTCCCGATCGCCAGCCCGATCCGGCTGGCCGCGTCCAGCAGGCCCATCGCCTCGCCGCGCACCCGCGGCGGAGCGGCCGCGCTGACCGTCTCCGTGCTCGCCGCGAGCGTCGGCGCGCACAGCACGTTGCTCGGGAAGAGCACGATCGCCAGCAGCCACCAAGGGTGGTCGATCAGCCCGACCGGCAGTGTGAGCACCGCGAGCAGCACCATCAGCGTGCCCTGCGAAAGCGATCGCCGGACGGCGCCGTGGATGGCCCCGCCGAGGACCGAGGCGATGCACATCAGCGTGATCAGCAGTCCCGACCAGGCGATGTCGCCGCTCGCGCGCACCGTCGCCAGGGCGGCGAGTTCCATGCCGACCAGGCAGAACAGCGCGCCGGCGGCGATGAACATCGCCATCACGAGCCGTCCGGTGAGCCAGCTCCGCACGGGCGGCCGCTCGCCGGTGAACACCTCGGCGTCGGCTTCGGCGCGGATCGGCGGGTTCATCCGGTAGATCAGCGTCGCCGAGAGCGCGAAGCAGATCCCGATGCCGGTGAGCGCGTAGACCGCGGGCAGCTGCGTGATCGCCATGATCCCGGCCGACGGCCCGATCATGAACGACGCCTCCACGAAGATCGTGTCCAGCGAGTAGGCCGCCCGCCGCTGCTCCAGCGGTACGAGTGCGGTGAGGACGAGCCGCGCGAGCGTTCCGGCGGGCACCGACAGCACGCCCGCGGGAAGCGAGACCGCCAGCAGCACCTGATACGGCAGATGCGGCGCGCTGATCCAGAACGTCGACGAGGCCAGCCCGCAGATCGCGACCACCGGCCGCAGCCCGTAGCGGTCGACGTACCGGCCGACGAGCGGCGCCCCGATCGCGCTGCCGAGCGTGGTGGCCGCGCCGATCAGCCCCGCCGCGCCGTAGCCGCGGCCCAGGTCGTTGACCACGTACAGCGTCATCGTCACGCCCATGGCCGTCATCGGGAGCCGGGCCAGGAACATCAGCAGCATCGAGCTGGGAACTCCGGGCACGGCTAACACGCGACGGTACGGAGCGAGGGCCATACGTCCGATGAGAACGTAACTTGGTACGCGCGTGCAAGTTTTTTTCGTGCGGCCGGTCACCCGGTCCGGGGTCTTTTCTTGACTGATTCCAGAATACGCGAGAGGGTGGCCGTACCACCACGAAACAGGAGGCACCGGCGTGACCTTGCCGACCACTAACAACGTGGGCATCCCCGTCGCGAGCGACAACGACTCGCTGACGCTGGGTGCCAACGGCCCGATCCTGCTCCAAGATCACTACCTGATCGAGAAGAACGCCCAGTTCAACCGGGAACGCGTACCCGAACGTGTCGTCCACGCCAAGGGCGGCGGCGCGCACGGCTTCCTCGAGGTCACCGAGGACGTCAGCCAGTTCACGAAGGCCGCGCTCTTCCAGCCGGGCGTGCGCACCGAGAGCCTGGTCCGCTTCTCGTCGGTCGCCGGAGAGAACGGCTCGCCCGACACGTGGCGCGACCCGCGCGGTTTCGCGGTGAAGTTCTACACCTCCGAGGGCAACTACGACCTCGTCGGCAACAACACCCCGGTGTTCTTCATCCGCGACCCGATCAAGTTCCCGGACTTCATCCACTCGCAGAAGCGCCGCGCCGACAACCACCTGCGCGACCACGACATCCAGTGGGACTTCTGGACGCTGCGGCCCGAGTCCGCGCACCAGGTCACCTGGCTGATGGGCGATCGCGGCATCCCGTCGAACTGGCGCGAGATGGACGGGTTCGGCTCGCACACCTACCTGTGGGAGAACGCGGGCGGCGAGAAGTTCTGGGTCAAGTACCACTTCAAGACCGACCAGGGCATCGGCTACCTGCCCCAGGCCGACGCGGACCGCATCGCGGGCGAGGACTCGGACTACTACATCCGCGACCTGTTCAAGAACATCGAGAAGGGCAATCACCCCAGCTGGACGCTGTACGTCCAGGTGATGCCCTACGCCGAAGCCGCGGACTACCGCTTCAACCCGTTCGACCTGACCAAGGTGTGGCCGAAGGGCGACTACCCGCTGATCAAGGTCGGCCGCTGGGTGCTCGACCGCAATCCGGCGAACTACTTCGCCGAGATCGAGCAGGCCGCGTTCGAGCCGTCCAACCTGGTGCCGGGCATCGGCCCGTCGCCGGACAAGATGCTGCAGGGCCGCCTGTTCGCGTATCCGGACGCCCACCGCTACCGGATCGGCGCGAACTACACGCAGCTGCCGGTCAACGCGCCGAAGTCCCCGGTGAACAGCTACTCGCGCGACGGCGCGATGCGTTTCACCAACCCGGGCGACCCGGTGTACGCGCCGAACTCCAAGGGCGGCCCGCACGCGAACGCGGAGATCGCCGCCGAGACGGCGTCGGGTTACGGCGTCGAGGACGAGGTCATCCGCTCGGCGTACAAGCTCCACGCCGAGGACGACGACTTCGGTCAGCCGGGCACCCTCGTGCGCGAGGTGATGGACGACGAGCAGCGTGAGCGGCTCGCGAACAACATCATCGGCCACGCTTCGAACGACGTCTCGCAGCCGGTGCTCGAGCGCGTCTTCGAGTACTGGCGGAATGTCGACAAGGACCTCGGCGACAAGGTCGCGGACGCCTTCCGCAAGTAGAACGACCTCTCCTCGAGAGGCTGCTCCCACCACCGGAACGCACCCGGTGCGCGTCATCCCCCGCGCACCGGGTGCGTTTCCATGTCCCCACTCGCATGTGAAACCAGAAGGTGGCGTGGCGTGCGTGGGGGACAACCCGAGTGGAGCAGTGCGACACGCCTGTCCGACGGAGTGATGAAGCCAAACGATCACCGTCTACACCGCTGTGGGTGAACGAAACGTTCTACGGTGTCGGCTGGTCACGGGTGGTCATAAAATAGCGGCAAAAGGATGATCTTCAGGGGGAAGCACAAGATTTCGACGTTAATCAATTGCGGGGGTCTTCACCGGGAATGAATCCGGCACGTAAGGGTTAGAAAACGGTTCCAAACGGTGATCGGGTGGTGTTCGGCCGATACGGCGGGTATCGATTTACCTCGTTAGGTCTCAGAGGCCAGGAGGTAAGGGAATGAAAGGCAACATTGCCCGGACGATTGCCGCGTTCGCCGCAGGCAGTCTGTTGGCGGTGGCCTCAGCCGGCGCCGCGACGGCTAGTACCGATGGTGGAAAGGGTTCGTCGAACACGCAGGCACTCGCCGCGCAGGTGCTGCAGATGCGGGACGGGCTCACCAAGGTGGCCTACGCCGGTGACGTCTCCAAGACGCGGGCGGACTTGGACAAGCTGAGCCCCGTCCTCGGCGACATCGCCGCAGGCAAGCGCTACCAGATCCAGACCGAAACACAGAAGCTCGGCGACCTGGCCAAGGGCCGTTCCGACGAGTCCAGCAGGCTCCTGGCCGACCCGAAAGCCAAGGCACGCCAGCTCCCGCCCCTGCCGGTACCGATTCCGTCGCTCCCGGACCTGCCCGGACCGCTGAAGATCGTCAGTGACCTGGTGAAAGCCCTGTTGACAGCGGTGACCGGCATCCTCGCCGGCCTGCTCGGCGGACTCCCTGTCCCGCCGTTGCCGCTGCCGCCGGTGCCGCTCCCCACGCCGTGATATCGCCGCGCTGTGCTGTCTCCGCGCGCTGACGGAAACCTTTCGCAGGGCGCGGGATCGCGACCAGCTCACGCTGGCAGGTAGGGGCGCCCTACAAAAGGTTTCCGTGGCCTTCGGCCGAAAGAGGCGCGCGGGGTGAAGTCTCTCGTCGCGCTGACGCGCTTCCGAGAGACAGGCGTGGGTCGCTAGAGGAACGTCTGGTTCCGCCGTGCAGGGCGGCGGGCCACGAAATGGGGGCCGGATCCGGTGCGGACATTTCTCCGCACCGGATCTGGCCGTTTATTTCGGGGCGAGGCCCAGGCGCAGGGCGCCTGCCGCTTCGGCCGTCGCTTCACGGAACCGCTGGCCGACGCCGAGGAAGTTGATGTACCCGTGGATCAGGTCCGGCTGGCGGCTGAGTGCCACCGGAACCCCGGCCTTCCGCAATTTCTCCGCGTAAGCCTCGCCCTCGTCGCGCAGCGGGTCGAAACCGGCGGTCGCGATATACGCGGGCGGCAATCCGGAAACGTCGCCGTGCAGCGGGGAAAGTTTCGGGTTGTACAGATCGGTGCCCTTCGGCACGTAATGTCCTTCGAACCAGGTCATATCCGAATCGGTGAGGAACAGGTCCTCCGCGAACAATTCCCGGGAACGGCGGCGCACGGTGAAATCGGTCGCCGGGTAGAACAGCAGCTGGAACGCCGGGACACCGCCGCCGCGTTTCACCGCCTGCTGCGCCGTCACCGCCGCGAGGTTCCCGCCCGCGCTGTCGCCGCCGACGGCGATGCGGGCCGGGTCGGCTCCCAGGTCCCGTGCCTTCGCGAAGGCGTACTCGAAGGCCGCGATCGCGTCTTCGGTGGCGCCGGGGAACTGCGTTTCGGGCGCGAGCCGGTATTCCACCGAGAGAACCCGGACGCCTGCCTGTTTCGCCAGGTAGCGGACCGTGTTGTCGTGCGAGACGCGGCTGCCGACCACCCAGCCGCCGCCGTGGAAGAACACCAGCAGCGCGGACGGATCCGGCAGCCCGGCCGGGGTGTAGAGCGTGGCGGGTACGTCGCCGTCACCCGTCGGTATGAGCAGTTCCCGGGTGGCGACCGGCTCGATGGTCTTTCCGCTGACCAGATGCCTGCTCGCCAGGAGCAGGCTGCGTGACTCTTCGACGGTCCCTCGTACCAACGACGCCTTCGCCAGCTTCTGCAGACGAAGCAGGAGTTGAGCGTCCAGTGCGAGTTCCTGCCCGTCCAGGCGGAGCGGCGGTCCGGCGATGGCCCTTCTCGCCGGCTTCGGAAGCCAGAACGCCAGCTGCGAAAACGCGGCCTCGGCACGGATCTGGAGCGGTATCGCCATGCTTCCTCCTGGGGGCTTCCCGTCAGGTTACTTTCGAGTAGGTATGCCGTCCAGCGGGAACGGGGGCCTTTGCGGCGAACGGGTGTGACGCAGGCCTCCGTTCCAGATCCTGGTCCTCCACTTAACTAGAGGGGTTAGCCTCGAAAGCGTGACTTCGACGAACGCGGTTCATGTCCTCGGTATCGGCGGCTCCCTGCGGGAGGGTTCGCAATCCGAGCGCGCGCTGCGCATCGCACTGGGTGCCGCGGCCGAGGCCGGGGTCACCACCGAACTCATCGCCGGACCGGAGCTGGTGCTGCCGTTCTACGACACCGCGTTGGAAGAGCGGCACGAACAGGCCGTGCGGCTGGTCGAGGCGATCCGCCGCGCCGACGGGATCATCGTGGTCTCGCCCGGCTATCACGGCGCGTTGTCCGGCCTGGTCAAGAACGCCCTGGACTACGTCGAGGATCTGCGCGACGACGCTCGCCCGTACCTCGACGGCCGCGCGGTCGGCCTCGCCGCCGTCGCGTTCGGCTGGCAGGCCGCGGTCACCACGCTGGAGCAGCTGCGCACGATCACGCACGCGCTGCGTGGCTGGGCCACCCCATTGGGTGGTTCGATCAACACCGCGGAAACCAAGTTCGACGAGGGCGGCGGCGCCTCCGACGACAAGACCGTCCGCACCCTCCGCCTGATCGGCACCCAGGTCGCCGAGTTCGCGTTGAGTCGCGCCGGTCACTGACCCGTTTGCTCCGGTCCTCGTCCGGGTAATTCCCGGACGTGATGCCTGCCATGGGGTGGCAAGGTTTCGCGGTTGCGGGACGTTGGCACCACAGAGACGCTCAACGGGGCGTGTCTTGATTCCAGGAGGTAGGCGAAGAATGGCTGAGGCTCTGTACACCGCTGTGGCCACCGCTCGCGGCGACGGCCGCAACGGTGAGGTCACGTCCTCTGACGGCGTCATCGACGAGTCGCTGGCGATCCCGAAGGAGATGGGCGGCCCCGGTGGTGACAAGACCAACCCCGAGCAGCTTTTCGCCGCCGGCTACTCCGCCTGCTTCCACTCGGCGTTGCAGCTCGTCGCGCGCCAGGCGAAGGTGAAGCTCGACGGCTCCACCGTCACCGCCGAGGTCAGCGTCCTCAAGCAGGGTGAGGGCTTCGGTCTCGGCGTCGCGCTCAAGGTTTCGCTGCCCGGTCTGGAGCAGGCGCAGGCCGATCAGCTCGTCGAGCAGGCGCACCAGGTGTGCCCCTACTCGAACGCGACCCGCGGGAACATCGAGGTCGCGCTGTCCGCGACGGTCTGATCCCGGCCGCGGCAGGTCCACTCCCGAACCGGCTATTTTCTGAAAGGAAGACCGAAGATGGGCAAGTCCCCGATCCAGAGTCCGCTGAGCGAAGCCGACAAGGAGATCACCGGTAACGCCTTGCAGGCCACGCTGGTCGATCTGGTGGATCTGTCGCTGATCGCGAAGCAGGCCCACTGGAACGTCGTCGGCGCGAACTTCCGCAGCGCGCACCTGCAGCTCGACGAGCTGGTCGCCACCGCGCGCCAGTACGTCGACGAGGTCGCCGAACGCGCCAACGCCATCGGCGTCTCGCCGAACGGACAGGCGAAGGCCGTCGTGGAGAGCTCCGGGCTCCCCGACTATCCCGACAACTGGCAGTCCGTCGAGTCCACGGTCGCCGCGATCGTCGACATCCTCGCGGCGCTGATCGAGCGTCTGCGCAAGCGCATCGACGAGACCGACAAGAGCGACCTGGTCACCCAGGACCTCCTGATCGCGATCACCCAGGAGCTCGAGAAGGCGCACTGGATGTGGCAGGCGCAGCAGGCCTGACCAGCCCTCCTCGCGAGTGGTGAGGACGGTTCCAACCGTCCTCACCACTCACGAGCCACTAACGTTCGATTCATGGTGCTGCACGAGGGAACCCCGACCGATCCGGACCGCGAAGGCGGGGCCAACCCGCTCTACGCCGGCGCGTATCCCGCGCTCGCCGCAAGCATCCGTCTCCCGCACGACAGCCTCGCCGAAGACCCTCTGCCGCCCGACACCGCGCTCCAGCTGGTGCGCGATGAGTTGATGCTCGACGGGAACGCCCGGCTCAACCTCGCCACGTTCGTCACCACGTGGATGGAGCCGCAGGCCCGCGAGCTGATGGCCGAATGCGTCGACAAGAACATGATCGACAAGGACGAGTATCCGCAGACTGCGGAACTCGAGCGGCGCTGCGTGAACATCCTCGCCGATCTGTGGCACGCGCCCGATCCGAACGCGATCATGGGCTGCTCCACGACCGGGTCGTCCGAGGCCTGCATGCTCGCCGGGATGGCGTTGAAGCGCCGCTGGTCGAAACTGGGCCGCACCGGCAAACCGAATCTGGTGATGGGCGCGAACGTCCAGATCTGCTGGGAGAAGTTCTGCGAGTACTGGGAGGTCGAGCCGCGGCTGGTGCCGATGGACGGCGACCGCTTCCACCTCACCGCCGATGAGGCGATCGCCCGGTGTGACGAGAACACCATCGGCGTCGTCGCGATCCTCGGGTCCACTTTCGACGGCAGTTACGAGCCCGTCGCCGAGATCGCGGCCGCGCTCGACGGGCTCCAGGAACGGTCCGGCTGGGACATTCCGGTGCACGTCGACGGCGCTTCGGGCGCGATGATCGCGCCGTTCCTCGATCCCGAGCTGAGCTGGGACTTCCGCCTGCCGAGGGTGGCGTCGATCAACACCTCCGGGCACAAGTACGGCCTGGTCTACCCCGGTGTGGGCTGGGTGGTGTGGCGAGACAAGGAGGCGTTGCCGGAAGAGCTCGTCTTCAACGTCAACTACCTCGGTGGCGACATGCCGACTTTCGCGCTGAACTTCTCGCGTCCCGGCGCCGAGGTCGCCGCGCAGTACTACACGTTCGTCCGGCTCGGACGCGAAGGTTTCCGTGCTGTGCAACAGGCTTCGCGCGACGTGGCGACCCAGCTGGCGGACGGGATCGCCGAGCTGGGCCCGTTCGAACTGCTCACGCGCGGCGATCAACTGCCCGTGTTCGCCTTCACGACGAAGGCGGACGTCGAGGGCTTCGACGTCTTCGACGTGTCACGGCGCCTTCGCGAACGAGGCTGGCTTGTCCCGGCGTACACGTTCCCGGAGAACAGGACCGATCTCGCGGTGCTGAGGATCGTGGTGCGCAACGGTTTCACGCACGACCTCGCGGATCTGCTGCTCGCCGACCTCCGGCGCCTGCTGCCCGAGCTCGACCATCGCCCCGGACGGCGGACCGCGTTCCATCACTGAGCCGGGTGCCCTGCGTCACGCCGGATTTCCCCGGGCCCTACCGGCGCGTAACGTCGGGGGTTATGGGAGTCGCCGGAGACGAACGTCAAGCGTTGAGCGAGCTTTTCGAAGAGGTCGGCCCGGACGCGCCGACCCTGTGCACGGGCTGGAAGACGCGGGATCTCGCGGCGCATCTGCTGGTCCGCGAGCGGCGGCCGGACGCGATGCCCGGGATCTTGGTGCCCGCCCTCGCGTCGTACACGCAGCGGGTGCAGGACTCCTATGCCGCGCGGCCGTGGTCCGAGGTCGTGGGGAAGGTCCGGTCCGGCCCCGCCTGGTTCTGGCCGACGTCGATCGGCGCGGTCGACGAGCTGACGAACAGCGCCGAGTTCCTGATCCACCACGAGGACGTCCGGCGCGGGCAGTCCGGCTGGGAGCCGCGTCCGGCGGACCCGGCGCGGGACGCGGCGGCGTGGAAGTCGGCGAAGCAGGCGTCGAAGCTGAACCTGCGGAAATCGCCGGTCGGCGTGGTCCTGAAGACTCCCGAAGGCCGCGAAGCGCGGGTGAAGGAAGGCCCCGACACGGTGACCGTGGTCGGCGCGCCGATCGAGCTGCTGCTGTTCGTCTTCGGCCGCGACGCGGCCCGGATCACCTTCGAGGGTGACGCCTACGCGGTGGACAGGCTCCGGAAGCACGACCGCGGCCTTTAGAGTCCGTCCATGCCGATGATCAGTGTTTCGATGTTCCCCGGCCGCACGGCCGAGCAGAAGCAGGCCCTCGTCCGCGAGGTGACCGACGCCTTCGTCCGCACCTGCGGCGGCAATCCCGAAGGTGTCTGGGTGACCATCAACGAGATTCCCGCCGAACACTGGGCGTCCGGCGGGACTCTCTTCTCCGAGCGCTGACCCCGCTCGCCGGGGTCAGCGAAGCCCGACGGCCCGCAGCGCGAAGAACACCTCGATCGCCGTCTGCTTGATCGTCTCGGCGATCACCAGCGACCCGTGGCCCGCGTCGAAACGGTAGAACTCGAACGGGATCTCCCGCTTCGCGAGCCTGTCGAGGTAGTTCTCGACCTGCCTGATCGGGCAGCGCGGATCGTTGTCCCCGGCGAGTACCAGCACCGGTGCCGTCACGGCCTCGACGTAGGTGATCGGCGAACATTCCCGGTAGACCGCGGGCACCGTCTCCGGCGAACCGCCGAACAGCGCCCTGTCGAACGAGCGAAGCTGCTCCATCTCGTCCTCGTACGCGGCGACGTAGTCCGCGACGGGCACCCCGGCGACTCCCGCCGCCCAGCGCGCGGGCTGGGTGCCCAGCGCGAGCAGCGACAGATAGCCGCCCCACGAAGCGCCGTTCACCACGCACTTTCCCGGGTCCGCGAGTCCACTTTGGACGGCCCAGTCGTGCACGGCGGCGACGTCTTCGAGTTCGGTCAGGCCGGGACGTCCTTCGATGGCATCGCGCCAGGCCGAGCCGTAGCCGGTGGAGCCGCGGTAGTTGACCTCGACGACGGCGAATCCGGCGTCGAGCCAGACGGCGCGATACGCGGAGAACCGGTCCTCGTCGGCCGAATGCGGCCCGCCGTGCAAGGAGAAGACCGTCGGAAGCGGCCCTTCCGGCGCGTCGGCCGGACGGGAGACCAGCGCGTGGATCTGCCCGCCGATGCCTTCGACGAACGCGTCGGTGACCGGTGCGGACTCCGGCGCCCGCTCACCCGGCGGTTCGAGGAGGACCGAGTCCGCGCCGTCCGATGTCCGCGCGCGGACCGCCGTCGGCCGCGCGGCACTGGACCACGAGTACTCGACGGTGCCGTCCGGCCGCACCCCGGCGCCGCCGATCCGGCCCGGCGGCGTGTCCAAAGAGGACAATTCGCCGCTCGCGAGGTCGTAGCGGTGCAGGGAACTGCGGCCCTGGTGGAAGTGGACGACGAGCAGCGCCCGCGCGTCCGGGTACCAGCCCGCGACCACTTCGCCCGGCAGGTCGAGCTCGATCTCCAGTTCGGTGTCGGCGGCGGTGTCCCAGATCAGCAGTTCTTCGCGGCCGCGCCGCTCGTGCAGCACCAGCAACCGCTGATCACCCGCGACCGGCGAGAATTCCAGCGCGCCGAGGCCCTTGCCTTCGCCGTCCCATTTATCGGCAACCGTGGCGAAGCCGTCGGTCGACAGGACGCGCAGCGCGGGGTGTCGTGAATCACCGTGCTCGGAATGGGAGATCACGAGGCGGGACTCGTCGCGGGAAAGCGAGGCGATCCCGGCGTCGTCGTCATGGCGGTAGAAGCTGGTGGTCTTGCCGTCGATGTGGGCGAACAGTTCGCTGCCGTCGTCGGTCGAGACGCCGACGGCGATCACGCGGGTGCCGATCTCGAGCCCGGCGGGATAGCCGTCATGGACGTCGGGCACCGCGCGCTCGGCGGCGGCTCCCGGCGCGAACGGTTCGCGGACCCACGAACCGAACTCGTCGCCGTCGGTGTCGTTGAACCACCAGATCCAGCGGCCGTCGGGGGACGGGGTCGCGTGCATGGTGCCGGCGGGGCGGTCGGTGACGCGGCGGTGCTCGCCGGTCGACCGGTCCCACGAGTAGACCTCCCAGACACCGCTGGCGTTGGAAACGTAGATGTTCGCGTCCGGGGCGTCGATGGCCCACTCGGGGACCGAGATGCGCGGTGCGTGGAAGCGGGCCCGCCACCTGGCCTCGGCTTCGGCGTCGTCGAACAGGCGGTCCGGGACCGCCGCGGACGGATATTTGTTGCCTGGCTGCGTGCTCACCCCTCGATCCTGCCACCCCGGAGCCGTACTGTGTGCGGGGTGCTGGAGGGAAACCCGCCGCGCGCCGCGGTGTCCGCGCGGTCCGCGCGCCAAGCGGTCGAACGGGCCGTGTTCGCGCAACCGCTGTTCGGGCCGGGGACGGGGGTCGTCGACGTCGGCTGCGGCCCGGGTTCGATCACCCTCGGTATCGGTGCCGGACACAGAACGTCCACAGTGGACTTTCTGACCGCGGACCCGTGCGCGTTGCCGTTCGCCGAGGCCTCGGTCGACGTGGTCTTCGCGCACGCCGTCTTCGAGCATTTGAAGGAACCGGCCACCGCCTTGGCGGAGATCCGGCGGGTGCTCAAACCCGGCGGCGCCTTCGCACTGTCCACATCGGACTGGAGCCGGGCGCGGCTCCGGCCGAAGACGGCGAACGTCGACGCCGCCCTTCGCGGGCACTACCTCTTGTGCCGTCGCGCGGGTGGCGACCCGTTCGCCGGACGCTCGATCTCCGCCGCCGTCACGGCCGCCGGTTTCACCGACGTGCGAACGAAAACCCGCTACCGCACGGACGCGACGTACCGGGCTTTGGCGACCTACGTGGAGGCGCGTCTGGTGACGGCGCTCGAAACCGCGACGACCCCGGACCGGGACCAACTCGCCTCAGCCGCGCGCTCGGCTTGGTCGTGGGCGCGCTCGGGGGACGGCGACTTCGCCCAATGCTGGACCGAACTCCTGGCCACCCGCTGATCTCTCGCCCGGGCTCCGCCCGCCGCTCGGGGCTCTGCGCTCGCTCGGGCTCCGCCCGCTCGCCCGCTCGCCCGATCGCTGATGCGCCCCGTCCGCTAACGCTCTCGCCGCTGACGCGCCCCGCTCGCTGACGCTTTTCCTGTCGCTGACGCTCCTCCTGTCGCTGACGCTCTCGTTCGCTGACGCTCCGCCCGGCGCTCAGGGTTCCCAATGTCGCATTCGAGACCCTCAGCGTCTCGAATGCGACATTGGGAACCCCGCGGCCAGTTGTCCACACCCATCCACCGTTGTGGACAACCGACCCCGTCACCCCCACTTTCGCCCAGTCCCGACGCCCCTCGCCGATACGCTGGGTCCGGGGTCGCCCCCCTGGGAGTGGCGGGGGCTGCCCGGGCGCTTTCGGTGAGGCGGGGTGCATGTCTTGAAGGCCCCCTTTGAGACGCTCAACGTCTCAAAGGAGGCCTTCAAGACACGTAGGTGTGGGGCTGCCGCATTTAGTCCTCTGGTTGCGTTCGAGGCTGGTGCCCCCAATGTGGCGTTGGAGACGTTGAGCGTCCCCAACGCCACATTGGGGGCACGGGCGGGGGAGGCGAAGGGGACTTTCGTCGCATGTCACGTGGGGAAAGCGCCCTTCACCGCACGCGAAGGGCGAAGCGAGCGAAGGGGCGAAGGGGGCGAAGCCCGTAAGCGCGGCCGCAGAGTGCAAAGCAAGAAGGCCCCGCTCGCATGTTCTGCGAGCGGGGCCTTCTTGATCTAGCGTCGGGGTGGCGGGATTCGAACCCACGACCTCCTCGACCCGAACGAGGCACGCTACCAAGCTGCGCCACACCCCGGATACTTCTTAGTGGGTCGTGGAGAAGTTTAGCGGACGGTGTTTCGCGCTTTGCGGGGGGCTGCTTTCCGGTGATCGCCGCTGGTCGTACCCCGTGGGACGAGGGTCAGCAGGCTGGCCTCGGGAGGGCACGCGAAGCGCGCGGGGGCGTATGGCGAGGTGCCCAGTCCGGCGGAGACGTGGAGCCACATCTGGGCGCCCCAGCGGGACGCGCCGCGGGCGCGGGTGCGGTCGAGTTCGCAGTTGGTGACGAGCGCGCCGTAGCCGGGCACGCGGAGTTGCCCGCCGTGCGTGTGGCCCGCGAGGACGAGGTCGTAGCCGTCGCCGGCGAACTCGTCGAGGACGCGGGGTTCCGGGGAGTGCGTGACCCCGATGCGGACGGCGGCGCCCCGGTCGGCCGGGCCCGCGATGTCGGCGTAGCGGTCTCGGCGGAGGTGAGCGTCGTCGACGCCGGCGGTGAACACGTACTGGTCGGCGACCTCGATGGTGCGCCGGACGTGCGTGAGGTCGTCCCAGCCGTGTTCGACGAAGGCGGCGCGCAGGTCGCGCCAGGGCAGGTGCTCGCCGTGGATCCGCTTCTTCTTGCCCTTCGGCATGAGGTAGCGCGCGGGGTTCTTCGGTTTCGGAGCGTAGTAGTCGTTGCTGCCGAAAATGAACACGCCGGGCCTGTCGAGCAGAGGGCCGAGTGCGCGCAGCACGGACGGGACGGCCTGCTGATGTGACAGGTTGTCACCGGTGTTGACGACGAGATCCGGTTCGAGTTCGTCGAGCGCGGCTACCCAGCGTTGCTTGCTCACGTGACCGGGCAGCATGTGCAGGTCCGAGATGTGGAGGATCGTGAAGGGTTTCGCCCCTGCCGCGAGGACCGGGAGCTCCGCGGTGCGAAGCGTCCACCGGCGCCTTTCGATACCGACCGCGTAACCGAGGGTCGCGGCTCCCAGGGCGACGGTTCCCACGGCCAAACGCCGTGCCGTCTTCCCCGGGGCCTTGCTGTTACTGAGCGTGCTCACGATGTCCAGTTTACGTGCTCATCGGTGGTGATCGTCCGCCCCCATTCCGGCGACGCCGAAGAATCGCTGGAATGGCCTCTTTTCTTCACTTTCCGTGGTCGGCGCGGGGTGTCTTGATCGGTCGGCACGATCCCGTCGACCCCTGTTCCCCGTTAGGCCGCCAGCTGCTCACTCAAAGTTAAATTCATGTGACTCATCGTGATTTGCGCTGGTGAACGCGGCCCTTGAGGATCAGCGTCCGCCGCCCATGTACTTCGGGTCCGGCTGCGGCAACGGCAGCGCTTCCTGGCCCTCGAGGATCTTCGACATCGCCCCGAACCAGGTCTGCGCGGGCGTCTTGCCACCCCACATGTTTTCGCAGCCGCGAGCGGACACGTTACCCGGGCCGGAGTAGCAGAGACCACCGCTTCCACCCTTCGGGCGGAACACCATCGCCGCGCCTGCGAGCTGCGGAGTCGCGCCAAGGTAGGAGCCCGCACCGTTGCTCTGCGTGGTCCCGGTCTTGCCGATCACCGGCCGGTTCCACCTGGCGCCGTTCGCGGCGCCGAACGACGTTCCGCCCGGCTGACTGTCCCTGCTCATACCGACCGCGAGGGTGTTGGCGAGGCCTTCGGGAACCACCTGCTCACAGGCGGCTTCCTTGACGGGAACCGGCTTGCCGTCCCGGTCGGTGACACCGGCCAGCGGGGTCGGCGGGCACCAGACGCCGCCGCTCATGATCGTGGCGCCGACGTTCGCCAGTTCCAGTCCGGACAGCGGGCTCACGCCGAGGGTGAACGCACCGGATCCGTTCCAGCCCGGCTTCGGGCCGTACGCCTGGAGCTGGTTGACGTTGACGCCGTCGTCCTTGGAGTTCGGGTCGACTGCGCCACCGCCGCGGTTGCTGGCCATGGTGTCGCGCATGCCGAGCTTGCGCGCCATCTCCACGACCGGCCCGGTGTTCCCGATCCGGTCCTCCAGGGCCACGAACGCGGTGTTCGGCGAGGTCGCCAAGGCCTGCTGCATCGACATGGCCCCACCGGCGGGGTTGTAGTCGCCCGCGTTGCCGACGCAGTACCAGTTGCCACCCGGCCCGGCCGGGGGACGGGGAGCCACGGGGCATTTCTTCGGGCCACCGGCGTACACGTTGGAGACGTAGAGGTCGGGCACCGGGAGAGAACTGTTGATCCCGGCCACGCCCGCCTCCATCGCGGCGGCGGCGGTGAAGACCTTGTAGGCCGAGCCCGCGCCCGCGGTGTTGTAGACGCCGGAAGGCAACGCGAAGGTCGTCTGGCCCTGCTCTTCGTGAAGCCCGTAGTCACGGTTCGCCGCCAGCGCCACCACTTCGTGCCGGTCCTTGCCCGGCTTCACCAGCGAAAGCGTGTTCGCGACGTTTTCCTGCGTCTTCTTGACCTGTGCCTCGGCCGACATCTTGGCTTCGTGGTTCGCCCGTTCGTCCAAAGTGGTCTTGATCTGGTAGCCGCCGGTGTAGAGATCGTCCTTCGTCATGCCGTTCTTGAGGAGATAGTCCTCGACGTACTGGCAGAAGAAACCGTTTTCCGTGCCGGCACCGGTGCAGTTCGAAGCGGGTTTCTGCGGACCGCCTTCGACGACTCCGAGCGGTTCGCGCTTGAAGCGTTCCGCGTCCGCCTTCGCGAGTTTCTGGTTGTCGACCATGCGGTCCAGCACCAGGTTGCGGCGCTCGGTCGCCTTCGCCGGGTACTTCCACGGGTCATTGACGATCGGGTTGTTCACCAGACCGGCCAGCAGCGCGGCCTGCGGCACCGTGAGCTTTTCGACGGGCGTGTTGAAGTACGCCTGCGCGGCGGCGCCGACGCCGAAGATCTCGCGTGAGAATTCGACGACGTTCAGATAGCCGGTCAGGATCTGCATCTTGTTCAGCTTGGTTTCGAGCTGGATCGCGATCCGGGCTTCTTTCAGCTTCCGGGCGACCGACTGTTCCTGTGCGCGCTTCTGGCCCGGTTTGTCGTCCCGGTAGACGACGTTGATCAGGTAGTTCTTGACGTACTGCTGCGTCAGCGTCGAGGCGCCCTGTGTGTCCCCGCCGGTGCTGTTGCTGACGGCCGCGCGCAGCGTGCCCTTCCAGTCCACCCCGTTGTGCTCGTAGAAGCGCTTGTCCTCGACCGAGATCAGCGCCCACTTCATGGCGTCGTTGATCTGCGTCTCGTTGGTGGGGATGCGGAACTGCTTGTACAGCGTCGCGATCTGCTTGCCGGTGTTGTCCGTGATCGTCGTCACCAGCGGCGGCGGAATGTCCGCAAGGTCCGAAGATGTCTTGTCGACGGTCTCGCTCGCCTGGTTGGAGAGCACGCCCGCGGCGCCCGCCACCGGGAACAACATCCCCGCGACCAGCACCCCCGCGAGCACACAAAGGCCAATGAGCTTCAGCAGACCGTCCGTTTTGCGCACGCGGACCAGGGTACGCGGATGCCGTTAGCCCACCGTGACGTCACCTCGCTGTGGGTGCGGATTCGGTCACGAAATCGACCCCATGTGGTGACGGCTGGTAATGGGAGGCATTCTAGGACTTGGCGGGGGGAACCGAGGGCCCCTACAGTCCGTCAACGTCTCACGTATGAAAAAGCCGACAGACGGGTGAGTGCGAGCGGCAGTCGCATTCGACCGAACGGAGGCACCCGGCACCGGGGAGGTGCCGGCTCAACCGACGTGAGCACAAGGGAGACACGCTCATGGGGGCAGGAGCGCAGGCTTTTCGTCCCCCCGTGGTGTGTCGAACACCAGGGTAGGGAGCTGGGGGTATGGAAACCAACCAGTCGAGCTGGCGAGTAAATGCGTCGTGCCGCGACACCGATCCGGACGGCCTGTTCGTCCGGGGAGCGGAACAGAACCGGGCCAAGGCGGTCTGCCTCGGTTGCCCGGTCAGGACGGAATGCCTCGCGGAAGCGCTCGATGGCCGGATCAACTTCGGTATCTGGGGAGGTATGACCGAACGGGAACGGCGGGCGCTGCTGAGGCGGCGGCCGGACGTGACCAGCTGGGCGGACCTGCTTGAAGCGGCGAAGCGCAGTTTCACCGGGATAGACGAAGAGGAAGACGTACGCGTCCGAGTCTCGTGATCATGATTCCGTGGAAGTCCCCTTCCCTGAGTCCAAGGTAGGGAAGGGGACCTTCACGGGAGTTCAGGACTGGGTGGAGAGCCTGGTCCCGATGTCGCGCAGGCCTTCGAGATCGTGCACGTCACTGGGGAGCGCGGGCACCCGCACCAGCGGGACCTCGGGATGAGCCCGCGTGAACCTGGCGAGCAGCCGCGTCTCTCGTTCGGCCAGCGCGACCCTGTCCGCGTGCAGGCGGAGGACGGCTTCGGCCAGCGGTGCGCTGGTCTCGCCCTTCGCCAGCTGTTCGGCGGCCGCGACGGCCTCCGCGCCGGACAGCGGGGCGAGCACCGGATGCGTCCGGTTCGCGACCAGCCCGGCCAGCGGCATGCTCTCCTCCGAAAGCCGCTCCACGAAGTAGGACGCCTCGCGCAGCGCGTCCGGCTCCGGCGCGGCCACCACCAGGAACGAAGTCCCGCCGGATCGCAGCAGCTCGGAGGTCTTGCGTGCGCGTTCGCGGAAGCCGCCGAACATGCTGTCGAAGGCCTGCATGAACGCCGAAGCGTCGGTCAGCAGCTGGCCGCCGATGATCGTCGAGACGGCCTTCGCGAACATCGAGAACCCAGCGTTGACGACCTTGCGCAGTCCCCAGCCGCCCGCCTTGGCCGGACCGGTGAGCAGCCGGATCATCCGGCCGTCGAGCGCGCTGGAAAGCCGCGTCGGCGCGTCGAGGAAGTCGAGCGCGGACCGGCTCGGCGGCGTGTCGACGATGATCAGATCCCACTCGTCGGTGGCCGCGAGCTGCCCGAGCTTCTCCATCGCCATGTACTCCTGCGTACCGGAGAACGACGTGGAAATGGTCTGGTAGAAGGGGTTCTGCAGCAGCTGCTCGGCGCGTTCTGGGCCGGCGTGCACACGCACCATGTCGTCGAAGGTGCGGCGCATGTCGAGCATCATCGCCCAGAGCTCGCCCTTGGGTTCGAAGCCGTCGACCTGCACCTGTTTCGGGTGGTTGCCCAGCTCGCGCAGCCCGAGCGCCTGCGCCAGCCGCCGCGCCGGGTCGATGGTGAGCACCACGGTCTGCCGTCCGCGTTCGGCCGCGCGCAACGCCAGCGCCGCCGCGGTGGTCGTCTTGCCGACCCCGCCGGACCCGCAGCAGACGATGACCCGGCTCTCCGGATCGTCGATCAGCTTGTCGATCTCCAGGATGTCCGACATCAGCGCACTCCCTGCTCGGTCAGCGCTTCGGCGAGGTCGTAGAGCGCCGCGACGTCGACCCCGTCGGTCAGATCCGGCAGTTCGAGGCCCGGGAGGTCCGCTTCGGACAGCTGCTCGCGGGCACGTTGCTCGGCCGCGACCCGGACGGCGTGCTCGACGGTCTCTTCGACCAGCGCGTCGAGGGTGCTTTCGGGCAGGTTCAGCCCGGCCGACGCGAGCCCGGCGCGGACGCGCGAGGCGTCGACACGGCCGTCCGCGGCGGCCGTCACCGAGCGAGCGGGCAGCCGCGGCGGGCGGACCCGGTTGACCAGCACCGCGCCGGGGCGCAGATCCGCGCCGTCGAGTTCGGCGACCGCTTCGACGGTCTCCCGCACCGGCATCTCTTCCAGCAGCGTCACCAGGTGGACGGCGGTCTCACCGGAGTGCAGCAGCCGGACGACGCCGTCGGCCTGGCCGCGGATCGGGCCGGTTTTGGCGAGGTCGGTCAGCGCCTTGGTGACGTCGAGGAACTTCACGACCCGGCCGGTGGGCGGCGAGTCGACGACGACGGCGTCATAGGTGTGGCGGCCGTCCGATTCGGTCCGGCCGACGCATTCCTTGATCTTCCCGGTCAGCAGGACGTCGCGAAGCCCCGGCGCGAGCGTCGTGGCGAACTCGATCGCGCCCATCCGCCGCAGCGTCCGCCCCGCGAAGCCGAGGTTGTAGAACATTTCGAAGTACTCGAGGAGCGCGGCCTCGACGTCGATGTGCAGCGCGCGCAGCTCACCGCCGCCGGGGACGGCCGCGATGCGCTGCTCGGCGTACGGCAGCGGCTCGGTGTCGAAGAGCTGGGCGATGCCCTGGCGGCCCTCGACCTCGATCAGCAGCACGCGGCGCCCGCCCTTGGCGAGCGCGAGGCCCAGCGAGGCGGCGAGCGTGGTCTTGCCCGTCCCACCCTTGCCGGTGACGAAATGCAGCCTGGCTCTCGCGAGTTCGTCGGTCCAGCCGGCAAGGGATGTGCTCACCGGTCCCACCCTAATTGAGGGTTCAGCTCGCCAGCATCATGACGCCGAGCGCGGCCGCGACCAGTCCCAGAAGACTCCAGGTCACAGCCCCGGGCAGGACCGTGAGCATCACCACACCGAGCAGGAGGAGGGCCACGAAGGCCACCGCGCCGGTGATCGCGACCGTCCCCGAGCTGTCCGTGCGGTCCCGTAGCTTCGCCATCAGGACGAGCACCAGCGGCAGCCCGGTCACGGCCAGCAGGACGGTCGCGACCACGCGCCAGGTCTCCACGGAACCCACCGTAGCGGTGACCGGAGTACATGAAGGCCCCCTTCCTGTACCTAGGCGCAAGGAAGGGGGCCTTCATGTACTTGGAGCGGGGTCAGCTCCCGATCGGGGTCGCGGGCACGCACGGGACGGGCTTCGCGTGCGCCGGGTCGAGCGCGTTGAGGACGTGCCCGGCCGCGTTGCGGTCGGCGGCGACCCCGGCGTGCTCGGCCAGGTCCAGCAGGCAGCGGTCCTGCAGGACGATGTTCTTCACGTTCGGTCCCTTCCCGAGCCCGCTCGTGTACGGGACGACGGCTTCGTCGTAGCGGGTCAGGATGTTCGTGTACGTCACGCCCGGCTGGAAGACGCCGTTGCCGGAGCGCAGGTTCGTGAGGAACTCCGAACCGCGCAGGAACTGACGGCACGAGCCGCAGACCGGGTCGAGGATGCCGTTGATCCCGGGTGCGAGCCCCAGCGCGCCCGCGAGCGCGTAGAGATGCGAGGCGCCGAACAGGGTCGTGCCGTCCCAAAGCGGGGTCAGGCTGACGTACTTGTCCACTTTGGACGCGCCGCCGAGGAACTTCACGTAATAGGAAGGCATCAGCGTGCCCTCGGAGTGCCCGAGGATGTCCACCTTGGACGCTCCGGTCGCCCCGAGGACCTTGTCGACGAACGCCGACAGTTCCTTCGCGCTCTGTTCCATCGGCAGGAGCCCGCCGGGCTGGTAAATCGGCAGCGGCTTCCCGGGGACTCCGTAGGTCAGTGAGAAGACGCAGTACCCGTTGTTCTTGAGCAAGGGGCCGAACGTCTGCCAGTTCACTGTCTGGTTGGCGCCGAGGCCGTGGGCGAGCACGACCGGATTCGGATGGGCCGCGCCCGGACGGCAGCCGAAGTCGTTCGCGCCGGGTGGCGGGCCGCCGGGATTCGCCGCCTGCGCGGGCAGGGCCGCGGCGAGTGTCCACGGAACGGGGAGTTTCTCGTCGGCGTTCGCCGGTGAAGCGCAGATCAGGGCAAGGGCCGCGGCCAGGAAGGCGGCGGCAAGGGACTTCGTCGTCCGCATGTCAACGTCCTATCTACTCCCGAGTAGGTGTGAAGTGAACCACATCGGCGGGAAATCGGCGAACCGGTCGCGAGAGGGTTTTCCGCATGTGTGTCGGGCGCCCTTGCCGGTTTGGCTACGCTCCCCGACATGAGCGCCACCAAGTGGGAGTACGCGACCGTCCCCCTGTTGATCCACGCCACCAAGCAGATCCTCGACCAGTGGGGCGAGGACGGCTGGGAGCTCGTCACCGTGCTCCCGAACCCGACCGGCGAGCAGCACGTCGCCTACCTCAAACGAGCCAAGAACTGAGGGATTGAAGCCATGACCTGGAGCGATCGACTCGCCGAGCTCGGTATCGAACTTCCCGGCGTCGCCGCCCCGCTGGCGGCCTACGTGCCCGCCGTCCGCACCGGTTCGTACGTCTACACGTCGGGGCAGCTGCCCTTCGTCAAGGGTGAGCTCGAAGCGACCGGCAAGGTCGGTGCCGAGGTCAGCCCCGAAGAGGCGAAGCAGTACGCGCGGACTTCGATCCTCAACGCGCTCGCCGCGGTCGATTCGATCGCCGGCATCGACAACGTCGTGCGTGTGGTCAAGGTCGTCGGGTTCGTCGCGTCCGCGGAGGGCTTCACCGGTCAGCCCGCGGTGATCAACGGGGCGTCCGAGCTGCTCGGCGAGATCTTCGGCGAGTCGGGTATCCACGCCCGCTCGGCCGTCGGGGTCGCCGAGCTGCCGATCGGGGCGCCGGTCGAGATCGAACTGATCGTGGAGGTGAAGTGATGGACCCGGACATCGAGAAGTCCTCGCACGAGCTCCTGCTCCGGCTGGCGGGACGGCTGCCGGATCAGCTCCTGTGGCGATTCCGCGACTGGCTGGGCGAGGGCGCGATGGGCACACTCGCGCGGACCCTCCCCAGGTCTTTGCTTAAGCACAGGATCGACCTGGATCAAACCGAGTATCGCCTGCTAGTCGCCGGGCTCATTCCTCACGGGGCCGACTGGCATCAGGTGAGTTCCACCCTGGGGGTAGACGACGTCACCGAGACCAGGTACACATTCACGCAGAGTGCGCCCGAATGGGTGAACTCCGTCGACTCTGTGTCCGTATTGATCCACGCAACGTTGCGGGGACGGCCGGATGTGGGTGAAGTGCGGCAAAGCTGGCGACACCTCGGTGTGGTCGGCGAGGGTGGGGCGAAACGAGTCCTCCTGGTCACGGCGCTCAACGGGTTGCCGAGGCTGACGGGCGAGTTGCAGCGCGTCTTGCGCGTACTGGGTGACGAGGAGCCCGGCGTCGAGGTTCTCCCGCCGAGCATCGACCTCACCGGCTATCACCGCACCGCGCTCGCCAGCTCCGAACTGGTCTGTGTGGGCGCGGTGGACACCGGAAGTCGGCTGGTCGCCGCTTAACGCTCGCACCACCAGGCGAGCCGGGAGGGAGCAGAGCAATGGTGGAGGTCCACGACGGCCCGCCCATGGACGGGTTCTCGGTGCCCCTGCGCCTGCACAACCTGTTACTGGCCCTGGCGGGTCGTATCGACGACAGTGCTTTGACCGAAGCGCGTGAGCTGATCGCGCGTGCGCACATCGACGAAGCGGTCGAGCTCACCACCGGCACCCTGATCGCGGGGAAGATCCCGGTGAGCTCGTCCGAACAGCGTGAACTCGCGCTCGTCCTCGAGATGAGCCGGTCCGACGCCACCCTGGCGAACGACCTGCTCGTCGAGGAGGACGAGTCGGTGCTCACCCACCGGTTCACCGGTGAGAACACGCCCGAATTCGGCCTCGCCGAGGCGCTCGACCGCACCCTGCAGGTGCTGCCGGACGTCCGGTCGGTGCACGCGGTGTGGCGGAACACGCCCGCCGGCAGCGTGCCCGGCGCGCTGCCGCAACGGGTGGTGCTGGTCGAGATCGGCCCGGAGGGCAACCCGCCCGCGGTCGCGTTCCGCGTGGACACCGCGCTTCGCCGCGCGGGCATCCGCTCGGTCGTGGAGGTCGCGGGACCCGGTGTGGCACGGTCCGCCTATCACCAGGCCGCTTCGTCGGCCGCGAGTCCTGTCTGGGTCACCGGGAGTACCCATTCCAGTGACTTTCGGTCCGAGCCGGTGACCCCGCCGTCCGCTCCCGCTCCGGCTCCCGAGCCGGCCAAGGAGCAGCCGAGCAGGCACGGGCTGCGCCCGGTGGGCAGTGGCGGCCACGAACCGAGCGAGCCGATCGCGCCGGTGGTGCCGATCGTGCAGCAGGCGCCCGCGCCCGCCGCACCGACACCGTCGTCGTCCCCGGAGCCGCTGCCGCGCAAGTCGAGGGCGGAGACCCGTGCCGAGCGCACGGCCGACCTGACCCCGGCCGAAGTGGCACAGCTGCGGCAGGCGCTCAAAGAGGACCCCGAAAAGGGCCGTGAGATCGCCTCGGGCAAGCCGAGCATGCACGAGGTCGTCGAGCTGCCCGCTCTCGACCTCGACGACCCCAGCCTGAGCGAGCGCGATCGCGCTCTCCTGCGCGAGCTGCACGCCGAGCTCGCCGAACGGGAGCGCGCCGAAGCGGCGAAGATCCGGCTGAACGGGGCTTCGCGCAGCAGCGGCTCTAGCTGGTCTTAAGCAGGCCCTACGCGTTTCGTCCTCTGGATGCGGTGGTTGCACGCGCAACTATCGCAACCAGAGGACGAAACGCGATGTTAGGTTGCGGGTGTGGCTGAAGAACTGACATTCGACATCCCGGTGGGGGCCGGGGTGGGCACCCGCGCCAACGCCGGCGGCGAGCCGGTGACGCCCAAGGACGCGGCGACCGTGATCCTCCTCCGCGACGGCGCGCAAGGCGTCGAGGTCTTCCTGCAGCACCGGGTGAAGGGCATGCCGTTCGCGGGCGGGATGACCGTCTTCCCCGGCGGTGGCGTGGATTCCCGCGATGTCGACACCTCGGTGAGCTGGGCGGGCCCGGAGCCGGCTTGGTGGGCGGAGCGCTTCGGCTGCGAGGAATCGCTTGCCCGCGCCCTGGTGTGCGCCGCCGTGCGGGAGACGTTCGAGGAGTCGGGAGTGCTGCTCGCGAGCCTCGGGGACGACATCGTCACCGACACGACGCCGTACCACGACGCCCGCGCGAAACTGGTCTCCCGCGAACTCTCGCTCGCCGCGTTCCTCGAGGCGAACGGCCTGACGCTGCGCGCGGATCTCCTGCGCCCGTGGGCGAACTGGGTCACCCCGCCCCAGGAACCGCGCCGCTACGACACCTGTTTCTTCGTCGCCGTGCTGCCCGAGGGGCAGGAGGCGGACAGCGCCACCTCCGAGGCCGTCAGCTCCGGCTGGCAGCGGCCGGAGGAGGCCATCGCCGACGCCAAGGAAGGGCGCCGCATGCTCATGCCCCCGACCTGGATCACGCTCGCGGAACTGGGCGAATTCGACTCGGCGGCCACCGCGCGGGCGGTCGAACGCGAGATCAAGAAGATCATGCCGACACTGGTGCGCGACGGCGACAAGGTCCGCGTCGTACTGGATCCGGCGTGAGCGCCCCCGCGTACGGCGTGCTGCGCCAGGTCACGCCGACGGCTTCCGTGCTGCTGGAGCACAATCCGTCTTCGATGACGTTGGAAGGCACCAATTCCTGGGTGCTCCGCGGTCCGGGCGCGACGGGTTCCGTGGTCGTCGACCCCGGTCACGAGGACATCGAACACTTGACGCTGCTGGCGGAAACCGGCGCTGTCGAGCTGATCATCCTGACCCACCATCATCCCGACCACGCCGAGGGCGCACCCTGGTTCGCCGAGCGCGCCGGTGCCCCGGTGCGGGCGTTCGACGAGTCGCTCTGCATCGGCGGAAAGTCCCTTGTGGACGGTGAAGTGGTCGAGGCCGCCGGGCTGGAGCTCTCGGTGCTGCACACGCCCGGGCACACCGGCGACTCGATCTGCCTGGTGTCCGACGGGCAGATCCTGACCGGTGACACCATCCTCGGCCGCGGCACCACCGTGCTGCACGATCTCGGCGACTACCTGCGCTCGCTGCGGAAACTCGTCGAGCTGCCCGGCGGCACCACCGGCCTGCCGGGACACGGCCCCGAACTGCCCGACCTGGCCGCGACGGCGCGCGAATACCTGGCGCACCGGGAAGAACGGCTGGACCAGGTGCGTTCGGCACTGGAGATCCTCGGTGCGGAAGCCACTCCGCGCCAGGTGGTCGAGGTCGTCTACGCCGACGTCGACAAGGCTTTGTGGGCGCCCGCCGAGTGGAGTGTGCGGGCGCAGTTGGACTACCTGAGGTCGGAGGACGGCGAATGAGTGACGTCGAGGTCGAGTTCTACTGGCGCCCCGGATGCGGGTTCTGCGCCGCGCTGGAGCGGCCGCTTTCGAAGAGCGGCTTCACTGTGAAACGCGTCAACATCTGGGAGGACCCGGACGCGGCCGCGCGCGTGCGCTCGGTGGCGGACGGGAACGAAGTCGTGCCGACGGTGTTCGTGGGCTCGACGGCGATGGTGAACCCTTCGTTCGCCGAGATCGAGGCCGCCGTGAAGGCCGCTTCCGTCTGACCGGTATCACTGGACGCCGGCTGCGGTGAGTGGGGAAGATTGGGGACGTTGAGTGTCCCCGATCCTCCGTTGATCAAGGTCTGAGACTGGACTGCCCTGCGACCCCGACACCCGCGCAATCGTCGCCAGGGCAGGCGATCGCGCGAAAAGCCGTTGCGAAAGCCTCGTTCGCAACCTTCAACGTTGCGAACGAGGCTTTCGCAACACCGTCGGGGCCCTCATCGTGACGCGCCTCGCGACTAGACCCGAGTCAGCGCGGAAGCATCGGCATCACGTAGTACGTCAGGTCCACCTCCCGTGGTTCCACCGCGCGGATGACACACGCGCGCATGCCGGGCTGGATGTCGAGCCGCACCCGTTCCCCGGCGAAACCCTGCAGCGCGTCCAGCAGGTAGCGCGCCTGGAACGAGGGTGACGTCCGGCCTCCGGAGACCTCGGCCTTCAAGGTCTGCTCGGCCTCGCCGGTGTCCTGTTTGGAACTGGCCAGCCGCAGGTGCGAATCGCCGACCTCGAGCGTGAGCACCCGGCGCTCGTCGGCGTAGACGCCCACCCGGCGCACGGCGGCGGCCAGCGCGTCGGCGGCGACCTCGACCGTCGTGTCCACGGTGGACGACTCGATCAGCTTTTCCGACAGGAATCCCGCGTCGAGTACGGCGGTGGTGACGGCGACGCCCGCCCAGCTCAGCCCGAACCGGGTCCCGTCGCCGTGCAGGCCGACAGGACCACTTGCCTGCTTCGCCGTCTCGGCGAGCAGGCCTGCCGGGACGAGCGCGTCGACAGGTTCGCCCTCGGCGCGCAGCGGCAGGGTGGCGACGGCCATCCGGTACCGGTCCGACGCGGTCAGCCGCAGTTCGCGGCTGAAGCTCTGCACGCGGACTCCGGTGAACATCGGCAGCGCGTCGTCCTTGGCCGCCGTGCCCGCGACCGTGCGCAACGCCGTCACCAGCGCGGAACCGTCCACTTCGGACACCTTGGGCGGCATGTCCGGGAGCCGGAGTTCACGGCTCAGCAACGGCAGCGCGAACCGGCCGCCTTCGACCCGGATGGCCAGCCGCGAACCCTCGACGACCAGGCGCACCAGATCGTCGTCGAGCATGCGCAGGGTTTCCGCGAGCGGCCCGGCGGGGACGACGACCTCGCCGTCGGTGTGGGCGACGGCGTCACAGGTCAAGCGGACCGCTCGTTCGCTGTCGTTGCCGCCGACGGTCAGGCCTTCCCGCCCCGCGCGCAGGAGAAGACCGGAGCGGGCGGAAAGCAGTCGGGCGGCGGCGGAAACGGCGGACGAGAGGGAGCGGGTGGCGGCAGTCAGGTCCATGCCCGCAAGTTAGCGGGCGGCACCGACAAGTTCGGGGGCTTCGGCGACGGCTCCGGACGACTGGGGGCGGAAGGTGCCGCGCAGCAGCCACACCACCGCGGCGAGCGCGAAGCCGACACCGCCGGCAGCGAGGAACGCCGCTTCGTATCCCGCGTGCTCCACGAGGTAACCGCTGATCGACTGCCCGAACGCGAGGCCGAGGGTCACTGCGGTGAGCACCCAGCCGAACGCCTCGGCCGCCGTGCCCTTCGGCGCGGCGATCTCGATGGCCGCCGAGTGCGTCGTCGACTGCGGCGTGATGAGCGCGCCCGCGGCGAGCATGGCGAGCGCGAGGCCCCACAGCGATCCCGGCAGTGCCAGCAACGCCACCAGCGCGCCGAATCCGGCCAGCAGCACCGGCAGCCGCAGGCCCATCTGGCGCGGCCACGGGCGCAGGCTGTACGCGACGCCGAACGCGACCGAGCTGACCGACCAGGCCGAAAGCAGCAGCCCGCCGATGGAGGTGTTCCCCGCCTCGGTGGCGGCCGCCGGGACGGCGACCTCGACGAAGCCGATCACGGCGCCGAAGCCCAGCGCGGCGAGCGCGAGCGTGCGCATCCCGGGGCTGGCCAGCGCGCCGAGCAGTTTGCCGCCCGACGACGGCGCCGGTCCCCAAGCCCGCACTATCGGGCTCAGCGCGAACAGCACCGCGCCCGCGATCATCGTCAGCGAGCCCACGACGATGCCGGTACCCGCCCACGGCGCGGCGATCAGCAGCCCGGCGAACCCGGGGCCGAGGATGAAGAAGACCTCCATGCTGATCGCCTCGTAGGAGAACGCGGCGTTCCGCGTCGGCCCGGCGGGCAGCAGCCGTGTCCACAGCGCCCGTGAGGCCGAACCGACCATCGGCTCGGTGATCCCGGTGCCGAAGGCGAGCGGGACCAGCATGAGCGTCGGCGCGTGGGCCTCGATCGCGAACACCAGCCCGGTCATCGCCAGCGCGAAGAGCACCGTCGTGGTCAGCAGCGGCCGAGTCGGCCCGAAGCGGTCGATGAGCCGTCCCTGTACGACCGCGCCGACCGAGACACCGATCAGCGAACCGGCCGACACCAGCCCGGCCGAGGCGAACGAGCCCGTCTCGCGCTGGACGTAGAGCAGCGCGGAGATGCCGATCATGGCGATCGGCAGGCGGGCGAGCAGGGACGCGACGACCGCCCCGCGGGATCCGGGCGCCGTCAGCGCGGCTCGGTAGTCGGCGAGGGAGGTGCGGTGGCTCTCGGCGGAAGCGGACACAGACTGGGACACGCGTACCAGTATGACCTACTTTGGTACGCGAGTACCAGATCTGCGGCGGTAAGGTTTGTCACCCCCGGGTTTCGGGTACTACGCGGCTTGGAGCCCTCCAGTTCGTCACGATCGGGTAACAGTCGGTCAAATCTGGGTCATTCGGGGCAACAAATCGACGCAGATGGCGTCCTTGAGAGTGAAAGAGCTTGAATCCACGGCCGACGGCCGTGGATGGTTGTAGGACGAACACAGTCTCCAACTCCCTCCGGCGTACGGGTCGGGGCCTGAATCCGGAGGGCGGGGAGCGCGGATCGTCGGGGGATGGTCCGCGCACAGCGAAGAGCCGGTGCGCCACGTCGGGGGTGGCGCCCGGCTCTTCGTTGTGTTTGCCGCGCGCTGACGGAAACATTTCGCAGGGCGCTGGACCGAAGCCGACTTCCGCGGGTGCACAGGGCGCCCTGCAAAATGTTTCCGTGGGCCTTCGGCCCGAAAGAGGGCGCGCGGGGGTGAAGTCTCCCCGTCGCGCTGACGCGCTTCCGGGGAGACGGTCCGCCGGTCACCTCGTAGGGAGCGTTCGGTCACCTGGGCAAGTACGTGAAGGCCCCCTTCACTGCGTCTAGCGCAGTGAAGGGGGCCTTCACGTACTTCGAAAGATCTAGCGGGCGCGGCGGGCCAGGCGTTCCGGATCCAGGATCAGGACGCTCTTGCCTTCGAGCCGCAGCCAGCCGCGGTGCGCGAAGTCGGCGAGAGCCTTGTTGACGGTCTCGCGCGAAGCGCCGACGTACTGGGCGATCTCTTCCTGCGTCAGGTCGTGCGTGACCCGCAGCAGACCGGCTTCCTGGCTGCCGAAGCGCTGCGCGAGCTGCAGCAGCGCGCGCGCCACCCGGCCGGGGACGTCGGTGAAGATCAGCTCGGCGACCATGTTGTTCGTCCGGCGCAGCCTACGGGCGACCACGCGCAGTAACTGCTCGGCGATCTCGGGGCGAGTGGAGATCCACTGCCGCAGCGCCGGGCGGTCCATCGTCACCGCGCGGACCTCGGTCACGGTCGTCGCGCTGGACGTCCGGGGGCCGGGGTCGAAAATGGACAGCTCGCCGAACATGTCGGACGGGCCGAAGATGCCGAGCAGGTTCTCGCGGCCGTCCGGTGACTTGCGGCCGATCTTCACCTTGCCGGATTGGATGATGTAAAGCTTGTCGCCGGGTTCACCCTCGTTGAAGATGACATGCCCGCGAGGGAACTCCACGGATTCCAAGGTCTGGGCCAGCGCCTCGGCGGCTGCCGGCTCAACACCCTGGAAAATGCCCGCTCGGGCCAGGGTTTCGTCCACCTCGGGTGCCTCCTCATCGAGAAACGACGCCGAACCTCGTTGCCGAGGATCGTGTCGCCGATCACTTTTCGCGTCAGTCTAGGGCGTGCTGGCGAGATCGCCCGTCGGCTCGCCGCAGGCGCGTCCGTGCCGAAAACGATCTCGCTCGAACGTGGAGCCTAACTCCGCACGCGTCGCGCGCGAAGCCTGGCCGCCTTCCCGCCCAGCCTGCGCAGCCGGAACAGCTCGAGCGCGCGCCCGATGCCGTGCCCGTAAAGGGCCCTGACCTCGTTGGGCTGCGCCTGCTCGAGAAACTCCTCGACCTCGTTCTCCTGCACCGCGACGTGCTTGAGCCTGGTCTCCACGCGTTCCATGAACAGCGCGAAGAACATGATCACCAAGGGGACGAGGATGACGAACCAGACTGTCATGAGCCCTGCCCTGGGAATTCCGAAAAATTGTGCATTACTCCAGATCCTCGCTCATGGCGTCCTCGATCGAAGCGCCGAGGTGGTGCTCTGGCGTGTCGGACGACGACCGGCGGGTGCTCCCACTGGCTCGTCCGATGGCGCCCGTAGGCTATCGGGGTGCCCCCTGCCCTCACCAATGCCCCCCGTGCGGGGGGTGAGGGTGAAAGCCGGCTCGCGTTGGTGAGACGCGCCAGGCGGATGAAGCGTTGCCTCGACGACGAGTTCCCCGACGCCCACTGTGAGCTCGACTTCACCACTCCGCTCGAACTGCTGGTCGCGGTCGTGCTGTCGGCGCAGACCACCGACGTCCGCGTGAATCAGGTCACCCCCGCGCTCTTCGCGCGCTATCGAAGTGCCGCCGATTACGCCGGCGCCGATCGCGCCGAACTCGAGGAGTACCTCCGGTCGACGGGTTTCTTCCGTGCCAAGGCGAACTCGGTGATGGGACTGGGCGCCGCGCTGGTGGAGCGCTACGACGGCGAAGTGCCCGGCAAGCTGAAGGATCTCGTCACGCTGCCCGGTGTCGGCCGCAAGACGGCCAACGTCGTGCTCGGCGACGCCTTCGGGGTCCCCGGGATCACCGTCGACACCCATTTCGGCCGCCTGGTCCGCCGCTGGGGCTGGACCGAGGAGGAGGACCCGGTCAAGGTCGAGCACGCCGTCGGCGAGCTGATCCCGCGCAAGGAGTGGACGCTCCTTTCGCACCGGACGATCTTCCACGGCCGCCGCGTCTGCCACTCCCGCAAACCCGCCTGTGGCGCCTGTCCGCTGGCCAAGATGTGCCCCTCGTACGGAACCGGCCCGACGGGCTTCGAAGAGGCCGCGAAGCTGGTCAAGGGCGAGGAACGCGAGCACATCCTGGATCTGGCGGCCCGCCGGTGACCAGGGTCACCAAACTGGCCCTCGGTGCCGCCGTGCTGGTGGTGGCCCTGATCGTCGCGTTGCTCACGACCCGTGACGGGCAGGGGCCGGTGAAGACCTCCGGCGATCTGACCGCCGCCCGCGCGAAGGCCGGGCTCGCCGCTTGCCCGCCGCCCGGGCCCGGCGAGGTGGCGAAGCTGCGCGGGGTCGACGTCGAATGCCTCGGCGACGGCTCCCGGGTCGACCTCGCCCGGGCGCTTTCGGGTGGTCCCGTGCTGGTCAACCTGTGGGCGTCGTGGTGCCAGCCGTGCCGTGCCGAGCTGCCGCTGCTCCAGGAGTACGCCGCGAGCCCCGGCGCCGCCCGGGTGCTCCTCGTCCAGGTCGCGAGCTCCGGGGCCGACGGGCTGGCGCTGCTGTCCGAACTGGGTGTCCGGCTGCCGTCCGTGTTCGACGGTGACGGGCAGTCAGGTCCGGCGCGGACGGCACTAAAGGTCCCTTCCTCCCTCCCGGCGACGTACCTGGTCACGGCGGGTGGAGACGTCCGGCTCATCGAGAACCCACGCGTCTTCCTGAACACTGAGCAGGTGCGCGCCGCAGTGGAAGGGACACCATGACCGGCCCTCTCGTGGACCCGGAGGCCGTGCCGGCCTGGCTGCAACCGCTCGTCAAGATCAGCGGGGACGTCGACGCGGCCGCCTTCAGCCGGTTCAGCGTGCCACCGGACGCGAGCTACCGGTCCGCGTCCGTCCTGATGCTCTTCGGTGAGGGCCCACAGGGACCGGACGTCCTGCTCCAGCGCCGCGCCGACACGCTCGGCTCGCACGCGGGCCAGGTCTCGTTCCCCGGCGGCGGCGCCGAGTCCGGTGACGACGGGCCTGTCGGCACCGCGCTGCGCGAGGCGGAGGAAGAGACCGGCGTCGAGCCCTCCGGCGTGCTGCCGGTCGCGGTCTTCCCCGAACTGTTCGTACCCGTGTCCGCCTTCGCCGTGACGCCGGTGCTCGCCTACTGGCGGACGCCGTCCCCCGTGCACGCCGTCGATCCCGGCGAGACGGCGGCGGTGGCGCGGGTGCCGGTCGCGGAACTCACCGACCCGGCCAACCGGTTCCAGGTCAGGCGTGAGGGTTTCGACTGGAAGGGGCCCGCGTTCGACGTCGGCGGGCTGTTCGTCTGGGGCTTCACGGCCGGTCTGCTGGCGATGACGTTGTCGCTCGGCGGCTGGGAACGGGACTGGGACCACGGCGACGTCAGGGACCTTGACGTAGCGTTGGCCGAACATCAGGCGCGGGTCGACGGGCGGCGAGCGCCGGAGAAGGAGTAGGCCCCGGTGAACTGGGTTGACGTACTGGTGATCCTGCTCGCACTCCTGGCGGGCGTGTCCGGCGCGTTCCAAGGGGTGATCATCGCCCTCCCGTCACTGGTCGGGGTGGTGCTGGGCGCGCTCGCGGGGATCAAGATCGCGCCGCTGGTCGTCGAACTCTTCGAACATCCGGCGGCGAAGGTCGCCTTCGCGGTGGCGACAGTGGTCTTCCTGGTCGCGCTCGGCGAGACCCTCGGCGTCTGGACCGGGCGGAAACTGCGCCAGAAGATCAATCCGGACAAGCTTTCCGGTGTCGACAAGACACTCGGCGCGGTGGTGCAGGCCGCCGTGGTGTTCGTGGTCGCTTGGCTGATCGCGACGCCGCTCACGGCCGTCTCGGGGGTGCCCGGGCTGGCGAAGTCGATCAACAGCTCGGTGGTGCTCGGCGGCGTCAACGACGTCATGCCGGACGCGGCGCAGGGTTTCCCGAGCGAACTGCGCAAACTGCTGGACGCTTCGGGCTTCCCGTCCATTGTGGACCCGTTCCAGAAGCCGAACGTCCAGGACACGAGCCCGCCGGACACCGCGCTGCAGGCGAGCGCGATCGTCAAACAGGTGCACGGCAGTGTCGTGAAGATCCGCGGCAACGCGACGTCGTGCTCGCGGGCGCTGGAGGGCAGCGGATTCGTCATCGCGCCGCAGCGGGTGATGACGAACGCGCACGTCGTCGCGGGGACGGACGAGGTCGCCATCGAGTCGACTTCGGGCAAGTTCGCGGCGAGGGTCGTCTACTTCGATCCCGAAGCCGACGTGGCCGTGCTCGCGGTGCCGAGGCTGCAGGCGCCGGTGCTCCCGTTCACGCCGCGCGTCGCGCGTGCGGGCGACAACGCGATCGTGCTCGGCTACCCGCTCGACGGTCCGTACACCGCGACGCCCGCCAGAGTGCGCGGCCGGATCAACCTGCGCGGACCGGACATCTACGAGTCCAACACCGTGCAGCGCGACGTGTTCACCGTGCGCGGGCAGGTCCGCAGCGGTAACTCGGGCGGGCCGATGATCAACCCCGAGGGCGAGGTCATCGGGGTCGTCTTCGGTGCGGCCGTCGAGGATCCGGAGACCGGTTTCACGCTGACGTCCGAACAGGTCAAACCGGTGGTGGACACGGCCCCGGCGTTGAGCGCGAACACTTCGACCGGCCCCTGCGCGAACTGAGCCTCGTGAGTGGTGAGGACGGTTGTCGCGGACCGGTATTCACCTACCCACTGGAAACGGACGTCGCCTCGGCGAGCTCGCGCTGGCGTGCCCCACGACGATGAAGGATTTGGGACACTGAACGTCCCAAATCCTTCCTTGTCGACTTCGACGCCTTACCACTCGCGATCACTCCAACCGGCCAGCGGAGGTCAAGCATGTCGCGAAAGCCACTTTCGGGACACCAGGCGTCCCGAAAGTGGCTTTCGCGACACCTGCGGTCTCCTCGACGTCCAGTGGCCGCGCCCGCAGCACCGGACCGCCGCCGGACGTCACGCCCATCGGTTTGCGCTCGGTCATGCTCCCGAGGCACGGAGGAAGTCCACCAGCGCGGCCGAAGTGCGCTCCGGGGCCTCCAGATGCGGGAAGTGCCCGATGCCGGGCCAGCGCTCGAGACGGGCGTCGGGGGCCCAGCGGCGTGAGGCCGCCGCTGTCTCGGGCAGGACGCACCGGTCGTCCTCGCCGTGCAGCTGCAGCACTCGGGCGGCGTAGCGGCCTCGCAGTGCTTCGCTGAACCGGCGGCCTTCGCCGCGGAACTGCGCGCGGAACGCCCAGCGGTAGTACTCGAGCGCGCTGTGCGGAACTCCCGGCACGAGCATCGCCTGCCGGAACGCGCGCACGGTTTCGGCGAAGTCCACACTGTCCGTCCATTGTGGACCAGACCAGCTGCGGAAGAGCTCTTCGACGGCGAGTGCGTCGTCCTTGACCAGCCATTTCTCCGGCGCCATCGGCATCTGGAAGCGGAACAGATGTCCTGAAGCGCGCAGCTGTCCCGGTCGCCGGACGGCCCGGCGCAACGCCAGCGGATGCGCGCCGCCCAGCACGCTGACCGACGAGACCAGCCGGGGATGCAGCGCGCCGACCGTCCACGCGAGCATGCCGCCCCAGGCATGTCCGACGAGGTGGGCCTTGCGGGCGCCGAGTGACTTGATCAGCCCGCCCACGTCACCCGCGAGGGTCCAGGCGTCGTAGCCGCGCGGGGGTTTGTCCGAGTCGCCGTAGCCGCGCAGATCCACCGCGACCGCGCGGAAACCGGCGTCGGCGAGCGCGGTCAGCTGATGGTGCCAGGTCCACCAGAACTCGGCGAACCCGTGCAGCAGGACGACCAGCGGCCCGTCACCGAGTTCGGCGACGTGCAGGCGGATACCGTTCGCCGAGAGGTCGCGATGGGTCCACGGACCGTCGATCCGGACGATCGACGGGTCCGGTGTCGCCTGCACCGACTCGAAGACTTCTCAGCCGCGATCCGCGGGCACGTCTTCGGCCTCGTGCTTCGGCTTGAACGCGGCGGCGGTGTCCTTGAAGCTGTTGATCGTGCGCTCCGGCGCCTTGATCTTCTTCACCTTGCGGTAGCCGAGGAAGCCCGCGACCGCCGTCGTGACGAGCATCAGCCCGAACACGATCGCGAACGCCGCCCAGCGCATCAGCCACTCCGAAAGCAGCTCGCCGAGGAAGAAAAAGAAGAAGAACGAGCTGTACAGCCCGACGACCAGCGCGACCAGGAAGAAGATGGCGCCCTTGAGGCCCTTCTTCGCCTCCGCGACGACCTCGGATTTGGCCAGCTCGACCTCGGCGCGGATCAGCGTCGAGACGTGCTGTGTGGCATCGCCGACGAGTTTCCCGAGGGACTGCTCGCTCGCTACCACGTCGTCATCGCTCGACAGGGGGAGGTAGGGCACGGCCCCCACGCCGTCGGGGCCGGTACGTTCGTGCTTGGGGCTGCTCACACCGGCCATCGTGCCATGTGCCCCCATCCCGGGCGCGGCGGACCGGCGAGTGTCGCGTGCTAATCCTCACGCGCGTGCACCCGGCTGCGGTGCAGGAGCATCGCGGCGGCCGAAAGCGAGGCGATGGCCGAGGCGATCAGCACGGCCGCCTTCGCCAGTTCGACGGCTTCCCCGTCGAGCGCGAGATCGGCGATCAGCAGGCTCACGGTGAACCCGACACCGCCGAGCATCGACAGCGCCCCGATGTCCCGCCAGCCCATCCCCCTGGGTTTTTCCGCCAGTTTGAACTTCACCGCGAGCAGGCTGGCACCGAAGATCCCGATCAGTTTCCCGCCGATCAGACCGGCCAGCACGGCCAGCGGCAACGCCGTGGTGAACACCGCGCCGAGCGACTCACCGTCCACTTTGATCCCGGCCGCGAACAGCGCGAACAACGGCACGGCGACCGCGGCCGACCACGGTTGCAGCCGGTGTTCGAGGCGGACGGCGGGCGCGTGCTCCTCGCCGGAGTCGGCGCGGACGCGCGTGAGCAGGCCGAGCGCGACGCCGGCGATGGTGGCGTGGATACCCGCCGAGTGCACCGCGACCCAGGTGATCAGGGCCAGCGGCACGTAGATCCAGGCGCTGCGGACGCGGCGGTGCTGGAGGTAGGCGTAGAGCGCGAGAGCGACAACGGCGACGCCCGCGGCGACGAGGTCGAACTTCGCGGTGAACAGGATCGCGATGACGAGGATCGCGCCGAGGTCGTCCACCACCGCCAGCGAGAGCAGGAAGACCCGGGCGCTGCTCGGCAGGTTCGACGCGGTCAGGGCGAGGACGCCGAGCGCGAACGCGATGTCCGTGGCGACCGGGATGGCCCACGCGCGTTCGATGCCCGGCGCTCCCCAGCCGACGGCGAGCGCGACCAGCGCCGGGACGATCATGCCGCCGATAGCGGCGACCACCGGAAGGATCGCCTGCTTGAACCGGGAGAGCTCGCCGACCACGAGCTCGCGTTTGAGTTCGAGGCCCGCGACGAAGAAGAACAGCGCGAGCAGACCGTCTTTGGCCCAATCGCCGATCGTCAGATTCAAGTGGAGGAACTCGGGGCCGAGCCGGAAATCGCGGATCGCGCGGTAAAGGTCGTCGATGGGCGAATTCGCCCAGAGCAGGGCGATCGCGGTGGCGCCGAGCAGGATCAGCCCGCCGGTGGTCTCGGTGCGGAGATAGCGGGCGAAGTCGGCGACGACGGCTTTCGCGGGACGGTTGGGGCCGGACACGGCATCCTCCGGTTTTCGGCAACACGAATACTGTTGCCGACCAGACTTCCCGGCGCACCTTGACTCGATTTTAATGCCTGGAGCTGCGGACTTCATCTCTTCATGACAGCGGCCACAAGATCCATCCGGATGTCGGTGTCAGTTCCACATGCTGGACTTCTAGCATGTGAACGGAAAACGACAACGATGTCTTCGATAAGGACGGCATGGTGAGTACCTCTACCGAGGTCCAGCAAGACACGAGGTTCTTCGGGCACCCACGAGGGCTGGCGAACCTCTTCGGCGTCGAGATGTGGGAGCGGTTCTCGTATTACGGGATGCTCGGCATCCTCCCGATCTACCTCTACTACGAAGTCAGTCAGGGCGGCCTCGCGCTGCCGAAGGCCTCCGCGCTCGGCATCGTCGGCGCGTACGGCGGCATGGTCTACCTGTCGGCGGTGATCGGCGCCTGGGTCGCGGACCGCGTGCTCGGCTCCGAACGGACGCTGTTCTACAGCGCGATCCTGATCATGGTCGGCCACATCAGCCTGGCGATCCTGCCCGGACTGGCGGGCATCGCCGTGGGTCTCTTCTGCGTCGCCGTCGGCAGTGGCGGGCTGAAGTCCAACGCCACGGCCATCGTCGGGACGCTGTACGCCAAGGGTGACGAGCGTCGCGACGGCGGTTTCACGATCTTCTACATGGGCGTGAACATCGGTGGTTTCGTCGGACCGCTGCTGACCGGGCTCGCGCAGAGCGAACTCGGCTTCCACATCGGCTTCGGGCTGGCCGCGGTCGGGATGGCGCTCGGCCTGACCCAGTACACGATCGGCCGCAAGAACCTCGGCGAGAAGGCGAGCGAGATCCCCAACCCGCTGCCCGCCTCGCAGCGTCCGCTGGTCTACCTCGGCACCGTCGCCGGTGTCGCGGCGATCGTGCTGCTCGTGGTCTTCGGCGTGATCAACCCGGCGAACCTGGTCGACGTCGTCGTCTGGACCGTCGCGGTGATCTCGGTGATCTACTTCGTGGTGATCATCAGCAGCAAGAAGATCACCTCCGAAGAACGCAGCCGGGTGTACTCCTTCATCCCGATGTTCATCGCGAGCGCGGCGTTCTTCTCGCTGTACCAGCAACAATTCACCGTCGTCGCGGCCTACACCGACGAGCGGCTGAACCGCACCGTCTTCGGCTGGGAGATGCCGGTGGCGTGGGTCAACTCGATCAACCCGGTGTTCATCATCCTGTTCGCGCCGGTGATCGCGGCGATCTGGACGAAACTCGGCTCACGGCAGCCGTCTTCGCCGGTCAAGTTCGTCCTCGGCACGGTCGTCATGGGCGTGGCGTTCCTGCTGTTCCTCCCGATGGTCGGCAGCGGCAAGAACGCCAGTCCGCTGCTCGCGCTGGCGGGCATCCTGTTCGTGTTCACCATGGCGGAACTGATGCTTTCGCCGGTCGGCCTTTCGCTTTCGACCAAACTCGCGCCGGACGCTTTCCGTACGCAGATGGTGGCGCTGAACTTCCTGTCCATCTCACTCGGCACGGCGATGTCCGGAAAGCTCGCCGAGTACTACTCGGTGGACGACGAAGCGCCGTACTTCAGCATCGTCGGCGGTGTCGCCATCGTCGTCGGTGTCGCGCTTCTGCTCGCGACGCCGATGATCCGCAAGCTGATGAAGGGCGTCCACTAGACGTTCTTCCGCCCGCGCTGACGAGCGACCCTCGGAGGTGCTGAAAGGGCCCTTCACCGCATAGGACGCGGTGAAGGGCCCTTTCGCTGCGTCACATGCGGGGAAGGGGCCCTTCAGCTATGCGACACTGACGCCGAACAGCACGCCGACGTAGTAGGTCACCAGCATCGTCAGCGCGCCGACGCCGACGTTCCGCGCGATGGCGCGGCCGACGTGAGCGTCGCCGAGTTTCGCGCTGAGGAAACCTGTCAGCGCCAGCCCGACCACGACCGCCGAGGCGCACGCCCAGACCCGTGCCGAGGTCGACGTCCACGCGATCGACAGCAGCGGCAGCAGCGCGCCGACGGTGAACGCCACCAGCGACGCCCACGCCGCCTGCCACGGGCTGGTCAGATTGTCCGGATCGATGCCGAGTTCGGCCTCGGCGTGTGCCTGCAGCGCGTCCTTTTCGGTCAGCTCGCGGGCGACCTCGTCGGCGAGTTCCCGGGAAAGGCCCTTCGCCTCGTAGATTTCCGCGAGTTCCCGTTCTTCGGCTTCGGGCATCTCTTTCAGTTCGCGCTTTTCCAGGCGTAACTGCGCGCGTTCGGTGTCGCGTTGTGTGCTCACCGAGACGTATTCGCCGCCCGCCATGGAAAGCGCGCCGGCGACCAGGCCCGCGATTCCCGCTGTCGCGATCACGGTGGAGTCGGTGGTCGCGCCCGCGACGCCGACCACGATGCCCGCCACCGACACGATCCCGTCGTTCGCGCCGAGGACCCCGGCGCGCAGCCAGTTCAGCTTGCCGCCGAGATCCGCGTGCGGTTCATGGGGATGTTCGGTCGATACGGTTTCGGTCACCGTTTCAGTGAAACACGAAGAACGGGAATCGGCGAGAGGAAACCTTTTCGGTCAATGCAGGCAATCCTTATTGACTATTGCCTTACCTAACTCGTCGGCTAGGTTGTTCGCGTGGCCGAAGTGGTGATCTTGATCGGGCTCCAGGCGTCCGGGAAGACGACGTTCTTCCGGCGGGAGTTCGCGGGTACGCACGTCCACGTCAGCAAGGACACCTTCCCCAACGCCCGCCGTCCGCAGGTCCGGCAACTGCGGATGCTGGCCGAGGCGCTCGAAGACGGCCGTTCGGTGGTCGTGGACAACACCAACCCGTCGCCGGCGGAATGGGCGCCGCTGATCGAAGTCGCCAGGCGGTACGGCGCGCGGGTCGACGGCTACTGGTTCCCGCCCGATCTCGACGGGTCGAAGGAACGCAACGCGCTCAGGAAAAGGAAAACCCGGGTGCCGGACGTCGGTCTGTATGCGACGCTCAAACGCCTCAGGCGACCTGGCGCCGAGGACGGTTTCGACGAGCTGTACACCGTCGCTTTCGACGGCGAGGGCGGTTTCGTCGTGGAACGGGGGTGACCGTGGAGTCCGGCGGTTTCGAAGCGCGGCAACGGGAACGCGAGTGGTTCCACGGCCTGACAGTGCCTCCTGGCTCCTGGACGGTGCTCCGCGTCGACGGCAGGGGATTCTCCAAGTTCACCGAAGCGCGGTTCGAGAAGCCGTTCGATCCCCGGTTCGGTGAGTGCATGGTCGAGACCGCGAACGCCTTGCTCGCGGAATTCGCCTCGCCTTACGTCTACACGGAAAGCGACGAGATCTCGGTCCTTCTCGACCCCGCCACCGACCTCTTCGGCCGGGGTGTCGAGAAGCTCGTGTCGATCTCCGCGGGGGTCGCGTCGGCCGCGTTCACCCACGCCGCCGGAGTGCCCGCGCATTTCGACGGCCGGGTCTGGCTCGGCACGACGGCGGACGACGTCGTCGACTACTTCTCGTGGCGCCAGGCGGACGCGACCCGCTGCGCGCTCAACGGCTGGTGCTACTGGATCCTGCGCAAGGCGGGCAAATCGGCGAGTGAGGCCGGAGCCGCCATCGAAGGCGCGGGCACCGCCGAGAAGAACGAGCTGCTCTTCGCGCACGGCGTCAATTTCGCCGAAGTCCCCACCTGGCAGCGACGCGGCGTCGGGCTGTACTGGGAGACCTACGAACGCACCGGTTTCGACCCGGTGCGCGGGATCGAGGTCTCCGCGACCCGCCGCCGCGTCCGCGTGGAGCGCGAGCTGCCGATGAAGGCCGAGTACCGGGCCTTCCTCGGCGAGCTGCTTCAGCCGATCGGTTCGGGCAGCCGCCGCACGGTGTAGGCGAGGTCGATCGTCTCGCCGGTCGCCGGATCGCCCAGTTCCACGCGCCAGGAATCGGCGAACTGGTCGACACCTTGCACCATCGGGATCGTCCCCGAGATCAGCACCGTGCCCGAGGCGTACAGGTCGCGTTCGCGCAGGACGTCCAGCCAGTACGACGGCGGCAGCAGCTCCGCGAGTTTTCCTTGCTGGATCAGGGTTTCCCCTGCCCAGGCGGACAGCGTGAGCTCGTCGAGGCGGTCCTGGACGTCGACGAGGCGCCACGCCTTGGCGGCCAGGACGTCGGGGCCGGCGTTCTTGCTCCACGCGACGCCGTGCGCCTCGAGCGCGCGGTCGGTGTGGTCGCAGGCGGCGGTCAGGAGGACGTCCTCGGGCGCGGGGCCGGTGATGACGAGGGCCCACTCGGCCTCGCCGGAGGTCCGCTCGTGCTGCACCGGGACCTCTTCGGTCTGGCTCGCCAGGTACGGCGCGACAGGGTAGAGCGCCGGGATCACCGAGGGTGCCGGGACACCGAGTTCGGCCAGTTCGGCCACATGGGCGGCGACGTCTTCCTGGCTGCGGCCGGCGTATCCGGCGTTCAGCAGCGTGTGGACCTCGGTCCGCCGCTCCTGGCCGTCGGGAAGGGTGAAACGCAGCTCAGGCATCTGTCCTCCGAGATTGGGGGTTGCGCATACAGCTTGTATACAAGGAGTATATCCGCAATTCAACCCCTCCCGGCGGGGTTGAGGACCTCCGACGGACGGGATGTGGACATGACCTCACCAGCCGGTGACCGGCGCTCGCTGCACAAGGCCTTCGCGGCCAGCCTCTCGGGAACAGCGCTCGAGTGGTACGACTTCGCGGCCTACTCGGTGGCGGCCGCGACGATCTTCGGGCAGCTCTTCTTCCCCTCGGAGGACCAGCTCGCGAGCACGATGGCGGCGTTCTCCACCTACGCCGTCGGCTACCTCGCCCGTCCGCTCGGCGGGTTCATCTTCGGCCGCCTCGGCGACGTGCTCGGCCGCAAGCGCATCCTGGTCATGACCCTCGTGCTCACCGGTGTCGCGACTTTCCTCATCGGTGTCCTGCCCACCTACGAGAGCATCGGCGGCTTCGCGGCCATCCTGCTGGTGGCGCTGCGCTTCGCCCAGGGTGTCGGCATCGGCGGTGAATGGGGTGGCGCCGTCCTGCTGTCGAGTGAGTTCGGGGATCCGGATAAACGCGGGTTCTGGGCATCGGCCGCGCAGATCGGCCCGCCCGCGGGCAACCTGCTCGCGAACGGCGTCCTCGCCGTATTGGCCGCGCTGCTCACCGAGGACCAGTTCAACAGCTGGGGCTGGCGGATCGCGTTCCTGCTGTCGGGTGTGCTGGTCGTGTTCGGCCTGTGGATCCGCCTGAAACTGGAGGAAACGCCGGTCTTCAAGCAGATCCAGGAGCGCGGAGAACGTTCGTCGGCGCCGATCTCCGAGGTCTTCCGCACCGAACGCCGCGCGCTGGTGGCGGCCGTGCTGATCCGCGTCTGCCCGGACGTGCTCTACGCGCTGTTCACCGTCTTCGTCCTCACCTACGTCACCACGCACACCGGCCTCTCGCGCGGCGCCGGACTGGCCGCGGTGATGATCGGTTCGGCGTTCCAGCTGGTGCTGATGCCCTTGTTCGGCGCGCTTTCGGACCGGATTTCGCGCCGCAGGATGTACCTGGTGGCGACCATCGCCGCCGGGATCTGGCCGTTCGTGTTCTTCCCGATGGTCAGCGGCGGTTCGTTCGCGATGCTGGCGATCGGCATCGTGCTCGCGCTCGTCATCCACGCCGCGCTCTACGGTCCGCAGGCCGCGCTGGTCACCGAGCAGTTCTCGCCGCGTCTGCGCTACACCGGCAGCTCGCTGGCCTACACCCTCGCCGGGGTGATCGGCGGGGCGCCCGCGCCGTTGCTGTTCACGGCGCTGCTCGCCGGCTTCGACACCTGGCTCGCGATCGGCGTCTACTTGCTCGCGACCGCGGTGGTGACCATCATCGGTGTGGTGCTCGCCCGTGACCCGGACCGCGAGGAGGCGACGGCCATGGAAAGCGTGCGATGACCTGGCGGCCGATGTCCACAGTGGAGGGTCTGCCGCTGATCGGCGGACAGGGCCGGTTCCGGACGGCAGCCGCGGCGGAAGGCGGGCTGGCGTACGAGATCTTCTACCCGGCGGGCGTCGCTTCTCCCGTGCACAGCCACGATCACGACAGCATCGTGTACCTGGTCTCGGGCTCGCTGCGTGGCACGCTCGACGGCCGGGAGGTCACGCTCGAGGTGGGTGAGACGATCGTCCACCCGCGCGGTGTCCCGCACAGCGTTGAGGCCATTGTGGACAGTCGATGGATCGAGTTCAAGACGCCGCTGCCCTCACGGCCGCCGATCTCGGGGTAAAGAAACCGGGGCGGGCACTGAAGTCTCCAGCGTCCGCCCCGGTCGGGAGGAAAGTCTTACGCGTCCAGCTCGGCCAGGGCCAGCTTCGCCTTCTCCAGCTCGGCCTCGAGCTGGGCGACCTTCGCGGCCTGCAGCTCGCGAGCGGCGTTGATGACCTCGTCGATCGGGCCCGACAGGTCCGCGTGCAGTTCCTTGGCGGCGCGGGATACGGCGGCGGCCGGGATCTCCAGGCCCTTCGCGACCCACTTGCTGCCGTTCTTGAGCTCGGCCTGCCACTCGCCGTCGGCGGTACCGGTGACCGTGAGGGTCAGCTCGACGGTGCGGGTCTTCTTCGCCGTCGTGGCGACCTTCGGGCGGCCACGCTTGGGCTTGGGGGACTCCGCCGTGTTCTCGGCGGGGGCCTCCGGGTTTTCCGGGGTCTCGGTCTTGGCCTCGGTGGTCTCCGAGGTGGTCTCCGCCTGCGGCGTCGAGTCGACGGGCGCTTCGGTAGCCGCTTCTTCGGACACGGCGTCAGTGCGTGTCATGGCATCCACGGTCATCGTCGGTGTCGTCTCCTTGCCCGGGTATGGGGTGGTACCCGGCACATCCTAGAACAGGCGTTCGACTGTCGCGCGGCAGGGTGTGCTAAGCGTGTCGCATGATCGGATCGGTCCGCGACTATCGGGCGCGGTCCGGTCGCGTTCCGTCAGAGTCGACGGCGAAGGGAGGCCTCGTGATCTCGGCACTCAACCGGCTCGTCGATCTGGTGGAAGAGCACCTCGCGGACGACCTCGACGTCACGGGGCTGGCCGGCGCGTCCGGCACGACCGAGTACCACCTGCGCCGGATGTTCTCGTCGCTGGCGGGAATGTCGCTGTCGGAGTACGTCCGCCGTCGCCGCATGACTGCCGCCGTCGCCGACGTCGTCCGTGGCGAGGGCGATCTGCTGACCATCGCCGTCCGGTACGGCTACGGCTCGGCCGAGGCGTTCGGCAGGGCGTTCCGGGCGGTCCACGGTGCCGGTCCCGGTGAGGTCCGCCGAGACGGAGGTCCCCTTCGCACACAACCGCGGCTCAGGTTCCGCCTGAGCGTCGAAGGGAGCATCCCCATGGAAACCCGTATCGTCGACCGTCCCGCTTTCCGGCTCGTCGGGCACGCGACCCGCGTCCCGCTCGTCCACCGGGGCGTCAACCCGCACATCCAGCGGCACATCACCGCGCTGCCGCCGGAGGCGCACGCCCGGCTGAAAGCGCTCAGCGACACCGAACCGCCGGGCCTGCTGCAGGTCAGCGACGCCCTCGACCCGGACGGCGCCGAGCTGACCTACCTGCACGGGGTCGCCGTCACCGGTGACGCCCCCGGCGATCTCGACGTCATCGAGGTGCCGTCCGGGCGGTGGGCGGTCTTCCGTACCGACGGCCCGCATCCGGAGGCACTGCAGAAGGTGTGGGCGGCGACGGCGACCGAATGGTTCCCGTCCAACCCGTGGCGGCTGCGGCCGGGGCCGTCGATCGTCACGATCCTGGAGCACTCGGACGACTTCGGGACCGCCACTTGTGAACTTTGGCTGGCCGTCGAGCCCGCCTGACCGGTGCGATGAAAGGCCCGTTACTCGCGAAATTCGCGAGTAACGGGCCTTTCATGTCGCGTCGGAGGGTTACTCCTCGGACTTGCCGGACTTCAGGCCCGACGAGATCAGGTCCATCACCGACGAGTCGGCCAGCGTGGTGACGTCGCCGACCTGGCGGTTCTCGGCGACGTCGCGCAGCAGGCGGCGCATGATCTTGCCGGACCGCGTCTTCGGCAGTTCCTGCACGACCAGGATCTGCCGCGGCTTCGCGATCGGCCCGATCTCCTTGGCGACGTGGTTGCGCAGCTCCTGCACCGCCTGCTCGCCGCCGTCGACCGCGTTCCCGCGCAGGATGACGAACGCGACGATGCCCTGCCCGGTGGTCGGGTCGGTCGCGCCGACGACGGCGGCCTCGGCGACCGTCGGATGCGAGACGAGCGCGGACTCGACCTCGGTGGTCGAGATGCGGTGCCCGGACACGTTCATCACGTCGTCGACCCGGCCCAGTAGCCAGATGTCGCCGTCGGCGTCGTACTTCGCGCCGTCACCGGCGAAGTAGTAGCCCTGGTCGCGGAAACGGGACCAGTAGGTGTCGCGGAACCGCTCCTCGTCGCCCCAGATACCGCGCAGCATGCCAGGCCACGGCTTGTCGAGCACCAGGTAGCCGCCGCCACCCTTGCCGACCTCGACGCCCTGGTCGTCGACGACCTTCGCCGAGATGCCCGGCAGCGCCTTCTGCGCGGAGCCCGGCTTCGTGGAGGTGACGCCCGGCAGCGGCGAGATCATGATCCCGCCGGTCTCGGTCTGCCACCAGGTGTCGACGATCGGCGCCGAGTTCGCGCCGACGTTCTCGCGGTACCAGATCCACGCCTCGGGGTTGATCGGCTCGCCGACGCTGCCGAGCACGCGCAGCGAGGACAGGTCGTACTTCTCCGGGATCTCGTTGCCCCACTTCATGAACGTGCGGATCAACGTGGGCGCGGTGTAGTAGATGGAGACCTTGTGCTGCTGCACGATCTCCCAGTGGCGGCCTTCGTGCGGGGTGTTCGGCGTGCCTTCGTAGACGACCTGAGTCGTCCGGTTCGCCAGCGGCCCGTACACGATGTACGTGTGCCCGGTGATCCAGCCGATGTCGGCGGTGCACCAGTAGACGTCCTCGCCTGCCTTGTGGTCGAAGACGTTGTGGTGCGTGTACGCGGCCTGGGTCAGGTAACCGCCGGAGGTGTGCAGGATGCCCTTCGGCTTCCCGGTGGTGCCGGAGGTGTAGAGGATGAAGAGCGGGTGCTCGGAGTCGAACGCCTGCGGCGTGTGCTCCGCGGACTGGCCGTCGACCAGTTCGTGCCACCAGAGGTCGCGGCCTTCGGTGATGGGCACCTCGTCGCCGGTGCGGCGGACGACGATGACCTTCTCGACCGATTCGGCGCCTTCGAGCGCTTCGTCGACATTGGCCTTCATCGGCGCGGCCTTGCCGCGGCGGTACTGGCCGTCGGTGGTGATGACGATCCGCGCCGCCTGGTCGTCCACCCGGGATCGCAGCGCTGTCGGGGAAAAACCACCGAAGACGACACTGTGCAGAACGCCGATGCGGGCGCACGCGAGCATCGCGAAGATCGCTTCGGGCACCATCGGCATCTGGATGGCGACGCGGTCGCCCGCGGACAGGCCGAGGGACTCGAAGGCGTTCGCCGCCCGGGAAACCTCGTCCTTCAGCTGCGCGTAGGTGATGTCGCGGTTGTCGCCGGGCTCGCCGACCCAGTGGATGGCGACCTGGTCGCCGTGCCCGTCGACGACGTGGCGGTCGACGCAGTTGTAGGCGACGTTCAGCTTCCCGCCCACGAACCACTTCGCGACCGGGGCATTGGTCCAGTCCAGTACCTGCGACCACTTCGTGTCCCAGTGGAGGCGCTCGGCCTGCTTGGCCCAGAACGCTTCCCGGTCCGCGTCGGCTTCGGCGTAGAAGTCGGCGGTGGCATTCGCTTGCGCGCTGAAAGCCTCACTCGGGGGGAAGGTCCTGCTCTCCGTGAGCAAATTGTCCAGCGCCGGCGACTGCTCGGTCATGGTGCGATGCCTCCTGTGATTCGCGTGTCTTCACGCCCGTTGGCACGCTATCGACGTTACGACGCGAAGTAAAAGGTTGCATCGCGGTTGCGCGCGGCATTCACACGCTTGAGGACAAAGCGGTGCGGACCGCGGGCCATTCAGGTCCGGTGAGGGAGTAGACAACGGTGTCACGGATGGTTCCGTCGGGCCGGACGCGATGCGCGCGCAGCACGCCTTCCCGTTGCGCGCCGAGGCGTTCGATCGCCTTCTGTGACTTCAGGTTGTTGATGTCGGTCTCCCACGAGACGCGGTTCGCGCCGAGGTCGTCGAAAGCGTGGCGCAGCAACAGGAGTTTCGACTCGCGGTTGAGCCCGGTCCGCTGCCACGCGGAACCGATCCAGGTGTAGCCGAGGGAAATGATCTTGTGGCGTGCGTCCATCGCGTAGAACGACGTCGTTCCCGCGACCTCGCCGGTGCGCGCGTCGATCTGCGCCCAGGCGCGGCGGGCCGGGTCGCCGAGGATGCCTTCGACCATCGCTTCGGCCGCGGCGAGGTCTTCCGGTTGCCGGAGGCTGAGCCAGGTCCAGATCGCCGGGTCGGATCCGGCCTCGAACAGGCCTTTGGCGTGGTCGCGGGTGAGGGGTTCGAGGCGGACGCGTTCGCCGGTCAAGGTCGCGTGGTCGTTCCAGTCGTTCACGGTCCCGACGCTACGTCCTGGCAATGGCCTTACTGGATAGCCAGTTTCGAAGCATTCGAGAAGGCCACTCGGGCGTTGCCTATGCTCGCGGGAACGATCGACGAAGGCGAGGCACCATGGCCGAAGAGCGGGAAGAGCTCACCTGGGAGTTGTTCGGGACGGCCAGCAGGGATCTGGCGCAGACCGTCGCCGACGACGGGTTCGAGCCGGACCTGATCCTGTCGATCGCGCGCGGCGGGCTGTTCGTCGCCGGCGCGCTCGGCTACGCGCTGGACGTGAAGAACCTGCACGTGATGAACGTCGAGTTCTACACCGGCGTCGATCAGCGCCTCGACCTGCCGGTGATGCTGCCGCCGGTGCCGAACGTCGTCGACCTGACGAAGAAGAAGGTGCTCGTCGCCGACGACGTGGCGGACACCGGCGCGACGTTGAAGCTGGTCCGTGACTTCTGCGCCGACCACGTCGCCGAGGTGCGTTGCGCGGTCGTCTACGAGAAGCCGCGCTCCGAGGTCAAATGCGAGTACGTCTGGAAGCACACGGATCTGTGGATCAACTTCCCGTGGTCCGTGCAGGCGCCGGTGGTCCGGCGCGCGGGGCAGGTGCTGGACGCGTGACGGATCCGCTGAAGCCGCTGCTGGACCTCGAGGGTGTCGCGGCGGCCGCGAAATCGGCTCAGGACGCGGTGTTCGCCGTCCACCGGCTGCCGGCCAACCTGCGCGGCGGCGCGGCGACGGCCGCCGAAGCGTCCGTGCGGTCGGCGCGCGCGTCGGCCGGGATCGAAGGCGCCGCGCCCGAACTGCCGGAATCCGGTGAGGTGACCGATCCGGTGCTGGCGGGCGCGTTGCGTGTCGCGGAGGCGTTGGAGGGCCTGCTCCCGACGTGGCGGCGCGCGCCGCTGCAGGCGTTGGCGCGACTTCACGTCCTCGCCGCGTCGGATCTGGTGGCGGATCTCGACGCGCTGGGGCGGCCGCGGTCGTCGGGCGACGTCGGGCCGCGGCTGGAGATGCTGGCGCAACTGGTCACCGGTGCGACGTCGGTCCCGGGGCCGGTGCTGACCGCCGTCGTGCACGGGGAACTGTTGGCACTGAAGCCTTTCGGCTCCGCGGACGGTGTTGTCGCGCGGGCGGCGGCCCGGCTCTCGGCGGTGGCGACCGGGCTGGACCCGAAGGCGCTGACGGTGCCCGAGGTCGCGTACTTCCGGCGTGTGCCGAAGTACATCGAGGCCGCTACGACGTTCGCTGGCGGGACTCCCGAGGGTGTCCGGTCTTGGCTGCTCTTCTCGTGCGAAGCGTTCGAGGCCGGTGCTCGCGAGGCGAAGTCCATCTCGGACGCGGCGGGCTGACCCTGGTGAGATCCCACACGGGATCTCGAGCAGGTGTAGCGCGTGACCACATGGCTTAAGCGGGCCGGGCGACCTAACGTCGTCCGGCATGAGTGGTGCGTATCACAGCGATCTGGCCGGTAAGTCCGCGCTGGTCACGGGCGCGGCGAGCGGTATCGGCCTGGCGTGCGCCGGAGCGCTCGCCGAGGCCGGGGCCAAGGTCCACCTCGTCGACATCGACGACGCCGTCGAGAAGGCGGCGGCCGACGTCAACGGCATCGCGCACGTCGTCGACCTCACCGACGGCCGGGCCATCGAGACGCTCCCGGCCGAGATCGACATCCTCGTCAACAACGCCGGTTTCCAGCACATCGCGCCGATCCACGAGTTTCCGCCGGAGACGTTCACCCGTATCCAGGCGCTCATGGTCACCGCGCCGTTCCTGCTCATCCGCCACGTGCTGCCGCGGATGTACGACCGCGGCTGGGGCCGCGTGGTCAACATGTCGAGCGTCCACGGTCTCCGCGCGAGCCCGTTCAAATCCGCGTACGTCACCGCGAAGCACGCGCTCGAAGGACTTTCCAAGGTCACCGCGCTCGAAGGCGCCGAACACGGGGTGACCAGCAACTGCGTCAACCCCGGCTACGTCCGGACCCCGCTGGTCACCGGCCAGCTCCAGGCGCAGGCCGAAGAACACGGCCTCGAACGCGACGCCGTCATCGAGCAAATCCTGCTGGCCCGTTCGGCGATCAAGCGGCTCATCGAACCCGAGGACGTCGCCGCGTGCGTCCTCTGGCTGTGCGGTACGCCCGCCGCCCACGTCACCGGCACCTCCCTCCCCCTCGACGGCGGCTGGACCGCCGCGTGAACCCCCAGAAAGGGACGCCCGTGTCAAAGCCCCGTGGCTCGATCGCGAAGGTGGTCAGTGCCAGCCTGATCGGAACGACGATCGAGTGGTACGACTTCTTCCTCTACACCTCCGCCGCGGCGCTGGTGTTCGGCAAATTGTTCTTCCCCACCAACGATCCGCTGACCGGCACGCTGCTCGCGTTCCTGACCTACGCCGTCGGTTTCCTCGCGCGGCCGATCGGCGGGCTGGTGTTCGGGCACTTCGGGGACCGGGTCGGCCGCAAGAAGCTGCTGGTGCTGAGCCTGCTGCTGATGGGTGGCTCGACCTGCGCGATGGGTGTCCTCCCGACGTACGCGACGGTCGGCGTGCTGGCGCCGATCCTGCTCACGCTGCTGCGGCTGGTGCAGGGTTTCGCCCTCGGCGGCGAATGGGGCGGCGCGGTGCTGATCGTCTCCGAACACGGTGACGACAAACGCCGAGGGTTCTGGGCGTCGTGGCCGCAGTGCGGCGCGCCGGGCGGGAACCTGCTCGCGACGGCCGTCCTCGCGATCCTCGCCGCGACGCAGTCCGACGAGGCGTTCCTCAGCTGGGGCTGGCGGATCCCGTTCCTGCTTTCCGGTGTCCTCGTGGTGATCGGGCTGTGGATCCGGCTCGCGGTCAGCGAATCGCCCGTGTTCTTGGCGGCACAGGAGAAGAGCAAGCCCGAGCACGCGCCGGTCGTCGAGGTGTTCCGGAACAACTGGCGCGCGGTGCTGATCACGATCGGTTCGCGAATGGCGGAGAACGTTTCGTACTACGTGATCACCGCGTTCATTCTCGTTTACGTCACCACCGGATTGAGTTTGCCGAAATCGGCCGGGCTCAACGCGGTGCTCATCGGTTCGGCCGTGCATTTCGTGACCATTCCCTTGTGGGGCATTCTTTCCGACCGCATCGGCCGCCGCCCGGTCTACCTGTTCGGCGCGATCGGCATGGCGGTGTGGAGTTTCGTGTTCTTCGCGATGCTCGACACGAAGAATTCCGGTGTCATCATTCTCGCGGCGACCGTCGGGCTGGTGCTGCACGGCGCGATGTACGGCCCGCAGGCCGCGTTCTTCTCCGAGCAGTTCCCGACGCGGGTCCGCTACACGGGACTTTCGGTCGGCGGGCAGCTGTCGTCGATCGCGGCGGGTGCGGTGGCGCCGCTCATCGCGGTCGCGCTGTTCAAGGAGTTCGGCAGCACGATCCCGGTGTCGCTCTACGTCGTCGCGATGTGCGTGCTGACCGTGATCGCGTTGCTCGCCGCCCGTGAGACCAAGGGGCAGTCCCTGCACTCCGAAGTTCTCGCGGAGCGCAGTCACGTGTCAGCATGACCGCTGTGGACAGTTCCGCCCAGTTGCGCCGGCTGCTCGAACTGCTCGCCTCAGGGGCGGGCAGCGAGCAGCTGGCGCACGTCCCCGTCGATCCGAAGGCCACCGAGCTGGCGCTGCGGATCCGGGACACCGTCGCCGAGCACCGGCGGCGCGAGGCGGAACTGGCCGCGCTGTTCGACACGGCCAGCGATCTCGCCAGGCTGGACGATCCGGACGCCGTCCTCCGGTCGATCGTGCGGCGCGCGCGGGCGCTGCTCGGCGTGGACGTCTCGTACCTCAGCCTCAACGACGAGACCGAGGGCAACACCTACGTCCGCGTGACCGACGGTTCGGTTTCCGCGCTGTTCCAGGACATCGTGCTGGGGATGGGCGAGGGGCTCGGCGGGCTGGTCGCGCAGACCGCGCGGCCGTACGCGACGGCGGACTACTTCAACGACAAGCGGTTCCACCACACTTCGTCGATCGACACCGGCGTGCTCGACGAAGGGCTGACGGCGATTCTCGGCGTGCCGCTGGCGATCGGCAGCAAGGTCATCGGGGTGTTGTTCGCCTCGGACCGGAGCGCTCGCGAGTTCTCGCCCGAGGAGGTCGCGCTGCTGTCTTCGCTGGCCGACCACGCGGCGATCGCGCTGGACAACGCGCATCTGCTGGACGAGACGCGGCGCGCGGTCGCCGAGCTGAACGCCGCCAACGCGACGATCAGCGCGCACAACGACGCGATGCGCCGTGCCGAAGACGCGCACGACCGGCTGATGGATCTCGTCCTGCGCGGCGGCGACTTGGCCGAGGTCGCCGCCGCGGTCGCGGACGTGCTGGGCGGCGGGATCGCCGTCTACGACGCGGACGGCGCGGTCCTGGCCCGGACCGACGGGGAGCTGAGACTCTCGCGTGCGGCCGTGTCGGTGTCCCGCGCGAGCGGGCGGGCCGTGTCCACTGAGGACGGTTGGCTGTGCGCCGTCCAGGCGGGGCAGGAGTTCCTCGGCAGCCTGGTGCTGGGTGGCGGGCGGTCGCTCGGGGAGGCGGACAGGCGGCTGTTCGAGCGGGCGGGGGTGGTCACCGCGGTCCTGCTGATGCAGCGGCGTTCCGTCGCGCGGGCCGAGGACGAGGTGCGCGGGGAGTTGCTCTCGGATCTGCTCACCGCGCCGGGCCGCAACCCCGCCGCGTTGCTGGCACGAGGCCGTCGCCTCGGGGTCGACTTGTCGACAGCACATGCGGTGCTGATCGCGCATTCGGACGACGTCTCCCGGCGACGGCTGGCCATGGCGGCCGCCCGGCACGCGGATCTGGTCGGTGTCCACGCCGACGAGGTCGTCCTGCTGGTCCGCGGCGAGGACGCCGGGGCGCTGGCCAGATCCGTCGCCGCCGAACTGGCGTCCACAATGGACTGTCCGGTGACGGTGGGCGCGGCGGGGCCCGCCACCTCGCCGCGGGCACTGGCCGAGGCCCATGCGGAGGCCGCGCGGTGTGTGGCGTCCTTGCTCGCCCTCGGCCGGGAAGGTGAAGGCGCGAGCATGGCCGACCTCGGGTTCGTCGGGCTGCTTCTCGGCGAACACGCCGACCTCGCCGCGTACGTGTCGGCCACGATCGGCCCGGTGCTCGATTACGACGAGCGTCGCGGCACGGATCTGATCGGCACTTTACGGGCGTATTTCGCCTGCGGCGGCAACTTGACGCGGGCGAAGGATCAGCTTCACGTGCACGTCAACACCGTCGTGCAGCGGCTGGACCGCATCGCGTCGCTGCTGGGCGAGCACTGGCAGACGCCCGAGCGCGCGCTGGAACTCCAGCTCGCGCTCAGGCTGCACCGCCTCACCAACGGCCGAAACGGATGATGTCCTCGAAGCCGCGTCGAGCGATCTTCGTCGCCGAAGAGCCGGGTGACGGGCCGGGCTCGTCACCGTGGCCGAGTGCCACGACACCGATCGGGTCGTGATCCTCCGGCACGCCGAACTCGCCGTGGAGGCGCTCCACGCTTTCGGGGGCGAGGCCGAAGAACACCGCGCCCAGCCCTTCGTCGACCGCTGTCTGCAGGATCAGCAGCGTCGCCATCCCCGTGTCGACGTCCCAATACGGCACGCGCCACCACGAGTCGTCACCCTCGGCGAAACCCTTGTCGGGCTTGGCGTAGCGGTCGAGGTAGGCGTTCTTGACCGAGAGCGGAACGATCGCGACCGGTGCCGTGGTCACGGATTCCGGCGCCCAGCTGGCGCCGAACTCCCAGAATTTCGCGAGTTCCTCACCGGTCAGGACGAGGAACCCTTGTCCTTGGGAGAACCCGGCCGAGGGGCCTTTCAGCGCGTTGCGCAGGATGCGCTGAAGGCTCGCCTCGGCGACGGGCTCGTCGGTGAACTTCCGGACCATGCGACGGCGTCGTACGACGTCCTGGAATTCCATGAGATCAGCTTAGTGCGCAAGTGGTCGCGAGGTCGCCGCTCGCGCGCGGGATCGTCGCCGAGGCCGGCGGGCGGACGCCGTCGAGCCAGCCTTCGAGAGCGGTGAAAGCCGTCCGGAAGCACGGGCCGATGGGGCGCAGTTTGTCCGGGTGGGCGTCGTACAGGCCGTCGACGTGGTTGCCGTCCACGATCCGGTAGTAGCGCTGGAGTCCGGCGCGGCCCTGCTCGGCGATCATCCGCCGGTAGACGTCGGAATCGCGGGTGATCGGCAGGAGTGTGTCGAGGGTGCCGTGCAGGGTGATCAGCGGTTTGCCGATCCGGCCGGTCAGCGAGATCCGTTCGACCGCGCGGTGCACCGACGGAGGGCGAGTGGCGTAGTCGTAGTCGGTCCCGGTGAAGGACGGGTCGAACTCGGCCTGGTAGATGCGCTGGGTCAGGCCCCAATAGACGTCGTTGTGATATTGCCACAGGAATTCCGAGCCCGGCGCGAAACCGGCGTCGAGAATCTGCCGGTGTGCCTGGGCGGAACCGGCGGCGTAGGCGGGGTAGGCCTTGATCGCGGGCGGGAGGAAGGTGAACAGGTTCGGGCCGTCCTCATGCCAAAGCGTGCCCTCCCAGTCGATGCCGCCGTCGTAGAGCCACGGCCGGTTCTCGAGCTGCCAGCGGACGAGGTAGCCGCCGTTCGACATCCCGGCCGCGAGCGTGCGGCTCGGCAGGCGTCCGTAGCGATGGGCGACAGCGGCCTTCGCGGCGATCGTCAGCTGCGTGACGCGCGAGTTCCACTCGGCGAGCGCGTCGCCGGGCCGCCGTCCGTCGGTGTGGAAGTCGGCGCCGGTGTTGCCCTTGTCGGTCGCGGCGAACGCGTAACCGGCGGCGAGGACCTGGTCGCCGATCGCGCGGTCGTTCGCGTACTGCCGTCGCACGCCAGGAGACCCGGAGACCACGAGGCCGCCGTTCCAGCGATCGGGCAGCCGGAGCACAAACTGCGCGTCGTGGTTCCAGCCGTGCGTGGTGTTGGCCGTCGAAGCATCCGGGAAATAGCCGTCGATCTGGATGCCGGGAACGCCCTTGGGTGACGGGAATCCGGCCGAGGTCAGCCCGGCCCAGTCGGCCTGGACGGTGTGCCCGGTGGTCAGGGTGCCGGTGGTCGTCAGATCGTCCAAACAGGACAGTTGTTGTTTCGCGGCCCCGGGCACGCGCACGTTCGCGCATCCGCTCGCCGCCTGGGCGGGAGTGGCCAGGGCCAGCATCATCGCGAGGACCAGAATGAGCCGCATCGGCCGACGGTAAGCGCGGTTCTCGTGCGCCGGTACCCGGCGCGACCACACAAAACGGTCCGTCGCTGTGGTGGTCGTCCACGTGGGAACCGAGTCGCGACGGTTTTAGCCTCCAGTGATGCGAAAACTCCTCATCGGCGCGGTGGTTTCGATATTGGCCCTTCTCTTCGCGACTCCGGCACAGGCGGCGACGATCCGTCCCGTGACCGGGTTCGGGAGCAATCCCGGTGCGTTGCAGATGTTCGAGTACGTCCCCGACGGGCTGCCGTCCGGACGTCCGGCGGTGGTCGTCCTGCACGGCTGCACCCAGGACGCTGCGGGATACGCGCGTGGCTCCGGCTGGGTCGGGCTTGCGGACAGGCTGCGGTTCAAACTCGTTCTGCCGCAACAGGTTTCGGCGAACAACTTCAGCAAATGCTTCAACTGGTTCCAGGCCGGCGACATCAAACGCGGGTCCGGGGAAGCCGAATCGATCGCGCAGATGACGCGGTTCGCGGCCGGGAGCCGGACGTACGTCACCGGTCTTTCGGCGGGCGGGGCGATGACCTCGGTGATGCTGGCGGCGTATCCGGAGCTGTTCGCGGGCGGCGGTGTCGTGGCGGGTCTGCCCTACGGCTGCGCGGCCTCGATGATCGACGCGTACTCCTGCATGAATCCCGGCAAGGATCTGACCCCGAAGCAGTGGGGCGACAAGGTGCGGGCCGCGGGCACGGGTGCGCGTCCCCCGGTCGGCGTCTGGCACGGGACCGCGGATTACACGGTCGCTCCGCTGAACATGCGTGAGCTTTCCGAGCAATGGACGGACGTCGGCGCCGTCGTCGACACGCACGCCGTCACCGGGATGGGGCACGGTCAGCCGATCGCTCCGGCGGCCGGTTGCGGGCAGGCCGGGCCGTATCTGCTCGATGTCGGCGTGTGCGCGGCGGCGGAACTCGCGGCGAAATGGCGCCTAGGCGAGGACGGCGTCCAGTAGTCCTGGGAACCGCTTGTGGATGTCCTCGGTGCGTAGCTCGACCCAGCGGGTCCGGCCCTCGACGAACGTCGTCGTGAGGCCGGCCTCGCGCAGGACCTTCCAGTGGTGGGAGAGCGTCGGCGCGCTGATGTCGACGTCGTACTCGCTGACGGCGCAGCTTCGCGGCGAAGGGTTGCTTCGCAGGGCGCGGACCAGTTCCAGGCGCACGGGATCCGCGAGCGCCTGGAGCACCGGCACGATCCCGATCTCGCCGGTCGCCGGTTGCGGCAGCGTGCTGCTCACGTCACTCCAAACTATTTGACACTCATCGAATAGTCCGGCCACTATACCTCCTATGACGATTCGACGATCATCTAATGATCGGCTCGCCTTGGGGGCTCTGCTGGTACTCGCCGTCGGGACGTTCACCGTCGGCACCGACGGGTTCGTCCTGAACGGGCTGCTGCCCACCATCGCCGCCGACCTGCGTGTCTCCGAAGCCGCGGCGGGCCAGCTGACCACGGTCTTCGCGGTGACCTACGCGATCTCTTCGCCGCTCATCGCGGCGTTCACCGGACGGCTCGACCGGCGCTGGGTACTCGGCGCCGGGATGGTGCTGTTCACGATCGGCATGGCCGGTCAGGCTGTCGGCGAGTCGTTCGCCGTGGTCGCCGTCGCCCGCGTGCTGGCCGCCCTCGGCGCCGCCGCGTTCCAGTCCAACGCCTACGTCCTCGCCGGTGCCCTGGCGTCGGACGAGCGGCGCGGCCGCGCTCTGGCCACCGTGTCCGCCGGGATGAGCGTGTCGATGGTGGTCGGCGTGCCGATCGGGGTGCTGGCGGGCACCTGGTTCGGCTGGCGCGCGGTGATGTGGGGGATCGGTGCGGTGGCGGTGGTCGTGGCGCTGCTAGTTCCGCTGCTGCCCGGTGTCCGGATGCCGACGGTGTCCCTGCGCGACAGGCTCGCCGTCGTCGTGCGGCCGCCGATCGCGCGCGTGCTGGGCGTGAGCGTCCTCGGCACCGCCGCGGGCTTCGCAGCCTTCGTGTACCTGCCGGTGCTCGTGGCTCCGGTCGCCACGGGCGCGATGATCTCGTGGCTGCTCATCGGTTTCGGGATCGGGCAGATCCTGGGCAACGCCTTCGCGGGCCGGGCCACCGACTCGCTCGGTCCCGCACGCGTCCGCGCGATCTCGCTCGTCGGGACGGTCGCGACACTCGCGTTGCTGGACGTCGCCGTGCTGAGCCTGCCCGGCACGCTGGTCCTAGCGCTGGCTTCGGGGACCTTCGGCGGAATGCTGATGGTGCCGCAGCAGCACCGGCTGTTCTCGCTGGCGCCCGACGCGCCGACGGTCGCCTTGGGGCTCAACGGTTCCGCGATCTACGCCGGCGGTGCGCTCGGAGCCGCGCTGGGTGGCGTCGTCCTGTCCTCGGCGGGCGTCTGGTGGGTTGCTCCCGTAGCCGCCTTCGTCGCCCTGCTCGCCTTCGCGCTTTCGCTCCCTTCGCGCACGCGGGTGCCCCAGACCCCCATCCGGATCCGGTGGTCGCCGTGAGGAGGGGAGCAAGGGACCTTTGCTATCGTTAGCGTAGGTATGCTAAATAAATGCCAGCAAAGGTCCCTTGCTCTCTTCCCGCAGGTCAGAGGGCTACTTGACGGGGATCCTCGCCGACCAACGCTCCTCGATACGCGCGAAGCGCCACACGAGGAGCGCGAGGAGCCACGTAAGCACGAAGAGCGCTACGACCGCGTAGCCGACGTAGTCCAGGCTCAGCGCCCCGATCGCCGCGAGCGGTCCGGTCGTGATGCCCAGCCGTTCGGTGAGGATCGAGATCAGCTCGATCGTCCCGATGAGCAGCGCGACCGCGACGGAAAGCGCCGTCACCGTCAGGTTGTAGTAGATCTTCCGCACCGGCTTCGCGAAGGCCCAGCCGTACGCGAAGTTCATGAAGCAGCCGTCGGCGGTGTCGAACAGCGTCATTCCCGCGGCGAACAGGACGGGCAGCACCAGGATCGCGTACCAGGGCAAGGAGAACGCGGCCGCGCCGCCGGCGAGCACCAGCAGGCTGATCTCGGTCGCGGTGTCGAAACCGAGGCCGAACAGCACGCCGATCGGGTAGATGTGCCACGGCTTGCGCACCGCCTTCGTGGCGCCCCGGAGCACTCGGTTCATGAAGCCGCGGTTGTCGAGTTGCCGCTCCAGCGCCGCTTCGTCGAACTCGCCGCGCCGCATTCGCCGGAACACCTTTACGATGCCCACCAGCACCACCAGGTTCATGATCCCGATGAGGTACAGGAACACCGCGGAAACGGACGTCCCGATCAGCCCGGTCGCCTCGTGCAACGCCGACGAGTCGTCCTCGACGGCGCCGGCGAGCGCGCGCACGCCGAGCGACAACAGCAGGCACAGGACGAAGACGATCGTCGAATGGCCGAGGGAGAACCAGAAACCGACCGAAAGCGGCCGTTGCCCGTCGGCCATCAGCTTCCGGGTGGTGTTGTCGATCGCGGCGATGTGGTCCGCGTCGAAAGCGTGCCGCATCCCGAGTACGAAGGCGGTGACACCGAGACCGATCCCGAACACGCCCGTGGCGCCGAGCTCGTATTGGCGCGGCGCCACGAAAAGCGTCAGGACTCCCCAGCCCGCGACGTTGAGAAGCAGGATGAATCCGGCCATCCCGGCGACGGACGCCCGTTCGCGTCGCGTGAGTGCGAGGCGTCGGGATGAACGGGGCTGTCCGCCGGTGCTCATGACCACCCGACCTCTCAGTCGCGAATACCTGAGAGCCTAGGTAGATGAGCAGGTGATGGGCAATCGGTGATAGTTCAGCTCGCGCGCACCCGCAGGGAGTCGAGAGCCTTGCGTACGTGGCCATCGCTGGCCGTCAGCGCCTTCGCCGCGTTCGCGACGTCCTCGCCGGACAGCAGATGGACCAACGCGACCTTGAGGTCACCGTCGGCCTCGGTGAGCGCGTCGGAACAGTCCGCCATGCTCATCCCGGTGGCCTCGCGCAGGATCCTGATGGTCCGTCCGCGCAGCTTCGCGTTGGTCGCGCGCATGCTGACCATCAGGTTCGAGTAGGTCCGGCCGAGTTTGATCATCGTCGCGGTGGAAAACGCGGTGAGGATGATCTTCTGGGCCGTGCCCGCCTTCATCCGGGTCGACCCGGCGATCGCCTCGGGGCCGGTGTCCACCGCGATGAGGACATCGACACCGGGCGGCGTCACCGCGGCCGGATTGCCCGAAACCAAAGCGGTCCGGGCGCCGCGACGGCTGGCCGCGGCCAGCGCGCCGAGAACGTAGGGCGTCCGGCCGGAAGCCGTCAGCCCGAGCACGAAGTCGCCGGGCGCGACGGTCTCGGCCACTTCGGCGGCTCCGGCCTTCGCGTTGTCCTCGGCGTCTTCGACGGCTTGGCGCAGAGCGCGCGCGCCGCCCGCGTGATGCGCGATGAACCAGTCGGAGGGCACGTTGAACGTCGGAACGAGTTCCGCGGCGTCCAACGTCGCCAGCCTGCCGGAGGTACCGGCCCCGAAGTAGTGCACGCGGTGTCCCGACCGCAGCGCCTCCACGGCGAAGTCGACAGCCCGCGCCACCTGCGGCAGCACCGCGGCGACGGCTTCGGGGACCCGGCGGTCCTCGGCGTTGATCGCGCCGAGGATGCCCATGGTCGACATCAGGTCGATGTCGGTCGTCCGTGGATTGCGCTGTTCGGTTGGCGAATCGACGTGCACCACCTGGCGTGGGACGGTCATCATGCGCCTCACTTTTTCGCTCATTTGCCGGTTTCCCGCGGCCGTCGCCTGCCGTCGGGCCGAACACCCAGCCGGTGCGAACCCACCGCGTCCCTGGTCGCGTCGAGCGCGTTGACCGACGCGTCCATGTGCCGCTGCGCGACACCGATGAACAGGCAGTCGATGACGGTCAGCTGCGCGATGCGACTGGCTGTCGCACCCGAGCGGAACGTCGTTTCCCGCGCGGCCGTGGTCAGCACGTGGTCGGCGACCTCGGTGATCGGCGAACGCGGGAAGTTCGTCACGGCGACGGTGATCGCGCCGTGCTCACGGGCCACGCGCAGCGCCTCGACGGTGTCCGTGGTCGCGCCCGTGTGGGAGATGCCGATGGCGACGTCTCCGGGGCTCAGCACGGCGGCCGAGGTCAGCATGATGTGCGTGTCGGACCAGGCGAAGCTGACCCGGCCGATGCGGTGCAGCTTCTGCTGCAGATCGGCGGCCACGAACGCGCTCGCGCCGACGCCGTAGACGTCCACGCGGCCCGCACCCGCCACGATGTCGATCACGCGCTGTAGCGAGGGGACGTCGAGCTGATCGGCGGTCTCCTCCACGGCGCGAGCGTCCGCGAAGCTGACCTTGCCGATCACCGCGGCCAGGTCGTCCTCCGGGCCGATCTCGCCGCCGAGGTTGCGGCTCGACCGCGCCTCGGACCTGGCGGTGTCGGCCGCCAAAGCGATCCTGAGCTGCGGATATCCACCGACGCCCACGGCCTTGCAGAACCGCGTGACGGTGGTCTCGCTGGTGTTGGCCGCGAGGGCGACCTCGGTGATGCTGCGCCGCGCGACCTGCGCGGGGTCGTCGAGGACGACCTTCGCGACGCGCTGTTCGGCCCGGGCGAGCCCGGGCAGGAGGGAGCGGATCCGCACGAGCGGGCTCGCGTCAGCGTCCCGTGTCGGCTGGGCCGGCACGGACTCGGACGGTGCGACCGCGATCACGGATTCGGTATCGCCCACCGTGGGAAAGTTACTAACCGTTGGCATCTGCGACAAGGCTACCCACACCCTTCGGGAAGATCGCAACCTATCCGTGTCTGCGGATTCGATTTGCGATTAATCGTTGACCAGAAAGTCGCTAACCAGGTCGAGGCCGTTAACGAGGTCGAGCTAACGACTTGGCAACTTAGTGTCGCGGCGCAAGGGGCTGTGTCCCGGTCAACGGGGCGGTTCGGTCTGCGCACTGAAACCGGTCAACTACCTAGCGCTCAACTTCCATCCGGTAGCTGCGAAAGTAGGGGGATTATGCTCACTGTCCAGCAGTATCCGGCCGCGTTCAGTGACTTTCACACCGTCCAAGGAAATTCCGCGTCCCGTGTAACGGGCATCGGTCGTGTAACGCCAGCGGAGGGTGATTTGTGAGCTTTGCGACACCTCGGCCGCGGCCCGCCACCAAGCCCGGTGTCCGTGCCCGCCGAGGCCTGCCAGGTCTCCGGCGGGGGCTCCGGGGCCACTCGCACGCAGAGTAATCGATTTCCAGGTGGCGCCACCGTCGGTACTTATTTCCAGGAAAAGCGAATCAGAGGGTCCTTCGGTGTCCACGAAGGCGTCGAAGGAGACCTTCAGCGGGCCGCCACGGGTCCGCAGGGGCGGTGTCGTGAGCGTGGCCGTGGAGACGTCCCCGGCGCCGCTGAACCACGCGTCACGGCCGTGCGCGGGACGGACGGCCATCGCCTTCGCGAGCGAGCTCGCCCACGTTTCCCTGGCGAGGTTGATCGAGCCCCAGTTCCGCGTCGGGTGCACGCGGTTGGTGAGCAGGATCGCGAACGACCTCGACAGCGGGTCGATCACCAGCGAGGTCCCGGTGAACCCGGTGTGCCCGGCGGTCGAGGGCGCGGACAGCGCGCCCATGTACCAGGGCTGGTCCAGTTCGAAACCGAGCCCGTGGGAGTTGTCGGGGAACTTGTGGTTGTAGTTCGTCAGCATCGATTGCACGGTCTCCGGCCGCAGGATCCGCTGGCCGCGGTACGCGCCGCCATTGAGGATCGTCTGCGCCAGCACGGCCATGTCACCCGCCGTGGAGAACACGCCCGCGTGCCCGGCGACGCCGCCCAGAGACCAGGCGTTCTCGTCGTGGACCTCGCCGCGGACGAGGCCACGCGGCGGTTTCACGGCGTACTCGGTCGCCGCGACCCTGGCGAGTTTCGACACCGGAGGGTTGTACCCCGTGTCGGCCAGGCCCAGCGGAGCCGCGATGCGGTCTTGGACCACCTTGTCCAACGGCGCTCCCGCCAGCTTCTCGACCAGGAGGCCGAGTGTCAGCAGGTTGATGTCGGAGTAAAGGTACGTACTGCCCGGCGGGTTCTTCAGCGGGCTGTCGAGGATGGCCTTCCGGCGCGACGGGATGTCCGGATAGCCCTCCCACAGCGACGGGAGCGGTGTCGCGGCGAAGCCCGAAACGTGGGTGAGCAGCTGCTGGACGGTGACGGCTTCCTTGCCGTTCACCCCGAACTCCGGCAGGTACCGCACCACCGGCGCGGAGATGTCCAGCTTGCCCGTCTCGGCCAGTTGCATCACCGCGATGGAGGTGAACAGCTTCGAGATCGAGGCCATGTCGAAGATGGTGTCCGCACGCATCGGCACCTGCTGCTCCGGCGGCAGTTCTGTGCCATTCGCGTCGGCGTAACGGACGGCTCCGCCGACGGCTTGGCGCTCGACGACCACGCCGTCGTGCGCGAGCAGGCCGACAGCGCCGGAGAAGTGCGGATGCCCGGTGGCGTCCGGCTTCGTCCAGCTGTCGACGAACCGCTCGGCCGCCTTGATCGGCTCCGGGTCGAGGCCGACGTCCGCGGGCGCACCGTCACGCAGGACGGTGGACGCGGGCGCGAAACCTCCGCGCGGCTTGTCGAACCGGCCCGCCGCGCGGTCTTCCTGTTGTCCGGTACCCGGAATCGCCTGTGCTCCCGCCGTCGACAGCGTGGTCGCCGCGACCAGCACGGAAGCAGCCGCGATCAGGATCTTCCTAGCACGGTGTCGACGCGGCTCCGCGCGCGACCGCGATCGCATCGCCAGGGCGTCCGTTGGCATCGGCGGTGCGGTGGCCGGTGTAGACGCCCTGCCGCTGCGATAGCGGGGCCCGTCGGCCGAGGCGCGCTCTTGGCTACTGTCGGGTGCCGCGCCTTGCGTTCCCATCGCTTCGTTCCCTTCAGCGGTAAAGGAGATGGCGACGGCGTTTCCGGTCGAACTCGGCCAGTTCGGCCTGCCACGACCCGACGATCTCGTCCACTCCGGCACCCTTGTCGATCATCGTGCGCAACCTGTCCGAGCCCGAGAGCTTGTCGAGGAAGTTGTCGGGCCGCCACTCGAACTTGTCCGGGTGCACCTGTTTCGCGGTGACGAACATGGTGACCGCGGTGCGGATGGCGTCGAAGGCCCGCGGATCCGTGATCGTCACCTGCACGCCGCCGCAAGGCTCGTTGACGAACTTGCCGAACGTCGGCACGAAGTACGCCTCACGGAACTTCACCCCGGGAAGCCGCAGTTCGCCGAGCTTCTCGCGCCAGCGCCAGTCGAGGCCCGGCGCGCCGATGATCTCGAACGGCCTGGTGGTGCCACGGCCTTCGGAGAACACGGTGCCCTCGAACATCCCGGTGCCGGGATAGACGAGCGCGGTGTCCGGCGTCGGCATGTTCGGGCTCGGCGGGACCCAGGTGAGGCCGGTGCGGTCGAAGAGCTGATCACGCCGCCAGTCACGCACTTCGACGATCTCGAGCTTGCCCGGCGTGACCCCTTCGGCGGGCAGGAACTCGGCGGCGAAGTACCGCGCGAGTTCCCCGACGGTCATGCCGTGCTGCTGCACGATCGGCTTCCGCCCGACACCTGAGGCGTACGCCGGGTCCAGCATGGGCCCGGCGGCCTTGCCGCCCAGCGGGTTCGGCCGGTCCAGCACGACCACCGCCGCGCCGACCTTCGCCGCCGCGACCATCGCCGTGTAGAGCGACCAGATGTAGGTGTAGAACCGCGCGCCGACGTCGGCGATGTCGAAGACGACGGTGTCGACGCCCGCCTTCGTGAACATCCCGGCGAGCTTCGTCGCGTCGGCGCCGTACGCGTCGTACACGGGGACGCCGGTGCGAGGGTCGGTGTAGTCGCCTTCGGAACCGCCCGCTTGCGCACTGCCGCGGAAGCCGTGTTCCGGCCCGAAAGCGGCGAGCGGCCGGACGCCGGCGGCGACCATCGAATCGACGATGTGGTCACCGCTCGCCAGGACACCCGTCGGATTCGACAGCACGCCGAGCTTGCGGCCGGACAGCGCCGCCCAGCCGCGGGCGGCGAGCACGTCCGCTCCGGTCCGGGTGAGCGAGGGACCTTTGCTCTCGCTTTCCGCCGGAGTCTCGGGCCCGGCCTGCGCGACCGAGGATCCGGCCGTCAGCGCGGGGACCGCGAGCGCCCCGGCGGCGAGGAGGTGGCGGCGATTGAGCGTCACCAGGTCAGCCCATGGCCGAAGGGGTACTTCACCGTGCCCACGTCCTTGCCCGCGGGAACGTCCACCGGCAGCTTGCCCTGCGGCTTCACCTTCCCGAGGATCACCTTGGCCAGCGCCTCGATCGACGGCGTGATGTAGCCGTACGTCGCGAGCCACGTCTTGACCGGGTTCTCGTAGCCGGCGTCGTAGGGGATCTGCGCGGCGACCGCGACGACAGGCTTCCCGGTGTCGGTCAGGGCCTGCAACAGCTTGCCCTGCAACGGATACGTGCCGACGTTGTTGGTCAGCACCACGACGAGGTCGACGTTCTTCGCCGCCGCGACGGACTGCGCGATCTGCGCGTCTGTCGGGGTCTGGCCGGTCTGCAGTGCCGTCGCCTGAGTTCCGTGCGCGGTGAGCTTCGACGCCAGCGCGGTCGTCGTGCTGACGCCCCAACCCGTCACGAGGGTCTTCGCGGGCTGCTGCGCGAGCGGGAGGACCCCGCCGTCGTTGCGGATCGCGGTGACCGACCGGTCGGCGATGCCCTGCGCGGTCGCGAGGTTGGCCGGGGTGCCGACCTTCGAAGCGACCTTCGCCGGGTCGACGAACGGCGAGGTCAGGATGCCCCGGTTCAGCTTGAGCTTGAGCACCCGCAGGACGCTTTCGTCGATGCGCCGCTCCGTCAGCTCACCCTTGCGGACAGCGTCGAGCACCGAGTTGATCGCGACTTCGAGGTTCACCGGCATGAGCAGCTGATCGATGCCCGCCTTGAGCGCGAGCACCGGGATCTCCGCGTCGGTGTGCATCTCGCGCACCGCGTCCATCGAGAGCGAGTCCGTGATGACGACACCGCGATAGCCCAGCTCACCGCGCAGTTTGCCGGTGAGGATCGGCTTCGACAGCGTGGCGGGCTCGCCCGACGGGTCGAGGCTGGGGAACTGGATGTGCGCGCTCATGATCGAGTCGATGCCCGCCTTGATGGCGGCCTTGAACGGCGGCACGTCCGTCTCGCGCCAGCTGGCTTCGGTCCGGTCGATCCTGGGCAGTTCGAGGTGACTGTCCGTGGCCGCGTCGCCGTGGCCGGGGAAGTGCTTCGCGGCGGCGGACACCGTCTCGGAGCGCCGTCCGGAGTCCTGGAAGCCCTTGACCTGCGCGCCGACGAACTGGCTCGCCAGCTCCGGGCGGCCGGAGAAGGAGCGGACGCCGATCACCGGGTTCGCCGGGTTGGAGTTGACGTCGGCGTCGGGGGCGAAGTCCTGGTTGATGCCGACGGCCCGCAGTTCGTGCCCGAGGATCCGGGCCGCCTCCTGCGCGGCCGTGGTGTCACGGCCCGCCGAGATCGCCATCGCGTTCGGCAGCTCGGTGGCGGGGGCACCCATGCGGGTGACCGTGCCGCCTTCCTGGTCGGTCGCGATCTGCAACGGGATGTGCGCGCCGCTGCGGATGGCGGCCCGCTGGAGCCCGTTCGACAGCTTGGCGACCTGGACCGGGTCGTCGAAGTTGTCCCGGCTGTCGTTGTTGAAGTAGATGACGCCGCCCAGGTGGTACTTCTCGATCACCTGCGCGGGGGTGTCCACGCCGAAGTCGGCCTTGTTCTTGGCGTTGACCTCGTCGGCGGACTTGCCGTTCACCCACGTGACGAACAGCTGGCCTACCTTCTGCTCCAGAGTCAGCCCGCGCAGCGTCCGCTGGGCCTCCGCGTCCGCGGTCACCGGCTGCGCCGCGGCCGGAACGCCCGCGATCGCGAGGGTGAGCAGACCCGCGAGGGGCACGGCGAGCGCATGGATCCTCCGATGACGGGCGTGCGCGGTTCGGGTCGTCACCTCAAGCCTCCCAGATTCGTGCCTGACTCTCAGGTGGAAAGAAGTCCACCTGGAAGCACTGATATCCGGAAGCTACCCACGAGCACTTTGCTTGTCCATCGGCCACCCCCGCGAACGGTCCGTTCATACACAAAGGGACGCGAAGGGGCCGGTCACGCTTGAAAAACAAGGCGTCATCGATGCGTGACCGGGCCGGTCACGACGGGAAAGGCGGGCAAAACACTGGCGGCGCCCGTCGGCCTGAGCCGGCGGGCGCCGCCAATCAGTGCGGACCACTCGGGCGACCAAGCGTGCAACTCTGGTCGTACCTTCATGGACTCGGCGTCCGGCGTCCCGGTACGCAGTCCCTAGACGACGAGCCTCCCGCGGCGCGCTGCGCGTGGGTACCCGGTGTCCGCACACGGAGATTCGCCGGGGTGGAACAGGCTTCTCTTCTACCTGTTCCCTGGCCGACCGAACGTCCGCACCTTCTTTCTACGCCGTGAGCCGGGTCACTTCAAGTGCGCAGACGGGTGCACCGGTACAGAGGCTCGATCTAGTGACACGGGCACCCTCCGCGACGGACAATTCGCCGCCCTGTCTGCGAAAACGGGCTCCGTACCGCCGACTGGGTGCGTGCTCAGCGAGTGCGTTTGCGCCGGTTGTAGCCGTACCAGGTGGCACCCGCGGCGACGGCGCCGAGCGCGACCAGGCCCGCCGACTTGGCCGGGATCCTCGTCCGCAGTGACATCGGGTGATCGAACGCGAGGATGTCCCAGCCCTGTTCGGTCGCGTGCTTGCGCAGGACGCGGTCGGGGTTGACGGCGTGGGGACGTCCGACCGCCTCGAGGAGCGGGATGTCGGTGCTCGAGTCGGTGTACGCGTGGCACTGGGTGAGGTCGTAGCCGTAGGTGGCCGCGAGTTCCTTCGCGGCGATGGCCTTGTTCTCGCCGTAGCAATAGAAATCGACTTCGCCCGAGTAGCGGCCGTCCACGATCTGCATCCGGGTGGCCACGCTGCGCGTCGCGCCGAGCATTTCGGCGACCGGGGCGACGACCTCTTCACCGGTCGCCGACAGCACCACGACGTCGTGGCCGTCCGCGCGATGCGAGGAGATCAGTTCCGCCGCCTCCGCGTAGACGAGCGGGTCGACGACGTCGTGCAGCGTTTCGCGGACGATCGCCGACACCTGCGCGACGTCCCATCCGGTGCACAGCGCGGAAACCTCGGCCCGCATCCGCTCGGTCTTCGCCGCGTCCGCGCCCGCGAGCGAGAAGACGAGCTGGGCGTACGCGCTGCGAAGCGCGGCTCGCCGATTGATCAGGCCTTCGCGCAAAAGCGGCTTGCTGAAGGCCAGCGCGCTCGAGGACGCGATGATCGTCTTGTCGAGATCGAAGAACGCCGCGACCGGGCTCGGTGTCGTGCTGGGTTGGGCCACCCGCCAAGGATAGGAGAGCCGGACGGCGGCGCGCCCGTTGGTCGACCACGATCGGGATACGGCGGTGGAAAATTCACGACCGCACACCGGATCCGGCGCGTCGTGCCGTTATCGAATTGTGGGTGTCGCCGCCCACCGCAACGGGCCGGTATCGGAGTTACAGTGACATTGTCCGGTGTTGCACCGGGCCCAGGTTCAGTCCGACCCCCCGGGGCTGAACCACAGGCGGTCCTCGTCCCTCCCCCCTGGCGAGGACCGCCCTCTAACTTCCCACCCCGGCAATGGTTCAGACCTTCTCGGTCATGGGAAACCTCGACGGGACAAGGCCGAATCGTCCGATTGCCCGTGAATGTTCTTTGACCTCAACCTTTTTCGTGCTCGGTTCGACCGGGGAACGGAGAGGGTGAGTTTCGTCGCGGAAAAACTCGGGAGTGTGCCGGAAAGGTCCGACAGAAACGCCTGAAACGAGTTTTCCGGGGCGGAGTTGTCCACAACACCCCGGTTGTCCACAGGTGGGGCGGAATGGTGTTGTGCGGGATCGGGGCGGGGCGCGACCGTGGAGTCACAGTCCGAATCCGACCGAATCCCCGGGGGAGTCATGATCGAGGAACACCCGCTCGTCGTCGCCGGAGACGACACCCTGCTCGACGAGATCCTGCGCGTGGCGGCCGCCGCGGGCTGCGAGGTCGAACGCGCGCCCGATCTGGACGCCGCCAGGGGGAGATGGGCACGCGCGCCGCTCGTGGTGCTCGACGAAGAAGCCGCGAGCGCGCCGAACCGCCTGCTGCGGCGGAACAAGGTCCTGCTCGTCTGCAAGGGCGCGCCCACACCGGTGACGTGGGAACGCGCTTTCAACACCGGTTCGGAGAAGGTCCTTTCGCTGCCGGACGAGGAAGGAGACCTCATCGGCGCGTTCGCCGACGTCGTCGACGGGCCCGCCCGTGACGACGGCCTCGTCATCGGGATCATCGGCGGACGGGGCGGGGCCGGGGCCTCCGTACTGGCGGCCGCCGTCGCGTACCGGGCGGAGAAGTCCGGGAGCGGCGGGCTGCTCGTCGACTGCGATCCGCTCGGCGGCGGTATCGACGTCCTCCTCGCCGCCGAACGCGATCGCGGGCCGCGCTGGCCGGAGCTCGACCTCGGCGGCAGGGTGTCCATGACGGCGTTGAGCGAAGCCCTGCCGCGGAAAAGGTACGCGACGGGCTCACTGTCCTTTGTGTCCTACGGCAGGGAAGGACGAGGTCCCGAGCCGGACGCGATCGAGGGCGTGTTGTGCGCCGGAAGGCGAGCGGGGCGGACGGTCGTCTGCGATCTGCCGAGGTATTTCGGCGCCGAAACGTCCACCGTCGTCGGGCTGGCCGATCTGGTCGTGGTCGTCGTCCCCGCGGAACTCCGTGCCTGCGCGGCGGCGAAACAGGTCCTCGCCAGGCTCGAACCCCACGCGACCCGGATCGGTGTCGCGGTCCGGGGGCCGTCGCCCGCCGGGTTGATCCCGCGAGAGATCGCCGACGCCGTGGGAGTCCCGCTCATCACGTCGATGGGCCGCGAGCGGTCCCTGTCGACAGCCCTCGACCGCGGCGAGTTCGTCCTGCGGCATCGCGGGCACCTGGCCACGGCCGCCGCCGAAGTTCTCGCCGCCGCGCGTGGAAATCTGGCGGGTGCCTTGCGATGACCGACGATCTGGTCGAGCGGGTCCGGCGGCGGCTGGCCGGATCGGCCGTCCCGGCGGATCCGGTGAGCGTGGCGCGGGCGGTCCGCGCCGAAGCCGGTGGCGCGCTCGGTCAGGAGGCCGTCCTCGGGGCGGTCCGGCTGGCCCGCGACGAGTTCGTCGGCGCGGGTCCGCTCGCGCCGCTTCTCGGGATGCCCGGCATCACCGACGTTCTCGTCACCGCTCCGGACGAGGTCTGGGTCGACGCAGGCAAAGGCCCTCAAAAGACAGATATCCGTTTCGTGGACGAGGAAGCCGTCCGCAGGCTCGCCCAGCGTCTCGCTCTCGCCGGCGGGCGGCGGCTGGACGACGCGCAGCCGTTCACCGACTGCTGGCTGCCAGGAGTGGGACCGCGGGGCCGGGTCCGGCTGCACGCGATCCTCCCGCCGCTGGCGCCCGCCGGAACCTCCCTCTCGCTCCGCGTCCTGCGGCCGGCCACCCATGACCTCGCGGAGTTGCGTTCGCGCGGGATGTTCGGCACCAGCGGCGCGGACCTGCTCGACTCGGTCATCCGGCGACGGCTCGCGTTCCTGGTGTCCGGCGGGACCGGAGCGGGCAAGACGACCTTGCTGTCCGCGTTGCTCGGCGCGGTTCCCCCGGCCGAACGCATCGTCTGCGTCGAGGACGCCGGCGAACTGCAACCGGACCATCCGCAGTTCGTCAGCCTGATCGCCCGTCCGGCCAACGTCGAAGGCGCGGGCGAGATCGGGCTCGGCGAACTGGTGCGGCAGGCGTTGCGCATGCGCCCGGACCGCCTGGTCGTCGGCGAAGTACGCGGCGGCGAGGTCTGCGCGCTGCTCAACGCGATGAACACCGGGCACGACGGCGGGGCCTGCACCCTGCACGCCAATTCGCCGTCGGACGTACCGGCGCGGATGGAGGCGCTGGCCGCGCTCGGCGGACTGAAACGGGACGCGCTGCACAGCCAGCTGACGGCGGCGGTGCGGGTGGTCCTGCACATGCGCCGTTTGCCGAGCGGGATCCGGCGGCTGGACGAGGTCGGCGTGGTGCGTTCACTGCGAGGTGAGGCCAACGTCGTCCCGGTCTGGAGCAAGGGCCACTGGATCGGCGACGAGACGCCCTTCGAGGAGATGGCGGCATGAGCCCTTGGTTCCTCCTCTCCTGCGGTGCAGGGCTGGCTTGCTGGCCGAGGCCGGTGGCGGGTGTTCCGTTCGCCTGGCGCCTCCCTCGGGCGGTTCGCGTGGGCTGGTGGCCGCTGCCCCCGTTGCTCGTCCTGCCGGTTTTCGGGATCGGCTGGGCGGTGGCGACCCTGGTGCTCACCTTGACCGTTCGGCAGGAGCATCGGTGGCGGGCACGGGCGAAGGCGGCGCTGGCCGAGGCCGAACTCACCGCGTCCGTGCTGCGCACGATGATCGGTGAACTCCGGGCGGGCGCCCATCCGGTGACGGCGGCCGAGGCCGTCGCGGAAGCGGTGCCCGCGGCGTCCGGACGGCTGCGCGGCCTCATCGCGGCCGCCAGGTTCGGTGGTGAGGCGGCCGACCCGGACGCGCCACCGGTGCTGGTGAACGCGTGGACGCTCGCCAACCGGTTCGGGCTTCCGATGGCCGACGTGCTCGAGGCCGCGCGGCGGGACACCGAGGCCGAGATCGGCTTCCGTCGTCGTCTCAAAGCCAAGATGGCCGGTCCCCGGGCGAGTGCCGCCGTGCTCGCCGTCCTCCCGGTGGTGTGCCTGTTGCTCGGCGAGGCGATGGGGGCCGGCCCGCTCCGCGTCCTCACCGGGACGAGCGGAGGTCAGTTGCTGCTCGTCGTGGGCAGCGGGCTGATCTGGGCGGGAACAGCCTGGTGCCGGGCACTCACCGCACGGGTGGCGCCGTGCTGACCGGGGCCGCGCTGATCCTGCTGGCCGGTGCCGTCTCCTGCTGGCCACGCGTCGGTCCTGGAGGTGTCACGAGGCAGGGGCGCCTCCTCACCTGGCTTCGGGAACAGTCGGCAAGGGACTCGGGTGTCTCCGAGCTCCTCCGCTCCGCGGCCACCCTTGATCTCCTGGCCGCCTGTCTGGCAGGCGGGTTGCCGGTGTCCGTCGCGCTGGAGGCTGTCGGGCCCGCCGCTTCACCGAAGAGTGCGGAGGCCCTGCGTTCGGTGGCATCGCATCTCGCCTTGGGCGTCGGCCCGGCCGAAGCCTGGGCGGCGGTCCGCGACAGGCCCGGCCTGACCGAACTGTCCGTCGCCGCCGTGCGCACGGCGAGGGCGGGCACCGCGCTCGCGACTCACGCGAAGGACCTCGCGCGAAGACTGCGCGAGTCGCTCTCCGCCGAAGCCGAGGAACGCGCGGAACGGGCAGGAGTGCTGCTGGCGGCACCGATCGGCCTCTGCTTCCTCCCCGCGTTCCTGTGCCTCGGAATCCTGCCCGTCGTGCTCGGCCTGGCCGGGCGTCTCGACGGCCTCCTCTGATCGAAAGGTGATCCTCATGAGCAAGTTCCCCACGTTCCGCGACGACGACGGCATGGCGACGGTCGAATACGCCATCGCGACCTTGGCCGCCGCCGCGCTGGCCGGTGTCCTCTACCTGATCGTCAACGGCGAAGCCGTCGTCGCCGGGCTCACCGCCCTCATCGAGCGGGCCTTGTCGGTGAAGTTCTGATGCCCGGCGGTGATCGCGGATCCGTCACGGTGGAGGCCGCGCTCGGCATCGGCGCGCTGACGTTCGTCTCGGCCCTGTTGCTGGCCGGGATCGGGATCGCCGCCGATCAGATCCGCTGCACCGACGCCGCCCGCGAGGCGGCCCGGCTCGTCGCTCGAGGCCAGCCCGCCCGCGCCGAACAGGCGGTGCGGGAGATCGCGCCGTCCGGCGCACGGCTGGACGTCGTCCGGGAAGGCGACGCCATCACCGCGGGCGTCGAGGCGGAACCGGTGGCCGGGCTGCTGCCGGGCATCCGGCTGCGTTCCCGCGCCTTCGCGATAGCCGAACCGGGCGCTGGGCCATGAGAGAGGACGATCGCGGCGTCGCGACAGTGTGGACAGCGTCGATCGTCACCGTCCTGATCTGCGCCGCGGCGTTCACCTTCTGGATCGGCGCCGCCGTCACGACCCGGCACCGCACCGAGGCCGCCGCCGATCTGGCGGCGCTCGCCGCGGCCTCGCACGCGACGGACGGCCCCGGCGCGGCCTGCGAACGGGCGCGGCAGGTGGCCGTCCGGATGGCGGTCACGCTCCTGACCTGCCGGTGGGAGCGCGGCGACGCCCTGGTCGAGGTGCGGTCAGAGCTGTCGGGACACCTGGCGGCCGCCGGGCGGGCGGAGGCGCGGGCAAGGGCGGGCCCGGTCGACCGGCCACCGTGACGGGCGTCGCACGACGAACGGTCGCCCCGGCGGTGACCGGCCGGTAGTACGCACGAGTAACCGCCAAGCGCGAGCAGCGGTCGTTGACGTGCGGCGAGCGGTCGAAAGCATGATCAGCTCTCCGGTGAACGGTCGCGCGGCGGCCGCCGTGAGCACGGTCACAGGAGCAGGAATGCCCTGGTCGGCTGCGACGAACGGCATCACACCGGTCGTCCTGGCCCGTTCATCGGCCGCGCGGCGTTCGGTCCGTCGAGTCGGACTACCGCGCGTTCATCGCTAAGTAACCGCCGGTTGTCGCGTGAGGTCTTCTCCCGATGTGCAACTTGCCGTTTATTGAGATGTGCGCCACTTCGAGAAGGTCGCCGGGTGGCAGCAGCGCAGGACACACACAGGACAGAGTTGACCTGAGGCAGGGACAGTAATGTTGGACGCGAATTGGCCGGACAGCTGGCGGGGCGCCTTCCGCATCGAGATGCGGGCGGAGGCGATCGGCCTCGCCTGGCGTGGCTGGCCGGTGCTCCCGGGTGCCGAGCCCGCCGCGATCACCGCCGGCGGTGACGACCTCACCTGGCGGCGTCCCGTCCCGGCACAGGACAACTGGCGTGAACTGATCGAGACCCACCCGCACGAGGTCGCCACCTGGTTCGGTGACGACACGCACAGCCTGCTCGTGGCCACCGGCACCGTGCTGGACGCCATCGAGGTCGACGACGAGCTCGGCAAGGCGGCCGCCCGTCTGCTGCGCGCCACCGGTCACCCGGCCCCGATCGTCGCGATGCCGAACGGCCGCTGGCTGTTCCTCACCACCGTCGCCGCGAGCATCCCGCGGGAACTGGCCGACCAGGCCTCGATCCAGTGGCACGGCGCGAACGACTACATCCCGCTGCCCCCGTCGCCGTTCCAGCACGGTGTCGTGCACTGGCGGGTCAAGCCCGAGGTCTGGGGCTGGCAGCTGCCCGAGGCCGCCGAGGTGCACGACGTGCTCGTCCGTGCGCTGGCCGGTGACAAGGCCGCCGCCCCCGTGGCGAGCCTGACCACCGCCGCCTGATCAACCCACAACTCCACAGCCACAAATTTCCAGACAATCAGTGGCCTGACTGGGACCCGTGCTGACGCAAAGCCCCGAGCACGGTGTCCAGAACGGCCACCGCCCCCGCCTTGTCCAGCGGATCGTTGCCGTTCCCGCACTTCGGCGACTGGACGCAGGACGGGCAGCCGGCCGGGCATTCGCAGGAAACGATCGCCTCCCGCGTTGCGGCCAGCCAAGGGACAATTGCGGCAAACCCGCGATCGGCGAATCCCGCACCCCCGGGATGGCCATCGTGCACGAACACCGTCGCCTCCCCGGTGTCCTCGTGCCACGCGGTAGACACCCCGCCAATGTCCCAGCGGTCGCAAGTAGCGAACAGCGGTAGCAGGCCGATCGCCGCGTGCTCGGCGGCATGCAGGGCACCGGGGACGCGCGCCGGATCCAACTCGGCGCCCGTCCCCGGTGCCCCGCCAAGTTCCTTGGTCCCCACCCTGGAGCCTCCGGTCCCCACCGGCTCCAGAACCTCGGTCTCCGGCCGATGGCCCCCGGTCCCCGCCATGCCATCGGAAACGCCGGAACCCTCGGAAGCGCCGAGCAGTTCCGCCGAGATCGTGTACCAGACGGCGCGCGTGTCCAGGCACTGTTCCGGCAGATCCAGCGGGGTCTGGTCAAGCACCTCACCCGACGGACGTCTCCGCAAGTAACCGACCACTTGCGAACTCACCGAGACTTCGCCGAGGTTCACCGTGACCCCGCCGTGTGCCCTCGTCTCTTCGGTGCGCAGCACACTGATGTCGACGATCTCGCGCGGTGACGTGCTCCAGTCCGGATCCTCCGCGTGCACCAGGGCGAGCCCGGTCTCCAGATCCAGTTCGTCGACCACATAGGACGAACCCTGGTGCAGGTACACCGCGCCGGGATGCACCGCGTAGCAGGCGGAACCCGGATCGACCGTGCCGAGCATCCGTCCGGAATCGGCTTCCACCACGGCGATCTGCTCACCGCCGGAACCGCGGATGCCGACCTCGGCGTGCGGCCGGTCGCGCGAAGTCCAGTACCAGCCGCTCGTGCGGCGCCGGACGATCTTCTCCTTGACCAGATCCGCGAGCACGGCGCGGGCCGCCTCACCGCCGAAGGCCGCGACCTCCGGTTCTGTCAGCGGGAGTTCGGCGATGGCGCAGGCCAGTTGCGGTCCCAGCACATACGGGTTCGACGGGTCGAGGACGGCGGCCTCCACCGGCCTGTCCAGGATCGCGGCGGGATGGTGCACGAGGTAGGTGTCCAGCGGATCGTCGCGGGCCACGAAGACGACCAGTGCCGCGTCTCCCGCGCGCCCGGCCCGGCCTGCCTGCTGCCAGAAGGACGCGAGTGTTCCCGGATATCCGGCCAGCACCACCGCGTCCAGCCCCGCGATGTCGACGCCGAGCTCGAGCGCGTTCGTCGTCGCCACGCCGAGCAGACGCCCGGACAGCAACGCCGCTTCCAGTGCGCGGCGCTCCTCGGGCAGATACCCGGATCGGTACGCGGCGACGGAGTCCGCCAAGGAACCGTCCACTTCGGACAGAATCCGCCGTGCGCCGAGCGCCGTCAGTTCCGCACCCCGGCGCGACCGGACGAACGCCAGCGAGCGGGCGCCTTCGATGACCAGCTCGGCGAGGATCCGCGAGGCCTCGGCGCCCGCCGAACGCCGCACCGGAGCCCCGTTCTCACCGGAAAGTTCCGACAGCAGCGGAGGTTCCCACAACGCGACCGTGCGGGCGCCGCGCGGCGAGCCGTCCTCGGTGACCGGGACGCACTCCTGCCCGGAGAGTTTCGAAGCGAACGCCGCCGGGTCTGCCGTCGTCGCGGACGCGAGCACGAACACCGGCGAAGCGCCGTAGTACGCCGCGACCCGCCGCAGCCTGCGCAGCAGCAACGCCACATGGGAGCCGAAGACGCCGCGATAGCTGTGGCATTCGTCGACGACGACGAAGGCGAGCCGCCGGAAGAACCGGGACCACCGCGCGTGCGACGAGAGGATCCCCCTGTGCAACATGTCCGGATTCGTGAACACCCAGTTGGCGTGTGCGCGGACCCAGTCCCGCTCCTCCAGCGGAGTGTCGCCGTCGAACGACGCCGCACGCGCCTTCTTGATGTCCAAAGAGGACACGGCGCGCAACTGGTCGGCGCCGAGGGCCTTGGTCGGGGACAGATACAGCGCCGAAACCCGCTCGTCCTCGACCAGCGCCGAGAGCACCGGCAATTGGTACGCGAGCGACTTCCCCGACGCGGTGCCGGTGGAGATCACGACGTGCCTGCCCTCGCGGACCAGCGACGCGGCCTCGGCCTGATGCCGCCAGGGCGCCTTTACTCCGTTCGCCGTCAGCGCTTCGACGACCGGAGCCGCCGCCCACTCCGGCCAGTCCACCGAATCCGCCGGGCGAGCGGGCAGTTCGGCCACATGGGTGACCGGGTACAGCGAAGCCGGGATCCCCGCCGTCGCGCGATCGAGAAGCCGCCGGCCCTTGCCGGATTCCGCCGTGCCGTCCACCTTCGGAAGCTTCGCACAGCACCCCGACAGAAAACGGCCGCCGGTGAACGGAACGGACGCCGGAACCGGTCGCGGATGATCGATACAGTGATCAGACTCACAAGGTAACGGAACGTGCGGTGGCGGGGACGCCTTGCCGCCCTCCATCCCACTACCAATACACTCCCGCAATCCACACCGTCTGTGGCGAGCGTCATGTGAGACGTGCCTTGCAGTGCGACTAGCGTGACGTTCGGTTCAGATCCCCATGCCAACGTCGGAACGCCGGCTCCATCGGCGGATCGTCGTTGGCCAACGGCGACGTCTCCAGGAGGACGAATGTCCCGGCAGTTCCTCGCGGCGGGCGAACTCACGCTCACCGGAGGTGGTTACACCATTGTCGGTGTAATCGCCGTGGTCGCCCTTGCCGCACTGGTCATCGGCTACGTCCTGCTCAAGGAGGTGCTGGCCGCCGGCCAAGGCACCACCAAGATGCAGGACATCGCGAAGGCAGTGCAGGAAGGCGCGGCTGCCTATCTGAAACGGCAGCGCAACACCCTCGTGATCTTCGGGGGAATCGTATTCGTGCTGCTCTTCGCTTTGCCGGCCGATGACTGGAACGAGAAGATCGGCAGGTCCATCTTCTTCCTGGTCGGCGCGGGATTCTCCTTCGCGATCGGCTACCTCGGCATGTGGCTGGCGACGCAGGCGAACCTGCGGGTCGCGGCCGCTTCGCGTGAGCCCGGCGGTCGCGAGAAGGCGATGCGCCTGGCGTTCCGCACCGGTGGCGTCGTCGGCATGATCACCGTCGGCCTCGGCCTCTTCGGTGCCGCGGTGGTCGTCCTGGTCTACACCGGACAGGCCCCGAAGGTGTTGGAGGGCTTCGGTTTCGGTGCCGCGCTGATCGCGATGTTCATGCGTGTCGGCGGCGGTATCTTCACGAAGGCCGCCGACGTCGGCGCCGACCTGGTCGGCAAGGTCGAGCAGGGCATCCCCGAGGACGACCCGCGCAACGCGGCCACCATCGCCGACAACGTCGGTGACAACGTGGGCGACTGCGCCGGTATGGCCGCCGACCTCTTCGAGTCGTACGCGGTCATGCTCGTGGCGGCGCTGATCCTGGGTAGCACCGCCTTCGGCGTGCACGGCCTGATCTTCCCGCTCATCGTCCCCGCCATCGGCGTGATCACCGCGGTCATCGGTGTCTACATCACCAAGGCCAAGGCGGGCGAAGGCGGTCTGGTCACGATCAACCGCTCGTTCTACATCTCCGCGGCGATTTCCGCGGTGCTCTCGACGATCGCGGCGTTCGTCTACCTGCCCGGTTCGTTCTCGGAGCTGACCAGCGGTGCCACGAGCGAGCCCGGCAACCCGGCTTTGATCGCGACCATCTCGGTGATCATCGGCATCGTGCTCGCCGCGGTCATCCTGAAGCTCACCGGCTACTACACCGGCACCGAGCACAAGCCGGTCAAGGAAGTCGGCAAGTCTTCGGAAACCGGTGCGGCGACGGTGATCCTGGCCGGTATCTCGGTCGGGTTCGAGTCCGCGGTCTACACCGCCCTGGTCATCAGCGCGGCCGTCTTCGGCGCGTACCTGCTCGGTGGCGGCGTCGCGCTGTTCGCCGTGGCGCTGGCCGGTACCGGTCTGCTCACCACCGTCGGCGTCATCGTCGCGATGGACACCTTCGGCCCGATTTCGGACAACGCGCAGGGCATCGCCGAGATGTCGGGCGACGTCGACGAAGACGCCGCGCAGATCCTCACCGAGCTCGACGCGGTCGGCAACACCACCAAGGCCATCACCAAGGGCATCGCGATCGCCACGGCGGTCCTCGCGGCGACGGCGCTGTTCGGGTCCTATCAGGACGCGATCAGCAAGGCGCTGAAGTCGATCCCGGAGGCGGCGCAGGCCAGCACGAGCGCGATCAACTTCTTCGTGAACTCGGTCGTCAGCCCGAACACCCTCGTCGGCGTGATCGTCGGTGCGGCGGTCGTGTTCCTGTTCTCCGGTCTCGCGGTCAACGCGGTGTCCCGGGCCGCCGGCGCGGTCGTCTACGAAGTGCGCCGCCAGTTCCGCGACATCCCGGGGATCATGGAGGGCACCACCCGTCCCGAGTACGGCCGCGTCGTCGACATCGTCACGCGTGACTCGCTGCGTGAGCTGACCACGCCCGGTCTGCTCGCGGTCTTCGCCCCGATCGCGGTCGGCTTCGGCCTCGGCACCGGCGCGCTCGCCGGTTACCTGGCGGGCGCGATCGCCTCCGGCACCCTGATGGCGATCTTCCTCGCCAACTCTGGTGGCGCCTGGGACAACGCGAAGAAGCTCGTGGAGGACGGAAGCCACGGCGGCAAGGGTTCGGACGCGCACGAGGCCACCATCATCGGTGACACCGTGGGTGACCCGTTCAAGGACACCGCCGGTCCGGCGATCAACCCGCTGATCAAGGTGATGAACCTGGTGTCGGTGCTGATCGCCCCGGCGGTCGTGCAGTTCTCGATCGGCGCGGACGCCAACGTCGGCGTCCGGATCGGGATCTCGCTGGTCGCCGTCGCGATCATCGTCGCGGCGATCGTCGTCTCCAAGCGTCGCGCGTCGGTTCTTTCCGACACTCCCGCGGAAGCGAAGGCGTAACACCGAAAAGCTCGACCCCGCCGGGCCCGCCACGTTCCTCGTGGCGGGCCCGGCGGCTGTCCGCCGCAGGCTAATCTCTGCGCGTCACACTGATCCTGATCCGGGGGAGTCCCTGCCATGAGGCGTTCGATCACCTTGTTCGCCGCCGCTGTCCTGCTGGCGGGTTGTGGCGGCGCCGAAACCCCCGCCGCGGCACCTTCTTCCCCCGCTCCCGCCGCCGGAGCGTCCTGGATGGACGGATTCTGCGGTTCGCTGATCGACTTCGCCAAGATCGGCGAATTCAGGATGCCCGACTTCGAGCAGGGCGACGTCGCGAACGCCCGGAACGCGATGGACGAAGCCTTCGGTGTGTTCGCGCCCGGTTTCGACAACGCCGTCACCGGCCTTGGACGGCTCGGGCAGGCGCCGAACGCGGAAGCCGAGGCCGCGCGCAAGAGCATCGTCGACGCCTTGACACCGATCCGAGACCAGGTCGTCGCCGCGAAGACCAAACTGGACGCCGCGCCGAAGGACGACAAAGCCGCCACGGCGGAGGCCGGGCTCGCGTTCCGGCGAATCGGGTCGAACATCAACGACATGCCAGACCCGTTCCAGCAGCTGGAAACGAACGCGTCGCTGAAAGCACTGGCCGGGCAGGCCCCGAACTGCGGGAAGTTGCCCTCCTGACCATTCTTTTCGCCGCGTTGATCGCCCGGCGATTTGCATTGCCCCCCGGTATCGGTACCGTCGGGGGCCAGCCGGGAAGTCGTCAGGTCGGGAGGTGTTTTGTGCGGCCGCGGTTCACCGTCCTTGCCGCGCTAGCAACAGGTATCGGGCTCGGCCTCGCCGGGTGCGGGCAGCAGCCCGCGGTGACTTCCCACGCCAGACAAGAAGGTCTCGCGACGGTCAGCGCGTCGCAGGCCGACCCCACCTCCGCTTGGGCGGAGGGATACTGCGGCGCCGCGGGCGGACTCGTGCGCACGCTGGCCACGTTGCCCAGCGTCGATCCGAGCACGCCACAGCAGGCTTCCCGGACTTCCAGCGAGCTGATGGTCTCGGTGGTCGAGGGGCTGAACCGCACTTCGTCCGCGCTCGAGAGCCTCGGCCCGTCGCCTGTCGCCGGTGGCGACGCCTCGCGAGCGGCCGCCGTCGCCCAGCTCGACGGCATCCGCGTGCGCGCCGACGACGTCCGGCACCGTCTCGACTCCTCAGCCGACGCCGAGGCGACGAAGACGGCGCTTCGCGACGCGAGGACGTCACTCGACGAACTCGACCGCCTCGACCTTCTCAGGGGCCTTAACGACGTGCCTCAGCTCGCTTCGGCGGGCAGCCGGATCCCGATTTGCCAGGAATTGGTCAAACAACCGCGCTGAGTCACCGCCGTATCACTGGCCATGACTCGAACTTGTGTTCTATTCTGTCGGGGTGGACGGGACGATCTCGCTCTTCTCGGCGGAGGCGAGCGGGCCGGGGCTCGCCGACCTCGCCGGAGTGCTGTGCGGGCCCGGGCGGATGACGGGCTTCGGGCGGACGGCGGCACGGCTGTCCGCCGTGGTCGACGAGCCGTGGCGGGCCGGTGCCCTCGCCAGGGAATGCCGTCGTCGCGGCGTCCAGGCGCAGGTCTCGGCCGCCGAATGCGGGCGTCCACTCGTGAGAACGCCGTTCCGGGTCGATCTGCTCTCGCTGGAGCAGCGCTGGAGCCAGGGTGAGAAGAAGGTCCTGCCGGACGGATTCCGGCTCGACGGGGCGATGCTGAGGATGTGGGCACTGGCGGCGGGCAGCCCTCAGGGCAACGGCTACCTGCTCGCGCTCGATCCGGAGGCGCCGGAGACCCATGAACGGTTGATCAGGGCGTTGGCGCAGCTGGGCGTGCCGGCGAAGCCACTTCGCGGCGAGGAGACCTTGTTACGGGTCACCGGCCGTCGGCGGCTCGCGCACGTGCTGGAACTCATCGGTGACGCGCCGGCTGGAGCTGAGCCCGCCTGGCCGAGCCTGGTTCCTGTCGTCCGCGCCGTTTGAGGTTCGTGAGTGGTGAGGACGGAGCCGAATTCACCGGGGGCCGACGGTGAAAGATCCGGGACGTCGAGCGTCCCGAATCCTCCACCGTCGCGAGGTCACTCCGGTCTCAGACCGCGATCACTATCTTCAGCGGGCCACTCACGAGGCCGTCGTCAGGGCTTCGGTGCCCGGCACTTCGGATTCGCCAAGTCCAGTTCACTGTGCGAAAGGCAGGAGGTCAGCTGGTAGGTCTGTTCCCCGTAGTTGATGCCCTTGCGCACGGTGACCTTCCCCGCCGCGTCGACCTCGCACGGGTTGTTCATCGTGCACCTCTGGCCGCTCTCGTTGCCGGTGTTGTTGACGCCGACGACCTTCCCGGTCGAGGTCTCGATGATCGGCGACCCCGAGGTCCCGCCGATCGTCTTGCACGCCGGGGTGTACCTGATCGAGTCCTTCCAGACCCAGTTCGCCTCGTGCAGCTCGTGGACGAAGCCGTCGATGTTGCAGGAGTAGATCTTCTTCCAGTAGCCCGACACCACGTCCATCGCGACGCCTGCCGACGGACGGGTCGGCGAGAGCGTCAGTGGGGCGATACCGTAGGTCGCCTGGATCTTGGAGTAGCTCGTGTTGAGCTGGTAGAGCGACACGTCCGTGTCGGTCATCGTCGCGTAGAGCAGTTTCTTCGCCTTGAGCGTGCCCAGCGACGAGCGGCCGTCCTTGGAAAGCAGACTGAAGGTCCGTGACGAAGGCTGGTTGACGAGTACTTCCCCTGGGTCTGGGAAACCTTCTTGGAGGCAATGCCCGTTGGAGAGGACGAGGGCGGGGTCGTCGAGGCTCGCCTCGGGCGGCTTGACCACCGACCCGGAGCAGTTCGACAAGGCCACGGTTCCGGCGAAAGTGGTCGTCGCCGCTTCCGCCGGGGCGGTCCCGACCAGGGCGGATGCGGTCAGCATGGCGAACAGTGTGCCGAGGAGTCGTCGGGTCACGTGGAGTCCTTTCGGGTCGGCGTGGATATCAAGTGAAGCGTTGGCAGTGGGGAGCCACCACCGTCGAACGGAGGGTGTTCACCCCGTCACGCGGTACCCCAGGCGGACGTGTCCGACATCACGTGCTAGGTGTTGAAAGGAAACATCGGCGAGGTCAGCGGCGATGCGCTGGACACACGATCGGCGGCGTGTTGCACCACCTAGACGTGGTCCGGGCGGTGCGAGCGTGCACACTGACGGGTCGAGAGGCGGCGCGAAGGCGCCGAAGATGAGCGGAGAGCAGGACAGCGTGGCAGGAGCACGGACGAAGAAGACCGCGGCGTCGGACGACGGCGCGGGCCGTCGTCGGCTGGTGATCGTCGAGTCGCCGACCAAGGCCCGCAAGATCGCCCCGTACCTCGGCGTCAACTACGTCGTGGAGTCCTCCGTCGGGCACATCCGCGACCTTCCCCGCGGCGCGGCCGACGTGCCCGCCCAGTACAAGGGCGAGTCGTGGGCGCGGCTGGGTGTCGACGTCGACAACGACTTCAAGGCGCTGTACGTCGTCACGCCGGACAAGAAGTCCAAGGTCACCGAGCTGAAGAGCCTGTTGAAGGACGTCGACGAGCTCTATCTCGCCACGGACCCCGACCGCGAGGGCGAAGCCATCGCGTGGCATCTGCTGGAGACCCTCAAGCCGAAGGTCCCGGTTCGCCGGATGGTCTTCCACGAGGTCACCGAGCAGGCGATCCGCGCCGCGGCCGACAGCACCCGCGAGCTCGACGGAGACCTGGTCGACGCGCAGGAGACCCGCCGCATCCTGGACCGGCTCTACGGCTACGAGGTCTCGCCCGTGCTGTGGAAGAAGGTCATGCCGAAGCTTTCGGCGGGCCGCGTGCAGTCCGTGGCGACCCGGATCGTGGTCGAGCGGGAACGCGAGCGCATGCGCTTCACCTCGGCGTCGTACTGGGACATCTCGGCGACGATGGACGCCGGAGCCGAGGCTTCGCCGCGCAACTTCCCGGCCAGGATGATCGCCGTCGACGGCGCGCGCCTGGCCACCGGTCGCGACTTCGGCTCGGACGGGCAGCTCAAGGCCTCGAACAACGAGATCCGCGTGCTGGCCGAGGCCGACGCGGTCCGGCTGGCCGAGGGTCTGAAGAACCGTGACTTCAAGGTCGCGAGCGTCGAAGAGAAGCCGTACACGCGGAAGCCGTACGCGCCCTTCATGACCTCGACCCTGCAGCAGGAGGCGGGCCGCAAGCTGCGGTTCACCTCCGAGCGCACCATGCGGATCGCGCAGAAGCTGTACGAGAACGGTTACATCACTTATATGCGTACCGACTCCACGACGCTGTCGGAGTCGGCGATCTCGGCGGCGCGCAGCCAGGCGACGCAGCTGTACGGCAAGGAGTACGTCTCGCCGTCGCCGCGTCAGTACACGCGCAAGGTGAAGAACGCGCAGGAAGCCCACGAGGCGATCCGTCCCTCGGGCGAGGTCTTCCGCACGCCGGGCCAGGTCGCGAAGGATCTGGACACCGACGAGTACCGCCTCTACGAGATGATCTGGCAGCGCACGATCGCGTCGCAGATGGCGGACGCGAAGGGCACCACGATGTCGGTGCGCATCGTCGGCACCGCCACGAGCGGCGAAGAGGTCACTTTCGCCTCGTCCGGCCGCACGATCACCTTCGCCGGGTTCCTCAAGGCGTACGTCGAGGCCGTCGACACCGAGAGCGGTGGCGAAGCGGACGACAAGCAGAGCCGTCTGCCGCAGCTGGTCAAGGACCAGGCGCTGACCGCGACCGACCTGAGCCCGGACGGGCACACCACGTCGCCGCCGGCGCGCTACTCGGAGCCGAGCCTGGTCAGCAAGCTCGAAGAGCTGGGCATCGGCCGCCCGTCGACGTACGCGTCGATCATCAAGACCATCCAGGACCGCGGCTACGTGTGGAAGAAGGGGTCCGCGCTGGTCCCCTCCTGGGTCGCGTTCGCCGTGATCGGCCTGATGGAGCGGCACTTCGAGCGGCTGGTCGACTACGACTTCACCGCCGGCATGGAGGACGAGCTCGACCGCATCGCCGCCGGTGACGAGCACCGGACGCAGTGGCTGTCGAAGTTCTACTTCGGTGGCGACATGGGCGTCGACGGTTCCGTCGGCCGGCTGGGTGGCTTGAAGAAACTGGTCGGTTCCGGCGTCGAGGACATCGACGCCCGCGAGATCAACTCGATCCCGCTGTTCAGCGACGCCGACGGTCACACCGTCGTCGTGCGCGTCGGCCGCTACGGCCCGTACCTCGAGCGAGAGGTCGACGGGACGTCACAGCGGGCGAACCTGCCCGAGGATCTCCCGCCGGACGAGCTGACCCAGGACATCGCGGAGAAGCTGTTCGCGACGCCGCAGGAAGGCCGCGTACTCGGCAAGGACCCGGTCAGCGGGCACGAGATCGTGGCGAAGGAAGGCCGTTTCGGCCCGTACGTCACCGAGCTCCTGCCCGAGCCGGAGCCGCTGCCCGAGGGCGCGACGGCCGCGCAGAAGAAGGCCGCGAAGGCGAAGCAGCCGAAGCCGCGGACGGGCTCGCTGTTCAAGTCGATGTCGATCGAGACGATGAATCTCGAAGACGCGCTGAAGCTGCTCTCCCTGCCGCGTGTCGTCGGCAAGGATCCGGAGTCCGGCGACGAGATCACCGCGCAGAACGGGCGCTACGGGCCGTACCTGAAGAAGGGCACGGACTCGCGTTCGCTCACGACCGAGGATCAGCTGTTCTCGATCACGCTCGAAGAGGCGCTGAAGATCTACTCGGAGCCGAAGCAGCGTGGCCGGTCCGCGACAGCGAAGCCGCCGCTCAAGGAGCTGGGCGACGACCCGGTGTCGGGTAAGCCGATGGTGGTCAAGGACGGCCGCTTCGGTCCCTACGTGACCGATGGCGAGTACAACGCGACGCTCCGGAAGTCGGACAGCATCGAAGAGCTGACCGCCGAGCGCGGCGCCGAGCTGCTGGCGGAGAAGCGCGCGAAGGGTCCGGCGCCCAAGCGCAAGGCTCCGGCGCGCAAGCCCGCCGCCGCCAAGACGACCGCGGCCAAGAAGACCACCGCGACCAAGTCGACGGCGGCGAAGACGACAGCGGCCAAGAAGCCCGCTGCGCGCTCGACAGCCACGAAGACGAAGTAGCGCACGACCGCGAAGCCACGAGGGGTCCCCTTCGGACGGAGATCGTCCGAAGGGGACCCCTCGTGGCATCCGGCGCAGTCGCATGGGCGTCGGATCCGCCCTCCCCGACCGCTCGCCGACCGCTCACAGACCGGCCTCACCCATTCGAACAAAAGTTCTAAAAATTGTCGGTACCAGGGTGTTCAATGGTCAGGTGAGCACTTCAACGACCGCTGTCTTCGACGTCATCGACGAGGTCATCGCCCCGCTGGCAGCCGAGGTTCCGGAGCGTCCCTCGGTGATGGAGTTCTACGACCCGGAACTCGCCGTGCCGCCGGTGCTGGCCGACGAGGAGCCGACTCCAGGGCTCACCCTGGCCGAGGAGGTGGAGCAGTACACCCGGTTCGTGAGCGGGATGGCGACGATCGGGCTGGCCCCCGGCGGTGAGGTCACGCCCGAGGCCGTCGGGCTGTATCGCGCGCTGCGCGGCGGGTTCATCCGCGGCGTGGTGACCGGGGTCTTCCCGTCGCGCGCGGAGCCGTGGGAGGTCCGGTTCTTCGGCGACGAGGAGTACACCACGGTGCTGAACAAGCTCGGCAGGCGAGCGCGGCTGCGGTCCGGTTTCCTCAGCGCGCTGCCGGGCTGGGTGTTCGACGGGCTGCCGGACCATCCGACGGGTCCCGGCGAGACGGTCCGCATCCAGACGGATGCCGACGGTCTGATCCCGATGCGGGCACGAGAGGCAGTCGAGGTGATCCGTGAGGGCGCTTCGCGGCCGCGTCACGGCACGGTCCTCGTCGATCTCGCGGTGCGGAACTCCATCCTCGCCGAGTATCCGCACGGCGCGTTCGGCCTGGTGGACAACGACCTCGGCCGGTATCAGTTCAGCGCGTCGATGGACGGCGACGGCCGGTGGACGCTCACCTGGGGTCCGGCCAGCCGGTCGATGGCCGAACAGTGGATCGTGAGGGCGGTGCAGAACCATGCGTGAACCGACGACGGTGAAGGAACTGATGAAGCGCGCCGCCGAGCCGGTGCTGCGCGCGGTCCCCGAGCGCCGGAGCGTGTACCTGGGTTACGACCCGGAGATCACCGACGACGAGATCCGGCGGCTGTGCCCGTCCTACGACGAGCCCGCGGATCTCGTCACCCAGGCCGAGCGATACGCGGCCAAGGCGGCGATGCTCGAAGAAGCCGGGCTGATGGAGAACGGCGAGATCCATCCCGCCGCGATCCAGATGCACGGCGTGATGCTGCGGGGTTCGGTGCGAGGCGTCCTCACCGGCGTCTTCGCGTCCGCGCCCCGTGCGGTGCGGGTCGATTGCTACGGCGACGGGCACCAGGCGGTCGTCTGGCGGATGCGATCCGGGCGGCGGACCACGTTCAGCCTGAGCGATTTCGGCGAGCTGGGCGCCCGCGTCTTCGGCGGGCTCCCGCACGTCCCCGCGGGCGAAACCGCCCCGATGCGGATCCGCATCGACGAGCACGGCGTGCCGTTGCCCGGTCAAGAAGAGGAGGTCGGCCTGGTCGGAGACACCCTGAGCCGTCCGCGGACCGGGACGGCGATCCTCGATCTGGTCGCCTTCGGCGGGCTGAACGCCGAGTACCCGGACTACGGCTTCGTGATCGTCGACAACGATCTGGGGAGGTTCGTGTTGTACGCCGCCCCTTCCGAAGGGTGGCTGATGTTCGGTGGAATGGACCGCCGCGCACTGGCGGGCTGGCTGCACGAGGCGGTGGACTTGAGCCGGACGTAGCCGTCGATGGACGAGGGGGAGGGCGGGCATGGACCTGGACCGGCGGGCGGCTGACGCGTGGTTCCGGCGGCGAGGGCTGCCGATGGTCATCCACCGGCGCAGGCGAGGGGCGGGCATGCTCCGCCGCTCCACGCCCGGGCTGATGTTCCTGTGCCTGCTCGATCTGCTGCTGGCGGGACTGCTGAAGCTCCTGGACGTCCCCGAGGAGGTGCTCGAGGCCCGGATGCGCGAAAGCGGCCTCGCCTACGTCCTCGGGGTGCTGGCGCTGACGTTCGCCGTGGTCGTGGTGCCGGTGGTCGGCGGCCGGTTGATGGCGAAACTGCTCCGAGTGCTGCGACGGACCAGGGTCCGGTTGGCCGTCATGGCGGCGACGATCGGGCTCTGGGTGCTGGTCCTGCCGTTCGGTGAACGCCTCACCGGGCTGGTGCCGTGGGCGGATCCGCTGTGGGTCGCCGTGCTCGTCAACCTCGCCGCGCTGGCCGTGCTGATGCTGCTGGTGCGGATCGGCGTCGGCTCGATCCTGACCTGGGCGGCGAGGAGTGCGGTCGCGCAGGTCAGAGCCATCGGATCGCTGGCGTCGCGGGCGTTGCCGCTGCTTCTGCTGGTGGTGATGTTCAGCTTCTTCACCGCGGAGCTGTGGCAGGCCGTGGAACGGCTGAGCCCGGGGCGGCTGTGGCTGGTGGTCGGCTTCCTCGTCGTGATCGGGGCGGTCTTCCTGGCGTCGATGCTGTCCGACGAGATGAAGGAGCTGAAGTCCTGGACCGTCGAGCCCGGGGCGGCCGCCCTGCGCGGCACACCGTTCGCCGACGGCGACACGGCGCTGCCGGGACGGCGTGCGCTGTCCAAGGTGGAGCGGCTGAACATCGCCCTGGTGCTGTTCTTCGCCCAGGCGGTGCAGATCGTGGCGTTCGGGGTGCTGGTGTTCGCCTTCTTCATCGTGTTCGGGGTGCTGATCCTCCAGCCGGAGGTCGTCACGGAGTTCGCCGGCCGTGAATCGGCGCCGGGAACACTGCTGGGTGTCCCTCTTCCGGTGAGTTCCGCCCTGGTCAATGTCTCCCTTTTCCTTGCCGTTTTCTCCGGTTTGTACTTCGCCGCATCAACCGCGACAGATGCTCGGTACCGGCGTTCTTTCTTCGAACCTTTGTTGGAGGATGTGAAGATCAGCCTCGCTGCGCGTGATATTTATCTGGCCCATTGGGCGGATGTGCGCCGGGCCGAGGTGGTTACCCTGGAAGCAGAGGACATTCCGTAGTGAGGTGGTCACCATGAGCGGGAAGGGCGGAACTCCCTTCTTCGATGCCCCCGACGTCGTGAAAGGCGATGGCACTCAGGCAGATCCTCCGGGCGACACGTTCGCCGACCCACTGTCCGGGCTGGTCACGACCGGCACGACGGCGCCATCGAACCTCTCCGACGAGATCCGCGTGCAGGTGCCGGGACCGGTCCAGCACGATCCCGAAGTCGTGAGCAGGATGGTCAACGCGGCGATGCTCGCGGACGAACAGCCCGCCGACAGCCCGGGTGCCGAGCAAACGCCCGACCTGCCGCCGGGGAAGGTCGTCAGCACGGTCGGTGAGCAAGGTGCTACTCCGATGGGGATCCTGCCCCAGCAGCGGACGTGGCCGTCGAGGCCGCCGCAGCTGATTCGCCAGCCTCGTCGCTTGAAGCAGGAAGAGCCGGCGGAAGTCGACGAAGAGGCCGAGGTCGAAGTACGGCGTGCCAAGCGTTCCATGCAGCTTCCGAGGCTCGGCAAGCCCTCGTCGAACACCACCGGTGTGATGATCGCGATCGCGTTGATGATCGTCTTCGCGGTCCTCGCCATTCAGCTGCTGGCCAGCCTGTTCAACAGCATCGCGGGGATCTTCGGGTAACCCGTCCGGCGGTAGCGCCGGACGGGGCCGTCCACCCCCACGTCACCCATCGGGATACCCTGGCCATACGGTCGGGGGACTCGGCGTTGACCCGGGTCGCGCCCGGCGCCGCGTGACTAGTGGGGTGGGCGTATCAGCGAGGGCGTGCAGTCGGTGCCCGAAGCGGGCACGGATGGTTCGGCGGGCCGTGACGCGTCCACCATGCACCGCGTGCGGCGGGTGCTGGCGATCAAGCCGTTCCGCCGGATCTGGGGTGTCTCGTATCTGTGCAGCGTCGCGGACTGGCTGAACCTCCTGACGCTGACCGGTCTGGTCACCAAACTGACCGACAACTACGCCGCGCAGAACTTCGCGTTCGTCGGTGTCGTGCTGACTTCGCTGCTGCCCGGCTTGCTGTTCGCCCCGCTCGGCGGGCTGCTCGCCGACCGGTTCGACCGGCGCAAGGTGATGGTGCTCTGTGACCTCGGCCGGTGCGGTTTCCTGCTGTCGATCGCGTTCGTCGGCACGCCGTGGTGGGTGTTCGTCGGCAACTTCCTGGTCGGTTGTTGCGCGATGATGTGGATCCCGTCGAAGGACGCGGCGGTGCCGAACCTGCTGCGCCGCCCGGACCAGGTCGAGACGGCCAACCAGCTCGGCATGGTGATGACCTACGGCCTCGCGGTGATCACCGCGGCCGGGGCGAACGCCGTGCTCACCGGCAGCAACACCACGTTCCACTTCTTTCAGGGTGACGCCCAGCTCGGCATCGCGAAGGTCGCCGTCGTCATCACCGGCCTGCTGTACCTGACCAGCGCGATCGTGATCGCCACCCGGATCCCCGAGCTCTCGCTGCGCAATGTCCACGCTGTCGAGAAACCCAAGGTCAAGGCCGCCGACGAGGAGAAATTCGGCTTCCGCCAGATGATCTCCGACGGCGCCCGCTTCGTGCGGACGACGCCGTTGGTGCGCGGGCTGATGATCGGCGCTTTCGGCGCGTTCGCCGCCGGTGGCGCGGTGATCGGTTCGGCCAAGCCGTATTCGTCCAGCCTGCTGGCCGGTGACGCGGCGTTCAACCTTCTCGTGCTCGCCGTCTTCCTCGGGCTCGCCACCGGGATGGCCGTGGCTCCGAAGCTCGCCCGGCGGCTCGCGCACGACAGGCTGTTCGGGATCTCGATCGTCGCCGCGGGGCTGTGTCTCGTCGTCGTCGCGTTGTCGCCGCACCTCGCCGTTTCGCTGGTGGCGGTCGCCGCTGTCGGTGTCTGGGCCGGGACGGCGTTCCTGACCGGTGTCACGATCATCGGTTCGCGGATCGAGGACTCCATCCGCGGCCGGATCAACGCGATCTACCAGTCGCTGATGAAGATCGTGCTGTTCGGCTCGACGGTGCTGGTGCCGGTGCTGATCAGCGCGGTCCAGACGACCGAAGTCGAATTGTGGGGCGGCACGATCACGATCGACGGCACCCGGCCGGTGATGATCGGCGGCGGTGTCCTCGCGCTGATCGCCGGCATCGTCGCGTACCGGCAGATGGACGACCGCCGGGCCGAGCCGATCCTCGCCGATCTCCGCAACGCCCTGCGCCGCAGCCCGCGCCGCGTCAACGGGCTGCTGATCGCGCTCGAAGGAACGCGGGCGATCAACACCGAGACCCAGGCCGCGCGGCTGGCCGAATGGCTGCGCGCGGGTACGCGTCCGGTCGTGTTGGCGGCTGATCCGGCGCTGGACGACCAGCGGCTCGCGAAGCTGCTCTCCGGCGCTTCGCTGACCGGCGCGCGGGCGCAGGCGCTCGCCGCGGCCGCGGTGCGTGCGGACATCGTCGAACGGGACATCCAGCCCGCGCTCGACGCAGGTTCCGTCGTGGTGATGGAGCGGTTCGTGGATTCGCCGCTGGCGCATCTGTCCGCTGTCGCCGGGCTGGACAGCCAGGAACTCGAAGGGCTCGCCGACTGGGCGACCGGCAGGTTGCGGCCGGACATCACCGTCCTGCTCGACGCCGATCCCGGCACGGTGATGCGGAAGTCGGCGTCGCTGGACGCGCAGTGGCGGGTGCAGCATCTGCTCACGGAAATGGCCGCCGCCGATCCGGACCGGTACGTCGTGGTCGACGCCGAGGGCACCGAAGACGAAGTGAGCGACCGGATCCGGACCGCGATTCGCGCGGTGCTCGTCGGCAGGCTCGCCGGACTCGCTCCGGCGGAGGAAAAGGTCGAGGCGAGATGACGGAAGCCCCTGTGCTGATCGGTGTCTGGAAGCAGCTCGTCGGCCAGGAGCCCGCGGCGCGCACGCTTTCTTCGGCGTCGACGGCGGCCGCGCGGATCATCGAGAACCAGCCCGTCGCCCCGGGGGCGATGACCCACGCGTGGCTGGTGACCGGCCCGCCGGGTTCGGGTCGCTCGACCGCGGCCAGGGTGTTCGCGGCGGCGTTGCAGTGCAGCACCGGTACCGGCTGCGGGGAATGCCCCGGCTGCCGGACCGTGGTCGCCGGCACGCACGCCGACGTCAAGCTCGTCGCGCCGGAAGGCCTTTCGATCTCCGTCGCGGAAATGCGCTCGCTGGTGCAGGCCGCCGCTCGCCGTCCGACCACCGGGCGGTGGCAGGTGGTGATCATCGAAGACGCCGACAGGCTGACGGAAGGCGCGTCGAACGCGCTGCTGAAGGCCGTCGAGGAGCCGCCGGACCGCACGGTGTTCCTGCTGTGCGCGCCGTCCGATCACCCGGACGACGTGTCGGTGACGATCCGCTCGCGGTGCCGCTTGGTCACCCTGCGGACTCCGCCCGCCGAGGCGATCGCGCAGGTTCTCGTGGAACGGGACGGCATCGATCCCGAGCGCGCGCAATGGGCCGCCTCCGTCTCGAGTGGACACGTCGGCCGCGCGCGGCGGCTCGCCACCGATGAGGCGGCCCGGCAGCGGCGGGCGACGGTGTTGCGGATCCCGCTGGGCCTGCGGCGTCCGTCCGATGTGTTCACTTGCGCCGATCAGCTGATCAGCGCGGCCGAGGCCGACGCGGGCGAGGAAAGCAAAGTCCGCGACGAGGCCGAGCGCTCCGAACTCCGCACCGCGATGGGCGGTGACGGCATCGGAAAGGGTGTCGCCGGGGCGAAACGAGCCGCCGAAGCCGCGGTGAAGCAGCTCGAGAAGCGCCAGAAATCCCGCGCGACCCGGACCCAGCGGGACACTCTCGACCTCGCGCTGGTGGACCTCGCCGCGTTCTACCGGGACGTGCTCGTGACCGCCAGCGGCGCGGGCGCGACGCTGAACCACCCCGACCACGCCTCGGAAATCTCGCAGGCCGCCTCGGCCTGGGCGCCGGACTCGATCCTGCGCCGCCTCGAAGCCGTCCTGGAATGCCGCGAAGCCATCGACCTGAACGTGAAACCCCGCATCGCCGTCGAAGCCATGGTCACCACCCTGCGGCAAGGCTGATCGGCACCACCCCAGCCCCCCGCCCGTCCCAGGGGGGCGACCCCGAGTCCAGTCTACCGGGGTTGAGGGCGGAAAAGTGCTGGTCGGGCGAGTTGTCCACAGGTGGGGGTGGTTGTGGACAACTGCTGTGGGTAAGTGAAGGAGCTTCGGGTCTGGGGTGGTGTCCCCAATGTGGCATTGGAGACGCTCAGTGTCCCCAATGTGGCATTGGGGACAGCTTGTGGCGGGCCCGAGCGCAGCGAGGGGCGCCTTCGCTGCGTTGGATGAGGCGAAGGGCGCTTTCGCTGCATCCCATGCGGTGAAAGGCCCCTTCAGCCCCCCGCCCGGAGGAGAACCTGCGCCACGGAGCACCGGAAAGTACAGGAAGGCCCCCTTCACTGCGCTAGACGCAGTGAAGGGGGCCTTCCTGTACTTCGAAGGGGCCACGAGACCCTCCATGAACACCTAGGCGACCGAGAGCGGTACGAACGGGCCTCCCACGCGGGGGCAAGGCGTGAAAGGACCGTTCATCACCCTCCTCGCCCCGTCTAGTCCTCTGAGCGCGGTCGCGGCGAGGGCTTGAAGCCCGGCACGTCCTTGCGGGAGACCGGAACCACCGCGAGTCGGCGCCGTCCCGGCATGGCGGCCACGAGGACCACGCCGATCAGCAGCATCGCGGTACCCGCCCAGAACATCGGCACCGTGTCGTAGGCGGCGTTGGTGTAAGCCAGGTTCTTGACCGGGCCCTTCGGCGCCGCGCCACCGTTGTTGCCCGCGGGCGGCGGAGTCACCGTGCCGCATTCGACACCGCCGGTCGGCGCGTACGCCCGGGCGATCTGCTCACCGAGCGAAACCTGGGCCAGCGACGAAGGCAGCTTCTTCGCGGCGTCCGGCGGCAGCGCCTTCTGCAGCGCTGTCGTCGGCAGGATCTGCAGGTCCAGCAGTCGCGCCGAGGCACCCATCTGGAAGCCCTTGAACGGCGACGTCATGTCGCTCGACTTCTGGTTCAGTCCGGCGATCGACAGCTTCAGCACCCCGAGGTCGAGGGTGAGCCCGTTTCCGGCTTCGCCGCCCGGAAGTTGTTTGGTGGCACCGTCGAGCATCTCGGCGAGCCCGCCGATGACCGGCACGTTCTTCAGCTGCTCGAAGCCGGGGAGCTGCTTGAGCGACGGCAGCGGGATGCCGATCGGGATGTCCTTGGCCGGGTTGTTCGCGTCGAGGGTGAACAGCACCTTGTCGCCGCGGACGATCTGCAGCACCGGCGCGGTGTACTCGACCTTCGACGTCTTCTTGTCGCCGGTCGAGGTGACCCGCAGCGTCGGCTGGCTGGCGACCTTGATCGTCAGGCCGAGAGGCGTGCCCTTCAGCAGCTCGATGCTGGCCGCCTGCAGGGTCGAGGTCGACTCGACGGCCTTGTTCTTCGCGCCGGGGACGTCGACCAGCCGCACGGTCGACCGCGAAGACAGCGTGTTCGGCAGGCTCAGCACCGCGCCCTTGCCGTCACTGCTGGCGCTGGTGCCCGAAAGCAGCCCGCCCAGGCTCGCCAGCGGACCCGGAAGCCCGGCGAGACCCGCCTTCAGCTGGTCGCTCGCCGCGGTCAGCTGGTCGGCGCCCGGGATGTTCGGGATGGTCGGCAGCAGCGCGAGGTTCGCGATCGACGTGCTCGAGTCGGCGATCGTGCCGACGCACGGCCCGAGCGTCGGGCTCCAGCGCGCGTGCGCCTCGCCGTTCAGCAGGCCGAGATTGAACAGCGGGTTCTTCGGCGCGTTGAGGCCGCCGCTGATCGGCTTCGGGTTGTCCGGCAGCGCCGTCTGCACGAGGCTGCCCGGCGTCTGCGGCGCGTTGCCGGCGGCGGACAGGCCGAACGGTGACGACTGCGCGATCGACCGCTCGTAGCTCAGGAAGGCCTCGGAGTTGGCCTGCGCGCTGGAAAGCCCCATCCCGGCCTCGAGCGCGGACTGCTTCGGCAGCTGGTCGCTGACGCCCGGCAGGATCGCGCTCGTCGGCACCGCGTTGGGCAGCAGCCGCAGAACGCCGAGTGCCGCCCCCGCGTCACCGACGGCCTTGCCCAGCGGCTGCGGGCCGATCGGCGCCGACATCGGCGGTTGCCCCGGGTTGTTCGGCTCGGGGATCGGCGTGGTCGGGATCGTCTGGGCGGTCGCCGGAGCCGCGGTCAGCAAGAGCAGAGCCGCGGCGGCCGGAAGCGCCAGCACACGGGGCAGTCGTCGCCGCATGAACAGGTCCTCCAGTGGGGATGGGCCGATCTTGGGGGACTGAGACCGGCGTCATAGGACCTTAACGACGGTGGCCCCGGAAGGTGACGTTCAAGCCTCCGCTACACTTGGCCCCGTCATCGGGTGCGAGCCCGATGTACGCCGCCTTAGCTCAGTCGGCCAGAGCGATTCACTCGTAATGAATAGGTCAGGGGTTCGATTCCCCTAGGCGGCTCCGCAGGTCAGGGCCTCATTCGGACACACCGGATGAGGCCCTGACGCATTTCCGGCCCGGCGGCGAGCCCGGCGCGAAAATTCACCCGTTGGTGTCGCCCTTGAGGAACGTCCGCGACAGCGAAGTCCCCACTCCCGTGAGGTGGTCGACGAGGGTGGCCGCGTCCGCGTCGAGCAGGCCGGAGCGCCACGCGAGCATGATCTCGACGAAGCCGCCGATCCCCAGCAGGACGTTGACGCGGAATTCCAGTTCGTCCACATCGAGCTTCAGATGCGGCCGTGCCAGTTCGATCAGCAGGCCGGTGGTCTCCTGGACGGTCTGCCGCCGCAGTTGTTCCAGCACCGCGCTGCCCGCGTGGTCGCCGAACAGGATCTGCGCGCGGGCCGGTTCTTCCCGGACGTGGTGCACGACGACGTCCACCGCGGCACGAAGCTGGTCCAGGGCCGGGCTTTCGATCCGCGCGGCGACGGCGTCGAGGACCATGCGAAGGGTCTCGTCGCGGACCTGTTCCCAGGTGGTGGCGAGCAGCGCGTCGCGGTTGGCGAAGTTCTCGTAGAAGTACCGGTCCGTCAGGTTCGCCCGCGCGCAGACGCCCCGCATGGTGACCGCCGCCCAGCCCTGTTCCTGCCAGATGTCCAAGGCGGCGCCGAGCAGGGCTAGCCGTCGCTCGGCTCGGCGCTCGTCGGCGGTTTTGCCGCTGTAGCGGCGGGACGCGGTCACCTCTCCATCTTGACAGCAGATGCCCTCGGATTCATTCTGAGGGCATGCGACCGCAGAATGGCCTGCGACCCGGTTTGGCCGCCGCGCTGACTTCCGTCTTCGTGCGGCCGATCGCCAACTCGATCCCCGCCACCCCGGCGGGGATCCGGTTCTCCCGTGCCTTCATCGCGAGCAGTTTGTGGCTGGCTTCCCCGCCGTTGAAGGGAAGTCGCGTCGAGCCCGGCATCCGCGGCGAGTGGGTCCGCGGGCCCGGGGTGACCGACGGCGACGCCGTGGTCCTCTACCTCCACGGCAGCGGGTACGCGCTCTGTTCGGCGCGCACGCATCGCGGGCTGACCACGCGGGTCTCCGACGGCACCGGCCTGCCGGTCTTCGCCTGCGAGTACCGGCTCGCGCCCCGCCATCGCTTCCCGAACGCCGCCGAAGACGTCCGCGCGGCCTACGACAGGCTCGTCGGCCAGGGATACCGCCGGATCCTCGTCGCGGGTGACTCCGCGGGCGGGCATCTCGCGGTCGACCTCGCCGCCCAGCTGATCCGGGAACGAAAAGAACCCCCGGCCGCATTGGCGCTCTTCTCGCCGTTGTTCGACGTGACGTTCTCGCTCGCGGCGGAAAGAGAACGCATGAGCCCGGACCCGATGATCTCCGCCGCCGCGGCCGCGCGGCTGGTCGGTCTGTACACAGTGGACGCCGACATCGCGTCCGCGCGGCTGCGGTTCGCCTTCGACGACATCAAGGGCTTCCCGCCGACGATCATCCAGGCGGGTGGCCTCGAAATGCTCGCCGCGGACGCCATCGAGCTGGCCAGGGCGCTGCGCCGCGCCGGGGCGGACTGCGAACTGGACGTCGTCCCCGGCCAGATGCACGTCTTCCAGGCCTTGACCCGGTTCATCCCCCAGGCGCGGCCCGCGATGGAGCGGGCCTGCCGGTTCCTCACCGAGAATCTCCCGGCGATCGAAAGGGCGGCCTAGTGAAGCGGACCCACGGAGCACACGCCGTCGTCACCGGGGCGGGCAGCGGGATCGGGAGGGCGATCGCCGCGGAACTCGTCCGGCGCGGGAGCCGTGTCGTCTGTGCCGACATCGACCTCGAAGCCGCCGAGGAAACCGCAAAGACGCTTGAGAACGCTGTCGCCGTCGCGTGTGATGTGTCCTCTGTGGACGAAGTCGCCGAACTCGCGAAACAGACCCGGTCCTGGCTCGGCCGCGAGCCGGATCTCGTCGTCAACAACGCCGGGATCGGCGCCGGCGGCAAGGTCGTCGGGGAGAGCCCGTTGTCCGATTGGCAGCGGGCCCTCGGCGTGAACCTCTGGGGCGTGATCCACGGCTGTCACACCTTCGTCCCCGCCATGCGGTCGGCGAGAGCGGGCGGCGTCATCAACGTCGCCTCGGCCGCGGGCTTCACCGCAGCGCCGAGGATGGCCGCCTACAACGTGAGCAAGGCCGGGGTCGTCAGCCTTTCCGAGACACTCGCCGCCGAACTGTCCGGCACCGGCGTCGCGGTCACCGTGCTGTGCCCGACCTTCGTCCGCACCAACATCTTCGACGGCGAACTCATCGACGCCGAGGCACGCGGACTCGCGCGGCGGGTGTCCGATGTGGTCGGGTTCTCCGCCGAAAAGGTCGCGAAGATGACGCTCGACGCCCACGATCGCGGGCGCCTTTACGTGGTGCCGCAACCCGACGCTCAGCTTCTGTGGCACGCCAAGCGTTTCGTGCCCGTCCCGTACACGCGGATCGCCGGTCTCCTCGGCCGGTTCCTGCCCGCCGAAAAGGAGAAGTGATGGCCTACGACTTCGCCGCGATGCTCCAGACCATCAAGGACAAGCAGTGGTCGCTGGCCGACATCGACTGGGACGCGCCCGGCGCGGAAACCATGACCGACGAGCTGCGCGCCAAGATGCGGCCGTTCATGGCCGATCTCGTGTGGATCGAGCACGTCGGCGCGCGGGGGTTCGCGTCGCTGGCCAAAAAGGCGCCGACACCGGTGATCCAGGAGATCTACCGGTACTTCCACGCCGAGGAACAGAAGCACGCCAACGCCGAACTCGCGTTGATGAAGCGCTGGGGCATGCTCGACGAGAACGGTTCGATGCCCGAGCCGAACATCAACGTCAAGCTCGCCATCAAGGTCCTCGACGACTACGGCGACTCGCTGCCGCTGACCGCGCTGGCCACGCTCATCCCGCTGCTGGAATGCGCGCTGGACGGCGCGCTGGTGAAGTTCCTGCTGGACGAGGTCTCCGATCCGGTGTGCCATCAGGTGTTCCGGCATATCAACTCCGACGAGGCCCGGCACATCACGGCCGACTTCGAGGTACTCGAACTGATCGGTGCCGGATCGACGACCAAGCTCATCACAGAGTCCGTCGGCTCGCTCAAACCGCAGATCGTCCTCGGCCTGATCGTGGTGTTCGTCCCGCTGATCAACAAGATGCGGGACAACATCGTCGCGATGGGCCTGCCGGAGAAGAAGCTGTACAACGCGGTGAAACGGTTCTCCACGATCGGCGGCCGCGGCGAGTTCACCAAACGCATCCCGGCCTATCACGTGCTCAAGGCGCAGGCGGCGATGATCGTCGACCGCTCGCACGTCTACCACCGGCTGCTGGCCGATCCGATGGTCAAGGCGACCCGCCTGATCCCCGCGCGGCTGCTCGGCAAACCGCAGTCGTGGACCGAGGAGATCACCCACGAACCGGTCGCGTCATGACGCTCGGCGAATTCCAGGGCGAGGTGCTGCGCGGCACCGAATGGTTCGGGCACGACTTCGCCGGGCAGCGGGTCGCCGTCGTCGCGCCCGGCCGCGAGGCGGCGCAGATCGTGCCCGAGGTGGTGGCCACCGCGCGGTCGGTGAAGGTGTTCCAAGAGGAACCGGACTGGGTGGTGCCGATGCCGGTGCCGGGGCCGAACGTCCTCGGGATCGCCGTCGCCCGCGTTTTCCTGCGCTGGCAGGTGAAAGACCCCTGGATCCGCAGGCTGCTGACACCGGATCGCCGCTTCGGCTCGCGGCGGACGGCGCCGGGTCTCGGCTACTACGGCGCGCTGCGGCGGCCAGGCTGCAAGCTCGTCACTTGGCCCGTCTACGCCTTCGCACCCCACGGAATCCGCACCGCCGAAGGGATCGAGCACCAGGCCGACGTCGTCGTGCTCGGCGCCGGTTCGCTTTTCGCCACGGAAGGACTTCCCGCATGACGCCGGACCACGAGATCGCGATCATCGGCGGTGGCTTCTCCGGTATCGGGGCCGCGATCCTGCTTCAAAAAGCGGGTTTCGAAGACTTCCTCATGCTGGAGGAGGGCGATGGCGTCGGCGGCGCCTGGCATTGGAACACCTATCCCGGCGTCGCCGTCGACATCCCGTCGTTCAGCTACCAGTTCTCGTTCGAGCAGATCTCCGGCTGGTCGCGGGTCTACGCGCCGGGCCGCGAACTGAAGGCCTACGCCGACTACTGCGTCGACAAGTACGACATCCGCCGTCGCACCCGCCTCGGCAGCAAGGTCGTCTCGGCGACCTTCGACGACGAAACGCATCTGTGGCGCCTCGAAACCGCCGACGGCTGGTCGATGACGGCACGGTTCGTCGTCGGCGCGACCGGCGTGCTCACCCAGCCGAAGCCGCCGGAGATCGACGGGCTCGCCGACTTCCGCGGCACGGTCATGCACACCGCGCGGTGGGACCACACCGTCGACCTGCGCGGGAAACGCGTCGCCGTCGTCGGCACCGGGGCTTCGGCCGTGCAGGTGATCCCGTCCATCGCGCCGGAAGCCGGGCATCTGACGGTGTTCCAGCGGACGCCGATCTGGTGCCTGCCCAAACCCGACGCCGCGCTGCCGGGGCCTGTGAGGCTCGCGATGCGAAGGCTGCCCGGAGCGAAACGGCTGTCTCGGCTGGCGAGTCAGGCGCTCGTCGAACTGACCTTCCCGCTGGCCGCGCACTTCCACAAACTCCTTCCGACCGCCGGGGCGGGCGAGCGGATCGGGCTCGCGCATCTTCGCCGCGCGGTCAAGGATCCCGAAACCCGCGAGAAGCTCACCCCGCGCTATGCCCTGGGCTGCAAGCGGCCGAGCTTCTCCAACGAGTACCTCCAGACGTTCAACCGTGACGACGTCACGCTGGAGACCACGGGCATCGACACGATCACCGAACACGGCGTGCGGACCGCCGACGGCACCGAGCATCCTGTCGACGTCCTGGTGCTGGCGACCGGGTTCAAGGTGTTCGAGAAGGGCAACATGCCCGCGTTCACCGTGCGCGGGGCGGGCGGCACCGATCTGGAGAAGTTCTGGGAGGAGAACAGGTTCCAGGCGTATCAAGGGGTCAGCGTGCCCGGGTTCCCGAACCTGTTCACCATTCTCGGGCCCTACGGTTACAACGGTTCCTCGTACTTCAACCTGATCGAAACGCAGACCGCGCACATCGTCCGGTGCCTGCGCAACGCCCGCAAGACGGGCGCGACGCGGGTGGAAGTCACGAACGAGGCGAACGACCGGTACTTCCAGAGCATGCTGGACCGCCGCAAACACCAGGTGTTCTTCCAGGACAGCTGCTCGCTGGCCAACAGCTACTACTTCGACGCCAACGGGGACGTGCCGTTCCGTGCCTCGCCCACGCTGGAAACGATGGTGACGAGCCGGTTCTTCGACCTCGACGACTACGCCTTCGCGGACGGCCGGTGAACACTGGCTGAAGTCCGCCGTCCCGGCCCGGGATGAGCCTTAGGTTCGATTCCCCGAACCTGGAGGCTGGTCTTGGAAGGCTTTCCCTGGGACGTCCTGCTCGCGGTGGTCGGGATCGGCGTGCCTGCCATCGCGTTCCTGTGGGAGTTCGTGCTGGTCGGCCGCAAACGGCTCGGCTACCGCGTCCAGATGGACACCCCGACGGCGTCCGAGCGCGGGTTCGCGCCGACGGCCGACGCGCTCGCGCAGTTGCAGCACGAGAACGGCGAGCGGCTCGTCGACCCGTCGTTCGTGCTGCTGCGCATCGAGAACAGCGGCACCACCGACATCGACACCGACGACTACGCGGTCAACGAGAACGACCGCGTCGGCGTCCGCGTGAAGTTCCCCGGCCGCACCGTGGCCGGGATGGTGGTGACCGAACTCAGCTCACCGCATCTGCACGAATGCTTCGGCGACGACTCCGGTTTCGGCGCGCGCGACGAGAACCCCGAACGCCCGGTCGGCGTGATCGACCTGCCGAGGGTGCCGCTGAACCGCGGCGCGCACTACAAGATCCTCGCCGTCCTCGACCGCATCCCGAACGGCTCGACCGACGAGTTCGACGATCCACAGGTCGTCGGCGAGATCAAGGGCGGCAGTCTCCGCGAGACCAAGAGCCGCACCGGACCGACCGGTTCGGTGATGGCACTGATTCTCTTCCTCGTGGTGGTCAGCATCTTCCAGCTCACGCGCTCGCTGGTCTTCGACGAGAAGCCGCCGCCGCTGGACTGCGCGTCCGGAAAGCTCACGATCACCGGATCGACGGCGTTCGCGCCGGTCCTGAAAGAGGCGACGGCGTCTTACGCGAAGACGTGTCCGGGCGCGTCGTTCACCTTTGACACCCGGGGGAGCGCGGAGGGGCTCGGCAGCCTGAACCAGGCCGGGAACGACAGTGTGCTGGCGTTCTCCGACGGCGCCAAGAGCGAGGGCTTCCCGCAACTGCTGCCGCGGCCTGTCGCGTTCTCGCTGTTCACGCTCGTGGTGAACAAGGAAGCGGGCGTCCAGGACCTCTCGCTCGCGCAGATCCGCGACGTCTACGACGGCAAGATCGCGAACTGGCGGGAGATCGGCGGCAAGGACCAGCCGGTCCGGCTCGTCGACCGGCATTCCGACTCCGGCACGCGGCGGACGTTCGAGCTCCAGATCCTGGCGGGCAAGCGGGAGCCGGGCGACAACTCCGACGACTGCCTCAAGCCGGCGCCGGGAGCCCAGCCGGGGGTGGTGCGCTGCGCGCGGCCGTCCACGAACGACGTCCTCGAGACTGTCGCGCGCGTGCCGGGCGCGCTCGGCTACAGCGAACTGGGCGCGGCCACGAAACGCGAGGACGCGCTGCCGGTGCGGATCGACGGCCACCAGGCGACCCTGGAGGGCGCGATCCACGCGGCGTACCCGTTCTGGGAGACCGAGTACTCGTACACGTTCGGCGAGCCGAAGGCCGACTCGCTCGTCGCGAGCTTCCTGCGGTACCTGACCAACCAGGTCGGCAAGGACATCGTCCGGTCACACGGGCACCGGCCGTGCGCCGAGTTGGTGAATCCGGTCCTCTGCCGTCCGGGCGCGTGAAGGGCGTGACGGTTGTGAAAGCCACTTTCGCAACGTTGAAGGTTGCGAAAGTGGCTTTCGCAACACGTCGGTTCGTGCGTCAGGGCCGGCCGAAGGCCCGGATCCCTCACGTCTGGTCGCGCGGGTTCCCGGGCGGGGGCTGCTCGCTCGCACCGACGCGCGTCGCGAAAGCCACTTTCGGGACATCAGACGTCCCGAAAGTGGCTTTCGCGACATGCGCGCGGCGCGCTCTCGCGGCCAGGCCCGTTCGAATCGCCCCTCACGACCCGGGTACGTGAAGGCCCCCTTCATGTACCTGAGGTACGTGAAGGGGGCCTTCACGGAACGGAACGGAAAGATCGGTCAGGCAGGGGGCTTCAGGGTGACGACGGTGGCGCTGGTCTCGCCTCGCGGCGTCCGGTACTTGATCTCGTCGCCCTCCTTGGCACCCACGAGCGCGAGGCCGAGCGGGCTGTCCGAGGTGACCGTGAACGCGTCGGCGTCCTCGCTCGGGATCGTGACGATGTGGAGCTCCTCCTCGTCACCGTCGGAGTACCTGATGGTGACGGTGGTGCCGTCGGGGAGCAGGCCCTTGCTGTTGCGGCCGCCGTGCTCGAGTTTCGCCGCCACGTCGGCGATGCGCCGCTCGAGATAGGCCGCGGCCTCCGCGCGGTCCAGCACCTCCGCCTGATCGGCCGCGTCGCCGGTCCGTTCCTGTTCGCCGACGAGCGGCGCCATCGCGTCGCGCTGCGCACGCAGATCGGCGAGTTCCTTCTCCAGCTGCCGTCGCGCGGCCGGGCTGAACCCGTTGTCCCCTGTGGTCACCATGCCGCGCATTGTCCGCTACAGATCGGCCGCTAGCCACCTAGATTTTTCACCCGCTGTGATCGGCCGGGACGGTTGCCCTAAGCTTCAGGGCGACCGTCCTGACTACTTGGTGTAAGGAACTTCGTGACCGCCGTCCCCGGCCGCAGCGTGCGGCTCTCCCCCAATCAGCTGCAGAAACAGGAGCAGATCGTCGAAGCGGCACGTGTCGTGCTCGCGAGGGACGGGCTCGCCGGCTGCACCGTGCGCGCGATCGCGGAGGCCGGGCCGCTCACGAAGAGTGCGATTCATTACTACTTCGCGGACATCGACGTCCTGATCGATCGCGCGATGGCGGCGCACATCACAACGTTCACGGCCGATTTGCGCAAAATTTCGGAGAAACACGATCACCCGGACGAGCGGCTCTTCGCCGCCCTCGAGGCCTTCCTGTCCGAGTTCTCCGGCCGCCCGAACGCCGCGTTCCTCTGGTTCGAGTACTGGATCGCCGCGGGCCGCGCGCAGCACCCTCAGGCCATCGACGTCATGCTCACGTCGATCACCGAGCTGCTCGCCGAGTTGCTCGCCCCGCTCGACGTCGAAGACCCTCGCGCGCGGGCGCGGGCCCTACTGTCCTATCTGCTCGGTGCGATCGTCCAGCAGCGCGTCCGGCGGCGGCCGTTCGCCGCACTGCGCGGCGACATCGAAGCGCTCTGTTTCGCGAACTACGGCTAGAAATACGCATTAGATCCGTACCGTTACGGATTGTTCGGTACATCCGGCTCCCGCCATGGTGAGGTTCCCTTCCCTTGCCTGAGAGCTAGGAGACGACGATGCGCATAAGACGGTGCATGGCCGTGGCGATCGCGGCCGTCGCTGCGTTCACCATCCCGGTCGCCGCGAGTCCGGCGACCGCCGACCAGCAGGCCGAAGACGCGCAGGTCCAGATCTACGAGGTCTTCGGTACCGGCACCTCACAGCAGCGCACCCAGATCTCACGGCTGGGCGTCGACGTCCTCGGCTCTGCGGGCGGTACGACCACCTTCATCGGTGAGGCGCGCGACGCGGCGAAGGTCCGCTCGCTCGGCTTCCGCGTCGAGCAGCGCGGCGTCGTCGACAGGTCGGAGAAGGTCGGCACGAACGCGATCAACGACTTCCCGCCGTCGGACTCCGGCTTCCACAACTACGCCGAGGTCACCACGGAACTGCGCAACGCCCAGGCGAACTACGGGTCGATCGCGCGGCTGAGCAGCGTCGGCAACTCGTACCAGAACCGCGCGCTGAACATGCTCAAGATCAGCGACAACGTCGGGACCGACGAGAACGAGCCCGAAGTCCTCTTCACCTGCAACCAGCACGCGCGCGAGCACCTCACCACCGAGATGTGCCTGCGGATCGTGAACCGGTTCACCCAGGGCTACGCCTCCGACCCGGCGATCAAGCGCTTCGTCGACAGCACCGAGATCTACGTGATCCCGAACGTCAACCCGGACGGTTCGGAGTACGACATCTCCGGCGGCAGCTACAAGTACTGGCGCAAGAACCGCCAGGGCAACGGCACCGACCCCAACCGCAACTGGGGCTACAACTGGGGCTGCTGCGGCGGTTCGTCGGGCTCGACGTCCAGCGAGACCTACCGCGGTCCCTCGGCGTTCTCCGCCCCGGAGACCAGGGCGGTGTCCAACTTCGTGAACTCGCGCAAGATCGGCGGCGTCCAGCAGATCAAGGCGAGTATCGACTTCCACACCTATTCGGAGCTCGTCCTGTGGCCGTTCGGCTTCACGTACAACGACACCGCGCCGGGTATGACGGCGGCCGAGGCGCAGCGTTTCCAGACGCTGGGCAGGCAGCTGGCGGCGACCAACGGCTACACGCCGCAGCAGTCGAGCGACCTGTACATCACGGACGGGACGATCGACGACTGGATGTGGGGCACCCACAAGATCCTGAGCTTCACCTTCGAGATGTACCCGCGGGGTTCCAACCCCGGCTTCTACCCGCCCGACGAGGTGATCGTCCGGGAGACCACGCGTAACGACAAGGCCGTGGACCTCCTGCTGAACACCGCCATCGGCTGACAGCGAGCGTTTGCGCGTGAAGGCCCCCTTCCCTCGGCCGTGGTTTGAGTGACCAGCCGAGGGAAGGGGGCCTTCACGCGCTCGGGCGCATAGGGTGCGGGGCATGCCGATGTTCGAATTCGAGGGGCAGCGTCCCCAGGTGGATCCCGAAGCGTGGATCGCCCCCACCGCCACCCTGATCGGCGACGTCGTCGTCGAAAAGGGCGCTTCCGTCTGGTACGGCGCCGTGCTGCGCGCCGACTTCGGGCGGATCCTCATCCGCGAGGGCGCCAACATCCAGGACAACTCGGTCATCCACGTCAACGGCGGCGTGACCGAGGTCGGCAAGAACGTCACCGTCGGGCACCAGTGCCTCGTGCACGACTGCACGATCGGCGAGCAGGCGTTGATCGGGAACGGCTCCACCGTGCTCGACAAGGCGCAGATCGGTGCGAAGGCCCTGGTCGCGGCCGGTGCCACGGTGACGCCCGGGATGGTCATCCCGCCGGAGACGGTCGCCATGGGCAGCCCGGCGAAGAAGCACGTCCCGCTCGACGGCGCCGCCCGTGGCTGGGTCGAGCACAACGCGGCGATCTACCAGGAGCTGGCGCGCAGGCACGCGGAAAGCGTCAAGCCGATCGATTGACTCTCCAGTAACTGGAGACCTTAGCTTCGGGTGCATGGCACCGAAGACCAGGAAGAAGACGCACCAGGCGACGCTCGAGTTGACCGCCGGCGACGCGCCGGTGGTCGACCTCGGGAAGACGCTGGGCCAGACCGGCGTGAACCTCGTCGAGGTCAAGAAGACCTACGACGCGGCGACGGCCGCGCACCGCGGCGAGATCATCCCGGTGGTCGTGTCGGTGTTCGAAGACCGCTCCTTCGAACTCCGGCTGAAGACCCCGCCCACGTCTTTCCTCATCAAGAAAGCCTTGGGCGGCAAGGGATCCGGCCGTCCCGGACATGAGGTCGCCGGGAAGCTCACCCAGGATCAGCTGCGCGGGATCGCCGAGCGGAAACTGCCGGATCTCAACACCGGGGACCTCGGCGCGGCCATGCGCACGATCGCGGGCACGGCCCGCTCGATGGGTGTCGCGATCGAAGAACCGTGACCCGCAAGCATGTGATCGTCCCGCCTTTCCGTGATCTCGACCCGGCGCTCGAGATCGCGGAAAGGCTGCTGGCACAAGGGAATCCGTGGCTCGCCGGGGTCGTTTCGGCGTTGCCCGACGAGCACGCCGCCGCCGATCGGCTCAACCGGATCCTGGCGGGCAACGGCGCGGCGCCACGGCTCGTCGAGGCGGGAAACGGTTGGCGTGTAGTACTTGTGACGCCGTGGCCGGGATGCGGCGACCTGGTCGCGGGCGCCTCCGGGCTGGCGGAACTGGTCGCGTTCGGCGGCTGGCGGCGGATCAAGCGCTGCGCCGTCTGCGCGGAGGCGTTCTGTGATCGGACGGCCGGCTGCAGCCGCCGTTGGTGTGCCGGACATCGCCCGCATGCCGATTCCCGCCCCGGCGGAGTGCACTAGGCTCTGAGGGCACCAGCGACTGGCGCATTTGAGGTGGAGCACCACCGGGAAGCGAATTCAGGCCGGCACCGCGCGCCTGGGTGAAGGCCACTCCTGAGCCGGAGTACGCCATGACACACCAGCCAGAACTGTCCGCGCTCGCCGCCGCGGACCCGCAGATCGCCGGGCTCGTCGAGGACGAGGCGAAGCGTCAGCACGACAAGATCCGCCTGATCGCGTCCGAGAACTACGTCTCCCAGGCCGTCCTGGAGGCGACGGGCACCGTCCTCACCAACAAGTACTCCGAGGGCTACGCCGGCAAGCGGTACTACGAGGGCCAGCAGCTCGTCGACCAGGTCGAGAACCTCGCCATCGAGCGCGCGAAGGCCGTCTTCGGCGCCGACCACGCCAACGTCCAGCCGTACTCCGGTTCCCCGGCGAACCTGGCGGTGTACCTCGCGTTCGCGAAGCCCGGCGACACCGTGCTCGGCATGGCGCTGCCGGACGGCGGTCACCTCACGCACGGCTGGAGCGTTTCCGCGACCGGCAAGTGGTTCACCCCGGTGCGCTACGGCGTCCGCAAGGAGACCGGCCGCGTCGACCTCGACCAGGTGCGTGAACTCGCGCTGCAGCACCGGCCGAAGCTGATCTTCGCGGGCGGCACCGCGATCCCGCGCACCATCGACTTCCCGGCGTTCGCGGAAATCGCCCGCGAGGTCGACGCCGTCCTGGTCGCCGACATCGCGCATATCGCCGGTCTCGTCGCGGGTGGCGCGCATCCGTCGCCGGTCGGGCACGCGCAGGTCATCACCACGACCACGCACAAGACGCTGCGCGGCCCGCGCGGCGCGATGATCCTTTCCGACGCCGACCACGCGAAGGCCGTCGACAAGGCGGTGTTCCCCGGCTTGCAGGGCGGCCCGCACAACCACACGACCGCCGCGATCGCCGTCGCGCTGGGCGAGGCCCAGAAGCCGGAGTTCCGCGACTACGCGCACGCCATCGTCGCCAACGCCCGCGCGCTCGCGGAGGCGCTGGTGGAACGCGGGTACGACCTCGTGTCCGGCGGTACCGACAACCACCTGCTGCTGATCGACCTGACCGGCAAGAACGTGCCGGGCAAGCCCGCCGCGCAGGCGCTGGACCGGGCCGGGATCGAGCTGAACTACAACACCGTGCCGTTCGACCCGCGCAAGCCGTTCGACCCGTCCGGTATCCGGCTCGGCACCTCCGCGATCACCACCCGCGGGCTCGAGCCGGAGCACCAGGTCAAGGTGGCGGAGTGGATCGATCGCACGATCACCGCCGCGGCTGCCGAGGAGGAGTCCGCCCTGGACACGATCGCCGCCGAGATCCGCGAGTTCCTGGCGCCGTTCCCGATCCCGGGTTACCGCGCCTAGCCGAGTACAGGTGACCGAGCTGGTACTTCGCGTGATCGGGTGGACGGCACGTGTGATCAGACGGACGACACGCGTGACTGGACGGACGACTCGCGGCCCCGCATAAGACGAAGCAAAGGGGCCCTTCACCGCATGACATGCGGTGAAGGGCCCCTTCAGCCCTGCGAGCTAGTGAGAAGGACCGTCGACGGCTTCCTTCGCCAGCCGATCGGTCTCACGCTCGTACGAACGCTTGATCTCGGCCTCGGCGTCGGTGCGCCCGACCCAGGTCGAACCCTCGACGCTCTTGCCCGGCTCCAGATCCTTGTACACCTCGAAGAAGTGCTGGATCTCGAGCTTGTGGAACTCGTTCAGGTGGTGGATGTCGCGCAGGTGCTCGAGGCGCGGGTCGTTCGTCGGGACCGCGAGGACCTTGTCGTCCGGGCCTTTCTCGTCGGTCATTCGGAACATGCCGATCGCGCGGCAGCGGATCAGGCAACCCGGGAAGGTCGGCTCCTGGACGAGCACCAGCACGTCGAGCGGGTCGCCGTCCTGGCCGAGGGTGTCGTCGATGAACCCGTAGTCGGCGGGGTACTGGGTGGCGGTGAACAGGGTCCGGTCGAGCTTGATCCGACCGGTCTTGTGGTCCACCTCGTACTTGTTGCGCTCCCCCTTGGGGATTTCGATAGTGACGTCGAATTCCACGCCGGCCTCGCTGCTCTCGTCTTTGGTACGCCCCGCCTCGCGGACGGCTCACCGAAATCATCGTCTTGTCTTCACTAGTGTGGACCACGGGGGCTCGGGCGGTCGCATCGATGTGGTCGTATGTGAGCTTGGCCCCTTCCCCGGACGGTGGATGAAGGAGCGTTACGTGCCGGAAAACGATGACCCGAGGTGGCCGTCGGACGACAAGGACACCTCATCCGGCGAGCCCAAGGGCGCCAAAGGGGGCGGTGAGGCCACCGTCTGGCTGCCCATGTCGGGTCTGGCGAACGGCAAGACCGAAGAGCTGGCAGTGCCGAAGGTCACACCCGAAAGTGATTCGTGGTTCTCGCCGGTCGTAGAGGTCGAGGAAGAACCGGACGTCCCGGAGACTCCGACACCGCAGTGGTCTGCTTTCGCACCGGTGACGCCTGTCGAGCCGGAGGAGCCCGAGGCGCCGAAGACGGTCTTCGTGCAGCCCGTTCAGCCTCGGCAGACGGAAGAGCCGGACTGGGACCAGTTCGACCGCGGCGCCGCCACCCCGACGCGGGAACACGAGCTCGCGAGACCAGAGCCTCTGCCTCAAGAACCCCAGCGCCAAGAACCCCAGCGCCAAGAACCTCAGCGCCAAGAACCTCAGCGCCAAGAACTCCCGATCCAGGAGCCGCCGCGCCGTCCCGAGCAGAGCCGGGTCGAGCCACCGCCTCCCGCGCAGGTCCCGTCCGCGACCATGCACGCGCGCCCGGTCCGCATCGAGCCCGCCGAAGAGCACTTCGATTCCGAAGCCACTGTCGGGATCCAGCAGCTCGAGTCGCCGTCCGAAGAACCCCCGGCCGTCGAGACGGCTTCCGCGCCGAAGCCGAAGAAGCGCAAGCGCAAGGTCCTGCTGATCACGTCCCTGGTCGTCGTGCTCCTGCTCGCCGGGATGGGCGCCGCCGCCGCGACACCGAAGGTGTCGAACCGGCTCGGCCTGCCCTGGGCGCCGAACGCGCCGAAGGGCGACATCCCCAAACCCGCCGGTGTCACCCGGGTCCTGCACGGGCCGGACATCAACGGCGTCGCGCCGACGAAAGCGGGTCTCGCCGCCGCGCTGGCGGGCCCCGCCGGAGCCGCCGACCTCGGCACGCTCACCGGCACCGTCGTGGACGCCGCGACCGGCGACGTCCTCTGGGACAAGAACTCCACCACCCCGCTGACCCCGGCGTCGACCACGAAGATCCTCGTCGTCGCGGCCGCTTTGCTGTCGCTGGACCACGGGACGCAGATCTCGACGAAGATCGTCCAGGGCGCCGACCCGGGCACGGTCATCCTCGTCGCGGGCGGCGATCCCTCGCTGACTTCGCTGCCGCTGGGCACGGACTCGCCGCTGTACCCGGGCGCCGCCCACGTCGACGATCTCGTCGCCCAGGTCAAGAAGGCGAGCGGCGGCAAGATCTCCAAGGTCCAGCTGGACGTCAGCCTGTTCAAGGGACCGACGTCGGCGAAGGGCTGGGACCCGGAGGACACCGTCGCCGGGAACACCTACATGGCCCCGGTCGTCCCCGTGATGGCCGACGGCGGCCGCAACGACCCGAAGAGCGACCACGCGCCCCGCATCGCCAATCCCGCGACCGCGCTGACCCAGAAGATCGCGGGGAAGCTCGAAGCCCAATCGGGCGGGACGACGACGGCGCCGAAGGACGCGAAGGTGCTCGGCGAGGTCAAGTCGCAACCGCTGGCGGAGTTCGCCAACTCGCTGCTGCAGCTTTCCGACAACATGCTCGCCGACGTCCTCGCCCGCCAGATCGCGCTCGCCAAGGGCGCCGAGCCGTCGTTCGCTGGCGGCGCGGCCGCGACGCTGGACGTGCTCAAACAGGCCGGTTTCGATCTCACCGGCGTCCAGATCAACGACGGCAGCGGCTTGTCCGACCAGAACAAGATCCCGGCCAAGGTGCTCAGCGAGATCCTCGCGGTCGCGGCGGCGCCGGACGGCAAGGATCCGAGGACGGCCAAACTGCGGCCGCTGCTGGCGGGTCTTCCCGTCGCGGGTGGCAGCGGGACGCTGGAGAAGCGCTACGGCGATCCCGCTTCGGCGGCGGGCCGTGGCTGGGTGCGCGGCAAGACCGGGACGCTGTCCGGGGTGAACACCCTGGCGGGCGTGGTGCTCGACACCGACGGCCGCATGCTGGTGTTCGCGCTGATGTCGTCCGGTTCGGACCAGAACAAGGGCCGGGCCGCGCTCGACGTCGTCGCGGCGACCCTGCACAAGTGCGGCTGCCGCTGATTCCGGTGAGCGACCGGAATCGGAGCGTGAGGAAGTCGAGGCGGAATTCGGTCTTCCAGCGGGTAGCGTCATGAGAGTGACTGAGGAAACGCCGACCAAGACGCGTTCGATGGTCGACTGGTCCCTGGCCGCCTCGACGGGCGCTCTCCTGGTGCGCGGCGGTCCGGTCGTCGACCGCGAAGAGGCCGATGAAGCCGTCGCCGAGCTACGCGAACTGACCATCGAGGCCGAGGGGCACGTCCGGGAGCTGACCGGACTCGGCCTCGACCTGCCGCTGCTGCCCGCCGAAGTCGTCGACAGGCCCGGCTGGGTCCGCTCGGCCGCCGCGGGGCTCGACGCGCTCACCGGCCGCGCGCTGCCGGAGGCCCAAGGCGGCCCGCTGGCGCCCGTGCTGGCCGGTGGCGCCGGTGTCCAGACCGGTCTGGTGCTCGCGTTCCTGGCCTCCCGCGTACTCGGCCAGTACGACCCGTTCGGCGGGCCGGAACGCCGTGGCCGGCTGGTGCTCGTCGCGCCGAACGTGGTCGCCGCCCAGCGCGCGATGGACGTGCCGGGCCACGACTTCCGGCTGTGGGTCTGCCTGCACGAATGCACCCACCGGCTGCAGTTCACCGCGGTCACCTGGCTGCGCGACTATTTCGCCGACGAGGTCGAGCGCCTGATCGGCGGGCTCGCCGGCCGCGACGCGGACGGGCTGAGCGATCTGGTCGGCCGTCTGCCGGACACCATCAAGCAGATCGGCAAGGGCAAGGCGACCGGCGCCGGACTCGCCGAACTCCTGCAGTCCCCGAGCGAACGAGCGGTGTTCGACAGGCTGCTCGCGCTCTCCACCCTGCTGGAGGGGCACGCCGATTTCGTGATGGACGCCGTCGGGCCGCAGGTGGTGCCGAGCGTCGAACTGATCCGGTCGCGGTTCACCGCCCGGCGCAAGGGCGGCGGGCTGATCGACCGTGTGCTGCGCGGCCTGCTCGGTGTGGACGCGAAGATGCGCCAGTACGAACAGGGCGCGAAGTTCACCAAACACGTCGTCGGAGCCGTCGGCATGGACGGCTTCAACGCGGTGTGGACGTCGCCGAACACGTTGCCGACCAGGGCCGAGATCACCGATCCGGCGGCCTGGGTGCGGCGCCTGCACGGGTGAGCGGGCCGGATCCGGCGATCGCGGCCGTGCGGACGGCCGTGCGGGAGTTCCTGACGTCGGCGGGTGCCGCCGGAGAGGTGTGCGTCGCCGTTTCCGGTGGCGCCGATTCGCTCGCGCTCGCGGAAGCGGCCGCGTTCACCGGCACCCGCGCGGGGCTGAAGGTGCGGGCGCTCGTCGTCGATCACGGGCTCCAGGACGGTTCCGCCGAGATCGCGGCGAAGGCCGCCGAAACCGCCCGGGAACTGGGCGTCGACACCGCCGAGGTCTTCAAGGTGACGGTCGAGGGCGCGGGCGGACCGGAAGCGGCGGCCCGCCGGGCCCGCTACGGCGCCTTGCGTTCGGCACTTCCCGGCGGGCACGGTCTCGTCCTCCTCGGCCACACCCTCGACGACCAGGCCGAAACCGTCCTGCTCGGCCTCGGCCGAGGCTCGGGGCCGCGTTCGCTGGCCGGGATGCGGCCGCTCGACCCGCCGTGGGGACGGCCGCTGCTCGGCGTCACCCGCGCCACCACCCGGCGGGCGTGCCGGGCGCTCGGCGTCGACCCCTGGCAGGACCCGCACAACGAGGATCCGCGGTTCACCCGTGTCCGATTGCGAACGGAAGTAGTGCCCCTTCTGGAGGATGTTCTGTCCGGCGGTGTCGCGGCCTCGCTCGCCCGCACGGCGGCGCAACTGCGCGAGGACACCGAGGCGTTGGACACACTCGCGGGTGAGGTCTACTTGCGCGCCTTCACCGACGAAGGGCTCGACGTCGCGGTGCTCGCCACCGAGCCGCCCGCGCTGCGGCGACGTGTCCTCCGCAGGTGGCTGTTGGACTCCGGGGTCCGCGAACTCACCGACGCCCATCTCCGTTCGGTCGACGCGCTGGTGGGCAATTGGCGGGGCCAAGGGGGCGTTTGGCTACCCGGCGACTTGGTGGCCGCACGGGCGCATGGCAGGCTCTCCGTCGAAGCACCCCAGTCCACCACCTAGAGGGGATCGTCCTGTGTACGAAGGCGAGATCGCCTCCGTGCTCGTCACCGAGCAGCAGATCAACGACAAGATCGCCGAGCTGGCCGCGAAGGTCGCCGCGGACTACCCGGCCGACGGCCCCGGCTCGGGGCAGGGAGACCTCCTGCTCGTCGGGGTGCTCAAGGGCGCGGTGATGTTCATGACCGACTTCGCCAGGGCACTCCCTCTTCCCTCGCAGCTCGAGTTCATGGCGGTCTCCTCCTACGGCTCGGCGACCTCGTCGTCCGGCGTGGTGCGGATCCTCAAGGACCTCGATCGCGACATCGCCGGCCGCGACGTGCTCATCGTCGAGGACATCGTCGACTCCGGGCTCACGCTGTCCTGGTTGCTGAAGAACCTCGCCAGCCGCAACCCGGCCTCGCTCGAGGTCGTCTCGCTCCTGCGCAAGCCGGAAGCGGTCAAGGTCGATGTACCGGTCAAGTACATCGGGTTCGACATTCCGAACGAATTCGTAGTCGGATACGGCCTGGACTACGCGGAGCGTTACCGGGACCTGCCCTACATCGGCACCCTGGATCCGCACGTTTACACGTCCTGAGAACCGCTTGCCCGCATCGGCGGAAATGCGGAACCCTGAGCGCGGTGAACGCGTCATAGGCTGCGATCAAGTGCGTTAACCTATGCGAAGACCTTCGTCACGAATCCGTCGTGACCTGGCCCGGGGGAAACGGAGAGAGCTCAGATGGGGAACAGCAGCTTGGCGGACGCGAACGCGTTCAAGAACGCCGCGGCCCAGGGCCAGGTCGGGATCGACCCGGACGCGGCCCAGACCGCACTGAACAAGATCCGGACCGGCAAGGACGCCGTCGAGGCGCTGCTCCACCGCGCCGGCGACCTCGGGCAGGCGCCGAAGCTGGGCAACAACCCGGTCGGCAACGCCATCGCCGCGAAGGTCGCGAACCGCGCCGACGGCGGAGGGGACTCGTACGCCGCCGCGCTCCAGAACCTGTACCAGCAGTACGAGGCGGCCGAGTCCGGAATCGTGACCGCGATGGCCCGCTACCACGAGATCGACCAGGCCGCGGCCGAGCCGTTCCGGAACGTCTGAGGGGGAGTCAGAAAGCCATGCCACCGAAGCACAGTGCCGACTCTTTCGGCGAGAACACCAGCAGCACCCCGGTCCAGCTCGGCGACAACTCGCAGGCCGCGGGCATCGTCTCGTCCGCCCGCGGGCGTTCGGACGGCTTCGAGATCGGCGCCGACCGCGCCATCACGAACCCGCCGAACTGGGAGAGCGCCCCGACCAGCCAGGAGCTGTGGGACCAGGCGAACGTCGGCAACGACCCCAGCACCGCGACGTCGATCAGCCAGTCGTGGACCTCGCACGGTTCCAAGCTGAGCCAGGCGTCGAACGACCTCTACAACGCGATCTCCGAACTGGGCGCCGCCTGGATCGGACAGGGCGCGGCGAGCGCGCAGGGTTCGCTGGTCGCCATCGCGAACTCGGGCTCGCAGGCCTCCGAGGCCGCGCACTCGATGTCGGACAGGCTGCAGAAGCAGGCGGACGCGGCCACCAAGGTCAAGCTGATGCCGAAGCCGACCAACTACACCCCCGAAGGTGCGTTGGGCGCGGCTCTCGCCGCGGGCCCGGTCGGCATGATCACCGACCAGAAGCCCCTCGCCGACCAGGACAAGGAAGTGCGGGCGGAGCAGGCCAGGTTCCTCGAGGCCTACACCAAGGAGATGAGCGAGGTCGACGGCTCGACCCCGAGCTTCGGCCCCGAATCCCTCGGCATGAAGCCGACCGCGACGCACAACAGCGCGTCGTTCAGCGGTGTCGGCAACGTCGGCGGTGGCGGCCTCAACTCGGGCGCCGTCTCCGGCACGCCCGTCCTCGCCGGCACGCACGGCTACGGCGGCGCGCAGGGCGGCTCGCCCGCGGCGGCCGTCCACGGCGGTCCGGACTCGGGTGTGTTCTCGCAGGCCGGATACAACCCCGCAGCCGGGAACCTGCCGGCCTCGGGTGTCGCGCCCGGCCCTGGTGCCGGGATGGCCTCCGGCGCCGGTGCCCCGATGGCACCGCACGCCCCGGCGAGCGGCGGCAGCGGACTCGGCCAGGCGCTCACCGCGGCCGGTCTCGGCGGCGGTCTCGGCTACGCCGGTGCCAAGGCGCTCGGGCAGGGCAACAAGTCCGGCGCGAAGGACACCGACAGCACCGACGCGGCGGCCACCGACAAGGCGCCCGCGCAGAGCGCCGCGTCCCAGGCCGTGCCGCAGCAGGGCATCGTGTCCTCCAGCGGCACCATCGGTGGCGGTGCCACCCCGCCGATGCAGGGAATGGGCGGCGGTATGGGCATGGGCGCCCACGGCGCGCAGGCCGAGCAGGAAGAGGAGCACACGCACGCGTCGTTCCTCATCGAGCCGGACCCGGACGACGCCTTCGGCGCCAACGAGGCGACCCCGCCGCCGGTCATCGGTGCCTGGACCGAAGACGACGATCGCTAGAGCGGTTTTCACCGGGCGCGCGGCCGAACCGGCCGCGCGCCCGCTGACTTGTTTGGGGGCCTTGGATGGCGAACGGTGAACTGCTCACCGCGGTCGAGCTGGACTTCCTGTGGGAGAGCGCGAACGCCGGAGAACTGCCGTACCCGCTGCGGCTCCGTTCGCACGGGGCGACCGTGGACGAACGCGGCGCCCTGCGGAAGCAGACGCTCCAGTCGCTGAACCAGCGTCGTCTCGCCGACGAGCGAGGGCGTCCCGAACCCCACATAGAAGACTATTTCGGCGCCCTCGCGAGGCCGGACCTGAGCCTGGACTGCGTCCAGCTCAACAACCCCAACACCGAACCGCTGCTCGCGGTCGCGTCACTGCTCGGCGGCCAAGGCCTCCTGACGGTGCAGGACCAGCGCGGATTCCACTTCCACCCCATCGCCCCGGACGGCCTCGCGAGCGCCATCGTCTCGCTGCTGCCGCCGGGCACGCGCGGCACGGAGAAGTCGATCACCCTCCCGCTGGACGGCCTCGTCGGCGCTTCGGGGGCGGACTTCCTCCAGCGCCGCCAGCCGCAGGTCGACGGCTCGGCGACGTCCGACGAGGACCGCAAGGCACTCTCGCGGCTCCAGGCACAGCCGCGGCTGCGCGGTGGCCAGTTCGGCGGCAACGCGCGAAGCAGGCACGGCACGCGGAGCCGGTCTTCGGTGCTGAGCTGGTTCGACACGCAGTCCGGCCGGTACTTCACCCAGGCCACCCGCGGCTCCGACGGCCGGGACTGGATCACCATCGCGCCCGCGGATCCGGCGACGCTGCGGCAGCGGCTCACCGAACTGCTGGGGAAGATCGCGGCGGAATCGTCTGTCGCGCGCTGAGCTTCCCGTTCGCGCCGGACCACTATCCGCATCCGGCCGACGACTGTCGTACCCCTTCGCTATCGTGAACCCCCTGGGCGTCCCGAGGCCCAGGAGCCGAGGTGCCGGGAGGGCACGGAGCAATGCACCAGGAACACTTCACGCCGATGGCGTTCGACTTCCTCTGGGAGTCCGCCGAACTCGGTGACCTGCCTTATCCGCTGCGCGTGCGTTCGCACGGCGCGACAGAGGCCGAGCGCCGGGCGCTGCGCAACCGTGTCGACGTCGAACTCCAGGCCCGCGGCATCCGCGACGGCCGGGGGAGGCTCGAGTCGAAGATCGAGGACTGGCTGTACCTCCTCGCCCGCGGCTCGCTGACCATCGACGCGCTGCACATCCCCGAGTTCCAGGCCCCGACGATCGCCGTGCTCGGCGCCACAGACGGCCGCGACGGCGTGCTCGCGATCCAGGACCAGTCCGGTATCTGGCTGCGCGAGGCCCCCGCCGACGGGCTCCCGACAGCGGTCGTCGACGTGCTCCCGCCGGGGCAGCGCGGCTCCGAGGCGTCCGTCACGCTGCCGATCGACGACGCCCGCCGCACCCAGCCGATCCGTGCCGCGGTCAACCCGACGAAGCAGGCCGAAGAGACCGAAGCGGCGAAGGCCCGGCGTAAGGACAAGTCCCGCGTCTCACTCAGTGAACGCGTCACCGCGGATCCGCGCGAGGCTTTCGGCAAGCTCACCGGCCAGCCCCGGCTGCGCGGCGGTCAGCTCGCAGCGAACAGCCGGTCCCATGTGGGCGCCAAGCAGCGGTCGCGGGTCCTCGGCTGGTTCGACACCGTCAGCGGGCGCTACCTCAGCACGTCACAGGCCGGTCCGGACGGACGCGAATGGGTCACCGTCTCGCCGGCGGACGTCAAGACACTCCGCATGAGACTGGGTGAAATGGCCGCGGGTGTGGCGGTCGACACACGCTAGGGTGACGGGCTCGTTCACGCTCCGGGAACCCTCGCGAGGCGTCCGCCGTTGACGTCCGAGAGGCTCACCACCCTCGTCCGTCCAGGCGGGCGGTATCCTGAGGGGCGGGTGTCGGAGCACCATGGGTCGTCAAGATCGTGATGGCGGGTATCACAGGAGCCGCCCAACCAGGAAGGGTCGAGGCCACCAGGGCCGAGTCGTATGAACCGGAAGAGCGTGCTCAGGAACCCAGTGCTCTGGATTCTCGCGGCGGTACTGGCGTTTCTCGCCTACAACACGATCTTCGACAGTGATCGTGGCTACACCCAGGTGCCGATCTCGATCGCGAACCAGCAGATCACCGCGAACAACGTCAAGGAAGCCTCGCAAGAGGACAAGGAGCAGCAGATCAAGCTGCTGCTGAACAAGAAGATCGAGGTCGAAGGCCAGCAGGTCGACCAGATCATCGCGCAGTACCCGGCGAACGTCGCGGGCACCATCTACGGCCAGCTCATCGGCCTCAAGAGCGGTGACAACCCGGTCAAGTTCACCACCAAGGTCACCCAGCAGAACGTCCTCACCCAGATCCTGATCTTCGCCATTCCGTTGGCGCTGGTACTGGGCCTGCTGATGTGGATGATGAACAACGCGCAGGGCGGCGGGAACCGCGTCCTCAACTTCGGCAAGTCGAAGGCCAAACAGCTCAACAAGGACATGCCCAAGACGACCTTCGGGGACGTCGCGGGCGCCGACGAGGCCGTCGAAGAGCTGTACGAGATCAAGGACTTCCTGCAGAACCCGGCGCGCTACCAGGCACTCGGCGCGAAGATCCCGAAGGGCGTGCTGCTCTACGGGCCGCCCGGTACCGGTAAGACGCTGCTCGCGCGAGCCGTCGCCGGCGAGGCGGGCGTGCCGTTCTACACGATCTCCGGTTCCGACTTCGTCGAGATGTTCGTCGGTGTCGGCGCCTCGCGAGTCCGCGACCTGTTCGAGCAGGCCAAGCAGAACGCGCCTTGCATCATCTTCGTCGACGAGATCGACGCGGTCGGCCGCCAGCGCGGCGCCGGCCTCGGCGGTGGCCACGACGAACGTGAGCAGACGCTGAACCAGCTCCTCGTCGAGATGGACGGCTTCGACGCGCGCGGCGGCATCATCCTGATCGCCGCGACCAACCGTCCCGACATCCTCGACCCGGCGCTCCTGCGTCCCGGCCGGTTCGACCGCCAGATCCCGGTGTCCGCGCCGGACATGCGCGGCCGCAAGGCGATCCTCGAGGTGCACGCCAAGGGCAAGCCGATCGCGCAGGGCACCGACCTGAGCAGCCTCGCCAAGCGGACCGTCGGCATGTCCGGCGCCGACCTGGCGAACGTGCTCAACGAGGCCGCGCTGCTCACCGCCCGCCAGAACGGGCACGTGATCACCGACGCCGCGCTGGAGGAGTCCGTCGACCGCGTCGTCGGCGGCCCCGCCCGCAAGAGCCGGATCATCTCCGAGAAGGAGAAGAAGATCACGGCCTACCACGAGGGCGGGCACGCGCTCGCCGCGTGGGCGATGCCGGACATCGAACCGGTCTACAAGCTGACGATCCTGCCGCGCGGGCGCACCGGCGGTCACGCCCTGCTCGTCCCGGAGGACGACAAGGAGTTGATGACCCGTTCGGAGATGATCGGGCGCCTGGTCTTCGCGATGGGCGGCCGGACGGCGGAGGAGCTCGTCTTCCACGAGCCCACCACCGGTGCCTCCTCCGACATCGAGCAGGCGACCAAGATCGCCCGCGCGATGGTCACCGAATACGGCATGAGCGCCCGGCTCGGCGCCGTCAAGTACGGCCAGGAACAGGGCGACCCGTTCCTCGGCCGCTCGGCGGGCCGCCAGGCGGACTACTCGCTCGAGGTCGCGCACGAGATCGACGAGGAGGTGCGCAAGCTCATCGAGACCGCGCACACCGAGGCGTGGCACGTGCTGAGCACCTACCGTGACGTGCTGGACGAGCTGGTCATCGAGCTCCTCGAGAAGGAGACGCTGACCCGCAAGGATCTCGAGCGGATCTTCGCGACCGTCGAGAAGCGCCCGCACATCACCATCTTCAACGAGTTCGGCGACCGGAAGCCGTCCGACAAGCCGCCGATCAAGACCCCCGGCGAGCTGGCGATGGAACGCGGCGAGCCGTGGCCCCCGCCGGAGGAGAAGAAGGAACAGCCGGTGCTGCAGCCGGCGCCGACCCCGGTCGGCACCGCACAGGGTGGCGGCGACCTTCCCGGCGGCCCGCCGTACGCGGCCCCGGTGCCTCCGCCGGACCCGAACGCGAACCCCTACGCTCCGCCGCAGCCGGGCGCGTACCCCAACGGTGGCCGCCCGAACGGTGGGCCGAACGGCACCGGCCACTGGCCCCAGGCATATGGTGGGCAGCAGCCGGGCGGTCCGGCAGGCGGTTACCAGGGTGGGCCCGTTGGCGGCCCGCCGAACTACGGGGCTCCTCCCGGATGGACCCCGGCGACACAGCCGGGAGGCCAGCCGAACCAGCCCTGGCGTCCCGCCGAAGACCGTCCGCGCGACACCTGGTTCGGCGGCGAGCCGGGTCCGCAGGACGAAGGACAGCAACGGCGTGAATCCGACGGACAGGACGACACCAAGCGTTAACGGCGAAAGCCCGGTCTTCGACCAAGAGCGGGCCGAGAAAGCCGTACGCGAACTCCTGCTCGCCTGTGGTGAGGACCCGGACCGGGACGGTCTCTTGGAGACCCCGGCCCGGGTCGCTCGCGCTTACCGGGAAATGTTCGCCGGTCTCTACACCGAGCCGGACCACGTGCTGGACCGCACGTTCGACGAGGCGCACGAAGAACTCGTCCTGGTGACCGACATCCCGATGTTTTCAACCTGTGAACACCACCTGTTGTCCTTCCACGGCGTCGCTCACATCGGGTACATCCCCAACGAGCACGGCAAGGTCACCGGCCTGTCCAAACTGGCTCGCCTCGTCGACCTCTACGCCAAACGCCCGCAGGTCCAGGAACGCCTCACCTCCCAGGTCGCCGACGCGCTCATGCGCAAACTCGAGCCCCGCGGCGCGATCGTCGTGGTCGAGGCCGAGCACCTTTGCATGGCCATGCGCGGCATCCGCAAGCCCGGTGCCCGGACGACGACGTCGGCCGTACGCGGTCTGCTGCAGTCTTCGGCGTCCTCGCGAGCGGAGGCGCTGGACCTCATCAAGGGCCGTCGATGAACGCCCTGCCCCGGCCCGGCCGCTGCGCGGTGATGGGCATTCTCAACGTCACTCCCGATTCCTTCTCTGATGGCGGCCGCTACCTCGGGGTCGAGCAGGCGCTGGAGCACGCGCACGAGATGTGGGCGCGCGGCGCGGATCTGATCGACGTCGGCGGCGAGTCGACCCGTCCCGGAGCGTCCCGAGTGGACGCCGAGACCGAGATTTCCCGGATCATGCCGGTGATCCGCACCCTCGCGGCCGACGGTGTCGCGATGTCCGTGGACACCACGCGGGCCGAGGTCGCCCTCGCCGCCATCGAGGCGGGCGCGTCCGTCATCAACGACGTCTCCGGCGGGCTGGCCGATCCGAACATGGCGAAGGTCGCCGCCGAGACCGGGGTCCCGTGGGTGCTGATGCACTGGCGCGGGCACAGCAAGGACATGAACGCGCTGGCGTCCTATGAGGACGTCGTCGCGGACGTGCGCGCCGAATTGCTGTCCCGAGTGGACGAAGCGGTCGCCGCGGGGGTCGACCAGAGTGCGATCGTGCTCGACCCCGGGCTCGGGTTCGCGAAGGACGCCGAACACGACTGGGCGTTGTTGAACGGCCTGGATTCCTTCCTGTCACTGGGTTTCCCGGTTCTCGTCGGCGCCTCGCGCAAACGGTTCCTCGGGCGCCTCTTGTCCGGAAAGGACGGAAAACCCGCCCCGCCGGACGGCCGGGAGAACGCGACCGCGGCCGTGTCCGCGCTCGCCGCGGCGGCCGGTGCGTGGGGTGTGCGGGTGCACGAGGTCGGCGCGACCATCGACGCCGTGACCGTCGCGGCGGCTTGGCGGAAGGGGAGTCCCGTTGTCTGACCGGATCACGTTGACCGGCTTGAGGGTCTTCGGCAGGCATGGGGTCTTCGACCACGAGAAGCGCGACGGGCAGGAGTTCGTCGTCGACATCGTGGTGTGGCTGGACCTCGGCCCGGCCGCCGCGTCCGACGACCTCACCAAGACGCTGCACTACGGCGAGCTGGCCGAGCTCGCCGCCGGGATCGTGGCGGGTGAGCCGTACGACCTCATCGAGAGTGTCGCCGGGAAGATCGCCGACGAGGTCCTGCTCGACGAGCGGCTGACCGCCGTCGAGGTGACGGTGCACAAACCTTCCGCGCCGATCCCGCTGAACTTCGACGACGTCGCCGTCACGGTGCGGCGGGAGCGATGAGCCGCGCGCTGCTCTCGCTCGGTTCGAATCTGGGGGACCGGCTCGCGTTCCTGCAGTCGGCCGTGGACGTGGTGCGGCCCGCGGTGGTCGCGGTTTCGTCGGTTTACGAGACGAAGGCGTGGGGTGTCGAGGACCAGCCGGACTTCCTCAACGCGCTCGTCCTGGTCGACGACCCGGCGCGTGACCATTGGGACTGGCTGCGCACCGGGCAGGCGGCCGAGCGGGTCGCCGAGCGCGTGCGCGAAGTCCGCTGGGGGCCGCGCACGCTGGATGTCGACATCGTGACCGTGGACGGGGTGCGCTCCGACGACCCCCAGTTGCTGCTCCCTCATCCCGGCACGCCGGAGCGCGCGAGCGTGCTGATCCCCTGGCTGGAGATCGAGCCCGACGCGGTGCTCCCCGGCCACGGTCCCGTCGCCGCCCTCCTCGCCGCCCGCCCCACCTCGGACGTCGATTCGGTGCGTCTCACTTCCCTGCGTTTAGTCCTCTAAATGCGGTCCTGCGCGTCTTGTCACGCGTGTCGTCCATCCAGTCACGCGTGTCGTCCGTCTGATCACGCGCGCCGTCCACTTACTCACCATGGCCCGGCATCCTGGCCACCTGCGGTCCCGAGGGTCACGCCAGGCATCGAGGTGTCGCGAAAGCCACTTTCGCGACGTCTGATGTCCCGAAAGTGGCTTTCGTGACACGCCTGCTGGGCATCACGGACCGAACCCGCGCCACCCCGGGCAATTAGTCCTCTGGATGCGGTCGTGCGTGGTGCGAACTACCGCATCCAGAGGACTAAACGCGGGGCGATAGCAAAGGTCCCTTGCTACCCCAGCGCGGAGCGCAGGGCGGCGATGATCCATTCGGCCTGCGGCATCTGCGAGGGGAACGGCGGCCAGCCGTTCATCTGCCCCAGCAGCATCCAGTACCGCTCCGCCTGCGGATCGGTACTGACCGCCATCCCGTCGGTCAGCCGCTTCCGCCAGGCCGGGTCGGCCGGATCCCGCCCGTTCCGCGAAGACTCCGCGAAGATCGTCTCCGCCAGTTCCCGGCCCTCGGCCGAGTCCGGCGCGAGGCCGGCTTCGAGCGCTTCGGACGCCTTCGCGCTCCACGCCATCCACAGCTCTTGCTGCTGCGAGCCGAAGTCCGCCCCGTCCTGCTTGCGGAGCTTCGAGTGCCACTCGCTCATCCGGCGGATCGACGCGCGGAACTCGTCGTCCTGCACGAGTTCGGCGAATTCGATCCACGCCTCCAGCTGCTCGGGCGTCGGGTCGTCGGGCAGTTCCGGTTTCGCCGAGCGCATCCGCTCGTAGAACTGCGGATCCAGTTCGAGCCCGTCGACCATGTCCGCCCAGAACTCGTCGAGCAGGCGTTTGCGGTCTTCGTCCGACATCGACGCGAGTTTGTTCATCAGTTCGACCTCCTCCAGTGGTGAGTCCCGTTTGGCCACCGCTCGCAGGACCGCGCGGCGCAGTTCCAGCCGCCGGATCTGCTCGTCCAGGGCCGCGACGTGCTGGACCGCGAGGTCCCCGATGGTCGCTTCCCTGGTCAGCGCCCGCTCCACGTCCGCGAGACCCAGCCCGAGTTCCCGCAGCGTCCGGACCAGCTCCAGGCGCGCCATCGCGGTGGCGTCGTAGAGGCGGTAGCCGGAGCCGGTGCGGTCGGTCGGTGGCAGGAGCCCTTCGTCGGAGTAGAAGCGGATGGTCTTCACCGGCAGGCCGGTCCGTTTGGCCAGCTCCCCGATGGTGAAAACCGCTGCGGTGCCCATATGCTTCATCGTCGACTCTCCAGTTGGTGGAGAGTCAAGCCTGCCAGGTAGCGTTGGACCATGCACTTCACCCGGCCACGCGAGCTGGCGGTGGCCGGCCTCCTGGGGTTGGTCCTGGCCTATCTGCTCTTCCAGGTCGCCTACGGATCCATCCCCGCGCTCCCGCTTTTCGCCGGGATCACGCTGCTCGTCCTCTCGCTCTGCGAGACCGTGCTCGCCTTCATCGTCCGTTCGCGGATCAAGGAGGGCCGGGTGCTGTCCGCGATCTCCGTCGCCCGATCGGTGGCGCTCGCCAAGGCCTCGTCACTCGCCGGATCCGTCATGACGGGGGTATGGCTGGCGGCTTTCGCGTATCTTTTTCCGCGACGTGACGAACTCCTCGCGGCGAGCGGTGATCTCCGCTCGGCGACGGTCGGGATCGTCAGCTCGGTGGCGCTGGTAGCTGCGGCTTTGTGGCTGGAACACTGCTGCCGGACCCCCGAGGGCGGTGATCGGGACCCCGATCCGGAGCCGACCGGTTAACGCTCGAGACCCACCGCTCGAAGTACCGACTAGGTCTCGTTCGGATTACTAGAAGGTACGGTGTTGGGCATGACCGGGGTGGGTGACGACTCGCGCGGCCGCCTTGCGGGTAGGCCGTGGCTTGTCGTCGGCTTGGTTCTCGCCGTCGGCGCGACTCTCGCATTGGTGCTTTCCGACGACCTCCGCTTCTTGCGGCTGGGGATCGTCGCGGCGCTGTGGGCCGCCTTGATCGGCGCGTTCCTGGCGGTCCGCTACCGCAAGCATGTGTCCCACAGCGAAGACGCCGTCGCCGAGGCACAGGCCGTCTACGAGCTGGAGCTGGAACGCGAGATCGCCGCCCGTCGTGAGTTCGAGCTGGAGATGGAAGCGGAGAACCGGCAAGCCGCCGACAGCCGCTCCCAGGACGAACTCGAGGCGCTCAGAGCCGAGGTGAGCGCTCTGCGTGAGAGCCTCCAATCGCTCTTCGGCGGTGGCGAGGTCCTCCTCGAACGTGTCGCGCTCACCGCGCAGGCCACCCGGATGCGGTCCCTCGACAACAAACAGCTGATGAGCGCGGGGTCCGAGAACGGCAACGGCAAACCCCAGCTGATGGCGGCCAAGAGCACCACGATCGACGTCGACGAGCGGGAAAACGGGCGGGAACGCCCGACCGAGATGATCGACCGCGTCCTCGAACCCGCGTCCGCGCGGGCCGGTGCCCCGCCCGCGGCCCGCCGTAAACCGGCGAACGGCCAGGTCAACGGCACCAACGGGTACGGCCAGAGCAATCAGGTCCAGCGGCCGAAGCCGGTCGACGAGTCGACTCGCCGCAGCATGCGCAAGGCGGACGCCCGCGCTTCGAAGGCGGCCGAGGCGCTCGCCGCCGAAGCCGCCCGCCGCGAGCGGCTCGAAATGTCCAACCCCGGGATGTCGCCCGCCGAGGTCTCCCGTCCGATGCCGAGGGTCGACGACCGGCGCAAGACCCCGCCGCCGGTGACCCCGGCCGAGGTGTCCCGCCCGTCCATGCCGGGTACCTCGCGCGCCGAGGTCTCGCAGCCGTCGATGCCCACCGTCGCCCGGCAGCCCCAGCGTCCGGAACCGCAGCGTCCGGAGCCCCAGCGCGCCGAACCGCCGCGTCGCCCGCAGCAGCCTTCGCTGCAGCAGCGCCTCGACGCCGGCACCGTGCAGCGGCCGCCCGCGCCGCGGCCGGAGGAGCAGACCCGCAAGCAGACGCCGCCGGTGAAGCCTGCCGCGCAGGCGAAGCCGGTCAAGAAGGTCGAGCCGGATCGCCCCCGGCCGAACCGTGAGCTCGGCCTGACCCGGCCCGGGATGAAGCCGGTCGAACGGTCCCGCGGCGGCACGCCGCCGCCCACGAACAAGCCCGCCGCCGAGCCGATGGAGGCCACCGGCGAGTGGAAGCCGTCGTGGACGCAGGAGCGCCCGGTGTCCGATCTGAGCGCGGCGTTCCCGCGCAAGGACGACTTCCAGGACCGCCTGCGGCCCGCGCCGCCGTCGAAGCCCCAGCAGTCGGCTTCCTTGCCGCGCCCCGAACCGCGTCCCGAGCCTCGCCGCGACCCGGAGCCTCCGACCCCGCTGTCGATCCCGGTCGTTTCCGAGCCTCCTCGTCGTGCCGAGCCCGCCCGGCCGCCGGAGCCCGAACCGGTGCGCCGTCCGGCCGCCGAGGCGCCGTCGCGGCACAGCCCGCCCGTCGAGGAGCCGCCCGCGGTGAACCCGACGCTGCCCGAAGAGGTCCGCATGACGCAGAACGGGAGCGGCGGACGCCGTCGCCGGGCCGCGGAGGACTCCTCGGTCTCGCTCACCCCCGCCCCCAACGTCCCGGAGCCGACCGGCGGCGGCCGTCGTCGCCGTCCGGACGGCGAGCCCCCGGCCTGGCAGGGCACCGAGTCTTCGGGTGGCCGTCACGGCGGCAGGCGGGCGAAGCCGGAAGAAGAGGCGCCGTCCCGCAACGGGGCTTCGCACAGCCGTCCGGAGACGCCCCCCGCCGGCTCCCACGCCTCCGGCCGATCGGTGATGGACCTGCTCGCGGCCAACGGCGCGAACGAGTCCACCCCGCGGCGCAGGCGGCGTGCCGAGGACTGAGCCGCGTCCGATCCGGTGAACCCGCGACCGCAATCGACGTCGGCAGGGCGCTCGTTGGTCGATTCAGTCGCCTTTTCGAGGCTGGGCGCCCTACCACCGCGATGGCGGGGCCTTCGGCCGGGCGGGTTCACACCTGTGGCCGGTACTGTCTCGGACTTCGGCTCCACGTCCCGCTTCTGTTCCGTACCGACGGTAGGGTGACCGCCTGTGAGCGAGCCTTCCTCCCCGGAACCCGGCCTCGAACGGGCCCGCCGGTCTCGGTCGATCACCGTGCTGCTGCCGGTGCTCGGGCTGATCGCCGTCGCGCTGTGCGGGCTGTTCGTCTTCGGCACGGTGACCGAGAAGGTCGGCCTGCCCGCGGTGACGATCGGCGTGCTCGCGGCGCTCGTCCCGGTCGCCGTGGTGGTCACCGCGTTCCTGTGGGTCGACCGCTGGGAACCGGAACCGCCGAAGCTCCTGCTGCTGTCCTTCGTCTGGGGCGCGTGTGTCGCGACGATCATCGCGCTGCTGCTCAACAGCGGTGCCGAGGCCGTCGGTGACCTGCTGCTCGGCAGTGGCGGCGGCGGCAAGATCAGCGGCCTGATCTCCGCGCCGCTGGTCGAGGAAGCCGCGAAGGCCGCTTTCATCCTGCTGCTGTGGTGGCGCCGCCCGAGCGAATTCGACGGCGTCGTGGACGGCATCGTCTACGCCGGGTTCACCGCGGCCGGGTTCGCCTTCACCGAGAACATCTACTACTTCGGCCGCGCCTTCGCCGAGCACGGTTTCGGCGACGGCACGAGCGCCGGCGTGCTCGCGGCGTTCTTCCTCCGCGGGGTGCTCTCACCGTTCACGCATCCGCTCTTCGCCGTGATGACCGGCATCGGGCTCGGCATCGCCGCGAGCAGCAAGGTGCGCTCGCTGCGGATCCTGGCGCCGATCGGCGGCTACATCGTCGCCGTGCTGCTGCACGCGCTGTGGAACGGCGCCGCGCTGCTCGGCGGCGCCAAGACCTTCCTGAACGTCTATTTCCTGATCATGGTGCCGCTGTTCATCGGGGTCTTCTCGGTGGTGGTCATGCAACGGCGCCGTGAGCAGCGGATCGTCGCGGCCGCGTTGCCGATGATGGTCGACGCACGCTGGATCGCCCCTTCCGAAGTGCCGCTGCTCGCCAGCCTGTCCGGACGGCGGTCGTGGCGGAAACAGGCGCGGAAGCAGTCGGGACGGGACGCGGCGAAGGCCGTCGGCCGCTATCAGGCCAGCGTGACCGAGCTCGCGTTCCTCCGGCGCGGCAGGAAGCTCACCGACGAGGGAAAACAGCGGCAGCGTGAACTGCTGCACGTGCTCAAGACGTCGCGCGCCGATGCCGTGCGACTGGCGGACGGTGCTCCGCGCGGGTGACCCGTATCAGGTGAAGCTGGTCACGAGGGCCGGTTCGGACGCGCACAGGAGGGTTACCCTCGCGCCGTCGTCCGGTACCACGCGACCGCAGAGCGGGACTGGAACGAGTTGAGGAGTTTCGACCATGAGCGTCCACAGGCGCACGCCATGATGAGGCCCGCCCGACTGGCCGTGGGTGTCGTTTCCGCGGGTCGGGTCGGCAGCGTCGTCGGTGCCGCACTCGCGAGGGCCGGGCATACGGTCGTCGCCGCATCGGGGCTTTCCAACGCTTCGGTACGCCGGGCGGAGCAACTGCTCCCCGACGTGCCCCTCCTGCCCCCCGACGAGGTCGCCCGCCGCGCCGATCTCGTCCTGCTGGCCCTGCCCGACGACGCGCTCGCCGGGATGGTGCGCGGCCTGGTCGCGACGGGATCCCTGCGGCCGGGACAGATCGTCGTGCACACCTCCGGGTCGCACGGCATCGACGTCCTCACGCCCGCCGCCGAGGCCGGGGCGCTGCCGCTGGCCCTGCACCCGGTGATGACCTTCACCGGCCGCGCGGAGGACCTCGACAGATTGACCGCCTGCAGCGTCGGCGTCACTGCCACGGAGGGTGACGAAGCGGCCTGGAACGTCGGCGAGGCGCTGACCGTGGAGATGGGCGCGGAGCCCGTCCGGGTCCCTGACGAGGCGCGAGCGCTCTATCACGCGGCGTTGGCGCATGGCGCGAACCACCTGATGACACTGGTCGCCGACTGCGCGGAACTGTTGCGGGAGGCGGGAATCGGCCAGCCCGAACGCCTGGTGGCTCCGTTGTTGTCGGCGGCATTGGATAATGTTCTGCGACACGGGGACCGGGCGCTGACAGGGCCGGTGGCCCGTGGTGATCTCGGCACCGTGCGTAAGCATCTCGCGGTGCTGGCCGAACGTGGCCCCGACATCGCCCCGAGCTATCGCGCGCTGGCCAAGCGCACGCTGGCGCGCGGCGACGCCGCCGGGCTCCTGGACCCCTCGGCCGCCGCCGAGCTCACCGAACTCCTCAGTGATCCCGCAGATCCCGCAGATCCCGCCGAAGGGCAGCAAAACCAGTGACCACACCGAAATTCGCCCGAGGCACGCTGCACACCTTCCAGCCGCCGGAGCAGGTGAGCCAGGTGACGCGTGCCCTGCACGGGGTCGGCCGCAAGGTCGCGCTGGTACCCACCATGGGCGCCCTGCACGCGGGGCATCGCGAGCTGATCCGCCGGGCGAAGCGGCTGCCGAACACGGTCGTCGCGACGTCGATCTTCGTGAACCCCCTCCAGTTCGGGGAGGGCGAGGACTTCGAGGCGTACCCGCGTCCCCTGGACAAGGATCTCGAGGTGCTGAAGGAGGACGGCGTCGAACTGGGTTTCCTGCCCAAGGCGTCCGATCTGTATCCCGAAGGGGCCACCGTCACGGTGCACCCCGGCGCGCTCGGCGACGAGCTCGAAGGGGCGGTGCGGCCCGGGCATTTCGCCGGCGTGCTCACCGTGGTGGCGAAACTGTTCAACATCGTGCGGCCGGACTACGCCTTCTTCGGGGAGAAGGACTACCAGCAGCTGGTGCTGATCAAGAAGATGGTGCGTGACCTGAACTTCGAAACCCGCGTCATCGGGGTGCCGACGGTCAGGGAACGCGACGGGCTGGCGTTGTCCTCGCGCAACGTCTACCTGACTCCGGAACAGCGTGAGGACGCGATCGTGTTGTCGGCGGCACTCACCGCGGGTGCCTTCGTCGGGCGCGACGGCGCGGAAGCCGTGCTGGCGACCGCCAGGAAGACCCTCGCCGCGCGTCCCGCGGTCGAGATCGACTATCTGGAACTGAGGGGAACCGACCTCGGGCCCGCGCCCGTCGACGGTGAAGCGCGGTTGCTGATCGCGGCCAGGGTGGGGAGTACCCGGCTGATCGACAACGTGGGTGTGGTGCTCGGTGCCGCCGCGGACCATCCGGAACACGCGCTGGACGCAGGGGAATAGGGAGAGTCCACGATGTACCGCACGATGCTGAAATCGAAGATCCACCGGGCGACGGTGACCCAGGCCGATCTGCACTACGTCGGCTCGGTCACCGTCGACGAAGACCTGATGGACTCGGCGGATCTGCTGCCGGGCGAACAGGTGTCCATTGTGGACGTCACCAACGGCGCGCGGCTCGAGACCTACGTGATCGCGGGCGAACGCGGCAGCGGGGTGCTCGGCATCAACGGTGCCGCCGCGCATCTGGTGCACCCCGGCGATCTGGTGATCCTGATTTCGTACGCGCAGATGGAGAACGCCGAGGCGGCCTCGTTCCGGCCTCGGGTCGTCTTCGTCGACGCGGACAACCGGATCGTCGAGAAGGGCGGCAACCCCGGGCACGCGCCGGAGGGTTCCGGGCTGATGAGCGGCACCGTGACGCTGGCCGACGACGACACGATGACCTTCCCGGTCGCCGAAACCGCCGACGCCCGCCGTCTCGACGCGCTTCTGCACGCCGAAAGCTGACCCCTTTGCTGCTCACGATCGACGTCGGCAACACCAACATCGTGCTCGGTCTCCATGACGGACCGACGCTGGTGGGTGACTGGCGCATGCGCACCGACGCGCGGATCACCGCCGACGAGCTCGCGCTCACCATGCGCGGGCTCCTCGGCCCGCACGCCGACGCGATCTCCGGGATCAGCGCGCTGTCCACGGTGCCCGCCGTGCTGCGGGAGCTGCGCGTCATGCTCACGCGCTATTACGGGCGGTTGCCGAAGATCGTCATCGAGCCGGGGGTGCGCACGGGGGTGCCGCTCCTGGTCGACAACCCCAAGGAGGTGGGCGCGGACAGGCTGGTGAACACCCTGGCCGCGCACCATCTGCATCCCACCACCGCCTGTGTGGTGGTGGATTTCGGGACTTCGACCAACGTCGACGCCATCTCCGCGAAGGGCGAGTTCCTCGGCGGTGCTTTCGCGCCCGGTATCGAGATCTCGGTCGACGCGCTGGCCGCCCGGGCCGCGGCGCTGCGCAAGGTCGAGCTGGTGCCGCCGCGGTCGGTGATCGGGAAGAACACCGTGGAATGCCTGCAATCCGGCATCCTCTACGGGTTCGCGGGCCAGGTCGACGGCCTGGTGAAGCGGATCAAGCGCGAGCTTTCACCGGGCGGGGCGGAACCGGTCGCGGTGATCGCGACCGGTGGCCTGGCGACCCTGGTGCTGGAGGAGTCGGAGACGATCACCGAGCACGTCCCGGATCTGACGCTGCTGGGGCTCCAGCTCGTCTACGAGCGCAACCACGCCTCGTCACGTCCGTGATGAGTTCCGCCTTCAATCACGCGAGATCGCCGTCTGATCACGTGAGTTACGTCTTCCTGCCCCTGGGCAGGCCCCGGTGGGGCGCGGCGTTCACCGGCGACGCGCCCGGAAGACGGTGGTGGTGAGCGGCAGGTCGAATTCCCCCGACGCGGTTTCCGGGTTCCCGTCGAGGAATTCGCGCGCGGCGCGGAGTTTGGCTTCGCGTTCCTCCTCGTCGGCCACCAGCATGTGCGAATGGGTGGCGAGAGTGGCCACCAGGGTTTCCGCCGTCCTGGGTTGTTTGTGACCGAAAGTCTTCTTCTCGAACGGCTCGAAGGCCTCGTGTTCCGGAAGCGATTCGTAGTCGCTCAGCCAGCGCCTGCTCGCCGAGGCCTTGATCAACGTGTTGAGCTCGGCCAGCCAGCCCGCCGATTCGTCGTCGTGGTTCCACAGGGCCGCGACGGTTCCGCCCGGTTTCAGCACCCTGGCGATCTCCGGATAGGCGCGGTCGAGGTGGAACCAGTGGAAGGCCTGGCCCGCGACGACGGCGTCCACGGATGCGTCCGGCAGGGGGATCCGTTCGGCCGTCCCGATGAGCGGGGTGACGGCGGGGAACGCCTTGGTGAGCTCTTCGAGCATCTGGGCGTCCGGTTCGACGGCGGTGACCGTGACACCCAGCGCGAGCAGCCCCTCGCTGACCTTGCCGGTACCGGCGGCGAGGTCGAGGACCCGTTCCGGTGTTTCCCGCGCGCCCGCCAGCCCCCAGGCCAGTGCCTTTTCCGGATAGTCGGGCCGATGCGTGGCATAGGCGGCGGCCTTCGCGCCGAACGAGGCGGCGCGGCGGGCGTGCAGTTCGGGTTCGATGCCGGGAGTGGATGAGTTCACGTGACCGGAGGTTAATGGAGAGAAAAACCCGGCGACCCGGATGCGGAAAAGGTAATCCGGTTGGCGTAGGGAAGCGGCGGGTTCGTACGCTGTGCGCATGACTGAAATCCCCGCATCCGAGGGCGTGAGCCCCGACGAAGACCTGCCGGAACAGATGCGGGTGCGCCGGGACAAGCGCGACCGGATAATCGCGGAGGGTATCGATCCGTATCCGGTCGAGGTTCCCAGGACGCACTCACTGGCCGAAGTGCGAGCGAAGCATTCCGACCTTCCGGTCGACACGGCCACCGGCGAGATCGTCGGCGTCACCGGCCGGGTCATGTTCATGCGCAATACCGGCAAACTGTGTTTCGCAAGTCTCCGTGAAGGCGACGGCAACGAGTTGCAGGCGATGATCAGCCTCGCGAAGGTGGGCGAAGACGCGCTCGCGGCGTGGAAGTCCGATGTCGATCTCGGTGATCACGTATTCGTCGAGGGCGAGGTCATCACCTCCAAGCGCGGTGAGCTTTCCGTGATGGCCGACTCCTGGCGGATCACGTCGAAAGCATTGCGTCCGTTGCCCGTCGCGCACAAAGAGCTGGCCGAGGAAACGCGGATCCGGCAGCGTTATGTCGATCTGATCGTGCGTCCCAAGGCGCGGGACGTGGTCCGTACCCGCGCCGGTGTGCTGCGTTCCCTGCGTGACTCGTTTCACGGCCGCGGATTCCTCGAGGTCGAGACCCCGATGCTGCAGACGCTGGCGGGCGGCGCGGCGGCGAGGCCATTCGTCACGCATTCGAATGCCTTCGACCTCGATCTGTACCTGAGGATCGCGCCGGAGCTCTACCTCAAGCGTTGCGTGGTCGGCGGTATCGAGAAGGTCTTCGAGATCAACCGGAACTTCCGGAACGAGGGCAGCGACTCGTCCCACTCGCCCGAGTTCGCCATGCTCGAGTACTACGAAGCGTATGCGACCTACGACTCCAACGCGGTGATGACGCGTCAGCTCATCCAGGAGGCGGCGCAGAACGTTCTCGGTACTCAGGTGGCCACTCTCGCCGACGGTTCGGAGTACGACCTGTCCGGCGAGTGGACCACACTCGGAATGTACGAGTCGTTGTCCGAGGCGTTGTCGGAAGAGGTCACTCCCGAGACATCGGCGGACAAGCTGCGTTCCTATGCCGAAGGGCGAGAGCTGGAGCTCGACCCAAAGTTAGGGCACGGCAAACTCATCGAAGAACTTTGGGAACACCTCGTCGGCGATCATCTCCACGAACCCACTTTTGTCCGTGATTTTCCGGTCGAGACATCCCCGCTGACCAGGCAACACCGCAGCAAGCCGGGCGTGGCCGAGAAGTGGGATCTGTACGTGCGCGGATTCGAACTGGCCACCGGATACTCCGAGCTGGTCGATCCCGTGGTGGAGCGTCAGCGTCTGGTGGAACAGGCTCGGCTGGGTGCGCAGGGTGATAGTGAGGCCATGAACCTGGATGAGGATTTCCTCCGTGCGCTGGAGTACGGAATGCCGCCGAGCGGTGGTGTCGGAATGGGTATCGACCGGTTGCTGATGGCACTGACCGGCCTTGGTATCCGGGAGACCATCCTGTTCCCGCTCGTCCGGCCTGAATAACCCGTCCGCGTGACAGATACCTCGATCGTTCTGGTAAACGAGATTTGCGTTATGTCTCGGTAGCGGGTATTAATGTCGCTAGACAAAGTCTTCTGTCCGGGGCATGCCCCGTACCAGATCATTCGTGTAAGCCCCCAGCAGGAGGAAACAGATGGCACAGAAGGTGCTCGTCTCGCTCGTCGACGACCTCGACGGCACTGAGGCCGAAGAGACCGTCGAGTTCGGTTTGGACGGTGTCAGCTACCAGATCGACCTTTCCGCGGAAAACGCGGAAGAGCTTCGTGACGCGCTGGCGCAGTATGTGGAGCACGCCCGTCGCGCGGGTGGCCGTAAGCGCACCGCCATTCGTCCGGTCGCCGGCGTGAAGGCCGCCGCCCGCCCCGCGACCGTGGACCGCGAGCAGAACCAGGCCATTCGCGCCTGGGCCCGCAAGAACGGCTTCCAGGTTTCCGACCGTGGACGTATCCCGTCCGAGGTCGTGGAGGCCTACCACAAGAAGAACTGAAGTCTTTCAGGCTCCAGGGCCGCCGGGAAACTGTTCCCGGCGGCTTTCTTGTTCTTGTACACGGTTCAAGCGGGCGTACTCCGTGGGCGCCCATCCGGTCACGGAGCGGAAATCCCGGATGAAGTGCGCTTGGTCGCTATAGCCCAGCACTGTCGCCAGTTCCGCGTAGTCCGGCCGTTCCTCGGCCGCGATCCGTGCCGCCGCTTCGTTCAACCGGTATACCTGAATCGCCCATTTGGGGGCGGTACCGACATGTTCGGCGAAGAGGCGTTGCAGACTCCGCTGAGACAGGCCTGTTCGGCTTGACAGCTCGCCGACCCTGGTAATGGCCGGTTCGGCCGCGATTGTTTCCACCGCTTCGATGGCCGTCCCGGCCGCGGCGGTGAGCACGGGGTGTTTCGCCAGGAGCAGTTCCTCGCACCGGCGGACCATTTCGAAGTCGTCCGTCGCATTCCGTACCGATTCCGTCACTCCCGCGGCGACGGCGAAGAGATCGGTGAGCGGAACGGAACGGCCGGAGATCATCGTGACCGGGCCGGTGAGGAATGCCCGGAAAGCCCCGGGCCGGAATCGCACGCCGATACCGTGGTCCGCGCCCCGCACGACGTAGCGGAAAGGCTGTTTCCCGGGCCCGAACGCTCCCGCCGCGTCGCGGAAGAACGTGACGTTGACGGCGAGATTGGGCAGGACCACCTGTTCATGGGGCGGACGGCCGCTCAGATCCCAGCGCAGCACCCAGTGATGGTCCACGAACGGCCGCAGTTCGGGCGCGGGCCGATGGCGGACGAGCGTGAACGCCGCGCTCGCCTCCCGCGCGTTGACGATCCCCGCCGGGATCCGATGCCCGCTCACCGGTTCAACCTAGACCTGTCTCGAAACCTGTCGCGTTTCTTCAAGACGGCACGACCGTCCCCGTGAACTCATGCCCTCATGTCCGAACACGCTGCCCTCATCGCCCCCGCCGCCGCGGAATTCGCCGGAATCCTGCGCGGGATCGGCGAGACCGACCTCTCCGCCCGCACCCCGTGCGCCGAGTACGACGTCCGCGCGTTGCTGAACCACCTTCTCTACTGGGGTCCCTGGCTCGAAGCCGCCGGGCGCAAGACGTCGCCGCCCGAGGTGGCCACAGGTGAGGCGGAGGCGGGCCTCGTCGGCGCGGATTGGCTCGACGCCGTCGAGAAACAGACCGCGCGGCTCGTGGACGTCTTCGGGGCGCCCGAAGCGTGGCAGGGGATGACGGCACTCGGCACGGCGGAGATGCCCGCCTCGATCGTCGGCGACATGGTGCTCGGCGAGTTCGTCCTCCACGGCTGGGATCTGGCCCGCGCCGTCGGCCGCTCCGTCGACGTCGCGCCCGAAGCGGCCGAAGCCGTGTTGGCGTCCGCGGCGGCGATGGGCGATCAGGCCCGGGCGATGAAGGTGTACGGCGAAGAAGTCGTTGTCTCCGACGGCGCAACGACTTTCGAGCGCGCCTTGGGTACCACCGGACGGAATCCGGACTGGGTTCGCTAACCCTTTACCCGGATTCGCGGGCAGCCGTCGCATTCCGATTCCGCGGGTAACAGATAGGAGTAACAGCAGCTTTCGCGGTTTCTCGTCCACTCGCGGCGTCCGTCGGCCCCCGAAGCCAGCCGCAGTTTCGACGCCGACGTCAGCGGCGGGAACCGCGATTCGAGGACCAGCGCGGCGTCCGCGACCCCGGCGCCCTCGGCCGACGGCGTGCCGCCCAGCCGTCCCGCCGACCACAGCGCGTTGTCGAGCGAGTCCGTGGCCGCGGCCCACAGTTGCCGACGCCCGAGCCTCGTCAGCGGCGCGTAGACGTCGATGAACCGCTTCGCGTGCGTGACGAAGCGGCCGCGGAGGATCGCCGCGAGCGCTCGCTCGTCCGGGACGACGACGGCTCCCGGATGGGCCGACCCCGGGTCGGACGGCAGGCAGTGGAACCGGTCGCCGAGGACGGCGATCGAACCGGGATGCGGCCGGTCGCCCTCGATCCGGAAGGCCAGCGCGGACGGCGCCAGCGACGGGACGCGGCGCTCGTGGTGCAGCAGCATCGCGCCGGCGAACGCCGGGACGTGCAGGTACCAGGACAGGATCCAGCTCGCCGGGGTCCGCTCGGGGATCCCGGCCGCCTCCGGGTACTGCCCGGCCAGCCAGCCGCCGAGCCGCTCTCGCCAGGCCACGAGACGGGCCGGTTCGTCGAGCAGGTCGTCACAGCGAACCCAGTCCGAGTCGCCCTCGGGCACGTCTCCGCGGATCCTCGCGTCTTCAGGCATCCTCGAGAGGGAGGCCTGGAGTCCGTCTTCGGGTGACGCGAGCGCGGGGAGATACGACACGCCGGGCCTCCCGTCATTAGGTACGCCTAACCTTACATACGGTCCGTGACTACTCCGGACGGGTGTCCATCCTCTGGGCAGACTCTGTTCGCCGACCGTGTTCGCGCTCAGCGGACAACGGGCATCCGGCGGAATCCGGGCGCGTGTTCGCACGTTGGGCTTGACGTAAAGGTGCAGGGCAACCGGAAGATGAAACAGCGCACGGCCGGAGAACGGCACGGGCGCGAACGGGCCGCAATCAGCCGTAGTGGTACGCCAGCGCGACCGCATGGCTACTAGAGTGGTCTCACGGTGCTGAATCCATCGCGGTGAAAGCACGATGGAAACGGGCCGCCGTCGCAGCAGTCGAGGGAGTGCACATGTTTGAGAGGTTCACCGACCGCGCGAGGCGGGTGGTCGTCCTGGCCCAAGAAGAGGCCCGGATGCTCAACCACAACTACATCGGCACCGAGCACATCCTCCTGGGTCTGATCCACGAGGGTGAAGGTGTCGCCGCCAAGGCGCTGGAATCGTTGGGCATCGCGCTGGAGGGCGTCCGCCAGCAGGTCGAGGAGATCATCGGCCAGGGGCAGCAGGCCCCGAGCGGGCACATCCCCTTCACCCCGCGGGCCAAGAAGGTGCTGGAGCTGTCGCTGCGCGAAGCGCTGCAGCTCGGCCACAACTACATCGGCACCGAGCACATCCTGCTCGGGCTGATCCGCGAGGGAGAAGGCGTCGCCGCACAGGTGCTCGTCAAGCTCGGCGCGGACCTCAACCGGGTTCGTCAGCAGGTTCTGCAGCTGCTGTCGGGCTACCAGGGTGGCAAGGAGTCGACAGAGACCGGCTCCGGACGCGGTGAAGGCACCCCGTCGTCGTCGCTGGTGCTCGACCAGTTCGGCCGGAACCTGACCGTCCAGGCCCGCGAAGGCAAGCTCGACCCGGTCATCGGCCGCGGTAAAGAGATCGAGCGGGTCATGCAGGTGCTGTCGCGGCGCACCAAGAACAACCCGGTCCTGATCGGTGAGCCCGGCGTCGGCAAGACAGCCGTCGTCGAAGGGCTCGCGCAGAACATCGTCAAGGGCGAGGTGCCCGAGACGCTGAAGGACAAGCAGCTCTACACCCTCGACCTCGGCTCCCTGGTCGCCGGTTCCCGGTACCGCGGTGACTTCGAAGAGCGCCTCAAGAAGGTGCTCAAGGAGATCAAGACTCGCGGCGACATCATCCTGTTCATCGACGAGCTGCACACGCTCGTCGGCGCGGGTGCCGCCGAGGGCGCGATCGACGCCGCGTCGATCCTGAAGCCGATGCTGGCCCGTGGCGAGCTGCAGACGATCGGCGCGACCACTCTCGAGGAGTACCGCAAGTACATCGAGAAGGACGCCGCGCTGGAGCGCCGTTTCCAGCCGATCCAGGTCGGCGAGCCGTCGCTCGAGCACACGATCGAGATCCTCAAGGGTCTTCGCGACCGGTACGAGGCGCACCACCGCGTCTCGATCACCGACGGCGCGCTGGTGCAGGCGGCCACCCTGGCGGACCGCTACATCAACGACCGGTTCCTCCCGGACAAGGCGATCGACCTGATCGACGAGGCGGGCGCCCGGATGCGCATCCGCCGGATGACCGCGCCGCCGGACCTGCGCGAGTTCGACGAGAAGATCGCCGACGTGCGCAGGGACAAGGAGTCCGCGATAGACGCGCAGGACTTCGAGCGCGCCGCTCGCCTCCGTGACGAGGAGAAGACCCTCCTCGGCCAGAAGGGTGAGCGGGAGAAGCAGTGGAAGGACGGCGACCTCGACGTCGTCGCCGAGGTCGACGAGGAGCAGATCGCCGAGGTCCTCGCCAACTGGACCGGTATCCCGGTGTTCAAGCTCACCGAGGAGGAGACCACGCGTCTGCTCCGCATGGAGGAGGAGCTGCACAAGCGGATCATCGGCCAGGAGGACGCGGTCAAGGCCGTCTCCCAGGCGATCCGCCGGACCCGTGCCGGCCTGAAGGACCCGAAGCGCCCCTCCGGCTCGTTCATCTTCGCCGGTCCGTCCGGTGTCGGTAAGACCGAGCTGTCCAAGGCGCTGGCGGCGTTCCTGTTCGGCGAGGACGACGCGCTCATCCAGATCGACATGGGCGAGTTCCACGACCGCTACACCGCTTCGCGGCTCTTCGGTGCCCCTCCGGGCTACGTCGGCTACGAAGAGGGTGGCCAGCTGACCGAGAAGGTGCGGCGCAAGCCGTTCTCGGTGGTGCTGTTCGACGAGATCGAGAAGGCCCACCAGGAGATCTACAACACGCTCCTGCAGGTCCTCGAAGACGGTCGTCTCACCGACGGCCAGGGTCGTACGGTCGACTTCAAGAACACCGTGCTCATCTTCACCTCGAACCTGGGTACCTCGGACATCTCCAAGTCCGTCTCGCTCGGGTTCTCGTCCGGCGGCGACACCGCCAACCGGTACGAGAAGATGAAGCAAAAGGTCAACGAGGAAATGAAGAAGCATTTCCGGCCCGAGTTCCTGAACCGGATCGACGACATCATCGTCTTCCACCAGCTGACCAAGGACCAGATCATCCAGATGGTCGATCTGATGATCGCCCGGGTCGAGAAGCAGCTCAAGGCCAAGGACATGGACCTCGAGCTCACGCCGAAGGCCAAGTCGCTGCTCGCCAAGCGCGGCTTCGACCCGGTGCTGGGCGCGCGGCCGCTGCGCCGCACGATCCAGCGCGAGATCGAGGACCAGCTGTCGGAGAAGATCCTGTTCGGCGAGGTCCAGGCGGGCCAGATCATCCTGGTCGACGTCGAAGGCTGGAACGACGAAGAGGGCGAGAAGGACGACAAGGCGCACTTCGTCTTCCGTGGCGAAACGCGACCCTCGTCGGTCCCGGACGCCCCGCCGGTGAGCATCGGTGCCGGCACCAGCGAAGAGAACGGTGAAGCCGAGGGCGAGTAAAGCCTCGGTGGTAACGGAAAAGCCCGTCGCGGGTTCACCGCGGCGGGCTTTTCCGTGTTCCGCCCCCAATCACGCGAGTCGCGCCTCCAATCACGCGAGTTCGCCATCTGATCACGCGAGTTCGCTTTCTGCGCATAGGCGGCCATGCGTGATCGGAGGCGGGACACGCGTGTTTGGACGCGGGACTCGCGTGTTTGGGGGCGGGACACGCGTGTTTGGGGGCGGAACTCGCGGGATCGGGTGGACGGCAAGGCGGATTCGGGGGGCGTGAGACGATGCCATCGGGTCCGGGAGGGGGTCAGGTGGACGTTCTGGCGATCGATTTCGGTACCTCCAGCACGGTGGGGGTGCTCTCGATCCACGGCAGGGGGACGCAGGTCGTCGAGATCGACGGATCGGTGACGATGTCGTCCGCGATCTACGTCGACAAGGACGGCACCGTCTTCGTCGGCCGTGACGCGGAACGCCGGGCCCGGCTGGATCCGAGCCGGTTCGAAGCGAATCCCAAGCGGCGCATCGACGAGGGCGCTCTCCAGCTCGGTGACGTCACGCTCCCGATCGCCGACGCCTTCGCCGCCGTCCTGCGCCGTGTCGGCGAGGAGGCGGAGCTGCTCCTCCAGCGCCCGCCCGCGCAGGTGCGCATCTCCCATCCCGCGGGCTGGGGCCCCGATCGCAAGCAGATCCTCCGCGACGCCGCCCTCAAGGCCGGATTCGGCACCACGCTGCTCATTCCCGAGCCGGTCGCGGCCGCCGCGCATTACGCCTCCCTCAACCACGGTCAGCGGCCGCCGGGCCCGATCGCGGTGTACGACCTCGGGGCGGGCACCTTCGATTGCGCCGTCGTCGGCGTCAGCGCGCAGGGGTTCGCCGTGCTCGCCGAGGACGGCTTGCCCGACCTCGGCAGTCTCGACATCGACCAGGCGCTGCTGGTGCACATCGGCCGCGAGGTCTCGCATTCCGATCCCGCGCAGTGGCAACGCATTCTGCGGCCGCAGGCGGTCAGCGACCGCCGGACGCGCCGCTCGCTGCTGCAGGACGTCCGTGACGCCAAGGAGAGCCTCTCCCGGCACCAGCAGACCGAGATCCCGATGCCGGAGCCGTTCGGCGACGTACGGGTGTCGCGGATGGAACTCGAGGCGCTCGTCCGGCCGAGTTTCCTGCGCAGCGGCGAACTCCTGGCCGCCACGATCCATCGCGCCGGGCTTTCCCCGGCGCGGCTCGGCGGGGTCTACCTCGTCGGCGGGCCGAGCCGGATGCCGTTGCTGGCGAGTTTGCTGGCGAACCAGCTCAGGATCGCGCCGACGACGCAGGATCAGCCGGAGACGGCGGTCGCGTTCGGGTTGCACCACGTACCCGCGGGCGGCGAGGACTCGCAGCTGACCGTGCCCGCGTTCGCGCCCGTCGCGCCGCCGGTGCGCCAGCCGCCCGTTCCGCAGCAGCCCGTCCAGCAGGCGCCGCGGCGTCCGCAACCTCCGCGCTGGACGCCGCCCCCGCCTCCGCCGGGCCGGAACTGGCAGAAGCCCACGGCGTACGGCGTGATCGTGCTCGCCCTCGCGGCGATCGTCACGACGGTTTTTCTCCTGAGCGGGGGCGAGCAGGAGCCCGTCGCCGTACAGGCTCCGGCGCAAAAGCCGGTCTGCGATCAGCCGGGACCGAAGGACGCGCAGGGATTCACGGACTGCCTCCGCCGGATCGCCGCCGTCATCCCGCAGCGGGACGAGTGCCGGGACGCGCCGGACGCGGCCGCCGCGATGGGCGCGTCGTCCGCGGTCACCTGTGTGTTCAAGAACGACGAGGCGTCGAACGCGATCAACTACTACCAGGGCGTCGCGATGACCGGACTGGAGGACGACGCCCGGCGGCAGATGACCAAGGGCAAGCCCGTCGAGGGCGCCTGGGCGGCCGACGGGCTGCGGGGGCGCTATCTGGCGGGCGTCGGCAAGCGAAGCGGCATCGTGCTCTTCGGGACCGAAGACGCGCCGCTGAGCGCGATGCTCGTCTCGACCCGGAGCGACGGCACCGCGCGGACGACCGCCGAGATGGTCGACTTCTTCACCGCCCAGCTCAAGCCGTGATTAGGTTACCCTAACTCCATGGAAGCCATCTGTGACCTGGCGGAGCTGGAGCGGGTCGTGGGAAGCCGGCCGTTGCCGGTGATGATGAAGTCCATCGACAGGCTCGACCAGCACTGCGTGACGCTGCTCGGCCGCGCTCCCGTCGCCGTACTCGGTTACGCCGGGGCCGGGCCGAGGGCCGCGGTGGTCGGTGGCGCTCCCGGGTTCGCGGTCGTGGAGAACCCCGACCGTCTGCGGCTGCCGATGCCGTCGGACGCCGTGCCGGGCACGGGTGCCGCGCTGCTCGTCCTGCTTCCAGGCTGGCGCGAGACGCTGCGGATCAACGGAACGGTGGACGACGGCGGCCTCGCCGTCGAGGAAGCGTTCCTGCACTGCGGCAAGGCCGTGATCCGTTCGAACGTGTGGGGTCCGGCCACCGCTTCCGAAACCGATGCTGCGGAAGACGGTGAAGGTCTCGGCCCCGCCGCGGCCGCCTTCCTCGACACCGCGCCGCTCGCGGTGATCACCTCCCGGGACGGCGACGGCCAGGCCGACGCCAGTCCCAAGGGCGATCCGCCCGGCGTCATCCGGCAGGTCGGGCCGAAGACCGTCGCGATCGCCGACCGGCCGGGAAACCGGCGCACCGACACTTTCCACAACGTGCTCGAACGGCCGCACGTGGCGATCATGGCCCTCGCGCCCGGCGACGATCGTGCCCTCGAACTCACCGGCACCGCGAGCATCAGCGCCGATCCCGCGCTTCGCGAGTCGATGGCCGAACGCGGCCGTATGCCCAAGGCGGTACTGCTGGTCGAGGTGGAGCACACGCGGCTCGCGCCCAGCGCGGCCTTGCGCGACGCCCGCCTCTGGGACGCCGAGCGGCACGTCGACCCGGAAGAACTGCCCAAACCCGCCGTGATCTGGACCGACCACGTCAAGCTCAACGAGACCGCGGGCGTCGCCGCGAAGCTCCTGCGCAAGGCGGCGGGCGAGCGGATGATGCGCGCCGCGATCTCCGTGGACTACCGGCAGAACCTGTACTGAGTTCTCAGTGCAGCGTGCCCGCCGGCGTCGAGATGTCTTCGGTCACCGAAAGCGCGGTGTCCACGATGATCCCCAGCGCTTCCGCCGCCCGATGCACGGCCAGGCTCGGCGCCGTGGTCCGCGCGGCCTGTTCCGGCGTGTAGGGAACGTGCACGAAACCGCCTCGCACGCCGGGAAAGTCGTTGTCCAGCAAGTGCATCAGGCCGTAGAAGACCTGATTGCACACGTACGTCCCGGCCGTATGCGAGACCGACGCCGGAAGCCCCGCGTTCTTGATCCCCGCGACACAAGCCTTCACCGGCAGAGTCGTGAAGTAGGCGTTGGGCCCGCCGGGGATCACCGGGACGTCCACGGGTTGCGAACCCGCGTTGTCCGGGATGCGGGCGTCGATCAGGTTGATCGCGACCCGTTCCGGGGTGACGTCGGGACGGCCGCCCGCCTGCCCCACGCAGATCACCAGTTCCGGGCGGTACTCGTCGATCGCGTCGCGCAAGGTGACCAGCGACCGCGAGAACACACACGGCAGTTCGACGGCCACGGCGTCGCGCCGACGGCCGGTGAGCAGGGAAACCGCCTGCCACGACGGGTTCACCCGCTCACCGCCGAACGGTTCGAAACCGGTGAGGAGCACTGACGTCATGTCTCTCACCCTAACGTGTGACACACCTCAGGCCGGTCTCGTGAGTGGTGAGGACGGTTCTCGCGTGATCAAGCACCGAACTCGCGTGATCAGACACGGAACTCGCGTGATCGGGGGCGGCACACTCGAGTGCGGTTTCCAGTCACGTGAGTGCGGCGTCCGATCACATGAGTTCCGCGTCTGATCACGCGAGTCACGCCTTCGTCTTGATTGCGAGACCAGGTGCAGGTCAGGCGGCCGGCTTGAGGTCTCCCGGGTACAGGAACTCGGGCGCCGGTTTGGTGTTGCCGTAGAACCACGCGTCGAAGAAGCCCTGGAGGTTCTTGTGCGCGATGCGCTCGGCGAACTTCTGGAACTCCGGCAGGCTCGCGTTGCCGTCGCGGTGCAGGGCGGGCCACGTCTTCAGGATGCGGTCGAACGGCGCAGCGCCGATGTAGTTCTTCAGCGCGTGCAGTGCCACCGGGCCCTTCGAGTACACGTAGGTGAACTCGTTGCCGGGCCCCATGTCGTACAGCTTTCCGGCCCAGAAGCGGTCGGTCGCCTTCTGCACGGCTGTCAGGTAGCGCGCCTTGAGGTCTTGGCCCGACTTCGCCTCGGACCACATCCACTCCGCGTAGGAGGCGAAGCACTCGTTGAGGCAGACGTCCTTCCACTTGTCGACGGCGACCGAGTCACCCCACCACTGGTGGGCGTTCTCGTGCACGATCGTCGGGACGTTGCCCGCCGCGCCCGAGTAGATCGGCCTGCTCAGCGTCTCCAGCGAGAATCCGATCGGCTCGGCGAGGAAGATGCCACCAGCCGCGTCCACCGGGTACCGCCCGAACTTCGACGACAGGAAGTCGATGATCTCCGGCAGCCGCGCCTCGGCCTGCTTGGTCGCGGCGGGGGTGCCGGGGGCGTAGGCGTTGACGACCGGGGTGCCGTCGGACAGCTTCGTCCGCTCGAACTCCCATTTGTCGATCGCGACCGTGGTCATGTACGGCACGGCCGGGGTCTCTTCGGCCCACACGTGGGTGGTGTTCTTGCCCTCGGTGAAGTTCCCGCGCTCGCGGCCGTTCGAGATGACGCCCCACTCCGACGGCACGGTGATCGCGAGGTGGAAGGTCGCCTTGTCCCGGGGGGTGTCGTTGACCGGGTACCAGGTCGTCGCGGACTTCGGCTCACCCGCGGCGAACGCGCCGCCGGATTTCGCGTACTGCCAGCCGTTCTCGCCCAGCAGCGGATCCTGGATCGGCTGCGGGACGCCGTGGTAGGCGATCTCGGCGGTGAACCGCTCGTGGTTGCGCAGCGGCCGGGCCGGGGTGATCACCAGTTCGTGGTCACCGGTCCGCGAGAACGTCGCTTTCCGCCCGTTGACCTTGACCGAGTCGACGGTCAGCCCGTGCAGGTCGAGGTTGAACGAGCTCAGCGCCTGTGTCGTCCGGCCGGTGATCGTCTGCAGGCCGGTGAGCTGCTTGGTGGCCGGCTCGTAGCCGACCTTCAGGTTGTAGTCGGCGACGTCGTAGCCGCCGTTGCCGTCCTGCGGGTAGTAGCTGTCGCCCGCGCCGTCGGCGCCGGGTTTCCCGGTGTCGGCGAGGGCGGTCCCGCCGCCGAGGACACTCGCGGCCAGAACGGCGGCGATGACGGCCGCACTCCGGTACCTCATTCACGCTCCCAGTCGATCGGCTGTCGCTTGGCCCCGAACGTATCGCCGTGACGTCGGCCGCCCGCCCGGAAAGCTCCTTCGTGCCCGGATAATCCCCACTTCCGTCGCTTGGAAGGGGTACGGAAGTCCGAGAGCGCCCGGACGATGACTGCCTGTTCGGGGTATCGAGTGGCGCCTTCTGGAAAGCTGGGGTCCGTGCGAGTGACGCTGTTGGGTCCGGTCGGAGCGGAGGCCGGTGACGGCACCCCGGTCGACATCGGCGGTGCCCGCCTCCGCATGCTCTTGGCCAGGCTCGCGCTGGACCCCGGCCGCGGTGTCCCGGCGGCGGCTCTCATCGACGGCCTTTGGGGCGCGGAACCGCCCGCCGACGCGGCGAACGCGCTGCAATCCCTGGTCTCGCGGTTGCGCAAGGTCCTGCGTGCCGACGACGTCAGTCTCGACTCGGGCCCCGGCGGTTACCGGCTGGACATCGCCCGCGAGGACGTCGACGTCTGCCGTTTCGAGCGGCTGGCGGCCCAGGGGCGTGCCGAGCTGGCGGCGGGCCGGGACGCCGGTGCGGCCGCGATCCTCGCCGAAGCGCTCGGCCTTTGGCGAGGTCAAGCGCTGGCCGACGTCCTCGACGCTCCTTTCGCGCAGGCACCGGCGACCCGCCTGGAGGACCTGCGCCTCGAGGCCGCCGAAGACCACTTCGACGCCGAGATCAGGCTCGGCAGGCACGACAAGGTTCTCGCGGATCTCAAGGAGGCGGCCGCGCGGAACCCGCTGCGCGAACGGCTCGCCGGGATGTGGATCCGGGCGTTGTGCGCGGCGGACAGGCAGTCCGACGCCCTCGCCGTCTACGAGGAGGTCCGGGCGGCGCTGGCCGATCAGCTGGGCGTCGACCCGTCGGCCGAACTCCGGGAGATCCACCTCTCCGCGTTGCGCGGCGAACTCGGGCCGCCGCCCGCGGCCGCCGACCATCTCCCTGTCCGGCTGACCAGCTTCGTCGGCCGTGACGACGAGTTGAAGCTGGTCGCGGAACTCCTCGCCGGCGCGCGGCTGGTGACGCTGGTCGGACCAGGCGGTGCCGGGAAGACGCGGCTGGCCACCGAGGTCGCGACGCGGCATCCGGCGCATACGCGGGGCCGCGTCTGGTTCGTGCCGCTCGCCGGTGTCCGCGATCCCGGTGACCTGCCCGGCGCGGTCTTCGCGGCGCTGGAACTGTTCGACCTCGGCCTCTCGCACGGCGCCGATCCGATGCGGCGTCCGGCGGACGCGCTGGTCCGGGCCGTGGAGACGCTCGGCGCCGGCGAATCGGTGCTGGTACTGGACAACTGCGAGCATCTGGTGGACGCGGCCGCGGAGCTGGCGAACACCCTGCTGCGACGGGCGCCGAACCTGCGGATCCTCGCGACGAGCCGCGAGCCGCTGGCCATCGACGGTGAGACGTTGTGCCCTCTCGGCCCGCTGTCCGTCCCGGACGGGACACTGACCGTTCCGCAGGCCGCCGAGGCGGGCGCGATCCGGCTGTTCGTCGACAGGGCGGTGGCCGTACGCCCGGACTTCGTCCTCGACGAGTCCACTGTGGACGAAGTCGCGCAGATCTGCCGACGGCTGGACGGGATGCCGCTCGCCTTGGAACTGGCCGCCGCGCGGTTGCGTTCGATGACCGTCGCGCAGATCTCGCGGCGCCTCGACGACCGGTTCCGCCTGCTGACCTCGGGCAGCAGGACGGCCTTGCCGAGGCAGCGCACGCTGCGCGCCGTCGTCGAGTGGAGCTGGGATCTGCTCGACGACGCCGAACGCGTCCTCGCCAGGCGGCTCTCGGTCTTCGGGGCCGGTGCCGAGGTCGAAGCGGTCGAAAGCGTCTGCGCGGGGGAAGGCCTGCCCTCGGAAGAGATCATGTACATCCTCGGCTCGCTCGTCGAGAAGTCCATTGTGGACGCCATGGCCGGGGATCAGGGCGAGCCCCGGTACCGCATGTTGGAGACCATCCGGGCGTACGCGGCGGAGCGTCTCGACGAGTCGGGAGAACGAGCGCGGCTGACGAAGGCGTACCACGGTTACTACGCCGAACTGGTCGAGCGGCTCGAGCCGTCGCTGCGGACGAAGGATCAGCTCACCGCCATTTCGCGGTACAACGCCGAACACGGCAACATCGTGACGGCGCTCCGTCAGGCGATCGACGCCGACGACGTCGAAATGGCGGTGCACCTGTTCAGCGGTTCGTTCTGGTACTGGCTGGTCAAAGGCGACAGTGACCGGGCCGAGGCGTTCGTCAACGAGATGCTCGCCTTCGGCGACCGCCTGGACGAGGAGTTCGCCGCCGCGTACCAGGCGATCCGCGCGATGATGGCGATGGTGCCCGGGGTCGGCGACCCCGTGGAGGGCCTCGCGCTCATCGACCGATGTGTGCGGACGAAGGCGTACGAGCGGTTCGCCGGGCTGGCCCTCGGCCTGCCGATGCTCGCGTTCTTCTGCCAGGACACGAAACTCGCCCTCCGTGAGGTGGCGAGGGTGCAGTCGAGCCCGGACCCGTGGCGCCAAGCCGCCTCGGCGTGGGCGCAGAGTTTCATCCTCGGCGACCTCGGGGACGCCGAGGGCGCCGAACGCGCCAGGGACCGGGCTCTCGAAGGGTTCTCCGCGGTGGGTGACCGTTGGGGCACCGCGATGGCGGTGGGCATGAAGGCGTCCGACATTTCGATGTCCGGCGACCACGAGGCCGCGCTTTCGCTGTACCGGCAAGGGATCGCCCTCGCGCTCGAACTGGGTTCGCAGGACGACGTGATCCAGCAGCGCTGGCGGCTCGCGACGGAGTACGCGCGGTCCGGAGACCTCGACACGGCGATGCGCGAGATCTCCGAAGCGGAGCGGTACGCGATCGAGACGGGCAACGACCAGCTCGCGGTGATGGTGCTGGTGGGCAAGGCCGACGTGTACTGCCGCGCCGGCCGGGTGGACGAGGCACGCGAGGTGGCCGTCCGGTTCCGGGAGCTGATGGCCGGGGTGCCGCTGCCCGGCATGTTCGGCGACGAGTTCGGCGGGTTCATCGACACGGAGGTGGCGCTGGCCGCCGGAGACCTGGCAGCGGCGGAACGCGGCGCCGCGATCGTCGTGCGGTCCACCGCGAACCGCGGCGACATGCCCGACCTCGGGCGGATCGTCGAGGTGTTCGGCCTGATCCGGTTCCGGCAGGGGCGGCACGAGGCCGCTGCCCGGTTGCTCGGCGTGGCGAACCTCCTCCGCGGCAAGCTGGACCTGGGCGAGCCCGGCATCCGGCGGCTGATCGACGATCTCCGCGAGCACTTCGGCGAGGAGCGCTACGAAGCGATGCTCGTTCAGGACGCCGCGCTTTCCCGCGCCGACCTGCTGGCCGTGATCAATCAGGAAGTCAGCACGTGAAGAAGGGCTCCTCGCCTCGAATCGAGGCAAGGAGCCCTTCACGCGCGTTCCCCCTGACCCCCGTCAGACGCGCTTCCGGTAAGCCCAAGTGGCGAGCGGGAAGAAGACCGCGACCGCGGCCGCCATCCAGATCAGCGCGCCGGTCAGCGGACCGGCGATCGGCCCGCCGTTCATCAAGCCGCGCAGGACGTCGGACATCTGGGTCACCGGGCTGATGTCCGCCCACGCCTTCAGCCAGCCGGGCATGGTGCTCGTTCCGACGAACACGTTGCTGCCGAAGGTCAGCGGCATCAGCACCACGAACATCAGGCCCTGCACCGCGCCCGGACTCTTCACCAGCATCCCGACGAACACCGACGCCCAGCAGAACGCCAGCGCGAAAGCGATGACCAGCACGATCGCCAGCGCGAACTGCGCCGGACCGGTCTGGATCCGGTAGCCCATGATCGTCGCGACGACCATCAGGACGACCAGGCACACCAGGTAGCGCACGATGTCGGCCAGTACGGCGCCGATCAGTGGCGCGGACCGCGCGATCGGCATCGCCCGGAACCGGTCGAACACGCCCTTGGTGACGTCGGTGTTGAGCTGGACGCCGACGGTCATGCTGGCCTGCAGGATGTTGAACACCATGATGCCGGGCACGATCATCTGGAGGTAGTCGTCGATGCTCGGGGCGAGCGCGCCGCCGAACAGGTAGACGAACATGACCAGGAAGATGATCGGCGCGAGCGTGACGTCGGCCAGCTGCTCCGGGTTCTTGCGGATCTTCAGGACGCCACGCCAGGCGAGGGAAAGCCCGTGCTGGACGCTGCTGGAGAGTGAAACGCGCACCTGCGCGGGCGCGGCGAGGGCCGTCATACCAGGCTCCCTTCCGGAGTCGTGGACTTTTCGGATTTGCCGGTGAGCGCGAGGAACACCTCGTCGAGGCTGGGCAGCCGCAGCGCCAGCTCGTCCGCGGTGATCCCGGCTTCGTCCAGCTTGCGGACCAAAGTGGACAGCAGGACGGGATCGGCGACGGGCGCGGTGAGCAGCCCGGTGTCGTCGTCCCGGTTCGGCTTGGCCCCGGTGAGCCCGGCCAGGATGCGCTCGACGGCGTCGAGATCGGCGAGCGCCGTCGGCCGGACCTGCAGCGTCTGGCCGCCGGTCCGCCGCTTGAGCTCGTCGGCCCGCCCGTTCGCCACGACCAGTCCGTGGTCGAACACGGTGATCGTGTCGGCCAGCTGGTCGGCCTCCTCCAGGTACTGCGTGGTGAGCAGCACCGTCGTCCCGTCCGCGACCAGCGTCCGGACCACGGCCCAGACCTCGTTGCGGGCGTGCGGGTCGAGACCGGTGGTCGGCTCGTCCAGGTAAAGGACCTTCGGACGGCCGACCAGGCTCGCGGCGAGGTCGAGCCGCCGCCGCATCCCGCCCGAGTAGGTCTTGATAGCGCGTCCGGCGGCGTCGGTCAGTTCGAACCGCTCCAGCAGATCGGCCGCGCGCTTCTTCGCGTCCGCCCTGGAGAACTCCAGCAGCCTGCCGATCAGGACCAGGTTCTCCGTGCCGGAGAGGTCCTCGTCGACCGACGCGTACTGCCCGGTCAGCCCGATCATGCTGCGGACGGCCATCGGGTTCTTGACGACGTCGTAACCGAAGACGCTCGCGTGGCCGCGGTCCGGCCGGATCAAGGTGGCCAGGATCCGGACGGCGGTCGTCTTCCCCGCGCCGTTCGGCCCCAGCACCCCGACCACCTTGCCCGACGGGACCTCCAGATCGACCCCGTCGAGCGCCTTCGTCTCCCCATAGTGCTTGACCAGGCCCTCGGCCCTGATCGCGTGCGTCATGTTTCCTCCTGTGGATCTCGCCCCGCGGACAAAGGTGCCCGTTCCGCCTGGCAGGCCGCGCACAGCGCGCTGACAGCCGCTGGCGAAACCTGATAAGCGCTGGTAGCCGCCGTGTGAGGAGGTTGTGAAGGTGTTGTGGAGACCGCCGTCACGTCGCCGTCGATCGGCATACTCGACGTCATGGTGATCGAAGAGCGGGCCGTCCCCCGTACCCGAGTGGGCACCCGTCGCATGCTGGTCAGCGGGCTGCTCATCGGCGCGATCGTGCCGTTCGCGGTGCTGACGGCGATGCGGCTGGTGGGCTACGACGGCAACACGTACACGATCGCCGCGCTCGCGCTGACGCCGTACGCCGGGATCGCGACCTTGGTGCTCGCCGCCCTCGCGCTGGGGCTCCGCCGCTGGTGGATCGGGGCCGTCGCCCTGGTCCTGACCTTCACGATCGGCGCTCTGGTGCTGCCCCGCGCCTTCGCGAACGAGCAGAAGGCGCTCGGCGGGAAGCACGTCCGCGTCCTGGCGTCGAACATGCTCGGCGGGCAGGCGGATCCGGCCGTGATCGTCGGCTACGTCAAGGAACACCAGGTCGACGTCCTGAGCCTGACCGAGATGACGCCCGAGGCGATCACCGGCCTCGACCGGGCCGGGCTGTTCCAGCTCCTGCCGTTCCACGTGCTGCATCCGGCGGAATGGGCGTCCGGCTCCGGTCTCGTGTCGAAGTACCCGCTGACGCCGCTGAAGCTGAGCGGCGATTCGAACTACAAACAGCCCAGCGCGAGCCTGGACCTCGGCGACGGCGTCCGGATCGAGGTCGTCGCGGTCCATCCGGCGGCACCGATGTGGGACAGGCACGCGTGGGTCGACGAGGCCAAGGACCTGCCGTACGCCGACGCCGAGCACGACATCCGGATCCTGGCGGGCGACTTCAACGCCAGCCTCGACCACTCGCTCTTCCGTGAGCTGCTGACCAGGGGATATGTGGACGCGGCCGATCAGCTGGGGAGGGCGTTGCAGGGGACCTGGACGAACGGGGCGGTGCCGCCGGTGCCTATCGATCACGTGCTGGCGGACAAACGGGCGGCCATCGCGGACTTCAAGGTGCTGGAGACGCCCGGCAGCGATCACGACGCCGTCTACGCCGAGGTCGTCCTGCCCGGAAAGTGACCGTGATCTCTGGATCCGGCCTAGCCGAGCAGGGCGTCCAGCGCCTCGAGGGTTTCGAGGCCGTTGCTCGCCAGCGAAACGCCGCGGTCGTGCCGGATCCGAGGCTCACGCGGGTTGATCCGCACCAGGGCACCTGTCGCGGCGCTGGCCAGCTCCGAGTAGCGCCGCACCGTCGGCACGGCCTGCCCGGCACCGAGTTCCACCACCACGAGGTCGCGATGCGCGCGGCGCCACGCCGTCAGCTCGTCGAGCTGGGACTGGCTGCGCTGCCCGAGCCAGTCGTAGTCGCCGAACATCAGGATGTTGGGGCGCGCGAGGCCGCCGCAGCGCGGGCATGAAGGCAGCGGGGCCGCCGCGCGCATCGTGTCCTCGTCGATCGGGACGTCGACGCCGTCGGACGGCCAGATTTCGCCGGTGCACCGGGCGAAGCACTGCAGGTGGTGGATGGACCCGTGCGCTTCGGTCACGTCCAGGTAGCCCGCCTTCTGGAACTGTCCGTCCACATTGGACGTGAACGCGCGCACGCCGCCGGGTTTGCGCGAGCCCCAGGACCGCAGGATCCGGAACCCCTCATGCGGGACGGTGGCGCGGTACAGCGCGAGCCGGTGCCCGTAGAAACCCCAGGCCAGCTCGGGGTCTTCGGCGAAATGCCGCGGGTCGGCGAGCTCGACGAAGCTGACGCCCAGCCGCTCGTACGGCGGATACGCCTTCCAGAAACCCTCGTCGCCCCGGAAATCGGGCAGGCCGGAGTCGACGCCCATCCCGGCACCGGCGCAGACGAGCAGCGCGCCGGCGCCGTCGATCAGTTCCGCGGCTCTTTCGAGTTCACTCACCCGGCTTCGAAGCCTGGACGACCTCGAATTCCAGCAGGTTCGCCCCGCTGGAGACCGGCTTCGCGCGCTCGCCCGCGTGCGCCTCACGCGCCGGGCCGGACGCCCACGCCTGGTACGCCTCTTCGGACTCCCACTTCGTGTAGACGAAGTAGCGGCTTTCGCCGGAGACCGGGCGGAGCAGTTCGAAACCGAGGAAGCCGGGCTGGTTGTCGACGGCGTGCAGCCGCGCGGCGAACCGCTTCTCCAGCTCGGGGCCTGCGCCTTCGGGGACCTCGATCGCGTTGATCTTCACGACAGCCATGCCGTCCACCCTACGGTGAAACTCTTTTGCGCCGCGATGTGATGCGTGGGACCTTCTCGAGAATGGCTGACACGAAGATCCTCGTCTCCGGTGCGAGCGTCGCGGGCCCCGCGCTGGCCTTCTGGCTGACGCGATACGGCTTCCAGGTGACCGTCGTGGAGCGCGCGCCTTCGCTGCGCCCCGGCGGTCAGGCCGTCGACCTGCGCGGAACGGCCAGAGAGGTCGCCCGCCGCATGGGCCTGGACGAACGCATCCGCGCGGCGTGCACGCACACCGAGGGCGAGACGCTCGTCGACCGGAAGAACCGTCCTAAAGCCACCCTCCGCGCCGACGACTTCGGCGGCGACGGCCCCATCGCCGAGATCGAGATCCTCCGCGGCGACCTGACCGATGTGCTGTACGAGGCGACGAAGGAGAAGGCGGAGTACGTCTTCGACGACCGGATCACCGCGCTGGACGAGCGGGCCGACGGCGTCGATGTCACCTTCGCGAGTGGTACGCGGAAGACGTTCGACGTGGTCATCGGGGCGGACGGGCTGCATTCGGGCGTGCGGGCGCTGGCCTTCGGCGAGGAGTCCCGGTTCGTCCGGCATCTGGGCTCGTACCTGGCGTTCTTCACCGTGCCGAACCGGCTGGGCCTGCGGAACTGGGCGGTCGGTTTCGAGGACGTCGGCCGGTCCGCCGGGATCCGCGCGATTCGCGACGGCGACGAGGCGATGGCCTACTTCGGGTTCGCGTCGGAGAAGGTCGACTACGACCATCGCGACGTCGAGGCGCAGAAGGCGCTGGTCCGCGGGTTCGCCGCCGGGATGGAGTGGGAGGCGCCCTGGCTGCTGGAACGGATGGCCGAAGCCCCCGACTTCTACTTCGACTCGTGCGCCCAGGTGGTCATGGAATCCTGGTCGCGCGGCCGGATCGGGCTACTGGGCGACGCCGCTTTCTGCCCCTCGCCGCTCTCCGGACAGGGCACGAGCCTGGCGTTCGTCGGCGCGTACGTCCTCGCCGGGGAGCTCGCCGCCGATCTCGATACCGGCCTCAAACGCTACGAGACCGTCATGCGGGAGTTCGTCGAGAAGACGCAGGAGATGGGGCGGGACAACGCGGAGGCGATCTTCGCGAAGTCGCGGACCGCGTTGCGGACGCGGTACCTGATGATGCGGGTGATGCGGCTCAAACCGATCGCCGCGCTGGCGTCGCGGAAGACGCGGGACGTGGTGAGCGGGATCGACCTGCCCGACTACCGCGTTTAGAGGACTGAACGCGCCGGTCTCGTGTCACTCGAGGTGAGGGGTGTGTGGATTTCTGGTCATTGGTCCTCTAAGTGCCCGGGTCTCGGCCACCACGCGGTCGCTGAGGCCCCTGGGGCGGTTGTGACGACCTGGCGTTCCGTGAAGGCCTCCTTCACTACCGTGAGGGTAGGCAAGGAGGCCATCACGGACGGCTTCGCCCGCCACCCGCCGCATTCAGAGGACTAAATGCGGTGGATGCCTAGCCACGCAGGGTGCCGGGCAGGAGTTCCGCGTCCGGAGGGATCACCGTGCCGTGGAACCAGGCGTCGAAGAACGGCCGCAGGTCCTGTTCCGAAAGCTTGATCGTGAACGCCTCGAAATCCGCCCAAGACGCGTTCGCGTTCCGGTACGCCGCCGGCCATTCCTTCAGCAGCCGGGCGAACGCGCCTTCGCCGATTTTCCGCCGCAGCGCGTGGATGGCCAGGATGCCCTTGTCATAGACGCCGTGGAACTCCTGCCCGGCGCCCATGCCGACCAGTTTCGGCGTCCAGAAGTCCGGGCTGCCCCGCATGATCTCGAGGGCGGCGCGGTAGCGGTCGTCGAGGTTCTCGTTGTCCCGCGATTCCTGCCACAGCCATTGCGCGTACGAAGCGAGACATTCGTTGAGGCAGATGTCGGACCAAGAATTCAGCGTCACCGAATCGCCGAACCACTGGTGTGCGGTTTCGTGCACCACGGTGATCAGCTCGGCCCATTTCGCGTAGGTCGGCCTGGTCTGGGTCTCCAGCGAGAAATGGATGTCCTCGTCGAGATAGATCCCGCCCGCCGCGTCCATCGGGTACGGCCCGAACTTCGAGGTCAGGAACCCGATGATCTCCGGCAGCCGCCTGCCGGCGTCACGCCTGTCCTCCGCACCCGGCGCGTACGCGTTGACCAGTGGTGTCCCGTCCGGGAGCGACATCCTGTCGACGGTGAACTTGTCGATTGCCACCGTGGTCAGGTACGCCGCCACGGGCGTGCGTTCCTGCCAGGACGTCGTGGACCAGCCGTTCGCCGAGGTCTTCTGGATCTCGCGTCCGTTCGAGATGACGGTCCAGCCGTCCGGCACCCGGGCGGTGAGGGTGAACATCGCCTTGTCGCGCGGGGTTTCGTTGACGGGATACCAGAACGACGCCGAATGCGGCTCGCCGACGATGAACGCGCCGCCGTCCTTCGACTTCTGCCAGCCGTTCTCGCTGCCACCCGCCTTGGGAGTCGCCGATGGGTCGCCGCCGTAGAGGACCTTCGTGCGGAACGTGGTCCCGTTCCGGATCGGCTCGGCGGGGGTCACCACCAGTTCGAACTCGCCTTCGCGCGCGAACTTCGCCGGTTTTCCCTCCACTTCAACGGATTGGACCGTCAAGCCGCGTAAGTCCAAGTTGTACCGATTGAGGTCCTGGGTCGCTTTCGCGATCACCGTGGTGTCGCCGTCGAGACGTCCTTTCGCGGGGTCGTAAGTGATCCCGACCTGGTACTCGACCGCGTCGTAGCCGCCGTTGCCGTCCATCGGGTAGTACGGGTCGCCCGCACCCGAAGCACCTGGCGCCGGGTTCATCGGCGGCGGCGGTGGGGGCGCCGCCGGGGGAGGATCGGCACTGCAACCGATAATCAGGGCGCAGATGACCCCCAAGACCAGACCGGCGGCGGGGACACGGCTGCGCATGGAGGAGAGCTTAGTGGTGATTCAGCGCGACGGGTTGATCACTTTCGGCGGTGACGGGCCGCCGATCGTCCTCCTGCACGGCCTGATGGGCAGGGCGACGACGTGGTGGCGGGTCGCGCGAAGGCTCGAACCGTACGGGCGTGTCTTCGGTCTCGACGCGCGCGGACACGGACGCGGGCCCCGCGGCGGGCCTTGGCGCACCGAGCGGTTCGCCGACGACGTCGCCGAGGTGCTGCGGACCTTCGGCGAACCCGCGGTCCTGATCGGACATTCGATGGGCGGCCTGCACGCGTGGGTCACCGCGGCCACGCATCCCGAACTCGTCCGCGCCGTGGTCTGCGAGGACTTCGCGCCGGACCAGCGCGGGCGGACCGTCGACGACTGGCGCGGCTACTTCGAATCCTGGCCGGTCCCGTTCCGGTCACTGGCCCACGTGCGTGCCTTCTTCGGCGACACCGGCGACTATTTCATCGAATGCGTCGAAGAACGGGAAGACGGCTATCACCTGATCGCCTCGCTCGCCGATCTGTACGAGATCGCCGCGGAATGGGGACGGCGGGATTTCTGGGAGTACGTCGAGCGGGTCGAGTGCCCCCTGCTCGCCATCGAAGGCGAGCGGACGGCGATGCCGCACGGCCAGCAGGCCGAGCTGGCCGCACGCGTGCCCGGCGGCCTCGGACGGCACATCGTCGTCCAAGGCGCCGGGCACGTGGTGCACGACGAAGCGCCGGAGACCTACCTCGGTGCCGTCGAGGCGTTTCTCTCCGACGTCATCGGTCAGCCCTTCTTCGCCAGCTGAGCGTCGATCCAGGCGCGCAGCTTCGTCTCACCCGGGTAGCCGATGTTCCGCGAGGACGGCAGCTCGGCGGCGTTGCGGACGCCGACGAGCGTCGGGAGGTAGCGGATGTTGTACCGGGTGGACAGGTCGCGGCTCTGGTCGACGTCGACCTCGCCGAGCAGGAACTTGCCGCCGTACTCGCCGGCGAGCCGCTCGATGACCGGTTTCATCTGGCGGCACGGCGGGCACCAGGTCGCGCCGAAGTCCATGATGACCAGCTTCTGCCTTGAGATGTCCATGACCTCGGCGTAGTTGGCCGAAGTCACCGTCATCACGTTCTCGGCCATCGGTGACGGTGCGGCGGAAGCGGCGCCGGAGCCGAAACCGGTGATGAGCGCCAGCACACCGGCCAGCACACAGACGAACCGTTTGCACTTGGACAAGACGTTCTCCTTAGATGCGGGGTAGTCCACTCAGGACGAAGAACCGGTCGGCAAACCGTTCGAGACCCAGTCCTCGATGCCTTCGCGGTACTTGCGGACGTTCGTGTAGCCGAGCTCCAGCAGCCGCCGTCCGACGAATTCGCTGTTGCGGCAAGGCGTGTTCGCGCAATAGACGACGACCGCGGCCGCCTTGTCCGGCAGGACAGTCGGTGCCAGGTGATCGGTGAATTCGGCGGCCTGTTCGTACGGGAATCCCGGAATGTTGCGCGCCTCCGGGAGATGCTCCTTCTCGAAATAAGTGACCGGCATCGTGTCGACGACGATCACGGATCCGGCCTCCATTCGGGAGAGCAGTTCCGTACGAGAGATCAACGGCAGCATGGTGCCCCTTCTCTTCACGACCGTGATTGACGATTCCCATCGTCGGCCGTTCTCCGGGGCTCGCTCTAGTGCCGCCTGGACATGTCGGAGGGTTATCGAGGGGTGACCGGAGCACCCCCGGGCGACGATGTAGGAATCAGGACACTCAACGTCCCGATTCCTACATCGTCAACCCCGACGCCCGAACAGTCACTCACGAGGTGCTTCACGCGTCGTCGCCGGGACCGGTGAGGTTGCTGGGGCTGGAGGGGTTGTTCCGGGTCGGGTGAGGGGAGCTTTGAGGGACCCTGGGTCCCTCAAGGAGTCCTTCACGGACACCGCGACCCACGCCAACTCGCCCGTCAGCCGGCGGCCAGCCTCCCGTGCCGGTCCAGCCAGGTCCGGTACGGCGTCGTCCGTTCGGCCAGTTGCCAATAGCCCGCCGTCGCCTCGGTCGCGAGTTCCCGGACGCCGGGCGCGCACGGGCCGTCCTCCCGCCAGGCGAGCATGTGCCGCACGCACATCGGCGCGCCCGCGAGCGGGCGGATGACCAGGCCGTCCGACGGCGGCCGCGTCGGCTGCACCAGCCCGACGCCGTATCCGCCGCTGACCAGGTCTTCCCGCGCGGTGTCGATGTCCACGTCGTGGGTGATCCTGGGGTCGAAACCGTGCGCGAGGCACATTTCGCGGAACACCACCCGGCAGCCGTCGCCGCCACTCGACACGATCCAGTCCTCGCCGGCCAGTTCGGTGAGTTCGATTTCCTCCACGTCGGCGAGCGGATGCTCGGAAGGCACCGCGACGAACGACGGTTCCTTGACCAGGGTCATGGTCCGCACCTCCGGCGGCACCGGCAGTCCGCGCCCGCCGCAGATCATGATGAGCGCGAGGTCGATGCCGCGATTCGCGACCTGCGCGAGCAGTCGCGTGCGCGAGGTGTCCGCGCGCGTGCGGAACGGTTCGCCCGGCCGCAGGTCCCGAAGCCCGGCGAGCAGCGAACCCGTGATGGCGCTGTCGTTCCAGCCGATTCTGATCGCTTCGCCGACCTCCGGTTCCTGGCGGTGGAAGTCGTGCTCCAGTTCGTCGAAGGTGAGCACGATCGCCCGCGCCCGCCGCAGGATCAGGGCGCCGAGTTCGGTGGGCCGCACGCCGTGCTGGTCGCGGTGGAACAGTGATCCGCCGACCATCCGCTCGATCCGGCGCAACTGGTGGCTGAGCGCGGGCTGCCCGAGCCCCAGTCCGGCCGCGGCACGGTTGAGGCTGCCGGAGGAAGCGATTTCACAGATCACGCGAAGATGCCGAACCTGAATCTCCATGACTTCGTATACCGCGCTTCCGGCCCCGTCGGCACCCCCGAAAGTCGAGATCCGTAATTTCCTATAACCCGATGACAATATTTACTGGCAATACCCGGTCCGCCGGGCCGTGGCTACGTTCGGTCGGCGTCTCTCCCCGCATATCACGCGAATCAGGAGCCGTCTTGCTGCGACCACTGCCGCTCACCGAGCATTGTACCGATCCGCTGGCGCGAGCCGAGCACGTTTGCATCGGGGTCAGCCCGTTCAACAGCTATTTCACGGTGGAACGGATCGCCGATCTCGCCCGCTGGGCCATGTCGGCCTTTCAGGGCTTTCATTTCTTCGTCCCGGACGGGCCGTCCGCGTTCACCCTCGAAGCGCTCGGCTACGACCCCGTCCGCGCCACGCAGAAGGCGCAGCGGCAGGGCAACTACACGCGCAACAAGATCGTCCGGGCGTTGCAGCAGGTCTGCCCGTCGGATCCGCACACCTTGATCCTGGACGCCGCCTCGCTCGAAGCCGATCGCGCGTACCTCGGCCTGCTTTCCGAGGCGCACCACCGGTTCGCCACCGATCCGGAGTTCGCCGAGCAGTGCCTCGGCGCCACGGGCTGGGTGCTGGACCGGCGGCTGCCCGAAGGCGAACACCCCAACCGTGACCAGTTGCGCAGCGCTGTCCGGTACTTCCTGGCCGAGTTGCCGATGTTCGTCGGCACCGTGGCCGTCGCCGGGGTCGAAAGCTCGGTTTTCGCCTACCACCAGCGGGTTTCGTTCCTCGAACGGCTCTATCGCGGCGAACTCTCCTGGCGTCCGCTGCCCGGACAGGGCTTCGTCGTCCTCGAGAACGCCGTCCCGGAACGGGCGGAGTGATCGTGGAACACGACGACTTCTCCCTGCGCCGGGTGCCCGCCGAACGCCGCTACTCCTGGGTTTCCGTCGCGCTGCAACGGTTCGGGCAGGTTTCCTCGTTCCACCAGTTCCTGCTCGGCGCGGTACTCGGGTTCGGCATGACCTTCTGGGACGCCGTTCTCGCCATCACGATCGGTTCGGTGCTGCTGGAGATCATCACGATCCTGATGGGCATCGCCGGCACCCGGGAAGGGCTGTCCACGTCGGTGCTCGCCCGCTGGGCGGGCTTCGGCACCGGCGGCTCCTCGCTGGTCGGGCTGCTCATGACGCTGAGCCTGGCGGGCTGGTTCGGGGTGCAGAACGACGTGTTCGCCCACGGTCTCCACGCCTTGATGGGCGGCCCGCCGGTGTGGGTGTGGGCCCTCGCGGGCGGCGCGCTGGTCACCGCGATCGTCGTGTTCGGCTTCCACGCGATGGCTTGGACGGCGTACCTGACGGTGCCCGCCTTCCTCGCGCTGGCGGGGTATTCGATCGTCACCGCGCTGGGCGACCATTCGCTGCCGGCGTTGATGGCCGAGCAGCCGCCGGGACCGGCGATGTCGCTGGCACAGGGCACCACGCTGGTGGCGGGCGCGTTCATCATGGGCGCGATCATGACCCCGGACATGACCCGGTTCAACCGGACCGCGTCCGACGTGGTGAAACAGACCCTCGTCAGCATCACCCTCGGTCAGTACCTGATCGGCCTGATCGGTGTCCTGCTCGCACACGCGGCGAAAAGCGCCGACGTGGTCGGGATCATCACCTCGTCGTCCGGTGTGCTCGGCACGCTGATCCTGGTCACCGCGATCCTGAAGATCAACGACTGGAACCTCTACTCGTCCTCGCTCGGGCTGGTGAACACCGTGCAGGTGCTGCTGTCCCGCCGGCTCGACCGCACCACCGCGACCCTGCTGCTCGGCGGTCTCGGCACGGTGCTCTCCGCGATCGGCATCCTCGATCATTTCACCACCTTCCTGACCTGGGTCGGCGTGCTCACGCCGCCGGTGGCCGGAGTGGTGATCGCCGAGTACTACGTGGTCCGGCGCTGGAAACCCGATCTGGAGGCCACTCGCGCGTCCGGGGAGCTGCCCTCGTCCTGTCCGACTTGGGTTCCCGTCGCGCTGATCTGCTGGGCGGCCGGGGCCGCGGTGGGTATCTGGCTGCCGTGGGGAATTCCCACGGTGAATTCCGTTTTCGGCGCCTTTCTCCTGTATATTGTTCTCGGCAGACGGACCACGGCCGCGGCGGATTCCGCGGCGATGACTTCTTCCGGCGGGGCGAAATCCCGTACGTGACAAAGGAGTTCGACGTCGTACAGCTGGATGTTCACCACCTGCGGGTGATCCGGGCGATCGCGGACACGGGCAGCCTTTCCCGTGCCGCGATCGCTCTCGGTGTCACCCAGCCCGCGGTGTCCGCGCAACTCAAACGGCTGGAGAACATGCTGGGATATCAGCTGTTCGACAGGCGGGAGGGCAGTGTGTCACCCACGCCGATGGGCGAGCTTCTGTTGCGCCGGACAGCGGCTTTGCTGCCACAGCTGGACAAACTGCTCGAAGACATCGAGCAGCGCGTCTGCCCCAGCGGCCCGCCCGACGTCGTCCGGGTGGTGTCGGTGGCCAGCGCGCTGGTGGCGCATCTGCCGTCGCTGGTGCACCGGTTGTGGCCCGATGTCGCCGAGGTGCAGGTCATCCACGACGACCACCCCGAGCGGCTGCTGCCGCTGCTGTCCCAGCGGCGCGCGGAATTGGGGCTGGTCAAGGATTATCCGGGTTACGAGCTCGAGATCCCCGCGAATGTGGACACCGCGGTGGTGGTCACGGAGCCGACTTTCGTCCTGCTGCCGGAAGGGCATCCACTGGCGTGCCAGGAGGTCGTCGATCTGCGCGAACTTCGAAACGAATCGTGGGTGATGGTCTCCGATTCGTCGGCGGCCACGTTCACGAAGTACTTCGCCGACACCTGCGCGCGATACGGCTTCAGCCCGTCGGTCACCCATCAGGTGACTTCGCAACAGGTGGCGCTCCTGGTGGTCCGGTCCGGCGCGATCGGCCTGTCGCAGCCGATCTGCGATCCGCGGAATCTCGGCATCGTGACCAGGCCGCTGCGCGGGAATGTGTTGCCCCGCAGGCATATTCTCGCCTGGAACCGGGAGACTTTCGTGGCGGGGCGCCGGGCGGAACTGCTCGCCGCCGTCGTCGAGGCGTACTGGGCCGAGGCGAGGACGTCGCCGGTTTACGCCGGATATCTGGATTCCCATGGCGAACTGGGGACCCGCCCGGACGACGGATGATCGGGTCACGTCGTCCGGGCGGGAGCTTCACCGCGAAGGGCGCAGCGGCCCGGGATAGAGGAGATCGTCCGGCGGCCGCACCGTGCCGTCCAGCCACGCGTGGTTGAACGCTTCGAGGTCGAGTTGTGTCATCGCGGAGACGTAGAGCTCGAAATCGTGCCAGTTCTGGTTTCCCTGCGGGTTGATCACCGGGAAACCCGCCATGATCTGGAAGAACCCGTCATCGCCGATCAGCCGCCGCAGCGCGTGCACCATCAGCACGGCCTTGGTCGTGGGGGCGAATTCGGTTCCCTTGCCCGGATCGGTGAGCTTGGGCGACCAGAAACCGGCGTCACCGCTCACCTCGGCCACCATTTCGCGGTATCGCCTGTCGAGGTCGACGCCGTTCTTGGTCTCGTCCCACAGCCACACCGCGTACTGCGCGATCGACTCGGGCATCAGCGCGTCGCGCCACATCTTGCCGCTCACGCCGGCTCCCCACCATTGGTACGCGGTGGCGTACACCAGATCGGCGATGGTGGCCGTGCGGCCGTACACCGGACGGGTCTGGGCGCCATGCGTGTAGCCGAGAGAGCGGTCGAGGAACAGCCCGCCCGCCGCTGATTGCGGATAGTCGCCGAACTTCCCGCCGAGGAACTCCAGCACCTCGGGCAGCCGTCCGCCGATCTTCCGCTTGTCGGCGGCGCACGGGTGGTAGGCGTTGATCGCGGTCCGGCCACCCGGAAGCGTGACCCTCTCGACCTCCCAGCGTCCGATGCCGAGCATCGCCGTGCTCGGCGCGAGCGCGGTGTCCTCGGACCAGGTGACGGTGTGCCTGCCGACGCCGGCGGGAACGTCGGAGACCTGCGAACCGTTGCCCAGCACGGAGAATTCGTCCAGGACGGTGACGGAGACGCGCAGGGTCGCCTTGTCGACTTCGGTACCGTTGACAGGGAACCAGGTCATCGCCGAACGCGGCTGACCGGTGGCGACGGCGGAATCGCCGGGGGTGCCCAGCCAGCCGACGCGGCCACGGGCCGTGCCGATCGGCTCCGGGCGTCCGTCGTAACCGACCACCACGGTGAACCGCGCGCCTTGGGCGAGCGCGGTCCGCGGGGTGATCACCAGCTCGTGTTCACCCGCGCGCCGGAACGTGGCAGGCACCCCGTCGACGGTGACCGTTCGCACGGTGAGGCCGCGCAGGTCGAGGTCGAACCGGCTGAGGTCCTGGGTGGCCGTCGCGGTGATCGTCGCCTTGCCGTACAACAGCATCGAGTACGGCGAGTAGTCCAACGCGAGCGAGTACTTGTCGACGTCGTAACCGCCGTTGCCGTCCTTCGGGTAGTAAGGATCGGCGCCGAGGACGGTGCCGTCGGGGGAAACGTGCACATACCCGTCACTGCCGGGTGCCGGCTGAGCCGTGGCCGGAGCCTGGCAGGTGCCGATCATCGTGGTGGCGAGCAGCGCGGTGCACAAGGGCTCCTGCCACCGAATCCGCACGGTCATGAACGAGCCTTCTCTCTACGGGGGAGGATGCCCGGTCATCGTGCGTGCGCCCGCGCCGCGCGCGGCACTGTCAGCCGGTCATGCCGCGGGGTTATCCCCGGCCTGCCGCCTGGTTCTTTCGGGTGGGGGCGGCCGACGAGATCCGACCGCCCTGACTGTCCACATGGGATACGCCCAGGCAGCGTTCGCCCCCTGAGCGCGCGCGGGGGCGGTGTCGCGAAAGCCACTTTCGGGACATCTGGCGTCGCGAAAGTGGCTTTCGCGACGTCAGGCTCGAACCCGGTCGGCACGCATCGCCGCCGTCGGTCACACAGGGCGGCTGGAGGGCGAAGGCCGATAACGCCACGGCATACCCGCCAGGGACTATCCCGCGCCGCGGCCGCGAGAGATCGTCGACGCATGCTGCCCCTCCCGGCGCTGCTCGCGCTGACGACGACCGTCTTCCTCGGCTGCCTCACCGAAGTGCTGCCCGCCGGGCTGCTGCTGGGCATGTCCGCGGAGCTGGGGGTCTCCCCGTCGGCCACCGGCCAGCTGGTGACGGTCTACGCGATCACCACCGCGCTCACCGCCATCCCGCTCACCGGCGCGACACTCCGGGTCCCGCGCAAACGGTTGCTCCTGGTGCTGATCGCCGGATTCCTGCTCACCAATCTGCTGATCGCGGTGTCCTCGTCGTACCCGCTGATCCTCGCCGCGAGGGTCGTTTCCGGGGCGCTGACCGGGGTGATGTGGTCCCTCGTCGCCGGTTACGCGATGCGCCTCGCCCCACCGGGGCTCACCGGGCGAGCGCTGGCCGTGGCCATGTCGGGCACGCCGATCGGGTTCGCCCTCGGCGTTCCCGCCGGTACCGCGCTCGGCGAACTGGCCGACTGGCGCTGGGCCTTCGCCGCGATGGCGCTGATCACCGTGCCGCTGCTGGCGTGGGTGATCGCCGTGGTGCCCGCCGTCCCCGCGGATCCGGCGGCGTCCACCCGGCCGCTGGCCGCGTTCCGGCTGCCCGGGATGCGCCCCGTACTCGCGACGGTGGCGCTGTTCTCCTTGGGACACAACGTGGCCTACACCTACATCGGCCCGGTGCTCGCGGGGCTGGACGTGGCGCGGATGCTGGGCGTGGTCCTGCTGGTGTTCGGCTGCGCGACCGTCGGCGGGCTGGTCGTCGTGGGTGCCGCGCTCGACCGTCATCCGCGTGCCGTGCTGATGTTCTGCACCGGGGTGACGGCCGCGGCCATCGTCCTGCTGGAGATCGGCGACGGCGTCCACGGCCTGGTGCTGACCGCCGCCGCGTTGTGGGGCCTGGCGTTCGGCGGCGCGCCCACCGCGTTCCAGGCCGTCACCGCGCTGATCGCGGGCCCCACGGCCGACGCCGCCCAGTCGCTCACCATCGCGGCCTGGAACGGCGCCGTCGCCGGGGGCGCGCTCATCGGCGGCCTGTTGCTGCCGTCGGGAACGTCTTCGCTCCCTTGGGTCGCCGCCTTCGTGATCCTCGTGCCGCTGACGTTCAGCCGGCGAGTTGTGCTTTCAGCGCCCGCGTATCGGTGCCTGGACGCATGATGAGCGGCCAGACGTCGGAGCCGAGGAACCCGGCCTCGTCGGTCGCCGCTGTCGCGCCGCACAGGTCGCGCTCCAGCCCGTTCCTCGCCGCCAGCGCGGTGACCGCGTCCTTTGTGGACTGTCCGAAGAGGCCGTCGACGGGGACGGCGAAACCGCGTGCCCGAAGGAGTTCCTGGGCCGTCCGCACTCGTGGTCCGGTGTCACCCGGCTTGAGCAGCGGCCACTCGGGCAGATCCGCCTTCGGCGAGGCCGAGCCCAGCAGGCTCCCGACAGCGGTGCGCAGTTCGGGAAGCCTGTCGTACAGCACGGTTCCCGGGCACTCGGTCGAGTTGAAGTCCCGGTGCCCCTTGATGAACTCCGGCGAGATCCCGTACTGCGAAGCGATGTACGCGACCATCTTCACCAGCGAGTCCCAGAGCGCCGGTGTGACGTCTTCCTTGCTGTAGAGACCCTCGTTCTCGATCCCGATGCAGGTGCTGTTGTTGTTGCCCACGTTCGCGCCGAGCACGTGCTGGGTCCCGCCGCGCAGGATCTCCAGGCTGCGATGCCTTCCCTCGGTGATATGCCCGCCGCGGCTGTTCGTGAACTGCTGGCCGCTGTCCACCCAGCCGCGGGTGTCCATATGGAAGTTCTGGATCGAACGCGACGCCCAGTAGGCGTGTTCGAGCGTGTAGTCGGTGACGTTTCCGGGATCGACGGTGTGGTGCACGACGATGTACGTCGGTTTGTGGTTCTGCACCTCGATCGCCCCGTTCGGCGGCCGGGCACCCCAGGCCGCCGTGTCGTGGATCTTCGGTTCTGATGCCCCAGGTGCCGCGACGGCGGCGGCGGAAAACGTTGTCGTCCCCAGTAGCCCGACGGCACTTACCGTCAGGCCGCCCTTGAGCGCGGTACGTCGGTCGAAGTCGGCCACGGGCGTAGCTCCCATCATGCGCGTTGGCCGGAAAACTAACCCGCCATCGCGTCGATGACAACCATTGACCAACTTTTGTCGTAATGCGTTAGTGTTCGCCGGGGAGTGCGAACAGGCCGTCGCCGGTCTGTTCGAGCAGGCCGTCGACCAGCAGGGAGTCGAGGCAGCGGTCGCGCTGCCCGGATTCGTCCCAGACGAGATCGAGCCTCGCCTTCTCGACCGGGCCTTCGGTACCGCGCAGGACATCGAGCAACAGGCCCCGTACCTGGCGATCGGTCCCGGCGAACTTCTGGACCTGCTTCGCGGGCCCGGCGTAGGCGGGTTTGCCCGCGTGCTGCCAGGCGCACTCGTCGTAGATCGGGCAGTCCGCGCAGCGCGGCGAGCGAGCCGTGCAGACGAGCGCGCCGAGTTCCATCAGCGCCGCCGAGAGTTTCGCGGCGGGCGCGTCTTCCTTCGGCAGCAACACCTCGACGTCGGCCATGTCGCGGGTGTTCGACGGCGGTCCGGCGTCACCCGCGCCGTGCACCGCCCTGGCCACCACGCGCCGGACGTTCGTGTCCACCACCGGAGCCCGCTTGCCGTAGGCGAAGGCCGCGACCGCGCGCGCGGTGTACGCGCCGATACCGGGCAAGGCGAGCAAAGTGTCCACATCGGACGGAACGACGTCGCCGTGTTCGGCGGCGATGACGGCCGCCGCCGCGTGCAACCGCAACGCGCGTCGCGGATAGCCGAGCTTGCCCCAGGCGCGCACGACTTCGCCCTGCGAAGACGCCGCCAGCGCCGAAGGCACCGGCCAGCGCTCCATCCACTCGAGCCAGATCGGCTGGACGCGCGCGACCGGCGTCTGCTGCAACATGATCTCGCTGACGAGCACACCCCAGGCGGTGCATTCCGGCTCACGCCAGGGCAGATCGCGCCCCACTTCGCCGAACCACTCGATCAGCACATCCGCGTCGACGCCCACGGGGCCAGCTTAGGAGGTCTACGCGACCTCGCTGAGGCGACCCGTTTTGACGTCGTAGACGAACCCGCGGACGTTTTCCCGGTGCGGGAGGAAGTCGCTGCGCCGGACGCGCTGCACCGAGCGGCGCACGCTGTCCTCGACCTCGCGGAACGCCTCGACGGCCCAGGTCGGGCGCAGTCCGGTGCTCTCCTCGAGCTCGTCCTTGAAGTCGTCTTCGGTGACCATGGACAGGCCGCATTCGGTGTGCTGGACGATCAGCACCTCGCGTGTGCCCAGTTTCCGCTGGCTCAGCGCGAGCGAGCGGATCATGTCGTCGGTGACGACGCCGCCGGCGTTGCGCAGGACGTGGGATTCGCCCTGGAGCAGCCCGAAGATCTCGAACACCCGGATACGGGCGTCCATGCAGGTCAGGACCGCCACCTGGAGTGATGGCCTCGGGGACGAACGGTCACCAGGAGTGACGTCGCCCAGCTCCTGGTTTCGCTTGAGAAGTACGTCGATGGAGGTCACGTGACCATTTGAACGGACACGTTCGGTGAGAGCAACGCTTTACGGGCTACATCACGGCCCGAACCAGCGTTCTTCGGCCGTTCGTGGCGGCGCGGACGTGCGGCCGACCCGCAATTCGGTCTGCAGGGTGATCACCTTCGGTCCGACCCGGTCGGCCGAGCTGAGCAGCAGCTTGCCCGCCGCCTTGCCCTTCTCCAGGACCGGCTGGTGGACCGTGGTGAGCCCGGATCGCTCGGCCTCGGTGATGCCGTCGAAACCGGTGACCGTCAGATCCTGCGGAACGCGCAGCCCACGGCGTTCCGCTTCGGCCAGCGCGCCGAGCGCGAGGATGTCCGAAGTGCAGATCACGGCGGTGACCTGCGGGTACGCGTCGAGAAGCTGTCGCGCGGCCGACGCGCCGTCGTCCACGGTGTGGTCGAAACGTTCGACAACGGGCACCGTCGCCCAGTCGACACCGGCCGCGGAGAACGCGGCGGCCAGCGCCTCCAGCCGGATCCGCTGGACGTGGAAATGCGCGGCGCTCTGCCGCTGGATGGAGACGAAGTCGTCGTTGCGCTCGCGGGCCAGCCGCATGCACAGCACGCCGATCTGCCGGTGGCCGAGAGAGATGAGGTGCGCGGCCATCGCGGTCACCGCGGCCGCGTCGTCCGGGCCGACCCTGTCGACACCGTCCACACGCGGCTGATCGACGATCACCGTCGGCACCGGGCGCTCCAGTACGGCGCCCAGATGCGGGTCGTCGTCGGGGACCGAATAGACGACGAAGCCGTCGACACCGGCGCGGTGCACGGCGGCGACATCCTCACGGCCGGGGCTGGCCGGGACCAGGTGCAGGCCGACGCCCGCGTCTTCGCACGCCAGCGCGAGCCCTTCGAGCACGCCGACGGCGGCGGGATCGCGGAAGGCGTAGGAGAGGTTCTCGGTGAGTAAAAGACCGACAGCACCCGCCTTGCGCGTCCGCAGTGAACGGGCCACCGGGTCCGGGCCCGGGTAGCCGAGGCGGCGCGCGGTCTCGAGGACACGGCGGCGCAGCTCAGGGGACAGCTGGTCGGGTCGGTTGTAGGCGTTGGAGACGGTGGTCCTCGACACACCGAGCTCTGCGGCCAACGACGCCAGTGTCGCCTGCCTCCTGGTGCGGATAGGACGGCCCATCCGCAAACCGTAACGGTTCAGAACGTTTTGCAGAAGCATCACCCGACGTGTGGCAGGTCTCGATTCAGAGTGACCCTGGGTACAGCTCGTACCTGGACAGAGGGTGCCGTCAGCCGGATGGGGTACAGTTGAATCTGACAACGGTTTCCATTACCCGGCATCTGGGACACCTGGCCTGGGCATCCGCAGGAGTGCAGTAAATGAATTCCCGCCGTACTAAGAGTGTTTTCGCGGCCGTGTCGGCCCTGGCCGTCCTCGCGCTCGGCGCGACGGCTTGCGCGTCCGGTGACAAGGCGTCGACGGGCTCCGGTTCGCAGAACGCGTCCGCCGCGAACCCCGGCGGCGGAGAGAAGATCAAGGTCGTCGCCTCGACCGACGTCTGGGGCAGCGTCGTGACCGCCGTCGGCGGCGACAAGGTCGAGGTCACCTCGATCATCCACGACCCCTCGGCCGACCCGCACTCCTACGAGACCACCGCGAGCGACGCCATCGCCGCGAAGAACGCGAAGCTGACGCTGTCCAACGGCGGCGGCTACGACGAGTTCTTCTCGAAGCTGGCCGATCAGGCCGCCGGCGCGCAGAAGCTGGTCGCCGTCGACATCGCCGCGACGGGCAACGAGAACGAGCACGTCTGGTACAGCCTGCCCGGCGTCGAGAAGATCGCCGACCAGGTCGCCGCGAAGCTCGGCGAGATCCAGCCCGCGTCGAAGGACGTCTTCACCGCCAACGCGACCGCGTTCAAGGGCAAGACGCAGGAACTGCTGACGAAGGTCTCCGGCCTGGGCGCTTCCGGTGGCAAGGTCGTCGCGACAGAGCCCGTCGCGCACTACCTGCTCGACAGCGCGAAGGTCACCGACGCGACTCCGCCCGCCTTCGCCGAGGCCGTGGAGGCGGAGCAGGACGTGCCCGCCGCCGCGCTCAACCAGGTCAAGCAGCTGATCTCCGGCAAGCAGGTGAAGGCGCTGGTCAACAACGCGCAGACCACCACCCCGGTCACCCAGCAGGTCGTCGGCGACGCCAAGAGCGCCGGGATCGCGGTCGTCGATGTCACCGAAACACTTCCCCAGGGTGTGACCGACTACATTGCATGGATGACCAAGTCGGTGGACGCGCTGGCGGGAGCACTGAAGTAGTGACCTCCGTACCTGCCGAGGCGCGTCCCGCGGTCCGTGTCCGCGGGGCGAGCCTCGCGTTCGGCACCAGGACCCTCTGGACCGGGCTCGACCTCGACGTCGAGCCCGGGGAGTTCCTCGCGATCCTGGGGCCGAACGGCTCCGGGAAGAGCAGCCTGCTCAAGGTGCTGCTCGGTCAGCAAGGACTGCCCGAGGGCACGGTCGAGATCGCGGGGCGGCGCCCCGGCGGGCAGAACCGGCGGATCGGCTACATCCCGCAGCAGCGCGCCCTCGACGAGGGCCTGACGATGCGCGGGGTCGATCTGGTCGGCCTCGGCCTGGACGGGCACCGGTGGGGGACGGGGCTCTTCGGGATTGCGAAACGGCGTCAGCTGGTGGCGCGGGCGATCGAGTCCGTCGGCGCCCAGGCGTACGCGAAACAGCCGGTGGGGCGGCTTTCCGGTGGCGAGCAGCAGCGGCTCCGCGTCGCGCAGTCGCTGGTCGGAGACCCCGAGGTCCTGCTGTGCGACGAGCCGCTGCTCTCCCTCGACCTCGCCCACCAGCGCGCGGTCAGTGAGCTGATCGACGAGCGGAGGCGTTCCGCCGACACGGCCGTCCTGTTCGTCACCCACGAGATCAACCCGATCCTGTCCTATGTGGACAGGGTGCTGTATCTGGTGAACGGCCAGTTCCGGGTCGGCAAGCCGGACGAGGTGATGAACTCGGAAACGCTGTCCGAGCTGTACGGCACGCGGATCGAGGTGCTCAAGGTCGGCGGGCAGATCCACGTCGCCGGGGCGCAGAGCTCGCTGTGCGAGGACGAACCACACCACATCGACGAACAGGTTTCGTAGCACCGTGGACAAGATGTTCGACTTCGCCCTGACCGGCGAACTCCTCGGCCTCGACTTCGTACAGACGGCGCTGCTCGCAGCCGCCGTCCTCGGGCTGGTGGCGGGCGTACTCGGCCCGCTGGTGGTCATGCGGCGGATGTCGTTCGCCGTGCACGGCACCGCCGAGCTGGCCTTCACCGGCGCGGCGGGCGCGCTGCTGCTCGGCGTCGGCGTCGAACTCGGCGGCCTCGCGGGCGCGGTCATCGCCGCCCTGCTGATCGGGATCCTCGGCGGCCGCGAGTCCGAACGCGACTCCGTGATCGGCGTGATCCTCGCTTTCGGACTCGGCATGGGCGTCCTGCTGCTGTCGTTCTACGAAGGCCGCAGCGCCAACAAGTTCGGCATCCTCGTCGGGCAGATCATCACCATCGACTCGACCAACCTGAACCTGCTCGTCGGCGCGTCGGTCGTCGTCCTGGTGGTGCTCGCGGTGATCTACCGGCCGCTGCTGTTCGCCACGGTCGACCCCGCGGTCGCGACGGCGCGCGGGGTGCCGGTGCGGCTGCTGTCGCTGATCTTCGCGGTGCTGGTCGGGATTTCGAGCGCGCTCGGCGTGCAGATCGTCGGCGCGCTGCTGGTGGTCTCGCTCATGGTGACCCCGGCCGCGGCGGCCGCGCGGGTCACGGCGAGCCCGTGGAAGGCGACAGTGCTGTCGATCGTCTTCGCGGAGATCGCGGCACTCGGCGGGATCATCCTTTCGCTCGCGCCAGGGAAACCGGTGAGCGCGTTCGTCACGACGATCTCGTTCGTGATCTACCTGGTCTGCCGCCTCATCGCGTGGCTGCGCGGCAGGAGCTCGCGGGTCCGCGTCGAGCCGACGGCGACACCGCAGCCCGCCTTGCGCTAGCGGATCGGGTGCTCGGCGAGCGCCTTCTTGACAGCCGCGAGGAAACCGGGGTCGAGGAACGCGAGCTGGCCACCGGCCACACTGCGTTCGACAGCCTCCAGGACTACGACGTTGGCGTTCACGAAAGCGTCGACGGCCTCGGCCTGCGACGTCTTCTGGGTGAAGTGCGCCAGCATCGTCAGGTTCGTGAACGCGCCCGAGAGATACCGCGAAGACGCCTTCGTGAACGAGTCGCCGTAGATCAGGATCTTCTCGTCGACGGTGCCGATCAGCGGACTCGCCGTGCGGTACACCGGCCTGTCGATGTCGCCGTTCGACTCGCCCGCTCGATCGACCAAGCCGTCCGGGCGGAGGCTGTACAGCGTGTTCGTCTTCGTGCCTTGCTTGCTGATCAGCGGCGGCAGGTCGGCGACCGCGTCGTACGGGCCCATGGGCACACTCACCCAGGTCTGCGTGACACCCGGTTTGATCGCGTTCGCGATGGCGCGCGTCATCACCAGCGCGCCCTCGTCGGCCCAGTGGGTGTCGTTCGGCGGGTAGATCGGCCGCTGCACCCGGCCCTCGGACGCGCGCAGCTCGGGCCGCAGGTCGATCGCACGGGCGTCCTTGAGCATCCGGTGCCAGGTGGCCGCCTCGGCCGACTGCGAGCAGTCCTTGCCGGGATAGGTGTCGGGCAGGAACTGCGGGACCATCGTCGACTTGTCCGGCGCGACGACGAGTTCGAAGCGCCTCCCGGACTGCTCGACCGCGCGCCGCAGCTCGTTGATCTTGTCGATGGTCTCGGGCAGCGGGCGGGACGGATCGCATTTCGCGTCGGCGTCGTAGCCGTAGTACAGCCAGCCGTCACGCCCCTGCACGACACGGCGATAGCCGGACGCGGCGTTCGGCGTCGGGCCCTGCGTCGGCGCGGTCTTGGACGGCGTCGGCGCCGGCGGCGCGGGGATCGGGCCCGCCTGCTGCTGCGGTGGCGGCTGGTCGAGCGGGGCGCCCTCGCCGAAGACCCCGCGGCTGATCGCGTCCGCGGCGGCGATCGCGCCGGGGCGGAAGGACAGCTGGTCGATGGCCCAGGTCGGCAGGTCGGTGAAGAACGCCCACCCCTTGTCCAAACCGGGGAAGCTCGCGAGCTTGTGGTTCTCGATCTCACCCGGCCGCACGCCGAACACCCACAGCAGGGCGGGGGTGGTGAAGAACAGAAGCGCGCTGATCAGCGCGGTCAGCTGCCTGCCACCGTGGCGCGGACGGTGCAACGCGTGCTCACGCGGAAGCCACGCCTCGTGGACGGCTGGCAGTTGCTGGGGTTCGGACGCCACCCCACCACCGTAATCACCCCGTGTCACCCGCATGTGAGAACGCCTCACTTCCGCGCCGCGGATCGCGTTTAGCCCGCTAAACGCACGTGCGCCTGACCTGCGTTTAGCGGGCTAAACGCGAGTGCTCGGCTGAGGTCCCCAATGTGGCATTGGGGACACGCTTCTCCACCGGGGCGCGGCGCCCCTCGCCTGACCTGCGTTTAGCGGGCTAAACGCGATGCCTCGGTTGCCCTGAAGGCCACCTTTGAGACGATCAACGTCTCAAAGGTGGCCTTCAGGACACGGGAAGCCCGCCAGCGGGCGCCCCCGGCCCTGACCTGCGTTTAGCGGGCTAAACGCGATCCGGTGTCAGTGGAGCATCAGGAGGACCTGCAGCTCCCCGACCAGGAAACCGATGAGCCCACCGACCGCGATGAGCTTCCACTCGTCCTGCCGGAACGCCGGCCGCAGCAGCCCTTCGAACTCCAGCGGCGTCAGCCCGAGCATCCGCCGCTCGACGATCTTCGCGACGTCCATCGCCTCGGTCAGGTAGCCCTCGGCGTGGCGGATCGTCGGCGGCAGCCGCTCCAGCGCCTTCCGCGCGGCCGCCTGCTTGATCTCGCGCAGCCGCTGCCCGCCGACGGCCATCGCGACCATCGGTTTCGCGACGCTCGCCTGCTCGTCGACGGCCTGCGCGACGAGCCGCTCGACCAGCGCGTACAGCCTGTCCGACCGCGGCCCGCGCAGGACGGCGTCGAGCAGGTTCGGCACGGTGAGGATCTCGTTCGCGATCATCTCGCCGTACTGATGCGCGACCTCGGCCCGCCGCCGCTGGAACTTGCCCTGCAGGATCACCCGCCCGACCCGCACCGGCTCGCGCGGCACGAAGATCAGCTTGATCGCCAGCCAGTCGGTGAACAACCCGATGCAGCCGCCGAAGATCGGCAGCACCCACGGTTCCTTCGTCAGCGCCCAGACGATCGCCTGCACGACACCGAGCCCGAAGCCGAAGTAGATCCCCGTGCGCGCGATGAACGCCATCTCCGGCCGTGACGTCTCACGGATCAGCCGGACGAGCAGCTTCTTGTCCCTGGTGAGCCGCTGCACGGTCATGTGCTGGAAGTCGAGTACCTCGTCGAGGTTCTCGGTCATCTCCTCCATGAACTCGCGCACCAGCCGCGGCGTCGACGCTTGGACCTGCTTGATCAGCAGTTCCTGCGCCATCGTCGGCATGACTTCCCAGAGCCTGGGATGGTGCTTTTCGAGCACTTCGCGGGCGACCTCGTCCACGGCCCGCAGCAGCGGCTGCTCGATCTCGCGCGTGATGATCGCCGGATCGATCCGCCGGAAGACCTCCTTGACGTCCAACAGGTTCGACGTCAGCAACTCGGTCGCGACGGCGGCCATCCGCCCGCCGTGCTTGGGCACCACGCCCTGCCAGCCGAGGAACGGCTTGATCCCGGCGAACTCCAGCGGTTTGAACATCATCTCGATGGCGACGCGTTTGGTGACGTAGCCGATCAGCGCCGCGATGAACGGGATCGCGGCGTACAGCCACCAGTGCCGGGCGAGGTCGTCCAGGACGGCGTCCACTCCGACCTCCTCGCTCGTGGGATGGGAAACGGTATCCGGTGCCCGTCAGTGAAGCAGCAGAAGCACCTGAAGTTCACCGACGAGGCCGCCGATCACCGCGCCGACCGCGATCAGCTTCCACTCGTCCTGCCGGAACGCCGGACGCAGCAACTGCTCGAATTCCAGCGGGTTCAGCTGCCGCATCCTGTCCACAATGGTGTTCCGGACATCGAGCGCGTTGACCGCGTAGCTCTCGGCGTGCCGGATCGTCTCCGGGATCCGTGCCGCCGCCTTCGCCGCCGCGGTCTGCTTCATCTCCTGGAACTTCCTGCTCCCGACGGCCATCGCGACGAACGGCTTCACGACGCTCGCCTGCGTGTCGATGGTCCGCTGCACTTCGCGGGTGATCATCGTGAACAGCTTGTCCGACTTCGGCCCGCTCAGCACGGCTTCGAGCAGGTTCGGGATGGTGATGATCTCGCGCGCGATCATGTCGCCGTAGTCCTCGGCGACCTGGTCCTTGCGTTTCTGGAACACGCCTTGCCAGGTGTAGAAGCCGAAGAACCGCTTCGGCTCGCGCGGCAGGAAGATCATCTTCAAGGCGATCCAGTCGGTGAACCAGCCGATGGCGACACCGAACAGCGGCAGCACGATCGGCGACTTCGTCAGCGCCCACACCAGCAGCTGCACACAGCCGAGCGCGAAGCCGAACACGATCCCCGACCGCGCGATGAACCGCATCTCCGGCCGCGAGATGTCGCGGATCAGCCGGTTCAGCAAGGCCTTGTCGCGCACCAGGTTCGTCACGACCATGTGCTTGAGGTCGAGGACGTCCTCGATGTTCTCCGCGATCTCCCGCATGATCTTCTCGATCGCGCGCGGCGCTTCGGCCTGCACCCGTTTGAGCAGCAGCTGCTGGGCGGTGTTCGGCAGTACTTCCCAGAGTCTGGGCTGGTACTGCTCCATCACCTCGCGGGTGACGTCCTCGACGATCCTCAGCAGCGGCTGCTCGATCTCCTTCGCGACCTGCGCCGGATCGAGCCTGGCGAAGATCTCCTTCGGGTCGACGAGGTTGTTCGTCAGCATCTCGGTGGCGGTGGCCGCCATCCGCTCGGCGTTCGCGGGCAGCACCCCCTGCCAGCCGAGAAACGGCTTGACCCCGACGAATTCCACCGGTTTGAACATCATCTCGATGGCGACGCGTTTGGTGACGTACCCGATCAGCGCCGCGATGAACGGCATGGTGACGTACACCGGCCAGTGCTCGCCGAGATCGGCGATGACGGCGTCCACTCGCAGCCCCTCCCGCGTCTCGCTTGAGGGGAACCTAGCCGCCTGTCCTCAGTGGAGGAGTAGCAGGACCTGAAGTTCACCCACGAGCCCGCCGATCACCGCGCCGACCGCGATCAGCTTCCATTCGTCCTGCTGGAAGGCGGGTCGCAGGATCCCTTCGAACTCGAGCGGGGTCAGCTGCTGCATCTTCACGACGATCGTGTTGCGGACGTCGAGCGCGTCAGTGGCGTAGCTCTCCACGTGTTTCACCGTTTCGGGGAGATACGCGATCGTCTTCTCCGCCGCGGCCTTCTTCATCTCCTGGTACTGCACGCCGCCGACGGTCAGCGCCACCAAGGGTTTCGCGATACTCGCCTGCGCGTCGATGGTCCGCTGCACCTCGCGGGTGATCATCGCGAACAGCTTGTCCGACTTCGGCCCGGTGAGCACGGCCTCCATCACGTTCCGCACGGTGAGGACCTCGTCCGCGATCAGCGCGCCGTAGTCGCGGGCGACGGCCTGGCGGCGCTTCTGGAACATGCCCTGCCAGCTGAAGAACAGGAACCGGCGCGGCTCACGCGGGTAGAAGATCATCTTCAGGGCCAGCCAGTCCGTGACGAACCCGGTGACGAAACCGAAGATCGGCATGATCAACGGCTGCTTCGTCAGCGCCCACGCGACGAACTGGACCAAACCGATGACGAAGCCGAAGTAGATCCCGGACCGGGCGATGAAGCGGAGTTCCGGGGTCGCGACCTCCTTGATCAGGCGGCAGGTCAGCGATTTGTCCCGGACCATCGCGTTGATCAGCATCTCGTTGACGTCGAGGACCTCGTCGATGTTCGTCGACACCTCACGCATCAGCCGTGCGACGACCTTCGGCGCCTGCGCCCGGACCTGGTCGACCAGCATCCGCTGCGCCCGCGTCGGCAGCAGCTCCCACAGTCTGGGCTGGTACTGCTCCATCACCTCGCGGGTGACGTCCTCGACGGCCTTGAGAAGCGGCTCCTCCAGCTCCTTGACCACCTCGTCGGGATCGAGCCGGGAGAAGATCTCCTGCGGATCGACGAGATTCTTGGTCAGCAGGTCGACGGCGGTGGTCGCCATCCGGCGCGAGTTGGCGGGGATGACCCCCTGCCAGCCGAGGAAGGGTTTGATCCCGACGAACTCCAGCGGCCGGAACATCATCTCGATGGCGACGCGTTTCGTGATGTAACCGATGAGCGCGGCGATGAAGGGCATCGTGGCGTAGACGTGCCAGTGCTCCCTGATGTCGTCGAGGATCGCCGAAATGTCCAACCGGGCCTCCCCTGCTTACGACCTGTCAACAATGGAGGATGCCATGTGATCGGCCGGTCGCACTCCGAGTGCAGCCGTTTGGCGGTACTACCCGACGGGCCCAAGCTCATTAAGGTGTCCGCCATGGTCGCTCCTGAGAAGACGGCGCCTCAGGCGCCCTCAGCGAAATCGTCCCAGTTCGCGGTCGCTGTCCGCGGTTACGACAAGCGTCAGGTCGACGAGCGGCTCGTCGAGCTGTCGACCGAACTCAAGCAGACCTCGCGCAACCGCGACGAGGCCGTGGCGACCGCCGGTGAACTCACCAAGGCGCTCGGCCACGCCCAGAAGGAACTGGACGAGACCAAGGCCGCCCTCGTGCGGATGAGCTCGAGTCCGTCCGGTGCCGGCGCGATGGCCGAACGCGTCCGCATGATGATGCAGCTCGCCGAGGAGGAGATCGCCGACCTCAAGGCCGCCGCGGAAGCCGACGCCAAGTCGACACGGGCCGAAGCGGACAAGTACGCCCACGAGTCGCAGCGCGCGAGTGACAAGGCGGCCAAGGACGCGCAGGCGGAACGGGAGAAGCTGCTCGCGGACGCCAAGGCCGAGATCGAGCGGCTGAACGCCGAGGCGGCGCAGAAGCGCAAGGAACTGGACATGGAGAGCGTCCGGAACCGCGCCGCCGCGGACAAGAAGGCCGAGGAAGCTTCGGCGGCTCGTCGCACGGAGGCGGAGAAGGCGTCCGCGGACAAGATCGCGGAAGCCGACCGGGTGTCGGAGGACAAGCGCTCCGAAGCCGAGCGGATTTCGGCGGAGAAGATCGCCAAGTCGGAGAAGTCTTCGGCGGAGGACATCGCCGCGAAGCAGGAGCAGGTCGCGGAGGCCCTCACCGACGCGAAGACCCAGCAGTCCGACGCTCAGCAGGCCCGCAAGCTCGCGCTGGAACTCCGGTCCAAGGTCGCCGAGCGGCTTTCCGCCACGGATGTCGCCGTCCAGGAGGCCATCCGGCTGCTGGCTCCCGCTCCCGACGCCGCCGACGAGGCGTCCAAGCCGGCGGCCGCGTCCAAGCCGACTCCCACCAAGTCCAACGGCCCACGCCCTTCCTGATTTCGCTCAACGCCGGACGACGGCGAACAGCTCGTCGTCGATCCAGCCCCTGGTGTGCAGTTCGGTGCAGAACCGCAGGTAGGACTCGGTGAGCGCGGCACTTTCGCGCTCGTCGGGTTCGACCAGCGTTCCCTTGCCGAGCCCTTCGGACGCTTCGGTGAGCCCGCCCGGCAGGACTCCTGCCGCGGCGAGCAGCGCGGCGCCGTACCCCGTCTCCGCCTGTGGTGACACCCGCAGGCCGAGACCGGTGACGGTCGCCCTGATCCTCGTCCACAAAGGACTCTTGCTGCCACCGCCCGCCGCCAACAGCGGCTCGGTGACCTCGACGCCGAGACGACGCAGGTGGTCCAGCGCCAGCCGCTCGAGGAAGGCGACCCCCTCCAGCCTTGCCCGGTGCAGCTCCACCTCGTCCGCTTCGCCGGACACGAAGCCCTCGGCGTCCCCGTTCGTGAAGGGGAAGCGTTCGCCCTTGCGCCGCAACGGGTACGCGATCACCTTCGCCGGGCCCAGCGCGGCCGCCGCCGCGTCGAGTTCGGGAAGGTGTTCCTGCCCGGCGACAGCCTCGCCGCCGGTGTTCGACGCTCCACCGGGCAGCCACCAGCCGTCCGGATGACGGTGGCTGTACATCGCCCCCGTCGGATCGGGCACCAGCTCTTCGGTGACCCCCTTGAGCACGTACGTCGTGCCGAGGATCCCGACGAACCGCCCGGGGGTGACCGCCCCGGCCGCGAGCTGGCCCGCGCAGCCGTCCGTCATCCCGGCCACGACCAGGCAGCCCGCCGGGAGCCCGGCGACCGGACGGGCCACCGTGCCCAGCACGGTGGCCGGAGCGACCACCGGTGGGAGCAGGCCTTCCGACACCCCCAAGGCCTCGAAGACCTCCAGTGGCCATTCGAGGGCGAGCGGGTCGTAGCCGCTCTTCAAGGCATGCGACCAGTCACTCGCCACCGGCCCGCCGGTGAGCTTCGCGGCGATCAGCTCGGGCGTGTGCCGGATCCCGGCGACGCTGGGGACGAACTCGGACAGCCACGCGATCCGGCCGAGCGCGGCCGTGGCCGTCACCCCGAAACCGAGCCGCCGCCAGCGATCCGTGCCGAGTTCGGTGGCCTCGCGGTTGAGGGCCGCGCCGCGCCTGTCGTCGTACATCAGCGCGGGCGTGACCGGTTCACCCGAGGCATCGACCCCGACGATCGTCCCCGACGTCGCGGCGACGGCCACCGCGGCGACCTCGCCGCCCCTGCCCGGCAGCTCACCGGTGACCTTCGCCAGCACCGTCTCCACCGCGGGCCACCACGACCGGGCGTCCTGCTCGCTGTGCCCGCGCGAGTCTCGGACCGGTGCGGGCAGCGTCGCGGCGGCCGAAGCGAGGACGGTGCCGCCGCGCACCGCGAGGGCACGGACCCCCGCGGTGGCGACGTCGATGCCGATCGTGACGGGCTGGTTCACGTGGTGACGACCTTCTCTCCGACTTGCTGCAGGCTCTTGTCCTCTTCGATCGCCTTCGCCGTCTCTTCGGGCAGTTTCAGGTAGCGCACCATGACCGCCGCGACCAGATACAGCGCGGCGAACACGATCACCACTCCGGCGGCACCCAGCGGACCGAGGAACACGCTGACGATCGCCGGCCCGACGAACGCCGCCGCGCCCGCGCCCAGGTTCAGCAGGGCCATCGCGCCACCCTTGTTCTCCGGGGCGAGGGAGGGGAGCAGCGCCGAGATCGGCACGAACCCGGCGAGCGTGGCGCCGTACAGCGCGCCGACGAGCAGCGCGAGCCAGTAGTACTCGGCGCCCATCGCGATCGGGACGAAGTAGAGCAGCAGGATCGAGATGGCACAGCCGATCGCGCCGAACCAGAAGATCGTGGTGCGCCAGCCGATCCGGTCGCTCAGCACGCCGAAGATCAGGTTGAAGAAGATGTTCGTGCCGTAGATGACCGAGACCAGGAGCAGCCAGCGGCTCTCCCCGAATCCGATGCCCTCGATGAAGATCGTCGGGAAGAACACCAGCATCCCGAATTCGGGCGCGGTGTTGATGACGCGGACCAGCATGCCGACGCCGACGCGGGGTTTCTTCCACGCGATCGACACACTGGAGACGAGGCTCTGCACCGGTTTCACGTCCGGCGGCGCGAGCCGGGTGTACCCCGTCCGCTGCCGGACCCCGAAGATCGCCAGCAATCCGCCGAGGGCGAGCAGCGCCACCGACACCCAAAGCGTGCCGTACTGGCCGAGCACCGGGTTCGTGAAGCTCGCGACCAGCGCGCCCAGCGTCGGCAGCCCGCCGGTGAAGGCGAAGTAGAACCAGCCCACGGCCGCGCCGAGCCTGGCGACCGGCGCCACCGCGGTGATCCAGACCAGGAAACCGAACGCGAACATCGGATAGCCGAAACCGCGGAGACCGTAGAACACCAGCATCAGCGCGTAGTTCTCACCGGATACCGCGATCGCGAGGAACAGCACGTCGAACACCAGCCAGATGGCTAGCCCGATCATCATCACGCGGCGCGGCCCCCAGAGGTCCGAGAGCGCGCCCGACAGCCACGACGCCAGCATCACGGCGACGCCGTACACCGTGATCACGTACGAGGCCTTGATCTCGGTGCCCGCGCCGTTGTCCGCCATGAACGGCGCGATGAAGCCCGATTCGACCCCGTCGCCGATCATGAACAGCAGCAGACCGGCATAGCCGAGGAACAGCGGGGCGGGCAGGCCCCAGCGGTTCAGTACGCGGGCGAATCCGCTTCCGGCCCTGCCCTCGGACCGCGATAACGGCGATGTTACCTGGTTCATGCACGCCTCCATGACGTCGTGATGAGCGTATCATGGATCGTGTTAACTTAACTTTCAAGATGTTACATCGATGGAATTCCGTGTTAGCCCCGCGCACTCGATGCGCGGGCGCCTGGCTGTCACGAGGGGCCGGTCACGCGGAACTGTCAGGCGTCGCGGCCCGTTGACGAGCAGGTCACCGGCCACGTCACCTCTACTGCGGGCGGAAGGGAACCTTCCCCGCGTCTCATGCGGTGAAGGGCGCTTTCCCCGCATGGCATGCCGGGAAAGCGCCCCTCGCCCCGTCTCAGACCTCCGCGACGTCCACTTCCACCTGGCTCCGCATCTCCTCGGCCAGGTGGTCCGGCACCCCGTCGTCGACGATCAGCACATCGAAGTCGCTCAGCGGGGCCAACCGGTGCAGCGCCGCGCGTTCGGTCTTGCTGTGGTCCATCAGCAGCACCTTCGTCCGGGCGCTCGCCAGCATCGCGCGTTTCAGCATCACGATCTCCGGCTCCTGGTGGAAGGTCATCCGCGTGTTCATCGCCGAGGTCGAAACGAAGGTCGCGTCGACGTTGATCCGCTCGATCGCCTCGAGGCTCTGCATGCCGAGGAACGAGTCGTGGGTCGCCGAGTAGTCGCCGCCGATACAGATGAGCCGCAGGTCGGGAACGCCTTTGAGCAGTTCGATGGCGCCGAGGTAGTTCGTCGCGACGGTCAGCGGCGTGACGCGGTGCAGCATCTTCGCCAGCGCGAGCGCGCTCGTGGAGTCGTCGAGCAGGATCGACATCCCCGGTTCGACGCGGGCGAGCGCGTGCGCGGCGATCGCCGCCTTCTCCTCCGAATGCGCGTTCATCCGGTAGTCGGCGTTGCTTTCGAAGACCGTCGACGGCATGGCCGACACGCCGCCCCGGTACTTCCGGAGCAGGCCGCGCCTGGCCAGTTCGTCGACGTCGCGGTGCACGGTCATGGTGCTGACCCCGGTGAGTTCCACCAGGTCGGCGATGGTCGCGGAGCCTGCCTCGAAGACGCGTTCGGTGATCAGCCGCTGGCGCGTGTCACGAGAGTGTGCGCTCGCACCGGCCGTCTTCTCATCGCTCATGGCGTTCAGTATCGCGTGCGCGCCGGCTGGTTGAGGCGAAGCAGGCCGGTGCGTGTGCCGTCGATCGCGATCTCGGTGACGGCCGCGTTGTCCAGTCGCGGGAACACCGTGCGATAGGTCTCGAGCGGGATGCCGAGCAGTTCGCACAGCGACAGCCTGATCAAGGTGTTGTGCGCGACGACCAGCACCGTCTCGCCCGGCACCTCGGCGGCGATCGCGCGAAGCGCGCTCGCGCCGCGGGCGGCCGCCTTCGCCGTCGGCTCCGAGCCGGGGAAGGCGCCGGTCACCGGATCGGCCAGGAATCTCGCGACCGCACCGGGATCCGAGACCGCCAGCTCGTCCCTGGTGCGTCCTTCCATCAGTCCGAAGTGGACTTCGCGCAAGTCTTCGACCACTCGCAAGGACAAGCCCAGCGCCTCGGCGGACGGCTCGGCGGTGCGCCGCGCCCGGCTCTGCGGCGAGCAGAACACGGCCGACGGCCCGACCGCCTCGGCGAACCCGGCGAGTTCGCCCGCCTGCCTGAGTCCTTCCTCCGTCAGCGCGACGTCGCTGCTGCCTGCGTACCGGTTCTCGGCATGCCACTCGGTCTGGCCGTGCCGTGCCACCAACAACCGTGCGACCACGGGATCCCTCCTTGAGGCTTGTGAAGATCACATCATCCATGTTAACTTAACAGCATCGATGTGAAAGGAGATGCCGGATGGCACTCGCCGCGGTGGTGTTCGACCTGGACGGTGTCCTCGTCGACAGTGAACACCTCTGGGAGGAGAACTGGGTGGCGTACGCCGCCCGGCACCGGACCGAATGGACCGCCGAGGACACCGCGTCCGTGCAGGGGATGAGCGCGCCCGAATGGGCGGCCTACCTCGCGAAGCGGTCCGGCACGCCGGAAAGCGCGGTCGACGTCGAACGTGCCGTGGTGGACGGCATGATCGCCGCGATCGAGGCGGGAGAGGCGCCCTTGCTACCGGGTGCCGGCGAGATGGTCCGCGAGGTGAGCGCAAAGGTGCCTGTCGCGCTGGCGTCGTCGGCCGCCCGCCGGGTGATCGACGCGGTGCTCGACAAACACGGGCTCACCGGGGAGTTCACCGCGACGGTCTCGAGCGCCGAGGTCGCCAGGGGCAAGCCGAGCCCGGACGTGTACCTCGAAGCCGCGGCCAGGCTCGGCCGGTCCGGCGAGGAATGCCTGGGCGTCGAAGACTCCAGCAACGGCATCCGCGCCGCCGCGGCGGCCGGGCTCACCGTGATCGCGCTGCCGAATCCGGTGTACCCGCCGAAGCCGGACGCGCTGGAGTTGGCGGCCGAAGTCGCGGAGAACAACGACGACGTGCGGCGCAAGCTGCTCGCGTACCTGTCCGGTGAATTCGCGGAGGCGAGCGGGCGATGACGGTCCTGGGTGCCGCGGAGACGTTCAAACGCGATTGGCTGGACGGGTTCGTCACCGCCTACGGGCGTTCGGTGCGCAAGGTTCCCGGCGCCTACGGCGTACTGCGCCGGGAAGAATCCGAGCGCAAGGTCGCGGTGGTGATCGGCGGCGGCTGCGGGCACTACCCCGCGTTCGCCGGACTGGTCGGCCCCGGTCTCGCCGACGGCGCCGTGGTGGGTGACGTGTTCACCAGTCCGAGCGCCGAGCAGGTCTACCGCACGGCGCTGGCCGCGGAGAGCGGCGGCGGCGTGCTCTTCGGCTACGGCAACTACCAGGGCGACGTGCTGCACTTCGGCCTCGCCGCCCGCAGGCTGGCGGCCGAGGGCGTCGAGAGCCGCACGATCCTGGTCACCGACGACATCGCGAGCGGCCCCGCCGACGCGCCGGAAAGGCGTCGTGGCGTCGCGGGCGACTTCCTGGTCTTCAAGATCGCCGGTGCCGCGGCCGAACGCGGTGACGATCTGGCCGCCGTGCACGCGGTGGCGGAGAAGGCGAACGCGAACACCCGGACGTTCGGAGTCGCGTTCGGCGGGTGCACGCTGCCCGGCGCGTCGGCGCCGCTGTTCACCGTCGGCGAGAGCGAAATGGAGCTCGGGCTCGGCATCCACGGTGAGCCCGGTGTGCGCACGGTCGGCAGGCTGAGCGCGCGGGAACTGGCCGACGAACTGGTCGACGGCCTTCTCCCGGAGCTGCCCGAGGGTGACGGGCGGGTGGTGGTCCTGCTGAACGGGCTGGGCCGCACCAAATACGAGGAGATGTTCGCGACCTACACCCGGGTGCACGAGCGGCTCGCCGCGGCGGGGCTCAGCCCGCTGCACACCGAGGTCGGCGAATTCGTCACGTCGCTCGACATGGCGGGCGTATCGCTTTCGATCCTGGTACTCGACGACGAACTCGCCGAGCTCTACGCCGCGCCTTGCGACACCCCTGGTTACCGCAGTACCGGTGCCGTGCTGGAGCGGATTCCGTTGGAGTCCACAGTGGACTCGCTGCTGGCGGAGACCGAACCGGGACAAGGCATCGTGGACCGCGCGTTGACGGCCGCCCTGCACGACATCGAGGCCAACGAAGCGGAACTCGGCAGGCTGGACGCGGTCGCGGCCGACGGGGACCATGGGCTGGGCATGACCAGGGGAATGCGGGCCGCGGTGGCCGCCGCGCGGCGCGACCGGGAGTCACCGTCGACAGCGCTCTTGGCAGCCGGGACGGCGTTCGCCGATGCGGCGGGCGGCGCCTCCGGGGCGTTGTACGGGGTCCTGCTGGCCGAAACCGGTGCGGGGCTGCGTGGCCGGGCCGAAGGCGAGGTCACCGCGGAAGCCCTCGCGGACGCCGTGGACGGTGCCGTGATGGCGTTCGTCGCTCTGGGCAAGGCGGAGCCGGGTGAGAAGACCATGCTCGACGCCATCGAGCCGTTCCGGCTGGCGTTGCGCGAACAGGCCGAGGCGGGCGCCGACGTCCCGCAGGCCTGGCAGAAGGCGGCCCAGGTCGCGGTGAGCGCGGCCGAGGCCACGGCGGACCTGCTGCCCGCCAAAGGACGGGCGGCACGGCTGGCGCGGCGGAGCAAGGGGCACCCGGATCCCGGGGCGACCTCGTTCGCGCTGCTCGTCACCGCGGTCAGCCAGGCTCTGGGAAAGGAAGACTGAATGCGGATCGTGGTGGCGGCGGACAACGCCGGGGTGGCGCTCAAGGACCAGCTGCGTGACCTGCTCCTCGCCGATGACCGGGTCGACGAGGTCACCGACCTCGGCGTGGCCGACGGTTCGGACGACAAGGCGTACCCGTTGCTCGGGCTCGCGGCGGCGGAGGCGATCGCCAGGGGCGAGGTGGATCGCGGCGTCCTGGTCTGCGGGACCGGGATCGGCATGGCCATCTCGGCGAACAAGGTCCCCGGTGTCCGGGCCACGGTCGCGCACGACTCCTACTCCGCCGAGCGTTCCGTGAAATCGAACGACTGCCAGGTGATCACCTTCGGCGCACGGGCGATCGGCCCGGAACTGGCGAAGAAGATCGTCGCCGAATGGGTCGGCTACCGCTTCGACCCGGACTCGGCCAGCGCGAGCAAGGTCGCGCACATCACCGAATACGAGCAAGCGCTGAGTACCTGATGGTGAACCCGCGACCGCGATCGACGTCGGCAGGGCGCCGCCTGGGCTGGTACGGCACCGTTCGGCGGACAGGGCGCCCCACCACCGCGATAGCGGGGCCTTCGGCCGGGGCGGGTTCACGCGTACGGTCACTTTTCCGGATACATCTCAGCTTCGCCAACAGTCACAGGACTGCCCGATGCGGGCACGGAGAGAGGACGCAGAGTTGCGGATACTCGCTGCGGGAGACCATTTCGTCGGCACCGGCCTGCTGGCCGAGGCCGTCCGTGCCGAGATCGGCGCCGGGCACGAGTTCTCGGAACTGACCCTGCCGTGGCCGGTGGAGCCGTTCGGTCCGGTCGCGAACGTGCACGAGGCCAGCGGCACCGAGGAGCAGGTGATCGAGGCGCTGGCGGGCGCCGAGGTCGCGGTGACCCAGATGGCGCCCTTCACCAAACAGGTGTTCGCGGCCGTGCCGGGCCTCAAACTCGTCTCGGTGTGCCGGGGCGGCCCGGTCAACGTCGACCTCGCGGCGGCCACGGAGGCGGGGGTCGCGGTGACGTACGCGCCCGGGCGCAACGCCGGTGCCGCCGCCGAATTCGCGGTCGGGATGATCCTGGCCGCGATGCGCCGGATCTCGACGTCCTCGGCCGAACTGCTGGGCGGGACCTGGCGCGGTGACTACTACGCCTACGACCAGACCGGCCTCGAACTCGACGGGACCACCGTCGGCTTGGTCGGGTACGGGGCGATCGGCGCGCGAGTGGCCAAGGTCCTCCTCGCGTTCGGGGCGAAGGTGCTGGTCGCCGATCCGTTCGCCGACCCCGCGCGGATCAGCGCGGACGGCGCCGAACTCGTCGAACTGGACGATCTGCTGCGCCGCAGTTTCGTGGTGAGCCTGCACGCCCGGCTCACCGAGGAGACCCGCCACCTGATCGACGCCGACAAACTCGCGCTGTTGCCGTCCGGTGCGGTCCTGGTCAACACCGCGCGCGGTGGTCTCCTGGACTACTCGCCGCTGCCAGAAGCCCTGCGCTCGGGACGGCTCGGCGCGCTCGCGCTCGACGTGTACGACGTCGAGCCGCCGCCCGCGGACTGGGCACTGCGGGACGCGCCGAACGTGATCGCGACCCCGCACCTCGCCGGAGCCAGCAGGCAGACAGCGGAGCGGGCGGCGGGCATCGTCGCCGCCGAGGTCGGCCGGTACGTCCGCGGCGAGGCGCTCGCGAACCTGGCGAACCCCGAGGTCCTGCGGCCATGATCATCGGCGTCGACATCGGCACGTCACTGACCAAGGCGGTCGTCTTCGACAAGGCCGGGACGTCCGTGGCGAGCGCGTGCACCACGTCCGAGGTGCACCATCTGCCGGGCGGGCTGGTCGAGCAGGACCTCGACCAGGTGCTCGGCACCGTGGCCACGGTGGTGCGCGAGGTCGCCGCCGGGCTCGACGGTCCGGTCACCGCGCTGGCACTCACCGGTCAGGGCGACGGTCTGTGGTTGCGCGACGAGTCGGGCGCCGCGATCCGGCCCGCGATCTCCTGGCTCGACGGCCGGGCGAACGCGCTGCTGGCGAAATGGCAGGCCGACGGGGTGACCAGGGAAGTGTTCCGCCGCACCGCGTCGGGCCTGTTCCCCGGCAGCGCGGCGGCGATCATGTCCTTTTTGGACACTCATGAGCCGGAGTCGCTCGACAGGGCGGCGGTGGCGGGCTACTGCGTCGACGCGGTGATCCAGCGGCTGACCGGCGAGATCACCGTCGACGCGTCGGACGCTTCGCTGCCTTTCCTCAATCCCGCGACCCGGCACTACGACGAAGACGCCATCGCGGCCGTCGGCCTCTCCCACCGCCGGGGCCTGCTCGTGGAGCCCGCCGCGCCGAAGACCGTCTTCCGCTTGGACGAGCGCGGGGCCGCGCTGCTCGGCCTTCCCGTCGGGCTGCCGGTCACGGCGGGCCCGTTCGACCTGCCCGCCAGTGCCATCGGCGCCGGTGTGCGGCGAGCCGGCGACGGCATCCTCACGGCCGGCACCACCCTCGCCTGCCAGGTGTTGACCGACTCGGCGGTGTTCGACCCGGACGGCGAGCCCGCGGGGATGTTCCTCTGCACCCCGGAGGAAGGCGAGTTCCTGCGGGCGATGCCGGCGATGGTCGGCACCGCGGGCATCGACTGGATGTGCCGCCTGTTCGGAATCGCGGTCGAGGAGATCGGCTCGTTGCTCGACGCGAGCAGTCCCGGCGCGGGTGGCGTTCGCGCGCTGCCGTTCCTCTCCGCGTCCGGCGAACGGGCACCGTTCGTCGACGCTTCGGCCAGGGCGCAGTTCTCCGGACTGAGCCTGGAAAGCGAGCGCGGCGACATCGTCCGCGCGCTGTGCGAGTCGATCGCTTACGCGGCAAGGCATTGCTTCGAGGCTGCCGGGCTCACCGGCACGTTGTACGCCTGCGGCGGCGGGGTCCGCTCGCTCGAGTGGACGCGGATCTTCGCCGACGTTCTCGGGCGGCCCATCGTGATCCCCGGCGATCCCGGGGTCGGCGCGCGAGGCGCGGTGATCGTCGCCGCGGACGCGCTCGGCGAACCGGTCGACAGGGAGCTGTGGGCGGAAAGCGCACGCGTCGTCGAGGTCCGCCCCGAGAACGTAGGGTTCTACGAGCAGGGCTACGCCGACTACCAGGCCTCGCTGGCCGCGGCCCGTGGACTGTGGAGGTTGTGACGGTGATCCTGGCCGAAGAACGCGCGGCGGTCTGCGAATTCGCCCGCAGGATGACCACCGACGGGCTCGTGGTCGGCACGTCCGGCAACGTCTCCGCGAGGCGGGGCGAGCTGGTCGCGGTGACCCCGACCGGCGTCGACTACGCCGGGCTGCGGCCGGAAGACGTGCCGGTGGTCGGTCTCGACGGCAAGATCGTCGACGGCTCACTCAAACCCACCAGCGAACTCCCGATGCATCTCACGGTGTACCGGGAGGCGGCGGATCCCGACGGCAAGGCGATTTCAGCCGTGGTGCACACACATTCCGTGCACGCCACGGCTGTCTCCACCCTCGTCACCGAGGTACCGCCGATCCACTACATGCTCGCCGCGATCGGTCCGACGGCCCGCGTCGCGTCCTACGCGACGTACGGCACCGAGGAACTCGCCAAAGCCATGCTGGAGGCTCTGGAAGGCCGCCGCGGTTGCATCCTGGCCAACCACGGCACCACCACCTTCGGCGACAGCCTCGGCTCCGCGTACAGCAGGGCCCAGCAGCTCGAATGGGTCTGCCAGGTCTGGCTGACCGCGCGGGCGGCGGGAACACCGAATCTGCTCCCCGCCGCCGAGATCGAGCACGTCGTGGAGAAACTCCGCGGTTACGGCCAGCGCTAGGAGGCCGCGGGCTCGGCCTCGAAGTCCACGGCGTGCACCGCGTCGAGGAGTTCGACGACCGTCGGATCGTCGACGGCCTCCTTGATGCACTGCCACAACTGAAGATTCGCCGACGCCCATCGGGAGTAGTTCTCCGCGGCCTTGGGGTTGTAGAAGTAATAGCCGCTGTCGTGGACGTCGCGTTGTTCGCCGACGATCTTGTCCGCCAGCTCACCGAGGCTCAACCCGTTCTCCCGCAAGTAACGGTGGGCGAGTACGACGGGCGTCACCGGCAGCGCCTTGAACAGCGTGTCGGCGTCGCTCAACGCCTGTGCCTCGAGCGAGATGTGCCTTCCTCTGGTGGCCATCTCGGCTTCGTCGATGATCTCGTCGATCCACCGGGCCACGGTTTCCTCGACACCGCACTCCCGCAGGATGCTCAGCCGGAGGTCTCTCCCGGCGGCCGCGGGGGAGTTCCGGAGCACGATGTAGTTCACGTCGTGCACCAGCGCCGCAACCTCGACGACGGTGCGATCCGCACCGTTGTGCTCGGCGAACCCCGCGGCCTTGGCCCGAACGAAACTCACGTGGTGCCAGCCGTGGAACTGCAGTTTGTCCGCATAGCGCCAGCACAGTTGCCGGACGCGATGTTCGACGGCGTCGATGGCCTGGGAAGGAATCGTGTTCTTTCGCGCGCGCATACACCTCTCCGATCCCGTTTACAGACGGGTGGAGTAATGGTATGCGCCTTTGACGGCGGTGTGTAGTTAGATGCGGCCGGCCAGGTCCCCCAATCGGACCTCCACCGGAACGTGACGATGCCCGATTCCGGTCTTCGGGTCATAGGAAAGACTGAACTCGCTCACTGGGCGTGATTTCACCAAAAACGTCATAGTCCCTTCGGTGGCTTCGGGAATCCGATGGAACTCGTCCGCGTACATGATGCCTACCGACCCCGCCTGACACAGCGTGCTACGTCGTAACCGAACCGATGTGATCAATCCGGAGAGCTGGTCGCGCAGGGTCGAATAGCGCTCGTGGACATAGTTGCCACGGAGGAGCGTGGTGCAGAAGTGATATCTGTGGTTGTGCACGGAATCGGCGTAACCCTCACGCCAGTCCTCCGGTGCCTTGTACTCGTGGAGCCAGATCGAGAAGGGATCCGTCGGGGAGTCGAGCAGGCACCAGGCGAAATGGGTGGTCGTCTCACGGGATCTGCCGAGTACCGCGCTCGCCTCGTCCGGACTCAGCGAATCCAGGTGCCGCCGGAGATCGCTGCGCAGATCCGGTCTCGAGGTCCAGTCCCGGAAGATCTCGTCGACGACTTGCCAATGCTGTGCCAGCGGCAGATCCGTCGTACGGAGCAGCGCGGCCAGTTGGGTGAGGGGGGACAAGCGAGTGAGCAACTCAAGCTCCTCAGTTCTAGTGCTCTTCGGCGCCGAGAAGTCAGGGGTTCAGCTCGGCGAGTGTGGTGAACTCCTTCCGGAAGGCGTGGAATTTCCCTTCCAGTTCGAGGAAGTTCTCTTCGGACAGGGGAGAACCGGTGATCTTCTCGTACAGGGCGAGGAAATCCGCCCTCGTCGTCGTGGTGGAGATACGGAAGTGCCGTCCGGAACGGGATTGGGAAACACGCAGGAACTCGGAGCGTTCCTTGTTGTACAGAAAGGAACCCTCGCTGAACCGCAGCGTTCGCGGATACAGCGTGGTCGCCCCGCGGATGTCGCTGTACAAGGTCACCCAGACGCTCTCGTCGAACACCTCGAGCCGGTCCAGCGGCGGGTCGGCGACGACGGTGATGTCCACCAGTGAGCACCGGCTGCGCGCCAGGAACAGCCCGACCAGGCCGATGCTGATCTCGTCGTCGAGCCGCTTCTGGATCGTCTCGTAGTCCATGCCCGCTTCTTCGCTGCGCAGGAGATAACGCGCCCTGCCGCTGATGGCGCCCTCGTCACGCGGGTCGGCGATGACCACGCGTAGCTCCCTTTCGGTGCGGGACAACAGCAATCGGGCCGCGGCGTGCCTGCCGGAGAAGCCGCGGAAGAAGTAGTGCCGGGCCACGTCGAGGTCTTCGGTCATGACCCGGTTGAACAACGGATCCGGATCGGCGGTCGCCTCGAAGACGTGGGTGGGAAAGAACTCCTTGTTGAGCGAACGGTATTCGGCGCTGAGCGCTTCCAGCGCGCGCCGGCTTTCCTCGATCACCGGGGTCACCATCGCGCGCTGTGACGCGGTGGCGGTGATCAGGGTCTGGCCGAAGCCGACCACCGCGGAGATCAGGGTGCCGGTGCCCAGTGAAGTGAGCAGCGTTTTACCGGCGCCGGGATCCATCATGCTGGAGATCCACAGGCTGAGGCCCGCGATGACGACCAGTACGGTGAGCAGCAGACTCGTCCTGGTCCAGAAGATCTCTTGCAATGGGGTACGGCGGAGCCGGTCGGCTTCCGCGGGCACGGGGGTCACCTCCTTGATCCGCACTCGAACGGACGAACGCAGTGCGTATCTGTTCGAGTGCGGGGAGTTACTCTACGCGCATCGTGACAATGCCGAAATAAGAAATTCGGGGGAAAGGTACCAACAGCGAACGTGACGCACGGCTATACCTTATTCGGGGCCGAGGTTTCGTCGAAACACGGAAAAACCGCTCACGGAGCGTGCGGAAGGATTCCTTCGTACCACGCGGAACCGGGCTTCGCCGACGACAGTGTTTCGACAACGGCCGAAGACGGTGCGGTGTACACCGTGGGGAAGTCGATCTCGCCTCGTGCGGGGTCCAGAGTCCACGCGAGGCGCTCACCTTCCAGGCAAAAATGGGCGTCCGCACCATTTTTGTTGCCCCTCGGGTCGAGCCGGATCCACCGGTCCAGACCAGCGAGATACACGGCGTTGAGCCCGTGCAGGACGCCGATCCGCTGATAGCAGAACCCGGTGGGGATGCCTTGACCGCGAAGCAAAGCGGCCAGCAGGTGGGCCTTCGCGTAGCAGAGGCCGACCCGTTCGCGCAGAACCTCGGAGGCCATAAGAGTGACCCGGGAATCGGCGGCGTCCACCGTATGGGCGATGTCGTCGCGCACGAAGTGAAACATCGAACGAATCACGTCGACTTCGGTGCCGCCGGTCGGTGACAGTCTGTCAGCCGTTTCGCGGATCAGCGGGTGATGGTGATCGATGATCGCGTCAGCGGCGAGATAATCTTCGAGTCGCTCGGATTCGATCTTCAAGGTGATTTTCACGCGGCCCCGTTCAGCACGGTGTCGACGGCTTCTTCGAGAAAATTCGGTCCTGTGTCGCCGCCGCGCAGCAACAGCCGGAACCAGATCGCGCCCGCGAGCAGATCCATGACGACGACGGGATCGGCACCGGACCTCAGTTCGCCCCTCGCGGCGGCGCGTTCGAAGATCGGCTTTTCCCGCGCCATGCGGTCGGCGAAGAAACTCCGTGACACGTCACCGAGTTCCGGGCGGCGGGGCCCCGCCGTCAGTGTCGCCGTGACGACCGGTGCGGTGTGCTCCGAAGTCAGCAGCCGGTGGATCTGCGTCGCCACGGCGAGAAGATCGCCGCGGAGGCTGCCGGTGTCCGGGATGTCGACGGCGAACAGTCCCGAATCGCGCAGTGCCGCTGCCAGGAGCGCGTCCTTCGACGGCCACCACCGGTACAGCGTCGTTTTGTTGACGCCGGATCGGGCGGCGACGGCCTCGATGGCGAGCCTCTCGTAGCCGTGCTCGGCCAGCAGTTCGAGCGTTGCGGCGAAGATCGCCTCCGCCTTGCGAGGGCCGTTCTGGATGTTCACGGCCCGAGAATACAACGCACCGTTGCGTTGCGTGAGAGACGCGGGTACTTTGCAACGCAACGGTGCGTTGCATTCAGGAGGCGGCCCATGGTCCCCATCGTCTTCGTCCACGGCATCCGGCTCAGCGGTGCCGCCTGGTCCGAACAGCTCGAATTGCTCCAACACCCCGCGAGAGCGGTCGATCTACCGGGGCATGGCACCCGCCGAGGCGAGCGGTTCACCCTGGCCGGCGCGGCGGACGCCGTCGTCGAAGGAATGGAGGAACCCAGCCTGGTCGTCGGACACTCGCTCGGTGGGTATGTCGCGATCGCCGCGGCGGCCCGTCATCCGGAGCGCGTCGCGGGTCTCGTCGTCGCGGACTCGACCTACTTGCCTGGCAGGACACTGGAGGCGCCCTTCCGCGTCGCCCATCGCCTGCTCATGCGGCTCCCGGACCGAGGAGAAGGACTCAGCCGACGGCAGTTCCGGAGTGTGCTGCCGCCGAAGCTCGCCGAGGCCGTGATCGGCGGCGGCATCGCGACCGAGGTGATCCCGGACGTCGCCGAGGCTTTCGCCGCCTTCGACGTACTCGCGGAACTCGGCACCTACCCGGGCCCGACCTGGCTGATCAACGGCTCGCGCGACCACTTCCGCCGCCACGAGCGCCGATTCCTCGGCGCCTGCGCCGACGGCAGGCTGATCACCGTCCCGAAGGCGGGTCACTACCTGCCGATGGCGCGCGGCAAGGAATTCTCTCGGCTGGTGCTCGACGCGGCCCGTGGCCTGCCGTCCGTTAAATCAGAGGCGTCCGGCGGCGCCCCTCGCTAGGATGATCACCATGTGTTCCGTCATCCACACCTGGCAGGCTTTCCGCCTCCGATCGACGCGCTGACCCTGGTACCGGCCCTCGCCGACGCCAAGGTCCACGTCCACCGTTCGCCAAGGGATGACAAGGATCTTCACCATGCGCGCATCTTCGCGCCCCATTTTCGTCTTCGTTCACGGCGGTTCCAGTAACGCGCGGGCCTGGGGCCCGTTGCAGAACGAACTGGCCCTGCGCGGTTACCGTTCGCACGCCGTCGACCTACCCGGTCACGGCGACCTCACGGACAGCCCGGCCGCCTACTACCGGCAACCCCAGGACCTCGCGGCACTGGCGGCCGCTCCCTCCCCGCTGCGCGGAATCACGTTGCAGGACAACGTGAAGCACGTGGAGGACACCCTGCGGAGGCTCGACGGCGAGGCACCTCTCGTCCTGGTCGGCAACAGTCTCGGAGGGCTGACGATCAGCGCCGTCGCCAACGCCGCGCCGGAACTGCTCGACCGTGTCGTCTACCTCTCCGCGCTCTGCCTCAGCGACCCGTCCATGCTCACCGAGCCGTGGGACGTGGTCGACGACAACCTGCTGGACGCCCTGGCGGCGCGGATCACCGTGCCGGACGTGAAGGAACCCGGGGTGGCCCGGCTGAACTGGCGTAGCGCCCACGGCGACCCGGCGTTGTTCGCCGAATTGAAGGCCGCCATCATGGCCGACTCCACCGACCACCAGTTCCGGCTGTTGCTGGATTCCCTGGACCCGGACGAGAGCTACGCGGTGCTCGAACCGGGGGCGCTGGTACAGGTCGACGGATGGGGGCGGGTCCCGCACACCTACGTCCGTCTCGCCTCGGATCTCGGCATCACCCCGGCCGTCCAGGACTACATGATCCGCAAGGCCGACGAGCTGACACCGCACAACCCGTTCGAGGTGCACACCCTGGCCTCGTCGCACGTCGGCTACTTCAGCAAGCCACGGGTCTTCGCCGACCTGCTGACAGGTCTCGGCTGAGCGAGTGCCCTGGCGTCCCTCCGGCGCCAGGGCACTTAGCCGACCGGCAACAGTGCTCCTTCGGCGTTGGTCGTGAACTGGGTCGCCAGCCGGACCGGCCCCGGATGCGGGGCAAGGACGATCGACGCGAACGGGGTCGAGGTCACCCCGGTCGCGTAGTTGGTCTGCAGATGCACGCTGACATGCACGTTCCGGTCCGCGGGGATCTCGAAGGTGACCGAACCCCAGGAGACCACGTACTGCCTGCCGTCGATGCTCGCGAGCGGCACGTAGTGGCGCACCGTGTTGGCACTGAAGGGAGGAATGTCCACGACGAGCAGCCGGCGCGGACCGTCGTGGTTGTCGACGTAGGGGATCACGCCGGGCTGGCTGGCCAGATCCGTCATTCTCGGTGCTCCATCAGAATTGGTAGTAGAGGAACGGGCTGAACGTCCCTGTCGCGATCAGGATGGCCGCGTACACCAGCCCCACGGTCATCACGCCGATCCGCAGCGCCGTCGCCGGACGGCTTCGCGAGGACTCCAGCAGCGGCCCGGTCACCGGATGCGCGGGCAGGAACACGATCGCCAGCGCGCACAGCAGGATGAGCAGCCGCTGGTTGGTCACCGCGCTCTCGACGACGTCGGTGAGGCCGGTGAAGTCCGGCAGCACCATGTGCCCGATCATGCCGAGCGCGTGCGGCAGATCCTTGGCGCGGAAGAACACCCAGCCGAAGACCACGAGCACGAGGGTCAGCGCGCGGCGGCCGATGCGGGCGGCCTGGGTCTTCGGGGTGACGTCGTAGCCGAAAGCGCGTTCCACGATCAGCAGCGCGCCGTGGTAGATGCCCCAGATCAGGAACGTCCACTGCGCGCCGTGCCAGAACCCGGTCAGCACGAAGACGATGCACAGGTTCCGGTACGTGTGCCCGGCGCCGGTGCGGTTGCCGCCCAGCGGGATGTAGACGTAGTCGCGGAACCAGCGCGACAGCGACATGTGCCAGCGTCGCCAGAACTCGGTGATGGTCACCGACGAGTACGGTCTCGCGAAGTTCTCGGGCAGCCGGAAGCCGAGCATGCGGCCGAGCCCGATCGCCATGTCGGAGTATCCGGAGAAGTCGAAGAACAGCTGGAGGGTGTAGCCGATCGCGCCGAGCCAGGCGATCGCGAAGGTCATCTGATCCGGCGGGGTGTTGAAACAGGCGTCCACCATCGGGCTGAGCGAGTCCGCGATGATCGTCTTCTTGCACAGCCCGAGCGCGAACCGCGGGAAACCGGCGGCGATGTCGTCGAGGCGATGCGATCGCTGCTGCGGCAGCTGGTCGGCGATCTCGCGGTAGCGCACGATCGGCCCGGCCACCAGCTGCGGGAACATCGCGATGTACGCGGCGAACGACACCGGGTTGCGCAGCGCGCGGCGTTCACCGCGGTAGATGTCCACGACGTAGGAGATGTGGTGGAACGTGTAGAACGAGATGCCGATCGGGATGACCAGGTCGGCGACCGGGAAACCGCCGCCGAACCAGTGCGTCACGGCCGCGATCTGCTGCGTCGCGAAGCCCGCGTACTTCCAGATCAGCAGCATGCCGACGTTGAGGCCGATGACCCCGAGCAGCAGCCGCTTGCGCCGCTTGTTCTGCAGGTCCCACGCGTTCGGCTCCAGCGCCGGCCCGGCCAGGAAGTTGACGACCATGCAGCCGATCAGCACCAGTGTGTACGGACCCGCGCCGGTGGCGTAGAAGATCAGGCTGCCCGCGGCGACGATGCCGTTGCGCCAGCTGCGTGGGCACAGCAGCACGGCGAGCAGTACCGCCGGCATGAAGTACCACAGGAACAGTGGCGAAATGAACGACATCGGTGCGGGGTCCCCCAGAAGCGGTTACGCGTTATCCGCTGGTGACCTTAGCCTGAGCGCCCCGCCCGGTGTCGATGAACTAACCACTCACGACCACCTGTACCGACGCTCACCTGACGTATAGCGCTGCCGGTCGCAACGCTGAAGCCCTAAGAGTCCGTCACGACTCTCTTCCCGGGACACTCCAGCCTGCCGGTGGATGTCGCGAAAGCCACTTTCGCGACATCAGTCAGCGTTGGGTCGGGTGGGTCGTGAGTGGTGAGGACGGTTAGAGCGGACCCGTATTCACCTACCTACGCTTGACCTGCGCAAGGACGACGGGGTCACTCGGTCTCATACCCGGTCACGACACCCGTGTGGTGGCTCGACCATGCAACCGCGAGAACTCAGCATCGCGCTGGCCGGTCGGAGTGGTCGTGAGCGGTAGGGCGTCGAGTCGACGATGAAGGAATTGGGACGTTCAGTGTCCCAAATCCTTCGTCGTCGTGGGGCATGCTGGTCACGCCAGCCCGAGCTCCGCGAGAACCGTCCTCACCACTCACGACCACCTGTACCGACACTCGCCTGACGTATAGCGCTGCCGGTGGGTGACGAAGTGCGGGGTCAGACACGTCCCGCGAGACGGCGACGGCGCGCCACCTCGGCCAGCAGCACTCCGGCCGCGACAGACGCGTTCAGCGACTCGACACCGGCGGCCATCGGGATCGACACGGTCGCGTCGCAGGTCTCGCGCACCAGCCGGGAAAGGCCGCGGCCTTCCGAGCCGAGCACGATGACCAGCGGGTCCGCCGCGAGGTCCAGTTCGTCGATGTCGACCGAGCCGTCCGCGTCGAGGCCGACGACCATCAGGCCGTCGTCCTTCCACGCCTTGAGCTGGCGGGTGAGGTTGGTCGCGACGGCGATCGGCAGCTTGGCGGCGGTGCCGGCGGAGGTCCGCCACGCGACCGCGGTCATGCCCGCGCTGCGCCGCTCCGGCAGGAGGACGCCCTGCGCGCCGAACGCGGCGGCCGAGCGGATCACCGCACCGAGGTTGCGCGGGTCGGTGACGCCGTCGAGAGCGACGAACAGCGGGGTCTGGCCCGAGTCCTTCGCCACCGCCATCAGGTCACGCGGGTCGGCGTACACGAACGGCGGGACCTGCAGGCCCAGACCCTGGTGCATGGCCCGGTTGGTCTTGCGGTCGAGCTCCTCGCGCGGGATCTCGAGGATCGAGATGCCCTTGTCGCCCGCCAGCCGGACGGCCTCGTTGACGCGGTCGTCGATCTCGATGTTGATCGCGACGTACAGCGCGGTGGCAGGCACGTCGGCGCGCAGCGCCTCGACCACCGGGTTGCGGCCGGCGATCAGTTCCGGCTTGTCCGCCTTCTTCTGCCGAGCCTGTTCCTTGCGGTCACGCGCGTTCGACATGCGGTACGCCTTGTGCCCGGGCCTGTCTTCGGCCTTGGGGGTCGGGCCCTTGCCTTCGAGGCCCTTCCGGCGCTGGCCGCCGGAACCGACGACCTGACCCTTCTTCGTGCCGGGCTTGCGAATAGCGCCCTGGCGCCGGGAGTTGCCTGCCATGAGTGAGAATCCTTGAGCTAGAAAAGCGAGTAAGTGTCAGACTTCCTTGACGGTCCACTGTGGACCGTTCGGGGTGTCTTCCACCACGATGCCCGCCTGCTGGAGGCGGTCACGCGCGGCGTCCGCACGGGCGAAGTCCTTCTCGGCGCGGGCCTGCTGCCGTTCGGCGAGCAGCCCTTCCACGAGAACGGACAGTGCCTGCCGGGTGGGCGTTTCGTTGCCGCCCGCCTCGGACCAGCGCGCGGAGAGCGGGTCGAGGCCGAGCACGTCGGTCATCGCGCGCACGGAGGCGGCGATTTCGAGTGCCTTGGAATTGTCGGCTGCGTCGAGGGCCGCGTTACCGTCGCGGACCGTGTTGTGCAGCACTGCGAAGGCCTGCGGAGTGGCCAGGTCGTCGTCGAGCGCGGAGGCGAACTCCTTCGGGACCTCGCCGATGTGGACGGCGCCGACGATGCCCGCGGTGCGGCGAAGGAACTGCTCGATCCTCCGGTAGCCCTGCGCGGCTTCACCGAGTGCTCCGTCGGAGTACTCGATCGTCGACCGGTAGTGCGGCTGGACCAGGTAGTAACGCAGTTCGGGCGCCCGGTAGTTGCGCAGCATCTCCGGGATCGACACGGTGTTGCCCAGCGACTTCGACATCTTCTCGCCGGACATGGTCACCCAGGCGTTGTGCAGCCAGTACCGCGCGAACGGGTCACCCGCCGCGTTGGACTGGGCGCGCTCGTTCTCGTGGTGCGGGAAGACCAGGTCGACGCCGCCGCCGTGGATGTCGAACTCGCCGCCGAGGTACGCCGTCGCCATCGCCGAGCACTCGAGGTGCCAGCCGGGACGTCCGGAGCCCCAAGGCGTCGGCCACGACGGCTCGCCCGGCTTCGCGGACTTCCACAGCGTGAAGTCGCGCGGGTCGCGCTTGCCCTCGCCGAGGCTTTCGCCCTGCTGGACCTCGTCGAGCTTCTGGCCGGACAGTTCGCCGTAGCCGTCGAACGCCTTGACCGAGAAGTACACGTCGCCGCCAGAGGCGTACGCGTGCCCGCCGTCGATCAGCCGCTGCATCAGCTCGACCATCTGCGTGACGTGCCCTGTCGCCCGAGGGGCGATCGAAGGGGGCAGGCAGCCCAGCGACTCGTACGCCGATTCGAAGGCGCGCTCGTGCGTGAACGCCCATTCCCACCAGGGACGATCCGCGTCCGCGGCCTTGGTGAGGATCTTGTCGTCGATGTCGGTGACGTTGCGGACCATCAGCACGTCGAGTCCACTGTGGACGAGCCAACGACGCAGGACGTCGTAGTTCAGCGCGCCGCGGACGTGGCCGATGTGGGGGATGCCCTGCACGGTGGCACCACACACGTACACGGACGCCGTTCCGCTACGGGCGGGGTGGAATTCCCGCACGCTCCGGGTCGCGGTGTCATAGAGGTGTAGTGCCACCCTAAAAGGGTACGGGGTCCGCGTGAGCGACGTCGCAGTGACCGTATTACAGCACGTTATGGGTACGCAGAGCGCCGAGTAGGGCGTCCGGCCGCTCCGGCGTCGGCAGCGGCTCTACCAGCGCGAACGCGCAGCCGATCTCGCGTGCGGCGCCATCGGCCTCCTCGCTGTCGCCCACCATGAGCGTCTCCGCCGGGTCGACACTGAGCCGCTCGATGGCCGTCCGGAAGATCTCCGGCTCCGGCTTCACCGCTCCGACCTCGAACGACAGGATGAACTCGTCGACGAAGGCGTCCCAGCCCCAGCGGCTGAAGGCGGGCCGGATGTCGAAGGCGATGTTGCTCAGCACCCCGACCTTGACTCCCTTGCCGGAGACGCCCTTGAGCACGGCCTCGGTGTCCGGGTACGGCGTCCACTGGGTGGGATCGATCAGCCGGGTGTAGAGCGCGACGGCCTGGTCGGCGTGCGGGACCCCGGACTGCTTGAGGACCTCGAGGTACACCTTGCGGTGCAGTACCGGGTCGCGGTCGCGGTTGTGCCAGGCGTGCAGATGCTCCTCGTCGAGATCGACGACCTGGCCGACCGGTGCGGTCATCCGGCGCATCAGTTCGGTCTGGGCTTCGAGGTCGAGGCTTTCGCCGGAGTGGTCGGTGAGGTCGGCGAGCCAGGTCTCGTCCTGCTCGAGCCGGAAGACCGTGCCGGAGAAGTCGAACAACACAGCGCGAAAGGTCACGAACCCCACATTAGCCACGACAGCGGGGTCCTGGCCTCTTTCCGCGTGTGAGATGAACGGCCCGATCCCGGCGGGGCCGGGCCGTTCGTCTCACGTCAGGCGGCGTTGCCGGTGATCTTGGTGGGCGTGATGCGGACCAGCACGCGGACGACCTCCGCCGGCTCGTCCGGGTAGTCCTTGCCGAGGTACTTGTGCGAGAGCTCGTTGATCAGCTCGCGGCCGCCCTCGTCGGTCATCTCCACGGTCCCGCGGATCTCGGCGTAGTCGTACGGGTTGTCCTGGTCGAAGACCGAGACGGACACGCGGGGGTCCCGTGCCATGTTCCGCTCCTTGAGACGGCCGCGGACGGTCGCGAAGACGATCGTGTCGCCGTCCCGCTTCGCCCACAGCACGGACGTCTGCGCGGAGCCGTCGGCGTTGAGGGTCGCGAGGACCGGGAAGTTGTTGCCGTCGAGGAGTTTCTTGGTCGCGTCGTTGAAAGTCACACCCATGCCGAAAGCCTAATCAACGGACGTTCCCGGCGATCCGATCGACCCGCAGCCGGACGATCACCCGCTCGACCTCCGGGCCTTCCGCCGGCGGGTCCTGGCCGAGGTACTTGTGGCTGAGCGTCTTCGGCAACGTCTTGTCCGGGTCCGCCGTGATCGTGACCGTGCCGCGCAGCTGCGTGTGCCGGTACGGGTTCTCCGCGTCGGTGATCGACACACTGGCGCGAGGGTCGCGACGGAGGTTTCGCACCTTCAGCCTGTCTTCGGTGGCGCTGAAGACCAGATCGCCGTCCTCGAGGCCCACCCAGATGACCGAGGTCTGCGGGCCGCCGTCGGCGTCCAACGTGGCCACGGTCGCGAAGTTCTTGCCGTCCACCAGTGCACGGACCGGCTCGGGAAGTGTGACTGCCATGACTGCCCGAACCGGCTCCCGGAGTGGGCTATTCCTGGGACGGCAGGAGCAACGCTGTCGCGAACGCCGCGATGCCTTCACCGCGGCCGGTCAGGCCGAGCCCGTCGGTCGTCGTCCCGGAGACGCTCACCGGCCCGCCGACGGCCTCGCTCAAGACCTTCTGCGCCTCTTCGCGGCGCTTCCCGACGCGCGGCGCGTTGCCGACGATCTGGACGGTCGCGTTCCCGACGGTCCAGCCGCCCGCCTCGACCAGGCGCCGCGCCTCGGCGAGGAACTCGACGCCGTGTTTGCCCGCCCACTTCGGATCGCCCGTGCCGAACACCGCGCCGAGGTCGCCGAGCCCGGCCGCGGACAGGAGCGCGTCGCACAACGCGTGCGCGGCGACGTCGCCGTCGGAGTGTCCCGCGCAGCCGTCGACGCCGGGCCAGAGGAGACCGGCGATCCAGCATTCGCGGCCGGCTTCGATGGGGTGGACGTCGACGCCATTGCCGATCCTCACAGGGTTTCCTCTTTTCCCGCCGAAGCGCGCGACCGCGATCGCGTCGCCATGGCGCACGTTGGTGACTTACGAGCGGGCCCGGGGAAGGCGCCCTGCCGCCGCGATCGCGGAGCCTGCCGGCCGCACGCGCGCTCTTCTGCCCACTTGAGCAGCGCGGCGCGAGTGATCACAGGGTTTCCTCTTCTTCTCCGGCCACTGCGATCGCTTCGGCCAGCTTCAGTTCGAACGAAGTGGTGACGCGCATCGCATCGGGATGCCCGGCGACGGTGTGCGCGCCGTCGAGAGACGGTTTATCGACATACGAGAGAAAAGTCTCACGAGTGAAGCCGAGCGGGGTCTGCGCCGTACGCAGGTATGCGCGGTCCTCCGTGCCCGTGATCACCTTCGCCGTGTCGGTCACCTTCACGGTGTCCGCCATCGGTAGTACGGGAACCACGAAGGGGGCGCCCGCACGGACAGCGTCCGCGACGGTACGGACCGTGTCCGCGGGAGTGAAAGCGCGCAAGGCGTCGTGCACGAGGAAGACCGGATTCCCGGCGATCTCTTTTTCGACGGTGTCGAAAGCGTGTTTGAGCGACGGGCCGGGTACTATCCGGCAACGCTCTTCGAAGCCGAGCAAAGCGGCCGAAAACAAATGAGCACACCGCTCGGGGGCCGCCACGACCACCAGATCGAGATCCGGCAGAGCGAGCAGCCCCCGCACAGTGTGCGTGAGTAGAGCTTCACCATTGACCGGCGCGAGAGCGAGCTCCGCGTCGGAGGCATGGTGTCGAACGGCAGTGACGAACACGATTGTGCTCATATGGATTGTGCTCATATGTGCGCGATCGTAGAGGTATCCCTCGCAGCCTCACCTGGCGTGGGACACCCGCCGGTTCAGACTGCCGCGGTTTCCAGAACTTCGTCGAGGAGGACTTCAGCCTTGTCCTCGTCGGTGCCCTCCGCGAGCGCGAGCTCGCTGACCAGAATTTGCCGCGCCTTCGCCAGCATGCGCTTCTCGCCGGCTGAAAGTCCGCGGTCCTTCTCTCGCCGCCAGAGGTCGCGCACCACTTCGGCCACCTTGTTCACATCGCCGGAGGCGAGCTTCTCGAGGTTGGCCTTGTACCGACGAGACCAGTTAGTGGGCTCTTCGGTGTGCGGAGCACGCAGAACGTCGAAAACCTTGTCCAGTCCTTCTTGCCCGACGACATCACGAACACCGACGATCTCGGCGTTGTCAGCGGGCACGCGAACCGTAAGATCCCCTTGCGCGACTTTGAGGACGAGGTACTTCTTCTCCTCGCCCTTGATCACGCGGGTCTCGATGGCTTCGATGAGTGCGGCACCGTGGTGCGGGTAGACGACGGTCTCTCCGACCTTGAAAACCATGTGTCCTCTGCCCCTTTCGCTGAATTCATCTTAGCACGTGCCGACGAGGCCCACCTAGCGGCCCGCGATCGTCGTCGCAGGTCAGCGGCCTGACGGTGGTCCGCCCGGGGGTTGACAAACCCAATTCGCCCATGCTCACGCTGGTGAGAAGCGAACGATTTCCAAATCCTTTGTGGACGGTTGATCTTGGGCACGTCACCGCATTGGTGGCGTGTCAACACGCACCGGGTTCTCCGCCCGCGAAGTCGCCCGGCTAGTCTTCGCGGTGAAGAGGCCGTGACATGGAAGGACTCCGACGTGAGGCTGCAGAATCGTCGCGTGTTCGGCGCAGGTGTGCTGGCGCTCGGCGCCGCGCTCGTGCTCGCCGGCTGCGGTGCTGGTCAGATCACCCAGACCGACTCGCAGCAGCCCGCGGTCAACGGGACGTACGCGCAGGCGAAGGAGCTGGTGCTGCGGAACGCCGCGCTCCAGTTCCCGGAAGAGGGCCAGGCGTACCCGGCAGGTGCCGCCGTGCCGCTGACGCTGACCATCGTGAACCAGGGCAAGCAGGACGACGAGCTCGTCTCGGTCTCCTCCGAAGCCGCCACCGGTGACGCCAAGATCTCGGGCGCCAAGGTCGTCGTCGCGAGCCACGCGCTCGTGATCGGCCCGTCCGACGCGGTCGAGTCGACCAAGGAGGTCGCTCCGACGAGCGCCCCCTCCTCCGCGCCCGCCTCCTCCGGTGCGCCGTCGTCCTCGGGTGCCCCGTCGTCCTCAGGAGCCCCGTCGAGCAGCGAGTCCGGCGCCCCGTCGTCGAGCGTCGCCGGGACGGTCACGCCGTCCGTGGGCCCGGAGCAGCCCACCGAGGTGGGCAAGGCCACGATCGTGCTGCAAAGCCTGAAGCAGCCGCTGTGGGCGGGCCAGACGATCAAGGTCACTTTCGTCTTCAAGAACTCCGGTTCGGTCACGCTGGACCTGCCGGTCGCGGCGCCGTCGCATCCGGGCAGCCGCGAACCCGCGCCGGAGAAGGAAGCCAAGGGCGGCGGGCACTAGGTCTCCGTAGACGGGCTGAAGGGGCCCTTCACCGCATCTCATGCGGTGAAGGGCCCTTTTCGCTGCGTCCCATGCGGGGAAAGGGCCTTTCGGCTCCCAGGTCCGTCGCTGCCGGGGTTTGTCGGTGGTGCCCGCTAGCCTCGCGGAGTGGTCAAGAAAGGCAGCACCTACCGCTGCGGTGAATGCGGGTACGAGGCGCCGAAGTGGGTCGGGCGCTGCCCCGAGTGCCAGGCATGGGGAACGATCGAGGAACGCGGCGACGCCCGTCCCGCGATAGCCAGGGTCGCCGCCGGCGCGCCCAGCGCCCCGGCACGCCCGATCGGCGAGGTCGACGTCGAGACGGCCCGTGCCAAGCCCACCGGCGTCTCCGAACTGGATCGCGTACTCGGCGGCGGGTTCGTGCCGGGCGCGGTCATCCTGCTCGCCGGGGAGCCCGGCGTCGGCAAGTCGACCCTCCTGCTGGAGGTCGCCTATCAATGGGCGGCCACTGCGGGACGCGCGCTGTACGTCACCGGCGAGGAGTCGGCGGGGCAGGTGCGCCTGCGCGCCGAGCGCACCGGCAACGTCCACGACGAGATGTTCCTCGCGGCCGAGAGCGACCTCTCCGCGATCCTCGGCCACGTCGACGCGGTCAAACCGGGCGTCCTGATCGTCGACTCGGTCCAGACCATGGCCTCGCCGCAGGTGGACGGCGCCCCGGGTGGGGTCACCCAGGTCCGCGCGGTCACCTCCGGGCTGGTCGCGCTGGCCAAGGAACGCGGGCTGCCGATCGTGCTGGTCGGTCACGTCACGAAGGACGGCTCGGTCGCCGGGCCGCGTGTGCTGGAGCATCTGGTCGACGTCGTCCTGCAGTTCGAGGGCGACAAGCACTCGACGTTGCGGATGCTGCGCGGGATCAAGAACCGCTTCGGCGCCGCGGACGAGATCGGCTGTTTCGAGCTGGTCGAGGAGGGCATCGTCGGCGTGCCCGACCCGTCGGGACTCTTCCTGAGTCATACCGCCGAGCCTGTCGCGGGCACCGCCGTCACGGTGACCATGGAGGGCAAGCGGCCCCTGCTGGGCGAGGTACAGGCCTTGGTTTCGGACACCCAGGCACCCCAGCCCCGGCGCGCGGTGAGCGGCCTCGATTCGGCACGGGTCGCGATGGTGCTGGCCGTGGTGGAGAAGCGGGCGGGCCTCAAGGTCGGCAACAAGGACGTCTACGTGGCGACGGTCGGCGGCATGAAGATCACCGAGCCCGGCATCGACCTCGCGGTGGTGCTGGCGCTGATCTCGTCGGCGACGGACACCCCGCTCTCACCCAAACTCGTCGCGATGGGCGAGGTCGGGTTGTCGGGTGAGGTGAGGCGGGTGCCGAGCGTCGGGCGGCGGCTCGCGGAGGCCGCCCGGCTCGGCTTCACCTACGCGCTGGTGCCGCCGGACTCCGGCAAGATCCCGCCGGGTATCCGGGTACTGGAGGTGGGAGACGTCGGAAGCGCGCTCAACGCCGCCAAACATGCCCACTAACGCGCCTTAGGGGCCGTTCACGTCGGTGATCACCACCGAGATCTTCGTGTCGAACAAGGTCAGCCCCGGCCAGTCCTCTTTCTCGTCATGGGGCCGGACGGCGCGGCTCCCGACGACGGCCGCCGTCGCCAGGTCGACGATGAACGTGCGAGTCTGATTCGGCAGCACGACCGAAAAGGACAGCGCGGGCCGTCCGTCCGAAGTGGTCATGCTCTCCGTGGCGATGCCGGACATCCGCGCGAGCGCTTGGCACAGTGCCACCCGCTGCGCGCCGAAGCCCTGGGACGAGCGGAGGACGTTGAAGGCCATCTCGAACATCTCGTGTGGCGAGTTCGGCTGTTCCGCCGGGCGGCCGTCGCGCCAGACGCCGTCGTGACGGATCCTCTCGGCCATCTTCGCCGGATCGATCGGCAGTTCCGTGAGGAACGCCGTGGTGGGGTCCGTCCACCCGCTTTCGGACGGCAGGCGATCCCGGGGCGGGATGGCGGGCGGCGGCACGGAGGTCGTCGTGGCCCGCGGCGGTGGAATCGACGACGTCGTGGTGCTCGGCGACTCCGGGCGTTCCTCCCAGGTGACCGAGGACGGGGCCGGGATCGCGTCCCCGGCGGCCTTCGCCGTCTGGTAGTCACCCTTGATCCAGCGGATCTCGCCGGTTCCGGTGAAGCGCGCCTTGGACGGAACGTAAGTGTTCGGGCCCAGCCAGCGTTCGAGGATCTCGTGGGTTTGGTAGACCAGCCCGGACTTCGTGACGCGTGTGGTCCAGGTGGATTCCGTGGCGAGCCGGTACTGACCTTCGCGAAGCGGGAAGTTGTCGCCGCGAAGGGCTTTGAGCACGTCATCGCCCGGGGCGAGGACCGAGTGGGCCGCGGGGTCCTGGCCGCCTTCGCCGACGAAGGCGTTCGTCGCCACGATCCCCCCGCCGGACACCAGCGCCGCGGCGGCCGCGGCCGCGATCCATCGCCACGAGCCCGGCCGTTTTTTTACCGGGGGCGCTGTCGCCGGGTGGAGTTCTTCTTCGACCTCGCCCGCGGCGCGCAGGAGCGCGGCCCTGGCCCGGGACAGCTCGTCCTGCCGGGTTTCCGGCTCGGCGTGGAGTTCGGCCAGCGCCTCGTCGAGTTCGGCCTCCGACCACACCTTCCTGATGTTACCGCCGTGCACTTTCGCCCTCCTCCTCGTGACTCGATTCGTCCTTTGTGGACTCCGGCGCGTTGGCGCGCAACCATCTTCGGATCCGGTGCAGCCGGGATCTGACCGTTCCGGCGGGGATGCCCAGCGCCTCGGCGACTTCGCCGGGGTCCAGGCCCGCCCAGGAGACCAGCAGCAGGGTGTCGCGGTCCGCGACGCTCAGTTCGGCCAGCGCGCCCGCCAGCTGGGCCGCGCGGGACTGCGCGTCGACCCGTTCGGCGACGCGGCCGTCGTGCCCGGCCGTGACCACCTGGTCGGTGGCCGCGAGCCGGGCCGTCGCGGCGAGCGCGCGGGTCTCGGTGCGGACGTGGTGCCGGAGCAGGTTCGTCGCGATGCCGTAGAGCCATGCCCGCGCCGTTCCGGCCTCCGGACGGTACGTCTCCCGCCGCCGGAGAGCCACGAGGAACGTCTCGGCGACGAGGTCGTGCGCGGTTTCGGTGCCGACGCGGCGGGCGAGATAGCGCTGCAGCGGGGCCGCGTGGGCGTCGAAGAGCATGCCGAAGACGGGAGCGGGATCGGGACCGCCGAGATCCGGCCTGTCCAGTCCCCGCGAGCCTGCCTGCTCGTGATCGTTTCTCATCACCTGCACGATCGCTCTTGCCCGATGACCCCTCGAGCGTTCATCCGATCCTACTTTCGTCGTGGGCCACTCGGGGAAAGCGCAGGTGGAGATCAAGACAAAAGCCTCGCGAGGCGCGATCCTGTTCACTATTCACCAATGAAAAGTGAAACTGGGGAAGGATTACCATGCGCAGGCTCAGGTCCGCGGTAATCGCCGCGCTCGCGGCGTCCGCACTGATCACCGCTCCGGCGGTGGCCGTCGCTCAGGACAAGTACGTCGATCCCGGCTTCGTGAACTCGATGGCGCCGCCCGCCAAGGTCGAGGGCGTCAAGGCGGCCGCCGAACTCAACATCCAGTACCAGATCCAGGAGACCGGCTACTGGTGCGGCCCGGCCGCCACCCGGATCGCCATCTCGGCCAAGAACGGCAACCCGCCGAGTCAGCAGCAGCTCGCGAACGAGCTCCCGACCAGCACCAACGGCACCGACTGGATCGGACAGGTCACCCGCGTCCTCAACAACCACGTCGCGGGCGGCTGGTACGAGACCAAGGAGATGCCGAACGACCCGCCGTCACAGGCGCAGCGCGACCTCCTGTGGCGCGACATCGTGCTGGACGTCGACAAGGGCTACGCGCTCGTCGCCAACATCGTCGCCCCGGCGAACAACCACCCGCCGGGCTACCCGAACTACACGATCTACCACTACTTCACGATCATCGGCTACAACAGCGACAACATGACGGTGAAGATCGCCGACCCGGCCAACTTCGGCGGCAACCAGATCTACTGGCTCACCTTCAACCAGCTCGCCACCCTGATCCCGCCGAAGGGCTACTCGGCCTGATCCCCTCGCGTTTCGTCCTCTGCTCGCGGTAGCGCGTTCAGAGGACGAAACGCGAGGGTTGTACGAATCTTGTACAAGTGATCGAGAAGCTGGTGGGCATGCGCATCAAGACGCTCGGTCTGCTGGCCGCCTCGTTGCTGGCCCTCATCGCCTCGCCGGCCCAGGCCGCCGACGGCAACCCCCTTGAGAAGACCAACGGCTTCTACGTCGACCCGAACTCCAACCCCGCGGTCTGGGTGAAGGACCACCCGGGCAGCACCGCCGACAAGATCAAGGCCGCCATCTCCACCAAGGCGGGCGCGCGCTGGTTCGGCAACTGGAGCGGTGACGTCAAGAAGGCCGTCGACGGCTACACCTACGCCGCCGACGTGGCGGACAAGCTGCCGATCCTGGTCGCCTACAACATCCCCGGCCGCGACTGCGGCGGTCACTCCGGTGGCGGCGCGGGCAGCCCGGCGGCGTACAAGACCTGGATCTCGAACTTCGCCGACGGCATCGGCGGCAAGCCCGCGGTCGTCATCATCGAGCCGGACGCCCTCGCTCAGGTCGACTGCCTGCCCGCCGGCGAGCGTCAGACCCGCCTCGACCTGCTCAAGTTCGCCGCGGAGCAGTTCGCCGCGAAGGCCCCGAACACCTGGGCCTACATGGACGGCGGCAACTCGACCTGGATCCCCGCCGCCACCATGGCCGACCGGCTCAACGCCGTCGGCGTGAAGTCGATCCGCGGTCTCGCGATCAACGTGTCGAACTACAAGACCACCACCGACTCGGCCAACTACGGCAAGGCCGTCAGCGCCGCGCTGTCGAGCAAGTACGGCTACACCAAGCCGTTCGTGATCGACACGAGCCGCAACGGCAACGGCCCCAAGGGTTCCGAGTGGTGCAACCCGGCCGGGCGCAAGCTCGGGACGCCTTCGCAGACCGGCGGCGGCGCCGAGATGCTGCTGTGGGTCAAGGTGCCCGGTGACTCCGACGGCAAGTGCGGGATCGCGCCGAACGTCGAAGCCGGGCAGTTCAGCTCCGATCTGGCCCTGCGCCTGATCAGCGGGACCTGACCCGCCCTCGAACCCGTCGCGCCGGCTGTTCGTCTGTGACCTTCGTTCTCCCGAGAAGGCGAAGGCCACGACCCCTTGGACTGCAGCCGGCGCGACGACTCCACCGTTGCGAAGGGGCCCTTCACCGCGTGACATGCGGTGAAGGGCCCCTTCGCGGCGTCTGGCTCGGGGACCGCTCCCGCGCTGTCGAGGTGTCGCGAAAGCCACTTCCGGGACATCAGACGTCCCGAAAGTGGCTTTCGCGACACGCGGTCGTGGGGGAGGCAGCGGTGAGCGCCAGACCGTCGCTCGCCAGGGAGCCGACCCGCTGGGACACGTCGCGAAAGCCACTTTCGCAACCTTCAACGTTGCGAAAGTGGCTTTCGCAACGCCACCTGCCCCCAGTCCCGGCACGAAACCTGAACGCGCGTGAAGGGGGCCTTCACGCGCGAAGTGACGTTACTGGGAGAGCAGGTTCGCGCAGCGGATCAGCCCGATGTGCGAGTACGCCTGCGGGTGGTTGCCCAGCGAGCGTTCCGCGATCGGGTCGAACTGCTCGGGCAGCAGACCTGTCGGGCCCGCGGCATCGACGATCTGCGTGAACAGTTCCTCGGCCTCGGTGCGTCGCCCGGTGAGCAGGTACGCCTCGATGAGCCAAGCCGCGCAGATGTGGAACCCGCCCTCACCGCCGGGAAGCCCGTCGTCGCGGCGATACCGGTACACGGTGGACCCGCTGCGCAGTTCCGCCTCGATCGCCGTCACCGTGGACTGGAACCGCGGGTCGGCCGGATCGATCAGGCCGGTCAGCCCGACGAACAGCGACGCGGCGTCGAGGTCCGTTCCGTCATAGGCGGTGGTGAAGGCCTGGACCTCTTCGTTCCAGCCCTTCTCCAGCACGTCGGCGGAAATCTCGTCACGCAGCGAAGGCCACGCGCCCGGTACCTGACGGCCGTAGACCTCGCCCAGTTTGATCGCCCTGTCGATGGTCACCCAGCACATCACCCGCGAGTACACCCGGTGGCGCGGTACGTGCCGCTCCTCCCAGATGCCGTGGTCCGGCTCGTTCCAGCGCCGCGTGACGGCCTCGGCCATCGCGCGCACCATCTGCCAGTCTTCGTCGCGCAGTTCGCCGCGCGCCTCGGCCAGCGTCCGCACGAGTTCGACGACCGGGCCGAAGACGTCCAGCTGCACCTGGTGGTTCGCCAGGTTGCCGACGCGGACCGGCCGCGAACCGGCGTACCCGGGCAGCGACTCGATGACCGCTTCGGCGCCGATCACGCTGCCCGCCAAGGTGTACAGCGGGTGCAGCCGTTCCGGACCGGCCAAAGTGGACAGCACGCCGTGCAGCCAGCGGAGGTAGCCCTCCGCCTCCTCCGTGGAGCCGAGGTGGACCAGTTCGCGCACGGTCATGGCCGCGTCGCGGATCCAGCAGTACCGGTAGTCCCAGTTGCGGACGCCGCCGATCTCCTCCGGCAGCGACGAAGTCGCCGCCGCGAGCACGCCGCCGGTGTCGGTGTTGACGAGCCCGCGCAGCGTCAGCGCCGAGCGGCCGACGAGGTCGGTCTGGACGCTGGGCAGCTTGAGCGTCTGCGCCCAGGTGCTCCAGTAGTCGCCCGCGCGGGCGCGTCGCTCCACTTCGGACAGTTCGTGCGCGCCGAGATCCGAGGTGCCGCAACGGAGTTCGAGCACCACCGGGTTCTCCGGGGACGGGGTGACGAGCGCCGTCGCGGTGTCGTTCATGCCGTCGGAGGTGATCTCCCATTCCACGCCGGGCGAACGCAGCGCGAACGGCTCCGAGGTGCCCTGCACCAGGAGCCCGTCGTCGTGGGCGACCAGTTTCACCGGCACACCACCGAATTCGGGCCGGGGCGCGAACACGATCTCCGCCGCCGCCTCACCCGAGATCACCCGGACGAGATCCGTGCGGTGCGCGGGGCTCTCCGGCTCGATGTAGTCGGTGACGAGCAGCCGCGACCAGCGGGTCTCGACCGTCATCGTGTTGGGCAGGTAGCGCTGCCCGAGCGGCAGGCCGTTGCGGTGCGGTTTGATCGAGAAGTGCCCCGCGCCGGCGCCGCCGAGCAGATCCGCGAAGATCGCGGGCGCGTCGGGGCCGGGGTGGCACAGCCAGGTCAGCCGGGCGTCCGGCGTGACGAGCGCGACCGAACGTTCGTTGGCCAGCATGGAAAGCCGCTCGATCGGCGGCGCCTGCTCGCCGTAGAGCCAGTTGCGGCGCTCTTCGAGCAGGAAGGCGAGCGCCATCGCGACGTCGACGGTGTCCGGGACCCGGTACTGCGCCAGGCTTTCGCCCTCGCCGACCTTCACGCCGAGGTCCGGCCCGGAGATCCGGGCGAACGCCTTCTCGTCGGTGACGTCGTCGCCGAGGAAGATCGCCGCCGTCGCGCCGACCTGGTGGCGCAGGGTGTCCAGCGCGCGGCCCTTGTCCGTCTGGACGACCGCGAGCTCGACGACCTCCTTGCCGTCCGTGGTGGAGACGCCCTCCCAGTTCGAAGGTCCATTGTGGACATCGCGGAGGACGCGGCGGCCCGCCTCGTGCTCGGCGCGGCGGACATGCACCGCGATGCTCGCGGGCTTGACCTCGAGCGAAACACCCGGCACGTCGAGCACCAGGTTCTCGAGTTCGGCTTCGAGCCGTCTGTGGAGCTCACGGGCTTTTTCGTCGAGCGCGTGGATGAAGCCGATGTCGAACTCGGACCCGTGGCTGCCGACCAGGTTCACTTCGGCGGGGAGACGGGACAGGGTGGCGAGATCGCGCAACGCGCGGCCGGAGATGACCGCGGTGGTCGTCTCGTGCAGGCCGGCCAGCGACCTGAGCGCGCCCACCGATTCGGGCAGCGGCCGGGCTTCGTCCGGGTTGGCCGTGATCGGGGCCAGCGTGCCGTCGTAGTCGCAGGCGACCAGCAGCCGCGGGGTCCGCGCGACCTGGACAATCGCGCGCCGGAGCTCGGCGGGCAGTGCCTCGGCGGTCAACGATTTCTCCTCGGGAACTATGCGGGGTATGGGGGAAGTCTCTCAGTCGGCCGGTTCGGCACCGAGCGCTTGGAGGAACGAGCGCGCCCAGCGGTCGACATCGTGCGTGAGGACCTGACGACGCATGGCGCGCATACGGCGGCGTCCCTCTGCGGGGTCGAGCGTAATGGCAGTCTCCAAGGCGTTCTTCACCCCGTCCAGGTCATGCGGGTTGACCAGGAGCGCACTGGTCAGCTCGGCCGCGGCGCCGGCGAACTCGGACAGTACGAGCGAGCCGCCGAGGTCGTGGCGGCAGGCGACGTACTCCTTGCAGACGAGGTTCATCCCGTCACGCAGGGGAGTGACCACCATGACATCGGCCGCGGAAAAGAACGCGGCCAGTTCGGTCCGGTTCACGGACTGGTGCAGATAATGCACGACCGGGTGACCCACGCGGGCGAATTCACCGTTGATTCGCCCGACCATCTGCTCGATGTCGCCGCGCATCCGCTGGTAGTGCTCGACGCGCTCGCGGCTCGGCGTGGCCAGCTGGACGAACGTGACGTCCTCCGGGCGGACGCGGCCTTCGTGCAGCAACTCGTGCAGCGCCTGCAGCCGCAGGTCGATGCCCTTCGTGTAGTCGAGCCTGTCGACGCCGAGCAGGACCTTCTTCGGATTGCCCAGATCGCGCCGCAGCTGGGCGGCGCGTTCGGCGACACCCTTGGTCTTGGCGAGTTTGTCGAGGCCGATGGCGTCGATGGAGATCGGGAACGCGCCGACCCGCACCGTCCGGTCGCCGACCTGCATCAGGCCGGGGCGGGTGCGGATGCCGACCGCGCCGCGGCTGGATTCGAGGCCGGCGAGCTGCCGGGCCAGCCAGAGGAAGTTCTGCGCGCCACCCGGTCGGTGGAAACCGACGAGGTCGGCGCCGACCAGGCCGCGGACGATCTCGGTCCGCCACGGCATCTGCATGAACAACTCGACCGGGGGGAACGGGATGTGCAGGAAGAACCCGATCCGGAGATCCGGGCGCAGTTCGCGCAGCATCGCGGGGACCAGCTGGAGCTGGTAGTCCTGGATCCACACGGTCGCGCCCTCGGCGGCGACCTTCGCGCTCGCCTCGGCGAAGCGCCGGTTCACCCGGACGTAGGACTCCCACCAGCTCCGATCGAAGACCGGCCGCGCCACCACGTCGTGGTAGAGCGGCCAGAGCGTCGCGTTGGAAAAACCCTCGTAGTAGTCGCGGACGTCTTCCGACGTCAGGGAGACCGGGTGCAGGACCAGGCCGTCGTCGTCGAATTCCTCGACCTCGACGTCGGGCACCCCCGGCCAGCCGACCCAGGCGCCCTTGCGGGATCGCAGGAAGGGTTCGAGCGCCGACACCAGCCCGCCGGGGCTCGCCGTCCAGCGCCTGCTCCCGTCGGCGGTCCGTTCGAGGTCCACCGGAAGCCGGTTCGCCACCACGACGAAGTCCGCGGAAGCCGTTCTGCCTGTCTCGAGATTGCCGTCGTCCACCAGCCGCTCCCTCAAAATCGCGGGTCGCTGCCCTAGGGGAAACCCTATCGCGCGCCCGCGCGACGGCCGGTCGTCGCGCGATCACTCCAAGCGTCGCTCGGCGGGTTCCATCGGGCCCGCCATCCGAGGTCCGGCGAATTTGCGTTCGAGCCTGCCGAGGCCCGTGCGCACCGGCTGCGCGAGGTATTCGCCGAGGACCACACCCGCTGCCAGGGCAAGCCCGATCGCGACCGCGGTCATCAGCGTCGAGATGTTCCCGCCGGGCTCGACGCCCAATTGGTATAGACCACGATAGGTGGAAAGACCGGGGAGCAGGGGCGTGATGCCGGACACAGCCACCACGAGCGGCGTCACCTTGAGCCGCCTGGCGAGCACGCCGCCGCAGAACCCGACCAGCGTCGCGGCCATCGCGGAAGAGCTGACGGCTTCGAAATCGGTCAGCATCAGCGCGCCGTACACCGCGCCGCCGATCGCGCCCGCCGCTCCCGCGACGATCATCGCGCGCAGGGTCGAATACGAGGCGAGCGCGAAGCACGCGGACGCGCCGATGCTGCCGACGATGATGATCGGCAGATCCTGCGGTGTCGAGGAGATGACCTCGGGCAGCGGCGTGAGCGGCATCTTGAGCAGGAGCGCGATCTTCAGGGCGAGCACCACGCCCGCGATCAGCCCGGCGCTCATCAGCGCGGTTTCCATCGTGCGCCCGGCCGCCGTGACGTAGTAGCCGGTGATGGCGTCCTGCACGGCGGAAACCGTGGAAAGACCGGACAGCAGCACGGTGACGGCCGCCGCGACGACCAGCGTGGGTTTGTTCGTGGTGAGCAGGTCGCTGCTGACTATCGCCATCGCGGACAGGGTCGCGACCAGGCCGCCGATCACCTGCTGGAAGAAGAACGGCAGCGCGTAGCGGTTCAGGAAGCGGCCGAGCCGGTCGATGACGGCACTGATCACCATCGCGACCAGCGCGACGTCGATGCTGCCGCCGAGGATCAGGGTGATGAACCCGGCCAGCCCGCCCCAGGCGGCCGTGGCCACCCAGCGGGGGTACGGGTGCGGCGCGGTCGTGATCCGCTGGAGTTCCTGCTGGGCTTCTTCGGCACCGATGTTCCCGCGGACGATCCTGCGGACCAACGTCTCCGTCTGGGTGAGCCGTGTGTAGTCGAGGCTGCGGGACCGGACGACGCGCAGCGCCGTCACCGGTGCCATGTCGGTGCCGCGGTGGCAGGTCACCGTGATCGACGTGAAGATCACGTCGACCTCGCAGTGCGGGAGGCCGAGCGCGGAGGTCAGCGCGATGATCGTCGCCGTGACGTCGGAGGCGCCCGCGCCGCTCGACATCTGGACCTCGCCGATGCGCAGGACGAGATCCAGGACGAAGTTGACCGTCGTGTCGTCGGGCGGCTTCGGGCCCATCGTCTCTTCGCCGTCGACGGCGGGCTGTTCGGCCGTCGGGGCTTCGAGGATCTGCCAGGCGCGGCGGCGCAGCAGGTTCGGGCGGTGCGAACGAGCCTGGTGGATCGATCGCTCACCGTCACGCTGGCGCGGCGCCTCCAGCAACCATTCGCCGCGTTCGGGTGTTTCGTCCTGGTTCCTGTCGTCACCGCGTCTGCCGTTCCGGGCCCCCTTGGTGTGCTCGTTGATCTTCATGATCGATCCACCTCCTCACTCTGTCCGCTCGGTTGTTTCAAGAGACTTTCCCGAGGACCATCGGGCCCGGCGGCCCGACCGTTGCAGGTAACCCGAAGTGGCGTCCACCACGTCTGAGCAAGATCATCGCGGCTTCGCCGGTTTACGGCACACTGCATGCCATGGCGTCCTCTTTGAGCAGGCGTTCCGCCCTTCGCGCGGCCGGGGTCACCGCGGCCGGAACAGCGGCGACGTTCACCCTTTCGGGTGCATCTAGCGGGGCGGAGGCCCCGGTTTTCGCGCACGGGGTGGCCTCGGGCGACCCGATGCCCGATTCGGTGCTCCTCTGGACCCGGGTCACCCCCTCGGCCGAAGCCGTTCCGGGATCCGGAAAAGGGCCGTCGGTGGAGGTCCGGTGGGAGGTGGCCGAGGACGCCGGATTCGCGCGCGTCGTCGCTCGCGGTCACCTCCGGACCGGGCCCGAACGCGACCACACGGTGAAGGCGACGGCGGGCGGGCTGTGCGCGTCGACGGCGTACCACTACCGGTTCACGTCGGGCGGGAAGGTCTCGCAGACCGGGCGGACGCGCACCGCGCCCGCGCACGAAGACGACGTCGCGAGGCTGCGGTTCGGGGTGGTCTCGTGTGCGAACTGGGCTGTCGGTCACTTCGCCCCCTACGGCTATCTGGCCGGCCGCGACGATCTTGACGCCTTCATCCACCTGGGTGACTACCTCTACGAAGGGAATCCCAATCCTGCGAATGATCTCCGGCCCTCGGTACCGCCCAACGAGTTGATCACCCTCTCGGATTACCGGCGGCGGCACGCGATGTACAAGACCGACGACCACCTTCGGCGGCTGCACGCGCGGCATCCGATGGTCGCGACCTGGGACGACCACGAGGCCGCGGACAACGCCTGGTCCGGCGGTTCGCCCTCGCACGACCCGGCGACCGAAGGCGCCTGGCGCGACCGGATGCGGGCGGCGCACCAGGCGTACTTCGAATGGATGCCGGTGCGGCATCGCGGCGACCGGCTGTACCGGCGGCTGAAGTTCGGGAAACTGGCCGACCTCACCATGCTGGACCTGCGGTCTTACCGGACCGAGCAGCCCGATCCGGCGGAGGAGTCGGACGGCACGATCCTCGGCGCCGAGCAGCGGCGATGGTTCCTGGAGGGCCTGGCGCGCGGGACGGCGTCGTGGAACGTGATCGGGAATTCGGTGATGGTCACGCCGATCAAGGTCCCGGTGCTGCCCAGCCGCGAACGGCTCGCGCTCGGCGACCTCCTCGACGGCCAGCCGACCACGGTCAACACCGACCAATGGGACGGCTACACCGCCGACCGCCGCCGGGTGCTGGACGCCGTCGCCGCGCAAGGCCGCGGCAACACCGTGTTCCTGACCGGCGACGTCCACTCGTCGTGGGCGAACGACGTGCCCCGGGACGGGACGAGCGTCGCCGTCGAGTTCGTGTGCCCGTCGGTCACCTCGGACAACATCGACGAGCAACTCGGCGTCCCGCCGCGGACGGGCTCGCTGAAGGTCGAGGCCGCGATCCGCGCACTGAACCCGCACGTGCGCTTCGTGGAGCTCGATTCGCACGGCCCCGGCGTCCTCGAAGTGACGCCGGACGCCGTCCGGATGAACTGGTACTACGTCGCCGACCGCCGAGACCCGGCGACCGCCGTGACTTTCGCGCACGCCTTCCGGGCCGTGGCAGGCGAGCCCTGGGTGCGGCCTGCGGAGGGCTGAGCGGGCGCCGATATACTGGGCGTGCCCGGGCTGTCCCGGGCAAGGCCGCTATAGCTCAGCTGGTAGAGCATCTGTCTTGTAAACAGAAGGTCAGGGGTTCGAGCCCCCTTGGCGGCTCAAGATCGAATTTCGGCGGTCCCGGTCATCCGTCGCGGACTGATTCACGAGTGCCGCGCTCAGGGTCCTGGCGGTGCGGGCGACGGCGTCGGACACCGCACCGGGCGACCGCGGCACGGCGATCACGGTCGCGATCGAACCGACCGTGCCGCCCGTCGGCAACCTGACCGACGCTTCGGCGACGACGAGGCCGTGCTCGGCCTGCCAGACGGGGGAGAAGCGGCCGATCCGTTGCGGCACTGTCGATCCCGGTCGTAAGAGAAGGTCGTGCTCCGGCCGGATGAGGCTGGCGGCGGCGATCAGGATGCGCCCGTCACACGGTACGGCGAGTACCGAACTGGCCCGGGTGGCCGCGGCCAGCTCGCGGAGCCTGCCGCGGGCGAGTTCCAGCAATCGTGGATACGGCTGCCACGATTGGCCGAGCCGGAATGCCTGCGCGCCGACGCGATAGCGGTTTTCGCTGCGCTGGACAACCTCCAGTTCGGTCAATTGCTCGAGTAAACGGTGTGCGGTCGCTTTTGGCAGTGAGCAGGAATTTGCCAGCTGAGTCAATCCAGCTTCACCTTGATGTCGTATCAGCGCATCCAATAGGGTGAAAGCGCCGACGAGGACGCTTCTTGGTCTTTTCTTTGTCTCCATTGAAATCCCCTCCCTCGGTCCGTCAGACGGAACCCTGACTGACAATGTGGTGCCGCCGGTGTCAGACTGCAACTGCCCCGGTCCTTATCTTCGGCCAAGCGGAGCGAACTGGGAAGAGTGAATCCATCGAACGGAAAGGGTTCCGGAAAATGCGAAGAATTATTCGGCCTGCGACGGCGCTGGCGGGTCTGCTGGCGGGTCTGCTCGTAATTCCACCGGTGGCGGGCGCGGACGACGCCGATGTCGCTGTCACCGCCTCGCCCGCATCGCAGAAACCCGCCGCGGATTTCGACGGCGACGGATTTGCCGACAAGGCGGTTTGGCGTCCTGGCAACGGTGTCTGGTACGTGATTCGCAGCAGCAACGGCAGTGTGGCGACTCGGCAATGGGGTGTCTCCGGTGACGTGCCGGTGGCCGCGGATTACGACGGTGATCATCTGGCCGACTTCGCCGTGTGGCGCCCGAGCAACGGTATTTGGTACATCATCCAGAGCAGTACCGGTACCGTCGTGACCCAGCAATGGGGAACGCCCGGCGACATTCCGCTGACCGGCGATTTCAACGGTGACGGCCGCTCGGACTTCGCCGTCTGGCGCCCGAGCAACGGCGTCTGGTACGTGCTCGGTATCGCCACGGTGCAGTGGGGTGTGGCCGGTGACGTCCCGGTTTCCGGTGATTTCAACGCGGACGGCAAGACGGATTTCACCGTCTGGCGTCCCAGTGACGGAGTTTGGTACGCGCGGGGAATCGCGACCCAGCAGTGGGGGATCGCGGGCGATATTCCGGTGGCGGGTGATTTCAACGCGGACGGCCGCTCGGACTTCGCCGTGTGGCGGCCGAGCAACGGTGTCTGGTACGTGCTCGGTATCGCGACCCAGCAGTGGGGGGCGGCGGGCGACGTTCCGATGGCGGGCAATTTCGGTGGCGATCCGCGGGCGGACTTCGTGGTGTGGCGTCCGGCGAACGGCGTCTGGTACGGCCTCAACCTGTTCACCACCCAGTGGGGTACGCCGGGGGACATCCCGGTCTGAGTGTCGGCGGCGAGAACTTGGCCGATGAAGGAGCCGGGACGTTCCCCGTCCCGGCTCCTTCGTCGTGCGGTCGTTCCTTGACATGCAGCCTTCTGGCTGCCTAACCTGTAAAGGCAGCCGTGAGGCTGCATATCAGGGAGACCGAAATGGACGACGTGTTCAAGGCGCTGGCCGACCCCAGCCGTCGCCGGTTGCTCGACGACCTGAACGCCCGCAACGGCCAGACCCTGCGCGAGTTGTGCGCGGGGCTGGACATGGCGCGGCAGTCGGTCAGCAAGCATCTGGCCGTGCTGGAGGCGGCCAATCTGGTGACCACGGTGTGGCGTGGCCGCGAGAAGCTGCATTACGTGAACGCGGAGCCGATCAACGCGATCGCCGAGCGCTGGATCGACCGGTATCACCGAGGCCGGGTCGACGCACTCGCCGACCTCAAGCTGGCATTGGAGCAAGAACCCATGGGTACCACCGAATTCGTCTACACCAGCTACATCAGGACGACACCCGAGCGCCTCTGGAAGGCGTTGACCGATCCGGTCTTCACCAAGCAGTACTGGGGCTGCGAGTTCACTTCGGACTGGAAGCCCGGCTCGACGATGGCCTGGGAGCAGCTCGGCGTGAAGCTGGAGGATTCCGAACAGGTCGTGCTGGAGTCCGATCCGTACCGGCGGCTGTCCTACACGTGGCACACCTTCACGCCGGAGTTCGCCAAATCGGTGGGGCTCGACGACGACGTGTCGGCGAAGCTGCAGGCCGAGTCACGGTCGAAGGTGACGTTCGACCTCGAACCCGTCGGCGACACGGTGAAGCTGACCGTGGTCCACGACGGTTTCGACGAGGGCAGCACCGCGCTGGAGATGGTCAAGGGCGGCTGGCCGTCGATCCTTTCGAGCCTCAAGACCCTGCTCGAGACGGGTGCGCCGCTGCCCGAACCCGCGTAAGTGGGTCGACGTCGCCGGTCGCGTCGGGCAGTATCCGCGGCGTGCCCCTGGAGATCGCTTGCGACGAGTCCGGGTCCGAGGGCGAGAAACTGATCGGCGGGCAGACCGACGTGTTCGCGCACGCGGGTGTCCGATTGAGCCTCGACGAGGCCGCGGCCTGCCTGGTCGAACTGCGGCGCAGGATCCGCTCGCCGGCCGTCGAGTACAAGGCGAACCACCTGCTCCGCACGAAGCACCGGCGGGTCCTCGAATGGTTCCTCGGCCCGCTGGGCCCGGTCCACGGGCGTGCGCACGTGTACCTCGTGGACAAGAAACTGCTGCTGGCGAACGAACTCCGCGGGCTCCTCGGCCTGGACGTCTCGCCGGACGACGAACTGCTCGCCGCGTTCAACGACGTGCTGCGGACCCGGAACCGCCGGGATCCGGCGGCGGGGTCGTTCTTCGCGATGGCCGGGGACACCGGGGAACTGCGGGCGAAGGTCGCCGAGTTGCGTGACGCCAAGGTCCTCGATCCGCTGGTGCCCGCGATCCTCCGCGCCGTCGGGCGCTGGAGCGAGGACGGCGAGTCGGTCTTCCTCGTCCACGACGAACAGCCGTCGCTCAGAGGGGAGCGGCTCACCGAAATCGAGTCGAGTCCGGGATTGGCCGGGCTCGAGTTCGTCGACTCGAGGACGGACGCGCGGGTGCAGGTCGCCGATTTCCTGGTCGGCGTCGCGCGGCGCATCGCCGAGGACGAACTGAACGGGAACGGTGACGCGGTCTTGACCGGCTTGCTCGCGCCGTATGTCGACTCGAAGTCCCTCTGGAACTGAGCCCGCGACGGTGGGGTGTGTGGAAATAGGGACGTTGAGTGTCCCTATTTCCACACACCCCTCACCGTCGCCGACGCCCGCCCGCGTCCGCGTCGCGGGACGGAGATGTCTCGTGTCCTGGTCGTCACAGGTCCGGTCGTGACCGCCAAGGGGAATCGAAGGCTAACGAACTGATTCACTCCGTGGTGCGCCGAATCGCTCGGGTGGCCGTTGCCCGGCGCGGCGGGCGGCTGGAAATGTCGAGACGTATTCGACGTCCGTCCGGAAGGCAGTCGCAGATGCAGGCATTCACCTTGCCCGAGTTCTACGTTCCGCATCCGGCGCGGATGAACCCGCACCTGGAAGCCGCGCGGACGCACAGTATGGCCTGGGCCAGGCAGAAGGGAATGCTCGATTCGCCGTCTCCCGGCGGGGGCGTCGTCTGGACCGAGCAGGCGCTGGCGAAGATGGACTACGCGCTGCTCTGCGCGCACACTCATCCGGACTGTGACGGGCCGTCCCTCGATCTGGTCACGGATTGGTACGTGTGGGTGTTCTTCTTCGACGACGATTTCCTCGCGCAATTCAAGTACACCCGGGACATCGAAGGCGCGAAGGCTTATTTGGACCGGCTGGAACTGTTCATGACCGGGCCGGGGGAAACGTCGCCGGAACCCGGGAACCCCGCCGAAGCCGGGCTCGAGGACCTTTGGGCGCGCACCATTCCCTCGATGTCGGAAGCGTGGCGACGGCGTTTCGTCACCAGCACGCACAACCTGATGGTCGAATCGCTGTGGGAACTGGACAACATCGACCGCGGCCGGATCGCGAACCCCATCGAGTACATCCAGATGCGCCGCCGCGTCGGCGGGGCGCCGTGGTCGGCGAACCTGATCGAGTACGCCGTCGGCGCCGAAGTGCCGGACGAGATCGCGGCGACCAGGCCGATGGAAGTCCTGCGCGACACCTTCGCCGACGCCGTCCACCTCCGCAACGACCTCTTTTCCTACCAACGCGAAGTGCGTGAAGAGGGCGAGAACTCCAACGCCGTCCTGGTCCTCGAAAAGTTCCTCGATTGCCCGACGCAGGAGGCCGCCGAGCTCACCAACGACCTGCTGACCTCGCGGTTGCAGCAGTTCGAGAACACCGCGCTCGTCGAGGTGCCCGCGTCGCTCGCCGAACACGACGTCTCGCTGCCCGGGCAGATCGCGGTCGGCCTGTACGTCAAAGGCCTGCAGGACTGGCAGTCCGGCGGCCACGAATGGCACCGCCGGTCGAGCCGGTACATGAAAGAGGGCACCGGGTCGCCGTGGCTTTCGCCGAACCGGCTGGGCCTCGTCCAGCGGACGCGGCAGCAGGCGCCCGCGCCGCATCCGAAGGTGGGACGGCTGCCGTTGCCGGAATTCCGTATGCCGTACCCCGTCCGCACCAGCCCGCATCTCGCCGCCGCCCGCGAGTACGCGCCCGGCTGGGCGCGGGAGATGGGCATGCTCGGCGACGGCGCGATCTGGGACGAGCGCCGGTGCCGCGCCGCCGACCTGGCGCACTGTGCCGCGATGATCCATCCCGACGCCGACCCGGACCGGCTCGAGCTGTCCACGGGCTGGCTCACGTGGGGCACCTACGCCGACGACTACTTCCCCCTGGTCTTCGGGACGAAGAAGGACCCCGTCGCGGCGAAACTGTGCAGTGACCGCCTTTCCCTCTTCATGCCGCTCGACGGCGAGCGGGTGCCCGAGGCCGCGGATCCGATCGAGCGTGGGCTCGCCGATCTCTGGAACCGCACCGCGGGACCGCTGAGCCCGCACGCGCGCGCGGGGTTCCGGCGGGCTGTCGAGAGGATGACCGCGAGCTGGGTCTGGGAGGTGGCGAACCGGACGCAGAACCGCGTCCCCGACCCGGTCGACTACGTGGAGATGCGGCGGCGCACGTTCGGCTCCGATCTCACGAAGAGCCTCGCCCTCCTCGAACTCGGCGACGTCGTGCCGCCGGAGCTCTTCCAGAACCGCGTGCTGTTCGAACTCGACACCGCGGCGCAGGACTACGCGGCCTTCTCCAACGACCTGTTCTCGTACCAGAAGGAGATCGAGTACGAGGGCGAGACGCACAACCTCGTCTACGTCGTCGAGCGGTTCCTCGCGGTGGACCGGATCGAAGCCCGCGACATCGCCGCCCGGCTGATGAACGCGCGGATGGAACAGTTCGAGCAGCTCGCGGACGAGGAGCTGCCGCGGATGTGCGACGACCTCGGGCTCGACGACGAGGTCCGCGCGGTGTTGACCAGGTACGTGGACAACCTGAAGGACTGGATGTCCGGAATCCTGGAATGGCACCGGAACTGTGCCCGGTACACACCGGAGGAGCTGGAGCGCGCCCACACTCCCGAGCCGCCGTCGTTCTCGCTCGTGCCGAGCGGGATCGGCTTCTCGGCCTGGCGGATCGGGAGTGCGGCGCGCTGAGCCCTAGAACGCCGTCAGGATGATCCGCGCGGTGCGCGGATCCCCGTCGTGCACCAGCGACTCGAAATGCCCGACGTCGTCGAAGGCGAACCCGTACGCCTTGCCGTCGACCATCTGCTCGTGCACGATCCGCGAGTAGTGGTCGGTCACGGACTGCTTGTAGAACTGGCCCGCGTCATACGTCGGCTGCGTGTGCAGGGAGCCGAGGGTCGACCGGTGCAGCGCCGCGCACAGCGTCCGCGCGATCGGGCCGACGACCTGGTCGTTCGGCGCCTGCAGCCGCCCGTCGCAGTTGAAGACGTCGCGGGTGCTCGGTTTGCCGAAAGAGGCCACCGTCGCGCCCGAGGTGTTCGTGAACCGCATGACGTCGTCCCCGCCGGTCCGGCCGGTGAACTTCTTGCCGGGTTCGGCTTCGAACGGGACGACGGTCAACGGCGTCGACTTGTAGGTGTTCCAGGCGTTCGTGACGTAGCCGTCGAAGTAGTTCCCGCTGAACTTGCCGGAATCGAGGCCCTTGCCCGGCGCGAGGACCCGCAGCCGGTTGTACGCCAGGTTCGAGAAACCGGACTGCCCTTGGATCGCGTTGAAGATGTTTTCGCGGCCGCCCGCCTTGAGGCGCCCGGCCTCTTTGTTCACCCCGGCGCCGTTGGTCAGCCCGACGGCGTGCGGGACGCTGAACATGTCCACCTGCGAGCTGTTGATGAACAGTCCGCCGTTGTCGTAGGTGAACTCGCTCCAGTCGAACAGGATGTCGCGGTTCGGGTCGCCGCCGGCCCACGGCGCCGGCTGCACCAGCCCGTCCGGGGTCAGGAAGAACTTGATCTTCTGCCCGAACGACATGTAGACGCGGCCCGAGAGCATGCGCGGGATCCGCAGCGTGGTCGAGCCGCCGTTGCCGGGGCCCGCGATCGCGACGTCCGGCGCGGGGCTCGGTGGGTTCGCGCCCGGCGGCCACGGGGTGAAGGCACCGCCGGAGTTGACGTAGCCGAGCCTGCCGGTGTTGAGGTTCGTGCCGAGCACGTAGAGGTAGACCGCGTCGGAGCGGTTCGAATTGTTGGTGACGGTGAGCGGCAGCGGATCGGGACCGGCGGCGACCGCGGTGGGTGCCGCGAGGGTCACGACTCCGGTGACCAGGGGGAGAACGACCGCCAACGCGGTCAAGACGCGCCGGATCTTCTGACGGATGCGCACAGTGCACTCCTCGGCTGAATCCCGCCGCGGGAGCGCGAACGCGCCGCGGCGGTGCTTGCGGATGTCGGCCGGGGGCGCGTTCCCGGCCTGGGTGTGACCTTGGCGAGGGGTCTCAGCACGGAAAGTTACGTCCCGGGCCGCAACATGTCTAGACCAGCAGTGGGAATCTGTCCGGTTTCGCGCCGGGGCGGACAATTTGTCTCGGACGTTCGTCGATTGAGGTGGCCGGATATCTCGACTACCGTGGTCGGCGTTCCGTCCTGGACCCCGGCGGCCGGGTTTTCTCATCCGTGGGGAGCGGGGCATGGACGGCGGCGATTTTCCGGTGCGAAGAACCGGCGGCGGTGAGACGTGGATTTCGCCTGCCTGCTGGGACGAACTGGCCAAGGCCGCGGCGAACGGCGGGCCGCAAGGCATGGACGACCTCATGGCCGCCCTCTCGCCGTGGGCGAGGCAGTACGCCGAATCCCGCCTAGGCGGCCATGAATTGACCTATCTCGAACCCGCCGACGTCGCGCAGGAGATCTGCCTCGCGGTCTTCGTCGCGGTTCCCGGGTACGGCCTGCGCGGAGGTTCTTTCCTGTTCCTGATGCGCGCCATCGCGGCGAACAAGGTCGCCGACGTCTTCCGGAAGGCGGCGCGGAGCAGGCAGATCCTGACCGGCGAACTCCCCGAGCATCCGGCTGTCGCGGCGGACGAGCCCGAGCAGCGCGCCCTGCGGACCGAACTCGGGGTCCGGCTCGGCAAACTGCTGCGGATGCTGCCGGTCTCGCACCGGGAAGTGCTGGGAATGCGGGTGATCGGCCAGCTGACGTCGAACGAGACGGCGGCGGCGCTCGGCACGACGTCATCACGCGTGCGAGTGACCAAACACCGGGCGATCAGCAGGCTGCGCGCCTGCGCTCAGCGCCAGGACGCCTTGAGCTGAATACGGATCAACAGCCGGAGCAGCGGATTCTCCCGCTTGGTCCGGGTTTCGAGAATGCGAACGCACATGGCCCCTCCAGAGCTCGCTGACGAGCGCCGTTGCCGAGGACCAGGACAAGCGGACGTGAGTCCCACCCTAGGCGCGGACCAGGGAGCCGAAACCGGCTGAACGGACGATTGGAGCCCGCCTGAGCCGTTCCGACGAAGGTGATTCAGCTCATCGGACTACTGCGTTGGTGCCGAAGAAGTCGTTGCGAGGACGGCAAAGAGACGAAATCGTGAGAGAATGGCCGTGGCGCGCGCAAACTGTCCGCGCCGTTCGCCCTGGCCCCGGCGGGCTCGTCCGATCCCGGACACGCCGAAAGGCACGCCATGAGGCCTCAACGGCCCGATCGCGCCGCCCGAGTCTGGGCGAAGCTGCGTTTTCTCGCTTCGGAAACCGATTCGGCGGTGACGGTGGAACACACCTGCGTCGTCTGCGGAGACGTTCTCGAAGCCGCCGGAGTCGGGCTCACGCTCGTCACGGGGGGAGGGCTGGCCGAGCCGGTCTTCGCCACCGACGAACGCAGCCGCGAATTGGAAGATCTGCAGTTCACCTTGGGCGAAGGACCGGCTCTGGAAGTGCTGAACGGCGGTATGCTCCTCGTCGTAACGGATGTGACCAGTTCAGAGGCGGCACTCCGATGGCCGATGTTCGCGCCCGAGGCGATCGACAGAGGCGTGAAATCGATCATCGCGGTGCCCATTCAGGCCGGTGCGATCAAAATGGGCGTTGTCGACTGTTATCGCGATCTCGCCGGGTTCCCTTCGCGGGAAGGCCAGGCGGAGGCTCTGGTCTGCGCGGAAGCCGCGATCACCCTCGCCGTCGCCGATGTCGACGTCGGCAGGCCCGGTCTCGCCGAAGTGATCGATCTCGAATTCACCGAGCACCGCGCCCAGGTGCACCAGGCCACGGGCATGGTGTCGGTCCAGCTCTGCATCGGTCTCGGCGACGCGCTCGCCCGCTTGCGTGCCCACGCCTACGTGAACGACCGGAAGCTCGGTGACGTCGCCGAGGACGTGGTTCTGCGTCGGGTCACTTTCCGGCCCGTGCACTGAGGAGACATGTGCCCGAGGAGAGGCGAGAACGATGAACGACCCGGCGACGGTCCTGAGGGAAACCTTCGTGCAACTGGCGGACACCCTCGTCGATGATTTCGATCTCATCGAATTCCTCGATCTGCTCACGGTCCGGTGTGTCGAACTGCTCGACGTCTGCACCGCCGGGCTGTTGCTCGCCGATCAGTACGGCACGCTCACCATGGTGGCCGCGTCCGATGAACAGACCCGGCTGCTCGAATTGTTCCAGTTGCAGAATTCCGAGGGCCCGTGCCTGGACAGCTACCAGCACGCGGAACCGGTGGCCTGCCCGGATCTGGTGCGTGCGAGCGGAAGATGGCCGAAGTTCACGCGAGAGGCGGAAGCCTCGGGATTCCGTTCCGTGTACGCCTTGCCGATGCGGCTGCGCGAGGAGGTGATCGGCGCGCTGAACCTGTTCGGCACCCGGCCTGCGCTGCTCGGCGACGCCGGATTACGGCTGGGGCAGGCGCTCGCGGACATCGCCACGATCGGCATCCTGCACCACCGTCTGGTGCGGCGGCAGGAATAGTCACCGCGCAGTTGCAGACGGCGCTCAACAGCCGCGTGATCATCGAACAGGCGAAAGGCGTACTCGCCGAAAGGCTCCGGATCTCGGTGGACGAGGCGTTCGGCGTACTGCGCGCCTACGCGCGGACCAACCACGTCAGAATTCTCGCCGTGGCGAACGGAATCATCGATCGCACGGTGGAACTCCCGCGCTGAACGATACCGATTCGGCGCTTGTCCGCCGTCCGGCGATACCTAAAATGGATGGGTGTTTTCCCTGGAGCAGCTCGTGAGTTTCGTCGCGGTGGCCGAGGAACTGCACTACGGCCGGGCGGCGGAGCGGCTCTCGATGACCCAGCCGCCGTTGAGCAGGCGGATCCAGCTACTGGAGCGGGAGCTGGGAGTCGAACTTTTCGACCGTACGCACCGCACCGTCCGGCTGACACCCGCCGGACGGGTTTTTCTCGCCGAGGCAAGGAAAATACTGCGTTCGTCGCAAGAAGCGACCCTGTACGTCCGCCGGGCGAAAAGGGGTGAGGTCGGAGTCGTCACTCTCGGCTTCACCGCCACCGCGGCCTACTCGTATCTCGAGCGCGTTCTCGCCGCGGCCACCGCCGAAGTGCCCGGGGTCGATCTGGTGCTCCGCGAAATGACGACGTCGGCGCAGGTGGAGGAGCTGCTGGCGGACGGGCTCGACCTCGGCATGATCCGCCCGCCGGTCATCGGCGGCGACATCGTGACCCTGCCGCTGTGGCGAGAGCCGCTGCTGGCCGCCCTGCCGTCGGCGCATCCTTTGGCGCGGCGAAAAAAGAATCCCGAAATCCGCGACTTCGACGGCGAGCGGTTCATCATGTATTCGCCGTCGGAGGGCCGGTACTTCCACGATCTGCTCGTGGCGGTGTTCCGCGCGGCGCGCGTGCTGCCGTCGTACACGCAGTACCCCAGTCAGGTGCATACGGTGCTCGTGCTGGTCAAAGCGGATCTCGGCGTCGCACTGGTGCCCGCCGCCGCTGCCGCGCTGCGGTTCGAGGGTGTCGTGCTCCGTCCGGTGGACGGCATCGACGGCCGTCCGGTGGAACTCGAACTGATGTGGCGGCGGGGAAATGACAATCCGGCGCTCGGCGCGCTGCTCACCGCCATCGGCAAACTGGCCCGCCGCGGCCGTCAGTCCCTTGTGGACTGACCGGGCCAGCCGTCTCCCCATTCGGCGTCACGGGCCGCGCGATAGGCGGTGCCGTGCCGTTTGGTGACGATCGTTTCGGTGAGCCCGGATGCGGTGCACAGGGCGAGGCTGACCATGCCCTTGCGTTTGACCGGATGCCGCAGGATCCGGCCCTCGGCCCGTTCCGGTGCCGTGCGTGAGGCGACGACGTACGAGAACTTCTCGTCCTCGAAGCCGAGCGTCCCGGACTTGAGCTGGCGGTGCAGGCCGGTGCGCGGGAGGCGGGCGGAGAAATGGCACCAGTCCTTGCCGCGCGGGATCGGGCAGGCGCCTTCGTGCGGGCAGGGCGCGACGAGGGAGAGCCCGAGTTCGACGAGCTGATCCCGCGCCTCGACGATCCGTTCGTAGCCCGCGGGGGTGCCGGGCTCGATCAGCACCAGCATCCCGGCCTTGGCCGACAGCCAGCGGACGACGTCGGCCCGGCGGGCTTCGGGGAGCTCGCCGAGGACGTAGGAGAGGGTCACCAGATCGGCGTCCGGCGCGGGCGCGGCCGGGTCGATCAGGCCGCGTTGCCAGGTCGAGCCGCGGACGGCCTTGCCGTCGGCGCTCCCCGCGAGCCGCCGCCCCAGCGCGATCGCGCCGGGGACCTGCTCGACGACGGTGCTCTCCTCCAGCGACGGCCACACGTCGGCCGCCGCCCAGATCGCGGCACCGGTGCCGCCGCCGATGTCGACCTGCGTGCGCGGGGTGAACCCGGGAGCGCGGAGGGCGGCTTCGGCGAGGACGGCGTGCACGGCCGCGTAGGTGGCGGGCATCCGGTAGCCCGCGTACGCCGCGATGTCGGCTTCGGAGGACAGGATCGGCGCCGTGGCCGGGTTGTTCTCCCGGTACCGCGCGCTGAGCCGCTCGACGGACTGCGTCAACCTGTGCTGGGGGTATCGGCCCAGCTCCTCATCGAGGGCGGAGCGGAGGTTTTCGGGGAGAGCGGACACGGGGGAAGATTCTCTCACGGGTGGTTGACCTGCGGTTTTCCGCCTGCTCGAATACTCGCGGAAAAAAGTTCGGGGACCGTGTCGAAACCTGGGGTGCCCGATCGACGCGTTGGTGAGGCAGGGGACGAGCCCCCGCCGGGAACGGAGACCTGAGATGCGGTTCATGGTGATCGTGAAGAGCGACGAGAAGACCGACGTGGCCGGCGCCCAGCCGAGCGCTGAGGAACTGCAGGAGATGGGGAAGTTCAACGAGGAGCTGGTGAAGGCCGGCGTCATGCTCGCGGGTGAAGGACTGCTCCCGAGCGCCCAGGGTTTCCGCATCCAGTACTCCGGCGACACCGAGGCCAGGGTCGTCGACGGGCCGTTCGCCGAGAGCAAGGAGCTCATCGCCGGTTTCTGGATCCTGCAGGTCAAGGACAGGGCCGAGGTCGTCGAATGGATGAAGCGCGCTCCGTTCCGCGAGGGTGAGATCGAGATCCGCCAGATCGCCGAGATGGAGGACTTCGACCACGCCACCCCCGAGATCGTCGAGCACGAGAAGAAGCTGCGGGAGCAGGCCGAGGCGAACTAGTGGTTGCGGTCGTCGCGCGGACGATGTTGATTGGTCGGCGTGACGGCTACAGCAGACCCCCGTTCGGCGATCGACGCGGTGTGGCGGATCGAATCGGCCCGCCTCATCGCGGGTCTCGCGCGGATGACGCGCGACGTCGGCCTCGCGGAGGAACTGGCGCAGGACGCGCTGGTCGCCGCGCTCGAGCAGTGGCCTGAGTCGGGCGTCCCGAGGAATCCGGGCGCCTGGCTCATGACCACGGCCAAACGTCGTGCCGTCGACACCTTCCGGCGCAACGAGCGGTACGACCGGAAACTCGGCGAGATCGGCCGCGAGCAGGAGTTCGAGGAGGAACCCGACTTCACCGCGGGCCTCGACGACCACATCGAGGACGATCTGCTGCGGCTGGTGTTCACCGCCTGCCACCCGGTGCTTTCCACCGAGGCGCGAGTGGCCCTGACGCTGAAGATGATCGGCGGGCTGCAGACGCACGAGATCGCGCGGGCGTTCCTCGCCAAGGAAACCGCCATCGCGCAGCGGATCGTCCGTGCGAAGAAGACGCTCGGCGACGCCAAGGTGCCGTTCGAGGTGCCCGAGGGGGCGGACAGGGTCGCGCGCCTGTCTTCGGTGCTCGAAGTCATCTACCTGATCTTCAACGAGGGCTACTCGGCGACGGCGGGCGAGGACTGGATGCGGCCGGCGTTGTGCGAGGAGGCGCTGCGGCTCGGCCGGATCCTGGCCGGGCTGATGCCGAAGGAACCCGAGGTGCACGGGCTCGTCGCGCTGATGGAGATCCAGGTCTCGCGATCCGCCGCGCGGGTCGGGCCGAACGGTGAACCCGTGCTGCTGCTGGACCAGGACCGGACGAAATGGAACCGGCTCCTGATCGGCCGTGGCCTCGCCGCACTGGACCTCGCCGAGTCGCTCACCGGCGGCGCTTTCGGCGTCTACGCCGCGCAAGCCGCCATCGCCGCCTGCCACGCGCGGGCGCGAACGGGCGAGGAGACCGACTGGGGACGCATCGCCGTCCTGTACGAGGGCCTCGGGACGCTGAACCCGTCCCCGGTGATCGAACTGAACCGCGCGGTGGCGCTGTCGATGGCCGTCGGGCCGGAGGCGGGGCTCGAGGTCGTCGACAAGCTGACTTCGGAGCCCGCGCTGAAGTCGTACCACCTGCTGCCGAGCGTGCGCGGCGACTTCCTGGCGAAGCTCGGCCGCCTCGACGAGGCCCGCGCCGAGTTCGAGCGTGCCGCGGAGATGACCGGGAACGACCGCGAACGCACCCTCCTGCTGAACCGCGCCGCCGAGTGCACCCCCTGACCCGGGTCAGGCCGGGGTGGGGCGCAGCGCGGTCAGGGCGCGGTGCTGGCCCAGCCGGACCGCCTGCACGGAGCAGCCGAGCGCCAGCGCGGTGTCGTCGGTGGAAAGCCCGACGAGCGACCGCAGCACCATGATCTCGCGCTGCTGCCCCGGCAGCCCCGAAAGCGGATTCGGCAGTTCGGCGGCGGTCCGGTGGAAGTCGTCGACCAAACCACGCGTGACGTCGTAGGCGAAAGTGATGAGCGCGGGCGCTTGGGCCGCCCCGGCGAGGATCTCGAGACAGCTGTCCTTCGCCACCGCGTCGGCGGTTTCGTAGGTGCCCGAACGTCGTCCGATCCGCGCCCGGCAGTAGCGCACGACCAAGACGCGGATGGCGTCGACAAGCTTCGAAGCTGTCTCCATCCGCCCGCCGGTCTCCTCCGACCGCCGCGAACCGTGTACTCGCATCGGCTCCCTCTCCCACCTTTCAGATGAGCACGGTGGAGGGGGACGGAGGTACGGTCTTTTTGCCCACACCGGGGCCGGTCAGGCCTCGATGAAGACGATCCGTTCCGGTTCGATCGTCAGGTTCACGGTCTGCCGCTTCACGCTCACCAGCGTCTCGAATTCCGTGGCGTGCCCGTCCGGGACGGTGAACAGCCGGTCGTTGCGGGAATCGAGGAAGTCGGAGAAGCCGGTCAGCGAGACGCCGCCGCTCTCGTCGAGCGCGAGGTAGTCGACGAGCCTGCGGAACAGTTTCGGCAGGATCACCAGTTCGTCGGCCAGTTGCCGTCGCGACGAGAGCTTGAACCCGGAGTTCGTGACGTCGTCCGGCCACAGCCCGAGTCCGTCCTGGCGCGCTTTGACGGCGGCCTCGGCCAAGGCGTCACGGAGATCGGGGTAAAGCAGGGAATAGAACGTCGGGTAGACGAGTCCGTCCGCGACCTGCCGGTAGTTCGCGGAGTTCTTCAGCGTTTTGACGTCGAGATGGACCTTGGAAAGGTCGGCCGACCTTCCCGGCTGTTGCCCGGGAAAGGCGAACGCGACCGCTCGTCCGTATTTGTCGGCGAATCGCGTCAGTATGTGACCCGGTACCTTGATCGGGGTCGAGGAAGTGACCCTTCCCCGGTCGTCGCGTTGGACCGTTTTGAAGCCGAGGACCTTCAGCAGGTTCGCCGAGGCGGCGTCGGCGAATTCCGCGGGCTGATGCCACATCCCGCCGGTTCCCCTGGCCTGGTAATGCGTTTCGAGCGCGTCGATCGCGTCGAGCCGCAACTGCATCCCGCCCCGCGAATTCAGCCGGACTTTCAGGCCCGCCTTCTTGGTCGCTTGGGGATCGTCGGGATAGAACCGCACCGAATCGCCGTCCGGTGAGGCTCCGACAAGCTGGAACGTACCTTTGATCAGCGTCATGGGCATGTGGACAACGGTAGTTCCCATTCCGGTGAACGAACCTTCCGTTCATCCATCCAGACCAGTCGCCGGTAAAGATCAGATGACCATTGTGGACATTCTCGGAGATCTTCAAATGGTTGGCGCGAAATGATCATTTCGCCGATGCTGGCGGGATGACCGACTTCTCCTTCCGCTGGCGTGACCCGGTCACCGACGACGAGATGTCCGATCTCGTCCGTTCGCACGGCGGCGAGCCCGTGCCCGGCTGGTGGAACGGCATCCGGCGGCACAGTCTCGGCTGGGTCACCGCCCGGGATCCCGCCGGGAAACTGGTCGGTTTCGTGAACGTCGCCTGGGACGGTGGGGACCACGCCTTCCTGGGCTGCACGTCGACTTCGTGCCGGGGCTGCGTTCGTTCTACTTCGACGCCTGTGGTTTCCGGGCGACCGAGGCGGGCCTGATCCGGCTCACGGGCTCGGGATCATGAAGCTCAGCACGGTCGCCTGGAGCAGTGAGATCACCCCGACCACGGCGGTCAGGACGACCGACCACAGGAACGTCTGCCGCAGCAGCGCGCCTTCCTGCCCGCTCTGCCCGATCGCGGTGGCGCCGATGGACAGGTTCTGGGGCGAGATCATCTTGCCCATCACGCCGCCGGAGGTGTTCGTGGCGCCGGCGAGGATCGGGTCGACGTGCAGTTGCTGCGCCGAGATCACCTGCATCGGCCCGAAGAGACTGTTCGTCGACGCGTCCGAGCCGGTGAGGAAGACGCCGAGCCAGCCGATGTAGGCGGAGAACAACGGGAACAGCACGCCGGTGGTCGCGAGCGCGAGGCCGAGGGTCTGCGTCGCACCCGAATAGTTCATGACGAACGCGATCGCGAGGATCATGAAGATCGTCGCCAGCGCCCACCGCATCTGGTGCAGCGTCCGCCGGTAGGTGGCCAGCAGCAGACCCGGTTTCGCGCCCATCGCGAAACCCGCGACGATCGCCGCGATCAGGGCCACGGTTCCGGGAGAGTAAAGGAAATCGACGGTCAGCGTCGCCGCGTACGGGGAGTCCTTGGGCGTGATCGGCGCGTGCTGGACGACCTCCTTGTGCAGCCCCGGCCACGCGAACACCCAGTCGGCCTTGTGCAGCAGCTTCGTCAGGTCCAGCCATTCGGGCAGGTTCTTGAAGATCGTGCCGATCCGGGAAAGGAAGATCGCCGCGATCAGGACGACGTACGGCGCCCACGCGTACAGCGCGCCGCGTTCGGCCTTCGCCGCGCCGAGACTCGCCCCGGCCTTCACCGGTTCTTCGCCGTCGAAACGCCAAACCGCCGGCGGTTGCCAGAAGCGCGTGAGGATCCATAGCGAGGCCATCGCGGCCAGCGCGGCGACGACGTCCACGAGGCTCGGGCTGATGAAGTTCGAGGTGACGAACTGCATGACCGCGAACGACAGGCCCGCCGTCAGCACCGCGGGCCAGACCTCGATCATCCGTTTCCAGCCCGCGAGGACCACGATCAGGAAACCGGGGACGATCAACGCGAGCAACGGGAGCTGGCGACCGACCATCGACGAGAACAGATCCGTCGCCTGGTCCTGTTTCATACCGAGGATCGGCGCGGTCAGCCTGCCCAGCACGATGAGCGGGTTGCCGAGGCCGCCGAACGCGACCGGCGCGGTGTTCGCCAGCAACGCGAGCACGACCGCCTTCACCGGCGGGAAACCGAGCGCGGCCATCATCGCCGCGGTGATCGCGATCGGCGAGCCGCCGCCCGCGATCCCTTCCAGCAGCGCGCCGAAGCCGAACGCGATCAGCAGCGCCTGGAGGCGGCGGTCCTCGCTGAACCCGGCGAGGACCGCCTTGATGTCGTCGAACCGTCCGGTCGCGACGGTGACGTTGTGGAAGTACACGGCGTGGAAAGCGATCCAGGCCACCGACCACACCCCGAACACCAGCCCCATGGCCGCGGAGTCGAAGGCGAGCCCGGCGGGCATGCGGTACAGCAGTACCGCGACCAGCAGCGCGGTGATCAGCGCGAGCGCGGCCGAGAGCCGCGCCGATCGGCGCAGGACGCCCAGTGTCACCAGCAGCACGATGATCGGGAGTGCGGCGAGCGCGGCGGACAGCCACAGCCCGCCCGCCGGCTGGTAGTCCTGGATCCAGCCCACTTCAGCCCCTTTGCGCGCGGACGTAACCCAGCCGGAGCGACAGTGCGGCGGCGGTTCCGGCCACTGTCGCGCCCAGTTCGTCGGTGCGGCGGAGCACCCGGCCCGCGGGGCCCGCGATGCTGATCGCGGCGATCGGCCGTCCGGTGTGGTCGCGGACGGCGGCGGCCACGCAGCCGACGTCCGGTTCGTTCTCGATCTCGTCCACGGCCCAGCCGCGACGGCTCGTCCTGGCCAGGTCGTCGAGCAGCCGGGCGGGGTCGTTGATCGTCTTGAGCGTGAGACTGTCGAGTTTCATCCGGCGGATGCGTTCGACGCGGTCCTGTTCGGGCAGCGCCGCCAGCCACGCCTTGCCCAGCGACGTCGCGTGCTGCGGACGCCGAGTGCCGAGGCGGCAAGCGAGGGTGACGGCGTTGGCGCTGCGTTCGGTGGCGACGTAGACCATCGTGTCGTTGTCCGGCACGGCGAGGTACGTCGTCTCTCCGCTCCGCTCGGCGAGCGACGCCAGATAGCGCGGCGCGCACCGGTGGAGATCGGTCGCCGCCATCGCGCGGGCGCCGAGTTCGACCAGCCGGGTGCCGAGCCGCACGCGGCCGGTGGCGCGATCGGCTTCGAGGTATTCGAGGTTCTTGAGGGTGCCGACGATGCGGTAGGCGGCGCTCCGGGAGAGACCCAGTTGCCTGGCGATCGCGTTGGTGGAAATCTCCTGGTTCTGGCCGACGTGCTCGAGAACCGCTAGTCCGCGCTCGAGTGTGCCACTGGAATCCAGGCCGCGTGGTGTGCCCACTTCGCCCTCCGTTGGACCGGGGTACCGATGATCGGCACCTGTTTCCGCTAAGCGGATTCGGACGTTAACAGCTCGATCCAACGTTGGGAAGGTTTCTTAACGAACTGTCGACCGGACAAGTTTTCCCAGCTCGTGGCCTTGCGGTCAAGATCACCGGTTTGGACCAATCCGTTCGGCGGTTCCGATTGGGTGTATGAGTTCAGGGTCCATTTTTCTATTCACGGATATGAAAGAACCCTCGCCGGAAAAACGCGGCGAGGGTTCGGCCTGGAGTGTGTTTCTAACGGACTGAGAGGTTCGCGACCGCTCGGACGACCGCGGTGCAGCGGTCTTCGACGTAGTCCAAGCCGCCTTCTTCGGCGATCCGGCGGGCCTCGGCGGACACGATGCCCTGCTGGAGCCAGAGCGCCTTCGCCCCGATCGCGACGGCCTGTTCGGCGATCGGCGGGGTGTCCGCGGACGGGCGGAAGACGTCGACGAGGTCGACGGGCTCCGGGATGTCGGTGAGCGAGCGGTAGACCTTTTCGCCCAGCAGCTCGTCGGCCGAAGGATGGACGGGGATGATCCGGAACCCGTGTTCCTGCAGTACGGCGGCGACCCCGTGCGAGGCCTTGGCCGGATCGCGGCTCAGCCCTACGACGGCGATCGTCTTCGATCCGGCGAGGATCTCGGTGGCGCGATCGGTCATACCGGGTTCAACCACGCGGGGCGGGCGGGAATTCCTAGAGTTTCCAGAGCCGCAGGCCGCGCACGCGGTACACCGGCCAGACGACGTGCCAGGCGCGGCGCCGCAGGAAGACCGCGGAACAGGTCAGGACGCTGCGCGCGGACGTCGTCGCGACGTCGTGGCGGTCCGGCCAGCTCTCGCCGTGTCTTCCGGCGGCGATCCGGAAGACGTTGACCAGGCCGCGGCCCTGCATGTCGTACTTCGCGCCGGTGTCGCCGGAATCCGGGGTCAGTGACGCGATCTCCGGGCCGAAAGCGGTCGCCGGCGCCGGGCCCGCGTCGGCGGGGAGATCGCCGACGGTCGCCGAGATCGCCTTGCCGTAGAGGCGGCGGGTGTAGCGCCTGAGCAGCAGCCGCTCCCACAACGGGAGGACGCGGCGGTGCTTGAGCAGCGCCGAACACTCCGCGTGCCCGATCGCGAAGATGTCGGTCAGCTCGTCGTAGGCGTTGTGCACGGTGGGCTCGTTGAGGTGCACGCGTACCTCGTACCGGATGCGCGCGGTGAGCTCGTCGAGCTCCTCGCGGCGGTCGATCCTGGTCTTCGCCCGTGACAGCGACCAATCGGACATGGGAGCAGGCTAGGTGAAGATCGGGGTCGTGCGAGACCCTTTCGGCCTAATCTCGTCGTACCGGCCAGTGGAACGGGCACCTTGTGCGGGCCACAGCGAGGGGGCAGAGTTCGGCTGTCGGAAGGAGCCCATGGACGCCAGCACGCTGCAGGAGGCCGCGGCCGCGCTGCTCAGCGCGTACGAGACCGGCAAGCCGATCGCACCCCTGATCGAAACGTATCCGGCCGCGACCCTCGAGGACGCGTACCGCATCCAGCAGCGGGTCGTCCGCCACTGGGCCGAACGCGGCGACGGCGTGCGCGGGCACAAGGTCGGCCTCGCGTCCGCCGCCATGCAGCGGCAGATGGGCGTCGACCAGCCCGACTACGGTCATCTGACCGGCTCGATGTTCCACCTCGAACACCAGCCGATCCCGATCGGCGGTTTCCTGCAGCCGAAGATCGAACCGGAGATCGCGTTCGTACTCGGTTCGCGGCTGCGCGGTCCCGGAGTCACGGTGGCGGACGCGCTGCGGGCGGTGGACTTCGTGGTGCCAGCGCTGGAGATCGTCGACTCCCGCATCCAGGACTGGAGGATCAGCATCGTCGACACCATCGCGGACAACGCGTCCTCCGGTGGGGTCGTCCTCGGCAGCAGGCCGACCGCGATCGGCGACATCGACCTGCGGCTGGTGGGCTGCGTCCTGCACCAGAACGGCGAGATCGCGGCCACCGGAGCCGGTGGCGCGGTACTCGGCTCGCCGGTGAACGCGCTGGTGTGGCTCGCGAACACGGTCGGGCCGCTCGGTGTCGCGCTCGAACCGGGGCACGTCGTGCTGCCGGGTTCGATGACGCGCGCGATCCCGGTGAGCCCTGGCGACACCGTCGTCGCGACGATGGCGGGCCTCGGCAGTGTCACCGCGAAGTTCTCCGGGGAGGAGCGGCCGTGAGCCTTGACGTGAGGGAGGCCGCGGAAGCGCTGCTGTCCGGTGAAGAGCGCGAGCCGCTGACAGACGAGTGGCCCGATTTGGACGTCGAAACGGCGTACGCGATCCAGGCCGAGGCGCTGCGGCTTCGGCGGGCGCGCGGCGAGACCGTCGTCGGTGTCAAGTTGGGGATGACCTCGCGGGCGATGCAGCGAAGCATGGGTGTCGACACGCCGTTGCTCGCGTGGCTGACCGACGCGATGGTCTTGCCCGCCGGCGTCCCGGTGCCGTCGTTGATCCACCCGCGCGCGGAGCCCGAGCTGGTTTTCGTGCTGGGCAAACGGCTCGCGGGCCCCGGCGTGACGGCGGCGACCGCGATGGCGGCGGTCGACCGGGTCCACGGTGGCATCGAGATCATCGACAGCCGGTATCGCGACTACCGCTTCGAACTGCCGGACGCCGTGGCGGACAACGGTTTCTCCGCGTACTTCACGTTGGGTCCCATCGGCGTCGATCCGTCCACAGTGGACCTTTCGCTGGAGGCGGCGCTCCTGGAGGTCGATGGTGCCATCGTCGACACCGCCACCGGTGCCGCCGTGCAGGGGCACCCGGCGGAAGCCTTGGCGCTGGCGGCCAACGCCCTGGGAGCCCGTGGGCTCGCGCTGGAGCCGGGCTGGATCGTGCTCACCGGCGGGATGACCGACGCCGTCGAGCTGCACCCTGGATCACGGGTGGCGGCGCATTTCTCGCATCTGGGCTCGATCACGCTCGCCGGGTCTTGACGTCGGCGCGCTCCGTCGTCCGGATCAGACCACGCACCAGCCGCGGCCAGATCGCGCGCGGGAGGTCGTGCCCCATCCCGGGGACGACGTCCAATTCGGACTCCCGCAGCGCGCGGGCCGTCGCCCGGCCGCCGGACACGTGCACAAGCGGATCCTTCGCGCCGTGCACGACGAGGGCGGGCACTTCGACCTTCCGCAACGCGCGGAAGCGGTCCCGACCGGACAGGATCGCCGCCAGCTGCCGGGCGGACCCGCCGGGATCGACGCCGCGATCGAAGGACCGTTCCGCGCGTTCACGCATCCGGGCCTCGTCGAAGGGGTAACCCGGCGAGCCGATGACACGGAACGTGCGCACCAGGGAATCGACGTACTCCTCGCGGCCGCGAGGGGGCGCCGAAAGCAGCATCGTCATCGCCTTGGCGCTCGGCCGTCCGACGAACCGGTTGCCGGTGGTCGACATGATCGACGTCAGCGAGCGCACCCGCGACGGGTACTCGATGGCCAGCGTCTGCGCGACCATCCCACCCATCGACGCGCCCACGACGTGCGCACTCCCGATGCCGAGTTCGGTCAGCAATCCGGCGGCGTCGCCCGCCATGTCCGCCAGGGAGTACGGCGCCGTGCGCAGGGTGTACGCCAGCGGCAGGCTCACCCGTCCGGTCATCCGGCTGGACCGGCCGGCGTCCCTGTTGTCGTAGCGGATGACGAAGAAACCCTCGGCCGCGAGGTGCTCGCAGAATTCGTCGTCCCACCAGATCATCTGCGAGGCCAGGCCCATGATCATCAACAGCGGCCTGCCGTCCGGCGAACCGAACGTCTCGTGACACAGCTCGATGCCGTTCACCTCGGCGATTGTCTCCGGCATCAGCACAGTGTGACTACTCACCGCGATACGCGCGAGCCTGGATTTCGTAGAGCTCGTGATAGAGACCCCCTTCCTCGATGAGTTCGGTGTGCGTGCCCTGTTCGATCAGCCGTCCTTTCTCCAGTACCAGGATCCGGTCGGCGGAACGGATGTTGGCCAGCCGGTGGGTCACCAGGATCGTCGTGCGCCTGCCGGCTCCGGACACGCTCGCGTGCCGCAGCCCGGCGAAGACCCGTGCCTCGGCCTTCGCGTCGAGCGCGGCCGTCGGCTCGTCGGCGACCAGGACTGCGGCGTCGCGGTAGATCCCGCGGGCGATGCCCATCCGCTGCCATTGCCCGCCGGAGAGGTCCTGGCCGTCGTTGAACTTCTTGGACAGCACCGTTTTCTCCTTGGCGGGCAAGGATTCGATCACCTCGTCGGCGCCGGAGGAGAGGATCGCGTCCTGCCAGGCCGCGCGGTCCGGATCCGCCCGGCCGAGGCGGCCGACGGTCACATTGTGCTCGGCCGTCATCGGCCACTCGGCGGGATCCTGGGCGATCACGGCGATGTTCGCGTGCACCGACTCGTGATCGGCTCCCGCGAGATCGACGTCGTCCCAGGAGACTTTCCCCTCCGTGGGCGGATACAGCCCGGTGAGCAGTTTGCCGAGCGTGGTCTTGCCCGAACCGTTCTCGCCGACGAGGGCGATCACCTCGCCGCGCCGGATGGTCAGCGAAACCTCGCGCAATGCCGGGGTTTCCTGGCCGGGATAGGTGAAACTCACGTTCTCCAGCCGGATCTCCGCCGGATCCGGCGGCGCGAGGACCCCGTCCTTCACCGGGCTGCGTTTCACGGATTCCCGAAGCAGCCGCTGGAAGAAGGCGATGTAGAACGACTCCTCGTACATGGCGTTCACCGCGCGCATCGTGACGGACAGCGAGTTCGACGCCGTCCGCATGGCGAGCGCGGCCGTCCCGGCGAGGGCGAGTTCCATCTGCCCGCTGTAGAGCAGGAGACCGAGCACCAGATACGCGATCGCGGTGCCCACCCCGGCGGCGGCGCGACCGGTCAGCCTGACCAGGTTGCTGCGATGCGCGAGCCGGACCTCCTCGCGCATCAGGCTTTCGGTGATCCGCCGGTACTCGCTCAGCAACGGCTCCTGGAGGGTGAGCGCGTGCCGTTCGAGGGCGAAGGCGCGCCAGGTGGCCACCTCTTCGACGATCCTCTTCCGGATGTTCCGGCCGACGGTGTCGAGATAATGCCGGTAGTTCAGCCGCGCGACCTTGGCCGCCGCCCAGCCGTCGGCCGCCGCCGCGAGCAGCAGCACCGGCGCGAGCCACGGATTCAGCAGGCCCGCCGCCACCAGCGCGGCGATCAGCGAGATCAGCGCCGACATCAGATCCGCGATCCAGCGCAGGCTCATCTCGATCGACCGGACCCCGTCCCGCGCGCCCTGCCTGGCCAGCTCCCGGAAATCGGCGTCCTCGAAGGCCAGCAACCGGACCCTGACCATGGCGGCGGTGACCTCGTCGCCCGCCGAGGTCACGACCCGCGGCCGGAGCGTGCCCTCGACCGCGGCCACCGCCGTGTCCAGCAGTGCGCGCAAGGCATACGAGCCGATGACGATCGCCAGCGCGGGCAGCGATTCCAGCACCCTGTCCGGGGTCGGCCCGTTCTCCAGCAGGGCGGTGAACACGTTCGCCGTCGCCAGCAGGCCGAACGCCGTGACACAACCGGAAAGAACGTGGACGACGCCGGCGAGCAGGGTCAGCCGCGTCGACGTCCGCCAGGCCAGCCGCAGCACGATCGCCACGGCGGAAGGGAGCGCGCGGATGGCCTTGACCATCCCCGCGTCGGCAACGGCCTCATCGGGCGTGGCCCACTCGGGCATCTTCAGGTTCTCGACCCCGATCAGGGGCACGGTCGCTTCGGGCACTCCTCTCTCTTTACGCGCCCCCACCGACAGTTCCGAGACCCGAAGGGTTCGATCGGGTCTCGTGAGCGGCACCGCACTCACGTGCTCAAGCCCGGATCTCGCGTGATTGGGGACGGAACTCACGTGATCAAGCACCGCACACCCGAGTGCGGCCTCCAATCACGCGAGTTCTGTCCCCAATCACATGAGTTCCGTCCCCAATCACGCGAGTCACGCCTTCAGCCCCCGCCCGCCATGCGCTACGCTCTCGCTAGAGCGATCTATCAAATCGCAAGGGGGCGAACATGGAAGCTCTTCGGGACCGAGGACTCACCGCGTTGCGGCTGATCCTGGCCTTCACGCTGTTGTCCACCACGCTGCACTACGCGCACAACGTGATCAGGGCGGCGGACTACCCGCAGATCGAGGGGATCCCGGTCGGGGTCGCCGCCACCTTGGTCGCCGTCGTGTACTTCGTCCTGACCGCGATCGGCCTGCTCGGCTACCGCGACTACCTGCGCGGACGTTACTGGCGGGCGCTCGTGTTCCTGATGGTCTTCTCGCTGTCGGGGCTGGCGAGCCTCGGGCACTTCCTGACCGGGGTGCCGCAGATCCCGGCGTTCTGGTTCGTCACGATCTTCACCGACGGCGCGGCCGCGCTGCTGCTGTGGGGCTTCGTGACCTGGGCGTCGGCGAAACTCAATCGGATGCCCACCGCCGTGGCCTAGCCGTAGGTGATGTGGTGGGGCGCGGCGACCTCGTTGATCTTCGCCGGATCGATCGCGCCCTGGGTGAAGACGGCCGGTCCCGCCTCGAACAGGTCCTCCAGATAGTGCTCCCAGCCGCCGGGGGACGAGATCTGGAGAACCCGGGGCGGCTCGGAGACGCGGCGCAGGGCGTGCGGGACGCCGCGCGGCAGCAGGGCGAACATGCCCTTGGTCGCGATGTGGCTCTCGTCGTCGAAATCGATCCCGAGCTCGCCTTCGAGCACGTAGATGCACTCGTCGGCCTCGTGGTGCACGTGCCGCGGGATGTCCATGGCGACGGTGACCTCGAGTAGCGAGAACCTCGTCTCGGTGTCTTCGGTCATCGCCTTGACGCTGAAAGCGGGCGGCAGCGGCACGCGGCCTGGTCGCGCCTCGCCGGGTTTCAGCAGGACGAAACGATCCTTCGACATGGTATTCTCTCCTTCAATCGGAAGCGGATTCCGTTTCCACTTAATCGTGAGGGAGTCGGGTTGTCAACCAAGCCGCGAGCGGACGCGGAGCGCAATCGGGCACGGGTGCTGGAGGCCGCGCGTGCGCTGTTCGCCGAACGCGGGGACGACGTGCAGATGCCGGAGATCGCCCGCGCGGCCGGTGTCGGCGTGGGGACCGTGTACCGGCATTTCCCGGATCGCCAAGCGCTGGTCGAGGCGGCCGCGGAGCATCGATTCGCGGAAATCGAGGAGTACGCCCGGGCCCACTGCTTCGGTGAGGGTTCCGGTCTGGAGCGCTACTTCCGCCATGTCGGCGAACTGCTGTCCGGCGATCGCGGCCTCACCGCGGCCATCGACTCGGCCCGCGGGCGCCCTGGAAGTGAGCCCAGGGGTGGCGCCCGTGGACGCCTCGAAAGCGTGGTCGCCGAGGTCATCGCCCACGATCAGGCCGCAGGGCTCCTTCGCGCGGACTGCGCGGTCTCCGACGTCTATCTGCTGGTCGGAGCCCTTTCGTCGGTCATCCGCGCGGGTTCCGACTGGGGTCGCTTCCTCGACCTGCTCCTTCCCGCGCTGCGTGACCAAGTTTCTACACAACATTGACGTTAGTCAGTGCAATGTAGACAATCGGAAAGGTGACGCGGACCACAACGGTGACGTTCGAACGTCATCCCGGCGGCTACCGGCACTGGAAACTGTCCACCGACGGCGACGTCGCGTGGCTCGAACTCGATGTCGACGCCGACGGGGGTCTCGTACCGGGTTATGAGCTCAAGCTCAACTCGTACGACCTCGGCGTCGACATCGAGTTGTACGACGCGACGCAGCGGCTGCGGTTCGAGCATCCCGAGGTCCGCGTGGTCATCGTGACCAGCGCGAAGGACAACGTCTTCTGCGCCGGGGCGAACATCCGCATGCTGGCGTCGTCTTCGCACGAGTGGAAGGTGAACTTCTGCAAGTTCACCAACGAGACCCGTAACGCCATGGAGGACGCCACCGCGCACTCCGGGCAGCTGTACGTCGCCGCGGTCAACGGCACCTGCGCCGGCGGCGGGTACGAAATCGCGCTCGCCTGCGAAAAGATCCTGCTGGTCGACGACAACTCCTCGACCGTCGCGCTGCCGGAGGTGCCGCTCCTCGGCGTCCTCCCCGGGACCGGCGGGCTCACCAGGGTGGTCGACAAACGCGGCGTCCGGCGGGATCTCGCCGACGTCTTCGCCACCCGCCCCGACGGGATCAAGGGGCGGACGGCCGTCGACTGGCGGCTGGTCGACGAACTCGTGCCGCGGCAGGGGTTTCGCGAAGCCGTCCTCGCCAGGGCCAAGGAACTCGCGCGGACGAGTGAGCGGCTCGACGGTGAAGGGATCGAGCTGGCGCCACTCGCACACCGTTATGTCGACGTCGTCCTCGGCGCGGCCGAAGCGACGATCACCGTCAAAGGGCCGCAGGACGACAAGGGCTGGCTGCTGGACGTCACCCGCGAACTGGACGACGCGATCCTTCGCTTGCGCACCAACGAACCCGCGCTCGGTACCTGGGTGCTCCGCACCGAGGGTGATCCCGCGAAGGTCCTCGAGCACGAACGCGCCGTGTTCGACGCGAAAGACTGTCTGAGCAACGAAATCGTCCACTACTGGAAGCGGACGCTCAAACGGCTCGACGTCACCAGCCGCAGCCTGATCGCGCTCGTCGAGCCTGGCAGCTGCTTCGCCGGGCTCCTGCTGGAGCTCGCGCTCGCCGCCGACCGGCAGTACATCTTGGACGGTCCGCCGATCGACGACGAAGACAGTGAAGAACGTGCGTCGATCACGTTGTCCGAAGCCAACTTCGGCCGCTTTCCGATGGGTAACGGCCTGTCCCGCCTCGAGTCCCGCTTCTTCGGCGACCCGGACCACGTCACGAGGCTCGCGGACGAGTGCGGCAAACCGTTGCGCCCGGCGGAGGTGAACGATCTCGGGCTGGTCACCGACGCCCCGGACGATCTCGACTGGGAGGACGAGATCCGGATCGCGTTGGAGGGGCGGGCTTCGCTCAGCCCGGACGCCCTGACCGGGATGGAGGCGAACCACCGGTTCGTCGGCCCCGAGACACTGGAAAGCAAGATCTTCGGCCGCTTGGCCGCGTGGCAGAACTGGATCTTCACTCGTCCGAACGCATCCGGGGCCGAGGGCACTCTGCGTCGCTACGGTACTGGTCAGAAGGCCGTCTTCGACAGGAAGCGGGTTTGAAAGAACCATGCCCACCAAGATCGATTACGACGCCAAGATCCCCAACAACGTCGATCTCTCCGGGGACCGGCGGCTCCAGCGGGCGCTGGAGGGCTGGCAACCGAAATTCCTGGACTGGTGGGGCGAGATGGGCCCCACCCTGCGAACCCAAGGGGTGTATCTGCGCACCGCGGTCAGCGTCGGCCGCGACGGCTGGGCGCATTTCGACCACGTCAACGTGCCCGACTACCGGTGGGGGATCTTCCTCGCGGAACGGGATCCGGATCGCGTCATCACGTTCGGCGAGCACCAGGGCGAACCGGTCTGGCAGCAGGTCCCCGGCGAGTACCGCGCCGACCTGCAACGTCTCATCGTCATCCAGGGTGACACCGAACCCGCGTCGGTCGAGCAGCAGAAACTGCTGGGGCTCACCGCGCCGAGCCTTTACGACCTGCGGAACCTGTTCCAGGTCAACGTCGAAGAAGGCCGTCACCTGTGGGCGATGGTCTATCTGCTGCACGCCTACTTCGGCAGGGAAGGCCGCGACGAAGCGGAAAGTCTCCTGCTCCGGAATTCCGGAAGTCCGGACGCCCCGCGTATCCTCGGCGCCTTCAACGAAGAGACCGCGGATTGGCTCGCGTTCTACATGTTCACCTATTTCACCGACCGCGATGGCAAATATCAGCTCGGCACCCTCAAGGAAAGCGGCTTCGACCCGCTTTCCCGCACTTGTGAATTCATGCTCAAGGAAGAGGCGCACCACATGTTCGTCGGCACCACCGGGGTCGACCGCGTGGTCACCCGCAGTGCCGAACTGATCCGCGAGCACGACACCTTCGACATCGCCGGGCACGGCGGGATCCCGCTCGATCTCATCCAGCGTTACCTCAACTTCCACTACACCGTCTCGCTCGACCTGTTCGGCAGCGAGACCTCGACCAACGCGGCGAACTACTACACCGCCGGGCTGAAAGGCCGCTGGCAGGAGACCCGCCGCAAGGACGACCACAAGCTCACCGACGCGGCCGGTTCGCTGGCCCGGCCGCGAGCGGACGGCACCTGGGAGACCGAGGAACTCCAGGCCATCCTGCTGCTGAACCTCGACCTGCGGGAGGAGTACCGCGCCGACTGCCAGACCGGGGTCAACCGCTGGAACAAGATTCTGGACGAGGCCGGAATCGACTTCCGATTCGTCCTCCCGCACCCTGGATTCAATCGCGAAGTCGGCATAAACTCCGGCCACCATGTGACGCCCGACGGCACGGTTGTCGACGAGCGGACCTGGCTGGCCGGCAAACGCAAGTGGCTGCCCACTCCCGAAGACCTGACCTTCGTCCGATCGCTGATGCACCCGGTGTACGAGCGAGGAAAGATCGCGAGCTGGGTGGCACCGCCACGCCAGGGCATCAATGGGAAACCGTTCGATTACGAATACGTTTACCTGAGCTGAGCCGATTGAAGGTGCGCCCGTGACCGCTGCCGCTACCGGGTTCAACGCGGCGAGCTACCTGCTCGACAGGCATCTCGCGGAAGGGCACGGGGGGAAGGACGCGGTCGTCTCCCCGCGGCGGAGTCTCACGTACGCCGGGCTCGCGGCCGAATCCCGCCGGGTCGCGGCGGGGCTGAAGGCGCTCGGGGTCCGCCCCGAGGAGCGGGTCCTGTTCTGCATGGTCGACGACGTCGAACTGCTCACCGGGATTCTCGGCGCGATGCTGGCCGGAGCGGTCGCGGTACCCGTGTCCACCATGGTCACCGGGCTGGACCTCGGCAAGGTGCTCGCCGATGCGCGGGCGAGGGTCCTGTGCGTTTCCGGCGAGTTCGCCGGGCAGGCGGCGATCGCGCTGGGGCTGGCGCCGGAGGTCACCGACGTCGTGCTGGACAGGGCCAAGGCGGCCGAACTGCCGTCCGGGGTCCGCGCGCACGACTGGAACGATCTGTCCACAGTGGACGATCACGGTTTCGAACCGGCGCCGACCTGGGAGGACTCGCCCGCGCTCTGGCTGTACACGTCGGGGACGACGGGCAAGCCCAAGGGGGCGATGCACCGGCACGCGGGGATCCGCGCGGTCTGCGAGACGTACGCGCGCGGCGTGCTGGACACAGGCCCGAACGACAAGTTCCTTTCCGTGCCGAAGCTGTTCTTCGCCTACGGCTTGGGGAATTCGGCCTTCTTCCCGCTCGCGGCGGGCGGGACGACGCTGCTCGAACCGGCGCGGCCGACCCCGGGACTGATCGCCGCCAGGGTCCGCGCGGAGCGGCCCACGCTGTTCTTCGGAGTCCCCACCTTCTACGCGGCGCTGCTCGCCAGTGACATCCCGGACGACACGTTCGCCTCGGTGCGCCAAGCGGTTTCGGCGGGGGAACCGCTGCCCGCCGTGCTGTACGAACGGTTCCGTGACCGGTTCGGCGTCGAGATCATCGACGGGATCGGCTCGACGGAGGCGTTGCACATCTTCCTGTCCAATCGCCCGCGTCAGGTGCGCCCCGGCAGCACCGGGGTGCCGGTGCCCGGCTACGAGGTCGCCCTGCGCGACGAACACGGCGCGCCCGTGCCCGACGGGCAGCCCGGTGAGCTGTTCGTGGCCGGGCCGTCGATCGCGACGGGGTATTGGGCGCGCTACGAGACGACGAAGCGGGTCTTCCAGGGCGAATGGCTGCGGACGGGCGACAGCTTCGTACGGAACGCCGACGGGAGTTACACCTGTCTCGGGCGCTTCAACGACATGCTGAAGCCAGGCGGGATCTGGGTGTCGCCCTCCGAAGTCGAGGAGAGGCTGCTGCAGCATCCGGCGGTCGCCGAGGTCGCGGTCGTGGCCGCCTTCGACGCCGACGGCATCGAGAAACCGGTCGCGTGCGTGGTCGGCGTGCCCGGCAGGAGGCTGGACGCGGACGAGCTGATCGAGTTCTGCCGGTCCGGGCTGGCGTCGTTCAAACGGCCGCGTGGCGTCGTCGAGCTGGGCGAACTACCGAAGACGGCGACCGGGAAGATCCGGCGCAACGTCATCCGCGAACTGGTGCGGGACATGTACGACATCCAGGCTCCCGCCCCTCCGCATTTAGTCCTCTGAATGCGGTAGTTCGTCGCGCGAACTACCGCATCTAGAGGACTGAATGCGGGCGAGGCATCCTGGCCGGTGCCCGCCGCGGCGGGTGCTCCTTGGGAAGGGGTTGCGAAAGCCACTTTCGCAACCTTGAACGTTGCGAAAGTGGCTTTCGCAACGCGCAGGTGCGTCTCCGCCCGGAGCCCGCCTCACCGCCATCTCGGGTGTCGCGAAAGCCACTTTCGGGACATCAGACGTCCCGAAAGTGGCTTTCGCGACATGTGCAGCACCCTCACCGGCCAGCGCACCCTCACGCGTTTCGTCCTCTGGATGCGGTACTTGCGCGCGCAAGTACCGCATCCAGAGGACGAAACGCGGGGTCAGGCGAGAACCTCGTGCAGGCAGAGGACGTTCCCCTCGCTGTCGGTGAACCAGGCCGCGCGTTCCTTGCCGAGGTCGGCGATATGGCCGACGGTTTTGATGCCGTCCGCCTCGAAGTCCTGGAACCGCACGCCGCGGTCCTCCAGCACCCGCACCTCGGCAGCCAGGTCGCCGACCTCGAAACTCAGCGCGGTGTTCTCGCTCTGAGATCCGGCGGGCATCGGGCGCAGGCCGATCGAGCCCGCGCCCGCCTCGAAGTAGACGGTCCCGTCTTCGCCGGTGGAAGTCCGGCGCAGACCGAGGGAATCCGCGTAGAAGCGGCCGGCGCGTTCGGCGTCGGTCACCGGGAGCATCGTCGTGATCGTCGATTCGGTGAGCATCCCCCTAGCGTGCGCTCCGCGAAAGCGGCAGGCCAGAGGCGGTTTTTCAAGCCCCGTTGACGGTGCGCAAGGTGCGCATGGCCTCGGCGAGGCCGGACGCGTCGTCACCCAGCGGAGCCAAAACGATGCGCCGCAGGATCTCCGCACACGCCTCCCGCGCCTGCTGCGCGACGTCGAGGCCGTGCTCGGTGAGCGCCGCGAACGTGACGCGGCGGTCGTCCGGGCTGGGCACGCGGCAGATCAGATCCGCGGCCACCAGCCGGTCCGCGACCTTGGTGAACCCGCCGCTGGACAACGCCGCCTCGACGGCCAGCCGCGTCATCGGCATCCGGTGCTCAGGTGATCGCACGAGCCTCAGCAGGATGTCGAACGACGCCGGCGCCAGGCCGAACCGTTCGGCTATCTCGCCCATCAGCTTGTTCTGCGTGGCCAGGTAGCCCTCGATCACCAGGCCCCACCACGTGACCACTTCGTCGTCGTTCGGTTCCGCGGCTGTCACGCGAGCGAGGGTACACCAAGAACTCTTCCTGGAATATATCTTGCGCGCGAGAGGTTATCGGGCTAGCTTGAGTTCACCGGCTCCCAGAGGAGGGGCACCATGTCGATCAAGACTTCGGGCCTGCACCACGTCACCGCCATCGGTGGCGATCCCCAGCGCAACGCGGACTTCTACACCCGGGCCCTCGGCCTGCGGCTGGTGAAGACCACCGTGAACTTCGACGACCCCGGCACGTACCACCTCTATTACGGCGACGGCTCCGGCAAACCCGGTTCGCTGATGACGTTCTTCCCGTGGAAGGACGCGCCGAAGGGCCGTCACGGCACCGGTCAGGCGACCACGACGTCGTTCTCGGTACCGGAAGCCTCGCTCGGCTGGTGGAAACGGCACCTCGCCGAGAGCCGCGTCGAGACGAGCCAGATCCGCAACTCCGACGGCGAGGAGACGCTCGCCTTCCTCGACCCGGACGGCTTGAAGCTCGCGCTCGTCGCACATCCCCAGGGCGACCCGCGCGACCCGTGGGACACGAAACTCGTCCCCGCCGAACACGCGATCCGCGGGCTGCACTCCGTCACGCTCTCGGTGTCCAAAGAGGACGCGACCGCCGGGATGCTGACCGACGGACTCGGCCTGACCTTCGAGCACCAGGCGGACAACCGCCTGCGGTTCTCCGCCGGTGAAGGCGGCCCCGGCGCGCTCGTCGACGTCCTCGTGACGCCGGACGCCCCGCGCGGTCTGGTGGCGGCGGGCACCGTGCACCACGTCGCCTGGCGCGCCCCGGACGAGGCGACCCAGGCCGCGTGGCGCGACGAGCTGATCGACGACGGCGTGAACGTGACGTCCATTTTGGACCGTCAGTACTTCCGCTCGATCTACTTCCGCGAGCCGGGCGGCACCCTGCTCGAAGTCGCGACCGACGAACCCGGGTTCGCGATCGACGAGCCGCTGCTCGAACTCGGCCGCGCGCTGAAGCTGCCGCCGTGGCTGGAGCCGAAACGCGAGGACATCGAGGCGATGCTGCCGAAGCTGGACCTCCCGAGCGAGAACAACCCGCGATGAAGTCTCTAGAGCACAAGTACGTCGAGGGATCGCCGGACGAGCCGGTGCTGCTGCTCCTGCACGGCACCGGCGGCGGGCCGGACGATCTCGTGCCGCTCGCCCGCCGGCTGAGCCCGGCGTCCGCGCTGCTCGCGCCGGCCGGGCCGGTGTCGGAACACGGTGCCCCGCGGTGGTTCCGGCGGCTGGAGGAGGGCGTTTTCGATCACGAGGACGTCGTCTTCCGCGCGAACCAGCTGGCCGATTTCGTGCTCGCCTCGCGCAAGGAATACGGGCTCGAGGGCAGGCGGCTGGTCGCCATCGGGTTCTCCAACGGCGCCAACATCGCCGCCGCGGTGACCCTGCTCCGCCCGGACGCCGTCGGCGAGGCCGCGCTGTTCGCGGCGATGTCCCCGCTCCCGTCGCCGCCACGAAACGATCTGTCCGGCACGCGGGTCTTCCTGTCGAACGGTGAACACGATCCGATGGCGCCGCTGGCTTCGGCGGAGACACTCGTCCGGGACCTGCGCGAGCGGTCCGCGGAGGTCGTCGCCCACCGTCATCCCGGCGGGCACCAGGTGACCGGCAACGGTTTGGTAGCGGCCGCGGGGTGGCTCAACCCGTAGCGGGGAGAGCAAAGTAGCCGAACGTAACATCGTCGGATGACTAACGGTGACCTCGTCCGAGCCCAGGCCCTGCTCGAAACGGTGCTCCTCGCGGACGGGCACAACGATCTGCCATGGGAGCTGCGGGTCACGACCGGGCCGGATCCGGTCGAGGCCGTGGCGGGCACGGACCTCACGGTCCGCCAGCCGCATCTGCACACCGACTTCCCGAAGCTCGCCGAAGGCAGGCTCGGGATGCAGTTCTGGTCCGTCTACGTGCCTTGCCAGTTCGAGGGGCACAGCGCGGTCACCGCGGTCCTCGAACAGATCGAGATCGTGCACCAGATGATCGAGCGGTACCCCGATCGGCTCGCCTTCGCCGACACCGCCGATCAGGCCGAGGCCGCGTTCCGCGACGGCAAGATCGCTTCGCTGCTGGGCGCCGAAGGCGGCCACAGCATCGCCGAATCCCTTGGCGTGCTGAGGATCCTGCGCCGTCTCGGTGTCCGCTACATGACGCTGACGCACAACTACAACACCACCTGGGCCGACTCCGCCACCGACGAACCCGCGCACGGCGGGCTCACCGATTTCGGCCGCGACGTCGTCCGTGAGATGAACAAGATCGGCATGCTGGTCGACCTTTCGCACGTCGCGCCGAGCACGATGCGCGCCGCGCTGGAGGTCAGTTCCGCGCCGGTGATCTTCAGCCACTCCTCGTGCGTCGCGGTCAACGACCACGCCCGCAACATCCCCGACGACGTCCTGGAAACCCTGGCCGCCAAGGACGGCGTCGCGATGGTGACGTTCGTGCCGGGCTTCATCTCGCCGAAGGTCGCCGAGTGGGACGACCAGCTGCGCCTGGACATGGAAGCCGCGGGTCAGGACTACCGGAACCTCGACCAGCGCACGAAGTTCACCGCGGAGCGAGGTGGCCCGGAGAAGCCGAAGGCGAGCATCGACGACGTCGTCGCGCACATCGAGCACGCGCGCGAAGTGGCCGGAGTCGATCACATCGGCCTCGGCGGCGACTACGACGGAGTCGCGACACTGCCCGAGGGCCTCGAAGACGTGTCGAAGTACCCGGTGCTGTTCGCCGCGCTGATGGAACGCGGCTGGAGCGACGAGGATTGCGCGAAACTGGCCGGGAAGAACACCTTGCGCGTGCTGCGCGCGGCGGACGAGGTCACCCGTTCGGACGCTTGAGAGCGCGATCAAGCCCACTTCGGCGGACACTGTCGTGCATGACTCAGCCGCAGGAGGGTGCCGCCGAGGTTCCGGTCGAGCCCGTCAAACCACCCGAAGCCGCCGGCGGCGCGCGCCACAGCGGTAAGTTCGACGCGGGCCCGAAACTCAAGCGCACGCGGGTGAGCGGTACGTGGATCGCCGTCATCGTGGCGCTGGTCGTGCTGGTGTTCCTGCTCGTGTTCATCCTGCAGAACCAGGACACCGCCACCGTCCACTTCCTCGGCATGTCCGGCAGCATGCCGCTGGCCGTCGCGATGCTGTTCTCCGTGATCGCCGGCGGCGCGCTGGTCGCGCTCGTCGGCGGCGCCCGGATCCTGCAGTTGCGCAAGCAGGCCAAGAAGTCCCGGCATCAGCTGCGCTGAGGGCCCACGCGCCGGAACTCGCTCGGGTTGACGCCGCGCACGCGTTTGAACGCCGCGCTGAAACCGAACGGGTCGGAGTAGCCGACGGTACGGGCGACATCCGAGATGGTCACGGATTCCCGGCCCGCCAACAGATCCGCCGCGAGCGTCATCCGCCAGCGGGTCAGATAGGTCAGCGGTGGCTCGCCGACCAGATCGGCGAACCGCTTGGCCAGCGTCGACCTCGAGACCCCTGTCCGCCCGGCCAGCGAGCCGACCGTCCACGGCGCGGCCGGTTCCGCGTGCAGCAGGCGCAGCGCGTCGCCGACCACCGGATCCCGCTGGGCCGCCCACCACGCCGGGGGCTCGCCACCGGGCCTGTCGAACCATTCACGCAGCGAGCAGACCAGCATCCAGTCCAACAGCCTGTCGAGGACCACTTGCTGACCCGGCGCGTCGATGGCGACCTCGGCGGCGAGATGGTCCAGCACGGGGTCACCCGCGCCTCCGGCGTCCACGCGCACCACGACGGGCAGCGCGTCCAGCAGCGGACGGCCGATCTCACCGCGGACCGGATACGCGCCGACGATCAAGGTCGTCTCGGCGCCGCCGGGATCGTCGGCCCAGCCGAGACGATGCCGCGTCCCGCCCTGGTCGGGTGTCGCGCAGTGCTCGCCGCAAGCGATCGGCTCGGCCAGAGTGCCGACCTCGTCGACGAAAGTGAAGGTTCCGGGGCCGCGCACGATGATCGTCTCGCCCGCGCGGAGCGGTTCGGGCTCGCCGTCCTCCGGCACGATCCAGCCCGCCCCGGTGAGGACGGCGCACAGGGTCAGCGGCGCGCCGTCCACGAAACGCAAGGACCAGGGCGGGGACAGGGCCGAACTGCCGAACAACGAGCCGTGGGACCGCACCCCGCGGATCAGGTCACTGAACACGTCCACGCCCTCGACGTTAGACGAATACACAGGTGATCCGGCTTCTCGCCTATGGGCTCGTCCAAGCGGGCCGTGTTGAATCGAGCTCATGCTGACCGTCGAAGACCTCGAATTCCTCCGCCGTCCCCTGCACGGTTTCCTGACCGTCGCCGACGGGCCGGTCCGGCCGGTGTGGTTCGAAGCCACCGGCGAGGGCACGGTCCAGCTGTTCACGCCCCACGACTCGCCCAAGGTGCGGCGGCTGGACGGCGATCCCCGTGCCTCGATCATCGTGGCCGCGCCGGTGGGTGAACGTGAGCGCTGGGTTTCGGTCGCCGGCCGTGTCACGGTGGAGCCCGACGGAGCCCACGAGCTGGCCGCCCGCCTCGCCGAGCGCTACTGGGACCTCGAAGACCCGGCTCACGCAGGCGAACTCGCCGGGATCCAGGACCTGGAACTCCTCCGGCTCGTGATCCACCCGGAGAAGGTCAGCCGCTACTCGATGTGATGATCGACGTCATCCCGAGCACGGTGGCGCAAACGTTTTCGTCGCCCTTGGCGGTGACCCGCTCCCGGTCCGCCGGGTTCCGGGTGCAGAGCCGCCAGAACGTGTCGGCGTCCGTGGTCACCGAGGCCAGCGGCGAACGGGACGTCGGCGCGACGCGGTCGATCGACCAGCCGTCGGGGGTCCGCTGCGCCGTCCATTTGCCGCCGCCCTGACCCGTGACGGTGTAGACGACCTGCCGCCCTGTGCGCGCTCCGACATCACGCAGCGTATGCGGAAGCGCCCGCATGAACGTGTCGATCACCGGTCCTCGGAACTCTGAATCGTCGAGCGGCCCATGTACACAGACCGCCTCGCGGATCTGCTGCTGGTGCACCCAGAACTCGGTGTACTCGCGGGCGACGTCGAGCCAGACCGGCGCCGGTTCGTCCCCGGCCCAGCTCACCGGCTCGCCGATGGCGTCGAGATCGGCGTGACCCCACATCTCGGCGAGTTGCGAAGTGCTGTCCACCAGCATCGCGAACAGCACCTCGGGAGACAGCCGACGGCACGCGACCACCCATTCGTCGTTGATCCGGTCGAGGAACTTCCCGAAGCGTTCGCCCTCGCGGGGCGCCGTCGTCCGATAGTCGTCGCGGTCGCGGGACAGCCTACCGAGTTTGTCTCCCAGGATGTGGGCGGCGAGATCGTGCACCGTCCAGCCCGCGCAGACCGTCGGCGCGGCCCACTGTTCCGCGTCCAGTCCGGTGAGGACGTCCAGCAAGGCCTGCTCCTCCCGCGCGAACAGCGGGAGGACGTCGATCGGCGGACCCCAGCGCGTGAAGCTCATGGTGACCATCCAAACACCCAGGTCCATCACAATTTCGGCCATTCGGCCTACTCGCAGGTAGCATCAGCGCGAACGTGAGGGGAGTGCCAGTGAGCAACGATCGACCCGCCGGTGACGACCTGGCCGCTTTCGCCAAACGCGCGGGGCAGCTGGCGGGCTGGGCCGCGCGCACGGGTTTCGAATTCACCCGCAAGCTCCCCGGCGTCGAAATCGCGGAGCAGGTCATCAAACAAGGTGAGCGGCAGCTGCTTTCGGAGCTGCGCCGCCGTCTCGACGAGGTCGACGACCCGTACCACGCCGCGCTCACCGCCGCGTCCGCGATGAACCGGCCCGACGCCAACGGTTCGCGCCCGGTCGAGGCGACCATCACCCTCGTGCACACGCGCGCCCAGCTCGAACCGCTCCGCGCGGCGATGGCCGAACTGCTGAACCACTCGATCGGTTTCGGCCGTGAGCGGGCCCGCGAGTACCTCTACGCGATCATCCTGCGGCAGCTGACGCCGGACGAGGCGCGCATCCTCTCCGCGCTTTCGGACGGCTCGCCGTTCCCCGCCGTCGACGTCGCCGAGCGGACCAACCTCGGCGGCGCCGGGCGGTTCGTGCTGCGCAACGCCTCCACCGTCGGCAAGGCCGCCGGGGTCTCGCTGCCCGACCAGGTGCCCGGCTACCTCACCAGGCTGATCGGGCTCGGCCTGGTCGAGCTGGACGAAGAGGTGCCGTCGCTGGAGACGCAGTACGAGATCCTGCTGACCGACGAGACCGTCCGCGAGGCGGAGAAGGCTGTCAAGCGGGCCAAGTTCGTCAAACGCACGGTCCACATTTCCCGGCTCGGCGCCCAGTTCTGGCAGGCCTGCGACCCGAGCGCCGGCTGACCCGGGCATGGGTGCGTTCCTCGACGGGATCCTCGCCGACTTCGCCGAGCATTGGCCGATCTACGTCTCGATCCCGATCGTCGCCGCGCTGATCGGCTACACCACCAAACTCGTCGCGATCCGGATGATGTTCCAGCCGGTCGAATTCGTCGGGATCAAACCGTTCCTCGGCTGGCAGGGCATCGTGCCCAAACGCGCCGCGCGGATGGCGAGCATCGCCTGCGACACGATGACCGAGCAGCTGATCAAACCGGCGGAGGTCGTCGCCAGGCTCGATCCGCAGAGAATCGCGCGGGAGATCGAAAAACCGCTGCAGGCGGCGGTCGAGGACATCGTGCGCGACGTCGCAGGCCACTACCAGCCGGGGCTGTGGGAATCGCTGCCGGTGGGGATGCAGCGGCTGGTGATCCAGCGCGTCCAGGCCGAGACGCCGAAGATGGTCGCCGCCGTGCTCGAGCTGATCAAGTCCGATGTGGACAGTGTGTTCGACCTCAAGGGCATGGTGGTCACCGCACTGGTCAAGGACAAACGGCTGCTGAACCGGATCTTCCAGGAGGCGGGCGACAAGGAGTTCAAGTTCATCGCCCGCTCCGGCATCTTCTTCGGCGGGCTGATCGGCGTGATCCAGATGATCGCGTGGGTGCTGTTCAAGTTCCCGCTGATCATGCCGCTGTTCGGCCTGTTCACCGGCTGGTTCACCGACTGGCTGGCGTTGCGGATGATCTTCTACCCGATCGAAGAGCGCCGGTATTTCGGCGTGCGCTGGCAAGGCCTGTTCCTGAAGCGGCGCGGCGAGGTCGCGGAGGCGTACGGGGCGTTGATCGCGAAGGAGATCATCACCCCGCACAACGTGATCGAGGCGGTGCTGCACGGCCCGCTGTCGGACCGGGTGCTCGGGCTGATCCAGCGCCAGCTCGACGAACAGCTCGGGCGCCGTGTCGGGGTCGGGAAACCGCTGGTGGTGTTCGCCGTCGGCAGCAGGCGGTATCAGGACATGAAACTGAACATCGCCGAGAAGATCATGGACAAGCTGCCGGAGACCATGCGCTACATCGAGGACTACGCGAACGACGCGATGGACATCCGGAACGTGCTGGTGACCAAGATGAAGGAGCTGTCGCCGCGCGAGTTCGAGGGACTGCTGCGGCCGGCGTTCCAGCAGGACGAATGGATCCTGATCGCGACGGGCGCCGTCCTCGGCTTCGCCGTCGGTGAAGCGCAGGTGCTGCTGCTGGAGCACTTCGCCGCCTGACCCTCCCCACGTTTCGTGCGCTTTGGCCTCAGTGGCCTCACCAGTCGCGTCAGCTGTCCGTGAAGGCCTCCTTCCCTACCCTGAAGGTAGCGAAGGAGGCCTTCCCTACCTGAGGCGATGTCCGAGGGTGAGGCGTGTCGCCTGACCGTCTGAGTTTCGTCCTCTGGATGCGGTCCTTGCGCGTGCAACTACCGCATCCAGAGGACAAAACGCGGGACCGGCGTATCCAGCCCCCGCGGCCGGGCACCTGACTGCAAGGGCATGAAATTGCCCTTATGGGTGAACGAATCGCGGCACCAACGGCGGTACACCGCATCGCCCGTCCGGTCTAAAGTGCTCGTGCACTTAAGCCTTGGGGAGGGCGCACATGGCCGACGCGGGGAGTCCGTGGCCGCAGGAGATCCGGCTGGCGATGACCATGGTGGGCGGGGCGAGCCTCGCGGTCTGGATGGGCGGGGTCGCCACCGAGACCTCGCATCTGCTGCACGCGTCGAGAACGCCGGAATCCGAGGGGCCGTACCGCGTCCTGCTCGACCTCCTCAACGCGACTGTCTCGCTCGACGTGCTCACGGGCACGAGCGCGGGCGGCATCAACGCGGCGTGCCTCGGGCTCGCCGAGGCGTTCCGGTCGAGTCCGCAGGTGCTGCGCGACACGTGGATCAGCACGGGATCGCTCGACAACCTGATCCGCGATCCCGGCGAGAAGGAACCGCGCTCGCTGCTCGACGGCGACAAGGTGCTGCTGGCGGACCTCAAGGACGCGCTGCACCGGATCACCGACAAGGCGACAGTGAAACCGGACTGCCCCGACATCACCGTGCTGCTCACCGGCACGATGATCGACGGCGAGACGACCAGGTTCGACGACGCGCTCGGAAACCTGGTGCGGGACACCGAACACCGGCTCCTGTTCCGTTTCGACGGTCCTTTGTGGACTGATGACGTCGTCGGCCCGCTTGCGCTGGCGGCGCGCTCCACCGCGTCTTTCCCCGGCGCGTTCGAACTCTCCCGGATGCCGATCGGCGAGAAGACCGGGCCGCTTCATCCGGACATGACCCGCTACACCGACGTCACGCGGTCGCATTGGCTGACCGACGGCGGCGTGCTGCTGAACAAGCCGTTGCGCCCTGCGTTGCGGGAGATCTTCGAACGGCAGTCGCATTCGGACGTCCGGCGGCTGCTGCTGTACGTGGTGCCGACGGCGGAACGCGAAGCCGAGCGGGTCGAGGTCGATCCGGACCGGCCGCCACTGCTGGGCAGCGCGATGAGCAAGGTCGTCGGCACCGTCCTGAGCCAGACGATCAGCGCCGAACTCGAAGACCTGACCCGCCACAACGACGCCGTGGTCCGGACCAGGGGAACCCGTGTTTCCCTTGCCGCGATGGGGGTTCGCGGCGGCCCGGACACACTGGTCGATCAGCGGCTGATGAACGACTACCGCGATCGGCGGGTGCAGGAGGACGCCACCGCGCTGGTCCGCGAGGCGACCCGCAGGCTCTCACTGTCCGATGTGGAGGATCCGGGCCGTCAATGGGCGTCCGGTACCGCCGCGCAGCTGCGCGCGGCCGCGGCGGCGGGACTGCGCGACGGCCTGCCCGCCGAGCCGCCGAAGGACACCTGCGAACTCCAGGACCTGATCGCCTTCCGCACCACCGCGCTGGACGATTCGGTCGCCACCGGTCTCCAGCTGGTGAACGCGGGTTTCCGGCTCGATCCGTCGCCGGAGCGGGCGGTGCAGCTCAACCGCTGCCGCGTGCTGCTGCACGAGGCACGGCACAAGGCCGCTCGGGGCGAGCGGCTCGCGGGCTGGGTCACCCGACAAGATCCGCCGGATGCCGAAGTCACGCTCGCGGCCTGGATCGAGGGCCTCGCCGAGAAGTGGGCGGAAAGGGGCCGGGCGGACACGCTGAAGGAGGCTTGGCCACTGGTGGTCGCCGCGATCCGGCAGGCGACACCGATCCTTTTGCCGCTGGCACAGGCGAAACCCGACACCGAAGCCGCCGACACGGTCACCACGCTCCTGGCGTGGACCGGCCTGACCTCCGACGACAAGAGCGCCGGCGACGCGGTCGTCACCTCGCGCCTGGTGCGCCTGCACATCGCGACCCGGGGGCTGCTCGCGCAACCGCCGTCTGTCGACCAGCGGGTCGATCTCGTGCAGGTGAGCGCGGATTCCCGGACGTTGCTGGACATGAAGCGGCGCCGTTCGTGGGACAAGCTCACCGGGATGCAGGCCGACTACTTCGGCGCGTTCTACAAGGCGTCGTGGCGCGCGAACGACTGGATGTGGGGTCGCGTCGACGGCGCGGGCTGGCTGATCCAGTGCCTGCTCGACCCGAAACGCCTGCGGCTGCTGCGCGACGTCGTCGGCCGTGAGACCTTCCGCGAGCAGGTCCGGGGCGCGTTCGAGAAGATCGGCTGGCGTCAGCCGGGGACCGAAGACGGCCTGTCGCAGGAGGAAGCGGAGGCGTTGCGCGCGCAACTGGCCGGTGAGCTCGCGTTCCTCGGTCTCGACGGAGAACTCGGTGACGTGGAAAAGGAAGCCGTCCTCCCGATCAGCATGCCGGTGACGGCGATGGTGCTCGCCAGGGTCCGGCAAACGGAGATCGCGCGCGAGGAACTGCCCTGCGTCGGACTCCACTGTGGACACGACGCCAAAACGGCCAAGGGGAACGGGAAACCGTCGGAGCGGTTCAGAAAACTCATCGAGACCGAACCGGAGACCGCCGAGCATACGCAGCGCGCGTTCCAGGCCTGCCAGGTCTCCGGCGAGCGCTTCGAGCACGAACGCGGGACGATGCTGCTGACGAAGACGCTGGTCAAAGCCGGTGCCGCCGGGATCAACGCGGCCGCGGGGGCGACCAGGGTGCCGAAGTCGGTCCAGCCCGCCGCGACCTTCGCCAAAGCCGCGAGCCGCAGCGCGTGGTGGATCACGCGCGGCGCCGCCACGCTGCCGTCCCCGTGGAACGTGCTCGTCGCGCTCATCACCGTGCTGGCCGGGTTCGTCATCGGCGGGCAGGGCGGCCCCGTCCTCCAGTGGGTCGGCGTGCCGGTCGCCGCGGGCGCGATCGTGTTCCTGGTGGTCAGCCTGATGACGTTGCGCAAGACGTGGCGGATGGTGCTCACGGTGCTCGGCGTACTGGTGGGAGCCGGTCTGCTGTTTGCCGCCTTCCTGCCACCGATCCGGGACCCGCTGTTCGGCTGGCTCGGCGACGTCGTCGCGGGCTGGCGGCGCGGCGAGGCGCCGGTCTGGTGGCTGGTGGTCTGTCTGCTGATTCTGCTGCCCGCCGTCTGGACGCCGCTGGGTTCCGTATTCCGGCGGCGCCACCGCCGCTGAACCGCCGAATTGTGTCCTGGTCCTGCGACCGAGTGGTAACGGTTGGTATCGTCACATCCAGTGAGACCGCGACGAAGCGGCCTTACCCACAAGTGCTGCGCTTCAAACGTTACCGTTACCTTTGTCACGTGTGTTTCGGGGTTGTTGCAGGTAGCCGCGTTGCCGCCGCCGCGCTGATCTGACCGCGCCCGAATCCTCCGGTACGTTTCTTGGACATGTCCGGAAAGCACTTGATCGAAAACCCGACCAAGGCAGACGGTGCCGCGCTCTGGAGAATCGCCCGCGATTCGAAGAAGCTCGATCTCAACACGCCTTACGCCTATTTGCTGTGGTGCCACGATTTCGCGGACACCTCGGTCGTCGCGAAAGTCGACGGCACCCCGGTCGGCTTCGTGATCGGGTATCGGAAGCAGGACACCGGCTTCGTCTGGCAGGTCGCGGTCGACGCGTCCCAGCGTGGAAAAGGCCTGGCCGGGGCACTGCTCGACGAGCTGTTCAGCCAGCTCACCGCCCAGGGTGTGCGATACCTCGAAACCACGATCACGCCGGACAACGAGGCTTCGATCCGGTTGTTCGCCTCGTTCGCCAAGCGGTGGAACACCACTTTGGAACGCCGGGATCTGTTCACCGCCAAGGATTTCCCGGCCGAGGACGGAACGCATGAGCAGGAGGACCTGTACCGAATCGGTCCGCTCAGCAGTCAATAGAACGTAAATCCGGGGATCCCAGGGAGAAAGAAAACGTGATGAGCATTTTCGAGGAACTCGAATCCGAAGTACGCAGTTACAGCCGTGGCTGGCCCGTGGTGTTCGACAGGGCCCAGGGGAGCTACCTGTACGACGAGGACGGCAAGGCCTACCTCGACTTCTTCGCCGGTGCCGGCGCGCTGAACTACGGGCACAACAACCCGGCGCTCAAGCGGGCCCTGATCGACTACATCGCCCGTGACGGCGTCACGCACGCGCTGGACATGTTCACCGTGGCCAAGCGGGACTTCCTCCAGACGTTCAAGGACAAGATCCTCGCGCCGCGCGATCTCGACTACAAGGTCGTCTTCCCCGGCCCGGGTGGCGCGAACGCGGTCGAGGCCGCGCTGAAACTCGCGCGCAAGGTGACGGGCAAGGAAGCCGTCATCAACTTCACCAACGCCTTTCACGGGATGACGCTGGGCGCCCTCTCGGTGACCGGTAACTCGATGAAGCGCGGCGGCGCGGGTGTCCCGCTGGTGCACGCCACCCCGATGCCGTACGACAACTACTTCGACGGCTCGATCCCGGACTTCCTCTACTTCGAGAAACTTCTCGAAGACTCCGGAAGCGGCCTGAACGAGCCCGCCGCCGTTATCGTCGAAGGTGTGCAGGGCGAGGGCGGCATCAACGCCGCGCGCATCGAATGGCTCAAGGCGCTGGATGATCTGTGCAAGAAGCACGGCATCCTGCTGATCCTCGACGACGTCCAGATGGGCTGCGGCCGCACCGGCCCGTTCTTCAGCTTCGAGGACGCGGGCATCAAGCCCGACATCGTCTGCCTCTCGAAGTCCATCGGCGGCTACGGCATCCCGATGGCGCTGACGCTGATCCGCCCGGACCTCGACGTCTGGGAGCCCGGCGAGCACAACGGCACCTTCCGCGGCATCAGCCCGGCGTTCGTCACCGCGACCGAGGCGCTGCGCGTCTACTGGAGCGACGACGAGCTGGAGAAGTCGACCAAGGCCAAGGGCGAGCGCATCGCCGCCGCTTTCGAAGGCATCGTCGAGGCGTACCCGGACGCGAACCTGTTCGCGAAGGGCCGCGGCCTCGCCAGGGGCATCGAGTTCCCCAACGGCGACCTCGCGGGCAAGGTCTGCGCCGCCGCGTTCGAGCGCGGGCTGCTGATGGAGACCTCCGGCCCCGATGGCGAGGTCATGAAGCTGCTGCCGCCGCTGACGCTCACCGACGAGGAACTCACGAAGGGCCTGTCGATCATCGACGAGTCCATCGCCGCTGTCCTCACCTGACCCGAACCGACCGCCCTCAACCGAGAACGAGAAGGAGTTTTCCGTTGCTTGTCAGAACACTCGACGAGGTCACCGACACCGACGCCGACATCAAGACCCCGAACTGGCGCAGCAAACGCATCGTGCTGGCCAAGGAGGGCGTCGGTTTCTCGGTGCACGAGACCACGCTTTACGCCGGGACGGTCAACGATTTCTGGTACGCGAACCACATCGAAGCGGTCTTCATCACCTCCGGTGAAGGCGAGCTCGAGAACACCGCGACCGGCGAGGTCTTCCAGCTGAAGCCGGGCACGTTGTACCTGTTGAACGACCACGACAAGCACCAGGTCCGGCCCAAGACCGAGATCAAGTGCGTCTGCGTGTTCAACCCGCCGATCACCGGACGAGAGGTCCACGACGAAAACGGCGTGTACCCGCTCGTAACCGAACCCTAAAAAACGCTCGAGGAGGCGACTGCATTGACGCTGACCGACACCCGAGTCGACGACAGCTACCCGACGCGCATCGCGGGTAAGCCCGAACACCTCCCCAGGACACACCCCACCGTCTGGGGCGCCGAGGCCGACGGTCCCATCGACGCGGCCGCGCTCGCCAACCACGAAGCCCGTGGTTACACCGTCGTCGACCAGTTGTTGTCGCCTGGCGAGATCCAGACGTACTGGCAGGAACTCGTCCGGATGTCTTCGGGCGACCATCGCGACGACGAGCGCGTCATCACCGAAGCCAAGACCGGTGAGGTCCGCTCCATCTTCGACGTCCACGAGACCAGCGAGCTGATCGCGGAACTCGTCCGCGATCCCCGCGTGCTCGACCGGGCCCGGCAGATCCTCGGCTCCGAGGTCTACATCCACCAGAGCCGGGTGAACTACATGCCCGGTTTCAAGGGCACCGGGTTCTACTGGCACTCGGACTTCGAGACGTGGCACGCCGAGGACGGCATGCCCGCGCCGCGTGCGGTCAGCTGCTCCATCGCGCTCACCGACAACTACCCGTTCAACGGCGGGCTGATGGTGATGCCGGGTTCGCAGCGGACCTTCGTCCAATGCGCGGGGGAAACCCCCGAGGACAACTACAAGAGTTCACTGAAAGAGCAGCGGGTCGGTGTTCCCAGCGAGGAAGACATCACCAAACTCGCCGCCGAATACGGAATCGACCAATTCACCGGGCAGGCCGGTTCGGCGCTCTGGTTCGATTCGAATGTGATGCACGGTTCGTCGAACAACATCACGCCGTACCCGAGGTCGAACATCTTCGTCGTGTTCAACAGCGTCGAGAACGCGCTGCGGGAGCCGTTCGCCGCGATCGAACCGCGTCCGACGTTCATCGCCGGCCGCGACTCGACTCCCCTGTCGCGCTGACGAACCGCAGGTAGCGAAGGCCATGGCGGGGCGCCTGTAGCCGTTGATGTGCGCCCTGTTACGTTGTCGCCACGTGAGCGGGCCAGTGGGTTTGCTCACGTAGGTGTTGTCGACGACCGCACGGGTTCTTCGCTCGGGGTGAGCCCACCCGGACGGACGTGGACGCCGATGTCCGGTGTGGGTCGCGCCCCCAGGTGGCCCAAATCGGACATCCCCCCGGCTCCGTGCCATCAGATCGGGACTGATGGCACGGAGCCGTTCTAGTTTTCGGGCCGCTGTTACCGGCTCCTGCTCCCCATGTCGGTCGCTGAGAGCACGAGACTCGCCCCTCACGATCCGTCACCGGCGCCTACCCGGCGTGGCTGGTGTGCGTGCGGGGTGTGGGGTGTGTGGAAATAGGGACGTTCAACGTCCCTATTTCCACACACCCCACATGTCTTCGGCGCCACGGCCACTCGACGTGACCCGGCCGGTCACGCGGGACCGTGTGGATTTCTGGACATCCAACGTCCCGAAATCCACACAAGGGAGTGAAAGTCCCCTTTCCCTACGCTCAAGGTAGGTAAGGCGACCTTCACTTCCGGGCGCCGGATTACCCGCTATGTCTCTCTTCTCTCGCGTTTTCTGGTTGGCGGCGTCTTCGCGCGGTAGGTTGGCTACTCCGGTAAGGGGAGAGATCGGGGGAGGGGGCTTGTCATGGGCGAAAGCGGTTCCCCGGCCCGTTTCCAACTCCTCGGCCCCGTGCGCCTCCTCGACGGCGATCGGCCGGTTCCCGTCGGCGGTCCCGGCGTCCGCGGTCTGCTCGCGCTCCTGGCCTTGAAGGTCAACAAAGTCGTCGCGCTCGACGAGATCATCGACGCGCTCTGGGGGCACGATCCGCCTGCCACCGCCCGCACGATCGTCCACGGCAACGTCTCCCACCTGCGGCGCGTGCTCCGTGACATCCAGGGCGACCATCCGCGCGGCGCCCAGATCCTCACCGCGCCGCCCGGCTATCAGCTGACCGTCGAGCCCGGCCGGATCGACGTGCACCGTGCCCGTTCGCTGCTGGAGCGGGCGTCCACCGAAGATCCGGACAAGGCGTCCGAGTTGCTCGCCGAGGCCCTCGCGCTTTGGCAGGGGCCCGCGCTGGCCGGGGTGCCCGGGTCGGTCCGCGCTCCCGAACTCGAGGACCTGCGGCTCGCCGTCCACGGCGCCAGGGTCGACGCGGATCTCGAACTCGGCAGGCACGCGGAGCTGATCGTCGAGCTCAGCCCGCTGGTCCGGGCCAAACCGCTCGCCGAACGTACGGCCGGTCAGTTGATGCGCGCGCTCTATCACGCCGGGCGCCGCGGCGACGCGCTCGAGCTCTACCGCACGGTGTCCCGCGCGACCCTGCGAACCCTGGGCGTCGAGCCCGGCGCGGATCTGCGCTGGCTGCACGAGCGCGTCTTGAACGACGACCTGCCGATCAAGGTCGTCGCGGAAGCGAAATCCGAAGCGCAGCCCGTCCAGCAACTGCCGCCCGCCGTGCCGAACTTGGCCGGGCGCGAGGCCGATCTGGCCTGGCTCGACGAACTCGCCGAACGGGCCGAGGCGGGCGAGACCGCGGTCGGCGTGGTCACCGGGACCGCCGGAATCGGCAAGAGCAGCCTGGTGGTGTGGTGGGCGCATCGCGCCGCCCGCCGCTTCCCCGACGGCATCCTTTTCGCCTCGCTGCGGGGTTTCGACCCGCATCACCCGCCGCTGGAACCCGCCGATCTGCTCACCCAGTTCCTGCTCGGGCTCGGCGTCCCCGCCGACGGCATCCCCGAGCAGGTCCACGAACGCATCGCGCTCTACCGCTCGATGATCGCCGGGCGCCGGATGCTGGTGATCCTCGACAACGCCCGCACCGCCGAGCAGGTCCGCCCGCTGCTGCCGCCCGGTTCCCGGTCGATGGCGCTGGTGACCAGCCGCTCCCGCCTCGACGGGCTCGCCGTGTCCAACGCCGCCAAACTGCGCGTCCTCGGCACGCTCGCGCCTGGTGACGCCGTCCGGCTGATCGAAGAGCTCGCCGGGCCCGCCGGATTCGACCTCAACCACGCGCTCGCCCGGCTTTGCGGCTATCTCCCGCTCGCGCTGCGGATCGCGGGCGCCCGGCTCGCCGCCAGCGCGCAGTGGTCCGCGCAGGATCTCGTCGACGAACTCGGCAACGAACGGACCAGGCTGGCCGCACTCGACGTCGAGGGCCCGGACGACGGCGTCCGCGCGGCTTTCGACGTCTCGTTCCGCGGTCTGCCCGCCGACGTCGCGAACACGTTCCTGCGGCTCGGTGTGGTCCAGTGCGTTTCGGCCGGTTCGCATCTGACGGCGGCGATCACCGGGATCACCGTCGCCGAGGCGCGGCGGCATCTGCGGGTGCTCGCCGCGCACAATCTGCTCGCCGAAACCGGCCGTGACTCCTTCGTCCCGCACGACCTCGTCCGGCTGTTCCTCCGTGAGCTCGCGGAGAACGAACTCGACGAGGAAGACAGGGAAGACGTGCTGACGCGCTCGGTGCGGTTCTATCAGGCCGTCGCCGACCGGGCGCGGCGGAAGATGCTGCGGATCGTCGACCCGCTCGACTTCACCGAAGTGCTGACCGACGCGCAGACCCCGCTGATCGGCTCCTTCACCGAAGCGCAGGACTGGTTCACCGCGGAATGGGCGAACCTGCTCGAGGTCCTCGAAGCCGCCCGCGCCGGCGGGCGTCACGACGACGTCTGGCGGCTGGCCAGGGTCGCGCACACCTATCGCGCCGTGTACCCGTTGCTCGACGAGTGGACGCGGCTGGTCGAGATCGGACTGGAGGCCGCCGAGCGGTCCGGCGACGTCCTCGGACGGTGCTGGATGCTGATTTCGCGCTGCGCCATCGCGCTCACTTTCGAGCTGCCGCAGGGTTGTCTCGCCGACGCCGAACGCGCGCTCGAACTCGCGAGCGCGATCGGCGACAACCGGCTGGTGGTCTCGGCGAACATCCACCTCGGCAGCGCGCTGACCCTGCTCGGGCGGCACGACGAGGCCATCGGCACGCTGCGGCGGGCGGTCGAGGAGACCGACCGGACCGGCGATCTCGAATTGCGCGGGCAGGCGCTCAACAACTGCGCGGAGGCCGAAAAACGGGCGGGCCGATTCATCGAGGCGATCGGGCACCAGGTCGCCTCGCTGGAGATCGACCGGACCCTCGGCGACGAGAGCTACGTCGTCGTCTCACTGAACAACCTCGCCGAGCTGAGCATGCGGATCGGCGAACTCGCCGCCGCCGAGCGGTACGTCTGGGAGGCCGTCGACCTGACGATCAGCAGGCGGTTCGTTCTCCAGGAGGGCGTGCTGCGGTTGACGCTCGGCAGGGTCCTGCGCGCCGGGTCGGATGTGGACGGTGCCCGCGAGCAGTTCGCGCTCGCGCTGAAGATCCTTTCCGACGCCAATCCGAAGCTCGCCGGGCTGGTCCGTGCGGAACTCACCGACCTCGGCGAAGGTCCGTGAGTGATCCTTAGCGGATTCTTAGTGGCCTCGCCTCTCGCGCGCGTAGGGTCCTGTTCAGCGTCGATCGAGCCCTAGGGGAGGGGCAAGAGGTAAAGATCGACGCTCGGGCGGACCCTTCGGGATCCGTCTGAAGAGCCGCCAGGAGCGGCTCGTGGCGGTCCGGCCGGTGGAGGTGGGGGCGATACCGGCCGGCCGCCAGGCGGCCTTCCGCGTTCCGTCCTCTGGATGCGGTCGTTGCGCGTGCAAGTACCGCATCCAGAGGACGGAACGCGGGATCAGCCGGTGCTCGCGGTGCACAAGGCGATGGTCTGGCCCTTGTTTTCCGCGACCTTCTGGCCGTTGACGAGGATCGTGCAGGCGATCTGGTTGCTGACCGACGCGTTCCGGGTGTCCGCGGTGACGGTGAGCAGGTAGTCGCCCGAGTTGAACGACGCCGTACCGCGCCATTCGTCGGTGCTGGCCGGGGTCGTTTCGGTCCGCTGGTCGTTGAGCGCGCCGAACCGGACGGTCGCGCCGCCGGAGGCGCTGACGACGAACTCGACGGTGTGCTTGTCCCCGGAGACCGCCGGGATGTGCAGTCCCGACTCGCCGGTAGCAAAGAAGTTGGTGTAGACCAGTAACCCGCTCGCGGCCAGCAAACCGGCGACGGAAAGCGCGAGCCCCGCGACGCCCATTCCCTTCTTGTCCGCTTCGCCCTTCTTGATTTTGGTCAAACCAATCACGGAAAGAATCATTCCGACTACGGCGAGCGGCCAAGCGGCCAGGCCCGCGACCGGGACGAAGGCGACTCCGAGTGCCGCCAGTCCGATCAGGAAACCGGCGATGACCAGGCCGTTCTTGGGCTTCCGGTGCCTGGTCCCGTGCGTGGCGAACCCCGGGCCGTACCGGGTGGCCGGCGGGTGCGGGAGTGGTGGATCGGTCGGCATGCGTGCCCTTTCGGAGGCTTCCGTCCGAAGACGTTAACCCATCGTTCGGGGCAATGGCCGAAATTGTTACCTGCCGGAAAAAGTCATTATTGAACGATGATCATGCGGTTATCGATATTTTCTGACGAGAATTGTGGCATCGCCGAATGTCGGAAACCCGATCACTGATCGAACAGGCTGACTTCCGGGGTGATCTCCAGCAGTTCGTGCACCGGGCGGCCGCGGCGGCCGTCGATGGTCGTGGTGCGCACGACGCGCAGCCGCGCGGTGACCGGCCGGTCCAGGTTCTCCTTGATCTCGTCGAGCAGATCCGGCGCGACCGCGCCCTGGATCGTGCCGCCCGATTCGCGTTCGAGATAGAAGATCCGGCGCCGGGTGCGGACCCCGTCCAGTCTGCCGCTGACCGTCTCGTAGCCGACGGCCTCCCGCGACTCGCGCAGGCTCCCGGACAGGATCCTCGCCTGCTCGGTGGTCATGCTGCGGGTCAGTTCGTCGCCCGCGGTCGGGGTCAGCGCCATGCCGACCCCGGCGTGTTTGCTGACAGCGTTGACGATGTCGCTGACCGCGTTGCGGACGGTGTCGCGCTGCAGCAGCACCGCGTCCAGCGCGCCGTCGTCCGAGCCGTTGGCCGGCAGGAAGTCGCACAGCTCCTTGACCGCGCGCTCGGACAGCGACTCGATCCCGTCGTGGATGAGCGCGTCGTCGAGCGCCGGTTCGGGGAAGCCGAAGAAGATCGCGTTCCCCGCTTGGCCGCGCTGGATCAGCGGGGCCTTCTCCCGGTCCGCGGGCTGGACGATGGTCACCTCGCCCGACGGGTTGCGGATGATGTGCCCGATCTTCGCCGTCGCGTCCTGCAACGCGCGGCTGATGTCGGAGAAGGTGTACGCGTCGAGATGCGACTCACCGATCACGGACACGCGAAGCAGCGGCGAACGGGACGTCCGCTCGAACTTCGCGTTCGCGGCCATCGCCGACGCGCGGGCGAGGTCGTCGAGCCAGGTGCCGCCGGGGATCTCGTCGGCGATACGCCGGAATTCGTTCCTCACCAGATCACTTCCGGAATTCCCCTGCCACCCGATGCCCACACTTCTTCCCAGATCTCCTCGTCGCCGGGGCGGCAGAGGAAGCCGTCGAGCATGCCGCCGACGGGCTGGACCTGGTCGAGATACATGGCGGGCTGGCCGACGATGACCCCCCGCAGCGTCAACAGACCGTAGAGCGCGGAGCGGCCCGCGCCGTCGAGCCGTTTGAGCGCGCCCCATTCGTCCGGGATCAGCACCACGTCGAGCCCGAGCGGCGCGTGCGGGGTCCTGGCGGTCAGATCGCCGCCGATCCAGGCGCGGCCGGTCGGCATGATCCGCCGGGCGACCCCCAGATAACTGTTCAACGCGCTGAACAGGATTTCACGGTCGTTCTGGTGCGGTGCGTCGAACACCAGCCGCTCGTAGACGTCGGCCAGATCGGCGGGGTGGCGGCCCGGAGGCAGCAGGTTGTGCGGCGTCCAATAGGGGAGCGCCAATCGGAGCCTCCTTCGTGTGCCGGAGCTCCCGATCGAAGAAACGTACCCGGCTTCACGCTCACAGTGCGTAGCCGAATTTACCAGGCGAGTGTCAGCCGCCCTGCCCCGGCCGGTGTTCGGACGCGCGTCCGGCGGGCGGCCAGTCCTCGTCACTGGGCCAGACAGGCTCGGGTTCGTTGCCGCGGTCGCCGTTCCGGCCCGCCGGTTCCGGCTCCCGCGGGTGGTGGGCCCACACCGGTTCCGGGGTCAGCTGACCTTCGCGGTGGCCTTCCGCTTCCTGGTCGTACGGCTCGTCTTCGTCCTGGACCCGCGCGGGCGGGATGAACTGCGTCTGTTCGGTGGACAGCAGTTCGGGCACGGGTTCGGGTTCCGGCTCGACGGGCGCCGCGGCGACGCGTTCCGGCTCGGGTGCCGGACGCTCCTGTCGCTCGCCGCGCATCAACAGCCAGGTGACGCCGCAGCCGAGAGCGAACGAGATGAGCAGCCAGAGCCAGATCTGCCCGAAGAGCCAGAGCATTCAGCCATCACCTCTGTTCAGCCGTGATGTCGACGCGGCGGCCCTCGCCGCTCGCGCCGTCGGAGTTCCTGCGTTGGGTGGAGTACGCCTGGTCGCGTTTGACCCCGCTGCGCTCCAGCAGCCGCTCCACAGTCAGCGCCCGGCTCAGCGAGAGCTTCTTGTCCGAACCGGACGCCACCTGCCCGGTGATCCGGAACCGCAGTTCGGGAGGCGCGTCCTCGAGCAGCTTCGCGATCTCCAGCGCGCCGCGTTCGCCGTCCGCGGTCAGTTCGGTGGTGTCCGGTTCGAACGTGATCGGCGTGGCGGTCAGCAGGCGGTCGATTTCGGCCTGGAAACCGGCCTTGTCCGTCGGTTTGGCCGAAGTCGGCGTGGGACTGGGCGGCGGGCTCGGCGGCGCGGGCGGCGGGCTCGACGGCTCGCCGCTGGTCGTCACCGGTCCGGCGGGCGGGGCGGTGTCGCCGGAGATCTCGACCGTGCGGACCCCGTCGATCCGCTGGATGGCGTCCATCGCCTGCGCGGCCTTGTCCGGCGGGAAGCCGGCGAGGCTCGCGTCGCGGCCGGAGAAGCTCACCTGACCGCCGGTGACGCCGACGTCGGCGAGCGCGCTTTTCGCACGCGCCGAAAGCTCGGCCTCGATGTCGTCCGAGGCCGACCAGACGGAAATCGCCGTCAGGGCGAGCGTGACCAGCAGCGCTGTAGGCAGCAAGCGGCTCCAGCGTGTACCGGGCATGAAGGGACTGTAAGCCGCGTACGCCGCCCGTGCATTGGACGCTCAGGACATAACCCGGTCGGGTGACATGGAGGCCGGAAGGCCGCTTCGTGGCGTGGCGCTGTGGGGTCGCGGTGTCGCGAAAGCCACTTTCGGGACATCTGGCGTCGCGAAAGTGGCTTTCGCGACGTGCGGTGGTGGCGGGGAAGTGGGTCTGGGGTGTGGGCTGGTCGGGTCCGCGTTGCGAAAGCCACTTTCGCAACCTTCACCGTTGCGAAAGCCACTTTCGCAACGTTCGCGGACGTCGGGGCCGGTCGGGACGCAGGAACGCCGAAGGGGTCGCTCCACGGCGCGGCGCGGTGGGGTCGCGGTGTCGCGAAAGCCACTTTCGGGACATCTGGCGTCGCGAAAGTGGCTTTCGCGACATGCGGAGGTGCCGGGGAAGTGAGGGCTGGCCGGGAGCAACGCCCGCGAACGCAGGGTCAGGTGGGCAGGGACCACGAAGGGGCCCTTGACCGCATCACATGCGGTGAAGGGCCCCTTCGTGGCGCCAGATGAGGGGAAAGTCCCCTTCAGCTCGCGTGGTGGTGGATCTCCCGGGCCGGAAGCAGCTGCTCGGCCGGGAGGGAGACGGCCGCCGCCTCGATCTGCTCCAGCGGGAGCAACGGCGCGAGCTCGGGGCGCTTCGGGGACAGACCGTCGCCCATGGACTCCCCCTTGAGCTGACGCCGGATCCACGGCAACAGGTGCGCCTTCGTCCACTCGAGGTCGGAGCGGCGCGAAGTGATCCAAGTGCTCGGCTGCTCGGACGCCGGCCACGGCTCGCGCCAGTCGTCGGCGACCGGGACGCCGAGAACCTCGGCCGCGCGCAACGCGATCCGCCGGTGGGCCTCGGGGGTGAAGTGCAGCCTGTCGTCGCTCCACGCGCGGCGGTCGTGCAGCGGGGCCATCGCCCACATGTCGACCATCTTCGCTCCGTGGCGATCGGCGATCGCCCACAGATGTGCGTTGTAGATGCCGACCTTGCCGCGCAGGACGTGCATCACGGACAGGTACTTCGTGTCCGGCCCGTTGAAGATGAGCACCGGGATCCCGGCCTCGCGCAGCTTGGCGACCCCCGCCTCCAGCCGCGCGGCGACGGCGTCCACGTCCGCGCCGGGCACGATGATGTCGTTCCCGCCCGCGCACAGGGTGACCAGGTCGGGCTTCACCGCGAGCGCGATCGGCAGCTGCTCTTCGAGGATTTCGTCGAGCATCTTCCCCCGGAGGGCGAGGTTCGCGTACTGGAAATCGGGCCTGCCTTCGGCCAGGATCTCCGCCAACCTGTCCGCCCAGCCCCTGAAGGTGCCGTCGGGCAGATCATCGTTGAGTCCTTCGGTGAAGCTGTCACCGATCGCCACATAGCTGTCGAATCCGTACACGTTGGGTCCCCTTCCGTCCGTGTGCCCCCGGTTGGTACTTGTACACCACAACTAACAGCTGAGAGCGCCCCTGCAATCCCACCTGAGCGAAACCGGTGGTTCAGCCCGTTGACACAGTCTCTTATTTTGTCGGACGTCCATGCATCTCCATTACCGGGATGTACACCTCTGGACTGCGGAGATTCCCCTCAAGTGGGCGTGAAACGGACACGGTATGTGGCGAAAGTCTCCCCGCCCGGGTGTCGAGGGTCATGGATCCGGCAGGCTGTAAGGGTGACCTCACGACCCCCGCGCGAGTCGCTCGCCCAGATCCTCGGCGGGCGGCGTGGCGCCATCGACGCGAGCATCCCGCCCGCGGCCTTCGTCCTCGGCTGGCTGATCGCGGGCCAGTCGATCGCCTGGGGCGCCGGAGTGGCCATCGGAGTGGCGGTGGTGCTCGGCGGGTACCGCGTCGCGCGCGGCGACAAGGCGCGCGCCGTCGTGGTGAGCCTCGCCGCGGTGATCGCCGCCGCGCTGATCGCCCTGCACACCGGCCGCGCCGAAGACTTCTTCCTCATCCAGCTGCTGTCCAATGTGGCCAGCGCGCTGTTGTGGGCGGCCAGCATCGTGATCCGGTGGCCGTTGCTCGGCGTCGTCGTCGGGCTCGTCATCGGGCAGAAGACCCGGTGGCGCCGCGATCCCGAATTGCTGCGCGCGTACTCGCGGGCCAGCTGGGTGTGGGTCTTCCTGCAGTACACGCTGCGCGTCGTCGTCTACGGCTCGCTGTGGTGGAGCGGACAGGTGGTCGCTCTCGGCATCGCGCGGACGGTGCTGTCGTGGCCGCTGGTCGCGGTGACCGTCGCCGTCAGCGGCTGGGTGCTGTACCACACACTGCCGCCGGAACACCCCGGTCTGCGGGTGGTGGAGGAGAACGGGGATCCCTCGGACTCCGAGCCCGACGGGCTACCCAGGACATAAGGCGGCCCCCGGCGAGGGGGGAGGGTCCGGGGGCCGGGTCCTACGGTACCCGGAGTTCGGGCCCGGAGTCGATGGTTTGGTCTTTTACCGCTCTTTTTTGGTGTTTTTCAGGCGGGCACCGGGCGCGGCGCCCCTTCTCCGTACGCGTCGACGGCGGCGAGCCACGCGGCGCCCAGGACCCCGTCGGTGCTGGTCAGGACCTCGTGGCCGGCGAGTTCGGCGCGGACTTTCGCCCCCACCGGACCGGCGGGTGACAACACGGCGCCCACCAGGACGATCGGCGTGTTCTCGCCGGGTTCGCGCGCGGCCATGACGTTCGTCACCAGCAAGGCGGCCGCTCGGGTGGTGATCCCGTCCGCGGCCGGGTCTCCGCCGCGGTCGGCCTCGCTGACGAACGGGGCGAACCTGGCGAGCCGGATCGGCGCTTCGGAGTTGACGTTCGTGATGAGCGCGCGCCACAGCGCGGCCGGGCCGCCCGCCGGGTCCACTGCGGACGGTCCGAGTGCCTCGGCGAGAACGGCGCGCGCGAGCGGGCCGAGTTCGCCTCCCCGGCCCAGAACATCCAAAGTGGAGCGAACGGCCTCACGGCCGAGCCAGTACGCCGAGCCTTCGTCACCGAGCAACCAGCCGTAGCCGCCGGCGGTGGAAACCATGCGCCTGCCGCGGACCCGCCCGGCGATCGATCCGGTGCCCGCCACGAGTACCGAACCGTCCGGCGCGGAAGTGGCCGACGCGTAGGCGACTTCGGCGTCGGGGACCGTCCGCACAGGACTGATCCCCGCGTTCTTCCAAGCGGTTTCGAAGATCTCCGCGACCGACGGATCGCTCAGCTTGCTGACGCCCGCCATGCCGACCACGCACGCCGCCGTCGCGGCCGGGTCCAGTCCGCCCAGCGCGCCGGTGATCGCGCTCGCGATCCGCGCCGCGGCCTCGGCTGGCGGATGGGAGTTGGGGTTCGCCCCGTCCGCGCGCCCCGCGCCGAGGACGGCGCCGGAGGCGTCGACGGCGATCGCTCGCGTCGACGTGCCTCCGGCGTCCACACCTACTACGTGGGTCACCGGGTCTTGGTCACCTTGAGCAGCCCGCGGGGGCTGTCCGGGTCACCGCCGCGTGCCAGCGAAAGGCCGAGCGCGATCCGCTGGATGGGCAGGATCTCCAGGATCGGCGCGACCTCTTCGGCGGACGGGGCGACCCCGATCCGCAGCGCCGCGGGGACGTCGGCCGAAGCGGAACCGACCGCGAGCACGTCCGCGCCGCGTTTGCCGACGGCCTCGAGGACCTCCTGCATCGCGCCGACGCCGTGTCCCTGACTCGTCACGGCGAGCACCGCGGTCTCGCCGTCGACAGCGGCGACCGGACCGTGCAACAGGTCCGCGCCGCTGTACGCGCGGGCCGCGAGGTAACTGGTTTCCGCCAGTTTCAAGGAACCTTCCAGCGCCGAGGCGTAGGAGTAGCCGCGGCCGGTGGTGAGCACCCGGTCGACGAAGCGGTACCGGTCCACCGCGCGCTGCACGCCTTCGTCCGCGCTGTCGAGGGTCTGCTGCGCGAGCTCGCCCAGCTTCGCCGCGTCTTCGCCCTTGCCGCCGCGGACCGCGTCGATCAGCAGGTAAAGGGAGAGCAAGGTGGCCGAGTACGTCTTCGTGGCGGCCACCGCCTTTTCCAGCCCCGCGCCGATGTCGACGCCGAGCTCGGCGGCCGCGCGCAGCGGGGACTCCGGGGTGTTGGTGACCGAGACGGTCAGCGCCCCCTGGCGACGCGCGGTTTCGGTGACCTCGATGAGATCCGGCGAACCACCGCTTTGGCTTACTGTGATGAAGAGAACGTCCCGCAGATCGGGACGGGCGCCGTACAAAGTCGCGGTCGAGGGAGAGACGAGACCGCAGGGGAGACCGAGGAGTACTTCGATCAGGTACTTCGCATACAAGGCGGCGTGGTCACTGGAGCCGCGGGCGGCGAGCAGTGCGAACCTGGGCGGGCGCTGGGAGATGGCTTCGGCCACCTCGGCGATTTCGGCCTGTCGCTCCACGATTCCTGCCAGAATGGCGGGTTGCTGGGAGATCTCCGCGGCCATGTGCTCGCCGGGGCGCTGTTCGGTCATCTCGTTCCCTTCCACCGGGACGTACTTCGTCCCCCGAGTAGGTCTAGACCAATGCTAGCCCGAATGGACGTTTGTGGTGAAGGGTACGTTTCCTAGCGGGGCAGGTGCGCGTTTGAGTGGGAAGGCTTAGGGAGTCGGTCATGTTGGAGACAACCACCGCGAGTGAGGCGGGCGCTACGGCAGGGATGCGCGGACAGCGCGAACCCAAGTACTGGGCGCTGAAACAGCATCTGCTCGATCTGCTCGACGCGTTGCCGCCGGGCTCGCCGATTCCGACGGAACGGGCGCTGGCGGGGGAATTCACCGTTTCGCGCACCACGGTCCGGCAGGCGCTCGCCGACCTGACCGCCGAGGGCAGGCTCCACCGCGTCCAGGGCAAGGGCACCTTCGCCGCCGAGCCGAAACTCGCGCAGCGCCTGCAGTTGTCGTCCTACACCGAGGACATGCGCAAGCAGGGCCTCAAGCCGTCGTCGAAACTGCTGGAGATCGACGAACTGCCGGTGGAGGCCGATCTGGCGAAACTGCTCGGAATCCGGGTGGGCGCGAAAATCCTTCGCCTCCGCCGTCTCCGGCTGGCCGATTCGCAGCCGATGGCGCTGGAGACCACGCATCTCCCGCTCGGCCGGTTCCGCGGTTTGCGCAAACACGTTTCCGCAGGTGGTTCGCTGTACGCCGTACTGAGGGAGCACTACGGCGTGGAGCTGGAAAGGGCCGAGGAAACGATCGAGACAGCGCTTGCCGGCCCGCACGAAGCGGAGATGCTGGGCGCCGACGTCGGAATGCCGATGTTGCTCCTTTCGAGGCATTCTTTCGCCACCGACGGAAAACCGGTCGAGTTCGCGAGGGCGATCTACCGCGGTGATCGTTACAAGTTCGTCACGACGCTCTTGCCTGAGGCGCGCTGACGCTGGTTCGGTCCTTAATTATCTGACGTGTCAGATATCGCTTTGCCGGGAAATGTGTCGATTTCGCGGTGGCCCGGCCTCGTCCGTCGTGATTCAGTCGTCCCATGACTGACACGGCGGCGGGTATCCGCTGGGGGACGCCGGTGGCGCGCGGCGTGCTCGCGACCACCATCGTGGGCTCGGGCATGGCGATGCTCGACGGGACGATCATCAACGTCGCGTTGCCGAGGATCGGCGAAGAACTCGAAGCGTCCGTCGCGGGCCTGCAATGGATCCTCGACGGCTACCTGCTCGCGCTCGCCGCGCTGATCCTCGTCGCCGGTTCGCTCGGCGACCGCTACGGCCGCCGCCGGATGTTCCTCGTCGGCGTCGTGTGGTTCGGGATCGCGTCCGGGCTGTGCGCCGCCGCGACGACCACCGAGATGCTCGTCGCGACGCGGATCCTCCAAGGGATCGGGGGAGCTTTGCTCACGCCCGGCTCGCTCGCGATCCTCCAAGCCTCCTTCGCCCACGAAGACCGGGCTCGCGCGATCGGCGCGTGGTCCGGGCTCGGCGGGATCGCGGCGGCGATCGGCCCGCTGCTCGGCGGCGTGCTGGTGCAGGTGTGGTCGTGGCGGCTGGCGTTCCTGATCAACCTGCCGCTGGCCGCCGTCTGCGTCCTGCTCGCCCGGCGCTACGTGCCCGAGTCCCGTGACGAGGAGGCGACAGGGCATCCGGACTTCACCGCGGCCGCCGTCGGCGCGATCGGCCTCGCCGGCCTGACCGGCGCGCTGGTCGAGGCGCCCGGACGCGGTATCGGGGACGCCGTCGTCCTGGTGGCCATCGTGCTCGGCGTCGCGGGGCTGGGGGCGTTCCTGGTGATCCAGCACCGCTCGGCCGATCCGCTGGTGCCGCCGAAACTGTTCCGCGACCGGACGTTCACCCTCGCCAACGCGCTGACCTTCGTCGTCTACGCGGCACTCGGCGGTGTGATGATGCTGATGGTCATGCAGTTGCAGGTTTCGCTGGGCTATTCGCCGACCGCCGCCGGACTCGCCGGACTGCCGATCACCGTCATCATGCTGCTGTTCTCCGGCCGGTCCGGCGCGCTCGCGCAGCGGATCGGGCCGCGCGCGCAACTCGTCATCGGCCCGATCCTGGTCGGCGTGGGCATGCTCCTGCTGATGCGCGTCGGGCCGGGGTCGTCGTATCTCGGGTCGGTGCTGCCCGCCGTCGTGGTGTTCGGCGCCGGGCTGGCGACGGTCGTCGCGCCGGTGACCGCGACGGTGCTGGCCGCCGCGCCGGACCGCTACGCGGGCGTGGCCTCCGGCGTCAACAACGCCATCGCCCGCTCCGGCGGCCTGCTCGCGATCGCGGTGCTGCCCGCCGTCGCCGGACTGTCCGGCGCCGCCTACACCGATCCGGTGGCGCTGACCTCGGGCTGGCGCACGGCGCTGCTGGTGTGCGCGGCGCTGGCGATCGGCGGTGGGCTGATCGCGCTCGGTATCCACAACGGTGTCCTCGACACGCCTGCCGAGGACACCGCCGGGTCACCGCATCCGGGTGAATGTCTCCACTGCGGGGTCGACTCGCCGCCGACGCACGTCCGCCCCGCCGGTCACCCGGGCTAAGCCAGAAGCTCGGTCAGCGTCGCCGGGTCCAGGTTGCCGCCCGAAACGACCGAAACGACCTTGCCCTCGGGCAGTTCGTCGCGGTGGAACAGGTACGCGGCGGTCGCGGTGGCGCCGCTCGGCTCGGCGATCAGGCGGGCGCGGTGCGCCAGCGTCCGGACGGCGTCCCCGATCTCCTCTTCGGAAACGGTGATGACGTCGTCCAGCACCGACTGGAGGTGGGCGAAGGTCAGGTCCGACGGCTGGGCCCTCAGGCCGTCGGCGCTGGTCCGCGCCCGCAGATCCATCGGCCATTCGATCCGCTTGCCCGCGCGCAGGCTCTCGGCGGTGTCGGCCGCGAGCTCGGGCTCGACGCCGATGACCTTCGTGCCGGGGAGGAGCGCCTTGATCGCCGTGCCGACACCCGAAGCCAGCCCGCCGCCGCTGAGCGGGACGAGGACGGCGGCGGCGTCCGGCAGGTCTTCGGCGATCTCCAGCCCGACGGTGCCCTGCCCCGCGATGACGTCGCGGTGGTCGTACGGCGGGATGAAGGAGAGACCTCGTTCCTCGGCGACGGCGAGCGCGGAGGACTGCTGACGGTCGATCGGGACTTCGATGACTTCGGCGCCCAGCGCCTTGGTGGCTTCGACCTTCGCACGCGGGGCGACGTCCGGGACGATGATCACCGCGGGGATTCCGAACCGTTTCGCCGAGTAAGCGACCGCTTGCGCGTGGTTGCCGCTGGAGAACGCGACGACTCCGCGAGCGCGCTGATCTTCGTCCAGCGAGGCGATCGCGTTGTAGGCGCCGCGCACCTTGAACGCACCGATCCGCTGCAGGCTTTCCGGTTTGAGCCACAACGGCGCCCACGACTGTTCCAGCAACGGCGTGCGCACCGCGGCGCCTTTGATGCGGCTCGCCGCGTCGCGGATTTCCTCGATCGAGACCAATTCCATACGGCCGATTATGTCAAGGGATTGTGAACTCTGGACAGTCCTTTTTGGACGGACGGGGTGGCGCTCCTCACGTGCGGACAACGAAGGGAGCATCCCATGCGCCTTATTCGTTAGGACCGGGTGAGGACCGACTAGCTGCAGAACGGGATCATGACCAAGGAGACCTCCGAAAAGGACACCGAAAAGACGGAAAAGCAGGGGCGGATCGTCCAGGTGCTGGCGGCCGCGATGGCCGCGATCACCGCGGCCTTGCTGGGTTCCACGCTCGGCGTGGCGGGCACGGTGGCCGGCGCCGGGCTGGCGAGTGTGATCACCACACTCGGTGGCGAGTTGTACCTGCGCTCGCTGCAACGGACGAAGGACGCGGCGCTGAAGGCGCGAGTGGTGCTGACCGTTCCCGGCAGGCGCAAGGTGCTCGACCCGTCGGAACAGGAGACCGTCCGGCTCACCCCGGCGGAGGATGACGAGCCCTCCGAGCGGAAGTTCAAACCGCGCTGGGCGGTGATCGCCGGTGTCAGCGTGGTGGCGTTCGTGGTGGCGCTCGTCGCGATCACCGGTTTCGAGGGCGCGACCGGGAAGAGCTTCGGCGGCGGGACCGGGACGACCATAGGGAAGATCATCGGCGGCGGCCAGGCCCAGGAGCGGCAGGACAAGCACGACACCCCGCCCGCGACGTCCCCTTCGGAGAGCCAGGACGAGGGGCCCGAGACGAAGCCGTCGACCACGCCGACCCCGTCGACGACCCCGACGGCACCCACGACCACTCAGGCGCCTCCGACGACGCCCTCCACGACGCCGTCGACCTCGCAGGCGCCCCCGACCACCCCGTCGGCTCCCGCCTCCGGAACCCCGGCCCCCTGACACTCCCGCATCCAGAGGACTTATCGCGGGGTAAGGCGCGTTGCGAACGCCACTTTCGCAACGGTGAAGGTTGCGAAAGCGACTTTCACAACGCCTGCCCACGCCCCACCCCGGCCCTCACCTCACCCTGGTGTCGCGAAAGCCACTTTCGGGACACCAGACGTCCCGAAAGTGGCTTTCGCGACACCCGAAGCCCACGCGCAAGCAGGCGTCAGGCGAGGGCGGAGCGCAGCGTGCGAGCGGCCGCCTCGGGGTCTTCGGCGCCGGTGATCGCCCGGACGACGACGATCCGCGACGCGCCCGCGTCCAGCACCTCGGGCAGCCGCTCGGCGTCGATCCCGCCGATCGCGAACCACGGCCGCGACGTCCCGAAAGCGGCCGTAGCGCGCACCAGGTCGAGCCCCGGAGCCGAGCGGCCGGGCTTGGTCGGCGTCGGCCAGCACGGGCCGGTGCAGAAGTAGTCGACGCCGGGCTCTTCGGCGGCCGCCTTGGCCTGTTCGGCCGAATGGGTGGAGCGGCCGATCACCACGTCGTCGCCGACGATCTCGCGGGCCAGCGCCACCGGGATGTCGTCCTGGCCCAGGTGCAGCACGTGCGCGCCGACGGCGAGCGCGACGTCCGCGCGGTCGTTCACCGCCAGCAGCTTCCCGTGCCTCTCGCACGCCTCCGCGAGCACTTCCAGCGCCGCGATCTCGTGTTTCGCCTCGATCGGGGCGCCGCCGGTCTTGTCCCTCAGCTGGATGATGTCGACTCCGCCGGCCAGTGCCGCGTCGGCGAATTCGGCGAGATCGCCGCGGCCGGACCGGGCGTCGGTGCAGAGGTACAGGCGGGCGTTCGCGAGCCGTGCGCGGATCCGCGGATCAGACAGGGTGGGCATGGCGGCGACGGTACCCGCGCGCTACGGTGGGGTGGTCCGCACGGGAGCCCGAGGACGGGCTGAGAGGGAGCCGAAACCGCTCCGACCGTGGAACCTGATCCGGGTCATGCCGGCGCAGGGAGCGTGCGTCCATGAAGGAACTTTCGGTTGTCGGCGGCGGGGTCATCGGCCTCGCGGTCGCTTGGCGCGCGTCCGCGCGCGGCCATCGCGTCACCGTGTACGACCCTGATCCCGGCCGCGGCGCGTCTTGGCTCGCGGGCGGCATGCTCGCGCCGGTCACCGAGGCCTGGCCCGGCGAGGAGGACGTCCTCACCCTCGGCGAGGCATCGCTGCGGCGCTGGCCGGATTTCGCCCGTGACCTGGCGAAAGAAGGTGTCGACCCGGGGCTTTCGCCGCACGGCACGCTCGTCGTCGCGCTGGACGGCGCCGACGCGGGGAACCTCGAAATGCTCGCCGCGTACCTCACCGAACTCGGCCGCGAGGTCGAACGGCTGACCGGCCGCGAGGCCCGCCGCACCGAACCGGGTCTCGCCTCCACTGTCCGAAGTGGACTGCTGGTCCCCGGTGATCTGGCCGTGGACAACAGAAGGCTGCTGCGCGCACTCAAACACGCCTGCGACGAGCGCGGGGTCGCGTTCCGCCACGAAACCGTCACCGAGCTCGAACACCTCGACGGCGACGTCGTCCTCGCCGCCGGAGCCTGGACCGGACGTCTGCACCCCGCGCTCGCCGACGCTGTCCGCCCGCTGAAGGGCGAGATCCTCCGCCTGCGGCCGCGCCGGGGCTGCCTGCCGCCACCGGTGAGGACCGTCCGCGCGATGGTCGAGGGCCGCCCGATCTACCTCGTCCCGCGGGAAGACGGCCAACTCGTGCTCGGCGCGACCCAGTACGAGGCCGGTTTCGACGAGACCGTCACCGTCCGGGGCGTTCGTGAGCTGCTCGAAGGCGCGGAGCGCGTCTTCCCGGGCATCACCGAATACGAACTCGTCGAGACCGCCGCCGGATTGCGCGCGGCCAGCGTCGACACCATGCCTTTCATCGGTGAGCTGGGCGAAGGTGTCTTCGCCGCGACGGGTCACCATCGCAACGGTCTCCTGATGGCCCCGCTCACCGCGGACGCCGCGGTCGCCTGGCTGGACGGCGGGCCGTTGCCGGACGAGGTCGCGGCGGCGACGCCGGCGCGGCGAAGCGAGGAGCGAGTGTGATGGAGATCCAGGTCAACGGCCAGTGGCGCGAGTTCCCCGACGGGACCACCGTCGAGGGCGTGCTCGAGGCACTCGGCACGGCGGTGCGAGGCGTCGCGGTCGCGGTGGACGGCGTGGTCGTCCGGCGCGGCGAATGGCCGGAAGCCGTGGTGCGCAAGGGCGCCAGCGTCGACATCCTCACCGCGGTCCAAGGAGGCTGAAATGGACGGTGACCACCTCGTCATCGGCGAGTACAAGCTTTCGTCACGGCTGATCATCGGCACCGGCGGCGCCGCGAACCTCGCCGTGGTGGAACGCGCGCTCGTGGCGTCCGGCACGGAACTCACCACGGTCGCGATGCGCAAGGCCGACGCCGAAGGCGGCTCCGGCGTGCTCGAACTGCTCCGGCGGCTCGGCATCCGTCTGCTACCCAACACCGCCGGGTGCCGGACGGCGGCCGAAGCGATCCTCACCGCCCAGCTGGCGCGCGAAGCGCTCGAAACCGACCTCGTCAAGCTGGAGGTCCACGCCGACGACCGCACGCTGCTGCCGGATCCGTTCGAGACCCTCGAAGCGGCCGAGCGGCTCACCGCGGACGGCTTCACCGTGCTCGCGTACACCAACGACGATCCGGTGCTGGCGCTGCGGCTGGAGGAGGCGGGCTGCGCGGCGGTGATGCCGCTCGGCGCGCCGATCGGCACCGGTCTCGGTATCCGGAATCCGCACAACATCGAGTTGATCGTGTCGCGCGCGGGTGTCCCGGTGATCCTCGACGCCGGTATCGGCACGGCTTCCGACGCGACGCTGGCGATGGAGCTCGGCTGCGACGCCGTACTGCTCTCCACCGCCGTGACCAGGGCCGCGGATCCGGAACGGATGGCGTCGGCGATGCGCGCCGCCGTCACCGCGGGACGGCTGGCCGCGGGCGCGGGACGGATTCCCCAGCGGTTCTGGGCACACGCTTCGAGTCCGCCTCGATAACCCTTTTGTACGGTTCACGGCCTTCACGGCGAGTACGCACCGAGAGCCCGTATGGTTGACGGCACTCTCCGGCGGCGCACCCGCCACCGTGTACCCAGAGGAGCCAGTGGTGACCACGTCAGCGGTCCAGGATGTTTCGGGCAGATTGTTCCTGGCGGTGGGACGGTTGTCCCGGTCACTCCGTCAAGCGGGCGTGCCCGGACCCGGCCACGGCGCGATCTCGGCGCTCGCCACGCTCGTGCACTACGGCCAGCTCCGTCTGGGTGATCTCGCGGCGAAGGAAGGCGTCGCCGCGGCCACCATGTCGAGGATCGTCGCTTCGCTCGTCGAAGCGGGCTACGTCAGCCGTGAGTCGGACCCGATCGACAGGAGGGCCTGGCTCGCGGAGGCCACCGAAGAGGGCGAGAGGCTGGTTTCCGGCGTCCGGTCGACGCGGGTGCACGAACTGGGCAAGCGCCTCGAACGGCTGACTCCGGAGCACCAGGCGGCGCTCGCGGCGGCTCTGCCCGCTCTCGAAGCGCTCATCGCTGACGAAGAGCGCTGAGCTCCGCGACTTCGGCGCGAAGAGCCCGAAGCTCGTCGAGGATCTCCTTGTTCGCCATGGCCTGGGTTTCGGCCTGCTTCGCCTCTTCCTCGCGGATGTCCTGGCGAAGCTCGTCCTCCATCCCGCTGACCACAACGGCGATGAAGAGGTTCAGCACCGCGAAGCTGGACACGAGGATGTAGACCACGAAGAACACCCAGGCCATGGGTGCTTCCTTCATGATCTCTTTGGCGATGTCCGGCCACGCCTCGCCGGTCATCACCTGGAACAGGGTGAACAGCGAAGTGCCGAGGTCGCCGAAGTTCTCCGGTGAGATGGCCCCGAAGAGCTTCGTCGCCATCACGCCCGCGACGAAGATGATCAGCGCGAGCAGCGCGGCGATCGAGGCCATCCCGGGGATCGCCGCGAGCAGTCCGGTGACGACCTTCCGCATCGACGGCACGACCGAGATCAGCCGCAGCACCCGCAGGACCCGCAACGCCCGCAGCACCGCGAACGGGCCGGTCGTGGGGATCACCGCGATGCCGACGACGAGCAGGTCGAAGATGTTCCACGGGTCACGGAAGAACTTCGCGCGGTAGGCGTAGAACTTCGCGCAGAGCTCGAGCACGAAGATCGTGAGCGCGATGTAGTCGACAGCGTGCAGCAGCGGCCCGTACTCGGCGAGCATCCGCGTCGAAGTCTCCAAGCCGAGTGTGACGGCGTTGAAGACGATCACGGCGATGATGAAGTTCTGAAAGCCCCGGGCCTCGACGACCTTGGCCACCGTTTCGCGTCCGGTCACGGCGCAGATCGTAACCGGCCGTGTGCTCAGTGCTCCGGCGCAAGCCGCCAAAACGCCGAAACCGGACCGACCTTCGCGCCCATGGGGTAGGCGTTTTCGACCGCGTGTGAGACGAACCACTTGCCGTAGCGGGCGGCCTCCACGACGGACATCCCCTTCGCGAGACCGGCCGTCAGCGCCGACGCCATGGTGTCCCCGGCGCCGTGCGTGTGCTGCGTCGCGAACCGCTCGCCGGGCAGTTCGACGAACGTGGAGCCGTCGAAGAGCACGTCGACGCACTCGGGGTCGGAGACGAGGTGACCGCTCTTCACGAGCACGTATTTCGGGCCGAGCCGGTGCAGGACGACGGCCGCCTGGTGCATCTGTTCGCGGGTGGTCACGGTCATCCCGGTCAGCAGCCGGACCTCGTCGAGGTTCGGCGTGAGGACGGTCGCGCGCGGCAGGAGTTCGTCGCGCAGCGCCACCAGGCCGTCCTCGTCGAACAGCGGATGCCCGTGCATCGACGCCGCGACCGGGTCGACCACGAACGGCACTTTGGCGTCGCGGCCGATCTCGGCCTTGTCGCAGGCTGCGGCGACGGCGTGGATGATCTCGGCCGAGGCGAGCATGCCGGTCTTGGCCGCGTTGACGCCCATGTCGGCCGCGACGGCCTCGATCTGCCCCGCGACGATCCGCGCCGGGATGTCGGTGCGGTCGTGCACGCCGAGGGTGTTCTGGACGGTCACGGCGGTGACCGCGACCAGACCGTGCACCCCGCAGGTGAGGAACGTACGGAGGTCGGCCTGGAGTCCGGCGGCGCCGCCGGAGTCGGAGCCCGCGATGGTCAGCGCGGACGGCGGGCTCGGGTTCTCGCTCATGGGTTCATTTTCCCGACTGGTCCTTTTGGTTCAACACGGGTTCGGCCACCGTCCACCACGGTGGCACAGTGTGTGATCCAGTGCACTTCCCGCGTGCGAAAGGGCTCGGATGAAACTCCTCCCCGCGGTATCCCTGGCAGGCGTGATCGTGGCGGCTTCGCTGTCCGGAGCGGTCGCGAACGCGGACCCGGCGAAGGTCTCCCACGTGACCACTGTCGGCGTCCACAACACCTATGAAACCGGCGCTTACGACTACCTCGCGCGGTCGCTGGACGCCGGTACCTCGCTGATCGAACTCGACGTCTGGCCCAACATCATCACCCGCGAGTGGAAGGTCAGTCACTCGAACCCGTTGGGGAACAACAACAACTGCGTCGCGGCGAGTTCGCCGTCGCAGCTGTACTCCGGTGGGCGGAACAAGAACCTCGAACACTGCCTCGACGACATCCGCGTCTGGCTGGGCGCGCATCCGGACAGCAAACCGCTCACGCTCAAACTGGAGATGAAGACCGGGTTCGCGGACAACCGCGGCCTGGGCCCGGACGAACTCGACGCCTCCATCAGGGCGCATCTCGGCAGCGCGGTCTTCCGCCCGGCGGATCTGCTCGGCGGGTACGCGACGCTCGACGACGCGGCCGAAGCGGACAACTGGCCGTCCCTGGACGCGTTGCGGGGCAAGGTGATCATCGAGGTCATCCCCGGCACGGTCGAGGAGGGCAATCCGACGGACACGCTCAAGACCGATGTGGAGTACGCGCGGTATCTGCGGTCGCTCAAGGACGCGGGACGCGTCGGCGAGGCGCAGATCTTCCCGACGGTGCACGGCGCGGCACCCGGCGACCCGCGGACGAAGTACGCCGACGCCGGGCTGCGGCCGTGGTTCGTGGTCTTCGACGGCGACGCGAACGCGTTCCTGACGCGGACCGGTCCCGGCTGGTACGACGACAACCACTACTACGTGGTGATGACCGACGCGCACAACGTCGCGCCGGCCATCGACTCCCGCACGCCCACCGTGGAGCAGGCGAACGCACGGGCGGCTCTGCTGGCGAAGAACCACGCGTCGGTGCTCACTTCGGACTGGACGGGCCTGACCACCGTCCTGCCCCAGGTGCTGCCGCGCGGTTGACCACAACCCCGCGTGAAGGCCCCCTTCCCTCGGCTGAGCCGAGGGAAGGGGGCCTTCACGCGCGATCAGACCGTCAAGACGAGCTTCCCGGTGACGCGGCCGCCTTCGCCGACTTCGTGGGCCTTGGCGACGTCCTCCAGCGGGAACGTCTGCTCGACGTGGACGCGCAGTTCGCCCTTCTCGATCAGTTCGGTCAGCGCCAGCAGGCCGAGCTGATCGGGTTCGGCGAGCATCCCCGACGTCCGCACGCCGAGCTTCCCGGCCTTCGCCGCGACAGCCTCGCTCACGCCGCCCGGAACCGCGATGAGCAGGCCGCCCGGCTTCACCGCGTCCAGCCAGCGCAGGTCGCTCTGCTCGCCGACCAGGCCGAACACGACATCCACCTCGGACGCCGTCGCGGTCTCGTCGCGGTAGTCGATCGGCTCGTCGACGCCGAGTTCGCGGAGGAAGCCGTGCTTCCCGGCGCTCGCCGTGCCCAGGACGTACGCGCCGCGAGCCTTCGCCACCTGGACGGCGAGGTGCCCGACACCGCCCGCCGCGGCGTCGATCAGCACGCGCTGTCCCGGCTGCACGTCGGCGATGTCCACGAGGCCCTGCCACGCGGTCAGTCCGGCGAGCGGCAGCCCGGCGGCTTCCTCGTGGGTGAGGTTCGCGGGTTTGCGGACGAACTGGCGGGCGGGTGCTGTCACGTATTCGCCGTAGCCACCGGCCTGACGGGGGAACCACGGGAAGCCGAGGACCTCGTCGCCGACGGAGAAGAGTGTCGTCCCGACGCCGAGTTCCTCCACCACACCGGAGACGTCCCAGCCGAGGGTGAACGGCGGCTCGCCCATGAAGACGCCGTAGGCCCGGGTCTTCCAGTCGACCGGGTTGATGCCCGCGGCGCGCACCCGCACGAGCACCTCGGTCGGGCCGGGGGCCGGACGGTCGGTCTCGGTCACCTCCAGCACTTCCGGGCCACCAAGCCGCTGCTGGGTCACGCTACGCATCGAAAGCTCCTCTGTCGTCGTTGATCTCCATCTTCGGCCGCTTGGTCACTTCTCGCCAGAAGGCACTTATGGGTAAACTAGGTACCTGATGGAAACCACCTGTGAAGTGCCGGAATCGCCGTGGGACATCTACCTGCGGAACTGTCCGTGCCGAGACGTCCTCGATCTGCTCGCCAACAAGTGGACCGCGCTCGTGCTCGGCGCGCTGTCGCGGCGGCCGCACCGGTTCGGTGAACTGCGCCGTGCCGTCGGCGGGATCAGCCAGAAGATGCTGACCCAGAACCTGCGCGCCCTCGAACGCGACGGCCTGGTCACGCGGACGGTGTACCCGACCACGCCGCCGACCGTCGAGTACGCGCTGACCGAACGCGGCTCCAGTGCGGGCACCTTGCTGATGGCGGTCAGCGAATGGTCGGTCGGCAACTTCGACGGGATCCTCGAGTCCCGGAAGAGTTATGACTCGCGGGTGATGGAGCCCGTCGGCTGAAGTCCTTCGCGGCGGCACGCGGACTTCATCGGGAAGACAGTTCGGCGCACTAACTTGACGAACAATTGGTTCGAACAAGTTATCCGGAGGCTTTCGTGCGCAGAACGCTATCCCTCCTGTCGGCCCTGGTGGCCGTCGCCGGGCTGACCACCGGTGTCGCCGCGGCTGCGGCCAAAACGCCGAAAGTGCTGGTCATCGGCCTGGACGGCGCCCGGTTCGACAAGCTGATGGCCGCGGACACCCCGAACGTCCACGCGCTCGTGAAACGCGGATACGCCTCGCGCAGCTCGCTGTACGGCAGTGGGATGGCGCCGACGGTCAGCGGTCCCGGCTGGTCCACGATCCTCACCGGCGTCTGGCCGGACAAGCACAAGGTGAAGGAAAACTCCTTCGCGGGCAACGATCTCGCCGCGCATCCGAGCTGGCTCGCCCGCGCCGAAACCGCGAACCCGGCGCTCGACACCTACGCGGCCGTCGACTGGACGCCGATCGGCGACAAGATCCTGCGTACCGGCCAGGACCGCAAGTTCGTCCAGAACGGTGACAGCGCCGGCTACGAGAAGACCGACGAGCAGGTCGCCGTCGACGCGGAAAAGCACCTCAAGCAGGACAAGGCCGACGCCTCGTTCGTCTACTTCGGACAGACGGACATCGCCGGACACGACCACGGCGCCGATTCCTCGCAGTACGCGGCCACTTTGCGCACCGATGACGCGCTGATCGGCCGTCTGCTCGCCGCCGTCGACGCGCGCGCGAACCGCGCTGACGAGGACTGGCTGATCATGATCTCCGCCGACCACGGGCACACGGCGTCGGGCGGTCACGGCGGCGACAGCCCCGAGGAACGGATGACGTTCGTGATCGCCGCGGGCGGCGCGGTTCCGGCCGGAACCCCCGCGGTGGCACCGAAGATCGTCGACATCGCGCCGACGGTGCTGCGGCACCTTGGCGTCACGGCTCCGGCGGTCTACGACGGCTACGCGCTCGGCGCGGCGCCTTCGGACGTCTTCGACTCGGCGGTCTTGAAGCCCCGGCAGGACGAAACCGGTGTCCCGGCGGGAGTCCTCGGCTGGACGCACGACGCGCCCGGCGGCTGGACCGTGCGCAACGCCGCCGGGATGCCCGCCGGGGTGACGGAATGGCAGGGCTGGGCCTTCACCAACGACGACTTCTGGACCCGCACGGCCCCCGGCCAGCAGCGTGAGGCGAACGCACGGGCGCGCGGCGTCTTCGCGGTCGCGGACCCGGACGAGTGGGACGACAAGGGCTCGCCCTCCTCACGCGGCACCTTCGACTCTTCCCTGGTCTCGCCCGGTCTCGACGTCACCGGAAAGTCCACTGTGGACGTCTCGTTCGTCTCGCACTACCGGCAGGACGGGACGCAGCGTGGCGCGCTGACGGCGTCGTTCGACGGCGGGCCGGAGCAGAACGTGCTGGCCTACGGGCCGGAGTCCGGCACCGCGAACAAGGGCGGCGACGTGCTTTCGGTGCCGACGTCGGCCTCGGTCAAGGTGCCCGCGGGAGCGCGTTCGGTGAAGCTGACCTGGCGGCTCTATGCGGCGGGGAACAACTGGTACTGGGCGGTGGACGCCCCGCGCATGACCGTGCGGTAGCCCGGTCGCACGCGAGCTCGGCCGGGTGGTTCGTGGATGCGGGTCCGTGAAGGGCCCCTTGCCTACCCTGAAGGTAGGGAAGGGGGCCTTCACGGGCTGAGCCGCCAGAAGGGCGAAACCGGCCCCACCCCGGCCCCCAGCGGGTACGACTCCGCCACGCACCGCTCGATGAACCGCTTCCCCTCCGCGACGGCGACCGGAACCTCGGCCCCCTTCGCCAGCGAAGACGTGATCGCCGAAGCCATCGTGTCCCCGCCGCCATGCGTGTTCCGAGTGTCGAAACGCGGCCCGCGCAGCTCGATCCAGGACGTGCCGTCGGACAGCAGGTCGACGCAGTCCTGAGCCGCGTCGAGATGTCCGCCCTTCACCAGCACCCACGCCGAACCGAACTCCAGCAACGCTTCCGCCGCCTCCCGCTGGGTCGCGGGCCCGGTCACGTGCACGCCGGTCAGCAACCGCACCTCGTCGAGGTTCGGGGTGATCAGCGTCGCGCGCGGGAAGAGTTCGGTGCGGATCGCCTCCAGCGCCTCCTCGCGCAGCAAGGCGTGCCCGGTCATCGACGCGGCGACGGGGTCCACGACGAACGGCGTCGAAGTGTTCCGTCCGATGTGGACTTCGTCGAGAGTCTTCGCGACGGCGTTGATGATCTCGGCCGTCGCGAGCATCCCGGTTTTCGCCGCGTCGACACCCATATCGGTGGCGACGGCCTTGATCTGGCCGGTGACGACGTCGACCGGGATCTCGCTGAAGCCCTGCACACCCAGCGAGTTCTGCACGGTGACGGCGGTGAGCGCGACCATTCCGTGCACACCGTTGGCGAAGAAGGTGCGCAGATCGGCCTGGATGCCCGCACCACCACCGGAATCCGATCCGGCGATGGTGAGGGCGGTCCGGGGTGCTGTGTTCACGGCGCCTCCGCTGGAGGGAGTACGTCGGCGCGTGTCACTGATTGACCACCGGCAGGTAGACCTTGTTGCCCTGCTCGGCGAACTCGCTCGACTTCTCCGACATGCCCGCTTCGATCGCTTCCACAGTGGACAGTCCGTGTTCCTCGGCGTACTTGCGGACGTCCTGCGTGATGCGCATCGAGCAGAACTTCGGCCCGCACATCGAGCAGAAGTGCGCCGTCTTCGCCGGTTCCGCGGGCAGCGTCTCGTCGTGGTACGCGCGGGCGGTGTCGGGGTCCAGCGACAGGTTGAACTGATCGTTCCAGCGGAATTCGAAGCGGGCCTTGGAGAGCTCGTCGTCCCACTCCTGCGCGTACTGGTGACCCTTGGCGAGGTCTGCGGCGTGCGCGGCGATCTTGTAGGTGATGACGCCGGTTTTGACGTCGTCACGGTTCGGCAGGCCGAGGTGTTCCTTCGGCGTGACGTAGCAGAGCATCGCCGTGCCGTACCAGCCGATCTGCGCCGCGCCGATCGCCGAGGTGATGTGGTCGTACGCGGGCGCGATGTCGGTCGCGAGCGGGCCGAGGGTGTAGAACGGCGCCTCGCCGGTCAGCTTCTCCTCGAGTTCGACGTTCTCCTTGATCTTGTGCATCGGCACGTGGCCGGGGCCCTCGATCATCACCTGGACGTCGTGGTCGCGGGCGATATGCGTGAGCTCGCCCAGCGTTTCCAGTTCGGCGAACTGCGCGCGGTCGTTCGCGTCGGCGATCGAGCCGGGACGCAGGCCGTCGCCGAGGGAGAACGTGACGTCGTACTCGCGCAGGATGTCGCACAGTTCGGCGAAATTGGTGTACAGGAAAGATTCCTTGTGGTGCGCGAGACACCACGCCGCCATGATCGAGCCGCCGCGCGACACGATGCCGGTGACCCGGCGCGCGGTCAGCGGGATGTAGCGCAGCAGGACACCCGCGTGCACGGTGACGTAGTCGACACCCTGTTCGCACTGCTCGATGATCGTGTCGCGGTAGACCTCCCACGACAGCTTTTCCGGCTCCCCGTTGACCTTCTCGAGCGCCTGGTAGATCGGCACGGTGCCGACCGGGACCGGCGAGTTGCGGACGATCCACTCGCGCGTTTCGTGGATCCGCTTGCCGGTGGAGAGGTCCATGATCGTGTCGGCGCCCCAGCGGGTGGCCCACACCATCTTGTCGACCTCTTCCTCCACAGAGGACCAGACGGCCGAGTTGCCCATGTTGGCGTTGATCTTCACCAGGAAGTTCTTGCCGATGATCATCGGCTCGGTCTCCGGGTGCTTGCGGTTGGCGGGGATCACCGCGCGGCCGCGCGCGACCTCGTCCCGCACGAATTCCGGCGAGCAGCGCTCGCGTGCCGCGACGTACTCCATCTCGCGGGTGATGACGCCTTGTTTCGCCCAGCCCAGCTGGGTGTTGTGCTCACGACCATCCGCCCAGCCCGCGCGCAGCCGGTGAAGTCCACTGTGGACGTCGATCTGCGCGTCGTCGTCGGTGTACGGGCCGGAAGTGTCGTAAACGTCGAAATGCTCGCCGTTGGAAAGATCGATCCGCCGGGCGGGGACCCGGAGACCGGATTCCGTCTGGTTGTAGACCTTGCGGGAACCGGTGATCGGCCCCGTGGTCACGGTCGGCGTGATGTTCTGGGCATTCTCAAGCGTCGTCAACGACGTTCACTCCCTACGCCGGCATTACCCGGTCAGGTTCATGCGGTCGGCGGCGCCGGGTCTTCCAGAAAGACTCCAGCCGCCCTCTCAGCCCGCCATGGCGCGAGCTCCCGCGGTTGTTTGGTTGTGCCCCGACCATGCCACGCCGGGGCTCGGACAATCAACCCTCCAAGGCGACGGTCACTCCGAAGCCGACCAGAACGCCGCCGGACGTACGCTCCAGCCACCGTTTGACGCGATCGCGGCGCAACCACCCGCCCAGGCGCGTGACCAGCAGGGCGAGCGACGAGAACCAGACGATGTCGACGGCGATCCACACCGCGACGCACAGCAGCAGCGGCCACGGCCCGGCGCCGGCGGGCACGAACTGCGGGAGGAACGAGATGGCGAACACGCCCGCCTTCGGATTGCTCACGTTGATCAGGAAGCCGGAACGGAAGCCGCGGCCGGCGGGTTCGGCGTCGTCGGAGGGCTTGGCGAAGAACAGCGCCTTGACGCCGAGGTAGATCAGGAAGACGGCGCCCGCCACGCGCAGGACGTCGTAGGCGATCTGTGAGGCGAGCAGCAGCGCGGTGAGGCCGAACACCGCCGCGAGGCCCCAGAACGCGATGCCCGCCTCGATCCCCGCGATGGTGGCGAACGCGTTCCGGCGCGAGCCCTTCGCCGACTGCTTGATCAGCATCACCGTCGCCGGGCCGGGGACCATCGCGATGAGGAAGGCGGCGGGGATGAACGCCGGCAGGTTCGGCATCCCCCGATCGTCGGACACACGGCTGCCGCGAGCAACGCAATTCCGTGCGGCGACATGTCGACAGCGTTAGCGGTTCACCGGTTTGGAGCATGTGCTCGCGGGGGATTCACGACAGAATCCCGGGGGTTCTGCACCGTTACAGAAGTCTGGGGTGGATATGCGAAAACTCATGCTCCCGGCACTGGCAGGCGTGCTGATCGCGGGCCTGGTCCCAGCGGTCGCCGAAGCCCAGGGCAGGGAAACACGGGGCGGTGAGGCGCCCGGTGCGCCCGGCGCCCATCCGAGCTGGCTCCCGGCGAACAAGACCGGCTTCGGCACCGCCCGCGATCGGGCGAGCAACGTCTGGTTCACCCTCCAGGGCGGCCGGATGTCCGAGGTCTACTACCCGGATCTGTCCACGCCGAGCGTGCGCTCGCTCGACCTCGTCGTCACCGACGGGAAGAGCTTCGCCACCGTCGATTCGTCGGCGAAGTCCCAGCAGGTGCGCCGCACCGACGGCCTCACCTACGAGCAGACCATCACCGACGACCAGCGCCGCTGGAAGCTCCGCAAGACCTACGTCACCGACACGGCACGCGCGAGTGTGCTGATCGACGTCGACTTCGTTTCGCTGACCGGACGCCCGTACCAGGTGTACGCGGTCGCTGATCCCGATCTCACCAACGAAGGCTCCGACGACTCCGCGCGCTCGAACGGGACGAACGCTGTCGCGTCCGACACGAAGACCTCGGCCGCGCTGGCCGCGGAACCGGCGTTCTCGCGGACGTCCGTGGGGTACTCGGGTTCCTCCGACGGCATCACCCAGCTGACGAAGTCCTTCAAGCTCAAGGACTACGCGAGCGCGGCGAAGGGCAACGTGCTGCTCACCGGGCAGACGTCCGCCGACGGTGTCCGCTCGCGGGACTTCACGCTTTCACTCGGTATGGGCGCGAAGGATTCCGAGGCGCTCACCAACGCGAAATCCTCGCTACGGCGCGGATTCGCCGACGCCGCCCGCGCGTACGACCGCGGCTGGAAGCAGTACCTCCGCCAGGTGAAGGACGTCCCGTCGTCCCTCAAGACCGAGCAGGAGCGGGATCTCTACCAGGCGTCCGTGCTGATGCTCGCGGCGAGCGAGGACAAGATCCACCAGGGGGCGCTCATCGCGTCGCCGAGCATGCCTTGGCGGTTCGGGAACAACGACCCGGAATGGTCGCCCTCGGGCACGTATCACCTGGTCTGGCCCCGTGACCTCTACCAGATCGCGACCGGCCTGCTCGCCGCGGGCGACCGCGACGCCGCCAACCGGTCGGTCGACTACATGTTCGGCACGCAGCAGCTGCCGGACGGGCATCTGCCGCAGAACAGCCACGTCGACGGCACGCCGTACTGGACGTCCATCCAGCTCGACGAGACCGCGCTGCCGATCGTGCTCGCGCAGCAACTCGGCCGTACCGACGCCAAAACCTGGCGGGGCGTGCGCAAGGCGGCGGAATTCCTGGTGTCCTACAAGGCGGACAACGGGCACGCTTCGCCGTACAGCCAGCAGGAGCGCTGGGAAGAGCAGGACGGTTACTCGCCCTCGACGATCGCCGCGGTGATCGCCGGACTGGTCTGCGCGGCGGATCTCGCCAAGGCGAACGGCGCCGCCGCCGACGCGAAGCGCTACCTCGACACCGCCGACGCTTTCAAGGCGAAACTCGCCCAGTGGACGGTGACCACGAACGGCCCGCTGTCGAAGGACCCGTACTTCGTCCGGCTGACCAAGGACGGCAACGCGAACAACGGCACGAAGTACAACCTCGGCAACTCCAGCGTGACGATGGACCAGCGTGCCGTGACCGACGCGGGCTTCCTCGAACTGGTGAGGCTGGGGATCTACCGGGCCGATGATCCGGTGATCCGCAACAGCATCGACGTCACCGACGCCGACATCGCTTTCACCACCCCGACCGGTCAGTTCTGGCACCGGTACACGAAAGACGGATACGGCGAGAAGGCCGACGGGTCACCCTGGGACTACACGTTCCCGGCCGAAAGCCGGACCACTTTCGGGCGGCTCTGGCCCCTCCTCGCGGGTGAGCGCGGCGAGTACGATCTCGCCGCCGGTGACCGGAGGACGGCCGCGAAGCGCCTTCGTGACCTTGGCCGCGTCAGCAGCTCCGGCGACACCATGCCGGAGCAGGTCTGGGACGAAAACGCGCCTTCGGGCCAGACGGGCTTCCCGGCGGGCACTCCGACGGCGTCCGCGACACCGCTGGCCTGGACGCACGCCCAGTACCTCCGGCTCGCCTGGTCGGTGGAGGCCGGGAAGGTGATCGAGCAACCGCGGGTGGTGCGCTGCCACTTCCTGGGGTGCTGATCGCTCTGTTGTTTATCGCGCTCTGTTGTTTATCGCGCTGCCGTGATCGCGCTGCCAGGGCGCTCCTTGGGCTGGAACGTCACGTTCCGGACAGGGGCGCCCTGCCATCGCGATCACGGGGCCTTGCGGCCAAGAGGCGCGACTTCAAAAGATCAAAAGACCTTGGTCATGTCGGCTGTGGTCACCAAGGGGCAGTCGTCGGGTCAGGCGCCGTCGGGTCAGTCGTCGGCGGGGTCGTGGTCGGGGTTGGGGAGCCATGAGTTGCCCGGAACACCCCACTGGTTCGCCTTGAGCATCTTCTTCGCCGCCCGGGCGTGGCGCCCGACAAGTCGGTCGAGGTAGATGAAGCCGTCCAGGTGGTCGGTCTCGTGCTGAAGGCAGCGCGCGAGGTACCCGGTGCCCTCGACCTCGATCGGATTGCCGTCGGCGTCGAAGCCGGTGACCTTCGCCCACGAAGCGCGGCCTGTCGGGTACGACTCACCGGGGGCGGACAGGCAGCCCTCCCAGTCGTCGTCCGGGTCCGGCATCGTCTCCGGGATCTCCGAGGTCTCGAGCTTCGGGTTCACCACGACGCCCTTGTGACGAGTGCCCTCGTCGTCAGGGCAGTCGTAGACGAACACGCGCTGGTCGAGGCCGATCTGGTTGGCCGCGAGGCCGACCCCTTCGGCGGCGTACATGGTCTCGAACATGTCGTCGATGAGCGTGCGCAGCTTGTCGTCGAACTCGGTGATCTCCCGAGTCGGGTTGTGCAGCACGGGCTCGCCGGCGATCACGATGGGATGGACGGTCACGCGCGCAGTTTAGTCGGACCCTTCTGGTAGACCCTTACCCATGACGCGCCGACGCCGATACCGAGGCCGGGCGCCGGATCCGTGGTCTAATGGCGCCGCGGAATGACAAGCCTGTGGTTTCACGCCGCCGAGCACTGACCTGATTGCGAGGAGTCGGATGGACGCCGCGGAGTCGATGGCCGAGCCCGACCAGCCGTCCCCGTCGGAGACCGTGAACGGCCTCAGCGAGCGCGAGCTCGACATGCTCGCTTTCGAACGTCAGTGGTGGAAGTACGCCGGCGCGAAGGAACAGGCGATCCGTGAACGCTTCTCGATGTCGTCGACGCGTTATTACCAGCTGCTGAACCGGCTGCTCGAGAAGACCGAAGCCATGCAGGCCGATCCGATGCTGGTGAAGCGCCTGCGGAAGACGCGAGCGGCCCGGCAGCGCAATCGCGCGGCCCGGCGACTGGGGATCGATCTCTCATGAGTCTGTTTTCGGGCCTGTCCCGGCCGATGAAGGCCGCCGGACTGGCCTTGGTCGGTGTCGCCGTGATCGCCGCCGTGATCGGCGCGATCACCCTGACCAGCGGCGGCGGTGACTCGGATACGGCCACGCCGCCCGGCACCACGCCCACGACCTCGGACGGCGCGACACCGCCGTCGTCGACGGGCTCGCCTCCGGCCAGCTCACCGCCCGCCTCGACGGCGCCGCCGTCGAGCCCGCCCGCGAGTTCCGCGCCGCCGGCCAGCCAGCCGGGGCAGACAGGCCAGCCCGGGCCGAGCCAGCCAGGTGGCGATCAGCAGGCGTCGCACAAGTGGGTGACAGTGCGCGTCTACAACAACAGCCTGATCCAGGGCCTCGCCGAGCAGGCCGCGAAGGACTTCCGCGCTTCCGGCTGGAACGTCTCCGAGGTCAAGGGCTATCCGGGCAAGCTCCCCGAGACGGTGGCCTACTACCGGCCGGGCACCGACGAGGAAGCGGCCGCGAAGGCGTTGGCCCTCGAGTTCGGATTCCGCGCCGAGCCGCGGTTCGCGGAAATCCAGCACATCGGCCCGGGCGTGATCGTGATCGTCACCAAGGACTACAAGGTCAACGACAAAAGCGGTTCCTAGCGCATACGCGAAAGGCCCTCTTCCCACCTTGTGGAAGAGGGCCTTTCGCGTACTCATTTCTGGTTCTGGGCGTAGGCCTCCAAGGCCGCCAGCTGGGCCGGGTCGAGCGAAGGCCGCACCGCTTCGGCGGCCTTCGCCAGATGTGCGGCGGTGACCTCCTTGGCCGCCAGCGACTCCCGCATCGCGGTCAGCGCCGCTTCCCTGATCAGCGCCGCGCAGTCCGCCGCGGAGTAACCGTCCAAAGTGGTCGCGTACGCCGCCAGGTCCACATCGGACGCGAGCGGCGTGTTCTTCGCGCTGGCGGCCAGGATCGCCTCACGCGCGTGCGCGTCCGGCGGCGGGACGTAGACGCGGCGCTCCAGCCGTCCCGGCCGCAGCAGGGCCGGGTCGACCAGTTCCGGCCGGTTCGTCGCGCCGAGGACGACGACCTCGCGCATCGGCTCGACACCGTCCAATTCGGTCAGCAGGGCCGCGACGACCCTGTCCGACACGCCCGAGTCCGAAGACTGACCGCGGCGCGGGGCGAGCGCGTCGATCTCGTCGAGGAAGATCAGCGACGGCGCGGCCTCGGCGGCGCGGCGGAAGAGTTCCCGCACCGCGCGTTCGGACTCGCCGACCCATTTGTCCATCAGTTCGGCGCCCTTGACCGCGAAAACGTTCAGCGCGCCGGTGCCTGCGAGCGCGCGCACCAGGAATGTCTTGCCGCCACCGGGAGGCCCGTACAGGAGCACGCCGCGCGGCGGATCGACGCCGAGGCGGGCGAACGAATCGGGGTAGCGCAGCGGCCACAGCACCGCCTCGGTGAGCGACTGCTTGACGTCGGTCATGTTGCCGACGTCGTCGAGGGTGAGCCCGCCGGTGGCCAGATTGTCCGAAGTGGACATCGAAATGGGGCGGACGGTGGTCAGCGCGTCGAGCAGATCCTGCTGGGAGATCCGCGGCTCCTCGACGTCGCGCTGCCGCAGCGCGGCGCGGAGGGCGGCGTCACGGCGGAGCGCGATGAGGTCGGCGGCCACGAAACCGGGGGTGCGCTCGGCGATCGGGCCGACGTCGACGCCCGACTCCAGCGGGGCGTCGCGCAGGAGCACGCGCAGCAGTTCCGTGCGGGTCTTGGCGTCCGGGAGTGGCAGGCCGAGTTCGCGGTCGAGCAGGTCGGCGGCGCGCAGCCTCGGATCGGTGGACTCGGCCCGCCCGGTGGTGGCGATGACCGCGAAACCCTTGCTGCGCAAGGCCTTGCGCAGGTCGTCGAGGACGACCGTCGCGAGCGGAGGCGGCTGCGACGCGGGCAGCAACGCGTCGATGTCGGTGATCAGCAGGACGGCGGGGTCTTCGTCGCGCGTGGCCTGCTCGATCGCCTCACGCAGCCGCGCGGCGGCCACGTTCGGATCGAGGACGGCGATGTTCGGCGCCGCGAGCGAGACCACTCGCACCTTCTCGGCCTGCGCCACGGCGCGGACCAGCGTCGCCTTCCCGACGCCTTCCGGGCCGGACAGCAGGACACCGAGATGCGCCGACGTCCCCAGTTTGGCCAGCAGCTCCGGGCGGTGGAAGGCCAGGTCGAACCATTCGGCGAGCTTGCGCGCGGCCGATTCGGATCCGGCGAGATCCGACAGGGGAGGCACGGATTCCTCGGCGATTTCTTCGAGTTGTTCGTCTTCGACGATCTCGGCGTCGATGAAATCCTCGTGCGGAGTCGAGGGTGTGCTGCGCACCAAGGTCGTCCCGGCGCGGGCCGGGGCGGCGGCGGGCGCGGCCTCGCCGGTGCGGGCGCCGTCGCGCCAGCTGACCACTGTGGACGGTCCGACGGCGACCGGCCCCGACGGTTCGGTGGCGGTGACGGTGAGCAACTCGTTCGTCCACGTCATGCCGATGGCGCGGGAAAGCTGGCCGCGGACCGCGGAGACGTCGGAGCCCGGCGCGGGCGCGAGATCCTGGGGGAGCAGGGAAACCGCGTCGCCGACGGTCAGCACCTTGCCGATCAGGGCGAGCCGCAGGGTGTGCGGGGAGAGCGACACGCTGGCCATCCGCGAACCCGACACGGTGACCGTCTTCGCCGCCGACACCTCCGCCGGCGCGACGACCACCTCCGAGCCCTCGGTCACGCCGAGGTTCGACATCGTGACGTCGTCGAGGAGGATCACGCCCGGGATCCCCTCCGCCTCCGACGGGGCGGCCAGCGCGGAACTGACCCGCGCGCCGGTGAGGCGGACGGCGTCCCAGGCCATCAGGCCGAGCGCGTCGAGGACTTCGGGGTGCAGCCGGACGACGCCGCGGCGGGAGTCCAGGGCGGACGGAGTGTGCCGGACGGTCAGCGTGATCTGGGGTGCGCTCACCCCGCCACCCTATCCACGCGGATCGTTCCCAGCGGTCGAAGGACAGGATCTCGCGGGGTCGCGCTCCCGGTGGCGTTGCGAAAGCCACGTTCGCAACCTTCAACGTTGCGAACGTGGCTTTCGCAACGTCCGGACCCGGCGAGCGGGTGAGCGATATTCGCGTTTGTCCCCAAGTTGTCCACAGGATCACCCCGTTGTGGACAACCCCCGCTCCCGGCCCCCGTCTCCCCGGCTCCCGTCAGAGGGTCCCGATACGCTGGGCGCGGGGCCGTCCCCCAGGGACGGGCGGGGGGTGGGGGTACGCGAGGTCAGCGTTTCCGCAGGCCGATCCGCCGCCATGAGCGGCGTCGGGGGCCTCGGCTGCCGTCGCGGTCCTTGTCATTGGTGAGGGTGCGCGGGGCGCGCGCGACGTGCTGTTCGCCTCGCTGCAGCCGGACGCGCTGGGCGGCACCGGCCACCACGCGCCGCAGCGGCGGGCGCAGGCCCAGCCGGCGGCGGCTCGACGAACGCCGGATCGCGCGCCGTTCCCGCGGCGGCGCCATCCACGCCTCCGGATGGTTGGCGAGCCAGCGCTGCCGGTACACCGAGTACGGGATGTGCGCCAGGTACAGCACCAGCGCGATCGCCAGCGCCACCAGCGGGAACTGGATGATCGCGGCGGCCAGCAGACCCACCCCGACCAGCAGCGGCGCGATAGCCTTCGCCGGCGCCTTCACCGTCTTCAGCGAAAGCGTCGGGATCCGGCTGATCAGCAGCGCGGCGACGGCGATCGTCCACACCCACACCGTGTACTGATGCGACCACCAGCCCTGCCCGAACTGCAGCTCCAGGATCAGCGGCAGCATCGCCAGCAGGCCACCGGCGGGCGCGGGCACGCCGACGAAGAACTCGCCCGCGTACGGCGGCTGCTCGGTGTCCTCGATCAGCGTGTTGAACCGCGCCAGCCGCAGGATCATGCAGACCGCGAAGATCAGCGACGCCACCCAGCCGATCCGCTCACCCTCGGCGTGCCAGACGTACAGCACCAGCGCGGGCGCGACACCGAACGAGATGCCGTCGGACAGCGAGTCGAGCTCTTGGCCCATTTTCGACGTCGCGTCCAGCAGCCGCGCGATCCGGCCGTCGAGGCTGTCGAGCACCGCGGCGATCCCGATCGACGCGATCGCCATCGGATAGTTGCCGATCAGCGCGAACTGCACCGACGACAGACCGGCGCACAGGGCGAGCACCGTGATGGCGTTCGGCAGCAGCCGCACGCCGGGAGTGGTCACGCGGACCATGGATCAGCCTTCCGAGTGCGGCGCCGAGGGCAGCTCGGCGATCGGGGTCTCGCCGCCGATCGTGCGCTGGCCCTTCGAGACGAGGACCTTGCTGCCCGGAGGCAGGTACAGGTCGACTCGCGAGCCGAAGCGGATGATGCCGTACGTCGAGCCGACGCCGACCTTGTCGCCCTCGCGGATTTCGCAGAGGATGCGCCGCGCCACCAGGCCGGCGATCTGCACCACGACGAGCTCGTGGCCGTCTTCGGTGCGCATGAGCACGGAGTTGCGCTCGTTGTCCTCGCTCGCCTTGTCCAGGTCCGCGGACAGGAACTTGCCGGGCCGGTACGCGACCCGCTCGATCACACCCGACGCCGGGATCCGCTGGACGTGCACGTCGAACACCGACAGGAACACGCTCACCCGCATCCGCGGTTCGGCGGACAGCCCCAGCTCGGGCGGCGGCACGGCCTCCTCGATCAGCGAGACCAGACCGTCCGCCGACGCGACCGCGAGGCCGGACTGGGCGGGCGGGACACGCTTGGGCTCACGGAAGAACGCTGCCGTGGCGGCCGTCGCGAGCGCGCCGACGACGCCGAGGCGCTTGGAGAACCTCCGCAGCACCAGCGTCGCGGCGAGACCGCCGAACACGAACGGCCTGCCGGCCGGGTGCATCGGCGGAACGGTCTCGCGGGCCAGCTTCACGGCGTGCGCGAGTGGGTTACCAGTGGATTCCGGCCGGTTGCCGCTCATTGGTCGGGTTCACCGCAGTTCGTGTCGGGGGGTTGGGGCATGAAGAGCCACCACGCTACCGCCCTGTCCAGGGCCGGGCCGTGGCCTCCCCCGGAAGGGTTTCCCCGGCCCGGGTGGGAGGGACCACATCCCGGTAACGGAAGGTGGAAATAAGCGATAACTCTAGGTAATTGATGCCGATCGCCGACCTTGAGGACCCGCGAATGCCCGCCAGCCCGGACCCCGCAGGCGAGCGACTCGCCGAGCTGTTCCGAGCCTGGAAGAGGGACATCTCGGCGGCGCCGATGCCTTCGCTCATCGACCCCGTCCGCGCCGCCTCGCTCATCGCCGAGGCACGGACGTCCGGATGCATATGCCCCCCGACGGCACATGCACCCGGACGCGGCCACTGGAACTGAGCGAACGTCCCACTCTAGTTCGCCGGAAGCCCGTGATCGCCGGTCGCGAGAAAACCGTTACACCGATCACCGGCGATACGGCGGCCGCGAGTCGCGCCGCCCGGAACCGCGCACCAGCCGCAGCAGGGCGAGCAGCACGATCGAGCCGAGAATGGCGACGCCGAAGCTGGGGAAGTCGAACTCGAAGGACCGTTCGGTACCCGTCGCCAGGCGGTAGATGAAACCACCGAGCGCCGCGCCGAGCACGCCGATCAGGATGCTGAACAGGCAGCCACTCCGCCGGTCGGGGCCGCCGACCACGACGTTGGCCAGCCACCCGGCGATGGCGCCGAACACGATCCACGAGAAGAAACCCATGCCCCGAGATTACCGACGCGGATGGAGTAGCGCACAAGAAGACTTGTACAAGAGCTATTGTGCAACTACTGTTGTGCGTTATGGCCGACCGTGAAGTGCGTGAAGTCCACGATTCGAAGGTGCTCGCCGCGATGTCCCATCCGCTGCGCCGCCGCCTGCTCGACGTCCTCCGCCTCGACGGCCCGTGCACGGCGTCCGTACTCGCCGAGCGGACCGGGCAGGCGGTCGGGAACGTCAGCCACCACCTGAAGGTGCTGGCGGCCAGCGACCTCGTCGAGGAAGCGCCGGAACTCGCCCGAGACCGGCGCGAGCGCTGGTGGCGTCGCGTCGGGTACGCGGTTTCCTGGTCGCCGTCGGACTTCCCCGACGACCCGGTCGCGGCCGCCGCCGAATCCCTCGCCCTCGAACGCCAGGTTTCCATGGCGCGCCAATGGTTCGCCGAACGCGAGACCTACCCCGAGGAGTGGCATCGGGCCGCTTTCGTCACCGACAGCTGGATGAAGCTCTCGGTCGCGGAAATGGCCGAAATCGAGGGCCGGATCCAGGCGCTGGTCCGGGAGTACAGCGACCGGGAACAGCCGGACGACGGCCAGGAACGCAGGCCGGTGTTCTTCGCCACCCGAGCCGTCCCGGCCCGGCCGTGAGCGTCCGCGAACGCGGCGGTTTGCTGCGCTCCCGCGATTTCCGGCTGCTGTGGACCGGCGAGACGACCAGTGTGCTCGGCAGTTCCATCGCCGTCGTCGCGCTGCCGCTCGTCGCGGTGGTCACCCTGCAGGCGAGCACGTTCGCGGTCGGGCTGCTGACCGCGGCCGCGTGGCTGCCGTGGCTGCTGATCGGCTTGCCTGCCGGTGCCTGGGTCGACCGCTGGCCGAAACGGCCGATCATGCTGGTGTGCAACACCTTCTCCATGCTGGTGTTCCTGAGCGTCCCGGTCGCCGCGTGGTTCGGCCTGCTCACGATGACCCAGCTGCTCGCCGTCGCCGTCGCGGGCGGCGTCGCGAAGGTGTTCTTCAACGTCGCGTACCGCGCGTACCTGCCTTCGCTGGTCGACAAGGAGCAGCTTCAGGAGGCCAACGAGAAACTGCAGGGCAGTGAATCCGCCGCGCAGATCGGCGGACCCGGTCTCGCCGGCCTGCTGGCGCAGGGCTTCGGCGCGGTCACGGGAGTGCTCGCCGACGCTGTCAGTTTCGGGATTTCGATGCTGTGCCTGCGCTCCATCCGCTACCGCGAGCCCGCACGCCCGGCCAAGGCGCGTTCGCGGCTGCGGGACGAGATCCGCGACGGTCTCTCGTTCGTCCTCCACGACCCGTACATGCGTGCCCTCGCGGTCTTCGGCGCGGTCTCGAACGTCGCGCTCATGGGCTACCAGTCGATCGAGGTCGTGTTCCTCGTCCGTGAACTCGGCGTGGGAGCGGGAACCGCCGGACTCGTGCTCGCACTCGTCGGCGCGGGCGGTGTCTTCGGGGCCGCGTTGTCCGGCAAACTCGCCGCGCGGATCGGCACCGCCCGCGCCTTCATGTTCTGCGAGGGCGCCGGAGCGTTGGTGATGTTGCTGGGACCGCTGGCGAACGGCGGCTGGGGGCTCGCGTTCTTCGTCGTCGCCGGATTTTCGCTCAGCGCCGGGGTCGTCGGCTCGAACGTCCTCAACGCCACCTTCAAACAGCGCTACGTCCCGGCGGCCATGTTCGGCCGGGTCACCGCGAGCACGTCCATGCTGAGCCTCGGCGCGATCGCGCTGGGCGGCCTGCTCGGCGGGCTCCTCGGGGAGACCGTCGGCGTGCGGCAGACGCTGGGACTGATGGCCGGCCTCGAGGTCGTCGCCGTCTTCGCGCTGCTATTCACGCCGATCGGCCGGTGCCGCGACTTCCCATCGGATCGCGATTAGCCCGCTAAACGCAGGTCACAGCAGGAGGACGTCCACCTCGTCGCCCTGCTCGACCGAGTCGACCTCCTCCGGCAGCACGATCAGGCAGTTCGCCTGCGTGAACGACGCCAGCAGATGCGAGCCGGGGCCGCCGCGCGGTCCGACGATCCCGGTCACCTCGCCCTCGGAATGCGTGTAGAAGCCCCGCCGGAACTGACGCCGTCCGGCGGGGCTCTTCATCGCCTCGGTCAGCCTGGCCCGCACCTTCTGCCTGTCGACACCCGTGTGCCCCATCGCCGCGAGCAACGCCGGCCGCAGGAACGCCTCGAACGACACGAGCACGCTCACCGGGTTGCCCGGCAAGGTCACCACCGGCACGCCGTTCCACCGGCCGCAGCCCTGCGGCCCGCCCGGCTGCATCGCGATCTTCCGGAATTCCACGCCCTGCCCGGTCAGCGCGTCCTTCACCACTTCGTACGCGCCCGCGCTGACCCCGCCCGAGGTCACCAGCAGATCCACTTCCGCCAGCCGCGGCTCGATCACCGCGCGGAACTCGTCCACGTCGTCGACGACACTGCGCACGACCTCGGCCTCGCAGCCGAGCGCGCGCACCGCGGACGCCAGCATGATGCTGTTCGACTCGTAGATCTGCCCGTGCCGCAACGGATTCGGCGCGTCGACGAGTTCGGTGCCGGTGGACACGACGAGCACCTTCAACGGCCTGAACACGGGGACCTCGGCGAGCCCGACGGCCGCCGCGAGGCCCAGTTGCGCCGGGCCGAGCACGGTTCCGGCCGCGAGTGCCACAGTGCCCTGGTCGACGTCCTCGCCGAGACGGCGGATGTGCGCGCCCGGGACGGCCGTCCTGAGAATCCGGACGTCCGTCACGCCGCCGTCCGTGTGCTCGACCATCACGATCGCGTCCGCGCCGGGCGGTAGCGGTGCGCCGGTCATGATCCGGTGCGCGGTACCCGGCTCCAGCTTCCCGATCTCGACACGGCCGGCGGGGATGTCGTCGGCGACGGGCAGTGTCACCGGTACTTCGGTCACATCGGCCGCGCGGACGGCGTAACCGTCCATCGCGGAGTTGTCGAACGGCGGCAGCGAGACCCCCGCGAGCACGTCTTCGGCCAGGACGAGCCCGGCGGCGGAGGCGAGTGGAAGACGGATGACGGGGGCGTTCCCGAGCAGGCCGGTGACGGTCTCACGGTGGGCGTCGACGGAGATCACGCCGACCATCCTCCCGCCTCGGGGCCCGCGTGCAACACTCTGCGCGTCACAACGAACCACCGGGGAGAAGAAGACATGCAGGTTCAGATCCGTCACCAGCCATCGTTCGCGGTGGCGAGGCTCATGCTCGCGCCGGGTGAACCGGCGCAGGTCGAGTCCGGCGCGATGATGGCGACGAGCTACGGCGTGCAGGTCCAGTCACAGGCGCAGGGCGGCATCATGAAGGGCCTCGGCCGCGCCTTCCTGTCCGGCGAGTCCTTCTTCATCTCCACCTACACCGCCCCGCAGAACGGCGGCTGGGTCGACGTCGCCGCGAACCTGCCGGGCGACATGCAGGTCATCAACCTCGACGGCCGCACCGGCTGGTGCGTCACCCGCGGCTCGTGGCTCGCGTCCTCCCACAGCGTGCAGACCGAGACCAAATGGGGCGGGCTCAAGAACCTCGTCGGCGGCGAGGGCGGCTTCCTGACCCACGCGACGGGACAGGGCCCGCTGGTCGTGGCCTGTTACGGCGCGCTGGAGACGGTCACCCTCCAGCAGGGCGAGGTGATCACCATCGACACCGGGCATGTCGTCGCGTTCGCCGACACCGTGCAGTACCAGATCCGCAAGGTCGCCACCGGCGTCATCCAGTCGATGAAGAGCGGCGAAGGCCTCGTCTTCGACTTCGCCGGACCGGGCCAGCTGCTCACCCAGACCCGCAACCCGTCGGCGCTGTCCGCCTGGGTGATCGCCCAGGTCCCCGCCCGCTGAGCGCATGCGGATCCAGACGAGGCACACCCCGAACTTCGGGGTCGCACGTGTGCTGTTGTCCCCCGGCGAGGCCGTGCAGGCCGCCGGGGACACCATGCTCGCCAGCAGTTTCGGCATCACCGAAACCGTTCCCGCGCGCGGGGGTTCCCGGGCAGGCAAGGCCGCCCCTTCGGTGTTCAACGCGCCGGAGGGCGGCGGCTGGATCGACTTCGCGCCGCTGACCGCGGGCGACGTCTACCCGCTGGAATTCACCGGCGGCGCGGGCTGGTGCGTGAGCCGCGAAGCGATCCTCGCCCGGCCGGCGACCATCCGGCAGGACCCGGGCTGGGCGCCGCTGCAGAAGCTGTTCGGGGCCGATTCCGGTTTCCTGGAGCACTACAGCGGAAGCGGTCCGCTCGTGCTGGCCGCGCAGGGCCCCGTCGACGCCTTCGAACTCACGGCGGGCGAACTCGTCACCGTGCGGCCGGACTTCCTGCTGGCCTATCCGGACACCGTGCAGTGCCGTCTCCGCGCGGTCGATCAGGCCGGACCGCAGTCGGTCCGCACCGGCGAAGGGCTCGCGCTGGACTTCGCAGGACCAGGACGCGTCCTTGTGCAAGCGCGCAATAGGCGGCTTTCTCGCGGGTGACCTTGGGACGAATTGAGCATTGCCGACGCCGGTAATTCGGGTAGCGTCTACTGCACTCGAAACCGCCGTCCGGGGCAGAGAAGGCCGGCGGGCCCCGTGCTGAGGGAGTGCGCCGTGGCAGTCGGCACCGTCAAGTGGTTCAACTCGGAAAAGGGCTACGGATTCATCGAATCCACCGAAGGGCCCGACGTCTTCGTCCACTACTCGGCCATCCAGGCCGATGGATTCCGGACGCTCGACGAGGGTGATCGCGTGGAATTCGAAGTTCAGTCAGGCCGTGACGGGCGGAGTCAAGCGGCGGACGTGCGCAAGGTCTAGCGGGAAGTTCAGCCGACCCCCGGCAGCCGCCGGAACTGGCGCGTTAGGCTGCGCTGCGTGACAGGCGATGAGTCGGGGGACCTGACCGGTCGCCGGCTGGGCAACTACCGCATCGACGGTGTGCTCGGCAAGGGCGGCATGAGCGTGACCTACAAGGCCACGGACGTGCGGCTCGGACGCAAGGTGGCACTGAAGGTCATCGGTGATCACCTCGGGGCCGACGCCGAGTTCCGCGAACGCTTCGTCGACGAGGCGCGGAACACGTCCGCGATCGACCATGCCAACGTCGTGCCCTTGTACGACTTCGGTGAGCTCGAAGGCATGCTCTACATCGCCATGCGGATGGTCGACGGCGGCGACCTCGCCGGCCTGATCTCCGGCGGCCCGATCGCGCCCGCCCGCACGCTCACCATGCTCGACCAGGTCGCCGACGCGCTCGACACCCTGCACAACCGGGGTCTCGTGCACCTCGACGTCAAACCGGCCAACGTCCTGGTCACCAGCAAGGAGACCTCACGCGAGCACGTCTACGTCGCCGACTTCGGCCTGACCCGGCGCGGCGCCACCGGACACCGCACCCGCGGCGGCGACTTCCTCGGCTCGCCCACCTACGCGGCCCCCGAGCACCTGCGCGGCGAGCCGCTCGACGGCCGCACCGACCAGTACGCGCTCACCTGCGTCCTCTACGCCTGCCTGACCGGCAGCCCACCCTTCAAGGGCGACGTGCAGACGGTCATCAAGGGCCACCTGAACGGCGAGCCCCCGGCCATCTCGCGGATCGTCGGCCTGCCGGCCGGGATCGACGAGGTCGTCCGGAAGGGAATGGCGAAGAATCCCGCCGATCGCTACCCGAACTGTGTTGAGATGATCGCGGCCGCCAGGCGCGCCCTCGGCCCGCTCGCGGCGTCGAACGAGCCTCCGGGCCCGCCCGGACAGGCCGCGACCGTCCAGCAGGCGGTTCCGCAACGGCAGAACACGCCGCCACAGGGAGAGGGGGGCCCCGTGCACCCGTACGGAGGACAGCAGCCTGGCTACGGCCAGCAGGGACCGGGACCGCAGGGTCCCCCGCCGCAAGGCCCGCCCCCGCAGGGTCCGCCGCCCGGTTACGGCCCGCCCCCGCAGCAGGGCGGCTACCAGCAGCCCGGCGGTTTCCAGCAGGGTCCGCCCCCGGGTTACGGCCCGCCGCCGCAGCAAGGCGGTTTCCAGCAGGGCGGCTACCAGCAGGGTCCGCCTCCCGGTTACGGCCCGCCGCCGCAGCAGGGCGCTTTCCAGCAGCAGCCCAAGAAGGGCGGCGGCGCCAAGTGGATCTGGATCATCGTCGGCGCCCTCGTGGTCGCGGGCGCGATCGTCGCGGCGATCTTCGTCTTCGGTGATTCGAGCAGCGGCAACGGCCCGCAGACCACCGCGCCGAACATCCCGGTCGGCCCCGGCAACTCGCAGTCGCAGTCTCCCGAGTCTTCGGCGAAGGCTCCTCCGACGTCGATCTCCATCAAGCCGAGCAACTGACACGCAGGGCTGAAGGACGCTTTCACCGCATGCGATGTGGTGAAAGCGTCCTTCGCCGCGTCTCATGGGGGCATGGTTCCCTTCAGCCACGCCACCCCGCTGACCTGCGGTTCTTGCACTCGACCCGGGAGAGTGCTAAACACGGCATTGGCACTCGACGCCGTCGAGTGCCAGGCAGGCGGTCACCGACCGCTCGCCTGAAGGTCGGGACGGTGAGGCCGCACCCTTGATCGGGTGGGTCGTCCGTCGCGGGCACCGAGCCTGGCCGAGGAAAGAGTCCTGCTGCCGCCGCTGACCACAGCGCGGCGGTGGCGCCCAATACCGGAGGACCACACCGCAATGGCCAAACTGATCGCGTTCGACGAGGACGCCCGCCGCGGTCTTGAGCGCGGCTTGAACACCCTCGCCGAAGCCGTCAAGGTGACCCTCGGCCCGCGGGGCCGGAACGTCGTGCTCGAAAAGAAGTGGGGCGCGCCGACGATCACCAACGACGGTGTCTCCATCGCCAAGGAGATCGAGCTCGAGGACCCGTGGGAGAAGATCGGGGCCGAGCTCGTCAAGGAAGTTGCCAAGAAGACCGACGACGTCGCGGGTGACGGCACCACCACCGCCACCGTGCTCGCCCAGGCTCTCGTCCGCGAGGGTCTGCGCAACGTCGCCGCCGGGGCCGACCCCATCAGCCTGAAGCGCGGCATCGAGGCGGCCGTCGAGGCCATCACCGAGCAGCTGCACAAGGCCGCCGTCCAGATCGAGACCAAGGAGCAGATCGCCGCCACCGCGTCGATCTCCGCCGCGGACCGCACCATCGGCGAGCTCATCGCCGAGGCGCTGGACAAGGTCGGCAAGGAAGGCGTCGTCACCGTCGAGGAGAGCAACACCTTCGGGCTCGAGCTCGAGCTCACCGAGGGTATGCGCTTCGACAAGGGCTACATCTCCGGTTACTTCGTGACCGACCCGGAGCGTCAGGAAGCCGAGCTCGAGGACCCGTACGTCCTCCTCTTCGGTTCCAAGATCTCCACCGTCAAGGACGTGCTGCCGCTGCTGGAGAAGGTCATCCAGTCCGGCAAGCCGCTGCTGATCATCGCCGAGGACGTCGAGGGCGAGGCTCTGGCCACCCTGATCGTCAACAAGATGCGCGGCACCTTCAAGTCCGTCGCCGTCAAGGCCCCGGGCTTCGGTGACCGCCGCAAGGCGATCCTGCAGGACATCGCGATCCTGACCGGTGGCCAGGTCATCTCCGAGGACGTCGGCCTCAAGCTGGAGAACGCGGACCTTTCCCTGCTGGGCAAGGCGCGCAAGGCCGTCATCACCAAGGACGAGACCACCATCGTCGAGGGTGCGGGCGACGCCGACCAGATCCAGGGTCGCGTCAACCAGATCCGCGCCGAGATCGAGAACTCGGACTCGGACTACGACCGCGAGAAGCTCCAGGAGCGTCTGGCGAAGCTGGCCGGCGGCGTGGCCGTCATCAAGGCCGGTGCCGCCACCGAGGTCGAGCTGAAGGAGCGCAAGCACCGCATCGAGGATGCAGTGCGCAACGCCAAGGCCGCCGTCGAAGAGGGCATCGTCGCCGGTGGTGGCGTCGCTCTCATCCAGGCCGCCGAGGCCGCCTTCGCCGGTCTGAAGCTCGAGGGCGACGAGGCCACTGGTGCCAACATCGTCAAGGTCGCCGTCGAGGCGCCGCTCAAGCAGATCGCGATCAACGCCGGCCTCGAAGGCGGCGTCGTGGCGGAGAAGGTCAAGTCCCTCCCGCAGGGTCACGGCCTCAACGCCGCCACCGGTGTCTACGAGGACCTGCTCGCCGCCGGCGTGCCGGACCCCACGAAGGTCACCCGCTCCGCGCTGCAGAACGCCGCTTCCATCGCGGCGCTGTTCCTGACCACCGAAGCCGTCGTGGCGGACAAGCCGGAGAAGGCCTCGGCCGCTCCCGCCGACCCGTCCGGTGGCATGGGCGGCATGGACTTCTGAGTTCGAGCCAGTAGCACCACCGGAAAGCCCGGACGCGCCTCGCGCGTCCGGGCTTTTTCCCATGGCCGGCCCCCTGCACGCGAGAAGGCCCGGACATCCCCATGTCCGGGCCTTCTCGCCTTACCCCCGTACCCCCGCCGACTCGCGTTTAGCCCCCTAATCGCGATCCGGCAGACGGACGCCGCGTCCCCTGCGCGCGGCGTCCGCCTCGATCAGGATTCGCCCGGCTGCTCCGGAGTCAGGAGCCACGCGGCGACGTAGACCGGGATCGCGAACCCGGCGGTGAAGAAGGCGCCCGCCACCAGGGCGATGCGCAGGATCGCGGCGTCGATCCCGAAGTAGGCGGCCCAGCCGCCCGCGACGCCCGCGATCATCTTGTCGGTCCGGCTGCGGTAGAGCTTCTTGGTGGCCTGGGGGGTGTACACGCTGTTGGTCATGGCTCAATGTTCGCCCGGGACCGACCCCCGGCACATCGGGGAAGGGCCCCGACCCGACCCTGGAATCCGACCCTGAGGGGGCGGGAAACCGCTGCGCAAGTGAGAAACGCGCACCGGCTCGAAGAGCTGGTGCGCGCCTATCTCAGGGCGTGGAAGATGCCTTGATGACGATCAAGGCGAAAGCACTCACCTTCGGGGTCGCGGTGCTGACCGTGCTGGGAATCGGCACGGCCGGTGCCGCCCCCGAAGCCCATGACGCGCGAAGCAGGCTCGACGTCGTCCAAGCACGCGGCGAGATCCGCGTGTGCTCGACGGGGGACTATCGCCCGTTCACCTATCGCGACGCCGCGGGCGTGTGGAGCGGGATCGACATCGACCTCGCGGGCGATCTCGCGCAGCGGCTCGGCGTCCGGCTCCAGCTGGTCCAGACCACTTGGAAGGCGATCGCCGACGACGTCGGACGGAAATGCGATCTGGCGATGGGCGGCGTGTCGGTGACCCTGGACCGGGCGAAGAAGGGTCTCTACACCGCTCCCTATCTCCGGGACGGCAAGACGCCGATCACCTTGTGCGAGAACGAAAAGCGATTCCAGACCCTGGAACAGATCGATCAGCCGGGTGTCCGGGCGATCGTGAATCCGGGCGGTACCAACGAACAGTTCGCCGACGCCAACCTGAAGCGGGCGAGGATCGTGCGGCATCCGGACAACAACACGATCTTCGCCGAGATCATCGAGGGCCGCGCCGACCTGATGATCACCGACGCCACCGAAACCCGTTGGCAGGCAAAACAGAACCCGCGTTTGTGCGCGGTGCATCCCGATCAGCCGTTCACCTTTTCGGAGAAGGCGTACCTCCTGCCGCGTGACGTCGTGTTCAAGGAATGGGCCGACCAGTGGCTGCACCTCGCGCTGAACGACGGCACCTACGCGCGTATCGCGAAACCTTGGCTCGGCTGAAATCGGTTTGAACCACTTTCGTTATCCGACCGTATCTCCAGATGTGGGTGAGGAGGAACCAGACCGGAGGAAACACGGATGATGAACAGCGCCGGGAAACACCGCAAGCGCGCGACGATCGGCATCGCGTCCGTACTCGGGGTGGCCGCCATCGCCGCGGCGATGTTCGCGATCAGCACGCCCGACGGCCAAGCCGCGGAAAGCTGCCAGGGACTGGACACCGCCCTCCGGAACAACCTCGACTTCATCGCCGGGCAGAAGGCGGATCCGGACGCCCTCGCCGAGGCGCGGATCGCGAACCGGCAGGCCGTCGTCGACCTCATCCAGCAACGCCGCCAGGCCGCGGGCTGCACCGAGGTCGTCCAAGCCGACGGTGGGAAGACCGAGAGTGGGCAGGCCGCCGGGATGGACGACGCCATGGCGGGCGAGGACCAGGCGGCCGAGGAAGAAGCCGTGGCGACCGGGGATGGCGAGGTCGTCTGCCAGGGCTCCACGGTGACGTTGTCCGGCGAGGGCGGCGCGCCCGCCGCGTCGAGCGGCGAGTTCCCGGCGGGCACCAAGCTGAAGGTGACGAACCTGGACAACGACAAGTCCACGACCGTCGAGGTCACCGGTGCCTCCGGCAGTTGCGCGCTGCTGAACAACGCCGCGTTCGAGCAGGTTCGCGAACCGGGCAAGTTCCTGATCCGCCGGGCCGTCATCGAGCGGGTCGGCTGAGACACCCGCTCCGGAACGGGGAAGACGCGGACGGATCCGGTGCGGACGCGACGCGAGCCCTCCTGGTCCCCTCGCCCAGGAGGGCTCGTGGTCGTTTGTATCTCGCTTGTACGCCCTTTCGGGACGCTTCTCGCGAAACGCCGAGAAAGGACATCCGATGAGATTCAGACGAGTGGTCACCGCGGCCGCCACCGCCTTGCTGGGCATGGCCGGGCTGGCGATCACCGCGACGTCGGCCGAAGCCGCCGTCGGGCCGCGTCCCAACTTCCAGCTCCCGTTCCCCTGCAACCAGGTGTGGAACGGCGACAACGACAACAGCAGCGCGCACAGGGCCTACGAAATCGACTTCAACCGCGGCAGCTCCGCGGGGGCGGACCTGGGCGACACCGTCGTCGCGGCGGCCGCGGGCAAGGTGGTCACCTCGGCGCATCAGGGTTCGGCGAACGGCTTCGGCAACCTGGTGAAGATCGACCACGGTGGGGGATGGTCGACCTACTACGCGCACCTGAAGGTGCGTTCGGTCGCGGCCGGCGTGCAGGTGGCGCAGGGGCAGAAGATCGGCGAGGTCGGCAACACCTCCAAGCCGGGCAACAACATCAGCCCTCACCTGCACTACGAAGTCCGCACCAACGACGCCCTGTGGCCGGACAACATCAAGCCCGCGTACTTCAACGGCGCGAAGTTCGGCTACCCCAACGCCAACGTGACCTCCAAGAACACCTGTGGCGGCAACGGGAATCCCAACCCGTACGACGCCGTCGAGGTGTGCGGCGACGGTTACAAGGTGATCGACTCGCAGGCGCTCGGCAGCGCCGCGACCACGTACCTGCTGTACAACGGCACGACCAAGAACAACTGCGTCACCACCATCAAGGCCACTTCGGTGGGCACGGGCAGCGCGGTTTCGGCCTTCCTCGAAGTGGAAGGCGCGGCCAGGAAGACCGATTCCGGCAGTTTCGAGTACTACGCGGGTCCGGTGAGCGCGGCCGCCGGCGCGAAGTGCGTCAAGTGGGGCGGCTCGGCGGGGTCCTCCAGCTACGAATCCCCGCTGGAGCACTGCGGTTGATCGTGAGCGGGCCGCTCCCCACCGGGAGCGGCCCGTGTCACGCGAGGTGGGCGCGCACGCGGGTGAACCGGTCCGCCCAAGCCGCGCGGACGTCCGGGCCCGCGGCGTGCGCACCGAAGAGATCCGGTTCCGGCGCCCGGCGCGGCACCGGCAGGTGACCGTCCACAGGGGACAGTGAAGTGCCGCAGACATCCCCGGTCAGCAAGGACATCGTGCCCAGTCCGCACGCGAAGTCCAAAGCGGGCAGTGCGCCCGCGAGCGCCAGCCCCGCGGCGAGCCCGACGCTCGTTTCGACGGCGGAAGACACCACACAAGGCAGGCCGCAGGCTTCGGCGACCTCCAGCGCGCGGCGGACCCCGCCCAGCGGCGCGACCTTCAGCACGGCGATGTCGGCCGCTCCGGCCACGGCCACCTTGAGCGGGTCTTCGGCCCGGCGGATCGACTCGTCGGCGGCGATCCGCACGGAGACCCGGCGCCGGACGTCGGCGAGTTCTTCGATCGACGGGCACGGCTGCTCGACGTATTCGAGCCCGCCCGCCGCACGGTCCAGTTCACCGATGGCCTTGATCGCGGTGTCCACGTCCCAGGCCGTGTTCGCGTCGACGCGGACCGCGCCCGACGGACCGAGCGCGGCCCGCACCGCCTCCACCCGGGCGCAGTCCTCGGCGAGGCTCACCCGAGGGTCGGCGACCTTCACCTTCGCCGTGCGACAGCCCGACGCGGACACGAGTTCGTACGCCTTCTCCGGCGACACCACCGGGACGGTCGCGTTCACCTCGACGCTGTCCCGCACCGGCGACGGCCATCCGCGTTCGCTCGCCTCCAGCGCGGACGCGAGCCACGGCGCGCTCTCGGCGTCGGAGTAGTCGGCGAACGGGCAGAACTCGCCCCAGCCGGACTCGCCGCGGATCAGCAGTCCTTCACGGACCGTGATGCCGCGGAACCTCGTGCGCAGGGGAATCGCGTAGACGTCCATCGCCGCCGATCATGCCACTGCTGGAATCAGGTGCCGTTTTCGGCGATTCCGGACAGAATGAGCGCGTGGCACTCGACTTTCGCGTGCTGGGGCCCACCGAGGTCACGGCCGACGGGCTGCCGGTGCCCTTGGGCGGCAGCAGACCGCTCATCGTGCTGGCGGGCTTGTTGCTGCGCGCGAACACGGTGGTACCGGTCGAGGAGCTGGGCCGCTGGCTGTGGCCGGACGACCGGCGGCGGTCCAAAGGCGCCTTGCAGACCTACATCCTGCGGGTCCGCCGCGCCCTCGGCGACGAGGTCACCATCCGCACCGAACGCGGCGGCTACCTGCTCGAACTCGACGAGAGCCTGCTCGACCTCGCCCGTTTCCGCGCACTCGCCGCGGCGGGAGCGGAGTCCGCTGCGGACGGTGACCAGCGTCAGGCCGCGGAGCGCTTCGCCGCCGCGCTGGCCGAATGGCGTGGCCCGGCGCTGCAGAACGTCCACTCCGAAGCGCTGCTGCGGGACGAAGTCGATCAGTTGGGCGAAGAGCGGCTTCGTGTCCGAGAACAGTGGGCCGACGCGCTCATCGCCCTCGGCGAGCACGCCACCGTCATTCCCGAGCTGACCAGGCTGTGCCGCGAGAACTCGCTACGGGAGCGGCTGCACGAGCAGCTGATGCTCGCGCTCTACCGCTCCGGCAGGCAGGCCGAGGCGCTGAACGTCTACCGCCGGATCGGCGCGGTGCTGGCCGAAGAGCTCGGCCTGGACCCAGGCGCTTCGCTGCAGCGGGCGCACCAGGCGATCCTGACCGGCGAAGAGTCCGTCGAGACCACATTGGACTCCGAGCTGACGCGGTACCGGCTCGGCGCCGAGCCGATGATCCCGCGTCAGCTCCCGGCGGATCTCCGGGTGTTCTCCGGCCGTCAGCGTGACCTCAAAGCACTCCACGGACTCGTCCCGGAAGCGCTGGACACCGAGCGGTCGACGTCCATCGCGTCGATCGAGGGGATGGGCGGTATCGGCAAGACGACGCTCGCCGTCCACTTCGCGCACGAGGTCGGTGAGCGTTTCCCCGGTGGGCAGGTATATCTCAACCTGCGTGGATACGGCCCCGGCGATCCCGTCGAACCCGCCACCGCGCTCGAAACCATGCTCGTCTCGGTCGGTGTCCCCGCCGACCGGATCCCCGCCGGTGTCGACGGCCGCGCGGCCACCTGGCGCACCTACAGCGCCGGCCGCCGGATGCTGATCCTGCTCGACAACGCCGCGAGCACCGAGCAGATCCGGCTGCTGTTGCCCGGCCCCGGCTGCCTGGTGCTGGTGACCAGCCGCTGGCAGTTGCACGCGCTCGTGGCGACCCACGGCGCGCGGCGCGTCGCGCTGGAGGAGCTGCCGGACGAGGACGCGATCACCCTCATCGCGTCGACGATCGGGCTGGACAGGGTCACCGAGGATCCCGACGCCACCGAACGGTTCGTCCGGTACTGCGGCGGGCTGCCGCTGGCCATCCGGATCCTCGCGGTGCGGGCGGCGCAGTTCCCGGATCTCGCGCTGCGGGACTTCGTCCGGCTGCTGGAAGCCGAACAGGACAGGCTGGATTCGTTCGACCTCGCCGACGGCGACGAGACGAACATCCGGGCCGTCTTCTCGTATTCCTACCGGGCGCTCGACGAACGGGCCGCGAGGATGCTGCGGTTGCTCGGCCTGCCCACCGGCGGCGACTTCAGTTTGCCCGCGGCCGCGGCGGTGGCCGGGGTCGACATCGCGGAAGCGCGGGTGGACCTGGCGAAGCTGGCTTCGGCGCATCTGATCGCGCGATCCCGGCCCGGCCGGTACCAGTTCCACGACCTGATCCGCGCGTACGCGGCCGAACTGTCGGCGAGGTTGGACGGACCCGAGGAACGGACGAGAGTGCTGGACAGGCTGCTCCACGCATCGCTCGCCTCGGCGCTGAACGCGTCGCGGCTCTTGCGGTCGGACAGGCACTACCGGCTCGTCGAACCGGAGCGGTTCGACGGCGCGGGGCTGAAGTTCGGGCACTACGAACAGGCGCTGGACTGGTTCGATGAGGAGGCGGGCAACCTCATCGCCGCGGTGAACGTCGCCTACCGGGAGCGGCGCTACCGGGAGTGCTGGCAGCTCGCCTGGCTGTTGCAGTCGTACTTCATCGTGCGGGCGAGGCTGGAGGACTGGCGCTCGGTGTTCGGCGTGGCGCTCCGTGCCGCCCGCGATCTGGGGGACCGCTCCGGCGAGGCCGCCATCCTCAGTGGACTGGGCGTGGTCTGCGGAGTCGCGCGCCAGTACGAGGACAGCATCGTCTACTTGAAGCAGGTCGTCGAACTGCAGCGACAGGTCGGAGACAGGCAAGGGGAGGCGCGGGCTCTCTACAACCTCACCCTGGCCAGCCAGGACCCCGGCACGGCGTGGGAGTACGGGACGCGCGCGTTGAAGCTCATCCGGGAGCACAACGTCGGTGCCGGAATGGAGGCCAGCGCGCTGCAGGCCCTCGGCGACATCTCCACCCAGGCCGGCCGTTTCGAGCAGGCGCTCGACTTCGCCGACCAGGCACTGGCGCTCGAGGTCCACGCACTCCCCGACGAAGCCCGGTTCACCCTGCACACCAAGGGGACCGCGCTCGTCGGGCTCGGCCGCGGCGACGAGGGGATCGCCTGTATGCGCCGGGCCGTCGAGATGTTCTTCGCCCACGGCGAGCTCTACGAGGCGGCCGACGTGCTGGCCCAGCTCGGCGGAATCCATCTCAGGCTCGGCGATCCCTCGTCGGCGCGTGACTGCTGGCTGCGTTCGGTGCGGGTGCTGACCGAGCTCGCGCATCCGGACGCCGAGGACGTCCGGACGAAGCTCGCCTCACTCGTCTCCGGCCAAAGTTGAGCGAGGCACGGGCGCCCGGCGTGCCGACCCCCAGTCGCAGCACGCGAGTACGCCCGTGACCTCACGCGTCACCTAACAGGACACCGCTCACTGTGCGCTGACTGTGCAGCGTGCGCGGCTCACGCCAGGAGTTTCGCGAGGGCGATCGCGTTCTTCGGCGCCTCGGCCTTCACGTCGTTGTCGAAGTAGACGTACGTGTCGCGATCCCAGCCCTCGATCTTGCGAGCCCATCGTCGGAGCGCCTTTTCGCCGTACCCGCTGACGTACAGCTCCTCATCGCCGTGCAGGCGGACGTACGCGAAATCCTCACTCGTCATCTCGTCGACGAACGGGAACTCGCCTGCGGTGTCGGCGACCACGAGCGCGATGCCGTGCTTCCGGAACAGCGCGAGACTCTCGGGCTCGGCGAAGCTCGGATGCCGTACTTCGACGGCGTGCCTGAGCTTCCGGCGAGGCTTCGCGTCGGTGTGCGGTTCGGCCTTCAGCTTGTCGTCGTGTTCGCTCGCGAGCTCGGCGGCGGCGTGACTGGTGCGCGGCAACAGCTCGAAGAACCTCTCGACGCGCTCGGCGTCGAACGCCAGCCGCGGTGGCAGTTGCCAGAGGAACGGCCCTAGTTTCCGGCCGAGCGCCAGCACTCCGGAGGCGAAGAAGTTCGCCAGCGGCGTCTCGACGTCACGCAGCTGCTTCAGATGTGTGATGAACCGGCCGCCCTTGACGGCGAAGACGAAGTCGTCCGGTGTCTGCGCGGCCCACGCGCGGTACCGCTCGGGACGCTGCAGGGAGTAGAACGAGCCGTTGATCTCGGCCGAGTTCATCCGGCCGGACAGGTACTCCAGCTCACGCCGCTGCACCAGGCCGCGAGGGTAGAAGTCCCCGCGCCAGGGTGGGTAGCGCCAGCCCGAAGTGCCGATCCTGATCTCGGCGACGTCGATCACCGCCTTCCTGATCCGCCGCTCTGATTCCCCCTCTCCCCTCGGCGCAAACGCCCGCTCAGGCCCACGAGAACTGCCACCGGCGGGTCTGGACCAGGCTGGAGGCGAACTCGCGCAGATTGCCCGGCTGACCGGCGAACGCGGGCAGGCAGAACGAGCGATGCTCGGCAGCGACCGTGAGCGCGCGGCCCTGGGTGCGCGGCGGCGCGGCCACCGACAGCTCCATCGAGTCGAAGCCCAGCACGGTCAGCGTCGCGCCGAAGCGGTCTTCCCAGCTGCGCAGGACCGCGGACAGCTCGTGGACCTGATCGGTCGCCTTGATCATGCCCGTCCAGCCGAGGATCGCCGGGATGTCGGCGGGCCGGTCCGTCTGCACCAGCCCGAGCCGGTGCGGCCCGCGCGCGGCCAGGATCGACCCGGTGTTACCCGCCTCGGCCAGCGGATCCGCCCGGCGCGACGGGCGACGGGCGAGGCCGGGGAACTTCGCGCCGAACGGACGCAGGCAGGCACCGTCGCAGCACGACGTGTCCCACCAGCGGGCCAGCACCTCGGCCGGATCCACCGAGGAGATCCGGTGGTCGGCGGGGGCGAGCCTGCCACGATCGTCGATCCAGTCCTCGCCGTTGGCCGCGAACCGCTGGTCGTGCGGGATCAGCACCGGCCACAACCCGGACCGGTCGAACTCGGCGACACAGCCGGTGTAGCGCTCCGGCCTGGTCAAGGGCAGGTCCGAGACCCAGATCCGGCCGTGCCACCGGCCGGGCGGCAGGGTCTGGACGGGCGGCGTACCCGGACGGAACGGTGCGATCGTCATCGGCTTCCCCTCGAACTGGTGTTCGGTCAACTCTACCCGAACACTAGTTCGAAGCACCGACAGTTTTCGATACCCCGTTTGCGGGATTCCGAGGTCGGCGCCTCATGCGTCCCTGAAGTCACAGGGGCACCATCGGCACCGTCCACAAGGGAGAGTGCTGCCCCGTCGCGTTCAGTCCTCTGGATGCGGTAGTTGCGCGCGCAAGGACCGCGCTCGCGTGATCAGGAACGGGACTCACGTGATCGGGCGCGCAACTCGCGTGACTGGAGGCGGCATTCGGGTGTGCGGTGCTTGATCACGCGAGTTCCGCGCCCGATCACGTGAGATCCGGGCTTGATCACGCGAGGGTCACATCGGGCGCAGCAGGTCGTCCGCGTCCACGATCCGGTACGCGTAGCCCTGTTCGGCCAGGAACCGTTGCCGGTGCGCCGCGTACTCCGTGTCGACGGTGTCCCGCGAGACGACCGAGTAGAAGTGCGCCTGCCGTCCGTCGCCCTTCGGCCGCAGCAGCCGTCCGAGCCGCTGCGCTTCTTCCTGTCGCGAGCCGAACGTCCCGGAGATCTGGATCGCCACCGAAGCCTCCGGCAGGTCGATCGAGAAGTTGGCGACCTTCGAAACGACCAGCGTCCTGATCTCACCGCGCCGGAACGCGTCGAACAGTTCCTCGCGTTCCTTGTTCCGTGTCGCGCCCTGGATCACCGGGGCGTCCAGTTCGTCGCCGATCATCTCCAGCTGGTCGAGGTACGCGCCGATGACCAGCGTCGGCTCGCCCGGATGCCGGTCCACCAGCGTTTTGATCACCTTGGTCTTGGTGTCCGCGGTCGCCGCCAGCTTGTACCGCTCCTCGGCCTCGGCTGTCGCGTACGCGAGCCTCTCGGCGTCTGTCAGCGTCACGCGGACCTCGGTGCACTCCGCCGGCGCGATCCAGCCCTGCGCCTCGATGTCGCGCCACGGGACGTCGTACCGCTTCGGGCCGATCAGGGAGAACACGTCACCCTCGCGGCCGTCCTCGCGTACGAGGGTCGCGGTCAGCCCGAGCCGTCGCCGCGACTGCAGGTCCGCGGTCATCCGGAAGACCGGCGCGGGCAGCAGGTGGACCTCGTCGTAGACCACCAGGCCCCAGTCCCGCGAGTCGAACAGGTCCAGGTGTCGGTACTCGCCCTTGGTCTTGCGCGTGACCACCTGGTACGTCGCGATGGTGACCGGCCGGATCTCCTTCTTCTCGCCGGAGTACTCGCCGATCTCCTCCTCGGTCAGCGAGGTCCGCGCGATCAGCTCCCGCTTCCACTGCCGCCCGGCGACGGTGTTCGTCACCAGGATCAGGGTCGTCGCCTTCGCGTGGGCCATGGCCGCCGCGCCGACCAGGGTCTTGCCCGCGCCGCACGGCAGGACGACGACGCCGGACCCGCCCGCCCAGAACGCCTCCGCGGCCTTGCGCTGGTAGTCACGTAGCTCCCAGTCGTCCTCGGCCAGCTCGATCGGATGCGCCTCGCCGTCGACGTAGCCCGCGAGATCCTCCGCGGGCCAGCCGACCTTCAGCAGCGCCTGCTTGAGCCGTCCGCGTTCGGACGGGTGCACGATGACGGTGTCCTCGTCGATGCGCGCGCCCAGCATCGGGCTGATCTTCTTGTGCCGGAGGATCTCCTCCAGCACCGCGCGGTCGATGGTCGACATGACCAGTCCGTGCGCCGGATGGTTGGCGATCTGCAGCCGCCCGAACCGGCCCATCGTGTCCACGATGTCGATGAGCAGCGGCTGGGGCACGGGGAATCGCGAGTACGTCGTCAGCGCGTCGACGACCTGTTCGGCGTCGTGGCCCGCCGCGCGGGCGTTCCACAACGCCAGTGGCGTGATCCGGTAGGTGTGGACGTGCTCGGGCGCGCGTTCCAGTTCGGCGAACGGCGCGATGGCGATCCGCGCGTCGTCGGCCTGGCTGTTGTCGACCTCGAGGAGCACGGTCTTGTCGGACTGGACGATCAGCGGGCCATCGGTCACATCCTCCTTTATACGTTCCCGCCACACCGGCTCCCGTCGCGGCACCGCTGGTGGAAGGATGTGCGGGAGGTGACTGGAGGGGATCTTGACGACTACACCGACCGGCGGGCCGCCCGAGTACGACCCGTTCAACGCGCCCGCCCCGCTGCCCGCGATGCCGGACGTGGGGATGCCGACGCCGTTCCCGAAGCCGCCGCCGCTGAGCGTCCTGGCCAAGGTCTCGATCGTGCTGGGTGTCGTCTTCGCGCTGGGCTTGGGGAGCCTGGCCGCCTGGGGGATGTCGCGGACGGGCGACTTCGGCTCGGTCGAGGCGGGCGAATGCCTGTACCTGACCGACGAAGCCGGTGGCGGCCAGAGCTACACGACCGCCGGGTGCACGTCGAGCCGCGCGACCTTCCGCGTCGACAGCGTGCGCACCGGCTCGGCCGAGTGCCGCGGTTCGGATTACGTCCAGTTCGAGCTGTACGGCAGGTCTTCGGACAAGAAGGCCGAGAAGACGCTCTGCCTGGCGCTGAACGTCGAGACCGGGGACTGCCTTCGCGACGTCGTGCACGAGACGCGGATCGCGAAGGTCCGCTGCACCGACATCACCGCGGAGGCGCGGGCGCTCGTGATGCGGGGACCGTCGGAAAGCGTCTGCGCGTCGGACGACACCGCCCTGCACTACACGGGGCCGCCCGAGCGCACCGTGTGCCTGCGGCCGACCGGCGAAAACATTTGAGGGTGGCGGCGGGGCGGGGTCCGGCATCTAAGGGCGCGGAACCATCGCCTGGACGTCGAGCCGGGCGCCGATCATCCGCGAGTTGTGCATCAGGTCGGCGACGCGCTGCAGCCGGATGCCGTTGAGGGAGACCGGGTAGGTCCCGAGCGAGATCAGCGACGCGGTGGTCCGGTCGATGTCGGAGAACGTCGGCAGCGCGTCGCGGACGACCGCCGGGTCGGCCGCCCGCACCTGCGCCTCGCCGAGCACCTTCCGGAAGGCCGCGAGCGTGCGCGCGTTGCCCTGGCCGAAGGTGCCCGTCGAAACGTAGGACGACATCGGGAAGTCCAGCGTCGCGCCGCGGGCGCCGTCGGCGAGGATGCTCGCCCCGAGTTCCTTTTCGGCCCTGGTGATGTACGGCTCGACCATCCACGCGGCATCGACCTCGCCCGCCTGCAGCGCCTGCGGCATCCGATCGAACGGATGCTGCTTGAACTGAATCTTGTTCACGTCGACGCCCGCGGTCCCGAGCACCGAACGGGCCGCGAGCACGCCGACGTCGTCGAGCATGTTCACCGCGATCTTCGGTGACTTCTTGAGCGTCGGCTCGGTGTACTCGGACCCGGGGAGTGTGACGAGCGCCATGGTGTTGCGGCCGGCGGTGTAGGCCTCGCCCTGCAACTGCAGCGCCGTCCCGGCCGCTGCGGCGCGGAAGATCGTGACGTCGCTGGCGAACGCGATGTCGACCTCGCCCGCCGAGAGTTTGCTCATCGCCTGGTCGGCGGGAACATCGACAAGGGTGACGGAAAGGCCGGCGGCGGTGAATTTCCCGTCGGCCACGGCGACCCTCAGGGGCGCCGTGTCGAGGGGGCTTCCGACGCCGATTCGTAGTTCCGCCCGTTCGAGTGGCGCGTCGGTGCTTGCGTCACCGCCGGAAAACACTCCGCAACCGGCTGTCGTCAGCAGAGCCGCTACCAGCGGAATCGCCAAGATGCGCATCTTCGTCACCGCTCACCTACCGAGAGAATGTGCTCCTCCTGCTGGATCGTATGGTCCGGGCCCCATACGATCGCGTGCGGGAGACGCCGGATTGCGCGGCTTTCGATCGTTCTCGAACCTTGTTACTCTACAGTAGGTTCGGGCTCTCGTCCCCGATGTCAGCCATGGGAAAGGGTCCCGTGGTGGGAAAAGGAAACCAGGTGGCCCGTCGCGACAAGCGTCCCCGTGGGGGCGACGCGGCGGAACGGCATCCGCGTGTCGGAGGACGCTGGCGGCTGCGGAACTGGCACCTGCGTACCAAACTCTTCGTGGTCCTCCTGATCCCCGCGCTCGCGGTGGTCGCCCTCGTCGGGCTCCGGGTCAACTCGGATCTGCGCGATGCCCGGCAGCTGGCCGAATTCGCCACCCGTGGCCGGGTCGACAGCACCGTCGCGGAGGCGGTGCACCAGCTTCAGCGCGAACGAGACCTCACCGTCCGGTTCGTCGCGGGCGATCGCAAGGGCGACGTCTCCGAGCTGACCGAGCAGCGCAACCGCGTCGACGAGGCCATCGGCACCTTCGACCGCACGCTCGGCGAGAGCAAGAGCAGGCTCGGCGACAAGGCCGCGACCAGCCTGCAGCTGACCAGCGACCGCCTGCGGGTGCTGACCGGACTGCGGTTTTCCGCGGAACACTCCGCTTTCCCCGCCGACGCGGTGCTGCGTTCCTACAGCGAACTCATCGGCGGCCTGCTCGACATCAGCGATTCCACCGCCGCCGACGTCTCGGACCCGGATCTCGGGAAGCTCCGCCTCGCGGGCAACGCGCTCGCGCGGATCAAGGACCAGATGTCGGTCAAACGCGCGATCATGGCGGCCGCGCTCGCCCAAGGCGGCCTCAACCGGGATCGGACGCGCGCGCTGCTCGGCGCGGAGGCCGAACTCGCCGCCGCCCGCAACGACTACCGCACCTTCGCGACGCCCGAACAGCAGCGGATGTACGACGACACGGTGATCGGCCTGATCGTCGACATCGGCAACGACATGGTGGAATCGGCGCTCATCCGCGCGGAGAACGACCAGGGGCTCGGCGGGCTGGATCCGAACCAGTGGGACACCTCCGCCACGTACACGGTCAATCTGGCCCACCAGGTGCAGCAGGCGGTGCTCGTCCAGCTGCAGGAACGTACGGACACCCTTGCGGCACAAGCGAGAACGTCCGCGATCTGGGACGGCGGCATCGTGCTGGCCGTCCTCGTGGTCGCCGGTGTGCTCTCGGTGATCATCGCGCGTTCGCTGCTGCGGCCGCTGCGGATCCTGCGCCGCAGCGCGCTCCAGGTCGCCGAACACCAGCTCCCCGCGGCCGTCCAAGGCCTGCTCAGCGATCCCGAGCCGCAGCCGGAGAACCTGCGGCGACGGCTGGCCGTCGCGCCGGTCCCGGTGTTCAGCCGCGAGGAACTCGGCCAGGTGGCGCGGGCGTTCGACGCGGTGCACGGCGAGGCCGTCCGGCTCGCCGGGGAACAGGCCATGCTGCGGGAGAACATCAACGCGATGTTCGTGAACCTTTCCCAGCGGAGCCAGGATCTCGTCGAGCGGCAGCTTTCCGTGCTGGACCGGATGGAGGCCGACGAACAGGATCCCGACACGCTCGCCGGGCTCTTCGAACTCGACCACCTCGCGACGCGGATGCGGCGCAACAGCGAGAACCTGCTGGTGCTCTCCGGAACCGACGTCGTCCGTGAGGACGGCGGCGCGGTCGTCGCCGACGAGATCATCGGTGCCGCGCTTTCGGAGGTCGAGCACTACCAGCGCATCGAACTCGGTGCGGCGCCGCGGATCGCGGTCCGCGGCGAGGCGGTCAACGACCTCGTGCATGTGGTGTCGGAGCTGCTCGAGAACGCGACCCGCTATTCGGATCAGAGCACGATGGTGCAGGTCGAGGGGCACGAGACCGAACGCGGCGAATGGCAGATCGAGATCACCGACCACGGCGCCGGGATGCCGCAGGCGGAGATCGACCGGACCAACACGCGGCTGGCGAATCCGCCGGACGTCGACGTCGAGGTCTCACGCCGGATGGGCCTGTTCGTGGTCGCGACGCTGGCCGTCCGGCACCGCATCGACGTCCGCCTGCGCTCCGCCGACGGCGGCGGGATCACCGCGGTGGTCGTCGTACCCGCCGGGCTCATCGTCGAAGCGCCCCGGCCCGCCCCGATGCCGGAACCCCCGCCCGTCGCCACCCCGCCCGAGCCGGAACCCGAACCGCCGCTGGAAGTCCCGCCGCTGCCCGAGCCGGAGGAGAGCGCGGCCGAAGAGTCGCGGTTCGCGCCCGTCCTGGACCCCGGGCCGCTGCGGCGCGCGCCCGTCGTCGAGCGCGAGACCCCGCCGGAGTGGCCTTCGTCGGACGATGACGCAGGCAACCACCTCGAACTCGACTCGCCGACCGAGCGGATGCCCAAGTACCAGAGCGTGCTTTCGCAGTGGTTCGACCACGGCGGCCCGCGCGAAGGGCCTTCGCCCGCCGAACCCGGTCCGCCCTCCTTGCCGTCTTTCGAGCCGGTGAAGGCGGCCGAGGAACCCGCCCAGGATCCGGACGAGCCGACCGAGCCGAAGCTGAAACCGCTGGAGCCCAAGGAAAAGACGCCCGAACCCGAACCCGCTTGGCCGACGTCCGCCGAGCTGGAGCAGGAGGACGGGGCGGAGGAGACCTGGCCCGTGCTGCCCGCCGTCGTCCCCGAGGCGCGGTCGCAGGACGACAGGCCGGAGAAGCCGCGAGGGGAGAGGCCGATACTCTCACTTTCCCCCGAAGCGGTCCGCGAACGGATGACCAGCCTGCAAGGCGGGTTCCGGCGCGGTCGCCACGCCAGGGGTGACGACAACCCCTCGGCTTAGCGAATTGGAAGGTCCATGAGTTCGAAAACCGGCCTGCTGGAAGTGATCGCGCTGACCGCGGTGGACGCGGAGCGCGCACAGGAGGGCGGGGCCGATCGCCTCGAACTGGTCAGTGACATGGCCAGCGACGGTCTCTCGCCGTCGGTCGAGACGCTGCGCGACGTACTCGCCGCCACAGACCTCCCGGTGCGGGTCATGCTGCGCGACAACATGTCCTTCGCCGCCGGCGACCTCGACGGGCTGCGCGCGGACACCGCCCGGCTGATCGACGCGGGCGCGCGGGAGTTCGTCTTCGGCTTCCTGGACCTGGAAAGCGAAATCGACGTCGACGCCTGCGAGACACTGGTCAAGGAGCTCGACGGGCTGCCGTGGACCTTCCACCGGGCCATCGACCGCGCGCGGGACCCGTTGCGCGCCTACGACCAGCTGGCCGCGCTCGGCTGCGACACGGTGCTCGCGGCCGGGCATCCGCACGGCGTGGCGCACGGTCTCTCGGTACTGCAGCGGCTCGCCCGCCGGACGGACGGGCCCCAGCTGCTCGTCGGCGGTGGCCTGCGGGCGCAGCAGGTGCATCTGCTGCGGGCGGGCGGGGTGCGCGCGTTCCACGTCGGCAGCGCGGTGCGGCTCGGCGGCTGGACGTCCGATGTGGACGCCGCCGCCGTCCGAGAGTGGGCGGCCCTGGTCAAGGACTAGGCACTGTCGTGGGTGCCTCCGTAGTCCGTGAAGGCCTCCTTGAGGGACCCAGGGTCCCTCAAGGAGGCCTTCACACCGGGGCAACGCAACGGGTCAGGTCCAGACCACAGACGGTGATACGAGGTTGCATCTTCAACTATCCGGTTCGGACGAGATACCGTGTGCGCCATGGGTACCCGCACCGTACGTGACGCGACCAGGGAATTGCTGCGCGATCTGGGCCTGACGACGATTTTCGGCAATCCCGGCACGACCGAGATCGCCTTCCTGACGGAATGGCCCGACGACTTCACCTACGTGCTCGCGCTCCACGAGGCGTCCGTCGTCGCGATGGCCGACGGGTACGCTCGCGCGTCGCGGCGGCCGGCGCTGGTGAACCTGCACTCCGCGGGCGGGGTCGGCCACGCGCTCGGGCATGTCTTCACGGCCTACCGCAACAACGCCCCGCTGATCATCCTCGCCGGACAGCAGACCAGGTCGCTGCTGCCGGACGACCCCTTCCTCGGCGCCGTCGAAGCGACGAACTTCCCCAAGCCGTACGTGAAGTGGAGCTGCGAACCGGCGAGGGCCGAGGACGTCCCGGCGGCGCTGGCGCGGGCGTATCACATCGCGACGCAGGCACCCATGGGCCCGGTGTTCGTCTCGGTGCCGGTGGACGACTGGGACGTCGAGACCACCAAGCCGATCATCTCCAGGCCGTCGATCCGTGGCTTCGCGCCCGATCCGTCCGCTTTGGACGAACTGGTGTCCGCCTTGGACGCCGCCGAGCGCCCGGCGATCGTGGTCGGCCCCGGCATCGACGGTGAAGGCGCCGTGCCGGACGTCGTCGCGCTGGCCGAGAAGGTGGGCGCCGGGGTCTGGGCGCCGCCGATGGGCGCGCGGTGCTCCTTCCCCGAGGACCACCCGCAGTTCTTCGGTTTCCTGCAGCCGGAACGGAAAATGCTCGCGAGCGCGCTGGCCGAGCACGACCTCGTGGTGGTCATCGGGGCCCCGGCGTTCACCTACCACGTGTACCGGGGCGAGTCGGAAACCGCGCTGCCGCCGCTGTTCCTGATCAGCGACGACGAGCAGATCCTCGCCAGGGCCGCCGAGGGCATCGGGATCCGGTCGACGCCGAAGCTCGCGATCCGCGCGATGCTGGACCGCGCCGCGCCGCGGGAAGCGCCGAAAGCCCGCACCCGGATGGAAAAGCCCGCCGCGGTCACGCCGATCACGCCAGGCTTCGCCTACGCCGTGATCTCGGAGGTCCTGCCGGACAACGCGATCGTCGTCGAGGAGACGCCGAGCCACCGCAACGAACTGCATGACCACCTGCCGATCAGGTCCACCGACTCCGGCTTCCTCACCGTCGCCAGCGGCACCCTGGGCTACGGCCTCCCGGCCGCCGTCGGCGCCGCGCTGGCCCGCCCGGACCGCAAGGTGGTCGCCATCCTGGGCGACGGCTCGAGCATGTACTGCGTCCAGGCACTGTGGACGGCGGCGCAGAACAACCTGCCGGTGACGTTCGTGATCTTCGACAACTCGCAGTACGCGGCCGTGCGCATCCTCGGCGAGGCGGCGGGCGGGGAGAAGGTACCGGGCGTCGACCTCGGCGGCATCGACTTCCCCGCGCTGGCGAAGAGCCTGGGCCTGGAAACTTCGGTCGTCGAGAAGGCGGAGGACCTCAAGCCGACGCTGGAGGCCGCGCTGCCGGACGAGCGCCCGCATCTGGTGCACGTCCGCATCGACGCGAACCCGCGCACCCTCTACTGAGAGGGCTGAAGGGCGCTTTCCCCGCATCACATGCGGGGAAAGCGTCCTTCAGCTCTTGGCGCGGACCTCAGCGGCAGCGTCGGCCGCGGCTTCCTGTTGCGCCAGCTCGTACTCGGCCGCGTCGGAGGCCGCGGTGACCGCCTCGGGGGCACCACCGTGCAGCAGCCGCGCGACCTCGCCGCGCAGCGTCACGAACTCGGCGGACTCGCGCGTGGTGATCTGGTTCCGCTCCGCGGGCAGCCCGACAGGCAGGTCCGCGACGATGGTCGCGGGCGACTTCGACAGCACCAGCACCCGGTCCGACAGGTAGACGCTCTCGTCGATGTCGTGCGTGACCACGAGGATCGTGCTCCCGTTCTCGCGCTGCACGCGCCGGGTGAGGTCCTCGAGTTCGAACCGCGTCTGCGCGTCGACGGACGCGAAAGGCTCGTCCATCAGCAACAGCGCGGGCTGGCTGGCCAGCGCCCGCGCGATCGACACACGCTGCTGCATGCCGCCCGAGAGCTGCCACGGGAACTTCGCCCCGACCCCGGACAGGCCGACCGAATCCAGCGCGTCCTGCGCCCGCGTCCGGCGCTCGGAACGGCTCAAGTTGCGCCACCGCAAGGGGAACTCGACGTTCTTCGCGACCGAGAGCCACGGGAACAGCGAGCGGCTGTAGTCCTGGAACACCACTGCCAGGTCCTCCGGCACCCCGGAGGAGACGTCGTCGCCGTGCAGGCTGACGCGGCCGGACGTCGGCTTGATCAGCCCGGCGATGCAGCGCAGCAGCGTCGACTTGCCGCAGCCCGACGGGCCCACGATGCTCGCGAGCTGACCGGCTTCGACGGTGAACGAAAGGTCGTTGACCGCGACGTGCGCCTTTTCTCCCGCGCCGTACCGGTGGTTCAGCGCGGAGACTTCGAGCATGGTTGACATCTTGCTGACCCTTCGAAAACTAGATACGGCCGTTGCGGGTGGGCTGCCAGCGGAGCACTCTCTGCTCCACGGCGAGGAAGGCCGCGTTGAACCCGAAGCCGAGCAGTCCGAGCAGGACCAGCCACGACCACATGAGCGGGAAGTCGAACGCCTGCTGGGCGTCCATCAGGGACCGGCCGATGCCGTTGTAGGAGCCGACCAGTTCCGAGATCACCATCAGCAGCAGGGAAATCGACAGGCTCAGCCGCAGGCCCGCGAAGATCTTCGGCCCGGCGGCGGGCAGCACGATCGAGCGCACCCAGTACGACCGGGGAGTCCGGAACGATTTCGCGGTGTCGATCTTCACCTGGTCCACCGACCGGACGCCGTCCACGGTGTTGAGCAGCACCGGCCAGATCGCGCCGAAGATGATCGATCCGGTCTGCATACCCGGTCCGAGTCCGAAAAGGACGATGAACACCGGGATCAGCGCGGGCGGCGGCACCGAGCGGAAGAACGCGAAAAGCGGTCCGACGTAGTCCATCCCGTGCTTGGACCGGCCCAGCGCGACACCCAGCGCGACACCGAGGGCGCCGGCCAGCAGCCAGCCGCCGAGCGTCCGGCCGAGGCTCGGGAGGACGTTGTCGAACACCGTGTCGGTCAGGAACAGCTGCGAGACCGGCCCCGTGAACCACAGTTTCGCCGAGGCGGTCAGGATTTCGGTCGGCGGCGGGAAGAACGGGCTCTTGCCGAGCCGGGCCGAGAGCTCCCAGATTCCCACCAGGGCGAAGAAGAGGAGCCAGTTGCGGACCAGGATGCCGAGGCCCCGGCCCACGCGCCTGCCGACGCGGCTCGTCAGCGTGAGGGTCGTCACGAGATCGCCTCCCGGTCGACCGTGCTCCAGCGGAACGCCCGCCTGCCGATCATTTCGAGCCCGCCGTTGATGAGGAAGCCGAGCGCGCCGACCACCACGGTGCCGGCGAGTACGAGGTCGAACCTGGTCGAACCGGTACTGGCCTGCATGATGAAGTTGCCGATGCCGAGTTTGGCGCCCGCCAGGAACTCGGTGCTGACCACCGCGATCAGCGCGATGTTGGCGGACAGCCGGACCCCGGTGAACACGAACGGCGCGGTATGCGGCAGCGCCACCGACGTCAGCGTCCGGAATTTGCCGGTACCGCAGGCCTTCGCGGTCTCCATCAGCACGGGGTCGATCTCGCCGAGCGCGTAGATCGTGTTGAACATGATGGGCCACAACGACGCGTACACGGCGAGCGTGATCTTGGCTTCGGGGCCGCCGCCGATCAGCAGGAGCACCAGCGGGATCAGCGCGACGGCGGGGATCGGCCGCAGGAATTCGACGACCACCGCGGTCGCGGTGCGCAGGCCGGGGATGCTGCCGAGCAGCAGACCGGCGGGCACGGCGATGGCGACCGCGATGAGCAGGGCGATCGCCCACGCGAGGAACGTGGCGATCAGGTCCCGGATGAACTGCGTCTCGCCGAACTGTTCGAAGATCGTCACGAGGACGACGGACGGCGGGGGGAGGAACTCTTTACGGACCAGGCCGGCCTGGACGATCACTTCCCAGACGAGGAAGAAACCGGCCAGACCGGCCAGGGCACGGAGAAAACGTGGCACCTTGACCTTTATCCAGCTTGAGGGGCGAGCATCGGGGCGGCGTCGAGCTTGGCCGTCAGCACACCGGTCTGCAGCAGCAGGTCCGGTACCCGCTGCAGGCGGCGCGGGTCCAGGGTGGACCCGAACGTCGGCAGCGTGAGCAGGGACGCGGTTTCGGCGTCGACCTTGGCGTACTTGACGATCAGCGGTTCGATCTTGGAGCGGTCGGCCGAGTCGCGCACGGCCTTGGCCATCGCGCGCTGGAACGCGGCCAGCGTCTTCGGGTTCTTGTCCACGAAGGACCCGAGCGAGCCGAAGCCCGCGAGGGGGAAGTCCTGGGTGGCGCCGGTCGCGATGTCGACGACCGGGGTCGCGCCCGCCACCTTGGAAGCCTGGGTCAGGAACGGCTCGGGCAGGTAGCCCGCGTCGACCTGCCCGGACAAGAGCGCGGCGGAGATGTTCGGCAGCGCCATCGGCACCCACTGGACCTTGCTCGTGTCGACGCCGTGGTCCTTCATCACCGAGACGGTGAGCAGGTGGGAGGCGGTGTTCTTGTCGGTGATCGCGATCTTCTTGCCCGCGAGGTCGTTGATCGTCTTGACCGGCGAGGCGGGCACCGTGACGACCGCGTTGCTCTTGGGGCTGGCCGAAACGGAGTCGGCGACGAGCCGGATGTCGGCCGCGCCCTTGCTCTTCGCGACGAAGAACGGCATGTAAGTGGAGAAGGCGATGTCGACCTCGCCACCGATCATCTTGGTCATCGAAGCCTGACCGCTGGGGGCGTCGACCGCTTCGACCTCGAGACCTTCGGCCTTGAAGTAGCCGCCTTCCTGCGCCAGCCGCAGCGGCGCGAGGTCGACGACGGGCAGCAGGGCCACCTTGATCTTCGGCTTCTCCAGGCCACCGTCGCCACCACCGGACGCTTTGGACGAATCCTCGCCCCCGAGGGCGCCGCACGCGCCCAATGTGGCCAACATGAGCGCGCTCAGGGCGACACCGATGGCGCCCCGTCCTCTACGTACACCGCTCCTGCTCATGGCGTCTCGAAACAAAGCCAGCTCCTCGGAAACAATGAATCACCGTTTGGGTTTTCATCCGTGTCGTGGCTTCATTTTCGCCAGGCACGCGGTCACCTTAGAGATTTGCCCACTCACTCACAATGGGTGTCGTGAGCGGGTGATCAATTTAGGCCATTCGCCCGATCGCATGATCACCCGCTTGGACAAGATTACTTTTAGTGATCGAATTGCTAGTGGAACGGCATTTCGGAGTAACCGCGTGTCATCAACTCGTGGTCTGGGCCGCGATCATCGGGCCGACGTCGATCTTGGTCTGGATCGCGCCCATCTGCAGGAGCAGGTCCGGGACCCGCTGGATGCGGCGGGGGTCCAGGGTGGACTGGAAGGTCAGCAGCGTGGTCAGCGCGGCGGTGTCCTGGTCGATCTTGGCGTACTTGACCAGCAGCGGCTCGATCTTGGAGCGGTCGGCCGCGTCGCGGGTCGCCTTCTGCATGGCGCGCTGGAAGGCGGCCACGGTCTTGGGGTTCTCGGTGGTGAACTTGCCGAGAGCGCCGTAACCGGCGGTGGGGAAGTCCTGGGTCGCGCCGGTGGCGGTGTCGACGATCGGGACGGTGCCCGCCTGCTTCGCGGCCTGAGTGATGAACGGTTCGGTCAGGAAGCCGGCGTCGATGTCGCCGTTCTTGAGCGCGGCCGCCATGTTCGGCGGCTGGACCGGCACCCACTGGACCTTGCTGAAGTCGACGCCATGGTCCTTCATCACCGACTTGGTGAGGGTGTCGGACACCGTGTTCGGCGCGAAGATGCCGATCTTCTTCCCGGCCAGGTCGTTGATGCCGCGCACCGACGAGGTCGGCATGGCGATGATCGCCGTGCTCTTGGGGCCGGCCGACGAGGCGTCGGAGACCAGCTTGATGTCGGCGGTGCCCTTGCTCATCGCGATGAAGAACGGGGTGTAGCTGGCGTAGGCGATGTCGACCTCGCTGCCGATCAGCTTGGTCAGCGAGATCTGGCCGGTGGCGGCTTCGACGAGCTCGACGTCCAGGCCTTCCGTCTTGAAGTACCCGCCGTCCTGCGCCAAGCGCAGCGACGCGGTGTCGATGGTCGACATCGTCGCGACCTTGATCTTCGACTTCTCGAGGTTCCCGGAGCCTCCGGAGGAGGAGGACGAGTCGTCCCCGCCGAGCAGGCCGCAGCCGCCGACCGACGTCGTGACGACGGCCGCCATCGCGAGTGCGATCGCCCCACGCCGCCCCAGGCTGGCGCTCAAGGCCTTCTTCGAAAGCAAAGTGGTGCTCCTGATCGAGGGGGAGGACACGTGACGACGTGGCCTGATGCGGAATTCGGAAGTGACTCTTTGTCGGAGCCACGCGCTCACTGTAGAGAACGGACAACGTGCTCACAATGGGTGGTCATCCTATGATCCCCAGTGGTAACGATCACCCGAACAGGTTGTTTGTCAGAAGTGAACACAACTCGGCGTGTTCGTCGACGGCGAGTGGCGAGGGTTTGTTGCCAACTGAGCGTCAACAGGTCAAGACCCGTCCGGTGCCTTCTTGGCCGTCTTGTCCAAAGGGTTACATCTGGGCCTGCCGTTCGCTACCCTCATGCACCGGTAGTGAGGTGTGGACCACTGATGTAGTGAAAGAGAGTGCCTTGGATGGCCGAACGCTCTGGACCTTTCCCGAGGTGCAAGGCACTCTGTGTTGAACACGTCGAACACGTCCGTGCTTCACTGGTGCGCCCCCGCGCACTGGCGGGTTAGGCCGAATAGACCAATGACGCCAGGCGGGGTTTCGGTCAAGTGCACCTGAGAGACTGCGTCGAAGACGACCTCCTCATTCGGAGGAGTGAACACTCACACCGCGCACATTTCCGCCAGGCGGCGGGAGCGTGCGGGTAGTGGTCTCCGACAACCGACCCAGACAGCAGTACGGCCAGCTCGAGAACGGCGTGTCCAAAATGGGCTTTCCCGGCCCGGATGAAGATGATGGTGGTGCGGCGGTGCCGAACGAAGACACCGCGGGGGTGGGAGGGACCCCTGCGCGGGAAACCGGAGACGGTCCTGGCGGGAAGGTGGCCGGGTCGTTCCTGGGCCTGCGCAACTGGCGTCTGCGATCCAAACTCGCGGCCGTCCTGATCATTCCGACGCTGACCGCGCTCGCGCTCGGCACCCTGCGCGTGGTCGACGACGCGGGCGAGGCCGCCCGGTTCCAGGACACGGCCGACCAGGTCGCGTTCGCCGACAAGATCACGCTCGTGGTGCACGAGCTGCAGAGCGAACGCGCGCTCGCCGTCGCCCGGATCGCGTCGGACGACCCGTCGCGGCAGAACGGTCTCGACGCGCAGATCGCCAAGGTCGACCGCGCTGTCGACGATCTGCGCGCCTCGGCGAACCAGATCAACCCGGACGATCAGGACACGAGGGATCGCTACGCGCGTGGTCTGCAGCGGCTCGACGCCCTGCGCCCGCTGCGTGGCGCGATGAACACCTCGTTCCTGGGCGACACCCCGGTCCTCATCGCCTACTCCGGCATCCTCGACTCGCTGGTCCAGCTCGGTCGCGAGGTGACCACCGCGGTGGCCAACCGCGACGTGCTCCGGCTCGGCGTCACAGTGCAGGCCATCAGTGAAAGCAAGGAGTTCATCGCCCGCGGTGACGCGGCGCTGCTGATCGCCTCCTTCCGCTCCTCGTTCCCCGGCGACCTGTTCGACCAGGCCCGTTCGGCGGTGGCCAGCGGTGACGCCTCGACGGCGGCGTTCATCGCCAACGCGAGCCCCGAACAGCGCCAGCTCTATTCGGACACCTTCTCCGGTCCCGAGGTCGACGACCGGCGCCGGATCACCACGATGGCGTTCTCGCTGCACCAGCAGAACGAGCCGCCGGCGATCGACAACGTGGCGCTCGGCAACGACAGCCGCGTCGCGCTGGACAAGCTGCGCGCGGTCGAGACCAACCTGCTCGGCCAGCTGCGGGCCCAGGCCGACGGTCTGGCCACCGACGCGATCAACTCGGCCTGGATCGGCGGCGCGGTGGTGCTGCTGGCCCTGCTCGCGGCGCTGTTCCTGATGCTCGTCATCGCCCGCTTGATGCTGCGCCCGCTGCGGGTGCTGCGGAAGACGGCGCTCGACGTGGCGTACACACGACTGCCGGAAACCGTGCAAGCGATCCTGGACGACCCGGACCCGGTCAACGCCTCGAAGCGGTCGGTCGAGCCGGTGCCCGTCACTTCGCGTGACGAGATCGGTGAAGTGGCGCGCTCGTTCGACGTCGTCCACGCGCAGGCCGTCAAGATGGCCGCCGAGCAGGCCCTCCTGCGGGAGAACGTCAACGGCATCTTCGTGAACCTGTCCCGCCGGTCGCAGCGGCTGGTGGAACGCCAGCTGGGCGTGATCGACAGGCTCGAGGCCGACGAGCAGGACCCGGACCACTTGGCCAGCCTGTTCGAGCTCGACCACCTCGCCACGCGGCTGCGCCGCAACGGTGAAAGCCTCCTGGTGCTCTCGGGCGCCGGTCTCGCGAAGTCGGTGCCCAAGCCGGTGCCCGCCGCCGACGTCATCGGCGCCGCGGTCTCGGAGATCGAGCAGTACGCCCGGATCGAGATCGGGATCGTCCCCGAGGTCGCCGTCCAGGGCCTGACAATCCACGACCTCGTGCACGTGCTCGCGGAACTGCTGGACAACGCCACCTACTTCTCCGAGCCGGAGACGAAGGTGACCGTCCGCGCGGTGATCACCCGCAAGAAGGCCCTCGCGATCCAGGTCACCGACCACGGTGTCGGCATGACCGACGAACGGCTCGCCGAGGTCAACACGAGGCTCGCCGACCCGCCGGACCTGGACGTCTCGGTGACCCGGCGGATGGGCCTGTACGTGGTCGCGCGCCTGGCGCGCCGCCACGGCATCGAGGTCCGGCTCCGGGAGAACGAGGACATCGAAGGCGGCGTGATCGCGCGGGTCGTCGTGCCCGCCGAGCTGCTCACGCAGATGCGGCCCGGCGTGCGGAACACTCCGCCCCCGCCGAACCGCTCGGAAACCTCCATGCCGTCGATGCCCTCGGCGTCCGAGATGTCGACTTCGCTGCCGAGCATCCCCGCTTCCGACCGCGGCCTGGAGATGACCCCGCCTCCGCCGTCGAAGCCGCCGACCCACCAGCCGGTCGCGCAGCAGGGCGGGCTCGTCCCGCTCGACCAGCCGATCAGCCTCGACGACCTCGTCGCGGGCAAGAAAGCGGCGGGGCCGTTCCTCAGCCCCGCGGCCCCCGTGGAGGAAAGCCCGGCGTGGCCGACGGCGGACGACATCTCGCCGACGAACGGCGACGGCGCCTCCAGCGGCACGGACACCCAGTTCGCGTCGCTCGTGCTGCCCAAGCGGGAGCCGCGCTATGTCCCGGTGACCCCGGCCGAGCCGCCGCGTCAGCCCGAGGAGCCCGCGGACACGGGCAAGTCGGCGCTCGAGGACGACGTCCCGACCAGGCGGCTGCCGATCTACCAGTCGGTGCTCTCGCGCTGGTTCAGCGAAGGTGACGAGGCCGGCGGAGACCAGCCGACCACCTACACCGAGCCGGTCGAGCCGCCCGAGTCGGACGTGCCCGAGCAGAACCGCAACGGCCTCGACGAGCCCGCCGAAGACTTCGACGAGCCCGCCGAAGAGGCGTTGCCCACTCGGACCCCGCAGACTGTTCCGCCGGAGACGGTGCTCCAGGACAATGGCTGGCGCAGCGCGTCGGACGACGGCTGGCAGGCGGCGCAGGTCCTGTACGAAGACCGGAACGACGAGATCACCTCGGCAGGCCTGCCCAAACGGGTGCCGAACCAGTACCTCGTCCCCGGTTCGATCGGCGGGAACGAGCCGAAGAAGGAAGACTCGTTCGCCGACAAGACTTCCGGAATGCCGGGAACGGGTGCGATCGCCCGCTCGGCGACGGCGGCACGAAGCCGGATGGCAAGCTTCCAGCAGGGCTACAAGTCGGGACGGCACGCGTTGAAGGACCGCCCACTCGATGCGCTGGATGACAACGGCGTTCCGGTGACTGGCAGGGGTGCGGATTCCCCTGCCGATGACAGCAGTAAGGAGTGAAAGTGACACGGGCGGGTGCGATGCAGCCGGGCGGTCCGGCGCAGCCTGGCGGCCAGGCGCAGGGTAAAGGACACACGAGCAGCTTTGCCTGGCTGATCACGGATTTCGTGCACCGGGTCCCGGGCGCGGCGCATGCCGTGGTGGTGTCGGCGGACGGTTTGCTGCTGGCCTCCTCCAAGGGTCTTCCCAAGGACAGGGCCGATCAGCTGGCCGCGGTCGCGTCGGGGCTCACCAGCCTCGCGCGCGGTGCGGCCAAGGTGTTCGAAGGCGGCACGGTCGCGCAGACGGTGGTCGAGATGGCCAACGGCTTCCTCTTCCTGATGTCGGTGTCCGACGGTTCCTGCCTGGCGGTCCTCGGATCGCCGGAGAGTGACATCGGCCTGGTCGTCTACGAGATGACCCTGCTGGTGGAACGCGTGGGACAACAGCTGACACCGGAGATGCGCGCGCAGCTACAGGGCGCGTCGGTCCGCCGCTGAGCGACCGGGAACCGAGGAGAATGCCGTGGACGACGGGCGCTTGAGGGGCGATGGCCGGCTCGGTGACGACTTCTCCGGCGGGTGGTCGGAACGTGACGACGGCCGGGAGGACTGGACGTCCTTCCGGGACCGGGTCGACCGCGAATGGCGATCGCGACGGGCACAGGGGTCGGACAACGACCCCGTGTCCCCGGACGAGGCCTCCCGCTGGCTGACCGATTCGAACGCGGGACAAGGACCCGCCGATTTCAGCGTCACGGATTACCGGGAACGCCTGCTCGGCGGTCCCGGGGCGGAACTGTTCGGTGGTGGCAGCGGTCCGCTGTACGACTCGGGCGAGTTCGCCAAGTTCTCCTTCGACAAGGAGGAGGAGCGCCGGGCGGCCGCCGCCGACCCTCTCGCCGCGGCACTGCCGCAGCAGGCGCAGAACGAGTTCGTCGACGAGCAGTACACCACCGACGTCGAATCCTCCGGCCTGGTCCGGCCGTATTTCCGTACGCGGGGACGGACCAAGCCGACGTACGACCTTGCCATCGAGGCGTTGATCTCGACCAGCGAACAGGGACGCGTGCTCGACCGGGTACGTGTCCCCGAACACCGGTCGATCTGCGACCTTTGCCTGGACACCCGGTCCGTCGCCGAAGTCGCGGCGCTGTTGCGCCTGCCGCTCGGCGTGGTCCGGGTGCTGATCGGAGACGTGGCCGGCCTCGGCCTGGTCCTGGTGCACACCGCCAGCCAGAACGTGGGTGACCGGCCCAGTATCGAGTTCATGGAGAGGGTGCTCAGTGGGCTTCGGAGAATTTGACTCCGACGCGAATGCGCCGCAGGTGGCCGGGCCGACTTCGTCGGCCAAGATCGTGGTCGCTGGCGGATTCGGCTCGGGGAAGACCACGCTGGTCGGAGCGGTTTCGGAGATCGATCCGCTGACCACCGAGGCCATGATGACCGAGGCCAGTACCGGCGTCGACGACAATTCGGCCACCCCGAACAAGTCGACGACGACCGTGGCCATGGACTTCGGCCGGATTTCGCTGGACTCGGATCTGGTGCTGTACGTGTTCGGTACGCCGGGCCAGCACCGGTTCTGGTTCATGTGGGACGACCTCGCGGTCGGCGCCATCGGTGCCGTCGTGCTGGTCGACACGCGACGGCTCGCCGACGCGTTCCCGTCGATCGACTTCTTCGAGAACCGGAAGCTGCCGTACGTCGTGGCGATCAACTGCTTCGACCGGCTGCTGCACCACCAGATCGAGGACGTCCGGCACGCGCTGACGATCTCACCGTCCGTGCCGATCATGGCCTGTGACGCTCGGGAACGTGAGTCCGCCAAGCAGGTGTTGATCTCGGTCGTGCAGCACGCCATCGCGCACGATTCGGCGTTGCGCGCGGGGTAGAAAACAGACGAATGCCCGGAGCGGATGCGGCCGTTGGAGTGAACTCGGCAGGCTTCACCCGCTTCGGGGGATGGCGTCACCGGCCGGACTGACCGCGAGGCGATCCCTCACGGCCGATTCAGTGCGGGCGTCACTCGATCGGGTGGCCTTACCGTCGATGACCTGCGGGGACACCGATTCACGCCCGGTCGCGCCGAGCCACCACGGGGTGACCCACGAATGCGTGGTTCGCGATAGGTCGACGCGGTGAGCGGCTGGACGTTTACGTTCGGTTAACACGTGCGGCCGGGTGGCGGGCTCGACACGATCGACGGGACGAATACGCTGGGTGGAGGCGTCTTTCAGCTCGCCGGTGCCAGGTCGGTGCTGGTCGGGGAGAGACGCCCGGACCACGCCGCCCAGGTGGTCTTGACGCAGCGAGGAGGGACTTGTGACGGCATCCGGACAGCAGCAGAGCTCGTTCGGCTGGCTCATCACGGATTTCGCGCGCCGGGTTCCCGGTGCCGCACACGCCGTGCTGGTCTCCGCGGACGGTCTTCTTCTCGCGCCGTCGGAAGGTCTGCCACAGGAACGCGCCGAACAGCTGTCCGCGGTCGCTTCCGGATTGATCAGCCTCACCGCGGGCGCGGCGCGCTGCTTCGACGCGGGCGGGGTCAACCAGACCGTCGTCGAGATGGAACGCGGGTACCTCTTCCTCATGTCGGTCGCCGACGGTTCGTCACTCGCCGTACTGGCCGCGCCGACCTGTGACATCGGCACCGTGGCCTACGAGATGACCCTGCTCGTCGAGCGGGTCGGGCAGCAGATCACCCCCGAGCTGCGGGCGCAGCTGCAAGGCGGCGTACGTGGGTAACGGCCGATGAAGATCACCGGATTCACCGAACCGGAACCCTCCGGCTGGGACTCCCTCTACCAAGGCACCGAACGCGAGGGCTTCGACTCCCCGAGCCGGTTCGAGCTGAGCTCGATCAGCACGGTCATGCCGCGCCGCCCGGTCGCGCCACCGGAACCGGCCCCCTCGTCGATGCCTTCGCCGATCCGTCAGTCGACACCGCGTCCCGCCTCCGCGGGCAACGGTGCCGCCGGTTCGGGTCCTTCGGGCAGCGCGCCCGCTTCGGTCTACCTGCCGTCCTCGGGCTCGCGCGTCCGGCCTTACACGCGCACCGGCGGACGCACCCGGACCGCACACGACCTGGCGCTGGAGGCGCTGGTGTCGACCAGCGACGACGGCCGCCGCTATCGCGGCGTGCGGACCATGGAACACCGGCAGATCTGCGACCTCTGCCTGGACACCCGGTCGATCGCGGAGATCGCCGCGCATCTGCGGCTGCCGCTGGGCGTCGTGAAGGTGCTCGTCGGCGACATGGCGGACGCGGGCCTGGTGCTGATCCACCAGACGGAGCTGATCCTCGGCGACTCTTCCTCGCGCGCTTTCATGGAGCGGGTCCTTCAAGGCCTTCGCGCCCTCTAACGCGGCTGAAGGACGCTTTCCCCGCATGTGACGCGGTGAAGGGCGCCTTGCTATGAGATCGAGGGAGGTGCCTGATGGGCGTGACAGTCCATGCGCATCGGAACAGGAACGCTGCGCCGCGTTCACGGACAGTGCGGTCCTTGCGCGGGGCAACTACCGCATTCAGAGGACTAAGCGCTGAGGCTGGCAAACCGTGGCGATGTCCCCAATGCCACATTAGGGACGCTCAGCGTCTCCAATGCCTCATTGGGGACACCAACCGAGGCCTCGGGATTCGCGTTTAGTCCTCTGAACGCGGGTGTCAGTCTTCGACGAGGGCAGCCGAGGTGATCCGGTGCAGCGGGTAGCGCTCGTTGTCGGTCCCTTCGAGGACCCCGCCGCCGACGCGCATCGGCCGCACCACGCGCTGGCTCGCCGTCCCGCGTGAGTCGACGAACCCGATCCACACCTCGCGGCGCTCCATGGTCGCCTGGGACAGCAACGCCAGCGTCGCGGAGGTGTCCCCGGCGCCGCCACCCTGCGGCGCGCGCACGGTCTCGCCCCGGCGTCGCGCCGAAGCGGCGTCACCGGCCCGGACGTGCGCGACGATCTTGCCGACCTGGTCGTCCGTCAGCCCGGCGGGTTCCCCTGGCGCCCGACGCGCGGCTCGCGCCTTCGCGGGCAGGCGACGTCCGGACGGCCTGATGTCCATGACGCGTCCGTCGGGGCCTTCGGCGGCCGGAGCGAACCCCGCGGTGCGAAGAGCGTCGAGGACTTCGGCGAGCGGATACGAGCTGATGAGCACTGTCGGCGCGATCATGCGCAAGCCGTAGTTCGCCGCGACGGAGCTGCCCATGACCTCCGCGAGCAGCGACGCGTCGTCGCAGCGCAGGAACGACTCGGCGGCCCCGCCGCGCAGCCGCCCGTGCCGCCGGGCGACGTCGTCGATCAGGTAGCTCAGCGATTGGGGCACCGGCGTCGCCGAGCGGGCCGCGAACAACGCGTGCAGTTCGCCCGCGGTCCGGCCGGTGTCGAGCGCGCGCCGCACGGAGGTCTCGGTGATCCGGTAGACGGTCGCGTGCCCGGCCGATTCGATGTCGGCGACGGCGGTCATCTCGGTGGCGAGTTCGGCTTCCAGCGGTCCCGGCGCGACCACGGTCAGGTCGGCCTGGACCAGGACGTGGTCCACCGGACGCGGCAGCGCGTCGAGCATCGCCTCGACCGCTCCGGGCCTGTCCTCGGCCAGCAGCGCGCGCGTCGCCGTGGTGAGCCCGCCGAGCCCGAGCAGGCCGAGCGCGGCCCCTTCGGCCATCGTCCAGCGGACGGTTTCGTCCCGCAGCCGCCCGCCCCGGCGCGGCGCGCGCCAGGCGAGCGACGCGACCAGCTCGTCGGTGCTCTTGACCCCGGCCCCCTCGGGCAGCGCGGCCAAGGCGAGGAGGATCCGCCGCCGCGAAGTGGGTGCCAACGGCCTTCGCAGGTCTTCCGACAGCGGTGCGATCGGCTTGTCCTTCGCGTCCCGGCCGCCGGCGAGACCGGGCAGCCGGGGCAGTTCGAGCCAGGCCTGCGCGACCGTCATCCAGCGCTGCGCTGTCGGCGACGCGAGCCAAGAATCGGTCAGCGTCGTCGGCACCCATTCCGGCACGGTCGCCTCGCTGTCGGCCACCAGCCCGGCGCCGACAGCGATCTCCGCCAGCAAGGTCACCCGCGATTCGTCGACGTCGAGATCCTTCGCGAGCTTCTTCAGCTCGCGGACCCCGAGCCCACCGGACTTCAGCACCGGCGGCGGCGTCTCGGACCAAGCGCGAAGCATGCTTTCGGTCTGGCGCAAGAACTCCATCGCCTCGCCCGCCGCGGTCGTGTCCACTGTGGACCGCTGATGCGGATGTACGGGGAGTTCCGGTTCGCGCAGCGACGCCGGTTCGAACACCGACCCGCCGCGCAGGGCGATCCCGAGTTCGCGCGGCAGCTCGACGGTCTGGTCGTCCCGGCGCAGCAGCAGCCCCCTGGCGAGCAGGCGCTGGACCGGGTTCTGCGCCCGCTCCAGCGGGACCTCGGCCGACGCGTCGCGGGTGCGGCCGATCGGCGGCCCGGCGGCCAGCGTCGTCAGCAGGGCGCGCTCGTCCTCGCCGACCTCCGCGAGCGCGGCGTCGATGTCCGTGCCGATGAGCGCGGGCGACGAAGATCCGAGTCCGGCCGGGAAGGGGCCGAGCGCGTCGCGAGCGGACGGCGGGACGCGCAGCGCGTCGTCCGCACCCCAGACCAGCGCCCGCGCGCGCAGCAACGCCAGCGCCTCGCCGATCTCGGTGCCCGTGAGCCGCGCGACCTCGGCCGCGGCGACCGGAGCGGCGTCCGCCCCGGCCAGCAGCAGGGCGTCGAGCACGGAGAGGGTGAAGGTGTCGAGGTCTTCGCAGGCGCGCGCGACGGAGCCCGGCGTGCCGGCTCGGGTGGCGAGCACGATCGTGTCGGACGGAGGTGGCGTGGACAGGTCGCGACGCGTGCGCAGTAGCGCGGCGAGTGCGTCGTCGGACTCCTGGCGCAGCCAGTCCGCCAGGGAGGGCGCGGGCATAGACGACCAGGATACCGGGCGGGTGATGGCCCGGCAGCCGCGTTCGGGCAGACTGTCCCTCGAGAACGGTTTGACCATGCTCTGGAGGACGTTGTGGCGAAGGGCGAGAACAAGAAGCGCGCGGGTATCGACCCCACGTGGCCCGGTGAAGACGGGGAGCACCCCGTCACCGAGCTCGCATCCGATCGGCAGGGCGCGCTGTCCCCGTTCGGCGACGTGACCTTCCCGCTCGACGCGGTGCCCTACGTGCACCCTCAGACCGAGATCAACAAGTAAGAAGTTACTGGTCAGTCACCCCCTGCGAGGCTCCGTGGCGGTCGTCACGGGAGTAGGTTTTCGATCGACCTATTCGAGCGTTCCTCAGCGGGGGTAGTGCCATGCCGGTTCCCGGTCCCGGATATTCGATCACCGTCCGGGTGGAGGCCCCCGCGTCGTCCACCGCGGCGGGTGACCTGACGACCGCCGTCGGCCGGGTCGGTGGCGTGCTGACAGCGTTCGACGTCGTCGAGTCGCACCCCGACTCGATCGTCGTCGACATCAGCGCCAACGCCCTGTCGGAGAACCACGCGCAGGACATCACGCAGACCCTGGACTCGCTCCCGGGCGTGCGGGTCCGCAAGGTCTCCGACCGGACCTTCCTGATCCACCTCGGCGGCAAGATCGAGGTCACCCCCAAGGTCGCGCTCCGCAACCGTGACGATCTCTCCCGCGCGTACACGCCCGGAGTCGCACGCGTCTGCCAGGCCATCGCCGCGAACCCCGAGGACGCGCGCCGCCTGACCATCAAGCGGAACACCGTCGCCGTCGTCACCGACGGTTCGGCCGTGCTGGGGCTGGGCAACATCGGCCCGGCCGCCGCGCTCCCGGTGATGGAGGGCAAGGCGGCGCTGTTCAAGAAGTTCGCCGACGTCGACGCTTGGCCGGTGTGCCTGGACACCCAGGACACCGAAGAGATCATCAAGATCGTCAAGGCGATCGCCCCGGTGTACGCCGGCATCAACCTCGAGGACATCGCCGCGCCGCGTTGCTTCGAGATCGAGGCGCGGCTGCGCGAGCAGCTCGACATCCCGGTGTTCCACGACGACCAGCACGGCACCGCGATCGTCGTGGTCGCCGCGCTGCGCAACGCGCTGCGCGTGGTCGGGAAGAACATCGAGGACTGCAAGATCGTGGTCAGCGGGGTCGGCGCGGCCGGTTCGGCGATCATCCGCCTGCTGCTGCGCAAGGGGCCGGGCGACATCGTGGCCGCGGACATCGACGGCATCGTGCACTCCGCGCGCGGCAACCTCGACGACAACCTGACCTGGATCGCCGAGCACACCAACAAAGAGCAGCAGGCGGGCACGCTGCACGAGGCGCTCGTCGGCGCCGACGTGTTCATCGGGGTCTCGGCGCCGAACCTGTTCGGGGCCGAGCAGGTCGCGACCATGAAATCCGACGCCGTCGTGTTCGCGCTGGCCAACCCGGACCCGGAGATCGACCCTCTGGAAGCGCAGAAGCACGCCGCCGTGGTCGCCACCGGCCGCAGCGACTTCCCGAACCAGATCAACAACGTGCTCGCGTTCCCCGGCGTGTTCCGCGGCCTGCTCGACGCGCACGCGCACCAGATCGACGACTCCATGCTGCTCGCGGCGGCCGACGCCATCGCGGACGTCGTGGACAACGGCAAGCTCAACGCGTCGTACATCGTGCCGAGCGTCTTCGACAACGCTGTCGCCCCCGCAGTCGCCGAGGCGGTCAAGCGGGCCGCCAAGGCTGTCCAGGCCGCCCAGCGATAGCAAAGGTCCCTTGCTCCATTCGGGGCGCGCGTCATCACTGAGGCCGACCCCGTGGCCGACCTCAGGGTGACGACTCCGTGCCCGGCCCGCTCATAGGCTCGATTTCGACCAGGAAGTCGATCTTGACGGGGGTTGGGGATGAAGCACTCTGTCCTGAGCAGAATCGGGACACTGACGGTCGCGGCGGTCACCTTGGCGGTACTCGTACCCGCCACGGCGTCCGCCGCGCCGTCTTCTTCGCTGAAGTGGGCACAGTGCCCGGACGTGGCCACCCTGCAGTGCGCCACCTTGAAGGTCCCGCTCGACTACCGGAACCCGGGCGGGCCGACCATCGACATCGCCGTTTCGAAGCTCGCCAGCACCAAACCGGCGAAACGGCGCGGGATCATGCTGATGAACCCCGGCGGGCCCGGCGGCCCGGGGTTGACCATGCCGGAGGCCTTGCGGGCGGCGGGGATGCCGTCGAGCGTGCTCGACGCGTACGACCTGATCGGGTTCGACCCGCGGGGGATCGGGAACAGCACGCCGGTCACCTGTGATCTCAAGCCCGAGCAGCTGGTGAGCAACGTCCCGCCGTACGCGCGTGACTCGGCGGCGGTGGCGGAGCGGGCGACGTACGTGGCCGGCGTCGCGAAGCAGTGTGGCGACTCGAAGACCGCGGCGAACCTGCCGTACATCACCACGGCCAACACGGCTCGCGACATGGACCGCATCCGCGAAGCCCTCGGCGAGAAGAAGATCTCGTACTACGGCGTCTCGTACGGCAGCTACCTCGGCGCCGCGTATTCGACGCTGTTCCCGCAGCGGACCGATCGGATCGTGCTCGACAGCGTGACCGGTCCGGGCGGGCTCGACCCGACGACCTCGCGTCGGCTGGCGGAGGGTTTCCAGGACCGCTTCCCGGACTTCGCGAAGTGGGCGGCGGCAAGGCACGCCAGCTACGGGCTCGGCCGTACGCCGCAGCAGGTGACGGCGAAGTTCTACGAACTCGCCGCCAAGCTCGACGGCGGCGCGGTTCCCGGTGTGGACGGTGCGGCGTTCCGGATGGGCACGTTCGGCGCGCTGTACTCGACCACTTCCTTCCCCACGCTGGCACAGCAATGGCAGGTGCTCGACACCGAAGGCGTTCTGAAGCAGTCCGCGCAGGCGGCGCAGATCGACATCGGCAACCTGCTGTCCGGTCAGCTGCACGTGGTCTGCAACGACGCGAACTGGCCCGAGAACGTCGGGACCTACCAGCGCAACGTCGAGAAGGACCGGGTCAAGTACCCGATGTTCGGCGCGGCCGGGGCGAACATCTGGGCGTGCGCGTACTGGCCGTCGGAGTCGATCGAGCCGCCGGTGCGGATCGGCGACCGGGGACCGTCGACGATCCTGCTGGTGCAGAACCTGCGTGACCCGGCCACGCCGCTCGGCGGAGCCAAGGAGATGCGGCGCGCGCTGGGCGACCGCGCGCGGATGGTGTCGGTCGACGACGGCGGGCACGGGGTCTGGCTGAGCTCGGAGAACGCTTGCGGCAACAACGCCGTCAACCGGTTCTTCGTCGAAGGCAAGCGTCCCGCGCACGACACGGCCTGTGCCGCGGACAAGGGCGGGTACTTCGGTTCGATGACGCCGGAGCAGCGGCAGGAACGGGAGAAGGCGCTCGACGAGGTTCGCTCGAAGCAGCGCATGTTCTGAGGACTAGCCTGCTGAGCGTGAGTGAACTCAGCCACGTCGACCATACGGGCGCCGCCCGTATGGTCGACGTTTCCGGCAAGACGCCCTCCGCCAGGATCGCGCTGGCGGGCGGCACCGTGCACACCACGGCCGAGGTGCTCGGCCTGCTGGCGACGGACGGGCTCCCCAAGGGCGACGCCCTCGCGACAGCCAGGATCGCGGGCATCATGGGCGCGAAGAAGGTGCCCGAGCTGATTCCGCTCTGCCACCAGATCGCGCTGTCCGGGGTGAAGGTCGAGTTCGTCCTCGACGAGACCGCCGTGCACATCACCGCGACCGCGAAGACGAACGACCGCACCGGCGTCGAGATGGAGGCGCTGACCGCCGTCGCCGTCGCCGGGCTGACCCTGCACGACATGATCAAGGCCGTCGATCCCGCCGCGACCCTCGACGACGTCCGCCTGATCCGCAAGGACGGCGGCAAGACCGGGACCTGGGAGCGACCGTGAGCCGGGTCGCGAGGGTGATTGTGGCGTCGAACCGGGCCGCGAAGGGTGTCTACGAGGACACGACCGGTCCGGTCATCACGGCCTGGCTCGCCTCGCGCGGCTGGGACGTGCCGGAACCCGTGGTCGTCCAGGACGGGGAACCCGTCGGTGAGGCCCTGCGGGAGGCCGTCGCGGCCGGGGTCCAGGTGATCGTGACGACCGGTGGCACCGGAATCTCGCCGACCGACCGCACGCCGGACGTCACCCGCGCCGTCCTCGACTACGAACTACCCGGCGTCGCGGACGCGATCCGGGCCGCCGGACTGCCCAAGGTCCCCACGGCGGTGCTCTCGCGTGGGGTCGCCGGCGTGGCCGGACGGACCCTCGTGGTGAACCTGCCCGGTTCGCGCGGCGGCGTGAAGGACGGCTTGGGCGTACTGGACGGGATCCTCGACCACGCCGTCGACCAGCTGGCGGGCGGCGACCACCCACGGGAGGCACAGCAGTGAGCGTTCGGGTCGCACGGATCGCGGTGGTCGACGAGCCGCTTTCGGTCGAAGAGCACGCCCGGCTGGTGGACGACGCGGCCGCGGGCGCCGTCGTCACCTTCGGCGGGGTCGTGCGGGACCACGACGGCGGCCGGTCGGTGGACCGGCTCGCCTACGAAGGGCACCCGAGTGCTTCGGAGGTGCTCGCGGAGGTCGTCGCGGACCTCTCGGGGAAATGGACCGGCGTGCGGGCGGTCGCCGTCAGCCACCGGCTGGGCGCGCTGGCCATCGGGGACGTCGCGCTGGCGTGCGCCGTGGCCGCCGAGCATCGAGGCCAGGCCTTCGCGGCCTGCTCGGAGCTGGTCGACGAGGTCAAGGCGCGGCTCCCGGTCTGGAAGCACCAGCATTTCACCGACGGCAGCGACGAGTGGGTCAACTCGCCGTAGCGCGGCAGCGTCGCACATCGGTCGGGGTGGCCGTTGGCAGTCCGTGAAGGCCTCCTTCACTACCTTCAGGGTAGGTAAGGAGGCCTTCACGACCTCAAGCGAGGGCCAGCCGCCCACCGCGGCCTCGCCCTCAACCGGTCCGGGACACGACAAAGCCCCACCGCCGGGGGAATGGCGCGGTGGGGCTTCGTCAGCCGTGACGTGGCCACGCGGGGAATCCCGCGGGCATCACGACTTACTGGTGCTCAAGAGCTCACTTGGTGGCGAGCTTCTGGCCGACGACGATGAAGTCGGCGTTCGGCACGAACTCCTTGTTCAGGTCCTGCAGCTTCTGGAAGCCACCCTGGACGTTGAACTTGGAAGCGATCTTGGACAGCGTGTCGCCGGCCACGACGGTGTAGTCACCCGCCGGGTTCGAGTTCGCGACGTTGGCGGCCGGCGCCTGGACCGGAGCCGGAGCCTGCTGCTTCTGGACCGGAGCGGTCGACTTCTTCGGGGTCACCTTCTTGGTGGCCTTCGGGGCGGTCGACTTGGCCTTGGCGGGGCTGGCAGAGCCGCCCTTCTTGCCACAGTGCGGCCACGCGCCGATGCCCTGGCCCTGGAGGACCCGCTCGGCGACGGCGATCTGCTGCTCACGCGACGCGTTGGCCGCGCTGCCGGTGCCACCGTAGGCGCGCCAGGTGCTCTGCGAGAACTGCAGACCACCGTAGTAGCCGTTTCCGGTGTTGGTGCTCCAGTTGCCGCTGCTCTCGCACTGCGCGATGGCGTCCCAGTTGGTCGCCGACGCGGGGGTCGCGGCGATCGCGAGGGGAGCGCCGACCGCGACGCCCGCAATGGCAACGCGAGCGATGTGGCGGGTGGCGGCGGACATCTTGCGGTGCTTGCCTCGGTACGACATGTGAGTAAATCTCGCTCCCTGCGCCTACGAGCCTGTGCTGAGGGAAAGACCCGTGGGTCTGGCCGGCCGTCTCAGGCCGGCTGACTTCGCCTGACGCACGCCGCGTCGGCTCGGTCCCCTCGTCCCTGTCCGGAAATGCTTTCGCTCGGGGTTGGGTCCGGGAATCCGTTGGACAGGGCTCGGCGCTACGGGTTCCCGGTGTTGCGTGGTCGGTCGGGGCCAACCGAAAAGCGACGGTACGTAACGAACGGCCTGATCGGAAATTATTCGAGCTGTGACCTACATCACAGTAACAGCACGCAACCCATAACGATTCGGCTGTTTGCGCAGGTCAGCTGGCCGTTACCTGGCCGTTTCCTAGTCGAGATAATTCACAGATCGTGAGGCTTGCATCACGTGGATTAAGGGATGACTGGCCCATTCGTGCGCCTTCGCGCGCTATTGGGCCGCGCACTTTAGCGAGACCTCAAGAAGTCCGCCAGCCCTGGCAGGTCATCCGTATTCAGGTGGTCGACCCCGGCGGCGACCAGCTCTTTCCATAACGCGTCACGCCCTGGTCCAGCGGTATCGGGTGTGGCCCAGAACCGCACCCGCTGGCCTGCCGCGTGTGCCCTTTTGACCAGTTCGTGTAGTTTCGCCCGCTCCATGGCCGGGAAGGGGCCGTCGCCGGTCCAGGTGAACAGTCCGGTCCAGGAATCCGAGACGAGCGGGGTGACCCGGCGATCCGAGCCGATGCCGAGGTCGTTCTCGCCGGAGATGCGGCCGTCGTAGAAGGCGAGCCGGAACTTCTGCCCGAGCATCACGTCCTTCGGCCGTCCCCCGGAGATCACCGCGGTGACCGCCCGCTTCTGGACGTGCCCGAACGCGTACAGAGAGAAGAGGAAGGAGTAGCGAGGGTTGTACAGCCGCTTCTCCAGTGCCGCGTAGGTGCTGTTCGCGTCCCCCTTGACGTCGATCAGCAGCTGGAACTCCGCGCGCTGCCGGTAGACGCCGACGCCGTGATTGGCCAGGACGCGCTTGCGCAGCGGCTCCAGGTAGAGCGACTCCAGGGTGCGGTCCGGGCGGGTGTCCGCGAGGTCGTGCGCGACCAGCAGCTGCCCGTCCACCAGGTAAATGTCGGCCTCGACGCTGCTGAAGCCCTGATCGAGCGCGTCGTGCAGTGGGCGGGCGTGCTCGTAGTCGTTGTGACTGTGCGCCTGCGGCAGTGGCCGGACGCCGCGTTCGTGAGCGGAGGCGGGCGCGGTCGCCAGGCTCGTGGCGGCGACCGCCGCGAGCAGCGCGGCGAGGATACGGCGGGGAGTGATCACTGGCGCATCCTCGACTGCTTCGGCGTCCGGCCGGTGAATTCGAAACGGCGAGCAAGGGACCTTTGCTATCACTCTCGCCGTTCGCGCAGGTCAGCCGCCCGCGAACGGCGGCAGGACGTCCAACTCGGAGGCGTCGGCCAGCGGCCGCGTGAGATCCCGCACGGCGACACCGTCCAGCAGGAAGGAGACCGCGTCGAGCAGCTTCGCCAGCTTCTCCGGGTGGAGTTCGCGCAGGTGGGCGACGGCGTCGGCGACGCGGGCGCCGTCCGGCAGGGCCACCTTCTCCTCTTCGAAGCCGACGGCCGCGCGGGCCGAGGCGAAGTACCGCACCACGATGGTCACCATGTCAGCCGCCGATCGCGCTCATCGGCCGGATCGGCTGCGCGAAGCCGGCCTCGTTGATCTCGTGCCCGGCGAGCTTGCCCCACATGGTGGCCCGCCAGGCGTCCGCCACCTCTTCTTCGCGCGCGCCCGCGCGCACGAGGGCGCGCAGGTCGGTCTCGTCGTTGCTGAACAGGCACGAGCGCACCGCGCCGTCGGCGGTCAGCCTCGTTCGTTCGCAGGCGCCGCAGAACGGCCTCGTCACCGACGCGATCACGCCGACGTCGCCCGGTCCGCCGTCGACCAGCCAGCGTTCCGCCGGAGCGCCACCGCGGGCGGCGGGGAACGGCGACAGCGAGAACTCCTCGCCGAGCATGGCGAGGATCTCCTCGGCGGTGATCATGTCGCGCCGGTTCCAGCCGTGCTGAGCGTCCAGCGGCATCTGCTCGATGAACCGCAGGTGATAGCCCTCGGCGAGGCAGAACCGCAGCAGCGGCACGGCTTGGTCCTCGTTCAGCCCGCGCATCAGCACCGCGTTGACCTTCACCGGGTCCAGCCCGGCCTCGCGCGCGGCGGCCATCCCGGCGAGCACGTGCGAGAGCCTGTCGCGCCGCGTGATCGTCTCGAACAGCGCGCGGTCGACGGTGTCCAGCGAGACGTTGATCCGGTCCAGGCCCGCGTCGGCGAGCGACTTCGCGCGCTTCGCGAGCCCGATCCCGTTGGTGGTCATGGAAAGCCGAGGACGCGGTTCGAGCGCCGCGATCCGCTCGACGATCTTCTCGAGCCCTTGGCGCAACAGCGGTTCGCCGCCGGTGAGCCGGATGTCGGTGACGCCGAGCCGTTCGACGGCGATCCGCAGCAGGAGCACGAGTTCGTCGTCGGTCAGCACGTCCGCGCTCGGCATCCATTCCAGCCCTTCGGCGGGCATGCAATAGGTGCAGCGCAGATTGCACTTGTCGGTGAGCGACACCCTGAGGTCGGTCGCCACCCGGCCGAAGGTGTCGATCAGAGCGGGGTTGTCCGGCCTGGGCACGCTTGAGGGACCTCGTGTACCGGGGACACGGGGAAACCCGAGATCGACTGCTGTCATTGTCACCAGACTAACCCCGAAGCGGGCGAAAGCCGACTGTCTAGAATCCCTTTCTCAGCGAATCGGTTTCTCTCCGAAGGGTTTTCCGGATGGCGAAATATCCGCTTTCGGCGGAGGAATTGGCCCGGTTCGCCCACCTCGGCAGGGAAGGCAGCACGCTGACCGTCCTCCGGCACGCCAGGCTCGCCGAGCGGATGGGCCTGTCGGCCACCGACCACAAAGTGCTCGAACTCGTCGGTCAGACGTCGGGACCGTTGACAGCGGGCAGGATCGCCGAAGTGACCGGGTTGTCGACGGGTGCTGTGACCGGCGTCATGGACAGGCTCGAGAAGGCGGGTCTCGCCCGCCGCGTCCGCGACACCGCCGATCGCCGGAAAGTGCTGATAGAGGTCGTTCCGGGCGCCATGGAGCGCCATGCGCCGCTCTTCGAATCGGCGTACACGGCGATGAAGACGCTCCTCGAACAGTTCTCTCCCGAGGAACGGAAAGTGCTGGAGCGTTTCCAGAGCGCGTTGCTCGATGGCCTCCGCGACGAACTGCCCGGCAATTCCTCCCGCCCGTAGCTTTTCCGCATCTGCGGAAGTAATCTCTCGGTCATGCCGCAATTCCGGTTGTCTGAGGCCGCTCGCTTGCTCGGCGTCAGCGACGACACCGTCCGCCGCTGGGTGCGCGCGGGCCAGCTGACCGCGTTCGACGACTCGGCGGGCCGCAAGGCCGTCGACGGCGCCGAGCTCGCCGCGTTCGCCAAGGCTCAGGCCGAACAACCCGAGGATCCTTCGAGCGTCGGCCGCTCCGCGCGCAACAGGTTCGTCGGCCTCGTCACCGAGGTCATCACCGACAAGGTGATGGCACAGGTCGAACTGCAATGCGGCCCGCACCGCGTGGTCTCCCTGATGAGCGCCGAAGCCGTCCGCGAACTCGGGCTGCGGCCCGGGGTCCTCGCCGTCGCCGTCGTCAAGGCGACCACCGTCGTGATCGAAACCCCGGAAGGAAGCCGATGAGGAGACTCGTCCCCGCCCTGCTCGCCCTGGTGCTGGCCGCGACGGCCTGCGGTTCGGAGCAGCCCGCCGCCCCGCAGACCGAGGCCAAGACGCTGACGGTGTTCGCGGCGGCGTCGCTGACCGAGTCGTTCGGGGCGCTGGGCAAGCAGTTCGAGGCGAAGAACCCCGGGGTGACCGTGAAGTTCAGCTTCGAGGGCTCCTCGGCTCTGGTCCAGAAGCTGACCCAGGGCGCGAAAGCGGATGTCTTCGCTTCCGCGGACCAGGCCAATATGGACAAGGCCACCAAGGGCGAGGTGATCGACGGGCAGCCGTCGGTGTTCGCCACGAACCGGCTCGCCATCGCCGTCGGCAAGGGCAACCCCAAGGGCATCAAGGGGCTGGCGGATCTCGCCAAGGACGGGCTGACCGTGGTCGTCTGCGCGCCGCAGGTGCCGTGCGGGTCGGCGGCGAAGAAGGTCCAGCAGTCGTCCGGGGTCACCCTCAAACCGGCCAGCGAGGAGCAGGACGTCAAGTCGGTGCTCGCGAAGGTGCAGTCGGGCGATGCCGACGCGGGGCTCGTCTACGTCACCGACGCGACCTCGGCGGCCACGAAGGTGGACAAAGTGGACTTCCCCGAGTCGGCGGGCGCGATCAACAACTATCCGATCGCGGTGGTGAAGGGCGCTCCGCAGGCGGCGCTCGCGAAGCAGTTCACGGACTTCATCCTCAGCGCCGAGGGCAAGCAGGAACTGGCGAAGGTCGGTTTTGGCGCGCCCTGATCCCGCGAGTACCGCATCCAGAGGACGAAACGCGGGCGCCGGGGTGCCTTGGGTGCTGTGGCCGCCCGCCGTCTGCGCGCTGGCGCTGGTGGTGCTGCCGGTCGTCGGCCTGCTGGTGCGCTCGGACCTGAGCCGCTTCCCGAGCCTCATCACCTCGTCTTCTTCGCTGAACGCGCTCAAGCTCTCCCTGATCACCGCCGGACTGTCCACTGTGGCCTGTGTGCTGCTCGGGGTCCCGCTCGCCGTGGTGCTCGCGCGCTCCCGGGCGCGCGGCATCCGCGTGCTGCGCGCGGTGGTGCTGCTGCCGCTGGTCCTGCCACCGGTGGTCGGCGGTCTGGCGCTGCTCTACCTGCTGGGCCGCAAGGGGTTCCTCGGCATCCTGGTGACCACTTTGACCGGTGAGCAGGTGCCGTTCACCACGGCCGCGGTGGTCATCGCGCAGACGTTCGTCGCGATGCCGTTCCTGGTGGTCAGCCTCGAAGGCGCGTTGCGCGGTGCCGGTGACCGGTACGAACGGGTCGCTTCGACGCTGGGCGCCCGGCCGTGGACGGTCTTCCGCCGCGTCACCTTGCCGCTGCTGATGCCCGCGCTCGGCTCGGGAATCGTGCTGAGCTTCGCGCGGGCGCTGGGCGAGTTCGGCGCCACGATCACCTTCGCGGGCAGCCTGGAGGGCGTGACCCGGACCTTGCCGCTGGAGGTCTACACCCAGGCCGAGGTCGACGTCGACAGCGCCGTGGCGCTCGCGCTGCTGCTCATCCTGGTCGCCGTCGCGGTGATCGCGCTCGCCCGGCCGCGCGCGCTCGAAGGAGTCCGGTCGTGACCCTTTCGGCCGAGATCGCCCTCCGGCGCGGCGAGTTCGAACTCGCCGTCGAGTTCGACGTGCCCGACGGCGGGGTGCTCGCGCTGCTCGGCCCGAACGGTTCGGGGAAGTCCAGTGTGCTCGGTTGCCTCGCCGGTCTGCTCCGGCCGGACAAGGCGCGGATCACCCTGGACGGCCGCGATCTGAACGGCCTGCCGCCGCACGCGCGCGGCATCGGCCTGCTCTCCCAGGACGCCCTGCTCTTCCCGCATCTGTCCGCTTTGGACAACGTCGCCTTCGCGCCGCGTTCGACCGGCGTCGGACGCGCCGAGGCGAAGGTGCGCGCGCGGGAGTGGCTGGCCGAAGTGGACGCGCTCGAACTGGCGGCCCGGCGGCCCGCACAGCTTTCCGGCGGTCAGGCGCAGCGGGTCGCGATCGCGCGGGCGCTGGCGGCCGAGCCGGGACTCCTGCTGCTCGACGAGCCCTTCGCCGCTCTCGATGTCGACGCGGCGCCGGCGATCCGCGGCCTGCTCCGGCGCGTGCTGCGGTCCGGACCGCCGACCGTGCTGGTCACCCACGATCCGCTCGACGCGCTGGCGCTGGCCGATCACGTCGCCGTCCTCGACGGCGGCAGGATCGTCGAACGCGGCGAGACCCGGAAGGTCCTCGCCGCGCCGCGCACCGCGTTCACCGCGCGGATCGCCGGGCTGAACCTGGTGCCCGGAGTCGCCGTCGAGGGCGGTTTGCGCACGTCAGGCGGGCTGTCGCTGGCCGGGATCCCGGCGGAAGACGTCGCCGAGGGCGAAGCGGCTGTCGCCGTCTTCGCGCCCAGCGCAGTTGCCGTGTACCTGAAGGACGGGGAGCATCGAGGCAGCCCGCGTAACACCGTCGAGGGATTCGTCGACGCGCTCGAACCACACGGACCGGTGATCCGCGTCCGCGCTCGCGGGGACGGCTGGGCGGCGGGCCTCGCCGCCGACCTGACCCCCGCCGCGGTCGCCGAACTGGCGCTCGAACCCGGGACACCGGTCAATCTTTCGGTCAAGGCGGCGTCCGTGGCTGTTCACGCCGTCGCGGATCATTAGGCCCGGACCCCGCCCCACCACCGCCCTCAACTGACAGGCTTCGCCTGGCTGTCTAGATTGAGAGCATGAACGAGCGCCGTTGGACGTACCTCAGCGACATGGATGGCGTGCTGGTCAAGGAGGAGCACCTCGTGCCCGGCGCGGACGAGTTCCTCAAGGAACTGCGCGCCAACGACATCGGCTTCCTGGTGCTGACCAACAACTCGATCTACACCCCGCGTGACCTGCGGGCGAGGCTCGAGCGGACCGGTCTCGACATCCCCGAGGAGGCCATCTGGACCTCCGCGCTGGCGACGGCGAAGTTCCTCGCGTCGCAGCGGCCGAACGGCTCGGCGTTCGTGATCGGCGAAGCCGGGCTCACCACGGCGCTGCACGAGGTCGGCTACGTGCTGACCGAACGCGACCCGGACTACGTCGTCCTCGGCGAAACGCGCACGTACAGCTTCAGCGCGATAACCCGCGCGATCAGGCTGATCGAGGGCGGCGCGAAGTTCATCGCCACCAACCCTGACGCGACCGGCCCCAGCGTGGAGGGCTCCATGCCCGCCACCGGCTCGGTCGCCGCGCTGATCGAAAAGGCGACCGGCCGTTCGCCGTACTACGTCGGCAAGCCGAACCCGCTGATGATGCGCTCGGCGCTGCGGCGGCTCGGTGCGCATTCGGAGTCGACGCTGATGATCGGCGACCGGATGGACACCGACGTCCACTCGGGAATCGAGGCCGGGCTGCAGACGATCCTGGTGCTGACCGGCATCTCCAGCAGGGAGAGCGCCGAGCACTATCCGTACCGGCCGACCATGATCATCGACTCGATCGCCGATCTCGTCGGGCGCACCGGCGACCCGTTCGGAGAAGGCTGAGCGAGGCATTGGCGGGCGGAGGGATTATCGTCACAGAGATGCACGACGATCAGCCTCCGTCCCCGACCTATGTGGTCGGTGACGTGCACGGACACCGGGACGAGCTGGCCGGGGCGCTCCGGGAGAAGGGGCTGCTCGACGCCGACGACGACTGGGCCGGTGGTGAAGCGACCCTCTGGTTCCTCGGCGACTTCGTCGACCGGGGGCCCGACGGCGTCGGCGTCATCGACCTGGTGATGCGGCTGGAACGCCAGGCCGCCACGGCGGGCGGGCGCTGCGGGACGCTGCTGGGCAACCACGAGATCCTGCTGCTCGGGATGTACCACTTCGGCGACACGGAGGTGCCGTCCGACTTCGGGCCGCGCAGCTTCGCCCGCAGCTGGGAGATCAACGGCGGGCTGCTCGCCGACCAGGACAGGCTCACCCCGCAACATATCGAATGGCTGACTTCGCGCCCGATGCTGACGCTGGCCGCGGACCACCTGCTGATGCATTCGGACACGCTCGAGTACCTCGACTGGGGCGAGGACATCGACGGCATCAACGCGCGCGGCCGCGAGATCCTCGAAGGCAGCGACATCCAGGCCTGGTGGGACGTGTGGCGGCGGATGACCACGCGCTACGCGTTCCGCGGCCCGGAAGGCGCCGACGTCGCGCAGCAGCTCATGGACCGGCTCGGCGGCGAGCGGATCGTGCACGGGCACAGCGTCATCGCCGACCAGCTCGGGATCCACCCCGCGCAGATCGAAGGGCCGTACCTCTACGCGGGCGGGAAGGCGCTGGGGATCGACGGCGGCTTGTTCGTCGGCGGTCCGTGCCTCATCGTTTCGCTGCCGTGGGAGCCCGAGGACTGAGCTTTACGGGAGCTCCACGATCTCCTTGCCGAGGGGCATCAGCGAAACCGGGATCATCTTGAAGTTCGCCACGCCCAGCGGGATCCCGATGATCGTGACGCACAGCGCGACCCCGGTCAGCACGTGCCCGATCGCGAGCCACAGCCCGGCGAAGACGAACCAGATGACGTTGCCGATCGTCGACGCCGCGCCCGCGTCGCGCCGTTCGACCACCGTGCGGCCGAACGGCCACAGCGCGTAGGCCGCGATCCGGAACGACGCCAGCCCGAACGGGATGGTGATGATCAGGATGCAGCAGATGACGCCGGCGACGACGTAGCCGAGTGCCATCCACAGGCCGCACAGCACGAGCCAGATGACGTTCAGGATCAGGCGCATCAGACGTGCAACTCCCCACTGGCCACGGTGACCGCCTGCCCCGACAGCAGGACACGGTCACCTTCTAGACTCATCCGTACGATGCCGCCGCGAGCCGAAGCCTGCTCGCCGACGAGCTCGTCCTTACCGAGGCGCGCGGCCCAGTACGGCGCCAGGGCGCAATGCGCGGAGCCGGTGACCGGATCCTCGTCGACACCGACGCCCGGCGCGAAGAACCGGCTGACGAAGTCGACCCCGCCGGCGTCGCCGGGAGCGGTGACGATCAGCCGTCCGGTCCACCGCGCGCGCAGCGCGACCAGGTCCGGTTCGAGCGAACGGACCACCGAAGCCTTCTCCGCTACCGCGAACAGGTTCTGGTGACTGCGCGCGACGTAGGAGAAGGCGACTCCCGGCAGGATCGCCGACAGGTCGTCGTCGGACTCGCGGGGCGGATCCGACGGGAAGTCCATCGACACCCAGCCGTCTTCGGCGCGGCAGCGCAATTCGCCACTTCTCGTCGTGAAGGTCTGTTCGCCACCCAGGACGTGCGTGGTGGCCAGCGTCGCGTGCCCGCACAGGTCGACCTCGGCCTCGGGCGTGAACCAGCGAAGCGACTTCGGGCCGTCGCCGCCGACCTCGACGAAGGCCGTCTCGGCGTGCTTCAGCTCGGCCGCGACGGACTGCATCCAGCCCGCGTCGCCCGGCGAGTCCAGCAGCACGACTCCGGCGGAGTTACCGGCGAAGGCCTCGGAGGTGAAGGCATCGACGATGTAGAGGCGCATGTCCTCGACGATATCGGGCACCGCCGGACGCGGCCTCCGGGTTTCCCCTGAGGTGGCGAGGGTCTCCACTTGCAGGTGGCCGCGGTCATGCCGCGTTCCTAGACTCGACGCGTCGATGCCGCCGAACGCAGGAGTCTCCATGTCCGACGCCCCCGCAGTACCGAGCTACGCATCGGGAATCTCGGACACCCCGCTGCTGGGGGACACCATCGGCGACAACTTCGACCGCACCGTCGCCGCCTTCGGGGATCGGGACGCGCTCGTCGACCGCGCGGCCGGGAAGCGCTGGACGTACACCGAACTCGCCGCCGACGTGAACGCGCTCGCGCTGGGCCTGCTGGACCTCGGCATCGCCAAGGGCGACCGTGTCGGCATCTGGTCGCCCAATCGCGCGGAGTGGACGCTCACCCAGTACGCAACCGCGAAGATCGGCGCGATCCTGGTCAACATCAACCCGGCGTACCGTTCGCACGAACTCGAGTACGTGCTGAACCAGGCCGGGATCAAGCTCATCGTGGCCGCGAACTCGTTCAAGACCTCCGACTACGCGGGCATGATCGCCGAGGCGGGGCCGAAATGCCCGGCGCTGGACCATGTCGTGCTGCTCGACAGTCCGGCGTGGTCGTCACTGCTGGAGATCGGCGGCAAGGCCGACCACGCGCCGCTGGCCGAACGCCAGGGCGCGCTTTCCGCGGACGACCCGATCAACATCCAGTACACCTCCGGCACCACGGGGTTCCCCAAGGGCGCCACGCTCAGCCACCACAACATCCTCAACAACGGCTACTTCGTCGGCGAGCTCTGCAACTACACCGAAGCCGACAAGGTGTGCATCCCCGTGCCCTTCTACCACTGCTTCGGCATGGTGATGGGCAATCTCGCCGCGACGACCCACGGCGCGTGCATGGTCATCCCGGCGCCCGCGTTCGAACCGAAAGCCACCCTCGAAGCCGTCGCGGCCGAGAAATGCACGTCCCTGTACGGGGTTCCGACGATGTTCATCGCCGAACTGGCCGACCCGGACTTCGGGTCCTTCGACCTTTCTTCGCTGCGCACCGGGATCATGGCGGGTTCGCCGTGCCCGGTCGAGGTGATGAAGCAGGTCATCGACCGGATGGGGATGGCGGAGGTGTCGATCTGCTACGGCATGACCGAGACGTCACCGGTGTCCACGCAGACCCGCGCGGACGATTCGGTGGAGCGGCGGGTGTCGACCGTCGGCCGCGTCGGGCCGCATCTGGAGGTCAAGGTCGTCGATCCGGAGACCGGCCTGACCGTTCCCCGCGGCGTGCCGGGCGAACTCTGCACACGCGGGTACTCGGTGATGCTCGGCTACTGGGAGCAGGCCGACAAGACGGCCGAGGCGATCGACGCGGCGCGGTGGATGCACACCGGCGACCTCGCGATCATGGACGACGGCGGGTACGTCAACATCACCGGCCGGATCAAGGACATGGTCATCCGCGGTGGGGAGAACCTGTACCCGCGCGAGATCGAGGAGTTCCTCTACACCCATCCGGACATCCTCGACGCGCAGGTCATCGGCGTCCCGGACGTCAAGTACGGCGAGGAACTGATGGTGTGGGTCCGGATGCGCGAAGGCGCGACGCCGCTGACAGCCGAGGCGATGCGGGAGTTCTGCGAGGGGAAGCTGGCGCGCTACAAGATCCCGCGCTACGTCCACGTCGTCGACGAGTTCCCGATGACGGTGACCGGGAAGGTGCGCAAGGTCGAGATGCGCGAGGAGTCGATCAGCATCCTCGGCCTGGAGGCGGCGGCCGCCGAGAAGCACGCCTGACCGGTCCCTTCGGAGGCCTGTCCGCGTCGGATGGGCCACTCGCGAGGTGTGATCGTTCACCGCGTTCGTACGCATGAGACCTCGCGACGACGGGCAGCCTGAGATCAGGACGGTGACAGCGTCCAGACCGGAAACCTTGTAGTCGTAAGGAAAAAGGTGAGCTCTATATGCGTACGATCCGCCGCACCATGGTCGCCTCGGCACTGGCGTTGCCGCTGATGATCGGCGCCGCCGGAATCGCTTCGGCGGACAGCTTCGGCAGCACCCAGGTCCAGGCAGGCCCGGACGGCGTGGCGTCGCACAGCGTGCAGGCCGACACCCATCGCGGGTCGAGTTCGTTCCATGAGCACTCGTCCGCGGCGGGCCCGGACGGCGTGGCGTCGCAGCACAAGTCCGCTTCGGCCGACCGTGACGGTGGCTCGAAGTACCAGGAGCACAGCGGCTGGGCGGGCCAGGACGGTGCCGGCTCGAGTGAGACCCACTCCAGCACCGATGGCGGCCACGACCAGGGCGTCCTGAGCGGCGTCCTCGGCCTCTGACCGTAGGGAGCTGAAGGGCCCTTTCCCCGCATGCGATGTGGGGAAAGGGCCCTTCGCCGCGTCAGATGCGGTCATGGGCCCCTTCAGCCCAAGTTGACACTTCGAGGCAACCTGTCACTTCCGTGACGCGTGTTCCCTTCGCGGCGAATCCGAACCGCCGCGAAGGGGAGAAGACATGTCACACGAGTTGAGCAGACGAGTTCTCGCTTTGGGTATGTCGCTGGTGGCGCTGCCGTTGATCGTGCCGGGAGTGGCCGCGGCGGTGCCCGCGATCGCCCCGGTCGACCTCGGAACCCTGCCGGGGGACCAGTTCAGCCAGGTCGTCGCGATCAACGGCGCCGGCGTCATGGTCGGTTCGTCGACACCGCTCGAAACCCAGATCAAGGACCACGCGGTGAAATGGGACGCGCGGGGCAGGATCACCGCGCTGCCCACCCTCGGCGGGGAACAGAGCAACGCCGTCGACATCAACGACCGGGGGGTCGCGGTCGGCTGGGCGCACAAGGACGCCAACTGGAACCAGGCGGCGGTCAAATGGGCGCCCGACAACACGGTCACCGCGCTGCCGTACCTGGCGGGCGGGGACTACGCGACCGCGAACGCGATCACCGACAGCGGGATCGTCGTCGGATCCGCGCGAGCGGCGAACGGGACGATCCACGCCGTGCGGTGGAACCCGGACGGCAAGGTGGTGGAACTCGGCGGGCTGCCGGGTGGTGAGTACGGCAACGCGCAATGGATCAGCGAGAACGGCCGGATCATCGGCGGGACGGCGGCCGACGCGGAGGGGCGCCACCACGTCGTGCGCTGGAACCACGCCGGTGTCATCACCGACCTCTCGCCGGGCAATCCCCGCAGCACCGGGAACGACATGAACGAAGCCGGGGTGATCGTCGGGAGCGCCACGGATCCCATCGGGAACCAGAAACCCGTGCGATGGGAGCGCGACGGGCGGATGACCTGGCTCGACTGGCCGGAGCGGGACAGCGGCTGGGCGAACGCGGTCAACGAAGCCGGAGTGGTCGCCGGAGGCGGGAATCTCGTCTTCGGCACGGACAGCCCGGTCAAGTGGAACCGGGCGGGGACCCGGACGACGCTTTCGACCGAACGCGGCTTGGGGAACGACGTCGACCGCGCCGGGACGATCGTGGGTCTCGAGAACGGCATCGCGACCAAGTGGGACGCCCGCGGCACGCGAACGGTGCTCGGTGCCTTGCCGGGCAGCGAGTACAGCAGCGCGACCCGTGTCGGGACGAACGGCACGATCATCGGCACGTCCGACAACGAGAACCGCCGTTGGCACGCCGTCTACTGGCCCGCCAAGTAGGTCCGTGAAGGCCTCCTTGAGGGAGGCAACTCGAGTGGGGAGGATTTGGGACGTTGAACGTCCCAAATCCTCCCCACTCGACCGCCACGCCAGTGGGCAAGCAAGTACGAGTCCCTCAAGGAGGCCTTCACAGCATGTCAGGCCGCGGTGTTGGCAGCGGCCGCGGCGATCGCCTTCGCGTCTTCTTCGCCGAAGGTCTCTTCGAGGTTCTCCGGCGAATAGTCGAGGTCGATCTGCTCCACCGGCGTTCCTCGCGCGGACTCGATCGCGCCCAAGCGCCGCTGCGCCCGGTCCGCCGCGTACTGCAGGATCTCCTCCGGATCGGTGTCGAACGGGACCTCGTCGAACTGGTCCTGCACCCACTGGATCATGTTGAGCGCGTGGGGAAGCAGCTCGCCCATCCGCTGCTGCACCGCGTCCCACAACGAGTCGTCCGCGGCGACGTGACGGCGGCAGGTGAAGGTGCCCCAGGCCATGTGACGGCGTTCGTCGTCGCCGATGCGGCGCACCAGTTCCTGCATACCGGGCAGGATGTCGTGCTGCGTGCAGATCAGCTGCCACGAGTAGTACCCGGTCAGCGCGAGACTGCCTTCGATGACGTGGTTGTAGGTGACGCTCGCGCGGATCTGGTTGAGCGGGCTGGGATCGTCTTCCAGCGCGCGCAGTGACTGCGGCAGTTCTTCGTAGAAAAGCTTGCGGTAGTGGGGATTTTCCGCGACATACGGATGCAGGTCCTCGGTCAGCCCGACGGCGTCCATCCAGCGGCGGAAGACCTCGGTGTGCTTGGCCTCTTCGAAACAGAACTGCGTCAGGTACATCTCGTCGCCGAAACGGCCGGTCGCGGACATCGCCCGCATGAACGGCTGGATGTCTTCGGTGACCGCCTCTTCCCCCGCGATGAACTGCGCCACCAGATACGTCGCCGATCGCTGCTGATCCGGGTTGAGGGTGTCCCAGCCCTCGCGTTCACGGGAGAAGTCGATGTCGGCGGGATTCCAGAACTTCTTGTTGCCCTTGGTGAACAGCCGCAGCGGGAACGAGTCCCAGTTCAGCCCGCCCTCGCGCAACGAGGAAAAACCGGTCCGCAGCTCGGAAAGCGTATCGGTCACAATGTCTCCTTCGAATCGGTCGTCAGCGCCCGGATGGCCGGCGCCAGCACAGCGACGACGGAGGTCGCCGCGTCGTCAGCCGGATGCGTCGGCATGACGAGGTGGGACAGGGAAAGCCGTACGACGGTCTCCGCCAGCAGCGCGGCGGACTCCGGCGAGAGCGACGGTTCGAACTCGCGGTACTGCCCGGCCGCGACCTCGGTGGCCGCGGTCAGGATCGGTTCGCCCTTGGTGGTGAGCAGGGGCAGGAGGTCTTCACCCGCTCCCGTACCCAGCGCGGTGGCGACCAGACGGTTCTCGCGGGCGTGCTCGATGGTGTAGACGACGGCCTCGCGGATGCCGCCGAGCAGATCGTGCGCGTCCTGGACGCGGAGCCGGATGCCTTCCAGGAACTCCGAGGTCGTCCGGAGGACCACGGCCTCGGCGAGCGCGGCCTTGTTGCCGAACTCGTTGTAGACGGTCTGCCTGCTCACGCCTGCGTGAGCGGCGACGTCGGCCATCCGCAAGGCCGTGAAACCGCGCTCGGCGAGCAGCTCGGTGGCGGCGTCGAGCAGGGCCTCCCGCAGAGAGGCTTTGGTCCGATCGGAGAAACTCGTGATCTCGCCCACACTCACAGCTTGACACAGATCACATTCATGTCAACGGCGTTGACGATTGTCTGGCCGGTGTAAATCAGTCGGTGGTGGCGGCTACCGTGACGGACGTGGGCATCACCGTGGGGTTCGACCTCGACATGACACTGATCGATCCGCGGCCGGGCATGGTCGCGGTGATGAACGCGCTCGGCGTGGAATCCGGCCTGCCGCTGGACGGCGAGTTCTTCGCGGCCAACCTCGGTCCGCCCCTCGACGACAGCCTGCGCGGCTTTGGGGCGCCGGAAGAGCGCATCCCGGAGCTGGTGACGCGGTTCCGGGCGATGTACCCGGAGACCGTCGTGCCCGTGACGATCGCGCTGCCCGGGGCGGCCGAAGCGCTGCACGCGGTCCGCGAAGCAGGCGGGCGCACCGTCGTCGTCACCGGCAAATACGCGCCCAACGCGAAACTTCACCTGGACGCCCTCGGTTTCGAGGTGGACGTCCTGGTGGGAGAGCTGTGGTCCACGCAGAAGGCCGCCGCGCTCACCGAGCACGGCGCCAGTGTCTACGTGGGGGATCACGTCGGTGACGTCCGCGGCGCGCTGGCGGCGGGCGCGGTACCCGTCGGGGTCACGACGGGTCCGTGCACGAAGGCCGAACTGCTCGCGGAAGGAGCCGACATCGTGTTCGACTCGCTGACCGAGTTCCCCGGCTGGTTCAGCTCTTTCGGCGAGCCTCGCGAACCAGCGCGATCAGGCCGAGGGCCAGACCGAGCGGAGTGACCACGCCCGCCGCGGCGGACAGCCACACCGGCAGGTTCTCCAGTCCGGCGGCGAACAGGACGAACACGGCTGTGACGGCGATCATGCCGATCGCGAACAGGCCGATGCCCACGCGCATGAGAATCGGTTTGCCGGGCTTTTCGGGGACGGCCACAGCGGCCTCCTTTACTGCGGTCTCCATGACGCAGAGGGTATCCGCCGGTATCGGCTTCTCCACAGGGCATGTGTCGAGATACGCTTATGGGACGCGCGCCCTGGGTACGCCCCCGGGCGCGTTCGTTGTGAGCGGGACAGCAAAGGATTGGTGAGGGAAGTGCCGACCGGCAAGGTCAAGTGGTACGACGCGGAGAAGGGTTTCGGTTTCGTCACCCAGGATGGGGGCGCCGACGTCTACATCCGTAAAGCCGCGCTGCCGCAGGGCGTCGAAGGGCTCAAGGCGGGCCAGCGCCTCGAGTTCGGTGTCGCCGACGGCCGCCGCGGCCCGCAAGCGCTCTCCGTCCGGCTGCTGGACCCGCCGCCCTCGGTCGCCGAGGCGCGTCGCCGTCCCGCCGAGGAGCTGCACGGGCTCATCGAGGACATGATCAAGCTGCTCGAGCTCAAGGTGCAGCCGGACCTGCGGCGCAATCGCTACCCGGACCGGAAGCACACCAAGCAGATCGCCGAGATCATGCGCGCCGTCGCCCGGGACCTCGATCCCTGATCGGCGCGCCCCTCGTGAGTGGCGTTTCGTCTTCTAACCCGAATCGCCACTCACGACCCCGATGCGAGGCTGGCCCTTTCGCGTGTCCAGAGGGACGACACGCGTGTCGTCCCTCTGGACACGCGAACCGCCCACCCCACGCACCGCGGTAGGTATCTAAGACACCCTTGGCTCTAACCCGAAACGCTACTCGCGGGAGCCGCGGCGGGCGGTTCGACCTGCAGCGACCAGATCGCCGTCGTGACGGCCTCGGCGTCTTCCGGACGTCCGGTCTGGCTGATCACCGAAGCCTGCGCGACCTCGACGACGAGGATCTGGTCGTCGGGCCGGGGCGTCGTCACGGTGTAGGCGAACCGGTCCAGCGACGTGATGATGTCCTGCTTGAGTTCCTGCGGCTCGCCTTGGGCGTTCACGTACTGCACCGTGACCTTCCACGGCGTTTCCGCGATCCCGCTCGGCACCGAGATCTGCACCGGCTTCCCCGGCCGGACGCGCAGCTTGCCCGCGGCGTCGGGTTTGGTGGTGCACTGGGCGCTCTTGACGTCGCAGGACGCCAGCGGGACGACGTTCACCGTCTTCCCGTCGGCGAAGAAGGTCACCTCTTCGGGGCCGGGCGCCGAGCAACCGGCCACCACGAAACCACCCGCCGCGAGCAGGGCCAAAATACGAAGTCGCCGCATACGGTGAAGATTACGAGCTAGGCCGCCACCGGGAGTCACCGGCCTCCGACGGGATGGGCGATTCGCTGGTCGGGTCCGGGCGCAGCGGGCGGTCGCCGCCGAGGCCGGGGATCAGCGAAGTGCCGCGCCGGACCATGAACGTCTGCGTGAACCCGACGGCCAGCAGGATCGACAGCACCAGGAACCCGATCCAGTAGGTCGGCGGCAGCAGCAGGCCGACGGCACCGCCGAAGCACCAGCACATCTGCAGCACGGTCTCCGACCGGCCGAAAGCCGAAGCGCGTGACTCCTCCGGCAGGTCTTCCTGGATGACGGCGTCGAGACTGATCTTCGCCAGCGCGCTCGCGGTCGCGCCGACGAGCGCGACGATCGCCGCCGTCGCCAGCCCGGCCGCCACGGTGGCGATGACCGACATGCCAAGACAGGCGCCGACGCAGGCCAGGATCACCTGATCCGGTTTGCCGAAGTGCAGCCGCGAGCCCAGCGCGTTCCCGAGGAACCCGCCGGCACCGGCCGCGGCGCCGATGATGCCGAGCAGCAGCAGCTGGTTGAACGGGCTCTGCCCGCTGCCCTCGGTCTGCGCCTTCACCGCGAACGCGGAGAACATCATCAGGAACCCGGTCAGCACCCGGACGGAACCGTTGCCCCACAACGAGACGACGATATGCCGCCCCATCGGCTGCCGCTGCTTCTTGACCCGCCGCTCCGGATGCGCGGACAGCGAAGCGGGCACCTCGCCCTCGGTCTTCTCGACCCACGACGGGATCCGCATCGACTGCACGGCGGCCGCGACGCAGATCAGCACGGTGAACCACAACGCGCCCGAAGAACCCCAGATCGCGTTGACACCGCTCGCCAGCGCGCCGAACGCGCCGGCGGCGACCAGGCCGAACACGGTGAGCCGGGCGTTCGTCTTCGACAGGGTGATCTCGGGTGGCAGCACCCGGGGTGTCACCGCCGCCTTGAGCACGGTGAACGACTTCGACAGCACCATCATGCCCAGCGCCGCCGGGTACAGGAGCCAGTCGTCGAAATGGAGCGCCATCACGACGGCCATCAGCGCTTGACCAGCCGAAGACACGCACATCGCGAGCCTGCGGCCGCGCTGGATCTTGTCCAGCGCCGGCCCGATCACCGGCGCGACCAGCGCGAACGGGGCGATCGTGATGAGCAGGTAGAGCGCGACCTTGCCCTTGCTCTCCCCGCTGGTCGCGGCGAAGAACAGGGTGTTGGCCAGCGCGATCGCCATCGCGGCGTCGCTGGCGTAGTTCAGCATCACCGCGTACGTCAGCGAAGTCAGGCCCGACTTGTCGGCACCGTCCGCTTTCGTCGCGCGCTGGAACGCCCCCACGGCCTGCCCGGTGAGCTGACGGCTGCGCATCGCCGCGACCCGGGTGACGGTGATCTTCTTCGGCATCTTCGGCAGGGAGCCCGCCCGCGGCGGAACCGCGGTCGTCGGGTTCTCGTGCGGAGGCTCCGGCGCTTCACGCGGCTCGCCCGCGTAGCCGCCCGTGTCGTAGTGGTCGTACTCGCCGCTGCCCGGCGCGTGCTCGTCGTAGAACCCGCCGGGACGACGCCGGACGGGTTCGGTCTGCCGCTGCGAAGGATCCGGGTACGGCCGAGCGCCGCGGGGCGGTGTTTGCGGCGGTGTCGGTGGTGTCGGTGGTGTCCTCGGAGGGGGCGGTGGAGGCTGGTGGTGGCCCATCGGGATCGCGCCGGTGCGCGCCTCGTCGGCTGTCGGCCCGGCCGGATGTGGCTGGTACTGGGGCTGCGGGCGGGCCGGGCGCGGCGGGACCGGCTGCTGGTCGACCCTGGTCGGCGGCGGCGCGGACCAGCTGCGCGCCTGGGGCGCGCCGGGCTCCGGCGTCCACTTCCGCTTGCTCTTGCGGCCGCGCTCCTTGCCCGACCGGCCGGAACGCGTGCCGTCGGGTCCAGAGTTCGAGCCGAAGATTCCCACCAGTCAATCCTGCCTTACGCGGGACCCGCCGCGCGCGTTCACCACTGCTTTCTAGGCGGCCGGGACGAACTTCACCCTGAACATCTTGGGCCAGAGCTTGCCGGTGATCAGGAATTCGTCCGTCCCCGGCACCGCCGCGATACCGTTGAGGACGTCCGCGGAGCTCTTCTCGCTCGCGTCGAGCAGCCCCGACGCGTCGATCTCGCCGGTCACGCGCCCGGACGCGGCGTCGATCCGCAGGATCCGGTCCGTCTGCCAGACGTTCGCGTACACCGAGTCCCCGACGCATTCCAGTTCGTTCAGCTGGTCGCGCCCGACGTCGACGCTGCCTGTCGGCGCGAAGGTCGCCGGGTCGCGGAAAGTCAGCTTCGACGAGCCGTCGCTCATCACCAGCCGGCCGTCTTGGTGGCACAAGCCCCAGCCCTCGCCGGTGTAGTTCACGCGCCTGAGCTCGGCCAGCGTCTTGGCGTCGCGTTCGATCGCGACACCGTCCTGCCAGGTGATCTGCCAGGCCGTCGGCCCGAGCACTGTGATGCCCTCGCCGAACAGGCCGGGCAGTTCCCGCCGGACCGACGGCGCCGCGCCCGCCTGGCCCGCCCGCATCGACGACTTCCCGACCAGGCCCGTTCCCTCGTACAGCGTCTCGCCGGAGAACTCGAGGCCCTGGGTGAAGGCGCCCGGGTCATGGGGCAAGGACGAGAGCACCCGCACCTCGAGTTTCTCGGGCGCGGGCGGGGCGGCATCGCTCACCGGCGCGGCGGCACAGCCACCGAGGACGGCGGCCAGCAGGAGCGAGGTGGTCATCAGCGTGCGCACGCGGACAGCCTGACACGGACCGCGATATCGCGTGCGGCAGAATGGGGGCATGACCCTGCTGTTGACCCTGGACGACGGCTCTATCCAGCGCAAACTCGCCGAGGCGGTCGATCTCGCCCGCGCGGCGGTGCTGGAGGACGCCGGTGCCGAACAGGTCGGCGCGCACGTCGGCGTCGACCGGGAGGACGCGGTTTCCGCGAGCCACCTGTTCGAGGCGACCGTGACGGGTTATCGAGGCTGGCGCTGGTCGGTGACGGTCGCGCTCGCCGGTGACGACGAGCCGATCACGGTCAGCGAGGTCGTGCTCATCCCCGGTCCGGACGCGCGGGTCGCCCCGGCGTGGGTGCCGTGGGATCGCCGCGTGCAGGCGGGCGACCTCGGCGTCGGCGACATCTTCCCGGTGGAGAAGGACGACCCTCGGCTCGCCCCGGCGTACCTGGAGTCCGACGACCCCGCGGTCGAAGCGGTCGCCAAGGAGACCGGTCTCGGCCGGGTCCACGTGCTGTCCCGGCACGGCAGGCTCGACGCCGCCGCCCGCTGGCACGGTGGCGAGTTCGGCCCGCGGTCGGACATGGCGCGCAGCGCGCCGGACGTCTGCGGGAGCTGCGGGTTCTTCGTGTCGCTCGCGGGGTCGCTCAGCGCGGCCTTCGGCGCTTGCACCAATGACATCTCCCCGGCGGACGGTCACGTCGTCGACATCGAGTACGGCTGCGGCGCGCACTCCGAGATCGAGGTCGAGGTGACCTCGTCGGTGCCGGTGGCCGAGCTGGTCTACGACGACTCGCTGATCGACTTCGAGACCGCGCCGGAGGCCCCCGCCGAGCCCGTCGCGGCCGAGCTCCCAGAGCCCGTCGCGGCCGAGCCCGCCGAGGGCACGGTCGTCGACGAGTCCGAGGCCCCCGTGGTCGAGGTCCCCGAGACCGCCGAGGTCCAGCCGGAGGTCGAACCCGAGGCCGTCGCCGTCTCGGCCGACGCGCCGGAAACCGCCGACGAAGCGCAGGTAGAAGCCGAAAGCGCCAGTGAGCACTGACCCGTTCGGCACCGAGCGGTTACGCGCCGCCGTCCTGCGCGCGTGGGCGGATTCGCCGACGCGGTTCACCGAGGACACGAACACCGAGAACGATCTGCGCGTCGGCGGCTACCGGGACCGGCTGTTCGTCGAACTGGCGCAGAACGCCGCCGACGCCGCGCTGGCCGCCGGTGAACGCGGCAGGCTCCGAGTGTCCGTTGTGGACGGTGAGCTGAGGTTCGCGAACACGGGCGCTCCGTTGGATGCCCGCGGCGTCGAATCCCTTGCCTCCCTTCGTGCTTCCGGCAAGGGCGACGAGACTGTCGGCCGCTTCGGCGTCGGCTTCGCGGCCGTGCTCACGGTTTCCGCCGAACCGCGGATCGTTTCTGCGACCGGCGGGGTCGCGTTCTCCGCGGACCGCACGCGAGCCGAAGCCGCCCGCACCGGAGACGTCCCCGTTCTCCGGCTTCCGTGGCCGGTCTCGGACGGCGAACCGCCCACACCTGAGGGTTTCACCACCGAGGTCCGGCTTCCGGTGCGCGAGGGTGTCGACGTCCCCGCCCTGCTGGCGGATCTGAAGAACGACATCGGCGACCTGCTGCTCACCTTGTCCTGGCTGGAAAGCATCGAGATCGAGGGCGGCGTGTGGCGCCGCGCCGATCTCGGCGACGGCGTCGTCGGACTCTCGTCGCCGGACGGTTCCGCCGAGCACTGGCAGGTCCATCGCGGCGACGTCGTGTGGGCGGTCCCGCTGGACGAAGCCGGTTCGCCGCGGCCGCTCGGCGAAGACGTCCTGCACGCGCCGACCCCCACCGACGACGAGCTTTCCCTGCCCGCGCGGCTGATCGCGACGCTGCCGATCGAGCCGTCCCGCCGTCGCGCGCTGCCGGGCCCGGAGCTGACGGCGGCGCTGAAGAACGCCGCGCGGGAGTACGTCGATCTCGTCTGTTCCCTGCCCGCGGCCGAACGCCTGGCGCTCGTACCCGGTGGCGGATTCCCGCGGTCCACTGTGGACGGAACGCTGCGCGAGGCCATCCTCGAGAACCTCGCGAGCTCGCCTTGGCTTCCCGCGCAAACAGGTGACGACTTGCCGGGGCGTCAAGCGCGGGTCCTGTCGGTCGACGTGCCGGGTCTCGCGCCGCTGCTGGCCGATCTCGTACCCGGACTGGTTTCGCTGTCCGGTGTGGACCTTCGCGCCGTCGGCGCGCAGGCGCTTTCGTCCGCCGAGGCCATCGAGCTGCTCACCGGCGTCCAGCGCGAGCCCTCGTGGTGGCACTCGCTTTACGACGTGCTGCTCCCGGCGCTCGAAGCGCATGACGTCGCCAAGGACGACCTCGGCGCCCTGCCGGTGCCGATGTCGGACGGCCGCACCCTGCCCGGCGTGCGCGACGCGCTGCTCGTCGGCGGATCGGCGGAACTGCTCGAACTCCTGTCCGATGTGGACATCATCGGGCTCCGGCTCGTGCATCCGGTCGCGGCACATCCGCTGCTGGAACGCTTGGGCGCCAAGCACTCCGAGGCGAGCGACCTGCTCGGAGCCGACGCGCTGAGCGCCGCCGTCGAGCGAAGTGTCGAAGACGTCCGGTCCGGTTTGGACGGTATGGCGCTCGCGGGAGCGGTGCTCCGCCTGATCGCCGAGGTCGGTGACGAGGCCCCGGACTGGGCGGGTGCGCTGGCCCTGCCGAGTGAGGACGGCTGGCGGCGCGCGGACGAACTCGTCCTGCCCACCTCGCCGCTCGGTGACATCTTCGACCCCGAGGTGTTCGAAGAAGACGGCGCTTTGTCCGTGCTGGACGAGGAATTCGCCGAGGACTGGCCGGTGGGCACGCTCGTCGCTGTCGGTGTACTCGATTCCTTCGCGATCATCACCGACGACGATCCGCTGGAACCCGAACACGGCCTGCCCGAAGAGCACGACTGGTGGGACTCGCGGGAACGCCCGCCGTCCCGGGTGCTGGCCGTACGCGACCTCGACCTCGTCGGCGACGACGCGTGGCCGGAGGCGTTGCGCCTGCTCGCGTCCCGCCCCGAAACCTGGCGTGCCCTCACCGAACCCGGCGGGCACACCGGCTGGTGGCTCGCGCGGTACGCGCTGCTGGACGGGCACGCGCCGCTCGACTGGCGGATGCCGGAAGCCGCCGCGCTGGCCGGGCTCTACGACGTCGTCCCGGATTCGGGGCTGAGCAACGAGATCCTGCTCGCCGCCGGGGTCCGGACGGAACTGGGAACGGACGCCGAAGACGTCGAAGATCTCTTGGACCGGTTAGGCGACCCCGAGCGCAAGGTGAGCCCGGGCCTCGCGTCCAGGGCGCATGCGGCGCTCGCGGAGTACACAGTGGACGTCGCGGCGCCGGATCGTGTCCGGGTCGCGGACGGTTCGGCCGCCGACGCTCGCGACGCCGTCGTCCTCGACGTGCCGTGGTTCGCCGCCGTGCTGGCGCCGGAGCGGATGGTCGTCTCGGCGAGCGGTGCCGGTGCGCTGGCGGAGTTGCTGGACCTTCCGGTGGCGAGCGGTCTCGACGCCAAAGTCACCGAAGACGGCGAGTACGTGCCGTGGACGGAGCTTTCCGCGCTTCGGCTGGCCGCCGATCAACTGGGTGTCGAGCCTCCCGACGGCGGAGTGCTGCTGCACGAGGCGCTGACGGTGACTTTCGAGGACGCGGAGCACGAGGTCGCCTGGTGGTCCGACGGCAGGCTGCACGCCGCCGACACTCCCGAGGGCCTCGCGCGAGCGTTCGCCTGGGCCACGGACCGATGGGCCGACAGGCACGTCCTCACGGCCCTGCTCGAAGACCCTTCTCCCTCGGCGCTCCTGAACTGACGCGTTTCGTCCTCTGGATGCGGTCCTTGCACGCGCAAGTACCGCATCCAGAGGACTAATGGCGGGAACTTCAAAGGTGTCGTGTTGCCGCACTCGCCCGCGTTCCGGCTCCTGATGTCGCGAAAGCCACTTTCGGGACATCAGGTGTCCCGAAAGTGGCTTTCGCGACACCCGTCGGCTCCGGGACGCCCGGTGGGAGGTGTTGTGAAAGCGACTTTCACAACGTTGAAGGTTGCGAAAGTCGCTTTCACAACATCCCCGCGAACTCAGAGGCGCTGAACGCGGGAAAGCTCAGAGGCGCTGAACGCGGAAAACTCAGAGGCGCTGAACGTGAGGACTAAAGGCGTTGGGCGCTCTTCGAGCCGCGCCGGGCGGCCGCGCGCTGCCAGGCGATGATCGCGAGGCCGATGAAGCCGAGCACGAGGCCGGAGAAGGCCGTCTGCACCCAGATGCCGTCGGTCACAAAGAACAGGACCACGGTCGCGACGGCCCACAGCGAGGTACCTACGATCACGACCGGCGTCAGGTCGGTCAGCCTCTTCGGCAGCTCCGGCGTTGGCCGCAATGAACCGTTTACTTCCCCGGAATTGATCGATTCGCCCACGTGGGGAAGGGTACCCGGCAACGGGCGAAGGGTGGTACGCGATGGCGGAGCAGCGCACCCGGTCCACACTGGACCGGTATTTCAAGATCAGCGAGCGCGGCTCGACACCGGGGCGTGAGGTCCGCGGCGGGATCGTCACCTTCTTCACGATGGCGTACATCGTCGTCCTCAACCCGCTGATCATCGGCAGTTTCGCCGCCGACGACGCGGGCGCGCACAAGGACGTCCTCGGCAACATCCTCCCCGTGCCGCAGGTCGCGGCGGTGACCGCGCTGGTCGCCGGTGTGCTGACGATCATCATGGGGCTGGTCGCGAACTACCCGTTCGCCATCGCCACCGGTCTCGGCATCAACAGCCTGATCGCGGTCACCTTCGCCTCCCAGATGACCTGGCCCGAAGCGATGGGCCTGGTGGTGATCGAGGGTCTGGTCATCGTCCTGCTGGTCTTCGCCGGTATCCGGACAGCGGTGTTCAACGCCGTGCCGCCGCCGCTGAAATCGGCGATCGCGGTCGGCATCGGCCTGTTCATCTGCCTGATCGGCCTGGTCGACGCGGGATTCGTCCGTCGCGTCCCGGATGACGCGAAGACCACCGTGCCGGTCGGCCTCGGCATCAACGGCTCGATCGCTTCGTGGCCGACGGTGGTGTTCGTGGTCGGCTTGCTGCTCACCGGCATCCTGGTGGCGAAGCGGGTCAAGGGCGCCATCCTGATCGGTGTCCTCGGCTCGACCGTGCTGGCGATCGTCATCGAGGCGATCACGAAGGTCGGCCCGTCGAAGGGCGTCAACCCGCAGGGCTGGAACCTCGGCTACCCGGCGCTGCCCGATCAGGTCCTGGGTCTGCCGGATCTCTCGCTGGTCGGCGACATCTCGTTCGGTGCCTGGACACGGCTGCCGATCATCACCGTCGTGCTGCTGGTGTTCACGCTGGTGCTGGCCGACTTCTTCGACACCATGGGCTCGATGACCGGACTCGCCAAGGAGGCCGACCTCATGCCGGCGGACGGCAAGCTCCCGAACGTCGGCAAGGCCCTGTTCGTCGACGGCACCGCCGCGGTGGCGGGTGGCTTCGCGTCGTCGAGTTCGAACACCGTCTTCGTCGAGTCCGCGTCCGGGATCGCCGAGGGCGCCAGGACCGGGCTCGCGAACATCGTCACCGGCGTGCTCTTCATCGCGGCGATGTTCCTGACCCCGCTCTACCAGGTCGTCCCGGTCGAGGCCGCGGCTCCGGCGCTGGTCGTCGTCGGCGCGCTGATGATGAGCCAGGTCAAGGAGATCGACTTCTCCGACTTCACCGTCGCCCTCCCCGCGTTCCTGACCATCGTGGTCATGCCGTTCACCTACTCGATCGCGAACGGCATCGGCGCGGGCTTCGTCAGCTACGTCGTGCTCCGCGCGGTCTCCGGCAGGGCGAAGGGCATCCACCCGCTGATGTGGGGTATCGCGGTGATGTTCCTGGCCTACTTCGCCGTCGGGCCGATCCAGGCCGCGTTCAACTGACCAGCGGTTATGCCATCCGTGGGCGATCTCACGGGCCGATGATCCGATCGTGAGGTATGCTAACTATATGTCCGGAGACACGCACGAGCGCTCACTGGCGAGCCGCCTGCGTCTCGCGGTGGTGCGGCTCAATCGCCGGCTACGGGCACAGCGCGCCAGTGACGGCATCTCGCTGACACAGGTGTCCGCGCTGTCCACGCTGCACAAATGCGGTGCGCTGACCCCTGGCCAGCTCGCCGCGAAGGAAGGCGTCCAGCCGCCCTCGATGACGAGGGTGATCGCCGCGCTCGAGGAGATGGGTTACGTCGAGCGAAGGCCGCATCCGACCGACGGCCGCCAGGCCATCGTCGAGTTGTCGGACCGCGGCCGGGCCTACGTGGTCGAGCAGATCACCGCGCGGGAGATCTGGCTGGACAAGCAATTGGCGGAGTTGAGCGCGGAGGAACGCGAAGTGCTCTCTCGCGCCGCCGAGATCATCGACAGGATGGCGGGGAACTAACAGCGGTGACGACCACGGGTAGCGAAACACAGTGTCCTTCCAAGACCGCCGCTACCCGGGAACCCGCTCCACCACCTACGCGTGAGAAGCCGCGCGCGAGCATGTTCTCGTCGCTGCGGGTCCGCAACTACCGGCTCTTCTTCACCGGCCAGGTCATCTCGAACATCGGCACCTGGATGCAGCGCATCGCGCAGGACTGGCTGGTGTTCACCCTCAGCGGCAACGATCCGATCGCGCTCGGCATCGCGGTCGCGCTGCAGTTCGCGCCGACACTGTTCCTCTCGCTGTGGGCGGGGGTGCTGGCGGACCGCGTCGACAAGCGGCGGCTCCTGATCGGCATCCAGATCGCCGTGCTGGCGCAGGCGGTCGTCCTCGGTGCCCTCGACCTGAGCGGGGTCGCGGCGCTCTGGCACGTGTATCTCCTCTGTCTCACCCTGGGCTGTACGGCGTCGCTGGAAGTGCCCGCGCGGCAGTCGTTCGTCGCCGAGATGGTCGGCAGGGACAAGGTCACCAACGCCGTCGCGCTCAACTCCTCGATCTTCAACATGGCCAGGATCGTCGGCCCGGCCATCGCGGGCTTCGCGATCACCTGGGTCGGCACGGGCTGGCTGTTCATGGCGAACGCGGTGAGCACGGGCGCCGTCATCGCCGCGCTGGTGATGATGAACCCGGACAAGCTCTTCCGCGGCCCGGCCATCCCGCGTGAGAAGGGGCAACTGGTCGAAGGACTGCGCTACGTCCGGCGGCGCAGTGACCTGATGACCGTGATGGTGCTGGTGTTCTTCGTGAGCACGTTCGGCATCACGTACTTCACCTCGCTGCCGATCGTCGCCGCGAACGTCTTCCACACCAACGCCGACGGCTACGGGCTCCTGTCGACGCTGGCGGCCGTCGGCACCTTCACCGGCGCGCTGATGTCGGCCCGCCGCAACACCCGCGGCGGTCCGCGTGTGCGGCTGCTGCTGATCTCGGCGTTCCTGCTCGGTGCTTTCGAGGTGGTCACCGCGTTCATGCCGACGTACCTGACCTTCGGACTCGCGCTGATCCCGCTCGGCTACGCCACGATCACCTTCCTCAACACGGCGAACGCGTTGGTGCAGACCGCCGTCAGCCCGGAGATGCGCGGCCGCGTGATGGGCCTGTACGTCCTGGTGCTGATCGGCGGGAACCCCATCGGCGGCCCGATGACCGGTTGGATGGCCGACGCCTTCGGCGGTCGCTCGCCGTTCTACATCGGTGGTGCGATCTCCGCGCTCGCCGCGGTAGTGTGCGCCGTCGTGCTGATCCGGCGCGGTGGGGTGAGTTTGCCGGTGCGGCGGTTCGGGAACGGGCTGCGCGTGCTGAAGAGGGAGCGGGTGTGAACGAACTCGGTGTCGAACCGTCGGTGACGCGGTGGAACGACGGTGAGGCCCGGTTCCTGGACTGGACGATCGACGGTGTCGCGTTGCGCGACATGGTTCCCACCCAGCATCAGACGCCGTTGTTCCTGGACGACGACAGGTGGCGCGAGTCGGCCGTCGAGACGCTTTGCCGTCTGCTCGGCGACCTGCCGGGCGATTTCGACGACGGACGGGTCGCGTTGCTGTTCTGCCCGCTGTGCGGTGATCTCGGCTGCGGTGGTTACAGCGTCGAGGTCGTCTTCGGTGATGACGTGGTCGAGTGGCGGGCTTTCGACTGGCAGTACGACTACGAACCGCTCGATCCTTCGGAGGAGTACAAGTTCACCGGGGCCCGTTTCGACCGGAAGGCGTACGAGACCCTGCTCCGTGACCTCCTGTCGAACTATCGCGCTTAGGTGTGGTGCGGCGGAGAGTCGTGTTGCGAAAGCCACTTTCGCGACGCCGACACTCGGGTCATCTCGAACCATCGCGCCTAGCGGCCCACGAGCGGCGGCACCATCTTTTCGGCGAGTGCTCGGATATCGCCGGTGCCCGCGAACTTCAGCGTCTTGCCGGACGGGTCGTCGGTGAGCTGCACGACGACACCTCGCCGGTCGACCTGAGCGGGCAGTCCGGCGATGGTCGTGGTCGGGGCGACGGTCGCGGAAAGCTCGCTGTAGTCCGCTGTCGCGCCGTTCAACTCGCATGAGGCGAAGAAGGTCGGCTTCGCTTTGTCGGCGGGGACACCGAGCGCACGGCCGAGTTCTCCGCACAGCAGCCAGGACATCACCGGGTACGGCTTGTCTTTGAGCGGTCCCGCTTCGACCGGTTCCGGCTCGATCTCGCCGCCCTCGCCGATTTTCGGCAACTTCGGTCCGGGCGGCATCGCGGCCGCGATCAACGCTTCGGCGAGTGCCTTCGCCTTGCCCTCGGTCTCGGGAGCCTCGAGGCCCCTGCCGCGGAGGGAGACGTGCAGCACCGGCGACGCGCCGCTGCGCGGCGTGACCTCGACCAGTTCGACGCTCAGGTTGGTGCTGTCCTTGTCGGCGGCGATGACCGCGACCTTGCCCGCGATGGTGGTCATGCGACGGCTCGTGTCCTCGGGCAACCTCGGGACCATCCGCACGTTGACGTCGAGCTGCGTGGTGACCGCATGGCAGGCCGCGTCCACCTCCCGGAGCGTGCGGCCGCCGAGGATCTCCTCCCAGCGTTGCTCCGGGATCACCTGGCACAGCACCTGTGCGCCGGTTTCGTCCGTCAGCGCCGCCACCATCTCGCCCGTCGGCATCGGGACCGGGCGGAGTGCCTCCCCGGAGGGGGACGGCCAGACCTTCGGCAGGCCGGCCTCGGCGCTCGAGTCGTCCTTGTTCAGCAGGCTGATCGCCACGAAGATGCCCACGCCGAACAGCAACAGGACACTCGTCAGCGCGCAACCCGCCCAGATCCACATCGGACGGTCGGTTTTGCGGGCGATGGCACGGTAGTCGTTCGGGGTGGCCACGGGGTGAAGCTAGCCCGTCGGGCGCTTGCTGTCCGGCGAAAACGGTGGACCCGATGGGTGGGCGTCGCGCTCGGCTGTCCTGAAGGCCACCTTTGAGACGATCACCGTCTCAAAGGTGGCCTTCAGGACACCGGCCCCAGAAGCGGCGACCCCAGCAGCTCTCACCGCCACCGGGCCGAGGGAGGCGGCTCCAGCGCCTCCCGCAGGTCCCCGCCCACCGCGTCCGCGATGTCTTCGACGCTCCAAGCGTCCCGCTCGAGAACCGGGTCCTTGATCGCGGTCTGGCGGAGGACGCACAGGATGTCGCCGCGGAACCGGAGGATCTGCCCGGTCACCTCCGCCGAAAGGTCGCTGAGCAGGTAGGTCACCAGCGGCGCCACTCGCTCGGGGGTGTGCTCCGGGGTCTGGACGACGCTCGGATCCCGCCGCGCCATCCGCGTCCAGGCCACCGGAGCGACGGCGTTGACGCGGATGCCGTGGTCCGCCAGGTCGGCCGCCCAGGAAGCGGTCATGGAGGCGACGGCGCCTTTCGAGGCCGAGTACGCGGCCGCGCGCCGCTGGCCGATCATCGAGCCTGAGCCGACGTTCACGATCGCGCCGCCGCCCCGCGCGCGCATCACGGTCGCCGCCGCAGTCCCGCAGAACAGCGGGCCCAGCACGTTGACCTCGACCACTTCGCGCATCCGGGCAGGGTCGTCCGCCCACGGCTCGGCGCGGTAGTTGACGCCGGCGTTGTTGACCAGGCCGTCGATCGTGCCGAACTCGGTGACGCACTTCTCGATCAGTCCGGCGGCCCGTTCCGCGTCGGCGACCGAGTCGCCATTGGACACCGCACGCCCGCCCAGTGCGCGGATCTCACGCGCGACTTCGTCCGCGAGCCCGGCTTCGATGTCGTTCACCACGACCGCGGCGCCCTGTGCGGCCGCGTGGTGCGCGAAGGCCCTGCCCAGGCCCTGTCCGGAGCCGGTGATCACCACGGCCTTGCCGCTCAGAAGACTCATGGGAACAGTTTGCCGTCACTCGGAAGGGTGAGATCGGCGTCTCTCAGGCGAACCCCTTGCCGGGGTAGATGAGGTTAGGCTAACCTCATACATGTCCGCTTCGTGGTGGGAGCGGCAGTCAGTTCGGGAACGGACGAAGCCCCGCAACCGGGTCACCCCCGGAGGCGGGGCTTCGTTCATTCCGGGGGTTCATGGTCGACGACCTCGCCCGTCTGGTCAAGGCCGTACCGGCACCCGGACGAGTTCGATCCCGAACTCCTTCCGGTAGGCGTCCAAAATCTCCTGATCACTCGAAAGCCGGGTCTCCTCGCGGACGCCGTGAGTCGTGACGGTCAGCTTGTCACCCGCCAGGGTGACCCGGCCGTACTTGCCCGGCAGCGAGCAGGCGGGCCCCCGCGTGAAATGCGAGTCCGGCGACGTCGACTGCCAGAACGACGTCGGGACGAACTCGTCCAGCGTCCGTGACCGCTGCTCGAGCCGGTACTGGGGCCTGCCGTCCTGGAGGATGTCGATATCGCCATAGGGCGCGTCGAGGATCAGGTACTCGCCGTCCGGGTCGGCCTGCGCCTCGGTGGCGGACAGCCGCAGCGGGAACCGGCTGAAGCTGCCGAAGCCGACGTCGGACAGCCACGGCTCGTCGAGTTCGACGCGGATGGCCGCGTGGTCGAACGGCGGCCCGAGGGTGCCGTCCGGGCGGAAGACCTTCGCCGCCTTCAGTGTGGCGTCGAAGCCCAGTTCCCGCAGCAAGGCGGTGAAGAGCCCGTTCAGCTCGTAACAGAAGCCACCCCTGCGCCGCCGCACGATCTTGTCGAACAGCACTTCGGTGTCCAGGACGATCGGTTCCCCGAGGTGGATGCTCAGGTTCTCGAACGGCACCACCGCGAGATGGCGCTCCTGCAGCACTCGCAGCGCGGCCACGTCCGCGGTGGCGGGGCGGTCGAGTCCGAGGCGGTCGAGGTATGCGGCGACGTCCATACGTCCACCTTGACACCTCGACTTCGCTGGAGGTCAAGCGAACGAAAACGGGGCCCTCCCGGAAGGAGGGCCCCGCTTCGTGGTGAGAAAGTCAGCCGAGCAGCAGGCCGTTGCCACCGGCGACGGCGTTGTCGAACCGCTTGGAGATCTCGGCCCAGTTGAAGATGTTCCACAGGGCCTCGACGTACTTCGGCTTCACATTCTTGTAGTCCAGGTAGAACGCGTGCTCCCAGACGTCGACCAGCAGGATCGGCGTGGTCGGCAGGACCAGGTTGTTGTGGTGGTCGCGCAGCTGCTGGGTGATCAGCGTCTTGCCGATCGGGTCCCAGGAGAGCGCGGCCCAGCCGTTGCCCTGGATCGTGGTGGCGACCGCGGTGAACTGCGCCTTGAACTTGTCGAAGGAGCCGAACGCCTCGTCGATCGCGGAGGCCAGCTCGCCGGTCGGCTTGTCGCCGCCTTCCGGGGAAAGGATCTTCCACCACACGACGTGGTTGGCGTGCCCCGCGAGGTGGAACGCCAGCGTGGTCTGCAGGCCGACGATGTCGCCGAAGTTGCCGGCGTCACGGGCCTCGGCGATCTTGTCGAGCGTGTCGTTCGCGCCCTTGACGTAGGTCGCGTGGTGCTTGCTGTGGTGCAGCTCGTTGATCTCGCCCGAGATGTGCGGCGCGAGGGCCGCGTAGTCGTAGTCGAGTTCGGGCAGCTCGTAGCGGGCCATTGGCCCTCCTTCTGATTTCGACACGAGTTTCCAATACCGAACTTAGTCGTCTTCACCCGTTTGCGGCGACTGGGGCGCCGCATTCTTCCCTGGTGGAACGACCTGTCCTCAGCAGCTGTACCCGTTGGGCCGACTGCTTGAAACCCACCCTGCTAGCTCCAGTTAGCTGGAGGTCAAGGCGATGTGACGGCGGTCATCAAGCCAGATAGGGCAATCCCACCAGGTGATAGGACGCGATCACGCCGAGGAAGGCCGCCAGTGCCAGGGAAATCACCGTGTAGGTGATGCGGGCGGACGTGTTCCACCAGCCGCGCAGCCAGGCGAGCGCCGTGCAGACGACCGCGGCACCGGTGAGGAGCAACACGACGTTCGGCAGGAGCAAGGTGACGCTCAGCAACGGGGAGTGTCCGGACGTCAGCGCGACGGCGGCGCCGCTGAAGTCACTCATGAGCAGGGCGAACCCGCCCACGAACAGGGTGACGGCGAGCGCCGCGGACCACGCGGCCACGGTCGCGAACCGGGCGCCCGACGGATGCCGTTCCCGGCCGCGCCGGACGAACGCGCGGATCGGCCACCACGCCAGCGCGCCCAGCAGGAGCAGCAGCGCGATACCGAGGATCAGCAGGTGTGTGGACGACGATTCGAGCCACGACATGCGTTCGTAGGAGGAGTTCGGGTCGTCGCCGGAGAAGAGCAGGACCCCTCCGCCGGACTCCCGGAACGCGATCCGCTCGCCACCCTCGTCGGTGAACAACCCGGGCTCGGTCTGTGTCCAGCGCCGGATGCCTTCGCCGAGGCCGGACGTCGTCAGCACGCCGTCACCGTCCGCGGTCACCGAGATGGCGCCCGCGAGCGCACGGACCTTCGTGAAGCTGTCGAAGTCCAGCCGGGTGCTGTTGTAGCTGCCTTCGAACCGTGAGACGTCCCCGGCGAGCGGTTTCGGCGCGGAGACGGATGCGGCGGGATGCAACCGGTCGAGGAACGCCTTCAAGGCCTTGAAAGTGACCGCGGCGGCGTCGCCGGAGAACGCGCCGCCGTTGAACACCAGGTACACGCCGGTGTTCTTCTCCGGGATCAGTTCCAGCACGCTCAGGAACCCCGGCGAGTCACCGGTCTTCTCCACCAGGCGCAGCCCGTTCAACCGCCGTTCCGAGAAGCCGAACCCCATCCCCGTCAGACGAGGATCGTTGCGGAACCGCGCGCCGTGCATCTGGTCGAGCAGGTCGCGGCTGAACGTTCCCGGCACGAGGTTCGCGGAGAGGTAGCGGCCCATGTCCGCGGGGGTGGCGACATTCCCGTCGCCCGCGGGCGGTTCCGGGCCGAAGTTCGCGGGCGGCACGACCTGCGCCGAGCCGTCCCAGCGATAGCCGGTGGCCGGCGAGACGTCCGGGGTGGGCTGCGCGACGCTGCTGTTCTTCATTCCCAACGGTTCGAAGATGTGTTGACGCACGTAATCCGCATAGGGCTGCCCGGAGGCGAGTTCGACGAGATGTCCGGTGAGGGCGTAACCGTAGTTCGAGTAGGCGGTGTGCTCGCCGGGAGGCCGGACGCGGGTGGGGATCTCCGTCGCCAGGTGTTCCGCGAGCGGCGGAAGCTTCTCGTCGCGCGGGGTGAACATCCGGTACACGTGGTCCTCGAACCCCGCGGTGTGGGTCAGCAGCGAGAACAGCGTGACCGGACGGCCGGGGAAGGTGTCAGGCAGCCGGAACGACTTCAGGTAGGTGTTGACGTCGGCGTCCAGCGCCAGCTTGCCCTGTTCGACCAGCTGCATCGCGGCCGTGGCGGCGATCGACTTGCCGACCGAGTTGATCAGGAAGCCGGTGCGCTCCGGGTCCACCTTCGCCTGAGTGTCTATTGAGGACACTCCATAGCCCGCGGAAAAGACGGTCTTGTCCCCTTCGACGACCACCACGGCGGCGCCGGGGATGTGGTGCTCGGCAAGGCTTCGAGGGATGACCTCGTCGAAAACGCCCGCGGCGGAGGCCGGGGTGGCCGCGTGGGCGGCGGGAGCCGTGACGACCGTCGTGAGCGTCAGCAGGGCGGCGAGGGCCGCGATCCGGAACATACCTGGAAAGTTAGGGTTTTCCCGGGATGCGGAGGATCCGGCAGACCGCCGATCGTGGGGTAGGGCGAGCCCTACCCCACGGCCCGCGTCAGGAGAACGAAACCGGGATGAAGACGTCCGAGTTCCGGTTGTTGGACGCGAAGTGGTCGCGCCGGGAAACGATGGCGCAGGTGACCGACGGATCCGAACAGTCGAGGCCGCTGTTGACCGCGGCGATCCGGATCTGGGTGGTGAACGTGCCGTTCGAGGCGATCGGCGAGGAACCGCCGGGGAAGTTGGTGACCCAGGAGGACGGGCCGACGCCGGTGCCGCCCTGGCCGTCGCCGCCCGCGCACGGGCTCGGCTTGGTGCCGTAGCTGTAGTCCTCGGGCACGGCGCACAGCGCGACGTAGTAGCCCTCAGTGGAGCTGTAGCCGCTGCCCGTGATGGTGATGGTCTCGCCGGCGGAGGCGAGGCCGGTGGCGTTGGAGGCGGAGAGGGTCTTGCCGTTGTTGGTCGCACTGCCCGGCGCGGCCGACGCCGGGGCGGCGAGCGCGGTGACGGCCGCGGTGGCGGCGGTCGCGACCAGTGCGGCGCGGAGCAGGACCGATCTCTTCGACATGGAGGGTTCCCTTCGATCACAAGGAGGTCACAGCATTAGGTAAGGCTTACCTATTGCATCGTCCATATGGTTAGCCTTGCCTAATGTTGTCAAGGGGGTTGCTGCCCACGGTCGCTCTGCTCCTCGTCATCGTTGTCAGCGGCTGCTCGACACCGCCCTTGGCGACCACGAAAGCAGCCGGAACCGGTGCCGATCTCCAGCCGCTTTCCCAGGTCGAGCCGTTGGCGGAGCCGAAAACCCGCACCGGACCCGGTACCGCGCGGCTGGCGCGGGCGGATATCACCGGCGACGAACCGGCCGTCCGGCACCTCCCGGCGACGATCACCGATCACCAGGGCACGCCGGTCACGGTGACCGACACCAGCCGGATCCTCGCCTTCGACATGTCCGGCACCCTCGCCGCGACCGTGTTCGGTCTCGGCCTCGGCGGCAACGTCGTCGGCCGGGACGTCTCCACCGGGTTCCCCTCGGCCGAGAAGCTGCCGCTGGTCACCATGAACGGCCATCGGCTCAACGCCGAAGCGATCCTGGCGCTGCGCCCGACCGTGGTGATCACCGACACCACCCTTGGCCCCTGGGACGTCGTGCTCCAGCTGCGCGCGTCCGGTGTGCCCGTGGTCGTCGTGGACGCGAAGCGCTCGATGGACAACGTCGGCGACATCGTGCGCCAGGTCGCCGCCGCGCTGGGCGTGCCGGAGTCCGGCGAACGCCTCGCGACGCGGCTGGCCGGTGAGGTGGACGCCAAGAAGGCGGAGATCGCGAAGCTCGCACCCGCCGATCCGGCGCGCAAACTCCGCGTCGTCTTCCTGTACATGCGCGGTCAGGCCGGGGTGTATCACCTGTTCGGCAAGGGATCCGGCGCCGATTCGCTGATCGGCGCGCTCGGCGCCGTCGACGTCGCCACCGAGGCGGGCATCGAGGGCATGCGCCCGGTCAACCCGGAGGCGCTGGCCAAGGCCAAACCCGACGTGATCCTCATGATGACCAAGGGACTCGAGTCCGTCGGCGGGGTCGACGGCGCGCTCCAGGTGCCCGGGGTGGCGCAGACCCCCGCCGGGCAGCACCGCCGCATCGTCGACATGGCGGACTCGCAGATCCTGAGCTTCGGACCGCTCACCGCCGGCGTGCTCGACGCGCTGGCACGGGCCCTCTACGCGCCGGGCGACCCCGGATGAACCGCGGTATCCGAGTGACGGCGGTCTTCGCCGCGCTGATCGCCGGTGTCGTCGGGATCTCGCTCGTTTCCGCAGGCAGCGGGCAGTTCGGCATCCCGCTGTCACAGGTCTTCGATTCGGTGCTGTACCGGCTCGGGCTCGCGGAACCCGGGCTGGACCCGTTCGCCGAGGGCGCGCTGTGGCAGGTCCGCTTCCCCCGTGTGGTGATGACGCTGCTGGTCGGCGGGGTCCTCGGCGTCTGCGGCGCGTTGATGCAGGGGGTGTTCGGCAATCCGCTCGCCGAACCGGCCGTGGTCGGCGTCTCGTCCGGGGCCGCCGTCGGCGCGAGTCTGTCCATTGTGGCCGGTTGGACCTTCTTCGGTGCCTTCACCACGCCCGCCTTGGGTTTCGCCGGTGGGCTCGTCACGACCCTGCTCGTCTACGCGCTTTCGCGGTCGCGTGGGCGCTCCGAGGTGGTGACGCTGATCCTGACCGGTGTCGCGGTCAACGCGGTCGCGATGGCCGTCATCTCGTTCCTGATGTTCTCCGCCGACCAGGCCGCCCGCGAGCAGATCGTGTTCTGGCAACTGGGTTCGCTGGCCGGTTCGCGCTGGCCGTACGTCGTCACCGTGCTGCCGCTGGTCGCGGTCGGTGTCGTCGTGTCGATCGCGCTGGCTCGGAAACTCGACCTCCTCGCGCTGGGGGAGCGACAGGCCCGGCACCTCGGCGTGGACGTCGAAAAACTGCGGCTCGGCGCTGTCGTGGTCGTCGCGCTGATGGCGGCGGCGGCCGTTTCGTACTCGGGGATCATCGGTTTCGTCGGCCTGATCGTGCCGCACGGGCTGCGGATGCTGCTCGGTCCCGGGCACCGCGTGCTGATCCCGGCGAGCCTCTTCGGCGGCGCGCTGCTGCTCGCCGCGGCGGATCTCGGCGCCAGAACCCTGTTCACCTACGCGGATCTGCCGATCGGCATGCTGACGGCGCTCGTCGGCGGCCCGTTCTTCTTCTGGTTGCTGCTGCGCACCCGGCGTCGCTCGGGAGGCTGGGCATGAAGTTCTTCTCCCGGCGTGAAAACGCCTTGCTCCAGCCCGTCGAACTCGATGCCGAACTCGACCGCGTCTCCTATGCGGTCGACGGGAAAACACTGCTCCGTGAGGTATCGCTGAGAGTGCGCGCGGGCGAAGTGCTCGCGGTCGTCGGCCCGAACGGCGCGGGCAAGTCCACCACGCTCGGGCTGCTCGCCGGGGATCTCCGGCCGGAATCGGGCCGGGTTCTGGTCGCGGGCAAGGAACTGGGCACCTGGAGCGGGATCGAACTCGCGCGCCTGCGTTCGGTCTTGCCGCAGCAGAACACCGTGACCTTCCCGTTCACCGTCGCCGAGGTCGTCCGGATGGGCCGGACCCCTTGGGAGGGAACGGAAGCCGAGGATTTCGACGAAACCGAGATCGCGGCCGCGCTCAAGGCGACCGGGATGACCGAGTTCGCCGAACGCCGGTTCACCACGTTGTCCGGGGGCGAGCAGGCGCGGGCCGCGCTCTCGCGGGTGCTCGCGCAACGGGCGGGGGTCCTGCTGCTCGACGAACCCACCGCCGCACTGGATCTGCGGCACAGCGAGGAAATCCTCGGTCTCGCGACAGCACGGGCCGGGGCGGGGGACGCGGTGCTCGTCGTCCTGCACGACCTCGGACTCGCCGCGGCGTACGCGGACCGGGTCGCGGTGCTGTCCGAGGGCGAACTGGCCGCCGAGGGCACGCCCGCCGAAGTGCTGACGGAGTCGTTGCTCAGCGAGGTCTACCGGCATCCCGTGGAAGTCCTCACCCATCCCCGGACCGGGAAACCGATCGTCCTGCCCCACCGAGCGGCCGAGGAGCGCCGATGAAACAGCTGATGAGAGTGGCCGTGGCGGCCGGTCTGCTCATGATCGCCGCACCCGTGCCCGCCTCCGCGGCGGGTGCGACCGTGACGTTCTCGCCCGGCTCCGCGGATCCGGAGTACGCGACTTCCTTGCAGGTCAAGGGCACCGGATTCCAGTCCGTGCCGAAGGGGTACGGCGGGATCTACCTGCTGTTCGGCTGGGTCGCCGACGGTGTGTGGCAGCCCAGTCAAGGCGGCGCGGCCGGCGCGACGTACCGGTACGTCAAGGACAGGGAAACCAAGGACAACAACGGTTTCCAGCGGTTCCTCGCCTTCCCCGGCAGCGACACCGCGTCCTCGGCCAATGGCGAGCTCGCCGCCGACGGGACCTGGTCCACCAAGATCGTGCTCCCCGGCGCGCGGTTCAAGGCCGCCGACCGGACCGGGAAGATCGTCGACGTCGACTGCCTCCGAGTCCGATGTGGACTGATCACGGTCGGCGCGCACGGCGTGGTCAACGCGAACAACGAGACCTTCACCCCGGTGACGTTCGCGGTACCGAAGGCGCCCACGACGCAGGCCGTCGTGCCGCCGCCTCCTCCGTCTTCACCGGCGCCGCCGCCCTCCTCCGGCGCGGCGCCGGTGTCGTCTTCGGCGCCACCCCCTGTGTCCACTGTGGAATCCCAGCCCGCGGTCGCTCCGGCTCCGGCCGTGCAGCCTGCCGCGCAGAGCGGGGAATCCGGTTCGTGGTGGTGGATCGCCGTCGTGGCGGGCGTGGTGCTGATCGCCGCGCTCGCCGTCCCCCTGATCCGGGCCCGTAAGCGGACCCGAAACGCGGAAGGTGAATGAAGTGTCCTTGCGAAGATGGGGCGCCGTGCTGGCCGGTGCGGCGCTGGTGGCCGGGATCGCCGTCACCCCGGCGCTCGCCGCCGATCCGTTCACGCCGAAGGTGACCGTGACGCCGAGCGCCGGACTCGATCCGGCGGGTACGAAGATCGTCGTCAAGGGCACCGGGTTCGATCCGGACGCCAACGACGCCAAGGGCTTCGGCCTGCGCGTGGGCCCGGCGAAGGCCGACGTCCGCGATCGCACCGGTAAGGACTTCCAGGTCAGCCGCCTGATCAAGAAGGGCGCTGTCGGGACCCAGATCCCGGTCGACGCGGGCGGGAACTGGGAGTACACGGTCACGGTCAAGGCCGAGTACGTCGCGAGCGGCACCACCTACAGCGCGAAGACGCAGCCGTTCAGCGTTTTCGTCTTCGGCTGGGACACCCCGGCGCTCACCTGGGACAGCAAGACACCGTTGACGTTCACCGGGATCGGCGACCCGGATCCCGGACCGGGTGACACCGGCGCCGGGCTCGGCTGGGGAGTCCGGCAGATGTGGCGGAGCTACATCACCCGAGGCGGCGGCACGGTGACGCCGTCGGACGGGGCGGCGCTGGACCCCTCGGCGCCGAACGTCGCGCCGTTCCCGTACAAATGGAAGTACGGATCGTCCACTGTGGACTCCGGTAAGGGCACGGTCTCGTACGCCGGACAGGTCAGGTACACCTTCGAGGCGCACATGATCTGGGACTTCACCATCGCCGACCCGCGGATCACCTTCGCGGGTGACGGCACCGGGAAGCTCACCGCGAAGATCGGCTATGCCTTCTACGGCACCAAAGCCGCACCCAGGGACGTGCGGCCGCCGTCCGACGTCGTGTTCGCCGACCTCAAGCTGAAGGCGCCGACTCAGGTGGGGGACAACGTCGTCGTCGACATCGAGTCGGCGAGCCTGACCAAGGAGGGCGCCGCCGCGTTCGCCGGGTTCTACAACGTCGGTGAGAGCCTGGACGCGGGCCGGATCACCTACCCCGGCAAAAGCGGCCCGGCGCCCACGACGAGCGTGCCGACTTCCACGCCGGCCGCCACCTCCACCCCCGCACCGACCTCGACGCCCTCCTCGTCGGCGTGCGTGTTCACCCCGGATTCGGTGGCGCAGGGAAACCTGTTGTGGGGCTTCAAACAGAGCTTCCGCAGCTACGTCGGGCGTGGTGAGGACACGTCGATCACCGCCTCGGACGGTGTCGAGATCACCGACCTCGACAAGATCGACGGAACGAGGGCGCCGAGCGGCGCGTACCGGTGGGGCTTCGACAGCGCTCAGTACAAGTCGGCGGCCGAGTTCACGACGCAGTTCCGGGGCAAGGTGACCTTCGCTTTCCCGGCCCACAAGTTCGTGTTGTCGATCGGGCGGCCGAAGGTGGTCGTGGCGCAGGGGAAGGGCACGCTCTACGCCGACGTGGAACTGAAGACGACCGGCGACGCGCCTTCACCGCCGGTGAACCAGCCTGGGATCCCGCTGGCTTCGCTGGACCTCGCGACGGCGAAGACCACCGAGGGCGCGGGATCGGTGAGCGTCGCCGGGATCAAGGTCGCCCTGGGCAACGCGGACGCGTTCGCGAAGTTCTACCAGGTCGGGGAGGTGCTCGACGACGCCGCGGTAACCTTGGGCGCCGCTTGCGCGAACCTGCCCGGCGGTTCCGGGCCGGGCTCGGGTGCGGGGCCGGGCGCCGGTTCCGGCACCGATCTGGTGCCGGACGTGAAGTACCGGCCGGACGCGGCGCTGGCGTCCACCGGCGTCGACGGTGGCGTCTGGCTGCTGTGGGGGCTGGTGCTGCTGGGCGGCGGCCTTGGGCTGGTGCTGGTGGTCAGGCGCCGGACGGCCTAGTACGTGAAGGCCCCCTTCCTTGCGTCTAGCGCAAGGAAGGGGGCCTTCACGTACTTAGGGAACGAAACCGAGGTCACGCGGCCCGGTACGAGTCCAGCTCGCTCGCCAGCTCGTCGAACACCGCGATGTTGCACTCGAAGGCCACGATCGCCTCGTCGATCAACCGCGCGCGTTCGTCCTCGCTCCACGGCGCCGAGTTCAACTGCTCGCGGTAGTTGTCGCGGAACTTGGGCGCGCTGCCCAGCTGGTCGAAGTGGTAGAACAGCGAACCCGCCTCGCGCACCTCGTACTTGCGCTCCAGCAGCCGCCGGATGACCTGACCGCCGGCGATGTCGCCGAGGTAGCGGGTGTAGTGGTGGGCGACGAACCCGCCGGACCAGTCGGACGCCTTGGCCACACGCGCCGCGTAGCGCTCCGTCGAGGGCAGCGGGCGGACGGTCTCACGCCAGTTCGGGCCGACGAGGTGTTCGAGATCGCGCTCGAGGCTCGGCAGCCGCCGCAGCTCCTCGAAGACGAACTTGCCCGCCACCGGGTCCTGCGCCAGCTTGTCGGCGGCTCGCTCGATGGCCTGGTAGATGAAGTAGTACTGGACGGCCAGCCGGGTGTACCCCTCGAGCGAGAGCTCCCCGCCGAGCAGCGCGTTCATGTACACGGAGTGGTTGGCCCGCTCGTGGGCGGCCATGGTGGAGGCGCGCAGGGTCGCGGCGAACGGCCCGGATTCGACGTCGGTGGTCACCGGCATGGGCAGAGCCTCCAAGCATCGTTCTGACATGCTGTCAGAAAGAGCGTAAGGCACAACTACGGGTTAGGCTACCCTAATCTTCAAGGTTTTCCGCCATTCCGACCGCTCTGAGCACGAAGCGGACGGCACCCTCGATGGCTTCGTCCAGCCTTTCGGGTGGCACGTCGACGACCTGGCGGCTGCCCAGCGCGGCGGTGATCATCGGGATCAGCAGGTCGGGGTCCTCCTCCGGCACCCCCTCGGCGAGGATCTCGCGCAGCTGGGAGGTGATGGGGTCGGCGTGCGCGCTGATCCGCCGGTACGCCGCGGGCGCCAGCGCCGAAGCGAGCGCCGTCCCGGGTGGCAGGTGGTACTCGGCCAGCACCCGCAGCTGCAGCCGGACGAACGTCGAAAGCTTCGCGACCGGGGTGTCGGCCGTCGCGACGGCCGCCGTCAGCCTTTCGACGTACCGCGTGGCCTCGTCCTCGACGAAGGCGACCAGCAGGCTCTCCTTGTCGGGGAAGTGGTTGTACATCGCCGTCCGGCCGAGGCCTGCTTCGGCGGCGACACCCGCGAGCGTGATCGCGTCGAAACCGCGCTCGTACAGTTGCCCGCGCAGGACGTCGAACACCCTGCTGCGGACCTCGCGCCGGTGCTCCTCCAGCGACCGGCCGATGATCTTGGGCACGCCCCACCTCCCTGGAAGGGAACCTTAGGCCTCCAGCGACCAGGTGTGCACCGGCGTCTCGGTCGCCGACAGCTCCAGGTACCTGCCCAGCATCCGGTTCAGCGCGGTCTCCCGCTCGACGCCGCGCTCCTCCGCGCGCAGGACGTACTCCCGCTGCCAAGCCGCGCCGGTCCGCCTGGTGAGGCACCGCTGCTCGATGATGCCCAGATAGCGCTCTCTCGCCTCGTCCGAAACGTCCGAACGGCGTAATCCCTCGTGGGCCAGCGGCAGCAGGACACGCAACACGAGCTCGTCCGGCGGGATCCAGCCGATACCCGGCCAGTACAGCTGCGCGTCGAAACCCCTTCGCGCCCCCGCGTACATGTTCTCCTCGGCGGCCTGGAACGACATCTGTGTCCACACTGGACGGTCGGCTTCGGCCAATGCCCTTTGTGCGCCATAGAAGAAGGCCGCGTTCGCGACCATGTCGATGACCGTCGGGCCCGCGGGCAGCACCCGGTTCTCCACTCGCAGATGCGGCAGGCCGTCGACGACGTCGTAGACCGGCCGGTTCCAGCGCCAGACGGTGCCGTTGTGCATCCGCAGTTCGGTGAGTTTCGGGGCCTGCCCGGAGTCGAGCGCCTCGACCGGGTCTTCGCGATCGGTTTCGGGGAGCAGACCGGGGAAGTACCGGACGTTCTCCTCGAACAGATCGAAGATCGACGTGATCCAGCGCTCGCCGAACCACACCCTCGGCCGTACGCCCTGGTTCTTCAGTTCCTCCGGCCGGGTGTCGGTGGCCTGCAGGAACAGCGGGATCCGCGTCTCGTGCCAGAGCGTCTTCCCCAGCAGGAACGGCGAATTCGCGCCGACCGCGATCTGGACCCCGGCCAGCGCCTGCGCCGCGTTCCAATGCGCCGCGAACTCCTCCGGCGCGACCTGCAGATGCAACTGGACCGAGGTGCAGGCGGCCTCGGGCAGGATCGATTCGGAGTAGCTGCGCAGCCGTTCGGGCTGCCTGCCCGGCAGCGGCGCACCCTCCATCGAGAGCACGGTGCGTTCGCCGCGCGCGGCGAAGATCCGGTCGTTGAGCAGCGAATACCGGGCGTTGTTGGTGAGCCACTTCTGGTCGAAGTGCTCGTGCCGCAGCGTCGGGAGGATGCCGATCATCGCCAGCGAGGCGCCGGATTCCTCGGCCTTGCGCGCGGCCGCGCCCAGATACGCGCGGAGATCGTCCTCCAGTTGCAGCGCGGACGCGCCCGCCAGCGGCCGCGGCGGCACGTTGAGTTCCAGGTTGTGCTGGCCGAGTTCCGTGGTGAACGACGGATCGTTCAGCGCCTCGAGGACCGTCGTGTTCGTCATCGACGGGCGCAGTTCGGCGTCGACGAGGTTGAGTTCGACCTCCAGCCCGATGTTCTTGCGAGGGAAGGAAAAACTCCCATCGGTGAGCATACGTGCCAGGGTGTCTAGACAGCGCTGGACCTTCCGGCGGTAACGTCCGCGATCCTGCGGTTTGCAGGAGTCCGCAGAAAGATCCTTACCCATGTTCGTCGAGCTCCTCATTGGCCACGCTCCGCGGGATTCCAGGCGGGACTGCCAGGCGGCCCAACGGTTTCACGCATCGCCGTCGCCCGGCTAGCGGCCAAACTGGTGCTCTCTGTCACTAGGGGTTAACTTACAGCAAAATACGCCCGTTCGTACCACCCTCCGGTAGACGTTCGGAGGCAAACGGTTCGCACGGGGCGGATGACACACTCTCCGGGTGGCTGAACTGATCACCATCGACGACTCCGGCGACCCGCGGCTCGACGATTTCCGCGACCTGTCCACCGCCGATCGGCGGCCCGACAGGCCGGGTGGGCGTGGCTTCGTCATCGCCGAAGGCACCGTCGTGGTCGAGCGTCTTCTCAAATCGCGGTACCCGGTGCGCGCTCTCCTCGGCGTGGAGCGGCGCTTCCACGAATTGGGCGATGACCTGGAAGGCGTCGATGTCCCCGGCTACGTGACGTCGGCCGAAACGATGGCCGACGTGGTCGGATTCCACCTGAATCGCGGGGTGCTCGCCGTCGCGGATCGGCCCGTTCCGGCGCCGACGGTGGAAGACGTCATCGACGGCGCGCGCGTGCTCGCGGTGCTCGAAGGTGTCGGTGACCACGAGAATCTCGGCTCGTTGTTCCGCAACGCGGCCGCGCTCGGTGTCGACGGGATCCTGCTCGGCGGCGGCTGCTCGGATCCTCTGTACCGGCGCAGCGTCCGCGTGTCGATGGGCCATGTCCTGCGCGTCCCGTTCGCCACGTTCGGATCCTGGCCCGCCGACCTGCAATTGCTGCGGGAACGCGGTTTTCGTATCGCGGCCCTCACTCCTCGTGCGGATTCCGTTTCGCTGCGCCAGTTGCGGGATCAAACACCCGGGAAGGTCGCGCTGATGCTGGGCGCGGAAGGCCCCGGCCTGACCGAAGAGGCCATCGCCGCCGCCGACGTCGCGGTGCGGATCCCGATGCCGGAGGGCGTCGATTCGCTGAATGTCGCGACCGCGGGCGCGATCGCGTTCTACGAGACGCGTCCACCGCTATCGTAAGCACCCGAGCGATCACGAGGAGAACCCATGGAATTGCGGATCCGTGAGGGACGCGCGGTGCTGGCGGGGCCTGGCGGCGAAAGTGCTCGCGAGGTGGACCCGCATTCACTCGCGATCGGTTCGGACCTCGCCCAGGCTTTGCACGAATGGGCACGTGTCGCGTCCGCCGTCGGCTCCACCCGCCCCGGCGGTGATCCCGGCGCCGAAGCCGCTTCCGTGGTTTCCCAGCGGGGCCGCCAGCTCGCCCAGCGGGTCGCCGCCACGATGGGCACGTCGGTCCGGTTCGTCGACCCGGTCTCCGGCGACGGCGTCATCATCGACCCGCCCGTCCCCGCACCCCGCAACCAACTCGCGCGGCGGCTTTTCGGCACACCGGATCCGGCCGGGGAACCCACCCCGTGGCTGACCGGCCTGACCATCTCCGCGTTCGTCGCGGCCGTGGTCGTCGTCGCGATGCTGGCGCTGGCGAACACCCTCGCGCGCGAGACCAGCGGCTGGCTGGCGGTGCTCGCGTCCGCCGTCGTGACCGGCGGGATCACGCCGTCGCTGTGGCTCGCGCGGCGCGTCCTGATCGTGCGATGGGCGTCTTTCGGCGCCGCCGCGGGGATCGTGATCGCGTGGATCGGCGTGCTGATCGTCGTCTTCTAGAGGGATACTGGGATCCATGGCCGGTGATCCGCTCGTTTCACTCCGACGGCTCTGCCTCGCGCTGCCGGAAGCCACCGAGCGGCTCAGCCACGGCGAGCCGGCGTGGTTCGTGCGCGGCAAGAAGACCTTCGTCAAGTACGCCGACCGGCATCACGACGACAAGGTCGCGTTCTGGTGCCCGGCGCCGCCCAGGGCGCAGGAGGAACTGGTGGGAGCCGAACCGGAGCGGTTCTTCCGGCCGCCGTACGTCGGGCACAGTGGCTGGATCGGGATCCGGCTGGACGTCGACGTCGACTGGGCCGAGATCGAGCGGATCGTCACCGACGCGTATTGCCTCGTGGCGCCGAAGTACCTGATCGCGCAGGTCCCTGGACGCACGTGATGGCCCCTCCACCGGAAGGGGCCATCACGTGCGAATTCAACCTCGTTGCGATCGGACGCCCAGTAGGACGTCTTCCCAGGATGGAACGATGGGGTGGTTCTTCTTCCCCTTCGCCCTTGGAGCGGGTTCGGCCGCTTCCGCCGGCTCGTCAGCCGGAGGCGGTGGCTCGATGTCTTCTTCCGGCTCTGCTATCGGCGCGTCGATCACCTTCGCGACAGGCTCTTCTGGAGCCGAATCGAGAGTGGGCTGGACGACGGCTTCCTTGGCCGGTTCCAGTGCCCGGACCGTGCGCGGAGCGCGGTAAGCGTTGGGGTTGAGCAGGACTTCGGCGTTCTCGTCGAGTGCCTGCACGGTGCCGCCGTGCGCGCCGGGCGCGAACGACCAGTGCGCGCGGTTGTCCGACCGGCCGGCCTTCCAGCTCAGCACGACGACCCACTTGCCGTCGTCGCCTCGCCAGGAGTCCCAAGTGGCTTGGCTGTAGTCGTGACCGCGGAGGCCGAACGAGTGCGCCATGACCTCGCCGAGCGTCTGCACGTCGGGGCCGTCTTCGCGGATCGGGTGCGCGCGCTGGGCCAGCTCGGCGGTACGCGAACGCTCGAGCAGGACCGGGTACGCGAACCGCTCGACGCGCTGCACGGTGACGCCGGCGCTGCTCGCGACCTGCTCCACGGACTCACCGGCCCGGATTCGTGCCTGGATCTCGCGTGGCCGCATTTGGCTCTCCAACTCGATCTCGATCTGGCCGAGGCGGGTGATGTCACCCCTCGCCGCCGCTCGCAGCCTCTCATCCGCGGGGAGCAGGAAGCGCGTGCGGCTCGCCGGGTCTTCGCACACGATGGACTTACCGTCCTCGTGCAGCCCGACCACCCGTAGCGCTCGCATTCTCGCCTCCCCGATTCTTCACCTTTGTGGGTGTCCACGTTAAAACGGCGCGTCGCCTTGACGTGTGAGGCGCGCCGATGTCATGTGTCCTGCTCACTATTTTGTTCATGACCGCAAGTGCATTCTGCTGGAGCAATCCGCGGCTCGCAGAGTGACTCGCCGGACACGCACCGTCACGATCGGGGGAATCTAAGGCAGTCGCACCCGGACGACCAGTCCGCCGCCCCGGCCGCCGGGTTCCGCGCCCGCCGTCCCGGCGTGCGCCGTCGCGATGGAGCGGACGATCGACAGTCCGAGCCCGGCGTTGCGCGAGTCTCCGGTCCGGTCGCCCGAGAGCCGCCGGAACGGTTCGAACAGCGCGGGGACGGCGTCGAGCGGCACCTGCGGACCGGTGTTGCGCACCACCAGCGCCGGGTCGCCGCCGATGTCGACGTGGATCCAGCCGCCTTTGCGGTTGTAGGTGATGGCGTTGTGCACGAGGTTCGTGACCAGCCGTTCCAGCAGGACGGGGTCGCCGGACACCGTCCGCGGCCGCAGCCGCGACTCCACCGTGACACCCGCTTCCTCGGCCATGGCCGTCGCCGACCGGATCACCGTCGCCGCGATCTCGTCCAGCCGGACGGGACCGCGCGCGGTCAGGCCGCGATCGCTGCGCGCGAGCACGAGCAGGCCCTCGATCATCCGCTCGCTGCGTTCGTTGGTGTAGATCAGGTGTTCGCCGAGTTTCCGGACCTCCGGGCTGACGTCGGGGTCGGCCATCGCCACCTCGACCAGCGTGCGCTGGACGGCCAGTGGGGTCCGGAGTTCGTGGGAAGCGTTGGCGACGAAGCGTTTCTGGCTGTCGAACGACACGGCGAGCCGGTCGAGCATGCCGTCGAAGGTGTCGGCGAGTTCTTTGAGTTCGTCGTCGGGGCCGTCGAGGTCGATACGCCGGTCGAGGTTCTCGGCCCCGAGTTTCCGCGCGGTCGCGGTGATCGCGTGCAGCGGCCGCAGTACGCGGCTCGCCATCAGCCAGCCGAACAGCACCGCGAGCGCGCCGGCGATCGCCAGCGCCACCAGCGATTGCCAAAGCAGCGTCGAAAGGACATCCGAGCGGTACTCGGTGATCGACGTCGCGACCAGTTGCGTGGCCTGGGCGCGCTCGGTGGGAAGGTTGGTCGCCGAGTCCATCGGGTAGGCCTGGGCGCGCTGGACAGCGAGTCCGGGGACGGTTTCGGCGAACGCTGCCGACTCCGGCAACGACGAACTGACCAGCAGGTAGTTGACGATCAGCAACGCGAGCCCGACGATCAGGAACGCCCCGCCGTAGAGCACGGTCAGCTTGGAGCGCAAGGAAAGCCGGAGCGGTTTCATGACCCGAACCGGTAACCGGCGCCGGGCACGGTCTCGATCAACGGCGGTTCGCCGAGTTTGCGCCGCAACGTCATCATCGCCACCCGGACGGCGTTCGTGAACGGGTCGGCGTGCTCGTCCCACGCCTTCTCCAGCAGATCTTCCGCGCTGACCACGGCCCCTTCGGCGCGCATGAGCACCTCCAGTACCGCGAATTCCTTGGGGGACAAGGGAAGGAACCGGCCGTCGCGAGACGCCTGATGCCGGGGAAGGTCGAGGACGACGCCGCCGCGTTCCAGCACCGGCGGCAGCGCCGGCCGCGCTCGGCGCGACAACGCCTGCACCCGCGCGACGAGTTCGGCGAACGCGAACGGTTTCGTCAGGTAGTCGTCGGCGCCGAGGCCCAGCCCGGCGACCCGGTCGTTGACGTCGGCGGCGGCCGTCAGCATGAGCACCCGCGCCTCACCGCCCGTCTTCAGCACCGCGGCGCAGACCTCGTCGCCGTGCACGACGGGAAGGTCCCTGTCGAGCACGACGACGTCGTAGCCGTGCACTCCAACCCGGTCCAGGGCCTGCTCGCCGTCGTAGCAGACGTCGACGGCCATGGAGAACCGTCGCAGGCCCTCGGCGATCGTGTCCGCCAGGAGCCGCTCGTCTTCCACTACCAGCACTCTCACCAGGTCAGTCTGCCCCGGGAGGGGGTAAGCGCGGGATAAGCGCGGATCAGCCGACCGGGTGGAGTGGGTCGCAACTCCGATGAACGCCGCCCGATCACGCGAGTTACGTCTCTGATCACGCATGATCGCCGTCTGATCACGAGTGATCGCCCATCTCGCCCGAACCCGAACACCTTCTTCGCGCTAGAACCGCCGGTGTCGCGAAAGCCACTTTCGGGACATCAGGTGTCCCGAAAGTGGCTTTCGCGACACCGACGGCACCGGTGGACGGCGCGGATCGGCCGACCGGGTGGCGGGCCTCGTGAGTCGGCTCGGTGGTGGGCTGAAGGAGGCTTTCGCCGCATGCCACGCGGGGAAGGGAGCTTTCAGCCCACGGGACAGCCCACGGGACCGGGGCGCAACTGCCGCGCCGGGATCACCTCCTGCAGAGCGCCCGGGCTCGACCACAGCAGTTTCATCGACGCCTCACCGCCTCGTTCGGTGTGTTCGAGCCGGATCGCGTACGACCTCCCGGCAACCAGGTCCAGTGTCGCTTTGTCGACACTCGAACCGTGTTGTATCGCCAGCGTCAGTGAACCGCCTGAGATGGGCCACTCGAACACCGAGGCGTAGAGCGTGTTGCCGCGCCTGCTGACGACGCCCCATCGAGTCGTAAGCGGCGCATAAGCGACTTCGCTTACCGCGCCGGAATCGCCGCCTCCGTAGAAATCGGGGCGCCAAGACGACCGAAGGAGCAGCGATGCGGAAACGACCGATGGCGGCACTGATCGCCGGAGCGGTCCTCGCACTGGTGGCCGGCTGCGGTAGCGGCGGGGATGGCGGCGACAAGGTCGCCTCGATCTCCTCCCCGCCCGCCGCCGGCGCCGGTGACGGGAAGCAGGCCGACAACGTGTCCGACGAGGACAAGAGGCGCAACTTCGCGAAGTGCATGCGCGAGCACGGGATCAACATGCCGGATCCGAAGAGGGACGCCAACGGCCAGGACACGGTCACCTTCGAGGCGGTCGAGGGCGGCGGGATCGACGAGAACAAGATGAAGGCGGCGGACGAGGCGTGCCGCAAGCTGCTGCCGAACGGCGGCGAGATCAAGCCGCCAACGCCGGAAGAGCTCGACAAGATGCGCAAGGAAGCCAAGTGCATGCGCGACCACGGCATCGACTTCCCGGACCCCGAGCCCGCGGGCAAGGGCGGCGCCGCCATCGCGCTGGGCGACGCGTCCGGTGACCCCAAGAAGTTCGAAGAAGCGGCGAAGGCCTGCGGTCTCGGCATGAGCATGAGGGCGGCCCCGGCGAAATGAGCGAACACGAAGGACCCGGCGGCGCACGGCGTTCGCGCCGGGCGCGCTGGTTCGTCATCGCGGCGGTCCTCGTCGTCGTGGTGGGGACGATGTCGGTGGTCGTGCTGACCAGGGTCACGTCGGAGGCCCAGCAGGTCGGGCAGGCGCCGCCGCCGGTCGAGACCGCGAAGGTCGAGAAGACCGACCTGCAGGAAGAGGAGGAGGCGAACGGAACTCTGGGCTACGGCGCGGAAAGCGCCCTCGCGGGCCGGAAGCAGGGCACCATCACGTCGTTGCCGGACGCGGGTTCGGTGCTCACCCGCGGCAAGGTCGTGTACGGCGTCGACGCCAAACCGGTGCCGCTGTTCTACGGCACGCTGCCGTTCTTCCGGGACCTCGCGGACGGGGCTACGGACGGTCCGGACGTCAAGCAGCTCGAAGAGAACCTGAAGGCGCTCGGTTTCGGCGGTTTCGGCACCCCGGACAAGAAGTTCACCTCGGCCACCACCGCCGCGATCAAGAAATGGCAGAAGTCGCTGGGAGCGGAGCAGACCGGCACCTTCGGACAGGGCGACGCCGTCCTCGCACCCGGTGAGATCCGGGTTTCGCAGATCGCCGCGCAGCTCGGCGGACCCGGGGGCGGTGAACTGCTGAAGTACACCGGCACCGAGCGCGTCGTCGAGGTCAAGCTCGACGCCGCCAAGCAGGCCATCGCGAAGCAGGGCGACAAGGTCGGGATCGACATCACCGGCGGCAAGACCGCGACCGGCGTGATCACCGAGGTCGGCAAGGTCGCGGAGACCGGCAAGGACGCCGCCGGACAGGACGACGGCAAGCCGAAGATCAAGGTGAAGATCAAGCTGGACGATCCGGCCGCGGCGGGGTCGCTCGATTCGACGCCGGTCTCGGTGCGGTTCACCAAGGAAGTCCACAGTGGAGTGTTGGCGGTCCCGGTCGGGGCGCTGCTCGCGCTCGCCGAGGGCGGGTACGCCGTCGAGGTCGACGAAGGCGGCAAACGGCGCCTCATCGCGGTGAAGACCGGCTTGTTCAGCGGTGGCCGCGTCGAAGTCACCGGAACCGGCCTCGCCGCCGGGATGCGGGTGGTGACGACGTCATGACCCCGGTGCTGGCCGTGCGCAACGCCTCGCGCACCTATCCCGGCGGCGTGCGCGCCCTGCACGAAGTCACACTGTCCATAGAGGACAGGGAGATGGTCGCCATCCTCGGGCCGTCCGGCTCCGGCAAGTCGACCTTGCTGCAGCTGATGGGCACGCTCGACAGGCCGACCAACGGCGTCATCGAACTGCGCGGGCACGACGTCGCGAAGCTGCCCGACCGCAAACTGTCCGCGTTGCGGTCGCGGTGGATCGGTTTCGTGTTCCAGCAGTTCTTCCTCAGTGAGGGGGTGAGCGCGGTCGACAACGTCGCGACGGGGCTGCTGTACGCGGGGGTGCCGCGGCGGAAACGCCACGAACGGGCGCTGGCGGCGCTCGACAGGGTCGGCCTCGCGCATCGGGCGAGTCATTTCCCGAACGAGCTCTCCGGCGGGGAACGGCAGCGGGTGGCGATCGCGCGGGCGGTCGTCAACTCGCCGTCGATCCTGCTGGCCGACGAGCCGACCGGGAACCTCGACACGGGCAACGGCGCGGCGATCCTCAATCTGCTCGCCACGTTGAGTTCGCAGGGGACGACGGTCGTGATCATCACGCACGACCGGGAGATCGCGGCGGGTATCCCGCGGCGGATCGAGTTGCGGGACGGCCGGATCCGGCTCGACACCGGGACGGGGGTGCTGGTGTGAGCGCACCCGTCCTCGACAAGGTGCCGACGCCGAATCCGGCCAGGCTCGGCCCGCGCGACGTGCTGACCCTCGGCGCGCACGGGATGCGGACGCGGCCGATGCGCGCGGTGCTGTCCGCGCTCGGCATCGGGATCGGGATCGCCGCGATGGTGGCGGTGCTCGCGATCCCGGCGTCGGGCGCGAAGGCGTTGCAAGATCAGCTGGCCGCGCTCGGCACCAACCTGCTTTCGGCGGGACCCGGCAAGACGATGTTCGGCGGCGACGCGACCTTGCCGGACAGTGCGGTGCCGATGGCGAAGCGGATCGCCCCGGTGACGGCGGCGTCCGCGACCGGCGGCACCGGCGCTTCCGTCCGGCGGTCGGACAAGATCCCCAAGGATGAGACGTCCGGCCTGTCCGTTTTCGCGGCGACACCGGATCTGCTCGACGTCATCGGCGGTGCCGTTCGTGACGGGCAGTTCCTCCGTGACGCGACTCGCGATTACCCGGTCGTCGTGCTGGGTTCGGTCGCGGCCGCGCGGCTCGGGATCGATCACATCGACCCCGCCAAGCCGCCGCAGGTGTTCCTCGGCGGGAAGTGGTTCACCGTGGGCGGGATCCTCGGGCCGACGCCGCTGGCGCCCGAGATCGAGCGTTCGGCGCTGGTCGGCTGGGACGTCGCGAAGCGGCTCCTCGGCTTCAAGGGGCACCCGACCACCGTGTACGTCCGGGCGAAGGACTCGCAGGTCGAGAACGTCCGCTCGGTTCTCGCGCAGACGATGAACCCGGAAGCGCCGAACGAGGTCGAGGTGCGGCGTCCGTCGGAGGCGTTGGAGGCGCAGAAGCTGACCGAGAACACCTACAGTGCCTTGTTCCTCGGGCTCGGCGGTGTGGCGTTGCTGGTCGGCGGTGTCGGGGTGGCCAACACGATGGTGATCTCGGTGCTGGAGAGGCGACGGGAGATCGGCCTCAGACGCGCGCTCGGCGCGACGAAACGGCAGGTGAGAGGCCAGTTCTTGGCCGAGTCGGTGTTGTTGTCCGGGCTCGGCGGGATCGCCGGGGTGCTGGTCGGCGTCCTCGTGACGTCCGGGTACGCGCTGAGTCAGGGCTGGCCCGCGGTGCTGCCCGTCGGTGCCCTGCTCGGCGGGGTCGGGGTCTCGGCCCTGGTCGGTGCCGTCGCCGGCGCCTATCCGGCGATGCGCGCGGCGCGGCTCCCGCCGACCCAGGCCCTCGCCTAGCTCGCGTTTCGTCCTCTGGATGCGGTAGTTGGTAGTGCCAACTACCGCATCCAGAGGACTAACGGCGTGGTGGCGGTGGGTAACCTCGCCGGGTGCTGGTGGGATTGTCGGGGCGGAAACTCGCGGGGGCGCTGATCGCGCTCGAAGTCGTCGTGGTCGGCGTCCTGTTCACGCTCAAGGTGTTCGACGGCCAGGACCTCGAGGTCTACATCGGCGGCGCGCGGCTGCTGCTCGACTCGGGCGACCCGTACGGCATGTGGGTGCAGACGCACGGGGGCTGGCTGCCCTTCACCTACACACCGTTCGCGGCGGCGGTGTTCGTGCCCGGCACCCTGCTTTCCGCCGCGCTCGCCACGAGACTGGTCGGGCTCGCGTCGATCATCGCGGGCGGGATCGTCGTGTACCTCTTCGTCGCGACGCTCAACGGCTCGCTCACCGACCGTTCCGCTGTCCGGGGTCGCGCGATCGCCGCGCTGGCGGCGATCGGGGCGCAGGCGGCGGGCGGGATCATGGAGCCTGTCCGCTCGACGCTCGGCTTCGGCCAGATCAACACCCTGCTGATGCTGCTGGTCGTGCTCGACGCCCTGCTGCCGGGCCGGGCCCGCACGAAGGGATTGCTGATCGGCGTCGCCGCGGCGATCAAGCTGACCCCGGCGTTCTTCATCTTGTTCTTCTTGTTCCGCAAGGACTTCCGCTCCGCCGCACGGGTCGTGGCCGGTTTCCTCGGCGCGGGTCTGCTGATGTTCGCGTTCGCGCCCGGCGCGTCGGCGAAGTTCTGGACGAACATCCTTTTCGACACCAGCCGCATCGGCGACAGCGGTTACGTCGGCAACCAGTCCTTGCGCGGGATGCTCGCGCGGTTCGGGCTCGGATCGGCGGAGTCCGTCGTCTGGGTGATGGCCGCGATCGTGGTAGTCGCGCTGACCGGGTTCGTGATCGTGCGGGTCGCGGAACCGGTGTTCGCGCTGACCGCTTGCGCGATCGGCGGGCTGCTGGCGTCGCCGGTTTCCTGGACGCACCACTGGATCTGGTGCGTGCCGATCCTCGTGCTGCTGGTCTGGCTGCGATCGGTCGTTTCGTACGCGCTCGCGGTGGTGACGGCGGCGCTGTTCGTCGTCGCGCCGATGTGGCTCGCGCCGCGGCCCGCCGGGAGCTTCGGCTGGTGGCTGGCGACGGAATCCTTCGTGCTGTACGGCCTTCTGCTCCTGGTGCTGGCCGCGATCTTCTCCGAGCGCGTGAAGGCCCCCTTCCCTCGGCTGGTCCGAGGGAAGGGGGCCTTCACGCGCAGCTAGCTCAGCCGAGGCGCTCGACTACGTACTCGATGCTCTGGGTCAGCTTCGTGATGTCGTCCGGGTCGATGGCCGGGAACAGACCGACGCGCAGCTGGTTGCGGCCGAGCTTCCGGTACGGCTCGGTGTCGACGATCCCGTTGGCGCGCAGCACCTTCGCCACCGCGGAGGCGTCCACCTCGTCGGCGAAGTCGATGGTGCCGACGACCTGCGAGCGCAGCGACGGATCGGTGACGAACGGCGTCGTGTACGAGGTCTTCTCGGCCCATTCGTACAGCCGGGTCGACGAGTCGCGCGTGCGTGCGGTGGTCCACTCGAGACCGCCGTTCGAGTTCATCCACTCGATCTGGTCGGCCAGCAGGAACAGCGTCGACACCGAGGGGGTGTTGTACGTCTGGTCCTTGCGGGAGTTGTCGAGCGCCGTGGTCAGCGACAGGAACTCGGGGATCCAGCGGTCGCTCGCGCCGATCTCGCCGATGCGCTCGACCGCGGCGGGCGAGGCCAGCGCGATCCAGAGGCCACCGTCGGAGGCGAAGGACTTCTGGGGCGCGAAGTAGTAGACGTCGAAATCTTCGGCCTTGACCGGCAGGCCGCCCGCGCCGGAGGTGGCGTCGATGGCGACGAGTGCGCCTTCGCTGCCTTCGGGGCGGCGGACCGGCACGGCGACACCGGTCGAGGTCTCGTTGTGCGCCCAGCCGACCAGGTCGGCACCGGCTTCGTAGGCGATCTCGGGCGCGCCGCCCGGGTCGGCCTTGACGACGATGGGGTCGGCGAGGAACGGGGCGCCCTTGGTCACCGTGGCGAACTTCGAGGAGAACTCGCCGTAGGTGAAGTGCTGCGCACGTTCCCGCACGAGGCCGAACGCGGCGGCGTCCCAGAATGCGGTCGTCCCGCCGTTGCCGAGGACCACTTCGTAGCCTTCGGGCAGCGAGAACAATTCGGACAGACCCGCACGCACGCGGCCGACGAGGGACTTCACCGGCTTCTGACGGTGCGAGGTGCCGAGGTAGGTGGCACCGGATTTCGCCAGGTTGGCGAGCTGCTCGTCACGGACCTTGGACGGTCCGCAGCCGAAGCGGCCATCGGCAGGCTTCAGGTCCGCGGGGAGGGTCAACTCAGGTGCGTCGGTCATGGGCCCAGTCTCTCAGGTCGGGACGGGCCTGCTGACAGTTGGTGCCGCGTGTCCGGCATGTGGGATCGGCGAACTCCCTCCCGCCGCTGCCGACCGCCGGGTAGCTTCTCGCCCCATGGCGACAGTGCACGAGCGATTCCCCCTGCCCCCCGAGGCGTTGTGGCAGGCCCTCCCGAACGGGGTCACCGCGGTCAAGGGACAGAACCCGTACTACGACGCGGCCGCCGGCTACGTCACCTTCTCGACGAAGCTGGGCCTCTTCAGCTACGGGCAGACCGTCACCGTGAAGGTCGAGCGGACGCAGGAGGGCTCGGGGCTGGCGATCCAGACGAGCCTGAAGTTCGGCTTCGTCGACTGGGGCGAGGGCAAGCGCATCGCCCGCAAGTTCATCGAGGCCGTCGGGCACGCCCCGGCCGCGTGACGCTGTCGCTGAGCCCCGCCGCAAGTCCGTGAAGGCCTCCTTGAGGGACTCTGGGCCCTCAAGGAGGCCTTCACGGACCTCGACCGGACGGGTCAGCGCCAGCCGTCGGGGTCGACGCCGCCCGGGATGGGCGCGGCGGGGTCGAACGGGGTCCGCGAGAAGATGAACGTCGCGAGGTCGAGGTGGTTCGGCTTGCCCGCCGAGTCCCGTCCGACCCGCAGCGTCTCGCCCGCGTAGTACGCGTCGAGGCCGACCCAGGTGTCTTCACCGACAGGCGCGAACCGCGACGCGCGGCCGGGGCCGTCGGTCGGCGCGAGGGAGAACAGGCCGTCCGGGAGCAGCCGCAGGTGATACGGCGTCGGGCCCCAGTGCCACAGCCCGGTCAGTTCCAGGAGCTTCGGGTCCACAGTGGACGGTTGCCACTCCGCGGGCAGCGACGGCTCGTGGGTCTCGGTCAACGTGATCAAGTCGAGGCACAGCTGCGTGATGCCGACGCCGGCCGTCGAGTTCGTCAGGACGAGCGCGCCGATGCCCGCGTTCGCGTCGATCAGGGAGCAGGCGAGGAAGCCCGGCATCGACCCGGTGTGCCCGGCCAGCCGCCTGCCCTGCGTGCGGACCAGCATGACGCCGAGGCCGAATCCGGTGGTCCAGGTGTCACCGTCGTCCACGGTGACCATCTCGCGCATCTCCGCGACGGTCTGCTCGCTCAGCACGCCGCCGGTGTTGCCGCCCAGGAACGCCGTCCAGCGGGCGAGGTCGGTGACCGTCGACCACAGCTGTCCCGCCGGTGCCATCGCGCCCGCGTCCGGCGAAGGCTCCGGCATGAGGAGATCGGCGAAGGGATGCACGGCGAACCCGCTCGCGTGCGCGCCTTCCGGATGCGGCGAGGTCCGGGTCATCCCGAGCGGGCCGAGGATCTCGGCGCGGACGACGTCGAGCCACGACTGCCCGCGGTGGCGGGCGACCAGTTCGCCGAGCACCCCGTAACCGACGTTGCTGTAGTGGAACCGGCTGCCCGGCCTGAGCCGCGTCGCGCCGTCCTTGAGGCTTTCGACGAGCGCGGCCCAGTCGGCGCCCACCGTGCGCTCCCACCAGGAACCGGGGGATTCCGCCGTCAGGCCCGAGGTGTGCGAAAGCAGCTGCGCGATGGTGGCCGAGCCGAACGCGGTGCCCGGCAGGTGCTTTTCGAGCGGGTCGTTGAGGTCGAGCTTGCCCTCGTCGCGCAGGCGCATGACGGCCGTCGCGACGAGTGTCTTGGTGATCGAGCCGAGCCGATACTGCGTGTCTTCGTCCGGTGTTTCGCCGTCGACGCGACCACGCGCCCCTGACCAGGCGATTTCACCGTCACGGACGACGGCGGCGACGAGGGACGGGGCGCGGCACGAGGATTGCTCGTGCGCGAGGCGGCGTAGCAGCGCCAATTCGGTCGTGGCAAGCATGAGATGCATTCTGCCTACCCGAGCAGGCCCAGGCGCATAGCGGTGGTCACGGCGGCCGTCCGGTCCGAAACGTCCAGTTTCCCGAACACGCGCAGCAGGTGGGTCTTGACTGTCGCCTCGCTGATGTGGAGCGCCCGGCCGATGTCGGCGTTCGTGCTTCCCTGCGCCACCAGCTTGAGCACCTCGATCTCGCGCGCGGACAACGGCGACGCCGTCGGGTTGCGCACCCGGTTCACCAGCTTCCCGGCGACCGAAGGCGCCAAGACCGTCTCGCCGCGTGAAGCCGCCCGGATCGCACCGGCCAGCTCCGTGCGCGAAGCGTCTTTCAGCAGGTAGCCGGAGGCGCCCGCTTCGACCGCGCGCAGGATGTCCGCGTCCGTTTCGTAGGTGGTGAGCACGACGACTCGCTGCCCCGGCCGGTCGGCGAGGATCTTCCGGGTCGCCCCGACGCCGTCGAGTCCGGGCATCCGCAGGTCCATCAGGATCACGTCCGGCTGCTTGACGCGGCTCAGCGCGACGGCCTCGTCGCCGGAGCCCGCCTCCCCGATGACGCTCAGATCCGGTTCGGCCTCCAGCATGCCGCGCAGGCCTTCCCGCACCACGGGGTGATCGTCGACCAGCATGATCGTGATCACGCGGGCACCTCCAGTTCCAGCGTCGTCCCCGCACCGGGCTCACTCTTCACCGTCACGATGCCACCGACCTGATCCGCCCGAGTCCGCATCCCCGCCAGACCGAAGCCGCCGGTGGGCTCGGCGGGGTCGAAACCCGCGCCGTCGTCGGTCACGCCGAGCCGGACCCTTCCGTCCACAACGGACAGACTGAGCGAAACCCTGGTGGCGCGGGAATGTTTGCGGATGTTGCTCAGCGCCTCCTGCGCCCCGCGCAGCAGGACGACCTCGGTGGCCATCGGCAACGCGGGCAGCGGGCCGTCGATCTCGATCGACGCCTCGATCCCGGCCTCCTCGGTCAGCCGTTCGGCCTGCCGCCGCAAGGCCTCCTCCAGCGAAGCGGAGGCCAGCGCCGACGGTAACTCCGCCGCGACCATCGCCCGCGCCTCGGCCAGGTTCTCCCGCGCCGTCCGCGCCGCCAGTTCGAGGTGGCGCCGGGCGGCCTTCGGGTCAGTGTCCATTTCGGACTCGATGGCCTGGGTGAGCGTGACGATACTGGTGAAGCCCTGGGCGAGCGTGTCATGGATCTCGCGGGCCATGCGCTCGCGCTCGGCGGCCGTGCCCGCCTCCCGCGAGAGCCGGGAAACCTCCGCCTGGCTGGCTTCCAGCTGTTCGATCAGCGCGGCCCTGCCCTTGCTCTGCTCGATGATCCCGCTGGTGTAGCGCCCGGCAAGGAGGCTGAAGATGATCAGGATCGCCGTCATCGGCAGCAGGATGCGCAAGGCGGGCTGGTCGAGGCCGCCCCGGACGATCGAGGCCACCGGGCCCAGCAGGACCGCGATCGTGGTGAGGACCGACGCCAGCCTCGTCGACAGCGTCATGTAAAGCACCGGGCAGACCAGGAACAGGATGAAACTCGACGTGGTGGAGGCGAAGATCGCGCCCGCCACCAGGAGCATCATGACCCCGACGAACAGCCACGGCGTGTCGTCGTACCGCGGGCCTTTGATGAGGCGGCGTGCTCCGGCGAGGTACGCCACCCCGAGTCCGGTGATGCATGCGATGGCGACCGTTTTGTCAGTGGTCGTCCCGTCTTCGGCGAGCACCAGTGCCACTGTCGCGGCGAAGGTGATCACGAAGAGGACCTCCCAGAGCCAGAAGAACCGCTCCCAGGCGTTCACTTGCCTTCGTTCGACCAGCGGAACGTCAGCTTCGCCAGCAGCAGCCCCGCGACGCACCACGCCGTCAGCACCAGTGCCACCATCGGAAGTTCCCATGTCCCCGCCATCTCCTGTGTCGCGGCTTCGGCCGGCAGGAACACCGAGCGGAAGCCCTGGCAGATCCACTTCACCGGGAAGAACGAAGCGATGTCGACCATAACCTTCGGCAGGTTGGTGATCGGCGTGACGAACACCCCGGAGATGAACTGGAGCGCGATGTAGATCAGGTTGGTCACCGCGACAGCGCCGCTGACCGTCCTGGTCACCGAACCGAGCGCGATGCCCAGCAGCGTGCAGCAGGTGACGCCGAGCAGGAAGACCCAGAGCGCGGTCAGCAGTTTCATCGGGTCGGTGGGCAGTTCCAGGTCGAACAGCAGGCTGCCGACGATCGACATCAGCACCACCTGGGCGACACTCGAAACGCCGACCAGGATGATCTTGCCGATGAAGTAGGACGCGGCGGGCATCGGCGTGCCGCGCAGGCGTTTCAGCGCCCCGGCCTCACGGTCCGACGCGAGGCCGATACCGATGCTGTTGAACGACGTCGAGACGATGCCGGAGCCGATCATGCCCGCGGCCAGCACCTGCCCGGTGGTGATCGCCATACCGGGCATCGACGTGTTCAGCATCGAGCCGAGCAGGATCATCAACAGGGACGGGAAAGCGAAGGTGAAGATCACCTGCTCCCGGATGCGGAAGAACTGCCGGAGCTCCGCGGCGCCCCGGATGAGGCCGAGCGAGAGCGTGGTGGGGAGCTTGCCCTGGTGGGTCAGCGTCGTCATCGGGCTTCTCCGATCAGATCGAGGTAGGTCTCCTCGAGGGTGGGGCGGTGGACGGTCAGCTCCGACGGCTCGCGGCCGTCGGCGGAGAGTGCGCGGATGAGCTTGGCCGGGTAGTGCGTGCGTTCCTGGTGGCTGCCGCTCTCGTCGGCCCAGCGGACGGTGGCCTCCGCGGTCGCGCGGCCGCCCAGCGTCTGCGGCGTCCCCTCGGCGACGATCTCGCCGCGGGCGATGACCGCGACGCGATCGGCCAGCGCCTCGGCCTCGTCGAGATAGTGGGTGGTCAGCAAAATCGTGGTGCCCTCGTGGGCGAGACTCTGGATCAGGTCCCAGAACTGACGCCGGGCCGCCGGATCGAAGCCGGTCGTCGGCTCGTCCAGGAACACCAGTTCGGGCCGCCCGATGATCCCGAGCGCGACGTCCACGCGTCGCCTTTGGCCGCCCGAAAGGCTTTTGACGCGGGCGCCCGCCTTCTCCGTCAGGCCGACCTTCTCGATCACTTCGCCGACGTCACGGGGATTCGGGTAGTAACGGGCGTAGTGCCGGACGGTCTCGGCGACGGTGAGCTCGGCGGCGTCGTTGGCCGTCTGCAGCACGATCCCCAGCCTCGACCGCCAAGCCCGGCCGGCGGTGCCGGGATCCTCGCCCAGGACGTCGACCTCGCCGTCCGTCCGCTTCCGGTGCCCTTCCAGGATCTCGACCGTCGTGGTCTTGCCCGCGCCGTTGGGCCCGAGGAGCGCGAACACCTCGCCCTGCTCGATGTCGAGGTCGATTCCCCCGACGGCCGTGTGGCCGGGGTACTCCTTGCGCAGGCCGCGCACTTTCACTGCCGTTTTCATACGTCGATCGTGCTGCGCGGGGGAGGGTGCGCGGGACGTCCGCTGGACTGAACCCGGCTGTCAACCGATCGATGGACACCGGTGTCACCGCCCACCCTTGGGGTCTCACCGCGATGCAGCGGTTATCGCGAAGTCAAGCAGCGTTTATCGCACTCTGGGTGCGACAAACGCTGCGAACAGAGGTAAAGTTCGCTGTGTGGAGATGCGGCAAGCGCTGGGTCTGATCAGTGAGTTCACCGCTGACCAGTGGGGCATGGTCACGTCACGGCAGGCCAAGGAAGTGGGCGTCGACGGATCCACCCTCCACCGGATGGAGAAGGTCGGCTACCTCGACAGGGTCCGCCGCGGCGTATACGCGTCGACCACCGCGGCGGTCGACGTCGCGAGAGACGAGCAAGCTGCTTGGCTCGCACTGAACCCCGCGGTGGCGAGCTGGGAGCGGCCGGTACCGGATCCCGATGGCGGCGTGGTCTCTCATCGGTCTGCCGCCCGTCTGCATGGCCTGGGCGAGTTGGTCGCCGACCGCATCACCTTCACCAGTTCCCGAAGGCGCACCAGCCGTGACCCGGATCTGTGGTTCAAACTCGCCGATCTCGATCGCGACGACGTGACCTTCGTCGACCGACTCCCGGTCACGACCGCGCTGAGGACCATCTGCGACCTGCTCGATCAACACCTGGATGGCAGTCACGTCGGCGCGATCATCCATGACGCCGTGCTGGCGAACCTGGTCCAGCTCGACGTGCTGAGCGACAGCATCGGCCCTTACGCGCTGCGCTACGGAATCCGTCGCCCGGACGATGGTGAAGCCCTGCTCGAGCATCTGCTCGTCCAAATCGGAACCAGTACCGCGCTGCTCGCCCGGAGACCGGCGCCACCGAGCGTTCACTGACGGGGACTCCACGGCTACTCACCGCAACATGATGGTCAAGAATGATGATCATGGCAGTGCGGAAGAGACCCAAGAGTCCACAGGACTACCTCACTTCACAAAGAGGTCGCGCCAAAGCGATGGCGAAGGAGGCGGGTGGCAACGTCGGCGAACTGCTGGAGCAGCATTTCCATCGCCGCTTGATCGCCCGTGTCTTCGACGGCGCGGAAGCGGACAAGTGGGTACTCAAAGGCGGTCAAGCGTTGCTGGTGCGTTGGCCGACCGCTCGGTACTCCACGGATGTGGACCTCCTCAGCGCCGAGGGCACCACCGAAGCGGCGGTCGAGGCACTGAAGATGGCCGCGGTCCGTCGCTTGGACGATGACATCTGGTTCGATCACCTCGGCACCTCTGTCCCTGTCCAGCTCGATCGCCCGACCCGCACGGTGAAGTTCATGGCCATGTTCGGAAACGCACCGCTCGGGCATCGGGTCAAGGTGGACGTCGTGGTCTCGGCGTGGGCGCCCCGCGGAAAGGTCGTCGTCGAACCACTCGCGCCCGTGTACAAGACGGATTGCGCTCCTTGGCCCCTGGCGCGGCTCTATCCGTTCGAAGACCACGTGGCCGAGAAGGTCTGCGCGATGTACGAGCGCCATCGGGCCGATGGGCAGTCGTCCACTCGCTACAAGGACCTCGTCGACCTTGTCCTCGTCGCACTCAAAGTACGGTTGCCGGGCCCCGAAACGCATCGCGTCCTGCGTGACGAAGTGGCACGTCGGCAGCAACGGGGCGTCGTCCTCGAACTGCCGGACCGGTTCGGTGTCCCGGACCCCGGCACCTGGCGTGACGGCTACGACAAGGTCGCCGCCGGCGTTCTCGAACTGCCGGAACACCTTCGCCGCTTTGACGAAGCCGAGAAGCTTGCTTACGACTTCCTCGGTTCGCTGTTGCGGCCCGAGCCGCCGACCGGCAGTTGGGACCCGGAACTGCGTACGTGGTCCGCTTAAGGGGTGAGCAGGGTGCGGACGGCGGTTTCGAGGGAGGGGAGCAACGCGGCGGGGTCGGCCGAAGTGAGCATCCTGTTCGCGAAGCCGTCCGTGAGGGCGAGGACGGCGTCTGCCAGGTCACCTGCCGCGAGGTCGTCGCGGACGTGCCCTTCCGACTGGGCCTCCTCGAGGTATCGCGCCGTGACCTCTTGGATTTCGTCGTAGCCGGTGCGGATGAACTCGGCCCACGACGGCAGGACCGCGGCGCGGGCGGTGAAGGCGTTGATGACGATCACCTCCGCGCGGCGTTGCTCGTCGAGTGGCATCGCCTCGACCAACAGCCGCAGCAGCAGGTCCAGCAGGTTCCCGGACTGATCGAGGGTCTTCCAGCGCTGCTCCAGGAACTCGCTCGTCATGTCGAGCGCGAAGCGGAACAGGTCCTCTTTGGTGGAGAAGTACTTCTGCACCGCACCGCCGGACACGCCCGCTTCCGCGGCGACCGAGCGCACGCTGACGGCCTCGACGCCGTCGCGCGCGACGATGCGCAGGAGGGCGCTGGCGATCTCTCGGCGGCGTTCGGTCCGGTCCACGATCTTCGGCACGGCCGTATCTTCCCCTCCGCTGACTCGGTCGGCTTGGTGGCGCGAAGGCGGCCTTCACCCGCGACAGTCGCCCGACAAGGCATCGAGTCACCGCGCTTGCTCACCCGCTCCCTTTAGAATACATTCGTATCCGAAAAGGGGGTACTGGGGTGGACGAAGTAGCACAGAAGCGGCGTGCGGAGGAGAACCAGCTCGCCGCCGCGCTGACGAAAGGGCCGGCGGAGGTTCTCGATTTCCTCCTGCCGTTGTGGGTGGGGAGCCAGCTCGGCGCGTCGGCCGCCGAGGTCGGGGCGTTGACCGCGCTGGAGACGCTGGTGTCGTTCGTGGTCCGGCCGATCGCGGGCTCGCTCGCGGACAGGTTCGACAGAGGGCGCGTCGCGGCGGTCGGCGCGGTCCTCTATGGACTGTCCTTTGTGGTCTACGCGGTGACGCCGGGTATCGGGGTCGCCTATCTGGCGGCGGTTCTCGGTGGCGCGGGCGGTGCGCTGTTCTGGGTCGCGTTGCGGGCCCGCGTGGGGGAAGGGCTCGCGAAGGACGACGGCGCGTTCAGCAAGCTGTTCGCGGCCGAGGGGGGTGGCACGTGGATCGCGTTCGTGGTCGCGCTGACCGCGATCGCCTGGATCGACTACCGCGGCGTGTTCTGGCTCGGCGCGGCGGCCTGCGTGGTGGCCGCGGTGGTCTTGCTGAACGCGAAATCCGCGCCGGTGCGCGCGGAGGACGCCCCGCGGCTTCTGCAACTCGGCAAACGCATGCGCCCGATGCTCGCGCTCGTCGCGTTGACCGCGATGGCCGAGGCCGGGGTCGCCCTGTTGCTCCTGATGCATCTGCAACGCGGGCATCAGCTTCAACTCGGGGAGATCGCCGCCGTCTTCATCCCCGGGTTCATCGTGTACAGCCTGCTGCCCGACTATCTGCACGGGTTCGTCCGCAAGGTCGGACGGACGCGCGTGCTCGCGTTGGCGATGACGGCGAGCGCGCTCTTCGCCGCCGGGCTGTCCTTCGCGCCGGGCCCGGCGGTGCTCGCGGTCATGTGGGTCCTGTCCGCGGCGGCGTTCGCGGCGGCCATCCCGGTGGAGCAGGCGGTGGTCGCCGAGGCGGCCGGGCTGAGCCTCGGCCGGGCGATGGGGATCTACGAGAGCGCGACGCTACTCGGAGCGACGATCGGGACTTTTCTGGCGGGTCAGCTCTACGGCTCGGACGGCGGCTGGCGGATCGCGTGCTTCGGCGCGGCGGCACTCCTGCTCTTCGGATCATTCGTGGTTCGTGGCGCCGTACGGCGTGTCGGAGTTGCGGAGTTTCCCGTGGAACCACGAAAAACGGTGTCACAAAAGGAAAAACCGGCTTCCGGCACGGTTGGGGAAAGTCTGCAAGCGGCCGAATCGGTGACGAAGGAGACGAACAAGCGGGCGAACCCGTTCCGGAACTGGGCGATCCATGTCGCGGTGTACGTCCTCGCACAGGCGGCGTTGGCGATGGTCGGCTACAGCTGGCCTGTCGAAGCCTTGTTCGGCGAAGCACACGAAGCCGGTTGGTACTGGAACTCGAGTGGTCACTGGCTGCTGAACCTCGGCCGGATCTGGACCTTCGTCTTCGTGATCGACACCGCGTGGACGGTGGGCCGGGTGCTGCTGAAAAAACGGCCTTATTGACAGGTTGTCTAACATGACACCATGTCTCATAAGTGGGTGACGGCCAGCGACGGTGTCCGCCTCTTGGTCCGGGTGACCGGTGTCGACGACGCGCCCACGGTGGTGCTCGTCCACGGTTACCCGGACAACGGCTCCATGTGGGACGGCGTCGCCGCCCTGCTGGAACAGCGTTTCCGGGTCGTCGTCTACGACGTCCGCGGCGCGGGCCGCTCGGACAAGCCTTCGGGACGCGCGTCCTATAAACTCGACCAGCTGTCCGAAGACCTCGCCGCGGTCGTCGACGAGGTCCAGCCCGTGGGCAAGGTCCACCTGCTCGCGCACGACTGGGGTTCCATCCAGACCTGGCATTCTGTCACCGGTGACAGGCTGCGCGGACGGCTCGCGTCGTTCACCTCGATCTCCGGGCCCAGTCTCGATCACGCGGGAGCGTGGTTCCGCGCGCAGGCACGCCCGAACCCCAAACGGATCAAGAACGCGCTCGTGCAGTGGGCGCACTCGACCTACATCCTCGGCTTCCAGCTCCCCCTGGTCCCGCAGTTGCTGTGGCGCACCGGCGCGATGGGCGCGCTCATCGGCCGCATGGATCCGGCGGCCGCCGCTCCCTCCACTTCGGACGGACTGCACGGGCTCAACCTCTACCGTGCCAACGTGTTCACCCGTCTCTCCCGACCGAAGCCGCGCAACGCCGAGATCCCGGTGCAGGTGCTCGCGCCCACCGGCGACAAGTTCGTGACCACGCCGCTGCAGACCGAGATCGAGCGCTGGGCGCCGGACCTCCGGGTCCGCCGGATCGTCGGCACGCACTGGGTGGTCCGCGAGAAGCCGCATGTGATCGCGAAGGCCGCGGCGGAGCTGATCGACCACGTCGAAGGCGGCGAGGAAAGCCGCGCGCTCAAGCAAGCCCGGCAGGGCGGTTTCGCGCACAAGCTCGTCCTGATCACCGGCGCCGGCAGCGGGATCGGCCGCGCGACGGCGCTCGCGTTCGCGGACAAGGGCGCCGACCTCGTCATCACCGACATCAACGGCTCGGCCGCCGCGGACACCGCGAAACTCCTGCGGGACAAGGGTGCCACCGTCGGCGAGTACACAGTGGACTCCTCCGACGCCGAGGCGGTCGAGAAGTTCGCCCAGCAGGTAAAGGAAGAGTTCGGCGTTCCGGACATCGTCGTGAACAACGCGGGCATCGGCCTGTCCGGCCCGTTCCTCGACACGACGGTCAAGGACTGGGAACGTCTCATCGACGTGAACCTGTGGGGTGTCATCCACGGCTGCCGCGTCTTCGCCGAGCAGATGCGGGAGCGGGCCGAAGGCGGCCAGATCGTCAACGTCGCCTCGGCCGCCGCCTACCTGCCGTCGAAGATCCTTTCGGCCTACGCCACCACGAAATCCGCCGTGCTGACGCTGAGCATCTGCTTGCGCGCCGAGCTCGCCGCCGAGAACATCGGCGTCACCGCGATCTGCCCGGGCATCGTGAACACCAACATCACCAGCACCACGCGGTTCGTCGGCGTCGACGACGTCGAGCAGAAGCGGCGCCAGAAGTCGAGCAGCAAGCTGTACGCGAAACGCGGCTTCGGCCCGGAGCGGGTCGCGCGCGACATCCTGCGCGCGGTCGAAAAGGACAAGGCGATCCAGCCCTCGACCCCGGAGGCCAAGGCCGCGCTCGTCCTCTCCCGGCTCACCCCAGGACTGCTGCGGGCCGCGGCGAAACTGGACGTCACCCCGTGACAACCGCCAGACGGCCTCGCCGGATGTCGCCCCAGGCGCGCCGCGAGGACCTGATCCGCGCCGCGCTGGACCTGTTCGGTTCACGCGCGCCCGAACTCGTCACGGTCGACGACATCATCGCGCGCGCGGAGGTCTCGCGGCCGCTGTTCTACCGTTATTTCTCGAGTCTGCGGGAATTGCAGGTCGAGGCTCTGAAGACGGTCACCGAGGGGCTCATCGACGGTCTGGCCGGGCTCGAGGAAGGCCCGCCCGAGACCAGGCTGCGGGCCGCCGTCCGCGGGCTGATCGACGTCGCCGACCACTACCGCGCGGGTTATGTCGCGCTTCTGCGCAGTGGTTCGGTGATCGCGACCTCGGAGACGGACGCGGCGATCGACGAGGTCCGCAACCGCGCCGTCGAGCTCATCCTCGACGCGCTCGAAGTGCCGGAGCCCTCACCGATGCTCTCTCTGACCCTGCGTTGCTGGACAGCCGTCGTCGAGGGTGCCTTGCTGAGCTGGCTACAGGAACGCGCCGTGTCCCGCGAGGTGCTCGACGGCTGGCTGGTCGATCAGCTGACAGCCATGCTCTCGGCGACGGCGCTGCACGACTCAAACGCAGTGAAGGGGCCTTTCGCGATGAAAGGCCCCTTCGACGTACGTGACTAGGCCTGCTTGGCGACCAGGTCCCAGCCTTCGACCTCTTCCGGCTTACGCGGCTCCGGCCCGACGTACTTGGCCGACGGGCGCACGAGACGGCCGGTCTTCTTCTGTTCCAGGATGTGCGCGGCCCAGCCGGCGGTGCGCGCCGAGCTGAACATCGCGGGCATCATATGCGGCGGTACCTGGGCGAAGTCCAGGATCACGGCGGCCCAGAACTCGACGTTGGTCTCGATCGGGTGATCCGGACGGCGCTCGCGAAGCTCCTTCAGCGCCACCTGCTCCAGCTCGGCGGCCGCCTCGTAGCGCGACGCGCCGAGTTCCTGGCAGGTGCGGCGCAGCACGCGCGCCCGCGGGTCCTCCGCGCGGTACACGCGGTGCCCGAAGCCCATCATGCGTTCCTTGCGGTCCAGGATGCCCTTGACCAGGCCCGACGCGTCACCGGTCTTCTCGACCTCTTCGATCATCGGCAGCACCCGCGCCGGCGCGCCGCCGTGCAGCGGGCCCGACATGGCGCCGATCGCGCCGGACAGCGCCGCGGCGACGTCGGCGCCGGTCGAGGCGATCACCCGGGCGGTGAAGGTCGAGGCGTTGAGACCGTGCTCGGCGGCCGAGACCCAGTAGGCGTCGATGGCCTTGACGTGGGCCGGGTCGGGCTCGCCGCGCCAACGGACCATGAACCGCTCGGTGATCGACTTCGCCTCGTCGACCCGCGTCTGGGGGACGGCGGGCTGCCCGATGCCGCGAGCGGACTGGGCGACGTAGGAAAGCGCCATCACCGAAGCCCGCGCAAGCTGGTCGCGGGCCTCGTCGTCGGTGATGTCGAGCAGCGGCCGGTAACCCCAGATGGGGGCGAGCATGGCCAGCGCGGCCTGGACGTCGACCCGGACGTCGCCGGTGTGCACCGGCAGCGGGAACGGTTCGGCGGGCGGTAGCCCGTGCCCGAACCGGCTGTCGACGAGAAGACCCCAGACGTCACCGAAGGTCACCTTGCCGGCGAGATCCTCGATGTCGACACCGCGATAGCGCAGCGCGCCACCGTCACGGTCGGGCTCGGCGATTTCGGTCCGGAAGGCGACAACGCCTTCGAGGCCCGGTCGGAAACCGTCGTCGACCTGGTCGGACGGCTGATTGGTGCTGATCGTGGAGGCACTCACTGTGGTGAAACCTTTCGATGCGCATTCCCCGGCTTTGTGTTTCATGCGTGGACGGGATACACGCGGCGAAGGCGCGCCTCATCGCACGGATGGACAAACTTTGCTCCACGTCGGGGCGCGGGGCAATCGAAAGATGTGGTGGTTTCGGTCACGATTACGAGAACGATTCAGTGAAAACGGCCTTCGTACGCGAAGAGTTACGGTGACGTTCACTTTGCGTGTACCGGTCGCCGAGGTAAATCCTGTGTTTCGAGAACCGGCGCAGGACGGTTTCCGGTGATAGACCTTTCTCATGCACCTGAGCCCCCAGGAGCGGGACAAACTGCTCATCCACGTCGCGGCGGACGTGGCTCGCAAACGCCTTGAACGCGGGGTCCTCCTGAACTACCCCGAATCGGTGGCGTTGATCACCGACCACGTTCTCGAAGGCGCCCGTGACGGACGGACCGTGAGCGAACTCGTCGCCAGCGGCCGGACGGTGCTCGCGCGGGCGCAAGTGCTGGAGGGCGTACCGGAAATGGTCGACTCCGTGCAGGTCGAAGCCACTTTCCCGGACGGCACGAAGCTCGTCACCGTGCACGACCCGATCGTCTAGAAGGGGGACGGGTGCGTCCAGGAGAGATCATCACCGGTGCGGCGCCGGTCGAACTGAACCCCGGCAGGCCGCGGGTCCGGCTGCTCGTGCGGAACCTGGGCGACCGGCCCGTCCAGGTCGGCTCGCACTACCATTTCGCGGCCGTCAATCCGGGACTCGAATTCGACCGCGAGGCCGCGCGAGGACACCGGCTCGACGTGCCGGCCGGAACTTCGGTGCGTTTCGAGCCGGGCGTCGAACGCGAAGTCGACCTCGTCCCGCTGGCCGGGAACCGGCGCGTGCCCGGATTGCGGAAGGAATCCTGATGCCGTCGATCGAGCGCGACCGTTACGCCGAACTCTTCGGCCCGACGACCGGCGACAGGATCCGCCTGGCGGACACCGATCTGCTCATCGAGGTCACCGAAGACCGCAGCATGGGGCCGTCCGGCAGCGGGGACGAGGTGCTCTTCGGCGGCGGCAAGGTGATCCGCGAGTCCATGGGCCAGGGGATGGCGACCAGGGCCGAAGGCGCGCCGGACCTCATCATCACCGGAGCGGTGATCCTGGACCATTGGGGGATCGTCAAGGCCGACGTCGGCGTGCGCGACGGCCGTATCGTCGGCATCGGCAAGGCGGGGAACCCGGACACGATGGACGGCGTCGACCCGGCACTGGTGGTCGGACCGTCGACGGAAGTGTTGTCCGGCAACGGGAAGATCCTCACTGCGGGCGGTATCGACTGCCACGTCCACTTCATCTGCCCTCAGCTGACCGACACCGCGCTGGCGTCCGGGCTCACCACGCTGGTCGGCGGCGGCACCGGGCCGGTCGAGGGCAGCAAGGCGACCACGGTCACGCCCGGCGCGTGGAATCTCGGCCGGATGCTGCAGGCGATGGACGGTCAGCCGGTCAACGTCCTGTTGCTGGGCAAGGGGAACACCGTCCGGCACGAGGCGTTGCGCGAACAGCTCGCCGCCGGTGCCGGCGGCTTCAAACTGCACGAGGACTGGGGCAGCACCCCGGCCGCGATCGACGCCTGCCTCACCGTGGCCGACGAATCCGGTGTCCAGGTGGCGATCCACACCGACACGCTGAACGAGGCGGGGTTCCTGGAGTCCACTGTGGACGCCATCCGGGGCCGCTCGATCAACGCGTACCACACCGAAGGCGCGGGCGGCGGGCACGCGCCGGACATCATCCAGGTGGCCGGGCTGGCCAACATCCTGCCGTCGTCGACGAACCCGACGCGTCCGCACACCGCGAACACCCTCGACGAGCATCTCGACATGCTCGTCGTCTGCCACCATCTGAACCCGTCCGTACCCGAGGATCTGGCGTTCGCCGAAAGCCGTATCCGGCCGACCACGATCGCGGCCGAGGACGTCCTGCACGATCTCGGCGCGATCTCCATGATGAGTTCGGATTCGCAGGCGATGGGCCGGATCGGCGAGGTGATCATCCGGACCTGGCAGACCGCGCACGTGATGAAACGTCGCCGCGGCGCGCTGCCCGGCGACGGCGCGGCCGACAATCTGCGGGCGCGTCGCTATGTCGCCAAATACACGATCAACCCCGCGATCGCGCATGGGATGGACCGCGAGATCGGTTCGGTGGAGATCGGGAAACTCGCGGATCTCGTGCTGTGGGAGCCGAAGTTCTTCGGCGTCCGGCCGCATGTCGTGCTCAAGGGCGGATTCCCGGCGTGGGCGGCGATGGGCGACGCGAACGCGTCCATCCCGACGCCGCAACCGGTGCTGGCGCGGCCGATGTTCGGCGCGGCGCCGGTCGTCGCGGCCGGGAGCAGTTTCCATTTCGTGGCACCGGAAGCCATCGAGAACGGCGTCGCGGAGCGATTCGGTATCGCGCGGAAGCTCGTGCCGATCTCGAACACCCGATCCCGCGGCAAGGCGGACATGGTGCTCAACGACGCCACCCCGGACATCCGGGTGGAGCCGGACAGTTTCGCCGTGCACGTCGACGGTGAGCTGATCGAACCGCGGCCGGTCACGGAACTGCCGATGGCGCAAAGGTATTTCCTTTTCTGATGAACACCGCCGCGCTCATCCTCGCCGACTCCCGGTTCCCCGGGGGCGGTCACGTCCACTCCGGCGGTCTCGAAGAGGCCGTCGCCCGCAAGCTGATCACCCACGAACGCGACCTGCCGGGGTTCCTCTCCGGGCGGTTGCGGACGGCGGGTTCGCTGGCCGCGGTGTTCGCGGCCGCGGCGGCGCACGCGGCCGCGCGGAAAGTCCGAAGTGGACATTGGTCGCGGCTCGATGCCGAACTCGACGCGAGGACGCCGTCGCTCGCGCAACGGGAGGCGTCCCGCGCGCAAGGGCGCGGAACGGCGAGGGCGGGCAAGGCGGCGTGGCCGTCACCGGTGCTTTCCCAGCTGTTGAAGGAAACCCCGAGACCGCATCATCCGGTGGTCCTCGGTGCGCTGGTCGGGGTTCCTCTCGACGCGGCGATGGCGGTGGCCTACCTGGCGATCAGCGGACCGGCGAGCGCGGCGGTGCGGCTGCTCGGACTCGACCCGTTCGCCGTCAACGCCGTCGTGGCAAGGCTTTCCGTCGAAGTCCGGGACGTATCCCTGCGCGCGGCCGAGGTCGCGGGGGCCGATCCCGCCGAACTCCCGGCGCCGGGGTCTCCGGCGCTCGATCTGTTCGCCGAGGCACACGCCCGGCATCACAAGGAAGAGGTGCGTCTCTTTGCCAGTTGAGCACGGTCACGGCCACGGGCACGTCCACCCGGTCAACTTCGACCCGACGGCCGCCGAACCCGATCACTACGAGCAGGCGCCGACCGCGGGCCGCGCCTACCGGATCGGTATCGGCGGGCCGGTGGGCAGCGGGAAGACCGCGCTCACCGCGGCGCTGTGCCGGGCGCTCGGCGACGAGGTGAACCTCGCCGTCGTCACCAACGACATCTACACCACCGAGGACGCCGACTTCCTGCGCAAGGCCGGGGTGCTCGACCCGGAACGGATCGAGGCCGTGCAGACCGGCGCTTGCCCGCATACCGCGATCCGCGACGACATCACCGCGAACCTCGACGCGGTCGAATTGCTCGAGGAGCGCTTTCCTGGGCTGGACCTGGTGATCATCGAAAGCGGCGGAGACAACCTCACCGCGGTTTTCAGCCGGGGGCTCGCCGACAGCCAGGTCTTCGTGGTCGACGTCGCGGGTGGTGACAAGGTGCCGCGCAAGGGCGGGCCGGGTGTGACGACCGCGGATCTGCTGGTGATCAACAAGATCGACATCGCGCATCTGGTCAACGCGGATCTGGACGTGATGACCTCGGACGCGCACCGCATGCGCGGCGAGCTTCCGGTGATCTCACAGTCCCTTGTGGACACTCCGAACGCGCCGGCTGTCGCGGATTGGGTCCGCTCGCTGCTCCCGGTCCGCGCGGGGTGAAGGCGCACGCGCGGCTGACCGCCTGCTTCGAGGGCGGCCGGACCGTACTGCGTGAGCTGCGCTCGATGGCGCCGCTCACGCTCCTTCCCAAACGGGGCGCCGGTGTGGCGGCGATCGTGCATCTGGTCAACTCGGCGACCTCGCCTTTGGGGGGCGACGAACTGAAGTTGACCATCCACGTCGGCCCCGGTGCTTCGCTGCGGCTCTCCGGAGTCGCGGCGACCATCGCGCTGCCTGGGTTGCACGGCGAAGAGAGTGTGACCGAAGTGGACGTCGTCGTGGAGGACGGCGGCTCGCTGGAGTACCTGCCGGAGCCGACCGTCGTGACCGCCAGGGCCCGGCACCGCGCGGTGTTCACCGCGGCTCTGGCGGCCGACGCGTACCTGCACACGCGGGAGGTGCTCGTTCTCGGCAGGGCCGGTGAGCGGCCTGGGTCCCTGGTGACCACGCAGCACGTGACACGTGGCGAAGTCCCTGTGCTGCGGCAAACGCTGGAGATCGGGGACTCCACTTTGGACTCCAGCCTCGCGCATCTGGCCGGACGGCGGGTGCTCGCGACCGATCTGGTCGTCGGCGGCCCCTCGGTTCCCGAAGCGTCCGGCGAGTGGTGGTCGCGGACGTCATTGGCCGCGGGCGGAACACTCACGACGTCCTTGGCGCCGGACGCCGTCACCGCGCTCCGGGTGTTCGGCGCGCCCTAGCGCCGGTCGGATTCGTCGGCTTTCGGGCGTGAAAGGGACGACGCGCGTGATCGGATGGACGACACGCGTGATCCGATGGACGACACGCGTGGCGCTCCGCCCTTGGTCGTGTCGTCCCTCCAGTCGCGCGTGTCGTCCGTCTGGTCACGCGTGTCGTCCGCTCGTTCCATGCGGCGTTCCAATCCGCTAGCGCCGCTAGAAATACTAGCGTTACTAAAGGTCCCTTGCTCCCCCGTTGTAGGGGCGTGTGTGGCGCCTGGAGGCGTTGCGAAAGCCACTTTCGCAACCTTGAAGGTTGCGAAAGTGGCTTTCGCGTCATCCCCGGCGGCGTACCCGGGACGTCAGAACTTGGTGCCCAGCCAGGTCATCGCGACCGGGCCGCCCGCCGAGACGCCGCCGATGTGTTCCAGCAGCGGGAACTCCTGCCAGGTGACGTCGGCGCCGAGGGCGCGATAGCGGTCGCGCAGGCCCTTGCCGACCGAAAGCGGGATCAGCTCGTCCAACGACGCGTGGTACAGGTAGACCGGCGCGCCCGGTTTGGTCTTGCCCGCCAGGTTCTCGCCGAGTCGGGCCTGCCAGCGCGGGTCGGACGAAACGTTCGGCACGGTCGTGAAGTCGTTGAGCCGCGCGAAAGGTGCGGCCGCGCCGAGTTCGACGACGCACGCTTCCTTCACCTTCGCGACGGCCTTCTCGCCCTTCGCGTTGAGCACGTCGTTGAAGGGTAGTTCGGGGTACGCCGTCGCGTAGCCGACTGCGGCGCCGAGCACCAGTCCGAACGCAGGACCGCCGTCGTTGAACTTCAGGACCGCGTTCAGATCCGCCGGGACACCGCCTTCCGCGACGCCGACCAGGTTGACGTCGGGTGCGTAGGACGGCTGCAGTTCGCCGGCGAACGCCGCGGCCTGACCTCCTTGTGAGTAACCGAAAACGCCGACCGGTCCGGTCTTGGACAGGCCTGCTTCGGGGACACGGGAGGCGGCGCGGGCGGCGTCGAGGACCGCCCGGCCTTCGGACTGGCCGACGGCGTAGGTGTGCGTACCCGGTGTGCCGAGGCCTTCGTAGTCGGTCACGACGACCGCCCAGCCACGCGAGAGTGCTTGGCTCATCAGGAGGACTTCGTTCTCGGACCCGTTCGTCAGCCGGGTCGACGGCGCGCAGCGGTCGCCGAGGCCGTGGGTGCCGACGGCGTAGCTGACCAGCGGACGCGGCCCCTTCGTCCACGGCGTGTGCGGCACCAGCAGGATGCCCGACACCGTGTTCGCCTTTCCGGTGGCCGAGGTGGAGCGGTAGTTGAGTTTCCAGGCCTTCGCCGGGGCGGTGGCGATCACCGGCCTGTAGTCGACCAGGTCCCCTGGCGCGTTCGGCGCGGCTTGCGCGGCGGGCGCGCCGATCAGGGCGGCTGCGAGGGCTGAGACCAGAACTGTCCGAAGCACCGTTGCCTCCAGTTTGGTAATTGAGATTTTCGCAATGTAGGCGCTGTTGGTAGCATCTGGCAATCCCTATTACCGAATCGGGGGAGGTCGAGTGGCCCGCACATACGGCGGGGTCGCACCCGAGCAGCGGCGCGCCGAACGGCGCGAACGCCTGCTCGTGGCGGCCCTGGACCTGTTCACTTCGACGGGCTACCAGCAGGCGAAGATCACCGAGTTGTGCACGCGCGCCGGCGTCTCGACGCGGAACTTCTACGAGGAGTTCGAGAGCAAGGAGAAGGTGCTGCTGACCCTGCACGAGCGCATCAACGCCCTCGCGCTGGAGCACGTCACCGGTGTCCTGGAACGCCTGGAGGGCGCCGACGCGGTCACCAGGATCGGGACACTGCTGGACGTCTTCGTCGGCACGGTGACCTCGGACCCCCGGATGCCGCGGCTGAACTACGTCGAAGCCGTCGGCGTCAGCGCGGCTTTGGAGGCGCAGCACCAGGAATGGGTCGACCGGTGGGCCGCGTTCATCGAGGCCGAGGCCCGGCACGCCGCCCTGGGCGGCGTCGCACCGGACCGCGACTATCACCTGACCGCGATAGCGCTCGTCGGCGCGGCGACCGGTCTGCTGCGCGAGTGGCAGGCACATACGCCGCCGTTACCGGTCGCCGACGTCGCCGCCGAACTCCGTGCCCTGATGCTGGCCGCCATCACCCGGCCGGGCTGAGCGGGCCGCGCCGCGTCAGGACGCGGCGGACGCCCGCCGGTAGGTGTTGTGCAGGACGGCGAGCAGCGCGTCCCTGACCGAAAGGCGCTGCCGTGCGTCGAAGGTGATCAGCGGGACGTCCTCGCTCACCGCGAGCGCCCAGCGCACGTCCTCGAGATCGTGCTTGAGGGAACCGTCGAAGACGTTCACTCCGACCACGAAAGGCAAACCGGCCTTCTCGAAGTAGTCGACGGCCGGATAGCAGTCGTCGAGCCGCCGGGTGTCGACGATGACGAGCGCGCCCAGCGCGCCGAGCACCAGGTCGTGCCACATGAATCCGAACCGGTCCTGGCCCGGCGTGCCGAAGAGGTACAGCTTCACCTCGTTGTCGATGGTGAGGCAGCCGAAGTCCAGCGCCACCGTGGTGGTGGTCTTCGACGGCACCTCCCCGCCCGGTCCGTCGACGGCCGCGCCCGCCGAGGTCATGGCGGCCTCGGTCGTCAGCGGTTTGATCTCCGAGATCGCGCCGACGGTGGTCGTCTTGCCGACGCCGAATCCGCCCGCGATGACGATTTTGACCGGTGTCGGCGGCCTCGCCGACGCCGGTTCAGCGAATTGCTTCGAGTCCACGAATGACCCTTTCGATCATGCCGAGGTCCTGGGTGAGAGCTCCGGCCGGACGCCGGAGCACGACGTAGCCGAGCGCGGCGAGATCCGCCACGAGCACCCGGGCCACGCCGATGTGCAGGCCGAGCATCGCCGCCACTTCGGCGACGGATTTCGTGTCCCGGCAAAGGGAAACGATCTCCCGTCGTTCGAAGGTCAGCCTCGCCTGCGACGCCGCGCCGAGCCTGCTCGTGAGCACCTGTGCCTCGATTTCGAGCGTGCCGTCCACCGGCTGCGCGCGGCCGGCGGTGAGCAGGTACGGGCGCAGCGGCGAGATGCCCTGTTCGGCCCCTCTCGGTCGGGGTACCTGGTCGTCGCTCATTCCCTTATCCCCTCGTCAGTTCAGCTGCCGACGCTCTTCTTGAGTTCCTCGATCAGCGCGGGGGTGAGCACCTCGGTGGCCCGGTTGGCGAACATCGCCATCTCGTAGGCGATCGTGCCGAGGCTGGCCTGCTTGGTGGCGAGCACACCGAGCGAGCAACCGATGCTGATCGTGCAGACCAGCAGGTAGCCCTGCTCCAGTTCGATGATGATCTTGTCGGGCGAACCGAGCGGGTGGCTCTCGGAGACACCGTGTGCCAGGCCGAGCATCGCCGAGCAGATCGCGGCCAGCCGGTCCGCGTTGGCGCGTTCCAGCTCGGACGACATCGCGATCAGCAGGCCGTCGGCCGAGACGGCGATCGCGCCCATCGCGCTCGCCGTGTTCTGTGCGAAGCGCGTCACCAACCAGTTGAAATTCCGGGCTTCGACGCTGACTCCGGTCGTCATCTCTTGCTCTTCTCTCTCTGTTCCATCTCCGGGTTGACGGCTTTCTCCAACCCGTCACTGAAGGCGTCGAACGCGGCACGCTCGGCCTCGGGGTCACGCATGCCCTTGGGCTTGGTGGTGTTCAGTGCCGCCCGCGCGGTCTGGTGGCGCGCGGCCGGTCCCTTCGCCAGTCCCGGCGCCAGCTGGGCACCGGGGACCCGTCTGGTGAGACCGCCGCGCGAGGCGGCGGGCACCGGTGTCGGGGTCGGCATCGGCGTCGGTATCGGATTGCCCGCCGGTGGGCTCACCGGCGGCGGCGGGGCTTGCGGCGGAACGGCTGCCTTCGCGAGTCCGGCCTCGAACCCGTCGAAGGCCGCTTTGGCCGCCTCTGGATCATGCCTGGACTTCTGCCGCGACGGTGCTTCGGGGGCACCGGGAAGCTGCGCGCCCTTGACCCGTCGCCTCAGCCCGCCGCGGGTCTCCCCGGAATCGGCGGCGGTCAGTGTCGGCGCGGGAGCTTCGAAGGCGGGCAAGGGTTCGGGCAGTGGTGCGGGTGACGGCACGGGTTCCGGCATCGGCATCGGCTCCGGAATTCCCCGGTCGGTCTTGCGGAACCACCGGAAGTCCTTGGGGGGCTGACCATCGCGCGGGATCATCCCGGCGATCGCCAGTGTCGGCAGCTCCCGCCCGGACGCCCTTTCCCGAGGCTGGGGCGGGGCTTGCGGCGGGGTGGGCTCGTCGCCCGGCTCCGCCGTCGGCCACGCCGGCGGCGGGACGGGCTTCTGCACGGGCTGCCGATAGGTCAGCAGATCCGGCGGGACGGCGATCCGCGCGGTGATACCGGCGCCCGGTTCGGTTTCGGTCAGCTCGACCTTGAGCCCGTGCCGCCGCGCGAGCCGTCCGACCACGAACAGCCCGAGCACACTGGTCGGCGCGAGTTCGAGCCGCTCGCGTTCGACCAGCCGCCGGTTCTCCTCGGCGAGCCGTTCGGCGGTCATGCCGATGCCCTGGTCGACGATCACGATCAGGCAGGAGCCGTCGGGCAGGATCTTCGTGCCGACGTCCACAAAGGACTCCGGCGGGGAGAACGACGTCGCGTTCTCCAGCAGCTCGGCGAAGATCAGCACCAGATCCGAACCGAACGGCGAAGACAGCAGGACGTCGCCCATCGAGCCCAGCCGGACCCGCTGGTAGTCCTCGATCTCCGCGAGCGCCGAACGCAGCGCCGTCGAAAGCTCGATCGGCCCGGAAATCCTCGCCTCGTCACGGTTTCCCGAAACGACGAGCAGGTTGTCCGCGTTCCGGCGCAGACGGGTGGAGAGGTGGTCGAGCCGGTAGAGGCTCGCCAGCAGGGCGACGTCCTGCTCGTTGCGCTCCAGCTCGTCGACCAGCGCTAGCTGCCTGCCCACCAGGTTCTGCGTCCGCTTCGCGACGTTGGCGAACATGAGGCCGACGTTGCGCCGCGTGACGGCCTGCCGTTCCACCAGTTCGGCCGCGGTGGCCTGCACCCGGTTGAACGCTTCGGCCAGCTTGCCGAGTTCGTCCTGGGAGGACACGTCGATGGTGGCGAGCCGTGGCGCGAGCTCCTCGGCCTGCTCGGTGTCGGTGACGCGGACCAGTTCGGTACTCGCGAGGTCGGCGACCGACGTCGCCGCCGTGGTCAGCTTCCGCAGCGGATCCGCGATCGACCGGCTGACCGCGATCGCGAGACCACCGACCAGCAGGAACAGCACACCGGCACCGGCACCGATCGTCCACGCCAGGTTCTGCGCGGCGTCCGCTCGCGCGGTCGCCGCGTCGGTGATGCCGGTGGTGACCTCGTCCTGGGCGAGTCGTCGCTGGTTCGACTGGGCCTCGACGGCGCCGAGGATGTCCGGCAGCAGTGTCTGCACGGCCTGTGCGCCGCGGGTGTCCGGGAGCTTGGCTTCCAGCGCGTCGACCCGGCGGCCCGTCTCGCCCTGCTCGACCGAGACGACCTGCGTCGCCTGGGTGACGTCGGCCTGCTGCACGAACCGTTCGAGGAACAGCGACGACTGCTGCTTCGCGTCGTCCAGCACCGGTTTCCCGGATTCGGGCGTGACCAGCACGATGATCAGCGCCATCCCGCGCAGCGAGTTCTCCTCGTTCGCGCGCAGCAGCGCGTCGAGCGCGGTCAGCTGCCGGGTGCCCTCCGCGTCACTGGTCTGCTGCGGGACGAGGCGGAGCGAGTTGATGACCGCGTCGATCACCGCGTGATAGGTCCGCGCCACGCTGTCCAGCGAGGCACCGCGCCGGAGCGCGTTCTCCCGGATCTCGCTCAGCGACCCGATTCGCACGAGGGCGGCCGCGAGCTCCTCCGGCGCGTCGGCGCTCAGCTGCGAACGCACCCGGTTCACCGTGTCCGCGACGACGCCCTGCTGCTTCAGCATCGCGCCGCTGCTGGCCGTCGAAGACGCGATGTAGTGCGCCGTCAGCAGCCGTTCCCGCTGCAGTTCCCACGCCAGCGTGCCGAGGGCACGGGCCTGTGACGCGACGTCGGCGGTGGTGCGGGCGGACCGGGCGTCGTCGATCTCCCCGGCGACGTAAGGCACCGACACCAGGACCACGGCGGTCAGCGGCAACATCAGGAGCAGGTTGAGCTTGCCCCGGATGCCGAGTCTGCCGAGCAACCCGGAACGCGGGGTGCGTTCCGGCCGGGTCTTCCCGTGCCTCATGATCACCTTTCTTCTCAGCTACGCCCGAGGTGTCCGCGGTGCTGTTCCCGGACGAGGTCTTCGATGGACGCGCGCAACGAAAGGAACTCCGGCGCGCGTTTGACCGCGAGGTCGCGTTCATCGGGCAGGTCGACCACGATGTCGGCGGCCACGCGGCCGGGGTCCGAGGCCAGCACCACGACGCGTCTTCCGAGGAACACGGCCTCTTCGACGTCGTGGGTCACCATCAGCACGGTGGTGCCGGTGTCGGTCCAGATCCGGCGGATCAGGACCTGCATGTCCTCTTTGGTCTGGACGTCCAGCGCGCCGAAAGGTTCGTCCAGCAGCAGGACGTCGGGTTCGCACGCCAGCGCCCGCGCGATCGCGACCCGCTGTTTCTGACCGCCGGAAAGCTGTTTGGGCAACGACTTCCGCAAACCGTCGAGCCCGGTCTCTTCGAGATACCAGTCGACGCGGCGAGCTCGCTCGGCCTTGTCGAGGCTCAGCAGTTCGAGCCCGAAAGCGACGTTGCTCTCCACCGAACGCCACGGGTACAGCGCCCCGTGCTGGAACACCAGCCCGCGATCGGGGCCGGGCCCGGTCACCGCGTCGCCGTCGAGGGTGATCAGGCCCTCGGACGGTTCGGCCAGCCCGGCGATCAGCGAGAGCAGGGTCGACTTGCCGGACCCGCTCGCGCCGACCACGCAGACGAAGTCGCCGCGCGCGATGTCGAGGTCGATCCCGTCGAGAGCCCGCGTGGTCTTGCCGCGGACCGTGTAGTCCTTGGCGACGGCCTTCAGCTGAAGCGTCATGCCGCCCACTTCCCGACGCGTGTCCGCAGCTGCCGCAACGCGATGTCGATGATCAGTCCGAGCAGGCCGATCACGATCAGCAGCGCGAAGATCCGGTCGGTCTGGGTGAACCGCTGCGCCCGCATGATCCGCAGGCCGAGGCCCGCGGTGGCGTTGATCAGTTCGGCGACCACCACGAAGTTCCACGCGGCCGCGGCGTTGACGCGGGTCGCGTCGATCATGCCGGGCAGCGCGTGCGGGACGATCACCTTGCGCAGGACCTCACCGCGCCGCGCGCCGAGCGTGTAGGACACGTCGATCAGCGAACGCGGCACCCCGCGGACGGCGTCTGCCGTCATCAGCGTGTTGAAGAAGACCGTGCCGAGGAACAGGACGGCGACCTTCGACGGTTCGCCGAGGCCGAGCCAGATCATCAGCAGCGGGATGAACGCGCTCGCCGGCAGGTAGCGCAGCATCGCGATGACCGGCTCGAACAGCGCCAGTCCCGCGTTGAACGTCCCCATCACGATGCCGAGCGGGATCGAGACGAGGATCGCGAGCCCGAAACCGAGCAGCACCCGCTGGGTGGTCGCCCAGAGGTCGCTGAACAGTTCGCCGGACTCGGCCATCTTCAGCAGCGCGTCGAACACCGCGACCGGGGTCGGCAGGAACGTCGGCTTGATGGTGCCCAGCGCGTTCAGTGTCACCCAGATCAGCAGCGGGATCGCGAACGAGGCCACCGCCAGCGTCCACCGCCAGCGCGCGGGGATCGGGGTGCGGAGCGAGAACAGCGGGGACGCGTTGGGCTTGAGGCCCGCCCGGCGGGGCAGCGGCGACCAGTCCGGTCGCTTGCCACCGCCCCGGACACGGCTTTCCTGTGCTTCGGCGAGCCGCTGCTCGTCGTCGAGACGGCGCGCCTCGGCCTCGTCAGCGGCGTCCGTCCGCTGAGCGGCCTGGCTCGCCGAATCCGTGGTGCTCACTTCACCGCCTTGACGTACTGGTCGTCGAACAGCCCGTCGAAGTTGGGCCTGCTCTGGGCGAGCCCGTTGGCGATGATGAAGTCGGCGATCTTGCCCGCCTGGAAGTTCAGGTGGGCGGGGGTGACGCCCGGGGTGAACGCGTCGAGGTTCTGCTGCTTGGTGAAGATCGTGGTGCCCGCGTCGTAGGACTTGTACTCGTCGATCGACACCGCGCCGCGTTTGGCCATGATCTGCACGGCCTCGTCACGGTTCTGCTTGATCCAGTCGATCGTCTGGAACCAGGTGGTCACCAGCGCCTGGACCTCCTTCTTGCGCTCCTTGGACATCTGCTCGGAGACGACGAGGTGGTCGGGGATGGCGCCGGGGAACTCGGCGGACGTCGCGATCGCGCGGCTGCCGGGACGCTCGAGCGCCTTCGAGGTGAAGGGCGCGAACGCGGCGACCGCGTCGACCTGCTCGCCGACGAACGCGGCCGCGGCGGCGTCGGTCAGCAGCGGGACCAGCTGGACGTCCTTCTCGGTCAGCTTCGCTTCCTGCAGCGCGAGCAGCAGGAGGTAGTGGTCGACGGTGCCCTGCTCGACGGCGATCTTCTTGCCCTTGAGGTCGGCGACGCCGGTGATCCCCTGACGGGCGATGATCTTGTCGTTGCCTGTCGAGTTGTCGTTGACCAGGACCACCGACAGCTTCGCGCCACCGCTGACGGAGGCGAGGGTGTCGTTGAGGGTCTGGCTGTTCGCGTCGATCGCGCCCGAAGAGAGTGCGTTGATGCTCTCGGTGTAGCTGTCGAACCATTTGAGGTCGACGGTCACGCCGTTCTTCTCGAAGAGGCCCTTCTCCTGGGCGACCGCCCAGGGGAACCAGCCCGGCCAAGCGCTGTAACCGATGGTGACCTTGGTGCCGGAAGCGGCCGTGCTGTCGGAACAAGCCGAAAGGGCTGTCACGCCTGCCAGCGAAAGGGCACACAACAGGGCCGTCATGAGACGGCGGGAACGGGAAATCACAACGCACTCCTGGGGAAGGGGAGTAACAAGGTCGTAGAAAGTTCCGGCGGCGGCTCGAGCGCAGGACTGATCGACCGACGTCGAACTCCCTCGCGGAAGCCCGGCCGGCAATAGCGGACGGAGCGGCCGCACACCCGGCCGTCCCATCCAAACCTCTGAACACACTGGATAGAGGTGATCACCCCGTTGCTCTCGGCGGCGATCCTATCGAGTGGCGCAAGGTCTACCTAGTGTGATCATCAGCTCTTGCACGATTTGCTGTCACATTCTGCTAAATCGGGGTCGTTCGCCCCAAGGGGCGGGGTCTCTTCCGGTGGGCAACCCCGTGCCGTCCGGGGCGCGTCCATCGGGTGACGGGTGAAATCTTCGCCCGGCTTCGGGAGGGAGCGGAAGATGAAAATTCGTTCGGCCGCGTTGTGCGTCGCGGGGGCGGCGATCGTGTCCACGATGGTCGGTGCGGGGCAGGCGAACGCGACCAGACCGTCCAGTCTGGTCTTGAGCCCGAACACCGTCGTCGCAGGTGGGACGGTGACCGCGGACCTCTACTGCCTGCGCCCGTCCGGTGCCGGCGAGCTCGCGAAGACCCTTGCCGCGGACGGTCTCGCCGCGCCGATTCCCTTGCGGGTGGTGGGGGACGGCGGTACCGGCGGCATCGGTGTCGCGTTGCGGGGCGACGGTTCCGTGGGGACGGTGCCGGGGCGGTACACGGCGTCGTACGACTGTTGGGGATGGATTGTTCGCGCGGAGTTCACTGTCACGAACTGACAGTCCGAGACGGACGAAGTGAAGGCCGCTTTCGGGATTTCGACCCTCCCGAGGGCGGCCTTCTTGGCACAACTCGTGAGTATGTGTCGCGTTCGTAATTTCTATCGGGCGACAGAATTAGACTGGATCCGGGGAGGCGAGTGCGGGCGTTGGGCCGAATGCCGCGATCAATTGTCGTGAATCAGGAAAATGGCGCCGGGAAATTGTCCGAGGGTCGTCGATTTTCGAAGTTTTGGTTTGGGTTAATTCGGTGTGTCGCGAGTGGCGAGCACGGTTCCGGCCGCCCTTGCCGCCCGCGAGGCCTTGATCGATCAGGGGCCGAAGGTAACCAGGAGGTAACGGCTTGCGGTCCGGCGGTTACACACAGATGATCGGACGGGGGTGGCGGGTGTCACCGTTCAGTGGGTTTCGCCGCCGCCTTCTAGGCAATACCGTCGGCGGCAAAGCCGAAGTCACAGATGCCCTGACCGGGTGCGGAGGTTTGGCGGATGATGCCGGAGATCAAGGATGGCGTGGACGGTGACGCCGTCGTGCGCCTGCCCGGAATGCGGGTGGCCTACGAAGGGGCCGCCTTCGACGAGTCCGCGCTGGCGGAGACCTGGACCGCCCAGTTACAGGACTGGCTGAACCAGGCCGTCTCCGCCGGAGTCGCCGAACCGAACGCGATGGTGCTCGCCACTGCCGACCCGGAGGGCAGGCCGTCCTCCCGGACCGTCCTGTGCAAGGGCCTCGACGAACGCGGCGTCGTGTTCTACACGAACTACACGTCGACGAAGAGCCACGACCTCACCGCGACGCGCTACGCGTCGATCACCTTCCCGTGGTACGCCCTGCAGCGTCAGGTCCACGTGCGCGGCGAGGTGGAGAAGGTCAACGTCGCCGAGACCGCCGAGTACTGGGCCTCCCGGCCGCGGGGCTCGCAGCTCGGGGCCTGGGCTTCGCCGCAGTCCCGCGTCGTCGACGGCCGCCGCGCCCTCGAGACCGCGCTCCACGGCATCGAGCGCCGCTTCGCCGACGTCGAGAAGATCCCGTTCCCGCCGCACTGGGGCGGATGGCGCATCCGGCCCGACGTCGTCGAGTTCTGGCAAGGCCGCGAGGACCGCATGCACGACAGGCTCCGCTACGTCCGCACCGACGACGGCTGGCAGATCGAGCGCGTCGCGCCGTAATTTTTGTCAGCGCGCTTACGAAAAGCGCGCCGAAGGGGCGTCGTTCCGTACGCAACTCGCGTTGCGGGCGGAGGGCGCCCCTTCATCGCGTTTTCGTGGGCCTTCGGCCCGAAAGAGGGCGCGCGACGGTGAAGTCTCCCCGTCGCGCTGGCGCGCTCCCGGGAGACGCGTGGGGTCACCAGTGCCCCGCTCGCGTAGGTGACGTGGGCTGAAGGGGCCCTTCGCCGCGTCTCACGTGGTGAAGGGGGCCTTCGGGGGCGGGTGACGTAAATCGCGCGCGGTTGGTTAGTTAGCGCGGCTAAGCTGTCTGGCTGTGAGTAGTGACGTGGGGGCCGAGCAGCGTAAAGGTGTCCGCAAGCTGTTCGGCTCGATCGTCGTCGACACCCGGCCGCTCAAGATCCCCGCGTTCCGCCGCCTCTGGCTGTCCACCGCGGTCACCGCCGTCGGCAGCCAGCTCACCGCCGTCGCGGTCCCCAAACAGGTCTTCGACCTCACCGGTTCGTCGGCGTACGTCGGACTGACCGGCCTGGTCGCCCTGATCCCACTGCTCGTCTTCGGACTCTGGGGCGGCGCCATCGCGGACGCCGTCGACCGCCGCAAGCTCCTGCTCGTCACCAACGTCGGGGTCACGGTCACGTCGGCGGTCCTGTGGCTCCAGGCGTTCCTGAACATCGGCTCCGTCTGGCTCGTACTCGCACTGCTGGCGGTCAACCAGGCGTTCTTCGCGGTCAACATGCCGACCCGCAGCGCCGTAGTCGCCCGGCTGGTGCCGGACAACCTGATCGCGCCCGCGACCGCGCTGAGCAGCACGATGGCCACCTTCGGCGCGGTCTTCGGCCCGCTGCTCGCCGGTTCGCTGATCCCGATCCTCGGCCTCTCGACGCTCTACTTGATCGACGTCATCGCGCTGAGCCTGACCCTCATCGCGGTCTGGAAGCTGCCCCCGATCCCACCGGTCGGCGAGATCGCGCGCCGAGCCGGGATCCGCGACATCATCGACGGCTTCAAGTACCTGGCGACGCAGAAGATCCTCTTGGCCTCCTTCCTCGTCGACATCATCGCGATGGTCGCGGGTATGCCGCGCGCGCTGATCCCGGAGATGGCGGAGCGCACGTTCGGCGACCCGCCCGGCGGCGGACCGGCACTGGGCTGGCTGTACGCCGCGCTCCCGGCGGGCGCGATGCTGATCGGCCTCTTCTCCGGTTGGCTGACGAGGATTCAGAAGCAGGGCGTCGGCGTGATCGTCTCGATCTGCGTCTGGGGTGGCGCGATCGTCGGCTTCGGTCTCGCGAATTCGCTGTGGCTCGCGGTCTTCTTCATGGCGCTCGCCGGAGCCGCCGACATGGTGAGCGCGATCTACCGGATGTCGATCCTGCAGGTCGCCACCACCGACGAGATGCGCGGACGGCTGCAGGGCGTGTTCACCGTCGTCGTCGCGGGCGGTCCGCGGATCGCCGACCTCACCCACGGCTGGGCCGCCGCGGGTGTCGGCACGGCCGCCGCCGCCTCGGGCGGCGGGGTGCTGGTCATCGTGCTGGTCATCGCGGCGGCGCTGCTGATCCCGTCGTTCTGGCGGTACCGGGCCCCGGTGGACTGATCCTCCGGGGCTATCGTCGGGTCCATGCGTATTTCACGGGCGATCGTCTTGTTCGCCGCTGTCATCGCGACCCTTTCCGCCTGTTCTTCCGGGGACGAGAAGTCGGACAACGCGGCCAAGCCGTCGAGCCAGGCTCCCGCTCCGTCCACCTCCGCCGCGCCGAGTTCCTCGGCCGCGCCCACCGGCGGTGCCGGCGCGAAGGAGCCGTGCGCGCTGCTGCCCGCCGAGGCCGTCTCCAAGGCCATCGCCATCCAGGGCGTGACGTCGGCGCCTGGTCCGGTGCAGGACAACGCCGCCAACGGTGGCAAGGCCAAGAGCTGCGTCTACTCGGCCGCGGGCAAGCAGGTCGGCGCGCTCGCCGTGACCCGCTTCGAGGGAAACAAGATCAAGCCCGCCGAGATGGTCGCCGCGCTGAAGAAGGCGAAGCCGGGAGCGAAGGACGTCGCCGGTGTCGGCGAGGGCGCCCTCTACTACGTCGACGAGAACAAGACCGCGACGCTGGCGGCCGCCGAGGTCGTCAACGACGTTCCGGTGCTGGTCAACTACACGGGGCCGATGAAGATGACGCAGGAGATGATGGTCCCGCTGGTGAAGACCGCGGTCGACGCGAACTGACCGAATTACCCAGAACCGCCCTTCGTCAACCCGTGACGAAGAACTGACCAAATCGGACTGTCGGCCACAGACGTGATGCGGCACACTCTTGCCGCATGGCGGACACGACGACAACAGAACAGACCGGCTCGTCCGGTCAGCCGAGCCTCAAACGGGTCATGGGTTCCAAGCTCCTGCTGTTCTTCGTGGTGGGGGACATCATCGGGACGGGCGTCTACGCGCTCACCGGGCAGGTGGCGGGCCGGGTGGGCGGCGCGCTGTGGCTGCCGTTCCTGATCGCGTTCGTGGTCGCGATCATGACCGCGTTCAGCTACCTGGAACTGGTCGGCAAGTACCCGCAGGCGGCGGGTGCCGCGCTCTACACGCACAAGGCGTTCAAGATCCGCTTCCTCACCTTCATGGTGGCGTTCGCGGTGATGTGTTCGGGGATCACGTCGGCCTCGTCCGCGGCGAAGGCCTTCGGAGACACCTACCTCGCCGAGTTCATCACCGCACCGATGCCGCTGGTGGCGATCCTGTTCGTGATCGGGCTCGCGCTGATCAACTTCCGCGGGGTCTCCGAATCGGTGAAGACCAACGTGGTGCTGACCTGCATCGAGATCGGCGGCCTGCTGATCATCATCGGTGTCGGCGTGTGGGCGGTGCTGAACGGCAACGGCGACGCTTCGCGACTGGTCGAGTTCGACACCGAGAACCAGACGATGCTGGTGGCGATCACCTCGGCAACGTCGCTGGCGTTCTTCGCGATGGTCGGCTTCGAGGACTCGGTGAACATGGCCGAGGAGTGCAAGGACCCGATCCGGATCTTCCCGAAGGCGATGCTGTGGGGCATGGTCATCGCCGCGACCATCTACATCCTGGTCTCCGTGACCTCTTCGCTCCTGGTGCCCGCCGACGAACTCGAGGCCGCCAAGAGCAGCGCGTTGCTGAAGGTGCTCGACGTCGGCGCCCCGGGATTCCCGCGCGAGGTGTTCTCCGCGATCGGTCTCTTCGCGGTCATCAACTCGGCGCTGATCAACATGCTGATGGCCAGCCGCCTGCTCTACGGCATGGCGAACCAGCGGATCATCCCGAAGCAGCTGGGCACGGTGCACCCGTTCCGCCGCAGCCCGTGGGTGGCGATCGTGTTCACCAGCGTCATCGCCATCGGTCTGGTGTCCTTTGTGGACATCAGCGTGCTCGGCGGTACGACGGCGTTGCTGCTGCTGGCGGTGTTCGCCATCGTCAACGTCGCCGTCCTGGTGCTGCGCAAGGAGAAGTCGGCGCACAAGCATTTCCGTGCGCCGACGGTCATCCCGGTGCTGGCCGCGATCTTCTGCGTCTACCTGGTGACCCCGTTGTCCGGGCGGCCTGCCCGTGACTACAAGGTCGCCGCGATCCTGCTCGGCGTCGGTGTCGTGCTGTGGGGGATCAACTGGCTCGTCATGCGGGCCACGCACAGCGAGGAAGACCGGCAGCCCGTCGAGCCGCCGGTCGGCTGACCTCGCTATCCGCGGCTGAGTGCCTGGTACTCCACCGGGCTGTGGGCCGAGAACACGGTGACCTCGTCAGCGTGTTCTCGGCTCAGCTCACGCAGCCGCTCGACGTTCTCCAGCCGCGGTTTGCGCAGCGTCTGCACCATGTTCTGGAACACGGTCATCCCCGGCGGGCAGTGCGGCTTCACCGGATCCATCTGACCGTGGAAGAAGTACGCGTCGCCCGCGTGCAGCAGCCAGCCGTCGCCGGTGTCGACGGCCACCCCGGTGTGGCCCTTGGTGTGTCCCGCGAGCGGTACCAGCAGGATCTCCGGTGGCAGTCCCTTGAGCTCGCGGACGGCCTGGAAGCCGAACCACTCGTCGCCCGCCTCGTCGTACTGGCTCCACAGTGGACGGTGGGCGAACTGGTTGGCGCGGAACCGGAACTTTTCGCTCGCGTTGGACGGCGACGTCGCCGCGTCGTGCTCCGCGGTGCGGACGTGCACGACGGCGTGCGGGAAGTCCGCGAGCCCGCCCGCGTGGTCGACGTCGAGATGGGTGCAGATGATGTGCCGGACGTCCTCGAGCTTGTGACCGAGCGCTTCGATCTGGTGGGCGGCCGTTTCCACCTCGACCGGTTTCGCGCCCACCATCAGCGTGAACGGCGTACCGAGCCACCCGCCGGGATTCGCGACGCCCTTGCGGCCGAAACCGGTGTCCACCAGCACGAGCCCGTCGCCGGTCTCGATCAGCAGGCAGTGCGCCACCAGCTCCGAGCGGCGCAGCAGACCCGGCTGACCGTCGAGGAATTTGCCTCCCGGCGCGCGCATCGTGCCGCAGTTCAGATGGTGGACCTTCATAGCCTGCTCCTCTGGCTGAACCGTTCGAATGCGGTGGCGTCGTGCGCGGCGAAGACCGTCACCTCGTCACCGTTGTTACTGACAAGTTCGCGCAGCCGGCGCTGGTTGTCCAGTCGTGCCGTTTTCTCCGTCTGCATGTACGACTCGAAGAACCCCAGCGCGAACGGGATGTGCGGCTTTTGCGCCAGCTCGCCGCCGTGGAAGACCGCGTCCCCGGCGTTCAGGAGCCAGCCGTCGCCGGTGTCGACCGCGATCCCGGCGTGCCCGCGCGTATGCCCGGCGAGCGGGATGAGCAGCACGTCAGGCACGCCTTCGAGCTCGCGGACGGCTTCGAAGCCGAACCACGGCTCGCCGTCGGCGCGGTAAGACCGCCAGATCGGGCCGTGGTCGAACTGGACCTTCCGGTAACGGCTCGCCTCCTTGCGGTCGATCGGCTTCTCCAGTGCCTGGAGCTCACGGGCGTGGACATGGACCCGTGCCCGCGGGAAGTCGACGAGCCCGCCCGCGTGATCGAGATCGAGGTGGGTCAGCACGATGTCGCGCACGTCGGCGGGGTCGAAACCGAGCTTGCGGATCTGGGTGGTGGCGCTGAGGTCGTCGTCGCTGTCGGGATGGACCAACCGGACGAAACCGGCGCCGAGCCATTCGACGGGCCGGTTGACGGTCGGGGTGCCGACGCCGGTCTCGACGAGCACGAGCCCGGTCTCGGTCTCCAGCAGGAGGCAGTGGCAGATCAGTTCCGCGCGGCGGAACAGCCCGGGCCTGCCGTCGACGAGTTTGCCGCCGATGGGCCGCATGGTCCCGCAGTTGAGGTGGTGGACGCGCATCAGGACGACTCCCGTTCGAGTGTGGTGCGGAGGTGAGGGGCGATCGCGCGCAGCGGCGCGGTGTCGTGCAACGTCTTGGCCAGCAGCAGACCGCCCTCGACGGAGGCGAGGACGACGGTCGCCAGCTGATCCGCCCTGTCGGTGCCCAGCTCGTTCAGGGCTTCGGAGATGAGGGTGTGCCAGGAGGTGTAGCCGTCGGCGCAGGCCTGGCGGATCGCCTCGCTGTCACCCGACGCGTCGAGCGCGACCGTCGCGAGTGGACATCCGCGCTGGAAGTCCGACTCCTCCAGTGAGATCGCCAGCGCCTCGACGACGTTCTCGATGCCGGTGATGACGTCGGGCGAGTTCTCGGTGATCGTGCGCAGCTGCTCGCAAAGCCGGTCTGCGGACTGGCGGATGGCCTCGGCGGCCAGCTGTTCCTTGCCGCCGGGGAAGTGGAAGTAGAGCGACCCCTTGGGCGCGCCGACGGCGGCGACGAGCTGGTTGAGGCCGGTGGCGTGGTAACCCTGCTGGTGGAAGAGCTCGGCGGCGGAATCGAGCATGCGCTGCCGGGTGTCGGTGCGGCGGACCATGCGGCCGACTGTAGCCCAAAGTATGACGACCGGTCTAGTAATCTTGCGGTGCCGCGTTCTCCGGGATCGGACGGCCCCGCGGTTCCGGCAGCTGTCGAGAGGTGGGGGTGTGTGGAAATAGGGACACTCAACGTCCCTATTTCCACACACCCCCACCATGATCGGACCGGTCACGCGGGACCGTGTGGATTTCTGGTCATCCAACGTCCTAAAATCCACACAGTCGGCGTCACAAGGTTCGCCGACGAACACGACACCTTCTCAGAGAGTCATCGTGTACACGCCCTACGCGGAACTCGACGAAGTCCTCGTCGGCCTCGTCGCCTCAGCCCGCGAAATCCTCGGCGACACCTACGTCGGCGCGTACGTCCAGGGCTCCTTCGCCCTCGGCGCCGGCGACCTCCACAGCGACTGCGACTTCATCATCGCGACCACCGAACCGCCGAGTGGCAAGGCCGAAGCCGACCTCCGTGCGCTCCACGACGAGCTGCCCACGCGCGAAGGCTTCTGGTGCAAGGAAATCGAGGGTTCGTATGCGGACATCGGCTCCCTGAAAAGCAGCCAAGGGCTCGGAACTCCTTGGCTGTACTGCGATCACGGCCATCGCATCCTGATCTGGGACACCCACTGCAACAGCCTCCACACGCGCTGGATCCTGCGTCACCGCGGCATCGTGCTCGACGGCCCGCCGATCGCGAGCCTGGTCGACGAGCCGCCGCCGGACGCGATGCGCGCGGCGATGCGCGAGGAACTGCACGGGCTGGTCGACGGCGTGCGGACGTGGGCGCCCTTCGACATCGCGTGGACCCAGCGCTACATCGTGTCGACTTGTTGCCGTGTGCTCTACACGGTGCGTACGGCCGAGGTCGAGTCGAAGCGCGGCGCGCTCGAATGGGCTCGCGAAAATCTCGATCCGCGGTGGCGGCCGCTGCTTTCGCAGGTCCTGCGAGACCGCGAACTCGGCTGGGATCCGGAGGATCCGCCGCGTCCGGGCAGCCTCGAAGCGGCCTGCGAGTTCGCCGAGTCGCTAGACGCCGATCGCGGACGCTGACCCGCCGAACTGTTGCCGCAGCTCGCGTTTGAGCAGTTTCCCGGACGCGTTCTTCGGCAGTTCGCCGACGAAATGCACCGACTTCGGCACCTTGTGCGCAGCCAGCGAATTCTTGGCGAATTCGATCAGCTCGGCTTCGTCGACGGACTCCTTCACCACGACCACGGCGGCGATCGCCTCGATCCAGCGTTCGTGCGGCAGGCCGACGACGGCGACCTCGGCGACGGCGGGATGTGCGTACAGCGCGTCTTCCACCTCGCGCGACGCGACGAGCACGCCGCCGGTGTTGACGACGTCCTTGATCCGGTCGACGACGAACAGATAGCCCTCTCCGTCCTGGCGCACCAGATCGCCGGAATGGAACCAGCCGCCCTTGAACGCCTCCACCGATTCCTCGGGCTTGCCCCAGTATCCGGTGCACAGCTGCGGAGAGCGGTACACGACCTCGCCGAGTTCGCCCGGCGGGAGGTCGTTCATCTCGGCGTCCACCACGCGTGTCTCGACGAACAGGACCGGGCGGCCGACGGAATCCGGCCGCGCGTCGTGTTCTTCGGGGCGCAGCACCGTCGCGAGTGGACCGATCTCCGATTGGCCGAAGCAGTTGTAGAACCCGACTCCCGGCAGCCGCTCGCGGAGTTTCTCCAGTACCGGGACGGGCATGATCGACGCGCCGTAGTAGGCCTTGGTGAGGCCGCTCAGATCCGCTTCGGCGAGGCCGGGATGGTTCGCGAGTCCCACCCAGACGGTCGGTGGGAAGAACAGTGAAGTGACCCCCTGGCGCGGGATCCGCGCGAGGATGTCGCCGAGATCGGGGGCCTCGACGAGGTGGTTCGTCGCGCCGACGGCCAGTCCTGGCATGAGGAAGACGTGCATCTGCGCCGAGTGGTACAGCGGCAACGCGTGCAGCGGCACGTCACGGTCGCTCAGGTCGAGCGCGGCGATGCAGGACGAATACTCGTGCACGAGCGCGCGATGGGTGAGCATCGCGCCCTTCGGCCGGGAAGTCGTGCCGGAGGTGTAGAGCAGCTGGACGAGATCGTCGTCCGCGACGCCGGATTCCTCGTGCGGCGCAAGGGTGGTGTCGAGTGCCCAGCCGAGAATGTCCGAAGTGGACTCATGTTCGGACTTCACGTGTTCGGCCAGCGCGGGATCGACGAACGCGACCGCGGGCTCGGACTGCGTGAGCAGGTACTCCAGTTCCTCGCCGCGCGCGTTGAAGTTCACCGGCACGTGCACCAGTCCGGCCCGTGCGCAACCGAGGTACAGCAACAGGTACGCGTCGGAGTTCTTGCCGAAGACAGCGACGCGGTCACCGTGGACGAGCCCGCGGCCGAGCAGTTTCGCCGCGACCCGGCCCGCCGCGCTGTCGAGGTCCGCGTAAGTCCACACGCGATCGGCGAACGTGAGCGCGACCCGGCCAGGGACGCGCCGGGCGCTCCGCTCCAGGACGCGGCCGACGGTGCTGGGGTAGCCGGGAACGGTCATCGCGACGGTCTCCTTCGTCCGGGCTTGGCGTTCCCACAGTAACCTCGTCCGCATGGCCAATCCCACCGGAGAGCAGTTCGAGATCACCCGCGGCAACGCGCGCGCCGTCGTCACCGAGATCGGTGCCGGGTTGCGCGCGTTCGAGGTCGGCGGGGTGCCGTACGTCGAGGCGTTCGCCGAGGACGAGAAGCCGCCGAAGGGTGCCGGGCAGGTGCTGCTTCCTTGGCCGAACCGCACCAAGGGCGGCCAGTGGGTCCACCAAGGCGAGAAGCAGCAGCTCCCGATCACCGAGGAGGCTCGCGGCAACGCGATCCACGGCCTGACCCGGCACGAGGAGTGGGAGCTCCTGGAACACGCGGAGTCGTCGATCACCCTGGCCGTCGACGTCCCGGCGCAGGAGGGCTGGCCGGTGCCGCTGCGGGCGACGATCACTTACGAGATCTCGCCGCGCGAGCTGATCGTGACGCACGAGATCCGCAACGAGGGCGAGAGCCCGATCGGCGTCGGGCTCGGCACGCACCCCTACTTCCGCATCGGTGACGTGCCCACCGACGAGCTGACCCTGACGCTGCCCGCGAGCCGGGTCCGGCCGTACCTCGGCGACGAGCAGATGCCGTACGCCGACGAGCAGGACGTCGAGGGGACCGAGTACGACTTCCGGCGCGGCAAGGTGCTCGAAGGCGTCGACCTGGACACGGCGTTCGGCGGGCTGAGCGTCGCCGAGGACGGCAACCACCACCACGTCCTCTCGCACGGCGAGCAGGAGCTGGTGGTCTGGGCGGGGCCGGACTTCCACTGGGCGCAGGTGTTCACGCCGGACGACCTGGTCGGCCGCGGCCGCGCGGTGGCGATCGAGCCGATGACCTGCCCCGCCGACGCGCTCAACACCGGCACCGACCTGATCGAGCTGGAGCCCGCGTCCTCGTGGACCGGGAGCTGGGGAATCCGGGTGCGCTGATGACGTCGCTGCTCCGGCTGGGCCCCGTGGACGCGGGCGAAACGCTCACGCTGCAGCGCGCGGCCTACGTGCCGGAGGCGAGGACGCACCGGAACCTGGACCTTCCGCCGCTGGTGGAGACCTTCGAGCAGACCAAGGAGGCCCTGGGCGATCCCGCGTGTTTCGCCTGGGGCATCAGGGAATCCGGACGGCTGGTGGCGAGCGTCCGGATCGTCGTTGACGGCGAGGCCGGTCTCGTCGGCAGGCTCATCGTGGCGCCGGACAGGCAGGGTCACGGGCTCGGCAGCTCGCTGCTGCTCGCGGCCGAAGCGGCGATGCCGGAGCCGGTGACCGTGTTCCGCCTGTTCACCGGAGAGCGGAGCGCCGGTCCGCTGCGGATGTACCCGAAGCTCGGCTACGTCGAAACACACCGTACGCCCGAGTCGGACTACGAGCTCGTCCACTTTGAAAAGCCCCGCGTGCGTCCGGGCGGCCCAGTTCGTTAGCGTGTCAAAGTATGTCTGACAAAGCACAGGTCAAGGCCATCGTCGGTGGTTACGTCGTCCCTGTCGACGGTGATCCCATCGACGGCGGCACGGTCCTCATCGAGAACGGGAAGATCGTCGCGGTCGGCACCGCCGCCGACGTCGAGGTCCCCGAAGCCGCCGAACTGATCGACGCCGCGGGCTCGTGGGTGCTGCCCGGGTTCATCGACGCGCACGCCCACCTCGGCGTCCACGAGGACGGTGAGGGCTGGTCGGGCAACGACACGAACGAGATGACCGACCCCAACGGCGCGCGGTTCCGGGCGATCGACGGGATCGACCCGTACGAGCCCGGTTTCGACGACGCGCTGGCCGGCGGTGTCACCAGCGTCGTCATCAAACCCGGCTCCGGGAACCCGATCGGCGGGCAGACGATCGGCGTCAAGACCTGGGGCCGGACGGTGCTCGACATGATCTTCGCCGAGGGCGTCAGCGTGAAGAGCGCGCTCGGCGAGAATCCGAAGCGGGTCTACGGTGAGAAGAAGCAGACGCCGTCGACCAGGCTCGGCGTCGCGTCGACCATCCGCGACGCGTTCACCGCCGCCCGCAACTACGCCGCCAAGCGCGACCACGCCGCCGGTGAGGGCAAGCCGTTCGACGTCGATCTGACCAAGGAGACCCTGGCCAAGGTCCTCGACGGCGAGCTGTACTGGGACCAGCACGTCCACCGCGCCGACGACATGGTCACCGCGATCCGGCTGGCGGACGAGTTCGGCTACAAACTGGTGATCAACCACGGCACCGAAGGGCATCTGATCGCGGACCTGCTCGCCGAGCGGGACGTGCCGGTGATCCTCGGCCCGCTGTTCACCACCAAGTCCAAAGTGGAGCTGCGCAACCGCACGCTGCGCGCGCCCGGCATCCTCGCCAGGGCGGGCGTGCGGATCGCGATCACCACGGACCACCCGGTCGTGCCGATCAACTTCCTGGTGTACCAGGCGGCGCTGTCGGTGAAGGACGGCCTCGACCCGGAGACCGCGCTGAAGGCGCTGACCGTCAACCCGGCCGCGATGCTGGACCTCGACGACCAGGTCGGCTCGCTGAAGCCGGGTCTCGACGCCGACGTGGTCCTCTGGTCGGGTGATCCGCTCGACGTGATGAACCGGGCCATGCGGGTGTTCGTGCGCGGACGCGAGGTCTACCACTTCGACTCCGAAGCCGGGGTCGGCGTCACCGAGGAACGCCGTTACCGCGAAAGCTGACTTCGCTCTTGTCAGGGACGAGGGACCTGTGCTCTCATGTGTTACATATGGGGAGGACATGTAACACATGAAGCGCTGGGTCTTTGTCCTGATCGTCGGTATCGGGTTCTTGGTCGTCACCTTGCTGTTCTCGCGCGAGGATCCGAATCTCATCAAATGCGGCGGCAAGATCATGTCGCCCGGTGACGTCTGCGAGACCACGAAGAACGGCCGCAGTACCGGCGAGGACACCTACAACGAGATGAAGGCCGCCGCCGAATCCCGTGCGGAGACGTTCCGGAACCACGGGCTCTGGATGGCCGGGGTCGGGGTCGCGCTGACCGGTTTGGGCGCGACGATGCTCATCCGCGGGAAGCGGCGCAAGGCGCGTGACCTTGTCGCGGCCCGGCAGGGATTTCCGCAGCAGCAGGCATTCCAGCAGCAGGGATACCAGCAGCCGCACGTCGCGCAGGCTGTCCAGCAGTACCCGCCGGGGCAGCCTGGGCCTCAATGGCAGCCGGGGCCGGGGCAGCAGCCGTATCCGCCGCAGGCCGGATGGCCGCCGCAGCAACAGCAGCAGCAACAGCCGCAACAGCAGCAGCTAGGCGGCCCGCCGCCGCAGTTCGGCCCGCGAGGGCACTGACGCTCGACGATTCCAACCCAAGTCCGTGAAGGCCTCCTTGAGGGACCCTGAGTCCCTCAAGGAGGCCTTCACGGACTTGGGAAGGTGTGAGGGGCTCCACCGGAAGGTGTTGCGAAAGTCGCGTTCGCAACCTTCAACGTTGCGAACGCGACTTTCGCAACATCACCTGTCCGCCGGGCCGCGTCACAGCGTCTCACGGCCTCCCAGTGACCACTCGTGATCATAGTCCCGCGGAGCGTCAGGACTTCCGTAGTTCCCGTGCGATCACCATGCGCTGGATCTGGTTCGTGCCCTCGAAGATCTGCGGCACCTTCGCCTCCCGCATGTACCGCTCCACCGGGAAGTCCTTCGTGTAACCGGCGCCGCCGAGGACCTGCACGGCGTCGGTGGTCACCTTCATCGCGCCGTCGGTCGCGACGAGTTTCGCGATCGACGCCTGCCGCTGGAACGGCAGCCCGCGGTCGCGGCGGCGGGCCGCATCGAGGTACATCGCGCGTGACGTCTCGACGGTCGCGGCCATGTCGGCCAGCAGGAACTCCAGGCCCTGGAACTCGATGATCGGGCGCCCGAACTGCGTGCGGCCCTTCGCGTACTCGAGGGCCTCGTCCAGCGCGGCCTGCGCGAGCCCGACGGCGCAGGCGGCGATGCCCAGCCGTCCGGAGCTGAGTGACGACAGCGCGATCTTCAGCCCTTGGCCCTCGTCGCCGATCCGCCGCTCGGCGTCGACGACGGCGTCGTCGAACATCAGCTGCGCGGTGGTCGAACCGGTGAGACCCATTTTCCGCTCGGGTGGCGCGGCCGAGAGGCCCGGAGTCGCCGCGTCGACGAGCAGGCAGGTGATGCCCTGTCCGCCGTCGTCGCTCGTGCGCACCATGGTCGTGTAGAAGTCGGCCTCGCCCGCATGGGTGATCCACGCCTTCGTGCCGTTCACGACGTACTGGTCATCTTCGAGCCGCGCGCGGGTCGAAAGGGCCGCGGCGTCGGAGCCGGCGTGGGTCTCCGAGAGGGCGTACGCGCCGAGCAGTTCACCCTCCAGCATGTCGGGCAGCCAGCGGTCGCGCTGCGCGTCGGTGCCTTGGTGCGCCAGCGCGAAGCAGGACATCGTGTGCACGGAGAGCCCGACGCCGACGGACATCCACGCGGCCGCGATCTCCTCGAGAACCTGCAGGTAGACCTCGTACGGCAGGTCGCCGCCGCCCCAGCGCTCCGCGTACGGCAGGCCGAGCAGCCCGGCTTGCCCGAGCAGCCGGAACTGTTCACGCGGGAAGTGCGCGGTCTCTTCGTACTTGCTCGCGATCGGAGCGAGTTCTTCGCGTGCGATCTCCTTGGCCAGGTCGATCAGGTCCTGGGCCTCGGTGCTGGGCAGCAGACGGTCCGCCGGCATGGCTCCTCCGAGCTGAGCTGTACTAAAAACAGTACTGTGGGTCCATTGAGCGTACAGTAGAAGGCGCTGGGGGTACACCGTCCGCGTAAGGGATAGTGATCCGATGACCGAGAGCAAGACCCGGCGCCGCCAGCCCACCGCACGTCAGCGTGCGTTGCTTTCGGAACTCGAAGCGCTCTTCCTCGCCGAGGGGTTCTCCCAGTTCACGCTGGACGACCTCGCCGCCAGGCTCCGCTGCTCGAAGTCGACCCTCTACGCGCTCGCCCCCAGCAAGGAGCAGCTCGCGGTCAAGGTCGTCACCCACTTTTTCAAAGGGGCCGCCGAGCTGCTGGAGGAGCGGATCGCCGGGATCGACGACGCCCGCAAGATCCTCGGGGAGTACCTCGCCGGCATCTCCGAATACCTGAATCGCGCTTCGGCCGCTTTCATGACCGACATCGCCGAATTCGCCCCGGCGCGGGACGCGTATCAGCTCAACAGCCGCGCCGCGGCCCAGCGCATCCGGTCGTTCATCGATCGCGGCGTCACCGACGGTGTTTTCCGTGAGGTGCACGCGCGGCTGATCGCGGAAATGGCGGGGCTCATCATCGAGGGAATCCAGACCGGGGTGGTCGGCCAGCGCGCCGGGGTGACCGACGCCGAAGCCTTCACCGCTTTGTCGGAACTGCTCCTTGGCGGGATCGCGACAAAAAATGTCCTGAGCTGACAATTCTGGTGTGGCACCACGGCCTCGGCTAGCATCGCGCCCGTGATCGTCGTGGGTGGAGAGGCGCTGGTCGACCTCGTTCCTGGAGAACCGTTGGATTCCACTGTGGACGGTGGGTTGCGCGCGCTGCTGCCCCGGATGGGGGGTGGTCCCTACAACGTCGCGCTCGCCGCCGGACGGCTCGGCGTCCCGACGGGCTTCTTCTCGCGTGTCTCCAATGACCGTTTCGGGATGGCGCTGGTGGACCGGTTGCACGCCTCCGGGGTCGACACCGCCTTGCTGCAGCGGGGAAACGAGCCGACCACGCTCGCCGTGGTCGCGCTCGACGAGAAGGGCTCCGCGCAGTACACCTTCTACACCGAGGGCACCGCGGACAGGCTGGTCGGCGATCCCGGCGCGCTGCCGGAAAATGTGACGGCGCTCTCGCTCGGCACGCTCGGCATGGTCCTGGAGCCGGGCGCGAGCACGTACGAAACCATGTTGCGCCGTGAATCCGCCCGAGGTGTCCTGACCGTCCTCGACCCGAACATCCGGGCGGCGCTGATCGCCGATCCGGCCGCGTACCGGGCGAGGTTCGAGTCCTGGTTGCCGGACGTCCGCCTGCTCAAGATCTCCGACGACGACACGGAATGGCTCACCGAAGGCGCCGATCCGATCGACGCCGCAAAGGTCTGGACCTCTGCCGGAGTCGATGCCGTGGTGCTCACCCGCGGCGCGCAGGGGTTGTCCGTCATCACACGGGCGGGCGAAATCGCGCGAGTCCCGTCACGCCGAGTCGCCGTCGTCGACACGATCGGCGCGGGGGACACCGTGCAGGGCGCGCTGCTGGCATGGCTGTACTCGAACGAGGTGCGTGACGTGTCCACTCTCGACGCCGACGGCTGGCGTTCGGCGCTCGAATTCGCGGCGAAAGCGGCGTCGATCACCGTGTCGCGGAGTGGGGCGGAACCGCCGACGGCCGAAGATATGGCATCCGCCGTGTGAACCTGGTCCCAAAGGGGCTGTTGTGAGCAACTCACCCGCTGCGCGTTGACCCCATTCTCGACTAGCGTAGTGGGGAATTCATACCCCAGCGGGGCGGTGTGCAGCGAGGCCGTGGGTCACGCGCGTGAAAGAGGGCGTACCTGTGGAACCTACAGGCGCCGCCGGCCCGTGCTGAACGTGAGAGGGACTTACATGTCCGACGCGACGACGGCTGCGGGGCAGTCCGGCGAGACCGCGACGCTGCGCCTGCCCAATGGCGAGCACGAGTTCAAGGTGATCCACCCGGTCGAGGGTGCGCCTGGGATCGAGCTGGGGAAGCTGCTGGCGACGACCGGGTACATCACCCACGACCCCGGGTTCGTGAACACCGGCGCCGCGTCCTCGGCCATCACCTACATCGACGGTGACGCCGGCATCCTGCGCTACCGCGGCTACCCGATCGAGCAGCTGGCCGGGAAGTCGACCTTCATCGAGGTCTCGTACCTGCTCATCTACGGCGAGCTGCCGACCCAGACACAGCTGGCGGAGTTCACCGACAAGATCCAGCGCCACACCCTGCTGCACGAAGACCTCAAGGCCTTCTTCAGCGGCTTCCCGCGTGACGCGCACCCGATGCCGGTGCTCTCCAGCGCCGTATCCGCGCTGTCGACCTTCTACCAGGACTCGCTCAACCCGTTCGACGAAGCGAACGTGGAGCTGTCCACCATCCGCCTGCTGGCCAAGGTCCCGACCCTGGCCGCGTACGCGTACAAGAAGTCCGTCGGACAGCCGCTGCTGTACCCGGACAACTCGCTCGGCCTGGTCGAGAACTTCCTGCGGATGACCTTCGGCTTCCCGGCCGAGCCCTACGAGGTCGACCCGGACGTCGCCAAGGCGCTCGACCTGCTGTTCATCCTGCACGCCGACCACGAGCAGAACTGCTCCACCTCGACAGTGCGCCTCGTCGGCTCCTCCGAGGCGAACCTGTTCGCCTCGATCTCGGCGGGCATCAACGCGCTCTTCGGCCCGCTGCACGGTGGCGCCAACAGCGCGGTGCTGGACATGCTCGAGGGCATCAAGGCCGAGGGCGGCGACGTCGCGAACTTCGTCACCCGCGTGAAGAACAAGGAAAAGGGTGTCCGCCTGATGGGCTTCGGGCACCGGGTCTACAAGAACTACGACCCGCGCGCGAAGATCATCAAGAACACCGCGGACGAGATCCTCTCCAAGCTCAAGGGCGGCGACGAGCTGCTCGACATCGCGAAGAAGCTGGAAGAGACAGCGCTCTCGGACGACTACTTCATCGAGCGGAAGCTGTACCCGAACGTCGACTTCTACACCGGTCTGATCTACCGGGCGCTCGGCTTCCCGACGAAGTACTTCACCGTGCTGTTCGCGCTCGGTCGCCTGCCGGGCTGGATCGCGCACTGGCGCGAGATGATCCAGGACCCGGCCACCAAGATCGGCCGCCCGCGGCAGATCTACACCGGCTCCGCCGAGCGGAACTACACGCCGATCTCGGAGCGCTGATCCCGCTTCGCGCAAGCACCATGAAGGGTCCCCGGAGGGCGAATTCCGCCTCGAGGGGGCCCTTCGTGGCATTCCGGGGCCGGACTGCGGTCACCAGCGGTACCGCTTAAGGTTTCCTGGGTGACCAAAGAAGCCCCCGTAGTGCTGTGGTTCCGCCGCGACCTGCGACTGGGCGACCACGCAGCCCTGCTGGAAGCCTCGAAGCACAGCAAGCATGTCCTCGCGCTGTACGTCCTCGACGACGCGCTCCTCAAACCCTCCGGCGCCCCGCGCGTCGCGTTCCTGCACGGCTGTCTCGAAGCGCTTGACGACCAGCTCGGCGGACGGCTGATGCTCGTCAAGGGCGATCCGGTCAAGGAGGTCGTCAAGGCCGCCCGCGAGATCGGGGCCGCCGCCGTGCACGTCAGCGCGGACACCGGTCCCTACGGCCGCCGCCGTGACGACGAAGTCAAGAAAGCCTTGGCGGAGCACGACATCGCGTGGACGGAGACGGGTTCCTCGTACGCGATCACACCCGGCAGGGTCACCAAACCGGACGGCGACCCGTATCGCGTGTTCACCCCGTTCTACCGCGCGTGGACGCGTCACGGCTGGCCGCGCCCCGCGGACACCGGAAAGTCCATAGTGGACTGGTTGGAGCCGCCGCGTTCGGTCAAGCTCCCGAAATCCCCTTCGCTCAAAGGGATGGAGCTGCCGGAGCCCGGTGAGAAGGCGGCGCTGGACCGCTGGCACGAGTTCCTGGACGACGGCATCGAGACCTACGACGAGGACCGTGACCGTCCGGATCGTCCCGGGACGACCAGGCTTTCGCCGTACCTGCGATGGGGTTGCGTTCACCCGCGCACCTTGCTGGCCGACCTCGCCGGGAACGAGGGATCCGGCGCGAAGTCGCTGCGCGGCGAGTTCGCGTGGCGCGAGTTCCACGCCGACGTCCTGTGGCACCGCCCCGAAACCGCGCGCAAGAACTACGATTCCCGCTTCGACGCCATGGAACACGAAAGTGACGACGAGGCTTTCAAGCGGTGGTGCGAAGGGCGCACCGGCTTCCCGATCGTCGACGCGGGGATGCGGCAGCTGCTCGCCGAGGGCTGGATGCACAACCGCGTCCGGATGATCGTGGCCAGCTTCCTGGTCAAGGACCTGCATCTGCCATGGTGGCTCGGGGCGCGATACTTCATGCGGCACCTGGTCGACGGCGATCTCGCGTCGAACCAGCTGAACTGGCAGTGGGTCGCGGGCAGCGGCACCGACGCCGCGCCGTACTTCCGGATCTTCAACCCGACCACGCAGGGGGAGAAGTTCGACCCCTCCGGCGAGTACGTCCGCCGCTATGTTCCCGAACTCCGCTCCGTGCAAGGGAAAGCGGTGCACAAGCCGAAGGACGTCAAGGGCTATCCTGCGCCCATGGTCGACCACGCCCACGAACGTCAGGTGGCCCTGGAGCGCTACGGCGCCATCAAAGGTACCTGAACGCGCGTGAAGGCCCCTTCCCTCGGCTCAGCTGAGGGAAGGGGGCCTTCACGCGCGAAGCGATCAGCCGCGAAGGGCGTCGGTCAGCTTGATCCGGCTGCCGACCCGCAGGACGCTGTTCTGGTAGATCCGCGCGCCCAGCCAGGTGAACAGGGCGATGGCGCCCACGGTCAGGCCCAGCGACAGCGCGATCTCCCACACCTCGACGTTCCCGGACGCGATCCGCGCGGGCATCAGCACTGGGGAAAGCAGCGGTACCAGGGAAAGGATCTTGGTCCCCGTACCGTCCGGCGCCTGCGCCAGCAGGTTGAACCCGACGACGAAGCCCAGGATCAGCACGATGTTGACCGGGCCGATCACCGACTGGGTGTCTTCCTGCCGGGAGACCAGCGAGCCCATCGCGCCGTAGACGGTGGCGTACAACAGGAATCCGAGCAGGTACCACAGCACGCCCCACAGCAGCGCGCTCGTCGCGACCCCGGACAGCGTCAGCACGTCGGTCGCCGACGCGACGATCAACCCGGCGCCGCCGATGATCACCAGCTGGGTCAGTCCGACCAGGCCGAGCCCGATCACCTTGCCCAGCAACAGATGCCATGGCCGGACGGTGGACAGCAGGATCTCCACGACCCGGCTGGACTTCTCCTCGACCACGCCCTGCGCGACCAGCGTCCCGTAGGTCACGATGCTCATGTAGAGCAGCACGGCCACGATCAGCCCGATCACCATCCGCTGGTCCTTCTCCGGATCCGGCGGTTTGATCGAGTCGACCTCGACCTGGGTCTCGTTGACCGTGCGCAGCACCTGATCCGGGTTCTCCACGACCTCGGAAAGCTTGCCGTTGAGCACTTCCTGCTGCGAAACACCGGTCAGCATGGCACGGAGCTTGGTGTTCAGTTCGGTCTTGACGAGCACCTTCAGCTCGGTGGCGTTGCCGGACAGCAACACGTCGAGATCCCCGTTTTCGACCTGCGAGCGGCCCTGGGCCGGATCGGCGACGGGGACGGTCTCGATCTTCTCGCCGATCGCCGCGCCCGCCGTCTGGAGCTGCTGCGCGATCCCGGCGGTCTGGCCGGTGAGCCCGATCTTGCTCTTGTCCTCGTTGCTGATCAGCGTGGCCTGCAGGAGGACGTAGCCCATCAGCATGACCAGCAGGACGGCGGTGCCGATCACGAAGGACCGGGTGCGCAGCCGGGTGTTCAGCTCGCGTTTGGCGATGAGCCAGACCGCGCGCCACGAAGAGACGGTGTTCATGCGGAAACTCCTTGTGCCGCGGGCTTCTCGGCGACGGCGTCGCGGAACAGCTCGGTGAGCGAGCGCCTGCGTTTGGTGAATTCGGTGACCGGGCCGGTGGCCAGCGCCGCGGCGAGTACGGCCTGGTCGTCCGCGCCCACCTCGAGTTCGAGGATCGTCGTCGGGCCGTTCTGCTCGACCGACCGGACACCGGGAACGGCCGAGGCCCACCCGGGCGAGGAGTGGGGCGCGGTGACGACGAGGCCGTTGCCCGCGTCGGCTGTCAGCTCGCCGACACTGCCGGAAGCGACCATCCGTCCACTTCGGATGATGCCGACGCGGTCGCACAGCCGCTCGACCAGATCCAGCTGGTGGCTGGAGAACACCACCGGCACGCCTGTCGCGGCCTTCTCGCGCAGCACCCCGCTCATCACGTCCACGGCCAGCGGGTCGAGGCCGGAGAACGGCTCGTCCAGCACCAGCACCCTCGGATCGTGCACCAGCGCGGCCGCGAGCTGCACCCGCTGCTGGTTGCCGAGGCTCAGTTTCTGGACCTCGTCCTTGCGGCGTTCGGTCAGCCCCAGCCGGGAGATCCAGTTCTCGGCGCTGCGGTGGGCGTCGTTGGCCGACATCCCGTGCAGTTCGGCGAGGTAGACGAGCTGCTCCAGCACCTTCATCTTCGGGTACAGCCCGCGTTCCTCCGGCATGTACCCGATATGCGTGCGGGTCTCGTGCGTGATCGGCGCACCGCCGAGCCGCACCTCGCCGCCGTCGGCCGCCAGCACGCCGAGGACGATCCGCATCGTGGTGGTCTTGCCCGCCCCGTTGCTGCCGACGAAGCCGAACAGCTCACCGGGCTGGACTTCGAAGCTCACCTCGTCCAGCGCGACCTTCGCGCCGTACTTCTTGGAGATCCGGTCGATCTCCAGTTTCCCCTCGCTCATTTCCACTTCCCCTCTTCGAAATACCGCACCAGCGCCGTGAATCCCCGGTGGACGCCGGAAACCGTGCGGTTGCGTTGGAGCAGCCCGTCCAGCTTGACGTTGTTCACCACCGAGGTGGCCCGGTACACCAGCACCGCCCGTCCCGCGCCGGCGAGGACCCCACCCGCCACCAGCACGACGGCGACCACGCCGACGGACACCTTGTAGCGCCTCTTGTCCCCGGTCATGCCGGAGTCACCCCCTCGAAGTCCGTGTAGTCCTCGGGATCGTCGTCCGGCAGCCGCCACGCGAGCCAAAGCGCCGGCAACGACGTCCCGAAGACGAGTAACGCCGCTGTCATCGCGGCCAGCAGGGAACCGGCATCCGGTTGGCCCGCCGCGTAAAGCCCGTAACCGAGATCCACCACCATCAGCAGGCAGATCCCCTGGAAGGCGCTGTAGTGCGCCTTGCCGCGCAAGTGCAGTTCACGTTCGTCGAGATCGTTCGCCGCGGAACCGGGTCTGCCGACGGCCTTGCGCAGCACCGCCGCTGTGCCGACGCAGAGACACAGCCCCGGTCCCATCAGGCCGACGGCGAACCACAGTGTCGGCTCGCGGAGCAGGGCCGCCCCGGCGATCACGACGAGATGGCCGATCACGGCGGAGACGGCGAGCCGCCGCCGGTCGGAGCGGGTCCTGGTGACGGTCATGCGGGAGTCACCTCTTCGAAGTCTTCGGGGTCGTCGTCCGGCAGCGTCCAGCCGAGGATGGTCGCCGCCGAGGTGGTCCCGGCGAGCAGCAGCGCGGCCAGCATCAGGGCGATGCGGAATCCCGCGTCCTCCGTGTTCGAGATGATCATCGAGAAGACCATCCCGACCATCATCAGGCCGACCAGGATCTGGTAGCTGGCGTAGGTGACCCGGTGGCGCATTTCCCGTTCGCGTTCGTCGAGCCGGAGCGAGAATCCGCCACTCATCTTGCCGGTGAGGATGCGCAGCAGCCAGTGCGCGGTCCCGGTGATCAAGGCGCCGCCGAACCAGAGCCCGAAGAAGACCGGCCCCTGCTGGGTGACGAACAGCGAGGCGCCGACGAGCAGCATCAGGTTCCCGAGGATCACGAGCACGCTCAACTGGCGGCGACGGCGTCGCGTGCGCCAAGCCGGCAGCTTCCTGGCCCGTTTGAGTTCCACCTCCTCGAACCGCTCCTGCTGTCGCTCCCAGCGCGCGGCCAGCCACCCCTGCCTCTCGCTCATGCTCCCCCCTCCCGGTAGACCTGAGTGGACAGTGGCGTGAACGGTTCGCGGCTGAACACGGCCTCGACCGGGAGGTCGAACACCGCGCAGATGCGAAACGCCAGGTCCAGGCTCGGGTAGTGGTCCCCTCGTTCGAGCGCGCCGATGGTCTGCGGATTGACCTCGACAGCCGTCGCGAGGGCGGCCCTGCTCAGTCCGCGCTCCGCCCGGAGCACCGGAAGCCGGTTGTAGATCGGCAGCTCTTTGCCGCGTCTGACCGGGCTCATGGAACATACTGTTGCAAAAACCCAACGACCCGTCAAGTTGGGGGCGTGTTACACCGCATTTAGAGGACTAAATACGGTGTCAGGCGGAGAAGCACGCCGACGAGCCGAGCGTGTCGCGAAAGCCACTTGCGCGACGTCTGGTGTCCCGAAAGTGGCTTTCGCGACATCCGGGACGGGGCCGGCGAGCGCGCCCTCACCGCATTTAGAGGACTAAATACGGCGTCAGGTGAGTCCGGCGAGCGACTTGTCGACGAGTTCCTGGACCCGGGGGCGGGCGGCTTCGGCCTCCGCGGCGACCAGGCCGAGCCGGGTGCGGCGCTCCAGGACGTCCTCGACGTCGAGAGCGCCCTCGTGCCGCACGGCCCAGACGACCTCGGCCGCGCTGATCTCGGTGCCGCCGAACAGGGGCAAGGCTAGTTCCGGATCGACCTCGCCGAGCGCCGCGATGCGGGGCGCCTCGGTGCCGTACTTCGCGACCAGCCGAGCAGGAGCGTCCACAGAGGACAGACGGCTCCGGGGAGCCGCGCCGAGAAGGGGGAGCCGGGAGGTGGTCGACGGCCCGGCGTGGAGCCCGGACCGCTTCAACGCGGCGTCGACGGCGTCTTCGGCCATCTTCCGGTACGTGGTCAGCTTGCCGCCGACGACGGTGAGCACGCCGTCGGCGCCGGTCACCACCGCGTGCTTGCGGGAGAGATCCGCGCTGCGCCCGCCGTGACCCTCGACCAGCGGCCGCAGCCCGGCGAACGAACCGGCGACGTCGGCGCGGGTCAGCGGGCGGGTGAACGCCTTCGACGCCACGTCGAGCAGGAAGTCCACATCGGACTCCGGCACGGAGGGCACGCGCGGGATCGGGCCGTCGGTCGGTTCGTCGGTGACCCCGACGAACACCCGCCCGTCGGGTTGCGGCAGCAGGAAGACGAACCGGTTGTTCTCGCCGGGGACGGGCACGTTGACCGACGTCGCGCCGATCGGCGCCGCCCCCGCCGCCAGGATCAGGTGGGAACCGCGGGACGGCCGCAGCCGCACGGACTCCGCCAGTTCGCCCGCCCAGACCCCCGTCGCGTTGATGACCTGACGGGCGCGGATCTCCACTTCCCGTCCGGTGAGCCGGTCTCTCGCCCGCACCGAATCCGCGCCGAGCCGGATCGCCTCGACCCTTGTCAGGATTTTCGCGCCGCGTGACGCGGCCGTGCGCGCCAGGTTCACCACGAGCCGCGCGTCGTCGGTCAGCGCGCCGTCGTAGGCCAGCAGCGCGCCGCGCAGGCCTTGAGGGGACAGGCCGGGGGCGAGCGCGAGTGCCTCCGCGGCCGGGATCGACCTCGGCCGCGGCAGTACCGACGCCGGGGTGCCCGCCGCACGGCGGAGACCGTCGCCTGCGACGAGGCCGGTCATGATGAACGCCTGCTGGCCGCGCGAGGTCTCGCGGTACATGGGGAACAGCTGCGGGATCGCCCTGGTGAGATGCGGCGCGGTGCGCGTCATGAGGATCCCGCGTTCGACGGCGCTTTCGTGCGCCAGCGCCAGATCGCCCTTGGCGAGGTAGCGGAGCCCGCCGTGGACCAGTTTGCTGGACCACCGCGAAGTCCCGTACGCCAGGTCGTACGCCTCGATCAGGGCCACCGAGAGCCCGCGCGCGGCCGCGTCCAGCGCGATCCCGGCGCCGGTGACACCGCCACCGACCACCGCCAGATCGACCCGCTCACCGCCGTCGAGCGCCGCGAGCTCCCGCTCGCGCCGCAAAGCGTTGAGCGAGCCCGGCGTCACGGGCGCAACGCCGCGTCGAGCACCTGGGCGAATTCCGCCATCAGGTCTTTCTCGTTCACGTCCGCGGTGGCGGGGCGGAAGGAGAACGCGAAGGACTGGATGAGCAGCAGCAGGGTGCGCGCCTGAGAAGGCAGGTCGCCCTTGCGGATCGAACCGTCTTCGTGGCCGGACCGCAGCAGATGCAGGATCACGCCCTCGGCGAAGCGCTGGGTCTTCCCGAGCCGTTCGACGATGTAGGGCAGGACGAGTTCGGGGTCGAGGTCCAGCAGCGTGCGGAACAGCGGGTCGCCCGACAGCGCGGTGACGGCGGTGGCCGAACTCCGCACGAGCTTCTCGCGGAAGTTGGCGGGCTCGGTCTCCGGTTCGGCGGCGCCTTGCAGCAGGCCGCCGAACTCACGGGTCATGAGGGTCGCGAGCACGCTGCGCACGTCCGGGAACCGGCGGTAGACGGTCATCCGGCTGACCTTCGCGGTGCGCGCGATCTCGGCGAGGGTGGTCCGCCTCACGCCGACGGCGAGTACGCACTTCTTCGCCGCGTCGAGCAGAACGTCGTCGGACACGCGTGTCGAGGCCTGACGGGATCGGGTGTCCGCCAGCGCCGAGACGCCTGTTTCCGCAGGTGAGTGACGTTGTACGTCCATATGTAACACTGTAGTCGTGACTGAGCTTATTGACCACCGGTTAAGACGGTCGTGGACGCCGGAAGCCGGTGACGCGGCCCACCTTCCGGCGAAGGCGTTGCGGTGGCTCGTCCAGCGTATCGGTCCTCTGGGTTCACCGGCCCCGTTCGCACCCGATTCGGCGTTGTCCGTTCCCGAACCGGTGCTGGGCGAACAGCCGAAGCGAGACCTCGAGGACCTCGTCGGCGTCGAACACGTCCTGGTGACACCGGGCGAACGGCTCGCACGGGCGAGCGGGTTGTCCTACCTGGACCTGCTGCGGCGCCGGGGGTTCGGTGATTTTCCGCTGCCGGACGCCGTCGTCCTGCCGGAGAATCCCGGCGAAGTCCAGTCGGTGCTGGAAATCTGCGCACGGCACGACATCGGTGTCGTCCCGTTCGGCGGCGGGACTTCCGTGGTCGGCGGGGTTTCCGCGCCGCGCGGGGACAAGAGCGCGGTGATCGCGCTCGACCTCACCAGGCTCGGCGAGCTGGTCTCCGTCGACCCGGTGTCCCGGATCGCGGTCCTGCAGGCCGGGGTCACCGGCCCGGCGGCCGATCGGCTGCTCGCCGCGCACGGTTTCACCCTCGGGCACGTGCCCCAGTCCTACGAACGGGCCACCATCGGCGGATTCGCCGCGACCCGCTCGGCCGGGCAGGCCTCGTCGGGTTACGGACGGTTCGAGGACATGGTTTCGGGTGTCCGGCTCGCGACCCCGCGCGGCGAATGGAAACTCGGCGTCGCGCCGGCGTCGGCGGCCGGACCCGACCTGCGGCATCTCGCCGTCGGCAGTGAAGGCGCGCTCGGCGTGATCACCGAGGTCGCCCTCCGCGTCCGCCCGGTGCCGGAAGTCCGCCGCTACGAAGGCTATGTCCTCGACGGCTGGGAAAACGGCACCGCGGCGGTCCGCGAACTCGCCCAGCGGCACGTGCTCGCCGATGTCACGCGACTGTCCGATGTGGACGAAAGCGAGGTTTCGCTGGCACTCAACGACAGTTGGAAGACCAAGGCGCTGCGCCGATATCTCGAGGCGCGGGGGATCACCCATCCCTGTCTGCTGATCGTCGGCTGGGAAGGCGCGTCGAAACACGAGGTCACCCGGCGCCGCCGGGAGACCACGCGCGTGCTGGAGCCGTTCGGTGCCGTCCGCATCGGTGCCACCCTCGGCGAATCCTGGCGCCGCGGCCGGTTTTCCGGCCCCCGGCAACGGGACGCGCTGATGGACAACGGCGTCTGCGTCGAGACTCTGGAGACGGCCGCGTACTGGGCGGAACTGAGCGACCTGCGCGACGCCGTGCGTGCCGCGCTCACCGCCACGCTCGGCCGGGCCATTATCATGTGCCACGTCTCGCACGCCTACGAAACGGGCGCGTCGCTGTACTTCACCGTGCTCACCGCCCGCGACGAGGCCGATCCGATCGGCCAGTGGCAGCGGGCGAAGGCGGCGGCTTCGGAGGCGATCACCGGTATCGGCACCATCTCGCACCACCACGCCGTCGGCGTCGACCACGCGCGGTACCTGTCGGCGGAAATCGGCGAGATCGGCGTCGAAGTGTTGCGAGCGGCGAAGAAGGCCGTCGACCCCACCGGGATCCTCAATCCAGGGAAGCTTCTTTGACCAGAGCCCTGGTGTCGACCAGCGTGCAGTCCAGGCCGTGCGTTTCGGCGGGGATCCCTTCCAGCGCCGCGGCCCGGCGCTGTTCGAGGTCGGCGACGCGGATGTGCCTGCCGTCCACGAGGATCGGCAGGCGGATGTCCGCGGCGCCGACGTAGGCCACCACGTCGTCGAGCACGGTGCCGTCGTCGAGGGTGATGGCGGGCGCCGTCAGCCGCACCAGCCGGTAGCGCAAGCCGTTGCCCTCGCATCTGTCGAGTACGGCCAACTGGTCGGAGGAGGCGAACCAGACGGAATGCTCCTCGACGACGCCCGGGGCGGCGGCGAGCGTGGCGGGCCGCTGCCCGTCCCGGAACCGCAGCCCGGACGCCCAGACCGCGGCGAGATCGGTGCAGCGCGCGTGGCAGACGACGACAGGGCCCTCCAGGCCCATGTTCTCCCGCAGCCAGGTGATCTTGGACGGGCACGCGTTCGAGCCGTAGGCGAGCACGGCCTGGCGTCCGCGCCAGCCTTCCGGCGCGGTGTCGAGGCTGTGCCCGGCGCCGTCGAAGTGGACGAAGGAGTGTCCCGGTCGCGCTCCCGGATACGGGTCGGCGGGGAAATCGGCGTCGGTGAAGAGTTTCACCACGTCACCACACTACGGAGGACGTCCCCGTGGTGCATGCGTTCGAAGGCCTTCTCGACGCCGTCGAGGGCGATCCGCTCGGTGACGAACTTGTCGAGCGGGAGCCTGCCCTGGAGATAGAGGTCGATCAGCATCGGGAAATCGCGTGAGGGCAGGCAATCGCCGTACCATGACGACTTCAAGGAGCCGCCGCGCGAGAAGAAGTCGATCAGCGGCAGGTCCAGCCGCATCTCCGGGGTCGGGACGCCGACGAGCACGACCGTACCCGCCAGATCGCGGCCGTAGAACGCCTGCCGCCACGTTTCGGGCCTGCCGACGGCGTCGATCACGACGTCCGCGCCGAAGGAATCGGTGAACTCCTGGATCGCCTCGACGACCTGGTCTTCGTCGAGCCCCTTGCTGTTCAGCGTGTGCGTGGCGCCGAAGTCCTTGGCCCAGGCCAGTTTCCGGTCGTCGGTGTCGACGGCGATGATGGTCTTCGCGCCGGCGAGGTTCGCCCCGGCGATGGCCGCGTCCCCGACGCCGCCGCAGCCGATGACCGCGACGGTGTCGCCCCGGCCCACCGCGCCGGTGTTCAGCGCCGCGCCGAGACCGGCCATCACCCCGCAGCCGAGCAGCCCGGCGACGGCCGGTTCGGCGGCCGGGTCGACCTTCGTGCATTGTCCACTGTGGACGAGCGTCTTCTCGAGGAACGCGCCGACGCCGAGTGCCGGCGACAGAGCGGTGCCGTCGGACAGTGTCATCGGCTGAGCGGCGTTGAACGTGGAGAAGCAGTACCAGGGTTTGCCTCGGCGGCAGGCCCGGCAGGTGCCGCAGACCGCGCGCCAGTTCAGGATCACGTAGTCGCCGGGTTCGAGGTCCGTGACGCCGTCGCCGACGGCCTCCACGAATCCCGCGGCTTCGTGGCCGAGCAGGAACGGGAACGCGTCGTTGATCCCGCCCTCGCGATAGTGCAGGTCGGTATGGCAGACGCCGCACGCCTTGACCGACACGACGGCCTCGCCGGGCCCGGGATCGGGCACCGTCACGGACTCCAGCGAGACCGGTTCACCCTTGGCGCGGGAAACGACGCCCTGGACCTCGTACGGCATGCCCACCTCCGAGTCGACGAAACTCCGAGCTTGCCACGTGGGCGGCCCGGATCGCGAGATCCGCTCGGGTGCGGTATCGGTTCAGTGCCCGGGCGTGATGATGTACACGACCCCGCCGGGGCCGCTGGAGACCCCGCCCGTGGTGTTGTACCGCTTGGTGCGCTGCCAGATCGTCTCGAACTGGTGTCGCTTGTAGACATTTCGGACGCGGTCGTTGCTGCTCGCGGCCGGATCGTTCGCGATCACGTCGCCGTCCTTCGTGAAGCCGACGACGACCATGATGTGGCCGGCGGTGCCGTAGCCCGCGCCGTCGAGTTCCTCGGCCTTGAACGATTGTGAAGTGATCACCGGAATGCCGCGCGCGATGTAGCTTTCGAGTTCGGTCAAGGAGTGCAAACGGGTGATGTGCCCACGCAGTCCGAGTGAAGCGGCGTACGCGGTGTTGAACGGCCAGTTGCCGGTTCCGTCGTAGGCGTAGTCGAACGTGTACCGCGCGGCGTACGCGACTGTCGGATCGACGTAACCCTCCGGGATCCACGCCATGTCCTCGCGCTTGGGCCGTTTGCCCCAGTACTCGGCCACCATTTCGGTGGACGTCGGGCTGCACCAGTTCTCACCGCCGCCGCCGTACTCGGGGAAGTGTCCTTTGTGGAGGTTCTGGGCGTAGGCGGGCACTTTCAGCTCGATCCCGGTGGCCCGGCCCGGCTTGGTCGCCTTGACCTCGAACCGGTCCGGGACCAGCGACGTCATCGCGCCGATCGAGGTCACCGAGGGTGTGGCGCGGGAACCGGCCTCGCGGTACAGGCTGACCCGCAGCTGGAACGACCGGAGCGCGACGCCCGCCTTCATGACCAGCGTGTCGACGTCGACGGCGGCGTTGGCGTCGCTCTGGCCGTCGACGCTGGTGCGCTTGATGTCGGCGTCACCGCTGGCCCACCGCCCCATGACGTACCAGGTGGTCTCGGCGCCGGACGCTGTGCGGCCCTTCGCCTCGACCTCGATCCAGGTCTTGGACGGTGTCTTCGCGTTCCATGAGGCGATCAGCTGCGAGGCGTCGAAGCCCTGCTTGTGACTTCGCGACGTCCATCGGCCGTATTCGTAGGTTTTCGTGGTGCCGAGCGTGGGTTCGGTGTGTTCGACGGTGCCGATCGGGCGGTCGATTCGCAACGCCCCGTGGTCGAGGTCGAGCCCTTCCATCCTGCCGTCGCGGAAACCGTGGTGGCCGGACCATTCGTGGTAGTCGATCGCTTCGTCGTCCGGCCGTCCCGGGCTCGCCTCCGCCGTCTGTGCCGTCACCGCGGTCATCGTCGCGATCGTCAGCAGCGTGACCAGCCCTCGTATCCGCATCCCGGCTCCATCCCTCGGATCCACCCAGTAGGAGAGGGATTTTCGCCGGTTGTGCGAGGTATGTAAACAGTTGTCTGCAAGACGGCCCGAGTCTGTGTCGCTTTCGCGACCAGCCCGCCGTGTTCCGCCTCCAATCACGCGAGTTCGCCGTCTGATCACGCGAGTCGCGTCGTTCGGCCGTGTGCGGCTACGCGTGACTCGCGTGATCAGACGGACGACACGCGTGATTGGAGGCGGAACTCGCGTGATCGGGCGGCGATCAGGCGAGCGGGTTCGGCAGCAGCAGTTCCGTGTTCTGGTCCTGGGCGGTGCCGACGGCGGCGAGCGAAGCGTGGATGTCGTTGTACGAGAACTCCCGATACAGCGACGCAAGCGCTTGCGTCGAGGTGTCCGAGTACTCCGCCTCGTACGGCGCTTCGGCCTCGATCAGGGTGGTGAAAAGCGAGAGCGTGCCGTCGGCGTTGTCCGCGACCTCGATGATCCGCGCGTGCTGCGGGAAGTCGATGTGCGACGCGGTGTTGATCTCCCAGAAGCCCTGCTTCGCCGTCTTGCCGGGGTGCGGGGTGATCTTGTTGTGGTGCGTGTGCCCGTTCACCCACGCCAGCACGTTCGGGAACCGGTTCAGCAGCGAGACGAACGTGTCGCCGTTGAGCCGCAACTCCAGCGGATGCCGCGCGTCCGGCAGCACGTTGCCCATGGTGTCGCTGGTGTGGTGGCTGAACAGGATGAACAGCTCGTCCGTCACGTTCTGGGTGACCTTGCGCCCGAAGAAGTCGTAGTACGTCGAACTGTTGCGCTTGAGCGTGTTCTCCACCCAGGTGAACTGTCCGAGCCCGATCGAGCCGTCGGCCAGTCCGGCCATCGTCGTGGTGTCGAGGCTGAGGCCGACGACGCCCGGCGCGATGCGGAAGGTGTAGTACACGTTCCGCCCGTCGGCGTTGTTCCCGCTGAACCCGTGGCCGACCGGGCCGGGGCCGGTGTTGGCGGTGTCGAGGTGGTGCCGGACGAATTCCGCGGTGCTGAACGGCCGACGCCGTTCGTCCGGGGTGATCTCGCGGATCGTTCCCGAACCGCCGAACAGTTCCGTGACCGGGACGCCGGAGCCGGCGCCGATCGCCTTGGCGAGTTTCCGCGACGTCGTCTCGTCCTTGCCGATCACCTTGAAGCGGCCGGTGTACCAGGCGTCCATCCCCGGCAGATCCGGCAGCGTGCCGACGATGCTGTCGTCGTGGTTGCCGAAGGTGCAGAACCACGGGATGTCGAGACCGGGTGAGGTGAAGGTGCTCGAAGCCGCGCCGAGCAGGCCGGGCAGCTGCGGGAAGCCCTTCTTCGTGTAGGCGTCGTCCAGCGTCTTGCCGGGGTTCCAGTAGTGCGAAGACCCGGACGTCTGGACGCCTTCGTGCGCGTTCGGATCGCCCGACGTCGGGTTCACCGTGCCGCCGTTGAGCACCTTGAGGAACCACTCGAGCTCGATCAGCTCGTGGTTGTCGGTGTTGTCGCCGGTGGTGACCATGAAGTCGATCGCCCGTCCGGTGAACGGGCCCGATTTCAGGCTGTTCACCCGCTCCACCAGCGCCGTCGTCGCGACCGGGCCGAGCGTTTCCTGCGGCCGGTGCGCCGAGCCGATGAACGGGTGCAGATACTCGAACCGCGCCGGGCTCTCGGCGTCGGTGAAGTGCAGGTCGGTGAACTGCGCGAACGAGGCCATCGCGCGGCGCCTGTCGTCGCGGCCGGACTTCGGTGCGGCGAGATCACCCCGGACCACGAGCGGCCAGCCGGGCCCGGCGGTCAGTCGCGTGTAGCCGGGGCCGCTCTTGAGCGGAGCCGCGGCCGAGTCCAGTGTGGTGCCCGCTGTCCGCACCGCGCGGGTCGCGGTGCGCGCGAGCGCCCTGTCGAGTGCGTTGGCCGTCGGGGTGCACAGCAGCAGGCCGACGCCGGCGGCGCCCGCCGCGGTGAAGGTACGCCTTGAGATGTCGGACATGGCGGTGCCCCTACTCGTCGCGGGTGGGTGTCGCGGAAGGACGATGCCGGACGACGTTAGCCGTGGGGTGAACACCAGAAAAGGGTAATGCGAAAATTTGTCACGTTCGGCCGAATGCTTTCGTCGGCGTGGTGGTTAAGCTGGTCGTTCGGCTGGTGAGGAGGTGGCCCCGGTGGGTGCTTCGGCTTGGTCTGTCCGCGGCCGGTTCGACGGAGATCCGGAAGCGGCGCTGGACGCGATGAAGGCGCGCGTCTTCGAGGAGGGTGACTACCTCTGGGAAGAGGACGAACTCGGCCGTCCGGATTCGATCGAGGAGCTCTACGAGATCGAGAGCGTCCAGGAGTCCGGAACCCATTCCGTCCTCGACGTCCATGAGTTCATCAGCGCCACGGGTGAGGACGACTTCGGCACGATCCGGCCGTTGACCGACGCCGAACTCGCCGCCGCCTTCGGTACCGAGGAGCCGTCCGTCTCCGGCTTCGACGAACTCGACAAGGCCGGACAGCTGCCGTACGGGCGCCGCCCGCGCTGGAGCGCGAACTGCGCGCTGCTCTACGAAAACGACGTCGCCGTCGAGCTGGCGATCTGGGGCGTCTCGGGCGACTAGGGCCGGGCTGTTGTGAGGTAAAGGTGTCGGGTCCGGTCGCTCATCGCGTCGGCTTTCGCGACATCGGGGTGGCGTGGGTGGCGGTCCGGCTAGAGCGGACCTGTTTTTGCTCACCTACGCCTGACCTGCACGAGGACGGCGGGTTGCGTGAGTGTCGGAGTTGACGGTGGAGGATTTGGGACGTTCAACGTCCCGAATCTTCCCCGCTCGACCACACCGGCACCCGGCACGCGAGGCCACGCGGTCGGTGTCCCGGGGCAAGCGTCGCGTGGGCCGCCACCACGATGCCCACCTTCGGCGACTAGAGCCGGGCTTCGAGCCCGTCGAGGATGACCTCGACGCCCAACTCGAAGACGTCCTTCCCGGTTTGACGGCCGAAAGCCGCGCCGAGCCTGCTCACGTGCGGATAGGCCGCGAGCCGCTCGAGGAATCCTTCGTCCGGCTTCCGTGCGGGCAGGGTTTCCACCGAGGCGAGTACGTGTGCCGTGAGCAGCCGCGAAATACCCGCCGTGTCCTCTTCGGAAAAACCCGCCTCCAGCAGGATCCGCGCTGTCGTCTCGATGTGGCCCAGCCGGTGCGGTCCGGTCGGCGGCCGTTCCCGAAGGAGCGCGGCCGCGTCCCGGTGGCTCAGCAGGAGGGTCCTGAACTGGCGGAGCCCGCTTGCGAGCCGCTCGCGCCAGGACAGCTCCTCGTCGATCTCGAAGGCGTCGGCACAGATCGCTTCGGCGACCAGGTCCAGCAGCTCCGCTTTGTCCTTCACGTGCCAGTAGAGCGTCGGCGAGCTGACGCCGAGTTTCGCCGCCAGGCGCCGGGTGCTCAGCTCCGCGAGACCGGCTTCGTCGAGCAGGTCGACGGCCGCGGCGGTGATCTTGGCGAGGTCCAGCGAGCCTTTGCGTGCCACCCGCGGACTCTATCAGTGATAGATTTGTCTCTATCACTGATAGAGACGGGGGAAGTGATGCTCTGGACACCGAAGATCCGCCTGGTCACGGTGCTGTGCTCGATCGTTTTCGTGGCGGGAACGGCGCTGCAGAACTACGTCATCATCGATCTGGACCTGATCGAGGCGAGCATGCGCCTCAAGGGCGCGGAAACCGGCGACGCGCCCGCCTACCTCAGCGCGTTGCGGCTGGTGGGGAACGTCTTCATCGTCGGCAACGCGTTGGGACTGCTGGTGTGGTTCCGCTGGCGTTGGCTGTTCTGGCCGGTGCTCGCGGTCAACGTCGGCCAGGCGTTCGGCGTGTACGTCGTGCCTTTCGAGGTGCACCGGGCCGCGATCGACGAACACGGCTGGCCGGGGGTGCTTCCGTCCCTGGTCACCGACGGCGGCGCGGTGATCCTGTCGATCGTGTTGATCGTCGCCTACGTCCGCTCGCGCCGCCTCACGCGGACAGGCGACCCAGTTCCGCTTTGACCGCTTCGATCGCCGCCTTGGTCTCGGCGACCGGATCGGCACCGTCGCGGGCGATCTTGCCCAGCGCGTCGACGAGCGCGGTGTTCGCCGTCGGGGTCCACAGTGGACCGGCGGCGCGGCCGTTCTCCCGGACGAGCTTCGCGGCGTCGGTCCCCGCGGCGGCCTTGTCGAGCACGCTCAGCCGCGCGGGCAGGTGGGAGCCGAACTTGGTGGCGAACTCCTGCTGGAAGTCGGTGCGCTCCAGCCACAGCCATTTGACGAAATCCTTGGCGGCGTTGGGATTCAGGCTCTTGGAGTGCACCATCGCGCTCAACCCGCTGACCGGGACGGACGGCGCGCCCGCCGCGTCGAGCCGGGGGAAGGCCAAGATACCGAAGTCGTCCTTCATGGTGTCCTGGATCTTCGGCAGGTTCCCCAGCCAGGTCCATTGCATGGCCGTGAGCCCGTCGATGAACGGGATCGGGTCGGCCCAGTCCGTCGAAGCGCCCAGCAGCAGCGAACCGTTGAGGTCGTGGAGTTTCGCGAACGCCGTCGCGGCGCGGGGATCGTCGAAGCCGACGGTTTTGCCGTCCTTGAGGTAGTCGAGTCCGGCGGCCCACAGCAGCGGCCCGGCGAGTGCCGCCGCACCCGCGTCGTTGCCGGCGAACAGTCCTTTGACGCCGTCCTTGGAGAGTTTCCTGGCCGCTTCGACGAGTTCGTCGAGCGTCTGCGGCGGCTGAACTCCGGCCTCCTGCAGGAAACTCTTGCGGTAGAAGAGAACCTGCGTGTCGAGTGCCTGCGGGATGCCGTAGAGCTTGCCGTCGACGGTCTGCGCCGCGAGTACGGACTGGTTGAAGTCGTTGCGCACGGGCCCGATGACGTCGTCGAGCGGCGCGAGGAGGTTCTGCCGGACGCGGTCGACGGTGACGTGGCCCTCGAAGACGTCCGGAACCGGGCCCGCCTGAAGCGCGGCGTTCAGTTTCGTTTCGTAGTCGTCGGGATTCCACTGCACCGCGACCTTGGACCTCTGGTACGCGGCCGCGTACCGCGTGACGGCTTCCTGGACACCGGCTTCGGGATACGGGTGGTACCACTGCGCGAGGTCCACCGGCTTCGGTTTCGGCCTGGTCGCCCCGGCGGAGTACGCCGTCGACGGTGGGGGCTTTCCTGATTGGACGGTGTTCGACCCGCAGGCAGAGAGCGCCGCCGTCCCCGCCAACGCGAGGAACGCGCGCCTGCTTGTCTTACGCACCAACAAACCCTTCCGTGAAGGTCGCCTTGGTGGACAGCGTCCCTCAAGATGGCCTTCACGGAAGGGCAGGCGCGCGGGAGATTAACCCGTTAGAGCTGGCTGATGTCGAGTTTGCCTTCGGAGTGGAACGCCCGCAGCCGCTTCTTGTCGAACTTGCCGACACTGGTCTTGGGGACTTCGTCCACAAAGGTCCAGTTCTCCGGGAGCTGCCACTTCGCGACCTTGTCGGACAGGAACTCGCGCAGTTCCTCGGCCGTGACGCTCTGGCCTTCCTTGAGCACGACGGCAACCAGCGGGCGCTCGTCCCACTTCTCGTCGGGGATGCCGACCACGGCCGCCTCGGCCACCGCGGGATGCGCCATCACCTGGTTTTCCAGGTCGACCGAGGAGATCCACTCGCCGCCGGACTTGATGACGTCCTTCGCGCGGTCGGTCAGCGTGAGATAGCCGTCCGGGCTGATCTTGCCGACGTCGCCGGTGCGCAGCCAGCCGTCGTGGAACTTCTCCGGGTCGGGCTCGTCACCGGTGGTGCCGCTGTAGTACGACGCCGCGATCCACGGGCCCTGCACTTCGAGCTCGCCGACGCTTTCGTTGTCCCACGGCAGTTCCTCGCCGTTGTCGCCGATCAGCCGGGCGCTGACGGACGCGGGGAACCGGCCTTGGGTGTAGCGGTACTCCCACGCCTTCTCGCCGGTGGCGGCGGCGGGCGGACGCGCGACGCTGCCCAGCGGCGACGTCTCGGTCATGCCCCAGGCGTGCAGGATCGGCACGTTGTAGCGGTCCTCGAACGCGTGCATCAGCGACGGCGGCGCGGCCGAGCCGCCGACGACGACCTCACGCAGATGCGAGATGTCCTGCGGGTTCGCGTCGAGGTGCGACAGCAGACCCTGCCAGATCGTCGGGACGGCGCCGGCGAAGGTCGGCTTCTCGGCGTCGAGCATCTGGGCGATCGGGGCGGGCTGGAGGAAGCGATCCGGCATCAGCAGCGACGCGCCGACCATCAGCGCCGCGTACGGCATGCCCCAGGCCATCGCGTGGAACATCGGGACGATCGCGAGGGCCTTGTCGTGCTGCGCCAGCCGCATGCTGTCGGTCATGGTGACCTGCATCGAGTGCAGCCAGATCGACCGGTGGGAGTACGCGACGCCCTTCGGGTCACCCGTGGTGCCCGAGGTGTAACACATCGCGGCGGCCGAACGCTCGTCCACCTCGGGCCAGTCGAAGGTGTCCGGCTGGCCGGCCAGCAGCTCGTCGTAGGAGTGCACCTGGACGCCGTCCGGCGCCGGGAGGGTGGAGGCGTCGCCGTTGGCCACGATGACGTGACGGACGGTCTTCAGCTCGGGGAGCTGCTTGGCCAGCAGCGGGACCAGCGTTCCGTCGACGATGACGACCTGGTCCTCGGCGTGGTTCGCGACGAAGACGAGCTGCTCGGGGAAGAGCCGGATGTTCAGCGTGTGCAGCACCGCGCCCATGGCGGGGATCGCCAGATACGCGGCCATGTGCTCGGCGTTGTTCCACATGAAGGTGCCGACGCGCTGGTCGCCGGTGACGCCCAGGCTCCGGAGGGCGTTCGCCAGGCGCGCGGCGTGTTTGCCGAGCTCACCGTAGGTCTCACGACGGGCTTCTGAACCGGTCCAGGTGATCACCTCGCTCTCGGAGTGCACCGTCGTGCCGTGGCGGAGCAGCCTGCCCAGTGACAGCTGTCCGTCCTGCATCGTGCTCAACATCGCGTACTCCCGTGGTGCTCGTTCTCCGGTGAACTGGGGTGGGGCCGACTCTAATGCGGGTGGGGTGAACTGGTCAGTAACATCGCAGGCAACCGTTCGGTCACAGTGTCGCGCTAACGGGTGTTCGCCGCTTCGGGTCAAGATCATCAATAATTCGTATTTTTCTTACCGTGAAACGAAAAATGGCTAACAGTGCGAAGTCGCGGCATCGCTCATAAGGGTGATGAACGCCATCGAATCGCCGCCCGAAAGGCGTGTTTCCGCAGGCTGGGGCGGGTTGCCCATGGCGTGGTCGAGGGGTAATAAGTGCGTGTCGGTTTCACGGCCGAGGAACGGGTGGCGTTTACTGGAGCCGTGGTACAGAGACGGCTGGCCAGCGCTTGCTCTCGCAAGCATGGGTAAAGGCCGTCGGCCGCGAAAGCGGAGACCTGAGATGAAAGGACTACTACGTTGGCTCTGCCCACGTTGACTCCGGAGCAGCGCGCCGATGCCCTCGCCAAGGCGGCTGAGGCTCGCAAGGCGCGCTCCGAGCTGCTTGCGTCGATCAAGTCCGGCAAGGAGAGCATCGACAAGGTGCTCAAGCAGGCCAAGGAGAACAAGACCATCGGCAAGACGAAGGTCACGCAGCTGCTGAAGGCCGTGCCCGGCCTGGGCGCGGTCAAGGTCGCCGCCCTGCTGGAGCAGGCCGGGATCGACCCTGACCGGCGTGCAGCCGGCCTGGGCGAGCGGCAGCGCGAGGCCCTCCTCGAGGCGCTGAAGTAACGCTTCCGCCCAGGTCACGGGCTGTCCAGGGGAAGGTGCTGCCTGAGAGGCTGTTGCCCGGGCAACACTTTCCCCTGGTCTCAGCCGGAGCCTGGGACGCTGGTGGGGTGACGACCAGTACCGCACCGGCGACCCCGGCAGACCTGGCCGCCCGCTACGAGCGGGGCGACTTCCTCCTGGCCACGGCGCGGCACGCGCTCCTCGCGAGCGGGGCCGCGGCCACCGTGACCGACACCGATCCGGCGCGGCTGTCCCGGGCACTCCCCGGGCTGTTCACCGGTACGGGCGCTCCGGTCGCGGTCGGCGTGCTGCCCTTCGACACCAGCGAGGGCACGTCGAAGCCTGGTCATCTGGTCTTGCCCCGTGCCGTGCACCGCGCGTCGTCCGACCGCGGGGCCGTGCCGCCGCGCACCGCGCTCCCGCAGCCGGTCAAGGTCACGCCCGCGCCCGAACCGGAGGCGCATCTGGCCGCCGTCCGCGCGGCCGTCTCGGCGCTGAGCGACCGGGACCTGCGCAAGGTCGTCCTGGCGCGCGCGCTCGATCTCGACTTCTCCGAGGCCGTCCCCGTCGCCGACGTCGTCCGGAACCTGGCGAACGGCAACCCCCGGCACACGACCTACGCCGCGCAGCTGCCCGGCGGGCGCACGCTGGTGGGCGCCACTCCCGAACTCCTCCTGTCCCGCACCGGTGGCGCCGTGCTGTCCCGGCCGCATGCCGGGTCGATGCCCCGTTCGGCGGACCCGGCGATCGACAGGGCCAACGGTGAGGCGCTCCTGGCGTCCGAAAAGGACCACCTCGAACACGCCGTGGTGGTGGAGTCCGTCGTCGAGATCCTGCGGCCCTTCTGCCGGACGCTCGACGTCCGCGGCCCCGAACTCGTCTCGACGCCGGCGATCTGGCACCTCTCGACCACCGTCACCGGCGAGCTGATCGACCAGGACGTCACCGCGCTGGACCTCGCCGCCGCGCTGCATCCGACCCCCGCCGTCTGCGGCACGCCGACCGCCGCCGCGCGCTCACTGGTGGGGGAACTCGAACCGTTCGACCGCGCGTACTACGCGGGCGCCGTCGGCTGGGTCGACGCGGCCGGGGACGGCGAATGGGCCGTCGGGATCCGGTGCGCGGAGATCGCCGACACCTCCATGCGGCTGTACGCCGGGGGCGGCATCGTGCCCGCTTCCGACCCCCAGACCGAACTCGACGAGACCTCGGCGAAGTTCCGCACCCTGCTGGCCGCCATGGGGCTCGAGATCTGACGCGTTTCGTCCTCTGGATGCGGTCCTTGCGCGTGCAACTACCGCATCCAGAGGACGAAACGCGCCGGGGGCCGACCGGCCAAGTCTCGTCAGCGGTAGGGACGGTTAGAGCCAACCGGGTCTTAGGTACCTACTGGGTTCTGGCTGCGGTTGGTCGTGAGTGGGGGACCGTCAACGTGCACCAGGGTGCCGCGCCGTAGTCGGTTAAGGGGGTCGTAAGCGGTAGGGGACGGTTGGAACGCGACTTACCACTCACGACCACCTGGCTGTGGTACCCCGCCTTGGGGTGAAGGTCCCTTTCCCCTCGTCAGACGCCGCGAAAGGGCCCTTCGCCGCGTCGCATGCGGCGAAGGGCCCCTTCAGCCCACGCCGCGTGCCGCGAGGGGTCAGAGGGTCACGAAGTCTTCGGTCACCGCGATCTCGTCCGACGTCAGCAGCGCGACGGCGGCCCGGTAGCCCTCGGCCGCCTTCAGGTCGGCGAGCCGGGTTCGTTCCGGGTCGAGGGCGGGGTGGCTCGAGCGGGCCAGTCGCGCCTGCTCGTCGTACCCGGAGAACGTGATGCTCTGCAGCGGGATCTTGAGGCCCTTCCCGGTCGCCTTCATGACGGCTTCCTTGCGCGTCCAGTACGTGAAGAACGCCGTCGCGCGCTGGTCGTCGGACAGACCGGAGATCGCGGCCTGCTCCGTCGGGGTCAGCGCGTACTCCATGAGCGAGTCTTCGGCCCGCCTGGTGGCCGTCTCGACGTCGAGGCCGACCGGCGTCCCCGCGGTGGCCGCGACGCCGATGAGGTCGCCGGAATGCGAGATCGACAGCATCAGCGGCGCGCCGGGCACCCGGGGGCGTCCGTGCGGTTTGCCGCAGTCATCGCAGGTCGCGTCGAACGTCACGTCCTCGACGGCGAGGCCGAGGCGTTCGGCCGTGACGGTTTTCGCCAGCACTCGGCCGGTCAGGAACCGGCGTTTGTCGATGTCCTGACGGTAGTTGTCGTACCGGCCTTGCTCGAGTTCGTCGAGCAGGGTCAGGAACCGGGGTTCAGCGGGCAGGGGCTCCGACCAGCGGACCGCACATTCGATCACGTCTTCTTTTTACCCGATTCCACACCGTCATCACCCGAATGTTCGTCGAGCAGCGTCGCTTCGTCGAACGGCGACCGACCGTCCAGCGTGCGGTCCAGCTGCTCGCGGTCGATCTCCTTGGTCCAGGTGCCGATCAGCACGGTCGCGACGGCGTTGCCCGCGAAGTTCGTCAGCGCGCGGGCCTCGGACATGAACCGGTCGATGCCGACGATGAACCCGACGCCGTCCACCAGCTCCGGACGGTGCGACGACAGCCCGCCCGCCAGCGTCGCGAGCCCCGCGCCGGTGACCCCGGCGGCGCCCTTCGACGCGATGATCATGAACACCAGCAACGAGATCTGCTCGCCGATGGTCAGCGGTTTGTCGAGCGCGTCCGCGATGAAGATGGACGCCATCGTCAGGTAGATCGCGGTGCCGTCGAGGTTGAACGAGTACCCGGTCGGCACGGTGATGCCGACCACGGATTTGGAGACCCCGGCGTGCTCCATCTTCGCGATCAGCCGCGGCAGCGCCGATTCCGAAGACGACGTCGACAGGATCAGCAGGAACTCGCGGCCGAGGTATTTCAGCAGCTTGAAGATGTTGACCTTGGCCAGCAGGCCGATGATCAGCCCGAGCACCACGAACACGAACAGCGCGCAGGTGATGTAGAAGCCGAGCATGATCACCGCGAGGCTCTGCAGCGCCTTCCAGCCGGTCTCGCCGACGACGGCGGCGATCGCGCCGAACGCGCCGACCGGGGCCGCCCACATGATCATCGCCAGGATCCGGAACACGAGCCGCTGGATGTGCTCGATGCCGCGGCGGATCGGCTCGCCCTTCGTGCCGAGCTTCTGCAGCGCGAACCCGGCGAGCAGCGCGACCAGCAGCGTCTGCAGCACCTCGCCTTCGGTGAACGCCGAGACCAGCGTCTTCGGGATGATCCCGAGCAGGAACTCGACGGTGCCCTCGCTCTTGGCGATCTGGCCCTGGCCCTTTTCGGCGATCTCGGGGGTCAGGTGCAGCCCGGTGCCGGGCTGGAGGATGTTGCCCACGACCAGGCCGATGACCAGCGCGACCGTCGACATCACCAGGAAGTAGCCGATCGCGAGCCCGCCGACGCGGCCGACCTTCGCCGCCTTCGCCACGGAGCCCACGCCGAGCACGATCGTGCAGAAGATGATCGGCGAGATCATCATCTTGATCAGGTTCACGAACCCGGTCCCGAGCGGCTTCAGTTCCTTGCCGAGCTGGGGGAACAGGATGCCGACCGCGATGCCGAGCGCCACCGCCACGATGACGGCGATGTAGAGGTAATGGGTCCGGTCCCGCTTCGTCGCGGGTGCCTGCGTGCTCATGGGTGCCCTTCGACAAGACGGGGACAGGTTGCGAAAACTTATGACAACTTCTCGGCGAACGACAACCGAAGCGGTACGCTGAGCTAAGCGAGCGCTTAGTCAATGCCGAACAGGAGCGGGCTGACCATGGATTTCTCTCTGAGCGTCGAGGAACGCGAGGTGCGCGACTGGGTCCGCACGTTCGTCCAGCGCGACCTGATGCCGCGTGAGCAGGAGGTGCTGCGCCGCGAACGCGCCGGCCAGCCCGGCCTGACCTCCGACGAGCTGCGCGAACTGCAGCTGAAGGCGAAGGAGTCCGGCTTCTGGGGTGTGCAGACGCCCGAGGAGTACGGCGGCATGGGCCTGTCCGCGGTGATGACCGCGTTGCTGGAGGCCGAACTCGGCCGCACGTTCGTGCCGTTCCGCTTCGGCGGCGCCGCGGACAACATCCTGTACTACGCCAACGACGAGCAGAAGGAGCGCTACCTGCTCCCGACGATCTCGGGCGAGCGCAAGTCCTGCTTCGCGATCACCGAACCCGGCGCGGGCTCGGACGCCAAGGCCATCCGGACGTCCGCCCGCAAGGACGGCACCGACTGGGTCATCAACGGCGAGAAGACCTTCATCACCGGCGGCAACGAGGCCGACTTCGTGATGGTGTTCGCGATCACCGACCCCGAGAAGGGCGCGAACGGCGGCGTCACCTGCTTCCTCGTCGACCGCGACGCGGGCTGGAAGTCCGAATACATCGACACGATGGGCGAATGGGGTCCGGCGGCGCTCGTCTTCGAGGACGTCCGCGTGCCGGAGACCCAGATCCTGGGTGAGCTCGGCCACGGTTTCGACCTGGCCATGCAGTGGATCGGCGCCGGCCGCTACCTGCTTCCCGCCCGCGCGATCGGTTCCTGTGAGCGGCTGATCTCGATGGCCATCGAGCACGCCAACACCCGCGAGACGTTCGGGCAGAAGATCGCCGAACGCCAGGCCATCCAGTGGATGATCGCGGACTCCGGCACCGAGCTCGAGGCGCTGCGCTGGCTGGTGCTGCACGCCGCCTGGCAGGTGGACCAGAAGGTGGACTCGCGGCACGCGCAGTCGATGGCGAAGCTGTACGGCGGGGTGAAGGCGAACGAGATCGTCGACCGCGTCCTGCAGATCCACGGCGGGATGGGCTACACGCGGGAACTGCCGGTCGAGCGGTGGTACCGCGAACTGCGGCTGCTGCGGATCTACGAGGGCACCGACGAGATCCAGCGCCGGACCATCGCGCGCAACCTGCTCAAGGGGCACGTCAAGGTCGGCGGCACCCTCGGCTAGCACAGACGACGAAGGGGCCTTTCCCAGCGGAAAGGCCCCTTCATCACTTCGGGCTCTAGTCTTCCTTCTGGCCCCGCATCGCGATCGGGACCCCGGCCAGGTCCTCCTCGTTGCAGAGAAGCTTCACGTCGTAATACGGCGAACCCTGGCGGTCGTCATAGTCGAGATGGACGGCCAGCACATCGACCGGTTCCCCGAGCCACTCCTGAGCCTGGCGTAGCCATGTCGCGCACCGTTCGAGGGCCGTGGGCAGGTCGTCGTCGCGGAATCCCACCGGGCGGTAGGGGACGTCCTGCACCTGATCACGGGGGTTCGAAGGCACCGGCAACGCCGGCGAGAGACCCGAGTCGTCCAGTTCGAGTTGGATCGTTTGCTCAGTCACCCTTCGAGCGTCCCCCAGAGAAGCCGTCTGAGCAAGGCGTATGAGCCTAAAGTCGCCGCTAAACGGGCACTCGCCACACTCCCGAGACCACTTCACGGCAGTTTTGCAAGGCCGTGACATCCAGATGACGTGCACAGGCGAGTGCCCGCAGCGCCAGTTCCGCGTAATGCGCGGCCAGTTGATCCAGGGTGAGCGGCCCCGACGGCGAATACCAGCGCGCGACCCCGCTGCACATCTCCACCAGTGCGAGCCTGGTGACCGAAGGCTGATCCGTGTGGAAGACGCCGGCCGCGACACCGTCTTCGATGGCGTCCGCCCACAGTCTTTCGTAGGCGTCGCGCAGCGCCACCACTTCGGCCCTGGCGCCGGGGGTGAGCGCGTGCACCTCGTTGTCCACCACGCGGGTGTCGTCCGGCTGGATGGCGTGCGCGAGGACGTGCAGCGCCACCAGGGATCCGAGCCGCGACACGGGATCGGCGAGCCCGGCTGTCGCCTGCTCGGCCGCGTCGAGCAGGCGCCGCAGCGACTCGTTCATGATGGCGACCAGCAGGTCCTCTTTGGTGCCCATGTAGTGGTACAGGCTGGCCGACGACAGCTCCGCCTCCTGGGCGAGGTCCCGGATGCCGGTGCCGTGGAAACCCTTGGTGGCGAACAGTTTCACCGCGGCCTGGCGAACTCTGTCACGCGTGTTCACAGCCATGTTCCGGTGGTCCTGTCCCACGAACCGGCGCGGAGGTCTTCCGCCTTCTTCAGCTCGCCCTTGGCGACCCGTTCCGACGGCGTCATCGGCAGTTCCTTCGCGAACGCCCAGAACCGGGGAACCTTGAAGTAGGCCAGTTTCGCCGAGCAGAACTCCGCCAGTTCGGCCGGTTCGCACTGGTGTCCCTCGTTTTCGTCGAGGACCAGATACGCCTTGACCTCCTCGCCGCGGAGTTCGTCCGGCACCGCGATGACGGCGGCGAGCGCGACGGCCGGATGCAGCTGCAGCGCCCGCTCGACCTCGTCGGCGGAGATGTTCTCGCCGCTGCGGCGGATCATGTCCTTGGTGCGGCCCACGTAGTACACGCGGCCCTCGTCGTCCATTGTGGCCAGATCGCCGGTGTGGAACCAGCCGCCGTCGAACGCGCGCCTGGTCGCTTCGACGTCTTCGTGGTAGCCGTGCATCAGGCCGACCCCGCGGATCAGCAGCTCGCCGGTTTCCCCGCGCGGCAGGGGTTTGCCGTCGGCGTCCGCGATCACCACTTCGCGCGTCGGGGCGGGCCTGCCGAGGCAGCCGGTGCCGACGGTCTCCTCGTGATCCGCCGGGTACATCCGGATGTCGCCGCCGGTTTCGGTCATGCCGAAGGCCTCGTACCAGGGCGTTTCCCAGCGCGCTTCGAGCGCGGCGTGCAGGTCTCGCGGGATGGCCGACGCGCAGATCGCGCGGACCTGATGTGCCTTGTCCAGTTCGCTTTCCGGCTGGCGAAGCAGGAGCGTGGGCATCAAGCCGAGGCAATAGAACCACGTGACGCCGTGTTCGCGGACCTTCTCCCAGAACGTGGACGGATGGAAGCGGTCGAGCACCACCAACGTCGCGCCGCCCGCGAGCCCCAGTGCGACGTTCCACTGTGGATCGATGTAGTGGAACGGTTGCGCTGTCAGGATGACGTCGTCCGCGCCGACCATGGGGAACTCCGTGGCCAGGCTGATCGCCAAGGTCGTCCAATACCGGTTCGGCAGAACGCAGCCCTTCGGCGCGCCCGTGGTGCCGGAGGTGTACTGGATGTTGACCGGGCGTTCGCCCTCGCTCGCGAAGCTCGTTTCGCCGCCGGAACCGGTGAGCTCTCCGGGCGTCAGCACTCGCTTCAGCGAAGTCTCGGGCGCGATCTTGTTCAGCAATTCCAGGAATTCTTCGGCCGCGACGGCGAATTCGGCGCCGGAATGCCGGAGCACGTGGGCGCCGTCGAATTCGCGATAGCCGGTGTTGACCGGGACGAGTACCCCGCCGATCTTGGCCAAGGCCAGCCACAACAACGGGAATTCGGGCTGGTTGCGCAGCATCACCGCGACCCTGTCGCCCGGCTTCACGCCGAGGTCCAGCAGCGCGTGGGCGAACTCCGTGCTGCGCGCGTCGACCTCGGCGAACGAGAAGCTCTCGCCGGTGGAGTCGAAGATCCACGCCGTCTTGTCCGGCCAGAGCCCGGCGGCCCGGCTGGTCAGCCCGAGGAGGGTGTCGATCCCGGCGAGCGAGGTCATGTCCGGCTCCGGAACGCTTCGGCCGACGCGAGGACGGCGGCGGAGTGTTCGGTGATCAGCGCGTGGCTGACCTCGAGTTCGAGCGCGGCGTCGAGTGAGCTGTCGATGCCGGAATCGAGGGCGCGTTTGGCCATCGTGGCCGCGGCGGCCGGATGGGCGGCGATCCTGGCCGCCCAGTCGAGCGCGGTGTCCATCAGGTCGTCGGCGGGCAGGGCGGCGTTGACCAGGCCGAGTTCGTGCGCCTTGGCGCCGCTCACGCGTTCGCCCAGCAGCAGGAGCTCCTTGGCCTTGAGCGGGCCGACCAGCAGCGGCAGCAGCCGCGACGCCGCACCCGTGACGCTCAGCCCCAGCGAGACCTCGGGGAAGGCGAACACCGCGTCTTCGGCGGCGAGGATCAGGTCGCAGCCCATCGCGAACTCGGCTCCCGCGCCGATCGCGTACCCGTGGACGGCGGCGATGACGGGCTGGCGGAGCCCGCGCAGCCGGCGGGTGACGTCCTGTAGCCGGTCGAGTCGCGGGCGTGAATCCCCCTCAGGGGTGGGCTCCTTGAGATCGTGACCCGCGCAGAACGCGCGCCCCCGGCCGGCGAGCACGACCGCCCGCGCGTCCGACTTCGCGGCCGCGTCGAGGGCTTCCAGCAGGTCGTCGACCAGTTCGGCGACCACCGCGTTCAGGCGTTCGGGGCGGTTCAGCCAGATCACGCAGATGCCGTCGTCGAGTGCGTAGTCCACGGTGCTCATGACGTCGAGCCTAGACGACCGATCGATCGATCGATAGGGTCGGATTCATGCGGGTCGACACGGTCTACGAGAACGCCCGGTTCCTCACCGGAGTGGCGGAATCCGAAGCCTTGGCGGTGCTGAACGGGCGGATTGTCGCCATCGGTGCCGATGCGGCTGCACTTTCCGCACAACGCCGCGTCGATCTGGGTGGCTCGGTGGTGGTGCCCGGGTTCCACGACGCGCACAACCACATGGCCTGGTTCGGCATGGCGCTGGACGACGTCGCGCTCTCGGATTGCCGCAGCGTGGACGAGGTGTACGACGCCGTCGCGCGGCGCGCGGCCGAGACGCCGCCGGGCGGCTGGATCATCGGCAGCGGCTACGACCAGAACAAGCTCGTCGGCGGCCATCCGACGAGGCAAGGGCTCGATCGCGCCGCTCCCGGGCTGCTCGTGCGGCTCAAGCACACGTCCGGGCATATGACCGTGGTCAACTCCGCCGTGCTGGAGCGGCTGGACCTGGCGAACGTGCCGGTGGGCGGCGACGTCGTCCGCGACGGGGACGGTTCGCCGACCGGGCTGCTGCGGGAACAGGCCCAGCTCCTGCTGCGGCCGCTGACGTACCCGACGCCGATCGAGAGGGTCGTGCGAGGGCTGGACAGGGCGAGCGAGCGGTATCTGGCCGAGGGCATCACGAGCGTCCAGGAGGCCGGGATCGGCGGAGGCCTCGTGGGGGAGACGCCCGCCGAACTCGCCGCGTACCAGCTGGCCCGCGACCGCGGGGTGCTGCGGGTGCGGAGCACGGTGATGGTCGCGGCGAGCGTGCTGCACGACCTCGATGCCGGTGCGGGCTTCGGTCTGGACCTGGGGATGCGCACCGGTTTCGGCGACGAATGGCTGCGGCTCGGCGCGATGAAGCTGTTCGCCGACGGTTCGCTGATCGGCCGGACCTGCGCGATGCACGAGCCGTTCGCCGGGGAACCGGACAACGTCGGCTACTTCCAGGTGCCCGAGGACGAGATCGCGCGGACGATCGCCGCCGCACACAAGGCGGGCTGGCAGATCGCGACGCACGCGATCGGTGACCGCGCGATCACCGTCGTCCTCGACGCCTACGAAGCCGCCCTGAAGGCGGATCCGCGTCCCGATCACCGGCACCGCATCGAGCACTGCGCGGTGCTGCGGCCCGAGGAGTTGCAGCGGCTGGCGTCGCTGGGGCTGATCGCCTCGCCGCAGGGCCGGTTCGTCAACGAGATCGGCGACGGGATGCGGGCCGCGCTCGGCCCCGAGCGCGAACCGTGGTGCTACCGGCTCAAGAGCCTGCTCGACGCGGGATGCGTGCTCCCCGCCAGCTCGGACCGCCCGGTCGTCGAAGGCGCGCCGCTGCTCGCGCTGGCCGACATGGTGCGGCGGAAGACCGCCTCCGGCGTCCTCCTCGGCCCCGAAGAGCGGCTGACCCCGGCCGAGGCCTTGCGCGCCTACACCTACGGCTCCGCGTACGCCGCTTTCGCCGAGAAGGACCTGGGCACGCTGCTGCCCGGCAAACTCGCGGACTTCGCGGTCCTCTCGGCCGACCCGACCGACGAATCCACTTTGGATTCGATCCACGTCGCCGCGACCGCCGTCGGCGGCGACCTCGTCTACGAACGGAGCTGAGACTGATGCCGGTACGGGACGCCGTCGCGGACGACATCGAGGAGATCTGCGCGCTCATCGAGGAGCACGCGGTCTACGAGGACAAACACGATCTGAAGCTCGACCGCCGGGAGATGGCCGGGTTCCTCTTCGGCCCCGATCCGAAGGCGTGGGTGCTCCTCGCCACACCGCCGGACGAGCCGGCCGAGGTCGCGGGCTTCGCCTTCTGCAGCTGGAACTTCTCCACCTGGGAGGCCCGGCCGGGGATCTGGCTCGACGACCTCTTCGTCCGCCCCGAGCACCGCCGCTTCGGTCTCGGCCGGGAGCTGCTCGACGAGTTGAGCGCGCGGACACCGGGCCGGGTCGAGTGGGACATGCAGGAGGGCAACGAGAAGGGTGAGGCGTTCTACGCCCAGCTCGGCGCAGACCCCGTCCCCGGCTGGATCCGGTACCGCTGGCGGCCGCACGCTGGGTGAGCCGCGGCCAAGCGGCAAGCCGTAAACTCACGTCCATGGGTGAAGGGGCAACTCGCAGGTCGTCGTCCGTGGAGGACTACGTCCGGGTGATCTACGGGCTGGTGGAACGCGGCGAGGCCGTCACCAACACTTCGCTGGCCGGGCGGCTGGAGGTCAGCCCGTCTTCGGCGTCCGGCATGGTCACCAAGCTGTCCCAGCTCGGGCTGGTCGCGCACGTCCCGTACCGCGGGATCGAGCTGACCACGGAAGGCAGGTCGCTCGCCCGCTCGGTGCTGCGCCGTCACCGGCTGATCGAGACGTACCTGGTGTCCGAACTCGGCTTCACCTGGGACGAGGTGCACGCCGAGGCCGACGCGCTCGAGCACGCGGTTTCGGACAGGCTCGTCGAGCGGATAGCCGCGAAGCTCGGCAACCCGGTGCGAGACCCGCACGGCGACCCCATCCCCGCCCCGGACGGCAGCGTGGAGGAGATGCCGATGCGCATCCTCGACGACCTCCCGCCCGGCGCGGTCGGCGAGATCGTGCGCGTCTGGGACACCGATCCGGAGCTCCTGCGCTACCTCACCGAGCACTCCATCGGCCTCGGCGAGCGGATCGAAGTCGTCGAGCGCCAGCCGTTCGGCGGGCCGATGGTGGTCAAGGTCGGCTCGCCGCCGGACGCGGCGACACACGCGATCGGCAAGGAGATCGCGCAGGCGCTGTCGGTCGCGCTGCGCTGACCCCCCGTGTCCACTGTGGACGCGTTTCGGCCGGGTCGCTCGGTGGGAATTTTCCCTACGTCCCTGCATAATTCGGCTTTTCGGCACGTCACCCACATGCCGGTCGGATAGGTGATCTAAGGCCCTTCCGATCATGTGTCCCCGCGCCTAGGCTGCGCTATTCCGGGTGGCTAGCGAGCGTACGAAGGCGATGACAATGACCGGTCAGCGGACACACACCATCGACCGGGGGGTGGCGGAAGGACGTGAACTCAGGCGGCTGCTGGAGACCGGGCCCTTCGCGGACGCCCTCAGAGCGGCGATCAGGGCGAGGGGTCTCGGTCTCGACCGGATCCGGTACCGGCTGCGAGGGCGGGGGTGCTCGATCAGCCTGGCGACCTTGAGTCATTGGCAGTCCGGGCGCTGTCGTCCGGAACGGCCGGAATCCCTGCTGGTGCTCAAGAATCTCGAGGAGATCCTCGGGGTGCCGCCGGAATCCCTGTCACGGCTTCTGGGACCGCCGCGCGGCCGGGCCACCCGGTGTACGGTGCCCGGCGAGGGCCTGGTGATGCAACGAGGCCGGGAGACGGGAACCTAGGGAGTACGAGTGCGGGCGGTCGTCTTCGAGGAGTTCGGGGTGCTGCCCGAGGTACGCGAGGTGCCGGATCCGTCCGTGCCGCCGGGCGGGGTGGTGATCGCCGTCGACGCGACCGGGGTGTGCCGCAGCGACTGGCACTCCTGGCAGGGTCACGACACGTCGGTCAAGCTGCCGCACGTCGCCGGGCACGAACTCGCGGGCCGGATCGCGACGCTCGGTGAGGGCGTCCGCGGCTGGTCTGTCGGGGATCGGGTGACCGTGCCGTTCGTCTGCGCCTGCGGTACCTGCGCCCAGTGCGCGGCCGGTGACCAGCAGATCTGCGACCGCGAGTTCCAGCCGGGCGCGACCCACTGGGGCTCGTTCGCGGAGTACGTCGCCATCGAAAACGCCCAGGTCAACCTCGTGTCGCTGCCGGACTCGCTTTCGTCGGCCGAGGCCGCGGCGCTGGGCTGCCGCTTCGGGACGGCGTTCCGGGCGGTGCTGCGCCAAGGCGGCGTCCGGCCCGGTCAGTGGGTCGCGGTCTACGGCTGCGGCGGTGTCGGCGTCTCGGCGATCCTGCTGGCCGTCGCGGCCGGTGCGTCGGTCGTCGCCGTCGACCCCTCCCCGGGGGCGAGGGCGCTGGCCACGCGGATGGGGGCTGTTTCGGCCGTCGATCCTTCCGCTTTCGACGGGCACGAAGCCGTCGCCCTCCATGTCCGGGAGCTGACCGGCGGCGGCGCACACGTCTCCCTCGACTGCCTCGGCTCGCCGTCCACCTGCGCGGCCTCGATCGGCAGCCTCCGGAAACGGGGACGGCACGTCCAAGCCGGACTGATGCCGCCCGCGCAGGGCATCGCGCCGATCCCGATGCACCGCGTGATCGGCGGGGAGCTGGAGATCGTCGGCATCCACGGACTGCAAGCGCATGAGTACCCCGAGATGCTGCGGGTGGTGGAGACCGCCGGAATCGACCTCGAGGCCATGATCGGCAAGCGGGTCGGCCTCGACGACGTCCCCGCCGTGCTGACGGCGATGAACGACCCGGTGCCCGCCCAGGCCGGGGTGACGGTCGTCGAACTCGCGCTGTAACCGGGTGTTCGCGGTGTGGTCAACCGGCCGATCGGAGTAGTCCGAAAGGTGGCTTCTCGTGGCTCGTTATGGCAGCTTCTCCGCCGTGACAGTCAGGGCCGCCCCGTCTCAGCCGCATTTCGTCCACCGCGTGCTGCGATGGTTCACCGCGGCCGGCGTCCTGGTGCGGGGCCACCGGATCATCGGCGCGCGCCCTGGCAAACTCGACGTGTGGACGCGCTGATCCCTCGCCCGCGCGCCGAAGTCGCGCCCGGTGCCGTACATGTGCCGGACTGGCTCGACTTCGACGAGCAACGCCGGCTGGTCGAAGCCTGCCGAGGCTGGCGCGGCTACCGGCAGACACGGCTGCCGAACGGCGGCGTCATGTCGGTGCGGACGGTCTGTCTCGGCTGGCACTGGTACCCGTACCGGTATTCGAAGGTGACCGACGACGGCTCCCCGGTGCTCCCGTTCCCTGGCTGGCTGGGCGACCTCGGACGGCGGGCCGTCGGGTCTCCGTCGTACGAGCCGGACATCGCGCTGGTGAACTTCTACGACTCCGCCACGAAGATGGGGATGCACCAGGACAAGGACGAGGCCTCGCTGGAACCCGTCGTGTCGCTGAGCCTGGGGGACGCGTGCGTCTTCCGGTTCGGGAACACGTCGGACCGCGGCCGGCCCTATACGGATGTGGATCTGCGGTCGGGGGATCTGTTCGTGTTCGGCGGGGAGTCGCGGCTGGCTTTCCACGGGGTGCCCCGGGTGTTTCCGGGCACGGCCGATCCCGGGCTGGGGTTGGTGGGGCGGTTGAACATCACTTTGCGGGTTTCGGGACTTTCGTGAGTGAGTGGACCGGTCACACGGTCGGCGTCAGGGATCTCAAGCGAGCCGGAATCGCACCCACTGCCCCGGCCGCACCTGCGCGGCCAGGTCCAGATCCGCCTCCTCCACCACCGCGATCACCGGGTAGCCCCCGGTCACCGGATGGTCGGCGAGGAACAGGATCGGCTGTCCAGAAGGAGGAACCTGCAACGCGCCGGGCACCGCGGCCTCGGGTGGCAACTCGCCGCCGCGCGCCCGCGACAACGTGGGCCCCTCGAGGCGCACACCCACCCGATCGACATCGGCGGTGGCGACGTAGCCGGAAGAGACCAAAGTGGACAGTGCGCCGGGTGTGAACCAAGAGACCCGGGGGCCGGGAGTGACCCGCAGAATGGGCACCTCGGGCAAGGGGGTGCGGGGTGCGAGATCCACGCCGGGATGGGGCAGCACCCGTTGTCCCACCGGCAAGGTCATCCCGGCCGAAAGCGCGGGCGGGCCGAGTTTGCCGAGGGTGTCTGTCGCCCGGGCGCCCAGCACGGGCGGGACGTCGATGCCGCCGCGCACGGCGACGTAGCACCGCAAACCCCGGGAGGCCATGCCGAGCACGAGGTCTTCACCAGCACGGAGAAGGATCGGCGAGCCGGGGCCGAAAGCGCGGCCGCCGACGGTGATCGAGCAGGGCGCACCGGTGACGGCGACGGTCGCCGGGGCCGGGAATCGCAGGACGAGGCCGCCCAGGACGCTTTCCAGGGCGGCGTTGCCTTCGGGGTTCCCGACCAGCCGGTTCGCCAGCCGCAGCGCACCGCGGTCGGCGGCGCCGGATCGGCCGACGCCGATCGCGGCCAGTCCCGGGCGCCCGAGATCCTGCACGGTGGCGAAAACCCCGGGTCGGACCACTTCGATCTTCGCGGTCATGAAGTGAACCGGATCCTCGTACCGGGTGCGAGCAGGTTCGGCGGCTCCCGGTCGACGTCCCACACCGGCAGCGTGGTCCGGCCGATCAGCTGCCAGCCGCCGGGCGAGGCGTTCGGGTACACCGCCGTGTACTCGCCCGCGATCGCGACCGATCCGGCGGGCACCCGGGTGCGCGGGCTCGTCCGGCGCGGCAGGTGCAGGGCGGGGTCGAGTCCGGTCAGGTAGGCGAAACCCGGGGCGAAGCCGCAGAAAGCCGAGACGTAGGTGCCGTCCTCGTGTCGCCTGACGACCGCTTCCATCGACAGGCCGGCGGCGGCCGCGACGTCGGCGAGGTCCGGGCCGTCGTAGCGGACCGGGACGACGATCTCGGCGGACTCGCGTGGTGCGACGTCCACTGTGGACCGATCGAGGACGTCGCCCGCGAGCCTGTCGTGGTGGGTTCGGCCCGGGTCGAACCGGATGAGCAGGGTCCGCGCGGCCGGGACGAGTTCGACGACGCCGTCCGGCGGGTCCTGCTCAAGTGACGCCTGCAGTCCGAGCACCTCCGACGGATCGTCGAAGTCGACCATGGCCGCACGCGCCCCATAGGGCAGAACCCGCATCACGCGGCCTCGAGGAACGATCCGATGTGGACACCGGACGCGCCGAGCCCCGCGCGGATGCGTTGCGCCAGTTCGACCGCGCCGGGTGTGTCGCCGTGCACGCAGAGCGAATGCGGCCGGATTGCCAGTTCGGTTCCGTCGGCGGTGACGACCTTGCCGGTGGTCGCCATCGTGACCGCCCTGTCGGCCACCTCGTCCGCGTCGTGGAGCACGGCGCCCGGCAGTTTCCGGGAGACCAGAAGGCCTTCGGGCGTGTACGCGCGGTCCGCGAAGGCCTCGGCATACGCGGGGAGCCCGGCTTTTTCGGCCTGCTCGGCCATTTCCGACCCCGGCGGGCACAGCAGCGCGAGCGCGGGGTGGAACCGGCGGATCCCCTCGACCACCGCGGCCGCCTGCTCCGGATCCACCGCGGCCGTGTTGTACAACGCCCCGTGCGGTTTGACGTACCGCACCCGGGTGCCCGCCGCCTTGGCGAACACGTCGAGCGCGCCGATCTGGTAGAGCACGTCGTCGGCCAGATCGGCGGGGGCGACGTCCATCGCCCGCCGCCCGAATCCGGCCAGATCCCGGTAGGCGACGTGGGCGCCGATGACGACGCCGCGTTCCGCCGCGCGTTCGCAGACGCGCCGCATCACCGACGGGTCACCGGCGTGGAAGCCGCAAGCGACGTTCGCGCTGGTGACGATGTCGAGCATGGCGTCGTCGTCGCCCATCTTCCAGGCTCCGAAGCCCTCGCCGAGGTCACTGTTGAGATCCATCAGGCCACCCTGAACTCACTGTCGAGTTTGTCGGTCACGAACATGTAGCCCGGCGCGTGCGTGACCGCGAACGGCGGCCGCGAGGCCATCAGCGCCGCCTGCGGGGTCACGCCGCACGCCCAGAACACCGGCACGTCACCGGGTTCCGCGTCGACCGGGTCCCCGAAATCGGGTTTGCCGAGATCGTCGATGCCGAGCGCGGCCGGGTCGCCGATGTGCACGGGCGCCCCGTGCACGGCGGGCATCCCGCGGGTGATGCGCACAGCGTCGTCGACGCGGTCCTCGGGGATTTGCCGCATCGAGACCACCATCGGCCCGTGCAGCCGTCCGGCCGGGACGCATTCGCGGTTCGTCAGGTACATCGCCACGTTGCGGCCCTGGTCGACGTGCCGCAGCGGGATGCCCTCCGCGGCCAGCGCAGATTCGAAGGTGAAGCTGCAGCCGATCGAGAACGCGACCATGTCGCTGCGCCACAATCCGCTCGCGTCGGAGAGCTCGCCCGCCAGCGCGCCGTTCTGCCAGACGCGGTAGCGCGGCAGGTCGGTGCGCAGATCCGCGCCGGGCGCGAGCCGCGTCGACGGGTCGCCGGGATCGCTGACATCGAGTACCGGACAGGGCTGAGGGTTCCGCTGGCAGAACAGCAGGACGTCGTAGGCCCAGTCCTCGGGGACGGCGATCAGGTTGGTCTGGGTGAACCCGTTCGCCCAGCCGGTGGTCGGGCGGGCCGTGCCCGCGCGGAACAGGGCGCGGGCCTCTCCTGGCGACAAGGTCGCCGGTTCGTCGAAGGTGGTCATCGCGGTGCCTCCTCTTCCGATTGTCCTCACAGGAGTTCGCGGCCGCGAGTCTCGGGGAGACCGAGCAGCGCCAGTACGGCGATTCCGTAGCCGACCGCGCCGAACACCATCGCGCCGCCCGCGCCGAGGAAACCGACCACGGCGGGGAAGGTCGCGCCGATGGCCCGGCCGAGGTTGTAGGTGAAGCCCTGCCCTGTCCCGCGAAGCGCCGACGGATACAGCTCGGCGAGGAACGCGCCGAATCCGCTGAAGATCGCGGACATCGAGAACCCGAGCGGGAAGCCGAGGAACAGCACGAGTGTGTTCGCGCCCGCCGGGATCTGCGTGTAGGCGATGATGAGGCCCGCCGACAGCACCGAGAACAGCAGGAAGGTTTTCTTGCGCCCCAAGATATCCGTGAGATAGCCGCCGGTGATGTAGCCGATGAAAGCGCCGGAGATCAGGAAAGCGAGATAGCCGCCTGTTCCGATGACGGTGAGTCCGCGGGTGGTCTTCAGATAGCTCGGCAGCCAGGTCGCGAGCGTGTAGTAACCGCCCTGGACACCGGTGGCGAGCAGCGCGGCGAAGAACGTCGTGCGCAGCAGGTCCGGCTTGAAGATGCCCTTGAACGAACCGCGTTCCTTCTTGGCCGCGCGGGCGGCCTGCGCGACGGGCGCGTCCTGGACGTTCCGCCGGACCCACAGCACCAGCAGCGCCGGGATGACACCGGTCCAGAACATGACGCGCCACGCGATGTCCGGGCTCCAAATGCTGAAGACCACCGTGTAGACGACGACCGACAGTGCCCAGCCGACAGCCCAGGCGCTCTGGACGAAAGCGACCGTGCGGCCGCGATATTTCGCCTGCGAGTACTCGGCCACCAACGCGGCGCCGGCGGCCCACTCGCCGCCGAACCCGAGACCCTGCAGGGCGCGGAAGACCAGGAGCGTTTCGAAGTTCGGCGCGAATCCGCAGAGCACGGTGAAGACCGTGTACATCGCGATGGTGATCTGGAGGGTGCGCACGCGGCCGATGCGGTCGGCGAGGATGCCCGCGCCGATGCCGCCGATCGCCGAAACCACCAGCGTCGTCGTGCCGAGCAGGCCCGCCTCACCGCCGGAAAGGCCGTAGTACGCGGTGATCGCGGCCAGGCCCAGCGGCAGGGTCTGGTAGTCGAACGAGTCGAGCCCGTACCCGCCGAACGCGCCGACGAAGGCCCTGCGGCCTCGCGAACCGAGCGTGCGGAACCAGGCGAAGGGACGTGTGTCTTCGGTAGTGGCTGTCGCGGTCATCGGCACCTCCAGAGGGTGAAGCTCATCGTGGCACGGGTCACATGGATAGCCACTGTAGGTATTGTTCAACAATTCCACAAGAGGATCCTTGGCTTGGCCTCTTGTGCGTAGGTAGGATCGGTCACGTGACGATTGCGGAGGGTGGTCCTTCTTCGGTGCAAGGACTCGAAGCGGACCGAGGCATGATCAGCCGCACCAGCACCGCCGAGCGGGTGGCGGGTGTCCTGCGCACGCGCATCGCCGAGGGCTTCTTCCTGCCCGGCGTACGGCTGTCGGAACACGACATCGGCTCGGCGCTCGGCGTCTCCCGCAACACGCTGCGTGAGGCTTTCCGGCTGCTCACACACGAGCGGCTGCTGACCCACGAGCTCAACCGCGGCGTCTTCGTTCGGGTGCTGTCGATCGAGGACGTCGTCGATCTCTACAAGGTGCGCAAGGTGGTCGAGTGCTCGGCGGTCCGCGCTGTCACGGAGAAGCCGCCGACGTTCGCGAAGCTCGCGCGCATGGTCGAGGACGGCAGGCTCGCCGAACGGAGTGAGCGCTGGCAGGATCTCGGCACCGCGAACATCCGGTTCCATTCGGCGGTCGCGGAACTCGGTGGCAGTGAACGGATCGACGAGCTGATGCGCGGCATCTTCGCCGAACTGCGGCTGGTCTTCCACATGATGGCCGACCCGCGGCGCTTCCACGAGCCGTACCTCAAGCGCAACGCGGAGATCCTCGAGCGCATCGAGGCCGGCGACGGCGTCGGCGCCGAAGCGCTCCTCGCGCAGTACCTCACCGACGCCGAAAACCAGCTCGTCGAGGCCTATGCCGAACGCGCCCAGCCGCATTCAGAGGACTGAATGCGTGGGCGGGACAGGGGTGTTGCGAAAGTGGCGTTCGCAGCGGTGAAGGTTGCGAAAGTGGCTTTCGCAACGGCTGCCCGCGGCTTCGCGTGACGACCCACTCCCACTCCCGCCTCACCGCCTCACCGCCGCCCAGGTGTCGCGAAAGCCACTTTCGGGACATCAGACGTCCCGAAAGTGGCTTTCGCGACACGCCTGATCGCCGACAGCGCCCGACCGGACGTAGTGAAGGCCTCCCTCACTACCCTCAGGGTAGGCAAGGAGGCCTTCACGGAAGGCTCGCGTTCAGAGGACTGAATGCGGTAGTCCGGAGTGCGAACTACCGCATTCAGAGGACGAAACGCCGGGGTCTAGGGGGTGGTCCACTTCTGGTTGGCGGCGCCGGTACAGGACCAGATCTGCAGGCGGGTGCCGTTGGCCGAGGAGTTCCCGGTGGCGTCCAAGCATTTGCCGGAACCGGAGTTCACCAGGTCACGGGCGGCGTTGGCCGCCCATCGCTGATTCGCCCCGCCCGCACAGTCCCAGAGTTGCAGCCGCGCGCCGTCCGCCGTGGACATCCCGGTGACGTCGAGGCATTTGCCCAGTGAGCGCACCGTTCCGTCGGCTTGGAACGACCACTGCTGCGCGGCCGAACCGTTGCAGTCGTACAGCTGCACCGCCGTCCCGTTGGCGCTGTTCGCCCCGGCGACGTCGACGCATTTACCGCCCAGCCCGGTGATCGCGCCGGTGCGGACACCGCCGCCCGACTGCGTCCCCGACCAGGTGAACGTCGCCGACGTCGACGCGGGTAGTGCGTAACTGAACGACTGCCCGCCCCAGTTGACGCGCACGTTCTGGCTCGCGCCGCTGGTGTTGTACGCGATCAGCGCCTTCGACCCGTCCGGGTTCTTCCACGCGACGTTCCGCACCGCGGAGTTGTCGTTGGTGGAGATCCGGTACGCGCCCGGTTTCACGAACTTCGTCAGGTGCCCCATCGTGTAGTACTCGACGGTGTAATCCACCTGCCCGTGCCGTGAGTCTCCATTGTGGACGGTGATCAGCCCGGTGCAGGTGTCGCAGCCGCCGTTGTGCGGACCCTTGTTCTGGTCGAGGGCGAGGCTCCATTTGATGAAGCTCTTGCTCCAGTTCCGGGTGTAGTCGACGATGTTGGCCATGTCCTCGGCCTGCTGATGGCTCACCCAGGTCCCGCCGGAATGCTCCGTGCTGTACGCGGGCACGTTCGGGTACTGGTCGTGCACCGTGGTCTGCTGGGCGACATTGCCGCCGTAGCCGTGCCACGCCATCCCGCCGAAGTTCGGATCGTTCCGGATCGCCGCGTCGTCCATCGTCGGCGCGCCGAACTCCGCGTACTTGTCCCAGTTCCAGTCCAGCGCGAGGACCTTTGTGGACAGACCTGCGCCCTTCAAAGCGGGCAGCAGATTGGTCTTCGTGAAGTACTGGAGCCCGGAGCCGTTCCAGTTCATCGACGGATAGCTCGCACAGCACGTCGGCTCGTTCTGCACCGACACGTAGTGGATCGGGACGCCTTGTGCCTGGTACGCCTGAATGTACTTGACGAAATACTGGGCGTACGTCGGATAGTTCTCGGCCTTCAGCCAGCCCAGCTTGAAGTCGCCGTTGTCCTTCATCCACGGCGGCGCGCTCCACGGCGACGCCATCACCTTGGTCGCCGGATTGATCTCCCGCGCCTGTTTGGTCAGCGGCAGGATGCTGTCGAGATCGTGGTCGATGGAGAACTTCGCCAGGTTCGGATCGGTCTGCCCGGCGGGGAGATCGTCGAACGAGTAGCTGAACCGCGCCAGATCCGAGGAGCCGAGCGGATTGCGGATGAAGGTGACGCCGATGCCCGCGACCGGGTCGAACAGCTTCCGCATGGTCTCGTCGCGAGTCGCCTGCGACAGCGCGCCACTGCCCTTCATCAGCCACGCGGCGGTGTCGGTGAACGACGCGCCCGCACCCTCGAACTGCTGGTACGTGGTGTTCTCGTCGACGGTGATGGTCTGCTGGCCCGTCCCGGTGCCCGCGGCGAAGTTCACGGGCGACTGCTGCTGAAGACCGCGCGTGACGTTCACGCCACGCGAGTCGTTGGTCGTGGTGAGCCAGATGTTGACGGCTTCACCGGCGGCCTCGGCCTTTGTCGCGGTGAGGGTGGCCGCGGCGAGGGTGGCCGCCGCGATCACCGTCGCGACGAGCAGCGGCGGCTTTCTCACGGCGTGGTCCACTTCTGGTTCGCGCCGCCGCCGCAGGTCCAGATCTGGAGCCTGGTGCCGTTCGCGGAGCTGTTCCCGGTGGCGTCGAGACACTTGTTCGCCTGCGGGTTCACGATGTCACGCGCGCCGCTGATCGCCCACTTCTGCGCGCCGGATCCGTTGCAGCCCCACAGTTGCACTGCCGTCCCGTCCGCGGTCCCGCCGCCGGAGACGTCCAGGCACTTGCCCAGCGCGCGGATCGTGCCGTCACTCCCGACGGTCCAGTTCTGCGCGGCGTTGCCGTTGCAGTCGGTGATCTGGATCGGCGTGCCGTCGGAGCTGTTCGCGGCGGCGACGTCGACGCATTTCCCGCCGATGCCGGTGATCCGCCCGGTGTTCCCGGCCGTGTTGCTGGAGTTGACGTGCACGTAGTCGACGACGAGGCGCTGCGGGAAGACGGTGCTGGAGTTCGGGTCACCCGGCCAGTAGCCGCCGACGGCGAGGTTCAGGATCAGGTAGAAGGGGTGGTCGAACACCCAGCGGTTGCCGTTGAGGTCGGCGGGCGTGCGGGTCTGGTAGAGGTTCCCGTCCACGTACCACTTGATCTGGTTCGGCGCCCAGTCGACGGCGTAGGTGTGGAAGTCGTCGGAGAAGTTCGGGCCGTTGTAGCCCGCGCCGATCCCGCCTGCGCCGGAGTAGCCGGGGCCGTGGAGGGTGCCGTGCACCGTGTTCGGCTCGAAGCCGACGTTCTCCATGATGTCGATCTCGCCGCTGTTGGGCCAGCCGACGTTGCCGATGTCGGCGCCGAGCATCCAGAACGCGGGCCACATCCCTTGCCCGCGCGGCAGTTTCATCCGGGCTTCGAACCGGCCGTAGGTCTGGGTGAACTGGCCCTGCGTGGACAAGCGGGCCGAGGTGTACTCGCACCGCCCGTACCAGCAGTTGTAGTTGCCCGGGTTCTCCTTCTTCGCGGTGATGACCAGGTTGCCCTGGCCGTCGAGCGCCGCGTTGTTCGTCCCGGACGTGTACCACTGCCGCTCGTGGTTGTTCACGTTGTCACCGGTCTCGAAGTGCCACTTCGAGGTGTCGATGCCCGCGCCCGCGGGCCCGTTGAAATCGTCGGTGAAGGTCGCGGCCAGGACCGCGGCTTCGGAGGCAGGGGCCTGGGCCGTGGCCGGAAGTGAGCCGAGAAGAACGCCGGCGGCTAGGAGCGCGGCCCAGCGAAAGCGGGATGAGATGGACATCGTTGTCGCCTCTCTGACCGTTGGGGACCCCACGCGGCAGGGACGCGCGGGAGAACGGAAAGCGCTGGCAGAACTACTTTGTTGTGCCTGGCAACAAAGTATGCATGGTCTCTACCACTGCGACAAGATGTCCGGTGACGTATTTTTTGACCCCGAATTAAGGCTCAGGCGGCGGTCCCTCGTTTGGACCCGGCCGTCCGCGGGTCCGCGCCCTGGTCCAGCAGGGCGGCGACAGGGAGGGTGGCGGCTCCTATGGCGACGGCGTCCGGCCCGAGCTGCCCGAGTTCGATCTCGGTCTGGTCGAACACGTGCGCGAGCGCGTGCTCGCCGGCCACTCGCCGGATCTCGGGCAGGTACTCCTCGCCGAGCGCCAGCCCGGCCCAGCCGCCCAGCACGATCCGCTCCGGATTGAACAGGTTGATCAGGTTGCCGATCCCGGCGCCGAGGTAACCCGCCGTCTCTTCCAGGACCTTGGCGGCGGCTTTGGATTTGCCCGCGGATTCCAGCAGTGCGGCGAACTGCGTCTGCTCGTCCTCGCCCGAAGTGGTCTTCCCGCCGCGCGCCTTGCGATAGCGCGCGAGGACGCCCTCGGCGCCGACGTAGGACTCCAAGCAGCCGCGTGATCCGCAGCGGCAGTCCTGTCCGCCGTAGACGATCGTGGTGTGGCCCCATTCGCCCGCGCTGCTGGTGGAGCCCCGGTACGTGGTGCCGTCGGTGACCACGGCCGCGCCGACCCCCGAGCCGATCAGGACGATCACCGCATGCCGGGCGCCGCGACCGGCGCCGAACCACATTTCCCCCTGGCCCTGGGTTTTCGCGCCGTTGTCGACGAACAACGGCAGCTCGACGCCCTCCGCGCGCAGGAGATCGGTGAGCGGGACCTCTTTCCAGCCGATGGTGGGCGCGTGCACGCGGAGCGCCCCGCCCTTTCCGGCAGAGCCTTGTTCGACCGTGCCGGGAACGCCGACACCCACACCGAGCACGGTCGTTTCGTCGATACCCGATTCCGTGATCACTTCCCGGAGTCCGGACGCCACCTGGGTGACGGCCGACGCCGCGTCCGGCCGGGGTGAGGCGAGCGGATGCTCGACGGTGGCGAGCCGGTTCATGGTGAGGTCGAACAGTTCGACCTTCACCCCGGTCTCGCCGATGTCCACGCCGGCGACATGGCCGTACGCCGGGTCCACGCGGAGCAGGACGCGCGGCCTGCCGCCGTCGGATTCGACCAGTCCGGCTTCGGTGATGAGGCGTTCTTCGCCGAGCTCGGCGGTCACGTTGCTGACGGTCGCGGCGCTCAATCCGGTCAGACCGCTCAATTCGTGGCGGCTGAGCGGGCCGTCGAAGTAGAGTTTCGACAGCAGGAGGGAACGGTTGTGCCGCCGCAGGTCACGGACGGTGGTGCGCTTGGCAGGCATGCGGATACCCATCTCATGGCGGCGGACCTTTCCAGGATGCCCCACGACCTTAGCCTCCGCCATGTATTAACTGGTGAAATAAGGCAGGCTGGCCGGGAGGAGGGTGCCGTGACGGAGGAAAACGAGCTCATCGGCACCTTGCCGTCCGATTTCCGGTGGGGAGTCGGCAGCTCGGCCTACCAGATCGAAGGCGCGGTCGCCGAAGACGGACGAACACCGTCCATTTGGGACACCTACGGCCAATCGCCCTGGTCGATCGACAACGGTGACACCGGCGAGGTCGCCTGCGACCACTACCACCGGATGCCCGCCGACATCGCGCTGGTGAAGGAACTCGGCGTCGACACCTACCGGTTCTCCGTGTCCTGGCCGAGGGTGCAGCCGCGCGGGCGCGGCGGCGTCAACCCGGCCGGGATCGCCTTCTACGACAGGCTGGTCGACGAGCTGCTCAACAACGGCATCGATCCGTGGCTGACGCTGTATCACTGGGATCTGCCCCAGCACCTCGAGGACGCGGGCGGCTGGCCCGCCCGCGACACCGCTGTCCGTTTCGCCGATTACGCGACGCTCGTGTTCGAGCGGCTGAGTGACCGCGTCCGCAACTGGACGACGCTGAGCGAGCCGTGGTGCACGGCCATGCACGGTTACGTCCACGGGGTGATGGCGCCCGGCCGCCGTGACGCGAAGGCGGGGATGGCGGCGGCGCACCACCTGCTGCTCGGCCACGGCCTCGCCGTCCGGCGGATGCGGGAACTCGCGCGGCCCGGCACGAAGTTCGGCATCACGCTCAACCTGAGCACCGCCGACCCGGCCACCTCCAGCGAAGCCGACCGCGAGGCCGCCCGGTTCGAGGACGGGCTCGGCACGAGGTTCTATCTCGACGCGCTCGTGCACGGCCGGTACCCGGAGGACGTCCTCGAGGATCTCGCGCGACAGGGCATCCGGCTGCCGTCCGAACCGTGGGATCCGTCGATCATCGCGGCGCCGCTCGACTTCCTCGGCGTCGACTACTACTTCGGGACGCGCTACTCCGGGGTGGAGGAGAACGGGAACGCGGTGGAGCACTTCGGGATGCCCTCGTTCCGCAAGGTGCCGTTCGGGGCGCCGTCGACGGTGCTGGGCTGGGAGATCCTGCCGGACAAGCTCACCGAACTCCTCGTCCGGATCAGTCGCGACTATCCCGGCCTGCCGCTCTACGTCACCGAAAACGGCGCGGCTTTCACCGACGTCCCCGACGAGACAGGCTTCGTCCGCGACGAAGACCGAGCCGCGTACCTGTCCGCGCACATCGCCGCCACCGCCGCCGCGCGGCAGGCGGGCGCGGATGTCCGCGGCTACTTCGCCTGGTCCTTTTTGGACAGTTTCGAATGGGCATACGGCTATGCCAAAAGGCTCGGCCTGGTACGGGTCGATCGCGAGACGCAGGCGCGGACGATCAAGCAGAGCGGGCTCTCCTACCGCGACATCGTCGAGCGGGTCAGGAAGTCAGCGACCGCGCGATGATCGTCCGCTGCACCTCGGACGCGCCTTCGTAGATCCGCGGCGCCCGGACCTCGCGGTAGAGGTGTTCGAGCAGATGCCCGCGCCGCAGCGCCCGCGCGCCGTGGATCTGGACGGCCGAATCGACGACGTACTGGGCTGTCTCGGTGGCGAACAGTTTCGCCATCGCCGCGCGGCCGGCGAGGTTCCGCTCGCCCGCGTCGTAGGCGGCCGCTGCGGCGTAGACGAGCAGCCGCGACGCCTCGGTGCGGGTCGCCATTTCGGCGAGGGTGTGCGCCACCGTTTGCTGTTTCAGCAACGGTCCGCCGAACGCGACCCGGTTCTGGGCGTGGGCGACGGCGACGTCGAGAGCGGCTTGCGCCATCCCGACGGCGAACGCGCCGACGCTCGGCCGGAACAGGTCCAGTGTTCGCATGGCGACGCCGAAACCGCGGTCCTGCTCGCCGAGCAGTTCGTCCCGCTCGACCCGGACCCCGTCGAACACGAGGGTGCCGATGGGATGCGGGCTGACGAGGTCGAGATGCTCGCCGGAAAGCCCGGCACGATCGGCGGGGACGACGAAAGCGGAGACGCCGCGCGAGCCCGCGTCCGGGGTGGTGCGGGCGAAAACGCTGTAGAAATCGGCCTCGGGGGCGTTGGAGATCCACATCTTCTCGCCGGTGAGACGCCAGCCGTCGCCGTCGGGTTCGGCGGAGAGTTCCAGGGCCGCCGCGTCGGAGCCCGCGTTCGGTTCGGTGAGCGCGAAAGCGGCGACGGCGTCACCCGCGGCCACGGCGGGAACCCATTTCGAGACCTGCGAATCCCGTCCGGACTGGAGCACCGGATACGTGCCCAAACCCTGCAGGGCCAACGCGGTCTCGGCCTCGGTGCTCTGGCTCGCGAGGGATTCCCGCAGGATGCAGAGATCCGTCGCGGCGGCCTCCCGGCTCGGGCTGCCGCCGTCGACACCGGGGAACAGCCGGGAAAGCAGGCCGAGCGCGCCCATTTCCTCGAGCAGCGGCCGGTTGACCGCGCCTTCGGTGCCGGATTCGGCCAGCGGCCGGAGCTTCTCGGCGCCCAGCCGTCGGACCTCGGCGGCGAAGGCCTGCTGCTGCGGGCTCAGTGCGAAGGCTGTCATCGGTCGCTCCCCGGTCGCCAGCGTGCGTGCGCGGTGCCGGGTTCCCCTGACCGCAACAGCTCCAGCCGCGGTTTCGGCCCGTCGGTGCGGCCGCCCTGTGGTTTCCGGCTGCCCGCCGCGTACTGCTTCGGCCACGGCATCGCGTAATCCTGTTCGGCCGCGGCGTGAAGTGTCCACTGTGGATTGTAAAGGTGGGTCCTGCCGAGGGCGCACAGATCCGCGCGGCCAGCCAGGATGAGCGAGTTGACGTCGTCGTAGGAGGAGATCGCGCCGACGGCGATCACCGCGACCCCGTACTCGCGCCCGATCTCGTTGCGGATCCTGTCGGCGTACGGCGTCTGGTAGCTCCGGCCGTACTCGGGCTTTTCCTCGCTGACGACCTGCCCTGTCGAGACATCGATGCCGTCGACGCCGTGCTCGGCGAACGCGCGGGCGATCTCGACGGCGTCTTCGACGTCGATCCCGCCGTCGTACCAGTCGGTCGCGGAGATGCGGACCGTCATCGGCCGGTCGGCGGGCCACGCCGCGCGGACCGCGTCGAAGACTTCGAGCGGGAAGCGCAGCCTGTTCTCCAGCGAGCCGCCGTAGGCGTCGGTGCGGTGGTTGGTCAGCGGGGAAAGGAAGGACGACAGGAGGTAGCCGTGCGCGCAGTGGAGTTCGAGGAGATCGAATCCGGCGCGACCGGCGGCACGGGCGGATTCCGCGAACTGCTCACGGATCTCGGCGAGTTCCGCGATCGTCAGCTCGCGCGGGGTCTGGTTCGCCTCGCTGTACGGGAGCGCGGACGGAGCGCAGATCTCCCAGTTGCCTTCCGGTAGCGGCTGGTCGATGCCGTCCCACATCAGCTTCGTGGAGCCCTTGCGCCCGGAATGGCCGAGCTGGACGCCGATCCGCGCGGGGGTGTTGCCGTGGACGAAGTCGGTGACCCTCGTCCAGGCGCGTTCTTGTTCCTCGGTGTACAGCCCGCCGCAGCCGGGGGTGATACGGCCGGTCTCGGAGACACAGACCATCTCCGTCATCACCAGCCCGGCGCCGCCGAGCGCCTTGCTTCCCAGGTGCACCAGGTGGAAATCGGTCGGGACGCCGTCGGAGGAGGAGTACATGTCCATCGGGGAGACGACGACGCGGTTCGGCAGGTCGAGGTTGCCGATCCGGTACGGCTGGAACATCGGCGGCTTGACGTCGGTGTCCAAAGTGGACGCGAACCAGGTGTCCAGTTCGGTGGCGAACTCGGGATCGCGCAGCCGGAGGTTGTCGTAGGTGACGCGGCGGCTGCGGGTGAGGATGTTGAACGCGAACTGCGCCGGGTCCTGATGCGTGTACTGGCCCATGTTCTCGAACCACTCCAGGCTCGCCTGCGCGGCACGCTGGGTCGAGGTGACGACGGGGCGGCGCTCGGCCTCGTAAGCGGTCAACGCACTGTCCATATCGGACTGTTCGTGCAGGCAGGCGGCGAGCGCGAGCGCGTCCTCCATGGCGAGTTTGGTGCCGGAGCCGATGGAGAAATGCGCCGTGTGCGCGGCGTCGCCGAGCAGGACGACGTTCTCGTGGCGCCAGCTCGCGCAGCGTACGGTGGCGAACGCCGTCCACTTCGAGTTGTTGGCGAACGTCTGATGGTCGCCGAGGACGTCGGCGCACAGTTCGCGGATGACCTCGATCGACTTCTCGTCGCTCTCGCCCGGCGCCAGCGAGGTCGAGGCGATCTCGCCGAAAGCGCGCTGCCAGACGTCCTCGTGCAGCTCGAGGATGAACGTGCTCGCGGTGTCGCTGTACGGGTAGCCGTGGATCTGCATGATCCCGTGCGGGGTTTCGAGGACGTGGAACTTGAAGGCGTCGAACACGAGATCCGTGCCCAGCCAGATGTACTTGCAGCGGCGGGTCTGCAGGGTCGGGCGGAAGCTCCCGGCGAGGGCGTTGCGGGTCGGCGAGTTGACGCCGTCCGCCGCGACGACGAGGTCGTACTCCGCGCTCGCCTCGGCGGCGCTCGGCGCCTCGGTGTGGAAACGCACGTCCACGCCGAGTTCCGCGCAGCGTTCCTGGAGGAGGCCGAGCAGCCGTTTGCGGCTCATCGCGGCGAACCCGTGCCCGCCGGAGGTGTGCACCGTGCCCCGGAAGTGGACGTCGATGTCGTCCCAGCGCGCGAACTCGCGCCGCATGGCGGCGTGGATCACCGGATCGGCGTGCTCGATGCCGCCGAGCGTCTCGTCGGAGAACACCACCCCGAATCCGAAGGTGTCGTCGGGCGCGTTGCGCTCCCAGACGGTGATCTCGTGATCGGGATGGAGCTGTTTCGCCAGCGTGGCGAAGTAGAGCCCCGCCGGGCCGCCGCCTAACACCGCGATACGCACGTCGCCCAGGGTATGTCGCGGTATGTACGACCGTCAACGATGCGGGATATGCTGATCCGCATGGAGCGCATCAACCCGCCCGGGCTCGGCCGTCCTTCCGGCTTCTCGCACGCCGTCTCGGCGAGCGGCCGGTTCGTCTTCCTCGCCGGTCAGACGGCTTTGAACGAAGAAAACCGCATCGTCGGCGAAGGGGTGGTCGAGCAGTTCGAACGCGCGCTGTCCAATTTGCTCACCGCGTTGCGCGCGGCGGGCGGGGAGCCGTCGGATCTGTGCAGCGTGACCATCTACATCGTCGACATGGACGACTACAAGGCCCACGCGCGCGAGATCGGCGCCGTGTGGAAGCGGCTGGCCGGGAGCGAGTACCCCGCGATGGCGGGGATCGGCGTCAGCCGGCTTTGGGACGTCGAGGCGCTGGTGGAGGTGCAGGGCTTCGCGGTGGTCTAGGGGAGGGTGTGCGACACGTGCGCGGCCGCGGCCTCGCCCAGTCGCGAGTGCAGCGTGAAGAACAGGTCCGCGGCGCGGATCCCGGCCCAGCCGGCGGGCAGCAGTTCGGCGGGCAGGCCCGGGTCGAGGTACGGCAGCCGCCGCCAGTCGGTCAGCACGCGGACGTAGTCGGCGAACGCCTCGGCCTCGTCCGTGGTCTTGCGCCGCTGCCAGCGCCGGAGCGCGGGCGCGTGCTCGTCGAGGAAGGCGGAGTACAGCGACTCGAGCTGGTCGAGGTCCCACCAGTCGCGGACCTTCTCCCGCACGTCGCCGAACGCGAGGTGCTCGGCGTGGAAGAGGTCGGCGTAACCCTCCAGCTCGAGCCGTCGCAGCATGTCGGAGGTCGCGTCGCGCAGATGCGCGGGCGCGATCCAGACGCCGGACGACGCGGTCCCGAAGCCGAGCCGGGCGAGCTGTGTGCGCAGAACGTGCCTTTTGTGCCTTTCGGCTTCCGGGACGGAGAACACCGCCAGCAGCCACCCGTCGCCGGGGGTGGCGCGTTCGCGGCGGAAGATCCGCTCGTCGCCTTCGCGCAGGATCGCCAGCGCGGTTTCGGAGAGTTCGTACCCGGCCGCCCCGGTCCGGCGGACCGCGGAAAGGATCCCGCGCCGCTTCAAGCGGGAAATGGACGACCGGACGGCGGGTTCCTCGACGTCCACTCCGGCCAGTAGATCGATCAGGGAGCGGACGGAAAGCCAGCCGCCTTCGCCGCGTGAGTAGAGGCCGTACACGGTCACGATCAACTGGCGCGGTTGCGCCGTTCGCCCCGCGCCGTCGACTTCGGTTGTCTCCGACACGGCCGTCACCCGGTCACCATACAACGACGATGAGCTCATGTTTCGGCCGTGACCGAAGCGTTCCGCACTTAGCGTCACGGTATGCGAGACCCACTGATCGAAGCCCCCGTCCCGCCGGTGCCCGAAGCCGTCGAACCGGGTGGTGTCCGCTGGCTGCGCGCGAACGTCGCCCGGTTCAGCCGCCCGGAGGACCACGCGCGGCGCCGCGGGCTCGTGCTCGCCGAACTCGCCCCGATGGGCTCCTTGCGGGACAAGGCGTTCGCGCTCACTTACGCCTTGCGGGAGGAGCCGGTGGACCGGATCCTGTGGACGGTCCCGGTCGCCGTCCTCGCCGCGGAACTCGGTCTCCCGGACGTTTCCCACGACATCGCAACGGTTTCCGCGAGCTACCACCCGCACACCGAAACCGGGCCCGAAGCCGAAGCGGCCATGCGGCGACTGATCGAGGCCTGCGGTGGCGACGTCGACGAGCGGACGGCCGCGCGGATCGGACTCCTGGTGCAGGCCTGCGACGCGACGGCGAAGCTGCTCGGCAAGGCCATGGCGGCCCACCGGCCCGGTGAGGACGTCGCGAGCCTGCTCGACCGGGTCCTGCGCGAGGACCCGCCGGTGCGGATCACCCGGCGGTGGGTCGACGGCGATGTGGTCGAGGTGGACCTGACGGAACGTCCGTTCGGAGCAGGGCCCAAGCGGTGCCCGGGACAGACGCGGGCACTCGACGTGGCCGCGGGAATTCTTGACGTCCTCCTGTGCTAATACTTACCCCGGCAATCCGGAACTGGGGAGTTTTTCGATGCTGTATTTCAATGGTTTCTTCGGCGTTCTCACACTCGGCCTGTGGATCTTCTGCATCGTCGACGTGATCACCACGGACGAAGGATCGTGCCGCAACATGCCCAAGGGGATGTGGTTGCTGCTGGTGCTGATCGTCCCGCTGATCGGCTCGATCGTGTGGCTGGTCGCCGGCCGCCCGCAGCACGCCGCCCGGACCCCGCGCGGCCGTTACGAACGCGAGAGCCCGGCGTTCCCGGAGTACGACCGGCCGGGCCGGTTCGCCGCGACGAGCGCCGAGGACGACGAAGAGTTCCTGCGCAAATGCCGGGAGCGCGCCGAAGCGCAGCGCCGCAAGGCCCGCGAAGACTGAGTAGCCTCGGCCGGGGAGATCCACACAGGAGGAAAGATGTCCGAAACGCTCGACTGGAACAAGAACATCATCAAGGAATTCCGGGAGAACGAGGGGAAGGTGGGCGGCATGTTCGAGGGCGGCTCCCTGCTGCTCCTCACCACCACGGGGGCGAAGAGCGGCGAGCCGCGCACCTCGCCGCTCGTGTACGCGATGGAAGACGGCAACTACCTCATCGCCGCGTCGTACGCCGGATCGGACAAGAACCCGGCCTGGTACCACAACATCGTGGCGAACCCGAAGGTCACCCTCGAGGTCGGCACGGAGAAGTTCGACGCGACGGCGACCGTCGTACTCGAAGACCGCGCCGAGCGAGACCGTCTCTACGCGAAGATGGTCAGCACGATGCCGGGCTTCGCCGAATACGAGAAGAAGACCGATCGGGTGATCCCGGTCGTCACGATCTCCCGCTGACTCACGCGTTCAGTCCTCTCGTGGCGGTAGTTCGTGCTACGAACGACCGCCACCAGAGGACTTATTGGAGGGTCAGTCAAAGGTGGGGTGTTCGTGGGCGGAGCCGGCGACGGGATGAAGGCCTCCTTCGCCGCGTCCGATGCGGAGCGGCCGTGTCGCGAAAGCCACTTTCGGGACATCAGGCGTCCCGAAAGTGGCTTTCGCGACACCCCGGAAGTCTGCCCTTCTGCTCGATAAACGCAGGTGTTCAGCGCGCGCCGCTGGGGGCCTCGACGGCGCTCGGCCGCTGGAGTTCGGCTTCGGCTGCTCGCAGCGCCTTGCGTTCCTGGCGGCGCGCGATCAGCTTCTTGCCGGTGACGATCATCGGCTGCTCCACCCAGCGGTGGATCAGGTCCGCGATCCCCAGCCCCACCGCGAACACGGTCAGCGCGCTGATCATCCGGTGTTCGCCCAGCGGCGGGATCGCCGCGACCACTGCGAAGTGCACCGGGCCCTGCAGCAGGTAGAGCGAGTACGAGCGCTCACCGACGAAACGCATCACCCTGGTCGCCAGCAGCCAGCGCAGCGGCCCCGGCGAGACCAGCACGACCAGCAACATCGCCGAGAGCAGGCCGTAGGCGATCAGCAGGCCGAGGTTGCTGCCGGTCTCCCACCACAGGCTTTCCATGTTGACGTGCAGTACGGCGAAAGCGCCGAACACCGGGATCGCCGCGAGCGGATGGGTCAGCGGTTTGATCACCGCGTAGGACCGGCGGTAGTGCATCGCGATCGCCAGCACGCAGCCGATCAGCAGGATCGCGTAGTGCACCGTCGAGCGGTAGATCGGCACCTGCGGCCCGTTGAGCACCCAGCCGCTGGTGACCCCCACCAGCCCCGCCATCAGCGCGAACGCGGCGAACGCCAGCGCGAGCTTGCGCCAGGCCGCGGCCAGCCCGACGGCGCCCGCGACCACCAGCAGGAACGGCCAGACCAGGTAGAACTTCTCCTCGATGCCCAGCGTCCACGAGCCGCTGAAGAAGTTGTCCGCGCCGTCCGGCTTGCTGCCGGGCAGGAACTCGTTGAAGAACGTCAGGTAGTACTTCAGCGCGTGCGGGAACTCGCGGGTGAAGAATTCGCCGCGCAGCCACACGAACACGACGATCCCGCCGAGGATCACCAGGTACGGCGGCAGGATCCGGAACACCCGGCGCAGGTAGAACGCCGAAAGCGAGATCCGGCCGGTCCGGTCCTGTTCACGCAGCAGGAGCGTCGTGATCAGGAAGCCGGACAGCACGAAGAAGATGTAGACACCGACCCAGCCGGACAGCCAGCTCCACTTCGGACCCGCGAAGTGGAAGAGGATCACGATGGTGGCCGCGATCGCGCGCAGCCCGTCGAGCGCGGGGAACCGACGCATGGCGAGGAACTCGTCATGGTCCAAAGTGCGCACAGTGCCCCCTAATGGCGGTATCGGCCCGGAAGTATACGGGTGCCGCCCACTGCGCCTTCGCGCCGGATAGGGGCCTCCTACCAGCGGATTTCGGAGATCACCCAGCGTCACGCGCCGGTTCGACGTTATGGGTGAGCCGGAACCGGTTCGCCGGGTCGACGGCCGCCTTGATCTCGGCGAGCCGTCGCAGGTCCGCCGCGGAGTACACCCGGGACGCTTCCTCGCCCGGGCCGCTCTCGCCGTAGACGAAGGTCAGCAATTTGCCTGTCGACCAGGGCTTCAGCGCGTCGAACAGCTTTCCGTGGGCGCTCCGGATCTTCGCGATCGAAGCGTCGTCCACCACGGACAGTGCCCGGACGGTGAACCGGGCTTCGCGATCCCAGCCGACGCCGGGGTGCTCGGGCGTGTCGGACAGCGCGCCACCGAGCAGGTCGAGCAGGACGACCGTCGGTACCGGTGCGTCCGGGCCCGCGTGCTCGAGGATCGCGTCGAGCATGGCGTCGTTGAGTTCGGACACGGTGGCGTTGTCGGCGCGGTAGCCGTGCGGGAACGGCGGCTCGTTCGCGATCTTGCCGGATTCGGTGAACGGGATCTCGGCGAGTGTGTCGCCCAGCGTCGCCGCGGCGGCGCGCAAGGGCGCGACCAGGCGTTCGCCCTCGGCGGCGTCGCCGAGATAGGCGATCCGGATCTGGGCGACGTGCTGCCCGCGCAGCGGCTCGGGCAGCATCGGCAGATCCGGCATCGGGACCATGCCCAGCGACGAGGTCATCTCGCGCGGCATCTCCGCCGCCCAGTCGCGCCAGGCACGGAGCACCGTGGCGAGCGACTCGGTGCCGAATTGCAGGCTGCCGCCGTACAACCGGGTGACCGGGACGAGCCGGAACTCGAGCGCGGTGACGATCCCGAAGTTGTCGCGGCCGCCGCGCAGCGCCCAGAAGAGGTCCTGCTCGGTGTCCGGGGTGGCGCGCCGGAGCTCGCCGTCCGCGGTCACGACCTCGATGGCCGTCACCTGGTCGGCGGCCAGCCCGTACTTGCGGCCGAGCAGGCTGAACCCGCCGCCGAGCGTGTAGCCGACGACGCCGACACCGGGGAAGGAGCCGCTCAGCGGCGCCAGCCCGTGCTCGGCGGCCGCTTCGATCACCGCGCCCCAGCGCACACCCGCGTCGACCCTGGCGATCCCGGCGTCGATCCGGATCCCGGTCATCCGCTGGGTGGTGACGAGGACACCGCCCTCGAAGGGGATGCCCACGCCGTGCCCGGTGGAGTGCACGGCGACCGGGAGGTCGTGCTCGCCGGCGTGGCGGACGGCTTCGACGACGTCCGCGGCCGAAGCGGCGGCCACGATGACGTCGGGACGGCGGGATACGGCGGTCTGGAAGCCGGCGAGTTCGGAGTCGTACCCGGAATCGCCGGGGCGGAGCATCGTGGTCATGAGACCAGGATGGTCTCGATTCAGTCATAAGTCCAAGATCTGGTTTGTCTGGGAACTATAATCATCGGTTATGGAACTGCGTCAGCTCGAATACTTCGTCGCGGTGGCCGAGGAGGCCAACTTCACCCGCGCCGCCGAGCGGCTGCACGTCGCGCAGCCCGGCGTCAGCGCCCAGATCCGCCGTCTCGAACGCGAACTCGGCCAGCCGCTGCTCGACAGGTCGGCGAGGGCGGTGCGGCTGACCGAGGTCGGCGCCGCCGCGCTGCCGCACGCGCGGGCCGCGCTCGCCGCCGTCGCCGGGGTGCGGCAGTCGGTCGACGATCTCACCGGCCTGGTCCGCGGCCAGGTCGCGATGGGCATGGTGTCCTCGCGCGGTCCGGTCAACCTGCCGGATCTGCTCGAGCGCTTCCACGAACGCCATCCCGCCGTGGACATCACGCTCGCCGAGGCGACCTCCGACGTCCTGCTCGCGGGCGTCGCCGACGGCCGTTTCGACATCGCGCTGATCGGGCTCTCCGGCGAACCGCCGCCGGGAATCGGTTTCGAGGTCGTCCTCGACGAGCCGCTCGTCGCCATCTCCGGGCCGGACGATCCGCTCACCGGGCAGGCCACGATCACGCTGTCGGAACTGGAAAGCCGTTCGCTGGTGAGCCTGCCGAAGGGCACCGGCATGCGCGCGATCGTCGACGCGGCCTTCCTGGCCGACAGCGCGCGGCCCAGGGTGACGCTGGAGGCCGGCGACCCGAACGTCGTCGCCGAACTGGTCGGACGCGGGCTCGGCGTCGCCGTGGTGCCGATGTCGCTGGCGACCTACTACACGAAACTGCACGCCATGGAGATCACGCGGCCCGCCGGGTTGCGCGCGAAACTGGCGCTGGCCTGGCGGACGGAGGGGCCGGTCAGCCCCGCCGCCCGCGTGTTCATCAGTCAGGCACGGGCGCTGCTCGGGCTGTGAGCCGCCAAAGCGTGGTCACCTCCTTCGCGCGAGCGGCGTGCAGCGGATCGCGTGGATCGGTGGCCCGCGGATGTCTCGGCCTCGTGTCCTCCCGGCCCCGGACTTCGAGGCCGGAACGCTCGAACGCCGCGAGGAGCCGCTCGCGCGTGCGAAGGCCCAGCAGTTCGGCGAGGTCGGAGAGGATCAGCCAGGCCTCCCCGCCCGGTTCGAGGTGCCGGGGCAGCCGATCCAGGAACGCGTGGAGCATCCGGCTTCCCGGGTCGTAGACGGCGCGTTCGAGCGGCGTGTGCGCACGGGACGGCAGCCAGGGCGGATTGCAGACGACCAGCGGTGCGCGTCCTGGCGGGAACACGTCCGCCTCGAGGGTTTCGAGTCCGCTGAAACCGAGCCGCCCGAAGTTCTCCCGCGCGCAGGCGAGCGCCCGCGGCTCGTTGTCCGTCGCCACCACGCGCCCCACCCCGCGATGGGCGAGGACCGCGGCGAGCACGCCCGTCCCGGTGCCGATGTCGAACGCCAGTTCCTTGGTGGGCAAGGGAGTTCTGGCGACCAGATCGACGTACTCGCCGCGGACGGGGGAGAAGACCCCGTGGTGCGGATGGATCTTCGCGCCGAGCGCCGGGATCTCGACGCCTTTCATACGCCATTCGTGCGCGCCGACGACGCCGAGCAACTCCCGCAGCGACACCAGCGACGCGGTTTCCGAAGGCCCGTACGCCTCGGTGCAGGCCACCCGGACATCCGGACCCCGGCGCAACGGCAGGACATGCCCGGGATCCAGCGGGACCAGCAGCCCGCCGAGGATCCGCGCTCGGCGGGACTGATGGTTTCGCTGCTCCTGGAAGGGTTTCCCGGCCGCCGTGCCGCAACGGCGGGACAGCGCGGACAGGAGGTTCCGCGCGTTCGGGTAGTCGCCGTGCCAGACGAGACCGGTGCCGGCCACGGCGAGCCGATACGCCTCGTCGGCGGTGATCGCGTCGTCGACGGCCACGACGTTTCGGGGCGGTTTCGAGCCGACGGTGGTCAGCCAGCGCCGACCACCGTCCTTTGTGGACAGGGGGTTCATGGTTTCCGTTCCTGGATTCGCCCGCGGCGAAGGAACCCCGCGGGCGTCGCTCGTCGGGGGACAAGGTCAGGAACGGCGGCTAGTGGACCGCCGCGGCATGAACCGGTGTCGACACGAAGCCGAGTTTACCGGAACGCGCCGGCGTGCTCGGCGGCCCAGACCTCGAAGTCCAGCCCCGGCCTGCCGGTGACGTCCTGGACGGTCGTGGTGACCTCGCCCGGTTCCGTCATCAGGTCGCGCATCCCGGTCAGCATGGTGTCGACGATGAAGTCCGGCGTCTTCGCGAGCAGGGCCGCGCGCGCTTCTTCCAGCGGGATCTCCTCCCAGCGTGCCGGACGGTCCGCGGCCTCGCCGAGGATCCGCACCTGCTCGATCTGCGTCATCGCCCGCGGGCCGGTGAGCGAGTACTTCGCGCCCGCGTGCCCGTCGCCGGTCAGCGCTTCGACGGCCACCGCGGCCATGTCCTTCTCGTGGATCAACGGCAGCGACGCTTCGCCGTACGCGCCACGGACGACGCCGTCCGCGCGGATCGACGGCGCCCAGCCGAGGGTGTTGGCCGCGAAACCGTGCGGCCGCAGGAAAGTCCAGTCCACGCCGGCGGCTTCGATCGCCTCCTCGACCACGCGATGCCAGGCGCCGATGGCGTTGTCCTGCTCCGCCACGGAATCGTCGACGGCGGCCGAAGAAAGGAACACCACGCGCTTCACCCGCTCCCCGAGCAGGGACACGGTGGGCACCAGTGCTTCGGCGGATCCGGCGAGCATCAGGAACACCGTGTCGACGCCGTCGAGCGCCGGTGCGATCGTCTCGGGTTTCGTCAGGTCGCCACTGACACCGCCGGGTGGCGGAGTCCGGCTCAGCGGCCGGACCGGGACGTCTCGCGCCCGCAACTGGGCGACCACCTGCGAGCCGACGTTGCCCGTCGCACCGGCGACCAGGATCGGCTTCATGCCGCCACCGCCGTCACCGAAGAGATGATCGGGCGGTACCGCTTGACCGACCCGCCCGACATCCCCGGGTACGTCTGCACCTTCTGCCACGCGCCCGTCGTGCCGATGCCGTTGGCGCCCGGTGCCGCGAGCGCGGCGACATGCGCTTCGGCGCCGGTCCATTCGGCGTAGTTCAGTACGCGTGTCCCGTCGGAGCTCACGTGGAAGTAGCCCGAGATCCCGCCTTCCGGACGCGCGGGCTCCGAGGCCAGCGCCGCGAAGACGAGGTCGATCCAGTCCCGTTGCCGTTGTTCGTCGGGCCCCTCGAACTCGACCGAGACGATCACCAGGCAACCGGGCGCACCCTCGCCGCGTTCGCCGCGGTAAAGGTGGAAGACGGGCGCGCCGTCCAGGTCTTCGATGGCGTCTTCGCTGGTCCACTGCTCGTAGGTGAAGGCGCCGTCGTGATCGATGCCCTCGTACGCGGTGAAGGAGACGAGCCCTTCGCCCCGGCGCTTCTCGAACGCCGCCAGGGCCGCTTCGGCACTCGGCCATTCCCGCGCCACCGCCGCCAGCTCGCCGTCCGGCGTCGGCCAGTGTCCTTTGTGGATGGTCATTCGGAGATCCCCTCTTCGGTCATGCCTCCAGCATGGAACTTAAACAAGGGTTCAAGTCAAGCTAGGCTGGCGGACATGTCCGAACCGCCGTCCGAACTCACCATCGGTGAGTTGTCGCGGCGCAGCGGCGTCGCCACCTCCGCTCTGCGGTTCTACGAGCGTCAGGGCCTCATCCGCAGCAGGCGTACCAGCGGAAACCAGCGCCGGTACCCGCGCGGCGCGCTCCGGCTGGTGGCCTTCATCCGCGCGTCGCACCACCTGGGCATCCCGCTCGAGGTGATCGGCGGGGTGCTCGACCTCCTGCCCGAAGGCGCCGAGCCGGATCGGTTGTTCTGGCAGCGCGCTTCCGCCTGCTGGAGCGCGGAACTCAACAAACGCATCGAGCAGCTGGAGTGCATGCGCGACCGGTTCACCGAATGCATCGGCTGCGGTTGCCTGTCGTTCGAGCAGTGCGTGCTGGTCAACCCTGGCGACGTCCTCGCCGCGAAAGGGCCCGGTCCGGCGCGGCTGATCAGCGACTGACCGCGGCCAGTTTCCGTTCCAGCAGCCGTCTTTCGGCGCTGTTGCCCGCTCGCTGGATCGCCACGTCGTACTCCCGCGCCGATTCCGCCCCGCGGCCGACGCGATGCAGCAGATCCGCGCGGATGGCGTGGTAGAGGTGGTAATCGTCCAGTTCGAGGCCGTCGATCACGTCCAGCGCCACTTCGGGGCCGTCCACCTCGGCCACCGCGACGGCCCGGTTGAGCGCGACGATCGGCGTCGGGTTCGCCGCCAGCAGCAGGTCGTAGAGCTGGACGATCTGCGACCAGTCCGTGCTCCCCGTGTCGGCGGCGTCGCTGTGGACGGCGTTGATCGCCGCTTGGAGCTGATACGGGCCGGGCTGGTTCCGCCGCAGGCAGGCGCGGACCAGCGCCTGTCCTTCGGCGATCAGCTCCCTGTCCCACCGTGACCGGTCTTGCTCGGTGAGCAGGACGACGTCGCCGTCCGGGCCGGTGCGGGCGGCGCGGCGGGACTCGGTGAGCAGCATCAGCGCCAGCAGCCCGGTGGCTTCCGGCTCGTCGGGCATGAGCCCGGTCAGCAACCTGCCGAGCAGGATCGCCTCGGCGCACAGGTCGTCCCGCACCAGGCGTTCGCCCGAACTGGCCGTGTAGCCCTCGTTGAACACGAGGTAGATCACCGCGAGCACCGAACGCAGCCGATCCGGCAGGTCGGCGTCACCGGGGACGCGGTACGGGATCTTGGCGTCGCGGATCTTGCCCTTCGCCCGGACCAGCCGTTGCGCCATCGTCGTCTCGGGAACGAAGAACGCGTGCGCGATCTCGCCGGTGGTCAGCCCGCCCAGCAGTTTCAGCGTAAGCGCGACCTGCGTGGTGAGGGCCAGCGCCGGATGGCAGCAGGTGAAGATCAGCCGTAGGCGGTCGTCGCGCACCGGGCCCTCCTCCGCTGGTTCGTCGTCGGCGTTGAGCAGCGCGGCCTGGGCGTACTTGTCGTCGCGCGCGGCTTCCCGGCGCAGACGGTCGACGGCCTTGTTGCGGGCGGTCGTGATGATCCAGCCCGCCGGGCTCGGCGGTGGGCCGCTGGACGGCCATCGGTCCACCGCCTCGGCGAAGGCGTCCTGGACCGCGTCTTCGGCGATGTCGATACTGCCGAAGACGCGGACCAGCACGGATACCGCGCGGCCGTATTCCTCGGTGAAGACACGGCCGATGTCCTCGTTGGTCAGGGAACGCACGAAGGGTCTTCCACACCCTGGAACGGCCGCACCTCGACCGGAAGATAGGTGATCTCGGCGACCCGGCTGCCCCATTCGAGTGCGGCGTCCAGATCCGGTACCTCGACGATGGTGAAGCCTCCGAGATGCTCCTTACCCTCGACGTAAGGACCGTCCGTCATGGCGATCTCGCCGTTCTCCTTGGCCTTGAGCACGGTGGCCGTGGTCGGCGGGTGCAGTCCGGCGGCGAACACCCAGACGCCGGCCGTCTTCATCTCGTCGTTGAGCGCCTGGATCTTGCGCATCACCGGTTCGAGCACCTCCGGCGGCGGGACGGGGCCGTCGGGGTGGTAGAGGCTGATCAGGTACTGGGTCATGGCGTCCTCCTCAATCGAGCGGTTCGTCACTCCTTATACGAAGGGCGCCCCGCCGATTCGACAGTCGCGGCGATCTTTCCTGGTTTCTTCTCGCCGCGCACATCGGCGCAGGTCAGCCCTGGTCGGCACTCGCGGCTCCTCGCAGGAGCCGTCGCGTCGCGGCGTGGAGACGCTCGGCCTCGTCAAGATCGACCTCGTCGATCGTGAGCCGCTTGTCGCGCTGATACGCGCTCAAGGGTGCTTCGGGCCGGTTCCGGATGAGGTCGAGCATCGGCAGGATCGCTTTCTCGGTGGGTGTGCCCAGGAGTTTCGCGAGGACGCCGACCAATGCCCGCGATGTCCTGCCGAGCGCGCCCTGGTGGCTCGTCCGGACGAATCCCGGGTTGTAGAGCACGTATCGCACATGTTCGGAGGCGAGCCGGGACGCGGACAACAGGCCCATCCGGCGGCTCTGCAGGTTCGCCGCCTTCCAGGTGAAACCGCTCGAGAGCTGGAAGTCGTCCCATCGGATGGCGTCCTTCGGCGCGCCGGGGACGGTGGTGTCGAGGATCAGCGGCCGCTCGGCGGCACCGAGCACTCCTTGGAGCTCCGACGCGAAGACATGCCTGCTCAGGTAGTACAGCGCGAACGTGTGCTCGAAGCCTTCGCCGGTCAACTGCCGGTCTCGATGCACGTATGCGGCGCCCAGCACCAGCGTGTCGACGACGGGGAAGCGTTCGGCGATCTCCTGGGTGGCGCGGAAGTTCTCCGACACCTCGCGCAGGTCGGCCTGGATGAAATGCGCGTCGCCCGGCAGTTCGCGAAATTTCGCCTCACTGCGGCCGACCACGACGACGGTGTGGCCCGCGCGCAGCCTGTCGGCGGCCAGCGCGCGGCCGAGGCCGTCGGTTCCCCCGGTGATCACGATCGTGGACATGGTCTCCTCCTGTTCCGGAACACTTGATCCGGAACATCACCGTATCCGAAACATGAGTTCCGGAACAGGTAGGATCCGCTCATGACCACTTCGCGACGTCAACGCTGGGACGCGGTGCGGAACCGCGGCCAGGTGCTGGAGGCCGCGCGTGAGTGCTTCGCCGAACGCGGTCTCGCGACCGACGTCCGGGAGATCGCGCGCCGGGCCGACGTCGGCGTCGCCACCGTCTACCGGCACTTCCCCACCAAGGACGACCTGGTCAGAGCGGTGTTGGAGGACGATGTCGCCGAGTGGGAGGCCGTCTCCGAGAACGCGAAAGCGGCTGAAGACGCTTGGGAGGGGATCAGCCTCGTCGTCGAGCGGACGCTGGCGATGATGGCCCGGCATCGGGCGTTCCTCGACGGGCTCACCGTCACCGAAGGCGCTCTCGACGCCTGTCGCGCGCATCTCGCCGAGAGTCTCGACGGGTTGGTCGAACGCGCGCGACGGGAGGGACGTCTGCGGGACGACATCACGTCGGCGGACATCGGCCTGCAGATCCTCGCGCTCGGCCGGATCGTCGAACTGACCGCCGGGCAGGGCGACGACGTCTGGCGTAAGCACGCCGGGCTCGTCCTCGGCGCGTTCGAGGCCTGACTGGTACTGCCGGACCCAGGCTGAACAGACCGTGCCATCTCTCCTCGTGGGCCGGTTACCTGGACTCAGAACGAGTCCACAGAGGAGAGACAAGATGACGAACATCCAGGCACGGCACGAAAACAGGGTCGCCGTCGTCACCGGTGCGTCCAGCGGGATCGGCGAGGCGACCGCACGGCGGCTCGCCGCCTCGGGTGCGGCTGTCGCGCTCATCGCCCGTCGCACGGACAGGCTGGAAATGCTCGCCAAAGAGATCGAGGGGGACGGCGGTACCGCACTCGTCCTCGCGGCCGACGTCGCCGACGCCGGGGCGATGCGGGCCGCGGCGGCCGAGGTCGAGGCGAAACTGGGCCGCGCGGACCTGCTGTTCAACAACGCGGGCGTGATGCTGGCCGCGCCGATCGACGAACTCGCCACCGATGACTGGCAGCGCATGATCGACGTCAACCTGACGGGTCTGATGAACGCGATCGGCGCGTTCGTCCCGCATCTGGTCGCTTCGGCGGCCGAAAAGGGGGTCGCCGATCTGGTGAACACCTCGTCCATCGGTGCTCAGGGCATCTTCCCGTCCTTCGCCGTATACGCCGCTTCGAAGGCGTACGTCACGCACCTGTCGAAGAACCTTCGTGCCGACCTCGGCCCGAAGCACGTGCGGGTCGCGGCGATCGAGCCAGGTCTGGTCGAGACCGAGCTGCAGGGCCACGTCACCGACGCCGGCGCGCTGGAGTGGCTCGACGGCATGCGCGGGACGCTGACCTGGCTGAAGGCGGACGACATCGCCGAGACCGTGGCTTTCCTGACCTCGCTCCCGGCGAGGGTGAACCTGCAGCAGGTCACCATCGTGCCCACCACGCAGGTCTGAGCCGCGTTCAGGGGAACAGGATCCGGGCGATCGCGCGGGCGGCGGTGTCCGGATCCTCGAGGTGCTCGGCGCGCAGCGCGCCGGTGAGCCACAGGTTGGCGAAACCGTGCATCAGCGACCACGCGGCGACGCCGGCCATCTCGTCGTCACTGACCGATGAGGCGCCGCTGGTCAGCAGGAGCCCCGCGCGGTCACGGGCCGCCGTCAGTGCCGCGTCGTCCTCGCGGTGGAGTTCGGGACGGAACATCACCTCGAAATGCGCGCGATGCTCGATCGCGAAGCGCACGTAGGCGACACCGACCTCGACGAAGTCCTGCCCGCTCTCGACGGCGAGCGCGTCCGCGAGCAGGTCGAATCCCTCGGCGGCGAGTGCGGTGAGCACCCCGGCCTTGTCGCCGAAGTGGTGTACCGGCCCGGCGTGCGAGACCCCGGCTCGCCGGGCGAGGTCGCGGAGGCTGAGGCCGGCCGGGCCGTGTTCGGTGACGGCCGCGACGGCGGCGTCGAGCACGGCCCGGCGGAGGTCACCGTGGTGGTACGGACTCATGCCCGCGAATCTAGTCATTGACAAGATGGGCCGCAAGGGCGCATCTTGTCAGTGGAAAGTTTCGCTGCTCGGAGGGCATGGTCATGGATCCCGGTCTCGTACCCGTACTGATGTTGGTCGCCGTCACGGCGACGTTGTCCCTGCTGGGAGCCGTCGGCGTCCGGCGGCTGAAGCCCTGGCCGGTGGCGGTGCGCGGCGGCGTCGCGGCACTGTTCGTCACGACCGGGCTCGCGCATTTCATCGGCATGCGCGAGGAACTCGTCGCGATGGTGCCGCCCGCGCTGCCTGCGCCCGGGCTGCTGGTCACCGTCACCGGTGTCCTCGAACTCGCGGGCGCCGCCGGCGTGCTGTGGTCGCGTACGGCGCCGTGGGCCGCCGCCGGGCTGACCGTCCTGCTGCTGGGGATGTTCCCGGCGAACGTCTACAAGGCGGTGAACGGGCCGGTGACGTCGGTGATGGACGAACTGGTGCCGAGGAGCCTGATGCAGGTGGTCTTCCTGGCGGCGACGGTGTCCTTGGTGGTGTATTACGCGCGTACGCCGAACAGACCCTTTGCCCAAAGGAGACCTTAAGTCTTTCCCAAGTCCGCGCACCGTTCGCGGTGACGGCCCTACCATCTGAGAATGAAGATCTCATTGTGGATCGGATTCTGTGGGCTGTGCATCCTCGCCGGGCACATGCTTCTCGGTGCGGTCGGTGTCGTACTGCTGATGAGCTGCCTCCCGGCGGGGCGCGACCACGAATCCGGTGACAGGGCGGGAAAAGCGCCCGCGCGACTGGCCTGAGGGAAACCTCAGCCCAAGGTGCTCGCGAAAGCGAGCGCGCCCAGAACCGGAACGGCGAGTACCGTGAGCAAAACCGTCTTCCGGCTCGGTTTGGGACTTTCCAGTAATACGCCGACACCGGCCGGGACCAACGCGACACAAAGCCCGGCGGTGCCGATGATCGACACGATTTCGGTTCCCTTCAACACGCCGAGCGGCAGCAGTCCCATCGTCGCCAGCCCGATCGACCGGACGACGCCGAGCGCTTTCGTGCGATAGGCGGCGAAAGCGAGTACGTACCAGCCGAACATGATGGTGAACGACAGGAAACTGAAAAGATGCAGATCCTGATATGACTCACTGACCACGCTCTCGGCGAAAGAGGCTCCACGCCGCTCGGTGAGCCCCAGCGCGGCCTGGTCGATCCCGGCGTGGAAGGTCCGCTCGAAGAGTCCTATTAGGACGAACAAGCCGCCCCAGGTGGCCAGTACGGGCTTGGTCCGGCCGATCTTCGTGGCGAGCGCGAGGATCGCGGGCCACAGCAAGACGTTGCCCGCCAGGAAACACGTGTAGGCGGCGGTCATCAGCGCCGGATGGTCGCCCATCGCCCTGAGCTGATCGGGGAAGAAGAAGTTGAACCGGGACCGCAGCAGCGTTCCGGTGAGCAGCAGGACCGGGCCGAGGACCATCGAGACCGCGGTGACGCGGCGGCCGGGGAAGACGTAGTCGGTTTTCATGACCGTGAGCCTGCCGATCCGTGTTCGTTCCCGGATCGGCTCGAGGTCTGTACTTCGGGCTCAGACCGTGGGTGGACTCTTGGGTGGGTGTTGGGTAGCTGTCGCCGGGTTTCGGCGATGGGGCGGGGTGGTGGGGTCCTGTTGGTGGGGTGGGTTGCGGCGGCGTGGGAGCTTGGCCGGTAGCCGTTTTTCGGCAACGGGTTGGCATGGAGGGGGCTCCGTTGGACTCGCGAGCGGTAGCCGGTTTCCGGCGATGAGCCGGGACGTGGGGCGGCTCTCTTGGTGGAGCGGGCCTCACGGCTGGGCGACTGGCGGCAATGGGTAGGGGAGCGGTGGTCGTTTTCGGCGATGAGCCGGGGGTGGTGGGGTTTCGTTGGTGCGGTGACGTTGGAGTTCGGCCGGTAGCCGTTTTTGGCAACGGGTTGGCACGGAGGTGAGCTCCGTTGGGGAGGGAACGGTCGCCGGTTTTCGGCGATGAGCCGGGGCGGAGGTGGGCTCCGTTGGTGGGGTGGCTCACGGCTGGGTAGCTGGTGGCGTTGCGGAAGGGAGCGGTAGGCGGTTTCGGCAACGGTGGAGTTCCGCTGGCGAAACGGCTCATGACCGCGCAAGCTGGCCGCGCTAGGGAAGAGAGCGTTAGCCGTTTTTCGGCGACGGTGCTCAGAACGGTGGTGGTTCCTCGGCTGGGGGTGCCTCCGGGCGGGGTTCGTGCAGCGGTGGGGGTGTGCTGTCGTAACTCTGCCCGGTCGGCGTGGTGACAGTCAGAGTGCCATCAGACGCGAGCCGGTAGATCCAGCCCGGTTCGTCTTTCAACCGATGATCTCGGCGGCACAGGTCGATCAGCTCATCTGTGTTGGTGTGCCCACCGAACTCCCACGGCACCGAGTGGTCGATATCGCAGGCCTGAGCCGGTCGGTGACAGCCCGGTCTTCGGCACTCACGATCCCGCACCCGAACAAACTCGCCCTGCCCGGCTGACGGCCGGTATCGGTTGCGGCCCAGGTCCAGAACCTGCCCGGACAACGGATCGGTGATGATCCGCCGCAGCACAGTGTCCGCACCGGTCGCGATCTCCCGGGCCAGTGTGGCGGGAACATGGCCGTGCCCGGCCAGCTCTGCCGGTTCGTCGTTCACCCCGAGGTAGGTGAACAGGTCCATGTAGAGGAACACCTCGGTACGTTCGGTCTTCCCGCCCTGGCCGCCCAGCAGGAGATCGAGCGCCACGTCGGCACGGAGTTGGTCGAGGGTGCGGGTCTCGCTGCCGGTCTTCAACGCCCGCGCCTCACGATCGATCCGCACATAAGCCGCGGCGACCTTCTCGACGGGGCCGTCCTCGACCTCGATCGACGCCACCCCCGTCTCCCCGTGGCGCACGGTCAATCGGCGGCCGTCGCGTTGCCGTTCGGTACGCCTGCCCGCGCCCTCGCGGTCGACGGTGATCGCCGCATGCCCCGCTGCTTTACGGATCTGCTCGGAATTCTTGTCCTCCAATCGATCCTCCAGCAGAGCATCAGCCGCGAGGGCGTCCTCGTCCGATAGCCACGCGGTCGCGGCGGCGACTTTCATCGCGCCGAAGCCGCTGAGTTTGCCTTGGTCCATCAATCCCAGGGTGCGGGGCAGGCGGGTGGTCAACGCTTCGGCCGCGGCGACCATCGCACCCGCGTGATTGTCCACAAGAGACAACGCGAACGCGACTTCCTGCACCACGCTCCGCGCACCCTCACGATGCCGTGACAACTGCGCCAGCGCCCGGAACCGCACCGCCTCCAACCGCGCGATATCAGCCGACACCGCCTGCGCCAAAGCGACACACTCCTCGTCACCCAACGTGCGAGGATCGGGCATTTCCTTCAATACAGCCAAAGAAGTATCCACCCGACAAACCTACAACCAGCCACCGACAATTCCGGATCCTGCGGCCGCCGGGAGGTGTTGCCGGTTTCCGGCAATAGGTGGGCGTGTGATCGGCCGCCGGCGGTTCTCGACTTCGCGCTTCCGGGAGGTGTTGCCGGTTTCCGGCAATAGGTGGGCATGTGACCGGCCGCCGGCAGCTCCCGACCCCACACTCCCGCGAGGCGTCGCCGGTTTCCGGCAATAGGTGGGCGTGTGACCGGCCGCCGGCAGCTCCCGACCCCACACTCCCGCGAGGCGTCGCCGATTTCCGGCAACAGACGAACACGAGGCATCATCGAGAAAGCGACCATCGCCGAATTCCGGAAACGGAACTGTTCGGTATCCGGCCAAGGCCAAGGCCAAGGCCAAGGCCAAGGCCAAAGCCGAGACCGAACACCGAACAGCACCACTCGCTCAGTAAGCCGTGTCGAGAGCGACCGCGATGTCACCGATCGGCAGCGGGAAGTCGCCGACCTTGGTCGCCGCTCCGGTCAGCAGGTTGACGGTGTAGAGCGTCGAAGGCGGCGGTCCGGCGGCCGGGTTGAGCACGGCGAACGCGCTCACCGAGGTCGTCTTGCCGTTGGTCAGATCGCTGAAGATGTCGAAGCCCGCGATCGGGCCGGCGTCGACGCCGAGCGCCCCGGTGGGGCTGAGGAGCCCGTTGTTGGCCGGTGCCTGGATGAGCACCTGGTCGGTGGCCGTGCCGATGTCGAACAACGTGGTGGCGGTGTCGGGGTTGAGGTCGTTGTTCGTGTAGGCGGCGGCCGTGACCCCGTGGGTCCGCCCGGGTGCGGGAGGTGTGGTCAGGGCGGTGTCTTCGACCGTGGTGCCCCCGATGTTGTGCCGCAGGTTCTGGCCGTTGTCGCTGATCACCCGGAGCCGGTCGGCCGCCGGGTTGAAGTCGACGCCGAAGTCCTTGCCGTACAGCGGAATGGTCAGTTGCGAGACCTTCGTGACGACGACGTCCGGCGTCTTCGGCGGGGTCGAGATCGTGTAGATGCAGCCCTTGTTCCCCACCCCGTACAGCAGACCGTCCTGTACCCGGAAGTCGATCCCGATCAGATAGGTCTCCCCGCAGGTGAGTCCCTGCACGAGCCGGACCCAGTTGAGTACCTGGGGTGTGGCGGTGTTGAAGTAGGCCATCAGCTTGCCGTCCGACGAGATCGCGAACGCCTCCGGTCCGGCCGCTTGCGCCGAATTCGCGCTCCCGGTGCCGGCGACGAGCGCCGCCGCGACGGACACCGTGGTGGCCGCCGCGATCAAGGCTTTCTTGAGTCGTGCCCTCATCCGTACTCCCCTCAACGGAAAACAGTGCGCCCCAAGCTATTCGGCGGCACTGGACGGCCATTGGACGTCGGTTGGACCCGGCGTCCGGCGGCTTGCGGACGGCCGGGGCCGGGGGAACAGTGGGAGGACAACGGATTCAGGGGGAGCGATGACGCTCAAGAAGATGCTCGCCGGTTCGGTGATCCTGTGCGCCGGGCTCACGTTCGTCGCCACCGGCGAGGCGAACGCGGCCAGGGAATGCGCCTCCGGCGCCAAGGTCATCAAACCGGTCGTACTCGAGGACCCGGGGAAATGGACCTACACGTTCGACCTTTCCTGGTGCGCGAACGGCGGAACGATCGTCTGGGCCGAGCCGTCGGTGACGGCGCGGGTGCACAGTTCCGCCTGCCGCTGGGTCGGCCGGATCGAGGAATCCTTGGGCGGGAAACCGAACAGCTCGGTCTGGCAGGCCTACGACATGAGCGAGTTCTCCTGCCTGGACAGCAAAGGCAAGGAACACGGCGTCAACCCGTGGGTCGTCGTCACCTTCGACCCGGCGGGCGGGTACGAAAGCCGTAGCGACGTCGCCGCCTGACTCAGGCGCGGAGGATCGCTTCGACGGCCGCGGCCGCCCGTCTTCGTAGCGCGCCGTAGCCTGCCCGTTCGGCGAGGGCGAGCGCTTGGCGGGCCTGGCCGAGGTCGCCGGTGGCGACGGCGAGGCCGATGAGCGCGTCGGCCTCGGGGTAGCGGTCGCCGGTTTCCCTCAGCAGCGCCAGCGCCTGCCGGTACCGGCGGACGGCGTCCCGCCGGTGACCGGCGCGATGGTGCACGCTCGCGAGCGCGACGAGCACCTCGCCCTCGCCTCGCGGTTCGCCGGTCTCGTGCGCCAGCCGCAGCCCGTCGCGCGCGTGGGTGAGCGCGTCGGCGAGACGGCCGAGATCGCAGTACGCCGAGGCGAGCCTGCCGAGCGTTTCCGCCTCCCCGGCGCGGTTCCCGGCCTCGCGATGCAGGGTGAGGGCCTCGGCGAGCAGTCCGGCCGCTTCGCTGACCCGCCCGCGGGCGTGCTGCACCTGGCCGAGGTTGCTCAGGTTGATCGCTTCCCCGTAGCGCGAACCGATCCGGCGATACCGGCGCAGGGCCCGGGCGTAGTGCTCGGCCGCCCTGGGCAGATCGCCCATCTCCCAGTGGACGAGCCCCAGATTGCCCAGCGCCACGGCTTCCCCGGCCGCCCTGCCGGCGCGTCTGCTCAACTCCAGCCCCCGGGAGAACCGCGCCGCGGCGGCCGGAAGCCGTCCGGACTGCCAGTACGCGCAACCGAGGTTGCCCAGCACCGCGGCCTGCGCCTCCACCCAGCCCGCCCGCCGGGCGAGCATCAGCGCGCCGGTGTAGTACCGGACGGCCTCCCGGTATCGCCCTTGGCGGAAACTCAGGTCGGCCAGGCTGAACCTGGCGGCCGCGCGGGCACGCGGATCGCCGTCCTCCTCGGCGGCGGACAGCGCGGCCGCGGCGGCCGCCCGCCATTCCACCTGGCGCAGGGACATCCAGAAGTAGCCGCGCAGCGCGTCGGCCAGCAGCCAGGCCATCGGACGCGGCCCGATCCGCGCCGCGTCCTCGATGACGGCGACGAGGTTGCCCAGTTCGGTCTCCAGCCAGTCCGCCGCGTTCTCCTTCACGGCGGCGGGGATCGGCCCGTCGGGCACCGAAAGCGGAAGACGGAACATGTGCGGGTACGCCAGTTTCGCCGCGTTGTCGACGGCACGCAGGTACCACTCGTGCAACCGGCCGCGGGCGGATCCGATCTCGGCCGGGGATTCCCGCGCTTCCAGGCGATCGGCGGCGTAGCGCCGGAGCAGGTCATGGAAGTGGTAGCGGTCCGGCGCGTGCTGTTCGACCAGATGCGCGCCCGCGAGCGCGTCCAGCATCGGGCCCGCCTGCCCCGAGCCGGTGAGGATCTCGACCGCCTCGACGCCCATGTCGTTGCCCGGCACCAGGCTCAGCAACCGGAACAGGCGGCTCGTTTCCGCGGGCAAGGCCCGGTAAGAGAGGTCGAAGGCCGTCCGGATGGCGATCTGTTCGTCGCCCGGAACGGTGAGCGCGGCGAGCAGGTTGCCCTTGCGCAACTCGACGGAGTAGTCCTCGATGCCGTTCCCGGGATGGTCGGCGAGGTTGGCCGCGGCGATCCGCAGGGCGAGCGGCAGGTACGCGCACAGTTCGGCCACCTCGGCGGCCGCTTCGCGTTCGGCCTTGATCCAGTCTGCGCCGAGCACCCGCGCGAGCAGTTCCAGTGCCTCACCGGGGTCGAGCATGCCGAGGGTGAGCCGCCGGGCGCCGTGGAAGGCGACCAGACCGGCCATCCGGTCGCGGGCGGTCACCAGCACCAGGCAGCCGGGACCGGCGGGCAGCAGCGGCCGGACCTGGTCCACGCGAGCGACGTTGTCCAGCAGTACCAAGGCCTTCCGGTCGGTCATCAGCGTCCGGTACAGCGCGGACGCGGTCTCCGTGTCCGCGGGCAGACGTTCGGCGGGGATCTCCAGCGCGGCGAGGAAGCGGGTGAGCACTTCGAGCGCTGTCGCGGGCGGGCCGGGCGAATGGCCGCGCAGGTTCGCGTAGAACTGGCCGTCGGGGAACCGGTCCTTCACGCGGTGCGCCCAGTGCACGGCGAGCGCCGTCTTCCCGGCGCCCGCGGTACCCGTGATGGCCGCGAGCGCCACGGCGCCGCCGACACCGCCGGACCTCGGCACCAGTTCGTCCAAAATGGACAGTTCGGTGGTCCGGCCGGTGAACCCGGGCGGTTCGGCGGGCAACTGCCGGGGGACCCGGGCGCGGGGACGCGGGGACGGGAGCGGCTCGCCGTCGTCGAGCAGGGCGGCGTGCGCCGCGAGGAGTTCGGGTCCCGGTTCGACACCCAGTTCCTCCACGAGCCGCTCGCGAACCTCCTGATAGAGCCGGAAAGCCGTCGCCCGCTGACCCGCTCCGTGATACGCGCGGATCAGCCGGGCCTGGGCGGGCTCGTCCAGTGGCTGGTCGGCGGCGGCTTCGACCAGTTCGGTCAGCACTTCGTCGGCGGCGCCGATGGCGAGCATCGCGTCGCCGTACCTGGCGAGCAGCGCACGACGTTCCGCGATCAGGGCCACGACCTTCGGATGTGTTGCGAGCAAAGGGATATCGGCCAGTGGTTTCCCGTGCCACCAGCGCAAGGCCTCGCCGAACAAGGCCGCGGCACGGCCCGTCTCGCCGTCGCGCTGGGCGTCGTTCGCCTCGGCGACGAGCCCGCGGACGTGGGGAAGATCGACCTCGACGGCCTCCCGGCGCAGCGCGTATCCACCGCCGACATGCGGCAGGATCTCGCTCCCGGACCGGGACGGACGGCCGGGTTCCAGCAGCCGCCGAAGATGTTTGACGTGCGTCTGCAGGACGTTCACCGCGCTGCGTGGCGGCCGTTCACCCCAGAGCGCGTCCACCAGGTCCTGCTTGGACATCGCCTCGCCGCCGGCGAGTACGAGCAACCCCAGGACGGCACGGCGGCCCGGTGGGCCGAGATCGAGTTCCGCCCGGTCGAGCCACACGCGCAACGAACCCAGCACCTGGATCCGCACAGCCGTCGGCGCCACCGGTGGGAACGTAGCGAGCCATCCCGCCCCGCACAAGGACGAACCGCGGAAAGGGCTCCGCTGCGCCCGGCTTTGGGGCCGCTCAGGCTAATGTCCGGCGGGCAGGAGGTCGTGGCCGTTCCAGGTGAACCGAGCCGTGGTGACGGCGTCGTCACCGTCGCCGCCGGTGATGAGCTGGTGGATCCCGACACCGCCGAGTTCGGCGTAGGTGCACCACTCGTGGTCGGACGTCAGCATCAGGTCGAGGTCGAGTGCGGACAGCAGTCCGAACACCTGTCCTCGGTTGGTGGTGTCGACGCCGACGAACACCTCGTCGAGCAGGATCACCCTCGGTGCCTCGGGTACGGCCTGGTAGTGCGCGGCGACGGCGGCGAACAGCGGCAGGTGCAGCGCGATCGCCTTCTCCCCACCGGAAAGCGCGCCGTGCAGCTTCTTGGTCAGCAGCTGCCAGCCCGCCCCGTTGGCACGGTCCACCTTGACCACGAACCGGTGCCAGGACGTGTAGTCGAAGACCTGCGCGAGCTGCTGTTCCCAGCTGGTCGCGGTGTCGTCCGCCTTGGCCTGTTCGACGCGCTCGCGGAAGAACTTGTGCAGCGACGCGCGGTCCTCGGTGGTCAGCTCGTCCGGATCCTTCAGGAGCAGGTCCCGCGCGGTCTTGGTGCCCGGCGGCAGATCGGGGGAGACCTGCCAGACCAGCCGGACGGCGACCCTGGACGCCGTCCGCACCCGCTCCAGGCGCGCGTTCATCCCGTCGACGAGGTCGTTGGCCTGCCGGATGCGGGCCGCGAGATGCCGGCGGGTCTCACCGGTCAGCGTCTTGTCGAACAGGTCGCTCTCGCGGCCGGTGATCTCGTGCCTGCTCTGTTCCGCTTCCGCGTAGAGGATCTTCAGCAGTTCGGCCGCGCCGACCCGCAGCCCGTCGACGACGGCGGTGAAGATCTGGACGTCCTCGTCGGTCTCCAGATCGAGTTCCGCCCGCGAGCTGAGCGTGTTCCGGCAGGTGTGCACGGCCTCGGAAAGCCGGTGCAGCGCCTCGCCGAGGTTGCTCGGCGCATGCGGCACGGACGGCCACGCCGCGGCCACCAGCCGGGCCGTGTCGAGCGCCGCCCGCACGTCGTCGGAGGCGGACAACGTGGCCTGGAACTTCGGCAGGTCCTCGATCCCGCCGTCCGCGGGGAAGACGCCCGTGGCGAGTTTCCGGAACCGGAGCGCGGCGGCGTCCTGCTTCGAGGCAGCGTCTTCGCGGGCCCGCGCGTCGGTCGTGCGCCGGACGCCGAGTGCGCCCAACGCCACGGCCAGGTCCTTGGCCTCGCGGTTCACGGTGCGGAGCTCGTCGGCGAGTCCGCGCAGTTTCGCGCGCAGGCCGTCGATTTCGGCGAGCACCTCACGCTGGCCGGTGCCGACGGTGCCCTCGATCGCGTCGAGCATCGCGGTGAGCTTGGTGCGTTCGGCCTCCGCGTCGGAAGCCTCGTCCTCGCGCCGGGCGGCGTTCGCCTCCGCACGGTCGGCCTGTTCGGCGAAGGTCCCGGCCCGCTGGGTCGCGGTGAGCAGGTTCGCGTGCTCGTACAGCCAGTTCTCGCCCTGGTCGGAGTAGGTGCGCAGGGCCGTGGCGAGCGCGTTGAGCGGGGTGCGTTCGGTCGGCAGCCCGTTTTCGGAAGCCTGGCCGGTCAGCTCGTGCAGGGCGGTTTTGGCCTCGATCTCGAGCGCGGAGACGGTGGTTTCCCGGTGCCGGACGGCGGAGTCGACGGCGGTCAGATCGGCCTCGGCCGCGGTCAGTTCCTGGGTCGCGGCGAGAAGATCTTCGTGGCCGGGACGGGCGGCGCGTTCGATCTTGATCAGCTCGCGCCTGCCCCGCAGCGCGGCCAGTTCGCCCTCCAGCTCGGCGATGATCTTCTCGCGGCCGGAAATCTCGTCCCGCAGCTCGGCGACGCGGCGCTCCCTGGCCCGCAGGCGGGCGGAGGAACCGATGTAGGCGGGGGCTTCCTTCGTCCAGCTGCCCGAAAGGCTCCCCATCCGCCAGCTGCCGTCGGCACCGATCGCGGCGGGTCCGCTGGGGAGTTCGTCGTCGAAGGCGATCACTTCCAGCACCCGCCGGACCTTCGCCGGGGCGACTCCCGCGTCGGGTTCCGGAACGAGGACGTCGGCGAGCGAACGGCCGGAGGCCACCGGCAGCGTCCCGGTTTCCGCGAGTACGTCGTGGCCGTCGACGACACCGTGGGAGTTCACCCAGGCGTCCAGAAGACCGGCGCCTTCGAGCGCGGCTTCGATCCCGGCGTGCGTGCCCGCGGGGACTGAGCCGGCGAAATCGACCAACCGCCACAGAGGCGCGCCGCGCATCTCTGTCCGGTCCGCCGTCCGGGTGGGTGGCGACGCGGGGGTGAGGACGTCCTCCGTTTCGAGCACGCCCGCCTCGACGAGGAGTTCGTCGTGTTCGGCGCGCGCGGCGGACAGCGCGGCACCGGTCGCCGCCTCCTGCCGGACGATGTCCTCCAGCACGGTCTCGGCGACCACGCTGACCCTGCCCAGCAGCGCGACTTCCGCTTCGGCTTCCCGCACGAGCGCTTCCACGTCGGGGAAGCGCAGCTCACGGCAGCCGATCGCCCATTCGGCGAGCCGGGTGCGCAGATCGCTCAGCGCGAGTTCGCGGGTCGCCGTCGTGAGATCCAGTTTCTCCTGCGCGGCCGAGAAATCCGACCTCGCCCGATCCAGTTCCGCTTCGGCCTGGTGACGGCGGCCGACGGCGCGCTCGTGCTTGTCCAGCGCCCGGCCGACGGTCTCGACCTGGTCGCGCTTACCCCGGACGGCGGCCTGCAGCAGCGGACGGAGCCGGGCCGCCCCGCCCAATCCGGCGACGAGTTCGTCGTGCACGCCGGCCAGATTCGCGCGGGTCGCGGCGGCACGGACCTCGGTCTCCTGCGAGCGGACGAGGTCGGCCTGCCGCTTCGCGACCTGGTGCGCCGCTCGCGATCGTTCTCCATCGGCATCCGCTTCGGTACGCAGCCTGACGGCGTCCGCGCGGAGCGTTTCCGCCTGTTCTCGCGCGGAAACCGTGCGCTGCCGCAGCTTGTCGAGTTCCTGGCCCTTTTGGTACGACTCGGATTCGGTCAGCCCGGAAAGGCGGGCCTCGGTCTCCTCGACGTCCTTTTCGAGCTTCGCCGCCCGTTCCTCGGAGGCTTCCTTGCTCGCGGCGATCTCGTCGTACTCCTCGGCCGAACGGCGGGCGGCCGAGGCGAGCTCGTCGAGTTCGGTGGTCGCGGCGATGAGATTCGCGGCGCCCGCGCGCAGGACACGCTGGGCGTAGGTCTTCTGCCGCGCGGCGAGCGCGCGGGTCGCGTCGACCTCGGTCTCCAGCGAACCCAGCCGTTCGCGCTGCGCGTCCAGCCGCTCGAAGCCCTCGGCGAGATCCGCGATCTCCTGCTGCCCCAACGGCGGGAGCGCGCGGGACAGCAGGTTGGACAGCAGGCTCGGGTCGAGCCGCTGCGAGAGTTTGGGCATCCGCAGCTGGAGGAGCGCGGTGATCAGCGCGTCGTACCGCTGCTCGCTCAGGGTGGGGAACAGTTTCGCGCGGATCTCGGTGCGGTATTCGGCGGCGCCCGTGTGCACCGTCCCGTTCTCGCCGAGGGTCTCTTCCAGCGCGTTCTTGGTCAGCGGCTGGCCTGCCTCGTTGACCAGCGGCAGACCGTCGCCGACGCGCAGCCCGGTGGTGAAGAAATCGGCGTGCACCGTGCTGGTGTGCGTACTGGCCTGAAGCCGCGCGCCGCAGGTGAACCACTTGTCGTCGGCCATGCGGAATTCGAGCCACACGTACCCGACACGGGTGGCGCCGGAAGCACCCTCGCCCATCAGGTTCCAGTGCATGCTGCGCTCGCTCGTGCCGAAGGTCGACAGCCGGTTGGCGCGCAGGCTCGCGTCGAACAGGAACGGCAGCAGCAGCTCCAGCGCCTTGGACTTCCCGCTCCCGTTGGGGCCGCGCAGCAGCAGGCGCCCGTCGTGGAACTCGAAGATCTCGTCGTAGTAGCGCCAGATGTTGAGGATGCCCGCGCGGGACGGGATCCACCTCGTCACGGTCACGTCGCCTCCTCGTTTCGGTCGGTGTACCTCGCGGCGGCCGGGAGCGGCCGGACGAGTTCGGCTTCGGTACGGACGAGCCCGAAACCGGTCAGCACGGCGAGCGCGTCCACGGTCAGCCGTCGCACGCCGTCCTTGCCCCGGTAGGTCTTGGCCCAGCGCGGGAACCGTTTCAGCAGCTTGGCGGTGGCGTTGCGCAGGTAGTCGGTCGTCCGCGGCTCGTCCAGTGCGTCGAGCAGCAGGAGTGCGGCGACCTTGGCGTTGCTGCCGTCGTCCGGGAACTTCTCGTCGGTGGCCAGCCCGTCGACGTCGACGAGCAGCACCCCCTCAGCGCGCTCTTCGAGGACGAAACCGCCCTGTTCGGCGGCGCGGCGCAGCAGTTGGCGTCCCGTCGGCGACCCGAGGTACGCGCGCTCCTCCGCGGTGAGTTCGCCGAAGTACAGCACCGGATCGTCGACGAGACGGCGGAAGACGGCGTGCCGGAGCCACAGATTCCGCTGGACGTCGGACGCGTTCGGCGTGTCCTCGTGGCGCCCCGACGAGAGGCCGTAGCGCTGCTCGTAGGACACCGCGTCCAGCAGTTCCTCGAACCGCAGCGCGACGTCGTCGGCGGGGACAGCCAGCTGAGACGGCCCGACAGGGGCGGCGAGTATCCGCAGCAGCAGGGTCGCGTCGACCCGGAACAGCACCTTCGCCGCGGTTTCGTCCACAAAGGACTCTGCGTCGCCGTCGGCCGTCTCCAGAACGCCGAAGGACTCCAGGAGTCCGAGGACGTCCACGAACGCGAGGCGCTCGGCCCTGGAGGTGACGTCGAAGGTGGTGACGAGGTCGTCGGCGGCACTCGCCCGGCCGACGCGGTCAGCGAGCAGGCCGATCGTGGTCACCGGCACCGTGAGCAGTTCGGCCGCCACCACGCACAGCAGGACGTAGCGACGGCGGTCGAAGGCCGCGCGTCCGGAACGGAGCCGTCGCGCCGGGCGGGTGGGGTCGGCGGCCGCGCGGACCTTGACCAGCCGGGCGTACCCGAGCCGGGGTTCGACGGTGAGCGTCCAGCCGCAGTAGTAGTCGAACCACTGCCGGATGGGTTCGCGGCGGCGCCGGATGAGGTCGAAGGTCTCCGGGGAGCCGCGTTCGCCGATCAGCGGTTTGGCCAGCAGCGCCCTGATCCCGCGCGCGACCTCCTCGCGTTCCGCGATGACCAGTTGGTTCGTCAGGCTCACGCACTGCCTCCGGCCGTGCTGATCTCGATTTCGTAGTCGGGGCCGCGGAAGACGCCGCTCGTGGTGGTCAGGCGCGCCACCGAACCGTTCCGCGCCGGCCGCAGGATGATCTCGATCTGACCGTCGGAAGTCGTGCTCCGCCGGGCGCCGCTCGCGTCGGGACCGCTGCCCAGCGCCTGCCCCAGCAGGTCCAGCAGCCGTTCGAAAACGGTGTGGTCCAGCTTCTCGAACGCGGAAAGCCGCACGACCCCGCCGGTGTCGAGCATGCTCCACGCCGCCTCGAGTTCGGCGCGTTCGGCGATGGCCTGCCGGACGCGTGCCGCCCGGATCGCGGTGACGTCGCGAACCCTTCCGGTCCTGGTGAACCGCTCGGTGCGGCCCGCCGAACGGAGCAGCTCCGACACCTCGACCGGTGGCGCGTCGAGCCACGACGCCGTCGTGCTGACCACTTCCGGATCCGCGTGGGCCAGATGCGCGTGCCGCGCGGAACTGAGCCCGAACATCGTGGACCACAGGCGGTGCAGGTCCTCCTGCGCGGGGACGACGGTGAACCACCGCGCCAGCTCGCGGAAGTCGGCGACCGCGCTGCTCGCGCGCCGCCGCGACTCGGTGATCCGGTCCAGGACCTGGAGCAGGGTGATGATCGCCCGCCGCGAGACCTGATGGAGGTCCTCGACCCGCGGCGCGGCCCCGTCCTCGGGCAGGAACCACGCGCGAAGCCCGTCCCAGCGCGCCTTGCGGAGCTCCAGCCAGCGCGGATCCGCACTGGGAAGCACGGCACCGTTGAGCGCGCGCCGGTGCACGCGCTCGATGCCGTGGTCGTCGATCTCCTTCACCCGGGTGGCGATGGTGTGGGTGTGGTGTTCGAGGTCGTTCAGGAACTCCTGCAGGTACGCGACCGTGGCCGCCTTGACCTCGTGGAACGTCGCTAGGTCGGCTTCGGCGTGCAGCAGGCGCTGGAGGTCGCCGTTGAAGCGTTTCGTGCCGTCGCGGAACGCCTCGAGATGGCTCTCGACCTCGGCGAGCGTGCTGAACACGCGCCTGTCGGTGCCGTCTTCCAGCTGCCTGACGAGTTCGCCGAGCCGCTCGCCCAGCGCTTCGAGCGTCGCCGTCTGGAGCGCGCCGGTCGCGTTGAGCACCTCGTTCGCGCGGACGAGACCCGCGTACGCCGCTTCGCCCTGCCGAGTGAGCGAGTACTGAAGATTGCGGCGCTCGTACTCGGACGCCGTCCGGTAGTCGCCGGCGTGGTTCTGGACGACGTCGAGCTGGCCTTCGCTCCTCAGCTGGTCCAGTGCTTTGACGAGGTCTTCGTCGTCCAGCGTCTCCAGCCAGCCGGCGGCGCGGAGCTCGACGCGGATGTCGTCGATGCCGAGTGCCGTCTCGAGCCGCTCGTTCGCCTCACTGAAGGCATGCAGGATCGCCAGGGGGAGCCCGGACCTGTTGCCGTCGGTGAAACGGAACATTTCGGGCGGTACACGGATCGGATCCATGCGTCCTCCGGCGGATGGTGCGTGGGGCTACACGTTAGGGGGTCACCCAGGCGAGTCCGAACGGCCCATCTTTTTCACGCTGTGTGCTCACGTGGTGAAAAGACTGAGACGCACCGTGGTCCCGTCCACGGCCACCTTGCGGAACACGCGACGGCCGTCGATGAGCTGGTCGTCTTCGGTGACGCCCGGGGCGAAGTTCGACGCCTTGAGCAGCTGCGGGACGTCCTCCGCCGGGAGAGTGAGGACGACTTTGTACATCACGTCGATACCCCTCTCGTACTTCGTCTCCAGCACCTTGCCGCTCGCGGGCATCGAGATCCCGCCGAACCGGAAGGCTTCTTCCGGTGTCGGTGTCTCGGGCTTGCCGGTCGAACAGGCTGTCAGGACCAGGGCCAGTACCGCGAGCAGGATCTTCACGCAGGGTGAGACGCATGGCGGACGTAAGCGTTCCGTCACACCCGGACGGGGATGACAGGGACCGTCCGACACGTTGTACTGGGTGTCAACGACCAGAGGAGATCAACAGTGACGGAAAAGGCTGTTCTCGCGGGCGGCTGCTTCTGGGGTATGCAGGATCTGTTCCGCCGGCACCCCGGAGTCGTCTCCACCAGGGTCGGCTACACCGGTGGAGACGTGCCGAACGCGACCTACCGCAATCACGGCTCGCACGCCGAAGGCATCGAGATCGTCTTCGACCCGGCGCGGCTCTCGTATCGCCAGATCCTGGAGTTCTTCTTCCAGATCCACGATCCGACGACGCGCGACCGCCAGGGCAACGACCTCGGCACCAGCTACCGGTCGGCGATCTACTACACCGACGACACGCAGAAGCGGGTCGCCGAGGCGACGATCGCGGACGTCGACGCCTCCGGCAAATGGCCGGGCAAGGTCGTCACCGAGGTGACCCAGGCCGGTGACTTCTGGGAAGCCGAGCCCGAGCACCAGGACTACCTGGAGCGCATCCCGAACGGTTACACCTGCCACTACGTGCGGCCGGAATGGCAACTGGGCGAGCGCTGATCGTCGCGCTGCACGTCTCTCCCGTGCACGCCTACGAGGGCCGTCCCGCCGACGGCCCTCGTCCCGACCCTTCACCGGTCTCGCGTGACTTCGTCGAGGTGCGCGCGAAACTGGGGTTGGTCGGTGACCGGTACTTCGGTCACCCCGCCCATCGTGAGGCCGCGGTGACGCTGTTCTCGGCGTCCGTCCCCGGTGATCCCCTGCTGGCACGGCGGAATGTCGTGCTGTCGGGTTTCGACGTGGACGCCCTGCCCCGGGACTCCGTCCTCACGCTGGATTCCGGCGACGGACCCGTGCGCTTCGAGATCCACCGGCCCGCGAACCCTTGCGCGTGGATGGACGTCGTCTACCCGCCCGGCACCTTCCGCGCGCTACGGGGCCGCGGCGGGAAACGCTGCGTGCCGCTGGACGACGGCGTGCTTCGGCTAGGTCCCGTGGAGATCTCGTAGCCCGGCTTTGATCCGCTCCGGCGTCATTCTTTGCCGCTGGTGGACATACTGCGCCGCGGCGAGCGGCGCCAGGATGGCATCGGCCCGGAAGTGCGCGTCGACGGCTGGGGCGATCTCGCTGATCAAGGCGACCAAGTGACTGTGGTGCAACCGGTACGCGCCGGTCACGAAGCGCGCCATCGGCGTCTCCGTCTCCGCGACCATCAGTAGTTGCCCGTGCGTCTCGAGCCTGTCGACGTAAGCGTCGATGAACGCCTCGAGTCTTCGGGCGGCGGGCGCACCCGGCCCGAGCGGCGGCGTCCCACTGATGAAGGCTTCCTGGAACTCGCGCTCGTTCTCGTCGAGCAGCGCCTGCGCCAACGCGCCCTTGTCGGGGAACCTCCGGTACACGGTCCCGATCCCGACGCCCGCTTCCGCCGCGACCTCGTCCAGCGCGAGCCCGTCGATCCCTTTGGCCGCCACGAGTTCGGCCGCCGCGCGGACGATCTTCAGCCGGTTGCGAGCCGCGTCCGCGCGCTCGACCGGCCCGGACCCTGCGATGGGAAGCACCTGATGAGCTTAGTCGGTGGACAAGTGGAAGTTTCTCCGGTTAGCTAAACGGAGAAACTTCCACTTAAGGAGATCCGGATGTCCGTCGAACACTTCACGAGCGATGACCCCTCGACCTGGTTCCAGCGGCTCGACCAGCAGATCTTCCTGGCCGACGTCCTCGCGCGGGACAGCGGCGCGGCGATGTCCGTCGGCTTCGCCCGCTATGGGAAGGGCGAGAAGAACCCGTGGAAGATGACCTATGACGAGGCTCTGGTCATCACCTCGGGTGTCTTCACCGTCGAGTGCCCTTCGGGGCCGGTGACGGCTCGGGCCGGTGAGGTGATCTACCTGCGGGCGGGTGCGGAGGTCGTCTACTCGGCCGATGAGGACACGGAACTGGTCTACGTCACCTATCCGCATTGGCTGGCCGCCACGGAAAACTCCGAGGAAGCCCGTCGCCTCGAAGACTTCCACGAGGCCTGAAGCGACCTAGGCGGGAGTCACAGCCATTCGGCGTCGGTGGCGATGCGGATCGCGTGCACCCGGTTGCGGGCGTTGAGTTTGGTGACGATCGCGGCGAGGTAGTTCCGCACCGTGCCGGGCGACAGGAAGAGCTCGGCCGCGATGTCGGCGACGGTGCGGCCGCGCGCTGTCACGCGCAGGATCTCGATCTCGCGACCGGTCAGCGGGCAGTCGTCGGTTTCCCAGGCGGCCAGCGCCAGTTCGCTGTCGATCACCCGCCGCCCGATCGCGACCGACCGCACCGCGTTGGCCAGTTTGTCCGACGGCGCGTCCTTGAGCAGGAAGCCGTTGACCTTCGCGTCCAGCGCGCGCCGGACCGTGCCGGGACGGCCGAGACTGGTGAGGATCAGCGTATGGCAGCCGGGCAGGCTTTCGTGGATCTCGACGGCCGCTGTCAAACCGTCCTTGCCCGGCAGGTCGATGTCGATCACCGCGACATCGGGTTGGACCGATTTCGCGGTCGGCAAGATCTGGTCACCGGAAGCGACTTCGGCGACCACTTCTATGTCAGGTTCCAGGTTGAGCAGGGCCACGAGAGCCCCGCGGACCATATGCATATCTTCAGCGAGCAGCACTTTGATCACCACGAAGCACCTCGCACCCCAGTTCAGTGGCTTCGTCGTCAGTCTACGGGATTTTGATCACCCGGCCACGGGATTGAAGGAATACGCTTTCCCGTCGTGAGTTTTGCCTAGGCCGGTCGTGTCAGGTCCGCACCCGGATGCCGCGGCGCTTCACAGCGCGTCCAGCTCGGCCGGCCAGCCGAAGGCCCGTCGGGTGAACCCGAGCAGCTCGAACTCCGAACGCGCCCAGTCGATCCTGATCCGGATGGCGAGTTCGGGTGCCACGGTCAGCAGGAATCGGTCGCGACCGCCGCCGACCTTGAATACGCCGTAGGTCAAGAAGGCCGATCCGTCGCAGATGGCGAACAACGCGGTGAAAACCGTCGCGCGTTCGCTTTCCGGAATCGAATCCAGCCACTCCAGCCCCCCGGCCAGCGCCAGCCGCACCGCCATCGAGCCTCCTCACCGAACCCTGCCTTCAGCATGGCGATCTTCGGTGGGGCGGGGCGTCTCGAATCCTGCTCGGGTGTCCGTGAAGGCCTCCTTCCCTACGCTCAAGGTAGGGAAGGAGGCCTTCACGGACGAGCCCGAGCGGGTGTTCAGCCGGCCTGTTGGTAGCGGTTGAGGTACTCGCCGGTCAGCGAGTTCTCCGCTGTCAGGAGCTTCTCGGGCGTGCCGGTGAAGACGATCTCGCCGCCGTTCTTGCCGCCGCCCGGGCCGAGGTCGATGACCCAGTCCGCCTGCTCGATCACCGCCAGGTTGTGCTCGATGACCACCACCGTGTTGCCCGCGTCGACCATGCCGTTGAGCAGGCCGAGCAGCATGTCGATGTCGGTCATGTGCAGGCCGGTGGTCGGCTCGTCGAGGATGTAGACGTTCCCGCCGCCGGAAAGCCGGTCCGCCAGCTTGATCCGCTGGCGTTCACCACCGGAGAGCGTGCTCAGCGCCTGCCCGAGCCCGAGGTAGCCGAGCCCGGTCTCGATCAGCGCGTTCACCTTCGCCAGCACCGGTGCCTCGGTGAAGTACTCCGCCGCCTGTTCCGCCGACAGTTCCAGCACGTCGGCGATCGACTTGCCACGCAGTTTGTGCGCGAGCACCTCGTCCTTGAAACGGCGCCCGTCGCAGCTTTCGCAGTGCGTCGTGATCGGGTCCATATAGGACACTTCGGTGATCAGCACACCACGGCCCTGGCACTCCTCGCAGGCGCCCTGGGAGTTGAAGCTGAACAACGCCGCGTTCGCGCCGCTCGCCTTCGCGAAGAGCTTGCGCACCGGGTCCATCAGGCCGAGGTACGTCGCCGGGGTCGAGCGGGAGGACGCCGCGATCGGCGTCTGGTCCACGAAGATCGCGTCCGGATGCGCCTCGCGGAAGACGCCGGAGATCAACGAGCTCTTGCCCGAGCCCGCGACACCGGTGACCGCGGTGAGCACCCCTTTCGGGATGTCGACCGTGACGTTCTTCAGGTTGTGCAGCGAGGCCCGCTTGATCGGCAGCTTTCCCTTCGCGCTGCGAGGATCCACCTTGACGACGCCCGAGCGGGCCAGTCCGGCCCCGGTGAGCGTCTTGCCGGCGCGCAGCTGCTTGTACGTCCCCTCGAACACGACCTCGCCGCCGTGCACGCCCGCACGCGGCCCGATCTCGACGACGTGGTCGGCGATCTCGATGACGTCCGGGTCGTGTTCGACCACCAGGATCGTGTTCCCCTTGTCCCGCAACGCCCGCAGCAGGTCGTTGAGCCGCCCGACGTCGCGGGGGTGCAGGCCGACACTGGGCTCGTCGAAGACATAGGTCAGCCCCGTCAGGTCGCTGCCCAGGTGCTTGACCAGCTTGAGCCGCTGCCCCTCACCGCCGGACAGCGACGTCGTCGCACGGTCCAGCGAGAGATAGCCGAGGCCGATCGCTTCGATGCGTTCGAGCGCGGCCAGCACACCTTGCGCCATCGCGGAGGTCTGCTTGTCCTTGATGGAGCGGATGAGCTCGATCAGATCGGTGATCTGCAGCTCGCACCACTGCGCGATGTTCTTGCCCGCCAGCTTGGTCGCCAGCGCCGCCGCGCTCAGCCGCCCGCCGCGACACGCCGGGCAGGTGCCCTCGGAGATGAACTTCTCCGCCTGGGCGCGGGTCTTCTCGCTCATCGAGCCGGTGTCGCGTTTGAGATGGCGGCGGGTGAAGTTCGCGACCAGGCCCTCGAACGTCAGCGTCTGCGTCTTGCCGTTCTTGAAGGTGAGCTGGACCTTGCCCTCGTTGCCGTGCAGGAGGGTGTCCATCTCCTTCGCGGTGTACTTGTTGAGCTTCTTGGCCGGGTTGATGGCGTCGTGGTTGGCGTAGAACTGCCAGCCGGGGCTGCCGACCGGGTAACCCGGCACCAGGATCGCGCCCTCGTCGAGCGACTTCGTCATGTCGAGCATCAGCTCGGGATCCGGGCGCACCGCTCGTCCGATGCCTTCGCAGTCGGGGCACATCCCGTTGGGGTCGTTGAAGGAGTACAACGACGGATTGCCGGCGCTGGGCTTTCCCTGACGCGAGAACAGCACCCGCAGCAGCGGATGGATGTCGGCGACCGTGCCGACCGTCGAGCGGGCGTTCCCGCCGAGCGGACGCTGATCGACGATGACCGGCGTGGTCAGATTCTCGATGCTGTCCACGTGCGGGCGTTCGTGTTTGGGCAGCTGGTTGCGGATGAACCAGGGGAACGTGGCGTTCAGCTGGCGCTGCGCCTCGACGGCGATCGTGTCGAACACGACGGAGGACTTCCCGGAGCCCGAAACCCCGACGAAAACCGTGATCTGGTTCTTCGGGAGTTCGAGTGAGACGTCCTTCAGGTTGTTCTCGTGAGCGCCGGTGACGCGTATTCCGTCACCCGCGGGTTGTTGCCTGGTCTTGCGGGCTGCGGCAGTCACAGAAGTTTCCTTTCTTCGCCGATACGCGAGAATGGTCGCGCCTGCTCGCCATTATCGCAGCGCCGCGGGTTCTCCGGTAGCCCGTTCGCGCTATGTCGGGTTATGTGTTCTTCACGACGGGGAAATGAATATTTCATGCCTCCTGATTCAGGAAGCGCGGGTGTAGACGGTGCCGACGACGCCGGTTTTCAGCGATTTCGCACTCGTCAGCGTCAGCGGGATCTCCTTGCCGACGTCTTCGAACAGCCGCATTCCCTCGCCGGCCACCAGCGGCAGGACGTTGAGCGCGAGCTCGTCCAGCAGGCCCTCGGTGAGCAGCCAGCGAACCAGCTTCGGGCTTCCGGGCACCCGGATCGCCTTGCCGGACTCTTCCTTCAGCCGGGTGATCTCGCCCGCGATGTCGCCGGTGATCAGGCTCGTGTCCGGCCAGGTCAGCGTCGCTTCGTCGAGTGTCGAAGACACGACGTATTTGTGCGTGCCGTTCAGGAACGCCGCCATCGGGTTGCTGTCGCCCTGCGGCTTCCACATCTGTTCGAAGGCGAGGTAAGTGTCCTTGCCCATCAGAATGGCGTCCGAGGCGTCGAGGCTCTCGTTGATGCCCTCGGTCATCTCGTCGGACCAGTACTGACCCATCCAGCGGTCGGGCCGTTCCACCACACCGTCCAGTGTGATGAACAGTCCCGCGGCGATCTCGCGCATGACGAACTCCTTTCGTTACCCGGAAGCCTGGGTTCAGGCCGCCGAGCGATCCTCCCACCACCGTGCGCGACGGTCCAAAGGATCGAGCACGCCGGAAGAAGTCCAGCGGACCGGCAGCGCCGATAATGCCCGCATGGTCGGCGAGACCGTCCAGGTCAGTGCGGATTCGGGCACGGCGAGGGAAAGCAGCGGCGCGCGGCGGGAAAGCGCGCGCAGCGCCGATTGGACCTCGACCCTCGCGAGGTGGGCGCCGATGCAATGGTGCGTGCCGTGCCCGAAGGACAGGTGCCGGGCTTGCCGGTCCAGGTCGAACCGGTCAGGCTCGGTGAAGACGTCCTCGTCGCGGTTGACCACCGGAAGCAACGCCGTCACCAGGTCGCCCGGCTCGATCCGCGTGTCCGCGAGGGTGACTTCCTCCGTCGCGACCCGGGTCATGCTGAAGTTCACCGCGGGGCTGTACCGCAACGCTTCCTCGACGGCGGCCTCCACCAGCGCCGGATTCGAGTCGAGCGCGCCCAGCAGGCCCGGCCGGGAAATCAGGCACAGCACCGCGTTGGCGATCTGCGAGGCCGCCAGCGCGTGCCCGTCGAAGAAGAGCGAAGACGCCAGCCCGGTCAGCTCGCTTTCCTCGAGCACCCCCGAGCGGTGCGCCTCGACGAGTTCCGCCATCAGCCCGGACGGCGGATCCTCGGTGTCGGCGAGCATCGCCGTGACCTCGTCGTGCAGCAGCAGTTCGCCTTGGTAGACGGCGGATCGCGGTGAGCCGGGTTCGCCGAGCCGCCCGTTCGCGCGTTTGCGGACGGCCTCACGGCGCGACCGCGGCACACCCAGCAGTTCGGCCTGCGCCGTGAAGGTCAGCGGGGCGCAGAAATCGGCGATCAGATCCGCGGTGGGGCCGTCGTCGATCAGCTTGTCTAGCAGGTCGGAGGCGGAGGTTTCGACGTACTCGCGCAACTGCTCCGCGCGGCGCGCGGAGAACGCGCCGCCGATCAGCTTCCGGATCTTGGTGTGCCGGGGCGGGTCCAGTTCGGTCACCGACATCCGGGTGGCCGGGCCTCGCGGATGGGCCGTCTCGGCCAGTACCGCTCGGCTGAATCGCTTGTCGCGCAGGAAATCGCGGGCTTCGGAATAGCCGCTCACCAGCCATTCACGCTGTCCGTCGCGGTGGCGGGAACTGATGGGGCACCCGTCGGGGACGCCGTCCCCGACGAGCAGCCGCCTGTGCCGCCCTTCGGCGAAGTCCGAGCCTCCGCTGCCTCCCGTGACGTCGGGCATCGGGATCATCCTCCGTTCATCCATTCCGGGCGGGTACGCGCAGCGCGAGCAGGCAGACCGCGACCGAGGCCACGGACAAGGCCGCGATGGCGACCCGCAGGTCGGTGTGTCCGGCGATCTGGCCGACCACGGCCGGGCCGAGCAGCAGACCGACGCTGGCCAGTGACGCGGCCGAGCCGATCACCGCGCCGCGGTCCTCCGGGGTGGTGCCACGCCCGATCAGCCCGTAGACCGTGGGCGTCGAAACCGAGATCGCGCCGCCGACCACGGCCGTGCCGAGCAGGCCGTGCACCGGCGCGTCGGCCATGGAAAGCAGCAGCACGCCCACCCCGGAGAGCGCGCCGGAGGCGAGCAGCACCAGGCGGTCCGACGCGCGGCCCGCCATCCAGTGCCCGCCGAGCCTGCCCAGCGCCATCCCCGCGGCGAAGATGCCGGGCGCGGCCGCGGAGATCCCGACCGGCGCCTTGGTGACGTCGGCCAGGAACACCGCGCTCCATTGCTGGACCCCGCTTTCCACGACCATGGCCAGCGCGGCCAGCAGGCAGAGCAGCAGGATCGCCGGGGCGAGTTTCGACCGCCGTCCCGGTTCCCGGCCCTGCCGCACCAGTCGTCCCGGCACGGATTTCCTCGCCGCGACGGCGCCGATGACGACCAGCGTCGAAAGCGTCAGCGCGATGGCTTCGGCGGGTACGCCCGCTGTCCGGGCCGCCCCGGTGCCGAGACTGCACGTCAACAGGCCGACGCTGAACAACGCGTGCGCGCGGTTCATCACGCGGGGTCCGTCGCCCGCTTCGGCGGACGCGGCCAAAGCGACCACGACGACATTGCAGGCGCCGGATCCGAAGCCGAACAATCCCAGTGTCAGGAACAGGGCCGGAACGGATCCGGCGAGTGCCGGCATCGGCGCGATGAGCGCGAATCCGGCGAAAGTCGCGACCGCCACCGGGCGGCCGAACCGGTCGAGCAGCCTGCCGATCGCGAACATCGCGGGCATCGCCGCGAGCGCGCCGATCAGCAACGCGGCACCCAGTTGCGCTTCACCCGCGCCGGTGGCGTGCCGGACGTCCGGCAGCATCGAAAGATAAGGCCCCCACAAGGCGCCGTACGCGGCGAATCCGGCGAAGACCGTGCTGGTCCGCGGGGCGGCGGTGATGACGGCGACCATGACCGTGACGATCCTTCCCGGGTTGGGTAATCGTGTTTCCCGAAGGGGTTGACATTCGCAGGTTAGCAGCGGAATTCGGGAACGGACCACGGTTATTGACCGCATTTATGGAGAAGATCGACACCGTGCGATTCAGGTATTCTCGTCGCCGGTACGACGCTCGGCAGGCTGGGATATTCATCCCGAAAATGAAGAATTCATACAAAAAAGATTAACCATTCACTGCTCCTGTGCAGCGCTCGGTCGCATGATGTAACCGCACGAGAGCGTCTCGGTTGTGAGGAACAGGAAGGTAGTGCGTCATGTTGCAGAACGTCGAACCCGCGACCGCGTCGAGGGCCGGCCCGGGGCAGCGGGGGAACGAGACGGATTTCGCGATCCACGCCGAAGGGCTGGTGAAACGGTTCGGCGAGACGACCGCGCTCGACGGTGTCGACCTGGCTGTCCGCACGGGCACGGTGCTCGGTGTCCTCGGCCCGAACGGGGCGGGGAAGACCACCACGGTCCGGATCCTGTCCACGCTGGTGACGCCCGACGAGGGCCATGCCACCGTCGCCGGGTACGACATCCAGAAGGACGCCCACCAGGTACGGCAGCTGATCGGCCTGACCGGGCAGTACGCCTCGGTCGACGAAAGCCTGACCGGCGTCGAGAACCTGCTGCTGATCGGGCGGCTGCTCGGCTTTTCGCGGCGGGCGGCCAAGGCCCGCGCGCACGAGCTCTTGGAGCGGTTCTCCCTCACCGAGGCGGGTGGCCGGGCGGCCAAGGGTTACTCGGGCGGTATGCGTCGTCGGCTCGACCTGGCCGCCAGCCTGGTCGGGGACGCGCGGCTGCTGTTCCTGGACGAGCCCACCACCGGGCTCGACCCGCGCAGCAGGCTCGAGCTGTGGGACGTCGTGCGCGGCCTGGTCGCTGACGGCGTCACGGTGCTGCTGACCACGCAGTACCTGGAGGAGGCCGACGCCCTCGCCGACGAGATCGTGGTCGTCGACCACGGCAAGGTGATCGCCAAGGGCACCCCGGACGAGCTCAAGGCCAGCACCGGCGCCCAGCGTCTGACGGTGCGTGGCACCCAGGCCACGGACCTCGAGAAGGTCGTGCGGTTGATCGGCGAGATCGCCGGCGTGACCCCGGACGTCTCGGGTCAGGTCGTCAGCGTCCCGGTCACCGACCCGGCGGCGTTGCCCGGCGCGGTCCGGCGGCTGGAGGAGGCGGGCATCGTCATCGGCGAACTGTCCCTGCGCAGTTCCAGCCTGGACGAGGTGTTCCTGAGCCTGACCGGGCGACCCGCCGAGGAGACGGCCGAAGAGCCCGAGGAGGAGATCCGATGACCGCCACCACCACGGCGCTGCCGCCTCAGCTCTCGTCCCGGGTCGGGTTCTTCCAGGGCATCTCCCAGATGTTCACCCTCGCCTGGCGCAGTACGGTTTCGGTCAAGCACGAGCCGAAGCAGCTCGCCGACATCAGTTTCCAGCCGATCATCTTCACGCTGCTGTTCACGTTCGTCTTCGGTGGCGCGATCTCCGGCGACCGGCACGCGTACCTGCAGTTCATGATCCCCGGCATGCTGGTGATGAGCATGCTGTTCGCGACCATCAACGTCGGCATCGGCCTCAACACCGACCTGTCCCAGGGCGTGTTCGACCGGTTCCGCTCGCTGCCGATCGCGCGCTGGGCGCCGTTGGCGGGCCGGATCATCGGCGACCAGTTCAAGCAGGTCTGGTCCGTGCTGCTGGTGGTCGGCGTCGGGCTGCTGCTCGGCTTCCGGCCGGAGAAGGGCTTCCTCGGCGTGCTGGCGGCCGGGTTGCTCCTGCTGGTGTTCGCGATCGCGTTCTCCTGGGTGCCCACGCTGGTGGGCGTCGCCGCCGACCAGGCGGAGAAGGTCCAGGTGTTCGCGTTCGCGGTGATCCTGCCGCTGAACTTCGTCAGCGGGGTGTTCGCGCCGGTCGAATCGATGCCATCCTGGCTGCAGGCGTTCGCGGAAGTCAGCCCGGTGGCGATCCTGCTCAAGGCGTGCCGCGGGCTGATGAACGGTGGCGTCGGAGTCACCTCGGCGGTGATCTGGTCGCTCGTCTGGGCGGCCGTGATCGCGATCGTTTTCGGGGCGCTTTCGGTACGTGCCCTGAAGAAGCGGATCTGAGTATTCGTCGCCCGAAACACCTGAGCCGTGGCGCCTGCGCGCCACGGCTTCGGTGTTTCGGGGGCCTGACCAGGGAGCGCTGATGGACGAACTGGACTACAACACCTGCAATGCCACCTTCCGGAGCCTGACCGATCAGCAGCGGCTGATGGCCGAGGAGACGTCGAGACAGATCGGGGCGGGCGCCGATCTCGAGCTGACGTCGTACGGCTGCGGGTTCGGCATGTTCGAACTGGAGCTGATCGCGCGGGTGCCGCGGAGAACGGTGTGGTTCCAGGGCGTCGACACCAACGGTGAGGCGGTGGCACGGCTGCGCGCGGAGCTGGCCGGACTGCCGAAAGTGCGGGGCCACCGCGTGTTCACGGCGAGTATGGCCGACGTCGCCGACAGCCGGATCACGGCGACCGAGTACGGCCTGTTCGTCCAGTCGCTGTGCTACCTCGGCGCCGACGACGGCATGGCGGCGCTGAAGGAGGCCCGCAACCGGCATCGGCGGCTCTTCGTCGCGGTGACCCCGCTGAACCGGCTGAACGGCCCTTTCGCGGATTCCTTGGCGCAGCAAGGCGTGGTACGCCCGTTGTTCGCGCAGACGCTAGCGGAGGAATTGACGCGGTTCGGCGTCGGGTTCATGTCCGTCACGGTGGAGGCGGAGATCGCGGTACCGGTTTCCGAGCCGTCGCAACGGCTTCTCGAGTTCCTGACCTTCGCCCGGCACCAGCCGTGGAGTGGCGGGACGAGTCGCGCGGAGCTGCTGGACGCGGTGGGCGAGCTCGGCACGCTCGATGCGGGGGAGATCCGTATTCCGCACCCTGTTGAGCTCTTCACCATCAGGTAGGCGGACGTCGTGTGGAGGGACGCGGCCTTGCGGTAGGTGATGGCCTCCTTCGTTGCGTCTGACGCGGTGAAGGGGGCCTTCGCGTAGTGGGGGTAGGTGTGAAGGTCGAGTTTCCTCGGCTGAGCCGAGGAAGGGGGCCTTCACGCGGGTTCGCTGTGGCTGCTGGTGCTTCTGGTGCTGCGTGTGTGTTTCGGGTGTCCGTGAAGGCCTCCTTCCCTACCTTGAGCGTAGGGAAGGAGGCCTTCACAGACATGCCCGGCAGGGCGCCGAATCGTGTTGGGTCCAGGCGGTCGTGAGTGGCAATGCGGGTGCTGGAACGCCGCCTTGGGCGAGCCACGCGGCGTCGTGACCAACACGACCTTCCCGCGACGGTGGAGGATCTGGGCCACTCAACGTCCCAAATCCTCCACCGTCGCCCCGACACCCGTGTGGAAGTGTCCCTTGTGGACGGTCAGTGCCCGGACAGCGCGGAACCCGGGCCCTGGGGAGAGGGCCCGGGTTCCGGTGGTGAAGGGTCAGGCGGCCGTGCCCGGCTTGGGCAGCTGCTGCTTGGCCGGGGTGTTCTGATAGGACGCCAGGTGCCAGGCGCCGTCCCGTTTGACGACCGTCCACGAGGCACGGATCGACTGGGAGTCCGCGACCTCGGTCTCGCCGGGGCCGAGCACGCCGCCCTGCGTGATCAGGACACCGGAGTCCGGGGTGAAGAAGCGGATCTCGAGCGGACGGCCGGTGACCTGGGTGCCCTTGTAGTTGCCCGCGAACGATTCCACGAGGAAAGACCGGATCTCGTCACGGCCCTTCTTGTAGACGCCGGGCAGGATCATCGTGCCGTCGTCGGTGAAGACGCCGGCGAACGCGTCGGCGTCGTGGTAGGCCCACGCGGCGATCACTTTCTGGGTCAGCGCCGCGATCGCCGCCTGGTCGGCGGCGGTGCCGGTTTCGGTCGTGGTCATCGGAGGATCCTCCTAGATGTAGAGGGTGTTGGGCTCGAGCCCGCAGAGCACGCGGCCGTACAGCTCGGTGTTGGTGTTCGGGTGCATCAGCGCGTGGAGGTTGACCGCGGCGACGTCGCGGGCGATGCGCTGGATCGGGATGCCGTGGTAGATCGACGAACCGCCGGAGGCCCCGGCCAGGATGTCGATGCCTTCCTTGGCGAGGCGGACCACGGCGCCGAGGTCGGCCCGCGCGATCGCGCGCTCCTCGAGCTTCCACGGGGTGCCGTCCGCCGTCTTCGTGTCGACCAAAGTGGACAGTCGGTGCGCGTGGAACTCGGCCTCGTCGATCCTCATCGCCGACTCGGCCACCTGGTGGTGCGTGATCGGGGCTTCGCGCTGCGAATCGTAAGCGGTGTAAGTGATCTTGCGGTCCGGCAGACGCTTGAGGAACGTGTCCTGCGCGCCCCTCGCCATCCCCACCAGCGTCCCCACCGAAGACGCCGAGGCCACCGGCAGCAGCGGCGCCCGGTAGATCGACGCCGAAGCGGCGCCCTGACCTTCCAGCACCGCCGGCAGCGGGAGCACCCGCTCCGCCGGGATGAAGACGTCCTGGGCCACCGTCGAAACGCTGCCGGTGCCGCGCAGGCCCGCGGTGTCCCAGTCGTCCACGATCAGCAGATCCGAGATCGGCACCAGCGCCATGATCGGGTACGGCTCGCCCTCCGGCGGCACGAGGATCGCGATGATCTCCTGCCACTGCGCGTGCAGCGCCCCGCTGATGAAGCCCCATTTGCCGTTCACCACGACCCCGCCGTCGACCGGTGCGGCCATCGCGGACGGGCTCAACGTGCCGCAGACGCGGACGTCCGGGGTGGAGAACACCTCGTCCTGCACGGCCTCCGGGAACTGGCAGGCCATCCAGGTCGGGATCCAGTACACCGAGGCCACCCAGGAGGTGGAGCCGTCGGCGCGGCCGATCTCGGTGGCGACGTCGACCAGGGTGCGGGTGTCGGCTTCGTAGCCGCCGTAGCGCTTGGGGCGGCGCAGCTTGAAGACACCGGCGTCGGCCAGTGCCTCGATGGACTCCTCGTGCACCCGCCGGTTCTGCTCGGACCAGTTCGAGTGCTTCTTCAGTGCGGGTGCCAGTTCGGCCACGCGGCGAACCAGTTCCTCCCGCGTCGGAACATCGGTGCTCGACACCTTGACCTCCTAGATTGTCGACGGTCCCAGCTTCGCAGCGGGCGGACGGCGAAGCGTCTTCCTTCTTGCCGGTGGCTCAGGCCGCCGCACGTTCGGAGGTGTGGCCCAGGAAATCGACCACGTTCTGGCCGTCGCGCCGGGCGAACCAGGTCGCCATCGGCGCCGCCATCGCGGTCGAGACCAGCGCCATGATCACCAGCATGGTGAACAGCGTCGGGGAGAGCACGCCGAGGTCGAGGCCGATGTTGAGGACCACGAGCTCGGTCAGGCCACGGCAGTTCATCAGCGTGCCCACTTGCAGCGACCGGTTCCAGTTCTCGCCGACCGCGCGTGCGGCCAGCGCCGAACCGCCGAGCTTGCCCGCGACGGCCACGAGCAGGATCAGGCCGCACCAGAGCCACGCGCCACCGCCGGAAAGCAGGCCGATGTCGGTGCGCAGCCCGCTGTAAGCGAAGAACAACGGCAGCATCAACGCGGTCGTCAGCCCGCCTGCCTTGTCGTGCAGCCACGTCGCGATCGGGTTGTCGCGCGGGAAGACCACGCCGAACACGAACGCGCCGAACATCGCGTGCACGCCGATCCATTCGGTCGCCATCGCGCAGAGCAGCACGCCGACCACCGAAAGCGGCGCGGCCTTCTGCAGGCTCGCCGCCGGAACCCGGGTGACCAGCTTCCGCAGCAGCGGCCGCACGACCAGCCCGAGCAGCGCGACGAACGCCGCCGTCAGCACGACCGTCAGCACGACACCGACGAGCGAGGACGCCGTGGTCAGCGCGATCACCAGCGCCAGCAGGCTCCACGCGGTCACGTCGTCGACCACCGCGCAGGTCAGCGCCACCACGCCGACCTCGCTGCGGAAGAGCCCGATCTCGTGCAGGATCCGCACCAGCACCGGCAGCGCGGTGATGCTCATCGACACCCCGAAGAAGAGCGCGAAAGGCAGGAAGCCGACGCCGCCGGGCGCGAACCTGCCGTAGGCGAGCATGGCCAGCCCGATACCGAGCAGGAACGGCAGCGCGATGCTGACGTGGCTGACGACCAGAGCGAGCCTCCCGCGTCCACGCAACAGCTTGGTGTCCAGTTCGAGTCCGGCGAGGAAGACGAAGAAGATCACGCCGAGTTGCGCCACGACGTTCAGCTGCGGCACCGTCGCCGCCGGGATCAACACGGCCGCGCCCGAGGGCCACAGCGCGCCGAGCACCGATGGGCCGAGCAGGACGCCCGCGGTGATCTCGCCGATCACCGCGGGCTGCCCGATCCGCTGGGCCAGCCAGCCCACCACCTTGCAGGCGCCGACGACCACGGCGATCGCCAGCAGCAGCTGTGCCAGCGATGGCCCGGTCGCCTCTCCGGTGCCGGTGAGGGTGCCGCCTTCGTCGCCTTGTGTCAGCAGGATGATCGCGATCACGACGGGGACCACGACCAGTCCCATGTAGACCCCCAGCGCCCGGTAGCCGGTGCGGGGTTTGACCTCCACCATGGTTGTTTCCCGATCAGGGTTCGGTGACGTTCGCGATCAGGTCGTCGAGGTTGATCTTCAACAGCGGGTGCTTGCCCGAAAGCCCGGAGACCAGCGTGACGAAGTCGACGCTCGGCGCGTGGAGCTGCTCCGGGTCCACGACCTCCTGGGCGAGGTCGTAGTAGTACTCCTTGTACTTCGTCCGGTCGTAGAACCGCTCGACGAAGTTGCGGATCTCGTCGAAGAACGCGCGGTAGTTCCCGGCGTACCGGTCGAGCGCCTTCTCCTCGATGGCCGGGTGTTCCAGGATCTTGTGGACCACTTTGGACAGTGAGCTGCCCGCCAGCGTGGCCAGCGCGACACCGGTGGAGAACAGCGGGTCGACGAAAGCGGCGGCGTCGCCGACGAGCACCCAGCCGTCGCCGTAGAAGGTTTCGTTGGTGTAGGACCAGTCCCGCGCCGTCCGGTATCCCGCGTGCTGACGGGCGTTGGCCAGCAGCCCCTTGAGCCGGGTGGTCTTGTCCCGTTCGGCGAGGAAGATCTGTTCCAGCGACTGGTCGTCCGCGTTGGCGATGTCCGACTTGGTCACGTAGCCGACGCTCATCGTGCCCTTGTCGATCGGGATGCCCCAGAACCAGCCCTCGTCGGTGCCTTCGATGAGGATGTTGGTCCATTCGTCGCCGGGCAGCCGCTCGCAGTTGTCGTAGTAGGTCCAGACGGCGACGTTGCGGAGCTCGTTGTGCCAGGTGATGTCGCTGAACTTCCGGCCGATCACCCGGGACTGGCCGGACGCGTCGACGACCAGCGAGGCGGTGGCCTCGTATTCGCCCGCCGAGCCGCGCAGGGTGAACCGGACGCCGGTGACCCGGCCGGTGTCGGACTGGAGCACGTCCTTGACCGTCGTCTCCTCCACGACGTACGCGCCGAGTTCACGGGCGCGGTCGAGGATCAGGGTGTCCAGGTCGGCGCGGCGGGTGTGGTAGGCGTAGGTGCCTTCCGCGGCCTTCATGAACGAGAAGTTCCATGGCACGTCCCGGTTCCCCCACACCAGGCTGCCGCCGTACTTGCGCTCGAAACCGCGGGCCTCCATGCGGTCGAGCAGGTCCAGTTCCTGGAGCGGGCGCATGCCGACCGGGATCAGGGACTCACCGATGTGGTAGCGGGGGAACCGTTCGCGTTCGAGGACCAGGACCGTATGCCCCTCCTTGGCGAGGAGTCCGGCGCAGGTCGCGCCCGCCGGGCCGCCACCGATCACGATGACGTCGAACCGCTCGGGCATACCGTGGAGCGTGGCTGACATGAGGAACCTTTCCCTGGGCCGGTGGAAGTGTGGAGGCGCTCACGCGCGCCGGATGCCGATCTGCGGCTCGTAGCTCAGGTACAACCCGTTGATCGCCTTTTCGGGCTTCTCCGGCGACTGCTTGTGCTCGTGGACGCGGTTGAGGTTGTCGAGCGGGTTGTGCTTGCCGCTCTCGTCGCCGAGCAGGTGACCCTGGATCCGGCGGTAGACCTCTTCGGTGTCCTCGAGGTCGGCGATACCGGTGACGAACCGGTCGAAGGCGGCCTGTACGTCCAGCCCTTCCCAGTCCTTTTCGGACAGTTGCTGCGCGCGGAAGAAGTGGTGTTCCTTGCCGCGGTAGCTCTCGTAGAAGGTGGACACCAGCACCAGCAGCCGTTCGTAGGCGCGGCGGTAGACGACCTCGTAGAAGTCCCAGGCCTCGGTCTCGCCGATCTCCCCGCGGATGACGCTGCTGATCGCGGCGGTGCCGATCAGCGCGCTGTAGGTGCCCAGATGCACACCGGTCGACAGGAGGGGGTCGAGGAAGCAGGCGGCGTCGCCGGCGAGCAGGTAGCCGGGGCCCTGGAACTGCTCGGCCGCGTACGAATAGTCCTGCTCGACCTTGACCTCGGTGACCTGCTCGGCCTCGATCAGCAGCTGCTGAATCGCCGGGCAGTCGCCGATCGCCTTGTGGTACACCGGATCCACTCCGCCGAGTTCGTTGCGCGCGGCGTTGAAGGAGTCCTTTCCGGTGACCAGGCCGACGCTCATCGTGCCGTCGGGAAGCGGAATGCCCCAGAACCAGCCATCGCCGACGGAAGCGACGGTGATCGCGCCACGCGGCCCGCGGTCCAGCTCCTTCGCGTCCTTCCAGTACGACCAGGCGGCGACGTTGCGGAAGACGTTGTGGAACTTGCGGTTCTTCAGGTACTTGGTGGCCATCACGCCGCCGCGGCCCGAGGCGTCGACGAGGTAGTCGAACTCGATCCGGCCGGAGTTGGCCGGGTTCTTCGCCTCGGCCCAGTGCGCCGCGACCGGACGGTCGCCGTCGAAGTCGAGCTTCTTCACCGCGATGCCCTCGGTGACGTCGACGCCGACCTCGCGCGCGTGGTCGAGCAGGATCTTGTCGAAATCGGCGCGGATGACCTGCCACGCGCTGGTGCTGCCGTCACGACGGTGAGGCCGGAAGCGCACCTCCCACTCTTCGGGTCCCCAGAAGTAGTAGGCGCCGCCCTTGGGCTGGAACCCGGCGGCCGCGATCTTGTCCCAGACGCCGAGGCGCTCGAGAATCGGGCGGCACGAGGGCAGCAGCGATTCACCGATGTGGTAGCGCGGGAAGTGTTCCCGCTCGAGAAGAGTGACTTCGAAACCCTCTTTGGCCAGAAGCCCGGCAGCGGTGGATCCCGCCGGGCCACCGCCGATCACGAGGATCTGGGTCGTTGTGCGCATGACACCTCTCCAACTACGCCGACGGCCGGAATTACTTGATCGACGCTAACAACCGGGAATTGAGATCCACTCGAGAACCGGCTGGCCCGTTCGACTGAACTCGTTGCCTCACAACGCATTCACGAGACGGCGGCGCGGTGCGGACGGGAAACCGCAGTCGAAGAGACGCTCCGGGGAACCGGGCGGACGACGATTCTTCACGTGTCGGACTCCGACGGCCCGGCCGACTACCTATTGGAGGCATCCCGCGATGGGCGAATACCTTGGCGAACGCGCCGTCGTGCTCGGCGGCGGCATGGCCGGCCTGCTGACCGCCCGCGTACTTTCGGAGCGCTACCGCACCGTCGTGATCATCGAACGTGACACGATCGTCGGCGTCACCGGGACCCGCCGCGGCGTGCCGCAGGCGCACCACGCGCACGCGCTGCTCGCACGCGGCCAGCAGATCCTCGAAGACCTCTTTCCCGGCCTGCAGGCGGAGTTGACCGCCGACGGTATCCCCAGCGGCGACCTCTCGGGCAGCCTGCGTTGGTACTTCAACGGGAAACGCCTGCAGCAGAAGGACTCCGGCCTGCTCAGTGTGTCCGCGACCCGACCGGAGCTCGAAGAGCACGTCCGCGCGAGGGTGCTCGCGCTGCCGAACGTCGAGGTCCGCGAGCGCACGGTCATCCAGTCGCTGGTCGCGACCGACGACCACACGCGGATCATCGGTGTCCGGGTGACCGGCGACGACGCCGAACCCGAAACGCTCCACGCCGACCTGATCGTCGACTCCACCGGCCGCGGCAGCCGTTCGTCGGTGTGGCTGGAAGAACTCGGCTACGAGCGCCCGGCCGAGGAGAAGATCAAGATCGACCTCGCCTACACGTCGCGGCTGTTCGAACTGGACACCGACCCGTTCGGCGACGATCTGGCGATCAACCCGGTCGCCTCGCCCGCCAACCCGCGCGGCGCGTTCTTCGTGAACCTGCCGGGGAATGTCGCCCTGCTGTCGCAGACCGGCCTGCTCGGCGACCATCCGCCGCGTGACGCCCAGGGTTTCCTCGAGTTCGCCAAGACGCTGGAAGCACCCGAGATCTACCAGGCCGTGCGCACCGCGAAGCCGATCAGCGAGATCACCAGCTTCAAGGTGCCCGCCAGCGTCCGCCGCCGGTTCGACAAGCTGCGTCGTTTCCCCGAGGGCATGCTGGTGATCGGCGATGGGGTGTGCGCGTTCAACCCGGTGTACGGCCAGGGCATGACTGTCGCGGCCATGGAGGCCGACCAGCTCGGCAAACACCTCGACGACGGTGGCGTGCGCCCGCTGCGGTTCTTCAAGGAGATCAGCCCGATCATCGACGTGCCGTGGGACATCTCGGCGGGCGGTGACCTCGCTTTTCCCGGCGTCGAGGGTCCTCGTCCGCTGAAGGTCAAGATGGGCAACGCCTACATGGCGAAGCTGCATTCCGCGGCGACCGTCGACGGCCGGTTCACCGAGGCGTTCTTCCGGGCCGCGGGCCTGGTCGACCCGCCGACCGCGTTGATGCGGCCCAGCCTGGTGGTCGGCGTGCTGCGTACCGCGCGGCGCGTCAAGACGGCCGCCCCTCTCACACCCCCCGCCACGATCGGTCAGGCCCCGCCCGCGTCCGACGACCTCGCGGCCTGAGCGTCAAGGAGCCATGCTCATGAACGAACCCGTCGGCAAACGCGCGGTGGTGATCGGCGGCAGTGTCGCCGGCACCCTGGCGGCGAGAGTGCTTTCCGAGTTCTACCGCGAGGTCGTGGTCGTCGATCGCGACGAGGTGCTCGGCGTGGACAAGCCGCGGCGCGGCACCCCGCACACCTGGCACGCGCACGGACTGCACGCGCGCGGTTATTTCATCCTCGAGGAGCTCTTTCCCGGACTGCTGGACGACCTGCGGGACTCCGGCATCCCGGTCGGCGATCTCGCGCGGATGAAGTGGTTCTTCAACGGGACGCAGGTCATGCCCGCCGACAGCGGGCTGCCGTCGATCACGGCGTTGCGCCCGGTACTGGAGCACCACCTGCGGCTGCGCACCGCGGCGTTGCCGAACGTCACCTACCGCGAACGCACCGACGTCCACGGCCTGCTCGCCACGCGTGAGGGCAAGCGGATCATCGGGGTCCGCGTGCAGGCACGGGACGGCTCTTCGGCGGAGGAGCGGCTCGGCGCGGACCTGGTCGTCGATGCGTCCGGACGTGGTACGCGGACGCCGGTTTGGCTGGAGGAGCTGGGCTTCGAGCGGCCCGCGGAGGAGCGCGTGAAGATCGGGCTGGCCTACACCACCCGGATGTTCCGCAAACGGCCGGAGATGTTCGACGGCTGGCAGTCGATCAACCCGGTCGCCTCGCCCTCGCATCCGCGGGGCGCTTTCTTCGGGCAGGTCAACGAAAACGAGTGCATCCTTTCGCTGACCGGTGTTCTCGGCGACCATCCGCCGAACGACGCGCGTGGCTATCTCGAGTTCGTGAAGTCGTTGCCCACCAAGGAGATCTACGAAGCGGTGAAGGACGCCCAGCCGCTGATCGAGCCGGTGACGTTCAAGTTCCCGGCGAGCCTGCGACGGCGGTACGAACGGCTCAAGCGGTTCCCGGAGCGGCTGTTCGTGCTCGGCGACGCGTTCTGCAGCTTCAACCCGGTGTACGGCCAGGGCATGACGGTCGCGTCGATGGAGGCGATCGCGCTGCGCGAGCACCTCGCCCGGCGGTCCGAGCCGGACTCGCGGAAGTTCCTGCGCGAGATCGCCAAGGTCATCAACGACCCGTGGGCGATCTCGACCAGCGGCGACCTCGACTTCCCCGGTGCGGAAGGAAAACGGACGCTCCAGGTCAAGATGGGCAACGCGTACATGGCGAAGGTCCAGTACGCGGCGACGGTCGATCCCGACATCACGGCGGCGTTCATGCGGGTGGCCGGGCTGATCGACCCGCCGACCGCGCTGATGAAGCCGGGCATCATGCGCAAGGTGATGCGGGCCAACCGGCGGCGTCCCGCCACCGGGGCGACCGTGACGGAGCTTCCCCGGCGGGGCGGCCAGTCGCGCGCGGCCTGAAAACCCAGTCCGTGAAGGCCTCCTTGAGGGATCCAGAGTCCCTCAAGGGGGCCTTCACGGACTCGTCATTTTCGCGGAATGGTTTTTTCTTCCTCCGCAACCCGCGAGATGCTTCTTTCGGCCCATCCGTCTGATTATTGCTGTGTCAGTGAACCATTCCCTGGCGGTGGGAGAGAATTTCATGCGTAAGTTCAAGAAGGTGATGACCGCGCTGGCCGCGGCCGCGGCGGTGGTACTGCTGGGGGGTGCGGGGGCGGGGGCCTCCGCGAACACGGCGTGGAGACAGTCCGACGCGGCGCTCGCGCGCTCGCTGCCGGGTAAGTTCGTAAGCTCCCACGCCGACGTCAACGGCGTCCGGCTGCATTACGTCGCCGGTGGTTCCGGCAGCCCGGTGGTGCTGCTGCCCGGCTGGCCGCAGACGTGGTGGACGTTCCACAAGGTGATGCCGGCGCTGGCCGCGCACCACCGCGTGATCGCCGTCGACCTGCGGGGGATGGGCGGGTCTTCGAAGCCGGCTTCGGGCTACGACAAGGAGACGCTGGCGGCCGACGTCCACGCGCTGCTCGCGAAACTCGGGTACGCCAAGGCGGACGTGGTCGGCCACGACATCGGCGCGATGGTCGCGCACAGCTACGGGATCAAGTACCCGCAGTCGGTCGGGAAGCTGGCGCTGATGGACGTTGTCGCGCCCGACAAGAGCCTCTATCAGCTGCCGCTGCTGCCTTCGGGCCCCGGCCAGTTCTCGCCGTGGTGGTGGACGTTCAACCAGCTTCAGGGCCTGCCGGAGCAGCTCGTTTCCGGCCGCTCGAGGTATCTCGTGGACGCGATGATCAACCAGCTCTCGGTGGTACCGGGGGCGGTGAGCGACTTCGACCGGAGTGTCTACGCACGCGCCTACGACTCGCGTGAGGCCGTCCGTGCCGGGAACGGCTGGTACCGGACGCTCAACCAGGACATCGCGGCCGGTTCGGCGTACGGGAAGCTGACCATGCCGGTGCTGGGCCTCGCCGGCGAGTTCAACCACCAGTACTTCCTCCAGGTGCTGCCGTCGAAGGCGGCCGATCCGCGCGTCGTCAAGATCGCCGGGGCCGGGCACTACCTTTCCGAAGAACAGCCCGCCCAGGTCATCGACGCGCTGGAGAAGTTCCTGGGCTGAATTCGCGGCCTTTCCGGGGCAGTATTGGAGGCGCCCCGGTGATACCGCCGATGGGATTCTGCGAAAAGTAAAAACCCTGGAATTCCCAGCCTATCGGGAAAAGGTGGCAAAAATGAAGGTTGGTGTTACCGGTGGCACCGGGTTCATCGGGCAGTACGTCTGCGAGGAGCTCGCCGCGCGAGGGCATACGCCGGTCGTGTTCGACCATCGTGGTGAGGGGGACGGCGGGCCGTGGGAGGTCATGCTCGGCGACATCCGTGACGCGACGGCGCTGACCGAGCTCGCCGCGCATTGTGACGGGATCATCCATCTGGCTGCCGTACTGGGCACCCAGGAGACGATCACCAATCCGCGGCCCGCGGTGGAGACCAACGTCATGGGCGGCCTGAACTTCCTCGAGGCCGTCGCGCAGTACGACCTGCCCGGCGTCTACATCTGTGTCGGCAACCATTGGATGAACAACAGCTACTCGATCTCGAAGACCACGGTCGAACGGTTCGTCCGCATGTTCAACGCGGACCGCGGGACGCGGGTGAACTGCGTCCGCGCGGTGAACGCCTACGGTCCGCGCCAGAAGGCCGCGCCGCCGTTCGCCGCGGGCAAGGTCCGCAAGATCACCCCGGCGCTGGTCTGCCGGGCGCTGTCCGGCATCCCCGTGGAGCTCTACGGCGGCGGACGGCAGGTCTCGGACATGGTGTGGGTCGGCGACGTGGCCCGCACCCTGGTGTCCTCTTTGGAGGCCGCCGCCGAGGGGCGGGTACTGGAGAACACGGTGGAGATCGGGCCCGCCGAATCGGTCACGATCCGCGAGGTGGCGGATCTGGTGATCGACATCTGCGAGCAGCGCGGCTACCCGCGGGTCGGCATCACCGACCTGCCCATGCGGCCGGGCGAGACACCGAACACCCCGGTCACGGCCGACGTTTCGACGCTGCTTTCGGTCGGCATCGACCCGGAGTCCCTCGTCTCGCTGGAGGAGGGCATGACGAAGACGGTGGACTGGTACCTCGAGCACCGCGGCACCGCCTGGGACGTCCCTCCGGCCGGGCTTCGCGCGGCTTAGTTCCCGGCGAGGAAGGGCCGTTCACGACAGGTTCTCTGTGGTGAACGGCCCTTTCTTCGTGTCCGGTGTGGTTCGGGGTGGGACCGGTGACGCCGGACCGTGTGGGTTTCGGGCGTCGCCTGGCCTTAAGTCCGTGAAGGCCTCCTTCCCTACGCTCAAGGTAGGGAAGGAGGCCTTCACGGACACCCGCACACATACGCAGCCCCAGGAGCACCAGCAGTCACAGCGAGGCCGCGTGAAGGCTCCCTTCTCTCGGCTCAGCCGAAGAAACTCGACCTTCACACCTTCCCCTTCTCCGTGGGGAACGGTCTTTCGTCGCGTTCACGAGACCGCGTCATGTCCAGCGCATCGGCTTGAGTGTCGCGAAAGCCACTTTCGCGACATCCGACGTCCCGAAAGTGGCTTTCGCGACACCCGGCACGAGAAGCCGCGGCGCCGATGTCGCGACCAGAAGTCCACCGGTCGCCTGGCCCACGTACACGAAGGCCCCCTTCACCGCGCTAGACGCAATGAAGGGGGCCTTCGTGTACTTCCACCCGCTAAGGCTTGTGAGCCTTCAGGATCAGCGAGACGCCGCGCCGTGAACGGGTCGGGAGGTAGCGCTCGGCCGTGACGATCGCGGTCAGGGCGTGGTTGACCAGCCAGGGCGTGTGCTCGTTGAGTTCGTTGCCGCGAGCCGAACGTCGCCGCAGCGCCACGACCGGCCGGAGCAGGACGTTCCAGCTCCACAGTTCGTCGACGACGAAGCCGGCGTCCTCGATGACCTTCCGCAGCGAGGCACGGTCGTAGCGGCGCACGTGGCTGACCGCGACGTCGTGCGCCGACCACAGGTCCATTCCGGACGGGACGCTGATCAGCGCGGAACCGCCGGGCTTCAGCACCCGGAACAGTTCCGCGGCGGCCTGGTCGTCTTCCTGGATGTGCTCGAGGATCTCGAACGCCACCACCAGGTCGAACGACGAAGACGGCAGCGGGAGGTCACGGGCGTCGGCGTGGATCGCGTCGAGACCGCGGGAACGTGCGATCTCGACGGCGTTCTCGTCGTAGTCCGTGGCGACGACGTCCCAGCCGCGCTCGCGCAGCACCCGCGTGTTGCCGCCGCCCGCCGCGCCGATGTCGAGCGCGCGGCCGGGCGGGCCGAGCCGTTTCAGTTCGTCGGCGAGCAGATGCCGTTTCTCCCGGAACCACCAGTGGCGGTCCTCCATCTCGGTGATCCGGGTGATGTCCGCCGTCTTCACCGGCGCTCCTTCCGGTGCTGGGCGAAGACCCAGCGGTCGAGGGCCACGAACCGCAGCAACGTCATCAGCCCGTAGGCGACGATGAGCACGAGCAGTTCGACGACCGGCCCGGAGCCCGGGGCGATCAGATGGAGCCCGGTCACGGCCATGGTGGTCAGCAGATACGTGGTGGCGAACAGGATCGCGGCGCGGGTGTGCAACCCGAGCCGGTGCCCGCCGCCGCGATTGAACGTCCAGCGCCGGTTCGCCTCGGTGTTGGCCACCCCGACGAGCACCAGCGCGACCAGGTTCGCCCCCGCCGGGGTCAGCGGGACACGCAAGGGGAGGTACAGAAGCGTGTAGAGCACCGTCGAGATGACACCGATCACCGCGAACCCGATGAACTTCGCCAAGGTCGCGGCCCGGGGCTGGGCCAGCACCGCGTCCGGATGGGTGGCGCGCAACTGCGGGATCTCCGGCACGTTCACACGTCCTTTCCCGGCGGCGATCGCCCGGCCCACGCGGACCAGGCCCTTGAGGTTCCCCAACGCGGTCTGGGTGACCTTGACCCGCGAATCGACGTCCTCGACCCAGTCCAGCGGCACCTCGTGCACCCGCAGGCCGTTGTGCTCGGCCAGCATCAGCATTTCGGTGTCGAAGAACCAGTGGTCGTCCTCGACGGCGTCCAGCAGCCCGACCACGGCTTCGCGCCGGGCCGCCTTGAAACCGGCGGACGTGTCGGTGCTGCGCAGGCCGAACACATGCCGCGTGATCGCGTTGTAGGTACGGGAGACGATCTCGCGTTTGAGGCTGCGGCGGATCCGCGAGCCGTTTCCGAGCCTGGTCCCGATGGTGATCTCGCAATGCCCGCTGACCAGCGGCGCGATCAGGGGGAGCAGCCCCTCCAGACCGGTCGAGAGGTCGACGTCCATGTAGGCGACGATGTCGGCGGTGCTGGCCCCCCACGTCGCCTTGATCGCCGCTCCCCGGCCGCGGACCGGTACCCGCCGCGCGGAGATGCGCGGGTTCCGTTCGGCCAGTTCGGTGGCGATCTCCCAGGTCCGGTCGGTACTGCCGTTGTCGGCGATGGTGATCGACCACGGGAACGGGAAGTCCTCCCCGAGGTACGCGCTCAGCGTGGTGATGCAGCCGAGCAGGGCGCGTTCCTCGTTGAGCACCGGGATGACGATCTCGACGCTCGCCGTCGTGCGGCTTCCCGGTACGAGACGGGGTGCCGCGGTGAGTTCAGCCGTCATGGGGCCATCACACTCCCGGCTTGCAGTCGAACAGGGCGGAGGTGAAGCCCATCCACGGGTTGGCGGTGTAGGCGGGCGGCGGGACCCGGGTGCAGTTGCGCACCACCCAGTCCTTGCGGGCCAGCGCGGTCGGGCTGTCGTAGGCGAATCCGCCGAACAGGACGTACCTCAGCTGTCCACTTCGGACACTTTCGGCGAGGCCGTCCGCGGTCGGCATCGGCATGGTGCCGACGAAACCGCCCATCGGCATCACGGACAGACCGGCCCGGATGTAGGGCGAGGCGCCGGTACCGCCGAAGGTCGCCAGATCGAAGCGCTCACCGCGCTTGTTGGCCTTGAGGAAGCCGAGGAGCTTCTGGTCGGCGTCGGACGGCATCATCTGGAACATGATCGGCGGCGGCAACGGCATGCCCTGCGCACCGCCCGCACCGGGCTTCGGGCCACCGGCCATGAGCTTGGTCAGGTCGATGCCGGTGGAGAGCGCGTTCGGGTTCGGTCCCGCGAGCGGGTTGAAGTTCTGGAACATCGCCGTCCGCGGATCCGTCGGCGGGTGGAAGGCGGGCGCCGCCCAGGCGATCGGCCCGGCCAGCAGCGCGACCCCGGCCACGGCACCGGTCACCACGGCGAACTTCCCGGTGCGACGCACGAGGAACAGCACCACGGCGAGGACGGCGGCGACGGCGACCACCGGCCGCAGCCAAGGCACGTAGTCGCCGGAACGGCTCAGCAGCACGAAAGCCCAGGCGCCGGTGACGAGCAGGCCGACCGGGACCACCCACACGTGACGGCGGGAGGTCCAGGCGAGGTGCAGGCCCACTCCGCCGATGGCGGCGATGGCCGGTGCCAGGATGCTCGTGTAGTACGGGTGGATGCTCTGCGAGAAGCTGAGCGCGCCGGCGTAGAGGACGAGCCAGCCGCCCCACAGCAGCCAGCCCGCGCGCGTCTTGTCGGTGCGCGGCGCGCGGCCCGCGGCGACAAGGCCGAAGACGAGCAGCAGCAGCGCCAGCGGCAGCAGCCACGAGATCTGGCCGCCGATCAGGTCGTTGAACAGCCGGAAGACACCGGTCTCGCCACCCTGGTCGACCGGCGTGACCTTGCCGTCGGGCAGCACCGGCAACTCGGCCGAGTTCCCGCTCTTCGGGGCGTCGGTGCGGTCGAAGAGGTTGTAGGACCAGACCATCTGCCACACCGAATTCGAGGTGCTGCCGTCCATGTACGGACGAGAGCCCGCGGGGGTCAGCGCGACGATGAGCATCCAGATCGACGACACCGCGGCGGTGACGGCGCCGGCACCGAGCAGGTGCAGCACCCGGCGTCCCGGCGAGGTCGGCGCGGCGACGAGGTAGACGACGCCGAGCACCGGCAGGACGGCCAGTGCCATGGCGAGCTTGATGTGGAAGCCGACGCCGACGAGCGCGGCGGTCAGCAGCAGCCAGCGCGGCGAAGCGTTTTCCAGCGCGCGCCAGAAGGCGTAGGTCGCGACGAGCAGCGTCAAGATCAGCGTCGAGTCGGGCAGGTTGACCCGGGTGCCCGCGATCGTGATCGGTGTCGCGGCGAGCAGGACCGCGGCCAGTGCCGCGGGCGCGTGCCCGGCCCATCGGCGTACGAGTACGAACAGGACGAACACCGAGAAGCCGCCCGCGATCACACCGGGCAGCAACAGCGCCCAGGTCTCGTAACCGAAGATACGCACGGAAAGCGCTTGCAGCCAGAGCGAACCAGGTGCCTTGTCGACACTCATGAACCCGGCGGGATCGTAGGCGCCGTAAAGGAAGTTGTGCCAGTTCGCGGACATGCTGCGGACCGCGGCGGCATAGGCGTAGTGTGCGGCGTTCCCGCCGATACCCCACCCGTAGGCGACGCCGGCGACGAGCGAGCTCAGGACGGCGATGCGCTTGGCGGCCAGTGCGGACAGCCCCGTTTTGGCCTTCTTCTTCGGCGTCCGCACGGGCGGGGCAGAGCCTCGCGGCGCGGTGCTCGTGACCGGGGTGCCTAGGTCTTGGGACACGTTCTACTCCCTTCCCAGGAATAGGAGGTGACGCGGCTCGCGGACGTGAGATACGCACCGCGAATTCGTGATCGTCTCCGAAAAGTGTCGCACCGCGGTTTCGAACGCGTCTTATCCCAGCCTGCTGGTTTGGGGCAGCTGACCTAAAGTGTCCTTTAAGGACACTCGTCAGCGAAGCCGGACGGGAAGGGCTTCGAGACCGTGCATCACCATGCTGACGCGCCAGCGGAGACTTTCCGCGGGAACGGCCTCGCGCAGGTTCGGGAACCGGGTGAGCAGAGCGGCGATCGCGATCCCGCCTTCGAGCCGGGCCATCGGTGCGCCGAGACAATGGTGGATGCCGTGTCCGAAGGCGAGCTGGGGGTTGTCCCCGCGGTCGAGTTCCAGCGCGTCCGCGCCGGGGAAGCGTGCGGGGTCACGGTTCGCGGCCAGCAGGGAAACGATGACCAGCGAGCCCGCCGGGATCGTCACGCCGCCGAGCTCGACTTCCTGGTTGGAGTAGCGCATCGCCGCGTGCACAGGACTTTCGTAGCGCAGGAATTCCTCCACCGCGGCGGGCATTCCCTCCGGGTTCGCGCGCAACGCGGCGAGCTGGGCCGGGTTCTCGAGCAGGGCGAGAGTGGCGTTGCCGATGAGGTGGACGGTGGTCTCGTGCCCGGCGATGAGCAGGAGGAAGACCATCGAGGTCAGCTCGTGCTCGGTCAGCCTGTCGTCGCCGTCGTGCACCGTGACGAGCGCGGAAAGCAGGTCCGTGCCGGGGTTCTCACGTTTCTCGGCGAGGAGTTTCCTGACATAGCGCAACATTTCGGCGGCGGCCGCGTCGAGTTCGTCGACGGGGAGCGCGCTGGCGGTGAGGATTTCGGTCCAGCCGTGGAAGGCGCCGGCCTCGTCCTCCGGTACGCCCAGCATCTCGGTGAGGATGCGGATCGGCAGCGGCAGGGCGAGCGCCTTGATCAGGTCGACCTCGTCGAAGTCGGCGACGGCGTCGAGGAGTTCGGCCGTGATGGCCTCGATCCTGGGGCGCAGCTGGGCGATCCGGCGCACGGTGAACGCGGCGGACACGAGCCTTCTGAGCCGGGTGTGGTCCGGCGGGTCGAGGTTCAGCATGTGGGTGTTCATGCCGAGCCGGACGTCCTCGGACAGTCCGCGCCGGTCGCCGACGACACCGGTGCGTCCGCTCAGTCCCGGATGCGCGAGCGCCTGGCGGACCTCGGCGTAGCCGCTCACCAGCCAGCCGCTGGTACCCGAGGAGAGCGTGATCCTTCGGACAGGGCCGCTTTCGCGCAGCGCGGAGTAGGCGGCGTGCCTTTCTGGCGCGCCCCCGAACAGGAAGTCGGAGCTGGAAGAGGTCACCGAATCAGGTTCCCGTGCGCGCCCTCCGGCCCTCTTCTCCTGACCGGCCTTTAACCCGTGAATTACGCATGAAGCGCGCGAGTTTATTGCACGTTTTTTCTTGTGGCCTACTCGAAAACTGCTCGAAGAAAGAGTTGACGATCTAGGTCGGGTGATCGTAACGTTGTTTCCAGGACGCCGGGGGGCAACGGAACCCGCGCCTGGTAAGTCGGAAAATCCCCAGCAATGAATCGGAGTGATTACTGTGTCCGCAAAGCTTGTCGCCAAGTTCGCCGGTTCCGCCATCGCCGCTCTCGGCCTGCTGGCCGTCGTCGCACCGGGCGCTTCCGCCGCGGCGGCCGTCACGGTCACGCCGGCCTCGGGGCTCTCGGACGGTGCGGTGGTCCAGGTGACCGGAACCGGCCTCACGCCGGGCGCGACTTATCGTGTGGGCGAGTGTGCCCAGGACGCGACGGGTCAGTTCCCTTGCAGCCCTTCGCAGCTTTCGCTGGTGGCTGACGCGTCCGGGAAGATCTCGAGCCCGGTCACCGTGCAGAAGAACTTCACCGGTGTCCTGCCCGACGGCAGCAGCTACGGCGCGGTGGACTGCAAGGTCATCACCTGCGTCGTCGGCCTCGGTGACGCCGCGGGCAACGGCGGCGGTGTGATCATCAGCTTCAGCTGACACTCGCGGTCAGAACGAACGGCGATGGAGGAATTGGGACGTCGCGTGTCCCAATTCCTCCACCGTCGAGTAACAGGATAAGGGCACGAAGGCCGCAATGCACGTGAGGGCACCCGACTCGGATGGCCCGTGTCGCGAAAGCCACTTTCGGGACATCAGACGTCCCGAAAGTGGCTTTCGCGACACCTATTGAGGGGCAAAGGTGGCACCGAAACACACGTGATCCGCCCCGGATCTCGTGTGATGGAAGGCGTGACTCGTGTGATCAGACACCGCACACATGAGTTCCGCCTTCAATCACGTGAGTCACGCCTCCGGCATCGCCGCGAACCGCAGTTTCTGGTCCGCGTCGCCACTCACGACCAACCCGAACCGCCTGCTTCAGAGCGTTTCGGCGAGAAGGCCACGTTTGCGCAGCAACGGCATCACGCCTTCGCCGAATGTGTAGGCCTCTTCGAGATGCGGCTGGGCGGAAAGGATCAGATGGTCGAGACCGAGGGAATGGTATTCCTCGATCCGCTCGGCCACTTCTTCGTGGCTGCCCACCAGCGCCGTGCCGACACCGGGACGGACCAAGCCATAGCCCGCCCAGACGTTCGGGTGGATCTCCAGGGAGTCGGTGCTGCCGGAGTGCAGCGCCGCCATCCGCCGCTGGCCCTCGGATTCGGTGGCGGCGAACCGTTCCTGCGCCTGCCGGATCCGGGCCGGATCCATGCCGGCGAGCAGTTGGTCGGCCACCTTCCACGCCTCGGCCGAGGTGTCGCGGCTGATCACGTGGAATCGCGTGCCGAAGCGCAACGAACGTCCCAGTGCCTCCGCCCGCGCCCGCGACCGCTCGAGATGCGAGGCCATCGCGGCGGGCGTTTCGCCCCACATCAGCAGCACATCCGCCTGTGCGGCCGCGACTTCGAGCGCCGCCGACGAAGAACCGCCGAGGAACAGGGTCGGGCGCACCGAATGCGGCCGCGCGATCAGCCCGGCCTTCAAGGTGTAGTGCGTGCCGGTGAAGTCGAACCGCGAACCCGGCCATGCCTGGCGGAAGACGTCCATGAATTCGCCGGTGCGCGCGTACCGCTGATCGTGGTCGAGCCAGTCGCCGTAGCGGCGCTGCTCGTCGGGGTCTCCGCCGGTCACGATGTTCAGCAGCAGTCTCGAATCGGAGACACGCTGGAACGTCGCCGCGGTCTGCGCGGCCAGCAGCGGCGAGATGAATCCCGGCCGCATCGCGATCATGAACTTGACCGACCGCGTCGCGCCCGCCAGCGCCGAGGCCACGACCCACGGGTCTTCGCAGAACAACCCGAACGGCGTGAGCATCCCGGTGAACCCGAAGCGGTCCGCGGCGAGCGCGACCTGGGTCAGGTACTCGAGGTCCGGCTCGCGCCGGGCGCCGGGCGCCGCGACCCCGTCGGCGGTTTTGGCGACCTCCCGCCCGTCGCCGTGCGACGGCAGGAACCAGTGCAGTTGCAGGCTCATGAGTGCTCTCCGAACAGTGAGTGCGCGATCGCTTCCAACGGTCCCTTGGCGAGTTCCGCCTCCAGCCACAACGCGCGCCGGAACCAGCGGTGCAGCGGGAATTCCCAGGTGACGCCCATCCCGCCGCAGACCTGGATCGCCGTCTCGCAGACGGAGATCGCCGCGCGGCTCGCGGCGTGGGCGGCGCACGAGACCGCTTCCACCGCGGCGGGCCCGCCGTCCTGCGGCACGACCGCGGCGCGGTAGGCCAGCGAACGCGCGAGCTCGACCTCGGCGTAACCGTCGGCGAGCTGCTGGCTCACCGCCTGGAACGAACCGATGGGACGGTCGAACTGGGTCCGTGTCTTCGCGTGCTCGACGGCGATCTCCAGCGCCCGGTCCGCGACGCCGATGGCCTCGCCCGCGAGCAAGGTCGTGGCCCGGCCGCGGATCGCGACGAGCAGCGGCGCGGCGGACGGCGGCCCGGCGAGCAGCCGGCCTTCGGCCCCGGCCAGTGCGACATCCGACGTCGCCCGAAGCGGGTCGACGCCGGTACGCGGGGAAACGGAAACGGCATCCGGGCCGACGCCGAACAGCGCCACCCCGGCCGGCGTCCGGGCCGCGACCACGAGCTCCGTGGCGACGTCGGCGTGCAAGACCGCTTGTACCGCGCCGTCCAGCCGCCAGCCGCCGTCGCGCCGTGTCGCGCGGCAGGTGGTGGAGCCGTCGGCGAGCGTCGCCGGTCCGGGCAGGTCGACGCCCGCGGCCAGGTACACCGGCAGTGCCGACGCCGCCGTGGCGAACCACGGCACCGGGTGCAGCGCACGGCCGCCTTCCTCGGCCAGCAGGACGAACTCCGCCAGGCCGAGGTCCGGGTCGAGCCAGCCCTGCCGGACCAGCTCGGGCCAGGCGGCGAGGTCCTGCGCGCCGTCGTCGGCCAGCGCCGCTATCCGCTCGAGGCCGTAGGTGTCCTCGAGGTAGGTGCGGGCAGCGGCCTTGAGCCCGGCTTGGTCCTCGGTCAGCGCGAAGTCCATCGATAGTCCCCCTAACGTGATTTCGGCAGGCCGAGGACCCGCTCCGCGACGATGCCGCGCAGGATCTCCGACGTTCCGCCCTCGATGCTGTTGGCCCGGCTGCGCAACCGCTGGTGCTGCCAGTAGCCGTCCCAGAAGGCGTCGGTCCCGTCGGCCGCCGCACCGGCGCCGAGCAGCCGCAGCGCGAGCGCGCTGACCCGCTGGTTCGCCTGCGACCAGCGCAGTTTCAGGATCGAACTCTCCGGTCCCGGCTCGCCGGTCCGTTCCATCGCGGCCAGCGCGCGGTATCCGGTGAAGCGCAGGCCCTGCAGGTCGACGTACAGCTCGGCGATCTCGGCCCGGACCCGCGGGTCGGTGTCGCCTCCGCACGCCTTGGCTGTCTTGACCAGCCTGTCGAGCTGGACGGCCAGCCGCGCGGTGAGCGTGATGCCGAAAGTGCCGCGTTCGTGCGCGAGGGTGGTCAGCGCGACCCGCCAGCCCTGTCCCGGCTCGCCGAGCACGCACTCTTCGGGGATCTCGACGCCGGTCAGCAGGATCTGGTTGAAGTCGGTGTCACCGGACAGCTGCCGCAGCGGCCGCACCTCGACGCCGGGTGCGCGCATGTCGAGCAGGAAGCAGGTCAGCCCGCGGTGTTTGGCCGCGTCCGGGTCGGTGCGGGCGAGCAGCAGGCAATGGTCGGCCAAATGGGCGTAGGAGGACCAGACCTTTTCACCGTCGATGACGTAGCCGCCGTCGGTGCGGCGGGCCCGGGTGCGCACCGAGGCGAGGTCCGATCCGGCGTCCGGCTCGGAGAAGCCCTGGCAGAAGATCGTTTCCCCGGAAAGGATCCGGGGGAGATGGGTGGCCTTCTGCCCGTCCGTTCCATAGTGGACGATCGCGGGGCCGACCATGCCCAGCCCGATCACCCCGGCGTGGTCCGGTGCCTCGGCCAGCGCGCTCTCTTCGGCGTAGATGGCTTGGTACGCGGGGGAAAGCCCCCGGCCGCCATGATCGGCGGGCCAGGTCAGACCGGCGTATCCGGCCGCGTGCAACGCCTTGCTCCAGGCGCGCAACTCGTCGGCGGACCACGCGCGAGGCGCGCTCGGCGTGGTTTCGGGTAACTGCTCGGCGAGCCAGGCTTTGAGGCCCGCCCGGAATGCCGCTTGATCTTCGCTGTCGTCCAGCCGCATAGAGGCACCATAACCAGCCTCGATGATCGTGAGGGGGTGCGCGAGCCATTCCCGCAACTACGGAGAAACCCCTGCTGGGTCCGCAATCCGAGAGACGTTCCCCTGCCGGGGCCGCACCACGATGGTGGAGCCGGGCACCGCGTCCGGTGGAGAGGCAGGTACCCGCCCGTGGCCGCGCTGAACGACCGCACCCCGGTCATCGTCTCCGCCGTCCGCACCCCGCTCGGCAAGCGCGGCGGGGTGCTCGCCGACCTCAAGGCCGTCGAACTGATGCGGCACGTCCAGCTGGAGGTCATCGCCCGAGCCGGCATCGAACCCGGCGACGTCGACCAGATCATCGGCGGCTGCGTGACCCAGTCCGGCGAACAGAGCCTCAACGTCACCCGCAACGCCTGGCTCAACTCCGGACACGACCCCGGCGTCGGTTGCTCCACAGTGGACGTTTCCTGTGGATCGGCGCAGCAGGCGAACCATCTGATCTCCGCGTTGATCGCCGCGGACGCCATCGACACCGGGATCGCCTGCGGCGTCGAGTCGATGAGCCGGGTGCCGATCGGGACGAACCTGTACCAGGGCCCCGGGCACTACAAGACGCGCGACTACCCGTGGGACGATCCGCCCAAGGCGCAGTTCGGCGGCGCGGAGCGGATCGCCGAACGCGAAGGCATCGGGCGCGCGGACGCCGACGACTACGGCCTGCTCTCCCAGCAGCGCGCGGCGCGGGCGTGGGAAGAGGGCCGGTTCGACCGTGAAGTCTCCCCGGTCGGCGCGGTCACTCGCGACGAAGGCATCCGCGAAACCACCCGCGAGGGGCTCGCCGCGCTGCGGCCCAACATCGAGGGCGCGGTGCACACCGCGGGGTCGACGTCCCAGATCTCCGACGGCGCCGCCGCGATCCTCTGGATGTCGTACGGCAAGGCCCGCGCGCTGGGCCTGACCCCGCGCGCACGGCTGGTCGGCCAGGTCGTCACCGGCGCCGATCCGTACTACCTGCTCGACGGGCCCGTGGTCGCCACCGAACGGGTCTTGCGCCGGACCGGCCGCCGACTGTCCGATGTGGACATCTGCGAGGTGAACGAGGCCTTCGCAGGGGTGGTGCTCAACTGGGCCAAGGCGCACGGCGCGGACATCGACCGCGTCAACGTCAACGGCGGCGCCATCGCGCTCGGTCACCCGCTGGGCGCGACCGGGACCAGGCTGCTGGTGACCGCGCTGCACGAGCTCGAGCGCACCGACACCTCGACGGCGCTGATCACCATGTGCTGCGGCGGTTCGCTGGGCACCGCCTCCCTGCTGGAAAGGCTTTGACCATGCGCGAAGAGGAGTTCTTCCGCCGTGCGCGGGCCGGTTCGGCCGGCCCGCTGGAGGGTGTGCGCGTCCTGGACGTGACCAAGGTCTGGTCCGGTCCGCTCGCCACCTGCGTCATGGCGGATCTGGGGGCCGACGTGGTCCGGATCGAGCTCGCCGACGGCCACGACGGCGAAGTGCCGCCGAACATCCCCGGCACCGGGCTTTCGTGGTTCCGGGAAACCGTGCACCGCAACAAACGCAGTGCCGGGCTCGACCTGCGCGCCGACCTCGATCGCGCGCGGTTCCTGGAACTGGTCGCCCACGCGGACATCGTGGTCGAGAACTACAAACCCGGCACCCTCGACGGCTGGGGCGCCGGGTACGAGGCCTGCCGGGCGGCGCGCGAGGACGTCGTTTTCGTTTCGGTGTCCGGCTTCGGGCAGTACGGGCCGAAATCGCATCTGCCCGCCTACGATCCCGCGATCCAGGCCGCGGCGGGCTGGATGTCGCTCAACGGCCTCCCGGAGGGGCCGCCCGTCCGGGCTCCGACGTTCCTCGCCGACGAGCTGGCGGGCCTGCACGCGGCGATCGGCGCGCTCGCGGCACTGGCACACCGGAACCGGACGGGGGAAGGGCAACACGTCGACGTGGCCATGGTGGACTGCCTGCTCGCCAGCAGCAGCGGACTGCCGACCCTCGCCGCGACCGGCGCCCCGCCACCGAGGTTGGGCAACGAGACCGATTTCGTCGTCCCGGCGAATGTCTACGAATGCGCCGACGGCCATTTGTATCTCGCTGTCGCGATCAACCGGCACTGGCGCACGCTCACCGAAATCATCGGCAGACCGGAACTCGGCCGGGCGGAGGGATTCCGCACGAACGTCGAAAGACTGGCCAATCGAGAACCGATCAACGCGATGATTTCGGGCTGGTGCGCGGGACGTCCGTTGGCCGACGCCCTCGAGGAGCTGAACGACAACGGGCTCGTCGCCGCGCCGGTGCGCACGCTCACCGAAGCCGTCGCCGACGAGCACGTCCAAGCGCGCGCGATGCTGCAGGAAACGGTGCTGAGCAATGGATCCACCGCACCGATCGTGGGGCCCGCGGTGAAGTTCTCCCGAACCCCGACGAAGGTCCGTCACGGCGCTCCCACGCCGGGCGCGGACACCGTCGAAGTGTTCGCCGAACTCGCGGCAAACGATGAGAAGAATAGTTTGCGTCGCGCTTCATAAAATAGAAACAAATTGTGCGGGAAACAGAGGAGGCGGCGTGGCAGAGCACCACCGGGCCCTGGTCACCGGGGCTTCACGAGGGATCGGCCGGGCCGTGGCCCTGCGGCTGGCCCAGGAGGGCTACGCCGTCGCGGGTTGTTTCTCGAAACCGAGCGCGGCGTCGGCGGAAATCGAAGAGGACGTCGCCGCGATCGGCGTACCCGGCTATTTCGCGGAATGCGACGTCGCCGATTCGGCGGCCGTCGAGCAATTCGTCAAGGACGCCGAGGAGAAGCTAGGCCCGATCGACCTGCTGATCAACAACGCCGGCATCACCAAGGACAGCCCGCTGGTGCTCGCCAGCGCCGAGGACTGGCACGCGGTACTCGCCACGAACCTCACCGGCACCTGGAACTTCTGCCGCGCCATGGCCTTCCGGTTCATGAAGAACCGCGGCGGCGTCGTGGTCAACATGTCCTCGGTCGCCGGCGTCTACGGCCACGCGGGCCAGACCGCCTATTCCGCCAGCAAGGCGGGCATCATCGGCTTCAGCAAGTCGCTGGCCAAGGAGGTCGCCGGGCACGGCGTCCGGGTCAACGTCGTCGCGCCCGGGTTCATCGAGACCGACATGACCGGTTCCCTCGGCGACAAGCAGCGCGCCAAGGCACTGACGCAGATCCCGGCCAAACGCTTCGGCACCGGCGAGGACGTCGCCGAACTGGTCGCGTTCCTGGTCTCCGACCGCGCCTCCTACATCACCGGACAGGTGCTGCAGGTCGACGGGGGGATCACGCTGTGACCGGTATCCCCGCCTTCGCCGCGCCGCTGCGGGCGGTCGACACGCTGGACGTCCGGGCCTCGGGGGACGACCTCGAGCTCGTCGCCCAGATCACCGTGGACGGCAAGGAACCCAATCTGCGCGGGCATTTCCCCGGCCAGGCCGTGTACCCCGGCGTCTTCGTCATCGAGACGCTGGAACAGGCGATGCGGGAGGCCGTGGGCGCCCGGTTGAGCACCGTCCGGTCGGTCCGCTTCCTCGCGCCGCTGCTCGACGGCGACCGGATGGTGCTGACGGCCACCGCGAAGCGCACCCCGGACGGCTGGGACGTGACCGGCAAGGCCACCCTCGGCGAGACGACGACGGCCAAGATCCGCGCCTCCTTCGAGGAGGCGGCGGGATGACCGAGCACCACGACATCCGGGTCCTGCTCCCGCAGCGGTATCCGCTGCTGCTGGTGGACCGCGTGCTGGAGCTGGTCCCCGGCGAGTCGATCGTCACGATCAAGGCGGTCACCGGTACGGAGCCGTGCTTCGAGGGGATTCCCGACGGCGCCCCGGCGGACCGGTACGACTACCCGAAGTCGCTGATGATCGAGTCGTTCGGGCAGAGTGCCGCGCTCCTCTGGCTCGACGGCCGTGAGCCGGTCGAGGACGACGACTCGACGTTGATGTTCATCGGTGCCCGTGACTACCGCTTCACGGGCGCCGCCCGTCCTGGTGACGTGCTGCGCCACGAGGTCCGCCTGGAGTCGGTACTGGCCGACACGGCCTTCGCCACCGGGCGGACCTGGGTCGGTGATCGCCTGATCGCCACCGTCACCACCCTGACCGCGACGCGACGCCCCGTGCGGCCCGCGGCGTGAGAACCGGACAACGAAATCGGAGGATCGTCATGACGCAGACCGACACCCAGCTCGAGGAACTTCGCGAGCTGGTCGCCGAGGTGCTCGAACTCGAGCCCGAGGAGCTGGAGGACAACGGGGACTTCATCGACGACTACGAGGCCGATTCCCTCCGTGCCATCGAGATCCTCGCCCGTATCGACAAGCAGTACAAGGTCGAGATCCCGCAGGCGGAACTGCCCGAGCTGCGCACGCTCAAGGCGGTCAACGACGCCCTGATCCGGCACTCCGTCAAGAAGGGATGAACCGTGGCCCGCGTTGTCGTGACCGGGGTCGGCCCGGTGTCGAGCATCGGGATCGGGATAGCCGCGTTCGCCGAGGCGCTGCGCACCGGCCGATCCGGGATCTCGCCCATCACCAGCTTCGACCCGGCCGGGTTCCCGCACCGGAACGCGGGCGAGGTCCAGACCTTCGATCCGGGCGCCCATCTCCGCCGGGTGGATCCGGCGCGGTGGGGGCGGTCCAGCCAGTTCGCGGCCAGTGCCGCGCAGCTGGCGGTCGCCGACGCCCGGCTCGACCTGACCTCGGTGGCGCCGGGGCGCGCCCACGCGATCATGGGGACCACCAGCGGTGAGTCCGCGGTCGCGGAGGCGCTCACCGCGCAGATCATCGCCGACGGTTTCGCCGGGCAGGACCCGGCGCTGCTGACCCAGCTGCCCGCCAACCGGCTGGCGAACGCGGTCAGCGAGGAACTCGGGTTGTCCGGCGAGTCGCTGACCATCGCGACGGCCTGTTCGGCGAGCAACTACGCGATCGGCTACGCCTACGACCTGCTCGCGGGCGGCGAGGCCGACGTCGTCTTCGCCGGCGGCGCCGATTCGGTGTGCCGCTGGGCACACGCCGGGTTCTTCCGGCTCGGCGCGCTGGCGAAGGACGCCTGCACCCCGTTCGACAAGGACCGCGCGGGCATCCTCACCGGCGAGGGTGGAGCCGTGCTGGCCCTGGAAACCATGGAGCACGCCCGGAAAAGGGGGGCGACGATCTACGCGGAGCTGCTCGGGTACGGCGTCAACTGCGACGCCATCCACCCGGTCTCCCCGGACGCGCCGACGGTCGCGGAATGCATGCGCATCGCCCACCGCAACTCCGGCATCTCACCGTCCGATGTGGACTACATCTGCGCGCACGGCACCGGCACGCCGGTGAACGACCTGGTCGAGAGCAAGGCCGTGATCGAGGTCTTCGGCGAGCGCCCGCCGCCGATCAGCTCGATCAAGTCGATGCTCGGCCACACCATGGGCGCGGCCTGCGGATTCGGGGCGATCGCCTCGACCATCGCGATCGACCGCGGTTTCCTGCCGCCCACGGTCAACTGGACCACCGCCGATCCGGAACTGGGCGTCGACCCGGTCCCGAACGCGGCGCGCCCGGCGAACGTCCGGGTGGTCCAGAACGACGGTTTCGCCTTCGGTGGCAACAACGCCATCGTGATGTTGGGAGCCCCGGAATGAGCGGTGTGGTGGTGACCGGCTGGAGCGCGCTGACCTCCGCGGGCGTCGGCGTGGACGCGCTGGCGAAGAAGCTCGCGCTGGCGGAGGCGGGCCAGGTCGAGAAGGGTCAGGAGATCGGCGATCTCTACGAGGAGCCGCTGCCCGCGGCGAGCGGGCACGTGCTCACCAGCTTCAGCCCCCGGGAACACCTGGGGCGCAAGGGAACCAGCACCTACGACCGGTCCACCGGGCTGGCCGTGGTGTGCTGCCAGGAAGCGCTGCGCGAGGCCGGGGTGTCCCTCGACGACGAGGCCCGGCCACGGATCGGGGTGGTGCTCGGGACTTCGCTGGGCAGTTTCAAATCCACCAGCGACTACACCCGCGAGACCCTGGTGCAGGACAAGCCCTACCTGGTCAACCCGATGCTGTTCCCGAACACGGTGATGAACTGCGCCGCCGGTCAGGTCGCCATCCGGTTCGGCCTCCGCGGGGTGAACGCCACCATCGCGGGTGGCACCCTCGGTTTCCTCAACGTGCTCCGGTACGCGGGCAACGCCATCGATCGCGGTCACGTCGACGTCGTCGTCGCGGGCGCGGTGGAGGAGTTCACCCCGCACCGCGCGTGGGCGACCCACCTGACCGGCGCGACCGACGTCGTCGCCCCCGGTGAGGCGGCCGGGATGTTCGTGCTGGCGAAGGAGAACACGCCGGAGTGGGCGGGCACGCGGCAGCGTGCCGGTGTCCTCGCCGTCGCTACGGCCTACGGGCCGGGCGGCGGTGACGCGGCCGAAACCGCGCTCGCCGGATGTGTGAGCCGGGTGCTGGCGAAGGCGGGCGCCGACGCGGCCGAAGTGTCCACTGTGTACACCGGTGAAGTCGAGGACGACGACCGCCGCGAGTACGGCCCGATCGTCCGCGCGCTCGGCCACAGCCCGGAGCGGGTCATGGTCAAGCGGCTGTTCGGCGAATGCGACGCGGCCTCCGGCGCGGTGGCGCTGGGTGTCCTGCTCGCCGAAGAGCGCGATTCCGGACCCGGCGGGTTGAGCCTGCTCACCGCGCGAGGCGCGGACGGTGCCGTGGGCGCCGCCATCGTGAGGAGGTACGCCGATGGCGGTCCTGATCGCGGGTAGCGCGGTGCGCACCTGCCTCGGTTCGGGCGCGGAGACTTTCGACGGCCTGCTCCGCGGCGCTTGTGGCGTCTCGCCGCTCCGGTACGGCGACCCCGGGCAGCTGAATGTCGCCTACGGCTACCACGCCGGCCTCGACGACGAGCTGTTCCGCGCGGGACGGCTCTTGGCCGAATGCCTGAAAGAAGCCGTCGCACAGTCCGGTGTGGACACGGAGACGCGGCGGGTCGCCGTGCTGATCGGCACCGGGCTGCGTGAGCTGTCCGCGGTGGAACGGCTCGCGCTCACCGGCGAGACCGTTTCCGCCGGGCGGCTGGACTTCGCCGACGTCGTGGCCGAGACCCTGCCCGGCGTCACGGACGTGACCACGGTCGTCAACGCGTGCAGCGCGGGCGGCCACGTTCTCGCGCTCGCGCAGGATCTTCTGGAACTGGGCGAATGCGACGCGGTCGTGGTCGCCGCCGCCGACGCGATGACGCGGTCGATGCTCGCCATGATCGGCCGTGTCGCCGAGGAACCGACAGAGCGTGTTCGGCCGTTCGACCGCGAGCGCACCGGCGTGCTCCTCGGCGAAGGCGCGGCGGCGCTCGTCGTCGTGCCCGAGACCTGGGACGGCCCGGCGCTCGGCCGGGTCGCCGCGACCGGTCTTTCCTGCGACGCCTACCACGCCACGGCGCCGGACATCGAGGGCATCGCCCGCGCGATGTCCGACGCCTACACGCGTGCGGGCCGCGTCCCGTCCGAAGTGGACGTCGTGGTGGCGCACGCGACAGGCACCGCGCTCAACGATCCGGTCGAATGCGACGCGTTGCGCAAGGTCGTCCTCGGTGGCGGCGGGAACCCGCTCGTCACCGCGGTCAAGGGCTCGACAGGGCACACCTCCGGCAGCGCCGCCCTGGTCAACGTGGACGTCGCGCTGCGGATCTTCGCCTCCGGCGAGGTGCCCGCGGTCGCCGGCCTGACCGACCCCCTCGACGAGGGCACCGGATTGCGGCTCGTCATCGGCGACGCTGTCGCCGCGCGGCCGGATCTGGTGCAGGTCAACGCGTTCGGGTTCGGCGGGGTCAACGCCGTCACCCTGCTGGAGCGGGCATGACCGGCCGCGAGAGGGAAACCAGGTTGCTCCTGACCGGCTGGAGCCTGCACCTGCCCGGCGTCGAGGGGTTCGACGGCGCGCCGCCGGAGAAGGCCGCCGCCGTCCTGGGCCGGAAAGGGCTGCTGTACAAGGAACCTTCGACTCGGCTCGCGTTGTGCGCGGTGCATCGCGCGCTGGGTTTCGAACCGGGGCAACGGGCCACCGGGCCGATCGAAGCCGGTACCGCGGTGGTCGCGTGCAGCAATCTCGGCAACGTCGAGACGGTCGCGAAGGTCACGCGTGCGGTCGAGGCGGAAGGCGGCCGCGCGGTGAGCGTGCTCGACGCGCCCAACGTGTCGCCGAACGTCGTGGCCAGCACGGTCGCGCTGTGGTTCGGTTTCGGCGGTCCGAACCTGATGCTGTGTTCCGGCAGTACCGCCGGGCTCGCCGGTCTGCGGATGGCGAGTCTGCTGCTGCGCTCCGGCCGGGCCACGCGGGTGGTGCTCGTCGGGGCCGAGCCGGAGGACGAGATCGCTTCGATCCTGCACGACGGACCACTGCGCGCGGGGAGCGCGTGCGTGATCCTCGAGCCCTGGCGCGAGGACTCCGGGCACGCCGTCGTCGACTTCGAGCAAGGGGAGGCCGCGCGCACGGTCGGACCCGGCGGTTTCGACGTCAAGGAACAGTGGGGCGACTTCTACGGCGCGCACGGGGTCGTGGAGCTCGCGCTCGCCGCCCACCTCGCCGTCGTGGAAGGCGAAGGCCGCGTGGGCATCGGCCCGCGACGGCCGGACGGCGGACCGGCGGTTTCGGTCGCCGTCACTGATCACAGCGATGAGATGGGGTCCCCGTGAACGGTTCAGCGGTGAAGGCGCACACGATCTCGCCCGGCAGGCCCGGCGCGCCGCTGGTGCTGTTCGCCCACGGGATGGAAGGCCATTGGAAGAGCTGGACGCCACTGGCGGCGCATCTCGACCAGGGCTACCGGGTCGTTTCACTGGAGCTGCCGTGGAAGGCGGGCAACGACTTCCGCTGGCGCAACCGCTCCTTCGGCCATTGGCTCGGCGACGGCCTCGACCTGCTCGGCACCACCCCGGACGTCCTCGTGGCGCACTCGTTCGGCGCCAACGCCGCGCTGGAGCTGATGTGCGCGCTCGATCCGCGGGTCGGTTCGTCGGTGGCGTTGTTCTGCCCGTTCTACCGGCTGCCCCGGTACGAGGTGACCTGGCGGATGTTCGAGCGCTCGCGCGAGACGTTCACCGCGCACGTCGGCGAGGGTGTCCGCGCCAGGCTCGGCAAACGAGCGTCCACTTTGGACCCCGAGGTGATCGACGGCATGGTCAAGATCGCGCTGAACCGCGCCGGGCCGCTCGGCTTCGCGTCGGTGTTCGACCGTTACGCCGCGAGCGCCGACCTCCAGCTCGGCAATGTCGAGATCCCGACGAAGGTGCTTGTCGGCGGCCAAGACCCGACGTTGCCCGCCGAGTCCGCTGTCGCGCTCGCGGCCGGTATGCCGGGCGCGACGCTGCACACGCACGAACGCGGCGACCACTTCTTCCACGTTCGCTACGCCCGGTACGCCGCGGCCGAGGTGACCGGCCTCGTCGAGGACGTCCGGACCATCCCGAAGGTAGGTGAGCTCCGATGACCGCAGTCCTGCGGCCAAGCACGACCGTCACGCACGGCCGCCCCGCGTTCGAGGGCGCCAACATCCGCACCTGGATCGGTTTCAAGCACTTCATGTACCTGGTCGAGCAGGGTGTCCTGCAGTGGCTGCGCGATCAGGGCACGAGTGCGCGCGACCTCTTCCTCGAGCACGGCCTCGGCGCGGAGATCGTGGACTGCTCGGTGCAGTTGCCCGCGGTGCTGGAACTCGACGACGAGGTCGAAGTCGAGGTCACCCCCGGCCGCGGCGACAAGCTGAACGTCCAGCTGTCGGTGGTCCGCGACGGCGCGAAGGTCACCGTGCTGCGCGGCAAGGTCACCGTCGCGCTGGTCCGAGAGCGGGCGGCGGACACCACGGCGGCCGCTCCCGAGGCGCTGGCGCATCTGGAAGTCCCGGCGCTGACGTCCACAGTGGAACGGATCGCGATCCCCGCCGGGGAGACCGCCGAGTCGGTGCTGACCGCCGAGCCGGGCGCGTTCCTGTGGTCCTGGCGGGCGCCGTACTTCTACTGCCACTACTCCGACCGCGTCCAGCACTCCGGTTTCGTCCGGACGCTGGAGGAGGTCGTCGACCGCTACCTCGCCGACCGCGGTATCTCCGTCGGCCGGATGCTGTCCGAACGCGCGTGGATCCCGGTCGTCTCCCGCGCCCGCGTCCGGCTGCTGGAGGACGCGCGGATGGAGGAGACGGTGCACACCGTGTTCACCGTGACCGACATCCTGCGCGGGGTCATGTTCGACGGCCGCATGGACTGCTACGTCCAGCGTGGCTCGGAACTGGTCCCGGTGGCCACCGCCCAGATCCTGCACGGCTACGCCATCGCGGCCGGTCCGGGCGCGGGCGGGATGGCCCAGCTGGACGAGGGTGTCGTGCACGCGCTGATCGGGGACCGGGCGTGAGCCGGCCCGCCAAGCTGTACTTTTCGCTGCGCAGCCCGTACAGCTGGCTCGCGATCAACCGGCTGCGCGACGAGGTGCCCGGCGCGCTCGAACAGCTGGTGTGCCTTCCGTACTGGGATCCGGACACGGTGACCGGTGCCGGCCTCGACGAACGCGGCGGCGAGTTCCACTACGTGCAGATGAGCCGCGCGAAGCATCTGTACATGCTGATGGACACCAAGCGGATCGCCGAGGGGCAGGGCCGCAAGATGGCCTGGCCGATCGACATCGACCCGTGGTGGGAACTGCCGCATCTGGCTTGGCTGCGCGCACGCCGCGAGGGTGTCGAGTGGCCGTTCTACGACGCGCTCAACGAGGCGCGCTGGGGTCGCGGCGACAACATCTGCGAGCCCGACGTCGTCCGCGCCGCCGCCGAGCGGGCCGGATTCGATCCGGAGCTGGCCGTCGGCGCCGTCGACGACCCGGAGATCCGCGCCGAAGGGGTCGACTGTCTCTACCAGGCCTATCTCGACGACATCTTCGGCATCCCCTACTTCAAATGGGGCCGCCACCGGTTCTGGGGATTCGACCGGCTGGACGCGTTCCTGGAAGTCTGGCGGCCCGCGGCGCGAGAGGAGCGTGCGGCATGAGCGAGGACCAGGACGCCACGGTCATCGAGCTGCCCCAGTCCGAGTGGTACGGCGTGCCCCCCGAACTGCTGGACGAAGGCGCCGTCTACGACTGGGACAGCCCGGGCGGCTGCGGATGAGGACCGTCGAAGAGGAACGGCTGTACCGCAAGCAACGCCTGGCGGCGACCATGCGGCTGTTCGCGGTGCGGGGTTTCGACGAGGGCGCCGGCGGTCACGTGACCGCCCGCGACCCCGGCGACCCGGAGAGGTTCTGGATCAACCCGTTCGGTGTCCACTTCGGACACGTCCGGGTCAGTGACCTCCTGCTGGTCGACAGCCGGGGCGAAGTCGTCGAAGGCGACGGGAGGATCAACCCGGCCGGGTTCATCATCCACTCGCACGTCCACGCGGCACGGCCCGACGTCGTCGCCGTCGCCCACGCGCATTCCACCTACGGGCGCGCATGGGCGACGCTGGGCCGCAAACTCGACCCGATCACGCAGGACGCCTGCGCGTTCTACGAGGACCACGAGGTCTTCGACGAGTTCGGCGGGGTGGTGCTGGATTCCGACGAGGGCAAGCGGATCGCGGTCCGTCTCGGCACGGGCAAGGCGGTGATCCTGCGCAATCACGGGCTGCTCACGGTCGGCGGCACCGTGCAGGAGGCGGCCTGGTGGTTCACCACCATGGACAGCTCGTGCCACGTGCAACTGCTCGCGGAGGCGGCCGGGACACCGGTGCCGATCGAGCCCGGGGTCGCGCGGCACACCGCGTCGACCATCGGCACACCGGGGATGGGGCGGCTCAACTTCCGCCCGCTGTACGCCGATCTCGTGCGCGTGCAGCCGGATCTGCTGGACTGAGGGGAAAGGTCATGCCGACGCTACTGAACGACCACATCGCCGAGGACGGGGCCGGGAGCGCGATCGTCGACGAGGCGGGAGCTGTCGGCTGGCGGCTGCTGGGGGAGCGGGTGAACCGCTGGATCACCCTGCTGCGGGATCGGGGGCTCGGCGAGGGCGACCGGCTGGCCTGTGTGCTCGGCAACCGCCGGGAGACCTTCGAGGTGCTCCTGGCGTGCCTGCACTCCGGGATCACCGTGGTACCGGTCAACTGGCACCTCACCGATCCGGAAATCGCCTACATCGTCTCGGATTCCGGGAGCAAGGCCCTGGTCGTCGAGCCCTCGTACGCCGAGACGGCCGGGCGCGCGGTGGCCCAGTCCACCGGCGGGTGCACGACACTGTTCGTCACCGGCGCCTCGGACGAGCACGGATTCGAAGCGGTGGAACCGTTGCTGGCCGAGGTCTCCGCGGCCGAGCCCGAGGGACAGACCTGCGGCGCCACGATGTTGTACACGTCGGGGACGACCGGCGTGCCCAAGGGCGTGGTGAACGGTCTTTTCGTCGTCGGCGCGCCGTTCTCCCGGGTGTCGAAACTGACCAGGTACGCGCACGCCGTCCTGGACGTCCCTTCGCGTGAGCGATGCCTGCTCGACGGTCCTTGGTACCACTCGTCGCAGCTGTTCTTCTCGCTGCTCGGCCTGTTGCTGGGCTCGACGCTGGTGATCCGCCGTTCGTTCGATCCAGAGTCCACTTTGGACATCATCGACCGGGAGCGGATCACCGCCGCGCATCTCGTGCCGACCCAGTTCATCCGCCTGCTGCGGCTCCCCCCGGAGGTCCGCGCGCGGTTTTCGGGGAAGAGCCTCGGCCGTGTGTGGCACGGTGGCGGCCCCTGCTCGCCGGACGTCAAGCGCCGGATGATCGACTGGTGGGGCCCCGTGCTGACGGAGTACTACGGTGCCACCGAGGGTGGCGCCGTCACGCTCACCAACTCGCGCGACTGGCTCGCACACCCCGGCAGCGTCGGCAAAGCCGTGCCCCCGAACGAGATCGTGATCCTCGGCGAGGACGGCACGCCGCAACCGGTCGGCTCGTCCGGGCGCGTTTTCATCCGGCGGGTCAAGGGCCAGAGCTTCTCGTATCACAACGCCCCCGAGAAGACGCGGTCCGCGCATCTGGAGCCGGGCACCTTCACCTTCGGCGACGTCGGCCGTCTCGACGAGGACGGTTTCCTTTATCTGACGGGGCGCGCGCAGGACATGATCGTCTCCGGCGGGGTCAACGTGTACCCGGCCGAGATCGAGGCCGTCCTGCTCAACCATCCGGTGGTCCGCGACGTCGCGGTGATCGGCGTTCCCGACGACGAGTTCGGCGAGCGGGTGGCCGCCGTCGTCGAGGTCGCCGAAGACGCCCCCGCCGACCTTTTCGCGCTGCTGGACCCGTTCTGCCGCACGTCTTTGGCGGGCTTCAAGACACCGAGGTCGTACCACGTCATCGCCCGGCTCCCTCGGGAAGCGACCGGCAAGCTCCGCAAGGACGTACTGCGCAAGAGTTTCTCCGCGATCGGGATCGAACGGCCCGACATCGCGCATCCGGTGACCTTCGCCGCCGGCGTACCGCACGCGGAGTTCGCCCGTCGTCGTGAGACCGAACCGGTCGCTTGGACCCCGGAACCGTTGCTGACCCGGCATTCCAGCGCCGGCCGCACCGCCCAGCGCGGCTCCGGTTACTGGGCGGTGACACGCTACGACGACGTCTACTCGGTTTCGCGGCGGCCGGAGGAGTTCTCGTCTGCGGCGAAGGGCGCCTTCCTGCCCGACCCGCGGACACCGGGCGACCTCAAGCAGACCCGGCAGCTGCTGGTGAGCATGGACGGCCCGGAACACGTCCGGATCCGCCGTCTGGTCGCGACCGTGTTCACGCCCAAGTCGGTCCGCGGGCTGAGTGACAGCATCGCCGGGCACGCGCGGCGGCTGGTGGAGAAGGTCACCGCGGCGGGGGAGTTCGACGCCGTCGCCGATTTCGCCGCCGAGTTGCCGCTTCTGGTCCTGTGCGATCTGCTCGGTTTCCCGCCGGAGGACCGGCATCTGCTCTACCGCTGGAGCAACGCGCTGGTCGGCTTCGACGATCCGGAGTTCGGCGGTGGCGACGTCGACGCCTACCGGCGGACCTTCGCCGAAGCGTTCGCCTACGCGATGAAACTCGGCATGTCCCGGCGCGAGAACCCGACAGACGACCTGATCAGCAGGCTGGTCAACGCCGAGGTCGACGGGAAGCACCTGAGCGACAGGGAGTTCTGCAGCTTCTGGCTGCTGCTGGTGGTCGCGGGCAACGAGACCACCCGTCACCTGATCTCCGGTTCGCTGGAGGCACTCGTGGCCAATCCGGCCGAACGTGACCGGCTGGTGTCCGGTGAGGTACCGGTCGCCACCGCGGTCGACGAGCTGATCCGCTGGGTCACCCCGATCATGCAGTTCCGCCGCACCGCGCTGCGGGACACGGAGATCGCCGGACAGCCCATCGCCGAGGGCGACAAGGTCGTCGTCTACTACACCTCCGCCAACCGCGACCCCGCCGTGTTCACCGACCCGGACCGGCTCGACCTCGGCCGCGATCCCAACCCCCATCTGTCCTTCGGTATCGGCCCGCATTTCTGCCTCGGCGCGCATCTGGCCCGGCTGGAGATGTCGACGCTGCTGACCGAGCTGCTGCCGCATCTGTCCAAGCTGCGCCTGACCGGACCGGTGACCCGGCTCGAGTCGAACTTCGTCAACGGCGCCAAGACCATGCCCGCGCGCTTCGGATGATTCCAAGAGAAAGGGAGGCCGTCGTGCCCTCGATACCTGTCCAGCCGAGCCATGAGGGAACGGTCCCCTGGCCTGCCGACCTCGTCGCGCGCTACGTCGCCGAAGGCCACTGGAAGGGCCAGGCGCTCGCCTCGCGATTCGTCGACGCGGCGGACGCGACCCCGAACGACGAGGCCTTGACCGACGGAGACTTCCGGCTGACCTACGCCGAGCTCCTGTCCCGTGTGGACGGTGCCGCCCAGCGGTTGCGAGCCCTCGGGCTCCGGCCGGACGACCGGTTGCTCTTCCAGCTGCCCAACGGCTGGGAGTTCGTCGTGCTGACGCTGGCGTGCTTCCGGCTCGGCGTGATCCCGGTGATGGCGCTGATCCAGCACCGCAGGCACGAACTGTCCTATCTGGCCGAGCTTTCCGAGGCGCGCGCGATCGCCGTGCCGGACCGCGTGAAGGACTTCGACCACCAGGAACTGGCGGCCGGGATCGCCGCCGGGGCCGAGACGATCGAGCACGTCATCGTCGCCGGGGACGTCCGTGACGGCCACGTGGACCTGCGCGCGTTGTGCGCCCCGGCTCCGGACCCTCAGGCGGCGCGCACCGAACTGGACGCGCTCGCACCCGACCCGCGTTCGGTCGCGCTGCTGATCCTTTCCGGTGGTACCACGGGTCTGCCGAAGCTCATCGCGCGTACCCACGACGACTACGCCTGCTACGTCGACGGATCCGCCGACGCTTTCGGCTTCGTGGCCTCGTCGGTGTATCTCGCGGTGCTGCCGTTCGGGCACAACTACCCGCTCAGCGCGATCCTCGGTGTGCTGTGGGCCGGCGGCCGGGTGGTCGTCTCGCCGTCGCCGTCCGCTCGTGACTCGCTGGGCGCGATCGAAGCCGAACGTGCCACGGTGACGTCGGTGGTACCGGCGATCGTGGTGCGCTGGCTCGAGTACCGCGAGGCCGACCAGCATCACGACCTGTCGTCGTTCGAGGTGCTGACCCTGGGCGCCGCGCGGCTGCAGGACCAGCTGGTGCGTCAGATCAGCTCGGTGTTCGGCTGCACGCTGCAACAGGGCTACGGCATGGCGGAGGGGCTGACAAACCTCACCCGCCTGGACGACCCGTTCGACGTCACGTGTGACACCCAGGGCCGCCCGATCAACCCGGCCGACGAACTGCGGGTGGTCGACCCCGACGGGAATCCGGTCCCGCCGGACGAGCAGGGCGAACTGATCACGCGCGGCCCGTACACGATCCGCGGGTACTACCGTGCGCCCGAGCACAACGAGCGCGCCTTCACCCCGGACGGCTGGTATCGCACCGGTGACGTCGTGCGGCTGCGCCCGGACGGTTACGTCGTCGTCGAAGGGCGCACCAAGGACGTGATCAACCGCGGTGGCGAGAAGATCGCGGCCGAAGAGGTCGAATCCTTCGCCTACCAACTGGATTCGGTGGAGATGGCGGCCTCGGTCGCGATGCCGGATCCGGTACTGGGTGAGCGCGGCTGCCTCTACGTCGTCCCGACGCCCGGCACTTCGGTCGAACTGCGGGACGTCATCGACGTCATGGAGACGGCGGGGGTCGCCCGGTTCAAACTGCCGGAGCGGCTGGTGATCGTCGACGCGATGCCGCGCACCCCGATCGGGAAGATCGACAAGAAGGTCCTGCGGGCGGACATCGCGCGACGGCTGGAGGAAGAAGCCGCCTGAGGCGCGACAGCCACGTCCGATGCCGAGCGGCCGTGTCGCGAAAGCCACTTTCGGGACGTCTGATGTCCCGAAAGTGGCTTTCGCGACGTCCCAGTAAGGGCTGGTGCGGCCCTGAACCCAAGGTGAGCGAGGCGTGATTCGTGTGATTGGAGACGGATCTCGCGTGATCAGAAGGCGAACTCCGTGAAACGTCGCCGATCACGCGTGATCCGGCTCCAATCACGCGTGATCGCCGCTCGATCACGAGTGATCCGGCCATCCCGCTCCACTCGGGTCTGAACCTTCAGCCCCGACCAGGAACGGCGTCACCTGTCACAACACGAGCACGCCACGTAAGCCCGAAAAAGGGTCGCAGAATGGGATAAGACGGGGCCCATACGACGGTGCGAAGCTAGCAGGGCAGACGGATATCGGTCTGGGTTCCGCCGCGTGGCGTGGAAAAGCTCGAGCGCGGTTCACCCCATAGCTTTTGGGAGAAAGGACGCACAAATGAGCGTTACCACAACGCGGAAAGGCGGGCCGCCCGCAGCCGCGGAAAAGCCCGCCAAACAACGCTATCTCGCCGTCGACGGCTTGCGCGGGGTTTGCGCGCTGGCACTGCTCTTCACGCACGTCGCGATGATCGCGGGAGTGCTGGGCACCAAGGAACTCGGCGGCACGATCGCTTCGACCAGCGCGGTCGGCGGATTCTTCACCGGCGGTCTGCAGATCTTCGCGGGCGTTTTCTTCGTGCTCACGGGCATGTTCGTCTATCAGGGGTTCGCGAAGTCGATCATCAACGGCACCCCGCGCAAACGCGAAGGCACGGTCATCCGCCGTGTGCTGCGCCTGCTCCCCGCGTACTACGTGATGTACTTCGTGGTGCTGGTCGCGCTGAACCTCCAGCAGATCGACAACCTGTGGGACGTCCTCCGTCCGATGCTGCTCCTGCACATCTACGACTGGGACGGCTGGAGCAACGGCATGGAGATCACGTGGACCGTGCCGGACATGGCGCAGTTCTACCTCCTGCTTCCGCTGCTCGCCTGGGCGACCTTCAAGTTCGCCTCCCGCGGCCAGACCGCGCGGGCACGCGCGTACCGGATGATGCTGCCCGTGCCGGTGCTGTTCGCGGCCGGTATCGCCTGGCTGCTGTACTCGCAGATGAACGGCCTCGGCACCCGCGCGCTGTTCTGGTACCCGATGGGCCTGATGCCGGAGGTCGCGATCGGCATGGTCATCGCGATCTGGCTGGAGCTGCAGAAAGCGTCGCCGAAGGAGGCGCCCAAGCTGCTCGCCTTCGCCGGCCGCCACCGCGTTCTGTTCCTGGGCATCGCGCTGACCTGCCTGCTGATCAACTGTGCCCGTCCCGGCAGTGAAATCGGCATGGACGATTACTACAGTCTCACCGCGCTCGGGATCTTCTACGGACTCTTGGCGATTCTCTCGGCGACATTGCTGCTGGCGATGGTCGCGCCCGGACCCGAATCGCGCCTGATCCGCGCGGTGTTCACCAACCGGGTGATCCTGTTCATCGGCAAGATCTCCTACGGGGTCTACCTGTGGCAGTTCGCGGTGATGCACTTCTACCTGCAGAAGCCGAACGCCTATTTCAACGGGGAACCGATGCCGTTGATGTTGATCCGCGCCGGCACCGGGTTCTGGGAACTGCAACTGGTCACCCTGGTCGGCACGATCATCCTTTCGACGATCTCGTACTACCTGCTCGAAAGGCCGCTGATGAACTGGGGTGAGCGGCTCATCAAGCGCCGCGCCGCCCGTAAGGCGGCCACGCTGCCGCGGCCGCGTGAGGAATCGGTCCCGGTGTAGTCCTTCGCCATCGGACCCTCCGGCCTGGCGTCCGCCGCCCGCGGACGCCAGGCCGTTTCCGTAGTCGTACCCGGAGGTACACCGTGTCCTTTTCCTCTCCTCTGAACGGGTTCCGCGTCCTGAGCGCCGGATCCGGCTCGGCCGTCGAGACGGCTCTCGACAGGCTGCGGATGCTGGACGCCGACGTCGGTGCCGCGCGCCCCGGCGTCTTGAGCCTGAGCGGGCCGGGTGTCTCGGTCGAGGCCGGCCTGCTCGGACCGTTCCCGGAGAACCTCCTGCAGGCCGACTTCGGGATCATGGCACTGCACGGCCGGTCCGAAGCGCAGCCGCGGCCGCTGGGTGTCGACTACGTTTCGGTGCTCACGGGAATGGCCGCCGTCCAAGGTGTGCTGGCCGCGACTTTGGCTCAGCTGCGTGGAAACCCGGTGTCGCGGATCGAGATGAGCGCGGACCGTGTCGCGATGATGGCGGTCGCGCAGTACATCGCCGCCGCCACCGCGGACGAGGATCCCGAGGGTCCTGACGGTATTCCGTCGACAGCACGGCCGCCGTTCGTTTCGGCCGACGGGGTCGCCTTCGAGGTCGAGGCCTTCAGCAGCGAGGCCTGGCAGGGATTCTGGGCTTCGCTGGGAGCGCCGGAACGCGCGGTCGGACAAGGATGGCGGCCGTTCCTGCTCCGCTACGAACGCGCGTCGGTGTCGCTTCCGCGCGAACTGCACGAGGCTGCCGAGTCTCGCTCGTTCGAGGAGATCCGCTCGATCGCCGAGTCGACGTCGATGCACATCTGTCCGGTTAGGACAGTGGAAGAGCGGCGCGCCGATCCCGACGCGGGTTCGCCACCGTGGTCGTTCCGGGCAGGCCGGGCAGCGCCGCCCGGACCCGGCGCCGACGCAGGACTGCCGCTCGCCGGGATCCGCATCGTCGAGTCGACCCGCCGGGTGCAGGGCCCGATGGCCACCCGGCTGCTGTCATTGCTCGGCGCGACCGTCACCCGGATCGAGCCGCCGGGCGGTGATCCCTTGCGGGGCATGCCGCCGATGGCGGGTGACTGCTCGGCGAAGTTCCGCGTGCTCAACGACGGCAAGCGCATCGCCGAGATCGACTTCAAACAGCCGTCCGGGCGCGCCGAGGTGCTGGACCTGGTCCGTGACGCCGATGTCTTCCTGCACAACTGGGCGCCGGGCAAGGACGTCGAGCTCGGCCTGGACGCGGCCACGATGCACGCGGTGAACCCCGGGCTGGTGTACGCGACCGCGTCCGGCTGGGGCGACGCGCTGGGGGAGAACCCGCCCGCGGGCACGGACTACATGGTCCAGGCGTATTCCGGGCTCGCGGACGCACTGACCCCGGCAGGCGCTCCGCCGCGGCCGACGTTGATGATCATGGTGGACATCGCGGGCGGATTCGTTTCGGCGGAAGGGATCCTGGCCGCACTGGTGGCACGGCAGCGCTTCGGCCGGGGCGGCGAGGTCACAACGTCGCTGCTCGGCGCGGCGGACGCGCTGCTGCGCGAGCCGTCGCCCGTCGCCGTCGACGGTGTCTTCACGGCGGCCGACGGCCTGCTCGCGATCGTGACCGAGTACGTCGCCGCGCTGTGCTCGCTCCTGGACATTCCCGTTCCTTCGCAAGAAGAACTGCCGGACGCGATCACCAAGGCGCTGGGCACGCGGCCGGTGGCGGACTGGGAACGCAGGCTGGGTCCGGTCGCGATGCCCGTCCGGCGCGATCTGCGCACGCTCGTCTCGCGCCGTCCCTCGCGGTTCGAGCAGAACGGATGCGCGATCGCTACTTCACCATGGACTTTTTCGTAGTCCGTGGCAGCGCAGGAGATGTTCGCCCCGTGAAAGCACTGCGATCATGGGTGGAAGCAGATGGTCCGGTCGGCGGAGGAGCTTCGTGATGGGTGGGAACACGCTGGGCGTGCTGGGCTCTGACGTCAAGGTGGGATTGTCCGACGGGACGAAGATCGCCTACGCCAACCTGGACTACGCGGCGAGCGCGCCGTGCCTGCGCGAGGTGGCCGACGTGGTGGGGGAGCTGCTCCCGTACTACGCGAGCGTGCATCGGGGCGCGGGCGCGCTTTCCCAGCTGTGCACGGAAAAGTACGAGCGGGCCCGCGAGTCCGTCACCACGTTCCTCGGCTGCCGCCCGGACGACGAAGTGGTGTTCACCCGCAACACCACCGACGCTCTGAACCTGCTCGCGCATGTCGTGCCGCAGGACACCGTCGCCATCACGTTCGAAGGCGAACACCACGCGAACCTCTTGCCCTGGAACGAAGTCGTCCGGCTTCCGGCACCTTCGTCGCCGCAGGAGGCGGTTTCGGCCGTCGCGGAGACGCTCACCGGGCTGGGCACCTGGCGTCCGGCGCTGCTGGCCGTCACCGGGGCGTCCAATGTGACCGGTGAGGTCTGGCCGCTGGCCGAACTCGCCGCCACCGCCCGCCGCTTCGGCGCCCGCATCGCGGTGGACGCCGCCCAGCTCGCACCACACCGGCGGATCGACATCGCCGCCCTCGGCCTCGACTACGTGGCTTTCTCCGGCCACAAGCTGTACGCCCCGTTCGGAACCGGCGTGCTCGCGGGTAGGCCCGACTGGCTGGACGGCGCGCGGCCGTACCTCGCGGGTGGCGGGGCCACCGCGCACGTCGGCGACGCACCCGGCCAGGTCGACTGGGCGACGGGTGCCGCGCGCCACGAGGCGGGCTCCCCGAACGTCATCGGCGCGGTGGCCCTCGCCGCCGCGTGCGACGCCCTCGCGACGGCGGACCTGGACACCATCCAGTCCGAAGAGGTCACTTTGATGACCCGGTTGCACGACGGCTTGGCGGAAATCCCTGCCGTCCGTGTGCTGGGTGCGGGTGGACGCTGGCCGGACAGGCTGGGCATCGTGTCCTTCACAGTCGATGGTGTCGAGACGCGCACCGTGTCCACGAGACTGGCCGCGGAGTTCGGCATCGGCGTCCGCGACGGCCTGTTCTGTGCCCACCCGTTCACCCGGCGGTTGCTCGAGCAGGCGGGCACGACAGCGCCGACGGCGGTGCGCGCGAGTATCGGGATCGGCACGACCGAGGACCACGTCGACCGCCTGATCGCCGGGATCCGGACCATCTCCGGCTCCTGAACGCGTTGGTGCCCCGGCTATCGCCGCTCGGTGAGCCGCTGATCGGCGACACAGCGCGGGTAGTGCCCGTCGTCCGTGGCTTCCGCCGAGCCTGGCCGGTGGACAAATGGAATTTTCTCCGGATGACCAAGTGGTCATCACTTCCGGCGATGAGGACACGGAACCGGTCTACGTCACCTATCCGCATTGGCTGGCCGCCACGGAATCTTCAGTCGAAGCCCACCGTCTCGACGACTTTCGCGAGACCTGAGTTCAAAGGCGAATTCGAGTGACTTGAACCTCCCAAACAGGACAAGTAGCCTCAAATCGAGGGGGAGGGGTTAAATGACGGGGTTCGAAGCTGATCCGAAAGCCCTGCGTGGCGCGGCTGACCAGGCGAAGCGTGCCGCAGGAATCGTGCGCGAACTGGATCTGGAACGGGTGGTGGCGCTTTCCAGTGCCCTGACCGGCTCAGAGTCCGCGAAGACCGCCGCCACGCTCGGTCCACATTGGGAGAGCTCGATCGGCGTATGGGCTGGGAGCATGGATTCCTACGCGGCATCGCTGACCACCGCCGCGTCCGCGTACCGGGCTCAAGATGGCGTGGGCGAGCAGGGATTCGACGGCGCGGGTGGCCGCTGATGGTCACCTGGGCCGATGTCAGCCAATGGAAAGCCGACGGGATAGGGCAGATCGGTGACCACCTGGCCGCGCAGAACCGGCAGGTGCTCGGCCTGCAGGACGAGATCGACGGTGCCAAGCCGGCCGGGTGGGCAGGGGAAGCGGCGGAGGCGGCGGCCGAGAACCTTCGTGCCCGATGCCAGGAACTCGAGGACCTCGCCGCACGGTTGTCCGCAGCCGTGAAGATCATCGATGACACGGAGCAGGCTGTGCGCGATCTGGTGCGCAGTCTCGAAACGACGGAGGACTTCGCCGCCAAGAACGGCTTCCGGATAGACAATGGGAAGGTCATCGAGACGGAGAACTCCACAGGGTTTCTCTCCAGCGTGCTCTTGCAGGTCGAAGTGGAAGCCATCTTGGCCCGTGCCGGCGAGATCGACACCGAACTGAACTCCGTGCTCAAGCGAATCCTGGCCGGCGAGATCGGGGACGCCGGTGCGACGACGCTGGCGGCGGCCGCCGCGGCGGGCGAAGACCGCATCGCCGACGAACAGCGGCACCGCGACCTCCTGGCCAAATACCAGGTCAAAACAGACGGCACGACAGTGTGGCCGAGCGGCTTGACCGGCTGGATCGCGGAACAGGCGGGTTTCAAGAAGGAGAAGATCACCGAGGCCGAGGCGAAGTTGCTCGACGATCTGCAGATGCGCAAGGGATTGCTCGGACTCAAAGAGTTCGCCGACATCCGACAGGACGCCTTGCATGTCGCCGAGGGCAAGTTCGAGGGCAAGGGCGGGACCGACGGGCACGCCGACGCTTTCCGCCATGCCTACTGGAACGCGATGATGACGCAGCGGTACGGAGAAGAATGGGCCCGCGACTTCGCGACCGCGCACGAGCGGAACCCGACCAGCCACCATGTCCCGGTGGCCATGGACCTGCACAACAACGAAGTCGGTCGCTCGATCGCCAAAGCCAACCCGGACGCCAGCCCCGAACAGTTGGCGAACCTGGTCGAACAAGCGGTCAAGGACGGCAAAATGGTGGTCATCGACAAGAACGACACACTGGTATCGTCCAGCGAATCGACTCCTGGCGAGACCCGCGAAACCAAGAACCATCCTTGGCCCACGGACAATCCGGGGCGCGACGACGACCACGACCCCGGTCAACCCTCGGCGACTCCGGACCAATACTGACCATGCGCTTGATAGTGACTCTGCTCGCCCTTCTCGCTCTCGTGGCGGGCTGCGGAACGAGCACCCCAGGAGTGACAGTGGAATTCGACGACGGCCTCGAGAAAGCGATCAGCGACCTCGCCAGGTCAGGCGGCTCGCGGCCCCTCAAGGAACTGGCGTCCGGCGATTGGACGTCAGTGCAGGTCTTCACCGGACCCGCCTCCGGTGCGCGAATCGAGCGAGAACTCGGCAGGCCCGTCACGGTCGAGGGCGATGGCACGCACGGCGGCGACTACGTCCAGGACGGCAACCTGCTGGTGTTCGACCGCGACGGTGCCACCACGCGGATGGTCAGCCTCGGCACTCTCGCCGCCCTGGGCGACGGGAAGTACCGCGCGGACGTCGTACTGAAGGCGCAGGGTGGGGCCATCGTGATGACCGACCCGGACGGCCGCCCCGCGGGTCGTTGATCACGGTTCTGAGCCATCAATGCCCCGCGCGCTGCGGCACACCGTAGATCGTCCGGTGCCAACGCCTTCGTGCTCTAGGAACTCATGCCGAGACGGTGCTTTTGGCAAGCGCGTAGGAATGGTCCTGGCAGGCTTCGCAGAGGCCGGGCCAGGCCCCTCCACCGCGGCGGCGGTCTCACCGTCGTAGCGAGCTCGGATGAAGATGAGCCTTGAACGCATCGTTACTGGGTGCTCAAGCCGATCTCCTTGCGTCGACCGGCATCGGCCGCGACGAGCCTGCGGGATTCGCCTTCGTTGAGATGTGCCCCCGGCAGGATTCGAACCTGCGACACCCGCTTTAGGAGAGCGGTGCTCTATCCCCTGAGCTACGAGGGCATGTACTGCCGGGCACAGCCTACCGGGTGACCGGCCCCGGCAGGGCACGAGGGCACCGTCACCTCGTGAGGGCCCCCGGATCCCCGGAATGCCCCGAACGGCGGTTGCGCTCAAACGAGCGCCGAACGCTGCTCCGATCGGCGGGCCCAAGCTCGCCAGTGGCCGCCCAGTGACACTCGACCTGCGGATCCGTCCCCGAGCACGCACACTCACACCCAGGAAAACAGGGCTGAATCGAAAGCTAGATCGACACAGATGACCCGCACGGGTCACTCGTACGTGTCTGGTTTCGAAACCCTGAACAACAGTAGGTAATCTTCGTTAACGGGACGCGAGACGCCGCTCCCCCGGCTGCCGGAGGGCTTCGTTGATCAAGCTCATGTTCGCCGACGACGAGGAACTGGTCCGTTCGGGCCTGCGTGCCATGATGTCCGGCGCTGCCGACATCGAGATCGTGGGCGAGGCGAGCGACGGGAGATCAGCGGTCGAGGTCGCCCGGCGGTACCACCCCGACGTCGCCTTGCTCGACATCAAGATGAGGGCGCCTGACGACGGCATTCGCGCGCTCAGGGCCATCCTCGCGCTGCCGGATCCGCCGACCGTGGCCATGTTGACCACGTTCGACATCGACGACTACGTCAGTCTCGCGCTCAGGCTCGGGGCCAACGGCTTCCTCCTCAAGGACATCGACCCGGCGGCGCTGCTGCGGGCGGTCCGCGACCTGGCCCGCGGCGGCGCGGTGCTGGACCCGGGGGTCGCGGCGCGCATGGTCCAGTCGCATCGGGACGAGCAGCGGGCCGCGCAGCCGGCGCGCAAACTGCTCGCGTCGTTGTCCGAACGGGAGCGTGAGGTCGTCGGGTTGATCGGCCAGGGGCTGTCCAACGCGGAGATCGGCGGGCGCCTCCATCTGTCCGAGGCCACCGTCAAGGGCTACGTCTCGGCCGTCCTGTCCAAGATCGGCGCGGCGAACCGGGTGCAGGCCGCGCTGCTGGCCTACCGCGGTGGCCTGCTCGACCAGTAATGATCCTCACCGCGCTCGAGTTCCTCGGCTTGATCGCGTTCGCCGCTTCGGGGGCGCTCGCGGCGGTGCGGTCCAGGTTGGACGTCTTCGGGGTGGTCGTCGTCGGGCTCACCACCGCGCTCGGCGGCGGGATCATCCGCGACGTCCTCCTGGGGATCACGCCGCCCACGACCCTGCGGACCTGGCCGTACCTCGCGGTCTGCGGGGCGACGGCGCTGGTCGTGTTCGTCTTCCATCCGCAGATCGCGAAGCTGCGGCGCGGCGTGCTCCTCGCCGACGCGCTCGGGCTCGGGGTGTTCGCGACGGCCGGGACCACCATCGCGTTGAACGCGGGCGCCACTCCCTACGCGGCGTGCCTGATCGGGATGACGACGGGTATCGGCGGCGGTGCGGTGCGTGATCTCCTGCTCCGGGAAATCCCGCTCGTGCTGCGGAAGGAGATCTACGCGGTCGCGGCGCTCGCGGGGGCCGTGCTCGTCGTGATCGGTCACGCTCTGCGACTGCCGCCGGGGCCGGTGACGGTCGTAGCAGCAACCGTCGTCGTGGGGGTTCGGATGCTCGCTTTGTGGCGCAGATGGAACGCACCTGTTGCGAAAGGGCCCGAGACCGGCTGAAACGCCTTGTGGACTGCTGAATTCTCTTTGTTTGTTCTGTGTGTGTTCTTAGGCGAGTCTCAGCACTCTGCGTAAGACTGTCGCCATGCGCATCCTCGTAGTGGACGACGACAGGGCCGTCCGTGAATCACTCAGGCGATCCCTTGAGTTCAACGGGTACCAGGTGGAAATGGCCGGGGACGGCGCGCAGGCCCTGGAAGCGATCATCGCCAACAGACCCGACGCGATGGTCCTCGACGTGATGATGCCGCGGCTCGACGGCCTGGAGGTCGCCCGCCGCCTGCGGAGTACCGGTGACGACCTGCCGATCCTCGTGCTCACCGCGCGGGACACCGTGTCCGATCGAGTGTCCGGTCTCGACGCCGGCGCCGACGATTACCTCCCGAAGCCCTTCGCGCTCGAGGAGCTTCTCGCTCGCCTTCGCGCGCTTCTGCGCCGGGCGATCCCGGATCCGCAGGCGGGGCAGAACGCCGAGATCCTGTCGTTCGCCGACCTCACTTTGGACCCGGGGACGCGCGAAGTGCGCCGGGCGGGGCGGGAGATCAGTCTCACGAGGACCGAATTCGCGCTCCTGGAGCTGTTCCTCTCCTACCCGAAGCACGTCCTGACCCGCAGCCGGATCCTGGAGGAAGTATGGGGATACGACTTCCCGACGTCGGGCAACGCGCTGGAGGTCTACGTCGGTTATTTGCGCCGAAAGACCGAGGCTGGGAGCGAACCGAGGCTGATCCATACGGTGCGGGGAGTGGGGTACGTGCTGAGGGAAACCCCGCCGTGACCGAGCCGGTCCAGGTCGTGGACGTGTCCGAAAAGGATCCGCGCGGCGACCGCTGGGGCACGCGGCGCTTCTCGCTCCGCGGCCGGGTGACGCTGCTCGCGGCCGTTTCGGTGGCGGGCGCGGTGGCGCTGGTGTCGCTCGGCGCGTATCTCGTCGTGAAGGAGAACCTCTACCAGCAGGTGGACGACAACCTGCGCGCCCGCGCGCAGGCCGCGGTCGACTCGCCGCAGGTACAGACCGAGCTGCAGCAGGTGCCCGGCGCCTTCCTGGCCAGCGCGGACCTGCAGATCGGCCAGCTGACGGTCGGGGAGAAGATCCGGCTGACCTATCCGCAGTCCGGAAGCCGCCCGCCGTACGGCGAGGACGAGATCGCGGTCGCCACCGGCGACAAGGCGTTCTCGCTCCGCACCGACCCGAAGACCGACAGCCGGGTCGTCGCCCTCCCGCAGGGGCCGGGGCAGGCGATGGTGCTCGCGCAGTCGCTCGGCCCGACCAAACGCACGCTGAACGAGCTTTCGGTGGTCCTGTTCCTGATCGGCGGCGCCGGGATCCTGGTCGCCGCGGCCGCGGGAACGGCCGTCGCGAGAGCGGGCCTGCGGCCTGTCGACAGATTGACGTCGGCGGCGGAACGCGTCGCCACCACGGGTGACTTGCGGCCGATCCCGGTCAGCGGCGACGACGAACTCGCCCGCCTCACGCAGAGTTTCAACACGATGCTCGGCACGGTCGCCGAATCGCAGGAACGGCAGCGACAGCTCGTCGCCGACGCCGGGCACGAGCTCCGGACGCCGCTGACGTCGCTCCGCACGAACCTGGAGCTGCTCCTGTCCGCGAGCAGGCCGGGCGCGCGCACGCTGTCCGACGAGGACCGCAGCGACATCGAGGCCGACATCCGCGGCCAGCTCGACGAGTTGACCCAGCTGATCGGCGACCTCGTCGAACTCGCGCGCCAGGACGAGCCGCGGATCGAGCACGAACGCGTCGAGATGGTCGACGTCGTCGAGCGCGCGCTCGACAGGGCACGCCGTCGCGCGGGCGAGATCGAGTTCGATGTCTCGCTCCAGCCGTGGGTGCTGACCGGTGACACCAGCGCGCTGGAACGCGCGGTGCTGAACCTCCTCGACAACGCGGTGAAGTTCTCGCCGGAGGGGTCGACGGTCGGGGTCCGGCTGTACCCGGTCGGCGACGGCACCGCGGTGCTCGAAGTCGCGGACGCCGGGCCGGGGATCGCCGACGAGGACCTGCCGAAGGTGTTCGACCGCTTCTACCGCTCTTCCGAGGCGCGGACGCTGCCCGGCTCCGGGCTCGGCCTTGCCATCGTCCAGCACGCGGCGCAGCGGCACGGTGGCGACGTCTACGCGGGACGAGCTCCCGAAGGTGGCGCGCTGATGACCCTGCGGCTCCCGGGAGCCCCTGCCTGATGGGCGATCACGACAAGGGCCTCGAACTGCTCCGGCTTCTCGGCGGTGTCGAGAACCCCGCCGTGCTGGAGCTGTTCGTGGAGTGGCGCCGGAACCGGCCGACGTCCTCCGTGAAGCGCGTGACGCGGGGGAGTTCAGGGCCGCCGTCGAGGCGATCCTGCATCTCGCCGTCTACGTCGGTTTCCCCGCCGCGCTCAACGCGCTCGGCGTCGCCCGTACTCTGACGGGTGATGAGCACCGAGAACGAGCCTGAGACGCCGCCCCGCCGTCTGCTGTGGACATTGCTGGTGGCCGCGGTGCTGCTGGCGGCCGACCAGCTGACCAAATGGTGGGCCGTCGACACCCTCACCGACCGCGCGCCGATCCCGGTGATCGGCGACTTCATCCGTTTCCGGCTGCTCTACAACCCGGGCGCGGCGTTTTCGCTGGGCTCCGGCTCCACCTGGATCTTCGCGATCCTGGCGGCGGTCGCGGTGGTCGCGTTGCTGTGGATCTCGCGCAAGGTCCGTTCGGCGGGCTGGGCGATCTCGCTCGGGCTGCTGCTCGGCGGCGCGACGACGCATCTGGGAGACCGCCTGTTCCGCGAGCCCGGTTTCGCACGCGGCCACGTCGTCGACTTCATCGACTACAACGGCTGGTTCGTCGGGAACGTCGCCGACATCGCGTTGTTCTTCGGCGCGGTCTCCCTTTTCGTGCTCAGTTTCCGCGGCGTCCCGATCGAGGGCGTCAAACAGACCGCGGCGGAGTGACGAGACAGAACTCGTTCCCCTCGGGATCGGCGAGGACGACGACTCCGTCCTCGGGTTGGGCGATCACCTTCGCGCCCAGCCCGACGAGCCGTTCGACGTCGTCGTCCGCCAGGTCCAGATGCACCCGGTTCTTGACGGCCTTCGTTTCCGGGACCTGATTGAAGAACAGTCGCGGACCCCACTCGGTTTCGACGAGCACCGAAGGATCGTCTTCGGGGCCGGAGAAGCCCAGAGAACGAAGGCGCTCGAGCTCTTCTTCGTCATAGGGTGCGACTTCGTAGCCGTCGAGCGCCGCCGCCCAGAAGCGGGCGAGCGAAGCCGGATGGTGGCAGTCGAAGACGACGTCGCGAAGCCTGGCCATCGCCCCATGCTGGCAGGCGGTTCGGCTCGTCGCGCCTTGTTTGATCGTGTAGGATTTTGTGTAGTTGATCCAGGGAGGCTTCGTGCTCGCGCGGCAACGACAGGCGGTCATCCTCGAGGAGGCGCGCCGGACCGGGGCGGTTCGGGTCAGCGACCTCGTCACGAGGCTCGGCGTCTCCGATATGACGGTGCGCCGCGACCTCGACGTGCTCGCCGGCCGGGGCCTGGTCGAGAAGGTCTACGGCGGTGCCACCTCCATCGTCGGCAAGAGCACCGACGAGCCCGGTTTCGAGGCCAAATCCGTGCGCCAGCGCGCGCAGAAGGAGGCCATCGCCGCCGTCGCGGCCGGGCTGGTCCGGCCGGGCACCGCGATCGGCATCTCCGCGGGCACCACCACCTGGACACTGGCGAGGGCCCTCGACGAGATCCCCGGCTTGACGATCGTCACGAACTCCATCCAGGTCGCCGACGTGCTGCGCGGCGCGAACCAGCCGGATCGCACGGTGGTCCTCACCGGCGGCGTGCGCACCCCGTCGGACGCGCTGGTCGGGCCGGTCGCCGTGCAGAGCCTGCGTTCGCTGCATCTGGACGTCGTCTTCCTCGGCGTGCACGGGATGGCCGACGGTCCCGGGTTCACCACGCCGAACCTCACCGAATCCGAGACCGATCGCGCGCTGGTCGAGGCGGGCCGCAAGCTGGTCGTCCTGGCCGACCACACCAAATGGGGTGTCGTCGGCATCTCCACCATCGCCGGGCTCGAAGAGGCCGATGTCGTCCTCTCGGACGACGGTTTGACCGACAACGCAAGGGAAACGCTCACCGAGCAGGCGGGTGAGCTGATGATCGCCGAGACGGCGGAGACGGCTGAGGCTGAAGAAGCGTGAAGCGCACGGTAAGGCACCTGGCCGACGGCCGGGAGATCATCTATTTCGACTCACCCGGCGCGCCGGACCGCACCGCCGAGGACACCCGGGACCTGCCTCAGGTCGCCGCGGCGTCGGAGATCCGTCGCGACCCGCTGACCGGGGAATGGGTGGCGATGGCCGCGCACCGGCAGACGCGGACGTACAAACCGCCCGCCGACCTGTGCCCGCTGTGCCCCACCAAACCCGGGAAGCCCAGTGAGATCCCGGAGCCGGGCTACGACGTCGCCGTCTTCGAGAACCGCTTCCCTTCGTTCGCCCGCAACGTCCTCGGCGACAAGTCCACAGTGGACGGGGCTGGGCTGGTGCCGGTCGCGCCCGGCGTCGGCCGGTGTGAGGTCGTCTGTTTCACCAGCGACCACGACGGTTCTTTCGCGGGGCTGACGGCGAAGCAGGTCCGCGCCGTCGTCGACGCCTGGGCCGACCGCACCGCCGAACTGTCCGCGATGGACGGTGTCGAGCAGGTCTTCCCGTTCGAGAACCGCGGTGAAGAGATCGGCGTGACGCTGCATCACCCGCACGGCCAGATCTACGGCTACCCGTTCGTCACGCCGAAGACCGAACGGATGCTGGAGGTCGCCCGCGCCCACGAGGCCGAGCACGGCCGTCCGGTGATGGGCGACGTCCTGGCCGCCGAGCGGGAATCCGGGGCGAGGGTCGTGGTCGCGGGCGAGCACTGGACGGCTTTCGTGCCGCCCGCCGCGCGCTGGCCGGTACAGGTCCAGATCGTGCCGCATCGCCAGGTGCCCGACATCCCCGCGTTGTCGGACGCCGAGCGCGACGAGTTCGCCGATGTCTACCTAGAGGTCCTTCGCCGTTGCGACGGCCTCTACGAGCGGCCCCTGCCCTACATCGCGGCCTGGAACCAGGCGCCGGCCAAACGGGATCGCGAGCTCGGCTGGCTGTACCTGGAGGTTTTCTCGGTCCTGCGGTCCAAGGACAAGCTGAAGTACCTGGCGGGGTCCGAGTCCGGGATGGCCGTGTGGATCAACGACGCCACGCCCGAGCAGATCGCGGAAAGGCTGCGAGCCACCCGCTGACGGGGCCATACTCATGTGCGATGCACAGCTTTGGCTCAGGAACTTCTCAGGACCATCCCGCAAGGTGAAGACATGACCGAGAACGACCCCAGCGGCCAGAACGCCGAGCAGGCGCGGCCGGCCGGCGCTCAGCCGGACGCGGAGCAGGGCGCGAGCTGGGCCGCACAGCCTGCCCAGCAGCAGTCTGACGCGACCGGCCTCGGCGGCCATGCCACTCCGCAGAGCGGAGCGCAGCAGGCCTACACCCCGGAACAGCAGTACAACCCGTGGTCGCCGCAGGCGCAGACGCAGTCCCAGCAGACCCCGTCCCAGCAAGTGCCCGCCCAGGAGCACCAGACGCAGGGCCAGTACACCCAGGGGCACCAGATCCCCGGGCAGCAGGCGCCGTACGGGCAGCACACCCAGCCGGGCCCGTCGGTTTACGCGGTCCCGCAGCAGCGCCAGGCCGCGAAGTCCACGTCGGGCAAGCTGCTCGCCGGTGTCGCGGCGATCGCGCTGGTGGTCGGCGGTGTCGCGGGCGGCACGGTCGGCTTCCTGACGGCGGATTCCTCCGGCGGGGCCTCCGTGAACGCGCTCGACGCGCCGAAGCCCGCCCAGCAGACGGGCAACCTGCCCGCCGGTTCGGTCGAGTCGGTGGCGCAGAAGCTGTCGCCGAGCGTGGTCGAGTTGCAGGTGTCCGGGCGGTCGGGAGCGGGCGAAGGCTCCGGTTTCGTGCTCAGCACCGACGGCTACGTCCTGACCAACAACCACGTCGTCGAGGTCGCCGCCGGTGGCGGGCAGATCCAGGCGGTGTTCCAGGACGGCAAGAAGGGTACGGCGACCGTCGTCGGCCGCGACCCCACGACGGATATCGCCGTGGTGAAGGTCAGCGGCGTCAGCGGCCTGACCCCGGTGGAGCTCGGCCGGTCCGACGACCTGCGGGTCGGGCAGCCGGTGGTCGCCATCGGTTCGCCGTTCGAGCTGGCGGGCACGGTCACCTCGGGCATCGTCAGCGCGCTGAACCGGCCGGTGAGCGCCGGCGGCAACGGCGACCAGACCACCGTCATGTCGGCGGTGCAGACCGACGCGGCGATCAACCCCGGCAACTCCGGCGGCCCGCTCGCGAACATGGCGGGCCAGGTCATCGGCATCAACTCGGCGATCTACAGCCCGAAGTCCGCGCAGGGACAGGGCGGCGAGAGCGGCGGCAACGTCGGCATCGGCTTCGCGATCCCGATCGACCAGGCACGCCGCACGGCCGACGACATCATCAACACCGGCCAGGCGACGCAGACCTTCATCGGCGCACGCGTGCAGACGGCGCCGACTGGCGGCGCGCAGCTCGGTGAGATCTCGCCGGGCAGCCCCGCGGAGAAGGCGGGCCTCAAATCCGGTGACGTCGTGACCAAGCTGGACGACAGGGCGATCCCCAACGCGGACGCGCTCGTCGCCGCGATCCGCACCCGGGCGCCGAACGACAAGGTCAAGTTCACCCTCACCGGTGACAAGGTGGTCGAGGTGACCCTCGGCGGCCAGCCCGTCACGCCCAACTAGACGCTCGGCCGCAGTGCGCGGCCGAGACCAAACCCCGGCTCGAACCCCCAGCGGGCCGGACCTGAGGCCACGCGCGACCGGCTGCCAATCCCGGTCGCGCGTGGCCCTTTTATCGCGGGTAAGGCAAACGTGTCGTGGTCGCGATCGGGTAGCGCTGAAGGCTCACGCCGCCGCGTGCGATGTGGCTCCGCCGGTACGACAGTGTTGTGAAAGTCGCGTTCGCAACCTTCAACGTTGTCAACGCGACTTTCGCAACACCTGCCCTGGACCGTCACCGAGGGACGGCATGAGGACGCCACAATTGCTTCTCTTGAGGGGTGAGTCAAAGGTGGCGTGTTCGTGAGCGGGGGCCGGTGAGGGGATGAAGGCGCCTTTCGTCACGTCCGATGCCGAGCGGCGATGTCGCGAAAGCCACTTTCGGGACATCAGACGCCCCGAAAGTGGCTTTCGCGACACCCGAAGACGGCACGCGGGTGGCGCGCGGCCCAGCTACCGCGCTTTCCGGGGGAGCAGCGCGGCCACGAGGACGCCCAGCCACACGACGGCGACGGTGACGAGCAGCCCGGTGACGGTGTCGGCATCGTGCAATCCCGGGTTCCGTGCGCCGCCGAAAGGCCGCCACAGCAACGGAACCGCGAGCAGCGTCAGCACCCCGGTGAGGACGGCTCCCGTCCTGACCGGCGTTTTCCAGCGGTCCGGGAGGAACCTGCTCAGCGCGAGCCCCACCCCGCCGACCGCCGGCGCGATCAGCAGATCGTGCGCCAGCGGGCCGCCGAGGAGCCAGCCGAGAGTGCCGAAGACGTCCGGGCGCAGCGGGAACGCGTACTCGGCGAACAGCACCGCGCCCCACGCGAGCGCGCCGAGACCAGGCAGGAACAGCAGCAGCCGCAACGTCTTCACAGCGCCTCCAACCGGGTGACCCATTTCGTCTGCAGGACGCCGGGCCGGTTCGGGGCGATGATCCGGCACGGGAAACCGTGGTCGGCGTCGAGGATTTCGCCGTTGAGTTCCAGCGCCAGCAGGGTGAGCCCGTCGGCGGTGTGTTCGCCGGGCAACTCGCTGATCCCGTAGATCCCGCCCTTCTCCAGCGAGAACACGCGAACCGGCGTGCCCGGCGCGCTTCCGGCGTCCCGCAACAACTCCGGCAACGAAACGCCACTCCAGCGCGCGGACTGGCTCCAGCCTTCGACGCACGCGATCGGCAGTTCGGCCGATGTCCGTGGGAGCGCGCGGAGTTCTTCGAGCGAATAGGTTCTCGTGCCTTTCGGGGTCACCACCGAAAGCCGCCAGCCCGGATCGTTCGCCGCGTCCAGGACACCGGCCGCCGCGGCCGTCCGGTTCACCGGCAAGCCCTGCGGTCCCTTGTCGCTGCGCCACGACAAGCCGGAAACGTTACGCAGCAACGGAACCGTCGCACCCGCCGTCGCGACGACGGCGACTCCGGCGGCCAGCCAGGTCGTGCGGAGGAAGGCTCGTCGCGAGGGTTCGGGCGCCCGCGTGAGCGAACGGCGCACGATCGGGAGTTTCACCGCGATGTGCACCAGGATCGAGCCGATCGCCACCCACGCGACCGCGTAGTGCAGCTGCGGGAAGTAGAAGTTCCACGGATAGTTCTGCGCGACGTTGAACAGTCCGGTGACGAGTTCGAAGAAGGCGGCCGCGGACAGCACCAGGATCGACAGCCGTTCGAGCGCGTGCGGTAGGGAGCGGATCACCGGCCGTTCGAACAGTTTCGGGTAGACGCTCCAGAGTTTGGCCAGCAGCAAGGGAATCGACGCGATCCCGGAGACGACGTGCGTACCTTGCGTCACCCGGTACAGCCAGACCGGACGGCTCGGCCAGCCGAACCACGACGGTGGATGCTGGATGAGATGGCTGATCAGGCCGGTGACGAAGCACAGGGTGAACGTGACGGCGAGCGCGAGCCCGATCCGGGACGTCACCCGTTCCGACGGCGAGTTCATGCTTTCTCCAAGCAGGCGAACCAGCGGTGGCCGCGGCGGGTGGCCCAGCTGACCCGGAACGCGGTGCGGGCGGCGAGTCCGGCGATCGCCTCGGCGCCGACCCACGCCCAGGTGAACCAGCCGACGCCGTCAGGCCCCAGGCGGACCTGGTCCTGACGGACGCCGCGGCCTGGCGGGTCGAGTTCGACGAGTACCGTTCCGCCGTCCGCGACCAGTTCCGCCATCCGGGCCAGCAAGCGCAGGGGGTCGCCGCCGATACCGATGTTCCCGTCGGCCAGCAGGACATGCCGCCAGCGTCCCTCGCCGGGAACGGGATCGAAGACGTCCCGGCGCAGCGCGACGGCGCCCCGGGCGTGGGTGAGGCGTACGGCGGTGGCCGAGATGTCCACGCCGAGCGACGCGACGCCGCGTTCGGACAACGCGGCGGTGAGCCTGCCGGGGCCGCAGCCGACGTCGAGGGTCGGGCCGTCGCAAGCGTCGAGGAGGACCTCGTCGCCGTCGCAGGGAATGGCCGTCCAGCGGTCCACCGGCAGGTCGACGCGTTCGCCGGTCGCCAGTTCCAGCCAGCAGCGGTGGCCGAGCAGGCCGCGGTCGAAAGCGGTCACCGGACTTCAGCGACCGCTCGGGCGAACCGGCTCACCGGCCTGAGAGCCGCGACGAGACGTGCGTCCACGATCGTGTCCACATCGGACAGTGTGGTCAGGATGTCGGGGCTCAGGCCGATGTCGGCCAGTGCCCGCAAGGTCTGGAGGCCGGTGTCGTCGCGAGACATCGGGACACCCGCGAGAGCCTTGGCGTGCAGAGGATCCCTGAGGCCCAGCGCCCACCAGCCGCCGTCCTCCGCGAGTCCGAGTGCGGAATCCTCGGTTTCCAGGGATTGCGCGGCTTCGGCCAAGAGCGCGGGGGTGACCTGCGGGGTGTCCATCCCGATTTGCAGCACCGGTTCCCCGGGACGGCGGGCGTCGGCGTGGGCGTTGACGAGACGGAGGTCGAAACCGTCGCCGCGCTGGGGGATCGTTTCCGTTTTTCGGAGTACGGCGGCTATTTCCTCGCGGCGGCTGGCTTTGCCGAAGTCACCCGTGAGGGCGACGACCACGCGGGCTTCCGGTGTCCGCAGCGCGGCATCGAGGGTGTCGAGCAGTGAGGCGGCCGCGATCTCGGCGGCCTGCTCCGGCGTCGCGGGCGGGCAGAGCCGCGTCTTCGCGAAACCGGGCACGGGCGCCTTGGCGACGATCAGCAGACAGAAGGTCATCGGCTCAGCACCCGCCCGAAATCCCGTGCGGCACGGAGGGTTCCGCGCAGCGACCCGGAGACCTTCGACTTCGTGCCCTTGGCGCGTTCGCCGTAGGAGACGTCGAACTCGGCGACCCGCCAACCCGCGCGCTGGGCCTTGAGCAGCAGTTCGAGCGGGTAGCCGAAGGCGCGATCGGTGACGTCGAGATCCAGGAGCGCCTGGCGCCGGACGGCTCGCAGCGGTGCGATGTCGCGGACCGGCAATCCCTTGCGCCGCAACAGGGACGAGATCAGCGCGTTGCCCGCTTTCGCGTGCCACGGCCAGACGCCGGGCCCGTTCGGCACCCGCCGTCCGACCGCCAGTTCGGCGCCGGCGAGGCCGTCGACCAGCGTCGGCAGTTCGGCGAGGTCCAGGGAACCGTCGGCGTCGGCGAAACAGACGACGTCCGCGGTGGCCGCCTCCAGACCGGTGTGGACCGCGGCGCCGTAGCCGCGCCGGGGTTCGTGGACGACTTTCGCCCCGAGCCCGGCCGCGATTTCGGCGGAACCGTCGCTCGAGCCGTTGTCGACCACGATCGCCCGGTAGCGTGCGGGCAGGGCCGCCAGTACCCCCGGGAGGGCACCGGCCTCGTCGAGACAGGGAAGCACGACGTCAACCTGGTCATCGTTCACCCGTCGCACGTTAGGTCCGTAATGGACGGACGAGAACCCTTGCGGTGCTTACCGAATCCTGACGTCTGTGAAGTTCTTACCGAGTTCTGACGAACCCTGTTCCGGCGGCGCGGCCGCGCGGGAACGCGGTTATGGTGCCGGTGATGCCCACTGTCACCGTCCCCGCTCGTACCGGCCGCCGCGCCGATCTGATCGCCGTCGCGCTGGCGATGCTCGTCGTCGCCGCGGCCATCGCTGTCGGCCTCTACTACAACCGCCCCGGTTCCGGCGTGGTGATCTACGCCTTCGCGCCGCCGCTGTTCGGGTTGTGGCTGCCGCACGTCGGGCCGGGTTCGGTCGCCGCCGTCGTGATCGCGATCCTCGTCGTCACCAAAGGTCCCTCGCTCGCCGCCCGGCTGAGCTGGCGCCCGCTGCTCGCGCTCGGCTACGTGACCGCGCTGGCGTGGACGTTCTCGCTGGCGATGATCGACGGCTGGACACGCGGCTTCACCGGCAGGCTCACCACGGAACACGAGTACCTGCACGAGGTCCCGGGGATCACCGACATCCCGAAGATGCTGAGCGAGTTCTCCTCGCGCATCCTGGACTACCAGCCGGACTCGTGGACGACGCACGTCTCCGGGCATCCGCCGGGCGCGACGCTGGTCTTCGTCTGGCTCGACAGGCTCGGCCTGCACGGTGGTGCCTGGGCCTCGACGCTCGTCGTGCTGGTCGGCTGCCTGGTCGTCGTCGCCGTCCCGGTGACGCTCTCCGCGCTGGGCAGGCAGGACGCGGCGAGGACGGTCCTGCCGTTCGCCGCCCTGACCCCGGGCGCGATCTGGATCGGCGTCTCCGCGGACGGGCTGTTCGCCGGGGTGACCGCGACCGGGATCGCGCTGCTGGCGCTCGCCACACGGCGGCGGATCCTCGCGCTCCCCGCCGGCCTGCTGCTCGGGTTCGGGCTCTTTCTCTCGTACGGTCTCGTGCTGCTGGGCGTGATCGTCCTCGCCGTCGTCGTGCTGACGCGCGACTGGCGGATCCCGCTCCTCGCCCTGGCAGGCGTGGCCGCGGTCGTGGTGGCGTTCGCGCTGACCGGGTTCTGGTGGCTCGACGGCTATCACCTGGTGGTCGAGCGCTACTACCAGGGGATCGCGACGCTGCGCCCGTACTCCTATTGGGTGTGGGCGGATATCGCGGCGGTGCTGATCGCGCTCGGCCCGGCCGTGATCGCCGGGACGCGGCGTGCCGGGGCGGCGTTCCTGAGCGAGCCCAAACGGTCGTTCCGCGAACCGGTCGTCCTGATCGTGCTGGCCGCGGCGCTGACGATCGCGTTCGCCGATCTGTCCGGCCTGTCGAAGGCGGAGGTCGAACGCATCTGGCTACCGTTCGAGGTGTGGCTGCTGCCCGCGGTGGCGCTGCTGCCGTCACTCCGGCGGCGGTGGTGGCTCGCCGCGTCGGCGGCCACGGCGCTGGTGGTGAACCATCTGGTGCTGACGAGCTGGTGAGGTGGGCTTCATGACAGAGCAGGGCCGGGTGCTCGTGGTCGACGACGACGAGACCGTCCGGGACGTCGTCCGGCGGTACCTCGAGGTCGCGGGCTTCGACGTCGACGTCGCCGGGGACGGCACCGAAGGGCTGCGGATGTTCTCCGAGACCGGCCCGGACCTCGTGGTGCTCGACGTCATGATGCCCGGGCTCAACGGGCTCGAGGTGTGCCGGCGGCTGCGGCAGGTGAGCCAGGTGCCGGTGGTGATGCTGACCGCGCTCGGCGAGGAGGAGAACCGGATCGCCGGACTCCAGCTCGGCGCCGACGACTACGTCACGAAACCCTTCAGCCCCAAGGAACTCGCGTTGCGCGTGGCGTCGGTCCTGCGCCGGGCCCGGATGCCGAGGCCGGAACCGGCGGTCCGTCAGGTCACCGACGGCGATCTCTCACTGCAGATGACCGCGCGGCAGGCGACCCTCGGTGGCGCCGAACTTCCCTTGACCAGCAGGGAATTCGATCTGCTCGCGTACTTCCTCGCCCATCCCGGTGTGGCGTTTTCGCGTGCTGATCTGCTGGAGAAGGTCTGGGGCTGGGACTTCGGCGACCAGTCCACCGTGACCGTCCACGTGAGACGGTTGCGGGAGAAGATCGAGAAGGATCCGGCGAAACCCGTCCGCGTCGCGACCGTCTGGGGCGTCGGCTACCGGTACGACCCGGTGCGGCCGTGATCGGCTCCGGGGAGTCGCTCGGCGAGATGCTGGCGCACGCCTGGCACATCCTGCCGTTCGCGCTGATGTTCGCGGTGCCGGTGGTGCTGCTCGGTGGCCTGGCGTTGTACCTGCTCAGACGCGGTTCGCTGGCCAGCACGATGACGATCCTCGTGCTGATCCCGGTGTTCGCGACGCTGATCGCGGTGCTCGGGATCAGCGGGTTCATGTTCACCCCCGCGCTGACCACGATGACGCTGGTCTGCCTGCTGGTCGCGCTGGTGACCGTGCCCGCGGCGCTCGTGCTCGGCCGCGTGATCGCGCGCCGCAGCGTCTGGGAGCGGGAGGCGCGGGAACGGGAGCGCGCGGCCGAGGCGTCGCGGCGTGAACTGGTCGCGTGGATCAGCCACGACCTGCGGAGCCCGCTGGCCGGGATCCAGGCGATGGCCGAGGCCGTCGCGGACGGCGTCGTCGCCGAACCGATCGAGGTCACCGGCTACGCGCGGCGGATCAGCGGCGAGACGACGCGGCTGTCCGGCATGGTCGGCGATCTGTTCGAGCTGTCGCGGATCACCGCGGGCGCGCTGCGACTGACCATGGCCTCCGTGCCGTTGCGGGACGTCGTGAGTGACGCCGTCGCCGCGCAGGTGCCGCTCGCCGAGCAGAAGCGCGTGCGGATGGTCGAGAACGCCGACGTCTGGCCGGTCGTTTCCGGCAGCGATCCGGAGCTGGCGCGGATCGTGCGGAATCTGGTGTCCAACGCCGTGCGGCACACGCCGCCGGACGGGACGGTCGCGGTCCAGATCGGCATCGAAGGCGGCGAGGCGCTGCTGGCGGTCTCCGACGGCTGCGGTGGGATCCCCGACGACGAGATCGGCCGGGTCTTCGACGTCGCGTTCCGGGGGACGACGGCCCGGACGCCCGAGCGTGGCGGGCTGGCGAGCGGCGGCGGGCTCGGGCTGGCGATCGCGAAAGGGCTCGTCGAAGCGCATCGCGGCCGGATCGGCGTCCGCAATCACGGTCCGGGATGCCGGTTCGAGGTCCGGCTGCCGTTGGCCATGCCCTGACCGTGTCAGCGGCGTGTCAACACGGTGTCAGCGCGGACCGCGATCGTTGCCGCCATGACGAACTCAGCGAGCACGGCCAAGAAGATATTCCGGCGGGCGGGGATCACCGCGATGGCGACCGCGCTGCTGGCCGGGATCATGCCGGGAGTGGCCGCCGCCGACTCCGGGCGGGACCGCCCGGACCTGCGGGCGATGGTCCAGGAGATCGCCGGCTCCGGTTTCGCCGGCGCGCAGCTGCGGGTGCACGACGCACGGGGCGGCTGGACCGGTAGCGCCGGGGTGCGGGAGCTGGGCTCGTCCGCCAAGCCGCCGACGAACGGGCGCTTCCGGATCGGCAGCAACACCAAGACCTTCGTGTCCACCGTCGTGTTGCAGCTGGTCGGGGAGGGCAAGGTGGGTCTGGACTCGCCGGTGGCGGGCTACCTGCCCGCGTTCGGCCTCGACGGGCGGATCACCGTGCGGATGCTGTTGCAGCACACCAGCGGAATCGCCGACTACACCGCCTCGATCCCCTTGGCGGGTCAGGAATTCCTGGACAACCGGTTCCACACCTACCGGCCGGAGGAGCTGGTGCGGTTCGGTCTCGCCCTGCCGCCGCTGTTCGCGCCGGGAACGGACTGGACCTACACGAACATCAACTACGTGCTGGCCGGGTTGCTGATCGAGAAGGTCACCGGACGTTCCTACGGTGACGAGCTCCAGCGGCGGATCCTGAAGCCGCTCAAACTGCGCGACACCGAGGTGCCGGGCGCACGACCGGGCATCTCCGGACCGCACGCCCACGGTTACTACCGCTACGAGGTGGCCGGACAGTGGAAGACGGTCGACATCACCCGTCAGAACCCGTCCTGGGCGTCCAGCGCCGGTGACCTGATCTCGACCACCAAGGATCTCCACACGTTCTTCGCCGCGCTGCTGGGCGGAAAGCTCCTGCCCGCCCCGCTGCTCGCCGAGATGCGCAAGCCGCACCCCAAGGGCGGCTACGGCCTCGGGATGTACGTCCAGGAAACGAGCTGCGGCACCGTCCTCAAGGGCATGGGCGGTTTCCACGGCTACGGGACGCTGATGGCGAGCACTCCCGACGGCAGCAGGACCTACGAACTGTCCATGACCTACGGCGACTCCGCCGCGGACCTGGGGCAGGCGTACTTCAAGGCCGACCAGACGCTCACCGACCAGGTGCTCTGCGGCAAGTAGGCCGTGGGCTCAAAGCCGCAGGAAACCCATGTCCGGGAAGTGGGCCGGCGCGATGATCGCGCCGGTCTCTTCCGCTTCGGCGAGGAAACGCTGCCGGGTGCGGAGCGCTAGTTCCGGATCGACGTCGCCGAGGAAGCTCACTCGCGTGTCCGTCAGCTGCGCGGGCGTGTGCAGGACGTCTCCGAGCAGGAGCAGGCGCTCGTCGTCCGCGGTGATGTCGAGGACGTAGTGGCCCGGCGTGTGCCCGGGGGCGTGCCGCGCCACGATCCCGGGCGCGATCTCGACCTCGTCGCCGCTGATCGCCTCGGTCAGGCCCGCGCCGCGGGCGGTCTCCATGCCGACGCGGCTCCATTCGCCCGTCCCGGTGGGCTCGATCAGGGCCTCCCAGTCGAGCTGCCCGAAGACGACCTGAGCGCAGGGGAAGGTCAGATCGCCTTCGGGGGCGATCCAGCCGATGTGGTCGTTGTGGAGGTGGGTGAGGAAGACGGTGTCGATCTCGCCGATCGGGCAGCCTGCCTTGTCCAGCGCCGCCGCGAGGTCGCCGCCGGTGCCCATCGGCGGGGTGGGGTCGCCCTTCGCGGGCGTCATCCCCTTGGGGAAGGCGAACTCGCGCGGGCCGAGACCGGTGTCGACGAGGATCGTGCGGCCGTTGCCGCGGATCAGGTACGCGCCGGTGGGGACGTGCACGGTGCCGTCCTCGTCGAAGACGTCCGGGTGGGCGTCCGGGTCGAGACCGGGGAAGAACGCGAGCGGCAGCCTGATCAGGCCGTCCCCGAGCGCCTCGATCTCGATGTCTCCGACGGTGATGCCCACCAAAACCCCCCAAAAGTCGATTCCGTTGCCGGGAACGACAACCGGCAGGGGGCGCGGTCTGTTCCCGGTTTCAGGAACCGACCGGTTCCCGCAGTTCAGCGGTGGCGAAACCGGCGATGCCCTCGGCGAAACCGGTTCGCGCGGTGAAGCCGAGCAGCCGCCGGGCGCGGGCGGGGTCGGCGACGACGTGCCGGACGTCGGCGGGCCTCGCACCGCCGATGGTCTTCGGAGCCGGGCCGTCGCAGGCCTTCGCGAGCTCCTCGGCGAGCTCGCCGACGGAGTGCGGCTGTCCGGAACAGATGTTCAGCGGCGTCAGGTCGCCTTCGGGGCCGTCGGTTTCCAGTGCCAGGACGTTCGCCCTCGCGACGTCGTGGACGTGCACGAAGTCGCGCTGCTGCTTGCCGTCCTCCAGCACCGTCGGCGCCTCGCCGCGCAGAAGCGAGGACCGGAACAGCGACGCCACACCGGCGTACGGCGTGTTCTGCGGCATCCGAGGCCCGTAGACGTTGTGGTAGCGCATGGCCCAGACCGTTCCGCCGGTCTGCCGGGCCCACGCCGCCGCCAGATGCTCTTGCGCGAGCTTGGTGGCCGCGTAGGAGCTCCGAGGCCGCAGCGGCGCGTCCTCGGGGACCAGCCGCCAGTCGAGTTCGGCGCCGCAGTCCGCGCACGCGGGCTCGAAGCATCCGGCGTCCACATCGGACTGTTTGCGCGAGGACGGCGGGACGATCCCGTGGATAGGACATTCGTAGCGGCCTTCGCCGTAGACGACCATCGACGAGGCGAGCACCAGCTTCCGGACTTTCGCGCGGTGCATCGCGGCGAGCAGCACGGCCGTCCCGTAGTCGTTGTTCAGCGCGTACGACGGCGCGTCGGACGGATCGACGCCGTGCCCGACGACGGCCGCCTGATGACAGACCGCGTCGACACCGTCCAGCAACTCGGCGACCAGCTCCGCGTCGGTGACGTCACCGCGCAGGAACCGGTGGCGGCCGGTGTACCCGGGAGGTCGCGGTGAGCCGTGCGCGGTGCGCAGGAGGTTGTCGAGGACGACGACCTCATGACCCTGATCGGACAGCAGATCGGCGATGTGGGAGCCGATGAACCCGGCCCCGCCGGTTATCAGTGTTCGCACCTTCCCGACGCTAGGGGCGATCTTCTCCGACGGCCCCGGATCCGCGGCTCACGTCAGGGAATCGTCACAACTGGGCCGTGCGACACCACAGGAGCGAAGATCAGCCGAAACCGGATACGGTGTGCCTATGGAACGGAGCGCACAACGGCTGGGCCGCGCACTGGTGGTCATCGTGGACGACCGTGTCGCCCACGGCGAACACGAGGACAACACGGGACCGCTGGTCACGGAGCTGCTCGAAGAGGCGGGGTTCATCGTCGACGGTGTCGTGGTGGTCGAGGCCGAGACGGCCGCGATCCGCAACGCGCTCAACACCGCGGTGATCGGCGGTGCCGACCTGGTGATCACCGTCGGCGGCACCGGGGTCTCCCCGCGCGACCGCACGCCCGACGCGACGGCCGGAGTGCTCGACCGCCCGATCCCGGGCATCGGCGAGGCACTGCGCGCGTCCGGTCTGGCCGCCGGCGCGGTGGACGCGGGTATCTCCCGCGGGCTCGTCGGCGTCTCCGGCAGCACGCTGGTGGTCAACCTCGCGGGTTCGCGCGCGGCGGTCCGCGACGGCATGGCGACGCTCTCGTCGCTGGTGCCGTACGTGATCGACGAGCTTTCCGGGCTCGAAGAGTCCTAACTCTTGGCGGCGGGTCCGGGCTCTGTCCCGGGCTCGCCCTTTTTGTCCTGGTGCAGCACCCCTTCCACCTTCTCGGTGACCTGGCCGATCTTGTCCTCGAACCGGCCGCCGGTGACCTTGTTCGCCCCGGCCGACGCCGCCGTGACGCCCTTGGCCGCGACGTCGCCCGCCTTCTCGGCCAGCGGCCCGGCCTTCTCGCGGACTTCGCCCGCGACCTCTTCCGCTTTGTGGATGGCCTGCGCGGCCAGTCCCTTCGCTTTGTCGACAATGCTCATGCGCTTGATGGTCCCACCGGCAGGCGGACCTCGCGACCGGTGCGAAAATGGACGTCATGCCAGGTGAAGACGAGGACAAGCGCCCAGCCGCGGCCGCCAAACGCCGGGTCGACGAGATCTTCGGCGACGTCCTCCCGGACACGACCTCCGACGAGCGAGAGCCGGGGCAGCGCACCCCGGACTCCGACTCGTGGTACCTGGAGAACCGGCCGCCTCACCACGACCGGTGATCCGGATCAGCCCTGGCGGTTCTGCTGCGCGCGCAGCAGGTCGCGGATTTCGGTGAGCAACTCGACGTCGGTCGGCTCCGCCGGGCCCGCCTCTTCGCCGCGCTTACGCCGCTCCTGGACGTGCTTGACCGGCAGCACGATCACGAAGTAGACGACACCGGCGACCAGCACGAAGTTGATCGCCGCGTTGATCACGCCGCCGAAGTCGAGGAACGTGGCGTCGTTCGCGCTGAGGATGTTGAACCCCAGCCCCTTGGCCGCGTCAGAACCGCCGATGGTGTTGATCAGCGGCTTGATCAGGCCGGTCGTGAACGCCGTGACGATCGATGTGAACGCGGCACCGATGACCACCGCGACAGCGAGGTCGACGACGTTCCCGCGCATCAGGAAGTCCTTGAAACCCTTGAGCAAGACGCTCTCCTCTTCACCTGGGACGGTTCGCCGACCGTCCCTTTTTCCGTACCGGGGGGACGCAGGCGCCCGCCGCCACCGGGGCAGGCGCGAGCTAGCGGAGGGTAACCGTTATGGACCGTTCCAGCGAGGTGGCCGCCACCCGTGTCGCGATCTCGGAGGGCAGGGAGAGCAGCACCAAAGGTCCCTTGCTCCCGGCGCCGGAGGCTCGCGGATCACCGGTGCCCTGCGTGCCGACGGCCGCCACGACGGCCATGCTGGCCAGCACAGACGCCTCTCGCCCGGCCTCGGCGGCCGCGACCACGTCGACCCGCCGGCCCGGCCTGAGCAGCTCCGCGACACCCGCGTCCGCGAGCCTCACCGGGACAGTTGAACTCTCTGGATCACCCGTTCCGGGGATGGCCGTGTCCACCAGGCGGACGTCGGTCAGCGGCTCACCCGCCCGCGCCGCCCCGACGAGCATCCGCCCCTCGACCGCCGAGGGCAGGCCCGTGGCACCGTCGGGGCGGACGTCGTCCGGGAGGTCGGCGAGCTCGAGATCCCCGGCGCGCAGCAGCGTTCCGGCAGGGAGATCACGGGCGGAGACCACGGTCGCGGTGCCGGGCGCGCCTCGGGCGGACGCGGGTAAGAAGAGCGTGACCAGGCCGCCGAGCAGCAGGGACAGGGCGAGCCAGCGGCGGAGCAACCGCGCCGGCCTGCCGTGGAGTCTTCGCAGGACAGGTAGATCGTGGAACACGGGATTCCCCCTCGTCGATCGGTGATGATCTCGACGCTAGGGGCCGGCGCGGTGCCCGGGAAGAACGAAAACCCCCGGCTGTGGACAACCGGGGGCCTGTGGACAACTCGGGACGTCAGGAAGCGGCGGCGGCCGTTTTCGTCGTACCCGTGGAGGAGGATGTCGAGCTCGACTCGCTCTTGGTCTCGGACTTCGACTCGGTCTTGGTCTCCGACTTGGACTCGGTCTTGGCCGAGGTCGAGGTCGAGGTCGTGTTGGCCTTCGAGTCGCGCGAATCGTTGCGGTAGAACCCGCTGCCCTTGAAGACCACTCCGACAGAGCTGAAGACCTTGCGAAGCGGGCCCGAGCACTGCGGGCACACGGTCAAGCTCGCGTCGGAGAACGACTGCACGGCCTCGAAAGCGTGGTCGCATTCCTTGCAGGCGTATTGGTAGGTGGGCACTGCAGCTCCTTCGTGCATTGGCACTCAGCCGACAAGAGTGCTAACACAACACGGTACCGGGGCATTCTGACGCAGGTCAAACAAGGTTTCCCAAGGTCACACGACGGCCTGGTCACACCACTTGTACCGCGTATGCACCGCGCCGGGTCCGGAGCGATCCGGCTCTCCGGGATCCAGTCCCCCTAGATGTTGCCAATCAAGGGGGGCTAGATTATTCTGCGTGGCGAAGGCGATGAAGTACCGAGATGTGCGGCGGGCACTTCTCGACGCGGACTGTGCTCACAAATCGACTCGCGGGAGTCATGAGAAGTGGGCTTGCCCTTGTGGGGGACATCAAGCGATCGTGCCCAAACCACAAGAACGTCTCGCCCGGAGTCGTGGACGACGTCATCAAGAAGCTCACGTGTCTACGGAAGGGGTGGCTGCAATGACCGACACCTACGTCGTCTTGGCCAAGCGCTGGAAGCGCGGGTGGGAACTGCATGTCGAGGGCGTCGGTGTCACGCAGGCGAACACGTTGTCCAAGGCGGAGGCCGTCGCTCGCGAGTACATCGCGTTCGCCCTCGACCTCGAAGACGAAAACTCGTTCGAGGTGGACGTCGTACCCCAGCTCGATGCCAAGCTGGCAGAGCAAGTCAGGTCGGCTCGCGCCGACGTGCGGGACGCGGAGCGTAGACAACGCGAGGCCGCGGCGAAGCAGCGTGAAGTAGCGAAGAAACTTGGAACATCCGGTTTGTCCGGACGGGAGATCGCCGCGGTACTGGGTTTGACGCCCCAGCGTGTGAGTCAGCTGATCGGCGGCTCCGCCAGAAAGTAGGGCCCGGTCGCGCTGATGCCGGTCGGATGGGCGGACTCGAAGCGGAACGGAGGCCACCGTGCCGGAGCGAACCGAAGACCCGTTCGACGGCAGAACCCCGACCAGCCACGAGCGCATGACGGGTCAGTCCTGGGACGCCTCCTACCACGAGGGACCCGCCCCGTGGGACTTCGGCGGACCCCAGCCCGCCATCGTCCGGGCGGCGCCCCGGTTCACCGGCAAGGTGCTCGACGCGGGCTGCGGGTCCGGCGAGAACGCGCTTCACCTAGCGTCACGGGGACTCCAGGTGCTGGGCGTCGACGTCGCCGAGACGGCGCTCCGAACCGCACGCCGGAAGGCGACGGAACGTGGGCTCGATGCCGAGTTCGCGACCGCGGACGCGCTTCACCTGGAGCGGCTCCAGCGCAGGTTCGACACGGTGCTCGACTGCGGCCTCTTCCACGCCTTCGACGCCGACGAGCGCCTGGCCTACGTCAAGAGCCTCGAAGCGGTCACCAAGGGGACGCTGTACATCCTGTGTTTCAGCGAAGGCGAGAACGCCGGGCCCCATCCCGTAAAACGTGAGGCGCTGACAAAGCCCTTCGGTGAAGGATGGCGCGTGAAGACCATCGAGAAGGAGCGCGTCCGGACCAGGTTCCACGACGAGGACGGCGCTCCTGCCTGGTTCGCGACGATCGAAAGAGAGCCGCCGGATGAGTGAGCTGCGAGATCTCCTGTCCGAGGTCGCCGCCCGCGTGGCCGACTACCGCGAAAGTGTGGCCGACGCTCCGGTCTTCCCGGACGACACGTCGGGCGTCCGGGGAAAGCTCGGCGAGCTTCCCGAAAAGCCCACCCCGCCCGCCGACGTGATCCGGCGGCTCGCCGACGCCGTCGAGCCCGCGCTGGTGGCGACCACCGGGCCGAGGTACTTCGGATTCGTGACCGGTGGCGCGCTCGAAGCCGCGACGGCCGCCGACATGCTGACCACCGGTTGGGATCAGGGTGCGTTCAACCAGGTCACCTCGCCGGCCGCCGCGATCGTCGAGGAGGTGGCGGGTGAGTGGCTCAAGGACGTCCTCGGTCTGCCGTCCGGCGCCTCTTTCGGATTCGTGACCGGTGGACAGGGCGCCAACACGGTCTGCCTGGCCGCCGCTCGTCATCACGTACTGGCACGGACCGGATGGGACGTCGAGCGGCGCGGACTGCACGGGGCGCCGCCGCTCACGGTGGTGGCCGGCGAGGAACGCCACGCGACGATCGACCGCTCCCTGCGCCTCCTCGGCCTGGGGACCGACGCCGTCAGGCCGGTGCGCACGGACAGCCAAGGCGCCATCGACATCGCCGACCTCGAGCGGGTCCTCGACGGTCCCGCAATCGTTTGCCTCCAGGCCGGAAACGTGAACACCGGCGCCTTCGACGACTTCGCCGCCGCGACGGCGATCGCCCACGAGCGCGGCGCGTGGGTCCATGTCGACGGCGCGTTCGGGCTCTGGGCGGCCGCCACTCCCACCCTCGAGCACCTGACCGCCGGGGTGGAGACTGTCGACTCCTGGGCGGTCGACGGGCACAAGTGGCTCAATGTCCCTTACGACAGCGGTTACGCCTTCTGCGCCCATCCCGAGTCCCACGCCGCCGCGATGTCGCTCACGGCCGCGTACCTGACCGGCCAGGGCGATGGCGGCGTGAGAGCGCCGAGCGACTTCGTACCGGAGTCGTCCCGCCGGGCGCGCGGGTTCGCCACGTGGGCGGCACTCAGCGAACTGGGTCGCTCGGGGGTCGCCGACCTGGTCGAGCGTTGTTGTGCGCTGGCGCGCAGGTTCGCCGGGCAACTCGCGAAGATCGAGGGTGTCACGGTCGTCAATGACGTCGTGCTGAACCAGGTTCTCGTCGGCTTCGGCGAAGACACGGACAAGATGGTCGAGGCCGTCCAGCGCTCCGGCGAGTGCTGGATGGGCGCGACCACCTGGCGCGGCCGACGTCTGATGCGCATCTCCGTATCCGGCTGGAGTACGACCGAAGCCGACGTCGACCGCGCCGTCGCCGCGATTCAGGCGGCTCGGGAAACCACGACAAGGAAGAACTGAAAAGTATGCCTGACAAGACACCGCAGGAAATCGACGTGACCTTCACGGCCGAGGTCATTCCCGACTCCAACAGCGGCTGGCCGTGTGTGAACATGCCGGACTCCGCGGAGTTCTTCGGCACCGGCAAGGCCGTCAAGGTCAGCGGCACCGTGGACGGCCACGACTACGAGGTGAGCATGCTGCCGATCGGCGGCGGCGTCCACATGATGCCGCTGCGCAAACCGTTCCGGAAGGTGATCCGGAAGGAGATCGGAGACCAGGTCACCGTGCATCTGACCAAGCGGATCTCCTAGCCGGGAATCGCCGACCGATCAGGAATCGAGAAGCGCCGCATACCGGCCTCACCTAGCGTGATCGCCATGGACATCAGCATTCACGGAAGCTTCCTCCCGCAGACCGACCCCGAAGCCGCATTGGCGTTCTACCGCGACATCCTCGGCTTCGAGGTGCGCAACGACGTCGGCTACGACGGCATGCGCTGGCTCACCGTCGGCCCGCCGGGGCAGCCCGTCTCGATCGTGCTGCACCCGCCTGCCGTCGACCCCGGTATCACCGATGACGAACGCCGCGTCATCGGCGAGATGATGGCCAAGGGCACGTACGCGGGCATCCTGTTGTCCTCCGACGATCTCGACGGCCTCTTCAAGCACCTCGCGGAAGCGGGCGCCGAGGTCATCCAGGAGCCGACAGACCAGCCGTACGGCCTGCGCGACGGCGCCGTCCGCGACCCCTCCGGGAACCTGATCCGTATCCAGCAGCGCGTCTGACGTCACCGGGTGCGGGCGCGGACATGGATCCGCTCACCCTGTTTGCCGAAGAGGCTAAGCACCTCTACCCGCCCGCGGCCGGTGGCGCCGAACCAATGCGGCGTCCGGCAGTCGAACTCGGCCGCCTCGCCGGGCTCCAGGACGACGTCTTGATCGCCGAGCACGAGCCGGAGCCTGCCCCGCAGCACGTAGAGCCATTCGCGCCCGGTGTGCGTCCGCGGCCGGGGCTCGTCGTCGCCTGCCGGGATCGTCATCTTGTAGGCGCGGGGCTCCCCTTGGTGCCGGGTGAGCGGGATGAGGACCCGGCCGTCCTGGGGCACTTCGAGCACCCTCGGTGAGTCGACGATCTCGTCGACGCGCAGGCCCAGCGCGGCGATGACCGGCAGGAGCAGCTCGAGGCTCGGCTTGCGCTGACCGGATTCGAGGCGGGACAGGGTGCTGGTGGAGATGCCGGTGGCGCGGCTCAATTCCACCAGCGTCGTGCCCTTCTTCTCCCGTGCGCGGCGCAGCCGGGGCGCGATCAGCTCGATCGCCGCGGTGACCGCTGGTTGGCTCTCCATGCCACGAGCACAGCAGCTCGTCCCGATTCCGGCAAAGTTCTTTGCCGAAACAGCCAGACGCTGCCGATGCTGGCGCCATGATCGAAACCAGACGGCTCCCCACCGGGGTCTACCTCCTCGCTTTCAGCCTGTTCGCGATGGGGAGCGCCGAGTTCCTGATGGCCGGGGTCCTGCCCTCGGCCGCCGCCGACCTCGGTGTCTCCCTGTCGTCCGCGGGAGCGCTCATCACCGCGTTCGCTCTCGGCGTCGTCCTGGGCGGCCCGCCGTTCGCCGTGCTCAGCTTGAAGTGGCCACGGCGTACGGCGCTGATGACCACGCAACTCGTCTTCGCCGCGTCGATCGCGGCGGGCCTGCTCGCCGACGACTACCTCGTCCTGCTGGTCACCAGGTTCGTCGCCGGTCTCGCCTACGCGGGCTTCTTCGCGGTCGCCGCCGTGACCGCGATCAGCCTGGTGACCCCCGACCGCAACGCCCGCGCCTCGGGCGTCGTCGTCGCGGGGCTCAGCGTCGCCATGGTGGCCGGGGGACCGGCGGGCACCCTGCTCAGCAACCTCACCGACTGGACCGGTGGCTTCTGGGGCGTCGTGGCGCTCACCGTCCTGGGCACAGTCGCCTGCGCCGTGGGCCTTCCCGCCACCGCGTCCGCCGTCCCGAACCTTTCGGGCGAACTGCGCGCGATGCGCTCCTGGCGCCTGTGGGGCGTCTACGCCGTCACGATCCTGAGCACCGCCTCGTACATGGTCTCCTTCAACTACCTGGCGGCGATGCTGGAGGACGTCCTTCCCGCGGTCTGGATCCCCGCCGTCCTGGCGCTGTTCGGCATCGGCGCCTTCGCGGGATTGTCGGTCGGCGGCCGGATCTCCGACAAGCGGCCGCGCCACGCGCTTCTCGGCGGTGTCCTCGGCATCGCGGTCTTCTCGGCGCTACTAGCCGTCTTCGCCACGTCGGTCTGGGTTGTCGTGCCCGTGGTGTTCCTGCTGGGAGTCGCCGCCTTCGTGCTCAACCCGGCGCTCTACGGGCGGGTGTTCGCCCTCGCCGGTTCCGCTCCGACGCTCGCCGGCGCCACCACGGTCTCGGCCTTCCAGCTGGGCATCAGCCTCACCCCGGCCTTCGCTGCCGGTGCGCTGAACCTCGGCGCCTCGCTGACCACCATCCCTTGGATCGGCGCGGTCCTGGCGCTGGTCACGGTGCCACTTGTGCTCATTTGCTAGCATGCGAGCATGGCTCAGGTCGAGAAACGGCAATTCAACGTCTACCTGCCGCCCGACCTCATCAAGCGGGTGAAGCACGCGTCCGTCGACGCCGACGAGTCGCTCTCGTCGTTCGTCGAACGGGTGCTGGAGGACTACCTGCGGACCAGTGAGGAACGCGAACGATGAAGGTCATGCCGATCCGCTACACCTCGGACGTCGAGGCCATGACGCGGTTCTACGAGGCACTCGGCCTGCGGGTCGGGCCGGTGTCGCGGCCCGGTGGCTGGGTCGAACTGCCCGCCGACGGCGGAACGCTGGCCATCCATCAGTCGTCCGGCGAGGACGCGGGCCGCTGCGAGCTGGCTTTCGAAGCCGTCGAACCGCTGGAAGACGTCGCGGAACGTCTGCGGGCGGCCGGATTCGAGCCGGGGCCGCCGATGGACGAAGGCTTCGGGTACTCGATGCGTGTCCAGGATCCCGACGGCGTGTGGGTGCAGCTCAACCTGTACGAGCGAGATCTCTACACGTGACAGGGGTCCGGCTGGCGGTCGGCATCGTCGCGCTCGAGTTCGCGGCCGCCGTGACCGGCTTCGTCGCCTCCACCCTGCTGCCCGTCGTCGCCGCTGATCTCGACGCGAAGGACAGTCTCGGACTCCTGATCGCCGGCTCGACGCTGGGCCTGTTCGTCGCGCTTCCCTTGGCGAGCCGGGTCCTCGCCCGCCTGGGCCCGCGAGGCACACTGGCCGCCGGGATGACCGCCTATCTCGGCGGCCTTCTCCTGGCCGCGGTGTCCAGGTCGGCGTGGATGTTCGCCCTCGGCCAGTTCACCGCCGGGCTCGCGAGTGGTCTCCTGGCGGTTTTCGGGATCAGCTCGGCGATCCGGCATCTCGACGACAGCCTGCGGATCCGCGTCGTCGCCGCGTCCTCGGCGATGTGGATCGTTCCCGCGCTGGTCGGCCCCGCCGCGACCCTCGGCCTCGAACATCTCGTGGGCTGGCGCTGGACACTGCTGCTGCCGGTGCCGTTCGTCCTTTTCGGACGGTTGCTGGTCGTGCGCGCCACCCGCGGCGACCCGTCCCCCGATGACCCGCCGCGCCCGCTTCTGAAGACACTGTCGATTCCGCTCGGGGCGACGTGTGTCGTGTTCAGTATGGGTTTCTGGCCGCTCGCGCTCGCCGGAGCGGCGATCACCGTCGTCGGGATGATCGCGATCCTGCCCGCGGGCACCGCACGCCTGCGCCCCGGAACCCCCGCCGCGCTGGGCGCGATGGTGTTGTTCGCGATCGGCTACTTCGGTGCGGACAGCCTGATCACCGTGCTTCTGACGACCGGATTCGGGGTGAGCCTCGGGCAGGCCGCGATCGTCCTGAGCGCCGCGCCGCTGGGCTGGGCGGTGACCAGCCTGGTGGCCACCAGGTTCACCTCGGCGCTCTTTCCCTTCGTGGGCTTGAGTCTCACCGCTCTCGGCACCGCCGTCCTCGCTCTCGGCGGGTCGTTCACCCTGGCTCTCGTCGCCTGGACCGTCGCCGGAATCGGCGTCGGACTCGCTTATCCCGGCCTGTACATCAGAGCCACGACCGCGGATTCAAGCGGCTTCACCGCCGCCGAACTGGCGACCGCCGTCATCACCGCCGAATGCGTCGGGCAGCTGCTGGGCCGCGCCGTCGGCGGCGCCTTGAGCACGTCTGTCACCGGCTTGTTCGCTTCGTATTCGTTGTTCGCTATGGCTCTGGCCGCTGCCGCGATCGCCGCGAGAAGATCCAGGTGAACATCCTTGCCGGACCGCGAAATGGTGCGCCACTCGCTAGGGTTGGTCGAGCACGTCCATGAGAAGCGTGACGAAATGCTTCATGTCGGCTTTGAGGCAAGCGGCTTATGTGTGCTTGCCGCGACAGCCTTCCGCCCACTTTCCGCCGTCGCCGTAACCGATGAACGTGTGAGCGATCCCGGCCGCGACGAGATTGCCGTGTGTGACGCGATTGGTCTCGCGCGCGACGTTCTCGATCGCGGCTTGGACGGGGTTGTCCAGCAGGTTGCCGCCGTCACCGGTGTACATCGCCACCCCCATGCCACGCAGCGACTCCACGTGTTGCGCGGGACTCGCCTCGTTCCACGCCGTGTCCAACGGCCACACGGGCGGCCCGAAGATCGCCTCCACCGGAACCGTCGGAGTGCCACTGCCCGGCAGTTGTGTACTGCCTGCCACCGCAATCCTCTGCAACTGGTTCGCCAAGTCGAGCCCGCCGGAAAAACTGCCGACGTAGCCGAACAAGTCCGGCCTGGTCTCGGCGTAGTGGAACGCGCCGAAGCCGCCCATCGAATGCCCGGAGATCACCCTGCCTTCCCGCGTCGCGATGGTGCGCAGATTCGCGTCGATGAACGGGATCGCCTGGTCCAGATGGAAGTTTTGCCAGTTCTGCGGGCCGAGCCCGGCGGGCGGGGCGACCCAGTTCGTGTACCAGCCGCGGCCGGATCCGTTGACCGCGACGGAGATCAGCGGGACGCCGCCCGCCGTGGACTCTTCGAACATCTGCTGGTTCAGGCTCGTGTCCGGGAGATCAAGGTGGCCATGCAGGTGGTACTGCACCGGATAGCGGGTGTCACCGGAAGACGGGTAACCCTCCGGCAGCGTCACCATGATCACGTGCTCGCCGGAGACCTGCTCTTCGAGCGTCGAGTATCGCGGGACTTCGGCGGTTCGCACGACCAGTTCGAACGTGCGTCCACCATCGTCCACCCAGGACGACTGCTTGACGACGGTCAGCCCTTGGCCGTCGGTGAAAACCGGCGGTGCGGCCGAGTTCGCCGCCGAGGCGGAGCCGGTCCACGCCAGCACGCCGACCAGGACGAGTGCGGACGCCAGAACCCGCGTCATTTCCCCTCACACAGGGCGGCGTTGGCGACGTCGAGGATGCCCGGTTCGGTCGGGAGGATGTTCGTGTTGGTCACGACCGACGCGAACCGGCCGTCGTCGGTGGCCATGGTGAGCGACGTGTGCCCAGTCGGCAGTAGGCCGTCGTGCCCCCAGGCCATGCCGCCGCAGGACAGCTGGAGGTTGAACTGGCCGAGCCCGTAACCGGTGGGCGAGCCCGGTGTCCAAGGCACGACGGTGCGCATCTCGGCGAGTGCCTTCGGCGAGACGACCTCGCCCGCAACGAGCGCGCGGTTGAACTTCGCGAGATCCGCCAGCGTGGATTCCATCGCGGCCGATGAACTCCAGAACGACAGTTCCTTCGAAGTCGTCGCCTCCCACCAGAAGAAGCCGTCGCCGACCCGGAAACCCACGTAGCCGGGCAGATACGGGTTCGTGAGCGTGCGCTTTCCCGGCGCGGGAACGAGGTTTCGGTGAGCCCGAGCGGTTTGACGATCCGCTCGGTGATCGCGTCGCCGACGTACCGGCCCGTGAGTTTCTCGATCAGCAGGCCGAGGACGAGGTAGCCGATATTGGAGTAGTGGTACGCCGTTCCGGGCGGACAGCGGTTTGTCGTCCATCGCGGCGTGCACGAGCGCGGCCAGGTCGTAGGTGCCGTCGGGCTTGGTCTTCGCGCCGGCGGGGTCGTGGGCGAATCCCGCGGTGTGGTTGAGCAACTGGCGCACGGTGATGACGTTGCCGTCGAAGTTCCGGTGACGACGCAGGGCAGATACCTCTCGATCGGAGCGTCGAGATCGACGGCACTCTCGTCGAACAGCCGGAGCACCATGACCGCGGTGAACGTCTGGGTCTGGCTGGCGAGGCGGAAGTGGTCGGCCGCCGTGATGGGCCGCTGCGCGGAGGTGCTCGCCGAGCCGCACCTGCTGGTCGCCGGCGATAGTGACTACTCGCCGCTCGTACAGCGGCTGCGTGAGTTCTGCAAGTACGTTGTGGTCGTCGGAACAGAGGCATCGGCCAGTCCACGATTAGTGTCGGTGTGTTCGGAGTACAAATGCTGGGGCACGCTGGTAGCCGCGGTCGAGCGTAGCGCCCAGCCAGCAGGCAGAGCGAGCTTCGATATCCAGGACGGTGAGCGGTTACAGGTACAGGCCTCAACCACAGGGATGGCAATGCTGCGCCCAGGGGTATGGCTCAAGCACAAGATGCTACACCTCGATCCGTTGTTCGATGGGCGGAAGTACGGCGGGCGAAGCTTCAAGGAGTTCCTTGGCAGGCGCATGCATGCGGTAACAGTGCAGGCCGGCGGAGGGCCTGGCAACTTGCGCGTTCGACTGATCATGCCGGAGCACCCGGACACGAAAACCCAGCGGCTGGTCCCGCGGCAGATGTTCTCCATGGGGACGTACGACTTCGATGACCTCGTCGACAAGGACGCTGTCACCTGCATGCGCATCCGCGGCCCGCTCGCCTAGGCGATTCACAATCTATCCGACGGAGCTCAGGTACATCTCATGGCTGAACGCGCCCCGGCTGGAAAGCCCGAGAGAAGCAGCTGGCCTACACCGACCTGGAAATTGAATTATACACATCTTAACAAAGTCATTTACCTACAAGAGCACGCTTATGCGCTTCCAGTATGCTTGATTGCTAAACTGTTTCTTGGAATATTGCGCGCCAGCCATTCCGGCGGCGAGTCGAACAGACTCCAAGCTGCCGAAAGTCACGATACCTCGCACGGCGGCATCGTAGGTCGCCCGCGGATCATTTACAATGCGACGTTCCAACGGCACCGCGACACCCGCGCGCGCGTCAACCACATCGTCCGAAATGCCCACGATATCTGTCGTAACAACAGGGACACCGCAGGCCATCGCCTCTGCCAAGCTTAGATTGAAAGAGTCGTGGCGGCTAAGGTTGAGTTCCACATCCACGATCTGTAATAGCTCCCACATTTGCCTAACGACACCGAGGCGCCGAATACTCATGCCGTCACAAGACGACTCGACGTCACGTACTGGACCCGCAAGCAGTAGCGACGAAGGTCTTTCAAGTAGCTGCGAAGCAGCACGACGTGCCACCATGACTACGTCTTGGGGCGCCTTCACTGGCCGCATGTTACTGTGACATGAAATAATAAATTCCTTCTCAGGAAAGCCTAACCGTCTACGTGCGGCAGCACGATCGATGGTAGAGAGCGCATAGTACTCGTCCTCTACGGAGGGTTTTACTACGTCAATAGACCTTTCAACCTTGTAAATATCGGCTATTTCAGCAGCGAACTGGTCCGAATATGTCACGATCCGATCGACCATTGGATCGTTCAGTAAACTGATCGTGACATCTTCGAATTGGCGCCCAACTTCCCAGATATCAGAACCCGCCGGATTCAGCCATAACTCTATCTCGATACCGGCAGACGTGAGGATACTTTTGGCCATCTGAGCCGCGATCCCGTACGGAAACAAGTAGTGAGCCCACACCACGACACGTTGCGCGGTCTCCGCCGCCGCCTTTGCATTCTTTACCACTTCATCGGCCAGCTCGATAGGGAAAAGTACCATCGAATGACCAATCGCCGCGCCTTCGCCGATGGCGCCAGAAGTCACCGGAATGGAACGCCATCTAAATTGGATCGGCAACTCCTTTTTGTGGCGCAAGGAGAATGGGGTTTTAGGGCCGATGAACATGCACGGAATCCCGTGGCGCGCAATCGACAGCAATCCGTTGCACATTATGCGACCAGCGCCAGCAAAACCGCCTGGGCCAAGCGCTATAACTTGCGTAGTCAAAATCTCCTCCATACCCGATCTGCCTATGCCGGTTAAGGCAGCTAACGCAACCATGCCGTGACACGCAGAGTGTATGCACCCTCAAGGCGAGCGTGATTAGTATCAATAGGTGATGTGAACATGTTGATCACGCATCGCAAAGATCGTCCGGACAGGCCTATATTCGTCACCTACTGTCGACCCGCCATCTGTGGGATGCTAAGGGTATGATGACGTCCGATGACGCCTGGAAGCTCCTCCAGCACGTGTATGACTGGATCAAGGTGGCAGACACCAAGGCTGGGGCCCTGCTCGGCGCTAGCGGTGTACTCGGGGGGATCATCGTCCACATCCTCCCGAAGGCGTCTAACTGGGCACTGTCGCCTTGGCAGACTGGCCTAAGTGCTGTCAGCCTTGCGCTAACAGGAACCTCTATGGTTATCTCCATACGAGTGTTTGCACCGCGACTGCGAACGCAAAGCTCTGGCTCACCCCTCTACTTCGCTCATATCGCTACCGAAAACACGAATGGTACGGAGTTCAAGCTAAAGTTCGATCGGCTAACTAGCGACACGGACGAAATGAGCGAAGCCCTCTGTGATCAAATTTGGGAATCCAGTCGCATTGCTCGAAGAAAGCTGCGCCTTGTAGCAAGCGCGACTTGGCTATTTACATCTGCTCTTTTAACTGCTTCAATAGTCGGAATCTTGAAGGGCTTCTAACATCATAACTTTATTGCTCGAGCGACAAGTAGCTGTGGGAGAACCCCGTCACCTATCTCATTCAGGCACGTTACAGCCAGACCAGCTGCGGTGATTGCACCAACATATGCCGCTAGTGGGCGATGAAAACTTTCGAACCTCATCTCTTGTGGCCCGTTCGACATATGCTCTTCATACGTACGTTCTTTCAAGTACTCTTGCACTTGGCGGCGCGGACGTTCGCGTTCCCAGGACCCCCCAATTGCGGTAAAAGACGGGTGACGAATACTTAGACAAAGAGACCCGCCCGCTTCTAAGACGCGGCCTACCTCCGACAAAGCTGTCGGCAAGTCAACAATATCTTGTAGTGACATACACGCTACCACCAGGCTGAAGCAGCTATCCGCAAACGGGAGGCTTGTTGCATCACCAAGAAGAACTCTGGTAGGTACCTCGTGAAAACGTGCGGCCGTTGCGAGTGTGGACGAACTCTCAACTCCCACAACGTCATAACTGCTCCAAGTCAACTCGCGCGCCGATCGGCCCTCACCGCAGCCAAGATCAAGAACGCGTCCGGCGACATGGCTGGGCAAGATAGCTTCCAGTGCTGGCCAAGTTTGACTCGTAAATCCACTGCGTCTTTCAGCGCGAACCCAATCTATCCAACTATGTGCTCGGTCTTCCCAAGGCTGACCTCCATGCATATTATCGACTATAAGAGATATTGACCAACTGGTCAATACGATTAGTCTATATGTACTATCTCGCCCGGTTATCCCTTGTCTCAACGCCGTGCGCAGCGTATATTTCTTCGTATGACCAGAGTCGATGACTTGCTGGACACCGTCCTTGCTATCGCAAGAGAAGACGATTTCAGCGAAATCGACGCTATCTCAATAGGTGGCTCACTGGGTCGCGGAGAGGCCGATAAGTACTCGGACATTGACCTCTTCGTGCTTGTAGCAGTATCAGATCTACATAGCTACGCAACTAATCGACTTGCTATCTTCATTGCGCGCCTCGGTGCGTACGCGATTAGGCGAGGGCCGGTGTGCGTAGCAAACTTTGGCTATTCGTGTACCGTCGTATTCTTTGATCTCACAGTGTGTCAACTAAATTTCAACAATTACCTTACCGTATCGCCGTCACCAGCCTGGTCCACTTCCCACCGTGTACTGTTAGATCGAAGTGGCTATCTAACCGAGTTGATTCGCAAATCGACAGACATTCAATGTGACCCTTTGGACGATTACGTCGAAGCATATAGATACTTCTGGATAAGGATGCTTTTTGCTGCGCGCAGCCTGCGACGCGAGGAACTTTGGCGCGCTCTCAGATATGTTGCTGAAATGCGTGTCCCCATGTTGACCATCTTAAGGATGCAACAAGGATGCTTCATGCCTGGGCTGACGCGCTCACCTCTAACACGTTTAGAGCATGAAGTTGGCCGGCGAAGCGCTGAAGATCTTAACTTTATGGCGCCGGCATACGGTAGCGACTCCATACTCGCTTGCCTGCGCGCCGCCAGCGAATGGTTCGATCGATCGACGCAAATGCTCACGTACCATTCCCGACTCGACATCACGGACACCGTGATCGCTACGAGCATCCGCACTGCAATTGACTCGTTGGGAGATTGACCAGGACTATGGTCATGTTGCTGCGCGCGGAAGACAGTCAACGGATCTGTACGGCTGTTAGGCAAAGTCTTCGGGAGATGTGGCCGTCGTCTTATGCAGATTGTAACGTTCAGGTTGAACCCGTCGAAATTGCCAGCGTTCGCTCTCTCGTGCACTGTGCTCGCCGCTATCGACTCGATGCGGCCCAGAAGCTTCTTATGCAGTTCTTCAAGCAGGGACTTGCCCCATATATTTCTGCTAGATCAGCAACGTCTCCACTAGTTAAAATTCTCGTCCCGCCTGTCGTGGAGCGTCAGGACAGCTACTTCAACTTAGTCGACGGCGTCCATCGCATGGTGGCGGCTCAACGTCTCGGGCTAACGAATGCTCTTGGTCTGGTAGTCACTTCCGAAACGATTCCGGCGCCTGCCGGGGATCTCTGTTCATTGTCGGAAATGTCAGTAAGTATCGCGCCTCGTACGCCTGATCAGATGTTCCGCAACCTTGATCTGGCCAGATTCAGGCCCGTTGGTTACGGACGTGCGCTCGAGATTGCCGTCCGACGCTTTCTTAGTGCCGAATCTGACAAATAGAATATGCAAGTTATGGAGTTGAATGAATGATACTATCCAGTAGCGTCGCAGTCTCCGCGGGAGAACACGTTTGGAGCTTCACTGCAATCTTCTTTAGCGGTTCCTCCCTCTCATCGATACCGTCGTAATTTGCGAAAACGTCCGTTTCTTCCCGTATCGGTCGGCCTTGAAGAACAATCGTTGCTGCTGGCGACGAACCCAATCGCTGAACTCTATGGAGTTCATGGCACTCCATCGCGATCGATGTTCCTCGCTCGACGGCTGCTTTGAAACTTCGCGCCAGAACAGCAGGCCCAACGGAAATCATGCTGTACGAGTCGGCGCTACCGGGACTGGCGTAGCGGAATCTCCAATGCGTTGGGTCGGGACCACTCTCTGACGAAACTGTATAGTGCTCCCAGCCAAGTCTTCCACACACGGAGGTGCTCCAGAACGGCCATCGATGGTTGTGAACGTTCTCGACCGATGCTGCGTCGATCGATGTATCCCAGATATGCAAGACCAGTCTATACCCATTTAACGAGTCATCTTCCCACTCGTCACCATTTACAGCCAGCAGTTTTAAAAACCCGTTATCATGTATCCTAGCTCGCTGCAGACGCTTACCAGGGCCTTGCTGAATCATGTTCTGCCCCATCAAGGAGGCAAGTTGCTGCAAGTAGTCAGCTGATAGGCGAGAAGCTGCCGCGCTGGTCTGCATAAGTGCACATGCAATTTCCCTCTCCAGGTGGCGCAGATTTGAAATATCAACTCTCATCAGAATTCAACTCTCCCACCAGTGCCGTTGCTGTCGACTCCTTCGACTCCAACCGGTAATGGCCTAGCAGTGTGAAGCTTGAGTCCTCTAATTCCGAGCAGCACTCCAGTGATTGTTCGAGATCCTGGCTTATAGCGACGCAATTGCCCTTCTGAGGCAAGGGTTCGACCGTTTCGAGACCATCTTTCGGTCGCTTCATCGCTGCGCCGAGTCCTTGTTCCAGCCTTACGACTTCGATGATAGCTGCTCCGTCGAAGGCCGCCGAAAAGCTGCCAGCCCCTCCGACTCTGCCGTATGAGTAATCACCCAGATGCAAGGCAATCCGAGACCCAACTTGAAACTTTGGGTCTCTTATGGCTGCGTTGAGGCTAGCTACATCGTCGACCACAAGACGCCATTCGGACAACACTTCGACTACTGCGTGCTGAAGATCTTGTGTTACGCGTTTAGGTAGCGCGGCCACAAAACCGTCCCCAGCCAATTGAACCTGTGTTGCTCCCAATCGAGTCAGCATGCGTTCGAATGACTCCGAGACTGCCCGTCGGAAGCTGTCTTGGATCGCTGTTGGGTCTTCGCGAAATGAGCGCATATTTTCATGCACATACCTCAAGGCGGCTCCGTAGCCGCTCAGGTCTGCTGCCAGTAGTAAACCGGTCTCCCGGCGGAAGAATACTTGATCATCAATGTCGATACTTGTCGTCGCTATCGAACGACGGCGCCCCTGATCGCTCAGAATATAGTCGATATCACTCATTAGAGGTTTACCGAGATACCATCTCTCCGTTCGGTGATGTGCAGGACTATGCTTAACTTTTGTTGCTACCTCATAGTTCGAAAGTGGCAGATAGGCATATCCGTAGCGCACGTCCGGATCGGCGAGGTTGCGAACTGAGACTGAGGCCAGGCTGGTCAAGCCGAAACGAACGACCTTATACGCCTTGACTAGTTCAGGTGTACGTGGGGAGTTCTTTAGCTCAAAGAACTCCCCACGATAGTCGAAGATGGTATCCTGCAATCCCATTTGATACGCTAGCTGAGATACAGCTTCTTTCAGTACTGGCATACCAATCGTCCCAGCTAGCGAACGCAGCGAGCCAGCCGTGGTCGGGGCGGAGTAAGATATTGGAACTGGGAATGCAACAAATGGGATTGCCCAATATCCCTCATCATGACCATTCGGGTTGCTGGCGCCGTTCAGTGGGTAGCTGGGGTATGTAAGCAGTAGATAGTCGGTACCGCGATTCCGTACGCACATCTCGAGCGACGCTATAACCCAGACTTGAGCCGGCGCGACCGGAAGACGCATGAAGTCGTCGTCACAGTCGATGATCTCGTACGTCATGGCGATAACCCGATTCTTAGATGTTCATTAGGTGTCGCAGTGCGTCTGGGTCGCCTTCTGCGACCTTCTTTCCATTAATCGCGTCTTTCTCGATATCTATCGAAAGCAAGGTGTCCGGCTGCACCCACACATAGTCAACTGTTGAGGGTTCGGTTGATGACGTTCGCGCGTAGTAGCTGAAACGATAAGCAGTATAGCTTTCCGAAGTTCGCGAGTACTTCAGAGTATAATGTTCGTAAAACGGATCGCCACTCCAGTCGCCTACCACGTCCGGCATAATATTGTTCAAGTTGGTATCTAGTGCCTGACGATACTCGTCGCGATAGACTTCCATTAACTCATCAAGCGCAGCGCCTAGTGTGCCCAAAGTGACACCGGGTTCTAAATCAAGAAACTTTCGCTTGCTCACACTCTTCGAGTCGTCCTCGATCTGCTTTTTGTCGAGAATGAGCGACGCGTATGGGAACATCCAGGTATCCCACGTTCCTTCGGGATGCGGGTCGACGAGCAGGACCCGTGAGGAATCATTGGAAGTAACGATTGCCGTAGCCGTTAACGCGACTCGGTTCGGCATGAGTTCAGCCGGGAGGCGGATATCTCCCGCCTGTCGATCGGTACTGTTCCAATTGTATTCCTTCATCAACCGCACCCTTTCAAGTTATTTACTTCAATCGTAGCATGTCTGTGACGCAGGTCTCTTTGGAGGGCTGCGCAGACGAAATGTAACTCTGTGTGTTCATCGGTCGGCACTAACGCAGGTTAGTTGGACTGCGGGGCCAGAGGAATAATTCTCATGTTTTGTCCAGTGTTGCCACTTATGGACTGGGAGCTGCTCACTCGTCGCCAAATACGCACACGAACGCCATCTCCGCCTGCAGGAAGATCTTTTCATCAAAACCGACTTCTATCGTCCGCGTCGCAACTGAATCCGCAGATCTCTCAACGCGCGACGGGTCTGGAGGATCGAGGTGCAGGAGGTGTCTGTGGCGTTGCGCTAGTACCCGCCAGGTAACCGCGAGCGTGATCTCACCGTCAGTTGAGGCGGTCTTGTCAAGTCCAAAGCTGCGCTCCGTGGCGTCTGGTGGGTCGGATCTTTTACTCCTTACCGTTGACTGACAGCTGCGCGAGCTCGAAGGCTTCCTTGGCCTCCGCCCCAACGGGGCCATGTGGCTCGAAGCGCCAGGCTGAGGTGGTGACTGGGTCGCGCCGGAGATCGGGGTACTCCGCTATGTAGGCAACGCAGGCGAAGCGCATAGTCGCGCTGGCCAGCCTGACGAGATACTTCCAGCGACTCGTGGCGGCGAAGATGGAGCCTTTGCGTGCGGCGGGAACCACCTGCCGGGGCGCAAGGAGACGGGAACGTCGTCGCCACGCCAGCGCTAGATTGAGCGGATGACCTGTTCGCGCAGGTCAGTGTAGGTGTCACGGGCAGCTTTGGATTACTCGGGCGTAACACGATGGCGTGGGCTGCGATCCTGTCGCGCGTGCTGTCTGAGGCAATGTTCTTCAGTCTGTCCGGGCTGAAGGCGAAGCTGTCAAGGACGGCATCGCGGATGGCTGACGCTTCCTGTCGGATGGCGCTGCGAAAGTGTGAGTTGGCAAGGTCTTCGGCTTCCTTGCGGTCGTATTGCTCGAAGATGACGGCGATGACACCGGAGCTGAGCAACGTCCTACCGAGTTCGCTGGTCGGCCACCCGACGAGCCGGTTCAAGGTTGGGGTCATGGCCACAGTGTGCGAGAGGAAGAGAAGCCTGCTTTCAGTCACTGCGGTAGCGAGCCCCCGCGAGGCGAAGCTTGGTCTGCAGGGCTGGTCGAGCAAGTGGTTCATTCATCTTCTAATGCAGCAGGGTTTGTGCTCGTGTTGAATAGCAATGAGAGCCCTGGGCGGTTACGGCGCCCAAGGTTCTCGCTGTCCGAGACGGGAGGCAGAATAGCCGCCGGCGTCACCGCCGCCACCACTCTGAGCAATGCTCATGTCCACAACCCCTCCTGAGGCCGCTGGGTAGAGGGCTGATTCCCTCGACCGGACGCGACGGTATCCTATTTTGGGATATTGACGAGGCTGCGGTTGGCTTGCCGTGTGGAAAGGTCAATCTACTCTGCGGAGTACCAGTGGTTGTGCACGCTCCTTCGGGAACTGCGCCTCGAATCTGGCTTGACGCAGGTACAGGTCGCCGAACGACTCGACGAACCACAGTCGTTTGTGAGTAAGTGCGGGGCCGGCGAGCGGCGACTGGATATGATCGAGCTTCACCATCTCGCCGCGGCCCTCGGGACAGCGTGCAGGCGGTCGTCGAACGGCTGTGGCCAATCTCCTGAAGGAGATAGCCGTGCTTCATCCGGTGTTAGTACGACGGGTGCGTTTATCTCACGCCGTTGCGGGTAGGTAGCTACTGCCAATAGCTCTCCTTAGTGAGCTGAAACCCTTATGGAAATTGAGAATCGCTCGATGCAAGACTAGAGGGAACTTGCGACTTCCAGAAATCAGACGTATCAGAACGCTCGTACGTCCCGGCGCACTGGAACATGGAAGGTCGAGGATCGTTATGGAGGCACGGCAGAGCCGGGAGTCGCGCTCGCAGCACCCCAACGTAATTCTCTTTATCGTTTCGTTCATCGTCTTGACGATGGCGGGGTGACCAATCTTTTCTTCAAGGAAATCAGCGAGCGGGCGGTCAGCGTTGCTAGCCTTGCACTCGGGATCGTCGCAGTAACAGTCGGACTTCTGATCCGCCCTGGCAGAGAGCTCCTACGCGACTCGAAGCAGGCTGTGTTGAAGGCGGCCAGACGGCCGCAAGCGCCTTCTGTTCCTAAAGCGCAGTAGCAAGAGGTCGGCACGGTGGACGAGGAGCTGCGGGCATCGGGCATGACGGGTCGCCGCCTGCCCTCGACACCCTGGAGAAGCGTCCGACCAGGCGGCGGCAGGACGCGCCGAACCTGCCCGACGCAAGGTTTGCTCGGCGACGATAGGAAGGAGTAGGCGGGGTGCTTCCGGCCGTCGATGTTCGTTACGCTCACTTGCGACACCTACAGCCCGGCCCCCGTGTGGTCGGACGGCTCGCCGGTGAACCCGTCGACGTACGACTACCGGCGGGCCGCTCGGGGCGCGGTGCACTTCTCGGCGCTGGTGGACAGGTGGTGGCAGAACCTGCGGCGCGTGGTTGGCTGGGACGTGCAGTACTTCGCCACCGTGGAACCCCAACCGGAGGCTCCGCACCTGCCACCGCCCTCCAAGCTCCATCTCGCACGAGGGCATCCGGATGGTCACTGAGGCCACCTATCGCCAAGTATGGTGGTCGAACCATGACGAGATCGTCTACATGGACCGGGGAACCGCTGTGGACATGGGTTCTCGGACGTTTGTTGGACCCGGGCACCTGGCAACCGCTGCTGTTGTTCGATGAAGCCCGCGACGCGGTGGGGGAATCGGCGCGTGCGGTCACGTTCGGCCGTCAGGTGCGCTTGAAGGAGGTTTAGGCGGCACAGAGGAATCCGTGCGTCACATCGACTACCTGACTAAGTCCACGGGTGAGGTGGTCGACGCGGACACCTTGGCACAGCGGGATCACCACGACCGTCTTCACGCTGAACTGCCGGTGACGCCCTGCTCGACTCGGTGCGCGTTGTGGGTGCTATGGCATCAATCCTAAGGGAGCCAACGGAAAGACTGTCTCCGAGCGCTGCAACGGACGTACTCACCGCCGTACGACGCCCAAGCTTCCTGGGCGGCGGGTGCTGGTGTCCCGGAAGTGGTCTGGCACGACCATGCCGATCACAAGTCGGACCGGAACGGCTTCGTCTTGTACGCGCGGGCCGCGGATCACATGGAGGGCCGAGTGCGACTGGGCACTGCTCGCCGCTGAGGGGCCACCGGGCGAACGTCCCGAAAACTTCGGCAACTTGGCAAGCGGTGTGAGGGGAATCAATGCCGAAGCGGCAGAGGTGGTCCAAGTGATGCGGCTCGAAAGTTCCTGGAATCGGCCAAGACGAGAACGACCCGCTTACACGGCGCATGCCCTCGTCCTGATCATCGGCATGCGTGAGGCCGAAGTACTAGGCCTGCCGGACGGGGGCGCTTAACTTCGAGACGCCGGAGCTGGATAGCTCCTGGCAGTCGCAAAGGTTTCAGAAGAAGCTCCCGCATCGCCAGACGAAGACATCGATGTCTGACGACACCATGTCTTTGATCGACATCGTCACAGCCGCGTGGAAGCTGCGGCTGGAACGTCGGGGAAGGGACAAAGAGAGGCTAGACAGCGGGCTTGTATTCACGACCGCGCACGGCACGCCGATGACGGTCGCCGCTCCTGCGGTTCGCTGCTGGCGGATCTCGATGTGCATCCGGGGGTCACGATGGAGATCTACGCCGAGATCTCCTCGGACCAGACATGCGCGCGCTCAAGAAACTCGCCGACAGCCTGCGATGAAGCGCTGCTGTACGAATAGCGAAAGGCCCTTCCCGATTCCCTGGGAAGGGCCTTTGACCTGCTGTGGAGCTGAGGGGAATCGAACCCCTGACCTTCTCGATGCGAACGAGACGCGCTACCAACTGCGCTACAGCCCCTGGTGAAACTTGCCCCTCATTCAGGGCTCCATGAGCTTATCAGTGGCTCACGGAGCCCCGAACGCGGGGGTCACTCTCCGGCGGCCCGGCGGAACGGCCTGGTCCCGGGCTCGTCGAGCTCGTGGAAGGCCGGGTCCTCGTCGTCGAGGTCGACGACGACGGCTTGGCGCCGGAGGCGGGACATCGGGGACGGCTTGCGCTCCACGACTTCCGGGCGTTCGGCGGCGACGACCTCGACGTCCACGTGGGACTCGTGAGGTTCGTCGTCGGCGATCGTCCGGCGCGGGGCACGGGTGTTGTTGAAGCGGGCGAGGCGGCGTTGCCGGATCTCGTTCTCGATGCGGACCTGGCGGCGCAGGTACGCGAGGTAACCGATGAGAACCGCGTCGACGACACCGTTGGCCCACCAGACCGTCGGGGTCAGGAAACCGGCGACGGCCGCCGTGGTCACCACCAGCACCAGGAGCGCGATGACGATCCGCTGCCGGAACGCGTACTTGGCGCGCGCGGCGATGTCCGCCGCTTCGGGGTCGAAGCCGCCGCGGCCCGGCCGGTAGCCGGCGCCTTGACGTTCTCTTTCGGTGCGGGACCCGCGCGAGGGCTGGGGAAGCGGTTCGGCTTCCTCTTGCTCGTCTTCGAGGTCGGCGTCGAGTTCCGCCTCGAGCTCGGCCAGGTCGTCTTCTACCGACGGTTCCGTGTTCTCCGCCATGGCGAACTCCTCCGGTCCCTCTTGGCGTGTGCTCCCGCTCCGCACGACTCGCGCCGCCAAGGCCGAGTCCGTCGTCCGCGCGACCTGCTGGCGCTTGCGAGCGACCATGGGCACGAGAACGACGAGCCATGCCGCTGCGAGCGCGACGATGATCACCGAACTGGGCATCTCCCGTCACCTCCCCCGATCCACTGCTGTAGTCACGCTAGCCACAACAGTCACACACGCCGCGCAGACTCGCCGGTTTCGATCACGGAAAATGCATCACCAAATTAGGTGAATCTCACAGTTTGTGGTAACGCGGTCACCGGAACGGCCCCGTGATGGGGTCAAACGCGCTCCGCGAGGCCCTTCGCGACGAGCCGGGAGACCAGTCCGTCGCCGGTCTCTTCCTTGGTGACGGCGTAGCAGAAATGGTCCCGCCAGCCGCCCGCGACATCGAGGTAGCGCTCGAAAAGGCCCTCTTGCCGGTACCCCGCCTTGGCGAGAACCCGCAGGCTGGGGGTGTTTTCGGGGCGGACGGTCGCTTCGAGGCGGTGCAGTCCGCCGAAGTTGAAGACGTGGTCGGTGACGAGGGCGACGGCGCCGGTCGCGACGCCGCCGCGGACGATGTCCGATGACACCCAGTAACCGATCCACGCGGAGCGGAGCGAGGCGCGGATGACGTTACCCACAGTGATCTGTCCGGCGAAGTGTCCGTCCACCGTGATGGTGAACGGGAGGCACTGTCCGCGCCGGGCGAGGCCACGCAGGGCCAGCCACTGCGACGGCCAAGACCAGAAGGCGTTGCGATCCGGCCACGGCCCGACGCCGGTCGGTTCCCACATCTCGAGGTGCTCGCGGTCCCGCAGCCGGACGCGGCTCCACTCGCCGGCGTCCCGCAGCCGGACCGGCCGGACGTCGAGGATCCCGGCGGGCACCCGGAGCGGCCCCAGCTTCGCGGGCCAGCCCGGATGCCTGCTCTCGATCGGATACGCGACGCCGGAAATCGGTGCGCCCATTACGCCCGCTGGGCCAGGAAGGTCACCTTGACCTGCTCGCCAGCGGCGACCTCGGTGAGGTCTTCGTCGATGTTGATCAGGCAGTTCGCCTCGGCCAGTGACGCGAGCAGATGCGCGCCCGAGGTGCCGAGCGGCTGCACCAGGTACTCGCCGTTGCCCTCGTCGCGCAGCAGTTGCCCGCGCAGGAAGCCTTTGCGTCCCTTGGTCGAGGTGATCGGGGAGAGCAACCGCGCGCCGACGATCCGGCGGTGCGGGTTGCGGGTGCCGCGCGCGGCGCGGATCAGCGGGCGGACCAGGACCTCGAACACGACCAGCGCGCTCATCGGGTTGCCGGGGATCAGGAACGTCGGCACCGAATCGGGGCCGAGCCTGCCGAAGCCCTGCACCGAACCGGGGTGCATCCCGACGCGGGTCATGTCGATGTGGCCGAGGTCGGACAGCGCCGCGTGCACCTCGTCACCCGCGCTTCCGCCGGCGCCGCCCGCGACGACGACGATCTCCGACATCAGCAGCCGGCCTTCGACGATTTCGCGCAGCCGTTTCGGATCGCCGGGGACGATTCCGACGCGGCTGACCTCGGCGCCCGCGTCCCGGGCGGCGGCGGACAGCGCGTAGGAGTTGACGTCGTAGACCTGTCCGACCGACGGGGTGCGGTCGATGTCGACCAGTTCGTCGCCGACGGACACGATCGAAACCCGCGGCCGCGGATAGACCAGTACCTTCGCCCTGCCGACCGCGGCGAGCAGGCCGACCTGGGCCGAGCCGATGGTGTCGCCCTTGCGTACGGCGACGTCGCCGATCTGCACGTCCTCGCCGGTCCGGCGCACATAACCGGCGGACGGCACGGACTTGTGCACGGTGACCTTGGCCTGGTGTCCGTCGGTGTACGCGGTCGGGACGACGGCGTCGGCGAGCGTGGGCAGCGGCGCGCCGGTGTCGACGCGCACGGCCTGGCCCGGCTGGAGCCGCCGCGGCTGGCGTGAACCGGCGGCGATCTCGCCGACCACCGGCAGTTGCACGGGTTCTTGGCCCGCTGTGCGGACATCGACGCTTCGTACCGCGTAGCCGTCGACGGCGGCCTGGTCGAAACCGGGCAACGCGTGTTCGGCGACGACTTCTTCGGCGCACAGGAGGCCTTGGGCCTCGGAGATGGCGACCCGGACCGGGCGCGGGCGTACCGCGGCGTCCAGGGTCAGCGCGATCTGATCCTCGACGGAACGGAACTGTCCCGCGTCTTCGGTCTCGGCCGCTTCGGCGATGGGCTCCGTCATGACTGGGGGATCTCGATCCGTTCGTTCGACCAGGCACGCGATGAAGGCCCGTCGGTGAACTGAAGTTCACCACCGTTACCAGGAGTGATGCGGTCCGAAGCCGTGGAAATCGCCCGATCGGGCAAGCTCCTCATGGTCCGTGCCGCCGGGGTGGTCGCTGCGCCTGTCATAGGCGTGAAGCCTAACCTGACCACGTGGTCAAGCCCGGCAATGAACACCTGAGCAAGGCGGAGTGGCGTTCCCGGATAACCGTCGAACGGCGTTCACTGGTGTCGGAAGAGCGGGCCAGGGAGGCGTCGGCGCTGGCTGTCGCGGCCGCGCGGCTGCCGGGTGAGGTCGTATGCGCTTACGTCCCCTTCGGCACTGAGCCGGGCTCGCCACTGCTCCTTGATCAACTTCTCGACCAGGGCAAACGTGTGCTGCTGCCGATCGTCCCCCCGGAACCGGGGCCGCTGGAGTGGGCCGCCTACGAAGGTCCGTCCAGTCTCGGGCCGGGCCTGCTGCGCGGGCTGCTCGAACCGACGGGCCGCCGGCTCGGTCCCGACACGCTGAGGGAGGCCGATCTGGTGCTGATCCCCGCGCTCGCCGTCGACGACGAAGGCGTCCGCCTCGGCAGGGGCGCCGGGTACTACGACAGGTCGCTCTCCTTCGCCGCGCCGGGCGCCGGGCTGGTCGCCGTCGTCCGCGACGCCGAACTCGTGCGCGCCCTGCCCGCGGAACCGCACGACGTTCGGATGACCGGAGTGCTGACCCCGGACCAGGGTGCTGCCCCTCGGCCAGTAATACACTGACGCCCCGACGCTGTGGTTCAGAAAGGGCACAATGAGCTCTGACGCGCACCCGTCCGATCGTTTCGCCGAAACGCTGTCGAAAATGCGTTCCGCGGGGGCCCATGCCATGGAACTGGCGGCCCTGCGAAGGCGTCTCGAGCAGCTGTCCGAACCCGGCGCGGGTGAATTGCCGGGAAACGAACTCGAACCTCTCGATGACATCAGCAAGCTCGTGGACCTGCCCGAGCCGGACGTCGAAGAAGCACGCCGCGTCCTGGACCGCACGGCCGTGCTCAAGCTCAACGGCGGCCTCGGCACGAGCATGGGGCTCACCGGGCCGAAATCGCTGCTGGAAATCAAACCGGGCAAGACGTTCCTCGACGTCATCGCGATGCAGGTGCTCTCGACCCGCGAGAAGTACAACGCGCGCCTTCCGCTGATCCTGATGAATTCGGCGGGCACTCGCGAGCCTTCGCTGGAGTTGCTGAAGCGGTATCCCGACCTCGCCGACGAGGTCATCCCCGCCGACTTCCTGCAGGGCCGCGAACCGAAGATCACGGCCGACGGGCGGCCCGCCGAATGGCCCGCGAACCCGGAACTCGAGTGGTGCCCGCCGGGGCACGGCGACATCTACATCGCGCTCGCCGTGAGCGGGATGCTCGATCTGCTGCTGGCGCAAGGCATCCGCTGGTGTTTCGTGTCCAACGCCGACAATCTCGGCGCGCTCCCGGACGCCCGGATCGCCGCGTGGCTCGCGAACGAAAACATCCCGTTCGCGATGGAGACCGTGCTCGGCACCGCGGCCGACCGCAAGGGCGGGCATCTCGCGTGGCGCGCCGGCCGGATCGTCCTGCGTGAATCCGCGCAGGTGCCCGACGGCGACGACTCGTTCGGCGACGTCGGCAAGTGGCGCTTCTTCAACACCAACAACATCTGGTTCGACCTCGAACGCCTGAAATCCCTGCAGGACGCCGACCCGGCCGCTCCGTTGCTGCCGCTGATCGTGAACCGGAAGACCGTCGATCCGGCCGACGCGGCCAGCACACCGGTGATCCAGCTCGAAACGGCGATGGGCGCGGCGATCGGCTCGGTCGAGGGCGCGCGGGCCATCGAGATCCCGCGGAGCAGGTTCGCGCCGGTCAAGACCACGGACGACCTGCTCGTGGTCCGCTCCGACGCGTACGTGCTCGACGACGGCGGGGAGATGATCCCCGAGTTCACCACCACCCCGCCGGTCGTCTCGCTGAGCAAGGAGTTCTACAAGCTCCTGCCCGACTTCGACACGCGGATCCCTTCCGCGCCCTCGCTCAAGGAGTGCACGAGCCTCGAAGTGGACGGTGACGTCACCTTCGGGAAGAACGTCGTCATCCGGGGAGACGTGAAGATCTCCGGGCCGAAAGCCGTTCCTGACGGCGAAATCCTCTAGACGCGCTGGGCGATGAACACGTACTCGCGTCCTGGACGGTCGGGGGCGTCCCGCACGTCCAGGACGCGAAAACCGTGCTCCGCCAGCAGGGATTCCAGGTCTTCGCGTTCGCGGAACCACAGTTTCGAGTCCGAAGTGACGACCTCGCCGTCGGGGAACCGGTAGCTGTACCGGAACGAGACGAACGGGAGGTCCACCTCGGTGACCTCGCGCCATTGCTCGACCTCGCCGACGCCCGGGACGTCGATGATCTCGTGCGCGGTGTCGGCGGCCCAGTCCTCCCACACCCGGCGACCGGGGCGCCGGATCTCGAACACCAGGTGACCGCCCGGCGCGAGCGCGGTGCGGACGCCTTCGAGAGTCCGGCTCCATTCGTCTTCGGTCAGGAAGACCTGGGCCACGTTCCCGGTCATCACCGCGAGATCGGCGCCCGCTGCACCCGCGGCCTTCGCGTCACCGTGGATCCAGGTGATCTTCCCTTCCGGGTCCTTGGCCTTCGCGATCTCCAGTGACGCCTCGGCCGGATCGACCCCCACGACCTCGATCCCGCGTCCGGCGAGGAGAACGGCCAGGCAGCCGGTGCCGCAGCCGACGTCGAGCACTCTCTTCGCCCCGAGTTCGCCGATGATGGCGAGGTAGTGGTCCAGATCGTCGCGAGCGCCGTCGAAGGCGTCGTAGATCGGTGCGAGCCGGGCGTGGGCGAAGAGCGCGTCAGGCATGCGGCGACGATAGTTCCGGGACACGTTCGGGAGCCACGGATTTACGGCCGGGGCGCCAGGCCCGCTCTCCCAGCATCGCCAGGAACGCGGGCAGCAGCACCCCGCGGACCAGCGTGGCGTCGATCAGCACGGCGAAAGCCATCCCGACACCCATCATCTTGTATTCGATCGCGCTCAGCGTGATGAAGACGCTGAACACGCCGACCATGATCACCGCCGCTCCGCTGACCACCCCCGCGCTGGTGCCGGTGCCGCGGACGATCGCGGCGACGGCGCCGCCCGCCCGGTGTTCACGGATCCGGCTGAGGATGAAGATGTGGTAGTCCATGCTCAGCCCGAGCAGCAGGACGAACATGAACATCGGCAGCCAGCCGACCACCCCGCCGTACGGGGTGAATCCCAGCAGGGACGCGAGATGGCCGTCCTGGAAGATCCAGGTGAGCACGCCGTAGGCCGCGCCGATCGACAACAGGTTGAGCAGGATCGACACGAGTGCCACCGCGACGGACCGGAAAGCCAGCAGCAGCAAGACGAACGCCGCGAGCAGGACGAAGGCGAAGACCAGCGGCATCCGCTCGATGACCCGGTCCGCGAAGTCGCGGGCGTTCGCCGTGCGGCCCGAGACCGCGTACTCGACACCGTCCACCTTGCCCACGGTTTCGGGTAGCACCTCGGTGCGCAGTTTCGCCAGCGCCGCGTCGGCCTGGGGGTCGCGGCCGGCGCCGGACAACGGAACCCGGACGACCACCGCCTCGTCGACGGTCGCGACGGCGAGGGGTTTGTTCAGCACGCCCTGGGTTTCACCGATCCGCCGTTCGAGATCCGTGATCGCCGACCGCAGCGCCGGACTGTCGACCGGGCCACCGTTCTCGGCGGTCAGCACCACCGTCGCGGGGTAGACCACGCCGGGGAACGCTTCCTGGGTGCGGACGGCGGCGTCGATCGTCGCCATCGAGCGCGGCAGGCTCTCCGCCGGCGTCGGATCCTGCAGGCGCATACCGAGCGCGGGCAGGGTGAGCAGGAGCAGCAGCGCTGTCGCGAGCCCGCCCCACAGCGCGGGCCGCCGGGTGACAAGGCGGGCGGTCGCGGACCAGAACCGTGAGTTCTCCGCGGTGGTGCGCCGCTTGCCCAGCCAAGGGATCCGGCCGCGATCGACCTTGTCTCCCAGCAGCGAGAGCAGCGCGGGCAGCACCGTGACGGCGCCGAGTACGGCCAGGCCGACCACGAACGCCGTGCTGATGGCGAGGCCGGTGAAGTTGTCGAGGCCGGTGAACACCAGCCCGCTCACGCACAGGACGACCGTGACGCCGGAGACGACCACGACATGCCCGGACGTCCTCGCCGAGATCCGGATCGCGTCATCGACGGAGTGGCCGCGCGCACGTTCTTCTCGTTGCCGCCTCAGGAAGAACAACGAATAGTCGACGCCCACCGCCATCCCGATGAGCAGGGTGATCACGGTCGTCGCGCTGTTGATCGGGGTGAAGTCGTCGACGACGGAGAGGAAGCCGAACGTCGCCGCGACACTCGTGCCCGCCAGCAGCAACGGGACCGACGCCGCGACCAGCGCCCCGAAGACGATCAGCAGGATCACCAGCGTCATCGGCAGGGAAAGGAATTCCGAACGTTTGACGTCCTCCCGGATGCCCTTGTCGACCACGGTCGACAAGCTGAGGTCTCCGGACAGGCCCAGCCGGACCGACGGATGCCGGGCGGCGACCACGTCCACCTGCGCGGCCGCGGTCTCGAAGTTCGGACGGATGTCCTTCTCACCGCCCGCGATCGAGAAACCGACGAGGCCGGACGCGCCGTCGGCCGAGATCCGCTCGGCGCCGTCGGCGGCCAGTGGCGAGCGGACGCCGGTGACGGAGCCGGATCCGGTGAGCGTGGTGACCAGGTCTTCGGTCGCCCGCCGGAGTTCTTCGTTCGCGGCGAACGGGGGAGAACCGGGATCCTTCGCCTCGACGAGGACGTTCTCGCGTAAAGGGTCGAAGGTGTTCTGAGCGTTCAAGGCGGTCTGTGCGCGGCCGGATTCGCCGGGATCGGTGCTCCGGCGGCTTTCGCCGTCCAGCAGCATGCCCGACAACAGGGCGATGAGGACGAGGGCGACCCAGCCGACGAGGGTGAGCGCGCGATGCCGCACGGACCAGGCGGCGATCTTTTCGGGCAGCATGAACTACAGTCCTTTGCGTGAAGGAGTGAGATGCCTCGGGCGAGGTTTTTGCTTCTTCTTTCCTGGGCCGTCGAGTTGCCGCTCGGCGGCCCAGGGTCTTTCAGCGGCCTGTCAGTCGACCTCCTTGAGGGTCCGCTCGACCGATCCCACGCTCTTCTGGAGATCGGCGAGACGTCCGTCGAGTTCGGTGAGTTTGCGTTCGGTTTCTTCCTGCGCCTGGACGGCTTTTTCGGCGAGCCTGCGGTATTCCTGTTCGCGCGCGAGCGCGCCTCGGGCCCGGATGGTCGCGCCGAACTGCCAGACGACCACCGTGATCACCACGGTGAGGAACACGAAGATGCCGATCACCCCGGCGACTTCCTGCCATTGATGCCAGTTCACGGTCGTTCCCCCTCGTCACCCGGTGCCGGTGTGCTCAGCGTCGGCACCGCCGCGGCGATGGCGTCCGGGCTCAGCTCGACCAGGAACGGTGTCACCTCGTAGAACTTCATCGCTTTCCCGTCCTCCGACAGCTCCAGGGTGGCCGACACGAGCCCGGCCGCCTCCAGTTTGCGCAGGTGGAGCTGCAACAGCGCCCGGCTGATGTCGAGCTCTCGCGCCAGCTGGCTCACGTACGCGCGCTCCGCGCGGAGCGCCGCGACGATCCGCAGCCGGTGCGGATTCGACAGCGCCCCCAGCAGCCGCAGCAGCTCGTCGCCGGATGATCCGGTGGCGTTCATACCGAGCTCCCGCACATGCCAAAGAAATCTAGCAGGTGCTGGCTTCGTCTACCAGGTGTTCGAGCCAGACGTTCGGCTCCACGTAGACGCCGACGTCCTGCGCCGAGGAGGCGAGCACCGGCGCGATCCCGCCCGGCACGGTCGTGAGACCGTCGCGGAGATCGACACCGGTCCACGCCTTCCACTGGGCGAACGTGCCCGTGACCGTCATCGCGAACGGCGCCACCTTCACGAACCGGGCGCCGAGCCGTTCGTGCGTGCGCAGCCACGGGTCCTCGGGCAGGCCGTCCTGGCGACGGCGGGCCACATAGTCCTCAAAGGACAGTTCGGGTTCGTTCTCCTTCCCGGCCGGTCGAACCGGCACGACGAGCTTGTGCATTCCTGTTTCCGAAGCGCGCTTTTTCAGTGCTTGCAACGCTTTTGTGGCCAGACCGCCGCCACGGCGGCCTGGCGCGACCATCACTTCGAGGGCGATCAGAGTGGTTGTCTCACGGGCGCTCATCAGGTCTTCCGCAGCCCAGATCAGGGCGGCGTCCCAGCCGTGGTCCGGCAGTTCCGGACGTTCGGCCGTCGGGAAACCGACCGGGACGGCGGCCGCCCTCGCCACGGGGACGTCGTCTTCCAGCAGCACGAGGAAGTACTCCGGCCAGCGGGCGGCCAGATGGGACGACTTCGCCAGCAGACCAGCCATGTCGTGCTGGAGGAATTCGCCGCCGACGGCGCCGAGGCCGAGCGCCGGCTCGCGCAGGTCGGGCCGGGTGGCCAGGTCTTCGATCACGATCATGTCCTCAGTAGACCCGAGGGCATGTGGTCTCACGAGGTAGTTTTCCGGCATGGAAGCGGAGTTCGAGTCAGGGAACGGGTCTGTCGCCTGTCCCTGCTGCGGCTGTCTCACGGTGGGCGAGCGCGGCGCTTTCGAGGTCTGCCCGGTCTGTTTCTGGGAGGACGACGGGCAGGACGATCACGACGCCGACGTCGTCCGAGGCGGGCCCAACGGGGCCTTGTCGCTCACGATGGCTCGGCGGAACTTCGCTCTTCACGGTGCCTGCGAGGAGGCGTTTGTGTACAACGTGCGGCCTCCGGAGCCGGACGAGATCCCCGCGGACGGAAGTGCTCGGCCGCTGCCCGAAGGCGCGAAGGTGCAGCGGGTGAAGCGGATGCGGTCCTGACTAGCGTACCGGCAGCGCGCGGCGCCGTCCGGTGATTCCGGTGGTGTTGAGGTTGGCGCGCTCGCCGGCGGAGTGACCGTCGAGGTAGCCGCTGCCGGACAGCCGCCTCGGCGGCGCCGAGCGAAGATCACCGTACTGCTCGTCGTAGGCCTGTTTGACCATCGCCGTCCTGTCCTGGATCACCAGTTCGGCGGAGCGGTGGCCCGCGGCGGTGGTGTGGGTGCGGGCGGCGGTGTCTTCACTGTTGCGGAGCCGTTCGTAGACCGCGCCGGAGAACCCGTGCAGCCAGGTGCGCCGGTACGCGGCCAGCGATTCGCCGGCGAACACCCGGTTCTCCGGACGGACCCTGGTCAGTTGCGTGGTCGCCTGCAGCAGCAGGCTCGTGTACAGCAGTTCGGTGCGTTCCAGATCGGACCGGAAACCGAATACGGTCACCGCGGTGACCGACTGGCCGAGCCGGTGCAGCAGGGCCCGGCAGCGCAGCGGATGCGCGATGTTCGTGAGCAATCCCGCCTTGTCCCGGCTGTACGGGTTGTCGAGCGGGATCATGATCTGGGTGATCTCGTCGGCCGTCGCCCCGGAGGCGGCGAGCAGGGCTTGATCGATGCCGTACCGGGCGATCAGTTCGGCGGCCTTGGTGTTGTACGACTCGGCTTCGGCCTCGGTGACCGCCGGGTCCTCCGCCTTGGCGAGAAGTTTCCGGACGCGTGCGAGCAGCGTGTCATGGTCGGGCATGACCCTCCTTCCTGATTGGGTTGGAGCGGATCAATCTAGGAGAGAGGTCCGACAATATTCGGACAGGATCTTCGGATCCCGGCAAGGGGGTGCTATGGCTGTCGAGGTGGCGGTGGTCGGTTCCGGTCCGAACGGGCTCGCGGCGGCCGTCCTGCTGGCCAGGGCGGGCCTTTCGGTCGAGGTCCACGAGACCGCCGACGAGATCGGCGGGGGAACGCGCACGGCTCCGCTGTTCGACGAAGACGTCGTCCACGACATCTGCGCCACGGGGCATCCGCTGGCCGCGGCGTCCCCGTTCTTCCGCTGGTTCGACCTCGCCGCGCACGGTGTGGACCTCCTGCGGCCGGAGATCGCGTACGCACACCCGCTCGACGGTAACCGGGCCGGACTCGCCTATGAAGATCTCGACCGGACCTGTGATGCCCTTGGTACGGACGGCCCCCGGTGGCGCCGCTTGATGGGACCGCTGGCCGGGCACAGCCGCGAACTGGCCGATCTCCTGCTCGGCGACCTTCGCACGCCGCCCCGAGACCCGCGGATCGCCGCTCTGCTCCCCGCCCGGATCGCGACACTCGCGTCCGGACTGGACAGCCGCCTGTTCAGCGGCGAAGAAGCGCCCGCGCTGCTTTCCGGTGTCTCCGCGCACGTGATGAGCCGTCAGCCCTCGCTCGCCGCGGCGGGCGCGACACTCCTGCTCAGCCACCTCGCGCACTCGACGGGCTGGCCGATCGCCCGCGGCGGGAGCCGGACCATCACCGAGGCTCTCGCCGCCGAAATCCGCGCGCACGGCGGACTGATCCACACCGGCAGCCGGATCACCGATCTGCGGCAGCTGGCGAAGTCGCGCACGGTGATCCTCGACCTCTCCCCGCGCGGATTCCTCGACATCGCCCGCGATCTGATGCCGCCGCGATACCGGAAGGCGCTGGAGTCCTACCGATACGGACCCGGCGCGGCGAAGGTCGATTTCCTGGTGTCCGAACCGGTTCCGTGGGCGGTGCCGGAGGTCGGCAAGGCGGGCACCGTCCATCTCGGTGGTACCCGCGAGGCGGTGTACGCCGCCGAAAACGCCATCGTGCGCGGGGAAGATCCGGAAGACCGCTTCGTGCTCGTTTCGGATCCGATGGCGATCGACCCGTCCCGCGGCCTGCCGGGCAAACGGCCGGTGTGGGCGTATTGCCATGTGCCGCACGGCGATCCTCGGGACGTCACCGAACTCGTCCGTCGGCGGATCGAAAGGTTCGCGCCCGGGTTCTCCGACACGATCCTGGCGAGCCGCTGCCTCACCGCGCCGGAACTCGAGGCGTACAACGCGAACTATCCCGGCGGTGACGTCGCCGCCGGCGCGGTGAACCTGCGCCAGGTGCTCGGACGGCCCGTCATGCGGTGGAATCCGCACCGCACCCCGCTCGGCGGTGTCTTCCTGTGCTCGGCCGCGACGGCGCCGGGGCCGGGTGTACACGGGATGGGTGGTTGGCACGCCGCGAAATCCGTACTGGGAAAGGACTTCGACAGCGTGATTCATGATCCGCGCGGCCGCACGAGGCCTGTTTCGTAGGCGACCACCACGGCTTGGGCGCGGCTCGAAATCCCGAGTTTCGTCATGAGGCGGTTGAGATGCGTCTTCACCGTCGCCTCGCTGACCAGCAGGCTCCGGCCGATGTCGGCGTTCGGCATTCCGGTGCCGACGAAACGCAAGACCTCGAGTTCGCGTTCGGTCAGCCCGGTGAGGAGCGTCGGCGCCGACGGCTGTTCCGGTGGGGCCCGGGTGAAGGCCTCGACCAGCCGCCGGGTGATGGTCGGGCCGAACAGCATGTCGCCGCGCGCGACGGCGTGGATCCCGGCGATCAGCGTCTCCGGCGGGCTGTCCTTGAGCAGGAAACCCGCCGCGCCCGCGCGCAACGCGGTGTAGACGTACTCGTCGAGGTCGAAGACCGTCAGCATGAGTACGCTCGGCTTCTCCGGCCCGGCGTGCGCGAGGATCCGCTCTGTCGCCTTGACACCGTCGAGTTCGGGCAGCCGGATGTCCATCAGGATCACGTCCGGACGCAGTTTGAGGGCCTTCTCGACGGCTTCGAGCCCGTCTCGCGCTTCGCCCGCGACGTGCACGTCGGGAACCGCGCTGAGCAGGGCGACGAAGCCCGCACGGACGAGATCCTGGTCGTCGACCACCAGCACACTGGTCACCGGGCTCGCTCCTGCGGCAGATAGGGAAGGGTCAGTTCGATCGAGAAACCGCCGGAGCCGGCCGGTCCCATTTCTATCGAACCACCGTACATTCTCGCCCGTTCACGCATTCCGATGAGGCCTTGTCCCGCCGGATTGGGCGGTGGCGTCTCCTCGGAAGCGGAATTGCGGACGGACAGCACGAGTGCTTCCTCGCCGTATTCGAGGACGAGTTCCGTCCGCGCCTTATCCGCGTGTTTCAGTACATTAGTGAGCGCTTCCTGAGCGATACGATAGGTGCACAGTTGCTGTCCCGGAGGAAGTCGTCGTGGTTCGCCGATCGTGCTCGTCTTCACCGTGAGCCCGGCCTCGCGCACACGGGCGACCAGCGCGGGAAGGTCGGCGAGACCGGGCTGAGGTCGGTACTCATGGGGTTCGTGCTGTGGCGGGCGCAGCACCCCGAGCAGACGCCGCAGCTCGTCGAGTGCTTCCGTCGTGGTCCCCGTGATGGTGTCCAGCGCGGTCCTCGCGGTGTCGGGGGAGGACTCGAAGACGTAGCGGGCGAGGTTCGCCTGCACCGAGATCACCGAAATGTGGTGGGACACGACGTCGTGCAGCTCGTGGGCGATGCGGATGCGTTCCTCGACGACGGCCTGTTCCGCCTCGTGCCGGATCTCCCGTTCCGCGCGGACGGCGCGTTCCACCATCCTGTCCGCGCGGAGGTAGCCGAGCCGTCCGACGATGATCGTGCCCGCGCACTGGGCGATCAGGCGCGTCGTGTCGGCCACGAAGGACGGCACCTCGCCGAGCACGAGTCCCAGCTCGAAAAGGGCGACCCACGCGATGGTCGGCGGCACGGCTTTGGAGGGCGGATAGCGCGCCCACACCGTGTACGCCGCGATGAAGGCCGAGGGTTCGCCCAACGTGGCCCGGTAACCCAAAGCGGTGTAGACGGTCATGATCGAAACCGACGCGAGCAGGACCGCGATCGGATGACGGCGGCGCATGATCAGCGGGAGGGCGATGAAGACCGCGAGAACGACCGCGCCGGTCTCGACAGGGTCGCCGAACGAACCGCCGCGAGGCGCCGCGCCCAGCGCGAGGAGGGCGGCCGCGGCCGCGGTGATCAAGCAGTCGAGGAGCAGCGGCCGTGCGCGGAGGAGCTGAAAGGGCTGAGCGAGGGACGGCACTTCCGAAAGCTACCGTCGGAGTGTTGAGGCGCCCAATTCCTGCAACCATGGCGGTATTCGCCCGTGGAGATACCGCCAAGGTTTACCTCGGCCTCCGACTCGCGGGGATTCCGCTCGGTGATCTGTCCGGTTACCGTCGGAGCAGGATGGACATTTCCATTCCCCCGACTCGGCGAAGAGGATGACCCGCTCCGGGTGAGAGGGCCTTCGGGAGGGGATATCCGGAACGGGCCGCCTCTTCGCCGAGCTTCAGCCGAGGTACGCGTCGAGGGTGACGGCCAGCGCCCTTTCCGGTGACGGCGCGAAGCTGGCGCCCGCCAGCCCGCCCCAAAGCCACAACTGGGCGAGACCGTGCAGCGACGCCCACAGCGAGGACGCGAGCAGTCGCGGGTCGGTCGTGGGATGCCAGTCGCCGTTCTGGACTTCGGCGACCAGCGAGGCGAAGAAGTCGAACACCGCGCTGCTCACGCGCGTGAGTTCGGGGTCGCCCGGGTCGATGAGGTCGCGGCGGAACATCAGCTCGAACATCGCCGGATTGGCCAGCGCGAAATCGAGGTAGCCGTGGCAGGCCGCGATGAGCCGCTCGCGCGGTGTCCCGTCCGGCAGGCCGTCGCCGCGGTCGAGCAGTTCCGCGTAGCCACGGGTGGCGACGGCCGAGAGCAGGGCCGCGCGCCCGGAGAAATGCCGCAGCGGGGCGCCGTGCGAGACACCGGCGGCCTTGGCGATCCCGCGCAGCGTCACCGCCCCGACGCCTTCTTCGGCCAGCAGGTTCGCCGCGGTGTCGATCAGGCGGGTTCGGGCGCCCATGACCGGGTCTCCTCGAGGACGGGCAGGAGATCCGGGCGCTTCGGCAGGAAGCCGTCGCCGGGCTGGCGGCCGATGAGCCGGTTGCGGAAACGGCTGACCGCGACAGGGAGGACCTCCCGCGTCAGCCAGTTCAGATCCGCCCGAAGGCCCGGGCGTCCGGCCGAACCGGGGAGCGGCTCGAGCCAGGCCGGGTCGTGGGTGACGCCGAGCTTGCCGAGTACGTGCCCGGCGAGGCGCCGGTGGCCCTGCTCGGAAAGGTGCAGCCGATCCGGGCCGAAGTAGCGGGAATCGTGCGCGGCGTGGTCCGGCCAGAGGTCGACGAGCGTCGCGCCGTAGCTGACGGACGCCTCGCGCACGGCGTCGTTCAACGCGGTGAGGCGAGGGCGTATGCGATGGCCCATCGGCATGCGGTGCGAAATGTCGCTGAGGGTGAAGGTGACGACGTTCGGCGCGATCTCGGTGCAGGCGCGGATGGCCGTGTCGACGCGGCGGGCGACCGTGCGCGCGTCCCAGCCGCGGCTCATCACGTCGTTGCCGCCGCCGAACAGCGCGATCAGATCCGGCTGGAGCCTGCTCGCCGCCGCTGTCTGCTCGGCGTGGATCTGGTCGAGCCTGCGCCCGCGGACCGCGAGGTTGGCGTAGCGGAAACCGGGCTCTTCCTCGGCGAGGCGTGCCGCGACGAAATCGGCCCAACCGCGGTAGAAGCCACCCGAGGGATGCGGATCGGCCAGCCCTTCGGCGCAGCTGTCGCCGAGCGCGACGAAACGTTGGTAGCCCATCCAGATCTCCGTAACCGCGAGTTCACCTTGTAGACACTGTCTATCAAACTCGGGTAGACGCTGTCTACTCAGTGGTCGAGGCGTGCCCGATGGGCCAGGGCGACGGCGCGACGCGGATCACCGTCCGGGAGCACCCGGCACAGCGCGTCGACGACTTCCAGGTCGTCGGCGCCGCAGGAGGTCTCCCAGTACGTCCAGAGCGCCGTCGCGTCCCCGCTGCCGAGGACGACACGCCGGATCGAAGCGGTGACCGACTCCCGCTCCTCGCGGACGGCGGGCGACTCCGACTCGCTCAACAGCGGCCCGCGGAAGGCGCCCGCCGCACCGGCGACGTCGCCCCGTCTGAGCGCCGTGCGGACCCGCAAGAAGTCGGCGTCGACTTCGGCCGAGAGCCGGTACGGCCGGGTCTGCACGATGTCCGATCCGAGTTGTGTCCGCAGCCGGTGGATCTCCGCGCGTACGGTCACCGGGTTGCCGCTCTCGCCGTAGAGCAGCAGGGCCAGCCGTTCCGCGGACAGTCCGCCAGGGTGCAGCGCGAGCAAGGTGAGGATCTCCGCGTGCCGCAAGGTGAACGGCACCTCGCGACCGTCCACTGTGGTCGATGGCGGACCGTCGGTGAGGAACTCCAGCGCGAGCCGAGGACGTCGGGATGGCGCCCGGTTCCGCAGTCGCAGCAGGTAACCCTCGCTCAGCGGCTCCACCGTCCCGAGCCGTCCGTCGGGAAGGGTGACCGCGCCGCCGCCGGGCCGGATGTCCACAGTGGAGGGAAGGTCGCCGCAGGATTCCGCGGCCAGCACGCGTCCCTTCGCCGACAGCAGGGCGCCTGGCGCGCCGCGTAACGCTTCCAGGTGAGTCATGTTCGCGACCCGCAGCCGCTCGTCGCGCATCGCGAGCCGTGCTCGCAGCTGTCCTTCGGCGAGCTGTGCGGCCGCCGTGACCAGCGCGAGCATCGCGGGATGGACCGTACGGAGAGGACCGCTGACGTCGATCGACCCGAGCAGCGCGCCGGTCTCCGGATCGCGCACGGGCGCCGCCGCGCAGGTCCAGCCGTGATAGGTCCGCACCAGATGCTCGGCCGAGTAGATCTGCACCGGCTCCCCGGTGGCGAGCGTGGTGCCCATCGCGTTCGTCCCGATGACGTCCTCGCTCCAGCGCGTGCCCTCGGCGAGCATCACGCCGTCCGCGCGCCGCAAGACCGCCGCCGCGCCCTCGCGCCACAGGATGTGCCCGGCCGCGTCGGTCACGATCATCATGTGCTCGGCGTCGTCGGCGATGCTCACCAGCGTCTGCCGCAGGATCGGCAGCACCGGCGCCAGCGGATGTTCGTCCCGCAGCCCTGTCAGCTCGCCGGAGTCGTAGACCAGTGGGGCGACGCCGGTGTCCGGGTCGACGTGCGCGGCGAGCGAGCGATTCCACGAGGCCGACACGATCGACCTGGGGGAACGCGGCCCCGGAACACCGGAGAGGACGGCGTCGTGGACGTCCTTCAGCAGCCGCGCGTACGCCTGAGGGTCACGCGGCGACGCTTCACCTCCGGGCAGCTCCGCCACGTTTCCGAGGATAGGTGACCGGGCTCACTTCGTTGCAACGTGCGTGCAACCTCACCCGGCCTACGTTCGCCGCCGAACGCCACCCCTAGCGATGAGGCAGGAAAGATGGCCAAGTACGCGGCACCGAACACCGAAGGCAGCGTCGTCAGCTACGAGTCCCGCTACGACCACTACATCGGCGGCGAGTACGTGGCGCCCGCGAGCGGTCAGTACTTCGAGAACCCGACCCCGGTGACCGGGCAGGTGTTCACCGAGATCGCCCGCGGCACCGCCGCCGACATCGACCGCGCGCTCGACGCGGCCGAAGGCGCGGCCGCGGCGTGGGGCCGGACTTCGGTGGACGAGCGGTCGAACGTGCTGCTCCGGATCGCCGACCGGATGGAACAGAACCTCGAGGCGATCGCCGTCGCCGAATCGTGGGAGAACGGCAAGCCGGTCCGCGAGACGCTCGCCGCCGACATCCCCCTCGCGATCGACCATTTCCGCTACTTCGCCGGCGCCCTGCGCGCCCAGGAGGGCGGCATCTCGCAGATCGACGACAACACCGTCGCGTACCACTTCCACGAGCCGCTCGGTGTGGTCGGCCAGATCATCCCGTGGAACTTCCCGCTGCTGATGGCGGTCTGGAAGCTCGCGCCCGCGCTCGCCGCGGGCAACGCGATCGTGCTCAAACCGGCCGAGCAGACCCCGGCGTCGATCCATCTGCTGATGTCGCTCATCGGCGACCTGATCCCGCCGGGTGTGCTGAACATCGTCAACGGATTCGGTGTCGAGGCGGGCAAACCGCTCGCGTCGAGCAACCGCGTGCGGAAGGTCGCGTTCACCGGCGAGACCACCACCGGACGGCTGATCCTGCAGTACGCCAGCGAGAACATCATCCCGGTCACCGTCGAACTCGGCGGCAAGAGCCCGAACATCTTCTTCGACGACGTCGCCGCGGCCAACGACGCCTTCTACGACAAGGCGCAGGAAGGCTTCGCGCTCTTCGCGCTGAACCAAGGCGAGGTCTGCACCTGCCCGTCGCGCGCGCTGATCCAGTCCGGGATCTACGACCGGTTCCTCGGCGACGCCGTCGAGCGGGTCAAGAAGATCAAACAGGGTCACCCGCTCGACACCGAAACGCAGATAGGCGCGCAGGCCTCCAACGACCAGCTGGAGAAGATCCTTTCCTACATCGACATCGGGGTGAAGGAAGGCGCGAAGATCCTGACCGGCGGCGAACGCAGCGACCTCGGCGGCGAACTTTCCGGCGGGTACTACGTGCAGCCGACGGTGTTCGAAGGCGACAACAAGATGCGGATCTTCCAGGAGGAGATCTTCGGACCGGTCGTTTCGGTGGCGAGGTTCGACGACTACGCGGACGCGCTGAAGATCGCCAACGACACCCTGTACGGCCTCGGCGCCGGTGTCTGGTCTCGTGACGGCAACACCGCCTATCGCGCGGGCCGCGACATCCAGGCGGGCCGGGTGTGGGTCAACAACTATCACGCGTACCCGGCGCACGCGGCCTTCGGCGGCTACAAGGCGTCCGGCATCGGGCGCGAGAACCACAAGATGATGCTGGACCACTACCAGCAGACCAAGAACATGCTGGTGTCCTATTCGGACAGTGCGCTCGGATTCTTCTGATGGCCGAGCGGGTCGGTTTGACACCGGCCGCCGCGGATCTGCTGCGGCGGCTGGTGTCGCTCCACGGGCCGGTGATGTTCCACCAGTCCGGCGGATGCTGCGACGGAAGCGCGCCGATGTGCTACCCGGCGGGCGAATTCCGCACCGGGATGTCCGACGTCCACCTCGGCGATCTGGTCGTCGAGGGGATCGAGGACGTCCCGGTGTGGATGTCGGGGCCGCAGTTCGAGTACTGGAAGCACACGCATCTGACCATCGACGTCGTGCCCGGCAGAGGAAGCGGCTTCTCCTTGGAGGCGCCCGAAGGCGTGCGCTTCCTGGTCCGCTCCCGGCTGTTCAGCGACGAGGAATCGGCGGAATTGAACGGCCCAGCAACGCGATGAGCCGTTCGCCGGGGCCGGCGCCCGGCGGTGCCTCGACGGCGTTGTCGAAGGCGCCGCCGGGCCCGCGCACCGGCATCACGTCGGGGTAGCTGCTCGCCACGCGCATCGCGACCGTCGCGAGTTCGTCGTCCCAGCGGTGTTCGCGGCCGAGGGCGGCGTCGAGGTCCCAGCCGTGGACGAGGTTGTCGACGAACAGCACGGCCAAGGCGTTCTTCCCGGGAAGCGGGCCGAAGGTCCCGAAGTCGAAGGTCTTTTCCAGAGCCTGGGTGTCGAAAGCCTCGAGGAACTCGGCGGAGCTCTCTTCGTAGGACCTGGCGAGTTCGCCGTCCGACGTCGGCCGGGTCTTCCTGGGGCTGCCGGACGCCTGCGCGGCGCGGTGCTCGTTGTTGTCGATCAGGTGTTTCACGACGTCACGGATGGTCCACTCGGCGCAGGGGGTCGAGCGGCCCCAGTCGTCCGTGCCGATCCCGGCGATCGTTTCGCCCGCCGCCCGATGTGCCCGTGTCGTCAACGCGAGGAAGTCCATTCCGGCAACATATACGAACGGTCGTGCTAGTTTCTAGGATGTGAGCACACTCGAAGTGAACGAGGTCTTCGTCGGGCGGCCCTCGGTGCTGGGGGCGAAGCGCGATGTCCCGGTGTACAGCGCCATCGCGAAGTCACGTGTCGACACGTCTTCGCTGAAGCTGGACGAGATCAATCTCGCCGGTGACGATCAGGCGGATCGCACTGTCCACGGCGGTGTCGACAAAGCCGTTTACGTCTATCCGGCCGCGCACTACGCGGCCTGGTCGGAGCAAGGCTTCGCGGTGGTCGCCGGCGATTTCGGGGAGAACGCCTCGGTGGCGGGTGCCGACGAACACGATGTCCGCGTCGGGGACGTCTGGAGCTGGGGAGACGCCCTGGTCCAGGTGTCGCAGCCGCGTACGCCGTGTTTCAAGCTCGCGATGAAGACCGGGCGCAAGGACGTCATCCCCGCGATGATCGATTCCGGCCGCAGCGGCTGGTACCTGCGAGTACTCCGGACCGGCGAGGTCCCCACCTCCGGGCACATGACGCTCGAAGAACGCGATCCGGTGAATCCGACGATCGCCGAGGTGTACGTCGCGTCGTTCACCAACGTCGCCCAGCTGGACGAAGATCGCCGTGCCCGGTACTGGGCGCTGCTGGACCGGGTGCTGGCGGCGCCGTCGCTCTCCCGGCAGTACCGTGACGGCCTGGAAACGGCGAAACGGCGGTGGGAGGAACGGAATGCCGGTTGACGGCCGGGTGGCCCGAGGCGACGCGACGAGGCGGATCGTGCTGCGGCGCGCTGTCGACATCGCCTCCGTCGAAGGGCTCGAAGGGCTGTCCCTCGGCAGGCTCGCGACCGAACTGGAACTGAGCAAATCCGGGGTGTTCGCGCTGTTCGGTTCCAAGGAGGAACTCCAGCTCGCGGCCGTCGAGACGGCGAGCGCGATCTTCGCGGAGAACGTGATCGGGCCGACTCTGGAGGTCGAGCGGGGGATCGGCAGGCTGCGCGCGCTGTGCGCGAACTGGCTGGACTACTCGGAACGCCGGGTGTTCCCCGGCGGCTGTTTCTTCTTCAACACCGGCGCCGAATTCGACGCGCGGACCGGCCGGGTCCACGACGCGGTGGCGAACGCGAGCCGGGGATTCGCCGAGTTCATCCGGGCGACCGTCGTGGAGGCGAGGAAGGCCGGGCACCTCCGTGAGTCCGTCGACGTGACCCGGCTGGCCTTCGAACTGCACGCCCTCGGCCGGGCCGCGAACGCCGATTCGGTGATGTTCGGCGGCACGGAGCCCTACGCGCTGGCCCGTGCCGCCATCACCGAACGTCTCGACTACTGCCAGTCGACCTGAGTGGACCGGTAGAAGTCGATGCCCTGCTGAACCCAGCGCGGGCTCTGCTTCGCCAGCCGGAGCCGGTAGGCGTCCCAGGTCCGGGAATCCTTCGGCGACCAGCCGATCTCGGCGTAACCCGGCAACCTCGGGAACGCCATGAACTCGATGTGCTCACTCGTCACGAGCGTTTCCGACCACAACGGCGCCTCGACGCCGATGACGTTGGCCTCCGTCACGCCCTGCAGGTACGTGGCCGGATCCCAGTCGTAACCGGTCTTGACCTCGATCAGTCCCGCCCAGCTCAGCCCGAGTGGCGTCTGCGGGTGGTACTTCATGTCCATGTAGGCCTTGTTGGCGGGCGACATCAGGATCTTGTTGCCCCGGGCCGCCGCCGCGGCGACGTTCGCGTCGGTGCCCGTCGTGCCCCAGAACTGCGGGACGGCCGAAACCGGCGGGTTCGTCTTGGCGATGTCGTGCCAGCCGGTGATCTGCTTGCCGTACTTGGCGACGATCGGCTGCACCTTCTTGGCGAAGGTCTGGTAGTCCTCCGGAGTGGTCGCGTGCGCCTCGTCGCCCCCGATGTTGAGGTACTTGCCGGGGGTGATCGCGGACAGTTCGCGGAGGACGTCGTCGACGAAGGTGTAGGTGATGTCCTTGTTGATGCACAGCGAGCTGTAGCCGACCTCGATGTCCGTGCGTGCCGGTATGGGCTTGCCGTCGCAGTTCAGCTCGGCGTACGAGTGCTGGGCCGCGTTGGTGTGTCCCGGCATGTCGATCTCGGGAACGATGGTGATGTGCCGCGAAGCCGCGTAGCGCACGAGGTCCTTGTACTGATCTTGGGTGTAGTACCCGCCGGGACCGCCGCCGACGGCGGTCAGCCCGCCGACGGTCGCCAGCTTCGGCCAGCTCTTGATCTCGATCCGCCAGCCCTGGTCGTCGCTCAGGTGCAGGTGGAGCGTGTTGATCTTGTACTGCGCGATCTGGTCGATGTAGAGCTTGACCTGCGACGGCGTGAAGAAGTGCCGGGCGACGTCGAGCATCGCGCTGCGGTAGCCGAAGCGCGGGTAGTCGAGCACGGTGCCGCCCGAGACCACCCACGAACGCTTCTGGACGGTGGTCGCCTCGATCGCCGACGGGAGCAGCTGGCGCAGTGTCTGCACGCCGGAGAACAGGCCCTTGTCGGTGTTCGCCTTCAAGGTCACGCCGGACGACGACACCTTGAGCCGGTAGCCCTCGGTGCCGACGCGGCCGCTCGCGTGGCCGGTTTCGAGTGAGATGGCGGGGCCGCCGCCGCGGTGCCCGCTGACGACGGGCAGCCGGTAGCCGGTGGCGGGCCGGAGCAGCCCTGCCAGGTATTCGGCGACCTGCTTGCCGTCGCGGTCGGTGCGGATGACGGTCGCGGGGCTGAGCCGGAAGTTTTCGCGAGGGTCGGGCTTCGCGTCGACCGGCGCGGGGATGACGTCGGTGACGGTCCGCTCGGCCTTCGCGTGCTGTGCCGCGCTCGCCGTCGCGGGCAGGCCGAGAGTCACGAGACTCAGGACCGCCACGCCGAGCACGGTTGTGGACAGGCGTCTACTCATGGAGCACCTCCGGTCGGGGAACTGGAGACTCTCTTCCTTTAGAGGTATAGACCAATAGGGCAAACACGACAACACCCGATCGGACTAGGACGGCGTACCGATCATCGGTCACTCGCCGCGCAGAACCGCTTTCAAGGCATCGAGAACGCTCGCGTCTTCGATCGTCGAAGGCACTTGCTCGTCGCGGCCGTCGGCGATGCCGCGCATCGTCTTGCGGAGGATCTTCCCGGATCGCGTCTTCGGCAGGGCGTCCACAATGGACACATCGCGGAACGCCGCCACCGGGCCGATGTCGCGTCGCACCAGCGCGACCAACTCGGCCTTGAGCGTCTCGGCGTCGGTTTCGACTCCCGACTTCAGCACCACGAATCCGCGTGGGAGCTGCCCCTTGAGCTGGTCCCGGACGCCGATCACCGCGCATTCGGCGACGGCGGGATGGGAGGCCAGCACGGCCTCCATCGAACCGGTCGAAAGCCGGTGCCCCGCGACGTTGATGACGTCGTCGGTGCGGCCCATGACGAACAGGTAGCCGTCTTCATCGACGTACCCGGAGTCTCCCGTCAGGTAGTGGCCTTCGTACCGCGAAAGGTACGCCTCGCGATACCGCTCGTCGTCCTGCCACAGGGTGGGCAACGAGCCCGGCGGGAGCGGCAGCTTGATGGCGATGGCGCCTTCCCGCTCGGCCGGGAGCGGCTCGCCAGCCTGATCCAGGATCCGCACGTCCCAGCCCGGAACCGGTTTCGTCGCGGAACCGGGTTTGACCGGCATCGGTTCCAGTCCGCGCGGATTCGCCGCGATCGGCCAGCCGGTCTCGGTCTGCCACCAGTGGTCGATCACCGGAACGCCGAGCTTCTCGTGCGCCCAGTGATACGTCTCCGGATCGAGCCGTTCGCCTGCCATGAACAGCGTCTCGAAGCTGCTGAGCTGGTATTTCTTCGTTTCGTTCGCGTCCGGATCGACCTTCTTGATCGCCCGCAGCGCCGTCGGCGCGGTGAACAGCGCTTTCACCCCGTGGTCGGCGATGACCCGCCAGAACGCGCCCGCGTCAGGGGTCCCGATGGGTTTGCCCTCGTACATGAGCGTTGTCGCCCCGATGAGGAGCGGCGCGTAAACGATGTAGGAATGGCCGACGACCCAGCCGACGTCGGACGCCGTCCACCACACGTCACCGGGGTGGATGTCGTAGATCGCGTCCATCGACCAGGCCAGCGCGACCGCGTGCCCGCCGGTGTCGCGCACGACGCCCTTCGGCTTCCCAGTGGTGCCGGAGGTGTACAGGATGTACAGCGGATCGGTCGCCGCGACCGGCACCGGATCGGCGGGGGAGGCCTTCGCGACCAATTCGGCCCAGTCGGCGTCGCGCTCACCCAATTCGGCGCGGGCGCGCTCCCGCTGCAACACCACGACCTTGTCCGGCTGATGGGCGGTGCCCGCGAGAGCCTCGTCGATGATCGGCTTGTACTCGACGACTCGCGCCGGCTCGATCCCGCACGACGCGGCCACGATCACCTTCGGTTTCGCGTCCTCGATCCGCGCCGCCAGTTCCTTGGGCGCGAACCCGCCGAACACCACCGAATGCACCGCGCCGAGCCGGGCGCACGCGAGCATCGCGATCGCGGCCTCGGGGACCATCGGCATGTACACGATGACGCGGTCGCCCTTCCCGACACCGAGAGAGGCGAGCGCGCCGGCGAACCGGGCGACGTCGTCCAGCAGTTCCGCGTAGGTGAACCGGCGTACCGAATCGGTGACCGGGGAATCCCAGATCAGCGCGGTCTGATCACCGCGGCCGTCCCGCACGTGCCGGTCGAGCGCGTTGAACGCCGTGTTCAGTTCCCCGTCCGGGAACCAGCGGTAGAAGGGCGCCTTCGGCGCGTCGAGGGCCTGCGTCGGCGGACGGATCCAGTCGATCGCCTGTGCGGCTTCGAGCCAGAAACCCTCCGGGTGTTCGAGGCTTCGCTGGTACGACTCGGCGTACATCGAATGCTCCTTCGCGCTCGGATACCGGACCCATCATGGACTTCCGGCCGCGCTAATGCCTGGTGGTAACGGCGTGGAGACGCCCGCGACAACCCGGCAACCCTGTAAGGGCGTGGAGCGTCCTAAGCTGAACTAGGGAAAAACGGCCGTAAACGGCCTTAACTAGCGAGGGGAGCAGGGTCCATGGGACTAGCGAGCGCGCTGCTTTCGTTCGCGCATAGCCTGTTCGGGCCGGGGATCTGGCCGGGGGACTGGGTGTGGGCGACGAGCACCGCGGGAGCGCTGGTCGCGCTGCTGCCCGCACTGGGAGCGATGATCGTCGCGATCATCCGCAAAGGCACCGGCAATCGCTACGACGTGGTGACCCTGTCCGTCTTCGGCGGGATCGGCGTCGTCGCGGTCTTCCTGCTGCCGTGGGTGCTGGCCACCGGACTTTCGCAGGTCTACCAGGAGGCCGCCTCGACGAAGGCAGGCGGTGAATCCGGCTTCAGCGGCAGCGACCTGTCGACCTTCAACGCCGACTACAGCCCGCTGATCGGCAAGCAGAGCGCGTACCTCGGCAGCGGTCAGAACGTCTACGAGGTGCTGTTCTACCCGAACGGCATGCAGCTCTCGTACATCGTCTACCTGATCCTGCTGGTCGGGTTGCCCGCGTTGTCGCTGCTGTTCGTGATGCTGCAGGCACGGACAGCGTTCCGTCGCGGACCGAAGTGGCCCTCGCGGTTCTTCTGGATCCCGTTCGTGCTGATGGTGCTGGCGAGCATCGGCATGGGCGCGAACACCGCCGTGCACTTCTGGCTCGGTTTCCTGCCGTTCAGCGTGCTGGGCCTGATCCCGGTCGCGCTGGTCGGCCCGCCGCCGTGGTCGGTGATCAACCGGCCGGACCCGCAGCCCCGGCAGAAGATCGAGCCGTACCGCCCGGAGCCGCCCGCCCCGAAGCCGCAGCAGCAGTTGCCGCCCCCGCCGCCCAAGCAGTACCCGGCGACGGCGCTCGCGCAGGCTCCCGAACCGCCCGCGTTGGCCGCGGCGCCAGGCCCTGTCCCGGCGCCCCCGGGTTCCCGTAACTCCGGCGGCAGCCGCTACAAGCGCGTCCGGCGGCTGGGTCACGGTGGCTTCGGCACGGTTTGGGAAGCGGTCGACACGCAGCTCAACCGGACGGTCGCGCTGAAGATCGCGCACGCCCCGGATCGCGACACCGAGGAGCGGATGCAGCGTGAGGCCAGGGCGCTGGCCGTGGTGAACCACCCCAACTGCGTCAAGGTGTACGACCTCGTCGAGGAACCGGACGGGCTCGCGCTGGTCATGGAGTACCTCGAAGGCAAGTCGCTGGCCGAAATCGTCGATTCGCAGGGCCCGCTCGACGACATCGCCGCCGGACGGCTCTGGTCGACCATGGCCGGCGCGCTCGCGGCGGCGCACGAAAAGGGTGTGCTGCACCGCGACCTCAAGCCGTCGAACATCATCCTCGACCGCAACGGGCTCGCCCACCTCATCGACTTCGGCATCGCCCGCAGTCAGGGTGACTCGAAGATGACCGCGACCGGGATGATGATCGGCACGCCGGACTTCGTCGCTCCCGAGCAGGCGATGGGCTCCCCGGCGAGTCCGGCTTCGGACGCATGGCAGCTCGCCGCGACGGTCAGCTACGCGTTGTCGGGACAGCCGCCGCGCGGCACCCGGGAGACCCCGATGGCCGCGTTGATGGCCGCCGCCCGCGCCGAACCGGTCTCGGCGCTGCCGAACCGCAGCGCCCACGCCCGGATCCTCATCGCCTCACTCGACCAGGAGCCCCGCCGACGCCCGACGCTCACCGCCGTACGGCGCGACGTCGAAGGCTGGCTCGCCCGTGCCGGCAAGTCGCCGGACGGTCCGGTGACCCAGATCGTGCAGCGCCGCCCTCCGCAGCAGCCCCAGCAACCTCAGCCCCACCAGCAACCGCAGCCCCAGCGCCACCCACGCTGACCTGCGCTGACCTGCGAAAAGAGAGCAAGGGACCTTTGCTAGCGTTAGTTAGTGTGCTAACGAACGCTAGCAAAGGTCCCTTGCTCTCCCTCAGTCGACGATGACCCAGGCCCCGTCACGCCACGCCATGGTGAACGTCTTGGGGTCGGCCGCCATCATCGCGGCCTGAGGCGCGATCGCACCCGGCGGCACGACGACCTTGTCCGGCCCCTTGCTCTGCACCTTCGCCCTATCGACGCGGGTGGCCTTCAGCTTCTTGAGGTCGTCCTCCGAGAACATCCCGAACTGCATCGGGGTGAGGGTTCGGCATTCCTTCATCCCGCCGTCGAAGGCGGGCGCCGTGATCCGGCAGACGGTTTCGAGGTCCTTGGCGCCCAGCGCGTGGTGATAGTCCTCCATCGTGCTCGCGGCCCCGTCCGGGGTGTGCGCCGCCGCGCCGCCGGTGGCGGGTTTGGTGACCGGTGAAGCGGTCACCGAAGGTCGCGAAGCGGTCGCAGTCGGCGCGCTCGAGCTGCTGCTCGTCGGCGCTGTCGAGGTGCTCGGAACTGTCGAAGGCTGTGGCGACGCGGTACCCGGCGTCTGCTCTTCGCAGCCCGCTATCAAGAACAACGCCGCGGCCGCGCAAGCCGCTCCGAGCGGTCGGATGGTCATGATGCCCCCTGTCGAGCTGCTGTTGACCAGCGCAGAGTAACAATCAACATCCAAGTGTCACACTTGAATCGAGAAATTCAGTGTTCGCCGGTGATCAGCGCCAGCATCGACACCGACAGGATCAGCTGAGCGGACACACAGGTACGCGGCATCGCTTCCCTCTTCTTGCCGATGAAGTCGACCTGCACGACCTGGCCGTTGCCCAGCTGGACACTCAGGGCGCAGGCCTCTTCGGTTTGTTCGAACCTGGCTTTCAGCGTGCCGAATTGGCCGTTCCGCACCTCCGCGCCCGCTTTCGGCGGCACGGCTTCGAGACCGCCAGTGCCGGTCGTGTACATCCCGACTGCCTTCGCGTACGGAACTTCGTGAGTGCAGGTCGGCCCCAGTGGGCCTTCGCCCTTCTGCGCGCCTTCGCGGCCCGCGTTGACCCCGGCGTAGTTCGCGTGGGTGAACTTGACGACTTCGCAGACGTCCATGTTCTTCAGCGCTTCGGCCGACGGCTCCTGAACAGTGCTCGGCGCCGGTTTGCCACCTGCGAGCGGAACGAACTTCTTCAGCAGGACTTCGGCGACCTTCTTCGCCAGTTCGCAGTGCTCGGCACGAGTGCCCGCTTCGTCGCTGGTGACGTCATAGGCGTCGACGGCGATCGAGGCGTAGGCACGGACATCCATGTTCACCGAGCAGAAAGTCGCCGGTTCCGGATCGAAGGCGTAGGTCCGGCCCTTGATCCCGGCGATCTCCACGGGCTCCATCACCGGCGAATCCTGCGTGATCCAGCCGTACGGGTGGTAGGCGTGTACTTGCGCGCCCTTGTTGCCCGGGAACACGAACTGGCAGCCGCTGAGCGAGCTCTTGGTGCTCACGAGACCGAGCGGCTGGAGGTCCGGTTTGACCGACTCCAGCCAGCCGCAGCCTTCTTCGCTCTGCTCCACGGGCAGGGCCAGCGGCTGGTCGAGCACCTGGTCACTGAACCCCGACCCGTCGGCGGGCGGCTTGTATCGCGGGTACTTCGCCTCGCTCGCGCCCGGAGCAGCGCCTTCACGGAAGGCCTTCCCGTCGACGGCGCTGGAGCACCCGGTGAGCAGAAGAGCAATGGTCACGAAATACGGCCAACGAGACATGATGACCCCCAGTAGTCCTCAATTCGGACGGGAGTCTAAGCCGCTTTCCGTAGCTTCGCCGGGTCTTCGGTCACTTCCAGGACGGAAGCCACAACTCGGCGTTCCAATGCTCGTTGGTGATCGCGTTGCCGTTGAGGATCGGCCATAGCCACGCGAAGTTGGCCACGACGAGCCCCACGTAGAGGGCGACGACGAGCATGCCGGTGCCCCGCCGTTCGAACCCTCGTTTCGCGCTGCCGAGGATCTGCCCGAGGATCAACGTCAACCCGAGTGCCAGGAATGGCGCCAGCGGTGTCGCGTAGAAGTAGTACATCTGACGGTCGAGGTTGGTGAACCAGGGCAGGAACCCGGCGAAGTAGCCGACGAGCACGGCGGCGTAGCGCCAGTCCGCGCGGAAGAACGAACGCCACAGGCTCCAGCCGAGCATCGGCAGGGCAAGCCACCACATCGCCGGCGTCCCGATCAGCATCGTCGCCCGCACGCAGGTCGACTCGCCGCAACCGGTCGCGTCGGTTCCGCCCGCGTACGCGTAGAGCATCGGCCGCAGCCCCATCGGCCAGGTCCACGGCTTCGATTCCCACGGATGCGGTTTGTCCTTGGGTGTCACGAGGTTCGCGTGGAAATCGAGGACGTTCATCGAGTAGTTGCCCAGCGACCGCAACGCGGGTGGCATCCAGGACCAGAAGCCGGGATCGAGGTCCTTGATCGCGACCAGATTGCGATCGGTCGCGGTCTCGCTCGCGAACCAGGCCCAGTAGCAGGCCAGGTACACCAGGATCGGGATGACGACGATCGCCCACAGCGCGGGCAGCACGTCGCGGCGCAGCGTGCCGACCCAAGGCCGCTGCACCCCGGCGGCGCGGCGCGCGGCCACGTCGAAGAACACGGTGAGCAGGCCGAATGCGGCGATGTAGTACAGCGCGGACCACTTGACGCCGAAGGTCAGCCCGATCATCAGGCCACCGGCGAACCGCCACCACCGGAAACCGAGCTTCGGGCCGAACCGGGATTCTTCGATCCAGCCTTCGCGGACGGCCACGGCCAGCCGCCGCCGCACCTGGTCGCGGTCGCACAGCACGCAGGCGAAAGCGGCGAGGACGAACACCGCGATGAAGATGTCGAGCATGCCCATCCGCGACTGCAGGTGCAGCACGCCGTCGCTGATCACCAGGATCCCGGCGACGGCGCCGAGCAGCGTCGAACGGGTGAGCCGCCGGGCGACGCGGATGGTGAGGAGCACGATCAGCGTGCCGGCCAGCGCGGGCATGATCCGCCAGCCCCAGGCGTTGTAGCCGAACAGCCACTCGCCGATCGCGATCAGGTGCTTCGCCAGGGGCGGGTGCACGATCAGTTCGTAGCCGTAGTTGTCTTCGTAACCGCCGTTGCGCAGCATCTGCCACGCCTGCGGGACGTAGTGCTTCTCGTCGAAGACAGGGGTGCCCTTGTCCGTGGGTGTTCCCAGATTCTGGATCCGGACGATGCCGCCGATGAGCGTCAGCACGAGCGTGACGATCCAGCCGCGCAGGCGATCGGTCGGCATGCCACGGCCGAGGAGGGTGGCCTCGCGGTCGCTCGGTGGCCGGAGCGCGTCGACCGGATCCGGCCGCACGCTCTCGTCGTCACGGGTCAGCAGTGCGGTCACGGGGCATGATCCTACGGGCGGAAGAGTGAACTCGGTGTCCGGATCTGCGAACCGGTTAACCTTCGGGAATGACCGAAGGACGCCTCGTGCTGGCAGCCACCCCACTCGGAGACGTCCGTGACGCTTCGCCGCGCCTGTCCGAAGCCCTCGCGACGGCCGACGTGATCGCCGCCGAAGACACCCGGCGCCTGCGTTCCCTCACCGCCACCCTCGACGTTTCGCCGGTCGGACGGGTGGTCAGCTTCTACGAGGACGTCGAGACCGCCCGCCTGCCGAAACTGCTCGAATCGCTCCAGTCGGGCGAGACGGTGGTGCTGGTGACCGACGCCGGGATGCCGAGCGTCTCGGACCCCGGATTCCGCCTGGTGGCCGCCTGCGTCGAGGCTGACGTGCCGGTGACCTGCCTCCCCGGGCCGTCCGCGGTGACCACGGCGCTCGCGCTGTCCGGCTTGCCCTGTGACCGTTTCTGTTTCGAAGGGTTCGCCCCGCGCAAGCCCGGTGAACGCGCGAAATGGCTCGGTTCGCTGAAGGACGAGCCCCGCACGGCCGTGTTCTTCGAGTCTCCGCACCGCCTCGCGAGCACGCTCGCCGACGCCGCCGAGGTCCTGGGCCCCGACCGTCGCGCCGCCGTCTGCCGCGAACTGACCAAAACGTATGAAGAGGTCAAACGCGGTGATTTGCGCGATTTGGCCGCTTGGGCAAACGACGGGGTCAAGGGCGAGATCACCGTCGTTCTCGCCGGTGCCCCTCCGCGTTCGGTGAACGTGACAGACCTGGTTGCGGAAGTCTCGTCGCGGGTCGCCGCGGGCGAACGCCTCAAATCCGCCGCCGCCGAAGTCGCCGAGGCCACGGGAGTGTCCAAGAAAGAGCTCTACGACGCTGTCCTCGCGTCGCGTAAGTAAGGACTCAGGACAGCAAGGCCCTCGCGGCCGCATACGCCTTCGCCGCGTCGGGCTCGGCGCCGGTGATGACGTCCGTGTAGATGAAGGACTCGCCGATCCGCACCAGCAGGTAGGCCAGGTCCTCGACCGGCAGTGGCGGGGTGAGCCGCCCGGCCTCGACCTCTTCGTCCAGGAACTCGCGCATCTTCGAGATCGCCCGACTCTGGACCACGCTGGCCTTCGTGGTCAGAATCCGCAGCGCTCGCTCCGGTTCGGCGCGCAAGAACTCCCTGAACGGTTTCGAGTCGTTCACGGTCCGGACGAAGGTGCCGACGAGCTCCGCGATCCCCTCCGAGCCGCGTCCGAGCTTGCCGGAAGCCCGCGCTTCGAAGACCTCCACGGTCATCGACCACAGGATCTCGCCGAGCAGCTGATCCCGGCCGCCGACCCAACGGTGCAACGTGGCCCGGCTGATCCCCAGCTCGCCCGCGAGATCACCCATGTCCACCCGGCGCCCGTCGAGGAACCAGGCGCGCGCGATCGTGAACGCGCGCAGGGCGTCCGGGCGCGGCGAGGTCAGCTGGCGTTCGAGTGCGGTTTCGATGAGTGAAACATATCACGCAGTGTCTCATGGATGAGACATATGTAAGAATGTCTCATCTCGACGAGGAGGATGCGGATGCGCGCAGTACAGGTGACCGAATTCGGCGGACCCGAGGTGCTCAACCTCGTCGACCTGCCCGATCCCGTCCCCGGCCCAGGTCAGCTGCTCATCGAGGTCGACCGTATCGGCGTCAATTACGCCGATACGCATCAAGCCGAGAACTCCTACCTCGCGCCGAGCAAGCTCCCGCTCGTGCCCGGCGGCGAGGTCGTCGGCCGCACCGCGGACGGCAGGCGTGTGGTCTCGCTGCTCAACGGCGGTGGCGGCTACGCCGAGCGCGCCGTGGCGGACGAGGTCACCAGTTTCGGCGTGCCCGACGGCATCGACGACCTGACCGCGCTCTCCTTCATCGTCCAGGGCACCACCGCCTCGCTCCTGCTGCGCAAGAACGCCCACCTCGAGCCCGGCGAATCGGTCGTCGTGCACGCGGCGGCAGGCGGGGTCGGCTCCATCGCCGTCCAACTCGCGAAGGCCTGGGGAGCGAGCCGGGTCATCGCGACCGCCAGCAGCGACGAGAAGAGGAGTCTCGCCCTCGAACTCGGTGCCGACGTCGCCATCGATTCGCGCGCCGAAAACATGACCGATGCGCTTCGCGAGGCGAACGGTGGTAAGCGCGTCGACATCGTCCTCGACATGACCGGCGGCACCGTCACGGACCAGAGCATCGCGGCCCTCGCGCCGTTCGGCCGCCTCGCGTTCTACGGCATGGCCAGCCGCGAGCAGCCGAAGCCGATCGAAGCCCGCAACCTTCTCGGCCACAGCACCACCGTGTCCGGGATGTGGCTGCCGCACGCCTTCAAGCTCCCCGGGAACGTCTTCGGCCGCACGCTCGACGAGCTCTTCTCGATGGCGCTCGCCGGTCAGGTCCGCGCTGTCGCCGGCGGGGAGTACGCGCTTTCCGACGCGCGCGCAGCCCACGAGGCCCTGCGCTCGCGCGGTACGGCGGGCAAGCTCCTTCTGGACCCCGCCAAGTAACTCAATCGAGCAGACGCTCCAGCGGGGCGGACTTGTGCAGGCATTCCTGCCATTCCGCTTCGCTGTCGGAGTCGGCGGTGATCCCGCCGCCGACTCCCAGCGCGATCGTGCCGTCGTGGATTTCGAAAGTCCTGATCGCGACGTTCAGTTCCAGCCCGGCGATCGGCGACGCGAGCCCGATCGCACCCGTGTAGACACCGCGTGCCGTGGGCTCCAGTTCCGCGATCAGGTCGAGGGCGCGGATCTTCGGCGCGCCCGTCACCGAACCCGGTGGGAACGTGGCGGCGAGCAGAGCCGCGTCGTCGACCCCGTCGGCGAGTAGTCCCTCCACAGTGGACTCGAGATGCCAGACCCCGGGCGCGGGCCGGACCTCGAGCAGTTCGGGGACGCGCACACTGCCGGTGGCGCACACCCGGCCGAGGTCGTTGCGGACGAGATCGGTGATCATCACGTTCTCGGCGACGTCCTTGGTGGATTCCCGCAGCCGCCGCGCGAGGTGCTCGTCGGAGGCGTCCCGCCGCGGCATGGTGCCCTTGATCGGCGTCGACCGGACACGCTGCCCTTGCCTGGCAAGGAAAAGCTCAGGCGAGAACGACACGACCGAACCCCAGTCTCCGGCAAGGAACGCCGACCGGCGAGCCCCCAAGCGACGCGTACCTTCGGAAAACAGCGCGATCGGGTCGCCGTCGAACTTCCCGTTGAAGCGAGCGCAGATGTTCGCTTGGAACAACTCGCCGGCTTCGATCGCGTGCACGCACGCCTTCACCGCGTCGTAGTGCTCCGACGGAAGCGGCCGGGACAGCGGGCCGGAACTCCAAGTCGTCGCTTCGGGGAGCTCGGCGAGCAAGGATTCCACCGCGGACACTTCGCCGACCGGATCCGGGTCGTCGTCGGGAACCAGCGCCTCGAACCACCACGCGCCGTCCGCGTCCAGCCGCAGCACCCTGTCGACCCAGCCCCAGACAGCCGGCGGGAGACCACCGGAACGGCCGGAAGGATCGGTCAGGTCGTAACTCAGGTAACCGAACCACCCGCCCCCGACAGCGCCGGGCACCGCCTCACGAACGACCGGCATCCGAGCGGGAATCGCGAACGCCTCGGAAACGTCCCGGACAGGAGTCAGCGAAGCACTCAGCGCGATGACAGCGCGCGAAGAGAACCAGTCCCCGCAAAGTGCCGCCGGGGGCGCAAGCCCCAGGGCCTCGGCGCGTACCCCGAGAGCCGCCAGTGCCCACTCGGGCCCGACGTCCGTCCGCAGCCTCCGGCACATCAACCGCACGCGACATTGTCTCCGCCCGGGCGGTCGGAAACGCAACCCGCGTCGGCCGGAAAGTGAGATCCGCGACCACGTGGTGACATCATGCACACCCGTCGTCACGGAGTGAGCACTACAGAAGGACGTCCGAGAGCGCGAAGGGATAGACCACGGCGTCTTGGGCGATCGGTCCGTCCACACCGGGCAGTCCGGTGCCGAAACCGTGCTGGTGCAATCCCAGCCGCGAGTGGAACCACCCCGGACGCCCCGGGATCTCGTTGTGCCGGACCAGCCACAGCACCACTTCGCTGTCCGCCCACTTGTCCGGGTGCAGACGGTCCGTCCAGCAATCGAGCCCCGCGTACACCAGAACGCGCTCGATGCGCGCGGCGTGCCTGACGTGTTTGATCCACGCCTTGATGAACCTGTCGTCGACGCTGGGCGCTTCCACCTCAAGCGCCGGCGCGAGCGAGCCGGGCGCGAAGGCGCCGAGCGCGCTCGCGGTCCGCACGAAATGGTCGGCCTGGTCGTGGACCGCGCCGGGGCGCGCATAGTGCCGTGCGCCGGTGTGGATACCGGCGTGCTGCGCGCCGGCCAGATTGCGTTCCGCGGCGACGTCACGCCAGTTGGTGTTCTCGCTGACGGTGACCGAGGCGAACCGGATGTCGGCGCCACGCACCGCCGCCCAGTCCGTCACGGTCTCCCGATGGGACAGGGTGACGCCGTGCTCACCTTCCGGATCGATCAAAGTCACCTGTCCTCGAATTTTGCCCCAGTACGCCGGAAAGGTCACCTTACGTCCGCGGAGCGGCCGCAAGGTGACCTTTCGGTACAGCGTGTCTCAGGCGTTTTCGCGTTGGAACGTACGCGAGCCCCACCAGATGGCCAGAACGGCCATGACCAGCACCACGACGCTCCCGGTGAACAGCGCGTCCATCGAGAAGTCACCGCGGAAACTGTTCCGCTCGACATCCACCACATGCCGGAACGGATTGATGCGGGAAATCGTGTACAGCCACTCCGGCGCCGACCCCGCGGTGATCGGGATCAGGATTCCGGACAGCAGCAGCAACGGCATGAGAACCGCGTTGAGCAAAGCAGGGAAGGCGTCTTCGCTCTTGAGGGTCAGCGCCAGCGCGTAGGAGCACGACGCCAACGTGATCGACAGAAGGAAAACGATCACCAGGCTGAGCACGACGCCGCCGAACGGTGCGTTCAAGTCGAAGACCAGATACGCCAACGCGATGATGATCAACGCCTGGACGACCGTCTGCAGCGCGTTGGCGAGCACCTTGCCCAGCAACAACGCCACCCGGCTCACCGGCGTGACCCGCATCCGCTCGACCACGCCGGAGCGGTATTCCGCGAGGAGGCCAAACCCGACGAAGGAACTGCCGAACAGCGCGAGCTGCGCGATGATCGCCGGGGTGAAGATCATCCATCCGTCCACATCGGACAGCCCTTGCGCGTTGAGCGCCTTCACCAGGAGCGGCCCGAAGAAGAATAAATAGAGGAGCGGCTGCATGATGCCGATTGCAAGCCACGTCGGGTTGCGCAACGCCGCCAGCATGTCCCGGCGGAAGATCAACCAGGTGTCATGCAACATGCGTGGCCTCCTTTTCCGGAGCGTCCTCGACCGACGCACCCTCTTCGGCGTCACGCAGGCTTCGGCCCGTCAGGGTCAGGAAGACGTCGTCGAGTGTCGGCCGGTGCACCTGCATGGACGTCATCGTGATGCCACGCGCGTCCAGTGCCCGCAGCAGTTCGGGCATCGCGGTGTCCCCGCGTGGTACCCGGAAACGCACTGTGCCGTCGGTGACGGTCATCTCGTGTGCTCCTTCGAGACGGCCCGCGACCTCCGCGGCCTCCGCCGCCGACTCCGCCGCCGACTCCGCCGCCGACTCCGGCGTGACCTCGATGACGACACTGTCGCCGGAAACCCTCGCCTTCAGCGAATCCGGCGTGCCCTCGGCGACGATCTTCCCGTCGTCGATGACGATCAGCCGGTCTGAGAGCGCGTCGGCCTCGTCGAGGTAGTGCGTGGTCAAGAAGACAGTGACTCCCTGCTCGTCGCGCAGCCTGCGGATGTGCTCCCACAGGTTCGCGCGGCTCTGCGGGTCGAGCCCGGTCGACGGCTCGTCGAGGAACACGAGACCGGGCGAGTGGATCAGCCCGAGCGCGATGTCGAGACGGCGGCGCTGCCCGCCCGACAGCGTCGCGGTCTGCCGCTGGTCCAGTCCGGCGAGGTCCAGCTGCTCGGCGAGGGTGGCTCCGCGCGCGAGCGCGTCCGCCTTGCTCATCCGGTACAGCCGCCCCTGGAACTCGACCTCCTCGACGACCTTGCTCGCCGGTGCCGTGCCGCCGCCCTGAGCGACGTACCCGATTCGCCGGCGCACCCCCAGTGGGTCGGCGAGCAGGTCACAGCCGCCGACAGTGGCTTCGCCGGCGGTGGGCTTGAGGAGCGTCGTCAGCATGCGCAGGGTCGTGGTCTTCCCCGCGCCGTTCGGCCCGAGGAAGCCGACCAGCTCCCCGGCCGACACGTCGAGATCGACGCCCTTGACCGCGTGGACCTCGCCCCCATTGCGGCCCTTGCGGCGGAAACGCCGCTCAAGGCCGCGTGCCTTGATCATGTCTACCCCTTCCGGTCTCCGGCTAGTCAAATTTGACTAGCTGGATGGACGCACTGTGCCCTAGTAGTCGTTTCATAGTCAAATTTGATTACTTGGGCGGCGCGCCGAACACGGCTTCTTGGTCGCCTTCGCCCGCCATCACGTACTCGCCCGCTTCAAGACGGCCGATCAGGTCCCGCATCCAGGTCACGTTCGCGTCCGCGTGCACGCTCCACAGGCGGTACAGCTCGCTGACGTGCGGCGGTTTCCCCAGGTCGACGGCGTGTTCACGGGCGTAGTGGGTCGACTGCGCGTGCGCTTCCATGTTCGCCAGCTGCTGTTTCAGCAGAGCCAGCACTTGTGCACGCGGCAGAGTCGGCATGAACGTGACCGCCGCGGACAGCGTGTACCCGGTCGCGTCGTCGCTCGACAACGCCCTGCCGAGCTGTACGAGGAACTCGGTCTCCCCGTCTTCGGTCAGCTCGTACGCGACGCGGTCGGGTCCGCCGCCCGCTTCGATGTCGGCGACCTGTTCCAGGAGCCCTTCGGCGGTCATCTTCTTCAACGCGTGATAGATCGACCCCGGCTGGACGTTGCCCCACTTGTCGGCCGCCCACGAGAGGAGCTCGCGCCGGACCTGGTAGCCGTGTGCCCTCCCGTACATGCGCACGACACCCAGCACCAGCAGACGCGTGGCGGACACCGAGGCCTCCGATCCTCTCCCGGACAACAATGCCTTAGACGACGTCCGTAGGCTAAACAAGCATGAGCACCCCAGTGTTGACTGCGGTGGCCTGGCCCTACGCCAACGGCCCCCGCCACATCGGCCACGTGTCCGGATTCGGCGTCCCGTCCGACGTCTTCTCCCGCTACCAGCGAATGGCCGGCAACCGGGTGCTCATGGTGTCCGGCACCGACGAACACGGCACCCCGATCACCGTCCAGGCGGACAACGAAGGCCTGACCTCCCAACAGACGGCGGACAAGTACACCCGTCAGATCGGCCAGGACCTGCAGGGACTCGGTCTCACCTACGACCTGTTCACCCGCACCACCACGGGCAACCACGCCGACGTCACGCAGCAGATCTTTCTCGCGCTGCACCGCAACGGCTACGTCGTTCCCAAGACCACGCGAGGCGCGATCAGCCCTTCGACCGGTCGCACCCTGCCCGACCGCTACATCGAGGGCACCTGCCCGATCTGTGGCTACGACGGTGCGCGCGGCGACCAGTGCGACAACTGCGGCAATCAGCTCGACGCCGCGGAGCTGATCAACCCGAAGTCCCGGATCAACGGTGAAACACCGAAGTTCGTCGAGACCGAGCACTACTTCCTCGACCTGTCCGCCTTCGTCGAGACCCTGGGCAAATGGCTGTCCAGCAAGAACGACTGGCGCCCGAACGTCCTCAACTTCACCAAGAACCTGATCGACGACATGCGTCCGCGGCCGATCACCCGCGATCTCGACTGGGGTGTGAAGATCCCGCTCGACGGCTGGCGCGACCAGCCGATGAAGCGCTTCTACGTCTGGTTCGACGCGGTCATCGGCTACTTCTCCGCGAGCGTCGAGTGGGCGCGCCGATCCGGGAACCCGGACGCCTGGCAGGAGTGGTGGAGCAACCCGGAAGCCCGCTCCTATTACTTCATGGGCAAGGACAACATCACCTTCCACGCCCAGATCTGGCCGGCGCTGCTGTTCGGCCACAACGGTGAGGGTGACCGAGGCGGCGTGCCCGGCAAGTACGGCAAGCTGCACCTGCCCGACGAGATCGTTTCCAGCGAGTTCCTCACGATGAGCGGCTCGAAGTTCTCGACCTCGCGCGGCACGGTCATCTACGTGCACGACTTCCTGCGTGAATTCGGCCCGGACACCCTCCGGTACTTCATCTCGGTCGCGGGCCCCGAGACCCAGGACACCGACTTCACCTGGGACGAATTCGTCCGCCGGACCAACTTCGAGCTGGCCAACGAGTGGGGCAACCTCGTCAACCGGTCCATCTCCATGGCCCACAAGAACGTCGGCGCCATTCCGCGTCCGGACGCCCCCACGGCCGCCGACGAGGAGCTCAAGGAGCTCTCCCGAAAGGCGTTCGACACCGCCGGCGCCCACCTCCAGCGGTCCCGGTTCAAGGCGGCGGCCAGCGAGGCCATGCGCGTCGTCACCGCCGCGAACCGCTACCTGTCGGACCAGGAGCCCTGGAAACTCAAGGACGACCCCGCTCGCCGCGACAGCGTCCTGCACACCGCCTTGCAGGTCGTCTCGGACGCCAACACGCTGCTGACCCCCTTCCTGCCCCACTCGGCTCAGAAGGTGCACGAGGCGCTCGGCGGCTCCGGTGTCTGGGCGGCCCAGCCGGAACTCCAGGAAGTCGAAGATCTCGACATCCCCGGCCGCATCAACCCCATCATCACCGGGGACTACAAGACCGAACAGGCACGCTGGAAGTCCGTGCCGATCGAGGTCGGCAAGCCGCTGGAGAAGCCGACACCGCTGTTCGCCAAGCTGGACCCGGAACTGGGCGAGACAGGTCCCGAATGGGCGCCGATCTCGAAATGATCAGCTGACATGGGTGCGGAGAAGAAGGAACTGCCGCCGATTCCGGACAGGTTGCCGGTTTCGGTGGTGGACGCGCATACCCACCTCGACGCGTGCGGCGCGGTCACCGCGGCTGATGTGACAGCCATGATCGATCGCGCCGAACGCGCCGGTGTCTCGCGGGTGATCACCGTCGCGGACGATCTCGCCGCCGCTCGCTGGGCCGCGCAAGCGTCCACTTGGGACTCACGGGTTTGGGCCGCCGTCGCGATCCATCCCACGCGTACCAAGGATTTCGGCGAGGCCGAGAAATCCGAAGTGGAGAGTCTCGCCAAGGAGTCCAGAGTGGTCGCGGTCGGGGAGACCGGCCTCGACTACTACTGGGACTACTCGCCCCACGATGCCCAGCAGGACGCCTTCCGGTGGCACATCGATCTCGCCAAGCGGATCAACAAGCCGCTGATGATCCATGATCGAGACGCGCACGACGACGTCCTCAGGATCCTCGAGGAGGAGGGGGCGCCCGAGCAGGTCGTCTTCCACTGTTTCTCCGGGGACGAGCACATCGCGCGACGGTGCATCGACGCGGGTTATGTCCTTTCCTTCGCGGGAACGGTCAGCTTCCGGAACGCGCGCGGGCTGCATGAGGCGGCGCGCATCGTTCCTGCGGGCCAGTACCTCGTCGAAACGGACGCGCCGTTCTTGACCCCGCATCCGTTCCGTGGGCGACCGAACGAGCCCTACTGCGCCGCCTACACCGTTCGCCACCTCGCCTCGTTCAGGGGCGAGGCGGTGCACGAGGTGGCCGAATCGGTCCGAGTGACCGCTGAGCGGGTCTTCCGTTTGCCGACAGTCACCCCCAGTTGAACGGATTGCGACATTAGTGATCAGCAATGGTCCACTCTGATGAGTGACCAACGTCACGACACTCCGGGGGGTGTTTGCGCAACCCGTCGAGGTTCGTTACTGTCCCGTGATCGTGCCGGTCGGTACCCGCTCATGCGGTTTCCGGCTGTTACGCCCACAGTCACGTCAGTGCACGTCGGGGAAGCGGAACCGGGAGCGGTACGGCCTGGAACCGTGACGATGGCGCTGACTGCGGGTGTCGGACTTCTAGAGGTGTGCCGAAGTGCGCATCGAGACGAAGGACGTTGTGGAGCGGTTGTCGAGCTCCTCGACGTCTTGGGAAAGGGAACGACCCAGTGACTGGTAGCAGTAGGCAGGATGGCTCGCGCCTCGGCGCAGAGACGAACACCTTCGCTTCCGCCGGTTCGGTTGCCGTGCTCGACCGCGACACTCAGTACGGCGAGCTGGACTACTCCGACGATCCGCGCATCACGCACCAGGACGTCCTGGCAGCGCTCGGCCCCGACGCCGAGACCTTGATGGCCGAGATCGACGTCGACGTCGACGAGCTGATCCGCCTCATCTCCGCCGAGACCACCATGCTCCCGCCGATCGTCATTCCGGACGAGATGGCCGAGGACCGCACCGCGGGCGCGCCGATGAAGGCCGCGACCAAGGACGAGGTCATCTCCAGCGCGACCCGCGTTTGGAAGAAGCGGTTCCTCAAGGGAACCGTCATGGCGGTGCTGCTCACCCTCGGTGGTGGCGGCGCGGCCGCGATGGCGATGAACAAGAGCGTCACGCTCGACGTCGACGGCAAGCAGCAGACCGTTCACAGCTTCGGCGACACGGTCGGCGAGGTCCTCGAAGACGCCGGCCTTTCCGTCGGCGCACACGACTCGCTTTCGCCCTCGCCTCAGGCCGAGGTCGGCGACGGCGGCGTCATCAAGCTGGAGCGCGGCCGCAAGCTGAACCTGATCGTCGACGGCGCACCGCAGCAGGAGTCCTGGGTCCGGGCGACCAACCTGAGCGAAGCCCTGAACCAGCTCGGCCGTTCCGATCTCGCGAAGTCCGGTACCTGGACCTCGCTCCCCCAGAACGGCGAACTCCCGCTCGAGGGCGCCACCGTCGAGGTCAAGACCCTCAAGAACGTCATGGTCTATGACGGTGAGAACGAACCTCGCAAGGTTCAGACCAACTCGGTCACCACCAAGGAGTTCCTTGGTGAGATGCGAATGACCCTTGGTCCGGAGGACGAGGCCGTCGGCGGTCTCGACGTCAAGCTGACCGACGGTGCCGAGGTCCACATCAGCCGGACCGGCGTCACCATGGTCAAGCAGAACGAGGAAATCGCTCCGCCTGAGCAGAAGGTCGACGACCCGGAGCTCGAAAAGGGCAAGACCAAGGTCGAAGACCCGGGGACCCCGGGCCAGAAGACCGTGACCTACAAGGTCACCAAGCGCAACGGCAAAGAGGTCGGCCGCGAGAAGGTCTCGGAAGAGGTCATCACCGAGGCCAAGCCCAAGATCGTCAAGGTCGGCACGAAGAAGCCCGCTGACCCGGTCATCGGCGACGCCGGCGCCTGGGATCGCATCGCGCAGTGCGAGTCGACCGGCAACTGGGCCGCCAACACCGGCAACGGCTACTACGGTGGCCTGCAGTTCAACAAGAGCACCTGGGACGCCTACGGTGGCTCGCAGTACGCCTCGTACCCGCACCAGGCCAGCAAGGCCCAGCAGATCGCCGTCGCCGAGAAGGTCCGCGACGACCGCGGTGGCTACGGCGCCTGGCCGCACTGCGGTAAGAAGGCCTGACAGCCAGAACGTTCTCTTTCCCCTGAGGGTCATCGTGTGGGTTTCGCCCCGCATGGTGGCCCTCAGGCCGTTTTGGGCTCCGGTGGCGGCGCGGTGCGCTCGTCGGGGAGTTGAACAACCGTCCGGTCGTCCACCTCAAGTGGGGTTTTCACACCGGTTCTCGGTCTCGACAGCCGTGCCCACCAGCGGGGAGGCCTTATGTGGGCCACGTCCCGAGAACTTTCAGGTTTCTCGACAGGCTTCGTGGGCTTCGGCCGCTCGTCGACCTGCTCAGAGTTCCGCCGCGGCAAAGGAATCTCCGGGCCGCCTTCCGCGAGATCGACTATCTCCGCGAAAGCGTCACCGCGTCTCTCCGCCGGGGTGCGGTCGTCGGGTTCTGGGTTCGGGGCCGGATGCGACAGAGGCACGAGAAGTGCGTTCAGGCGGGCGCCGGTCTCGGGATCGAGGTCGCCGCGCATGTCCCACCGGCCGGTGCGTTTCTGCCGCAACCAGAATTCGCTTCGAGGAGTTTTCGGGGCGGGGTCCTTGGAGCCGTTTCCCTCCGGATCGAGATGGGCGAGCAGGTCGGTTCCGGCGATCGTGACGTCGCGTGGTCTCGCGACGCCCGCAAGATCGACCAGGACCTTCTCGGCATCGAACCGGGCGCTCGCGGTGACGTGCTCTGGCAGCCTCCGCATGACCTTGACGATCCTGTCGATGCCACCCTCGGCCAGTGCGCCGGTGGCGGCCGCGGCTCCGGTCAAAGGCGCGACGGGCGGAGTCGAGGTCCCGTCGCGCGTCCGTCTCGAGTTGAGGGCTAGAGCTCGCCCTGTCACCTTCTGCGCCTCGGCTCGGGGGACCCGGGCCACATGTTCGTAGAAGACGGCGAGCGAGTTGTACCCATAGAGCTCTCGGACACCGCGTGACTCGATTTCGGCCAGGATCTGGCCGACTTCGGCGAAGAGGCGGCGCCCTTCGCGTAGCCGTGTCTGCAACTCGTCGAGAAGCAGCTCGGGGTCACCTTCCGGCAGATTGAGCGGGAAGGTCTTGGAAGTGTTTGTGCTGGTCATCCCTCGATTGTCGGGCCAGAGTCGAACGAATGCACGGTATCGATCGGGTGGATGATGATCACCCTCCGAGGGCGTGAAACTGCACCGATCACTCTTGAGTGGGATGCGTGTCGGTTCGGAAACTCCGTAAGGATGATGCGGGCGGGTCGGGCGCTCGGAGCCGCCCGCCGGGGCTGGCTACGATCGTCGGGTGACTGAACTGCTCGGGCCTGCGGAGATCAGGGCGCTGGCGGCCGAGCTGGACGTACGGCCGACCAAGAAGCTCGGCCAGAACTTCGTGCACGACCCCAACACGGTGCGCCGGATCGTCGACATCTCCGGGGTCGGCGAAGGTGATGTCGTGCTGGAAGTCGGGCCGGGGCTCGGCTCTCTGACGCTCGGACTGCTCGCGACCGGTGCCGAGGTCGTCGCGGTCGAGATCGACCCCGTGCTGGCCGGCCGCTTGCCGGAAACCGTGGCCGAACGAGGCGGGGCGGAAAGGCTTTCGGTCGTCGGAGCGGACGCTCTGCGGATCACGGCGGACGACCTGCCGCAACGTCCGACGGCGCTCGTCGCGAACCTCCCGTACAACGTCGCCGTTCCCGTCGTGCTCCACCTGCTCGCCGAACTGCCGTCGCTGACCAGCGGTCTCGTAATGGTCCAGACCGAGGTCGCGGACCGGATGGCGGCCGGCCCGGGAAGCCGGACCTACGGCGTGCCCAGCGTCAAGCTCGCGTGGTACGGCAAGGCGCGCAAGGTCGCCGCCGTGCCCCGCGCGGTGTTCTGGCCGGTTCCGAATGTGGACTCCGCGCTGGTCGCTTTCGAACGGGGCGACGACGTGGTGTCGTCGGTGAGCCGGGAGCGGTTGTTCGCGGTGGTCGATGCCGCCTTCTCGCAGCGGCGGAAGACTTTGCGCGCGGCATTGGCCTCCTGGGCCGGCTCCGCCGAACGCGCGGGGGAGTTGCTTGAGAAGGCGGGAATCGACCCCAAGACTCGCGGAGAGCAGTTGGACGTTCATCAGTTCGCCCGGATCGCCGCGGCGACCGACTGATCATCGGGCGGCCATGACCGTCTCGCAGGGTGGCATGGCGCCGCGTCAGGGAACGGTTTTCCACCTGTCGCAGGTGTGACCGGGGCCGCCCGGAAGCGAGTTGGTCAAGGTCAGCACGGACGCATAAATCCTCTTCTCGATCTGTACCGGCCTCGCCCCGTCTTAGCAGGCAGCGGCCCTGTTTCGGCGAGAGACCAGCTGCAGTCTTCTCATAATATGGACCGCAGTTCCTGTATGATGGACGCGACCAGACGTGTGATCTGCGCCTACGTGCTTGCTTTCATCCAGTGGGATCGGTTTTACTCAGTGAGCCATCCCGAGCGACTGAGAGACCTGGCTCGCCGAAGTCGCAGCAACCACCCTCCACAGGGCAGGTGCTACCGCCAGGACCGATGGAGGCTGTGCCTAATGAACAGGGTCACCCACCCGCTCCTGCTGACCAGGCGACGTGTAGTCGACGAAGGTCGCCGCACGGTAAGTGCGTGTCGACGCTCAACCGTTACTGCCTGAGTCTTTTCCCTTACCTCTGAAACCCGTCCGCTCTGGACGGGCACTCGGTGACGGTTGGCGCGCTCGAAAGAAGCAGCGCCCCATTTGCATGGAGCCCTTCGTGATCACTGTCGAAAACTTGTCCAAGTCCTTTCCCCTCAACGGAAATCCCGTCGTCGCCCTGCGCGATGTCAGCGTGGACATCCAAGCCGGCTCCCTGTTCGGAGTCGTCGGTCCGGCCGGCTCCGGCAAGTCGACCCTCGCTCGTTGCATCGGGCTTCAGGAGCGTCCTGACCGGGGCGTCGTCCGCCTAGACGGCCTCAACACCGGGACCCTGGACGGACGCCGTCTGCGGGAAATCCGCCGGCAGGTCGGTGTCGTGAGCACCAAGCCGGAGTTGCTCGCCGAGCGCACCATCGCCGGCAATATCGCGTCTCCTCTCGAACAACTCGGCCTCGACGGGCCGCAGCGTCGCAACCGGGTCGGCAACCTGCTCGATCTGGTCGGGCTCACGCCTCGAGCCGGGCAGCGGCCGGGTGAGCTGTCCGAGGGGCAGCTGCGCCGGGTCGCCATCGCCAAGGCGCTGGCCGCTGGACCGTCCGTGCTGCTGGCCGACGACCCGACAGCGGGTGTGCAGCCCGAGGAGTCCGGCGCGGTCCTGACCGTGCTCGACCGTGCGCGTGCCGAACTCGGGGTCACCGTGCTGCTCACCACTCCTGACGCCGGCGTGGTCCGCCGTGTCTGCGACGACGTCGCGTTCCTGGAGGCCGGGGCGATCATCGAACGCGGAACCGTGCTCGACCTGGTCTCGGACCCGAACAGCCGGACCGCGCAGGCGCTGCTGCCCTCGATCGAGACCGGACGGGCACAGGCCTCGAAGTACGATCGCGCGGTGGACGTCGTGCTCGTCGGGTTCGCGTCGGTCGGTGCGCTACTTCCTGAAGCGGCCGGTCGTTTCGACGTCGAGCTCGCCACCATCGGAGGCGGCCTGACCCGGATCGGCGACACGCCCGTCGGCCGATTCCGTCTCGGCGTGCGCGGTGAGCGCGCGGATGCCGCACTCGCCTGGATCGCCGAACGTGGCGGCCACGTGACCCACCCGGTCCGTGGACCGCAGGGCGTCGCTGCTTGATTCCTCCACGAACGGGCCGCTCCGGACGAATTCGTCCAGGGCGGCCCGTTTGCGTCTGACTCGTCCTGTTCTCTTTCTCCTGGTGGCAGCACAAGTGGAGCGGGCACGTAGGCTTGAGGCGTGCTCGCCGTCGTACCGCCCCCAGTCACCGTCAGGGTTCCCGCCAAGGTCAACCTGCACCTGGCGGTCGGTGACGTACGCCCGGACGGCTACCACGAGTTGGTGACCGTGTTCCAGGCGCTTTCACTGACCGACGAGGTGACCGTCGCGGTCACCGAGGACCCCGGCGTCGAGGTCTATGGCGAGGGTGAAGGTTCCGTACCCACAGGGGCCAACAACCTCGCCTGGAAGGCGGCGCAGGCCCTGGCGGCCCACGTCGGCAAGGCGGACGGCGAATCGAAAGTCCGGGTCGTGCTTCGCAAAGGCATCCCGGTAGCGGGCGGGATGGCAGGAGGCAGTGCTGACGCGGCCGCGACCCTGGTGGGGCTCGCGTCGCTGTGGAAGCTCGAGATCTCTCGAGACGAACTGGCGGGTATCGCCGCCAAGCTCGGCAGTGATGTTCCGTTCGCGCTTTACGGCGGGACCGCGTTGGGCACCGGCCGGGGCGAGCAGCTGGTCCCGGTCTTGTCGAGGCATACGTTTCACTGGGTCCTGGCGTTCGACCAGCGTGGTCTTTCGACCCCGCGGGTGTTCGGTGAACTGGACAGGCTGCGGGAAGAGGGCAGCCCGCCGCGGATCGGTTCGCACACCCCGGTGGTCGAGGCACTGGCGTCCGGTGACCCGCGCCAGCTGGCGTTGCTACTCGGCAATGACCTGCAGGCCGCCGCGGTTTCGTTGCGTCCCGGACTGCGCCGGACATTGCGGGCGGGGGTCAACGCGGGTGCGCTCGCCGGCACCGTTTCCGGGTCCGGGCCGACCTGCGCTTTTCTGTGCGCGGATGCCCAGTCGGCCGTCGAGGTCGCCGCGGAGCTGTCCGGTGCGGGTGTCTGTCGCACGGTGCGTGTCGCGCACGGGCCGGTTCCCGGAGCCAGGCTGGTGGGCGGGGACGACGCGCCGCGACCGGCGCCGCCCCGGGTGCACGCGTGAGGGTGTCCGAAATGGACATCGACTAATTCGTTGTGGTGCAAGCTTTTTGGAAAGGATCGGCTGAGGCATGGCCAACTTGGTCAACCTGGAGTCGGTGAGCAAGTCCTTCGGGGTGCGCCCGCTGCTCGACGGTGTTTCGCTCGGTGTCGCGGAGGGGCAGCGCATCGGCGTCGTCGGTCTCAACGGGGGCGGGAAGACGACGCTGCTGGAAGTCCTCGCGGGGATCAGCGAGCCGGACACGGGGCGGGTGAGTCAAGTCCGCGGACTGCGGATGGCCGTGGTCACTCAGCGGACCGAACTCCCCGTCGGCAGTACGGTCGGCGACGTCGTGCTGGAGCGCTACGGCGCGGAGCACGAGTGGGCCGCTGACGCGCGAGTCAGGTCCATTATGGACGGACTGGGGATCACCGCCCTCGGTGTCGAAAAGCCGACGGCGAATCTGTCCGGTGGCGAGCGCCGCCGCGTTGCGTTGGCAGCGGCTCTCACGGGCGAACTGGATCTCGTGGTCCTCGACGAGCCGACCAACCATCTTGACGTCGAAGGTGTGCGCTGGCTCGCGGATCACCTGCTCAACCGCAGGATCGCGGTCGTGGTCGTCACCCACGACCGGTGGTTCCTCGACACTGTCGCGAGTGTGACCTGGGAGGTCACCAACGGTCGCGTCGAGCAGTACGAAGGTGGATACGCGGACTGGATCTTCGCGCGCGCTGAGCGGGCGAGGCTGGCGGCGACAGCCGAGGAAAAGCGCCAGAACCTGGCGCGTAAGGAACTCGCGTGGCTGCGGCGCGGTCCGCAGGCCAGGACCTCGAAGCCGCGTTACCGCGTCGAGGCGGCGGAGGCGCTGATCTCCGACGTGCCGGAGCCGCGCGATTCGGTCGAACTGCAGGCGTTCGCCCGTCGACGGCTGGGGAAGACCGTCCTCGAGGTCGAGGACGCCACCTTGACCGTCGGCGACCGCACCCTGCTCGATCACGTCACTTGGCGGATCGGGCCCGGTGACCGGATCGGACTGGTCGGGGTCAACGGGTCGGGCAAGACGACGCTGCTCAAGCTGCTCGGCGGGGACAAGGATCCCGAGACGGGTCGCCGCATCCAGGGGAAGACGGTCAGCCTCGCCCACCTCCGGCAGGAGCTCGACGACCTGCCTGGTGATCTGCGCGTCCTGCAGGCGATCGAAGAGATCTCAGGCAGGGTCGTGTTCGGCAAGCAGGAACTTTCCGCTTCGCAGCTGGCCGAGAAGCTGGGGTTCCCCGCGTCGAGGCAGTGGACCCCGGTCGAAGACCTTTCCGGTGGTGAACGGCGTCGCCTGCAGCTGTGCCGGCTTCTGATGGCTGAGCCCAACGTGCTGCTGCTCGACGAACCGACGAACGATCTTGACATCGACACTTTGCAGCAGCTGGAAGACCTGCTCGATTCCTGGCCGGGCAGTCTCGTCGTCGTTTCGCACGACCGGTACTTGGTGGAACGCGTTTGCGACACGATCGTCGCCCTGTTCGGGGACGGGCAGGTGACCCATCTGCCGGGCGGGATCGAGGAGTACCTGGATCGGCGTACCAAGAGCCTGGAGAAGGCCGGAGGCGACAGGAAGTCGGGTAACGGGCCGGCTTCCGCGCCCAAGAAGAGCGCCGCGGAACAGCGGGCGGCACAGAAGGAACTGTCCCGCCTCGAGCGCAAGCTCGACCAGCTGCACGCGAAGGAAGAGAAGCTCCATACGGCGCTGCTCGCCGCGGCGACCGATCCGACGAAGCTCATCGAGCTCAATACTGAACTGAAGGCCGTCGAAACGGAGAAGGAGGAGGTCGAGGCCCAATGGCTCGAGACCTCCGAAGCGATCGAGTGAGTTCACTCGACGGCGAGCGGGCGTTCCAGGGCGGACAGTACTGTGACGCGCATGAGTCGGTTCGTGGACACGCTCGTCGCCACCGCGGCGGGACGAGGTCAGCAGCGGGGAATGGTCACCGGGGAGCCCAAGGAGCCGGTTCGGCGTACCTGGGCCGAGATTCACGAGCAGGCCAAACGGGTCGCGGGAGGCCTGGTCACGGCCGGGCTCGAGCCGGGGAAGGCGGTGGCGGTGCTGGCCGCGGCGCCGTCGCTGATCGCGCCGACGGTGCAGGCGGTATGGCTCGCCGGCGGCAGCGTGACGATGCTGCATCAGCCCACCCAGCGCACCGACCTCGCCGAGTGGGCCGAGGACACCGTTCGCGTGCTGCGGATGATCGGATCCGGTCTGGTCCTGCTCGGTGAGCCGTTCGACCAGCTGGCGCCGGTGCTGACCGAGCACGGCATCGCCTTCCAGGTGATCACCGAGCTGCTCGAAGCCGAGCCGCTGGCCGAACCCGTGCCGACGGCCGAGTCCGACACCGCCCTCCTGCAACTCACCAGTGGATCGACGGCCGATCCGAAAGCCGTTCAGATCACCTACGGAAACCTGTACTCGAACGTCAAGGCGATGGTCGATCGCGCCGAGTTCGATTTCGACGTCGACGTGATGGTTTCGTGGCTGCCCACCTTCCACGACATGGGGATGGTCGGCTTCCTGACGGTCCCGATGACGTTCGGCGTCGAGCTGGTCAAGATCACGCCGCTCGAGTTCCTGTCCGGACCGTTGATCTGGCCGCAGCTGATCAGCAAGTACAACGGGACGACCACGGCCGCGCCGAACTTCGCGTACGCGATCGTGGGCAGGCGGATGGCTCGCGTCGACGAAGACGACGCGTACGATCTTTCGAAGCTTCGGATCGCGCTGAACGGCGCTGAGCCGATCGACGAAACCGCCGTGCAGACGTTCATCGAGGCTGGGGCGCGGTTCAAGATGCCCGCCGAATGCGTTTTCCCGGCGTACGGCATGGCGGAAGCGACTCTCGCGGTGTCGTTCGCGCCGCTGTTCACCGGGCTGACCTTGGACATCGTCGAAGCCGACGCGCTCGAAGCGGATAACCGTGCGGTGCCGGTGCCCGAGGACGACCCACGGCGCGGCACCGATGAAGTCCGCTCCTTCGCAATACTCGGGCCGCCGCTCGACGGTCTCGAGGCCGAGATCGTCGACGACGCGGGCACTGTGCTCGGAGAGCGTCAGGTCGGGGAGATCCGCCTGCGCGGCGAGGCCGTGACGCCGGGGTATCTGACCATGGAAGGTCCGCTCGCGACGCAGGACGAGAACGGCTGGCTGCTCACCGGCGACCTCGGTTACCTGGTGGACGGCATGATCGTGATCTGCGGCCGTCGCAAGGACGTCATCATCATGGGCGGCCGGAACCTGTACCCGACCGATATCGAACGGGCGGCGACGTCGGTCGAAGGGGTTCGGGCAGGGAACGCCGTAGCCGTGCGGATCGACGCGGGCAGCCGCCGGGAGCGGTTCGCCGTGGTCGTCGAATCGAAACTCGCCGGGGATCCGGACACCGAGAAGGCGCTGGCGAAGGAGGTCGCGGCCAAGGTACGCGGCGCTGTCGACATGCGGCCCTTCGCGGTTGTGGTGCTTCCGGCGGGAAGCCTGCCCAAGACGCCCTCGGGCAAGGTGAAGCGGGCCGCGACGGCCACTCAGTTCGCGGACAAGATCGCCAAGAACGCGACGACCAGCTGACACGAGAGGGCTGGGCCCGCGAACATCGCGGGCCCAGCCCTCTTGCAGCATCTCCCGTGGGTCAGCGGCGCCGCCAGGGCGGTTTACGGGTGTGGGTGTGTTCCAGCGCCGGAGCGATGTAGTAGCTGGCGGACTGGGAGAGCCCGGCCAGCGTGCCTTCGACATCCCGTAGGAAGGCATCGACCGCTGTCGGGTCGTAGCCTCGTTTCGAGAGCGGTGCTTTGGCGAACGCCACGTTGTGGACGTCCGAAACCGACAGGTCGTCGTCGCCGTCGAGCGTCGCCGCGACCCGCTCGAGGAAGGCGTCGACCGCGGGTTCGTAGTAGCCGCGAGCGCCGATCGGCGCCCGGTCGAACTGCCGGGTTCTGGCCTCGAACGCGGTGACGGGCACTAGCGCTCCCGCAGGAACTCGACGGGACCCCGGTCCGGAACGGCGCGTTCGGCGGTCGTCTGGTCCTCTTCACGCGCGCCGGGCACCGCGAGCACCTGCTGGCCGGTCCGGTGGGCGAGTTGCCCCTCGACCTTGTCGAGGAAATCGTCGACTTCGCGTTCGTCGTAGCCGCGCTTCCCGATCAGCGGACGCGAGAACATGACGTGGTGGACCTCGGCCGCCGTCAGGTCGTCCCGGTCCGAGATCGTGTCCGCGATCCGTTCCAGGAACGCGTCGACCTCGTGCTTGGCGTATCCGCGCCGCCCGATCGGGGCATTCGGGAAAGTGGCGCCGGTGATGTCTTCGGCCGTAAACGACATGAAACTCTCTCCGGTTTCGGTGGGGAATGCGATCTCCGCATTCCGTCCTAACGGGTTTGAGAGTTCCCCGGAAGAGCCCGCGCTATTCCACGACTCGATCAGGGGCGTGGTGAAACGCCTTCGAGTGACGGGTTGTAACGCGCTGCCATGTGAGCGGGTTCACCCAGCGTGGAAGGTGTTCTGAGCTGCGACGAGGCCGGTGCTGATAAGCGCTTCAACTGCGTCCGCGCAACGATCGATCTCGAAAGCGAGTTCTTTGCGTTCGACCGTCGAGAAGTCCTTCAGCACGAAATCCGCCGGATCTTGCCGTCCTGGAGGACGTCCGACGCCGAACCGGACGCGGTAGTAGTCCTTGGTGCCGAGAGATTTGGTGATCGAGCGGAGACCGTTGTGGCCGTTGTCACCGCCGCCCAGTTTCATCTTGAGGGCGCCGAAGTCCACGTCCAGCTCGTCGTGGACGACCACGACACCGGCCGGGGGGATCTTGTAGAACCGGGCCGCGCCCACGACAGGGCCGCCCGAGAGGTTCATGTACGAGCGCGGCTTGGCCAGGACCACTCGTTGCCCGGAGAGTCTGCCTTCGAGGATTTCGGCGCCGCTCTTGTGAGCCTTGAACTTGCCTCCGACGCGGCCGGCGAGTTCGTCGAGCACCATGAAGCCGACGTTATGCCTGTTGCCCGCGTACTGAGGGCCGGGATTGCCGAGGCCGGCGAGCAGGATCTGCTCGCCGGCCCCGGGAAGTACTGCTTCGGTCACACGAGTGACTTTATTCGGCGGCCTCGGCGGGAGTCTCCTCCGCCTCGCCAGCGGCCTCGTCACCCTCGAGCGCGGCCTCGGACGGCGCCTCGTTGACGGCGACGACCAGGGCCTCGGGGTCGGTGACCAGGTTGGCGCCCTTCGGCAGGGTGACCTGTGAAGCGAGGATCTGGGTGCCGGCGGCGACGCCCTCGACCGAGAGCTCGACCTGCTCGGGGATGTGCAGCGCCTCGACCTCGATGGTGAGGGAGTCGAGGTCGGTGGTGACCAGGGTGCCCGGGCCCGCGGTGCCGGTGACGACGACCGGGACGTCGACGGTGACCTTCTCGCCGCGGATGACGACCAGCAGGTCGACGTGCTCGATGTAGTTCTTCAGCGGGTGGACGACGATGGTCTTCGTCAGCGCCAGCTCGCTCTTGCCCTCGAGGTCGAGGGTGATAACGGCGTTGCTGCCGTTCTCACGCACGACGCGGGCGAACTCGAGGGCGGGCAGGGCGTAGTGGCGCGGGTCCGAGCCGTGCCCGTACAGCACCGCGGGGATCTTGCCGGCGCGACGCGTGCGACGCGCGGCACCCTTGCCGAATTCGGTGCGGGGCTCGACGGACAGACGTACCTCGGACACGGTGTAGCACTCCTTCAATTCACCAACATGTACAGCGAAAGCATGCTGAGGTGGGGATGGTTCGGGGCGGTTCTGGTGTTCGGCGGCGAATTCCACAGGCGTGCTCGACCGCGTGTGGCCACTCAAGCCGCCGCGTCGATCACGTCGGGCACCAGGTGCTCACGGAACCCGCCTCGCCGAGACCGGGAAAGTGTAGACCAAGCGGTCGTGCGGGGGTCCCGCCGGGTGGCTCGTTCAGGTGACAAGTCGGTGACAGCTGCTTCGGGAACCCGCGGATGCGGTGGTGCGCGACCCCTTTTCTAAGGTGTGATCTCCTCGCATACGAGACACAGGGGGCGGAATGTCGGCACGACGGTTGAGGATCGGTGCGATCGCCGCCTTGTGCTGCCTCGTGGCCGGTTGTGATGTCGCGATCGACGGGGCGGCGGGGATCTCGCCCGCCGAGCAGCAGCGGGTGGATCGGCGCAATGAGCAGCGAGGCGCCGTCGAAAGTGCGCTGAAGGCCCTGGAACAGGCTCCAGCGGTCGTCTACAAGTCGACAATCAAGGATGCTTCGGGCAAGCCGGCCGAACTGCAGTTCCGGATCACCCGCAACGGCAGTGCGCAAGGCGCGCTGCCGGTCGACGGCCAGACCATCCAGGTCGTCTCGGCCGACAAGCAGCTGTACCTCTCGGCGACGCCGGAGTACTGGAAGGCGCACGGGCTCGGCAACAGCGACCAGTACGGCACCAACTGGGTCCGCACCGACAGTTCCGATCTGCCGGTGAACGCCGTCGAGGTGCTCAACCCGCGCAAGGCCGCGTCGACACTCCGGACCGCGGTGTCCGCGATGAACCGGCTGACCGATCCGGTTCGGTCCAAGTTGCCCGACGGGACCGAGGTCTACGACGTCGGGAGCGGGCTCGGGACGCTAAGGGTGACCACCGCGGCGCCGCACCGCGTGATCAGTTTCGCGCCTTCCCTCATCGACGGGGCGGGCGGCAAGACGCTCGGTGCCGAGATGCGGGTCGAGCCGCTCACCGGGGACGCGCTCAAGAAGCTCCAGACCGATCTGGACGGCGCTGTCGGCGGGGTCGGGCAGCCGTTCGACGCGCTCATCCAGGTCAGCGTCAGCGTGGTCGACGACAAACTGGACTGCACGGACTTCGTCGGGACCTGCCGGGCGACCATCGACGTGGCCAACACCGTCATCGGCGGCGCGAGCGGAACGCCAGTGCACCTGACGCTGACCGTCGAATTCACCGCCCAGTCACTCGGCGCGCAGACCTGCACGGCGGACGCCAACGCGGCGCCGGACACGACGACGAGCATGTCCTGCGAGGTCAAGTTCAAGCTGCCGAATCGGAACGCCAGCTATCAGGTGCAGGCGAAGCCGACGCCCCGCGGCGAGGTCCGGGTTCCGGTCGACGTGAACGGCGTGCGCGAAAAGCTCAAGTCCGAGTTCGCCACGCTGGGTGGCTGACCTGCACACTCACCCACGGGTGTGTTACATACGTTGAAGTAGTCGATCACACGTTCTTAGCATCGGCGTTGTCGCCGATGAAAAGGGAGAACGTGATGGCGAAGTTGGTTGTGTTCGGTGGGACCGGGTACGCGGGCGGGAAGATCACCGCGGAAGCGCGCGGCCGCGGCCACGAGGTCGTGGCGGTGTCGAGGAACGCCGAAGGCGAGGGAGCCCGTGCGGGGTCGCTGTACGACGAGGCCTTCCTCGCTGACGTCGCCAAGGGTGCCGACGTCCTGGTGATCGCGGTTCACGGGCAGGGCGGTCTGCTCGATGCGGTGCCCTCGATCGCTCAGGTCGCGAAGGACAACGGCGCGCGGATCGGTGTGGTCGGCGGGGCCGGCAGCCTGCACGTGGCCGAGGGCGGCCCGCGGCTGATCGACACCCCCGAGTTCCCGGACGAGTACAAGGGCGAAGCGGGGGCGCACGCCGAGGTGCTGGAAGCGTTCCGGAAGCTCCCCGAGGACATCGACTGGTTCTACGTCAGCCCGGCCGCCGAGTTCGGCGCGTGGGCCGAGGGTGAGCGGACCGGTGACTTCAGGCTCGGCGGTGACGTGCTCCTGACGGACGAAAACGGTGGGTCGAAGATCAGCGGCGCCGACTACGCGATCGCGTTCGTCGACGAGATCGACAAGCCGGAGCGCCGCCGCCAGCGTTTCTGCGTCGCTTACTGACCGGACAGTTCCTTCACGACCGGAGCGAACGTTTCCAGCATCGGCTGGAACACCGTGATGTAGGAGAAGCCGTACCGTTCGCGGCGTTCCTCGAGCTGCCGGACGATCTCGTCGACGGTCCCGAACAGCAATTGCGGAGTTTCGAGCAGGGTCTCGACGTCGAGGCCGTCCTGGTCTTGAACCTCTTCGCGCCAGGACTCGGCGGCCGCGCGTCGGTCTTCCGTGACGACGACCTGCTGGACGAGCATGTTCAGTTCGGGATCCCGGCCGTTCGCGTGCGAGCGGAAGAAGGCGACGCGTTCGTCCATGCGCTCGGCGTCGTCGAGCTGGAAGGTGCCCGGCGGCTTCCCCGGTGCTTGACGAAGGCCCGCGAAGCCGGCGATGTCGGCTTCGCGGGCGGCGAGGGAGAGTACGCCGTCGCTGTTGCCCGCGATGAGCAGCGGAGGGGGCGTGATCCCTTCGTCATCGAAGTGTCCGCGCAGGTGGTCAAGGCTCTTGGCCAGATGCGCGATGCGCTCCTTGGCCGGGGTCCACGGCAGGCCGGCGTCGTCGAATTCCGATTTCATGTGCCCGGAGCCGAGGCCGAGGTCCAGCCGGTCGCCCGTCATCTTCGCCGTCGTGGCGACTTCGCGCGCGAAGAGCGCGAGGTTGTAGAAGGGCACGTTGGAGACGAGAGTGCCGACACGTGGTCGCTGGGTCACCGCGGCGGCCATGGTCAGGGCCGGAAAGGGCGCGTTCCGTCCTGGGCCGAGGTGGTCGGGCACGGAGATGACGTCGAATCCGAGGGCCTCGGCGCGGAGGCATTTCGCGACCCAGTCCGCGCGGTCCTCGGCACCCCACAGGTTCACACCGAACTTGAATTTGCCCATGAACGGAAACTTAGCCACGCCCGGCGGCCCGGCGCTCGGTGTTTCGCGAGGAGCCGAAAACGCAGCAAGGGACCTTTGCTCTCACGCACCGGTGAGAGCAAAGGTCCCTTGCTTCGCTGAGATCAGGCGTTGCCGTCGAAGAGGGACGTGACCGACCCGTCTTCGAAGACCTGCTGGATCGCCTGCGCCAGCAGCGGCGCGATGGACAGCACGGTCAGGCCCGGGAACCGCTTCTCCTCGGGGATCGGCAGCGTGTTGGTGACGATCACCTCGCGCGCCTTGCAGTTCGACAGCCGCTCGGTGGCGGGGTCGGACAGGATGCCGTGGGTCGAGGCGATGACGACGTCGGACGCGCCTTCATCGAGCAGGGCTTCAGTGGCCTTCACGATCGTGCCGCCGGTGTCGATCATGTCGTCGATCAGCACGCACAGCTGACCGCGGACCTTGCCGACGACGCGGTTGGCGACGGCCTGGTTCGGCTTGTCGGGGTCGCGGGTCTTGTGGATGAAGGCGATCGGCCGGTCACCCAGCTGGGCCGCCCACTTCTCCGCGAGCCGCACCCGGCCCGAGTCCGGGGAGACGACGGTGATGTTCTCGTCCTGGTAGGTCTTGTTGATGTGCGCGGCCAGCACGTTCTGCGCGAGCAGGTGGTCGACCGGGCCGTCGAAGAAGCCCTGGATCTGCGCGGTGTGCAGGTCGACCGTCATGATCCGGTCGGCGCCGGCGGTCTTGAACAGGTCCGCGATCAGGCGCGCGGAGATCGGCTCGCGGCCCTTGTGCTTCTTGTCCTGCCGCGCGTAGGGGTAGAACGGCATGATCACGGTGATCCGCTTGGCGCTCGCCCGCTTGAGGGCGTCCACCATGATCAGCTGCTCCATCACCCACTCGTTGATGGGCGCCGGGTGGCTCTGGATCACGAACGCGTCGGTCCCGCGCACCGATTCGTTGAACCGGACGAAGATCTCGCCGTTGGCGAAGTTGTGCGCGGTCTGCGGGACGACCGTCACGTTGAGGTGTTTGGCCACCTCTTCGGCGAGCTCCGGGTGTGCGCGCCCGGAGAAGAGCATCAGGTTCTTCTTCGGTGTGCCGGACTTCGAACTCATGCTGGCGACTCCCCGTCGTTTCCCTTATTTGAATCGGACACGGCGGTGGTGTCCTGCTTCGCGGCGGAAGCTGCTTCCGCCGCGGGTGTGCCCGGCCTGCGCCGGGTCACCCAGTCTTCGATGTTGCGCTGCGGCCCGGTGGACACGGCGAGCGCGCCCGGGGGCACGTCTTGCCTGATCACGGTGCCCGCCCCACTGTAGGCGCCATCGCCGATGGTCACCGGGGCGACGAACGTGTTGTCCGCGCCGAGCCGTACATGGGAGCCGATCGTGGTGTGGTGCTTGTTCACGCCGTCGTAATTGACGAAAACGCTGGAACACCCGATGTTGCTGTTCTCGCCGATGGTCGCGTCGCCGACGTAGGTAAGGTGCGGAACCTTCGTCCCGGCGCCGATGTCCGCGTTCTTCGTCTCGACGAAAGCGCCGAGTTTGCCCTTGATCCCCAGCTTGGTGCCGGGACGCAGGTAGGTGAACGGGCCGACCTTCACGCCGTCGCCCAATTCCGAATCGGAACCGTGCGTCCGCACCACCGACGCGTCCGCGCCGACGGAGACGTTCTCCAGGGTGCTGTCCGGGCCGATCCGCGCGCCCTCGCCGACCGAAGTCGAACCCTTCAACTGCACACCGGGCTCGATGACGACGTCGCGCGACAAGGTCACGCCCGCGTCGATCCAGGTGTTCGACGGGTCGACGACGGTGACGCCCGCCCGCTGCCAGCCGCGGACGATCCGGCGGTTCAGCTCAGCGCCGAGGACGGAGAGCTGCACGCGGTCGTTGACGCCTTCGGTCACCCACGGGTCGTCGATCACCAGCGCGCCGACGCCCTTGCCGTCGCCGCGGGCGATGCCGAGGACGTCGGTGAGGTAGAGCTCGCCTTGCGCGTTGTCGGTCGAAAGCTTCGAAAGCCCGTCGACGAGGACCGAAGCGTCGAACGCGTAGACGCCGGAGTTGATTTCGGCGATTTCGTGCTGCTCGGGGGTGGCGTCCTTCTGCTCGACGATCGAGGTGACGACGCCGTTCCCGTCGCGGATGATCCGGCCGTACCCGGTCGGGTTCTCGACGACCGCGGTGAGCACGGTGACCGCGTTTCCGGTGGACGTGTGCTCGGCGACCAGGGAAGCGAGCGTTTCGGTGTCGAGCAGCGGGACGTCGCCGTAGCTGACGACGACGGTGCCCGTCAGCCCGCCCGGCAGCGCCGAGAGCGCGCACGAGACGGCGTGCCCGGTGCCCTTCTGCTCCTCCTGGACCGCCGTGACGACCTCGCGGCCGAGCGCCTCGCCGACCTTCGCCAGCTGAGCGCCGACCGAGTCACGACCGTGGCCGATGACCACGACCAGGTGTTCCGGGCTCAGTCCCGCGGCGGCCCGCACGGCGTGCTCGACCAGAGAGCGGCCGGCGATCGGGTGCAGCACCTTCGGGGTGGACGAGCGCATACGGGTGCCCTCACCCGCGGCGAGGATCAACGTGCTCAGCGGGCCGGTCACGGCACTCCCAACATTTCACCAACGGTGGTTGTCGGGCATTGATCCTACGTGGGCTGCTCGGCGTCCCACGCGGGGTCGGTCGGAGCATCCTCACCGGGCCATCCGGTGACCGGATCGATGGCCATCGAGTTCACCGACGAAACCTGGTTCCCGCCGCCACGTTTCGCCTGGTACATGGCCGCGTCGGCGCGTGCCAGGACCTGTTCCGCGCGCTCCTGCGGGCGGAGCGAGACAAGGCCGACGGAGAGGGTGACACCGTGCGAAAGGTGGTGCGGCAGAGATGCGACGGCATTCACAGAACGACCCAGCGCCTGCTTCGCCGCGGACGCCGGAGCCCCAGGTAGAAGCACGATGAACTCGTCTCCGCCGTATCGCGCGACGACGTCGTCGCCGCGCAGGGCGTCGCGCAGCGTGCTCGCGATGACACGGAGCACGTTGTCACCCTCGGCGTGCGACTGCTTGTCGTTGACGTCCTTGAAACCGTCGAGGTCGACCAGCGCGACCGCGAGCGGCTGGGCGTCCGCGGACGACGCCAGCGAACGCAGCTTTTCGTCGAGCGCGCGCCGGTTCGGCAGTCCGGTGAGCGGGTCCTGCAGGGCCTGCTGGGTGATCGCGCCGTGTTCGGCGGACAGCCGTTCGTGCTCCCGGCGCGCGTTGAGCGTGGCGATCTGCGATTCCCGCAGCGACCACATCTCCGTTTCCAGGATGGTCGCGTAGTCGATCAACGACTGGCTCGCGCCGGACGCGTAATCCGGGGTGGTGTCGAGCCTGGCCAGCTCGCGGGCGAGGTTCAACCGCATCGACGGCAGCGAGCTTTCCTCGTTGTCCTCGCGAACCTCTTTGAGGATCTGCAGCGCGTCCTCGCGGCGGGCGGCGTTGTCCAGGCAGCGGGCCAGCGCGATGGCGATGATCTCGCGTTCGTGCGGGAACACCAGTTCCGGATGCAGCAGCGAGTCCAGCCGCTCGATGTGGGACGAATCGGGCGACGCCAGCGCGGCCGCCGCGGCGAGCACGCCGACCTGGTCGATCGCGGGCACCCCGGCCTTGCGCGGGAACAGCGACTCGGTGAACGGGCCTTCGGCGGCCTGCGCCATCGACGCCGCGGTGCGGAACTTGTCCGCCCCCTCGTCGTACCGCTCGATGCGTTCGAGCCGCAGGCCCCAGCCGAGCAGCATCTTGACCCGGTTGATCAGCTGGAGCGCGATCTCGTGCGGGCTCGCGCTGTCACGGATCGCTTGCGCGGCGCGGGCGATGGCCTCCTCGGCCGCCTCGTAGACGCCCAGCTGGTTCAGCACCAGCCAGCAGTCCACCAGCGTCGTGGACAGCATCCGATCCCAGTTGCGCCTGCCGACCTGGCGGTCCGGGACCGCGGAGTCGTCGAGGATGGCCAGCGCCCTGGCGATTTCGGTGAGGGCGGCGTCCTCTTGTTTGGCGATGACCAGGCGGCGGCCGCGCATGGCGTGCGCGTCGGCCCGCATCAGCGCGAGACCGTGCCGTCTGGTGTGCGCGAGCATCTCGTCGAGCCTGGGTTCGGCCTCGGCGGCGAGACCGCGGGTGACCAGCCTCGCCATCGCGGAATAGCGCAGCAATTGGGCGACCAACAGTGGTTCGCCTCGGCGCTGCGTCTCGTCGAGGAGTTCGTCGAGACTGGTGATGATGTCCAGCTGCTCGGCGAAGCTGACGCGCTGTATGGCCGCGCCGAGTTCGCGCGCGCGACCGTAGAGCCAGGCGTCGGACATCTCCGCAAGCGCCGGCCGCCTGCTACTGGTCGTCGCGTCCTCGGTCAGCCGCACACACCCCCACCGTTGAAAACGCCGCTGGTCATCTGTTCGTCTGCTCCGCCGCCAGGATTCGAACCTGAACTGTCAGAACCAAAATCTGAAGTGCTGCCGATTACACTACGGCGGATCGATCCTGGTCAGGATAGCCATGCCGGAGACGTCCACGTGCGCCCGGGGGTTGCCTCACGGTCGCGGGCACTCCACAGGGGACGAAACCTCCTGTACCGTAACTTACGGCATCGTAGGTAAGGTCACCCTTAGGGAAACCCTCAAGGGTCGCGCGTAGAAAAGAAGTGACTGCATGACGGCTACCCTCGACCGTTCCCAGAAGCCCGCGAAGGGCCCCAAGCCGGTAATCGAAGGTCAGCGATCGGGCGGCGTGCAGCTCTCGGTCTACCTCGGGGTCGTCTTCCCGCTCGCCGCGTTGCTCGTGGCCGTCCCGTTCGCCTGGGGCTGGGGACTGACCTGGGTCGACGTCGCTCTGTTCGTCGTCTTCTACGCGATCAGCGGCCTCGGTATCACCGTCTCCTATCACCGCTACTTCACGCACGGCTCGTTCAAGGCCAAGCCGTGGCTGCGCGTCGCGATGGCGATCGCCGGCAGCATGGCCGTCCAGGGCCCCGTGATCACCTGGGTCGCCGACCACCGCCGTCACCACGCGTTCTCCGACCGCGACGGCGACCCGCATTCGCCGTGGCTGTTCGGCACCACGCCGCTCGCCATCGCCAAGGGTTTCTGGCACGCGCACATGGGCTGGCTGTTCGAGCGCGACCAGACCAACGCGGAGCGTTTCGCGCCGGATCTGGTGAAGGACCCGGCCATCAAGAAGGTCGACGACCTGTTCTGGCTGTGGAGCCTGCTCACGCTGGTCATGCCCGCGGTGCTCGGCGGACTGATCACCTGGTCGTTCTGGGGCGCGGTGACCGCGTTCTTCTGGGCCGGTCTGGTGCGTGTCTGCGTGCTGCACCACGTGACCTGGTCGGTCAACTCGGTCTGCCACATGATCGGCGAGCGCCCGTTCGCCGCCCGCGACAAGTCGGCCAACTTCTGGCCGCTGGCGATCTTCTCGTTCGGCGAGTCTTGGCACAACCTGCACCACGCGGATCCGACCTCGGCCCGGCACGGCGTGCAGCGCGGCCAGATCGACATTTCCGCGCGTCTCATTTGGATCTTCGAGAAGTTCGGCTGGGCCCACGACGTGCGCTGGCCGACCCCGCAGCGCCTCGCGCGCATCGCCGCCGAAAGCAAATAGCGAGGTCACGTTAGTCTTCTTCAATGGCGGGGAGACGGCGAACCAAACGTGAAGCGGTCACCGGAGCACGTCCTGTCGCTCCGGTGGCCCGGGTGCGGATGACGGGGACCGAGCGCAGGCAGCAACTGCTCAACGTCGCCAGAGCCCTGTTCGCGGAGAAGGGTTTCGAGGGCACTTCCATCGAGGAGATCGCGCATCGCGCGAACGTCTCCAAGCCGGTGGTGTACGAGCACTTCGGCGGCAAGGAAGGCATCTACGCCGTCGTCGTCGACCGTGAAACGCAGCTGCTGCTCGACAGGATGGTCTCCACCCTCCACGGTGGACACCCGAGGGTGATGCTCGAACAGGCGGCGATCGCGCTGCTTTCCTACGTCGAAGACTCACACGACGGCTTCCGCATCCTCGTGCGGGATTCGCCGGTCGCGAGTTCGACGGGCACGTTCTCCACGGTGCTGAACGACATCGCCAGCCAGGTCGAGCACATCCTCGCGCAGCAGTTCGCCGCGCGGGGCTACGACGAGAAGCTGGCCGCGCTGTACGCGCAGGCGCTCGTCGGGATGGTCGCCTTGACCGGGCAATGGTGGCTCGACGCCCGGAAACCGAAGCGCGACGAGGTCGCCGCGCATCTGGTCAACCTGGCCTGGAACGGTCTGTCCAATTTGGAACACAAGCCGAAGCTGCGGCTGCGCTGAGATCTGCGTCGCGTGGCAGTAACGTTTCCCGGCCGGTGAGCGCTAGGTCCCCCATAGAGATCATCAAGCTGGGGGAACACCATGGAAAACTACCCTGCGCCCGCCGTGGAACAGATCGCTCCGCAGAAGAAGAGAACGTGGCTGAAGCCGGTCATCCGGCTGGGCATCTTCGCCGTCGTCGCGGTGATCGCGTTCTTCGTCGCGAATCCGTTCACGGCTTCGAGCACCGAGGTCGGCGCCTGCCTCAAGGGCAACATCGACAACGCGGACAGCGTCAAGAACGCCGACTGCGGGACACCCGACGCGAACTTCAAGGTCGTCGGAAAACAGGAGAACAAGTCAGAAATCGGACTCAAGCTCTCGGGTGGAACCGAATGCGACGACTACCCGACGACCGACGCGTACTTCTTCCAGGGAAAGAAGGGCGCCAATGACGGCACCCTGCTCTGCCTGGAAGACCTGAAGAACCCGGGCGAGCGGGCGCCGGCCGTCGGCGACTGCCTCCCCGACGGCGTGGTCGACGCGAAGAAGCTCACGAAGGAGGACTGCGCGACAGCGCGGTACAAGGTCCTCGCCATCGAAAAGAGCGCGACCTTCCTGGTCGACGGCAGCACGGTGTGCACCCAGGTGCCGTCGACCGACGAGAAGATCCAGTGGCAGCGTTCGGGCGGAACACTCCCGCAGTCGCGGGTGCTGTGCCTGGACGACCTCAAGAAGTAGTCGTCAGCGCAGGAGGCCGGTCTCCCGCAGGTGGTCGAAGATGATCTTGCCAGCCGTGGAGACCCGGTCCCTGTCTACGTGACCGAGCCAGGCGATCTCGTCGATTTCGCTGCTGGCCGTGAGCGTCCCGGTGTACTCGGCGGTGTAGGCGGTCGTCCGGACCAGCACATCCTGCGCGTGCCCGTCGGCCTGCGCTTCGAAGGTCCCGGCGGGCCGGGCGCTCGCCGGGGCGATCTCGACGGCCAGTTCCTCGCGAATTTCGCGGACGAGGGTCTCCGTGTCGGTTTCGCCGGGTTCTCGTTTGCCGCCGGGTAGGTAGAACAGGGACTTGCCGCGCGAGCGGGCGCACAGGACCCGGCCGTCGACCAGGTGGAGCCACGCGATCTTGTCGATCATGGTTCAGCCCAGCGCCGCGGCGGTCTCGGCGGTCGTGAGGACTTCACCCAGCCTCGGGAACACCTTCGTGATCGCCGATTCGTGGGAGATCGCGGCGATCCCGGCCATCGCGTCCGAAACGGCGATGGTCTCGTAGCCGTGGTCGGTCGCGGCACGCAGTGTCGATTCGACGCCGTACTCCGTGGCGATCCCGCCGAGCACCAGCGTCTTCACGCCCAGCCCGCGCAGGAGTTCGTCGAGTCCGGTGGCGTAGAACGCGCCGATCGTGTGCTTGGTGATCAGATGCTCGCCCTCGCGAGGCGTCAGTTCGGCGACCAGTTCACTGCCGGGCGGCTGCTCCTTGACGTACGGCCGGTGTGCCCGCACGTGGATGACCGGCGAGCCGGCCGCGCTGAAGGCGTCACGCAGCAGAACGGCGTTCGAAACGACTTCGGTGCCTTCGAGCGGGACAGTCTCCAACGCGACGATCCGCGTCTGGAGGTCGATCAAGACGAGCGCTGTCGTCGCCGGGTCGATCTTCGTCATGCCGGGAGCTTAGTTGTCCCTATGCTGGAGGCATGGGGACACAGAGAGAAGTCGTGATCACCGGTGGTGGAACGGGAATCGGCTACGCGGTCGCGGCGGCGTTCGCCGCGCTGGGCGAGCGGGTGACGATCACCGGCCGCCGCGAGCAGGTCCTCGGCGAGGCCGCCACGTTGCTCGGCGCGAACCCGGTCCCGTTCGACGCGGCCGACCCGGACGCGGTGGAACGGGCGCTGGCCGAGCTGCCGGAGCGCGTCGACGTCCTGGTCAACAACGCGGGCGGGAACACCGATTTCCGCAACGGGCCCGCCGGAGACCTGAAGGCCTTCGCCGCGAACTGGCAGGCCAATCTGGACGCGAACGTGTTCAGTGCCGTCCTGGTCACCCGCGCCTTGCGGGACAGGCTCGCCGACGGCGCGCGGATCGTCACCATCGGCTCCATCGCCGCGCACTCCGGAGCCGGTTCCTACGGTGCCGCCAAGGCCGCGCTGGAAGCGTGGAACGTCGATGTGGCAAGGGAATTCGGGCCGCGGGGGATCACCGCGAACGTCGTCGCGCCCGGACTGGTCGGGGACACCGAGTTCTTCAACGGCAAGCTCAGCGACGAGCGCAGGGCCTGGCTCGTCGACAACACGCTGACGAAACGCGCCGGTGCACCCGAGGACGTCGCCGAAGTGGTGGCGTTCTTGGCGAGTCCGGCCGCGCGGCACGTCACCGGCCAGGTCGTCCACGTCAACGGCGGCGCGTACTTCGGGAGCTAGGTACCGGGGGTGACGCGCAGCAGTTTGTCGTCCTCGCCTTCCGATGTCGTGACGTAGAGGGCGCCGTCCGGTGCGCTGCGGACGGCGCGCAGCCTGCCGAACTTGTCGTCGAACTCCGGGGGCAGGGTCACTTCGGTGACCTTGCCCGCTTCGTCGAGGCGGAACAGCAGCAACTTCTGCCCCTTCAACGCCGTCACGGCGAGGGAGCCTTCGAGCGCGCCCCACTGCGATCCGGTGAGGAACTCGGCGCCACAGATCGCTTCGGTGATCTCGCCGGTCGTCCACAAAGGACTGACGGCGTCCGGGAACCGTTGCGTGTCGGTCATCGGGACGCCTTCGTCGTACTGGGTTTCGGTACCGCCCTTGGACGGATCCCAGCCGTAGTTGCTTCCGGCGCGTTCCAGGTTGACCTCGTCGTCGATGGTCGGACCGTGCTCGGCGGTGAACACCTGCCCGGTGCCCGGCCGGACCGTGACGCCCTGGACGTTGCGGTGCCCGTAGGTGAACACGCGCTGTTCGTTCGGGTCCGCCGACGAGATGAACGGGTTGTCCGGCAACGGGTTCCCGGTCTTCGCGTCGACGCGCAGCACCTTGCCGCCCAGACTCTTGCGGTCCTGCGGGTGCTGCGGGCGGGCGGTGTCGCCGGTGCCGACGAGCAGCGCGCCGTCCGCGCCGAACGCGGGACGGCATCCTGAGTGCCTGCCGCTGGAGTTGACCGGCAATCCGGTCAGCAGGTCCTTGACCTTCGAGGCGCTCGCGCCGTCCTCGGAAAGCCGCCAGGTGACCAGCCGGATGTCGACGGCCTTGTCGCCTTCTTTGTGGGTCTGGCAGGTGATGAACTCGCGCGAAGTCGCGAAGTCCTTGCTGATCACCATCCCCATCAAGCCGCCCTCGCCGCGCACGTGGACGTCGGAGAAGTCGGCCGTGACGTCGCGTTTCGTGCCGCCCTCGACCAGGGCCAGCTTCCCGGGGCGCTGGGTGACGAGGATCTTCCCGTCCGGCAGGAAGCCGACGTCCCAGCCGTGTTCGAGCCCGGCTGTCACCTGCTCGACCTTCAGTTTCGTCACAGAGGGCTTCGAGGTGACCGGCGGCGCGCTCTGCACCGTTTCGCTCGACGCCCCCGAACAGGCTGTGACCAGCAAGAACAGTGAGGCGAACGCGGCGACGGTGGTAGTGCGCATGGCATCAGCATGCCATCGTCGCCAATCGCCCGCGAGGAACGAACCGGTCATCCGGTGAGGATCGCGGCGGTTTCGGCGTCGGCGGGCAGGAACGTCTCCAGTTTCAGTTCCGACACCGTCACGTCGGCGGCGGTCGCGAACGTCGTGATGGCCGTGATCAACCGCAGTTCGCCCGCCGAAGTGGACAGCCGCATCGGGACGGCGAACCCGAGATGGTCCGGGCCGGGCGGCCCCGGCTCCGGAACGTAACTTTCGAGTTCGGCCAGCAATGCGGTGAGCCGCTCGTCGGGCGCGTGCGCGATCTCCTGCGTCAGCCGTTCCAGGATGTGCCGTGCCCAGTCCGCGAGGTTCCGTACGCGCGGCGCCATCCCCTTCGGATGCAGGGCGAGCCGCAGGGTGTTGACCGGTTCTTCCAGCAGTTCCGGTGCGACGTCCTCGAAGAGCAGGTCGAGCGCGTCGTTGCGGGCGACGAGCACGCCGTAGCGGTCGACCACGATGGCCGGATACGGCCGATGGCCGTCGAGCAACCGCCTCATGCCGTCGAGGACCGGCAGCAGCCGGGGGTCGTCCAGCGCCGTTTCGGGGAAGCCCGGGGCGAACCCGGCCGCCAGCAGCAGGCCGTTGCGTTCCCGCAGGGGGAGTTCGAGCGATTCGGCGACGCGCAGCACCAGACCGCGGCCGGGGATCGACCGGCCGCCTTCCAGGAAACTCACGTGCCGTTGCGTGGTTCCGGCCCGTAATGCCAGTTCCAGCTGGGACAGCCGCCGCCGCTCGCGCCAGCCCCGCAGCGCGGGGCCGAATCCGGAAACCATGGTCGTCATCTTGGCCGAGGCGCCGGTGACACCGCTATTCCCTCGAAGGAATTGAGACGATTCCCCGGCGCGGAGATGCTCGTGGCATGAAATTCGGTCTGGTCGTCCCCACTTATCGGTCCATCCTCGACGCCGGGCGCACCGCGCCGGAAATGGTCGCCGTCGCGGTCGAAGCCGAACGCCTCGGCCTCGATTCGGTCTGGGTCGGCGACACCCTCGCGAAGGCGCCCATCGACCCCTTGACGTTGCTCGGCGCTTTCGCCGCCAGAACCGAACGGGTCACCCTCGGCACCGCCGCGCTGCTCCCGGCACTGCGGGATCCGCTCCTTTCCGCGAACACGATCCTTTCGCTCGACCTGCTCAGCCAGGGCCGGATCACGCTCGGCGTCGGTGCGGGATTCGCGGGCCGCAGCGAACCCGAATTCGCCTTCACCCGTGTCCCCTGGGAACGCCGCCGCGCCCGGCTCGACGACATCGTCGCGCTGTGGCGGCACGTGTGGAGCGGGAAGAGCGGCCCGTTCCACGGCGAAGTGCTGGATTACGACACCCTTCCGGAGTACCCGGAGCCGCACACTCCCGGTGGTCCGCCGGTGTGGCTGGCCGCGTTCACGCCGGGAGCGCTGGAGCGCGCCGGACGGCTTTACGACGGTTGGCTGCCGTATCCGCCCGACGTCTCGGACTACGCCGATGGCCTCGCGAAGATCCGCGAAGCAGCCGTACGCCCTGTGACGCCCGCGTTGTTCGCGACAGTGCTCATCGAGGACGACCCGATCCGGGCACGCGAGCGGCTGGAGGACTACGCGCAGCGCAATTACGGAGTTCCGCTGGACTTCGTCGAGAAGATCCAAGTGCAGATCGCGGGCAGTCGTGAAGAGGTCGCGGCGAGGCTTCGCGAATACGAGGACGCGGGCGCCGAACACGTCCTGATCCGGATCGCGACGCAGGAACCGGCGGAGTTCGACGAGCAGCTTCCGAAGGTGGTCGAAGCCCTGCCCAGGTAATCGCGCGGCGGACTGTCGGTGCCCCCACGTAGGCTGGGACGGTGACAAACGCTCCATTGTCCGGACTCCTTCATTCCATCCTTCCCGATCCGGCCCTTCGCGGGGTCGTCGAGCGGGCCGGTGCCCCGGTGCTCGAACTGCAGGGCGCGATCGCCACCCGCCAGCTGGTCGCCGGTGCCCTCGCCGCAAACGAGGGCGCCGGCCGCCCCGTGCTCGCGGTGACCGCCACCGGCCGCGAGGCCGACGAGCTGACAGCTTCGCTGAAGTCGTTCCTCGGCGAAGACGCCGTCGTCGACTTCCCGTCCTGGGAGACGCTGCCGCACGAGCGGCTGTCGCCTCGGGCGGACACGGTCGGAAGACGGCTGGAGGTGCTGCATCGCCTCAAGACCGGAGCGGACGGCCTGCGCGTCGTCGTCGCGACCGTCCGCAGCCTCATCCAGCCGATGGCTCCGGGGCTCGGTTCGCTCGCGCCGATCGACCTGGTCGTCGGCGAGGAACAGAGCTTCGAAGGGCTGTTGGAGCAGCTGGTCGAGCTCGCGTACACGCGGGTGGACATGGTCGAGAAGCGCGGCGAGTTCGCCGTGCGCGGCGGCATCCTCGACCTGTTCGGCCCGACGGCGCAGCATCCGGTGCGGGTCGAGTTCTGGGGCGACGAGGTCAGCGAGATCCGCGCGTTCGCGGTGTCCGACCAGCGGTCGCTGCCGGGGGAGATCCAGCACGTCAGCGCGCCGCCGTGCCGCGAGCTGCTGCTCACCGAGCCGGTGCGCGCGAAGGCCGCCGAGCTGGCGACGACGTACGAGGCGGACGCGCAGCTCACCGAGATGCTCACCAAGCTCTCCGGCGGGATCCCCGTCGAGGGTATGGAGGCGCTCATCCCCGTGTTGTGCGAGGGCGAGCTGGACCTGCTGACCGACGCGATGCCGCAGGGCACGCACGTGCTGCTGGCCGATCCGGAGAAGATCCGTGCCCGCGCGGCCGACCTGGTCCGCACCGGGCAGGAGTTCCTCGAAGCGTCCTGGACCACGGCCGCCGCGGGCGGTCAGGCGCCGATCGACCTCGGCGCGTCCGCGTACCGAGACCTCGCGGAGATCGCGAAGCACGCTCAGGAGACGAAGCGTCCTTGGTGGACGCTGACGCAGCTGGCCAGCGACGATCCCGACGTCTACCGCGTCTCGGTCGAGGCCGCGCCGAACTATCGCGGTGAGGTCGAGCGCGCGACGACCGATCTGCGCGCGCATACGGCCGCGGGCGGGACGGCCGTGCTCGTCGTCGCCGGGCACGGCACCGCGGCCCGCGCCGTCGAGCAGCTGTCGGCGGGAGACGTGCCCGCGTCACTGGCGGAAGGTCTCACCGGTCCGCTGACGGCAGGCGTCGTCACGGTGACGTGCGGCGGCCTTTCGGACGGTTTCGTCTCGCCGGAGCGCGCGCTCGTCGTGCTGTCCGAGTCGGACCTGACCGGCCGGGGTTCCGGCGCCGGAACGTCCACAAAGGACTTCAGTACCAAGATGCCGTCGCGGCGCCGCAACGCCGTCGACCCGCTCGCCCTCAAGGCGGGTGACTACGTCGTGCACGACCAGCACGGCATCGGGCGGTTCGTCGAGATGGTGCAGCGCACGGTGGCCGGCGCGACCCGCGAGTACCTGCTGCTGGAGTACGCCTCCTCCAAACGCGGGCACCCCGGCGACCGGCTGTTCGTCCCGACCGATCAGCTCGACGAGGTCTCCCGCTATGTCGGCGGCGAGCTGCCGACGCTGAACAAGCTCGGCGGGTCGGACTGGAAGAACACCAAGGCCAAGGCGAAGAAGGCGGTCAAGGAGATCGCCGCCGAACTGGTGCAGCTCTACGCCGCGCGGCAGGCCGCGCCCGGGCACGCGTTCGGGCAGGACACCCCCTGGCAGGGCGAACTCGAAGACGCCTTCCCGTTCACCGAGACCAACGATCAGCTCGCCGCGATCGACGAGGTCAAGTCGGATATGGAACGCGGTGTCCCGATGGACCGCGTCATCTGCGGCGACGTCGGCTACGGCAAGACCGAGATCGCGGTGCGCGCGGCGTTCAAGGCGGTGCAGGACGGCAAGCAGGTCGCGGTGCTGGTGCCCACGACGCTGCTCGCGCAGCAGCACCTCAACACCTTCACCGAACGGATGAGCTCGTTCCCGGTGAAGATCAAGGGCCTCTCACGGTTCACGAACAAGACCGAGTCCGACGCGATCCTCGAACAGCTTTCCTCGGGTGACGTCGACATCGTGATCGGCACGCACCGCTTGCTGCAGACAGGGATCCGGTACAAGGACCTCGGCCTGGTGATCGTCGACGAGGAGCAGCGGTTCGGCGTAGAGCACAAGGAGCACATCAAGGCGCTGCGGACGCACGTCGACGTCCTGACGATGTCGGCGACGCCGATTCCCCGGACGCTGGAGATGTCGCTCGCCGGGATCCGCGAGATGTCGACGATCCTGACCCCGCCCGAGGACAGGCACCCGATCCTGACCTATGTCGGCGCGTACGACGACAAGCAGGTCGGCGCCGCGATCCGGCGCGAACTGCTGCGCGACGGCCAGGTCTTCTACGTGCACAACAGGGTTTCCTCGATCGAGAAGGCCGCGAAGCGCATTCGCGAGATGGTGCCGGAGGCGCGCGTCGTCACCGCGCACGGGCAGATGAACGAGGAGAAGCTCGAAAAGATCATCCAGGGGTTCTGGGAGAACGAGTACGACGTGCTCGTCTGCACGACGATCGTCGAGACCGGTCTGGACATCTCGAACGCCAACACGCTGCTGGTGGAACGCGGCGATCTGCTGGGCCTGGCGCAGCTGCACCAGCTGCGTGGCCGGGTCGGACGCGGTCGTGAGCGCGGGTACGCGTACTTCCTGTACCCGCCGGAAGCTCCGCTCACCGAAACGGCGCACGACCGGTTGGCGACCATCGCGCAGAACACCGAACTGGGCGCGGGTATGGCCGTGGCGATGAAGGACCTGGAGATCCGCGGCGCGGGCAACATCCTCGGCGCGGAACAGTCCGGGCACATCGCCGGTGTCGGTTTCGACCTGTACGTACGGCTCGTCGGCGAAGCTGTCGACGCGTTCCGGCGGCACGCGGGCGCGGACACGGCGGAGGAGGAAGAACTCGCCGACGTCCGGGTCGACCTCCCGGTGGACGCGCATATCCCGCACGACTACGTGCCGGGTGAGCGGCTGCGGCTGGAGGCGTACCGCAAGATCGCGGCCGCGCCCGACCAGACCGGTCTCGACGCCGTGCGCGAGGAACTGATCGACCGCTACGGCCAGCCGCCCGCCCCCGTGCGAAGGCTGCTCGCCGTCGCCGCGTTCCGGCACACGTGCCGGGCGGCGGGCGTCACCGAGGTCGCCGTCCAGGGCTCGTCGATCCGGTTCGCGCCGTTGCCGCTGGCGGATTCGCAGATGGTGCGGCTGAAGCGCTTGTATCCCAAGGCTCTCTACAAGGCGGTGACGAACACGGTTTCCGTGCCGAAGCCGACAGAGGGGCCGGCGGGCGGCCGGATCGGCGCTCCGGTGCTGCGGGACGAGGAACTGCTGGATTGGTGCGCGAAGCTGCTGACGAATCTGATGAAGTCGCCGGCGCCTGTCGCGTGAGCGAATCGCGACTTACGACCTGGTTCTCACGGCAGAGCCGGTGTGAGAGGGTAGGCGCTGTGATGCGGATCATGGGGCGCCGTCGCGCGCTGGTCGGGGTTCTTGCCGGTTCTCTCCTTCTCGCCGGATGCAACGCCGGACCAGGACAGGTCGGTGCGGCGGTGATCGTCGGCGGCAAGTCCGTTTCGGTCGATCGCGTGCAGCAGTTGATCGACAAGGCCGTCCGTGAGCATCCGTACGGGCAGCAGCTCGCGAAGGAGCACAAGCTCGATCTCGTCGGCCGAGAGATCGTGCGCCAGGAGATCCTTCACGACCTCACCGAGCGTGCCGCTCAGCGCGAAGGCGTCCGGGTCGACGAGTCCCTCGTCGTGGCCGCGTTGCAGAACGATCCGCTGGCGACGCCGATGGAGGCCAAGCAGCAGAACGATCCCGCGATCAGCGTGCAGCAGCTCGTCGCGCGCGTGCGGGACCACCGTGAGTCACTGGTCGACGCGGCGCTGCAGACCCAGCTCGCGATGAAGTACCTGGACAAGCTCACCGTCACTTTCGATTTCAGCTCGGTCTCCTCGACCGACGCCACCGGTTCCGACGCGGACAAGCTGCGTGATGAGGCGATCGAGAAGGCCCGGAAGTTCGCCGCCTCGCCGAACGCGGCCGCCGAGCTGATCGCGCAGGACCAGCAGACGTCGGACACACAGGCAGGCACCGGCCAGAAGCTGCCGGCGATGCAGTCGCCCGCGACCGCGGCCACCGTTCTGTTCGGCCTCGAACCCAACACGGTCGCCGCGTTCCAGCCGACGCCGCAGCAGCCGTTGTGGGTCGTCGTCGTGGTGCGTGAGAGGGCCGCCGACAAGCCCGTCGCGTCGGATCAGGCCGCCCAGCCCAGCGCCCAGCAGCTGGCCAACGTCGGCATCCGGCTCCTCCAGCCGTACCTCGACCAGGTCGACCTCAAGGTCAACCCGCGCTACGGCGTGTGGGATGTTGTGGGCATGGACCTCGCGCCCAACGAAGCTTCGAAAAAGGGCATCGTGCTGCCTGTGCACGGCGCCACCCCGCAAAACCCGTGACCGCTGCCGTCGTCGTGATCGCCCGCGGGGCGACACTGCCCGCCGCGGCACTGCCGATCTTGCGAACCAGCGATGCCGTGTACGCGGCTTCGGACGTCGATCCCGGCGTTTTCGGTGTCCCCGCGCTCGGTGACGCACAGGTGCGCGCTCTCGTGCTCATCGCGGGTTCGCGCCGGGAACCGAAGGCCGCGGCGCTGATCAGGTCGGGTGCGCGGGTGTTCGAAGCGCCCGTTCCGCCGCTGGTCGAGGCCGCCGAGGTGATGGACCGCCTCCGCTCGCCGGGCGGATGCCCGTGGGACGCCGTCCAGACCCACGAGTCGCTGCGCCAGTACCTGGTCGAGGAGACCTACGAGCTGCTCGACGCGATCGAGGAAGGCGACCGGGAAGCCCTGCGCGAGGAGCTCGGTGACGTCCTGCTCCAGGTGCTGTTCCACGCGCGTGTCACCGTCGAGGACGAGGCCGATCCGTTCGGGATCGACGAGGTCGCGTCCGATCTGGTCACGAAGCTCGTCGGGCGGCACCCCCACGTCTTCACCGACGCTCCGCGCGTCGAGACCGTCGACCACCAGAACCTCAAGTGGGAAGAACTGAAACAGGCCGAGAAGAGTCGCCAGTCCATTGTGGATGGCGTCGCGCTCGGCCAGCCCGCCGTGGCGCTGGCCGGGAAGCTCGGACAGCGCAGCGGCCGGGCCGGGATCCCGCTCGACCTGTTCCCGGAAGGTTCCGAAGCGGCGGCTCAGTTGTTCCGGGTCGCCGCGACCGCTCGCCGGGCCGGAGTCGACCCCGAAGGTGAGCTCCGTGCCGTCGCGAAGCAGTTCGCGCGAGACATCCGCGATGCCGAACAGGCCGCCCGAGACGCCGGCCTCGAGCCGAGGACACTCGAGGCCGACGGCTGGCGCAAGTTCTGGCCGAACTAGATCGTCAGCACGAGCTTGCCCTGGACGCGTCCTGATTCGCTCAGTTCGTGCGCCTTCGCCGCCTGTTCGAGCGGGAGGACTTCGGCGATCGAGACCCGCAGTGAACCGGCGTCGGCCAAAGTCGCGATTTCCGCCAGGTCCGTTCCGGACGGGGCGACGTAGAACTCGGCGAATCGGAGACCGAGTTCTTCGGCCTTCCGCCGGACCTCCGTCCGGTCCGGGCCGTGCCCGACGATGTCGATCAGGGAACCGCCCGGTTTGAGCGTGTCCAGTGACCGAGGGCCGTACTCGCCGGAGACCGGGTCCAGTACGACGTCGATGACCTGCGATTTCGCGAAATCGCAGGTCGTGTAGTCGATGAGTTCGTCAGCGCCGAGGTCCCGGAGGAAGTCGTGCTTGGCCTCGCGCGCGGTGCCGATGACGTACGCGCCCTTGGCCTTGGCGATCTGCACGGCGAGATGTCCGACCCCGCCCGCCGCGGCGTGGACGAGCACCCGGTGGCCGGGGCCGACCGGGAACACCTCGGTGAACGGTTGCCACGCTGTCAGCGCCGCGATCGGGAGCGCGGCGGCGTGGACGTGATCGAGACTTTTCGGTTTCAGCGCGAGCGCGCCCTCGCTGACCGCGACGTACTCGGCGTACGAGCCGTTCGGCGGGAACGTGACGCCGTAGATCTCGTCTCCAGGCTGGAACCGCGTTCCGGCCGAGTCGACCACGCCCGAGAAATCGAGTCCCACGGTCAGCGGCAGGTCGCCGCCGACCAGCCCGTTCCGGATCTTCCAATCCGCCGGATTCACCCCGGCGGCGTGGACGCGCACGAGGACCTGACCCTCGCCCGGAACGGGCTTTTCCGATTCGGCGAGGTGGAGAACGTCGGGTCCGCCGAAGAAGACTTGCTGGATCTTTCGCATGGAAACGAGCATGTCGGTGCTCGGTACCCGTTGTGAAGTAGGCACTGCACTGGTATCTAGGTACCTCATGGGTACCTTCGATGAGCGGCGGATATTCGAGGAATGGGTGGCGGTCCACGGCCGCGACTGCCCGTCCAGGACGGTCATCGAGGTGCTCGCGAACAAGTGGGCCCTCTACGTCCTCGGTGCGATCCGGCGCTACGAGCGGCCGATGCGGTTCAGCGAACTTCGCCGTTTGCTCGACGGGATCACGCAGAAGATGCTGACCCAGACACTCCGCGCCCTGGAACGGGACGGGTTGATCCGGAGGGACGTCTATCCGACCGTCCCGCCGCGGGTCGAGTACGGGCTCACGCCGCTCGGTGTCGACGTCGGCAAGCTGACGAACGCCGTCGCCGAATGGGCCGTCGAAAACGTCGACCAGATCTTCGCCGCGCGCTCCGCGTTCGACGACAAAGCGGCCGAGGCCGCGCAGCCGCTGTGACGCGGGACACAATCGGGTGAGAACCGTTTCCGTGATCTCGACGTCTTGCCGGGTGTGAAGGGAACGGAACCGGACGAAGAGCAGCTCGTCCGCCGCACGGCCAAAGGTGACCGCGCGGCGTTCGAGGAGCTCTACCGCCGCACGTCGCCGTGGCTGGCCGTACGCCTGCGCCGTCGCTGCGCCGACGAGCAGATCGTCGCCGAGGTGATGCAGGAGACCTATCTCGCGGTTTGGCGCGCGGCCGGGGCGTTCGCCGGTTCGGCCGTCGGTGGGAGCGCCGTCGGCTGGCTGTGGACGATCGCCGCGAGGCGGCTCGTCGACGCTTTCCGCCGCCGGGCGAAGCACGCGCTGCCACTGCCGGTCGCGGAGGCGGCCGTCGCGCCCGCCGCCGAAGACGAGGCGCTGGCCGGTGCGGTCGGCGACCACGTCGGCGACGCGCTGCGACGGCTCGCTCCCGAACTACGTCAGGTCTTGCAGGCCATGGTGCTCGACGGGCTGACCGTCCGGGAGACCGCGGTCCTGCTCGGCGTGCCGGAAGGAACCGTCAAAACCCGCGCCAGGCGGGCTCGGATCGCGATGCGGGAGGCGCTGTCGTGAACAAGGAACACGTGTCCGGACAGCTTCTCGCCGGTTACGTCCGCGGGGACGGATTGGCAGGCGACGAGGTCTGGGCGATCGAAGCCCATCTCGAGTCCTGCGCGGAATGCCGGGGGAGGCTGTCCGCGATCAGCCTGCCGACGGTGTCGGCGCTGGTGGACGACGTCTGGGCGGGGCTGGGCCCGAAACTGGCCGAAGCGGGGCCGGGGCGGTCGCGAAGCCGGTGGGCCGGGCGGCTGCACACCTGGGTGACACCGGTGATGCTGCCTTGGCTGGTGATGATCATCCTGATCCCGGCGATCGGCTTCCTGCTGGACGGGGTCGGCTTCGTCTGGAGCGGGCGCTACTCGTTCGTCCAGCTCTTCTCACCGGTCCTGCCGGTGCTCGGGGTCGCGGTGTCCTGGTCCAAGGGCCTCGATCCCGCTTACGAACTCGTCACTTCCGCGCCGAGGGGCGGGTTCTACCTGGTGCTGCGCCGCACGACGGCGGTCCTCGCCGTCGTGCTGCCGATACAGGCTCTCGCGAGCTGGGCCGCGAGCGGCGGATTCGGGCTCGCTCTCTTGCCGAGCCTGGCTTTCACCACCGGGACGCTCGCGCTCGGCGGGCTGATCGGCGTGACCCGGGCGGCGTATGTCCTGGCAGGCGTCTGGATGGCGGTGGTCCTGGCGCCCGCGGTGGCTTCGCAAGGGCAGGCCACCGCACTCGATCCCCACTTGCTTCCGGTGTGGGGCGTGATCTTCGCGCTGACCGCGGTCGTGGTGGTGCTCCGGCGGAGCTCCTTCGGCCTGCTCAGCGGAACCGAACGATAGAACGAAGGGGAGAACATGATGCGAGCTGTCGGGGCCGCGGAGGTCGCGCCGACGACCTACGCGTGGCAGATCAAAGCGGAGGGCCTGAAAGTCCGGGTCGGCAAACGCAAGTTCGCCGTGAACGGGCTGGATCTGGAACTCGGCACGGGGGTGCACGGTCTGCTCGGCCCGAACGGGGCGGGGAAGACCACGTTGATCCGGGCACTGGCGACGGTGCTCCGGCCAGCGGAGGGGAGGCTGGCGCTGCTCGGTGAGTCCGTCGGAGGGCTCACCGATCAGCGCCGCCTGCGCCGCCGTATCGGCTATCTGCCGCAGAACTTCGGCTACTACAAGCGTTTCACCGTCCGCGAATTCGTCGAGTACATCGCGTGGCTCAAGGAAATGTCCAAAGAGGACATCCCGGGAGCGGTGCAGCGCTCGATCGAACGGGTCGGCCTCGCCGACCGCGCGGACGACAAGATGAAGACGCTCTCCGGTGGGATGGTGCGGCGGGTCGGGATCGCGCAGGCGATCGTGAACGATCCGGACGTCCTCCTGCTGGACGAGCCGACCGCCGGACTCGACCCGGCGCAGCGCGTGCGTTTCCGGGAGCTCATGCAGGAAATGGGGCGTGACGCCTGCGTCGTCGTCTCGACGCACCTCGTCGAGGACGTCGCCACCGCGTGCACTGACGTCGTCCTTTTCGAAAGCGGCAAACTCGTCTTCCAAGGGACCCCGGATGAAATGGCCGCCGCCGGGACCGCGGAGTACGTCGGCGACAGCCCGATCGAGCGCGGCTATTCGGCGCTGCTCGGGCACGAGCCGGGGAAGGGGAACTGGTGAACACGCGGATTCTGCGGATCGAACTCCGCCGTTCCATCGCCCCTTGGGCCATGCTCGCAATCCTGGTCGTCGCGTTCGGCTTCCTGTACTCGTTCAGTGGTCCGTGGACACGGACACCGCTCGCCTGGGACGAGCACTGGGGGCTCGCCGCGCAGTGGAGCCGGTTCCTGCTCGTGTTCCTGTGGCCGATCGCGGTCGGAGCCGGTGTCATCCAGGGCATGCGGGACAGCCGGTCCGGTACGGCCGAACTCATGACCACCATGCCGCGCCCCGGATGGCAGCGGGCGGCGAAACTGGCCGGCGCGCTGGGCGGCCTGCTGGTGCTGGGCTATCTGCTGGTTTTCGCCGCCGGTGCCGTCCAGGCCGTCTTCAACGACGGGTTCTTCAGCTTCGGCTGGCTGCCGATCGTCGTGGTCGGCGTGCTCGCGATGCTCGCGGGTGCCTGGCTCGGGCTCGGCATCGGCCGGTTGCTGCCGCATCCGCTGACGGCGCCCGCGGTGGCCGTTGCCGCCCTCGTGGTCATGATCGTGGCCCAGATCAGCGGGTCGGAGGGCAGCGTGATCTCCGGGGTCGTCCCGTTCCGGGCCACCTTGCTCGCTCCCGCGATGGACGTCGTCGACGATCCGTTCAGGACAACCTCGGGCTGGATGGATCTCGGCCAAGGGGTCTGGCTCGCCGGACTGGCGGCGACCGGCTTCCTCCTGCTGGCGGTGCGGTCCGCGCGGGCGAAGGCACTCGCCGTCGTCCCCGCGCTGGTGGCGATCGCGATCGCCTTGCCTGTTCTTCCCGGCAGCACAGCCGAAGCCAAGGTCGCCGACCCGAGCGCGACGGCGATGGTCTGCGACGGCCCGGTCTGTGTCCCCCGTGCGATGGAGTACGAACTTCCCCGGTTCGCCGGGCCCGGTAAGGAAGCTTTGCGGCTGCTGGGAACGTTGCCGGACGCGCCGGTCAAGGTCGCGGTGCAGGACCGGCGGCTGGGCTACGACGAGGTGCCGCCGCGTGCCGCCGACACCGTCTCCGTGGATCTGCTGGATTGGTCGGTCCGTTCGCTCTTGAACCCGGACGATCGGACGCGAGCACTGGTCGCCGGCGCCGGGACGCCGACCTGCTACTCCCTCCACGGCGTCGACAAGTCCTTTATGGACGAACTCACCGCGCGATCGATCACGTCGAGCTGGTTCCTCGGTGAGTGGAAGGTGCTCAACGGTTACTGGCTCGACGAGGTGAAGAACGAGGTTTTCCGGAAACAGGAGGTATTCCGCGCCCTTCCGGCCGAAGTGCAGCGAGAGCGGATCATCGCGGTGCGGCAGGCGGGCCTGACCTGCCGGGGTAACCAGCTGGACATCCTGCTCGGCGGTGCGCGATGAGATGGGCGGTGCTGTACGCCCGCTCGCGTGCCTTGCCCGCGTCGTCCGCGGCGCTGGCGGTGAGCATGGCGGTGATCTGGTTCCTGGCACGGGACCGCTGGTCGATGATCCCGGTCTCCCTGGCGCTTCTGGTGGCGATCGCGGTGACCGCCATCGGCCTCAGCGGGCAGGACGTCGATCTCGACCGGACCGCCGCGATCCGCTGGGTGCCTCGTCGCGGCCTGCATCTCCTGCTGATCGGCGGCCTCGCCGTCGGTGCCGTGCTGCTGCCGCGGCTGTGGGAGGCGGATCGGGTCCCGGTGGAGATCATCCTGCGGAACGCGGGCGGCCTGCTCGGTCTCGTCGGGATCGCCGCGGTCCTGTTCGGCGGGGCCTTCGGGTGGACGTTGCCGCTGTTCGTGTTCGTCTTCTCGTTCGTGGTGTGGGCCACCACGTCGGGCACGGACACCACGCACCTGGTGATCACCTGGCTCTTCCAGCCCACCGACGTGGCCGCGGCCACGTGGACCGCCGTGGTGCTCGGCGTGGCGGGCCTCGGGACCTACGCGGTCTTCGGTAACCGTCGCTGACCGTGTCGCGACGAAAGGGGCGTTCCCGGGAATCGGGAACGCCCCTTTCACCGTCAGACGTTCCGGTTGTGCGGAACGAGATCGAGCGGGTCGTGGTCCGGGTCGTCGACGCCGAGGCTGATGATCCGCGAAGGGTGGATCCGGATCACCGCGCCGTCGAGATGGCCGTCCGGCGTGCGGGCGCCGGTCAGCGCCTCGGCCCGGCCCCGGATCTCGAGGCAGCGGATCCTCGGCGGGTCGTACGACGGCATGTCGTCCACCACGAACGCGGCCTGCCCGTTGGCGGCCACGTTCCGGAACTTCTTGCTCTTCGCCAGTTCGTAGCCGGTGATGTCGATCGTCTTGGTCTCGGTGTTGTAGGCGTAGCCGACCGGGCTGACCTGTAGCGTCCCGTCCGGCTGAGCCGTCGCGAGCCGCCCGAGTCCTTGGGTGGCGAGGTAGTCGAGTTCCGCTTCACTGAACATGGGACCAGTCTGCGACCTCGACTTAACTAGAGGTCAAGAGTCTGGAAAACCGTTGGGGGTCAACGTTGTGCCGGCGTGTGTTTCTTGAGTGAGGTCTTCGTCCGGTGTCGGATCGGGCGGCCCGACGGTTCCCTGCGTTGCGAAAGCCACTTTCGCAACGGTGAAGGTTGTGAAAGTGGCTTTCGCAACGTCTGCCTGTGGCTTCGCGTGTCGGGTCGAGGTGGTCGTGAGTGGTAAGTCGCGTCCCGCTTCACCATCACCCCGGTGTCGCGAAAGCCACTTTCGCGACATCAGACGTCCCGAAAGTGGCTTTCGCGACACCGACACCGACGTCCCGACACCGACACCGAGTGTCGAGCCCGCTCCCACCTTCGCGTGACTGGAGGTCAAGCGAACAGGCCCTCGCCCCAGAATCCGCCTTCGCGTACGCCCGGTGGCACGGCGAAATGGGCGGATCCGGTGTGCTGCAGGTACTCCATCATCGCGTCCTTCGACGACAGCGCCTGCTGCATCGGCACGAACTGCTTGCGCGTGTCCCGGTTGAACGCGAGGAAGAACAGCCCCGCGTCGAGGTGCCCGACACCGTCGGAACCGTCGACGAAGTTGTAGCCGCGCCGCAGGATCCGCGCCCCGTTCAGGTTCTCGTGCGAGGCGAGCCGGACGTGCGAGTCCTCCGGGATCAGCTTCTCGCCGCCGGCGCCGCCGACGTGGAAATCGGGTTCGTCGAACTCGGCGGCCTGGCCGAGCGGCGCGCCCGCGCCCTTCGACCGGCCGACGATGCCTTCCTGACCCTGCAACGATTCCCTGTCCCAGGTCTCGATGTGCATCCGGATCCGGCGGGCCACCAGGAACGATCCGCCCGCCATCCACGGCTGCCCGTCTTCGGCCGTCGCCCACACCTGATCGCGCAGGACGTCGGCCTCCTCGGCCTTGACGTTGCGCGTCCCGTCCTTGAACCCGAACAGGTTCCGCGGCGTGGACTGCGCCCGCGACGTCGACGAACTGCGGCCGAACCCGAGTTGCGACCAGCGCACCGCGGTGACACCGAAGCCCAGCCGCACCAGGTTCCGGATCGCGTGCACCGCGACCTGCGGATCGTCGGCGCAAGCCTGGATACAGATGTCGCCGCCGCCGCGCGCCGGGTCGAGTTTGTCCGCCGGGAACAGGGGGAGATCGATCAGCGCGGCCGGGCGTTTCGAGGCGAGCCCGAACCGGTCGTCGAACAGCGAGGGACCGAAACCGATGGTCAGCGTCAGCGACGACGCCGCCAGGTCGAGCGCCTCGCCGGTGTCGCTCGGCGGGGCGGCGGCGGCGCCACCGACGGCGCCGCCCGTGCCGACCTCCTGGCCCGCGGTCATCCGCCGGGCCGCGTCCGTCCACGTGCGCAGCAGCTTGACCAGTTTTTCGCGATCCTTCGTCGTGACGTCCAGCGAGACGAAGTGCAGGTTCTCCTGCACCGGTGTCACGATCCCGGCCTGGTGCTCGCCGTGGAACTCGACGACGTTTTGCGCGGCCTGCGCCGGGCTGTCCCCGCCGAGCAGCCGGTTCGCGCCGATCCCGGCCGCGGCGCCGGTTCCTACGAGAGCGGCACCCGCTCCCGCCATGCCGAACAGCTTCCGGCGGGAGACTGGGGTGTGCTCCGTCCCGGTCATTGCGACGCGACCTCCGCGACCTTGCTCAGCGGTTCGCTCAGCGCGTCCACCGCCGACGCGAATTCCTTGATCTGGTCCTGGCTCAGCGTGGTGTACAGCTTGAAGCCGTCGCCTTCGCGCTGCTTGTCCAGCAGTGCCTGAACGTTGCCGAACTCCTTGTCCAAAGTGGACACCAGCGCTGGGTCCTTCGCCTGCAGCAGCGGGCGCAGCGAGGCGATCGCTGCCTTCGAACCGTCGAGGTTGCCCTGGAAGTCCGAGAGGTCGGTGTGCGAGAACGCCTCTTCCTCGCCGGTGATCTTGCCGGTGGCGATCTCGTCGAGCAGTTCCTTGGCGCCGTTGGCCAGATCGAGTGCGTTCAGCTCGATCGCGGCCGACTTGGTGACCAGTTCCTTGACGTCGGCGAGCAGCTGGTCGGCGATCTGGGGCGCGTCGGGCTGGAGCCCGGTCACCCAGAGGTCCTTCTCCAGCCGGTGGAACCCGGTGAACTTCTGGCCGGGTTCGAGATCGGCCTCGCGCGCGTCGATCTTCGGGTCGAGGTCGCCGAACTTCTCGGCCACCGGCTCGATCCGCTCGAAGTAGACGCGAGTGCGGGCGTACGCGGCCTTCGCCTCGTCGACCTTGTTCGCCTTCACCAGCGCGACGAACTTGGTGGTCTCCTCGTCGAGCGCCTTGGTGTTGTTCGCGACGTACTCCGCGTAGCTCTTGACCGCCTGGGCCTTCTGCGAGTTCGGGTCGGTCTGCTTCGCTCCGCCGCCGGTGACGGTGAAGTCGCCCCGGATGCCCGCGCCGGTCATCCCCGGCTTGCACGCCGTCTGATACTTGCCCGCTTCGGCGACCTCGACGATGAGACGCCGGTTCAGCCCGGGCGCGATGTTCTCGACCTCGCCCATGATCCGGTCGCCCTCGGCGTAGAGGTAGAACTCGGTGACCTTGCTGCCCTTGTTGGTGATCTCGAAGGTCACGTTGCCCGCGTTCGCGTTGGTCACCGAAACGGCGCACGCGCTGTCCGAGGCTTCGACCTTGATCGGGCCGCCTGCCGCGGCGGGGGTTTCTTCGCCACCACCGCAGGCGGTGAGCACCAGGGCGCCGACGCCGGCGAGAGCGGCGAGCGGGAATCGACGGGACACGGTGGTCACTCCTTGATCGCGGCCGCGACGGGAGCCGTCACGACCTTCTTCTTGGGCCTGAGGAACAGCGGCAGCACGATCGCCACGTACGCGACCCACGCGACGGCCTGCAGGACCGTCGTCTGCTGCGAATAGTTGAAGATCCCCTTGAGCAGCGCGCCGTACCAGCTGGTCTCGGGCAGCACGGCCGACGCGTCGAACGCGAGCGTGGTCAAACCGGGCAGGAAGGCGGCTTCCTGCAGGTCGTGCAGGCCGTAGCCGAGTACGCCCGCCGCGACGAACACCAGCAGGACACCGGTGATCGTGAAGAACTTGCCGAGGTCGAACCGGACGGCGCCGCGGTAGATCAGGTACGCCAGCACGATCGCGGTGAGAATGCCCGCGGTGAAACCGATCAGCGGTTCGGTCGTGCCGCCCTGGGCGGTCTGCACGGTGGAGTAGAAGAACACCGCCGTCTCCAGGCCTTCGCGGCCGACGGCGAAGAAAGACAGGACGAGGACGGCGACAGGGCCCACGTCGAGCGCTTCGTCCAGCTTCCCGCGCAGCTCGGCAGCGATCGTCCTCGACGCCTTGCGCATCCAGAAGATCATCGCCGTCACGAATCCGACCGCGACGATCGACAGGGTGCCGCCGAGCAGTTCCTGCTGCTCGAAGGACAACTGGGCGGTGGAGTAGGTGAGGATCGCGCCGACCCCGACCGACAGCAGGACCGCGACACCGACACCGAGCCACACCCAGCGCAGCGCGTGCCGTCGTTCGGTCTTGACCAGGAACGCGACGAGGATGCTGACGACGAGTGCCGCTTCGAGGCCTTCACGCAGGCCGATGAGCGCACTCGCGAACCACACGTCGTTCTCCCTGGTCGTCCTGACTGAACCTCATGGTTTTAGGTAAGCCTTGCCTGAAAGTCCAGCTCAGCGGGGTGGCGGCGAATGCGGACGAAACACTTGAACAGACCTTGATCGGACGGGCGCCCGGAGAGCATCCGCAGGTCAGCGCGCACTACGCAGATCACATAACGAATCAGCGCCACGCTCGCCGATTTACCGTCTGCTGGCCTGCTCATCCGAATGGGTCATCCCCCGACAGCGTGGCGAAGTAACCTGACCGGGTGGCCGAAACCACCCAGTCGAGCATCGACGCCCCGGAGCATCCAGCGCGCCCTCTGCCGCCGTACGTCCCCAGGCTCGCTTTCGCGGGCGGGCTCGTGCTCACCGGCGTGGTGCTGATCATGACCGTCGGTGTGCACCGGCCGGGCGGGGAGGAGCCGCCACCGCCCGCGGAACCGCAGGCCGCGCTCCCGGTTCCCGATCAGAAGCCGCAGCCGGGGGTGGCGACGCCGCGAGCGGGGCTTGCCGCGCCGCCCGACCGGCCCACCGTTTCCGACGCGGCCGAACTCGAGACCTGGGCGCACCGGGTGGCCGGGAAGACCCGGCTCGCCGCCACCGATCTGTCCGCCTACGGCCGGGCCGAGATGTGGCTCCGGCGGCAGAAGCCGGGCTGTCACCTCTCGTGGGCGACGCTCGCCGGCATCGCCCATGTCGAAGCGGCGCAGGGCAGGCCCGGCCCGATCACGCTCCCGCCCGACGTGTGGGCCAAGCAGGCCGTCCGGGCCAGAAGCGACGGGAAGCAGCCGGATCCGAAGGACCTCGACGACGCCGCTTTCGCCACCGCGCGTTACCTGTGCGCCGCTGGTGACGACGTCGCCACCCCGGCGGGCTGGTGGAAGTCGATCCGGACGTTCGACCCCGCCGTTCCCTACGCCCAGGAAGTCTTCAGCGCGGCCGACGCCTACGCGGACGCCAGCGTCGCGCCCTGATCCTCGAGCACCAGATCGAAGTTGAGCGCCGACGCCATCCGGTAGGCGTCGCCGGCCGCGACGACCAGTTGCGCCATCGGATCGACGACGTTGCCCGCCGCCCATACCCCGTCCACGTCCGTCCTGCCCTGCGCATCCACCGCGACGAAACCGTCTTCGGTGCGCGAACAGCCGATCTGGGTGAGAAGCCTGTCGTGCGGGACGAACTTCGGGCCGACGAACACGACGTCGCGTTCGACGAGTTCGCCGTCCACGAGCCGGACCCCGGTCAGACGGTCGTCTTCGACGGCGAGTTCGGACACCTTCCCGTCGACGATCCGGATGCCCAGCCCGGTCAGCTTCTCCCGGTCCTCGGCCGAGATCTGCTGTGTGTGCGTGAAGAACGTCAGGTCCTTGCTCCACTGCCAGACGATCAGCGCCTGGTGGACCGACTTCTCGGAGGTGGCGAGCACGCCGAAGCGCTGATCGCGCACTTCCCAGCCGTGGCAGTACGGGCAGTGCAGCACGTCGGCGCCGAAACGCTCCGCGACGCCGGGGACGTCGGGCAGTTCGTCGGCCAGCCCGGTGGTCATCACGATCCGGCGCCCGCTGACGACCCGGCCGCTCGCCAGTTCCACCGCTTTGTCGTGCCGCAGCCGGTGGACGACGTCCTCGATGATCTCCACGCCGTATCCGCGCACCTCGTCACGGCCTATCGCCAAGAGTTCTCGGGGCGGGATGCCGTCCCTGGTCAGGAAACCCTGCGCGTGCGCGGCCGGGGCGTTGCGCGGCGTGCCACCGTCGATCACAGCGACCTTGCGCCGCGCCCTGCCCAGTACCAACGCCGCGCTCAGGCCCGCGACACCACCGCCGATGATCACCACGTCGAATTCGCTGTTCATACGGCCGAGCATCCGTCTCCGGCCGAGATCTGGCAAAGTTCATTGCCGGTTTGGCAAACTGGAGACATGGAGGACATCGAACGGCGGCTCGCCGAGGTCGGCCCGAGGCTCAAGCAGCTCCGCAAGGAACGCGGCACCACCCTCTCCGCGCTCTCGGAGGCGACGGGGATCTCCGCCAGTACGCTCTCGCGGCTCGAATCGGGCACCCGGAAGGCCACGCTGGAGCTGCTGCTGACGCTGTCGGAGGCACACAAGGTCCCGCTCGACGAACTGGTCGGCGAACCCGAGCCGTCCGATCCCCGGATCCGGATGAAACCGCGGAAGTTCGGCAGGTTCACCGCCTGGTCGCTGAGCGCGCAGCCGGGTCAGCCGCAGGCGTTCAAACTGCTGATCCCCGTCGAGAACATCGAACCGGTGCAACGGACGCACGAGGGCTACGAGTGGATGTACGTCCTCAGTGGACGGTTGCGGGCGGTGCTCGGCGATCGCGACTTCACGATGGGGCCCGGCGAGGCGGCCGAGTTCGACACGCGGGTGCCGCATTGGTTCGGGAGCGCGGGGCCGGGGCCGGTGGAGCTGCTGGTGCTGTTCGGCAAACAGGGCGAGCGGGCCCACCTGCGGGCCAAGTCCACCTGAGGCCCCGGGGTCAGTCGCGCAACGCGATCCGCGCGCTGACCTCGCTGATCGCTTCCAGGTATTCCGGGATCGGATGCATCGCCGACGCGATCCGCATCTGCGCGAGCGCCTCGGTCAGCCGTCCGAGGCGCTGGAGGGTGCGCCCGAGTACGAACCGCGCGTAATGATCGGTGGGGTCCAGTTCCAGCACCCGGGTGAAGGCCCGCTCGGCCCGCCGCAACTGTGCGGAGTGGAAGTACGCGCGGCCCGCCAGCAACTGCACGCTCGGCTTGTCGGTTTCCTCCTCCAGCAACGGCTGGAGGGCCTTGAGGGCGTCGAGCGGCCTGCGGCTTTCGACCAGGGCCTCCGCCTGTCGGAAGGCACGGAACCGCGATTCGCCGGACGAGTCCGGACCGGGTTCTGGGGCGGGTTCGGCATCCATCATGGTCCGCTCCACGATACCCCTGGGCAGGGCCGTCCACGAGGAGCTGAAACGGTCATGGTGGACTGTCTTGCCATGAGCAGTGCCGAAGAGGACAGGCCCGAATACCTCGGTCTCGCGCCGTACCTCTACTACGCCGACGCGACCGAAGCGGTCGCGTGGCTGGTCAGAGTGTTCGGGTTCACCGAGGAGGTACGGTTCGCCGACGCCTCCGGCGAGGTGTTCCAGGCCACGTTGTGCGCGGGCCCGGCGAAGATCCAGCTGGCCGGGGTCGGTCCCGAATACTGGGCGGCCAAGGGCGTCGACGGCCCTGTCGGCCAGCTGAACATCGTTTACGTCCCCGACGCCGACGCGCAGTACGAGCGGGTGCGCGCCGCCCTGGGCGAAGACGCCGACCTCGACGCGCCGCAGGATCAGCCCTACGGCGCCCGCGTGTTCACCGTCTCCGACATCGGCGGCAACAGCTGGACTTTCTGGCAGCAGTTCTCCGACACCGTCGAGCTCCCGTCGGGCTGGCGGGAAGTCCGCGCAGGTGAACCACCCACCGAATAGGTACTGGCGCCGTGCGATGTGGCGCGTGCCTCCAACGGGTGAACGACGCCGACGGCTAGGCTGGGCCCGGTCACCGCAGGCACAACCCACATGAGGAGCATGGCGTGGCGCTCATCGAGCAGGTAGGCGCTCGCGAGATTCTGGACTCGCGAGGCAACCCGACGGTCGAAGTGGAGGTGGCTCTCGACGACGGCACGCTGGCGCGGGCCGCGGTCCCCTCGGGTGCGTCCACCGGCGAACACGAAGCCGTCGAGCTGCGTGACGGCGACACCGGCCGGTACAACGGCAAGGGTGTCGAGCGCGCGGTCGCGGCCGTCCTGGACGAGATCGGCCCGGATCTGGTCGGCACCGACGCCGTCGACCAGCGCATCGTCGACCAGAAGCTGGTCGACCTCGACGGCACCCCGGACAAGGGCCGCCTCGGCGCGAACGCCATCCTCGGCGTTTCGCTCGCCGTCGCGAAGGCGGCCGCCGACTCCGCCGAACTGGAGCTGTTCCGCTACCTCGGCGGGCCGAACGCGCACGTGCTGCCGGTGCCGATGCTGAACATCCTCAACGGTGGCGCGCACGCCGACACCGATGTGGACATCCAGGAATTCATGATCGCGCCGATCGGCGCCGAGTCGTTCCGCGAGGCCCTGCGCTGGGGCACCGAGGTCTACCACTCGCTGAAGTCGGTCCTGAAGGGCCGCGGCCTGGCGACCGGCCTCGGCGACGAAGGCGGCTTCGCGCCCAGCCTGAAGAACAACCGCGAGGCACTCGACCTGATCCTTCAGGCGATCGAGAAGGCCGGATACGCCCCGGGCCGCGACGTCGCGCTCGCGCTCGACGTCGCCGCGACGGAGTTCTACTCCGACGGCGCGTACACCTTCGAAGGCGCGAAGAAGAGCGCGGAGCAGATGTCGGCCTACTACGCCGAGCTGCTGCGCGACTACCCGCTCGTGTCCATCGAGGACCCGCTGAGCGAGGACGACTGGGACGGCTGGGTCCAGCTGACCGCCGAGGTCGGCGAGAAGGTCCAGATCGTCGGCGACGACCTGTTCGTCACGAACCCGGATCGCCTCGAGGAGGGCATCACCCGCCGCGCCGCCAACGCGCTGCTGGTGAAGGTCAACCAGATCGGCACGCTGTCGGAGACCCTCGACGCGATCTCGCTGGCCACCTCGTACGGCTACAAGTCGATGATGAGCCACCGGTCCGGCGAGACCGAGGACACCTTCATCGCCGACCTGGCCGTCGCGACCGGCGTCGGCCAGATCAAGACCGGCGCCCCGGCGCGCGGCGAGCGGATCGCCAAGTACAACCAGCTGCTCCGGATCGAGGAGACCCTCGCCGACGCGGCACGCTACGCCGGCGACCTGGCATTTCCCCGGTTCAGCGCCGAGGGATAACCAGCGATGGCGGACCGGGGGAGGGCGCGGACCCGTCGTAACGGGCGCGCGGACGGAGGTGGCTCCGGCAGGGGCCGCCGTCCCGAGCGCGCCCGTCGCACGACGACGACGGAGGTCCGCGCCCGAACCCGGCTGCGCCGCAGCCTGGCGGCGAAACGGGCATCGGGTGCCGCGAAGGTGCTCGGCATGTCCACCACCCGCCGGGCCGCTGTGGTGGCGATCGTGGTGTGCGCGCTCGCGTTCACCATCGCCGTCCCGCTGCGCACGTACCTCAGCCAGAAGTCCGAGGTGACCGAGCAGCAGCAGTTGCAGTCCGAGCTGCAGCGGGGCGTCGCCCAGCTGGAAGGCCGCAAGGCCGAGCTGAGCGACCCCGCGCAGATCGAGGCGGAGGCGCGTAAACGCTTCGGTTTCGTCAAGCCCGGCGAGACGCCGTACATCGTGCAGCTGCCCGAGGACAAGGCGCCCGAGCAGGGAGAGCCGCAAGGTCAGCAGCCGGTGCCCGCGGGCTCCTGGTACGAGAAGCTGTGGGATCAGGTCGCGGGCGGCTGAAGGGGACCATCGCCGCATGCGACGCGGTGAAGGGAGCTTTCACCACGTCCTATGCGAGGAAAGCTCCCTTCGGCCCCCCGTTAACCTTGTGGGCGTGAACAGCACGGAAAAGTCTTCATACGAGCCTGTGACCGACGCCGACCGCGAGATCATCGCGGAACAGCTCGGCCGGGCACCCCGTGCGCTGCGCGCCGTCGCCGCGCGCTGCCCGAGCGGCCACCCGTCGGTCGTGCAGACCAGCCCCCGCCTCGACGACGGCACCCCCTTCCCGACGCTCTACTACTTGACCTGCCCGAAGCTGACCTCGATGGTCGGCACGCTCGAGGCGTCCGGGCTGATGAAGGAGATGACCGACCGGCTCGCGGAGGACCCCGAGCTGGCGGCCACCTACCAGCGGACCCACGAGAGCTACCTCGCCGAACGCGACGCCATCGACTCGCTCGGCCACGAGGTCAGCGCGGGCGGGATGCCCGGACGCGTCAAATGCCTGCACGTCCACTTGGCGCATACGCTCGCCGTCGGCCCCGGGGTGAACCCGTTCGGGGACGAGACCCTCGCGCTGCTCAAGTCGAACGGGTGGCCCTCGGGCGACTGCCAGGGGTAACACCCGCCCCCGGTGTACAGATAGTTCCTCCAGGTGGGTTAATTCACCCGTTGTCGACCAACTGGTCCTCCCCTATGGGGTGAAACCGGTCACCGCATGCGGCAGGCTGGGCACCAGTTGTGGTCGTCGGGGTGGGCAAGTACCGGATCGCCGGATCGCGATCCGCCGGGGAGGGTTCTGAGGTATGCGCGTGAGGCACGTGCCAGGCGCGGTGACCGGTCATGTCCGGAGACTCTGTCTCCGGCACCGCACGATCGCCGCGGTGACCGGAGGTGTCCTCGCCATCGTTCCGGCCGGTGCCGCGGTCGTCGGTGCCGGCAGCTGGGCCGCGACGGCGAGCACGATCCATTCCGACAACGTCGCCCTCGTCGGCGGGTATGACCCGAAGAACCCCCTGGTCCGGCAGATCGGCGTCGACGGCAGCCTGCCGGACGCGCCGACCCCGCTCCCGCTCCCCGCGGACGAACTCCCCAACGGACCGCTCGGCATCCCGGTCACCGCGCTCGCCGCGTACCGCAACGCCGCCGACATCCTCATCGCCGAACAGCCCGGCTGTCACATCGACTGGGCGCTGATCGCGAGCATCGGCCGCATCGAGTCCAACCACGCGCGCGGCGGCTACGTCGACGCCAAGGGCAACACGCTCGAACCGATCCTCGGCCCGCAGCTCAACGGCGCCGGCCCGTTCGCGGCCATCCCGGACACCGACGGCGGCAAGTACGACGGCGACACGGTGTGGGACCGCGCCGTCGGCCCGACGCAGTTCATCCCGTCGACCTGGGCGGGCTACGCCTCCGACGGAAACGGCGACGGCGAGTCCAATCCGAACAACATCTTCGACGCGGCGCTGGGTACCGGCCGGTACCTGTGCTCCGGCGGGCTCGATCTGTCCAAACCGGACCAGTTGCGCGCGGCCGTCTTCCGCTACAACAACTCCGACACGTACGTGAACACCGTGCTGATCTGGGCCGAGGCCTACCGCACGGGGGTGCTGCCGACACCGGACAGCAGGGTGCCCATCGGCGCGCCGAACGCCGGGGCCGCCCCGCCGCCCGCCTCGGTGCCGCCGCCTCCGGTGCCGTCGACGCCGCCCGGTTCGGTGACGCCGCCTTCGACGCCTTTGCCGGGGACGAGCACTTCGTCGTCTTCGTCGACGCCGCCGACGAGCACGCCGTTGCCGCGCTGTCCGACGGTCACCGTGACGGAGACGACCCCGAGTCCGACAACGAGCCCGACGACCACGACTCCGACTCCGTCGCCGCCGACGACCTGTTCCTCACCGACGACGACCACGACGACCACGACGGTGTCATCGACGAGCAACAGCACTAAACCCACCTGATCGGCATTGTCTATCCATCCATGCCCCCGCCACCGCCCTCAACGGAGAAGCTTCGCTCCGCTGTAATCTCCGGGGTATGCCTCGTGTTGCCGCGATCGACTGTGGGACCAACTCCATCCGTCTGCTCGTCGCCGAGCTGACCCCCCGCCACGACGGGACGGTCGACCTGCGCGACCTGCACCGCGAGATGCGGATCGTCCGGCTCGGCCAGGGTGTGGACGCCACCGGCAAGCTCGCCCCCGAGGCGCTCGAGCGCACCCGCAAGGCGCTGGCCGACTACACGATCGCCGCGCGGCGCAAGGGTGTGGAGAAGGTCCGCATGGTCGCGACTTCGGCGACCCGCGACGCGAGCAACCGCGACGAGTTCTTCGCGATGACGCGCGAGGTGCTCGGGACAGAGGCCGAAGTGATCAGCGGTGACGAAGAGGCCCGGCTCTCCTTCACCGGCGCCGTCGGCGAGCAGGATCCCGAAGACGGCCCCTTCGTGGTGGTCGACGTCGGCGGCGGCTCGACCGAACTCGTGGTCGGCACCTGGGACGGCCGCAAGGCCGAGGTCATCGCGGCCAAGTCGGTCGACATCGGCTGCGTGCGGATCACCGAACGCGCGCTGAAATCCGACCCGCCGACAGCCGACGAGATCGCCGAAGCCCGTGAGCTGGCCGCCAAGGTGCTCACCGAGGCCTTCGACGTCGTGGACGTGTCCACCGCCAAGACCTGGATCGGTGTCGCGGGGACGGTCACGACCCTGACGGCCGTGGCGCAGGGGCTTTCGGAGTACGACTCGGAGCGCACCCACCTCTCCAAGCTCTCCCGCGCGGACATCGACAGCGTCGCGCAGTCGCTCCTCACGGCCGACCACGCGACCCGCGCCGCGAACCCGGTGATCCACCCCGGCCGGGTCGACGTGATCGGCGGCGGCTCGGTGATCGTGCAGGTGCTGGCCGAGCAGTTCGCCACGCGCTGTGGTCCCGGCGAACTGGTGATCTCCGAGCACGACATCCTCGACGGGATTGCCCTGTCTCTCGCCTGATCGCCGGGTTTTCTCTTACGTGAAGCCATTTCTTTCGGTGATCAAGTGGTGACCTCCAGTCCGGATTAGACCATTCGGCCCAGGGCCGTTCCTACCAAGGTTGTGCTCTAACCGGGTGGTCCGGGAGACCGTCACACATTTGCAACACCAACGCACTGTGATCGGCTTCACCTGTCCCATAGCGTCGTCTCACCTTCTGGGCGGTGGGGCGCGACCAGCGCTCGCCGGACTATCCGACGACGAGAGTTGGAGGGGACATGCGGGCTTCACGCGGGTTCTGGGGAGCGACGGCGGTGGTGGCCACGGCGGCCCTGCTGCTGACGGCCTGTGGAGGTGGTGGGTCCAAGGAAGACAAGGGATCCGGCGCCGCCGACGCCAACGCGGCGGTTTCGGTCTACGGCACCGAGCCGGAGAACACGCTGATTCCCGCCAACACCAACGAACTCGGTGGGTCCAAGGCTCTGAAGCCGGTTTTCTCGGCGCTGATCGGCTACAAATCCGACACCGCCGAGCCGTACAACCTGATGGCCGAATCGATCACCACGACCGATTCGAAGGTCTTCGACATCAAGATCAAAAAGGGCTGGAAGTTCCACGACGGGACCGAGGTCAAGGCCAAGAACTTCGTCGACGCGTGGAACTACAGCGCGAACGGCAAGAACGGCATGCAGAACGCGTCCTTCTTCGAGCAGATCCAGGGCTACGACGAGATCAGCGTGAAGGAACCGGCCGTCAAGGAGATGTCCGGGCTCAAGGTCGTGGGCGACCACGAGTTCCAGGTGACCCTGAAGGGCCCGTTCTCGGTGTTCGCCACCAAGATCGGCTACCTCGCCTTCGCGCCGCTGCCGGACAAGTTCTTCGCCGACCCGGAGGCCTTCGCCAAGGCCCCGATCGGAAACGGACCGCTGAAGTTCGTTTCGCGCACGCCGAACCAGAACATGAAGCTCACGCGGTACGACGAGTACCAGGGCGAGGACAAGGTCAAGTTCAAGGACCTGGAAGTCCGCATCTACACCAGCCAGGAAACCGCGTACCAGGACCTGTTGAGCAACCGCCTCGACTTCATGGAGGCGCTCCCGCCCGCGGCGAAGGCCGGCGGGAAGTACAAGACCGACCTCGGTGAGCGTCTGGTCGAAGGGAACCTGCTCGGCATCAGCGCGCTCGCCATCCCGTACTACGTCCCGGGTTACAACAACCTGGACCTGCGCAAGGCGATCTCGCTGGCCATCGACCGCGAGCAGATCGTCAAGACGGTCATGAACGACACCTACTCGCCCGCCGACGGCTACGTGTCGCGCGGGATCGAGGGCTACCGGCCCGGCGTCTGCGAGTTCTGCAAGTTCGATCCGGTGAAGGCCAAGGAGTTCTGGGCGAAGTCCGGCTACACCGGCAAGCTGACCATCGCGTCGAACGCCGACGGCGGCCGTAAGGAACCGCTGGTCGCGGCGTGCAACAGTATCAAGAACGCGCTCGGCGTCGAATGCGACTTCGTGCCGGCGACCGACTTCGGCCAGTGGCGCAGCATCGTCAACGGCAGGCAGCTGACCGGGATGGGCCGCTCCGACTGGTCGGCCGACTACCCGTCGATCGAGAACTACCTGAACCCGCGCTACAAGAGCACCGGTTCGTCGAACGACTCGACGTACAACAGCCCCGCCGTCGACGCGCTCCTGCAGCAGGCGGACCAGACCGCCGACAAGGCGGCCGCGATCAAGCTGTACCAGCAGGCGGAGGACCTGATCGCGAAGGATCTGCCGCAGATCCCCGTGTGGGAAGAGAAGGGTGTCGGTGGCAAGTCGAACCGGCTGAAGGTCGCGAAGCTCGACTTCGGCCGTCTCGCGGACTACTCGTCCATCGAGGTCGCCGCGAAGTAACCGCGTGGTCGTGCCTGCCGGGAGTGGCGGATCACCACTCCCGGCGGGCCGAATCCCCAGCTCCCACCACGCGATCCCCAGGACGGCACGCCCATGTCCCAGTACATCCTCCGACGACTGCTCCAGCTCATCCCGGTCTTCTTCGGCACCACTTTCCTCATCTACGCCCTCGTGTGGGCGGTGCCCGGCGACCCGTTCGCGGGCAAATGCGGTCAGGTCGCCTGCCCGCCCGCCTACGTCGAGATGATGACCGCGAAGTTCAACCTCGACGATTCGATCTTCGTCCAGTACTTCAAATACCTCGGGAACCTGTTCACCGGCGACTGGGGCGAGACCTTCAACGGTGTCTCGGTCGGCGAGCTGATCGGGAACGCCTATCCGGTGACCGTCCGGCTCGCGCTCATCGCGGTGGCCATCGAGGCGATCATCGGGTTGTCCGCCGGCATCCTGACCGGCCTGCGCGGCAAGGGTTTCCTCGACAACCTCGTGCTGATGTCCACCACGTTCCTGATCTCGGTCCCGGTGTTCGTCACCGCGATCGTGCTGCAGATCATCCTGGGTTCGGAACTGGGCATCATCGACGCGAGCGTCTCCGAGGACGCCACGGTCGGCGAACTCATCGTGCCCGGAATCGCGCTGGGAAGCCTGTCCATGGCGTACATCGCCCGGCTGACCAGGACGAGTATCGCGGAGAACCGGCACGCCGACTACGTCCGCACGGCCGTCGCGAAAGGACAGCCACGCAGCCGCGTCGTCGGCGTCCACCTGCTCCGGAACTCGGTGATCCCGGTGCTGACCTTCATCGGCACCGACATCGGCGCGCTCATGGGCGGGGCCATCGTCACCGAAGGCGTGTTCAACATCAACGGCATCGGCGGGCTCATCTTCCGCGGTATCCAGAACCGGGAGGGCGCCACCGTCACCGGCGTCGTCGTCCTGCTGGTGATGGTCTACCTGCTGGTGAGTCTCACCGTCGACCTGCTCTATGCCGTTCTCGACCCGAGGATCCGTTATGACTGACCCGAACGTGGCCGGTGGTGTGTCCTCTGTGGACGTCGCGGCCGCAGGCGTCGCCGATGATTCCGCGGTGGCGCACAAGCCGCGCAGTCTCGGCGGCGACGCCTGGCGGACGTTGCGCCGCAGGCCATCCTTCCTCATTTCCGCCGTCATCATCGTGTTCGTGGTGCTCGTCGCGATCGCGCCCGACCTGTTCAGCTCCCGTCCGGCCGGGTTCAGCGATCTGACCCACGCCAACGAAGGACCGTCCGCGGACGCCTGGTTCGGTTACGACAACCAGGGTTACGACGTCTACGCGCGGACCATCCACGGCGCGCGGGCGTCGCTGCTCGTCGGTGTCTTCGCGACGGTGCTGACGATCCTGATCGGCTCGATCGTCGGGATCATCGCCGGGTACTACGGCCGCCTCGTCGACAGCCTGTTCTCCCGGATCGGCGACATCTTCGCGGCACTGCCGTTCGTGCTCGGCGCCATCGTCATCCTGACGACGTTCAACGCCCCCGGTACGAACCCCGGCGCGGTCACCATCATCGTGCAGGTGGTCGTTTCGATCGCGGCGCTGAGCTGGCCGGTGGCGATGCGCATCATGCGGTCGGCGACGCTGGTGGCCAAGCAGCTCGACTACGTCAAGGCCGCGCGCGGGCTCGGCGCCAGCACCCCGCGCATCGTGTTCCGGCACCTGCTGCCCAACACGGTCGCCCCGGTGCTGGTCTACGGGACCATCGCGCTCGGCGCGTTCATCGGCGCGGAGGCGACGTTGGCCTACCTCGGCGTCGGCGTGCGGCCACCGGTCGTTTCGTGGGGCGTGATGATCAGCGACGCACGGGACTACTTCCGGGTGAATCCGCACATGCTGTTGTTCCCGGCCGGGTTCGTCACCATCACCGTGCTCGCGTTCGTCATGCTCGGTGACGGGATCCGCGACGCCCTCGACCCGAAGGCCCGGTGATCGCCGTGACCGACGAACTACTGCTGGAAGTGGAAGACCTCCACGTCGAGTTCCGGACCTCGGACGGTGTCGCGACCGTGCTCAACGGGGTCGACTACTCCGTGCACGCCGGGGAAACCCTTGCCGTGCTGGGAGAATCGGGCTCGGGCAAGAGCGTGACCGCCCAGACGGTGATGGGAATCCTCGACAGTCCGCCCGCCGTCGTCACCGGTGGCGCCGTCCGCTACCGCGGCGAGGATCTGCTCACCGCCACCGAGGAACGGCGGCGGGAGGTGCGGGGCGGGGAGATCGCGATGATCTTCCAGGACGCGCTCTCCGCGCTGAATCCCGTTTTCACCGTGGGGTTCCAGATCGAGGAGCAGCTGCGGGTCCGGCTCGGTATGTCCAAAAAGGATGCTCGTAAACGGGCGATCGAACTGCTCGACATCGTGCGTATCCCGGCCGCCGCCCGGCGGATCCGCGAGTACCCGCACCAGTTCTCCGGCGGGATGCGGCAGCGCGCGATGATCGCCATGTCGCTCGCGCTCGACCCGGATCTGCTGATCGCCGACGAGCCGACGACCGCGCTCGACGTCACCGTGCAGGCCCAGATCATGGACCTGCTGGCGGAGATCCAGGCCGAGCGGCGGATGGGGCTGATCCTGATCACCCATGATCTCGCGGTGGTCGCCGAGGTCGCCGACCGGATCGCGGTGATGTACGCGGGCCGGATCGTCGAACAGGCCGACGTCGCCGAGTTGTTCCGCTCGCCGGGGCATCCCTACACCGAGGCGCTGATGGCCTCGCTGCCGCGGCTCGACCTCAAGGGGCAGACGCTGGAGACCATCAAGGGCCTGCCGCCGAGCCTGTTGAACGTCCCGTCCGGTTGTCCGTTCCATCCGCGCTGTCCCCGGGCGGAGAGCCGGTGCGAGTCCGAACGGCCCGCCCTGCGCGCCCTCGGTTTCGGCAGGGTCAGCGCCTGTCACTTCGCCGACGAGGTGGTGAGCGATCGTGTCTGAGCCCATTCTGCGGGTCGAGAACCTGGTGAAGTACTTCCCGGTGCGGGCCGGGATCCTGTTCAAGCGCACGATCGGCCACGTGAAGGCCGTCGACGGGGTTTCCTTCGACCTCATGCCGGGGGAAACACTCGGCGTGGTGGGGGAATCCGGCTGCGGCAAGTCCACTTTGGCCCAGGTGCTGATGCGGCTGGAGGAACCGACGGGCGGGCTCGCGACCTTCGAAGGCCGCGACATCTTCTCGTTGCGGGGAGCCGAACTCAGGAAGCTGCGGCGTGAGATCCAGATCGTGTTGCAGGATCCGTACACCTCGCTGAACCCGAGGATGACCGTCGGCGACATCATCGGCGAACCCTTCGAGATCCACACCGAAGTGGCGCCGAAGGGGTCTCGGGCGGCGAAGGTGCGGGAGCTGCTCGACGTCGTCGGGCTGAACCCCGAGCACATCAACCGCTATCCGCACCAATTCTCCGGTGGACAGCGCCAGCGTATCGGGATCGCGCGGGCGCTGGCACTGCGGCCGAAGGTCATCATCTGCGACGAACCGGTTTCCGCGCTGGACGTTTCGATTCAGGCGCAGGTGATGAACCTGCTCGGGGAACTGCAGAACGAATTCGGCCTTTCCTATGTGTTCATCGCACACGACCTGTCCGTTGTCCGTCACCTTTCCACGCGGGTCGCGGTGATGTATCTCGGCAAGATCGTGGAAATGGGGACGGAGGAGGAGATCTACAAACACCCTTCGCATCCCTATACCCAGGCGCTGCTGTCCGCGGTGCCCGTCGCGGATCCGGCGTTACGTGGCCAGCGACAGGTGATCCGCCTGGAAGGCGACGTGCCCAGCCCGCTGGATCCACCGTCCGGCTGCCGGTTCCGCACCCGGTGCTGGAAGGCGCGGGACCTGTGCGCCGATCAGGAGCCCGAATTGATCACGCGGGCCGACGGGCATTTGTCCGCCTGTCATTTCGCGGAGGAGAAAACTGTCGTCCCCTGACTTTCGTAGGGACTTCATTGATCGTGTGGGATCACTGACGTAGTTTTCATGAATCGTTTTCTTCAGGAGGCAGGAAATGAAAAGATCCAGATCTCTTGTCGTCGCGCTGGCGGTACCGCTGTTCGGGGCAATAGTCGCCGCGCCGGTGGCTTCCGCGCAACCGCAGCTTTCCGGTGCGGCGACCGAATTCTCCGTTCTGGCCCGTGAAGGCCAAAGTGTCGCTTCCGTGGAGAAGGCGGTTCGCGCCGCCGGGGGCACCGTCGTGACCAGCAATGCCGCGGTCGGCCTGATCACCGCGACCGCGCCCGCCAACGGTTTCGCCGAGCGGGTCTCCGCGGACCGCGCCGTTTTCGGGGCGGCCAAAGCGAAGCCGATCGGGACGGCGCCGAAGAACGGCAAGGCGAAGGTCAAGCCGAACGTCGTCGAGAAGGAGAGCCGCGGCGCCGCGTCGGCCAAGAAGCCCGCGCAGCCGAAGAGCGTCGGCATGGACCCGCTCGACGATCAGCTCTGGGGCCTCAAGTCGGTCCGTTCGGACCTTTCGCGGACCAAGCAGCCCGGTGACAAGCGGGTGAAGGTCGGCATCATCGACACCGGTGTCGACGCGAGCCACCCGGACATCGCGCCGAACTTCGACCGCGCCGCGTCGCGGAACTTCACGAAGGACATCGTCTCGGACGTCAACGGCGCCGTCGTCGACGGTCCGTGTGAATTCCGTGGTTGCGTGGACCCGGTGGACCACGACGACAACGGGCACGGCACGCACGTCGCCGGCACCATCGGTGCCGCCGCGAACGGCTTCGGTGTCTCGGGCGTCGCGCCGAACGTGACGCTGGTGAACATCCGCGCCGGGCAGGACTCCGGTTTCTTCTTCCTGCAGTCGACCGTGGACGCGATCACCTACGCGGGCGACGCCGGTGTCGACGTCGTCAACATGAGCTTCTACACGGACCCGTGGCTGTACAACTGCGCCGCGAACCCCGCGGACACCCCCGCGCAGCAGGCCGAGCAGCGCACCATCATCGAGGCGACGACCCGCGCGCTGAACTACGCGCACCGCAAGGGCGTCACCCAGGTCGTCTCGCTGGGCAACCAGCACAGCGACCTCGCCGCCCCGCAGCCGGACGCGTCGAGCCCGGGCTACCCGTCGAACAGCACGCACCCGCGGCAGATCGACAACAGCTGCCTCTCGCTGCCCATCGAAGGTCCGCACACGATCGGCGTCTCGTCCTTCGGCCCGTCGCAGGCGAAGGCGGACTACTCGAACTACGGCGTCGAGCAGATCTCGGTCTCCGCGCCCGGCGGGTACTTCCGTGACTACTTCGGCACCCCGTGGTACCGCACGGTCGAGAACCAGATCCTCTCGACGTACCCGCGCAACGTCGGTGTCGCGGAAGGCAACATCGACGCGGCCGGGAACGTCACGCCCGCCGGTGTCACCGCCGGTGTCCAGAAGGCGACCGCCGCGGACGGCCGCGTCGGCTACTACCAGTGGCTGCAGGGGACGTCGATGGCGTCGCCGCACGCGACCGGTGTCGCGGCGCTCATCGTTTCGCAGTACGGCAAGGGCTCGCGCGACTTCGGGATGGACCCGGACGCGGTGCAGCGGGTGCTCGAGGGCACGGCTTCGGACATCGCCTGCCCGGTGCCGCGGACCGTCGACTACCTGAAGGAGGGCCGGGACGCGTCGTTCACCGCGACCTGCACCGGTGACGCCTCGTTCAACGGCTTCTACGGTCACGGCGCCGTGGACGCCTGGTCGGCTGTCACGCACGGTTCCCGGTACCTCCGGGGCTGACCGGCCGCCTGCAGTTGACCCACCTCTGAACTGACGAATCCGCACGTTTCCGCCAGGGAGCGTGCGGATTCGTCAGTTTCAGGTCGCGCTGCCCGTCCCCCAAGGTTCAGTTGATCTTTATCCCCCGATCGGGTGACATCGCGCAGAGTCATCGGGTAGCTTGGCCGCCGGGGGATAGGGGTTCCGACATCTGGGGGTATTCATGAGTATCGACAACTCCGCGGTCAGTGGTCACCTAAGACTCGAAAAGGTCGCCCGTCTCATCGCCGACCGATCGTGCGCCGCGGTTTCCTTCGACATTTTCGACACCATTCTCTGGCGTCGGACCCCTCGTCCCGCCGACCTGTTCGGCCTGGTGGCGGCCCGGCTGCGGGAAGCGGGCAAATGTCCCGCCTGGATTTCGGATGCCGCCTTCCGGCGAATGCGCATCGCCGCCGAAAGGGATTCCCGAAGCGGGCAGGACGCGCTCGGCAGCGAAGTCTCGCTCTTCGGTATCTGGCGGGCGATGCCGCTCTCGTTGTTCCCCGATGCCACTCTCGACGAGCTCGTCCGCGCCGAGGTCGACACCGAGCGTGAGCTGACCGAGGTCGACCTCGACATCGCCGAGATCATCCGGCTGGCGAAGGACCACGATCTCCCGATCGTCCTCGTCTCCGACACCTACTTCACCGAAGAGCAGCTCGGGTATCTGCTGGACCGGCCCGAACTCGAGGCACTCAAGAGCGCCCGCGTCTTCCGGTCCCACGAGCACGGCGTGGACAAGGCTTCCGGGCTGTGGGACGTCGTCCTGTCCGACCTCGGACGCCGCCCGGAACAGATCCTCCACGTCGGGGACAACCCGGTCGCCGACGTCGAGGTGCCGGGCGAGCTCGGCATCAGGACGGTGCACTACGAGAGGGCCGACGAGGGCCTCCAGCAGATCCTGGAGCGGGAGGGTGAGCCGGAAGACCCGTTCGGGCCGTACGCCCCCGACCTCGATCCGGAACACGGCGATTTCGGCATCACCAGCCTCCGCGCGAAGACGCTGCAGGCTTCCCGCCCGGACGGTGCCTCTTCGGCCCGTTTCGCCTGGCGGTACGGCGCGGCGGTGACCGGTCCGGTGCTGGCCGGTTTCGCCGAATGGGTCGCGAAGAAGGCGCACGACGACGGCATCAAGGTGCTGTGGTGCCCGATGCGCGAGGGCGAACTGCTGTCGGAGCTGATCGGCAACGCCGCGGCGGCACGCGGCTGGGACGTCACGGCCAAACCCGTCTGGCTGTCGCGGCAGGTCACCTCGATCGCCGCGCTGGACAGCGCCGACAGGGACTCGATCCGCGAGTTCGTCCGCAAACGCCATCAGCTGACCGTCCGGCAACTGCTGGGGATGCTGCACCTGCGCGCGGGGGAGGTCCCGCATCTCGCGGAGGATCTCGACATGGTCTTGGACACCGATGAGATGGTCGGGCGTCTCGCGGTCGCGCTGACCGAAACCCCGCATCTGGTGAACCGGCTCGCCGTCACCGCGACGGCCGCGCGGGAGAGGTTGATCCGTTCGCTGCGCGAGGCCGGAGCCCTCGACGGGCCGGACCTCACCCTCGTGGATCTCGGCTGGGGCGGCACCATCCAGCTCCAGCTCGCCAGGGTGTTGCGGCTGGCCCGGATCGACATCGAGCCGGCGGGCCTCTACCTGGCCACCGACGACCGCTCGGAGAAGGTGCTGCTCGCGGGCCTGCGCGCCGAAGGCTTCCTCGGCCAGGCCGGGCATCCGCGGGAGATCGTCGGGGCGATCGTGCGCAGCCCGGAGGTCCTCGAGCAGTCGGTGAACGCGCTGTGCGGCTCGCTCATCGACTTCACCGAAGACGGCAAGCCGGTACTCGGCGTCGCCGCGGGCAGCGACGCGCAGAACGCCGAGCGTTCGGCCGTCCAGGACGGCATCCGCGCTTTCCAGCGGCAGTGGAACCGGTACGTGTCCGCTTCGGACGGTGCCTGGCCGACACTGGCGGGCACGGCGCGCGACAGGCTGGCGAACATCCTGGTCTCCGCGCTGAAGCTGCCGACGGCCGAAGAGGCTTCGGTGTTCGGGAACTGGGAGCACGAGGACAACTTCGGCTCCGACATGGTCACCCGGGTCCTGCCGGAAGACCTCGTCCCCGCGGTGCCGTACCTGTCGCCGAGTGATCTCGACGATCTGCGGATGCGGGATTCGTTCTGGCCCGCGCTCCTCGCCGCGTCCGATCCGCATCTCGGCGCGGCGGCGCGGGCGGTGCGCACCGGTGCCATCGACCCGGCGATGTTCGAACCGGCGGGAGAGCCGTCCGCGACGTCGGTGCGGTTCCGCACCACCGAGGGCGAATGGTTCGACGGGGCCGACCGCCGGGTGCGGATCAACCACAACGGTCTTTCGTTCGCGCGGATGGACGTCGAAGCGGCCGACATCGAGGAGATCGCGCTGGCCGTCCCGGGCAGGCCCGCGCTCGCGCGGGTCGACTGGATCGAGACGAGGGTCATCGCGGGCGGGCGTCCCCAAGTGCTGCGCTGGAACACTTCCGAAGACTTCGCCCGGCTGCACTACGAAGACTGCACCTGGCTGGGCGCGAACATGGTCGAGTTCCACTCGCCGCTGGCCGCGATCTGGCTGCCGCTGGCGGCCAGGGCGGGCGCACCGGTCAGCTCCTTCCAGCTGACCGTCGCCTTCGCCATGCTGCCGCGTTCGCGTTCCGGGCTCGGCCACCGCATGCCCGCCGCCGGACGCTCACAACGCCTTTCGGCGAAGGTGCGCAACGAGTTGCGTGAGCACGGTCCCGGCGGGCTCGCCGCCGGAGCCGCCCGGATCGCGGTGCGGCGGTTGAGGTCCCGGTGACGGAAGCGATGGCCGGGAGCAGGGAAGACCCGCACGCGCAGGCCAGGTCGGCCAGGTCCGCGCCGGTGCTGCTGCATTCGATGTCGATCTTCCGTGAGATCTTCGAGATCGTCTTCGCGCGGCGCGGGATCCGGACGGTGGTGGAGATCGGCGTCGAATCCGGTCAGGTCAGCGGGATCTACGCGGAGCTCGGGGCGTCGGACGTGTACTGCGTCGACCCCGAGCCCACCGAACGCGTCCGCTCGGCGGTTGAGGCGAACGACGCGCTGCATTTGGTCACCGAACCGTCGCCCGAGGTCCTGCCGCGGTTGCCGGTCGCGGATCTCTACGTGCTCGACGGCGATCACAACTACGCCGTCGTCCGCCGCGAGGTGGCGTGGATCCTCGAGCACGCCCCGGACGCGGTCGTGGCGATGCACGACCTGCTCTGGCCTTGGGGCAGGCGAGACCTCTATTACGAACCGTCGCCGCTGAAGGCGGGAGACCGGCATCCGATCAGCGAGGACGGTCCGACGGTCTGGCACGACGAACTCACTCCGGCGGGATTCGTCGGACTGGGGGCGTTCACCGTCGCGCGGCACGCGGGTGGCGAGCGAAACGGTGTCCTGACAGCCGTCGAAGACGCGCTGGCCGAGCACCCGGAATGGCGGTTCGAGCTCGTGCCCGCCGTCTTCGGGATGGGAATCCTGTACCGGGCGGAAACGGATCCCGACGAAGCGCTCCAGCGGGCGCTGCGGCCGTACACGACGTCGAACCTGCTGGCCGCGATGGAGAACAACAGGATCGCGCTCTACACGCGCGTGCTGCAGATGCAGTTCGAGGCGGCCGCGCAGGCGGACGATCGGGACAGGCTGGCCGACACCGTCGCCGCCCAGCGGCACGAGATCGACAGGCTCACCGCCGAGCTGCACCGGGCGTGGGCCGTCCTGCGCTCCGGTTGAGCATCAGGTGCGGGAAACAGGGACTTCGACTGTCCCTGTTTCCCGCACCGGAAGTTACTTCCCTGAAGCGTTCTTGATGAACTTCGCCAGATCCTTGGACTGCTGCACCCGCGACTCTTCGTGCACGTACATCATGTGCCCGGCCGGGTAGTACGCCGAGTCGATGTTCTCCCGCAGCTCCTCGGGGATCTGAAGGCGCGCGAGGACGTGCTCCGAAGCGAAGTACGGTGTCGCGCCGTCATAGTGACCGAAGGCGACGTGCACTCGCAGGTGCGGGTTCGCCCGCATGGCCGTGGCGAGTGAGTCCACAGAGGACACCGAACGGCCTTCGAAGTCGGAGTACGACCAGGCCTTGAAGACGTCCGTCGAGAGGACCTCGTACGGCAGGTCGTTCTCGTAGCCGAGTTCGGCGCGCACGTAGTGGTTGAGGCCGGCCGCGTAGGCGCCGATGATCCGCGAGATCGACGGGTCGTCGCTCATGTGCTCGCGACCGCCGTCCGGTTCCCAGGTGGTGAACCGGCCGTCCATCCTGCCGACGACGAGACCCTTGTTCCGCAGGAGTTCCGTGAAGTACCGGACGTGCTCGATCCTGAGGTTGACGCGGTCCACATAGGACTCGCTGAGCCCGGTGAGCGAGGCGAGGGTCGCCACCGCTTCGGCACGGTCCTGTGTGGACAGACGAGCGCCGCGCGCGAGCGCCCAGGGGAGCTCCTTGGCCGCGAAGTCCTCGGCGTCCGCGAGGACGTCGTCGAGCGGCCTTTCGCCGTGGAGCCCGTGGTAGTGCGCGATCGCCGCGTACGTCGGCACGTAGAGCGAGTACGGCAGGTCGTTGCCCTCGGTGAACCGCAGGGTGCCCAGATCCAGCACGGACGAGATCAGCAGGAGCCCGTTCAGGTACATGCCGTGGCGTTCCTGCAGATGCGCGGCGAGCCCGGCCGCGCGGAGCGTGCCGTACGACTCGCCCGCGAGGAACTTCGGCGAAAGCCAGCGCTGCTCGCGCGAAACCCACAGCCGGATGACCTCGCCGATGGACTCGATGTCGGCGGTGAACCCGTGGTAGTCCTTGGCCTGCTCGCCGTCCACGGCACGCGAGTAGCCGGTCGACACCGGGTCGATGAACACCAGGTCGCTGTGCGCCAGCAGGGTTTCCTGGTTGTCGGTCAGCCCGTAGGGCGGCGCGACCGGGCTGTCGACATCGCCGGACAGCACCCGGCGCGGGCCGAGGAGGCCCAGGTGCAGCCAGATGCTCGCCGAGCCGGGCCCGCCGTTGAACGCGAAGGTCACCGGGCGCGTGCCGGGTTCCGCGTCGTCGAGTGTGTAGGCGGTCAAGAACACCTCGGCCTTGGCCTTGTGGCCTTCGGACTTCCCGTCGGTGACGACCTCCTTCCGCAGCACGATCCGCCCTGTCCGGGCCGTGTAGGCGAGTTTGCGCCGCTTGAGGGTCAGCGTGTGCTTCGTGGTGACCAGGTCGTCGGTCGGCTCGACCTTCGTGTCCACCGACGGGGTGTCCTTCTCGTCGGTGGCCTTCTCATCGGGATTGTTGTCCGGCATGGTCCCAACCTACTGGCAGTCTGTACGGGTGGACATCGTCACGGCGCATGATCGCCCGAACACGCCTCGCGAGGCGATCGAAATCCAGGAGACCCTGCGCGGCCTGGTCGATCTCGAGGATCGCTGTCCACAAGAGATCCTCACGGTCACCGGGCTGGACGTCGCTTACGACGAGCCCAGCGGCCTCATCGCCGCGGCCGCGGTCACCCTCGACACCTCGGGATTCCGTGTCGTGGAAGAGCGAACCGTCGTTTCCCGGGTCTCGTTCCCGTACGAACCGGGACTTTTCGCCTTCCGCGAGCTGCCGCCGCTGCTCGACGCCCTCCGCGCGCTCGACCACCCGCCGGATCTCCTGGTCTGCGACGGGCACGGGCTGGCCCACCCCCGCCGGTTCGGGCTGGCGTGCCACGTCGGCGTCGTGACCGGTTTGCCGTCCATCGGGGTCGGCAAGACCCGGTTCATCGGCGAGCACGACGAGCCGGGCCGGGAGCGCGGCTCACGGGCGCCCTTGCTGGACGATGGCGAGGTCGTCGGCGCCGTCCTGCGCACCCGGGACGAGGTGAAGCCCGTTTACGTCTCCGTCGGCCACAAGATCTCGCTGGACCGCGCGTGCCGTGAGGTGCTGCGGCTGTGTCCCGCGTTCCGGCAGCCGGAGACGACCCGGCACGCCGATCGCCTCGCTCGCGACGCGTTGAAGGAAGTCCTGTGAAGTTCCGTTCCCTCGCCGAACTCGACGCCGCGGTCGTCGGCTGCCGCGCCTGCCCGAGGCTGGTCGCGTGGCGTGAGGAGATCGCCGTGGTCAAACGCGCGGCCTTCGCGGACGAGACCTATTGGGCGCGGCCGGTACCCGGCTTCGGCCCGCCCGACGCGTCGCTCGCGATCGTCGGCCTCGCCCCTTCGGCACACGGTGCGAACCGGACCGGCCGGATGTTCACCGGCGATCCCTCCGGCGACGTCTTGTTCAAGGCCCTTCACCGGGTCGGTGTCGCCTCGCAGCCGACGTCGACCCATCCGGGTGACGGCCTCGAGCTACGAGGGACTCGGATGGTCGCGCCGGTGAGATGCGCGCCACCCGCGAACAAGCCGACACCTGAGGAACGCGATACCTGCCGATCCTGGCTCGCCGAAGAGCTCACCCTGCTCAAACCGACGCTCAAGGCCGTCTTCGTGCTTGGCGCGTTCGGTTGGCAGGCGCTTCTGCCGGTGCTCGCCGAGGCGGGCTGGCCGGTGCCGACGCCACGCCCGAAATTCGGCCACGGAGCCGAGGCGCGGCTCGGCGACCTGCGCCTCTTCGGCTGTTATCACGTGTCGCAGAGGAATGTCCAGACCGGTCGCCTGACGCTGGACATGGTGTGCGACGTCCTGGCCTCCGCGACCTCGGCGGCCGGCCTGAACTGAATCGGTGCGGAAACCGTGGCGACGCTGGTCACAGCGGGATGGGGTACACGAGCGATCTCAGCTCATGGGTGCGACTATAGAAATATGGCTGGTGTTAAGTCGGAACCGACACGGATCCTCGTCCTCGGTGGTGGGTACGTCGGGCTCTACACGGCGTACGGGCTCCAGAAGATGCTCCGGGCCAACGAAGCGTCCGTGACGGTCGTTGACCCGCAGCCGCACATGACCTATGCCCCCTTCTTGCCCGAGGCGGCGGCCGGTGCGATCGAACCGCGGCACGTGGTCGTGCCGCTGAGGCGCGTGCTCAAGCGCTGCCACGTGCTCACCGCGCGCGTGACGAAGATCGAGCACGAGCGCAAGGCCGTGACGGTCGAGGCCGCCGACGGGCATGTCGAGCAGCTGAACTACGACGTCCTCGTGGTCGCGCTCGGCGCCGTGGCGCGCATCCTGCCGATCCCCGGCCTGGTCGAAGAAGGCATCGCCTTCAAGACCATCGGCGAGGCGATCTACCTGCGCAACCACGTCATGACGAAGCTGGACGAGGCCGCCAGCACGCTCGACCCCGAGCAGCGCAAGCGTCTGCTGACGTTCACCGTCGTCGGCGGCGGGTTCGCCGGTATCGAGGCGCTCGCCGAACTCGAGGACATGACCCGCTTCGCGGTGGAGAACTACTACCCGAACCTCAAGGTCGAGGACATCCGCTGGGTGCTCGTCGAGGCGGCCGGGCGGATCCTCCCCGAGGTGCGCGAGACGCTCGGTGTGTACACCGTCGAGCAGCTTGAGAAGCGCGGCATCGAGGTCTATTTGTCGACAGCGGCGAAGTCGTTCGAAAACGGCCACGTCGTCCTTTCGGACGGCACCGAATTCGACACCGACACGATCATCTGGACCGCCGGCGTGAAGGCGAACCCGGTGCTCGCGAGCTCGGACCTGCCGCTGGACAAGCGCGGCCGCGTCGAAGCCACCGCCGCGATGCAGGTCGTCGGGCACCCCGACGTCTGGACCGCCGGTGACAACGCCGCCGTGCCGGACCTCTCGCGGACCGAGCAGGACCCGACAGCGACCTGCCCGCCGAACGCGCAGCACGCCGTTCGCCAGGCACGCCTGCTGTCGAAGAACATCATCAAGGTGATCCGCGGCGGCAAGCCGAAGGACTACTACCACAAGAACCTGGGTGCGGTGGCCAGCCTCGGTCTGCACAAGGGTGTCGCCGACGCGCTGAACCTGAAGATCAAGGGCTTCCCGGCCTGGCTCTTCCACCGCGCGTACCACCTCAAGGCGATGCCGACCTGGAACCGCAAGATCCGCATCCTGTTCGACTGGATGCTGGGTGGCCTGTTCCGGCGCGAGGTCATCTCGCTCGGCCAGATCAACAACCCGCGCGAGGAGTTCGACAGGCTGTCGAAGTCCTGAGTCCGTAGGTCCGTGAAGGCCTCCTTCCCTACTTTGAGCGTAGGGAAGGAGGCCTTCACGGCGTTTAGGGTGTGCCGGTGCAGGCATTCCGGAAGTCCGTACCCGCCGTTCCGCTCGCCGCCGGCCTGGCTCCGGCCGAACTGGCGAAACACGTCTTGGAGCGGATCGAGCGCGACAACGCGCACGCCCGCCAGCGAAAGCGGCGCTTCCGCTGGCGCGCCGTGTCGATCAGGCTCCTGCTGCTCGCCCTGTCCGCGGCGTCCACGATCATCCTCGGGTTGCAGAACCTCAACGGCTGGACGGGTGTGGCGTTCGCACTCGTGGCCGTGACGACCGTGGTCGGCGCGCTGGAGCCCTTCTTCGCCTGGCGTTCCCTGTGGGTCCTGATGGAAGAGGTCCAATTCCGGCTCTATCGGCTACGCGACGAGCTCAGTTTCTACATCGCGTCGACGCCGCCCGAGCGGATCGACCCCCACCTGATCAACGAGAAGTTCGAGGAGTACCAGGCGGTCTGGAACCAGGTCGGCCTCCGATGGCTCGAATATCGGCGTACTGACGCGGCGAACTGAGCGGCATCGCCTAGGCTGTCGGTGCCCCGGTAGCCCAACTGGCAGAGGCAGTCGACTTAAAATCGACCCAGTGCGGGTTCGATCCCCGTCCGGGGCACGTACAGCATCCACACAGCGCTCAGGCGCTCGTGAGCTGCTGCTCTCCGCGACTGTCACGATCGCTCGACGTCGTCGTAGGACTGTTGATGCTGCGGCCAACACCTTGCTGGTTGAAGGTGCGCGGCCTGCCCGGCCAGGCGGTGGCAAATGATGCCGGTGAAGACCTTGCTCCCTAGTCATGCGACGTTCGTAGCGTCTTGGGTTGTCATGCCTGGTCCGATGCTGGCCGCGGGGTGGCTGGCGTGAGGACGGGCGACCGCCGCGATCCGGTTGTGTCGGCTGTGAGCACGATGGTGGGCGTCGTGGTCGGCCTGACGTTCCTGTTCGGGTTCGGCAACGTGTTCACCCTCGCTCTTCGGCTCGATGTTCCCCTCTGGGTTGCGCCGCTCGTCGCACCTGCGGTGGATCTGACGGTCGTGGCCTTGCTCGTCGCGATCCGCCGCTTATCAGAGCACGGCGCGACTCCTGAGATTGTCAGATCGGCGTGGCGCCTGCTGGTCGGCGCGAGCACGGTGACGCTGGCTCTCAATGTGGCCGAGCCTCTGATTGCTGGGGAGATCGGCAAGGCGCTGTTCGATGCCGTCGGGCCGCTGTTGCTGATCGGTTGGTCCGAGGTCGGACCCGGCTTGCTGCAGGCGCTCGTTGATCTACGGACGGGCGCTCAGGACGCTGTTGCCAGCACACCCTTGAGTACCGCGTGTGCGATCTCGGCGGCGGATGGACCGAACACAGCCACGACGGGGCTTGACCGCGGTCTGGTTGAGCGTGCGAAGCAGTTGGATGCCCGGCATCGTGAACCACATCAGCGGCCCATCTCAGCAGAAGGGCTTCGCAAAGCACTGGGCGTAGGAGCGGAGCGCTCTCGCATGCTGACACGCGCGGTCCGCTCGGAATGGTGCGGAGTGTCGCAGCCAGTTGAGAGACCTACGTCGTTGCCAGCGGCAGTGTGAACGAAGTTGTCGGAGCCGAGCACTACTGTCTGAGCATGGCTGGTTCTGTATCGCCCCTGTGCTCGTGCCGGTGCACGTAGGGACATGGCTCCCGATGCCTTCGAACCGCCGTCGATGCCGGTGATCCTTGGTGGAGGCGGTGGTAGTTCGTGGTACGGAAGGCGCGGCGCGAAGGTCCGGCAGTCAGTTCTCACGGCTGCTGAGATCGACTGGACTGGCGCCTCGCCCCGCGAGCGGAGGCCCTGGCCGTCCTCGTGCAACGCAGCGAACTCGCCGGGCGGACCTGGCCGGACGTCGTGACGGCCGCCGAACACGCACTCCTGGACCACCCCCTTGCTGGGGCGGCGCCCTGACACGCGCTGTTCAAGCGTGACCGGGACCCGGCGAGCGGGAGCACCTCCGAGGAGGTGCGGCACACCCGCCCGCCGGGCATCCAACACCGCTCGCCAGTGAATGGCACTCGGAAACCGCGGCGTAACGCACGGTGCGCGGACCCGCTGCCGCGACATGAACGGGCGGTATCCACGCACGATCACGAGGTCGATGTCGGTGGTTCCGTCGATCTTCTGGACTGCTGGGCCGCAGTCACTGAAGGATTCGTCGGCGACTCGGAGTGTGAGTTCGAAATCTGCCCTGCGAGTGGAAAATCTCGTCCCATTCTTCGTATTCAGGGTATCGCACTGAGTTGCTGACTCTCGGTGTGTGAATAGCGTATCGGGTGGGTACGGGCTGTTCGGATCACCCGGTTGGCGGTGATCGTTACCTGTACGGGTGGCTAGCGTCGTCCTTGGACTGATGGGGAGGTCAGCCCGAATCACCATTCGGTATTTCCGTGGATCCTCATCGAGTCTTCGCCTTGTCGATACCATGCGATCTGAATGAGGGGTACAATGTTTGTGTTGAGACGAAGACGACCTGTTCTTTGCGGTATCGCCGTAGTTGCCTGCGCTCTTCTTGTATCGACGTCCAACGTGGCTTCGGCTTCGCAAGCGACGTTGGTGGATGAAGTCGCGAGTGCTGCGAAAGCCGGCCCGTCGGGCGATAAGCGTGAACTGGTCCTTGGCGGGAAGGATGCCCGGATGACGGCACAGGAGCCGGCGCTCGATCTGATCGAAGCGGTGCAGGGGTTCGCGCAATCGCGCAAGTTGTCCGGGTACGTTCAAGCTCGAATCGAGCCGGAAACGAACGCGGTGACTATATATTGGCATCGTGAACCTCCTGCGGAGATCAGGCAGTACGCGGAATCGGAGCGTGGCGGGGTTGCGCTTCATTTTTCCGTAGTGCCATACTCGTATGACGAGCTTGTCAAAGAGGCGCGTCGCATTGTTTCGGAGAACTCTCCCAAGGTTGTCAGTGCGTCACCGAACGCTGATTTCACTGGCATCACGGTCGGGGTCGACACGAGCAAGGTGGACTTGCAGTCCATGTCGGTATCGTCGACAGTGCCTGTGCAGTTGACGCACGGGGGGGAAGTACTCGGCATCATCCCGGGAGGCTGATACGTCCCCTTTTTGGGGTGGATCGTTGATCGTGGACAACATCGGGACGGAGGGGTGTAGTACGGGGTGGACGGTGCAGAAATCCAATGGTGCGCGAGCGCTGCTGACGTCGGGGCATTGCCAGCACAGGACCTCCTCTCCCTGGCGTGCCGGGCTCAGTGATCGGGTTGTCGGGAATGAAGGGCCGCGCAGCACCGCAACGGACTCCATGACCTTGGAAGGGCAGTCGTACAATCCGACTGTCTATGTCGACGGATGGACTTCAACGCTGGGTTTGCCAGTACATTCGTGGTCTGATCCGGTTCTTGGGGAAGTCATCTGCGAAGATGGGGCTTTTTCCGGTCAGGTGTGCGGGCCTGTGGTCGATGAGGTCGGTATGACCGTTGATTACGGATTCGGCGCAGTCGGACCAGGCTTTACGGCGACGCTTCCGACCACCAGTCATGCATCCGCCGGTGAGGGCGACAGTGGTGGTCCGGCCTATAATCAGGCTGGACGAGGCAGTGGGCAAGTCAAGCTTCGCGGGATGATCGCGGCAAGAAATTACAACTCGCAGTACGTGGCCCCTTGCGTCGGGGTCACCGGGCGGGAATGTTCTCGGAAGAACTACCACGTCAATGTCAACGCCATCAACTCGGCGCTGGGCGTGACGCCGGTTACCTAGCCGGAAGGTTTGCCAGGCGTCTCATGACGCCTTATCGAAGCAGCATGATAGAGCGACGACCCGAGGCCGCACCGCACTCTGAGCAACGGGCGGTGTGGTCTCGGTTGCCGGTGTGCCAGGTTGCGCACTCTAGCCTCACCGAATAATTGACAAAATCAATACATCGAGATGTGAATGTGGTCGTAGTGGCAGCCAGTGAGGTTGTTCGGATTCGGGCAGCCGTAGGCACTGGATTGGTATGTGCTCCAGGTCTGGTTGTCGGCTGACCAGTACTTGCCCTGCCAGATGAGGTAGCGAACGCCGAGATCCGCCTGATGGGCGATGAGCCAGTTCGCGACTTGCCAGCCTCTGGCCACTGACGTCTCGTCGTGCGGATTGAACATGACGTCGCAGGCGCGGCCTTGGGGGCGGAGTCCGGGTTGGCTGGCCGGTGTGCGAAGCAGCCGAGCCCGTTGCCGGTCATTCCGTTGGCACGCAGTGTTTGCACGAGGTTCAGAGTGCGTGGGGTGATTCGCCCACCGCTGGTGGGGTCGGGCAGGTCGGCCTGTTCGGAGGGCCACTCGGTGCGTAGCTGCCCCGACGTCCCGGTCGGACATACGGCGCCTTGAACGGCGGCCACGATCTGCCGTGCGACGTCTTCGAACCGCGCGTACCGATCGGGAAAACCTGAACGTGGCACGGTTTGGGCGGCTTCGGCGACTGGGACGCTCTGCCGGTTCGGTACAGCCAGGAGATGTCGGTAGAACTGTTCGCACTGTAGCCGGGATCCATGATCTGGCTTGCGGTTCCCCATCCCATGGAAGGGCGTTGCTGGAACAGGCCGAGGCTGTCGCGGTCGCCGTGGTCGAGGTTCTGAAGGCGTGACTCGGTGAGCGCGGTGGTGACGGCGACGATCCAGCCGTGTTCGGGGACGCGCAGTCGCTGACCGACGGCCACGATCGTTGCCGCGTGAGCGATTTTCTGAGGCTCGTGTTCCTGAGCGTCGGTAGAGGTGCCCGCGGGAGAGCAGTTCGGGCGATCGCCAGTGGCGCCGAACACGGCTTGGGCGGGACTGGATCGCCCGGGAACAGGAACGCCGACGCCGTCGATCGCGGGATTGGCGTGGCGAATCGCATCCGTTGAACCTGTTCGACACGATGATCACGGATCCGGCGGGCGGCGATGGTCCCGAGCCTGAAGGCGATTACGCACATGAACCTGCGTGACGGCACATGAGGCCGGGTGTCGCGAGCGGACGAGGGGGCCGCTCGCGACACCTTTCGCGCTGAGTTCCGCTCGGGGGCGGCGAACCGTGATCTGTCACCCATGATCGTCATCCGGGCAAAGCCGGGATGTCAGGATACGAGCCGTGACTCCGACCTACGTTTTCGTCCACGGCTCCAACAGCAACTCGTTCACCTGGAACCCGCTGCAACGCGAGCTCGCCCTGCTCGGGCACCGCACGCTGGCCGTCGACCTTCCCGGACACGGCTTCGGCGCCGGTTTCCAGGCGGCTTACCAGGCGCCGCAAGACCTCGCGGCGCTGGCCGCGGCGCCCTCGAACCAGGCCGACGTCACCGCGGCCGAAGCCGTCGAGCAGGTGGTGGACGTCGTCCGCAAGGTCGCCGAGAACGGTCCGGTCATCCTGGTCGGACACAGTCGCGGCGGGGTCACGCTCACCGGGGTCGGCAACGCCGTCCCGGAGCTGATCGACCGGATCGTCTACATCTCCGCCTGGTGCTGCGTCGACGCGACAGTGGGCGAGTACATGCAGGGCCCCGAGAACGCGAGCAGCGCGCTCAACGATGTCGGCGGTGTCGTCATCGCCGACCCGGCCGCGCTCGGCGCACTCCGGATGAACTGGCGTACCGCCGATCCCACGCTGCTGGCCGCGTTGAAGACCGCGATGCTCGAAGACGGCACCGATCAGGAGTTCTTCGCCTACCTCAACACGCTCGAGCCGGACGAGAGCCTCGACGCGGGTACCGAGAAGGCCGACGCCGCCACCTGGGGCCGGATCCCGCGCACCTACATCCGGCTCACCGAAGACCGCTCCATGCCGCTCGCGCTGCAGGACCGCTTCATCAAGGAGGCGGACGCGCTCACACCGGACAACCCGACCGACGTGCGTTCGCTCGAGAGCAGCCACGTCCGCTTCCTCCTCCATCCGCGGGAGGCCGCGACCATCCTTGCCGGGCTCGCGTAAGCCTCGAGGTACTGTTCCGCCGGGGGGAGGAGGAGACCCGAGAGCGATGACGGACGGACAATTCACCAAGGGGCACCTGATCACGCTGCTGATCAGTTCCGCGATCGGAGTGGGATTCGGGGCCGGGTGGTGGTTCTTCGGGGCCTCCTCCGTCTCCAGTGGATCGACGCCGCTGATCATCCTGGGTGTCGTCGCGGTGCTGGGACTGGCCGGTTGGCTCGTCCTGACAGCCCGCCGCGGTGCCGGGCTGCCCGCGGGCGGCGGACGGGAGGACAGCCCGTTCGGCAAGCTGTACGGGATCGCCGTGCTGCTCATGCTCGTGGGGATCTTCGCCGGGTCGAGGGTGCTCTCGGCGGTTTTCGAACTTCCCGAAGCCGTGCCCGCCTGGGTGCTCTTCGTGGTCGGCTTGCACTTCCTGCCGTTCTCGAAGTTGTTCGGCTCCCGGCGTTTCCTGGTGCTGAGCGCGTTGCTGTGCGTCGTCGCCGTGCTGAGCGCCGTGCTCGCGATCGCGGGCTGGACGGCGGCCTGGCAGCTCGTGCCGGGCTTCGGCGGTGCCGTGGTCCTCTGGGCGACAGTCGTCGCGGGGTTGCTCGGTACGGACCGTCAGGGAGCGACGAGCCCGGCTTCGTAGGCGAAGATCGTCAGCTGGACCCGGTTGGTCGCGTCGAGTTTCGCGAAGATCCGGGTGATGTGGGTCTTCACCGTCGCTTCGCTCAGATGCAGTTCCGCGCCGATCCCGGCGTTGGTCCCGCCCTGCGCGACGGCGGTGACGATCTCCCGTTCGCGTTCGGTCAGCGTGCTCAGCCCGGCTTGCGCCCGATGACGGCGAGGGCTCATCCGGGTCGCGACGAAATGCCCGATGAGCTTTCGCGTCGTCCGCGGCGACAACATCGCCTCACCCGCCGCGACCACGCGCACCGCGTCGATGATCTCCTGCGGAGAACCCTCTTTCAGCAGGAACCCGCTGGCGCCCGCGCCGAGCGCGTCGAAAACGTACTCGTCGAGGTCGTAGGTGGTCAGCACGAGGACCTTCGGCGGATTGGGCAGCGCAGTGACGGCGGCTGTCGCGATGAGACCGTTCATCCGGCGCATCCTGATGTCCATCAGCACGACGTCGGGAGCGTGCATGGTCACCTTCGGCACGGCCTCGTCACCGTCGCCCGCTTCGGCGATGACCCGGATGTCCTCCGTGCTCGACAGGATCATCGACAAACCGGTTCGCACGAGGGGGTCGTCGTCGACGAGCAGCACTCGCAGTGGGCGCTGGTTCACCTGACCAGGTTAGTGGTGTCCCCACGGTAGCCATGCCCGGACGGCGAACGTGCGCTCTTCGGTGGGCTCGGCGCTGACGGTCCCGCCGATCAGGGTGACGCGTTCGCCGATCCCGGTCAGCCCGGTGCCCGCGCCCGGCGGCTTCCCCGCGGCGGGCGTCGTGGGCAGCGGATTGACGACTTCGACGATGAGCCCGTTCCCCGGTCCTCCGCGAACCGAGACCTCGGCCGTCGCGCCCGGCGCGTGCTTCAAGATGTTGGTCATCGATTCCTGGACGATCCGGTACGCCGTCGTGCCGAGCAGCGCCGGCGCGCCGCCCGCTTCGGCGAGCAAAATCGTCACGTTGACCCCCAGCCCCGCCCGGCGGGCGTTGGCGACCAGTTCGGGGATGTCCGCCAGCGTCGGCTGCGGAGGTTCGGGATGGAGCCCGTTCTCGCCGAAACCCTGGCCATCACGGAGCACGCCGATGACCTGCCGCAGATCTTCGAGAGACTGGCGTGCGGTCGTGCGGACGGTCTTCGCCGCTTCCGACGTCGCGGGTCCTTTGCTGACTTCGAGCGCGCCCGCTTGCAAGGACAGCAGGGAAAGCCGGTGCCCGAGGACGTCGTGCATTTCGCGCGCGATCCTCGTACGTTCCGCGCGACGGGTCATTTCGGCCCGGAGCTCCTCTTCCTTGGCCTCCCGGATCGCGAGCGTGTCCTGCATGCCGCGGACGACCCCGACGGTGAGCGGAATGGCCGTCATCACGACGGCGACCGTCAACGTCCCCATCACCTGCACGGCGGACAACTGTTTGCCGACGATCTGGCCGGCGACGGTCACGTCGGGATGGCGGTTCGCGTCGCCGAACAACGCCCACGCCGTGGCGAAGTAGACCAGTACGGATCCGATCCACATGAGACGGTCTCGGCGTCTCGCGGCCAAGGCGGCGAGGGCGATCAACGCGGCCAGCGCGTCGGACCGGAAGCAAAGCGGTGGCACCAAAGCGATGCCGAGGACGAGCTCCGGCCATTTGTGCCGCCAGCAGAGCATCACCGCCGCCGCGATTCCGGTGAAGAACCCGAGTGCGGACCACCACGTCGGAGCGAACGATTTGGTCGCCGGGAGATAGCCCTGGGCGCTGAAGACGAAAATGCTGCTGATCACGCACGCCGCGACCGCCACCACGGTGAGCACCACGCCCAGGACACGCCTCGCCATGCGCTGAGCGTACGCAAGTCCGCCGGGCCGCCCGCATCAGCGGAACCGATCCTTCCGGGAGCGCGAAATACGACTTTCGTCGTAACGGGTTCACGCGCCGAGGACGACGCGGCCGCCTCGCGATCGCTGGTTGTATGCCGCGTCGTTCATTCCGTCGGAAAGGAAAATCCGTGACCCAGCAAACCCCCTACACGCCGGCCCCGCAAGCCCCCGCCGCCCCGCAGCCACCCCGCAACGGCATCGGCGTCACGGGCTTCGTGCTCGGCCTGGTGGGGCTGGTCTTCTCCCCGATCCCGTTCGTCGGCGTCATCGCGTGGCCGCTGGTGGTGCTCGGCCTGATCTTCTCGATCATCGGGCTGATCCGCGTCAAGAACGGGAAGGCCTCGAACAAGGGCCTCTCCATCACCGGTATCGCCTTGTCCGCACTCGGGCTCGTGGTGTGCGTGGTGTGGATCTTCGTGTTCAACGCGGCGGTCAACGAGGTCAACAACGAGCTCAACCGCACCGCGAAGGTGTCCTACGAGATCACCGGCGACGCCACGAACGTCGAGGTCATCTATGGCGAGGTGCTCAACCCCCTCACGGAAACGGTCCCGGCGCTGCCGTGGAACAAGGAAGTCGAGAACAAGGGCGTCTACAAGGGCGGGACGCTCACGGTCACGACGGGCGAGACCGGCGGATCGGTCAGCTGCAAGATCACCGTCGACGGCGCGGTGGTTTCGACCAAGACCGCTTCCGGCGAATTCGCCACGGCCGCCTGCACCGGAGTGTGACGGTCGGAGCGTGAAAGGCCTCCTTCGCCATTCTCGGGGTGGCGAGGAGGCCTTCGCGATTCCGGCATGATGCGGTCATGACCGAGCCCGCCCATCCGTTCGCCCCTCCCGCTCACGAACGTCGCTGGATCGAAACCGTCACCGAACTCGCGAAGGATTTCGCCGCGAGCGCCGCCGAGTTCGACGAAACGGCCGAGTTGCCCATCGCCAACCTCCGCGCGTTGCGCGCGACAGGACTCGACAGGGCGACGTTGCCCGCGGAGTTCGGCGGCGAGGACCTCAGCTACCGGGCCTACGGCGAGATCGTCCGGATCCTCAGCGCCGCCTGTTCCTCGACGGCGTGCGTCTGGGTGATGCACATCGGCGCCGCGGTCGGACTGGTCCAGCTGTCCGCACCCGAAGCGGGCCACTTCTACGCCGAGGAACTCATCGGCGGCAAGCGTTTCGCCAACGCGCTGTCGGAACCGAGCAGCGGCAACATGTTCCTGATGCCGCAGCAGATCGCCGAGCCCGTCGACGGCGGGTTCCGGCTCACCGGCGCCAAACGGTTCGTTTCCGGCTGCGAGGCCGCCGACCACTTCCTGGTCAACGCGCTCGTCGATGGCGCGCCCACCTTCTTCGGCGTCTCGCCGGACGACACGATGACCTTCGTGCCGATCTGGGACACGATGGGACTGCGCGCCAGCCGCAGCCAGCTCGTCTCCTTCGAAGGGACCGTTCTGCGGGAGGACCGCAGGTGCCCGCCCCCGACCGAGCGGCGCCCGAACCACATCGGCGCCGGACTCGCCTTCTTGTCACTGGGGATAGCCGACGCGGCGGAGGACGCGCTGATCGCGCATTCCCGGAGCCGCGTCATTCCCGCGACAGGGCAGCCGCTCGCCGAAATGCCCTGGCTGCAGTTCGAAGTCGCGGACGTCCACACCCGCCTCGAAGCCGCGCACATGTACTCCCGGAACATGGCCTGGCTGGCGGATCAGAACTCGCCGGAGTTCCTGCCCGCGACGATGACGGCGAAGGTGCTCGCGAACGACATCGCCCGCGACGTCGCCCAGTTGGCGCTGAAAGCGGGCGGTGGCTCGGGCTTCCTGCGCACTTCGCCGATCCAACGGCTGTTCCGGGACGCGCAGGCGGGCGGGCTGATGGCCTATTCGGCCGAAGTCTGCAAGGACCGGATCGGGAAGACCGTGCTCCTGCCTCAGGACTGACATCGGATGGCCGGCCGGGTGACGTCAAGCCCGGCCGGTCCCGCCGAAGCGGGTCAGCAGCAGCCGGTGCCGCCGCAGTCACAGTCGCACCAGTCGTCGTTCCGCATGATCATCCACCTCCTTCTCCGGGTTGGCGGTCAGGCGGACACCACGCGCCGGGAAGGGGATCGGCGCAGTTCTCGCCGGGCATCCCGGACAGCGTGGAAGCGAGTTCGGCTCGAAGTGCGCCGAGCCGGGCCATCTCCGCGTCGATCTCGGCGAGATGGCGTTCCAGCATGGTTTCGGCCGGTTCGCACGGGCACACCCCGGTGTCGCGCACGCTCAGCAGGTCACCGATCTCCGTCAGCGTCAGCCCGAGCCGCTGGGTGCCGCGGATGAACCGCAGCCTCTCGATGACACCCTCGTCGTAGCGACGGTGCGCCCCGGTCGTCCGCGCGGGGGCGGGCAGGAGGCCGATGCGCTCGTAGTAGCGCACGGTGTCCGGCCGCACCCCGACGCGGGACGTCACCTGGGACATGGTCAACGCCGCCAGCGCCTTCGTCGCATCGGTTCGCATGAACCGAGGGTAGAACTTGGACCCGGCTCCAGAATCAAGCCCGAAATTCGACGGGGCTCACGAGGAGAAGACGACGGCGCGGCGCTTCAGCATCATTCGAGAGGGTGGAAACGGCGAGAGGACGGCACGGTGACTGACTTCCGGTACGTGATCAGGGATCTCACCACGGAGGGTGAACAGGTCGACGCCCTGGTGGCCGATCTGGACGAGGCGGGATGGGAACTGCCCACGCCCGCGGCCGGGTGGTCGATCAAGCACCAGATCGCTCACCTTTCCTTCATTTTCAGAATCGCCGGACTGGCCGCGGCCGAGCCGCAGAAGTTCGTCGAACTCGCGACGACGTCGATGGCGCGAGGTTTCGACGCCGCCGTCAACGCGGCTCTCGACGACTACCTCGGCGGTCCGAACGAGGTCCTGCTGAGCCGGTGGCGTGCCGAACGCGACGCCGGCATCAAGGCGCTCGCCGCCGTCCCGGCCGACCAGGTCGTGCCGTGGCTGGTCAACCCGCTGCCGCCGGCCATCCTCGCCTGCGCCGGGATGATGGAGCTGTTCGCCCACGGCCAGGACGTCGCGGACGCGCTAGGGGTGCGTCCCGAGCGGACCGACAGGCTCGCGTACCTCGTCGGATTCGCCGTCCGGGTGCGGGACTTCGGCTACGAGGCGCGGGGCCTGACCCCGCCGGAGCAGGAATTCCGCTTCGAGATCACCTCGCCGTCCGGACAACTGTGGACGTTCGGTCCCGAGGACTCGACGCAGCGGATCACCGGCAGCGCGGAGGACTTCTGTCTCCTGGTCACGCGGCGCCGTCACCGCGACGACCTCGACGTCCGTGCCGAAGGCGCGTTGGCGGATCACTGGCTGGACATCGCGCAGGCGTACCGCGGTCCCGCGGGCCAGGGGCGCGAACCGGGACAGTTCGGCCGCTGAAACCGCGACACGGCATCCTGGAAGTCGCGATCAACTCCGCTCGGTGCGATCGTCGATGGCACACGGGGTCTAGGAGGCGATCGTGGCACGGGTGTGGTTGATCAGGCATGGGGAAAGCGAGACCAACGCGGGGCTTCCCGGCGGCGAGCCGGGGGCCTCGGCGTTGACCGAACTCGGCAGACGGCAGGCCCTCGAAATCGCGAAATCGCTGGCCGAGCCGCCTCGGTTGATCGTGACGTCGCCGTTCGTGCGGGCGCGTCAGACCGCTGAGCCGACGATCGAACGGTTCCCCGGCGCGGAGCGCGAGGAGTGGCCTGTCCAGGAGTTCACCTTTCTCGGCGAACTCCATGGACAGGTCACCACCACCGCCACCCGGAAGCCGCATACGGAGGCGTACTGGGATCGGGCCGATCCGCACCACGCGGTGAACGGCGCGGAATCGTTCGCCGCCCTCTTCACCCGGACCCAGGAGTTCCTGGCGCGACTGGGCGAACGGGAACCCGGGCCGATCGCCGTCTTCACGCACGGGCTCTTCATCCGCGCGGTCATGTGGTCGCTGCTGACCGGGATCACCACCCCGGACAGTGAGGCCATGCGCGGATTCCGCACGTTCGCCGACACCTACCTCGTGCCGAACGGCAACATCACCGAACTGCGGTACACACCCGGGAAGCGGGCTCCGCGAGTGGTGGTCCCGCTCGCTTCCCGGTTCGCCGACCGCTAAGGCTTCAGCAGCAGCTGGAGCTCGTTCACCCCGGTCATGTTCGGGCTGGGGATGAACGACGGCGGAACGGCCGGATCGGTGCGCAGATCCGGGAACCGGTCCAGGAGGATGTTGAGCGCCGTCTTGCCTTCGAGCCTGGCGAGCGGAGCGCCGATGCAGAAATGGATTCCGCGGCCGAACGCCAGATGCGGGTTATGCGCCCTCGCCGGGTCGAAGGTGCCCGGATCGGTGAACGCGCGCGGATCCCGGTTGGCCGCCGCGACCCAGATGGCGAGCATGCTGTCCGCCGGGATCGTCCGGCCGCCCAGTTCGACGTCGGTCGTCGTGGCGCGTGCGACGAGCGCGAACGGGCTGAGGAACCGCAACGATTCCTCGATGGTGGCGGGCAGCAGTGAACGGTCCTCTCGGACACGCCGGTACTCGTCCGGATGGGAGTCCAGGCACAGCACCGTGTTCCCGAGCAGCATCGTGGTGGTGATGTGCCCGGCGAGCAGCAGCACGTTCGCGAAGTTGACGACTTCGTTCTGGGTGAGCTTTTCGCCGTCGACCTCCGCTTCGACGAGTTTGGTCAGCAGATCCTCGCGCGGGTTCCGCCGTCGGTCGTCGACGTGCTCCCCGAGGTAGTTCACCAGGTTCTTCAGCTGTTCCATCGTTTCGTCGGAGGCTTTCTTGTCCTCCTCGGTCTGTTTGATCAGCGACCGCTGCTGGCTGTTCCGCAGCATCGTGTCGACCCATTCCTTGAACAGGTCGCGATCGCTCGCCGGGATACCGAGCAATTCGGCGATGACGATCACCGGCAGCGGATAGGCCAGATGAGTCACCAGTTCCATCGAATCCGCGCCATCGACGACGTCGAGGAGTTCGTTCGTCAACGCGGCGATCCGCGGTTCCAGGTCCGCGACGACCTTCGGTGTGAAGGCGTGGCTCACCAGCGTGCGCAGCTTCTTGTGGTCCGGCGGATCCATCTGGAGCAGGTTGCCGTCGACGAACAAGTCCTTGTCCGGTGCCAGCTCCTGGGGGATCAGCCGGGTGGTGTCGGAGGAGAACACCTTGGGATCACTCAGGGTCTTCAGCGCCTCGGCGTGGCCGTAGACGTTCCACATGCCGGTTTCGGCGTCGAAACCGACCGGATCGGCCGGGAAATCACCCCGAAGCCAGAACTGACCTTCGTGGATTCCCCAGGTTTCGGCGATCGTGGTCATGCTTACCCCCTTCTTCTCGTGGTGGAGGAGTTCGGATCAGGCGGGCTCCTCGGTGCCGTCCTGCCGGTAGATCCAGGCGCGATAGGACGAGATCAGATCCCGGAACGCCTGGATCACCTCGGCCGCGGTGGCGGCCAAGTCCGCGGGGGACGGTGGTTCCGGCGGCTCGAACGCCGTCCGGATGATGTGCGCGAGGGCATCGGCCTTCTCCTCGGAAGTGAGACCGGCGCCGTCGGTGGTGAAGCTGTCCATCAGGTAGAACCCCAGCGCCGAGGACCGCAGGGAAAAGAGCAGGTTCGGGAGGTCGTCGCGCAGCAGCCCCCGGTCGGTCATCGTCTTCAGATACCGGTCGGTGACGACGGCGTCCTGATTCTGCAAGGGATGTTTCTTCAACCGGCCCAGCAGTTCGGTGTTACCGGTGATGAGCGCGCCGAGCAAGGGGCTTCGCTGGGTGTACAGGAAGACCGCCCGCTGGAACCGGTGTGGGATGACTTCCGCCGGGTCTTCGTCCAGCCGAACGAGAAGATTCTCGGCGGCACGAAGGGACTCACGCAGGAGCAACGCGTGGAAGAGGTTTTCCTTGGTGCGCCAGTGCAGGTAGATGGTGCCCTTCCCGATACCCGCCTGGTTCGCGATGTCTTCGATGGTCACCTTGCGATAGCCCAGCCGCGACAGCAGGACGCCGGCCGCGTCGAGGATGCGATCGGCGCGGCCGGCGGTGCGGTCCGGACGTTCTGCCACGTGCGCTCCCAGTGTCTGACTTCGTGACCAGATTTGCTTATCTGGTCATCGGGTCAAGTTCGACGGTAGCGCCGGTGGACGGGTCCGGCAAGGAAAACGACGAGTTCTTAACGCAGCCTGTGGGCGAGCAGGAAGTTCCAGATGACCGGCGTCGCGTTGATGACTGTCGGGGTGGCGGAGTCGTTGTTCGGTGCCGTGCTCGGCCAGACGTGCCCGGCGCCTTCGACCCGGTAGTGCTGGAGCGAGCAGCCGAGCCAGCGCTGGACGGTGACGTCGGTCTTCGGCGAGTACTGGATCGGGCGCGGGAAGCAACCGTTCCGATCCGCCCATCCGGCGAGCCAGTCCGGCAGTGTCGGGAGGCCCTTGGCGGGATTCCCGGTGTAGGGGATCGTCGCGTCGGCCGTGCCGTGGAAGTCGAGGATCGGCGCCGGACGCGACGGGTGGCACTCGCCGCCTTGCGGGTAGAAGGCGCCGGCGACCGGTGCGAACGCCGCGATCCGCCCCGGCATCCGGCAGGCGAGGACGCCGACGAACCCGCCGCCGTTCGATTTGCCCGTCGCGTAGATCCGGCGGGAGTCGACGCACAGTTCCCGCTGGAGCGTGTTCAGCAGATCACTGGTGAAGAGCACGTCGTCGGCTGCCGCCGAATACGGCGCGCCTGTCCACGCCGACTCGCCGTCGGTGCCCGGGAGTCCTTGCGGGTAGACGGAAATCGCGTCATACGCGGAGAACCCGGACAGCTCCTCCTGATACTTCGACGTCCGCTTGTGACCGTGGAACGACAGCACCAGCGGGTACGACCGCGACGACCGGTACCGCTCGGGGACGTGCACCGTGTACTCGCGGACCAGTCCGCCGGACGTCAAAGTCCGCAGCGTCGTCGTCCCCGCGGGCACCGGGGACGGCCGATGGCAGCCGGTGGTCGGTACCGGGCGATCGACCGGTGACGGCGCGGCCGACGCCACCGGTGCGGCGAGCAGGCTCAGTCCGGCGGCGGCTGCTGCCGTCAGCGCGAGACGGCGTAGGTACTTCGTGGGACCAGGCACGCGATCCTCCTTGATCGGGCGGCGGGCGGTGATCAGGGTCACTCCCGGCGCGGGCCTGGTCAGCATTGTGTTCATTGAGTTTTCGGACTGCTTTTCACGGCGTCTCGCCGAGGCGGCCTCGCCGGGGCCTCCCGCAGGTCAGCCGCAGGCCTGTTTCGCCGCGAGCACCCGGTTCAGTGCCTCGTCGACCCGGGCGGCCGGGAGGGCGCCGGACGCAAGCGCTTGCTCCAGCGCGGTCAGCACCGTGTCGATATTGCCGCCGGACGACCACAACGCCTGATCAGCCCCCGCCTGCAACGCCTTGAGGACCGCCGTCGGCAGTGGGTACTGCGCCGTGATCGCCTTCATCGCCCCGAGATCGTCCGTGATCACCGGGCCGTCGAACGCGTAGTCCTTCCGCAGCAGCCGGTACGCCGGCGCCGACAGGGTCGACGGCGTACCGCCGGTCAGATCGGGCACGTCCAGATGCCCGACCATGACGCTGACCTCGCCGTACTCGCCGATGTCGCGGTACGGCACCAGGTCGACCTTCCGTAGCGAGGCCAGCGGCGGCGTCCGCACCAGCCCCTTATGGGAATCCCCGGTGGCGTGCCCGTGCCCGGGGAAGTGCTTCAGTACCGGCTGCACCCCGGCGTCGCGCAGGCCCTGCGCGAAGGCCAGGACGTACTTGCGCGCGACTTCGGGATCCGCGCCGAACGACCGGTCACCGACGATGTCGCGGTCCGGCTGGTCCGTGATGTCGGCGTCGGGCGCGTAGTCGACGGTGACGCCTCGAGCCCGCATTTGACGGCCTCGTTCGGCGGCCTTCGCCCGTACCTGCGCCGGTGTCATGGTCGAGGCCATCTTCCGGGCGCTCGGCATGCTGCCGTCGAGGGCGTCGATCCGCTGGACACGACCGCCCTCCTCGTCGATCGCCACCGACACCGGCACCTTCGCGGCTCGCTGCACCTCGTCCAGCGCGCGGTTCTGCAGCAGGGCCGTCTCGTTGCCGCCGAGGAAGATCCCGCCGACCTGCTGGTCGCGCACCAGCTTCACCGCTGCCTGCGGATTGCCCGCGTTCACACCGACCACCATCAGCTGGGCCAGCCGCTGCCGGGGGCTCATCCCGGCGATGACGGTCTCGCAGCCCTGAACAGGCGCCTGTTCCGCCCTCGGTGACGGCGAGGGAGTGGGCCCGGTGGTGCTGGACGGACCGGAAGCGGTGCTGGTGCTCGGCGGCGTCCCCGCCGGCTGTGCCGACCCGGCCTGTTCGTTCGCCGTACCGCACTGCACGCTGGTGAGCAGAACGGCGGCCGCTCCCAGGATGACGGCCGCCCATCGCTTCGTCGTCTTCGGTCGCCCGGAGTTCATCGGCTCGTTTCGTTCGTCGTCCATGCCGGTACCGACGGTAACCCCAGTTGCCCTTTCGTACGCGATCGCGTGCCCTTTGGTGCGTGCCGGCGTCGGCCGAACCCTTGGCCCCACCCCCTTCCCGTTTCGCGTTTTTCCTCGTCAACCCGTGTTCGGACTTGACATCTCGATCTGCTCCGCCGTAGATTACCACATGGTTATGGAACCGCAAGGTTATCCACCGTCGCGACAGGCGCCGACGGAGCCGATCGTGAGAACTCGAACTCGTGAGAACAGAAAGGCGGGAGACCGTGGCACAGGATCTGCTCGATGTCACCTTCGCGGCACTCGCCGACCCCACCCGCCGCGCGATCCTCGCGCGGCTCGCGCACGGTGAAGCCACGGTGACGGAGTTGGCCGAGCCGTTCGCGATGAGTCAGCCCGCCATCTCCAAGCATCTGAAAGTGCTGGAGCGTGCGGGACTGGTGGCACGGGGGCGTGACGCCCAGCGCCGACCCTGCCGCCTGGTGGCCGAGCCGCTGAAGAACGCGAACGAATGGCTCGGTGGCTATCGCCGCTACTGGGACGAGGCCTTCTCGCAACTGGACCTCGTCCTCGAAGACGAGTTGCGGCACCCGGAGCACCGGGACGAGACCGACAGACCACCGCACTAGCGGAAAGGAACAGCACGATGGGACGCCTTCTCAGCGTGGCGAAATCCGGCGATCTCGAGATCGTCATGACGAGGTCCTTCGACGCGCCGAGGGCGCTGGTGTTCGACGCGTGGACCAAACCGGAACTGGTACGCCGCTGGTTCGGCCCGCGCGGTTGCGAGGTCGTCGAATGCGAGATCGACCTGCGGGTCGGCGGCAGATGGCGCTACCGGCTACGCCACGACGGCGGGATGGAGATGCTGTTGCAGGGCGTCTACCAGGAGATCGACCGTCCGGAGAGACTCGTCTCCCTCGAGACGAACGAGGACTGCGACGCCTCGGAAGGTCAGGCCTTGGCGACTCTGACGTTGGTCGAACAAGGTGGCGTCACCACGTTGACCCAGGTGCTGAGGTACGGCTCGAAGCGGATCCGGGACGCCGTGCTCGAATCCGGGATGGAGCGGGGCGTCGGTGAAGGGTTCGACAAGCTGGCCGAGGCCGTGGCCGTCACCGCGAAAGGCGTGAACACGATGAATGCCGTCATGGACCGTTATCGCGGCCGGGCCGAAGCTTTCGAGAGCAAGGTCGCCGCCGTGGAAACCGGGCAGTGGGAGAACCGATCCCCGTGCGCGGAGTGGAACGCCAGGGATGTCGTCGGGCACATCGTCGACATGCACGGCGCGATGCTGCGCCCTCTCGGACGTGAGCTCGGGCAGGCGCCGGCCCTCCTCGAGGACCCGCTCGGCGCTTTCCGGGCGGCCCGCGCCGATGTCGAAGCCGTCCTCGCCGATCCCGTGCTCGCGGCCACCGAGCACGAGACACCGTCGGGGAAGATGACCGCCGAACAGCACATCGACCAGGTCGTCAGCGCCGACATGGTGGTCCACGGCTGGGACCTGGCCCGTGCCACCGGTCAGGACGACACGATCGACCCGGAGGAGGTCGCCCGGATGTGGCCCGGAGCGCAGGCGATTCCCGATCAGATGAGAATCCCCGGCGCCTTCGGTCCGGGAATCGTCGTCTTCGGCCCTGAAGTGAAGGTGCCCGAAGACGCGCCCTTGCAGGACAGGCTGCTCGGGCTGCTGGGCCGAGACTCGAACGCTTAGGGCGGACAGACAGGTCAGACGTGGATGCCCCGGTGTCGCCGGACGGGCCGGGAAGGAACCGGTACCTCGGCGGTGTCGGTCCCCTTGGCCGCGGCCAAGACACGCTCCAGAACCGACAGAGAGGAGGTGAGCAAAGAGATCTGGTTCTGGATCCGAGTCTTGGCGATCTCCAGTTCGCCGGTCATCTCCGGTGAAGGCACCAAGTGCGTGTCGTCGCCGGAAACACAGGGAAGGAGTTCCGCGATCTTGCCGCTGCACAACCCGGCCGAATAGAAGAGCTGGATCTGCAGAACCCGGGCGATGTCGTCTTCAATGAAGGTCCGGTAGCCGTTGCCACGGCGATCGGGACGCAGCAGGCCTTCCGTCTCGTAGTACCGCAACGAACGGACGCTCACCCCGGTCCGCTCCGCCAGTTCGCCGATCCGCATGAGTCCACAGTAGCCGGGAAATCGAGGTTGACCGTGACGCCGGTGTCAGGGTTTAGCTTCGCGTTCATGAGGTTGCTCGAAGCATTCCGCGGTACCGCGATGCGGTTGCCGAACCGCATCGCGATGGCCCCGATGACCCGGGGGCGTGCCGACGACCTGACCGGCGTGCCACATCCGCTGACGGCCGAGTACTACGCGCAACGTGCGAGCGCCGGCTTGATCGTGAGCGAAGGTGTTTGGGTCTCTCATGCCGGCAAGAGTGGTCCCGGTATCCCGGGGCTGGCGACTGAGCGGCAGGCCGAGGCGTGGAGTGCGGTGACGGACGCCGTGCACGCCGAAGGCGGTCGCATCTACGCGCAGCTCTGGCACGCGGGCCGCGTCAGTCACCCCGGCGTGATCGGCCGGACGCCGGTGGCGCCCTCGGCGGTCCGGCAGGCCGGGCGGATCTTCTCGGCCGATGGCTGGACGGACACGGTCGAGCCCCGTGCGCTTGGTGAGGAAGAGATCGGCGAGGTCGTCCAGGACTTCGCCAAGGCGGCACGCCGGGCCGTCGAGGCCGGGTTCGACGGCGTGGAACTCCACGGTGCCAATGGATACCTCATCCAGGAGTTCCTCGCCCGCAACACCAACCGAAGAACAGATCGATACGGCGGCTCGGTCGCCGCTCGGCTCGCTTTCCCGCTCGAGGTGGTGGCGGCCGTGGCCGAGCAGATCGGCGCGGCCAGGGTCGCTCTGCGGATCTCGCCGGGCAACCCGGAGAACGACATCGTGGAAGACGATGGGAAGGAGGTCTACTCACGACTGCTCACCGAACTGCGCCGGTACGAGCTCGCATACCTGCACGTCATCGACACTCCCGACGGCGAAGTACTGTCTCACCTGCGGCCGTTGTGGCTGGGGCCGCTCGTCGCGAACCTGCGTTCCGGGGAGCCGACCTCCCGGGCCGAGGGTGAGTCCTTGATCGAAGCCGGGCTGGCCGACGTGGTCGCCTTCGGCAGGCTGTTCATCGCGAACCCGGACCTGCCTGTCCGATTCGCACTCGGTGCCCCACTTGCCGAGGCGGATCACGACGTCTACTACGGCGCCCGGCTCGACGGCTATACCGATTTCCCGCCTTTCGAACCGGACTCGGCGAAGTTCGCCTGTTCGGCGCGCAGCTGATCTTCGCCGCCCGATCTACAGTGCGGGAATGGTCAAGACGGCAGTGGAAATCGCGGCGGCTGTGCGTGCCAAGGAACTCGATCCGGTCCAGGTGACCCGTGAGGCGCTGGCCCGGATCGCGGCGGCTGACGGAGTGGTCGGCGCGTTCCGGCGGGTCCGGGCCGAGGAGGCGCTCGCCGAGGCCGCGGCCGTCGCCGAACGCGCGGATCTGGCCGACCTGCCCTTGGCCGGAGTGCCGGTCGCGGTCAAGGACGTCGCGCCGGTCGAGGGCGAGTACGCGTCCTGGGGGTCGCGTGCGGGTTCGTCGGCGGTGTCCACAGAGGACGGTGAGATCGCGCGGCGCCTACGGGCGGCCGGTGCGGTGATCGTCGGCCTGACCAGGGTGCCGGAGCTGTGCATCTGGCCGTCGAGCGACGATCCGGACGGGACAGCGCGCAATCCGCGCAACCCGTCCTACGCCGCGGGCGGTTCGTCGGGCGGGAGTGCCGCGGCGGTCGCGGCCGGGCTGGTGCCCATCGCGCACGGCACGGACGGTTTGGGCTCGATCCGGCTGCCGTCCGCGATGTGCGGGATCGTCGGTCTCAAACCGGGTAAGGGTGTGGTCCGTGTCCCGGGGGAGAACGGCTGGTTCGGCCTGTCCACACACGGTCCGATGACGACCACCGTGGCCGACGCCGCCGTGCTGATGTCCGTCCTCTCCGAACAGCCCGGTTTGGCAGACCTCGCCGAGCCGAAGCGATCTCGCATCGCCCTGTCGACTCAAGTCCCGCTGACGAGGGCGCCGTTGCCGCGCGCGTTCAGGCAGGCCGTCACGCAGGCCGGAGAGCTTTTCCGTGCGGCCGGGCACTCCGTCGCGCCCGGAACGCCCCGGTACAACGCCGGAGCCATCGGTGGCCTCCTCGCGCGCTGGGTCGCGGGCCCGGCCGAGCAGGCGGCCGAATTCGATCTCGGTGCACTCCAACCCCGGACGCGCACGCACGTCCGGCTCGGACGGCTGGCGGCGAAACGGGTCCGGGAAAGCACCCGCGAGCGCTGGCTGGAGCGTGCCGAAGAGTTCTTCGCCGACCACGATGTGCTGGTCACACCCATGATCGCGACGCTCCCGCTCAAGGCGCGCAGGTGGCACGAGAGCCGGTGGATCGCCAACGTGCTGCCGTCCGTGCGCGTGGCGGGCTTCGCCGGTCTGTGGAATCTCGCGGGCTATCCGGCGATGTCCGTGCCGGTCGGGGTGCACCCCTCGGGTATCCCGGCCTGCGTCCAGCTCGTCGCCGCGCCCGGCGGGGAAGCGCTCCTCCTCGGCCTCGCCGCTCAGCTCGAAGCGGCCAACCCCTGGCCCCGCACCACCACGTCCTGACAGCGTCCGAAAAGAGAGCAAGGGACCTTTGCTATCACTCTCTTCCGGAGAGTGATAGCAAAGGTCCCTTGCTACTTCGCGCTGGTCAGGAGCCGGTTTTGGCGGGCGACGGCTTCTGCCCGTTCGCCTTCGGGCCGTTCTGCTCGCTCTGTCCGTTCTTCGGCGCAGCGGCGGCAGGCGCCGAAGAAGCGGGCTTGGCGGGCGCGGGAGCAGGAGCCTGAGCGGGCTTGGCCGGGGCGGCGGCCTTCGACGCGGGCCGCTCCGCGGGCTTGGAGGGCTTGGCGGCGGGCTTCGTCTCCTCGGCCTTGCTGTCGCCGCCGACGAGCTTCGAAGCGTGCGGGATCACCGACTCCTCGGGCAGCGCCGCGAGCATCGCCTCGCTGCCCTTGAGGACCTCGTCGGCCTGCAGCAGGCTCTTGCGGGCCTGCTCGCGGATCTCCGCGAGCCGCTCGACCTTCCGCTGGGCGGCTGTCGTGCGCTGGGCGGCTGTCGTCGTGGCCTCGTCGAGCCGGCGCTTGGCCTCGTTCGTCGCCTCGTCGACGCGGCGTTTGGCCTCCGCGGTTGCTTCCGCGATCCGGCGTTCGGCCTGGTTCTTGCTGGCCGTCTGCTGGTCGGCGATGTGCTTCTCGTGCGACGTGCGCTGGGCCGTGATCGTCTGCTCGAACTCGCGCTCGATCTTCCGGCGCTTGCGCTCGGCCTCGTTGTCCAGCAGTTCCCGGCGCTGGGCGGCCTCGACGGTCAGCCGCTGGACCTCGGCCCGCGTCTCGGCGAGCGCGGATTCGTGCTCGGAGTGCAGCGCGTCCGCCTGCTTGTCCAGTTCGGCGACGAGTCGCGTGTAGCGCTCACGCAGCTTCTTCGACGCCTCGCTCGAGGACGCCCAGTGCTTCTCGGCCGCGACCTCGGCACGCTTCGTGACCTCTTCGGCCCGCGCCTGGGCGAGCGTGACGGTGCGCTGCATCCGCTCATCGAGGTCCTCGAGCCGCTCCGGCGGCTTCTTCAGCTCCTCGATCCTGGCGTTGAGCTTCGCCACCTCGTGGCGCACGGTTTCGAGTTCGCGCGTGGCCGACGTCGCCTGGGCGATCGCGGCGTCGCGGTCGGTGATCACGCGATGCAGCTGGGCTTCGAGATGATCCAGGTACTGGCGTACTTCGTTCCGGTCGAAGCCATGCCAGGCCTGGGTGTACTCGCGCCGCAGGGGCAACAGGCCGTTGTCTCGCTCGGGAACCATGGTCACGACGGTACCTGCGTACCCGGCGTCGCCGTTGTCAGGCTTGGTGATTCACCGACGTGTGTCGTCTCTCAGCTGCTTTCCCTCACCTGAACGGCCGCCACCCGTGTGCGCAGTGTCACCAATGGAACCCGCGGCTGAGCCGGGCGAGGGCCATCGCCGCACGCGACAGATGCTGCTCGCCCTTCCCGATCTTGAGCCCGCCGCCGCCACCGGCGGCCGCCGAATCCGGGAACACGCGGAATCCTTGGTAGGCCACGGCATCCGTGAGCCCCGGCGTGAGCGTGTAGGCGAGCCCGATCGCCTGCCCGGCAGGCGTGCCGATGTGCTTGGGACGTTCCTTCAGCGCCTTCATCACCATGTCCGCGGCCTGATCCGGGGATTTCGTCGGAAACGCGTCATAGATCTTCGTCGGCCGGATCATCGGAGTGCGCACGAGTGGCATGTGGATGGTCGTGAAGGTGATTCCGTCGCCGTGCGTCTCTGTCGCGGCGATCCGGGAGAAATAGTCCAAAGCGGCCTTCGACGCCGCATACGCCGAAAAGCGCGGCGCGATTCCTTGCACGCCGATCGACGACACGTTGACGATGTGCCCGAATTTCCGCTCGGACATATGCGGCAGTACCGCGAGGATGAGCCGCACCGCGCCGAAGTAGTTGATCGCCATCGCGCGTTCGTAATCGTGGAAGCGGTCGTACGACAGTTTGATCGAACGCCGGATCGACCGGCCGGCGTTGTTCACGAGCATGTCGATCCGGCCGTGCTCGGCGAGCATCGCGTCGACGGCCTTGTGCACCGACTCCTCGTCGGTCAGGTCGGCCGGGTACACCGACGCCGTGCCGCCCGCGGCGATGATCTCGTCCCGGACCTCTTCGAGTTCGTGCTGTCGCCGCGCCACGAGCAGCGGTACCCCGCCCGCCGCCGCGACCTTGATCGCGGTCGCCCTGCCGATGCCCGACGACGCGCCCGTGATCACCACGCGACGGCCGTCCAGCTCGCCGCGAGGGCCGTGCTTGCGGGCGCGGAACGGGTCCAGGTGCTCACGCCAGTAGCGCCAAAGGGTGGGCGCGTAATCCTCGATCCGGGGCACCTCGACACCGGAGCCGATGAGCGCCTTGCGGGTCGACGCGGACGAGAACACCGACGGGAACGCCATCGTGTCCAGCAGTACCGGCGGGATGCCGAGCCGCTCCATCACGGCGTCGCGCGCGATCGTGAAGCCGGGGATGTGCTCGCTCAGTTTCACCAGGTTGACGATGCCCTTGGACACGCGCTCGTTGAGCTGAACGGAGATCGTCGGCGCGCCCGCGGCCTTCGCGAAGGCGTTGTAGACCGAGACGACCGGCTGCGGTTCCGGGTTGACCAGGTGGAACGCGCGTCCGTCGAGGCCCTTCGTGGTGACCAGAGCGAGCAGCGACTCGGCGACGTAGTCGACCGGGACGACGTTGGTGTCGCCGAGGTCGGGGCCGACGATCGGCACGTCGGGCAGTCCGGCCAGCCTGCTGATCGCGGGGAACAGGTAGTACGGGCCGTCGATCTTGTCCATCTCGCCGGTCTCGGAGTTCCCGACCACGACCGCGGGCCGGTACACCCGCCACGGCACGTCCTGCTGCTCGCGCACGAGGCGCTCCGCCTCGAACTTCGTGCGGTGGTACGGCGTGACGAGCCGCTGGCCGACGTCGAACATCTCCTCGGTGAACATGCCCTCGTGGTCACCGGCGACGGCGACCGAGGACACGTGGTGCAGGCAGCCGGCGTTCAGCTCGGCGGCGAGCGCGATCACCTGCGTGGTGCCTTCGACGTTGGCTTTGATGCTGGCTTCGTCGTCGGCGGTGAGGTCGTAAAGGGCGGCGAGGTGCACGACGTGATCGACACCGCGAAGCTTCTCTCGGTCTTCCTGGCCGACGCCGAGCAGCGGCTCGCCGAGATCACCGGTGACGAGGGTGACGCGTTCCGGATGCGGCCAGGCGTTCACGAGTTTCGCGAGTTTGTCCCGGGAGGACGCGCGGACGACGAGCGCGACCTTGTCGGCGTCCTCCCTGGTGAGCAGCAGCCGGGTGAACTGGCGCCCGATCAGTCCGGTCGCCCCGGTCACCAGAAAAGTCGCCATCTGCCTCACCCTTCACCGTGTTCGCCCGCGTCCACCGGCATTCTGCTGCATCACCACGGCGCTGACCACCACGGCACCCGTGAAGTTACTCACGGGTAACTAGGCCGGGTCGGCGATGACGACCCTGTTCTCGGCGTAGCCGGTCTCTCCGCCGACCCAGCGGCCGCCGCAGGTGACGAGGACCACCCGATGGGGACCGGACTGGCCGAACAGTTCGTCCGCCCGTTGCGGCAGTTCGTTCTTCTTGAGCGTGATCAGCTGGGAAACCTTGTACTGCCAAGACTTCCCGGCCTTGTCGACCACGGTGACGGCACCGCCGATCCGTTCAGTCCACAGCTCCGCGAACGGACCCGTCGCGCCCTTCCAGTTCACGTGCCCGGCGAACACGCTCGCCCCGGTCTTCGAACTCAGCTCGGCGCCCCACCAGGTGACCTCGCCGAGGTTCTCCGGCACCGGCAGTTCCGCGCCCGGCCCGAGTTCCTTGCGCACGAGTTTCGCCGCGCCCCCCGCCGGCAGCCGGATCGTGCCGGGGCCCTGCGGTTTCGGGGCTTCGGGTTCCTTCGACGGCGGCGGGGCGGGAGGCGGCGTCGTCGGGCCGATCTCCGGCGGCGGAGTGACTTCCTGCTGCGCGGGCGCGGCCGGGGCGCCGCCCGCGACGGAGACGGAGACGGGCTGAGCCGCCCCCGTCACCACTGTCGTCGGCGGCCAGATGATCAGGGCCGCGACGAGGTCCGCGCACAGGACCGTGACGGCACCCAGCGCGAACCCGCGTCGTACTGACATTCCTGAACCTCTTTAGCGTCGCGAAGACCGCCGCGCGGCCACGCCCACCATCACCGAACCGAGCAGCGCGAGCGCGCCGACGCCGAGGATCCCGGCGGTCGACGCCGAGTTCTCGACGGTGCCCTGCATCATCGCCACCGGCCGGTCGCCGGCGGGAATGGTGCGCGGAACCTCGTTGGGCGTGTTGGCGACCTCGAGTGCCAGCGTCTCACCCGGCTTGACCTCACCGCAGGCGGACGGCGGATTCTTCGGATCGAACGCGTTGGTGTAGCCCGGCGGCGCGTTGACCTCGATCACGCAGATCTCCTGCGGGGTCCGCAGGTTCTCCAGGGTGACCGTCCCGGTCTCGCCTTCGGTGGTGACGACGGCGGGTTTGCCGTCGGCGCCGTTGAGCGGTTTGCCGTCGTGGCCGACGGCGGCCGCGGTCTTGTCCTTGGCGGTGATCCGCAGCGCGGCGCCGGCGATGCCCTTGCCGGTCTTCGCGTCGATCTTCGTCACCTGGACCTTGCCCGGCTTCGAGACGACCGCGACACCCTGGGCCTTCAGTTCCTTCTCGCCGCCCGTCGAGACGACCTTCTGCACGCCGGTCTCGACCGGGAACTGCACGTACGGCCGGTCCGCGGGGGCGGACAGCGAGCTCGCCAGCTTCGGCTGGTCACCGGTCGGCGTCACCTTGACCGTCACGGTGCCGTCCTCGCCGGTCTTGACCGTGGTGGCCTTCTCGGCCTTGGCCGTCGAGTTCGACGCGGGCTTGGTGCCCTCGTCGCCGTCGACGGTCGCGTTCGACGGGGTGAGCTTCACCGGAACCCCGGAGATGCCCTTGCCCTTGGCGTTCTTGACGCTGATCTTCCACTCGCCGGCGGTGCCGATGTGCTGGTCTTCCTTCGGCGGCGCGATGGCGGTGGTCCACGGGCCGCGGTTGGCCTCGGCGTCCTTGGTCAGCTTCTCGACGGCCGTGGCGGCGTCGGCGTGCTGCGCCTTCAGCTTGTCGAGGTGGCCCTGGATGTCGTAACCGAGCTTGTTCGCGGGCAAGTTCGGCTTGAGGTCTTCGGCGGAACGCGGCTTCGACGTCCACGAGTGCAGCAGGTGCGCGAGCGCCGCCGCCTCGGCCTTGTCCTGCGTGCCGCCGTAGCGCAGCAGCAGGTAGGAGATGTTGGCCGCGGTGTCCTCGGGGAGCTTCGCGCCCCACTTGTCGAGGAGTTCGTCGCCGGGCTTGTACTTCTCGTCCGTGTCCGGCGCCTTCAGCTGGAAGGAGACACAGAACACGTGCTTGCCGTCGACGACGTAGGAACCGAGCCAATCCCGGGCCCTGGGTTTGTTCTCGACCGTCTGGCCTGGCGTGACCTCGTAGCCGACGCCTTCCTGCTTGGCGGCGGAGGCCGGTGTCGCCGCGACGGTGGCGGACAGGGCGCCGAGCAGGCACGTCGCGATCAGGCTGGTCAAGGCGCGCGAACGCACGCTCGGGCGTGTGGTCCACCCCATGGTGTGTTGACTCCTTTGGCCGCGTTCTGCCCCGGCGCATTTACGTCGATGCAGGTCACACGATCGATAGGTTCCCCGACACGCCTTCGGTGAGTATCCGAACACGCAACGTGCAGGGTGTCCTGTGAGCAGCGGTTTTGGCAATAGGGCATCAGGTGGGGTATCGGTGAGCGGTCGGTGATCCACGCCGCATACGGTGTGGGGGATGGGTCTCGCCGGGAATGTGAGTAAAGTCGTCTTTACTTCGACGGGAACCGGGCGGCCCCCGCGGTCGTTGAACCCGATGCAGGTGCCAGTAGATCCAGGAGGATCAGGTGCGATCCAGTAGCAACCCGGCGTTCCGGAACCTGCCGCGTGGCGCGGCGGAGTACGGACCCAACGTAGGCTTCAACCAACCCCAGGGCGGCGTGCCCGGCTACGGCCCTCCGCAGACCTCCGCCGGCGCCGACGACCGTCCGATGACCGTCGACGACGTCGTCATCAAGACGGCGCTGAGTCTCGGCACGGCGCTGGTGACCGGTGTGCTCACCGCGATCTGGGCGATCAGCCAGATCCCGATGTCGGCGACCGGCAAGATCATGGGCATCCCCGGTGCCGTGATCGGCGCGCTCGTCGGCTCGATGATCGTCGGCCTCGTGATTTCGCTGGTGATCATCTTCAAGAAGATGCCGAGCGGCCCGCTCACGCTGGCGTACTCGGCCGTCGAGGGTGTCTTCCTCGGTGCGATCAGCGGTCTGTTCGAAGCGCTGTACCCCGGTATCGCGCTGCAGGCCATCGTCGGTACAGCCGGTGTCTTCATCGCGATGCTGGTCGTCTACAAGACGGGTGCCGTCAAGGTCACCCCGAAGCTGACCAAGTGGATCATCGGCGCCGTGGTCGGCGTCGCGATCATGATGCTGGTCAACCTCGTCACCAGCCTTTTCTTCAATTTCAACCCGCTGCGTGACGGTGGTCCGATCGCGATCATCTTCAGCCTCGTGGTGATCGGTGTCGCGGCGTTCAGCTTCCTGCTCGACTTCGACCAGGCCGACCGGATGATCCGCGAAGGCACGCCGTCGAAGTGGTCCTGGTACGTCGCCTTCGGCCTGATGACCACGCTGGTCTGGCTGTACCTCGAGATCCTGCGGTTGCTGTCGTACTTCCAAAACGACTGACCCGCGTTTTCCGCGAAAGGGCGCCCCGAGCGATCGGGGCGCCCTTTTCCGTGGTGGTGAATACTCTCTGACATGACCGAGCACAGGCGTTCCAAGTGGTTCTGGGTGGGCATCCTGGTGCCGGTCGCGATCGTGCTGCTCAGCGCGTCGTCGTGGATCTTCGGATACCTCTCGAACACCGACGACGTCCGGGTGGGCGACTGCTACGCGATCACCACGTTCGGCGACGTGGACGCGGATCCGGCCAAGGCCGACTGCGGTTCGGCCGAGGCCAACGCGAAGGCGGGGGCGAAGACCGAGGCCGGCGCCGCGTGCCCGGAGGGCGAGTACGACCAGCTCGTCGTCGACAAGACCTTCGCCTCGTACAAGCTCTGCATGATGATCAACGCGAAGCAGGGCGACTGCCTGGAGAACTTCCTCGCCGACAGCGTGGCCTATCAGAAGGTTCCCTGCTCGGACCCCGCGAAGGACGCGGAGGTCGTGAAGGTGACCGACGGCGCCGCGACTTGTGACGACACGGAAGCGACTCACCTCAAGGGCTACTCGACGCCTCTTTCGACGGTCTGCGTCAAGAGCACCAAGTAGCCCGGCGGAGCAAGGGACCTTTGGTATCGCCGCCGCCATCCGGCCGCGTGTGAGCCCCCATTCGTCGCACAGTGTGGGACGGGCTGCGATCGGCCGGTCACCGGTCCTAACGTTGCTCGTCCCCGACCCGCCGATCGACCTGGAGTCCTGGTGGCGACGACAGAAACCCAAGCCGGTGAGAAGAAACTCCTCGACTTCCCGACCTCCTGCGCCGCCCCGGTCCCGCAACCGGAGGAGCCGGTCAAGATCGTGCCGCTGGCGGTCGCCGGTGTTCTCGCGGTCGGTCTGACCTGGTACGTCTGGGCGGCGCACGGCGCCAAGTTCGGTGTCCTGCTGATCCTCGGTCTGCTGCTCGGCCTCGCGCTCTTCCACTCCCGTTTCGGTTTCACCTCGGCCTGGCGCCAGCTGATCGCGGTCGGCAACGGCCAGGGCCTGCGGGCGCACACGCTGCTGCTCGGCACGGCCGCGACCTTGATCGCGTTGATCGTCGGCACCGGCTCCGGCCTGTTCGGCAGCACGCCGAATCCGACCGCGGGCGGGCTGGGGCTCGCGTTGTTCGTCGGCGCGACGGTCTTCGCGATCGGGATGCAGCTGGGCGGCGCGTGCGCTTCCGGAACCCTGTTCGCGGTCGGTTCCGGTCAGTCGACGATCGTGCTGACCCTCGGCGGGTTCATCACCGGTTCGGTCCTCTACACATGGGCGTATCCGCTGCTGTCCGGCTGGCCCGAGTTCAAGGGGATCCTGCTGTCCGACCACGTCGGCTGGTTCGGCTCGTGGGCGATCACCATCGCCGTCCTCGCCGCGATCGTGCTGGGCACCCGGTTCGTGCAGAAGCGCCGCAACCCGCCGCCCGTCGACGTCGTGCCGACCGCGCGCGGCTTCGCCCGGATCTACCGCGGTTCCTGGCCGGTCCTCGTCGGCGCCGTCGTGCTCGGGGTGCTGGCGGGCGCTGTCTTCCTGGTCTCCGGCGGGATCTGGGGCGTCACGAGCGCGTTCTCCTTGTGGGGAGCCAAGATCCTGCAGGTGTTCGGACTGCATCCGGAGACGTGGGAGTTCTGGCGGATCAAGGCGAACGCGGCTTCGCTGGCGGGGCCGATCTGGAAGGACAAGAACAGCCTCACCGACATCGGCATCATGATCGGCGCGGGGGTCGCCGCCGCGGCGGCGGGCGCGTGGAAGATCCACAGCTCGATCCCGTGGCGCACCGCCGTGGCCGCGGTGCTCGGCGGGATCCTGATGGGCGTCGGCGCGCGGATGGCGGGCGGCTGCAACATCGGCGCCTACCTCGGCGGGATCTCGGTCGGCAGCCTGCACGGCTGGCTGTGGGGCGTTTTCGCGCTCGGCGGCACCTGGATCGGGCTCAAGCTGCGGCCGCTGTTCGGCCTCGGCAACCCGGCTCCCGCGGACAGTGTCTGCTGATCACTCTTCGTGACACCCTGTATGCGGGTCTGCCCTTTCGGCCCGCATACGGGGAAAAAGTTGGCATGTAAAACCCGTGTTCGGCTACCCTCGGCTACAAACCCGCGCTTGCGCATTTGTGCACAAGCGCGGTTGGGGAAGGTCCGGCGGTTCGCCGGGCGTCAGTTCCGTAGTCGCGGCAGACGGGGGTCGTCGCGTCCGAGGGATACACCGAGTACCAGGGGACGGATTCTTCATGTCAACGCAAAGCCCGGCGGCGCCGGGCAGCGACAAACTCGACGCGGGCGTGCTCAAGGTCGCCGTCGTCGTCATTCTCGGCGCGATCATGGCGATTCTCGACACGACGGTCGTCAACGTCGCGCTCCAGAAACTGACCATCGAGTTCCAGACCTCGTTCGACACCATCCAGTGGATCGCGACCGGGTACATGCTGGCGCTGGCCACGGTCATCCCGGTCACCGGCTGGGCCTCGGACCGGTTCGGCACCAAGCGGCTCTACATGACCGCGATCGGGCTGTTCCTGATCGGCTCGATGCTCGCGGGCATGGCCTGGGACGTCGAATCGCTGATCATCTTCCGGGTCCTGCAGGGCTTCGGCGGCGGCATGCTGATGCCCGCCGGCATGACGATCCTGACCAGGGCCGCCGGACCGCACCGGATCGGGCGCGTGATGGGCGTGCTCGGGGTGCCGATGCTGCTCGGCCCGATCGGCGGCCCGATCCTCGGCGGCTGGCTGGTCGACGCGGTGAGCTGGCGCTGGATCTTCTACATCAACGTGCCGATCGGCCTGATCACCATGGCGCTGGCCTGGCGAGTGCTGCCGAAGGACCGGCCGGAGCCGAGCGAGCGGTTCGACTTCGTCGGCATGCTGATGGTGTCGCCGGGTCTGGCGGCGCTGATCTTCGGCGTTTCGAACATCCCGTCGGCCGGCGGCGTCGGCGCGGTGGAGGTCTGGCTGCCCGCGCTCGCCGGGATCGGGTTGCTGGTGGCGTTCGTGTTCCGGGCGAACCGGGTCACGAACCCGCTGCTCGACCTGAAACTGTTCAAGAACGGGTCGTTCTCCATCGCCATGGTGACGATGACCTTCTTCTGCGTCGCGTTCTTCGGCGCGATGCTGCTCCTGCCTACGTATTTCGTGCTGGCGCGGGGTGAATCGGCGATGAACGCCGGTCTGCTGCTCGCCCCGCAGGGTTTCGGCGCGATGCTGACCATGCCGATCGCGGGCAGGTTCGCGGACAAGATCGGCGCGCGGAAGATCGTGCTGCCCGGTCTCGTGCTGATGCTCGCCGGCCTGATCGCCTTCACCCAGCTCTCCGCGACGACGCCGTACTGGCTGCTGCTCTCGGCGCTGTTCGTGATGGGGCTCGGCATGGGCGCGACGATGATGCCGATCACCTCGGCCGCGTTGCAGACGCTCAAGTCGGAGGACATGGCGAAAGCGTCGACGGCGACGAACATCGTGCAGCAGACCGCGGGCGCGATCGGCGCGGCCGTGCTGTCGATCATCCTGGCGGCGCTGCTGGCCGGGAAGTTCGGTGTGCCGACCGCGCAGGGGCAGCTGGCCGCGACGGCCGCGGTGATGAACCCGGCGACGCACGAGGCGGCTTCGGGGCTCACCGCCGACGCGTTTTCGACCACGTTCCTGTGGTCGATGATCCTGCTCGCGCTGTGCCTGATCCCGGCGGCGTTCCTGCCGAAGACCAAGCCGGCGACGCCGGAGGGCGCAGACGGTGAGGTCCCGGCGGCTCCGCCGGTCATGACCCACTAGCGGTTCCCGGCCCGTCCGGAAAACGAGAGCAAGGGACCTTTGCTATCGCTCGCTTAGCATGGCTAAGTAAGTGACAGCAAAGGTCCCTTGCTCTCTTTGTGCAGGTTAGCGCGTTTCGGGAGCTGTCCGGACGGGTCGCGAAGGACTGCGAAGCGTGCGTCGCGTGCGAAGCAAAATCGCGAAGGCCTCCTAGACGGACTAGGAGGCCTTCGCGGACCTTGGTCACCCGGTGCGCGGCTGGACGGCAGCGCGTGTTGCGAAAGCCACTTTCGCAACGTTCAAGGTTGCGAAAGTGGCTTTCGCAACCTCGGCTCAGGCCCGGTCGGACGCAGCGCCTCCGCGAGGGGTCAGGAGAGGCGCTCCAGGACCATCGCCATCCCCTGGCCGCCACCGACGCACATGGTCTCGAGACCGAACTGCTTGTCGTGGTGCCGCAGCGAGTTGATCAGCGTGGAGGTGATCCGCGCGCCGGTCATGCCGAACGGGTGGCCGACGGCGATCGCGCCGCCGTTGACGTTCAGCCTGTCGAGGTCGATCCCGAGGTCCTTGTACGACGGGATGACCTGGGCGGCGAACGCCTCGTTGATCTCCACGAGGTCGATGTCGCCGATCGACATCCCGGCGCGCTCGAGCGCCCGCTTCGACGCCTCGACCGGGCCGTAGCCCATGATCTCCGGCGACAGCCCCGAAACACCGGTCGACACGACGCGGGCGAGCGGTGTGAGGCCGAGTTCCTTCGCCTTGGTGTCGGACATGATGATCACCGCGGCGGCGCCGTCGTTGAGCGCGCAGCAGTTGCCCGCGGTGATCCGGCCGTCGGGGCGGAAGACCGGCTTGAGACCGGAGACGCCTTCGAGGGTGACGCCCGCGCGCGGGCCGTCGTCCTTCGAGACCACGGTTCCGTCCGGCAGGGTGACCGGCGTGATGTCGTTGGCCCAGAAGCCGTCCGCGATGGCCTTCTCGGCGAGGTTCTGCGAACGGACGCCGAACTCGTCCATCTCTTCGCGCGACACGTTCTTCAGCCGCGCGAGGTTCTCGGCGGTCTGGCCCATCGCGATGTAGACGTCCGGGAGGATCCCGTTCTCGCGCGGGTCGGTCCAGCCCTCGGCACCCTCGGCCGCCACCTGCGCGGTGCGGGCCTCGGCGTCCGCGAACAGCGGGTTGTGCGTGTTCGGCCAGGAGTCCGAGCTGCCGTTGGCGAAACGCGAGACGGTCTCGACGCCCGCGGAGATGAACACGTCGCCTTCGCCCGCCTTGATCGCGTGCAGCGCCATACGGGTGGTCTGGAGGCTGGACGAGCAGTATCGCGTGATCGTGCAGCCGGGAAGGTGGTCGTAGCCGAGTTCGACGGCGACGGCGCGGCCCATGTTGAAGCCCTGCTCGCCACCGGGGAGACCACAGCCCAGCATGAGGTCTTCGATCTGCGTCGGGTCGAGCTCGGGGACCTTGTCGAGCGCGGCGCGGACCATCTGCGCGGTGAGATCGTCCGGGCGGATGCTCACCAGCGATCCCTTGCCGGCGCGGCCGATCGGGGATCGGGCGGTGGAGACGATGACGGCTTCGGGCATGGAACGACACTCCCTTGTTCTCGATCCAGACACGCGCTAAGCGGTTGCTCACCTCGCATCCTCCACCGGTGGGAGGTGCTGGTCAAAGGCGAACGCGATCCACGCCACTCTTCTCGTTTGCCGTTCCCGTCCCGCCCGGTTGAGTGGACACATCGCGACCTGCGGCGTTTAGGCTGTCAGCGTGGATTACGTCGAGCACATCGTGGACCTCGTGGGCAACACCCCTCTGGTCAAGCTGAACGCACTGGCCGAGGGGCTGCAACCGCTCATCCTGGCCAAGGTCGAGTACGTCAACCCCGGTGGCAGCGTCAAGGACCGCATCGCGCTGCGGATGATCGAAGCCGCGGAGCGCTCCGGCGAGCTGCAGCCCGGCGGCACCATCGTCGAGCCGACGTCCGGCAACACCGGTGTCGGACTGGCCATGGTGGCGCAGCGCAAGGGATACAAGTGCGTGTTCGTCTGCCCGGACAAGGTCAGCGAGGACAAGCGCAACGTGCTCAAGGCCTATGGCGCGCGCGTCGTGGTCTGCCCGACCGCGGTGGCGCCCGAGCATCCGGACTCCTACTACAACGTCTCCGATCGTCTCGTGCGCGAGATCGAGGGCGCCTGGAAGCCGAACCAGTACGCCAACCCGGAGAACCCCGCCAGCCACTACCACTCGACGGGCCCGGAACTCTGGAGCCAGACCGAGGGCAAGATCACGCATTTCGTCGCGGGCGTCGGCACCGGCGGCACGATCTCGGGCACCGGCAAGTACCTCAAGGAGGTCAGCGACGGCCGGGTCCAGGTCATCGGCGCGGACCCCGAGGGCTCGGTGTACTCCGGCGGATCCGGACGGCCGTACCTGGTCGAGGGCGTCGGTGAGGACTTCTGGCCGGACACCTACGACCGGGAAATCGCCGACCGGATCATCGCGGTGTCGGACGCGCATTCCTTCGACATCACCCGCCGGCTCGCGCTCGAAGAGGGGCTGCTCGTCGGCGGCTCGTGCGGGATGGCCGTCGCCGCCGCGCTCAAGCTCGCCGAGGGCCTCGGCCCGGACGACGTCGTCGTCGTGCTCCTGCCCGACGGCGGCCGCGGCTACCTCACCAAGGTGTTCAACGACGGCTGGATGTCCTCCTACGGCTTCCTGCCGCCGGACTCCAGCGGCGCGACCGTCGGCGACGTCCTGATGAAGAAGAGCGGCTCGCTGCCCAGCCTGGTGCACAGCCACCCGAACGAGACGGTCGCCGAAGCGGTGGCGATCCTCTCCGAGTTCGGTGTCAGCCAGATGCCCGTGGTCAGCGCGGAACCGCCGGTCATGGCGGCCGAGGTCGTCGGCGCGGTCAACGAACGCGATCTGCTCGAAGCGCTCTTCACCGGCAAGGCGCAGCTGGCCGACCGGCTCGAGCAGCACATGTCGCAGCCGCTGCCGACCATCGGCGCGGGTGAACAGGTGAGTTCGGCGATGAGCGCGCTCTCGGGCGCGGACGGCGCGTTGGTGCTGGTCGACGGCAAACCGGCGGGTGTCGTCACCCGGCACGACCTGCTCGCGTTTCTCGCGGGACGGTAAAGAGGCATTCCATCGGATGGCCGGGCCGGGGCGTTACGAGCGGCCCACCCGGCTATCCGATAGCGTGTTGGGTGAGTTGAACTTTTATGTCCTCGTCAAGGGGGTTCAAGACCCAAATGAGTGCTCCGCAGCCACCGAATCAGCCTTGGGGTGGCGCCCAGCCACCGCAGGGACCCCCGAGTGGCCCCCAGCCGCAGCAAGACAACCCGTTCGGTTCCCCGGAACCGACCCAGGTGGTGCAGCCCGGACAGCCTGCCCAGCCCGATTACGGGCAACCGCAGTACGGGCAGCAGCCCTCGTATGAGCAGCCCCAGGGTGGCGGGTTCGGCGACACGCCGGAGCCCACACAGGTCGTGCAGCCGGTCCAGCCGGGATCCGGTGACGCGAACGCGACCCAGGTCGTCCAGCCGGTGAGCTCTGGCGGGGAAACCCCCGCCAGTGAGTCCACCCAGCTCGTGCCGCCGGGTTCGCAGCCGCCCGCCATCCCGTACGCCCCGCCGCCGAGCGCGGCCGACAACCCCGCCGCCGGTGCCTACGGCGCGCAGGGTGGCGGTTTCGGTCAGCAGCAAGGCTTCGGCGGACCCCCGCAGGGCGGATTCGACCCGTCGCAGGGTCAGCAGCCCGGTTTCGGCCAGCCGCAGCAGGGCTTCGGCGGACCGCCGCAGGGCGGATTCGGTCAGCAGCCCGGTTTCGGCGGACCGCCGCAGGGCTACAGCCCCGCTCTCGCCGGGGGCGGCGGCGGGAACCCGTTGTTCGGGTTCATCGCCGGTGGCCTCGTCGGCCTTCTCGGTCTTCTCGCGCTGGTCTTCACCTTCGTCTACTTCGGCGACGCGAGCGAGTTCTCCGAAGGTGTCGACAGCCAGTCCTCCAAGCTCGGTGAGGAGGCGGTCAACAAGCTTCTCGACCAGTTCGGCTTGGCGTCGCCCGGCACCGTCTGGCTCTACGTGATCCTGCTGCTGGTCGCTTCGATCATCGCGACGGCGGCCGGCGCCGGTCTCGCGCTGGCGAGCAAGCTCCCGGCCGGGATCAAGAAGATCGTGCCGATCGCGGTCACCGCGGGCGGCGCGCTGCTGCTCCTCTTCGGCATCCTGCTCCTGGGCGCCACGACAGCGTCCGGCGACGGCGTCCCGGACGCGGTCAGCATCGGGATCGGCTTGCCGCACCTGATCTTCGGCATCCTGATCCTGATCGTCGGGGTTGTGGGCCTGATCCCGGCGACGGCGCAGTTCGTCGGCCTCGGTGGCGGCGGTTCGGTGCTCGGTGCCCCGCAGGGCGGTCAGCCCGGTGGTTTCGGTGGCCCGCCGCAGGGTGGCTTCGGCCAGCCGGGTCAGCCCGGTCCCTACGGTCAGCCGCAGCCGGGCCCCTACGGTCAGCCTGGTGCGCCTTCGGGCGGTTTCCCGCAGCAGCAGGGACAGCCCGGTGGTTTCGGGCAGCAGCCCGGCCAGCCCGGTCCGCCCAGCGGTGGGTTCGCGCAGCCGGGTCAGCCGCCGCAGGGTGGCTTCGGTCAGCCTCCGCAGCAGCACGGTGGTTTCGGCCAGCAGCCCGGCCAGCCCGGTCCGCCCAGTGGCGGTTTCGGCCAGCCGGGTCAGCAGCCCGGTCAGCCTCCTCAGCAGTGGTGATCCGTTACCACTGAACGGTTTCGCTCGGAACGCCCCCGGCCCGTCGGCCGGGGGCGTTCTGTTTTCGCCGGGGTCTTCCGATTCACCGCCACGACCGGGTCCGCCCGGCTAGGGTGAGCGCCGTTAACCCACACCCGGCTGATGGGGGCGACGTGACCGGTCCGTACGGATATCCCGCGCAGCCCGGACCGGCCGGATTCGGTTATCACGCACCACAGACCCGGCCGAGCGGGGCGACGGCGATCATCGCGGCGCTGCTGGGACTCGTCGCCGCGGGCGCCGCCGGGTACCTCCCGGTCTACTTCTTCCTCGAATTGCCGTCCGGGTTCAGCATCGGCGATCTGCCCGGTCTCGTGCTCACCGAGTTGGGGCTGTACCTGCTGGCCGCGTTGCTCCTTCTGGTCGGCGCGCTGTCGGCGTTCTTCCGCTCGGTCGCGGGCGCGGTCCTGCTGGTGCTCGGCTCGCTGCTGGTGATCACCGCCGTGCTGATGGAACCGTTGGCGTTCAACGGGGCTTACGGTCTGTACTTCCGCGTCCAGTTCGAATTCGAGACGTTCGTCGCCCTCGTGCGCGTGGTCATGTTCGCGGTCGTACCGTTCACGCTGATCTTCGCGATCATCCCGCCGACACTGAAGTATCTGCGCTGGCGGCCGACCCCGGCTCCGCCCTACCGGCCACAGAATCAGTTTCCCCCGCAAGCCGGTTGGTGAGATCCTGGGGCTTTCCGGCTCGACTTGGGGGAGTTTCCATGGGCCAAAACCGGTCTTCGGCGACCGCGATCGGCGCGGCCGTCCTCGCTTTCTTTTGCGGCATGCGGTATCTGACCGAAGCGGGCACCTTCGTCACGCAACTCGCGTTCCTGGACACCGCTCCGCGGTACTTCGTCGGGACGGCCTGGAACGGGGTGCTCGCGGTGGCCCTGTTCGTCGGCGGTGTCCTGCTGCTCTTGAGGAAGGTCCTCGGCCGCGTCCTCATCGTCGCCGGGACGGCGCTCGGGCTGGTGGCCACCCTGCTGGCGAACGGCGAGGTCCGAGGTTACTTCTTCGCCGAACTGGAGGGGCAGCCACTGGTCACGAGCGATTTCGCCGCGTTCTTCCTGTTCGTGATGACGGCCTCCGCTCTGGTGCTGTCGGTGATCCGGCCGACTTCGGAGTGGCTGGAGGGAAAGCGGCGCGACCACGAAGAGCCTCCGCCGCAGGATCGGCTTCCGGGCTGGTAGCCGGGCTGACAGGATGGGGCGAGGATTGCGACAGGGGGAGCCATGACGTACCAGCAGTACCCGCCACAGGGCGGATATCCGCCGCCTGGCGCCTATCCGCCGGCGGGAGCGCCGAGGCGGCCGAACGGCGCCACCGGGATCATCGCCGGGATCCTCGCGATCCTCGGCGGACTCTGGTTCCTCTCCGGACTCGTCTGGGTCGTCATCCTGATGGTCGACCGGATGCGGTCGTACTACATCGTCGGCGGGATCCTGGACCTCGCCGTCGGGGTGCTGCTGCTGATCGGCGGGATCCTGTTGCTCCTGCGCAAGCGCGCCGGGCGCATGCTCGTCGTGATCGGCGCGGGCGCGGCGATCTTCTTCGGGGTCGTCTTGGTCGTCCTGGGTGCGACGGGGTCGCATTTCCACTACGTGTTCGGCGGGGTGTCGGGACTCTACGGATTCTTGGGGATGATCATCCAGCTCCTGCTCCCGGCGATCGCCACCATCGTGCTGGCGCTGATCCCGCCGACGGGGCGCTGGCTGACGTTCGCGAAACAGCCCGCGGTGTTCATGCCGCCGCAGAACCACGGCTACCCGCAGCCACCGACCGGATATCCGCCGTCCGGTTACCCGCCACCGCAGCAGGGCCCGCCACCCGGACAGTGGTGAGTTCGATCCCAGTCGATGGGATCTCGAGGGGGTGGTCGTACCCTGGATCGTATGGCCGACGACTACTCTCTGCTGGGCTTCGAAACGCGCGCGATCCACGCCGGGCAGACCCCTGATCCCCGGACCGGCGCGGTCATCGTGCCGATCTATCAGACCTCGACCTACGCGCAGGACGGCGTCGGCGGCACGCGCGAGGGCGACTACGAATACTCCCGCACCGCGAACCCCACGCGCACCGCGCTGGAGGTCGCGCTCGCGGCACTCGAAGGCGCCCGGCACGGTCTGGCCTACTCGTCGGGGATGGCGGCCAGCGACGTCCTGTTGCGGGCGACCCTGCGGCCCGGCGACCACCTCGTGCTCGGCAACGACGCGTACGGCGGCACGTTCCGGCTGATCGACAAGGTGCTCAGCCTGTGGGGCGTCGAGCACACGGTCGCCGACCTGGGGAACATCGCCGAGGTCCGGGCCGCGATCCGGCCGGAGACGAAGCTGATCTGGTGCGAGTCGCCGACGAACCCGATGCTGGGGATCGCCGACATCGCCGCGCTGGCCGAGGTCGCGCACGGCGCCGGCGCCCGCCTGGTCGTCGACAACACCTTCGCCACCCCGTACCTGCAGAACCCGCTTTCGCTGGGTGCCGACGTCGTCCTGCACTCGACGACCAAGTACCTCGGCGGGCACTCCGACGTCGTCGGCGGCGCGATCCTGACCAACGAGGACGAGCTGCGTGAGCAGCTGTTCTACCTGCGCAACGCGGCCGGCGCGGTACCCGGCCCGTTCGACGCGTGGCTGACCCTGCGCGGGATCAAGACGCTCGCGCTGCGGATGGAGCGGCACAGCGACAACGCCGAGCTGATCGCCCGGATGCTGCTGAAGCACCCGAAGGTCGACCGCGTCTACTACCCGGGCCTGCCCGAGCACCCCGGCCACGAGATCGCTTCGAAGCAGATGCGGCGCTTCGGCGGGATGATCTCGTTCACCCACGTCGACGGCGAGCAGGCCGCGCTCGACGTCGCGTCGAAGACGAAGCTGTTCATCCTCGCCGAGTCGCTGGGCGGGATCGAATCGCTCATCGAGCACCCCGGGCGGATGACCCACGCGAGCACCGCCGGGTCCACCCTCGAGGTGCCGGACAACCTGCTGCGCCTGTCCGTCGGCATCGAGGACGGCAGCGACCTGGTCGCCGATCTGGCCAAAGCCCTGGGCTGACCGCCGCCGAGCCCAGGGAGGGAGCAAGGGACCTTTGCTATCGTTAGCGTACGCATGCTAACTAAATGGCAGCAAAGGTCCCTTGCTCTGTTCGCGCTGGTCAGCGCGGTGTGGTGGGAGAAAGGCCCGGTTACGGGCGGAAGTTACTGGGCGCGATACCGCTCTTCGCGTCCGCTTCGTGCGAAGTGCCCTGAGGGGCGGCTGGCAGCTCTGAGCCGCCTACGCAGCCACCGACGAGCTCGATGTGGTTGTCGTGCCGGATGTACTGGCCCGGATCCACGCACCCGGCGCGATCGACCGTGTAGACGGCGGCGCCGGTCAGCAGCGCGGCCGAAGTGAGGGCCAGCACGACCGGGAGCAGCCCGGCGGAACGGGTCGCCCGGGCCCTGCCGATGTTCCCCCGTGCCATGTGCGCTCCCTGATCGCCTTCGCCGCCGCCGTCAAGACTACCCGGACCACGAACTTGTCACGTGACGTATCCGGAAGGTGGCATCATCCGGTCAGCTGACGCCGTGAAAACGGCGCGCTTCAGGAGGCCTGCTGGCCGGTGATGGCGGCGACCGCGAGTTCGCGTTCGGGCTCGCCGACCTCCGGCAGAGTGAACCGCAGCGCCCGGATGTGAGTGAGCAGCTCGGGATCGGGCGCCACATCGTGCTCGCGAAGGTAGTAGGCGACCGCGCCCGGCCAGTACCACCGGCCGTCCGTCCGGAAGTTCAATGGCACCAACGGTTCCCGGTCGGGCTCGAACGCGTCGGCGTCGTAGGTCCGCGACGCCAGCACGACCGGCGCGCCGTCGAGGTACTCCAGCACGCGGTCCCGTTCGGCGGGGGACAGCGGCTCGCGGTTCACCACCGGACGGCCAGACTCGTCGAGGCCGTCGTAGACACGCGGCGAGCGCAAGGCATCCGGGTCTTCGGCGGGTGGGGTGGCCACCAACGGCTCGGCCGCCGGTGCGGCTTCGAGTCCGGCCCGCTGCCGCAGCCAGTCCGGGATGTTCTGGTCCGCCCGCGGGAAGAACCGGAGTTCGTCCTGGAATCCGATCGGCGGCGGAGCCTGCCGCCACGGCGGCTCGACGTCCGGGAGGAAGTCCGTGCTGAGCACCGTCGCCGAGCCGTAGACCAGGATCGCGCTCAGCCAGGTCCCGCGGCCGGGCTGGTACATCCCCGTGCGCAGGTTTCCGAGCAAGTGCATGGCTTCCGGGCTCGGCTGCACCGGCCGTGGCAGACCGTCCTGCCCGGTGACGAGCAGGTCGGCCTCGACATGCCTGCCCGCCGCCCGGTACTCGACCCGCATCTGCTGCCAGCCAGGCGGAAGCGGCGTCGCGAGGGCATGACCGATCTGCCAGACGAGCTGTTGTTGCTGCTGCTGGTTCAACGGCGTCGGCGGCTGGGTCATCGTCTTCCTCAGTCGGTCTTGGCGCCGGAGGCGGCCAATCCACGCTTGAACCAGTCCGGCATGTACGCCTCGCCTCGGGGGAACCGTTCCTGCTCCAGGGCGAACTCGTCCGGTGCGGGGTACGGCTGGAAGTCGGGTTCGTTCTGCCAGTTGTACTGCACGCGGAACCGCGACGGGGGTTCGATGACGAGCCTGGCCGAGAACCAGGTTCCTTCGCCTTCTTGGTACATGCCGCCGCGCAGCCGCTGGAACATGCGCCACGTCTCGACGGACGGTTCCCACACCTGGTAGGTGCCGTTCGGGTCGAGCACGCCGACCGCGACGTCGATGTTCTTGCCGACCACCCGGTAGTCCAGCACCACCTCACGCCAGCCCGGCGGCAAAGCACCGACCACCGACAAGGTGATCTCGCCGAGAAGTTCGTTCTGCGCGATGGGGTCGAGCTGAGGCCATTGAGCCATCCGGTAAATCCTCCTCGTGGTCACCGCTGGAACAGCGGTGACCCATCATGGCACGGGTGCCGGTTCAGGCCGGTGTGTCCCGTTCCTGCTCCAGTTGCGTGCCTTGGGCGACCAGAGTCCGCAACCACGCCGGAACGTGGTGCTCGTCGCGCGGGAACGTTTCCAGGTCGCGGGTGAAGGTGGTCGGATGCAACGGCGGCCACCATTTCGGGTCTTCGTCGAAGTTGAACGTGAACTCGGGTGCCACACCGGACGTCAGCACGACCTTCGCCGAGAACCACGTTCCGCGACCTGGTTCGTACATCCGGGTCCGCAGTTCGCGGAACCCGCCCCGTACTTCGGCGGGCAGGTCGATGTCCCCGCTCCGCCCGTCGGCCAGCCGGACTTCCGTGGCGTAGTCGTAGGCCAGCACCGTCGCGGACACGGTGAGGCTGACCTTCGCCCAGCCGTCCGGCGCGGCCTCCGTCAGCGCGGACGCGATACCGGTGATCAGCTCGTCCGTCATGGGGTCGCTCCGTAATGGGTGTCCGGGCCGTAATTGACCTGGGAAGGATCATTCGGGAAGTCGCGTTGCCTGGTCACTCGCGACACCTCGACCGGTCCGGGGAGAAGATTCCCCTGACCGTCGACGGCGTACACGACCTCTTGCCAGCGCATGACCACGTTCTCCGGAATGCCGTTGCTCTCGCCTTCCATCCTGACCTGATAGTTCTCGACCTTCTGGCCGGGCACCTCGTCGAACTTGCCCAGTTCGGCCTCTTGCGCCCGCCAGGACGCGTCATGGATCCAGCTGTCCCTGTAGTGACCGCTGTTGGAAGCGGCCATCTGGGGATGCATGTTGACGTACTCGCCGGGGCCACCCATCTCATGCGCCGAGAAGTGCCCGCCCGCCCATTCGACGTGTGCGTACGTGCTCCCGTGCACCGGGTGATTCTGGTAGGCCGCCTTACCTTCTTGACCCGACCTGTTCTGCGACGTGTTGTCGCGGAAGTCGTCGTGTTTCCCCTTGAAGACCGGGTCGCCGGTCATCGCGCTCGGCTTCCCGTTGTCACCGACTTCGAAGGTCCAGTGCTTGCTCGGGTCGTGGAAGTTGGGGACGCGATACTGGGTGTTGGGCTGCAGCGGATAGCGCAGATCGGGGTTGTGGAAGGGCTTCGAGGTCGGCAGCGTCGTCTCGACGTGCGTCACCCTGCCAGTGTCGTCGGTGAAGAACCGGCTGCTGGCACCGTTCTTGTACTCCACCTTGTACTCGGCGTTCATCGCCAGCGGCTTTTCACCACGCAGAGCCTGCGGAACCCCTTCGGGATCCGGCTGGCTGTTCCGGATGCGTGGTTTGACGTCCTCGATGGTCCTGGGCGAGTCGATCGGATCGTGCGGATCCGGCCGGTGCCGCGGCCCGGTGAACTCCGAGTCGGCTCCTCGGTCCCAGGTGGCGAACCGCTCGTTGAACTCCGGCGAGTCCCGGCTGATCGTCCGGGGCTTGGGAACGTCGTCGTACGGCGGATGACCGGCGTCGTCGCCGTCGCCGCGGCTCTGGGCGCTGTCGGCGTCCACGTCCTGCTTGTCCGCGTGCGACGTGTCGGGCGTGAAGCCGTCTTCGCTCGCCCGGCGGGCGGTTCCGTCGGGACTGTGGACGTCCCATTCGCCGTTCGGCGGGATCCGGGGCCGGGTGCGGCCGTCGGGGCCGATCTCGTAGTCGGACGAGAAGACGCGCCCGTTCGAGTCGGTCCACGCGGGCCTGCTCGGCGCCATGACTTCGGTGTCGAGTTCGCGCGACAGGCGGCGCGCGAAGTCGTTCGAGCCGGCGTCGCAGCCGATCAGCCGGATCGGGCGGCCGTCGTAGTCCCCGTTGCGGCGCAGGATGTCCGCGAATTCCTCGGGGGTGTACGTGCGGTTGCCGATGCGGGCGTGCCCGTCCGGGGTGACGTGCACGTCGACGGTGTAGCGGCCGTCCGGATCGGGCCGGACGCGGTGCGGCAGGTCGCCCATGTCGGCGTCGCCGCGGTGGTACGAGCTCCCCGCCGGGGTGCCCTCGGAATGCCGCTGGTTGACCTCGTCCGGGGTCAGCGGACGGTCGGGCTCGGCGTCGGGGCCGCGATCGTGCGGTGAACCGTCGGGGTGGCCGTTCGGGTCCTGGCGCGGACCGTGCCCGTCGGGGCCGTGACCGTCCGGCGAACGCGGCGGGCCGGAGTGACCACCGGGACCGCGGCCTCCGGGGCCGGAGTTGCCGGGACCCGTGCCGCCGGGCCGGTTGCCGGGGCCGTGTGCACCGGGCGTGCCGGTCTGCGGCTGGGCCCCGGGGCCGAAGTCGTTGCCACGGGCGACCGGCTGCGGCTGGTTCGGCCGTCCGCCGGGGCCGGTCTGGCCCGGACCGCGGCTGGGGCCGGTGTGGGTGTCGGGACCGCGCGGGGTGTGCGTGTCCGGTGTGCGCGGCGAGCCGGGCGTGCCAGTCCAGCCGCCGCCCTGCGGCCGGCCTCCGGGCGAACCCGGGGTGCCGCCGGGCGTGCCACCCTGAGCGCCTTGGGGCGGCATACCGCCGGCGACCGGCTGACCCTGCGGCGGGACACCGGGCGAACCGTCGCCGCCGGTACCGCCGCGCTGCGAAGGAACGTGTGACGGGCCCGCGTCGCCGACTCGCGGTGCCGTGGGCGCGGTGCCGCTGGTCGTCGTGCCGCTGTCGGTCGGCCGGGTGGGACTGCCGCCGTCGTTGCCGCCGTGGTGGCCGGGCGACGGGTCGGAACGCGGTGTGGGCGAACCGCCGCCGTCACCGCCATGGGTGCGGGGCGCGTCGCCGGTGTGGCTTGGGGATCCGCCGGTGTCCGTCCGCGTGTGGGGAGCGGGGGAGCCTCCGTCGGGTGTGTGGCTGGGTGAGCTGCCGGTGTCCGTCCGCGTGTGGGGAGCGGGGGAGCCGCCGTCGGGTGTGTGGCTGGGTGAGCTGCCGGTGTCCGTTCGCGTGTGCGGTGTGGGGGAGCCGCCGTCGGGCGCATGGCTCGGCGAACCACCGCTGTCGGCCCGGGTGTTCGGGGCGTCGGGTGTGTGGCTTGGGGATCCGCCGCTGTCCGCCCGAGTGTGCGGAGTGGGGGATCCGCCACTGTCGGCCCGGGTGTGCGGTGCCGGAGAACCGCTGTCGGGTGTGTGGCTGGGTGAACCGCCGCCGTCCGCACGGTTCGGGCTCGGCGAGCCGCCGTCGGAGCGGGCGGCACTGGGGGAGCCGCCACCGCCGTCCGGCGTCCTGCCGAGGTTTCCGTCCGAAGTGGACGGTCCGTCGCCATCGCCCGCGCGGCCGGGAGATCCGCTGTCCGAACGGGTCGGTGAGCCGCCACTGTCCCTTGTGGACGGTGAGCCGCCGTCGCCGCCGCCGCGAGTGGCGGTGCTCGACGGGCTGTCGCCGCTGGAGTCGCCAGAGCGGCCGGAATCGCCGGAGTCACCGGAGTTGCCCGAACCGCTCGAGTCACCGTCGGAGCCGTTCGACCCATTCGAGCCGTCGGAGCCGGAACCGTCGGAGCCGGAACCGTTGGAGCCGGAACCGTTGGAGCCGTCGCCCGAGCCGCTGCCGGAACCGTCGCCGTCCGGGCCGTCCCCGGATCCCGTGCCGCCACCGTCGGGGCCGCCGGACCCGCCGCCGCGGCCACCGCGCTGGACGAAGCCGCCCGCCTTGATGTTCTTGGGGTTCAACGCGTCGAGCCCGGTGATCTTGCCCGCGATCTTGCCGAAGATCTTGATGATCTTCTCGAAGACGTCGACCAGCTTGCCGAGCAGCGGCGAGACCCGCCGCATCGCGTCGCACAGTTCCTTGAGCTTGTCGGCGATCTTCGCGGCCCACTTGGCGATCGCGGTGACGGCCTGCGCGACCACGATGGGCGTGCCGAAACCGAGGGAGAACACCGTCTCCATGACCCACGCGATGAGCTTGCCGACCGCGTCCGCGATCAGCTGGCGGATGAACTCGCGGACGAACGCGACGATCTCGCCGAAGATCATCACGACGGTGCTGATGCCACCCGCGACCGTCGCCGCCCCGCTGATCGCTTCCGCCTGTTCCGCGGCCTGCTTGCGATACTGGTCGGCGGCCTCGCCGGTCCAGCCGGCGGTGCCGTTCTTGACCGTGTTCGAGAACTCGACGTGGGTGTCTTCCAGCTTCTTGGAGACGTTGCCCCAGGTCTCGGAGTACGACTGGATCACCGGCGGATCGCCCGCCACCGCGTCCAGCATGTCCTTCAACGGCTGCATGTGTTCCATCAGGAACGACGCCACCGACGACATCAGGTAGCCGAACGGGTCGATCGCGGCGCTGGCGATCTCGCCCGCGAGGCTCAGTACCCCGAGCCCGCCGCCGACCCAGTCACCGCTCGAGATGCCGTTGAAGGCGTCCATGGCCGACTCGGCGACGCCGATGCCCGCCGCGTAGCCGTACTCGCTGTTCCCGGCCGTCAGGGGGCCGGGGCCGTCTCCATCCGTCGGCGCCTTCGCGACGAGCGGGTTTCCCTCGGGCATCAGTCAGGCACCTGCACGTTCTTGAATTCCGCGGCGAAGTTCTCGTCCTGCGCCTGGTAGGCGTTCGACGCCGAGCGCACGTTGTTCGCCACCGCCGTCGCGGCCTCGACGGCCTTGTTCAGCGCGTTGATGCCGAACTCCTCGACCGGGTCGAGCATCATCCGGAACGGCTGGCAGATGATGCCGTACGCGTCTGTCGGCATGCTCACCTGCTGCGCGGCGTCGACCGCCGTGCGCAGCCCGTCGGCGATGCCGTCGACCTGCTTGGCGTGCGCGTCGAGGTCGGCACCGAGCTCGTAACCCTTGCCTGCCATGGTTTCTCCCCTCTACCAGGCCGGATGAACACTAAGAAAGGATGCTGCCGCCGAAATCGTCGTCGTCGTTGTCCTGCGTGCGGCGGCGGCGCGGGATCGGCTTGGGCTGCGGCGGGGTGCCCGGCGCGGGCGGCGGGGGCTCTTCGTCTTCCGGGCCGAAGCGGTGGTGCCTCTCGGGTTCCGGCGGAGCGACGTCTTCCTCCGGCGGCGCTTCCGGGAAGGTGCTCTGGGCCTCCGCGATCACGCGGCTCGCCGTCTCGTCGGTGGTGCCGACCGTTTCGGCCATCGCCGCCTGCAGCAGCTCAGGGATCCGTGACTGCGCGAGCTGCACGAGCCGCATGACCTGCGACGAGACCTCGGCCATCCGTTTGCCGCTCGCGGCTTCGGCGATGACGAGATTCGTGAGCAGGCCCTTCGAGTCGATCGTCACCTCGATGGTGTTGTCCTTCGACCGCTCTGTCACGGTCTGCCCCTGCATGCGGGCGGCCATCGCCTGATAGCGCGCGGCGGTCTCCTGGATCTGCTTCGTCCAGTTGTCCACCATCTGTTCGCTGGCGTCGACGTTGTCCGGCATCGGGACCCTTCCACAAGCTGCATGCTGACGTCTTCACACTGACGGTCCGAAGTCGCCTCCGGTTCCGGTGCGCTCGAAGTTTAGTGCCCGTCCGGTCTACCACCCCGTGCCGACAAAGTCGGCCCCGTCACGCAGCGAAAGGGCCCTTCACCGCACAAAGTGCGATGAAGAGCCCTTTCAGCCCTGCGAACTGCCGGGGTCAGAGGTTGTCGCGACGCCGCGCTGATGGCGCCTCGCCGTTAAAGATTGCCTCGGCGCTCCTGCTCACGCTCGATGGCCTCGAACAGGGCCTTGAAGTTGCCCTTGCCGAAACCGAGCGAACCGTGCCGCTCGATGAGCTCGTAGAACACCGTCGGACGGTCGCCGATCGGCTTGGTGAAGATCTGCAGCAGGTAGCCGTCCTCGTCGCGGTCGACCAGGATGCGGTGCTCCTTGAGCTTCTCGATCGGCACCCGGACCTCGCCGATCCGCGCGCGCAGCTCCGGGTCGTCGTAGTAGGAGTCCGGGGTGTCGAGGAACTCGACGCCCGCCGCGCGCATCGCCTTCACCGTCGCGACGATGTCGTTGGTGGCCAACGCGATGTGCTGGCAGCCCGCGCCGCCGTAGAACTCGAGGTACTCGTCGATCTGCGACTTCTTCTTCGCGATCGCCGGCTCGTTGAGCGGGAACTTGACGCGGTGGTTGCCGTTGGAGACCACCTTGCTCATCAGCGCCGAGTACTCGGTCGCGATGTCGTCGCCGACGAACTCCGCCATGTTCACGAAGCCCATGACGCGGTGGTACCAGTCGACCCAGTAGTCCATCTTGCCGAGTTCGACGTTGCCGACGCAGTGGTCGACGGCCTGGAACAGCCGCTTCGGCGCACCTTCGGGACGGACGACCTTGCTCTCGCGCGGTTCGTAACCGGGCAGGTAGACGCCGGTGTACTTCGACCGGTCGATCAGCGTGTGGCGGGTCTCGCCGTAGGTCGCGATCGCGGCGACGCGCACGGTGCCGTGCTCGTCGGAGACGTCGTGCGGCTCCTCGAGGACGGTGGCGCCCTGCGCGCGGGCGTGGTCGATGCAGCGGTCGACGTCGGCGACCTCGAGGGCGAGGTCGATGACACCGTCGCCGTGGCGGCGGTGGTGGTCGAGCAGCGAGGAGTCGGGCTTGACGCCGCCGGTGATCACGAAGCGCGCCGAGCCGGACTTCAGCACGAACGACTTGCGCTCGAAGTTCCCGGTCTCGGGGCCGGAGTAAGCGATGAGCTGCATGCCGAACGCGACCTGGTAGAACCACGCGGTCTGCGTGGCGTTGCCCGCGATGAACACCACCGCGTCCATCGACTTCACTGGGAAGGGGTCGGTCGAAGAGTCGTGGTCGACGAGGCCGACGAGCTGACGCAGCTGGTCGTAGCTCACGTCGTCAAGAGCACCCTGAGGTTCCACTGTGTGCGTCATGCCCTGAAGCATCCGAGCGCGCGACAAAATGTGCAATGGTCAAAGATTTTGCTGCACACTATGCCCAGTCATGCGCGGGACAGCGCAGTCATAGTGGACAACCTGTGTAGGAGGTAGGCCCGATGTCGGAAGTGCTCGACGAGCTGGACGCGCGGCTGTTGCTGTTGCTCACCGACTCGCCCCGGCTCGGGGTGCTCGAATGCGCCCGCCGTCTCGGCGTCGCGCGGGGCACCGTGCAGGCCCGGCTCGACCGGCTGACCGAACGCGGGATCCTCGGCGGATTCCCGCCAGAACTCGATCTCGCGGCGATGGGCTACGGCCTCACCGCGTTCGCCGTCCTGGAGATCGCACAGGGCCGCCGGGCCGAGGTCGCGGAGGCGCTGTCCGCGATCGACGAGGTGTGCGAGGTCCACGCGACCACCGGTCAGGGCGACCTCTTCGTGCGGATGGTGGCGCGCAACAACGACGACCTGCAGCGGGTGGTGGACGAGGTGGTCGGCGCGCCGTACGTGCGGCGGACGTCGACGTCGATCGCGTTGTCGACGCCGGTTCCGCCGCGCGTGCGGCCGCTGCTGGAAAGGCTGGCGAGAAGCTAGCCCAACTGACCCAGGTACCGCTTCGCCGACCGCTGGACGGCCTCGTGCCCGTCGGTGCGGATGATCGCGTCCCACCAGGCGCCGTAGATCGCCTCGAACTCGTACGGTTCGAGCATTTCGGCCGCTCGGCGGACGATCTCGGGGCGTTCCGGGATCAGGTTCGGGTAGCTGTACATCATGCCGACGAAGCGCCGGTCCGGGATGACCTGCAGGATGTCGCCCGAGAGCACCGCGCCGAGGCCGTTCTCCCCGCCGGGCCAGTGCAGCACGGTCCCGCCGGCGAAATGCACGCCGAGGTTGATCAGCCGCAGGTCGGGGGCGACGTCGAGGGTCGCGCCGCTCCACAGCTTGATCGCCGGATCCGGCCTGCCGATCCACTGCCGGTCGTTCTCGTGCAGGTAGACGGGCACGTCGAAGGTGTGGGCCCACTCGACCATGGTGGTGTAGTAGTGCGGATGGCTGATCGCGATCCCGGTGATCCCGCCCAGACCACGGACCTCGGCGACGAGGTCTTCGTCGATGAAGCCCGCGCAGTCCCACAGGAAGTTGCCGGATTCGGCCTTGACCAGCAGCGCCCGCTCGCCGATGGCGAAGTTGGGCGTGGACCCGACCCCGATGAGACCGGGTCCTTGCTCCTCGATACGAGCCTTGTACGTCCCGCTTGCGCGAACGGTGTCCAGATCGGTCCACTGCTGTCCGGCCCGCGGGACGTACTGACGTTCGTCCTCGCAGATCGGGCAGTCGGACCGGGGTTCCGCGTACTGCATCCCGCAGGCGACGCAGATCGGTAGCTCGCTCATCGTTTCCCTCCAGATTTCTCCGGAGGTCACGCTAACGGCTCATATGCGCGCCCGGCCATATCGGGCCGGGCGCACAGCGAGTTTCCGGGGCCTTCGGCCGTGAAGCGGCGCGGAGGCTCACTTGTCGGTGTACGGCACGGCCTTGACGAGTGTCACCTTCTGGATGCTGCCGTTGGGCAGCTCGTACTCGCGGGTTTCGCCCTCTTTGGCGCCGAGCAGCGCCTTGCCGAGCGGGGACTCCGGCGAGTAGACGTCCAGGCCGCCCTCGGTGCCCTCTTCGCGGGTCGCCAAGAGGAAGTTCTCGTCCTCGTCGTCACCGTCGTAGCGCACGGTGAGGACCTTGCCCGGCCCCGCGCTGCCGTCGTTGGCGGGCGGCTCGCCGACCTTGGCCGAACGGAGGAGCTCCTGGAGGTGGCGGATGCGGGCCTCGTGCTGGCCCTGCTCTTCACGGGCGGCGTGGTAGCCGCCGTTCTCCTTGAGGTCGCCCTCTTCCCGGCTGTCATTGATCTTCGCAGCGATGACCGGGCGGAGCTCGATGTAGTGGTCGAGTTCCTGCTTGAGCCTGTCGTAGGCATCCTGGGTCAGCCAGGTCACCTTTGTGTCGCTCACGGTCACCATCTCCTCGTAGGGGCCTGCCAGGCTTGGGTGTACAAGCCGGCCGCCAGGTTCGGCGTGGCGTGCCGACCTGGGTGAGATAAAGGAAAAACACGGCCCGTCTTGGGCCGTGCCGGTAGATCAGAGTAACACGGCGCGAGGCATCGCCGCCGGTGGAATTCGGTCGCGCCTCGGCGTTGGGCGCCCGTTTCACCCCGTTGGCCGCTATGGCCTTGACAGGTACCGTGGTACGTCGTATGAGCATCCGAAGATATCAGCCGTGACCGGCTTTCCGATGCTCTTGATGGTGGTAGTCACCCTGCTGTTCTTCGAACCAGGCTGAATCAGGACCTCTTTGCGGCCGCTTTCCGCCCCGGCCTTGTCGCGGACCCGTACGACGCACACCCCGGGACGGTTCACATCGTCCCTGGTCACGTTGATCGTGATCTCCATCGCGTCGCCGGGCTTCTCGTCGAATGAGACGCGTTCGCCGTCGATGGGCGCGCTGCCGAAGTTCAGGTACATGGCGTAGGCGAGACCGCCGCTGACCAGCAGTGCGACCACTCCGAACACCAGACGGCGCCAGCGGGCGGGGCGCGCGGCGCGGGTCTTGCCGTACCGGGCGTCCAGGGAGTCCGTCCGGGTGCTTTCCGCGGTGGGAGCGTCCTGTCCCGTGCTCAACCCGGGCCTCCCGGTTGGTGTCGTCGTGCTCGCAGGGACAATGGAGTCGTATGCGAGTGGTTCCCCTCGAGTATCCGCGCCCGGTCGGGCGGGCCGTCAGGCAGGGTCCGGAGGGGAATAGAGAACGAGAAGGGGACGTTCGGAGCATGGTGCTAGCCGATGAACCGCCGAAGTCACGCCTCCGCCTGATGGCGGTGCACGCGCACCCCGACGACGAGTCGAGCAAGGGTGCCGCCACGATGGCCAGGTACGCCGCCGAAGGGCACGAGGTCATGGTCGTGACCTGTACCGGCGGCGAAGCGGGCAGCGTGCTGAACCCCGCCATGGACCGTCCCGAAGTCCTGACCAACATGACCGAGATCCGCCGGGAGGAGATGGCCCGCGCGGCCAAGATCCTCGGCGTGAGCCACATCTGGCTCGGATACCTCGACTCGGGCCTGCCCGAGGGCGATCCGCTGCCCCCGGTCCCGGAGGGTTCGTTCGCGGTCATCCCGCTCGAAGAGTCCACCGGTGCCCTGGTGAAGGTCATCCGCGACTTCCGACCGCACGTGATCGTCACCTACGACGAGAACGGCGGGTACCCGCACCCCGACCACATCCGCACGCACGAGATCTCGGTCGCGGCCTTCGACGCCGCGGGCGAGGCGGAGCGCTACCGGGACGCGGGCGAGCCGTGGCAGCCGTTGAAGCTGTACTACGTGCACGGGTTCTCGCGCGCCAGGATGACCGTGTTCCACGAGGGCCTGCTCGCGCGCGGCCTGGAGTCGCCGTACGAGGAGTGGCTCAAGTCGTGGGACCCGGAGAAGGCCGACGTCATGGAGCGGGTGACCACCCGCGTCGAGTGCGGCGAGTACTTCGAGCAGCGTGACGAGGCCCTCAAGGCGCACGCCACCCAGATCGACCCGAACAGCCGCTGGTTCGCCGTCCCGCGCGACCTGCAGCGCGAGGTCTGGCCGACCGAGGAGTACGAGCTGGTCCGCTCATTGGTGGACAGCACCCTGCCGGAGGACGATCTGTTCGCCGGTTTGAAGGAGAAGGTGGGCTAGATGAGTTTCGTGGTGCCGGCGTTCGCCGTCATTCCCGTGACGGTGTCGTCGCAGTTCCTGGCACAGCAGCCCGGCAACGGCGACAACGGCGGCCAGGGTGAGGACTTCGGCAAGTCGTCGCCGGTGGGTTTCCTGATCCTGATCCTGTTCCTGATCGCCGTCGCGCTGCTGGTGCGGTCGATGACCAAGCACCTGAAGCGGCTCCCGGAGAGCTTCGACGAACCCGCCGCTCCGGAGACTCCCGCTGAGGAGACTCCGGAGGAGAAGGCCGTCGCCGAGGAGCAGCCTCCCGCGAAGGTGGAGAAGCCGGTCGCCAAATCCGACTGACGCTCGGCCCGAGTCCGTGAAGGCCTCCTTGAGGGACCCAGAGTCCCTCAAGGAGGCCTTCACGGACTCGCGGATCGCCACTCACGAGCGAAGCGGATCAGAGGCGCGGGTCGACCGGGTCCGACTCCAGCGCCAGCACGGCGAACACGCACTCGTGCACCCGCCACAGCGGCTCCCCGCGCGAGAGTCGCTCCAACGCCTCCAGCCCCAGCGCGTACTCGCGCAGCGCCAGCGCCCGCTTCCGGTTCAGCCCGCGCTTGCGGAGCCGGGCGAGGTTCTCCGGAAGCGTGTAGTCCGGCCCGTAGATGATCCGCAGGTACTCCCGCCCGCGCACCTTCACTCCCGGTTGCACCAGGCCCCGCGCCCCGCGTGCCAGGTTCGCCGCCGGTTTGACGACCATGCCTTCGCCGCCCGCGCCGGTCAGTTCGAGCCACCATTCGACGCCGCGCGCCACCGACGCCGGGTCGGTGGTGTCGACAGCCAGGGTCCGCGTGCGCGTGAACAGGTCGCCGGTGAGCCGGTCCAGCAGCGCGAGGTGCCAGTCGTGCGGCCGGTCGTGGTACGCCTTGCCCTCCGACGCCAGTAGCTGGAACGGCGCGAGCCGGACGCCGTCGAGGCCGTCGGTCGGCCAGCAGTAACGCCGGTACGCCTGCCGGTACGCGTCCACAGTGGACTCGCGGATCCGCGTCCGTGCCAAGAGCTCGGAAACGTCGATCCCGCGAGCGGCGGCGGCGTCCAGCGAAGCGACGGCGGCGGGCAGCACGGATTGGGCCGCCGCGCCGACGGCCGCGTACTGCTCCGAGATCAGCGATCCCGCCTTCGCGCTCCACGGCAGCAACTCCGCGTCGAGCAGCAGCCAGCCGGTGTCCAGTTCGTCGAACAGTTCCGACGCGGCTTCGCGTACGCCTTCGAGCAACCGCGCGTTCTGTTCCGGACCGAAGAACGGCCGCCCGGTGCGGGTGTACACCGCGCCGGATCCCCGGATCCCGAACCGCGCGGGAGCCACGTCGTCGTCACGGCACACGAGCACGACCGCCCGCGATCCCATGTGCTTCTCTTCGCACACGACCGATTGGACGCCCGCCGCGCGGAACTCGGCGAAGGCCTCCTCGGGGTGTTCGAGGTAGTCGTCCGAGGCGGATGTCGCACAAGGCGCCATCGTCGGCGGCAGGTACGGCAGCCAGCGCGGGTCGACGGCGAAGCGGCTCATCACTTCGAGCGCCGCCGCCGACTGCTCGGCGGAGACCCCGACCCGGCCGTGGTGGCGGGTCTCGACGATCCGCTTCCCGGTGACGTCGCCCAGTTCCAGTACCGCGGGCTCGCGTCCGCCCAGCGGCCGCTCCTGTTCGAGCGGGCGCGACGGCTCGTACCAGACCTTCTTCGCCTTCACCGAGACGACTTCCCGCTCCGGGTAACGCAAAGCGGTCAGTTTGCCGCCGAAGACGCAGCCCGTGTCGAGGCACATGGTCCCGTTGATCCACTCGGGCTCCAGCGTCGGCGTGTGTCCATAGAGGACCGTCGCGGTACCCCGGTAGTCGCGTGCCCACGGCAGCCGCACCGGCAGGCCGTACTCGTCGGTCTCGCCGGTGGTGTCGCCGTAGAGCGCGGTGCTCCGCACCCGGCCGGACGCGCGCCCATGGAACTTCTCGGGCAGGCCCGCGTGCGCGACGACGAGCTTGCCGCCGTCGAGGACGTAGTGCGCGATGAGGCCGTCGCAGAATTCTCGCGCCTTGGCGCGGAAGTCCTCGTCCTGCTCGGCGAGCTGCTCCAGCGATTCCGCGAGACCGTGCGCCACCTTGACCTTGCGGCCGTTCAGCGCGCGGACCAGTTTCTGCTCGTGGTTACCGCAGACGACCAGCGCGCTGCCCGCCTCGGCCATCGCCATCACGCGGCGCAGCACGCCAGGGGTGTCGGGTCCGCGGTCGACGAGGTCGCCGACGAACACCGCGGTGCGTCCCTCGGGATGCACGCCGTCGGCGTAACCCAGTTCGGTGAGCAGTTCCTCCAGTTCCTCGCGGCAGCCGTGGACGTCTCCGATGACGTCGAACGGTCCGGTGAGCTCGCGGCGGTCGTTGCGCAACGGCTCGACCACGATCTCCGCTTCGGCGATCTCGGCCTCGCTCCGCAACACGTGCACGCGACGGAAACCCTCGCGTTCCAACGACTTCAGCGAGCGATGCAGCTCGCCGCGCTGACGACGGACGACGTGTTCGCCGAAGTCGCGGTCCGGCCGGGACTCGTTGCGTTCCTGGCAGACCTTCACCGGCAGGTCCAGCACGATCGCCGTCGGCATGACGTCGTACTCCTTCGCCAGCTTCAGCAGGCTCGCCCGGGAGGCGCGCTGGACGTTCGTCGCGTCGATGACGGTGACCCGTCCGGCTTCGAGCCGCTTCGCCGCGACGTAATGGAGCACGTCGAAAGCGGCTCCCGAAGCGCTCTGGTCGTTCTCGTCGTCGGCCACCAGGCCGCGGAAGTAGTCGCTGGAGAGCACCTGGGTCGGCGCGAAATGTGTCCGCGCGAAGGTCGACTTGCCGGAGCCGGAGGCCCCGACGAGCACGACGAGGGACATGTCGGGAATGGTCAGTTTCATGCCACGGCCTCCTTTCGAGACGTGAAGACCGCCATCTGGGTCGGCGGTCCTGATTCCTGGGACTCCTGTCCCACCGGCAGATGGCGGACGTCGTAGCCGCGCCGGGACGCGACGCCCTCGGCCCACGAGCGGAACTGCTCGCGTGTCCACTCGAAACGGTGGTCGGCATGCCGGAACCGGCCTTCTTCGAGGAATTCGAAGTGCCGGTTGTATTCGGCGTTCGGCGTCGTGACGAGTACGGTCCGCGGCGCGGCGACGCCGAACACGGCGTGTTCCAGCGCGGGCAGGCGCTCCTCGTCGACGTGCTCGATCACCTCCATCAGCACGGCCGCGTCGTAGCCGGCCAGCGACGGATCCGCGTAGGTCAGCGCGGACTGCCGAAGCGTGATCCGCGTCTTGTCCTTCACCCGCTTGTCGGCGATGTCGAGCGCGCTCGCGGACACATCGACACCGACGATCTCGGTGAACGATGGCTCCTGCTGGAGCACGCGCAGCAGGGCGCCGCCGCCGCAGCCGAGGTCGAGTACGCGCCGCGCGCCCGCCGCCCGGAGCGCCGCGAGCACACTGCCGTGACGCTGGACGGCCAGTGGTTCGGGCCGGTCCGGCAGTTCGGTGACCCGCGCTTCGGTCTCGGCCGGGACGTCGTCCGCTTCGGCCAGCCGGTCGAGCGCGTACGAAACGATCGGGCGCCGCCGCTCGAGATACCGGTGGGTGATCAGCTCCCGTTCCGGGTGCCCGGCGAGCCAGCCCTCGCCGACCCGCAGCAGCTTGTCGGCCTCGTCCTGGCCGATCCAGTAGTGCTTGTCGCCGTCGAGTGCGGGCAGCAGGACGTACAGGTGCCGCAACGCGTCGACGACTCGCTGTGTCCCGGTCAGCCGGAGATCGACGTAGCGGGAGTCGCCCCACAGCGGGAATTCGGGGTCGAGCGGGATCGTCTTCGCTTCGACCACCCAGCCAAGGGGCTCGAACAGTTTGTGGACGACCTCGGCGCCGCCGCGCGCGGTCAGCGACGGAACCCGGATCTCGAGCGGGAAGCGCTCGTCGACCAGCTCCGGCCGGTTCGCGCACCGGCCCGCCAAGGCCGTGGTGAAGGCGGCCCGCAGCGCCACCGCCAGATACGAACCACCCGCGTACGGCCGGTCGTTGACGTACTGGGTCAACGACGTCCCGCCGCCGCGCACGAGGTCGATCGGGTCGATCTCGGCCAGCAGCGCGACCGTGCAGCGCTCTTCGGCCGCCTCGGGGTAGAAGACGTGCGCCGTCCCCGCCGAGAGCGTGATCGACTGCGCCTTCTCCGGATGCTTGTGCAGGAGAAAGCCCAGGTCGGTGGCGGGTGTCCGGGTGGTCGTCATGGTCAGCAACACCGCGTCAGTGTGGCGCAGAAGGCCGTTCCGCGCGCCCGTTTTTCCACGTGCGACCCTGGTGGCATGTCGAATCGCCTGAAGGCCGCGACCAGTCCGTACCTGCTGCAGCACGCCGAGAACCCGGTGGACTGGTGGCCTTGGGGCGAAGAGGCGCTGGCCGAGGCGAAACGGCGGAACGTGCCGATCCTGCTTTCGGTCGGCTACGCGGCCTGTCACTGGTGCCATGTCATGGCGCACGAGTCCTTCGAGGACGAAGCCACCGCGACGCTGATGAACGCGAACTTCGTCAACATCAAGGTGGACCGCGAAGAGCGCCCGGACATCGACTCGGTGTACATGGCGGCCACGCAGGCGATGACCGGTCAGGGCGGCTGGCCGATGACGTGTTTCCTGACCCCGGAGGGCGAGCCGTTCCATTGCGGCACTTACTACCCGCCGTCGCCGCGGCCGGGGATGCCGTCGTTCTCTCAGTTGCTCGTCGCTGTCGCCGAGGCCTGGGGTGAGCGTCCGGATGAGCTGCGGTCCGGTGCTCAGCAGATCATCGCCCATCTCACCGAGAAGAGCGGCCCACTGCCCGAGTCCGTCGTGGACGCCGCGGCGCTGGACGCCGCGGTCGCCCTGTTGCGCAAGGAATACGACGCCGAGACCGGCGGATTCGGGGGAGCGCCGAAGTTCCCGCCGACGATGGCGCTGAACTTCCTGCTCCGCCACCACGAGCGCACCGGCTCCGATCTGGCCCCGGTCGAGCACACGGCCGAGGCGATGGCCCTCGGCGGGCTCGACGACCAGCTCGCCGGTGGATTCGCGCGGTACTCGGTCGACGCGCGCTGGGAAGTGCCGCACTTCGAGAAAATGCTGTACGACAACGGGTTGCTCCTGCGTTTCTACGCCCAGTTCCACGGCGTGACCGGATTCGAGTACGCGCGGCGGACGGTCGAAGAGACCGCGGACTTCCTGCTGCGCGACCTCGGGACGACTGAGGGCGGTTTCGCCGCTTCGCTCGACGCGGACACCGATGGCGTCGAGGGGCTCACCTACGTCTGGACTCCCGCGCAGCTCATCGAGGTGCTCGGCGAGGAGGACGGCGCCTGGGCTGCCGAGCTGTTCCAGGTGACCGAGCGGGGCAACTTCGAGCACGGAGCGTCGACACTGCGGCTGTGTGAGCCGCATCCAGAGGACGAAGTGCGTTACGAGCGCGTTCGCCGTGCGCTGCTGGCCGTGCGCGACGGACGTCCTCAGCCCGCCCGCGACGACAAGGTCATCGCCGCGTGGAACGGGCTCGCGATCGGCGCGCTCGCCAAGGCTGGTTCACGGCTCGATCGTCCACAGTGGATCGATGCGGCGGCGCGTGCGGCGGCTTTCCTGATGGACACCCATTTCGTGGACGGACGACTGCGGCGGACTTCGCGCGATGGTGTCGTCGGCACGACCGCCGGGGTGCTGGAGGACTACTCCTGTCTCGCCGAAGGGCTGCTCGAACTCCACCAGGCGACCGGGGAGCCGCGTTGGCTCGCCGACGCGATCACCTTGCTGGACCTCGCCCTGGCCCACTTCGGTGTTCCGGACTCGCCGGGTGCCTACTACGACACGGCCGACGACGCGGAAGTCCTCGTGCAGCGGCCCTCCGACCCGACCGACAACGCGAGCCCGTCGGGGGCTTCGGCGCTGGCGAACGCGTTGCTGACCGCGTCCGTGCTGGCCGGGCACGATCAGGTGGGCCGCTACCGCGAGGCGGCCGAGCAGGCACTGTCCCGCTCGGGGCTGCTCGCCTCGCGCGCGCCGCGGTTCGCCGGGCATTGGCTGACAGTCGCCGAAGCCGCCGCGGCCGGCCCCGTGCAGGTGGCCGTCGTCGGGCCGGATGCCGCTTCGCGCAAGGATCTGCTGGCCGCGACCCTCGCCGCGCTGCCGGATGGCGCCGTCGTCGTGAGCGGGACCCCGGACGCCGACGGGGTGCCGCTGCTCGCCGATCGGCCGTTGGTCGAGGGCGGTGCCGCCGCTTACGTGTGCCGTGGGTACGTGTGCGAGCGCCCTGTCACCAACGCTGACGAGTTGCGCGCTCAGCTCACCAGTCCCAGGACATAGGACCGAAAGCGCCTCCGCCGGTCTGCGGTGCGCCCACCGGCTTCACCGCGACCTGCGCCTTCGGCTTGGCCTTCGTGGACTTCGGCGGCTTCGTCGAGGTGGTCGGCTTTGTGGTGCTGGTCGGCGGGACTCCGGTCACCGTGAACGGCCGGGTCGACTTGCGTCCGTCGGTGCAGGTGAGCGTCGCGACGTACTTGCCCGGCGTCTTCACGACGTTCCCGAACCCGCCGTACTTGCCGAAGTTCCCGCCGATGGTCCACCCGATCGGCGCGGCGAGACCCGGCGAGGTCACCGGTCCGTCCGGGACGCAGCCACCCGCCCCGGCCTTGGTCTCGGCGTAGATCTGTTCGCCGGGTCCGAGTTCGCTCGGGCCGAGGTACCAGCTGGGATCGGTGGTCGCCATGGCGGGCGCGACCACCGCCAGCTGAGCCGCTCCGAACACGAGAGCGCCGATCATGACCTTCTTCAGCATGCTGTTCCCCTTTCCCCTGGTGCTGCTGAAGGTGACACGTTCGTGCAGGTCTTCGGGTTGCCTCGGGTTTCGCCTGACGTTCAGCGCTGCCGGTCGCAACGCTGAAGCCCGAAGAGTCCGTCACGACTCTCTTCCCGGGACACTCCCGCCTGCCGGTGGATGTCGCGAAAGCCACTTTCGCGACGTCTGGTGTCCCGAAAGTGGCTTTCGCGACCTCAGTCAGCGTTGGGTCGGGTGGGTCGTGAGTGGTAGGGCGTCGTGGGGCGTGCTGGTCACGCCAGCCTCGGGTTTCGCCTCGGGAGAACACGCGTGAATGACGGTCGTTGCGAGCGTAGCGTCGGTAGCGTTGTAATCATGTAATCGCGGAGGCGAGCATGCACACCTACTTCAGGGCGGCGAGACATATGGGACGCGGTGGTTGGAAGGGCCGGGGCGGCTGGCAGCAGGCGGAGATCCCCTCGGCGGACGACGCGGCCGCGTGGTTCGGCGGGCGGCTCCCGGAGGGCTGGTTCACCGGAGATCCCGAGGTCACGGTGGATCGCGAAGAGATCGTCATCGTCGGCGAGCTCCAGCCGCTCACCGGTGACTACGCCGACGACGCCGCCCGCGCGGCGGCCGAGGACGGCCGGATCAGCCGGTTCCGCGAGGAGACCCGCGACGACCGGATCGAGATCGCGCGTCAGGCCGAGCACCGGTATCAGCGCAAGGTCGCTTGGGGCGCGAGCCTCGGCGGCACGAGGCATCTGTTCACCACGCATTCGGCGCCGGTCATGACCAGGCTGCGGCAGCCCGAACGCCTGGTCCTCGACACGCTCGTCGACGCCGGTGTCGCGCGGTCGCGGTCCGAGGCGCTGGCGTGGGCGGTCCGCCTGGTCGGCGAGCACGCGGACACCTGGCTCGCCGAGCTCCGGGAGGCGATGACCAAGGTCGACGATCTCCGCTCACAGGGGCCGGACCTTTCCTGAGGCCCCCAGATCGTCGTCGCGGACTGCGTGACGGACGGACGTCCGGGGGTTGCCGAACTCACACGTTCGGGGGCCGCGGGTGAGCGATTGCCGCTTCGACGGCGTCGCTAGCACGGAGAACACCCTGGAACACGTCGATGACCTGCGGTTCGAGAAGACGACGATCAACGGGAAACCGGTCTGATTCGTGCTGCGCCCCCAGATGCGGTGCGGCAGGCTGGGCGCAGACCGCACCGCATCGGAGGAATCGTGGACACACCAGGACTTCCCGCGAAGATCGACCCGGACGCGCTGACCACCGTCCTCGATGGACGGTGGGCCGAGCTCCGACGCGCGGTGCGCGCGCAGATGGCGGCGGAGGACTTCAAGGACCCCGTCGACCTCGACGTCGAGGCGCACCGAGCCCAGGTCCTCGAATGGCTGCGCCTGCTCGCCCGCACCGACCGGCCCGGGCTCGGCTTCGACCCGGCGCACGGAGGTGGCGGCGACGTCGGCGGTTCGGTGATGTCGTTCGAGATGCTGGGGTTCGGCGACCTCTCGCTGATGGTCAAGGCGGGTGTCCAATGGGGCCTGTTCGGCGGCGCGGTGCAGTTGCTCGGCACCGAACGCCACCACGAGCGCTACCTGCGCAAGATCAAGGACTTGGACCTGCTGGGCTGTTTCGCGATGACCGAGCACGGTCACGGCTCGGACGTCCAGCACCTGCGCACCACCGCGACCTACGACCCGGCCACGCGCGAATTCGTCGTGCACACGCCGGACCGGAGCGCGATGAAGGAGTACATCGGCAACGCCGCCCGCGACGGCGAACTCGCGGTCGTGTTCGCGCAGCTGATCACCGGCGGTGAATCGCGTGGCGTGCACGCGTTCGTGGTGCCGATCCGCGGTGAGGGCGTGAGCGGCGTCGAGATCGAGGACTGCGGGCGCAAGGCCGGTCTCAACGGTGTCGACAACGGGCGGCTCACCTTCAACCAGGTGAGGGTTCCGCGCGAGGCGCTGCTCAACCGATTCGGTGATGTCGCCGAGGACGGCACGTACACGAGCCCGATCGAAAGCGACGGCCGCCGGTTCTTCACGATGCTCGGCACGCTCATCCGCGGCCGGGTCAGCGTCGCGGGCAGTGCCGGCAGCGCGACGAAGCGCGCGCTGGCCTTGGCCGTCCGGTACGCCGAGCAGCGACGGCAGTTCGCGCGGTCCGAGGGCGACGAGGTCGTGATCCTCGATTATCGCGCCCACCAGCGGAAACTGCTGCCCGCGCTGGCGACGTCGTACGCGCTGCACTTCGCGCAGGAAGCGCTCGTCGCGACGCTGCACGACATCGCCGAGGACGCGCCGGAGGAAGAGCAGCGAGAGCTGGAATCGCGAGCCGCCGGGATCAAGGCCGTCTCGACCTGGCACGCGACGGCCACCATCCAGACAGCTCGCGAGGCGTGCGGCGGCTCCGGCTACCTCTCGGAGAACCTGCTCGCCGGGCTGAAGGCCGACACGGACGTCTTCACCACGTTCGAGGGCGACAACACCGTGCTGCTGCAGCTCGTCGCGAAGGGCCTGCTGACCAGCTACAAGGACCATTTCGAGGACCTCAGCCCGCTCGCGACCGCCCGGTTCGTGGCGGAGCAGTTCGTCGAGGCCGTGATCGAACGGACGTCGGCGCGCAAGGTCGTCGAACGGCTCACCGACGCCGACGACAGCGACGTGCTGTACTCGCGTGAATGGCATCTGAAGCTGTTCGAAGACCGCGAAGAGCACGTACTCGGCGGTGTCGCGCAGCGTCTGCGTAAGGCCGCGTCGGATCCTTTCGGCGTCTTCAACGACGCGCAGGATCACGTGCTGCGTGCCGGGCGAGCGCACGTCGATCGCGTGGTCCTGGAGGCGTTCATCGGCGCGATCGAGCGCTGCGCCGACGCGGAGGCGCGAGAGCTGCTCGAGCGCGTCTGCGACCTCTACGCGCTCGCGAACATCGAGGCGGATCGCGGCTGGTTCCTCGAACACGGACGCCTGACTTCGGGGCGCTCGAAGGCCGTCACCGCCGCGGTGAACGCGCTGTGCGCCGACCTGCGCCCGCACGCGCGGACGCTCGTGGACGCCTTCGCTATCCCCGAGAAGTACCTAGCGGCTCCGATGCTGCGGGACTGAGCTCGGCACGCTGCTCGGCGAGCTCGGCCCGCAACGCCTTGACCTCGCGGGTCAGCTCGTCGAGGTGCTCGCGAGTGACGGCCTGCGCGCTCTCGTCGGCTTCGGTCACCCGGCGGATCAGCCACGACGCCAGCGTCGCGGTGACCACGCCGAGGAGGGCGATCCCGGCCACCATCAACCCGACCGCGACGACGCGGCCGGTGCCGCTGATGGGGTAGCGGTCGCCATAGCCGACCGTGGTGATCGTCGTGATCGACCACCACACCGCGTCCGGGAAGTCGGTGATCGGCGCGTCCGGCGAGGCGCGTTCGGCGTCGAGTACGGCGAGTGCCGAACAGAACACGATGAGCGCCGTCGCGCCCACCGTGTAGATCACGACGCGGCCGCGCAGCGAGAGGCCGGCGTTGCGGTTGAGGACGTTGAGCACGGTCACCAGCCGCAGCAGGCGCAGCTGCCGGATCAGCGGGAGCACGATGATCAGCAGGTCGAAGATGTTGTTCTTCAGGAAGTCCCGTTTGTCCTTGGCGTGCTTGAGACGGATGCCGTAGTCCATGGCGAAGACCGCCCAGGAGAGCCAGGTGACCACCTCGCACCAGACTCTCCCGGTGTGCCCGAGCGAGGGTTGGAGGATCGGCCACGCGTAGGCGGCCAGGAACAGTACGGCGGCGGCGTTGAGCGGCCACTCCATCCGCTTTTCCCACATCGGGCGTCTCCTCACCTGGCCTTTTCCAGGTGCGTACGTTAAGCGATGTCGAGGGCTGTTCCATAGAGTTTCTCGATTCGAAGGGTGATGTAGAGCCTGTCGCCGTCGTCGGGTGTCCGGGTGACTTCGGAGAGTTCCGCTTTTCCTTCCGCGACGGCGAATTTCCAGTGATCGGCGCTCGAGACGTAAAGGGAGACGGTGGGGTTGTTTCGAACATGTTTGACCTTGAGCCGGTCTTCGGTCGTGCTGATCCGGATCACGCGGGTTTCGGGATCCCAGTCGTAGACGACCGTGGAGAGATGCGGACGGCCGTCGCGCTTGACGGTCGCGAGGGCGCCGAAGGTGTGCTCGGCGATGAGGTCGCTTAGGGCGGCGTCGTCGAGTGCGCGGGGCGGTGCGTTCTTGGCCATGGTGGCGATCATGGCTCTCGCGGTGGACACGCGGAAGAAGGCACTTTCTTGTGCCAGAGGGAACACGCGTGTGTCCATCCTGGTCACGCTCCTCGCGACTGCCCTGGGCTGTACAGGTGGTCATGAGTGTGGGGATTCGGGGTAGAGCCAACCGTGTCTCAGGTGCCGACGGTCGGCGATTTCGCGTGACCGGTGGGACGACACACGTGACTGGGTGGACGACACGCGTGACTAGACGGACGACTCGCGGTGGGGCTTTACCGTCGCCGAATGTCGTCCGTCTGATCACGGGCGTCGGAGTCGACGATGAAGGAATTGGGACGTCGAGTGTCCTGAATCCTTCATCGTCGTGGGGCGCTTTGGTCTCAGGCCTTGATCAACGGAGGCTTGAGGAAACTCAACGTCCCCGATCTTCCGTTGATCAAGGTCATGCCGCTCGCCCACACCAGCATCCAGCACGAGCTCCGCGAGTTCACCGAGACGACGTCACGAGGCCGGACTCACGACTCACCCAGCCGAACGGTTGATCGCGCCGTACCTCTGGCTGACCCGCTGTTTCCGCCTTCGTCCCCTGCGTCCGGCTGACGCGCCCCGCCGCCGATCCCGCGACGCTGGACGTCATGGGAAACGAGTGGAGCAGACGCGGAGTGCTGGCCGGCGCGGCCGCCGTCGGAGCGACCATCATCCTGGCGGGAGCCGCCGAAGCGGTGGAGTCCGGTCCGCTGACGATCCGCCGCGGCGATCCGCGCTACGACGGTTTGGTGCGTGCCAACAACTTCCGGTTCGTCGGCAACCCCGACGAAGTCCGCCTGGCCGGATCGACAGGACAGGTCGTGCGCGCGGTCTCGGACGCCGTCCGCGCGGGGCGTCGGGTCGCTGTCCGCAGCGGCGGGCACTGCTTCGAGAACTTCACCGCCGATCCGGCGGCGCGGACGCTGATCGATCTGTCGCGGTTGGACGCCGTCGGTTTCGACCCCGTGCGGCGCGCGTTCTTCGTCGAGCCCGGCGCGACCCTCGGGCAGGTCTACAAAACCCTCGGCCGCGGCTGGGGCGTGACGATCCCGGCGGGCGGCTGCCCGGAAGTCGGCGCGGGCGGGCATATCGCGGGCGGCGGATACGGCCCGCTGTCGCGGCGGTACGGCGCGGTGGTCGATCACCTGGAAGCCGTCGAGGTCGTGGTGGCGGATCGGGCGGGCGTGCGCGCGGTCGTCGCGTCGCGCGAGCAGAACGAAGACCTGTGGTGGGCGCACACCGGTGGCGGCGGAGGCAACTTCGGCGTCGTGACGCGCTACTGGCTCCGCACACCCGGCGCCGACGGCACCGATCCCGCCCGTCTGCTGCCGCCGCAACCACGGGCGATGCTGACCTGCTTGGCCGTCTGGACCTGGGACGATCAGGCGTTGACCCGGGTGTTGCGGAACTTCGGCACCTGGATGGAACGCAACAGCGCCCCCGGCTCGCCGAACGCCGGTCTGTATCCGATCCTCGACCTGAAGCCGCGCGGAACCGGCAGCTTCGAACTGACCGTCCAGGCCGACGCCGACCTCCCCGGCGTGGATCGGCTGGTGACGGATCTCGTCACCGGTCTCGGCGTGGAGCCCGCGTACACCTACCGGTACGAGGCGCCGTGGTCGCACGTGACGACCTGGCCCGGCCTCGGGCAACCCGGCGATGTGGCGACGCGCAGGTACAAGATCAAGGCCGCGTACCTGCACCGGTCGTTCAGCCCGGCTCAGGTCGCGACGATTCATCGGCATCTGCGAGAGGAGACCACGGTCCAGGGCGGGATTCAGCTCATCGGTTACGGCGGTCAGGTCGGCGCCGTCGCACCCGAGGCGACCGCGATCGCGCAGCGCGGGGCGATCATGAAGGCGGTGTACAGCTCACTCTGGCTGGAGCCGTCCGACGACGCGGCGAACCTGGCTTGGGTGCGGGAGTTCTACCGTGACGTCTATTCGTCGACCGGTGGCGTGCCCGTGGACGACGGTTCCTACATCAACTATCCCGACGTCGACCTGGCCGATCCGGTGTGGAACACGTCCGGTGTGCCCTGGCAGACGCTGTACTACCAGGGGAACTACCCGCGCCTGCGGCAGGTGAAGGCGCGGTGGGATCCGCGGAACGTCTTCACCCACGCGCTGGGGATCTGAAACCGCTCAGTCGAGACAGAACTCGTTGCCCTCGATGTCCTGCATGACGATGCAGGACTCGTTCTCCTCGTCGGCGAGCATCACTCGCTCGCAGACCGCGCCGAGCGGGATCAACCGGTCGCGCTCGGCTTCGAGGGCGGCGAGGCGTTCATCGCCCACGAGCCCGGTGCCGACCCGTACACACAGATGCACCCGGTTCTTGACGACCTTGCCCTCGGGAACGCGCTGGAAGTACATCCGCGGACCCACGCCGGTGGGATCACTGCAGACGAAACCCTTGTCCCGATCCTCCGGCGGCAGCGAGGCGTTGTGCTCGTCCCAGCTCGCGAAGCCCTCCGGAGGCGGCGGTACGACGTAACCCAGCACCTCGCACCAGAACCTGGCGACGCGCTCGGGCGACGCGCAGTCGAAAGTGATTTGGACCTGCCTGATCGTCCCCATCACCTCACCCTACTGGCGAGGTGTCAGGCGTACATGGCCAGCCAGATCGCGACGTAGTGGGACACCGCCGCCAGCACGGTGCAGGCGTGGAAGTACTCGTGATAGCCGAAGGTGTCCGGGAAGTGGTTCGGCCACTTGACGGCGTAGAACACCGCGCCCAGCGTGTAGAACAGCCCGCCGACGCAGAGCAGTACGAGCGCCGGGATACCGGCGTGCGCGCCCAGTTCGGGCAGGACGAAGACCGCGACCCAGCCCAGTGCGATGTAGATCGGCACGCCCAGCCAGCGCGGCGCGTTCGGCCACAGCATCTTCAGGGTGACGCCGCCGATCGCGCCGCCCCACACGATCGCCAGCACGATGTACCCGTTCGGCTTGGACATCGCCAGAAGGGTGAACGGCGTGTAAGTGCCGGCGATGAACAGGAAGATCATCGAATGGTCGGCGCGCTTCATCCATTCGTATGCTCGCGGGCTCCACAAGCGACGGTGATAGAGAGCGCTGACGCCGAAGACACCGAGCACGGTCAAGCCGTAGACCGAAGTGGACAAAGCGGCGATAGGGGACACGGTGGAGGCGGCGAGACTGATCAGAGCCGCGGCTCCGGCGAGAGCGCCGAAGAAGGACCAGAAGTGGAGGTGGCCCCGCAAGCGAGGACGCGTGTCCACCAAGGGCGTGGGGCCGGACGGCTGGGGTTCGGTCTCTACGCTCACTCTCCCAGGTTACGGCACCGTAGGTTTTTTGCCAGTCTCCGTGGCGCGTCCCACTAGGGCTCGAGAGGTGACTACTCTCCACTGGCGTGAGTCTTCGGTCCTTCTTGTCAGACGTCGTGTACAGCGCCTACGGCAGGCGCCTGATCCAGCAGGCCAAGGGGCGCCATCCACGCCACATCGCCATCATGCTGGACGGGAATCGCCGCTGGGCGCGCGAAGCGGGCTTCACCGACGTCGCCGACGGCCACCGCGCCGGCGCCAAGAAGATCACCGACTTCCTGAGCTGGTGCAACGAGGCCGACGTCGAGGTCGTCACCATGTGGCTGCTCTCGACCGACAACCTCGGCCGCGCGGCCGAGGAGCTCACCCCGTTGCTGAAGATCATCACCGACGTCACCGACGAGCTCGCCGCGCCGCACACGCCTTGGCGGCTCCGCATCGTGGGAGCCCTTGACCTGCTGCCGCCGGAGGTCGCGAAGGCCCTCAGCGCGGCCGCGGAGCGCACTGAGGGGCGCTCCGGGATGGAGGTCAACGTCGCGGTCGGTTACGGAGGGCGTCAGGAGATCGCCGACGCGGTCCGCAAACTCCTGCTCCAGCACGCCGACGAGGGCACCTCGATCCGCGAACTCGCGAAGATCCTGGACGTCGACCACATTTCCGAACACATGTACACCTCGGGCCAGCCCGATCCGGATCTGATTATCCGCACCTCGGGTGAGCAGCGGCTTTCCGGATTTCTGCTCTGGCAATCGGCGCATTCGGAATTCTGGTTCACCGAAGCGTATTGGCCCGCGTTCCGCCGGGTCGATTTTCTCCGCGCGATGCGCGATTACGCGTGGCGGCACCGGCGCTTCGGTTCCTGACCCCGCGCAAGACGAAGGCCCCGGAGTGCACTTCCGGGGCCTTCGATGTCCACACTGAAGATCAGTGGTGGTGGTGCTCCAGCGAGTGGAGGATCAGCGCCGGTGTGGTGGCGATGCCCGTGTAGGCACCGGCGACCAGCGAAGCGGCGCCATAGCCCAGTGCGCCACCGCCCTCGATGAACGTCGCGTACGCGTCGCCGAACGTCGGGTCCGGGGTGCCGGTGGTGTCACCGGTCGCGGCGAACGCGGTTCCGCCGACCATCATGATGCCCGCGGCGACGGCGGAAACGAAACCAGCCTTCTTCAGCACTTCGCACACTCCTTGGTAGAGAATATTCAGGGATCGGGGGCACCGAAATCCGGTGGGGGTGTCCCGCAGTGAGAAAATTACTCGCTATTCAGGACTTGTGACCGTCGCGTAAGCCCATTGTGTGAGCCGTAAAACGACCATTTCACTCGGTCCGGTCCTCTGTCTCGGTCACAAAATGCGCTCCGCTACGTGGCGTGGTAGAACCCCGAATCCCAATAGGTGAACGCCCTCTGTCGCGTTAATCCATCCGGGTCACATCGACGAGCGTCCCTGAATGGTGATCGTCACTACGCACGGTGATGGTGACCAGGCGTTGATGTCACGCGACCGACAGTGAGATGACGGTTTGGCGAATCACCGTGGTGGCTGCCTGCGCGATCGGCTCGACGCAGGTACCTTCCGAAAGTGAGGGTTCGCGTCCCATGCGGACTCTCACGGGAGGCCCTGGTCGTGGCGGTTGTCGACAGGGCGGCTCAGCCGCCCAGTGGATGCACGAGGGGGCCGGCACCCGGCCCTCGCGGCCGTGCCGACTGACGCGGAAAGCGTCAGAAGGAGCGGTTAGCCAGGGAGGTGCCCGGCCCAGCGAGTGCGGGCGTGGTGCCACGCCCACGAGGGAGATGCCGTCGTGACTGCGCAGCGTTCACCCCGCAAGGCCTCTGGCCGTTCTTCGACCGGTGCCTCTGGCCCGGAGAAAGCCTCGATCTCGCCCGAATCCCAGCGGGCCACTTACGTGCTCGACACGTCGGTCCTGCTCTCTGACCCCTGGTCGGTGACTCGTTTCGCCGAACACGCGGTCGTGCTCCCGCTGGTCGTCATCAGTGAACTGGAGGCGAAACGTCACCATCCCGAACTGGGGTGGTTCGCGCGCGAAGCGCTTCGCATGCTCGACGACCTGCGTCGTCAGCACGGCAGGCTCGACGCGCCGATCCCGATCGGTGAGCACGGCGGCACCTTGCAGGTGGAGTTGAACCACTCCGATCCCACGGTGCTCCCGGTCGGCTTCCGCACCGACTCCAACGACCACCGCATCCTCGCCTGTGCGCTCAATCTGGCGGCGGAACGCGCGTCGGTCACGCTGGTGACGAAGGACATCCCCCTGCGCGTCAAAGCGGGTGCCGTCGGTCTCGAGGCCGACGAATACCGCGCGCAGGAGGTGACGCCTTCGGGCTGGACGGGAATGGCGGATGTGGACGTCCCGCAGACCCTGGTCGACGCGCTGTTCAGCGGGCCTTCCGTGGATCCGGCGGAGTTCGGGATGCCCGAGGTCGGTGAACTGCCCTGTCACACTGGGCTGAGGCTGCTCGCGGGCAGTTCGAGCGCGCTGGGCCGGGTCACCGCCGACAAGCGGATCCGGCTCGTGCGGGGCGACAGGGAGGCGTTCGGGCTGCACGGCCGGTCGGCCGAGCAGCGGGTGGCGCTGGATCTCCTGCTGGACTCCGATGTCGGCATCGTCTCGCTGGGCGGGCGAGCCGGTACCGGCAAGTCCGCGCTCGCGCTCTGCGCGGGACTGGAATCGGTGATGGAACGCCGCCAGCACCGCAAGGTCGTGGTCTTCCGGCCGGTGTACGCGGTCGGCGGCCAGGAACTGGGCTACCTGCCCGGTTCCGAGAGCGAGAAGATGCAGCCGTGGGCGCAGGCGGTGTTCGACACCCTCGGCGGGCTGGTCAGCCAGGACGTCCTCGACGAGGTCTTCGACCGCGGCATGCTCGAGGTGCTCCCGCTGACCCATATCCGCGGCCGGTCGCTGCACGACACGTTCGTCATCGTCGACGAGGCGCAGTCTTTGGAGCGCAATGTGCTCCTGACGGTGCTTTCGCGGCTCGGCACGGCTTCGCGGGTCGTCCTCACGCATGACGTCGCGCAGCGCGACAACCTGCGGGTCGGGCGGCACGACGGCGTTTCGGCGGTGATCGAGAAGCTCAAGGGTCACCCGCTGTTCGCGCATGTCACGCTGACCCGTTCCGAGCGGTCGCCGATCGCGGCGCTGGTCACCGAGATGCTGGAGGACCACGGATAGCCGATCGGGGAGTCCTCTTGGGACAGTCCTAAGGGGACTCCCCGTGCTTCCTTCGCACCGCGGCGAAATCGGCGTCGTAGGTGGGACCGTGGGAAAGGCGGTCCGGCGCGGCCGTGGAGTAGAAACAGGAGATCGCCGGGACGACGAGCGGATCGCGATCGGCGGTGAGGCTCAGCAGGAGATCCCAGTCGTCCATTTCGACCAGTGACTCGTCGAAGCGGGCTTCCGCGAGGCCCGCGCGATGGGCGACCGCGCCCGTGTCGGCGAGGTTCTCCTCGAGCAGGGCTTCGCGGCTGTACGGCTTCAACAGCAGGCTCGGCAGCCCTTCGACGTCATCGATGACGTACCCGCCATACGCGGCGGTGATCTCGGGGTGCTCGCCGAACGCCCAGGCCAAGGCCTTGAGCCACAAGGGATGCATGGTGTTGTCGTCGTCGAGGTAGGCGATGACGTCACCGGTCGCTTCGGCGAGAGCGGCGTTGCGTGCGGCGCTGACCCTGTTGCGCACCACGCGGATCGTGCGGATACGCGGGTCTTCGAGCGCCGCGAGCACCTCGGGCGTGGCGTCGGAACTGGCGTCGTCGACGACGATCAGTTCCCAGTTCCCGTAACGCTGCGCCCGGACCGACGCGATCGCGCGGGGCAGCAGCGTGGCGCGGTCGTGCGTGGGCAGGACGACGGAGATCTTCGGCGTGGCAACGAGTTCCAGCGGTTCGAGCCACTGGGTGAAGGTCTGGACGGCGTGGGCCGCTTCGAGCCGCCGCGTCCGGAGATGGAGGCCGTCGAAGGCGGTGTCGTGGCTGCCGAGCCAGCCGTCGAGCGCGTCCTGCCGCGTGCCGAGGGCCTCCTGCTTCGCCTCGACGGTGGTGGCGCGCGCGTCACCGTCCCGCAACGCGCGATCGTGGTCTTCGAGCCAGGCGTTGTGGTGCTCCAGTACCGCGCGCAACCGCTCCAGTTCCGCGGCCTGGGCCGCGACCATGGAACGCAGTTCGGCGATTTCGTCGCTGTCTTCGTGGCGGCGGTCCACCGCCGCCGCCACGGTCCGTCTCAGGCGCTTCACCCGGTGCACCCTAGTGCTTTCGGGGTGGGAGATCACCAGCCCGCGGGCAGCGGACGTCCTTCCGCGAAGCCCGCGGCGGACTGGATGCCGAGCAGCGCGCGCTCGTGGAATTCCTCGAGCGTCCGCGCACCCGCGTACGTGCAGGCCGACCGCACACCGGAGCCGATGGAGTCGAGCAGGTCCTCGACGCCGGGGCGAGCCGGGTCCAGTGCCATCCGCGACGCCGAGATGCCCTCTTCGAACAGGCCCTTCTTGGCGCGTTCGAAGACGTTGTCCGTCCGCGTCCGGGCGCCGACGGCGCGTTTGGACGCCATGCCGAACGATTCCTTGTACGGCTTGCCCTGCTCGTCGTAGCGCAGGTCGCCGGGGGATTCGTGGGTACCGGCGAACCACGAGCCGACCATCGCGGCGGACGCGCCGGCGGCCAGTGCGAGCGCGACGTCGCGCGGATGCCGCACGCCGCCGTCCGCCCACACGTGTTTGCCCAGTTCGCGGGCCGCGGCCGCGCATTCGGCGACGGCGGAGAACTGCGGGCGGCCGACGCCGGTCATCATCCGCGTGGTGCACATGGCGCCGGGGCCGACACCGACCTTGACGACGTCCGCGCCCGCGTGGATCAGATCGCGCGTGCCCTCCGCGGTGACCACGTTCCCGGCGACCACCGGGACCTGGGGGTGCACCGACCGGACGGCCTTGAGCGCGGAGATCATCTTCTCCTGGTGCCCGTGCGCGGTGTCGACGACCAGCACGTCGACGCCCGCCGCGAGAACGGCCTCGGCCTTCGCCGCGACGTCGCCGTTCACGCCGACCGCGGCCGCGACGCGCAGGTTCCCCCCGCCGTCGACGGCCGGGGTGTAGATCTCCGCGCGCAGCGCCGCGGTCTCGGTCAGGACGCCGGCGAGCCTGCCGTTTTCGTCGATGCCGAGCGCGAGACCACCGCCGTGGGCGTGCAGGCGCTCGAACACCTCGCGCGGCGGGGTGTCCAAGGGGACGGTGACGAGCGCGGGCTCCGCGACGTCGGCGAGCCGCGCGAAGCGGTCGACACCCGCGCAGGCCGCTTCGCCGACGACGCCGACGGGTTTGCCGTCCTCGTCCACCACGACGACGGCACCGTGGGCGCGTTTGCCGACCAGGTTCAGGGCGTCGGCGACCGCGTCCCCGCCGGTCAGCACGAGCGGGGTGTCCCACACCGTGTGACGGCTCTTGACCCAGGTGACGATGTCGGCGACGGCGGCCACGTCGACATCCTGCGGCAGGACGACGAGCCCGCCGCGCCGGGCGACCGTCTCGGCCATCCGGCGGCCCGCGACGGCCGTCATGTTGGCCACCACGATCGGGATGGTCGCGCCGGTGCCGTCCACGGTGGACAGGTCGACGTCGAAGCGGGACTCCACGTCCGAACGGTTCGGCAAGAGGAACACGTCGTCGTAGGTCAGGTCGTGAGCGGGCCGATGCCCGTCGAGAAAGCGCACGAGTCCCCAGGATACCCGCGTGGGACAATGACGGCATGACCGACCGGGACCGTGACGAAGCCGGACGAGCCCGTAACGCGCGCCCTCGGGACGGTCTCGGGAGGCCGCTCCCGTACGGCGCGGACGGGGTCGAGCGGCAGCCAGAGGGCATCGAACGGGCTCCTGAGGACACCATCACCGAGGCCCAGCGCCTGCTCGACGCGGGCCGTCCGTTTCACGCTCACGAGGTGTTCGAGGACGCGTGGAAGGCCACTGACGGCGCCGAGCGCGAGCTTTGGCGCGGCCTCGCGCAGCTCGCCGTGGGCCTGACCCACGCGGCCAGGGGGAACGGGAACGGCGCGGCGTCGCTGCTGGAACGGGGTGCGGACAACATCGAGCCGTTCCGCGAGGCCCGGCCGCATGGGATCGACGTCCCCGGCCTGCAGACGTGGGCGCGGGCGATGGCCGAAGAGGTGAAGGTGCGGATCCGGGTCGAGCCGGTCCCGCCTCGGCTACTGGGCCAGGTCCTGTAGCGCCGAGCCGGAGCGGTACAGCTCGATCAGCAGCGGCCGCAGTGCCCGTCCCGCCGGGGTGAGCCGGTAGCTGGTCCGGCTCGGGAAGCCCGGCAGTTCTTCCCGGATGGCGAGGCGCCGCGAGGTCAGGTCGCCGAGGCGTTCTGTCAGCACCTTCGCGGACAGCTCGGGCAACGCGGCGCGAAGGTCGCTGAAGGACCGGGCGCCGCTCATCAGCTCCCGGAGGACCAACGTCGTCCAGCGACCCGAGATCGCGGCGAGCGCGACCTCGACGGGGCAGTCCGGCTCCGGTCGCCGGGTGCGGCCGCGGGCGTCGGGGACGAGCTCGCCGTCGAAGGTTTCCGTTTGGTGACCCGCTTCGCGGTCGGTTTCGCTGTCCGCATGACGCATTCCATCAGTGTGCCTTTGACGGCGGATCCCGCCGAGCACCCCTTTGTCTTCCAGGCCGCCTTCAACACCGGATCCGCCGAAATCCTCGACACGGTCTACGAACCGGACGCCGTGTTCGTCCGCCGGGACGGCGTGCAGGTGACCGGCGCGGGCCGCCGGGCCGCGAACGGCGGGATCCTCGCGCTCGGGCAGCCCATCACCGTGACGCCGCGCCAGGTGCGTGTGGCCGGTGACCTGGCTTTGTTGATCGTCGACTGGGTGATCGAGGGGCATCTCGCGGCGACGGCCACCGACGTCGCGCGACGTGGCCAAGACGGGCTCTGGCGTTACGTGATCGACAACCCCTTCGGTGTCGGCACACCTTGAGTACTCGACATACCGCGAGTATGTTACTTCGAGTAGGAATACTGCCCAGTAGGTAACGGTGGGAGAGACGCGATGAGCGAACCCCAGGAATTGCTGGCCGAACCGCTGAAACTGCGGTGCGGCGCGCTCCTGCCGAACCGGCTGGCCAAAGCCGCGTTGAGCGAGCAGCTCGGCGACCGCCGCAACCGGCCGACGGCGGAACTGGCCGAGTTGTACCGGACGTGGTCACGAGGCGGCGCCGGGACGCTGATCACCGGCAACGTCATGGTCGATCCGACCGCGCTCGGCGAACCGCGCAATGTCGCGGTGCCCCGGGAACCGGACGCGACCGAGTTCAAGCCGTGGGCGCGGTCGGCGGACGGGACCGAAACCCGGTTGTGGGTCCAGCTCAACCACCCCGGCCGCCAGAGCCCGCGTTTCCTGTCCCGTCAGCCGGTCGCGCCGTCCGCGGTGCCGTTCGGCGACCGCGGCATCCGCTCGGTGTTCGCGACGCCGAGGGCGCTCACCGGCGACGAGATCGAAGCGATCGTCGACCGGTTCGGCGTGGCCGCGCGCACGGTCGTCGACGCCGGATTCGCCGGTGTCCAGATCCACGGGGCGCACGGCTACCTCGTCTCGCAGTTCCTTTCGCCGCTGACCAACCAGCGCACCGGCGGCTGGGGTGGCGACGCGGTGCGACGGCGCCGCTTCCTGCTGGAAGTGGTCGCCCGGATCCGGGGCGAGGTCGGCGACGGCGTGCCGATCGCGGTCAAGCTCAACAGCGCGGACTTCCAGCGCGGCGGCTTCAGCGAGGAGGAATCGCTCGAAGTCGTCCGCGAGCTGGGCGAAGCGGGCATCGACCTGCTGGAGGTCTCCGGCGGCACCTACGAGAAGGCCGCCATGATGGGCTCCGGCAAGGCGAGCACCGCCAGCCGTGAGGCCTACTTCCTCGACTACGCCACGAAAGCGCGGCAGGTCACCGACGTCGCGCTGATGGTCACCGGTGGCTTCACCAGCCCGGCGGGGATGGCGGACGCGCTGCGTTCCGGCTCGCTGGACGTCATCGGCCTCGGCAGGCCGCTGGTGGTCGATCCGGCGCTGCCCGGCCGCCTGCTGGCAGGCGAGGACGTCCGCGCCGAGCGCAAGGCCCCGAAGACGGGCATCCGGCTGGCCGACAGCCTGCTCGAGATCCAATGGCACACCCAGCAGATGCACCGCGTCGCCGCCGGGAAACCGGTGGACCCGCGGCTCGGCGCGGTGCGGACGCTAGTACGTGCCGGCGTCGCGGATCCGCTCAACGCCTTCCGCCGGGTCCGGGGCTAGGTAGTCGTCGGTGTCATCGCGGCGGCTGAAGGTGCGGTCGAAGCCGACAGCGGCGGCCGCGAGGCCGGTGAACAGCACGCCGATGAGTACGCAGTTGAACGCGACCCCGCCGTAGCCGTTGATGCCCGGGTCGACGAACGGGTACGGGTAGAACCCGATGAACGCGCCGCGCACCAGCGTGACCGCGAGCCAGCCCAGCGGGTACAGCAGCGACCACGAAAGGACCCGCCACGACAACTGGCCGCGCGGCCCGAACAGCAGCCAGCCCGCGACGCACATCAGGGGTGACACCTTGTGCAGCATCGTGTCGGCGAACACGGCCCAGCCGTGCAGTTCGTAGAGGTCGGCGAGCGCGACCTGGAAGACGACGCCGGTCACGGTGATGCCGACGAGGCCGGTGAGCCGCAGCACGCCGAACAACGTCGACCGGCCCGCGACACCGAGTGCGAGCAGCAGGCCGCCGATGCCGACCAGGATGTTCGAGTCGATGGTGAAGAAGGCCAGCAGGTTGGCCACCCGCCCGGCCGGGGTCTGGAAGGTGCCGCCCTCGGTGCCCGCCGAGACCGGGATCTGGGCGGCGAGACCGGCGATCACCACCAGCGCTGTCGCGCCGAACCAGGCACGCGCGATCTTGGAAGCCTGCATCCGCCTACTTTATGGGTGACCGGCCCGCGACGTCCCGTCACCACCGGGCGGCGCCACTCGATCGGGGGCGGGCCGCCGCCGGCCATCCCGGTCACCGGCGCGTTCAGTCCTCTGGATGCGGTAGTTGCACGCGCAAGGACCGCATCCAGAGGACTAAACGCGGCTAAGGCTTGAGGAGGCCGCGCACGGTGTCGATGGTGTCGGCATCCGCGGCCTCCTTGTCCGGCCGGTACCGCACGACACGCGCGAAGCGCAGCGCCAGCCCGCCCGGATACCGCGTGCTCACCTGGGCGCCGTCGAGCTCGATCTCGACGACGAGCTCCGGCCGCACGTGCACCGCCCAATCCGTGCGGTGGGTCTCGATCTCCTGGAACGTCTTCGTCTGCCAGGCCAGCAGCTCGTCGGTCATCCCCTTGAACGTCTTGCCGACCATGATCGGCGGCCCGCCCTCGGGGTCTCGCGCGCCGAGATGCAGATTCGACAGCGAGCCGGTGCGCCTGCCGTGTCCCCATTCCGCGGCGAGGACGATCAGGTCGATCGTGTGCGCCGGTTTCACCTTGAGCCACGCGCGCCCGCGGCGGCCCGCCGCGTACGGCGACGCGAGGTCCTTGACCATCACGCCCTCATGCCCGGCGGCCATCGCCGCTTCCAGCACTCGCTCGGCCGAAGCGGGCGCGATCTCTCCCGGGATGACGTGCTCGCCCGCGACCTTGCGCAGGGCGGTGTTCCGTTCGGACAGTGGCGCGTCCAGCAGGTCGGCGCCGTCGAGGTGCAGGCAGTCGAAGAAGTACGGCCGCAGCAGCAACTCCTTGACCTGCTCGTCACGGGTGCTGCCGAACCGGCTCATCGTCTCCTGGAACGGCCTCGGCCTGCCGTCGTCGGTCAGCGCCAAGGTCTCGCCGTCGAGCACCACCGACGTGCAGAGCAGCGAGCGCACGAGATCCACCAGCTCGCCGACGCTGCCGGTGATCTCGCGCAGTGTCCGCGTGTAGACGTGGACCTCGTCGCCTTCGCGGTGGACCTGGATCCGCGCACCGTCCATCTTGTACTCGACCAGCGCCTCGGCGTGCTCGGTGACCGCCTCTTCCAGCGACTCCGCCGGGGACGCCAGCATCGGCCGGATCGGCCTGCCCAAGGCGAGTTTGAACTCGGCCAGCCGCTCCTTGCCGCCTGTCATCGCCGCCAGGCCCGTCACCGGCAGCTGCCCGGACAGCATGAACGCCCGCCGGACGTCCTCCGCCGGGATCTCGGACGCCGCCGCGATGGCGTCCACCATGATCCCTTCGAGGGCGCCCTGCCGCAGCTCGCCGGTGACCAGCCGGAACAGGAACTCCTGCTCGGCAGCGGTCATCCTGGTGAACAACGCCCGCAACGTCTCCGTGCGCAGCGTCACCGATCCCGATCCGGACGCCGCCCCGACCGTGCCCAGTGCCGTGTCGACCTCGGCCACGGTCAACGACGGATCGCCGGCCGGACCCGCTTTCAGCTCGGCCAGTGTCCGCCAGCCGGTGCCGATGCGGCCCTGCGTCGGCTGGCCGGTGAGGAACGCGACCACCGCCGGGAGCTCCAGCTCGCCGGCGGCGCGCAGCAGTGCGGCCAGGGTGGCGATCTTCGCCTTCCTGGACCTCGTGGCGGCCAGTTCGGCCGACGCGGTCACCACCGCGGTGAACAACATGGGTCCATCATGACCCCGCGCACCGACAGTTTCGCGTCGAGCGGGTTCAGGCGTGGGCGGGATCCGCGATCCAGCTGGCGAGCAGGGCGAGCGCCCGCTCGCTGGTCGAGCCGGGCTCGGCGGTGTAGATCACCAGGGCCTGATCCGGATCGTCGGGCAGCCGCAGCGTCTCGTAGCGCAGCCGGAGTTCCCCCACGACCGGGTTGATCATCACCTTCCACGAGTGCGCCTTCTCGCGCACGGTGTGCTTCGCCCACAGCTTCCGGAACTCCTCGCTGCCGAGCGAGAGCTCGCCGACCAGCTGCGCGAGGTACGGGTCGTCCGGGTACTTCCCGCTCTCGGCCCGCAGGTTCGCCACGACCTCTTTCGCGACGGTTTCCCACTCCGGGTGCATCTCGCGGGCGTGCTCGTCGAGGAAGAACATCTTCGGGATGTTGCGTTCGCCGGGCGGGCAAGCGGCGAAGTCGAAGGACAGCGCGGCCCCGAGCGAATTCCAGGCCAGCACGTCGAGGTAGCGGCCGAAGACGAACGCCGGCGACTGGATCGCGTTCAGCATCACCTGCAGTTCCGGCCGGATCCGCTGCGCGCGCGGCCGTGCGACGCGTTTGCGTTTCGGGGCGGCGAGATTGCGCAGGTAGGTCTCCTCGTCGCGGTGCAACCGCAGCGCGCGGCTCAGCGAATCGAGGACGGAATCGGACACGTTGCGTGCCCGGCCCTGCTCCAGCCGGGTGTAATAGTCGACACTGATCCCGGCCAGCTGCGCCAGCTCCTCGCGCCGCAGCCCGGCGACCCGCCGCTGGTTGAAGCCCGTCGGCAGGCCGAGGTCGGCCGGGTCCAGCGCGGCCCTGCGTGCCTTGAGGAAGTCGCCCAGTTCGGCCGTCTCGGTCATGTCGACGAGTATCCCGGATCCGGCGGGGTGGGTGCCTGGTCCTGACAGACCCAGGCTGAGCCGGCTGTCAGAGCCGAAGCATCTACGGGGTTCTGGCTGCTGTTGTTCGTGGGTGCGGGTCCGTGAAGGACTCCTTGCCTACCCTGAAGGTAGTGAAGGGGGCCTTCACGGACTTGCGGATCGCCACGTCCGCCTCACGCGCACCAGCAGTCACAGCGGCTCAGCCGAGGGAACTCGACCTTCGCACCTTCCCAAGTACATGAAGGCCCCCTTCACGGCGCTAGACGCAATGAAGGGGTCCTTCATGTACCGCAAGCGGGGCAAGGAACCGGGACCGAGGCCACTTCAGTTGATCAAGGCACGCCGGTCACTGCCTTCGACCACTCCGGCACCCGGCACGAGCTCCGCACGTACCACAAAACGAGCCCGGCGCCGTTGCCCTGCCCCTCACTGGGGCTCATGAGGAACCATCAGGTCGTCGCAGGATCTCTCGTCGGGCAGGAGTGGGCGGAACACCACGAGCCAGGTGGTCTCCGCCGTCCTCCACCGCGTCGCGGGAGTGGCGGACCTGGCCAACTCCTCGGCCTGGCGCACGGATTCGCCCTCCAGAACGACACAAAGCCCACCGTCGACATGCGGAGTGCGGTCGAAGGACGCGAAGGGCCATGGGCGTGCTTCCGAGTTCGGCCGGGTGCTCGAAGCCCAGCCGACGGCGGCCATCCGTGTCGGCCGGTAGGGCGTCGGCACGGATTCGGCTTTCTTCGCCACCTCGGCCAGGTCTTCCTGGAAGTCGTCGAGCTCGCCGGACGGGTTCTCGGCGCGGACCTGGCGCCGCTTGCCTTCCTTGTCGTACAACGTGAAGACGAGTAGATAGCCGTCGAGCACGTTGCTGTTGGGGAGGAACGCGTCGCGGTCGAGATCGGCGCTGTGCGCCGCGCTGTAGACCTCCTCCACGGCTCGAGAGTCCAGTCGCTTCTCGCTGACAGTCTGGAGCGATCCCACGGTTTCGCCGGGGACGAGCAGCCGCCCGCCGCCGTAGAGGCTGAATTCGGGGACAAGGGCCGGTTTCGGACTCGGCATGCCGACGTAGGTCTTCGCCCGCAACAGCACCGTTTCCGGGCTCGACGGCGGTGGAGTCGCCGTCGAGCAGGCGGACACCAGCAGCAGTACGGAAACGATCCCTCGTCGCATACCGGAGAGACGGAGAAGGCCCTCTTTCCGGTTGCGTCGACTTATGGCCCTGTCGATCACTCATGATCTGGCTCTGTCTCTCGGACCAATTCGCCGACATCGTGGAGCCATGGACAGCGAACGAAGAAGTGTGACGATCGGCGTACTGGGGGTGCTGATCGTCGGCGCGTCCGTGCCGGTGACGGGAATGCTCGACGGTTACCCGGTGATCACCGGACAGGCGCTGCGGTACGCGCTGGCGGGGGTGCTCCTGCTGGCGTGGGCGCGGTTGCGCGGACGGCCCTTGCCGCGGCCCGGCCCGCGTGATCTGCCGTCGCTGATCGCCCTCGCGGCGACCGGGATGATCGGGTTCCAGGCGTGCCTGCTGTTCGCGCAGCGGTACGCCGAACCCGGTCTGGTCGCCGCGTTCCTCGGTGGCACGCCGCTCGTACTCGCGCTCGTCGGCCCACTGGCGAAAGGCAAGCGCCCATCGTGGGCGCCGGTGACGGGGGCGGTGCTCGCCGGACTCGGGATCGCCGTGCTGTCCGGCGGCGGGGCCGCGCGCTGGCAGGGGCTGGTGCTCGCGGCGCTGGCGATGATCTGCGAAGCGCTGTTCACCCTGCTCGCCGTCGGTGTGCTCGAGAGGCTCGGGCCCTTGGCGACAGCGACCTGGAGTTGTTGCGCCGCGGGCATCGGCGGCGCGGTCGTCGGCACGATCGCCGACCCGTCCGGCGCCTGGGCGTGGCCGGACGGGCGTGAACTGATCGCGCTCGGCTATCTGACGGTCGTCGTCACGGCGATCGCGTTTCTTCTCTGGTACTCGGCGGTTTCGGTGCTGGGCGCGGACAGGGCCGGGGTGCTCGTGGGGCTGATGCCGGTCTCCGGGCTCGGCGTCTCGCTCCTGCTGGGAATGCAGGATTTCCGCCTCTCCCAGGTGATCGGGATCGCGTTGGTGTCTTCAGGCGTCGTGATCGGCTTGCGCCGCCGCGAGTTCGGCGAGCCTGGCGCACTTGAGGCCGAAGTGTTTCACGACGTCGCCGCCGATGACCGCGACCATGACCGCGCGCATCGGTCCGGTGAGCGTGATCTCCTGGACGAACTCCGTCCCGCCGTCGACCGCGGTCACGGTCAGCGCGAGATCCATGGCACCGAAGGGAATCGGCTGGCGGATGGCGATCTCGCGGTCTTGGACCAGGGAAGTGATCGTGAACGGCTCGGCGACCCGTGAGTGCACGCGGCCGCGGAATCCGTTCGGTACGAGGAAACCGGTCGTCCCCACCGCCGCGGGGCCGTGCGGTTCGGCGCCGGTGAGGTCGGGATCCCAGTCGGGCCATCGGGTGAAGTCGGCCAGGAACGGCCAGATCGCGGACGGCGGGCACGGGAGGATCTCGCGGGACGTTCTGGTCCAGGTCATACCCGGACGATATACGGAACTGTCAGTCTCGTAAACTGGGTGCATGGTGAGAGGCAGGCCGAGGGAAGAGGGAATCGACGACGCTGTCCGCGTCGCCGTGCGGGCGCTGCTGACCGAAACCGGGTACCAGCGCTGCACGATCGACGCGGTCGCGGCGCGGGCGGGGGTCGGGAAGGCCGCGGTGTACCGGCGGTGGCGGTCGAAGGCGGAACTCGTGTTCGCCGCGGTGATCCATCCCGTCGAGCTCGAACCGCCGGAGGACACCGGCTCGCTGCTGGGTGACGTGGCTGCGGTCCTCACGGTGATCGAGTCCTCTTTGGACGGTGTGGAACTGCGGCAGGCGCTGCCGTCGCTGCTCGCCGACGTCCGGGCGGATCCGGCGCTGGAAGCGCGGTTCGGCGAGGTGTTCCTCGGGCGCGAACGCGGATATCTGGTCTTGATGCTGGAAAGGGCCGTCGCGAGAGGGGAACTCTCGCGACGGCCCGATCCGGCTCTCGTGCACGCGATCCTGCTCGGGCCGGTGCTGACGTGGCTGCACCTGTTCACCGAGACACCGCCTTCGGGCGGGCTGGCGGCTTCGCTCGCCTCGCCGCTGCACGCGGCCGTGGCCGCTCTCGGCGCTTAGCGGCCGCCGCGCGCCATGCGGAGCACGTCGAGGGCTTCGTCCAGCTGTGCTTCGGTGAGCTTGCCGTTCGCGACGTGACCGCGTTCGATCACGACCTCGCGGATCGTCTTCAGCTCCTTGAGCGCCAGTTTCGCGATCGCGGCGGCCTCTTCGTAGCCGATGTATTTGTTCAGCGGCGTCACGATCGACGGCGAACCCTCGGCGTACTCGCGTGCGCGGTCGGCGTTCACCGTCACGCCCGCGAACACCTTGTCCGCCAGCAGTCGCGAGACCGCCGCGAGCAGCCGCGCCGATTCGAGCACGTTGCGTGCGATCACCGGCAGGTTCACGTTGAGCTGGAAGTTGCCCGCCGCGCCCGCGAAGGCGACCGCCGCGTCGTTCCCGATCACCTGCGCGACCACCTGCAGCGTCGCCTCCGGGATCACCGGGTTCACCTTGCCCGGCATGATCGACGAACCCGGCTGCAGATCCGGCAGCGCGAGTTCGGCGAGCCCGGTGCGCGGGCCGGAACCCAGCCACCGCAGGTCGTTCGCGATCTTGTTCAGCGACACCGCGACCGTGCGCAGATGTCCGGATGTCTCGACGACGCTGTCCTGCGTCGCCTGCGCCTCGAAGTGGTCACGCGCCTCGGTCAGCGGAAGGCCGGTCACCGAAGCGAGTTCCTGCGAAACGGCCGAGCCGAAGCCCTCGGGCGCGTTCAGCCCGGATCCGACCGCGGTACCGCCGATCGGCAGTTCACCGAGTCGCGGCAGGCCCGATTTCAACCGTTCGACACCGAAGCGGACCTGTGACGCCCACGCGCCCGCCTCCTGGCCGAAGGTGATCGGGACGGCGTCCATCAGATGCGTGCGGCCGGACTTCACGATGTCCGTCCATTCGGCCGCGCGCGTCTCGATCGCGGCCGCCAGGTACTCCAGCGCCGGGACCACGTCGGAGAGGACGGCCTCGGTCGCGGCGACGTGGATCGTCGTCGGGAAGGTGTCGTTCGAAGACTGCGAAGCGTTGACGTGGTCGTTCGGGTGGACGTCGCGGCCCAGCGCCCTCGACGCGAGCGTCGCGATCACCTCGTTGGCGTTCATGTTCGACGAGGTCCCGGAGCCGGTCTGGAATACGTCGATCGGGAAGTGCGCGTCGTGCTCGCCTTCGGCGACCTCGTCGGCGGCCTTCGCGATGGCCTCGGCGACGTCGGCGTCCAGCACGCCGAGCCGCGCGTTGACCCGCGCCGCGGCGGCCTTCAGCAGGCCGAGCGCGCGGATCTGGGCGCGTTCCAGGCCCCGGCCGGAGATCGGGAAGTTCTCGACGGCGCGCTGCGTCTGCGCGCGGTAGAGGGCGTCGACGGGGACGCGCACCTCACCCATGGTGTCGTGTTCGATCCGGTATTCCTGTTCAGCCATGCCTCAAGTTTCGCGCAGTGGCTCCTGGCGCGCTCCGTGTCTTTCGGCACGCGAGGGCTAGGATCGAGTGTGTTCTCGATCACGCCGCCCACCACCGGCCGGGAGAGTGCCGAATGAGCGAGTCCGCTGGGGAAACGTCGTACGACCTCGTCATCATCGGGGCCGGTCCGACGGGTCTGTTCGCCGCCTACTACGCGGGATTCCGCGGCCTTTCGATGGCCGTCGTGGATTCACTGCCGGAGGCGGGTGGACAGGTCACCGCGATGTACCCCGAAAAGATGATCTACGACGTCGGCGGATTCGCCGAGGTCCGTGGCCGCGATCTGGTGCAGGGCCTGCTCGATCAGGCGGCGCCGTGGAAGCCCGTCTATCTGCTCGGGCGCAAGGCGGAGAAACTCGAAAGTGTCGAGGGCGGCATCACCATCACGCTCGACGGCGGACAGGTCCTGCGTGCCGGGGCGGTGCTGATCACCGCCGGGATCGGCGAATTCACCCCGCGTCCGCTGCCCGCCGGTGACGGCTGGCTCGGCCGCGGCATGGTCCATTTCGTGCCGGCCCTGCAAGCGCACGCGGGCCAGCACGTGGTCGTCGTCGGCGGCGGGGACTCGGCGTTCGACTGGGTGCTCGCCCTGCATCCGGTCGCCGCGAGCGTCACCCTCGTGCACCGCCGCGCGCGGTTCCGCGCGGCCGAATCCATCGTCCGGCAGGCGCGCGAACTCGGCGTGCGGATCGTCACCGACGCCGAGGTCACCCGGTTCCTCGACCGCGACGGCGCGCTGGCCGAGGTCGAGATCCAGGTCAAGGGCGCCGAACCCGAGGTGCTGCCCGCCGACGCGGTGGTCGCCGCGCTCGGCTTCACCGCCGACCTCGGGCCGATCGAAAGCTGGGGACTGCGGATCGACCACCGCGCGATCGCCGTCGACTCGACCATGGCGACGGCGCGGGAGCGGGTCTACGCGGCGGGCGACGTCTCGGCGTATCCGGGGAAGGTGAAGCTGATCGCGACCGGATTCGGGGAGGCGGCGACGGCGGTCAACAACATCGCGGTGGCCTTGAACCCGGAAGCGCATCTGTTCCCCGGGCACTCGAGCAACGCGGAGTAGACGTCAGGTGGTGGTGGTCTTCTCCGCGATCCATTGCGCGTAGGCCACCACCGAAGTCGCGATCGACGGCGAAGTCGCGCACACCGGGTCGGCGTTGCCCGGGCGGCTGATCGTGCCCAGCAGCACCCATTTCCCGTCGACCTTGGCGACTTCGGGCCCCCCGGAATCGCCGTAGCACGAACCCGACTTCCCGTCGGGGTTGTCGGTGCACAATTCGACGGCGCCGTTGAACTTCGCGGTGCAGCGCACGCCTTCGACGATCTTCGTGTCGAGTTGCTGCAGCTTCGCCGTGCCCTTGTCGCAGCCCGAAGTCGGGCACGTCTGGCCCCAGCCGAGCAGTCGCGTCGGCGTCCCCGGTGCCACGACGGCACCGAGCGGGACGGGCGCCGTCTTCACCGGAGCGGCCAGCCGGACGAGGGCGAGATCGCCGCCCGCGTGCTCGGGCGCGGGGTTGTAAGACGGGTTCACGACGATCTCGGCGGGCTTCGCGATCTCGCCGCCTTGCGTGTTGTCGTTGCTGCCGACCCGCACGCTCAGATTCGCCGGGTTCTTGCCCTCGACACAGTGCCCGGCCGTCACCAGCCAGTCCGCCATGATCAGCGCGCCGGCGCAGAAAGCCTTGCCGGAGGCCGAATGCAGGGAAGCGATGAACGGATACGGCTCGTCGGCCTCTCTGCCGCCGACGAGGTCGCCCGCGCCCGTGGCCTGCCCGACCGGCGTGAGGACCATCGCCGCGAGCAGGACCACGAGCACGCGCTTGAGCACGGATTCTCCTTAGGGGAGCGGGGGAACGACGTCGTCTTCCAGTGAATCGTCGAGGTGCCCGTCGAAGTTGACGGACGAATACGAGCGGAGCTTGGTCAGCCGGTGGTAGCCGTCGATCATCCGGACCGTGCCGGACTTCGAACGCATCACGATCGACTGGGTGGTCGCGCCGCCCGCGCGGTAGTGGACGCCGCGCAGCAGGTCGCCGTCGGTGACGCCGGTGGCGCAGAAGAACACGTTGTCGCCGCGGACGAGATCGTCGTTGCCGAGCACGCGGTCGAGGTCGTGGCCCGCGGCCAGCGCCTTCTCGCGCTCCGCGTCGTCCTTCGGCCACAGACGGCCTTGGAGTTCGCCGCCGAGGCACTTCATCGCGCAGGCCGCGATGATGCCTTCGGGGGTGCCGCCGATGCCGAGCAGCATGTCGACACCGGTGCTCGGCCGGGCCGCGGCTATCGCGCCCGCGACGTCGCCGTCGGAGATGAACCTGATCCGGGCGCCCGCCTCGCGGACCTCCTTGATCAGCTGCTCGTGACGCGGCCTGTCGAGGATGCACACGGTGACGTCGGAAACGCTGGAGTTCTTGGCCTTCGCGACCCGGCGGATGTTCTCCGCGACCGGGGCGGCGAGGTCGACCTTGCCCGCGGCGTCCGGTCCGACGGCGAGCTTCTCCATGTAGAAGACCGCGGACGGGTCGAACATCGCGCCGCGTTCGGCGACCGCGAGCACGGCCAGCGCGTTCGGCATGCCCTTGGCCATCAGGGTCGTCCCGTCGACCGGGTCGACCGCGACGTCGCAGTCCGGCCCGTCGCCGTTACCTACCTCTTCCCCGTTGAACAGCATCGGGGCTTCGTCCTTCTCGCCCTCGCCGATGACGACGACACCGCGCATCGACACCGTCGAGACCAGCTGGCGCATCGCGTCCACGGCGGCGCCGTCGCCGCCGATCTTGTCCCCGCGCCCCACCCAGCGGCCCGCGGCCATCGCGGCGGCTTCGGTCACGCGGACCAGTTCCATCGCGAGGTTGCGATCGGGCGCTTCACGGCGTCGGGAAGAGCTGGCGGACGAGGTGGGGGTGGGCATGAGGCCTCCCGGGTCAGGAACTCGGCGGGGTCTCAGTCTCTCAGATACCCACGGTGGTTCGGTGGCTCAAGAGCATGGTGAACGTCACTGACCGTTGCCAGGCTCGTCCTCGACCGACGACAACGCGGCCTCGATCCGCTCGCGCGCGCCTTCGAGATGGTGCTCGCAGACCTTCGCCAGCTGCTCGCCCTTCTCCCACAGGGCGAGCGACTGTTCCAGGGACAGTCCGCCCGCCTCGAGCTCGCGGACGACCTCGACCAGCCTGTCGCGGGCCTGCTCGTAGCCGAGTTCGGCGGTCTCGCCACCGGGTTTGCTCACGCTGTGCTTCCTTCTACCGGACGTCGGTGCTTGCCGATACCCGCGCACACTACCGCGCCGGCCATGGCGTTGTCGTAACCCACGAAGGCGAGAGCGAACTCCTGGCCGTCACCCTCCGCGATCGCCGCGACGAGGTTCTCCTGCGCCCTGGCCACCCGTTGGCGGTGCACGGAACCGTCGGCGAACCACCATCGGGTGCCGACGTGCTCGGCGGTGGCCTCCGACAGCTTGCGCAGCTGGGCGTCGAGGCCGTGTTTGGTCGAAAACTCACACCCCGCCAGCAGGACCGTCCAGCATTCCGCGGCGGCGCGGTCGGTCAAGAGCGCGTTGTGGAGCACTCCCGGCGCGTCCGCGCGTTGGGCGGCGTCGACGGTCAAAGGCAGGAAACTCGCCGTCAATTCGCCTCCTCCGGTTCGCCCGTGACGACGGCGCCGAGCGCGCCGTCGACCACGCGGACGCGCAGTTTCGCGCCGTCCACGACCTCGGAGACGGACCGGAGTACCTGGAGGTTGCCTTCGGCGTCGGTGTACTGCACCACCGCGTAGCCGCGTTCGAGGGTCGCCGCCGGGCCGAGCGCGGTCAGCCGCGCCCGGGCGCTGGCGATCTCCGCCTGGTCCTTGGCGAGCAGGGTGAGCATCGCGCGGCGCCCGCGTTCGCGGTGGATCTCGACGTCGTCGGAGCGCCGCTGGACCGGGCCCAGCGGATCGGCGAGCACCGGACGGCTGCGCATCTGGGTCAGCAGCCTGACCTGCGTGTCCACCCAGCCGTGCAGGGCGCGGCGGCCGCGGTCGCGCATCTGGCGGACGCGCTGGGTCTCCTCGCGCACGTCGGGCACGATCCGCTTGCTGGCGTCTGTCGGCGTCGAACAGCGAAGGTCGGCGACGTGGTCGAGCAGCGGGGTGTCGGGCTCGTGCCCGATGGCGCTGACCACCGGGGTGCCCGCCGCGGACACCGCGCGGCACAGCGCCTCGTCGGAGAACGGCAGCAGATCTTCGACACTGCCGCCGCCGCGTGCGATCACGATGACGTCGACGTCCGGATCACGGTCCAGTTTGGACAGTGCCTGGAGGATCTGCGGGACGGCCAGCGATCCCTGCACGGCGGTGTTGATCACCTTGAACGCGACATGCGGCCAGCGGGCCTGCGCGTTCACCAGCACGTCGCGTTCGGCGGCGGACGCGCGACCGGTGATCAGCCCGATTCCCTTGGGCAGGAACGGGATCTTGCGTTTGCGCTCGGGCGCGAACAGGCCCTCGGCGGCCAGCAGCCGTCGCAGCCGCTCGATCCGCGCGAGGAGTTCGCCGATGCCGACCGCGCGGATTTCGTTGGCGCGCAGGCTCAACGAGCCGCGGTTCATGAAGAACGTCGGCTTCGCGTGGACCACGACGCTCGCGCCCTCGCGCAGCGGCGGTTCGATCGTGCGCAGCAGGCCCATCGGGCAGGTCACCGACATCGACACGTCCGCGGACGGGTCTCGCAGCGTCAGGAACGCGGTGTTGGTGCCGGGCCGGGCCGAGATCTGCGTGACCTGACCCTCCACCCAGACCGCGCCGAGCCGGTTGATCCACTCGCCGACCTTGCGGGCGACCGTGCGGACCGGCCACGGGTTCTCGGCGGAAGTGGACGGACCCGCCGCGGCTGAGGTGGGCTCGGCGCTCACTGGCCTTCCGCGCTGTCGCCGTCGCTCTCGGCCTTCTTCACGTTGCCGATGCGACGCGCGAGCATGCCGACGAACGACGCCCTGTCGGCGTTCGCCCGTTCGTAGGTCAGCAGTTCTTCCAGCTGCGTGAGGTCGAACCGGCGCAGACGGGCACGTAACTGCGGCAGGGTGAGGGTGTCGTAGTCCTCGAGCCCCGCGGGACCGGCAGTCACGGGCGCGCTCGCGCTGTCGAACTCGCCGTCGGCGTGGTCCTCGGCGAGCGCGCGCTCCTCCTCGGCCCACGGGTCTTCGGTGAGCGCTTCGAGGTCGTGAAGACGACCATTCGTCTCGGCGCGCGGTTCGGGGACCTCGGCGTCCTCGTGCAGCGGGATCACGCACGAGTCGCGTTCGTAACGGCGTTCGCCGAGGTCCGGCGGGAGATCTTCGTCGAAGGTGGCCCAGCTCGGGGCGTCCTCGACCGGACGGAGACCCGACAGCGCGTCGTCGCCCTTGATCGCCAGCTCGGTGACGTGCTGCTGGACGCGCATGGAGAACTGGAGGACCTGGCTGACCACTGTGACGGGGAGCCCGGTGAGCTGCTTGGGAAGTTCGCGAACCCGCTCGGCGGTGGTGACGGCGAGGCCCGCGGCGACCCGGAGGGGGAGCGGGAGAGGCTTCATACGTCTAGCCTGCCGTATCTGGTCCATCCTGCCCAACCGAACGGGTGGGTCGGCTCACAGGACGTGACTCCACGCACATACTTTAGAGGGGTTCCCTGGTCACCTGAACGTGAGTGCGAGGAGCCCCCGGGGTAGCCCGTACCCTGGGGGTCATGAGTTCTGCGAGTCCCGGAATCACGCCCGCCGGCAGTCCGACGATCACCGAGTCCGGTGTGCCGGCAGGTGGCAAACGTGTCCTGCTCGCCAAGCCTCGTGGTTACTGCGCGGGTGTCGACCGCGCGGTCATCGCCGTCGAAAAGGCACTCGAGCTCTACGGTGCGCCGGTGTACGTGCGTAAGGAGATCGTGCACAACCGGCATGTCGTGGAGACCCTGCGCGATCGCGGGGTGATCTTCGTCGACGAGACCTCCGAGGTGCCGGAAGGCGAATTGGTGGTGTTCTCCGCGCACGGCGTCTCGCCCGCGGTGCACGCCGAGGCGGCCGAGCGCAATCTGCGGACCATCGACGCGACCTGCCCTCTCGTGACGAAGGTGCACAAAGAGGTCAACCGGTTCGCGAAGGACGACTACGACATCCTGCTGATCGGCCACGAAGGCCATGAAGAGGTCGAAGGCACGGCCGGCGAAGCTCCCGACAAGGTGCAGCTCGTCGACACCGCCGAAGACGTCGACAAGGTCGAGATCCGCGACCCCTCGAAGGTCATCTGGCTCTCACAGACCACCCTTTCGGTGGACGAGACCATGGAGCGCGTCGACCAGCTGCGGGACAAGTTCCCCGGCTTGGCCGACCCGCCCAGCGACGACATCTGTTACGCCACCACCAACCGTCAGGTCGCGGTCAAGGCCATGGCCGCCGAATGCGATCTGGTGCTGGTGGTCGGCTCCACGAACTCGTCCAACTCGAAGCGCCTCGTCGAGGTCGCGCTGAAGGCCGGGGCGCGCGCGTCGCACCTGGTCGACTTCGCGCACGAAGTCGACGAAGCGTGGCTCGAAGGCGTTGAGACCGTCGGTGTCACCAGCGGCGCTTCGGTGCCGGAGGTGCTGGTCATGGACCTGCTGGCGTGGCTGGCCGAGCGCGGCTGGGGCGACGTCGACGAGGTCACCACGGCGAACGAGAAGATCGCTTTCGCGCTGCCGCACGAGCTGAAGAAGGTCGGCAGGGCCTGACGCTTCCGATACGAAAAGGGCCGCCCGAGGAGTTCCTCGGGCGGCCCTTTTTGCGATCAAGCCGCTGGTCAGAGGCTCAGGCGAGAGCAAAGGTCCCTTGCTTCAGCGCTCGTCGTCCCAAGGGCGGCGGCGTGGCGGCTGACCGCCTCGGCGAGGGTCGTCCGCACGCGGCGGACGGCGGCGCGGGGCGCCGGGGGCGCTTTCGCCACGAGGGTCGCGACGGCGAGGCTCGCCGCCGTCTTCCGGCGGACGCGGACGCCGGGGCTGACGTCCCGGAGGCGGTGGCTTGCGGGCGCCGGGCTCGGCGTCGCGGCGAGGACGGCGCTCGTCGTCGACCGGACGGCGGCGCGGCGGCGCGTCGTCCCGGGGCGCGCCCCGGCGTGACGGCGGGGGCGGCGTCTGCCCGGTCCGCGAAGCCGGACGGCGGCCTGCGGCCGCGGCAGCGGGCTTGACCGGGGGTTTCGCGTCTTCGCGACGTTCCGGCTTGGCGTTCCCCTTCAGCTTCACCGGGGCGTCGGGATCGCGTTCGCGGTAGATCCGGAAGAAGCCGATCGCCAGGGTGACACCGGTGGTGATGGCCATCGTCGGGAACCCGTTGATCAGCGGCGTGCCGATGTCGAAGGCTCTCTCGAGCAGGTCGGAGCCCTTGCTGTTGTCCGACGTCAGGAGGATGACCCCCGGGACGGTCACCGCGAGGACCAGGGGCGGCTGCACCATCGGGCCGAACAGCCCTCTTCGCTGGACGGCCACCACGGCGACCACCGCGCCGAGCGCGTAGCAGACCTTGAACAGCAGGCCCAGATCCTTCTGGATCATCACGTCGATGAAGGCGCCAAGGATGGCGAGCCCGAAGCCCACCAGGACGGCGGCCCACCAGGGCAGCCCGCGCCTGGCGCCGACGAGCGGACGCTCGTCCCAGGCTACGGGAACGTCGTCGGCATCAGGATCGCTCTGGCGATCGCGAATCGCGGTCACAGGCCCCACCGTATATCCAAGCTGCGGACATACCGCCAACAGGCGGTATGTCGATCGCCTGGTAGTGGTCATCTCGGACCACCCGGACGGATTGCCCGGATGCTTTCCAGAGGTACTACGCGTGGGAGCGCGACAAGGTTGTCATGGCGGCCGAAACGGAGCCTCCGCTTCCGGAAACCGCAGGTGGGAAAGGCCCTCGTGAGTGGCGAAGATGGTGGTTCGGACCCGTGTTCACCTAGCTACGCCTGGTTTGCGTGAGGGCGGCGGTTGTGCGGTTGTCGATGAAGGATTCGGGACACTGAACGTCCCAATTCCTTCATCGTCGCGAGGGCGCTCCGGTCTTCGACCTTGATCATCGGAGGGGTGGGGGTACTCACCGTCCCCCGACCCTCTGCTGATCAAGCTCATGCCGGTCACGATGTCCGGAGTGGCGGAGATGGTGGTTTGGACCCGTGTTCACCTAGCTACGCCTGGTTTGCGTGAGGCGGCGGTCGTCGGGGTTGTCGATGAAGGATTCGGGACACTGAACGTCCCGATTCCTTCGTCGTCGCCAGCTCATGCCGGTCACGATCTCCGGCCGACGACCGAGCGTGGAGGATCTGGGACGTTGAACGTCCCGAATCCTCCACCGTCGAGCGGGCGACAGCTCGCTCAGTTCGCCGGGAGCTCGTCCGCCTTCCGGATCGAGGGCACCGGCGCCGGGCTGCCCGACGCGTCCGTCAGCGGGGAGACCGTGCTCCGGAAGCTTTCGAGTGCCTCCAGTTCGCGGCGCCGGGCCGAGATGAAGCGCTGGAGGTGGGTGCTCGACAGGTTCAGCGCGTCGACGGCGTTGCCCGCGGCCCGGTGCGCGGCCGCGGCTCCCGCCCGGACCTGCTCGACGTCCTCGACCAGCGCCCGTTCGGTCGCGGCGAACAGCGCGGCGGACGCGAGTACGGCGAACCCCGTCGGCCCGCAGAGGAAGACGCGCCTGTCCAGCATCCAGCGCAGCAGTTCCGGATCGGTGTCCAGCGCGGCCACCACGGCCGCGTCGGAGGGGACGAACATGATCGTCCCGTAGATCGCGTCGGCCCAGCGCTGGTAGCCCTTGCCCGCCAGCTCGGCCGCCCGCGACCGGAGCTGCCGGACGTGGACGCGCAACGCGTCGAGCCGTTCTTCGGGGTCGTTGGTCTCGACGGCCTCCGCCCAGCACGCCATGCTCGCCTTCGCGTCGACAGGCACCGTCCGCCCGCCGCCGACCCGCAGCACCATGTCCGGTTTCGCCGCTCCGCCGCCCGCGAGGTCGGTTTGCAGCGTGAAGTGCAGCTCCTCGCGGAGCCCGAGCGCGCGTGCTGTCTCCAGGAGGACCTTTTCGCCCAGCTCGCCGCGGCCGCTGATCGAGGCGAAAGCGACCTCGTACCGGCGCAACGCGAGCTGCTGCTGATCCGCCTTCGAACGTTCGGCGGCGACCAGTTTCGCCGCGGCGTCCGCCCGCCGCATGCCGTCGTTGTACAGCCGCCACAGCAGTGCGACGGCGACGAGCAGCAGGAGCGCGAGCACGACGGCCGCGGTGGTGATCACCGTCGCCACCGGTACCTCCCTTCCGGATCCGAGTCCGGGACATCATGGCGGAACCCACCGACAAAAACCGGAGCACGTGGTCGCGCTCCGTATCTGACCTGGGCCGTCCCCGGCGTGTCGGAAAGCGCGGTGCCGCCAAGGGCGCGCCTCCCCTCTTCGGCCGGTGCGCGGCCCTACCTTGGGCTGCGTGAAGCTCCTGCACACGTCCGACTGGCACATCGGCCGCACGTTCCACGGCGCCGATCTGCTCGCCGAGCAGGAAGCCGTGCTCGGTCATCTCGCCGACCTCGTGCTCGCCGAGTCGGTCGACGTCGTCCTCGTTTCCGGGGACATCTACGACCGCGCGGTGCCTTCGGCGGAGGCCGTTCGCGTCGCCACGACCGCGCTCGGCAGGCTCCGTCAGGCCGGGGCGCAGCTGGTGATGACGCCGGGCAACCACGATTCCGCGCCGCGGCTGGGCGCGTTCGCCGACTTCGCCGCGGCGGGCGGGCTGCACCTGCGCGCCACGATCGACGGTCTCGCCGAGCCGGTGCTGCTGCCCGACGCGCACGGCGAGGTCGCCCTCTACGGCATCCCGTACCTCGAACCGGAGCCCGCGCGCCACGCCCTCGGCGTCCCCGAGGCCCGCGGCCACACCGGCGTCCTCACCGAGGCGATGCGGCGGATCCGCGCCGATCTCGCCGCGCGGCCGTCCGGAACGCGCTCGGTGGTGCTCGCGCACGCCTTCGTCACCGGTGGCGAGCCGACCGAATCCGAGCGGACCATCGCGGTCGGCGGCGTCGAGCAGGTGCCGGGTTCGGTGTTCGACGGAGTCGACTACGTCGCACTCGGGCATCTGCACGGCCCGCAGACCCTCGCCGAGCACCTGCGCTATTCGGGCAGCCCGCTGGCGTATTCGTTTTCCGAGACGCGGCAACGGAAATCCGTCTGGCTGGTGGAGCTCGACGCGGAAGGGCTCGCCGAAGTCCGGCGCCACGAACTGCCGGTTCCGCGGCATCTCGCGATGCTCCGCGGCGAACTGGCGGATCTCCTGTCGGATCCGGAACACGACGGCCTCACCGAACATTTCCTTTCCTTCACGGTCACCGACAGGGTCCGGCCGATCGACGCCATGCGGAAACTGCGTGAGCGCTTCCCGCACGCCGTGCACATGGACTGGCAGCCGGAAGGCGGCCACGACGGAGCCGCGCTGAAGTACGCCGAAGCCGTCCGAGGGCGATCCGACGTCGAGATCACGCGCAGTTTCCTCGAGGACTGCCGCGGATCCGAGCCGTCGGAGAGCGAGGAGCGCCTGGTGCTGGCGGCGCTGGGCGCGGCGGGCAGGGAGCGCGAAGTATGAGGTTGCACCGGTTGGAGGTCGCCGCTTTCGGTCCGTACGCGGGCCGCGAGGTGGTGGACTTCGACGTGCTCGGCGCCGACGGGTTGTTCCTGCTGCACGGCGACACCGGCGCGGGGAAGACGACCTTGCTCGACGCCATCGCGTTCGCGCTGTTCGGCACCGTCCCCGGGGCTCGCGGCGAGGTGAAGCGGCTGCGCTGCGATCTGGCCGAGCCGGACCAGGTCACCGAGGTCGTCCTCGAGCTGACAGTGCAGGGCCAGCGGATGCGGATCGCGCGCAATCCCGAGTACCAGCGGCCCAAGCGCCGGGGCGAAGGAATGACCCTCCAGCAGGCCAAGGCGGTGCTGAGCTGGGTCGGCACGGTGCCGGCCGGGCACGTGGCCGAAGGCATCACGCGGATCGACGAGGTCGCGCGCACGGTCGAGCGGCTCATCGGCATGACGCACGAGCAGTTCTTCCAGGTGGTCTTGCTGCCTCAGGGTGAGTTCGCGCGGTTCCTGCGCGCGAACACGGCCGAGCGCGAGGAGTTGCTGGAGCGGCTGTTCGGCACGGAGCGGTTCTCCGACGTCGAGAACTGGTTCGCGAATCTGCGCGCCGAGCGCGGCCGCGAATTGCAGGCGCGGCAGCAGTCGCTGCGGGAGTGGGTCGCGCGGTTCGCGCAGGTCGCCCAGCAGGAAGCGCCCGAAGAGGGGCAGGTCGAGTGGGTCGACGCGGTACTCGCGGAGTCCGCCGAACGTGCCGCCCAGGCACGGGAACGGGACACGAAGGCGCGCGCGGCGGCCCAGAAGGCCGAGGCCGTCTGGCAGGAGAACCGGTCCACCGCCGAGCGGATCCGCCGCGTGCGCACCGCGTACACGCGCCTTTCGGCGATCGCCGAGCAGGCGGATCAGCGCGCGGAGTGGGCGGAAGAGGTCGAGGCCGCTCATCGTGCGGCGGGCGTCGCCGCGGAAGCGGATCTGCTCGAACGCCGCTCGAGCCAGCTCGCCGACGCGGAGGCCGCGGAGGAGCTCCGGGCCCAGGAAGTGCCGGACGCCGCGGACAAGTCCGCGGCCGAACTCCGCGCCCGCGCCGGCGGGCTGCGCGAGGAGGCGGGCGCGCTGGCCGAACTCGTGGCGGAAGGCGAGCAGCAGCAACGGGATCTGGTCCGTCGCGATCAGCTGAGCGCCACCGCGAAGGAGGCGGAAAAGCAGGCCGAGGAGTTCGCCGCCGAACTCGAATCCGCGCCGGAGAAGATCGCCGCGGTGCGCGCCGAGGCGCTGGCGGCCGCCGAAGCCGAAGCGAAGCTCGACGGTGCCCGCACCCGCTTCGAAGAGTTGACAGCGCTGGTCCGGGACGCCGACGAGGTACCTCGTGCGGAGCAGGCGGTCGAGCAGGCGCGCGGGCTGGTCCGCGACGCCGTCGACGTCCATCAGCAGGCGCGGCAGCATCGCCTGGACCTGCGGGAACGCCGCCTCGACGGAATGGCGGCCGAACTCGCCGCCGGTCTGGCCGCGGGCGAGGACTGCCCGGTCTGCGGGGCGACCGAGCATCCGGCACCCGCCACGCACACCGGCGGCCTCGTCGATCCCGAGGACGAACGTCGCGCCGAGGTCGCGGAGCAGCAGGCCGACAAGCGGCGCGAGGAGGCGAAAGCCACGCTGCTCGAAGCCGAAGGACGGCTGAAGGCGCTGGTCGAGCGGTTGCGCGAGCGCACCGCGGAGGCGCTGCGGGGCGAACTCGCCGAGGCGCGGGAGCTGGGCGCGTCGCTGTCGGAATCGGCTCGTCGCAAGCCCGCGCTGGAGAAGCGGCTCCTCGAACTCGAACGGAACACCGAGCAGCTGACCGAACGCCGTCGAGTGACCGGAGAGCGGGCGGCCGAGGCCGGGACCGAGGTCCGAAGCCTCACGGAACGGCTGGCCGAACGGGAACGACGGCTGGAAAGCGCGCGCGGCGAGTTCGACGACGTCGCCGCCCGGCGGCGGCATCTGCTCGGTTTCGCGACCCGTCTCGACGCGCTCGCCGAAGCGCGGCTCGGCGTCGCGGGTGCCCGTGAGCGTCGCGACGAGCAAGCGAAACTGGTCAAAGAAGCGTTGCGGGCCAAGGGTTTCGCGGATCTCGACGAGATGCGGGCCGCGTCGCGGCCGGACGAGCAGATCACGAAACTGGAGAACAGCCTCGCCGACGCGAAGGTGATGGAGGAGTCCGAGCGGCGCGCGCTGGCCGAGCCGGAACTCTTCGGTATCGCGCCGGACGACGAGATCGACGTCGTGGCCTCGGAGGAAGCGGCGCGGGAAACCCGGGCCGAAGCCGAACAGGCCTTCGCGGCGCTGGGGACGGCCACGACCCGGCACACGGACCTGACCGGACTGGCCGAGCGGATGACGTCCCTGATGGCGGATCTGGCCCCGGTCGAGGAGCAGTACCTCGAACTGAAGGCGCTCGCCGAGGTGGTCAACGGGCGAGGGCAGAACGCGCGGAAGATGTCGCTTCGCTCGTACGTCCTCGCCGCGAGGCTGGAAGAGGTCGCGGTCGCGGCGACCGCCCGCCTGCGGACGATGAGCCAGGGCCGCTACTCCTTCGTGCACTCTGACGCGGCCGGGGCCCGTGGCACGCGCGGCGGACTCGGCCTCGATGTGCTCGACGACTACTCCGGCACCGTCCGGCCCGCGAAGACGCTCTCCGGCGGCGAGTCCTTCCTCGCGTCGCTCTCACTGGCACTGGGTCTCGCCGACGTCGTCGCCGCCGAAACCGGCGGCGCGCTGCTGGACACGCTGTTCATCGACGAGGGCTTCGGCACTCTGGACGCCGAGACGCTCGACATCGTCATGAACATCCTCGACGAGCTTCGCGCCGGTGGCCGGGTGGTCGGGCTGGTGTCGCATGTGGAGGAACTGCGGCAGCGCATCCCGACCAGGCTGCGGATCCGAAAGGCACGTACGGGCTCTTCGGTGGAGATCCACGCAGCCTGACCCGGCCAGGGAGCGTCAGGCGGCCTCGTGGGTCAGCAGCCACTGCTTCGCCGGAACACCCCAACGGAAGTTCCCCACCGCGCCGCCGGTCCGCACCACGCGATGGCACGGCACGAACAAGGCCGCCGCGTTCTTCGCGCACGCGGACGCGGCCGCCCGCACCGCCGACGGATTCCCCGCCAGCGCCGCGTACTCCGCGTAGCTCACCGGCTCGCCCGCGGGCACCTTCCGCAGCATTTCCCAAGCGTGTTCCCGGAAAGCGCCGGACCGCTGCCGCACCTCGATATCGGCGACAGCGTCGAGGTCGCCACCGTGGTAGCGGCGGATCGCGGTGCTCACCGGCCCCAGGTCCCGCCGCTGCTTGACCTCGCCGGGGGCCAGTGACGGCGAGATCAGCGGCGTCAGGTCGCCGACGTCGCCGGTCCAACCCGAGGCCAGCACGGCCCCGTCACCCGCCACCACGGCGGTGAACGGCCCGATCTTCGTGTCCATTGTGGACCAATACGCGATGCTCATCGTTCTCCCTTTCAAGCGCGCCACAGGTACATGCCGGCGTACGAGGACCAGGGCTGCCAGGCCCGCCCGCGTTCGGCCAGCGTCGTTTCGTCGTCGGCGATCCCCAGCACGGCCGCTCCCCGGCGCAGCGCCGGATCACCGGTCAGCAGGACGTCCGGCGCGCCCAGCACGCGCATCAGGACGTAATCGGCGATCCGGGTGGTGATCCCGGGGAGTGCCAGCAGTTCCGCCCGCAACTCTTCGGGATCGCGGCCGACGTGGACCGAGACGCCGTCCGCCAGCGCGGCGGCCACGGCGGCGATCCGCTCCGGACCGTGTTCGGCGACCCGGGCCGCCGTCGGGAACACCGTGGTCACCCCTTCCAGTGACTCGTCGCAGCTGGGCACGCGCTCGCCGAGGGCGTCGGCGAGCGACGCCGTCTCAGCGGGGGACAGCAGCGCGCGCAGCACGAGCTCGTCCCCGTCGACAGCGCCGGGCACCCGGATACCGGGGATCGCCTCGACCAGCGGCGCGAGCGCCGGGTCCGCCCCCAGCACCCGCGTGACCGCTTCGGGGTCCGCGTCGAGATCGAGCAGCCGCCGCACCCTGGCCACCGCGCTGCTCAGGTCGCGCAGATCGGTGAGCCGCAGGTCGGCGCGGACGTGGTCGTCCTTCGTCGTCAACCGCACCACGCCGGCGCCGTGCGCGAGCCGCAGCGTGCGGGCGTAAGCGGTCACGCCGGAATCGTCGCGCGTCACATGTTCCACACCGGGGACGGCCCTGTCGGCCAGGAAGTTCAGCACCCCGTCCGCGTCGAACGGTTTGCGGAACGGCAGTCGCAGGCTCAGCCGGGTCCCGGTCGGTGTCTCTTCGGACTTGCGACGCCCGCGACGCAGGCTCGCCGCGCGAAGCTGCGAAGGCGTTGTCGCGAACACCTCGCGGATCGTCTCGTTGAACTGGCGGACGCTGGAGAAGCCCGCCGCGAACGCGACGTCGGTCAGCGGCAGGCCGGACATCTCGATCAGCAGCCGCGCCGAATGCGCGCGGTGCGCCCTGGCCAGCGCCAGCGGTCCGGCGCCGAGTTCCGCGGTGAGGACGCGCCCGAGCTGGCGTTCGGAATAGCCGAGCCGCCGCGCGAGCCCCGGGACGCCGTCGCGTTCGACGGTCCCGTCCGAGATGAGCCGCATCGCCCGCGCGGCCAGGTCGGCCCGGATGTCCCAGTCGGGTGAGCCGGGGACGGCGTCGGGAAGGCAGCGGCGGCAGGCGCGGAAGCCGTTGGACTGCGCCGCGGCCGACGTCGGGTAGAAGCGGACGTTCTGCTGCTTCGGCGTCGACGCGGGGCAGGACGGGCGGCAGTAGATCCCGGTGGTGGCCACGGCCATGATGAACTGGCCGTCGAACCGGGAGTCACGGGCGGCGACGGCGCGGTAACACCGTTCGGTGTCGCGCCACACGGCCCGTTCGGCCAAGGTCTGCTCGGTCATGACATCGATCGTGCCACCAGGTCGGGGGCGCGGCTGGCGGAAATCCGACACCGCGATCAAGGCCTCGGCGGATGGGGCGGCGGGCGGCACGTAGACTTCTGGCCCGTGAGTCTCACCCTCGGCATCGTCGGCCTGCCCAACGTCGGCAAGTCCACCCTGTTCAACGCGCTGACCCGCAACGACGTGCTCGCCGCGAACTACCCGTTCGCGACGATCGAGCCCAACGTCGGCGTCGTCCCGCTGCCGGACCCGCGGCTGGACGAACTCGCCAAGGTGTTCGGCTCCGAGCGGACGGTGCCCGCCGTCGTGTCCTTTGTGGACATCGCGGGCATCGTGAAGGGCGCCTCCGAGGGCGCCGGTCTCGGCAACAAGTTCCTCGCGAACATCCGTGAGGCGAACGCGATCTGCCAGGTCGTCCGTGTCTTCGACGATCCGGACGTGATCCACGTCGACGACCGGATCGACCCGGCGAGCGACATCGAGACGATCAACACCGAGCTGATCCTCGCCGACCTGCAGACGCTCGACAAGGCGCTGCACCGGCTCGAGAAGGAGGCGCGGACCAAGAAGGAAGCCAAGCCCGCCCTCGACAACGCGCTCAAGGCCAAGGAGATCCTCGACTCGGGCCGGACCCTGTTCCAGGCGCAGAAAGAGGTCGACTTCGAGGTGCTGCGTGAGCTGAGCCTGCTCACCACGAAGCCGTTCCTCTACGTCTTCAACGCCGACGAAGGCATCCTCACCGACGAGTCCCGTCGCGAAGAGCTGGCCAAGATGGTCGCCCCCGCGGACGCGGTGTTCCTCGACGCGAAGGTCGAATTCGAGCTGCTGGAGCTGGACGACGAGGACTCCGTGCGCGAGCTTCTGGAGTCCGTCGGCCAGCACGAGCCCGGCCTGTACTCGCTCGCCCGCGCCGGTTTCCACACCCTCGGCCTGCAGACCTACCTGACCGCCGGCCCCAAGGAATCCCGCGCCTGGACGATCCCGCAGGGCGCGACGGCCCCGCAGGCCGCAGGCGTGATCCACACCGACTTCGAGCGCGGTTTCATCAAGGCCGAGGTCGTCTCGTACGACGATCTGATCGAGAACGGTTCGATGGCCTCCGCCCGGTCCGCCGGCAAGGTGCGGATGGAAGGCAAGGACTACGTCATGTCGGACGGCGACGTGGTGGAGTTCCGCTTCAACGTCTGACATCGCTCCGGGTGATCACGGTTGGAGCGGACCCGTATTTACTTACCTGCGCCTGAGCTGCCGAGGGCGGTGGTCGTCGGTGAAGGATTTGGGACACTCAACGTCCCAAATCCTTCACCGTCACGAGGGCGCAGGTGCCCCTAAACACTGGACGGTTAGAACCGTCCTCACCACTCACGAGCGCGACAAAGCTACTTCCGCAGCAGGCTGTACGCCGCCGAACCGATCAGCTCCAGCGAAACCTGAAGCCGCTCAAGGGAAACGTTGTCCTTGATGGTGTCTTCCGGCGTGTGGTAGGTCGGTTCCAGCAGCGCCGGGCCGCTCTCGCCGCGCCAGCTGAAGTTGCCCGACGCGATGCCGCGTTCGAAGAACGGCACGTGGTCGCTCGAACCGCGAGCGACCGGGCCCTTGACCCGCGGGTCGTAGCCGAGGCGCTTGGCCGCGGCGTTGACGGCCGCGGTCGTGGCGTTGTCGGCGCCGTCGACCGAAAGCAGCCAGTAGGTGATCGCCGGGTCCCAGCTGGTGGCGACCATGTCGTTCTGGAAGCAGCCCGCGATTCGCTTCGCCTCCGGGTCGGACAGGTTCGAGACGTAGTGCCGCGAGCCGATCAGCCCGTACTCCTCCGAGCCCCACAGCGCGAACCGGAGCGTCTTGTTCGTCGGCAGGTATCGCAGGACGCGCGCCAGCTCCAGGCACAGCACGGTGCCGCTGCCGTCGTCGTTCGCGCCGGGCGAGCCGGGGACGCTGTCGTAGTGCGCGGTCACCATGACCACGCCGTTGTCCTTGCCGGGGAAAGTGGCGGGCCGTTCGGCGATGACGTTGTACGACGTCAGGTTCTTGTGGTGGGTGGCCGTCGCCTTCACCTTGACCGAGCCCTTGGCGAGCCGCTCGCGCAGCCGCTCCACCTGCACCTGCGCCAGGCCGAGCACCGGGACGGTGACCGGGGTGGGCAGCGTCGGGGAGAAGGCGGACAGTTTGCGCGCCGGGTCGGCGCCGATCCGGCCGATCAGCACGGCGACCGCTCCGCGCTGCGCGGCCGTCAGGTACGCGTCGGCCTTGGTGGTCACGGCCGCGATCAGCACGATCTTGCCGGTCAGGTCATCCGGAAGGGTGGTCCCGTCACCGGCGTCGACGACGACCGCCTCGCGTGTGACGTCCTGCGCGCCCTGCGGCGACGAGCCGGTCTGCCAGCTGTCGCGTCCGACCGACAGGCCGCCCAGGAACTTGTCGGCGATCGGGAACGGCTGCAGCGTGACCTGGTAACGCAGGTCGCGCAGCACCTTCGCGATGTAGTCCTTGGCGCGCAGTTCGCCTTCGGTCCCGGCGATCCGGGGGCCGATCTTGTCGCTGAGCACCCGCAGATGCTCCAGTGCCCGCCGCGACCGGACCCGCGCGATCACGGGGTAGTCACCGAAGTCCAGCGACGGCGGGAACTGCGCGCCCGGACGCTGCTGCGTGGCCGCGGCGGCGGTGCCGGGGTTCAACCCGATCGTCGCCGCGCCCGCCAGTGCCACCGCGCCCGCGAGCACCTCACGCCTGCGCAGACCTGCCATGGAACACCCCTCACTTCTCGAAGAACCTTCGTTCGAGTAGCTAAGAGACGCACGGCTCGGAGAGCAACCTCCGATCGTCCCCTTTTTCCGGTTCAGCTCACGGTCATCCGGCGGAACGCCTGGGACACGGCGACACCGCCGGAAGCGATGGCCCCGATCAGCCCGCCGATCAGCAGCACGGTGCCGGTGAACGGGCCGAAATCGCCCACGTCGGCGAGTCGTCCCCAGAACGAACCTTCGAGCAGGGCGCCGACCAGGATGAACAGCGGCGCGGCGACGCCGAGGAAGAGGATCCAGCGGAAGCGGGCCGCCAGCGTCAGCACGAGGATCCCGGTCACGCCGAGGATGAACGGCCCGGGCGGGATGTCCGGGAATCCGGGGACGCCCGAGACGATCTGGATGATCAGGCCGGCGACGCCGACGAAGAGGAAGAAGGCGTTGGCGACGGCGGCGGTGGAGCGGTTCATGGCGGATCTCCTCACGAGGTCGAATGACCATTGAAGAGTCCCGCTCACGGCCGCGAAGGGCGTCGGCCCGGAAGCGGCAATCCGGCCTACGCGGACCTGCGTAGCGCGACGGTAGATGTCAGACATTCGCTGCTAGGGTCGGCTGGTGAACGATCTTCGTGCCCCGCGCCGCGTCGCGAGTCTCTCGGCGCAACTGGTGGACACCCTCCGCGAGCAGATCGCGTCCGGTGTCTGGCCGGTGGGGACGAGGATCCCGCCCGAACACGATCTGGTCGAGCAACTCGGTGTCGGGCGAACGACGGTGCGCGAAGCACTGGGAGCGCTGGTGCACCTGGGCTTGCTGGAGGCCCGCAAGGGCGACGGGACGTATGTCCGGGCGTCGAGCGAGATGCATTCCGTGCTGATGAGGCGTGCCGGCGCGTCGAGTTCGAGCGACGTGCTGGAGCTGCGCACGGTGCTCGAGGAGTACGCCTCGGGTCTGGCCGCGTCGCGAAGGACCGAGGGCGACCTGAGCAGGCTTCGGCGCCTCCTCGCCGAGGCGGAGGCGATCGCGGATTCAGGCGAGACGGCCGCCGCCGCCGCCGAGGCCGACACCCGTTTCCATCAGGCTGTGGTGAGTGCCGGTGGGAACGCCCTGCTCGCCGAGGTCTACGACGTCCTCGGCGACGCGGTCACCGAGCAGATCGGGGGCACGCCCTGGACTGATGAGACGGCCGCGGAGCACACCGTTCTGCATCGGCGTCTCGTCGAGGCGATCGCCGACAGGGACGAGGTCGGTGCCCGGCACTGCGCCACCGAGATCGTGAAGCTCACCGGGCTCGAAGGGGATCGCCGAGGAAGCCGGTAGGTCTGATACCAGAGTGGTAGCATGGTCCTCATGGCGATGACCTTGAGGTTGAACGACGAGCAGGAGCGCGCTCTTGCCCTGCTCGCGGAGACCGACGGTGTGAGCAAGCACGAGGCCACCGTTCGCGCCATCACCGAGGCCGCCGGGCGCCGCGTCCGTGACGACAGGGTCCGCGCGCTGTCCAAGGACGGCCGGGAGCGCTACGCCGCTCTGCTCGACCGTCTCGCTCAGTGATCGAGTATCTCACCGTCGAAGACCTCTTGGCGCTCGCGGAAGACCTCGGCGTGCCCAAGGTCCGCGACCTCGGCCTGCTCGACTCCGCGGCGCATCGTCCGCAGGTTTCGTTGATGGGCCAGGACGCGTATCCGACGCTGCACGAGAAGGCCGCGGTGCTGCTGGAGTCCGTCGTGCGCAACCACTCGCTCGTCGACGGGAACAAACGCCTCGCCTGGATGTCGACGTTCGTCTTCTACGGGCTCAATGGTCACGACCTCGACGCGCCGGAAGACGACGCGTACGACCTGGTGATCGCGATGTCCACCGGCGCGCGCACCTACTCGGACGCGGCGGTCGAACTGGCCGCGTGGGCGAGGGTAACTTCGGACGGGTGAAGCCGTTGAGCCCCGACATGTTCGCGCCCGAGTGCCCGTCGAATCTGACGCCGTTCCGGATCGGCGACAAATGGGCGGGCCTGGTCGTGCTGTGCCTGGAAGAGGGGCCTCGCCGGTTCACCGAGCTGAGGGTGCCGCTGAGGGGCGTCACGTCGAAGGTCCTCACGGAGACCCTCAGGGCCCTGGAGCGCGACGGCATGATCACACGGACGGCGTACGACGAGACGCCGCCGCGAGTGGAGTACGAACTCACTCCACTCGGCCGGACGTTGTTCGAGCCGATGGAGGCGTGCCGCGAGTGGGCGGCGAAGCACCTTCCGGAGCTTGTCGCCGCCCGCGAGGCCTACCCGGCCTAGGCGCCTAGCCGATGAGGCCGAGCACGACGATCGTCAGCAGCGTGATGGCGGTGGCGAACACGGTCACCCAGGCTCGCTGGGCGGCGGTGATGGAGGCGTTGTTCACGGCGGTTCCCCGGGGGAGAGAAGCGACAGGTCCGCCGGGAACAGCGCGTTGATCAGGGTTCGCGTTACCTTCCACGCGCCAGTGTGGCGAAGATCACTGATCGTGCTGGTGATGCCTGTCGCGCGCCGTGTACCAGAGCACTCCGGCAGCGGCCGCCACCATCGCGCCGAATGCGGAGAACCCCACCACGATCGCCTGTGTCATCACTCGTCCTTTTCTCGTCGGTCGTACTGGGTAGACGCCCGAGAAGCGGAGTCGTGGCGCGGTCGTCGCGGACGTCACACCTTGTCGAGTACCCCATCGATCTGCGAAGCAAGCGCGAAGTCCTTCTCCGTCAGCCCTCCGGCGGAGTGCGTGCTGAGCCGGAACGTCACCGTCCGCCAGCGGATGTCGATGTCGGGATGGTGGTCGGCCGCCTCCGCCAGCTCGGCCACCTTGTCCACCGCCTCGATGGCTTTCGGGAAGCTCGGCAGCTTCGCCGTCCGCTCGATCGTGATGCCTTCGCGGGTCCAGCCGGAGAGCTTCGTCACGGCCGCGTCCGCCTGCTCGTCGTTCAAGATTTCCGCCATGACTCCATGGTGGTACGTCGTCGGCTACGCTGCACGTTTGCCACGGGTCCCCCTTGAAAACAAAGCAGGAGGCTAGATGAAACGCGCCCTCCGCACGCTGGTTGCGGCAGGCACGGTGGCCGCCCTCGCGGGCTGCTCGCTCTCCGGGACCACGGGGAACGACCCGCAGGCGCCGGCGACGGTCACGCTCGTGACGCACGATTCGTGGCTCGCGCCGCAGGAGGTCCTCGACGCGTTCGAGCGGCAGTCCGGGATCAAGATCTCCGTGCTCAAGCAGGGTGACGCGGGCGCGCTCACCAACAAGCTGGTGCTGACCAAGGCGAATCCGATCGGCGACGTCGCGTACGGCATCGACTCGACGTTCGCCTCCCGCGCGCTCACCGAGGGCGTTTTCGAGCAGTACACGAGCCCGGAAGCCGATCGCGGCCCGCAGCGCTACTCCGTCGACCCCGAGCACCGCCTTTCCGCGGTGGACCTCGGCGACGTCTGCGTGAACGTCGACAGCCGGTACTTCGCGGACAAGGGGATCCCGGAGCCGAAGTCGTTCGCGGATCTGGCCGACGCCAAGTACAAGGACCTGATGGTCGCCGAGAGCCCCGCGACGTCGTCGCCGGGGCTGGCGTTCCTGCTCGGCACCGTCGCCCAGTTCGGCGAGCAGGGCTGGCAGGCGTACTGGACGCAGCTGAAGGCCAACGGCCTCAAGACGGTCAGCGGCTGGGAAGAGGCCTACACCAAGGAGTTCTCCGGTTCCTCGGGCAAGGGCCCGCGGCCGATCGTGGTCTCCTACGCCTCCTCGCCCGCGGCCGAACTCGGCGACGACGGCAAGCCGCGTACGAAGGCGCTGCTGGACACCTGCTACCGCCAGGTCGAGTACGCGGGTGTGCTGACAGGCGGCAAGCAGGTCGAGAAGGCCCGCAAGGTCGTGGACTTCCTGCTGTCGCAGCAGTTCCAGGTGACCGTGGCGAGCAACATGTACGTGTACCCGGCTCGCCAGGGCGTCGAGCTCCCGCAGGGCTGGGCGCAGGCCGCGCCGCTGCCGCAGCAGCCGAAGACGCTCGAACCGGCCAAGATCCAGGCCGGGCGTGAGCAGTGGATCGCCCAGTGGCGCACGCTACTCGAAGGCTGAGCGCGCCCAAGCTGAATTCTCGAGGGACCGGGCTGGCCGCACTCGCCGTGCTGCCGCTCGGTTTCCTCGTGGTGTTCTTCGCCTGGCCGGTCGCGGCGATCATCGGCAGGGGTTTCGGCTCCGGCGGGGTCGGCACGGCCATCGGCGACCCGCTGACCTGGAAACTCGCGGGATTCACCGTCGCCAGCGCGGGGGTTTCGACGATCGTCGCGGTGCTCGCGGGCCTGCCGGTGGCGTTCCTGCTCGCGCGGGTGCGGCTGCCGGGGGTCTCGCTGGTCCGGACGCTCGTGCTGGTGCCGTTCGTACTGCCGACCGTCGTGGTCGGCCTGGCGTTCCGCGCGCTCTGGCCCGACGGCGGACTGCTGCCGTTGGTGCTGGCCAACGCCTTCTTCAACGTCGCCGTCGTCGCGCGCACGGTTTCCGGGCTGTGGAGCCATCTCGACCCGCGCACGGTGGACGCGGCCCGGGCACTCGGCGCGTCGCCGTGGCGTGCCTTCCGCTCGGTGACGTTGCCCGCGCTCGCGCCCGCCATCGCCTCCTCGGCCGCGGTGGTGTTCCTGTTCTGTGCCACCAGCTTCGGTGTCGTGCTCATCCTCGGCGGGTCGAAGTTCCGGACGCTGGAGACCGAGATCTACCTGCGCACGGTCGACCTGCTCGACCTCTCCGGCGCGGCCGCGTTGTCGCTGGTGCAGTTCGCCGCCGTCATCGCCGCGCTGGTGGTGGGCGCGCTGGCGAGACGGCGCCGGGAGAACGCCGTCCGGCTGCGTTCGCGGAGCGAGACCGCCCGGCGGCCCAGGGGTGGCGAATGGTGGGCCGTCTTCGCCGGTCTCGCGGTGATCGCGCTCCTGATGACGCCGATCGTGGCACTGCTCCTCGAGTCCGTGTCCACTTCGGACGGTTGGAGCTTCGCCGGGTACGAGGCGCTCGCCGGGCGGGGATCCCGTGGCGCGCTGCAGGTTTCGGGCTGGGACGCGGCGTCGATGTCGCTGCGGACGGCGTTCGACGCCACCATGCTCGCGATGATCGTCGGGGTGCTGGCCTCGGTCGTGCTGGTGGCGTTGCGCCGCACGCCGGGCGGGCTGGCGCGGGGTCTGGGCGAGACGATGGACGCGGCGCTGATGCTGCCGCTGGGCGTTTCCGCGGTGACCGTCGGTTTCGGTTACCTCGTCACGCTCGACGCGCTGCCGGGTGACCTGCGGACGTCGCCGCTGCTGGTCCCGCTCGCACAGGCACTGGTGATCATCCCGTTGATCGTGCGGATGGTGCTGCCGGTGCTGCGGTCGGTCGACGTCCGGCTCCGCCAGGCCGCCTCGACGCTCGGCGCGAGCCCCGGCCGGGTGTGGCGGGAGATCGATCTCCCCCTGACGGCGCGTTCGCTGGTCGCGGCCGCCGGATTCGGTTACGTGGTCGCGCTCGGCGAGTTCGGCGCGACGAGCTTCCTGGCCAGGCCGGACGCGCCGACGCTGCCCGTCGCCGTCGCGACACTGATCTCGCGGCCGGGGGAGCTGAACAACCAGATGGCCTACGCGGCCTGCGCGCTGCTCATGATCGTGACCGTGGTGGCGGTGGTGCTGATCGACCGGTTCGGCGCGGTCCGCGGGCAGAATTCGGTAGGGGAGTTCTAGTGTCGCTGTCGGTACGGGATTTGACCGTCCACTATGGATCTTTCGCCGCGGTGAAGGAGGCCGGGCTGGACATCGCCGACGGCGAGGTGCTGGCGCTGCTCGGCCCGTCCGGTTCGGGGAAGTCGACGCTGCTGCGGGCGATCACCGGGCTGGAGCCGCTGACGTCGGGCACCGTGCGCTGGGACGGCGAGGACCTCTCCGGCGTCCCCGTGCACCGGCGGGGGTTCGGGCTGGTGTTCCAGGACGGGCAACTGTTCCCGCACAAGGACGTCGCCTCGAACATCGCTTTCGGCCTGCGGATGCACGACGTCCCGCGTGCCGAGCACGCGGAGCGGGTCCGCGCGCTGCTGGACCTGGTCGGGCTCACCGGTTACGAGCGGCGGCGGGTCACCGAACTGTCCGGCGGGCAGGCGCAGCGGGTCGCGCTGGCCCGCGCGCTGGCGCCCGAACCGCGGTTGCTGCTGCTGGACGAACCACTGTCCGGTTTGGACGCCGGACTGCGGGAGCAGCTGGCGATCGATCTCGCGGCGCTCCTGCGGCGCAGCAAGATCACCGCGCTGCTGGTCACGCACGACCAGGAAGAGGCGTTCACGCTCGCCGATCGCGTCGCCGTCCTCGACGACGGCGAGATCCGGCAGGAAGGCGCGGTGCGCCGCGTCTGGCGTCAGCCGGTGGACGAGGGGGTGGCTCGGTTCCTCGGCGTGACCACGTTCGTCGACGGCGAGGCGGCCGGCGGGGTGGTGCGGACGCCGTTCGGCGAGGTCGCCCTGCCCGACGTCGGGGACGGCGCGGTGCGGCTGGGACTGCGGCCGCACGGTCTGCGGGTCTCCCCGGAAGGTGTCGAGGGCGAGGTCACCGCGGTGGTGCACCGGCGGGAACACGTCCGGCTCGTCGTCACCGTCGGCGATCTGTCCACTGTGGACGCGGTCGCGCCGGTGACCGCCGATCTGCGTCCCGGCGACACCGTGCGGCTGGCTCTGGACCCGGACGGCGTCGCCCAACTGCGCGTTTAGTCCTCTGAATGCGGTACTTGCACACGCAACTACCGCATTCAGAGGACTGAACGCAGGGCGGGAACCCGCCGGAACCCTGTGGTTTTCCGCAGGTTGGTCGGCCTGGCAACCTCAGGGGCAGCCGGGCTCGCCGGCCATACCGTCGTCGCCATGTTCCTGAAGACGATCTTGTCCGTCATCCTCGCCGTCAGCCCGGTCGCCGCACCGGCCACGCCGGACATCCCGGCCGCCGAACTGCACGACAGGCTGGCCGCCCTCGCCGCCGACCGGGCCATCACCGCCGGGCTGATCCACGTCCGGAACGGCTCCCGCCAGTGGTCGGACGCGGTGGGCGTGCGCGACCTGGCATCCGGGACGCCTGCCGCCGCCGACGGTCATTTCCGGATCGGCAGTATCACCAAGACCTTCGCGGCCACGGTCCTCCTGCAGTTGACCGACGAGGGACGGCTGACACTCGACGATCCAGTCGAGCGTCACCTGCCGGGTGTCGTGCCCGATGGCGGCCGCATCACCGTCCGGCACGTCCTGCAGCACACCAGCGGCCTGCACGACTACATGAGCGAACCGGGCTACTCGACCAATCGCTGGCGAGGTGATGCCCGCTTCGACGACTACACGCCTTCACAGCTGCTGAAGGTGGCGTTCGCGAAAGGCCCCGACTTCGAGAACCCCGGCGAGTCCTGGCACTACTCGAACACCAACTACATCGTGGCCGGCCTGCTGGTCGAGAAGCTGACCGGGCGTCCGTACGGAAAGGAGGTGGAGCGCCGGATCCTGCGTCCGCTCGACCTCACGCACACCAGCGTGCCGGGGCACCGGCCCTCCCTGCCCACACCGCACGCCCGCGGCTACGAACCGCTGCCCGCGATCGTGGACGCCACCGACATGGATCCGTCGCTGGACTGGGCGGCCGGTGAGATGGTCTCCACCACGCGTGACCTGACCACGTTCGTCACCGCTCTGCTCAAGGGCAGGCTGACGAGCCAGGCGAGCCTCACGGAAATGCGGCGGATGCGGGAAGCGGTCCCGCTGTTCCGCTACGGCCTGGGACTGCAGGAGTTCGCGATCCCCTGCGCTGACGGCCCGAAGCCGGTCTGGGGACACACGGGACAGTTGATCGGCTACATCACCGTCGCCTTCACCGACGGGAAGGGCAAGGCGCTGACCCTGTCCCTCAACCCGTACGAGCAAGACCCGCCTACCGAAGCAGTGGTCTCCATGGCGACGGCGGTCTTCTGTCGCTGAAGGGCCCCTTCCCCTCATCTCACACGACGAAAGGGCCCTTCACCACATCGCATGCGGTGAAGGGCCCCTTCAGCCCCCTGCGGTCAGCCGTCCCGGGTGGTGAGGCGCGAGTAGGCGATCGAGAGCCCGATGACGATGTAGCAAGCGGCGCGCAGCGCGCCCTCGCCGAGCAGCGTCGTGTCCAGCGGATCCATCAGCACCGAGGCCGGCGCCATCGACCAGTCCTTGTTGAGCAGGAACGGATGCAGCCACGAGACCGCGTCCAGGAAGCCGAGGATGGTGAACACGATCGTCCCGGCCAGCACCGAGGCGACCACCAGCATCGGATGCTCCGTGAACGACGAGATCGCGAGCGCGACCGCGCCGACCGCCCACAGCTGCAGCGTGATCCACAGTGCCACGATCAGGAGCCTGCCCAGCGCGTCCCACACGCTCAGCGTCGAGCCGGTGAGGGTGAACATCGAGTCGGTGCCGCTGATGATCAGTCCGGTGACGAAACCGGTGAACGTCATGGCCAGCACCGCGAGCACCGAAACCGTCGCGACGCCGAACGCCTTGATCGCGAGCAGCCTGCCCCGGCCGACCGGGGCGACCAGCCAGCCCCGCAAGGTGCCGTGCGCCGCCTCGCCTGCGATCGCGTCCGCGCCGGCCATCGCCGAAGCGAGCGGAAGGAGTAGCGCCAGCGTCATGGTCAGCGCCGCGACAGGCAGGATGAACCCGTTGTTCATCGCGGAGGCGAGCAGCGCGCCGTCCCCTCCGCCGCCACCGCCGTTCGCCTCCGCCGGGTCGACCAGCGTCAGCGCGACGCCGATCACGATCGGGATCAGCGCGAGCAGCCCCAGCACGGCCAGCGTGCGGGGTCGCCGGAAGATCCAGCGCAGTTCGGCGCGGTACAGCCGGAGCAGGCCGACGCTGTCCTGGCCCGTTCGTGCCGCGGGTGCCGCGGCCAGAGCGTGGGTCACGACTCCCCCTCACCGTCTACAGTGGACTCCGGCTGGGTCAGCCGGGCGAACAGGTCTTCCAGTCCGGTCCGCGCCCGCGCCGCCTCGTGCACGGCCACCCCGGCCGTCACCAGGTGACGCAGCACGTCGGGAGCTTCGGCGGCGGTGAGGTCCACGCGGACGCCGTCCGGCGTGAGCCTGCTGCCGATCCTGTTCTCCCGCAACGTTTCCACCGCGAGCTCGGCGTCCGGTGTCCGCACGAGCAGCGCCGCGTTCCCCGACTCCAGCAGTTCCGTGAGCTCGCCCTGGGCGATCACGTTCCCCGACTGGAGTACCGCGACGTGGGTGCAGGTCGCTTCGACCTCGGCCAGCAGATGCGACGACACCAGCACGGTGACGCCGTCGGCGTGCAGTTCCTCGATGATCCGGCGGATCTCCCTGGTACCAGCCGGGTCGAGGCCGTTGGTCGGCTCGTCGAGCACGACCATGCGCCGGGGCACGAGCAGCGCGCTCGCCAGCCCCATGCGCTGCTTCATCCCCAGCGAGTACCCCTTGTAGCGCCGATTCGAGGCGTCTGTCAGCCCGACGCGCTCGAGCGCCGCGTCGACCGCGCCGGGAATCCCGGCCGAGGCCAGCCTCGGTTCGGCCGCGGCGACGCGCAGCAGGTTCTCCCGCCCGGAGAGAAAAGGGTGGAAGCCCGGTCCTTCGACCAGCGCGCCGACGTCGGGCAGCGCGTGCGCCGCCTCGTCGGGCATCTTCTTGCCGAAGAGTTCGACCTCGCCCTCGGTGGGACGCACGAGTCCGAGCAGCATCCGGATGGTCGTGGTCTTGCCCGATCCGTTGGGGCCGAGCATCCCCAGCACGGCGCCTTCGGGAACGTCGAGATCGACGTGGTCCACGGCCACCGTGCGGCCGTAGACCTTGCGCAGGCCCCTGGTGCGGGCCGCCAGGGGTACCGCCGGAGCGGACGCCTCCTGGGAGGCGTCCGTCCCGGCTTCGAACGTGGTGGTCACTTCGCGGCCAATGCCTCGAAGAGGACCTGCTCCGGCACCGCGCCGATGGCGTAGCGGCCATCGTCGGTCAGCACGCCGCTGCCGACCTTGGTGGTCACCAGCCAGCCGCTGCCCCAAGCGCCGCTGACCGGCTTGGCGAACCGCGAAAGCAGCGCCTTCGGGTCGACCTGACGGCCTTCCTCGTCCTTGGCGTCGCCGGCCTTGGCCAGCGCGTCGGCCGGGATCTTGCCGGTGATCGCGGTGTCCCAACCGTCGCCGACGATCTTGAGGTCGGATTTCGCCTGGTCGGCGAGTTCACGGCTCTTCGGGTCGACCTCAGCGGTCTTCTCGGTCACCTTCGCGCCCTTCGGCGGGGTGAACTCGAAGTTCGACGCGGGCTGGTCCGCGAAGTTGATCTCGCTGAACGAAACCTCGAGCGCCGGGGAGGCGGTGCCGTTGGCCAGCACCGTCAGCCGCAGCGGCATCCGGGTCTTCTCGTCGATCGCGACGCGGATCTCGCGCAGCAGCGTCCGCTCGGTCGGCTTCGGGGTCAGCACCAGTTCGTACGCCGAACGGTTCGCCACCGAAGACGTCCCGTCGACGGCGATCGTGCTGCTCTCGCGCACCTTGCCGAGCAGTTCCGACGCCACCGTCGCCGGGTCGACGGCCTGGCCCTCGACCTTGCCCTTGTGCTCCTTGGCGAGTTCGTCTGGGACGGTGACCTTGGTCGCGGAGTTGTCCTTGGAGCTGTACTCCCAGACGGTCTGGCCGTTCTGGACGATGGTCTGCTGGCTGGAGCCCTCGGTGAGCGACACCTTGCTCTTGCCCGCGCCGTCGGTCGAGATCTGCGCGGAGTCGATGCTCAGCGCCGACGCCCCCGGCAGCGTGCTGCCGATCTGCGGCAGGCCGAGGTCGTTGTCGACCTTGACCTTCCCGTCGAACGCGGCCGGCTTCGCGTTGAGCGTGGACTGCACCAGTTCCTCGGCACTGATCTGCGGCAGCACCGGGGCGTCGCCCGCGGTGGCCGGCATCGCGACGACGGCGAGCCCGCCGACGCCCAGTGCCGTCCCCACCACCGCCGCGGTGATGGCCTTCCTCTTCGGATCCATGCTGTCTCTCCCTGTTTCCCCGAGCCCCAGTGTGCTCGGGTCTTGGCGACAACGCTTCCCCGGAAACGCTGAGATACCACTCAGACTCCGCCGTCGGAGCTGAGATGGCGCTGAGAGCTCGCGCGTGAGCTGGTGAAAGCGTGAATGATGAAGGACGTGAAACCTCGAGTACTGGTGGTCGACGACGAGCCCGGCGTGCGCAAAGCGCTGCTGCGCGGGCTGCGCGCCGAGGACATGGACGTGGTCACGGCGGCCGACGGGCCCAGCGGCCTGCGGCTCGCGCAGACGGGCTCCTTCGACGTCGTCCTGCTCGACATCATGCTTCCCGGTCTTTCCGGATATCGCGTGCTCGAGCGGCTGCGGGCGCTCGGCGTCACCACGCCGGTCCTGATGATCTCCGCGAAGGACGGCGAGGTCGACCAGGCGGACGGCCTCGACCTCGGCGCCGACGGCTACCTCGTGAAGCCGTTCTCGTTCGTGGTGCTGGTCGCGCAGGTGCGCGCGGTGCTGCGGCGGGCCTCGCCGGACGCGATCCGCGGACCGCTGCGGATCGGCGCGCTCGAAGTCGACCGCGGCCTGCGGCAGGTCCGCTACGACGGTGTCGAGGTGGCGTTCAGCCCGCGCGAGTTCGCGCTGCTGGAGGTGCTGGCCGGCCGGGCGGGGACGGTGGTCACCAAGGACGAGCTGCTGCGTGCCGTCTGGGGTGACGAGCAGGCCGCGACCCGCAACGTCGTCGAGGTCTACGTCGGGTACGTGCGCCGCAAACTCGACGCTGTCGGCGCGGGTGCCCTGGTCCGGACCGTGCGCGGGCACGGGTACCTGGCTTCGGACGCGCAGCTCGACGAAGTGATCGCCCCGGCGGGACAGGGGTGATCGGCTCGCCGTCTTGGTGGCGCCGCCGTTCGCTCCAGGTCCGGATCACCCTCCTCGCGGCCGCGGTCACCCTCGGTTTCCTGCTCGGGCTTGCGGCGCTCGCCGGTGACAATCTCCGGCCGCTGCTCATCGGCTCCGTCGACGAGGAACTGAGCGCCCAGCTGGAGACGGCGAAGGCCGACGTCTCGGCCGGACGGACGACGTCGGGCTCGGCGGTCACCGTCCGTGTCCTCGACACCGGCGGCGGCCCGGTGGACGGCCTGCCGCCCGCGAACCTCGGCTTCACGGACGTCCGGGCGCTGAAGGCGGGGGAATCGGTCACGACCGGCGGTGAGCACAGCTGGCGCTGGGTGGGCACCGTGGTCACCGCTCCCGACGGGCAGCAACGGCTCGTCGTCGTGGGCGCGGGCCTGGTCGGCTTCGCGACGGCCGTGCATTCCGGAGGGCTGTGGCTGTTCGTGGTCGCGTCCGTCGGCGCGGTGGGCGCCGGGATCGCGACGTGGCTGCTGGTGCGGTTCGCGTTGCGGCCGGTGGCCCGGATGCGCGGATCGGTCCGGGCGCTCCCACCCGGCGCGCGGTTGCCGCTGCCCGACTCGCACGACGAACTCCGCGCGCTGGCCGAGGAGTTCAACGCCCTGCTGGCGCGGCAGGAGGAAGGTGCCGACAGGCTGAGGCGGTTCACCGGCGACGCCGCGCACGAGCTCCGATCGCCGGTCGCGTCTATCCGCGTGCAGGCCGAGGTCGCCGTCACCAATCCCGACCCCGACCTCGCCCAGGAGACGCTCTCCGATGTCCTCGAGGAGGCGGAACGGCTTTCCGCGCTGCTCGACGGCCTGCTGGCGCTGGCGAGGTCGGACGCGGGGGAGGTGCCGCCCGCGGAACCGGTCGAGCTGGTGAGCGAGGTGCGGGCGGCGGTCGCGCGGATGCCCGCCGACGCGCCGGAGATCCGCGTGAGCGGCACGGTCGGGTCGGCGTGGGCGCTGGCCACGCACGCCGAGGTCGAACTGGTGCTGAGCAATCTGCTGCGCAACGCCTGCCGGTACGCGCGCGGTCAGATCGTCGTTTCGGTGCTCGCGGCGCGGTCCACCGTGCGGGTGGTGGTGGACGACGACGGGCCGGGTATCGAGCCGGAACACCGGGATCGGGTCTTCGACCGGTTCTACCGCGTCTCCGATTCGCGGGCGCGGTCGTCCGGCGGCACGGGGCTGGGACTGGCGATGGTCGCGGAGGCCGTCCGGCGGCGCGGGGGACGGGTGCGTGTCGGCGAATCACCCGATGGCGGGGCGCGCTTCCTGATCGTCTGGCAGGCGGCGCGGCCTCAGTAGGGTGTGGCGCGTGGTGATCGTGGGAGCCGCCATCGTGCGGAACGGACGGCTGCTGGCGCAGCAGCGGGCTTGGCCCGCCGACCACGCCGGGCAGTGGGAGCTGCCGGGCGGGCGGGTCGAGGACGGCGAAAGCGACGAGGCCGCGCTGGCGCGGGAATGCCTGGAGGAGCTGGACGTCGCCGTGACGGTCGGGAGCCGGGTCGGCGAAGACGTGCCGCTGCCGAACGGGAAGGTGCTGCGGATCTACGCCGCGTCGCTGGTCTCGGCGGGGGCTGAGCCTCGGGCGGTGGAGCACAAGGACGTCCGGTGGATCACCGCGCGCGAACTCGACGACCTCGACTGGCTGCCCGCGGACCGCGTCCTCCTCCCGGCCCTGCACACCCTGCTCGCAAGTCCGTGAAGGACTCCTTCCCTACCCTCAAAGTAGGGAAGGAGTCCTTCACGGAACTTCAACCAGCACCGATGAGCCGCAGCGCGGACTGGAGCCGGTGCTCGCCCCGCTCCGCCGCCCGGACGGCACCCGCCTTGCGCACCCGCTCCAGCTCACCGGGGTCGGCCAGCAACGCCAGCGCACCCTCCCGGACCGGCCGCAGCTCCTCGATGAGCGCCTCGGCGACGGCCTCTTTCACCTGGCCGTAGGAGTCGTACCGCTCTGCCAGCGCCGCGGGCTCCTCCTTGACGCAGGCCGCGAGGATGTCGAGCAGGTTCGCCATCCCCGGCCGGGTCTCCGGCGCGTAGACCGGCTTAGACCCGCCGTCGGTCTTCGCGCGTCTCACCTTCCGCCGGACGTGGTCGGCCTCGTCGAGGACGAAGACGACACCGGCCTCCTCCTTCGTCGACTTCGACATCTTCCGCGTCGGTTCGGCGAGGTCCATGACCCGCGCCCCGGCGGGCGGCAGCACCGCCTTCGGCATGGTGAACACGTCGCCGTAGGTGGAGTTGAACCGCTTCGCCAGCGTTCTCGCCAGTTCGACGTGCTGCCGCTGGTCTTCGCCGACCGGGACCTCGTCCGCGCCCTGCAACAGGATGTCCGCCGCCATCAGCACCGGATAGGTCAGCAGGGACAGCCGGACACCCGCCCGCCCCTTCGACTTCTCCTTGAACTGGATCATCCTGGCGGCTTCGCCGTAGTTGCAGGTGCACTCGAGGACCCAGTTGAGGGCGCCCAGTTCGCGGGCTATGTCGGATTGCACGAACACGCGATCCGGCTCGATCCCGGCCGCGATCAGCACGGCCAGCTGTTCGGAAGCCATCGAGCGCAGCTTCGCCGGATTGTGCGAGTTCGTCATCGCGTGCAGGTCGGAGACGAAGTACAGGTCGTCCGGCCCGCCCTCGTCGGCCCAGCGCCGAATGGCCCCCAGGTGGTTCCCGACGTGGACGTGGCCGGACGGGGTGATCCCGGACAACCTGATCATCTGCCCTCTTCCTTTCGGATTCGGGCCGCCCCGGCGTCCGGGCACGAAAAAGGCCGCCCGGTGGGGCGGCCTGGTGGTGCGCCGGTGTCGTTCAGCGCAGGACTGCGGGGCCGCCGGAGGGCGGCCACCACGAGACGTTCTGCGCGCGCATGCCGTCATCCTACCCAGGCCCCGCAAGCAGTCCTCCGGAAGCGGTGGTTCGGCGTCGAACTTTCGCATCCAGAGGACGAAATGCGGGGTTATTTCACTCATTCCGGGCACGGAGCGTCAACACTTCATATCGGCCGGGGCAGTACACCCGTCATATTGGAGATCCGGGTCTACCTTCATCTCATGTATGTCGTCCTGCTGACCTACACCGCACCCATCGAAGAAATCGACTACGTGCTCCCGGATCACGCCGATTGGCTGACCAAGCAGTACGAGCACGGCAATTTCCTCGCCTCCGGCAGGCGGAACCCCCGCATCGGCGGCGTCATCATCACCAGGCCCATGGCCAGGGGAAAGCTGGACGCGATCCTCGCGACGGACCCCTTCTCGATCAAGCACATGGCCGCCTACGAAGTGATCGAGTTCTCGCCGACCCGCACCGCGCCGGAACTGCGGTTGATCAACGAGGCGGTGGTGCGCTGACGATCTTCACGGGGACGCGTTCAGGCCGCTTTCGCGATCTTCGTCTTCGCCTTTTTCAGGGCGAGAACGGGGCATTTTCCGCACCGTGACTTCGACCTGCAGCATTTCTTCTTGACCTTGCCGGACTTCATCCATTTGCGCACGAGCTTGTGCGGGTCGTCGGGTAGTTTCTTGCCCACTCGAGCTCCTCGTCGGACTGCGTCGGCGACGCCTTCACGTTAGGTGAGGCTAACCGATCTTGGGGCGTGGGGGTGCTCACAGTTCGGCTACAGGTACCCTGGTGTGGTCCGCGTATGGCCAAAGTCGGCCGACGTTACTCGATCGCGTGAGTGAGCGCTCGGGGCGGCGCGGGCACCACACCCGAACTTGAAACCTTTGGAGCCTTCGCGTGCCCGCAGCCAGCGCCACCGCAGTCGATGCCGGCCGCCAGTCCGGTAAGACCCGGCCCGACCTGCGCAACGTCGCCATCGTCGCCCACGTCGACCACGGCAAGACGACCCTCGTCGACGCGATGCTCCGGCAGTCCGGCGCGTTCGAGGAGCGCGCCGAACTCGTCGACCGCGTGATGGACTCCGGAGAGCTCGAGCGGGAAAAGGGCATCACCATTCTCGCGAAGAACACCTCCATCCACCGCGAGACCGAGAACGGCCCGGTGACCATCAACGTCATCGACACCCCCGGCCACGCCGACTTCGGTGGCGAGGTCGAGCGCGGACTGGCCATGGTCGACGGTGTCGTCCTGCTGGTCGACGCCAGTGAGGGTCCGCTCCCGCAGACCCGGTTCGTCCTGCGCAAGACCCTCGAGGCCGGTCTGCCGGTGATCCTCGTGGTCAACAAGACCGACCGCCCCGACGCCCGGATCTCCGAGGTCGTCGAGGAGACCCACGACCTGCTCCTCGACCTGGCGGGCGACATCGAGGACGCCGACCTCGACGCGATCCTCGACCTGCCGGTCGTGTTCGCTTCCGCGCGAGCGGGCAAGGCGAGCCTCGAGCAGCCCGGCGACGGCGCGGTGCCCGAGAGCGAGAACCTCGACCCGCTGTTCGACACCCTGCTGCGTCACGTGCCCCCGCCCTTCGCGGACCGGGAAGGCCCGCTGCGCGCGCTGGTCACCAACCTCGACGCCTCGAACTTCCTCGGCCGGATCGCGCTGATCCGCATCCACTCCGGCAACCTGCGCAAGGGTCAGACCGTGGCCTGGATGCGCGAGGACGGCACCATCCAGAACGTCCGGATCTCCGAACTGCTCGTCACCGAGGCGCTCACCCGCGTCCCGGCGACCGAGGCCAGCGCGGGCGAACTGGTCGCCATCGCCGGCATCCCCGAGATCACCATCGGCGACACGCTCGCCGACGTCGAGAACCCCGAGGCGCTGCCCCGGATCGCCGTCGACGAGCCCGCCATCTCGATGACCATCGGTGTCAACACCTCGCCGCTGGCCGGCCGCAGCGGCGGCGACAAGGTCACCGCGCGGCTGGTCAAGGCCCGCCTCGACCAGGAGCTGATCGGTAACGTCAGCATCAAGGTGCTGCCGACCGAGCGCCCCGACACCTGGGAGGTCCAGGGCCGTGGTGAGCTGGCGCTGGCGATCCTCGTCGAGCAGATGCGCCGCGAGGGCTTCGAGCTGACCGTCGGCAAGCCGCAGGTGGTCACCCGGATGATCGACGGCAAGCTGCACGAGCCGTTCGAGCGGCTGTCGATCGACTCCCCGGAGGAGCACCTCGGCGGCATCACGCAGCTGCTGGCCGCTCGCAAGGGCCGCATGGAGCACATGGGCGGGCACGGCTCGGGCCGGATCAAGCTCGACTACGTCCTCCCGGCGCGCGGCCTGATCGGCTTCCGCACCGACTTCCTCACCGAGACCCGCGGCACCGGTATCGCGAACCACGTGTTCGAGGGCTACTTCCCGTGGGCGGGCGAGATCCGCACCCGTCACTCGGGTTCCTTGGTCGCCGACCGCTCGGGCCCCATCACCGCGTACGCGATGATCCAGCTGGCCGACCGCGGCACCTTCTTCGTCGAGCCGGGCGCCGAGGTGTACGAGGGCATGGTCGTCGGCGAGAACCCGCGCGCCGAGGACCTCGACATCAACATCACCAAGGAGAAGAAGCTGACCAACATGCGTCAGTCCTCCGCCGACGTGATGGAGACGCTGGCCCGCCCGCGCAAGATGGGCCTGGAAGAGGCGCTGGAGTTCTGCTCCGTCGACGAGTGCGTCGAGGTCGCCCCCGAGGTCGTCCGGATCCGCAAGGTCACGCTGGACGTCAACCAGCGCGCCAAGGAGCGGAACAAGATGAAGAACCGCGGCTAGTCCCCGCGCGCTGACGTAACCACGCCGAAGGGCGCTTGCTCACTCAACGTGAGCAAGCGCCCTTCGGCGTTCCGGCGTTCCACTGGTCACTCTCCGTATTTGATCGGGCGTTCATGGTGAGAACGAGTCCTTTGCGGACAATTTCGCGGGGAAAGTCGTTCTCCTTTTTGGACGGTGTTCACAACGCCGGAACGGCTTCCCGCCGCGGCGAGAGGACGGCCACGCACACCGTCCCGAGAACGCCGACACAACCCAGCGCGAAAGAAACGATCCTAAATGCGTCCGTATAGGACTCGCCGGAGAGCTTCCCTCCGGTAATCGACGCGAGAACGGCACCGGCGACCGCGATAGCGATCGTTTCCGTCGCCAATCGTGCGGTGGTGAACATTCCGGCCGCCGTTCCGGAATGTTCCGGGGCCACGGAACCTATTGCCAAACCGTCCAGCAAACCCATCGTCAATCCCGTGCCCGCCCCGACCAGAACGAGCGGGGCGAGCAACGAGAACACCCCGGACGACGCGTTCATGGTCATCAGCAGAAAGGCGCCCGCCCCGCTGACGGCGACAGCTCCCGCGACGAACCACGAAGACGGCAGCCGCCGCGCCAGCGCGGCGCCCACGCTCGGGAGCAGGACGGTCGGCGCGGTGAGCATCAGCAGCCACAGCCCGGCTTCCCCGGCGCCGAGGCCGACGACCTCGATCAGATACGAGGGCAGGTAGACCAGCAGCGGCACCAGGATGGTCACCAGCGCCCCCGCCGCGACCGCGAGCGAGGTGAAACCGCGGTTGGCGAGCAGGGCGAGGTCGAACAGCGGATCCGCGCGCCGTCGTTCCACCATCGGGAAGATCGCGGCGAGGACGACGGCGAGTGCCAAGGCGCCCACGACGAGCGGATGGCCGAAGCCGAGCTCGCCCGCTTCGACGAGCCCGAAGATCAGCAGCCCGATCGCGCCCGTGAAGAGCGCGGCACCCGCCCAGTCGATCCGGCGCCCGGCGGTACCGCGAACGTCCGGCAGAAGCGGCGTCAGGGCCAGGACGACCACGGCCACGGCGGCCGGGGCGCCGAAGACGGCCCGCCAGCCCAGCAGATCGACGAGCAGGCCGCCGATCGAGGGCCCGAACGCGAGCCCGACGCCGAGCACCGTGCCGACCAGACCGAACGCCCGCGTCCTCGCCGCGCCCTGGAAGGTTTCGGTGAGGATCGCGAGCCCGCCGGTCACCGCCGCGGCGGCCCCGGTCCCGGCGATCAGGCGGACGACGTCGAGGACGACGATGTTCCCGGCGGCCGTGCACGCGATCCCGCCGGCGGCGAACAACGCCAGCCCGGCCACGTAGATCCGGCGTCTGCCCAGCACGTCGGCCAGAGAGCCCGCGAAGACCAGGAAGCTCGCGAAGCAGGCGTTGTAGCCGTTGACGACCCACTGGGTGGCCGCGAGCCCCGCGTCGAGGTCGTTCGCGATGTCGGTCAACGCGACCGACGCTCCCGTGATGGTCAGCGGGAAGGTGAACGTGGACATGAGCACGACCACGAGGACGAGCGCGCGTTTGGTCACCCCGGCAAGCTAGCGGTGGATACTTCGCGGTGCTAAGGGTTTTTCCCTTGCCGCGGAAGGAACCTCCCGGGCCTCCCGGACGTCCACCGGGGAGGGGCGGCATCCGGTCGGGCGACGGCCGGGCCGATATGGGAATCTCGCTGTCGAGGCCGTCCCGGGCGTGGTAGCTCTATGACGGTGGGGCGAGGGACAAATCAGGAGGAATCAGGCGTGCGGTCAGTGAACACAGCGGCGCCCATACTGGCGTGCGCGGCCGTGCTCCTCGCTGCCTGCAGCAACACCCCGCCCCCACCCGTGGTCAGCTCCTCCGCCTCGCCGGTGAGCACCTCGACCACAAAGACACCTTCGCAGGTCGTCGTGGGTGTCGACGACGTCCTCGGCGGCTACAACCCGCACAACCTCGCCGACGCCTCCCAGGTGACGTCGGCGCTCTCGCAGCTGCTGCTCCCGTCGGTGTTCCGCCCGAAGGACGACGGCAGCTTCGAGCTGGACAAGAACCTGATGAAGTCCGCCGAGGTCGTCTCGCAGCAGCCGTTCACGGTCGCGTACACGATCCGCCCGGACGCCTCCTGGTCCGACAGCGCGCCGATCGCCGCCGAGGACTTCGCGTACCTCCGCGAGGCGATGCGCGACCAGCCCGGCGTCATCGGCGCCGCGGGCTACCGGCTGATCTCCGACATCCAGTCGCGTGAAGGCGGCAAGCGGGTCGAGGTCACCTTCGCCAAGCCGTACCCCGGCTGGCAGACGCTCTTCAACGACCTCCTGCCCGCCCACCTGCTCAAGGACGCCCCGAACGGCTGGCGGGGCGCCCTGGCGACGACGTTCCCGGCCGTCGCCGGGCCGTACTCGATCAAGGGCCTCGACACCGCGCGCGGAGAGGTCGTCCTGGAGCGCAACGAGCGCTATTGGGAGAAACCCTCCGCGCTGGACCGGATCGTGCTGCGTGCGGCCGATCAGGACGGCACACTGGCCGCCCTGCGCAGCGGCAACGACCAGTTCGTGATGACCAAGACCGACGGCACCGGCCTCAAACGGCTCGGCGAACTCGGCTCCGCCGTCCAGCTGCACACGGTCGCCCGTCCCACGGTCGCGCAGATCCTCCTGCGGCCGGTGAGTCCGACGCTGTCGGATCCCAAGGTGCGCGAAGGCGTCACCGCGCTGATCGACCGCGGCAAGCTGATCACCGAGACGGCGAAGGGCGGCCCGTCGGACAAGCTCCGCGCCGACGCCCAGGTCCGGGTCCCGTCGGCGACCGGCTTCCAGCCGACGATCCCGGCCCCGGGCCCGCCGTCGGCGGCCGATCCGGCCAGGGGCGAGGAGCTGCTCAAATCCGCCGGGTACACCAAGGAAGCCGGGACCTGGCGCAAGAACGGGAAGAACCTTTCGCTGGTCGTCGCCTCGCCCGCCAAGCAGGAGCCGTACGCGACGATCGCCAAGGAGCTGACGGCGCAACTGGTGGCCGCGGGCATCGAGGTCAACGCGATCGCGCCGCAGCCGAGGGAGCTGTTCTCGACGCTGCTGGCCATGCCGGTGCTCAACGGGATCCAGCAGACGACGCCGGAGGGTGCGGGCAACGTCGGCATCGACATCGCCGTGATCGGCCAGGTCACCGGTGGTGCGGACGTAGCGTCGGCGCTGGCGTCCACGTTCGGCTGCCGTCCCGATCAGCTCACCGACAAGACCAAGGCCGTCGTCCCGGCGAACCCGCTGGGCTTCTGCGACCCGGCCCTGCAGCCGTCGATCGACGCCGCGCTGACCGGCACCACGCCGGTCGCCGACACGCTTTCGACCCTCGAACCGGAATTGTGGCGTCGGAATGTTGCCATTCCGTTGTTCCAGCTGGCCGATACCCTCGCCATCGGCTCTGGTATTTCCGGAGTAACCGCTGGTCCTCCTATGGTGGGCCCTTTCGGGTCGGCGGTGAACTGGACGCGCGGTCCGAAGTAGTCGATTCGAGTCGAAGTTCGCCCCTGGAGGGTGACCTTTCTCGGCACGTTCGAGTGGCCGACTGATTCCTCCTGGTAACCGCTGTATTTCTTGATGTCAGCCGCAAGTTACCCTTTGGTCACGATCCCTCCGTAACTGGTGACTGTTCGTGCATTTCCTTTCTAGCGTGCACCCGCAGTGCGCCAAATGAGTGTTGCTTGGCGTGTCATAGGCTCCGGGCCATCTCACCGGAGCGGTGTGGGGTCCTGTTCCGATCTCAGGAGCCCAGTGCTAGGAGGGCACACTTCATGAGGAAGTCCAAGGCAGTCTCCGCCTGGTCGCTCGTCGCGGCCTCCGCGCTTGTGCTGAGCGCATGCAGCGGTGGCGACAGCGGCAGTACCGACCAGAACGGGTCGTCGACCGACATCAAGAGCATGGCGGTCGGCAAGGCGCAGAACGGCGAAAACTTCAAGCTCGCGGACACCCCGGGGTACGAAGGCACCGTCACGGTGGGCATCGACGACGGGTACTCGGGCTACAACAACGACACGCCTGACACCAACTCGTCGTACAACACCTACATCTTGACTGCCGTGCTCGCCGGTGCCGACGTGCTCGACGGCAACAACAAGGTGCTGCTGAACAACGACGTGTTCGACTCCTGGGAAGTCACCTCCAAGGAGCCGCAGACCGTCGTTTACAAGATCAAGCCGAACGTCAAGTGGTCCGACGACGCGGCGTTCGACTGTGACGACATGTACCTGTCGTGGCTGGCGCACAGCGGCAAGGCGAAGACCGCGGACGGCAAGCAGGCCTTCCTCGCCGCTTCGACCACCGGTTACTCGCTGATCAACGAGGCGACCTGCAAGGACGACCTCACCTTCGAGACCAAGTACACCGAGCCGTACCTGGACTACAAGGGTCTGTTCAACTCGACCGCGATCATGCCCGCGCACATCATCGAGAAGAACACGAACATCCCCGACATCACCAAGCTGTCGCCGACCGGTGACGCCGCGCAGCTGACCGCCGCCGGCAAGTTCTGGACGAACGACTTCAAGGGCTTCAAGGCCGAGAACATGCCGGCGTCCGGCCCGTACAAGATCACCGCGTTCGACGCCAACCAGAAGGCCGTCACGCTCGAGAAGAACCCGAAGTGGATCGGTGGCAAGGGTGGCCCCTCCAAGATCGTCGTGAGGGCGATGGAGGACACCAAGGCCATGGCGACCGCGCTGCAGAACGGTGAGATCGACGTCGCGGCGTCGACCCAGCCGGACGCGACCGCGGCGAACACCCTCAAGAGCCTTTCGGCTCAGGGCGTGACCTACGGTTCGGGCTCGCAGCTGACCTTCGAGCACTTCGACCTGAACTACAAGCGCATGTTCAAGGACAAGGCGCTGCGCAAGGCGTTCTTCGAGGTCGTCAACCGCCAGGAGATCACCGACAAGCTGCTCAAGGAAGTCCAGGCCGACGCGACCCCGCTGAACAGCATCGTGTTCATGCCGGGCGAGCAGGGCTTCAAGGACCTGTACGGCAGCAAGGCCGGTCTCGGCGCCGAGGCCGCCGCCAAGACGCTGACCGACGCCGGCTGGGCCAAGGGCGCTGACGGCATCTTCGCCAAGGACGGGCAGCGCGCTTCGTTCAAGATCTCGCACAACCAGAACGCCCGCCGTACGCAGACCGTCGAGATCGTCATCTCGCAGGCCAAGGCCGCCGGTATCGAGATCACCGACGAAACGGACGCCAACTTCCTGAAGGGTGGCCGTCTCGCGGCCGGCGACTACGACGTCGCGCTCTTCGGCTGGTCGGCCGCTCCGTTCAAGGCCGAGCAGAAGTCGATCTACATCACCCGGGTTGACGACAGCAGCCAGAACTACCAGGGCCTGTCCAACCCGACGATCGACTCGGCGTTCGAGGCGGCCGTGAAGGCCACCGATGAGGCCGTCCAGCTGGAGAACTACCAGAAGGCCGACCAGGCGATCGCGGACGAGTACGCGACGCTGCCGCTGTTCCAGACCCCGTCCATGTGGGCGTTCAAGGGCATCGACCGCACTTACATGCAGTCGTACAACGGTGTCCTGTGGAACGTCGGTGAGTGGGAGCAGAAGAAGTAGGGTCTAGGCCCGCTTTTTCTCACCATTCGCCTACGCGATCCTGGTGGTACGGGGCCCGGCCACAAGCCGGGCCCCGTACCCGCCGGAAGTAGCTGTTGACCGTAGGGTTACCGCCACTACGGTGGACAACCGGGCAGCGGTCCAGTACTTCGGCGGCCAGGCCCGGATGAGGAGCAGTTCGTTGAACCTGGTGATCTACATCCTTCGCCGTCTGGCGATCTCGATCCCCGTCCTGCTGGTCGGGACTTTTCTGTGTTTCATCATGGTCGCCGGCACCGGCGACCCGCTGGGCGAGCTGAGAAGCAACCCCGCCATCAGTCAGGAGACCCTGAACCAGGTCGCCAGCGACCTCGGTCTGGACAAGAACCTCGTCCTCCGGTACTTCGACTGGCTCGGCAGCTTCGTGACCGGCGATTGGGGCATTTCGATCGCCCAGGGCAACGCGCTGGCCCCGGTGTTCCCGAAGGTCATGGCCGCGTTCGAGGTCACCGCCAAGCTCGTCGTCGGCGCGGAACTCCTCGCGCTGGTGCTCGGCGTCCTCGTCGGTGTCGTCGCCGCGGTCAAGCAGTACTCGATCATCGACTACATCGCCACGACGCTGGCGTTCCTGCTGTTCTCGATGCCGATCTTCTGTGTCGCGATCGTGCTGAAGGGCTACGCGATCCAGTTCAACGGCTGGGTCCGGGACCTGGGACTGTCCGATGTGCTCGGTAATCCCTGGATTCGCACCACGAGTCCGGAATCGTTGAATTTCGATGGTCCAGGCGGTTTCCTCGCCAGCTACGTGGGCGCCTACCTGTTGCCGACGCTGTCCATCATGGCGATCAGCTTCGCCGCGTACAGCCGGTTCCAGCGGGCCTCGATGCTGGATACGCTGAACGCCGACTACGTCCGGACCGCGCGGGCCAAGGGCCTCGCCAACGGGCGGGTCATCTTCCGCCACGCGTTCCGGAACGCCCTGATCCCGGTGACCACGTTGTTCTCCGTCAACTTCGGTGCCGTGCTTTCGGGCGCGATCATCACCGAGTCGGTGTTCAACTGGAACGGCATGGGTAAGTTGCTCGTAGAAGCCGTGACCAAGAGCGATCCCCAGGTGATGATGGGCTGGCTGGTGGTCATCGCCACGAGCATCATCATCGCCAACCTGATCGCCGACCTGATGTACGGCATCCTGGACCCGAGGATTCGCGTTGGCTGACTTGAATTCCCTAATCACGGCGGACACCGCCGACGGCAAGCTCGCCCCGGAAGCGCTGCCCGAGCCCCGGAGCCAGGGCAAGCTGGTCCTGCGCAAGTTCCTGCGGCACAAGCTGGCGATGGTCTGCACGGCGATCCTGCTGCTCCTCGTGCTGACCGTGATCATCATGCCGATCTTCTGGCCGTACAACTACGAGGACAGCTCGTTCCCGTCCTTCGCGAAGCCCAGCGGGGACTACCCGCTCGGGACGACGCAGGTCGGCAAGGAGATGGTGTCGCAGATCCTGCGCGGCACCCAGTACTCGCTCCTGATCGCGCTCATCGTGTCGATCGTCGCCACCACCATCGGCACCGTTTTCGGGGCCATGGCGGGATATCTGCGAGGGTTCACCGATTCGGCGATCTCGCGCGTGACGGACCTGTTCCTGATCGTGCCGCAGATCGCCGCGGCGGCGATCCTGGCGAAGGTGTTCGGCGGTGGTGCGTGGTACATCGTCGCGATGGTGCTGGCGGCCTTCGGCTGGATGTCGATCGCCCGTATCGCCAGGGCCGAGTCGATGTCGCTGTCCCAGCGCGAGTTCGTGGACGCCGCTCGCGCGTCCGGTGCCGGGACGCTGCACATCGTGTTCAAGCACCTGGTGCCGAACATGGTCGGTCTCATCACGGTCAACGCGACCCTCGCGGTCGCGCAGGCCGTGCTGATCGAGGCGGCGCTGTCCTTCATCGGACTGGGGGTGCAGCTGCCGGACACCTCGCTCGGCCGCGTCATCCTCGAGAACTACTCGCAGCTGCAGAACCGGCCGGCGCTGTTCTTCGGCCCGTTCATCGTGCTGGTGCTGATCTCGCTGACGATCAACTTCATCGGTGACGGTCTGCGGGACGCTTTCGACCCGCGGCAGCGCCGGATGAAGGCGTAACACCGCTTTTAACGCGTGAAGGCCCCCTTCCCTCGGCTCAGCCGAGGGAAGGGGGCCTTCACGCGTTTGGTGGGGGTGCGGTCTGACGCTCGGGTCTCGCGGTCCCCGCCGGCGTTCATGCGTGATCAGGCGGCGAACTCACGTGATCAGAGACGGATCTCGCGTGATCAGGCGCCGCATACCGAGATCGCCTTCCGATCACGTGAGTTCGCCGTTCAATCACGGGAGATCCGTCTTCAATCACGCGAGTTCGCCGTCTGATCACGCGAGTCACGCCTTCGGCCAGGCGACGCGAGACCGGCCGAACGCCCGCCCCGAGTACGTGAAGGCCCCCTTCACCGCGTCTAGCGCAATGAAGGGGGCCTTCACGTACTTCCGGAAGTGCGTCAGTCCGCGACGGGGGCGAGCTTGCCCGCTTCCCAGGCGGCACGCCGCTCGGCCTGCAGCACCGGGTCCGCCACCGGGGCGGCCGACAGCAGACGGCGGGTGTAGTCCTCGCGCGGCGAGTGGAGCACCTGGTCACGCGTGCCGACCTCGACGAGCTTGCCGCGTGCTGCATCACCGCGACGCGGTCGGCCAGCAGGTCGACGACGGCGAGGTCGTGGCTGATGAACAGGCACGCGAACTGCAGCGAGCGCTGCAGGTCGAGGAACAGGTCCAGCACCCGGGCCTGCACCGACACGTCCAGCGCCGAAGTCGGCTCGTCCGCGATCAGCAGCGCCGGGTCGAGCGAGAGCGCCCGCGCGATGGCGACGCGCTGGCGCTGGCCACCGGACAGCTCGTGCGGGTACCGGTTGCGGTAGTGGCCGCCGAGCTCGACCTTGTCCAAAAGGGACGCCACGCGCTCGTTCAGCGCCTTGCCCGACAGGAACTTGTGCAGCACCATCGGCTCGGCGATCGACTCGCCGATGGTCATCTTCGGGTCCAGTGTGGACGCCGGGTCCTGGAACACGATCGAGAAGTAGCGGCGCAGCGGGCGCAGCTCCTTGTTGGACATGCCCGTGATGTCCTTGCCCGCGATCGACACGGTGCCCTGGGTCGGCGTCAGCAGGCGGATCGCGCAGCGGCCGACGGTCGACTTGCCGGAACCGGATTCGCCGACCAGGCCCACGATCTCGCCCTTGGCGATGCTCAGCGAGACGTCGTCCACCGCGCGGTTCTTCGCCTGGCCGCGACGGCCGGGGTACTCCAGCACGAGGTTCTTGATCTCGAGCGCGGGCGCGTCCGCCTCGATCACGGCCTCCAGCTCGGCGTCGGCGAGGCGGATCTCCTCGGCGATCTTCGTGGCCTCGTCGCTGTCGGCGGAGATGCCCTCGTCGTCGAGCAGGCGACGGCCCTCAGGACGCTGGCCGAGCACGGGCACGGCGGCGAGCAGCTTGCGGGTGTAGTCCACCTGCGGCGACGCGAACAGGTCGCGCACCGGCGCCTCTTCGACGATGTTGCCCTGGTACATCACGACCACGCGGTCGGCGAGGTCGGCGACGACGCCCATGTCGTGCGTGATCAGCACGATGGCGGTGTTGAGGGTGTCGCGCAGTTTGCGCAGCAGGCCGAGGATCTCCGCCTGCACGGTGACGTCGAGCGCCGTGGTCGGCTCGTCGGCGATGATCACCTTCGGGTCGCACGAGATCGCCATCGCGATGACGACGCGCTGGCGCAGACCGCCCGAGAGCTGGTGCGGGTACTGCTTGAACCGCAGCGGCGGGTTCGGGATGCCGACCATCTCCAGCAGCTCGATGGCGCGCTTGTCGGCGGCTTCCTTCGAGATGTCCTGGTGGGAGCGGAGTGCCTCGCGCAGCTGCCAGCCGACGGTGTAGACCGGGTTCAGCGCGGTCATCGGCTCCTGGAAGATCATCGCGACCTGGTTGCCGCGGATCTTCTGGAGGTCCTTCTCCTTGAGGTCGGCGAGGTTGCGGTCGCCAAGGCGGAGCTCGCCCGCGATCCGGCTCGTCTTCGGGAGCAGCCCGAGCACCGACATCGAGGTCACCGACTTGCCGGAACCGGACTCGCCGACCACCGCGACGATCTCACCAGGCTTGACGTCGAATCCGATGCCCTTGACCGCGTCGACCACGCCGTCGTCGGTCGGGAACGAAACGCTCAGGTCGGAGATGGACAGAACCGAACCCGACACGCCGCCGAGGTCCGACGATGCTGCTTCAGTGCTCACCAAGATGCCCTTCGTGGGGGTACATATGGTCACGGCGCACAGGCCATGACTCGCGCGAGGATAACCGAGAGTGGCCCGACTAAGGTCGGTGCTCTCCGGCTTCCGTTCCCGACACCCTATAAAGGAAAGCGCGCCGTGTTCGAATTAGTCTTCAAGCCGTGATCTCCGATAGGCCCAAATTGCTCCTGGTGCACGCCCATCCGGACGACGAAAGCATCACCACCGGCGGCACCATCGCGCGTTACGCGGCCGAAGGCGCCGAAGTGACCGTCGTCACGTGCACTCTCGGTGAGGAAGGCGAGATCATCCCACCCTCCCTCGACGGGCTCGGTTCGTGGGCCTCCGATCAGCTCGGCGGCTACCGCGCGGGCGAGCTGGCGTCGGCGTGCGCCGCGCTGGGCGTCACGCGGCACCGGTATCTCGGCGGCATCGGCCGCTGGCGTGACTCGGGGATGGCCGGGACACCGTCCGCGGCGCATCCGCGCGCGTTCTCCGGCGGAGACCTCGACGAGCAGGCGGCTCAGCTCGCGAAGATCCTCGACGAGGTGCGGCCCCAGGTCGTCGTCACGTATGACGCTTTCGGGGGTTATGGGCATCCCGACCACATCCGCGCGCACGAGATCACGATGGCCGCGGCGCCGAAGGCGGCGTCGGTCGAACGGGTCTTCCACACTGTTTCTTCTCGTGACGCAGTCTCCGCCGGTCTCGCCGCGCTGCGCGGGCGCTCGACGTTCCGTGTCCCCGAAGACGGCGAACTCCCGGTGACGCCGGACGAGACGATCACGACCGTCCTCGACGTCGGCGCGCACAACCCCGCGAAGGCCGCCGCGCTGCGGGCGCACGAGACCCAGGTCAGCGTGCCGGCCCCGCCGCATCTCGCGGACCACTTCGCGCTGAGCAACGACGTCGCGCAGCCGATCACCCCGTACGAGTACTTCGTGCTCGTCCACGGACAGGCCCAGGGCGCCGCGGCCGACCTGTTCGGGGGACTCGCGAAGTGACCACGCCGTCACAGCCGCTCACGCCGCGGCAGCGCTGGTTGCTGGTCTTGCTGTCCTTCGACGCGTTCCTGCTCGGGCTGCTCGAACTGTTCTTCCTGCCGCTCCGGCTCGACGGCGTCGTGCTGCCGGAGCTCGGGGACTTCCCGTTCCCGGTGACCGTGGTGCTCGCGGTGATCACCACACCACTGCTGGTGAGGACGACCGCGAAAGTGGTCCGGCCCTCCTTTTCGGTGATTCCGCTGCTCGTCTGGGTACTAGTCGTACTCGGGATGGGCGTGACCGGGCCCGGTGGTGATCTGGTGCTGATTCAGGACTGGCGGGCGCTGCTGCTGATCGGCGGCGGTGCTCTGCCGGGAGCGCTGGCGCTGGGCGGCGGTCTTGGCACGGCGGCGAAGGCCGCCAAGGGAGGCGACGATGGGTGAAGCGATTTCGGATCGCCAGGTCGTGGCGGTACTGCGGCCGTTCGTGCGCGCCTGCGGTCCGATGGTCGACGCGCTGCGCGACGCGGATCCGTTCGGTCTGCAGGCCCGAGGGCGTCGAGAGGACGCGCTGGAAGGCGTCGAGCCCAAACTGAAGGACAAGCTGCTCGACGGGATCACCTCGGTCAAGGTGCCCGGGACCGCGGCCTGGGCGGAGATGTCGAACCTCCAGCGCACCGACTGGTGGGTCAACCGGGTCGGCCGGTTCACCGCGTTGATCACCGCGATCCCCGGCCTCGGCGGCGCACTCGCCGACAGGCTGCCCGTGCAGGACGCGCTCGGCTCGGCGTCGCAAGGGGTGTTGCTGTGCGCGATCGCGGGGGAGTACGGCGTGACCGACGTCGGCGCCCGGGTCCGGCTGATCGCGTGGGTGCTCTTCGAGCGTGACATCGATCCGGTGATCGCCGCGGGCAAGCACGCCGGACACGACAAGGCCGCCGAGGACGACGAAGCGGCGAAGCTCACCGAAGAACTCGACGAAGCGAAGAAGAAGCACGGCAAGATCACCCTGAAGGCGGCCGCGGGCACGTTGTGGCGGCTCGGTCGCGGGCTGCTGGGCATCGTCGAGGAACTGGAGAAGCGGCCTCGTGGCCGTCTTTTGCACCGTGCACTCGGGAAGTTGCCCGTGGTCGGTATGGCGGGCGACTACCTCGGCGAGCGCTCCGGTCTCAAACGCGTCTGGAAACGGGCGCACGAGTGGTTCACCGAGCACCCCGACAGCGAGGTCACTTCCAGAACATGAACGCGTCCTGTCCGTACATGGCGGCGAGCTTGAACCCGCCCACGGAGTCGAAGATCGCGTAAGACACCTGCCACAGCATCGAGCTGGCTCCCGGCACGAGGAACAGCACGGCGAACAGCGCGATCGGGGCCCACGGCCGGACCTTCGCGCCGAGTTCGCGCGCTCCGGGCGAAAGGTACGGCTCGATCGCACCCCAGCCGTCGAGGCCGGGGATCGGCAGGATGTTCAGGATGAACGTGACGATCTGAAGCAGCGCCAGGAACGAGAGCCCGATCACGAGCCCGTTGGCCATCGGCACCAGTGCGACGAGAAGGGTCAGCGCGACGCCGACGGCGAGGTTGCTCAGTGGCCCGGCGAGCGACACCCATGACTGGACACCGCGTGACCGCAGCCGCCCGTGTTCGATCCACACCGCACCGCCCGGCAGCGGGATGCCGCCGATGATGAGGAATACCAACGGCAGGATGATGGACAGTGCCGGATCCGTGTATTTCCGGACGTCCATGGACAGGTAACCCTTGTGGGCGACGCTGTGGTCACCGCCGCGGAACGCCACGACGGCGTGGCCGAACTCGTGCAGCGTCAGTGACGCGACCCAGCCGCCCGCGACGAGCAGGACGACGCCGGTGATGATCAGCGGGTCGTACTTCTGGCTGGAAATCGTGGTCGCATCACCGAAAGCCGCCAGTACACCGCCCAGGACGGTGACCGCGAGGATGCCGAGGAAGATCGGGCTTGGCCGCACTGCTGATCTCTGCACTCCACCAGTCTTCCGTATGCCCGATGTGAAGTTCTCGGCGTGTCCCCTTGCGCGCAAGCGCGCGGGTATCCCCCGAACTCGCTACTCCGCTTGACCTGACCGCACTACACGGGTGTAATCACAGTGATGTCATTCGTCGCTGGAAGGGGGCGGCGGATGGTGTTTCAACACCGCCAGCCTGGGGAGTGCGTGGACAGCGAGGAGGCGGACGTGCGGTTGGAAGCAGATGGAAGGGAATGGGGGCAAGTCGTGGGTTGGGGTGAGGTCCCGGAGCAGCAACTGGGCGATCTCACCGAGCTTTTCGACGATGCCTCCGCGGAAGAGCAGGACTGGCAGGAACGGGCCCTCTGCGCGCAGACGGACCCGGAGGCGTTCTTCCCCGAGAAGGGCGGCTCCACCCGCGAAGCCAAGCGGATCTGCCTCGGTTGCGAGGTCAAGGACGAGTGCCTCGAGTACGCCCTCGCGCATGACGAGCGGTTCGGTATTTGGGGCGGGCTCTCCGAACGTGAGCGTAGGAAACTGAAAAAGCGAGCTGTGTGACGGCGATCTCCGGCACCCCCAGTGCGCCGGAGATCGCTTCCTGCCCGCGTTCCACGGTCTTGGTTCCATACAGTGGGGCCACCAACGGGTGACAGGGTCGCGTCGTAGGGTGGCGGCACTCGACTCGCCGCCACATCTGGAGCGCCCGTTGTCTCGCACTGCCGCGTCACCTGTGCTGCGCACGGTCCCCGTACTGGCCATTGTGGTCTGTCACAACGGCGAGAACTGGTTGCCACTGGCGCTTTCCGCGCTCCGGCGCAGCGGGGTCCGGCCGCGGCACGTGCTGGCGGTCGACACCGGGTCCACCGACAGGACGGCGAAAATCCTCGCCGACGCGGCCGCGCCCGAAGGCGTCGCCGGCGACGCTCCGGTCCTTGATGGAATTCTCACGCTTTCGAGTGACGTCGGCTTCGGTGCCGCTGTCGGCGAGGCCGTCGAGCACGCCGTCGAACGCTGGGGTGATCCCGGTGGCTGGCTCTGGCTGCTCCACGACGACTGCGCGCCGGAACCGGACTGTCTCGAAAATCTGTTGGCAGCGGCCGAAAACGAGCCCGAGGCGGCGGTACTCGGTCCGCTCGCGGTGGACTGGAGCGACCCGCGGCTGATCGTCGAAGCCGGGTTGTCGACGGACGCCATCGGCCATCGGCAGCAGATCTCACCCGAAGAGACCGACACCGCGGTGCTCGCCGTGCCGAGCGCGGGATCGCTGGTGCGGCGGGAAGTCTGGCACGACCTCGGCGGCTACGACCCCGGATTTCCCTTGCTGCGCGAGGATCTCGACTTCGGCTGGCGCGCCAACGCCGCGGGCGGACGCGTGCTCTCGGTGACGGCCGCCCGGCTCCGGCACGCCCGCGCGCTCAGTACCGGACAGCGGGAACCGGACGTTCTCGGCCTTTCCCTCGCGACGGCGAACCGCGCGCACGGGCTCCGGGTGTTCCTCGTCAATTGCTCCCCGCTGTCGTTTTGGTTCGGCTTGATTCGAATCCCGTTGTTCGCGCTGTTCCGCGCGCTCGCGTTCCTGCTGCTGCGCCGTACCGGCGAGGCGGGCGCGGAACTCGCGGCGACCTGGTACCTGCTGCGCGGCCGAGGCGGGCTGCGCGCGGCCCGCGCCGAACGCGGGAAGACCGACCGGCCCGGCGATGTCCGCGGCCTGTTCACCGGACGGATGACGCGGGTGCGCAACGCCGTCCGCGCCGGTGTCGTGGGCCTCGTCCGGCGAGGCGTCGAGCGGGACTTCGCCCTCGGGACCGTGCCGGAGAGCGCGGATCAGGAAGGCGCGTGGATCCCGCCGGAGGCGTTGGAGGCCGGGCAAGATCGCCCGGTCGGCCCCGGCGCGCTGCCCGCCGGGGCGATGCGCGGGGTCGGCTCGCGGGGGACGGGTCTGCGGCGGCCGAGTGCGATCGTCGCGGTCGCCGTCCCCGAACCGGTCACGGAGAAACCCGCCGCGGGCAGGCCGAAACCGTCGCCGGTGCCGCGTGACGGCGGGCGGCGGCCGGAGCCGGAACTCGTCTTCGTCGAGGTCGACCGGAAGCGGGTGCTCGGCGCGACCGTGTTCGCCCCGCCGGTGATCCTGCTGGTCGTGCTGACGGCGCTCGCCTTCGCGGTCAACGGTTCCCGGCTCGGGCTGGACCTGTTCGGCGGGAAGCTGCTGCCCGTCGGCGGACTCGGCGAAATCTGGTCTTCGTACCTGGCGCCGTGGCACGCGATCGCGGGCGGGACGGCGAGTCCCGCGCCCGCGACGCTGCCCGTGCTCGGCACCCTCGGAGCGATTTTCGCGCCGATCGGCGGGCCCGCGGCACTGGTCGCGATCCTGCTGATCGGGGACATCCCGCTCGCTTTCCTGAGCGCGTACGCGGCCACTCGGCGCCTTCGCGTGCGTCGCTGGGTGCGTGCCGTCGCCGCGGCGGCGTACGGCGTGCTTCCCGCCGCCACGGCCTCGGTCGCGCAGGGGCGGCTCGACGTCGTCGTCGTGCACCTGCTGCTGCCGCCGGTGATCGCGGGCATCGTGGGGCTGCTGGTCCGCGCGGACTCGCGATGGCTGCACGTTTCCGCGCTGAGCGCGATCGGGCTGGCGCTGATCGGCGCGTTCTCGCCGCTCGCGCACGCGCTGGCGTTGGTCGGGCTGGTGATCGGGTTCGTGGTGCTGCCGTCGCCGACCGGGCTCGCGCGGCGGATCGCGTCGGTCGGCATCGTGGTCTTCCTGCCGCTGGCGCTGCTGCTGCCGTGGCCGAGTGTGCTGCTGAAGCATCCGGAACTGTTGCTGCACGGGCTCGGCGGCGGTGCCACGGCCGCGTCCGGCGCCGATCTCGCCGGACTGGACCCGGGCGGCCCCGGTGCTTGGCCGATCGGGGTGGCGCTGGTCGCGGCCGCGATCGTCGCGCTGGTGGTCCGGCCGTCGAAGGGCGCGGGTGGCGGTGTCGCGGTCGTCGTGCTGGGTGCGCTCGGGCTCGTGGCGGTGCGGTTCGTGGCGGTGACGCCGATGTCGGGCGGCGCGCACGCGACCGGATACGCCGGGGTGCCGCTGCTGGTGATCGGCGCGGGGTTGCTGTGGACGGTGCTGGCGACCTGGCAGCGCGGCGGGGCGAGTGTCGAGCCCGCGCCGTGGCTGGCGAAGGTCACCGCCGTGGCCGGGGTGCTCGTGCTGCTGGCTTTGGCGACCGGCGCGGTGGTCGCGGGACGGGAAGGCCCGCTGCGGTCGGGTGAGCGTCCGTCGCTCGTCGCCGACGACCTGGCTTCCAGCGGACGCTCGGTGCTGGTCGTGGGTGAGCCCGTCCGGCAGACCGGGGGACGGTTGCCGCTCTACGGCGACGACGAACTCGCCCCGACGCCCGGCAGCGCCGATCGGCTGGCCTCGTGGCGCCGCGACCTGCTGCAGGGCTCGCCGGACGCGGTCAAACAGGCCTTCGCGGCCGCCGCTGCTTCGGGGGTGCTGTACGTCGTGCTGCCGGCCGGTGCGGACGGTTCGGCTTTCGTCGAACTCGCGCGGGATCTGGTGGTTTCGGCGGCGCCGACCTCGGACGGGCGTCCGGTGCTTCGCCTGCTGCCCGCCGGTGGTCAGGTGGCGCTCATCTCACCGGAACTGGCGCAGGCGGCCGTGACCGGCAAGGGCGCGCCGGGGGCGTCGCCAGGGGTTGCGCCGGTGCAGGCCGGGCTGCCGGACGTGCGGGTGCGCGTCTCGGAGGGCCCGACCGGGCGGCTGCTCGTGCTGGCCGCGGAGTTCGAGGCGGGCTGGCACGCGACCGTGGACGGCAAGGCCGTGCCGATCGTGCGGGCGTGGGGCCATCAGGTGGCTGTCTCGGTGCCGCCCACGCCTTCGGAGGTGGTGGTGGAGCACCAGGGCACCACGCGGAACCTGTTGCTGCTGGCGCAGATCGCCGCGGTGCTGTTCACGCTGCTGACGGCTGTGCCCACGCGGCGGCGGGACTCCCTGTAGCTCTAGCCCGGTGTCTTGAAGGGCCCCTTTGAGACGTTGAACGTCTCAAAGGTGGCCTTCAAGACACCGCTTCGCGGCTCTCGCGGCTTCGCGGCTCTCGGGGGTCCGTGAAGGCCTCCTTCCCTACCCTGAGGGTAGGGAAGGGCCCCTTCGCTACTTTCGTGACCAAGGTGGACTTGCGCTCCAGACGCCCAGCGCCCCCAATGCGGCATTGGGGTCACTCAACGTCCCCAATGCCACATTGGGCGCGCTCAGTCCTTCAGTACGGAGTTGTCCACAGGGCAGTCCCTTGTGGACAACTCGGGGCTCCAAAGCCGTTTCCGCAGGTCCCGTCGGTCCCTCGCGATACGCTGGGCTGGGGACGCCCCCCGGGGAAGGGCGGGGGCTGGGGTGGGGGGTCAGTCGCCTTCGATGACGTCGGGTTCGACGCCCAGGTAGACCGCCACCTGTTCCACGAGGACGTCGTGGACGAGTTCGGCGAGTTCGCCCGGGTCCTTCGCGCGTGCCTCGAGGGGGCGGCGGTAGAGGACGATGCGGGCGCGCGTCGGCAGGCCGGCGCGGTCCACGCCGGCGGGCACGAGTCGCGAGAGCGGGACGGCGCCGTCGTGCAGTACGCCGTCCACTCCGGCCGGTGCGCCATCCGAGCGAACTTCGGGAACGTCGTCGACGGCGACGTCGAGCTTCGTCAGCTCGTGCCGCCACCGCGCTTCGATCGGTTCGAGCGCGTCCAAAACCAGCGCGTCGAACCTTTCTGCCCTGCTAGCGGCGGCGGGAAGGGTCGACGGATACAGCGCTCCGCGCAGGCCCCGGCCGTGCCGGTCCCGGCGCATCCGCCGTCGCTGTCGGGAATCACGAGCCGTCGCCACGATCCGAAGGGTACGCGCTCGGCGAGTCGAAGCGCGTGTCGCCGGTACACCTGGCCGGGGACGCGCTATCGTTCTCGATCGTGCGGAGCGTACGAAAGTGTTCGCGAACGGGTTGTCTCGAACCCGCTGTCGCCACGCTCACGTATGCCTACAGCGATTCGACAGCCGTGGTGGGCCCACTGGCCACCGCGAGCGAGCCGCACTCCTATGACCTCTGCGAGGCCCACGCCCTCCGGCTCACCGTGCCCAAGGGCTGGGAAGTCGTCCGGCACGAGGGGGCCTTCGCGGCCCCCGATCCCTCCGCCGACGAGCTGACCGCGCTGGCCGAGGCCGTGCGCGAAGCGGGCCGTTCGGACAAGCCCGCGCCCGACCCCGAACCCGAGGGTCCCTCCGGCAGGCGCGGCCACCTGCGCGTCCTGCCCGGCCGAGCCTGACGCGAAGGCCCGCCGGTAGGCTTTCGAGGCGCCAGAGGGCGTTGTAACGAGACTATTGGCGGGGAGCAGGCGTGCCAGACCTTTCGGGCATCGTGAAGGCCTACGACATTCGCGGCGTGGTCGGTGAACAGCTGAACGCGGCGCTCGTCCGTGACCTCGGCTCGGCGTTCGCCCTGTTGATCAAACCCGAGTCGGACGCGATCGTCATCGGCCACGACATGCGCGACTCCTCGCCCGAGCTGTCCGCCGCGTTCGCCGACGGCGTGACCTCGCAGGGCCTCGACGTCGTGACGATCGGCCTCGCCAGCACCGACCAGCTGTACTTCGCGTCCGGGTCGCTGAACCTGCCGGGCGCCATGTTCACCGCCAGCCACAACCCGGCGCAGTACAACGGCATCAAGCTGTGCCGCTCGGGTGCCGCGCCGGTCGGCCAGGACTCCGGTCTCGCGGAGATCCGCGACACCGTCGAGCAGGGCGTCCCCGCCTTCGCCGGCCAGCGCGGTTCAGTGACCGAGAAGGACGTCCTCGCGGACTACGCGGCGTACCTGCGCAAGCTCGTCGACCTGTCCGGCAGCCGCCCGCTGAAGGTCGTGGTCGACGCCGGCAACGGCATGGGCGGCCACACCGTCCCGACGGTCTTCGCCGGCCTGCCCCTCGACGTCGTGCCGATGTACTTCGAACTCGACGGCAACTTCCCCAACCACGAGGCCAACCCGCTCGACCCGAAGAACATCGTCGACCTCCAGGCGAAGGTGCGCGAAGAAGGCGCCGACGCGGGTCTCGCGTTCGACGGCGACGCGGACCGCTGCTTCGTCGTCGACGAGCGCGGCGAGCCGGTTTCGCCGAGCGCCATCACCGCGCTGGTCGCGATCCGCGAGCTGGAGAAGGAGCCGGGCGGCACCATCATCCACAACCTGATCACGTCGAAGGGTGTCCCCGAGATCGTCGCCGAGCACGGCGGCAAGCCGGTGCGCACCCGGGTCGGGCACTCGTTCATCAAGGCCGAGATGGCCAAGACCGGCGCGATCTTCGGCGGCGAGCACTCCGCGCACTACTACTTCCGCGACTTCTGGCGTGCCGACACCGGCATGCTGGCCGCGCTGCACGTCCTCGCCGCCCTCGGCGAGCAGACGGGCCCGCTGTCCGAGCTGACGGCGGAGTACTCGCGCTACGCGGCCTCAGGCGAGATCAACTCGACCGTCGATGACCAGGTCGCGCGCATGATGGCCGTCAAGGACACCTACTCCGCGCGCGACGGCGTCGAGATCGACGAGCTGGACGGGCTCACCGTGCAGCTTCCCGGCGGCGGCTGGTTCAACCTGCGCCCGTCCAACACCGAACCGCTGCTCCGCCTGAACGTCGAGGCCGCCGACGCGGAGGCCGTCCGGGCACTGACCGAAGACGTATTGGCGATCGTCCGTGGGTAACGAATGTGTCGTGAAAACGCACATAGAGATGTCCCACAGGTAGGGAGTAACCATGGCCGTCACGCTTGACGCACAGTTGCTGGAGATCCTGGCCTGCCCGTCCCCCGATCACGCGCCGCTGCGCCCGGGGACGGCGGCCGACCCGGAGGCGGACGCACTGACCTGTACGGAATGCGGTCGCGTGTATCCGGTCCGTGATGGAATCCCGGTACTGTTGCTGGACGAAGCCACCGAGCCGACGACCCCGGATGGCGCCCATGCCGACGGTCCCTGACGATTCCCTGCTCGACGATCCCGCGCGGTTGGCCGAGGCCGACACCGCGGGGCTGCTCCGTGCCGCCGCGATGGCGGGCGCCCAGGTCCGGGCGACCGTCGAAGCCGCGGCCGAACTCGAGCTGAGCGATCGCCTGGACGTCGGGCGCCCGCGCTCGCTCGTGCTGATCGACAGGCCCGGCGTCAGCCGGACACTGACCCGGCTGGTCGCCGCGTTGCTGACACCGTCGTGCCCGGTGCCGGTGGTCGTCGCCGAAGTCGTGCCCAGCTGGATCGGCGCGCTCGACGTCGTCTTCGCGCACACCGACGACGCGGGTGATCGCGAGCTGGCCGCCTCCTTGGAGCGCGCCGCCCGGTTCGGGGCGACCGTCGTGCTGTCCGCGCCCGCCGAAGGCCCGGTCGCGGCCAGCGTCGCGGGCAAGGGACTGCTGCTCGCGCCGAGGCTCCCGGTCCCGCCCGAAATGGCCTTCCCTCGCGGGCTCGCCGCGGCCCTGCTGACGGCGAACGCGCTCGGCCTGCTGGTGGCCGATCTGGAAAAGCTCGCCGACCACCTCGACGCGGAAGCCGAGAAGGACTACCTGGCGAGGGACTCGTTCGCGAACCCGGCCAAGGCGATGGCGCTGAAGCTCGCCGACCGTCAGCCGCTCCTGTGGGGGCTGGACCCGGTCGCGGTCGCCGTCGGCGAGCACGCGGCCCACGCGTTCGCCGCCCACGCGGCCCTCGTCTGTGACGTGGAGGACTATCGCCAGGCACTGGCTAGGCCCGCTTTGCGGCGTGCGGCATTGTCCGGGGGCGTGGAGCGCGATATCTTCGCGGACCCGGAGGAGGGGGTCGGCTTCGTGCCGAGGGTGTTGCTCCTCTCGGTTCGGACGGGGCCGGCCACGGAGGCGGCCCGCTACCAGGCGGAAGACCTGCTGCCCGGCGCGGACGTGATCGCCCCGGCCGAAGAGATCGAAACGGACGAGATCGTGCGTGCGGCCGTTCTCGCGCTGCGTTTCGAGCTGGCCGCGGTCTATCTGGGGCTGGCCGTCGGCAGCATCGGCGGCGCCGGGAGGTACACGCCTGCAACGGCGTGAGCCCCACGAGCGACGTAGGAAATGAGGGCCGGCACCACCCGTGCCCGGCGAGGAGTTGAGGTGACAGTGGAGCTGCTGCGCAATGCCGTGCGGCCCTACGCGTGGGGATCGAGAACGACGATTCCCGAGCTGCTGGGACGTCCGGTGCCGGCGCCGCATCCGGAGGCGGAACTGTGGATGGGCGCCCACCCCGGTGACCCGTCCCACGTCATCGGCCCGGACGGCACCGAGCGAAGCCTGCTGGAGCTCGTCGAAGCCGATCCGGTCGGTCAGCTCGGGAAGAGCTGCGCCGGCCGCTGGGGCGGCAGGCTGCCGTTCCTGCTGAAGATCCTCGCCGCCGAAGAGCCGCTTTCGATGCAGGCGCACCCGTCGGCCGCGCAAGCCGCCGAGGGGTACGCCCGCGAGGAGTCTTCGGGGATCCCGCGCGACGCCTCGAACCGCAACTACCCGGATCCGACGGCGAAACCGGAACTCGTCTGCGCGCTGACGGAGTTCCACGCGCTGGCGGGCTTCCGCGACCCGGAACGCACGATCGCGTTGCTGAAGGCGATCGAGACGCCCGGGCTGGCGAAGTACGCGGTGCTGTTGGAAGCCCAGCCGGATCCCGCCGGGCTGCGCGCGCTGTTCACCACCTGGATCACCCTGCCGCAGGCCGCACTCGACGAACTGCTGCCCGAGGTCCTCGATTCGTGCGTCAAACACGTGCGGGAACGCGGCGAGTTCGGCGTCGAATGCCGGACCATCCTCGAGCTCGGCGAGTCGCATCCGCGCGACGCCGGTGTGCTCGCGGCGCTCCTGCTCAACCGGCTCACCCTCAGCGCGGGCGAGGCGATCTACCTGCCCGCCGGGAACCTGCACCTGTACCTGCACGGAACCGCCGTCGAGATCCTGGCGAACTCGGACAACATCCTGCGCTGCGGGCTGACCCCCAAGCACGTCGACGTGCCGGAGCTGCTGCGCGTCGTCGACTTCGCGTGTGGCGAGATGCCGGTCCAGAGCGGCGAGCGTGAGGAGCGCATGTCGGTGTACCGCACCGACGCGCCCGAGTTCGAGCTGTCGCGGATCGAGTGGGCGGCCGGGGACGACGGTGAGATCGCCGTCCACGACGTCGGCCCGCAGATCCTGCTGTGCACCGCGGGCAGCCTGCTGGTGTCCGCCGACGACGGCGAGCAGGTCGAGCTCCGCCGAGGCCAGTCGGTGTGGCTCCCGGCCGCGGACCCCGCCGTCCGCGTGCGCCCGCTTTCCGGTGAGCGCACCCAGGTCTTCCGCGCCACCGCCGGAAGCTGCTGACTCCACGCGTTTAGTCCTCTGGATGCGGTACTTGCACACGCAAGGACCGCATCCGGAGTCCTGTGGCCCTGCTTGCTTGACGGGTGGTGCTCCCTCGCCGATGGCGGTTTCGCGTGATTGGGTGGCGAACACCCGTGATTGGGTGGCGAACACGCGTGATTGGGCGGCGAACACGGCGGCGAATCCGGCCACGGGCGTGATCTCCGCCCAATCACACGAGATCGCCTTCTGATCACGCGAGATCGCCGCGCAATCACGGGTGATGTCCATCGAGTCACGCGAAGTCTGGATCGGATGACCTGAGGCAAAGCAGGATCACAGGACACTGGGGGACTGAACGCGTCCTTGGCCGAACTGTGTGCGTTCCGTGTGGCGGGTTCCGCAACTATCACCCGAAGGGGTGACCCGGCGCTTGTCGTCGGCTCATCCCGGATGTCGATAGCCAAGGAGCGACTGCAGTGACTTCCCATCCCGACGCGGCGAGCGGACGCACTTACCGGGTGCCGGTTCCCGTGCGCCCCACCGCTTTGCTCGCCGCGCTCGGATTCGCCGTCGTGACCGCGCTCGTCCCGGTCGTCGATCTGGTGCTTCCGCTTCCGGACGGTCAAGACCTGGTCGTCTCGGCGCAGGCGCTGGCGGGATTCGCCGGTGACGCGATCGAGTCCGTCAAAGCCGCGGGTTCCGGCCTGCACGGTCTCGCCGCCGGCGCGGAGAGCAGGCTGAACCTCCCGCTGGTCGTCCTGGTCACGCTCGGCGCGCAGGTGCTGCTCACCGCCGCGCTGGTGGTCACGGGCGCGCAGCCGACCCGTGTGATGCTGACCGTCGCCGGCCTCATCAACGTGTTCGCGGTCTCGCGTCTCGAGCCCGCCTCGCCGCCGGTGTGGGACGCCGCCGCCAACGGGGTACTGGTGATCGCGCTGGCCTGGTTCTCCTCCCACCGGCGTGAACCGATGCCCGGAGCCCAGTGATTTCCGGGTGGTGCTCGTCTGAGGGGTCGGGCACCACCCGGTCAGGCCGAGGCGGGTTCGGTGAGCGACAACAGCAACCGGACAAGGGTCGAAGCGTTGGCGTCGTGGGGGACTTCCAATCGTTTCGCCTCTTCACCCGCCGCCTCGGCCGCCTTCGTTTCCCCGACGGCCTCGTACGCCCTGCGCAGGACGTGCAGGGTGAGGCCCGTCGCGGGTTTCCCGCCCATGGCGCGGAATTCGTCGAGACATCGGCGCAGCACGGGGATCGCGCGGTCGGCCCGGCCGTCGCCGATCCAGCTCGCCGCGATCGCGCGAGTGCAGGAAAGCTCCCTCGGCCGTTCTTCGAGCGCGCCGGCCAGCCGCCGCGCGTTCTCGTAGGCCTTCACCGCGCCGACGCGGCGACCGGCACCCGCGAGGATCGCGCCTTGCGTGCGCAACGACTTCGCCAGCGCAGACTTCGCCGTCGTGCGGCGCAGCACCCGGACCGATTCCTCGATCGTCTCCAGCGCTTCTTCCGGACGGCCGTCGAGCATCAGCGACCACGAAAGTCCTTGCAGGGCAATGCCGAGCTGGCGATCGTCGGCCGATTCCCGCGCCTCGGCGAGGATCCGGCGATCGATCTCCAGCGCTTCGGAGATCTTGCCCAGCCGGTGCAGAGCGGCGGATTCCGCCCGTCTCGCATGGGTCCCCGAATCCTCCACAGTGGACAGTTCACGGGCCTGCGTCGCGGCGTGCAGCGATTCCCCGGCCCGGCCGAGCCCGACGAGGCAATGCGCCAGATTGGTCTCCACCCACGCCCGCGTGGCCAGATCGCCCAGTACCGCCAGTTCCTTCGAGCATTCGCGGTAACCCTCGACGGCGCGTTCGTACTCACCGCTCGCGTGCAGCAACACCGCCAAATTCGCCTCGGCGATGACCACGATGTGCCCTTCACCCGCCTCGCGGGCGGCGTCACGCAACGTCTCGTACGCCGTCCGCATGTCGGTGTAATGGCTGTGGAGGTACAGGTACGCGCTCAGTCTTTCCAGTATCCGCAACGCTTTCCGAAGCCAGCCGACGGCGCACAGCGACGAGACAGCGGTGACCAGGTTCGCCCGCTCCACGGAGAACCACGCCCCGGGGTCGCGCAGCAGCCGCTCGACCAGTTCGGCGGGCAACGGCTGCGCGGGCACGTCCTGATCCGACAACGGCATCGGCACCGTTCTCGGCAGGCGGCGGGCCGCGGTGTCGGCGAGGCACAACGCCGCGTCCGACACCTTCGCGACACTGGCCACCCGCTCCGCGTGGGTCTCCAGCTCCCGGCCGAGCTCCGTGGCGAACACACGGACGAGGTCGTGCACGCGGAACCGTTGCTCACCGGTCGGATCGACGCCGGTGGCCTCGAGCAGGCTGGCTTCGACGAGCTCGTCGATGGCCTCGTCCGCGTCCTCGTCGTCGATCAAAGTCGACACCGCCCACGCGGGCAGGTCGAGGGTGCGGCAGCGGCCGATCAACCGGAACGCGCGCCGCGCCGGCGGGCTCAACGCCTGATAGCTCAACGCGATGCTGCCGCGCACCTGGAGATCGCTGACCTGGAGCTCGTCGAGACGCGAGACCTCGTCCTCCAGCTTCCCGGCGAGTTTCCCGAGCGGCAAGCCCGGCCGCATGGCGAGCCTGCTGCCGGCGATCCGCAGCGCCAGCGGGAGATTGCCGCAGGCTTTGGCGATCCGCTCCGCGGCCGCGCGTTCCGCGCCCACCCGATCCGGCCCGGCCAGCCGCGCCAGCAGGCTCATCGCCTCCGCGCCGGACAGCGGCGCGAGGGGGAGGCGATCCGCCCCGGCGAGCCCGGAAAGCCGCTGCCTGCTGGTGATCAGGACGGCGCTGCCCGGCGTTCCCGGCAGCAGCGCACGGATCTGATCGGGACCCGCGGCGTCGTCGAGCACCACGAGGACCCGCCGATCGGCGAGGCGGCCGCGATAGACCGCCGCCCTGGCCTCGACGTCGTCCGGGATGGCGGGGCCGGTGACACCCAGCGCGCGCAACAGGTCGCCGAGGACGTCGGCGAGGTCGCGCGGGCTGGAGGCGCCCGCCAGCGGGACGAACAGCTGTCCGTCCGGAAAGGACCGGCGGAGCCGGTGCGCGGTGCTGACCGCGAGGGTGGACTTGCCCGCGCCGGGTTCGCCGGTGATCACCGCGACCGGCACCCGCGTGCTTTCGCCGAGCAGCCCGGAGAGCTTCGCGATCTCGCCTTCGCGGCCGGCGAAATCCGCGATGTCCGGGGGAAGCTGGCAGATCGGGAAGACCTGCGCCGTCTTGGCCGTCGGCACCGGATCCTCGCCGCGCAGGACGGCGGCGTGCACGCGACGGACCTCGGCGCCGGGCTCCACGCCGAGCTCCTCGACGAGGGTGGTGCGCAGTTCGCGGTGGACGGCCAGTGAATCGGCCTGCCGCCCGGCGCGGTGCAGCGCGGTCATCAGCTGCGCGGCCAGCCGCTCACGCAGGGGGTGTTCGGTGATCATCGCCTGGAGCTCGCCGGTGAGTTCGCCGTGCCTGCCGTCGGACAGTTCGGCGTCGACACAGTCCTCGAAGGCGGCGAGGCGTTCCGATTCGAGCCGGGCGACGTCGGCGTCGAGCCGGGGGACGTGCAGTCCGGACAGGACCGGTCCGCGCCATTCCGCCAGCGCCCGGCGATAGTGCCCGGCGGCCGCCGCCGGATCGCCCGCCCGCGCGGCCGCCTTCCCCGCCGCGGCGGCTTCGCGGAAGGACAGCAGGTCGAGGTCGCCGGGTTCGACGGCCAGCCGGTAGCCGTGCGGATCCCGCTCGATCTCCAGCCCCTCGAACCGCGCCCGCAGGCGGGAGACGTACGTGTGCAGATTGGAGGAGTACGACTTCGGCGGTGTCTCCGGCCAGAGGGTCTCGACCAGGGCGCCGACGGGGACGGACGAGTTCGCGTTCAGCAGCAGGACGGCCAGCAGGGCGCGCTGGTGATCGCCGCGCGGCGTGGTGCGCCGCCCGGGTGGGCTCTCGATCGTCAACGGTCCGAGCACGCCGAATCGCGGCACGGGCACCTCCCAGGTCATGAGAGGGGCGACACTAGCGAGGGGTGCCGACAATTCTGTGACCTGTCCCGCCCGGCGCCACGGGCCTCATCTGCACTGCTAGCCTTCGAACCCGGCATATCGGGACACCATTTTTCGGGACACCAGGGGAGTCGCACGTGTCTGCAGGTGGCGGAACCAAGGCGATCATCGCCGCGCTCGTGGCGAACGCCGGAATCGCGGCCGCCAAATTCACCGGCTTCCTCATCACGGGGTCGTCTTCGATGCTCGCCGAGTCCGTGCACTCGCTGGCGGACACCTCGAACCAGGGGCTACTGCTGCTGGGCCAGAAGACCTCGCAGCGAGCGGCGACCCGCACGCATCCGTTCGGCTTCGGGCGGGACCGGTACTTCTACTCGTTCATCGTCGCGCTGATGCTCTTCAGCCTCGGCTCGGTGTTCGCGCTGTACGAGGGCATCCACAAGATCAGCGAGCCGGAGGCGCTGACCTCGCCGTGGGTGGCCGTCGGCATCCTCGTGGTCGCGATCGGCCTGGAGTCGTACTCCTTCTACACCGCGATCCAGGAGTCGAAGAAGATCAAGGGCGACGCGGGCTGGTGGGCGTTCATCCGCCAGGCCAAGACCCCCGAGTTGCCGGTGGTCCTGCTGGAGGACGCGGGCGCGCTGCTCGGCCTGGTGTTCGCGCTCGCGGGCGTCGGGCTCTCGGTCGTCACCGGCGACCCGGTGTGGGACGGCATCGGCACCGTCACGATCGGCCTGCTGCTCGGCGTCATCGCGATCATCCTGATCATCGAGATGAAGAGCCTGCTGATCGGCGAGGGCGCCTCCGAACCCGATCTCGACACGATCGTCGACGAACTCGCCGCGGGCAAGGTCGAGCGGGTCATCCACATCCGGACGCTGTACATCGGCCCGGACGAGATGCTGGTGGCCGCGAAGCTCGCGCTGGTGCCCGGCCTGGAGACCGCGGACATCGCGCAGGCCATCGACGACGCCGAAGCGCGCGTGCGGGCGAAGGTGCCGACGGCGAAGCTGATCTACCTCGAGCCGGACCTGGACCGCTCGCTGGCGTAAGTCCGGCTGGATCGTGAGTGGCAAGTGGGTTGTGCGCTCATCCTTGCCTTCACGCGCGGCCGCTGTGACTGGTGCTTCTGCGGCCACCGGGTGTCCGTGAAGGCCTCCTTCACTACCTTGAGCGTAGGGAAGGGGTCCTTCATGTACTTGGGGTGGCCAAGCCGCGACCGCCATCCGGCGCAACTGTCCGTACTCCGCCGATTACCGTCCCGACCTCCGGGTACTTCGTTGCTCTCCCACCGCGCTGCCGTCACGACCGGGCGATAGGGTCCGTTGAACCGCAGTCAGGTGTAGGAGGTCAAGGGTGCCCGGAAACGGTCTGTGGCGTACGAAATCCATTGAGCAGTCCATCGCGGACACCGACGAACCGGGGACCAAGCTCAGGCGGAACCTGAGCGCGTGGGACCTGACCGTCTTCGGTGTCGCCGTCGTCATCGGCGCCGGGATCTTCACGCTCACCGCGCGCACGGCCGGCGACTACGCGGGGCCTTCGGTCTCGCTCTCGTTCGTCTTCGCGGCCGTCGCCTGCGCGCTGGCGGCGCTCTGTTACGCGGAATTCGCGTCCACCGTCCCGGTGGCCGGGAGCGCGTACACGTTCTCCTACGCCACGTTCGGCGAGTTCATGGCGTGGATCATCGGCTGGGACCTGATCCTGGAGCTGGCGGTCGGCGCGGCCGCGGTGTCGAAGGGCTGGTCGGCCTACCTCGAGACCGTGCTCTCCTACATCTTCGGCAAGGGCACCAAGACGACGTTCGAGATCGGCGGCGTCCCCGTCGACTGGGGCGCCCTGATCGTGGTGGTGGTGCTGGCGACGCTGCTCGCTGTCGGCACGAAGCTGTCCTCGCGGTTCTCGATGGTGATCACCGGGATCAAGGTCGCGGTGGTGCTGTTCGTGATCGTGCTCGGCATCTTCTACATCAAGGCCGCGAACTACAGCCCCTTCATCCCGGAGGCCCAGACCGGCGCCGAGTCGTCGGCCACCGGGGTCGACCAGTCGCTCTTCTCGGTGATCGCGGGCAGCAGCAGTAGCTCGTTCGGCGTCTTCGGCCTGCTGGCCGCGGCGTCGCTGGTGTTCTTCGCGTTCATCGGCTTCGACATCGTCGCGACCACCGCGGAAGAGACCCGCAACCCGCAGAAGGCCGTGCCCCGCGGCATCTTCGGCTCGCTCGCCATCGTCACGGTGCTGTACGTCGCCGTGTCGCTCGTGGTCGTCGGCATGGTGAACTACAAGGACCTCGCCACCTCGGCGGGTGACGGTGGCAAGAAGACGCTCGCTTCCGCTTTCGCGGTCAACGGCGTCGACTGGGCGGCCAACATCATCTCCGTCGGTGCCCTCGCCGGTCTGACGACCGTCGTCATGGTGCTGATGCTCGGCCAGATCCGGATCATCTTCGCGATGTCGCGCGACGGCCTCATGCCGCGCGGCCTGGCGAAGACCGGTGCGAACGGGACGCCGAAGCGGGCGACCATCGTCGTCGGCGCGCTGGTCGCCGTCGCCGCGACGTTCTTCCCTGCGGACAAGCTCGAGGAAATGGTCAACGTCGGCACGCTGTTCGCCTTCATCCTCGTTTCCGCGGGCGTGATGGTGCTGCGCAAGACGCGACCGGATCTCCCGCGCGCCTTCCGCGTGCCCTGGGTGCCGGTGATCCCGATCCTGGCGATCCTCGCCTGCCTTTGGCTGATGCTGAACCTGACCGTTTTGACCTGGTTGCGGTTCATCGCGTGGATGGTGCTGGGCGTCGTCGTCTACTTCGTCTACAGCCGGCGGCATTCACTGCTCGGCAAGCAGAACAAGGGCGAGAAGACGGAGTCCGTATCGGACTGATCATTCTCGTTTCGGCGGCCCACCATTCCTCTGTGGATGGTGGGCCGCTTTGTCGGGGGCCCCGGTTTCGGTGTGAAATCGGTGTGCGATAGCGTCCGGTCTCTCGCCTCACCCTGTCGGGTGAACGGAACTCGTGTAGAAGCACCGCGAGTTGACCTTCATCCCTCGAACGAGGCACCGCGCTTTGCTCGTTTGTCCCCCGATCGGTACAGGAGAGCTCTGAATGCAGATCATGTCCGGACGGCGTGTCCGTTCCGCCGTCACCGTCGTCGCACTGGCGACGGCCGCCCTTCTCGGTACCGCCGGCTCGGCGCTGGCCTGTCACTCCGATGACGACCGCGCCAAGCCGATCCCCGGCAACATCAGCAAGTGCGAGCAGGTCAAGGCCGGCGGCAAGGCCCTGTCCGACGCGGACTTCAAGTTCACCGGTGGCGCCGGTGAGAAGCGGCTCAACATCACCGGCCTCGGCGAGGGCGTCAAGGTGACCGCGATCGTCGTCCTCGGTGGCGACGACGGCTACAACGTCTACGAGCCGGGCAAGCGCAAGCTCTCCGACACCCCGCCGTGGACCGAGCTGCGCGCGCCGTTCAACCGCGACGGCAGCAAGGCGAACATCGACAAGTGGTTCGCGTGCGGCGAGAAGACCAAGCCGACCGAGCAGCCGAAGCCGTCGGAACCGACGAAGACCTCGACGGTCAAGCCGCCGACGACCGCTCCGACCTCGACGACGGAGAAGCCGTCCGACACCCCGACCAGCACCTCCGCTCCGGCCCCGAACGTGGGCGGTAACGGTGGCAACGGCGGCGGTCTCGCGGACACCGGCTTCGACAACGCCTGGCTGCTGTGGGCCGGTGGCCTGCTGGTCCTGGCCGGTGCCGGTGTCCTGGTCCTGCTGCGCGTGCGCCGCGGCAAGACCGACTGAAACTAGTCAGTGACTGAAGGCCCTCTTCCTCGTGAAGGGGGCCTTCAGCGCATTTGGGGGAAGTCCCCGAACAGCGATCCTTGCTCGCCCCAAGGGTTCGACGGGCGCGGACGGCCGAGCCCGGCGGCCATCGCGACGGCGTTGTCCCATTCGGCGTCGACGACGTAGTCCGTGTGTTTGAGGACGCCGGGCGACCAGCGGTGCCGTCCGGTCGGGCCGCGCATCGGATCGGGCAGCCAATGATCGCCGCCGAGCACCAGGACGCCCTGGTCGTCGGCCTCGGCGGCCAGCGGCCCCGTGCCGCCGGTGGTCAGGTAGCCGTCGCCCAGCAGTTTCCCGGACACCACGCGATGCCGCCACGTCGTGACGCCGCCGCCGAAGATGTCCGTGCCGCGGCACAGCGACCGCCAGCGGCCGCCGAGATCCTCGTACAGCCCGGCCAGTTGCGCCTGCGGCAGCATCGCGGGGAAGGCGCGCTGGTAACCCCATTGCAGTGGTGAGCCCGCGGTCAGCAAGCCGACGCGGTCGCGATCCTCCGGTGGGAGATCGGCGATCACGCGGGCCGCGGCGAGCACGGTCAGCAGGCTGCCGAGGTTGTAGCCGGACAGCACGACTCGCGTGCCCGGATCGGCCAGATGTTCCTTGACCCGGTCCGCGAGTTCCGGGACGACCTTGAGCGCGTAGCTCGGCGGAACGGTCGGATGGGCGGCGCGCGGCCAGAAGCACACGAGGTCCGCCAGCGCGCCGAGGTGACGGCTGCGCTTGGGCGTCGTCGCGGCGGCGAACACGACGCGCAGCAATCCCGCGGCCAGCGCGCCCAGCGCGAACACGCCGATCCCCGAAATCGGTTTGGACCAGTCGCCCAGTGGGCCGAAACCGAAGCGCAGCACCAGGAGCGCGCCGCCGCCCGCCGCCATCGCCAGCGCGACCGCGAGGGCGAGATGGTGCAGATGCTTGCGTTCCCACGACGCGCGCGCCCACACCCGGGCAGCCTCTTCTTCCTGCGCCTTGCCGATCTCCATCAGCCCGACGATCTTCGGGATGCCGCGGCGCAGCCGCCGCAGCGGGACGGCCACCGCGAAGCCCAGCACACCGAGCACGACCGCGAGTGCGAGCCCGGCGCCCCACAACACGGTCACCAGGACGTAGGTATCGGGGAGCCGGAGGTCGCTCGCGCCGACCAGTTGCCGCAACGCGACCGCGAGTCCCGCGCCGAAGCCGCCGCCGAGCAGGCCCGCCAGCGCGAGGACCGGGGCCGCGGCCCAGCCACCGAGCCAGGGGCGCAACCGCTGTGGCAGATGCTTCCAGGTCGAGCGGCCGAGCAGAGCGGCCGGGACGAGCATCAGCGCGAACAGCACCGTCACCGCGACCATCGCCGCGCCCAGCGCTTCGACGGTCCCGTCCGCTCCGCCGAGTCCACCACCCGGCAGCCCGGCCGGAAGCGGGGTCCGGCGGACGACGGCGATCCCGACCAGCGCGACGGCGAACGCGATCAGCCCGCCGCGGACCACCGGCCCGGCGGAGAAGCCGACTGTCGAGGCCACCAGCGCGGCGAGGACGAGCGCCAGCGCGCAGATCCACACGACGAGGTCGAACGTCGCCGTCGGCAGCCGGAACGGCCCGCCGAGCAACGGAAGCGCGACACAGGTCAGCGCGGCGACCGTGTGCAGCGTGCGCAGCCCCGGCGTCCGCGGCATGTCCTGCGGCTGCAACGGGCTCGAGCTGTGCGCGCGGTGCAGCCGGTTCCGAGACCGCCAGTCCGACGACGGGATCCGGTCGAGCACGAAGATCAGCGCCAGCAGCGGCACCACCCCGATCGCCGTCCGCAGTGGTGCGAAGTCCCGCAGGAACGACGGCGCGCCCGCCAGGCACGTCGAGCCGGGGGCGAGGCATTGCGCGGCGAACAGATCGAGCGAGACCACCGCGAGCTGGCTGATCAACAGCATCGTCAGCAGCAGCGAGGCCACCCGCAGCACCGCCCGGCACGCCGTGCCGAGTTTGGCCGCGAACTTCTTGCCTTCCGGGACCGGCGGCAGCATCCAGTGCGCGACATTCGCCAGCGAGAACGGGAACAGCAGCGCCCAAGTCGCCTTCGCCGCGCCCCCCGAGGTCATCCCGCTCCAGAGGTAGCCTTCGAGGATGCGCGGGATCGAACGGCCGAGCGCGGGCAGCACCGGACCGGGAGCGGGTCGGCGCAGCCGGTCCGACGGCCGGATCAGCCTGCCGATCCCGTCGCCGGCGACGTCGACCACCGACGTCGAATCCAGCAGACTTTCACCGCTCGTGCCCACTAACCCGGGTACGCGTATTTCGACGACGCGGGTGTCGGGACCCGGCATGACCACGGTGAAGGCCTCCAAACCGTTTCGGTGGGCATTGAGCCGACAACGGTACTGTTCCGATGTCATCCAACCTTGGAGGAAGCGCGCATATGACCCCCGAAAGCGTTGCCAAGCGGCACGACACCCGCAACGGCATCGAATTCGCCGTCGCCGATCTCGAGGCCGCCGAGTTCGGCCGCAAGGAAATCCGCCTCGCCGAGCACGAGATGCCGGGCCTGATGGCGCTGCGCCGCGAGTACGCCGAGGTGTATCCCCTGCGGGGAGCCCGGGTTTCGGGCTCGCTGCACATGACGGTACAGACCGCGGTGCTGATCGAAACCCTCGTCGCGCTGGGTGCCGAGGTGCGCTGGGCCTCTTGCAACATCTTCTCCACGCAGGATCACGCCGCCGCGGCGATCGTCGTCGGCCCGCACGGCACCACCGAGGAGCCCAAGGGCGTGCCGGTGTTCGCCTGGAAGGGCGAGTCGCTGGAGGAATATTGGTGGTGCACCGAAAGGATGCTGACGTGGGACGGCGAAGGTCCCACAGTGTCTGATGATGGGACCCTGCAAGCAGGTCCCAACATGATCCTCGACGACGGCGGCGACGCCACCATGCTGGTGCACAAGGGAACCGAGTTCGAGAAGGCGGGCGTCGTCCCGTCGCCGGACGAGAACACTTCGGACGAGTTCCGCGTGTTCCTCCAGCTGCTGAGCGCCTCCGTCGCGGCCGACACCGGCAAATGGACCAAGATCGGCGAAGGCGTCCGCGGTGTCACCGAGGAGACCACGACCGGCGTGCTGCGGCTCTACCAGCTCGCCGCCGCCGGTGAGCTGCTGTTCCCGGCGATCAACGTGAACGACGCCGTCACCAAGTCGAAGTTCGACAACCGCTACGGCATCCGGCATTCGCTGATCGACGGCATCAACCGCGGCACCGACGTCCTCATCGGCGGCAAGGTCGCGGTCGTCTGCGGCTACGGCGACGTCGGCAAGGGCGCCGCGGAATCGCTGCGCGGCCAGGGCGCGCGGGTGATCGTCACCGAGATCGACCCGATCTGCGCGCTGCAGGCGGCGATGGACGGCTACCAGGTCAAGAAGCTGGAGAACGTCCTCGGCGAGGCCGACATCATCATCACGACCACCGGCAACAAGGACGTCGTGCTCGTCGAGCACATGGCGCGCATGAAGCACCAGGCGATCCTCGGCAACATCGGCCACTTCGACAACGAGCTCGACATGGCCGGTCTCCAGCGCTACCCGGGCATCCGGCGCATCAACATCAAGCCGCAGGTCGACGAGTGGGTGTTCCCGGACGGCAAGAGCATCATCGTGCTGTCCGAGGGCCGTCTGCTGAACCTGGGCAACGCGACCGGGCACCCGTCGTTCGTGATGTCGAACAGCTTCTCCAACCAGGTGATCGCGCAGATCGAGCTGTTCACCAAGCACGAGGAGTACGACAAGGAGGTCTTCCGCCTCCCGAAGAAGCTCGACGAGAAGGTCGCGAAGATCCACCTCGACGCGCTCGGCGGCGAGCTCACGAAGCTGACCAAGGACCAGGCCGAGTACATCGACGTGGACGTCGAAGGTCCCTTCAAGACGGACCACTACCGGTACTGAGTGCCGAACCGCTTTGGGTGAGCGGGGTGTCATGACCGGCTGAGGCTGAAGCGGCCTCGCGACGGTGAAGGATTTGGGACTTTCAACGTCCCAAATCCTTCACCGTCGATTCCGGGTTTCTTGCCCCCGCTTGAGGTCCGTGAAGGCCGCGAGCCTTACCGCCACTCGACTTCGATACCCGCCAGCCCCGGCCCGGCGTCGCTGAAGAAACCGCTGGTCACCCCGCCCATGTCGAGCGGCAGCTCTTCCGACTCGACGGGGACGGCGTCGTCGCGCGTCCGGAACTGCCGGGTGCAGCGGGCGGGCAGCGCGCCAAGCGCGAACTTCAGCTGCACGAGGTAGCTCGCGCACTGATCCCGCAGCATCCGGAAGTACCCGGGCGACGCGGTGCCGGAGTCGTCGCGGACCTCGAAGCAGAACACGTGGATCTCGCCCTCGGCGAGCTTCCGGTCGAAGAGCAGTTCGGTGGCCATCGTCTCGGCCTCGGCGTTGCGCCGGATCCGGCCGACGCGGCAGCCTTCGGCGGTGATCAGGTCGACGTCGCCGATATGGCAGCCGGGGTCGCCGTTGTAGACCGTGACGTACCGGTCCGGGCCGTGGCGCCGCGCGCGGCACACCAGCCGGGTGTGCAGGGCGACCTGCCGGTGCGCGGAGTCGAAGGTGATCGTGTCGTGCACCGAGAGCATCTCGAGGTCGGCGTTGTAGCGATTGGACGTCGGGTACGCGCCCAGTTCGGCCAGCAGCTGGTCGACGATCGAGCCCATGTCGCCGGATCGGATGTCGTGGAAGGACGCGGCCATCTGATGTCCGCGCGCCCGCGCCGTCCGCGGGCCGATCAGCACGACGAGCGCGTCGGCGGGCAGTTGCAGCACCGATTCCAGCGCGCGGACCGCCGGGAGCGCCTTGGGTACCTCCGGCTGGCGCAATCCGCGCTGCCAGTAGCTCAGGGTCGACTGTCCGATTTGGACGCCGCGCAGCCCGAGGTGGGCGCGGAGCCGGGCGAGCGAGAGGCCGCGATAGGCGATCGCCTGCCGTAGCGCGTGGTGGAATTCGCCGCTGCGCAAAGCCTCGACGAGCTCCTTGGGCAGGGTTTCGAGCGGTTGACGACGTGTGCCGTCGATGATCGTCGGGGTGTCCCCGTCTCGTGTCACCGCTCGTCCCTTCACCAGACCAGTGTGTGCGCTGAGCGTGAACACCGCGGAACGTTCACGTTAGCAGCGCACTGTGAACACTACGTCCCCCGTTCGGGGTGGTTGACCCCGGAAGAGTGACCGTTCCGGGGTGTGGAAACGCCCCGGAACGGTCCGTTCCGCCGAGTGCCCATCTTGCTCTGTGTGAGCCTGCTGTTCACCGTTGTGACCACATTGGTTCGCCATGGTGACCAGGAGGCCCGTTGTGCCTGTGTTCTCGAGGAGGGTTTGCGCCGCGGGCGCCGCGAGTCTCGTGGCGTGGCTGGCGGTACAGACCCCGGCGAGCGCGCTGCCCCAGCAGCCTGCCCACCGGCACCCCATCGCCATGCAGGTGCAGGAGAAGTCCCAGTGGTGCTGGGTGGCTTCCGGCAACACCATCGCGGCACACCTCGGTGTGAACCTCGCCCAGAACGAATTCTGCCGGATCGCTCACGACGAGCGTCGCCCGGAGTGCGCGGATCGCCCCGGAACGCTGGGCGACGTCCGGCGCGCCTTCGGCAAACTGGGCTTCACCGCCCCGGGCGACTACCTCAAGAGGCGTATCTCCTACGCCGACGTCCAGGCGCAGACCGGTGCGAGCCGACCGGTGCAGACCAGGGTCGGCTGGGCGGCGGGCGGCGGCCACATGCACGTGCTCTACGGCACGGACGCCGGCCGGAAGTGGGTCTCGTGGGGGGACCCACTGCCCACCGGCAACCGCTACAACTGGTCGACCTACGACTTCTACGCCGGCAACAAGTCCTTCACCTGGACGCACACCCTCACCGGGATCCGGCGATGAGCGCGCGGCGGTATCTCGGGCTCGCCGGGCTGGTCGCGGTCGCGCTGCTGATCTCGGCGCCCGGAGCGCGCGCGGACCAGCTGTCGGGTGAAGATCTCGCGGCCGCCAAGGCGGCTGCCGACGACCCCACTCTGCGTGCCGAGATCGGCCGCTTCTTCACACAGACGGGTGGTTCTGGCCGCGCACCGTCGGTCAGCGTCGTCGACAAGACTTTCCCCGTTTACGAGCTTTCGAGGGACTTCGTTGCCGGCGATGGCGCGGTCGCCGGGCAACTCGCCTACGTCGCCGTCCCGGTGACGGCGTCCGACGGGCAGACCGCGACGGTCTGGTCGGTCCGCGGCGACGACGGCGCCTGGCGCGTCGGCAACATAGCGGCGGGCGACCGGGAGAGCGAACTGGCCCGGCGGTTGCCCGCCGGTGCGACGCTGCTCCACGAGCCCCAGGTCGACGCCTGGTACGCGCTGCGCGACGGCAGGGTGACGCTGCTCGACTCGGGCGCCAGCGGTTTCGCGGCCGGTGCGTCGGCCTCCCTCGCGGAGTATCAGAAGACGGTCTCCGGCCGGTACGGCGCGATGCTCGTGAACTCGCCGTACGCCCAAGAAGGCAAGGCCGGCGGCTACAACGCTCAAGTGATGCCTCGCGGCGACGGCGGCCCCGCGCCCGACGCGCAGGACACCGGCTTCGTCCCGCTGCTGATCTTCGGCGGCCTGCTCCTCATCGGTGTCGCCGGCTTCTTCCTGCACTCGAAGAGGCGCATCCCCTAGCGGACCGGTGGGCCGGACGTGAGCTGACCCCGTCTGGCCCGCCGGTCGACCACGGCGCCCTAAGGTGGTTCCCGTGGGACGACTCGTGGTGATCGAAGGTCTGGACGGCGCGGGCAAGCGCACGCTCGCCGACGCGCTGACCGGTGCGCTGAACGCGGCCGGTGCGAGCGTCACGTCCATCGCGTTTCCGCGTTACGGCGAAAGCGTGCACGCCGACCTCGTGAAGGAAGCGCTGCACCGCGGCCACGGCGACCTCGCCGATTCCGTGTACGGGATGGCGATGCTCTACGCGCTCGACCGGCGGGGCGCGGGCGACGAGATCCGGGACCGTCTCGGCGATCACGACGTCGTGCTGCTCGACAGGTACGTCGCCTCCAACGCGGCGTACGGTGCCGCCCGGCTCCATCAGGGCGCGGACGGCGAGTTCGTGCGCTGGCTCCGGGAGCTGGAGATCGACCGCTTCGGCCTGCCGGTGCCCGCCGCGCATCTGCTGCTGCGGGTCACCGCCGACGTCGCCGCCGAGCGCGCCCAGCGCCGCGCGGAGAGCGACGCCGACCGCGCACGGGATTCCTTCGAGACCGACGACGCGCTCCAGAAGCGGTGCTCGGTGGTCTATGACGAGCTCGCCGCGACGGGCTGGCTCGCGCCTTGGCACGTCCTCGACGGTGTCGCCGGTGTGGACGCCGCCGCGCTCGCCACCGCCCTCCTGCGCACTTCTTGAGAATTAAGGCAAAGGCGCCGGGTGCTCGCTCGCGTGCCCGCGTTGGGTGTCGCGAAAGCCACTTTCGGGACACCAGATGTCCCGAAAGTGGCTTTCGCGACACCAGGGTGGCGGCGAGGTGCGGGCCGGGGTGGTCCGGCGTGCGCAACGCACCCGCAGCCTGCCCGGGACCGAGACACCTTGCCCGACCCCTCAACAAGTCCTCTGGATGCGGTACTTGCGCGTGCAACTACCGCATTCAGTCCTCTAGATGCTTGAGAAGCCAGTCGTGGAACTCGCCGATGTGGTGCTCGGACGGCATCAGCACCCCGCCGTCGCGGTAGGCGCGGGACGCCATCGCGGGCTGACAGCGTTCGCACGCGTCGAAGTCCTGCTCGTTGACGCGGTGGAAAAGTTCCACAGACCGTGACACGTCCCGGTCTGACGCCACGACGTCGGCCGAATAGAGCCAATCGCATTCGACGACCGTCCGATCCGGCGCGAGCGGGTACATCCGGTGGAAGATCACGTGGTCCGGCACCAGGTTCACGAACACCTGCGGCCGGATGGTGATCGCGTAGTACCGCCTGTCCTGTTCGTGCGCGACACCGTCGAGCCGCTCGAAGCCCGAACCGCCGTCGATGGTGAACCCGTCGACGTCCTCGCCGAACTCGGCGCCGTGCCCGACGTAGTACTGCGCCGCGTACCCGTCGGCGAACTCCGGCAGCACCTCGGTCAGTTCGGGATGGATCGTCGCGCAGTGATAGCACTCCATGAAGTTCTCGACGATCAGCTTCCAGTTCGCCTTGACGTCGTAGGTGATCCGGCGCCCGACCGAGAGCCCGTCGAGGCCGTACCGGTCGATCGCTTCGAGATCGCCGAGCCGTTCCCGCACCGCGCCCTCGACGCCGTCCTCGAACGACGGCGGTTCCGCCGCGAGGCAGACCCACGCGTAGCCCAGCCATTCCCGCAGGTGCACGGTGTGCAGCCCGTACCCGGTGCGGGAGATGTCCGGGAAGCTCGCCAGGTTCGGCGCCGCGATCAGCTTTCCGTCGAGTCCGTAGGTCCAGGCGTGGTACGGGCACTGGAACGAGCGTTTCACCGTGCCCCGTTCCTCGGTGCACAGCCGGGCGCCCCGGTGACGGCAGACGTTGAGGAACGCCCGCAGCCCGCCGTCCCGCGCCCGGTTGACGAGCACGCTCTCCCGTCCGATCCGGACGGTCCGGAAATCCCCGGGAGACGGCAGGTCCGCCGCCCGCACGGCACAGAACCACCCGCGCTCGAAGATCTTCTCCTGCTCCGCCTCGAAAATCGCGGGATCGGTGTAGTACCGGCCGCCCAGGGTCGGGATCAGCGTTCCGGGCCGCGTCATCTCGCCACCCCGGTCAGGCGGGCGGGGTCGAACAGGGCGATCGGATGGTCCGTGGTGCCGTCCACCACCAGATCGGCGAGCACCTCACCGACCACCGGGACGAATTTGAAGCCGTGCCCGGAGAATCCGCAGGCGACCACCACGCGATCGTGGGTGGGATGGCGGGAGATGACGAAATGCTCGTCGGGGGTGTTCGTGTACATACAGGTCGCGGCGCGCAGGAACCCGCCGGGCAGCGACGGCATCTTCCGGCCGACGAACTCCGAGATCCCGCCGATCTCCTCGGCGTGCACCGTCCGGTCGATGGTCTCCGGTGTGCAGGTTTCGCCGCCGCGGAAGAAAGCGACCTTCACGCTTCCGGCGTCGTCATGCGAGGGGAAGCCGTAGAACTGGCGGCCGTGCTCGCCTTCCCAGACGTAGATCGGATGCCGTTCGGCGCGGAACGGCCCCGCCCCGCCCGACGGCGCGAACCAGTACTGGATCTGGCGTTCGACGGTGAACTCGATCCCGAGTTCGGTGAGCAGCCGCGGCGCCCAGGCACCGGGGCAGATCACCAGTTGCTCCGCGGTGTAGAAGTTCTGCGCCGTCCCGACCCGGACCCCGGTGGAGGTCTGTTGCCACGAAAGGACTTTCTCCTCGTAGTGAAGATCCGCCCCGGCGCGCGCGGCGAGCTGGAGATGCGCCGCCACACTGCCTTCCGGCACCACGAAACCGGCGTTCTCCTCGTACAGCGCGATCTCGTGGTCTTCCGGGCGCATCGTCGGGAACCGGCGACGGACTTCGGAAGCGTCCAGGATCTCGTGCGGCAGATCCCATTCGCGGGCGCTCGCCAGGCTGCCCGACACCGTCCGCGAATCGGGACCGCCGAGCATGATCCCGCCGCAGCGGGTGAAGATCTTCCGGCCGGAATCACGTTCGATCCCGGCCCACAGTTCGTGCGCCCGCAGCAGAAGTGGGACGTACGCGGGATCCTCGAAGTACGCCTGCCGCGTGACCCGCGAGCCGCCGTGGCTGGACCCGAGGTTGTGCACCGGCGCGAACTGGTCGAGGCCCAGCACGCGCTGCCCTCGTTGAGCCAGTCGATACGCGGCCGCGCTGCCCATCCCGCCGAGACCGATGACGATGACGTCGTAGTGACTCATGCGGCGCTCCTGATCCGGGTCATCCCCGCGTCGAACAGCGGTTCACGCGCCACGACGGCGGGGATCCGCTCGCCGAAGTACTCGATCTCGAGCGGCCTGCCCGGTACGGACAGTTCGGCGGGAAGCCAGGCGTACGCGATGTTCTTGCCGACGGTGTAGCCGTACGCGGCGCTGGTGACGTAGCCGGCCGGACGGCCGTCGGAGTACACCGGCTCCTTGCCGAGGACCACGGAATACGGATCGTCGACGGTGAGACAGGTCAGCTTCCTGGTGACCGTCTCCTCCGAGCGGCCGCCCAGTGCGTCCCGTCCGATGAAGTAGCCCTTGTCCATCCGCACGGCGAACCCGAGCCCGGCCTCGTACGGGTCGTGTTCGGCGGTGACGTCCGTGCCCCACAGGCGATACCCCTTTTCCAGCCGCATGCTGGAGAAGGCGTCACGTCCGGCGGCGATGATCCCGTGCCGCTGCCCGGCCTCCCAGAGCGTGTCCCACAGTTCGCGGCCGAGGTCGGCGCTCGTGTACAGCTCCCAGCCGAGTTCGCCCACATAGGACAGTCGCATCGCCGTCACCGGCACCAGGCCGACGTACGCCTGTTTCGTCTTGAAATAGCCCATCGCCTCATGGGAGAAGTCCGTTGTGGACAGTGGTTGCAAGACCGCCCTGGCGAGCGGCCCCCACAGCCCGATACAACAGGTCCCCGGTGTGGTCTCGTGGATCTGAGCGGCGCCGTCGCCGGGCAGATGCCGCCGCAGCCAGTCGATGTCGATGTTGCCGTTGACACCCACCTGGAACCGCTCGGCGCCGAGTCTCGCCACCGTCAGATCGCTGCGCACGCCGCCGTCCTCGCCGAGCAGCAACGTGTAGGTGACCGAGCCGGGCTTCTTGTCGAGCTGGTTCGTGGTCATCGTCTGCAGGAACGGCAACGCGCCCGGGCCGGTGACCTCGACGCGTTTCAGCGACGTCATGTCGAACATCGCGACCCGTTGCCGCGCGACCAGTGCCTCGGCGCCACCGATCGGGGACCAGTATCGCGCGGCCCAGTCGTTGCGCTCCGGGACGAGGCCGACTTCCGGGAGGTTCGCGTTCGCCTCGTACCAGTGCGGTCGTTCCCAGCCGCCCGCTTCGAGGAAGTACGCGCCGAGCTCCGTCTGCCGCCGGTAGAACGGGCTCGTCCGTAGCGGCCGCGGTTCTTCCATGGGCTGCAAGGGATGGACGACGTCGTAGACCTCGGCGAAGCTCTGGCAGCTGCGTGCCATGACGTAGTCCGGAGCCAGTTGGACCGGCTCGAACCGGGCCAGGTCGCAACCGTGCAGATCCGCTTCCGGCTGCCCGTCGACCAGCCATTGTGCCACCGCCCGCGCGACACCGGCCGAATGCGTGATCCAGACGGCTTCGGCCACCCAGAACCCGTCGAGCTCCGGGTGCTCGCCCAGCAACGGCATCCCGTCCGGGGTGAAGGAGAACAGGCCGTTGACGCCCTCTTCGACCTTGGCCTCGCCCAGCGACGGCAGCAGGCCGACGGCCGCGGCCCAGGATTCCTCGAAGTCCGCGGGCGTGAACGCCAGTTCGGAGGGCATACCCTCGCCCGCGCCGATCTCGTGCGGAGGCAACGGCATCGGCCGGTGCCCGTACGCGCCGATGCCGATCCGGTCGCCGTGTTCGCGGAAGTAGAGGTCGGCGTCCTGATGCCGCAGGATCGGCCGGGTTCCCTCGGCGAGGCCGGGCAGGGGACTGGTGCGGGCGTACTGATGCGCCATCGGGACCAGCGGGATCGTGAGGTCCACCAGCGCGCCGAGCAGCGGCCCCCACATCCCGGCGCACGAGAGCACGATGTCCGCGCGGAAGCTCCCGGTCTCGGTGGTGACGCCGGTGACCCGGCCGCCCGCGCTTTCGACGCCGACGACCTTCTGACGCGCGAGGAACTTCGCGCCGCGCCCGATCGCGCGGCGGGCCTGCGCCTCGGCCGCCGGCACGGGTGCGGCCAGCCCGTCGGAGGGGATGTGGAATCCGCCGAGCACCTTGGCCGGATCGAGCAGCGGATGCAGCGCGACGCATTCGGCCGGGTCGACCAGCCTGCTCTCGACGCCCGACGCGGTCGCCCAGCCGTGCCGCCGCTCGAGATCGGCGAGCCGTTCCGGCGTGGTGGCCACCTCCAGCCCGCCGACCGGCCGGAAACACGGCTGCCCGTCGAGGTCGAGCGCGCCGTACTTGGCGACGGTGTACTCGGCGAATCCGGTCATCGTGCGGCAGCCGGTGGTCTGGAAGACCAGTCCGGGCGCGTGTGAACTGGAGCCGCCGGTGGTGAACAGGTCGCCCTGGTCCAGCACGGTGAGGTCGGTCCAGCCGCGTTCGGTGAGTTCGTCGGCGATCGCGCAGCCGACGATGCCGGCGCCGATCACGACCACGCGGGGTCTGAGGGCCATGGTGAGGGGAACCTCCTGCCTGCCCGTATCGTCCACAATGGACAAACGGGCATCGGGGTGACAGGCGCTGTTGCGGATGAGGCACGTTGTTCCGTCTTCAGCAACAAAGTGCGGCACATGCGGGCGCGCTGTCAAGAGCCCGAAAAGGTCGCCTGCTTCAGGGGGTGGGGCTATTCCGCGAAATACCCCAGCTGCGCCGAAAGATCCGCGGACGCCTCGGCCAGCGGCCGCACGATCTGCCGCACCCGCTGTTTCGAGAGCCGGTACGACGGACCGGAAGCGCTCATCGCCGCGACGACGTCGCCGCCGGGGCCGAGCACGGGCACCGCGACGGCGTGCATTCCCAGCTCCAGCTCCTCGAAGCAGGCCGCGTACCCGTCGTCGGCGACGCGTTCCAGCTCCGCGGTCAGTTCGTCGGGATCGACCGTGGTCCGTGGGGTGAACCGTTCGAGTTTCCGCCGGAGCAAGCGTTTGCGCTCGACGTCACCCATGAACGCGAGCAGGACCTTGCCGCTGGACGTCGCGTGCAGGGGGGTGCGCTGGCCGGTCCAGTTCTGCGTGGTGATCGCGGCCGAGCCGCGGGCCTGGCTGACGTTGATCGCGACCCCGTCGTCGGCGATCGCGATGTTGACCGTCTCGCCGAGTGTCTCCGCCAGGCCCTGGCAGGTCTGCCTGCCCAGTTTCGCCAGGTCCATCCGGCCGGTGGCCGCACCCGCCAACCGGACGATGCCGAAGCCGATCGCGTATTTGCCGCGCTCGCCGAGTTGCTCGACGAGACCCCGGTTTTCCAGGACGCTCAGCAGGCGGGAGGCCGTCGACTTGTGCACGCCGAGTTCGCCCGCGATCTCGGTGATCCCGGTTTCCCCGTTGCGCGCCAGCAGTTCCAGCACGCTGATCGCGCGGTCGACGGACTGCACCTGACTGGGTGTTGCGTTCCCCGCGTCCTGGTTCCGCATGACGCAACAGTAGCCGTTTCGCCCGGATCCGTTCGGCTGAGTGGGCGAATCCCTTGACGCACCGGCTCCTCGAGGGTGATTGTTGCGCAGAGCACGTCCCGTCTCGTAATACGCAACATCAACAAACCGTCGGTCCTTTCCCCGGAGGCCCCGATGATCCGTGCCTGCTCCGTTTCCGAACTGCCCGAGGGCGAGGCTCTCCGCCTGGACGGCCCCGTTCCCGTCTCGGTCTTCCACGCCGAGGGCGGCTTTTACGCCCTGGACGACACCTGCAGCCACCAGGACGCGTCGCTCGCCGACGGCTGGATCGAGGACTGCTACGTCGAATGCCCGCTGCACGCCGCGCGGTTCGACCTGCGGACCGGCGTCCCGAACTGCCTGCCGGCCAAGAACGCCGTGCGGACGTATCCGGTGGTGGTCGCCGACGGGGTGATCTACGTGGACACCGAGGCTCGCCGGGACGTCGCTTGAGAACCACCGGCTTGAGAACCGTCGCCGTCGTCGGGACGTCGCTGGCCGGACTGCGCGCCGCGCAGGAGTTGCGGGGGCGGGGTTTCGACGGACGGCTGGTGATGATCGGCGCGGAACCGCCGTACGACCGGCCGCCGCTGTCGAAGGATTTCTTGCTGGGCAAGGTTTCCGCTGAAGACCTCGCGCTCGCCGGACAAGACGATCTCGCCGCGCTGGACGCCGAATGGCACCTCGGCGTCCGTGCCGAAAGGCTCGGCGCCGCCGGCGTGACGCTCGAAGACGGCACCACGATTGCCGCGGACGGTTACGTCGTCGCGACCGGCGCGGCGGCCAGAACCCTCGACGCGGCAAGGAAACTGAACGGCGTTCACACCTTGCGGACACTCGACGACGCCGTCTCGCTGAAGCAGGGACTCGCCGCGGGGCCCGGCTCGGTGGTCGTCATCGGCGCGGGCTTCATCGGCGCCGAGGTCGCGTCCGCGTGCCGCCTGCTCGGCCACGACGTCACCGTGATCGAGGCGATGCCCGTCCCACTCGCCCCGGTCATCGGTCCGGAAATGGGCACGGTGTGCGCCGGATTGCACGCGGAAGGCGACGTCCGCCTGATCGCCGGTGTTCCCGTCGCCGGGTTCGCCGGAGCCGATCGCGTCACCGGCGTGCGGCTCGCCGACGGTCGGGAGATCCCCGCGGATCTCGTCGTCGCCGGAGTGGGTGCGCGCCCGGCCACCGAATGGCTCACCGGCTCCGGACTCGCCGTCGACGACGGGGTGCTGGTCGATTCCGGCTGTGTCACAGCGAATCCCCGAGTGATCGCGGTGGGTGACGTCGCGCGATACCGCTGCCGTCTGCGCGGCAGGCGGGTCCGCGCCGAACACTGGACGGCGGCGAACGAGCAGGCGGGCGTCGCGGTCGCGAACCTGCTCGCCGGCGAGACCGTCACGCATTTCGCACGACACGGTTACTTTTGGTCCGATCAGTACGGACGGCGGCTCCAATTCGCCGGAGTGGCCACGGAAGACGTGCGGATCGTCGAAGGCGACGTCGCTTCGAAGCGTTTCGTCGCGACCTATCACCGAGGCGAGAGCCTCGCCGGTGTCTTCGCGATCGACTCCCCGCGGCCGTTCACGAGGCTCCGACGTGCCCTCTAGAGCACGAAGACCCTACTCGGATGGAGCAATTTGCCCGATTCGATGATCTTTCTGGTGGTCACATCGCCGGGTCGCGCGCCCGCGTCGGGAAACTAGTGCGAACATAGGTTTATGAAGGCACGTGTTCTGGTCGTCGACGACGACCCTGCTCTCGCGGAGATGCTCACCATCGTGCTGCGTGGGGAGGGGTTCGACACAGCCGTCGTAGCCGACGGCTCACGAGCGCTGCCCGCGCTTCGTGAGCTGAAACCGGATCTGGTCCTCCTCGACCTCATGCTGCCCGGGATGAACGGCATCGACGTCTGCAAGGCCATCCGGGCCGAGTCCGGCGTGCCGATCGTCATGCTCACCGCCAAGAGCGACACCGTGGACATAGTCCTCGGGCTCGAGTCGGGTGCCGACGACTACGTGGTCAAGCCCTTCAAGCCGAAGGAGCTCGTGGCCCGCGTCCGCGCCCGGATGCGCCGCACCGAGGCCGAGCCCGCCGAGTCGCTGACGATCGGCGACCTCGCGATCGACGTCCCCGGCCACGAGGTGACGCGGGAGGGCAAGGCGATCCCGCTGACCCCGCTCGAGTTCGACCTCCTGGTCGCGCTCGCCCGCAAGCCGCGTCAGGTGTTCACCCGCGAGGTGCTCCTCGAGCAGGTGTGGGGTTACCGCCACGCCGCCGACACCCGTCTGGTGAACGTGCACGTCCAGCGTCTGCGCTCGAAGGTCGAGAAGGACCCGGAACACCCCGAGGTGGTGTTGACCGTTCGTGGCGTCGGGTACAAGGCCGGCCCGCCGTGATCACCCCATGAGCGGACGCTTGCCCAAGCTTGCCCAGACCACGATGCGCCACCTCCGGCGCATCGTGGTTTTCGTGCGCCGCAAGGTCGTCCTGTTCAACGACCTGTGGCGGCATTCGCTGCAGTTCCGGGTCACGGTGTCCACGCTGGCGCTGTCGTCGGCCGTGGTGTTCGTCCTGGGCATGGTGCTGCAGAACCAGATCACCGAGAGGCTGCTCGAGACCAAGCAGACAGCGGCGATCGCGCAGACCAGGGCGGTCGTCGAGACCGCGGCCAGCGAACTGGTCGGCGTCGGCACCGAGTTGCCCGACGCGATGACGGCGCGTCTGAAGAACGCGCTGAAGAAGATCTCCAGCACGACGACGTCGCAGGACGGCGCCGGATCGGCCGCGGGCACCTTCGAACCGGTGCTGGCCGCGGGCGGCCGCGACCAGTCGAGCAGGCCGGCGGCCGCCGGACCCTACGACAAGGTGCCCGTCCGGCTGCGCCAGTTCGTGGAGACCGAGCAGGTCAGCTACCTGATGCACACGGTCACCGAACAGGACGGCGGCAAGACGACGTATCTGATCGTCGGCGCCCCGGTGACCACGACGATCACCCCGCTCCAGCTCTACCTGCTGTACCCGCTCACCAGCGAGCAGAACACCGTCTCGACCGTGCAGAACACGCTGCTCGTGGGCGGCCTCGTCCTGCTGCTCCTGCTGGCCGGGATCACGAACCTGGTCACCAGGCAGGTGGTCCGGCCGGTCCGGCAGGCCGCCGCGGCGGCCGAAGGGTTCGCGGGCGGCGATCTCGACCAGCGGCTCGCCGTCCTCGGTGAGGACGATCTGGCCAAACTCGCCGTGTCCTACAACGAGATGGCCGCGAGCATCCAGCGGCAGATCCGCCAGCTGGAGGATTTCGGCGGGTTGCAGCGCCGGTTCACCTCCGACGTCTCGCACGAACTGCGCACCCCGCTGACCACCGTCCGGATGGCCGCGGACGTGCTGCACGCGTCGCGCGAGCAGTTCCCGGCCGGGCTCGCCCGCTCCACCGAACTGCTGGTCGACGAACTCGACCGGTTCGAGGCCCTGCTCGGCGACCTGCTGGAGATCAGCAGGCTCGACGCGGGTGTCGAGGAGCTCTCGGCCGAGCTGATCGACGTCCGGCCGATCGCGACCAGGGCCGTCGAACAGGTCAGGGTGATCGCGGGCAACGCGGGCAGTTCGGTCGAACTGGTCCTGCCGGACGAGGAAGCGCCCGCCGAGGTCGACGCGCGCCGCGTCGAACGGATCCTGCGCAACCTGCTGGCCAACGCGGTCGACCACAGCGAAGGGAACCCGGTGGTGCTGACACTGGCGGTCAACGAGACCGCGGTCGCCATCACCGTGCGCGACCGAGGCGTCGGGCTCCGGCCCGGCGAGGCGGAACTGGTGTTCAACCGGTTCTGGCGCGCCGACCCGTCCCGCAACCGCCGGACCGGCGGCACCGGGCTCGGCCTCGCGATCAGCCAGGAGGACGCGCGGCTGCACGGCGGCGTGCTCGACGCTTGGGGCGAGACCGGCCACGGCGCCTGTTTCCGGCTCGTCCTGCCGAGGCAGCAGGACATCCCGATGGGGGAGAGCCCGCTGGTCCTGCCACCGCCCGATCACAAGCCGACCGACTCGCACGGTTCGTCGTCCGGACTGCTCGAAGTCCGCCCGGCGCCCGACGCGATCCTCGCCGAACCCGAGGAGGTCGGCCGATGAAGCGGCTGCTGACCCTGCTCGCGGTGTTCCTGCTGGTCGCGGGCTGCGCGAACATCCCGCTCGAATCCCAGCCCGTCGCCATCCCCGGGGACAAGCCCGGCCAGGCGCCGGTGGACGTCCCCGAGCCCGCGGCCGGGATCGACTCGCTGACCGTCATCCGGCAGTTCATCCGCAACTCCGCGACGCCGGGCACGGCGAACGCCGACGCGCGGGTGTACCTGGACGACGAGGCCCGGCGCAACTGGAAGCCGTCGCCGGGGCTGACGATCATCGACGACACCTTCGGCACCGTCTACGACACTTCGTCGTCATCGGGGAACCCGGACGAGCAGGTGGTGAACGTCCGCGGGTTCAAACTCGGCAACCTGAGCCCCGACAGCGCGTTCATCCCGCTGAAGACCGAGTACTCGCAGCAGTTCAAGCTGCGGAAACAGCCGAACGGCCAATGGCGGATCGTGGACCCGCCGCAGGAACTCGCCGTCACCGACAAGGACTTCACGACCAACTACTTCCGGGTGCCGATCAGCTTCTACTCGTCCGATTCCGGCGCCTTCGTCCCCGACCTCCGGTACGTCGCGGCGAAACCGCAGGCCGGGTTGCCGGGCCGGGTGATGGACCTGGTGCTGCAGGGGCCGTCGGAAGGGCTGAAGGGCGCCGTCCAGGACCTGCTCGGTGATCAGGTCTCCACCGACACCAACGTGCGCAGCACGGACGACGGGACACTGGACATCAACCTGACCGGGATCGGCGGGGCCAGCCTCGCGGACCGGAACCTGATCGCCGCGCAGATCGTCCTCTCGCTGCAGACGGTGACACTGAGCCGGATCCGGCTGCTCGCCGACGGTGCCGCGCTGGTGCCGAACCACGAGTACTGGCGCGAACTGCCCAACTACAACGTGGACATCTCGCCCAGCTCGGAGCTGAAGGGGCTGATGACCGTGAACGGGCGGGTCCGGTCGCTCGGCGACGGGGCACCGGTCGGCGGGCCGGCGGGCAACGGCGGGTACAAGGTCGTCAGCGCCGCGCAATCCGTCGACGGCAAACGGCTCGCGGTGGTCGAAGAACGCGACGGCAGGCAGTGGCTCCGCGTCGGCGACCTGGACCGGGATCTGGGCTCGGTGGATCTGTTCGGCGGCAGCCTGAGCCGTCCGACCTGGCGGCCGGTCGCCCGCGGCGGCGGGATTTCCGGCGAGGTCTGGACGGTCGTCGACCACAACACCGTCGCCAGGGTCACCCTGGCCCCGGACGGCCGCTGGGTGAAGGCCGGCGTCGACGCGACCCAGCTCACCGGCCTCGGCCAGATCACCGAACTCCGCCTCTCACGCGACGGCTCACGGCTCGCCGCCGTCGTCAACGGGCAACTGGTGGTCGCCTCGATCGTGCGGACGGCGGACTCGGTGGCGCTGCGCTCGCCGCGGAAGCTGCAGGAACGCGACCTCAAGGACGTCGTCGACGTCGACTGGGCGACCCAGGACCACCTGATCGCCGCGACGTCGTCGAGCACGCTGCCGGTGGTCAAGGTGCCGCTGGACGGGCAGCGCATGGACGCCTTCAACAGCTCGAACCTGACCCCGCCGGTGCACGGCGTCACCGCGGCCCCGAGCAGGCAGAACCTGGTCGCGGACGCGGGCGGGCTGTGGGTCGCTTCCGAACTGGGCGAGGTCTGGCGGCCGCAGGCGCACACGGTGACCGACGCGGACCCGTTCTACCCGGGCTGAGCGCCGGGTGTGAGGCATCGGCAGGCTAGCGGACCTACCTTCTCGGTACGCCTGCGGAGCTCGTGCTGGATGCTGGCTTGGGCGAGCGGGGAGGATTTGGGACGTTGAACGTCCGCAATCCTCCACCGTCGCCCCAGTGCAGGTCACGCGTGGTAGATCCGCTCCAGCCGAATGGCCACTCACCACGGTTCCTGAAGTACGTGAAGGCCCCCTTCCTTGCGCTAGGCGCAAGGAAGGGGGCCTTCACGCGCCATCGCCGGGACCGGTGGTGTCGCTGGGGCTGGAGGTGCTGGGTCCGGACACCATGGCTCCCTCCCGGAGGGAGCAAGGGACCTTTAGTATCGCTAGCTTTCCTAGCGTCGCTAACCCGCAAACCCCGGCCCAGAGGTCCGTGAAGGCCTCCTTCCCTACCTTGAGCGTAGGGAAGGAGGCCTTCACGGACCTCCCGACCTTCTCCTCGACTGCTGTCATGACAGGTCCCCTTAGGACGGAAAGTGTCCAAAGGGGACCTCTCACGGCACGGCGGCGCCCAAAACCGTCGGACCTCCCGAAGACACTCCCGGCATGACCAAACTCCTGGATCTCCTCATCCCCGCCCGCTGCGCGTCCTGCGGAGCGCCCGGCGCCCCCTGTTGCGCGACCTGTCAGACCGCTTGGGGTTCGCTCAGCGAGACCACCCGCGCCCCGACAGCCGGTCTCGTACCCGTCTACGCCTTGGCCGCGTACGCCGACGAGGCCCGCCGCCTGATCCTCGCCTACAAGGAACGGGGCCGCCGCGACCTCGCCCCGTTCTTGGGGCGGGCCCTCGCCGAAGCCCTGGCCCACCTGCCCGAGCCGGGACCGGAAAGATGCCTCGTCCCGGTCCCGTCGAGACGCCACGCCTCGCGTGTCCGAGGCGGTCCGCACGTCCGGCGCCTGGCCGAAGAATGCGTGAAAGTGCTGTTGAGCAAAGGGAATCCGGCGAGGGTGGCGCCGCTCCTCGAACTCCGGTCCGGGGTCCGCGACGCCGCGGGGCTCACCCGCGCCGAGCGGGCCGTGAACCTCGACGGCCGCGTCCGTCTCGTCCCAGGAGATCACCCGTCGAGGGTCATTCTTCTTGACGACGTGATCACAACCGGAGCGACGGCCGCCGCTTGTACGCGCCTATTGGACATAAGCGGAATTCACGTTCACGCCGTGGTCGCACTGGCCGCCGCCGGGTGATCAAGGGGTCACCTACAAGAGTGATGAATGATCGGGAACGGGAATGGGTACAAGGTCGTTGACGGGATATGAGGCAGCTTCCGGGGAACACTCCAACGGCTCGCCACTCCACCGGGGTGGCGGCGGATTCCCTTGGTGGCGTCACCCTCGGCTTTTTCCTGTCCGCAGGCTTGCGCCGTCCGCGTGAAAACAAATCACGGGGACGACGCCCGACAGGCCGGATTGTCCCGCTGGCCACACTGCCGTCGTCGCGTGCGGTGACGAGGTCTCACGTCCTGATATCCCCCGGCTCGGGGGCTGTTGCTCGCGGCGTGATGCAGCTAACGTGCAGCGCTATCAGCAATCCCGGCAGGCAGGGAGGTGACCAGCCCATGTCCCTGGCGCCGGAGCCGCGCTGAGTCCGCGCTCGACCATCCGACACGAGACGTCGTGGCCGCATGCCGAGTTCCCTCATCGCCCGCGATCCGGGCTTCGTCCCCGCTTTACCGGCGCCCTAGTGAGAACACATCTACAGCTCGCAGTCATTTCAGCGAGGGAGGTCGTGTATGGACATCGTCGTTAAGGGCCGCAACGTGGAGGTGCCCGACCACTATCGGGCACTCGTCAGCGAAAAGCTGGCCCGGCTAGAGCGCTACGACAAGAAGGTCATCCGTTACGACGTGGAGCTCTTCCATGAGCCCAATCGCCGGCAGTCGAAGAACTGCCAGCGCGTCGAAATCACCGGGAAGGGCAGGGGCCCCGCCGTACGCGCCGAAGCGTGTGCAGGCGACTTCTACGCAGCGCTGGATTCCGCACTGAACAAGCTCGAGAACAGGTTGCGGAAGACACACGACCGCCGGCGCGTGCACTACGGCCGCAGCCGCCCGGAATCCGTCGCCGAGGCGACTTCGACGGCGGCCGCCGGTGGCATGACCACCGACACCCGACATCTGGCGGGTACCGCTGTACTCGAGGCGCCCGAGGCCGAACCCATGGCCAACGGTTTCGCCGTCGAGAGCGGTGACGACTTCGAGATGCCCCAGCAGCAGCGCTGGGATGACGGGGTGACCGAACACCAGCCCGGTCGCGTCGTCCGCGAGAAGAAGCACGACGCGGATCCCATGACGGTCGACCAGGCTCTCTACGAGATGGAACTGGTCGGTCACGACTTCTACCTGTTCAACGACTCCGACGCCGGATGCCCGAGCGTCGTCTACCGGAGGCGAGGCTTCGACTACGGCGTCATCCGGCTGAGTTAGCCGGCCCTCCGACACCCACAACGTCCACGAAGGCGGCCCGCACGTGTTCGCGTGCGGGCCGCTTTCCTGTCCGGATCAGGCGGGATACGTCCCCGCCCGGCCAAGTACCGACAGACGGTGCGTGCGCGGACACCGAGGTGTTCCCTACGATGGGGGTCGGACGGCGGTGCGAAACCCGGCGCCGCCGCATACGAGACTGCCCGGGATCGGCTCGGGTGCGATCACAATCAGCTAGTGAGGTCGACCGGATGGTGCTGAACCGCCTGCTCCGCGCGGGCGAGGGCAAGATGGTGAAGCGGCTGCGCAACATCGCCGATCACATCAACACCCTCGAAGACGACGTCAAGGAACTTTCGGACACCGCTCTGCGGGCCAAGACCGACGAGTTCCGTAAGCGGAACGCGGACGGCGAGTCACTCGACGACCTCCTGCCGGAGGCGTTCGCGGTGGCGAGGGAGGCGGCCTGGCGTGTGCTCGGCCAGCGGCCCTACGACGTCCAGGTGATGGGCGGCGCCGCGCTGCACCTCGGCCAGGTCTCCGAAATGAAGACCGGTGAGGGCAAGACCCTGACCCAGGTGCTCCCCGCCTATCTGAACGCGCTGTCCGGCAAGGGCGTGCACGTCATCACGGTGAACGACTACCTCGCCAAACGTGACGCCGAGTGGATGGGCCGTATCCACCGCTTCCTCGGCCTCGAGGTCGGCATCATCCTGGCCGATCAGACGCCCGAGGTCCGCCGCAAGCAGTACGCGGCCGACATCACGCACGGTACGAACAACGAGTTCGGCTTCGACTACCTCCGCGACAACATGGCGTGGAGCCTCGAAGACTGCGTGCAGCGCGGCCACAACTTCGCGGTCGTCGACGAGGTCGACTCCATCCTCATCGACGAGGCCCGGACGCCGCTGATCATCTCCGGCCCGGCCGACCAGTCCTCACGCTGGTACGTCGAGTTCGCGCGGATGACCCCGCTGATGAAGGCGGACATCCACTACGAGGTGGACATCCGCAAGCGCACCGTCGGTGTCACCGAGAAGGGTGTCGCTTTCGTCGAGGACCAGCTCGGCATCGACAATCTCTATGAGGCCGCGAACACGCCGCTGGTCGGGTACCTGAACAACGCGCTGAAGGTCAAGGAGCTCTACAAGCGCGACAAGGACTACATCGTCCGTGACGGCGAAGTCCTCATCGTCGACGAGTTCACCGGCCGCATCCTGCACGGCCGCCGCTACAACGAGGGCATGCACCAGGCGATCGAGGCCAAGGAAGGCGTCGAGATCAAGGCCGAGAACCAGACGCTCGCCACGATCACGCTGCAGAACTACTTCCGGCTCTACGACAAGCTGGCCGGTATGACCGGTACCGCCGAGACCGAGGCGGCCGAGTTCCACCAGACCTACAAGCTGGGTGTGGTGCCGATCCCGACCAACAAGCCGATGGTCCGCGCCGACCAGGCCGACCTGATCTACAAGACCGAGCAGTCGAAGTTCGAGGCCGTCGCCGAGGACATCGCCGAGCGGCACGAGAAGGGCCAGCCGGTGCTGGTCGGCACCACGAGTGTCGAGAAGTCCGAGCACCTGTCGAAGCTGCTGCTCAAACTGGGTGTCCCGCACGAGGTCCTCAACGCCAAGCACCACGACCGGGAGGCGCTGATCGTCGCCCGCGCGGGGCGCAAGGGCGCGGTCACGGTCGCCACCAACATGGCGGGCCGCGGTACCGACATTGTGCTCGGCGGCAACCCGGACCTCATCGCCGACGAGGTGCTGCGCGAGCGCGGCCTCGACCCGGTGGAGCACTCCGAGGAGTACGAGGCCGCGTGGCCGAAGGTGCTCGAAGAGATCCAGGCGGAGACCAAGGCCGAGGCCGACGAGGTCCGCGAGGCCGGCGGGCTGTACGTGCTCGGCACCGAGCGCCACGAGTCGCGCCGGATCGACAACCAGCTCCGCGGTCGTTCCGGCCGTCAGGGCGACCCGGGCGAGTCCCGGTTCTACCTGTCGCTCGGTGACGAGCTCATGCGCCGCTTCAACGCGACGATGGTCGAGCGGGTCATGACCACCATGCGGCTGCCGGACGACGTGCCGATCGAGCACAAGATGGTCTCCAAGGCGATCAAGAGCGCGCAGACGCAGGTCGAGCAGCAGAACATGGAGATCCGCAAGAACGTCCTCAAGTACGACGAGGTGATGAACGAGCAGCGCAAGGTGATCTACGCCGAGCGCCTGCGCGTCCTCGAGGGCGAGGATCTTCGCGAGCAGATCGAGCACATGCTGGTCGACGTCATCAACGCGTACGTCACCGAGGAGACCTCCTCGGGCTACGCCGAGGACTGGGACCACGAGAAGCTGTGGACCGCGCTCAAGACGCTGTACCCGGTCAAGGTCACCTGGGACGACCTCACCGCGGACGACGACCTCGACGCCGAAGGGCTGCGCGAGTCGCTGCTCGAAGACGCCCACCGCGCGTACGACGAGCGCGAGGTCGAGATCGACGGCAAGGTCGGCGAAGGCGCGATGCGCAGCCTGGAGCGTCAGGTCATGCTCACCGTGCTCGACCGCAAATGGCGTGAGCACCTCTACGAGATGGACTATCTCAAGGAGGGCATCGGCATGCGGGCGCTGGCCCAGCGCGACCCGGTCATCGAGTACCAGCGCGAGGGCTACGACATGTTCCGCGCGATGCTGGAATCGTTGAAGGAGGAGGCCGTCGGCTTCCTGTTCAACCTCCAGGTCGAGCAGGCCGAGCCCGCCGCCCCGTCGCCGGAGTCCGCGTCCGCGCTGCCCGCCGGTGTCGGATCCGGGAACGGCCAGGCCGCCAACGGCGACGGACGGCACGCCCGCCCGACGCCTCCGCAGGGTCCGGCGACCGACACCGAATCCGTGCCGTCCGCCTTGCGGGGCAAGGGGCTCGGCGGCGGTTCGCAGTCCGGGTTGACCCTGTCGGGACCGTCCGAGGACGGCGGCGTCGAGTCGCATTCGGACAGTGCCGGCAGCGACGGCGGTGACCAGAGCGGAACCCGCCGGGAGCGTCGTGCCGCGCAGCGCGCCTCCCAGAAGAAGGGCAAGAAGGGCCCGCGCCGCTAAGACAGCTGAAGGGGGCCTTCGCCGCGTGAGTCAGACGCGGCGAAGGCCCCCTTCGTCATGCGGCGAGCCGGAGCGCGGAAACGCGTCGCGGCGGCTTCAACAGGTGGAAGCGGGTGCACACCCAGCCCGCCCGCGTCCGCTCGAAGCGCGCGGCCAGGGCGAGGCAACGCTCGTTCTGTTCGACGGTCGCGCAGGCCTCGATGACGCCGTCCGCCGGATGGCACAGGTGGATCGACTTCGGCCGGTAGCCGCCCGGCGGACGGCGACGGCCGCGGTCGAGCAGCGCGCTGTGGAGCGCCGGGTCGAGGATCGGTCGCACCTGGACCGCCGGACGGCGCCCGTCGCAGGCTTCGAGGATGGTGGTCAGGAGCCTGCCCACCTGCCGCCCGTCCAGCGTGTCGGGGCTCGGCTCGGGCTCCTCCGTGAACCGTTCGCCCGCCAGCGGCAGGTCCAGGACGAGCTGGTTGTCCGGCGGCGGTACCCGGTGCATCAGCCTGCCCGGACGGCTCTCGGGCCGGCAGGGCGGTTCATACGGTTTCAGCCGTCTCAGTACGTACGAGGTCATCGGATCGTCCCCCTCCGCGGCCCCACGGCCGCGCCCAGCAACTAAGGGACCGGAGGTGGGCGGAAGCGCGACACGAACCGCCCGAGAGGATGAACCGGGCGGTGATCGCTTGTGTACGGTGGGCCGGTGCTGAAAGGGCTGGTCATCGACTACGTCGGAGTGCTCACGGACGCCGGCGCGGACGAGCTGTACGCCTTCCTGCGGGCCGCGAGGGAACGCGGCATCAAAACGGCCTTGCTCTCGAACGCCCCCGGCGCGTCGGACGAGGCCAAACGGACGCTGGACCCCTTCTTCGACGCGCTCGTCTTCTCCGGCGAGGTCGGCGTGGCCAAACCCGAGCGCGAGGTCTACCTGCTCACCGCGGGCCTGCTCGACCTGCCCGCGGACAGGTGCGTGTTCGTCGACGACGCCGCCCACAACGTCCGCGCCGCGGTGGCCGCCGGGATGGCAGGTGTGCACCACACCTCGGTCGAGGAGACGTTGACCGAGCTCAGCGCGCTGTTCCCGACGTCTTAGCGCGGCGCACCAGCTCGAACGAGAGCACGGCGGCGGCCGCGGAGACGTTGAGCGATTCGACCTCGCCCGGCATCGGGATCGACACCCACTCCGTCACCAGCTCGCCGACCTCGGCGCCGACGCCGTTCGTCTCCCCGCCCAGCACGAACGCCGCGCGCTGCGGCAGCTCGACGTCGAAAACGGAGGAGCGGGCCGAAGCGCCCAGTGCGTAGATGCCGTACCCGGCCTCGGTGAGCATCTCGGCCGCCTCGCGCGCGCTGCCGCACCGCAGCACCGGCGCGCGGAACGCGACCCCCGCCGAAGCCTTGACCACCATCGGGTCGAGGGCGGCGACCCCGCGCCGCGGGACCACGACACCCTCCAGCCCGGCGGCGGTCGCCGTGCGCAGGATCATCCCGACGTTCGCAGGGGTGGTGATCCCGTCGAGCAGCAGCACCCGCGACGGCGGCCTGCCGTCGGACAGCGCCGCGTGCAGTGACCGCATACGCGGCGCGACGACGTCGGCGAGGACGCCCTGGTCCTGCTTGCCGTTGCCGGCCAGCACCTTGACGCGGTGCGCGCTCGCCCGCTGCACCGGCACCCCGGCGGCCTTGGCGGCGCGTTCGATCTCGGCGGCGTTCTGTCCCCGCACGGTGTCGGCGAGAATCACCTTGTCCACCTCGAGCGCCGCGTCGTCCAATGCTTCGAGCACCGGTTTCCGGCCGTACACCGTCAGGAACCGGTCCTTCGGCGAGATCGCCGCCTCATCACCCACACCGGCGAGTGTCCCACTATGTAAGGATCGGCCCATGCCCGACCGCCTCTCCGCGCTGGACGCCTCGTTCCTGTACGTGGAAGACCATTCGACCCCGATGCACGTCGGTGGCGTGGCGATCTTCGAACGACCGCGCGACGGCTTCACCTACGAGCGGCTGCTGGACCTGATCGGGCAGCGCCTGGCGTTCCTGCCGCGCTACCGGCAGCGCGTGCTGGAGGTGCCGGGGCATCTCGCCCGGCCGGTGTGGGTCGACGACGTCGACTTCGACCTCAACTACCACGTCCGCCGGTCCGCGCTGCCGCAGCCGGGCTCCGACGGCCAGCTGTTCGATCTCGTGGCGCGGCTGATGTCGAGGCGGCTCGATCCGGGCAGGCCGCTGTGGGAGGCGTACTTCGTCGAGGGGCTCGCGGGGGATCGCGTCGCGCTGGTGACCAAGACGCATCAGTCCGTTGTGGACGGTATCGGCACGATCGAACTCGGGCAGCTGATCCTCGACGCCGCCCCGCAGGAGCCGGAGCCCTTCGAAGACAACTGGCATCCGCGCCGGGAACCGAGCCGCACCCAGCTGATCCTCGACGCGATCGCCGAGACGGTGCAACGGCCGACGGAACTGGTGGAGAACGTGCGCTCCATCGCCCACGACGCCACCGCGATGGCGGGCAAGGTCACCGAAACGGTCGGTGACGTCGCGTCGGCGCTGAAGACCATGGTGAGTCCGGCGCCGTCCGGGCCGCTCAACGTCCGTACCTCCGGCGGCCGCATGTTCGCGGTGGTCCGCACGCGGCTGGAGGATTTCCGCAAGGTCCGCGCCGCGCACGGCGGCACGGTGAACGACGTCGTGCTGGCGGCGATCTCCGGCGCGCTGCGGGAGTGGCTGCTCTCCCGCGGCTCGAACCTGACCGCGACGACCACCGTGCGCGCGCTGGTGCCGATGGCCGTCCGCGACGCCGAGACGGCCGAGTTTTCGACGCCCGCGCTGGTCGGGAACCAGGTCGACGCCTATCTGGTCGATCTCCCGGTCGGTGAGCCGAACGCGGTCCTGCGGCTGCAGCACATCGGCCACGCGATGGCGGATCACCTCGATTCGGGCCGCTCGGTCGCCGCGCGAGGGCTGCTGACGGTCGGCGGTTTCGCGCCGGCGACCCTGCATTCGCTGGGCGCGCGGGCGGCCGGATCGATGTCGGGGCGCATCTTCAACGTGCTGATCACGAATTCGCCGGGCCCGCAGGTGCCGCTCTACGCGGGACAGGCGAAGATGGTGGAGATGTTCCCGGTCATGCCGCTGGTGCGCAATCAGGCGCTGGCGATCGGGGTCACCTCGTATCACGGGGGTGTCTACTTCGGACTGAACGGCGACCGCAAGGCCGTGTCCGATGTGGACCTGCTCGCCGGGATGATCGAGGAATCGTTGGAAGAACTGAAGGGTGCGCACTGGTGAGGGTCTATCTACCCGGGACGATCGCGATGCTGCGCGACCTCGAAACCGCCGGTGAGTTCCGGGCGCGGAGCGGCACGGGATTCGCGCTGACCCCGGCGTTGCGGGAGTCCTACGCCAGCGGATCCGACGAAGAACTCGAGTACGCCGCGCTGCTCGACGCCGCCAGGGCGTCGCTCCGGCTGATCGCGGCCGAGGAGAAGGCCGAGCCGCGGCGGGTGGTGATCTCGGCCGACCTCGACGAGGTCACCCTGCGCCCGGATCTCGACGCCGCCGTCGTCCGGCTCGCCGGTCCGGTGAAGATCGCCGACGTCGCCGCGATCCACGTCGACGCGGCCGAGGCCGCCGAGTCCGTGCAGGCCGCCGCCGCGGTGATCGACCAGGCCGACCTCGGAGATCCGGACGCGGAGTTCACCCTCGGCGACGCCGAAGACCACGAACTCGCCTGGTACGCGCCCCAAGAGCTCCCGTTCCTGCTCGAACTCCTGTAGCCCCCCGGGTGTTTAGTCCTCTGGTTGCGGTTCTTGCGTGTGCAACTACCGCATTCAGAGGACTAAACGCGGAGGGGGCAGGACCCGGACGGTTTCGGCCCTGCCAGCGTGGCTCCGTCGGGACCACGGGTTGCGAAAGCCACGTTCGCAACGTTGAAGGTTGCGAACGTGGCTTTCGCAACACCTGCCACTGAGACCGACACCGAGGGGCGGCACGAGCACGCGCGTTTGCGTTACCCGCGTTTAGTCCTCTGGATGTGGTCCTTGCGTGCGCAACTACCGCCTTCAGAGGACTAAACGCGGGAGGGGGTCAGGACGAGGACGGTTTCGGCCCGGTCGCGTGGTGTTTTCGCTGTCCTGAAGGCCGCTTTGGAGACGTTGATCGTCTCAAGGGTGGCCTTCAGGGCGTATCGGGCTGTCGGAGTGTCGCCAGGACCGTGCCCCCGGCGTTTAGTCCTCTGGTTGCGGTTCTTGCGTGTGCAACTACCGCATCCAGAGGACTAAACGCGGGAGGGGTCAGAACCAGGAAGGGCCCGGGACCGGGCGTTCGGGGCGCCACCCGGTCGCTTCGGTGAGCCGCGTCGAGACGGCACGCTGCGAACGTGCCAGCACCGACATCGGCCCCACCCGGTTCGCCAGCCACTTCGGCAGCGCGCGCGGACGCCGGACACCGGCCGCGGCGGCCATCGCCTCGCCGAGTTCCCGCTTCCGCACCGGATCCGCGGCCAGGTTGTAGACGCCGCTCGGTGCCCGCAGCGCCGCGATCGCGCCCGCCGCCGCGTCGTCCGGGTGGATCGCCGCGGTCCAGTCGGTCCGGCGGCCGATGATCAGCGGCGAACCGCGCCGCGCGGCCGTCAGCATCATCGTGGTCATCGGGTCGTCGGAGACCAGCAGCCCGATCCGCAGCCGGATCGCGGCGCGTCCCTCGTCCGCCAGTTCCGCGACGTTCGCGTGCGCCACCATCGAAGACGCGATGTGACCGGTGGGTGCGAGAGGCGCGTCCTCGTCCAGTTCGCCGTCGCCGCCGTCGGCGTAGACGAACGAGATCCCTTCCTGCACCACGATTCCCAGCTCGGCGACCTGGCGCACGGCGGCCGCGAGCGTCCGGCTGCCGTCGGTCCGCAGCCGGTTGTTCTCCGCCCAGCCCGCCGCCGTCATCGCGCTACGCCCGCCCGGGATCCGGGTCGCGACGTTCACCACCGCCTCGTGTCCGCGCAGCGCCCCGGCCAGGGAATCGACGTCGAACAGCGAACCCGTCACCGGATTGGCGCCGGTCGCGCGCACGGCCGCGACGCGGTCTTCGCCCCGGGCCAGCCCGCTCACCTCGTGGCCTTCGGCCAGCAGACGCCGCACCAGCGGCCGCCCCAGAACCCCGGTCGCCCCGATCACCATCACGCGCATGTTCGTCCTCCTGTTCGCCTTCTCCCTCTGGACGGGACGGGCGCGGTGAACGTGACAGGGCCTCTCAGCCCGCCGGGATCTCGCCGATCTCCTCCGGCGGCGGTGCCTGGATGTCCGCCTGCGTGCCCCACTCGCTGTAGAGCGTGACGATCTTGGCCATCGCGCTGTCCGGGACACCCGAAGCGGCGAGGACGGGGGCGAGGTCGAGCACGATCCGCACCGGTTGACGCGCGTCGTCGAGCCAGACCTCCATGGGGATCTTCCCGAGCTTGCCGTTCAGTTCCCCGACGGCCTCCGCCGACAACCCGGCGGGCAGATCGCCGCCGAGCGCGGCCATGTCGATGTCCAGCCGGTAGTGCTCGGTGGACACGCCGTCGAGTTCGGCGTGCCCGGATTCGGTGAGTGTGCCCGCCCGCCGGACCTGGTCGAGCGCGCGGCCGGGGTCGTTCTGCTTCGCCAGCTGGTCGATACTGCCGCCCGCGACCTGCGAGAACGGATCAGCGCCGTCGGGGGAGACCTTGACCCAGGGTTTCCCGCCGGGGACGTCCTCGCGGGCGCTCTCGGGGACCTTGGCGAAGACGATCTTGTCGACCAGCCGGAGTTCGAGCGGCTCGCCGAGGAAGTCCGTGGTCATGGCCAGCGCGGTCCCCGTCCGCGCGACCCGGGCCTGCCCCTGGCTCTTCGAGCGCATCGTGCCCGCGGTGACGTCGGTGGCGAACTTCGCGGCCTTGCCGTCGACAGCGGACGTGACACCGTCGGCGAGCGCGCGGGCGTCGGCGAACGACACGGTTTCGCTGTCACACGCGCCGAGCGTCGCGCCGAGTACGAGCACGACGGCGGACAGGGCCGTTCTCCGCATGAGGGCCTGCTTTCGAGGTCGGGCACTCAAGCGAAACACAACCGGGGACCTCGCCCCGATCGGGGGAACGGCTCAGCGGCTGTCGCCGATCGCCTCGGGCGGCGGCGCGATGATCACCACGTCGGACGCCCAGCTGTCGTATTTGACCGTGGCCTTGCCGAGCGTGACCTGCACCGGGCGCTGCTCGGCGTCCAGCCACACTTCGGCGGGGGCACCGCCGAGGTCGAGGACGTAACGCGTGGCGGCCGTGCCGTTGACGTCGGCCTGCTCGGTTTTGGTGACCTTGCCGGATTTCGAGATCCGGTCGAGCGTGCGCGTGGGGTCCATCGTCTCGACGACGTTCGTCATCAGCGCGCCGTTGGCCGCGGAGAGCGCGTCCTTGCCGCCGGCGGTGATCTTGACCCATTCCTTGTCGGTCTTGAGCTCTCGCACCTGCGCGTCGGACAGGTGGTAGAAGAGCGCGCCGTCGGCGAAGATCAGGTCCCGTTTCTCACCCGCGACCTCGGCGACCATGGAGAACTTGCTGTTCGCGCCTTCGTAGAGCCCGGAGCTGGTCACCACGACCTTGCGGCCGTCGTCGGCGGTGGTCTCCAGCGCGATCTTCGACGAGCGGGCCTTCTGCGTGCTCGCGGCCGCGACCGAGGCCAGCTGCGCGGCGTCCTTGACCGGTGGTGCCGCCGGTTTCTCTTCTCCGGAACAGCCGCCCAACAGCAGGAGAGCGGTACAGACGGCGGCGAATCCGGTGGCACGCATAGGACTCCCTCGGGTGAATGGTCTGTACCACTACCGTAGCGCCTATCGCGTGAATTTCCACCGTCGGTTTGTCTGGGAGCGCGTGAACCGGTCTAGCCGCCCATCAGTTCGATGTAGTCGGCGACTTCGCCGTCGGGCGGCGGGGAGACGTCCACGGCCTTTCCCCAGTCGCTGTAGGTGCAGGTCGACTTGGCCTCGCCTTGCTTGGCCGGCCCCAGCCCGTTCATGACCGAGGTCATGTCCATGATCATCTTCAGCGGAAGCTGCTCGGCGTTGACCCACAGCTCGGCCGGAACCCGCAGGTCCTTGCCTTCGAACCGCTTCTCGATCTCCGCCCGCCGGTCCGCGGGCAGGTCGTCGCCGAAGAACAGGTCGAGCTGCTTCCGAAGGTCGAATTCCACGAAGTAGTGGTTCGTCGGCACGCCGTTCAGCTGGGTCTGTTCCGACCTGATGAGGCGGCCGGTTTTCTCGACCAGCCTTCACGAACGCGGTCTGGTCCGAGACGACCTGCACCGGCAGCTGGTCGGCGTTGAGCCACAGCTCGGTGGGGATGGTGACGTTCTTGCCCTTGAGCTTCTCGTCGAGCTTCTTCAGAGCTTCGGCGGGCAGGGGGATGCCGATGTCGCCCATGATGAGGGCGATGGCCTTCTCGGCCTCGATCTCGACGACGTAGTGGTTGGTCTTCTCGCCATTCAGCTCGACCTGGTCCGACTTCGTGATCTTGCCGGCCTTCGAGATCTGCTCGATGGTCCGCGACGGGTCGCTTTCCTTGATGGCCTTCGACATCATCGTGCCGAGCAGCTGCGAGATCGGGTCCTGGCCGTCGGCCGAGATCTTCACGTACGACTTGTCGATCTGCTTGCCGTCGCTGTCCATGATCATCGAGAACTTGCTGTTCTCGCCGTCGTACAGGCCCTGGCCGGTCGCCGTGTTCTTCTTGGTGCTCTCGCGGGTCAGCGCCGCGAGCTGGATCGGGTCGCCGAGCGGGGACGAAAGCGAGCTCTTCGCTTCGGAAGGAGCGGGAGCAGCCGCGCCGGACTGCTTGTCGCCACCGCAGGCGGTCAGCGCCAGAACGGCGGCCGTGGTGACGGCGGTGAGCGTGATTACGCACTTCAAGAGGACCGCTCAGAAAAGTTGATCTAATCTGAACGGGTTATCGCGCGCGGCGAAATTAGTTACCGATCGTCCTCATGTCCAGCTCGTGAGCCCAAAAGGCGGCGCAAAGACTCCAAACGGTCCACGCTTGCGTGACCGTCCGTGACCACGTCGTCGAGCGCGCAGTCCGGATCCGAGGGCGGTCCGAGGTGGCCGCAGCCGGAGGGGCACTCCTCCGCCGCCGCGGCGAATTCCTCGAACGCGAGCACGATGTCGTCGGCGGTCACGTGCGCGAGGCCGAACGAGCGGATGCCCGGGGTGTCGACCACCCAGCCGCCGCCGGGCAGCGAAAGCGCGACCGCCGCGACCGACGTGTGCCTGCCCTTGCCGACCGCGCTGACCACGCCGGTCGCCAGTCCCGCGTCCGGCACCAGCCGGTTGACCAAAGTGGACTTTCCGACGCCCGAATGCCCGACCAGCGCGGTGACCCGGTCCTTGAGCCGTCCGACCAGCTCGTCCGGGAACTCGTCGTGCCGGGTGACCACCGCAGGGATGTCGAGGCCCGCGTAACCGGCGAGGAGCTCGTCCGGGCTCGCGAGGTCGGCCTTCGTCAGGCACAGGACCGGCTCGAGGCCACCCGCGTAGCAGGCGACGAGGCAGCGGTCGATGAAGCCGGTGCGCGGCTGGGGATCGGCCAGCGCGGTCACGATCAGCAGCTGCTCGGCGTTGGCGACGACCACCCGTTCGAAGGGATCGGTGTCGTCCGCGGTCCGGCGGAGCACACTGGAGCGTTCATCCACCCGGATGATCCGGGCGAGGGTGTCCGGTTTGCCGCTCACGTCGCCGACGATGCCGACGGTGTCACCGACGACCACCGAGACCCGGCCCATCTCGCGAGCGCGCATCGCGGTGACGACGCGATTCGGATCCGCGTCGATCGCGCAGGTCCAGCGCCCGCGGTCCTTCCCGATGACCATCGCCGTGGACGCGTCCGCGTGCTCGGGACGACGTTTGCTGCGCGGCCTGGTGCCCTTGCCGGGACGGATCCGCACATCGGATTCGTCCAGCTTGCGCCAGTCCTTGCCAGCCAAACCGCCTCCTGCTCTTCGAACACCGCGGAACAATGATCCCATGCTGCTCGCCATCGTCTGGCCGGCGTGTAACGATGACTGTCGATTAGGGAGGTTTTCGCATGTGCGGGCGTTATGCCGCCACCAAGGACCCCGCGGCGCTGATCGACGAATTCGCCGCGGTGGACCTGACCGAGGGCCGGATCCGGACCGATCACAACGTGGCGCCGACCAAGGACGTCGCCACCGTCGTGCAGCGGCATCCGCGTGACGCCGACGGCGCGGTGCTCGAAGACGAGCCTGCCGTCCGGTCGCTGCGGATGATGCGCTGGGGCCTGGTCCCGTTCTGGGCGAAGGACCCAGGCGTGGGCTCGAAGATGATCAACACCCGCGCCGAGACAGCCAAGGAGAAGCCGTCCTTCAAGAAGGCGCTCTCCGCACGGCGCTGCCTCGTCCCCGCCGAAGGCTGGTACGAGTGGCGGCGCGACGGCAAGGAGAAGCAGCCCTTCTTCATGACCGGCCCAGGCGACGGATCGCTCGCTTTCGCCGGTATCTGGGAGACCTGGCGGCCGAAGGACGACAAGGACGCCGATCCGCTGATCACCTTCTCCGTGATCACCACGGATTCGGTCGGCAGGCTCACCGACATCCACCACCGCATGCCGCTGCTGATGCCGCGCGAGAAGTGGGACACCTGGCTCGACCCCGACCTGCCCGACGTCACCGAGCTGCTCGTCCCGCCCTCGGCGGAGCTGGTCGACACGATCGAGCTGCGGCCGGTGTCCAGCCTGGTCAACAACGTCCGCAACAACGGACCGGAGCTGTTGGACAGGGTCGAACCTGCGGCCGACAGCGCGCTCTTCGACGTGCCGAACTCATGACGAAGCTGGAGATCGACACCGCCTACGGCCCCGCGCGGGCCGAGTTGCACTGCGCCGAGGAGGGCGTCGCCGTGCTGATGCTCGGCCACGGCGCTGGCGGTGGGATCGGCGCGAAAGACCTGGTCGCGGTCACGCGGGCGGCGCAGGCGGCCGGTGTCCACGTCGCGCTCGTCGAGCAGCCGTACCGGGTGGCGGGCCGCCGGGCCCCGGCGCCCGCCACACAACTCGACACCGCCTGGCTCACCGTGGCCGACGAGATCTCCGAGCGTTTCGACGATCTCCCGATCGTGTTCGGCGGCCGGTCGTCCGGCGCCCGCGTCGCCTGCCGGACCGCCGCCGTGGGGCAGGCGGTGGCCGTGCTCTGCCTGGCCTTCCCCGAGCACCCGCCGGGGAAGCCGGAGAAGACCCGGCAGGGTGAATTGGACGCCGTCGAAGTCCCGACGCTGGTCGTCCAGGGCGAGCGAGACCCGTTCGGCTTGCCCAAGGCGGGCCCGCACCACGAGATCGTGGTGCTCAAGGGCGACCACAATCTCAGCGCCGACCTCGAAGGCGTGTCACGCGCGGCCGCCGAGTGGCTCGAGCGTGTGCTGCGGCCGCTTGCTTGAGAGCCGTCGCCGCGCGTAGTGCGCGGTGACCGCGGCCAGCAGCGGACCCCAGAGCAGCAGCGGCGCGTAACAGGCGGCCATGACGACGCCGTAGACCGGCGAGTCCTCCCAGCTGCCCGGCGACATCGACGAGCCAGCCTCGTTCCAGCCGAACAGTGCCTGGAAGCTCAGCACGGTCAGGGCGATCGCGCCCGCGGTGGCCAAGGCGATCGCGACGAACGGCGGGATCCTTCGGCCGCGCAGCCCCGGGATCCAGCGCGGCCACACCTCACCCCACGGCCGGACGAGCCCGAGGGTGAGGAACGCGAGCGTCTCGGCGAGGATGCTCAGTCCGAAGACGTAGGCCGTTCCCCAGCCGGGGATGCCGAACTCCGTCAGCCCCTGGGCGGTGAACCCGACCGGCAGGCCGAGGCCCATCGCGATCCGCCACAGTCCGGACGGCAAGGTCGCCAGCAGCGTCGCGTGAGCGGCGAGGTTCGCCCACCTCGGCACACCGGGCACGGTCTTGGTCATTTCGTCGCTCCCCAGGGATCGTCGTTCGCTTGCCGATGACGATTCCGCAGGGGGCGCAGGGGATCTTCCCGCTGGGGATCGAGGCGATTCCCCCACGAGGGTGAGCTGGACCTCCCGCATTTCGTCCTCTGGATGCGGTACTTGCACACGCAACTACCGCATCCAGAGGACGAAACGCGGGAAATCAGCTCGCGATCGGAGCCACCACGGCGCCGGTGAGCCGCACGAGATCACCGGGAGCGAGTTCGACCTCCAGGCCGCGACGCCCCGCCGAACAGTGCACGGTCTCGAACTTCTCCGCCGAGGCGTCGATCACCACCGGGATCCGGCTCCGGTGCCCGAGCGGCGAGATCCCGCCGAGCACGTACCCTGTCGCGCGCTGCGCGGCCGCGGGGTCGGCCATCTTGGCCTTCTTGCCGCCCGCGGCGGCGGCGAGGGCCTTCAGATCCAGCTGGCCGGTGACCGGGACCACGCCGACGGTCAGTTTCCCGTCGACCTCGGCGACCAGTGTCTTGAACACCCGCGCGGGCTCGAGCCCCAGCGCCTCGACGGCCTCGAGGCCGTACGATTCGGCCCTCGGGTCGTGGTCGTAGGCGTGCAGGACGTGCGGCACGTTCTGCTTCGCCAGCAGTGCCGTCGCCGGGGTTCCCTTGCCAGCCATGGGCGGAGTCTACGAGGGCCCCGGGAATGCCCGACCGGGCAACGCTGTTGGAACGCACGTGTCCACCACACTCGAAGCTCCCCGAATCCTGATCCCGCGCACGCCGGGCGGCCAGGTGATCCGTCCGCGCGTAAACTCGACGACGTCTCATGCGCACAAGCGCATCGACGCCGATCGAGAAGGGAACGGTTTGCCGAGCACGCAGAATCCCGCGCCGGACACGGGCACGGACGCCGAAGAGGCGGCCGCGCGGGCCGAGCGCTTCGAGCGGGACGCGATGCCCTTGCTCGACCAGCTGTACTCGGCCGCCATGCGGATGACCCGGAATCCCGCCGATGCCGAGGACCTCGTCCAGGAGACGTACCTGAAGGCGTACGCGGCCTTCGCGTCCTTCAAGGCGGGCACGAACCTCAAGGCGTGGATGTACCGCATCCTCACGAACACCTACATCAACGGCTATCGCAAGCGTCAGCGCCAGCCGGTGCAGCAGCCCACCGAGGAGATCACCGACTGGCAGATCGCCAAGGCGGAGAGTCACACCTCCAGCGGGCTGCGCTCGGCCGAGGTCGAAGCGATGGACAACCTGCCCGACGCCGACGTCAAGGAAGCGCTGCAGAAGCTGCCCGAGGAGTTCCGCCTCGCGGTCTACCTCGCCGATGTCGAAGGCTTCGCGTACAAGGAGATCGCCGAGATCATGGACACGCCCATCGGCACCGTGATGTCCCGGCTGCACCGCGGCCGCGCCCAGCTCCGTGACCTGCTCGCCGACGTCGCCCGCGAACGGGGCTTCATCCGCGCGGGCAAACAGCAGGAGGTGGCGGGGCGATGAGCGAGGACTACTGCTCCGGCGCGGACGACAAGGTCAAATGCGAGGAAGCCCTCGCCGACATCTACCTGCTCCTCGACAGGGAGTGCAGCGCCGAGCGTGACGCGGCACTGCGCAAGCACATCGAGGACTGCCCGCCGTGCCTCGAGGAATACGGTATCGACGAGCACATCAAGGCGCTCCTCGCCCGGAAGTGCGGGGGTGACCACGCGCCGGACGACCTGAAGTCCCGGCTGCGGGCGTCGATCCGCCAGACCGTGCAGACCAAGGGCGCGATCACGATCGAGCGCACCGAGGTCAAGATCGAGCAGACCTTCGAATAGCCCGGCTCAAGACACGCGAAGGCCCCCGTACCGGATCGGTGCGGGGGCCTTCGCGGTCTGATCGATGATCAGGAGTTGGGCTTCTTGCCGTGGTTCGCGCCGTTCTTCTTACGGTCGCGACGCTTGCGGGCGCGCTTCGACATGTTTCACTCCTCGTCCGAGTGGCCCTCGCGGGGTGGTTCGACACCGCTGGGCCAGGGTCAACCTGTTCAGTGTGTCATGCGGCCCTCACCCTGCTTGGATGGGGACGTGTCCACCCTTTCCGATCTGCTCGCGGAGAACACCGGCCTGTCCGGTGAAGCCGCGGACCACCTCCAGACCGTGGTCGCCGAATGGCAGCTGCTGGCCGACCTGTCCTTCGCCGACTTCCTGCTCTGGGTCGCCGTCTCGGAGGAGCTCCAGCCCGACGGCGGCGACTACGTCTGCGTCGCCCACGCGCGCCCGACGACGGCGCCGACGGCCCATCCGGAGGACGTCGTCGGCTCCCGGTTCACCGTGGACGAGCATCCGCAGCTGGCCAAGGCGAGCCGCGAAGTGCGGATCTGCCGCGAAGAGGATCCGCACTGGTACCGCGACCTGCCGATGCGCCGCGAGGCCATCCCGGTGGTTTTCGGCGGCACGGTGATCGCCGTCCTCAGCCGCGAGACCAACCTGGCGGCCTCGCGGGTGCCGAGCCCGCTCGAGATCGCCTATCTCGGCAGCGCCGGCGACCTGTGCCAGATGATCGTCGACGGCACCTTCCCCAGCCCGGGGAACCAGACGGACACGCACACCAGCCCGCGCGTCGGCGACGGCCTGATCCGCCTCGATCCGACGGGCACCGTGGTCTTCGCCAGCCCGAACGGGTTGTCCGCCTATCACCGGATGGGGCACGAGTCCGATCTCGTCGGACAGCGTCTCGCGCCGCTGACCAGGTCGCTCATCCGTGACCCGTTCGACGCGACCGAGGTGTCGCACCGGATCATCGAGGCGCTCGACGGCAAGCCCAGCAGCCGGACGGAGGCGGATTCCCGTCGCGGTGCCGTCGTGCTGTTCCGTGCGCTGCCGCTGCGTCCGGCGGGGCAGCCCGCCGGTGCGCTGGTGCTGGTGCGCGACGTCACCGAGGTGAAGCGTCGTGACCGCGCCCTCCTTTCGAAGGACGCGACCATCCGCGAGATCCACCACCGGGTGAAGAACAACCTGCAGACCGTCGCCGCGCTGTTGCGGCTCCAGTCGCGCCGGACCTCCAGCGAGGAGGCGCGGCTCGCGCTCGGCGAGTCCGTGCGCCGGGTTTCGTCGATCGCGATGGTGCACGAGGCGCTGTCCATCTCGGTGGACGAACGGGTCGACCTCGACAAGCTGCTCGACAACGTCCTCCCGATGGTCGGCGAGGTCGCGACGGCCGAATCGCAGGTCGGGCTTTCGCGCAAGGGTTCGTTCGGCGTCGTCGTCGCCGAGATCGCGACGCCCTTGGTGATGGTGCTGGCCGAACTGGTCCAGAACGCCATCGAGCACGCTTTCCCCGACGGACGGCCCGGAAAGGTCGAACTCGTGGTGGAAAGGTCGGCTCGCTGGCTCGACGTCGTCATCCGCGACAACGGGCGCGGGCTGCCGTCGGGTTTTTCACTGGAACGCAGCGACGGCCTCGGACTGCAGATCGTGCGGACCCTGGTGGAGTCCGAACTGCGCGGTTCGCTTTCCCTGCGCGGACTGCGCGGGGAGTCCGAGGAATCGGGCGGCCGCCGGGTGGGGACCGAAGCGGCGTTGCGGATCCCGCTTTCCCGCCGTCTCTGAGCGACCGCAGTGGACAGTCCTCTTTGATCATCCTTTGTGGACTGTCTGATCCGGACACGTTTTAGGGCCGGCGCCCGAAGAGAAGACGGCGCCGGCCCTGTAACGGTGTTCCGCGGGAGGACTTGGAGAAGTCCGATGAAGCCGTACCCCCGTGGGGGCGTGTTGGCCTCGCTTGTTAAGCTCAAGTCGGGTAGGTGTCACCTCGCGACGCGGGGCCATACAGCCACTGCGCCGCGGGATTTCCCGAAGCTTGGGGTGCTACTCGGTTTTGGTCAAATATGGTGAAGCGTGCTGAGTCTTGAAAACTCAGGCGGAGGTACGCGTGCCGATGTGCGTACGACGGCGCTTCAGGGCCCGTCGCTCGTCCTCGCTCATCCCGCCCCAAACGCCTGCGTCCTGCCCGCTGGCCAAAGCCCAGGCCAGGCAGTCGGAAGCGACGGTGCAGCGGTGGCACACGGATTTCGCCTGAGTTACCTGCGACAGAGCAGGACCGCTGGTTCCCACCGGGAAGAACAGCTCGGGGTCCTCGTCTCGGCAGGCCGCGTCATGGCGCCAGTCCATGTTTCTGAGCTCCTTCATAACGGCGCGGTACTCCGCGCCATAGTCGTCATGGCGGTCGTTTTTTTGGGTGCTTGTGAATGCTTTCACGAAGCACCCGTTTCGACAAGGGTTTTCTGAAGATCGGTGAGTCAGCTCACCCGGCCGAGCGACGCTTCTGACCTGCGGTTTCGTTCCGAAACAGCCTTCCGAAGGGAAGGCCGATGCGGTGAGCGGAGGTTCTGCGTCGATGAGCGGCAGGTTGCACTTTGCCGCAGGCGATCAGCTGTCCGGTCGTCAGACGGTTACTGTCAGTGCTCCCGGAACGCTGAAGAACTCCACTCGCTTCCGCTGGCCGACGAGGTCGCCGTCCACCTGGAAGTTTACCGGTTCAGCAGCGTCGATGCGGATCATCGGCAGGTCATCGTGACGAAGGAGACGTCGTCCGCGTTGGTTGCTCTTCGTGAGCAATGCCTGCCGTACATGCTTGAACACGGTGGGCAATCGCAGACCGCTCAACGCGAAAAGGCCCAATCCGGTGTCGAACGAGCTGCCCGGGTTCAGGTGGACGGGCCGGTCACCCAGGTAACTCCATGGATCGGTGTTCGACACGAAAGCGGTCAGCACTTCGGTGGGCTCTTCACCCGGTATCCGGACCGTGAGGGTCGGACGGCCGAGCGGAGGCCGCAGATGGGACGCCACCGCGGCCCTCATGTAGAGCCCCGCGGTGGTCTGTTTGCCCCTTCGCTTGGCCACCCGGCCGACGACGTCGGCGTCCCAGCCCATACCGGCGTTGAAGGTGAACCAGTGGCCGTCCGCGAGTCCCAGTCCGACTTTGCGGTTCCGGTCGTTCTCGATGGCGTTGAGGAGCTGATGGGTCGCTTCCACCGGATCGTGCGCGATCCCGAGCGCGCGGGCGAAGACGTTCGCCGAGCCGCCCGGCACGACACCGAGCATGGGGACGTCGCCGATTTTCCCGGGATCGCCGTCGGAGTCCGCGAGGAGACCGTTGACGACTTCGTTGACCGTGCCGTCGCCGCCGTGGGCGACCACCAGGTCGATCCCGTCACGGGCGGCGGACCTCGCCACGGCCATCGCGTGGCCGCGGTAGTCGGTCTCCACCACGTCGAGTTTGACCTGACTGGCCAGCGCGTGCGCCAGCACGTCACGGCCACCGGCGGTGGTCGAGGTGGCCTGGGGGTTCACGACGAGGATGGCACGCACTACCGCAGGGTAGGTGACGTCCGCCCGAAGAGGGGAGCGTCAGGTGACGCGAAGCTCACTGCTCCGGGCAGCACGAAACACCCGGAGCCGGACCCCCCGACTCATCGTGACAAGTGCACCCGGGCCGACCGCCCGCTCATCGACGACACCCTTATTTTTTCCCTGTCGGCGGCCGGACGAAAACGGCCGACCGGGTGGCATACGATCGAAAGTGCTCACGTACGGTGACCCGCCCTGGTGGAGTGCCGTGTCCGGAAGCCTGGAAGGCTGTTTCGCCGTGTCCATCGCCGACAAGCTCTCGCCCGCGCCCCGTGAAGTCCGCCTCGCCGGCGTCGTCACCGCGCTGCCGGGGCTCGCCCTGATCGTGTTCGCGATCCTGCTCCTGGTCAACGGCCAGGCCGGACCGGAGAACCTGGTGGCCGAGGTCGCCTATTATCTCGTCCTCGCCGCCGGAACGCTGGCCTGCGCGGCCGGACTGTTCCTGGGGAAGACCTGGGCGAGGTCGCCCGGCGTGGTCGTCGCGCTGATCCTGGTCGGGGTCGGCTGGTACGGCGCGGGGCCGTCCGGGCAGCCGCTGTGGGGTGTTCCGCTGGGCCTGATCGGCATCGCCGTCATCGTGCTGCTGTTCCGCCGCCCCTCGCGGGCGTGGGCGCTCGGGTTGCGGGAAGGCGAGACCGAAGAAGAGGCCGCCGAACGCGACGGCGCCGCGGGCCGCGCGGCGCGTCGCGAACGCGAGGAGCGGGACTCCTAGGGCGCGGCCCCGCACTCGCGTGCTCAGAGACGGATCTCGCGTGATTGGAGACGTAACTCACGTGATCGGCGGCCGTACATTTGAGTGCGGTGTCCAATCACGCGAGTCACGTGTCTGATCACGTGAGTTACGCCTTCGCTCCCGGCTGGACCTGGGCGGCGAGTGCCTTCAGGGGTTCGTCGGTGAGCCTGTCCACGGTCCACTCGTCCATCGGCACCGCGCCGAGCGACTTGTAGAACCCCTGGGCCGGGTTCCAGTTCAGCACCGACCATTCGAGGCGGGCGTAACCGCGCTCGACGCAGACGGCCGCGAGCGTGGCCAGCAGCGCCTTGCCGAGGCCGGAGCCGCGCTGCTCGGGGCGGACGTAGAGGTCCTCGAGGTAGATGCCGTGCACGCCGCGCCACGTGGAGAAGTTCAGGAACCACAGCGCGTAGCCGACGATCTCGCCGTCGACCTCGGCGACGTGCCCGAACAGGCCCGGTGCCTCGCCGAACAGCGCGACGCGCAGCTGCTCGGGCGTGAGGTGGCATTCGTCCGGGGCGCGTTCGAACTCGGCGAGGTCGTAGACGAGCCGGACGACGGCGTCGACGTCTTCTTCGCGGATCCGCCGGATGCGGTCGTCGCCCATTTCAGTCCTCTGTGGTGGGGAGCAGGTTGAGGTGTTCGATCTGGGGCTCGCCGCGCTCGTCACCGAGCACCGCGACGCCGGCCGGGTCGAGTCCGAAGTGGACGCCCGCCGTCGAGGGTAATCCGACCCAGCGCGCGACCAGGACACGGCTGAAATGCCCGTGGCCGACCAGGATCACGTCACCCTTGCCGAGCGGCTCGCGGACACGCTCGATCAGCTTGTCCGCGCGGGCGTTGACGTCGTCCGCGCTTTCGCCGCCGGGGATCGGGTGTGACCAGACCGTCCAGCCGGGGACGGTCTCGCGGATCACCGGGGTGGTGACGCCCTCGTAGTCGCCGTAGTCCCATTCGGCCAGCTCTTCGGTGACCTCGTCGACGCGCAGACCGGCCAGTTCGGCCGTCCGCAGCGCGCGGGTGCGGGGGCTGGAGAGGACGAGCGCGGGGCTGCCGCCGAGCACCGCGCGCAGGGTGCCGCCCGCGGCGCGGGCCTGCCCTTCGCCCGCGGTCGTGAGCGGGATGTCGGTGCGTCCGGTGTGCCGTCCGTTGACGGACCACTCGGTCTGACCATGACGGAGAAGGAAGAGCCGATGAGCCACGGTTGCGAATATAGCCTGCGGTCCGGTTATGCTACTGGTGAGTAACATGATGAGGAGACCGTGATGGCGCAGAATCCGACCTACGCGATGTGGAACCGGCTGGCAGGCAAGCCGGTCGGCAAACAGCTGTTCTCGGCGGCGATGTGCCTGCGTGTGCCGTACTTCCGGACGGTGCTCCCGTCAGTGCGCGAGCTGCGGCCAGGCCGGTGCGAGGTGACGTCCCCCAAGTGGTGGGGTGTTTACAACCACATCAAGACCTTTCACGCGATCGCGGCGTGCAACCTCGCCGAGATCGCCATGGGCATGCTCGCCGAGGCGACCGTCCCGACGACGCATCGCTGGCTGCCCAAGGGAATGACGGTCTCCTACGTGGCGAAGGCCGAGACCGGCCTGCGCGCCGTCGCCGAACTGCCGGAGTTGCCGGAATTCGGCGACGAGAGTTTCGAGCTCCCCGTGCCGGTGACGATCACGGACACGAACGGGAAGCCCGTCGTGACCGCGACCATCACCATCTGGGTGACCAAGAAGAAGTAAGCGTCCTCGCGCGTTCAGTCCTCTGGATGCGGTCCTTGCGCGTGCAACTACCGCATCCAGAGGACGAAACGCTGGGTCACAGGGGTTTGAACTGCACGTGGGTCACCTGCTTGAAGGTGTTCTTCCCGCTCGGCGAGGGCAGCCCGAGCAGACGGTCGGCCACCTGTCCGAGCGGGCCGCAGCCGGTCGTGCGAGGCAGGGCGAGTTGGCTGTCGACGACGCCGAACTTCACCGTCTTCGGATTCTCCGAGATCACCTCGAGGGGGACCGCGGGATCGTCCTTGACCACCGAGTGGAGCGGCGCGCCGAGCGTGCCGATCGTGCATCCCTTGGGCAGCAACGGATGCCGCAGGACCGCGTAAAGATCCAGTTCGCCGCGACGCTCGTCGTTCGACAGGAAGTCCGAGTAGCCGCCGTACTTCAGCTGCATGCTCGCCCCGAAAGTGTCGTCGATCCGGGCGGGAGCGTGCCGCAGCTCGCCGAACACCTGCGCGAATTTCCCGCCCACCTGACCTTCGGAGAACGTCAGCCGCATCTCCCCGAGCCGGATCTCGCGGTCGCCGATGGTCAGCACTCCTTGGGACACAAAGGCTTCACAGCGCCAGGTGCCGGGGTCGGCGTTGGCGGGCGGGGCGGGGCAGGCGGAGAAGTCGAACTCGGGCACGGGGGACGACGCCGCGGAGGCGTGGCCGGGCAGGGCGACGAGGGCGGCGGCGGAGAGTGCGGCCGCGGCCGCGACGAGAAGACGCTTCATGACTCGAAAGAGTGGTCTGTCGCGATCTCGTTCACATCGGGGAAGACCCCCAAGGGCCCCCGGAGATCGCCACGTTCGAGTGAAAATAAACGGTGTTTACCCAGCTGACGCGAATCCACTTCGGATTCGGTCTTGAAGGGCTCTCGGACGGCGGGTGATCATCGGCCCATGTCCCCACTGTCGCGCCGCAAGTTCCTCGGGTTCACCGCGCTCAACTCCGCCGCCGCTCTCGGACTCACCACGATTTCCACCGCACAGGCCGAAGAATCGGCCCCGGGCTTCTCGACGGCCGTGGTCGTCGGCACCGGTTACGGCGCCGCTGTCACCGCGCTCCGCCTCGGCGAAGCCGGGATTCCCACCGTCATGCTCGAAATGGGCAAACTGTGGAGCGACCCCGGCCCCGACGGCAAGGTCTTCTGCGACATGCTCAAACCGGACCGGCGCGCGATGTGGTTCAAGAACCGCACCCAGGCCCCGCTCGCGTCCTTCCTCTGGCTGGACCTGGCCAACCGGGACATCAAGCGGTACCCCGGAGTTCTCGACAGGGTGAACTACGGCGACATGTCCGTGTACGTCGGACGAGGGGTCGGCGGCGGTTCGCTGGTCAACGGCGCGATGGCCGTGACGCCGAAGCGTTCGTACTTCGAGGAGATCCTGCCCGCGGTCGACGCGGACGAGATGTACGGGACCTATTTCCCCCGGGCCAACCGGGCGCTCGGCGTCAACGACATCGACCCGCACTGGTTCGAGACCTGCCGCTCCTACCGCTACGCGCGGGTTTCCCGGAAGGCCGCGGCGCGGGCCGGGCTCAAGACGGTGTTCGTGCCCAGTGTTTACGACTTCGGGTACATGAAGCGGGAAGAAGCGGGCACGGTGCCGCGGTCGGCGCTCGCGTCGGAAGTCATCTACGGCAACAACCACGGCAAGCGTTCCCTCGACAAGAGCTACCTCGCGGCCGCGCTGGGCACCGGGAAGGTGACCATCAAGACCCAGCACCAGGTCCGCGGGATCACCCGGCAGGCCGACGGCACCTACGTCCTCTCCGTGCACGAAACGTCCGAGGACGGCGTGGTCGTGGCGAGGAAGCAACTCGGCGCGAAGTACCTCTTCCTCGGCGCCGGCAGCCTCGGATCGACGGAATTGCTCGTGCGGGCAAGGGAAACCGGGACGCTGCCCGAGCTGAACGACGAGGTCGGCCGCGGCTGGGGCACCAACGGCAACGTGATGCTGGGCCGCGCCAACCACGCCTGGGATCTCGGCGGCTCGCTGCAGTCGGGGATGCCCGCGCTCGGCATCGACGCGTGGGACGACCCGGTGAACCCGGTCTTCGCCGAGGTCGCGCCGGTGCCCGCCGGGATCGAGACGTGGCTGAGCCTGTACCTGGCGATCACGAAGAATCCCGAACGCGGCCACTTCACCTACGACGCCGCCAGTGACTCCGCGCGGCTCCACTGGCGGGCCTCGCAAGGGAAGCCGTCGATCGACGCGGCGAAGGCCTTGTTCGACAAGGTCAACCGGGCGAACCGCACGGTCTACCGGAGCGACCTGTTCGGGGATACGCGATCGTTCGAGGACCGGTTCACCTATCACCCGTTGGGCGGGCTGGTGCTGGGCAAGGCCACCGACTCGTACGGCCGGGTGAAGGGCTACCGGAATCTCTACGTCACCGACGGGTCGCTGATCCCGGGCAGTACCGGGGTGAACCCCTTCGTGACGATCACCGCGCTGGCGGAGCGGAACGTGGAACGGGTGCTGCGGGAGGACCTGCCGCGCTGACTCAGCCTTCGGCCCGCAACTTCTCGTAGTACTTGACGCATTGGTCGTACTTCGGCAGCAATCCCTGCTCCAAGGCTTCCTTCAGATAGGGCGCCTCGATGTCCTTTTCGGACACCGCGGGTTCGACGTCCCGCGGCCACGGCAGCGCGAGATCGGCGTCCATCGGGTTGATGCCGTGCTCGGCCGCCGGGTTGTACGGCTCGGAGCAGAGATAAGCCATCACCGTGTTGTCTTCGAGCGCCATGAAAGCGTGGCCGAGGCCTTCGGCGATGTAGACGGCTTTGTACTCGGCGCTGTCGAGCAGTACGGACGTCCATTCACCGAAAGTGGGCGAGCCGACACGGAGGTCGACGATGACGTCCAGCAGCGAACCGCTCGGGCAGTAGACGTATTTCGCCTGCCCGGGCGGGGTGTCCGCGAAGTGCAGGCCGCGGATGGCCCCGCGCCGGGAAACGCTGGTGTTGGTCTGTGCCAGGCGAAGCCGGTGTCCGACGGCCTCGGCGAACGCCTCTTCCTGGAACGGCGCCACGAACAGGCCGCGGTGATCGGGGAAAACGCGAGGGGTGAATTCGAAACAGTCGGGGATGCTGAGGCGCCTGGCTTGCATGGCCTCAATGCTAACCAGCCCTTCCCAAACCGGATGGACGTCTTGCGAAACCTCTCTTGAGCTGCGGAAAGCCGGGCCCCTTTGTGACATCAACCGCACCAGAGGGGCACACTGGTCCGCATGCCTGTCACAATGATCTGACCGCTGCGTCCGCGGCCGTCGCCACACCCACGGCACCGATGGCCGATTGGACGCTTCGCCGACAGGCCGGCGCTACCGCGCTGGGCTGCCGTGTCGGAGGACGAGTTACCCCAGGTGGCCGGGCCATGCCCTTTGGCCTGCTCACCGGCCAGTTCCCCCGCTCGCAGTCCCAGGAGAACCCGATGACCTTCGCTCGAATCGAGACTTCGCCGTCCTTAGACACGGCGGAAGCAATGACGGGAACCACGATGACCACGCCAGTGACCGACACCGAGATCTTCGAGGGACACGAGGGCGGCAAGCTCTCCGTCGCCGCGACGCGCCCGATCTCCTCGCCCCGTGACCTCTCGGTCGCGTACACGCCTGGGGTGGCGAAGGTGAGCCGGGCCATCGCCGAGGACGCGGCCAAGGCGAAGCGGTACACGTGGGCGGACAGGCTGGTCGTGGTGGTCAGCGACGGTACGGCGGTGCTCGGCCTCGGTGACATCGGCGCGAGCGCGTCGCTTCCGGTCATGGAGGGCAAGTCGGTCCTGTTCAAGACCTTCGGCGGGCTCGACTCGATCCCGCTGGTGCTCGACACCACCGACGTCGACGAGATCATCGAGACCCTGGTCCGGCTGCGCCCGTCGTTCGGCGCGGTGAACCTGGAGGACATCTCGGCGCCGCGGTGCTTCGAGCTGGAGGATCGCCTCAAGGAGGCCCTCGACTGCCCGGTCATGCACGACGACCAGCACGGTACGGCGATCGTCACGCTGGCCGCGTTGCGCGGGGCGAACCAGGTCCTCGGCAAGGACATCTCCGGCCAGCGCGTGGTCGTCTCGGGAGCGGGCGCGGCGGGTGTGGCCTGCGCCAGGATCCTGCAGAACGCCGGTGTCGCGGACGTCACCGTGCTCGACTCGCGCGGCATCATTCACGAGGGCCGCGAGGGTCTGAACCCGATCAAGCAGAAGCTCGCCGAGACGACGAACACGGCCGGCCTGCGCGGCGGCCTCGGCGAGGCGCTGAAGGGCGCCGATGTCTTCCTGGGCCTGTCCGGGGCGACCATCGACGAGTCCCTGCTGGCCGGGATGACCGATGACGCGATCGTGTTCGCGCTGTCGAACCCGGACCCGGAGGTTCACCCGGCCGTGGCGTCGCGGTACGCCAAGATCGTGGCGACCGGGCGCAGCGACTTCCCGAACCAGATCAACAACGTGCTGGCGTTCCCCGGCGTCTTCCGCGGCGCGCTGGACTCCGGCGCGCGGGCGATCACGGAGAACATGAAGCTGGCCGCGGCCGACGCGATCTTCTCCGTCGCGCAGGACGACCTGGGCCCGGACCGCATCGTCCCGAGCCCGCTGGACCCGCGCGTCGCGCCCGAGGTGGCCGCCGCGGTCGCGAAGGCCGCCGAGGCCGACGGCGTGGTGTGACGGTCCCTTTCACAGCGTGCGGGGGGGGGGGGGGGGGGGGGGGGGGGGGGGGGGTTGTGCGCCTCGGCTGAGTTTCCCTCGCTGAAGCGAGCGAAGGGTGCTTCACCCGGCGCGGGTAGGCCGAAGCAGTGCCGGAAGGTGTTGCGAAAGCCACTTTCGCAACCTTCAGCGTTGCGAAAGCGGCTTTCGCAACGCCGCCTTCCCACCGCGTCAGGTGCCAAGTCCGTGAAGGCCTCCTTCGCTACCTTCAGGGTAACGAAGGAGGCCTTCACGGCCCGGTGATGGCAGGCGCTGGCGGTCGTCGCCCGCCGGACGACCGGCCTCGCCGGGAGATGTCGCGAAAGCCACTTTCGGGACACTGGATGTCGCGAAAGTGGCTTTCGCGACATCCCGAAGGCGACACTCACGAGACTTAGCCGAGCAGTTCCGTCAGCCGGTGCCGCGGCAGGTCGATCAGCCGCGCGTCCGTCAGGTCGGACGGCAGGTCCAGCGAGACGTTCGCCAGCCGCGCGTGCGCACGGGTCAGCAGCTCTTCCTGGTGCTCGACGGCGTCCGCGACGACGACGGCGTGCCGGTTGTCCGGGGTGCTCCGCAGCAACCGCAGCTTGTACTTCGCCCCGACCAGCCGGTTGAGCGCGCCCTGCGCCTCGGCGTTCGTCAGGTCGGGATGCGAGTTCGGGACCAGCAGTGCCAGCCGTCGCGCGTTGGTGCCCAGCAGGGTCCGCAGCAGCCACGGGCCGGGGTCGGCCGAAAGGTCCATCGCGACGGCGTCGCCTTCCGGACCGGAAACGGACCAGTCGACCGGCCGCGACTCCAGCGCCAGCCCGCCCTCGGTGGCGATTTCGTGCAGCTTGTCCAGCAGCGACGGCTTGGCCGCGCCCGCGGACTCCACCGACTGCGGCCCGTGCGTGTAGATCGCGGCCTTCCCTTTGCCGCCGCGGTTCTTCTTCGACTTCGCGGTCGGCTGGCAGACGTAGAGGTCCGCCGCGCTTCCGATCGCCTGCGCGCCGAAGTACCGGTTGAAGTCCGGCAGGATCGCTTCGAAGGTCAGCCCGAGCGTCGCGAGCGCGCGCTGCACCTGCGCGCCCAAGGCGGGGTGGCGGGGGCTGTAGCCGTAGGCGAGCAGCAGACGTCCGTCCGAAGGTTCGCTCAGCGCCTGGACCCCGCGCGCCGCGAACAAGCCCATTCCCTCGGGCGTGTAAGGCGGATCACTGAACACGAGATCCATCCGCCCGGCCACGGTGGGTGGCAGCCCGACGCGCAGATCCGTGTGCAGGGTGCGGATGGACCGCTCGCTGAGCTCGTCGATATAGGCCAGCACGCGATCGTCGAGATCGACGACGGTGAGGTCCGCGTCGGGCCGCAACGCGCGGACGGCCAGTGAAGTGAGGTCGTGGTCGCCGAGGAACAGCAGCTTCGCCGTGTCGAGGTCGTAGCGCTCGTCCAGCCACAGCGCGCGGTTCAGCACGGTCTCCGGAGTCGCCTGCACGTGGTCGAGCGCGGCCAGCGGCGCGGGAACGTTCTCGACATAGCTGGTGATGGTCTTCAGCAGGTCGGGATCGGTTTTCCGGTCCTGAGCCCCGAAGCGCGCGTACTTCTCGCGGGCGTCGGGGGCCAGCCGGAGCCGGGATCCGTTCCGCTCGAGGTCGTCGTCGAGCGCGCTCAGGACGTCTTCGACACTCCGGCGCGGCGCGGTGCTGATCCGGATCAGCTCGCCGAGGTCACGCCAATCCGTCCGGAGCAGGGAAATCACCTGATGGAGCGGTCGCACGTGGACACCGTGCGCCGCGAGGACGTCATCGACGGAAGGACTCACGGCCTGCAGCCTAGTGACCCGTTCCCTGAGACACCGTGCCAACAGGGCCGATGTGGGCTACGGTTTTTCGACCAGACATGGGGAGAGACACGTGACTATCGAGTTCCGTGGCGTGACCAAGCGGTATCCGGACGGGACGGTCGCGGTCGACGACCTGAACCTCACCGTGGAGGACGGCACCATCACCGTCTTCGTCGGGCCGTCCGGTTGCGGCAAGACCACGTCGCTCCGGATGATCAACCGCATGGTCGAGCCGACGGCGGGCTCCGTGCTGCTCGACGGCAAGGACGTCAGCGACGGCGACCCGGCGCTGCTGCGCCGCGGCATCGGTTACGTCATCCAGCACGCGGGCCTCTTTCCACACAGGACGGTCCTCGACAACGTCGCGACGGTGCCGTTGCTGTCCGGCTGGGACAAGGGCAAGGCACGTAAGCGCGCGGCCGAACTGCTCGAAACCGTCGGCCTGCCCGCGGAACTCGGCAAGCGGTACCCCGCCCAGCTTTCCGGCGGCCAGCAGCAGCGTGTCGGCGTCGCCAGGGCGCTCGCGGCGGACTCGCCGGTGCTGCTGATGGACGAGCCGTTCTCCGCCGTCGACCCGATCGTCCGCGAGGAACTGCAGGACGAACTGCTGCGCCTGCAGTCGCAGCTGGGGAAGACGATCGTGTTCGTCACCCACGACATCGACGAGGCCGTGCGGCTCGGGGACAAGATCGCCGTGCTCCGCGTCGGCGGCGTGCTCGCGCAATACGGTACGCCCTCGGATGTGCTGCGCCATCCCGTCGACGACTTCGTGGCGTCTTTCGTGGGCAAGGATCGCGGCTATCGCGGGCTTTCCTTTCTTTCGGCGGACGGGATCGTCGTCGAAGAGATCAAGCGCGTCGAGGTCGGCAAGCCGGTCCCGGAGCCGTCCGACGAATGGCTGGTCGCGGTCAACGCCGACGGTCAGCCGCGCGGCTGGCTCCGTCCCGGGTCCACTGTGGACGGAGAGCTCGCCGAGACCGATCTCGTCGCGGGCGGATCGCTGTACGTCCAGGGTTCGCCGATCCGCGGCGCGCTCGACGCGGCGCTTTCGTCGCCCGCGAGCCTCGGTGTCGTCGTCGACGCCGACCACAAGGTCCTCGGCGTGGTCAGAGCCAGGCAAGTCCTCGAGGTGATCGAAGCGCTGCCACTGGGTTCCTGATGGGGGACTTCTTCGCGGAGCTCGGGCGCTACCTCGCCAGCCCCAACAACCGCTCGCAGTTCCTCGGCGACCTGCTCGACCACATCTACCTCTCGCTGGTCCCGCTGGTGCTGGGGCTGGTGATCGCGGTGCTGGCCGGCTGGCTCGGCCACCGCTTCGCCGCCGCGCGTTCCGTGCTGCTGGTGGTGTCGAACCTGCTGTACACGATCCCGTCGCTCGCGTTGTTCGTGGTGATCCCGGGCATCATCGGCTCGAAGATCCTCGACAGCGTCAATGTCATCGTCGCGCTCACCGTCTACACCGCCGCCCTGCTGGTGCGCCCGGTGCTGGACGCGCTCGACGCCGTGCCGCCGCATGTGGTCGCCGCGGCCACGGCTGTCGGCTACAAACCCGCGCGGCGCTTCCTCGCCGTGGAGCTGCCGCTTTCGGTGCCGGTGCTCGCGGCGGGCGTCCGGGTGGCCTCGGTCAGCAACATCAGCCTGGTCAGCGTCGGCGCGCTGATCGGCACCGGCGGGCTCGGCGTGCTGTTCACCGACGGCTTCCAGCGCGAGTACTTCTCGCCGATCGTCGTCGGGATCGTCGCGACGCTGCTGCTCGCGCTGATCGTCGACCTGGTGCTGGTCCGGCTCCGTAATCTCCTCACACCCTGGGACCGGGTGGCGACCGCAGCGGGGGCGAAATGATCGACGACGTCCTGAACTGGTTCGGCGACCCGGCGCATTGGCAGGGCACGGACGGCGTTCTCAACCGGCTGCTGGAGCATCTCGGCTACACGGTGCTGGCACTCGTCTTCGCGCTGATCGTCGCGATCCCGCTCGGGCTCTACGTCGGGCACACCGGCCGCGGCGCGGTGCTGCTGGTGAGCGGTGGCAACGCGATCCGCGCGCTGCCGACGCTGGGGCTGGTGACCTTCCTGTTCCTGCTCTTCACCGAGAGCGAGATCTCGACGATCATCGGGCTCGTGGTGCTCGCCATCCCGCCGATCCTCGCCGGGACCTACGCGGGTCTGCAAGCGACCGATCACGGCGTGGTCGACGCGGCGCAGGGCATCGGAATGACCGGCTGGCAACGGTTGTGGAAGGTCGAGGTGCCCATTTCGCTGCCGCTGGTGCTCGGCGGGGTGCGGAACTCGGTGCTGCAGCTGGTGGCGACGGCCGCCGTCGCCGCCTATGTCGGGCTCGGCGGACTCGGCCGGTTCCTGCTCGACGGACTGGCCATTTTGGACTATCCGCAGGTGGTCGCGGGCGCGCTCCTGACGACGGCGCTCGCCATCCTGCTGGATCTCGTCCTGGCGGGTGTCCAGCGGGCGCTGGTGCCCAAGGGAGTTCGGCTGGCGCAGGCCGCGAGCGGGAAGAAGGCGAAGGTATGAAGCGGACGGTGACGGCGCTGCTCGCCGGGATCGCCCTGCTGGCGGCGGGCTGCGGCAATCCGCTCGCGGGGGGCGCCGAGGGCGGGACGACCGGCGACATCATCATCGGCGCGTCGGACGTGGGGGAAACCCTTCTGCTGGCGCAGATCTACGCCGGCGCGCTGCGCAACGCGGGTGCGGAGAACGTGACCGTGCGCCCGCCGGTCGGCAGCCGCGAGGTCGTCGTCAAGGCACTGCAGGACAAGTCGCTTTCGCTGGTGCCGGACTACAGTGGGAACCTGTTGCGCTACTTCGACAAGGAGACGCAGGCGACCACCCCGCAGGAGGTCTACGCGCAGTTGAAGCAGAAGCTGCCGTCCGGATTCGAGGTGCTCGAACAGGCGCCCGCCGAGGACAAGGATCTTCTGGTGGTGCGCAAGGAACTCGCCGATTCCGGGATCCGGACCTTCTCCGATCTCGGCAAGCGCTGCAAGGAATTCGTGTTCGGTGGTCCCGGCCCGTGGAGCAGCCGGTGGAAGGACAAGATCAAGGCGCTCTACGGCTGTGAGTTCGCCGAGATCCGCACGACCGACACCGGCGGACCGGTCACGGTCGCCGCGCTCAAGTCCGGCGACGTCCAGGTCGCCGACCTGTTCAGCACGTCGTCGTCGATCACCGCGAACGGGTTCGTGCCGCTGGTGGACGACAAGAACATGTTCCCCGCGCAGAACATCGTCCCTCTCGTCGCGAAGGGGACTTTGTCACCGAAGGAGGTCGACGCGCTGAACCGGGTTTCGGCGGCGCTCACGACCGATCAGCTGACCGAGTTGAACGTCCAGTTCAGCGAGGAGAAGCGCAACCCGCTCGACGTCGCCGAGGAGTTCCTGCGCCGGAACAACCTGCTGGCCCCGGGCTAAGGCTTGGGAAACACGCCTCAGAGGCGGTCGAAGGCGGGCGAGTAGCGGAACTCGCCCCGGAGCTCCGGGGTGTACGCGCGCAGGGTGCGGACCTGGAAATGTGGCGCCCATTCCGCGACCGGCGGCTCGATGCCGTACTGCCCGGCGAGCACGAAGCCGAAGCGGGAGTAGTAGTTCGGGTCGCCGAGCAGGATCACCGCGCCGTAGCCGAGCGCGTCCGCCGCGCCGAGCACCGCGTGCACGAGCGCGGAGCCGATGCCGGAGGCGTGGTACTCGGGCAAGACGCCGAGCGGGCCGAGACCGACCGTCGACTTCTCGTCGGAGCCGAGCCGGGACGGGCTGCAACAGACGTGCCCGACGATCTTCCCGTCGCGTTCGGCCACGATGGACAGTGCGCCGATCAGATCGCCGTCCTCCCGGAGTTCGTCGACGAGTTTCGCCTCGACCACCGGGACACTGTGTTTCGCGAACGCGGCCAGGTGGACGGCGTGGATCGCCTCGCGGTCGGCCGGGGTTTCCTGTCGGAGCTGCATGGGCCCGAGTGTGCTCCATCCGAAGGTAGGATGGAAATCGTTTTCCGCCCGGGGAGGTCGCGACTTTAGTAGGCGGCCATCCGTGTGTACTTCCAGACCGATGAAACGAACGGTGGGCGGGAAAGCGACCACGGGATGTGCGGATTCCCAATTCTTCGTGGGCCGTACGGGCGCAAAACGCGACTAAAGGCGGGGGCTGAACGGTGCCCACCTGCACCGGACGAACGCCCATTACTACCGAGATGTCCGTAATGCAAGGTCTTCCTTGGGGTGAATCCGCGACTTAGTCTCAGCCTGCGCTCCTAAGTGGAACGCGCTTCACCTCTGATTCACCCCAACGATCCGGCGGGCTTATTCATGCCCGTGGGTCGACCCTGCCTGGGAGGAATATCTTGAACAATTCCCTGGGATCCTTGAAGAGACGTCTGCCGGTCTTCGGTGTCACCGCGGCCGTCGCCGTGCTGACCGCGCTCGGCGGCGCCACCGTCGCGTCCGCGGCGGAGGGCTCGATCGTCAACGCGGGCAGCGCCAAGGCGATCAAGGACAGCTACATCGTCGTGCTGAAGGACGGCTCGTCGGTCGAAGCCACCGCGAAGAGCGTGACCCAACGCCACGGCGGCACGGTCGAGAAGACCTTCGCCTCGTCGGTCCGAGGCTTCTCCGGCGCACTGACCGAAAAGCAGGCGAAGCGCGTCGCCGCCGACCCCGCGGTGGCCTACGTGGAGCAGAACCAGACCGTCTCGATCTCGACGGACCAGCTGAACCCGCCGTCTTGGGGCCTCGACCGGGTCGACCAGCAAAGCCTTCCGCTGGACCAGAAGTACAGCTACAGCACCACGGCGTCGAACGTCACCGCGTACGTCGTCGACACCGGCATCCTGACCACGCACCCCGACTTCGGCGGGCGCGCGACCCACGGCCGGGACACCGTCGACAACGACAACGACGCCACGGACTGCCAGGGTCACGGCACCCACGTCGCCGGCACCATCGGCGGTACCGCGCACGGTCTGGCCAAGGGCGTCAAGCTCGTCGCCGTCCGCGTGCTGAACTGCTCCGGTTCCGGGACGACCGCCGGCGTCATCGCCGGTGTCGACTGGGTGACCGCGAACGCCGTCAAGCCCGCCGTCGCGAACATGAGCCTCGGTGGCGGCGCTTCGGCGACCCTCGACCAGGCCGTCCAGCGGTCGATCGCCGCGGGTGTCACCTACGGTGTCGCGGCCGGCAACGACTATGGCCAGAACGCGTGCAACACCTCCCCGGCCCGCACGCCCGAGGCGATCACCGTCGGCTCGACCACCAACACCGACGCCAAGTCCGACTTCTCCAACATCGGCACCTGCCTCGACATCTTCGCGCCGGGCAGCGGCATCACGTCGACGTGGCTGAACAACGGCACCAACACCATCAGCGGTACCTCGATGGCGACCCCGCACGTCGTCGGCGCGGCGGCTCTCTACGCCTCGGCCAACCCGACGGCCACGCCCGCCCAGGTCCGTGACGCGCTGGTCAACGCCGGCGTCAAGGGCAAGGTGACCAGCCCGGGCTCCGGCTCGCCGAACGTGCTGCTCAACACCGGTTCCGGCGGTGGCCCCGGCCCCGAGCCGACGCCGTGCGGCACGCAGACCAACAGCGGCGTCGTCGCCATCCCCGACGCCGGTGCCGCGGTGACCAGCACGGTCACCGTCGCGAACTGCGCCCGCAACGCCTCGGCCACCACCAAGGTCGCGGTGAACATCACGCACACCTACGTCGGTGACCTGGTCATCGACCTGGTCGCGCCGGACGGCAGCTCGTACCGCCTGAAGGGTTCGAGCAACGACTCGTCCGACAACATCAACACCACGTACACCGTCAACGCCGCGGCCGAGGCCGCGAACGGCGCCTGGAAGCTGAAGGTGCAGGACGTGTACCGGGTCGACACCGGCTCGCTGAACAGCTGGTCGCTGACCCTCTGATCCACCCTTGGAGTGCGTGAAGGCCCCCTTCCTCCTGCTGGGAAGGGGGTCTTGACGTATTCGTGCGCGGCTGATCTGCGGATTTGTCAAATGTTCGTCAGTTTTCAGCCGGATCCGAAACCCGTTGCGGTGAAGGGGAATCCGGCATTTCCCAGGTCTCCGTGCGGTAACGGGATCGGCTGCCGGACGGGTGACTGCGAATCCCGGAAGACTGACATCGCGGAACAAACCTGGGAATGCGGGGCCGCCGGGTGGATGCTTCTCGGAGTCGGCGCGTACGCCTCGGGTGAATGGCCGGGTATCCGGTCCGCGCGATCGACGGAAAAGATCCCGCATTCCGTGGCCGAACGCGATCGCGATGCTGCTGGTTTCCTTGCTGCACAAGCAATCGCCGGTTCGGTGGCACGATCATTCCGGCGTTTCGGCGGTAGCGTGAGAGGGCGAAAAATGGCCGTGCTGGTGCAGAACCAGGTCGACGGGCCGAATTGTTATTGTGCGGGATACGTGATTCCCGCCGGCGGAGGAGGGGGAGCGGAAAAGTCCGGAGAGGTCCACCCGCTGCGGGCGTTACGCGGTACTCCGAGCGAGGACACCACCCAGACCTTGACGATCGTGGTCGATCACGACGTGCCCTTCCTGATGGGAAGTGTGACAACAGACGGCGGAAGTTATCCCACCGGGGTCAACGTCACCCTGACCGACCCCGGCGGTGACCGGGTCGGCCCCAGTGAGACCGACAGCCGGTTCGTCGTGTGCTCCGGCAACGATCCGACGATGCTCCAAAGCTGCATGATCAAGACCCCGATGCCGGGCACCTGGACGGTCTCGATCGAGAACGCCGACACCAGTTCCTACGTGTTCTTCTCCACGATGCCGACGGCGGCGCAGTACGCCACGATCTACGACACGCTGGCGCCGCTCACCGACCCCGAAGCACCGGGAGCGGGCCCGGAGACCGCGGCACCCTGCTGGATCTGCAAGATCACCTGCTGGATCGTCGCCGTCGCGGCCGCCGCGTTGCTCGGTCTCGGCGCCGCGTCGATCACGGCCACCGCCGCTCCCGTCGTCGCCTTGGCGGGGTTGATGACGGCGGCAGGGATCGTCATTTCGGCTGCGGGTGTCGTGGTCATGCTGCAGACCTTTCTGGCGGGGCTGGGCGCCACGGTGGGAATCATCGTGCTCAACATGTGTTCCTGGGTGAACGCCTGCCCGACCGGGGTCACGGCGGCGATCACCAGCCCGGCGGCGGGAACCACGGTCAGCAGGACGGTCCGCGTGGACGCGACGGCCACGAACGCCGCCACGGTGGCGTTCTACGTCGCCCAGAAGACCCTCATCGGCACCGACAACACCCCGCCCGACTGGAACACGGACTGGGACACGACCAAGATCCCCAACGGTGAACACACGGTGTCGGCCTTGGCGACCGGCCCGAACGGGGCGGCCTGGTCACCCCCGGTGAAAGTCGTCGTCCACAACTAACCGCTCCTTGCGGTGAGCCGAATCGGACGTTCGTCCACTGAGGACCGTCACGGCGCTCTATCCTCTGCGTATGCAGCCCGGACCGCCCTACCAGCAGGGACCTCAGCAGCCGTATCCACCACAGGGCTACCCGCAGCAGGGATACCCGGGGTATCCGCCGCCCGGCTACGGACCGCCGCCCAAGAAGTCGAACACCGGACTCATCGTCGGGATCGCCATCGGCGCGGTGGTGCTGCTCGGCGGTGGCGGGGTCGCGGCCTTCCTGCTGCTCTCCGGTGACTCCGGTTCGTCTTCGACCGCGGCGCCGACGTCGTCCAAGAAGGTCGGGCCGCCGGACAAGTACACCTCGATGCCCGGATGCCAGAAGATCGGGAACGGGGTGAGGAATCTGCCGCCGCTCGAAACGCCGAAGGGCGAGGAGCCGGCGAGCACGTCGGCCCAGGACATCGTCTACACGGCGTCTTCGTGCTCCTGGCGTGAGTCCGGTGCTCCGTCGGCTTTGGTGACGATGTACCTGTCGAAGTCGAAGGAACCGGGCACGGGCGCCGGTGAGGCATGGGCCAAGGCGGGTTACGACAACGCCATGGACGACGGCGGGGAAGTGATCCCCAGCATGGCGAAGGCGACCAAGGCCGGTTACAACGAGATCCGGTCCGACGGACAGTGCTCGATCAAGTTCTACCAAGGGAACGTCGAAGCACAGATCATCGTGAGCGGCGCCGAACCCAGCAAACCGATCGACCAGAAGCTGTGCCGGGAGAACGCCCTGAAGGTCGCGAAGGCGACTTCCGAGGCGATCGGGAGCTGAAGGACGCTTTCCCCGCGTAAGACGCGGCAAAGGGGCCCTTCACCGCATGAGATGCGGTGAAGGGCCCCTTCGGCTCGATCAGCTGAAGGCCCGCGCGATGAGCGCCTTCTGCTCGACCTCGTGCACCTTGGACGAACCGGCCGACGGCGCGGCCATCGGACGACGCGACACGACGTCCAGGCTGGAGAACACCTCCGGGAGCTTCCGCGGCAGGTTCAGGCCGAAGAACGGCCACGCACCCTGGTTCTCCGGCTCCTCCTGGACCCAGACCGCGGGAGCGCCGTTGTAGCGCTCGAGCGCCGCGAGCAGCTTCTTCTTCGGCAGCGGGTAGTACTGCTCGACGCGCACGATCGCGATGTCGTTCGCCTCGCGCTTCGTGCGCTCAGCCACCAGCTCCCAGTACAGCTTGCCGGAGGTCAGCAGGACCTTGCGCACCTTCGACGGGTCGACGACTGCGTCGTCGATGACCGACATGAACTTCGTCTGGCCGGTGAAGTCCTCGACCGCCGAGGTGGCGGCCTTGTTGCGCAGCATCGACTTGGGGGTGAAGACCACCAGCGGGCGGTTGACTCCGTCGAGGGCGTGACGGCGGAGGAGGTGGAAGTAGTTCGCCGGGGTGGACGGCACCGAGACGGTCATCGAGCCTTCGGCGCACAGCGAGAGGAAGCGCTCGATGCGGCCGGAGGTGTGGTCCGGGCCCTGGCCTTCGTGGCCGTGCGGCAGCAGCAGCACGACGTCCGAGAGCTGGCCCCACTTGGCCTCGCCGGAGGAGATGTACTCGTCGATGACGGTCTGCGCGCCGTTGACGAAGTCACCGAACTGCGCTTCCCACATGACCAGCGCTTCGGAGTTGGCCACGGAGTAGCCGTACTCGAAGCCGACAGCCGCGTACTCGGACAGCGCCGAGTCGTAGATCATCACGCGGCCCTGACCTTCGGCCAGGCTCGCCAGCGGCGAGTACTCCTGGCCGTTCTTGCGGTCGATCAGCACCGAGTGGCGCTGGGTGAAGGTGCCGCGGCGGGAGTCCTGACCGGACAGCCGCACGAGGCGGCCTTCCATCGCCAGCGAACCGAAGGCGAGCAGCTCACCGAACGCCCAGTCGACGCCGCCTTCGCGGGACATCTTGTGGCGGCGCTCCATGACCGGCTTGACCCGCGGGTGCGGGGTGAAGCCTTCGGGGACGTTGAGGAACGCGTCGCCGATGTGCTCGATGACCTCGGAGGTGGTCGCCGTGGGCACCTTGGCCGGGACCTGCTGCTCCTCTTCGACCGAGGGGCTGGCCTTCGCCGCGTGCTTCTCCAGCTCGCGGACCTCGTTGAACACGTGCTCCAGCTGGCTGGAGAAGTCGCGCAACGCGGCCTCGGCCTCTTCGACGGAGATGTCGCCGCGGCCGATCAGCGATTCGGTGTAGGTCTTCCGGACCGAACGCTTCGTGTCGATGATGTCGTACATCGCGGGCTGGGTCATCGAAGGGTCGTCGCCCTCGTTGTGACCGCGGCGGCGGTAGCAGATCAGGTCGATCACGACGTCCTTGTGGAACGCCTGGCGGTACTCGACGGCCAGCTTGGCCACCCAGTGCGCGGCTTCGGGGTCGTCACCGTTCACGTGGAAGATCGGCGAACCGATCATCTTCGCGACGTCGGTGGCGTACTCGCTCGAACGCGAGTGCTCGGGCGCGGTGGTGAAACCGACCTGGTTGTTGACGATGACGTGCACGGTGCCGCCGGTGCGGTAACCGCGCAGCAGCGCCAGGTTCAGCGTCTCGGCCACGACACCCTGGCCCGCGAAGGCCGCGTCGCCGTGCATGAGGACCGGGAGGACGGTGAAGCCCTCGCCACCCTTGTCGAGGATGTCCTGCTTCGCGCGGACGATGCCCTCGAGGACCGGGTCGACGGTCTCCAGATGCGACGGGTTCGCTGTCAGCGACACCTTGGTCTCGCCGTCGCCGAACATGCGGAAGTACTTGCCCTCGGCGCCGAGGTGGTACTTCACGTCACCGGAACCGTGCGCCTGGCCCGGGTCGAGGTTGCCCTCGAACTCCTGGAAGATCTGCGCGATCGGCTTGCCGACGATGTTCGCGAGCACGTTCAGGCGGCCGCGGTGCGGCATGCCGATGACGACCTCGTCGAGCTCGTGCTCGGCGGCCTTGTCCAGCAGCGTGTCGAGCAGCGGGATCGCCGTCTCGCCGCCTTCGAGCGAGAAGCGCTTCTGGCCGACGTACTTGGTCTGCAGGAAGGTCTCGAACGCCTCGGCGGCGTTGAGCTTCGACAGCACGTACTTCTGGACGGCGGGGTCCGGCTTCTCGTGCGGGATCTCGACGCGGTCCTGGATCCAGCGGCGCTCCTCGGGGTCGAGGATGTGCGTGTACTCGATGCCGACGGTGCGGCAGTACGAGTTGCGCAGGACACCGAGGATGTCCCGCAGCTTCATCCGCTCCTGACCGGCGAAACCGCCGACCGGGAACTCGCGGTCCAGGTCCCACAGGGTCAGGCCGTGGGAGAGGACGTCGAGGTCGGCGTGGCTGCGCTGCCGGTAGTTCAGCGGGTCGGTGTCGGCCATCAGGTGACCGCGCATGCGGAAGGCGTCGATCAGCTCGATCACGCGCGCGGTCTTGTCGACCGGGCCGTCCGGGATGTCGGCGACCCAGCGGATCGGCTCGTAGGGCAGGCGCAGGCTGGTGAAGACGTCGTCGTAGAAGCCGTCTTCGCCGAGCAGCAGCTCGTGGATCCGCTTGAGGAACTCGCCCGACTCCGCGCCCTGGATGATGCGGTGGTCATACGTCGAGGTCAGCGTCATGATCTTCGACACGCCGAGGTCGACGAGGGCCTTCTCGCTGGTGCCCTCGAAGTGCGCCGGGTACTGCATGGCGCCGACGCCGATGATCGCGCCCTGACCGGCCTGCAGACGGGGCACCGAGTGGTTGGTGCCGATGCCGCCGGGGTTGGTCAGCGAGATCGTGGTGCCGGCGAAGTCGTCGGCGGTCAGCTTGCCGTTGCGGGCCTTCTTGACGATCTCCTCGTAGGCCTGCCAGAACTGCATGAAGGTCATGTTCTCGGTGGCCTTGATGGAGGCCACGACGAGCGTGCGGGAGCCTTCCTTGCCCTTCATGTCGATCGCGAGACCGAAGTTCACGTGCTCCGGCGTGATCGCGAACGGCTTCCCGTCGATCAGCTGGTAGTGCCGGTTCATGTTCGGGAAGTTCTTCAGCGCACGGACCATCGCGTAGCCGATGAGGTGCGTGAAGGAGATCTTGCCGCCACGCGTGCGCTTGAGGTGGTTGTTGATGACGATGCGGTTGTCGGCCATCAGCTTCGCCGGGACCGCGCGCACACTCGTCGCCGTGGGCACGGACAGCGAGGCGTCCATGTTCTTCGCGATCGCCGCCGCGGCGCCGCGGAGCTGCTTCGACTCCGGCTCGGCGTCCTTCTCGGCGGGCTTGGCGGGCGCCTTCTCAGCGGCCTTGGGTGCCGCGGCCTTCGGAGCGGGCTTCGCGGCCGGCTTCGCTTCGGTCTTCGGGGCCGGCTTCGTCGGAGCGGTCTGCTTCGCGGTGGACTCGGCGTTGCGGACCGTCTGCGGCGACGGCGTGGAGGCCTGGCCGTTGGCGCCCGAGCCCTCCTTCGCGGTCTCCGCGGAGGTCTGACGTGCGTCGTCAGCCTTCGTCTGCGCGGCCTGCGTTGGCTTGAAGTCCGCGAAGAAGTCGTGCCAGGCGGCATCGACTGAGGTGGGGTCGGCGAGGAACTGGTCGTACATTTCCTCGACAACCCACTCGTTGGGGCCGAATTGTGACGCAGGGCTGCTGCTGGACACGGCTTGGACTCGCCTCTATCCGTCTCGAGATCTTGAACACCGCTGATGCGCCTACCAGGCTAACCCCCTCGGTGGCGGCCGTGTGATGGAACTGGCCTGTGTGAGGCGTGGCGCACTAGGCGATGGGTCACTGTCTCGATCAAGAGATCGAAACCGAAGCACTCGGCCGACCGGGCCGCGGCCGTTCGGGGGAGCGGGGGACCTTTGGTGTCGTTTCACCGTCTGTGCAGGTCAGATCACTGATTGGACGGTAAAGGTTGGTAAAGTGGTCGTGCCCGGACCGCCTGGAGTTCACGTCGGCGGGTTTTGCTGAGCGGAGGATGCGGCCGGTGTCGTGCCGGCCGCCGGTCGCCCACGAGGGTGGTGGCAGTCGATGTGGCTGGACGAGTGTCCGTCGTTCTGGGACGAGGGGCGAGTGCGCCCCTTGGTCACCGAGTCCGGCAAGGTCGTGCTGATGTGCGACTCGTGCTCCGCGGTGTGGCCGACGCTCTCCGACTTCAAGGAGATGGAGCACGTCGAGCCCGACGAGCCGGACTGGGCGGTGACGGCCGGGGTGCACGTCCGGCCCGGAACCTTCCGGTGGGCCTCGGAGCGGGATCTCGAGGTCGCCGGGATGAGCGGCCTCAAGTGGCGGCTCTAGGCGCTGTACGGGCGCTCCGCGGGTAGCAGCGCTTCGGCCTCGTCGATGCGATTCGCCGCGACGAGAGCCCCGATCTCACGCATGGTCGCGGTGACGTCGGTGACCGTGGTGATCCATTTGTCGACATAGCGATCGACGGCCTCGCCACTCAGGCCCATCTGGAGCGAACGGTGCTTGAGCGGGCCGAGGCGGATGCCGCGTTCCGGATCCCACTGGACGCGGACCGGACTGGCCTTGACCTCTCGCTGCCACGTCTGCCGATCGGGGTGGACGTCTCGGTCGTAGTGGCTGAGCGCCGAGTGCTCGAGTGCCCACGCGAAGCCCTCGCGAGTGATGTCGAGGGCGAGTACGCGTTCCTGCCCGGGCTTGGCCGCCCAGCCGCAGCGGTACGCCATCCACAGGAAGGACGGCTTGATCCAGGTCATCCGCTCGCGTTTGAACGGCGGCACGAAGGTGCCCGCCTTCAGCGCGGCGTCCGCGATGGCCGGCGAATACGCCTGATAGACGCGGATCGTGGTTTCGGTGTGCACGGCGCGGATCTGCCGCGCCGGGATCTCTTCTTTCATTTGCCGTTCAGCGTGACAGGTGTGGTGTTCGAACGCGACCGAAATTGTCTCGCCCGGCGGCGCATGCCGGGCTCATGGCATTGCGGCGCGAGGGTTCGCGGCCGGGGGAGGCGTGACTCGCGTGATCAGGGACCGGACTCGCGTGATTGGAGGCGGATCTCATGTGACTGGAGGCCGCACTCGGGTGTGCGGTCCCTGATCACGCGAGTTCCGTCTCCGATCACGTGAGTGCGGTGTCTCGCCGGGAAGCAGAACTCAGCCCAGGGCCCACAGGCGTGCGTAGTGGCCGTTCGCCGCGACCAGTTCCGTATGCGTGCCCTGCTCGATGATCCGCCCGTGATCCAGGACGACGATCCGGTCCGCTTTGGCGGCGGTGGCGAGGCGGTGCGCGACCACGAAGGTCGTGCGGCGCCGCGCGAGTTGTTCGGTCGCGCGCAGGACGGCGGCTTCGGTGGACGGGTCCAGCGCCGCGGTCGCTTCGTCGAGCAGGAGGACGTCCGGGTCGACGAGTTCGGCGCGGGCGAGCGCGACGAGTTGCCGCTGCCCGGCCGAAAGCGACCGTCCGCGTTCACCGACGGGCTGGTGGAAACCGGCGGGGAGCGCGGCGACACCGTCGAGCGCGCCGACGGACCGGACGGCCTCCTCGACCTCCGCGTCCGTCGCGGAAGGCCTGCCGTAGCGCACATTGTCCGCGACCGTCCCCGAGAACAGATGCGCTTCCTGGGGTACCACGCCCATTCGCGTGCGCAGGGCGGCCAGATCGTATTCGCGGATGTCGGTTCCGTCGATGCGGACCACGCCGCCCGTCGCGTCGTAGAAACGCGCGACGAGCTTCACCGCTGTCGACTTCCCGGCGCCCGTCGCCCCGACCAGGGCGACGGTCTCCCCGGCCGCGACCTCCAGGGAAAACTGCGACAGGGCGGGCTCGTCCGTTGCCGTGTAAGCGAAATCGACGTCCTTGAAGGAGACCTCGCCCCGTAGCCGCTCCGGGACCGCGACCGGTTTCCCCGCCTCCGGAACGGAAGTCGGCGTGCGCAGCAGATCGCCGATGCGCGACAGCCCGACCCGCGCCTGCTGATAGCCGTCGAACACCGAGGACAGTTGCTGGATCGGCGAGAAGAACTGGCCCAGGTACAACAGGAACGCCACCAGCACACCGGCCGACAGCGTGCCCGCCGCGACCCGGTTCGCGCCGACGATCAGCACGACCACCTCGGCCAGACCGGAAAGCATTGCCGCGAAAGGGAAGTACGTCGCGACAAGGCGCTGGGCGCGAAGCCGTGAACGCCGGTACTCGTCGCTGCGGGAAGCGAACTTCTCCGCCGTCCGCTCTTCGCGCGTGTACGCCTGCGCGACCCGCAGCCCGTTCACGTTCTCCTGCATGTCCGCGTTGACCACGCTGACGCGTTCCCGGGCTTCGGTGTACGCCTTCGAGGAAGCGCGGCGGAAGATCACCGTCGCCACGATGAGGATCGGCAGCACCGCGAGCGCGTACGTCGCCAGCCCGATGTCGGTGATCATCAGCGCCGCCGCGATCCCGACCAGTGTCAGCGCGCTCACCACGGCCTGTGCGACACCGGTCTGCAGGAACGTCGAGAGCGCGTCGACGTCCGTGGTCATCCTGGTCATGATCTTCCCGGACAGCTCGCGTTCGTAGAAGTCGAGCCCGAGCCGCTGCAGGTGGGAGTAACTGCGCACGCGCAGCGAGTACAGCACCGTCTCGCCGACCCGCGCCGTCATCTTGGTCTGGAGGTAGACCACCAGCCAGTCCGCGAGGATCACCAGCGCGCCGACCGCGGCGGTCAGCCAGATCACCGCCTCCGCTCCGGCGCGCACCCCGCTGTCGATGCCGTGCTGGTACAACGCGGGCATCGCGATGGTGGCCAGCGCGTCCGCGGCGACCAGGCCGATCACCACGGCGAGCGGTCCGCGCACCGGTTTCAGCAGGCGGCCGAGGCGGAACTTCGGTTCGGGAGCGGTGACGTCGGTGCCCGGCAGCCGGGGGACATCCGTGGCGGGCGGCAGTTTCCGGACGCCTTCGATGAGTTCCTCGCTCGGCGGCAGGTCGACGTCCCATTCGCCGCCGGTGCCCTTCCGCTCGCCCGCCAGTTCGTCGGCCTTGTCCTGCTCCGGCCACAGGGCGGGCGTGATCCCCGCGGGGCCGCAATCGAGACCCTCACAGCGATGCGGCTCCTCGACGTCGTCGCCCGGGCCCGCGACGAGTTCGCGGAACAGCGGGCAGCGCGCGAGCAGTTCTTCTTCGGTGCCGACGTCGACGACGCGGCCCTTGTCCAGCACGGCGATCCGGTCGGCGAGGGCGAGGGTGGAGCGGCGGTGCGCGATCAGGAGCGTCGTGCGGCTCGCGGTGACCGAGCGCAGCGTGTCGTGGATCGCCGCTTCGGTGACCGTGTCGATGGCGGACGTCGCGTCGTCGAGGACCAGCACGCGCGGGTCTGTCATCAATGCCCTGGCCAGGCCGAGCCGTTGGCGCTGCCCGCCGGACAACGTGAGGCCGCGCTCGCCGACGAGCGTTTCGTACCCTTCGGGAAGGCGCTGGATGAACTCGTCCGCTTCCGCCGCCCGCGCGGCCGCGCGGATCTCCTCGTCGCTCGCGTCCGGCCTGCCGTAGGCGATGTTGTCGCGCACCGACGAGGAGAACAGGAACGCCTCCTCGAAGACCACGCCGATCACGCTGCGCAGGTCGTGCTGCCGAATGTCGCGGACGTCGAGGTCGCCGACCTGGACCGAACCGCTGTGCACGTCGTAGAAACGGGGCAGCAGCAGGGAGATCGTCGACTTGCCCGAACCGGCGGTGCCGACCAGCGCGAGTGTTTCGCCGGGCAGGGCCTCCAGGGTGAGACCGTCGAGCACCGGATCCGACCGCGTGTAGCCGAAGGAGACGTCCTCCAGCCGGACACCGAGAGGGCCCTCGGGCAGCGGCCGCGCGTCCGGGCTGTCGACGACGTCCGGCTGCGCGTCGATCAGTTCGTTGACCCTTTCCGCGCCCGCCCTGGTCAGCTGGGCCTGGACGACGAGGCTCGAGATCATCCTCGCCGGGCCGATCAGGATGGAGAGGTACGTCGCGAACGCCAAGAAGGTGCCGAGGCTGACCTCGCCCTTCAACGCGAGGACGCCGCCGACCGCCAGCACCGCGACCTGACCCGCCGCGGGCAGCGCCGCTGTCGTGGCCGTCGGCAAAGAGGAAAGCCGCGCCGCGCGCATGCGTTCGGCGAAGAGCTTCTTCGCCGTCTTCTCCAGCTTCGCGACTTCGCGCGCCTCCTGGCCGAAGCCCTTCACGACGCGTACGCCGGTGACGGTCTCCTCGACCTGCTGCGCGACGTCGGCCGCGCGCTGCTGGGCCGCCCATGTCGCGGGGAAGAGCCGCTTCCGGCTCACCGCCATGATGATCGCGATCGCCGGGGCGACCACCATCGCGATCAGGGTCAGCGTCGGCGACATCCACAGCATCGCGCCGAGGGACAACAGCGCGAAGATCACCGAACCCGCCGAGAGCGGCACCTGCATCAGGACCGAGGTGACCAGTTGCAGGTCCGAGATCGCGCGCGAGGCGACCTGCCCGGTGCGCAACGCGTCCTGTTTGCCGCCGTCGAGCCGGGAGACCGCGTTGAACACCTGGCGGCGCAGATCGTGCTGGACGTCGAGGGCCAGCCGCCCGCCGACGTACCGGCGGGCGAAGGCGTTGCCGAAGGTCAGCACCTGCAGGATCGCCATGACGGCGGCGAGCAGGCCCAGACGGGAGGTTTCACCCGCGACGGCGTCGTCGAGCGCCTCCCGGATCAGCAGCGGACCGGCGGCCTGCAGCCCGACGCCGATGATCGCCGCGCCCAGCGACAGTACGACCAGCCAGGGATGTTTCCAGCACGAAGCGGCCAGGCGGCGGATCCAGCCTCCGGTGGGCACCGGGGCCGTCTCACGTGCCGGACTGGCTTGACGCGGGCGAGGTGGAGCAGAAGTCACCCCGTCAGCCTAGGCGGCTCCACCGACAGGATCGGCCGTTCCGCAGGACGTGATCCACCTCCTACAGGGAGGTGACCCACTTCGACTCCACCGAACGGTCTCCCCAAGGGCGCCCCGCGCCCGACGGAGACTTCACCCGTCGCGCGCCCTCTTTCGGGCCGAAGGCCCACGTAAACGTGATGAAGGGGCGCCTTCCCGCCCAACCCGCAGGTTGAAGCGGTCCGACGCCCCTTCGGCACGTTTACGTCAGCGCGCGATCAATCAAGTGATGTCCTTCTTCTGGTTCACGGCCCAGCCGGCGAGGAAGAAGACCATCGTCCAGCCGAAGAAGATGAGCGCCGAGGCCCACCAGGAGAACGCGCCGGGGGCGCCGGCCGCGTACTGCAGCGCCCACGCCGTCTCGTCCTGCAGACCCGGCACCTTCACGCCGGCGGCGCCGAACGCTTCCGCGCCGATGGCGCCCACGATGCCGTTGACCGTGCCGTTCGGCAGGACCCCGCCCAGCCACGTGATGTCCCAGGCCCCGAAGGACACGAACACCAGGACGTTCTCGACCACGAGCATCCAGATGGTCAGCGTGATGATGCTGCCGATCACGCTGCGCCAGACCGCGCCGACCCCGATACCGAACAGGGTCGCCAGGATCGTCGCGAGGACACCCGCGCCGAGCACGCCCAGCCACTGGCCCGCCGTCGGCAGACGCTCGCTGTCGACCGTGATCACGGTGCCGATGCTCGCCGCGCCCACGATGATGACGCCGTAGATCGCGCCCCAGGCGACGTAGGTGATCATCTTCGCGCTCAACGCCGAGACCCGGTTCGGGGCGGTGAGGAACGTCGTGGTGATCGTCTTCTTCGTGTACTCGCCGGCGAGCGCGAAGACACCGAAGATGATCGGGATCATCGTGCCGATGTTGATGCCGTGCCCGAGGGCGAGCAGGCCGACGGGCAGTTCACCGGTCGAGATGCCGAGCGCTTCGGTCAGTTCACGAGTGTCGGAGCGGCCGAGGAAGTCGCTGAAGTCGTTGGTGACCATGCCCCAGAACAGGGCGAACGCGAAAGCGAAGACCACCGCGGGGATCATCAGCGCCCACCACGCCTTGAGCGTGAGCGTCTTGCGGAACTCCGCCTTGATCAGGTTGCCCATCAGCCCTGGCCTCCCCAGCCCTCGTTCTGGCCCTGCTGCTGCGCCTGCTGCTGAGGCGGCGCCTGCTGGTACTGCGGCGGCTGACCCTGCTGCTGGTACTGCTGCGGCGGCGCGAAACCGGGAGCCGGGGTGTTCGGCGGCGCGAAACCGGGCGGCGGCGTGTTCTGCGGCGCGTAGCCGGGAGGCGGCGCCTGATATCCGGGCGGCGGGCCCTGATAACCAGGAGGCGGCCCCTGGTAGCCCGGCGGCGGGCCCTGCTGGAACCCGGGCGGCGGCGCCGCGTACTGGCCCTGGGTCAGCTGGAAGAACATCCGCTCCAGGTCGGCTGTCTCCTCCTGCATGCCGTAGACCGCGATGCTCGCCTTGGCGGAGATGTCACCGATCTGCTGCACCGTCGCACCGGAGACCGCGACCCGGCCGTCCGGCATCGGCGAGACCTGCGTGATACCCGCTTCCTGCAGCGCGGCGACGAGGCCGTTCGCGTCGGCGGACTGCACCAGCACCCGGGACTGGTTGCTCTTGCGCAACTGGTCCAGCGAGCCGTTGTAGCGCGTCATGCCCTGGCTGATGATGACGACCTGGTCGATCGTCTGCTCCACCTCGTTCAGAAGGTGGCTCGAGACCAGCACCGTGCGCCCCTCACGCGCATACGCGCGCAGGAAGTTCCGGAGCCACAGGATGCCTTCGGGGTCGAGACCGTTCGTGGGCTCGTCCAGCACCAGCACCTGTGGATTCCCCAGCAACGCCGTCGCCAGCGCCAGCCGCTGCCGCATGCCGAGCGAGAACCCGCCCGCCTTGCGGTCCGCCGCCGAGGACAGGCCGACCAGGCCCAGCACCTCGTCCACCCGCTGATCCGGCATCCCGATCGCCGCCGAGTACACGCGCAGGTGGTTCCGCGCCGTGCGTCCCGGGTGGAAGCCCTCGTTCTCCAGCACCGAACCGACGACCCTCGCCGGAGTCCCCAGCTGGTCGTGCGGGCGCCCGTTGATGGTCGCCGTGCCGTTCGTGGGCGTCACCAGCCCGAGCAGCATCCGGAGCGTCGTGGTCTTCCCGGCCCCGTTGGGTCCCAGGAACCCGGTCACCGAACCCGGCTCCACCGTGAAGCTGAGATTCTGGACCGCGTTGACCGCACCGAACTGCTTGCTCAGATTCTGCACCGCGATGCGGCCACTGCCGTCGTGCATACCGTCCCCTTTTGTTGACGAAGGCCGATCACGCGACATCCTGCCTCACCCGGTGAGTCCGCACCCGCGGAAGGGGTCAATCCGCCGAAAGCGACCTTCGTCACGTTCGGTGCGGTGACCACTCCGTCCCTCAGCGCATCCGGAACTGGGCCGAATGGCCGCTGACTACGGGTTATGCGGCGCAGAGCGCGGAAGTTCACCGACTGCGGGGGCGGTCCGTGAAGAAATAATTACGAAGACATGGCAACCCCATGCAGCGCGACGGCGACTTATTACCTACGATGTAGGAGGCGGCCCGCTCCCAATGACCCCCAGGTTGGTTGAGCGGGCCGCCGTTATGTCTGGGGCCCGAGCCCCAGGCCCCACGGTGCGGTCGGCGCCGGTTGGCGAGGTTGACTCGGTTCCGCGGGTCTCCGGAGTGCATGAAGGCCCCTCGTGTTCGCGAGGGGCCTTCAGTGTTTAAGGAGCGAGGGACCTTTGCACTGGGGTGGCAAAGGTCCCTCGCGTGGGAGTGTGGCTTGGGGGTCAGGCCAGGACGGCGGCCAGATCCGTGGCGGGCAGGCCGTGCGCGGCCGCGACCGGGGCGTTGGTCAGGGCGCCCGCGTGCGTGTTGAGGCCCTTCGCCAGCGAGGCGTCGGCCTGCAGCGCCTTGAGCCAGCCGTGCTCCGCCAGCTGGACGGCGTACGGCAGCGTGACGTTGGTCAGCCCGTAGGTCGACGTACGCGGGACGGCGCCCGGCATGTTCGCGACGCAGTAGAACACCGACTCGTGGACCTTGTAGGTCGGCTCGTCGTGCGTGGTCGGCCGCGAGTCGGCGAAGCAGCCGCCCTGGTCGATCGCGATGTCCACGAGCACACTGCCCGGGCGCATCCGCGAAACGAGGTCGTTCGAGACCAGCTTCGGCGCCTTCGCGCCGGGCACGAGCACCGCGCCGATGACCATGTCGGCCTCCAGCACGGACTGCTCGACCGACAGCGCGTTCGAGGTCACCGTGCGGATGCGGCCGCCGAAGTCGTTGTCGATCTGGCGGAGGCGGTCGACGTTGGTGTCGAGGATCTCGACGTCCGAGCCGAGGCCGAGCGCGACGCGCGCCGCGTTGATACCGGCGACACCGCCGCCGATCACGACCACACGCGCCGGGTGGACGCCGGGGATGCCGCCGGGCAGCACGCCGCGGCCACCGCTCGGCTTCATCAGGGAGTACGCGCCCACCTGCGGCGCCAGCCGTCCGGCGACCTCGGACATCGGCGCGAGCAGCGGCAGCGCGCGGTTCGGGGTCTGCACCGTCTCGTACGCGATCGCGGTGGTGCCCGCGGCCAGCAGCGCGTCGGTCAGCGGGCGGTCCGCGGCGATGTGCAGGTAGGTGAACAGCACCTGGTCGCCGCGCAGCCGCGGGTACTCCTCGGCGATCGGCTCCTTGACCTTGAGCACGAGTTCGCCCTCGGACCAGGTCTCTTCCGCCGTCGCGAGGATCTTCGCGCCGGCGGCGAGGTACTCCTCGTCGGTGATGGACGAGCCGAGGCCGGCGCCGGTTTCGACGAAGACGTCGTGACCGCGCCCGGTCAGTTCGTGCGCGCCCGCCGGGGTGAGCGCCACGCGGTACTCATGCCTCTTGATTTCACGGGGGACGGCGATACGCACGGGAAGGCCTCCTGCGGCGGGTTTGCGAACAAAGGTGCTGCCACTCACGGTGAGCCACCCGGACGGCGGTGTCATCGTGCGCCCGGGACAAGATCGAGCATCGATCATGGTTTTCGCGGCACAATCTCTTGACCTCCAGTCGACTGGAGCTTGCACCTTGGGTCACATGAGAGCCGTGTGGTTGAAAGAGTTCGGCGGGCCCGAGGTGCTCGTCGCGGGCGACGCCCCCGATCCGGTGCCCGCCCCTGGCCAAGCCCTGATCGAGGTGGCGTTCGCCAACATCACGTTCGTCGAGACCCAGTTCCGCGCCGGCGGGGGCGGGCCGTTCCGCGCCGAACTGCCGATGATCCCGGGCAACGGTGTCGGCGGCGTGATCAGCGCCGTCGGTGACGGCGTCGACCTCGGCCTGATCGGGAAGCGGGTCGTGACCTCGACAGGCGGCTCCGGGGCATATGCGCAGCGGGTCGCCGTCGCCGCCGATTCCGTCTTCGAAGTCCCGGACGGCTTGGCCCTCGACGCGGCGGTGGCGATCCTCGCCGACGGCCGTACGGCGACGGCGCTGGTGACCGCCGCGCGCATCCAGCCGGGAGAACGCGTGCTGGTCGAGGCCGCGGCGGGCGGCGTCGGCGGGCTGGTCGTCCAGCTCGCGAAGGCCGCGGGCGCGGAGGTCGTCGGCGCGGCCGGTGGCCCGGCGAAGGCCGAGCACGTCCGGGGGCGCGGCGCCGATCTGGCCGTCGACTACCGCGAGCCGGACTGGGCGGCGAAGGCCGGCGAGGTCGACGTCGTGTTCGACGGGGTCGGCGGCGAGATCGGGACGACGGCGTTCGGGTTGCTGAGGCCCGGCGGTCGGATGCTGATCTACGGGCTCTCGAGTGGATCGTGGACCGAGGTGTCCGATGAGGACGCCGCCGCGCGCGGGGTCACGGTGATCCAAAACCTCGGCGGGCAGGCGGAGATGCGGGCGTTCACCGAGTCCGCGCTCGCCGATGCCGCCGCCGGGCGATTGGAACCCTTGATCGGCCAACGGTTCCCGCTCGAGCGCGCGGCGGACGCGCACGCGGTCATGCAGTCGCGTGGCGCGCTCGGCAAGACACTGCTCGAGGTCTGAATGTTCGACGTCGACGAATTCCTCGCCGGTCCGCTGACGGCCAGGGTCGCCACGACCGGGCCGACCGTGCGCCCGACCTGGTATCTCTGGGAGAAACAGGCCTTCTGGATCCTCACCGGACCGTGGGCGCGGCTGGCCGGGCTCGTCCGGGAGTCGCCGTCGATCGCGGTGACCGTCGATGTCTGTGACGTCGGTACCGGCATGGTGCGGCAGGTGCTCGCGCGGGGCGAGGCGGAGGTGCTGCCGTTCGACGTCCCACGTGGACGGCGGCTGCTGAGCCGGTATCTCGGGCCCGACGAGTGTGAATGGGACGCGCGTTTTCGTTCTTACCTGCACGACGATCCCGAGGTGAAAGGGACGGTCTGGGTCCGGATGGTGCCGAAGCGATTCGCCGCCGACGACCTCGGTTATCGGGTATGACGCACGGCCGCGTTCGCTGGGGGTGAGCGCGGCCGTGCAACCTGCGAAACGGTAAATGCAGCACGATCGAGTCAAGATGTTGATCTTACTGGCCGGTAAGCTGCCATTCTGTTGCGCATGACAAATCAGGACTGGCGGCGGGAGCGGCGTGTCCGCACCGTCGACACCGAAGGCAATCCGGCTGATGTCATCGTGGGTCTGGTCGAAACTCCCGGGCATGGCTACGAAGCCGCGCTGAGGGTCGACGGCGGCCCCGGTGTTCTTCTGCCGCTTTACCCCGGTGCCGATCTGCTCGCCGCGGTACGGCAGACCATTGAGGACGGATATCGCGCCAGCGCGCACTAGCCGCCGGATGTCATGAAAGGGTCTTTCGAGACGACAGCGCTGATTCAAAGCGTGTCTTGAAGGACCCTTTCATGACGTCCGCGCACGGTTTTGTCGCACTACAAAGTGTTCGTTACTGAACATTGTTCAGTCGAATGCCGGTCAACTCCATCGCAGGGAAACGAGTTGTGTGATCAACGCCAGCCGGACGTCGGGATCTTCGAGATCCAGCGGGACGAGGTCGAGTAGCCGACGCAGGCGATACCGCAGGGTGTTGGGGTGGATCTGGAGTTCCTTCGCGGCCGCGCGCGGGTCTCCGGGATGTCGCAACCATTGGTAGAGCGTGTCGACGTAGCCGCTCTCGTGGGCTTCGTCGTGCGCGCGCAGCAGGCCGAGCGGGCCGAGTTCGGCGACCTTCGCCGTACTCGCCGCCGTCGCTCCCCGATGCAGCGACAGTTCCTTCCACGCCTCGTCGAAGACCACGACGCGACCGGGAACGAGCTTCGCGCGCAGCAGGCCCAGCGCCTCGTCGGCCTGGGCGCGTGACGTCGCGAGTTCGCCGATCTCGCAGGCCGAGCCCGCGGCCGCCCGCGGTGTCCCGCCCTTTCTCGACGTCGGCAGGGCTTCGAGAGCGGCCCGGAGTTCGCCCCAGCCGTCGCCGTCCGGGACGACGGCGTAGAGCACGCCGCCGAGTTCGGTGGCCACCGGCCGCCTGCCGACACCCTGCGAGATCCGCTCCAGGAGCGCGAGCCGCAGCCCTTCGTCGTCGCGGCCGTCGCCGCCGGAGACCTCGATGACGACGACGCGGTGCGGCTCCTCGGAGAGGTCGAGTTCCGCGATGGCCTTGCGCGGGCTGGCCTTCCCTTCGAGCACGGCACGCAGGAGCTCGGCGGAGACCCGGCGCTGGGAATCGGTGTGCGCGCGGCGGCGCAGCAGGTGCAGCGCGACGACGGGCGCCGCGTCGGCGAACGCGGCCGCGCGTTCGTCCGAGACCGGGCCCGCGACGACCGCCCACATCGACCCCAGCAGTTCGCCGCCCATCCGGATCGGCACGATGAGCCGGGGCAGGGTGCCGTCGCGCTGCGCGGGGACGAAGATCGTTTGCCGCCCACGGGAAAGCTCGCGGAACACCCCTCGTGACCGGAACCGCGCGAGCACGTCGTCGGGGATGCGGCGGCCCATGATCGTGGACACGCGCGCCGAGTCGGTCAGGTCCTGCCTCGCCGAGTAGGCGAGCACCCGCGAGTTGGTGTCCTCGATGGTCACGGGCGCGTCGACCACCGAAGCGACGGCGTCCGCGAGCCGGAACAGGTCGCCGGAACCGGGCCCGCCGCCGTCCTCCAGGGCGTCGGACTCGTCGGCCAGCGCGTCGAGAACGGTCCTGAGCAGCCAGACGAGCTGAGCCCAGGACGTCGCCGAGCGCACCTCGATCAACGCGATGTTCGCCGACTTCGCCGCCCGTTTCACCGAGGGTTTCGCCGCGAGCGGCGGTTTCAACAGGACGGCGGCGGCGCCTTTGGCCGCGCTGTGCTTGACGAGTTCCGCGGCGTCCGGGGTCTCGGTGATGGCGACACCGAGGACGAGATCCCCCGCGGCGAGGGTGTTGCCGGGCTCGGCGATGACGACGTCGCCGACGGCCGGGGACTCCTCGGGGACCTGAAGCGCGTGCAGCAGTGTCGGCCCCACCCGGTCGACGACACTGCGTACGGAAACCATGGTGTGATTGTCCAGCAGGTGGGAGCCGGATACACCTCAGACCTCGGGAAAAGGAGCCGGACATGCCGATACAAGGTGTCCACAAGATCGTCGTCGGGGTGCGGGACCAGGACCGGGCGAAGCGGTTCTGGTCCGAGGTCGTCGGATTCGAGATCACCACCGATGTGCCCTACGACGACAAGGGGAACAGGTGGGTCGAGGTCACTTCCCCCGATCGTGTGACGGCCATCGTTCTGAGCACCGCGCCCGAGGACCTCGAACGCTTCGAGGTGCGCGACGAACTCCCGACGGCGAACTTCTTCTTTTATGCCGACGACATCGAAAAGACCTACCAGGAGCTCTCGGCGAAGGGCGTCGAATTCCCGGCGCGTCCGGAGAAACAACCGTGGGGCTGGTGGGCGATGTTCACCGATTCGGAGGGCAACAGGTTCGCCCTTCAGGAGCGGATTCCCACGTCCTGAGAGTGGTTGGGTGCTCCGTTCGGCGGAGCTAGCTTCGGTGGCAACAGCCGAAACCCCTTGAACCGCTAGGAGAATCGCGATGAGCGCGGACGGATGGTCGTTCGAGACCAAGCAGATCCACGCGGGTGCGGCGCCGGACACCGCCACCGGCGCGCGGGCGACCCCGATCTACCAGACCACTTCGTACGTGTTCCGTGACAGCCAGCACGGCGCCGACCTCTTCAGCCTCGCCGAGCCGGGCAACATCTACACGCGGATCAACAACCCCACGCAGGACGTGCTCGAGCAGCGGCTCGCCGCGCTCGAAGGCGGTGTCGCGGCGCTGGCGTTCGCCTCCGGGACAGCGGCGACGACGGCGGCCATCCTCAACCTCGCCAACGCGGGTGACCACTTCGTCTCCAGCCCGTCGCTCTACGGCGGTACCTACAATCTCTTCCACTACACGCTGCCGAAGCTCGGCATCGAGGTCTCGTTCGTCGACGACCAGGACGACATCGAGCAGTGGAAGGCCGCGGTCCGGCCCAACACCAAGCTGTTCTTCGCCGAGACGCTGGCCAACCCCGGCAGCAATGTCCTCGACATCCGCAAGGTCGCCGACGCAGCGCACGACGCCGGTGTCCCGCTGGTCGTGGACAACACCGTGCCGACCCCGTACCTCGTCCGCCCGATCGAGCACGGCGCCGACATCGTCGTCCACTCGGCGACCAAGTACCTCGGCGGGCACGGCACCACAGTCGCCGGTGTGCTGGTCGACGGCGGCACGTTCGACTTCGGCAAGGACCCGGCGCGGTTCCCCGGCTTCAACGAGGCCGACCCGAGCTACCACGGCCTCAAGTACTGGGAGGCGCTCGGTCCCGGCGCGTACGCCGCCAAGGCCCGCGTCCAGATCCTGCGTGACACCGGTGCCGCGATCGCGCCGCTCAACAGTTTCCTGATCTTGCAAGGGATCGAGACGCTGTCGCTGCGTCTGGAGCGGCACGTGTCCAACGCGCAGGCGCTGGCCGAATGGCTGGAGCAGCGCGACGAGGTCGAGAAGGTGTACTACGCCGGGCTGCCGTCGAGCCCGTACCACGAGGCCGCGAAGAAGTACCTGCCGAAGGGTGCCGGGGCGGTGCTGTCGTTCGACCTGCGTGGCGGTGTCCAAGCCGGACGGGCCTTTGTGGACGGTACGGAACTGCACAGCCAGCTGGTCAACATCGGCGACGTGCGCAGCCTGATCGTGCACCCGGCCTCGACGACGCACAGCCAGCTCACGCCGGAGGAGCAGGTCTCCAGCGGGGTCACACCGGGCCTCGTGCGGCTCGCCGTCGGCCTGGAAGGGATCGAAGACCTCAAGGCCGACCTCGAGGCCGGATTCCGGGCGGCCAAGGCGGCTCTGTGACCCAGGCTCCGGATCTCCCTCCCGCCACCGGTGCGTGGCGGGAGGGGGATCCGCCTGGCCGTCGCCGGTTCGTGACCGGCGCCCAGGTGCTCGAAACCGGTCGGGAGATCCCCTTCACCCTCGCCTACGAGACTTGGGGGACGCTGAATTCCGGCGCCTCCAACGCGATCCTCGTCGAGCACGCGCTCACCGGGGACAGCCACGCCGTCGGGCCCCCGGCCGAAGGCCACGTCAGTCCCGGCTGGTGGGACGGCCTGATCGGACCGGGCAAGGCGATCGACACCGACGCGTACTTCGTCGTGGTCCCGAACGTGCTCGGCGGCTGCCAGGGCTCGACGGGGCCGTCTTCGCCGCATCCGGACGGAAGCCCTTGGGGTAGCAGGTTTCCCGCCGTGACCGTCCGGGACCAGGTGGCCGCCGAGGTCGTCCTCGCCGACGCGCTCGGCATCGGCCGGTGGGCCGCGGTGCTGGGCGGTTCCATGGGCGGGATGCGCGCGCTGGAATGGGCGGTGGGCGAACCGGACAGGGTCTCGGCGCTGCTCGTCCTCGCGTCGACTGCGCAGGCTTCGGCCGACCAGATCGCCTGGGCAGCGCCGCAGCTGCACGCCATCCGGTCCGATCCGGGCTGGCACGGCGGCGACTACCACGACATCCCCGGCGGCGGCCCCCACGCCGGCCTCGGTATCGCCCGTCGGATCGCGCACGTCACCTACCGCAGTGAAGGTGAACTGTCGCAACGGTTCGGCCGCCGGTATCAGGACGAAGAGGATCCGCTGCACGGCGGCCGGTTCGCCGTCGAGTCCTATTTGGATCATCACGCGGGGAAGCTGTCCCGGCGGTTCGACGCCGGCAGCTACGTCGTGCTCACCGAATCGATGAACACCCACGACGTCGGCCGCGGCCGGGGCGGCGTCGAGAACGCGCTCGGCCGGATCACCGCGCGCACGGTCGCCGCCGGGGTGGACAGTGACCGGCTCTACCCGCTGTACCAGTCGCAGGCGATCGCGGACGGGGTCGCCGGGGCGGAGTTCGCCGTCATCGGCTCGCCCTACGGGCACGACTCGTTCCTGATCGAAACCGAGCAGATCGCCCGGCTGGTGAAGCTCCTGCTCGGCTAGGCAGTGTCCGGTAGGTCGTGAGTGGCGGTGCGGGTTCTGTTGAGGGGTAAGGCAAACGTACCTTGGTCGAGGACGGCCTGTGGCGATGTCGCGAAAGCCACTTTCGGGACATCAGGCGTCCCGAAAGTGGCTTTCGCGACACCCGAGCCGAGACGTATCGGGACGCGGCCCGACACCCTTGCTCCTTGAACACCCGAATCCACAGCGTCCAGGCGGTGCCGGAGTAAGTCTGGTCGCGGTCTTCGCGCCCAGGTGGTCCCTGACGGCACGGGCGGATGCACCCGAGTACGACCCGGTACGAGGGTTCCCACCGCACCACCAGGAACCACCTGGATCACGAAGCCCATCGAACAGGCTCATGAAACACGCCCTAGTCCGCGACCGCGTCCGAGATCCAGGGCGCCACCGGCAGATCCCGGTCGAGGCATTCCGCCGACAGCCGGATCGTCCAGCGCAGCGCCTGCAGCACCAGACTGTCGACCTCGTCCGGAGCGGCGTTGGCGAGCGCGATCTCGACCTGTTCCTGCGCGGCCTCGCTGTTGCCGTGCACCTCGGCCAGCAGCGTGCGCACGGCCGTCCGTACGGGAGGGTCCGCCTGGTCGATCGAGACCTCTTCACCGTCCTCGTCGAACACCTGCACCTTGACCGGCGCACTACCGCCGTCGCCGAGGGTCGACACCATGGCACTGCATTCGCCGAAGAGCATCATCACGAGCTCTTTGGTCTCTTCGGAGCGGGCTTCGGGCTCGACAGCGGTCGGCGTGAGCTCGTCGAGGGCCTCGGCGTCCTCGCCCAGGCTGATCGCCACGAGCGCACGCTGCGCCTTTTCGACGAGCCTCCGCTCGTACTCGCTCCTGTCCGGCTCCACGTGCCTATCAAACACCAGCGGACGGAAAAGTGGGGAATAGGCCGAAACCCGGACGTGGTCACCGGGCGGAGTGCAGTGCACCCAGCGCGAGACGGCAGAGCATTTCGGCCAGTTCGCTGTCACCGAGATGGCGGTTGTACGGCGTCGAGTTGATCAACCCGAAGACCGCGTGCGCCGCCGACCGCGCCTGGCGTTCGCCGATCCCGGGGACGGCGTCACTGATCGCGCGCACCCAGACCTCGACGTACTGACGCTGCAGGGCGCGGACCTGTTTACGGTCACTGTCGGTGAGATTGGCGAGGTTGCGCTCCTGGACGGTGATCAACGCGGGATGCGCGAGCGCGAAGTCCACGTGAAAATTCACCAGTGCTTCGAGAACCTCACCGGGCTCGTCCCGCTGGCTCGCCCTGGCCGTCCCTCCGTCGAGTAGATAGCGGCTGATCGAGTTCAGCATCTCCCCGAGAATGGCGTCCTTGCTGCGGAAATGCCGGTACAGCGCCGGACCGGAGATACCCACCGCCGCGCCGATGTCGTCGATGCCGACGCCGTGGAAACCGTGGTGGGCGAAGAGCTCGGCGGCGGCGGCCATGATCTGTTCGCGCCTGTTCGCCTTCTCGCCGTTCACGAGTGGGGTGGGGTTCGCCGGCATCTGGCCATATTAAGGCCGCGTGTTAGCGAGCGCTAACACGCGGCCGTACTTCCAGCCTGGGCCAAGCGGGTTACCTGGGGAAATGACCCTTTTGCGTGGAGCTACCACCTGGTAATGCTGTGTCTCGTTAACTTGTCACGAAGGAGTGACCATGGCCGTCCCTGCTCGGATCAAAGCCCTTTCCTTCACTCGTTTAGGTGCGGCCCTGGGGGTCGCTGTCCTTGCCACTTTCGGGCTCGCCGGTACCGCTCAAGCGGCGACCAACTACGTGGCGCTCGGTGACTCGTACTCGTCCGGCGTCGGTGCCGGCAGCTACGGGAACTCGGGCGACTGCATGCGCAGTGCCAACTCCTACCCCCAGTTGTGGGCCAACGCCCACGCCGGGACCACGTTCAAGTTCGTCGCGTGCTCGGGGGCGCGCACCGGCGACGTCTTGAACCAGATCGCGAACGTCACCTCCAGCGCCACGCTGGTGACGGTCTCGGTCGGCGGCAACGACGCCGGGTTCGCCGACGTCATGACCACCTGCACCACCGGCAGCGACCAGACCTGCGTCAACCGGGTCAACACCGCGAAGACCTACGTGAACAACACGCTTCCCGGGCTGCTGAACAACGTCTACAGCAAGATCAAAGCGAAGGCTCCCGGCGCGAAGCTGGTCGTCCTCGGGTACCCGCGCTTCTACACGGTGCCAGGTTCGTGCTCGGTCGGGCTGAGCGACACCAAGCGCTCCGCGATCAACTCGGGCTCCGACGCGCTGGCGTCGGTGCTCTCGGCCCGGGCCTCCGCGGCCGGTGCGAAGTTCGTGGACGTGCGGGGTGCCTTCACCGGGCACAACATCTGCTCGTCGGCCGACGACTACCTGCACAGCCTCACCTGGCCGATCGTGAACTCGTACCACCCGACGGCCGCCGGTCAGCGCGGTGGCTACTACAACCCGCTGGTCTCCGCGATCGGCTGATCGTTTCGCGCGTGAAGGCCCCCTTCCCTCGGCTGGTCATTCAAACCCATGGCCAAGGGAAGGGGGCCTTCACGCGCTTCCGGGGTGCGGTGGACAAGTGAGGTTAGTGGCCGTTAACCTACGAGGGCGAGTTAACGACGGCTAACTTGGCGACGAGGAGCCATGGACACACCCGTATTGAGCACTTCCGCCGACCCCGGCAGCGACGAATACGCCCGCAGCGTCACCTCCCACGCCGAACTGGTCGAGGACCTGCACAAGCGTCTCGACGCTGCCCGGCTCGGCGGCCCGGAGAAATCCCGGACCCGGCACGTCGAGCGGGGCAAACTCCTGCCGCGAGACCGGGTCGACACCCTCCTCGACCCGGGTTCCCCGTTCCTGGAGTTGTCCCCGCTTGCCGCCACCGGACTGTACGACGACGAGGCGCCGTCGGCCGGGATCATCACCGGTATCGGGCGGGTCTCGGGCCGCGAATGCGTGATCGTCGCCAACGACGCCACGGTCAAGGGCGGCACCTACTACCCGATGACCGTCAAGAAGCATCTGCGCGCCCAAGAGGTCGCGCTGCACAACAATCTGCCGTGCGTCTACCTGGTGGACTCCGGCGGCGCGTTCCTGCCGAGGCAGGACGAGGTCTTCCCGGATCGTGAGCATTTCGGCCGGATCTTCTTCAACCAGGCGACCATGTCCGCGCGCGGCATCCCGCAGATCGCGGCGGTGCTCGGATCCTGCACCGCGGGCGGCGCGTACGTCCCGGCGATGAGCGACGAAGCGGTCATCGTGCGCAACCAGGGCACGATCTTCCTCGGCGGCCCGCCGCTGGTGAAGGCCGCGACCGGCGAGGTCGTCACGGCAGAGGAACTCGGCGGCGGGGACGTGCACTCACGTCAGTCCGGCGTCACCGACCACCTGGCCGAAGACGATGCCGACGCGCTCCGCATCGTTCGCTCGATCGTGTCGACTTTGGGCCCGCGCACGCCGCGCCCGTGGGACGTCCTCCCGACCGAGGCCCCGGTCGCCGACCCGAACGAGTTGTACGGCGTCGTCCCGACCGACCCGCGCGTGCCCTACGACGTCCGCGAGGTCATCGCGCGGATCGTCGACGGCAGCCGGTTCGGCGAGTTCAAGAAGGAGTACGGCTCGACGCTGGTCACCGGGTTCGCCCGGATCCACGGCCACCCCGTCGGCATCATCGCGAACAACGGCGTGCTGTTCGCGGAGTCCGCGATGAAGGGCGCGCACTTCATCGAACTGTGCGACAAACGCTCGATCCCGCTGCTGTTCCTGCAGAACATCACCGGTTTCATGGTCGGCAAGGCCTACGAGGCGGGCGGTATCGCCAAGCACGGCGCGAAGATGGTCACCGCGGTGGCCTGCGCCCGCGTGCCGAAGCTGACCGTCGTCATCGGCGGCTCGTTCGGCGCGGGCAACTACTCGATGTGCGGCCGCGCGTACTCGCCCCGGTTCCTGTGGATGTGGCCGAACGCGCGGATCTCGGTGATGGGCGGTGAGCAGGCGGCGTCGGTGCTCTCGACCGTCCGCCGCGACGCCATCGAGTCCCGCGGCGGCGAGTGGTCCGCGGAGGACGAAGAGACCTTCAAGGACCCGATCCGTGAGCAGTACGAGGCGCAGGGCAGCCCGTACTACTCGACGGCGCGGCTGTGGGACGACGGCGTGATCGACCCGGCGGACACCCGCACGGTGCTCGGCCTCGCGCTGTCCGCGACGGCCAACGCGCCACTTTCCGATGTCAACTACGGCGTCTTCAGGATGTGAGCATGTTCGACACGGTTCTGGTCGCCAACCGCGGGGAGATCGCCGTCCGCGTGATCCGCTCGCTGCAAGGGCTCGGCATCCGCTCGGTCGCGGTGTACAGCGACGCGGACGCCGACGCCCGGCACGTCCGCGAGGCGCATACGGCGGTCCGCATCGGCCCGGCCGAAGCGGCGAAAAGCTATCTGTCCATCCCGGCGATCGTCCAGGCGGCGCTCGACACGGGCGCGCAGGCGGTGCACCCCGGCTACGGCTTCCTCGCGGAGAACGCGGAATTCGCCCGCGCCTGCGCCGAGGCCGGGCTGGTCTTCATCGGCCCGCCGGTCGAGGCCATCGACGCCATGGGCGACAAGATCCGCGCCAAGGCGACGGTGTCGTCGGCGGGGGTTCCCGTCGTGCCGGGCGCGTCCGATGTGGACATTCCCGAAGGTGGTTTCGCCGCCGCCGCGGAGAAGGTCGGGTTCCCGCTGCTGCTCAAGCCGTCCGCCGGTGGTGGCGGCAAGGGGATGCGGCTGGTCACCGAACTGTCCGAACTGGACGCCGCCATCGAGTCCGCACGCCGTGAGGCGAAGGGTTCCTTCGGTGACGACACGCTGCTCATGGAGCGGTTCGTCACCACGCCGCGCCATATCGAGATCCAGGTGCTCGCCGACACCCACGGCAACGTGATCCACCTCGGCGAGCGGGAATGCAGCCTGCAGCGGCGGCACCAGAAGATCATCGAAGAGGCCCCGTCCGTTCTCCTCGACGAAGCCACGCGCGCGAACATGGGCGCGTCCGCGGTCGAGGCCGCGCGATCGGTCGGCTACGTCGGCGCGGGCACGGTCGAGTTCATCGTGTCGGCCAAGGCACCGGACGAGTTCTTCTTCATGGAGATGAACACCCGGCTGCAGGTCGAGCATCCGGTGACCGAACTGGTGACCGGACTCGATCTCGTCGAGTGGCAGGTCAAGATCGCCGCGGGTGACGTGCTCACCGTGTCGCAGGACGACGTCCGGCTGGACGGTCACGCCGTCGAGGCCCGCGTTTACGCCGAAGATCCCGCTCGAGGCTTCATTCCCACCGGCGGGACCGTGCTCGCGGTCCACGAACCGTCCGGCGAGGGAGTGCGCGTCGACTCGTGGATGAGCGAGGGCGCGGTCATCGGCTCGAACTACGATCCGATGCTGGCCAAGGTCATCGCCTGGGGCCCGGACCGCGCGGCCGCGTTGCACCGGCTCGATCTCGCGCTCGCCGACACCGCGCTGCTCGGCCTCGGCACGAACGTCGCGTTCCTGCGCGGGCTCCTGTCGGACCCCGATGTGCGCGACGGCAAACTCGACACTGGCCTCGTCGACAGGCAACTGTCCACTTTGGTCTCCGAAGAGGTACCGCCGGAGTTCTTCGTGGCGGCCGCGCTCGACAGGCTGCTTTCCCTGCAGCCGCAGGGATCGGTCATCGACCCCTGGGACGTTCCCGACGGCTGGCGGCTCGGCGCGTCCGGCGGGATCGACTTCGCCCTGAAGTCGGGAAGTTCCGAAGCCGTCGTGCGGGTGCAGGGCACGCCGGCGAACGCGCTCGTCAGCGTTGACGGCGCCGAAGCCGTGCGGGTTTCCGCGCGGCGCGAGGGCGATCTGCTGGAAGTCCGGCATCCCACCGGTTTCCACCGCTACCGGCACGCCGCCGGTCGAGGGAAGACCGTCTGGCTCGCGCGGGACGGCCACAGCTTCGCGATCGGTGAGCGGGAAAGGCTGCGGTCCGCCGCCGGTGCCGCGGGCGGCGCCGGACCGGTGACCAGCCCGATGCCCGGCACCGTCCTCGTGGTCAAGGTCGCCGCCGGTGACGTCGTGAGCGCCGGGACGCCGCTCGTGGTCGTCGAGGCGATGAAGATGGAGCACACGATCACCGCGCCGATCGACGGCGTGGTCAGCGAACTCCCCGTCCGGACCGGCCAACAGGTCGCGCTGGACGAAACCGTAGCCGTTGTGACACCCCAAAAGGATGGCCCATGATCGACTTTCGGCTGGATGACGAGTACGAGGCGCTGCGCAAGACGGTCGAGGAATTCGCGCGCTCCGAGGTCGCCCCGGTCATCGGCGACCTGTACGAACGGGAGGAGTTCCCGTACGAGATCGTCGCGAAGATGGCCGACATGGGCCTGTTCGGCCTGCCCTTCCCCGAGGAGTACGGCGGCATGGGCGGCGACTACTTCGCGCTGTGCCTGACGCTGGAGGAACTGGCGCGCGTCGACTCGTCGGTCGCGATCACCGTCGAGGCCGGGGTTTCCCTGGGCGCCATGCCGATCTACCGGTTCGGCACCCAGGAGCAGAAGGAAAAGTGGCTCCCGGAGTTGTGCGCCGGCACCGCGCTCGGCGCTTTCGGCCTCACCGAACCGGGCGGCGGCTCGGACGCGGGTGCCACCCGCACGCGGGCGAAACTCGACGGCGACACCTGGGTGATCAACGGCAGCAAATCGTTCATCACCAACTCCGGCACCGACATCACGAAACTGGTCACGGTCACCGCCGTCACCGACGTGAAGGAGAACGGGCGCAAGGAGATCTCGGCGATCATCGTCCCGTCCGGCACCCCGGGCTTCGCGGTGGCGCCGAAGTACTCCAAGGTCGGCTGGAACTGCTCGGACACGCACGAGCTCTCGTTCGACGACGTCCGCGTCCCGGCCGAGAACCTGGTCGGCGAGCGCGGCCGAGGGTACGCGCAGTTCCTGTCCATTTTGGACGAAGGCCGGGTCGCGATCGCCGCGCTGAGCGTCGGTCTCGCGCAGGGCTGTGTCGACGAATGCCTGCGCTACGTCAAGGAGCGCGAGGCGTTCGGGCACAAGATCGGCGAGTACCAGGCGATCCAGTTCAAGGTCGCCGACATGGAGGTGCGCACGCACACCGCGCGGCTGGCGTACTACGCGGCGGCGTCGAAGATGCTGCGCGGCGAGCCGTTCAAGAAGGAGGCGTCGATCGCGAAGCTCGTCGCGTCGAACGCCGCCATGGACAACGCGCGCGACGCGACGCAGATCTTCGGCGGGTACGGCTTCATGAACGAGTTCCCGGTGAGCAGGTTCTATCGGGACGCGAAGATCCTGGAGATCGGGGAGGGGACCTCGGAGGTGCAGCGGATGCTGATCGCGCGGCACCTCGGCGTCGCCTGACCGTGCTCGAAGCCGTGACTCGCGTGTTTGGGCCCGTCACGGCCCTGATCACGCGAGTCACGGCCCTGATCACGCGAGTCACGTCTCTGATCACGCGAGTCACGTCTCTGATCACGCGAGTCACGGCTCTGATCACGTGGGTCGTGAGTGGCGATTCGGGTCAGGGCCAACAGAGCCCTGGATACCTACGGTCGGGCGGTTTCGCGTGTCGTCCGTCTGATCACACGCGCCGTCCGCTCACTCACGCCCACCCTGACCCAACGAAATCCCCGCGCCTCACCACGATGTTGTAGAACGGAAGCATGAGCGATTTCGTCATCCGTCAGGGTGGTTCTGGGGATTTTCAAACGTTGCTGGACATGTTCGACGAGGCCGTCGCGTGGCTAGCCGGACGGGGTAGTGAGGGGCAGTGGGGGACCGAGCCGTGGTCCACGATCCCGAAGCGGATCGAGCGGGTGCGCGGGATCGCCGACGGGCCGGGGCTGTACCTCGGCGAGGTCGGTGGCGAGGCGGCCGGGGCGATCGTCCTCGGTGACCGGTTCCCGCATGTCTCGCCTGTCGACGAACCCGAGATCTACATCGGCCTGCTGCTGACCTCGCGCCGGTTCGCCGGTCACCGGGTCGGCTCGCGGCTCGTCGAGTTCGCGCTGGCCGAGGCGCGGGAACGCGGCATCGGGCTGGTGCGGGTCGACTGCTGGGCCGGCGGCGACGGCGACCTGCAGCGTTACTACGAGAGTCAGGGCTTCAAACCGACGGAGCGGTTCGACGTCAAGGGCTGGATCGGCCAGGTGTTCGAGCAGCGCCCCTAGGGCTGGCGTCCTCATTGATTCGGGTGCACCATAGTTGACACACCGCCAACAGTGCCCCGAACAGCGAAGACGCAGAGGAGCCCAGCATGGCCAAGCGTGAACGTTCCCTCGCAGGCAAGGTCGTCGTGATCACCGGAGCGGCGCAGGGCATCGGGGCCAGTACCGCGACGGCGTTGTCCCGGCTCGGCGCCAAGGTCGTCATCGGCGACCTGGACCAGGTCCTCGCGGAGAAGACCGCGGCCGAACTGGGTGCGGAGGCGCTGCCGCTCGACGTCACCGACACGAAGGGCTTCACCGAGTTCCTCGACGAGGTCGAGCGGCGCGTCGGCCCGATCGACGTGCTGATCAACAACGCGGGCATCATGCCGCTCAAGCCGCTCGACGAAGAGGACGACGCGGCGACGCGGCGGCTGCTCGAGATCAACCTGCACGCCGTCATCCACGGCACCAGGGAAGCGGTCAAACGCATGCGCCCGCGTGGCACCGGCCACATCGTCAACATCGCCTCGATGGCCGGAAAGGCCGGATTCCCCGGTGCCGCCACCTACTGCGCGACGAAACACGCCGTCGTCGGATTGTCGGAATCGGTACATCTGGAATTGCACGGAACGGGTGTGCTGGTCTCGTGCGTGATGCCCGCCGTGGTGCGCACGGAACTGGCCAGCGGGCTCGGCGAGGCGAAGTTCTTCAAATCGGTCCAGCCGGAAGATGTGGCGAACGCCATTGTCGATGCGTTGCGACGTCCCAAATTCGACGTCTTCGTTCCCGCGTCGCTGGACGCCATGGGCAGGATCACACGGCTGCTCCCGCGCCGCCTCGGCGAGGGACTGCTTCGCGCGCTCGGCGGCGACAAGATTTTGTCCTCCGCAACGCATTCCAGTGCCCGCGCGGAGTACGAATCGCGTGCCGCGCGAAGTGCTCCGGCGGCGGAAAAGAGCACCGATTCTTAGCTCGGACGGCCTAACAACCGTCCGAAGTGGACGGCCTGGGACGGAGACGGTGTTGAGTCGTGCGCCCGTAGGCGGCAAGATTGCTCATTACCGCGTTCATCCCTCCAGGAGGCACCTCATGGCAACACCCCCGGCACGGCTCGCCGCCGCCGCGTCGAACGTCGTCGGGAAGGTGCTGCACGGTGGTGTCGCCGATCTCCGCCCGGTTCCGCGCGTCCTGATCGACCAAGGCCCCAACCGTTCGGTGTACCGGCTGACGAACGGCAAGGACCCGGCGTCCGGCCCGCCGGTGCTGCTGGTGCCGCCGCTGGCCGCGCCCGCGTTGTGCTTCGACCTGCGCCGCGGGTGCAGCCTCGCCGAGCATCTGGTCGACGGCGGCCGCAACACCTACCTGGTCGACTACGGGAACGTCGCGTTCTCAGACCGGCGCCTCGGCATCGAGCACTGGATCGACGAGGTGCTCCCGCGGGCGATCCGCAAGGTCAGCGAGGACGCCGGCGGCCGGCCTGTCCACGTCGTCGCCTGGTGCCTCGGCGGGATCTTCTCCCTGCTGACCGCCGCCGATCAGCCCGAACTGCCGATCGAGTCGATCGCGACCATCGCGTCGCCCTTCGACTTCACCGCGATCCCGCTGATCGCCCCGTTCCGTCCGCTGGTGGACCTCACGGGCGGTCATCTGCTGACCCCGATCTACCGCGTGCTCGGCGGCGCACCGTCCTATTTGGTCAGCCGGGTCTTCCGCGCGACCGGGATCAGCAAGGAGATCACCAAACCCCTCGCGATCCTGAAGAATCTCGATGACCGGGACTATCTGGCGCAGATCGAGGCCGTCGACCACTTCATGGACAACATGATCGCCTACCCCGGACGGACGTTCGGCCAGATCTACCACCGGTTCTTCCGCGCCAACGATCTCGCCGAGGGCACTGTCGACCTCAACGGCCGCATCATCGCGCTGTCCGGGGTCAAGGTGCCGACCCTGATCATCGCCGGGCAGAACGACACGATCGCCCCGCGCGCGGCCGTCGAACGGCTCACCGACCTGCTGGACAACTCACCGTCGGTGACCTTCGAGACCGCGCCCGGCGGGCACCTGGGCGTCCTCACCGGCCGGAAGGCGCGCGGGACCACATGGCGCTACCTCGACTGTTTCCTCGACGAACAGGCCGCCTGAGCCTCAGCCGCGGGTTCGCCGTCCTTGCGCTGGGTGGTCATCGCGCTGCGCAGGGATTGGCGTGGCGCGATCATGTCGACCATCTCGGTGATCTGGCGCCAGGCGTCGGTGATCTCCGCGGTGGCGCGGTCGCGTTGCAGGACGATCGTGGACAGCGCCAGCGCCGTCAGCCCGACGGTGGCGTCGAAGGCCTGGACGTGCAGCATGCGGGTGACGAGCTCGTAGGGACCGTAGGGGCCGAGCCCGTTCACGGCGGCGAAGATCGTGAAAGTGCAGACGCACAAGGAACACAGCAGCGCCCCGGCCTGCCGGAAGCGCAACGCGGCCCAGACGAGCACGGGGAAGACCAAGAACAGCTTGGACGTCGTCGTGGACGCGAGGATCGCCGTGCCGATGCCGAGGATCGCGAGCGCCACCGCCTCACCCCAGCGCGCGAGTGAAACTCGCCTCGGCAGGCGGAACCTCGGCGCGAGGAGCAGCAAAGGCGTGATCGTCAGGACGCCCATCGCGTCGCCGGTCCACCACACGAGCGCCGTGGCCCAGAAGTCCGGCGGGCTCAGCGCGTCGCTGAGGACCAGCACGCCGGTGCCCAGCGCGGCGCTGACGGCCGTGCCCCCGATCGCCCCGACCACCACCAGGAGGACGGCGTCGGGAAGCCTGTCGAGCTGGTTGCGGAAACCCAGCCACCGCATCACCGCGTAGGCCAGCATCGGCCCGAGCGTGTTCCCCGCGGAGATCACCATGACCGTGATCAAGGAGGGGCCGAGGGCGATGTTCGTCAGGAGGGCGCCGAAGAAGATCGCCGGCCAGAACCGCGGCCCCAGCAGCATCGGTACCACCAGCGCGACCCCGGCCGCGGGCCACAATGGTGAGATCTGCTCCCGCACGATCGCCCATTGGATCCCGATCTGGCCCGCCGCGAAGTAGCCCACGGTTATGGCGAGAACGATGAGGCACCAGCGTGCGGCAGGGGAGAGCTGTCGAGCGGCGAGTCTCATCGCGACTCCGGCCTTAGCGGGCAAAGGAAGGTTTGAGGGTACCTCTGTCCGGTCGCCACGGCGGTTCACTTGATGGTGTTGTCATTCTGTTGGGAATAAACGAAAAGGGAGCCCGTGCAGCTGCACGGGCCCCCTTCGTGGCACTGGGGTGCTACTTGAGCTCGGCGCTGGTCTTGCCCAGGATCCGGCGAGCCACGATCAGCTGCTGGATCTGTTGCGTGCCCTCGAAGATATCGAGGATCTTCGCGTCCCGGCTCCACTTCTCCAGCAACGATTCCTCGGTGTAGCCCAAGGTTCCGGCCAGCTCGACACACTTCAGCGTGATCTCGACGACCGACCGGCCCGCCTTCGCCTTGGCCATCGAGGCCTGCAGCGAGTTCGGCTTGCGGTTGTCGGCCATCCACGCCGATTCCATGGTCAGCAGGTACGCCGCTTCGTAGTCGGCTTCCAGCTGCAGGAACGTGGCCGCGGCCGCGTGCTGGCTGTGGACGGGCTTGTCGTAGTCGATGGTCACGCCGGCGTCGGTGAGGATCTTCCGGGTCTCCTCCAGCGCCGCGCGGGCGACACCGATGGCCATGGCGGCGACCAGCGGACGGGTGTTGTCGAAGGTCTGCATGACCCCGGCGAAACCCTTGGCGGTGTCGATCTCCGGCGTGCCGAGGAGGTTCTCCTTGGGCACGCGGACGTTCTCGAAGCGCAGCACGGCGGTGTCGGAGGCGCGGATGCCGAGTTTGTGCTCGACGCGCACCACCTCGAAGCCGGGCGTGCCCTTCTCGACGACGAAGGACTTGATCGCCGCGCGGCCCTTCGTCTTGTCCAGAGTGGCCCAGACGACGACGGCGTCGGCGCGTTCGCCCGCGGTCACGAAGATCTTCTCGCCGTTGATCACGTACTCGTCGCCGTCGAGGCGCGCGGTGGCGGTGATCGCGGCCGAGTCCGAGCCGCAGTCCGGTTCGGTGATCGCCATCGCGGCCCACAGCCCGGAGAACTTCTTGAGCTGTTCGTCCGTGGCGACCGAGCCGATGGCGGCGTTCCCGAGGCCCTGACGCGGCATCGACAGCAGCAGTCCGACGTCGCCCCAGCACATCTCGATCGTGCCGAGCACGATGTTCAGGTTGGACCCGTTGCGGTTGCCCGGTTTCTCGTTCTTCTCTGACCGGCGGACGCCCGCCGCGCCCGCACCGCCCTCGCCGGAGGAGTTCAGTCCGTCCAGCAGCGCGGCGAACATGTCGAGTTCGGCCGGATAGGTGTGCTCGGCGCGGTCGTACTTGCGCGAGATCGGCCGGAACACCTCGGCCGCGGCCTGGTACGCCTGGTTGATCAGGGTGCCGGCCTTCTTCGGAACCTCAAGGTTGATCATGATTGCCTTTCGAAAGTCCTAGAGAAGGACGGCGCCTTCCATGACGCCGATCGCCCGGAGGTCGCGGTACCAGCGTTCGACCGGGTGTTCCTTGACGAAGCCGTGCCCGCCGAGTAGCTGCACACCGGCGCTGCCGATCTGCATTCCCTTGTCGGCGGCCAGCTTCCGGGCCAGCGCGACCTCGCGGGCGTACGGTTTGCCCTGTTCTGCGCGAGCGGCGGCGCGGAGCGCGACCAGCCGCAGTCCTTCCAATTCGATGGCGATGTCGGCCACCGAGAACGCGACGGCCTGCCGGTGGCTCACCGGTTCGCCGAACGCCTTGCGCTCGTTGACGTAAGGCACCACGTAGTCGAGGACGGCCTTCGCGGTTCCTGCGGCCAGCGCGGCCCAGCCGAGCCGCGAGAGCCGGACGACCTCGGTGAAGACCTCGGCCTTGCCGCCGCCGAGCAGCGCTCCGGCGGGCAGGGCGACCTTCTCCAGGTGCAGCTTGCCGGTCGCCGCGCCGCGCAGGCCCATCGCCGGTTCGGTCTCGATGGTGACGCCCGAGTTGGACGACTCCACGAGGAACAGCGCCGGACCACGGCCTTCGAGATCGGCCGACACGATGAACAGTTCGGCGTCCGCGGCACGCGGGACCAGTGACTTCACGCCGTCGAGCTGGTAACCCTTCGGCGTGCGGCGGGCCTTGGTGGCCGGCTTGAACGGATCGAACAGCGCCGTCCGCTCCTGTAGCGCGAGCGCCGCGGCCGGGACGTTCTCGCCGACGAACGCGGGCAGGTAGTCCGCCTGCTGCTGCTCGTCGCCGTAGGACACCAGCGCGGTGCTGACCGCTGACGGCGCGAGCACCGTGACGGCCAGTCCGAGGTCGCCGTGCGCGAGGGCCTCGGCGACCAGCGCGTTCGTGACGACCGAACGTTCGGTGCCGATGCCGCCCAGCTCCTCGGGGATGCCGACGAGCGTGATGCCGAGTTCGGCGGCGCGGCTCAGCAGGCCTTCGGGCGCCTGGAGCTTCGCGTCGGCGTCGGCGGCGGCGGGCCGCAGCTGTTCGGCCGCGAACTCCGTCACGGTCTCGACGATGAGCTGCTGGTCCTCGCTCGGGGTGAGGTCGAACAGCCCCGTGTCCTCGGCCGGCGCGAGCCGCGCGGGCTTGCCGAGCTTCTGGGCGGATTTGAACGTCCGTCCCGCCGCGCCCGCGACCCGGAAGCCGTTGCGCGTCCCGGCACTGACCAGGTTCTGCACGGGCTTCCGAAGTCCGGCCCGTTCAATGACCTTGCTCCCGGCCAGCCGGGTGAGCGCGGACAGGCCAAGGCCCATCGCGTCTCGTTTCCTAGGCGCACCCACGGTGAGTCTCCCTGCCTCGCTTACCTACTCGTGAGTAGGTTAACTCCCTTGAGGCCGATGCGCTACCAGGGGGGAGGCGAACGTCACGCTCGTGAGTGATTTGGGTCCGTCGGGGAGGCCGGATTGCTCACGAGGTGAAGGGGTCTTTCCTCGCATCTCACTCGGTGAAGGGCCCCTTCAGCCCAGATCCGGGGTCTCGGTCACCAGTGGTCGCTTCGCCAGCCGGCGCCTCTCGAAGATCACCAATCCCACGGCCGCGAGCGCCACGATGCCGACCAGCACGACCGCGGGCACCAGTTCCAGCAACGGCGTCGCCGCCAGCAGGACGACAGCGAGCACCAGCCGCTGCACGTTCCACGAACCGAGGTTCCGCCGACGCAGCCCGCTCAACGCGATCAGATAGAGCGCGAGCCCGCCGGTGAGCGCCCAGATCGGTGTCCCGTGCAGGCTGTCGGAGAGGCTGTGGTGCTCAGTATCGGACACGTACAGCAGCGACTTCTTCAGCCCCAGTGCCACGAGCACGATCCCGGCGATGAGCGGGAGGTGCAGGAATGTGTAGGTGTCCGTCCCGATCTGCACCCGCTCCACGCCCTCCGCGCGCTTCAGGTTGTGCTCGGAGACGTGCGCGACGACGGCGAAGTACATCCACCACATCGCCGACGCCAGCACCAGCCCGAAGACGGCGGCGAGGGTGATCGGCCAGGACATCGGATACGAGCTGATCCCGATGCCGATCGCCACGATCGACTCGCCGAGCGCGATGATCACGATCAACCCGAACCGCTCGGCGAAGTGACCGGGCTGGTGCAGCCGCCAGTCCGAAGACCGGGTCCGGAAGACGTTGACGTAGTCGGCGAGCAGCGCGACGGCCCAGATGCCGAGCTGGACCCAGCCGGTGAAGAAGGCCGCGACGGTCAGCAGCGCGACGCTCGGCAGCAGTCCGACGAACATCCTCAGGATCACCTTGCGCAGTCCCGGATCGGTCCGGGCGGCGCCGAAGTAGGCGAGCAGGTGCAGCAGCCGCACGATGAAGTAGCAGCCGACGAACATCAGCGGCGCGTACAGGCCGCCGGGCAGGTCGGTGAACGCCTCCGGGATGGTCAGCGAGACGAGGAACATCGTCCCCATCGCGGCGAACATCGCCAGCTGGGCGATGCCCCGGTCGACGTGCAGGGTGTTGGCCAGCCAGGCGTAGGCGCACCAGCACCACCACAGCACGGCGATCGTGGCCACCCCCTGCCCGATGCCGAGCGGGGAGAGGTGGTCGGCCATCAGCTGGGTGGTCTGGGTGATGGCGTAGACGAAGACCAGATCGAAGAAGAGCTCCAGCGGGGAGACCTTGTGGTCTTCGTCCCGGGTCACCAGATGCAAGGGCACGCGCACATCGTGCCCTCGGTGCCTTTGCGGAACACGCGAGTTTACTGAGAGCTGACCTTCAGGACGGCGTGCATCAGCGTCGTCAGCTCGGCCTCGATGTTCGGGCGGCCGTTGACCCGGCGGGTGCGCGCGAGGTCGTTCGCGATGGTCAGCGCCGCGTGCACGGTGATCTTCACTTCGCGCAGGCTCAGTTCCGGGCGGACTTCCGAAGCCAGCGCGATCCAGCGCGCGACGTAGTCCCGCTGGACCCGGATCAGGTCCGCCTTGTCGCGTTCCGGCAGCTCCATGGGGCTGCCGGAGAACGACACCAGCAGCTCGGGCGTGTGCAGCAGGGTGTGCACATAGGACGCCGCCAGCCTGCGCAGCGCGTCACGCTCGTCGTCGGTCCGCAGCGCGCGTTCCGCGGCGAGCGCCAGCCTGTCGGCCGCGCGGTGCCCGATCGCCACCATCAGCGCGGCCTTGCTGGGGAAGTGCCGGTACACGCTGGGCCCGGCGATCCCGGCCGCCGCGCCGATCTCCTCCATGCTCACCGCGCGGAAGCCGCGCTGTCCGAAAAGCTCTGTCGCGGCCGCGAGGATCTGCTCGCGGCGGGACGGCTCGCCGAGCGCGATCGACGGCGTCTCGTCCGGCAACTCCGCGGGCTCGGGCAGTGTGACATGCAGCACCGACTCCGCCAGCTGCACCAGGATCTGCGCGAAGCGTTTCTTCGCCACGGACGTGTGATGGACGGACACGCTCCCGAAGACGCTCAGCCCCGCCCAGCACAGCAGCTCGGCGTCGTCGGCGGTCAGTTCGGGACGAACCGCGAGCAGTGCCTTGGACCACGCCGCGAGCACCGCGCCCGAACGGCGGCGGATCTCCCGGCGGCCGTCCCGGGGCAGATGCCTGCCCTCCCAGCGCCACAGCGCGGCGACCTCCCGCCGCTCCACGGCTTGTGCGGCGAGAGTGTCCAACAGGGCGTTGACCTGGGCGGGAACGGGAAGGTCGACGTCGGCGAGCGCTTCGGTGGTGGCCGTCTCCATGTCGTCGATGCCGGACAACACGACGTAGGACAGCACCGCCTGCTTGTCCGCGAAATGCCGGTACAGGGCGGGGCCGGTGATACCCGCCGCGGCGGCGATGTCGTTGATGCCGACGCCGTGGAACCCGCGGGCGCGGAACAGCTCCGCGGCGAGGCCTGCCAGCTGGGCCTTGCGGTCGCGCGGTCGGGCTGAACGCTCTGTCGGGTGATCCATAGGTGAACACACGATAGCGCCGGTTGCGTGCATCGCAACCCATTGACACCATGGGGTTATCGCGGTTTATGTTAATGACCATTAGCATGGCTACTGGCCGGTACGATCCGTCCTGATACAGCGCCGTACGCGGAGGAGTTTTTCTGTGAGTAGCGAGGCCTACATCTACGAGGCGATCCGTACGCCTCGCGGCAAGAACAAGGGCGGTGCCCTCCACGGCACCAAGCCGGTCGATCTGGTGGTCGGCCTCATCGAGGAACTGAAGGTCCGGCACCCGAACCTCGACCCCGCCGTGATCGACGACATCGTCCTCGGCGTGGTGTCCCCGGTCGGCGAGCAGGGCGCCGTGATCGCGCGCACCGCCGCGCTGAACGCGGGTCTTCCCGAGACCGTCGCGGGCGTACAGCTGAACCGCTTCTGCGCCTCCGGCCTCGAAGCCACCAACACCGCCGCGCAGAAGGTGCGCTCGGGCTGGGATCAGCTGATCATCGCCGGCGGCGTCGAGTCGATGTCGCGCGTGCCGATGGGCTCCGACGGCGGCGCGCTGTTCATGGACCCGGCCACCGCGTACGACAACTACATCGTCCCGCAGGGCACCGGCGCCGACCTGATCGCGACCATCGAGGGCTTCTCCCGCGAGGACGTCGACGCGTGGGCCGTCCGTTCGCAGGAGAAGGCCGAAGCGGCCTGGTCCGGCGGCTACTTCGCGAAGTCCGTCGTCCCGGTGAAGGACATCAACGGCGTCACGATCCTCGACCACGACGAGCACCGTCGCCCCGGCAGCACCGTCGAGGGCCTCGGCAAGCTCAAGCCCGCCTTCGCCGGCATCGGCGAGCTGGGCGGCTTCGACGCTGTCGCGCTGCAGAAGTACCACTCGGTCGAGCGCATCAACCACGTCCACACCGGCGGCAACTCGTCCGGCATCGTGGACGGCGCCGCGGTGGTGCTGGTCGGCAACGAGCAGATCGGCAAGGACTTCGGCCTGACCCCGCGTGCCCGCATCGTGGCCACCGCGACCGTCGGCTCCGAGCCCACGATCATGCTCACCGGCCCGACCCCGGCCACCGAGAAGGTCCTCAAGATCGCCGGCCTCACCCCGGACGACATCGACCTGTGGGAGCTGAACGAGGCCTTCGCTTCGGTCGTCCTCAAGTGGATCAAGGACCTGCACCTCGACGAGGAGAAGGTCAACGTCAACGGCGGCGCCATCGCGATGGGGCACCCGCTGGGCGCCACCGGCGCGATGCTGGTCGGCACCGTCGTCGACGAGCTGGAGCGTCGTCAGGCGCGCCGCGCCCTGGTCACCCTGTGCATCGGCGGCGGCATGGGCGTCGCGACCATCATCGAGCGGGTCTGAGGAAGAGACAATGACTGAAGCGAAGACCATCCGCTGGGAGCAGGACGCCGACGGCATCGTCGTGCTCACCCTGGACGACCCGAAGCAGTCCGCCAACACGATGAACGCCGACTTCCGCGAGTCGCTCGGCGTGGTCGTGGACCGCCTGGAGGCGGAGAAGGACGGCATCACCGGTGTCGTCCTCACCTCGGCCAAGAAGACCTTCTTCGCCGGTGGCGACCTCAACGACCTGATCAAGGCCAAGCCGGAGAACGCGGCCGAGATCACCGAGAGCAGCGCCCTGATGAAGGGCCAGATGCGACGGCTCGAGCAGCTGGGCAAGCCGGTCGTGGCCGCCATCAACGGCGCCGCGCTCGGTGGCGGCCTCGAAATCGCGCTCGCGACGCACCACCGCATCGCGGCCGACGTCAAGGGCAGCCAGATCGGTCTCCCCGAGGTCACCCTCGGCCTGCTCCCCGGCGGCGGTGGCGTGGTCCGCACCGTTCGCCTGCTGGGCATCCAGAGCGCGCTGCTGAACGTGCTGCTGCAGGGCCAGCGGCACCGTCCGGCGAAGGCCAAGGAACTCGGCCTCGTGCACGAGCTCGTCGGCACCGTCGAGGAACTGGTCCCGGCCGCGAAGGCGTGGATCAAGGCCAACCCCGAGGGCGGCGTGCAGCCGTGGGACGTCAAGGGCTACAAGATCCCGGGCGGCACCCCGTCGAACCCGAGCTTCGCGGCGAACCTGCCCGCGTTCCCGGCGAACCTGCGCAAGCAGATCAAGGGCGCCAACATGCCTGCCCCGCGGGCGATCCTGGCCGCGGCCATCGAGGGTTCGACAGTCGACTTCGACACCGCGATCACCGTCGAGACGCGCTACTTCATCAGCCTCGCGACCGGCCAGGTCTCGAAGAACATGACGAAGGCGTTCTTCTTCGACCTGCAGAGCATCAACTCCGGCGGCTCGCGACCGGACGGCTTCGAGAAGTACACGGCCAAGAAGGTCGGCGTCGTCGGCGCGGGCATGATGGGCGCCGCGATCGCGTACGTCTCGGCGAAGGCCGGTATCGACGTCGTGCTCAAGGACGTCACCCTCGAAGGCGCCGAAAAGGGCAAGGGCTACGCGGTCAAGCTCGAGGAGAAGGCTCTCTCCCGTGGCAAGACCACGCAGGAGAAGTCCGACGCGCTGCTCGCCAAGATCAAGCCGACCGACAAGGCGGAGGACTTCGCCGGCGTCGACTTCGTGATCGAGGCCGTCTTCGAGAGCGTCGAGCTGAAGCACAAGGTCTTCAAGGAGATCGAGGGCTTCGTCAACCCGGACGCCGTGCTGGGCTCGAACACCTCCACGCTGCCGATCACCTCGCTCGCCGAGGGCGTCCAGCGCACCGAGGACTTCATCGGGATCCACTTCTTCTCGCCGGTGGACAAGATGCCGCTGGTCGAGATCATCTGCGGTGAGAAGACTTCGCCCGCCACGCTGGCGAAGGTCTTCGACTACACGCTGCAGATCAAGAAGACCCCGATCGTCGTCAACGACAGCCGCGGCTTCTTCACCTCGCGCGTCATCGGCACGTTCATCAACGAGGCCGTCGCCGCGCTGGGCGAGGGTGTCGAGCCCGCGTCGATCGAGCAGGCCGGTTCGCAGGCCGGGTACCCGGCCCCGCCGCTGCAGCTGATGGACGAGCTGACCCTGACGCTGCCGCGCAAGATCCGCAAGGAGACGCGCGAAGCGATCGAGGCGGCAGGCGGCACCTGGAACGGGCACGCGTCCGAGGGTGTCATCGACCGGATGGTCGAGGAGTTCGACCGCAAGGGCCGCTCCACCGGCTCGGGCTTCTACGACTACGACGAGGCAGGCAAGCGGACCGGTCTCTGGCCGGGCCTGCGCGACGCGTTCAAGTCGGGCAGCGCCGAGGTTCCCTTCGAGGACCTCAAGGAGCGCATGCTGTTCGCCGAGGCGCTCGAGACCGTGAAGTGCTTCGACGAGGGTGTGCTCACCACCATCGCCGACGCCAACATCGGCTCGATCTTCGGCATCGGCTTCCCGGCGTGGACCGGCGGTGTCATCCAGTACATCAACCAGTACGAGGGTGGTCTGCAGGGCTTCGTCGACCGTTCGCGCCAGCTGGCCGAGCGCTACGGTGACCACTTCACCCCGCCCGCTTCGCTGGTCGAGAAGGCCGCGAAGGGTGAGATCTACGAGTAAGCCACTTCCCGGCCAGGCATGACACGAAGGGGCCGTTCAGGACAGACATCGTCCTGAACGGCCCCTTCTGTGCGGCAAAGGGGTGGCGCGTTCGCAGCCTGTTGCCTTGCCGTATTTCTCCCGCTATCGTGACCGAATCGGTGGGGGCCGGCCGACTGGGGGTTGGAGTAATGATTTCTTTGGCTTGAAGTCCGTCTATTCTCCCGCTGATGCACGTCAAATTCACTGGAACTGGGGAAGGTGGTATTTGTCATGCTCGAATTGGTTCAGAAACTCGGTGATCGGTTACTGGGCAAAGTGGTGCCCGAAGTGCCGGCGGCGGCGCACGAATTCTGTGGGTGCTGGCCCGACGAGGCCGGGCGCAGGTGGCATTTCTACAAGGACTGCGTGAGCTGCCTCTGCTACCAGGTCAGCACCCGCTGCTGAGAAGTGCCGGAAGACGGCGGCTTCGGCCGCCGTCTTCCCTTTCCAGGGGTGGGGAGAACGCATGTACTTGTCGATCGCTTGCGCCGCCGCGCTGACTCTCGTGTTCGGTATCTCCGCCGCCGGCAAATTCGGCGGCGAAAGATTTCGTTCCTTTGTGGCGTCCGCGGGGCCACTGGGACTGATTCCGCGCGCGCGACGCGCCATTGTCGCGAGAATGGTCGTCGCGGTCGAATTCGTCATCGTGGGGGTGCTGATCACCGGTTCGGCGGGCCGGTGGTGGAGTGCCCTCTTCCCGGCATTCACCGGTGCGGCGGCGCTTCTCGCGGTGTTCACCGCGGCGATCACGCTGTCGCTGTCGCGCGGCGAACGCGCGCCGTGTCATTGCTTCGGCAGGAGCGCGATGCCACTCGGCGTACCCCAGGTGGTGCGCAACGTCCTGTTGCTGGGTATCGCGCTGATCGGCTCGGTGGCTTCCCTCGTCGAATCACCGCACGGCGCTCTTCCGGGAACGGCCGTCGCGCTTTGCGCCGGTCTCGTCGTCGGCTTCGTCGCCGTGCGCTCCGACGACATCGTGGAACTTTTCCGGGACGTCCCGGAACTCGTCAAGGAGTAGGTATGGGGATCCTGATCGCCGTTCTCGTTCTGGTCGGCGCTCTGCTCGTGCTCGATCTGGTGCTGACGTTCGGGGTGATCAAGAGGCTGCGCACCCACTCCGAGCTGATCGGCAAGGCGCTCGAGAACCGCGTTCCCGCGGGGCCGGTCATGGTGGCCGAAGGGAACCGGGTCGCGGACTTCACCGCGCGGACCATCGACGGTGCCGAAGTATCGCGGTCCGGCTTCACCGAACAGACGCTCGCGGGGTTCTTCGCCGTCGAGTGCGATACGTGTATCGAGAAGCTTCCTGACTTCGTCGAGCACGCGAAAGATCATCCCCGGGAGCACGTTCTCGCCGTGGTCCAAGGAGACGCCGACGGCGCGGCCGAGTTCGTCGCCAGGCTGGCACCGGTGGCCCGTGTCGTCGTCGAGCCGGTCGGGGGCGTGGTCAGCAAGGCCTTCGAGGTACGCGGAACGCCCGTGGTGGCGATGCTCGGTCCCGGTGGGCGGGTCGTGGCCGCCGGCTTCCAGCCGGAAGTGCTGCCGCGCCTGGCGGTCAGGTGAGCTCTCCTGGCCCGCGGTCGGCCGTCGTCGCGCTGGGTGTCGCCTGGGCCGCCGCGCCGCTGATCCTGCTGGGCAGTCTCGCGATCAGCGTGCTGACGGGTGTCCTGCCGGTGATCGTCGCGTGGTTGACCAAGCTCGTTCTCGACCGGGTGGTCGCGGCCGAGGTCCGGCTGGACGAGCTGACCTTGCTCGCCGTGGGTCTCGCTGTCGCGGGAGTGTCGGTCGCGCTGCTCGGCGAGGCCGGGCGGTACCTGTCGGGTGAGCTCACCCGCCGGGTCACCCTGCTCACCAGGGACCGGCTGTATCTCGCGACAGGACGGCTGGCCGGCCTCGCCCGCCTCGAACAGCCCGCCTACCGTGACCGGTTGCACCTGGCCCAGCAGCACAGCTACTCCGGTCCCGGCGTGATCCTGGATTCGTTCGTCGGCGGCGTCCAGGCCGTGCTGACCACGGTCGGGTTCCTGGTGTCGCTGGCGGCGGTCAGCCTCCCGGTCACCGCGGTCGTGATGGTCGCCGCGGTCCCGACGCTCATCGCGGAACTGAAACTGAGCAAGCGCCGTGCGCAGGTGCTGACCGGTCTCAGCCCCACCGAACGGCGTGAGTTCTTCTACATGCAGTTGATGACCGGCCTCGACGCCGCCAAGGAGATCCGGTTGCTCGGGCTCGGCAAGCTGTTCCGGGGCCGGATGCTGGCCGAGCTCGGCAAGGCCAACACGCAACGACGCCGTACCGATCTTCGTGAGTTGCGCGTCCAGGGGTTGCTGGGCGCGCTCAGCGCCGTCGTCGCCGGTACCGGGCTGGTCTGGGCGGTGCTGGCCGCGGGCCGAGGTCAGCTGACCGTCGGTGACATAGCTGTCTTCACCGCGGCCGTCGCGGGCGTGCAGGGTTCACTCGCCAATCTGATCGGCCGGATCGGTGCGGCGCACAACGCCCTGCTGTTGTTCGAGCACTACCGCACCGTGACGACGGAAGGCTCCGATCTCCCCGTTCCGCCGGAGCCGGGAAAGGTTTCGCCGCTGCGGCATGGGATCGAGTTCCGCGATGTCTGGTTCCGCTACGGCCCAGGGCATCCGTGGGTGCTGCGCGGGGTGAACCTCTTCATCCCTTGTGGAGAGTCGATGGCGCTGGTCGGGCACAACGGGGCGGGGAAGAGCACGATGGTGAAACTGTTGTGCCGGTTCTACGACCCGACCCGCGGAGCCGTGCTCTGGGACGGTGCCGACCTGCGCGATCTGCCGGTCGACGAACTGAGACGCAGACTCGGCGCGGTGTTCCAGGATTTCATGACCTACGAGATGAGCGCGGCGGAGAACATCGCGCTCGGTGACGTCGACGGCGCGGACGAACTGGGCCCTGTCGACGAGCGGCTCACAGCCGCGGCCGAGCGAGCGGGAATCCACGACACGCTCGCGAATCTGCCTCGCGGTTACCGGACACTTCTTTCCCGGAGTTTCGTCAGCGAGGAGGACAAGGACGATCCGGAAACCGGTGTCCTGCTCTCAGGCGGGCAATGGCAGCGGGTCGCGCTCGCGCGGGCGTTCCTGCGGGACCAGCGGGATCTGCTCATCCTGGACGAGCCCACGTCGGGGCTCGACGCCGAGGCCGAACACGAGATCCACACTTCGCTCGCCGAGCATCGAGCCGGCCGCACGAGTGTGCTCATCTCCCATCGGCTCGGATCCGTACGGGCGGCCGACCGGATCGCCGTGCTCGTCGACGGCCGGGTCGCGGAGCTGGGCACCCACGACGAACTGGTGTCGCTGGACGGCACCTATTCGCGGCTCTTCCGGCTGCAGGCCAACGGATACGTTCAGGAAGTCTCGTGAAGATCCTGGCCCTGCTGGCTTCGGCGGCTTCCGGTCTGCTGGTGCTGCGCTGGGCTAAGCGGCGTTGGGCGGTGATCGCCGTGACGGGTTCCAGCATGACGCCGACGTTCCACGAGGGCGACAGGATACTGGCGCGGCAACGCCCCCAAGCCATCGCGGTGGGGGACGTCGTCGTGCTCGAGAATCCCGGTTCGGGTCCGCTGCCGGTGCGCTGGACCGTCAAACGGGTGGTCGCGGTCGGCGGGGACACGGTCCCCGAGGAAGCGGCGGGCCGTGTCGCGGCCGGTGCGGTCGTGCCGCCACGGCATCTGGTGGTGCTGGGCGACAACCGGGCGCTCAGCGCGGATTCGCGGCATCACGGGTACTTTCCCGAGGACCGGGTCTTCGGCCTGGCGCTTCGCCGTCTCGGCTGAGTACCGGGAAAGGCCCGTTACTGCGGGCCTTTCCCAGCGTCCGGGGTCAGCGGGACGACGGTTCCAGTGCCACGTGCGGCAGTCGCCGGTCCAGCCATCGTGGCAGCCACCAGGCACGTTCCCCGAGCAGGCGCATCACCGCGGGCACCACGAGACAGCGGATCACGAACGCGTCCACCAGCACCGCCACCGCCAGCCCGAGTCCGAACTGCGCCAGCATCCGATCGGGATTGAGCAGGAACGCGCCGAACACCAGGATCATGATCACCGCCGCGGCCGTGATCACCCCTCCGGTGGAGGCGAGTCCTTCGCGGACGGCGTGCCGTGCGTCGCCGGTGCGCCGCCATTCCTCGTGCATCCTGGACACCAGGAACACCTCGTAGTCCATGGAAAGCCCGAAGACGATCGCGAAGATCAGCACCGGAACGAACGCTTCGATCGGTCCCGGCTGCACGCCGAACAGGCCGTCGCCGAACACCGCCGTCATCACGCCGAGCGCGGCGCCGATGCTCAGCAAGTTCAGCAGGGCCGCCTTGAGCGGGATGAGAATCGACCGGAAGACCACCATCAGCAGCAACGCCGATAACCCGACGACCACCAGCACGAACAGCGGCAACCGGTCGCCGACGGCGTCCGCGAAGTCCACCGCCGCCGCGACACTCCCGCCGACCAGGTAGTTCCCGGGCAGACCCGGCAACACCTCGGTCCGCAGCCGCTCCACGAGCTCGGCGGTCGCTTCGTCCTGCGGGGAAGACGTGGGGAAGGCGAGGACCGTCGTGACGCCTTGTCCCCTCGGCGGCGTCACCTTGGCGATTCCCGGTGTGGTTTCGAGTTTCCGTTGCAGCGCGACGCCATCACCGTTCTCGGTGACCACGATCAGCGGCTCGCTGAAGCCCGGCCCGAAGCCCTCGGCCATCAGGTCGTACGCCTGCCGGGTGGTCGACGTTTCCGGAGCCGTGCCCGCGTCGGCGAATCCGAGGCGCATGCCGAGCGCGGGCAGCGACAGTCCGATGAGGACGAGCAGGCCGATCGCCAGCGGGACCAGCGGCCGCCGCTGCACGGCGTCGCCGAGTTTGCCCCAGGCCTTGCCGTGTTCCCGTTTCTCCGCGTGCTTGCGGATGCCCTTTTCCAGGCGGCGGCCGAAAAGCGACAGCAGGGCGGGCAGCAGGGTGACCGACGCGATCATCGTCACCAGGACGGTCAACGCCACCGCGAGAGCGACACCGCGCAGGGAGCCGAGACCGAGCGCGAGCAGGCCGAGCAGCGCGATGATCACCGTTCCACCGGCGAAAAGGACTGAGCGCCCGGCGGTGTCGAGGGCGCGCCGCACCGCTTGTTCGCGGTCGAGACCGCTCAGTATTTCGCTGCGGTAGCGATTGAAGATGAGCAGCGCGTAGTCCACGCCGACGCCGAACCCGACCAGCATCATCAGCGGTGCCGTGTAGCTGGCGATGTCGACGAACCTGCTGACGAGCACGATCACGCCGAGCGTGCTGCCGACGGCGAAGATCGCCGCGATCACCGGGAGACCGGCGGCGAGTATCGAGCGGAACAGGAAGACGAGGACCACCAGCGCGGCCAGCATTCCGACGCCCTCCGACGGCCCACCGCTCTCGCTGGTCCGCTCGATCGGTTCACCGCCGAGTTCGACCCGGAGCCCGGCCGATTCGGCCTTCTTCGCGGTGTCGACGACACGCACGATGTCGTCGTAGGGCAGATCCTTCGACTCGAGGTCGAAAGCCAGTGCGGCATAACCGATCGTGCCCTCGCGGGAAACCGCGGACGGGTCGTCGAACGGACTGGTCACCGCTTTCACATGTGGCTGTGAACGGACTTCGGCGAGCATCTCCTCGATCGGCCCGCGCGCGGTCGCGAGTCCGCTTTCGGTCTTGAAGACGATCTCGGCGGTCGCGCCGGTCTGCGCGGGAGCCTGTGCTTCGAACAGTTCCATGATCCGCTGCGATTCGGTGCCCGGCAGGGAATGGTCGTCGTGGTAGGCGCTGCCCGCCACCTGCGAGCCCAGGGTGACGCCGAGAAGAGTGAGCAGCCAGAGCGAAACGGCGAGCCAGCGGTGGCGCTGTGACCAGCCTGCCAGCCTCGAAAGGCCGCCCCCAGGCCGCCTTTCGGAGAGCGTGATGGTGTCCATGGCGGAAAGCATCGGCTTTTCCCGCCCGCGTTTCGTCGGGCTCCGGCGGGCACTCCGGCCGCAACTTCTGGGTACCCCTAAGGCGTTTCCCGTACTACCGGAGTTGTGGTCACGGGGTCAACCAGCGAGGGGTGACCATGCCCGATTCGTAGGCGAGCACGACGAGTTGCGCGCGATCGCGGACGCCCACCTTGGTCATGATCCGGCTGACGTGTGTCTTCGCCGTGGCGGGGCTGAGCACGAGTTCCTTCGCGATCTCGTCATTGGACAGACCGGCCGCGACCAGGCTCATCACCTCGCGTTCGCGTTCGGTGAGCCGGTTCAGCACCGGCGAAGGCCCCGGCCGCGCCACCCGGCCCGCGAATTCGGAGATCAGACGGCGGGTGATCGACGGCGCGAGCAGCGCGTCGCCCCGTGCGACCACCCGGACGCCGTGGATCAGTTCCTCCGGTTCGGTGTCCTTGACCAGGAATCCGCTGGCGCCGGCGCGCAGGGCACCGTAGACGTCCTCGTCGAGGTCGAAGGTGGTGAGGATGACGACCTTGACCCCGGTCAGCGCCGGGTCTCCGAGCAGATGCCGGGTCGCGGTGAGTCCGTCCATCACCGGCATGCGGATGTCCATCAGGACCACGTCCGGCTGGTGTTCATGCGCGGCTTCGAGGGACTCCCGCCCGTCCGCCGCCTCGGCGACGACCGTGATGTCGGCCTCGCCGTCCAAAATGGACTTGAACCCGGCGCGGACCAGCCGCTGGTCGTCGACGAGCAGGACCCGGATCATCGCGCCGCCCGCAAGGGAAGCCGGGCACGCACACGGAAGCCGCCGTTCTCGCGCGCGGCCGCGGCGAATTCGCCGCCGAGCGCTTCGGCTCGTTCGGCCATCCCGCGGATCCCGTTGCCGGGCTTCGCGGCGCCTCCCCGGCCGTCGTCGTCGATCTGCACGGACACATCATGGTCGGTGTAGCCGATCCGGACCACGACGGTGCCCGCCGCGGCGTGCCGAGCGACGTTGGTCAGCGCCTCCTGGACGACCCGGAAAGCGGCGTGTTCGACGGCGGGTGGCAGCTCCCTCGCCGTGCCGTCGATTTCGGTCCGGACGATCAGTCCGTGCGCGCCCGCCGACTCGGCCAGCTCGGCGACCCTGGCCAGGCTCGGCGTATCCGCCTGCCGCAGCATGCCCAGGGTGGCGCGGAGTTCGCGCAACGCGTCCTTGCTGGTCTGTTTGATCGTGGCCAGTGCCTCCTCGGATTTCGCCGGATCCTTGCCGTGCAGCGCGGCGCCGGCCTGGACGTTGATGAGCGCGAGGTTGTGCCCGAGGACGTCGTGCAGTTCGCGCGCGATCCGGAGGCGTTCGTCGGTGGCCCTTCGTTGTGCTTCCGACTCCTTGGTGCGCTCGGCTTCGCGGCGGTAGTACGTCACGGCTCCGACCGCGACCAGTGCGATGAACCAGCCCGCCATCAGCAGGAACGCGAAGTTGTCCACCTGCCGAGCGGCGCCGCCCCGTGCCTCGCCGACCGCGACACCGCCCATCGCGGCCGCCGCGACGATCGCCGCGCTGCGGATCCGCCCTGTCGAGGCGTTGTTGTACAGCGCGAAGGCGAAGGCGAGCAGCACGAACCCGTCGGGATCCGTGTACGGGTAGTAGAGCGCGCAGCACACCGCGGTGAAGATCGTGACGGGAAGCGGGTGCCTGCGGCGCAGGAACAGGGCGGCACAGGCGAGCACCGCGCAGACCCAGCCGAGGACCGCGTTGCGCGGCGGTTCCGCGCTCGCGCCGAGCGAGACCGCGACGGAACTCGCGATCACCGCCACGGTGATCGCGATGTCCGCCGAGTACCGCCGCAGGATCGCCACACCACGAGAGTAGCGCGATCCGGCGCAATTGACAAAATAGATTTTTACGTTCAAACTGATTTTCGTGATGAAGGATGTGGCGTACCTGGAGCGGCTCGATCAGGCGGAGGCGTTGCTGAAGCCCCAGCGCGTGGACGTCCTGCGGCAACTGGCGGAGCCGCGGTCCTGTACCGAGGTGGCGGCGGTGCTGGATCAGACGCCGCAACGGGTCTATTACCACGTGAAACGCCTGGTGGAAGCCGGTCTCGTGACGCAGGTTTCCGAACGCAGGGTGCGCGGCATCAACGAGGGCGTGTACCAGGCGAGCGCGCGTTCGTACTGGCTGTCGCCAGGGCTGGTCGGCCGGATCGGCCCGCGGGCGGCGCGGGACGAGCTGAGCCTCGGCTACCTGGTGGACCTCACGGAAGAGGTCCAGGCGGACATCGCGGCGCTCGACAGGGCCGCGCCGGAACTGCCGTCGATCGGTGTCTCCGGAGAGATCCGGGTGGAGCCGGAGCGCCGCCAGGAGTTCCTCGACGAACTGAAGACGACTTTGCAGGATCTGTTCACCCGCTACGGCGGAGCGGAAGGCGACGCCTTCAAACTCGCCGTGGCCTGTTACCCGAAAGGAGAGGCTCGTGACTGAACCGGCGAGCTTCCAGGTGCGTGTGCGCGCGCCGATCGACGACGTCTGGCACGCGCTGATCGACCCCGGAGCGCTGCGTATCTGGCTTTCCGAGTACGCGGAAGTCGACCTGCCGTCCCGCTACGAATTCTGGGGCCGCTACACGCCGGACGGCGCCGTCCCACGTCAGCGGCTGTTGACGGCCGAAGACCACGTCCTGCGGTTCGCCTGGACCGTCGACGGTACGGAGACGGTCGTCGAACTCGAGCTGGCGGAAGACGGAGACGGGACCTCTTTGTCGTACAGCCAGACCGGCCTGCCGGACTTCGCCGCGCTGATGGCGGATTCGGACTCGCCGCTCGGCATGATGCACACGTTCTGGGCGCTGGCGGTCGCGAACCTCGTCGATCACGTGGAGGGGCGCCCGATCACCGCCCGCTGCGACCTCACTTCCCCGGTGATGCGGGAAGAAGTGCGCATCGACGCGGCACGACCGGAGGTCTACCGCTCGATCACCGATCCCGCCGCGTTCACGCGCTGGTTCGGCGCGCGGATCGAGGCCGAGATGCGCGTCGGCGGACGCTGGGCGATGGGCTCGCTGGAGCAGGATCCGGAACCGGCGAAGATCGTCGATCTGGTGCCAGACGGGAGGATGACGCTCGCGTACGAGGAAGGCATCGTGACTTCCTGGGAACTCGAGGACTCCGGCGGTGGCACGAAACTGACGTTCGTCCAAAGTGGATTCTCTGACGGGAAGCCGCCGTATGGCTCCTGGATGGGCTGGCTCAGCGGCTTGGCCGAGCTGCGCCGGTTCCACGAGGTCGACATGTGGCTCCCGATCTGGGTCGACGTCCACCTGGACGGAATGCCCGAAGGACTCATCGCGCTGGACGGGAAGTAGGAGGATCCGATGTTGCTCGAAGGCAGGAACGCGATCGTCTACGGGGCAGCTGGCGGGATCGGCTCCGCGGTGGCCCACGGCTTCGCCAGGGAGGGCGCGACAGTCCACCTCACCGGCCGCACACTGAAGAAACTCGACGCACTGGCCGAAGAAATCCGTTACGCGGGCGGGAAGGCCGAGACGGCGGAGTTCGACGCACTCGACGAAGCGGCCATCGACGAGCACGCCGCTTCGGTGGTCTCCTCGGCGGGCAGTGTCGACATCTCGATGAACGTGATCACGCATGAGGACGTCCAGGGCACTCCGCTGGTCGAGATGTCGTTGGCGGACTTCGAAAGCCCGGTGCGGACGGCGGTGCGGACGAACTTCCTGACAGCGCGGGCGGCCGCCCGGCACATGATCGGGCAGGGGTCCGGGGTGATCCTGATGTTCGGCGGCGACGGAGATCCGTTGCCGGGGTACCACCTCGGCGGCCTGCAGGTCGCGTTCAGCGCGATGGAGGCGTTGCGACGAGGGCTGGCGTGCGAACTCGGACCGCATGGCATCCGGGTGGTCACCCTCCGCACCGGCGGAATCCCGGAAACGATCCCGGCGGGCGCCGGACTCGACGACGCCATCCGCGACATGGTCGAGGCGACGATGCTCAAGCGGACGGCGTCTTTGGAAGATGTCGCCCGTGTCGCCGCCTTCGCCGCCTCGGACCACGCGCGCAGCATGACGGCGACGGCGTTGAACATCAGTTGCGGCACGATGGTCGACTGACCTTCCCTCGGCGGTAACACCGGCGAACGATCTCCCGACTACGCGGCACCACCACGTGCCGGGGAGGCCGCTATGCCGAAGAGAACCGTGAAACTGGGGATGGCACTGGCGATCGGACTGCTGATCGCCGGGGGCTGCGGTGTGGAGACCGTGCCCACCGGGCGGGTCACGCCGCAAAGCAGCCCGGTGTCGACGTCGGCCACGCCGACCAGCAGCTGGACGCCACCACCCTCGACCACGGCGACACCGAGCCCGACACCGGCACCTCAGCAGTTCGTGCCACCGGCCACGACCGCGGTCGAGGTGCCGAAGCAGGTCGAGCCGCCACCGTCGAAAACACGTCCGAAGACGACACCCACGGCGAAGGCGCCGAATCTCGCGGAATGCGGGAGCGACTACTACCGCAACACCGACGGCCTCTGCGTCCACCGGCCGGCGACCGGACCCGGCGCGGCCGACGGCGCGACCGCCCTCTGCAAGGACGGTTCCTATAGCTACAGCCAGAATCGCCGCGGAACCTGCTCCGGGCACGGTGGGGTCCGCACCTGGTTGTGATCCTGTCGGTCAACCATTCACCTCGGAAGGGAGTGCTGTGTAAGGTCGGATCATGGGACGCACATGGTGAAACCGGCCGGCCGGGCACCTTCGCCCCGGGTCTTCGTCGTCGTGCTCGCCACCTGTGGCCTGGTGGCCTCGTTCATGCAGACGCTCGTCGTCCCGCTGATCCCGTCGTTTCCCCGGCTGCTCAACGCGACCCCGTCCGACGCGTCGTGGGTGGTGACGGTGACCCTGGTCGCCGGAGCCGTGGTGATGCCGGTGAGCGGACGGCTCGGCGATCTCTACGGCAAACGCCGGTTGTTGCTGATCAGCCTGGGTTTCCTGGTCGCCGGTTCGGTGGTCTCCGCGCTGACCAGTTCGCTGGCGCTGATGGTCCTCGGCCGTGGGTTGCAGGGCTGTGCGATGGGCGCGATCCCGCTGGGGATCAGCATCATGCGCGACGAACTCGCGCCCGAACGCGTCGGCGCGGCGATCTCGGTGATGAGTTCGACGCTCGGCGTCGGCGGCGCCATCGGGCTCCCCGTATCGGCGCTGGTCGCGCAGAACGCCGACTGGCACGTCCTCTTCTGGGCGTCGGCGGGCCTCGGGCTCGTCTGCGGACTGCTGATCCTGTTCGTGGTGCCGGAGTCACCGGTGAAGACACCCGCGCCCTTCGACTACCTCGGCGCCCTGGGGCTGACAGCCGGACTGGTCTGCTTGCTGCTGCCGATCGTCAAGGGCGGCGAATGGGGCTGGGGCAGCGGCCGCACGCTCGGTTTCGCCGGAACCGCGGTGGCGATCCTGCTGATCTGGGGCACCTACCAGCTGCGGCGCCGCGACCCGCTCGTGGACCTGCGGGTCTCCGCGCGTCGCCCCGTGCTGTTCACCAACCTCGCATCGATCATGATCGGGTTCGCGCTCTACTCGATGGCGCTGTCGTTCCCGCAGTTGCTGCAAGCACCCGCGTCGACCGGCTACGGCCTCGGGTTGACGATGGTGCAAGCCGGGCTCTGCCTGGCCCCGAACGGCCTGGTCATGTTCATGCTGTCGCCGGTCTCGGCCCGGCTCATCGAGCGCTACGGTCCGCGCACGACGCTGATGACCGGCGCCGTCACCATCGCGACGGGATACCTCTTCGCGACCGTGTTGATGGACAACGCTTTCGAGCTGATCACGGCGTCGATCATCATCGGCGGCGGCGTCGGCATCGCTTACGCGGCCATGCCCGCGCTGATCATGGGTTCGGTCCCGGTCACCGAAACCGCGTCCGCGAACGGGCTGAACTCGCTGATGCGCTCTGTCGGCACCTCGACGTCCAGCGCGGTGATGGCGACCATGCTCGCGTCGCTGGCGATCACCGTCGGCGGGGTTTCGGTTCCCTCGGCGACCGGGTTCCGGCTGAGCTTCGTGGTCGCCGCCGGTGCGGCACTCCTGGGCCTCGCCCTGACAGCCTTCGTTCCCAAACAACGCCAGCCCGAACCGCTGGTCGCTTCAGTCCACTAGTGCGCTGAGGATGCGGCGGGCGGAAATCCTTAACGTCCCGCTGTAGGGCAGTCGGCTTTCTCGGCTGTTTCCGAGGTTCAGGTATTCCCGAAGCGAAGGGGCTTGTTCTCTCCAGCCGATTGGCTTCGCCAACTATTGCTCGTGCGCACGTGAACGGTATCGGTGAGACGCGGAAGGCAAGGTTGCCTGTCTAGGCTGCTTATTTGCTTGCCCGGACGTGGAGCCGATGCTCCTGAGACGCGCGGCCGTCTGAGCCAGTTTCCCGGCAAGGCTTCGCTCGATCGAGTGAATCGAGTTGGGATTCGCGTCCGGCCTCTTGCGGCACAGGCATGGGGAGCCGTCGTCCGTGGGGGGCGTCGGGAAACGGTCATGACCAGCGCGGGTCGGCGCGATCGCCCTCTTGTCCGTTAGCTCGAGTGCGTGTCGAGTGGTTGCCCGAGGTGTGCTCGAGTGCATCGATCCGTGTTTGACAGGCGAACTCCAGTGCAGCACGATATCGCAATCCGATCGAGAAGCAGGGTGTTGTGCTCGCTCCAAAAATGATCACGGGAATTCGTCGAAGTGCTTTTCACTTCACAACTGTGGTGCCGCTCAGTTGGGTTGTAGAGCATCATATTTCGGGCCTTGCTCTTGAGGAGGCCATGCGGGAGATGGAGGAGGGGCTCAGTGTCGAGCCGCGCGCGGCGAAACTGGCCCCGCTGCGAGGAAGAATGCAGCGCCCCTTTCAAAAGAAGGCCCTGGAGAAACGTAGTGTGGCCGGTGAGTCCACTCTCGTCGAGAGGTACATCGCCACGGCGAAAATGAAGAACACTCAGGGCCCTCTGCGTGCCTATCTGCTTGACCAGTTCGCGCCCAGTCCGGAAGAGGCGTTCGGTGTCCTTCCGGGATTCGTGTCCGTGTGGCCCGAGCCGATGCTGGAGCTTGCCGACCCGGTCACCATCCAAGGTCTGCGAAGCCCATGGTACACCTACGACTACGGGAGCTTGGGGCGTGGAGCCTTGGCCGACGGCGAGTGTCGTCACCTTGCCGCCCTTATCATCAACGCCGATCAGAGCGTGTCCGCCGCTTTGAAGGACCGGCTGCTCAACCAGCCGGTCACCGTCGAGGTTTACCACGGCATAAGCGAAGAACAAGCCGCGCAGATGTTCGTCGATCTCAATTACGAGGGTACTCGGGTCGACACCATCACGAAGGCGAACATCGATCCGCGAAACAAGTGGATCGCCGCGGCGAAGAAGATCTTCGACGAGCTCGGAATCAAGTACGCGACCACGGGCAGGCAGTTGACCGGAACCCACCAGAATCTGGGGGAGTGGATCCTGCTCACGCATGCGGAGCAGATGGTCAAGGCCATCGTTCTCGGCCCGAACAAAGCGCTGCTCAAGTCGAAGCGAGCCGAATCCTGGGACGGAGTCGACTTCGAACGACTGCATGAGGCGGGTGTTACCTGGTTCCGCGAGATCTTCGACCACTTCGGTGGGCACGAGGTGCTTGTCGACAAGTCGCGCGTGGTCAGGACGATCGCTGTCAGGGTCGCGCTGGCCAGTCTGGGGTCGGCGTTCTATCGCAACGACGAAGCCGCCATCGACGCGGCGCGGACCACCCTGAAGGAAGTCAACTGGGTCGTATCCGAGGCGTGGCAGGGGATCGGCGGCAAAGTCACCGTCAAGGACGGCGTCGCCACCATGTCGGCGGGCTCAGGCAAGGAATCGATCACACGGGCTGTCCAAGCGGTCACCAAGCCGGAAACGAAGGCCGGCGAGGCGGTCCGTGGCAAGCTCAAGGGCGTCGACTAGCCCGCTTCCCGGCACGTATTCACTTCTTGACTTCATTGTCCGTCGTTGTGGCGACACCCCTTGGGGAGAGGCCTTCCCGGTCAGGCAGCGGACTCGAATGACCCAGCCCAGGGGGTTGTGTGGCCAAGTACCACAAGCACAAAGCTATCAACCGCGAGATTGAGGAGGCGGTCAAGACTGGTTGGAGGGTGCGGCCTGGTGGGCACGGGGTTGTCCTCGACTGCCCGTGTCCACGGCATCTGAGCAGGAGGGTCTCGGTCAGCGGCACTCCCGCGAACCCCGACGGCGAACTGGCTCGCCTCAGACAAGCGGTCAGGCACTGCCCTGACCGCCACGAGCTGGACAAGCAGCCGAGGCCCCGGAACGGGTGATCGTGCTGCTCGACGGTCGGGCGCCGATGGTAACTTGGCGCTCCCGTACCACTCGGGAAGGCGGAACGTGGGTCAGTTCGAGTTGATCTTTGCTGTGGGTGCCCTGTCGGACGAGACGGTGTTGCGTATCCACCAGGGCCACGATGTGTTCACAGCATCGTATGGCGGGCTGACGATGCTCACGGTGACCACAGACGGCGATGAGCCGATGGACGTCGCCCGGAAGGTCGTGGCGAGCCTGGAGGAGATCTCCGGCGTCCACGTCGACAGGTGCTGCGAGGATCTTATGTCTCTCTCGGACATCGCGGACCGGTCAGACGTAGCGGAGGACACGGTACGTGAGTGGATGGTAGAAGGCGCTGAAGCCGGAAGTCCTTTCCCCAAGCCGTACTACCTCGTGGGCGGCGGAGTGTGGCTGTGGAGTGAAGTGAACGACTGGCTTCGCGAGGTCGGCAAGAAATCAAGCCCCGTACGGCATCTGAGCCGGCTGGATATCCTGCAGACCAACCTTTGGCTGGCCCAGCGCTCGCGGACCACCTGAGAGGTGTCGTAAGTCGCGCCGATGCGCGACTTACGACATACGAGTCCGCTCAGAACAGTGTGGGGACGATCGCGTCGATCAGGTGCGGTCCCGGCTCGGCGAGCGCGCGCTGGAACTGCTCGGCCAGCTCCTCCGCGGTCGTCGCCCTTGTCGCCGGGACGCCCATGCCTTCGGCGATCTTGACGAAGTCCATGTCCGGCCGCGAAAGGTCGAGCAGTTCGTTCGCCTTGGGGCCGCTGGCGTCCGCGCCGACGCGCTGCAACTCCAGCCGCAGGATCGCGTACGCGCGGTTGTTCAGCAGGACCGTGGTGACGTTCAGGTTCTCCCGTGCCTGCGTCCACAACGCCGAAATCGTGTACAGCGCGCTGCCGTCGGACTGCAGGTTGATCACCGGACGATCCGGCGCGGCGACGGCCGCTCCGGTCGCGACGGGCATGCCGTACCCGATCGCGCCACCGGTCAGGGTGAGCACGTCGTGCCGCGGCGCACCGGCGGTGGCGGCGGGCAGCAAGAGGCCGGACGTGTTCGCCTCGTCGGCGATGATCGCGCGTTCCGGCAGCAGCGCGCCGATGACCTCGACCCAGTTCTGCGGCGTCAGCGGTCCGGACGGCAGCGCGGGCCGGGAGGCCTCCTGCAGCACCGGCTCCGTCTCGGCGGCGACCAGGTTCGCGACGTCGTTCAGGGCACGCGGGATGTCCTGCCCGACTTCGGCCAGAACGTGGACCTGCGCGCCTTCGGGCACCAGGTTGCTCGCTTTGCCGGGGTACGCGAAGAACGAAACGGGCGCTTTCGTTCCGGCGACGATCACATGCTTGATCCCGTCGAGCTGGTACGCGACCTGCTCGGCGAGGTAGCCCAGCCGCTCGATCGTCGGCAGGCCTTCGCCGCGCTCGAGCCGGGACGGGAACGTTTCGACGAACGCCTTCACCCCGGTCGCGGCGGCGATCCTGCTGGTCGCGAGCAGCCCGGCCTCGCGGCAGCCGCTGCCGCCGACGAGCAGGGCGACCGGCTCACCGCTCGCCAGCACCTCGGCGATGTTCTTCACCGTCGTCGCGTCGACGGCCTTAGGGATCCGCGGCGGGATGGGCGCGCAAGCCTCGCCGCCTTCGCCCCAGGACGCGTCGGCGGGGAGGATCAGCGTCGCCACCTGTCCGGGGGCGTCCTGCGAGGCCGCGACGGCCGCGGCGGCGTCGGCGCCGACGTCTTTCGTGTGCTCGGAGCGGCGGACCCAGCCTTCGAGCGAACCGGCGACGGCTTCGATGTCCGATTCGAGCGGGGCGTCGTACTGCTTGTGATAGGTCGCGTGATCGCCGATCACGTTGACGATCGGGGTGTGCGCGCGCCGCGCGTTGTGCAGGTTCGCCAGTCCGTTGCCGAGGCCGGGGCCGAGGTGCAGCAGCGTCGCGGCCGGTTTGTCGGCGATGCGCGCGTACCCGTCCGCGGCGCCGGTGACGACGCCTTCGAACAGGCCGAGCACGCCACGCATCTCGGGCACGGTGTCGAGCGCGGCCACGAAGTGCATCTCCGAGGTGCCCGGATTCGAAAAGCACACGTCGACACCACTGTCGACGAGTGTGCGGATCAGGGACTGGGCGCCGTTCATCTCACTCACTTTTCAAGCCCTCTCAGCGAAAAGAACGCCGGGGTTGAGGATCCCGGCCGGGTCGAAGCTCTCCTTGATCCGGCGCATCAGCGCGATCTTCGCCGGGTCCTCCAGTTCGAGGAAGTAGCCGGATTTGGCCTTTCCGAGGCCGTGCTCGCCGGAGATCGCGCCGCCGAGTTCCATGCCGAGCGCGAAGATGTCGGTCAGCAGTTGCTTCCGCTTGGCCGTGTCCTTGCAGAAGATGGCGAGGTGGACGTTGCCGTCGCCGGCGTGCCCGCAGCCGAGGGCGCCTGCCTCGCGCGAGAGCGCCATTTCCCTGCTCCGGCGCATGAACTCCGGCATCGCGGACCTCGGGACCACCACGTCGATGACGTCGTCCGCTCCCGCCGCCTTGGCCGTCCAGAACGCCTTCTCCCGGGCCTCGATGAGCCTGCGTGCCGAATTGCCTTCGAGCACGTACACGTCCATCGCGCCGAGATCGCCCAGCATGCCGCCGAGTTCCTCGATATCGGCGTGCAACCGGTCGTCGTCCCGGTTTTCCAGCGCCACCACCAGATACGCCTGCGCGGTGTCGCGGATGTTGTCCGGGACACCGAGGCTGAGCTTCTCGTTGTAGCCGATCGCGGCGAGCGTCAGGTTGTCGATGTATTCGAGAATGTGCGGCGCGAGCCCGCTGGCGATGATCTTCGGGACGACGGTCATCACTTCGTCGAAGGTCTCGAACGGCGCGAACACCGTGGCGCCGTGCGGCAGGCGCGGGTACAGCTTCACGATGACCTCGGTCGCGATCGCGAGGGTGCCTTCGGAGCCGATGATCAGCTGCGTCAGGTCGTACCCCGTCGACACCTTCGAGGTCTTGCCGCCGGTCCGGATGATCTCGCCGGTCGGCAGCACCGCCTGCAGGCCCACGACGTTGTGCCGCGTGACGCCGTACTTGACCGCGCGCATCCCGCCCGCGTTCGTCCCGACGTTGCCGCCGACGCTCGCGCTCAGTTCGCCGGGGTGAACGGTGTAGCCGAGTCCGGCCTTCGTCGCCTTTTCGTCCAATTCGGACAGTGTGACGCCGGGCTGGACCACGGCGACGTGGTTTTCGGTGTCGATCTCCAGTACGGCGTTCATTCGCTCGAAAGAGATCACGAGACTGTCCTCGCGTGGTTGCGCGCCGCCTGAAAGCCCGGTGCCCGACCCTCTCGCGGTGACCGGCACGCCGTGTTCGCCCGCCACCTTGAGCAGCTCCGCGACCTCCTCGGCGGTTTCCGGTTTCGCCAGGTAGGCGGGTCGCCGCGGGGTGATGGTCAATGCCTCGTCGTGTGCGTAGTCCTCGGGGATCGCTTCGCCTGCCAGCAAATTCGTGTCCCCGACGATCTCGGCGAACCGTGCCGCAACATCGCCCATCGACTGCCCTTCCTCACGCGTCTTTGCCTGGTTACCGAAGCGTAGTACGTCGTGGGCGACGATGGCCATGAATCCTTTTCACGTTTGCTGTCCGGCGGTCACAACCTCACGACAACCTCACTCGGTTACCCATGTCGCAGCGGGCCGCGGCGGCCCGCCGGAAGGGGTGGACGCTCGATGGGACCAAGGATGAGACGGATCGCGACGCTGGGGGCGGCGTTCGCGGTCACGTTCGGGCTCGCGGTGCCGGTGGCCGAAGGCGGGGAAGCGGGTTGCACGGCACCTGTGGTGAACGTCAGCGGCGTCAGCCAGGCCGAGGGAACCAGCGCCGGGTACACCACCCTTCTCTTCACCGTTTCCCTCGACGACGGCGGCTGCGTGCCCCAGGGCTCGGTCGAGTACCGGACGATCGAGGGCAACGGCTCGCCGGTCGATCCGGCGTTCATCGCCAAGGAGGGCGTCGACTACCTGCCGAGCGGCGGCACGCTGACCTGGTCCGGGAGCGCGGATACGCGGACCGTCGCGGTCAAGGTCCGCGCCGATTCCGTCGTCGAGAACGACGAGATGTTCTCCCTGCTGCTCTACGGCGAGAAGGGCCTGCGGATCGGGCACAGCATCGGCGCCGCTTGGGTGGCCGACGACGACGCGACCAAAACCTCCCCCGTGGGTACGACCCAGGAAGGGGAGATCTGCTGGTCGATCCCGCCCAACTTCGCGCCGCGCACCACCTGCAAGGTTCCGCTCGTGCTCTCCCGGCCGTGGGCCGGACCGCTCACGGTCCGCTATCGCACCGAGGGCTCCGGCCATGTCCCGGTGAAGGACGGTGTCGTCACCTTCCAGCGCGGTGAGACGAGGGGATACGCCGAACTCACGCTCCTGCCCGGTCAAGCGGGGAAGGCACGGGTCGAGTTCTTCGAGCCGTCGCAGGGCAGGCTCGTGTACACGACCTCGACCGTGGCGATCAGCCCCGCCCGGTGACGAGGTCGGCGTCGGCCGTCGCGTTCGCCCGCCGGTACAGCTCGATCGCTCGAGCCCAGTGGGCGGCCGCGGCGGCCGTGTCGCCGCACCTCGCTTCGAGGTCACCGAGGTCGCGGTGCAGGTGAGCCTCCTCGTACGGGTCCGGGACCCCTGCCCGGACCGCGAGGCCGCGCTCGAGGTTCTCCCGCGCCGCGACCAGGTCGCCGAGCCCCAGATGAGCGCGGCCGAGCCGGTCGAGCGCGGCCGCCTCACTGTGCCGGTTCCCGACGTCCCGGCTGATCAGCAGCGCCTGGTCGAAATCGTCGCGGGCGGCCGGGAAGTCGCGGCGGGAAAGATGGACCTGGCCGGCGTGCAGCAGTGATTCCCACTCCTGCCATCGGTCACCGATCGCCCGGCTCGCGGCCAGGGCCTTGCCGAGGTGTTCCAGCGCGATTTCGTGGTCGCCGAGTTCCTCGTAGGCTTCGCCGAGCGTGTCCAGTGTGGCGGCCTCCAGACGCGCGTTGCCGAGTTCGCGGAACGTCTCCAGCGCGGCCGTCAGCGGGCTGAGGCCGTCCATCGGCTGGCCGCGGCGGATATAGGCATGGCCGAGGTTGCGCTGGGACAGCGCGCGACCGAGCCGGTTGCCCGCCGAGGTGCACCGCTCGACCGCCAGTTGGTACGCGGTGATCGCCTCGTCGAACCGGCGCAGCGCGGCATAGGCGTTCGCTGTGTTGTTGTAGATGTGCCCTTCGCCTTCGAGGTCACCCGCCGCTCGGGCGGCCTTCAAAGCGCGGGCGTTGGTTTCGAGCGCGTCGGTCAGCCTGCGGGTCATGAAGTAGGCCGCACCCAGCGCGCGCAGCATTTCCGCCTCCGCCAACGGATCGTCGAGCTCGGCTGCCGCAGCGGCCCCTTCGCGGCAGAGTCCGATCCGCTCGTTCCAGCCGCCCGTGGTGTCGTAGAAACTGGTGAGCAGGTAGGTGAGCTGCCAGGCGGCGGTGTTGCGGCCGTGGTCACGCGCGAACCGCACCACGGGCAGCAGGTTCGCGCGTTCGGAACTCAGGAAGGCCAGCGCCGCACGTCTGTCCGCCGGGAACGGTCGTTCGGGCGGCGGGTGGCGCAGCGCCGGGGTGACCAGGTCGCGGTTCGGGTCGATGATCCGGTTCGCCTCGGCGGCGACGTGCAGGTACCAGTCGATCAGCCGGTCCGCCGCCTCGGCGCGGCTCGACGTCGTCTCGTCGGCGCGGGCGCAAGCGACGGCGAACTCGCGGATCAGATCGTGGAGGCGGTAGCGATCCGGGCCCGCCGGGGTGATCAGATGCGCCGCGGACAGCGCGGCGACCGCGGCCCGGCCCGCTTCGGCGGGCACCCCGCACAGCGCGCTCCCGAGAGCCGAGCTGAACGACGTCCCCGGCGTCGACCCGGACAGCCGGAACAGCTGTGCCGAAGCGTGGTCCAACGGCAGGTAGGCGCTCGCGAGGACGGTTTTGACGGTCCGGGAATCTCCCTGCACCGCAAGGGTTTCCAGCCGGCCGGCGCCGGTCAGCTCGCGGGTGAGTTCCGCGATCGGACGGTTCGGTTCGCCGGTCAGGCGCGCGGCGGCGATCCGCAACGCCAGGGGCATCCCGTCGCACAGCCTTGCCAGCCGCGCTGCCTCCTCGGGTTCGCGGGTGACCCGGTCGGGGCCCAGCACCCGGGTCAGCAGGGTCATCGATTCCGGATCGGCCAGCGCGTCGAGGGCGAACACCCGGACAGCGTGCCTGCTGCCGAGCGCGGCCAGGGTCTGTCTGCTGGTCACGATCAACATCGCTTTCGCCGTCCCCGGCACGAGCGGGAGGATCTGGTCGACGCTGCCCGCGTTGTCGGCGACGATCAGGCAACGCTTGCCGTGCAGCAGCGAGCGGTAGAGCGCCGCGCGTTCGGCAGTCGCGTCCGGGAGCCGGTCGTCGGGGAGGCCGAGTCCCCGCGACAGATGGGCGAGCGCGTCTCCCGGTGACACCGCTTCGTGCGGGTCGTGCCCGGCGAGGTCGAGGAAGAGCTGGCCGTCGGGGAAGCGGTCCGCGATGCGGTGCGCCCACTGCACGGCGAGCGCGGACTTGCCCATTCCGGCCGCGCCGGAGATGACCACGACCGGCGGCTCGGGTTCGTCGAGGAGCCTGTCCAAAGAAGCGAGTTCCTGCTGCCTGCCGGTGAAATGCCCGACACGGGCGGGGAGCTGCGCGGGTGCCGTCCCCCGCGCGGGCGCGTCGAGTTCGGGTGCGCGGCGCAGGATCGCCGTATGCAGTTCGACCAGGTCCGGGCAGGGATCGACGCCGAACTCGTCGGCAAGTCCCCGGCGGACGGCCTGGAACGTCTCCAGGGCCTCGGCATGCCTCCCGCAGCGGTGCAGGGCGAGCATGTGCAGCGCGGCGAGCCGTTCGCGGTACGGCTGCCCGGCCCGCAGCCGCGGGAGTTCACGGAGGACCTCCTCGTGTTCACCGAGCCTGAGTTCGGCGTCCCAGAGTTCTTCCCAGGCGGACAGGCGCAGTTCCTGGAGCCGCTCTACCTCGCGCCGCCCCCAGCCGTCGAGTTCGGCGTCCGCGAAGGCCTCGCCGCGCCAGAGCCGCAACGCCTCGCGCAACGCCGCCACCGCTTGGCCCGCGTTGTTCCGTTTGGCGGCACGAAGTTCCTCTTCGAAGCGAAGGGCGTCGACTGAGGACGGTGCGACGGCCAGGACGTACCCGGGTTTGCGTGTCTGCAGGACCGGCGGGAATCCGCAGTCCTCCAGCGCCTGCCGGATCCTGGCGACGTGGCTGTGCAGGGTCTTCACCGCGGTGCGGGGCGGATCTTCGCCCCAGAGCACGTCGACCAGCCGGGGGATCGGGATGACCGAGCCCGCGTGCAGGGCGAGCACGCCGAGCACGGCTCGCTGGCGGGCGCCGTGCAACTCCGCCCGCCCGGTGGGGCCGATCGCTTCGACCGCGCCCAGCACCCGTAGTTCCCCTGGCCCGGGCACGCTGCTCCCTCCGGCATGTGACCTCGGTGAGCGTATCTGGGCGAAGACTCACCGAAATCGGCCAATTAGGGCACACGATCACGACAACCCCGCCACAACCGGCCTGACAGACGGTCAACAGGTCGAATGTTTCGCCCTAGGAGGGAAACATGATCAGCAGTAATCCGCGGCGCCGTCGAACGCTGCTCGCCTCGGCCGTCTTGGCCGTCGCGACCTTGTTCGCAGGTGTCGCACCGGCGGTGCAGGCCGCACCGGAAGCTCGCAGCGACGTCTTCATCCGGGACAACGGATCCGATTACGGGTACGAGGCCTCGTCCGGCTCGCTCTACTCCAGCCCCGATATCCGGGTGTGTTTCTCGGCGACGATCCTGTGCGCCACCGACGACCCGATCGTCCAGGGCGGCAACGCCTTCATCCACGTCACGCTCAATCGCCCCGGCCCGTACGGTGACGCCTACGAGAAGGGGAACCTGCAGGTCTGGTACACCAAGCAGGGCACCGTGGCCCAGTGGCCGAACCAGTGGAACTACATCGGTTCGAAGCTCGACGTGGACGTGCCTTACGGCACCAAGACGGTCGTCATCCCGTGGAAGGTCCCGATCGGCTCGCACTTCTGCCTGCTGGCCCGGTGGCTCTCGCCGACCGACCTGCCGACGGAAGGCGTCAGTACTTCCCTCAACACGCGGAACAACAACAACATCGCCTGGCACAACGTGAACGCGGTCCCGTTCAAGATCAAGGTCCCGGTGATCCGGCCGATCGTGTTCGGCTGGCACGGTCCTGACCCCACGGCGGTCGGTGACATCGTCTTCACCCAGCCGGGCAGGCCGTTCACCGGCCCGGGCCGGATCACCATCGACCTCGGCCCCGACCTCGCCGCGCGGTGGCGGGCAGGCGGCGCGAAGGGTGAAGGCGTCGAACGGGTCGGCGAGACCGAGTTGGCCATCGTGAACCCGCAGCGGGCCCGGATCAGCGGGTTGGCGTTCAAGGCGGGCGAACAGATCGACGCCCGGCTGAGCTTCACCGCCGGCGCCGAGGCCGCGGGTGGGCAGTACACCGTTCACGTGACCCAGGTCGATCAGCGCGGTGAAGAAGTCGGTGGTGTCGAGTACCGGCTCGCCGCCGAACGGCAGTAAGCCAGGGAGGGGTGCCGGCCCGTGGGCGGCGAGGGTGGGGAACCCTCGTCGCCCACGGGTTTTCACGCGCGTGCGAACGAAAGCGTCTCGCCTTCGACACCTCGCAGCCAGAGGTCCTGCGCGGCTTCGGCCATTTCGGCCAGCCCCTCCTCGATCGTCGCGAACACGTTGCCGGGCACCCAGCCCGCGTCACCGTTGATCAGCAGGTTGTTGCGGCCGTAGAAGATCGCGAGGTCCGTCGCGCCCTGGTCGCTGTGCGCCTCACTGCCGTCGTCGTAGCCGTACGCCGGGTTGCCGATCTCCCAGGCCTCGAACCCGAAGTACACGACATCACCCGGAATCGGGGTCACCGTGGGGTTTTCGCGGCCCGGTTTCGGTTCGGCGAAGGGCGGTACGAGGGTGTAGACCTCGTTGCGCGCGTACTTCGCGTGGTACGCCGAACCGCTCTGCGGCAACGCGTCCCACACCGCGCGGCAGGTCCGCGGGGCTTCGGTGTCGAGCAGCCGGGCACGGCAGGACACCCCGCGCTTGTCGAGGGTGATCGTGATGTAGCGCGCCATCACTCGACCCCCGCCACGACGTCACCCCAGATCCGCAGCGCTTCGTCGACCTGTTCGGTGTCGACGATCAGCGGCGGCACCATCCGGACGACGTTCATGTACGCCCCGCACGTCAGCAGCAGCAACCCGTTGGCGGAGGCGGCTTTCTGGGCGGCCTGGGCCTTCGCGGTGTCCGGCTCGCCGTCCGGTGTGGTGAACTCGGAGCCGACCAGCAGCCCCAGCCCGCGGACGTCGCCGATCGACGGCGACTTGTCCGCGATCACCCGGACTCCTTCGAGCAGTTGACGTCCCCGTTCGGCGGCGTTCTCGACCAGCCCTTCCCGCTGGATCACCTCGAGCGTGGCGACCGCCGCCGCACAGGCCACCGCGTTGCCGCCGTACGTCCCGCCCTGCGAACCGGGGAGCGCCTTCGCCATCAGCTCCTCCGACGCGGCGATGCCCGAGATCGGGAACCCGCTCGCGAGACCCTTCGCGATGAGCACGATGTCCGGGCGCACCCCGAAGTGGTCGTGTCCCCAGAACTTGCCCGTCCGGCCGAAGCCGGTCTGGATCTCGTCCATCACCAGCAGGATCCCGTGCTTGTCGGCGCGTTCCCGCAACCCGGCCAGGAATTCGGGGTTCGCCGGGACGTACCCGCCCTCGCCGAGCACCGGCTCGATGAAGAACGCGGCGGTCTCGTTCGGCGCGCAGACCGTCGCGAACAGGTAGTCGAGCTCGCGGAGGGCGAACTTCGTCGCGGTTTCCTCGTCCCAGCCGTAATGGAAGGCGTACGGGAAGGGCGCGACGTGCACACCGGACATGAGCGGCGAGATCCCGGCGCTGAACCGGGTACCCGACGTCGTCATGGTCGCCGCCGCGACGGTCCGGCCGTGGAATCCGCCCTGGAAGACGATGACGTTGGGCCGCTTGGTCGCCTGCCGCGACAGCCGGAGCGCGGCTTCGACCGCTTCACTGCCCGAGTTCGAGTAGAAGAGGGAGTTCAGTCCTTCCGGCAGGACATCGCCCAGCTTCTCCGTCAGCTCCAGCATCGGCTTGTGCATGACCGTCGTGTACTGCCCGTGGATGAGTTTGCCGATCTGCTCCCGCGCGGCGCTCACCACGTGCGGGTGACAGTGACCGGTGCTGGTCACGCCGATCCCGGCGGTGAAATCCAGGTGACGTTTGCCATCGGTGTCGTAGAGGTACACCCCTTCACCGTGGTCGACCACGACCGGCGTTGCCTGCTTGAGCAGCGGTGATAGCTGGGCCATGGGCTGCGCTCCTAGGTCGGCTGAGCTGTTGTCGATTGTTGACAATATCCATAGCATGGCGTTCGGGACAACATGGAGGAGCGTTGGGATGAGCTCGATCAGTGAGACCGGTGTAGTCGCGGCGGTCGACAAGGAACTGTTCATCGGCGGCAAGTGGGTATCCGCCTCGAGCGGGAAGACCTTCCCTGTTCTCGACCCTTCGACGGGTGAAGCCCTGTGCGAGGTGGCCGACGCGTCACCGGCGGACGGTGTCAGCGCACTCGACGCCGCCGTCGCCGCGCAGGCCGACTGGGCGAACGTCGCCCCGCGTGAACGCGGCGAGATCCTGCGCCGCGCCTACGAACTGCTCATCAAACGCGCGGACGAACTCGCGCTGCTGATGACCCTGGAGATGGGCAAGCCGCTCGCGGAGTCGAAGGGCGAGATCACCTACGCGGCCGAGTTCTTCCGCTGGTTCGCGGAGGAGGCCGTGCGCATCGACGGTGGCTTCGCCGTCGCGCCCAACGGAGCGGGCCGGTTCCTGGTGACGAAGCAGCCCGTCGGGCCGTGCCTGCTGATCACGCCGTGGAACTTCCCCATGGCGATGGGCACCCGCAAGATCGGTCCCGCGGTCGCGGCCGGCTGCACGATGATCATCAAGCCCGCTGCTCAGACCCCCCTTTCGATGTTGGCCCTCGCGGCGATCCTCGCCGAAGCGGGACTGCCGGAAGGTGTGCTGAACGTGCTCACGACGTCGGACTCCGGCGGCGTGATGGAGCCCTTGATCCGGGACGGCCGTGCCCGGAAGCTGTCCTTCACCGGCTCGACCGGTGTCGGGCGGAAGCTGCTGGAACAGTGCGCGGACAAGGTGCTCCGCACCTCGATGGAACTCGGCGGCAACGCCCCCTTCCTGGTCTTCGAAGACGCCGACCTCGACGCGGCGATCGACGGCGCTATGACTGCGAAGATGCGCAACATCGGCGAGGCCTGCACGGCCGCGAACCGCTTCTACGTCCAGCGAGGCATCGTCGAAGAGTTCTCCCGGCGCCTCACCGAGCGTATGGAGGCCCTGCCGATGGGGCGCGGTACCGAGGAAGGTGTCGTCGTCGGCCCCCTCATCGACAAAGCCGCGGTCGAGAAGGTCAGCGGCCTGGTTTCCGACGCCACCGGGCGAGGGGCGCGCGTCCTCACCGGCGGGTCTACTGTGGACGGTCCGGGCAATTTCTACCAGGCCACGGTGCTCACCGACGTGCCCAAGGACGCCAGGCTCGCCTCGGAGGAGATCTTCGGACCGGTCGCCCCGATCACTCCGTTCGACAGCGAGGACGAGGCCATCGCGGCGGCGAATGACACCGAATTCGGTCTTGTATCCTATGTGTACACCTCCGATCTCAAGCGGGCGTTGCGGGTTTCGGAACGGCTGGAAGCCGGCATGATCGGCCTCAACCAAGGACTGGTCTCGAACCCGGCGGCGCCGTTCGGTGGGATCAAGCAGTCCGGCCTCGGCCGTGAAGGCGGCACCGTCGGCATCGACGAGTTCCTCGAGACCAAGTACATCGCGGTGGCTCTATGAGTTTTCAAACAGCGGCTTCTCGAGCGGGGACCTCATATCGGATCGCCAGCATCCCCGGCGATGGGATCGGCGTCGACGTCACGGTCGAGGCTCGCAAGGTTCTCGACCGTGCGGCGGCATCTCACGGTTTCTCCTTGTCCTGGAAGGAATTCGACTGGAGCTGTGAGCGGTACACCAAAACCGGGTCGATGATGCCGGACGACGGTATCGAGCAGCTTTCCCGGTTCGACGGGATCTTCCTCGGTGCTGTCGGCTTTCCCGGTGTCCCGGATCATGTGTCGTTGTGGGGCCTCCTCATTCCGGTGCGGCGCGCGTTCACCCAGTACGTCAATCTCCGGCCGGTCCGGTTGCTGCCGGGGACGACGTCGGCGCTGGCTGGCCGGAGCGCCGAAGAGTTGGAGATGGTGATCGTCCGCGAGAACTCCGAAGGGGAATACTCGGAGATCGGCGGCCGTCACAATCGTGGTTTGGAGAACGAGTTCGTCTTGCAGGAATCCGTGTTCACCCGGGTCGGGGTGGAGCGGATCATCCGCTACGCCTTCGAGTTGGCGAAGACACGGACCGGGCGGGTTTGCTCGGCGACGAAATCCAACGGGCTCATCCACTCGATGCCGTTCTGGGACGAGATCTTCTTCGAAATCGCTTCCGAATATCCGGACGTGCACGCCGAACAGTGCCATGTCGACGCACTCGCCGCGCGGATGGTGCAGGCGCCGGACCGGCTCGACGTCGTGGTCGCTTCCAATCTATTCGGCGACATCCTGAGCGACCTGGCGGCGGCCGTGACGGGCGGGCTCGGAATGGCGCCTTCGGGCAACATCAATCCAACCGGTGAGTTTCCTTCCATGTTCGAAGCGGTGCACGGCAGCGCTCCCGACATCGCCGGACAAGGCATCGCGAATCCGGTGGCGCAGATCCTGGCGGGTGCGATGCTGCTCGACCATCTCGGGGAAACCGCTGCGGCGCAAGACGTTCATGCCGCGGTGGAGAAGGTCCTCGAGGAGGGGACCGTGCAAACCCCTGACCTCGGTGGTGAGTCCACCACCGCCGAACTCGGTTCCGCGGTGGTCGCCGCTCTATCTTGAACCATCCGCATAGAGGCGTGTCAAGTCCCGGATGTCATGAACGGTCCATTCATGACTTCGGGGCTGGTCATGTCGGGTGCCAGGACCGTGAAGGGCTCCTTGAGGGACTCTGATTTGCTTGCCCGCTGGTGTGGCTAGCGGTCGAGCGTGAAGGATTTGGGACGTTGGACGTCCCAAATCCTTCACGCTCGGTCTCGTCGCTCGGCGATCTGGGCGCTGAGTGTCCCCCCATTCCCTTGTGCTGGATGCTGGTGTGGTCGAGTGGGGAAGATGTGGGACGTTCAACGTCCCGAATCTTCCCCACTCGAGTTGCCGCCACCGAATGGTCCCGTGCAACCACACTCCTCACGCAAGTCAGACGTAGGTAAGGAAATACCGGCCCGCCTTGAGGGACTCTGAATCCCTCGAGGAGGCCTTTGCAACCTTCGCGCTCGAATCCATTTTGTCCTTGCCTCTCAATGGAAACTCGAATCGCCGTTCGCGGTCACGTACGTCGAAGACTCGCCATGCCTCGCCCGGTCAGCGGCAGGCTACGAGGCTCCCGCGAATCCCGCACTCCGCGTAGACGGTCGAGTGCGGCTTCGGTGGAGCCCGAGTCGATCGCCGCAGCTCGGAACCAGAGGGCTTGTCATCGAAAATTTGTTGTGACAGAACGCTTTCTGGCGGGAATGCCGCGCGGGCCGTGAGTTCTTGTCGGTGCTCCGGTGCACAGTGTCGATCATCGGATTCGACTACTGGAGGAGTACCGATGTGCTGGCATTGCGACAACCCCGGGAAGACGCGCGACGACTACCTCACCGAGGAGGTGCGTCCGCTGATCCGGAAGTACGGCTGGATGGTGCAGACCGTCGAGCGAGGAGCCGCCCATCCCGCCCTCGCTTACACGGTCGGGCTCACCGACGCCGGGCTGCCGGAGCTCGTCGTCACCGGCTTGAGAGAGCGAAGATCCGGTCAGCTGCTGAACTATTTCGCCCAGCAGGTGGTCCGGTCGGGGCCGCCGGAACCCGGCGAGGTGCTGCCCGCGGAGGTGGGGTGGCCCGCGCTCGAGGCCGTCTCGCTCAGTGCGCCGTCGGCACACCTGCTCACCGCTGTCCTCGTGTACGGCGCCGATTTCCGTGCCCTGCAACTGGTCTACGAGGACGAGCGTGGCAATTGGCCGTGGGACAGGGAATTCCGCTGTGGGACGGGCGGGCAGCCGGTGCTGGGGGCGCGGGGCCGTGGCTGAATCCTCAGGGCACCGCGGGAGCTTCGCCCTCCCGAAGGCTGGTCCCCGGGGCCAGCCGCTGGACAGCGTCTTCCATATGCGCTTCCAACAGCGACAACGCGGTCTCTTCGTCGCCCGCGCGCAGAGCCTCGATGATCTTGGTGTGCTCGGTGACCCGCTCTTCGACCTGCTGATAGGTCCCTTGCAGTGCGGTGAGGCACATCCGGGTCTCGATCAGCAGGGTCCGCGCCATGCGCACGAGCCGCTTGCTGCCGGAAGCGTCGATCAGTGCTTCGTGGAAACGGAGGTCCGCCCAGGAGAGCGCTGTCGGATCGTCGTCGTCGGCGGCGACGGCCATCGCGCCCACGGCTTGTTCGAGTTCGGCGGCGACCTTCTCCCGGTCTCCGCGCAGGGCCCGCAGCATCGCGGCGCGCTCGATGGCGGAGCGCGCCGAGTAGATGTCGTAGACGTCGCCGGGTTCGAGGTCGATCACGAACAGGCCCCGGTGGCGCTCGCTGCGCAGGAGCCCTTCGGAGACGAGGTGCTGCATCGCCTCTCGCAGCGGTCCCCGCGACACTTGGAACCGGGAGGCCAGATCGGTTTCACCGAGCTGGGTGCCGGGAGGCAGGGCGCCGGTCATGATCGCGTCCCGCAACTGGCGCGCGATGATCCCGGCGGTCGATTCCCGGCTGACCGGCTCGATATCCGGCAAGGACATGGTTCAGTCGCCTCTCTGCCCGAACAGCGCGCCCAGTGTGCGGACGAGCGGGGACTTCCCGGTGAGCCGCAGGCCTTCCCAGACGGTGACCTGGTTGGCGGTCAGCACCGGCTTGCGGAGCCTGATCTCGAGCGTGTTGATCTCGCCGAGGGTCCGCATGGCGGTGTCGGGGACGAGCAGCGCGTCGGCGGCCGGGTGGTCGTGGCTCACCGCGAGTTCGACGACGGCTTCCGGGCTGAGTTCGCCGACCTCGGCGGCGGTGTCGATGTCCGCGCTGCCCATCGAGACCACTTCGATCCCGCCGGCGCCGAGGAACTCGACGAACAGCCGGGCGACGTCGTCGGGGTAGCTGGCGGCGACCGCGACCCGCCGGATGCCGAGGGCGTGGGCGGCGTGGACGAAGGCGAAGGAGGTGCTCGACGCCGGGACGCCGGCAACGGCGGACAGCCGGTCGGCCTGGTCGCGGGCGCCTTCCCAGCCGTAGACGAAGCTGCCGCTGGTGCACGCCCACACCACCGCGTCCGGTTCGTGTTTGGCCAGCAGCGCGGCACCGTCGGCGAGACGGCTTTCACTGCCGAGGTCCAGGAGCTCCGGCACGGCGTGCAGGTCGGTCCCGTAGATGTGCTCGACCGGCAGCTTGATCCCGGCCATGTCCCCGCCGAGAAGCTGCTCCGCGAGCGGATAGTCGTCTTCGGCCGCGTGATCGGGGTAGATGAACCCGATCGTGGTCGTCTCGGACGGCGGCTCAGGTGGGGTGAGCGGCGAGATGGACACGGGACCTCCGGAGGCAGATTGTCGACAATCGTAGGGGAAGAGGTCAATCGACCTCGCGGAGCCACTTGCCGGGACCGACGATCGGCAGGTTCATCCGCCGGAGGCACGCCCACATCGTGAGCTGGTTCGCGGTGAGGACGGGTTTGCCGAGGGCGCTTTCGAGCGGCTCGATCAGATCGTAGGTGGGGAGGTTCGTGCAGCTGACGAAGATGGCCTCCGCGTCGGCGTGGTCGGCGGCGAGGATGCGTTCGGCGATGGTCCGGTAGCTCACCTTCCAGATGCCGCCGCCCAGGCCGAGGTGGTCGCTCGAGACGGTGTCCACGCTGAGCTCGTCCAGGAAGTCGTGCAGCTTCCCGGTCAGGTCGCCGTCGTAGGGCGTCAGTACCGAGACCCGGTGGAGGTCGAGCTGGTGCAGGACCTCGGCCAGCGCCCCGGAGGTGGTGACGGCGTCCGGAGCGCCCGCGTCGCAGATGGCCTTGGTCAAGGAGCGTTCGTAGTCCACACCGTTGACGAAACTGCCGGAGGTGCACAGATAGGCGACGACTTCGGGCTCCACGTGGAGCACGTCTCTCGTGGCGGCGGCGAGATGCCTGCTGTCGCTGACGAGCTGGGCCATCTCCATGCTGACGGGCACGGGTTCGTAGGGCGTCCGTGCCAGATGGAGGGACACCTCCATGGGCACCCAGCGCCACAGCTCACGTTCCAGGGCGAGGTCGAAGGGAGCGATCACGCCGATGCCGCGCTGCGCCAACGGGCCTTCGAACTCCAATAAGTCGAAATCCAAGTTTCAGCCTCCGGAGAACTTCTGCTGCCACAGGTCCGGTGCTCCGGGGGTCGTTCCTCGGATTGTTGACAATCATACGAGCCACTTTTACGGTGTCAACGTGAAAGCCTCGGAGACCCCAGTGCTGGCGGTGCTCTGCGGAGACGCTCGCCCACCGGACATGCGCGCTATCGAAGCCGACGTGGTGGTTCGTTACACCGGCGAGGCCGGACTGGCCGATGCGTTGTCCGGAGCCGACGCGCTCTTCGTCTATGACTTCCTCTCGACCGCCGTACCTGGCGCCTGGCACGCGGCCGACAGGCTGCGCTGGCTGCACATCGCCAGCGCGGGCGTCGATCCGGTGCTCTTCCCGAGGCTGCGGGAAAGCGACGTCGTGCTCACCAACTCGCGTGGGGTGTTCGACGGGGCGATAGCCGAGTACGTCCTCGGGGTCGTCCTCGCGTTCGCCAAGGATTTTGTCCGTTCGTGGGACCTGCAGCGGCAGGGGCGGTGGAAGCACCGTGAGAGCGAACGGATCGCCGGACGCCGGGTCCTGGTGGTCGGTACCGGGCCGATCGGCCGGTCGATCGCGCGGTTGCTCCGGGCGGCCGGGATGTCGGTGGCAGGCGTCGGACGCCGTCCGCGTGAGGACGATCCCGACTTCGGGGACGTGTACTCCTCTTCGGACTTGGCCCGTCATCTGCCCGACGCGGACTACGTCGTCGCGGTCGCGCCGCTGACCGAGCGGACAAAGGGCATGTTCGACGCGGAGGCCTTTGCGGCGATGAAGCCCGGCGCGCGGTTCGTCAACGTCGGCAGGGGCGAGCTCGTCGTCACGTCCGACCTGGTCGGCGCGCTGCGGGACGGTCGGCTCGGCGGTGCCGCGCTCGACGTCTTCGACACCGAGCCGCTGCCCTCGGACAGTCCTTTGTGGACCATGGAAAACGTGCAGATATCGCCGCATATGTCGGGCGACTTCGTCGGCTGGCGGAACACTCTGGTAGAGGTGTTCGCGGACAACTTCCGTCGCTGGCGCGCGGGGGAGCCGCTGCGCAATGTCGTGGACAAGCAGCTCGGATACGTGCCGTCGGAGACGCTTCGCCAAGGGTTAGGGGCCGGATGAACGACACCAAGTCGACCGCGAGTGAGCTCGTCGCCGCTTATGCCACGGGGGAGCTGTCACCGGTCGAGGCCACCCAGAACGCGTTGCGGGTCATCGAAGAACGGGACGGTGAGACCAACGCCTACTGCCTGGTCGACGCCGATGGCGCGCTCGAACAGGCGAAGGCGTCCGAGATCCGCTGGCGGGACGGGAACCCGATCGGGTGGCTCGACGGTGTCCCGGCCTCGATCAAGGACATGTTCCTGACGCAGGGCTGGCCGACGCTGCGCGGTTCGCGGTGCATCGACCCCGACCAGCCGTGGGACGTCGACAGCCCGGTCACCGCGCGACTGCGCGAGAACGGCTTGGTGCTGCTGGGAAAGACCACGACGCCGGAACTCGCGTGGAAGGGCGTCACCGACAACACGCTGACCGGGATCACCCGCAACCCGCACGACCTGTCGACGACGGCGGGCGGGTCCAGCGGGGGGAGCGCCGCGGCGGTCGCGGCCGGGATGGGCGAACTCTCCGTCGGCACCGACGGCGGCGGCTCGATCCGGATTCCGGCTTCGTTCTGCGGAATCGTCGGCCTCAAACCGACACACGGTCGGATCCCGCTGTTCCCGGCGAGCCCGTTCGGGCCGCTGTCGCACGCCGGTCCGATGGCGCGTTCGGTGGACGACACCGCGTTGCTCCTCGACGTCCTCGCGATGCCCGACTACCGCGACCCGGCCGCGCTCGCCCCGCCCGTCTCGACCTTCCGTGAAGCGGTACGCCGGGATGTGCGAGGGCTGAACGCCGCCTTCTCGCCGACCCTCGGCTATGTCGACGTCGACCCGGAGGTCGCGGCGATCGTCAAGGCCGCGGTCGAGTCGCTGGGCGACGCGGGCCTGCACATCGAAGAGGCCGATCCCGGCTTCACCGACCCCAAAGACGCTTTCGACATCCTGTGGTCGACGGGTGCGGCCAAGTGGCTGGACACCTTCCCCACCGGTTCGGATGCGATGGTCGACCCGGGGCTGCGGAAGGTGTGGGAGTTCGGCAAGACCTTCTCGGCGAGCGACTACCTCGGCGCCAACGCCGAGCGGGCCGCGCTGGGCATCCTGATGGGCGAGTTCCACACGCGGTACGACGTGCTCATCACGCCGACCCTCCCGATCGCCGCCTTCGAGGCCGGGCACGAGGTGCCGCCGGGCAGCGGGCTGAGCGGCTGGCCGGACTGGACGCCGTTCACCTACCCGTTCAACATGACCCAGCAGCCCGCCATCAGCGTTCCGGCGGGCCGCACCTCCGGTGGGCTCCCGGTCGGCCTGCAGATCATCGGCCCTCGGCACTCCGACGACCTGGTGCTCGCGGTCGCGAAACTCCTCGAAGAGGTCCGTCCCTGGCCGTGACCTGCGGAAAGAGAGCAAGGGACCTTTGCTATCGCCGGTGAGGTCAGGGTTGCGCGGCGTGGGTCTTCCGCACCAGGCCGCGCACCTGGCCGCTGCACAGCGCGAGACCGGTGGCGGCCACGACCAGCGCGGCGCAAGCGAGCAGCGTCGTGCTGACCCCGAAGTGCTGCGCGGCAGGCCCCGCCGCCATCTGACCGAGCGGCAGGGCGATGAAGGAACCGAGCATGTCGTAGGAGTAGACGCGCGCGAGTTTCTCCTCGGGCACGTTCTCCTGCAGCGAGACGTCCCAGGCCACCACGAACTGCTCGATCGCCATGCCAGAGACGAACATGGCCGCCAGCAGCAGCGGCAGCCAGGGCGCTTGGCCGAGGAGGATCAACGGCGGCGCTTCGAAAAGGATCACCGCGACGCCGACGAACAGCGCGCGCCGCGGCTGCCATCGGGCCACGAGGATCCCGCCGACGAGCGAGCCGATCGTCTGCGCCGCGAGGGCGAATCCCCAGCCGGTGCGGCCGAAGGAGCTGTCGGCGACGACAGGACCGAGCACGCCGATCCCGCCGGCGATGACGGCGTTCACCACCATGAACTGCACGACCACGACCCACACCCAGGTCCGCGACCGGAACTCGCGCCAGCCCTCGGCGAGTTCCGCCAGCGGGCGGCTGCCGGGAATTCGTTCCCGGCGGTTGAGCCGGATGCGCCGGTAGGACAGGGCGGAGCCCAGGAACAGCAGCGCGTTGCCGCCGAGTGCCCAGCCCGGGCCGACCGCGGTGACCAGAACGCCGCCGAGTCCGGCGCCGGCGATCCGGCCGGAGTTCGAGAGCAGCCTGCCCAGCGCGTTGGCCTGCGCCAGCAGGGTCGCGGGAACCGTCAACGGGGTGAGCGACGCCGAGGCGGGCGCGGAGATCGCCGCCACCGCGCCGTTGACCACACTCAGTCCGACCAGCAGCGGGATCGACGCGAATCCACAAAGGACGCTCGCGGCGATGGTCGCCTGGGTCAGCGTGGCGGCGAGTTCGGTGCCCTGCAGGATCACCGATCGGGGCAACCGGTCCGCCAGTACCCCGCCGAACAGCAGCAACACGACGCTCGCCACCGAACGGGCGCCCACGACGATGCCGATGTCGACGGCCGAACCGGTCAGGTCGATCACCGCGAACGCCAGCGCGAGCGGGGCGACGGCGTTACCGAACTCCCCGAACGTGCGGCCGCCGATCAGCCATCGGAAGTTGTGGTGGCGTAAGGGCTCACGCAGTGATGTCACGATCGCGTCATTTCGAACAGCGAAACCGTCGCGCTGACCGGGATCGTGCCCCGGGTGCGGGGCGGCCGTGCGGCCGCATGCAGAAGCTCGCTCAGTTCGCGAGCGTGTTCGAGCGCCTTTTCCCAGTTCTCGCGGTCGACCCAGATCTCCGCGTCGGTCGCCGAACCCTGTTGACCGAGGAATTCGCCGCGCCGCTTGAGTTCTTCGGCCATCGCCGCGATGAGGAGCTGTTCCTCCTGCGGATTCGTCGACGCGAACCGGCCACCGGACTCCGGATCGTGCCGGTAGCGTTTCGCCAGTCCGCCCCGGATCCGGACCTCCTCGGCGACGTCGAGCAGTCCGGCCTCGTGCAGCCGCCGCAGGTGATAGCTGATATTCGCTTGGGTCTCACCGAGTTCACGCGCGGCTTCGGCCGCACTCATCGCGACACCGGTCAAAAGCGACAGAATGCGCAGCCGCACGGGATGGGCGAGGACGCGCAACCCGTCGAGACTGGGGGACTCGGACATGAGGCCGAGTATCGACTGCCGGGACGCCAACCGTCAAACAGTTATTTGGGGGTTTCGTTGGCCGGGAGATCCGGTGCAATGATCCGATGTCTGTGTTCTGCTGGAGGTATGCGCACGACGACATTGGGCAGGAGCGGTCTCGAGGTGTCGAGGATCGCCTTCGGCACCTGGCAACTCGGCGGGGACTGGGGTTCGTTCGACGAGGACGCGGCGATCGCCGCGATCCACCACGCCCGCGAACTCGGGGTCAACTTCTTCGACACCGCTCAGGCCTACGGGTTCGGGAAATCCGAGGCGATGCTCGGAAAGGCGTTGCGCGACGAACTCAAGCGCGACCGCGAGAACCTCGTCATCGCCACGAAGGGTGGCATCAAGCCACGTTCCGAACGTCCGCGCGACTCCCGGCGCGAGTGGTTGACGCAGGGCATCGAGGACAGCCTCCGCTTCCTCGACGTGGATCACATCGACCTCTACCAGATCCACTGGCCCGATTCCGACGCTCCGGCCGAGGAGACCGCGGGGATCCTGCAGGAGTTCGTCGACGCCGGGAAGATCCGACATATCGGAGTCTCGAACTACGACGCCGCCGAACTGGAGGGTTTCGACAGGACCCGTCCAGTCGAAACCCTTCAACCGCCGTATCACCTGTTCCGCCGCGACATCGAGGCCGATCCTCTGCCGTATGCAAGGAAAAACGACGTCGGCGTGCTCGTATACAGCCCGCTGGGCAGCGGCCTGCTGACCGGTTCCTTCACACCGGAGACGACGTTCGAGAAGACCGACTGGCGTTCGCGGTCGTCCGCGTTCACCGGAGAGACCTTCCGCCGCAACCTCGCCATCGTCGACAGGCTCAAGGAATTCGCCGCGGGCAAAGGGATCTCGGTCAGTCAGCTCGCGATCGCGTGGACGCTGGCCCAGCCGGGCGTGCACGTCGCGATCGTGGGCGCGCGCAAGGCGGCCAACATCGAAGCCAGTCTCGCCTCGGCCGATGTCGACCTGACAGCGGACGATCTCGCGGAGATCGACAGCCTCACCGCCGACGCCGTTCCCGTCGTGGGCGCGAGCCCCGAAGGTGTCGCCTAGAGCTTGAATTCGGTTCCGTCCAAGGGAAGCGAGGCGCCGCCGTCCACTACGGCGGCGTGCTCCGGCGAGGACGGGTCGATCACCGGGTTCGTATTGTTCAGATGTGTGTACGCCCACCGCGGGCCGGGCCGGAGCTTCGCGAGACTGCCGGTGATCGGCAGATGCCCCATCGCCAGCTGGGCACCGTCGCCGACCGCGGCCGCCGTGGCGCCCGACATCTCGTCCGGCGCGTAGAAAGTCCCGTCCAGTAAAACCAGGCCGGCGTCGCGAGTGAAGGAGTCGAACCCGGCCGGCCAGCTCTTCAGGCAAGGCGCGTACACGAGGACACCGCCGGTCTCGACGTCTTCGATCCGGTATGCCACCACCCACGGGCCGTCCTCAGTGGACGAACGAGCGTACTTGGGACGCTTGTCGCTCACGGGAAGCACGCTCACCCGAAGCCCGTCGATCGCGATGTCCGACGACGGTAGCCAGTCCCAGCCGCCGTAACCGTCGATGATGGACCGTGCGGGGAACTGCTCCGACAGCGCGCCGAGAACGGCCTCTGGCGCCCACACCGGGAGTCCGCCTGCTTCCCGCAGGAGAAGCAGGCCGAGTGAATGATCGAGCTCGGCATCGGTGAGCAGCACTCCGCGCAGCGGGATCTCCCTGGGCCCAGGCCCGGCACGGAGCGCCGGCGTGGCGAGGATCTGCGCGCGGATGTCCGGTGACGCGTTGAGCAGGTACCAGCCCTTGCCGTCCGCGCTGACCGCGACACAGTCCTGCGTCCGCGGCGGCGCGTCCGAAGTGCACAGTGCGCAGGCGCAGTTCCATTGCGGGAAGCCGCCGCCCGCCGCGGTGCCGAGCAGGATCACCCTCATCGCGGGCCCCGCATCACGAGTTCGTCCGTTTTCGACGGTGTGGCGAGGATGAGATCGACGACGTCGCGATTCGGGGAACGCGAGCACACGGGATCCGTCGCCGCCGCGTCGCCGGTGAGCTGGAAAGCCTGGCACCGGCAGCCGCCGAAGTCGATCGAACGCCTTTCGCAGGTGCCGCAGGTGTCCGGCATCCAGGCCTCACCGCGATAGGCGTTGAAGGAGCTGGATTCGTACCAGATCCACGCCAGCGGCTTGTTTCTCACGTTGTCGAATTCGAGCGTCTCGATGGCTGTCGACGCGGGGCACGGCAGCACGTTCCCGTTGGGCGCCACCGTCAATTGCCGCGCGCCCCAGCCGTACATGCACGGCTTCGGGTACTGCTCGTAGTAGTCGGCGACGACGTAGATGATCTCCATGCGGCCGCGGAGCCGCTCGGTGGCCGCGCGCACGATCGGCTCGGCCTCGTCGAGTTGCCGCCTGGTCGGCATCAGGGCGTCGCGGTTCCGCAAAGCCCAGCCGTAGTACTGCGTGTTGGCCAGTTCCAGCCGATCCGCGCCCATTTTCTCGGCCAGGTCGATGATCCCGGCGAGCTGGTCGTGGTTCTGCCGGTGCAGGACGACGTTCACCGAGAGCGGCAACCCTGCCTTCTTGATCAATTCGGCGACGACCAGTTTTCGATCGTGGGCCCGGGCGCCCGCGAGCCTGTCCGCGCGTTCGGCCGTCGCACCTTGGACGGACAGCTGGATATGCGCGATTCCTCGTTCGACGAGATCGTCCAATCTGGACTCCGTCAGTCCGAGCCCGGACGTCACCAGGTTGACGTAGCACCCCAGTTTCGTGGCGTGCTCGACCAGGATGGGCAGATCCGGCCGGGCGAGCGGTTCGCCGCCGGACATGTGCACCTGGAGGACGCCCAGCTCCCGTGCTTGCGAGAGCACGGAAATCCATTCCTCTGTGGACATCTCGCCGTCGCGGGCGATCATTTCGACCGGATTCGAGCAGTACGGGCAGTGCAGCGGGCAGCGATGGGTGAGCTCGGCCAGCATTCCCAGCGGTGGCGCCGCGGTGGAAGTGTTCAGGTCCATTCGACGATCCGCCGATCTCCCAGCCGGGAAAGTACGTCCAGGATGTCTTGCTCGCGGACGCCGGCATAGCGCTCGCGCAGCGCGGCCGCGATCGTGGTGACATCCGCCGCGCCGTCACACAGTCCGAGTACGGCGGCGGCGGTCGGATTCGGGACGAGCACGCCTTCGGGGAACAGCAGGACGTGCGTTTCCCTGGTCTGGTCATAACTCAGCCGGACTCCGCGCCGCAGCCGCGGCACGGAGTCCATCTCGAGGGTGGTCATCGCTACTCCTTGGCCGCGGCGCGCTCGATGGCGTCGAGCATGGACCAGAGCACGTCGGTTTTGAACGACAGCGCGGCGATCGCCTTTTCCTGCTGTTCGCGGGTGACGGCGTGCCGCACGACGATGTCGAGCGTTCCTTTGCCCTCACCGGAGACCTTGTCGATGCGATTGGTGAAATAGGCGAGGTCTTCCCGCGCGATCCACGAATAGTTCGCCAGCATGTCGGCGACGCGTCGCTGCATCAGATGGCCCGCGAACATTTCGGTCAGCCCCGAAGCGACAGCCTCGAGCCACGGCTTCGTGCGGGCGAAAGTCACATAGGCGTCGACGGCGAATCGTACGCCGGGCGCGACGTGCCGCTGATCGAGAACCTCTTCGCGATCGAGCCCGACGGCGGTGCACAAACGGAGCCACCGCTCGATTCCGCCGTCCCCGGCTTTCGTCCCGTCGTGATAGACGATCCGGTCGAGCCATTCCCGGCGGATCTCGGGCACCGGACAGTTGCTGATGATCGCCGCGTCCTTCTGCGGGAGCACGCACTGGTAGTACCAGCGGTTCGCGGCCCAGATCTTCAGTTCTTCCTCGGACAGTTCGCCGCCGTGCATCCGCTGATGGAACGGGTGAGTACCCCAATAGCGGTGGGAAAGTCCACGCAGGGCCGCGATGAATTCCGGCGGCGACATCGGCGCGGCGGAAAGGTGAAGAGACACGGTGCTGCTCCAACGGCTCGCTGATCGGGACGGCGGCGCGGTGGTGGGGGACGGCCCCCACCACCGGGTGGGAAATCAGTCCTCCATGCGGGCCGCGTAAGCGGTGACCTCCATGGGGGTTTCGTACTCGACGAAGTCGGGTGTGGTCCATACCTCGATGGCTTCGATCATTTCCTGCTCCTCGGATCGCTGACATTCTCCCCGGAACGTCCACATGGGAACGAACCGGGCCGAGCCCCGTCACCCTAGAAGCGGGCCGCCGATTCTGACCAGACGTAAGGTCCAAGTTCGAGGGGCGTTTTGTAAAGTTTCCTACCTATGGCCGATCGAGCTGCCGCGGTCGTCACGCTCGGCGCATATGACGGTTAACGGGAAGCGCTTTCGTTACCCCGTCCAGTGGTGTCCGTTTCGTCCTGTGGTGTGTTTGTATCCAACTCGACGGGTGACCCCCGACCACCCGCCTACCGCCGCCATCCGAGCTCCAGGGGTGTAGCTGAAGGAGGCGTCCCATGTCCTTACGTCGTACTCTCGCCGCCACGTTCGCCGCCGCGACGGCCGTGTCGATCGCGGCCGTTCCGGCGGCCGCCGCCGAAGCGCCGTCCGTCCAGGCGATCAGACAACTCGCGAGCGGCCTCAACCAGGCCTGGTCGATCGATTTCCTGCCCGACGGCACCGGCCTCTTCACACAGAAAGACGCCAAGACGATCAGCAAGATCGACAAGGCGGGCAAGGTCACCACGGTCCAGACCATCCCCGGGGTGAGCGTCACCGCGGAGGCAGGCCTGCTCGGCATCGCGGTCTCGCCGAAATACGCCACCGACGAGACGGTCTTCATCTACTACACGACCAGTTCCGACAACCGGATCGCCAAGCTGAAACTGGGCCAGACACCGACGCCGATCGTCACCGGCATCCCGCGTGGCGCGAATTTCCACCACGGCGGGCGGATCCGGTTCGGGCCGGACGGCTACCTCTACGCGGGCACCGGCGACGGCCAGAACGGCGCCAACGCGCAGAACAAGAACTCCCTCGGCGGCAAGGTCCTGCGCGTCACCACCGACGGCGCGGCCGCGCCCGGCAACCCGTTCAACAGCCGCGTCTACTCCTACGGCCACCGCAACGTCCAGGGCCTGACCTGGGCGAACGGGCAGCTGTACGTCTCCGACATCGGCGCGAACAAGCTCGACGAGCTGAACAAGATCGACCCTGGCAAGAACTACGGCTGGCCGACCTGCGAAGGCCCGTGCAACACGGCGGGGATGACCAACCCGGTCAAGGCCTGGCCGACGTCTTCGGCGACGCCGAGCGGGCTGGCGGCCTACAAGGGCTCGCTGTACATGGCGTCGCTCAAGGGCGGCACGTACAAGCTCGACGTGAACGGCAACGGCGGCAAGCTCTGGACCAACCTCGGGCGCACCCGTGACGCCACCGCCGGCCCCGACGGGCAGCTCTACACGATCACTCCGGGCGCCATCTACGTCTCCGACGGCAGCTGACCGGCGCGTTTAGTCCTCTGGATGCGGTTTTCACCGCATCCAGAGGGTCAGCCGCGCCCAACAGACACCGCGTGCTCCAGTTCGGCGAGCGCGGTGTCCAGGTGGGTCAGGATGCGCTGCAGATGCGGGACGCTGCGACGGCAGCCGGTGACGCCGAAGTCGAGATTGTCCCCGTTGCTGGTCAACGTGATGTTCAGCGCCTGCCCGTCGAGAAGCACCGACGCGGGGTAGATGCCGTCGAGCGACGCGCCGTTCCAGTACATCTGCTTGCGCGGCCCCGGCACGTTGGAGATCACCAGGTTGAACGGTGGTTTCGTGTTGTTCACGATGCCGGGGATCGGCGACACGCCGAGCTGGGCGACGTTGATCCCGGACAGCAGCAGCGTCTGCAGCGGGGTCAGCTCCGAGAACAGCTTCTTCCCGTTGCGCATGGACGCGTTGATCGTCGCGAGCCGCGCGGCCGGATCGGTCAGGTGGGTGGCGAGGTTGCACAGCAGCGCGCCGATGTTGTTCCCCGCCGCGTCCCCACTGTCCTTGCGTCGCAGGGAAACCGGGACCATCGCGGTGAGCGGCGCGTCGGGAAGGGCGTTCTGCTCCATCAGGTAGTCCCGCAGCGCGCCCGAGCACATCGCGAGGACGACGTCGTTGCGCGACACCCCGGCGGCGGTGGCGACCTTGCGCACGCGGTCCAGCGACCACGACTGCGCGGCGAACCGTCGTGCCCCGCCGATCGGGACGTTCAGCATCGTCTTCGGCGCCTGCGCCGGCAGCGTGAGCCTGTGCTCCTGGAACGCCTCCCGCGCCACCTTCATCGCGGCGGGCGCGATACCGGCGAGCTGGTTGAACGTCTTCCCCATGGTGGTGAGCACCGAGGGTGACGCCTTGCCGTTGCGGCCGCCGTCCGGTTTGGGCCTGCGGCCCCACGGCGGCGGGCAGTCGAGGTCGGCCGGGTCGTCCGACAGCGTGCCCTGCAGATGACGCAGCGCCGAAACGCCGTCCATCAGCGCGTGGTGGATCTTGCTGTAGATCGCGAACCGGCCGTCCTGCAGGCCCTCGACCAGGTGGATCTCCCACAGCGGCCGGTGCCTGTCGAGCAGGGTGCTGTGCCAGCGGCCGGTCAGTTCCAGCAGCTCGCGGATCCGGCCGGGCTGCGGCAGCGCCGAATGCCGGAAGTGGTAATCGAGTTCGAGGTCGTTGTCGGTCGCCCAGGCGACGTGACCCGCGGTGTTGACCGGCCGGGCCGGACGGCGGCGGAACACGTCGCGCATGTTGTCGGAATCGAGCAGTTTCCGCCGGATGTCGCGCATGTACTCCGGCCCGGCGTCCTCGGGTTTCTTGAACAGCTGGAGTCCGCCGACGTGCATCGGATGTTCGCGCGTTTCCACGAGAAGGAACATCGAATCGGTCACGGGCATGAACGGCATCGTCGGGACCACCTTCCGCGCGGCGGCGTGCGAGCACGCCGGGTGCCAGAGTCTACGCACACCGAAACCACCTTCTCACGCTTTAGGGTGGCTCACATGACGATCCCGACCGATCCGAAGACGGGTGAGTTCCGTCGGTCCGCCAACCATTTCGACGCGCGCGTCACCGCCGACGGCCGTGACGGCTGGCCGGTGGAGGCGGGGAGATACCGGCTGGTGGTCAGCCGGGCCTGTCCCTGGGCGAGCCGGGGGCTGGTCGTCCGGCGGCTGCTCGGCCTCGAGTCCGCGCTGAGCGTGGCCGTCACCGACCCGATCCAGGACGACAAGAGCTGGCGGTTCACCCTCGATCCCGATGACCGGGACCCGGTGCTGGGCATCAAATACCTGGCCGAGGCCTATCACTCGGCCGATCCGCACTACATGGGCGGGATCAGCGTTCCGGCCATTGTGGACATTCCGAGCAAGCGGCTGGTGAGCAACGACTATCCGCAGATCACGCTCGATCTGTCCACCGAATGGACCAGTCTCCACCGGCCCGGCGCGCCCGACCTCTATCCGGAACGGCTGCGCGACGAGATCGACGATGTCAACGTCGGTGTCTTCGCCGACGTCAACGCCGCTGTCTACCAGGCCGGTTTCGCGACCAAACAGCGTGCGTACGAGGACGCGTACACCCGGCTCTTCGCCATGCTGGACGCGCTTTCCGAGCGGCTCGAAACCCAGCGTTACCTCGTCGGTGACACGATCACCGAAGCGGACATCCGGTTGTTCACCACGCTCGTCCGCTTCGATCCGGTCTATCACGGGCATTTCAAGTGCAACCGGAACAAGCTGACCGAACTGCCGGTGCTGTGGGCCTACGCCCGCGACCTCTTCCAAACGTCGGGTTTCGGTGACACCGTCGATTTCGACCACATCAAGCGGCACTACTACGCGGTGCACGAGCAGGTGAACCCGACTCGGATCGTCCCAGTGGGACCGGACCTGTCCGGCTGGACGACCCCGCATCACCGGGAGCAGCTGGGCGGACGCCCATTCGGCGACGGCACGCCGCCGGGACCGCCGCCCGAGGACGAACGGATCGAGGCCACGGATGGAGCCACTTCCTGAACGCACCGACGTCGTCGTGATCGGCGGCGGCATCATCGGGGTCAGCTGCGCGTACCGGCTAGCCGCCGCCGGCGCCTCGGTGCTGCTCCTCGAACGTGACAGCCTGGGCGCGGGCTCGACGGCGAAGGCGGCAGGCGGGATCCGGTCGTCGTTCACCACGCGCGTCAACATCGAGATCGGGCTGCGGGGGCTGGCCGAGTACGCCTCGTTCGCCGAAACGTACGGCACCGAGATCGACTTCCGCCGCGACGGCTACCTCTACTTGATCACCGACTCCGCCGATCTGCCCGAGTTCGAACGCTGCGCCGAACTCCAGAACTCCTACGGCGTCCGAAGCCGTCTCGTCGAACCGGCCGAGGCGCGACGGTTCTCCCCGCTGATCGACACCGAAGGCGTGGTCGCGGCGCTGTGGTCGCCGGACGACGCCAAGGCCACCCCGGACTCCGCGGTCCAGGGGTACGCGAGGGCGGCCCGCGGGCACGGAGCGGTGCTGAGGACCGGTGTCGAGGTCGTCGGGATCGAGCGTGACGGCGACGAGATCACCGGCGTCCGGACCGGCGACGGTTTCATCCGGACGAACGCGGTGGTCTGCGCTGCGGGCGCTTGGTCGGGCGAGATCGGCGAGTTCGCCGGGGTCGAGCTCCCGGTACGGCCGTTCCGGCGGCAGGTCGTGTTCACCGGACCGGTCACGGGCCTGCCCGAATCCGTGCCGCTGACCATCGAGATGCCGTCGGCCTTCTACTTCCACCGCGAGGGTCTCGGCCTGGCGATGTCCTTCTGCGACGGTGACGGCGACCCCGGCTTCGACACCCGCTACCAGCCGGGTGACTGGCTGCCGAAACTCGCCGAGATCGCCGCTCGGCGGGTGCCCGCGGTGCTCGAAGCGGGGATCCGCAGCGGCTGGGCCGGGTTGTACGAGGTCACCCCCGACCGCAACCAGATCGTGGGGGAAAGCGTCCAGGTGTCACGGTTCTTCTACGCGACCGGATTCTCGGGACACGGGTTCCAGATGGGTCCGGCCGTGGGGGAGCTCGTGCGGGACCTCTACCTGGGACGGGTCCCGGCCATCGACATCACCGAGCTCGACGTCCGCCGGTTCGCCGGTGACGGGGCCGTGAAGAGGGAGCACAACATTGTCTGACGGGTTCATCGAGGTCACCACCGAGGCGGAGCTGCGCGAGATCCTGCCGCCGCCACTGGAGCGGACGGCGAACAAGGCGCGGCCCTCGCTCCACGAGATGGACCGGCGATGGCTGGCGGAGTCGCCGTTCGTGCTGATCGCGACGTCGGCGGCGGACGGCACCTGCGACGTCTCGCCGAAGGGCGACCCCGCCGGGTTCACGCTGGTACTGGACGACAAGCGGATCGCGATCCCGGAGCGCCCCGGCAACCGACGCGCGGACGGGTTCCGCAACGTGCTGTCGAATCCGCACGTCGGGCTGATCTACCTGATCCCGGGCCGCGGTGACACGCTGCGGATCAACGGCCGCGCGCGGCTGGTGCGGGAGGCGCCGTTCTTCGACGACATGATCGTGAAGGGCAACCGGCCGGACCTCGCGCTGGTGATCGACATCGACGAGATCTTCCACCACTGCCAGAAGGCGTTCATGCGGTCGAAGCTGTGGTCGCCCGAGAGCTGGACGCCCGGCGCGATGCCGTCGAGGGCGGTCATCTCCAAGACCTTCGAGCGGCCGGAGGACAGCATCGCCGACCTCGAGGCGTACTACGAGCCGGATAGGTACGCGGCAGGGCTTTATCGGTAGGTGCGGCGGGTGCTGGGGTTCGTGAGTGGCGTTTCGGGTTAGAGCCGTAGGTGTCTTGGTTACCTACTGGATTGGGGTCGCGGTTGGTCACGGGTCCGCCGCGTGTCGTCCGTCTGGACACGGGAGTCCGCGTCCGTGGTGTCCCGAAGGCCCCCTTTGGGACGGTGAACGTCTCAAAGGGGGCCTTCAGGACACCACGACAAACCCCTCGCAACCCTCGTGAGCGGTGATTCGAGTCAGAGCCAACCGTGTCTTATGTACCTACTGGGATTCCGGCACGGTTTTGATCCCGGCCCAAGTCCGTGAAGGCCTCCTTGAGGGACCCTGGGTCTCTCAAGGAGGCCTTCACGGACTTGCGGATCGCCCCACGCGCACCAGCAGTCACAGCGGCCGCGCGTGAAGGCCACGGACCCGGAACCGAGCAGCACGTCGGCTCGTGAGTGGCGATTCGGGTTAGGGCTAACCGTGTCTTGGGCACCTACGGTCCGGCGGTTTCGCGTAATCGGTGGGACGACACACGTGACCGAGTGGACGACACGCGTGATTGGACGGACGACACGCGGTGGACTCGGCCGTCGCCGATGTCGTCCGTCCAGTCACGCGTGTCGTCCGTCTGATCACACGCGTCGTCCACTCGGTCACGCGAAAGCACCGCTCGGCCCGCGTGGGTCGTGAGTGGTAAGTCGGGTTAGAACCCGAAACGCCACTCACGACCCCCTTGACGTCAGGATGGTTGCTGGATCGTTGAACGATCTGGCACTATCGGCGAGGTGCCTGCACCCACCGGAGCCCAGCATCTCGTCGACGCGCTGACCGCTCTGGGGACCGAAGTCGTCTTCGGTCTCCCCGGGGTGCACAACCTGCCGTTATGGGAGGCGCTGGCCGATACGGACATCCGGCTCATCGGGGTCCGGCACGAGCAGACGGCCGGGTACGCGGCCGACGGTTACGCCCGCGCGACGGGCAAGCTCGGTGTCGCGCTGGTGACCACGGGGCCCGGCGCGGCGAACACGCTCGCCGCCGTCGGCGAGGCCATGGCGTCGGCCGCGCCGATGCTGGTCATCGCGACCGACATCCCGTCGACGCTGCGGCGTCCCGGTGTGGTCCGCGGCGTGCTGCACGAGACGTCGGATCAGCAGGCGATGTTCGCGCCGGTCACCAAGGCCGGGTTCACCGTGCCGAGCGCGGACCAGGTCGCCGCCACCCTTCACCGCGCGGCCCGGCTCGCGCTCCAGCCGCAGAGCGGGCCGGTTTACGTCGGTATCCCCACCGACTTCCTGTCTGAGCGGACGCCTGCCCGTCGCCCGCCGAGGTCGCACGCCCGGCCGTCCGAGATCCCGGATCTCGCCGAGGCCGAGGAACTGCTGGCCACCGCCGATCGCCCGCTGATCTGGGCCGGAGGCGGCGCGCTGCGTGCCGGGGCGGGTGAGGCGATCGGCAAACTCGCCGAACGGCTGGCCGCGCCGGTGCTCACCACGTTCGGCGCTCGCGGCCTCCTGCCGGTCGATCATCCCTGTCTCGCCCCGAACCCGGTGCACGCGCCCGAGGTCGGCGCGTTGTGGGACGAGGCCGATGTCGTCCTCGCCATCGGCACCGACTTCGACGGGCTGATGACGCAGAACTGGCTGATGCCGCAGCCGAAGAAGCTCATCGCGATCAACGTCGACCCGGACGACGCGGCCAAGAACTACCCGCCGGACATCACGCTGGTCGGTGATGCCCGCGTGCTCACCGAGGCCCTGAAAGTCGAGGAACGGGCGGGTATCGCGGCGCTCGTCGGCAGGCTCGCCAAGGTCTCCGCCCGGGTCCGGCAGCGGATCAAGGAAGAGGAGCCGCAGGCCGCCGATCTGCTGTCCACTTTGGACGAAGTGCTGCCGCAGGACGCCGTCGTGGTCGCGGACATGTGCGTCGCCGGGTACTGGATCGGCGGGTTCCACCGCGTCCGCGCCCCGCGCAAGCTCGCGTATCCGATGGGCTGGGGCACACTCGGCTACGGTTTCCCCGCCGCGCTCGGCGCCGGTGCCGCGGGCGCCGGCCGTGCGATCTGCGTCAGCGGTGACGGCGGTTTCCTGTTCGGCTGCGGCGATCTCGCCACGCTGGCACAGGAACAGCTGCCGGTCACGGTGATCATCGTCGACGACGGCGGTTACGGGATGCTTCGCTACGACCAGGATCGTGCCGGGCTGCCGCGCCGGGGTGTCGACTGGGACAGTCCCGATTTCGTGGGTCTCGCCCGGTCCTTCGGGGTGCACGCGGACCGCGTGTCGGGGTTCGGGCGCGCGTTCCGCCGGTTGCTCGGTGAGTTCGTCGAGTCCGACGAGCCGAACGTGCTGGTGGTCCGCGCGAAGATGGCGCCGCCGCTCAACACCTCGCCGCGCTGGTATCGCAAGGGTTCTTCGTGACCGGGCTTCGCGTCGGCGTGGACATCGGCGGGACCTTCACCGATCTCTGCGTGCTCGACGAAACCGGGATCGTCGCCGTCGGCAAGGTGCTGACGACACACGACGAGCCCGCTCGCGCCGTTGAGGAAGGTCTAAAGAGGACACTCGCCGAAGCCGGACTGGACGCGGCCGACGTCGAGCAGTTCGTGCACGGCACCACACTGGTCACGAACGCGCTGATCGAACGCAAGGGATCGCGGACCGCCCTGCTGGCGACAGCCGGTTTCCGTGACGTGCTGGAGATGCGGCGCGAACATCGGTACGAACTGTACGACCTGCTCATCGAGTTGCCGACGCCGCTTGTCCCGCGCCATCTGCGGTTCGACGTCCCCGAGCGGATCCTCGCCGACGGCTCCGTCCACACAGGACTGGACGAGGAGTACGTCGCTCGTCTCGGCCGCGAGCTCGACGCTCGTGGGATCGACGCGGTGGCGATCTGTTTCCTGCACGCCTTCACGAATCCCGCGCACGAACGGCGCGCCGCCGAGGTGCTCCAGGATGTCGCGCCGAGGCTGCGGATCGCGTTGTCCAGCGAGGTCGTCCCGGAGATCCGCGAGTTCGAACGCGCGTCCACCACGGTCGCAAACGTCTATGTGCAGGACCTCACCGAACGCTACCTGCGCGATCTGGAACGGCGCCTGCACGCGGCAGGGGTGCGCCCGTCGCCGCACATCATGCTGTCCAACGGCGGGATCGCGACCGTCGACACGGCCGCGCGCTACCCGATCCGCATCCTCGAATCCGGTCCGGCGGGCGGGGCACTGGCCGCGTCCGCGATCGGTTCCGCGACCGGTGTCGAGGATTTGCTGGCCTTCGACATGGGCGGCACGACGGCGAAACTGTGCATGATCTCCGGTGGTACGCCGCTGGTGACGCACGAGTTCGAGGTCGACCGGAAGTACCGGCTGCTGCCGGGGTCGGGGCTGCCGGTCAAGGTGCCCGTCACCGACATGATCGAGATCGGCGTCGGCGGCGGCTCGATAGCCCGTATCGACGCGCTCGGCCTGCTCACCGTCGGCCCGGATTCGGCGGGGTCCGAGCCCGGCCCGGTCTGCTACGGACGAGGTGGCACCGAGCCCACCGTGACCGACGCCGACCTCGTGCTCGGCTATCTGGATCCCGGATATTTCCTCGGTGGCGGAATGACTTTGGACGCCGAGGGCGCACGCGAGGCGATTCGCGCGAAGATCGCCGGGCCGCTCGGGGTCAGCGTCGAAGAGGCCGCTTGGGGTATTCACACGAGCGTCAACGAGGACATGGCCAACGCCGCGCGTGTCCACGCCGTCGAGCGCGGCAAGGATCCGGCGAAGTTGCCGATGTTCACTTTCGGCGGCGCCGGACCGGTGCACGGTGTCGGCGTGGCGCGGGCGCTCGGCGCACCCGAAGTGGTCGCCCCGCCGGCAGCCGGCGTGCTGAGCGCGGCGGGATTCCTCACCGCGCCACTGGCCTTCGACTTCGTGCGCTCGGAGCGTTCGGCGATACTCGATCTCTCTGGGGAACAGGTCGACGCGCTGTTCGCCGAGATGGAGGCCGAGGGCGGGGAGCTGCTGGAGAAGTCCGGTGTGGACGGTGCGGAGGTGACGCACCGGCGGATCGCCGAGATGCGGTATTCCGGGCAGGGCTACGAAATCCGCGTACCGGTCGAGCGGGGGAACTGGCCGGAGTCGCTGGTCGCCGCTTTCACCGAGACCTATCGGACGCTGTACCGGCGGACCGGGCCGGACGTCGCGATCGAGGTGCTCAACTGGCGGGTCGTTTCCCGTGGCCCGGTGCCCGAAGTCACTCTGAAACTCGCGGACGCGGTGGCCGAAGGCGACGCGCGCAAGGGGAGTCGTCCGGCGTACTTCCCCGCCGACGGTGGCTTTGTCGACACGGCGGTGTTCGACCGGTACCGACTGAAGCCGGGTGATCGCGTCGAAGGCCCGGCCATCGTGGAAGAACGCGAGTCCACCGTGGTCGTTCCTCCGGGCGCTCACTGCGTGGTCGGCGAGGATGCCAGCCTGGTGGTGACGGTATGAGTGTCGACCCGATCCTCGTGGGAGTGCTGGGAAACCGGCTGCATTCGATCCTCGCGGAGCAGCAGAACGCGCTCGTCAACACGGCGTTCTCTTCCGTGGTGCGGGAATCGCTCGATCTCGCCTGCGCGGTGTTCGACTCGCGCGGCGAGATGATCGGCCAGTCCGTCGGCGGGACTCCCGGCCACATCAACGCGATGGCGACCGGGATGCACCATTTCGTCGCCGCGTACCCGCCGGAGACCCTGGCACCGGGCGACGTCCTGCTCACCAACGATCCGTGGCAGACGGCGGGGCAGATCAACGACATCACCGTCGCCACGCCGGTGTTCCTGCGGGGACGGTTGGTCGCGTGGTTCGCTTCCTGTTGTCACGCACCGGACATCGGCGGGCGGCTGGTTTCGGCCGAGGCCAATGAGGTCTTCGAAGAGGGTTTGCGCCTGCCGATCATGAAGTTCCTCCGCGCGGGCGTGGTCAACGCGGATCTCGAATCGCTGATCCGCGCGAACGTCCGCACCCCGGAGGAGACCATCGGCGATCTGTACGCCCAGGTCACCGGGAACGAGGTCGGGGCCGCCAGTTTGGTGCGGCTGCTGGAGGAATTCGGCCTGGACACCCTCGACGACATCGCCGCGGAGATCATGAACCGGTCCGAGCGGGCGCTTCGGGACGCGCTGGCGAAACTGCCGGACGGCGCTTACACCAGCGAGCTGGTGACCGACGGGTTCGAAGACGAGGAGGTCGTCCTCAAGGTCACCGTGACGATCGACGGTGACGAGATCCACCTCGACTTCGACGGCTCGTCGCCGCAGAGCCGCCGCGGGATCAACGTCGTCCTCAACTACACCCGCGCGTACGCCTCATTCGCGGTCAAGGCGGCCATTTCCCCGGAAGTGCCGCACAACGCGGGTTCGTTCCGGCCGGTGCGCGTCACCGCTCCGGAGGGTTCGGTGCTGAACTGCACACCGCCCGCGCCGGTCGCGTCCCGGCATCTGATCGGGCACTTCCTGCCTTCGCTGCTGATCACCGCGCTGCACGAAGTGATACCCGGCACTGCCTTGGCGCACAGCGCGGACGCGTTGTGGATGACGATCTGGCGTGGTATCGACGCCGAGGGCCGCGAGTTCATGCTCAACGTCTTCCAAACCGGCGGGATCGGCGCACGGTCCACAAAGGACGGACTCAATACGACCGGATTCCCGAGCGGGCTGCGGTCCACGCCGACGGAGGTCATCGAGACGATGGCCCCGCTGATCCAGCGTGAACGTGTGCTGCGCACGGATTCCGGAGGCGCGGGACGGTGGCGCGGCGGCCTCGGCCAGTGCACCACGATGGCTGCCCGTGGCGAGATCTCGTGGAGTGTCAACGGGAACGTCGACCGGGTGCGCCGACCGGCGTCCGGTGTGGACTCAGGGCAGGACGGAGCCGTCGGCCGGTTCGAGCTGACGCGAGGTCCCCTGCCGTCGAAGACCCGGGTGAACCTGAGCCCGTACGACGTGGTGAACGTGTTCCTGCCGGGCGGCGGTGGTTACGGCGACCCGTTCGAGCGGGATCCGGAAGCCGTGCTCGCCGACGTCGTCGACAGGTACATCTCGCCGAGCGCGGCGCGCGAGCTGTACGGCGTCGAAGTCACCTATCACGGAGATCCCGAGGCGCTCGTGCGCCTTCCGGAGGACTACACGGCTGTTTCGTCGAGAGGGAGGACATGAGCATGGGTCGGCTGGCAGACAAGGTCGCGGTGGTCTTCGGGGGCGCGAGGGGTATCGGTCTCGCCACCGTGAAGGAGTTCGTCGCCGAGGGCGCGACCGTGTTCTCCAGCGACATCCGCGAACCCGCCGAGTCCGTCGAAGGCGTCACACACTCCCTTGTGGACGCCACCGACGAGGGTCAGGTCGACGGGTTCGTCCGCGGCGTGCTGGCCGAAACCGGCCGGATTGACGTGCTGTTCAACAACGTCGGCATCCACCTCGGCAAGCCATTGTCGGACACCACGCTGGCGGAATTCGACAACATCTTCGCGCTGAACGTGCGGGCGGCCTTCCTCGGCATCCGGGCGGTGCTGCCGCATATGCTCGCGCGGAAGGCGGGCAGCATCGTCACGACGTCGTCCAACGGCGGCGTGATGGGCCGCCCCGGCGACCCCGTGTACAACGCGACGAAGCACGCGCTGGTCGGCATGACGAAGTCGATCGCCGTCGCGCACGCGCACCAGGGGATCCGCGCGAACACGGTCAACCCGGGCGCGATCGACACCGACATGCTGCGCGGCACGCTCGCGTCACCGGAAGAATTCGAGGCCAAGCAACACCAGTTGACCGCGAGCACACCCGCCGGGCGGGTCGGCGAGGCGTGGGAGGTCGCGAAGGCCGTCGTCTTCCTGGCCAGCGACGAATCGCGGTTCGTCAACGGGGTCGCGCTCCCGATCGACGGCGCCAAAGCCGCCGGTGCCATGCCGGGGAATCGGTACAGTCTCGACTTCGAACTCGGCGTCAGGTAACGCTGTGTCCACTGTGGATGCCGAGGAGACGCTTGCCCGCGACAGACCACTGCTCGAACGGAGCGGGACAGCGGAACGGGTCGCCGAGATCCTGCGCCAGCGCATCACCGAAGGCGTCTTCCCACCTGGGTCGAGGCTTTCCGAACCGTCGATCAGCGCCGCGCTGGGCGTTTCGCGCAACACCTTGCGGGAGTCGTTCCAGCTGCTGGCGCACGAACGGCTCGCGGTACACGAACTCAACCGAGGCGTGTTCGTACGGGAGCTGACGGCGCAGGACATCTCGGATCTCTACGTCATGCGGCGGGTCACCGAATGCGGTGCGCTGCGGCGCGCGTCCGAACTGTCCACTGTGGATCTTTCTGCTGTCGCCCGAGCGGTGCGGGAGGGGCGTGCCGCGGCCGACGAAGGCGACTGGCAGGCCGTCGGGACCGCGAGTATCGCGTTCCATCAGGCGCTCGGCGATCTGGCGGACAGCGAGCGGGTCAGCACGACGATGCGCCAGGTGCTGGCGGAGACACGGCTCTTCTTCGTGCTGGCGGAGAACACGCGCGCGTTCTTCGAGCCGTTCCTGGAGCGGCATGAGCGGATCCTGCGGGATCTGGAGCGAGGGCGGTTCGGGCCCGCGGAGACGGCGCTGGAGAAGTACCTGCGGGATGCGGAAAAGCAGCTTCTGGCCGCTTACGATCGCCGCGGCTCGTGAGTGGTGAGGGTGTCTACGGCGTCTGCCGGATGTGGCTGGCGGTGGATCGCACGTCCGTGAAGGCCTCCTTCCCTACGCTCAAGGTAGGGAAGGAGGCCTTCACGGACGGCTTTCGTGAGTGGCTAGGACGGTTCTCGCGAGGCGTCAGCAGTTCAGCGTCGCACCCGCCCAGTCGGCGTGGTCGGAATCGACGCCGTCACCGCCGTCCGTCACGACCAGATCGAGCACCCGCACCCCGCTCAGCGGCACGGAAAGCTTCTGCGCCGCCTGGCCGCGCTTGAGCACACCGGTGTTCGCCAGCCGCTTGCCGTCACCGACGATCTCGAACGCCACACTGCCCCCGGCCTTCTCGTCGTCGACACCGACGGACGAACTGAACGACGCGCATCCGCCGCCGAGGTAGAGCCGGACCTTCGACGGCGCGTGGACGCCCAGCCCGTCTTCGTAGGTCACCCCGCCGATGCTCATCTCGTGCCCGTCACCGGCACTCGATTCACCGTTGCTGGTCCCGCGTTCCACCGGCCCGTAGCCGTTGTCCGCCGTCATGAACGCCGCCTTCGACAGCGCGCTCGTCCCGGCGGCGGGCGGTTTCACGAGGGGAGCGCTTCCGTGGACGGACAAGGATCGCGCACCCGATGACGTCCGGTAGTCGATCCGGCCGGAGACCTCGACGCGGTCGCCGACCGGGGACGACGGGCGCACGGTCCAGCTCCGCTCCCACGACTTTCCCGGCGCGACAGCGGGAATCCTCACCTCGGTGCTGCCGTCCGGCTTCCAGCCCGCTCCGACGGTGAGCTTCACCTTGCCCTCGGTCAGCGGTGTCCTGCCGTCGTTGAACACCTGGAGTGTCGTGGTGAACGGCTTGTCGGCGGCGGCGAATTCGGGAGACCGCAAGGAAAGCGTCGTATGCGGCGCGGCCTTGGGCTGCTTCGACGGCCAAACCCGGAAGGCCGCGGAACCGTGGCTCGGCAGCCCTGCCCGCAGGACTCCGGCGGAATCGGTCTCGGCGCCTGTCCACAGATCCCGGACACGGTAGCCCGCCGCGGCCGGGGCACCGATCTCCTTGGCGGTGGCGGACAGGGTCGCCGGCGCGCCACCGCGATTGAACAGCACGACGACGTTCGAGCCGTCCGACATCGGCTTGGCCCAGACTTCGGTGTCGCCGTCGTCGCGGACCTTGCGGCCCTGCTTGCCGCCCCAGTCCTGGTTGACCGCGAGAAGATCCTTGTTCAGCAAGATCTTCTTCGTCGCTTCGGACATCGAGCGCAGGTCGTTGCCCGCCAGCAGCGGGGCGTTGAGCAGCGACCAGAGCGCGAAGTGGGAGCGGTACTCCGTGTCGGTCATGCCGCCGTTGCCGACCTCGAGCATGTCCGGGTCGTTCCAGCCGCCGGGCCCGGCATAGCCTTCCAAGCCGACCTGCTGGTCGAGGAGGTTCGTCATGCTCGACCAGGTGTCGCTGATGTCGCCGGTGGTGCGCCACAACTGCGCCCCCGCGCCCTTGCCCCATTCCCAGGGCTTGTTCTCGCCCCATTCGCAGAGGGCGTAGACGATCGGGCGGCCGGTCTTCTTCAGCGCCTCACCCATTTTCGTGTACCGCTCCAGCGCGGGACGGCCCTGGTTGTGGCAGTTGTCGTATTTGAGGTAGTCGACTCCCCAGTCCGCGAACGTTTGCGCGTCGACTTCTTCGTGGTCGAGCGAACCCGGCATGGTCCGCGCGCAGGTTTCCGTGCCCGCGCTGGTGTAGATGCCGAGCTTCAGGCCTTTGCCGTGCACGTAGTCGGCCAGGGCCTTGATGCCGCTGGGGAACCTTGTCCGGTGTGGTTCGTATTTCCCGTCGGGGGTGCGGTTCTTCTCGGCCCAGCAGTCGTCGAGGTTGACGTACTGGTAGCCCGCGGCCTTCATCCCGGACGACACCATGGCGTCGGCGGTTTCGCGGATCAGCTGTTCGGTGATGTCGCAGCCGAATTTGTTCCAGCTGTTCCAGCCCATCGGCGGTGTCGCGACAGGTGGTGGGCTTTCGGCCGCTGTCGCCGGGACGGCGCAGAGGGCGGTGAGCGTGCAGGCGGCGACGAGCGTGCCGGCTAGACGACGCATAAGTTCCTCCAGAATGCTCAACTTTGAACAAACTCACCCATCAAGCAACAGGATCGGCCACCGCTGGTCAAGGGCCGATGGGATGGTGTGGGAAATTCACCGGAGGTTGCGGCGACAGACCGGACAGGTCCGCGGCGCGAACTGTGCACGATGGAGTGTTCGCGTCCCGGCCGGATCCGGGTGAGGATGGGGGCACGAGCACGAGGAGGAAGATCATGGTTTCGTCGGCGTCCGCGCGCAATCCGTTGTGGCACCCCTTCGCGGACATGGGGGCGGTCGACGGAGACCGGCTGGTCATCGCCCGCGGTGAGGGTTCCTATGTCTGGGACGACGAGGGGAAGCGCTACTTCGACGCGACCGCGTCGCTCTGGTACGCGAACTTCGGGCACGGGCGCGAGGAGATCGCGCAGGCCGTCGCGGACCAGTTGCGGACGCTCGACTCGTACAACCTGTTCGGCTACAACGCCAACGAGCCCGCGCTGAAGCTCGCCGAGCGGGTTTCCGCGCTGGCACCGGAACCGGGTTCGAAGGTGTTCTTCGGTTCGGGCGGCGGCGACGTCATCGACACCGCCGTCAAGATCGCGCGAGCGCATTTTTCGCATACCGGGCGTCCGGAGAAGGTGCACGTCATCGGGCGGGTGCAGGGCTACCACGGCACGCACGGTTTCGGTACGGCCGTCGGCGGCATCGCGGCCAACGCGACGGGCTTCGGGCCGCTGCCGAGCGACATCTCGCACGTGCCCTACGACAGCGCGGAAGCGCTCGAAGCGGAGATCCGGCGGGTCGGGCCGGAGCGGGTCGCGGCGTTCTTCTGCGAACCGGTGATCGGCGCGGGCGGGGTCCTGCTGCCGCCGGACGGGTACATCGAGACGGTCGCGGAGATCTGCCGCGAACACGGCGTGCTGTTCGTCGCGGACTGTGTGATCGCCGCGTTCGGGCGGCTGGGGACCTGGTTCGGCATCGACCGGTGGGCCGTGAAGCCGGACATGATCACGACCGCGAAGGGCATCACCGGCGGGACGATCCCGCTGGGCGCGCTGATCGTCGCGCCGAAGGTGGCCGAGCCGTTCTTCACCGGCAAGCCGGGCGCGCCGGTGCTGCGGCACGGCGCGACGTACGCGGGGCACCCCGTCGCCTGCGCCGCGGGGAACGCGACGTTGGACATCTACGAGCGCGACGGGCTCATCCCGCGCGGGCGCGAACTGGAGAAGCCGCTGGCGGACGCGCTTTCCGGACTGGCTTCGCATCCGCTGGTCGCGGAGGTCCGGGCCGGGCTCGGCTTCCTCGGCGCGGTGGAACTCGAGGCCGATTTCCTCGCGTCCGACGCGGGCGCGCCGAACCGGCTGCAGCGGACGGCGCGGGAGGAGGGCGTCCTCGTGCGGAACCTCGCCAAGGGGATCGCGGTCTCGCCGCCGTTGATCGCGGGGGAGGCCGAACTGGATCTGCTCGCTTCGGCCCTGCCTCGAGCGCTGGACCGGCTGGTCTGACGGCTACGGGAGTTCGAGCAGCGGCATCGGTGCCGCATCTGGCTTCCAGGTGTTCAGGAAGCCGTCTTGTGCGGAGAGATCGACCAGTTCGACTCGGGCGCCGATGCTGTCGATGCGGTGGTAGAAGTGGTTCACCAAGCAGGTTCTACCAGCGTGACGGGGAAAGGGGAGCCGGGTGGCCGGATTGAGCGAGCAGGTCCGTGACTGGGTCGTGGCGCCGAACTTCTGGCATCTGGCCACGGTGAACCAGGACGGTTCGCCCCAGGTGTCGCCCATGTGGATCGACGTCGAGGGCGAGCACATCGTGTTCAACACCGCCGTCGGCCGCGTGAAGGAGGAAAACCTGCGCCGCGATCCGCGGGTGTCGCTCTCCTGCGTGGACGCGGGCAATCCCTATGACCGGGTCGTGATCCACGGCCGCGCCGTCGAGTTCGTCGAGGGTGACGAGGCGGACCGCTGCATGGACCGGCTGGCGAAGAAGTACGTCGGAACCGACCGGTTCGAATGGCGGATCCCCGGCGAGCGGCGGGTCAAGATCCTCGTCGAGCCGGATCGCGTTCGCCACGTGGTCGGAGTCGAGCCCTTCCGGCGCGGAATCCTGCCGGAGTCCTGAGGCGAGGCGCGAAGTGCCGACGCGATGAAGGGGCCTCCCACGGCGAATTCAGCCGTGAAAGGCCCCTTCATGTCACGCCTCGCGACGTGCACGAGGGCTCGAACTCGGTCATGAGGGGCACAGCCGACGGGACCAGGTCCCTTCATGACACCGCCGGTCTCAGCGGAGACGGAGTTCGTCGCCCTCGTTGTCCGCGGTGGTGATCCACGCGGACGGTCCGGGTGTCACCGGGAGGTCATCCGCCATACCGGCACATGGACCACCCGTCCCGACATTTCCGGGAGCTCATGCCCGCTGACCACGGTGAACCGCCATTTGTCGACGCCGCCGCCGATGATCTCGGCATAGCGCCGGGCGCCGTCCGCGTTGGCGAAGCGCACCTGCTGGCCATTGGTGAGATGGGTGATCTTGACCGCCATCCGTGTCTCCTCTGCTCCGGTGCCGGCCCGCGGAGCTTCCCCCTCCGGGGCCGGCGCGCACAGTAGAACACACGTTCGATAGGCGTGGCCAATCGAACCCCCCGTGCGGGTCATCGCCGCATGGTCACCCTCGGCCACGCGTCCAGGCCACGGGCGATTTCGTGGGTTCGGATGGCTCGCAGACCGTCGGTGAGGTCGTCCTCGTCGAGCGTCGCGAAGCCGAGCCGGGCGTAGTACGGCGCGTTCCAGGGCACCTCGGCGTACGTCGTCAGCGTCAGTCCGGCGAGCCCTTCGCGCGAAGCCCACTCCGCCGCGTGCTCGATCAGCCGTCGTCCGAGACCTCGCCGCGCGTGGTCCGGATGGACGGACACCTGCTCGATGTGGCCGTGCCCGTCGACGACCTCGGCGAGCAGGTACGCCACCGGGCCGTCGCCGGTGTCGCAGACCCAGGCGTGACCGACGCTCTGGTAGGCCGCGAGATCGGCGAGCGAAGGCGGGTCGTCGTCGGCGATCGCGGCCATGCCGAGCGCGCGGAACGGCTCGCCCGCGGCTCGTTCGATGTCCTGGAGCGCGGGCAGGTCTTCGGGTGTCGCCGGTCGGATCACGAGTCGAGTTCTACCCCTCGGCGGGAGCGGTCGCGCGCGAATTAAAGAGAGAACGACGAAACGGCGCGGTGGATCCGGCTCGCGTACGACTGGAGCGCGACGATGGCGGCCCGCTTCGCTTCGTCGCTGATGCGGGTCGCGGGGGCGGCGAGGCTCAGCACCGCGGGCCGGTGCCCGGTGCTCGGGATCGGCACCGAACACGACCAGACGCCGTCGTCCAGTTCGCCCCAGCTGACCGAATACCGGTTGACACCGGCGCGTTTGACCTCTTCCCGCACGCTGGGCCCGCGACGCTGCACGATCGACGAAAGACGTCTTTCGCGTTCGCCTTCCGGCAGCATGGCGAGCAGCATCTTGCCCGACGCGCCGGCGCCGAGCGGGACGGAATGGCCTGGCTGGAACGTGAAGCGCATCGCGCGTTCGCATTCGACCCGGTCCGCGCAGACCGCGGAATCGCCGAAATGCTGGAACAGCAGGACCGTCTCGCCGAGGTCGCGCGCCGCCTCCTCCATCGCGGGACGTGCCAGCCGGGCGAGGTCGTTGGCCAGTTGCGCCGCCCGCGCGAGCGGCATCACCTGGCTCGTCACGTGATAGCGGCCTGTCTTGCCCTCCTCCAGTAGTTGGAGTTCCTTCAGTAGCGCGACATAGCGATATGTCGTGGCCACGGGGGTGCCGATCCTCGCGGCGAGTTCGGCGACACTCGCGTCCCACCGGCGTTCGGAAAAGGAGAGCAGCAGCTGGAGGACTTTGCGTGAGCTGCTGGCGCCGGGGGTGCGTTTCGGGGGAGCGGTGGTGTCCAGGGATCGTGCGGCAGGCGTCATCTCGACCTCTCGCCGGGGCAATCACAAAGAGTCAAGAAAGTAGCACATTGTGTGAATTGCCGACCAGGGACTTTGGTCCACGAACAAACGGACTTCTTGCTAGGTTCGGAGGATGGAAAAGCCATTGGCGGGCAAGATCGCGTTGGTCGCGGGCGCGACTCGCGGGGCCGGGCGGGGAATAGCGGTGCAGCTGGGGGCCGCGGGCGCGACCGTTTACGTGACCGGCCGCAGCACCGGTTCCCGGAGATCCGAAATGAATCGCCCGGAGACGATCGAGGAGACGGCGGCGCTCGTCGACGAAGCGGGCGGGCACGGCATCGCGATCGGCGTAGACCATTTGGAGGCCGATCAGGTCCGCGAGCTGGTGGAACGGATCGACGCCGAACAGGGTGCGCTGGACGTCCTGGTCAACGACATCTACGGCGCGCCCATCGAATGGGGTAAAACGGTCTGGGAGTCCACTTTGGACACCGGGCTGCGGACGCTGCGGCTCGCGATCGACACCCACGCCATCACCAGTCATTTCGCTCTCCCGCTCATGATCAAGAGGCCGGGTGCGCTGGTCGTCGAGGTGAACGACGGGACCACCGAGTACAACTCGGGTAACTACCGCGTTTCGTTCTTCTACGATCTCGCCAAGACCGCGGTGAACCGGATGGCGTTCGCGCTCGGGCACGAATTGGAACCGCATGGTGGTACCGCGGTGGCGGTGACGCCGGGCTGGCTGCGTTCCGAGGCGATGCTCGACGCTTATCAGGTCACCGAAGAGAATTGGCGGGACGCGACGAAGGTGCAGCCGCACTTCGCCATTTCTGAAAGCCCGGCGTTCGTCGGCCGGGCCGTCGCGGCACTGGCGGGCGACGCGGAAGTGGCCCGCTGGAACGGGAAATCGGTGTCCAGCGGTGAATTGGCGAAGGAATACGGATTCACCGACCTCGACGGCAGCCGTCCCGACTCCTGGCGTTATCTCGTGGAGGTCCAGGACGCGGGCAAACCGGCGGACGTCACCGGCTACCGCTGAGTCTCCCGCTGCAAGAACGGCGTGAGCAGGCCGGGCGCGGCCTGTTCCGCCATCGCCAGCCCGGCCGATTCGCCGACGTCGACCACCAGATAGCCGCCCCTGCCCGCCGCGATCGGGGCGGTCACGGTGATCAACCCGCCACGGCGCTGGAAGAACGACCGGCTGACGACGATCCCGGTGAGCCCTTCGCGCCGGATCGCCACCGTCGAGCGCGCCAGTGAACCGGAGCGGCTGACCAGGTACCGGCCGACGATCGCGTGGCCGAGGTTGCGGTAGCCGTCCCAGCCCACGAGCGCCGCGAACGGCACCAGGCCGAGCGCGACCTGCCACATCCACCCCGGCAGGAAATCGATCCACGCCAGGCCGAACAGCGCCGCCGCCAGGATCAGCACGCCGCCGATCGCCCTGGTGAGCCGCCTGGTCAGCGCGCGTCGCGGATGCCGGTTCAGCGGCACGGTGGCCGGGTCGAAGTTCTCCCGCAGCACCTCGGCCGCGACCTCGTGGACCCGGCCGACGGGCGCGGGCGGCAGCAGAAGCCCGCCGCCCTTGTCCCCGCCTTTGCCCTCGCGCAGCCCGCCCGCGATCGCGGTGAGCCGCGCGCCGCCCGCGATCCGCAGCGGCAGCGGTTCCTTCACCTCGACGCCGCGGAGCCTGTCCTCTTCGATGGACACCGAACGCGTGGTGATCAGTCCGCGCCGGATGTGCAGGGTGCCTTCGGTTTCCCTGGTGAGCTTGAAGTTCCAGAACGAGAGCACGTATCCGCCGACGGAAAGCAGCGAGACGACCACCAGCAGGGCGATCGCGGCGACCACGACGATCAGCCAGACCGCGGTGTTCGCCAGATCGTCCATGAGATCCCGCAGCGGTCCGACGTTCTCCGGGGCGATGTTCAGCTGATGCGCGAAATGCCAGACCGCGGCGAACACCGCGCCCACCACGGCGAGTCCGGACAGGGTGAACGGCGCGTACCGCACCCACTTCCGGTCGACCTCCGCCACGATCTGCTCCGGCGGCGGGGCGGTCTCGGCTTCCGCGACGATTTCCCTGCGGTGCAAGAGAACCGTGCGCAGCCGGTGTGCCTCGGTCTTGCTGACGGCGTCGAGCACCAGCTGGTCGCCGCTCGCGCCCTGCCCGATGGAATGCCGTCCGGTGCCGATGCGCACGGCGCTGAGCGAGAACAGGCGGTGCTTCGGCTCCGAGGTGACGTCGACGGTGCGGATCCGGTCCAGCGGGATCGCGCGATGTTTGCGCAGCAGCAGGCCCGTGGTCCATTCGACCTGGCCGTCGGTGATGCGATACCGCGAAGTGAGCACGTGCGAGATGCCGACGAACACGGTCAGCGCGGTGACGCCGAGCCCGATCCACTCCCAGCCGTTGCCCCGGCCGAGGATCACCGTCCCGATCAGCACCGGCAGCGATTTGACGACGTCGAGCACCGGCCGGATCAGCAGCATCCGGCGGTCGAGGCGGTGCCACGGGCCGACGACGGCTTCCGGTGGTGCCTCGGTGCTCATGTCGCGTCACCGGGGGTGGACTGCGTGGTCTTCGTGAGTTCCGCGGCGAGCGCCAGCGCGTCGGCGTGGTCGAGACCGGCGATCTTGACCGGCCCCGCGGCCGACGCGGTCGTCACGGTGATCTTCGCCAGCCGGAACAGCTGCTCGACCGGATCCCGCTCGATGTCGACGGTCTGGATCCGCGAGATCGGCGCGATCCGCCAGTCCTGTTTGAGCCAGCCCTCCTGGGTGTACACGGCCTCGCCGGTGACCTCCCAGCGGTGGATCCGGTAGCGCCACTGCGGCATGACCAGCAGATGCAGGGGACCGAGCACACAGGAGATCGTCAGCGTCACCGTGAGCCACGTCGGCGGTTCGTCGCTCGTGAGCACGAACACCGCCTGCACGCCGATGAGCACCACCCAGCCGACCGCGGCCCACATCGTCCAGTACCCGATGGCGCGACGGCTGACCCGGTTGGCGGGCGGGCGCAGGGTGAGTGTCTCTTCTGTCACCCCTTCAGCCTGCACCACCTCGGCGCGCACCGCCCACGACAACTGTCACGGACCGATAGGATCTCGGCCACCATCGGCGGAATGGATGCCCCCTATCGGGGCGTTGCCACCCGTAGACGGTTGTACGCACGAAACCTGGAGGATCTGGTGGCGCTGGACCCGGAAGACCTGTACGAGGTGGACTCGGACGTCCCTGACCTCGGCGGGGCCGTGCTCCTGCACTACTTCGACGGGTTCATGGACGCGGGTTCGGCGGGCAAGCTCGTCGCAGAGCACCTCCTGAACTCCCCCGAACGCCGCGTGATCGCGCGCTTCGACGTCGACCGCCTCATCGACTACCGCTCGCGCCGCCCGACGATGACCTACTCCATCGACCACTGGGAGGCCTACGACGCCCCCGAACTGGTCGTCCACCTGCTGCACGACGCCGACGGCGTGCCGTTCCTGCTGCTCACCGGCCCGGAACCGGACCACGACTGGGAGCGGTTCTGCGCGGCCGTGCGGGCGCTGGTCGAACGCTGGGACGTCCGGCTCACCACCGGTTTCCACGGCATCCCGATGGGCGCGCCGCACACCCGCCCGCTCGGCGTGACAGCGCACGCGACGCGGGACGACCTGGTCGGCGAGCACCGGCCGCTGCCCAACCGGATGCAGGTGCCGGGCAGTGTCGCCGGACTGCTGGAGTTCCGCTTCGGCGAGTGGGGGCACGACGCGTCCGGCTTCGCCGCGCACGTGCCGCACTACCTGGCGGACTCGACGTACCCGAGCGCCGCGTTGCACCTACTCGAGGCCGTCGCCGAGGCGACCGGGCTGAACCTGCCGGACGGCGACCTGCGGGAGGCCTCGCAGGAGGCGGAAGCCGAGATCGCGCGCCAGGTCGCCGGTTCGGAGAAGGTCGCCGACGTCGTGCGCGCGCTGGAGCAGCAGTACGACACGTTCATGGAGGCGTCCAGCAAGGAAAGCCTGCTCGCGGAGTCGGTCGAGCACATGCCGACCGCGGAGGAGCTGGGGAGCCAGTTCGAGCGGTTCCTGGCGGAGCAGCAGAACGGTGGCGACACACCGGAGCGCTAGTCCGACCGGCGCCGGCTGGTGCCGCGAAAGCCACTTTCGGGACATCAGACGTCCCGAAAGTGGCTTTCGCGGCATCCTCCTCCTGCAGGTGGGCGTGGCCGGGAGTGGAGTCGTGAGGGCGGTTCGGGCTGAGAGGGCGTTGCGAAAGCCACTTTCGCAACGTTGAAGGTTGCGAAAGTGGCTTTCGCGGCATCCTTCCGTGGCGCCACGAGCCAGACGAGAGTCGACGGTGAAGGAATTGGGACGTTGAGTGTCCCAATTCCTTCACCGTCGCGGGGGCATCGAGGTCCGCGAGCTCACCGAGACCCAGGTCAGTGCCAGCCGAGGGAAGCGATGACGCCCCAGGTGCTCTGCAGGCCACTCGAGCTGCCGAGCCCGGAAGTCAGCATGCCCGGCGTCCCGGGAACGGCGGCGAAACCGAGGATCGAGCTGCCCTCGGCCGTCTTCGCCACCTCCGGCGGCAGCGTGTCCTTCCGCCATTCGATCCCGTTCCACACGGCCATCAGGACATGGCCGTCACCGGGCAGCCAGCCCGCGGTCCACAGCTTCCCGGAACCGTCGAGCGCGGCGGCGTTGATCTCGTCGAACGGAACGGACGGCAGGGAACTCCACTTCTGGCCGTCCCAGCGCGTGACGAAGGCGGGGATGCCGGTCGCGTTCCATTCGTTCACCCTGCCGACGACGTAGGCCGAGCCGCGGCCGTCGGGCACGACGTGGTTGACCACCCAGCCGGTGCGGTAGTCCGAAGGCACGGGAACCTCGACCTGCCGCCAGCCACCACCGGTCCGGTGCAGCAGGAACGGCGTCTCCTTCCCGTCGGCCGCCACCGACGTCGCGGAGACCCACAGGTCGTCGTCGCCGGTGCCGCTGACCCGGGTCGGCAGGAGCGGGCGGCTGCCGGTCTGCGGGATCTCGACCGTCTCCCACGTCTTCCTGGTCCAGTGCTCGAGATGATGGGCCGACTTGCCCGTCTTGAGGTCGAAGTCGACCGAGACCAGCCAGACCGAGCTCGGCGAGAACGCGGCGATACCCGCCGTGAACCCTTCCATGCCCGCCGGCGGTTTCGGGCGTGCGATGTCGGTCCACGTCTTGCCGTCCCACCGCTGGACCACGGTGGACGTCGACGCGGCGGCCCGCGGACCCGCCGCGTTCGGCAGTCGCGCGGGCCGACGCGTGCCCGCTTCGGCGCTGCGGTCACCGGCGACCCAGACGTTGTCCGGTGCCGAGGCGGAGATCTCGGTGAACCGGGCGCTGGTGCCGGTGACCGGGGCCGGGGTGGTGTCGGCCCATTTCGCGCCGTCCCACCGGACCGCGACCGGGACTTCGGCGCTGCCGGTCCAGGCACTGCCGACGGTCCAAGCGTCGCCCGCGCCGGTGGCGGTGACGTCGAAGTAGATCCGGTTGCCCGTGCTGTCCAGTGGTTGTTCCAGCCGCCAGCCCTCGCTCGCCGAGGCCGTACTCGTGAGCAGGCCGGACAGGCCGAGGACCAGACCGGACACGGTCAGCGCTGATCGTCTTGCTACGCCTTGCATCTGGGACCCTTCCAGTTGTCGCAGGGAGTGCATGTGAACTCCTTACGAACCACCCGCCCGGAAGGTTGCCCGGTCAGTGGTCGACGGCGACCATTTCCCTCGAATGCCCGGGCCGTTCGATCTCGTCGACCAGCGCGACCGCGAGATCCGCGTAGGAGAACGGTCCTGCGTCCTCCGCGCGCGGCAGCACCCGGTGGTCGCCGCTGCGGTACTCGCCCGTCCGTTCGGCGTGCTCGTCGATGATCGCGGGCGGCGGCGCGATGATCACCCAGTCCAGCTCGCCGCCGGAAGCACGGAGGACCTCCAGTTCCGCCGTGTGCCCGAGCGAGAACTCGCGGTGCGCCGACGGCCAGCCCGGCTGGTCGTGGAACGCGACGCCCGGCGAGATCTCCAACGCCGATCCGACGCCGACGACGACCAGCCTCGTGACACCGGCCTCGCCGAGGCCGTCGATCAGCGCGTGCGCGGCGGCCGGGTAGTACTCCAGCGCGGGGAGATCCGCGCGGTAGACGGAACTGATCGCGGCGTCGTGCCCGGCGGCGGCCTTCGCGACGTCGTCGGCGACCGTGACATCGGCGGCGACCAAGGTGACGTCGGTACCGGCGAGATCCTTGTGACGCCGGGGATCCCGGACAGCGGCGGTCACCTGATGCCCGCGGCTCACGGCTTCGGCGACGGCACGGCGTCCTCCACGTCCGCCTGCCCCGAAAATGACGATTCTGCTCATCGCGCTCCTTTTTCCGTGCCGGTACCCGATCACCGGCGGTGAACGCGATGGTAGGAGCGGACCCCTCGGTTACCGCAACGAAACCGGCTCCCGGGCGTTCTGGGCCCGTTCACTCGAATGGTGCTGGTGTATCGTCCCGGAATGCTTCACCTGGCACCCCATTCAGCCCTGAAGACCTTGGGCCGATCGGCCCGCGGCACCCTCGGCCGGGGCCTGCACCGGCTCGCCCGGCGATTCCATGATCCTTATACCGAGGAACTGAACCGGGTCGCGGCGGAACTGCGCGCGGAGATCGTCCGGCAGGGCGATCGCTGTTTCGATCGCGTCATCGAGTTCGAGATCCGGAGCCGCCGCGACATCATCTACGCCGGCGATCAGGACGCGGCGCGCGAAAGCAACCGGTTCGCCCGTGAGCACCTGACCGGAACCCGTCACTTCGCACGTCCACAAGAGACTCTCGCGTACGCGCTTTCCCTTGCCCCGTCAGGGGGAATGGCGCTTGAATTCGGGGTCGCGAGCGGGAACACGCTGCGTGTGATCGCCAAGGCGCGAGGCGACGTCGAGACCTACGGCTTCGATTGGTTCCAGGGCCTGCCGGAGAACTGGCTCAACGGGATGCCCGCCGGTTCGTTCGCGCGTGAGGATCTGCCGGACGTCCCCGGCGCCGAACTCGTCGTCGGTCTCTTCGCGGACACGCTTCCCGGCTTTCTCGAGCAGCACGAAGGCGTCGTCGATTTCCTTCACGTGGACGGCGATCTGTACAGCTCGGCGAAAACCGTGCTCGATCTGGCGGGCCCGCGTCTGCGGCCGGGCAGCATCGTGCATTTCGACGAGTTCTTCAATTACCCCGGCTGGCAGAATCATGAGCAGAAGGCGTGGCTGGAATACGTCGAACGCACCGGGACCGAATTCGAATACGTGGCCTACACCTACGCCGACAACCAGGTCACCGCCCGGATCACCGGCTAGAGCATCTCACGGACTTCGATCGTCCCGATCGCCGACCAGGGATGACTTTTCGCCGCCTCGACGGCTTGTTCGCGAGTGTCGCAGTCGAGGATGGTGATGCCGCCGATCTGTTCCTTCGTCTCGGCGAACGGGCCGTCGGTGAGCAGTGCCTTGCCGTCGCGGACGCGGACGGTCGTCGCCGATTCGGGCGCGTGCAGGCCCATCCCGTTGACGCGCATGCCGCGTCTCGTCCTCTCCGCGGCCCAAGCGCGGCAGGGCTCGGTGATGTCCGTGCCGAGCGATTCGTCGCCGACGGTCCCGCGGAGCATGAGCAGGTAGCGCACCGGTTCTCCTAGTCCGTGAGCCCGTCTTCGTAGGCCCGCAGCGTATCGATGAACAGCCGGCGCTGCGCGGGTGTCAGCGGCGCGAGCGCCTTCTGCCAGGCGCGGGCGCCCTGTGCGAGCCAGCCGTCGATTGCGGGGCGCATGCGCTCGCTGATGGCGACGATCCGCCTACGCCGGTCTGTCTCGTCCTCGCGCCTGTCGAGAACGTTCTTCTTGGTCAGTTCGCCGACCATCAGGCTGACCGTGGTCGGAGCGACCTCGAGCCGTTCGGCCAGTTCGTTCACCGTCATCGGCCCGTCGAAGAGCAGATACGACAGCAGCGACAAGTGGCGTGGAGCGAGCGACAGCGACTGGAGCTCGTCGGGGATCTTGATCCGCTTCGCGCGGCCGACCATACGCGGCATGAGCAGCAGCAAGGCGCGCACGGCGTCGTCGACTTCCATGTCCTCGGTTGACACCGGGCACCCTCCTGGATACCTTTGCAAGCAAAGAGACTTTGCTTGCAAAGCAAAATAGCTTTCAGGACGATGTTACCTGGGGAGTACCGTGAAATCGCTGTCGATGACCACCGTGGAAGCCGGGACGGGACGTCCCCGCACGACCTCCGTCGCCTGCCGCCGCCAGGGAGGCCGGTACCTGGCGTTCGCGCCGGATGTCGATTCGGCGTGGTATCAGGACCTTCTCGACAGTCCACAAGCGACACTCGAGATCGACGGGGTTCCGCACGCCGCGTATGCCGTCCCCCTCGAAGACACGGAGCGGGGTGTCGCGCTGCATCTGCTGGAAGTCGACGCCGCCCGTGGCCGGGCGATCGCCGATCAGCTGCTCGTCCACCACGGCGAACTCCGCGAAGCGCTGGCGGACGCGCGGGCGGAACTCGACGGCGCGCCGGTTTCGGGTCGGCCTGCCGTACGGCGCGAACTGCTCGGTCATTGCGTGACGTTCTGCAACGGCCTGCGGATGCATCATCTTCGCGAGGACGGCGCGTTCACCGCGATCGAGAAGGCTCATCCCGGACTGGCACCGGCGCTGAACCGGCTGCGTGAAGAACATGAAACCGTGTCCCGCGCGTTGCTCGACCTTGATGATTTGCTGCAAGGCAAGGGGGAGCTCGAAACCGCCGCGTTGCGTGAGGAATTCGAGCGGGTCGCCAAAGGACTCGAGGCGCACTTCGCCTACGAGGAGGCGAATCTGGTCCCGGCCCTCCGCGGAGAGGGAACGCCGTCGCCGTGACCTGGGAACACGTGGTGGGGTTACTCCGAGCGGGTGAGATCTCCGGGCCACCTGGCGGGAGACACTGGTAACGAATGTCCGTTCCTGGGCGACTGATCGTTGTCCGCACCGATCGGCGCGACGCCCCCGACCGGAATAGTGAGAACCGATGAAGCTTCGAAGAGCCTCACTTCTGTCTCTGGTGGCCGCTGTGGCCACGATCATGCTCGTGGCGCCTGCCTCCGCCCTCGCGGCCCCGCCGACCAGCGCCGTGGAGGTCTCGCCGACAACCGTCCAACGTGGACAGACGTTCACCGTCTCGCAGACCGTCTACAACGCCGACGCGACGTCGACCATCGAAGGCGGCAAGGCGACGCTCTACGGCAAGGAATCCTCGCTGCCGGGCATCGTCGACCTGGTGTCCTGCCCCGGCGCGTTCGCCTGCGACATGCTGGGCGGCAGCATCCGCGGCGGGGTCGGCACCGTGACGCCCGGTCAAAGCAAGACCGTGCTGTTCACCTTCCGGGTCAAGGACGACGCCCCGCTGGGCAGCGTCACCCTGCAGCACCAGTTCGTCGGTGACAACTACAGCTTCGAGATCCTCGACGGTCCCGTGCTGACCGTCACCGGCGCGCAGAGCGCGGCGGATCTCGGTGTCACGCTGACGGCGTCCCCGCGCGGGATCCTGACGTCGTCGATCGAGTACACGGTCAAGGTCGCGAACGCGGGCCCGGGCGCGGCGTCCGGTGTCCGGGTGGCGTCGACCCTCGGTAACGGGCTGCGGTTCACCGGCTCGTCCACCTGCTCGAACCCGACCGGTACGAAGGTCGTCAACTGCGACTTCTCGTCGCTCGCGTCCGGTTCCAGTGGTACGGCCAAGTTCACCGTGGCCGCCGGGCTGCTGACCATCGGGCCGGTCAAGACGACCTCGAAGATCACGCAGAGTTCGGTCGCCGACCCGAACGCGGCCAACAACACCGCGTCGTCGACCTGCACCGCGATCACCGGGCTCCTGCTCAGCTGCTGAAGCAGTACGTGAAGGCCTCCTTCGTCGCGCCAGACGCGATGGAGGAGGCTTTTACTGCGCCAGTCGGGCGGCGCGGGAGTGGAGATAGCGTTGGTGCGGCAGGCTCGTGGCGCGCCGCGCGGCCTCCACATAGGACTCGATGGCGCCGGCGGTGTCACCGTCCAGCTCGAGCAGATGCGCGCGGGCGGCGTGGAACCGGTGGTCGCCGGAGATCCGGTCGCCGAGCTTTTCCAGCGCCGCCAACCCCTCCCGGGGGCCTCGGGCCATCCCGACGGCGACAGCGTGGTTCAGCTCCACCACGGGATTGTCGGAGAGCCGCAGCAGGAGTTCGTAGAGGGCCTCGATCTGCGGCCAATCGGTCTCTCCGGCGCTCGGCGCCTCGTCGTGCAGCGCGGCGATCGCCGCCTGGATCTGGAACTGCCCTGTCGGCCCGTGCGGCAGCGCCTCGGAAAGCAGCGCGACCCCTTCCGCGACGTACCCGGCGTTCCAGCGGCTCCGATCCTGTTCGGACATCGGGATCGGGGCACCATCCTGTGCCGTCCTCGCCGGACGGCGGGCGTCGGTGAGCAGCATCAGCGCGAGCAGCCCGGTCACCTCGCTGTCCTCCGGCAAGAGCCGATGGACGATCCTGGTCAGCCGGATGGCTTCGGCGGAAAGCTCACTTCGCGTCAGCTCGGGGCCTGAGGTGCTCGCGTAGCCCTCGTTGAAGATCAGGTACAACACGTGGAGCACCGCGTCCAGCCTCGCCGCCCGCGCGGCTTCCGGCGGCATGCCGAACGGGACACCGCTGCTCTTGATACCGGCCTTCGCGCGGCTGATCCGCCGGGTCATCGTCGACTCGGGCACCAGGAACGCGCGGGCGATCTCCGCCGTGGTGAGGCCGCCGACGGCCCGCAGCGTCAGCGCGATCTGCGACGCCGGTGACAAGGACTGGTGACAGCACAGGAAAAGCAGGATGAGCGTGTCGTCGGAGTCGGCGCCCCGCCCGTCCGCCGCGGGCGCGAGGTGTTCCTCCGGCAAGGCCCGCTGGACGACGGTGTCCTCGCGACGGCGCCGCGCCTGCTCGGCGCGGAGCAGATCCGTCAGCCGCCGCGAGGCGACCGTGATGAGCCACGCGCGCGGTTCGTCGGGCAGCCCTTCGGCGGGCCACTGCGTCGCGGCCGCGAGAAGCGCCTCCTGCGTCGCGTCCTCCGCCAGGTCGAAGTGACCATAGCGACGGACGACGGCGCCGAGGACCTGCGGCGAAAGCGTGCGCAGCAGGTCCTCGATGCCGTTGTCCGGCACCTAGAGCTCCAGTTCTTCGAAGCTGTCGGCGCACGGCCGGATGTCGACGTACCAGTCGCGGCCGAGGTCGGTGCCTTCCGGATACGGGGTGTCCGCCAGCTTGGCCGCGATCTCGGTCGCGCGGTCGTAGCTCGCGCAGTCGACGGTCGTGTAGCCGACCAGGACCTCCTGAGTCTCGGCGTAAGGCCCGTCCGTGACCACGGGAGCGCCGTCACGCAGGGAGATGCGGCGGGCGTGCGCCGGCTGGGAGAGGCCCTGCGCGTCGACGAACTCACCGGACTCGACCAGGTCGTTGTTCCATTTGCCCATGAACTCGTGCAGGGCGGTGACGTCTTCGGCGCTCCACTTGCCGCCGATGCTCTCGAGATCCTGCTGCGACCCGAACATCATGATCATGTACTTCACGGTTCTCTCCTCTCGGCGGGCACCGGCTCGGTGCCTTCTGCCGGAGACGTCGGAGCCGCCGGACAGGACCGGACATCGTTCGCCGAGATTCTCCCTCAACCGCGGTCGGCGGCGGTGTTCATCGCGTCGGCCGGTTCGAGGATTCGCCCGCCGGTGATCTTCGCGTAGAGGTGGGCGCCGCCGAGGACCGGCGGATACTTCGGCGGATTCTCGGGAGAATGGCAGGTCGGAAGGCATTCGAAACGCGCGTCGTGGTCGCCGTCGAAGAAGAACGCCACGCTTCGCCGCCGTGACGGCCCCGGCCCGGACGGGGGCACGACCCGGTGCAGCGTGGAGCGCCAGCGGTCGTTGGTCCACTGCGCGGTGAGGTCGCCGAGGTTCACCACCAGCGCGCCCTCGGCGGGGATGACGTCGTGCCAGACCCCGTCGGGGCCGTGGATCTGCAGGCCGGGGACGGGATCGGCGTAGAGGACGGTGACGATGCCGTAGTCGGTGTGCGCGCCGAGCCGCATCTGCCCCGGCAGCGGTTCGGGCGCTCCGGCGCGGCGTTCGAAGTGATTCACCCGCAAGGTGCGCGTCGGATGCCGGGTGTACGCCCCGAGGTAGCCCTCGGGGAGGTCGAGCGCCATCTCGAAGATCTCCAGCAGTACCTTCGCGACGCGGTGGGCTTCCGCCTCGTATCCGGTGAGCGCGGGCCGCAGGCTTTCCGGCAGGCCGGGCCAGATGTTGGGGGCGAAGAAGCCGTACGGGTCTTCGCCGTCGATGTCCTCCGCGCCGATGACGAACGACTCCGACAGGTCGGGCGGCGTGGTCTCGCCGAGGCTGTACGCCAGTCCTTCGGTGCCCTCGGCCGCGTAGCCGCGATCCGAGGCGCGGTCGGAAGGCGCGGAGCGCAGCTTCTGCTCGACAGAGAGCGCGAAGAAGGCTGCGGTCGCTTCGCGCATCCCGTCGATCGTCGCCCGCGGGATGCCGTGCCCGACGAGCTGCAGGAACCCGACGCGCGTCAAAGCCTCGTCGACGGCGTGCGCGAGCTTCGCGCGGTCTCCGTCGGCCCAGGTGCTCAGGTCGATCGTCGGTACGAGGGTCATGAGTCGACGGTAGTCAGGCCGGAGCCGGTGATCACGGGGCCGCGGTCATCCGATCGGGCGATCCGTTCCGCCCGATCGGCCGTGGTTCCACCCTGGAACGGCGCAGGGCAGCCGCGCACAGCAACCCGAGGATCAGCGTGCCGACCGGGAGCGAGAAGGCGACCTTGACCGCGTCGGTCAGCGCGGCGTGGGTGACCTGAGAGGCGAGCTCCCGTGCCTGACCGGCGATCTCCGGCGGGAGCGCGGGCACGTCCGCGGCGAGGCCGCTGACGAAGCGTTGCCGGAACTCGGGAGGCAACCCGGCCGCGGCCTCGTTCGCTCTGTCGGCGATCGAGGCGCTGGTCCGCGCTTGCAGCACCAACCCGGCGGCCGCGCCGCCGAGGACCCCGCCGATCTGCCGCGCCGTGTTGAAGATGCCCGAGGCGCTGCCGACCAGCGAGCGCTCGACCGAGTTGAGGGTCACGTTGCCCATCGGGGAGAAGATGAACCCGACACCGAGACCGCACAGCAGCAGCCCGGGGATCAAGGCGGGCGGCGAGCTCGCCGGGATGGTCACCAGCGAGAGGACGCACAGGCCACCGCACAGCGAGAACAAGCCGAACATCAGCGGGTACTTGGGGTTCGCCCGGTCCGACAACCTCCCCGCGAACGGCGCGACGGCGCCCGACATCAAGGCCAGCGGTGCGGTGAGCAGACCGGCGCCGGTCGGTGACAGGCCGAGCACCGACTGGAGGTAGACGGCCAGCACCAGGAGCGTGCCGGTCATCGCGAACCCGACCAGCACCGCGGTCGCGGCCCCCAGGGAGAAGCCGCGGTCGCGGAAGATCCGCAACGGCAGCAGCGGTTCACGGCGGTTGACCCGTTGCCACAGCACGAAACAACCCAGCAGCAGCACTCCGGCTCCGGCGCACTCCCAGCCGTATGTCCATCCACTTTGGATTCCGAAGACGACGCCGAAGAGGCCCGCGCCGAACAGCAGGATGCCGAGAAGGTCGAAGCGGTGCGAGTTTCCCGGTCGCCAGTCGGGCACGTGGATGGCGGTGAGCGCCAAGGCGATCAGTCCGATCGGAACGTTCGCGAAGAAGATCCACTCCCAGCCGAACCGGTCGACGAGCACCCCGCCGAGCACCGGACCGGTGATCATGGCGACGCCCGCGACACTGCCCCACGCCCCCAGCGCCGGGCCGCGTTCGTCCGGCGGGAACAGATGCGTGATGAAGGCCGTCGTCTGCGGTGTCATCAGCGCGGCGCCGAGACCCTGCACCGCGCGGGCGGCGATCAGGGTTTCCACGCCGCCGGAAAGACCGCACCACAAGGAAGCCCCGGTGAACACCACGAGCCCGGCGACGAAGACGCGTTTCGGGCCGAGCCGGTCACCCAGCCTGCCGGCGGGCAAGATCGGGACGGCGTAGGCGAGCAGGTACACGCTGGTCACCCAGATCACCGCGGTCAGTTCGGTGCCGAGTTCGCGCACCATCGACGGCACCGCGGTGTTCACGATGGTCATGTCCAGCATGACCATGAAGAAACCGAGGCACAGCGCGAAAAGCGCGGACCAGGGCTTGATTGCCTTCGTCATCGGTCTTCCCGTTCTCGACAGTGAGGGGACGACGAGTGAGGCTCGGGGGCGGACCACTCGCCGTCCACCCCGGTCAGCCCGCCCGCCGGACCATGTCACCGGTGCTTGGCAGGGCCGCCGGGCGGCCGATGCCCTGGTAGGAAAGGCCCGTCCCGGCCACGACGAGCGGATCGAGGAGGTTCCGGGTGTCGATGACGGACCGGCCGTCGAGCCGGTCGGCGATCCGCGCCCAGTCGAGGGCGCGAAACTCCGGCCATTCGGTCAGCAGCACGATCGCCGCCGCGCCGTCCGCCGCGTGATAGGCGGTTCCCGTGATCCGCACACCGTCCGTCACCCCCGGCACCGGGGCGTGGACGCCGGGGTCGTAGCCGAACAGTTCCGCGCCTTCGGCGGCCAGGCGTCCAGCGACCGCCAGCGCCGGGGAGTCCCGCAGATCGTCCGTCCCGGCCTTGAACGTCAAGCCCAGCAGGCCGATCCGGGCGCCGGCCAGTTCGCCGCCGACGGCCTTGCGCACCTTGTCGACCACCAGGTCCTGCTGCTTCAGGTTGGTTTCGATCGCCGCCCGCAGCAGGGCGAAATCGCTGCCGGCCGACTCCGCGGTGCGCAGCAGGGCGAAGGTGTCCTTCGGCAGGCAGGAGCCACCCCAGCCCGGGCCCGGCCGCAGGAACGACTTGCCGATCCGTTGGTCGTATCCCATTCCCAGTGTCACGTCGTCGATGCTCGCGTCGAGGTACTCGCACAACTCGGCGACGGTGTTCACAAAGGACAGACGGGTCGCCAGGTAGCAGTTGGACGCGTACTTGATCATCTCGGCACTCGCGGAATCGGTCACCAGTACGGAAGTGTCGAGTTTCCCGTACAGATCGGCGACTCGCCGGGCGGGGGCAGGGTCACGATCGGCCGAGCCGACCACGATCCGGTCGGGGTTCAGGAAGTCGTGGACGGCGGCTCCTTCGCGGAGGAACTCGGGATTGGACACCACCGCCACGTCCGCCCGGTCGATCAGTTTCGCGACGCGGGCCGCCGTGCCGACGGGAACCGTCGACTTGTTCACCACGACGCATCCGGGCGGCAGCAACTCCCGCACTTCGGCCACGACGAACTCCAGTGTCGTCAGATCAGCCGCGCCGGTGGCACCCATCGGTGTCGGCACGCAAAGGATCACGACGCTCGCCTCGGACACCGCCGCGCTCGCGCCGAGGACGAATTCCAGCCTGCCGGACGCCAGCCCGTCCACCACCAACTCGCAGATACCCGGCTCCCGGATCGTCGCCTCACCGCGGCTCAAGGCGTCGACCTTCTCCCGGTCCACGTCCGCGCACACGACCTGGTGCCCGAGTGACGAGAGGCAGGCGGCCGTGGTCAACCCGACATAGCCCGCGCCGATCACGGCGACCTTGGTCCCGAACATTGCACTCATTCCCTTCGACCCTCCTGTTTTCGATGCCACCGGGCAGGACGGAGCCGTCCTGCCCGGTGGCATCGAGAGATGCGGATTCCGTTTTCGGATGCGTTACTTCGCGTGCGGGATCGCCCGGATTCCTTCGTAGGGCGTTTCCCGGCCGAGGTAGTCCACCGTTTCGAACAACCCGATCGCGTCCATCGGATAGCGGGCGCCCGCCTCCGCCGCGAAGATGCACGGAAGGATCTGCTTCCGCTCCGAAGCGGCGGCCTGGTCGCTCTTGCGGATGTGCTTGTGGGTGTGGATCAGAATGGGCATGTAGCCCCCGCCGAGGAACGACCCCGCCTGCAGGACCGCCCCGCCGACGCAGTCGATCACGCAGCCCTTGCCGAGGATCGCGTCGCGGCCTTGGTAGTAGTAGGAGGGCGTGGCGAGCGTGCCGTGCTCCACATGGAACACGCCGGCCGCGAGACCGATGATCGAGCGGCCGCCGGTCCGCAGCACCGAGCGGTAGAAATCGACCAGGATCGGTCGCACGGTCGTGTCCGGAAGCTGGAACTCCCCGCACATCAGCGTGATGCGCATCAATTCCGCGAGCGTGAGGTTGGTGCCGTTCTCGCCGGGGAACTCCTGATCCCACGGCACCAGGTAGTCCGACGGCGACACCATGGTCGTCCCGACGTCTTCGAGGATCAGCCGTTCCGGCTCACCCGCCGGCGCCGTCTCCTCGACTCCGTTCCCGAGGATCCGCCCGGCGAGCAGATACCGGCTCTCGAGCGTTTTCGCCCTACTGGCCGCTATCAGGATGTTGAGCCTGCCGGTCACCGTGTCCGGGATGTCGAAAAGGTGATCGATGCCGTCGGTGGGGACGGCGATCTTCGCCTGCAGGCCGCGGACGGGCAACGGTTCGTACGAGTCCACGACCTCCTCGAGGGCACCGGTGAACTCGCCTGTTCCGAGCCGGGCGAGCTTCTCCGCGGCCAGAGCCCGGTAGTCGTAAGGGATCGAGGTCGACGTCGAAAGCACGATGTCGGCGAGTTGGGCGCGATACCGGTCGTCGTCCAAAGACTCCGCCGCCAGTTCCAGGGACAGGTAAGGGGAGTCGTCACCGGGGCCGTGGACCCAGCTCGCGGTGAAGGGAGCTTCGAAACGGCACGCCTGCGCGAACAGCGCGCGGGCGGCGGCGTCGGTTTTGATCTGGCTCGTCACCTGCGCCAGTGCCGCTTCCCTGTCCGATACTTCGGCCAGCATGTCCTTGGCCGGTCGCAACAGTGTCGAAAGGTCTTCGATGGTTCGCGTCATACTTCGCTCCCAATCAGTACGGGCTTCTCTTCGTTTTCCCGGTGCTCGGTTTCCGTTGTGCGGGGGAAGGCGCCGGTGGCCATGGCCGAACCCAGCGCCGCGAGGAACCGGTGCTCGGCAGGCCGTATCGCCGTGGTGCCCTCGTCGATGTGGTGCAAGAGTTCCAGCTGGGCCAGGAGTGCCTCCTCGAAATGGTTGACGGCGATCACGGAATGGCGCGCGGCGTTCCGGACGTGGACGACGTGCAGGTTCTTGTAGTCGGGTTCCGAGTCGAAGAACGGTTCGAAAACCAGCGTGACGTGTTCGCCGGAAGCGAGTTCCACGTCGGCGAAGCGATACCGGAACTCGGAGCCGTAGGGAATGACGCCCGGGGTGAGATAATTCCTCGAAACACCTTCGGAGAACGCGAATCCCGCGAGGCCTGCAAAGGCGATGGTTCCGGTCGACGATGTGTACAGCTCGATCTCCGGCAGGCCCGGCGCCGAGGTCCGGACCCGCATTTCCGCGGTCACCGACTCCGGCACCGTGCGCAGGTAGGTTCGATATTGCTCGGCCGGAAGGATCGCGCGCAGAATGCTCAGCATGTGGAAGCCCTCGTAGCCGGCTTCGCCGTACCGGGTGTCGACGAACCTTCCTTTCGCGACGTCGAGTTCCCGGTTCTTGGTGAACTCCACGGTGATCTTCTTGACGGGATCGGATTCGGCGAGTTGCCGTACTGACTCCGCGAAGTGCCGCACGGCCCCGCTGTGGGAGTACACGTCGTTGACGATGATCCGGGCTCGGGGATTCCGCCGGATCATGCGCCGGAGACCGACGAGATCTTCCGGGTAGCAAGCCGGTTTCTCGAGCAGGATGCGCGCATCCGGCTGAATCCGCAGGATTTCGCCGACGACGGAGAGATGCGTGGCCGTCGGCGTGGCGACCACCCAGGCATCGACGCCCGAGGGATCGGGCGCGTGAGCCACCTGATCCCAGTCGGCACTTTTCCCGGTGTCGACGGTGCGGATTCGATGACCCGCTTCGCCGTAGCACGCGGCGTACAACGACCCGATCTTGCCGAGCCCGACGATCACGATCCGCGGTTCATTCGGCGGCGGTGCCTGCATGGGCTTTGCCTCCCCGCGAACGAAGGACGTGACCCGCGGCCGCCGTCCCGGCCGCCCGGCCCAGCACGGCTCCCGCCATCAGTCCGGTGCCGCCCGGATATCCCTGGTCGTAGAGGCCGCCGACGATCACGCCCGCCGCGTAGAGGCCGCTGATGGGTTCGCCACCGCCACGCACTTCGGCCCCGGTGGTCACGGACAGCCCGCCGTAGGTGAAAGTCAGGCCGCAGACCACCGGCATGAACAGGAACGGGGGCGTGTCGAGGCGTTTCGGCGTCTTGCCGGAATTCAGGCGCCGGACTTCGGCGGTCAGGTTCGCGGCATCGATACCGAGCCGCCGGGCGCCCTCCTCGATCGAGGAGACACTCGCCGCCGCCGGGTCGCCGAGGTAGCCGTCCGGGAGCGCGCCGGCCGCGACGACCTTGTCGTCGAAGATCTGAAAGGCGATCTTTCCCGGCTGCTCCTGGATCTTCTGTCCCAAGGTGACGTAGTTCAGGTTGCTGTAGCCGGATTCGTCGAAGAACCGGCGCCCTCGCCGGTTGACCACGATGCCCAGCGGATAGGCGTACCTGGCCAGGCCGTGGGATTTGTGCATCTGTCCCGGCAGCATGTGGTCGGGCAGCTTCACGCCCTGGGGTGTGGTGTGGCACTTTTCCCAGTTGCCCGCGGTGTCGGCGCCGAGTTCGACGGCCGCCGTCAGCGGAGCGCCTTCGTTGAACGGGACGCCTCTCAACTTGACGTCCCGCCAGTCCTCCCCGAGATGGAGTTCACGCAACCGCGTGTTCGCTTCGAAACCGGCCGATGCCAGCACCAGCGCGTCGGCGAGCATCGGGAACGCGGGCCCCGATCCCCGGAGCAGATACCGGCCGTCAGTGGTCCTTTCGAAGCCGGTGACCGCGCTTTCGTAGAAAACCGTTCCGCCGAGCCGCTCGAACCGGACGAAATTCCGGTCTTGCAGGCTTTGGCCGCCGCCGTCGAGAACGATCGGCACATCGCCGGGAAGGGGAGTGGGCCGCGGCGCCCAACGGTGGCCGGAATCGCGCATCCAGGTGATCGTTTCCGTCGAACGGTGAATGATCGATTCGATGAGTGCGACGTCCACCTCACTTCCGGACACGCGCAGCCAGTCGCCGAGATACTGTTCGTCCGTGTATTCCGATCGGCCGGCCAGTATCTCTTCGGCCCGGTCCTTGTCCGCCTCCCTGAGCAGGCCGGAGATGTATGATCTTCCTTGCCAGGAGAAACGCATGGTCCTGGTCAAGGAACTGTTCCCGCCGCGGAGTTCCTTCGGTGCGGCTTCGAGGACGGTGACGGAGGGCGCCCCCGCCTCCAGCGCGGCCATCCCCGCGCAGAGACCGGCATTCCCCGCTCCGACAATGACGACCCGTCTCGCGGCGACATCACTTTGCCCGCTGTGCATCAACAACGCTCCAGGTAATCCGGTGTTCGCCATTTCTGATTGACCGAGTTGGAACCGGGCCGTCGGCAGGCATGCCGAGTAACGGTGCACATGCGCACCGTTATCGGCTCGCCGTCAGCGAGCCGATGTGATTGTCAGGAGCGTGGCCCGGCCTTCGAGGCGGAAATTCCAGTGGATGCCCCGAGAGGTAACCCTGGTGTTTCCGTCGAGTTTCCCGCCGCCACTGACGATGATCCCGCCGGTTCTTTTCGATTGCTCACTTTCGGAGCCCTGGCATTTCCGCACCTCCCCCGGTGCGGTCGATGTGGGACCAACAGGGGCAAGCCTGACTTCCTGACCAGCGCGTGGGCAACCTCCGGCCAGTTCGAGCTTGTTCGAAACCGTTCGAGCGCGCCCGAACAGCAGATTCCGGCGCCGCTGATTGGCGGTATCGCCGCCGAGACAGCCTCAGTCAATCTAGAGCGATGATCGTTGAAGAGGGGGGCGACGACGGGGAGTCGCCGGCGGAAGTCCTGCCACCGAAATCGGCCACATCACCGGCTGAGTTCACGGCAGCACTGCGCGTATTGAGAACGTGGTCCGGACTGACTTATCGGCAGTTGTCCACAAGAGCTACGGAACTCGGGGGAGTGCTTCCGGCGAGCACGATCGCCACTACTCTCGGCCGTACCACATTGCCTCGCGAATCTTTCGTGGAATCGTTCACGCGCGCGTGCGGACTCGGTGACGAGCAAGTGCGGCGGTGGCTCGACGCCAGGACGCGTATCGCGATGGGCAGCCCGCCGCGCGTCGATGAACGAATTACCGACGACGAAAGGGTGAATGTCGTCGTGCTGCCGGAACCGCGGCGCCGGCAGCGCTGGCGCGCGCCGTTGATCGTGGTCGCGATCGTGGGGATAGTCCTCGTCGGCGCACTGGGATATCTGACCTGGCCCTTCGGCGCGGCTTCGAAGAGCAAGGTCGCCGAGGCCACGGTGCCGGGGCTCGCCCTCCGCGAGATAGGCAGCTGGGCGCAGATCCGGCCGGTCCGTTCTCCCGAGTTCTGCCTCGCCGAGGGGAAGGACAGGACCCAGCTCTACTCCGGAACCATCGTCGCCCAGCAGCCCTGTGGGGAGGCCGCCTCTCCCCGCGTGTTCATCGACCCCGTCGGGGAGGTGAACGCCGTGCAGATCCAGTGGCACCATCCGGACACCGGGGTCGGCTGCCTCACCGTCGTGAACGAGGGAATGGGGCACGACCTGGTCGAACCCCGCGACGACTGTGGCGACGACAACATGGAGTCGCTGTTCACCATCGGCCCGGCAGGACCGCCCGAGGCGGCGCATTACGTCATCAGCCCGATCGGGACCAGCCAATGTCTCGGCCTGCGTGACCAGGACACCGTCGCGGGGACCGAGGTCGTCCGGGAACGCTGCTCCGGGGCGCCCGACCAGATGTTCCTCATCGACCTGATCCCGCCTCCTTGACCGGTCCAGACCACTCGCATCCTCACCGAGCGTGCCGATCCGCGCATCCGTGATCACTCCACGAGAAAGCTCGAAAAGTCGGGAACCAAGGACGGCTTTTCGACGACTTGTGGGGCTGAATCACGCGGCCCGGCGAGCGGAGAGAAATGCACTGGTACGAGGACGACGACCTGTGGGTCGGCTTCGCGGACGTGATGTTCCCGCCCAGCCGGGCCGAAGAGGCCGAACGCCTGACGGCCACGTCGCCGCTGCTCGCGGTCACCGAAGAGACGAAGGTGCTGGACCTGGCCTGCGGCCCGGCGATCCACGTCGTCCCGCTGGCGAAGAGGGGCGCCGACGTGACCGGCGTCGACCTCAGCCCGGCCATGCTCGAACGCGCGCGCGAGGCCTGCGAAAGCGCGGGAGTCGCCGCGAAGCTGATCGAGGCCGACATGCTCGAGTACATCGAGCCCGGCGCGTACGACCTGATCATCAACATGTACACGTCGTTCGGCTACTTCACCGAGCCCGGCGACAACCTCACCGTGCTGCGGAACGCCTACGCCAGCCTCGCGCCCGGCGGGAGGCTCCTGATCGACGTGCTCGGCAAGGAGGTGCTGGCCGGCTGGGTCGGCCGCCCGCAGGCTGTCGACATCGACGGCGGCACGGTGTTCATGCGCGACACCATCCTCGACGACTGGACCCGGCTCAAGACCGACTGGACCCTGGTCCGCGGCGGTGAGGCGAAACAGGCGTCCATCCTGTCCTTTCTCTACAGCGCCGCGGAACTGAAGGCGCTGTTCGAGTCGGTGGGCTTCACGGACGTCGAGTGCTTCGGCGACTTCGACGGCTCGCCTTACGACAACCACGCGCGCCGCCTGATCGTGCGCGGTGAACGTGCCGGCTGAAACGCTCCGCCTGTTCGCGGAGCCCGACGACGTGACCGCCCGCCCGCTGCGGCTCACCGGACCGGTGATCCTGTTGTCGGCGGCGCTCCTGCTCTCGCTGATCGCGGGCATCGCGCTCGGCCCGACCACCGTCGCGCTCCCGGATGTCCTGCGTTTCCTGGGAAAGGCGATCACCGGCGGCACCATCACCGGCGACGAGGTCACCGGGTACTCGATCGTCTGGCAGGTCCGCACGCCGCGAGTGCTGCTCGCGGCCGTGGTCGGCGCGGGACTCGCGGTGGTCGGGGTCGCGGTGCAGGCCCTGGTCCGCAACGCCCTCGCCGATCCGTTCGTACTCGGCATCTCCTCGGGTGCCTCGGTCGGCGCCGCCGCCGTCGTGGTGTTCGGCCTGTTCGCCGGGCTCGGTGTGCTGGCGCTGTCGACGGCCGCGTTCCTCGGGGCGCTCGGCGCGACAGCGCTCGTCTATCTGGCAGCCCGCAGCAAATTCGGCCTGACGCCGTTGCGTCTGGTGCTCACGGGAGTCGCTCTCACCTACGCGTTCCAGGCCGTGATGAGTGTGCTCGTCTACCTCTCGCCGAACGGGCAGGCCGCGCAGACCGTGCTGTTCTGGCTGCTCGGCAGCCTCGGCGCGGCGACGTGGGCGTCCTTGCCGCTGGCCGCGCTCGGGGTGACCGTCGCGATCGTGGTCCTGCTGCGGTACGGCACCGCGCTCGACGTCCTGTCCATGGGCGACGAGACCGCGATGAGCCTCGGCACCGACGCGGCCGCGTTGCGCCGCTGGCTCTTCCTGCTCACCGCGGTCGTCACCGGCCTGCTGGTGGCGGTGAGCGGCTCGATCGGATTCGTCGGGCTGGTCCTGCCGCATGTGGTGCGGATGGTCGCGGGTTCCGGGCATCGCCGCGTGCTGGCGCTCGCGCCGCTGGTGGGCGCGGTCTTCCTGGTGTGGGTCGACCTGCTCGCCCGCACCCTCGTCGCGCCGGAGGAGCTGCCGCTCGGCGTGATCACCGCGCTGATCGGGGTCCCGGTGTTCCTCGTGGTGATGCGGCGCCGCGGCTACGCGTTCGGGGGCCGCTGATGCTGTCCCTGAAGGAACTTTCGGTCGAAGTCGCGGGATCGACGCTGATCCGTGAGCTGCGTCTGGATGTCGGAGCGGGCGAGGTCGTCGGCCTCCTCGGCCCCAACGGAAGCGGTAAGTCGACAGCGTTGCGTTGCGTCTACCGGGCGTTGACACCGTCCGGCGGCGCCGTCCTGCTCGACGGGACCGACCTCGCGGAACAGGGCCTGCGCGACACCGCCCGCCGGATCGCCGCGCTCACCCAGGACAGCCGCGCCGATCTGGACTTCACCGTCGAGGAGGTCGTCGCGCTCGGCCGGTCGCCGCATCAGCGCGGCAACCTCCGGCTGTCGGCCCGTGAACGCGCGCTGTGCCGGGACGCGTTGCGGCGGATGGACATCACGCATCTCGCCCAGCGCAGCGTGCTGACGCTTTCGGGTGGCGAACGGCAGCGCGTCCTGGTGGCGAGGGCGCTCGTACAGGAACCCGAGGTGCTGGTCCTCGACGAGCCGACCAATCACCTCGACGTCCGCCACCAGGTGGAACTGCTGAAGTTCCTGCGCGACTGCGGGCTGACCGTGCTCGTCGCCCTGCACGATCTCAACCTCGCCGCCGCCGTCTGTCACCGGATCGCGTTGCTGCGCGGCGGATCGCTCGCCGCCTGCGGCACCCCGGCCGAAGTGCTCACGCCCGAAACGGTCCGCGCGGTGTTCGGCGTCGAGGTCACCCAGGTGACCCATCCCGTGACCGGCGCGCTCCAGCTGCTCTACGACCTTCCCGCCGAAGAAACCGAGGGGATCTCACGATGAAGCCGTCCAAGGTGGCCGCGCTCTTCACCGCGGCACTGCTGTCGAGCGCTTGCGGTGCCCAGGTCGAGGCCGGGCCCGCCGCGCCGGCACAGGCCACGGTGACCAACTGCGGCGCGCAAGTCACCTTCCCGGCACCGCAGCGTCCGGTGGCCTACGACGTTTCCGGCGCGGAGAAGATGTTCGCGCTCGGGCTCGCCGGTCGGATGCGCGGCTACGTCATGAACTCGCTCGGCGACCCGTCGATCGCCGGTTCGCCGTGGAAGGACGACTACGCCAAGGTCGAGCGGCTCGGCACTTCCCGGGTCACGCGCGAGATCCTGGTCAACGCCAAGGCGGACTGGGTGATCGCCGGCTGGAACTCCGGCTTCAGCGAGGAACGCGGGATCACCCCGAAACTGCTCGACCAGGTCGGCATCCGCAGCTACCTGCACACCGAGACCTGCTGGGAGTACCCCACCGCCAAGGCCGAGGTGACGCCGCTGGAGGCGCTCTACACCGACCTGCGCAACCTCGGCGACATCTTCGGCGTCCGCCAGCGGGCCGACGAGCTGGTCACGGAACTCGAGGGCCGCTTCGACAAGGTCCGCGCCGGGGCGCCGAAAACCCCGCCCGCCAAGGTGTTCGTCTACGACTCCGGCACCGATCAGCCCTTCACCTCCGGGAAACACGCCGCCCCCAACGACATCATCGACGCGGCGGGCGGGACCAACGTCTTCCGCGATCTGCAGGACGGCTGGGGCAGCGTCGGCTGGGAGGCGGTGGTGAAGGCCGAGCCCGAGGTGATCGTCGTGGTGGACTACGCCGACCAGCCCGCGCAGGACAAGATCGCGTTCATCAAGTCCTCGCCACAGTTGAAGAACACGCCCGCCGTACGGGACAACCGGTTCCACATTGTTTCCTACGGGGATCTCGTGAGCGGCCCGCGCAACGCGGCGGGCGCCGAGTCCCTGGCCGCGTATCTGCGATCGATCGGCCGGTGAGCGCGATGCCCGCGCTGGTTCACGAACACGTCACCGACGCGATCAAGACACCGGCGCTCATCCGGCTCACGCCGAACGTCGTGCTGATCCGCTTCGAAACCCTCAAGGTCTACGCGGCGCTCGGCGCTGTCCGGTCGCTGCTCGCCGCCGGTACCGTCCGAAAAGGACAGACGCTGATCGACAGCTCCAGCGGGATCTACGCGCTCGCGCTGGCGATGGCCTGCCACCGCTACGGCCTGCGCTGCCATATCGTCGCGTCCACCACGGTCGATCTCACCATGCGTTCGCAACTGGAGATCCTGGGCGCGACGGTGGACCAGATGCCGCCGTCCGAGGATCTCCGCCTCGACCAGCGGCGCCGGGTCGCGCGCGTGCACGAGCTGCTGGAGCGTCATCCGGACATGCATTGGATGCGCCAGTACCACGATCCCGTGCACTACCTGGGTTACGGCGAGGTCGCCGACCTGGTCGCCCGCGCGCTGCCGTCCGGGCCGCTGACCGTCGTCGGCAGTGTGGGCACCGGCGCGTCGACCGGCGGGATCGCGCGGTCGCTGCGCGAACGCGATCCGGACGTCCGCCTGACCGGGGTCCAGCCGTTCGGGAGCGTCACCTTCGGCAGTGAGCGGTTCACCGACCCGGACGCGATCATCGCGGGTATCGGGTCCGCCATCCCGTTCGGCAACGTCGATCACGAGCTGTACGACCGGATCCACTGGCTGGACTTCGTGCACGCCATGGCCGCGACCGTCGGCCTGATGCGCGAGCACGCCGTCTTCGCCGGGCTTTCCACCGGTGCCGCGTATCTCGTCGCGGGCTGGGAGGCGGCGCGGAATCCGGATCGGACGCATGTCGTGATCGGCGCCGACACCGGACACCGTTACACGGCAAGGGTTTTCGCCCGGCATCGGGAAGCCGTCGATCCGGCAGGGCTCGCGCCGCGCGAGATCGCGTCCCTCGACGACCTCGCGCTGCCGTGGGCGGCGATGGACTGGCGCCGCCGCCGATTCGGGGTCCCCGCGCAGTCGTCGTACCGGAAGGAACGGGTGTCATGACCGTCGTCCTGTTGGAAGCACTCACCTTCGGCCTCGGCAGGCTGGCCGACGCGGCGGCGGAAGCCGGGCGGAAACTGGTGCTGTTCACCGGAAACCGCGACATCTACCGCTACGAACTCGGCACGCTCGGGCCGGACAGGGTCGAGGTCGTCGACATCGACACCACCGACATCGCGGCCTGCGAATCAGCGTTGCGCGCCATTCCGGACCTCGCCGGGATCATCAACTCGACCGACACCTGGGCATTGCCGGGCGCGGAACTGACCGCCCGCCTCGGCCTGCCCGGTCCGGACGCGGCGGCCGTCCGCGTGCTGCGGGACAAGGGCGCGGTGCGTGATCTGCTGTACGAACATGGGCTCACCCGGGGACGACCGGTGCCCGTCATGGTCGCCGAGGAACTCGGTTTCCCTTTGGTGGTCAAGGATTCTTCGGGAACTTCGTCGCGAGGAGTGTGGCTCGTCCGCGACGAGGCCGAACTCGAGCGTGCCAGACTGGAGGCGAAGGACACGCCGCTCAAGGGGCACCTGATCGCCGAACCGTATTTCGCGGGCCCGCTCTACAGCGCGGAAACCGTCACCTGGCAAGGAAGGACCCGGCTGCTCGGGATCCTCTCCCGTCAGCTTTCGCCCGAGCCCGTGCGGCGCGAGGAAGCCGCCGCGTTCCCGGTGGCCTTCCCCGAGACCGAGCACGCCGGACTGGCCGATTGGATCGGTCAGGTGCTGAAGGCCGCCGGGCACGAGCAGGGCTTCGCGCACACCGAGTTCGTGCTCACCGCCGAAGGGGCGGAAGTCGTCGAGATCAACATCCGGATCGGCGGGGCGATGCTCGGCGAGGCACTGTGCCGGTCGCTGGACACCAACGTCTACTCCGCGATGATCTCGATGGCGCTGGGCGAGGAACCCGCCTTGCTCACGCAGAAATTCAACGAAGGCCCGGGTGTCGCGTTCGTTCTGGCATACCCGGCCGCGGAAGGTGTGCTGAAGGGCTGGTCCGGGCTCGACCGGCTGTCCGGGCTGCCCGGTGCGCCGGAGTGGTATCCGACAGCGAGCCCCGGTGACGAGATCCGGCACCTCACGGATCAGCGATCCTGCACCGGGATCGTGCTGGCCGAGGGGCCGACGGCGGAACTCGCGCTGCATCGCGCGCTCGCGGCGGCGGGCGGGATCACCCCGGAGATCGGTTCTTGAGAGTCCTCTCAGATGGATAGCTCTACTTTCTGCTTTGGGAAGTAAAGCTATCCATCTGGAGGGACTGTGGGCGAAGCAGTGGGCAGGCGTGCGGTACTCGGGGGCGCGGCCGCGGCGGGTGTCGCGATGCTGGCCGGGAACACCGCCACGGCACAGGAGAACCGGCGGCGGTTCTCGGGCAAGGTCGTGATCGTCACGGGGGCGACGTCGGGGATCGGCCGGGCGGCGGCCATCGCCTTCGCCGCGGCCGGCGCCAAGGTCGGTTTCTGCGGCAGGCGGGAAGAACTCGGCCGCGAAGTCGAACGGGAGATCCGGCGCGCGGGCGGCGAAGCGACCTATCTCCGCGCGGATGTCCGGATCCCCGAACAGGTCCAGGCGTTCGTGGACGGCGTCGTCCGCCGATACGGCAGGCTCGACATCGCGTTCAACAACGCCGGGATCCACATCGGCAAACCGCTGCACGAGATCTCCGTCGACGAATGGGAAGACGTCCAGCGCACCAACGCGCGCGGCGTTTTCCTGTCGATCAAGTACGAGGTGCCGCACCTGCTGAAAGCGGGAGGCGGGGTGATCGTCTGCACCGCGTCGGCGCAGGCCGAACAGACCAGGCCCGGGCACGCCGCCTACACCTCGAGCAAACGGGCCGTGCAAGGTCTGGTGCGCGCGGCCGCGCTGGACTACGGCGCCAAGGGGATCAGGGTGCTGTCGATCGACCCGGGGACGATCGACACGCGGCTGGTGCGGCCGCCGGGCATCCCGGACGACCTGTGGGCGCAGTTCAAGAAGGCCTGGGGACCGCTGAACGTCCACGGTCTGCCGCGGATGGGCGAGGCGGCCGAGATCGCTTCGGCCGTGGTCGCGTTGGCGTCACCGGATTTCGCCTATCTGACCGGGACTTCCGTCCTCGTCGACGGTGGCCTGAACACCGGACGTCCGATGGTCATGCCGCCCGGGTTCACCCCGCCCGGCTGAGTGGCTGAACAGGGGGCGTGGCCTGGTGGGTCGCGAGTTGCGTCGCCAACTCGCACCCCCCCTCGGCCCTTGTCGGGTGTGAAGTCTTGGGTGGCATGGTCGCGGAGGGGTCGCGCGGGGATCGCTCAAGATCCGCCGGGCACGCACTTCTTGGCGGCGGCGATCGAGGCCACCAGTGCCGGTGTCTCCAACTTGACCGACGCGAACGGATCCGTGGTCTCCAAGAGCGGCTTCTGCGCCGACTCCAGGGCTTTGAGCCCGGCGTCCAGCGCGGTCTGGCTCTGGGAGGCGTCCAGCTTCCGTTTACCTTCCGCAGCCGCGTCCCGCGCGGTCGTGTAACTGTCCACAAGGGACTTCTTCGCCGCGTCTCCGCCGGGAATCGGCGACGCGGGCAGCGCGTTCAGTTCGTCGACGACCTTGCCCGCCAGTTCGGCGCGGACCCCGAGGTTGTCGCTCAGCCACGGCCTGGTCACCTCGACGCCGGCACCCTGACGGCTCGCGTGGTCGTTGCTGGCCTTCACGAAGCCGTAGATCGCGCCGCACATCCCTTCCAGCCAGGCCACCGTCCTGGTGTCCGGTGCGGCGGACGTCGGGGTGACGGTGACCGTCGGCGGAGCGGGAGGTGCTTCTCCCGAACAGGCTGTCACCGCGAACAGGGCCCCCGCAAGGGAAACGAGTAGAAGTTTCGGCTTCATGGGGCTCCGTTCGCGGTGACGCTCTGGTCAGTGGGGAGACGCGCAGTTCTTGGCCTCGGCGGCCGCGGCCATCAGTTCCGGTGTCTCGATCTTGAGTGCGGGCATGAGGTCGGGAGTGTCCGTGACCGGCTTCTGGACGGCGTCCATCGCCTTGATCGCCGCGTCCATGGCGGCTTCGTTCCCGGACTTCTCCAGGCGCTGCTTCCCGGCGGCCGCCGCGTCCCTCGCCGCGACGTATTGGTCCACAAGGGACTTCTTCACCGCGTCACCGCCGGGAATCGGCGATGGGGGCAGCGCGTTCAGGTCGTCGACGACCTTGCCCGCGAAGCCCGCGCGAATCCCGAGTTCTTCCTTCAGTGCGCCGCGGGTCACTTCGACCCCGGACTGCTGTTTGCGCGAGTACTCGTCGTGGGCCTTCATGAAGCCGTACACCGCGCCGCACACCCCGTCGAGCCACGCGACGGTCTTGGCGTCCGGCCCGGAAGGCGGCGCGGGCACCGTGGACGACGGGGCCGCGGTGACCGTCACGGGCGCGGGTGGCGGCTCCCCGGAGCAGGCCGCCGTCGCGAAAAGGGCACCCACCAGGGAAACGAGCAGTAGTCTTGTCTTCATCGGATCTCCCCTCCGGGGTGAACACGTTCCGGAGGGGCCGGGGGTTGCCTGCCGGTTTCAGCCGCAGTCGTCCATGATCCGCGCCAGCTCCCCGGGCAGCAGCGGCGGTTCCGGCAACGGGTTCGCGGCGGGCGCGCGCATCCCGTCTAAGAGCAGGGCGAGATGGCGGCGCCAGACCTCCGGCCGGACAGTCGCTGTCGCCTCCACCGTGCGCGCGATCCCCCAGGTCAAGAAGGCCATGTCCTCGAGGGTGAAGTCGGCGCGCAGCGCCCCGCTCTCCTTGGCGCGTTCGACGACACGGGTCATGAGTTCGTAACCGCGTTCGGGATCTTCGGTCTGCGGCGGCCGCGTCGAGGCCAGTTCGTTGTAGCCGCGATCGGCGGCCTGCAGTTCGCAGATCCGTTCGACGAAGGACGTCAACCCGGCCCAGGCGTCGTCGAGGGTCAGCGCGTGCTCGGCCAGCTTCGCGACTGTCTCGGTCCTTTCGGCGAACACGGCGTTCACCAGATCCGCGCGCTGGGGGAAGTGGTTGTACAGCGTGCCGATGCTGACTCCGGCGGTCTTGGCGATCTCTTCGAGCGCGACGTCGAGGCCACGCTCGGCGTAGAGCCCCCTGGCGGCCTCGACCAGCAAGTCGCGGTTGCGCTGGGCGTCCTTCCTCATGACCGACAGCGTAGCCAACTTGAAGGTGGCCTCAAGTTGTGTGTACCTTCGAAGAAGTTGAGGAAAGCCTCAACTTAAGGAGGAGTCATGACCAAGACGCTCGCGATCTTCGGCGCCGGACCGGTGCTGGGCTTGTCGCTCGCCCGCCGCTTCGGCCGGGAGGGGTTCCGTGTCGCCCTCGTCGCGCGCACCACCGAGAACCTCGACGCGCTCGTCGCCGCACTGGACGGCGACGGCATCGAGGCGAGCGGGTTCGTCGCCGACGTCTACGAAACGGCCCAGATCGCGGCAGCCGTCGTCGCCATCGGCCGGATCGACGCGGTCGCGTTCAACCCCGGCGGCGGCGACATGGGCGAGGGCATCGCCCCGGTGCTCGACGTCGACCCGGAGAACCTGCGGCTGGTCCTGGACAGGTTCCTCGTCTCCGCGGTCGCGCTGGTGCGGGCTGTCCTGCCGGGCATGACCGAGCGCGGCGACGGCGCGATCCTGTTCACCGCGGGCCAATCCGGCCTGCACCCGGCGCCGTTCCTCGGCAACATCGGGATGGCGCAGGCCGCGTTGCGGAACTACTTCCACAATCTCAACGCCGTGCTCGCCGAGAAGGGCGTCTACGCCGGAGCCGTCAATGTCGGGGCGCTGATCGAGGGCAGCGTCCCGCATCGGGTGCTCACCTCGAGCCCGCTGGACTTCGAGCCCGAGGTGATCCACCCGGATGTCTTCGCCGACGCCTTCTGGAAGCTCTACGCGACGCGTGAGGCTCCCGAAGCGCTGGTCGGGTCTTTCGGGAAGTAGTTACTTCTCGATGGCGTACGCCTCGATCTCGACCTTCATCTTCGGGTCGAGCAACGCCGAGACTCCGACCATGGTGGCCGCGGGCAGCACATCGCCGAAGGCCTCGCGGTGGGCCCGCGCCACCAGGTCCGCGTCCTTGATGTCGGTCACGTAGGTGACCGTCCGCACCACCGCGGCGAGGCTCGAACCGGCCTCCCGCAGCGCGGTCTCGATGATCGAAAGCACGGCCGACGCCTGTTCGTACGCGTCTCCCGAACGGAACGGTTCACGCGCCGTCGTCCCGGAAACATGGATGTGGTCGCCGACGCGCACCGCCCGGCTGTAGCCGAAGATCTGCTCGAAATCCCCACCGGAGGAGATGTTCACCCGCTCAGTCATGACCCGAACGAAAGCACAACGGCGGCCGGAGCGGAACCGGATTCGACTCACCCATGATCGAACACGTTCAGGTGGTGCCCCGGCTTTCGAGTTGAGGGTCCTGGTGCGGCTTGTAGCGTCGGGCTGAGTTCGCTCGTCACCGGGAGGCTCTTCGTGGTCGTCGCACAGCGTCGGCGCCGTGCACCGAAATCGTTGTCACGACGGGTTTTGTCGTTCGGCACAGTGGCGGCCATCCTGTTCGGCGCCCTGGTCCCGGCCGGGACGGCGCAGGCGGCGACGTGGCCGGTGCAGGGCGAGAACGATCCGTCCACATTCGACTGCGATCACCTGTACTACAGCAACTTCCGGTCCGGTATGCAGTTCCGCTCCGGCGCCTCGGGTGCCGCGGAGATCCAGAACACGGTGATCAGCAAGCGGGCGGGCACGGCCCCGCCGGACTACTGGTCGACGAACATGGCGCTGGGCAAGGATCCCGACAGCGGCCGGGTCGCGGCCTTCTACTCCAGCTACACCACCGGGAATCTCACGCTCTACAAGCATGTGTCGGGGACGAACACGGTCACCGACGAGATCGCCGGGGGAGCGACCCGCAAACTCCCCGCCGGGGTCAACTGGGGCGGGCTCGGCGCCGACCCCGCGACCGGAAAGCTCTACGGCGCGCAGAACGGCGGGGCGCCGGTGCTGTTCGCGATGGACCTCGCCGGCGGCGAGACGAAGACCTACTCCCGGGGATCCACCCTGAAGCCCGTTCCGGCGAACGACCCCGTGTTCGCCGGGGGAACGCTCGTCCCCGACCTGTTCGTCGATTCCTCCGGCGGCGTCTACTACGGGATCGTCTACGGCGGACAGAGCTACGTCTACCGCTTCGATCCGGACACCGGCGAGACCACCCAGGCGGTGAAGGTCACCGGCGCCGGCTCGTCCAACGGCTTCAACAACTACGGCATGGCCTTCCTGAACGGCTCGATCTACCTCGGCTATTACGGCGGCGCGCTGTACAAGGTGGACCCGAGCACCGGCGTGTCCGTGCAGGTCCCCGGCGGCAACGCGCACACCAACCAGGTCGGCCGGATCACCTCCGAATCCGGCGGGACCTGGCCCATCACCGACCTCGCCAGCTGCTCGATCGCCCCGGATCTGACGAAACGGCTCGTGGTCACCAAGAAGGCGGACAAGACCGACGCGAAACCGGGCGAAAGGGTCACCTACACCGTCACCGTCGCCAATGAGGGAACGGCGCCGGCAGCCGGGACGTCCGTCACCGACGATCTGTCCGGGGTGCTGGACGACGCCGCCTACAACGACGACGCGAAGGCCCTTTCGGGTGGCTCCGAGCTGGCGAAACCCCAGTACGACGCCGAGGGAAAGCGCCTGACCTGGACCGGTGACCTCAGCCCCGGCGCGACCGTGACGATCACCTATTCGGTGACGGTCGGTTCGCCGCCAGGTGGCGACAAGAAGCTCGACAACGTCGTGACCGTGCCGGGCAGCAACTGCGCCGCGGGTTCGAAGGACCCGGACTGCGCCGCGCTCGTCCCCGTGGCGACGTTGAAGATCGTCAAGAGCAGTGCTCCGAAGAAGCCCATGCCGGGCCAGAAGGTCACCTACACGGTCAAGCTCACCAATGACGGCACGGCCGACTGGACGGACGCCACCGCCGTCGACGATCTGTCCGATGTGGTCGATGACGCGGCGTACGACGGCGACGCCACCGCGACCACCGGTGCCGTGAACTACTCCGAGGCCGAGAAGACCCTGCGCTGGGCGGGCACGGTCGGGAAGGGCGGCACGGTCACGATCACCTATTCGGTGACCGTCGCGAACCCGCCGGGCGGGAACAAGCGGCTGACCAACGCGGTCGTCGGACCGGACGGCTCCACCTGCCCCGAAGGCGGCAAGGATCCGGATTGCGGCACCGACGAGCCGATCAGCGGCGTCGTGATCACGAAGTCGACCGCCCCGACCTCGGCCAAACCCGGCGACGTCGTGACCTACACCCTGACCGCGCGGACCATCGACGGTTCGGCCGCGGCCGGTGTGACGCTCACCGACGATCTGTCCGGCGTCGTCGACGACGCCACCTACAACGGTGACGCCGTCGCCACGGCCGATGGAGTGCCCACCCCGGCACAACCCGCCTACGACAGTCCGACGTTGACGTGGACCGGGGACATCCCCGCCGGGAAGACCGTCACGATCGTCTATTCGGTGAAGGTCGGCACGCCGCCGGGCGGGGACAAGGTGCTGCGCAACGCCGTCACCGGACCGGACGGCTCGACGTGCCCGCCGGGCAGTGCGGATCCGGCCTGCGGCACCGCGACCCCGATCGGTGCCCTGGAGATCAAGAAAACGGCGAGCCCCGCTTCGGCCATGCCCGGGGACAAAGTCACTTTCACCGTGAAGGTCACCAACGTCGGCCAGGCCGCGTACCTCGAAGCCTCGTTCACGGACGACCTGACCGGCGTCCTCGACGACGCCTCGTGGGATGGCGACGCTTCCGCCACCTCGGGCGCGGCCACCTTCGACGAGCCGGGCCGGAAACTCACCTGGACCGGTGACGTCGCCGCGGGAAGCACGGTGACCGTCACCTACTCGGTCACCGTCGGCAAACCGCCGGCCGGGGACCGCCGGCTGACCAACGTCGTCGTCGGCCCGGACGGCTCCACCTGTCCGCCCGGTGGTGGTGACCCCGACTGCGCGACCGAAACCCCGATCGGTGTCCTCGTCCTGGCCAAGACCGCGGCACCGGCGAGCGCGAAGCCGGGCGAGGTCGTCACCTACACCGTGACAGCGAGCAACCCCGGAACCGGCGTCTATCGCGGCGCCCGGTTCACCGACGATCTGAGCGGAGCCCTGGACGACGCGACCTACAACCGGGACGCGCGGGCCACCGCGGGCACCGTCGCGTACGCGGAGCCGAAGCTGACGTGGACGGCGGACCTTCCGGCGGGCACCACCGTCACCATCACCTACTCGGTGACCGTGAACAAGCCGCCCGCCGGTGATCGGACGTTGCGCAACTCCGTGACCGGCACCGAAGACTCGACCTGCCCGCCCGGCTCGACGGACCCGGACTGCTCCGCCGTCACGCCGGTCGCCGCCTTGCGGATCGTCAAGACCGCCGCGCCGTCCGCTCCCCGGCCGGGCGAGCGGCTCACCTACACGGTGCGCGTCGAGAACACCGGGACCGCGGCGTATCCGGGGGCCCGGATCGCCGACGATCTGACCGGGGTCCTCGACGACGCGACCTACAACGACGACGCCGAGGCGACCGGCGGCACCACCGGCTACGAGGCCCCGGTGATGACCTGGACCGGTGACGTCGCGGCCGGTGCCACCGTGACCATCACCTATTCCGTCACCGTGAACCGCCCGCCCGGCGGGGACAAGAAGCTCTCCAACGCCGTCACCGGAACCGCGGACGGCAACTGCCCGCCGGATTCGGCGGACCCGGACTGCGGGACGGTCACGCCGGTGCCGTCGCTGAAGATCCGCAAGTCGGCCACCCCGGAAGAGGTCAAGACCGGCGACACGGTCACCTACACCGTCACCGTCGAAAACGTCGGTGCGGCAACGGATCCCGCCGCGTCGTTCACCGATGACCTCTCCGGTGTGCTGGACGACGCCACCTACAACGGCGACGCGAAGGCGGACACCGGCACGGTGACGGTCGCCGTCGCCCCGCCGGCCTTGACCTGGACCGGCTCCCTCGCGGCCGGTGACAAGGCCACGATCACCTATTCCGTCGTCGTGACCAACAAGGGCGACAAACGGCTGGTCAACGTGGTCACCGGCGCGGGGTCCAATTGCGACGAGGGCTCCGAGGACCCCGACTGCCGCAACGAACTGCCCACACCCGCGTTGCGCGTCACGAAGTCGGCCGCCCCGGCGGTGGCCGCGCCCGGCGGCAAGGTCACATACACCGTGGTCGTGCGCAACACCGGTCAAGCGCCGTATCCCGGTGCTTCGATCGCCGACGATCTGACCAAGGTCCTCGACGACGCGACCTACAACGACGACGCCCGGGCCACCGCGGGCACCGTGGCGTACAAGGCGCCGAAGCTGACCTGGACGGGCACAGTCGCACCCGGTGCGTCGGCGACCATCACGTACTCGGTCACCGTGGCGAAACCCGTGCGCGGGGACCATTTCCTGGACAACGCCGTCACGGGTGACGAGGGGTCCAACTGCCCACCGTCACAAGCCGATCCGGCCTGCTCGACGCGCACCCCGGTGCTCTCGATGAGCATCGCGAAGACCGCGTCGCCGGTTTCCGGTGTCGCACCCGGCGGCAAGGTCACCTACACGCTCTCGATCACCAACACCGGCACCGGCATCTATGACGACGCCGCCGTGACCGACGACCTGGCCGGAGTCCTCAGTGGAGCGACGTACAACGGTGACGCGAAGGCGACGAGCGGATCGGTCGCGCTGAGCGGAAAACTGCTCCGCTGGCACGGCAAACTCGCCGTCGGACAGAAGGTCGTCGTGACGTATTCGGTCACGGCCGGTTCGGGGAAGCTGCGCAACGCGGTCACCTCCACCACTCCCGGCGCCAACTGTCTCACCCCGGACGAACCCGGCTGCTCGACCGAAACACCGGTCACTCCTGGCGAGCCACCGACACCGCCCGACCCGGTCGAGCCCGATCCGACGGCGCCGGTCCGGCCACCCGGTACGGGGCCGCTGGCCTCCACCGGATCGCCTACCGCCGACCTGCTGGCGCTGGCCTTCGCCGCGCTGCTGGCAGGCGCCTGGATGCTGCGGTACACGCGCCGCCGGGTCCGCCGCTGAGCGGCCGGATTGCGTTCTCGGGCAGTGAGGCTTGTTCGTACGGGCAAGCCTTGCGGCCCGGTGCTCCGGGGGATCCGCGGTGCTGCCTAGGATGCCTTTGCAGAAACAGTGTTTTATGCTCTTTTCCGGCTTTGAGGCGTGGTGAACGGCCTGCGGCTGTCCGCGTCGCCGAGTCGTGCCCCTGTCCAGATAGAGCAAGGCGGCCCATGCAACCCAACTTCGACGCCGGTGAGGATTTCGCCCTCCTCCTGGAGCGGGAAGCCAAGAAACTCGAGGAAAAAGCCAGCGCGCTGACCGCCGCGTTCGCCGCGTCCGCCTCCACCGCCCAGTCTGCGGACGGCTCGGTGACGGTGAAGGTCGAGGCCAACGGCTCGCTGAGTTCCATCGAGTTCAGCAACCGGGCGCTCACGCTGGGACCGGCCAGGCTCTCTTCACTCGTCATGCAGACCGTGCGCGAGGCCCAGCGCAGGACCGTCGAGAAGGTCACGGAGTCCTACACCGAAATCAACGGCAACGACGAAGCCGCGGAGCTGGTCCGCACCTTCATGCCGAAGGTCGAGGACGAAGAGGGCGGCGCGCAGGACAGCCCCGAACAGGACAAGTGGGCGCCGGAGGCGCACAACGAGGACCGGCCGCCGCCGCCGGGCCGGTGGGCACCACCGCCACCGCCGCCGCCGGGTGGCGCCAGGCCGCAGGCCGGCCCCCCGATGCCGCCGCAGCCGGGCCGTCCCGTGCGGCCCCCGAACCCGCCGGCGCCGCCGCCGCGCACCCGGCGGCCGTCCACGCCCGACGACGACGAAATGAGCCCATGGTGAGTGGTGGACGCGCGGTAACGACAGAGGCGCTGAGGGAATTCGCCAAACACCTCGACCGGCTCGAGGAATCGCTGCAGAAGAGCGCCGACATGGTGGGCAGCTGCGTGGCCGACCCCGGCCTCTTCGGCATCTTCGGCGGCCAGGCCTACGGCGCGGGCGCGAGCATGCACTGTGGCAAGGCACGGGACCAGCTGAACAAGTACGCGGAGAACATGCAGAAGTTCTCCGACAAGATGCACGAGGCCGCGAAGCTCTACGAGTCCAACGAACAGGACTCGGAGAAGCTGATCACCGCCGCCGGCGACGGGATCGAGGAGGTGAAGGTCAAGTGAGCGAGTACCACCGGAACGATTTCGGGAGTAATAGCGGCGTCAGCGCCGAAGACTTCAAAGACGAGAAGAACAACTTCCTCGCGGGCAGTGGTGATACCGCGGGCGCGGGCTTCTTCGATTCGGCGTTCGCGCTCAAACGGGCGACCAACGAAGGTGACGCCCTCTCCATCACGATGGCCTCGATCGGGATGGGGATCGAGATCCTCGGCATGGTCCTCGACCCGATCGGGTCGTTGCTCACCGCCGGGATCGGCTGGCTGATGGAGCACGTCGTCATCTTCCGCTGGCCGCTGGACTTCCTGCTGGGGGACCCGAAGGGCATCGAGGCGGCCAAAGAGGCGATCTACGAAGAGGGCAAGACGGTCAAGCAGTGGTCGGAAGACCACAAGATGTCCACCAAAACCCTCTTGGAGACTTGGCAAGGCGACGCCGCCGAAGCGTTCCGGTCCGACATGGAGGGTGTCGCCGAGCAGCTCGACGCGCTCGCCGGCTATATCAATCTCGCCGGCAAGCAGATGGGCATCGCGGGCGCGATCATCGGCGCCGTCCGCGGCATCGTCCGCGACATCATCGCCATGACCCTTGCCGGGATCCTCAAGGCCGCGATCGTCGCGGTCGCGCTGGCGCCCGTCACCTTCGGTGCCTCGATCATCGCGGCGATCACCTCCATCATGGCCACGGTCGGCGTGGCGATCGCGAAGATCGCCAAGCAGATCGCCGACATAGCCAAGCGGCTCGCCGAGATGCTCAAGATCCTGGCCAAGACGCGCGGGGCGGCCGACGACGTCGTCAAGATGAAGCTCAGCGGCAACATCGACAAGATCAAGGTCCCGGTGGGCGGCGGCAAGAAGCCGCCGGCGGAAGCCGCCCCGCCCGGGGCGCCGCGGATCGAGGACGTGAAACCCGACCCGCTGGCCAAACCCAAACCGGACAAGCTCGGCGACCAGGCCGGCTGGATCGTGCGGGAAAAGCTGTTGAAGGAACTGCGGGCCAAGGGCGAGCTGAAAGAGCCTCAGATGGAGGCCCTGATGAAGCGGTTCGACTACTGGACCAGCTGGCCGATGCCCGAGTTGACCAAGAGGATCGGCAAGACCGCGGCGGAAAACATCGAAAAGGTCACCAAGATCCTGAGCGACCCGACCTACGGTGCCTCGGGCATGGCGGGGAAGACCATCGTCGAGTTGACGAAGGGCATCCCGCCCGCGGCGAACGAAAAACCGCCGAAGGACGAACCGAAGGAATGACGGCCACCGGAGCCCCGCACCGATCGAGGTGCGGGGCTCCGGTCACGAAGGGGGAACCTGATGGGAAGCGGACCGGTCGTGCGGCCAGCCCGCCGGGACGACGTGATGGCCATCTGCCGCTTCGGCGAGGAGCACGTCCGAGCCCACTACGCGCCGTTGATCGGCGAGGAAGCCGCAGTCAAACAGGTCCGGATGTGGTGGCACGAGACGAATGTCGCCGGAGCCGTCGCCCGCGGTTCGGTGGTGGTCGCGGACTCCGGCGAGAACCTCGCCGGTGTCGGGCAGCGCGGTCTCGACGGCGAAGACCACGTGATCTACAAGCTCTACGTGCATCCAGGTCATCGCGGCGGCGGGCTGGGTGTCCGGCTGCTCGATGCCCTCATCGGACAGTTGCCCTCGGACGCCGAACGGTTGTACATCGAGCATTTCGTGGCCAATGAGCGCGCGGGCGCCTTCTACGAGCGCGAGGGCTTCACCGTGGATCGGATCGAACCGAGTTCCACGGGCGACCCTCGGCTCGGCGTGGTGTGGCGCGTCCGGAATCTTCGCTAGCGGAGGTTCCGGGCGAAGGCCCCGTCGAGCCAGCGGTCGACCTGGCGCTGGCCGCGCAGGCGGACGATGACGAGGTCCGGATACCGGTTCTCCTCGATGACCTTGTGCACGCGAGCCCGGATGAGCGGGTGGTAACGCCAGGCGAGCTTGACGATGTGGTCCGGGTCGGTGAAGAACGTGCGCAACGGGCCTTCGACGTTGCCACCGGCGATCTTCGAGCCGCGTCCGGCCCGTCGTTTCAGCGTGCGGACGATCGCGCGGGTCACGGTCATGGCCCGCGGATGATCGAGCCAGACCAGGATGTCCAGCCGTTCGGTCATCCGCTCCCGGACTTCTTCGCCCTGCCACTCGATGGCCCACTGGTCGCCTTCGAGGAACTTCAGGACGTCGGTCTGCCAAGTCTCCCGCACCGTCCAGTTCGGACCGTGGAAGAAGGACTCGAACTCGACGAACGGCAATCCCATGCGTTCACTCAAAGTTCGAGCCAGCGTCGACTTCCCGGATCCGGCGGGGCCCGCCACCGCGGCCCGCCGGACCCGCCGCCCGGGCAGGGCGTCATCCGGCCCGATGATCTCCATGCCGGGAGCATAGGGAGCGGCCGGAGCGGCTCCTACCGGTTTTCAGCGGCCTTCTTGAGGTCTTTCAGCCAGATTTCGAGACCCTGCCCCAGCATTTCGGTGGAGCCGGGCACGTCTTTGTCGACCTGCGGGCCGGTGTGGCTCTCTTCGGTGCGGACAATGACGCCGCCCGGGACCTTGACGAAGTTCCAGACGTGGACGCCGTCGATGTGCATGCCACCAGGGCCGTCCAGGGGGCCGGTCCAGCGGAGGCACTTGCCGGGCTGGAGTTGCCGGACGGTGGAAACGATGGTCACGTCGCCAGGCGGGTAAGGCATGCCGGGCGGGACGGGAATCGTCCACTGGAACCGGGAATGCTCGCGGAGCGGGCCGGGGTCCAGGCGCCTCATGGTGACGGGGATGACGGGGTTCTGCCAGGACGGCCAGGCCTCGACGTCGGTCTGCAGGTTCCAGATCTTGCGCAGGGGCGCCTTGATGAAGGTCTCGGTCCGGTAGTGCACCTTGGCGGCCCGGTCGATGCCTTTTCCTTGGCAGGTGAGCGAAGTCGGTTTGCCGTGTGCGGGAGTGGTGGCCTGGGCGGGCGCCGTGGCGCCGAGGACGCCCGCGATGGCCAGCGGGACCGCGAGGAGGGCGGCTCGCGCGCCGATCCGGCGACGTGAGGTGAGTGAGGTCGTGGAGCGAGTACCGAACATGATCCTTCTCCTTGCTTGACCGGCTTGTTAGTACTTATCGCTACAGTTAGAAGCTATAGCGGTACCTGATGGGCGTCAAGGGGAAGGAGAGGAGGCCTGAGCAGCTAAGGCGGTTTAAGGGGTGTCATGGGTGGGCTGGGGGTGCGTTGTGAAAGTCGCGTTCGCAACGGTGAAGGTTGCGAAAGTGGCTTTCGCAACGCCTGTCCGTGGCGACGCGCTGGGAGACCCGACCCGACCCGACACGCCTGCCGGAAGTCCGTGAAGGCCTCCTTCCCTACCTTGAGAGTAGGGAAGGAGGCCTTCACGGACTGGGAAAGGTGCCCGCCTCAGGCGGATCGGCCGAGGAAGGCCAGGAACCGGGTCTGCTGATCGGCACCTGGCGCGGGTTTCACCTTGGGCCCGAAGGTGCCCGGCGTACGGGAGATGATCAGCCGCGCGAGGGAGAACGACGGCGCGACGATGTCGGCCTCCATGGTCACGTCCACCCCGAGCGCCGAGCCGACGTCCCAGGTGTGGACGAGGGTGTCGAAAGTCAGCAACGCCAGGTAATCCGTGACAGTCACATCAGGACGGTTGGCCAAGTACCACGCCGGAGCGGGCCGGTCGAGGAACTCGTCGGTGACGACGGCGTCCGTCGCTTCGCGGGTCGCGCGCCATTCGGCCAGCGGGTCTTCGCCCGCCAGCTCGCCGGGAGTTTCGGAGCCCGCCGGCCCGTTCCGGACCGTGTACTCCTCGCCCGCCGCGTGACGGCGCAGCACCTCCACGCCCCAGATGACGTGACCCGTCACGTCGCGCACGGTCCAGTGGTCGCACGCCGAAGCCGCGTCCCACCGCCCCGCCGGGACAGCGGCGAGAACGGCGTCGAAGCCGTCTTGTGTCCGCTGGTAGCGGTCCACGATCTCTTTGGTTTCCGTCATTTCGACACCGACTTCAAGGTCGCTTCGACGGCGTCGGTCAGCTGCTCGGCACCCGGCACCAAGGCCTTGTCGAGCGCGAGCGCGTACGGGATGACCGTGCCGTCCGGACGGCAGACCCGCCTCGGCGGCGCCACCAGATCGAACTCCTCGGCCGCCGTCGCGACGATCTCCGCGCCCAGCCCGCACATCCGGTTCGAGTCGTCGATCACGACGAGGCGACCGGTCTTGTTGACCGATTTGCGCAGGCAGTCCCAGTCGAAGGGGTAGACCGTCCGCGGATCGACGATCTCGATGTCCACCCGGTCACCGAGGCTCTCGGCGACCTCGATCGCCGTGCCGACGTGCTGTCCCACCGCCACGATCGTCAGGTCGGCGCCCTCGCGGACGACATTCGCTTCGCCCAGCGGCACGATCTCCTCTTCGCCGCCGTAGGCCGGATCCGTCGCCCCCAGCAGCGAGGAAGGAGCGAAAACCGCCACCGGGTCAGGATCCTGGATCGCCGACCGCAGCAACCCGTACGCGTCCGACGGCAGCCCGGGGACCACGGTCTTGATCCCCGCGTGGGCCAGCAGGCTGTACGGGTTGTCCGAATGCTGGCCCGCCCAGCCGAACCTCGAACCCGAACCCGACACGAGATACGTGACCGGGATCCGCACCTGCCCGCCGGTCATCAGCGAGAACTTGTGCGCCTGGTTCACGATCTGCTCGAAGACCAGGTAGATCAGCGAGGAGATCTGGAACTCGATCACCGGCTTCTTCCCGAGCATCGCCGCGCCGGTCCCGAAACTGGTGAAAGCCTGTTCGGACAACGGGGTGTCCAGCACCCGCTCCGCGCCGAACCGGGGCAGCAGCCCCGAAGTGACCCCGCTCGCGCCGACGCCCACGTCTTCACCGAGCAGGAAGACGTCCTCGTCCGCCGCCATTTCGGCGTGCAGGGCGCGATTCATCGCGTGCATGTAACCGAAGTTCTCCGGAGAGGGCAGCTCGCTCACAGGATCACCCCCGGCCGGACAGCGGTGGCTCCCGCGTACAGATACATCAGCGCGTCCTTCGGCTCGGGCGTCGCGGCGTTCTTCGCGAACTCGACCGCGTCGTCGATTTCCTTCTTGATGGCTTCCTCGATCGAGGCGACGACGTCGTCGCCCAATTTCGCGCCCAGCAAGGGAATCGGATCCCGCTCGCGCCATTCGGCCACTTCGTCGCGATCGCGGAACTCGACACCCAGCAGTTCGAGTACGGAATGATGGCCGAAGAACCGGTAGGTCGAACACTCCAGGAACGCGGGCCCTCGGCCGGCCCGGCAGTGTTCGATCAGGTCCTTCGTCGCGGAGGCCACGGCCTCGACGTCCATACCGTCGACCGTGCGCGCGACCATCCCGAAGCCTTCGGCGCGCCGTGCCGCGTTGCCCGCGAGCCCTGATTCGAGTTTGAGGCTCGTCGCGTACATGTTGTTCTCGCAGACGAAGAGCACCGGCAGCGACCAGATCGCGGCCAGGTTGAACGCTTCCAGCAGGACACCCTGACTCATCGCTCCGTCGCCGAAGAAGCTGACGACGACCTGGGAGTTCCCGCGTGCCTTGGCCGCCCATGCGGCGCCGGAGGCGATCGCTCCTCCGGCGCCCACGATTCCGTTGGCGCCCAGAATGCCCAGCTTCATGTCCGCGGCGTGCATCGACCCGCCGCGGCCCTTGTTGAAGCCTTCAAGGGTGCCGAGGAGTTCGGCGAGCAGACGCCGGGGATCCGCGCCCTTCGCCAGCACGTGCCCGTGTCCCCGGTGGGTACTGGTGAGGAAATCCTGGTCCGTCAGATTCGAACAGACGCCGGCGGCGACGGCTTCCTGTCCGATGTACGGGTGGATTCCCCCGTCGATCTCGCCGTCGATCGCCATCGCCAGGCAGCGCTCTTCGAACTCGCGGATCAGTTTCATGGACCGGTAAAGGGCCCTTCGGTGTTCACGGGTCATTTTCGCAACAGCCCTTCGTGGTCGACGGTCATACGGGGCCGGACGAGCATCCTGTCGACGTAACGGAGCAAGGCGCCGTCGTCGGGATTCGGCACGACGATCGGGGCGAATTCCTCACTCGGCCGCTCGTCGCCGCCGGAGTCGAAAGAGGACTCGAAGATCAGCCTCAGGATGGCGTGTTCCTCGGAGGAATGCGCTTCGAGCTCGGAGAGCCAGTCGGCCAACGGCAGTGTGGCGATCGCCGTTCCGTCGCCGCGCAAGAGATCCAGCAGATGCGCGAGACGCATCGGCCGCCGGCTCGCGAGTACGAACCGGCTGCCGTCCCGCGGCTGCTCCGCGCCGAGCCGGGCGAGCTGCCCGGCCGTCTCGTCCACCGCGATCCAGGGTTCCTCCAGCTCGGTTTCCGGCGCGGCACCGAGTTCGAGGATCACCCGCAGCACCCGCAGCATGATGTCCCGCGAGTTCCCTTGTCCCGTGCGCGAATCCCCGACGATCCGGGGCAGCCGGTAGGTCGCCGCCGGTATTCCGCGTTCGTACGCGGCGGTGATCAGCTGCTCGGCATGCGCTTTGGTCTCCGCGTACCCGCTGCGGGCACCGGTTTCGGCGCCGGCGGAAATGGTCGACACGAACTGCATCGGCTTGAGCCGGGTGGTGGCCGCCAGCCGGATCAGCTCACGGGTACCACTCACGTTGGCGCCCTCGAGTTGTTCGTAGCTGGAGAGCGCGTCGACCCGGGCGCCGTTGTGGCAGATCAGGTCGATCTCGCCCGCGAGCCGCTCGAAAGTCGCGCCGGTGAGCCCGAGCCCGGGCGCCGCGAGATCACCGGGAACGATCGTGATCCGCTCGTGGTCGACTTCGTTCGACAGGCCGTAGCGGTCGAGATTTTCGCGCAACCGCCGCCATCCCACGGTTTCGTCCGCGGCCCGCACGAGACAGTGGACACGCACTCCGGGCCGCTTCAGCAACTCGCGGACCAGGTACACCCCGACGAAGCCGGTCGCTCCGGTGAGCAGGATGTCCGAAACCTCGCCGGGGGAGCGAGGCGGCAGCGTGCCGGGGAGGACGTCGCGCAGGATCGACAGGGGATCGAACGAGCGGACGCCGTTCGTCCGCCGCCCGCCGGTGATCTCTTCGGCCAGCTTCGCGATGGTGGGCCGCTCGAACAGTGTCCGCAACGGCAGGTCGATCTGGAGCGTCTCCCCGATCCGGACGGCGAGTTGCGCGGCCTTCAAGGAATGCCCGCCGACATCGAAGAAGCTTTCGTCCCTGCCGACGGCTTCGCGATCGAGGACCTGGGCCCAGATCGCCGCCAAGGTTTCCTCGGTCGGGTTCCGCGGCGGTGCGGCCACTGCCGCTCGAGGGCCGTCATCGGGTTCCGGAAGTGCCTTGGAATCGAGCTTTCCGTTGATGGTCAACGGGAGTTCGGGCAGGGACACGAACGCCGCGGGCACCATGTACTCCGGCAGCACACCGCGCAGCCGGGCTCGCAGAGCGGCATCGTCGAGAACGCCCGAGACCTTGAGATACGCGACGAGCCTCTTCTGCCCGGACGTGTCTTCGCGCGCGACGACCGCGGCCTGCGCGATGTCCTCATCGGACAGAAGCGCGGCTTCGATCTCCCGCGGTTCGATGCGGAAGCCGCGGATCTTGACCTGATCGTCGACGCGCCCGAGGTACTCGATGTCGCCGTCGGTGTTGTGGCGGACGATGTCCCCGGTCCGGTAGAGCCGCTCGCCGACGGTGCCTTGGCGGCCGGAGACGAACTGCTCTTCGGTGAGTTCCGGTTGTCCCCGATAGCCGCGTGCGACTCCGGGGCCGGCCACGTGGAGTTCTCCCGGCACTCCCGTGGGTGCGAGCCGGCCGCGCTCGTCGAGGACGTACACGCGGGTGTTGCCGAGCGGACGGCCGATGGGGATGCCGGTGAGGTCGGCGGGAACCGGGGCCTGGATCGGGTGGCAGGTGGCGAACGTGGTGCATTCGGTGGGCCCGTAACCGTTGAAGAACCGCGTGCCGGGCAGAGCGGCGACGGCGCGGCGGACATGGGTGACGGACAGCGCTTCACCGCCGACGAGCAGCTGCCGAAGCCCGCCCAGCGCCGAGACGTCCTCGTCGACGATGTGGTTGAACAACGACGAGGTCAGCCAGGCCGTGCTGATCCGGTGCCGGGTGATCGCGTCGGCGAGCGGCCGGGCGGTGAGCACCCGTTCGCCCGCGATGACGCAGGTGGCGCCGGTGAGGAGGGCGCCCCAGATCTCGAAAGTGGCCGCGTCGAACGAGATCGCCGACGCGTGCAGCACCACTTCGTCCTCGCCGAGGATGCCTTCCGGGAGCCCGGTGACGAGACGGATGATCGACCGGTGCTCGATTTCGACGCCTTTGGGACGTCCGGTCGAGCCGGAGGTGTAGATGACGTAGGCCAGGTCTCGTGGCCCCGCACCGGAGTCGAGAGCGGCCGCTGATTCCTCGTCGAGGGTGGGATCGCCGGTGAGGTCGGCGGTGATCACCAGTTCGGCTTCGCCGTCGGTGAGCAGGAGCCGTTGGCGTTCCCCGGGGTACTCCGGATCGATCGGCAGGTAGGCGGCGCCGGTTTTGAGCACCGCGAGCAACGCCGTGATCAGCCCGATCGAACGCGGCAGGCACACCCCGACGAGGGCTCCCGGCCCGGCGCCCAGTGCGCGCAGCCGGTGCGCGAGCCGGTTGGACCGGACGTCGAGTTCGGCGTATGTCAGCGAGTCCTCGCCACAGATCAGGGCCGTCGCGTCAGGCCGACGGCGGACCTGTCCGGAGAACACCGCGGGCACCGTCGCCGGATCCGGCAACGTCGTGGCGGTGGCGTTCCAGTCCTCCGTCAGCCGCCGGATCTCGATGTCATCCATCATCGGCAGGGCCGGCAGCGGCCGCTCCGGGCCGTCCCCGACGGAGGAGAGCAGCTGCTCGAAGTGCTGGGTGAACCTCTCGATCGTGCCCCGGTCGAACAGGCGGGCGTTGTAGTCGACGCGCGCCTCCAACACGCCGTCCCGGTCCGTCATCTGGAATTCGAGATCGAACGCGCCGGACGGCGAAACCTCCGGCAGCGGCACGTCGACCAGCCGGAACGTGACCTGGGTGAGGGGAGTGCGGCTGAAATCCCGCCGGGGAACCAGCTCCGCGACGAGGCGCTCGAAGGGGATGTCCGGGTTCGCCTGGGCGCCGAGCGTGGTCTCCCGCACGCGTCCGAGCAGTTCCGGGAAGGTGGGGTCACCGGAAAGACTGCTGCGCAGCACCAACATTTCCGGCGACGCGGGCACACCGACCGTCACGTCTTCGGTGCGCCCGTAGCGGGACAGCACGACCTTGAAGGTCGCCAGAAGCGTCATGAACAGAGTGACGTCGTGGCGGCCGCTGAGTTCGCGAAGCCGCTCCGCGACAGCGGGATCCACGCCGAAGGAGACCGAGTCGCCGCGATACGCCGCCACCGGCGGACGCGCGCGATCCGTCGGCAGTTCCAGCGCCGCGGGGACGTCGGCGAGCCGGTTCCGCCAGTAGTCGAGTTGCCCGCCGAGCGCGCCGAAGATCGGCTCATCCGGACTTTCCATCGCGTGTTCGACGAGCCGGATGAGCCTGCCGACGAGCCGCGTCGCGGTGGAGCGGTCGAAAAGACCGGTGCGGAACACGAGTGAGCCGTGCAGCTTGCCGTCCTGCAGATGGGTGACCAGCTCGAGATCGAACCGGGTCGCCACCCCCGCCCACGGCACGCTGGAGATCTCACCTTCGCCGGGCGTGGGGATTTCCCCGTTGTGCACGACCACGACGTCGAAGATCGCGTTGCGGCCCGCGTCGCGATCGGGCCGGACCTCCGCGACCACCTGGTCGAACGGCGCCTGCTGATGGGCGTACGCCTCGACCATCTTGGTGCGTGTCACCTTGAGCAGCTCGCGGAACGACATCGACGGGGTGAGGTGGGCGCGCAACACCACGGTGTTCACGAAAAAGCCGAGGACGTCGGCGAACCGGCGGTCGTCGCGACCGGCCAGCACCGTTCCGATCGTGACGTCCACCTGTCCGGAATGGAGGGACAGCAGAGCCTGGAACACCGCGGCCACGGCGCTGGAGAGCGCGCACCGATTCCGCAGGGCGAAGGCGCTGAACGTCTTCGTGAGCTCGGCGGGCAGTTCGAAATCGACGTGGTCGCCCGCGAAGCCGGGTTTGCCCGTTCGCGGCCTGTCCGTCGGCAGCCGCAGCGGCTCGAATCCGGCGAGTTCCCGCCGCCAGTAGTCGAGGTGTTCCGCGGCGGACTCGGCGCCGGAACGCTGCGACGCCACGAACTCCTCATAGGTCACGTCGAGCGGCGCGGGGGTTTCCGAACGGTAGAACGCGACGAGATCCTCGGTCACGATCTGGATCGACCGGCCGTCGGTGATGATGTGGTGATTCACCAGGCACAGCACGGCCGATCCGTCGGCGCACTCGACGACCATCGCGCGTACGGGCGGCGCCGCCGCGAGATCGAACGGTTCGCTCACCAGGTCGGCCGTGTGCTTCTGCCATTCGTTCTCGCCGGGGCCCGCGGTCCGCCGCGCCACCGGGATGCGGAAGTCCGGCACCGGAACCGCCTCGGGCGTCCCCGATCCGTCCACGACGAACTTCCAGCGGAGCACCGGGTGACGTCCGGCGAGCGCGCCGAGCGCCTTGTCGAGTGCCTCGAAATCGACGCCGTCGTGGAACCGCAGGACGATCGGGATGTTGTACGCGGCGCTGGTGCGGTCGAGCTGCTGCACGAGCCACAGGCGCTCCTGCCCGAGCGACAACCTCATCGATTTCTCCTTCATCCGACGCTCGCGGGCACCGGCGGGGCCGCGGCTTCGATCAGCACTTTTTCGTCGACTTTCCCGTTGCGGGTCAAGGGGATCTCGTCGACCTGGACCCACAGGGCGGGTATCGCGTAGCTCGGCAGCCGGGCTGAAAGGAACGCGCGCAGCGAGCGCTGATCCGTCTCGGCGCCGGGGTGCACGACGATGGCCGCCACGAGCTGGAGGCTCTGGTTCGGTTGCCGCGAAACGACGATCACGGCGTCGCGGATACCGGGATGACCGGCGAGGACGGTGCCGATCTCCTCGGTTTCGATGCGATGCCCGTCGAGTTTGACCTGCTTGTCCGCGCGGCCGAGGAAGAGCACGTTGCCGTCCGGGTCGAGCCGGACCAGATCACCCGTGCGGTACAGGCGTTCGCCGACGTCCGGCGAGAAGTGGCCGAACCGTTCGTTCGTTTCGGCCTCGTCGTCGAGATAGCCGTCGGCCATCCCCGCTCCGGCCGCGTACAGTTCGCCGATCCCGCCGGGCGGGACGAGCCGGCCGTTCCGGTCGAGGATGAAGACCCTGGTACCGGCGATCGGCTTGCCGATCGGCAGCGGTCCGGAGATCTCCGCGGCGGACCGCACGGTGTACGTGGTCGTGAAAGTCGTGTTCTCGGTGGGGCCGTAGCCGTTCGTGAGCACCAGCCCGGGAAACGAATCGAGCACGCGCGCGGCGGCGTCGTGCGGAACGACCTCGCCCCCGCTCACCAGCCAGCGGAGTCCGGCGAGGGCCTGCGGCCGCGACTTGACGACCAGCCGGAACAGGCTGGCTGTCAGCCAGGCGACCGAGACTTCCCGCTCGGTGAAGAACTTTTCGAGCTTCCGGACCGTGGGAAGCCGCCCGGGAAAGACTTCCAGCGTCGCGCCGTTGAGCAAGGTCACCCAGATCTCGTACGTCGACGCGTCGAAAGCCAGCGGCGCCATGCGCAGCACACGGTCACCGGGTCGCGTTTGGAGCTCGGCCGTCCGCGCGAGCCGCGCGACCGCGCGATGCGGGACGACGACGCCCTTCGGTTCGCCGGTGGACCCCGAGGTGAACGCGATGTACGCCGTGCGGCCGGGGTCGCCGGAGCCGGATGTCCGGCTCGGCGTGCCGGGATCCGTTCGCTGCCCGGGAATCCAGGAGTCGACGCGGGTGAGCCCGCGCAGGACGGGATGATCGGCCGTGGCGGTGTCGACCACCGCGACCGCGGGGGCGAGCTTGCCGACGATCCTCTCCTGCCGGGCGTCCGGCGCGTCGTCGTCGAATCCCGCGTACGCCGCGCCCAGCCGGATGATCGCGAGCAACGCCACGATCTCGCCGACGGACCTCCTGGTCGCGATGAGCACCGTGTCACCGGGCCGGGCCCCGGCGCGACGCAGCACCTCGGCGTACTGATCGGCGGCGCACGCGAGCTGTTCGTACGTCAGCTCGACGTGGGCGTCACGGACCGCGACGTCCCGCGGGCGGAGCCGGACCTGTTCCAGGAACAGGGTTTCGATGTCGGACGGCGGACTGTCGGCACCGGCCAGCGCGTCGAGGATCCGGCGGCGTTCCGGCGCGATGCAGCGCACGTCCCGGAGGCGCTTGCCGGACGCGGCCAGTTCCGCCACCGCGGCGGCGACGTCGGCGATGAACCCGTGGTCGGCGTCCGGCACGCCGGTGACGAAACGGATCTCCCCGGAACGCAGATCGGCGTCCGTGGAAGCGATCACGAGGTCCACGGATCCGTCTTCGGCGGCTCCGGCCGTCCGCACCGAACGCAGGAAGTCACCGACGAGTGCTTCATCGTCGACCTCGAGCCGGATCACCTTCCCGGCGAACGAGATCGCGGCCTCGCTCGCGGCCGTCCACCGGCACAGGGTGACCGCGAACGCGGCCACCACCAGCGCGGCGGAGCCGGCCGTCAGAGCGTAGGGAAGGGTGCGCACCTCAGGCATCGGCCTTGCCACTGCTCGCACGCGCCAGCCGGACATGGAGGTGATCGGGGCGGCGGAAGATGTGGCCCCGCTCCCGCAGCCGCCAGAAACCCTGCCGGATTCCGTCGAGCGAGCCGCCGAGCCGGACGCCGCCGAACCGGAGCGACAACCGCTCGAACAGCGTGTCGAACTCCGCCAGGGCCAGCTGGATGCCCAGGCAGGTGTGCGGACCGGCCGAAAACGCCAGCAGCCGCTGGTCGGTGCGATCCGGGCGCCAGGTGTCCGGATCCTCGAAGGTGTTCTCGTCGCGGCTGGCGCTGCCCAGCGACAACAGGAGCGCGGACCGGCGCGGGATGTCGACACCGTGGAGGGTCAGGTCGGTGGTCGCGTACCTGAGGATGGTGTGACTCGGCGGCTCCCACCGCAGCGTCTCGCGGACCACCTGGGTCCGGTATTGCTGATCCGCCAACGCCGACAGCTCGACATCGTGCGCCAGCACGGCGTACATGATCTTGCCGATGGTGGCGACGCTCGTCTCGGTTCCGGCCAGCAGGAACAGCGTCGCCGTGCCCAGCATGGACTCGTCGACCGGTTCGCCCGGCGGGAAGACGAGGTCGAGGAACGGCATCCGGCCGCCGTCCCGGCGATCGGCGAGTTTGTCCTTCAGGTACTCGATCAGCTCCGCCTTGGCCGTGAGCGCCGAATCCAGCGAGGTCGCCGGGAACTCGATCGCGCCCGCCAGCGGGAGGACCCGGGGACGCAGCCAGGCCGCGTCTTCCGGCGGCAGACCGAACAGCCGGGTGACCATCGCGTAGGGCACCCCGACCGCGACCCGCTCCATGAACTCGACGTCGACCTCGTCCGCGGACCCCATCTCGGCCTCGATCGAGTCGAGGACCTGGTCCACCGCGGGTACGAGGATCTCGGTGCGCAGCCGCTTCACCGAGCCGCCCGCGAACAGCGGCATGAACAGCTTGCGCAGGTCGCGGTGGCGCGGGCCGTCGGTGTCCAGCAACGTCCGGCCGAACAACCGGCGGCTGCTGCGCATCGGGAACCCGCTGCCGACCTGCCGGTCCGACAGCAACTCCTGGACGTCGTCGAACCGCGTGATCAGGAAGGCGTTGAAGGCCGCCGACCAGTGCACGGGTTCCGACCGCCGGAGTTCCTTGTAGATCTGCCACGGATCGGCGAGGAACTCGTCCGAACTGAAGTCCAGACTCACCTTCGTGGTGCTCATTTGTCGCCTCCGTTGCCGACCAGTTCGGTCCGGGACTTCAACTGACGGCCGGCTTCTTCCGAGGTGAGCCGGATGGACTCCGCGGTCCCGTCGAAACCGCCGGCCAGTGCGGGCACGACCTCGTGCGCGAGAGCCGTCAGCTGCTCGAGGGTCGCCTTGTGCGAAACCCACCTGGGAACGAAGAAGTTCAACGAGACCGGGTCGCCGACGCGGTCCATCAGGTCGCGGATCCGGCTGACGCAGGTCGCGGTGTCCCCGACGATGAACCCGCCCGTGTCGACGAGGTTCTGCAACGTCTTGCGGTGGGCGACCGGCGAGTCCGGGATGGGCATGCCGAGCGTGTTCCGGTACAGGCCGCGCCGCAGCGCGGAAAACCCTTCCAGGAGCTCCTCGATGCCCGCGGCGGGGGAGTCGGCGATGTGGACGAAGACATTGCAGCGGATCCGGGTCCCGCCCGCGGATTTGTTCCGGTAGGAATCGACGCGCTCGATCAGCGCGCCGACCGGATCCGGGTCCATGCCGGGACGGATGGAGCCCCAGGGCGGTGCCACGTGGACGGTCGGAGTCGTGGCGGTGTCCGTCAGGAGTTCGATACCGGCCGGGCTCAGCGAAGACGCGACAACGGTCTCGATGGCCCCGGCGCCCCGCAGCGGCTGGAGCTGCAGGACGGCCTTCTTCACGGTGAACCACGGTGTCGTGGTGTTGACCGTCTCGCCGTTGAGGAGTGCTTGCACCGTCTCCAGCGCCGCCCGGAAGTGATCGCGGACCGTGGCCGGATCCACCCCGATCATTTCCATGTCGTGGACGTAGGTGCCCGTTCCGACGCCGAGGATCGCCCGGCCCGCGGTGAGGTGATCGAGCAGCACGATCCGTTCCGCGACATGCAGGGGGTGGTGATAAGGCAGCGGTATCACGCCGGTGGCGAACCGGATGCGGCGCGTTTCACGGGCCAGCGCCGCCATCAGCATTTCCGGAGAGCTGAGCGTGCTCCAGCCGCTGGAGTGGTGCTCGCCGAGCCAAATCTCGTCGAAACCCAGGTCGTCGGCGAGCACACTCAGTTCGATATCGCGCCGCAGCGAAGCGTGAGGGCTGACCGAAGGGTCGTGAAAGGGCGGCAGGAAGCAACCGAACGCCTTTGAATGCATGATACGAAGACCTCTTGATTCTTTGTCCGAGGGGCGATGGTCGGTTTCTCAGCCGGCGGGCACCTGCTCCAGCAGGTAGTCGCAGAACTTGTCAACGGTGGTCAGGTCCTCGTTCTCTTCGAGGTCGATGAACACGTCGAGCTTCGTCTCGATCTTCTCGATGAGCGCCAGGTACTCGATGGAGCTCATACCCGTCTCGGGGAACTCCGTGTCCGCCTCGATGGTCTGGTTCTCCAGAACGCCGCCTGCGACTTCGGACAGTAGTGAGAAGATCTGCTGACGCAGTTCCGACCTGGCATCTTCCGCGCTCATGTGTCCCCTTTGCTGATCCGCGCCTCATGGGTGCGGTAGACGTCGAAAAATAAACCAGTGGTTTCGGTCGATCCTTTTCCGGCCGGGCGTACCCTGTGCATCACGAAAGTGGCCTACGGCGGTGAAAGTATTGTTGCCCGAAAAGGCGGCGATTCGCAACACCGTCCCGCGGCGTAAAAGTGCCGAACAAAGAAAAAACTCCTGGCGGAGCGTCTTGACGCGCTCCACCAGGAGTATGTGAATGCTACTTTCAGCGCTTGCGTTTCTGGAGTAGTTCGGCGAATTGCCGCCAGTCTTCCGCGCGCGCCTTGGCGAGTTCGGAGATCAATTCCAGCCGGTGTTCGGGTATGTTCCTGGCGACCTGATCCCATTCGTCCCGGTCGTTGAGGTGCCCGTCCAGCAGCCGGACCAACGTGCGCCCGGCTTCGGTGTAGCGGATGGTGGGATCCGACCGGAGCCACTCCACCGCCGCTTGATCGGCGGCCGTCTGGGTGTGGGGGTCGGCTGTGGGTGGCCTCGCCGAGGTGCGTGCCGGGCTCCCGCTCCGCGTCACCCCGGGGGACGGCACGTCGCTGTTGCGGTGCCGATGACGCACGTCGTGCGCCGTCGCGAGGGAAACCCCCGCGTTGCGCGCGATTTCCCGGATCGAGGCGGTGGGGTTGCTCGCGAGCAACTCGTGCGCGCGCCGCCTGCCCTGCGTCGGATCCAGCGCGCGGACGCGGCCGTCGCGGCCGACATGGGCGTTCGACTGGGGAACTTCCCCAGTCGAACGGCGCAACCGGCCGACCGTCTTGTGGGACAGGCCGGTGACCGTCGCGATGGCGCGATCGGACCACTGGGGGCGCAGCTCGAGAATCCGGCAGGCGGCGGTCTTGCGGTCGGCGAGGGAGAGCGGCAGTCCGTGCGCGATGTTCGACTTCACCGCGAGGATGAACGCGGCTTGCTCGTCCCCGTCGAAGAACTGCACGGTGATCGCGACGGCCTTCTTGATCTTGGCCGCCTGCAGCCGGTGCGTCCCGTCGATCACCCGCATCGTGGGCCGGTGCACGAGAATCGGCGGCAGCGGCGAGTCCGTTTCCGCGAGTACCCGTGCGTAGGCGAGATCCACTCCCGCCGCCCTGGGGGAGTCTCGCGCGGTCAGCAGGTCTAACGGCACCTCGACGACCTCGCCGAGCGCTGGATCCCAGCCCGCCGCCACCCAGTCACTTTCCCGCCTGGCAACGGGGATCTGCGGACTGTCCGCCTGTTTTTCCTTGTGCCAGTTCAACATCTTCTAGCCCCCAGAGCACTTGGATCATGTCAAACCTTTTCCATCATTCGAGCCAGTGTGTGAACTTGTCAAGGGCCGTGAGTCGCTGAGGTGTTCGACCGCCGGCCGAGGAACTTGACGACTTTTCTGCGGTCGCGGCGAGGCTGTCCAAGGGCTTCCTTGACGGACGTGCGCCTTCCGTGCAGCCTGGTCGAAGGTGTGCCGCACGCAGGAGACCGCGGGTTGGGGGCGGATCGTGGCGGCAGGATGATTCTCTTGTGAGACAAGGGAAAGGCGCCCGTCGTAGGCCGCTTCGTCTTCCTCGAACACCCGAAATGGGACGATTGATCTTCGGAATGGCCGCGCCCGAAAGGCTTCGAAATTGCCCGGACGGGCCGAAAGAATTCTCTGGCGGCCGTAACGGCAAGCCACGAGTGTGACGGAGTGTGTGCCCTCGGCAGGATTCGAACCTGCGACACCTGCCTCCGGAGGGCTAAACCGCGTGTCGCGCCCGCGAGTGCCGTGACCTGCGCATATGCCAAGTTTGGAATGCTCGCCGACCCCCGGTTGGGAACGCATTGGGAACTGACGTGTGCCCAGCGGTCAGTTGGACCGTGGTTTCAGCGCGTCCGCCAGGACCCACTGGCGGTGCCACGTGGCCCCCTCGCCGGGCCTACCAAGGGGGAAGGTGACCCACCCAACCCAGTGTCCGGTGACCGTGGCTGCCCACGTGCTCAACGTCCCGGGCACGGTCCCGGTCAAGTCGAGTCCGTCAGAGAGCGATCCCCGCGGGCCGTCGACCGGGAAGACCACTCGCAGGTCGACCCACACCGGTCTGGGCGGCTCGACCGCGTGCACGTGTGGCGCATCGCCGGTAGGCCTTGCTGAGTCGGTCATGTGTTCGATTATGCATCCCTCGGTCCAGCCTGCTGGGAACACCTGGCGCGGTCCATGCAGGTCAATCCACACGAAGGAGTCAACACAGATGCACGACGCCTCTCGCAGTGTCAAACCGGTAACGTCAGGTCGCATGGGATTGACGGAGGAAGCGCAGCAACTCGCTGAACGTCTGGTCAAGCCGCTAGGTCGCCGCTGGAAGCATGTGCAAGCGGTTGCTCTGCGCGCCTCGCAAATTGACCATGCCGTAGCACCTTCAGACCGAGGGACTTTGGTTGCAGCCGCGTGGCTTCACGATATCGGCTACTCGTCCGACATCGGCCACACACGGTTTCACCCGCTCGACGGCGCTAGGTATCTGAAGCAAGAAGGCTGGCAGGCGACTGTGGTAAACCTGGTAGCCCACCATTCTGGAGCACGATTTGAGGCCATTGAAAGGGGAATGTCCGCTGAGCTGGGCGAATTTCCCTTCGAGGACTCGCCTCTTTTGGATGCGTTGGTCACTGCCGATTTGACAACAGGTCCCGGCGGCGAATCGGTCACGTACGACGAGCGAATTTCCGAGATCTTGAGTCGATATCCGGCCGATGATCCTGTGCACAGGACATGGGTCAAGGCGGCGCCGATACTTCGCAAATCAATCGAACGGACCGAGGTTCGCCTTGCGGCTTAGCCAAGGTAGGGTTCAGTTCGATCAGCATCTAACGCGTGCTCGATTCTAAGGCGCATTGAGGGGTGAATATTCAGGGCGGCCAACTCGCCTACCTGAACCCATCGCACTGCCTTAGTTTCAGTTCCATCTTCGCGTGCCGTTCCACCCGTCCAGCGTCCTTCAAAGCACAAGGAGAATTGCTGTCGCACCTCGCCGTCGTCGTATGCCATTACGTGACGCGGATCGGTGTAAGTTCCGACAAGGCGTTGCACTTCGATATCCAAGCCTGTTTCCTCTCTTACTTCACGGATAGCTGTGTCTGCGATGCTTTCCCCCGCATCGTGTCCGCCACCCGGGAGTGCCCACAAGTTGTTATCCACCTTGTGTATTAGAAGAATTCGACCTTCGTTGTCTCGAATCGCTACCGTCACAGAGGGAACCACGTTGTTCGCCTTCGGTGCGCTGGGGTCGTCGAAGTAATCGATACGCGCCACAGTTTCAGTCCTTCTTAGCTTTAGTCTCCGGAACGCCTACTGTCCAGACCTGTTCAAACGATCGCATATAGTGCTGCCAGATCGACCCGCCGTTAATTTGCCTATAGTGCATCACTGGACTCTGTCCGGCCAATGCGCCATGTGCGTGGCCATTGACTAGCAGGTTGTCATCGAATCGGTAAATTGAGTTATAAAGAATCGTTCCGTGTGTGCGAACCTCCACTCCGTCTACGTTCCACACGTCGCTCAAATACCGACGCATGAGCTGTATTCGCCCCTCAAGGCCGCCTGGTGTTCCTTCGTCTTTTGCTCGCTGTATTACGGCAGGTGTCGTTTCATCTCCTACGAGCAACCGGAACCTAACTCCCTGTTCCGCCTTCTTTTGGATGAGGGGAACAAGGTTGTATTGCTCGACCAGGAAGGCCCCCGAGAAGACCAAGACGTCCATCTCGCGTTCAACCGCGGTCAGTAACGACTCCCACACTGCGCCGGTCATTGCCGATCGCGACGGGTACATGTGGACCAACTCTGACTCAGTCGGCGCTGGCCGCGCGTCACCTGCCACATGGGGCCACAGGTCCATCTCGCGTACCCCAAGCACGCGGGTTATCGCGTGTCGCGTGACCCGATGAGGCGTCCTCTCCTTGCTGATCCACCGCTCAGCCGTCTTAACGTCCTTGCCCACCCTGGCAGCCAGCGTCTCGATATTGATGTTGGCTGCCAGCATCGCCGTCCTCAAACGGTCGTTAGCCACGGCGCCCTCCCCCGGGTCGGGTCGAGAACGCTTCGCCTCGCTGCGGGGACGTTTCGGACGTTTCGAGGACGCTCGCTCTCGCAGCAACGTCCTAAAAGGTCTTCTGAAACGTGGTGTCGACGTCCCTTGATCTGCGGTTTTCTTAAGTCACGGCAGGCGACACCAAGAAAATCCAGAAGGGACAGGCGGATGGCCAAGAACAGCGGCTTCCCGGGCCTCAAGACCGGGGGCGTAGTCGACAAGCTCAAGAAACTCATCCTTGCGGCAGTGGTGGTCACGGTCATCGTGATGGTGCTCAAGTCACCTGCGGAGGCGGCCGACGTGGTCACGGACGGCCGCGACAGCGGTGAAGATGCGATCGACAGTCTGATCACCTTCTTTCGATCTCTCAGGAACGGCTAGTGCTCTCCTCCAGTCGCGCGACCCGCTCCCTCAGTTCGTCAACCACCGTTCGAAGGCTTGCTAGCTCGCGCACGAGGTAGCCCGAGTCCGGCTTCTCGGCTGGCGGTTCGTTGACAAAGACTCCGACCGCCGGGGTCACCGATAGCCAGCCCTCACTTTGCAAAACCTGGAGGGCCTTCTGCACGGTGCCCGGCGAGTACCCCTCTTGTTCTGAGAGAACGCGATAGCCCGGAAGCATCTCGCCCTGCGGTAGATCACCGCTTCGAATCCTGCTCCTGATTGTCTCGGCGAGCACCTCGTACTTAGCGGTCATGAAACCAGTCTAGCCACACTGACCCATACCGACATAGATCACACGAATGGTCTAGCGACAACTGCTATATATCGATCTAGTCTGACATGTGTCAGTCCAACGAAGGAGATTCCGATGAGGAATGCACGACCGACCCGCCGCCAGATCGAGGCGAACTCCGATGACCTGGGGTTCGACGCGCTGACGATTACCCCGGCCGGGGTGGACGCCCTGGTGGCGTCCGATGAGGTGACCGCGGTGGAGGATCTACTGGCGGACGCCGGTTACATGGCCGTCGACCTGCCGGAGTTTGACTTCGAGCCGCGCACTCTGGCGGAGTTCGAGACTGAGATTTCCCCGGCCCCGGTGGTCGAGTTGGCTACCTGGTCGGTCGCCGGACTGCCGGGTCAGGGCAAGTCGGCGGGTGCCCTGGCGGCGCTGTACGACTTCGGTGAGGTGGCGTGATGGGCCGCCGCCTGTTCGTCCCGGCCGTGTTCGCTGACTTGTTCGCGTCAATGCCGCCGAAGACCGCTTCGGTCTCGCGGTGCCGGGAGTGGCTGGAGGCCACGGAGACCGCGCTCCGCTCCCAGATTTCCGGTCCGCACGGTGTGCAGGCCATGCGGATGATTCCGCTGCTGATGACCGTTCGTTACACGAGTTTCTGAGCTGACGTTCCGCTCACTTTTCCCACTATTTCTCACTTTCTCGCCTTTGTTGTGGAGGTACCGTCATGCCTGGATACGCCACCCCGGCCGCCGCGATCACGTCCCGGTTTCGTGCCCTGGCGGCTCTGCTGACCCGCAACGCCACCGTGCTGGAGGCGTCCGGGCTGCCGGGCGAGGTCGTGGCGCCGCGCTCGACGGTGTACCGGGATGTGGCCGCGCAGCTCAACCTGCAGGCCGGTGTCGAGGGGGAGCGAGCCGCGGGGAATCCGCTGGTGCTGGTGCTGTCCGAGTACGAGACCGCGCTGGCGATGGCGCACCGGTTCGAGCTGCTGGCCGGCCAGCTGACCGCCAACGCCCGCATCCTCACCGCTGGCACGTCGGACGTGGTGATGCGTCGCCGGGCTCGGGTGTATCGGGACGTCGCCGCGCAGGTTCGGCTGCTGGCACGGTTCGAGGTCGACGAGGCTACGGCGCGGCGGATCCGGGCGCAGCGTCCGGTCACGGAGGCGTTGCGGATGCCGTCGCGAGTGGCGCGGCAGGCGGCGACCCGGGCACCGCGGGTGCGGGCGGCGTTCCTCGAGGTTCTGGTGGCCGCGATCGCGAAGCGGCGCCGCCGGGGTTGGTCGGTGGCGCGGCTGACGCTGTGGCTGCGTGGCGAGTTACGGGATCCGCAGACCGGCGCGGTGCACCCGTGCGCTGAGAAGTCCTTTGTGTCTTACGTGGTCGCACTGCTGGGCGGTCCGGTGGGGACGGTGGCGGCGTGATGGCCGGGACTCCGTTCGATGGCCGTTGGCCGGGTGCTCAGCTGGCGGGCGAGTACGGCCTGTGGGTCCAGCCCACCGGCACGGCGGTGCTGTACGAGGTGATGATCGAGTCCTTCGGCTACCTGCACGGCCCGCCCCGGCCGCTGGTGACCGACACCCCTGCTCTGATGATCGATCTGCGGAGGCTGTTCCGCGACCCGCACGTCAGTCCCGCCCTGCGCTACCGCACCGGCCGGGACGACGCGGTCCGGGCCAACGTGCTCGACCAGCCCGGGGCCATGGAGTTCCTGCACGGTCAGGCCGCCGCGATCGCCGCCCTGGTGCCGTCGGTGTCGCCGGACGTGGTCACGGTCGCGGTGGGCTGCGCGGGTGGCCGTCACCGCTCGGTGGTGATCGCCGAGGCGCTGGCGCTACTGCTGTCCGGTGACGGGATCTCCACGGAGGTCTTCCACCGCGACATCCGCCGCCCCGTCGTGCGGCGCTGACCCCCGCGCCACCTCCTGAATCCCTTTACTGCCAGTTCTTTCCCGGTCGGGTGCTGTGCCCGGCCGGGAGATGTCAGCTCCACCTCGATAGTTCCGTCACTCCAACGAAAGGACATTTCCGATGAAGGACTCCGCGCTGATCACCATGGCCATGAGCTCGTTCAACCTCAGCAACAAGGAGGCGTCGGAGCGTGTCTCGCTGGTCACCTCGATGTTCCGCAGCGGTTCGGACACCGCGACCACCCGGGCCCGCTACAGCAACCGGTTCGGCGCCAACCGTGATGACACCCACGAGTTCGTGATGTTCGTCCTGCTGCGTTTCGAGGCCAAGGGCAAGTGACGGGAGAGACCTCACCCCCGACCCCGAGCACTGTCCTGAAAGGAGTTCTGATGTCGCTGAGACATTGGGTCGCCGCTATGGCGGTCCGGATCGCGACCCGTCTGGACCGCCGCGCGCCGGTGTTCTACGCCGCCGACGTGGTGCTGTTCGCCCACCACGACGGTGTGCCGCATGTGCTGCTGATCGAACGCGGGAAGAACCCGCACCAGGGCAAGGCCGCGTTTCCCGGCGGGCACGTCGAGAGCTGGGAGACCTCGCTGGAGGCCGCGAAACGCGAAGCGGTCGAGGAGACCGGGCTCGACCTCGACCGGGTACCGCTGCGCCTGGTCGGTGTCTACGACGCTCCCGGCCGGGATCCGCGCGGCCGGTATGTCGGTGCCGCCTACACCGCGGTGCTCTCGACGATGCCCGCTCCGGTGGCCGCCGACGACGCGGCCGCCGCGCACTGGGTTCCGCTGGCCCGTGCCGTGAAAGCCGCCCAGGACGGCGGGTTCGCGTTCGACCACGCGGACATCCTCACCGACGCCGTACGAGCCACTGGCGTCGGCCGCTGACCCGCTGTCCGGCCCGCACACCTCAATGACCTTCCGGTTCGCGGTTCATCCCGCCACGAACGCGCCGCGCCCGGCAGGAGCACCAACCACTACCAACCCACATCGAGCACAGGAGGACGTCATGAGCATCGTGAAGGCCGTCAAGGCCACCGCCAAGGCGGTCGACAAGACCGCGGGGTTCGTCGGCCAGAACCGTTCGCGGGTGGTCATGCACACCGGGAACGGGCTTCCCAAGACCCACTGCGGCGGGTGCGGCAAGCCCGCGAAGAAACAGTTCAGCGGTCACCGCTACTGCGGTAAGTGGGCGTGCCAGCAGAAGATCACCGCGAAGCTCTACGGCTGAACCCGCGATGGAACAGCCGATCTGTCGTTGCTGAGCACGCCGCACTCGCCACGTGCCACATCGGACGATCCACATCGGACATTCGCCTGGTCACCGCCTGGACCGCACACATCCCAACGTCTTCCCATGGAGGAACCACGATGCCCTACATCAAGCTCACCGGCCACTACAGCGAACAGACGCCGGGCGGCGTGTACATCGGCCATATCAACATGACTGTGCGTCTCGGGAATGGTGTCACGGTCGAGCTGCCGCTTCCGTTCGTGCCGCTGGGCAGTCACCTCGGTGTCGCTCCGGTGGTCGAGCCGGGCGAGGCGGGTTCGGTCCGGCTCGACTTCACCCGGTGGACCCCGGTCAGCTACGGCGACGTCACCGCCCGGTTCCCGTTCAACTTCGACCGCCAGGACATGGCGGTGAAAGTCACCCGCGCTTTCGACAACGACCCGGCGACGAACTGGAACGACGACCAGGGCCAGATCATGACGTGGCTGCGGACCTGGGGCGCCAGTCACAGCCTGTCGTTCGCCTGAGGTTCCGCCCGTATCGCTGCCTGTGAACAGGAGGGCCCCGGCCCGGTGGTTCATCCCGCCAAGAACGCGCCACCGGGCCGGGCCTTCCCACCAACCCACGCCGCTCACGCGGCCATCAACAGGAAGGGTTTCCCATGCTACCGACCACAACGGTCCACACCTGGGCCGAGGTGATGGCCATCGACCTGGACCACGTCCTGGCCACGACCCGCGCGAATCTGGTCTACGACGCCGCCGACCCGTGGGCGGTCACGCTGACCGTGCGCGGCGGCGACAACTGGGTGCCGTGGGTGTTCGCCCGGTCCCTGCTCACCGACGCGATGACGGCCGGCGGGTCGATGCTCGACCGCGTCGGCGACGGCGACGTCCGGATCACGGTGCGCGGCACGCATGTGTTGCTGGAGCTGGATTCCCCTTCCGGGCACGCGTACCTGCGCCTGTCTCGCGCGGACGTCGACCGGCTGCTGGATCAGGCCGAACAGCTCGTCCCGGAAGGCGCCGAAGCCCTCGACTGGGACCAGGAGATGGCACTGCTGGCGGGTGAGGGCGCGTGACCCGCACGATCGGTGACATGTCCGGCATCGTCGAGCCCGGCGACACGATCAACGTCGTCATGGTCGGCCCGGACGGCACCCCGACCGGTGTCAGCCACACCACCACCGTCGATGACCTGGGCCGCTATCGCGGACGGCAGGCCGTCGCACGGGGCGAGGCGAAGGTCGCCACGATCAACCGCCCGCCCCGACGCTGATCCCTTCCGCTGTCCGGAAAGGACACCTGATTTCCCATGGAAGACAACAATACCACCACGAACTGCGTGATCGTGGTCGCTGACCCGGCCGGGCTGGTGCTGGCGATCGACACCGACTGTCCCGGCTGCGGGCACTGGGAGCGCACGTTGACCGCGGCCACCGGCCTCTACGGGTGCACCCGCTGCGCGCACACCTCATTCGAACGCGACCACTGACCCCGCTCATGTGCGACCGGCCGCGGCGATGCCGTGGCCGGGAAGGAGTGCTGACCATGACCGAGACCAAGCACGACAACAACCTTGGCGCCGGTGTCCAGGTGGACCTCGAGCACCTCGACCAGGCCGCCGAGGCACTGGCGGGCGCCAGCTCCCGCGACTGGCGCAACGTCGACGTCCGCAACCGCTACCGCGGCCTGGCCCTGATCACGATCGGCGCCTACCTCGCCGCGACGGAGACGGCCGACTGACTTCACATTCTGTCCAAGGAGGACACACGATGGCGAAACTGAATGGCACGGCGCGGGAAACGCTGGCCAACGCCGGGATCACCCCGAAACAGTGGGCGCAACGCCACTTCGGCACGGACCAGTGGCACGGGGACGCGTGTGGCTGTTCCGACGACCGCTGTATCGGTTTCCACCACAGCGACGACGGCGACTGCGGATGCCTGCCCGCGTTGCTGGAGCAGCCGTCATGACCCCGGACGGTGCGCGACCGTCGACACCGGACGAGGTCGTGCTGGGCACGGCCGCTGGGTTGTTGCGGATGCTGCTGGAGCGCAACGGAACGTGGGTGCTGTGCAAGGTGTTCGGCGCGTTCGCGTTGTTCCTGGCGCTGCATCTGATCCGGATTCCGCTGGTGCTGCTGGTGCGGGTGCTGGCCGGGGTGATCGGCGAGCTGGACGGCTACACCAGCCGCCAGATCACCACCCCGCCACGCGGGCCGATCAACCACTACTACGACCCCGCCACCACGATGGCGGGGAGCTGGGAGCACGCACATGTTCGGACGTGACCGCAACCAGGTCTACCGGTCCTATGAGGACGCGTGGCGGGCGGCCGCGATCGCCGACTCCAGCCACGCGATCCGCCGGAACGTGGTGATCGTCCTGGTGCTGATGGCGGCGGATCTGCTTCTGCTGCACGACACGTGGCTCATCTGGCCGCTCTACGCCCTCGCGGTGTGGACGGTGTGGAACACCTGTGGTTGGGCGGTGTTCCGCCACAAGGTCCGTCAGGGCCTGATCTGGGCGCCGGAACGACCCTTGCCGCCATTCGGTGGCCCGGCGCAGGACGGGGGGTGGCGTCATGGCTGAGCGGACACCGCGCCGCACGAGGCAGGAGACGGCGGTGGCGTGGGCGTCCACGCACGCCGGGGAGCTGGCCGGCGTGGCCGTTCCGCTTGTGGCCGGGGCGGTCGTGTCGCCGTGGCTGTGCCTGCTGGTGGTCCCGGGCACCGCGGCGTGGGTGGCCAGTGAGCTGCGGTTGCGGCGCACCACCCGCGCCGCCCGAACCTCGATCACCAGCGCCACCGCCCCTGTCCTGTCCGCCAGCGACGGGGAACAGGACCCGGGCGGTGGCACGAGCGATCAGACCGACCCGGCCGGGAGCAGAGAGCGGAAGGAGGCGCACCGATGACCACGACGAACCTCGATCACCACGACGGCGGGGACAACGGGGACCAGGAGTTCTCCACCGGGCTCGCCGCGCTGGAGAAGCACCTGGCCGACGTCGCCGCACAGCCCACCGACCCGGCCCCACCGCCGGATCCGCCCATGCCGGACGAGGTCCCCGACAACGGCCCCGCCACCTCCGAGGTGGCGGGGCCGGTTCATCGGCGGCCCGGCCGGACGCGGCGCGTTCAGCGGCGGATCGCCGAACACGCCGAGGCGCACCAGCTGCTGACGCTGGAGCACGACGACGCGCCGTTCGAGGTCACTTCCGACAAGGTCCGCGCCCGCCGCAAGGCCGTCGTGGAGGCCTCGCGGCTGTGGCGGCTGGACCGCGACCCGCGAGTGCTGGCCTACCGCGACGCACGGATGGTCACGCTGATCACCAGGCTGGCGCTGGTGTCGCTGGTGCTCGCGCTGGCCTGGTCGACCGCCGGGGTCCAGGTGTTCGCCGCCGAGGGCGCGGCGCAGTGGTCTCCGCAGTGGTGGTTCGCGTGGCTGGTCGAACCGTTCTGCTCGCTGGCGCTGCTGATGGTCGTCGGTGGCAAGGCCTACCTCGCCACCCGGGGCCATGAGGTGGCCGACAAGGGCCTCGACCGCGCGGAATGGGTGTTCCTGTCCCTCACCCTCGGGATGAACGCCTGGCCGCACCTGCCCGGCATCACCGAGGAGTTCACGGTGTCGGCGCTGGTGCTGCACATCCTCGGGCCCATCGTCGCGATGGCCGTGGTCCGCGCGCTGCCCCGGCTGCTGGCCGCGTTCCGGGGCCTGGCCCTCGACCTCGAGGACCCACCGGTCACCGAACCCGACCCGGGCACCGGAGCCGTGACCGCGGTGACGGCCACCGGGCCCCCGACGGAGAAGCCGGTTCCCGTCCGGACCGCACCGGCCCGCCGGAGCGCTCCGGCGACACGACCGGCGCGCTCGACGATCCCGGAGCCCAAGCGCCGGGACCTCACGCAACTGCGCGCCGAGTTCCAGAAGGCGCTCGTGTCGCGCCCGGACGGGTTCGACCCGGCCAACGGCGCGTCGATCATGCGCACCCTCAAGTGCGCGAAGAAGTACGCCAATCAGCTACGTGACGAGCACCTGAACCGCCCCTCGGGCGGTGATGCCTGACCACCCTCCCGCACAGTCACCGGGCAGGGCCGAACCCACCGTTCCCGGTGCGGGTCCGGCCCTGCCCGGTGCTGCACGAGTCCGCACCGAAAGGGACCACTCGCGATGAACCCCACCGACCACAACGACACCCCCGAGTCCACGCCCGAGACCACCGCCGAGTCCGCGCAAGAGTCCGCCACCCCGGCGGGCGAGCTGGCGACCGTGCACCCGCTGCGCACCCGCCCCGACCAGCACGAGTCCACCGGCCCCGCCGATGGCGAGTCCGCGCCTCAGGTGGTCGAGGGACGGATCATCTCCGAGTACGAGTACCGGCTGCTGACCGACGAGAAAGCACAGCGCGAGTGGCGCTACGCCGAGTACCGCAAACAGGCCGTGTGGCTCGCCCGCACCACCCGGACCGCGGTCACCCACGACCGGACGGTGTCGACGCTCAAGTTCGTCGGACGCAACACGCTGGTGTACCCGACTCTCGGCGCGGGGGTGGCGCTCAAGCGGTGGCGCGACACCCACGGATCGAGCCGCTACGAGCGGATGATGCGGGCGGCGGAGCTGGCCGGGGACCACGACAAGCTGGCGGACTGGGAGGCCCGCGACGTGGCGGAGAAAGCGCGCCGTCACGACCGGGCGATGGACTGGGTCCGGTCCCCGTGGCAGCTGGCGAAGGCGGCGGGCGCGGTCACCGTGTGCGCGGCGGTGCTGCTGCTGGTGCTGGGCCTGATCCTGTGGGTCGGCGGGAAGGGCGAGTTCCTAGGGCCGATCAGCGCGGTCATCGACGCGATCGCGTTCGCGGTCTGGTTCGTCATCACCTACGGGGTTCTGCTGGTCACCGGCGTCACCGCCGGGGTATTGACCTGGCTGTGGAACCTGGGCCGCACCTCCCAGGCCGTTCCGGACCTGTTCCGCCCGGCCGCGCAGCGCAACCTCGACGACGTCGAGATCACACCGTCCATCGTGGTCACCGCTCTGCGTGACCTGCGGATTTCCGAGCTGCGCAAGAAGATCGAGGCAATGGAGGACCGGGGCGCCGCGATGCTCGGACCGATCCGGATAGCCGGCTGCGGTGTCGAGTTCGACATCCACCTCCCCTCAGGTGTGGACACCGAGGAGGTCAAGCGCAAGCGGCGGAAGTTCGCCGAGAACATGGGCCGCCACGAACACGAGGTGTTCCTGACCACCCCGCCCACGCCGCGCACGGTCCGGGTCTGGGCAGCCGACTCCGGGGAGCTAGACAAGCCGATCGGGCCGTCTCCGCTGGTCACGGACCCGACCCTCACCGCGGACATGTACTCCGGGCGCGCCCCGTGGGGTATGGACCTGCGCGGGGACGCGGTGCTGATGGCGCTGCTGCAATGCCACCTGCTGATCACCGGACTGTCCAAGCAGGGCAAGACCGCGTCCCTGCGCGCGCTGGCGTTGTGGCTGGCGCTGGACCCGTCGGTGCGGCTCTACATCGCCGATCTGAAGGGCATCGGGGACTGGCGGATGTTCAAACCGGTCGCCGAGAAGCTGATCGAGGGCCCGACCGACTCGCACTGTATCCAGGCCACCCACATGCTGGAGTGGGGAGTGGAGGAGATGGAACGCCGCCTGCAGGCCTTCGACGGTGACAAGTACCGCAACGGTGTGCCCCGTGAGCTGGCGAAACCCGGCGGGCCGTTCGCGCCGATCGTGCTGCTGGTCGACGAGGCCCAGCAAGCGTTCATGAACCCCGCCAAGGACGACAAGAACATCCCATTCGGCGGGCAGACCAGCAAATCCAGGTACTTCATGGCCGCCCGCAAGATCCACAACCAGGGCCGGGCGGTGAACGTCGTGCTGTGGCAGGGAACCCAGGACCCCACCAACGACAACCTGCCCAAACTCGTCCGCGAAGGCGCACACATCCGCGCGGCGCTGGCGCTGGGAACCGAGTCCCAATCGAGGATGGCCCTCGGGGACAAGGCCGTCGACGGCGGTGCCGCACCGCACGAACTGCGCTCTGGCCTGGACAAAGGCACGTTGGTGGTGTCCGGGGAAGGCGTTCCGCTGCCCGCCGGGCAGCCGTCGATGACCGTGCGCACGCACTTCATCGACGGCGACGACTCCGTCACCGTCATCGACCGCGCCGTCGCCATCCGAGGCGGCACCACCACCGAGAAAACCCAGGTCGAGGCACCGCCAGAGCGGGATCTGCTCGACGACGTGGCCGAGGTTCTGGCCGGTGACGACGTCAAGGCCACCGACGTGGCCGCGCGGCTGCGCAGGCTCGCACCCAGCCACGAGCCCTACGCAGATCTCGGCGCCACCAAGCTCAAGGAGGCGCTGGAAAACGTCGGTGTACCGGTCAGGCAGAAAGACGGAACACTCACCGTCCGTGTCCGGCATCTGGTCAACGCCCTGGCCGACCGCGAGGACGAGAAGGGAAGCTGACCCCCTCCCGGGTCAAGCGCTAAAACCAGGGAAATCAGGGTTTTCGCGACCCGGTTTCCCTTCCTCCCTTCTTTCCCTCATCCACCTATCAGTGCTGATCAGGGCAAGGGAGGGTCAGAAGGGAAGGCGGGGAAGCATATGCTTCCCCGCCGCTCGGCCTCCCTTGGCGTTTCCCTTCCGATTCCCTTCCTGTCGCACACACTCCGCCGCGCTCCTGCGGCTACTCGACGTGACCAGTGGAGGTTGTTATGGGCTGGTTGTTCTCGACGGACCGCGACCCGGAGGACCCGGACCAGATGGCGATCGCCGTGCACGAACTCGGTCACGCGTGGGCGTGGAAGGACGGCGGGCTCACGATCACCGAGATCCGGCACCAGGGCGACGAAGGCCACGTGAGGTTCGACTACCGCGCAAAGGACTGGGGCGAGACGCTGGCGCTGGCGTACTGCGTCGGGTGCTGGGCCGGGTTCGAGGCTGAGGACCGGTGGCGCAAGGCCAACGGGCACGGCCGCGCGCAGCGTGGCCACTCCGCCCACGACATCGGCAACTTCAAGCACGTCGCCCGCGGCATGGACAAGCGGCCCTCCGAGAGCACCGCGCGCTCACTAGCCCGCAAGCGCGTCGGGCAGCGCTGGTCGCAGATCGTGCGGCAGGCCCCGGTCCTGGTCCGCGACGGCCGTATCTCCATCTGACCGGGCTGTCCACGACTAGCGCGGCCGCTGGCCCTTCATCACAGACGTTCGCCGGACCGGCGGCAGGCACTCGACGCCCCGCCGGTCCGGCGAAACCCATCACCGCAAGGAGGCTCCATGTTCCTGCCCACGCCCGACCTGTCCGAGACCGACGCCTACGCCTGCCTCGGAGTCCGCCGCCCCACCGTGATCCTGCACGAGCGCCACGTGTTCGCGGTCGGGTTCACCCGGCCCGACGTCGCCCGCGACGCCGTCGAGGCGGCCGCCCTGGACCTGTGGATCCCGGTGCCGTCACGGGCCGACGCGACACGGTTCCGGCTCGCGTGGTTCGCCTACACCCACGCCTGGCACGAGGACGACCCGGTGATGCGCCGCGCCGCGCCCGGCGAGGACGGCGCGTTTCCGGTGATGATCTGGCGGGCGGCCGACATCGACGACGCCTGGGCCGCCGAACAGGACCGCGTCGCCGCGCGCCGGACGGCGGTGGCCGCATGATCCCTCGCGCCATCATCGCGGCCGCCCCGGCCGGGTGTCAGGCCTCGAGACCCCGCGCGGCCGCCGACATCGGTGATGGCGCGATTCCCGCTCTGACGGCCCGTGAATCGATCGTCGCAACGGTTTTCGCAACGGGTGCCGCAACGGCGGCCCGCGACCATCGAGTTGTCCAGATGGCACCGACGAAAGGAAGTTCCCCGTGAGCGGCAATCAGGAGACCCCCGCCCAGGAGTGCCTCCGACACCAGCAGAGCATCCACCCGGCCGAGTACGTCGAGTTCTGCGGCCGCTGTGGCCACGCCACCGGCGGCGGCTACGGCCACCTCACCACGTGGTGCACGGCCGACGGCAGAAAGCCGACCGAAGACCATTTCTGCTGCCCCGGCTCCTGTCAGCTGCGCGACGGCTCCAACGTCAACCGGAACGCGCCGTGTCACCCGAAGCCGCGTGACCTCGCGCGTTGGATCGCCGAGACCAACGCGGCATGGGAGAAGCGTCGCCGGTAATCAGCACCCACACACATCCACGGACTCGCCCCGGCCGACCTCGACCGGGGCGAGTCCGTCGACCGGGCAGCGCACGGCCGCGCCACCGCCATGTCCAGCTCGCACAACAACATCCGCCGACCAGGGAGGAAAGACTTCATGACGGACGACGACTTCGATCCCGATTTCGACCTTGACCTTGACGAGGAGGACCCGGACGCCCCGGTAGCGGGGCTCGTCACCGGCATCTGCCGCCGCTGTGAAGCCCAGATCACTGACGTCACCGTGGAAGAAGGCGAACGCTGGGAACGCAAGCACCGACGAACGTGCCCGCGCCGAGACCAACCCGCGATCTGGTAGCCCCTGGCGCGGGCCTCTCCTGCGCGTTACACCGCAGTCCCTGACCCGGTCCCGGTCGCGCGGTGCCTGCGCGCCTCGCCGGAGATGGCGGGACCGCTGGACGCGGTGCTGTCCCGGCTGGCCCGCCGGTTCGCGGTGCACCTGCACGAGTGCCCGGCGTGGGATCCGAAACCGAACTGGCGGAAGGAGATCCGTGGATGACTGACACCCAGCGCGCGGCGCTGATGCGGGCGGCGCTGGAGATGGCTGGCAGGGGGATACCGGTGTTCCCGCTCTGGCCCGGTACGAAGATCGCCGCCTGGCACCGCCCGGACCGCTGTCCCGCAACAGGGGCGTGCGCGGACGGGCACGCGATGCCGGAAGACCTCGCCACCCTCGACCCGGACCGCATCCGATGGCGCTGGGCCGACCGCCCGTGGAACGTCGGGGTGTTTCCCGGCCCGGCCGGCCGGATCGTCGTGGACTGCGACCAGCCCAAGACCGGCGACGACCCGGACGGCTGGCAACAGCTGCAGGCGCTCGCGGCGGACCTCGGCGGGCCGCTGCCCGACACCTGGACCGTCACCACTCCCAGCGGTGGGCGGCACTGCTGGTTTCGGGTGCCGCCCGGGTGCCGCCTGCGCGGCACCGTGAAGCACATCGCGTCCCATGTGGACACGAGGTGCTGGGGCACCTACGCCCTGGCGCCGGGGTCGGTGTTCGAGGGCGGCGCCTACGAGCTGCTCGACGACACCGACGAAGCCGAGTTCCCGGGGTGGCTGGTCCAGGCCAACGTCGAACACGCCACCACGGCCATCTCAGGGCGCGGTGAGAAGCCCGTGAAAGCGCCCGATGCCTATGTGGCGGCCGCACTGCGGTCCGAGACCGACCGTGTCCGCAGGGAACCGCCAGGGCGGCGGAACAAGGTGCTGTCCACCGCCGCCTACGCCCTCGGTCAGCTCGTCGGCGCGCACGTGCTCGACGAGCACCTCGCCCGCACCGAACTCCAGGCCGCGGTCGCCGCCTGGCGCACCCCCGAATCGCTGGTGAAAGACCACGGGGTCATCGACACCAGCCTGCGCGCCGGGGGCCGCAATCCCCGGCGCATCACCGGAAAAGCGGCCTGACTTCCCGGGCCGAACGCTCCACATCGCACCAACCCCATCGAAGGAAGGAACACATCATCATGTCCGTGCACAGCCGCTGGGACGACACGGTCCGCGACGCGATCACCAGCCTGGAACACCGCAAGGGCGACTGGGTGTCCCTGGCCGACCTGCGATCGAAACTCGACCACCAAGGCACCAGCCGCGCCGCGCAGGACGCGCACCTCAACCGCATGTCGCAGGAAGGCAAAGCCCGCTTCAACCCCGATGGCAACCGCATCAAGTGGGTCGGCAAGCGCTGACCCCGTCGTCCGCCTGAGCCTCCCGCCAGCTCGCCAAAGGCGCCGCACCACCAACCCACGCACACCCCCCGGGGGCGCTCCCGGCACCCGGGACTCATCGCACCGGAAGGAAACACACCATGCCGAACTCGTCTGCCCAGTGGTCCGTCAAGGGCGATACCTTCGCCAAGAGCGGTAGCAAGCCCACCGCCGAAGCCGCGTGGACCGCCGCCCGCAACTACGCGGACCCGCACCTCCAGGGGGCCGGGGAGAACGGGGTCGGGGAGATGGCCGCGATCACCGTCAACGGCCTCACCACCTCGGTCACCAAGGACACGCTCCACCGCGAGATCCGCGACCGGATCGCCGCCAGCAAATAGTCACCCAGTCCGCCACGAGGGCCCGCGCAGCACCGGCTGCGCGGGCCCTTCCCTGTGCTGCCCGGGAGGACAGCGATGGCACGCCAATACCCGTGGGTGCTCGCGGCGGTGCCGTGGTCACCCGATCTCGAATACACGCGCGGCCGCCTGTACGGGAAACCGTTGCTGTCGCGCAACACCGCACCACGGCATCTGCTCGCGACCCGCCGCCAGCTGCGCGCCACCGGGAAACGGCCGGGTGGTCAGGATCCGGTGGCGTTCCTGTACTTCCGGTGCCGCAAGGCCGGGAAGACCGTCTACGCCAACCTCTACCTCATCGACCAGGCCAAGCCGGTCCGGCCGATGACCCCCGCCCGGCAGGAGGCGTTGGGCAAGGCGATGGCCGCCCGCCGCACCTGCCGCGAATGCCGCGAGACCGGTTACGCGGAACTGCCGAAGGCGCACCGCACCTGCGAAGCCTGCCTCTACACCGCCGGGCTCGACTCGGATTCCTATCTGCACGAGTTCCTGCACGGCGACCCCACCCTCGACGCCGCCGGGCACGCCGCCCTGTCCACACACGACCACCCCGCCATCGGATGGGAGATCGCCGCGTGACCCCGACCCTGCGTTTCCTCGCCCTGCCGCCCTACCTGCACACCCGTCCGCGCCGTTCCGAGGAGAGCTGATGTTCACGACCTATCACGAGTTCGCCGGGTTCGGCGGCGACACCACCGGAGTGCTGGCCGTGCCCGGCACCGAAGGCGTCCTGGCGGCGAACCACGACAAGATCGCGGTCGCCACGCACGGGCTGAACCACCCGGGGATGGACCACTACCGCGGGGACATCGCGAAGGCCGACATCGGCGGCTTCCCGCGCGTGGACTTCTTCTGGGCATCGCCCGCGTGTCCGCCGTGGACGGACGCGCGCGGCCAGAAGAGGGACTTCGACCAGAACCTGCAAGGTGTCCTGTTCGACCCCAAGACCGGGCCCAAAGCGCTCGACCCGTCGGTGGCGCGGGCACGGGCGCTGATGGAGGAGGTCCCGCGCTACCTGCGCGCAATGAGGCTGCGCGGCAAACCCGTGCTCGGAGGCGTCGTGGAGAACGTCGTGCAGGTGGCGAAGTGGTCGGAGTTCAAGCGCTGGCGCCGGGAGATCGAGGCCGAGGGCTACCTGACCTGGCTGATCGCGCTCAACGCCATGCGCGTCACCGGCCCGACGCTGGGGAAGGTCGCACAGTCGCGGAACCGGTTCTTCCTGGGCTACTGCCACAAGAGCCTCGGCCGGGTGCCGGACTGGGACAAGTGGCTGCGCCCCAAGGCCTACTGTGCCAGCTGCGACGAGATCGTCACCGCGATGCAGGTCTTCAAGAAACCCGACGACGTCATGGGCGTCTACGGCATCCGCAACGGCCAGTACGTCTACAAGTGCCCGCACCGTAAGTGCTGCAACCAGATCGTGGAGCCGGAGGTGCTGGCCGCGTCGACCATCATCGACTGGGACCTGGATCCCGGACAGCGGATCGGGGAACGGGTCGACGACCGCGGCCGGCCGGACCCGCTCACCCCGAACACGATGGCCCGGATCGAAGCCGGACTGGAACGGCACATGGGCGCACTGCTGGCCCCGGCCGGAGGCACCTGGCGCCAGCACGCCACCAGCGTGGACGAGCCACTGCCCACCCGCACCACCCGGGAGACCGACGGGCTGGTGTGCCCGCCGCTGCTGGTCTCCTGCGCCGCGCGGGCCGGGGTGAACACCGCCATCACCGTCGACCGGCCGATGCGGGCACAAACGTGCCGCCGGGAGACCGCGGTCGTCATGCCGCCGTTCATCTCCATCCAGCGCAACGGAGGCTCTGCCAAGACCGCCTACCCGGTCAGTGGACCGATCCCGACCGTGTCCGCCGGAGGCAATCACCACGGCCTGGTCGTACCGTCCGCAGACCTGATGCACATGCTGATGCGGAACAACTCGAGCCGTGGTTCCGGCGCGGAGATGTGCACCCCTGTCGACGAACCCATCCGCACTCTGACCACCCACGGGCACCAGTCGCTGATCGCCTGGCAACCCAGTCGAGCAGACGTCGATCTCTGCACGTTCCGGATGCTCGAACCGCACGAGATCGGCGCCGGGATGGGCTTCCCGCCCGGCTACAAGATGTCCAGCAAGGTCAAACGCGCACAGGTACGCGGCTACGGCAACGCCGTACCCCCGGCCATGGCCGAGGTCCTCGCGTCCGCGTTGATCGAGACCTTCTCCGGTGAACCACTGGAACCCGCCGCATGACGGCGGGCGCAACACGGCACCACCCGCACGACCGAAGGAGGCCCCATGTCCAGCACGCCCGACACCACGCCACACGGCGGCACGTCGTTGTGGCCGGTCGGCGACGACGGCCGCCGGATCGTGCGGATCGGTGAGGACCCGGACGCCATCCGGGTCCTCACCCGCGCACTGGACGCGCGGATCATCCCCGGCACCTACGTCTCCGACGGCACCCCCGTGGTCGTGGAGGAGATCTCCGGCGCCGCCGGACCCGAAGCCGCCGACGAGGACGTCGCGCTGCCACTGACCGCGTCGGTGCTCAAACCCGCACTGCTGGCCGCGCTGCTGGCCGAGCACGCCACCGTCAACGGGGTGAAGAACGGGAAACCGGCGGAAGTGAGCCCGCCGGGCCCGGTGCTGTCGGCGGTGCTCGCTCGGCGGGCGTGGCGGGGGCTGCCGGTGCTGCGCCGGATCATCTCCACCCCGGTCCTGCGCCCGGACGGAACCCTGCTGCAGCGACCCGGTTACGACCCGGCGACCGGGTTCTATCTGGCCAGCAACACCCATCTCGCGCCGGTCCCGGACCAGCCCACCCCGGCCGAGGTCGCCGCCGCCCGGGACTTCCTGATGGAACGGTTCCTCGGGGACTTCCCGTGGCGCACCCCGGCGGACAAGGCCAACTACCTTGCCTTGCTGGCCACGCCGCTGGTGCGGCCGCTGACCCGGGCGCTGTCGCCGTTCGGGCTGATCGAGGCGTCCATGCCCGGATCGGGAAAGACGATCCTGACCGGGTGCGTGGGGCTGCTGGTCGGGCAGACCGTGCAGACCTGGACCGACTCCGAGGACGAACTCCGCAAGACCATCACCACCGTCCTCGACGGCGACCACGGCGTGATCGTGTTCGACAACCTCAAGGAAGGGACCATCGTCGATTCCGCCGTCCTCGCCCGGCTGATGACCGAACGAACCTGGTCGGATCGGAAGCTGGGCACCAACAGCGCGAGCACGTTCACCAACGACCGGATGTGGCTGGCGACCGGGAACAACCTGCGGACCGGTGGGGACATGGCCTCGAGGACGGTGTGGGTGCGGCTCGACCCGGACTGTCCCCGGCCGGAAGCGAGGACGGGGTTCACGATCCCGAACCTCGACACCTGGATCCTGGATCCGCGCAACCGGGCCACCGTGCTGCGCCACATCCTTATCCTGATCCTCGACTGGGCCACCCACGGTGCGCCGCTGGCGTCCGGGGCGATTCCGCAGATGCGGCAGTTCACCGCCTGGGCCAAACACCTGGGCGGGTTCCTCGAGCATCACGGCGTGGCCGGGTTCCTGACCAACACGGAATCCGTGCGCGGGCTGGACGAGGACAACGCCGAGTGGCGGAACTTCCTGCACACCTGGCACGACCTGCACGGCGACATCCAGCTCACCGCACAGCAACTCCGGGTCTCCGGCGAACCCACCGCGGGCACCGACCCCTGGGCCGGAACGTTCCCGACCGACCGAGCCGGGAAGCCCGTCAGTGCCAAATCACTGGGAAGAAGGCTGACAGGTCATATCGACCGCTGGCACACCGACATCGTTCTACGCAGCGTGATCGACGACCACGCCAACTGCCGGGCCTACTGGGTCCAGAAGGCGACCTCCTAGGAATCCCGGGGAAACAAACCCGCAAACCCGCAAACCCGCAAAACACGTCCTGACCTGCCGAAACATCGTGCGGGTTTGCTTGATCAAGGAAATTCTAAACCCGCAAACCCGCTGCTTTGCGGGTTTGCGGGTATGCCCTCCGAATCCAAACCCGCAAGCATATGCGCAGGTCAGAGGGCACTTTGCGGGTTTGCGGGTTTGCGGGTTTGGTTTCAGCCCCCACGCCCCAAGGGTCCAAACCCGCCATCCACCACCTGCCAGCACTCCCACGCAACCCGCTACCCAACGTCACACCGAGCAGGCCGCCGGACCACCACCGACGGCCTGCTCGACGTGCCCGCACGAAAGGAGCTCGCCATGGGTCAGGATCGAGCCTTTATGAGGCGGCTTCTCAGTATCGCCGAGGTGTGCGACGAGATGGACGTTGCACCGTCCACTTTCTACGAATGGCGGGCGACGAAACGCGCGCCGAAGTGTCTCAAGCTGCCGAACGGCGCCGTCCGGATCCGACGCAGCGATTTCGAAGCTTGGCTCGACGAGAGGGAAGTGGCTGCATGATCAGCCTGTCGTACAAGGTCCGTATCTGGACAATTGAGACCCGGGTGAACGCGGCGGGCAAGGTGACCAGCTACCGCGCCCAATGGATGGTCGAGCAAGAGAGATTCAAAGAGTCGTTCAAGCTCTTTACGCAAGCGGACGGGTTTCGCTCGTCGCTGCTCGCGGCGCAGCGTGCGGGCGAGGCCTTCGACATCGTGACCGGGTTGCCACGTTCGATGACTCAGCCCAAGGGTGACATGACGTGGTATCAGTTCGCTGAGTCCTATGTGGACATGAAATGGCCGGATGCCGCTGCGACGGCCCGGCAGACAATGGCCGAAGCGCTGATCCGTGTGACGCCGGTGTTCATGCAGGAAGAGAAGAATCGCCCCGACGCCAAGGTGGTCCGGTCCGCTCTGCGTCAGTGGGGGTACAACACGGAGTATCGCACCGGTCGAGAGGTGCCGACGGACGTCGAGAAGGTGTTGGCGTGGTGTCGGCGCAAGACGGTAAGCGTGAAAGCGGTGACGGATCCGGATGTTCTGCGCGCTTTGCAGCGAGCGGTGACACGCCGCCTCGATGGCAAGCGCTTCGCGCCGAGCGTGGCGCGGAAAACCCGCGCCGTGTTGTTCAACGCGCTTGACTACGCGGTGGAACTGGGGCTGATCGAGGCGAATCCCTTGAGTTCGGTGAAGTGGTCCGCCATGCCTTCCGGGAAGAGAAAGGTGAACAAACGGGCGGTCCCGAATCCTGTCCAGGCGCGCACTCTGCTGGCCGGGGTTGGCTCGCTTCCGCGCAGCGGCCCGCGACTTGAGGCGTTCTTCGGTTCGATGTACTACGCCGGCCTCCGACCTGAGGAGACGGTTGCCTTGAACAAGCGCAATCTCGCGTCACTTCCGGAACCGGAGTGGGATGAAGAACGCGAGGAGCATGTCTACGACTGGGGCGAGTTCCACTTGGAGCTTGCCGAACCTCACGCGGGAGGGCGGTGGACCGACAGCGGGAAGCCGCGCGACGAACGGCCTTTGAAGTCGCGCGGGGAAGGGGAAGGGCGCACTGTGAGTTTCCCGCCCGACCTGACTCGCTTGCTGTGGCGCCACATCCGGCTGTTCGGGTTTGCGCCGGACGGGCGGCTGTTCCACGGGGAGCAGGGGGGCGAGGTCCCGATGATCACCTACACCAGGGCGTGGCGTGCAGTGCGCAAGCTGATCCTTAGCGAGGAAGCGCAAGCCACGCCATTGGCGTCCAGGCCGTACGACCTTCGTCACGCTGCCGTCAGTACACAGCTGGCGGCCGGGATCGACCCGGCCGCGGTGGCCGAGTGGGCGGGGCACTCAGTGGCGGTGCTGCTGGAGACCTATGCCGCGTTCCTCGACAAGGGAGAGGCCGCCAACCGGGCGCGCATCGAGAAAATCCTTGGACACAAGCCGAAGGAGTGAGTCCGTCGCGTTCCCCGTGGGAACGCATTGGGAACAGACACCCGTGGAAAGCCGGAGCAGGCCGGAGACAGCCGGAGTGCGGGGGAAGATCGCGAACGCGATGATTTTGCTGGTCAGATGCGGTTTTCCCCGCACTTTGTGGTGTGCCCTCGGCAGGATTCGAACCTGCGACACCTGCCTCCGGAGGGCAGTGCTCTATCCCCTGAGCTACGAGGGCGTTGCCGCCTGAGCGACTTGCGAAGCTTAGCGCATCCGTCCGGCGTCCTCGCGCGCGGTGGTCGTTAACCGTGGTGATGGTCCACCAGGCGGGTGAGGAGCCGGGTCAGCTGCTCCCGTTCGGCCGGCTTCAGCGGCGCGAGGAAGACGTCCTGTGTGTCCCTGACCAGCTCCTCCAGGTGATCCAGCCGTCGAGTGCCCGTGTCGGTGAGGGTGATCAGGTTGCGCCTGCCGTCGGCCGGGTCGGGGGCGCGCTCGACGTAGTCCGCGTCGGCCAGTTCGTTGATGACGGCGACGACGTCGCTGCGGTCGATTCCGGTGGCGCGGCTGAGCGCGGCCTGGCTCGAAGGGCCGTTCTCGTCGATGGCCGCGAGGATCCCGTAGTGGTACCGGCGGGCGCCGCTGCGGGCGAATTCGTCGATCGCGAGCCGGTGGGCCACGGTGGCGGCCTGGTTGACCAGCCAGCTGGCCTTGTCGCGGAGCCGGGCGGGAGCGGTGCTCATTCGGACAGCGTAGCGTTGGTGACACCAACGAACTGGGAGGACATCGTGATCGAACCGTTCGAGGTGCGGATTCCCGAATCCGCCGTCGCCGACCTGCGCGAGCGGCTGCGCGCCACGCGCTGGCCCGAGCCCGCCACCGTGGACGATTGGGGCCAGGGTGTCCCGCTGGAGTTCGCGCGGGAGCTGTGCCGGTACTGGGCGGAGGACTACGACTTCGGCCTGGCGGGCCGCGTCAACGCTTTCCCGGGCTTCAAGACCGCCGTGGAGGGTCTCGGTATCCATTTCCTGCACGTCCGGTCGCCGGAGCCGGACGCGACGCCGCTCGTCCTCACGCACGGCTGGCCGGGGTCGGTGGTCGAGTTCCTCGACGTACTCGGCCCGCTGACCGACCCGGCCGCGCACGGGGGTGACCCCGCGGACGCGTTCCATGTCGTGGCGCCGTCGCTGCCAGGGTTCGGGTGGAGCGACAAGCCGACCGGGACGGGATGGAATGTCGAGCGCATCGCGCGGGCGTGGGACGAGCTGATGGGCAAGCTCGGCTACGAGCGCTACGCCGCGCAGGGCGGCGACTGGGGCGCGGGGGTGACGAACATGCTCGCCAAGGTCGCGCCGGAGCGCTTGATCGCCATCCACGTGAACATGGCGGGCGTCCCGTACGACGAGACCAAGCTGGGTGCGCCGACGGCGGAGGAGAAGGCGGCGATCGGCGATCTGCTCCGGTTCCGTGAGGTCGGGTCCGCGTACTCGCAGCAGCAGGGCACGCGTCCGCAGACGGTCGGCTACGGGCTCAACGACTCGCCGGCGGCGCAGGCGGCCTGGATCGTCGAGAAGTTCTGGGAGTGGACCGACAACGACGGCTCGCCGGAGACGGCGCTGTCCTGGCGTCAGATGCTCGACGCGATCTCCGTCTACTGGTTCACCGAGACGGCGACTTCGTCGGCGCGGATCTACTGGGAGAGCAAGGAGCGGGACCTCTCGGCGATTGAGGTTCCTTCGGGTATCTCGATCTTCCCTCGCGAGATCATCCGCCCCTCGAAGCGCTGGGCGGAGCTGCGCTACACCGATCTTCGCTGGTACGAGGTGCTGTCCAAGGGCGGTCACTTCGCCGCGTTCGAGCAGCCCGAGGCCTTCGTCGGCCAGTTGAGGGGGTTCTTCCGGTCGCTCCGGTAGCGGACCGTGTCGGTTTCAGGTTTCGGGAAGGCCCTCCTGGGGGATGGCTTCCTTGTGTGGCTTAAGACATGGTGAACTTAGGCTCACCTGTATTGCACATATGCGCATGTGACAATATATTCGGCCTGTCGACTTCACGAGAGGCGGAGCAATGGGTCACGGGCACGGGCATGGGACGGCCTCGCCGTCGAGCGCGTCAGGCCGCTACCTCAAGAGCCTGACGATCGCCCTGGTCATCGGCGCCGGCTTCATGGTCATGGAGTTCATCGTCGGGTTCGCCACGGGCTCGCTCGCGCTGATCTCCGACGCCGCGCACATGTTCACCGACGTCCTCGGGGTCGGGATGGCGCTGGCGGCGATCATGCTCGCCCGGCGCAGTGGCCCGACGCTCACCCGCACGTTCGGTTTCTACCGGGCCGAAGTGCTCGCGGCGCTGGGCAACGCCATCCTGTTGTTCGGCGTCGCGGGCTACGTCCTGGTCGAAGCCCTCGGCCGGATCAGCGACCCGCCCGCCGTGCCCGGTCTGCCGGTGCTGCTCGCCGCGGCCGCGGGTCTGGCCGCGAACATCGTTTCCTTCCTGATCCTGCGCAAGGGCGCCGAGGAGAGCATCAACGTCCGCGGCGCGTACCTCGAGGTCCTCGCCGACCTGATCGGCTCCGTGGGCGTACTGCTGAGCGGCGCGATCACGTTGCTGACCGGCTGGCGCTACGCGGACCCGATCATCGGTGTCGCGATCGGCCTGTTCGTCCTGCCCCGCACCTACGCCCTCGCCCGTCGCGCGCTGCGGATCCTGTTCCAGCACGCGCCCAAGGGGGTCGACGTCGCCGGGATCCAGACCGAACTCGGTGAGCTTCAGGGCGTCGAGGACGTCCACGACCTGCACGTCTGGACGCTGACTTCGGGGATGGAGGTCGCTTCGGCGCACCTCACCATCGCGCCGACGGTCGAGCAGGCCGCGGTCCTGACCGAGGCGCAGAACCTCCTGGCGAACCGCTACTCGATCGAGCACGCGACCCTGCAGATAGAAGTGCCCCAGTGCGCGCAACGCTGCCGGGAACTCTCCTGGTGAACCCCCGCGTTTAGTCCTCTGGATGCGGTAGTTGGCATCGCGAACTACCGCATCCAGAGGACTAAACGCGTGAGGGGGGAGTGCGTCAGGCGGGGAGCGGGGAGCCGCCACGCTCCTGCAGGAGGCCCTTCATGAGGTCCATCTCGGCGCCCTGCGAGACGAGCATGCTCCGCGTCAGCGACTTCACGTCCGCGATGGACGTGTGGTCGTTGCCGTACTGCGCCATCTCCGTCCCGCCCATGTGATGCCGCAGCATCAGCTGGAGGAAGAAGACGTCCATCTCCTTGCCGGTCAGCGACCGCAGTTTGGCCAGTTCGGCCGACGTCGCCATCCCCGGCATCGGCGCGCCGTTCGACGGCTTCATGTCGACGCCCCCGTGCCCGGCGTGGCCGGACGGTTCGGTCATCCAGGTCATGTAGGCGCCGGTCGTCTGCTCGGGCTGGCCCCACAGGCCCAGCCAGCCCTTCATCCGGCCGACCTGGCCGGTCTGCGTGCGTTCGATGTCGAAGGCGAGGGTCTTGATCGCCGGATCGGCGGTGTGGTCCCGCGCCCAGCCCGCCATGGTGACGGCCTGGAGGTGGTGCACCGACATGTCCTGCGCGAAGCCGACCTCGACGGAGCCCGCTCCCGGGGTCGTCTGCTCCGGCTCCGAGTCGAGCAGCCTGGTGGTCAGAGCCCCGAGGCCGAAGCCCAGGATCAGCATGACGACCAGGGCGGCCCCGATCACCAGCCACCGGCTCTTGGTCGAGCGCGGTACTTCGTCGCCGGGTTCGTCGACGTACTGGAGATCGGGGTCCATCTGGCTCACTTACTTGCTCGCGGGCGCCGACGGCTGGGTGGCCGGGGGCTGCGACGGCTGACCGGCGCCGGGCTGGTCCTGCTGCGTGCCCGCGGTGCCCTTGTAGTCCATCGGCTTCGCGTCCGGCCCCGGCGGGGTCGCGTCGAAGTCGCCCGGTTCGATCTGCGCGTCGCAGGTGGCGTCACGCTCGGGGTACGCGCCGTAGGGGTTGGTGCGCAGCGCCGCGATGAACTGGTCGATCCGCTCGTCGGAGGCGCTGTCCAGCTTCAGCTGGTGACCCCAGGACTGCACCGAGATCGGCTTGTCCAGGTTCGGGTACGGCGACATCGTGGTGTACGGCTTGCCCTCGACGCGGACCCGCAGCAGCTCGAGCGCGTCGCCCGTGATCTGCGCCGGGTTGTAGGCGATCCAGACCGCGCCGTGTTCGAGACCGTGGACCATGTTCTCGTTGCGCACGGCCTTCTCGTAGACGACGCCGTTGCAGGCGGCCCAGGCCTGGTCGTGCGGGCCGCCGTAGGGCGGGGTCTTGTCGTAGGCGACGCGCTCGGCGGCCGTGACGTGCACGGAGCCTTCGTAGGTCGTCGTGGTCACGCCGTTGATCCGCTTGGAGGGATCCGGGTCCTGCTGCGAAGGCGCGAAGGCGGCGGCGACCTCTTCACGGGTCTTCTGCTCGCGCTTCGGCGCCGAGGCGACCATGTAGTAGGTGACCACCGAGGCGGCCAGGGCGACGATCGCGACTACCGCGATGATCGTGCCCCAGGGCGTGCCTTTCTTGGACACGACGGAACTACGGGCGGCCTTCATGGCGTTCTTCGACGACGCGCCCTTTTTTCTGGTTGTCCCGTTAGCCATGGCTCCTGCGTTCTCCAAAGGGGGTGGTCCCTGCGCGGGCCAGTGTAGAGACCTCGCGTCTGATCACCGTGAACAGTCGGAAGATCACCGGCTTGGCTCACACCTTCCGGCGGTCGCTGCGAAGCCCGGACCAGGTCACACCTAGAATTCCGCGAGTGACTCCCGCAGCTCTCGCCGACCTGGTCCGTAACTCAGCCGTGCAGGTTCTCACCGCGCGCGGCCTCGACGATTCCGTGCTGCCGGAGAAGGTGACGATCGAGCGTCCCCGCAACCCCGAGCACGGCGATTACGCGACCAACCTGGCGCTGCAGGTGGCCAAGAAGGCGGGGATGAAGCCCCGCGACTTCGCCGACGCGCTGGCCGAGGCCCTCGCCGCGGCCGACGGCATCGACTCGGCCGAGGTCGCCGGGCCGGGCTTCCTCAACCTGCGGCTCGCCGCCGACGCGCAGGGCCAGATCGTCCAGCAGGTCCTCGACGCCGGTGAGCGATTCGGCCTCGGCGACGAGCTGGCCGGGCTCAAGATCAACCTCGAGTTCGTCTCGGCGAACCCGACCGGCCCGATCCACCTCGGCGGCACCCGCTGGGCCGCGGTCGGCGACGCGCTCGGCCGCGTCCTGTCCGCGCAGGGCGGCCTGGTCACCCGCGAGTACTACTTCAACGACCACGGCGCGCAGATCGACCGCTTCGTCCGCTCCCTGGTCGCCGCCGCCAAGGGCGAGCCCGCCCCGGAGGACGGCTACGCGGGCGGCTACATCAACGACATCGCCGCCGAGGTCATCCGCCAGGAGCCGAGCGCGCTCTCGCTTCCGGACGACGAGCGCGCCGAGACCTTCCGCCGGGTCGGCATCGAGCTGATGTTCACCGAGATCAAGCAGAGCCTGCACGATTTCGGCACCGATTTCGACGTGTACTTCCACGAGAACTCGCTGCACGAGTCCGGCGCGGTCGCGTCCTCGGTCCAGCGGCTGAAGGACTCCGGGAACCTGTACTTCGAGGACGGCGCCTGGTGGCTGAAGTCCAAGGAGCACGGCGACGACAAGGACCGCGTCGTCATCAAGAAGGACGGCAACCCGGCCTACATCGCCGGTGACCTCGCTTACTTCCAGGACAAGCGCGACCGCGGCTTCGACCTCTGCATCTACATGCTCGGCGCGGACCACCACGGTTACATCGCCCGGCTGAAGGCCGCCGCGGCCGCCTTCGGTGACGACCCGGCCGTCGTCGAGGTGCTGATCGGCCAGATGGTCAACCTGGTCTCCGACGGCAAACCCGTCCGGATGAGCAAACGCGCGGGCACCGTGATCACCATGGAGGACCTGGTCGGCACCGTCGGTGTCGACGCGGCCCGCTACGAGCTGATCCGCTACTCGGTCGACTCCACTTTGGACATCGACCTCGACCTGCTGCGCAAGCATTCGAACGACAACCCGGTCTACTACGTCCAGTACGCCCACGCGCGGCTGGCCTCGTTGCAGCGCAACGCTTCCGACCTCGGTCTCAAATTCGATGGCGATGTCGACCTCGGTCTGCTTACGTTGCCCGCCGAGGGCGATCTCATCCGCACACTCGGCGAATTCCCGACCGTCCTCCGCCGAGCGGCGCAGCTGCGCGAACCGCACCGTGTCGCCCGGTACCTCGAAGAACTCGCCGGCGCCTACCACAAGTGGAACGCCGTCGGCCGGGTTCTCCCGAAGGGCGACGAAGAGGTCACCCCGCTCACGTTCTCCCGTCTCGCGCTGTGTGAAGCGACCCGCCAGGTGCTGGCGAACGGTCTTCGCGTGCTCGGTGTCTCTGCTCCGGAACGGATGTAATCGATGGCTCACCCCGCGGGCCCCCGCCACGCCGACGTCTACCCTCACGCCGACGCCTCCGGTTTCCCGCCGTCGAGTCCTGAGGAACTCGACAGGCTGTACCCGAAAGTCTGGCCCCGCAACACTTTCCGCGGCGGAGACGGTGTCGTGCGCATCGCGGGCGTCGACGTCCGCGAACTCGCCGAGAAGTACGGCACGCCGCTGTTCGTCGTGGACGAGGCCGACTTCAAGTCCCGTTGCGCGGACTACGCCGAGGCGTTCGACGACCCGGCCCTCGTGCACTACGCGTCCAAGGCGTTCCTGTCCATCGAGATCGCCCGCTGGGTGGCCGAGCAGGGGCTGAGCCTGGACGTCTGCAGCGGCGGCGAACTCGCCGTCGCGCAGCGCGCGAACTTCCCCGCCGAGCGGATCACCTTCCACGGCAACAACAAATCGCTTCCCGAACTCGAAGCGGCCGTCGAGGCCGGTGTCGGCACGGTCGTGGTCGACTCGTATTTCGAGATCGCGCGGCTGGCGGATGTCGCCGCCCGGCACGACGTCGTGCAGAACGTGCTGATCCGGGTCACCGTCGGCGTCGAGGCGCACACCCACGAGTTCATCGCGACCGCGCACGAGGACCAGAAGTTCGGTTTCTCGCTGGCTTCCGGTGACGCGGCGGAGGCCGTGCGCCGGGTGCTCAACGCGCCGTCGCTCAAGCTGATCGGCCTGCACAGCCACATCGGTTCGCAGATCTTCGACGCCGACGGCTTCGAGGTCGCCGCCCGCCGCGTGGTCGGCCTGCTGGCCGAACTCGCCAAGGAGCACGGCAACGATCTGCTCGACCAGTTGTCGATCGTCGACCTCGGCGGTGGTTTCGGTATCGCGTACACCGACAAGGACAACCCGCCCCCGCCCGCGCAGATGATCACGCAGATCCGCGAGATCGTCCGCAAGGAATGCGAGTACGCGGGTCTTCCCGTGCCGAAGATCGCGGGCGAGCCGGGCCGCGCCATCGCAGGCCCCGGCACGATCACGCTGTACGAGGTCGGCACCATCAAGGACGTGTCGCTCGGCGACAAGGCCTCCCGGCGCTACGTCAGCGTCGACGGCGGCATGAGCGACAACATCCGCACCGCGCTCTACGACGCGGTGTACGACTGCCGTCTCGTTTCCCGTACCTCCGACGACGACGGTGACGGCCAGGTCGCCGCCGCGCTGTCCCGGGTCGTGGGAAAACACTGTGAGTCCGGCGACATCGTCGTCCGGGACTGCTGGCTCCCCGACACTCTTGCTCCCGGCGACCTGCTCGCCGTGGCGGCCACCGGGGCGTACTGCTACTCGATGGCCAGCGGGTACAACCGGCAGCCGCGGCCCGCGGTGGTGGCCGTGCGCAACGGCAGCGCCCGCGTGCTGCTGCGGCGGGAGACGACGGACGACATGCTGCGCCTGGAGGTCTAGCAAGTGTCTACTGTGGACGGACGCGTGATCAGGGTCGCCCTGCTCGGCTGCGGGACGGTCGGCGGTGAGGTCGTCCGGCTGCTCACCGAGCAGGCCGAGGAGCTCGCCGCCAGGGCGGGCGCCAGGGTCGAGCTCGCGGGTATCGCCGTGCGGCGCCCCGACAAACACCCCGAGCTGCCGCCGGAACTGGTGACCTCCGACGTGACGAAGCTCGTCACCTCCGAAGACGTCGACGTGGTCGTCGAGCTCGTCGGCGGGATCGAGCCGGTGCGGGAGTGGCTGCTCGACGCGCTCAAGGCCGGGAAATCCGTTGTCACGGCGAACAAAGCGCTGATGGCCGAGCATTCCGCGGAGCTGTTCGAGGCCGCCGACGCGTCCGGTGTGGATCTGTACTTCGAGGCCGCCGTCGCCGGGGCGATCCCGCTGCTGCGTCCGCTGCGCGAATCGCTGGCCGGCGACCGCATCACCCGCGTGATGGGGATCGTCAACGGCACCACCAACTTCATCCTCTCCGCGATGGACTCCACCGGCGCGGGCTACGCGGAAACCCTGGAAGAGGCCAGCAGGCTCGGATACGCCGAAGCGGACCCGACGGCCGACGTCGACGGCTACGACGCGGCGTCCAAGGCCGCGATCCTCGCCTCGCTCGCGTTCCACACCCGGGTCACGGCGTCCGATGTGCACCGTGAGGGCATCGCCGACGTCACCGCGTCGGACCTCGCCGCGGCCAACGTGCTGGGCCGCACGGTGAAACTGCTCGCCATCTGCGAACGCGTCACCTCCGACGACGGCACCGAATCCGTTTCGGCGCGCGTCCACCCGGTGATGATCCCGCGCGGGCACCAGCTCGCCGGGGTCGGCGGCGCGTACAACGCCGTCTACGTCGAGGCCGACGCGGCCGGTGAATTGATGTTCTACGGTCAGGGCGCCGGTGGCGCGCCGACCGCGAGTGCCGTGCTCGGCGACCTCGTCGCGGTGGCTCGAAACCGGGTCGTCGGCGGACGTGGCCCGCGCGAATCCGCGCATGCCGCGCTCCCGGTCAGGCCGATGGGCCAGACGCCGACGCGGTACCACGTCAGTCTCGACGTGGCCGATCGAGCGGGCGTGCTCGCCCAGGTGGCCCAGGCGTTCGCCGGGCACGGTGTCAGCATCGCCGCGGTGCGGCAGCGCGACGCGAACGACACGGCCAGTCTGGTCGTGGTCACCCACCTGGCGCCGGACGCGGCATTGCGGTCCACTGTGGACGACATTGCCAAACTCGATGTGGTGAACCAGGTCGTCAGTGTGATGCGTGTGGAAGGCGAAGACCAGTGATTCCCCAACCATGGCCAGGGATCATCCAGGCCTACCCCGACCGGATCCCGGTGCCGGCCGGCGCGAAGGTGATCACCCTCGGCGAAGGCAACACCCCGTTGCTGCCCGCGCCGCACCTTTCGGAACTGACCGGCTGCGAGGTCCACCTCAAGGTCGAAGGCGTGAACCCGACCGGTTCGTTCAAGGACCGCGGGATGACCGTCGCCATCACGCACGCGCTCGCCAGCGGGCTCCAGGCGGTCATCTGCGCCTCCACCGGCAACACTTCGGCGTCGGCCGCGGCCTACGCGGCCCGCGCCGGGCTCACCTGCGCGGTGCTGGTCCCGCAGGGCAAGATCGCGATGGGCAAACTCGCCCAGGCAGTCCTGCACGGCGCGCGGATCCTGCAGGTGGACGGCAACTTCGACGATTGCCTCGAACTGGCGCAGAAGACCGCGATCGACTACCCCGTGACCCTGGTCAACTCGGTCAACCCGGTGCGCATCGCCGGCCAGAAGTCGGCCGCGTTCGAGATCTGCGACGCACTCGGCAAGGCTCCGGACATCCACTGCCTGCCGGTGGGCAACGCGGGCAACATCACCGCCTACTGGGCGGGCTATTCGGAGTACGCGGGCGACGGTGTGGTGAAGAACACCCCTCGGATGTTCGGCTTCCAGGCGGCCGGTGCCGCGCCCCTCGTGCACGGCGAGCCGGTGGCCGATCCGGACACCATCGCGACCGCGATCCGCATCGGCAGCCCCGCGTCCTGGGACGGCGCGATGAAGGCGAAGAACGCCTCCGCCGGGCTGTTCGAGGCCATCACCGACGAGAAGATCCTCGAGGCGTACAGGCTGCTCGCGCGCAAGGAGGGCGTGTTCGTCGAACCCGCGTCGGCGACCAGCGTCGCGGGCCTGCTCGCCACGGCCGCCGACGGACGCCTGCCGAAGGGGTCGACCGTTGTGTGCACCGTCACCGGGCACGGTCTGAAGGATCCGGCCACGGCGCTGGAAGGCAACGTCGAGGTCGAACCGCTCGCCGTCGACCCGACCGCCGTCGCCGCCGCGCTGGACCTGCGATGACGCTGCTCAAGGTCAAGGTCCCGGCGTCTTCGGCGAACCTCGGACCGGGGTTCGACACGCTGGGCCTGGCGCTGGCGCTGTACGACCGGGTCGAACTCCGGATCACCGACCACGGGCTCAAGATCGAGGTGATCGACGCGGGCGCCGGCGGCGTCGACGACGTCCCGACCGACGAATCGCACCTGGTCGTGCGGGCTTTCCGGCGTGGCTGTGAGCATCTCGGCCTCCGGCCGCCCGGCTTGCACCTGCGCTGCTTCAACGCCATCCCGCACGCCCGCGGCCTCGGCTCGTCCGCGGCCGCCGTCGTGACCGGCGTCGCGGCGGCGTACGCGCTGGCGGAGAAGGCCCTGGACGACGACGCGCTCCAGTTGGCCGCCGGGTTCGAGGGACACGCCGACAACGCGGCGGCGAGCCTTCTGGGCGGCTTCGTGGTCGCCTGGAACGAGGGCGAGCGGTTCCTCGCCGAACGGCTCCAGCCGCATCACGACATCCGGCCCGTGGTCGCCATCCCGGCACTGCGGTCCTCGACGGACGCGACGCGCGGCCTGCTTCCCGCCCAGGTCCCGCACGCCGACGCGGCGTTCACGGCGGGGCGCGCGGCGCTCGCGGTCCACGCGCTCACTTCGCGCCCTGACCTGTTGCTCTCCGCGACCGAAGATCGGCTCCATCAGCATTACCGGGCGCCCGCGTACCCGGCGAGCAGCGAGCTGGTGCGCGCGCTGCGGGCCGAAGGGGTGGCCGCGGCCATCTCCGGAGCCGGTCCGAGCGTGCTCGCGCTGACCACCGAAGGAATACTCCCGACGGGCGTCGACGTTACATCTTTCGACGTCACCGAGCTGCCGATCGATCCGGGCGGCGTTCAGGTTGCGGCTCAGTAAAGCCTCGGTCACGTGCAGGAGCCCCATCCCGCCACGCGGGGGGTGGTTGTTGCACCCGGCCGTGGCGCGGTCTACCCTCGGGGGCGTTCGATCACCGTGCGTTTCCGCACCCGGTGCCGGTCCAGGTGACCAGTGTCATCCTTGGCCCGCATCCTTCGTTGATCCGCCAGTTCCGCGCACCGCCTTGGCAAGCGGGGCGGCGGAGGGACGCAGGCGGGTTCCGGTTCCGGCGGTGCCGAATTCCGCTTCCTCCATTTGGAGGACGCAAATCCCTGTGCTGGAGGCCTTCTAGCTGTGTTCAACACGGCCGAGGAGCTGATCGCCCGTATCGGGGGACAGATACGCCGTTTCGCAATCGGACGCGAACGGCGGTCCGCTGATCCACCTGGAGGCGTGGATCGGTCAGGAAGGACATTTGTGAGCAACACCGATCTTTTGAGCGACGTCGAAGGTGGCGCCGCCGAGTCGAACGGCGTCGTCGCTCCCAAGCGCACGGTCGGCGGATTGACCGGCAAGACCGTTGCCGAACTGCGCTCGATCGCTGGGGACCTCGGCATCGGCGAGACCACGGGTATGCGTAAGGGCGACCTGATCGCGGCCATCCGTGAGCGTCAGGGCAAGACCAAGCGCAAGACCCCCGCGGCGGCGAGCGAAACGCTTCCGCTCGAGGGGATCGACGCACCACGCAAGGCTCCCAAGGCCGAGGCGCCCAAGTCGGAGGCCCCGAAGCAGGAGGCCCCGAAGGCCGAAGCGCCGAAGGCCGAATCCGCCCCGGCCGAGGCCCCTCGCGCCGAGAAGGCCGAAAAGACCGAGAGGTCTTCGGAGAACGGCTCCGCGCCCGCCGCCGAGCGGCCCGCGCAGCAGGAGAACGGGCCGCAGGACGGCCAGTCGCAGCAGGAAGAGGGCGGCCGCAGCCGTCGTCGTCGCGGCTCCAACCGCGCCGCGGGTTCACCCGAACAGGGTGGCCAGCAGCGTGAACGCGGTGAGCAGCGTGACCGTGGCGACCGCAACGAGCGTGGCGATCGCGGTGAGCAGGGCGGCAACCGTCAGGGCAACCGCGACGGCGGTCGTGACGGCAACCGCGACAACCGCGGCCAGGACAACCGCCAGCGCAACCAGCAGGGCGGCGGCCAGGACAACAGCCAGCGCCAGGGCCAGAACCAGGGCCCGCAGGGTGACGACGACGAGGAAGGCGGCCGTCGCGGCCGTCGCTTCCGCGACCGTCGCCGCCGGGGTGCCGGCGGTGGCCGTGAACAGGGCGGTTCGCCCGACACCGAGATCCGCGAGGACGACGTCCTGCTGCCCGTCGCGGGCATCCTGGACGTGCTCGACAACTACGCGTTCGTGCGTACCTCGGGCTACCTCGCCGGGCCGAACGACGTGTACGTCTCGCTGTCGCTGGTCCGCAAGTACGGCCTGCGCCGCGGTGACGCCCTCACCGGCGTCGTGCGTCAGCCGCGTGACGGCGAGCAGCAGCGGCAGAAGTTCAACCCGCTGGTGCGCGTCGACTCGATCAACGGCCTGGAGCCGGACGAGGCCAAGCGTCGTCCGGAGTTCACCAAGCTGACCCCGCTGTACCCGAACGAGCGACTGCGCCTCGAGACCGAGCCGCACAAGCTCACGACCCGTGTCATCGACCTGGTGATGCCGGTCGGCAAGGGGCAGCGTGCCCTGATCGTGTCGCCGCCGAAGGCCGGTAAGACGACGATCATGCAGGACATCGCGAACGCGATCTCGACGAACAACCCCGAGTGCCACCTGATGGTCGTGCTCGTGGACGAGCGTCCTGAAGAAGTCACCGACATGCAGCGGTCGGTGAAGGGTGAGGTCATCGCCTCGACCTTCGACCGCCCGCCGTCCGACCACACCTCGGTCGCGGAGCTGGCCATCGAGCGGGCGAAGCGTCTGGTCGAGATGGGCCACGACGTCGTCGTGCTGCTCGACTCGATCACCCGTCTCGGCCGTGCGTACAACCTCGCGGCCCCGGCTTCCGGCCGGATCCTCTCCGGTGGTGTCGACTCGACGGCGCTCTTCCCGCCGAAGCGTTTCCTCGGCGCGGCGCGCAACATCGAGAACGGCGGATCGCTCACGATCTTCGCCACCACGATGGTCGAGACCGGATCCACCGGTGACACGGTGATCTTCGAGGAGTTCAAGGGAACCGCCAACGCGGACCTCAAGCTCGACCGGAAGATCGCCGAGCGCCGGGTGTTCCCCGCGGTGGACATCAACCCGTCCGGTACCCGCAAGGAAGATCTGCTGCTTTCGCCGGACGAGCTCGCGGTCACCCACAAGCTGCACCGGGTGCTGCACGCGCTGGACTCGCAGCAGGCCATCGACCTGCTGATCTCGCGACTGCGCAAGACGAAGACCAACATCGAGTTCCTCATGCAGGTCTCGAAGACGGCCCTCGGCTCGAACGACGACGACTGAGTTTTCGGTCTGGTCAGTACATGAAGGCCCCCTTCCTTGCGCTAGGCGCAAGGAAGGGGGCCTTCATGTACTTGAGGCGGGGAGGGCCGAGCTGATCGTGGCGCCGCGTCGCCGGATCTGCAACGGCAACTCCGGTCCTTCGCCCGCGAACGCCGCACCCTCCGCGCGTGGGAGACGGGGTCCCGGTGATGCCGCTGACCTCGCCGCGCGCGACGAAACACTGGCTCGCGTCTCGGGAGTGGTAGTGGCACGTGTCCTGTCGGACTTGGGAAGGCGTGAAGGTCGAGTTTCCTCGGCTGAGCCGCGTGAAGGGGGCCTTCACGCGCAGCCGTTGTGGCTGCTGGGGCGAACGTGGCGATCACGGAGACCGTGAAGGCCTCCTTCCCTACCGTCAGGGTAGGCAAGGAGGCCTTCACGGACCGAAGTCGCGAGAGCGGAGGCTCAGCGGTGCGGGACGGCCGCGGGGGTCCAGCCGCGGTAGTTGTTGAAGTAGTTCACGCTCGAGGCGTGGCCGATCTTGCCGCCGATGCTGGAGGCGTAGATCCCGCCGGAGCCGTCAGCGATGCCGACGTGGCCCCACTGGCTGATGTTCCAGTACACGAAGGAGCCCTTCGGCGGCGTCCCGGTCGTGTGCTTCGGGCTCGCGCCGTTCCAGTGCGCGTTGGCCGAGGCCCAGACGCCGGTGGTCCCGTACGCGTTCTCGACGGCCTTCTCGCAGAGGCCCTGGTACGCGGTGGAGCCTGCCTTGTTCTTGAACCACTGGACGGCGCCGGCGGGCGTGCCGTCCCCGGCGCCCTGGATGGACAGGTCACCGTCGGAAATCGTGGTGAACGTGCCCGCGGCCGGGTTGATGTCGGCGGCGGTGATGGTGGCGCCCGCTTCGGGGGCGGCCGGAGCGGCCCCGGCGACCGGAGCCAGTGCGAGAGCCGCGATGGCCAGCGCGGCGACGGACGCCGGCTTCGCCACCTTGGCGAGGATGGTGCGCATGATCAGTACCTCCTGTTGAGGAATAACCAACAGTGAGGACTCTCGCGGGATCGGGTACAAATTTCGTACAACCGGGCGTCGATAGTTGATTACTCAACGTGTTGGAATATGCCGAGGGAGGGGTGCGTTAACCCCACTGCCAGCGCATCTGGCAAAATCATCCGCTGAAGTCCGGCACCGGTTCACCCCGCACGGGGACCCGGGGCCAACGAGAGAGGACACCATGAAAAGCGGTATTCACCCCGAGTACGTGGTCACGAACGTGAACTGCGACTGCGGTAACACCTTCACCACGCGCAGCACCAAGACCTCCGGCAACCTCCACGTCGAGATCTGCTCGAACTGCCACCCGTTCTACACCGGCAAGCAGAAGCTCATGGACACCGGCGGCCGCGTCGCGCGCTTCGAGGCTCGCTACGGCAAGCGCAAGAAGGCCGAAGACGCCAAGTAGCTTGAACAACGGCGCCTACCCGCATGTCCGGGTAGGCGCCGTTTTCTGTGGTGTCCCAGTCTTGGATTTATCCGGGCCGTTTGAAAGGTGGAGTGGTGGATTCGAGTTCGCTGAAGGGTCTGCTCGAAGAGCACGCCCAGCTGGAAGAGCAGCTGGCCGACCCGTCCGTGCACGCCGACCAGGCGCGCGCACGCAAGCTCGGCCGCCGTTACGCGGAGCTGAGCCCGGTCGTCAAGACGGTCCGTGAGCTCGACACCGCCCGCGACGACCTCGAGACGGCGAAGGAACTGGCGTCGGAGGATTCGACCTTCGCGGCCGAGGCCGAGGAGATCTCCGCCAAGATCCCCGTACTCGAGTCCAAACTCACCGAACTGCTCCTGCCGCGCGACCCGTACGACGGCTCCGACGTGGTCATGGAGATCAAATCGGGTGAAGGCGGCGAGGAGTCGGCGCTGTTCGCCGGCGACCTGCTGCGCATGTACCTGCGCTACGCCGAGCGTCACGGCTGGAAGGCCGAGGTCCTCGACTCGGTCGACTCGGACCTCGGCGGTTTCAAGGACGTCACCGTGTCCATCAAGAGCCGTTCGGCCGACGTCGACGGTGTCTGGGCGCGGCTCAAGTTCGAGGGCGGGGTGCACCGCGTGCAGCGCGTGCCCGCCACCGAATCGCAGGGCCGCATCCACACCTCCGCGTCCGGCGTGCTCATCTACCCCGAACCCGAGGACGTCGAGGTCGAGATCGACCCCAACGACCTGCGGATCGACGTCTACCGCTCGTCCGGCCCCGGCGGCCAGAGCGTGAACACGACCGACTCGGCCGTGCGTATCACCCACCTCCCGACCGGTGTGGTCGTCTCGTGCCAGAACGAGAAGTCGCAGATCCAGAACCGTGCCCGCGCCCTGCAGGTGCTGCAGGCCCGCCTCCAGGCGATCGCCGAGGAGGAGGCCGCCGCGAAGGCGTCGGACGCGCGTCGCTCGCAGGTCCGCACCGTTGACCGCTCCGAGCGGGTCCGCACTTACAACTTCGCCGAGAACCGCATCGCCGACCACCGGGTGAACTACAAGGCGTACAACCTGGACCAGGTCCTCGACGGTGACCTCGACGGCGTGCTGAACGCCCTCATCACCGCGGACCGCGAGGAGCGGCTCGCCGCCCACGCCGGCTAGCCGGGTTCGGTGTAGAACGGGTCGTCCTCCAGTCCGGTGTGGATGGCCCGGACGGACATGCTCACGCAGGAGAGCTTCTCGGTCACCTCGGTGGTGACCCGGCTGAGCGCCTCTTCGCCGCTTTCCCCGGCGGCGGCGGGGAAGGCCGACAGCAGGACCGCTTCGCAGGGCCCCGCGTCCGTGGTGATCCGGACCAGTGACGCCGAGAGATCGGCCGCGGGGCGGCCGCACAGGCCCACTGCCAGCCGCAAGTCGCCTGCGGGGACGTAAAGATGTACCCGTGAAATGACGTCGGTGTCCGCACGCGGGGTGAAATCGTGCCGGGGGACGTACGCCGGTTCCCGCGGGTCGGTGCCGCCGACGGCCGCCATCAGTGAATAGAGCGTGTAGCCGTCGGCTCGGGTGTCGGGAGCTTCGTAGCTTCCGTATTGGCCGGTCTCCGGCGTGCCGTGGATTTCGAAGAATTCCGCATTCAGGCCGAAGTGGAAAAGCGCGGGTACCGCGGCGCGGTGCAGTGTGTCCGCGGGCTCCTCTTCGTCCGCCGGTGGCGTGCGATAGCCGACGGAGACCGAGTACCCTTTCCAGCCGCCTTCGGGATCGGCCCGGCAGATCTCCAGCTCGGTGGCCTCGAACTCGTCGATGAAGCGTTCGCCCAGTGCGGCGGCCGCGGCGAAATCATCGGTTTCGATATTCGCGGAAATCCGCGTGACGACTTCCGTTTCCCGGAGATCCATGGCTACTTCGAGTGGCCCCTTCAGTGACTGCAGGTATGCATAGCGTACGGCCGGTGCGGAAGGGCCTCCGAACGGGCCTGTCCTTGATTCCCCACTTCCGCTACTGTTTTTGAGAGCAGGGAAATCAGTATGGGGGAACAAGAATTCGTGTCGTACGCAGACCATGTCACCATCAAGGAAAGACCGATTCCGGCGGCCCGGAAACGCGCTCCGCGAGCCATCGTGCTCGGCGTGGGAACGATCCTGCTGAGCGCGGCCGTCGTCGCCAGGATCGGCAGGTTCGGCTTCAATCCGACGGACCAGGGATTCGTGCTCGCGCAGGTGTGGCGCGTCCTGCACGGCGAGATCCCGCACGTCGACTTCCTCGGGCCGAGGCCCTTCGGTTCGGCTTATCTGCACCTGATCGACCATCTCGTCCCGGCGCCGCTGATGATCGGCTCGAGTTTCGTGATGATGATGCAGCTGATCGTCGCCACGTTCGCCCTCGCCGCGTTCCTGACCGGGACTTCGCCGCTGGAGTGGGGGCCACTGCGGCTCGGGCTGGTTTTCGCCGCCGCGCTGGTCTGCCTGAACACGTATCCGCTGATGGCCTGGCACACCGTCGACGGCGTCTTCCTGGTCGCTGTCGGCTGGTGGCTGCTCGACAGCGGGTTGCGCTCCGGCTCGCGGTGGCGGCGCCTGCTCGGCCTGTTCTGCCTCGGGTTCGCGATCATCGTCAAACAGAGCTTCCTGTTCGCCGCGCCGATCGGCTTGCTGATCCTGCTGTTCCACCCCGCCGCGCCGCCGAAGAAGTGGCCGCGTCTGCTCGGTGACGTCCTCGTGCTCGGCGCGGCGCCGTTGCTCTACTTCGGCATGGTCACCGTCGCCGGGGGACTCCCGTCGGCGATCGAGCAGCTCTCCGGCGGCAAGCAGACGTGGGGTGAGGGCCTTTTCCGGTTCTGGACGGCCGACTTCACGGGCCGCGAAGATCCGAGGACGTACATCCTTCCGGTGCTGCTCGGGACAGCGGTGCTCGCCGTGGCGTGGTCCGTCCGCGAACGGCTCGGCGAGCCCGGACGATGGCTCCGCCTCTCGATGGCCCTGTGCGTCGTGGCCGTGGTGGTGTTCGTCGTGGCCGACGGCGGGTTCGAGCACGCGGGTAGCTGGCCGGTCACGTTGCTGTGGCTCTTCCTGGCCGCCGCGGTGCTCGACGCCGTGGTCCGAAGACGGTTGCCCTGGCAGTACCTGGCGATCGCCGCACTCGGCTGGATGGCCAGCCTGTCTTGGGGCTACCCCCTTCCGGGACTGCTCACCGGGATCTTCTCGCTGGGCGTGCTGGAAGCCGTCGCGCCGCCGGATCTGCCGCGGCCGCCCAAGCTCGCGGGTGGTGCCGTCGGCGCCGTCGCGTTCGTGCTCGCCGGTCTGCTGCTGATGTCAGCGCACGACAAGGCGCCGTACGCGGACAGGCCGCAGGGCGAACTGACGAAGGAACTGGGGGAAATCGAGCCTTCGCTGCGCGGTGTCCGCACGAGCCCCAGCGTGTACACCTATGTCGCCCAGATCCACGGCTGCCTGGAACGCTATCCCGCGTCGAGGGTGGCCGTCCTCCCGGACAATCCCTTCGTCGCCCCGATCTTCGGCGTCCGGAACCCGTTCCCGCTGGACTGGCCGCTCCCGTTGGAGATGACCGGCGACAGTCCGGAAAGGATGGTCGAGGCGGCGGCACGGCTGGACGAGGAAGGGGACTATCTGGTGCTCTTCCAGACGGTCAAGGCCGTTTCGCTGACCGCGGGCGCGTCGGTGCCCGACGCAGTCACCCCGGACGCGCGGACCATCGGGATGAGCAGCGTGGAAGACCGGATCAAGGACGAGCTCGGCGGGGCCAGCGTCGCTTGCGGCAGCTTCGCGGGATTCTGGGCGCCGGCGCGCTGAAACTCAGCCGGAGACGGACGCAGTCTCCGGCTCGGGCTCTTCGGCCGCCGACGGTTCTTCCTTGCGCCGCGGCAGGAAGGAGAGCGCGGCGAAAGCGGCGGCGAGCAGGGTCGGGAAGATCGTCAGCTGCTGGTGCTTGACGTTTTCGATGCCTTCCGCGAGACCGGAGACCAGGAACTGTCCCATCGCGAACAGCAGGAACAGCAGTACGACGATGCCGACGTCACGGCGTCCGGCGCGGTTGCGGAAGGCGCGGAGCCCCGCCCAGCCGATCAGCAGCCAGATCGGCAGCAGGGCGAACAGCCCGAGTGGGGAGATCCAGCCGGTGATCGCGGACAGGACCGGGATCCGGTACTCCTTGGCGAGCGGCGGCTGCCCGGCGTGTTCGTCGAAACTGCCGAGGTTCGGCACCCGCGCGGTCAGCGTCTCCTGCGCGGACCGGTGCAGCATCTCGACCACCCGCGACGGATGGTCGAGGTAGTACTGGGCGACGTTGCGGCGGCTGATCTTGTCGCGGTACCGGGGGTACTCGGGGGAGTACACCGCCGAGTTCTCGCTCCACCAGCCCGTGCCGGTGTACTTGGCGAACTCCGGCGGGAGCCCCAGCGCGGCGAGGTCGGCGGCGCTGTCGTGTTTCCCGTCCACGATCCCGTTGAACACGACGTGGTACATGTTGGCCTCGCGGTACTCCGCGTTGGCCGAGTCGCCCGCGCTCTGCACCAGCGCGGTACCGGTGCCGACGACGGCGAGCACGGCCAACGGCAGCGCCCACCGGGCCAGGCCGCGGCTGCCCGCCGGACGGACGAACAGCAGCGCGAGCGCGAACAGCGGGATCAGCAGCAGTGTCTGCGACTTCGCGTTGATCCCGATCATCGCGCCGAGCACGGTGACCGCGGCGCCGGTGTAGCGCCACGGTCCGGTGCGGTGCATCAACAGGAGCCCGCCCGCGAGCAGGAGCATCCCGGCGAAGGCGGCGCCCTCGCTCAGGACCGAGGCGAAGTACCCGAAGAAGGCCGAGTCCGCGGCGACCAGCAGCAGCGCGGCCGTGGCGATGAAACTGTCGCGGACCGAAAGGCGCAGGCCCGCGACGATCGCGGCGATCCCGCCCGCGACCAGCAGACAGCCCAGCACGCCCAGGACCAGCAGGTTCAGGACCACGGACGAGTCGAACAGCCGCCCGGCCTCGCTGGCGATCTTGTCGATCCAGCTCTGACTGGAGATGTACTCGCTGTTGCAGGCCGGGGCGGGGCCATAGGAAAAGCGGACGAAATATTGCGAAGGCCGGTCGATCTCGCGGGCGCCGAGCCGGCAGAGGATGCGCCAGCCGTCGCCGTTGTCCGCCATACCGATCGGGCGCGGGACCAGGAAACGGACGAGAAGCACCCCGAGCGCGACGAAAAATACGCCCAAGGCCAGTCGAATCTCCCGGATCTTCACCCGCGCCACCTTAGGAGACGCCGGAGAGTGACCGGCCTGTGCCCTCTTCGAACCATGACGACCGGGTCGGCACGCCCGGACGGCGGCGAGGACACTGACCGGAGATCTCGATCGTCGACAGGTAGAGGAGCAGCGTGGAAGCCCTGGCCAGATTCGGGTTCGAACTGGGTGTGCTCAAGCGGATCCGGCGGGCGGGATGGTGGCAGGCCGGGGTCCGCGATCCCGAATCGGTCGCCGAGCACACCACACGGGTCGCGCAACTGGCCGGTCTGCTGGCGGCCGAGGGCGGCGCGGATCCGGCGAAGGCGGCGTACCTCGCGCTCTGGCACGACACGCAGGAGACGCGGACCGGCGACCTCCCGCACACGATCAAGGGTTTCGTCGAGAAGCCGGACCCCCGGGCGATCACCGCCGCGCAGACGTCGGCCCTTCCCGGCGCCGCGCGTGACTCGGTGCGCGACGCCGTCGACGAGTACGAAGCCGCGAAGAGCCCGGAGGCGCTGTACGCGCGCGACGCGGACAAGCTCGAGATGCTGCTCCAGGCCGTCGAGTACCGCGACATCGGCGTGCAGAACGTCGACGAGTGGATCGCTTCGGCGAAGAAGAGCCTTCAGACCGACCTCGCGCGGAGGGTGGCAGAAGCGGCCCTGACGTTGTCTTCGCTCTCGTGGCGGGTGCGCTGAAAGCAATCGATACCCTGAGCCCGCGTGTATCGACCCCGGCACGCGTGCCTCGTGTGTCAGGCTTGACTCTGTGAAGGAACACCAGTGAACCGGCAGCCGTTGCGCCTCGCCATCATGGAAGCGACCCGCATCCTCACCGAGGCCGGTGTGGCATCACCGCGCTCGGACGCGGAGCTGATCGCCTCGCATGTCCTCGGCGTGGAACGCGGCCGCCTGCCGATGGTGCCGCTGGTGGACCCGCCGGTCATCGACGCGATCGGCCAGCTCGTGAACCAGCGGGCCAAACGGATCCCGCTGCAGTACCTCACCGGATGGGCCGCGCTCGGCGACATCACGGTCAACGTCGGCGCCGGGGTGTTCGTCCCGCGTCCGGAGACCGAGCTGCTCCTGGAATGGGGCCTCAAACTGCTGCACGGGCGCGAGTACCCGGTGGTGGTCGACCTGTGCACCGGCTCGGGAGCGCTGGCGCTGGCCGTGCAGCACGCGCGGCCGGACGCCGTCGTGTACGCCGTCGACATCGACGCGCAGGCCCTCGCCTGGGCCCGGCACAACGCCGACGTCCACGCCGACGCGGGGGACACGCCCATCCGCCTGTACTCCGGCGACGTCGCCGACAGCACGATGTTCGCCGAGCTCGACGGGCTCGTCGACCTGGTCCTGTGCAACCCGCCGTACGTCCCCGAGGGCACGCCGGTGCCCGCGGAGGTCGCCGAGCACGACCCGGCGCGGGCGGTGTTCGCGGAGGAGAGCGGGCTGGCGGTGATCCGGCACGCGATCGCCGCCGCCGCGCGGCTGCTGCGGCCGACCGGCGGGATGGCGATCGAGCACGACGACACGCACGGCTCCGCCGTCCCGGCGCTGGTGCGGGCTCGACGGGTGCTGACCGACGTCCGAGGTCACCTCGACCTCGCCGGCCGCCCGCGTTTCGTCACCGCCTTGCGCGTCTCCTGACGCTTCTCCCTGCATTTAGTCCTCTGGATGCGGTACTTGCGCGTGCAACTACCGCATCCAGAGGACAGAACGCGAGCGTTGGGGCCGGATGGTTAGCGGGACTCACGACTTCCGGCGGTGCCCAGGGCAAAGCCCACCTCCTACCGTCGATCACGGCCGCCTGATCGGCGGTCCGACTGGGAGGTGTACCCCGATGCGATCGTCTCTCCGACGAGCCCCACTCAGAACACTCGCCGTCCTCGCCACCGCCGTACTGCTGCCGGGTCTGTTCGCCCAGCCCGCGTCCGCGGCGGCGCCCGCGAAGGGCTGGCCCGCCGCGATCGACGGGTCGACCTGGGAGAACCAGGACCACATGACGTGGGACGACTACCGCAAGCCACCCGGCACCAACTGGGCCGACCCCGCGCTGAAGCCGACCAAACGGACGTTCAAGGGCGCCGTGGTGCTCGCTGACTACCCGGATCAGGAATTCGCCGTCACGCAGCCGACGCATTCGACGGTGTTCGGCAACCCCGGCCCCGCCGCCAGCAACATCCCCCGTGCCAACGTCGCGAAGTTCTACCAGGACTTCCTCAACAAACCGCAGGCGCTCAACCAGGGTCACACGATCAACGAGTACTGGATGGAGGACTCCGGCGGCAGGATGGGCGTCGCGCTGACCGCGTTCGGGCCCTACCGGCTGCCGGGCAAGTCCTTCGAATACGGCATGGAGTTCCAGCCCGGCGCGTGCCCGCCGGGCGCGAACTGCAAGCGTGACCTGCGTGCCGACGCGGGCGCCGCGTGGCGGGCGGACGTGGGCGACGTCTCCAAGCAGTTCGACTTCGTCTTCTATCTTTCCGCCGGTCAGGACGAGAGTGCGACCTGGCAGGAATTCGGCGTGATGAAATTCGGTGAGCCGGGCAACGTTCCCGACGAATTCGGTCCCGGTGTCGCCGGAATGCCGAACGCCGCGTCCACCCGCTATGTCCCGTGGACGTCTTGGAAATCCGCGGCGAGCATCTGGCCGAACGCGGTCACCGGTTCCTCGACGCAGGCGGAAAGCTCGGGTCAGGCGGTTTACGCGCACGAATTGAGCCACATTCTCGGTATCGGAGACAACTACAACAACCCGTTCGGGACACCGCCGTCCAGGACCTACACCGGTCCGTGGGAGATGATGTCGCGCGGCAGCTTCAACGGTCCCGGCGGACCGCACACCCGCTGGCAGATCCCGGCGACGCAGGGCGGCTCGATGGGGTCGCATCACATGCTGCGCACCAAGATGAAGCTCGACATCATCGACCTCGACGATGTGCTCAAACTGGACCGGAAGCAGCTCGCCAAAACCGGCCCGGTTTCGGCGCGGATCACCGCTCGTTCGGTCATTCCCGGACAGGGCGCCTACAGTGGAATGAACATCGCGCTGACCGGTGGGGACCTTTCGCCGAAATGCGACCGCTCCAAGGATCCTTTCTGCGACGGCGGCGGATACGACAATTACACCGTCGAGGTCGTCGACCGGATGGGCAGTGATTCCTTCGCTCCCGATTCCGGCGTCATCATCGCGAAGACGAAGAACCAGGACAACGCACCGTTCGAGTGGATCGTCGACGCGCATCCGGCCGACATCGGCATGACCGACTACAAGAAGCCGGACGGCACCGCGGTCCCGATCCCCATCGGCGACTACCGCCAGCTCAACGACGCGGCCTTCAAGGCGGGCACCGGTTCGGCGAGCAAGTACGAGTACACCGACGAGGCGAACCGGCTGAAGTTCCTGGTCTCGGACGTCGAGCGCGACCGCAAGGGCGTGCTGTCCTACGTCGTCACGGTGGCTTCGCTCGACGGCGCGGGCTCGCAGGCGAGGGGCGTTTCGCTGTGGCCGTCGGCACCGGCGTTCGGCAAGAACGGGCTCGCGACCTGCTCGTTCCCGGTGTTCAACACGGGCAACGCGAAGGGTTCGGTGGCGCCGTACAACACCGATACCTACCGCCTGAGCGCGTCCACCACCGCGAAGGGCTGGGAGGTCCGGCTGCCGAACGAGCTGTCCACCGTCCCGTTCGGCGGGCGCTCGTCGGCGACGGCGCACGCCAAACGGGCCGCGGGCGGTGACCACGTCGCGCAGATCAAGCTGACCGCGACGTCGATCGCCGACCCGGCCAAGACGGCGACGTCGGTCTGTACCGCTTTCGCCTTCTGACGGGAGCTGAAGGGCCCCTTCACGCGCATCCGCTGTGACTACTCGGGTGCCCGAGGCGAACGTGGCAATCCTGAAGGTCCGTGAAGGCCTCCTTACCTACCTTCAGGGTAGGTAAGGAGGCCTTCACGGACCCCGGCCGCCGCGGGGAAGGGGACTGTGGGGAAGGGGGCCTTCAGGTCCAGGACTACGCTCACGTGCCATGAGCGCGGTGTACGACTGCAGCAAGCGTGAATCCCGGGCCGACGGGCTCGCCGCGGCGGCGAGCGCGGTGCGCTCCAGCCGCCTCGTGGTCCTCCCGACCGACACGGTCTACGGCATCGGAGCGGACGCCTTCGACGGCGGCGCCGTCCAGTCCCTCCTGCGGGCCAAGAACCGCGGCCCGGACATGCCGGTCGGCGTCCTGGTCGGCTCCTGGTCCACTGTGGACGGACTCGTGCTCGGCACGCCGCCGCAGGCCCGTGCACTCATCGAGGCCTTCTGGCCTGGCGACCTCTCCATCGTCCTGCCGCACGCGCCGAGCCTGCAGTGGGATCTCGGCCAGTCACGCGGCACGGTGATGCTGCGCATGCCACTGCATCCGGTCGCGCTGGAACTGCTGCGCGACGTCGGCCCGATGGCGGTCTCCAGCGCCAACGTCTCCGGCCAGCCGCCCGCCTCCACCGCGCAGGAGGCCGTCGACCAGCTCGGCGACAGCGTCGCGGTGTACCTCGACGGCGGGTCCACCGGTGAGGCCGTTCCGTCCTCGATGGTCGATCTCACCGGCGACGACCCGGTCGTCCTGCGGGAGGGCGCGGTCAGCCGTGCCGCGATCGCGGAAGTACTGGGAGTGCCCGCGGAGTCACTGGCCTAGGACCGTGCGCCGCCGTATCCCCCTGGCGCGGTAGCGTGTTCGAGTGACTTGGACCTCGGCGGCGTAACGGACCATGCCTCCTACGCAAGGCCTCCCGATCCGGGAGTACATCCTCGTCGCCCTCACCGCGGCGGCCGTTACCTTCCTGCTCACCGGCGTGGTTCGCCGGGTGGCCATCCGGATCGGCGCGATCGCCAACCCGCGGGCCCGCGACGTCCACGTCACCCCGATCCCGCGGATGGGCGGTATCGGCATCTTCCTCGGCGTGGCCGCCGCGATGGGGCTCGCGCACCAGCTGCCCGCGCTGAGCCGGGGCTTCGACTTCTCCTTCGACTCGCTGGGCGTGCTGCTCGCCGCGGGCGTGATCTCCCTGATCGGCGCGCTCGACGACCGGTTCGAGCTCGACGCCTGGACGAAGCTGGCGGGGCAGGTCATGTGCGCCGGGATCCTGGTGATCTTCGGTGTGCAGTGGGTGTCGTTCTGGGTGCCGTGGGGCGGCGGTGGCGAATCCTTCGGCCAGGTGCTGGTGCTGGACAAGAACCAGGGCGCGCTGCTGACCGTCGTGCTGGTGGTCGTCATGGTCAACGCGATGAACTTCGTCGACGGCCTCGACGGGCTCGCCGGCGGTCTCGGTTTCATCGCCGCGGCGGCGACGTGCTCGTTCTCCCTTGGCCTGCTCGACTCCTCGGGCGGTGACGTCGGCGCGTACCCGCCCGCGCTCATCGCGGCCACGCTCGCCGGCGCCTGTCTGGGCTTCCTGCCGTACAACTTCCAGCCCGCGAAGATCTTCATGGGCGACTCGGGCTCGATGATGATCGGCCTCATGCTGGCCGGGGCGACGACGTCCGCGTCCGGCCGCGTGCCGTACCCGCAGTTCAGCGGCAAGGACGCGCTCGCGCTGCTCTCGCCGCTCGTCGTGGTCGCCGCGGTGCTCTTCGTGCCGCTGCTCGACCTGATCATGGCTGTCATCCGCCGCACCCGTCGCGGCGAGAGCCCGTTCGCCGCGGACAAGATGCACCTGCACCACCGTCTGCTGGAGATCGGCCACTCACAGCGCCGCGCGGTGCTGCTCATCTACTTGTGGGCGGGCCTGCTCGCGTTCGGCGCCGTGTCGGTGACGTTGTTCGACGACGCCGCGGTTTTCTGGATCGTCGGATTCGGTTTCCTGCTGGCGACTCTGGTGTCGGTGATCCCGCGGCTGCGGTCGCGGAACCGGACTGCGTGAACGGCTGGATCCGCACACGCCTACACTGGCGGGCTGAGACGACCAGGGAGTTTTCTGTGAGCGAGACCGAGAAGACCGTCGAGGCGGAGGAGAACCCTCACGCCAAGGTGGTTCTGCAGGCGGCCAACGCGATGATGAAGGCCTCCCTGAAGCTGGTTCCGCCGGCGGTGCTGATCTGCATCGCGGTCTTCACCATCCTCAAAGGACAGCCGGGGCTGCTCGGCTCGGTCATCGGCGGCGTGCTCGCCCTCGTGTCCGCGCTGGCGACGCTGGGCCTCATGCGCTTCAGCGCGGGCATGGACCCGATGTTCGTGATGGTGATCGCTCTCGGTGGTTACGTGCTCAAGATCGTCCTTCTTTTCGGGGCGCTGAGCCTGCTCCGCGGAGTGTCCTCGATCGACCCGATGGCGCTGGGCGTCACCATGATCGTCGCGATTCTCGTGGCCGCCGCCGTGGAGTTCGCGGCGTTCCGCAAGACCAAGATCCCGACGATCATCCCCGCCTCCCACTGATTTCGGGACTCAGGTCCTGACCTGGGGCGGGACCTAGGTCCTCGGCCGATCAGGGGCAATGTAGTACGCCTGTACGGCCCGTCGGATCCTGCTGATATGGTCCGCGTATGGGCGGCGGCCTCGGCTGCCGGCTCCTGATGACGAACCCCGAACAGCAGTGTGGCGACGGTGTTGAATCGTCCCTCATTACCCGCTGGTAGGCGTCTGTCTCCCGGGAGCACTGCATCGAGAATCCTCGTGTGCGGAACGTGAAGCCGTGTTCAGCACATCGTGGGGTGGCCGCCTCCGACGGCCCGATACGTGTCGGGTACGTTAAGTCCAGATCGTGACGATTCCCCCGGCGGAGTGAACGCCGGCCGGGAGAACCGGAAGGAGCCCAGTGGGCGCGCTGGTACTAGCCGAGGGTGCGGAGTTCGCGCCGCCTGGCGTCAAAGACTTCAACCTGCCGCCGTTGTTCGGTTCCGGCTATTGGTTGAGCTTCACCAAGCCGATGTTGCTGGTGGTCATCTCCCTGATCATCCTCATCACCTACTTCATGGTGTCGTCGCGCCGGTTGAAGGTCGTCCCGGGCAAGGGACAGTTCATCGCCGAATCGATTTACAACTTCGGCCGCAACAACATCGCGCGGGAGCAGATCGGCTCCGCCGACTTCAAGCCGTTCATCCCGCTCGTGCTCGGACTCTTCAGCTTCGTGCTGGTGAACAACCTCTTCGGGATCATCCCGTTCTTCCAGTTCCCCACGATGGCGCGAATCGGCTTCCCGGTCGCACTCGCGTTCCTTGTCGTTTACCCGGTGTATCACTACGTCGGGTTCAAGCGCCACGGTTTCAAGGGTTATCTGAAGAAGGAACTGGCCCCGGCGGGTATTCCCGGGTTCGTTCTGCCGCTGTACTCCACCATCGAGTTCGCGCAGAAGTTCTTCATCGCGCCTGCCACGCTGGCGATCCGAGTCTTCGCGGCGATGTTCGCCGGGCACCTGATCATCATGGTCTTCACGCTCGGTGGGAGCTTCCTGCTGACCGAAGGCGAAGGCCTCGTGAAAATCGCGTCGCCGGTGGCGTTCCTGTTCGCCATCGCGATGACCTTCCTGGAGGCATTCATCCAGGTCCTGCAGGCATTCATTTTCGCACTGCTGTCCGCAGGGTACATCGGCGCCGCGCTGGCGTCGGAGCACTGAGAGAACACCAAAAGCCCCCGATCCGCGTGAGTCGCGCGGACCGAGTTTGAAGGGAAACGCACGTGAGCAACATCGTTCTTGCGCAGCAGGCTGCCGAGGCCGTCAGCATCAACAAGGGTCTCGCCGCCATCGGTTACGGCCTCGGCGCGATCGGCCCCGGTATCGGTGTGGGTCTCATCTTCGCCGCCGTCATCAACGGCACCGCCCGCCAGCCGGAGGCCCAGGGCAAGCTGCAGAGCATCGCCTTCTCGACCTTCGTTCTGACCGAGGTTCTGGCGCTGATCGGTATCGTCATCTACTTCCTCGCCTCCGCCTAGGGCTGAGTTTCGCTCATCGCTTAAGGAGACGTTGTGCTGAAGACCGAATTGGTGTTGGCCGCCGAAGAGGTGCCCAACCCGATCGTGCCGCACGTTCCCGAGCTCATCCTCGGTTTCATCGCCTTCCTTCTGCTGCTGTTCGTCCTGAAGAAGTACGTCGTCCCTCGTTTCGAGACGGCATACGAGGAGCGGACCAAGCTGATCGAGGGTGGCATCGAGCGAGCCGAGAAGGCGCAGGCCGAAGCCGAAGAAAACCTTGCGCAGTACAAGGCGCAGCTGGCGGAAGCCCGTTCCGAGGCCGCGAAGATCCGCGACGACGCCCGGCTCGAAGCCGAGCAGATCAAGGCGGAACTGCGGGCCGAAGCGGAGTCCGAGTCCCAGCGCATCGTCGCCCAGGGCCAGGCTCAGCTGCAGGCCCAGAAGGCGCAGATCATCGCCGAACTGCGCGCCGAACTCGGCCGTAACTCCATCGAGCTGGCCAGCCGCATCGTCGGCGAGTCGCTCGCGGACGACGCGCGCCGCCACGGCACCGTGGACCGGTTCCTTGCCGAGCTGGAGACCGCTGGTGCCTCCAACGGAGCGGGGAAGTAGACCAGAATGACGCTGCATGCTGCGAGCCGTGAAGCGCTCGACCTCGCCGAGAATCGTCTCGGCGAGGTTCTGGCCGCCGCGGGTACGGACCCGGCGACGGTCGGCGACGAGTTGCTTTCGGTCGTCGCCCTGCTGGACCGGGAGATCGGCCTGCGCCGGGCCGTCGCCGACGGTTCGTCCTCGTCCGAAGCCCGGATCGGCCTCGCCCGCGGGATCCTCGCGGGCAAGGTTTCCGAACCGGCCCTGCAGGTGCTCGACTCCGTGGCGGGCAGCCGCTGGTCGAGCCCGCGCGAACTGACCGACGGGCTCGAGGCCCTCGGCCGCTCGGCGCTGCTCACCAGTGCGGAGAAGTCCGGGAACATCGACGCTGTCGAAGACCAGCTGTTCCGGGTCACCCGTATCGTTGCGGGCGCCCCGGAGCTCGAAAGGGCGCTGTCCGACCTGACAGCCCCCGCGGAGGCGAAGCGGACCCTCGTCCGCAACCTGTTCGCCGACAAGGTGGACGTGGTCACCGAGACCCTCGTCGAGCAGGTCGTCCTGCGCGCCAAGGGCCGCGGGGTCGCCAACGCCCTCGAGCGGCTGGTCCAGCTGGCCGCGGAACGCCGTGAACGCTCGGTCGCCCAGGTGACCAGCGCGAGCGCGCTGTCCGACGAGCAGCAGGCTCGGCTGAGCGAGAAGCTCAACGCCCTTTACGGGCGGCAGCTCGCGCTGCACGTCGAGGTCGACCCCAAGCTCGGCGGCGGACTCGTGGTCCGCGTCGGCGACGAGGTCATCGACGGCAGCACCGCGGGGCGCATCGACGCCCTGCGTCGCCGGCTGGCTAGCTGACCCCTAACAACGACTTTGCACACTGGCACGAACGAAGCGAGAGCGGGATTGAAATGGCGGAGCTGACGATCTCCTCGGATGAGATCCGTAGCGCGATCGAGAACTACGTCTCGAGTTACGCCCCGGACGTGAGCCGGGAAGAAGTCGGCGTCGTCGTCGACGCCGGTGACGGTATCGCCCACATCGAGGGCCTTCCCTCGGCGATGGCCAACGAGCTGCTCGAGTTCCCCGGCGGGGTCCTCGGCGTCGCGCTGAACCTGGACGCGCGCTCCATCGGTGCCGCGATCCTCGGTGACTTCGAGACCGTCGTCGAAGGCCAGCAGGTCAAGCGGACCGGTCAGGTCCTCTCGGTCCCGGTCGGCGAGGGCTACCTCGGCCGCGTGGTGAACCCGCTGGGCGCCCCGATCGACGGCCTCGGCGAGATCGAGACCACCGAGCGTCGCCCGCTGGAGGTCAAGGCCGCTTCGGTGGTCGAGCGCCAGCCGGTGGCCGAGCCGCTGCAGACCGGTATCACCGCGATCGACGCGATGACCCCGATCGGCCGTGGACAGCGCCAGCTGATCATCGGTGACCGCAAGACCGGTAAGACGGCCGTCGCGGTGGACACGATCATCAACCAGAAGGCCAACTGGGAGACCGGCGACCCGAAGAAGCAGGTTCGCTGCATCTACGTCGCGGTCGGCCAGAAGGGCTCCACGATCGCCGCCGTGAAGAAGTCCCTCGAGGACGCCGGTGCGATGGAGTACACGACCATCGTCGCGGCCCCCGCGTCGGACTCCGCCGGCTTCAAGTGGATCGCGCCGTACACCGGCTCGGCCATCGGCCAGCACTGGATGTACGAGGGCAAGCACGTCCTCATCGTGTTCGACGACCTGACCAAGCAGGCCGACGCCTACCGCGCGATCTCGCTGCTGCTGCGTCGCCCGCCGGGCCGTGAAGCCTTCCCCGGCGACGTCTTCTACTTGCACTCCCGTCTCCTCGAGCGCTGCGCCAAGCTCTCGGACGAGCTGGGCGCGGGCTCGCTGACCGGTCTCCCGATCATCGAGACCAAGGCGAACGACGTGTCGGCGTACATCCCGACCAACGTCATCTCGATCACCGACGGTCAGTGCTTCTTCCAGTCGGACCTGTTCAACGCCGGTCAGCGCCCGGCCATCGACGTGGGTATCTCGGTTTCCCGCGTGGGTGGTGCCGCGCAGGTCAAGGCGATGAAGGACGTTTCGGGTTCGCTCCGTATCGACCTGTCGCAGTACCGCGAACTGGAGGCCTTCGCGGCCTTCGCCTCGGACCTCGACGACGCGTCGAAGGCGCAGCTCGAGCGTGGTGCCCGCCTGTACGAGGTGCTCAAGCAGCCGCAGTACTCGCCGATGCCGGTCGAAGAGCAGGTCGTCACGGTGTACCTCGGCACGAACGGCCACTTCGACACGGTCCCGACCGAAGACGTGCGCCGCTTCCGTGACGAGTTCGTCGACTCCGCGCGTCGCAAGCACGGAGAGCTCCTCAAGGACATCCGCGAGTCGGGCAAGTTCTCCAAGGAGACCGCTTCCGGGCTGGTCGACGCGGTGAACGAGTTCAAGAAGGAGTTCACCACCTCCGAGGGCAAGAGCCTGACCGAGGTCTCCGACGCCATGGACGCCGAGAAGGTCGGGCAGGAGACCGTCAAGGTCAACAAGCCCGCACCGAAGAAGTGAGCTGGTAGCTCATGCCCGCACAACTCCGAGAACTCCGGTCGCGTATCAAGGCGACCAAGTCCATCGGCAAGATCACGAAGGCGATGGAGCTCATCGCCACCGCGCGCATCACCAAGGCGCGGGCGAAGGTCGCGGCGTCGCGGCCCTACGCGGACGAGATCACGAACGTGCTCTCCGCGCTGGCCAGCGCCTCGGCCAACCTCGACCACCCCTTGCTGGTGGAGCGAGCCGAACCGAAGCGCGCGGCGGTCCTCGTGATCACCAGCGACAAGGGTCAGTGCGGTGGGTACAACTCCAACGTGCTGAAGGCGACCGAAGAGCTCGTCACCCTGCTGCGTCAGCAGGGCAAGGAGCCGGTGCTGTACGTGACCGGCAACAAGGGCTTGAGCTACTACCGGTTCCGTGGCCGCGAGGTGGCCGAAAGCTGGACGGGGTTCTCCGACCAGCCCGGCTACGTCAACGCCTCGACCGCCGGTGAGCTCATCGTCGAGTCGTTCTTGAACGGTGCCGACGACGAGGCCGGTAACGCCGACGGCATCCTCGGCGTCGACGAGATCCACGTCGTCTACACCGAGTTCGTCTCGATGCTCACCCAGCGTCCGACCGCCAAGCGTGTCGCGCCGCTCGAGGTCGAGTACACCGAAGGCGACGAGGAGAAGCCCGAAGGCCTGGTCTCGAGCTACGAGTTCGAGCCCAACGCCGAAAAGCTGCTCGCCGCGTTGCTGCCGAAGTACATCAACACGCGGATCTTCGCGGCGATGCTCGAGTCCGCCGCGTCGGAACTCGCGGCCCGCCGTACCGCGATGAAGGCGGCGTCGGACAACGCGAACGATCTGGTGGGCACGCTCACGCGGGAGATGAACCAGGCCCGTCAGGCGCAGATCACCCAGGAGATCTCCGAAATCGTCGGTGGCGCGAACGCGCTCACCGCAGCAGGAAGTGATGATTGATGACCAGTACTGAAACCCCGCGCGCCAAGGGGCGCATCGTGTCGGTGACCGGGCCGGTCGTCGACGTCGAGTTCCCGCGCGGTGCCGTGCCCGATCAGTTCAACGCGCTCAAGGTCGAGATCGAGTTCGAGCAGCTGCGCAAGACGGTGACCCTCGAAGTCGCCGGTCACCTCGGTGACAACCTCGTCCGCACCATTTCGCTCCAGCCGCAGGACGGCCTGGTTCGTGGTGCCGAGGTCATCGACACCGGCGGCCCCATCACGGTCCCGGTCGGCGACAAGGTCAAGGGCCACGTCTACAACGCGCTCGGCGAGTGCCTCGACGAGCCCGGCTACGGTGAGGACCTCGAGCGCTGGGGCATCCACCGCAACCCGCCTTCCTTCGACCAGCTCGAGGGCAAGACGAAGATGCTGGAGACCGGCCTCAAGGTCGTCGACCTGCTGACCCCGTACGTCGAGGGCGGCAAGATCGGCCTGTTCGGCGGTGCCGGCGTCGGCAAGACGGTGCTCATCAAGGAGATGATCACCCGTGTCGCCCGGAACTTCGGTGGTACCTCGGTGTTCGCCGGTGTCGGCGAGCGCACCCGTGAGGGCAACGACCTCTTCCTGGAGATGTCCGAGGACGGCGTCATCAACGACACCGCCCTCGTCTTCGGTCAGATGGACGAGCCGCCGGGCACCCGTATGCGGGTCGCGCTGTCCGCGCTGACCATGGCGGAGTACTTCCGCGATGTGCAGAACCAGGACGTGCTGCTCTTCATCGACAACATCTTCCGGTTCACCCAGGCCGGTTCCGAGGTGTCGACCCTGCTGGGCCGCATGCCTTCGGCCGTGGGTTACCAGCCGACGCTGGCCGACGAGATGGGTCAGCTCCAGGAGCGGATCACCTCGACCCGTGGTCGTTCGATCACCTCGATGCAGGCGATCTACGTCCCCGCGGACGACTACACCGACCCGGCCCCGGCCGCGACGTTCGCCCACCTGGACGCCACCACGGAGCTTTCGCGTGGCGTCTTCCAGAAGGGCATCTTCCCGGCGGTGGACCCGCTGGCGTCGACGTCGACGATCCTCGACCCGGCCATCGTCGGTGAGGACCACTACCGCGTGGCCTCCGAGGTCATCCGGATCCTGCAGAAGTACAAGGAACTGCAGGACATCATCGCGATCCTCGGTATGGACGAGCTGTCGGAAGAGGACAAGCTGACCGTTCAGCGCGCGCGCCGCATCGAGCGGTTCCTGTCGCAGAACATGCTGGTCGCCGAGGCGTTCACGAACATCCCGGGCTCGACCGTGCCGCTGTCGGAGACCATCGAGTCGTTCGACCGCATCACCAAGGGCGACTTCGACCACTACCCGGAGCAGGCGTTCCTGGGTATCGGTGGCCTCGAAGACCTCGAGAAGAAGTACAAGGAAATCACCAAGAAGTGATGTTCCGATGAGCGGCGGGATCAGTGTCTACTGTGGACGCTGGTCCCGCCGTTCGCATAGATGGAACTTTGACTATTACACTCGGTGGCAGCACCTGAAGTGAAGGGAAGCTACGTGGCTGAGATTTCTGTCGAGCTGGTAGCCGTCGAGCGCCGTCTCTGGTCCGGTACCGCCACGTTCGTGGTGGCCCAGACCACCGAGGGCGAGATCGGCATCATGGCCGGTCACGAGCCGGTTCTCGGCCAGCTCGTCGAGGGTGGCGTCGTGAAGGTGACGACCACGGACGGCGAGACCGTGACCGCCGCGGTGCACGGCGGCTTCCTGTCGGTCACCGCGACCGGCGTGAGCATCCTCGCCGAGAGCGCCGAGCTTTCGCACGAGATCGACGTCGATGCGGCCAAGAAGGCGCTGAGCGGCGAAGACGAGCAAGAGCGGGCTAGGGCGACCGCCCAGCTCCGCGCGGCCGGTCAGTCGGTCTGACCGGGCGACGGGCAGGGGTCGGGCCGTGGAAATCGCCGTGGGTGTTCTCGGGGCCCTGACCATCCTGGCCGTGTTCGCGGCCTGGTATTCGTTGCGATGGGTCCGGATGCGCCGCGGTGGTGGCGTGAGCGTCGCGCTGCGGTGGCGTCCGGACGAGGCGCGGTCCAGCTGGCATCTGGGGCTGGGCCGCTACGAAGGCGACGAGTTCGTCTGGTTCCGGGTGTGGAGCCTGCGCACCGGCCCGGACCGGGTGTTCCAGCGGGCGAGCATGGAGATCGCGGACCGGCGGGATCCCTCCGGCACGGAGGCGTACGCCGTCCCCGAAGGTTCGATCGTCCTGCGGTGTGAGTCCGCCACGCAGGAGGCGATCGAGATCGCGATGGGCCCCGGCGCCCTCACCGGTTTCCTCTCCTGGCTCGAATCGGCCCCACCCGGCCGCCGCCTCCCGCGCGCTTCCTGATCACGCGTGTCGTCCATCTGATCACGCGTGTCCCGCGTCTGATCACGCGAGGTCGCCGTTCGAGCACGCCGTATGCTCGCGGCGTGACCATCGTCGACATCCCCGGTTCGAAGTCGATCACCGCCCGAGGCCTGTTCCTCGCGGCCGCCGCCCACGGTACGACCGTGTTGAGCAGGCCGCTGCGTTCGGATGACTCCGAGGGCTTCGCCGAGGGCCTTCTCAAGCTCGGTTATCAGGTCTCCCGTACTTCCGGCGAGTGGACCATCGAGGGCCGCCCCGAAGGCCCCGCTGTCGACAGCGCCGATGTCTTCTGCCGCGACGGTGCCACCACCGCGCGTTTCCTGCCCGCCCTGGCCGCCGCCGGCCACGGGACCTTCCGCTTCGACGCTTCCGGGCAGATGCGCGCCCGGCCGCTGGGGCCGCTGACGGACGCGCTGCTGGAACTGGGCGTCGATCTCACCTTCGAAGGCGAGCCGGGGCACCATCCGCTGGTGGTGCGGGCCGACGGGATCAAAGGCGGGGACCTGACGCTGGACGCGGGGCTGTCGTCGCAGTTCCTGACCGCGTTGCTGCTGGTCGGGCCGCTGACCGCGGAGGGACTGCGGATCACCGTCACCGACCTCGTCTCGGTGCCTTACGTCGAGATCACCATCGCGATGATGCGGCGCTTCGGCGTCGAGGTCGTCCGGGACGGCGACACGTTCGTCGTGCCGCCCACGCCGTATCAGGCCTGTCGCTACGAGATCGAGCCGGACGCCTCGACGTCGAGCTACTTCTTCGCGGCGGCGGCCTTGACCGGGAAGTCGGTGACCGTGCCGGGCCTTGGCGAGGGCGCGCTGCAGGGGGATCTGGCGTTCGTCGAGGTCCTGCGGCAGATGGGCGCGGACGTCGAGGTCGGCCCGGACGCCGTGACCGTGACCGGGACGGGCGGGCTGCGCGGCGTCACGGTGAACATGCGCGACATCTCCGACACCGTGCCGACGCTCGCGGCCATCGCGCCGTTCGCGGACGGGCCGGTGCGGATCGAGGACGTCTACAACACGCGGATCAAGGAATGCGACCGGCTCGCGGCGTGCGAGGAGAACCTGCGCGCGATGGGTGTCCCGGTGGAGACCGGGCGGGACTGGATCGAGATCCAGCCCTCCACGCCGACGGGCGCTCTCGTGAAGTGCCGCCGTGACCACCGGATCGCGATGGCGTTCAGCGTCACGGGGCTGAGGACGCCGGGGATCACGCTGGACGACCCGGGCTGCGTGAAGAAGACCTTCCCCGGGTTCCACGACGCTCTCGCTTCGCTGCGCGCTTCCTGGGACGCCTAGGTACTTCGGAAGCGAAGCGAACATGAGATCTTCACCGACCGGCATTTCTACCGGGCTCCGAACGTGATCCACGTCTATTCTCGGCGTATGACTCAGAGCGAGGACACGAACCGCTGGAGCCACCTTCCCGAGTCCGTGTCCCTGGAGGACACGATCACGATGAAGGCGATCGACCCGGGCAAGGACGGCACGCCCGACGTCGACCTCGAGCGTTATTGGGCGGCACAGGAACAGGGCTGAGCTCCACCCGACACACGATTCGGCACCTGGGCGCGACTACCGCGATCAGGTGCCGAATTGCGTCGTCAGGAGGCGCCGCCGGGCTGCCACAGGATGTCGCCGTCCGGATTGGCCAGTCGCGACAGGATGAACAGCAGGTCCGAAAGCCGGTTCAGGTACTTCAGCGCGAGCTGGTTCGTCGTCGTGGGTTCGGCCTCGAGCAGTGCCCATCCGGACCGCTCCGCCCGCCGCGCGACTGTGCGCGCCTGGTGCAGGAACGCCGCCCCCGGGGTGCCACCCGGCAGGATGAACGACGTCAGCTTCGGCACGCGCTCGTTGAACTCGTCGCACCAGCCTTCCAGCCGTTCGATGTACCGCTCGGTGATGCGCAGCGGTTCGTAGGGCGGGTTCTCCACGATCGGCGCGCACAGATCCGCGCCGACGTCGAAGAGATCGTTCTGCACCCCGCGCAGGACGTCCGTGATTTCCCCGGACAGACCGCCCATGGCGAGCGCGAGCCCGATGACCGAGTTGGCTTCGTCGACGTCGGCGTACGCGGACAGCCGCGGCGACGTCTTCGGCACGCGGGAGCCGTCGCCGAGCGCCGTGGTGCCGTTGTCGCCGACCTTCGTGTACACGCGGTTGATGCGAACGACCATGAAGCCGACTCTACCGGCCCGGCGTAAGGCAAATCCGGGCGAGAGGGCATGATTGGCGCCCATGAGCGAGCACTTCGACGTGCACGGCGGAGCACGGCTGGTCGGCGAGGTCGACGTGGTCGGGGCGAAGAACAGCGTCCTGAAACTGATGGCCGCGGCCCTGTTGGCCGAGGGCACGACGACCATCACGAACTGCCCCCAGATCCTGGACGTCCCGCTGATGGGCGACGTCCTGCGCAGTGTCGGCTGCGACGTCGTCATCGACGGCGACACCGCCAAGATCACCACTCCGGCCGAACTGTCGCACCGGGCCGATTCGGCCGCGATGGGCAAGCTGCGCGCGTCGGTGTGCGTGCTGGGCCCGCTGGTCGGACGGCTCAAGCAGGCCGTCGTGGCGCTGCCGGGCGGTGACGCCATCGGCTCCCGTCCGCTGGACATGCACCAGAACGGCCTGCGCAAGCTGGGCGCCACCAGCACCATCGAGCACGGCTGCGTCGTGGCGAAGGCCGACGGCCTGCACGGCGCGCAGATCTGGCTGGACTTCCCGAGTGTCGGCGCCACCGAGAACATCCTGATGGCCGCCGTGCTCGCCGAGGGCACCACGGTCATCGACAACGCCGCGCGCGAGCCCGAGATCGTCGACATCTGCACGATGCTGACCGAGATGGGCGCGAAGGTCGAAGGCGCGGGCACCTCGACCCTCACCGTCGAGGGCGTCGAGAAGCTGAACCCCACCGAGCACCGCGTGATCGGCGACCGGATCGTGGGCGCGACCTGGGCGTTCGCCGCCGCGATGACCCGGGGCGACCTGACCGTCCGCGGCGTCAACCCGCACTACCTCGACCTGGTCCTCGACAAGCTCCGCCTGGCCGGTGCCGAGGTCGAGACGTTCGACGGCGAGGGTTTCCGCATCGTCCAGAACGAGCGCCCGAAGGCCGTCGACTGGGTGACGCTGCCGTACCCCGGCTTCGCGACCGACCTGCAGCCGTTCGCGGTGGCGCTGTCGGCGGTGTCCGAGGGCACTTCGATGATCACGGAGAACATCTACGAGGCCCGTTTCCGGTTCATCGAAGAGATGATGCGGCTCTCCGGCGACGCGCGCACCGATGGGCACCACGCCGTCGTCCGCGGCGTGGAGAAGCTCTCCAGCGCGCCGGTGTGGGCCGCGGACATCCGCGCCGGCGCCGGGCTGGTGCTGGCCGGGCTGTGCGCGGACGGGGTCACCGAGGTCTGGGACGTCTTCCACATCGACCGCGGCTACCCGCATTTCGTGGAGAACCTGAACCGCCTCGGCGCCCGGATCGAGCGAGTCTCGGGCGAACCCGAGCGCGCCTGACTGCAACGGTCCGTGAAGGCCTCCTTGCCTACCCTGAAGGTAGTGAAGGGGGCCTTCATGTACTTCACCGCTCGCCCCACGCCAGTCCGGTGGGTAGGCAAATACGGTCCGTGTGACTAGCCCTCCAGCACGAGCGCCGCGCCGAAACCGACCAGTGCGGTTCCGGTGACGCCGTCGAGCGCGCGGCGGACCTTGCGCCGTTCCAGCCAGGTCCGCACGCGGTGCACGAAGAACAGCAGCATCATCAGCCAGATCGCGCCCAGCACCGCGACGGTGTAGGCGAGCAGCAGCGCGTCCCACGCGGAGGTCTTCACGGGGTCGAGGAACTGCGGCAGCACCGACAGGTACAGCACGAGGACCTTCGGGTTGGTGATGTTGGAGAGGAAGCCTTCACGGAAGCGGCGGAACCCGCTCGACCGCTGCTGCTTCACCGCCGCGAGGCCGGAGTAGTCACCGCGCCACGCGCCGCGCAGCGCCTGGATACCGAGGAAGACCAGGTAGGCGGCACCGACCCACTTGAGCGTCACGAACACCGGCTGCGACTGCGCGATGACGACGCCGAGGCCGAGCGCGGCGGCGGTGCCCTGGACGGAATTGGCCACGAAGATCCCTGCCGTGGCCAGGAACCCGCCGCGGGTGCCGCCGGAGAGAGAGTTCTTGAGCATCACCATCGTGTCCGGCCCCGGCGCGAGGACGATCAGGACGACGATGAGCAGATAGCTGCTGTAAGAACTCCAGGTCACGGTTGTCACGCTAGACGCCGGGCACGGGCGAGTCTCGCGGATTTCGGTCACATTCGCCGGTCACGATTCCGGCAAAGCCCTGTTCAGCGGGATGAAGCGGGCTTATCGTCCGCTCATGTATCTGGGGGATACGGGGCTGTTGCCCGGTGAAAGCCTGCTCTGGGAGGGCGTGCCGAAGCGCGTTCCGGCCGTCGAGAAGAGTGACCTGATCATCGTGCCGGGGCTGCTGTGCATCGGCTTCTGGGTCTACATGGCTTCGCGGACAGGCTCTTCGCCGCTGTTCGTCTACGTGCCGCCGACGGTGATGGTGGTGCTCTGGATCGGCCAGATGGTCATGCGGTACTTCAAAAGGCGGTCGTGTTCGTTCGTCGTGACCGATCGGCGCGTCGTGGTCCGGCGCAAGGGGGCCGACCTCGCGTCGCGGTACCTGGGTGACCTGGGGCCACCGCAGCTGACGGAGCACGCGGACGGAACCGCCACCATCACCTTCGGTGGCGGTGGCCTGTTCACGGGTTTCCGCAGTGGCACGAAAAGCCGTGACGCCGATTCGTCGCTTCCGGAGTTGGTCGGGATCGACGACGCGCGCCGCGTCCGCGACCTGATCGCCACGGCCCAGCATCAGGCGAGGTAGCGCGATGGATCGCATCGACGCCGATCTCGTGCCGGGCGAGCGCCTGCTGTGGTCCGGCAAGCCCCAGCGGATTCCGTTGCTGGTCAAGAACGACTTGATCCTGCTGCCCGCCGTCCTGGTCATCGGTGGCGTCATTCTCGGCGGTGTGCGCAACGGGTTCTCGCCTCTCCTCTGGGGCGTGCTCATGCTGGTCGGGGGCGTCTGGCTCGGCAGGCCGGTCCTCCGGTACGCCGCGTTGCGGACGGCTTCGTACGGGATCACCGATCGGCGCGTCATCGTCTGGACGAACGGGAAAGACGCGGTGGCCCACTACCTGACGGACCTCGGCCCGCCGTACGTCCGCGAGAACCCGGACGGCACCGGGACGGTCTGCTTCAACCTCGCCCCCGCGGACTTCGTCCAGACGACCGGCAGGGGATGGGTGGACCAGTCCTGGTCCGACGTGGGCCTGGATCCGAAGTACCCGGAACTGCTGAACATCGAGCATCCGATGGTGGTCCGCGACCTGATCGCCTCCGCCCAGCAAGGGGACCGCTAGGTCCGTTCGGCCCGAAGGCAACCGACGAACGGACACTGCCGCCCGCCTCGCGGACGGGTAGTGTGCGATGCCATGCATGAGGGGCAGATCGACCTCCTTCCAGGCGAACGGGTCATCTGGGCCGGGACTCCGGTGCGCAGGCCTCTCTTCAATCCCGGCGACTACTTCAACGTCCCCCTCGCCCTGCTCTGGTTGGGCGCCGTGACTCTGTACTTCCTCTACAACCACGAAACGACGTTCCACACGGTCGCGTGGGTCGTGCTCACCGTCGTCGGCGTGTTCCATGTCGTCGGCAGGCCGCTCATCAGGTACCTCAGGCTCGCCTCGACCACCTACGCGGTGACGGACGGCCGGGTCATCGCGACCAGTTCCCTGTTCCGCCGCAAAGAAGAGTCCGCGGAGTTGGCCGGGCTGGCGGATCCCGTGGTCACCCCGGGGCCCGGCAAGACCGGGACGATCACCTTCGGCAGGCTCGGTGTGCTGGCGTGGGCGTCGGCGAACTTCGGCGCCGGTGCCGGGAAGGACCGCAAGCCACCGGTCATCCTTGTGGGTGTCAGCGAGGTGGCGAAAGTGCGGGAAAAGCTCGCGAAAGCCGTTGACGAGGCACGACAGCGCCAGGAGCCGACCGTCGGAGAATGACCCGACTGTGTCCGATTCAACTGCGCGCCCGATGTTACCGGCCGGTACACTCAGACGGTCGTCCAGCGCCGGAGGTGCACCGTGCCCTATCCCACGGACCGTGAACGGGACCGCCCCTGGGTGATGCGGACCTACGCGGGCCACTCGTCCGCGGCCGCGTCCAACGAGTTGTACCGGCGCAACCTCGCCAAGGGGCAGACCGGTCTCTCCGTCGCCTTCGATCTGCCGACGCAGACCGGCTACGACCCGGACCACCAGCTGTCCAAGGGCGAGGTCGGCAAGGTCGGCGTCCCGGTTTCACATCTCGGTGACATGCGGCGGCTCTTCGACGGCATCCCGCTCGCCGAGGCCAACACGTCGATGACGATCAACGCGCCCGCCATGTGGCTGCTGGCGCTCTACGTCTCCGTGGCGCGCGAGCAGGCCGAAGCCGAGGGGCGCGACGTCGACGAAGTGCTGGCCAAGCTCACCGGCACCACGCAGAACGACATCATCAAGGAATACCTCTCCCGCGGCACCTACATCTTCCCGCCGGGCCCGAGTCTCCGCCTGATCACCGACATGATCGCGTGGACCGTGCACCACGTGCCGAAGTGGAACCCGATCAACATCTGCAGCTATCACCTGCAGGAAGCGGGCGCGACGCCGACGCAAGAGGTCGCGTACGCGTTGTGCACCGCCATCGCCGTCCTCGACGCCGTCCGGGATTCCGGGCAGGTCGAGCAGGCCGACATGGCCAAGGTGGTCGCGCGGATCTCGTTCTTCGTCAACGCCGGTGTGCGGTTCGTCGAAGAGATGTCGAAGATGCGCGCGTTCACCGCGCTCTGGGACGAGATCACCCGGGATCGGTACGGCGTAACGGATCCGAAGGCTCGGCGGCTGCGCTACGGCGTGCAGGTCAACTCGCTGGGGCTCACCGAGGCCCAGCCGGAGAACAACGTCCAGCGCATCGTGCTGGAGATGCTCGCGGTCTCGCTTTCCCGCGGCGCCAGGGCCCGCGCGATCCAGTTGCCCGCGTGGAACGAGGCGCTCGGCCTGCCGCGGCCGTGGGATCAGCAGTGGGCGCTGCGGATGCAGCAGGTGCTGGCCTTCGAGACCGACCTGCTGGAGTACGAAGACATCTTCGACGGCTCGCATGTCATCCAGGCCAAGGTCGACGAGATCATGACGGGCGCGCGCGAGGAGATCGCGCGGGTGCAGGATCTCGGTGGCGCTGTCACGGCCGTCGAGACCGGCTACATGAAGTCGCAGCTCGTCACCTCGCTCGCCGAGTTGCGGCGTGGCATGGAGAACGGCGAGCGGATCCTGGTCGGTGTCAACAAGTTCGAGACCACCGAACCTTCTCCGCTGCAGGCCGAGGGTGCGAAGGCGATCGAAACGATCGACCCCGCCGTCGAAAAGGAAGCCGTCACCGCGATCGAGGAATGGCGGGCGCACCGTGACAACGCGGCCGCCGAAGCGTCGCTGGAGAAGCTGAAGGCCATCGCGAAGACCTCGGAAAACCTGTTCGAGGCCACGATCGACTGCGCCCGCGCCGGCGTCACCACCGGCGAATGGTCGGGGGCGCTGCGCGAGGTGTTCGGCGAATACCGTGCTCCCACCGGGGTTTCCGCGTCGGCGACCGCGGGCGAGGGCAGCGAGGAGATCCGCCGCGTGCGCGACCGGATCAAGGCGACGAACACCGAGATCGGCGAACGGCTGCGGATCCTGGTCGGCAAACCCGGTCTCGACGGGCATTCCAACGGCGCCGAGCAGGTGGCCGTGCGGGCGCGCGACGTCGGTTTCGAGGTGGTGTACCAGGGCATCCGGCTCACACCGGAGCAGATCGTCGCGGCCGCCGTCCAGGAGGGCGTGCACGTTGTCGGGCTTTCGGTGCTCTCGGGTTCGCATCTCGAGGTCGTGCCGCAGGTCGTGGACGGCCTGCGGGCCGCGGGCGCGGGCGACATCCCGGTCATCGTCGGCGGCATCATCCCGCCCGACGACGAGAAGCTCCTTCTGGAGCGTGGGATCGCGAAGGTGTTCACGCCCAAGGACTACGAACTCACCGACATCATGGACGGAATTGTCGGATTGGTGCGGGAGCGCCACGGCCTGAGCACGTAAAGTCACCGTAAATCTCGGTACCGTAACGGCGGTCGGCGAGGGAGTCACTCACATTGCCGGGGCAAAGGTACCCCCCTACGTTTCGATTGAACCGATTAATCGAAAAGGGGTGCGGCTATGGCGCACGGCGAGTGGTCGAGGCGAGAATTCTTCCGGCGGTCGGCCGTTCTGGGGGCGGTGACGATCGGTGGCCCGGTGTTGTTGTCCGCGTGCACGTCGACCTCGTCGGGTGACGCTTTGCAGGCGGCCAAGGACGCGAAGAAGATCAAGATCGGTATCGCGAACGAAGCACCTTACGGTTTCACGGATCAAAGCGGCAAGGTCACCGGCGAGGCACCGGAAGTCGCGCGCGCCGTTTTCAAGGCGATGGGCATCGACAATGTCGAGGCCAGTGCCGTGTCGTTCGACCAGTTGATCCCCGCGCTCAACGCCAGGCAGTACGACATCGTCGCCGCCGGGATGAACATCAAGAAGGAACGGTGCGACGCCGCCGCGTTCTCGATCCCCGACTACTCGGCGCTGACCGCTTTGCTGGTACCGAAGGGAAATCCGCAGCAGATCCTGAAGTTCGAGGACATCGCCGCGAAGAAGGTCAAGGTCGCCGTGCTCTCGGCCGCGGTGGAGAAGGGCTACGCCACGGATTCCGGGGTGGCCGAAGACCAGATCGTCACGCTCGATTCGCAGGACAACATGCTCCGCGCGGTCACCGACGGCCGGGTCTACTGTGCCGCGCTCACCGACATCTCCCTCAAGGACGTGCTGGCGAAGAACGCGGGCGCGGCCGCCGAGGTCACGCCCGGCTTCGATCCGATCAAGAACGGGCAGCCCGTCGTCTCCGCGGGAGCGTTCGTCTTCCGCAAGGACGACAACCCGCTGCGCGAGGCCTTCAACGCCGAACTCAAGAAACTGCACGACAGCGGCGAGTGGACCAAGATCGTGACGCCGTTCGGGTTCTCGGCGGACAACCTGCCGAAGACCGACGTCACCACCGAGAAACTCTGCGCGGTGTAACGGGGCTGACGTCATGTCGTCGTCGGTATCGCATATCATCACTTCCGTCCTCAGTGGACTGACAGCGACCGTCACCGCCGCGCTCGGCGGGATCGCGGTCACCGTCGTGCTCGCGTTGATCGCGGGGCTCGCGCTGAGATCGCCGTCCAGGATCGTGCGGGGGATTTCCCGCGTGTACGTGGAGATCTTCCGCGGCACCTCGGAGGTTGTCCAGCTGTTCTGGCTGTATTTCGTGCTGCCGGTGCTGGTGGGCTTCCAGCTGGTCCCGATGTTCGCCGGGATCCTGGTGCTCGGCCTGAACCACGGCGCGTACGGCGCCGAGATCGTCCGTGGCGCGGTGAACTCCGTTCCGCGGGCGCAGTTCGAAGGCGCCGTCGCGCTCAACCTGACACCCGCCCAGCGGATGCGGCGGGTGATCCTGCCGCAGGCGTTCGCGGAAATGCTGCCACCGTTCAACAACCTGTTCATCCAGTTGCTGAAGAGCACCGCCCTGCTCTCGTTCATCGCCGTTCCGGAGATGGCGCGGCAGGGTGAACTGCTCCGGCCGGTGTTCGGTGCCGAGATCGGCTGGATCTACGGTACGGAACTCGTGCTCTACCTCCTGCTCGCGCTGCTGATCACGAGCGGGATGCGGGCGCTGGAGAGGTTCGCGGCGCGGCGTCTCGGCAGGGCGCCCGCCAAGATGACGGCCACGGCGGGGGGTGTGTGATGGACTGGAGCTGGGAAGCCGCGTTCGACTCGATTCCCCTTTTGCTGGAGGGACTTCTCGTCACCGTCGAGATCACCCTGCTCGCTTCGGTGGTCGGCTACGCGCTCGGCCTGGTGTTCGCGCTGATCCGCCGCACGGGGATTCCCGTGCTGTCCCAGGCGGTGCGGCTGTTCATCGAATTCGTCCGCAGTACCCCGTTGCTGATCCAGGTGTTCGCGATCTACTACCTGGTGCCGCCGCTGACGGGGTTCACGATGTCGGCCTTCCTCACCGGCGTGGTGGCGCTCGGTGTGCACTACGCGACCTATGCGGCCGAGGTCTACCGGGCCGGGATCGAAGCCGTCCCGAAAGGACAGTGGGAGGCCGCGACCGCGTTGAATCTGCCGAGGTCGCGGGTGTGGACGGCGGTCGTCCTGCCGCAAGCGGTTCCGCGGGTGCTGCCCGCGCTCGGCAACTACACGATCTCGATGTTCAAGGAAACTCCGCTGCTGCTGGGGATCGGCGTTCTCGACGTGCTCAACCGGGCGAAAGAGGTGGGCGCCGAAACGTTCCGCGTCATCGAGCCGTACACCCTGGCCGGGGTGCTGTTCCTGCTGGTGAGCCTGCCGGCGTCGATTCTGGTGAGAAGGTTGGAGCGCCGTGCCGCCCACAGTTGATTCCCCGATGATCCGGTTCTCGCAGGTGGTCAAGTCCTATGGCGACCACGTCGTGCTGCGGGACCTCGATTTCACCGTCGCGCCAGGGGAATTCGTCTCGCTGATCGGGCCGAGCGGCTCCGGGAAGACGACGATCCTGCGGTTGCTGATGACCCTGGAGCGGGTCGACGGCGGCACCATCGAGGTCTGCGGTGACCACCTGAGCCATATGGAGCGCGGCGGGAAACTGGTGCCCGCGGACGAGAAGTACCTGCGGACCGTGCGCAAACGGATCGGCATGGTGTTCCAGCAGTTCAACCTGTTCCCGAACATGAACGTGCTGCGCAACATCACCGAAGCGCCGATCCACTCGCTCGGCATCGCACGGGACGAGGCCGAGGCGCGAGCCGTCGAACTGCTGGAAATGGTGGGGCTCTCGGACAAGAAGGACGCGCATCCCACGCGGCTTTCCGGCGGCCAGCAGCAACGCGTCGCGATCGCACGGGCGCTCGCGATGCGGCCGGACGTGCTGCTGCTGGACGAGGTCACCTCGGCGCTCGACCCCGAACTGGTCGCGGACGTCCTGCGCGTACTGCGCGAGATCGCCGCGTCCACGGACATCACGATCCTGTGTGTCACGCACGAAATGCAGTTCGCGCGGGACGTTTCGGATCGGGTGATGATGTTCGACGAGGGTCAGGTGCTGGAGGACGCCGCGCCGGACAAGCTGTTCAGCGAGCCGGAGCACGACCGGACGCGACGGTTCCTCAAGGCCGTGATCGACCGCGCGTGAGGCTTCCGGAGCGTGGTCGGCCGAGCTGGTCGTGAGTGGCGATTCGGGTTAGAGCCGTAGGTGTCTTGGTTACGTACTGGTTTGGGGTCGCGGTTGGTCACGGGGTTCGCCGCGTGTCGTCCGTCTGGACACGGGAGTCCGCGTCCGTGGTGTCGCGAAAGCCACTTTCGGGACGTCTGATGTCCCGAAAGTGGCTTTCGCGACATGTCTGGCCCTCGCTAGCCAGGTAGAGGTCGTGAACGGGCCGGAGGGTGCACCACGACAAAACCCTCGCAACCCTCGTGAGCGGCAAGTCGTGTTAGAACACGAATCGCCACTCACGACCACGGGGACCCCGCTCTCAAAGGTTCGCGAGGATCTCCTTGGTCGAGGTGACCGTGGCGAACCCGCCGCCGTGCAGGTTCGTCGCGGTCGCCTTGGACAGTTCGTCGGCGGTCAGGACGCCGCCGTCCGGCCCGGCGAGGTCGAAGGTGAACGTGGCGTCGAGCGCGAAGGTGACGTCGTAGCCGAGGTTTCCGCCGACACGAGCGGTGGTCTCGCAGCAGAAGTTCGTCTGGATGCCGGCGAGCACGAACGACGTGATGCCGCGCGTCTTCAGCCAGCCGTCGAGGTCGACGTCGCCGTGGAAGGCCGAGTTGACCTTCTTGCCGAACACCAGATCCGCGCGCACGCCGTCGAGTTCGGGCTTGAAGTGGTTGCCCTCCTGGCCGGGCTGCAGCGACGAGCCGGGCTTCACGGAGTCGTGGTGCACCAGCACGATCGGCAGTCCGCGCTCCTGATAGGCGTCGACGAGCGCCTTGATATTGGCTTCCGCGCCGGGATTGTTGCGCGGGCCCCAGACGGGCTTGTCGAAGCCGCGCTGGACGTCGATCACGAGCAGGGCCTTGGTTGCAGTGGTCATGGGTTCGAGTTTCGGGCCTTTTCCCGAGGCAAGGGAGTGGTAGAAGAAGCGCGATGCGGTACTTTTCTGCCATGCGAACCGTGGGCGTGCTCCTCCTGCCGGGTAGCCGGTCCTTCGATCTGGGCGTGATCGGCGAGGTCTGGGGCGTGGACCGCACCGACAGCGGAATCGGCCCGTTCGAGGTCCGGCTCTGCGCGCCCGCCCGTGAGAGGGTCGCCATCCACCCGTTCGGCCAGGTCGAGGCGACACATGGGCTGGGCGGGCTGGCGGGCTGCGATCTCGTGCTCGTACCCGGCAGGGTCGATCCGCACGCCGAGGTGCCCGCGGCCGCCGTCGCCGCGCTGCGCAAGGCCCACCGGGCGGGGATCACCGTGGCGTCGCTGTGTTCCGGGGCCTTCACCCTGGCCGCGGCCGGATTGCTCGACGGCCGGTCGGTCACCACGCATTGGCGGCTGCTGGACGCCCTCGAGACCGCCGCTCGCGACGCGGTCGTCCAGCGGGACGTCCTGTTCACCGACGAGGGTGACGTGCTGACGTCCGCCGGCGTGGTCGGCGGGCTGGATCTTTGCCTGCACCTGGTGCGGCGTGATCACGGCGCCGAGGTCGCGGCCGCGCTCGCCCGGCGGCTCGTGATGCCGCCCGCGCGGGAAGGCGGACAGCGGCAATATGTCGACAACCCGTTGCCGCCGAAGCCGTCGCGGCCGAGTGTTTCGTCCACAATGGACTGGGCGCTGGAGCGGATCGCCGACGACATCGGCGTCGACGACCTCGTCGGGCACGCCGGGCTGAGCGAGCGGACCTTCCACCGCGAGTTCGCGGCGGCCACCGGCGTGACACCCGGACGCTGGCTGCGCGCGCAGCGGGTGCGGCTCGCGCGCCGTCTGCTGGAGACGACGGAGCTCCCCGTAGAGCGGGTCGCGCAGCGCTCCGGCCTCGGCACCGCCGCCAACCTGCGGCGACGGCTGCGGGCCGACGTCGGCGTCGGACCCGATTCGTATCGCCGGACGTTCCGGTCGGTTACCGTCGAAGCATGGCCGAGTACGAGCACATCCTCGTCAAGCGGGACGGCGACACCGTCACGATCACCATGAACCGCGCCGCGCGGCGGAACTCGCTTTCGGCGGATCACCTCGCCGAACTGCTGGCGGCGTTCCGCGAGGCGGGGAAGACCGACGCCACCGGGATCGTGCTGGCGGGCGCCGGGCCGGTGTTCTCGGCGGGACACGACTTCGGCGACGTCGCCGCGCGTGACCTGATGGGTGTGCGTGAACTGCTGCGGCTGTGCACGGATCTGATGGGCACGATGCAGTCGGTGCCGCAGGTCGTCGTCGCGCGGGTGCACGGGCTCGCGACCGCGGCGGGCTGCCAGCTGGTGGCCTCGTGCGACCTCGCCGTCGCCGCCGAATCCGCCGGATTCGCGCTGCCCGGCGGCAAGGCGGGCTGGTTCTGCCACACCCCCGCGGTGCCGGTGGCCCGGTCGATCGGGCGGAAGCGGCTGATGGAACTGGCGCTCACCGGCGACGTCGTCGACGCGGCGACCGCGCTGGACTGGGGCCTGGTGAACCGCGTGGTCCCGGACGGCTCGCTGGACGAAGCCGTCGCTTCACTCCTCGGGCGCGCGACGCGCGGGAGCCGGGCGAGCAAGGCGATGGGGAAGCAGACCCTTTACGCGCAGCTGGACCGGCCCGAGGCCGATGCCTACGCGCTAGCGCTGGAGGTCATGGCTTCGGCGTCGCAACTGCCCGGGGCGCGTGAGGGAATGGCGGCCTTCCTGGAGAAGCGCTCCCCGGAGTGGCCGGACTGAGACCTCAGCCGCGCTCGCGCAGGAGCAGGAGCATGTAGGCGGCCATCGTCAGCGCGTCGGTGATGTCACCCGAAGCGATCATCTTCTCGAACTCGTCGCGTCCGAACCAAGCCGTCCGCATGTCCTGCTCCTCGACCTCGCGCTGGGCCTCACCCTGCGTGAGATCGGTGGCGAGGAACACGTGCCCGCGCTGGCTCGACATACCGGGGGCGACGTCGGTCAGGCCGAGGTCGGTCAACTCGCCCGCGATCAGCCCGGTCTCCTCGCGCAGTTCACGGGCGGCGAGTTCGCGCGGCGGGAGGTCGGCCAGATCGGGGGCGGTGCCCATCGGGAACTCCCACCGCCGCAGGCCGAGCGGATAGCGGAACTGCTCGACCAGGTGAAACCCGTCGTCTTCGTAGGGCATCACCACGGCGAGCGTGGGTTTGTCGATGACGGCGTAGATCCCTTCGGAACCATCGAGCCGCCGGACCGCGTCCTCGCGCACGGTCATCCAGTTGTTCCGGTACACCTCACGCGTGCTGACACGCTGAACGGGGTCCATGCGCACAGTATCGCCGTGCTTGTCCTACCCTCGCGTGGTGCGCCTAGTGATCGCTCGCTGCCAGGTCGACTACGCCGGCCGTCTGACCGCCCATCTGCCGATGGCCACCCGGCTGTTGCTCGTGAAGGCCGACGGCTCGGTGTCCGTGCACTCGGACGACCGCGCCTACAAGCCGCTGAACTGGATGAGCCCGCCGTGCTGGCTGATCGAGGACGGCAAGCTGTGGATCGTCGAGAACAAGCAGGGAGAGAAGCTCGTCATCACGATCGACGAGATCTTCCACGACCACTCCCAGGAACTCGGCGCGGAACCGGGTCTGCAGAAGGACGGCGTCGAGGCACACCTGCAGGAACTGCTCGCCGAGCACATCAAGACCCTCGGTGACGGCTACACCCTGGTGCGGCGGGAGTTCCCGACCGCGATCGGTCCGGTCGACATCATGGCCCGCGACGCCGAGGGCGCCAGCGTGGCCGTCGAGATCAAACGGCGCGGCGAGATCGACGGAGTCGAGCAGCTGACGCGGTACCTCGAACTGCTCAACCGCGACCCGCTGCTGGCGCCCGTGCAGGGCGTCTTCGCGGCGCAGATCATCAAGCCGCAGGCGCGCGTGCTGGCCGAGGACCGGGGGATCCGGTGCCTCACGCTGGACTACGACGCGCTGCGCGGCATCGAGTCGGACGAATTCCGCCTCTTCTGACCCGCACGTGACTGGGCGCCGTACGCGGGTGTGCGGTGCCCGATCACGCGAGTTCCGCCCCCGATCACGCGAGTTCCGTCTCCGATCACGCGAGTGCGGTGTCACGCCGCCCCGTCGCGCGACATGATCGCGCGGGGCTGAAGGGCCCCATCCCCGCATGACACGGGGGAAAGCGCCCTTCGCCGCGTCCGATGCGGGGAAGGGGCCCTTCAGCCCCCGTATGCGGCCGCGGTGGGCGCTGAACAGCCGAGATCCAATCGAGTCCTCGGTTTTGTATCTGCATTCTTTCTCGCGCCACAGAATGCCCTAAAGGGCGGCGAGAAATTAACGAACTCGACTCATCCTGCAAAAGAACCAGCTATTTCTGTGCCATTCGGGTGAACGCCGGATTACGTGGTCTCGCGCTGTGCCACACTCGATTTCCGCGAGGGGTGCCGCCGACACAAGGGGCCCGCGGGTGCAGGGGTGATGTGCCATGGCTGATTCTCCGAAACGCGTCGATCTGGTGCTGGAAGGCGGCGGCGTCAAAGGCATCGGGTTGCTGGGCGCGGTGCTGGAGTTGCACGAAGCCGGCTATTCGTTCCCGCGGATCGCCGGGACGAGTGCGGGGGCGATCGTCGCGACGCTGGTCGCCGCTTATCAGAAGGCCGGGAAGGATCTCGGCGCTCTGGAAGCGGTGATGAACGACATGGACTGCGGCCGGTTCCAGGATCAGTCCCTGCTCGACAAGGTCACCGGCCCGATCGGCGACGGCGTCGCTTTGCTCCTGCACGACGGGATGCACACCGGTGACTATCTCGCCGAATGGCTCACGCCGTTGCTGGAGGAGGTCGGAGTGCGCACTTTCGCCGATCTCGCCATCGACGATCCCGAAGGCACTTTGCGTTCCCATCAACGGTATTCGCTCGTCGTCCACGTCAGTGATCTGACCCGCCGCGTGCTCGTCCGGCTGCCTTGGGATTATTCCCAGTACGGCCGCGATCCCGGCGGGGAGAAGATCGTCGACGCCGTCCGCGCGTCGATGTCGATCCCGTTCTACTTCCGGCCGGTGCAGTTCGACGTCCGCCCCGAGGGCACCGTCACCTGGGTCGACGGCGGTTTGCTGTCGAACTTCCCGATCACCGTCTTCGACCGGACCGACGCGAAGAAGCCCCGGTGGCCGACCTGGGGAGTGAAGCTTTCCGGGGAACCCGTCGGCGGCAGGGACAAACCGGTGAAGACCGCGTTGCGGATCGCCATCAGTTCGCTCGAAACCCTGCTGTCGGACTGGAATCGTTACCGGTTGCACGAGGAAGGTGTGAACCGGCGGACGATGTGCGTCGACACGACCGGTGTTTCCGCCGTCGACTTCGGGCTCGGCGACGAGGAGAAGAAGCTCCTCTTCGAAAACGGGCGGGAGGCCGCGCGGCGGTTTCTGGAAAAGATTGTGCCGCAGTGACTCGCCGGCGGTATTCCGGTGGGATGAGGGATAGGAGGATCCCATGCGTTATCGCCCGATCGGCAGTGATCCGGCGGACGGCCGCCTCGGCCGGTTCGTCCCGGACGACTGGCGCCACGTCGAGCGCTATCCGCTGACCGCCTTGGCCACCGAGGACCGGCCCACCCGGTCGCCGGTCGTCATCGGCGTCAACTGGTACAAGGAATTCGACGTCCCGGAAAAGGACTCGAAGTCCGGCGAGTACTTCGTCGCGAAGGGCGGCGCGAAGTCGCTCACCCGGATCCGCGGCGGCCACTGTGTCTGCCTCGAGCCCGGTGAATCGAAGGACGGCGACACCCAGTACGCCTTCTACGACCAGGGCAAGGAAGGCGCCTGCGTCGGATTCGGCTGGTCGCGCTGCATGACGCTGTTCAACAGCGACCTCTACGCCGCGCGATGGCTGTGGGACCAGTCGAAGATGCGCGACGAATGGGAAGAGACCAACCCCGGCGACAACAACGGCACGTCCGTCCGCGCGGCGGCCGAGGTCCTGCTGGAACTGGGGCACGTCCCGTGGTCGGAGAGCTACGCCAGCGACGATCACGTCAAGCGAGCCGCCTACACGCCCGACGTCAAGAACGGCATCCAGGCCTATCGCTGGGCGAAGACCGTCGACGAGGTGCACGAGGTCCTCGGCAACCCGCGTGCCGACGAACTCGGCGCCGTGCCGTTCCTCAACTCGTGGGGTCCGAACTACCCGCACCGCACGTACCTGCCGGACGATGTTCTCGCCCGGTTGATCAAGGAGGACGGCGAAGTAGGCCTGCCCACGGACCGGTAAACCCCCACCGGTCGCGAGAAAGGACCGTTCCCGGCGGCGACGCCGGGGCGGTCCTTTTTCTCACGTTTCCGGGCGTCTCGATCGACGGCGTCACCTCGGGACAGGACAGGAATTGTCAGGAATAGCCCCGATCCGGACACTTCCGGGCTAGCCGGGCCCACCCACGCTGCCGTTGCTGAATCCATGCAGTATGGTCCGCGATTGACGCGATACCGGCGTTTCTCGTGGACATTTTCACTATGGAGGTGGGTCGGTTGCACGTGCTGGCCGATGCGAACCTGCGGCTCGACGCAAGTCCTATCGACTACGTCCTGCTCGCCTTCTATTTCGCGCTGGTGCTCGGCATCGGGTACCTGGCGCGGAGGTCGGTCTCGAGCAGCCTGGACTTCTTCCTCTCCGGCCGCTCGCTGCCCGCCTGGGTCACCGGCCTCGCCTTCATCTCGGCGAACCTCGGCGCCGTCGAGATCATGGGCATGTCGGCCAACGGTGTGCTCTACGGCCTGCCGACCTTCCACTACTTCTGGATCGGCGCGATCCCGGCGATGCTGTTCCTCGGCATCGTGATGATGCCGTTCTATTACGGCTCGAAGGTCCGCAGTGTCCCGGAGTTCATGCTCCGCCGGTTCGGCAAACCCGCCCACCTCGTCAACGGCATCAGCTTCGCCAGCGCGCAGATCCTCATCGCGGGCGCGAACCTGTTCCTGCTCGCCAGCGTGGTGAACCTCCTGCTGGGCTGGCCGTTGTGGGTTTCGATCATCGTCGCGGCCGCGGTCGTGCTCTCCTACACCGCGCTCGGCGGTCTCTCCGCCGCGATCTACAACGAGGTCCTGCAGTTCTTCGTGATCGTCGCGGCGCTGCTGCCGCTGACCATCGTCGGCCTGGTGAAGGTCGGCGGCTGGCAGGGACTGGTCGACAAGATCTCCGCAGGCCCCGGCGGAGACGCGCAGCTGTCCTCCTGGCCGGGTGACAACCTCACCGGCTTCGGCAACAGCTTCCTCTCCATCCTCGGCCTCGTCTTCGGCCTCGGTTTCGTGCTGTCCTTCGGTTACTGGACCACGAACTTCGTCGAGGTCCAGCGTGCCATGGCTTCCAAGAGCATGTCGGCCGCGCGGCGGACGCCGATCATCGGCGCGTTCCCGAAGATGTTCATCCCGTTCATCGTGATCATCCCCGGCATGATCGCCGCGGTCACCGTGTCCGAGTACGTCCAGGACAAGCAGGTCCTGCTCGACGGCGGCGAAGCGCCCAGCGGGGTCACCGCGAACAACGCGATCCTGCTGCTGATGCGCGATCTGCTGCCCAACGGCATGCTCGGCGTCGCGATCGCCGGTCTGCTCGCCTCGTTCATGGCGGGGATGGCCGCGAACCTGAGCTCGTTCAACACCGTCTTCACCTACGACATCTGGCAGTCGTACGTGAAGAAGAACGAGTCCGACGGCTACTACCTCCGGCTCGGCCGCCTGGTCACCGCGGCGGGCACGGTGCTGGCGATCGGCACCGCGTTCATCGCGTCGAACTCCGGGAACATCCTGACCTACCTGCAGGACCTGTTCTCCTTCTTCAACGCACCGCTGTTCGCCACCTTCATCCTCGGCATGTTCTGGAAGCGGATGACGGCGACGGCGGGCTGGGTCGGCCTGGTCTCCGGTACCGCGTCCGCGATCACCGTGTGGCTGCTTTCGCAGGCCGGGGTTCTCGGGCTCACCGGGCAGGGCGTCAGTTTCGTGGCCGCCGGTACGGCGTTCGTCGTCGACATCGCGGTCAGTGTCGGTGTTTCGCTCGCCACCGCGCCGAAGCCGGAATCGCAGCTGGTCGGCCTCGTCTACTCCCTCACCCCGAAGGAGTCGCTGAAGCACGATGAAACCGGTGACGACGCGGGCTGGTACCGCAAGCCGGGCCTGCTCGCGGGCATCGTGCTGGTCCTGACCATCGTGCTCAACATCATCTTCTAGGAGGCCGGAGATGGCTGCGTCCCAAGCTCCCAAGAAGGCCGGCGTCTTCGACATCCGGCTGATCATCGCCCTGCTCATCGGCGGCTACGGGCTGGTGCTCACGATCATGGGCATCGGCTTCACCACCCAGGCCGAGCTCGACAAGGCCGCCGGCGTCCGGATCAACCTGTGGGCGGGCATCGGCATGCTGGTGTTCGGGCTGCTGTTCGTCCTGTGGGCGAAGCTGAGGCCCATCGTGGTGCCGCCCACGTCCGAAACCGGCGAGGGCGCCGAATAGCCGGGTTGTCCGGACAGCGGCGCGGCGGTCCGGCTACCGTGCACTTCGTGCTGCTCAACGCTCGACGTCGCCGGATCGCGTCCGTGCTGGCCCTGGTGGCCGCGCTCGGCGCGCTGACCGCCTGCGGACAGAACCTCGGCAAGTCCAACTTCGCCCGTACCACCGTCGCCGCCGAAGCCGGTGCCGGTGGTGAGGTGCCGAGCGGGAACATCAACGATCCGGCGGTCACCCCCGCGGTGATGCGCACGATCGACCCGTGCCCGCTGGTGGGCAAGGACGCGCTGAGCGGCCTCGGCACCCCGGAGGATCCGGTGCCGTCGTCGACCGCGTTCGGCGGCTGCCGGGCCAAGGTCGTCGACGCCGGCGGCAAGCAGTTTTCCGTCAGCGTCGACATCGGTGCGTCGACCTATCTGTCCGACACCGGTGGCGCCGTCATCACGGCGGTGGAGGGCCTGCCGCAGGTCGAGCGGAAGAGCAAGGACGGCAAGAGCTGCGACGTCGGCGTCATGACGTTGCGCAAACCCGAGCGTGGAGTGAGCTTCTCGGTCACTTACGACGGCGGCGATCCCTGCGCGACGGCCCGCACGGTCGCGGCGAAGGCCGTGAAGAGCCTGCACTCGTCCCCGGCGAAGTACCCCTCCAGCGCGGGCACGCTGACCGCTGTCGACCCGTGCGCCGTCGCGGATCCCGCCATCCTCGGCGAGGTGGCGCCGCACGGCGCGACCTCCCCGACGACCTTCCACGCCTGTGACTGGACGCCGGGTTCCAACCCGCGGATCACCATCGGCTTCCGCCCCGGCCGTCCGCCGCAGGAACGCGACGGGACCAAGAAGGTCGAGGTCGGCGGTATCGACGTCTATCAGAAGGTGGGCGTCGGCAGCAGTGCCGAGTGCAAGATGGAGTGGCAGCACAAGCCGTGGGCAGGCGAATACGTCGAGCTCGTCACCGTGACGTACCAGAACTACGACGAGAAGAAGGACGAAACCGCGTCCTGCGAGAAGACGGCGAAGATCGCCAAATCGGTGATCTCGAAGCTGCCGAAGCCCTGACGCTGGCGGCATCCGGCCCGGCGAGGTAGGAAGGGGACAACCCACCCGCCGACGTGTCGGAGACCGCCATGAAGAAGATCATCAACGACCCGAAGACGGTGGTCGCGGAATCCCTGCGAGGGCTCGCCGTCGCGCACGCGGACGTCCTGCGCGTGGAGGACGATCCAGCGATCGTGGTGCGCGTGGACGCGCCGGTGGCGGGCAAGGTCGCGGTGATCTCCGGCGGCGGTTCCGGGCACGAACCCCTGCACGGCGGTTTCGTCGGGCAGGGCATGCTGGCGGCCGCCGTACCGGGCGCGGTGTTCACCTCGCCGACGCCGGACGCGGTCGAGGCCGCGGTCAAGGCCACCACCGGTGACGCCGGCGCGCTGCTGATCGTCAAGAACTACACCGGCGACGTGCTCAACTTCGAGACCGCCGCGGAACTCGCCGCCGCCGAAGGGCTCGACGTGCGCAGCGTGGTCATCGACGACGACGTCGCGGTCAAGGACTCGACGTACACCGCCGGTCGTCGCGGTGTCGGTGGCACCGTGCTGCTGGAGAAGGTCACCGGCGCGGCCGCCGAGCGCGGGGACTCGCTCGACGCGGTGGAGGCCTTGGCGCGCAAGGTGATCGGCCAGGTCCGCTCGATCGGTGTCGCGCTCACCGCGCCGACGGTGCCGCACGCGGGTGAGCCGAGTTTCGAGCTCGGCGACGACGAGATCGAGTTCGGCATCGGGATCCACGGCGAACCAGGCATCGAAAAGACCCCGGCCTTGCCCGCGGACGAGCTCGTCGCGCGCATGGTCGAAGCGGTGGTCACGGATCTGCCTTTCAGCGAGGGCGACAAGGTCCTGCTCTTCACGAACTCGATGGGCGGCACCCCGCTGGTCGAGCTGTACCTGGCACACGGCATCGCCGAGCGGCTGCTGGCCGAGCGTGGGATCGTGGTCGAACGGCGCCTGGTCGGGCCGTACATCACCAGCCTCGAGATGCAGGGGATGAGCCTGACGTTGCTGAAACTGGACGACGAGCTGACCGAGTTGTGGGACGCGCCGGTGAACACCCCGGCCCTGAGGTGGGGAGTCTGATGGCCTGCACCGCCGAGACGCTCGCCGCCGCCTTGCGGGCGGCGGCCGCGGTGATCGCCGAACATCGCACCGAGCTGATCGATCTCGACCGCGCGATCGGCGACGCCGACCACGGCGAGAACATGGACAGGGGGTTCACCGCGATCGTGTCCGCTTTGGACACCGCGACCCCCGAAACCCCCGCCGCGGTCGTGAAACTCGCCGCCACCACGCTGATCTCGAAGGTCGGCGGCGCGGCGGGCCCGTTGTACGGCACGGCCTTCCTGCGCGCGTCGGTCAAATTGGGCGACGCGGCCGAAGTGGACGGTCCGCTGCTCGTGGAAGCCTTGCGCGCGGCGCTCGAAGGTGTGCAGGCACGCGGCAAGGCCGTCGGGGGAGACGCGACCATGGTCGACGCGCTGATCCCCGCCGTCTCGGCCGCCGAGGAGGCTTCAGGTGACGACATCGCCGCGATCCTGACCGCGGCCGCGGACGCCGCGGAAAAGGGCGCCGAGTCCACTGTGGACCTCGTGCCGCGCAAGGGCCGGGCGTCGTATCTCGGCGAGCGCGCGAAGGGGCATCTCGATCCCGGCGCCCGCTCGACGGCGCTGCTGCTGCGCGCGTTCGCGGAGGCCGCCAAGTGAGTGTCGGAATCGTGCTCGTCTCCCACAGCGCCAAACTCGCCGAAGGGCTCGCGGAACTCGCCGCCCAGATGGCACCGGACGTCACCATCGTGGCGGCGGGCGGCCTGTCCGAAGGCGGGATCGGAACGGATTACGACGAGGTCGTCGCCGCGACGCAGCGCGCCGATTCGGGAGCGGGCGTCGTCCTGCTGTACGACCTGGGCAGTGCGCAGATGACAGCGGATCTCGCCGTCGAATCGCTCGCCGACCCGTCGGCCGCGGTCGTGGTGGACGCGCCGCTCGTCGAGGGCGCGATCGCCGCCGCCGTCGCGGCGCAGGGCGGCGCGGATCGCCAGGCCGTCGCCGGAGCCGCCGCCTCGGCGGGTGCCCCGCCGGATCTGACCTTCGACAGCGGCGTGCAAGACGGCGAGAGCAGCGTCGAACTCACGCTGCGGAACGACGTCGGGCTGCACGCGCGGCCCGCCGCGGTCCTGGTCCGGAGCATCGCGGGCCTGGACGCGGAGGTCACCGTGCGGCTCGGGGAAGAGACCGCGGACGCCAACAGCGTCCTCGCCTTGATGGCTCTCGGCGCACGCCAGGGTGACCGGATCGAGGTCCGCGCGAAAGGTGCGCAGGCCGAAGAAGCGCTCACCAAGGTCAAGGACCTCGTCGACCAGAACTTCGGGGAGTGACACTTACTCGATTCGGAGGGTGACAGCCGCTGCTTTCCGCGCCCCGGCATGGCACGATCGGGGAAACTACCAGCGAGTAACCTCCGGAGGCCGGTTGTGGCGCGGGAAATCTCGAGTGTGGGAGTCATCGGTCTCGGCACCATGGGTGCCGGGATCGCCGAGGTGCTCGCGCGCAGCGGTGTGTCCGTCGTCGCGGTGGAGATCGACGATGACGGCGTGCGCCGGGGCCGGGGTCATCTGGAGCATTCGACCGAACGGGCGGTGTCGGGCGGCAAACTCGACGCCGACGGCCGGAACGAGCTGCTGGGCCGGATCCGGTACACCACGTCACTCGCCGAACTGTCCGATGTGGACCTGGTGATCGAGGCGATCCCCGAGAACCTCGAAGCGAAATCCGACGTGTTCGCGCAGCTGGACAAGATCACCGGCGCCGACACGATCTTCGTGTCCAACACCTCCTCGCTGTCGATCACCGAGATCGGGGTGCACACCGCGCGGCCGGGCAAGGTCGTCGGGATGCACTTCTTCAACCCGGCGCCGATCCTCAAACTGGTCGAAATCGTCCGCACCGTGGTGACCGAGCCGGACGTGGTCACCGACGTCGTCGCGTTCGCCGAACGTCTCGGCAAGACGCCGGTGGTGATCGGCGACCGCGCCGGGTTCATCGCGAACGCGCTGCTGTTCGGGTATCTCAACCACGCCGTGCGCATGTACGAGCAGCGCTACGCCACGCGTGAGGATCTCGACGCGGCGATGCGGTTCGGCTGCGGATATCCCATGGGGCCCTTGGCTTTGCTCGACCTCATCGGGCTGGACACCGCGTACGAGATCCTCGATACGATGTACCACCAGTCCCGCAACCGGCTCCACGCGCCGGCGCCGCTGCTGAAGCAGATGATCACCGCCGGGCTGCTCGGCCGGAAGACGGGGCAGGGCTTCTACACCTACGACGAACCGGATTCGCCGACGGTGACCGACGCGGTCACGGCGTCCACAGTGGACACCGTCGCGCCGCGGGAGGTGCGGAAGGTCGGTGTCGTCGGGACCGGGACGATGGCGACAGGCATCGTCGAGGTGTTCGCGAAACGCGGCTACGAGGTCATCCTGCGGGCGCGGAGCGCGGAGAAGGCCGCGGCGTCGGTCGCGCGGGTGAAGAAGTCGCTGGACAAGTCCGTCGTCAAGGGCCGGCTGTCCGAGGAAGACGCCGCCGCCGCGCTCGGCCGGATCTCGCCCGCGGTGGAGTTCGACGAGCTGGCCGACGTCGACCTCGTCATCGAGGCGGTGGCCGAGGACCTCGCCGTCAAGCAGGCCGTCTTCGCCGCTCTCGACGACGTCGTGAAACCGGGCGCGGTCCTGGCGACGACCACGTCCTCGCTGCCGGTCATCGAATGCGCGGCCGCCACCTCGCGGCCGTCGGACGTCGTGGGGGTGCACTTCTTCAACCCCGCGCCGGTGATGAAACTCGTCGAGGTCGTCTCGACGATCGCCACCGCGCCCGACGTGATCGCGACCGTCGACGCCGTCTGCGGGGCGGTGGGCAAACATCCGGTGCACTGTGGCGACCGGGCCGGGTTCATCGTCAACGCGCTGCTGTTCCCGTACCTCAACGACGCGGTGAAGATGCTCGAGGCGCACTACGCGGAGGCCGACGACATCGACACCGCCATGAAGGTGGGCTGTGGCCTGCCGATGGGCCCGTTCGAACTGCTCGACGTCGTCGGGCTGGACGTCTCGCTGGCGATTCAGCGGACCCTGTTCAACGAGTTCCGCGAAGAGGGCTTCGCGCCCGCGCCGCTTCTGGAGCACCTCGTGACCGCCGGGCGGCTCGGGCGGAAGACGGGGAAGGGATTCAAGGACTACTCGGCCAGGTGAGGCCTCGTGAGCTCTGCAGGACGGGAACCCCGTCCGCAAGCGGGCACACCGGGGACATCGGCCACGAGCGATCAGTACTGACCGTGCCGCGCCAGGCAGCACCTCGCGAGTGGTAAGGACGGTTAGAGCGGGCCGGTATTTGCTTACCTACGCGTGACCAGGGCGAAGGTGAGGTGAGGTAGTCGAGGGTCGCTCCGGTCTCGGAGCTCGATGACACCGGAATCTCACCGCGGCAGGTTCGAGCGTGGAGGAATCGGGACGTTGAGTGTCCCGATTCCTTCATCGTCGAGGCGGGTGTTCCGTACCACTCACGAGAGGTGACCGGGCTGGGTAGCCTGGAAGCATGCCGGTTTCCTCGGGGGTCAGGAAACGGATCAAGGAACTCCTCGATCCGGACGACGAGATCCAGTACGTGTTCCCAGCCGACATCTTCGGCAGCGCCAATCCCTGCGTGTTCTTCGCGGTGACCCGCAAGACGATCACGATCATGACGACCGGACGGTTGAGCAGGAAGTCGCCGAAACGCGTCATCGCGACGACCCTGCGAAACCATCGGATCGGGCCCGTGGAGACGGGCGGCAATCCGTGGTTCGAGTTCAACGGCGTCGTCTACGAGATCGACGACGAGTACATCTCGGTCGTCCACGCCGCGGACGCGGAGATCTCGCGGAGTGCGGCAAAACCTGAAGATCCGCTGCCGGACCTCTAAGCTCCCGTGGGTGCGTCAGCTGACATACGGCGGGGTCCCCATCCCCGGCCTGAACGACCTGGTCCGGACGGCCATCCGGCTGCACCCCGCGCCGGGCGAGCCTCGCCCCGACGAGAGCCACTTCGGCGGCCCGCTGCTTTGGCCGTCGGATGAGCCGTGGCCGGAATGCCCCGTGACCTGGCCTCCCGACCCGGACGCGTCCGACGACGCGTGGGCGGGCGGACATCCGCTCGAGGGTCCGGTCCCGGTGATGGTCAGCGCGGCGCAGTTCTTCCGCGACGACTTCCCGGAGCTGCCCTTCCCCGAGGGCACCGACGTCCTGCAGATCCTGTTCTGCCCGCTCGAGCACGACAGCCCGCATCATTCGGCGCCCGCGGTCCGGCTGGTGTGGCGCGATTCCGGCGAGGTCGGGGACATCGCGGACCCGCCGCCCGCTCCCGAGGAGGCCCAGGCCGACTTCCTGCCGGTTCCGTGCGTGTTCGAGCCGTGCTCGATCGACGAACTGCCCCGGCTGTGCGACTTCCCACCGGAGACCCGCGCCGCGCTCGGCATCCCCGAAGGCGCGAGCGACGATCCGGAGGGCTGGCCGGAGCTGGACCACTACTCGAAGATCGGCGGCTGGACGGCCTGGTACGCGACCGGTCGCCACGAGCTGGGCTGCCGGGAATGCGGTGCCGAGCTGCGGCAGACGATCTCGCTGGCCACGGAGGAACACGAGGTCGGCTGTGGCTGTGAGGTCGCGGAGGACGAACCGGCTGGCTGGTCGTTCCACCGCAGGGGAGCGCTGAACATCTTCACCTGCCCCGCCGACGTCACCCATCCGTTCAAGGTCCGCGTCGACTAGGCGGCGCCTCGGACGCAACTCCGCACTCGCGTGATCAGACCCGTAACTCGCGTGTGCGGAGCCGGGTCACGCGAGATCGGTGTGTGGACACAGCCGCGCGGTGCCGCGGGACGGCGCCTAGCCCGGCGGGAGCAAAGGTCCCCCGCTCCAGTGCTGGAAGACCAGGTTCGTGTGCACCCTGGCGACCTCGTCGCGGGCGGTCAGCTCGTCGAGCACCAGCCGTTGCAGCTCGGTCGCCGAAGCGGTGGCGACATGCGCGAGGAAGTCGTCCGGTCCGGTCAGGTGGTAGACGGCGCGGACCTCGGGCAGGGCCAGCAGATGCTCGACGAACGCGTCCACCAGCGTCCGCCGGTGCGGGCGGACCTGCACGAACAGGAGCGCTTCGAGCGGGCGGCCGAGTTTCGCGGCGTCCACCTCCGCGCGCTGGCCGACGATCACCCCGAGCTCGCGCAGCCGGTTGACGCGGTCGAGGCAGGTCGAAGGTGCGACGCCGACCTCGGCCGCCAGATCCTTGTTCGAGATCCGGGCGTCGTTCTGCAGCAGCCGCAGAATCCGCAGGTCGACCGTACTCAGTTCGACAGAATCCGGCATCTGCGAATGATATCCGAGGATATTGCTTTCGATCCGAAGAAAATCGCACCATCTCGGTATGACCGCAACGCTGCGCACCCGGGCCGTCCACGCCGGCCGTGACGATCTCACGGACCTCGGCGTCCACGCCGCACCGCTCGACCTGTCCACGACTTACCCGTCGCGGGACAGTGTCGAAGAGGCGGCCCGCATCGACGAGTTCGCCACCTCGGGCTCGCTGTCCGGGCTCCCGGTCTACGGACGGCTGAGCAACCCGACCGTCGAGCGGTTCGAGAAGGCGCTGGCCGAGCTCGAAGGGTTCGAAGACGCCGTCGCTTTCGCCACCGGCATGGCGGCCGTGTCGGCTTCGCTGCTCGCCGCCGTCGCGCAGGGCAAACGGCACGTCGTCGCCGTCCGGCCGGTCTACGGCTGCACCGACCACATGCTCACGTCCGGCTTGCTCGGCACTGAAGTGACCTGGGCGGATCCGGCGGGCGTCGCCGCGGCGCTGCGTCCCGACACCGGATTGGTACTGCTCGAGACGCCGGCGAACCCGACCCTGCGCGAGGTCGACATCGCCGAGATCGTGCGCGCGGCGGGCGATGTCCCCGTGCTGGTCGATAACACCTTCGCGACTCCCGTGCTCCAGCGGCCCGGGCGTCACGGGGCCCGCTTCGTCCTGCACAGCGCCACCAAGTTCCTCGGCGGCCACGGCGACGTCATGGGCGGTGTGGTCGCCTGTAGCGCCGAGGATGCCGGGATGTTGCGGCAGATCCGGTTCGCCACCGGCGGCGTGCTGCACCCGCTGGCCGGGTACATGCTGCTTCGCGGCCTCTCGACCCTTCCGCTGCGCGTCAACGCCGCGTCCGCGACGGCCGCCGAACTCGTCGAGCGGCTTCGCGGGCACGCGAACGTGAGCGCGGTGCACTATCCGAGTGTCGGCGGTCCGTTGATCGCGTTCGAGGTCGAGGGCGATCCGCACGCGCTCATCGGCGCGGTCCGGCTGATCACCCCGGCCGTCAGCCTCGGCAGCGTGGACTCGCTCATCCAGCATCCCGCGTCGATCAGCCACCGGATCGTCGCCGAGGACGATCGGCACGGAGCGGGCGTCACCGACCGGCTCATCCGCATGTCGGTGGGCCTGGAGGACGTCGAGGATCTCTGGCACGACCTGGACCAGGCACTCAAGGCGTGCTGAATCACTGCGATCATGGTCACCGGGATGTCGACAAATCGGCTCGCCTGGCTAACCTGGTCGGGTGAAAGATCTGGTTTCGTCCTGGGTGGAATCTTCGGCTCGTAGCACGCTTTCGCGGCTTCACGAGCAGATCGGCGTCGCCGGACTCGCCGCGGCGGCGGCCCTTCCCGGGCTGTCGGCCGTCTTCGATCAGCACTCCGCGGCGGTACGCGACATCCTCGCGGCGGGGGTCGAAGGTTCGGCGGCTGTCGCCGGGGTGGTGCTTCTCGCGGGCTACACGCGAGGGCTGCTGGACGAGGCCAAGACCAAGGGCTGGACGTTCCGCGCTCCGGCCGATCTGTCCGCCTGGAACACCAGTGACTGGCTGACCGCTCGCCTGGTCGGCGTGTGTTCGCTGGCCGCCACGATGGACGACCGGCGCACTCAGCCGACCGGGAACGGGTAGGGCGGCCGGACACCCCACCCGCTCCCGTTGCAGGTCAGCGGTACTCCGGCGGAGGGGGCATTGACCCGCCGGGGGGCCGCTGGCCGGGATCCTGGTGCGGGGGCACCTGACCCTGGCTGGTCGGGAACTGCTGGTGCGGCTGGCCCATCGCGTTCGGGTCGGCCGCGTGGTGCCCGGCGGACACCGGCTGGTGAGCGGTCGTCCGCTCGGTCGGCACGTCACCGGAGCGACTCGCGTCCTCCCGGCCCCGCTGATAGGCCTCGGCCTGCGCCTTCGCGGCCGGGATCTCCGACTCGGCCCGGTTGAGCCAGGTCTCCCAGCGCTGCTGCATCGGCTTGATCAGGCCACCGCCGACACCGACGACGGCGATCCCGCCGACCGTGGCGAGCACGGTGATCAGCACCGGCAGCGTGACCGCGGTGGCCACGCCGATCTGGTTCAGCGCGGCGATCGCACCGAGACCCCAGATGAACACCGAGGCGATGGTGGCGAGCACCTTGCCGTAGGAAACGCCGCCGAGGGCGTTGCCCACCAGGTCCTTGACCGCCTTGGCGATCGCACCCGCGATCACCACGATGATGATCGCGACGATGGCGCGCGGCAGCCAGGCGACGATCTCGTTGAGCAGCGAACTCACCGGGTTCGGGCCGAACACGCCGAAGGCGAACTGCAGGGCGATCAGCAGGATCGCGTAGTAGACGATCTTGCTGATGATGTTCGACGCGTCGAACTGGCCCCGCGCGAGCATCTGTTTGAAGCCCCCGCGTTCGAGGAGCCGGTTGAACCCGACCTTCTCGAGGACCAGGCTCACGGCCTTCGCGATCGCCTTGGCGATCAGCCAGCCGATGAACAGGATGACCAGGAACGCGAGCAGCTTCGGGACGAACGTGGCGACCGAACTCCAGGCGCTGGACACGCCTTGACCGAAATCGACGGCCGCCAGTGCTGATGTGGCCACTGGGCTTCTCCCTTCCCACGACTGGAGGTTCCAGACTGGTGGGAGGGGGGTACCCGCCGTTCGGGCGATCACACGGTGCGCCACCCGATCGAGTGGTCAGCCGCAGCAGCCGCCTCCGCAGCAACCGCCGCCCCCACCTGCGGGAACGGGGGCGGGACCGGACGCGGATCCGGTCAGCGCGACGGTCGTCAGCAGCTTGACGGTGTCCTGGTGGCCTTCCGGGCACGGCGCGGGCGCACCGGACTCGCTCATCGGCCGCAGCAGTTCGAAGGTCCCGGCGCATTCGCGGCAGCGGTAGGCGTAAGTCGGCATACCGGCATCATCCCATCTCCTTTCGTCCGCCGGGATGGCAAGCTGGCCGGGTGGAACTGCCTGTCGCGGCGAAGGTGCCGCATCTCGGCCAAGTCGTCCCGTCCGTCCTTTCCGCCCTCGGCGCCGCCGGGTTCGCCAACTCGCTGAGCCTGTCCGAGGCCTCCAGCGCCTGCGTCCTGCTCATCGACGGCCTCGGCTGGGAACTGCTGGCCGAGCACGCGGCCGACGCGCCCGTGCTCACCCAGCTGGCGAAGTCGCCGCTGCGGGTCGGTTTCCCGGCCACGACGGCGGCGGGCCTCGGCGCGATCGGCACGGGGCTGGCCTCGGGGGAGCACGGCCTGGTCGGCTACAGCTTCGAAGTCCCGGGGGCGGGCGTCCTGAACGCGCTGCGCTGGTCCAGTCATGTGGACGGCGGCGACCTTCGCGGGGCGCTGCCGCCGCGTGAGGTGCAACCCCTGCCGACGACGTTCGAGCGCGCCGCGGCAGCCGGGATCACGACCAGCGTGGTCTCGTCGGCGAAGTTCTCCGACACCGCGCTCACCCGCGCGACGCAATCCGGCGCCCGCTATGTGGGCGTCCACGCGCTCGGCGACCTCGCCGCCTGCATCCTGCGCTGCCTCGAGGCGCGGCCGGCGTTCTGCTGGGGCTATCACAGCGAACTCGACATGCTGGGCCACATCTACGGTCCGGGCTCGTCACCGTGGCGGATGCAGCTGCGGCACGTCGACAAGCTGGTCGAGTCCCTTGTGGACGGCCTGCCGTCCGGCGCGCTCCTCGCGGTCGTGGCCGACCACGGCATGGTGACCGTCGAGGATGCGCTCGACATCGACGAGACGCCCGCGCTGCTCGGCGGCGTCCGGGCCATCGGAGGCGAGGTCCGGGCACGGCACGTCTACTGCGAACCGGGGGCGGAGGCCGACGTGCTGGCGGCCTGGCGTGAGGTGATCGGCGACCGGGCGTGGACCCTCTCGCGCGACGAGGCCGTCGACGCGGGCTGGTTCGGACCGGTCGCCGACCGGGTCCGGCCGCGGATCGGCGACGTCGTCGTGGCGGCGAAGGGGCGATTCGGGCTCGTACGGGAGCTTGCCGAGGCCGTCGAGTCCTCGATGGTCGGTCAGCACGGCTCGCTCACCCCGGCCGAACAGCTCGTCCCCCTGGTCCTCGCGCGCGGCTAGCCCGCGTTCAGTCCTCTGGATGCGGTCCTTGCGTGTGCAACTACCGCATCCAGAGGACTAAACGCGTCAATCCGGCTTCCTCGCGGAGAAGCTCACGGAGCGCTTCGGGACGTGGTCGACCTTGATACCGGTGAATCCGGCGTCCTGGAGCCGGGGCCAGACCGAAACCGGGTCGAGCGCGTTCATCGTGTCGCCGATGTGGAGGAGCCGGAACGGCGCATTCGCCAGGCTGTCCATCGCCCGCAGGACACCGCCGGGCCGGAGCACCCGGAACGCCTCGGCGAAGATCGCGTCCTGCAGTGCCGTCGTCGGCACGTGGTGCAGCATCGTGAAGCAGACGACCGCCGAGAACTCGCCGTCCTCGAAGGGCATCGATGCGCCGTCGCCGTGGACGATCCGCACGCGGCCGTCGAACTCCCGCTTGAGGACGCCCACCGACGCCTCGTCGATCTCGACGGCGGTGAGCCGGGGGACGAGCCCGGCGAGCGCCCGGGTGGTCGCGCCGAAGCCCGGTCCGACTTCGAGTACGGAATCGCCGAGGTCGTAGCCGGCGATGTTGCCCGGCATCTCGGCGGCGACGGCTTTCGCCCACAGCGCGGAACTGCAGAGTTTGCGGTGCACCAGGTTCATCGGCATGAATTCGAAGCTAACGGTGACCGATAGGCGATAGGCTGCCAAGTGATGTCGCAAATCGGACTCCTGCCCCCGATGTCGACGGCGATGGTGCTCGGCGAGATGGACCTGCCCGCCGGCACGTGGCTCCCGTGGCACGAGCACGACGGCCACCAGCTCGCCTGGGCGGCGCGGGGGATCCTGAGCGTGAACGTCGGCGAGCGGTACTGGGTGCTGCCGCCGACGCGGGCGCTGTGGATCCCGGCCGGGGTCGTCCACCGCACCGGCGCCACCGCGCAAACCGTGCTGCGCGGCATCTACGCCGCTCGGGACCGGTGCCCGGTGCACTGGCTCGCGCCGACGCTCGTCGCCGTCCGGCCGCTGCTGCGGGAACTGCTGGATCACCTCGGCTCGGCCGACCTCACCGAAGACGCGCGACGCCGGGCCGAGGCCGTCGCGTTCGACCTGCTCGAACCGGTGGACGTCGTGCCGATCACCGTGCCCATGCCGTCCGACGAGCGGGCACTGACCGTCGCGCGGGCGGTGGTCGCCGATCCGGCGGGCCGGCGCAACCTCACGGATTTCGCGCGCGACGTGGGCGCGAGCGAACGCACGCTCGCGCGGCTGTTCCTCACCGAATGCCGGACGACGTTCGGCGCGTGGCGGGTCCAGGCCCGGCTGCGCGCTTCGCTGCCGTTGCTGGCCGAGGGCATGCCACTGACCGCGGTCTCCCGCCGGATCGGCTACTCCTCGCCGAGCGCGTTCGTCGTCGCCTTCCGCCGGGCGGTCGGTGTGACGCCGGGCGCCTACTTCGGCGACCGGTGAGGCTCGCCGGATACCGTCTCGGACGTGCCTCGACGTAACCGGCCCGAACGCGGTGGACGCCCCGACCTCGGCGCGTCGACCGGCTGGGCGCGCTCCGAATCGGCCAAGGACGGCGAGTGGCTGGTCCGGACCGTGCCCGGCGCCCAGGCCACCAAGGACTACCGCTGTCCCGGCTGCGACCACGAGATCCGGCCGGGGACCCCGCATCTGGTCGTCTGGCCCGCCGACGACACCGGCGGTGTCGCCGACCGCCGCCATTGGCACAAGGCGTGCTGGGACGCGCGATCCCGGCGGCGTCCGGGCCGCTGGTGATTCAGCGCCGCAGGTGCAGTGAGGGTGCGCCCTCGAATTCCTCCTTCGTGTGGATCTTGAAGCCGAGCCGCTCGGCGACCCGGATCGACGGTTTGTTGGACACCATGATGTTGGCGATCACCGGGACGTCCGGGATCTCCCGCTCCGCCCATTCGACGACGGCGCCCGCCATCTCTGTCGCGTAGCCCTTGCCCCAGGTGAACGGCCAAAAGCGGTACGCGAGGTTCAGCACGCGCTCGCCGTTCCATTCGTGATACCGGACGCCGCCGAAGCCGGCGATCACCTCCGGATCGTCCGAAGCGGACACCGTGAGGTAGCCGAAACCGTGCTCGGCCCATTGCTTCATCCAGGCGTCGTAAAGCACGTTCGAGCCCTCGACGGTGTGCGGCACCGGGTTGAACTTGTTCGTTTCGGGATCGGCCTGCAGCGCGACGATGTTCTCGCGATCCGCCTCGCGCAGCCTCCGCAGCAGGAGCCTCTCCGTCTTGATCTCTGTCAGCACGGATCTGACGGTAGCGTCCGGGTGCGACAGAATTATCGCCATGAAGGATCTCCCGCTGGTACTGCTGCACGCCTTCCCCGTCGACGCCCGCATGTGGGACGGGGTGCGAGCGCCCCTCGTCGAACGCCTGCGGCTGATCACCCCCGACCAGCGTGGCCTCGGCCGCAGCCCGTTGCCGGAAACCGGCCGGGAGCCGAGCCTGGACGATGCCGCCCGCGACGTCGTGGCGTTGCTCGACAGGCTCGAACTCGACAAGGTCGTCCTCGGCGGCTGCTCGATGGGCGGGTACCTGACGATGGCGGTGCTGCGCGTCGCACCGGAACGCGTGGGCGGCCTCGTTTTCCTCGACACCAAGGCGACGGCCGACACCGCCGAAGCCGCGCGGGCCCGGTACGACGTCGCGGCACGGGTCGAAGCGGAAGGCGCCGGGTGGATGCCCGAAGCCGTCACGCCCGGCTTGATCTCGGGGAAGGCCGCTCCGGAAGTCTCCGAACGACTTCGCGAACTGATCACTTCGCAGCCGCCTGCGGGGATCGCGTGGGCGGCGCGCGCGATGGCGGCACGGCCCGACTCGATCGAAACACTGAGGTCGGCCGACGTGCCGGCGCTGGTCGTGGTCGGCGAAGAGGACGGCCTGACCCCGCTGGAAGCGGCGAACACCCTGGTGGAGACGCTGCCGGACGCGACACTGGTCGTATTGCCGGAGGTGGGGCATCTGACGCCGCTGGAGGATCCGGCGGGAGTCGTCGAAGCGATCTTGGGCTGGTACCCCGCGTAGAAACGTTTCCCCCTGCCCCTTTAAAGGTATAGCGGACAGGGGGACTTGCGGCAAGCCCCCATTCCCGGTCCACAATTCGTGCCTTCACGTTTTGTCGAAGGGGGATTCCCATGCGTGTACTCCTGTCCACTATCGGGACGAGGGGTGAGGTACAGCCGTTGGTGGCACTGGCGGTGCGATTGCGGGAACTCGGCCAGGAGGTCCGGCTGTGCGCGCCGCCGGATTTCCGTGAATGGGCCGAAGGCCTCGGGATCTCCTTTGCCCCGCTGGGGCCGGAACTCCGGTCCACAGCGAAGCCGGATTCCGCGATGACCAAGGCGATGGCCACTCCCGAGGGGCGGCGCGCGATGGCCGAAGCCATGGTCGTCGACCAGTTCGAGACGATGCCGGACGTGGCCGAGGGCTGCGATGCCGTCGTCGCGGGAATGGCGTTGAACATCGCCGCCCATTCGGTGGCGGAACGGAAAGGGATTCCGTATTTCTTCACCGCTTACTGCCCGATAACGCTGCCTTCCCTGCACCATCGTCCGCCCGTTTTCCCGGGATGGGCGCCGAAGAATCCCGATGCCGCCATCCCGGCGCTGTGGGCCGACGACGCGGAACGGTGGAACCGGCAATGGGGCGACGTGCTCGACGCGCAACGCAAACTGCTCGGCCTGCCGCCGGTCGACGACGTCCGCGGGCACATCTTCACCGAGCAGCCGTGGCTGGCCGCCGATCCGGTGCTGGCGCCGTGGCGGGGACCGTCGGCGCTGGACGTGCACCAGACCGGCGCCTGGATCCTGCCGGACCACAGCCCGTTGTCCCCGGAACTGGAGGCGTTCCTCGACGACGGGGAACCGCCGATCTACTTCGGATTCGGGAGCATCCGCGCTCCGGAGGAGATCGCGAAGGCGATGATCGAGGCGGCGAGGGCGCACGGGCGGCGGGCGATCGTGTTCCGCGGCTGGACCGAACTGGCGCTGATCGACGACGAACCCGACTGCGTCGCCATCGGGGACGTCAACCAGCAGGCGCTCTTCCCCCGGGTCGCGGCGGTCGTGCACCACGGCGGCGCCGGTACGACCACGGCGGCGACCCGGGCCGGGGTGCCGCAGGTGCTCGTCCCGCAGATGTTCGACCAGCCGTATTTCGCGCGGCGGGTCCGGGATCTGGGGGTGGGGACCTCGATCACGGGGGAACCGACGGCGGAGTCGCTGGCCTCCGCGCTGGCGGAGGTGCTCCGGCCCGAGGTCGCTTCGAGCGCTGCTCGAGTCGGTGGTGAGGTGCGGACGGATGGCGTCGATGTGGCGGCGAAGCTGCTGATGGAAGCCGTCTAACTCTTCCCCAAGTCCGTGAAGGCCTCCTTGAGGGACCCAGGGTCCCTCAAGGAGGCCTTCACGGACCGGACCTGCGACCAGGTACCTAAGCCCCGGCTGGCTCTGACCCGAATCGCCACTCACGACCCATCCGGGCCGAGTGGGTACTTCGCGTGACTGGGCGGACAACACGCGTGATTGGACGGACAACACGCGTGATTGAACGGAGGACACACCACTAAATGCGGGAGAAGTAGCGCTCCAGCGCGGCTTCGGCTTCCCCGAGCCGCGCCGGGAACCGCTGGGCGATGACGAACCGCCAGGGAACCTCGAACAACCGCCGCAACGCGATGAACGGCTCCAGCGACGACGGCTCGACATCCGCCGGGTACGCGTCCAAGGCGGCGGGTCCGGCCTCCGCGTAGAGCACGCCGAGGTCCCAGCCGAGTGGTCCGCGCCAGGTGTCCTCGAAGTCGAGCCAGCACGGCCCGGACGCCGTCGCGACGACGTTCCCCCGATGGGCGTCGCCGTGCAGCGGCCGGGCCCCCTCCGTAGGAAGGGCCGCGGTGACCCTTTCGAGTTCTTCGTACAACCGGGGCGCCGCGCCGCCCATCGTGTGGCCGTGCCGGTCGAGCAGCGTCCGGAGCTCTCGGACGGGTCCGAGTTCGGGCAGCTCACCGGGGTAGTCCTCGAGCGCCTCATGGACCCGGGCCAGCGAGGAAGCGATCTCCCACGGCGACAGCGTGTGCCCCGGCTCATGGGGTGTGTAATGCCAGAGAGTGACCGGCAAGCCGCCCGCGAAATGCGGTCCCGCCGGGGGATCCGTGGTGGGTGAGACGACGAGCACATCACGTTCCGTGAGGTACCTCGACAGCTCGACGTCGCGCGCGAGCCAGTCCACAGGGGACGGCCTGGCGAAGCGCGTCGTTCCCGGTGCCCGCGCCACCACAGGACCCAGTCTCACCAGCACGTTCGACTTGAAATGCAGGACCTCGGGATCGTCCGTCGGCAGCCCGTACCGGTCACCGACAGCGACCGCCGCGGCCACTCCCGCCCGCGTGTGTTCGTCGGTCACGGCGCGATCTTGCCAGCCGGTGCGCGCGACGGTGGGTAGTGAGGGCTACGATCCCCACTAGCCGCCGAAATGGGTCCCGAACCCGGCCGACGGCAGAACATTGACCACCACAAGGTTTGAGTGTTGGAGGCAGGAGTGACGGCCGTAGCCCCCAAGCCGATCGCCACGCGCCCGTACCCCGCGCGCGAGTCGGTTAAGGGTTCGTACCTGCTGCGGTTGTTCCGCACGACGGACCACAAGCAAATCGGCATCATGTACCTGGTCACGTCGTTCGCCTTCTTCATGGTGGGCGGCGCGATGGCGATGCTGATCCGCTCCGAGCTGGCGCGTCCCGGGCAGCAGTTCCTTTCGCAGGAGCAGTACAACCAGCTGTTCACGATGCACGGCACGATCATGCTGCTGCTGTACGCGACGCCGATCCTCTTCGGATTCGCGAACTTCGTGCTGCCGCTGCAGATCGGTTCGCCGGACGTCGCGTTCCCGCGGTTGAACGCGTTCTCGTACTGGCTGTACCTCTTCGGCGGCCTGATCGTGATGTCCGGCTTCCTGACGCCGGGTGGCGCCGCCGACTTCGGCTGGTTCGCCTACACCCCGCTGTCGGACGCCATCCACTCGCCCGGCGTCGGCGCCGACCTGTGGATCTCCGGTCTGGTGGTCTCGGGTCTCGGCACCATCCTCGGTGGCGTCAACATGATCACCACGGTGGTCTGCCTGCGCGCCCCCGGTATGACGATGTACCGGATGCCGATCTTCACCTGGAACATCCTGGTCACCAGCATCCTGATCCTGCTGGCGTTCCCGATCCTGACCGCGGCCCTGATGGGCCTGCTGGCGGACCGGCATCTCGGGGCGCATGTGTTCGACCCCGCGAACGGCGGCGTGATCCTCTGGCAGCATCTGTTCTGGTTCTTCGGCCATCCAGAGGTCTATATCGTGGCCCTACCGTTCTTCGGGATCGTGTCGGAGATCTTCCCGGTCTTCAGCCGCAAACCGATCTTCGGTTACAAGGGCCTGGTCTGGGCGACGCTGGCGATCGCCGCGCTTTCGGTGGCCGTGTGGGCGCACCACATGTACGCGACCGGCGCCGTGCTGCTGCCGTTCTTCTCCTTCATGACCTTCCTGATCGCGGTCCCGACGGGCGTGAAGTTCTTCAACTGGATCGGCACGATGTGGAAGGGCCAGCTGTCCTTCGAGACGCCGATGATCTTCTCGATGGGCTTCATCGTCACGTTCCTCTTCGGTGGTCTGACCGGCATCATGCTGGCCGCGCCGGCGATCGACTTCCACGTGTCGGACAGCTACTTCGTCGTCGCGCACTTCCACTACGTGCTCTACGGCACGATCGTGTTCGCCACGTTCGCCGGGATCTACTTCTGGTTCCCGAAGATCACCGGCCGCATGATGGACGAGAAGCTCGGCAAGTGGCACTTCTGGACCACGTTCATCGGCTTCCACGCCACGTTCCTGGTGCAGCACTGGCTCGGCGCCGAAGGTATGCCGCGGCGGTACGCGGACTACCTGCAGTCCGACGGCTTCACCACGCTGAACACGATCTCCACGATCGGCGCGTACATCCTCGGCGCCTCGACGCTGCCGTTCATCTGGAACGTCTTCAAGAGCTACCGGTACGGCGAGATCGTCACGGTGGACGACCCGTGGGGCTACGGCAACTCGCTCGAATGGGCGACGTCCTGCCCGCCGCCGCGGCACAACTTCACCGAGCTGCCGCGGATCCGGTCCGAGCGTCCGGCGTTCGAGCTGCACTACCCGCATATGGTCGAGCGCATCCACAAGGAGGGTGAGATCGGCTTCTTCGGGAAGCAGAAGGTCAACACCCACCGCGCGCCGTCCCAGGTGCTCACCGACGCGGCCATGCCGGGTGATCACTCCAAGGACAACGCCAGCGAGCAGTGACCCGATAAGCGGAAATGGCGCGTGCCCTGCCTCACACCGAGGCGCGGCACGCGCCTTTTTCGCGTCCGGCTAAGGAAGACTGAGGCCCGTGACGCAGACACCAGTTCTCATCACCACCACCGGTCCCGACAAACCGGGTGTGTCCTCGGTGCTGTTCGCCGTGCTGTCGCGCCACGACGTCGACGTCCTCGACGTCGAACAGGTGGTCATCAGAGGCCAGCTGGTGCTCGGCGTGCTCGCGGGCGTGTATCGCGACCCCGAAGGCCTGCAGGAATACGTCGAGCAGGCGATGGCGTCGGTCGGGATGGAGGTCGAGGTCAAGATCGGTTCGGCCATCGGCGCCGATCCGTTCGCCATCGGCCAGAAGGACTCGACGCATGTCCTGCTGATGCTCGGCCGCCCGGTGACCGCGAGGGCGTTCTCCGATGTCGCGCGCCGCCTCGCCGCGCTGGACGTCAACATCGACTCGATCCGCAGTGTCGCCGACTATCCGGTCACCGGGCTGGAGCTGTACGCCTCGCTCGCCCAGGACACCCCGGAGGCCGACGCCGCCTTGCGGACCGCGCTGGCCGACGCCGCCGTCGAGGCCGGGATCGACATCTCGATCGAGCGCGCCGGGCTCGCCCGCCGGGCCAAGCGGCTGGTCGTCTTCGACGTCGACTCCACGCTCATCCAGGGCGAGGTCATCGAGATGCTCGGCGCGCACGCCGGCGTCGAACCGCAGGTCCGCGAGATCACCGAGGCCGCGATGCGCGGCGAGCTGAACTTCGGCGAGTCGCTGGAGCGCCGGGTCGCACTGCTGGAAGGGCTGCCGGAGACGGTGCTCGACGAGGTCGCCGCGTCGATCGAGCTCACCCCCGGCGCGCGCACGACCATCCGCACGTTGAAGCGGATGGGCTTCCGCTGCGGGGTGGTTTCGGGCGGGTTCACCAAGATCATCCAGTCCCTCGTGGACGACCTCGGCCTTGACTTCGCCGCCGCGAACGAGCTAGAAGTGGTCGACGGCAAGCTCACCGGCCGGGTGGTCGGGGAGATCGTCGACCGCGCGGGCAAGGCGACGGCGCTGCGCCGGTTCGCCGAGGAGTACGAGATCTCGCTCCAGCAGTGCGTCGCGGTCGGCGACGGGGCGAACGACATCGACATGCTTTCGGTCGCCGGGATGGGCGTCGCCTTCAACGCGAAACCCGCGCTGCGCGAGGTCGCCGACACCGCGCTTTCGCACCCGTACCTCGACGCCGTGCTGTTCCTGCTCGGCGTCACCAGGTCCGAAATCGAGGCCGCGGACGCCGCCGACGGTCTCGAATACTCCCGGCCATGAGCGTGCTGGAGCCGCTGGCAGCGCGCTACGCGTACTGGCTGGGACTGCCCGCCGAAGACACGGTGGACACCTCCGACGAGGATCCCGCCGAGGTCCGCGCCATGCCGGTGATCCTGCGGATGGAACGCGCCGAACCGCCGTCCCGGACGGCTTTGCTGGAGGCAGCCGCGGCGGCCGCTGTCGCCGTCTGTCTCGACGAACGCGCCGAGCCCGAGGGCGAATGGCAGGAACCGCTCAAGGCGTGGGTCGACGGCCGGATCCGCAAGGTCGCCCGGCGGGCGCGCGGTGCGCATTGGCAGGCGGTCCAGGAGCTGCCGGGCGTCACGATCGAGGTCGACGGCGCCGAGGCGCGGGCCTTGCTCCCCGGCCTTGTCGTCGAGACGCCGAAAGAGGTCTCGCGACTCCAGATCTCCGGCAGTGAGCTCCCGGCCGACGAGCCCGGCCCCGCGCCGGAGGGGCTCCCACGGTTGCTGCTGAACCCCGAGGTCTCGATGACCGTCGGCAAGGGCTCCGCGCAGGTCGGGCACGCGACGATGATCCTGGCCTCGCTGCTGGACGGAGCCGAACGGGCGGCTTGGGCCGAGACCGGGTTCCGGTGCTCGGTGCGGACCCCGCCGGTCGCGATCTGGAAAGCGCTGTGCCCGGTCGAGGATCCCGAGGGCTCGTGGCGCCGCGACGGTGTCGTCGCGGTCCGGGACGCCGGTTTCACCGAAGTCGATCCCGGAACAGTCACGGTCATCGCCCAAAGGGCTTAACCTCCTATACTCCCCGCATGGGTGACCGGCTGATCGCCGGGCGCTACCGCTTGGAGGAGCGGATCGGCGCCGGGGGTATGGGCGTGGTCTGGCGTGCCACCGACCAGGACCTCGGGCGGGTCGTCGCCCTCAAACGTTCGCAGGTCGGGGACAGCGGCCAGATCCGGCGTGAGGCGCGGATCGGCGCGGGTCTGCACCATCCGAACGTGGTCACCGTGTTCGACGCCGTGATCGACGAAGACGACCGCTGGCTCGTCATGGAGTACCTGCCGTCGCGCAGCCTCGCCGACATCATCGACGCCGAGGGGCCGCTTTCACCCGGCAAGGTGGCGAAGATCGGTGTCCAGCTCGCCGCGGCGCTCGCGGCGATGCACGAGAAGGGCATGGTCCACCGCGACCTCAAACCGGGCAACGTCCTGGTGGCCGAGGACGGCACCGCCAAACTCACCGACCTCGGCATCGCGCAGTGGGCCGAGGTGACCCGGACCGGTGGCGGTCTCGACGTCGGGACTCCCGGTTACGTCGCCCCCGAGATGGCCGAAGGACAGCAGGCGGGCGCCGCCGCGGACGTGTTCTCGCTCGGCGCGACGCTGTTCGCCGCCGTCGAGGGCACTTCGGTGTGGGGAGATCCGAACGCGGGACCGTTCGTCCAGCTCCGGCGAGCGACGTCGTACACCCTGGAGCCGATCCGCCGGGCGGGCTCGCTGGCGCCCGTGCTGACCGAGTTGCTGCGGCGCAAACCCGCCGGGCGGCCGAACGCCGTCCGCGCCGCCGACCTGCTGGCCGAAGTCGCGGACGTCGACGTTCCGAAGCGCTCGCGACGGTTCCGGGTGACCAAGCGTGCCGTCGCGATCGGAGCCATCGCCGCGGTGGTCGTGCTGGTGGGAGGCCTGATCTTCGCCCTGAGGGAACCGGCGTCGATGGCGGCCGCCCCGCGTCCCGCCGATTCGGTCGGAGACCTGCGGACGGCGGATCCCTGTTCGCTGGTGGACCCTTCCGTGCTGCGGCAGTTCGGCACCCCCGAACTCGACACCGCCAACGGCAACTTCAACGCCTGCGGAATCCTGCTGCGTATGAGCCCCGACGACGGGGACATCGTCGACGTCCGGCTCGAGCTGACGTTTCCGGAAGCGCCGTTGCTGGAGAAGCCGGTGCCGGGACGGTTGAGCGTGCGCGAGGTGGTGGGCAAACCCGAAGAGAAGTGCGAGCGGGTCATCCCGCTGCCGGACGGCAACCAGGTCTGGGTGCACGCCAAGCACATCCAGGACTGGCACGCCCACTTGTGCGACTACGTCGATCCGGTGGCCGTGCACGCGGCGGCCGTGCTGAACCGGGAACCGATCAAGCGCCGTCCCGGCCCCTTCGCCGCGGGGACGCTCGGGAGTCTCGACGCCTGCGCGCTGGGCGGTGATCTGCCGAAGGAGATCGTCGGTGGCCCGGCCGAGCCGGATCCGGTCTTCGGCAATTGGGAGTGCTACTGGAACCATCGCGACATGCAGGTGGCGATCCGGTTCGAACGGGAGTGGGCGCCGTTCGAGGACGACGGCGCCCGTGTCGTTCTCGGATCGCGGGAGGCGTTCGTCGAGATCGCGCCCGACTGGGAGGCTTGCCAGGCCGAGATCCCGCACCGGACCTTCTTCGGCAATGGTCGCGCCATGATCGAGACGGTGGAAATCTACGTCTCGGACAAGGTCAAGAAGCCGCAGGAGATGTGCCCGGCGGCGGAACGGCTGGCCAAGGGCATCGCGCCGAGGCTGCCGTCACTCTGAAAGGGAAAATCGTGTCTTTGGAAGTCCAGCGCGACGGCGAGCACCGCTTCATCGGCCGCAACGAACGCGGTGCCGAGGTCGTGATCGGCCGCAAGGGCGCGGAGGGCGCCTTCTCGCCCGCCGAACTGCTCCAGATCGCGGCGGCGGGCTGCTCGGCCGTCACCGCCGAGAACCTCATCACGCGCCGGATCGGGGAGGACTCGAAGTTCCGGGTCGGCGTGACAGCGGATCAGCGCGAAGGCGCTTCGGAACTCGACGCCGTCCACGTGGCCTTCGACGTCGACGTGTCTTCTCTCGCCGCGGAGGACCGGGAGGCGCTGGCTGTCGCGGTGGACCGCGCCATCGAGCGGCTGTGCACGGTGAGCCGGACGTTGAAGAAGGGCATCCCCGTCACCGAGAGCTTCCCGACCGAGTAGACGACGTGAAGGGAGCTTTCCCCGCGTGTCATGCGGCGAAAGCTCCCTTCAGCTCTAGTGCTTGGCGGCGTGGCCTTCGGAGCTCCACACCACGTACGCCTCGTCGGCGTCGGTGGTCATGGCCTCGATGAACTTCTCGTTGTCGAAGCCGGGCAGCGTCTGCAGCCGCTCGATCAGCGCGTCGGCGGCCGGGTCGCCGCTGGGGATCGCGGTGCCCTTCCCGTCGGCGCCGGCGAGCATGAAGAAGACGTCTTCCTTCCACGGGCCTTCAGGGATCACTCTGACCACCACCGCGGACAGCTCGGACCACGTGACGGCTTCCTCGCTTCCGTCCGCGAGCTGGCGCCGCACCCCGGTGTCATCGACGCTGACCGTCCGGGATTGTGCGTTGGGCGACTCGTGGGACAACCGGTTCTCCCTGTCTTCGGCGTTCCGTTTACGGTACTCGGCCGTGTTCCAGGCCACTCAGGCCGGGGCGGCGGCGTCGAGGCGGCGCAGCGCGTCGCGGGCGACCTTCGGGTCCATGGTCGGCCAGAACGGCGGCAGCGAGGCACGCAGGAATCCGCCGTAGCGGGCGGTGGCCAGCCGCGAATCCAGGATCGCCACGACACCGCGATCGCTGACCGACCGGTGCAGGCGTCCGGTGCCCTGTGCCAGCAGCAGCGCGGCGTGCGTGGCCGCGACGGTGAGGAAACCGTTGCCACCCCTGGCTTCCACGGCTCGCTGCCGCGCGGACGAGACCGGATCGTCCGGACGCGGGAACGGGATGCGATCGACCACCACGAGCTGGAGCGACGGACCGGGCACGTCGACGCCCTGCCACAGCGACAGCGTGCCGAACAGGCAGGTGCGCGCGTCCTCGGAGAACTTCTGCACCAGCAGGCCGGTGGAATCGTCGCCCTGACACAGGATCGGCAGGTCGAGCCGCTCCCGCATCTCCTCGGTGGCCTGCTTCGCCGCGCGCATCGAGGAGAACAGGCCGAGTGTGCGCCCGCCCGCGGCCTCGATCAGCTCGGCCAGCTCGTCCATCGTCGAGGGCTGCAGCCCGTCCCTGCCCGGCGGCGGCAGGTGTTTGGCCAGGTAGAGGATGCCGTTGCGCTTGTGGTCGAACGGGGAGCCGACGTCGAGGCCCGTCCACTTCGGGCCGTCGCTGTCGTCACTGTCGGCGGGGGCGGCCTTGTCGGTCGCCGTACCCGGTGACTTCTCGACCCTGGCCCCGCCGGGCGGGAGCCCCCACTGCCGGGCCATGGTGTCGAAAGTGCCGCCCAGGGTCAGCGTCGCCGACGTGAGGACGGTCGTGTGCTGGTTGAAGACCCGCTCCCGCAGCAGCCCCGCGACACCGAGCGGGGCGACCTTCAGCGCGGGCGGACGCGGGTTCGTGGAGAAGCGGTCCCCGGTCAGCCAGACGACGTCACGCTGATGCGCCTTGTCGTCGTCGAAGGCTTCGAGGAGCCGGACCGCGGTGTCGTGGACCTCTTCGAGCAGCGATCGCGCGAGTTTCCGGGCGGTGGCCTCGTCGACGTCTTCCTTGCGGTCCTTGCCGAGCGAGGTGAGGCAGCGGTGCGCGGCGTCGCGGACGGCGGGGATCGCGCCGTTGAGGGCCTGCGGCAGCGAGTCCATGCGCCCCGACGGCATGTCGTCGAGGATCAGGGCCAGCCCGTCGCTCGCCTCGAGCAGCTGATCGGCCACTTCGTCGTCGACCAGTTTCCCGCAGCGCCGGGCGGCCGCGGAGACCATCCCGCTGGTCAGCTCGCCCGTCGCCACGGACGTCACGCGGTCGACCAGGTCGTGCGCCTCGTCGATGATCACCAGGTCGTGATCGGGGAGCACCTGGTAGCCCTGCAACGCGTCGATCGCCAGCAGCGCGTGGTTGGTGACCACGACGTCGGCCTTGCCCGCCTCGGCACGGGACCGCTCGGCGAAGCAGTCCGTGCCGATGGGACACCGCGAGGCGCCGAGGCATTCCCTGGCCGTGACGGAAACCTGGCGCCACGCCTGATCCGAGACGCCGGGGACCAGCTCGTCGCGATCGCCGGTTTCGGTGTCGGACGACCATTCCCGCAGCCGTGTGACCTCCTTGCCCAGCCGGGAGACGGCGAACGGATCGAACAGCTGCTGGTCTTCCGGCTCGTCCGGGGCGCCGGAATCGAGCCGGTGAAGGCAGAGGTAGTTACGGCGGCCCTTGAGGATCGCGAAGGTGGGCTCGCGGCCGAGGGGCTTCTTCAGTGCCTTCGCCAGCCGGGGGAGGTCACGATCGACCAGCTGGCGCTGCAGGGCGATGGTGGCCGTGGAGACGACGACGGTGGCCTCTTTCTCGACCGCGTGCCGGATCGCGGGAACGAGGTAGGCCAACGACTTCCCGGTGCCGGTGCCCGCCTGGACGGCCAGGTGCTCGCCGGTGCGGATGGCGCGGCCGACGGCGTCCGCCATCTGGACCTGGCCCTCGCGCTCGGCACCGCCCACGGACTCGACCGCGTGGGTCAGGAGTTCGAGGACACCGGGGAAATCAGCACGGGAGGGCACGGGACAAGACGATAGCCGGGCCCACCGTCAAGATCGTCCGCCCCGTGCGATGAGGGGGCTTTTCGAGGCGGAATCCGCCTCGAAAAGCCCCCTCATCACGGCTGGGGCGAGCGTGAAAGGACCGGTCACGCGTCCTTGCTGCTGTACTTGTCTCCACTGAATCGGGAAACCAGCGCCCAGGTGCCGGGAAGCAGCGCCGCCGCCACGGCGATCTTCAGCGCGTCCCCGATCAGGAACGGCACGACACCCTTTTCGAGCGCCGTCGACAGGCCGAAGCCGGTCGAGGCCATCAGCCACGGCACACCGATCGAGTAGATGACGAGGTTGCCCAGCACCATCGTCCCCGCCGTGCGCAGCGGCGTACGGTCCCCGCCGCGGCCGGCGAGCGCGCCCACCAGGGCGCCGGCGAAGACGAACCCGACGATGTAGCCGGCGCTGGCGCCGAAGAGACCCGACGAGCCGTTCTGGAACCAGCCGAAACCGGCCGCGCCGACGGCGAGGTACAGCGCCATCGACAGCGCGCCGCGCTTCCAGCCCAGCGCCGCGCCGACGAACAGGGCGGCGAACGTCTGGCCGGTCATCGGCACCGGCGAGCCGGGCACCGGGATCAGGATCTGCGCGGCCGCACCGGTCAGGGCGGCACCGCCGGCGACCAGGACCGCGTCACGGACCAGTGCGCCGGGAACGAGGTCGGCGAGAACCGGACGGTGGCCGGCCACAGACAGCGAAGACACTCAGACCTCCTATGAGTACACGAATGTGAACCGAGGTTAACGCCAGACGACGGGCCGCGGACCGAATGTCGGCCACCTCACGGTCATCGCCGGTCCACTCGTCCGGGTGGCGTGGACCTGCGCCGGTCAGGCTCTTGGGAGAGGCTGCCGGACATGAAGAAACTCGGTTCGAGGCTGTTGTCGGTGACGATCCTGACCGGGGCGCTGGTGACGGGGGGCCCGGCGATCGCCTCGGCCGACGCGGCACCCGCGACGGCGTCGGCGTCGGTCGGGTCTCTCGACGTGGAGATCGGCGACGAGCACGTGGTCACCGGCGAACTCGCGCCGTGCGATGTGGACGGCCCTCTGACCGCGACGACCAAGGGCGGGTCCACCGGCGACTTCGCCCGATTCGGCGGTGGTGAGTCGCGCTGCGGCCGGAACGGTGCGGTGGCCATCGCCGAGGCGGCCGGGCGGCGGTTCGAGACCAGCCTGCTCAAACGCTTCGGCGGCCCGGTGATCAAGGTCCGCACGTTCATGGCGAAATGCAGTACCACCAAGGACGGCAGCCTCGGCTACATCGAGTTCGGCGATGTCACCGGGTTCACGCTGCCGGAGAACATCCCGCAGAACTACCGGCTGACCATCGCCGGCGGCAAGGGCGGGACGGCGCTGGCGTCGCTCACGGTCAACGAGACCGTCACGCCGACGCCGCCCGATGGGAGCCTCGTGACGCACATGCTGCACATCAAGCTGTTCCCGCAGGGCGGCGGACCGGCGAAGGGCGACATCTACCTCGGCACCGCGCGCTGCGACCCCTACGGCAAGAAGAAGCCCTGACACCTCGCATCCAGAGGACTAAATGAGGGGTGACGCAAACCTGTCCTGTCGGGGGCAAGGTCCGTGAAGGACCCCTTCCCTACGCTCAAGGTAGGAAACTCGACCTTCACACCTTCCCCAGTACATGAAGGACCCCTTCACTGCGCTAGACGCAATGAAGGGGTCCTTCATGTACTGGGGTCAGGGCTCCGCAGAAGGAGCTCAGACGCGCGAGACGTACTTCGCGGCCGCGGCGACGAACTCGCCCGCCCGGGTCGCGAGGTCGGTCAGCGACCCGCCCGGAGTGAGCGCGTCACCGAGCAGCGGAGTGGCCGCCGCGACGGCGATCGAACCCGACTCGAGGTACTTCGCGACGTCGGCGAGGTGCACGCCGCCTGTCGGGACGAGCGGGATGTCCGGCATCGGCGCCCGGATCGCCCGCAGGTAGGCGACCCCGCCGACGGCGGCGACCGGGAACACCTTCACCGCCGCCGCGCCGAGGCGCCAGGCCTGGTCGATCTCGGTCGGCGTCAGCGCGCCGCAGACCACCGGCAGCCCGCGTTCGTGCGCGCGTTCGAGCACCAGCGGGTTCACCGTCGGCGTGACCAGGAACGTCGCGCCCGCGTCCGCCGCGATGTCCACATCGGACGGTTCACGGACGCTCCCGGCGCCGATGTGCGCTTCGTCGCCGAGCTTCTTGCGGATGACCGCGATGGCGTCCGGGGCGCCTGGAGTGGTCAAAGCCGCTTCTAGCACCCGCACCCCCGCCGCGTGCAGCACGGTGGCGGCGTCGGCGAAGCGGCCGGCGTCCACGGCCCGCAGGATCGCGATGAGCCGGTTTTCGATCAGGGTGTCCTGGAGGTCGTGCTGGATCATGCGGCGGGGACCGGCGCCGTTCCGGTGTAGGTCACGCCGGCCTCGTCGAAGTCCTTGAGCGCCGCGTCGACCGTCGGCTGCGAACCGCCGACAGTGAGGTCCAGCAGCACCCGGACGGTGAAGCCCGCCTTCGCCGCGTCGAGCGCCGTCGCGCGCACGCAGAAGTCGGCCGCGATGCCGACGACGTCGACCTCGGTGACGTCGCGCTCCTTCAGCCAGGCGTCGAGCGTCTTGCCGTCGCGCGCGTTGCCCTCGAAGCCGGAGTACGCGGCGGTGTACTCGCCCTTGGAGAAGACCTCGCTGATCGGGACCACGTCGAGCGCGGGGTGGAACGACGCGCCCGAGGTGCCCGCGACGCAGTGCCGCGGCCAGCTGTCCTTGAAGTCCGGCGTCTCGCTGAAGTGGTCGCCCGGGTCGATGTGGTAGTCGCGGGTGGCGACGACGTGCGCGTAACCGCCCTCGGCGGCCTGCTTGGAGATCGCTTCGGCGGCGGCGGCGCCACCGGGCAGGCCGAGCGACCCGCCCTCGCAGAAGTCGTTCTGCACATCGACCACGATCAAGGCGGTCCCCATGTGTTGCTCCTGAGTTCTCTTTAGACGAATACGGTCGGGATGGCCGGCTCACCGTGCGAAAGCTTGAGGCCTTCCCACGGCAGGCTCACCAAAGCCCGTCGCAGCCGCTGGCGCGCGTCGTCCAGCGTGGGCAAATCATCCACCGTCCGGCCGTCCCGGACCAGCGGTATCTGCAATTCGTGGTCGTCCGGTCCCCGTTCCGGTACCGCCGAGGCGGCGGTCCAGATCACCTCTTCGACGGCGGTACCCGTGCCGCGGTGCCGTCGCAGCGCGGATTTCCGGCCGCCGCGGGACTCCTTGTGCGCGCTGCGCTTGGCGACCGGCTTGCCGTCGACCTCGACGAGTTTGTAGACCATCCCGGCGGTCGGCGCCCCGGAGCCGGTGACGACCGACGTCCCGACGCCGTACGCGTCGACGGGTTCCGCCCGCAGCGCCGCGATCGCGTGTTCGTCGAGGTCGCCGGACACCACGATGCGGGTGTCCTTCGCCCCGAGGGCGTCCAGCTGCTCACGGGCCTTGCGCGCCAGCGGGCCGACGTCGCCGGAGTCGATGCGGATCGCGCCGAGTTCGGTCCCGGCCACCCGGACGGCCGTTTCGATGCCCTTGGTGATGTCGTAGGTGTCCACCAGGAGCGTGGTGTCGGTGCCCATCTTGTCCACCTGCGCGCGGAACGCCTCTTCTTCGCTGTCGTGCAGCAACATGAAGGCGTGCGCGACGGTGCCCCGCGTCGGGATGCCGTAGCGGCGGCCCGCCTCGAGGTTGGACGTCGTGGCGAAACCGGCGAGGTACGCGGCCCGCGCGGCGGCGACGGCGGCCCACTCGTGCGTGCGGCGCCCGCCCATCTCGATGATCGGCCTGCCGTGCGCGGCGCCCGACATCCGCGCGGCGGCGGACGCGATCGCGCTGTCGTGGTTGAGGATCGAGAGGATCAGCGTTTCCAGCACGACGGCGTCGCCGAAGGAGCCGGTGACGGTCAGGATCGGGGAGCCGGGGAAGTAGAGCTCGCCCTCGGCGTAACCGTCGATGTTCCCCGAGAAGGAGTAGTCCGCGAGCCACGAAAGGGTGGCGTCGTCGACGACGGCCGTCGCTTCCAGCTGGCTCAGCTCGGCGTCGGTGAACCGGAAGTCCGCGATCGAGTCGAGGACCCGGCCGGTGCCCGCGACGACGCCGTAGCGGCGGCCGTCGGGTAGTCGACGTGCGAAGACCTCGAAGACACACGGCCTGTCCGCGGTCCCGTCCGCCAGGGCGCTGGCCAGCATGGTCAGCTCGTAATGGTCGGTGAGCAACGCGGTGCCGGCGCCAGTGGCCGCCTCGGGGAAACCCATGGTGCCAGCCTATTCACCCACATGGCCGGACCTGCCAACCCGTACCGGGTTGGGCCCGTGACACCATGGAGTGCATGTCCACGCCTGTCGCATCCGAGCAGACGCAGGTTGATCCACAGGGAGTAGAAGTCGTCTCTGAGGACAATCCCTGGCGGACGGTCGTCTGGAACGATCCGGTGAACCTCATGTCGTACGTGACGTACGTGTTCCAGAAGCTGTTCGGTTACAGCCGGGACCACGCGACGAAGCTGATGCTCGACGTGCACCAGAAGGGCAAGGCGATCGTGTCCTCCGGTTCCAAGGAGAAGGTGGAGACCGACGTCGCGAAACTGCACGCGGCCGGCCTCTGGGCCACGATGGAGCAGCCTTCATGAACGGATGGCGCCGCAAGGGCGAAACCATTGTCGCCGGGTTCGAGCAGCAGGAGGCCGCGGTCTTGCGCGGTCTGGTCAGCCAGCTGGAGGACATGCTCACCGCGCGCGCCGAGGAGGCGCCGCAGGACGAGCTGGCGGAGCTGACCGGCATCCGCACCGGCCCGACGGAGTCGCCGGACGATCCGGTGCTCTCACGGCTGCTGCCGGACTTCCACAAACTGGACCCGGACAACCCGACCCGCGAGGACATCGACTCGGCCGCCGCGATGCGGTCGCTCCACGAGCCCGATCTGCTGGACAAGAAGGTCGGCGTCGCCAAGATCGTGCTGGACACCCTGCCGAGGGACGGCGGGAACGTGCGGCTGACCTTCGAGCAGGCCGACGCGTGGCTCGGCGCGCTCAACGACGTCCGGCTGGCGCTGGGCACCGCGCTCGACGTCACCGAGGACATGCCCGACGAGCTTCCCGAGGACGATCCCCGCGCCCCGCACCTCGGCGTCTACCACTGGCTGACCTGGGTGCAGGAGACCCTCATCCAGTCGCTGACATCGTGATCACCGACGTTCCCGGAGTGCTCGTCGGGCATCACGAGCGGGTCGGTGACGGCTGGGCGACCGGGACGACGGTCGTGCTGGTCCCCGGCGGCGCGGTCGGGGCGGTCGACCAGCGCGGCGGCGCGCCCGGTACCCGGGAGACCAACCTGCTGGAGCCGGAGAACCTGGTCCAGCACGTCAACGCGATCTGCCTGTCCGGCGGGAGCGCGTACGGGCTGGCGGCGGCGGACGGCGTCATGCGCTGGCTCGCCGAGCGGAACCTGGGGATACCGGTCGGGACGCGGCCGCACGAGGTGGTGCCGATCGTGCCCGCCGCGGTGCTGTTCGACCTCCCGCGCGGTGACTGGGGCAACCGTCCGGACGCTTCTTTCGGTTACGCGGCCTGCGAAGCGGCCAAGGCCGGTCCGGTGCCGCTGGGGACCGTCGGAGCGGGCGCCGGGGCGAAGGCGGGATCACTCAAAGGTGGGATCGGGACGGCCTCGGAGCGGGTCGGGGAGTTCACGGTCGGCGTCGTCGCGGCGGTGAACGCCGCCGGAGAGGCCGTCGACCTCTCGACCGGCCGCGCGTTCGCCGCGGATCACGAGGTCGACGGCGAGTTCGCCGTCCGCTGGCCCGACCGGCCCGGCGACGTCGAGGCGAAGGCCGCCGGGCTCAACACGACGATCGGCGTGGTCGCCGTCGACGCGGCGCTGTCCAAAGCGGAGGCGCGACGGCTCGCGGTGGCCGCGCAGGACGGTCTCGCCAGGGCTGTCCGCCCGGCGCACACGATGTTCGACGGCGACACGGTGTTCGCGCTGGCGACCGGCGACCGGGAACTCCCCGGCGGCGCGGGCCCGGTCGCGGCGACGCGGCGGGCGGCCGTGCTGGACACGCTGTGCTCGGCGGCCGCGCGGGTGTTCGGGCGCGCGATGGTGCACGGAGTGCTGCACGCCACTTCGGCCGGTGGCATGCGTGCCTACCGCGACGTCTGGCCCGAAGCGCTCTCCTGAACGAGCGTGGGTTCGAGTGGCCGCAATCTCAGAGTATGGACCGGCCGCGTCCAGCACCTAAGATGTGCGATGTGCTCCGGATCCGCCGTGAACTCGTCGACGAGATCGTCGCCCATGCCCGCCGTGACCATCCCGATGAGGCGTGCGGGGTGATCGCCGGTCCGCAAGGGTCGGACAGCCCCGAGCGGTACATCCCGATGCTGAACGCGGCCCGCTCGCCCACGTTCTACGAATTCGACTCGGGTGATCTGCTCAAGCTCTACCGCGAGATGGACGCCAACGACGAGGTCCCGGTGGTCATCTACCACTCGCACACCGCGACCGACGCCTATCCGTCACGCACCGATGTCTCGTACGCCTCGGAACCCGACGCGCATTACGTGCTCGTCTCCACCAAGGACCCCGATTCGCACCAGTTCCGGTCTTACCGGATCGTGGACGGGGAGATCACCGAGGAGCCCGTCGAGATCACCGGCTGAACCCCGGTCCCGGAATAACCCGGGCCGGACCGAACGTCTGCGTAGTAGAGAACCCACCGGAGGTAGAAAACCATGGCCGTGACCGTGTCCATCCCGACCATCCTGCGTACGCACACCGGCGGCGAGAAGTCCGTCGAGGCGAGCGGCAAGACCGTGCTCGAGGTGATCGACGACATCGAGTCCCGCCACGGCGGCCTCAAGGCCCGCCTGGTCAAGGAAGAGAAGCTGCACCGTTTCGTCAACGTCTACGTCAACGACGAGGACGTCCGCTTCTCCGGTGGTCTCGAGGCCGAGGTCAAGGACGGCGACACCCTGACCATCCTGCCCGCCGTGGCCGGTGGCTGATCGATGGCTCGCTTCGAGTCGCTGCTCGACGCGCTCGGCGGCACCCCGCTGGTCGGCCTTCCCCGGCTTTCGCCCACCCACGACGTGCGGTTGTGGGCGAAGCTGGAGGATCGCAACCCGACCGGTTCGATCAAGGATCGCCCCGCGCTGGCGATGATCGAGGCCGCCGAGCGTGAAGGCACCCTCCGGCGTGGCTCCACGATCCTGGAGCCGACGTCGGGCAACACCGGGATCGCGCTCGCCATGGCCGCGAAGCTCAAGGGCTACGGCCTGGTGTGCGTCATGCCGGAGAACACCTCCACCGAACGCAAGCAGCTGCTGCAGGCGTACGGCGCGCGGATCGTCTTCTCCCCGGCCGCGGGCGGGTCCAACGAGGCCGTGCGCCGGGCGAAGGAACTGGCCGAAGCCAACCCGGAATGGGTCATGCTCTACCAGTACGGCAACCCGGCCAACGCCGAGGCGCACTACCGCGGCACCGGGCCCGAACTGCTCAAGGACCTGCCGACGCTGACCCATTTCGTGGGCGGCCTCGGCACCACCGGCACCCTGGTCGGTGTCGGGCGCTACCTGCACGAGGCGAAGCCGGACGTGCAGATCATCGCGGCCGAGCCGCGCTACGGCGAGCTGGTGTACGGCCTGCGGAACCTCGACGAAGGCTTCGTCCCGGAGCTTTACGACGCGAGCGTGCTCAACGGCCGCTTCTCCGTCGGCGCCTACGACGCGCTGCGCAGGACTCGTGAGCTGCTGGAGCACGAAGGCATCTTCGCGGGGATTTCGACCGGTGCCGTCCTGCACGCGGCGCTGGCCGTCGCCGAGAAGGCCGCGGCTTCGGGGAAGCCGGCCGACGTGGCCTTCGTGGTCGCGGACGCGGGATGGAAGTACCTCTCGACGGGCGCCTACTCCGGCTCGCTCGACGAAGCGGCCGAAAGGCTCGACGGGCAGCTCTGGGCCTGACCTCACGAGACCCATCGCCGAACCGGTCGCGCTGGCACGATGGCGGTATGAAGGCCTCCTTCGCTGCGCTAGACGCAGTGAAGGAGGCCTTCACGTACTTGCAAGCCGGAGCTGACTCGGTGCTTTCGCGTGACTGAGCGGACGGCATCTGTGATCAGACGGACGACACATGTGACTGGACGGACGACACCATGAAGGTCATCGGGTTGCTGGGCGGGATGAGCTGGGAATCGTCGGCCGAGTACTACCGGCTGGTCAACGAGCGCGTGCGTGAGCTGCGCGGCGGGTTCCACTCCGCGCGCACCGTGCTCTACTCCGTGGACTTCGCCGAAATCGAAGCGATGCAGGCCGAAGGCCGCTGGGACGACGCCGGGCGCGAACTGAACCGAGCCGCGCGCGGCCTCGAAGCCGCCGGAGCGGACTTCGTCGTCCTGTGCACCAACACGATGCACAAGGTCGCCGACCAGCTCACCGACGGCCTCGGCATCCCGCTGCTGCACCTCGCCGACGCCACGGCCACCGCGATCAAAGCGGGGAACCTCGGGCGCGTCGGTCTGCTGGGCACCGGCTTCACCATGGCCCAGCCGTTCTACCGCGAACGTCTGGCGGCGCACGGCCTTGACGTGCTCGTGCCGGACGAAGCCGATCGCGAGACGGTGCACCGGGTCATCTACGACGAGCTCGTCCACGGCGTCGTCACCGACGAGTCGCGCGAGCGGTACCGCGAGGTCATCGCGCGGATCGTGGCCGCCGGGGCGGAGGGTGTCATCTACGGGTGCACCGAGATCGAACTGCTCGTCGGCCCCGAGGACAGTCCGGTGCCCACGTTCCCGACCACCAGGCTGCACGCCGAAGCGGCCGTGGACTACGCGCTCGGCAAGACCTCTCTCCCTCCCCCGACGTGACTTTCGTGCTGGGAGACGGCCTGCCGCCACAGCCTGTCCTGTTCTTCACCGGTGAATCCACCGCGTGGCACGCCGAAGACGTCCTCGATCGCCGTCCACCACTCGGCCGGTGACTCCAGCACCGTTTTGCCGCCCGGCAGACGGCTCAAAGTCAGCGCGCGCAGCGAGTCGACACCCGCCGCGTCCCGCCGTTGCAGCACGAGCGTGCGGACGAACCCGGAACTCCCCGACGTGGACAGCTCGACGTGCTTCTCGGCGAAGTCCGGCATCACGGCCGTCTCCGGCGCGAAATCCATGCCGACGAAGCTGCCCTGCCGGTCGTGGTCGAACCGCCAGCCGCCGGGCGTGACCTCCGACTCCCGCACGCGGAACGCCAGCGGCCCCTGTTTGTACTCGCCTTCACGCAGCGGGAGCGGCTCGTGGATGCCGTCGCCGAGCCCCACGTCGACGAACCAGCTCGTTTCCGGTGTCTCCGCCAGCCCGGAAACGGTCAGCGGCAGGTGGTTGAGGTGGATCCCGGCCTCCTCACCATGGCCCTGCACCCCGCCCGGATGCCGCGTGACCCGGTAGCCGAGCGCCGTAAGCAGCGCCGAGAACGCGCCGTTGAGGTGATAGCAGTAGCCACCGCGACCGGCGGCGATCCGGCCGAACGAAACCGACGGATCCAAGGAGGTCACCCGGCCCAGCTGGACTTCCAAGTCTTCGTACGGCACCCGTTCCACATGTGCGGCGTGCAGCCGGAAGAGCGCGCCGAGGCTCGGCGGCTCGTGCTCGAGGGCGAGTCGCGCGAGGTAGGCCGGCACGTCGACGTGCTCGGAAGAAGAGATCCCCATGCGACCGACCGTAGCGTTCACCACCGACAAATCAGGGTTCTCACGGAGGCGATCCCGCCGATCCGCGTCGTAGCCTGGGGAGGTGACCACTTTGCCTTCCCAGCCGGTCCCGGCGAGCGAGTCGTCCGGTACGGATCCGGCCAAACGTGTCCTCCCGTCGAACCCGACGGCCGCCGCGATCGTGGCGCTGGCCTTCACCGTGCTGCTCTACCTGGTCGAGCTGGTCGACGTGGTACTGCCCGCCGACCTCGACCAGGGCGGCATCCTCGCCCGTGACGTCTCCGGGCTCGACGGCGTTCTTTGGGCGCCGCTGCTGCACTCGGGCTGGGGGCACCTGTTCTCCAACACCGTCCCGGTACTGGTGTTCGCCTTCCTCGCGATGGCCGCGGGCATCGGCCGGTGGGTGCTGGTCACGGCGATCATCTGGGTGCTCTCCGGTCTCGGCGTCTGGCTGATCGCGCCGAGTGGCACGGTGACCGTCGGCGCGTCCGGCGTCGCGTTCGGTTGGCTCGCTTTCCTACTGGTCAGGGGCATCTTCAACCGTGCTGTCGGGCAGATCCTGGTGGCCGTCCTGCTGCTGGGCATCTGGAGCGGGATGCTCTGGGGGCTGCTGCCGGGTGATCCGAACGTCTCGTGGCAGGGCCACCTGTTCGGCGCGCTGTCCGGGATCTTCGCGGCCTGGGTGGTGGCGCGGATGGACAGGTCCCGAGCCAGGAAAGCGACCGGTCCGGGTAACCTCGCCGGGTGAGCAAGCCGAGCGCCGACGCCCCGATCGGCGTCTTCGATTCCGGAGTGGGTGGGCTCACCGTCGCCAGGGCGATCCTGGAGCAGCTGCCCGGTGAGCAGTTGCGCTACGTCGGCGACACCGCCCGCAACCCGTACGGTCCGCTTCCCATCGCGACGGCGCGCGAGTACGCGCTCGCGGCTTTGGACGACATCGTCGACGGCGGGGTGAAGGCGCTGGTCATCGCCTGCAACACCGCCTCCGCCGCTTGTCTTCGCGACGCGAGGGAGCGCTACGACGTCCCCGTGGTCGAGGTCGTCCTCCCGGCCGCGCGCCGGGCCGTCTCCGCGACTCGCTCCGGCCGCATCGGCGTGATCGGCACTGAGGGCACCGTCCGGTCCCGTGCCTACGACGACGCCTTCAACGCCGCTCAGGACGTCGAGATCACCAGCGTCGCGTGCCCGCGGTTCGTGGACTTCGTCGAACGCGGGATCACCACCGGACGCCAGGTGCTCGGGCTCGCGCAGGGTTATCTGGAACCACTGCTGGACGCACAGGTCGACACACTCGTCATGGGCTGCACGCATTACCCGTTGCTGTCCGGGGTGTTGCAGATCGTCATGGGCCAGGACGTCACGCTGGTGTCCAGCGCCGAAGAGACCGCGCGTGACCTCGTGCGCGTCCTCACCGAGGACGATCTCCTCGCCGAACGCGACACCCCGCCGCGGCACGAGTTCGTCGCCACCGGATCCGCCGAGCCGTTCACCAGACTCGCTCAGCGGTTCATGGGTTTCGCTCCGGGTGTGCTGGCTCCCACCAGCGCGTAAATCGCCGATTCCGTGCTTAAGGTGTCACAGTGCGTCTCACGATCCTCGGCTGCTCAGGCAGCATCCCCGGGCCCAACGCCGCCGCGTCCGGCTACCTGATCGAGGCGGACGGGTTCGTCCTGGGGCTCGAACTCGGCAACGGGACGCTCGCCAGGCTGCAGGGGCTGCGCGACCCGTTCGATCTGGACGCGCTGATCCTCTCGCATCTGCACCCCGATCACTGCGCCGACGTCAGCGCGCTCACCGTGCTGCGGCGCTACCACCCCGCGCTGCCGTATCCGGCGAGGCCGCGACGGCTCCCGGTGTACGGGCCCTCTGACGTGCACGAGCGGCTCGCCTACGCCTACGCGGCGAACGAGGAAGAGCGGGCGACGACCGATCTTTCCGACGTCTTCGCCTTCGAGGTCCTGTGCGCCGGGCCCATGGAGATCGGGCCGTTCGAGGTCACCGCGGTCCCGGTCGACCATCCGACCCCGGCGTTCGGCCTGCGTTTCGCGCACGGCGGCACGACGCTCGCCTATACCGGCGACACCGGCGTCTGCGACACCTTGACCGACCTCGCCGCCGGCGTCGACGTCCTGCTGTCCGAAGCGTCCTGGACCGACTCTCCCGACCGGCCGTCCGGCGTCCACCTGTCCGGTAAGGAAGCCGGGGAACTGGGGCGCAAGGCGGGGGCGGGGCGGCTGCTGCTGACCCACGTCGCGCCCTGGACCGACCGCGACGCCGTCCTCGCCGAGGCGGCCGTCGCTTTCCCCGAGGCGGAGCTGGTCGAGCAGGGCGCCGTCTACGACCTCTGACGCGGGGTTCTAGAGTGGCGGCCGTGGCGAGAAAAGACGGCAGGAACGACGACCAGCTTCGCGACATCAAGATCACCCGCGGCTTCCAGCGATGGCCCGCGGGCTCGGTGTTGATCGAGTTCGGCGACACCCGGGTGCTGTGCGCGGCGAGCGTCACCGAAGGCGTCCCCCGCTGGCGGGCCGGTTCCGGCCTCGGCTGGGTCACCGCCGAGTACGCGATGCTGCCGTCCGCGACCAACACCCGCAGCGACCGCGAATCCATCAAGGGCCGCGTCGGCGGCCGCACACACGAGATCTCCCGGCTGATCGGCCGGTCCCTGCGCGCCTGCATCGACCTGGCGGCGCTGGGGGAGAACACGATCGTCATCGACTGCGATGTCATCCAGGCCGACGGCGGCACTCGCACGGCCGCGGTGACCGGCGGCTACGTCGCGCTCGCGGACGCCGTCACCTGGCTCGGCGCCGCTGGCCGCCTCGCCGACCCGCAGCCGCTTTCGTCCTCGGTGGCCGCGGTGAGCGTGGGCGTCGTCGACGGCCGCGTGCGTCTCGACCTGCCCTACGAAGAGGACTCTCGCGCGGAGGTCGACATGAACGTCGTCGCCACCGACGCGGGCACCCTGATCGAGGTGCAGGGCACCGGTGAGGGTGCCACCTTCGCGCGGTCCACTTTGGACACCATGCTGGACATCGCGCTCGCGGGCTGCGAAGAGCTGACCCGCCTGCAGACCGAGGCGCTCGCGCTGCCGTACCCGGGCGAACTGCCCGAGCCGCGTACGGACAAGAAGAAGGGCGCGAAGTGACCAAGCTGCTTCTCGCCACCCGCAACGCGAAGAAGCTCGGCGAACTCCGGCGCATCCTGGTGGCGGAAGGGATCGAGGGCGTCGAGGTCATCGGCCTCGCCGACGTCCCCGAATTCCCCGAAGCACCCGAAACCGCCCCGGACTTCGAAGGCAACGCGCTCGCGAAGGCACAGGACGCGTCCGCCGCGACCGGCCTCCCCGCGATCGCCGACGATTCGGGTATCGCCATCGACGCGCTCAACGGTATGCCGGGCGTGCTCTCGGCCCGTTGGTCCGGCAAGCACGGCGACGACGAGGCGAACCTGGATCTCGTGCTGGCGCAACTGTCCGACACCCCCGACGAGCGGATGGGCGCGGCGTTCGTCTGCGCGGCGGCGCTCGTCGTCCCCGGTGGCGACGAGACCGTGGTGCGCGGCGAATGGCGAGGCTCGCTGATCCGGGAACGCCGTGGTGCCAACGGATTCGGATACGACCCGATCTTCGTGCCGGAGGGCGGGGCGCGGACTTCCGCCGAGCTGGAACCGTCCGAAAAGGACGGTGCCTCGCATCGGGGCAAGGCGTTGCGGGCGCTGGTGGGAGAACTGCGGAAGCTGGCCGGTTAGGTTCTCGAGAGTGGTGGGTGTACTCGCGCGGCCCTGATGTCGCGAAAGCCACTTTCGGGACACCAGACGTCCCGAAAGTGGCTTTCGCGACACCCGAAACCGACACAGGCGAGCGACCCGGCCCGGCACCTTTGCCCTCGATGACCCGAACCGCCGCTCGCGACTTCAGCCGAACACCTTCACTCCAGGCCCGAGTTCGTCGAGCCCGATTATGCGGTCTTTCGGTCGTGCGTAGAGAGTGATGTCGAGATCCGCCAACGGCCGGACGTCCACCGTGTCGGCGGCGTAGATCATGATGGTCGTCAGGGTGGGGTGCGAAGCGAGCTGACCGATATCGCCCAGCGCGCACGACAAGAGATTCAACGAAGTCAGCGGGAGATCGGCCAGCGGGGTCAAATCCGTCATGTCGACGTAGGACGCCGAAAGATACGTCAGGCCGGGGAAAGTCTCGGCGATCAGCCGCGCGGCTATTCCGGTCTTCATGCCGCCGTCCAGGCTCAGCATATCGATTCCGGGCATCGGTGGTGTGGCGGCCAGCGCGCGGTGAGAACATCCCATCAGCCGGAGTCGGGTGAGCGAAGTCATCGCAGAGAGCGCCTCGAGACTCTCGACCGATTGTAAGTTGTCGAGCGAGAGACTTTGCACCTGCGTCAGGTGGCCGAGTGCCTCCAGGCCGCGCCATGGCGAGGAGCGGAACAAAGTCAGGTCTTCGAGTTCTGTCAAAGATTTCAGGGCTTTCAGGCCGGTGAATTTCTTGGCGAAGTACAGGCCGACCTCTGTCAGCTTGGGATGATCGGCAAGGGGTTTCAGGTCCACGACCGCGTTGTCATCGAAAGACAGATCCAGCACCTTGAGCGCGGGCACTTCGGAGAGCAGGTCGATTCCGGGCAGTTCTTCACTGGTGGGGAGTGCGACGGACAAGGATTCAAGACGGCGAAGTCGTCTCGTGTAGGGCAACAGCCTGCCGGCCGTGACGACGATCTTGCCGTTCCACAGAGGGGAATCGGCCAGGACTTCGTCGGCGAAACGTTCCGGATCGAAGTACTGCCAAGCCTCACGGAGTTGTTCTTGGACGCTCTCACGGCTGTCCTGGGCGTAGCTGCGCAGAAGCCGCAGAGCGTCGTCGCCCGCGGTGAGCGTGGCGGCCCGGACGGTCGCGGCGGCGGCCGCCTCGCTGAGACCGTCGGTGGTTTCCGGGAGATAGCGCAGGAGCCGGGGCCCGACCGATGCGAGAGACCGGGTTTCGCGAAGATCGCGCGGCGGGACGAGGTGCTCCCGGATGACCTGTTCGACCCGCTCGATCACGGCCGGATCGACGTTGCTGACCGTCTCCAGGCAGGCCGCCGCGAGCAGCCGCAACCGCCTGGTGTGCCGTGGCTCGGCTTCGGCGCGATCGAGGATTTCGGTGAGCAGCTTGTTCGCCTGATGGTGTTTGGCGTGGCCGCACGCCATGATCACGGTCTCCCGCCAGGTGTCCCGATGCGCGTGCGTGATCAGAGTGTCCAGGTAGCCCGCCTCGGTGGCCTCGTTGGCGGCGAGGAATTCTTGGAACGTCCGGTGGACGAAATCCACCTTGCCGCTCACCGGTTCCCGCAGGACCCCGCTGCGTTCGAGAAGGTGGGCCAGGACTTCTTCGGAGCTGTGGTCGACATGGGGCAGCCAGCGCAGCCGGTAGGCGATGTGCTCCAGGACCTCGTCCTTCGGCAGTTCGACCTTGCCGCCCGAGGTGAGCCGCCAGGCCAGATGCCCGAGCAGGATCTGCTTCTGCTGCTCGGTGAGCAGAACGGTGATGCTGCGCGCGGTGTCGCGCAGGTGCAGCAGCATCGACAACGCCTTGCGGTACAGGTCCATCCGGTCACGCGGCAGTTCCGAACGGTGCGCCCAGTTCAGCGCGCACAGCATCGAGCAGAGCAACGGACTGGAAGCCAGTGTGCGTAGATGCGGCCGGTTGCTCAATTGGCTCAGCAGCCGTCGCCGGGCCTCGTCGAGATCTTCTTCGGGGCGCACCGAAACCGCGGCCTCGTGCCATTTGTCGACGAGGGCGTGGATGTCGTTCGCGCTCATCGGTTCGAGCAGAACGGAACCGAAGCCTTCCTGATACAGCCATCGCTGATCGGCCGCCGCGCTCCGGGAGGTGACGACGAAACGTGCTTCCGGATAGGTCAGCCCGAGTTCCTGCAGCCAGTCCTTGACCTTCCGGCGGCGAGGAGCGTCGATTTCGTCGACGCCGTCGACCAGGATCATCGCCTTTCCGCTGCGCAGCACGCGGTCCGCCCAGTTCGCGGGCGCCCGTCCGGCGAGTGTGGGGGCGGCGTGGGCCACGAAGTGCTCGGCGCCGGGGAGAGCGCCGTCGGCGAAACTCCGCAGCCGGATCGGGAACGGGACGAATCCGTTCCACGGCGCCAGCTTCCCGGTGAACCGGCTGCCCGCCGCGCTGATCGCGAGCCAGTTCAGCAGGGTGGTCTTGCCGGACCCCGCCTCGCCGCGGACCAGCGTCCGGTGTTCCTCTCCGATCGCGCTTTCCGCCCGCATGGTCGTCCCGTCGCGGCGGCCGGGGTGTTTCGCGAACCAGTCCTCCGGCCGGTCGTCGCCGCGCGAACTTTCCGAGGAGACGGAAAGGCTGAGGTAGGCGACCGTCAGCGGCAGTGTCGGCTGGTCGTCCTTGGTCAGCCCGAGCAGGTCGAGTTTGTCCAGCTTCCGGGCGAGCAGGCTCAGGTAGTCCGTCCGGAACTCCGCGTCGTGGTCGGTTCCGGCCGGTGCGGTGAGGCTCGTCTTCGGGATTCGCGCGAGGAGCTGGTCCAGCTGGTCCGACTGTCGGGTCAGCCGTCCCAAGATCTCGGCGAGCGTCGTCGACCGGAACGAGGGAAGGTGCCGCACCACCATCACCAGATGGCGGCATGCCAGGTCCAAAGCCAGTTCGTACAGATCCGCCGCCCGCTCGGCGAGCAGGGCCGAACGGGCGGGGAACTGCTCGCGGACGCGCCGGGCCAGGAGTTCCGGGTCGGCGTCGTCCGCCAGGAGGGCTTCGTCGGAGAGATCGACCTTGCCGAGCGTGTCCTCGACCGCGAGGAACGTCGCCGCGATCTCGTTCTCGGGCAGCGTCGAGAACCGTGCGGCGAGCACCGGCTTGAGTTCTTCGGCCACCTGCAGACCGATCGTCTCGACCAGGTTTTCGAGCTTGCGTTTCTCGAGCGGCCCTTTGAGCTCGTCCGCCGCCAGTTCGGCGAGGCTCGACTCGCGTTCGGTCTTCTTGCGACGCCGCTGCAGCCAAGACTTCGCCGCGTACGTGGCGATGCTGCCGCCCAGTTTGAGTGCGGGTCCCTCCAGCCCCGTCATCGTCAGGACGCCAGGTCGAGATCCCGCAGCAGCTTCGCGACGTGCCCCGTGGCGCGCACGTTGTACTGCGCCACGGCGATCTTGCCCTCCGCGTCGACGACGAACGTCGACCGGATGACGCCTTCGTAGACCTTGCCGTAGTTCTTCTTCTCGCCGAAGGCGCTGTATGCCTTGAGGACGGTCTTCTCCGTGTCAGCGAGCAGCGGGAAGGTGAGCCCCTCCGCCTCGACGAACTTCGCGAGCTTCGCGGGCTTGTCCGGGGAGATGCCGAGCACCTGGTAGCCGGCGTCGTTGAGCTGCGCGAGGCTGTCCCGGAAGTCGCAGGCCTGCTTCGTGCAGCCCGGCGTGCCGGCACTCGGGTAGAAGTACACGACGACCGACTTGCCGCGGAAGTCGCTGAGCTTGACGTCGTTGCCCTCGCTGTCGGGAAGGGTGAAGTCGGGCGCTTTGTCGCCGGGGGAGAGTCGCTGCTCGGTCATGACGCACACGGTAGCGAACCGGCGGCCTCAGACCTTCCCGCAGTACTTCGCGGCGACAGGCTCCGTGGGACTCGGCCGCACCTGCAGGCGCAGTCTCACCGGCTTGTCCGGAACGGCGAACGCCAGGTTCAGGTGGACCGACCGGCCGGGCGCCACGTCCTTGCCCGCGTCCGCGATGCCGTTGTAGCCCTGCACCGCGTCGACGACCTGTTTGACCGACGAGCTTTCGCCGTCGACCTCACCCGTCACCGACAGACCGGAAAGCCGGTACGTCCCGTCGCCCGCGTTCGTCACCTCGATGCCGAAGGCCACCGCGCGCGGGCTCTGCGGGTACGCCGACGCGCTGGGGCGGAAAACCTTCGGCGCGGACACGGAGATCGTCACCCCGCTCGCGAACCGGTGCGGGGCACCGAACGCGAGGTCGCCTTCCGCGTGCGTCGCGGTCAGCCCCTGCGCCGGGGCGTCCGCACCGAGTACGGCGGCCCCCTTTTCCGGTGCCGGAACCCCGCACGCGGCCGCCAGCATCAGCGAGCAGGCGGCGATGAAGAGCTTCGGGGTGCGCGGGGGCGCCATGTGCGGTTACTCCAGTCGGCGGTGCGGGTGGGCCGTTCGAGGTAGTCATTAGTGCCGAAGAGTCCAGAGTGACGGTCTTCTGCAGCTGAGAGGAGCGGCACGGCCGGGTTGAGGCGCACCTGGTGTACAGCCGTGGCCGATCCGTGATCGGAAGGGTACGGCTAGTGACAGTCGTCACCTCGGTGGCACACCGGTCAGGGTCAGACGGCGAAAGCGAAGAACAGGATGAAGATCGCCAGACCGGACACCCACGCCACGATCAACCAGCCGAAATCGCGCATCGGGTCGACCGCGCGGCTCTCTTCGCCCGGGACGTAGACGCCGCGTTCTTCGAACCAGTCCGCCCACCGGGTCATCCAGCGAAAGGGGCTTCGGGACGTCATGGTCGTCACAGTACGGGCATGGGTGAGCGGAGTCAGCCAGGGAGGGGCCGCCCAAAAGGGCGAATCGGACGTACCCGTAATCGCCCACTAGGCCCTTTTGTCCAACTGGTTCACCCGTCAGGCTGTAACGATGGCGCTGGGAATAGATATCTACAGCCGCTTCCAATCCGTTACCAACTGGCAGGCCGTCAAGAACCACGGAGTGACGTTCGTCTTCGTCAAGCTCAGCGACGGGGGAGGCCTGCCGAACGGCGGCCGCAACAAGGGCGACGCGTTGGTGGCCGGTGCGAGATCCGTGGGAATTCCGGTGGGCGGTTATCACTTCGCCCAGTTGACTCCGTCTCCCGAGGCGCAGGCCGACGTGTTGATCTCCGAGGTGCGGCGACTGGGTGCGACGGGTTGTGTCCCGATGCTCGACCTCGAGGACAACCCGCCGGGCTCCGGCGCGCCGAACATCCCCGACGGGCGTAAACGGGACTTCTCGATCAGGTTCTGCAATCGCTTGGCGGAGCACGGGTTCCGGCCCGGCATCTACATGAACAACTCGCTCGCCAAGATGCTGCGCCCCGACCAGTTCGGCGTACCGGACCTGGTCATCTGGATCGCGCGCTACGGCGCCAAACCCGACGCCGCCGCGGGCCGCTACGACCTGCACCAGTATTCGGACGCGGGGCAGATCCCCGGGATCCGCGCGAGCAGTGTCGACCTCAACGAGTCCTACACGAACGCCCACTTGACCGGCGGCGGCGCCGCCCCGAAGCGGAAGGCGACGACAGAACTCATGGAGCGCAGGACCATTCCGGCCAGTTCGGCCACCACGTCAGTGCGGCTGCTGCTCTCCGGCAGCGAGACGGCCGCGATCATCGTCCGCCCGCGTGTCGACGGCGACGGCGTCACCGACGCGCCCGTCTGGCAGGGCAATATCTTCGCCTGGGGCAGCGACAAGGTCGGCGTCGGCGGGAATCCCTTGGGGACGCCCGGATTCAACCCGAAGACGGTCTCGCACCGGCGGTACGCCCTGCCGGGCGCGGTCTGGGCCGACTACGAGTACAGCTCGAACGTGGAGTTCGAGATCGACATCGTCGGCTGAGCGGCTCGAAGGTCCGTGAAGGCCTCCTTCCCTACTCTGAAGGTAGGGAAGGAGGCCTTCACGGACTTCACCGACCTGGAGCCGCGTCCCGGATGGCGTCGACGATGAACTGGTACCCCGTGCACCGGCACAGGTTCCCCGAGATCCCCTGCCGGATCTCGGCGTCCGTCGGGTCCGGGTTCTCCTCGAGCAGCTCCATCGCCGTCGCCAGCATCCCGGGCGTGCAGAAACCGCATTGCAGCCCGTGGTGCTTCCGGAACGACTCCTGCAGCGGATGCAGTTCGCCGTTCTCGGCGAGCCCCTCGACCGTGACGATCTCCGCGCCGTCCACCTGGACCGCCAGCAGGCAGCACGAACGCGCGCTCGCGCCGTCGAGGGTGATCGTGCAAGAGCCGCAGACGCCGTGCTCGCAGCCGACGTGCACCCCGACGAAACCCAGGTCGTGACGCAGGAAGTCGGCCAGCGTCCGCCGGGGTTCGCAGTCTGCGCGGTAGGTCCGTCCGTTCACCGTCACGGTGACCGTGATCATGCGCCCTCCTCCGCTCGCGCGATCGCCCGCCGGGTGAGGACGGCGGCCATCTCGCGCCGGTAGTCCGCCGGTGCGTGGAGGTCGCCGGGCGGATCGGTCGCCGCGGCGACGAGTTCCGCGGCGAGCGCGATCGCGTCGTCCGTCAGGGCGCCGCCGACGAGCGCCTCTTCGGCGGCGGTGGCCCGGATCGGGGTGGGGCCGGCGCCCGCGACGGCGATCCGCGCGGTTTCGCAGACTTCGCCGGACAGCGTCACGGTGGCGAAGACAGCGACCAATGCGAGATCCCGGCTGCGGCGGCTCAATTCTTCGACCGCCCAGCCGCCTCGATGCGTCGGCACCGAGATCCGGGTCAGGAGTTCGCCTGGTTCCAACGCCGTGCGATGCGGGCCCAGGAAGAAGTCCCGCGCGGCGATGACCCGCTCACCTGCCGGGCCGCGCACGGAGAACTCGGCGTCGAGCGCGACCATCACCGCCGGCAGTTCCGCGGCGGGGTCGGCATGCGCGAGGCTGCCGCCGACGGTGCCCCGGTTCCGGATCGCCACGTGCCCCACGAAACCGAGCGCCTCGGCCAGCAGCGGGACTTCGGACCGGACGACGGCGGACGTCTCGACGACGCGGTGCCGGGTGAGCGCGCCGATCTCCAGTCGCCCATTCTCCTTGCGCAGGAAGGAAAGTTCGTCGACGCGGTTGATGTCGACCACCAGCGGGGGCCGCGCCTGCCGCAGGTTCAGCAACGGCACCAGACTCTGCCCGCCCGCCAGCACTCGCGCGTCCGGCGTGCCCGCCAGCGCTTCGATGGCCTCATCGAGCGAAGACGCCCGGAGGTACTCGAACGGCGCGGCCTTCATCGGCGTGCTCCCCGCTTCATCGCGGCCAGCAGCCGTGGTGGCGTGATCGGCAGCGAAGTGATGTCGACGCCGTACTCGCGCAGCGCGTCCTCGACGGCGTGCGCGATCGCCGCGCCACCGCCGATCACGCCCGCTTCCCCCATCCCCTTGAACCCGCCGGGAACGTGTTCGGCGGGTGTCGCCATATGGGACACGGAGAACGGCGGGATCTCGGTCGCGGTCGGCAACAGGTACCCGGTGAACGAAGTGGTCTCCATACGCCCATCGGCGCCGTAGACCAATTCCTCGTACAGCGCGCCGCCGATCGCCTGCGCCGCGCCGCCGTGCAACTGCCCGTCCACGATCATCGGGTTGATCACGGTGCCGCAGTCGTGCGCGATCAGGTAGTCCAGCAGCGTCACCACCCCGGTCTCCCGGTCGACCTCGGCGAGGACGGCGGTGCAGCCGAACGAGGTCGCGACGTTGACCGGGTCGTAGACCTCGCGTTCCTCCAGCGTCGGCGTCTCGTCTTCCGGCCAGACGCCGTTCAGCCTCCGGTATGCCGCGTCGCCGATGGCGGCCAGCGTGACCTCCCTGCCCGGCACGCCCTTCACCGAAACGACACCGTCCTCGATAGACAGGTCGCCCGGGGATACCTCCAGGATGTGGCCTGCCACCCGCAGGATCTTCGCCCGCAACCGGGTCGACGCGTTCAGCACGGCCGCGCCGCCGACGGCCGCCCCGCGGCTCGCCGCCGTGCCGTAGCCGGTGTACGGGCAACTGTCGGTGTCCCCGGAAACGACGGTGACGTGATCGAGCGGGACGCCGAGCGTATGCGCGGCCACCTGCGCCAGCGTCGTGTGGATGCCCTGCCCGATGGCGGACAGTCCGGTGTGGACGGTCACGTGCCCTGTCGAGTCGACACGCACGACTTCCTCGTCGAACCCGGAATGTCCCAGCCCGGAAAGGTTGATGATCCGGCTCGGCCCGAATCCGGTCAGTTCGTTGTGGAACGAGTAGCCGATGCCGACACCGTTTCCACGGCGCTTCGCCCAGCCCGCGTCCTCGACGGCCTTCAGGCAGAGATCCAGGCAGTCTTCGTAGCGGCCGCTGTCGTAGACGAACACCGGGCTCTGGTACGGAAACGCTTCCGGCGGGATGAAGTTCTTGCGCCGCACCGCGTGCGCGTCCATGCCGAGCCGTTTCGCCAGCTGCTCCACCAGATGCTCGTGCACGAAGTTCGCCTTCGGCAGCCCGTATCCGCGAAAAGACCCGTACGGCGACCGGTTCGTCATCACGGCGACAAGGCTCAGTTCGACGTTCGGGATGGCGTACGGCCCGGTCAGCAGCGCTGTCGTCGTCCAGCACGGGCTGGGGCCGACTGTCCCGAGCACGCCGCCGAGGACGCCGTACACCGTGGCGCGCAGACCGGTGATCGTGCCGTCGTCCTTGGCGGCCAGTTCGACGTCGATCTTCTGCTCGCGCGAGTGCGCGTTGGCGACGAAGCTTTCCGCTCGGTCCTCGATGAGCTTGACTGGTTTCCCGGTGCGTCGCGAGAGGATCGCCGCGACGACCTCTTCGGCGTAGAAGTCGAACTTGTTCCCGAAGCCGCCGCCGACGTCGGGGGTGCGCACGCGGATCCGGTCCAGAGAAAGCCCGAAGACCTCGCCGAACAGTTCGCGCGCGAGGTTGGGCGCCTGAGTCGCGAGCCAGACGTCGAGCCGGTCGGTGAACGGATCCCAGGTCGCCACCACGCCGCGTGTCTCGATCGGCGTGCCCATCTGCCGTGCGAAGCGGAACGATTCGGTGAGCACGACGTCGGCCTCGGCGAACGCGGTGCTCGCGTCACCCATCGGGATGGTGCCGGTGCCGGCGATGTTGCTCGGCCAGTCTTCATAGAGCTTCGGCGCGTCGTCCGCCAGTGCCTGTTCGAGGGTGCCGGCGACCGGGAGTTCTTCGTACTCGACCTCGATCAGTTCCAGCGCGTCTTCGGCGGTCGCCCGGTCCTTCGCCGCGACGGCCGCGACGCCTTGGCCGGGATACCGCACCTTGCCGACGGCCAGCGCGTGGTTCTCGGGCACCCGCATGTCCGGCAGGTTCGCCCAGATCACCGGTTGGGGCGTCTTCGTGCTCGAAAGCACGTCTTCGCCGGTGACCACGGCGAACACACCGGGATGCGCGTTGGCCGCGGTGGTGTCGACGCGCAGGATCCGCGCGTGGGGGAAGGGACTGCGGAGGACGGCGGCCTCGAGCATGCCGGGCAGCCGGACGTCGTCGATGTACTGCGCCCGGCCGGTGAGCAGGCGGACGTCCTCCAGCCGGGTCACCTTCGCGCCGATCAGCCCCATGACTTCACTTTTCCGTATCGGCGGCCCTTCGCGCATCGTGCACATGGGTCACGGCGGACGGTCAGAGCGGACCACTCCACGCTCGACCATGCCGCCGCGAGAACTCGCCGTCGCGTCGACCGGTCGGGCGCCGCTGTCCTGTTGGGGTATGTCCGTGAAGGCCTCCTTCCCTACGCTCAAGGTAGGGAAGGAGGCCTTCACGGAAAGAGCGAGATCAGGGCTTCGACACATGTGCCCTCCCCTCACTAACCGTCCTCGCCACTCACGTGGCTCATCGCCGCCTGGTCCGACACCGGGAGCCACTGCCGCTCCGGGTCGAAGGGCCGGTAGCCGGACCGGACGTGCTCGATCAGCAGCGGCAGCGTCGGGTGCCGGTTCTCATGCCGCCACAGCAGCGAGAACGGGTACACCGGCGTCGGGTCGACGAGCGGGATCTGGACGACGTCCGGATGCCAGGGCACGTGCATCTTCGCGCCGACGAAACCCAGGCGGTCCTTAGACTCGCTGAGCACCTCGATGTGGTGCTCGAGCCCGAAGTTCGGGCCGTCGGTGTCGACGAGGATGCCGAACGCCGGGCACAGCTCCTGCCAGAACTCCGCCCATTCGCTGGCCCGCGCGTTGTACGGCATCCAGGCCGTGAGGCCGGCGAGTTCCGCCATCGCGACCCGCCGCCGCCGTGCGAGCGGATGCCGCCGCCCGACCAGCAGGTTCGCCGGTTCCAGATAGGCGGGCGTGCGGCCGATCGCGGGGTCCGGCACGGTGCTGACGCGGGCGAAGGCGGCATCGACCGTCTCGGGCAGCATCGACCGGCGCATCGCCCCCAGGCCCGGCGTGACGAGCTCCAGTTCGTCGTCGTGATCGGCGTGGAAGGCCCGGATCACCTCCATGGTCGCCAGCCGCGTGCCGAGGACGTCGACGCGCAGCGGGCGCCGCCTGCCGTGAAGCCGCTCGACGGCCTGGTCCGCGAGGCTGATCAGCGCGCGAGCGTGTTTGAGGAACTCCTCGCCGTCTTCGGTCGGCTCGGCCCCGCCGCGTGTCCGCGACAGCAGCCGCACGCCGAGGTCCGCCTCGAGTTTCGCGACCCGCTTGGAGATCGCCTGCTGGCTCACCTCCAGCCGGATCGCCGCCTCGCCGAAGTACCGGTCCTCGGCCACCGCGACGAACGCGCGGACCGCGCCCAGGTCCAGCTCCACTGTGCACTCCCTACAACTTCCGGTTGTCGCTTGCCGCGTGTCGCTTGTTGGACAGTGCCTGTGTGCCTTCGGTCCAATCGCCACGTCAGGCCGGAATCGTACAACCGTGGGGAGTGACCGGTGGACTCCTTCGTGCACCTGCACGTTCATACCGAGTACTCGATGCTCGACGGCGCGGCCAAGATCGCGCCGCTGTTCGCCGAGGCCCATCGGCTCGGCATGCCCGCGGTGGGCATGACCGACCACGGCAACATGTACGGCGCGGACGAGTTCTACCGGCAGTCCGTGTCGGCCGGGATCAAGCCGGTGATCGGCATCGAGGCCTACCTCGCGCCCGAGTCGCGGTTCCACAAGAAGCCGGTGTTCTGGGGACGGCGCGGCGACGGCGGCGACGTGTCCGGCGGCGGCGCCTACACGCATATGACCATGCTCGCGGAGAACGCGGCGGGGCTGCGGAACCTGTTCAGGCTGTCGTCTTCGGCGAGCCTGGAGGGCTACTACCGCAAACCCCGGATGGATCGCGAACTCCTCGCGCGGCACCACGAAGGCATCATCGCCACCACCGGATGCCCGTCCGGCGAGGTGCAGACCAGGCTCCGGCTCGGCCAGCCGGACGAGGCGATCCAGGCGGCTTCGGACTATCGCGACATCTTCGGCGCGGACGGCTTCTTCCTGGAACTGATGGACCACGGCCTCCCGATCGAGCGGTCCGTGCGGGACGGGCTGCTGGACATCGGGCGGCGCCTAGAGCTGAAACCGTTGGCCACTAACGATTCGCATTACGTGAGCCAGGACCAGGCCGCCGCGCACTCCGCGCTGCTGTGCGTCCAGTCCGGCAAGACCCTCGACGATCCAGGCCGGTTCAAGTTCGACGGCGACGGCTACTACCTCAAGTCCGCGGAGGAGATGCGCCGGTATTGGGACGCCGAGGTCCCGGGCGCGGCGGATTCCACTTTGCTCATCGCGGAACGCATCGAGTCCTATGACGAGGTCTACCGGCACGTCGACCGCATGCCGGTCTTCGAGGTTCCCGAGGGGCACGACGAGGAGTCCTGGTTGCGCGCGGAGGTCGCGGACGGGCTCCGGTGGAGACTGCCCGACGGCGTGCCCGAAGCCTATGCCGCCCGCGCCGACTTCGAGATCGGCGTGATCGCCGACAAGGGCTTCCCGGCGTACTTCCTGATCACCGCCGACCTGATGAGGCACGCCCGTGAGGTCGGCATCCGCGTCGGGCCCGGCCGCGGCTCAGCGGCGGGCTCGCTCGTCGCGTACGCGCTCGGCATCACCAACCTGGACCCGATCGACCTCGGCCTGCTCTTCGAACGGTTCCTCAATCCCGAACGGGTCTCCATGCCGGACATCGACATGGACTTCGACGACCGGCGCCGCGGCGAGATGATCCGTTACGCCACCGACAAGTACGGCGCCGACCACGTCGCGCAGGTGATCACCTTCGGCACCATCAAGACCAAGGCTGCCATCAAGGACTCCGCGCGTGTCCATTATGGACAGAGCGGGTACGCGATCGCGGACCGGATCTCCAAGGCGCTGCCGCCGCCGGTCGCGGCGAAGGACATCCCGCTCGCCGGGATCGTCGAGCCTGATCACGAACGGTACGCCGAGGCGGCGGAGGTCCGCGCGCTGCTGGAAGGAGACGGCGAGGCGGCCAAGATCTTCGAGACCGCCCGCGGACTCGAAGGACTGATCCGCAACGCCGGTGTGCACGCCTGCGCCGTCATCATGTCGAGTGAGCCGCTGCTCGACGCGATCCCGTTGTGGCGGCGGGACGACGGCGCGGTCATCACCGGCTGGGACTACCCGTCGTGCGAGGCCATCGGCCTGCTGAAAATGGACTTCCTCGGCCTGCGCAACCTCACCGTCATCGGCGACGCGCTCGACAACATCAAGGACAACCGCGGCGAGGACATCGATCTCGACAGGCTCGGCGTCGACGATCCGGCGACCTACGAACTGCTCGCCCGCGGCGACAGCCTCGGCGTCTTCCAGCTCGACGGCGGCGCGATGCGGGATCTGCTGCGCCGCATGGGGCCGACCGGCTTCGGCGACATCATCGCGGTGAACGCGCTGTACCGCCCCGGCCCGATCGCGATGAACACGCACAACAACTACGCGGACCGCAAGAACCGCAGGCAGCCGATCGAGTCGATCCATCCCGAGCTGGCCGGGCCGCTGCGCGAGATCCTGGCCGAGACCCACGGCCTGATCGTGTACCAGGAACAGATCATGCGGATCGCACGCGACGTCGCCGGCTATTCCATGGGCCGGGCCGACGTGCTGCGCAAGGCGATGGGCAAGAAGAAGAAAGAAGTACTGGAAAGGGAGTTCGAGGGCTTCCGGGACGGTATGATCGCGAACGGGTTCTCCCTCGACGCCGTGCGGGCCCTCTGGGACGCGATCCTCCCGTTCGCCGGATACGCGTTCAACAAATCCCACGCCGCCGGCTACGGCCTGGTCGGCTATTGGACCGCGTACCTCAAGGCGAACTATCCGGCCGAGTACATGGCCGGTCTGCTGACTTCGGTGGGGGACAACAAGGACAAGTCCGCGGTCTACCTCTCGGAGTGCCGCAGGCTGGGGATCGAGGTGCTGCCGCCGGACGTCAACGAATCGGGCCTCCGGTTCTCGGCGGTGGGGAACGCGATCCGGTTCGGGCTGGGCGCGGTGCGCAACGTCGGCGTGAACGTCGTCGACTCGATCATCGCGACTAGGCGGGAGAAGGGGAAGTACGCGTCGTTCACCGACTTCCTCGACAAAGCGGAACTGGTGGCCTGCAACAAACGCGTCCTCGAATCCTTGGCGAAGGCCGGCGCTTTCGACTCGCTCGGCCATACGCGGCTCTCGATCCTGCGGGTGCACGAGGACGCGGTGGACGCCGTGGTGCCGCTGAAACGCAAGCAGGCGATGGGACAGTTCGATCTCTTCGGTTCCGGTGAGGAGAGCCAAGACGACACGTCACCGCTCGCTCACCTCGAATTCGGTGCCCAGGAGTGGCCGCGCAAGGAACTTCTCGCCCACGAAAGGGAAATGCTCGGGCTGTACGTTTCCGCGCATCCACTCGACGGGGCGGAACGCCTTCTGCGCAAACACGCGCCCCGGCCGATCGCGGCGATCCTCGACAATCCGCCCAGGGAAGGGGAACTGGTCGTCGCCGGGCTCATCACGTCCTTGGAGCGGCGGGTGAACAAGAAGGGCGAGCCGTGGGCGATCTGCGTGATCGAAGATCTGGACGCCGCGCTCGAAGTGCTGTTCTTTCCCAAGGCCTACGCGCTGTTCGCGGCGGATCTGGCCGAGGACAACGCCGTCCGCGTCAGCGGCCGGGTGAACTGGCGGGAGGACAAGATGTCCGTGTTCGGTGGCGGGCTGACCCCGCTCGACCTTTCCGCCGCGGGGGACGAGGAGCCACCGCTGACGCTGCACGCGATCGCCGCGAAGCTGACCGAGGACGCGGTGCTCGAACTGAAGCGGACCTTACTGGCGCACAAGGGCGAAACCCCGGTCCGGGTGAAGCTCGCCGGGACGTCGTACGCGCTCGACGACTATCCGGTCGCGATCAGCGCGGCACTCCTGGGCGAGCTGAAGTCCGTTCCCGGCATCACGCCGGGCCGTGCGTGACCCCGGCGCGGCGCACCAGCCTGAGCCGCGACCGGATTACGGTGCGGACATGAGTTCCTTCGTCGCCCAGAGAAACGGCGAGACCGCGACAGCCGAAGATCTGGCGCCTCTCGCCTTCGCGGCCTTCGCCCACTTCACGGCCATGCAGGTGCGTGACGGCCGGATCCGCGGCCTCGACCTGCATCTGGACCGGCTCCGCACCGCTTCGCTGGACTTGTTCGGCGAAGCCCTGCCCGACGACCGGATCCGCTCGTACCTGCGCAAGGCGCTGGAGTCCGGCCCCGCCGACGTCTCGCTGACCGCCACGATCCACCTACCGGGCGAACTCGAAGTCCTGGTCCGCACCCGGCCGCCGTCGTCCGGTCCGACGGGTCCGTTGACGCTGACGGCCGTCGAACACGAACGCGTCCTCCCATCTATCAAGCACACTGGCGAGATGGCGAAGACGTACTTCCGCAGGCAGGCCGTCGAGGAAGGGTTCGACGACGCGGCGTTCGTCGATCGTCGGGGCAGGCTCAGTGAAGCGACGATCTGGAACCTCGCCTTCTGGGACGGCGATACTGTGGTGTGGCCCGACGCGGGACTGCTGCGGGGAACCACGATGGGCATCGTGCGGCGAAGGCTGGAGGCGCTCGGCGTGCCGCAGCGGGATCAGGAGGTCACGCTCGCCGACCTGCCGCGACTCGCCGGCGCGGTGGTCATGAACTCGTGGACGCCGGGGATCGCGGTGCACCGGATCGGCGCGACGCCGCTTCCGGAAGCGCCGTCGTTCGTCGAGTCGCTGCACCGGGCTTACGCATCAGAGCCCTTCACCCGACCTTGAAAGGAAAGACGCCGATGAAGATTCTCGTGGTCGGTGCCACCGGGACGATCGGGGCCGCGGTCTCCGAAGCGCTCGCCGCGCGCGGGCACGCCGTGCTCCCCGCGTCGCGTTCGGGCGAGCTCACAGTGGACGTCGAGCGGCCCGGCACCCTTGACGCGCTCTTCGCCGCCGAGCCGGGCATCGACCACGTCGTGTGCTGCGCGGGGAGCGGCTCGCTCGTCCCGGTCGACGGCGGCACCGACGAGGAGTTCGTCCAAGGCCTGCAAGGGAAACTGCTCGGCCAGGTGTTCCTGCTGCGGCACGCGATCCCGCATCTGACCGACGGTGGCTCGGTCACGCTGACCGCGGGCCGGATCCCGGAGACGTTGCGCGGCAGCGCGTTCGGTGTCCTGACCAACGTCGGGCTCGAAGCGTTCGTCGCCGCCGCGGCCCGCGAACTGCCGCGCGGCCTCCGCGTCAACGCCGTCAGTCCCGGCTGGGTGAGCGAAACGCTCGCCGCGCTCGGCGAACCGGACGGCGGCACCCCGGCGGCGGACGTCGCGCGGAGCTACGTCGAGGCGGTGGAGACCGCAAGCCTCACGGGGAGGACGCTGAAACCGTAAGTGGACACCGTGACCGGTTATCGGCTAGCTTCGGAGGCATCGAAGTGGACACGGTGTTCACTTGAGGAGGGTCCGATGACTCCGTTGCCGCGCGATCAGTTCCCCGCCGTGAACCGTTGGGCCTACCTCAATCACGCCGGGATCTGCCCGCTGCCCGTGTCCTCGGTGGAGGCCATGCACCGGCAGGCCCTCGAGGTCTCGCTGGACGGTGAGTTCACCTACGCCGCGCACAGTGCGGCGATCGAACGGGTCCGCACGTCGGCGGCGACGCTGATGGGGGTTCCGTCCCGCGACGTCGCCTTCGTGAAGAACACCAGCACCGGCCTCGGTTTCGTCGCGAACGGTCTGGACTGGTCGCCGGGTGACCGCGTCGTCATCCCGGACTTCGAGTTCCCGTCCACGCTGTTCCCGTGGCTCGCGCTCGCCGATCGCGGTGTGGTGGTGGACCGCGTGCGCGGAAGCCTCACCACCGAGGCCTTCGCCGAGACGATCGCCGCGGGGCCGCCGCCCAAACTCGTGGTGACCAGCTGGGTCCAGTTCGGCCACGGCCGCCGGGTCGATCTCGCCGCGCTGAGCCGGGTCTGCCGTGAGGTGGGCGCGCTCTTCTGTGTCGACGTCATCCAGGGCCTTGGCGTGATCCCCGCGCGGCTGGAGGAGTGGGGCGTCGACTTCGCGATGGCCGACGGGCACAAATGGCTGCTCGGGCCGCAAGGCTGTGGCGTGCTCTACGTACGGGAGTCCTGTTTGGACCTCCTGCGGCCCTTGGAGCCGGGCTGGAACTCCGTCGCCCATCGGGAAGAATGGGACAACCTGGACTACGTGCCCGACAGCACCGCCCGTCGGCTGGAAGGCGGCATGCCGAACGTCGCCGGGATCGTCGGTCTCGGTGCCTCGATCGAGTTGCTGCTGGCCGCGGGAGCCGAGGAGATCTGGTCCCATGTGGACGGTCTCTGCGAGCGAATCCGCGACGGGTTCTCGGAGATCGGCGCGACGGTGCTTTCGGAACCCGGCGCCGCGTATCGCTCGGGAATCGTGTCCGTGCGGGTGGGCGATCTGCCGATGCCGTTGTTGGCGGAACGGCTCAAGGCGCGGGGAATCGCCTGTTCGGCGAGATCCGGCGGGCTCCGGATCTCGCCGCACGGCTACACCACCGAGGACGAAATCGATCGCCTGATCGTCGCGGTGCGGGAGATTCTCGGTTGACGACGCTGCCACAGTGAATCTTCGTGGCGAACCATGACAACGACAGAAACGAACTCCTCCGGCTGGCCGGGCTGGCGACGCCGATGGCGCTGCGGGTCGCGGTCACCCTCGGGTTGCCGGACCGGCTGTCCGGCGACGGCGCCGCCGCCGACGAGCTGGCGGCGGAACTCGGCCAATCCCCGCTCGCGCTCGATCTGCTGCTGGGTCACCTCACCACCCTCGGTGTCGTGGAACGGACATCGAGCGGCTACCGCACCACCGGCTACGGCGCGAACCTCCGTGCCGACGCGGGAAACGGCCTCGCCGGACTCCTGGACATGGAGGCCGCCGGCGGGCGAGGCGAGCTGGCGTTCGTCGAACTCGCGCACAGCATCGCCACCGGTCAGGCGGGCTACGTCCGCCGCTACGGCAAGGACTTCTGGGCCGACCTCGCCGAGCGGCCCCGGCTCCGGGAGTCGTTCGACCGGCAGATGACCCAGCGGTTCAGCGCGCAGATCCCGGGGCTCGTCGCCGGTTTCGGCTGGTCCCGCTTCGGCACGATCGTCGACGTCGGCGGCGGCCACGGCAGCCTGCTCGCCGCGATCCTGACGGCCAACCCGTCGGTGCGCGGCCATCTCGTCGATCTCGCGCCCACCGCGGCCGGTGCGGAGAAGGAATTGCGCGAGCAGGGGCTCGAAGACCGGGTCGACGTGACCGCGGGAAGTTTCTTCGATCCGCTCCCGGCCGGGGCGGACGCCTATCTGCTGTCCGACATCCTCCATGACTGGGACGACGAGCACGCTCACCGCATCCTGGCCCGCTGCGCCGAAGCGGCCCGCCCGGGAGGTCGCGTCCTCGTCATCGAGGCCGTCGGCGGACTCGGGGCCCAAACCGAGTGGGATCTGGTCATGCTCGTGCTCTACGGCGGCCGTGAGCGGCGCCTCGACGAACTCCGCGAACTCGCCGCCGCTCACGACCTGGTCTTCGACTCCGTCACCACGCTGACCGACCAGCGCAGCCTGCTGGAGTTCCGGATCCAAGATATTCCTTGACAAGAATATTCTGTTGGATGAATACTTCTGGTCATGGAGCAGCAGATCGCAGCAGCGCTGGGAGACGGCGCGAGGTGGCGCATCGTCGAGCTTCTCGCCGAGCGGCCCCGGTCCGTCGGCGAGCTCGCCGAGCTGACCGGCCTGCGGCAGCCGCAGACCACCAAGCACCTGCAGACCCTCGCCCGCGCCGGACTCGTGACCGTCTTCCCGCTCGGGCAGCGTCGCGTCTACGCGGTCGAGGCGGCGCCGTTGCGGGACTTCGGCGGACGGCTGCGGGAACTGATCGCGACCATCGAGGCGAACGAGGGAGAGCGAGACGTCCTCGCGCGCTATCAGGCCGCGATCGGCGAGGACTCCGCCGCCGCGGATCGCGACCGGTGGGCGGACGGGCGTGCGTTCACGTTCGATCGCCTGCTGGCCGCGCCGCCGGACGTCGTCTGGCGGCACTGGATCGAGCCCGCGCTGCTCGCGTCGTGGTGGGCGCCGCCGTCGATGACCGTCACCGACTGCGTCATCGAGCCATGGAGTGGCGGACGTGCCGTCCTCGACTACCGCGACGCCGAGGGGCGATACCGCTCCGCGGGCAAGGTCCACGCCGCGACCGAAATCGAACACCTCGAGTTCGACCTCTCGGTGCTGGACGCGAAGGGCGCGACCTTCTTCACCGGCCACTACGACCTGAAGCTCACCGAGGCGCCAGGCGGGACCAGGCTCCGGCTGGACCTGCGCGTCACCGAAACCACCGTCGAGGCCGTCCCGTTCATCGCCGGTATCGAAACCGGCTGGGGCCAAGTGCTCGACAACCTCGAAACCCGGCTCACCCAGGAAAAGGACTGAACGACATGACGAACTCCACCGGCCGCCGCGTCACCGCGAACATCAGCCTCACCCTCGATGGCCACTACAGCGGCCCCGGCGGTCCCGGAGACATGGGTGCGATCGTCTCGTACGCCACCACCGACGTCGCCCGCGGTCACCTCGCCCGCATTCACGAGAAGGCGACGACAGCGGTGCTCGGCAGACTGAACGCCGAGGGATTCCTGGGCTTCTGGCCGACCATCGCCGCCGACGAGAACGCCGACCCGCGAGACCGCGCGTACGCGAAATGGCTGGTAGATGCCGAAAAGGTGGTCTTCTCCACGACGCTGACCGAAGCGCCCTGGGACCGCGCCCGCGTCGTGAACGCCCCCGTCGCCGACGTCATCGCCGACCTCAAGGCGAACGGGGAGGGCGACATCCTGGTCAACAGCAGCGCCAGCGTCATCAAGGCCCTGCTCGCCGACGACCTGATCGACCGGTTGTACCTGATGATCTGCCCGGAGATCACCGGCGGCGGGCAGCGGCTCTTCGTCGAGGGACTGCCGGCATCGAAGTGGATGCTGGCTCATCAGGAGGTCGGGGAACTGGGGGAGATGGCGGTGGTCTACGACCGTTCGCGCTGATCGGATGGGCCGAAACGCCTATGCCGGGCAAAGCCGAGCACAAGATCAGTCACCCAATAGGCCGCTGCCCGTTATTTTGCCCGCACGGTAATGTGTTGATCAGTCTCACATCCTTGAGGGGGGATAATGACTGGACGACGCACGGCTCTGTTTGCCGCGTTCATGGTCGGAACGGCCATGATCATGACGATTCCGTCGAATGCCGCGGCGGCTCCGGCGCAACTGCCGAGCACTCCCATTTCCAGTGATGATGTCATCGGGGAAAACGCGCCACCCGCGACCATCTCCGAAATACCGCAGAGCAAAGGAACGGTAGGCCTTTCGGCGAACGAGAATTCGGGCGATGTCGTCGCGGAGAAGATCTTCGGCAAGTTCCCGAGAACCAGGCAGAACCTGACCACCAGCTTCCCGTCGAGAACCGTGGTGGAGATCAAGGGCGACGGGCCGGATGGCAAGGAACTGAGGTGCAGCGGCTGGATGATCGGGCCGTCCGAGGTCGCGACCGCCGGGCACTGCGTGCATTCGGGCGGTCCCGGCGGGGTCTGGTACCAGAACCTGAGCGTCGCGCCGGGCCGCAACGGCGCCGACGCCCCGTACAAGTTCTGTGCGGTGTCCAAGTCGCACACCGTGCTCGGCTGGTACCGGACGAAGAACTACGATTACGACTACGCGGTACTCAAGCTGAATTGCAAAATCGGTGAAACGGTCGGCTGGCTGGCCATGAAACCGAACTCGGGAAATCTGAACGGTGTCGAACTCACCCATCGCGGGTATCCGAGCGACAAACAGCCCATCGGTTCCCAGTGGTTCACCGCGGACACCATTCGAAGGTCGCTCGACCGTCAGTTCGGTTATCGATTCGACACCGCGGAGGGGCAGAGTGGCGGTCCGGTTTACCGCGTCGACAACCGGGTTTTCATGGCTTTCGCGGTGCACAGCTCGTATGACACGCAATTCGACGACAACACCGGGACCCGGATCAATCAGGAAGTGTTCGACAACTACGTCGCCTGGCTGAACTGACGGCGGAGTCCGGAAGCGGAGTGGGCCCCGGCCCGTGACCCGCAAGAAGCCCTCGGCGGAGCTGATCGCTGCCGAGGGCTTCTTGCGTTGCGCTGCTGTACGTGTTCTCTGACCTGCCGCGGTAGGTCAGAGAGAGGTGGTGGACTTTGCTACCTGCTACTCGGGCCGTCACGATGTGCTGGCTGACCTGCTGCTGAGGCGGTATCGGTAGTTCGCGTTAGGGCTTTCCGGGTCGCGTTGGTCGAGGACGATGCGCCCGTAGTCGTAAGTCAAGAGCTCAAGGAGTCGTTGTCGAGGGGCTGCCGGCATCGAAGTGGACGCTGGCTTATCAAGAGGTCGGGAACTGGGGGAGATGGCGGTGGTCTACGACCGTTCGCGCTGACCGGATAGGCGCCTCGTCTTCGGCAGAGCGGACAGGGTGTCAACTATAAGACTGGTATACGTACTATAGTTGAGTATGCGGTACTATAGTTGGCGTAGCAGAAGAGGCTTCTGAAGGAGTCGGATCGTGGACTTGAGCCGACCGTTGATGACGGTCACCCCCACTCTCGACGGCGATGTCCTCGCCGTGCTCGCCAACCATGACGGCATCTTCACGACCGGGCAGCTCCACCGCCTCCTGGCGCGGCATTCGGAGGAGGGCATCCGCAAGGTGCTACGGCGCCTGACGAAGCAGGGTGTCGTGCTGGCCGACCGCGTCGGAAACGCCTTCGCGTACCGGCTCAACCGCGACCATCTCGCGGCGGAGCACATCATCGGGCTCGCCCAGATGCGGAAAACATTCCTGGAACGCATCGAAGACCGTCTGGAGTCCTGGGTGATCCCGCCGGTCTATGCCGCGGTGTTCGGCTCGGTGGCACGCGGCGAGATGACGGAGGACAGCGATGTGGATCTCCTGCTGATCCGGCCGGACGACGCCGACGACCGATGGGAAACCCAAGTCCATGAACTGGCGATCGAGGTGACCCGCTGGGTCGGCAACGACACTCGTCCTTTGGAGTTCACCGAAGGCGAACTCGTCGACCGTGCCCACGACGAGGTCGTTCTGCGTGACGTGGCGCGAGACGGGCTCACGGTGGCCGGAAGCCGGGCATGGCTGGCCGGCCACCTGCGAAAGAGAAAAGGCTGACGTGCGGATCAGGCGGTGCGACACGGGTGTCCGACGTCATCTGCTGCGCCAGGCTGGGTGAGCACGCGCAGGGTGAGAACCACGACGAAGCGATCGGCTTGCTGACCCAGGCCGACAAGGAAATCGCGAAGCATTTGAGAACGCTGCTCAAGCTGAAGACCAAGGCGGGCTACAGCCACACCCCGGCGACGACGGACGAGTTCAAACGCGCGGGCCGGGCGGCCCAGACTCTGGTCGAAACGGCTCATCGGGTGACCAATGTCCGCTGACGCCCAGGAGCCGCCCGGCGTGGGCTCCCGGATCGCCTGCCGGAGTGACCGGTGAACGCTGTGGGCCCGGAGAGACTCGAACTCTCACTGGCACGGACCTAAACCGTGTGCCTCTGCCAATTGGGCTACGGGCCCCCAGTACTGCCCTGAAATCGTATCGTGCGACACGATCCGAGTTTCTCGGCGTGGCCGGTGCCGCTTCGAGGGGTGGCGTCCTCTAACGTGGGCTTCCAGCAAGTCCGTCGCGGCGAGGAGGACACGTGGCTCGCGATCCCGAGACCATCGAGCGTGAGATCGAGCAGGCCAGGAACGCGCTGGTCGCCACGCTCGACCAGCTGGGCACGAAGGCGAACCCCGCGAAGCTGGTGGATTCCGCGAAGACCGGCCTGCGCGCGAAGCTGGACGAGCCCAAGGTGAAGTACCCGCTCATCGGCGGGGCAGTGCTGATCGGCGTCCTGCTGATCCGCAAACTCCTGAAGTAGCTCTCAGGAGGTCTGGGCCGCCTTGGCAGGTGTCTTGGCGGGCTCGGCCTTCTCCTTGGTCTTCGCCTCGTCGACGGCCTTCGGGAGTTCCTTGCCCTGGGGCACCGGAGGCTTGGCCGCGATCTTCTCCTTGGCCTTGCCGTTCGCCGGGGGAGGAACCTCGAGCGGTTCGATCTCCGGGAGCGTCAGCCTCGCCGTCATGTAAGCGGCGGTGAACTCGAGCGCACTGCCGTTGAGCAGGTGCACCACGGTCGACCGCTCCGGCGGGGACAGTTTCTCGACCAGCTGGTCCGCCCGGTCCCGTGCCGCGATGATGCCCGGCGCGCGACCGGTCAGTTCCTTACCGGAGCCGCTGACCGTGACCTTCCAGTCGTCGTCCTCTTGGACGTACGACGCGGTGATCGGTTCGGTCATCCGCCTCACCCCTCTCCTCGCGAGCATGCGTCACTCTGTGGACCTCGCCACGTCCTCGTCATGACGCCACTTTCGGGTGGTGGCGCCCCCTCCTGACCGAGGTCGTGACGGTCCATCAGAGTTTCTACAGTGTCATCGATACAGTAGGACAACTCTGTGTCACAAGACACTGGCGGCAATGTGCTCTGAGTGACGACCGAATGGCCTAATGCACGCGCATCTTCACGGTCGCTTCAGCGGGCCCTCGCGGACAGACCCGACCAGAGGATGTCCATCGCGTATCCGGTGGCCATTTCGGGGCTGACGTCCTCGTGTCGCTCGCACCAGATCGCGAGCCGTTCGCACGCGCCGACGACGAACTCCGCGGACGCTTCGGCGCGCGGATCTTCGCCCGTGTCGAGGTAACCGCTCATCACCGCGGCGATCAGGTCGGTCTGCTGACGCCGGGTCTGTTCGATCTCGTCGGCCGCGTCGGTGCCGATCAGCGCCATCTCGTGGCGGAGCAGTGACCAGGCCTGCCGTCGTTCCCGGATGAAGACGAAGAACGCGAGCAGCCCGCGCCGCAGTGCGTCCTCGGCGGACGTCGCACCGACGGTCGCCCGTTCGGTGACTTCGAGCAGTGCCGCCCGCGACTGCTGGATGCAGGCCAGCAGCAGTCCCTCTTTCGAGTTGAAGTACTCGTAGAGCATCGGTTTGGAGACCCCGACGCGCTCCGCGATGTCGTCCATCGACGCCGCGCCGTAGCCGCGTTCGGCGAACACTTCCTCAGCGATTTCGATCATCTGCCGCATTCGCTCTGCTCGTGGCATGCGTTTGCGCTTCGCCGTCGTCACCACAGCACTCTACCGAAGGTAACCTACTTCAAGTAAGGTGAACTCCCGGTAACAGGTAATACGAGCGAGAGGGCGGGTCATGGGCAACCGCACCGAGACCGGTGTCGTCATCGTCGGGACCGGCTTCTCCGGTCTCGGCATGGCCATCCAGCTGCGGAAAGAGGGCCGCGAGGACTTCGTCATCCTGGAGAAGGCCGACGACGTGGGCGGCACGTGGCGGGACAACACCTACCCCGGCTGCGCCTGCGACATCCCCTCGCATATGTACTCGTTCTCGTTCGAGCAGAACCCCGGCTGGTCCCGGGCGTACTCGCCGCAGCCGGAGATCTGGCGCTACATGCGCGACGTCGCCGCGAAGTACGACCTGCACCGCTTCATCCGCTTCGGCCAGGAGATGACCGGCGCCCGCTGGGACGCCGACGAGAACCGCTGGCACGTCGCGTCGAAGTCCGGCGAGGAGTTCGTCGCGCCCGCCCTGGTCGCCGGGGTCGGCGCGCTGCACCTGCCGCAGATCCCGGAGCTGCCCGGGATCGGGAACTTCAAGGGCCGGGCGTTCCACTCCGCGCGGTGGGAGCACGACTACGACCTCGCGGGCAAGCGGGTCGCCGTGGTCGGCACCGGCGCGAGCGCGATCCAGTTCGTGCCGCGGATCGCGAAGGACGTCGCCGAGCTGACGCTCTTCCAGCGCACCCCGCCGTGGATCATGCCCAAGCCGGACCGCGAGATGCCGCAAGCGCTGCGGAAGACGTTCAGCTCGGTGCCGCTGCTGCAGCGCGCCTTCCGCAACGTCCTCTACTGGGGCCTCGAAGCCCGCGCGATCGGCTTCAACGGGCAGCCGTGGATGATGAAGATCGGCCAGAACATCGCGAAGCGCAACATTTTCAAGGGCGTCAAGGATCCGGAACTGCGCCGGAAGCTGACGCCGGACTACACCATGGGCTGCAAGCGGGTCCTGATCTCCAACGACTACTACCCGGCGCTCGCGAGGGACAACGTCGACGTCGTCACCGAGGGCGTGAAGGAGGTCCGCGAGCACAGCGTCGTCGACGGCGCCGGTGTCGAGCACGAGGTCGACGCGATCATCTACGGCACCGGATTCCACGTCACGGACGCCTTCGACGACCTGGAGATCATCGGCCGAGACGGGCGCAACCTCGGCAAGGAGTGGGCGGCCGAGGGGATGCGGACGTATCAGGGCATCACCGTGTCCGGGTTCCCGAACCTGTTCTTCCTGCTCGGCCCGAACACCGGGCTCGGGCACAACTCCGTGGTCTTCATGATCGAAGCGCAGATCTCCTACGTCGCGCAGGCGCTGCGGCTCGGGCGTGGCAAGGCGCTCGACCCGCGGCCGGAGGCGCAGGAGCGGTTCAACGGCGAGATCCAGCGCAAACTCGCCAAGGGCATCTGGACGCGGGGTGGGTGCAAGAGCTGGTACCTGGACGCGAAGGGCGTCAACCGGACGATCTGGCCCGGCTTCACCTGGCGGTATTGGCTCGACACCCGCAAGGTGCGGCGCGAGGACTACGAACTCCTCGGCTGAGGAGGAAAGAGGGAGGGTCCGTGAAAGCCCAGATGGGGGGCAAGGCCTTCACGGACCGGGGAACGCCGCGCTCATGAGGGGTTGAGCCGGCGAAGCCTTCCGATGAGATCGACGGTGGGGATACCGCAGAGTTCGGCCATCCGTTCCAGCGCCGCGAAGTCGAGGTGGACCTCGGCGGATCCGCTGTCGGACGACTGCCTGAGCCGGTCGTCGGCCCACCGTCGCAGGGGGAGCAGTTCTTCCTGGTCGTCCTTGATCACCAGGCGCAGATCGATCCGGACCCGGCCCGGTTCGTCCACGAACACCCGGCGATGCACCTTGGCCAGCAGATCCTGCGGCAGCTCGTCCATCGCGACGCACAGTTCGACCAGCCGCACCACGGAACAGTGCCGGGTGCCCAGCTCGTAGGTGGCCAGCGTCTGGAGCGAGATCTCGCTCTGCAGATGCTGGTTCAGTTCCTTGCGTGTCCAGCCACGCTTACGGCGGAGCTTGCGGAGCTCGTCTCCGAGTATCCGCTGATAGCTCTCAGCGTCGATCAGCACTCCCCGACCCCTGCCTTGCCAACCCTGCTCCCACCGCTCACCCCATGTGACAAAACCCGGGACGAGCGCACTCACGTGTATGAAAGTCGGCAGGTGGGCCGCTCTTACGCGGTTTCGGGGGTGCTTTTCATACCGATTTTGTCCTGCTGGGCCGAATGGGTGAACAAATGTCCCGCTCAGTGAGTGCGTTCTGGTGTGCGTCGTGGCTGGTCGAGAAGGTGAGAGGTGGCGTCAGTTGATGCAGGGGACGCCTTCGGCGGTGATCGGCTTCTCGTCGGACTGCTCGGGCGGCGGAACCGCGGCCGACGAGCCGACGGCGTTCTGCGAGGAACCGGAAGCCTCCGCGCCGCTCGCCTGCTTGAAGTCCGAGCCGAGGAAGACCATCACGCGCCCGGCCTCGACGCTCTTGTCCTCCTGGACGGTCGGGTTGCCCCCGAGTGCGGCGGCGACGGCCTGGCCCGCTTCCTTCTGGCCCTTCGCGACCCAGATCACCGTCTTCTTGCGCGCGCTGGCCGTGGCCGTGTCGCCCGCGGTGAAACCCTTGTCGACGAGCTGCTTCAGCACCGTCGAGGCCAGCCCATCCCGGTTGGTGGAGTTGCGGACGTCGACCGTGGTCGCCTTGTTGGCCGACTCGGCGGGCGGCGGCGTCTGCTCGCCGGGCTGCGGGCCCGCGAGCCCCTGGACGAAGTCCTTCACCTGTTTCGGGTCGACCTGGATGGCGACGCCGTCGTTCGGGGTCTTGTACTCGATGTTGACGATCGGGATGGTCCGGAACTCGAGCTGACCGCCGGTGAGGCCCTTCATCTGCTGCGCGAAGCCGAAGACGTCCCAGTTCTGGTTGAGCACGACCGACTTCTTGATGGCCGTGATCAGGTCGTTGAGCCTGCCCGGGTTCGTGAGCGTGCCCGCCGAGAGCACCTTGCGCGCCATCCCGGCCATGAACACCTGCTGCCGGACGACCCGGTCGAGGTCGCCGCGCGGCAGCCCGTGGCGCTGCCGGACGAAGCCGAGCGCCTCGACACCGGAGATGGTGTGCGGGCCCTTGGTGAACTTCGCGCCGGAGAACTGGTCGTTGACGTCGTCGTTGAGGCAGACGTCCACCCCGCCGATGGCCTGGGTGATCTCGCTGAAACCCAGCAGGTTGATGGCGGCGTAGTTGTCGATGGTCGAGCCGGTCAGCTGCTCGACCGTCTTGATCAGGGTCTTCGCCCCGGCCTCGTTGGCCTTCTGGTCGAGTTCCTTCGGGTCGGAGACGCCGTTCTCCTGCTGTTTCTTGCGCTCGTCGAGCATCGCGCGGGCATACGCCGAGTTGATCTTGTGCTTGCCGAAACCGCCGGGGATGTCGACGTAGGAGTCGCGCGGCAGCGAGATCGCGACGGCCTTGGAGCCGTCGTTCGGGATGTGTACGAAGATCAGCGAGTCGGTGTTCAGCTCGCCGTCGGCCTGCCCGGCGCGCAGCTGGGCGAGGACCTCCTTGGACAGCGGGTTGCCCTGCGCGTCCGTGCGGCTGTCGAGGCCGACCAGCAGGATGTCGCGGGCGCCGTCGGCGGGCTTTTCGCCCTCGTCGGCGCCGATGCCGACGTTCGCGAACGTCAGGCCGTCCATCGCGGCCCACGCGTAGCCGGTCAGGCCCATCACCAGGAGCGAGACGAGGCCCAGCGCGATCTTGGGCCCGCGGAACGACCGCCGAGGAGCGCGACGCGGTTCCGGGCGCCGGGGCGGCGGCGCCGCGGCCTGGCGGGCGGGTGCCGGGCGGGCTCCCCGAGGCGGGGCCGGGCGGGAAGGAACGCGTCCGGGCGCGTCCTGCCTAGGCCGGGCGGGACGTCGATCCCCATGCCCATTCCGAGGCGGGTACTCCACGCGGTCTGCTCCTTCTCGTCGTCACCGGTTCTACGGTCTTCTCAAGGGACGCATGGTGCCTGTTGCGGGTTGTCGCAGGATTACACATCCCCCCGAAGATGTGGCACGCACCACCGGTTTGGTCTCAATGGTACGGAGAACGCCAGGTCAGCGCCGTGCGGCTCAGGGGAGTACGCGTCGGGCGGCGCGCGCCGGGACGAGCGTGGCGGCCGCCGCGAGCATCGCGACGACGATCGTCGCGACCGGCAGCGCGACGGAAGCGGCGCTCACCTGCCTGCCGTCGAGGGCGCCCATCAGGGGCGGCGCGCACGCGACCGCGCACACCAGCCAGGGTCCCGTCATCCGGCTGGTGCCGTTGCGCACGGTGTGCAGCAGATACACCCCCAGTAGCAGGTTGACCAGGCTCTGGACCGGTCCGAGCCGGAGCCCGAGGAGATCGGCGTCGGCCGACGCGCCGCCGAAGCGGGTCAACGCGAACCCGAACACGCCGAGCATCGCGTACGCCATCCCGACGGTCGCCGCGGCGCGGCAGAAGATCGCGGCGCGCAGGCCCGGCTCGTCGACAGCCCGCTGCTGGGGTCCCGAATGACGTTCGAACCACCAGAAGACGAGCATCGCGGGGACGGCGAGCAGGGCGAGCGCGAGCAGGACTCTCGGCCGGGCCAGCCAGCTGAGGCCGTCCACGAACGGGCCCGGCAGGTAGACGACGGCCACGAGCAGCAGCATCGCGGACAGGAAGACGAGGTAGAGGCTCATCGGGGCGCGGAGGACGAGCCGGGCGGTGGCGGCGACCACGGGACTCGCGCCGAGCCGGGCCAGTGGCCGCGCGAGCAGGCCGAGGAGCGCGAGCTGGACCAGTCCGAGCAGGAGGACGCCCCACGGCGGACCCGAAAGCGCGGCCGGGGCGCCGGGGCCGCCGAGCAGCATCGGCCCTTCGCCGCGGACGGCGACCGCGAGGCCCAGTCCGGCGGCGCCGGTGAACGCCGTCGCCAGGAGGGCGCCACGCGGCGGGCGGACACCGTCGGCGTGGGCGAACGCCAGCTGCTGGACGAACAGGGCGAGGAAGAGGGTCTCCGCGTAGCGCGGGATCGGCGAGCCGGACCACTGCGCCGCGGCCTCGCTCGCCAAGGTCAAGGCCAGCAGACCGGTGACGGAGGCCGTCCGGGTCCGGCGGTAGAGCGTCAGCAGCGCCGGCGCGAGGACGACGGTCAGCAGGAAGACGCCGAGCAGCCAAAGCGGGTGCAGCGCGATCCGCATGACGGTGGCGTTCGTGCCCGTCGGGATCCCGAGCACCTCCAGCGCGAGCGGGACGACCAGCGCGACGACGGCGAAGATCAGCGCGGGGCGCAGGAGCGGGCTCGCGCGGTCGGCGAGGTACTGCGGATAGCGGCCGCCGGTCGCGCGGATCGACCGCCAGCCCGCCTCGTTGATGCGGCCCACCGCGAAGAAGATCAGCGGGCAGAGCTGCGCGAGCCAGGTGAACGGCCACAGCGACCGCTCCGGCGCGCCCGCCCAGTGCGCGAGCGCGACGGCGGATTCGCCGAGCAGCATCAGCACGACCCCGGCGACCCCGAGCAGTGCCCAGCGGCCGACAGGGTGCACCGGACGCGGCTCGCGGGGCAGCGTGACGGCTGTCCGGCGCGTGCGGACCCAGCCGCGGAGACGGAACACCAGCAGCGCGCCGATCACCAGCACCCCGACGATCATCGGGCCGAGCGGGTCGCCGACCGGCGGCCCCCAGCGCTGGTGCCAGGAGTTGAGCACGAGACCGGCGGTGTAGAGGGAGGCGACGACCTCGCAGGTGCCGCGCGAGTCCATCGGGTTGATGGCGCAAGCTTGGTGCATGTCGGCCGAGAGCCGGTCGTCGAGCGTGGACCTGGCTTCCTGGCCGAGCGGGTGGCCCTTGCGTTCGGCGTAGCGGAGGATGTCGTAGCCCAGGTCGTGGGCCTTGCAGGGGACCGCGTAGTCCCACTTGGTGTTGTCGTCGCCCCAAGGCGCCGAGCAACCGCCGTCGGTGTGGACGGCGCGCACGGTGCCGTCGCGTGCCGTCATCACGCCGGGGGTGATCCCGCTGACCGCGGTGAAATCGGCGGGCAGTTCGGCGATGACGTTCTCGACCCGGCCCGGCCGCACCAGCGCGTCGACGGCGTTCTGGGCGGCGAGGATGTCACCCGTCGGTGGTCCCTGATCCGGCGGCGAGGCAGGCCGCGACGAGATCAAACCGAAGCCGAAGACCAGCACCGTGACCAGCAGCAACCAGCCCGAAGTCGACCATGGCCGCCGGATCCTGGCAGGACGAGCGGCGGCTTCGGCTGTCGCTGGCATGGCGTCCAGGGTGCCATCCGCCGATCGGGGCCGACATCCGGATAACCCCCGGGTTCCGCCTGTGGGTGACCGGGGGTGAAGGACGCTTTCCCCGCATGCGACGTGGCGATGGCGCCCATCGCCGCGTGGCATGCGGCGATGGGCCCCTTCAGCCCTCGGCGACGGGCGGAGGAGCGGGCCGGTCCAGATCCTGGGCGAACCGCACCTGGTTCCTGCCGTTTTCCTTGGCCACGTACACGGCGGCGTCGGCGGCGTGCAGGAGTTCCTCCAGAGAATCACCGTGACGAGGGAACAAGGCGGCCCCGATCGAGGTGGTCCGGCCCGCGATGGTCACGCGACTACCTCGTTTGTCCGTGGTCACTATATGCAGTTCTGCGATTGCACTGCGCACTCGCTCGGCGGCGAGTTTCGCGGCCGTTTCGTCGATATCCGGGAGAAGCACCAGGAATTCCTCGCCACCGAACCGGCCGATGACGTCGGCGGGCCTGGTGACCTCGTCCAATTTCTGTGCCACGTCGCGGAGGACGTCGTCGCCCGCAGGATGTCCATATGTGTCGTTAATCCACTTGAAGTGGTCGAGATCAATCATCAGTAGCGCAAGGTTGTCGTCCGATCGGGCGGTCCTTCCGAGCGCCCGATCGGCCGACTCCGACCATCCGCGCATGTTGAGAACACCGGTTTTCGGGTCCGTCCGCGCGTCGTTTTGGAGTTGGTCGATCTCGGCGAGGCGATTGAACACCACCGTCACCACGGCCATCACGACCACCATCGGTGGCATGATCAACAGGAGCACCGCGGTGACCGCGCCGAGGCCGATCGTGATGGCTTCCAGCAGGTTGTCCGCCGTGTTGCCGAGTACGGTCGACAGCGACGGCCGCTTCGGCGAGCCGATCGCGAGGATGCCGCCGATGTAGGCGATCTGCACCGCTTCGAAGACCATCCCGGTGATGATCAGGACGCCGAATTCGCCGAGCGTGCTCCAGCCGGAAATCCGTCCCCATTCATGCGGTCCGAACGCGGCGAAGGTGAGCGACGCCAAGGTCACCGAAACACCGTGGGTGACCGACGAGAACACGAAGTTGTGCGCGGGCCGCCGGGCGATGAACCAATGCTGTATTCGTACGAGCGCGATGATGGAAAGCGTCAATGAAAGCGGCAGGATGACCGCGGCCGGAAATGTCCAGACCGCGGTGAGGTCGATGAGAACGGTGCGGCTGCGATCGCGCCGCCTTTCCTCTTGACGCTGAGTGAGCTGAATATGCGCCGTGGCGCCGACGGCGAGGATGGCGAAACGAACCCAGTCTATTCTTCCCGGATTCGTGGAATTCATCGTCGCGACGACCATGATCGCGATTCCGATCGCCTCCAAGGCGAAAAGGAACGCGATGAATCGTTTCGGCCGCTGCCACAGCGCCCATGCCCTGGGATCGTAGGGATGGCGCTGTCGCGGTTCGGCCCGGTCACCTTCCGGGCTCGCCTGCCCGCGTTCGGTCACCGGTACACCGCTGTCCGCGGCGGCCGTCTCCGCTCGTCCGTCAAGGTCGCCGGTGCCGTCGCCGTGCTGGCGGCGGTCGCCGGTCTCGGCTGGCAATTGCTACCTCTTTTCCGTGCGGATGGCACGGTTGAGTAATCTCACCGGTACCGACTGATACACCGTTCGTATTCCACGGCCGGTATCATCCCATCGCATCAGTTGTTCGACACCGGCAAGGGTGCCCCCGAACACGGTCCGGAGGTGGCAATCGTGTCCCGTGATTTCTGATCTTGACAGCTGAATGTTTTTCGAGACGCGTCGTGGAAGGGGTGACCGATAGTGTCCAGCCGTGACTTCTGAGCCCGGGCAAGGTATTAGTTCGCAGCGAGGTTCCCAGGAGGTGTCAGACCATGTCGAGCCGTGACTTCTGATCGAGTGTCGTTTCTTTTCGCCCACGTACCGAAGAGCCTGGTGTCGAAGCAGTGTCCCGTCGAGATTCCCGAGTACGAACCCGCCGGGCGGCCGTGCCGCCCCAGGGGTCGTCCAGTGTGGATTCCTCATGATGTCAACGGTTCCGGACTGGATCCATTGATGTGCGCCCAGCTGAGCGCGACCAGTACGGCCAGCAGCAGGCCGACCATGCCTGCCAGCGCGATGGCCGAGGTCGCCGCCCCGAGCCGATCGGCGGCGAGCCCGCCGAGTCCCGCCCCTATTCCCTGAGCCACCCGCAACCCCGTGCGGTACACCCCACCCGCACCGCCCCTGAGTTCGTTCGGGACCCAGGTGATGAACGTGGCGCTCACCGTGATCAAGTACGCACCCGCGGCACCCGCCGCCGCCAGCAGGAGCAGCGCCGGGATCAGCCCCGGTTTGAACACGAAGCCGATCAGGGCGACCATCGGCAGTGCCGCCAGCACTCCCAGGAGCTTCCGCCGTTGTTCCGCGGAAACGAACCGGGAGAGCAGGAACGCGCCGATGACGAAGCCCAGTGGGTCGGCCGCCAGCAACCAGCCGACGGCTTGTTTCCCCACGCCCATCTCCGCGGCCAGCGGCGCGGCGAGCCCTTCGGGGATGACGGCCAGGCCGACCAGCCACGAGAACCAGACCAGCACCCGCAGGTGGCGGTTGCCGAATACCTGCTTCACCGCGCCGAACCAGCTGCCGTTGCCGTCGGACGCCGCCGCCCGCCGCGAGACCGAGAAGCGGACCACGGCCGCGCTCAGCAGGAACGTCGCGGCGTCCAGTGCCAGCGCCCAGCTCGCCCCGACCTGCGAAACCAGCAGACCGCCGCCCGCCAGGCCGAGCAGCATGGCGGTGTTGGTCGAGATGCCCCGGATGTCCTGGCTCTTGAGGTAGAGGTCGTCGTCGGTGAACACCTCGCGGGTCAGCGCGTTCTGCGCGGCGTTGCCGGGGGCGTTCGCGAGCCGTGCCAGCACCACCAGCCCGCACAGCAGGGCGAGCGGCGTGCCGGGGATCGCCATGATCGCGATCAGCACCGCTTGGATCAGCGACGAGATGACGAGGACGGTGCGCCTCGGGTAGCGATCTGCCAGCTGGGAGAGGCCGAGGCCGCCGGCCAGCGCGGGCAGGAAGGTCAAGGAGTAGACCACCGCCGAGAGCAGCGCGGACCCGGTGCGGTCGTAGACGAGGATCGCCAGCGCGACGATGGTGAGCTGATCCCCGATCAGGGACTGCACCTCGGCGAGCCAGAGTGCGCGGAACTCGAGGTTCGCCAGGGCGGCGGTCATCCGCGGCGCCGCGTTCGTCTTCACTCTGTGACCACCTCCCCCCGATCGGGTGAACCTAGCTCCCTCGCATTCTTGCCTGCTCTGTTACGTGGCTGACGAGGGAGTCACAGTTAATGTCCCGCCGAGCAACGTTCAGTATGCCTCCGGCTACAGGGAGACGAACAGAAGACCAGCGAATCCTTCGCCTGTTAGGCCGATCGAGCTACGCCGTCTGACCGGTGAGTGACGTCGGTCTGACTCGTCCGCGGGTATCTGCGCGCCGATCGCCCCGTCCTCGCTCGGCGCAGCCCGGCCGCCGTTCGCCGCCGCCTGAGTCCCGGTTGGGCCGAATGGGCCAACACTGAGTAGAGACCGGTCTGGAGGTGGAGGCCGGCCGGGCCAAAGGGGTGAAGGCGATGAACGGTTTGCTCGACGACAAGGCCGTCGTCGTGACCGGGGCGGGACGGGGCCTCGGCGAGGCGTTCGCGGTGCACGTGGCGAGGGCGGGCGGGGCCGTCGTGGTCAACGACATCGACCTCGCGCTGGCCGAACGGACGGCGGAGAACATCCGCCGCTTCGGCGGGAAGGCGGTCGCCAGCGGGCACAGCGTCGCGGATCCGAAACAGGCACAGGAGATCATCGACCTCTGCCTCGGCGAGTTCGGCGCTGTCGACGGGCTGGTCAACAACGCGGGGTTGAACTACGAGGCGTTGCCGTGGGAGGACGACGTCGAGCAGGCCCGTGAGCTGGTCGAGGTGAACGTCCTCGGCGTCATGTACACCGGGCTCGCCGCGATCAAGGCGATGGTCGCGCGCGGCAAACCGGGCTCGATCGTCAACATCTCGTCCGGGGCGTCACTCGGGCAGCGCAAACTCGGCGTATACGCCGCCAGCAAGGGCGCCGTCGCTTCGCTGACCTACTCCTGGGCGCTGGATCTGGAGGAGAGCGGGATCAGGGTGAACGCCGTCTGCCCGCTCGCGCACACCCGGATGGTGTGGAAATCCGAACGGTCGCTGCGGTCCTGCCCGCCGGACCGGACGCCGTCGCGGATCGCGCCGGTCGTGCTGTTCCTGCTCGGCGCCGGATCCGACGGGATCACCGGGCAGATGATCCGCTGCAACGGACCGCAGCTGCACGTCATGGGGCAGCCGTACCTGAAGCAGCCCATCCTCGAGCGGCCGGTGTGGGACACCGAGACCGTGCAGCGCGCCTTCGACGAGGTCTTCAGCGCGCACCTGGAGAACTACGGTCTCGAAAAGCGTGTCCCACCCCGGCTGCGCAAATGGACGGAGTCGACCAGGACGGCCTAACCGACCACGAACGGCAGCTTCGCGGCCAGGTCGCCGAGCTCGGCCGTCTCCGCGTCGGTCGGCTCACGGCGTCCGGTGCCGACGAGCAGCGCGTCCGTGTCGGAGAACGACGCCGGGAACTTCTCCCCGGTGCGCTGCTCCAGGATCTGCCGCGTTTTGGCGAGGCCGTCGGCGGCCGGACCGGGGAGGTGCGGCAGGTGCGCGACGAGGTCGAGGTGGTGCAGCGTCCACTCGAGGACGTATGCGGAGAGGTAGTCGCCCGCGGACAAGACGATGTCGCGGGTGCCGACCCACATCCCCGGGTCGGCGAGGTCGGCGGCCCGGCCCGCGGCGGAACCGACGTCGTCGAGGTGGAACTTGAGGAGCCGGGGCTCCTGGTACGCGGCGGCGAGACGCACGATCAGCGCGTCGAGATCGTCCTCGCCGGTGGGCGGCTTGTCGGTGACCTCCCAGTAGGTGACCGCGTTGCGCGTGGGCGTGGTTTCGGCGGGGGTGGCGAGGGTGATCAGGACATCCTGGGCGTCGATCACCAGGTGACACACCAGGTCCTGGACCAGCCAGCCCGCGCAGCCGGACGGTTTGGCGAAGTCTTCGTCGGGGGTTTCGGCGACGGCGGCGAGAAGCGCCGCCCATGAGCGGGAGAAGAGATCCACGGCGGCAAGTTAGCAGCGACGGCACCCTGGTGGCGAGCCCTTTCGGCAGGCACGACGGATCCGTGCCCAGGCCCGGAACTCGCGTGATTGAAGCCGGAACTCGCGTGATTGGAGACCGCAGTGCGAGTTCCGGCTCCAATCACGCGAGATCCGGCGGGAGACACGGGTGATCCGGCTGCCGGCGTGGGGTGAGACCTGGGCCCTGCCGGTTTCAGGAACCGGCGGCGGGAGCCGGAGCGGTGGCCTCGTAGAGATCCGAGATCGCCGGCGCGTACCGGTCGTTGATGATCCGCCGCTTCAGCTTCAGCGTCGGGGTCACCTCGCCGCTCTCGGGTGTCCACGCCTTCGGGATCACGTGGTACCGCTTGATCTGCTCGATCCGCGCCAGCCGCGCGTTCGCCGCCTCGACGGCCTTCTCGATCTCCGCGCGCACCTGCGCGTTGTCGGCGAGCGATTCGCCTTCGGTGAGCTGGATGCCGTTCGCGGTCGCCCAGCCCGGCGCGATCTCGTCGTCGACGACGATCAGCGCCGTCACGTAGGGCCGCTTCTCGCCGATCGCGACGGCCTGCCCGATCAGCGGGTGTTCCTTGAGCAGGCCCTCGATCTTCGTCGGCGCGATGTTCTTGCCGCTCGAAGTGATGATCAGTTCCTTCTTGCGGTCGGTGATCGTGATGAAGCCGCGTTCGTCGATCGTCCCGATGTCGCCGGTGGCGAGCCAGCCGTCGGCGTCGATGTCCGGTTTGATCGAGCCGTCCTCCTGCAGGTAGCCGAGGAACACGATCGCGCCGCGGACCAGCAGCTCACCGTCCTCGGCGACCTTCACCTCGATACCTTCCAGCGGCTTCCCGACCGAGCCGGCCTTGAACGCCGACGGTGTGTTCGACGTGACCGCGCCGGTGGTCTCGGAAAGCCCCCAGACCTCCTGGATCTCGACGCCGAGCCCGGCGATGAAATACAGGATCTCGACCGGAAGCGCGGCGGCACCGCTGGTGGCGACCTCGATCTGGTCCAGGCCCAGCATCGCCCGGATCGGTGCGAGCGCGGCCGCGTCGGTCTGCGCGATCTTCTCCGCCAGCTCCGGCGGGACCTCTTGGCCCTCACTGCGCAGTTTGTAGCCCTGTTGCAGGAGTTCGTTGGCGCCGATCAGGCCGTTCCGCTTGTCCTCCGGCAGCGAACCGAGCAGGTTCTTCAGGCCCGCGACCATCTTTTCCCACACCCGCGGGACCCCGAAGAAACTCTTCGGGTGCACCTGGCCCAGCGCGCCGACGACGGCCGTCGGGTCGCCGACGGTGTGCACGTGCCCGGCCCACACGATCGGCATGTAGATCGAAATTTCGCGTTCGGCGATGTGCGCGAGCGGAAGGTACGCGATGTTCGAGGCGTGCATCGGCGACTCGTGCAGTTTCTGGACCGCGATCGCCTCGTAGATCGCGTTCCGGTGTGACAGCACGACACCCTTGGGCTCGCCGGTGGTGCCGGAGGTGTAGATCATCGACAGCGGGTCGTCCGGGCCGATCGCGGTCCACACCGCTTCGAACGCCTCCGGGTCGGCCGCGTGCGCTTCGGCGCCCGCCGCGCGCAGTTCCGCGAAGGACAGGAACCTCTTGTCGTCCGGGGGGACCACGGACGCGTCGAGCAGCACGACATGGCGCAGCGCGGGCAGGTCGTCGAGGACCTGGGACCAGCGGCCGAGTTCGTCGGCACCGGCGAGGACGACGACGCCGGCGGCGCTGTGCCGGGCGACGTACCCGATCTGCTCCGGGCTGAGCGTCGCGTACGCGGTGCACGGGATCGCGCCGAGATGGGCCGCGGCGAGGTCGGCGATCAGGTGCTCGGGACTGCTCGGCGCCATGATCAGCATCCGGTCGCGGGATCCGAGCCCGAGCCCGGCGAGCCCGCGCGACACCTCCGCGATGGCGGTGCGGAATTCGCGCCAGTTCAGGGTCGGCTTGCCCTCGATGTCGAGTGACGTGACCGCCGGCAGCTCACCGAACTCCTGGGCGTTGCGGTGAAGCAGGGCGGGGATGGTCTGGCCTTCGATCTGCTCGGCGACGGTCGGCTGGTTGGTCAACGCTGGCCTCCTCGATGCTGCCTGATCAGGCACACTGTAAGGGCTCTCGTCAGTGGTGGATAGAGAATCGCGGCCACGGTTGCACTACGCGAAATGTCCACCTTTTCCGTTTTCATCGCGTCAGTCGTGGACTTCCGGAACGCTCTCGCCGACGATGATCACCGTGACTGACCTCGTAGCCGAGGCCGCGGCACTGGACGCGGCCGATCCCTTGGCGCACAAGCGAAACGATTTCGACCTGGACGACTCTGTCGCCTATTTCGACGGCAACTCGCTGGGCGCGCCGCCGAAGCACGTGGCCGGACGTGTCGCCGCCGTCGTCCGCGAGGAATGGGGCGGGCGGCTCATCCGGTCTTGGTCGGAGGGCTGGTGGGAGGCGCCGGAGCGGGTCGGCGGGCGGATCGCGCCGCTCGTGGGGGCCGCGCCGGGGCAGGTCGTCGTGGCGGACTCGACCAGCGTGAACCTCTTCAAAGCGCTGGTCGCCGCGACCCGGCTCAACCCCGGCCGCGACGAGATCCTCGTCGACGCGGACACGTTCCCGACCGACGGCTACATCGCGGACGAAGCCGCCCGGTTGACCGGGTGCACGGTGCGCCGGGTCGTCGCCGAGGACCTGCCGGACGAGGTGAGCGAACGGACGGCCGTCGCGCTGGTCAACCACGTCGACTACGTCACCGGCCGTGTCCACGACATGGCCGCGCTCACCGGGGCGCTGCACGGCGCCGGGGCGCTCGCGCTCTGGGACCTCTGCCACAGCGTCGGCGCGCTCCCGGTCGAACTGGACGCGACGGGCGTGGACCTCGCCGTCGGCTGCACCTACAAATTCCTCAACGGTGGACCGGGTGCGCCTGCGTTCCTTTATGTGGCAACGAAATGGTTGACTCGATTCGAGCAGCCGCTGGCAGGCTGGGCCGGTGATCGCGATCCGTCCGCGATGCGCGGCGCGTACGAGGCGCACGCCGGGATCGCGCGTGGCCGCGCGGGAACTCCCGACATCCTTTCGCTGCTCGCGTTGGACGCCGCCCTCGACGTCTGGGACGGCGTGGATCGCGGGCTGCTGCGTGAGAAGGGCCTGGCGCTCGGCGATTTCTTCTTCCGGTGCGCGGACGAACTCCTCGACGGCGCGACCATCGCGACCCCGCGCGGCGAAGATCGCGGACACCAGATCTCGGTCATCGACGACGACGCGGCCAAGACGATGGCGGCCCTGATCGACCGCGGGGTGATTGGGGACTTCCGTCCGCCCAACGTGTTGCGGTTCGGTTTGGCGCCGCTCTACACCACCTACGGCGAGGTGCTCCGCGCCGTCACGACGTTGGGGGAGCTAGCCGAGGGGTGAGGCGAAGGTGCCGGGTGCTGGTGTGGGTTGAGCGGGGAGGATTTGGGACGTTGAGCGTCCCAAATCCTTCACCGTCAACCCCGGGCACCCGCGCGACCCGTCGTCCTCGAGCAGGTCAGGCGTAGGTCGGCAGATACAGAACGCAGGAGGGCAGCTCGCGCGCGGCGGCACCGGGGTCCGGGAGCCCGGCGCCAGGATTTCGAGCATCTTCGAAGGCTCTGGCTTCCACAGGGACCGAGGGGGTCGTGCCAACCACGCCCAGCAGATAGAACGTTCTGTCTCGCAGGGGAGCGAATACTCCTTATAGACCCGCGCCGTCCCCCGCGCGGAAATGGTGAAGCTCATTCGGGAATCGGTGGCAAAAAGGTGATCACCTAGCCCCGCCGGGGGAGATGGGCAGCACTTTCACGAATTCGCTGTTAGTCTCGATATTCGCTCTCGCCGCGAGTGTGACGTAGATCCTTCCCCTGTGGCGTAAGGAAAACTCGCGTCGCCCGTCTCGGTGGCGAGGCGCGGGCCACGGCGCCTGGAGAAGGAGGGGATCGTGTCGCTCACCTATGCCGCCGTCGCCGTGTTCGGGGTCGCTTCCGGTTTTCTGCTCAACGAATTCGGATCGCGATACCCGGTCGAGACGGTGCTCGTCGCGATCCTGATCTGCGGGGTGGTGACGCTGTGCTGGGCGGGCGTCCGGATGCTCCGGGACGCGTCCATGAGGGTCGACGCGCTGCTCGAAGACGAGCTGGGCCGCGCGGACGAAGATCATTTGGCCGAATCGTCGGCAATAGGCTTCCGTAATTCGCGATTTCGTGGGTCGAACGGCGTTACGGCGGCGTTCCTCCGGGGTGATGTCGTTCGCAAACCGAACGGTATGTGGAGCCCTGGTCCGAAAGCGTGAGCGAGGTCACGGCGCGTAGTTTTCGTCGACTTTTCCACTGAGACGCGAGTGCGACGAGGTGTGACTTGATCGAGTCCGATGAGCGTCGATCAAGCCGCTGCCTGCGGTAAACCGCCAGGTGATCTACTGGTGAGTCACTTCGCGGGGCACCCGTGTCCACGTGGTGGACTTTCGAGGTCCGACGGCCTCTCGTCACCAGGTCACGGCGATATGCGACTACCCTTCGCGTCCGGGCTTGACTCACCCGTTTGGGTCTCCTAGCGTCTTCGCGGGCGGAGCGGACCACGCTGTGTTGATCCGGCTATCGGATCCCGCGGGTATGAGATCCCCGGCGACCCGACACCAATAACTGCCGGAAGGAAAACGGACCACGGTGAAGCAGATTTCCCTTCGACGAGGCCGCGGCTCTTCGATTCGTTCGCGCGTTCTGACGATCGCGCTCATTCCGAGCATCGCGCTGATGCTCGTCGGTCTCGCGATCGGCGGGTACTTGATCTTCGACGCGGTCAACGGCCGCGACTACGCGCAACGGATCCGGGGCTCGGAAGCCCCCACCGTCCCCTTCTTCGGTCAGATCCAGGAGGAGCGCCGGCTGACCCTGCGCGAGCTCGCGGGCGACCGTTCGCAGCACGCCGCGCTCGTCGAGCAGCGCGCCAAGACCGACGCCGCCACCCAAGGTGTCGTCAGCTATCTCCAGACCCTGGTCGGCAACTCGCCCGACAGCGTGCAGCGCAACATCGCCACGGTGAGCGGGCTCTTCCAGAAGATGCCGCAGATCCGGCAGTCGGCCGACTCCGGTCAGTTGCCGCTACTCGACGCCTTCACCTACTACAACCAGATCGTCGACCAGTTCGTCGAAGGTCTCACCGGTTTCGCCCAGGACGCGCCGAACGCGGAGAACGCCTATCAGCGCATCACCGCGGTGCCGCTGTTCACCGCGATCGACCAGTTTCAGCGCGCGAACTCCCTCGCCGCAGCGGCCGTGGCGGGCGGCGGCTTCACCGACGAGACCTACCGCGCGTACGTCACCCAGGTCGGTTCGTACCGGTCACTGCTCGAGTCTTCCGTGACGCGAATGTCCCCGGGCGTCAAGGCGAAGTTCGACCAGCTCGTCGCGAGCGACCCGTGGAAGGCCGTCAGCACGGTCGAGAACACTTTCCTGCAGAACAGCAAGGCCACGCTCCCGGTGCCCGAGCAGCTCTGGCTGCAGTCGGCCCGCGGCGTCGGCGACGCGATGATGCGCGGATTCGTCGAGCAGAGTGGTGCCGCCACGACCGAGGCCATCGACGAGGCCGACCGGACGCTGATCACGTCGGCCATCGCCGCGGCCATCGCGCTGCTGGTGGCGATCGCCGTGTTCTTCGTCGCCCTGCGACTGTCCAACCGGCTCATCGGCAGGCTGGCCCGGCTGCGCGAGGACACCCTCGACGTCGCCGAGATCCGGCTGCCCGAACTGGTGGACCGGGTGCGGGCGGGCGAGCCCGTCGACCTCGACGACAAGGGCCACTTCCTCGACCACGGCGACGACGAGATCGGCCAGGTCGCCGAGGCCTTCAACAAGGCGCAGCAGACAGCCATCGCGGCCGCCGTCGAAGAGGCCCGGACCCGTGAGGGCACCAAGACGGTGTTCCTCAACATCGCCCACCGCAGCCAGGTGATCGTGCACCGCCAGCTCAAGGTGCTCGACCAGGCCGAGCGCAAGCAGGAGGACCCGGAGCAGCTGGAGACGCTCTTCCAGCTGGACCACCTCTCCACCCGCGCCCGCCGCAACGCGGAGAACCTGATCATCCTCGGTGGCGGCCAGCCCGGCCGTCAGTGGCGCAAGCCGGTCACGCTGGCCGAGCTGACCCGGGGAGCCTCGGCCGAGACCGAGGACTTCGCCAGGGTGAAGACGGCGAAGATGCCCGCGATCGCGGTGCAGGGACCGGTCGTCGGCGACCTCGTGCACCTGCTCGCGGAGCTGATCGACAACGCGACGTCGTTCTCGCCGCCGCAGTCTCGCGTCGAGCTGCGGGGCAACGTGGTCGGCAAGGGCGTCGTGATCGAGGTCGAGGACCAGGGCCTCGGGATCGAGCCCGAACAGGCCGCCGAGCTGAACGCGATGTTGGCCGATCCGCCGGACTTCGGCATCATGGCGTTGTCAGCCGAGCCGCGGCTGGGCCTGTTCGTGGTCGCGCGCCTCGCCGCGCGCCACGGGATCTCCGTGCACCTGCGCGAGTCCGCGTACGGCGGCACCAGGGCCATCGTGCTCGTCCGCACCGACCTGCTCGCGCCGGTCCCGTCTGATCAGCCGGAGGACGAGGTGGACCCCGAGAGCACCGAGGTGCCGGACGCCGCGCCGCTGCTCCCGGGCCGTCGTGCCCGTCACCGCACCGAGCTCCCCGCGGAACGGCCCGAGCTCCCCGTGCCGATGCCGGTGGCACCCCAGATGCAGCAGGGCCCGGAGCAGTCCGGTGCCGCGTTGCCGCCGTTGCCCCCGCGCCAGCCGCGAGTGCCCCGGCCCGAGACGCCCAGGCCCGAGCCGATCCGCCCGGAGCCCGCCCGTGCCGAGGCCCGGCCGCAGCCGGTGCAGCCGCCGGCGTGGCCGCCCGCGGACACCCGACCGCAGGACGGCCGTCCGCCGCAGACCCGGCGACCCGGCCCCGAGGCGCCCGGCAGGCCACCGCTGCCGCAGCGCCGTCGTCAGACGAACCTGGTCCCCCAGCTGATGGAGGACCGGCCCGCCGCCCAGCGCGAGGAGATCCGCGAGGACACCCCCGAGCTGGCCAGGAACCGCCTCGCCGCGTTCCAGCAGGGGACACGCCGCGGCCGGGACACCGAACCCACCGACGAGTACACCGACCACGACATGTACGGAGATCGTGACTAGATGGCCAACGCGGGAGTCAGTGAACTCGACTGGTTGCTGGATGACCTGGTCAAGCGGGTCAGCGGTGCGGACAGGGCGGTGGTCCTCTCGGCCGACGGTCTGCTCATCGGACGGTCCGGCAACCTGTCGGAGCAGGACGGCGAGCACCTGTCCGCGGTGGCGTCGGCGTTCCAGAGCCTCGCGCGGGGCACGGGACGGCACTTCGGCGGCGGCAACGTCCGTCAGACCATGGTGGAGATGGACCACGCCTTCCTGTTCGTCACCGCGGCGGGTCGCGGCGCGTGCCTCGCGCTGCTGGCCAAGGAAGACGCGGACATGGGACTCGTGGCCTACGAGATGAACCTGATGGTCAAGCGGGTCGGCGCGGTGCTCACTTCGGCGCCCCGCGCCGCGACTCCCACGTCGCCATGAGCGGGCGGCACGAGTCGTGGTTCGAGGACGAGGCCGGTCCGCTGGTCCGGTCGTACGCCGTCACGGGCGGGCGCACCCGCTCGGACACGCTCGGACTCGACCTGATCACCCTGGTGGTCGCGATGCGCACCGCGCACGAGGTCGCCGGCTTCGAGCCGGAGTACGGGCGGATCCTCAACCTGTGCCAGAGACCGACCTCCGTCGCGGAGGTCGCCGCGCGTATCGATCTGCCGCTTCCGGTGGTGAAGGTGCTGCTGAGCGACCTCATCGAACAGAACCTCGTGCTGTTCCGCACCGCGACACCGGTCACCGACACTCCCAACAAACACGTACTCCAGGCGGTTCTTGATGGCATCCGGAAACTCTGAGCCCCGGCGATCCCTGACCGCGAACGCGGTCAAGGTCCTCATCGCCGGCGGGTTCGGGGTCGGTAAGACCACGATGGTCGGTTCGGTCAGCGAGGTTCCCCCGCTGCGCACCGAGGAGGTCATCACCGCGGCGTCCGAGGGCGTCGACGACCTCACCGGTGTCGAGAAGAAGACGACCACCACGGTCGCCCTCGACTTCGGCCGGATCACCATCAACCCCGAGCTGATCCTGTACCTGTTCGGCACCCCGGGGCAGGACCGGTTCTGGTTCATGTGGGACGAGCTGGCCGAAGGCGCGCTCGGCGCCGTCGTGCTGGCCGACACCCGGCGGCTCGACAGCTGCTTCGCGGCTGTCGACTTCTTCGAGCGCCGCGGGCTGCCGTTCGTCGTCGCCGTCAACTGCTTCGACAACGCGTATCGCTACGGCACCGAGGAGGTCCGGCAGGCGCTCGACGTCAGCATGGACGTCCCGCTGCTGCTGTGCGACGCGCGGGAGCGCGACTCGACGAAGCAGGTGCTGACCGTGCTGATGGAGCACGTGCTCGCGCTGTCCGACCTGGCGGCCGGCCTCCCGCAAGGCCGCTGACCTTTTCGCGCGTGAAGGCCCCCTTCCCTCGGCTCAGCCGAGGGAAGGGGGCCTTCACGCGATTCAGGACTTGCGGCGGCGGCGCAAGGTGTCGAGCGCGTAGGTGCCAGGGCCGACCACCGCGAACAGCAAGAAGACCCACGAGTACAGGGCGGCCGTCTCGCCCTTGTTCTGCAGCGGCAGCAGCGCGTCGGGTTGGTGGACGACGAAGTACGCGTAGGCCATCGTGCCCGAAAGCAGCACCGCGACCGGGCGGGTGAACAGGCCCACCAGGATCAGCAGCGAGCCTGCCAGTTCGATCACTCCGGCGTACCAGCTCGGCCAGACGCCGAACGGGACGGCGGGCTTGTCGAACAGTCCCATCTTCTGCAGACCGTGGCAGAGGAAGAGGAACGAGACCACTACGCGGACGACTGAGAGGGCGAGTCCTTGCCACTTGGCGGGGGTCGGGCCGATCTCGGTGGTCGTGGCGGTGGCTGTCTGGGTCATGACGCATCCTTCCGGCTCAAGGTGGTCTAAACCATTGATGCGATAGAGGATGCCGGATACCCCCATCGGTAGGGAACTTTCTTTCGGGGGGTAATTCCACGGTATGGCCGAATTTATTGACAGGAAATCGACAGGTACGCGATAAAGGCCCCTTTCCTGGAATCATTCCAGGAAAGGGGCCCTTTCGATTCTTGTATCAGCGTCGGCGGCGCAGCGTGTCGAGAGCGAAGGTGCCAGGGCCGACCACCGCGATCAACAGGAAGATCCAGCAGTAGAGGGTGGACAGCTCGCCCATGTTCTGCAGCGGCAGCAGGCCTTCCGGCGCGTGGACGGTGAAGTAGGCGTAGGCCATGACGCCGGAGAGGAGCACCGCGACCGGCCGGGTGAACAGGCCCACGAGCACCAACGCGGCGCCGACGACCTCGATCACGCTGCCGTACCAGCCGGGCCAGGAGCCGAGTTCCACGGAGCCGCCCGCGCCGTCGACGCCACCGAAGAAGCCGAATCCCTGCAAGCCGTGGCAAAGGAAGAGGAACGAGACGACGATCCGGACGGCCGACTGGATCGCGCCCTGGGCCTTGGCGGCACGCGGGGTGGCGGTGGTGGTGGTCTCGGCGGGGGTGATGGTCTGCGTCATGGTTCCGGTCCTTCCGGGAGAGGCTGTCGGGCTGCTTCTGCTCATGCGTCGGACGGGCTCGACGTGAATCGACATCCGGGCGGAAACTTTTTTCGCGGGGCGGTCGCATCACCCGATCGGAGCAAGGCCAGACTGGACGCCATGGCGGGTAAGACGAGTGCCGGGATCCTGCTCTTCCGCAGGTCGGGCGAGGTGACCGAGGTACTGCTCGGGCATATGGGCGGGCCGTTCTGGGCGAAGAAGGACGCGGGCGGCTGGTCGGTGCCCAAGGGTGAGTACGAGCCGGACGAGACGCCGGAGGCCGCGGCGCGGCGCGAGTTCCAGGAGGAACTGGGGCTGCCGGCGCCGGAGGGTGAGTACCGCCCGCTCGGCGAGGTGAAGCAGTCCGGCGGGAAGGTCGTGACGGTCTGGGCGGTGGAGGGGGACCTCGATCCCGCTCAGGTGGTTCCCGGGACCTTCGAGATGGAGTGGCCGCCGCGGTCGGGCCGGACGCAGGAGTTCCCGGAGGTCGACAGGGTCGCCTGGTTCGGGCTCGCCGAAGCGGAGGAGAAGCTACTCAAGGGCCAGCGTCCGTTCCTCACCCGGCTGGGTGAGCTGCTCAACGGCTGAGTAACTCGCTCAGCAGGCCGCGTAGTCCGTGAAGGCCTCCTTGAGGGACTCTGGGTCTCTCAAGGAGGCCTTCACGGACCTGCGGGCTCGGTGCGGGTACTCGCGAGGTCCTACCGCTCGAGTAACTCCCCGAGGGGTTTGTCGGCCAGCGAGCCCAGCACGAGATCGGCGTGGTCGAAGTTCAGCACCGCGGTGATCGGGTTCGGCACCGCGACACACCTCAGCCCGGCGGCCTTCGCCGCGGTGACGCCGTGCGGTGAGTCCTCGAACGCGATCGCCTCGGACGGCGGCAGGTCCAACGCGGCGAGAGCGGCGAGGTAGAGGTCCGGGCTCGGCTTCGCCTCGTGGAGGTCGCCGGTGAGGACGGCTTCGAACGCGTCCGCGAGGCCGAGCCGGTTCAGATGCGTGGAGACCCAGTCTCCGGTCGAGCTGGACGCGATCGCGAGCCGGAGGCCTTGTTCCTTCGCGTCGTCGAGGTACTCCTGGACGCCGGGACGCGGTCCCTCGGATTCCAGCAGTTCGGTGACCCGGGCGCGGACGCCGGTGCGGACCGCGATCCTGTCGAGGTTCTCGTCGTCCTTCGCCAGCAGTTCGAACATCGCGATGGCGGTGTTCTGCGTGCCGATCACGGTGTGCCAGACGTCGAGGGGGAGTTCGCCGCCGCGTTCCCGGAAGGTTTCCTGCCACGCCACGAGGACGGCCGCTTCGGTGTCGACCAGCGTTCCGTCGAAGTCGAAGATCAAGGCGCCGGTCATGGGACGAGTCTACGTCTTGACTCGCTGAGTGGTACGGATTACCGTACGCATTCGTTAGGAAAGTTACCAAACGAACAGTGTACTCGAAGTGAACGCCGCGCACCCGTCCCTCTCAACCCGCCGCCACGGATTCCCGGGGAGATCGATGTGAAGGCCCGAACCCGACTACTGCCCATAGGCGCGGCCGTCATCCTGTTGCCGACGCTGCTCAGCGGAAGCGCCCAGGCCGCTGATGTCCTTTTGTCCCAAGGAAAACCTGTCCTCGTCTCCTCGGTCGAGGCCGCGGAGTACGGCGGCCCGCTCGCCGTCGACGGGAAGACCAGCACCCGCTGGGCGAGCGCCGAAGGCGCGGACCCGCAGTTCATCCGCATCGACCTCGGCGGCCCGTCCGCCGTCAACCGGGTCAAGCTGAACTGGGAAGCGGCGTACGCCACCGCGTACAAGCTGGAAGTCTCCAACGACGGCTCGGCGTGGACCTCGGTCAAGTCCGTCACCAACGGCAACGGCGGTACCGACGACCTCACCGGGCTGTCCGCCCGCGGCCGGTACCTGCGCCTCGTCGCGACCAAACGCGCCACCAGTTACGGCTACTCCCTTTGGGAGATGCAGGTTTACGGGACGTCGGACTCGTCCGGCGACACCCAGGCGCCCACCGCGCCGACGAACCTCAAGGCCGGCGCGATCACTTCGTCCACAGTGGACCTCACGTGGACGGCCTCGACGGACAACGTCGGTGTCAGCGCGTACGAAGTGCTGCGCAACGGCCAGGTCGTCGGCACTTCGGAAAGCGCTTCCTACACGGACAGCGGATTGACCGCGGCGACCGCGTACACCTACACCGTCCGCGCGAAGGACGCCGCCGGCAACACTTCGGCCGCCAGCGGCCAGATCCAGGCGACCACGCAGGCGGGCGGCGGTTCGTCGTTCGTACTGGCCGCCGCGGGCGACATCGCGGACCAGTGCACGGCGTCCTCGTCGTCGTGCATCCACCCGAAGACCGCCAACCTGGTCGGGCAGATCAACCCGGCCGCGGTGATCACCATGGGCGACAACCAGTACGACGACGCCCATATCGAGGACTTCACGAACTACTTCGACAAGACCTGGGGCAAGTACAAGAACATCATGCACCCGGTCCCCGGCAACCACGAGACGTACGACCACACTCCGCTGGGCGCCTACAAGAAGTACTTCGGCAAGATCGCGACGCCGAACGGGAAGACCTACTACAGCTGGGAAATGGGCAACTGGCACTTCGTCGCGATCGACAGCACGGAGTTCTCGCCCGGCCTCGCCGCGAACGCGGTCAGCGACGAGCAGCTGAACTGGATCAAGCAGGATCTGGCGAGCAACACCAAGCCCTGCGTCGCCGCGTACTACCACCACCCGCGCTACACCTCGGGTGACCACGGCGACAACCCGAAGATGGCCACGCTCTGGGAGACCATGGTCAAGAGCAAGGTCGATCTGGTGCTCAACGGGCACGACCACCACTACGAGCGGTTCTTCCCGCAGAACGCCAGCGGCGCCAAGGACGTCAACGGCCCGGTGCAGATCATCGGCGGTGGCGGCGGGATGACGCTCTACCCGGTCAAGACCGAGCACCCGGCGACGGCGAAGGCCATCTCGACCTTCGGTGTGCTCAAGCTGAACATGTCGGACAACGCGTTCTCGACGCAGTTGATCGGCCTCGACGGCAAGACCATCGACTCCTCGCCCACCTACACCTGCCACTGATCCCCGTGATCAGGTGCCGGGTCGCGGCCGTGTGCACCGCGACCCGGCACCTCCTCGCGGCGTAGGAGGTCTCCATGTACATCGCCACCGCCAGGGGAGCGGACACCGCGGCGGAAGTACCGAAGAGCGGCATGAAGCGGGCCGTCACCGGGAACGTCGTCGCGCTCGGCCTGGTCAGCCTGGTCACCGACATCTCGTCGGAGATGGTGACCGCGGTACTCCCGCTCTACCTCGTCCTCGGTCTGGGCCTGAGCCCGCTGCAGTTCGGCGTGCTCGACGGTCTCTATTCCGGTGTCACCGCGCTGGTCCGGCTCGTCGGCGGGCATCTCGCGGACCGGTGGCAGCGGCTCAAAGCGGTGGCCTGCTTCGGTTACGGCCTTTCCGCGCTGGGCAAGATCGGCCTGATGCTGGCGGGTTCGTCCACCGTCGCGATCGGCGCGGTCCTCGCGGCCGACCGCACCGGCAAGGGCGTCCGGACCGCGCCGCGGGACGCGCTGATCACGTTGAGCAGCGACCCCGAGCACCTCGGCCGCGCGTTCGGCGTGCACCGGGCGATGGACACCTTCGGCGCGTTCCTCGGCCCGCTGGTCGCGATGGCCGTGCTGTGGCTCAGCCTCGGCAGCTACGACTCGGTGTTCTTCACGAGTTTCTGTATCGCCGCGATCGGCGTGATCATCCTGCTGGTCCTGGTCAAGGACCACCAGCCGAAGCCGAGGGCCGAAAGGCACAAGGTCTCGTTGCGGGAGACCGCGGGCCTGATCCGGCAGGCGTCGTTCCGCCGGATCTGCGTCTGGGCGGCCCTGCTGGGCCTGGTCACCCTCAGCGACTCGTTCCTCTACCTCGTCCTGCAGCGCCGATGGGATCTCGGCGCGGTGTTCTTCCCCCTGCTGCCACTGGGAACCGCCGGTGTGTACCTGCTGCTCGCCGTCCCGCTCGGCAGGCTTTCGGACCGGGTCGGCCGCTGGAAGGTGTTCCTCGGCGGGCACGTCGCGCTGGTCGTCGCGCTGCTGGCGCTGCTCGGACCGGTGGACGGCGGGGTGCTCGCGGTGCTGGCGCTCGTGCTGCACGGTGTCTTCTACGCCGCCACCGACGGTGTCCTGATGGCCGCCGCCGGGCCGCTGCTGCCCGAGCATCAGCGGGCGAGCGGACTGGCACTGGTGCAGACCGGCCAGGCGACGACGCGGATGTTCGCGTCCGTCCTTTTCGGACTCGCATGGACCGCGTGGGACCTGCACGCCGCGGTCTTGGTCGCCGCCGGCGCGCTGGTGGTCGTGATCGTCGCGGCCGCCGTACTCCGTCCACTGAGGACATACGCATGAAAACACGGATACTGGGTGTGGTGGCGGCTGTCGTCGTCCTGATCGCGGCGGCCGTCGGCTACGGGCTCTACTCGCGGGACCGCGGGCCGGGCGTCAACGCCGTGGCCGTGGTTTCGGGTCAGCCGGTTTCGGTGCAGGCCAAGGGGCAGCTGCTGTTCCGCAACACCGCCGAAGGCCCCGACTTCGGGCATCTCGCCACGGTTCCGGCGGACTCGCCCGGCCAGCCGCGAAAGGTGGCGGGCCTCAGCTGCGACCGATTCGCCGCCTCCGCGGGAACGGCGCTCTGCCTGGCCGCGCAACCCGGTGTGCTGCCGCCGGTGACCGACGTCATCGTGCTGGACAAGGACCTCAACGAGATCCGCCGCGTCGAACTGCCCGGCACACCCAGCCGGGGCCGGGTCTCGCCGGACGGCAGGCTCGTCTACTGGACGCTGTTCGTCAACGGTGATTCCTATGCGGAGACAGGGTTTTCGACCAGGGCCGGGATCCTCGACCTGTCGAGCGGGCAACTGCTGAAGAGCGTCGAGGAGATGGCGCTGTTCCTCGATGGCAAGCAGTACTACTCGTCCGACGTGAACTATTGGGGGATCACCTTCGCGGCCGACGGCAAGAAGTTCTACGCGACCGTGGGGACGAAGGGGAAGACCTACCTCGTCGAGGCGGATTACGAGAAGTTCAGCGCGAACATGATCCGGGAGAACGTCGAATGCCCGTCACTTTCGCCGGACGGGAAGCGGATCGCCTTCAAGAAGCGGGTTTCCGCCGATCTCGCTGCGCCGTGGCGGCTGGCGGTACTCGATCTGGCTTCCGGCCGGGAGACCTTGCTGGCCGAGACGCGGAGCGTGGACGACCAGGCGGCGTGGCTCGACGACCGGACCGTCGCGTACGGGCTCGAGTCGGGGATCTGGGCGGTTCCGGCGGACGGGAGCGGGGCGGCGCGGGAAGTGGTGCAGAGGGGGAGTTCGCCCGCGGGTGTCTAGGCGGGCTCGTGAGCCGAGCCGGTACTTTCGCGTGATTGGATGGACGACTCGCGTGACTGGATGGACGACACGTGTCGTCCCATCGGTCACGTGAACCGCCCGACCGCGGGAATGCCGAGCGCGTCCGCCTGCTCCCGGAACACGTCGTAGCTCGCTTTCTCGAACAACACGAACCGCACCACCTCGACGGAACTGGACCCGGCCGCGAGGGTGCTCAGCACGGTCTCGAGGGCGATCTCCGCGGCCGATTCGATCGGCCACCGGAAGATCCCGGTCGAGATCGCGGGGAACGCGACGGTATGCGCGCCGAGGTCGGCGGCGACGTGCAGCGAGTTGCGGTGGCAGGCCGCGAGCAACGGGGAACGGTCTTCGGAATCCGACCACACCGGTCCGACGGTGTGCACCACCCAGCGCGCCGGAAGGCGGCCCGCCGTGGTGGCGACCGCCTCTCCGGTTTTCAGGCCCTTGCCGTAGTGCCCCGCGCGCAGAGCCCGGCATTCGGTGAGGATGTCCGGCCCGCCGCGGCGGTGGATCGCGCCGTCCACCCCGCCTCCGCCGAGCAGGGACGAGTTCGCGGCGTTCACCACGACGTCGACCCGCTGTTCGGTGAGGTCGCCTTCGCTCAGTTCGATCCGCATGACCGCTCCGTCAGCCGGTGAAGTAGTCGATCAGTACCGGGGCCACCGCCTTCGGCTTGAGCATATGCGTCTGGCCCTCGATGGTGCGGTGTTCGGCGCCGGGGACGGCCTTCGCCAGCGCGGCGACGCCGTTGCGGATCCAGGCGGGGCTCTTGCCTCCGTCCATGACCAGCGTCGGCACGGAGACGCCCGCCCAGCGGCCCTCGGGCAGCGGGGTGCCGTCGTGCAGGCCGTCGAACAGCGCGGCGTCGTAGCGCAGGGTCGGCGCGACTTTCTTCAGCTTCGGCCACGCGGGCATGAGCTGCATCATGAACACGACCGGCGCCGGGACGCGGACGCCTTCGCGCATGAAGGTCTTGATCGCGGTGCCGGGCCGTCCGGTGGCGATGGCCTTCTCCAGCCGTTCGGTGTAGTCGGACGGCACCGGCGGGCGAGTGTCGTCGACGACCAGCGGGAATTCGTAGACCGCCAGTTTCGTGATCGGGAGTCCGGCTTTCGCGGCTTCGAGGGCGAGCGCGGCGCCGGACGAGATCCCGTAGACGAGGGCTGTCCCGCCCGCTTCCTTGATCAGCGCGGCGATGTCCTCGACTTCGCGGGCGACGGAGAACGGTTCGGTGTCACCGCTTTCGCCGCGGCCACGCCGGTCGTAGGTGTAGACGGTGAAATGCGGCGCCAGTTCGGTGGCCAGCGGGGTGGCCGGACCGAACTCGCGGTGGCACATCGCGCCGTCGACCAGGATGACGGCGGGGCCGGAGCCGGTGCGGGTGTAGGCGATGGTGGTGCCGTCTTGCGAGGTCACGGTGCTCATGACAGGGATTCTCCTCGATCGGGCTAGCGAGCGGAACGGACGATGACGGCGGTGACCCAGCCCCAGGCCAGCAGCACGGCGGCCCAGAAGGCGAGCATCACGACGGCGTTCGCGTTGCCGGAGCTGATCCCGGCGAACGAGGCGAAGAACGCGACACCGGTGGCGCGGGAGTAGACGGCCCAGCCGCGGTGGCCCTCACGGGAGAAGCGGCTCGCGAACACGAAGGTCGCCACGATCAGCGAGAGGAAGCCGACCGAACCGGCGGCCATATGCAGGACGCCCGCGGTGCTGACGGTGGCCTGGCCGGTGCCGACGGGGAAGCCATTGCCGGGGTCGGCCTTGAAAACCGCCGCGAAAAGCAGGCTGACGCCGAAGGTGCCCAGTAACCGTGGTCCCCACGTGCTGCCTCTGCCCGGCTCGAGCGTCCGGCTCAGGCCGATCGCTCCCGCGATCATCAGGACCCCGGTGACCAGGAAGTTCGTCACCTGGATCCAGCCGGCGTCGCCGTTGCTCAGCATGCTCGCGGGGTGCTTCGTCAGGTCGAAACCGTCACGGACGGCGGCCTGCGTGAACGAGGTCAGGAAGTACAGCGGACCCGAGACCGCGCCGCAGGCGAGCAAGGCGCGGGTCGGGATCGCGAGCGGGGTTCGGGTGGCGGCGATGGTCATCGTCTCGGCCTTTCGGAGCGGGCGGTTCGTTGCGCCTACTCTCGCCCCGAACACTCCAGTTGTCAAGACAAAAAAAATTGTCGGTAATGCCTGGATGCGACCCCGAAGGCGTCGCATCCAGCGGACTACTTGCTGTTTCGCAAGGTCAGGAGGGTGATCTCGCTCGGCGCGAAGACGCGCAGCGGCGGTCCCCAGAAGCCGGTGCCGCGGCTCGTGTAGAGCTGCGTGCGCTCGCCGTGGCGCGAAAGTCCGGCCAGGACGGGCTGATCGAGCCGGACCAGGAGATGGAACGGCCAGATCTGGCCGCCGTGCGTGTGCCCGGAGATCTGGAGGTCGATCCCCGCCTCGGCGGCTTGCTTGACCTGCTTCGGCTGGTGCGCGAGCAGGACGACCGGGGTGCTCGCGGCGACGCCGTCGAGTGCGGCGGGAAGGTCGGGGCCGTGTCCCGGCAGGCCGGAGGCGGCGCCTGTCGGATCGTCGATCCCGGCGAAGACGAGCGTGTCCCCGCCTTGCCGGACGGGCAGGTGGCGGTTGTGCAGCGGTTCCCAGCCGAGGTCGCGCATGTGGTCGAGCCAGGCCTGCGCCTCGCCGAAGTACTCGTGGTTGCCGGTGATGTAGAACTTGCCGAGTTTCGCGCGCACCTTCCCGAGCGGTGCGACCTGCCGTGCGCGTTTGGCGACGGAACCGTCGGCGAGGTCGCCCGCGTGGGCCACGACGTCGGCGTCGAGTTCGTTCACCACCTCGACGACCTTCTCCGACCACTTCGTCCGGTTCAGCGGGCCGAAGTGGGTGTCGGTGATGATCGCGAAGCGGAGCCCGTCGAGACCGGCGCCGAGCCGGGGGATCACGACGTCGAGTTCCTTGAGCCTCGGAACGCGCCGCGCTTCGACCATCCCGTACGCCGCCAGCACCGCGAAGGCCGCCACGACGACGCCGGACACGATTTCCGCCGCACTGTCCACTCCGGACACCTCGAGCACGAGCCGCAGCACGTTTCCGAGTACCGACATGGAGAACAGCAGCCAGATCAGCCCGAGGGAGAGGTCGCCGATCTTCGCCGCGAGGTCGCGCTGCCACGGGCCGTGGCCCAGGACCATGCACGCGGGTACGGCGATCGCCGCGACGGCGAACACGATCGTGCCGAGGACTTCGAGCGCGGACGGGAGTTCGGGGGAGCCGACGATCGTCCACCACGGCAAACCGAAGAGGAGGGCGAGAACGGCGATCAGCGCGGCGACGCGGACAAGGATGCGGGGCATGATGTCGGCCAGACTAACAGACCATCGGTCTCTACCGCGGTCCTCGCTGAGGGGCTCTCAGGTACGTAAACGGACGTACGCGAGATGTCGCTTCACGGCCGACGCTTTTCACGGCGTCCCGGAAGACACTCTCGACATGAAGGAGTTACGGCGGATCGAGCGCGTCGCTTACCTGACCGGGACGCTCTTGTTCCTGAGCGGTGTCGTGCACGCTGTCGTGCTGATCGCGTCCGGCGGTTCGTGGACCGGACCGCTGTCGATGCGGAAGGCGGTAACCTTCGGCTTGTCGTTCGGGCTGACGCTGGCGACAGTCGCTTGGGCGACGTCGTACGTGGCGGTGCGGCCGCGTGTGCGGAACGTGCTGCTCGGCGTCTTCATCGCGGCGAGCGTCGTCGAGACGGTGCTGGTGAGCATGCAGGCCTGGCGCGGGGTGCCGTCGCATTTCAACTTCGAGACAGGCTTCGACAACGCGGTGTCGACGACGCTCGCGGCGGGCGGCGGCGTCATCATCCTGACGGCGGTCTCGTTCACGGCCGCGGCGATGCGCGGCGAAGGGGAGACGACGCCGAGCATGCGGCTCGCGGTGCGGTTCGGACTCGTCGCGCTGCTGGTGGCGCTCGGCGCGGGGGCGGCCATGATCGCGAGCGGCGTCGTCGAGGCGCGGAGCGGGAACCCTCAGGTCGCGTACACCACCGCCGGCGCGCTGAAGCCGCTGCACGCGGTGGCGATGCACGCGATCCTCATCGTGCCAGGACTCGCCTGGCTGCTGCGGTTCGCGGACTGGACGGAACGGCGGCGCGTGCGGCTGGTATGGGTGGCGATCGGTGCTTACGCCGTGCTGACCGCGGTGGTGGGGCTCGAATCGGTGACCGGGGTTTCGCCGCTGGCGGCTTCGCCAGTCGAGACGGTGACTTCGGTACTCGCACTGGGGGTGCTGGGGCTTGTCGGTGCGGTCGCTGCTCGTGAAGCGGTTCGTGGGCGCTCCCGGGTGCTGTGACTCGACTGTCCACACAGGATGTTTGGGGTGTTGCGAAAGCCACTTTCGCAACCTTCAAGGTTGCGAAAGTGGCTTTCGCGACACCACCGAACCACCAGGCCGCGCCGGTGCCAAAGGAGCGGAAGTGTCGCCTGTGGACGCCGGGCGCGCTACTGGCCCACGTACGCACGCAAGTGCTGCGCCGTGAGGGTGTCACCGGCGGCGACCAGGTCGGCGGGTGTCCCGGTGAAGACGACCTCGCCGCCGTCGACACCGGCGCCCGGGCCGAGGTCGACGATCCAGTCGGCGTGTGCCATCACGGCCTGGTGGTGCTCGATGACCACCACCGTGTTGCCGTCGTCGACCAGCCTGTCCAGTAGCCCCAGCAACTGGTCGACGTCGGCGAGGTGCAGTCCGGTCGTCGGCTCGTCGAGGACGTAGGTCGCCGACTTCTCCGCCATCCGGATGGCCAGTTTGATCCGCTGCCGTTCCCCGCCGGACAGCGTGGTGAGCGGCTGCCCGAGCCCGAGATAACCCAAGCCGACGTCGGAAAGCCGGTCCAGGATCGTCCGGGCCTGCCCCGAGGGGAAGAACTCGCGCGCCTCGGCGACAGGCATCGCGAGGACTTCGCTGATGTTCTTGCCCCGCAACTGGTAGGTCAGCACCTCGGCGGTGAACCGCTTGCCCTCGCACTCTTCGCAGACCGTCGCGACCCCGGCCATCATCGCCAGATCGGTGTAGATCAGCCCGATGCCCTTGCATTTCGGGCACGCGCCTTCGGAGTTCGCGCTGAACAGGGCCGCCTTGACGCCGTTGGCCTTGGCGAACGCGGTGCGGATCGGGTCGAGGAGGCCGGTGTAGGTCGCCGGATTGCTCCGCCGTGAGCCGCGGATGGCCGACTGGTCGAGCACCACCACGTCGTCCCTTGTGGACAGTGAGCCGTGGATGAGTGAACTCTTGCCCGAACCGGCGACCCCGGTGACCACGGTCAGCACCCCGAGCGGGATGTCGACGCTGACGTCCTTGAGGTTGTGCCGGGTCGCGTTCCGGATCTCGAGCTGCCCGGTGGGCACGCGGACCTCGGTCCGCAGCCGTGCCCGGTGGTCGAGGTGCCGTCCGGTGAGCGTGCCGGACGCCCGCAGGCCCGCGACGTCGCCGGTGAAGCAGAGCTGCCCGCCGTTCGGACCGGCGCCCGGGCCGAGATCGACGACGTGGTCGGCGATCTCGATCGTCTCCGGTTTGTGCTCGACGACGAGCACCGTGTTGCCCTTGTCCTTCAAGAGGAGCAGGAGGCCGTTCATCCGCTGGATGTCGTGCGGGTGCAGCCCGACTGTCGGCTCGTCGAAGACGTAGGTGACGTCGGTGAGGCTGGAACCCAGGTGCCGCACCATCTTCACGCGCTGCGCCTCACCACCCGAAAGCGTCCCGGATTCGCGGTCGAGGCTCAGGTAGCCGAGGCCGATCTCCACGAGCGAGTCGAGCGTGCCGCGCAGGGTCTGCATCAGCGGGCCGACCGACGGGTCGTCGATCTTGCGGAGGAAGTCGGCCAGGTCGTTGATCTGCATCGACGAGCAGTCGGCGATGTTCAGCCCGTCGATCTTCGACGACAGCGCCGCCTGGTTGAGCCGGGCGCCGTCGCACGCCGGGCACCGCCGGAAGGTGATCGCCCTGTCCACGAAGGCCCGGATGTGCGGCTGCGTCGCTTCCTTGTCCTTCGCCAGGAACAGCCGCTGGACCTTCACCAGCAGGCCCTCGTAGTTCGTGTTGATCCCGCCCATCTTCATCTTCGTGGCGGGTTTGTGCATGAAGTCTTCCCACTGCTGCGGGGTGTAGTCCTTCAGCTTGACCGCCGGATCGACGAAACCCGCTTCCGCCAGTCCCTTCCAGTACCAGGACCCCGGCGCGAAGTTCGGGACGGTGATCGCCCCTTCGTCGAGCGAAAGCTCCTTGTCGACGAGCTGGTCGATGTCGATCGTGGAGACCTTCCCCAGCCCCTCGCAGTCGGGGCACATCCCCTCGGGAAGGTTGAAGCTGAACGCCCCCGACGTCCCGATGTGCGGCTGTCCCAGCCTGCTGAAGACGATCCGCAGCATGGTGTGCGCGTCGGTCGCGGTGCCGACCGTGGAGCGGGAGTTGGCCCCCATCCGCTCCTGGTCGACGACGATCGCGGCGCTCAGGTTCCGCAGCGCGTCCACGTCCGGCCGTCCGACCGGGGCCATGAAGGACTGGATGAACGCCGTGTAGGTCTCGTTGATCAGCCGCTGCGACTCCGCGGCGATGGTGCCGAACACCAAGGACGACTTCCCGGAGCCGGAAACACCGGTGAAGACGGTGAGGCGGCGCTTGGGGATGTCGACCGAGACGTCGGTGAGGTTGTTCTCTCTGGCTCCGCGGACCTGGATCATGTCGTGGCTGTCGGCGGCCGAAGGCATGGCTCTCCCCTGGTTGGAACTCTTTAGCCTGTAAAGTGAGGGTAGCAGAGGTTACTTTATGCTGTAAGGAGTGGCAAGTGGTCGTCTTCGCGGCTCAGGGAGATCCTCGGCGGTCGATGGTCCTGCTGTGGCGGACCGAGTCGCCGGATGTCGAGCGCCCTGGCCCCAAGCCGGGACTTTCGGTGGCCCTGATCGTCGAAACGGCCATCGCGATCGCGGACGCCGAGGGCATGGCGGGCCTTTCGATGCGCGCCGTCGGCGACAAGCTCGGCCGCACGGCCATGGCGCTCTACACCTATGTCCCGAGCAAGAGCGAACTGCTCGATCTCATGTACGACGAGGCGCTCGCCGAACTCTCGGCCGCCTACGACGGGGACGGCTGGCGGGACGACGCCACGCGCTGGGCCGAGGATCTCTGGAGCTTCTATCTGCGGCATCCCTGGGTTCTGCAGGTCTCGCAGGCGCGGCCGGTGCTGGGGCCGAACGAATACGTCGTACTGGAGGCGCTCGTGAAGATCCTGCGCCGCACCGGACTGCCCCCGGTGGTGCTGAGGCGGCTGATCAGCGCGCTGTACTCGTGTGTGCGAGAGCCGGCGAGGACGGCTTCGGAGTCGAGGCTGGCCGAGAAGGCGACAGGCCAGTCTGATGACGAGTGGTGGTACTCGCGGTCCGCGCACCTGAAGGAGGTCTCGCCGGACTTCGGCGAACGTTTCCCGACGCTGACCTGGTTGGAGGGTGAGCACGCGTTCCGGATGGAGGACGAGACGGTTTCCTACCTGGAGCAGGAGGCGAGGGAGGCTTTCGAGCTGTCGCTGACCGTTCTCCTGGACGGAATCGAAGTCGCGATGAAAGCGGAGTAGCCTTCTCCGCATGCCCAGTGATTTCGCCTTGAAGACCATGAACGCCGTCCATCGCGTCATCCAGAAGGTCAGCGGCGGCCGCGCCGGCTGGCAGGTCGCCGGGATGACCGTCCTGGAACTGACCACCATCGGCCGCAAATCCGGCCAGCCGCGAACCGTCCTGCTGACCTCGCCGCTGCGCGAGGGCGACGCGTACGTCATCGTCGCGTCCCGCGGTGGCGACGACCAGCACCCGGCCTGGTTCCTCAACCTCCGCGACAACCCCGACGTCCAGGTCACCCTGAAGGGCGAGACCGCACGGCCGATGGTCGCGAGCATCGCCGACACCGAACTGCGCGCCCGGCTGTGGCCGAAGATCACCGCGGACTACAAGAACTACGCGCAGTACCAGACCAAGACCGAGCGGGAGATCCCCGTGGTCCTGCTGTCGCCCAAGGCGTAAGCCCGGCATCCCCCGCAGGGGCCGGGTCCATCGGCCCTACCGGCGAGTCGGTCGGGGAGGGACCGTGGATCTCGACGAAGTACACGACGAGAACGCGGGGATGCCGATGTCTGACTCCTTGGGTCTCGAGATGCTCGACCGCGAGCAGTGCCTGGCGCTGCTCGCGGGTTCCGGGCTGGGCCGGGTGGTGTTCACCTCCCGGGCCCTGCCGGCGATCCAGCCGTCGCGGTTCGCGCTGCACCACGGCGCGATCGTGGTCCGGACGCCGTCACAGAGCGCGCTGTTCGCCGGAGTGCTCGACAGCGTGGTGGCGTTCGCCGTCGACGAGTTCGCCGCGGATCTGGGAACCGGTTGGTACGTCACCGTCCTCGGCCGCGCCTCCGAGGTGCGTGACCCGATCGTGATCGCCGAGCTCGCGGCCCTGCCGCTGGGCTGCTGGACTGGGCGAACGGACTCCCGTTACCTCCGGATCCCGATCGAGTCGGTGACCGGACGAAGGATCCTCGCCGTGTGCAGTAACGAAGCACTGTCCGTGATCGACGCACCAGATGAGCGATCCGGGCGCGTTTGTCATTCCTGACCCCACTGCCCGGGGAGTTACTCCGGGACGGTGACGCCAGTGCGGCGGGTGAGTGCGGCGGGTGACGCCAAGGCGCCCAGGATCCTGGACGCGGTGGCCGGGATCGCCCACGATCTCAGCCTCTCCGACGTCCTGCGGCGGATGGTCGAATCCGCCTGCGAGCTGACCGGTGCGCCGTTCGGGGCGCTGAGCGTGCTCGATTCGGACGAATTCATCCGCTTCGGCGACGCGTGGCGCACACCGCCGTCCGAGGACGAGTCCCGCGTGATGCCCATCCGCGTGCGCGGGCGCATCTTCGGGATGCTGTACCTCGCCCACAAGCCGGACGGTGAAGAGTTCACCGAAGCCGAGGAAGACCTGCTCGTCGCGCTGACCGCGGCGGCCGGTGTGGTGATCGAGAACGCCGCGCTGTTCGACCAGGTGCAGCGGCGCGAACGCTGGCTCGAAGCCTCCTATCACGTCACCGGCGCGCTCCTGACCGACCAGGATCTGACGGCGACCCTGCGCCTGATCGCCGAACGCGCCCGTGTCGTGGCAGGCGGTACGACGGGCGCGGTGGCCCGTCCCCGCGGCGACGGCCACCTGGTCTTCGAGATCGTCGAGCCGCCGGGGCCGGACGCGGACCGGCTCGCCGGGATCGCCGTGCCGACCGAGGGAACCGCGACCGGGATGGCCTTCACCACCGGCAAACCCGTCGTGGTCCGGGACTACGGCGAAAAGGTGGTCGAATACCAGGGGGAGCGCGGTGCCGTGATGCCCGCGGCGATCAAGGACCTCGATTCCACGGTGGCCGTCCCGCTGATCGTCGGCGACGAGAAACTCGGCGTGCTGCTGGTGGCGAAATTCCGCGACAAGACCCCGTTCTCCGCTTACGACGTCCAGCTCGCCGAGACCTTCGCCGCGCACGCCGCGCTCGCGGTCGAATTCGCCCGCGCGCAACAGGACAGGCAACGGCTCGCCGTCTTCGAGGACCGTGACCGGATCGCCCGCGACTTGCACGATCTGGTGATCCAGCGACTGTTCGCGATCGGGCTCGGCCTCGAGGGGCTCGGCAAACTCTCGGCCGAGCCCGCCGTCGCCGACCGCGTGACCGGTTTCGCGCACGAGATCGACCGCACGATCCGCGAGATCCGCAACAGCATCTTTTCGTTGCAGGAACCGGCGGAGGCGCAGGGCAGCCTCCGGTCGGAGTTGCTGCGTGTCGCGCTCGACGCGGGCTGCGCGGCCGAACCCCGGGTCGGCTTCGACGGTCCGCTGGACTCGACCGTGCCGGACACGGTCCGCTCGGATCTCATCGCGACCCTGCGCGAAGCACTGTCCAATGTGGTCAGGCACGCGGCGGCGACGACGGTGTCCGTCGACGTCTCGGTCGACCGAGACGGGCGGTGGCTGAAACTTTCGGTGGTGGACGACGGCGTCGGCATGCCCGTCGAACCCGGTCATCGCAGCGGCGTGGCGAACCTCGCCGAACGCGCGGCCCGCTGGAGCGGGTCGTTCAGCGTCGAAGCGAGGCCGGAAGGCGGGACGAGGCTCGACTGGTCGGTGGAACTGCCGGCCCGACAGGGGAGTGTGGGATGACGATTTCGGTGTTCCTGCTGGACGATCACGAACTCGTCCGCACCGGGTTGAAGACCGTTTTCGAGGCCGAGGACGATCTGAAGGTGGTCGGCGAGGCGTCCACGGCCGCCGAGGCCTTCGTGCGGATCCCCGCGGTCAAACCGCAGGTCGCGGTGCTCGACGTCCGGCTGCCGGACGGTGAGGGGGTCAGCGTCTGCCGGGAGATCCGGGCTTCCGTCGATCCGCCGCCCGCGTGCCTGATGCTGACGTCCTATTCGGACGACGACGCGCTGTTCGGCGCGATCATGGCCGGCGCGGCCGGGTACATGCTCAAGCAGGTCTCCGGTGGCGCGCTCGTCAAGGCCGTCCGCACGGTCGCCGGGGGCGGATCGCTCCTGGACAGCACGCTGACGGCTTCGGTGATGAACCGCCTGCGCGGCGAGAGCGACCTCCCGGACCCGCGATACGAACAGCTGAGCCCGCAGGAGCGGCGGGTGCTCGACCACATCGCCGACGGGCTGACCAACCGCCAGATCGCGGAAAAGCTCTACCTGGCGGAGAAGACGGTCAAAAACTACGTGTCCTCCCTGCTGCACAAACTGGGCTTCGAACGCCGCACCGCCGCCGCCGTCTACGCCACCCAACGCCGCAAGCCCACTTCCTAGAAGATCGTGAGCCCGTCGGCGAACCCGGGGTCGTCGCGCAGCACCCGGCGCAGTTCGTTGAGCGCCCGGTGCTGGGTGACGCGGACAGCGCCCGCGCTCGCCATGCCCAGTGCGACGGCGGTCTCCTCGGCGCTGAATCCGAGGATCACGCGCAGCACCAGAACGTCTCGCTGCTTCGCCGAAAGGACCTTGAAAAGCCGGGACAATCTGCGGCCGCGATCCGCCTTCTCGACCTCTTCGAACGTCGGGTTCCACGGGCCGTCCTGTTCGGGCTCCGGATCGGGGACCGGCGCGGACGGGTCGCGGGCGAGGTTCCGGCGGACGTCGGCCACCTTGTGCGAGGCGATCCCGAAGACGTACGGCAGGAAGCTGTTGTCCTGGTAGCTGTAGCGCGGTAGCGCGACCAGGACGGCCATCAGGACCTCCTGCGCGCAGTCCTCGGCGTTGGAGATGCCACGTGTCGTTCCGCCCAGCCTGCCCGCGCAGTACCGGAACACGATCGGCCGGAGAAGCGTCAGCAGGGTCCCGACAGCCCGCTGGTCGCCGCTGATCGCCGCGCGGATCGTTTCGCCGTCCGGCTCTCCGGGCCGGGGCACGTAGACGGGGCGCACGGCTTCGGCCACGGCCATCACGCCGGATGGGCCGTTCTCGGTGTGTACCTGTCCATTCCCATCATCCCCACCTCCCGAAAGCCCCCAGCCCTCTTTGGCCCGTCCGACGTTACGGAGCGCGTTCGCGCGTCACACCGGTAAAGGAGCCCGGAGTAGTCGGGCCTTTGGACCCTGGTGCCGTCCGGCTATGGACTTTCGATGGATTGGTCTAGACAATTAGCCCAGCGCGGCGGCAGGCCGCCCTTCGTACGGAGGAATCGCGATGAGGCGTTCCAGATCCCTGGCTTTTCTGGCCGTTTTGGTGCTCACCTTCGCCGGGCTGACAACGGGCGGAGGCATCGCGAACGCGGCCAACCTGCTCCTCAACCCCGGCTTCGAAGCGGGTTCGACGTCCGGCTGGTCGTGCGCGGCGGGCGCGGCCGTGTCCACGCCGGTCCGTTCGGGCGGTTACGCCGTTTCGGTCACGCCCGGCTCGACGACCGGCAAGTGCGCACAGACGGTGTCCGTCAAGCCGAACACGACCTACGCGGTGTCCGCCTGGGTGAACGGGAACCCGGTGTACCTCGGGGTCACGGGCGGGCCGTCGACCTGGACCGCCGCGACCTCCTACACGCAGCTTTCGCTTTCGTTCACGACTTCGGCCACACAGACGACGGCGGAGGTGTACGTCCACGGCTGGTACGGCTCGGGCACCTTCTACGCGGACGACATCAGCCTCGACGGGCCGGGCGGCGGCACGCCGGGAGCGCCTCCGGCACCGGGGAATCCGGCCGTGGGCACGGTGACGAACTCGTCGATCGCGCTCTCGTGGGGAGCCTCGGCCGGCACGGTGACGGGGTACCGCGTGTACGAAGGCGGGAACGTGGTCGCGACGGTGACCGGGACCGCGGCGACGATCCCGGGACTGACCGCCTGTTCTTCACACAGCTATTCGGTGGCCGCGTACAACAGCGCGGGTGAATCGCCGAAGAGCGCGGAGGCGGGCGCCACGACCGGCGGTTGCGTCGACACCGGCCTGCCGAAGCACGCCCTGATCGGCTACCTGCACGCGAGTTTCGCCAACGGGTCCGGTTACACGCGGATGGCCGACGTCCCGGCGGCTTGGGACATCGTCAACCTCGCCTTCGGTGAGCCGACTTCGGTGACGTCGGGCGACATCCGGTTCACGCGCTGCCCGGTGGCGGACTGCCCGACCGTGGAAAGCGACGCGGACTTCATCGCCGCGATCCGCGCGAAGCAGGCGCAGGGCAAGAAGGTCCTGATCTCCATCGGCGGTCAGAACGGCCAGGTCCAGCTCACCACGACCGCCGCGCGCGACGCCTTCGTCAGTTCGGTCTCCGCGATCATCGACCGCTACGGTCTGAACGGGCTCGACATCGACTTCGAGGGACACTCGCTGTACCTCAACTCCGGCGACAACGACTTCCGCAACCCAACCACGCCGGTGATCGTCAATCTCATTTCGGCGCTGAAGACACTGAAAGCCAAGTACGGTGCGGGATTCGTGCTGACGATGGCGCCGGAGACGTTCTTCGTGCAGACCGGGTACCAGTACTACGGCGGGCTCGGCGGCGCGGACAACCGGACGGGATCCTACCTGCCGGTCATCCACGCGATGCGGGACGCGCTGACCGTGCTGCACGTCCAGGACTACAACTCCGGACCGGTGATGGGCCTGGACAACCAGTACCACTTCATGGGCGGCGCGGATTTCCACATCGCGATGACCGACATGATCAAGGCGGGATTCACGGTGTCCTCGACCGGCTTCCGGTTCCCGGGGCTGCGTGAGGACCAGATCGCGTTCGGCCTCCCGGCCGCGGTGAGCGCGGGCAACGGGCACACCGCGCCCGCCGCGGTGCATTCGGCGCTGAACTGCCTGGTGAAGAACTCCGACTGCGGGTCTTACACGTTGCGCGGCGGTGCTTCGCCCGCGCTGCGCGGGCTGATGACGTGGTCGATCAACTGGGACCGGTACTACGGCTGGGAGTTCCAGAACGCTCACGAGCCGTTCCTGAACGCCCTGCCCTGATCCGCGTTTAGTCCTCTGGATGCGGTACTTGCGTGTGCAAGGACCGCATCCAGAGGACTGATTGCGCTTGAGGCGCGCCTCGCGGTGCGGGCTCGCTTGCCGCTGACAGGCCCCGCGTGAAGGCCCCCTTCCCTCGGCTCAGCCGAGGGAAGGGGGCCTTCACGCGCTTGAGGCCTACGCATTTAGTCCTCTGAGTGTGATCGTTGCGTGTGCAAGGACCGCATCCAGAGGACTAAATGCATGGGGGAAGCCGGGTATGGAGCGGGCCCGCACCGTGCAGCTTCGGTGCGGGCCCGCAGTTCAGGGGTCCAGGGGCTGAAGGGGACTTTCCCCGCATCTGACGTGGCGAAAGCTCCCTTCGCCGCGTGCCATGCGGGTATGGGCCCCTTCAGCCCCCGCGCAAGGGACGTCAGAAGCCCGCGGTGATCCGCGTGAAGTCCCAGTCGTTCTGTGCGATGCCACTGCAGTTCTCGGCGACACCGCCACCGGGGCAGGGGCGGTCACGGTTGGCCGACCAGAACGCGAGCCTGGCGGTCTTGTTCGTCTTGGACCAGTTGGTGATCTTGGTCCAGGCGTCGAGACTCGTCAGTTCCTGCTGGTCCGAAAGGCCGTTCATCCCGCTGATGCCCAGGTGGCTGTACGCCGTGGCGTCGTTCCAGCCGAACGTCGACTTCAGCTTGTCCCGCAGGCCGTTCGCGGCCTTGATGGTGTTCCCGTACATGTCCGCGCCGCCACCGAAGTCGAACGGCATGATCGTGTAGACGTCGACACCGGCGTTCAGCGCCTTCGACTGGTCGATGAGCCGGTTGCCCCAGGAGTTCGGGCCGCTGGTCGTCGTGCCGAAGGTGAGGATGGTCTGGATACCGGGGTTGTTCGCCTTCACGATCTTCAGCGCGTTCAGGACACGATCCTGCACGGTCGCGTTCTCGAACTCGTCGGTGTTCTCGATGTCGATGTCGATCGCCTTGAGACCGTAGGCGTCGATCACCTTCTGGTAGGCCCCGGCGAGCGCTTCCGGCGTCGAGCAGTTCGGGCCGAGCTTGTTGCCGCTCCACCCGCCGAAGGACGGCACGATCTGCCCGCCCGCGGCCTTGATCTGCGCGATCGCGTTCGCGTCGACGCCACCCTGCAGCGGGCGGCTGCCGTCCCAAGCGGGGTTGCACCCACCGGACGACAGGATGAACGCCATCGTGAACCACTTGATCCCGGTCGCGTTCATGACCGTCTGCGGGTTCGGCGGGCTGCCCCAGCCCATGTACAGATACGGCGCGCCACGGCCGCCGGGCAGCGGCGGGTTGCTCGTGGTCGTCGTGGGCGGGTTCGACGTCGACGTGGTGGTCGTCGGCGAGGAGGTGGTCGTGGTCGGCGTCGTGGTGGGACCGCCGCCGCCCGGATCGCACGAGCCGCCGTTGATCTTGCAGTTCGCCGGGGCGACATAACTCCCGGAGTACTTGACGTTGAACCCGAAACTGGTGCTGCCCCCGTTGCCGAGGTTGCCGTTCCAGCTGTTCTTCACCGTCACGTGCTGGCCGGAGGCCGAATAACTGCCGTCCCACAGCGAAGCGATCGAATGTCCCGCGGGGAGGTCGAATTCGACCGTCCACGTGGGAAGGCTCGATCCCGAGTTGTTGCTGATCGTGTATTTGCCTTCCCAGCCGGAGCCCCAATCGGAACCCTTGCTGAAGGCGGCGCCGACGCCGCCGGCCGCGGAGGCCGGCGCGATCACGAGGACCGCGCCGGCCGTTGCGGCAGCGGCGGCCAGGCCGACGGCCTGGATCCAAATCCGCTTAGCCACTTCTCAAACCTCTCAGTTCAGGCCATTGCGCATGGCCGTGACCAGTTCACCGTTTCCGGTGTCACCACTGAGCTCCCAGAAGAACGCGCCGCCGAGACCCTGGTTCTTGGTCCAGCCCATCTTCGAGTTGATGGTCGCGGGAGTGTCGTAGCTCCACCAGTTGTTGCCGCACTTCGCGTACGCGGTGCCCGCGATAGTGCCCGTCGACGGGCAGGAGTTCTTCAGGACCTTGTAGTCCTCGATGCCCGCTTCGTACGTGCCCGGTGCCGCGCCGGTCGCGGTGCCGCCCGGGGCGTCCTGCGTGACGCCGGTCCAGCCTCGGCCGTAGAAACCGATACCCAGCAACAGCTTGTTCGCCGGAACGCCCTTGTTCTTGAGCTTCTGGATGGCCTCGTCGGAGTTGAAGCCCTGCTGCGGGATGCCGGGGTACGCGGTCAGCGGGGAGTGCGGGGCCGTCGGACCCTGCGCCGCCCACGCGCCGAAGAAGTCGTACGTCATGACGTTGTACCAGTCGAAGTACGCCGACGCGGGACCGTAGTCGGCGACGTCGAGCTTGCCGCCGCTGCTGGCGTCCGCGGTGATCGCGGCGGTGACCAGGAACGAGGAACCGAACTTGGTCCGCAGCGCCTGTGCCACGTTCTTGATGGCGGCGGGGCCGCTGGTGTCACAGGTGAGACCGCAGGCGTTCGGGTACTCCCAGTCGATGTCGATGCCGTCGAAGACGTCGGCCCAGCGCGGGTCCTTGATCAGCTTGTAGCAGGATTCCGCGAAAGCGGTCGGGTTCTTCGACGCCTGGCCGAAGCCGCCGGACCAGGTCCAGCCACCGAACGACCACAGCACCTTCAGGCCCGGGTACATCTTCTTCAGCTTGCGCAGCTGGTTGAAGTTACCGCGGATCGCGCCCGCGTCCCACGTGTCCGCGACACCGTCCACACTGGACCCGGCGTCGTAGAACTTGTCGTAGTCGGCGTAGGTGTCGTCGTTCGCCGTGCAGGAACCGTTGGTGACGTTGCCGAACGCGTAGTTGATGTGCGTCAGCTTCGCCGCGGAACCGGAAGTGTGAATGTTCTTCACGTGGTAGTTACGCCCGTAGACGCCCCACTGCACGAAGTAGCCGAGGTTCTTCTTCGCGCCCGGGTTCGGGTTCGAAGTCGTTGTCGTCGGCGGGTTGCTCGTGGTGGTCGTCGTCGGGGGGTTCGACGTGGTCGTGGTCGGCGGGTTGCTCGTCGTCGGGGTGCCGCCACCCGGATCGCAGGACCCGCCGTTGATCTTGCAGTTGGCGGGCGCGGTGTAGGTGCCGGAGTACTTGACGTTGAAGCCGAAGCTGACGGAGCCACCGTTGGGAACGTTGCCGTTCCAGGTGTTCTTGACCGTCACGTGCTGGCCGGAGACGGTGTGGCTACCGTCCCACAGCGAAGCGATCGAGTGTCCGGCCGCGAGGTCGAACTCGAGGGTCCAGGAAGTCAGGCTGGAGCCGGACTTGTTGGTGATCGTGTACTTGCCTTCCCAGCCGGAGCCCCAATCCGACCCCTTGGTCAGCGTGGCCCCGACCCCGCCCGCCGCGCTCGCCGGGACGGTCACCAGACCGACGGCCAAAGCGGCGACGGCCGTGAACAGACCGATCAGATGCCATCTTTTTCTTGACATTTCACTCCTTACAAACCCGGTGCAGGAAATGATCTTGGAGAGGATTTCGTCAAAGGGAAATCGGCGACATCGCGTTGCCTCGGCCGAAGCCGGGCAGGCGGGGATGTGTCTTCATCGACCACCTCCATGCGGAACGCTTTGTTGCGGGAGACGGTACGTGGTCTGGACCAATATGGGAAGTGTCGCTACGTAGAGTGGTGATTTTCCTGCGAACGGCCTAATACGTTCGACAGCGTTATTCGTTCACTGGTTCGGTGCCCTTAGCGGCGAGGTTCGTCCATTTCGCCCAGCCGGGCGATATTCGCCGATTCGTCCTCGTCCGGCGCGATGCCGGAAAGGAACACCTCGGTGATTTCGACGGCCACGTCGGGGGAGAGCCGCTTGAGGCTCAGTGCCAGCACGTTGGCGTCGTTCCACTTGCGCGCGCCCGCGGCGATCCAGGTGTCCCAGGCCAGCGCCGCCCGCACGCCGGGGACCTTGTTGGCCGCGATGGCCGTGCCCGTCCCGGTCCAGCACATGACCACGCCGAAGTCGGCCTCGCCGTCGGCGACCGCCTTGCCGACAGCCGCCCCGAGTTCGGGCCAGAGCACCGACGTCGCCGGGCGGATCACCTCGTGACCGGCCTCGGCGAGGAACGCCTGGACGGCGTCCGTGGTGGCGTTCCGGTCGTCGGCCGCGAAGGCGATCTTCATCCCCGGATCGTAACGCCGCGTCGCCGGGTGGTGAACCGGAAGTCGTGGGAGGATCGCGGCGTGGACTCGTCTGCGGAGGAGCGCCAGCTCGAGCGCGACCAGGAGATCGCAAGGACTCGGATCCTCGACGCCGCCGCCCGCGTGATCGGCGAGTGCGGATTCGCCCGGCTCAAGATCGGCATGATCTGTGCCAGGACCGGCTACCACAGCGCTGTCGTCCACCAGCTGTTCGGCTCCAAGGAGACGCTGGTGCAGCGGCTCGTCGAGTTCGCGGCGGAGAAGTTCGCCGACGCCTTCAGCGCCGCCGTCGCCACCCGGACGGGTGGGCTGACCCCCAGCCCGATGGACATGCTGCGCGCGCTGCTGGACATTTTCTTCGAGCTGCTCACCGACATGCCGCCGCTGAACCGGGCGTTCGTGGTGCTGTGGACGGACGCGACCGTCGGCGATCCGGCGGTGCGGTCGGCGATGACCGAGGCCGACCGCCGGTACCGGTTCGCCATCGCGCAGACCGTCGCCGCCGGGATCGCGGACGGCTCCATCTCGGGCGTCCGTGACCCCGACGCGTACGCGGCGGCACTGGTGGGGCAACTGCGGGGGATCGCGGTGGCCGTGATCATCGATCCCGGCGGAATCGATCTGCGAGCGGTCCGCGCGGAGATGGAATACGCCGTGGACAGGCTCGGCTAAACCGTTTTGGTCAACTCCGCGGCCCCGAACGAGACGTCGAACCGGTCGCACCAGATGGTCACACTCGAATAGCGCGCCAGATCGGTGCCCGCGGGCAGGGTGTAGTTCTGGCTTCCCTTGTTGCCCTTGAGTTTCCCGGCGCTCACCTGCGCGCCGTCGTCGAACACGAACCAGCCGTCCTTACCGGGCAGGACCGGCGCGTCGGTGAGCAGGACCCGCAGATCCGGGCCGTTGCTCGTGTCGAGATTCTCCAGGCGCAGCACCAGCGATCCGTCGGCCGCGCGCAGGATCCGGACACCGCCGCTGGTCGCGTGTTCGTGGCTGATCAACTCACCCGTCGCCACGATCGCGGGCTCTTTCGGCGCGGGGGCGGCACTTTCGGGGACCTGGGCCGAGGTCTGCGCGACGGGCAGGGCTTCCTGCACGGTCTCGTTCACCCAGAGCTTCCACGGCTGGAACCAGTAGAGGCCCGCGGCCACCGCCACCACCAGCCCGGCCGCCACGACGGTGAGCACCCGCTTGCGTTTCATGTCGCCATTCAACCGCGTGCGGAGCCGAAAGCGCGTTACCGAACTCTTACGGCGTGAGCACCACCTTGCCCGCGACCGTCCCGGATTCGGCCAGCCGCATCGCTTCCGCGACCCGGCTCAGCGGCAGCCGCGCCGCGACCTGTGCCGTGATCGTGCCGTCCTTCAACGCGGCGAAGACCTGGGTGAGATCGGCGCGCAGGCGGGCGCGGAACCGGTTCTTGGCGAAGGACCGCCCCGCCCAGACGTTGAAGAAGTACGCGCTGCGGCCGTTGGGCAGGCTGTTCCACAGCATCACGCGGGCGAGGATCTTGAGCACGGGCAACTGCTTGGAGCCCTCGTCGTCGCGGGTCGCGGCGCTGCCGTAGGAAACGAGCGTGCCGCCGCGGGCGAGCAGCTTCCACGACGCGGGCACGCTGGCGCCGCCGACGTGGTCGAACACGGCATCGACACCCTCGGGTGCGAGCTCGCGGACGCGGGCGGAGATGTCCTCGGTGCGGTAGTCGATCGGCATGACTCCCAAGCGCCGCAACGCTTCGTGATGCCGCTTCGACGCCGTGCCGATCACCTGGACCCCCGCCTGAGTGGCGAGCTGGACCAGCAGCGAACCGACCCCGCCGTTCGCGCCGTGGACCAGGATCGTCTGCCCGGCGCGCACCTTGGCCTTCCGGTGCAGCATCTGCCAGGCGGTGATTCCGTTGACCACCGCTGTCTCGGCCTCCTCGGCACCGAGTCCGTCCGGGACGGGCACGACGTCGGCGGCGTCGAGGACCACGTGGCTGGCCCAGCTCCCGACCTTCGTCAGCGCGGCGATCCGGCGGCCGGCGAGCGCGCCGTCGACCCCGGCGCCGATGGCCAGCACCGTGCCGACCAGGTCGTAGCCGGGCACGAAGGGGAACGGCGGCTGGTCGTAGTACTTGCCGCGGCGCATCTGCTGTTCGGCGAACGAGACCCCGGTCGCCTCCATCGCGATCAGGACCTGGCCGGGGCCGGGCGTGGGAAGCGGGCGTTCCCGCAGCTCCAGGCCTTCCGGCTCGACCTTGCCCGGCAGTACCACCTCGGTCAGCGTGTTCATCTCGATCTCCCTGATTGCCTGTCGTGTCCGTTAGAGCTTGTAACTATAGTGAGCACTGCTCTCGAAAATGTCAAGCGGGATCACGTCTGGGTTTCGGTGCCTTGACCGGGTTCTCGCCACTTGACACGATTTGCCGAGCTGAAAACGGCATATCGGACGGAGGCCCTGCGATGGGTTCGGCGATGTTCTCGATCCTCCTGCCGATCGCGCTGGCGCTCGTCATGTTCGGGCTGGGGCTGACCCTGACCGTCGGCGACTTCACGCGGGTGCTGAAGTACCCGAAGGCGGCCGTCATCGCGCTGGTGTGCCAGATGATCGTGCTGCCCGCCATCTGCGTCGGCCTCATCGTGGTGTTCGGCCTCGAGGGGGTGCTCGCGGTCGGGATGATGCTGCTCGTCGCCTCACCCGGCGGGACGTCGGCGAACCTGTTCAGTCACCTCGCCGGCGGCGACGTCGCCCTCAACGTCACGCTCACGGCGATCAACTCCGTGCTGGCCGTGTTCACCCTGCCGCTGGTGGTCGGCGTGTCGATGGCGTCGTTCCTCGACGGCGGTGCCTCTGTCGGGCTCCAGCCCGCGAAGTTCGTGCAGGTGTTCGCGATCGTGCTGATCCCGGTCGTGATCGGGATGGCGGTACGGAGCCGGTTCACCGACTGGGCGGAGCGGATGCGCAAACCGGTCAAGATCGGCTCGGCCGTGGTGCTCGTGCTGGTGATCGGGGCCGCGATCGCGCAGGAGTTCCAGACCCTGGTCGACAACATCGGGACGCTCGGGCCGGTGGCGCTGGCGCTTTCCGTGCTCAGCCTCGCGATCGGGTACTACGTGCCGCGTCTGTTCCGGGTGGACCGCGGGCAGGCGATCGCGTCCGCGATGGAGATCGGCGTGCACAACGCCACCCTCGCGATCGCCGTGGCGATCTCGGTGCTCGGCGACAAGGCGATGGCCGTACCCGCCGGGATCTACGGTGTGCTGATGTTCTTCCCCGCGGGGATCGCGGCGGTCCTGTTGTCCCGCACCCGGGAGCGCGCGCCGGTCTCGTGAACCGAACGAAGACGGGACTCGCGTGATCGGACACCGCACTCGCGTGATCAGAGACGGGACTCGCGGGTGCGGCATCGACCCGGTGAACCGAGCGCTCAGTTCGCCGGAGCGGAGAGCTGGACGTACTCCGGTGTGTCGTTCACGCGCACCCGCAGGATCGGCACCGTCTTGTTCACCGGATCGCCCCGGTCGTCGAATGAGATCATGCCGCTCGCGCCGGGGACCGCCAGCTTGCCGTGCAGGCGGTTCTTGGCCTGGAGCACGTCCTGCGCGGTCACCTGGGCGGGTGTCGTCCTCGGGATGCCGCGGATCGCCCACACCACGGTGAGGATCGCGTCGTGCGAGAGGATGGCGATTCCGTCGTCCAGCCGCTCTTTCGGGAACACCGCGCGGAAACATTCGGTGCAGCCGTCCTCCTGGAAGCTCGCGACGGCCGCGGGGTTGAACACCGACGGTTCGGTCGTCCAGGCGCGGGGATGGGCGAGACCGGGGCCCAGCACGGTCACCTTGGATTCCAGTCCCCGGCGCATTTCCGGGCTCGGCGGGCCGACCAGCGCGAGGTCGCCGGTCAGTACCGTGATGGGCCGGTCGAGACACGGGCGTTGCGCCAGTTCCGCCACGAACGAGGCGAGATGGTTTTCGCGGCCCGCGAAGTACACCACTTCCGCCTCGTTGCCGCAGATGTTCGGCATCATCTGCAGGAACGTGTTCTCGATCCCCGGCAGACCGGAGTCGTACACCTCGGTGCGGCCGACGATCCGGTGGGTGTCGTCCGCGAACTTGTCGGCGAAGGCCACCGCGAGCGTCTTCGGGTACAGGTCGCCGGGGTTGATGTCCTGCACGAGGGTCGCGGTGCGCGCGTTCGGGCGGACGTAGCCCGCCGCGGCCGTGCCGTAGGTGGAACTCGTCGGGGACACCCGCATGAAACCGGGGATTTCGGAGAACTCGTCGGCGGCCACGGGTGAGGCGACGACCGGGATCTTGTGCTGGGACAGCCGTTCGATGGCGCTGCGTGCCGAGCCGAGGCTCAGCCCGACGCCGGTGACGGCGACGAGGCGTTCGCGGTCCACCCGCCCGATGAGGTCGTCCACCACGGGTTCCCAGTGGTTCAGCCTGCTGCCCGGGTTGGCCAGCAGCAACCGGATCAGCGGGAGGCTGCCCCAGGAGCCGGTGGTGTTCGCCCTGCGCTGCGCGATGTAGGCGCCCTGGATCTGGTGGCGCACCCACTCGGCGGACAGGATGTCGTTCTCCACCAAGGTCATCGGCAGCAGGACCGCGATGGTCACGGAGGGTTTGCCCGAGCGGGCGACGGACTCGTTCTCCGTGCGGATGCGTCCCTCCACATCGGACAGGTCCGCCGAGAACACGTAGCTGCCGTCCGTGACACCGACGCATTCGGCGTGTTCGCCGCGCTTCTCCACGCCATCGCCGCAGCTGCGCGCGGCCTCGTCGATCGCCGGGACGACGACGAACACGACCACGAGCGCGGCGATGAGCAGGAGCGCCCCTCCGCTCGCCGTCAGCCATTTCGACCACGTCGGCCGTGGCGGTCTGATCCGCTCGCTCCGTGCGGTCATCGGTACCTCTCCGCCCTCTCGTGCAACAGGATCGATCCCCGGCCCCGGCCATGCGCCAGTTGGTGGAAACCGCCTTCGATGGTCGAATTCAGCGTCCCGCCCGGATCGCCGAGCGGATCCGCCGCGATCCACAGCGCGACCACCAGCCAGGAGAGGGTGGTCTCCAGTTCTCCGTCGGCGTGCCCGGCGTGCGTCTCAAGTTGTTCGTACGATTCCGCGTCCGCGTCCAGCCGGTTGGGCGCCGCGGTGATGACGTCGAGTTCGGCGAGCCAGGCTTCGGCGGCCGCCACGTCGAACTCCGCGTGCTGGTCATCGGCGAACGGTTTGCCCAGATGCGCGACCACGGCGGCGACGTTCTCCAGCGCGAGGTCGTGATAGCGCGCGGCCACGGTTTGGCCGTGTTTCTCGTAGAAGTCCCGGCACCGGGTGTGCACCCGTTCCCAGTTCAGCGGATGGTCTTCGGGACGGGACGCGAGCTCCTGCAACAGAATCCGGCGCAGCCAAGGGTGCAGGACGTAGTGGAGCTCTTCCCCGGGCTCCGCCCGCAACCACAGGAGATCGCCGATCTCCTTGAACAGCGCGCCCTCTTCCGTGGCGTTGCGCAGATCGACGATGTTCTTGTGGAACAGCGTTTCCACGTCGCGCGCGGCGCTCGCCGTGACGAGATCCTGTCTGCTCGGCACCGGAAGGTCCTGCAGCAGGTAGGCCTGCGCGGCGGCGAGCAAGGTCGTGTCGGTGCCGTCCCCGGCCTCGACGCCTGTCCGCAAGGCGGCGCGGAGAGCACCGGGAACGCGGGAATCGTAGAGCTGCGCCGTGGCGTCGAACACGGTGGTGACGGCGCCGGGATGCCCGTCGGTGAGCCGGTACAGGAATCGCGGCAGTTTCGAGGTCGGGTGGATGTCGCCGCGGGCGACGATGTCCACCACGTCGTCCTCGGAAAGCGCGCCCAGTTCGAGGAGATACCACGGATACCACCGCGGGTCCCGGCCCGACGGCCAATCCGTGTCCACATCGGACGGTTGCCGCGGCGACGGCGTCCGCAGCCCGTCCGTCCGGTGACCGGCGGGCCGTCTTCGCGACGGGGCGCCTCGCTGGGGAGTCAGCAGCGACCAGCTCTCGTTCCAGTCCGGATTCCATCTCCGGCTGGTGGTGATCACCGCGAGCGGATCGGGCTCTCCGCCGGACCGATGCCGCGCCTCGGTCAGGGTCCGCAGGAAGACCTGCCCGCCCGGGGTATGCGCGTTGTCCAGCAGGACGACACTGTTGAGCGTGCGGCGGGACCGGTTGACGCCTTGGTAGGCCTGACGCAGATCCGTGAGGAAGGCGTCGCAGAAGATGCCGTCGACGGCGGCACGATCCTCGTCGTCGCCCCGTGCGTGTTTGGCGATCTCGATGAGGAAGTCCTCGTGGTTGCCGGTGCTGGCGGGCAGTGCCTTCATCTTGCCCGCCAGCCGCCGCCTGCCGTACCAGCCGAGCCCGCGGAGCAACAGATCGGTGGCTTCGGGCCAGCCCTTCAAACCGCCGGCCGGAGCGACCCCGCCGACGAGACGCACCACGTCGACGATCGTTTCCCGGTTCTGTTCGAGCGGCTGGTTCTCCGCCAGCAGTTCACGGATCTTGCGCAACGCGGCGCGGCGGTCGCGCAATTCCACCGGCGCGCTCAGCACGAGCATGCAGAGCCACAACCGGGGAAACGCCAGCCTGCCGAACTGCTTCCGGTGCCTCCCGAGGTCGAAAGCGAGATGGGCGAGCAGTTCTCGCGGCTGGATGTTCTCCCGTTCGTGCCGCTCGAAATCGAGATAGGCGTGCGGGATTTCTTCGCAACGCTCGGCGATCGCGTCGAGCAACGCGGACTTCCCGGTGCCCCGCGCGCCGAGCGCGACCACGACGGGCAAGGCGCGGCTTTGCCCTTTCGGGCGGGTGAGCAGTTCCTCGACCAGCCCGCCGGTGACCGAACCGAGACCGGATATTCGGGGTATGCCGGCAGGCATCGGCCCCCCTCCCCGCGCGGATCCCCGATTCGACCGCGCCCACTGTGAGCGTCGACTATAGACAGCCTCGGGGATTCCGTGCGTGGACGACGACACGGCCGGTCGGTGTTGACCGCTTTGGCCTAAGATCAGGTCACGGTTGGAGCGGGAACGGAATCGTGAAACCGTAATTCCGGCACGGATACGAAGACGTTACGAAAGTGACGAAGAATCATCCGCCGAACCCGGTGAGGGCGTCCCCGATGGCCTGGTCCAGAATTCCCAGCCCTTCCGCGAGTTCCTCTTCCGTCGCGGTGAGCGCGGGAGCGATCCGGAAAACGCCGCCCATCCCCGGCAGCTGCACGATGTTCATGTGCAGTCCCAGTTCGAGACAACGCCGGGTGACCCGAGCGCCCAGTTCGTCGGAGCTCCGTTTCGTGGAACGGTCCACGACGAGTTCCACGCCGACGAGCAGGCCCCGGCCGCGGATGTCGCCGATGACGTCGTGGCGACCGGCGAGGTCTTCGAGGCCGCGGCGGAGGAAGGCGCCCAGTTCGGTGGCGCGTTCGTCGAGACGGTCACGGGTGAGGACGTCGAGCACGGTGTTCCCGACGGCCGCCACCAACGGATCCGCCACATGCGTGGTGAAGAACAGGTAGCCGCGGTCGTGCGCCTCCTGTTCGATCTCCGCGCTCGTGATCACCGCCGCCAGCGGGAGCCCGGCGCCCAGCGTCTTGGACAGGGTCAGGACGTCGGGGACGACGCCGTCGCGTTCGAAGGCGTACCAGTTTCCCGTGCGGCACAAGCCCGTCTGTGCCTCGTCGAGGATCAGCAGCATTCCTCGTTCGCGGCATTTCTCCCGCAGAGCGGCGAAATAGCCGATCGGCGGTTCGATGATCCCGCCCGAGCTGAGGATCGGCTCGACGACGCAAGCCGCGAGACTGCCGACGGACTGGGCGTCGATCATCTCGAAACCGAAGTCCAGCTGGCGCCGCCAATCCAGTTCCCCCTCGGCGGTGACGAAGTCCGGCCGGTAGGAATTCGGCGAGGGAATGGCGAAGTTGCCCGGCGCGGCAGGACCGTACCCCTTGCGTCCCGCGCTGTAGGTCGCGTTCGCCGCCGCCTGCGTCATCCCGTGCCACGACCGGGCGAACGACACGATCTCGTGTTTGCCCGTCACCAGTTTCGCCATCCGGATCGCGGCCTCGTTCGATTCCGCGCCGGTGGTGAGCAGCAGGGCCTTTTCCAGCGGTGACGGCAAAGTCTCGGCCAGCCGCCGCGCGAGGTCGACGACGGGGCGGCTCAGCATCCCGCTGAAGAGGTGGTCGAGCGAGCCGATCTGCCGTCGCACGGTGTCGACGATGTCGGGATGCGAATGCCCGAGGATCGCGCTCATCTGCCCCGACGTGAAGTCGAGGATCCGTCGCCCGGACTCGGTGAACAGATAGCTCCCGGCGGCGTGGTCGATGATCTCGCGGGTGAAGTCGCCGGCCCCGGCGTAGCGCACGAGGTGCCGTTCGGCGTCGGCCCAGAAGCGGTCGGCGGTGGACAGGTCGGTGGTCGGAGCAGCCATGCCTCGACGGTAAGACGGATCCGAGCGACACGTCCATCTCACAATTCCGGCTGTGCTGTTCGCTTGATCCGTACAACAATGGAGTCATGCTCAACCCTTGGAGGCTCAGCCTGCTGAGCAGGCTGGACACCCTCGGCACCGTCCGGGCGGTCGCGAAGGCGGCCAACCTGAGCGCGTCGAGCGTGTCCCAGCAGCTCGCGGTCCTCGAAGCCGAAACGCGCACCCAGCTGCTGGAACGCACCGGCCGCCGGGTCCGGCTGACCCCGGCCGGGCTGATGCTGGCCCGCCGCGCGAGGGCGATCCTCGACCATATGGACACCGTCGAGGCTGAGCTGCGCGGCCTCGGTGAGGCGCCGACGGGGCTCGTGCGTCTCGGTGCCTTCCAGAGCGCGATCCACACGATCGCCGTCCCCGCGGTGACCAGGCTGGCCCGCTCACATCCGCAGCTGCACATCGAACTGCTCGAACTCGAACCGCACGTGAGCATGCCGGCGCTCCGCGTCGGTGACGCCGACCTCATCATCACCACCACGGACTTCGTCGAACAGCCGCTGGGGCCGGACGTCGAGCTCGTGCCGCTCGCGGCCGACCCGGTCGTGCTCGTCGTCCCGCCGGGCCATCCCGCCGCGGGCCGGGGCCCCGCGGACCTCTCCGCCTACGCGAGCGAGCCTTGGGCGTTCGACATCCCCAAGTCGTACATGGCGAACCTCGCCACCCGGCTCTGCCGCGAAGCCGGGTTCGAGCCGCGCGTGGTCAGCCGGTTCAGCAACTACATGATGACCTTGCAGCACGTCGAGGCCGGGCTCGCGATCGCGCTCCTGCCCGCCCTCGCCGTCGACAAGCGCTACCGGGTCGCCACCCGCGAGCTCGCGACGCCGGTCACCCGCGCCATCACCGCGGCGATCAGGCGCGGCTCCGCTCCTCGTGCGGCCGTCGACCTGGTTCTCGGGGCGATCCGGAGTCATCCGGAACTGCCGCTGTGAACCCGTGCCGCCGCGCCACCAGCACCACGGCCAGCGTCGGCACGAGCAGTACCAGGACACTCCAGGGGAACGACCCGGCGCCGAATCCGGCGAGGAGGACGCCGCCTGCGATCCCGCCGCCCGCCATCGCGGCGTTCCACAGGGTGACCAGCATGGCCTGCGCGATGTCCGCCGCGCCGCCCTTGTCGCCCGCCTGCGCGGCGGCGGTCTGCAGCAGGGTCGGGATACCGCCCCAGCCGAGCCCCCACAGCGCCACCGCGAGATAGACGAGCGCCGGACTTTCGCCCAGCAGAGCCAAAATCGTCGCGCCGAGAGCGACGAGGACGGTGCCGGTGACGGTCAGTGCGCGCAGCCGCCGGTCGATGCGGAGGCCGACGAGCCAGATGCCCGCCATCGACGCCAGCCCGAACACCAGCAGGATCCGGTCCACGGCGCCGCCCATCGACACGTGCTCGAGGAAGGTGGCGATGTAGGTGTAGAGGATGTTGTGCGCCAGCACGAAAGTGAGCGTCACGAACAGGACCGCGGTCACGCCGGGGACGGCGAGGGTCTGGCGCACCGGAAGCCTGCCGCCCTTGTCCTGTCCGGGGAAATCGGGGACGGCCAGCGCGATCCAGCCGAGCAGGCCTGCCGCGAGCACCGACATGATCGAGAACGTCACCTGCCAGCCGAAGAGGCCGCCGAGGAACGTGCCGGCGGGGATGCCGAGCGAGAGCGCGAGCGGGATACCGGTCATCACGATCGCGATCGCCTTGCCCCGCACCGGCTCCGGGGCCAGCCGCCGGGCGTACCCGGTCAGCAGCGCCCACACCACGCCCGCCGCGATCCCGGCGACGAACCGCGCGCCGAGGGTCAGGGGGTAGCTCGTGGACAGTGCGGTGACCGTGTTGGCGACGGCGAAACCGGCCACGCCGCTCAGGAGCAAGCGTTTGCGGCGCCAGCCCGCCGTCGCCGCGGACAGGGGGATCGCGGTGAGCGCGGTGCCGATCGCGTACACCGTCACCAGCTGGCCCGTCGCCGCTTCGCCGACGCCCAGACCACTGCTCATCGCGGGCAGCACCCCCGCGGGCAGCGCTTCGGTGAGGACGGTGACGAACGCCGCCGTGGTCAGCGCGAGCAGCGCGCCTAGTGGGAGTTTCGGAGTCATGAACCGTATGCTCGAACCATCACATAGATGTGAAGGTCAAGCCGGCGGGAGTGAGGTGGCGCACATGCGGATCGGAGAGCTGTCGGAGCGGACGGGGACTTCGCGCCGTCTGCTGCGGTACTACGAGGAACAGGGTCTCATCGTCTCGGAACGGCAGGCCAACGGCTACCGCGATTACGACGAGTCTTCGGTCGACAGGGTCATCCAGGTCCGTGGCCTGCTCGACGCCGGGCTGCCGACCCGGATCATCAAGCAGATCCTGCCGTGCCTGGACAAACCCCGGCAGATCTACTTCCCGGACGCGACCAGGGAGATGCTCGAGACCCTGGAAGCCGAACGCGACCGGATGACCCGGCGCGCCGAATGCCTGCTCCGCAACCGGGACGCGATCACGGAGTACCTCGACGCCGTCCGCGCCTACGACCCGGCGTCCTGAGCCGGAGGGACATTCCTCGCATCGGTCTTGACAGTACGAGAAAGCGCTTTCAGGATGTGCTCAGGAAAGCGCTTTCAAAGGAGAACGGATGACCACGCGGAAACTCGGCGTCGTGATGAACGGCGTCACCGGGCGGATGGGCTATCGGCAGCACCTGGTGCGCTCGGTCCTGGCGATCAGGGAGGCGGGCGGGGTCGAGCTGGCCGACGGGTCGCGGGTCCAGCTGGAGCCGGTCCTGGTGGGGCGCAACGCGGACAAGCTCGAGGAGATCGCCGACCGGCACGGGCTGACCCGCTGGACCACCGACCTCGACGCGGCACTCGGCGACGACGACCTCCCGCTCTACTTCGACGCGCAGCTGACCGCCGTCCGCGAGAAGTCGATCGTCCGCGCCATCGACGCGGGCAAGCACATCTACACCGAGAAGCCGGTCGCGGAATCGGTCGAAGGCGCGCTCGCCCTGGCACGGCACGCGGAGGCGGCCGGGGTCAAGAACGGCGTCGTCCACGACAAGCTGTACCTCCCCGGCCTGCTCAAACTGAAGCGGCTGATCGACAGCGGTTTCTTCGGTCAGATCCTCTCCGTGCGCGGGGAGTTCGGGTACTGGGTCTTCGAGGGTGACTGGCAGGCCGCGCAGCGCCCGAGCTGGAACTACCGCGCGGAAGACGGCGGCGGCATCGTCGTCGACATGTTCTGTCACTGGAACTACGTGCTGGAGAACCTCTTCGGCTCCGTCAACGCGGTGACCGCGAAGGCCGTCACGCACATCCCGGAGCGCGTCGACGAAAAGGGCGAGCGATACGCCGCCACGGCCGACGACGCCGCGTACGCGATCTTCGAGCTCGAAGGCGGTGTCATCGCCCAGCTCAACTCGTCCTGGTGCGTGCGGGTACACCGCGACGAACTGGTCGAGTTCCAGGTCGACGGCACCCGCGGCAGCGCGGTGGCGGGTCTGCACAACTGCGTCATCCAGCCGAGGGAAGCCACCCCGAAGCCGGTGTGGAACCCGGATCTCGCCGAGACGCGCTCGTACCGCGCGCAGTGGCAGGAGGTCCCGGACAACGAGGACTTCGGCAACGGTTTCCGCGCCCAGTGGGAGCAGTTCGTCCGCCACGTAGTGGAGGACGCGCCGCACCCCTACGACTTCATGGCAGGGGTGCGTGGCATCCGGCTCGCCGAGGCAGGTCTCGAGTCGTCACGGGAGAACCGCCGGATCTCGCTCGCCTAGCGGCCGAAGACCGTTCCCGGGTCTTCGGCGATCAGCACCGAGATCTCCCGGATCTTGCGGTTCGTGTGCTGCGAAGCCTCGGTGAGCCACCGGAAGGCCTCTTCGGCGTTCAGTTCCAGACGTGCCATCACGATGCCTTTCGCGGTGGCGATGGCGTCCCTGGTCTCCAACGCGGCGACCAGGGTCTCCGCCTGTCTTTCGGCGGCGGCCCAGCGGGACGCGGTCAGGATGATCGCCGAGATCGCCGAGGTGAACATCGCGACCAGGGCCGCTTCCACCGGGTCGAAGGCGTTTTCCTGGAAGCTCCAGACGTTGAGCGCGCCCGACAGCGGCTCGGTGTCCCGCCGCTTGAAGTGGGACTCGTCGGGGACGAACAGCGGGCAGGCCAGCGCGGTTCGCACGCCGAGCTGCTCGGCGGTGGCCGCGAAATCCGGCCACCGCTCGGCCGTGGTCTCCATCCGGGTGCGGACGATCGTCCCGCTCTCCGCGGCTTTCAGACACGGACCCTCGTCGGCGCTGTACTGCGCCTTGTCCAGCGGGAGCAGGGACTCGTCGGTGGCGGCGACGGTGCTCGGCTCGTCGTCGAGGTACAGCGTGACCGTCGCCGCGTCCGCGCCGGGCAACAGGCCGACGACCTTCTTCGCCACCCGTTCCAGGAGCTCGTCGCGGGGTTCGTCGAGCCGCATCGACTCCGTGAGCTCCCGCAACGCCGAAGCGGTGTCGCGAAACTGATCCATCATGTCCCTTTCCCGCGGTCGAGCCGGCCTCCCCAGAACGTACTCGTCCCGGCTAGCCGGGCATTGGCCGATTCGGGGTAACCCTCGGGCGGTGGCCCGCCGGTTCGGCCGTCATCAAGCCCTCACCGCGGGTGAGTCCGGGCAGCTGCTGTTCGAACCGGGTGATCTGGCCCGCGGGCAGGGTGCCGGTCAGTTCCGCCCGGTCGCCGCGCGGGACCGACCCGGTCACGGCCCCGCCGAGTTCGACCAGCCGGGACAGCGTCGCGGTCACCGAGTCGGCGGGTAGCTCCACCTCGACGCGGCTGACCGGTTCGAGCACCTCGGTCCCCGCCTCCCGGAGCGCCTCCGCCAGCACGAGCGGGGTGACCTTGCGGAAGTCGCCCGCCGCGCTGACCGGGCTGAAGTAGCCGGTCCGGGTGACGGTCACCACGCAGTCGAGCACCTCCCTGCCGGACGGGCCCCGCCGCAGCGTCGCTTCGACGGTCTCCTCGATGGCCTTGTGGAACGCGAGCGGGAGGGAGCCGAGTTCTACGTCGAGGCCGAAGGTCAGCCCGGAGCCCACTGCGCCGGGGCCGACCCGTAACCCGAGCGTGGCGAAGTGCGGATTCCGCTTCTCCGTGATGAGCCACACCGCGGACCCGACGCTGATCGGCCGCTCGACGAAGATCGTGCGCGTGAGGCTGAATTCGACGTCGAGGCCGTACTGCGCGGCGAGCGTCTCCGCGATGATCTCCTTTTGCACCTCGCCGTAGAGCCGCACCGAGATCTGCCGGGTCTCGTCGTCCTGCCGGACGGTGATCAGCGGATCCTGTTCCGCCAGCTCCAGCAGGGCGGCGAACACCGACGGCGTGTCCGCGGGCCGTGCCGGAGTGACCACGGTTTCCAAGGCGGGCGGCGGAAACTGGGTGGCGGCGCCGCCGTCGTCGGGGACGCCGACACGGTCGCCGATCCGGATGTCCTTGAGCCCGGTGATCTTGGCGATCTGCCCGGCCTTCGCACCTGCCTCGACGGTGTCGTCGCCCAGTTCGAAGACACGCACCGCACTCACCTTCGCCTCGGTCGTGACGGTCCCGCCGACGCCCCGGTGATGGAATCGGACGTGATCCCGCGCGCCGATCTCGCCGGAGAACACGCGGACGTAGGCGATCTTCTCGTGCGCGCGGCCGCGTTCGATCTTGAACACCGCGGCGCGCAACCGGTCGTCCGGTACGGGTTTCCCCGCTCCGGCAAGGAATTCGCGGATGCCGGAGGTCAGCTCGGCGATCCCTTCGCCGCTGCGCGCGGAGCCGAAGAAGACCGGGGAGACGACACCGAGCCGGGTCTGGCGGACGACCTCGGCCCGGTAATCGGCGGCCGTCACCCTGTCCTCGAGGTACGCGGCCAAGAAGTCGTCGCTGTGTTCGGCCAACTGTTCGGCCAGCCCGGGTGCCGGTGCGATCGGCCGCGGCCGGACCTTCGCGGCCGCCGTGCCGAGGCCGTCGACCTCGGACATCGGCACACAGGTGACGCCGAGGCGTTCGGTGATGTCCTCGAGGAGGCCGTCGTGGCGGGCGCCCGCCCTGTCGACCTTGTTGGCGAAGACCACCACGGGGATCCGCAGCCGCGCGAGCGCGCGCATGAGCACCCTGGTCTGCGCCTGCACCCCCTCGACGGCGGAAACGACGAGGACGACGCCGTCGAGCACTCGCAGCGCGCGCTCGACCTCGGCGATGAAATCCGGGTGGCCCGGGGTGTCGATCAGGTTCACGCGCAGGTCGCCGATGCGGAACGCGACGACGGCCGAGCGGATGGTGATGCCGCGACGGCGTTCCAGCTCCATCGTGTCGGTGCGCGTGTCCCCGGCGTCGACGCGGCCGAGGGTGCCGATGGCACCGGTGTGATGGAGCAGGCGCTCCGTCAGGCTCGTCTTACCGGCGTCGACATGGGCGAGAATTCCGATGTTCAGGTACTCCATGGATGAACGGCTCCAGGGCTGTCGAAAGGTCCGTACGACTCGGGGACTCGACAACGCACCGCACGCCGTTCTCCTTCTTCCGGGGAAGCACCTGGTCGGGCCGCAGGTTAGCAGCGTGTTTCCGGCCGGTCACGCGATTTAGGACCGGCCGTTGACTTGCGGCGGCCCCACCGAGATGTTGTGAAAGCCACGTTCGCAACGCTGAAGGTTGCGAACGTGGCTTTCACAACACCTGCCTGTGGCTTCGGGTTTCTTCAGCTGAGAAGCCGTGCAACGACCGCATCCAGAGGACTGAACGCAGATCATTGCCGAAGCGCGGAATCCGTGCTTCACTCCTTCCGTGCCGTACCGACGTACCGAAAAGACGCAGGCCAGGCTGGACTCCCAGCGCGACGAGATTCTCGCCGCGGCCATCGCGCTGCTGGCCGAGACCGGCTACGCGGGCTGCTCCATGGCCGCGGTCGCGGCGCGGGCGGGTGTGGGCACCGGCAGCGTGTACCGGCAGTTCCCGTCGAAGGCCGACCTGGTCGTCGAGGTCTTCCGTGAGGTGGTCTCCCGCGAGGTCACCGCCGTCGAAGCCGCCGCGTCCCACGGCGACGTCCGGGAACGGGTGGTCGCGGTGATCGAGACCTTCGCAGGCCGGGCGTTGAAGGCGCCGCGGCTCGCGTACGCCCTGCTCGCCGAGCCGGTCGACGCCGTGGTGGAGGCCGAGCGGCTGGTGTTCCGCCGCGCGTTCCGCGAGGTCATCGCCAGGAACATCGCCGACGGGGTGACGAGGGGACTGCTGCCCTCGCAGGACGCGGAAGCGACCGCCGCGGCGCTGGTCGGCGCGGGTGCGGAAATGCTGGTCGGCCCGCTGGCCGGGGACGGCGGCCCGGACACGATCCCGCATCTGGTCACCTTCACCCTCCGCGCGCTGGGAGGTTCCGATGGCGTTTGAGACGTTGACCTATCGCGTCGAGGACCGGAAGGCGTACCTGACGTTGAACCGCCCCGAGCGGCTCAACGCGATCAACGACGTCATGCCCGGCGAGATCCGGCAGGCCGTGGAGCGGGCCAACGAGGACGACGCGGTCCGCGTGATCGTGGTGCGGGGCGAGGGCCGGTCGTTCTGCGCCGGGTACGACCTCAAGCAGTTCGCGGAGGAAGACACCGAGGGCCGCTGGAATCAGGGGCCGGTCTGGGATCCGGTCAAGGACTACCGCGTGATGAAGCGCAACACCGACGACTTCTTCAGCCTGTGGCGCTCGCTGAAACCCACCATCTGCCAGGTCCAAGGGCACGCTGTCGCGGGCGGCAGCGACATCGCGCTCTCGTGCGACGTGCTGATCATGGCGACCGACGCGCGCATCGGCTATCCGCCCGCGCGGGTGTGGGGCTGCCCGACGACCGCGATGTGGGTCTACCGCGTCGGTGCCCAGCGCGCGAAGCGGATGCTGCTCACCGGAGACACCATCGACGGCACCACCGCGGCGGAGTGGGGGCTCGCTCTCGACGCCGTGGAACCAGGGCGGCTCGAAACCGCCGTCGAGGAGCTGGCCGACCGCATGGCCGGGGTGCCGACGAACCAGCTGGTGATGCAGAAGCTGATGATCAACCAGGCCTACGACAACATGGGCCTTTCCGGCACCCAGACCCTCGCGACCCTCTTCGACGGCATCACCCGGCACACCCCGGAAGGCCGATGGTTTCGCGAGTTCGCCGAACGCGACGGTTTCCACGAGGCGGTGGCCTATCGCGATTCCGGACAGGTCATCCCGGACGGCGGCGGACCGCTGCCGGAGAGCACGGATTCAAGGAGGTCGTCATGACCGCGAACACCGAAAGCGAACGTGTCGCCGAGCGCCTGCAGCGGTCCTCCGCGCGGCTTTCGTACGACCCGGACGTCGACGTCGACTGGCGGGCGCCGCTGGTCGAAGGCGCCTACGGCAAGACTCCGGAGCGCTGTTCCTTGTACGGCACGGCTTTGTGGGAGCGCCTCGACGAGGGTCAGCGCGCTGAACTGAGCCGCCAGGAAGCCGCGGCCGCGGCGGCGTCGGGCATCTGGTTCGAGCTGATCTTGATGCAGGGCCTGGTGCGCCACGTGTACAACAGCGACCCGACGACGCACAACGCGCAGTACGCGCTCACCGAGATCGCCGACGAATGCCGTCACAGCACCATGTTCGCCCGCTCGATCGCGAAGACCGGCGGTGTCGTCCGCCGCCCGAGCCGCACGGCGCACCGCGCGGGCAAGGTGTTCGGCGCCGTCTGCGGCCCGGCGCTGCTGTTCGCCGGAGCCATCTACGTCGAAGAACTCGCCGACGGCATGCAACGCGAGATGATGCGTGACGACAGCCTGCAGCCGATGATCCGGATGATCTCCCGCATCCACGTCATCGAAGAGGCGCGTCACATCAGCTTCGCCAAGGACGAACTGGGCCGGGCTTGGGCTCGTCACGGCCGCGTCGGCCGCGAACTGATCCGCTGGGCGATCGCGGGTATGGCTTATGTCGCGACCTCGGAGTTGTTGCACCCCAAGGCGTACACCTCTGTCGGGCTCGATCCCCGGGAAGCCCGCCAGATCGCCGACGCGAACCCGCACTGGCGCCGGACCAAGGCGTCCTGGGCGGCCAAGGCCGTCGAGTACTTCACCGAAATCGGCCTCATCGGCGGCCCGAGCCGACGGCTCTGGCGCCGTGCCGGCGTCCTCGACTGAACAAGGAAGGTAGATCCATGTCTTCACGCACCGGCAAGGTCCTCGGCCTCGGCATCGCCGCGACCGGTCTCGCCCACTTCGCCGCCCCGGCGGCCTTCGAGCCCGTGACGAATATGGCCTTCGCCGACGACGTCCGCAACTGGACCTACCGCAACGGCGCCACCGAACTCGCCATCGGCTTGGCGATCGCGGCCCGGCCCACCCGGAAGGCCGGTGTCGCGGGGCTGGCCGTCTACGCCGGGTGGCTGGCGAAGCGTGTCCTCGCCCGGCGATAGTCGAGCAACCGAGGGAGCGGGCCGCCCACCGGCGTGGATCGGCGGGCGGCCCGCTCGCAGCGGTCAGACCCCGCTGGTCTGACGGATCCAGCTCCGGCCCGCGGCGACGCTGCCATAGCTGGTGGTGCTGGACCGGTCGCTGGTCGAGCACACGCCGACCTGGACGCCGTCGTCGATCATCGGGCCACCGGAGTCCCCGCCCGCGACCGCGCCGTTCGGGGTGTCGGCCGCGATCGCCGGGCCGCCGTAGTTGTCCTGGGCGCTCGTGTCGGAGATCCGGACCGACGCCTGCTTGAGCACCTTCGACTGGTGGTCGCCCTCGTGGTCGGCCTGGGTCGCGCCCCAGCCGTACACGCGGGCGGAGTCTCCTTCCTGAGCATCGGAAGTGCTGCTCGCGAGGCGAGCGAAAGTGCTTCCGCCGTCGGCGTTCAGCTTGATCAGGGCGAGGTCGCCATCCGAGTACAGGTAGGTCGCCGAAGCCTTGACGTGCGTGCCACCGGAAGCGCTGTTGGAACCGATGTAGAGGTCGATGTCCTTCAGGCGCTGCCCGTTGTTGTCGTACAGGCAGTGCTTGGCGGTGAGCACCCAGCGCGTGCTGATCAGCGTGCTGGTGCAGAAGAAGGTGTAGCCGTTGGCGTGGCCGTTGAACCGGGCGATGTAGCCGGGGTTCTGGGCCGTGCTGCCACCGATGATCGACGGCTGGGCATCGGGCGAGACCGGGGCGCTCGCCGCGGCGGGCGTGGCGGCAAGGGTCGCGAACGCGGCGCAGGTACCGGCGAGAAGGGCGACGGCGCGGGCGACCCGGCCGGTGGATTCACGCATGGGGACTCCTCGGGGAAAGGGGGAGAGGGACACTTCGAACGTATTCAGCCGAGGTGCCCCGGGAAATCCGCGAGAAGATCCGAAACGGTCAACGGGAAAGAACAGTTCTTTCGGCGGATTGCGCTGGGTGAAACTGTCCAAAATGGACGAAAACCGGTACGCCTCGACGGACGAGGCGTACCGGTTTTCCGTGCCGCGGCGCTCAGACGCCGGTCTGCTGCCTGATCCAGCTCAGGTGCTGGGCGATACCGGTGTAGAGGGTGCTGGTGGCGCATTCGCCGCCGTTGTCCCCGGGGCCGTGCGTCTCCCCGACCAGGGTCCAGCGTCCGGTGGTGCCGACGACCGCCGGTCCGCCGGAATCGCCGTGGCAGGCGGAATGCGTGCGATCGCCGGAGATGCAGACGTCACCGGAGCCACCGCCGCCGGCGTAGCAGGAGCTGCTGGGCAGCACCCGGAGGTCGATCTGGCGGAGTGTGGTTGGCGTGCTGCAGCTCGGCCAGCTGGTGCAACCCCAGCCGAGGAGCCGTGCGGTGGTGTTCGGCGCCGGATTGCTCGAAGCCATCGCGACCGGGGCGGCGCGGACGGCCGTGGACAGGTGCATGAGGGTGAGATCCGTGCCCGGCTTGTTGACCCGGCGGTCGATCCGGCCGACCTCGCCGCCGGAGTTCTTGTTCGTCGAACCGATCCTGCCCTGCGACGCGCTGCCGCAGTGAGTGGCCGTCACGATCCACTGGGGCGCGACGAGGCTGCCGCCGCAGCCGTTGTTGAGCGAGACCATGAAGCTGTAGGTCTCCGTGGCGGTGCCCCCTCCGATGATCGAAGGTTGAACACCCGAGTCCGTTTGAGCGTTCGCGATTCCGGGCGTGGACACCGCGAGTGCCGCCGCCAGGATCCCGAGAGCGACTGAAGCCAGTTTTCGCATGGTTGCTCACAATCGGGCGGCCGAGCCGCCTGGTGGTCGTGGATGAGCGAGGGTGATGCGGAATCCGGCAGAGGAGCTCGATGCCGGTCGATCCAAGATGTCCGACAACGGGATAAGCGGAATACCGTCCTAGGTAGGGAGACGAAAGTCGCGGATCGTTCCGCCCGGAGCCGGTACGCGGAACACCGGCTGCCTCGGCCTTTTCCATGGCAGGAGGTCATCGCGGCCGAAATCCCGGAACGTTCACGGTTTCGGCACGGGGCCGAGGGCGGCCGGGATTCGCACCGCTGGAATGGTTTCTCCTGATTGTCCGAAATCGCCGCGGAATCGGTCATCGCCGGACGGTTCGCACTCGAGGATTATGTGAAGAATCCGTGTCAACTGAACAGGACACTACTTTCTGCGGATTGCGCTCACGCCGCAAAACCGTCCAAGATCACCGCTGGAGTCCGGCGGGCCACGACCCCTGCCGAGGCTTGCCGTACCAAGGGTGCGACCGGCGAAGACCCGCCGTCCGCGGCTCCGGTTTCGACGCGATCGTTCTTTCGGGAGAGAATCCGATGTCGCTGTTCGTCGTCACCCCTGGGTCCTCGGCCGAGGAGGAATTGACGCGCGCGCTCGCGACAGGGCCTTTCAGCAAGGCGTTGTCACGGGCGATCGACCATAGTGGCCTCGGGCTGGGCAGAGTGAAGGAGCGGCTCGCCAGAGCGGGTGTGTCGGTCAGCACGACGACGCTGAGCTATTGGCGAACGGGCCGGACCAGGCCCGAGCGTCCCGAGTCGCTGCGCGCCGTCGCCTTGCTGGAGGGTTTTCTCGGGCTCCCCACGAGATCGTTGCTCGATCTGCTCCACCGGCCGGAGGGCGACCGCCCCGCGATCCGCCGCGTGGTCGGCTGGGACCGGCTGTGGGACCCGCGAGAGCCGGTGCTCTCCGTGCTGCACGCGTTCGAGTCGGCGGACGAACCGTCCCTTGTCCTGTTGAGCCTGCACGAGTCGCTGCACATCGGGGCCGATCGGACACTGACCCGGCTGCGGGTGCGAGAAGTCGTCCGTGCCACCGACGAGCCCGCCCAGGCCAGGGTCGTGGTCCTGCGTGGTTGCGCGCCGGGAAGCCCGCCGAGACTGGTGGCGACCCGCTATTGCGTACCCGGCCGCACCGAGGTCTTCCCGGAGCAGGCGCTCATCGTGAGCGAACTGGTGTCGAACCGGATGCTCGCCCCCGGGGAGACCGCGATCCTCGAATACGAATTCGAGTACACCGACGGGGTGCCCGATGATCGCCACGACCGGCGATTCCGCCACTCCGTGCCCGAGTACCTCCTCGAGGTCCACTTCGCCCCCGACGCGATGCCGGAGAGGTGTCATTCCTATCGGCTGGATCACGTCTCCGGTCCGGAGCGGGACGTCACCGACGTGCCGCTCTCGGTGCACTCCCCGGCGGTCGCCTTCACCGCGGCGGTGACGCCCGGCATCCTGGGAATGGCCTGGACCTGGCCTGTATAGGCTCCGTCGAGTGATCTTGTATGGACGTCACCAGGAGAAACTCGAGCTCGACCGCGCCTTGGCCGGGGCGCGGCAGGGCCGGGGGACGGCACTGGTGCTCTGGGGAGACCCCGGGATCGGGAAGACGGCGCTGCTGGACCACGCGACCGCCGCCGCGACCGGGTTCACCGTCCTGAGCTGCCGCGGCACCCGGATGGAGTCCGGGCTGGCGTTCGCCGCGTTGCACGAGCTGCTCTGGCCGGCGGTGGACCGGGTCGGCACCCTGCCACCGCCCCAGGCGGCCGCGCTGCGCGGCGCGCTCGGGCACAGCGAGGAGACCGCGGACCGCTTCCTCATCGGGGTGGCCACGCTCACCCTGCTCTCCGAACTCGCCGCCGAGCGGCCGGTCCTGATCACCGTGGACGACGCCGACCTGCTCGACGAGCCGACCGCCGAATGCCTCGCCTTCGTCGCCCGGCGGCTGCGCGCCGAACCGATCGCCCTCCTGCTCACCGGCCACACGGATCCGGCGGCGGAAGGTCTCTGGGAATCGGTGCCGGGGCTGGAGATCGGCCCACTGTCCGAAAGCGACGCGAGCGATCTGGTCCGCCGTGAGACGGCCGCGCCGGACGAGGAGGCCGTGCGCCGGACAGTGCGGACGGCCGCCGGGAATCCCTTGGCGTTGCGCGAACTCCCCGGCGTCTCGAAGGAAGCGGGGGAGCACGGCTCGATCGGACCCCGGCTCCGCCGCGCCTTCGGTGCCCGTGTCGCAAGGCTCTCACCCGCCGCGAGAACGTGGCTCCTGGTCGCGGCCGCCGAGGACAGGGGAGTCCACCACTCGGTGCGCGAAGCGGCGGCCGCTCTCGGGGCGAACACGGCCGCCGGGGACGAAGTCCTGCGCTCAGGCCTGCTGATGGTCACCGAGGGGCGGCTTCGCTTCCGGACGCCGCTGCTCGCGGCGGCGGTGTACGAAGAGGCCCCCTTCACCCAGCGGCAGGCGGTGCACCGCGCGCTGGCGCAGACGTTGCGCGGCAAGGACGACGAAGGCTTGCGGGCCTGGCATCTCGCCGCGGCCGCCGCCGAACCCGACGAAGAGGTGGCCCTCCTCCTCGAACGCAGTGCCGGGAACAGCCGCACCCGAGGTGGTCACGCGTCCGCGGCGCGGGCGCTGCGCCGGGCGGCCGAGCTGTCACCGGTGCCCTCCGAGGCGGCCCGCCGGTTCGCGCTGGGGGCGGAATCCGCCTGCGAGGCCGGGCAGGTGAGCACGGCACTCGACCTGCTCGACCGGGCCGACGAGCTGGCGTCCGAGGAGGCGGTCGCGGCGGCGAGCGGAGGTCTGCGGGGCCTCATCGAGTTCGCGAACGGCGACCAGGAGCACGCGCACCGGCTGCTGCTGCGAGACACCTACGCGGTGACCGACCCGGGAACGGCCGTCGAGCTGGCCTGCGTCGCGGTCCGGGCGGGTTGGTCGGCAGGCTCCCCCGAACGCCAGGCCGAAGCGTTGCACCGCCTGGAGAAACTGGCCGTCGACGGCGACTTCACCGAAGCGGCGCTGCTTCCCGTCCTCGAGCAATGGTGGGGCAGCGGACCGAGTCCGGTGCTGCGGCCGGACGAGGCCGCCACCCTGCTCGGCGCGGTGTCCTGGCGCCTGCTGCCTCCCGCGCCGCTGGCCGTCGCGTGGGGTGCGGAGCGGCCGATGGCGCGGGTGTACCGGCGCGAGGTGGAGAGGCTGCGCAGGACCGAAGCCGTCCAAGGGCTGATGCTGACCGTTTCCCAGACGGTGACGATCGACATCGTCGCCGGAAGGTGGACGGAGGCGGCGGCCAACGCGGCGGAAACACTGCGGCTCGCGGAGGAGATGAAGGCCGATCACGCGGCTTCGCAATGCCGCAACTCCCTCTCTTGGCTCGCCGCGCTGCGCGGCGACGAACAGACTGTCGCCGACCTCACGACGCGAACCTTGGAGCTGTCCGTACCGCGGGGAGTACGCGCGCTGACGGCCGCGGCCTATTGGAACCTGGGGCAGGCGGCCCTTTTCCTCGGGCGCCCCCAGGAGGCTTTGGATCACTTCGCGCGGCTGACCGAACCGGGGAACCGGGCGGCACACGCGACCTTCGCGCTGCTCGCGGCCGAGGACATGGTGGAGGCGGCGGTCCGCGTCGGCCGTCCTGAACAGGGCACGGTCGCCCTGAGGTCGTTGCGGACGTGGGCCGAGCGCACCGGGGCGGCCTGGGCCGTGGCCGCGGCGCATCGCTGTGCGGCGCAGCTGGCGGGAGAGGGAGCGGAGGACTCGTTCCTGCACGCGTTGGAGGTGCAGGGTGTGGCCGAGCATCCGTTCTCCCACGCGCGGACGAGGCTGCTCTACGGGGAGTGGCTGCGGCGGGCACGACGTCGCACCGAAGCGCGGGCGCAGCTGGCCGAGGCCGCGGAGGTCTTCCGGCGGCTCGGCGCCGCGCCGTTGCTCGAACGCAGCCTGAACGAAGAGGAACTGACCGGACGTCGGCCGAACCGTGCCCGGCCGGACGGCTTGCGGACCGACCCCCTGCTGACTCCCCAAGAGCTGAGGGTGGCGCGCCTCGCCGCCGACGGCCTCACCAACCGGGAGATCGCCGCCCAGCTCCTGATCAGCCCGCGGACCGTCGGCCACCACCTGTCGAGCGTCTTCCCGAAGCTGGGCATCGCGGGCCGGGCCGAACTGGCCGAGGTGGATTTCGAGGACGGGCCGCGAATAGGTCGGTGAGCTCGGTCACCGACCTATTCGATGACCGATGCCGAAGTGAGCGGAGCTGCCTAGCGTCGGCCGTGTTCGAGACCTCCTGAACGTCAAAAGGAAAACTGAAGAATGCACGAGAAGATCCGTTCGGGTGCGCGCCGCAGATGGCGCTTCGCCATCGGCGCGGTGGTCATCGCCGCCGCCACCCTGACCACCGGTGCCGCCTCGGCCACCCCGCGACCGGACGACCGGGTCAAACCCGCGATCCTGTTGGTACACGGCGCTTTCGCCGATGGGTCCAGCTGGAACGGCGTCGCCACGAGGCTCCGCCGCGACGGCTACGAAGTGACCATGGCCGCCGTCCCGCTGCGCGGCCTGACCTACGACTCCGCCTACGTCCGGAGTGTCCTGCGCACGATGCCGCGCAAGACGATCCTGGCGGGGCACTCCTACGGCGGCGCGGTGATCACGAACGCGGCCGCGGGCGAACCCAACGCCGCGGGCCTGGTCTACGTCGCCGCTTTCGCGCCGGACCAGAACGAAACCGTGGGCGCGCTGGACGGCCGCTTCGGCGGACCCGCCACGAAGATCACCACTCCGACGGAGTACCCGCTCCCGTCCGGCTCCGGGACGGCGGTCGAGCTGACCATCGCCCAGGACAAGTTCCAGCACTACTTCGCCCAGGACGTCTCCAGGAACGAAGCCCTGGCGATGGCGGCGGGACAGCGGCCTGTCGCCGTCGCGGCCTTCAGCGAGGTTTCCGGCGTCCCGGCGTGGAAAACCCTGCCCAGCTGGTATCTCCTCGCCCGCGACGACCGGATGATCCCCGCCGCCGGTCAGCGGGAGATGGCCCGCCGGATGAACGCCACCCTGATCGAACGGTGGGCGAGCCACGCGGTCACCGTGTCGCAGCCGGGTTCGGTGGCCGAGGTCATCGAGACCGCCGCCCGCCGCACCCGCTCCTGACCACCCCCACGCAGAAAGAAGTCCACTATGGACAAGCCAACCGTCGTGCTGGTGCACGGCGCCTTCGCCGACGCGGGCAGCTGGGACCCGGTCACCCGGATCCTGCGGCGGCGCGGTTTCCCGGTGATCGCCGCCGCGAACCCCCTGCGCGGCCTCGGCCATGACGCGGCCTACGTCAAATCGGTACTCGACGGGATCACCGGCCCGGTCATCCTGGCCGGTCACTCCTACGGTGGCGCTGTCATCGGCAACGCCGTCACCGAGGCCGTCACCGCGCTGGTCTACGTCGCCGCGTTCGCCCCGGACGAAGGCGAGTCGGCAGGGCAACTGGACGGCCGCTACGGCGGTCCGGCCACCGAGATCACCCTGCCCAGGCCGTTCCCCGGCCCGGCGGAACCGCCGTCCGTGGAACTGACCGTCGATCCGGCGAAGTACCACGAGATGTTCGCTCCCGACGTCGACGCCACCACGGCGGACGCGCTGGCCGCGGCCCAGCGTCCGGTCGCCTTGGCCGCGCTGCTGGAACCGTCCGGCCCGCCGGGGTGGAAATCTCTGCCGTCGTACTACGCCGTCGCCACCGCCGACCGGATGATCCCGCCCGCCGGGCAGCGCGAGATGGCCGCGCGGATGGGCGCGACCACCGTCGAGATCGAAGCCGGTCACGCCGCGATGTTCGGGCGGCCGGAAGCGATCGCGGATCTCATCACCACCGCCGCGAGCCGATGACTTTCGTCTGCCCGCACGACTTTTGAGACATGTCCTCCTCGGGCGGTGCCCGGCACGCTGACTTCGCGTCTGCTCGTGGCTGGCAAGAGCGTCCTGCTGCGCTGCTTGTACCAGGCACCGAAACCGGTGCGCGGGTCAGTTCACATCAGAGAGTCCGTCGTCTGCCGCGATACCGCTCGCAGGGCAGGGAGACGGACGGAAGCCGTCGCCTAGGAACACGATCTCGATAGCGGCTTCTCGGTCGAAGAGACCGTCCTCATGGGCCAGACACCGCACAAGAGTCTCCTGAAACGGGACAATACTGTGACTGCGACATCATGCGAGATGCAATGGACCGGTGGGGTGGCCTGGGCCTCCGCGGCGCGTCTTCGCCCGACCTTCAGACGCTCAAAGACAACGCGTACTGGTGGCGCGGGCGCTCGCGCAGAAGAGGCCAGTCCTGCTGTTGGAAGAACCGACCAACTATCTGGACATCGGTGCTCAGCTCGGCCTGCTCGATCTCGTCCGCGAACTTGGGCTGTCTGCCGTGGTCGCCCTGCACGACCTAGAACACGTCAAGACTTTACTTCGATGGCCTGGTACTGCTGCACTCGCCAAGGGATCACCGGCCGTCAGACATTCGTCACCGCCGCTTCCCCGGCCATGGAATGACGATTACCCGGCGGCTCAGTGCCCGAAGCCGACGCCTCCGGCCGCCGGGCGGATGGCCGGGCGCTTTCAAGAACGCCAGGGCCGTCCGCCCGGTAGCGGGGCTGCCGTCAGCCGGCCTTTGATGGCCGGACACGGTCGCCGGTGCCGTCTTCCGGAACGGAATGGATGATCCTGCGGGCTGTGGACATAGGACATTCTCCTTTCTAGTGAAAAGCCGGGCCGGTGAGCCGCATCAGACGGAAGCATTCCCTGCGCAGCAGGGAAGCGGACTCGCCTGGGGCGGACGTGATCCTTCGGACGACCTGCGTGCCGGGACGCGGCGTCCACCGTAACTGGGGTGCCAGCGGCACCTTGGGGTCCAAGACGGTCCCGTACTTGGCGACCGCTTCGCTGAGCGGTCCGATCTCGATCTTGGGGACCGGGTTGGCCAGATATACTGGCTTCTCCGCCGCCGCGGCACAAGCGGTGTCGTGTCCGTGATCGCCCACGACGAAGTCAGCCGCCGCGGCGACAGCCCGCCAGTCGTGCTCGGGCTGCAGGAAGTCCACTCGCTCACGCACTGATCGCCCGGCCCAGGCCAGCAGCTGCCGCCTGCCGTGTCGCGCCCACACCTCCGGGTCCAACCGGCAAGCCAGGCTGATTCGTTGTGACGGCAGGTCGGAAACGAGCCGCTGGAGCACAGCGGGGGTCCTTCCGAACAGCGAGTCGGGGCCCCGCGTTGACAGCACCAGACCCTGCCGTCGTCCACTGTGGGCCCACGCCTGTTCGTGGCAGGCCTCAAGCAGCTCGTCGTATCCGGGGTCGCCGATGACGGTCGCTTGTCTGCCCACCTGCGGCGCGCTGGCCCGGAGCCGGGTCAGGGCCCAGAGATGCGGCAGACCGATGAGCATGGGTTCGCGGCGGCCCAGTCGTTGCCGGAACACGTACGCGAGCGTGGTGGCGCAGCGACGGCCGCTGTGTCCCACGACGTCGCCATCCGCTGAAACTGCAGGCAGCACCAGCAAAGCGCCGTTCAGAATGCCGGTCTCGGCCGGATCCGTGGTGATCACCAGATCGAACCGCTCCCGGATCGCGCGTTCCCACGGCGTGGTGAGGGCACCGATCATGGCGAGGTAGTCACGGACGAGTTCTTCGGCAGGACCCGGTGGCCAGGTGAAGACGACCTGGATCCCAGGCTCCCTCTCGATCGTCCGGATGGCCGCGCTCACGCGCTCGCCTGCCGCCACACTGTGCACCACGGCCAGAACCACTCGCCGTATTTCGCAGGTTTGCGCGCCGTACCGCGCGGACCACCGCGGTGTGAAGTCTTCTGGGGGCGAGTAACCCATGGCTTCCTCCCTGAGCGTTGTTCCGGACCATGTCAACGTCCCAGCTGGGCGTTGCGGAAACCGTGGCGAAAAGCGTTGCAACCGATCGGGCGAGGACTCCCAGGCGCCGGTCTGGTTCACTGGAACCATGGACGAACCGGCGATCGACCTGCGGATTCTCGGCGCAGTGCGGTTAACGGTGAACGGTACGGAGATTCGACTGGAGCCCCGCCAAGCCACCGTTCTGGCGATCATCGCCGTCGCGGGCGGTGAGGTTGCCTCCGAGGAGCTGGCCGATCGATTCGGGGTGAGCCCGCCGACACTGCGGACCTACCGGGCGAGGCTTCGGGACAGCGCGGGATTCGAGCTGGTGGAGAGAAACGAGCGCGCGATGCAGCAACTGCTGGTCGCGCCGGACGCGGTTGATCTCTGGCAGTTCCAAACCAGGATCGCCCGCTGCGCCGGACTGCCGCCGCACCGGCGGCTGCCACTCCTGCGTGAGGCTGTCGGTTACTGGCAAGGGCCGCCGCTGGCCGGCCTCGACTCGCGTTGGGTGTACGACGAGGTGGCAGAGTTACAGTCGAAAGGTCGCTCGGCTTATCTTGAGCTGATCGGGCTCTCCTCGGAACACGAAGGGCCCGAACCCGCCGTGGTCCACGCGGAGCGGGCGGCCGGGCTCTTTCCGGACGACGACGAGATCCGGGCCATGCTGTGGCGGGCATGGGCTCGTTGCGGGCGGGCGAGCGCGATCGCCGACGATCTTCACCGGCGCGGGAAACTGCCTTTGGATCTCGGTTCGCCGTCGCTCATGGTGCTGCGAGGGGAAGCCGAAACCCTGATCGCCGAGGCTCGGCGGATCTCGGAGGCGGTCCCGGCGCGGGTGCCGAACCTGTTGCCTCCCGTGCGATCGACGGTTTACGGCCGTGATGCCGAACTCGCCTTTCTCAACAGCCTGACCGACAAGGGCAGCGGGGTCCGGGTCGTCACGGTGCGCGGGCTCGGTGGCCTTGGCAAGACCGAGCTGGTCGTCGACTGGGCACACCAGGTGGCCGCGCTGTTCCCCGACGGCGTTCTCTTCGTCGACCTCGGTGGGTTCTCTTCGTCCGGCACGGTCCGGCCTGAAGTCGTGCTGACGGCCTTCGCCAGGCAGCTCGGAATTCCCGCCGGCGAAGATGTGCTTTCCGCTTACCGGACCGCGGTGAACACGCGCGCGATCCTGGTGATCCTCGACAACGCCCGCGATCACCAGCACACGGTCGAACTCCTGGCGGCAGGGAAACAGAGCCGCACTGTCATCACGACACGAGCTGCGGCTTCCGCGCCGGCCGTTGCGGGCGGACGGGTGCTGGCCTTGAGCCCGATCAGCCCCGAAGCGAGCATGGAAGTCCTTCGCGAAGCCATCGGCGCGGCGCGAAGTGAGGAGGTGCCTTTCGCGGCGGCGAGACTGATGGAGGCGTGCGGCGGGATCCCGCTGGCGGTGCGGCTGGTCGCCGCGCAGGCACACCTGAACCCGGGTACGGGCCTGGAGCGCCTGCTGGTTCGGCTGGGTTCGGCGTCGGCGCTGCTCGCCGCGAAACCCGAAGGAGAGACCGCATTGCGCGACTCACTCGCGTTGTCGTACGCGCCGTTGTCCCCTGACGCCGCTCGGGTGTTGCAAGTCATCGCGCTCCATCCGGGCCCTGAGATCGCCCTGGAGGTACTTCTGTTCCTGTCAGGGTTGCCCGCGTCCTCGGCACAGGACGCGGTGGATGAACTGCTGCGCGGCAGCCTGCTCGATCCGCTACCGGGAGACCGGTTCCGCCTCCACGATCTGGTCCGGGCCTTCGCCCGGGAACGCGCGGCCGAGGAGCTGTCGCCCGAAGAGGTGTCCGCGGTGAGAGGGCGACTGCTGGGGTGGTTACTGGCTGCGGCAAGGCTATGTGACCGCGCCCTCCGCTCCGGCAGGGAGTTGCCCGACGACCTCGTGGTCGCCGATGGTGCGCCGCTGCCCGACCCCGCGACCGAGGACGACGGCCGGCAGTGGTTCGAGGCCGAGCACGACACTCTGCTCGCGGTACTGGATTCGCCGGATTTCCTGCCCTACGACACCTACCGGTGGCGCCTGCCGCTCGCGCTGTGCTGCTACCACACCCGCAACGGCCCGTGGCCTACTGCGGAGCGGCTGCTGGCTTCGGCCGCCGAGATCACCAAGGCAGAGCTTGGCGAGCCCGAGCGCACGCGATACCAGGCGGTGTGCCATCGGGTGCTGGGCAACATCCAGCGGAAGCTGCTTAAGTTCGGGGCCGCGGAGCGCAGCCTGGCTACTTCGATCACGCTTGCCGAAGGGATCGACGATCCGCTGGAGACGGCGAACGGTCACCAGCAGATGTGTGTCCTGCAGGAGAACCTGACGAATTGGGAGGCGGCTCGCCGCCATGCCACAGTCGCGGGCCGCCTCTACGAGGCTTTGGCCGATGAACGCGGGGTCGCGGCGACTCTGCCCACCGAGATCCACTGCCACCTTGAACTGGGAGAGCCGGAGCGAGCCCTCGAACGGGAGCCGTTCGCCGTCGACCTGATGAGCAGGGCGAGCACCCCGTACAACCGGGGTGCGTTGCACCGCGTCCTGATGGACTGTCACCTCAGGTTGGAGCGTTTCGAAGACGCGGTCGCCCATGGGGAGGCTGCCCGCGAGTGCTACCTCGAGTCCGGCGCGCCGACCAACGAGGTCCGGGTGCTGGCCGGGCTCGCCGGGGCGTATCGGGCGGCGGGACGTGTCGAAGACGAGCTACAGGCCCTGCGTGACTTCGTGTCTTGCTATGGCCGGCTACGCCAGCGGGAAGCCGAAGATCGGCGGCTGCACACAATCGTGAGAAGCAGGCTGGCCGCTGATAGTTCCTGAGGGAGTCAGGTCACGGGCGCCTCCGTGGCCGAGCTGTCCGGTGCATCGTCCGCGTTCCGCATCGGCAGGATGTACTCTTGCGCCTTCTTCGCGAGGTGCAGCGGCAGCGGACTGCTGAGCGCGTCGCGGTAGTCCGGTGCCTGCCGCAGCTGGTGGACGGCCATCGCCAGAGCGTGCGGATCGTCCTCATCACGGTTGTGGCTGAGAACCGCTATTTCGACGAGGCCGGGATTCCACGCGGGTTTGTCGATGTCGATCGTCGGCAGATCCACCCGGTCGCCCAGACGGATCGGCCGGTTCTGCAGTTTGTGCGCTCCTACCGCGGAACTTTGCGCCGTGGAAGCTTTCGGAGTGGTGCTGTAGAAGATCCGGTCGTTCTCCGCCGCGGCACTCGTCCACAGATTGGCCGGCAGGCCGTTCACGCCGTCGCCGTCGGCGAGACCCCACCACTGCGGAGTCTCCCGTCGCTCCCCGGTGCGGATCCGGACAAGCCGTAGCCAGGGGTTCGGCCGTCCGGCCGGCGCGACGCCGGTGCGGATGAGATCCCGGCGCACCTGACCGTCTTGCACCCATGTCCAGAGATTCCTTATGTTCTGCGCGTCGACGAGGACGACGGTCGGGATACCGCGGATCTCGTCCGAGGAGAGCACCCGGTGCAGGAACTCCTCTGTGGCGGACCGTTGTTCGTCGCGGGTTCGGGGCCAGTCGAACCATGATTCCTCATGTTCACTGTCATCGGCGAGGTCGTGTTCGGAGACCGCGGCGAGCGCGGGCAGCCGGGCCAGATAACGCGGATATGCGATCCAAGCTCCCATTCCTTCGACAGCTTCGGCGTCCCAGGCCAAGATCTCCCCGGGACCGCCGGCGCCGGGACGCACCAGCACCGCGACCGGGAATTTGCCCTTGGCCGACCGAGCGGTGGAGCCCCGTGCCTTCGTCGCCGTCCAGACAGCCAGGTACTGGGTTCCGACGGGTAGGCCTGCCGGGATGTCGGTGCGCGGCACGACCGTCGCTCCCAGCTGCCGCAGCGCGTCCACCCAGGACGACTCGGCCGCGGCGGGCAGTGTCTTCTCCGCGTGCGACGACCCGGGCGAGGTGATGAACTGGGTGACGACCCCGCTGTCGGCCGCACCGAGCCGCAACGCGAACTTGGGATCGTTCCGTCCGCGGAACACAGTGCGGCCGTGGATCTCCACCAGCGCGACCGAAGGCACCGCCGCGTCCGCGCCGTTCTTGGCGAGAAACTCGCCCATGTCCGCCCGTCGCTTGGCTAGCGCCCTTGCCGCGCGATCCGCCCGGCCTTTGGCCGGTTCCCCTGACACACCCAGGCTTTCCGTCAACCCGTTGTCCATGCGCAGGCAACTCAACGTCACAACCAGCTCTCGAGTCCGCCACCGCAACACGACGGGTTCTCCGCGGCCACTGCGATCGTGAGCCTGCGCGCTCACCTCACTCGCCCCGCCGTCACCTTCGAGACCGAGCACTTCGGCAAGCGCGACGATCGCTTCGTCGCGGGTCCGGTCGGTGCGCCACATCAGTCGCGCGGCGAACTCGGGAGTGCCGGACCAATCCGTGTACAGGGCGGCCAGCGACGTGCGGCGGGTCAGCCGGAGCTTTGCCTTGCCCTCCGCCGTGCGTTCGCTGGAACCGCCCTTGCGGACGTTGGTGGGCTTGTTCGCGGGTAGCTCCGACCGGGTGAGGTCGGAGACCCTTGCCAGATCCGGCAGCAGAGCCTGCTCGGCCCACTCGACAAGGCGCGAGCGCTCGTGGGACATGAAACCCGCGCCCACACCGTGCTCACCCATGGGTGAGCTGTACGCGATCAGCGCGTCGACGCCTCGTTCGCCTTTGAACCACCGCTCAGGGTCGCTGAGGAGTCCGGCAGGATCCGGGAACGACCTGGTGCCGAGAGCGAGCCGCTCCATCAGCTTCGCGAGATCCCCCTGTCTCCACCCGAGGTCGTCGTCGAGCTTGGCCACGTGTGCCACGCTGTAGCGTTCGCTGACGGGGACACCGGGCAGCCACGGCGCGACCGGACGCAGGTAGACGGCACTGGCCCGGCGGTATCCCAACCGCACCAGCCCGGTCTTCGGGTCGGGGTGGGTGGCCCAGCGGCGCACCCCGAAGTGCAGGTGAACGCGTGGCCGGGGATGGAACGGCATGGTGTGGAGAGTGATGGTGGCGACGACCGAGAACCACCACCTGCCGTGCTTGTCGTCGTGGAAGAGCGGCTGGGACATGAGCTCCGCCCCCTGCTGACGCGACCGCCGCGCGACAGACCGAAAACGCAGTACCTGCTCGCCGGAGTCGTACGGCTCCAGCTCCTGGATGCGGCGGGCGAAGTGCTGCGTCGTCAGCAGGTACTGGGGGCCGTCCGGTTGCGCGGTCCCTCCCTCGCTGACGCCACATCGCGTGAGCGAGATCTTCTTCTCCTGCTGCCACACAGGGGGTTTGGCGAGCAGCACATCACGGACCCGGTTCGCCTCGTCAGGATGATCCGAGCCGAGCTCCTCGATCCAGAACTCCAGCAGCCGTAGCAGGATCGAGACCGGCAGCGGCTCCCCCGCGTCTTCCGGACAGTACAACCAGGTCCGCGGCCCCTCGCCCTCCGCGACCAGGCGTGGCAACACCCCGAGACGCACATCCAGGGCCTGGAGGAGCGAATCCAGCCGCCGTGTCGGCGGCGTCTGCCATCGGGACCGGCCCGTCCGTTCGAGATTGACCAGGTCGAGTATGTGGGTGGCGAGGGCCTCGGGGAACTGCAAGTTGTGGAAGTCCACGGTGAGCCCGTCTCCGTCTGCGACGGTTTCGTAGGCCGCCCGGCGGATCGCCGTGTAGCGCGGAGCCAAGGTCATGTCCTCCTGGAGAGAAGGTCTGGGCCGTCCAGGTCGACGGGTTCGACCTCGTCGAGCATCCGGCAGAGCGCCAGGTAGACGGGCTTGTACAGGAGCTCGGCGAGCCGCATGTCCGCCGGAGCGACCGGGTCGTCGTCCGGGCGAGGTTCGAAGTACGGGCGCAGGGCGTCCCGGATGCCGTGGAGCAGGCTTGACCGGGAGTGGTCGCGCCGCCGTCGCCGAGCGTGCTTCTGCGCGTTCGGCGACCGTGCTTCGGCGATCGCGAGTTCGAACTTCGCGTCGACGAAGACAACCCGGGCAGCGACTCCACCCCGGACGAGCCTGCCGATCACCTGCCAAAGCACGACCAGCTGGTCCCAGGCGAACGAGCGCTGTTCGTCTTTGCTCAGCACGGAATACGCGTACTTGCGGATCAGAAGCCGGCCCCACTTGCTGCGAGCCAGGGCGCGGAACGCCCGGCCGGCGGAGTCGAGCGTGTCGTGGGATGCCACGAGGGCGGCGAAGGAAGCCGGATCGGTGTCCTCGGCCGTGGGCAGGCCTCGCGTGTAGCGGCTCTCCCAGTCGTTGATAGCGAGCACGGAGAGCCCGATGTCGGTCGGCACCGGATGAGGCCGGGTGAGCAGTAGGGCCACCCCGAGCGCGGCGTCGTTGTCCCGGTTCAAGATGTTGTACCCGCGCTCGATGGCAAGCATCGGTGCGACGAGCACCCGGGCCATGGCGTCGGTGGCGAAGAGACCCGCGTTCCCGCGACGGATGACCCCGGCGCGGTCGAGGTCGTCGGTCCCGTCGGCGACCGCGTCGTCAAGATCGGCGTTGTCCCGGACGAGCGCCTTGACGTGACCGTGCCACCCGGGCATCGCGTCCAGTTGATCCGCCACGTCGCGGGCTTCCTGGTAGTTCCCGACGAGGAGCAGCGCACGCTGCCGGTTCGGATTCCCGACAGCCCGGATCTCCTCTTCCAGCGGCGAAATGCCACTCGGGCCGGGCTTGCCGAGCTTGTCGACGAGCGAGCGCAGCAGTGACGACCTGATCCTGGGCGGCCGCCCCGACAGGCTGATGGGGTTCCCGTCGGCGTCGTGGAAGAACCGCATCTTGAAAACGGTTTCCTTCACACGCTCCTCGGCTTCGTGTGAGGGCCGCAGGACCGCGCTGACCGGTGCGACCACATGCGCGCGGGTGGACGTCCCGGCCCAGCTGGTTCCCGAAAGCAGCAGTACATGCGGCCCGCCGCGGCCGGTGGTGGTGTCCACGCCGAGAGACGGCAGGGAAAGCAGCAGTTCCCGCCCGACACCAGTACACCGGAAGAAACGCAGCGTCCCGGTCACCCCGTCGCGGTGGCCGTCACCATCGTCGACGACGTACTGGAAACCCAGCACGTTGCCCATCGGCGACTCGGGTACGAGCGGCAGGTAGTCCATCGGTGGGCGGCGGATCAGCTCGTTGTCCTTGGCGTCCAGTCGCATCGCGTCTTCGACGAGTGGCCAGAGGTGCGTCAGGCGGTCCAGCCGGTGGTGCAACGCCGATAGCAGCAGGACGAACTCCAGCTTGCGTACCTGAGGGTCGGTTTCGGCCACGTGACCCGGTTTTTCCGGCGTGCCGAGCACTAGGAGCTCACCGATCACCGCGGCCAGCCGATGAGCGACGGCCTTGCGGTTCAGGGTGTGCAGCAGGTCTTGCGTCGTCGCGGCCAACCGGTCGGCGAGAGTTTCGTAGGGGCCGTTGTCGCCCAACGGGTCGTCGCGGAACTGGTCGAACACTTTCGCGGCCTCGGCGCGGGAGACCCCTGGTTCGGCCGCCGGGATTTCCTCGTCTTCCTCGTCATCGGTCCCGGCGGTTCCGGGTCGGTACAGCTCTTTCAGGAGTTTTCCCTGCAACGTCCAGGAGTTGAAGTACTCGATTCCCACCCAATCCCGCAGGCTTTGATCCGCGATCAGCATCGAGTAGAGCTGGTTCGTGGCACCGGAAACGACGGAGAGCGCGACCTCCCAGTTCCGCACGTAACGGTCGGACAACTGGAGGCGCCCGGCCCGCGAAAGTTCGAGGATGTTGTGCCTGTACAAGGTGTCCAGCCACGAATGAGGTTCGCGGGAGACGAGTGTGGCGGTCGGCGCGAACACCATGTCGAGGTTCATCATCACCCGGTCCGCTTCGTCGATGACGACGAGGTCGCTGCGCAGACAGGCCAGTTCGAGCTGGCGCAGGCGTACTCCGCCCACGTGGGTCTGGAGCGGGCTGGCCACGAGCGACGCCATGTTGGCGACCCACACCCGTGCGCCGACCTGGTCGCGGGCGTTCACGTGCCGCGGGCATTCGTGCCACAGAGGACAGCTCGATGGGCTCGGGCGCTTCCGGTCGGTGACCTGGCTGTCCACGGCGTAGAGCCGTGTGCACGGCGCGTCGACCGAACGCACCGGCGTTTCCGCCGCCCGAAGCGCATCGAGGGGGCAAGCCGTGCCAAGGTCGGCGAACCCCTCATCCTCGTGGTGCCCGGCGAACCGCACATGGCCGTTCGAGGCGAGCCGTCGATGCAGTCCTTCGACGTGCTGCTCGCGGTTGGAGGAACCGATGATCGGCACCACCTTCCCGACGTCCAAGAAGCTTCGCAGTTCTCTGGTCGTGGCGAGCTGTTCCGCGACGTCGCCGACCACGAGCGTGATCCGCAGTGGCTTGTCCTGTCTCACCGCCCAGACCGCGAGCACCTTCATGAGGGTGCTCTTCCCGACCCCGACCACCCCGACCGCGTGGAGGAGCCCGTCGAACCGCAGTCTGTCGCCTTCGACGAAATCGTGTCCGTGAATGTCACGGACGAGCAGTCGCGTCGATTCGATACTGGCCTGCCAGTTCGCTCGCTCGTCCTCGTGGGCGCGCGTGTCCATCCATCGGGCGGTCTCGCCGAGCGCCGCCCAGGTTATGTCGAGGGGCTCTCCGTTCGTCACCGTGTGGGACATGAGGTCGTGCCCCGGCACGTCGCGTGCGCGGTCCGCGACGTCGGCCGGGATCTCCACCTCGACGCGTTCATCGCGGTCGTAGTAGAAGTATCTGCCCGCTTTCGCCGGAGCGGGCCTGCTGTCGACGTAGTCCGGAAGGGTGCTCAGGGCCTGTTCGTACACCGGGAAGCGTGTGGTCAGGGTGGTCGTCCCGGTCCATTCGAAGAAGCTGAAATCCTCCGCAATCCGGAACGCGCGCAGATCGGAGTCCACCCCCTGGTAGTCACGCAGGGCTTCGAGCCAGGACTCTGGTCTGCGCAGCGGCCAGAGGCGGTGCCGCACGCAGGTGATCATCCAGGCTTGCGCCGGGTCGTCCGCCAACCCGCTCTCCTTGGCGAACGGGTAACCACCGAGGAGTGGCCAGACCGAGGTCGGAGGCTGCGCTTTGTCGAGGCGCGACAACAGGGTCAGGCCCAGTTCGACCGGGCAGAGCACTTCCAGGGGCAGCTCCAAGGTGGTCTGTCTGAGCTCTTCGGTGAGCTCGGCGTACCACTTCTTGCTACGCATGACTGCTCGCCTCCTGCCGGAGCATGTCGGCGAACTGGTCCTCGGAGAAGATCCGGGACGACTTCGCGTGTTCTGTCGCGATCCGCTGGTAGCCGGGATCGGCGTCGATCCGATACTGGGCGACGACCCAGTACGCGATGTCGGCGCCGGTGCCCGCGACCGATGCCGCGATCGCCCGGCCGAGTAGTGCCGGGCTGTGCCAATCGACGATCCGCACGGTCCGGGCTTCCCCGCCGGGCACGGTCACCCGCAGATCGCCGGTACCGGTCAGTGGCCAGTATTCGACCCGGACCCCGGCCCGGGCTATTTTGTCGCCGAGACGCAGGACTGCCTTGCCGGGATCGGAAACGAACTGCCGGTGCCGGCGATCCCCCTGAACGCGGATCCGAACTTCGTAGTCCCAATACTCACCGGGAGTCACGAGGCCCTCGGCCGCGCATTCCTCCCGCTCGCACCACCAGCCTTCCTCGCCGGCGGGCAGCAGGAGGCCACCACAGCCGTCGCAGGCGTGGATCCTCCCGTCGATGGCGAAACCAGGTCCGATCTTGACGTAGAACTTGCCAAGGTACTCGTCGAGAACGCGGACCCCGGGTTTGAATACCATGCTGCTGAGCCGCTCCTCCGTGAGGACCGGGTGCGCCGCCAGCACGTTCCGCGTGGCGCCGTACGCCGACGTCCGCCCGCGTTCCGCCGCGAACGCCGCCATCTCCGCGACCTGGCGCGACACCTCCAGGAACGGATTGGCCGCCTCCGCGCAGAGAGCGATCTCGTGGCACAGCGCGGTCGGCGCGCCTGAAAGTTTGTCGACCAGAAAGCCGTCGTCGGGATAGACATCCGTGGGGAGCACTAAGGGCCAGGATCCCAGCGGGCGTTGGTAACCCCAGCGGACCAGCCCCGGCGCCGAGGACGGTGGGCGAGCGCCCCGGCGCAGGCAATGCAGGGCCAGCCGGTCCAAGGCGCTTTGGACCTTCGCCGGATACGGCATCCGGAAGGCGGTCAGATCGCGCAGCTCGTCCAGGGTCACGAGGGCTGAGGCGACCGTGCCGAGCAGCTGCTCCTCCTTTCCGAGAGTGGTCACGGCTTGGCTCGCCCACCCGTGGTCAGATACGCGACACCCGGCGCGCACCACCGGCGGACCTCGCAACCCGCACAGCCGTCGCCGGGGTTCGGGGCGTACATGGTGTCGCCAAGCAACGGCCTCACCAGCTCTCCGACGACTTCCCGGGCTTCCGCCACGAGGGCCGGGCTGGCGGGGTCCAGCTCTTCGAGAGCGCACCCGTCGGATCGCAGGTGTTCCAGTTCGACCCGGGATCCGCCCGAAGAACGTTCCGGTGCCCCGGCGGACAGGATCAGGATCGCCAGTGCCAGCTGGGGGACCTGGCGCAGCAAAGGCTGGTCGCGCCTCAGCCTGCGGCGTGACGTTTTCGTCTCCCTCCACACCCACCCGCCGGCTCGCCGGTACAGGAGATCCGGCGTGCCGCCGAAGACCACATCCAGGCTCTTGTCATGGGCGACCACGAACCGGTCCTGCTCGTCACGGACTTCTTCGACATCGGGGAAGGGACACAACGCCGCGTGCTGAGCCAGCATCTCCACCGCGGTTCGCCGGCTGTCTTCCGGGAGCGCGGCGACCTCTTCGCCCGCCGGGTCGCCGGGCGTACATCGGCTGGGGTGGCCGGTGTGCCGTATTCGCAAGGTGGCGTCGACCGCGCGACCGATTTGGATCGGCTGGCCTTCGACAAGGGCGGTGTCGCGGAGTTTCAGCTGCCTTTGCAGGTGGTAGCGCGCCGGGCAGCCCTGGTGGTAACGCAGATCAGTGACCGACAGTGTCCGCCGCGGGCCAGGCACGGGAGGAACTTTCGGCAGGAGTTCCGCCGACGGCAGAGCGGCACAGTCGGGTGTGTCGGGGCATTCGGCGCAGTTGCGGCCCGCTCGCCTCGCAGTGCCGTCGACGATCTCGAGGAGTCTCGGCGCGATGAGATCCTGTGCCTGTTGACGGACTTGAGCGGAGGTCCACTCGAGAACCGGCATCGCGACAGGTGACCTGGCGCCGAACAGGACGACGCGCACTCGATCCGGGGCGGTCCCCCCGCCGAACGTGGCCACGTTGGCTGCCGCGGTGGTGACGATCTCGGGCCGTTCCGCCGGAGCGGTCAGGCCCATCAGCCACATTTCCCGGATCGAGTCGTCCTCGGATCGATATCGGCGTCCCCAGCAAGTCTGCTCGTACCGTTGCACTCCACGTTCGTCCACCGGATCCCGGCGATGGGAGATAGTCCACGGGAATCGCACCGGGATCGGGCACGGCGTGTGCATGGCGTCCTGATGCGCCTGCCATGCCGCGCGGTAGTTGCGGAACGCCTCGATCGACCAAGCCACCAGTCCTGGATGAGCCGGTGGGCGGTCGGTCCCGAACGTCCCCCGAGTCCGCGCCAGCTCGTCGATCACTGCAGCGTCGTCCCGGCCGCTGAATTCGGAGAGGTCCGCCGCGGCCATGAGCGGGCCCAAAGTGAAGTCGGTCCAAGTCGACCTCCGGATCTCCGCGCGGCGCCGGGCTTTGTGCGCCAGCGCGCGAGGGCAACCCGCCGAGCCGGTGTCGGACGCACCGACCCGCACAATCTGTCCAGAATTTGTCACGCCGTCCCGTTCTTATCCGGTTCCGCACCTCTTCGGCTCCGCAAGAATCTTAATTGCCGGGAATTCGGGACGGTCGCGCAGGGGGCGATAACCCTGTCCGAGTAGCCTTCCGCGCATGACGAGTATGGCTGACAATCCTGGGGCGAGCCTTATGGGCGGCGTGGTGCTCGGGCAGCGTTTCCAGGTGGTCGAACAGAAGGGCGCCGGGGGGATGGGTGTTGCGTATCGTGCGCTCGACCTGGAAACGCGCAAGCAGGTAATTGTCAAGATTCCGCAAGTGCCGGCAACGGTTGATTTGGATTTCGAAGCTCGACGGCGAATCATGGGCCGATTTGACAGAGAAGGCAGGCTCTTGAACGAGCTTGAGCACTTCAACATCCCGGCGGTGATCGATCGGGGCGAGTATGGTTCTGTTCCGTACCTGGCAATGACCTACATCCATGGGGACAAGCTGACCAAGTATCGCCAGAACACGGTGCCCCGGCTCGCGGAGTTCGCCGCGATCGGCTCGTCTGTCGCGAAGACACTCGCCGCTTGTCACTCGACTGGAATCGTCCACCGCGACCTGAAACCCGACAACCTCTTGGTCGGTGAAAACGGCGTCGTCTACGTGATCGACTTCGGGATCGCGCTGCCCTTGAACAAGGACACGTCGAGGTACACGAGGAACTTCGTCGGGACCGACGACTATTCGGCGCCGGAACGCTTCCTGGGAGCCGAGCCGGTCGAACAATCGGATCTCTACAGCCTGGGTTGCGTGTTCTACCACCTGCTGACAGGGCGGCCTCCGTTCGTCGTGGACGGCAGGAAGACGCTCGAAAAGCAGCACCTGGAGGACAGCCCAGCACCGCCGTCACGCTTCGTCGCCGACGTCGATCCGGGCCTGGCGGACCTGACCCTGGCCCTGCTGGAGAAGAAGATGGAAGACCGGCCCGGGATCGAGGCGGTGCTTGAGGTACTGCGTCCTCATTTGCCGACGGTCGGCGCACTTGAACCCAACCCGGTGTCCCTGCCCGACGTGACGATCCCGTACCGCACTCCGGATGCCGTCCACCCACCGGAAGCGGCCGCCGGTCACCGTTCGACCTCCGTGCGCCCATTCCGCGCTCGAGAGCGGCGCGACTTTCTCACCGAAGCCGACATCGTGGAGGCCATCCGGCAGGCCACCTTCGAGCACGACAGCGGTGACGGCGCGGCCGCGGCCCTCATCCTGACCGAGCTGCGCAGTCAAGCGATCGAGACGTTCGGAGAGGGCAACCCCAAACTGGTGCCGATCGAACGGGCTTTGAACCTGTTGGAAGGCCGCTGAAGTCGAAAACTGACCGGTGCAGTGCCGGAACGGCGGACCGTGAGCCGGGTCGGGTCAGGACGGCTCTGGAGTGGATGGTGATTTCGGGCTGACGTTCTGAAGGGCTTTGTCGAGGTTGTCGGGCTCGACACCGAGTTCGGCGCGGGCGATGTCGGGTCGAGGACCATGGCGGTGGAGTGCAGTTTGCTCCATTGTGCCGGGTCGAAACCGATGGCGGCGTTGGAGTAGGTGACGTCGATGTCCGGTGGACCGCTCTCAGGCCGATGCCGGCACAAGGTGCCACAGGGTTCCGAGGCCACGTTGGCGTTGCCCTCGCTGGATTACACCACCACGAGCACGGCGATCAGGGGCGAAACGCGGTCGGATCCAACCGCTCTGCGGTCAGTGGTCTACCTGCCCTGTGAAGCACAAGCGGCGCGTTTGGTCGTCGCCATTCGAGCGGTACCCGCTGATCTGCATGGACTGCCGGTCAGCCGATCACCGGGGCGGCAGGTGTCGCGCCTCAGTCGGGTACCGAGTAGCCGGGACAAGTCCTGCGTGCCGGGGCCTTGTCATCCGCGTCGCCCGTCAGGTTCCAGACCTGCGACTCGGTGAGACCGTCCTGTTGCTCGCCGCTACTTACGCCGACGTCCTGCGGCGACCGCACATACTATCAAAGCCCACCGAAGGCACCCGAAAATTGGGTTAAACCTCTGGTGGGCTTTGATTTCTTACTGTGCGCCATCAGGGAATCGAACCCCGAACCCGCTGGTTAAGAGTCGGCACCTGGGCGTGTCGGATGGTGTCGAGTGATGTCGGACAAGACCTTTAGTCTGGTCGCGGCGCTTCCGCTGTGTCGGGATGTACCGCCTGGTGTCGGACTGTTTCAGACCTCTCGGGCTCGTCTCGGGCTCGCAGCTGCCGGGTTCTGTCGCCTGGTCCAGCGGATTTGGTTGCCTGTTTTGACGGGTGTGAACGATGACAGTGGGGGATCGTCGCGATCCGGTTGCGTCGGCTGTGAGCACGATGGTGAGGACTGTGGTCGGGCTGACGTTCCTCTTCGGCTTCGGCAATGTGTTCGCGCTCGCCCTCCGGCTGGGGGTTCCGGTGTGGGTGGCGCCCTTTGGTCGCGCCTGCGGTTGACCTGACGATCGTGGCGTTGCCGGTGACGATCCGTCGCCTCTCGGCTCCCGGGGCAGCTTCTGAGGTGCGGCGCTCGGCGCGGCGGCTCCTTGTTCTCGCGAGCGCGGTGACGCTGGCACTGAATGTGCGGAACCTTTGATCGCTGGAGAGATCGGCAAGGCGCTGTTCGATGCGGTGGGACCGATGTTGCTGATCGGCTGGTCCGAGGTCGGGCCGGGCTTGCTGCAAGCGCTCGCCGAGCTCCGCAAGAGTGCGGAACGCCCGGCCGATTCGGTGCCGTTGAACGTAAAGGTGAACGAGGGCCGGAGGTATCGAACGTGGTCGGCTCAGGGCTTGGATGGCGATTTGGTTGAGCGGGCGAAGCAGATGGACGCTCGCCATCGAGAGTTGCACAAGCGCCCGATCTCGGCTGAGGGGCTTCGTAAGGCGTTGGGCGTTGGTGCGGACGTTCCCGCGCTTTGACGCGTCTGGTCCGGTCGGAACGAAGTAGTCCGTTGTATGCCGCCTCGGAGCCGATGTCCTGATCGACGTCGGTGGGTGGTGCACGGCGTCCGCGCAGCAGTCACGGGGCGCCGCTCCCGTGCATCAGGCGCCGGTCTTGGTGAGGAGCCCGTCCAAGGTGCCGGTTTTGATGTCGGTGACGAGGACGTCGAGCTGGTCGAGGCTCATCTCGATCTTTTGGCCGAAGTCGTCGGTGATGATCACCCGGCGTTCGGCCGGGGCGTCGTCGGCGATGAAGAGTTCGGGGCAGCCGCAGTTGCATTGTCCGCAGAAGGTAGCGACGTGACGGAGGTTGTTCTCTGGTACGGACATGGGCCTGCCTTTCGTAGTCGGCGGTGTCTTGTGGGTAGTCGGACAGGGTGGGGATCAGGTTCCCCGGTCTCGTTGCTGTCACTCGACCGGCCTGTGCAGGTGTCGTGATCGCGTACGGAAGGTCAACTTGACGCGGAACTTTTTCGCGCGCTCGTACGACTTTTGGGTCATGTCCTCTCTTGACGGCGCGCGCCGCGCCGGACGTCTGGTTTCGCGCGTCCTGATGGCAGGCGTGATGCTCGCCGTGGTCGCGGCGTGCGGCAGCGGTGATCCCACGCGTGCTGATCGGCAGGCGGGCGCGAGCGTGCCGCCTCCTGCTGTGGCGACACCCACGGCGTATCCGCTGACGATCGACAATTGCGGCCGCAAGGTCACCTTCGACGCGCCCCCGAAGCGGGTGGTGCTGCTCAACGGCACGTCGGTGGCGGAGGTGGAGAGCTTCCTCGCTCTCGGTATCCAGGACCACATCCTGGCCAACAGCCAGTCCTACGAGGTGTCGGACGATCCGTCTTTCGTGGACAGGATCAAGGCTGTCCCCAGGGCGAACCTGAAGCTCAACGAGAACTTCGAGGTCCCGCGTGAGCAGGTCCTCGCGCTCAAGCCGGATCTGGTGGTTTCCACGTGGGCGGGTGGTTTCGACGACAAGGTCGGTTCGGTCACCCGTGATCAGCTGGACGCGGCGGGGATCAAGAGTTTCGTCACGCCGTCCAACTGCGCGAACGGCGACCTGAACGCCCGGCCGGAGGACAAGGAACGGTACGAGAAGCAGTCTGTGGAGTCGTCGTACGAGCTGCTGTTGAGCCTTGGTGAGATCTTCGACGTGCAGCAGCGTGCCGCCGATTACGTGAACAAGGCCCGCGCCGACATCGCAGCCATCCAGCAGGAAGCGGCGGGGAGGGAGCGCAAGCATGTCCTGGTGGTCTATCCGGGCATGTCGATGATGAACAACAACGGGCTGCCCGCGGTGTTCGCGGGCGGGATCTTCGACGACATCGTCGACCGTGCGGGCGGGGTGAACGCGTTCGCGGGCAAGACGAACACCCAGCTCGCCGAGATCAACGCCGAAGCCCTCGCCTCGGCTCGGGTCGATGTGCTGGTCGTCGGGTTGTTCCAGCCCGGGGAGAAAGCGGACGTGCTGGCCGAGGACCTGTTCGCGAAGTTCCCCTATTGGCAGGCGTCGAAGAGCAAGACCTTCACCAGCGTCTCCGACAGCTTCTACCTCGGCCCGCTCAACACGGTCGCGATCCGGAAGATCGCCGATGCCGCACGTTGACCAGCGGCGCCCACATCTGGTGCAGGGCAAGGGGTTCACCGTTCTGCTCGCCGGGCTGATCGTCTCGTTGGCGGTGACGGTCGCTTTCTCGGTCGGCGTCGGCACCGTCGATGTCCCGGTCGGGCGGGTCGTCGCCGTGGTTTGGGCACATCTCACCGGTGACACGGCGGGGCTGGATCCGCTGACCGATCAGATCGTGTGGACGTTCCGTACGCCGCGTGTGCTGCTCGCGGCGGTGGCCGGAGCAGGACTGAGCCTGGCGGGGTTGTGCTTACAGACCTTGGTCCGGAACCCGCTCGCCGATCCCTATACCTTCGGCGTGACGGCGGGCGCGTCACTGGGCGCCGTCGTGGTGATGACGACCGGGGTCGCGGCGGCGATCGGCGTCGCGGGCGGTGCGTTCGCGGGTTCCTCGGTGAGTCTGTTCGTGGTCTTCGCCATGGCGCAACGCGGGGGCAGGCTCGTCGGTACCAGCCTTGTCCTGGCCGGGGTCGCCGTCGCCTATCTCGGCATGGCGGGAACCGGGTTGATGCAGTTGCTGGTCGATCCGTCGGAACTGCGCGGGGTCATGTTCTGGTTGCTCGGCTCGGTCGCCGGAGCCTCGTGGGCCGATCTCGCGATCCCGGCCGTTGCGACCGCGGTCGCCGGGCTGTGGCTGATGAGCCGGGGCCGGATGATGAACGCGCTCGCGACAGGCGAGGACACCGCGGCGGGGCTGGGGGTCGACGTCAATCGCCTGCGCGTCCTGTTGCTCGTGGCGGCTTCGCTGCTCACGGCGACCGTGGTGAGCGTCGCCGGCGGGATCGGCTTCGTCGGTCTGGTGGTCCCGCACGCGGTGCGGTTGGTCGTGGGCCCGGACCATCGCAAGGTGATCCCGGTGTCCCTGCTGGGCGGTGCGGTGTTCCTGGTACTGGTCGATCTCGCCACCCGCACGGTGAACAAACCGAACGAGATGCCGATCGGCATCTTCACCGCGGCGCTCGGCGCGCCGTTCTTCCTGATGTTGCTGCGTGGCCGGAGGAGAGCGCTGCGGTGAAGATCCAGATACGGGACGTGTCCGTGGTGATCGACGACCTCCCGATCCTCGGCGATGTCGATGTGGACGTCGAATCCGGTACCGTGACCGGGCTCATCGGCCCCAACGGGTCCGGGAAGAGCACGTTGCTGCGTTGCGTCTACCGCGCGTTGAAGCCGGTCCGCGGATCCGTCCACATCGGAGAGTCCGACGTCTGGCGGGGCACCGCGCGCGAGGCCGGGCGACGGGCGGCTGTCGTCGTCCAGGACCACGATCTCGACAACGGGTTCTCGGTCGAGGAGACCGTCCTCATGGGACGGACCCCGCACAAAGGCATCCTGGAACGGGACAACGTCGGTGATCGCGACATCGTGCGGGACGCGCTCGGCCGGGTGGGGATGGCCTGGGCCGCCCGGCGGGTCTTCACCCGGCTTTCCGGCGGGGAACGGCAACGAGTCCTGGTGGCGCGGGCGCTGGCGCAGAAGACACCGGTCCTGTTGCTGGACGAACCGACCAACCATCTCGATATCGGCGCGCAGCTCGGCCTGCTCGATCTCGTTCGCGAACTCGGGTTGACCACCGTGGTGGCCCTGCACGATCTCGATCACGCGACGACCTACTGCGATCGCCTGGTGCTGCTGCGAGCGGGCCGGGTGCTTTCCGCCGGATCTCCGGCGGAGGTGCTGGAGCCCGATCGGGTGGCCGAAGTGTTCGGGGTGCGCAGTGTGATCGTCCCGCACCCGATCACCGGCCGCCCACATTTCGTCACAGCGGCCACCTCGGTCCCGGAAGCCTCACGCATCGTGGACTGAACTCGCAGGGGTCACGCGATCTGGTGCCGCCCGGTGGGTAGGCGGGGAGACCCGTCATGGTCGTGTTGCGGCGATGCGACGTCGGTGAAGCCCGGCGAGGTGAGCTCGTCGGCGGGCACGATGAAGTCCCCGGGGGCGGGCACCGGTGGGAGGCGTACTTGCCGCCGCACCGCAATGAGCAAGCCGACGCCGACGACCACAAGTGAGTGCGACAGAACCCGCTCGGCGGTGACCTGTCCGCTTATGAGATCGATCGTCGAGACCGTGCCGAGCACGACGACGAATCCGGCCAGTACCGGCACCAGGCCGGCCGCGGTCCGCGGGCGGAGCGCGGCCCAGAGTAAGCCGATGCCGACCGCGAGGTTCCAGGCGGCGCTCTCGTTGCCGAGGTGTGCGGCGCCGGTTACCCCGGCGTGGCCGCCGTGACCGGTTTCCGGCATGATCAGCTGCCCGAACCCCAGTCCACTTTGGATGAGTGCGACGATCGCCAAAGCGATGCGCAGTCCCCATCGTTCCAGCGAAGGCAAGGCGGCGATCCGCAGGATCCGGTCGGTCAGGTCGGGGATCTGCGGTGCTTTCCGGATCAGCATCAGTCGCCGCAGATCCATGGCGCGTTCCTGCCAGTTGCGGCAGTACGGGCAAGCGCGGGCGTGGCGGGCGAGCGCGGCTTCCGGCATCGTCTCGGTCTCGCCGTCGAGCCGGCAGGAGAGCGATTCACGGAACTCTGCGCACTTCACGGGTAATTGGTCGTACTCGAGCCGCGTGGAGTTCCCGGTCAGACGACCGCGGTCTTGCCTGTGGGGGAGTCCGCGTTCATGGCGGTCACGAGGTCGTCGCGGGCTCGCGCGATGCGGGACCGGATCGTCCCGACCGGGCAGCCGCAGATCTCCGCCGCGTCGGCATAGGAGAGCCCGAGTGTCTGGGTGAGCACGAACGCCTCCCGCCGGTCGGGGGCGAGTGCGGCAATCAGCTGGTCGAGGACGACACGTTCCTCGAACCGGCTGCGAGCGGGCGGCTCCGCCTGATCGATCGCCGCTTCCCAGTCCGCGACGCCGGATCGGCGCGGACGTGACTGCGCGGCACGGATGTGATCGACGACCACACGGCGCGCGATGGACAGCAGCCAGGTCTTCGCGGAGGAATCACCCTTGAACCGGGGAAGACTCCGCATGGCGCGGATGTAGGTCTCCTGGGTGAGGTCGTCCGCGGTTTGCGCGTCGCTCAGGCCGGCCACGAATCGCCAGACGTGTGGCTGGGTCGCGCGCAGGAACAGATCCAGGGCAGCCCGATCGCCGCGACCGGCCAGCTTGGCCACACGCGTGACCTCGGTGTCCTCCATGCGTTGCCGCCTCACCTTCATGGATACGCGCAGATCACTCGATCGGTTGAAAGGAATCTTGCGACATTTCCGGGGAACCAATCCCGCGTGCCGCCCGACCTTGTTACGGCGAGGCCACTGCCTCGTCACAACCTGGGCACAGCAAGGAAAGCGAGCGAAGATGACCCAGAACACCTATGCGGTGACTGGCATGTCCTGCGGGCATTGCGCCTCCTCGGTCAAGGAAGAGATCGGTGAGATCCCTGGTGTTCGGCAGGTCGATGTCGACGTCCCGACCGGCAAGGTCGTGATCGTCAGCGACATCGCGCTGGAACCCGGCCTGGTCGAAAACGCGGTCAAGACAGCCGGATACCAGCTCGTGGGATGAGGAGCCCGGACCGGCGGCGAGGCGTAATCTCTCAGGAGTAGAAGACACGCTTCGCCGCCGGCCTTGGTACGTGGACGGCGGCATGCGCCCCGACGGCACCGCATCCACTCAGCAGTTGTCGCGTGCGCAAGCCAAAAGTTCCCGATCTCTAACTGGGTTTCGCCTTGTCCGTCGCGATGACAGGAAACTCACGGTGCTCGACGGCCAAAGCCCGCAAGACCCGCCGGTCGACTTTCCCCGCGGGCCCCAATGGGAGCGAGGGAAGAACCACGAGCCGTTCCGGAAACTTGCGTCGCTCCAGACCGCTGCGCTCCAGATGGCCGGTCAGATCGTCCAGGGACAGCGGGGTTTCGCTGGCGACACAGGCACACAGGCGTTCACCGAACAGCGGATCCGGGACCGGGACACACGCGACGTCACGGATCGCCGGGTGAGTGATCAGAACGGCTTCGACTTCCGCCGGGCTGATGTTCATGCCGCCGCGGATGATCACGTCCTTGCGCCGCCCGACGATGGTCAGGTAGCCCTCGTCGTCGATCCGCCCGAGGTCGCCGGTGCGGACCCAGCCGTCCGGTGTGCGATAGCGGGCGTCCAGCTCCGGAGCGCCGACGTAACACAGCGGGGACATCGGGCCGCGGGCGATGAGCTCACCGACTTCGCCGATGGGAAGTTCCTCGAGGTGTTCGTCGACGACCCGGATTTCGGCGACACCGGGATTCGGGCGTCCGGCCGTGGTGACGCGCTCGACCGGGTCGTCGAGGGCAGTGTGCGTACTGACACCGTCTGCGGAACCGTAGAGGTTGATCACCGGGCAGCCGAGCGCTTCCCGGCCTCGGCGGGCGGTGGGTTCATCGAGCACGGCACCGCCGATCACGACAGCCCGGAGGCTCGACAGGTCGGCGCTCGCCAGCTCGGGCGCGGAGGCCAGCTGGCGGAGCATGGTCGCGACGCCGAGGAGATGTGTCGGCCGGGCTCGTCCGATCAGGCGCAGTGTGGCGGCCGCGTCGAACTTCGGTTGCAGCAACAGGGTTCCGCCGAGAGTGGCGAGGGTGACCGAGGTTCCGCTGCTGCCGAACGCGGTCGCGAGGGGCACGAGGAACAGATTGCGCATGTCCGCCGGGACGTCGTGCAGTTCGGCGAGCATGGTGCCCCGCCCGCCGGCGAGCGCGTTGTGCGAGTAGGCCACCATCTTGGGTTCGGCCTCCGAACCGGAGGTCACCAGGATCCGGGCCGGCGCGTTCGGATCGGGCCGCGCCGGCCGGAACGAACGCGCGTCCGCGGCCAGGAGAGCATGGATCGGCACACATCCGGCGGGGGTGTCGGTGCCGACGGCGATGACCGCGCGCAGGTCGGGCAGTTCCGCGGCGAGGTTCCGGATTCCCGCGGCGCAGGCGAAATCCCCGTGCAGGGTAACGGTGATCACCGCGACCGCGCGAGATCGGCCGAGCAGGCTCGCCGCCTCCCGTTGACCACGTCCGACAGGATACGGAAGGGCGATCGCGCCGAGTGCCGCGATGGCCAGGTCGGCCGCACAGGCGAGACGGCCGTTGGGCAGCTGGACCGCGACCACTTCACCGGGCTCGATCCCGAGCCGCGCGAGCCCGGCGGCCAGCCGTCGGGCCATGTCGTCGAGTTCGGCGTAGGTCAGTTCACCATCGGCGTCGATCACGGCGATCTTGTCCGGCTGGTCGAGGCACTGGCGGGCGAACAACGTGTAGAGGTCGCGGTCGGGATAGCGCCAGCCGGCGCGGACGTCAGCGGGGACGAGGTCGCGGTAGACCGGTGTCGTCCGGGCATGCGGGATCGCGGTCATGAGATTCTCCAGGGAGTGCGCAGGGCCGGACAGCCGTATTCGTCGCGTTCCAGCACCGCGGTCATACGAGGGTCTTCGAGGAGCGCCGGCAGGTCGTGGGTCACCGCGACGCCGAGTTCGAAACGTGGCGAGACCGGTGCCGCCCGAAGGGTTTCGGCGGCCCCGAAGAGACTGCTCTCCGCCGAGATGCCGGTGTCGTGGCGCCGCCGCGCGAGGAGCGCCGCGACGACGGTTTCCGCGCCGAGCAGGCCACCGAGGACGTCCAGCAGGGTCATCAGCGACGGCGCGGATGGTTCGCCTGCGGGGCCGACGAGTTCGGCGAGACCTGTGCGGGCCTGCACCATGAAGTCGGTGCCCGGCGGCAGGTCCGTTTCGGTGGAGCCGCCCCATCCGGAGGTGTAGGCGTGCACCAGGCCGCCGTCGAAGTCCTTCGGGGCGAGGCCGAGTTCTTCGGCTTTGCCGGGTGCCCAGTTGTGGAGGAACACGTCAGCGTCGGCGGCGAGCAGTTTCAGCCGATCGCGGTCGGCGGCGGATTTGATGTCGAGTTCGATGGAGTCCTTGCCGCGGTTGAGCGCCAGCCATCGTGCGGAGATCCCGCCGGTGCAGGGTGGCATGCCCCGTAACGGGTCTCCGCCGGGCGGTTCGACCCGGGTCACGTCGGCTCCGAGGAGCCGGAGAAGGTGCGCTGTGAGCGGCGCCTGGATGCGCCGTCCCGCTTCGAGAACCACGTGTGAGCGCAAGGGCGGCCGCCGTTGCGGTCGAGGTTGTTCGCGCGGAGAGCCGCCGGTTTCCCGCAACGTCCACGGAGTTCCCGAGGAGAGCGGTCCAGGAGAGTGCAGACGGCAGATGTACATGCCCGTCCGCGCGGCGACGTCCGAGATCGCCGCGAAGGAATGAGCACGGGTGGCCTCATGCAGTCCGCTGGGCAGGGGAGCGGTCGCGGTGGCGTAACGGAACTGGAACGGCCGCCAGCTCGATCGGATCGCCGAGGGATCGACAGCGAGCGCCCGCCAGAAATCGCCCCACGGTTCCGGCTGGAGCGTCTCGATCTCGAATCTCACGTCGTCCGCGCTGACGAACGGAGGACCACCGGGGCTGAGATCCACGGCTTCCGGATCTTCGGCGCCCGCTCCGGCGAGGTATTGGGAGACGGACAGAAGGGCGGCTTCGGCCACGCTCGTCTCGATGCGGACAGCGCGTTCACTGCTGTGCAGGCTCGCCAGGAATCCCGTCATGGCCAGCACTCCGGCAGCGGTCGAGCAGTAGTCGACGGCCACCGCCTGCGGTGCGCCTCGGCGGCGGCCGTTGACGTGCATGACCCCGCAGACGGCCTGGACGGGGAGTTCACCGGTGAGGCCGGGCTCGTCGACGGGGCCGGACCAGGAGACGCCGATCTCCCGCCGGGTCCCGTCGGTCATGTTCACGACCGCTTCGGCGGCCGCGCCCGTTTGCGCGCCGGTGGTCACCTCGGCTCCCAACGCCCGCAGGTGCCCGCGCAGGAGGTCGGCGGTCGCGCCAGTACCGTGCACCCGGGCCGACGCTCCCGCTAACAGTTGGTCCACCTGAGTGACCACCGTCTGTCTGCCTGCCATTGAGCTAGCCTCCACCTCGCATGACGACCACGTGTCGTGACTAAAGTCGGATGGTTTCCGGATCGAGTTCCCTCGAAAGTGTGGTTCTGTGACGCCAGAGCACGAGCGCAGACTTGCCCGGCGGGTGCGGGAATTCATCGACACCGCAGTGATTCCGGCCGAGGATGCCCTGGACGAGGGCGATGGACAGCGGCTCGACGAGCTACGCGAGCAAGCCAGGAGCGCGGGATTGTGGGCCTTGCCCTTGCCGGTCGAGCACGGTGGCGGCGGCCTCCCTTCGGCCGACTACTTTCGTCTGGCCGAACACGAAGGACGCAGCGATCACGGGCCGGACGTACTCGGCTCCGCGTCGCTGTTGAACGCCCGGATGCTCGCTTCACACGCCCACGCCGATCGCCGCGACAACTGGATTTCTTCGCTGGTCGCCGGCGAATTGTCAGTGAGCTACGCGATGACCGAGCCCGGTGTCGCCGGATCAGATCCCCACGCGATGCGGACACGCGCCGTGCCCTGCGACGACGGGTGGCGGGTTACCGGGCGGAAGTGGTTCACCACCGGCGCGGCGAAAGCGGACCTTGTCCTGGTGATGGTTCGCACCGGCGACGAACACTCGCTGCTGGCAGTGCCTGCCGGCGGCTTCGAGATCGTGCGGGAACTCGACGTCCTCGGAGCGGGAGGGCAGTACGAGATAACGTTTTCCGGGGTCTTCGTGCCCAAGACCCAGTTGATCGGCGACGAAGGACAAGGGCTCGCCCTCGCGGGCGAAAGACTCGCGCTGGGCCGCACCCTTCGCGCCTTGCGCTGGGTCGGGCAGGCGCAGCGTGCGACCGAGATGCTCGCCCTGCGTGCCACCGGGCGGCGGCTCGGTGGTGGAGTGCTCGCCGACCGGCAGCTGGTGCAGCGCCTGGTGTTCGAGGCCGAGCTGCAGGTTCGCAGTGCCCGGCTTCTTACCGCGGAAGCCGGTGGCCTGGTCGCCGCGGGAGAGCGTGCGGCGGTGCAGGTCAGCCTGGCGAAGGTGGCCGCCGCGCGAGCACTGGAGACCGCCGTCGACGGCGCGATCCAGGTGTACGGCGCCGAAGGCCTGACCGCGGCCACAGGCCTGCCGCGCCTGTTGAGAACAGCACGGGCGGCGCGCATTCTCGACGGGGCCGACGAGCTGCACATCGAGTCGGCCGCGCGCAGGCTCTTCCGCTCTTACCAAGGGTGATGGGCCGCACACCAAAAGTTCCCGGGAACCAACCGGCTCGCCGGCGCGACTAGTTCGCCGAACGACGACCGGGCCCGTGAACGAGGAGTGAGTGCGTGGCGGAGGCAGCACGGATCGCGCTGTCGCGCGTGTCCTGCGTCCATGGCCGGACCCAGGTGGTGCGCGACGTCGATCTGCTCGTCGAACCGGGTCAGCGGGTCGCGCTCACCGGGACCAACGGTTCCGGCAAGACGACGTTGCTGCGCGCCGTGCTCGGGCTGCACCGGGCCGTCATCGGTGAGATCGACGTCGACGGCCACCGGGCGCGCACAGCCGCGGACTGGGATCGGCGGCGTCGCGTCGCCGCGTGGATTCCGCAGCGGCAGTCCACCGGCCGATTCCCCCTGCTCGCCAAAGAACTTCTCGCGAGCAGCGGCGCCGCCGCGGAAGCACTCGACGCCGCGCACCAGCTCGGTGTCGGATCGCTGACCGGCCGTCCACTGCATACCCTCTCCGGCGGGCAGCTGCAACGCATGTATCTCGCTCGCGCGCTCGGTTGCGTCGCCGCGGGCGCGCGGGTGCTGCTGGCCGACGAGCCGACGGCCGCCCTCGACTTCGCCGGGCAGGAGGACGCCGCGCGCCTTCTGGCGTCCCTGCCGGTGACGCTGCTCGTGGTGACCCATGACCGCGCGCTGGCCGCCCGATGCGACCGCGTGCTCGAGATGGCCGACGGCCGCCTTCGGGAGATCACCGCCGAGGTCGTCCAGTGAACGCTTCGCTCGGTGACCTGCTCCAGCTGGCACCGGTCCAACGTGGACTGTTCGGGCTCGTCCTCGGCGCGATCGGACTGCCGATCATCGGGGTCGTCATCATCGGGCTGGACATCATGCCGGTGCGGTTCGCGATGATGCACGTGGCGTTGTTCGGGATCGCCATCGGCATGCTCGTCGGCCTGGATCCGTTGCTGTGCGCGCTGATCGCCTGCGGCCTCTCCGGCGGCGCCCTCACCCCGCTGGCGCGAACACCGTCCGGGCTGTCCGGCGCGATGGGACTGCTGATGAGTCTCGCGATCGCCGCGGCCCTGCTGGTGCTGTCCGTATCCGGCGTGAACGCCAACGGCGCGTTCGAGCTGCTCTGGGGGTCGATCCTCGCCACCCGCACCTGGGACGTGGTGCTGCTCGGTGTACTGGCGGTCATCATCCCTGCGCTGTTCTTCGCGCGGCGACGTCAGCTCGCGCTTCTGCTGCACGACAGGGAACTCGCGGCCTGCTCGGGTGTCCGGGTCGACCGGCTCACCTTCGTGCTCCTGCTGCTGGTCGCCGTTTCGGTCGCGGGTGCCATCCGGCTGACCGGCGCGCTGCTGGTCGACGCGCTCACCCTGCTCCCGGCACTCGCCGCGCGCCGGGTCGCGAACTCGTTGCACGGCATGGTGATCGCCGCCGTCGTGATCGGCCTGGTGGTCAACGTCGCGGGGTTCCTGCTGTCGCTCGTCCTCGATCTTCCGCCCGGCCCGGTCCTGGTACTGCTGGCCGGCGCGGTCACCCTCGTGTCGTATCTGGTTCCCGATTGGAGAAAACGTCAATGGCATTCGGCAGACACTTCTTCCGTGCAGGCGCACTGACCTTCGGCGCGGTTCTGCTCACCGCCTGCGGTTCGAGCGGGGAGTCCGGCTCCTCGCCCAGCAGCGCACCCGCCGTGGGGGAAGGGCCCACCGTGGTCGCCGCGACCAGCTGGGAAGGAGCGTTCGCCAAGGCCGCCGGTGCGGGCAAGGTCACGGTGATCGTGCCGCCGTCGATCAAGCACGCGCCCGACTACGATCCGAAACCGTCCGATCTGGCGGCGGTCGCGAGCGCGCAGTATCTGCTGTATGCGCCGTTCGAAGGGTTCGCGGGCAAACTCAAGGAAGCCGCCGGATCCACGGCGAAACCGGTGGAACTGAACCTCGACAACGCCAAGGACAACGTCGAGAAGGAGGTCCGCCGTCTTGCCGGGATGTTCGGCACCCAGGCCGCTGCCGAGAAATGGATCACCGGTTTCCAGCAGGAATACGACCGCCTCACCGCGGATGTCAAGAAGGCTTGGCCTGGCGGCAAACAGCCACAGGTGATCGAACAGGCCTTCGTGAAGTTCGCCGCCCAGCTCTCCGGCGCGAACGTTCTCGCCACCTTCGGCCCGGAGCCCGTCACGGCGAGCAAGCTGGCGGAGCTGTCGGCGAAGAACCCGCAATACGTCTTCGACAACGAAGCCATGACCACGGGCACCGTCCTGCCGGGAACACCGGCCAAACAGATCAACGTCGTCAACTTCCCGGGCGAAGACCTCGATCTGCTGCCGGTGTACCGGAACAATGCCAAACTGCTGACCGACGCGTTCGCTGCGGCCTGATCAGAGCGCGTCCGCAGGCACCCGGCCTGCCAGGATGGCCAGCGCCAGGAGCAAGAAGAAGTCGCCCCACACCAGCTGATGCGCGGTTGCGACACCGCGACTCAGATCGTGGCAGCCGTCCCAGAGACGATCGTCCTGGACGTGGTCGCGGACCTGGACCTTCACCAGGTCCGCGGCCTCATCGAGCAAGCCCAGCTTCGCCATGGCCACCGCGGTGATCACCGCCGCGGACGAATCCGGCGGACTGCCCTGGATTCCGCGTACCGCTGGAAAATTCCGCGGTAAGTGAGCTAGCCGCTGTCTGGCGGGTTCGGCCAGCGCAGGGTCCAGCCACCGGCTGCCGTCGGCGAGGCTCAGCAGCAGCCAGGCATCGCCTCGCGTCCAGCCTGGTGGAGGCTCAGCCGAAGGCCCCCATTTCCCGGAGACGTAAGTCCAGGCGTTCCCGCCGATCTGCTCCGCGAGCGACACATGTGTCCGAAGATGCGATGCCGCAACGGCTTTCTCCCCAACCCAGGACAGCAACGGCACCGCACCGGCGGCCCCGTCCGTGCGGGCGAGCGGAGGTGAAGCCACATCACCGAAGGCCGTACCCCAAGGGAGCACCGCGGACGCCTCATCGAAGGTCGACGCCAGGGCGAGTGCCGCTCTCCGGGCGAGACCGGCGTGGGCGGAATCCACGCCGAGCCGTTTCGCTGCCGCGGCGCCGTACCAGAAGATCAAGCCGCGGGTGACGGTGTCGGCATCGGTCCATTCGGCCAGCCGCGCTGTCCACCGGCCGGCTGTCACGCGGTGCTCGTCGAGACCGGTCAGCCGTGCGCGCAACCAGAGCTGGCCGACCCAGAACCCGGCCGTCCAGGAACCGCGCCGGGTCGTCTTCCACAAGCCGGTCGCCGGATCGGCCGACAAGGGAAACCGTTCACCCACTTCGGTTTCCGTCGCCGTCACCCGGTCAAGAAGACGATCGAGCTTCTCGTCGATCCACGTCATGAACGTGGATCCCGGCTACGCCACCACCACGCGACCCCGGCGGCGGCCAGGAACTCGGCGGCCACGAGCAGCCAGCCGGCCTGATAACGCCCTCCAGCCACGGCCACCACTGCCCCGGCGACCGGCGGCCCGATCGCGAATCCCGCGAAGAATCCCGCCGACACCACCGATGAATCCCGGGCGACCGAGCCCGCGGGCGAGGTCGAGATCACCGTCACCATCGACACCGCGTTCGCCGATGCCGCGAAGACGCCCAACCCAGCCGCCGCGACCCAAGCCCAACCCGGCCACCAGACTGCCGCCGCGACGAGCCCCAGCGCCGCGACCGCCGACCCGGCCGTCAGCGGGCCCAGCAACGAACCCGGCGAATCCGACTTCGCCGCGACCCGTGACCATCCCACCCGGCCGGCGATCCCGGCGACCCCCAGAACCGCGACCAGCCCACTCGCGACACCGGCGGGAAGCGCGAGCTGCTTCGTACCGAACAACGTGATGTAGGTGTTTACCGCCGAGATACCCGCTCCCAGCAGGACTGAGAAGCCACACAACCACCAGGCTTGCCCGGTCGGTTTGACCACGGTCCACCGGACGGCTCGCACCGGCTCGGCGTCCGGCTGCAAGGTCAGCGTCAGCAGGCCGGCCATCACCGCGATCCCGGCCGCGATCCCCACCGCGACCCGCCAATCCGAAGCCGCGGCGATCGCGGCCAGCGGCAGCCCGGCGAAGAACGCCCCCAGCTGGACACCGGACTGTTTCCAGCCCGTCACCCCGCCACGTTGTTTCGCGGGAACCCGCGTCGAGATCAGCTGATTCGTCGTCGGATTCGCCAGCGCCTGGGGCACGCCGGACGCGGCCACCGCGACCACCAGCAGCCCGTAGACGGGCGCACTGGCGAACCCGGCCAACACCACACCAGAGAACAGGAAGAGCGCGATCAGGCACCGCCGGGGACCGAGCGCTGCGACCACCGGTCCCGCGAACAGCGACAGGGCGGCGGCCACGGCGAAGCCGACCGACACCAGCACACCCAGCAACGGTGTGGCGATCCCGAACTCCGCCACCAGCGCGGGGCCCAGCGCACCGAGCAAGAACAGTGGCAACATCGACCAGGTCATCGCCGCGGTCAGCAACGACGTCAACGGCAGGGCCGATCGGGTGTTCGGTTCGGTGCTCGTCACGGACATCTCCACATCGTCACGCCCAACAGTCGCATCGACGGCACGGAAAGTTCCACGACGCCGCTCGGGATGAGACGTCGTGTGGATCAAGCGCAACCGCGATCGCTGGATCCCCAGGGCTTTCTCGAGCTGCGCGACGGCACCGTGGTGCGTTCCGGCGGCGGGATCCATGATCCACAGCTGATCGGTGGCGGGTTGGAATCCGAGTGCTTCCCAGGTGCGGCGCACCCTTTCAAGTGCTGGTTCGAAGGTCGAGTCGTCTTTGAGCAGGGCGCGGTCAAGGTCGATGGGGAACGGTAGTACGGCGACAAGCCGCGGGTCAGCACAGAGCCAGCGGAGCAAGCGCGCGGTGAGCAGTCGCCCGACTCCGCCGAGGCCGCGCCAGGCCGGCGCGAGCCGAAATCGTTGGTGGGCTTTGATTTATTACTGTGCGCCATCAGGGACTCGAACCCCGAACCCGCTGGTTAAGAGTCGGCACCTGGGCGTGTCGGATGGTGTCGCGTGATGTCGGACAAGACCCTTTCGCCTGGTCGCGGGGCAGCCGCTGTGTCGGGGTGTGTCGCCTGGTGTCGGACTGTTTTAGACCTCTCGGGCTCGCACGTGCTGGATCGTGTCGCGTAGTCCGGTTACTGGTTGAGGCCCTCAGCCTCCGGATGGTCGTCCCGGAACTTTCGGCTGATATCGAGCCGACGAGTGCGGGCGAGACCGACCGTGTGGTGGTCGGGTCTTCCGTCAGCGGCATCGATGCCACACACCCAGGCCGAACCGCCCCGTCCGGGCTCATGGATTTGGCAGGAGGACCATAAGTCATGCCGGGCCTGAACCAGGTGTTGGTCAGGACAGCTCCGTGGCTGCTCGTGCTGTGGGTGCGGTGTCTTGCAGGGCTTTGCCGAGGTCGTCTGGCTCGACGCCGAGTTCGGTGCGGGCGATGTCCGGGTCGAGGATCATGGCGGTGGCGTGCAGGTTGCTCCATTGCGTCGGGTGAAAACCGAGAGTGAATCCTTGGCGGCGTTGGCGTATGCCTTCCCTGCGGAGCATAAGTTTGATGAGGCTTGCGGGGAGCTTCCAGATGCGTTTTGGAGAGCGGCCGGCTGCGACTGCGAGACGGGTGAAGAGGTCGGTCCAAGGTAGGTTTGCGGTGACGACCGGATAGTTGCCGTCGGCGCGACGGTCCAGCGCGGCGACGGCGGCTTGCGCGACTTGAGTGACGGTGACGACGGCGGTGGTACCTGGGTAGGCGAGAATATCCGCGTTGCCGACAGACATGCTCTGCAGCATGGGTTCGAGGGGTGATTGCCGACCCGGGGTTGTGCCTGCGACGTAGGGGAGTTCGAGGACGGCCACGGAGGTTTCCGCGTTGACCGCGGCGCGTGCGTGCTCGGCTTGTTCAATTCTGCTGGCGATGTACGGGCTGTGTTCGGCCAGGCGGAGTGCTGGCTGTTCGCGTTGCAGGGTGGCGTAGAAACTGCCGAGGATGACAGCGCGGTCGCACTGCGCGTGGCTTCCGGTGGCCAGCAATCTGGCGACGGGTGCGACGTTGGTGTCATGGAAGAACGCGGCGATGTCGGCGCTGCGTGGTGCGGCGACGGCGGCGGCCGATGCGACGATGATGCCCCTCTGGCCGGCGACGATGGAGTCGAGTCGCTCTTCGGACAGATCGGTGAGGTCGCCGAGTTGGACTGTCACCGTGGCGGGGAGGTTCGTGGGTGGCGTGCGGACCAGCACCGTGACGTCGTGCCCGTGTGCCAGTAGTTCACGTACGATGTGATGTCCGATGAAGCCGGTTCCGCCTACTACCAAGACCTTCATGGGGCTTTCCTCTCATCGGTCGCTGTGAGCGCACGCTGAGGCGCTGCTGCGGTGAGGTCACTTATGTGAGCTGGATTGGCGAGCAGCGCTGCGACGACTGGTGATCTGAAGTAGGCGCGGGCAACTGCGGCGACCACTTCGAGCCGCCTGCTTCGCTGGTGGAGAAGGCCGCCAAGGGCGAGATCTACGAATTAGCAGTGACACTGGTCAAGCGTCTCCACTCCCGCGAGGTGGCCTGAGCGCTTTATACGGGTCCTTCCTGCGGTTCGGGGATCGCTTCGAGCGCTCGCCCTTCGCTTTCCAATATGCGGAGCGCCATGACCGCTCCATCGCCATCCATGGTTATGACTCCCGTCCAGTCCCGCTGTACCGCCGCCCAGCGCCTCCTGCACTCGGCGACCACCTCCGGCATCTTCTCCGCGTAGGCCCGGGCGCCGTCACCCGTCTTGAGGATCTCGTGCAGTTCTTTCGGCATCGCCGAGAAGACCTCGACTCGCTCACGTGCGAACCGGAAGACGTGGTCGGTTCCGACGAATACGATCCCGCCGAGTTCGACGCGGACGTCACATTCCGCGTTGACCGCCTGCGGAGAATGATCGGCGCCCAGTCGCCGTTGCTGCCGCGCGGTCAGGTACTTGTACGCGTTGTCGCGATCGCCGACGAAAGTCAGGAGCGCTGCAGCGCTCGCGCGGACCAGCACCCGGGAGAACCACTCGAACCTGTCCGATGTGATGTGGAAACCGGGACGACTCGAGGTCTGGCCCTGTGCGTCGACGGTCTGGATATCCGGGAAGAAGTTCTCTTCCTGCACTGGGCCGTACGGGTCGGGAGAGGACTTGCCTGGTTCGGCGAGTACACCGCCGCCCACGGGATCAAGCAGGCGTATCTCGATCCCGCCTTCCGCGACGAAAGCCGTCGACATCAGCAGGCTCGGCAGCGGATCGGCACTGCCGCGCCCATCGCCGAGTGCGATCACTTGGACCCTCTCGGCCGAGGCCATCAGCTGACTGTGCTGCGCACTGGGCTGACCGTGTGATCCGCGTCCGTCGACCAGCGCGATGCGCAAGGGCTCACCGGCCTTCCTGCCAACGAGAAAATGCCCAGGTCTGCTCCGTCGTGTGCCCTTCGCCTCCGCACCTTGACCCCGCAGTGCCCAGCCTGCGTCGAGTGCGAGGTCCACGTCGACGGGCTCGAAACGGTACCCAGGATGCCTTCGCTGCAAGATCTCTCGCGCCGCAGTCAGCGCGAACGCTGCACCGAGTTCCTGCGCTTGCACGCCCTTACGGTGATACCTTGGGTCATGTCCATCGGGTGAGAGTGCCATCCGGCCACCATGGTCTTCCAGCGTGGTGAGGTAGCGCAAGCAGTTCCAATGCTGTGAGAGGCCGCGCGATGGGTTCTGCCCGGACAGCGTGGTCGCACGGCCGAACGTCTGCAGCAACTCCCACGGCGTGATCGTGAAGCCGCTTCGGTGTTCGGCCGGAAGGACGGGCCCGATTTCAGGCTTGCGCAGCACCTCCGGTTTTTCGTCTTTGGAACGCTTCTCGTCTTGTTTCGCGATGTAGCGGGCTACGGCTCCGGACAGCTCTGCGGTGGAGTGAATCGCCACATGAGAGCTCTGCAAGAGCTTCTCCAACGCGTCTCTGAGCTTCATGGTTTTCCGTCCCCTCGTGCGTCCGCCGTGATGCACCGCCTTCCAACTCACCGGATTTCCCGGAGTTTGTCTGCCGCCTGAAGGATGACGATCCGCGCAGGGCGGTTGACGCTGCGTATGCCTTGTCCGGTGAACAGCGGAAACCGTTCGCTCGGCTGTCTTCCACGCCACTCGTTCGGCCCAGCGGTGCTACCGGCCCGAGTGAGTCCCTTGTAGGACAGCAGCTCAGTTCCACAGTCGGACGGATTGTGCGTCGAAGAAGGCGATCTCCAAGCCGACCTTCGCGTACGACGTCGCTCGACGTGATTGCATGTCCTGTACGGCCGTAATCGTTGCTTGGTTTGACGGCGTGGCGACGTCGCCGAAGAGGGATATGACCAGTCGGGTGATCTTCGAGTGGACGATGGCGTCCATGATGTGTGCGTCGTTCTTGCTGAACGACATCCCATACGACAGCAAACCGCCGCTGATCGCTGCGAGTGACCGAAGTGCGCGACCGAGGTAGTCACTGGTGCCGATACGGGCCAGCTTCTCGCTGCTCGTCCCTTCTGCCACGTATAGAGGGAATGAGTCCGCTTCGAGCTGAGCGCGGATCTGGTCGATCAGCGGTTCGTTGGTCCGGCGCCACGTCAGCTTCTTCAAACCACCCTCGCTGCGGTACAGGTGAAGGGCTCCGTGGAGGTAAAATATGGTCTGTGAATGGGGATCCAGGTGGTTCCACACGACGTAGTCGGTAGCCTCCCCGGGATCTCGAAAGCCGTCGTCCGCCTGCCTTGCCTGCAGGTTTTCCTCGGGAAAGTCTTGCATGAAAGTCCAGTAGAGCAAGAGGTCGTAGTTCGCGGTGTAGATGCGGTCGAACTTTTCCAGGAACCTGCGGACTCGTAAGTAGACTTCGGCGTCGATCTCGTACGGCCGTCCAGGGTGAAGCGCCGCGAGGATGTGAGCCAGGGCATCCTCGAGCTTCGAGGCTTCCTCGTCAAGTGTCGCGGCTTCCGCCGAGTACTTCGTTGCATCGAGCGCGTAGAGCCCGATAGCGGCGTCCTCGAGCGTCTTGATGACAATCTCGAAGTCCTGAGTGTCCAACTTCTGGAAGAGGTGCTGGGCAGTAGCGCTGAGCATGCCTTGCGCCTCGGCATGGGATCGCAAAGCCGAGTATGAGAACCTGGCGGGGTCGAAGGCGATGCTGAACCCGTTTCCCAGTATCAGTCGGATAGGCGACGCTCTGCCCTTGGAGTTTGTCGGTTCGCTCAGCCAGGCGATGGCCCCGTCGTAGTCCATGAGGTCCACTGGTCCACCTCAAATCCGTTTCTGCAGCGATTGTCCAGGCTTATGTGCCGTGGGCCAACTGCTGGCTGGAGCGCCATTCCTGTGCTTCCGGCTCTTCGACGTAGTCGAGGAGATTGTCCTTCAGGCCCATGTCTTCGAGGATCGTGAGGATCTCGGCTGGAGTGGCGTAGAAGAACTCGCGCCTGAGATTGACCCGGTTGACGCGCCGGTCGGCGAGGTGCTGGTGTAATCGCGTCTCCAGGCTCACGGCATCGGCGTCGAAAATCTTGGCGTGGACGTCGAACCTGAATGGAACCGAGGCGTCGCCGCGTTCGCGAACGCGTTCGAGTGGGTCGAGCCGCCGGGTCAATCCGACCTTGACGACGCTGTCGCCGAAGGATCCGACATTGGAGATCACGTAGACCCATCCAGTGCGGATGTTCGCTTCGCGCTCCTCGACGCCTCTGAGTGTGTTACACGGTCATCCTCAGCCCTAGGTCGCCGGCTCGTAGAGGCCGAACGCGATGTCCTGGTCATCGTGACAGTGCGCGATGCGGCCGACACCGGGGATGGTTTGGACGTCTTCGCTGTGTTCCCGAGTTCGCGAAGCCGGTCCATACGTAACGCGGGCTCCACTGGTGCCCATTCTCATGCGCGAAGATCCAGCGTTCAGACGGTTGGTCACCGAGTCTGGGCTGCCGCTGGTACGTTCCACGACCTCCGTCATGGCGCGGCGACGTTGTCGCTGGCCGCGGGGAACGACCTGAAGACGGTGCAGGCGCTGCTGGGCCACGCCAGCATCGTCCTGACGGCCGACACCTACACCAGCGTGCTCCCGTCCCTCGCCCATGCGAGCGCCGAAGCGACCGCGAGCCTGGTTCGTCGGGCCGGCTACGAACAGGGTCAGAAAATCCGCAGGTCGCGCGCCACTCGTGGTCGACAACAACGAGGTCAGGGCGGCGGACGAGGTCCGCGCCTCATTCATCGTGGAGGGCCCTTGGCGGGGCTCACGGTGGCCTCACCTCGGGCTTACACATCAACAAAGCCCACCGACGACACCCCTGAAATGACGGGGAAATCGTCGGTGGGCTTCGATTCACTACTGTGCGCCATCAGGGACTCGAACCCCGAACCCGCTGGTTAAGAGTCGGCACCTGGGCGTGTCGGATGGTGCCGAGTGATGCCGGACAAGACCTTTTCGACTGGTTGCGGGGCAGTCGCTGTGTCGGAGTTGACGCCTGGTGTCGGACTGCTTCGGACCTCTCGGGCGCGTCTCGGGCTCGCAGATGCCGGGTTCTATCGCTTGGTCGGCGTCTTTGCGAATGTGCCCGGCGACGTACAGGGTCAACGTGCCACGCCAGTTGGCGCTCGTCCGCCGGACCGAACTGCCGGTCAGCGGCAGTTGAGTACGTCCTGCTTCGATTGCGGCCTTGGGGAACATAGATAGGTACAGCCGTCGGCGCTGAGATTGATCATGGTCGTACAGCACGCTGTTCGGCAGTTCTACCAGGGTTCGCCGAAGGTCGATGCTCGCGGGCGTGATCGCACCGGGCCGTGGTGATCGCCGTGCTGCCCGTGCGGAATGTCCCTCTGGCCCGAAATGTCAAGCCGTGGATCTCGGCAGCGCCGAGAGCTTCGTGTGCGCCCGCTGATCGTCGCCATGGGCGTCCCGATCGTGCGGGCGTGGTCGAGTCCCGTGATTGCCCCAGTGATCGCCTGCAGCACTTGCTGGGGCCTCCACTTTGCCGTTTCGGCAAGGCAAGTTGCGGGTAAGGAACTGGCCGCTGCACCGTTGCTCGCATGAGCACTCACGACGTAGTCGTCATCGGTGGTGGACCAGCGGGCCTGGCGGCGGCTGTGACGTTGGGCCGTGCCCGGCGTGACGTACTGGTCATCGACGCGGGCACGCCCCGCAACGCGCCTGCCACCCAGGTCCACAGCTATCTCGGACGCGAAGGTGTCGATCCGCACGAATTGCTGGCCATCGGCCGATCGGAGGTCGAGCAGTACGGCGGCACCGTCCGCGACAACACCGTGATCGGCGTGGCGCGTGTCAGCGAGGATGCCCTGCGGGTCACCCTTGCCGACGAGAGCACTGTTGACGCAAGGCGGGTATTGGTGGCCACTGGTGTCGTCGACGAGCTGCCCGACATTCCCGGCGTCGCCGACCGCTGGGGCGTGGACGTGCTGCACTGTGCCTACTGCCACGGCTACGAGGTTCGAGACAAGGCAATCGGGCTGATCGCCAGCGGCGTCGCCTCACTCCACCAGGCGCAGCTGTGGCGTCAGTGGAGCGAGAAGGTCACCCTGTTCACCAACGAGTCCGTGGAACTGACCGCGCCGCAACGCGCCGAGCTCGCCGCGCGCCAGATCAATGTGGTGCCCGGCCGGGTCACCGGCGTCGAGGTTACCGACGACGCACTCAGCGGCGTCCGGGTCGGTGGCAGCGTGACCGAAGTCCAGGCTGCCGTCGTCTTCCCCGTGTCGGTGGCCAAAGTCGACACTCTGCTTGCAGACCTGGGCCTGACGGCCGAGGTCAAGGACATGGACGGCCAGCTCATCGGCGAGACCCTGCCCGCCGACCCCCAGACGGGTGCGACCTCTGTTCCCGGGGTGTGGGCGGCAGGCAACGTGCGAGGACACCGGGCGCAGGTCATCGATGCTGCCGCACAGGGTGGGCTGACCGGGGCAATGATGAACATCGACCTGGTCACCGAGGACGTGCACCACGCCGTCGCGGCACATCCCGCCACGCTCTGAACTTCTCGTGAGTCCAGCGTGCGGAAGTTCGATGAGCGCCGACACGAGGTGAAGTCCTGACACTCGCCCGGCCACAGGTAAGGGAAGGCGTTTGAGATGACAGAACACCAGCCGCTCAGCGACGAGGAGACGGCCGCAATGTTCGAGCCGCACGGCTGGGACGATCGTTACGCTGGCCAGGAGCAGGTCTTCAGCGGACAGCCCAATGTGCAGCTCGTAGCCGAGGCGGCCGGGCTGACACCGGGCAGCGCTCTCGACGTCGGCTGCGGAGAGGGAGGCGATGTGATCTGGCTGGCCCGGCAGGGCTGGACTGTCACGGGCGCTGACTTTTCCGCAGTCGGCCTGGCACGCGCTGCCCGGCACGCCGAGCAGGACGGCGGCGCCGACCATGTCGACTGGTGGCAGATCGACGCTCGTGTCTTCACCGCAGGCGGCCGATCCTACGACCTGGTCACCAGCCACTACCTGCAGCCGCCGGACGGCGGGATGACACAGGTGACCCGCCGGCTCGCCGACGCCGTCGCCCCCGGTGGGCACCTCCTGATCGTGGGCCATGCCCCGATGAGGTCGTCCGCCCCACTGACCGCCGGGCAGCGCGCGGCGATGTTCTACGCCAAGGACCTGCTGCCCGGCCTGCCGGACGGTTTCGACGTCCTCGCGGTCGAACAACGGCCGCGGACCTTGATCCGCGGCGGAACGACGATCCACGCCGCCGACTCCACCCTGCTTGCCTGCCGTCGGCACAAGAACGGTCGGTAGGCTGAAAACAGCCTCGGGGAACATCGGTTCAGCGGTTATCGCTGAGAACGATCATGCTCCTGGGGTGTCCTGCCGTGCCTGGCGCAGCAGGGCGGATGCGACGGCGGCCCTCGTCCGGCGGGCGGGATACCAGCGCGGAGCCAAGATCAACAAGGTAGTGGTGCCCCGACAGCGCAGCGGGTCACCGCGAGCACGGCTGGTGACGGCCAGTCACTGAATCGGGGCGACACGTCGGCTGCATCCAGGCTGCACATACGAGCAAAGCCCGCCAGCAGATTCCCTGAAATTCAGGGAATCTGCTGGCGGGCTTTGCTTTCTTATTGTGCGCCATCAGGGACTCGAACCCCGAACCCGCTGGTTAAGAGCCAGCTGCTCTGCCAATTGAGCTAATGGCGCCTGCTTGTTCCGCCGCTTTGGTGTTCCCCTCGGCGACGTGGAAAACATTAACACAGGGTTGCTGGGGCCCGTTTCAGGGGGGCCCCTTAGGCCGCCGTGGGCGTCGCGGGGACGTATTCGGCCATCCGGCCGCAGGCGTTGCGGCCGGTCAGGCAGACTATAGCCAGACGTTGGGGTTGGTACCACGCGAAACGGGCGGTGTGCATGAGGGTCTGGGGAGCGACGGGGCGGTCGCGGGTGGCGTTGGTGGCTGCGGTGGCCGGGTTCACACTCGCCTCGTGCAGCAGTACACCGTCGGGTGAAACGCCGTCGCCGGGAGGTTCTCCCGGTGGTTCGCAGCAGAGCAGCGCGGCACCTGCCCCGAAGCCCGCCGCGATGACGCTGACCCCCGCACAGGGTGCGGCGGACGTGGCCCCCGGAGAGCCGGTGACGGTCGCCGTCGCCGACGGCAAGGTGGGCGAGGTCAAGCTGACGGGCGCCGACGGCAAGGTCGTCGCGGGCAAACCGAAGGAAGACGGTTCGGGCTGGGAGTCGGCCGAACCGCTCGGCTACGGCAAGACCTACACCGTCACCGCCGCCGCGACCGGGACCGACGGCAAGCCGGTCACCGCGACCTCGACGTTCTCCACGTCCAAGCCGGGCAAGCAGATCGGTGTCTCGATCAACCTGGTCGAAGGCGAGACGGTCGGCGTCGGGCTGCCCTTGATCTTCAGCTTCACCGGCAACGTGCCGGACAAGGCGGCGACCGAGAAGGCGCTGAAGATCGTCACCGAGCCGCAGGCCGAGGGCGCGTTCCACTGGTTCGGCGAGAAGACCGTGATGTGGCGGCCCAAGGAGTACTTCAAGCCGGGCACCAAGATCTCGGTCAACGCGGCGATCTACGGCAAGAACCTCGGCAACAACACCTTCGGCCGCGAGGACAAGCCCGCCAAGGTGGTCGTCGGCGACAAGCTGGTCGCGACCGCGGACGGCGGCACGCACCAGATGAAGGTCGTGGTGAACGACCAAGAGGTCAAGCAGATGCCGATCTCGATGGGCAAGCCGTCGAGCAGCACCCCCGCCGGGACCTACACGGTGATGAGCGAGCACACCGGGTACACGATGGACTCGAGCACCTACGGCGTTCCGTCGGACAGCAAGGCCGGCTACCGGACGTTCGTGAAGTACGCGGTGCGGATGTCGAACAGCGGCATCTTCTACCACTCGGCCCCGTGGTCGGTCGGCTCGCAGGGCAAGCGGAACGTGAGCCACGGCTGCATCAACCTGTCGACCGAGAACGCGAAGTGGCTCATGGACACCTCGAAGAAGGGCGACATCATCACGGTCGCCAACTCGGGCCCGCAGGTGCTGGAGCCGACCGACGGCTGGTCGGTGTGGCAGATGTCGTGGGACGACTGGAAGACCGGCGGCGACCGGAACTGACACCAGAAACCCTGAGGGGTCCCTATAGGACGGATTCGTCCTATAGGGACCCCTCTTGGCATTCCCGGCACCGAACTCACCGACGGCACCGATGCGATGGGGGTCCGGGGGCGCAGCCCTCCGGCGGGGGCTTGGGGGCTCGGCCCCCAAAAAAGGCGAAACCCCAGCCTGTTGGGAGGGGCTCGCAAGAGCCCCGAACAGACTGGGGTGATGGGGTGAGCGACGGGTTTCGAACCCGCGACCTCCTGGACCACAACCAGGTGCTCTACCAACTGAGCTACGCCCACCATCGCCGGGCTCGGGAAGCTTCCCATCACCTCGGCCGCACTATATTAGCGTGCCCGTTTCCGGGGCTCGCAACGGGTTACTGTTCGTGGCGTTCCTGCACTTCAGCGGCCGCGGCCTTGGCCTGTTCGGTGGTCGGGCCGGGCTGCGGGACGAAGGCGGAGCGGCGGTAGTAGTCGAGCTCGCCGATGGACTCCTTGATGTCCGCGAGCGCGCGGTGGGCCAGGCCCTTTTCGGGCTTGGCGTAGTAGATCCGCGGGTACCAGCGCCGGACGAGTTCCTTCACCGACGAGACGTCGACCATGCGGTAGTGCAGGTGCCCGTCGAGGGCGGGCATGTCACGGGTGATGAAGCCGCGGTCGGTGGCGATGGAGTTGCCGGCGAGCGGGGCGACATTGGCCTCGGGCACGTGCGCGCGGATGTACTCGAGGACGCGCTGCTCGGCCTCTTCCAGCGTGACCGTGGAGCGCCGGACCTCTTCGGTCAGGCCGGAGCGGGCGTGCATGTCGCGGACGACCTCGGGCATGCCGTCGAGGGTTTCGTCGTCGGTGTGGATGACGATGTCGACGCCTTCGCCGAGGACGTTGAGTTCGGCATCGGTCACCAGCGCGGCGATTTCGATCAACGCGTCCTTGCCGAGGTCGAGCCCCGTCATCTCGCAGTCGATCCAGACTAGGCGGTCGTTCACCCCGAAACCCTAACCCGACCCGGGGATTCGCGAAGCGCGACGTGCGGGTTCGGCGCGTTGCTGGCAGCGTGTACATCCTCAGGTGAGCCATATCACAGACCAGGGAGCGACAGTGGCCGAACAAGGTCCAGCCCAGGAGATCGCGCAGGGTTACGTGAGCGAGGGAGCGGCGGTCGAGCTCGGCGCCGTCGTGATCGACGGCAAGGCCGACGCCGGTGCGGCTGTCCGCCTGCCGCTGGCGACGCTGAACCGGCACGGGCTGGTCGCGGGCGCGACCGGTACCGGCAAAACGAAGACCTTGCAGCTGATCGCCGAGCAGCTGTCGGCCGCGGGAGTGCCGGTGGTGCTGGCCGACGTGAAGGGCGACCTGTCAGGGCTCGCCGCGCAGGGCGAGAGCAACGACAAGATCGCCAAACGCGCGGAAGAACTCGGTGATCAGTGGGAGCCCGCCGCGTTCCCCGTGCAGTTCCTCTCGCTGGGCACCGGCGGCAAGAGCTCGCCGATCCGGGCGACGATCACGAGTTTCGGCCCGATCCTGCTGTCGAAGGTGCTGGGGCTCAACGAAACCCAGGAGTCGACGCTCGGCCTGATCTTCCACTGGGCCGATCAGCGTGGCTTGGCGCTGCTGGACACGAAGGACCTCCGTTCGGTCATCACGCACCTGACCAGTGACGAGGGCAAGGAGGACCTCAAGGGCATCGGCGGCGTCTCGGCCGCGACGGCCGGGGTGATCCTCCGGGCGCTGTCCAATCTGGAGGCTCAGGGCGGCGAGGACTTCTTCGGCGAGCCTGAGCTGGACGTCCACGATCTGATGCGCCAGGTCGACGGCAAGACGATGGTGACCTTGCTGGAGCTGGACAACCTCCAGTCGAAACCCGCCCTGTTCTCGACCTTCCTCATGTGGCTGCTGGCCGAGTTGTTCGAGGAACTGCCCGAAGAGGGCGACCTCGACAAGCCGAAGCTGGTCTTCTTCTTCGACGAAGCGCACTTGCTGTTCAACGGTGCGTCGAAGGCGTTCCTGGAGCGCATCGAGCAGACCGTGAAGCTGATCCGGTCGAAGGGCGTCGGTGTGTTCTTCTGCACGCAGCTCCCGACGGACATCCCGAACAACGTCCTGTCGCAACTGGGCGCGCGGGTCCAGCACGCGTTGCGCGCGTTCACGCCCGAGGACCAGGCGGCGCTGACGAAGACGGTGAAGACGTATCCGAAGACGAAGCACTACGAGCTGGACTCGGCGCTGACGTCGCTCGGTATCGGCGAAGCGATCGTCACCGTGCTGTCCGAGCGGGGTGCGCCGACGCCGGTCGCGTGGACACGCTTGCGCGCGCCGCGGTCGAAGATGGGGTCGATCGGCGCCGAAGCCATCTCCGCGGCGACGACCTCTTCGGATCTGCACGCGAAATACGCCGAGACGATCGATCGCGAGTCGGCCTACGAGAAGCTCGCCGCGAAGGTGGCCGCGCCGCCCGCCGGCGAGGCTCCACCGGAGGCGCCCCCGGCTCCGAAACCGGAGAAGGAAGGGCCCGGCATGGTCGAGCAGGCGATGAAGAACCCGGCGGTGAAGTCGTTCCTCCGTTCGGCGGCGAGCGCGCTCGGACGGGAGATCACGCGCGGCCTGTTCGGGAACCGGAGGCGATGAGAATACCTGACGCGATCTGTCAGGTATGTCCGGCAGACTCGGCGCCATGACCAACACCGCGACAGCGTCGTTCACCGTGGACGGCTGGGATCCGCAAGCCACCGAGAAGGCCGAAGGCACCGAGTTCTCCCGAGTGGTGCTCGGCAAGACCTTCGTCGGCGGCGTCGAAGGCACCAGCACCGTCGAGATGCTCACGGCGGTGAACGAGACGTCGTCGGCGTACGTCGCCTTCGAGCGGCTGGCCGTGTCCGTCGACGGGCGTAAGGGTGGCTTCGTCCTGCATCACTCGGCGGGGGAGAACGGGCATCACCTGATCGTCTTGCCGGGCTCCGGCCACGGTGAGCTGGCCGGTATCACCGGAACCGCGGAGATCGTCCAGGACGACGAGGGCAACCACACCTTCACCCTCACCTACGAACTCTGAAAATCCGTGAGGGCCTCCTTCGCCGAAGGAGGCCCTCACGGTCATCGCCTGCTGGGCCGCCCCCTGACAGCGGTCCAGACGGCCGGGTCAGCCGACGATCTGTTCGACGATCTTCTTCGCGTCGTTGATGGGAATCGCGAAACCGATGCCGATGCTGCCGGTCGAAGACGGGTTGTACAGCGCCGAGTTGATGCCGATGACGTTCCCCTGCGCGTCCACCAGCGCCCCGCCCGAGTTGCCCTGGTTGATCGGGGCGTCGGTCTGGATCGCGGTGTAACTCGGCCCGCTTTCGTTCGTGGTCCGGCTGTAGGGCGATCGCCGGTCCTGGCCGCTGCTCAGTTCGTCGAGCTTGCGGTTGAGCGCGCTCACGATCCCCGTGGTCACGGTGTTCTGCAGCCCGCCGGGCGAGCCGATCGCCACGACCTGCTGGCCGGCGACGAGTTTGCTCGAGTCGCCGAGCGAAGCGGGTGTCAGCCCGCTCGCGTCCTTCGCTTGCAGGACGGCGATGTCGGCCTTCGTGTCCGCGCCGACCACGCTCGCGTTGTACTGCTTGCCGTTCGAAAGCGTGACTGTCACGTCGCCTTGGGCGTCGGCGACCACGTGGGCGTTGGTGAGGATGCGCCCGTCCGCCGTCAGGATGACACCGGAGCCGACGGCCTCACCCTGCGCGGTCGTCACGTTCACCTGGACGACGCTCGGCGTCACCTTCGCGGCGACCGCGCTGACGTCACCCGAGGTGGTGTTCCCGACCGGTTGCCCGGTGGCGACCGAGGACGAACCCGTGCCCGACGCCGAAGACGCGGAGTCGAAACCGACGAGCGCCGCTCCGCCGACCCCGCCGACCAGTGCGGCGGCGAGCGCCGTCGCGCTGACGAGGATGGCGACTCGGCCGCCCTTCTTGCGCGGCGCGGGAGCCGGTGTCTGGACCTGCTGCGGCGTGAAGAGCGGATTCGGCGCGGCCTGCCAAGGGGTGTAGCCGGGGTACTGCTGCTGGTGCGGCGGCTGGTGCCCACCGGTGGAGGCGGGGCCGGGCCGACTCTCGTTCTCGGTCATGGAACAAGATTCGCGCCCGTACTTGTGAGCTGCCTGTGGAAAACCCCTTGGCTTTGCTGAGAAGAATCAGCTGAGAATTCTCAGCGTTCTTTCAGTCGAAGAACATGGGTACGTCCAGCGCGCCACCCGAGGCCTCGAACTCCTCGTGCACCGCGGCGCGCAGTTCCGCGTCGGCCAGGTAATCGACGGCTGTCAGCGCCAGCCCCATCGCGCCGTCGACGACAGCGCGATCGCCGTCCGGCGAACCGGCGGCGGCCGCGAACTCCTTGGTGTGCAAGGCTGTCGTCGGTCCGGCGATGGCGATCATCGGGTGGATCGCCGGCATCCGGTAGGAGAGATTGCCGAGATCGGTCGAGCCGGTGAGGAATTCGGGCACGATCCCCGGCGGAAGCGGTTTGCGGCCGGCGTCGACCTGATGCACGGACCAACGTCCGGCGAGCGTGGTGTTGAACCGGATCGGCAGGTACGCGGGCTGGGAGTCCCATTGCAGTTCGACTCCGCAGCCGGTCATCTCCGCCGCGCCACGCGCGATCGCCGAAACCCGCTCGGCGAGGTCGCGCAGCGTGTCCGGTTGCGCGGAGCGGAGGTAGAACAGCAGCGCCGCGCGTTCGGGAACGACGTTCGGCCGCGCGCCCCCGTCGGTGAAGACGCCGTGGACGCGGTCGCTGGAGGGAAGATGCTGCCGAAGCGCCGCGACACCCTGGTACGCGGCGACGGCGGCGTCGAGCGCGTTGCGTCCCATGAACGGCTGAGCCGAAGCGTGCGCCCCGACGCCGTGGAACACCATTTCCAGCTGCCGCCTGCCGAGGAACGGGTGCATGGCGATGTCATGGCTGAAGGGATGCAGCATGACGACCGCGTCGACGTCGTCGAAAACGCCCGCGCGGGCCAGGGTTTCCTTGCCACCGCCGCCTTCCTCCGCCGGCGTGCCGATCAGTGACACCCGCCCGCCCAGCCGTTCGGCGACCGCCGCCGCGCCGAGGAAACCGCCCGCGCCCGCGGTGCAGATGACGTTGTGCCCGCAGCCGTGGCCGAGCCCGGGAAGGGCGTCGTACTCGGAGAGGACGGCGATATGCGGGCCGCTGCCGGGGGTGCTCGCGACCAAGGCGGTGTCCAGCCCGCCCGCGCCGATCGTCACGTCGTGGCCGTGCCGCCGCAGCAGGTCTCCGAGCGCGCGCACCGAGCGGTGCTCGGCGAAACCCTCTTCGGGATGGGCGTGCAGGTCTTGGCTCAGTTCCACCAGTTCCGCCGTCAGCGCGCCGATCTCGGCACTGACGGCGTTCCGCGTGGCGGAATCCGCGCCGTCGTGCGGAGAGCCGAGGGGTTCGGCCGCGGCGACGGCGTCCGCGGTCGCCTCGACCAGCGAACGGAGGTAGCTGTCGTCGGGGGGAGTCGGCGAAGCGTGCTCAGAGCGGATCATTTCCGGATGTTAACCGGTAGCTCGCCCGTGACGATCTGCGTGACGCCCGAGTACCGCTCCTCCACGTGCTCGAAACCGCGCCGGAAGAGTTTCGACCTGATCTCGCCGCGGTCGAACATCCGCTGTCCGCTCAGCCTGCCGAGGAAGGTGTCCGCCAGCCGCATCGGCTGGTCGTCGTGCCGGGCGCTGGTCAGCATCACCAGCGAGCCGCCCGGTTTCAGCACCCGGGCGAACGCGTCGAGCGCCGCGTCCGGGTCGGCGAACATGTGAAGGGCGGCGAAGCAGCAGACGGCGTCCACAGTGGAATCGTCGAGCGGCAGATCGACGGCGTCCGCGCGCAGATAGGCCACCGAAGCCGGGTTCGGCTCGGCTAGTGCCTTCTCCAGCATGGTGACCGAGCCGTCGAGCCCGATCGACAGCCCCTCCGGGCCGACCGCTTCGCCGAACGCGCGGGTGAACCTGCCGGTACCGCACGCGACGTCCAGCGAGACCTGGCCCGGGCGCAGGCCGAGCGCCTCGACCGCGATGCGGACCTCGTCCGCCATGCTCGGGCCGTTCAGTCCTTTCGCGACCCTGCCCAGCGTCGGACGCCAGTAGCGCTCGTAGATCATCGGCACGGCGGAGGTGCGCATCAGTCGCTGCGCGAGCCCTGTCGGCGGCCCCGCCTGTGGGATTTCGCCCAGCAGATCGAGGAAACCTCCCTTCGCCCCGGCGGATTCGGTGCCTGGCCGCAGCAGGCTTTCGAGACGTTCGCGATGGTCCGGCATGGCTGCTCCCTTCACGGTGGTCATCCGAGAATCTGCCATGACCGGCCCGTTCGCGACATTCCCGCCGCCGTGACCCGAAACTGTCGGTGGCCGTCTCTAACGTCCTGGGAGTCGCCGTTCCCCAGCCGAAGGAGCCCGGAAATGACCGGCTCGATCCTGCAGCACACCGCCACGACCACGCTTCGCATCCCGGTGCGTGGCCCGTTCGACCTCGACAAGTCCATCCGGTTCCTGACCGATTTCCGGCCCGCGTGCCGCACGGACGCGGCCGCCGAACCCGGCACCCTGCGCTTCGCGTTTCCCGCCGAAGCGGGCTGGGAGCACGTCGGTGCGGCCGTCAGACAGAGATCGCCCGGCTCGATCGAGGTGGAGGTCTTCGCCGAAGAAGGCCTCGCCGTCGAGGTCGGCGCCCAGGTCCGGCGGATCCTTTCGGTGGACGTCGACGGCGTCGGTTTCGCGAAGATCGGCACCGCGGATCCGGTGGTGCGCCGTCTCCAGCAGACGTTCCCCGGGCTGCGGCCCGTCCTGTTCCACTCACCGTACGAGGCGGCCTGCTGGGCGATCCTGAGTCATCGGACGCGGACGTCGCAGGCCGCCACAGTGAAACGACGGCTCGCCGAGGAGTTCGGCAGGCCGGTGGACGTCGGCGGGAAGATCCTCATGTCGTTCCCCGCGCCGGATGTCGTGGCCGGGCAGGAGGTCGGGCAGGGCCTGCCGGAGATGAAGGCCGAACGGTTGCGTGCCGTGGCCAACGCGGCCAAGGACGGTCTGCTCGACGCCGCGTATCTGCGCGCCATGCCGGTCCCGGACGCGTTGCGCTGGCTGCAGCGGTTGCCGGGGATCGGCCCGTTCTCGGCGCAGCTGATCCTGATCCGGGGCGCCGGGCATCCGGACGTCTTCCCCGCGGACGAACCTCGATTACAGGAGGCCATGCGGGCCGCGTACGACCTGCCGCTGGCGCCACCCGAGGAGTTGGAGGAGCTGTCCGCGGTGTGGCGGCCGTTCCGCAGCTGGGTGGCCTTCGCCCTGCGCAACGACCGGGAGTTTCGCACGCGTGAGATCGGGGGTTCCATGACCGCCTGACACGGGACGTATCCCGCTTGTGGTGAGCTGGTGAGGTGAGCTCGTCTCCCGCCGAAACGGTTTCCGACATCGCCCAGTCCACCCCGCCCGGCACGATCACCCTGGTCACCGGTGGTCTCGCGCTGCTCGTGGTGCTTTCGGGCAGGCCTTGGCGGATCGCCCGCAACCTGATCACGCTCGTCCATGAGGCAGGCCACGCGCTCGCGGCGATCCTGGTCGGCCGTCGGCTACAGGGCATCAAACTGCATTCGGACACCTCCGGCGTCACCGTGTCCCGTGGCAAACCGGAGGGGCCGGGTATGGCGTTCACCGCGCTCGCCGGGTACCCGGCGGCCGCGGTGCTCGGACTGGTGTTCGCCGGGCTGCTCTCGTCGGATCTGATCACCGTCGTGCTGATCGTGATGGCGCTGATGCTGCTGGGCGTCCTGGTGATGGTGCGCAACACCTACGGCGTGTTCGCCGTGGTCACCAGCTCGGTGGTGCTCGGCCTGGTCGCGCTGGTGGCGCCGTCGTGGTTCCAGGCGATCTTCGTCTACCTGCTGACCTGGTTCCTGCTGTTCGGCGGCGTCCGGCCGGTGATCGAGCTGCAGATCAAGCGGCGCCGGGGGTCGGCGCGGGATTCCGACGCCGATCAGCTCGGCAGGCTCACCGGGATGCCCGCGGTGCTGTGGGTGCTGGTGATGGCCGTGCTGACGGTGAGCTGTCTCTTCGCGGGCGGGTTGTGGCTGCTGGAGCCGACCGTCGCCTGACCGGGGCGGTACGGCAGACTGATGGCTCGTTCCGCGCGGAAGGAGTCGGAGATGGACGAGGTCGCCAAGGCCGTCGAGGAATGCGCTCGATCGGCGAAACGAGCCGCGCCGTCGCTGGCCGCCGCCTCCCCGGAGGCGATCGACGCCGCGCTGAACGCCATGGCGGGCAAGCTGGTCGAGCACGCCGAGGCGGTGCTCGAGGCGAACCAGGCCGACATCGCCAAAGCGCGCGAGGACGGCATGAGCGCGGGCCTGCTCGACAGGCTCACCATCACCCCCGAGCGGCTGACCGGCATGGCCGAGCAGCTCCGCCTCCTGGCCGGTGCGCCGCACCAGGAGCGGTCCGTCGAGGTGTCCACTTTGGACGGCGGGCTGCGGCTGGTGGAACGCCGCCGCCCGGTCGGCGTGATCGGCGCGAACTACGAGGCGCGTCCGAACGTCACGGTCGACGTCGCCTCGCAGCTGGTGAAGTCGCGCAACGGTGGCGTGCTCCGCACGGGCTCCGCCGCGCTCGGCTCGGCCCAGCGCCTGCGGGAGGCCGTCATCGCCCCCGCGCTCGCCGAGGCGGGTATCGACCCGGACGTCATCCAGCTGGTGCCGCGCGCCGAGCGCGAAGCGGCTTCCGCGCTGGTGCGTTTCCCCGCGCTCGTGCCGCTGGTCATCCTGCGCGGCAGCGGTGACAGCACCCGGGCGCTGGCGACCGAGGCGGCCGTCCACGGCGTCCGTACGCTCGCCCACGCCGACGGCGGCGGCGTGCTGTACATCGACGAAGCGGCCGACACCGACAAGGTGCGCGAGCTGGTCTTCAACAGTCTCGACAGGCTCGGCGTCTGCAACCGGCTGAACCTGCTGCTGATCCACGAGGCCGCCCACGACCGCGTCTGGCCCGGTATCTCCGGCGCGCTGGCCGAACGCGGCGTCACGCCGTCGCTCGCTCCGCACGAGCACGCCATCGGCTACGAATGGGCGCTCGACTCCGACCGCGAAGCGACCGTCACCGTCGCGAAGGTCGCGAGCCTGCCCGAAGCGGCGGAGATCGCCAACGAGCAGACCTCGGGCCTGGCCGCCGGCATCGCCACCGAAAGCAGCGAAGCCGCCGACGCGTTCTTCGACGCGTACACCGGCACCGGCGTCTTCTGGAACGCACCCACCCGTCTGCTGGACGGCTTCAAACTCCTCGCCGTCCCCGAGACCGGCATCAACCTGGACAAGGTCCCGGGCCCGCGCGGCCCGGTCACCTACACCGACCTCTACGTGCGGCAATACGCCGTGCTGCCCGCCTGAGCCGTCCGCGGCGATAGCAAAGGTCCCTTGCTCCCGCGATGAGCTCTGGTGACTTGACCGTGTGGATTTTGGGACGTCAGATGTCCCGAAATCCACACGGTCGTGGCTGGGAACCGATGCTGAGCCGAATCCCTCTAGTGGGGTAGGGCGACATGGCTGCTTCGGGCGAGATGGTGACCGGGGTGGCATGACACCGCACTCGCGTGATCAAGCCCGGATCTCGCGTGATTGAGGACGGATCTCGCGTGATCAGGCACCGCACATCCGAGTGCGGCCTCCAGTCACGTGAGTTCCGTGCCTGATCACGCGAGTGACGCCTTTGCCCCGGCAGGGCGATAGCAAAGGTCCCTTGCTCCCGCGACGAGGGAAAGCTCAGCGCCGCCGGCGCCGCTTCGAGCGAGGCCGGGGCGGCAGCGTGTCCGCGGTGGCGTCCTCGATCTCGTCCGGGACAGGTGCCGGACCGGGAGCAGGAGTGCCCAGCCCCAGCATCTCCGCGGCGAGCTGCTGCGAGGACGCGAACATGCCCGAAGGCTGCTCCTGCGCCCGCCGCAGGGACGAGGGCCGCAGCCGGTTGTAGCCACGCACCGACACCGGCCGCCGCGTGCGGACCTCGTACTCCGGGAACCCCAGGAGTTCGGTGGCGAGTTCCTTGTCCACCAGGATGGTGCCCGGCCGGGCGGTCGAGGTGAGGCGGGCGGCGAGGTTGACGACCGAGCCGTAGACGTCGCCGAACCGGCTGAGGATCCGGCCCGAGGCCAGCCCGGCGCGCACGGCGGGCAGGGTTTCGTCGGCGTCGGAGCGTTCGGACAGCGCGAGGGCGATCTCGGCGCCGTCGACGGCGGAATCGGCGACGAACAGCACCTCGTCACCGATCATTTTCACGATCCGGCCGCGGTGCTCGGCGACCACTTCGGTGGCGACGGATTCGAACCGGTCGAGGACGGCGCTCAGCTCGTCTTCGCCGATCTGCCTGGTCAGGCGGGTGTAGCCGACCATGTCGACGAAGCCGACGACCTCTGTCCTGGCTTCGAGGTCTTCGTCCGGGGAGGCGAACGCGCGTCCGGCGTACGCGGCGAGGTGCCGCCGCCAGACGAAGTTCTGCACCTTCTCCAGTTCGGGCAGCAGCCTGTCGACGAGGCGCGCGATCTGGCGTTCGCTGGTGCCGAGGTCCTTGTTCTCGGTGATCATCGACCACAGCATGTGGACCTGCCATTCCGCGAGCCGCGAAAGGTGCTGGCCCAGCGCGCGCGTCACCGCCAGCTCGATGCTCGGGTCGATCAGACCCGAGTTCATCAGCTGGTCGGCGGTGCGGATCGCTTCGATGTCGGCGTCGGTGAAGACGACTTCGTCGTCGTCGACGGTCGCGAAGCCCAGCGCACGCCAAAGTCGCCGAGAACGCTCTTCGGGAACGCCCGCCTTCTCGGCGACTTCGAGCCGGGTGTACTTGCGTCTGCCGCCGAGCAGGATCCGTTCGAGACGCTGCTGAAGCGCGTCGGGCGCGGGCTCGCCGGTATCGGCCATTAGGTGGTGTGGACGATGAGCACGTCCACACCCGACTTCCGGGCCACTTCGGACGGCACGGAGCCCAGGATGCGGCCGGCGAGCGTGTTCAGCCCGCGGTTGCCGACCACCAGCAGGTCCGCGGAACGGTCGGAGACGACCTTGCGCAGCGCGTCGACGGGGTCGCCGACGACGGCCGAGGTCTCGATGGCCTTCGCGCCCGCTTTGGCGGCCCTGTCCCGGGCCGAAAGCAGCGTGTCCTCGGCCGGGGCCGAACCCACGACCTGGTACGCCTCGTCACCGAGGGCGTCCTGCGCCTTCTCCACGTCGCCCTTGTTGGCGGGGTAGTAGGCGCACACGATGACCAGGGTCGCTCCGGAGTCGCCTGCGACTCCCGCCGCCCGGTCGACCGCGGCGAACGAGGAATCCGAGCCGTCCGTGCCCACGACCACGGTCCGATATGCAGCCATCCGCAACCTCCACCGATCTCCTCTGGCTCGCACAGGCGCGCGAGCAGCGACGATAACCGCTGGACGATCGGCCCGCAGGCCGTCGTGAACGCGGTCGGGTGAGAAGGTTACTCGCCAGTCGGTTTCTGCGCTGCCGCAGGTCGAGGTGAAGGCTTCGCGCCGGATGTGGCCTTCGGCACATCGGCCGTCCGCAGCTGCACGGTGGCCTCCGGATCGGAGGACGGCTTCGCCTTCAGATCCACCGGGACGTGCGGTTCGTCGCCGAGTACGTGCGTCGCCTCGGCGAGCGCGGTCCGCGCGGTGCGGACCTGCTCGGCCAGGCTGGAGCGCACCTTGCGGAGCGATTCGACCCGTTCGGTGGCCTGTGTGATCCGCCGGTTGGACTCTTCGGTGGCCTGCCGGACGCGGCGGCGTGCCTCGTCGGCCGCCTCGGCGAGCCGGGCGTTGGCCTCGGTGATCGAGTCCTGCTTGCGCTTGTTGGCGTCGGCGACGGACTCGCGCTGACGGCGTTCGATGTCGGACTTGGCCGCCGTCTCCTCTTCGAGCACCTTCGCGCGGATGGTGGCGGCGTCCTCGGTGGCCTCGCGGACACGGCGGGCGGCTTCGGCCTTGCTCGCGGCCTCCTGCTCGGCCAGCGCGTGCATGGCTTCGGTGCGCCGCGACGCCATCGCGATCTCGAAGTCCTCTTCGACCTGCGTGCGACGCTGCTGCGACTCGGCGTCGAGCTTGTCGCGCTCGGCCTTCGCCTTGTCGGTGATGTCCTTCGCCTCGGCGCGCGCGGTCTCCAGCACGCCGCGGTGCTCGGCCTCCATCTCCTTGCGGCGGAGGTCGAGCTCGTTGAGCAGCTGCTCGTAACGGGCCCGCATGGCGCTCGCGTCTGTCTCCGCCTTGGCGCGGATGTGCCCGGCTTCGGCTTCCGCGCGCGCCTTCGTGTCGGCGGACTCGTCCTGCGCGAGCCGCAGCATGCGCTGCAGCCGCTCGGAAAGGCCTTCGACGCTCGTCGGCGGCTGGGCGAGCCTGTCGACCTGCCCGCGCAGATCCGCGATCTCGCCGCGTGCGATCTCCAGCTGCCGTGCCAGGTCGCCCGCCTGTCCGATGGCGGCATCGCGATCGGCGGTGAGCATCTTCAGATCGGCGTCCAGCCGTTCGAGATGTTCGTCGACCTGCGCACGGCTGTAACCGCGCTTCGCCACGTCGAAGCCGGCTCCCAGCGGCACTAGCTCCCGTTCCTCGCCAAGGCTCATCCTTCTACCGTAGTCGAGCTGGAGTCACGGAAGGGTGAGCACCCACGCAACGCGCGGCGAAAGTGCGTTCTGGCGCGCTAAACGTTCCGGAACGCGTTGATCCCGTCGATGTGTTTCGCGCGCAGCTCGTGGTTCCGGACGCCCAGACCTTCTTCCGGCGCAAGGGCGAGCACGCCGACCTTGCCCTGGTGGGCGTTGCGGTGCACGTCCAGCGCGGCCTGGCCGGTGTCCTCGAGCGAATAGGTCTTCGACAGCGTCGGGTGGATCAGACCTTTCGCGATCAGCCGGTTCGCTTCCCACGATTCGCGGTAGTTCGCGAAGTGGCTGCCGATGATCCGCTTCAGGTTCATCCACAGATAGCGGTTGTCGTACTGGTGCATGAACCCGGACGTCGACGCGCACGTGACGATCGTGCCGCCCTTGCGCGCGGCGTAGACCGAAGCGCCGAAGGTCTCGCGGCCCGGGTGCTCGAAGACGATGTCCGGGTCCTCGCCGCCGGTCAGCTCACGGATCTTCTTGCCGAACCGCTGCCACTCCTTCGGGTCCTGGTTGTTCTCGTCCTTCCAGAACCGGTAACCCTCGGCGTTGCGGTCGATGATCAGTTCCGCGCCGAGCTTCCGGCAGATCTCCGCCTTTTCGGGGCTGGAGACCACACACACCGGGATCGCGCCGCCGTTGAGCGCGTACTGCGTCGCGTAGGAGCCGAGGCCGCCCGAAGCGCCCCAGATCAGCACGATGTCGCCCTGCTTCATGTCCGCGCCGTTGCGCGAAACGAGCTGGCGGTAGGCCGTGGAGTTCACCAGACCAGGGGAGGCGGCTTCCTCCCAGGTGAGATGGTCCGGCTTCGGCATCAGCTGGTTCGACTTGACGAGCGCGATCTCGGCGAGGCCGCCGAAATTCGTCTCGAAGCCCCAGATCCGCTGCTCGCTGTCGAGCATCGTGTCGTTGTGCCCGTCCGGGCCCTCGAGCTCGACGTTGAGGCAGTGCGCGACGACCTCGTCGCCCGGCTTCCAGTTGTGCACGCCGGGGCCGGTGCGCAGCACGACGCCGGACAGGTCCGAGCCGACGACGTGATAGGGCAGGTCGTGGCGCTTCGAAAGCGGCGAGAGCCGCCCGTAGCGCTCCAGGAACTTGAAGGTCGAGACCGGCTCGAAGATCGAGGTCCAGACGGTGTTGTAGTTGATCGCGCTCGCCATGACCGCGACCAGCGCCTCGCCGGGGCCTAGTTCCGGGGTCGGGACCTCGTCCACGTGCAGCGACTTGCGGGGGTCCTTGTCCCGGCTTTCGAGGCCCTGGAACATGTCGGCCTCGTCCTTGTGCACGGTCACCCCGCGATAAGCCTCCGGCACGTCGAGCGACGCCACGGCGCCGAGGTCATCGTTCAGAATGGCCTGCTGGATCTCGCCGAGCTGCGTCATCGGAACCTCCGCGAATGGGGGGACGGCGTTGGCGGCCTAAATTACTCATGGGTAACCGGGTCCACAACTGTACGAGACGTGGAGCACGTACACATCCCGAAGTGTTATCGACCGGTCTTGACCGGCTGGCCAACCAAGCGGACCATCGATGGTGGAGATCTCTCCGACCTGCAGGTTCAGTCGATTTTCGGAGGTGAGCACGCATGAATGAACCCACGACGCGCCCTTGGACACGTCCCCATGACTGGGCGGAGGTGGCCATCGGTGTCGTGGTCGCGCTTTCACCCCTCTGGATGACCACGGACAACACCGTGATGTGGACGCTCGTCGTCCTCGGCGCGCTGATCGCCCTCGACGGTCTCGCTTCGCTCGCGATGCCTGGCATGGTTTACGGCGAGGGCATCCAGATCATCCTGGGCGCGCTGCTGTTCATTTCGCCCTGGGTGATGGGGTACGCCGACTTCATGGGCGCGTCCTGGACCGCCTGGATCGGTGGCGTCTTGACCGTGGTGGCCGGGGCGGCGGCGATGCCGATCGCCCAGGCGACACACAAGACGGCGGGACAGCACTGACGCGCGAGGAGACCACGTGAAAGAGGATTCGGCGAAACAGCGCATTCTGCGGGCCGCGGAGGCGCTTTTCGCCGAATCCGGTTTCGACGCCACCCCGACCTCCCGGATCGCCGAACGCGCCGGGGTGCCCAAGGGCCTGGTGCACTACTACTTCCGGCGCAAGTCGGATCTGCTGGCCGCGCTGGTCGCCGAACTGCCGGACGCCCGGATCGAACCGGCCGTCGTGGTGGTCCCCGGCGACCTCGCGGGCAGCCTGCGCGGCCTCGTCCTGGAACTCGACAGGCGGTTCAACCGCTCCTTGGCGCTGTCACACCTGTTGTGGCGCGAGGCCGACACGCACCGCGCGGTCCGCGACGCGCTGGCCGAACGGTTCCAGCAACTCGTCCGCCAGGTGCGGGCGGTGATCGTCGCCGCGACCGGCGGCAAACTCGCGATCGCGGACGTCGATTCGGCGTCCGGCCTGCTCGCGCGGGCGGTCAGCCATCGCCACGCGACTGCGCGGCACAACGAAGACGGGGACCCCGCCGAGATCGATCGCGAGGTCCTCTTCATCGCCGAAGCGTTGACGCGCGGTCAGTGACCGTCCTGCGCGGGCTCGACCAGTTCCACCAGTACGCCACCGGCGTCCTTGGGGTGCACGAAGTTCACCCGGCTGTTCGACGTGCCGCGCTTGGCCTCGTCGTAGAGCAGCCGGAGCCCCTGCGCGCGCAGCGCAGCGGCGGCGGCGTCCACATCGGACACTCGGTACGCCAGCTGCTGCAGGCCGGGGCCGCTCTTCGCGAGGAACTTGCCGATCGCCGAGTCCTCGCGCAGCGGCGCGAGGAGCTGGATCGCGGTCTCGGTGCCGGCGGTGCCCGGCGCGCGCAGCATCGCCTCGCGGACGCCCTGCTCCTCGTTGACCTCCTCGTGCGCCACCTCCAGGCCGAAATGCTCGGTGTGGAAGGCGATCGCGGCGTCGAGGTCGGGCACCGCGATGCCGACGTGGTCGATGGCGGTCACGAACGGTTTCAGCGCCTGGTTCATGCAAAGCAGGATAGGTGCGCGAGCGGGTGGACCGGCGTGCGCCGCCTCACACTGGCTCCATCAAGAGACCCGTAGCCCGGGTATGGTCGCGAAGACCGCCTATTGCCCTTGCGCCGATGCTTGGAGGACGCCGTGTCCGGTTCCGTGATCCTGGGTGCCGCCCGTACACCGATCGGGCGATTGCTCGGTTCCCTGAAGGACTTCTCGGGTGCGCAACTGGGCGGATTCGCGATCAAGGCGGCGCTCGAGCAGGCCGGCGTCTCCCCGGACGCGGTCCAGTACACGATCATGGGCCAGGTGCTCACCGCCGGCGCGGGCCAGATCCCGGCCCGCCAGGCCGCGGTCGCCGGTGGCATCCCGATGACCGTCCCGGCGTTGACCATCAACAAGGTCTGCCTTTCCGGTCTCGACGCCATCGCGCTCGCCGACCAGCTCATCCGCGCGGGTGAGTTCGACCTGATCGTGGCCGGCGGCCAGGAGTCGATGACGCAGTCGCCGCATCTGCTGCCGAAATCCCGCGCCGGCTTCAAGTACGGCGACACGACGCTCGTCGACCACATGGCCTACGACGGCCTGTTCTGCGCCTTCGACCAGGTCGCGATGGGCTCGTCGACGGAGAAGTACAACACCCGGTACGGCCTCACCCGCGAGCAGCAGGACGAGTTCTCCGCGCGCTCGCACCAGCGTGCCGCCGCCGCCATCGCGGAGGGCCGCTTCGACGCCGAGATCGCGCCGATCTCGATCCCGCAGCGCAAGGGCGACCCGGTCGTCTTCTCGAAGGACGAAGGCGTCCGCGCCGACACCACCGCGGAGAGCCTCGCGAAGCTGCGTCCGGCGTTCGCCTCCGACGGCACGATCACCGCCGGTTCGGCCTCGCAGATCTCCGACGGCGCGGCCGCGGTCATCGTCGCCAGCAAGGCCAAGGCCGAGGAACTGGGCCTGACGCCGCTCGCCGAGATCGGCGCGCACGGCGTGGTCTCCGGTCCGGACGCCAGCCTGCACGAGCAGCCGTCGAACGCGATCCTGGCCGCGCTGGCCAAGGAGAAGCTGACCGCGGACGCGCTCGACCTGATCGAGATCAACGAGGCCTTCGCGGCCGTCGGCCTGGTTTCGGCCGACAAGCTCGGGCTCGACCCGGAGAAGGTCAACGTCGACGGCGGCGCCATCGCGCTCGGTCACCCGATCGGCGCCTCCGGCGCGCGCCTCGCCGTGCACCTGATCCACGAACTCCGTCGTCGTGGCGGCGGCCTCGGCGCGGCCGCCCTCTGCGGTGGCGGCGGCCAGGGCGACGCGCTGCTGCTCCGCGTTCCGTAAAGCCTTTGCCGGTACAGCTGGACATCGACGAACTGGTCGGTCGCGCGCGGGACGGCGTCCCCCGCGCGATCGCCCGGTTGCTGTCGCTGGTCGAGGACGCGCATCCGCGGTTGCCCGAGGTCGCGGCGAAGCTGACGCCGCACACCGGCAACGCGCGTGTCGTGGGGTTGACCGGCCCGCCCGGTGTCGGTAAGTCGACATCGACGTCCGCGCTGCTCACGGCTCTGCGGGCGCAGGGACTGCGGGTCGGGGTGCTGGCGATCGACCCGTCGTCGCCGTTCTCCGGCGGCGCGCTGCTCGGCGACCGGATCCGGATGACCGAGCACGCCACCGATCCCGGCGTGTTCATCCGCTCGATGGCCACACGCGGGCATCTCGGCGGTTTGTCGTGGGCGACCCCGCAGGCGGTCCGCGTCCTCGACGCGGCCGGGTTCGACGTCGTCCTGATCGAGACCGTCGGGGTCGGGCAGTCCGAAGTGGACGTCGTGAAACTGGCCGACACCACGGTGGTCCTGCTCGCGCCCGGGATGGGCGACGGGATCCAGGCGGCCAAGGCGGGCGTGCTGGAGATCGCGGACGTGTTCGTGGTCAACAAGGCCGACCGCGAGGGCGCGGACGCGACCGTCCACGACCTCAAGCAGATGATCTCCTTGGTACGCCGGGAGATCCGAGGCCCCAGTTGGCGTCAGCCGATCGTGCGAACGGTGGCCTCGCGCGGCGAGGGCGTCGACGACGTCGTCCGCGCGTTGGGCGAACACCACGACTGGCTGGTCCAAAGGGACGAACTGCCCCGGCGCCGCGCGGCACGGGCGCGGGACGAGGTCGAGGCCATCGCCGTCCAGCGGCTGCGCGCCGAGATCGTCGACCTGCGCTCCGGCGACCGGCTCGCCGAATTGGCCGAACGCGTGGTGGCGCGGAAGCTCGACCCGTTCGCGGCGGCCGGGGAATTGATCGCGGACCTTCGGGACTCGTGAGTGGTAAGGACTCGCCGATCCGGGCCGTCGTGAGGGTCGCGCCGGCCAGTCCGGTTGTCGCGAAAGCCACTTTCGCGACGTCTGGTGTCCCGAAAGTGGCTTTCGCGACACGGCCGCGGGGCATCACGCACTTGCGATCACTCGCACGCGGAGTCCAGTAGGTACCCAAGACACCCTTGGCTCTAACCGTCCTTACCACTCACGAGGCTCGGTCAGAGGATTTCGATGACGCGGACCTTCGGCGGACGATTCGGGAAACTGATATCGGTCCACCGGTTGATTCTCACGTCAGCGCCATTGCTGTCGTAGTACATCAGGTCGTTGTTACCGGTGTAGATCCTGTCGATCCACCACCCGCCGAAGCTGATCCTCCCGCGGTTGGCGTAGCAGTCGACGCTGCTGCTCCCGCCGAGGTGCGACCAGATCTTCAGGAAGTTCTCCCCGTCCCGGCAGGGGATGTGGTCGATGGCGAAAGACGTCCCTGTCGGCACGAGCATGCTGAACGTGGCGGCAGCGGCGGCCGCCACGGCCAGGACGCGCCGGGCCCTCTTCTTGCTCGAGATCACGGAATTCTCCTTTAGTGAAGGGAAAAGGAGTGCGCTTTCGAGCATCGCGATCAAAGGTGGCCGGTGTCAATTTCCCGGGTGCGTTGGGACAGCCAAGTCTGGCCGTCCGTGCAGCGGTCAGAATTCGACGTACATCTTGATGTCGCCGAAGTCGCTGTCGAGATTGTCCAAATGGCCGATCGCGTCCTCTTTCCAGACCTCGAGCTGGTTGGTCTCGCCGTAGGTGAGCTGTTCGCCGTCGGCGACCTTGTTGGCGTAGTTCGTGATCGTGACGGTCTGCCCCCGGCAGAACTCGACGCGCTCCAGGAACCTGTCCGCCATGTCGGGATCGAAGACGCGGCCCATCCGGACGTAGCCGTTGTTGATGTGCTCCTCGCAGTAGAAGTGCGCGGCGGCCGAGGCGATCCACTCGGTCAGCGACGGTTCGGTCGGCGGCCACTTCTCCCGGACGTTCGACTTGATCTCCCTGGCGAGGCGGATGACCCGGCGCCGTTCGAGGTCGGTCAGCCCGTCCTCCTTGCGGAAGTCGAGGATCATGTCGTCGACGATCTTGGCGAGTCTCAGGACGCGCGGCTTGTCGAGTTCGGCAGGCTTGTCCGGCGGCTGCCCGGCCATGACCCTCTCGTGCACCAGGACGTACTGCGTGTACGCGTAGAGGAAGGTCAGCGCGTTCAGCTGCCACTGGTGTCGTTCGGCGATCTCCACGGATCCGACCCTAACCGCGGACCTACTTCCGGACCTGTGTGAGCGGTGGGGATTCACCCTATGCTCTCCTCTTCGTCCACGGCTGGGAGGCAGGAACCGTGCAGAGGATCGCGAAAGTCTTTGTGGCTGTGCTGGGCGCCGGGCTGATGCTCGCGGCCGGTACCGGAACGGCGTCCGCGGAGACCGTTCCCTCGAAGGTCACCAAGGGTCCGTGCCAGTACACGCAGACACCGGAGGACCCGGCCGCGCGGCCGGTCCCGCTGCCGCCGGACCCCCGTCGCACGCCGAACCGGGGCAAGGTGCCGGTGCAGTTGAAGACCAATCAGGGCAAGATCGATCTGACCCTCGATCGGGCGAAGGCGCCGTGCACGGTGCAGAGCTTCCTGCACCTCGCGACGCACCGCTTCTACGATCGCACGACCTGCCACCGGCTGACCGCGTACCCGACGTTGAAGGTGCTGCAGTGCGGTGACCCGAGCGGCACCGGTGAGAAGGGGCCCGGCTACAAGTACAAGGACGAGCTGCCCGTCGGCCTGCCGCCCGCGCCGACCGATCCGACCGGCGAGCGCAAGGTGTACTCGCGCGGCGTCCTCGCGATGGCCAACGCGGGACCGGCGACGAACGGGAGCCAGTTCTTCGTCGTGTACGGCGACTCCGCGCTGCGCCCGAACTACACGATCTTCGGCACCGTCGGCCGCGATGGCCTCGAAACCCTCGACGACGTCGCCGCGGGCGGCATCAAGCCGACCCCGGAGAACCCCGCTCCGGTCGACGGCGCCCCCGTCCTGAAGACCGACATCCTCCGGGCGCGCCCCTGGTTCTGCTGACCCCGGTCGCGTTCAGTCCTCTGGATGCGGTGGTTCGCACAACGAACTACCGCATTCAGAGGACTGAAAGCGGGGTCAGGTGACTTCGAAGATGGCCTCGCGCAGGGCCTGGGTGGCGCCGCCGAAAGCGTGCTTCGCGGCGGCGCCGTACCCGATGATGAGCCCCTCACGCTGGGGCTCGCCGATCCAGTAGCCGCTGAGCCCTTCGAGCCCGATCGCGCGACGGCGGCAGGCGGCCATCACCTCCATCTCCCGGGGCATCTCACCCGGAAACTGGAGTACCAGATGCAGTCCCGCCGAGATGCCCTGCGGCAGCACGGAATCCGGTAAGGCCGCGAGCAGCCGGTCCCGCCGGGAGCGGTACTCGGCGCGGCAGCGGCGGATGTGCTGGTCGTAGGCGCCCGATTCGATCAGTTCGGCCATCGCGAGCTGGTCCAGCAGCGCGGGCCGGGCGCCGCTCGCGACCATCTCCGCGCGCACCGGTTCGACCAGGAACCGCGGCAGCACCATCCAGCCCAGGCGCAACGCCGGCGCGAGCGTCTTGCTCGTCGTACCCACGTACACGACCCGTTCGGGTGCCAGCGCCTGCAGCGCGCCGACCTGCTGGTGGTCGAACCGGAACTCGCCGTCGTAGTCGTCCTCGATGACGACGGCGCCGGTCTCCTCCGCCCATCGGGTGAGTTCCGCCCGCCGCCGAGGGGCGAGCGTGACGCCGAGCGGGTACTGGTGCGCCGGGGTGACCACCACCGCCGGGCTGTCCAAAGCGGACACTTCGATTCCGTGGTCGTCAACGGGGACGCCGACCACGTGCGGGCCGTTGGCCGCGGCGATGTTCCGGTAGAGATGCAGTGACGGGTTCTCGAACGCGATCTCGTCCGCGCCGCGCGCGTGCAGCACCCGCGCCAGGATCGCCATCGCGTGCGAGAACCCGGCGCACACCAGGATGCGCTCGGGATCGGCGACCACGCCGCGGCTCCTGGCCAGATACGCGGCGAGCGTCTCGCGCAGTTCCGCCGCGCCGGATTCGGCCGGGTAGTCGAACGCCGACGCGGGTGCCCGGTGCAGGGCCCGCCGGGTCGCCGCGAGCCAAGCCGCCCGGGGGAACGCGGACAGGTTCGGCCTTCCGGGGCGCAGGTCCCAGCGCGGCGCCGGATCACGGGGGACGGGCCTCGGTGGCGACGCGGGCAGCGCGCCCGCCGTCGCGACCCGGGTCGGGGCGCCCTGCGTGGTCCGCAAGTACCCCTCGGCCGCGAGATCGGCGTAGACGCGGGTGACCGTTCCCCTGGCGACCCCGAGATCCTGCGCCAAAGCCCTGGTCGAGGGCACCGCGGCGCCCGGCTGCCAGCGTCCCTCCCGGATGGCCGCGCGGATCGCGGCCGCGAGCCCGGTCCGGCCGCTTTCGGGGCGCCAGTCCAGGTGGACGTCCATTCCCGAACTGGACCATGATTCTGCCATGTGACTGGACCATACCCGTGGGCCAGTTGGCGCTAGATTCGAAGTCATGACAGAGCGAATCCACCTGGGCAAACGAGTGCCCGAGATCTACCAGGCCATGGCGAAGCTGCAGGCCGAAGTCGAGAAGGCCGCCGCGAACGCCGGCGTCGAGCAGAAGCTCCTCGAACTGGTGAAGATGCGCGCGTCGCAGATCAACCACTGCGCCTTCTGTCTCGACATGCACTCCCACGACGCGGTGCAGCAGGGTGAGTCGCCGAGGCGGCTGTACGTGCTCGAGGGCTGGCGCGAGACCGAGCTCTTCAACGAGCAGGAGCGCGCCGCGCTGGCGCTCACCGAGGCGATGACCAACGTCGCCACCCTCCACGACGTCCCGGACGACGTCTACGACGAGGCGACCCGTGTCTTCGACGAGGCGCAGTACCGCGCGGTCGCGTGGGAGATCATCGCGATCAACAGCTGGAACCGGATGTGCGTGACCAGCCACGCGCCGCTGCCCGAGCGCGCGGAATGAGCTCGGCACGACTGCGGGAACTGCACGTCGCGGGTACGCCGCTGCTCCTGCCGAACGCGTGGGACGCCGACAGCGCCCGCCTCGTGGAAGCCGCCGGTTTCCCCGTCGTGGCGACGAGTTCCTTCGCCATCGCCAAGGTGCTCGGGTACGACGACGGGGAAGACGCACCCGCCGCCGAAATGTTCGCCGCGGCCGCCAGGATCGCGCGGGCTGTCTCGGTTCCGGTGACAGTCGACGCCGAAGGCGGTTACGGGCTCGAAGCGGGAGAACTCGCGGAGAGGCTGGCCGAGGCGGGTGCCGTCGGCTGCAACTACGAGGACACCGATCACGTGGCCGGCGGACTTCGTGCGTTGGAGGCGCAGGCGGAGCGGATCGCTCGGCTGCACGAGGCCGCCGGGGACGCGCTGGTGATCAACGCCCGCGTCGACGTCTTCCTGGGCGCGTCCGATGAGCGGGCGGTTCTCGACGACGCCGTCGCGCGGGCCAAGGCCTATCTCGAGGCCGGGGCGGACTGCGTCTATCCGATCCTGGTGAAGTCGCCGGAGGTGCTCGGCGAGTTCGTGAAGGCCGTCGCGCCGGGTGCGGTCAACGCCGCTCCGCTGCCGGGAGGCCCCGATCTCTCCGCGCTCGCCGAACTGGGGGTGGCGCGGATCTCGCTGGGTACCGGGCTGTGGAAGGCCGTTCGCGCGGACATCGAGGCGAAACTGGCCGGGGTGGCGGCGGGGAAGCTGCCTTACTGAGAACCGGGACGGTGCGGCCGGGGGCGTTGGATGCCGGCCGCACCGTCCCGGCGACTAGTGGGAGACCGCCTTCTCGGCGCCCGCGCCGGTGAGGGAGCGGACCTCCATTTCGGCGTACTTCTTCTGGTTGTGTTCCTTGGACAGCACGGTGCCGAGCCAGCCGAGGAAGAACGCGACCGGGATCGAGACGATGCCGGGGTTGTCGAGCGGGAACCAGTGGAAGTCGAGGCCTTGGATCATCGAGGCGCTCTTCCCGGTCTTGGCGTCGACGGGCTTACCCGAGACCGCCGGTGAGAACACGATCAGCAGTACGCAGACCGCGAGACCGCCGTAGATGCTCCACAACGCGCCCTGGGTGTTGAAGCGCTTCCAGAACAGCGAGTACAGGATCGTCGGCAGGTTCGCCGACGCCGCCACCGCGAACGCCAGCGCCACGAGGAAAGCGATGTTCTGGCCGTTGGCGAGGATGCCGCCGAGGATCGCGACGGCCCCGATCACCAGCGCGGTGATCCGGGCGACCTTCACCTCGGAAGCCGGTGACGCCTTGCCCTTCTTGATCACGTTGGCGTAGACGTCATGCGCGAACGACGCCGACGCGGTGATCGTCAGCCCCGCGACCACGGCGAGGATCGTCGCGAAGGCGATCGCCGCGATCAGGCCCAGCAGGACCGGTCCGCCGAGTTCCAGTGCCAGCAGCGGGGCGGCCGAGTTCACGCCGCCCGGCGCTGCCTTGATCTTGTCCGCGCCGACGAGCGCACCGGCGCCGTAGCCGAGCACCAGGGTGAACAGGTAGAAGACGCCGATCAGCGCGATCGCCCACACCACGGAACGACGGGCTTCCTTCGCTGTCGGCACGGTGTAGAAGCGCATCAACACGTGCGGCAGGCCCGCGGTACCGAGCACCAGCGCGATGCCGAGCGACAGGAAGTCCAGCTTCGTGGTGCCGGTCTTGCCGTACTGGTTGCCCGGCCCGAGCAGCGCTTCACCGGCCTTGCCCGCCTTGTCCACGGCGCCCTGCAGCAGCGCGGAAAGGTTGAAGCCGTACATGCCGAGCACCCACAGCGTCATCGCGAGCGCGCCCGCGATCAGCAGCGCCGCCTTGATGATCTGGACCCAGGTGGTGCCCTTCATGCCGCCGATGAGCACGTAGGCGATCATGATGATGCCGACGATCACGATGATCGCGGCCTGCCCGGCTTTGCTCTCGATCCCGAGCAGCAGCGCGACGAGGCCACCGGCACCCGCCATCTGCGCCAGCAGGTAGAAGAACGAGACGGCGAGGGTGGACGTCGCCGCCGCGGCCCGCACCGGACGCTGCTTCATCCGGAAGGCCAGCACGTCGCCCATGGTGAATTTGCCGGTGTTGCGCAGCAGTTCCGCGACCAGCAGCAGCGCGATCAGCCACGCCACCAGGAAGCCGATGGAGTAAAGGAAACCGTCGTAACCGTAAACGGCGATCGCACCCGCGATCCCGAGGAACGACGCGGCGGAGAGGTAGTCGCCCGCGATGGCGACGCCGTTCTGCGGACCGGTGAACGCGCGGCCCGCGGCGTAGTAGTCCGAAGCCGTCTTCGTGTTGCGGCTGGCGCGGAACACGACGAACAGGGTGACCAGCACGAAGAGACCGAAGATGGTGATGTTGAGTGTGGGGCTGCTGCCCTCGACTCCGGCGGCGAGGGTCATTTGGTCTCACTCTCGATGTCCGTGCGGATCTTTTCCGCGAGGGGGTCGAGTTTCTTGTTCGCGTAGCGGACGTAGAGCCCGGTGATCACGAAGGTCGAAACGAACTGCAGCAGGCCGAAGACGAGGCCGACGGTGATGTTGCCGAACAGCTTCGTGCTCATGAAGCCGTGCGCGTAATCGGCGAGCAGCACGTAAAGCAGGTACCAGACGAGGAACAGCGCCGAGACGGGGAACACGAACCGGCGCAGCCGCGAACGCAACTCCTTGAACTCGGGGCTGTCGTGGGCTTTGTCCCAGTCCGTCTCAGGCGGACTGGGAGTGTCCGTTTCGGTGCTCATCGTGCTCTCCTCGCGCCGCGAATGTGTTCCGCGACACGTTAGGGAGGGGGCATGGGGACCGGAACCTTCAGCGGTTCAAACGCCTGCCGAGACGACGAACGGTCGACGAACGGTACTCGGACCACGACGAAGGGGTCTCGGCTGTGCGATCGTCCAGATGCAGCCGCAACATGGCGGCCGTCGACCAGGCGGGAGGCCTGCCCCGCAAGGAAACCACGATCATTACGCCGAATGCCAGCGGAACCGACCACGGTGCGGGCTGGGACACCAGGATGGCGGGCAGACCGCTCAACGTCGGCGCGAACAGCGCGACGAGGATCGAGCCCGAAGACGCGACGAGTCCGGTGAGGACACCGCTGATCGCACCCGCCGCGGTGAGCCGGTTCCACCAGATACCGAGGACCAGCAAGGGGCAGAACGTCGACGCGGCCACGGTGAACCCCCAGGTGACGAGGACGCCGGCGTCCAATCTGGCCGAGGGCAGCGCGAGCAGGACCATCACCGCCGCGGCCCCGAGCACCGACCATCGCAGTCTTCGCAGGCCGCCTGGCGCCAGGTCGTGCGCGATCGCGCCGGAGATCACCAGCAGCAGGCCGAGCGACGTCGCCAGGAACGCGGCGAACGCGCCCGCCGTCAGCAGCCCGGTGAACAGCGACCCCGCCCAGCCGTCGTCGACCTGCGCCGGCAGCGCGACGACGACGGTGTCCGTCGCGCCGGAGACGTACAGTTCGGGCACCAGCACCCGGCCGAGGACACCGTAAACCCCTGGGAACAGGTAGAAAACGCCGAGCAGGGCGACGGTGATCGCCGCGGTCCGGCGGGCGGCGCGGCCGTCCGGGCTGGTGTGGAAGCGCATCAGGACATGCGGCAGGCCCATGGTGCCGAGCATGGTCGCGATCAGGATCGCCCACGTGCCGAGCAGCGGATAGCCGTGATCGCCGAGGTCGAGCAGCGGCCGTTGCCAGTCCGGCCCGCCCAGCGGGGCGCCGCCCCGGACGGCGGGAACCGGGGTGCCCGCCGCGAATTCCAGCGACTCCCCGCTCCTGGCCACCAGCTCTCCCGGTGGCACGACCCGCTTTTCCGGGCTGAGCAGGGTGGTCGGCTCGCGCAGGGTCAGCGTCACGTCGATCTCGAACGAAAGCTCGGTGTCGCGGGCGAAGTGGGTGAATTCCACTGGGTGCACCGAAGCCGACCGTTCCTCTGGCGAGACCTGGGCGACCAGCCAGATCGCGGGGACGATGAACAGCAGCAGTTTCAGCACGAACTGGAAAGCCTGGACGTAGGTCGCCGCGCGCATCCCGCCGAGCGCCAGCGTCGCACTGACGGCGGTGCCCGCGATGACGACGCCCACCCAGTACGGCGTGCCGCCGACCGCTGTCAGCACGAGCCCCGCCGTCCGGAATTGCGGTACCAGGTAAAGGGTTCCGATCACGAGGACGACGAAAGCGGCGAGGCGGCGCAGGGCGGGGGAGGCGAGCCGGGCTTCGGCGAAGTCCGGGACGGTGAGCGCGCCGGAGCGCCGCATCGGCGCCGCGACGAGCACCAGCATCGCGATGTACCCGGCGGTGAACCCGACCGGATACCAGAGCGCGCCGATGCCGTCCTTCACCACCAGCCCGGCGACACCGAGGAACGACGCCGCGGACAGGTACTCGCCCGAGACGGCGGCGGAGTTGACCAGCGGCGAGATCCGGCGCGAGGCGACGAGGAAATCCGACGTCGTGCGCATGGCGGCGACACCGCGCAAGCCGATCAGCAGGGTGATCAGCACGACGGGGGCCACCGAGAGTGCCGCGACCACTAGTCGTCCTCGATCTTTTCCGCCCGGCGCAACTGCCACCACGAAAGCAGCGCCATGGCCGGATACGGGAGGACGGCGATCATCAGCCAGGACAGCGGGATACCGAACAGCCGCACCGAATCCAGCCCGGGGAACAGCCCGAACACCAGCGGGAGCCCGAACACCAGGCCGAACATCCCGGCCAGCGCGGGCAGCCCGCGACGGCGCTGGGCCCGGTACAGCAGGTCCGCGCGTTCGGCGTCGCCCGCCGCCAGCCGGGGGACACGCCAGCGTCCGCGCGACCGGCGCCGCGAATGCGCGAGCCGGGTCTGCGGGCTGGTGACGGCGACCCGTTTGACGCGGCTCACGGGCGGCTTCCCCGGCCGAGTTCCCCGCGTTGCGCGGCGGCGAGCAGCCTGTCACGCAGGTCTCGCGCGTGGCGGCGGCTCACCGGGACGTCTCCGGCCTCGGTATGTGCCAGGAGCCCGCCGGTGGTGTCGCTGCGCAGTTCGAGCACCGCGTCGACGGCGAGCAGGAAGCCCCGGTGCACCCGGGTGAAACCCGTTCCCTCCCAATACTCTTCGAGCCGGGAGATGGGCATCCGCGTGACGTGGACGCCGGATTTCGTGTGCAGCCGGACGTAGTCGCCGTGCGCCTCGACGAACTGCACGTCGTCGCGCCGGACGTAGCGCGTCCGCCCGCCGGATTCCACCGGCAGCGCGGACATCGCGTCCGGCGCGGGCCGTGGTTCGTCGGCCTGGTTGCCCGCCATCCTGACCACTTTGGACAGTGCGGCGGACAGCCGTTCCGCGCGGACCGGTTTGAGCAGGTAGTCGACGGCGCCGATGCCGTACGCGGCGACGGCGTGACCGTCGTGCGCGGTGACGAACACGATCACCGGCGGTTCGTTGAGCCGCGCCAGCAGCGAGGCGAGCTCGAGCCCGTCTAGGCCGGGCATGGAGATGTCGAGGAAGACGGCGTCGAAATGACTGCCCTGCAACAGCTTGAGCGCGTTCAACGCGTCACCGGCCGCGACCACCTCGGCGACTTCCGGTGCCTCGCGCAGCAGGCTGCACAGCTCGTCGAGGGCTGGCGGGACGTCGTCGACCGCCAGCACCCGGAGACCGTTCGTCACGGCAGCACCCCCGGCTGGAAACGGGGCACGCGCACCACGACCCTGGTGCCCGCGCCGGACTCGGTCTCGACCGTCAGGCCGTACCAGGGCCCGTAGACGCTGCGCAGCCTTCTGTCCACATTGGCCAGTCCGACGCCGTCGCCGCGTCCCGACAGGATCGCCGCCGCACGCGCGGGGTCCATGCCGGGACCGTCGTCCTCGACGCTGATCACGCAGTCGTTCCCTTCCGCCATTCCCTGCACCTGGATGAACCCAGCCTCGGAGCGAGGTTCGATCCCGTGCCGGATCGCGTTCTCCACCAACGGTTCCAGTACGAGATACGGCACCGCGACGGCCAGCACCTCCGGCGCAACGCGCACCTGCACCCGCAGCCGTTCGCCGAGCACCGCGCGCTGCAGCGCCAGATAGGTCTCGATGGCGCGGAACTCCTCGGCGACCATCGTGTACTCGCCGTGCCGGGCGAGGCTGTAGCGGGTGTACTCGGCGAAGTCGAGCATCAGATCGCGCGCGCGATCCGGATCGGAGCGGACCAGCGAGGAGATCACGGTGAGCGCGTTGTAGACGAAATGCGGGGAGATCTCGGCCCGCAGCGCGCGCAGTTCCGCCTCCGCGGCCTGCTCGGCCGACGCCTCCAGCCTCCCGCGCTCGAGCGCGTGGACGACGAGCTCGGCGGCCTGGCGCGCGAGGGTGTTCGTCCCGCCCGCGACCAGGAGGACACCGGACAGTTCTTCGTGGACGTGGAGCGGCATCGCCAGCAGACCGGGTTCGGACACCGGTGTCTCGGAGTGGAGGACCTCGTCGAGCGCGGAGGCGACGACGTCGTCGGCCGCCGGGCGACCGGACCAGATGAGCGAACCGGAGAGGTCGGTGAGCCCGAGGCCGGGGACCTCGAACAGCCTGCGGAGGCCGTGCGCCGCGTGGCGGGCGCGGGGCCCGGCGAGGCCGTCCATGAGATCGTCGGAGGCACGCTGGGCGGCGGCGAGCACCGGCACCGGATCCGCGCTCGCGGCGGGACGCCAGGGCAGACGGGTGGTCATCCGGCCTCCTCCGCGACGTCGAGGACTGGATCCTAACGTCGGTGCGTGGTTTCGGCGGTTACGCTCCGGACATGGTCTCCGGTGATGCGGTGGTGCTGCGCCTGGACGTCGTGACGCGCCGGCTCGCGCTGGTCGGTTTCGTCGTCTTCGGTGGAGGCGGCGTGGTGGCCGTCGTCGTGTCGCTGGCCAGGTCTTCGTACGGGGTGGTGTTCGGGCTGCTCAGCGTGGCTTTCGCGGGGCTGATCCTGCTCGGCCTGCGCCGCTCGGCCGCCTCTCTGGTGATTTCCGCTTCGGGGCTCTCGGTGCCGGGCGTTTTCGAGGTCCGGTGGACCGAGGTGACGCGGCTGCGGGTGTGGCGCGAGAAGCGGCGGGTGGGGCGGTGGATGCACTGGTGGCACTACCGGCTGTCGTGGTCCGGCGCCGGGCCCGAGGTCTTGCTGGAGGACGGCGAGTACGGGTACGCGCTGGGGCATCTGGGCGGTGGGGCGCGGCTGTACGGGGCTCTCACGCTCTTCGCGCCCGCTGGAGTGGTCGAGTTCGCTGAATGAGGCCCGCTCCCAATGTGGCATTGGGGACGCTCAACGCCCCCAATGCCACATTGGAGCCATCGACTCCCTTCGGATCAGTCCCGTCAGCAGCTCTGCTTGTAGAAGTACTGCGCGTTCGCGTCCATGTTCGCCTTGGTGATGGAGTGCAGGGAGGCGGTCAGGTTGCGGGTGACCGGCTTGCCCTCCAGCGCGGCGATGGCCTGCTGGACACCCTGCTGCCCGATGGCGGCCGGGTCCTGCGCGATGAGGCCCTGGTACTCGCCCTTCTTCAGCCCCTCGATCTCCGACGGCGAAGCGTCGAAGCCGATCAGGTTGACCGCGCCGATCTTGCCCGCGTTCCGCAGGCCGGTCGCCGCGCCCTCACCGGTGTTGAGGTTCGTCGCGAAGATGCCGATCAGGTCCGGGGTGGACGCCAGCGCGGCGGTCACCTTGGACGCGGCCTGGTCCGGCTCGTTCTGGGTGAACTGCACGCCTGCCGACTTCAGGTTCGGGTAGTTCTTCAGCTCGTCTTCGAAACCCTTCGCGCGGGTGTTCGTGGTCGAGGTGCCCGCGATGGTGTCGAGCACCAGCACCGAACCGGTCTTGCCCGCGGCCAGCTCCGACATCGTCTTGGCGGCCAGCTTGCCGCCCTCGGCGTTGTCCGAGGAGATCGACGACTCCGCCACGCTGGTGTCCTTCAGCGCGGTGTCGACCTCGATGATCTTGGCGCCGCTGGTCTTGACCTGCTGGATCGGCGCGAGCATCGCCTGCGCGTCGGTCGGCGCGATGAGCAGCGCGGCGGGCGGTTTGGAGCCGAGCGCGTTGACGAGCTGGGTCTGCATGACCGCGTCGAACTTCTGCGGCGCCTGCGTGGTGAGCTCGTAGCCGGACTTCTTGGCCTCGGCTTCGGCACCGCACTGCATCGAGATGTAGAACGGCTCGGCCTGTACGCCCGGGATCAGCGACAGCTTCTTGTTGTTGGTCTTGGCGGCGGAGTCACCGGAGGACGATCCGCCGACCGTGCCGCCGCCGCAGGCGGTCAGCAACGCGGCGGCGGACAGGACGGCACCGGTGACGAGCAAGGTCTTCTTCATGGGGAGAGCACCTCTTTGTGCGTAGGGAATTCAGCGAGAGTTGCGGCGACGACGGCGCCGCTGGTCGAACCAGACCGCGGCGATCAGCACCGCGCCGACCGCGATCATCTGCCAGAAGTCCTGGACCTGCGTGATGTTGAAGCCCTTCTTCAGCACGGCCGGGATGAACACGCCGATCACCGTGCCCAGCACCGAACCGACACCGCCGAAGAGACTCGTGCCGCCCATCACCGTGGCGGCGATGGCGTTGAGGTTGTCGGTGGTGTGCGCCGAAATGGTCGTCGACGCGTAGTACGCCAGCGACAGGAACCCGGCGACACCGGCGAGGAAACCGGTGAGCGTGTACACCTTCAGCAGATGCGCGGTCACCCCGATGCCCGCCCGGCGCGCGCCCTCGGCGTTGGAGCCGACGGCGAAGGTGTAGCGGCCGAATTTGGTGGTGTGCAACAGCCAGGCGCCGATCAGCGTGATCACCACGGCCACCAGGACCAGGTTCGGCACGCCGCCGAACGACGTCCCGTAGCCGAGCGTCTTGTTGAGCTCGGTCGGCACGCTGCGCACGTCGGACCCGTTGTTCAGCAGGTACGCGGCGCCGAGCGCGGCACCCATCGTGCCGAGCGTGACGATCAGCGGCGGGATGTTCGCCACCGCGATCAGGAAACCGTTGATGAGCCCCCAAACCGTGCCCGCGACCACCGCCGCGAGGAGCCCGACGAGGATGACGTCCCAGCCGGCCTTGGTCGCGTCGCCGTCCGGGCTCATCGCCTCCATCGTCTTACCGGCCACCATGCCCGCGAAGATCAGCACGGAACCGACCGAGAGGTCGATGCCCGAGGTGATGATCACGAACGTCATGCCGACCGAGAGCACCAGCAGCACCGAGGTCTCGATGAGCAGGGTCTGGAAGGTGAACAGCGTCGCGAATTCGGCGGGCGCGATCGCGGTGAACACGATGATGAGCGCCAGCAGCACCAGCGCGATCCAGAACGTGTTGGCCCCGATCAGCCGCTGACCGAGTGACCGCTTGCCGAAGCCCCCGTCCACGGAGGTCTGGATTTCGGGGTCCTTCTTCGCCTGAGTGGACACGGTCACGCCGCCTCCTCCTGTACTAGGGCGCCCGTCATCGCGGCGACCAGGTCTTCCAGTTTCGTGTCGGCGCCGGTGAACCTGGCGACGCGCTTGCCGAGCCGCAGCACCTCGATGCGGTCGGAAACCGACAGCACCTCGGGCATGTTGTGGCTGATCAGCACGACGGCGATGCCCTTGTCCCGCACCTTCTTGATCACGTCGAGCACGCGTTCGCGCTGCACGACGCCGAGCGCGGCCGTCGGCTCGTCCATGAACACGACCTTCGAAGCCCAGACGACCGACCGCGCGACGGCGACGCTTTGCCGCTGCCCGCCCGAAAGCGAGCCGATCGGCACGTCGGTGCTCTGCAGGGTCACGCCGAGCCGCTGGAACTCCTCGACGGCCTGGCGGCGCATCTCGGCCTTGTCGAGCATGCCCAGCTTGCCGAGGATCCCCTTGCGGTGGATCTCCCTGCCGAGGAACAGGTTCGCGGCCGGGTCGAGTTCCGGCGCCACCGCGAGGTCCTGGTACACCGTCTCGATCCCCATCCGACGGGCGGTGGTCGGAGAGTCCAGATGTGTTTCCTCGCCGTCGAGCAGGATCTTGCCCGAAGTCGGCTGCTCCGCGCCGGACAGGCATTTGACCAAAGTGGACTTCCCGGCGCCGTTGTCGCCGATCAGCGCGGTGACCTCGCCCGCCCGCGCCTGGAACGACGCGCCGCGCAGCGCTTCCACCGAGCCGTACCGTTTGACCAGGTCCTGTGCGTCGAGCAGGAGTTCGCTCACGACCGCTCCCTCTTCTCCGGTGCCGGCGGCCTGCAGCGGATGACCGTGACGTCGCCCTCCACGGTCGACTGACCGGCGTCGTGCGGGATCACATAGGTCTCGCCCTTGACCAAGGCGTACTCGCCGCCGTGTTCGGTGCGGAGCGTTCCCGAACCGTCCATGACGACCAGCACCGCGAAGGACGGGTCGAGTGACAACGTTGTCGGCCTGCCCGAAACAGCGGGACGGAGCTGATCGGCACGGAAGAACGCGTCACTGCCGTCGGCGAGAAGATCCACAGTGGACGCTTCGTCGCCCGCGGTGCGCTTGACGATCGAGCCGAGCCGTTCTTCGTCCCAGCCCGAGGTGTCCAGCGTTTCGATGGCCGTCTCGAAGCCGATCCCGAGGTGCGCCTTCTCCGGGTTCGCCAGGAAGTCGCGCCATTCGAGGGTCAGCGAGAAGTCGGTCGGCTGCTGGAGTTCGACGACGAACACGCCTTCGCCGATCGCGTGCGGCAGGCCTGCCGGGATGTAGACCGTGTCGCCGGGCGTGACCGCGACACTGTTCAGCGCCTCGAGCATGGCGGGCGCGTCCTGGGAACGGGCCCATTCGTTGACCGTCGCTTTGTCGACAGTCTCCTGGAAACCGGGGTACACGCGCGGGTCTTCGCCGTAGGTGCCGACCACGATCCACGCCTCGGTCTTGCCGAAGTGCGAATCGAAATGCCGCCGCGCGAACGAATCCGACGGGTGGAAGTGCACCGGCAGGCGCTGGCCCGCGTCGAGCAGCTTCACCAGCAGGCCGGTCGAATCGCCGAGTGCCTCGACGTGCTTGGCGCCGAGCCAGGCGGAAGGGTTCTCACGGACGGCGTCGCGCAGCCAGACTCCGTTGGGCAGCTTGGTCAGGCCGTTGGTCTCCTGGCCGAACATCGTGGTGGCCGAGCCGACCCAGTCTTCGGGTCCGAACTTGGACTCGGAAGTGGCGCCCCGCAACGCGGCGATGGCGTCGCCGCCGCGGTAGAACTGCGGCGGCTGGTTCGCCGGCAGGCGGATCGGTTCGAGGTGACCGCTCATGAAGGGGCGACCTCCCCGGAACCGCGGGCTACGAGATGCACGGGCAGAACTACCTTTCTCGGTGCGGATTGATCTCCCTGGACCCGGGCGAACAGCAGTTCCGCGGCCGCCCGGCCCAATGCGCTCACGTCGTGTGAGATCACGGAGACCGGCGGATCCAGCAGATCCGCCAGTTCGAAGTCGTCGAAACCGATCATCGCGGGACGCCGTTCGGCGTGCGCCAGCGCGCGCAGCAGATGCACGGCGACCCGGTTGTTGCCCGCGATCACGGCGGTGGCCGGGTTCGGCCCGGTGAGCAGCCGTCGCACGGCGTCGCCGACGCCCTCGGCCGTCGGCGTCCGCATCACGACGAGGCTCTCGTCGAAAGGGATCCCGTTGCGGACGCAGCCTTCCCGGAAGCCGCGCAGGCGCTCGCCCGCGGTGAAGATGTCCGGGCTGTCGGCGAGGAACGCGATCCGGCGGTGGCCGTGTTTCACCAGGTGGGCGACCGCTTCGATGGTGCCGCCGATGTTGTCGACCAGCACCGTGTCGGCCACGATGTCGCCGGCGGGCCGGTCGAGGAACACCACGGGCGTACCCGCGCGCATCTCGGGGACCAGGTAGCCGTGCTGCATCCCGGCGGGGACGACGAGGATGCCGTCGACGCGGCGTGAGCAGAACTCGAGGACCAGTTCGCGTTCGCGGTCGGAGTTCTCCTCGGACGAACCGGTCAGCACCTGACGGCCGAACGAGGTCGCGATGCGTTCCACGGCCCGGTTGAGCTCCGAATAGAAGGGGTTCCCGACATCCTCGACGATCAGGCCGATCGTCCCGGTCGTCGAGCCGCGCCGCAGGTTGCGCGCGCCCAGGTTCCGCCGGAACCCGAGCTGCTCGATCGCCGCCATCACGCGCTCCGCGGTGTCCGGATGGACGGCGGGCTCGTCGTTCACGACCCGCGAGACGGTCTTGATGCTCACGCCCGCGAGGCGGGCCACGTCGCTCATCGTGGCCCGTCGGCTGGTGGTGCGGTGGCCGTTGTCCGGTCCGCTGGAAGACAACGTTGTCATAGTGGCGGGAATTGAACGCGAGCGACGCGACGATGTCAATGCCCGGTTCGTCCGGGAGACGCTTTCCGAGGTCGAACCGTTACGACGTCCTCGTGACCGTCCGTGGGCCGGACGGTGTCGGCACCTTCCCCCGATCGGCCCCTTAAAAGTCGGGATCTCTGAGTTACCTTGGTCACATTCCAGCGGGTCCACGGGGGAGGTGGCTGGGGGATGGGGAGGACGGTTTCGGCCGTGCCCGATACGCGGCCGTTGATGTTCCCGAACGTCGAGAACGTCGTTTCCGGCTATCTCCGAGGACGTCCCGAGCTGGTGGGGGTGCCTGTCGGTTCGCTGCCGCCACCGGGGTTCGACGGGACCCAGCGCGCCGTCGTGCTCACCCGGCTCGGTGGCCACTTCGCCGACGACGACCTGCTCGACCACGCCGAAGTACGGATCGATTCCTACGGACCGGACAAACCCGCCGCGCACGCGCTCGCTTGCGTCGTGCGCGGGGTGTTGCCGCTGATCACGAGTGTCGCGCTGGCGGATGACGTCGTCCTGCCCGACACGACCGAGATCCAGGGGCCGTGCTTCTCGCTCGACCGCAGGTTCACCGACGCCGGCCGGTACCTCATGAAGTACCGGTTCCTGCTCGTGATCAGACCAAGACCGGCCTGAGCGGCCGGAAAAAGCAGTGGGAGGGCTGTCATGCCAGGACTGAACGCCAGCGAGATCCGGGTGGCGGGTACCGGATCCCTTTTCGTGGCACCCGCGCACACCGCGGCTCCGGCCGATTTCACCAAGGACTGGGCGGCGCCGTGGGTGAACCTCGGTTACACCAGCTCGGACGGGGTCAAGTTCGTCAAGAAGGACAAACTCGATCCGGTCGACACCTGGCAGTCGGTGGCGGCGATCCGGTACGTGTTCAGTGATCGCGACTTCTCGGTGAAGTTCTCGCTGCTGCAGATCAACAGCGACACGATGACCTTCTTCTTCAGTTCCCCGGTGCCCGCCACCCCGAACGTCTACAACATCGACGCGGCGCCACGAGTGGACGAACGCGCGCTCGGGATCGAGTTCAGCGACGGCCCGACCGTGAAGCACCGCTTCTACATCCCGCGCGGAGTGGTCACCGAAACCGACGAGACCGCCGTGACCAGGACATCGGCGATCAAACTCGGGATCACCTTCACCGCGCTGACCCCGATCAAGGACAACAAGTTCGAACCGCTGGCGCAGTGGTCGATGAACACCGTCGCGCCGACCGCCGTCGCCGAGACCGAGCCCGAAGAACAGTCCGCGTAGAGAAAGCCAGGGGGAACACCGGAAATGGCGAAGTACAACGTCAACGCCGCACGCGCTCAACGGCTCGAGGCGCTGGGCGAGCGCTGGGAATTCGAACTCGACGGCGAGAGCTTCTCGCTGCCGACCGAGCTGCCGCGCGACTCCGTCGGCAGGCTCGCCGCGCTGGATCCGTCCGATTTGGACGGTCTGCTGCAGGTCCTGCTCGGCGACGAACAGTTCAAGCGGCTCGACGAGCACGCCGTTTCGGTGCAGGACGTCCAGGCCCTGCTGGAGGCGTACGGCCGTGACACCGGCATGTCGCTGGGGGAATCTTCGGCCTCGACGAGCTCCTGACAGAGCACGGCGAGGCCGTCGAAGCCGATCTGCTGCGGTTTTACCGGGTGGATCTACTCGACTACTACCGCGGACGGCTCTCCCCGCGGCGGCTGCGGGTGCTGATCCGCCATCTGCCGAGGGAGTCCGCGTTGGTGCGCGCGCTGCACGGCGACGTCGCCGACTGGGGTATCACCGAGCATCTGCTCGCCGGCGCCGTCGACGAGCTCGCCGTGGGCAACTGGCTGTTCGTGACGGCGAATTCCGACGAGAACGCCGACCGGCCCGAACGGCCGCGACCGGTGCCGAGACCCGGAGTCGAAGAGGAGGAAGAGGTCGTGGCGACCACGCCTGAGCAACTCGCCGCCTTCTTCGGCGCGCCGTCACCGGGAGGCGGCCGGTGACCGCGCCGACGTCCGCCATCACCGAAGCGGCCAAGGCCCAGGTCGACGCCCTGGTCACCGGGATCCGCGAGTCGGTCACCAACGCCGTTTCGGAGGCCGCGAACAAGATCACGCAGGATTTCGCCGAGCACGTCAACAAAGAGCTCACCGAGATGACGGCGAAGTTCAAGGAAAGTCATCCGGCGGTCACCGCCGCCGTCACCGACGTCGTGGGTTACGCCGACGCGATCAACACGGCGGCGACGGCGATTCAGGGCACCGTCACGCAAGTGCAGGACGCGGCCGCGGCGATGAACCGGTTGCCCGGTGCGCTCCGGGACTTCCGTACGGGACTGAGGGAAAGCGCCAAAGAGCTGTCCGCCTTCGGGCGGGACCTCCAGAACATGGTGAAGGGAGCACCCGGCGCGATCCGGGACCTGGGCGCGGCCTTGAAGGCGCAACTGACCCAGGGGCTGGTCGCGGCCCGTCAAGCCGCGATGAACGCGAGTGCCGCCGTCGGCCGGTTCGTGGTCAACGCCAGGAACATGGCGGTCGCGGCCGCGACGGGGGCGCGGAACCTCGTCCTCCTCGCCGCCGGCCATACCAAGGCGGCCGTGCAAGCCGCCCTTTCGACCGCACGGACGATGGCGGCGACCATCGCGCAGCGCGCCCACACCCTCGCGACCAGGCTGGGTACCGCCGCCCAGCGCGCGTTCGCCGTGGCCACCAGACTCGCGAGCGGGCCGATCGGGATCGTCATCGCCGTGATCGCGCTGCTCGTCGCGGGACTCATCCTCGCCTACAAACGCAGCACGGCCTTCCGGACCATCGTCGATTCGGCCTTCACCGCGGTGAAGAAGGTCGTGGTCGACGCCGTGAACGTGATCCGCCGCGTCATCGCCGTGGTCTGGCCGTATGTCGCCAAGGTCATCCAGGCGGCGGTGACGGTGATCCGGACCTACGTGACCACCTACTTCACCGTCGTCCAAAAGGTGATCACCACGGTCTTCACCGTGGTGAAGGCCATCGTCACCGGTGGGATCAAGACCGTCGTCGCGACGATCAAGGGCGTCGGTCAGGTGGTTGGCATCGTCCGGAAGGCGTTCGACCAGGCCAAATCCGCGGTGAGCACGGCGATCTCCGGCGTGATCGGCTTCGTCAAGTCTCTGCCCGGCAAGGTGGTCGGCGCACTCGGCGATCTGGGCCGGACGCTCTACGACTCCGGCAGGTCGTTGATCGAAGGGCTCATCAACGGGATCCGTGACATGGCCGGGAACCTCGTTTCGACGATCAAGAACTCCGTGGTGGACAAGATCTCGGGCCCGCTCAAGGACGCGCTCAAGATCTTCTCGCCGTCACAAGTGATGGCCGGATTCGGGCGCAACATCGGTGAGGGGCTCGCCGTCGGCATCGACAAGACGGGCGACCTGGTGGCCGCCGCGATGACGAAGCTGGTGCCGCTTCCCAAGTCCGTGACCGTCCGGCCCGCGATGGCGAACCTCTCCGCCGCGACCGCCGCGCGCGTGACCGGCCCGCTCGGCCGCGTCCGCGCCAGGGTGGAAGCGGCGAGGGCGGCGGTCACCGTGAACGTCCATCCCCGCGCGGGTCAGTCGGAGTACGAAATCGGCCGCGTGGCCGCGAGGGAGGTGGCATGGGCGGCGAAGCGGTGATCGAGAGCGTGCTCGCCTTGCCGACGTACACAGTGGACGGTTGGGCGGGCAACACCGTCGACGGTGCGGGTGTCGAGTGGTGGGTGACCAAAGAGGACGGCTGGTCCGGCGGACCGGGCATCCGGCTGGACCTCTCCGATCGACCGCAACGGGACGGCAGTTTCGACGCTCCCTCGTTCCGGACCGCGAGAGTGATCACCTTGGAGGGGACCGCGATCGCGCCGGATCCGGACACCCGTGAAGACGCGAAGAACCGCATCGTCGCCGTGCTGGCGGACGGAGCGACCTTGGGGTCGCTCGTGGTCGCCGAACGGACGATGACCCGACGGGCGTCGGTCCGGCTCGCGGCCGGCGTCAAGATCGCCGACACGACTCCGGTCAGTTTCGACTGGTCGATCCAGCTCACCGCGCCGGATCCGCTGCGGTACGGCGAGGAGCAACAGCTCACCTGCGGGCTTCCCCGGCCGGGCGCCGGGATCGAGTTCCCGCTCTCGTTCCCGTTGGAGTTCGGTGAACCGGGTGGCGGACGGTTGTCCCTTCTGAACCGCGGGACAACGCCAGCGTGGCCACAGTGGACGATCCACGGTCCGTGCGTGCGACCGGTGATCCGCAACGACTCGGCAGATGGACGGCAGCTGGCCTTCTCCCTGAGCCTTTCGGCGGGAGACGAACTGAAGATCGACACCGCCGCGCGGACGGTCACCCTGGGGCAGATGTCGCGCCGGGCGGGATTGCTACCGGGGTCTCGCTGGTTCGGGCTCCCGCCGGGCACCACGAACATCACTTTCGACGCGTTCGACGACAGCACGCCGGCCTGGCTCTCGGTGAGCTGGCGCGACGCCTGGGTCTGAGGGGAGTCTGAGATGGCAGAGCGGAAGCCGGGTTGGGTGAACGGGGTCGACGCCCGCGATGCCCGGCTCGTCACCGGAACGTCCTTCCAAGCGGAGACCGGAGGCGATTCGCTCGATCCGTTGCGCGTGAGGCAGGGAATCCGGTGGACGGCGGGCGACCCGGGAAAGGTGGTCCTGGACGCGGGCAAGCTCAAGATCACTCCGTTCCAGGCTTTGTTGAGCAACAAGAACAATCCCGCTGATGGCCCCTATTCGGTGAGTCTGGACGCGGTCAAGGAACTGCCCCTCGGGGCCGCGCATCCCACCTTGCAGAGGATCGACCTGGTGGTGGCGGAGATCATCGGCAACGAGTTCGTGGTGAACCTTTACGCGGGGGAGAGCAAGGACCCGCCGAGCAGACCGCCGACGAACAACACCGCCTCGGCCATCATGGAACTCGCCGAGATCCGGGTCCGCAAGGTCGGTGAACAGCCGGAATTCACCGATCGGCGGAGATTCACCGCCGCGACGGGCGGGATCCTGCCGCTGACGCGGGCACTGGAAGCGCCCAGTTCCGCACAGGCGTATCCGGGACAGTTCGCTTATCGCCTGGACTCCGGTGAGCTGCAGGTGTTCCAGGGAGGCGCTTGGAAGCGATTCGCCCAGCCGAGGGACCGGGACCGGTGGAAACCCCTGAGCCCGGCAAACGGATGGCAGGTCTACAACAGCCAGCGGTACCACGGCCCTGAGATGCTGGTGGACGACCAAGGCTTCGTCCAGTTGCGCGGCCTGATCAAGGGCTCGGGTGCCAAAGATGTGACCCCCACCCCCATCGGCACCACGGCAAGCCTGGCGTTGGAGCTGTCCTCCTGGCCGACCAAAGAGATGATCGTCCCGATCCTCATCGATGGCGCTCCGCACCGTGCCAACATCTTGCCCAACGGTCAGTTCTGGATCCCCAGACCGGCGGGCGGTTACCCGACCTGGGTGTCGCTCGACGGCCTGTCGTTCCCGGCTTTCTAGGCGCCGGGCGTGGGTGCGAGCTACGTCTACCTGATCGCCGACGTCCGGACCGGGGCGATCCTCGACGAACTTCCGCTGTCCGGTGTTTCCTTCGACAAGAAGCTCAATGACAGCGGCGGCTTTCGCGGCAGGCTGCGGGTGGACGACCCGGAGATCCGGATGCGCGAGCCGCGGCTCTTGACCGAGCCGGGCCGGACCGCGCTGTACGTGGAACGGAACGGCGATCTGTTGTGGGGCGGTGTGCTCTGGACCAGCCGCTACAGTGCGGCGAACGGTGTCCTGGAGCTGGGCGCCTCGGACTTCCTGTCGTACTTCGATCACCGGTTCATGCTCGACCCCGCGGATCTGGCCGCGCCGTTCACCTGCAGCGGGGATCAGCTCGAGGTCGCCGCCCGCGTGATCGCGCTGGCCCAAGCGCATGCGGACGGCGATCTCGGCGTGGTGATCACCGGACCGGCGACTTCCGGAGTGACGCGCTCGATCTCTTACGCGCCTGCGGAATGCAAGGCCGTCGGCGAAGTGTTGAGGGACCTCTCCGGGGCCGAGGGCGGTTTCGACTTCGCTTTCGACGTCCAGTACGACGAGAACGGGACTCCGCGCCGTTCGCTGCGCCTCGGTCATCCTCGTCTTGGCCTCGCCGCGGACGCCAACGTCTGGGAGTACGGCGCGAACCTGATCGACTTCGGCTGGCCGAGTGACGCGGCGAGCATGGCGACGCGCATGTTGGGCACGTCCAGCGGGCAGACGGGGGCGCCGGTGATCCGCGCCGATCCGAGCGCGCACGCGGCCGGGTGGCCGTTGCTGGAGGCGGCGGCGCCGCAACTGGACACCGCCGACCCGGCCCTGCTCGCGGCGCACGTCGCCGGGGAACTCGCCGTCCGGCGTCGGCCGGTGGTGCTGCCGGAGCTGACCGTGCGTGCCGATCTGGACCCGATCGTCGGCTCGTACTCGGTCGGCGACGACGCGCGGGTGCTCATCGACGACCCGTTCTTCGCCGGGGACCTGCTCGACGTCACCGTGCGGATCCTCGGCTTCTCGGTCACTCCCGGCGACGACGCCGGGCAGGAGGAGGTCGTGCTGACCGTGGCACCGATACTGGGGACCGGATGAGCGCGTTCCATTCCTGCGCGGAGGCGGCATGAGCAAGGTCTACCAACCCGACACGCTGGTGTCGGAGCTGCGCGAGATCCAGCGGCGACTGCGGCTGCTGGAGGCGGGCGCGCCCAGGGTCGCGATGGCGATGTCGGCCCCGGCGCCGGTTTCGGCGGGGTTCGCGCTCGGTGAGCCGTTCGCGCCCGCCCGGCCCGGCGATTGGCCGGGGACCGAATCGGCGGAGTGGGAGCCGCTGCTGCGGGCGTTCGTCACGTCGGGCGAGGTGCGGCTGATCATCGAGACCGTCGCGGGCGCGGGGACGACCGGGAGGGTGCGGCTGCTGGTCGACGGCGATTCGCTGGCCACCGAGCTGGGGGCCGGCGAGGACGTGTCCCGCGAGGTCGTCGAGCTGGACGTCGAGGGTGAGCTGACCGAGATCGTGCTGGAGGGGCTGCGGCAGTCGGGGACCGGCTCGGTCCGGGTCGCGGCGTTCGTGCTCCCGCTGTCCTGAATCGGACAGGGTTTGACGGACCTCTTGACCAGATGGTCCGTCCTTGTCGAAAGTGGGCAGGCAGCGACAACGTTGTCAGGAGGCGGCCTTCCCCATGCCCGCAAGCACTTCGACCCGCGTCGCCGGGTTGCTCACCGCACTCGTCGTCCCCGCCGGGCTTCTCACGCCCGTCGCGGCGGCGGCACCCGGTGGCGACCCCGTGGACGCGGTCAACACCTTCATCGGCACCAAGGACGACGGCAACACCTTCCCCGGTGCGTCGGCGCCTTTCGGGATGACGCAGGTCAGCCCCATCTCGTCGCATTACGCCGGTTACCGCTACGACGACACCGCGATCCGCGGCTTCGGGCATTTCTTCCTGTCCGGCGCGGGCTGCTGGGAGCAGGGTGGCCTCGTGTCGTCCCTGCCCACCACGGGCGCCGTCGGGCCCGGCGCGGCGTTCGACACCGCCAAACCCGAGACGTTCGATCACAAGAAGTACGCCTCGCCGTATACGCACGAGGGCGAAATCGGGAAGCCCGGCTATTACAAGGTGCGGCTCACCGGCTACGGCGGCGTCGACGCGGAGGCCACCGCGACCACGCGGACCGGTGTCGAGCGGTACACCTTCGCGAAATCGGGCGACGCGAACGTTTTCGTCAACGTCGGGCAGGCCAACGACAAGGAACCCGTGACGGCGAGCCAGATCCGCGTCGTCGGGGACCGGACGGTCGAAGGAATGGTGGAGTCGCAGGCGTTCTGCGGCGGGAAGCCGTACAAGACCTGGTTCACCACGACGTTCGACAAGCCGTTCAAATCCTTCGGCACTTGGTCGCCGACAGGTGGCACGCCGGGTTCGAAGGAGTCGGTCGGTGGCGAGGGCCTGCGCGGCGCCTGGCTGACCTTCGGCGGCGGGCAGGTAACCGCGACGACCGCGATCTCCCACGTGGACGCTTTCGGCGCCAAGCTGAACCTGGCGTCCGACAAGGGCCGTTCCTTCGACGCCGTCCGTGACGGAGCCCAGCGCGCCTGGCGCAAGGAACTGTCCTCAGTGGACATCAAGGGCGGGGCGAAGGACGACCGCACGGTGTTCTACACCTCGCTCTACCACGCGCTGCTGCAGCCGCTGACCGGAAACGACGCGGACGGCCGCTATCGCGGGTTCGACGACAAGATCCACCGCGCGCTCGGGTGGACGTACTACGAGTTCTTCTCTTTGTGGGACACCTATCGCACGCAGAACCAGCTGCTCGCGCTGTTGCGGCCGGCGCGGGCGAAGGACGTCGCGAAATCCGTGCTCGCCATCCACGACCAGGGCGGCTGGCTGCCGCGCTGGGCGTACGCGAACCAGGAGACGAACACGATGACCGGCGATCCGGTCACCCCGTTCCTGGTCGACCTGTGGCGCTTCGGCGCGCTGTCCGGACAGGAGTTCAAGGCGTACCAGGCACTTCTGCGGAACTCGCGCGAGATCCCACCCGCGTCCTCGCCGTTCCAGGGCCGCTCGGGGAACGCGAGCTACCAGAAGGACGGGTTCGTCCAGTACGACAAGGACTTCCCGAAGAAGGGGCAGGACACCGACCCGGACCACGGCGCTTCGGCCACCTTGGAGTACGCGCTCGCGGACTGCTCGTTGTCCATCATGGCCGCCGGTCTCGGCAAGAAGGACGACGCGAAGGCCTTGGCGGACAAGGGACGTAGCTATCGCACGCTGTGGGACTCGTCGGTGACCGACCGCGGCTTCACCGGTTTCTACCGGCCGAAGCTCGAAGGCGGGGAGTGGTTCAGCCCGGCGGGCAAGCCTTTCAACCCACAGAGCCAGGACGGGTTCCACGAGGGCACGTCGTGGCAGTACCAATGGCTGACCCAGCAGGACGTGCCCGGCCTCGTCGACCGTATGGGCGGCAAGGAGAACGTCGGCAAGCGGCTCGACGACTTCTTCGCCTACGGGGATCTGGTCAAGGATCCGGCGAAGACCGTGCGCGAGGAATGGGTCGTCGGCCCGTACAACTACTACAACCAGTTCCGCTACAACCCGAACAACGAGCCGGATCTGCACTCGCCCTGGATGTACACGCTGACCGGGCAGCCGTGGAAGACCTCGGCCGTCGTCCGGGCGGCACACACGTTGTTCACCAACGCGCCCAATGGCGTCACCGGCAACGACGACCTCGGGACCATGTCCGCGTGGTACGTCTTCAGCGCGCTGGGGCTGTACCCGGCGGTGCCGGGCACCGGGCAGTTCGTGCTCAACGCGCCGCGGTTCGAGAAGTCCGTGGTGCATCTGGAGAACGGCCGCGACATCACGATCAAGGCCGACGGCGCCGACGCGTCGAAACTCCAGTACGTCCAAGGACTGGGATCGGGCTCGCAGCGGGCTTACGTCGGGCTGGAACAGCTGGCGCGAGGGACCACTTTGGACTTCCGGCTCACGGACGACGCCGCCAAGGCCACGTGGGCGACCGGTCCCGAAGGGGCGCCGAAATCGCCCTGCGCCGGGTGATCCGAGTGGTTTAGACCGGTTCGTACCGGGGGTCGTGAGGAGCATCACGGCCCCCGGTGTTCCGGTGAGGGCCGTCACGCCTCACACTGGTATTACCACGTCCGACAGCGCTGTTGACGTTCTTGGCGAGTCCGCCTTGGACAGTGCTCGTCGGACGTAGTCATGTGCACACACGTAGTGGTGAGACCCCACAGGAGGAGAAAGTGTCCAGCAAGGCCGCTCTAGTATTCCGCGTGGCCGCGGTAGCCGAAGCCCTCTCCTGGGCCGGGCTGCTGGTCGGGATGTTCCTCAAGTACGCCGTCAAGCTCGGCGAGGGCGGCGTCCCCGTCCTCGGCATGGTGCACGGCGTCGTCTTCGTCCTCTACGTGCTGGTCTCCCTGTCCGTGGCGAAGCCGCTCGGCTGGCGCCCGAAGACCCTGATCCTCGCGCTGCTCTCCAGCATCCCGCCGCTGTTCACCTGGCTGTTCGAGTCCTGGGCGCTGCGCAACGGCAAGCTGGACGGCCCGCAGCGGCTGTCGCACGGCGGTGTCGGCCTGTTCGACCGGACCCCGGAACCCGCCGCCGCCTGATCTGCTTTAAGCGCGTGAAGGCCCCCTTCCTCTGCTGGTCACTTAAAACCGTGGCCGAGGGAAGGGGGCCTTCACGCGCTTCCGGGGTTATTCGGTGAAGTCGCCGGTGGCCTTGCGGACCTTGGTGAGGAGGTCGGTCAGCTGCTCGGTCTGCTTACCGGTGAGCCCGGTCAGCCCGAAGTCGATTTCGGTGACGGCCTTGGTGGCCTCTTCGCGGCGTGCGCGGCCTTCGCCGGTGATCTCGACCAGGGTGGTCCGGCGGTCGGTCGGATGCGGTACGCGTTTGACCAGCCCGTCCTTCTCGAGTCTGTCGACGATGTTGGTGACACTCGTCGGATGCAGCTGCAGGCGCTCGCCCATCACCCGCATCGGCAGGTGGGAGGCGCGGGCGAAGGTCAGCAGGACCAGCGCCTCGTACCGGGCGAAGGTCAGCCCGTGTGGTTTGAGCGCGCCATCCACCGCGGACTGGATGATCTGCTGCACGCGCATGATCCCGGTCACCGCGGCCATGGTTTCGGACGGCCCGATACGGGCCTCCCACAGCTGCGCCGCGCGGGCGATCGGGTCGAACGGCAACGGACGGCTCATGGCGATCGAAGTTACCAGCGGGTACCCGTGCCATGCCGCACGACCGGGTGTTATGCGTGGGAAAAGTGTCTGAACGAGGAGCAGAAGATGATCGTGGCCTTCAGTGTCAGCCCGTCCGCGGCCGAGGAAGACGGCGGTGTCAGCGAAGCCGTCGCCCGCGCGGTGAAAGTCGTGCGGGAGTCCGGCCTGCCGAATTCGACCAACGCGATGTTCACCAACATCGAAGGTGAGAGCTGGGATCAGGTCATGGACGTGGTCAAACGGGCCGTCGAGGCCGCGGGCGAGGGTTCGACGCGGGTCGGGCTGGTGCTCAAGGCCGACATCCGGCCTGGTTACGAAGGTCAGCTGACCGCCAAGGTGGAGCGCGTCGAGAAGCACCTCAGCGAGTGAGTCAGGGGAGCGGCGGCGTGAAGGAGACCAGCCACAGCTTGTCCTTGACCGCGACGGCGACCGGGTAACCGAACGCGCTGCCGTCGCCCAGTTTCCCGCTGACGGTCGCCGAAGTCGGCGAAAGATCGTCCGGGGCGAACTTCACCGTGACGTCGTGGACACCGCGGCCGGTCAGCGTGTCGATATAGGACTTCGCGAAGTCGCCCGCCGACGCGGGCGGGTAGTCGATGAGCTCGGAGAGGGCCTCGACGTCGTGCTCGTTGAGCGCGGCGGTGAGGTCCTCTCGAAGCTTTCCCGGACTGTCGACGCCGGGATCGGGCTGATGGGCGATCAGCACCGTGATGACGCTCACCCAAGTGACGGCGATGGCTATCGCGACGGCCACCGTGGCCGTCCTGCGTGTCGGAATGTCGATCACCCCCTGGCAGCGAGCCTGCCCGACGGGGACCGTCCTGCCAAGCGGGCAGCCGGGGGCATGCGGTGAAACGCTCGGGTATGCGTGCCAGGATGGAACCGTGACACACCCACGCGGATCAGCAGCGAAGACGGCGGCCCTTTCCGCCGCGCTTTCCGGCGCGGTCGACCTTTCCGCGCTCAAGGCGCGTGCCGAAGCGCCCCAGAAACAGCCCCCGGCCCCACCGCGGGCTCCTGCGGCCGACGGTGCCGTACCGAGCGCCCCCGCGGCGGGCGGCGCCGTGATCGAGGTCACCGAAGCCACTTTCCAGGCCGAGGTCGTCGAGCGATCCCTGCAGCAGCTGGTGGTCGTCGACCTGTGGGCCGAATGGTGCGGTCCCTGCAAGCAGCTCAGCCCGGTGCTGGAGCGCCTCGCCGCCGAGTCCGGCGGTGCCTGGGTGCTCGCCAAGGTGGACGTCGACGCCAACCCGCGCATCGCGCAGCTTTTCGGCGCGCAGTCGATCCCGACGGTCATCGCCATCGGCGGCGGCCAGCCGGTCGACGCGTTCTCGGGCGCGCTGCCCGAACCCGAGATCCGCAAGTGGCTCGGCTCGCTGCTCGACGCGCTGCGTGACCGGCTGCCCGGCATCAAGGCGGCCGAGGAGAACGGCGGCGGTGTCGAGGTACCGGAGGACGTGCGGTTCACCGAGGCCGAAGACGCCTTCGAACGCGGTGACTTCGCCGCGGCGCAGGCGGCCTACGAGCGCATCCTCGACGTCGAGCCCGCGAACGAGGAGGCCAAGACCGCGCTCGCGCAGGTCAAGTTCACCGCCCGCGCCGAGGCCGCGGGCCCGGACGCGATCGCGAAGGCCGACGCCGACCCGGCCGACCTCGACGCCCAGCTCGCCGCGGCCGACCTCGAAGTCGCCGGGCAGCAGCCCGAAGCGGGTTTCGCGCGGCTGATCGCGGCCGTGCGGCGTACCGCGGGCGACGAGCGCAACAAGGCGCGGGAGCACCTGGTGGCGCTGTTCGAGCTGTTCGACTCGGCGGACGAGCGGGTCATGAAGGCGCGGCGGGATCTGGCCAGCGCGCTTTACTGAGGGTTTTGGTACATGAAGGCCCCCTTCCTCGCGCCTAGCGCAAGGAAGGGGGCCTTCATGTACTTGGGCCTGGGGTGGTGCGGCGCTCGGCCCGGCTGACGCCTCATCGCCACTTCTGGTGTCGCGAAAGCCACTTTCGGGACATCAGACGTCCCGAAAGTGGCTTTCGCGACACCCCCAGCCTAGGTATCAACGCAGCACTTCAGGGAGCCGTGATCGGACCGGTCCCGATCAGCCGTACTGCGTCGAGCACACCGAAGAGCTCTCCAGGTAGCCCTTCCGCAGTGCCTCGATCCGCTCGAAACCGTTCTCGACACGCTTGCCGTTGACGTCGGCCGAGACCAGGCTCTCCGGGCTCAGCAGATCCGAGATGGCCTCGTCGAGGTCACCGGCGGAAAGCCGCAGCGTCGCGCCGGGCACGGAGCTGGCCTTCGCCCACGCGCCGACCAGGCACGCGGTGCGCAGTCCCGCGTTCGCGTTGTCGATCGACGCGCCGACACCCTTCTGGATGCCCATCGCGTAGCGGGACGCGATTTCCGAGAACGCGGCGAAGTCGCCCTTGCCCTCGCTGTGCCCGCTTTCCCATTCCGCCTGCTGGTCGACCGGCTGGGCGAGTTCGCGCAGTTTGGCCATGTCGATGCTGACGGTGTTGTTCGCCGGGCAATACGACGCGGGCGGGGTGCTGGGGCCGCCGGCGCAGCTGCCGTTGCCGTCTTCGGTGATCTCCGGGCCCGGGACACCGGCGCCCTTGAAGGCGTCGTCGAGGCTCTTCTTCAGGATCCCGATGATCTCGGCGTCGAGCTTCGCGTCGCCCTTGCCCTTGTCACCCTTGTCGAACGGGCGCTCGGTGATCCGCGCCTTGATGTTCTCCTCGTTCATCGCGGCGCATTCCTTCGCGCCCTTCTCGAACCCGACCTGGAACGCGTACGTGCGGTCGAACGCCGTCCCGTGCGCGCCCTGTTTGGTCGCGCTGGTGCCCGCCTGGTCGCGGATCAGGAACAGCGACGCCATGACCTGGTTGAGGCCTTCGGAGGTGGAGACGCGGTAGTACTTGCTCTTGTCCTCGGCGACCCAGCGGAAGTAGCCGCCCGCGAAGCAGTCGGCCTGCTGCTCCTTGACGATCGACGGGGTGTTCTTCTTGATGCTGGCCTTCTCGCCGAGCCGGTACTGCACGGCGTGCCCGAGTTCGTGCGCGAGCACGACGGCGCCCGCCATCTTCCCGAACCGCTCACGCAGCATCGGAAGCAGCACGCCGCGGTCCCAGGCCACCAGGTCACCCGGCGGGCAGTAGAAGGCGTTGATGAGCTTCTTGACGCTGCCGCATTCGGTCTCTTCGTCGTCGGTCTTCGCGCTGTAGGACAGCAGTGACTTCAACGGCTCGTACGGCTGGCCGAAGTCGCGTGGCATGACCTCGGTCCAGTAGGTCTGCGCGTCGGCGATCGCGGCGATGGCGAGCCGGTCGTCCTCGGAGCCGTCCTCGTTGCGGACCTGCAGGTCCGGCTTGGGCGCGTCCGGCTTCAGCCCGCTTTCGAAATGCGTGATCGGCAGCCCGGCGACGTCGCCGGCGCCCGGCTGGCTGCCTTCCTTGCCCGCCGACGAGCCACCCTTGTCGTTGCAGGCGCTCAGCCCGAGGGCCAGCACCACCACGACCGCGATCAGAGCCGGGCGACGCCTGCCCCGCACTCCCCCTTGGATCATGTTCACTCGCTTGTCGTCAGGGCCCCGACCGGGCCGCGTACACCGGCAAGCAGGGACCATACCCAGCGCTTATGGCACGCGTGCAGGTAATCCCCGAAGTGGGTCTTGAGCGGGGCCGGGTCGGTCCCGATATGGTCGCTCCTCATGAGAGCAGTCCGCCGGTTCACCGTCCGCGCGAGCCTGCCGGAGTCGCTCTCCGGCCTCGGTGACCTCGCCACGAATCTGCGCTGGACCTGGCATCCGCCGACCCGAGACCTGTTCGCGTCGATGGACGCGGAGCTGTTCAACCGCGTCCGCGACCCGCTGCGGATGCTCACCGCGCTGCCCCCGGCCAGGCTCGACGAGCTGGCCGTGGACGACGCCTTCCTCGCCCACGCGCGCGAGGCCGTCGCCGATCTGGACCGCTACCTCGCCGAGCCGCGCTGGTACCAGAAGCAGGAAGACACCGATCTCCCGCCTGCCGTCGCGTACTTCTCGATGGAGTTCGGCGTCACCGAGGCGCTGCCGAACTACTCCGGCGGCCTCGGCGTGCTCGCGGGCGACCATCTCAAGGCGGCGTCGGACCTCGGCGTGCCGATGGTCGGCGTCGGGCTGCTGTACCGCGCCGGGTACTTCCGGCAGGCGCTGTCGCTCGACGGCTGGCAGGTCGAGCACTACCCGGTGATCGACCCCAACGCCTTCCCACTGGAACTGCTGACCGACGGCGGCGAGCCGGTGCTCGTCGAGGTCGCGATGCCCGCCGGGCGGACGCTGTACGCGCAGATCTGGAAGGCCCGCGTCGGCCGGATCCCGTTGCTGCTGCTGGACACCGACACCGAGGCCAACGACGAGGACCTGCGCGCCGTCACGGACCGGCTTTACGGCGGCGACGCCGACCACCGTATCCGGCAGGAGATCCTGTCCGGGATCGGCGGCTTCCGCGCGGTGCGACGCTACTGCGAGCTCACCGGGCATCCGCAGCCGAAGGTGTTCCACACGAACGAAGGCCACGCCGGTTTCCTCGGGCTGGAGCGCGCCCGCGAGATCATCCAGGCCGACGGACTGGCTTTCGACGAGGCGCTGCCCGCCGTCCGCGCCGGCACCGTGTTCACCACGCACACACCGGTCAGCGCCGGGATCGACCGGTTCCCCGTCGACCTCGTCCAGCGGTACTTCACCGACGGCAGGCTGGTCCCGGACGTCGACCCGCGCCGCGTGCTCGCGCTCGGCGCGGAGGACAACCCCGGCCTGTTCAACATGGCGCATATGGGATTGCGGCTCGCGCAGCGGGCGAACGGTGTCTCGGCGCTGCACGGCCGCGTGTCGCGGCGGATGTTCTCCCGGCTGTGGCCCGGGTTCGACTTCGACGAGGTGCCCGTCTCCTCGGTCACCAACGGGGTGCACGGCCCGACCTGGGTGGCGCGCGAACTGAGCGCGCTGCTCGGCCGCAACCACGAGGAACTGGGTCTCGACGGCGCGCAGGGAAAGCCGCTGCGCGACGGCGTCAGCGACGAGCAGCTGTGGGCGCTGCGGCGGGAACTGCGGGAGAAGCTGGTCGCCGAGGTGCGGCGCCGGGTGCGGGCCGCGTGGATGCAGCGCGGCGCGTCCGCGCTCGAACTCGGGTGGACCGACACGGTCTTCGACCCGGACGTGCTGACAGTCGGCTTCGCGCGCCGCGTGCCGACGTACAAACGGCTGACGCTGATGTTGCGCGACCCGGAGCGCCTGCGCGCGCTGCTGCTGGACGAGCGGCGCCCGATCCAGCTCGTCGTCGCGGGCAAATCGCATCCGGCCGACGAGGGCGGCAAGCAGCTGATCCAGCAGATCGTCCGGTTCGTCGACGATCCCGAGGTCCGGCGCCGGATCGTCTTCCTGCCGGATTACGACATGTCCATGGCGCGCTACCTCTACCGCGGCTGCGACGTCTGGCTGAACACGCCGGTGCGGCAGCTCGAGGCGTGCGGGACCTCGGGGATGAAGTCCGCGCTCAACGGCGGCCTCAACCTGTCCATCCGCGACGGCTGGTGGGACGAGTGCTACGACGGCAGCAACGGCTGGGCGATCCCGACCGCGGACGGCGTCACCGACCCGCTGCGCCGCGACGAACTGGAGGCCGCGGCGCTCTACGACCTGCTGGGTCACCAGATCGCGCCGTTGTTCTACGACCGCGACGCCGGCGGAGTGCCCGGCGGCTGGCTGTCGATGGTGTGGCACACGCTGGAGACCCTCGGGCCGCGCGTGCAGGCTTCGCGCATGGTGCGGGAATACGTCGAATCGGGGTACCTGCCCGCCTCCCGGATGGTCGCGGAGGCGACGGGTGACGCGTACCGCGGCGCGCTGTCGCTGGCGGACTACCGGACCAAACTCGACGTCTCCTGGCCGCGTGTGCGGATCTTCGACACCGAACTGCTCGTCGAGGACGCCGCGCCGATGGTCACCGGGACCGAGGTGACCATCCGGGCCCGGATCGACCTCGCCGGCCTCGAACCGTCCGAAGTGGACGTCCAGGCCGTCGTCGGGAAGGTGGGTGACGGGGACGAACTGAGCGACCCCGTCACCGTCCCGATGTCCGGTGACGGGATCGGCGCGTTCGCGGCACGGCTGAAGCTGCCGCATCCGGGCTCGATCGGCTACACCGTCCGCGTGCTGCCGAAGCACCGTCTGCTGGCCACACCGGCGGAACTCGCCCGGGTGGTCCACGCCTGACTCAGCCCAAGAACGGCGGCCCGGGGCGAGGCGGGTGCCGGTGCGCCGCGACGTGCTCGAGGTACCTCGCGTAGGCCCACGCGGCCTGTGCGGACTGCAGGAGTCCGGCCTGGCGACGCTGATGGCAGCGTGACGAAACCAGCCAGGCCGCTCCGGCGCCCAGCAGCATCGCCTGCCCGACGATCACGGCGAGTTCCATTCCGTACTCCTCGTTTCGGGCCGCTCGATACGCGGCCGGTCCTTCGAAGCTAGGCAGGATGATCGTCTTCGCGCATCCCCTGCCGGGCCTTGGCCGGCAACTGGTCAAGAGACGTACGTACGGTTTTGTTTCGCCACGGAGAGGTCATCTCCGCCGGCTGTCGAGTCGGTGGCGAACAAATGACCAAATCGACCCCTCGTACTGTCCGACAATTGGCAAAAATGCAGGTGAAAGCCCCTTTTGTGGGTCATCTTCCCGGTTCGGGGGGCGATTAGTGCGTTGAATTCCTGTCGCCTAAGATCTTTGTCCTTGAGGTCGCGAAGGGGAGGACTAGTGACTTCGACGAGGAAAAGAAAAAAGCCTGAGGACAGTGTTCTCGGCATCCACAAGCGCGACGGTCTCTGGCAGGACGGGCTCGCCCGGGTGATGGGGCCGGAGTTGCTGGACCGTTGGGGCATCGCGGAAGACGCCGAGCCCGGCCGGGTGCGGGAGATCGTCCTTTTGCGACTGCATCGTGTTCTCGAGCGGTTCGCCGATCCGCTCATGCCCGAGATCGTGTGGACCGCGTACAACCTCGGCACCGCTTCTCGTGACGAAGAAAGCGGCGTCGTCCGTCGGCTCGAGAAAATGGTCGACGAGGGTCGCGTCGGACGCGGTGTCCGAACGTGTACTCGCCGGTTCAACGGGGATTTCCTGCCCGCCGTCGTGAAAAGCCTGGGGACCGCTCAAAGCCCGATCACCGACGAGGATCTCGTCCGTGCTTCGCGCTGGCTCGCCGGGAACATCCGCCCCGGCGCCGAAGAATCCGCCGACGGGCTTTCGGCGGCCATCCGGGGGTTGCGGTCGCCGATGACACCGGTGCTGAAGATGTTCCTCGACGGTCCTGTCCACGGGCCCGTGGACGGGGCGGGCGTCCCGCTCGCGGCGAAGCTCGGCGCCGGTGGTGAGTGGTTCTGTGTCTTCACCGGGGAACGGTTGCTGGCCGCGTACCGCGAATCCACCGGCGCGGTCTGGGACCGGACGGGCCGGTGGACCGGCCGTGACGTCGTGCGCACCGCGGCGGGCCGGATCTTCCCGACCGGGGTCCTGGTCAATCCGAGTCCGGCGAGGGGGTCCGGGGTCGACGCCACGCTGCCGCTCCCGCCGGACGAGATCGCCCGGCTCGCCCGTGAGCACTGATCGAGGACGGCGGACATGATCGATTTCGAGGCCGCCCCGGACGAACTGAACCGGGCGGGAGAGCGGCTCCACGACATCGCCGAGATGATCACCGGGCAGCCGGCCCTGAAGTTCAAGGCCACGGCGAGTGAAGCGGGGGATCCCGCGCTCGCGGCGGCGCTGGAGACCTTCCAGCGGTCTTCCGCGCACAGTGTCGCGGTGCTCGCCGGGGACGTGCGGCGGCTCGGCGATCGGCTGGGCAAGGCGGCGAGTGTCTACCGGGAGCGGGAAGGCGAGGCCGTCGAGACGGTCAAGACGATCGAACCCGAGGAACACCCCGTCCGGCGGACCGCCACCGACACCAGGGCCACCAAGACCATCCAGGCCGTTCTCGGCTGAGGCGAAGAGGACGGACGATGAAACCGGAAGACCCGGATGGGACAGGCGTGCCCTGGACGGCGGGGATGATCAGCGTGCTGCGCTCCGAGGCGGAGCGGTTGCGCGCGCTCTCCCGGTCTTTGGAGGACCAAGCCGTCGAGCTGCGGCAGATCGATCCCCGGGGCTGGACCGGCCGGGGGCACGACGCGTATTCGGCCCGGCGGACCGAGCTGGCCGCCCGGTGCCGGATGGTCGCGGAGGAGCACGCGCGTGCGGCGCGGGCCCTGGACGATTTCGTCGCCGTCCTGGAACAGTTGACCCGGAACGCGCGGGACACCGCCGATCCGGCACAGCTCGGCAGGCTGGCCGCGCAGCGGGCCGAGGCGGCGTCGGTGGCCGCGGCCGTGCTCACCGAAGTGGGTGAAGACCTGGGCGATCTGAGGGCGATGCTCGAGGAGTTCGCCCCTCGGAGGCCCTTGCCTTCGTTCACCCCGATCACGTTCGTCCCGCCGCCGGATGTCACCGCCGATCCCGCCCTGCTGGCCCCTGATCTCCTCTTGGCCGACCCGGTCGAGTTCGACCGGCGGCTCCAGGAACTCAGCGACGCGATGTTGCTGTTCTGGTCGGACCCCGATTCCCGCCCGCTTGTCAAGCCGGTGGCGAACAAAGGAAATCCCTGATCTTCGATTTCCGCCGAACAATGGCGGACAAGCAGGTGAAATACACTTTGCCGGGCCGATCCTGAAATACGGAGGAATGGTGGCTTCGGCTAAGGAAACGAAAGCGTCGCGCAGGGCCAAGGACCGGCTGCACCATATCCACGCCCGCGCCGGGATCCAGCAGGACGGCCTGCGTCGCGCACTGGGGCCCGAATTGCGGGCCATCTGGGGGATCGCGGAAGACGCCGAGCCCGGCCGGGTGCGCGAGATCGTCCTTTTGCGGCTGAATCGCGTTCTCGAGCGGTTCGCCGATCCGCTCATGCCCGAGATCGTCTGGACCGCCTACAACCTCGGCGTCGATCCCGTGCACGGCGGGGCGGGTATGGTCGGCCGGATCAGGACCATGGTCGGACGCGGCGGCGTGGCGGTTTCCGAACGGACCTGCACCCGGCGGTTCTACGATTTCCTGGGGAGCGTCAAGAACAGCCTGGACGGCTTCCAGGAGGACCTCACCGGCGAAGACTTTAGGCTCGCTTCGCGGTGGATCGCCGGCAATGTCCGTCCGGAGCCTGAGGAGCCCGCCGGAGGGCTGCGCGACCCCGTCCCCTCGGTCATGCGGATGTTCCTCGACGGCACGGTGTGGGGTCCGGCGGACGAGGCGGGCGCGCCGCTCCCGGCCCGTCTCGGCGCGCACGGCGATTGGCTCTGCGTCTTCACCGACGAGCGTCTGCTGGCCGAGTACCGCGCCGTCACCGGCGCGGGCTGGGCGCGGGTCCGTCACCGGACCGGCCGCGAGGTCGTGCTCGCGGCCGCCGGACGTGACGTGGCGACGGGCGTCCTGGTCAACCCCCGGCCGGTGCGAGGCGCGGGGATCCACGCGGCGCTCCCGCTTTCGCCGGACTCGATCGCCCGGCTGGCCGTCCGGCGGTAGGCGTCACGGGACGGCCGGGGTGCCGCCTTCCCGGACGGGCAGTCCTGCCGAGCGCCAAGCGCGGAACCCGCCCTCGAGGTCGGTCGCGCCCGGCAGGCCCAGCCGCCGCAGGTCGGCGGCGGCCAAACTCGACGAGTACCCCTCGTTGCACACGACGATCACCGTCGAGTCGGGTTTCACCTCCGGCAGCCGCCACTCGCTGTCCGGCGCGAGCCGCCACTCGAGGTGGATCCGCTCGACGATCACCGAGCCGGGGATCTCGCCCTCTTCGAACCGGTTGGCGAACGGGCGGATGTCCACGATCAGGGCACCCTCGCGCTGCAGCCGCAGCGCCTGCCCCGGCTCCGCCCGGTTCAGTCCGGACCGGGCGGCGGCCAGCAGTTCGTCGATCGCACTCATCGGCCCAGTATCGGGGCCAGCGAGGGGATCTCGGCGGGGACGTCGGCGAGTGTGACGTACTCGCGGGTCGCGACCAGCGGCGGGGAGTAGGCGTGGACGCTGGCGGCGGGCGCGGTGCCGATGCCGGTCACCTGGTGCGCGCGCCCCGCGCCGAACCCGATGCCCTCGCCCGCGACGTGCGTGCGGCGCCGGACCGGGCCGCCGGGGTAGCGGTACTCCTCGCCGAGTTCGCCCTGCAGCACGGTGAACGAGCCGGACGCGCCGCCGTGGTCGTGCGGTTTGGTCCGCTGGCCGGGCAGCCAGGACAGCAGCCACAGCTCGACGCCGTCGGTGAGCGCGAGCCGCGCCCACCAGCGATGGTCTTCGTCGAAGCGCAGCAGGCCACGGAGGCCGGTGGTCAGTTCGGTGGTGACGGTGGAGGTCAGCTCGGCCAGTTCCCGCGGCGTCCAGAGCAGGCGCTCGGGGTGCAGCAGCTCCGGGAGCAGCGGGTCGGTCAGCTGCGGGTGGATCTCGAAGTCCTGGCGGGGCGAGACGGACGTGGTCAACGTGGGCTCCTCGTGAGGAATCGCGGGCTCGGATGCAGGGCCGAACGCGGCGCGACACGGGTGCCACGGCAGAAGTGTGCCGGGAAAGGGGCTGGAGTCAGCCGTGTCGCGCGGTGGTACATCCGGACGAGGCGACGAGGAGCAGGTCGATGGTCCGGCGTCGCCAAAACGCGCCCCCGATGACGGGGAAGGCGGCGGACACTGACCTGATCACGACCTCGATGGTGCCACAGGCGTCCTTCCGGAGCGCTCCGTCCCACTCCCTGGACCAGCCTCTTTCCGCCGACCGGCGGCCCGGTGCACACGCGCGCGCCCGTGCGGACACAATGGGGCCGTGAGCGAGCCGATCCAGCCCAGCGAACTTGACGACCTCGTGGTGAGGATGACCGGTGTCGGGGTCCGCCGAACAGGCAACGACCTCCTCGCCGACCTCGACTGGACCGTGGAACTGGACGAACGCTGGGTGGTGCTCGGCCCGAACGGCGCGGGCAAGACCACCCTGCTCCGGCTGGCCGCGGCCGAACTCCACCCGACCTCGGGAACGGTCGACCTGCTCGGCGACCGGATCGGCAAGGTCAACATCTTCGAGCTGCGCCCGCGGATCGGGTTCACCTCGGCCGCGATCGCCCAGCGGGTGCCGGGTGAGGAGCGCGTCCTCGACGTCGTGGTGAGCGCCGGATACGCCGTCGTTGGCCGCTGGCGTGAGGAATACGACAGCCTCGACACCGACCGCGCCCGCGAACTGCTGGCCGCGCTGGGCATCCCGCATCTGGCCGAGCGCACTTTCGGCACGCTGTCAGAAGGCGAGCGCAAGCGGACGCTGATCGCGCGGTCGCTGATGACCGATCCGGAGATGCTGCTGCTCGACGAGCCCGCCGCCGGGCTCGACCTCGGCGGCCGCGAGGACCTCGTCGCGCGCCTTTCGGAGCTGGCCCTCGACCCGGAGGCCCCGGCCATGGTGCTCGTCACCCACCACGTGGAAGAAATCCCGCCGGGATTCACCCACGCGCTGCTGCTGCGCGACGGCCGCGCGGTCGCTTCCGGCCTCGTCGACGACGTCGTGACCAGTGACAACCTGTCCAAGACGTTCGACCAGGACCTCCTGCTCGAACGGTCCGGTGATCGCTTCTTCGCCCGTAGGCGCTGACGGGTCGTACTGACCGGTAGCCTGCAATCTGTCGTTGTGGACGGCCCGTTGAGGAGGACTGGCGTGGGAGAGTTCGTAAGCCTTGAGGTCGAAGGCGGGGTCGGCACGATCAGGCTGGACCGCCCGCCGGTCAACGCGCTGAACAACCAGGTGCAGGCCGAGCTGGCCGAGGCGGCCCGTGAGGCCTCCGAGCGCGATGACGTGCGCGCCGTGATCCTCTACGGCGGCGAGAAGACCTTCGCGGGCGGCGCGGACATCAAGGAGATGGCCGAGCGCACCTACCCCGAGATCGCGAAGTTCGGCGCGGCGCTGACGGCGTCGCTGGCCACCATCGCGAACATCCCGAAGCCGGTCGTCGCCGCCATCACCGGTTACGCGCTCGGCGGCGGCCTCGAGCTCGCGCTGACCGCGGACCGCCGGATCGCGGGCGACAACGTCAAGGTCGGCCAGCCGGAGATCCAGCTCGGCGTCATCCCCGGCGCCGGTGGCACGCAGCGCCTCGCGCGGCTCATCGGCCCGAGCAAGACCAAGGACCTCGTGTTCACCGGCCGGTTCGTGAAGGCCGAAGAGGCGCTGGCGCTGGGCATCCTCGACGAGGTCGTGGCGCCGGACGACGTCTACGCCGCCGCGCACAAATGGGCGGCCCAGTTCGCCAACGGCCCGGCCGTGGCGCTGCGCGCCGCGAAGGCCGCGATCGACGGCGGTCTCGACACCGACCTCGCGAGTGGTCTCAAGCTCGAATCACACCTCTTCGCCGCCCTGTGGGCGACCGAGGACCAGCGCAACGGCATGAAGTCGTTCATCGAAAACGGCCCTGGCAAGGCCACCTTCGAGGGGAAGTAGGCAAGTGACCCAGGTGAACGATCCGGCGCCGAACCCGCACGCCACCGCCGAAGAGGTCAAGGCCGCCTTCGACGACCCCAAACTCGCCAACGTGCTCTACCACGACTGGGAAGCCGGGACCTACGACGAGAAGTGGTCCATCTCCTACGACGAGCGCTGCATCTCCTACGCGACGGACGTGTTCAACGCCGTCGCCGGTGAGGACGGCCAGCCGTACCCGACCGCGATGGAACTGGGCAGCGGCACCGGTTTCTTCCTGCTGAACCTGATGCAGGGCGGGGTGATCAAGAAGGGTTCGGTCACCGACCTCTCGCCGGGCATGGTCCAGGTCGCGTTGCGCAACGCCGAGAACCTCGGCCTCGACGTCGACGGCCGGGTCGCCGACGCGGAGCGGATCCCCTACGAGGACAACAGCTTCGACCTCGTCGTCGGGCACGCGGTGCTGCACCACATCCCGGACGTCCGCGCGGCGTTCGCCGAGGTGCTGCGGGTGCTGAAGCCGGGCGGCCGGTTCGTGTTCGCGGGCGAGCCGACGAAGGTCGGCGACTTCTACGCCCGCAAGCTCGGCCAGATCACGTGGTACCTCACCACCAACCTGACCAGGCTCCCGGCGCTGACCGGCTGGCGCCGTCCGCAGGAGGAACTCGACGAGTCCTCCCGCGCGGCCGCGCTGGAGGCCGTGGTCGACATCCACACCTTCGACCCGTCCGACCTCGAGTCGATGGCCCGCGGCGCGGGCGCGCAGGACGTCCGCGCGGTCACCGAGGAGTTCGCGGCCGCGCTCGCCGGCTGGCCGATCCGGACCTTCGAAGCCGCCGTGCCGCAGGAGAAACTGACCCTGCGCTGGCGTCTGTTCGCGTACCGGCTGTGGCTGCGGCTGTCCGCTTTGGACAAGAAGCTGCTCGCCAAGGTGCTGCCGCGCGAACTGTTCTACAACGTGATGATCACCGGTACCAAGCGTTCCTAGGTGCCTTACGCGTTCACTCTCGACGACGTCGCCTTCCTGCGCTCCGGCGCGGGGAGCGCGGCGCTCGCCGAATGCTCGTCACTGCCGCTGACCGACAAGACCCGCATCGCCGACGTCGCCGCCGTGCGCCGGATCGCTCCGGAGCACGCGGCCGCGGTACTGGAAACGGTGGTGCTGCGGCGGAAGTCTTCGTCCAAACTGGACTCCGCGGCCTCGTGGCTGTTCACCGGTGACGCTCTCCAGCAGGCCAGCGCCACCGCGGTCGCCCGGCACCGGGCCTCGCGGCTGGCCGGCCGCGACGTCCACGACGTGACGTGTTCGGTCGGCGCGGACCTGATCGAGATCGCCCGCGTCGCTTCCCGGGCGCTGGGCTCGGATCTGGACGAGGTCCGGCTGGCGATGGCGCGGCACAACTGTCTCGAGGCCGGTGTTTCGCCGGTGCTGATGCGGGCTGACGCGTTGCGGCCGGTCAGCCGGTCCGCGGTCGTCGTTGCCGACCCCGCTCGCCGCGACTCGGCCGGACGGCGGGCGTGGAAGCCCGCCGACTTCCTGCCGCCGCTGGACGGCCTTGTCGAGGCGTATGCGGGCCGCGAACTTTCGGTCAAATGCGCGCCGGGCTTGGATTTCTCCATCGCGCCCTGGGCGGACGAAGTCGAACTGGTCTCTTTGGACGGTCAAGTCCGCGAGGCGTGCCTGTGGCGCGGCGTGGGATCGGCCGTGTCCCGCCGGGCGACGGTGTTGCGTTCGGACGGTGCACAGTGGACTGTCACCGACGCCGATCCCGACGAGATCCCCGTGCGGGAGCACGGTGAATGGATCGTCGACCCCGACGGCGCCGTCGTCCGGGCCGGGCTCGTACGGCATTACGCCGCGCGGCACGGCCTTTGGCAGCTCGACGAGCGCATCGCGTATCTGACCGGAGATGTTCCCCCGCCGGGAATCCGGGCGTTCCGGGTGTTCGAGTACGGACCGTACAGTGAGAAGAATCTTCGTGTACTGCTGAAAAAACACGATATCGGGCGGCTCGAGATCCTCGTCCGCGGTCTCGACGTCGATCCGGATGCCTTGCGGCGCAAGCTGAAACCCCGCGGTGGTGAAGAAGCGACTTTGGTTCTGACCAGAATCGGCCGTTCTGGAGTAGCGTTCCTTTGCCGCGCACAGCTGACGTGAGGAGCATTTCCATGAGCCGGTTCACCGGTCTGCTGAAACTGGCCGCCGCCGCGGCTGCCGGAGCCGTCCTCGCGGGCGGTGCCACCGCCGTCGCGAACACCGACGACGCCGGGTGGCGGCGCGGCCACGAGCCCGCCAACATCGGCCAGGTCAAACTCGACGTCAAGGCCTACTACGGCGACGTCGTCGTCGACGGCAAGCACCAGTACTCGGACGGCAGCCGGTTCGTCTCCGACACCAAGCGTCAGGTCGCCGACGCCAAACGCTACTTGCAGCGGAGGCTGGACCGCGGCGTGAAGAACCCCGCCGTGGTGTTCGACGTCGACGACACCGCCGAGGTCACCTACGGCTGGGAGGTCGACAACGACTTCGGCTTCGACCCGGTGAAGCAGCAGGAAGCCATCGACAAGGGCACGTTCGTCGCGAACAAACCGGTGCTGGAGCTGGCGAACTGGGCGGCGCAGCGCGGCGTCAGGGTCTACTTCCTGACCGGCCGCAACGAGTTCCAGGGCCCGCAGTCGCTCAAGAACCTCGCGAACGAGGGCTACCCGGCGCCGGCGGGCGCGTTCTTCAAGCCGAAGACCACCGCGCCGGACTATCTGCCGTGCGGTCTCACCTGCACCACCGTCCAGTATAAAGCGGGTACGCGGAAGCACATCGCCTCGACCGGCGCGACCATCCTGGCCAACTTCGGAGACCAGTTCAGCGACCTCGAAGGCGGATACGCGGAGTTCCCGGTCAAACTGCCGAACCCGATGTACTACCTGCCCTGAGGGGAATATCCGCGCGGGCGGCGTTGCTGTGCCCGATATCGGAAACCCTCGAGGGAGCTGATCCATGTCTGACAAGAAGGTGCTGAAGCCCAGCGCGGCCCACCCGATCACGGTGGCGCCGAACGCCGCCCGGGTGGTCGTCACGGTCGGCGGGAAGGTCGTGGCGGACAGCGCGAACGCGCTCACGCTGCGAGAGGCGAACTACCCGCCGGCGCAGTACATCCCGCGCGCCGACGTCGACTTCGACCTGCTGGAGCGGACGGAACACTCGACGTACTGCCCGTTCAAGGGCGACGCGTCGTACTACAGCATCCGCACCGGCGACGGTGTCGCCGAAAACGCCGTCTGGACCTACGAGGCGCCGCACGACGCAGTCGCCGAGATCAAGGACCACGTCGCTTTCTACCCGACGAAGGTGGACGCGATCGAAGAGCGCTGATCACGGGAGCCGGTTGATCCGGTCGGCGTCCGCGGCGAGCGAGGTGTCGGGTTCGATCCGCCACACCTCCAGGCCGGGCGCGTCGAGGAGTGCGTCGATCAGGGTTTCTTCACCTGCGACGAGGGTCGAATCGAAGTCGATCTCGGTGGCCACGCACCACGCGCGGTCGTCCGGCCAGAACAGGTTGGGGGACTGCGCCTCGAACCAGTTCGGCCTCGGCCGCCAGCCGAGTTCCGTCGCCGAGGTCAGCGGCCCGCCGAACAGCAGGTAGTCGCGGCCGGGATGCCGCAGGCGCGGCGCGTCGAGATGTTCGCGGGACAACGTCGCCTCGTCGGCCCAGGCATAGCCTTCCCAGAGGCAGAACCAGGTCTCCGGGGTGGAGGTGTGGTCGCCGAGGACGGCCAGCAGAGCGGTGAGGCTGTGCGAGGGCAGAGTGCCGCGTCCCGGCGGCGAGCCCCGCCAGAGCGAGCCGGTGAGGTTCACCGGATCCGGGGAGCCGACGAGCGCGTGCCACTGCATGGTGCCGTGGGCGCGCCGTCCCGTTTCGGCCGCCGCTTCGCTCCAGCTCGCCCAGCCGCCGCGATCGCGTTCGGCGGGGTGGCAGATCCGGGCGTAGGCGGCGTACCCGCGCGGGACGGCGCGGCTGGCCGCGCCGAACGCCCCGCCGAGCCTGGAAGAGATCCACTCGGCGGGGGACGGGTCGAGTACCGGCCGCAGCACGCTGGCAGTCTTCAGCAAGATCAAGTGAAGCGCATCTTGTCGGTGGGCGGGGGCATACTGCGGGGCGTGGGTGTTCCGCTGCGTCGACGTTCGGGCCGGTCGTCGTACCGCGAAAACACGCCGGTCGCGATGGTGGCCGGCGTGGTCGAGAGCGCCTGGACGGGACGGGTGGGCCGCGGCCGTCCGCTGCGGGTGTTCCCGGACGGCTGCGTGGACCTCGTCTGGGACAGGCGGGGGCTCACCGCGGTCACGACGGTGCGCGGGGTGCTGCGGCACGAGCTGCCCTCGGTGGACTGGACCGTCGGGCTCCGCCTGCGGTGCGGGGTCGGCGGCGCTGTCCTGGGGCTGCCGATGACAGACCTGACGGCGAGCGCCACCCCCTTGCGCGAACTGTGGGCCGCGAAGGCCCGCCGCGCGGAATCCCGGCTGGCCGAATGCGCGACGCCTGCCGAAGCGCGATCGGTGCTGGAGGCGCTGGTCGCCGACAGGCTCCAGGACGTCGAGCTGGACAGGCTGTCGATCGAGGCCGCTCGCGCGCTGCGGTCGCCCGGTGCCCGCGCCGATCGGGTGGCGGCGGCGCTGGGCGTCAGCGAGCGCGGCCTTAGGCGGCACGTGCGGCACGAAGTCGGTGTCGGCCCCAAGGAGTTGCAGCGGGTACTGCGGTTCCGTCGTTTTCTCGAGCGGGTCGAGGCCGTGGCGCGGGATCATTCGTCGCTCGCCGACGTCGCCGCCGATCTGGGCTACGCGGATCAGTCCCATCTCGGACGGGAGTGCCGCCGGCTCTCGGACACCTCACCCGGCGCGCTCGTGCGGTCCTGGGTCGGGCTCGCTGGCCGAAACGTTCCAGACTGAAGCGGCTCGCCGAGGCGAAGATCGGGGAGTGCTCGAACCTTTCCGCGTCACCATCGACATCCGCACCGACGATCTCGACCTCAACGGACACGTCCGCGGCCCCGCCTACCTCGCGTACGCCGATCACGCGCGCTGGGAATGCGTGTGGGCGGCCGGAGTGGACCCCGTGGCGCTCCAAGCCGGGAACCTCGGCCCGGTCAACCTCGAAACGACGATCCGGTTCCGCCGCGAGCTTCGCGCCCGCGCACGGATCGATGTCTTGACCAGGTTCGTCTGGGAGCCGGGCAAGGTGTCGCGGGTCGTCCAGGAGTTCGTCGCGCCGGACGGCGCCGTGGTGGCCGAGGTGGAGAGCCTCTCCGGCCTGCTCGACCTCGAGCGACGCCGCCTGGTCCCGGATCCCGGACAGCACTGGCGGAAGTACGCGGCGCGGCCGGAGATCCTCGGCCTGCCGTGATCAGTCGCTCATGGTCGTTCTCCGCTGGTACAGGCTGGTGGGCCACTTCGCCGCGGGCGGATCCATCACATGCTCGAATCCCGCGCGCTCGTAGAGCTCGCGCAGAGCTGGGTTGGTGCTCGTGGTCGCCACCCGGACGAAGGCCTTGCCCCGCGCCGCGGCCTTCTCGCCGACCCAGCCGATGATTCGGACCCCGAGCCCGGCACCGGCCGCTTCCCGCGCCACCGCGAGCCGGCCCAGGTAGTAGGCCGATGTCGTGGTTTCGCCCCAAAGTTCCGGCTCCGCTTCGCTGACCGCGCACGTCGCGATCGGCTTGCCGTGCCGGACGATCAGCAGCGCTTCGCCCGTTTCGATCTGCTGGTGAAGCGATTCCCACGGGAAGCGTCGCGGCCATTGGTGGATCCCGCGCCCGGTCAGCCAAGCCGCGGCCTCGGCGAGGAGATCGAGTACGGCGTCCTCCTCTCCGAGTCGGGCCGGGCGGATGGTGGCATCCGGCGTGAGCGGCTCGGGGCTGGTGATGATCGGCATGACCCGATGATGCCCCCGGTCGGGACGGATCGGCGGGCACTCCGCAGCAGGTGCCCACTGGCTTACGGTTGCGGCATGACGAGGACGATCCGGCTGGAAGAGGTCACCGCCGCCAACTTCGATGCCGCGATCGACCTGAAGGTTCACCCTGACCAGGACCATCTGGTCGCGCCGATCGTGAAATCCCTCGCCGAGGCATACGTGTACCCCGGCATTGCCTGGCCCCGCCTCATTCTCGACGGCGATCGGCTCGTCGGTTTCCTCATGGCTTTCCTGAACATCGACTTCGCCGGTGACGGCAAGGGCGTCGACCTCCGTTCGGGTCTCTGGCGGCTCAACATCGCGGCCGGACAGCAGGGTCGTGGCTACGGTCGCTTCGCGGTCGAGGCCGTAGCCGCTGAGATTCGCCGCGGAGGCGGTCACCGCATGACCACCACCTGGCACCCGGGCGACGACGGCCCCGAGGGCTTCTACCTGAGGCTCGGATTCCTTCCGACAGGAGAGAAAAGCGGCGGGCAGACGGCGGGGGAGTTGGCGTTGGACCGGTCGGCGGGGGTTCCGATGGGCACACTGGAGTGAACTGCCTTTCGGACCTGCCCGTGATGTCTTCATCCGGTTGAGGGTGAACGGGGGCGCCGCGCACCTCGATTCCTGATCCTTCTTCGTCGGCTTGACGCGAAGGGAGCCTTCGGCGCATGCGATGCGGTGAAAGTCCCCTTCGCCCCGGGTGCGGTCGGATTCGGCCTATGTCCTGAGGTGCATGGTGTTGCGTCGGGGTTGGCCGGTGGGGTCGAGGTAGGCGGGTGCGGTGAATTCGGGCAGGCCATCCTGAGCGATCCGGACTTTCCATTCACTGTGGTGGATGAGCCGGTGGTGCTTGGTGCACAGGAGAACCAGGTTGTCGATTTTCGTTTCGCCGTGGTGTTCCCAGAAAACAATATGGTGTGCCGTACAGCGTGGCACCGGCATGTCGCAGCCCGGGAACGCGCAACCACCGTCGCGGATGGTGAGCGCGTACTTCTGCGCCAGGGAGACGGTCCGTTTCGAGCGGCCGATATCCAAGGGTTCGCCCGCGGTGCCGAGGACTCCGGGGCGGACGCGGGCGTCGCAGGCGAGGATGCGGGCGTCGGTGGCACTGATCGGACCGACCAGATCCAGATGGGCCTCGCCGATGTCCCGAATGAGGTCCTCGTAGGACATCGTCACCAGAATGTGGGTGGCTTCCCCGGCCTGGCCGGGAAGGTTCCGACTCGTGGTCTTCAACCGCACATAGTCGGTGAAGGCATCCCCGTAGCGTTCGTCTTGGGTGCGGGAGTCCCGGATGCTGTCGATGGCCTTGTGTGGTTTGGCCATGGGGTCGAGGTCGGACTTCAAGCGTGCGTAGGTTTCGAGGTCGAGGGTGCCTTTGAGGCCGAGGGTGCCGTTGCGGTGTTTGACGAACCGCAACTCCGGGCGCGTGTCTTTCGGATTCTCGTCCCGGGGCTCTTTCCCGTCAGGGTCCAGCTCATCCAGGAGTCGTCGTCCGGCTTGGTTGATCTGGCGGGGCCCGGCGTGGCGGGCGAGATCCACGAGGATCTTCTCCCCGCCCCGCACGTCTTCTTCCGGGACGAAGGACGGGATCCGCGCCAAGGCCCCGATGATCGCGTCGATCTGCGAACCACCGATCGCCCCTTCAGCAGCGGCCTCAGCGGTCAGCGGCGCCAGTGGCGGCTCGGGATCGCCGCCGATGGACGGGCCGGGATACAGCGCGAGAACCCGGTGAGCACGATCATCGGCCTCCTTCGTCGTGACATGAAAGTCCTCGAAAATCATCGCCGCCAACGTCGAATGACCCGAACACCCCCGCACCCCACGGATATTGATTTCCGCGAGGATCGCGTTCTGCTCCGCATCCAACTGGCGTTTGAGGACTTCGAGTTCCTGTTTACGGGCATGCAGCGTCGCCGTGTCGACACGCCACCACTCGGCGGGTGTCGTCTGGGGTCTGTCATCGCTGGCCACGGCATTAACGATACTCGCAGTCGAACGCATGTTCTATAGCATATTTAGGTGACAGAGACGGGTTGAAGAATTCGGTGCGTCATCCCAGAGGATTACTTGAGGAAGTGTCGAAGGGGCAAACCGTTGGTGTTCGCATTGTTGCCACGGTGGTGAGAGTGAAGGACGAAGTGTCATCAGGTGCGCGACGGACCTACCTTGTGCTACCGTCGTCCCCGAGCCCCGTATGGGCCTACGCATGGAGGTAGCGGCTACTCAGCCACCAGAGATCGGCACACACCGTCTCTCGTATTCACTCATCCTCGCTTCGTGGGATGACGCCTCCATGCGGTGTGCTCAAAACCCCTGTGTGCCAGTGGGTTTCTGTCGTCGTGTCCTTCTCGCGGTGGTGGTTCCGCGCCCTCCTGTCGACGCATCGATGGGAAAGGAACGCATTGACCGGCTTCAACGACCAGGTGATCGAAGAATTCAGGCAGAACAAAGGGAAACTCGGCGGCATGTTCGAGGGGTGGGAGCTGATCCTGCTCACCACCACCGGTGTCAAGAGTGGCAAGAAGCGCACGAATCCGTTGGGGTATCTGGAAATCGACGGCAAGACCGTCATCGTCGCTTCGAACATGGGGGCGCCGAGGCATCCGGGGTGGTACCACAACATCCGGCACGACCACCGGGTCACGATCGAGACGGGGACCGAGAGCTACGAGGCGATCGCGGCCGTCCCGCCCGCGGCGGAGCGGGACGCGTTGTTCGCGAAGGTCGTCGCCGAGGATCCGGGATTCGCCGAGTACCAGGCGAAAACGACTCGGGAGCTGCCCGTGGTGATCCTGCACCGGATCGACGACAGGGTACGGGGTATGGGGGACTTCCTGGTGGAGGTCCACGAGTGGCTGAGGGAGGAACTCGAGACGCTGCGCGCCGGGGTCGAAGACATCGTGGCCGGTCGCGCGGATTCGCTCACCATGGAGAAATCCCTGCGGGCGCATTGTGTTTCGTTCTGCGAGGCGCTGACCAAACATCACGCCGGTGAGGACATGGGCGCGTTTCCGATGTTGGCACAACGGTTTCCTGCGCTCGCCCCGGCTTTGACGAAGCTCGGGGAAGACCATGTCGTCGTCGCGGGGCTGCAGAAGCGGATTCGTGACCTCGTCGAGGGTTACGTCCATGGCGAGAGTGACCCGGTCCGGTTGCGCGGCGACTTCGACGCGCTCGCGGGGAAACTCGAAGCACATTTCGCCTACGAGGAGCGAACCGTCGTCGCCGCCCTCAACGTGACGGCGCCGGCTCCCGGCTGATCAGGGTGGGACGCCCTGGGGTTTCGGCCCCAGGGCGTGTACCGTGGAGGGTGGCGACGCTCTCTCAGCGTGACGCCGATCCAGCGCGAGACGGGCGGAATTCGCCCCCGGCCTCGCCGAAGACCGCGAACGAGCGGTCCCATTCGAAAGGTTTCACCGTCAAAACTCACAGCACGGACAGTGCGCTGTTCAGCCACCCGCTCGACACTCAGGCCGAGCGACACGATCCCGCGACTCCCCAGGGTGACCGATACGTGGATCTTTTCCGCGAACCCTCTTACCCCGCACCGGAACCTTCGGCCGACGCCGTTCGTTGAACGAAGCGGTCCAACGTTTTGGGTGTCGTGTTGTCCAAGCACGCTCGCGCAGAATTCGTCGCGGGCATCACCTTTCGTGCGCCGCGTCTTCACTTGGCCTTCGACAAGCAGGCCTTCGACAAGAAACGGCGACATGACCTCGATTCTCAGACCCCCGGACAGTCCGGACAGTGAAGAGCGGCGAACGCCGCAACCCCTGATGTCCGGGGAGCAGTCCAGTACCGAAAACCTTCTCGTCAAGTTGTTCGCGGTGGTGCCCCTGCTGGCACTCGCCGCCTCCGTCCCCTTCGCGTGGGGCTGGGGGCTCGGCTGGGTGGACCTCGGCCTGGCCGCCGGCTTCTACTTCCTGACCGGCCTCGGCGTGACCGTCGGTTTCCACCGCTACTTCACCCACGGCGCCTTCAAAGCCAACCGCGGCCTGCGGATCGCCCTCGCGGTCACCGGCAGCATGGCCATGCAGGGCCCGGTGATCGGCTGGGTGGCCGACCACCGGCGCCACCACGCCTTCGCCGACCGCGAAGGCGACCCGCACTCCCCGTGGCTGTTCGGCACGGGCCCGAGCGCGCTGGCCCGCGGCTTCTGGCACGCCCACATGGGCTGGCTGTTCGAGCGCGAGAAGACCAACGCGCAGCGGTTCGCCCCGGATCTGCTCACCGACCGCGACATCGCCCGCGTCGATCGCCTGTTCCCGCTGCTCACCGTCGTGACGCTGCTCGCGCCCGCCGTCCTCGGCGGCGTGATCACCTTGTCGTGGTGGGGCGCGGTCACCGCGTTCTTCTGGGCGAGCCTCGTCCGGGTCGCGCTGCTGCACCACGTCACCTGGTCGGTGAACTCGCTGTGTCACCTGATCGGCGACCGCCCGTTCGCCGCCCGCGACAAGTCCGCGAACTTCTGGCCGCTCGCCATCGCCTCGATGGGCGAGTCCTGGCACAACTCCCACCACGCCGACCCCACCGGCGCCCGGCACGGCGTCCGCCGCGGTCAGCTCGACATTTCGGCGCGGTTGATCTGGCTGTTCGAGAAGGCAGGCTGGGCGACGGACGTCCGTTGGCCGAAGGCCGACAGGCTCGGCCGCAAGCTCAACCCCGGCCACTCCCTGTCACTGCGCGGGAGCGCCTGAGGCACCCGCGATGGCGTCGACCAGCTCCGGCCCATCCGAGAACACCGGGTCGTTGTGGTCGGCGCCGGGGACCTCGACCGTCCTGGCGCCTGCCGCCCGCGCCACCTCGCGGCTCTGCCCGGCCGGGACGACCGAGTCCGCGGAGCCGTAGACGACAGTGATCGGAGCCTTCACGCGCGCGACGTTGTCCCGCGTCGGGAACTCGTCTCGCAGCAGCCAGCGGACCGGCAGGAACGGGTAGTGCCGCTGCCCGACCGACGCGAGGTCGACGAACGGCGAGCGCAGCACGAGCCCGGACGGCGGATGCTCGGTGGCCAGTTCGGTGACGACCGCCGAGCCGAGGCTCTCACCGAAGTACACCAGCGGCGTTCCTGCCTCGCGCACCAGGAAGTCCCGTGCGGCGCGGACGTCCAGCGCGAGCCCGTCCTCGGACGGGTCGCCGGGGTTGCCCCCGTAGCCGCGGTACTCCAAGAGCAGCACCGAGAGCCCGCGTGCGGTCAGCGCGCGGGCGATCGGTGCGCGGTAGGACCGGTTCCCGGCGTTGCCCGGCGCGACGAGCACGGCCGCCTTCGCCTGGGCGGCGGGGAAGTACCAGCTCGCGAGATTCAGCCCGTCCGCCGTGGTGAGCGTGACGTCGCGGCCGCCGGGCAGGACGTCGGCGGCACTGGATGGCGGACGTCCCTCGGGCAGGTAGATCAGCTTGCGCTGGAAGGCGAACGCGCCACCGAAGACCACACCGACGATGGTGACGGCCACCGCCAACCCGATCAACACCTTCTTGCGCATGTCTCCATCATGCTCATCCGGAGTCCGGTTTGCCGTGTTCGGTGATCGCCCCGGTCACGACTGAGACCACGACGCACAGCGCGATGACGACCTCGGCCCACAGGAAGGCCGTGTAGTCGAGCAGTGAGCCGATCGGTGGCGAGCCCGGGGCGAGATTGCGGAATCCGGCGAGCGCGAACAACGTCGCGGCCATGAACCCGAACGACGGCCAGACCAGGCCGCGCCGTCGTGCGATCAGATGCCGTGCGCCGAAGAACACCGCGATGGCCAGTCCCCACATGGTGATCATCATGAAGAAGGCGAAGACCAGCACGCTGGTGGAGCGGCTGAACCGGACGTCGAGACCGCCTTGATCGTCGGAGGCGCGATAGTTCTTGACGGAGAAGGAAAACAGACTGTCCACTTTGTCCAGTGTGAACAGCACGGGGGCGGGCTCCCCGTTGTGGGCCGCCGCGAACTCGATCCTCGCCTCGTAGCCGTCGAAGGGGTAGTCGGTGACGGCCCCGCCGGCCAGCGCGATCGGGAGATCGAGACTGGAGATCCGCTGGTGCGCGGGGAAGACGTGGTCGCCCCGGAGACTGGAGGAGTTCAGCAGCCTCAGTTCGCCGGTGGGCGCGACACCGTCGTCTTCGCCGAACCGGCCGAGCGGGATGACCAGTACGCGCAGCACCGCTTCCCGCGCGGCGGCGTCCACCTTGAGCACGGACGCGGTGACCTCGATCCGGTCCGGATCGTGCGAGCCGACCCAGTGCCCGGTGTCGCCCGCGGTCCGGTCCGCGGCGTACAGCCACAGACCGAGGCCGGCGGCGATCGCCACGGCCAGCACGGTGGCGACGGCCTTGACCACCGGATTTCTCTTGCGCATGGCGGCCATCGTGGCAGTTCGCGGCCGATTCGGCCGCCGTTGTCATGCTGAGGGGTGATGTCGGCCCTTACTTCGCGCGGAGCGCCGTGAGGGCCGGGGTGAACATCGTCGCCTTGATCGCGGACAGCGTGCCGCGATCCTTCCCGGCGAGCGGGCGGACGAGGTCGGCCGCGTACTCCAGCAGCGAGGACTTCTCGGCGACGGCGTCCACGAGGCCCAGATCCCGCGCGTCGGTGCCGCCGAACCGCCGTCCCGTGGTCATCGACGCGATGGCGGCCGAGGGGGTGAGCTTGCCCTGGATGAGCCCGGCCATCCCGGGGGTGAAGGGGATGTTGATGTCGGCTTCGGGGAAGCAGAAGTATCCGCGATCGGCGCGCATCACCCGGAAATCGTGCGCCATCGCCAGCATGGCCCCGGCGCCGAAGGCGTGCCCGTTGATCGCGGCGACCGTGTGCACGCCGAGGGTGAGCACACGGGCCAGCAGCTCGTGGACGTCGGCGACGTACTGCGCTGCCTGGGTGGGGTTGCTGGTGAGCCACTCGAGGTCGAGGCCGTTCGAGTAGAACTTCCCGGATCCGACGGTGACCAGTACCGCCGGATCCGGATAGGCGACGACGGTGTCCAGCTGGGAATGCACGGTTTCCAGCCAGGACGGCGAGAAACGGTTTTCGTCGTCTCCGAGGTCCAGCAGGAACACCGGCGCGTCGTGACGCAGAGTCGGCATCTCGTCAATCCTTTCGTGGGGGTGGGAGCAGGAGTATGGCGTGGACCGCTCCGGCGAGCCGAAGGCGGGAGTCCTCGGAGATCGGCTCGCCCGCGGTGAACGCGCGGCGGAACAGGGCGGTCGGCAGATCGACCACACAGGTCGTGAGCACTTCGACGGCTTGGGCGTCCGGCCTGCCCCAGAGCCTCTCGGAGAGCTCGATCAGGAGGGTGACCAGGCGTTTGTCGAGTACCAGGAGTTCGCCGGCGAGGTCTTCGGGCACCTGCGGGCCGAGCAGGTGCTCCTTCTTGACGGTGATGAGCAGGCGGGCCGCTTCGGGCCGCCGGTCGGCGAACGCGGCAGGCGCGTCCGCCGCGGCCACGACCGCGGAGACCGCGTCTTCCGCTTGATCGGCCAGCGCTGTCTGGAGGTCGAGGAAGTCGCTCGCCGCGCGGAGCCAGACGCGGGCCAGAAGCGCGCCGAGTGAGCCGAAAGCGTGGTAGATCGTGCCGTTGGAGACTCCCGCCGCGGCCGCGAGGGACCGGACGGTGACGCCCCGCGCGCCGACCTCGACGACGAGGCGCTCGGCTGCGTCGAGCAGCCGATCCAGGTCGTGGACGCGCGGGCGGGGCATGGCCGCGAGAATAACAGAGCGCTTGCTCTAAAACTGTGCGGGCACGCTTCGCGGGGCTGTGACGTGGTTCACGCGCGGTGCTGTCACATCGGCGCGGTGACCGGGGTCAACCCGACGAACCACCGAGAAGCCAAGGAGAAACCGAAATGACCACCGCCTATGTCATCGTCACCGTCTTCGGAGCGTTCATGGCCGCCTTCTCGGCCGCCTCGATCTTCTTCCGCGCCAAGTGGGTCGTGCAGCCGCTGGCCGACTACGGCGTTCCCCGGACCTGGTGGAATCCGCTCGGCGTCGCCAAGGCCGCGGGCGCGCTCGGCCTGATCGCCGGCCTGTGGGTGCCGGTGATCGGTGTCGCGGCCGGGATCGGCCTGGTGCTCTACTTCGCCGGTGCGGTGATCACCGTGCTCCGCGCGCACTGGCCGTCGCACGTCGCGTTCCCGCTGATGTACCTGGCGCCCGTCGCGGCCTCACTCGTGCTCGGCTTCGCCGCCTGATGTCAGGAATCCGGGGTCCACACCGCGAGCTCGGAGCCGCCGGGCTCGCGGAAGTGGAACCGGCGCCCGCCGGGGAACGAGAACGGCTCGACCGTGACGACCCCGCCCGCGGCCTCGACGGAACCCCTCGCCCGCTCGAGGTCGTCGGTGCGGATCGTCACCAGCGGCGCGGCCGTCTGCTGCGCGGTGTCCTGCTGGAAGCCGAACGAGACCGCGCCGCCGCCCTGGACGTCGGTGTACGCCGGACCGTACGGCGTCGCCTTCCATCCGAAGGCCTTCTCGAAGAACAGGCTCGAGCCCGCCGCCGAACTCGACGGGAACTCGACGAAGTCGATTTCGTACATGCACCGGAAGCTACTCCGGCCCACCGACAGAAACTCCTCAGACGCTGCGCAGCACCGAGACCACGACGCCCAGCACGGCCGCGCGATCCCCGTCGATGACGTCGTAGGCGGGGTTGCGCGGTTCGAGGTACACGTGGCCGTCGCGGCGGCGGTACACCTTGACCGTGGCCTCCTCGTCGATCATCGCGGCGACGATCTGGCCCGAGTGCGCCTCTTGCTGCTGCTTCACCACGACGATGTCGCCGTCGCAGATCGCCGCGTCGATCATCGAGTCACCGCGGACCCGCAGCCCGAAGACGTTGCCCCGCCCGGTGAGTTCACGCGGAAGGGTCATCACGTCGTCGACGTGCTCGACGGCCGAGATCGGCGTTCCCGCGGCGATGTCACCGACGACGGGAACCGGCACCGAGTCCTCTGTGGATTCCCGGGACGTGGTGCCGTGCAGGAAGGCGCGGACGTCGATGGGGCGGGAAATCGAGCTGCTGCGGCGGAGGAAACCCTTCTCCTCCAAAGCCGCCAGATGCTTCGACACCGAGGACGTCGAGCGCAGGCCGACCGCTTCGCCGATCTCGCGAGTGCTCGGCGAGTATCCGTGCTCCACCACCCATTCGCGGATGGTCAGCAGAATCTTCTGCTGACGCTCCGGCAGGGAAGCGGCTTCCTCGAACACGTCAAGATCGTGGTAGGCGGTCATCAGCGGAATGGTAGTTCGTGCAGGCCGCCGCTATCGCCGCGGTGTCCCAGTAGAACGGCCGCACCTCGGTGATGCGCCCGTCCTCGACGGTGATCGTCTGCAGGATCGGGAAGTCCAGCTCGCGTCCGGTGGCCCTGGCGCGGGCGTGCACGTGGGTCAGGACGACCAGCGGGCTGGTCTCGCTCAGGAAACTCTGCTCCACCATGTCGAAAACCTCCCAGGTGCCGCTCATCGCGAGGAAGAACCGCTCCATGTCCTCGTGGCCGCGCCAGATTCCGCCGTACGGCAGGCCGTCCGCCTGATGCAGCACCACATCGGGGGAGAAGAACGGCGCGAGCGGCGCGAAGGTCGCCTTGCCGGGGCCTCCGGCGGCGAAGTAACCGGCTTCCGCCGCGTACATGCCTCTGAGTACGGACAGGGCGTCCGTTGTCGATGTCACGACGACCACTGTGGTCCGGCGCGACCGCGGGCGCTGGCGGTTATCCGTCGTGAAGATCGGCCGGATGGCCGCCCCGGCCGGACCGAAAGTCCGATCCCGCGAGCGCTTCGGCGAGGTTGACTCGATCGTATGAACACGAAGATCACGGCGGCGGCACTGGCCGCGGCGACGGCGACGGTCGCGCTGACCGGATGCGGTCTCAAAGAAGGCTTGACCGAGAAGGCGAACGGCCACGTCAAGACGGTCGGCTACGCGACCGGCGTGGAAGGCAAGCGCGACAAGGACGCGCGCGTGCCGGAGTGGGTGCCGGACCGGGCGACGTCGATCACGGAGGTCATCCGGACCACGGGCTCGGAGCGGCTCCTGCGCTTCGTCGGCGGTGAGTTGCCCGCGACCTGCGTGCCGGGGGCAGCGGCGACACAGGCGGCCACGCTCGCCGCCCAGTGGTGGCCGCAGGGGCAGGAGAGCCGGACCGACAAGGTCTGCGGGGACTGGCATGTGCTCGTCCAGGGCGGCGACGTCTACGCGTTCAAGCCGGAGACGCTCGTGAACACGAGGTCCTGAGCTACTTCTCGTTCGCGAGCGCCTCGGCGCAGGCGGCGAGATCGTGCAGCAACCGGTCTTGATGGGTGACCGAAAACGGTTCGAGCATCCGCTTCTCGACCGTTTTCACGACGATGCTGGCCGCGTGGAGCTGCGCGCGTCCGGCGGGAGTGAGCGTGCTGGGCAGGGCGCGGCCCTGGGGCGCTGTCGCCGGACGGGTGACCAGCCCTCGGTCCTGTAATCCGCGCAGCACCAGGTTCATCGACTGCCGGGTGACGAACACGGCTCGCGCCAATTCCGCGTTGGACAGCCCCGGCCGTTGCGAGAGCACCTCGAGGCAGGAGTACTGCGGCACGGTGAGGTCGAGAGGGCGCAACGCGGTGTCCATGGCCGTGCGTAGCGCTGTCGCCGCTCGTTTCAGCACGTATCCCACCGCTTGGTCGAGTGATCCGACCCCCTCGCTTTGCTCAATCCTGCTTTGATCAACCCTGCCTTGACTCATGTCAGCATCATGACATACATTCTTGATGTCAACACACTGACATCAAGGGAGACGACAATGACCGTGACCGGACTCGATTTCCTCTCGCTGCAAGTACGCGACCTCGACCGTGCGGCTGAGTTCTACGAGACCCAGCTGGGCCTGAGCAGGCTGCCCGTCGCGCCGCCCCACGCGGTGGTGTTCGGCACCGAGACGATCCCGTTCGCGGTGCGGGAACCCGTGCCGGGGATGGATCTGGACGCCGTCTCCCCGGGGCCGGGATCAGGGGTGGCGTTGTGGCTTCACGCCGACGACGCGCAGCTGCTGCACGACCGGCTGGCCGAGGCGGGCACGCCCATCGTCACGGAGCCTTTCGACGGGCCGTTCGGCCGCACTTTCGCCTTCTCCGACCCGGACGGCTACGTGATCACCATCCACGACAAGGCCTGACCGCGCTTGCTCGAGCAGCGCGAGCCCCTGCTCACCGGGGGAGCCGGCGGGGGTCGTGCACACGATGAGCAGCTGGTCCGGCGACCGGGCGATCGACAGGGTCTGCTGGGTCACCGTCACCGGGCCGACCATCGGATGGTGCAGCTCGTAGACCGCGGCGTCGCAGGGCTGCACGCGATGGTCGCCCCAGAGCGCGACGAACTCGGTGCTCTTCATCGTCAGTTCGCCGATCAGCTCCGCGAGCAGCGGATCGTCGGGATGCCTGCCGACGGCGATCCGCAGGTTGCCGACCACCGCGCGGATCTTCCGCTTCCAGTCGACGTACAGCTCCCGGCTGTGCGGATCCAGGAACAGCATCCGGCTCATGTTCGGCCGTCGTGCCGGGTCCTCCGGGGCGTGGAAATCCAGGTGCCCGGCCAGCAGGGCGTGGCCGAGGTCGTTCCATGCCAAGACATCCGAGCGACGGCCGAGTATCAGCGCGGGAGCGGACACGGTGCGCAGGAGATCCCGGGTCTCGTCGTGGAGCTTCTCGGGCCGCGGGCGGCGTGCCCGAGGCGCGCGGCGGGCGGCACCGGCGAGCCGGTCGAGATGTTCGCGTTCGTGCCCGTCCAGCAGGAGGGCACGGGCGATCGCGTCGAGCACTTCGGCCGAGGCGCCGCGTGACATGCCCTGTTCCAGTCGCGCGTAGTACGAGACGCTGACGCCCGCGAGCTGGGCCAGCTCCTCACGCCGGAGCCCGGCGACCCGGCGGCGTGGCCCGACGTCGCGTAGGCCGACGTCTTCCGGCCGCAGCCGCGCCCGCCGGGCCTGCAGGAAGTCGCCGAGCGGTCCTGGTCCGTCCATGATCCCGAGTATCCGTCGCGTGGCGGGCCTCAGCCACACCCTCCCGGTGGGAGGACAAGCGGGGCGTGGCCCGGGCACGCCAGGGTGTCCAGGCTCGGTCACATGGACGAGATCATCATCGGGGACGTCACGGTCACCCGGGTCAAAGAGTTCTACGGTTCGCTCGGGATGACACCGGCCGAATTCCTGCCCGACAGCCCCGACGGCGCTTGGGACGAACACCGCGGCTGGCTGGCGCCCGACTTCTGGAACCCCGAGACGAACGAGTGCCACGCGGCACTCCAGTCCTGGGTGCTGCGCAGCGAGGGACGCACGATCCTGGTCGACACCGGGGTCGGCAACCACAAGGACCGGCCCTACGCGGCGGTGTGGAACCGCCTCGACACCGCTTACCTCGACAACCTCGCGGCCGCCGGGGTGCGGCCGGAGGACGTCGACGTCGTGGTCAACACCCACCTGCACATCGACCACGTCGGCTGGAACACCCGGCTCGACGGCCGCACCTGGGTGCCGACCTTCCCGAACGCCACGTACCTGATGCCGCGGCCGGACTTCGACTTCTGGAATCCCGCCGATGAGCACGATTCCGTGCTGGGGCGCGGAAATCAGAACGTCTTCGAGGACAGCGTCGCGCCGGTTCACGAGGCGGGGCTGACTCGTCTGTGGGACGAAACCCACCGCATAGACCGGAATCTGCGGCTGGACCTCGCCCCCGGGCACACCCCCGGCTCGTCCGTGCTCACCCTGGAATCGGGTGGGGAGAAGGCGCTTTTCGTGGGAGACCTCGTGCACACCGCGCTGCAGATCGTGGAGCCGGACACCAATTCGCCCTATTGCGAGGATCCGGCCGGATCCAGGGCGACCCGGCACAAACTGCTCGGTGACGCCGCCGACAGCAACGCGCTCGTCTTCCCCGCGCATTTCGGCGCCCAGGGTGCCGTGCGGGTCGAGCGCCGGGGGCCGAAGTTCGCGATCTCGCGGTGGGCGGGCTTCTCCCACCTCTCCTGAGAGGAGTTTTCCGTGTCACCACAAGCAGAAACCCCGGCGGGCGTCGTTCGCGGCCGCCGCGACCCGTTCGGCGAGCTCTACCGCGCCGTCCCGTACGCGGCGGCGCCGATCGGGCCTGGCCGCTTCCGCCGGCCCGCGCCGCATCCGGGCTGGACCGGCGTCCGCGACGCGACCAGGCCGTCGCCGACGGCTCCCCAGCCTGTCCGCGACTTCGGCCGTCTCGACATGACTCCTTACTTCGGGCCGGGTTGGGTGCGGGGCGAGGAGTACCTGACCGTCGACGTCCGGACGCCCGCCGCGGACGACGGCAAGCGGCCCGTGATGGTCTTCGTGCACGGTGGCGGGTTCGTCACCGGCTCGACCCGCGCCGCGCTCTACGACGGAAGGGCGTTCGCCCGCGACGGTGTCGTCCTGGTGACGGTGAACTACCGCCTCGGTGTCCCCGGTTTCCTCGATCTGGAGGGCGCTCCGGCCAACCGGGGGCTGCTCGACGTGCTCGCCGCGCTCGGCTGGGTGCGTGACACGGTCGCCGTGTTCGGGGGAGACCCGGACAACGTCACCGTCTTCGGGCAGTCGGCGGGTGCCACGCTCACCGGTGCGCTGCTGGCGACGCAGGAGGCGGTGGGATTGTTCCGGCGGGTGATCGTCCAGAGCGGCAGCGGTACCGGGGCCTTCACGCCGGAGCAGGCGCGCAGGGTCACCGCCGCGGCGGCTTCGGCGCTGGGAGTCGCACCTTCCGCCGAAGCATTCGAGGCGATCCCGGACGAGCGGTTCCTGGCGATCCTCCCCGCGCTGGCGGGCCTCGATCTGCGGACCGGGACAGCGTCGGATCCGTTGGCCGGGCTGAGTCCGTTCAGCCTGGTGCTGCCGGTGCAGCCCGCCGACGGCCTCGTGATCGAGGCGGATCTGCTCATCGGCACCAACACCGAAGAGGGAAACCTTTACGTGGCAACGGAAGGCGAGGCCGCCGCGCTGGGGGAAACCCTGTTCGGAGCCGGTACGGCACGCCTGGCGAAGGCCCACGGCCACGCTCATGTCTACTCGTTCGGCTATCGCTCGACGGCGTCGGACGGACGGCTCGGCGCCGCTCACACCGTCGAGCTGCCGTTCGTCTTCGACCTCGCCGACGAGCCGTGGCTGCACGGCGACACCGGTCTGCTCGGTCCTGATCCCGTCCCGCGGGGCCTCGCGGCCGAGATGCATGGCGCGTGGGTCGCGTTCGCCCGGACCGGGGATCCCGGCTGGGCACGGGACACGGTCGGGTTCTTCGGCTGACAGGGCGTGCCAGACCGTGCCAGTGCCGTGTGCGCCGCCTGCCAGCGGTCCCCGACAGTCTCTGGAATGTCATTCCAGTCACGACTTCGAGGAGTCACCATGCACACACCGGTCACGATCATCGGCGCCGGGCTCGGCGGCCTCACCCTGGCCCGCGTCCTGCACGTCCACGGGGTCCCGGCGGCGGTTTATGAAGCCGAGGCGTCCCCCGCCGCGCGGTCGCAGGGCGGGATGCTCGACATCCACGACTACAACGGGCAACTCGCCCTCGAAGCGGCAGGACTGATGGACGAGTTCCAGAGCATCGTCCTCGAAGGCCGCCAGGCATTGCGGGTCTTCGCCATGGACGGGACCGTCCTGTTCGAGAGGGGGGACGACGGCACGGGCGGCCGTCCCGAGGCGCTGCGCGGCGACCTGCGGCGGATGCTGATCGACTCGCTCCCCGAAGGCACCGTCCGCTGGGGGTACCGGGCGGTCGGTGCCCGGACGCTCGAAGACGGCCGCCACGAGGTGGCATTCGAGGACGGCCGCACCGTCGTCGCCGATCTCCTGGTCGGCGCCGACGGCGCGTGGTCACGGGTCCGGCCGCTGCTCACGGACGCCGTCCCCGAATACTCCGGCACGTCGATCGTCGAGACCTATCTGTACGACGCCGACACCCGGCACCCCGGCGTGGCGAAAACGGTCGGCGGCGGGTCGATGTTCGGGAACGGGGCCGAGCAGGGCATGGGCATCAACGCCCACCGCGAAACCGGCGACACCTTGCACGCCTATATCGAACTCGGCAAGCCGCTGGACTGGTTCGACCCCATCGACTTCACCGACGCCGATGCCGCCAAGGCGCGGATCGCGGCGGAGTTCGACGACTGGGCGCCCGAGCTCACCGCGCTGATCACCGAAAGCGACATCGCGCCGATCCACCGTCCCGCCTACGCCCTGCCGTTCGGGACGCGATGGGCTCGCGTTCCGGGGGCGACCCTGCTCGGCGACGCCGCCCATCTCGCGCTGGCGAACGGCGAAGGCGCCAACCTGGCGATGCTCGACGGCGCCGAACTCGGCAAGTCCCTCGCCGCGCATCCCGGTGACGTCGAGGCCGCTCTCGTCGAGTACGAGCAGGCCATGTTCGTCCGCGGTGAAACGCCCATCGACGAGGAACTCCTGATGGAAAGCGTGTTCGGCGAGGAACTCCCGCCGAGCCTGCTCGGCCTGTTCGAGGAGCGGAATTCTTAGCCGATCATGATGAGCACCAGGATCGCGGTGAGCAGGGCCAGTGCGGCGGACGAGAGGATTCGCATGTCACGTCCGCTGTTCCAGCCGTTCGATGCGATCGAGGACAGGGCGTAGCTCCTGACGGACCGCCGCGGTGATCATGGCCGCGGCGTCCGTGGTGCTCGTCTGGGCGCGGAGGTGGGTGTAGCCGGTGAGCGCGGCCACGACCGTCCGGCGCGCGGTGCGCAGGTCTGCGCCCGCCTCCCGCAGGACGCGCCCGCCCGTCCCGTCGGGTTCGCCGATCAGGCCGAGCAGGAGATGTTCGCAGCCGACGTAGTTGTGGCCCAGCGCGAGGGCCTCGGTCACGGTCAATTCCAGCGCGTTGGCCGTGGCGCCGCTGAACTGTGTCGCCGGCGGGGCCTCGGAAGCCTCCGCTGCCGGTGCGGCGTTGGCCAGCGCCCGTGCCACGTGGGCGGGATCGATCTCCATCGCGCGCAGCACGTGCAGGGCGAGATTGGTCCCCTCGGTGAGCATTCCGTGCAGCAGGTGTTCCGTGCCGACGTCGGCGGCGCCGCTCGCGCGCGCCCGGTCGATCGCGAGCTTGACCACGGTGCGCGTGCGTTCGGTGAACTGCGAGAGCTGGGCCGTCGGGTCTTCGGTCTCCAGATCGCCCAGCACGGTCGCCCGGATCGCCGCCACGCGCCGCACCGACTGCTCCAGTGCCCGCTGGCAGATCGCCGAGACCGGCACCCCGGTCGCCTTGACCGCCTCGGCCAGGTCGTCGGGCAGATACACGTTGATCTTCGGCATCGCGGCCGCTCCTCCCAGTGATGACTAACCCCATTTATAACCCCCCTTGGGGGTATGGTCAATCGGGTAGTGCAGGAAGGCCCCCTTCCTTGCGTCTAGCGCAAGGAAGGGGGCCTTCACGTACTTGGGGCGGTCAGGCGGCCGGGCGGCCCGCTCCGGCGTAGTCGTCGCCCTGCTTCCGGTAGGTGTGCACCTGCACCGCCTGCCCGGTCTGCGGGGCGTCGATCATCTGCTGGTTCCCGATGTACAGCCCGACGTGGTGGATCTTCGTGTTCGGCTCGCCGTAGAAGATCAGGTCGCCCAGCTGGGGATCGGTCACCTTGTTCACGCTGTGGTACTGCGTGTGGGCGGTGCGCATGAGCTTGACGCCGGCGCTCGCGTACGCGGCCGTCGTGAGGCCGGAGCAGTCGAAACCGGGGTCGCCGCCGCCGGTGCCGTTGCCGCCCCAGACGTAGGGCAGGCCGATCTTGTCGATGGCGAAGTTGACCGCGCTCAGCGCCGCCGCGTTCGGCGGCTGCGGGTTCTGGCCGACGGTGCCGTAGACGTTCACCGTCGCGAGGGTGCGGTGCATCAGCAGCGGCGCGGGCTGCAGCGTGCTCACCGCGTTCCACCACGTCTGGCCCTGGCCGAGGTCGCGGCCGCCCGCGCACAGGGCGCGTCCGGCGGTGAGCGTGGCGTCGTCGATGTTCTGCTGGTTCGGTTTCCCGCCGCTCGCCGAGGCCTGGAACTGGTTCCACACCGACGGCGCCAGTTGCAGCGGACCGCTGGCGTTCGCGGACGAGACGACCTTGTTGTAGAAGTCGCGGACCTCGACCGCGCCGAGCGGCACGGTCATCACCCCGTCGGCGTTGAGGCTCGAGCCGGTGGCGCGGCCGTGGTCCGAAGCGATCTTCCCGAGCGCCGCCAGCGTCACCCAGGACAGACGGCAGCCCGGCGTTTCCTTGCTCAGCGCGACGGTGGTCTTCGCGTAGCCGGTCATCGCGCGCAGCGGGATGTCGAGCCAGCCGCTGGTCTTCGACACCCAGGCGTCGAACTCCTGCCCCATCTGCTGCGGGACCTTCGGCTGTTCTTTCGGTATTTCCGCGGGGGCGGACGACGTCGGCGGGGCGGGCGGGACCGTCGACTGGACGGCGGCGGCTTCCGTCTTCGGAGCTTCCTTCGGCGCGAAGGTGATGGCGGCGACCAATGCGGCGCCCGCGACGACGACGGCGGCGATGATCACCGGAAGTCTGCGTCGGCGGGAGGTTTCCTGTTCCATCAGAGACCCCCGACGATGCGGTCGAGCACGAACCCGCGGAAGGCGTCGACGTCGGTGGTCAGCGCGACGTCGATGGTGCGGCCCGGCACGGTCTGCGGATCGGTGCTTCGCAGCCTTCGCCGGTCTACGAGTGTCGCGCCGCGCGCGGGGCCGAAGCCGCACTCGACGTCCACGGGGTACGACTCGGTGTCGAGGATGCCCGGCCGGATCGCTTCGGCCACCGCGACCGCGTCGTGCATGACCATCCCGGGGAAACCGAGGATCGGGGTGTAGTGCTCGACATAGGTGGGCGTGAGCGCTTCGAGCGCCGCGCCGAGCGGGCCGGACGCGGCGAGTTTGCCGAGCCAGGTCGTGTCGACCGAGCACTGGTGCGTGATGTCCAGCGGCACCAGCACCGTCGGGATGTCCCCGTCGACCAGCACCCGGCGCGCGGCCTCGGGATCGCTCCAGATGTTGAACTCGGCGGCCGTGGTGGAGTTCCCCTTGGTCACCCCGCCGCCCATGATGACGATCCGGCCGATCTTCTCGCGGATCTGCGGATGGGCCGCCAGCAGCAGCGCGATGTTCGTGAGCGGGCCGATCGGGGCGATGGTCACCGGCTCGTCGGCGGCTTCCAGCAGATCCACCAGCAGGCGGACGGCGCCGCGTTCGTCGAGAGCGCGCTTCGCCTCCGGCAGTGTGCCGGCGTGGCCGGACAGGCCGTCCTGACCGTGCACGAACCCGGCGGGCTTGGCGTTGTCGTACACCAGCGGCCGCTCCGCGCCGGCGGCGACGGGGACGTCCTCGCGGCCGAAAAGCTGCAGCAGGCGGCGGGCGTTGGCGGTGGTGTGGCTCAGCGGGACGTTGCCGAACACCGTGGTCACGCCCAGCAGGTCGACGTCCTCGGAACGGGTGGCCAAGGCCAGCGCGAAGGCGTCGTCGACCCCCGGGTCCGTGTCGATGATCAGCTTGGTGCCCATGCGCGTGCTCCCCTTTGCGGTCGGCGGCCTGATCACAGGTTACGGTCACCCGTATGACGTCCATGTGGGGTGCGCCCGCGCTGTCGCGGCTCCGCGCTTGGGGCCAGGCCCGTCGTGATCCGCGTCAGGCGAAGTTCCTGACCAAGGATTCGCTGCGCTGGGTGCTGCGAAACCGCGCGTACACGCCTTGGTACCTGGTCCGGTACTGGCGGCTGCTGAAGTTCCGCGTCGCGAATCCGCACATCATCCTGCGCGGCATGGTGTTCCTCGGCAAGGACGTCGAGATCCACTGCCGCCCCGGATACGGACGGCTGGAGATCGGCCGCTGGGTGCACATCGGCGACGGCAACGCGATCCGCTGCCACGAGGGTTCGCTGCGCATCGGTGACAAGGCGGTGTTCGGACGTCAGAACGTCCTCAACGGCTATCTCGACATCGAACTCGGCGCGGCCACGCTCGTCGCGGACTGGGTGTACATCTGCGATTTCGACCATGTCACCACGGACATCACCGTCCCGATCAAGGATCAGGGCATCGTGAAGTCACCGGTGCGGATCGGGCCGGACACCTGGATCGGCACCAAGGTCTCCGTGCTCAAAGGCACCAGGGTCGGCCGCGGCTGCGTCCTCGGCGCGCACGCCGTGGTGCGGGGCGAGATCCCGGACTACTCGATCGCGGTCGGCTCGCCCGCCCGCGTGGTGCGGAACCGGCAGGACGACTACGCCGCCGACGCCGCTCGCCGAGAGGCTGTCGCGGACATGGCGCGGAAGGCGAACAAGGCTCTGCAGAAGACCCTGGGCGCCGAGAGCTGAAGGGGACTTTCCCCGCATCGCACGCGGTGAGGGGCGCTTTCCCTGCATGAGACGCGGGGAAAGTCCCCTTCAACCGCGCTAGCCGCGCAGCTGCTCCCGGACCTCCATGAGCGCGAAGCCCAGGAGGTTCTGCCCGCGCCAGTAGTCGGGGCGCGTGGCGTTCTTGTCGTCACGGGCGACGCCGCTGCCCCAGACCAGGTCCATCTTCGATGCCTCGACGATCACCTTGTCGCCCGTGCTCAGCAGGAACTCGCCCAGCTCGGCGTGCTGGCGGAACTTCTCCAGGTTCCCGTCGACGACGATGTCGAAGCGGTGCCGCTCCCACTTGTCCCCGTCGAAGCCCGAGACCTCGCGGCCGAGGATCTTGGCGGTTTTGGGGTCCGGCGCCTGACGAATGTTCTCCGCGGCCTCGTAATCGCCGAACAGTTCGGCCTTGCTCGCCATCATGTAGTGCTCGGCCGTCGGGTACCGCTCGCCGCCCGCGACGAACGGCGCCAGCCACCACTGGCTCAGGCAGGCCGCGTTGACCCGGCCGCTCTTGAGCGGGGTGTGGCCGTAGAAGAGCTGGTACTCGGGCTCCGCGCCACTGTGGACCAGCTCGCGCAACGCATCGAGACTCCGGACTCCGTCGACCTTGCTCACCATGGCGACCAGTGGACCACAAGCCACCGACATCCCGCGCACCCACTGGACCACTCTCCGACGTGGCCCGAGGTGGTAGGTACATTCAGCATTCGTGCAAGGGATCGAAACGGTGAGCGCCCGAACGGTCGAAGAGGCCGCGAAACGACTGGCCGGGGTGGTGACCCGCACGCCGCTCGAGCCGAACGAGCGCCTCTCGGCGCGGGTCGACGCCAGGGTCTGGCTCAAACGCGAAGACCTCCAGACAGTGCGTTCGTACAAGATCCGCGGTGCCTACAACTTCATCGTCCAGCTCGACGCCGCCCACCGGGAACGCGGCGTTGTCTGCGCGAGCGCTGGCAACCACGCGCAGGGCGTCGCGTACGCGTGCCGCCGTCTCGGCGCGAACGGCCGCGTCTACGTGCCCGGCACGACTCCCCGGCAGAAGCGCGAGCGGATCGCGACGCTGGGCGGCTCGCATATCGAGGTCATCGTCGTCGGCGAGACGTACGAAGACGCCTTCACCGCCGCGAAGCACGACGCGGAGAGCACCGGCGCGACGCTGGTCCCCGCTTTCGACGCGCCGGAGACGGTCGCGGGGCAAGGCACGGTCGCAATGGAGGTCGTCGCGCAGCTCGGATTCATCCCGGATGTCATGGTGGTGCCGGTCGGCGGTGGCGGTCTGCTCGCGGGGATCGCCGCGTGGGCCGCGGAACGGGCACCGGAGATGCGGATCGTCGGCGTCGAACCGGCGGGCGCGGCCTGTATGGCGGCCGCGGTGGCGGCCGGTGAGCCCGTGCGGCTCGAAGGCGTCGACACGTTCGTCGACGGCGCGGCGGTCGCGCTGGCGGGCTCGGTGACGTATCCGCTGGTCCGCGACGGCGGGGTCGAGCTCACCGACGTCGCCGAGGGTGCGATCTGCACGGAGATGCTCGCGATGTACCAGTCCGACGGCGTGATCGCCGAACCCGCGGGCGCGCTCGCGACCGCGGCGCTGGGCTCGGCGGTGAAGATCGACCCCGGGCAGATCGTGGTGTGCGTCGTCTCCGGCGGCAACAACGACGTCAGCCGCTACGGCGAAGTGCTCGAACGGTCGCTGATCCACGAGGGACTGAAGCACTACTTCCTGGTGGGGTTCCCGCAGGAGCCCGGCGCGCTCAGGCGGTTCCTCGACGAGGTCCTCGGGCCGGACGACGACATCACGCGGTTCGAGTACGTCAAGCGCAACAGCCGTGAGACCGGTCCGGCGCTGATCGGCATCGAACTCGCGCGTGCCGGTGATCTGGAAGGCCTGCTGCACCGCCTGGAAGTGAGCCCGCTGCAGGTGGAGCGCGTGGAGCCGGGCAGCCCGCTCTTCCACTTCTTGGTGTGACACCACGCGTTCAGTCCTCTGGATGCGGTACTTGCGCTTGCCACTACCGCATCCAGAGGACGAAACGCGGCTAGCGGAAGGCGGCGAGGTGGGCTCGCGCCCAGTTCGCGAACGGCCGCGGCTCGCGTCCGGTGAGGTCCTGGACGGCGCCCGTGACCTCCGAGTCGTCGAACTCACCCTCGGCGAAGAAGCGGAAGAAGGCGTCGACGTACTTCTCCGGCATCTCCGCGCTCATCGTCACGCGGGCTTCGGCGTCCGAAAGCGGCTCCAGCCGCAGGTCGCGGCCCAGCAGTTCGCCCAGCACGCGCAGCCTGTCGGCGGGCCGGAGCGAGCCGGGACCGGTGATGGCGTACGCGCGCCCCTCGTGTCCCGGCGTGGTCAGGGATTCCGCGGCGACGGCGGCGATGTCGTGCGGATCGATCGTCGCCACCGGCACGTTCGCGAACGGCTCGCGTACGACGTCACCCGTTCGAAGCTGCGCTGCCCACTGCAGCGTGTTCGACATGAACCCGCTCGGCCGCAGGAACGTCCAGGCCAGTTCGGACGCGCGCACCGACGCCTCGGCCGCCATGTGCATCCCGGCGACGGCGTTGTCCGGGTGCCCGCCGACGACCGAACGCGACGACAGCAGCGTGATCTGCTCGACGCCCGCGTCCCGCATCACCGCGAGCGCACCCGCCATGTCGTCGTAGCCGCCGAGCAGGAACACCGCCCGGACGCCGTCCAGCGCGGGTTTCAGGCTGGTCGGTTCGTTGAGATCGCCCGGCACGCCTTCGGCCCCGTCCGGCAGCGGCCGGGGCGTGCGGACCAGCGCTCTGACGGGATGTCCGCCGCGCGCCAGGATTGTGGTCAGTTCCGAGCCGACGTTCCCGCCTGCTCCGGTCACCAAGATCATTCAGTTCTCCCCAGTGCGGTGGCCGCCGTCACACCGCGACGGCCGTCGTCGGCAACCCTGCCAGGGAGATCAAGTCGGCTCAAGGCGCCTTGGGCACCGCCGGGTACGGGACGAAGGTGCTGGTGTTCTCGTCCACGGTCAGCTGCTTGCCGATCGTCGGGAACGCGCGCTGCGAGCAGGCCGGGCGTTCGCAGACTTTGCAACCCATGCCGATCGGGGTGGCCGCGTCGCGGTCGTCGAGATCGAGCCCGGTCGAATAGATCAGCCGTTTCGCGTGCCGTAGTTCGCAGCCGAGGCCGACGGTGAACGTCTTGCCGGGGCTGCCGTAACCGCCGATGTTGCGCGACACCGTCCGCGCGATCCAGAAGTAGCTCTTGCCGTCGGGAAGGGTCGCGATCTGGGTGAGGATCTTGCCCGGCTGGGTGAACGCCTCGTAGATGTTCCACAGTGGACAAGCACCGCCGACGCGGGAGAAGTGGAAACCGGCCGCGGACTGGCGTTTCGACATGTTCCCCGCCCTGTCGACGCGCACGAACGAGAACGGCACGCCGCGGTTCTTCGGCCGCTGCAAGGTCGAGAGCCGGTGGCAGACCGTCTCGAAGCCGACGCCGAAGTGGTCGCACAGCCGCTCGATGTCGTAGCGGAAGCGTTCCGCGGTGGAGAGGAACGGTCCATAGGGGAGGATCAGGGCGCCCGCGAAGTAGTTCGCCAGCCCGACCCTCGCCAGCGAACGCGCGGCCGGGCCGGAGAAGGCCCACGAATCGGCGAGTTCGGTGATCAGGTCGTCGTAGTCGAGCAGCGCGATCTGCGAGGCCATCCGGAACGCCTGCTGCCCGACGCGCAGGCTCGGTGCCAGCCGCAACACCCGCGGCCCCGGTTCGTACCGGTGCTGTTCGCCGTTGGCCTCGTCGATGCCTTCGTTCGTGACGTCGACGCCGTAGCGCTGGATCAGGGTGTCCTTCAGTGCCACGAGCACCCGGCCGCGCTGCAACGGGATGTCGTGCGCCATCCGTTCGGCGCGTTCGTCCAGCTCGGCGACGTAGTTCTCCCGCTCGTAGAAAAAGTCGCGGACCTCTTCGTGCGGCAACGACCCGGCCGCGCTGCCGTGCATGCCCAGCCCGTTCTCCGTGGTCAGCGCGGCGGTGTTCTCGACCGAGTTGCGATAGCTGCGATGCAGTTTGACCAGGGCCTGGGCGATCGTCGGCAGGTTCGTGGCGAGGTCGTTGAGCTCGCTGGTCGTGACGTCGACGCCGAGCACCTCGTCGAGCAGCGCCTCCTTCACGTCCGCCACCAGCCGGGCGGTGTCGTTGTTCGCGAAGAACTCGGTGTCCACTCCGAACGCTTGCGTGATGCGAAGGAGCACCGGGACGGTCAGCGGACGCGAGTTGTGCTCGATCTGGTTGAGGTAACTGGGTGAGATCTCCAGCACACGGGCGAGATCCGCCTGGCTCATCGACCGGCTTTCCCGCAGATGCCGCAGCTTCGCTCCGGCGAAGGTTTTGTCCACTGAGGCCTCTCTGTCCGCAAGGTTTCCGGGCCTGAACGATTCAGTGAACGGTCAAGCCCGTGGATTTTCGCTCCACTTGCGAACCTGTGATTCGCAACCTTTGCAAGATGCTACGGAAGCTTCGCAGAAATTGGCAAATTGGAGGCCTGGATCGGATTTCCCCTGTCATGTCAGGGTCGGATCAGGAAAGGCGATCACTCGCAAACTTCGCAACACCGGGAGAATCCGATGACTGAGCACGCGCAGCAGCTCGAGAAGGCGGCGGCCGAACTGACCAAGCAGTGGGAGTCCGACCCCCGCTGGGCGGGAGTGAAGCGGTCGTACTCTGCCGCTGACGTGGTCAAGCTGCGCGGCAGCGTGGTCGAGGAGCACACGCTCGCCCGCCGCGGTGCCGAGAAGCTTTGGGACCTCCTGCACACCGAGGACTACGTCCACTCGCTGGGCGCGCTGACCGGCAACCAGGCGGTGCAGCAGGTCCGCGCCGGCCTCAAGGCCATCTACCTGTCCGGCTGGCAGGTCGCCGCCGACGCCAACCTCTCCGGCCAGACCTACCCGGACCAGAGCCTCTACCCGGCCAACTCGGTGCCCGCCGTCGTCCGCCGCATCAACAACGCGCTGGGCCGCGCCGACCAGATCAACTGGGCCGAGGGCAACACCGACACCGACTGGTTCGCCCCGATCGTCGCCGACGCCGAAGCCGGCTTCGGTGGCCCGCTCAACGCCTTCGAGCTGATGAAGGGCATGATCGCCGCCGGTGCCGCGGGTGTGCACTGGGAGGACCAGCTCGCGTCCGAGAAGAAGTGCGGCCACCTCGGCGGCAAGGTGCTGATCCCGACCAAGCAGCACGAGCGCACGCTGAACGCCGCCCGCCTCGCCGCGGACGTGCTGAACGTGCCGTCGCTGATCGTCGCCCGCACCGACGCCCAGGCCGCGACGCTGATCACCAGCGACGTCGACGAGCGTGACCGCAAGTACGTCACCGGCGAGCGCACCGCCGAGGGCTTCTACAACGTCACCAACGGCATCGACCCCTGCATCGACCGCGGTCTCGCCTACGCCGAGTACGCCGACCTGCTGTGGATGGAGACCTCCAAGCCGGACCTCGAGGTCGCCCGCCAGTTCGCCGAGGCCATCAAGGCGAAGTACCCGGACCAGATGCTGGCCTACAACTGCTCGCCGTCGTTCAACTGGAAGAAGCACCTGGACGACGCGACGATCGCGAAGTTCCAGCGCGAACTCGGCCACATGGGTTACAAGTTCCAGTTCATCACCCTGGCCGGCTTCCACGCCCTGAACTACTCGATGTTCGACCTGGCGCACGGTTACGCCCGTGAGGGCATGACCGCCTACGTCGACCTGCAGGAGCGCGAGTTCGCTTCGGAGGACCGCGGTTACACCGCCACGAAGCACCAGCGCGAGGTCGGCACCGGCTGGTTCGACAACGTCGCGACCGCGCTGAACCCGGAGAGCTCGACCACCGCGCTCAAGGGTTCCACCGAGGCCGAGCAGTTCTGATCCCTCGCAAGCAGTGAGCAGGTGGCGGTCTTTCGACCCCGGGAGACCGCCACCTCCCATCCCTTTATCTCTTTCGCGAAGCCAGCGGAGGCACACCATGGTTGAGAAGCTGAACTACCGGATCGACGTCTGCGGACCCGCCGGTGACCGGTTCGCCGAGATCCTCACCCCGGCCGCGCTGGACTTCGTGGCCAAGCTCGACAACGCGTTCGCCGGACGCCGCCGTGAACTGCTCGACGCCCGCCGTCTGCGCCGCGAAGAGCTGCAATCCGGCGAGAAGCCGCTGGGTTTCCTGCCCGAGACGCACGCCGTCCGCGACGACAGCAGCTGGTCGGTCGCCCCGGCCGCGCCCGGTCTCGAAGACCGCCGCGTCGAGATCACCGGCCCGACCGACCGCAAGATGACGGTCAACGCGCTCAACTCCGGCGCGAAGGTCTGGCTCGCCGACTTCGAGGACGCGACCTCGCCGACCTGGCACAACGTGATCGACGGCCAGCTCAACCTGTTCGACGCGATCCGCCGCAACATCGACTTCACCACCGAGGCCGGCAAGCGCTACACGATCGGCGACGAGCCCGCGACGATCGTCGCCCGCCCGCGCGGCTGGCACCTGGTGGAGAAGCACATCCGCATCGACGGCCGCCCGGTTTCGGCGAGCCTGGTCGACTTCGGCCTCTACTTCTTCCACAACGCGCGCCAGCTGCTGGCCCGCGGCAGCGGCCCGTACTTCTACCTGCCGAAGCTCGAGAACCACCTCGAAGCCCGGCTGTGGAACGACGTCTTCCTGCTGGCGCAACGGGAACTCGGCATCCCGCGTGGCACGATCCGGGCGACCGTGCTGATCGAGACGATCACCGCCGCGTTCGAGATGGAGGAGATCCTCTACGAACTGCGCGAGCACATCGCCGGGCTCAACGCCGGCCGCTGGGACTACATCTTCAGCGTCATCAAGAACTTCTCGTCGCACGGCGCGGACTTCGTGCTCCCGGACCGCGCGCAGGTGACGATGACCGTCCCGTTCATGCGGGCCTACACCGAGCTTCTGGTGCGCACCTGCCACAAACGCGGGGCGCACGCCATCGGCGGCATGGCCGCGTTCATCCCGAGCAAGGACCCGGAGATCAACGCGACCGCGCTGGAAAAGGTCCGTCAGGACAAGGAACGCGAGGCGAACGACGGTTTCGACGGATCGTGGGTCGCGCACCCCGGCCTCGTCCCGGTCTGCCGCGAGGTGTTCGACGGTGTCCTCGGCGGCTGGCCCAACCAGCTCGGCAAGCTCCGTGAGGACGTCGTCGTCACCGCCGAGGACCTGCTCGACGTCGCCAGCGCCGGTGGCGAGGTCACCGAGGCCGGTGTCCGCGCCAACATCAACGTCGCGCTGCGCTACATCGACGCCTGGCTGCGCGGGACCGGTGCGGCGGCGATCCACAATCTGATGGAGGACGCCGCCACCGCCGAGATCGCCCGTTGCCAGATCTGGCAGTGGATCCGCAACGGCACCAAGCTCGAAGACGGCACCGCGCTCACCCGCGAGCTCACCGTGTCCTATTTGGACGAAGAGCTGGCGTCGGTGCGGTCCGAACTGGGCGAGGCCAACCGTCTCGGCGACGCCTACGAGATCTTCACCGAGACCGCGCTGGGCGAGAAGCTGCCGAGCTTCCTGACGACCGGTGCGTACGCGCGGTACCTGACCACGCACTGACAGGCTCCGGCCGCCCCTACCTGACGCGGGGCGGCCGGGTTCCACACCGGTTTGGGACGGTGTGGCCCAACGGGTCCGGTGGCGGAGGCTCCCCGCCACCGGACCCGCTTCACGCGCGCGCTCCTTCCGGTAGCGCTGTCGGGCGCGCGCCGTCGCGGAGGCCCCGTCCACCCCCACACCGTCGTGGGCGGGGCCTTCGTCGCGTGATCAGACCCGGAACTCGCGTGATCAGACCCGGAACTCGCGATGCGGTCCCCAATCACGTGAGTTCCGGCTCCAATCACGCGAGTGCGGTCTCTGATCACGCGAGTCACGGTTTTCGTCCTGGTCGCGAACCCGGTGCGGACCAGCGGAAAGGGACGAACCGGTCACGGACCGCGATTAGGTAGCGGTACCTAGTGATACCCCCGTTGTTTCCGCGGCGGGTCGCGCGGATGCTCGGCGCCGGGTGGGAAATCCGCCCGGATCCCCGAGGAGCCACCATGAAGAAGCAGTTGAGAAGGGTCTTGGCCACAGCTTTCGCCGTCCTCGCGGTCGCCCTCGCCGCACCGGCCGTGTCGGCTTCGGTGACGGTCTCGGCGCAGCCGGACTGTGTCCGTCCCTGCCACTTCTGATCTTCGTCACCTAGAGCAGTTCCGTGGGTCGCGCCCCTCGCGATCCGCGACGCTCGTGGAGGGGGTCCGGGTCCCCCGACGGCCCGGATTCCCCTCCGCCCCAGCGCGTTCAGTCCTCTGAAGGCGCGGGTTCACGGCTCGAAAGCGTTGCCCGTCGCGATCTTCGGGCGGCCCAGTTCCACCGGTTCGCCGGTCTTCGTACGCCGGTAGACCGCGGCGGTCGCCTCGGCGATCCGGCCCCAGTCGAAATCCGCGGCCAGCCGCGATTGCGCTGTCAGCGCCCGTCGTGCCGCGGCGACCTCGTCGTCCAGCACCGCCTCGACGGCGTCTCCGAGGGCGTCGACGTCGCCGGGGCTGAACGCCAGGCCGGTTTCGCCGTCGACGACGACCTCGCCGAGCCCGCCGGCGGTGGACGCCACGAGCGGCGCCTTCGCGGCGGCCGCCTCCAGCGCGACGATCCCGAACGGTTCGTACCGGCTGGGCAGCACGACGGCGTCGGCCGCGGCCAGTACGGCGCGCAGTTCACGGTCGGACAGGTGCCCGACGAAGTCCACCGCGCGGCGGACGCGCAGTTTGCGCGCCTGCTCGACCAGTTCCTCCAGATGCCTGCCCTTGCCCGCGACGACCAGCCTGGTCCCCGGTTTGGCGCGGCGGATCCGGGGGAGCGCGGCGAGCAGGTCCTGCACGCCCTTCTCCCATTCCAGCCGCCCGAAGTAGAGCAGCAGCGGCGCGCCGGAGGGGCTGTAGACCTCGCGCGCGTGCGCGACCTCTTCCGCGGGCACCTGCCAGGTGCGTTCTTCGATGCCGTTGTGGATCACGGTGACCGCGTCGCCGTCGACCTCGAACAGATGCGACACCTCGCGGCGCATGGCCTGCGAGCACGTGATCAGCGCGTCCGAGCGGTTCGCGAGCCACCATTCGACCGAGTGAACCTGCTGGTTCAGCGGATGCGAGAGCCAGCCGGAGTGCCGTCCGGCCTCGGTGGCGTGGATCGTGCCGACCAGCGGGACCCGCGCGGCCTCCGCGATCGCGATCGCGGGGTGGGTGACCAGCCAGTCGTGCGCGTGCACGACGTCCGGCTGCCAGGTGCGCAGCAGATCGGTCGCGGCGCGGACCATCGCGTGCCCCATGGCCAGCGTCCACGCGACGAGGTCCCGTTCGAAGGTCACGTGCATCGGATCCTCGGCGACCCGGATGATCCGCACGCCCTCGACCACGCGATCGGTCCTCGGGTGGGTTTCGGCGTCGGTGCCCGCCGTGTGACGGCACAGGACGACCACGTCGTGCCCCTGCCGGGCGAGGTGCCTGGCCAGGGCGTGGACGTGCCGTGCGAGTCCGCCGACGACCACGGGTGGGTACTCCCACGACAACATCAGCACGCGCATGGGTGGAGGTTACTCGTCAGTCGGTCGTCACCGGGACGGGGCGAGCACCCCCGGCGGTAAAGTCGATCATGATCTTCGCGAGGGCGACAGGGACGGCGATCTTTGCCACCATCGGGCTGATGACGTCCTCGGTGAACGCGGCCGAACCGGCCTTCAAGCCCGTCGAACCGGTCCTCTCGACCCCGTGGTCCGCCCAGGTCGGACCGGGCAACGCCCTGCCGGAGTATCCGCGCCCGCGACTGGTCCGCGAACGCTGGCTGAACCTCAACGGCGTCTGGGAGTACGCGGGCGACCGCTCGCCCGGCCGGAACGGATACGGCGAGCGGATCCTGGTGCCGTACCCGCCGGAGTCTGCGCTCTCCGGTATCGGACGGCACGACGAGACCCTGTGGTACCGCAAGGTTTTCCAGGTTCCGTCCGGATGGGACGGTCAGCGGGTGGTGCTCCACTTCGGCGCCGTCGACCAGTCCGCGACGGTCTGGGTCAACAACCAGGAGGTCGCCGTCCACGAAGGCGGGTACACGGCCTTCAGCGCGGACATCACCGACGTGCTGCGGCCGTCGGGATCGCAGGAACTGACCGTCCGCGCGGTGGATCGCACCGACGCCTCGACGCACGCCGTCGGCAAGCAGCGCAACGACGCGAAAGGCATCTTCTACACCGCCGCGTCGGGGATCTGGCAGACCGTCTGGCTGGAGCCGGTGCCGTCCGCGCACGTCGGGGATCTCCGGATGACCCCGGACCTCACCGGGGTGACGGTTGTGCCCAAGGTCACAGGTGGCGCGCGGGCGGAGGTGATCGTCAGCGAGCCCGGTGGCCCGGAGGTGGCACGCGTCGTGGGCGACGCGGGACGGCCGTTGCGCGCGGAGGTGCCTTCGCCGCGTTTGTGGACGCCGGACGATCCCCATCTCTACGACGTCGAAGTCCGGCTGCTCGACGAGAGCGGCAACGTTCTCGACGTCGTCGAGTCCTACACCGGGCTCCGCACGATCGGGACGGTCACCGACGCCGAGGGCAGGCCGCGGATCGCGCTCAACGGCCGGATCACCTTCCTCCACGGCCCGCTCGACCAGGGCTACTGGCCGGACGGGATCTACACCGCCCCCACCGACGAGGCGCTGCGCTTCGACCTGGAGAAGACCAAGGAACTCGGCTTCAACTTCGTCCGCAAACACGTCAAGGTCGAGCCGGAGCGCTGGTACCACTGGGCGGACAGGCTGGGGCTGCTCGTCTGGCAGGACATGCCGTCGCTCACCGTCTCCTTCGACGGCCCGCCCGGGCCCGCGCCCGATCCGGTGCCGGAAGCGAAAGCGCGCTTCGAAGCCGAACTGACCGAGATGATCGAGCAACTGCGCGGGGTGACCTCGATCGTCGGCTGGGTGCCGTTCAACGAGGGCTGGGGCGAATTCGACACCGCGCGGATCGCGAAACTGGTCAAGGAACTCGACCCGGCGAGGCTCGTCGTCGCGAACAGCGGGGTGAACTGCTGTTTCTCACGGCCGGACACCGGCGCGGGCGACGTCTACGACGATCACACCTACGTCGGGCCGGGGAAGCCCGCGGTGAAAGACCATCGGGTGATCGTCGACGGCGAATACGGCGGACTCGGCCTGGTCCTCGACGAGCACCGCTGGCCGGGGAAACCCCAGGCCTACGAGATGACGCTGACCTCGACACAGCTGACCAAGCGCTATGCCGAGGTCAGCGGACACCTCGAGCGGCTCGTCGCCGGAACCGGCCTTTCCGGCGCGATCTACACCCAGACCACCGACGTCGAGAACGAGGTCAACGGCCTGCTCACCTATGACCGGCGGGTGGTGAAGGCGGATCTGCCGACCATCGCCGCCCGCAACCGCGCGGTCATCGAAGCGGGTCAGTCCGGCTGAGCCTCCACCGGACCGCCGGAATCACGGACCCGGACGGGCACCCCGAGCAGCTGAGAAGGCAGTCGCCCGGGGTCGTGACCAGGGGTCATCCACACGTCGATCGTGGGTGCCCCCTCGGCCTCGCCCTGCCCGACCCCCACCACTCCGGGGACGTCGTCGAGCCACTGTGACGCCGTGGCGAGGGCGGCGTCGACGGTGTCGTTGTCGGACACGTCGGCCACTACGGGTGCACCCTGATCCCGAGCGCGGCCTCGACCAGCACGATCCGGTTGACCACGGTGACCGTCGGCGAACCGGCGAACAGGAGGCCGACCGCGTTCTCGTTGAGATCCGCGACCAGGCTGCCGGAGTCGCCGCCCGCGGAGAAGGCCGTGGTCAGCAACTGCTGCGCGAACCGGGCCACCCTGCCGCCGCCGTAGTTGACGTCCACCGTCGCGTTGATGTTGGTGATCCGCCCGGTCGTCCAGTTCGTGGTCCGGCCGGTCTTCTGCACGACGGTGCCGACAGCGGGCGCGACGTTCGTGCCCTTGAGGTCGCCGACCCAGTAGATCCGCCGGTCGAGGTCATGGAACTGGCCTTCGGCGATGGCGGCGTCGACGAGGTTCAACGGCGCGGGCTGCCCTGCCTGGATGAACTTGATCGGGACGAACCGGCTGAGCTTCGCGATGACGTCCGCGGGCACCGTGCCGCCGTCGAACGGCCCCGGTTGCAGGATCGGGTCGCCGATGGCGGCGGCGTTCGAGTTCGCCAGAACGTGGTTGTTGGACAGGATGTAGTAGCGGGGAGGGATCCCGGGGAACGCGGTGGCGTCGTACACGGCGGTTCCGTAAGTGCCCGCGGTGATCTTGAAGTGGCCGACGCTCACGCCGCCGAACGCCGGGCGGAACCGTTTGGCCAGCGTGAACGGGCCGACCTGTTCGTGCGCCAGTTCTTCGGGATGGCTCAGCGTCGGCGCCGAGGACTCCTCCAGCATGCCGGGCAGTCCGTTGCCCTTCGTCTGGGTGAGACCGCGGCCCGCCTGGAGAACGCCGACCTCCTGCACGTCGGTGGGAACACCGGACACGGTCTGGGGAATGACGTCCTGTTTGCGGATCAGGTCGCGGGGGAGCTTGGTCTCGACGAGGACCGTGAGAGCCTTCTCCTCGGTGTCCTTGCCTTTCGACCACTTCGTACCGAGAGCGACACCCACGACGTTCTGGCGGGCCAACAGGCCTTCTTCCTCCGCCGCCTGTACTTCGGCCAGTGAGTGGAATTCCTTCGGGATCATGTTGCTTTCGATCATGTCGGCCACACTTTTCTGCTTGTCGGCGTTGACGAAAGTGCGAGCTCTGATGAGCTTTTCCAGTGGTGTGCGGGGAGCCCCGACGAAAGAGTCTTCCCCTGTACGAGGGGTCGCGCCATAGTGCAATCGGGTAGACCACTTCACCCGTGAATGTCAGGATTTCCCTTGTGTGTCAAGGTTTTGTGATTGATCCACCGGCCATCGCGCGGAGGGTAGCGATATTCAGGGACTTTGGTCACCGGTTTTCCGGAAAAGGAAACGGGCGGGTTTCCGTCAGTTCGATACGGAAACCCGCCCGCCGGGAACAATCGTGCTTCAGGCGCCGATCGTCGCGTCGATCGCCTTGGTGATCACTTCGTCTTCGGGCTCGGTGCGCGGGCGGAATCGCCCCACCACTTCACCGGACGGGGCGACGAGGAACTTCTCGAAGTTCCACTGCACGTCGCCGGCGGCGCCTTCCGCATCGGCGGCCTTGGTCAGTTCGGTGTAGAGCGGGTGACGGCTTTCCCCGTTGACGTCCAGCTTCGCGAACAGCGGGAACGAAACCCCGTACGTCGTCGAGCAGAAGGTCTGGATCTCCTCGGCGGTGCCCGGCTCCTGGCCCGCGAACTGGTTGCACGGGAACCCGACGACGGAGAACCCCTTGTCCGCGTAGCGTTCCTGCAGCTTCTCCAGGCCGGTGTACTGCGGCGTCAGACCGCATTTCGACGCCACGTTCACCACCAGCAGCGTCTTGCCCTCGAGCCCGCCCAGCGTGGCGTCCTCACCCGCGAGCGTCTTCAGCGGAATGTCGTGGATCCCCATGGTTCCCCTTTCGTCATTTCCTGAGCAGGTCACGCGCGTCGACGTGCCCGAACGGGCCGTCGTCACGACGGAACGCGGCCGCCGTCTCCCCGGCACGCTCGTGCGCGCCGTCGCGGAGGAGTCCGGCGAGCGTGTCGAACCGGTCGGTGTGCGCCTTCGCGCGCCGTCGCGCGTAGTCGGCGGCGGAATCCTTGGTGACCATGAACGCCCAGTCGCTCGAAAGCGCCAGCATCGCCTCGGCGACGGCCTGGTCGCGGACGGCGTCGCGGGTCGTCGTGTCCATCCCGGAGACGAGATCGAGCATCCGGTGCTGCAGCGCGGTGTTGTCCCGCACCATGTCGGCGACCTGCTCGCCGTCCCAGACCCGCCAATCCTTGCCCGAGCCCCATGACGACGCGGGGAGGTCGACCTTCCCGCCGAGGTGGCCCGCTTCGAGCGCGCCCTTGAGCGTGGTGACGCGGACGCCCGCTTCGGGCAGCGCGCGCAGGACGCCTTCGAGCCACGCCGGTCCCTCGTGCCACCAGTGCCCGAACAGTTCCGTGTCGTACGCGGCGACGACGAGCGACTCGCGGCCGTGCTCGGCCTTGAGCGAGCGCAGCCGGGCGACGACGGTGTCGACGAAGTCCTGGACGTGGCCGCCGAGCGTGGCCGCCGCCATCGCCGGGTCGTACGGCGCCTTGTCGGGCGGCTCGACGGTCTTGCCCGTCACCCGAGACGGCTTGAGGCCGACTTCGTGCGCCCAGGTGTGGAAGTCGCGATAGGCGGCGTTGCCGGGGTAGCCGGCCTTCGGCGACCACACGCGGTACGTGACTTCGAGGTCGCGGCCGAAGCAGACGACGTCGGAATCGCCGACGGTCCGTGCCGCCGAGGTGTCGCCGTGCAGGGAGGGCCCGTCGACCATGAACCGCTGGACGCCCGCGGCCGCGTATCCGGCTTCCATACCGGGCGCGTAACCGCATTCAGGTGCCCAAATGCCTTCGGGACGCTGTCCGATCCGCAGCGCGGTGTCGGCGAGGCCGCCGCGCAGCATGAAGTCCCGGACAGCCGGGTCGAGCAGCGGCTGGAACGGATGTGCCAGCGGCCCGCCGAGCAGTTCGATCGTCCCGCTGTCCACAAAGGACCGGAGGATCGGCGAGAAACCGTGTCGCCAGCGGGTTTCGAGCTCTTCGGATGCCTTGGTCGCCGTCCGGTACTCGCTCGCGGCGAGATCGCGCAGCAGCGGGTCTCCGCGCCAGAGCGTCGACGCGTGCCAGGCCCGCAGCTGCCAGTGGCCGAGCCAGTCGTGGAAGGCGCCGATGCAGTACGGATCGTCGAGCTGGGCGGCGAGGATCGGGGTCATGCCGAGGGTGAGCACGTCCTCGCGGCCCTCGTCGGCGAACCGGCGCAGGAGGTCGACCATCGGCAGGTACGAATGCGCCCAGGCCTGGTAAAGCCATTCTTCGCCGACCGGCCACGAGCCGTGATGCGGCAGCCACGGCAGATGGCTGTGCACGACGAGGCAGAAGGTGCCCTCGTACTCGCTCATCGGCGCACCGCCACGGCGACCAGATCGAGGCTGGCGTCGAGGTCTTCGCCGTGGATGGCGAAGTCCGCGGCCCGGATGCCTTCGACGTCGGCGAGCAGTTCCGGGGGCCAGGTCGCCTGGCCGGGTAGTTGCCCCATGACGACGTCGAGCTGCGCGTCGATGATCGAGCCGCCGTACTCGGCGTCGAGCTTCGCCACGCCCTCGCCGTGATGGAGACCGTGCAGCGTCTCGACCTCGAAACCGGCGTCACGCAGCAGTCCGTCCAATTCGGACGGTGCGAGTTCCCTGGTGTGGAACGGGTTGAGCGGGGTGTCGCTGTCCGGGGTGAAGGTCAGCCTGTTGGGTGTGGTGACGATCAGCCGTCCGCCGGGAGCCAGCACGCGGCGGCATTCGGCGAGGAAGGCGCCCTGATCCCAGAGGTGCTCGATCACCTGGAAGTTGGCGACGACGTCGATCGAGGCGTCCCGCAGGGGCAGGAACACGAGGTTCGCCCTGGTCACGCCGATGCCGGGGTAGCGGCGGGCGACGTGCTCGGTGGTGGGGACGTCGTAGTCGAGCGCGAGCACCCGCGCGGCGACGGTGGCGATGAGCCCGGCGCCGTAGCCCTCGCCGCAGCCCGCCTCCAGGACGATCTTGCCTTCGCACAGCGGGAGGAGGTGGTGATACGCCGCTTCGTGGCGGCGAAACCAATAGTTCTCCTCGGCGATGCCCGGCACGGTGCGTTCACCCGTGAGGTGCAGCGCTTCGGCCCTGGTGGCTGGGGTGGTCACGCCGCGACCCTACCGGCCGGTCACTTCGGCTCGCGTGTCACGTTTCGCGGCGCTGTCCAGTCCAGGGGGTATGCAACGGACACTCACTCGCGTACTGCTCGTCGTCTTCGGCCTCATCGAACTGCCCGTCGGGCTGTGGCCTCTGCTCAGCCCTCGCGGGTTCTACGAGGACTTCCCCGGCTTCCGCACCGGCTGGGTGTCGATGGACGGCCCCTTCAACGAACATCTGCTCCGCGACTTCGGCGGCCTCAACCTGGCGCTTTCCGCCATCCTGATCGGCGCGGCCGTGATCGGGACGACAGCCGTGGCCAGGCTCGCGGCGCTGGCCACGTTCCTCTTCGGACTGCCGCACTTCCTCTACCACCTGGGCCACGTCTCGCATTTCGAGCCGACGGACCAGGTGCTGATCGTCGTGACGACGGCGCTGGGCGCGGTGCTCCCGCTGGTACTGGTGCTGATCCCCGGGAAGCGGCCTACACCGGAGACACCGTGATCCCGATGGCTCCGGGGCCGAGGTGGGCACCGAGGATCATGCTGGCGTCGACAAGGGTGCTGTCGACCATATGCGGCAGCCGTGCCCGCAACCGCCCGCCGATCTCGAGGTCGCGTTCGTCGGGGCCGAACCGGGTGATGGCGATCTCGACGTCCTGATCGCCCGCGCATTCCACCGCGAGGTCGACGAGTTTGTTGAGCGCCCGTCGCTGCCCCGGCACCCGGGTCAGCGGGGCGACCTCGCCGTTCTTCAGCGTCAGCAGGGGTTTGATCGAGAACGCCGAACCGAGGAACGCCTGCGCCGCGCCGATCCGGCCGCCGCGCCGCAAGAACTCCAGCGTGTCGACGTAGAGGATCTCCCGGCTGCCCCGGAACCGGCGTTCGGCCGCGTCGATGACCCGGGTGGCCTGCCCGCCGGCGGCGGCGACCTTGGCCGCCGAGGTCGCCGCGAAGCCGAGGCTCATCCCGGTGGTACCGCTGTCGAGGACGTGGACCGGGACGTTCACCTGCTGGGCGGCTTCGCGGGCGGCGTTCACCGTCTCCGACATCCGTCCCGAGATGTGGATGCTGACGATCGCCGAGGCGCCCTTGCTCGCGGCGTCCTGGAACGCCCAGAAGAACGCGGCGACCTCCGGAGGCGCCGTCTTCACCGGTGTCCCGGCGCGTAGCTGGTCGATGATCTCTTCGCGGTCGTAGCGGTTCTCTTCGTCGAACTGCTCGCCGACCTGCAGTTGGACCTGAACGACGCCGATTCCCCAGCGTTCGGCGACCGGGACGGGGAGGCAGGCGGTCGAGTCCGTGATCACGGCGACGGCGCCGGGCATGGAACGCATGGTGGGGCAGGTTAGCTCGTCACTCTCGCCGGGAGTACCCCGGAATACGGCCGTTCGGGTTAGTCGGCCGGTTACACTCACTTCCGGGTGAAATACCTGGACGATGGTCCCACTAAAACGTGCATCCAGGTGAATGAGGTCACCTCGGCGGGCCGCGGCGCCGAAATGGCCCTAATCTACCGGCCAGTAGAGCTGTTGCCCCGTGGCCGACGCCGGCCACCAACGGGAGGTCGAAGTAGACCCATGACGAACATCGTTGTCCTGGTCAAGCAGGTACCGGACACCTACTCGGAGCGGAAGCTCTCCGGTGCCGACAACACTCTTGACCGCGAATCCGCCGACGCCGTGCTCGACGAGATCAACGAGAAGGCCGTCGAAGAAGCCCTGAAGATCAAGGAAGCCGGCGAGGGCGAGGTCACCGTCGTCTCGGTGGGTCCCGACCGCGCGACCGACGCGATCCGCAAGGCGCTGTCCATGGGTGCCGACAAGGCCATCCACGTTTCCGACGAGGCCCTCCACGGCTCCGACGCGATCGCCACCGCCAAGGTGCTGGCCGCCGCGATCTCGAAGGTCGAAGGCTTCGACCTGGTCATCACCGGTAACGAGGCCTCCGACGGCCGCGGTGGCGCCGTTCCGGCGATCATCGCCGAGCTGCTCGGCCTGCCGCAGCTGACCCACGTGAACGAGCTGACCGTCGACGGCACCTCGATCAAGGCCGACCGCTACACCGAGGACGGCGTCACGCACCTCGAGGCGAACCTGCCCGCGGTGGTGAGCGTCGGCGAGAAGATCAACGAGCCGCGCTACCCCTCCTTCAAGGGCATCATGGCCGCGAAGAAGAAGCCGGTCGAGACGCTGACCGTCGCAGACCTGGGCCTGGACGCCGGCGAGGTCGGCCTGGGCAACGCCTGGTCGTCCGTGCTCGAAGCCACCCCGAAGCCGCCGCGCACCGCTGGTGAGCGCGTCGAAGACGAGGGTGACGGCGGCAGCAAGGTGGCCGCTTACCTGGTCGCCCAGAAGCTCATCTGAGACAGGTTTCGAGGAGGAATAGGGAAATGGCTGAAGTACTCGTCCTCGTCGACCACGTCGACGGTGAAGTCAAGAAGGTCACGCTCGAGCTGCTGACCGCCGCCCGCGAGCTCGGCGAGCCGTCCGCGGTCGTCGTCGGCCCGACCGGCACCGCCGCCAAGGCGAAGGAAGCCCTCGCCGCGCACGGCGCCGCCAAGGTGTACGTCGCCGAGGGCGACAACGCCACCGGCTTCCTGGTCACCCCGAAGGTGGACGTCCTCGCCGCGCTGGCGGAGCGGACCTCCCCGGCCGCCGTGCTCGTCGCGGCCAGCGCCGAGGGCAAGGAGGTGTCCGCCCGTGTCGCGGTCCGCCTCGGCTCCGGTCTGCTGTACGACGCCGTCGGCGTGAACGGCGACGGTAGCGTCGACCAGTCCATCTTCGGTGGCGCGTTCTCCGTGAAGTCCAAGTCCACCAAGGGTGTCCCGGTCATCTCGGTCCGCCCCGGCGCGGTCGAGGCGACCCAGGCCGACGGCGCGGCCGCCGAGGAGACCGTCGAGGTCCCCGCGGGCGACCCGGCGAAGTCCGCCAAGATCACCGGCATCGAGCCGATCGTCGGCGGCGACCGTCCGGAGCTGACCGAGGCCTCGGTCGTCGTCTCCGGTGGCCGCGGTGTCGGCTCGGCCGACAAGTTCGACGTCGTCGAGACGCTCGCCGACTCGCTCGGTGCCGCCGTCGGCGCTTCCCGCGCCGCCGTCGACTCGGGCTACTACCCGGCGCAGTTCCAGGTCGGCCAGACCGGTAAGACGGTCTCGCCGCAGCTGTACATCGCGCTGGGCATCTCCGGGGCGATCCAGCACCGGGCGGGCATGCAGACCTCGAAGACCATCATCGCGGTCAACAAGGACGCCGAGGCGCCGATCTTCGAGATCGCCGACTTCGGTGTGGTGGGCGACCTGTTCAACGTCGCGCCGCAGCTGACCGAAGAGGTCCAGAAGCGCAAGGGCTGATCTTCAGGCTTAGCGGGGGCCGTCCGGGATCAATTTCCCGGACGGCCCCTTTTCTGTGATCCGAAAGTGATGTTCCACCCTGAGAGAAGCCTGAGAACCCGCAATTAACTGAACGTGCACTATTCGGCCATCGGGCGCATTGTCGTTGGTACCCCCCGAGGGGTAGACCTTGCTTATGACGACGTCACAGCTCCTCGTCAGTACTGACCAGGCAGGTGTCGAACTCCCGGCCGACGCGCCGCGTTACTCACTCCTCGTCGCCAACGGAAACGAAGAAGTCGTTGCCGCGCAACGCCTTCGGCATCGGGTGTTCGCCGAGGAAATGGGAGCGACGCTCAATTCCCCCGTACCCGGCCTCGACGTCGATTACTTCGACGAGTTCTGCGACCACCTCGTGGTGCGGGACGACAACACCGGCGAGATCGTGGGTACCTACCGGATGCTGCCGCCCGATCGGGCGGTACGGGCGGGAAAGCTCTACTCGGACAGCGAATTCGACCTCACGGCGCTCGACTCACTGCGTCCTTCGCTGGTCGAGACGGGCCGCTCGTGCGTGCATCCCGACCACCGCAGCGGTGCCGTGGTGAGCCTCGTCTGGGCGGGGATCGGGCGCTACATGCTGCTGGCCGGGCACCGGTACCTCGCGGGCTGCGCGTCCGTGCCGCTGACCGACGGCGGGGCATACGCGGCGGGCGTCTGGGATGTCCTGCGCGCCAAGCACTACGCGGACGAGTCGCTCCGGGTGACCCCGCTGAACCCGTGGCGGACCGAAGGGCTCGAGCGGCCCGCCCGCGCGATCCTCCCGCCGCTCATCAAGGGGTACACGCGGCTGGGCGCCAAGATCTACGGCCCGCCCGCGCTGGACGCGGATTTCGGTGTCGCGGACTTCTTCGTCCTGCTGGATCTGCACAACGTCGACGAGCGTTATCTCAAGTTCTTCCTGGGAGTGCAGGGATGACTCACGCCTGGATGCCGAAGTCGCCGTGCGGCGACGGCTGCCTGACCGAAGGGGCGCCGACGGTGGCGTTCCCGCGGCGCGTCCTGCGGTTCGCCGCGGCGATCGGCGTCATCGCCGGCGCTTTCCTGGCCGCGCCGCTGGTGCTCGTGCTGCGCGGCATGCCCCGGGAACGGTTGGTGCGCCTGCTGTTCGCGGGGATCCTGAAGTCGTTCGGGGTGCGGCTGCGCGTCCTCGGCGACGAGCGTTTCCGCGCCGTGCCCGGCCGTGGCGCGCTCGTGGTGAACAACCACATCTCGTGGCTGGACATCATCGCGGTCAACGCGATTCAGCCGATGCGGGCGCTCGCCAAGAAGGAGGTCGGCGCCTGGCCGGTGCTCGGCCTGCTGGTCCGCCGCGGCGGCAGCATCTTCCTCGACCGGGAGAACCTGCGCAGCCTGCCCGCGACGATGGACGAACTCGCCGACGCGATGCGCGGCGGATCACTCGTCAGCGTGACCCCGGAGGGCACCACCTGGTGTGGTCTCGGCTCGGGCCGCTTCCGTCCGGCGGCGTTCCAGGCCGCGATCGACGGCGGTGTCCCGGTGCGGCCGCTCGCCCTGCGCTTCCGGCTCGCCGACGGACGGGAGACGACGCAGCCGGCGTTCATCGGACCCGAGTCGCTCATCGCCTCGCTGCGGCGGGTGGCGGCGTTGCGCGGTCTGGTGCTGGAGGTGCACGTGTGCCCGGAGATCGCGCCGGGCCGCGCGTCGGACCGGCGGGAACTGGCGCTGCTGGCGGAATCCGCGGTGCAGGCGGCGCTCGGCCGGGTGCAGATCCCGGTGCAGCGGCGGCGGCGTGCCCCCGCTCCCACCCCTGCCCCGGCCCCCGCGCGGACTCCGGCGGGCTGAAGGGAACTTTCCCCGCATGAGACGTGGTGAAAGCGTCCTTCGCCGTGTCTCATGCGGGTATGGGCCCCTTCAGCTCACTCGAAGGTCAGCGTGATCTTCCCGCCCGCGTGCCCGGTGAAGCTCTCGCGGTGCGCCTCGGCGACATCGGTGAGCGCGTAAGCCGACCCCAGCTTGAGCTTCAGCCCCCGCGAGACGAGATCCTCCAGCACCGCGGCGCTTTCCTCGCCACCCGCCGAGAACTTCAAGCCCTGCGCGTACGCGGCCGGGTCGGCGATGGTGATCAGCCGGTCGGGTGATCCGAGCAGCGCGACGGAATCGGCGAGGACCCCGAAGCCCGCCGCGTCGAACACCGCGTCGACACCGTCCGGAGCCACCGAGCGGACCCGCTCCACCCAGCCGTCGCCGTACTGCACCGGCACCGCGCCGAGCGCCTTCACCTCATCCAGTGACGAAGCGCCCGCCAGCCCGATGACCGTGGCGCCCAGCGCGACCGCGGCCTGCGTCGCGATCCGGCCGACCTGGCCGCTCGCCCCGTGGAGCACGATCGTCTCGCCCGGCTTGACTTCGAGTTCGCCCAGCACCCGCAACGCCGTCTCTCCCACGATGGGCAGCGCGGCGGCTTCGGCCCACGAAAGACCGGCGGGTTTGCGGATGAGCTTGCTCGCCAGCGCGTACTCCGCGTACGCCCCGGAGTCGGACCAGCCGAAGACCTCGTCCCCGACAGCGAATCCGGCGTCTTCGCCCACCGCGTCCACCACACCCGCCAGTTCCAGGCCGAGGATGTGCGGGAATTCGACCGGGAGGACCTCCGCCATGGCGCCGGACCGGATCTTCCAGTCGATCGGGTTGACGCCCGCGGCCTTGACCGCGACCCGCACCTGACCCGGGCCGGGCTCCGGCACCGGGACCTCGGCCGCCTCGAGGACCTCGGTGTCGCCGTACTGGCTGATGGTGATCGCTCGCATCGTTCACTCCTCATCGGATTTTCTTCGCTGCGATCAGTCAACCGGCGCCCGCACCCCGCCCGAACCGCTCGGACGAGCAGTGTTCACTAGCCGGGAGAGCAGCGTCGCTCACCGAGGACGCGCCTACTGTGGAGCCATGGACGAGTGGTCGGATCCGCTGTACGTGCTGAGCCAGGTCGAGCACATGCTCGCCGCCACGCGCGCCGAATTCCTGCCGCGGTTCTCCGCGGCGGCCGCGGCCGTCCTGCCGCATCGGGCCGCCGCCATGGAGACCGGCGACTGCTCCCGTATCCCGATCAAGGTCGACGGCGATCCGGCTATCACCGGCTCGGTCACGAGCGCCGAACTGCAGCGGCTCGCCGCGCTCGGCGTCCCGGGGCAGGCGGTGGTGACCGAGGCGACACTCGGCGGCAAGCGCCGGAAACTCGTCGTCCTGAGCTCGGCTCCGGTGATCGGCAACGGCGCGATGATCGCGCTCGTCCCCACCGAGGACGCGCCCGCGGAACTCGCGCTCGGGATCGTCGCCAAACTGTGGGACATCGTGAGCGTGAACGCCGCCCAGCGCGCCACGGATCCCGAACCCGAGATCATCGCGAGCAACCTGGCGGCCGCGACGGCGCGGGCGCAGACGATCACCGATCTGGGGCAGACCCACGCGACCACCCTGGCGTCCCTGCTCGCCGTGCTGCGATCCCGTCAGCTCGGCGACGCCGCCGCCCGCCAGACCGCCACCGATCTCGCCGCGGCCGCGCTCGTCGAACTGCGCTCGGTCGCCGATCGTGATCGGGAGCTCTCGGCGGAACCCGCTTCGGCGGCGTTCGACACCCTCGCCGCGCAGCTGGATCCCTTGGTGCGGCACAACGACGTGACCGTCGACCTCTCCGGACCAGGCGACGAGCGACCGCTCGCGCAGGACATCGCGCACACCGCGCGCACGGTCACCCGGGGTCTCGTGCTCGCCGCGCTGGAACGCGGCAGCACCCGCGTCCGGGCGTCCTGGCTGATCGACGGCGGAGCTCTCCGGATCACCGTGCGCGACGACGGCCCGGACGTCGCCCGCGCCGTGCCCTCCACCGGTCTCACCGAGCGGATCACCCCGCTCGACGGCCGCTGGGAGGTCGACGCCGTACCCGGCTGGGGCGCCACGATCACCGCGATCCTGCCGCTGGGCGTCGCGGAAACCCCGGAGCTGCGCCCGCTGGACAGGCTGAACTCACGCGAACTCGAAGTCCTCGCCGGGATCGCCATGGGCAAGAGGAACCGGCAGATCGCCGAGGAGCTCCAGCTGACCGAGCACACCGTGAAGTTCCACGTGCGGAAGATCCTCGGGAAGCTGGAAGTCACGTCGCGCGGCGAGGCCGCCGTGCTGGCGCGGGAGCTGCGGCTGGAGGTCGTCGGTCACGTGTCGTGAGTGGGCCGCGGGTGCCCGTGGCTTCGCGTGGCGGTGAGGTGTCGGTCCGGCCCCGTCGGTCGCCCAGCCACTCCAGAACCGCTTGACCTCCACCGAACTGGAGGTTGCACGCTCGGTGTATGACGATCACTGGGGACAAGGCGAAGCCGAAGGGCGTGCTCTGGACACCTGAGCACCGCGTGACCACGTTCGGGTTGCTGCTCATGGTCACGCTCATCGCGTTCGAGAGCATGGGCGTCGCCACCGCGATGCCGACGATGGTGGCCGACCTCGACGGCCTCGCGCTGTACGCCTGGCCCTTCACCACGTTCCTGGTCGCCAGTGTGGTCGCGACCGTCCTTTCCGGACGCCTCGGCGACCGCAAGGGCCCGGCGCCCGCGCTGCTCGCCGGTACCGCGCTGTTCGCCGCCGGGTTGCTGGTGGCCGGGCTCGCGCATGACATGCCGTTGCTCCTGCTCGGCCGGGGATTGCAGGGTTTCGGGTCCGGGCTCCTGCTGGTCTCGGTGTCACTGCTGATCGCGCTCACCTTCAGCGACCGTGAACGTCCGGTGATCTACGCCGCCAACGCCGCCGCGTGGGTGCTGCCCGCGGTGGTCGGGCCCTCGATCGCGGGTGTGGTGACCGTGGGCGTCGGCTGGCGCTGGGTGTTCCTCGGGCTGATCCCGCTGACGGGGATCGGGCTCGCGCTGCTGGTGATGGTCACGCGCCGGCTGCCCGCCCACGTGCCCGGCGCGTCCGCGAGCCGTGCCGGGGTCGTGCCCGCGGTGGTCGCCGCCCTCGGCGTCGCCGCGGTCACCTGGGCGGCACAGCATCCGTCTCTCGCGGCACTGGCTTACGGCGGCGCCGGTCTGGTGGCCCTGGCGTACGCGCTCCGCAAACTCCTGCCCGCGGGCACACTGACGTCGCGGCCGGGGTTGCCGACAGTGATCGCTTCCCGCGGGCTGATCGCGGGCGCGTACGCCGGGATGGAGGCGTACCTGCCGCTCACGATGACCGAGGTCCACGGCTACAGCCCCGCGCTGGCCGGATTGCCGCTGACGGTCACCGCGCTGGGCTGGTCGGCGGGCTCGATGCTGCAGGGTCGCAGGCTCGACTGGTCGCGCGAGACCTCCTTGCGCGCCGGATTCGCGCTGGTCGCGGCCGGTCTGGCGATCTTCGTCTTCGTGCCGCTGCCCTCGTTCCCCGGCTGGATGGCGTTCGTGGCGTCGGCGGTCGGCGGCGCCGGGATGGGGATCGCGATGCCCGCTATCTCGGTGCTGCTGCTGCGCTACTCGCCGGAGGCCGAACGCGGGTTCAACACGTCGGCGCTGCAGCTCGGCGACTGGGTCGGATCGGCTCTGACCATCGGTTTGGGCGGAGTTCTGCTCGTCTCGCTGGCGTCGGCGAAGGAGCCTTCGGTGGCGATCCTGGTGCTGTCGGTGCTGCTGACCGGCATCGCGCTGCTGGGGGTGCGGCTGACCGGCCGGTGGCCGTCGGCTATGAGCGGCACCACCCGCTGACCAGGGTGGGCTTGGTCACGCCCCGGAGCGGTCTACCCTGGTATGGCGATGACCTATCTCGACCACGCGGCGACCACCCCGATGTTGCCCGAAGCCGTAGCGGCCATGTCCGAGGCGCTGTCCACAGTGGGCAACGCCTCCGCGCTGCATTCCTCGGGCCGCCGGGCCCGCCGCCGGGTCGAAGAAGCCCGCGAGGTGATCGCGGAGGCGCTGGGCGCCCGGCCGTCCGAAGTGATCTTCACCGGTGGCGGCACGGAGAGCGACAACCTCGCGGTCAAGGGCATCTTCTGGGCCCGCAACGGCGAGGACCCGAAGCGCCGCCGGGTGCTGTGCAGCACCGTCGAGCACCACGCCGTCCTCGATTCCGTCGAGTGGCTGGAGCAGCACGCGGGCGCCGAGATCGTCTGGGTCGAGGTCGACGAGGACGGCCGGGTGTCGCCGGAGGCGATGCGCGCCGCCATCGGCGAAAGCCCCGAGACGGTCGCGCTGGCCACCGTGATGTGGGCGAACAACGAGGTCGGCACGGTCAACCCGATCGCCGGGCTCGCCGCCGTCTGCGCCGAGCACGAGATCCCGCTGCACACCGACGCGGTCCAGGCCGTCGGCGCGGTGCCGGTCGACTTCGCCGAGAGCGGCGCCGCGGCCCTGACCCTGACCGCGCACAAGCTCGGCGGCCCGTACGGCGTCGGCGCGCTGCTGCTCGGGCGCGACACCTCCTGCGTTCCGGTCCTGCACGGCGGTGGCCAGGAGCGCAGTGTGCGTTCGGGCACCCTCGACGTGCCCGCGGTGATCGCGTTCGCGACGGCGGTGAAGGCCACGGTCGAGGGCCGCGAGGAGTACGCCAAACGCGTCGCCGAACTGCGGGACGACCTGATCGAGGCCGTCCGGCGCGAGGTGCCGGACGCGGTGCTCAACGGCGGCGGGGGCGAATGCCTGCCGACGCACGCCCACTTCACCTTCCCTGGTTGCGCGGGTGACAGTCTCTTGATGCTTTTGGACGCCAAGGGCATCGAATGTTCCACTGGATCGGCGTGCACGGCGGGTGTCGCGCAGCCGAGCCACGTGCTGCTGGCCATGGGTGCCGATCCGGCGGCCGCGCGCGGGTCGCTGCGGTTCTCGTTCGGGCATACCTCGGCGCCGGAAGACGTTGAAGCGGTTTCGAAGGAGATCGCGGGCGTCGTCGACAGGGCGAGGCAGGCGGGACTAGCCGGAATGCGCAAGCAGACGCAGAAGCAAGAGGTGTGAGGAAGATGCGCGTACTGGCCGCGATGAGCGGGGGAGTGGACTCGGCGGTGGCCGCCGCACGCGCCGTGGACGCCGGGCACGAGGTCGTCGGCGTGCACCTGGCGCTGTCGGCGAAGCCCGGCACGCTGCGCACCGGCTCCCGCGGCTGTTGCACGATCGAGGACTCGGGCGACGCGCGGCGTGCGGCCGACATCCTCGGCATCCCCTTCTACATCTGGGATTTCGCCGAGCGCTTCACCGAAGAGGTCATCGAGACCTTCGTCGGGGAGTACGCCGCCGGCCGGACGCCGAACCCGTGCGTCACCTGCAACGAGAAGATCAAGTTCGAGGCGTTGCTGGACAAGGCGATGGCGCTCGGTTTCGACGCCGTCGCCACCGGGCACTACGCCCGGCTGTCCCTTGTGGACGGTGTCCCCGAGCTGCGCCGCAGTGTGGACTCCGGCAAGGACCAGTCGTACGTGCTGGCCTCGCTGACCCCGGAGCAGCTGCGGCATTCGCTGTTCCCGCTGGGTGATTCGTGGAAGACCGACGTGCGCGCCGAGGCCGAGAGCCGCGGGCTGTCGGTGGCGAACAAGCCGGACAGCCACGACATCTGCTTCATCCCGGACGGCGACACGAAGAGTTTCCTCGAGAAGCGCCTCGGCCGGCGTCCCGGGCAGCTCGTCGACGCCGAGACCGGTGCGGTGCTCGGTGAGCACACCGGCGTGCACGGCTTCACCGTCGGGCAGCGCAAGGGGCTCGGCATCGAGGCTCCGGCGCCGGACGGGCGGCCGCGTTACGTGCTTTCGCTGGAGCCGGTTTCGGGCACCGTGAAGGTCGGTTCTTCACGGGACCTCGGCGTGAACGTGATCGAGGCGAACCGGCCGATCTGGCCGAGCGAGCGGCCGCTGGACGGCCCGACCGAATGCGTCGTCCAGGTGCGCGCGCACGGCGGGATCGTCGAGGCCGTCGCCGAGGTCGCGGAGGACGAGGTGACCATCCAGTTGCGTGAGCCGCTGCGCGGTGTCGCGCCGGGACAGGTCGTCGTGCTGTACCGCACCGACGCGGCCGAAGGCGATCTCGTGCTGGGAAGCGCGAAGATCTCGGAAACCCGCAATTAGTCCTCTGGATGCGCTCCTTGCGTGTGCAACTACCGCAACCAGAGGACGAAACGCGGGGGTTCAGAACTTCAGCTTGAAGCCGGTGTGGCTCGCCTCGAAACCGAGGCGCTCGTAGAACCGGTGCGCATCCTCGCGTTTCACGTCCGACGTCAGCTGGACGAGGGCGCAGCCCCGGCGCCGGGATTCGTCGATCGCCCACTTCATCAGGTCGCCGCCGAGGCCGGAGCCGCGATGGCTCGCCCGCACCCGGACGGCCTCGATCTGCCCGCGCAGCGCGCCCTTCCTGGCCAAGCCGGGAATGATCGACAACTGGAGCGTGCCGACGGCCTCACCGGCGTCGTCGGCGACGATCAGCAGGTGCGACGGATCGGCGTCGATCTCCTCGAAGGCCTCGAGGTACGGCGTGAGGTCGTCTGTGGAATCACGAGTGCTGCCGATCTGGTCGTCGGCGAGCATCCCGACGATCGCCGCGACGTCTTCCCGGCGGGCTTGACGGATGATCACGAGGCGTAGTGTCGCACGCCGTCGGTCTCGGTCGAGGTCAGTTTCCCTTGGGCCACCAGCAGATCCAGATGAGAACCGGTCTCGAGGACGGCGAGCATCTGGTTGAACGGGTCCATCTCGGGGAGCTTGCGCAGCTTGCGTGTCCAGCCCAGCCGCAACGCGACCTCGTACGCCGTCGTGACGTCCGCGGTGATCTCGGCGCCCATGACCTCGAGCCGGTCGCGGTGGTGCTCCAGCAGTTCGTCCACCCTGGCGTGGACGCTGTCGGTGACGCGTCCGTGCGCGGGGAGCATGCGCCGGTCGGGCATCTCGCGCACCAGGCGCAGGGAGTCGAGGTAGTCCCTCAGCGGGAGTTCGGCAGGCACCGGCTGGAATCCGATGGACGGCGTGATGTGCGGCAGCACGTGGTCGCCGGAGAACACCAGCCCGGCTTCGTCGTCCACGAAGACGACGTGCCCGGCCGTGTGGCCCGGCGTGTGCACGACGTCGAACTCGCGGCCGGGCACGATGGCGCGTTTGCCGGGGGCGAGCCAATCGTCGGGCAGCTCCCACAGATGCGCCTCGGTGTGCCGGACCCCGCCGAAGGCCTTGGCGAGTTCCTCGACCACGGGCACCGCGCCGCAGCGTTCGAGGAGGCCGACCTGCGCCTCCATCGGGAAGCGGTCGGGATCCCCGGAGCGCACCAGCGAAGGCTCCTCCAGCTTGCCGAGCCCGATCGTGCCGCCGAACTCGCGGCGCAGTTCCACGGCGAGCGTGTAGTGATCGCGATGGACGTGGGTGATCAGGAATTCGTCGACGTCGCCGAGATCGGCGCCGAGCGCCTTCAATCCGCGCGAAAGTCGTTCGCGCGCCGACTCCAGCGCCCAGCCCGAGTCGATGAGGACGAGGCGCGTGCCGTCGGTGACGACGTAGACGTTGACCGCGCGCAGCGCGTCCTGCGGCAGGGGCAGCGGGATCCGGTGGACCCCCGGCGAAACCGTGTAGACGCCTGGCTCGGCCCAGTCCCGTTCGCCGTCTTCGGGCAACGGCTCCATGGTGACCTCCGTCCCGGACGCACTCCGGCGTGCCGCCCAGTCCTCCCACCTTGAGCCGCCGGAAGGCGAGTGTCCACTTGAGTGGGGTGAGACCCCGGTCACTTGTCGAATCGAGTTGGGGTCGTGAGTGGCGATTCGGGTTCTAACCGTTTTCGCCACTCACGACCCCAATGCGGGACTGGCCGTTCGCGACCTACTTGACCGAGACCTTCCGCCACTGCCCGCTCGCCTGTGCACGTTGCGAACGCCACTTTCGCAACAGTCCCAGTGCTCACCCCGCAGTAGGTACCTAAGACACGGTCAGCGATCGAACGGCCACCGGTGCTCCTACCCCGCTTGAAAGTCCGTGAAGGTCGAGTTTCCCCGGCTGAGCCGAGGGAAGGGGGCCTTCACGGACCGGGCCCTGACCCGATCGCCACTCACGGCCCCATCCGGCCGACTCGCGTGCGGCCGAGACGTGCCCCGCGAGCGCTCAGCCTTTGTCGTCCTGCTTCAGCGCCGTGTCGATGGTCAGCGCCGAGGCGACCACCATCGAGGCCAGCGGATCCCGCAGCGGCCGGTGGATCTCGACGACGTAGTTGTCGGCGGTGGTGAACGCGGCCTTCACGAAACCGCCCCAGGTCTTGGTGATCCGCGCGATCTCGACGTCGGCGTGGTCCCTGATCACGAAGTTCCAGGCCCGCCAGTTCTCGGCGAAGATCCCGCCGACCTTCTGGCCGTCGACCAGGAAACCCAGCCGGATCTTGCCGAAGACGTTCTCCTGCACGATCTCCCCGATCGGGGAATCGTCGGCCTTCGTCACCAGGAACCGGGATTTGAACACCTTCGCCGGCCGCGTCACCTTCAGCACGGTGCTGTGGTTCGCGTCCCGGATTTCGAAACGGTGGGTCAGGTACTGGTCGTAATTCGTGAGCAGCCGGATGGCTTTCTTCAGCGTGCTCTGCCCGACCTGGACGACGCCGCCGAGGCGGTTGCCGTTCTGGTCGAAGACCCCGAACTCGTTGGACATTTCGATGAGTTTCGCGCGCTGGTTGACCACCAGTACGGGTTCGGAGAACAGGGTGCCGCCGCCGACGACCCCGCCGGCCCGGCTTTGGGTCCCCTTCGCCACCTGCGTCCGGATCTTGCCCGGATCGTGCGCGCCCTCGATGTCCAGCTCGATCATCTCGGCGTCGTGAGACGGCCGCGTGTTGGCCGTCCAGGCTTGCCCGTCCCACCACCGGTAGACCCGGGGGTTCTGCTGGTCGGGATACCAGCCGGCGGGCTGTGGAGAGCTCGTCATGGCAGGTCAGAGTAATGCGCTCGGAGCCACCGCGGGCTCGTCGACGGCAATTGCGGCGAATGTCCGTGTCTCGGCGTGCCCCGCCGGGTCGCCGGTCCGGACCAAGGGGAGAATCCGGGTGTGAACGAACGACCTTGGCCTCTAGGCGCGGCGACCGCGATCGGTTCCCTGCCCGGCACCGATCCGGTCGAGGCCGCGTCGATCGTGTTCGGCGAACTGCCCGAATTCCCCTGTCTGCCCGAACTTCCGGCGCGCGGCGTCGGCGCCGACCTGATCGGCCGGACGGCGGCGCTGCTGGTCGACCTCGCCGTCGAAGTGGTGCCGAGCGGCTATCGGGTCGCCGCCCGTCCCGGGCACGACCACCGCCGGGCCGTCGACCTGATGAGCTGGGACCTCGACGCCGTCCAGGAGGCGAGGGAGAAGGCGGGCGCCGCGCCGCCGGTGTTCAAGGCACAGGTCGCGGGGCCGTGGACGCTCGCCGCGAACGTCGAACTCCAGCGAGGGCACCGGATCCTCACCGACCGGGGCGCGCTGCGCGATTTCACCTCGTCGCTGCTGGACGGCCTGGCCGGTCACGTCGCGGAGCTGAAGTCGCGCGTCGGCGCGCCGGTGGTGCTGCAGTTCGACGAACCGTCGCTGCCCGCCGTCCTCGCCGGTGACCTCCCGACGGCGTCCGGCTACGGCACCGTTTCCGCCGTACCCGCGCCGGAGGCCCGCGAACTGCTGTCGACGGTGATCGCCGGGGCGGAGCGCATCACCGGTCAGCCGGTCGCCGTGCACTGTTGTGCCGAGAAGCCGCCGATCTCGTTGCTGCGCGCGGCGGGAGCGAAAGCGATCGCGTTCGACTTCACTCTGTTGAAGGGTGCTTCGCCCGCGCAGCTCGACGAGATCGGTGAGGCGCTGGACTCCGGCACGACGCTGATGCTCGGGCTCGTCCCCACCGCCGACCCCGGTGTGCCGGTGGCGCTGCGTGACCTGGTCACGCCCGTGTTCAAGCTCGTCGACAGGCTCGGATTCCGCCGGGAGATCCTCGCCGAACGGGTCGTACCGACCCCGGCGTGCGGTCTCGCGGGCGCCACCCCCGAGTGGATGCGCCGCGCGCTCACCCTCAGCCGGGAGGCGGGCAAGGCTTTCCTCGAACCGCCTGAAGGCTGGTGATCGGCGCGGTAGCGTGCCCTCCATGCGTTTGTTCCGCCGCTCCCGCAAGTCCGAGGACGTTCCCGACCCCCGCACCGCGTGGCCGGAGCAGCCGGTCCCCGAGGACGCGGCCGCCGCGGCGGTGACGTTCTGGGAGGCGTGGTTCGCCCTCCTGCCCGAAGTCAGCGCCGCGCTCGGCGACCGCGAACCGCACCGCGTGGAACACGACCTCTGCACCATCGTCGAGGCGCTGCACCCTCGGCTGCACTTCTCCCTCGATCGGGGGCACCGCGCGATCTACTCGCTCGTGCTCACCGGCCAGGAGGATCCGGAACTGCGCCCGTACACCGACGCGTGGAAGGCCGCCGCGCCGCCGGAGGACGCGATCTGGGAGTACCACGACTCCGTGCCGCCCGTCCCCGATCCGAGCGAAGTCACCGTCAACCTCGGCGAGACCCGCATCGCGCTCGCCGACGTCCGGGTGACCGCGAAAGTGGACGATTCAGCCGGACGGGTGGACGTGACCGTGTTCCACCCGCTGATCGAAGAGCTCCGGCCGGAGACCAGGACGACGATGACCTTCCTGCCGCTGGACGCCACGCTGGGTGAGCGCGTCGCGGCCGAGCGGCTGGGCAAGGTCGAGCTGGTGACGGAGGCCCAGGACGGGCAACTGACCTTGCTGGAGCTTCGCGAAGTGGTCGGCCGACTCGGCTCACCGACGCCCGGAAATGTCGGTACCCCCGACTAGGCTCACCCCTGTGAGCAGCGAACTTCCCGAAAACCTCGAACCAGCGCAGGACGTCACCGACGTGCCCGCCGAAGTCCGTGAAAGGCATGCCGAACTGGCGGAGGAGATCCGCGGGCACCAGTTCCGGTACTACGTGCTGGATTCGCCGATCGTGTCCGACGGCCAGTTCGACGAGCTGCTCAACGAACTCCAGGCCATCGAGGACGAGCATCCGGGGCTGGTGACGCCGGATTCGCCGACCCAGAACGTCGGCGGCACGTTCTCGACCGAGTTCGTCGCGCACGACCACCTCGAACGCATGCTCAGCCTCGACAACGTCTTCGACGGCGAGGAGTTCGAGACCTGGGTCGAGAGGGTCCAGAAGGAGATCGGCGCGACGAAGTACCTCGCCGAGCTCAAGATCGACGGGCTCGCGATCAACCTGCTGTACGAGAACGGCCGTCTGACCCGCGCGCTGACCAGGGGCGACGGCCGCACCGGCGAGGACGTCACGCTCAACGTCCGCACCCTGGAGCAGGTGCCGGACAGGCTCACGGGCACTGATCAGTTCCCGGTGCCCGCGCTGGTCGAGGTCCGCGGCGAGGTGTTCTTCCGCGTCGAGGACTTCTTGGCGCTCAACGCGAAGATGGTCGAGGCGGGCAAGGACCCGTACGCGAATCCGCGTAACACCGCCGCCGGATCGTTGCGGCAGAAGGATCCCAAGATCACGAAGTCCCGCAACCTGCGCCTGATCTGCCACGGGCTCGGGAAACGTGACGGCTTCGAGCCGAAGCGCCAGTCCGAGGCGTACGACGCGCTCGCCGCGTGGGGCCTGCCGGTCTCGCCGCACAGCAAGGTGCTCGCGACCGGCGGGGAACTGCTGGAGCACATCAAGTTCTGGGGCGAGCACCGCCACGACGCCGAGCACGAGATCGACGGCGTCGTCATCAAGGTCGACGAGGTCGGCCTCCAGCGCCGTCTCGGGACGACTTCGCGCGCGCCGCGCTGGGCGATCGCCTACAAGTACCCGCCGGAAGAGGCGATCACCACCCTGCTGGACATCCAGGTCAACGTCGGCCGCACCGGGCGGGTCACCCCGTTCGCGGTGATGGAGCCGGTGAAGGTGGCCGGGTCCACGGTGGCGATGGCGACGCTGCACAACCAGGAAGAGGTCAAACGCAAGGGTGTGCTGATCGGGGACAAGGTCGTCATCCGCAAGGCGGGCGACGTCATCCCCGAGGTGCTCGGCCCGGTGGCCGACGCGCGCACCGGTGAAGAGCGCGAGTTCGTCATGCCGTTGCGCTGCCCCAACTGTGACACCGAATTGGCGTACCAGAAGGAGGGCGACATCGACATCCGTTGCCCGAACGCGCGATTCTGCCCGGCGCAGCGGCGGGAGCGGCTGTTCCACCTGGCGAGCCGGAACGTCTTCGACATCGAGGTGGTCGGATACGAGGCCGCGGTGGCGTTGCTGGACGCCGGTGTCGTGCACGACGAAGGCGACATCTTCGACCTGGACGAGGAGAAGCTGCTCGAGGTCGACCTGTTCCGCACCAAGGCGGGGGAGCTGTCGGCCAACGGGCGCAAACTCCTGGAGAACCTCGAAACCGTCAAGGACCGTCCACTGTGGAAGGTCATCGTCGGGCTCTCGATCCGGCACGTCGGCCCGACGGCCGCGCAGGCGCTCGCCCGGGAATTCGGTTCACTGGAACGGATCGAGAACGCTTCCGAAGAGGAGCTCGCCGGTGTCGACGGGGTCGGCCCGACCATCGTCCGGGCCGCGAAAGAGTGGTTCGAGATCGATTGGCATCGTGAAATCGTCGAGAAGTGGCGTGCGGCGGGCGTGCGGATGGAGGAGGAGCGCGACGAGTCGATCCCGCGCAACCTCGAGGGGCTGTCGATCGTCGTCACCGGTTCGCTGAACGACTACTCCCGTGACGAGGCCAAGGAGTTCATCATGGCCCGCGGCGGGAAGGCGGCCGGTTCGGTGTCGAAGAAGACGGCGTTCGTCGTCGTCGGCGACGCGCCGGGGACGAAGTACGACAAGGCCGTCCAGCTGAAGGTTCCGGTGCTCGACGAGAACGGCTTCCGGGTGCTGCTCGAAAGCGGCCCCGAGGCCGCCGCCGAGCTCGCGCTGCCGAACGAGGAGGAGAGCGGTGAGTGACCTGGAGATCCGGCCCGCCAGGGCCGGCGAACTGGAGGCGGTCGGGGAACTCACCCTGGCCGCGTACTCCGAGGATTACGGCCTCGTGGAAGGCGTCGGCTACGCGGCCGAGCTCGTCGACGCCGCGAAACGGGCCGAGCAGGCCGAACTCCTGGTCGCGGTGGACGGTGACGGTGCGCTCGTGGGCACCGTCACCATCGCGCGGCCGGGCACGCCGTTCGCCGAGCTGTCCCGCGAGGGCGAGCTGGAGTTCCGCATGCTCGGCGTTTCGCCCTCGGCCACCGGGCGTGGCATCGGCGAGGCCCTGACCAGGGCCGTCATCGAGCGGGCACGGGAACTCGACGCCGACAGGGTGGTGCTGTGCAGCCTGGTCACGATGAAACGGGCGCACCGGCTCTACGAGCGGCTCGGTTTCACGCGGCTGCCCGAACGTGACTGGGAGCCGCACCCCGGGGTGACCTTGATCGCCTACCGCCTGGAGCTCGCCTGACCTTCCGCATTTAGTCCTCTGGATGCGGTACTTGCGCGTGCAACTACCGCATCCAGAGGACTGAACGCGAAGGTCAGCTGTCCAGGACGACGGCGACGATGCCCGCGAAATGCGCCAGGCGCGCCACCTCGGCGGCGCGGAAGTTCGGCCCGCCGGGCCGCGCGACCAGCAGCGCCTTCCCCGGCTTCCCCAGCGGCGTGGCCGCGAGTTCGGTCCCCAGTTCCTTCCACGTCTCCGGGATCCACGCCTCCTCGGCGTCGAGGATGGTGGCGCGTTCCAGCGGAAGCCACGGCAGGTCGGTGATCGGCGTCTCGGGCGCGGCGCTGGACGAAGCCAGCCTCAGCGCACCGGATTCCGAATGCTCGACGACGACGGCCCAGCCCGCCCGGATGATCCTGGGCACACCTTCGGCGAGGATCTCCAGCCCCGAAGCGGGCTTCGCGGCGATCTCCTCGACCAGTTCGAGTTCGCGATGGGTGTCCAGCACCCCGGCGTACGGGCGCACGGCGTCGACCTCGACGCCGTCGACGCTTTCGGCGGCGGTGATCAGCGCGTCCGGCAGCCTGCCGGAGGGGATCTCGACGACGAGGTCGTCGATGGCGACACCGCCGCTTCGTTCGACCACGTCCACGCTCAGGATGTCGGCGCCGACGGTGCCGAGCGCGGTGGCGACCGCGCCGAGGGTCCCCGGGGTGTCCGGTAATTGGACCCGGATCAGGAACGACACACGCGCCCCTCTCGCCTCAGGCGTTCCAGCCTCGCCGTGGAACGCGCTACGCCGGGCGCCGATTGTGACAGACCGGACGGTGTAATGGGGCCAGCCATCCGGCCTTCGGGATAACGAACCAGGCACTCCTACCCGACGTGGGAGTCCTGGCCGCGGCATAACCCGGTCGAGTTCGCCGACGCCGCCACCATAGACTTGCAGCTTCCGACAGAACCCGCACAGCACACCCCGGGAGTCACCCGCGTGCCCAACATTTCCCGCGACGAGGTCGCACACCTCGCCAAGCTGGCCAGGCTTGCCGTCACCGAAGAGGAGCTGGACGTCTTCGCAGGCCAGCTCGACCAGATTCTGGACTCGGTGGCCAAGGTGAGCGAGGTCGCAGGCGAGGATGTCCCGCCCACGTCGCACGCCGTACCGCTGACGAACGTGTTCCGCGAGGACACCGTCCGACAGGGGCTGACCCAGCAGCAGGCGCTGGCCGGTGCGCCGGCCGCCGAAGAGGGTCGTTTCCGGGTGCCGCGGATTCTGGGAGAAGAGCAGTGACCGAACTCATCAAGCTGACCGCCGCCGAGCTGGCGGAGAAGATCCAGTCCCGTGAGGTGTCGGCCGTCGAGGTCGCCCAGGCCCACCTGGACCGGATCGCCGAGGTCGACGACCACATCCACGCGTTCCTGCACGTGGACACCGAGGGCGCGCTCGACGCGGCCCGCGCGGTGGACGCCGACGTCGCCGAGGGCAGGGCTCCGAAGTCGCCGCTCGCCGGGGTGCCGCTGGCGCTCAAGGACGTGCTGACCACCAAGGGCATCCCCACCACGGTCGGCTCGAAGACGCTGGAGAACTGGATCCCGCCGTACGACGCCACCGTGACGCGCAAGCTGCGCGAAGCCGGTGTCGTGGTGCTCGGCAAGACCAACATGGACGAGTTCGCGATGGGCTCCTCCACGGAGAACTCCGCGTTCGGCCCGACGCACAACCCGTGGGACCACGCCCGGATCCCGGGCGGTTCCGGCGGTGGCTCCTCGGCGTCGATCGCGGCGTTCGAAGCGGCGATCGCGATCGGCACCGACACCGGCGGCTCGATCCGCCAGCCCGGCGCTGTCACCGGCACCGTCGGCGTGAAGCCGACGTACGGCGGCGTCTCCCGCTACGGTCTCGTCGCTTTCTCGTCGTCGCTCGACCAGGCCGGTCCCTGCGCGCGGACGGTGCTCGACGCCGCCCTGCTGCACGAGGTCATCGCCGGATACGACCCGATGGACTCGACTTCGATCGACGCGCCGGTCCCGCCGGTGGTCGCCGCGGCCCGCCAGGGCCTGACCGGTGACCTCAAGGGCGTCCGCGTCGGCGTGGTGAAGGAATTCGCCGGCGACGGTTATCAGCCGGGCGTGTTGCGGTCGTTCGAGGCCGCCGTCGAGCAGTTGCGCGCGCTCGGTGCCGAGATCGTCGAGGTCTCGTGCCCGAACTTCACCTACGCGCTGCCCGCGTACTACCTGATCGCGCCGAGCGAGTGCTCGTCGAACCTCGCCCGGTTCGACGCCATGCGGTACGGCCTGCGCGTGTCCGACGACGGCGCGCACAGCGCCGAAGAGGTCATGTCGCTGACCCGCGAAAAGGGCTTCGGCCCCGAGGTCAAACGCCGCATCATGCTCGGCACGTACGCGCTGTCGTCGGGCTACTACGACGCCTACTACGGCTCGGCGCAGAAGGTCCGCACGCTCATCACGCGAGACTTCGAAGCCGCGTACGAAAAGGTGGACGTGCTGGTCTCGCCGACCACGCCGACCACCGCGTTCAAGATCGGCGAGCGCGTCGACGACCCGATGGCGATGTACCTCGCGGACCTCTGCACCATCCCGTCGAACCTCGCGGGCAACGCGGCGATGAGCGTCCCGAGTGGACTGTCGCACGAGGACGGCCTGCCGGTCGGTCTCCAGATCATGGCCCCCGCGATGGCCGACGACAGGCTGTACCGCGTCGGCGCCGCCTACGAGGTCGCGCGTGACGCCGCCAACGGTGGCTCGCTGGTGCACGAGGTTCCTGAGCTGGGAGGAAAGAAGTGACCGCCGTGGTTGAGTTGATGGACTACGCCGACGTCATCGAGCGGTTCGATCCGGTCCTGGGCCTCGAGGTGCACGTCGAGCTGAACACGAACACCAAGATGTTCTGCGCCTGCGCCAACGAGTTCGGCGGCGAGCCCAACTCCAAGGTCTGCCCGACCTGCCTCGGCCTGCCCGGGTCGCTGCCGGTGGTGAACGGCAAGGCCGTCGAGGGCGCGATCCGCATCGGCCTCGCGCTCAACTGCGAGATCGCGTCGTGGTGCCGGTTCGCCAGGAAGAACTACTTCTACCCGGACCAGCCGAAGAACTTCCAGACCTCGCAGTACGACGAGCCCATCGCGTTCAACGGCTACCTCGACGTGACACTGGACGACGGCGAGGTCGTGCGTGTCGAGATCGAGCGCGCGCACATGGAGGAGGACACCGGCAAGTCGCTCCATGTGGGCGGCCGGACGGGTCGTATTCATGGCGCCGAGCACTCGCTGCTCGACTACAACCGCGCCGGCGTGCCGCTGATCGAGATCGTCACGAAGACGATCGAGCACACCGGCGGACGTGCGCCCGAGGTGGCGCGCGCGTATGTCACCGCGCTGCGGGACCTGCTGAGTGCGCTCGACGTCTCGGACGTCCGGATGGACCAGGGTTCGGTCCGGTGCGACGCGAACGTGTCGCTGATGGCCAAGGACGCGACCGAGTTCGGCACGCGCACCGAGACCAAGAACGTCAACTCGCTGCGCAGCGTCGAGCGCGCGGTGCGGTACGAGATGACCCGCCAGGCGGCGATCCTCGCCGAGGGCGGCACGATCAAGCAGGAGACGCGGCACTTCCAGGAGGCCGACGGCACCACTTCGCCCGGCCGTACCAAGGAGACCGCCGAGGACTACCGGTACTTCCCGGAGCCCGACCTGGTGCCGATCGCGCCGACGGCCGAGTGGGTCGAGGAGCTGCGCAAGACGCTGCCGGAGATGCCGTCGGAGCGCCGCAAGCGCATCCAGCGCGAGTGGAACCTGACCGACGAGGCGCTGCGCGACCTGCTCAACGTCGGCGCGGTCGACCTGGTCGCCGCGACCGTCGAGGCGGGTGCGACGCCGGACGAGGCCCGCAGCTGGTGGGTCAACACGCTGGCGCAGGAGGCCAACTCCCGCGAGATCGAACTGGCGGAGCTGGCGATCACCCCGGCGCAGCTGGCCGAGGTCATCGGGCTGGTCAACGCCGGTGAGCTGACCAACAAGCTGGCCAAAGAGGTCGTGCAGGGTGTCCTCGCAGGCGAGGGTTCGCCGTCCGAGGTCGTCGAGAAGCGCGGCCTGAAGGTCGTCTCCGACGACTCCGCGCTGATCGCGGCCGTCGACGAGGCACTGGCCGCGCAGCCGGACATCGCCGAGAAGATCCGCGGCGGCAAGGTGGCCGCGGCCGGGGCGATCGTCGGCGCGGTCATGAAGGCCACCAAGGGGCAGGCCGACGCCAAGCGGGTGCGCGAACTGATCGTCGAGCGAGTCGGTGCCTGAACTCGGTTTCAAGAAGGTCACCTGGCGTGAGTGGCTCGGCCTCGCGGCCGGGCTGCTCGCGCTGGTGGCCTTGTTCTTCCCGTGGACGACGCTGACGGCGTCGCGTCCGGAGATCGAGGACGTGCTGACGTCCTTGCCCGCGGGCGACGTCACGCGTGACGCGTGGCGTTCGGGCTTCCTCGCCTGGGCGCCGGTCTTCCTCTTGTTCCTGCCCGGTCTCGCCGTCGTGCTGTTCGGCCGCGTCGAGGCCGTCCGCCGCGCGGGCCTGCCGCATCTGTGGCTGATGGCGGCCATCGCCGCCCTGCTGCTGATGCTGCTCGGCTGGTTCACCCTCGACTGGCAGTTCGACGCCGACCAGCGGGGGATCCTCTCCGCCGCGGGCATCGAGATCGGGGCGGGCCTCGGCCGCTACCTCGGCCTGGCGGCAGCTGTCGTCTCCGTTGTCGGCGCCGCTTTCGACGTCCGAGCCCGCAAGTAGTCCTCTGCCTGCGCAGGGGTTGCGTAAGAAAGCGCTTTCTGTCTACCGTGTAAGAGCCTCACAAGCACGGTGGAGGTCACGGGTGACGACCGGGACACCCCTCCGGGCGGCCATCATCGGCACCGGAGGAATCGCCAAAAGCCATCTAGCCGCCTACGAAGCCCACCCGTCGGACGTGACCGTGGTCGCGGCGGCGGACGTCGACGAAGCCAGGGTCGCCGGTTTTTCCACCGGCGATATCAAGCCCTACACCGATTTCCGGCGGCTTCTCGCCGAAGAGAAGCCCGATCTCGTCTCGCTGTGCACCCCGCCTTCGCAGCATGCCGGGCAAGCCGTGCGGGCTTTGCGAGCCGGAGCGTGGGTGTGGTGCGAGAAGCCACCTTGCCGGTCACTGTCCGAATACGACGAGATCACCGCGGCCGAGTCCGAGGGCGGGCCGTACGCCAGTTTCGTTTTCCAGCACCGGTTCGGCTCCGCCGCCGCGCATTTCCGCGACCTGCTGGCCGCGGGCGAACTCGGACGGCCGCTGGTCGCGCACTGCCAGACGACGTGGTTCCGCGACGCGGAGTACTACGCCGTCCCGTGGCGTGGCGACTGGGCCACCGAAGGCGGCGGACCCGCCATGGGCCAGGGGATCCACCAGATCGACCTGCTCCTGCACCTGCTCGGGGACTGGGCCGAGATCCGCGCGATGACGGGCAGGCTCGTGCACGACGTGCGCACCGACGACGTCTCGACGGCGTTGGTGCGGTTCGAATCCGGCGCGATGGCGACAGTGGTGAACAGCGTGCTCTCACCCGGCGAAGTCAGCCGGATCCGCATCGACTGCTCCGACGCGACAGTCGAATTGACCCATCTCTACGGCTACGGCAACGACGACTGGATCTACACGCCCGCGCCGCACGTCGCCAAGAAATGGCGAAAGCCGTCGGCGAACCTCGACAGTTCCCACACCGCGCAGCTGACCCGGGTCCTCGCCGCGATCAGGGCGGGGGAACGTCCGCCGTGCAGTGGTGCGGATGGACGGCGCGCGCTCGCCTTCATCGCCGCGCTGTACAAAGCCGCGTTCACCGGGCGCACCGTCCACGCGGGCGAGATCACCTCCGAGGATCCCTTCCACTTCGCCATGAACGGGGAATCGTGAGCGCATCCATCACCGTCACGCACCGGCACGGCGAACGTGTCACCGTCGAGGCCGCGGGCGTCGAACTACTGTCCTATGTGTACAAACCCGATCCCGCGGCCTATGAGTCGCGCAAGCCGTACACGCATCCGCTGCGGACGCTGGCCGGACGTCAGGTCAGCGCCTACCGGCCGTCGGATCACCGCTGGCACAAGGGACTGCAGATGACGTCGAGTCATCTGTCCGGGCAGAACTTCTGGGGCGGCTGGACCTACGTACCCGGCGATTGGTACCGGGAACTGCCCGATCTCGTCGGTTCCATGCGGCACGACGGTTTCGCGGAGTTCACCGTCGAGGACGAAAGCCTCACCGTGGGCGAAAACCTGACCTGGGTCGAGAACGGCGGCGGGGAATGGGCGCGCGAACGGCGTGACCTCGTCGTCCATTCCGTGGTGCCGGACGAGGGGGCCTGGGCCATCGACTGGGCGATCACCCTGACCAACATCCGTGACGAGCCACTGGACTTCGGCAGCCCGACGACCGCCGGACGCGAGATGGCAGGCTATACCGGGCTGCACTGGCGTGGCCCCCGCGAATTCAGTGGCGGCGAGGTGCTCGGCCCCGGCGATCTCGGCGGCGAGGAGATGATGGGACGGCAGGCGCCGTGGCTGGCGTTCGTCGGCGAGCACGACGAGGTCGACGCGAAGTCGACGCTGGTTTTCGCGCACGCGCCGGAAAACGAGCACGCGATCCACGAGTCGCACTGGTTCGTCCGGTCGCACGGCACGCCGACGGTGGCGATCTCCTGGGCGTTCTTCGAGGAGTTCGCCCTGCCGCCCGGCGAAAGTTTCCACTATCGCTATCGCGTGGTGGTCGCGGACGGTGCCTGGGATCGCGACCGCGTCGAGCACTACCTGAAGACACACGGATTCTGAGGAGGTCCTCGTGTTCCCGCTTCCCGGCGGCATCGGCCTTTCCCATCTGCGGGCCTACGACTGGGAGGCCGCGGACGGGGTGTGCGGCGGCAGCCCGCATCTGCACCTCGCCTGCACGGAGGCCTACGTCGTCACCGGCGGACGCGGCGCGGTGCAGACACTCAGCGTCGACGGCTACCGCGAGACCGGACTCGAAGCCGGGGTCGTCGCGTGGTTCGCGCCCGGCACGGTTCACCGGATGGTGCAGCGCGACGACCTGCGGATCACCGTGCTCATGCAGAACAGCGGGCTGCCCGAAGCGGGCGACGCAGTCTTCACCTTCCCGCCCCCGCTCCTCGCCGACCCCGACGCGTACGCCGAGGCCGCCGCGATGCCCACGGACGACGACGCTGCCCGTCGCCGCCGCGACCTCGCGATCGAGGGCTACCTGCCGATCCGGGACGCCCTCGCCGCGGGGGATCCCGGCCCGCTGAGGGACTTCCATCGCGTGGCCGCCGCACTGGTCGCGCCGAAGGTCGGCGCCTGGATCCCGCGCTGGCGTGCCGGCGCGCTGGCCGCCGCCGAGCTCACCGGTGAACACCTGAAGGCGCTCGCGAACGGTGACGCGAGCCATCTCGAGGGAGCCGGCGTGCGGGTCGCGGTGCCGTCCACAAAGGACGGTTACGGCATGTGCGGGCGGCGCGAAGAGTACCGCCTTGAGGACCCGCCTCTGTAGTTAGTGGTTAGTAACTAGTAATCTATCGTCATGGCCGAACGGATGAGCGGGACCGAACGACGCGCCCAGGTGCTGGCCATCGCGGCGGAGGAGTTCGCGGAGCACGGGTTGCACGGGGCGTCGACGGAGGTGATCGCGAGGACCGCGGGGATCACGCAGGCGTACGTCTTCCGGATCTTCGGGACGAAGAAAGCCCTGTTCCTGGAGCTGGTCCGGGCCGCGTTCGAGCGTGTCAGCGACGGTATGCGCGCCGCGGGCGGGGGGAAAACCGGCCTGGACGCGCTCTCGGCGATGGGCGGCCAGTATTTCGACCTGCTGGCCGATCGGACCAGCTTGTTGTTGCAGCTCCAGGGCTTCGCCGCGTGTGGTGACCCCGAAGTGCGGGACGTGGTGCGATCGTGTTTCGCCCGGCTGTGGGGCACGACGGAGGACGGCACCGGTCTCGAGCCGGTGACCGTGAAGACCTTCCTCGCCTTCGGAATGCTGCTGAACGCCGGCGCCGCGATGGGCATCGAGCAGGTCGACGAGGCCTGGGCCGAGGGTGTCCGCACCCGGATCCAGCCGGAGCTGTTCGCGCACATCACCACCGGGACGAACCGGTGAGCACCCGTGCGGACCGCGGCCTGAGCGTCGCCCTGGTCTGCACGGCGTTGTCGGGAGCGGTGATCGGGAGCGTCGGAGCGCCTCTCATCACCCCGGTCGCCACGGGAACGCACGTGTCACTGGAGGCCGCGCAGTGGACCTTGACGGTGACCCTGTTCAGCGGCGCGATCGCGGGCCCGGTGCTGGGCAGGCTCGGCAGCGGCCCGTACCGCCGGGTCACGATCCTCGCCACCCTGGCCCTGGTCATGGTGGGTGGACTCTTGACGGTGCTCCCGCTCCCGTTCGCGGCGTTGGTGATCGGACGCGGTTTGCAGGGGCTCGCGGTCGCGGCCGGGCCGCTGTTGATGAGCGTCGCCCGCGCACATCTGCCACCCGAACGTTCGGCATCGACGATCGCCGCGATCTCGGTCGCGTCGACCGTGGGCATCGGGGTCGGCTACCCGGTGATCAGCCTTCTCGACCAGCTCTCGGGCCTGCGCGCCGCGTACGGACTCGGATTCCTCCTGTCCACCGTCGCGCTGATCATCGCGTGGCGGACCCTGCCTGCCGAGGCGCCCGGTGAGCTGCCCCGGATCGACGTCACCGGCGCGCTTCTCCTCGCTCTCGGAATGCTCGGGATCCTCCTGGTCATCGCCGACCCCTCGATCTGGGAGACCGCGTGGGCGGCCGGTGGTGTCCTCGCCGGTTCCGCCGCGGTTTTGGCCGTGTGGACGTTCCTCGAACTGCGGGCAAAGGCACCGCTGGTGAGTCTCCGGTTGCTCGGCCAAGCGCCCGTTCTCCGCGCGAATTCGGCGATACTCGTGGCCGGAGCGGGTTTGTACCTGCTGTTCAGCCTGTTCACGCGCTATGTGCAGACTCCCGGCGGCGCCCGCTACGGCTTCGCACTCCCCGGTGTCGCCGCGGGCGCGGCCCTGATCCCGTTCTCACTGCTCGGTTTCGCCGCGGGAAAGGCGGTACCGCGGCTCAGCGTGCGCATCACCGAGCGAGGGACGTACACGTTCTCGATCGGGATCGCCGTGGCCGCCGCCTCGCTGTTCGCCGTCGGCAACCGGTCGCTCGTCCTCGTGCTCGTCGCGATCGCCTTACTCGGCTTCGCCGTCGGAGGGGTCTTCGCGGTGATGCCCAGACTCGTCCTCGTCGGTGTGCCCCAAGAAGAAACGGCCAGCGTGCTCTCGATCAACCAGATCGCCCGCAGCATGGGGATGAGCGTCGGCAGCGCGCTCGCCGGCTTCCTCCTCGCCGCCACCACTCCGGACGGCACACTGCTTCCCGCCCAGGACGGCTACCGCACCACGGCGTTCTGGGCACTACCGCTGCTGGCCGCCAGCGCCGTCATCGTCGCCACGACGAGATCTCCCCGTCGAGCAGTGTCGACGAATCTCTAGTCCTTGCCGCCCCCGCCGGTGCTGGCCGCCGGCGTGATGATGACGAGGCGGTCGTCGCTCGAAACCGGTGCGCCGCCGTCCTTGTTGATCGTGCCGACCAGCGCGATCTGCGGGTTGATCATGCTCATCGAGGACAGGCGGCCGAAGGTCTTCGGCGGTTTGCCGGTCTTGCCGTCCAGGGTGACGCCGGGTTTGCCGGTCACCGCGCCGTCCGGCGTGACCGGCAGGTTCTGCAGGTTGCCCGCGACCGACGTCGCGATGGACAGGTAGCCGGTGGCGCCGACGAAGTCCGCGCACCCCGCGACCCCGGGCTTGTCCGGCCAGGTCCAGGCCGGGGTGGTCAGCGGCTGGCCCGCGCGAAGCCGGTGGAGGACGTCCTTGTCCGCCAGCCTGTCCGTCAGCCATACGCGCGATCCGGACTGGTCGCCGCAGATCCCGCCGGGGGAGTGCACACCGGTCGAGAAGACGGCCGAACCCGCCGTCGGATTGCCCGGCGCGGGTTTGCCGGACGTGTCGACGCGCAGCACCTTCCCGGCCAGCGACGCGGGATCGGCCGCGAGCCCGGGGTTGCCCGCGTCGCCGGTGGCGACCAGGAGCGCGCCCTTGCCGTCGGTGCCGATCGCGCCGCGGTTGCCGGAGGCGCCCTTGGGGATGCCGGTCAGCACCGGTTTCGGCGCCTGGCCCTTCGCCAGCCGGACGACCCGGTTGTCCGTCGGGGTGGTGATGTAGGCGAAGACGAGCTGGTCTTCGGCGAAACCCGGGGAGAGGGCGAGCGAGGTGAGTCCGCCGTCGCCGGAACCGTCGACGGGGATGGTCGCCCAGCCCGCCGGGTCCTTCCCCGCGGCGGCGAACATGATCCGGCCGCTCTTGCGTTCGCCCGCGAGCGCACTGGGCGCGGTGCCGTCGCCGGGGATCGCGGCCACGGCGGCGACGGTGTCCAGACAGGTCGCGATGACGGCCTTGTCGAAGTCCTTGCAACCCTGCGGCGGCGGGACCGGGGTCGGCGTCTGGTTCGGCCCGTTCCCGCGGCCCGGACCGCCGGGGCCGGAGTCGCCGGCCTCACCGCCGGGCCCGACCTGCGGCGGGGACTCGGGGGACGGCGGGTTGACCGGCGTGAACTTCTGCCCGGCGGCCGTGTTGTCGAAGTCGGCGCAGCCGGAGAGCAACAGCGAGCCGCAGGCCAGCAGGGCCAGCGGCGCAGTCCATTTCCGCCGGTACCGGGTACGCACGGGCCCAGCCTAGGTGGGCGTGCGTGAGCCACGGGTAAGCGGCACTCGATACCGTGGCGATCATGACCGTAACCGTGCTCGTGCCCGACGAAGAGGGAATGACCGCGCTTTCGGAGATCGAGGGTGTCCGTCCGGTGGTGTACCGCCGGGGAGAGCCGGTGCCCGCCGAAGCCGCCGAAGCCGAGGTCCTCGTGACCGGTGACCAGCCCAGCGAGGAGCTGTGGCGCGAACTGCCGAACGTCAAACTCGTGCAGTTGCTGGTGGCGGGGGCCGAGGACTGGGTCGGCAAGGTGCCGGACGGTGTCCTGCTCTCGACCTGCCGCGGCGCGCACGGCGGAAGCTCGGCCGAATGGGTCGTCGCGGTCCTCCTGGCGATCTACCGCGGTCTCGACGGTTTCGCCGACGGCTTGCGCCGGAAGCACTGGGAGCGCCGGACCACCGACACCCTGCAGGGTAAACGGGCCCTCATCATCGGTGCCGGCGACCTCGGCAGGCATCTGCGACGGCGGCTGGAGACGTTCGACGTGCGCTGCACGATGGTCGGCGCGACAGCTCGCGAAGGCGTGCACGGCGTCGGTGAACTCCCCGACCTGCTGCCCGACCACGACATCGCCGTCCTGATGGTGCCGCTCACCCAGCACACCCGGGGACTGGTCGACGCGGAGTTCTTGGCCGCGATGCCGGACGAGGCGATCCTCGTCAACGTCTCGAGGGGGCCGGTCGTGGTCACCGACGCGCTCGTCGCGGAGCTCGCGGCGGGCCGGTTGCGCGCCGCCCTCGACGTCACCGATCCCGAGCCGTTGCCCGACGGGCATCCACTGTGGGATGTGCCGGGCCTGCTGCTGACCCCGCATGTCGCGGGCGCGGTGAGCGGGAGGCGGCAGCGCGCCTACGCGGTGGTGGCCAGGGAACTGAGCCACTACCTGGGCGGAGAGCTGCCGAAGAACCTGGTCCACGGCGAGTACTGATCAGCGTGGCGACACTGCACGTCGGCTGCGCGATGTGGACGCACAAGGCGTGGGCCGGGCGGTTCCTGCCGAAGTCGCTGCCCGCCGGGGAGCGACTGCGGGCCTACGCGGGTTGGTGCAACGCCGTCGAGGGCAACACCACCTTCTACGCGACCCCCGCCCGGGACACCGTCGAGACGTGGGCGCGGCAGACCGACCCCGGGTTCCGGTTCGTGGTCAAGCTGCCCAAGGTCGTCACGCACGAACGACGCCTCGCCGGGGTCGAGACCGAGATGCGGGCGTTCCTGGACGCGATCGAACCTCTCGGCGAACGGGCGGTCCTGTGGACCCAGCTGCCCGGCTCGTTCGGCCCGTCGGACGTCGACTCGCTCGGCCGGTTCCTGAGACGGCTCCCCGCCGGCCTCCGACGCGCCGTGGAGGTGCGCCATCCCGAGTTCTACACCGGCGCCCGCTCGGCGTCGCTGCTGGAGACGACCCTCACCGCCGCGGACGCCGAATGGGTGCCTTTCGACACGACGGTCTTCTTCGGCAGTCCGCCGGTCAGCGAGGCCGAGCAGGACGCCTGGGCCAAGAAACCCCGGCTGCCACGGCGGACGCGGGCGCTGACCGACCGGCCGATCGTCCGCTATCTGGGCCGGGACTCGACCGAGGAAACCGTCCAGGGGTGGCGGCCCTGGGCCGAGGTGGTCGCCGAGTGGTTGCGTGCGGGCCGGTCGCCCACGGTCTTCCTGCACACTCCCGACAACGACGACGCGCCGGCGCTCGCCCGCCGGTTCCACGACGACGTGCGCGCCCTGGTGCCCGGGCTCGACCCGCTGCCCGAGCCCGAACCGCTCGAGCCCGCGACCCTGTTCTGAACGTGAGCGCCACTCCGCCTGTCGTCGAAACAGTCGCCTGACGGGCCGGTTTCCCCTACCCTTCGCGCGTGAGCGATGACTATCAGACCAGTGTGATCTCGGACGTGGCCGACTCCGACAGCGGCCCCGGCCCGGCGGAGACCAGGGGCGGGATCGATCTCGGTCTGCTCGTCCTGCGCGTGGTGCTCGGCGTGACCATGGGCGCGCACGGGCTCCAGCACCTCTTCGGCGCCTTCGGCGGGCCCGGGGTCGGCGGCTTCGCCAAGGTGCTCGGCAGCTTCGGCTACACCAGCCAGACCACGCTGCTTTCGTGGATCACCGGGATCAGCGAGGTACTCGGCGGCGCGCTCGTGCTGGTGGGCCTGTTCACCCCGGTCGGCGCCGCCGCGTTGCTCGGGGTCTGCGCGAACATCGTGTTCGTGAAGTTCGGCGGCGGGTTCTTCCAGAAGGAGGGGCAGGGCTTCGAGTTCGAGCTCCTGCTGGGCGCCGCTTCGCTGACCGTCCTGCTCGCGGGCGCCGGGCGGATTTCGCTGGACGTCAACACCCCGTGGCGGAAGCGGCCGCTTTCGTTCGGGTTGATCGGGCTGCTGCTGACGGCGGCGGCTTCGGTCGTGGTGATCGTCCTGTGCCGCTGACGACTGGTCTTGCCGCGTGAAGGCCCCCTTCCCTCGGCTCAGCCGAGGGAAGGGGGCCTTCACGCGCATCGCGTCTTTACTTGTTCGGGTCCCGCACCGCGCCGGTGTCGGCCGACGTCGCCATCCGCGCGTAGGCCCGCAGCGCGGCGGTGACCTTCCGGTCCCGCGAGACCGGCTGCCACGGCCGCTCGCTCGCGTCCATCTTCGCGCGCCGCTCGGCGAGGACGTCCGCGTCGACGAGCAGTTCGAGACGGCGCTCGTGGACGTCGAGCAGGATCCGGTCGCCGTTCTGGACGAGCCCGATCGCCCCGCCCGCGGCGGCTTCGGGGGAGATGTGCCCGACGGAGATGCCCGACGAACCGCCGGAGAACCGGCCGTCGGTGATCAGCGCGCACTTCTTGCCGAGGCCGGAGCCCTTGAGGAACGCCGTCGGGTGCAGCATCTCCTGCATCCCCGGGCCGCCCGCCGGGCCTTCGTAGCGGATCACCAGCACCTCACCGGGCTGGATCTCCTTCTTGAGGATGGCCGAAACCGCCTCCTCCTGGCTTTCCAGCACCCGGGCCGGGCCCTCGAAGCGCCAGAGTTCCTCGTCGATGCCCGCGGACTTGATGACGGCGCCGTTCTCCGCGAGGTTGCCGCGCAGGATCGCGAGCCCGCCGTCCTTGGTGTAGGCGTGCTCGACGTCGTGGATGCAGCCGCCGGAGGCATCGGTGTCCAAAGAGGACCAGCGGTTCTCGGTGGAGAACGCCTCCGTGGTGCGGACCCCGCCCGGCGCGGCGTGGAACAGCTCGACCGCCCGCGCGGACGGCTCCTCCGCGCGGATGTCCCAAGTGGACAGCCAAGACTCGATGTCCGGTGAGTGCACGGAGTGGACGTCGGTGTTCAGGAGCCCGCCGCGGTACAGCTCGCCGAGGATGGCCGGAATGCCGCCGGCGCGGTGGACGTCCTCCATGTGGTAGTCCGAGTTCGGCGCGACCTTCGACAGGCACGGCACGCGGCGGCCGATGGCGTCGATGTCGTCGATGGTGAAGTCGACCTCGCCCTCCTGCGCGGCGGCGAGGATGTGCAGCACCGTGTTTGTCGAGCCGCCCATCGCCATGTCGAGGGCCATCGCGTTCTCGAAAGCCTTCTTCGATGCGATCGAGCGCGGGAGCGCGGACTCGTCGTCCTGCTCGTACCAACGCTTGCACAGCTCGACGACCGTGCGCCCGGCGTCCTCGAACAGCGCCTTGCGGGCGGCGTGCGTGGCGAGGGTGGAGCCGTTGCCCGGCAGAGAGAGCCCCAGCGCCTCGGTGAGGCAGTTCATCGAGTTCGCGGTGAACATGCCCGAACACGAACCGCAGGTCGGGCAGGCCGAGCGCTCCACAATGGACAGCCCGTCCTCGTCGACCTCGCTGCTGGCCGAGGCGGCGATCGCGGTGATCAGGTCGGTCGGTGCCTGCGCGACCCCGCCGACGACCACGGCCTTGCCCGCTTCCATGGGCCCGCCGGAGACGAAGACCACCGGGATGTTCAGCCGCATGGCGGCGTTCAGCATGCCCGGGGTGATCTTGTCGCAGTTGGAGATGCAGACCAGCGCGTCGGCCTGGTGCGCGTTCACCATGTACTCGACGGAGTCCGCGATGATCTCACGCGAGGGCAGCGAGTAGAGCATTCCGCTGTGCCCCATGGCGATCCCGTCGTCGACGGCGATCGTGTGGAACTCGCGGGCGACACCGCCCGCCTCCTTCACCGCGCCGGCGACGATCTCGCCGAGGTCCTTGAGGTGCACGTGCCCCGGCACGAACTGGGTGTAGGAGTTCGCGATGGCGACGATCGGCTTGCCGAAGTCGCTGTCGGTCATCCCGGTGGCGCGCCAGAGCGAGCGGGCGCCCGCCGCGTTGCGGCCGTGGGTGGTGGTCCGGGAACGGAGTGGGGGCACGGCTTGCTCCAAGGTTCGGGGTGGGACCAGGGCCTTGCCGGGCGAACCGGCGCCAAACTGGTCCTACCAATCCTACTCCCCGGAGGCTTCGTCCTTTTCCGGAGCCGGTTCCCCGGCCTTGTCGACGGTGTCGGTGAGCCCGGAGGGATCGGCCATGCGGCCCGCGCTGACCAGCGAGATCACCGGAAGGTGGCGGGTGCGCACGGCGGGGAGGGCGATCTTGGACTCGTCCTTCAGCACCGCCTGCACCTTCGCCTTGTCGGTGATGGCGAGGCCCTTGAGGGCGGACCACGGCAGGTCCCGCCGCCCGAACAGCGTGCGGACTTCCAGCCCCTCGGACGTCGCCGTCGTGCGGGTCCGGATGACGAACACCGCCAGCGCGATCGGGAAGAGGTAGAGCCACTGGAGGTACGGCACGTCGCCGAACGCGACAGGCGTCACACAGACGACGAGGAAAGCGATCGCCAACAGCGCCGTGTTCGGAATCTTGAAGACGGCTTTGGGAGCCTCGTTCGCCTGTTCTTGCTGCTTTTCTTCTGCCACGTCAAAGATGGTGCACCGCCGCCTTTCCGGCTCCGAACGCGGGTCTCGCCACGTGCCGAGGGTGTCCAACATGCGGAATCGCCGTCCCGCAGAGTTGACACTCTTGACGGCGACCGACTAGCTTCACTCTCGTGACAACGCAGACCGGCCTCGTACTTCCCCAGCGCGTCGACGCTTAGGGAAGTCTCCGCTGCGTCGACGCGCGACCCTCGTGCGACCACTCCGGTCGGCGGGGGTTTTTTGTTGCCTGGAACAATATTCCTGCCGAACCAGCCAATGAATACCCGAACGAGTGACTAGACAAGACGAGGCAAACAGCGATGACTAGTGCCACCTCGCGAGCAGAAGCGAACACCCCTGGAGCACGTCCCAAGCCGGCGCCGCCGGCCGGGACCCCGGTGCGGGTCACGGGCGCGCAGTCGCTCGTCCGCTCGCTCGAAGCGGTGGGCGCGGAAGTCGTGTTCGGTATTCCCGGCGGCACCATTCTCCCGGCGTACGACCCGTTGCTCGACTCGACGAAGGTCCGCCACGTCCTGGTCCGCCACGAACAGGGCGCGGGCCACGCCGCCACCGGCTACGCGCAGGCGACCGGCAAGGTCGGTGTGTGCATGGCCACGTCCGGCCCCGGCGCGACCAACCTGGTCACCCCGCTGGCCGACGCGAACATGGACTCGGTGCCGGTGGTCGCCATCACCGGTCAGCAGTCCCGCGCGCTGATCGGCACGGACGCCTTCCAGGAAGCCGACATCTGCGGCATCACGATGCCGATCACCAAGCACAACTTCCTGGTCACCGACCCGGCGGACATCCCCCGCACCATCGCGGAGGCCTTCCACCTCGCCTCGACCGGCCGTCCCGGCCCGGTCCTGGTGGACATCCCCAAGGACGTCCTGCAGGAGATGACCTCCTTCTCCTGGCCGACGGAGCTGCGGCTGCCGGGATACCGGCCCACGCTGCGCCCGCACGGCAAGCAGGTCCGCGAGGCCGCCCGGCTGATCAGCAAGTCGCGTCGCCCGGTCCTCTACGTCGGCGGTGGCGTGATCAAGGCCGACGCCTCGCGTCAGCTGATGGAACTGGCCGAGCTGACCGGGATCCCGGTCGTCACCACGCTGATGGCCCGCGGCGCGTTCCCCGACTCGCATCCGCAGCACCTCGGCATGCCGGGGATGCACGGTTCGGTCTCCGCGGTCGCGGCGATGCAGCGAGCGGATCTGCTGATCGCCCTCGGCGCCCGTTTCGACGACCGCGTCACCGGGCAGCTGTCCTCGTTCGCGCCGGAGGCCGCGATCGTCCACGCCGACATCGACCCGGCCGAGATCTCCAAGAACCGCAAGGCGGACGTGCCCATCGTCGGCGACTGCGCGGAGATCATCACCGAACTGATCGAGGCCGTCCGCGCCGAGACCGACAAGTCCGCGAAGCCGGACCTCGCGGACTGGTGGACGCAGGTCAGCTCCTGGCGCGACGACTACCCGGCGGGCTACGAGTGGCCCGAAGACGGGACGCTTTCCCCGCAGTACGTCATCGAGCGCATCGGTTCGCTGGTCGGCCCGGACGCGGTCTACACCGCGGGCGTCGGGCAGCACCAGATGTGGGCCGCGCAGTTCGTGAAGTACGAGAACCCGCGCACCTGGATCAACTCCGGCGGTCTCGGCACGATGGGCTTCGCCGTCCCGGCCGCGATGGGCGCCAAGTTCGGCGTCCCGGACAAGCAGGTCTGGGCCATCGACGGCGACGGCTGTTTCCAGATGACGAACCAGGAACTGGCCACCTGCGCCATCGAAGGCGCGCCGATCAAGGTCGCCGTCATCAACAACGGCAACCTCGGCATGGTCCGCCAGTGGCAGAACCTCTTCTACTCGGAGCGGTACTCCAACACCGATCTCGGTACCCACAAGCACCGCATCCCCGACTTCACCCTGCTCGCGGAGGCGCTCGGCTGCGCCGGGCTCCGCTGTGAGACCAAGGAAGACGTCGACGCCACCATTCGGCGCGCCATGGAGATCAACGACCGCCCCGTCGTGATCGATTTCGTGGTGGGGAAGGATGCCCAGGTGTGGCCCATGGTGGCCGCGGGCACCGGTAACGACGAAATCATGTCCGTGCGCGGGATCCGCCCGCTCTTCGACGACGACGAAGTCGCCGCCGAGGCGGAGATCAACGCGGCGGCAGAAGGAGACGCGCGATGAGCGTGCACACCCTGAGCGTTCTGGTGGAAAACAAGCCCGGTGTCCTCGCGCGGGTTTCCGGACTGTTTTCCCGGCGCGGTTTCAACATCGAATCCCTCGCCGTCGGGCCCACGGAGAATCCCGAGGTGTCCCGGATGACGATCGTGGTCGCCGTCGAAGAGCTACCGCTCGAACAGGTGACCAAACAGCTCAACAAGCTGGTCAACGTCATCAAGATCGTGGAATTGGAAAAGTCCACCGCCGTGCAGCGCGAACTGCTGCTCGTCAAGGTCCGCGCCGACAACACCGTGCGCAGCCAGGTCCTCGAAACAGTGCAGTTGTTCCGCGCGAAGGTGGTGGACGTGTCTCCCGAGGCGCTCACCGTCGAAGCCACCGGCACCTCGGACAAGATCGGTGCCCTGCTGCGGATGCTGGAGCCCTATGGCATCCGCGAACTGGTCCAGTCCGGAATGGTCGCGGTCGGCCGGGGCTCTCGTTCGATCACCGCCACCTCCGCCCGCTAAGAATCTTTGTCTGTAAGTCAGGAAAGGAAGTAGTACCCCTCATGGCAGTGGAAATCTTTTACGACGACGACGCGGACCTTTCGATCATCCAGGGTCGCAAGGTCGCCGTGATCGGCTACGGCAGCCAGGGTCACGCGCACTCGCTGAGCCTGCGCGACTCCGGCGTCGATGTCCGCATCGGTCTGCCCGAGGGCTCGAAGTCGCGGGCCAAGGCCGAGGAGCAGGGTCTCCGCGTGCTCACGCCCGCCGAGGCCAGCGCCGAAGCCGACCTGATCATGATCCTCGCGCCGGACACGAAGCAGCGCGCGATCTACGAGAAGGACATCGAGCCGCACCTCAAGGACGGCGACGCGCTGTTCTTCGGTCACGGCTTCAACATCCGCTACGACCTGATCAAGCCGCCGGCAGGCGTCGACGTCGCCATGGTCGCGCCGAAGGGCCCGGGCCACCTGGTCCGCCGCCAGTTCGTCGACGGCAAGGGCGTCCCGGCGCTCATCGCGGTCGAGCAGGACGCCTCCGGCAACGCGCAGGCGCTCGCGCTCTCCTACGCGGCCGCCATCGGTGGCGCCCGCGCCGGTGTCATCAAGACGACCTTCACCGAGGAGACCGAGACCGACCTCTTCGGCGAGCAGGCCGTTCTCTGCGGCGGCGCCTCCGCGCTGGTGCAGACCGGTTTCGAGGTGCTCACCGAGGCCGGCTACGCCCCGGAGATCGCCTACTTCGAGGTGCTGCACGAGCTGAAGCTGATCGTCGACCTCATGTACGAGGGCGGCATCGCGCGTCAGCGCTACTCGATCTCCGACACCGCCGAGTACGGCGACCTGACCCGCGGCCCGCGCGTCATCTCGCCGGCGGTCAAGGAAGAGATGAAGAAGATCCTCGGCGAGATCCAGGACGGCACCTTCGCCCGCGAATGGGTCGCCGAGGACGAGGCCGGACGGCCGAACTTCACCAAGCTCGAGAAGCAGGGTGACGAGCACCCGATCGAGGCGACCGGCAAGAAGCTGCGCGACCTGATGTCGTGGGTGGACCGGCCGATCACCGAGACCGCCTAGTTCTTGGGCCGAAGGGGCCCTTCGCCGCATCCAATGCGGTGAAGGGCCCCTTCGTCGCATCTGATGTGGGCAAAGTTCCCCTCAGCTTGCGCGCCGGAAAGCGATACCGTGGACACCATGAGTGAGCAGCCGGTGGACGACAAAGCCCACATCCGGCCGGAACTGGACTTGAGCGACGCGAAGTGGATCCGGGCGGAACCGGACGGCGCGAATCTCGAAGACTGCGTCGAGTACGCGTTGGTCTCGCACGCGGACGGCGTCACCTACACCGCGATGCGCCAGTCCTCGGATCCGGAAGGCCACGTCCTCGTGTTCACCCCGAGGGAATGGGACGCCTTCGTGAAAGGCGTGAAGGACGGCGAGTTCGACCTTCCTGTTTAGACGGTGTCCGGTTCGCCGGGCCGTCCGGTGGCGGCCGTGATGGCGAGATGGTCGGCGTGATCGCGGGATTTGACCGGAGCGCCGAAGTGACGGCTCGGTGTGGCGGCGTATTCCGCGTGCGCGCTGACTTCCTCGGCCACGCCGGAATTGTCTCAGCCGAGGACGAACGGCGGGTCGCTCATCGGGTCGGTCTCGCGGGTCTTCCGGTCGACTGGGTTGAGGCTGGCGGCGTGCGCCTGGACCAGGGTTTGGGTCGGGGGTGGGGGTGGGTCTTTCGAGGTCGGCGGGTTCGAGGGCTTCGGGGCTGCTCAGGCGGTCTGGTTGATCGCTTGCAGGGGGTTCAGTGTTCGGTGAGTGTCGTGCTTTCGGTGTGGCTCGGGTGGGCTACGGGTCGTCAGGTTCGGGGCAGCGGGTGCCCGGGGCCTGCGGGAGTGCGTTGTGAAAGCCACTTTGGCAACGTTGAGGGTTGCGAAAGTGGCTTTCGCAACGCCGCCGCCCCGCCCGGCCTGCCCGGTCTCGAAGGGGTCGCGTCAGCTCTCTCCGGTGTCGCGAAAGCCACTTTCAGGACATCAGACGTCCCGAAAGTGGCTTTCGCGACACCGCTGCACGGCAGTCGTGAAGAGGCGACCCCACCTAGGCGCTGCCGGAGCAAGTCTGGTCGCGAAAACCGCGAGCATGACTTACAAGGACACCACCTAAGAAGGTATTGGCTCCAACAGAAAGGTATGACCGACCCGGCCCAGCGCGAACCGCCCAAGCCTCACGAACCCCGCAGGACCGCCAGGATCTCCCGGTGCCCGAAATGCTCAGCCCACCCCACGGCGGACGACGAGTACAAGGAATCCTCGAGCAAAGGATCCGCCCCCACCGCCAGCAACGCGCGAACGGCGTCCACGTGCCCACCCTGCACTGCGAGGTGCAGCGCCGTCACCCCCTCGCCGTGGGAAAGCCCGCCGAAAGTCCCCTGACGGTTCACCGAAGCGCCCAGCTCGGCCAAGGTCCCGATCACCTCGGCCTTCCCTTGCGCGGCGGCCCAGGTCAGCGCGGTTCCCCGGTAGACGTCGGCGTCCACCTCCGCGCCACGCGCCACCAGGGTCCGCACCGCCTGCGACCGGTCGTTCCGCGCGGCCCACGCGAGCGCCTCGTTGACGATCTCGGCCGGATCTTCGCTCGGCCGCCATTCCGGGAAACCGCTGTGGGGACGGTGGAACTCGCGATGCGCGCCCGCCGCGGGGGAGAGCGTGCCGTCCGGCGCGATCAGCGCGTCGAGCAGGTCCGCGTGTCCCAAACCGGCCGCGACGCGCAGATTGGCGGGGGACAGGCTTCGCGCGGCCAGCACCTCGGCGGCCTCGCGGTGGCCCCAGAACAGCGCGACCACCAGGGGTGTCCCGCCGTCGCCGCGGGCGGGCACGTCGACAGGGGCGCCCGCGTCGAGCAGCATCGTGACCAGTAGCGGCAACCCGACATAACCTGCCTGGTGCAGCGCCGTCCAGCCGTGCACGTTGGCCGACGCCGGATCGGCCCCGTGGTCGAGCAGGATCCGGCACAGCCGCTCGTCGCGGGTCGCGGCGGCCATGCCGAGCAGGTCGTTCCCGTTCTTCCCGTGCGCATGGACGAGCGTGGGCAGGTCGCCGATCAGGCGCGCGAGACCGGCGAGGTCCCGCGCGTCGATCAGTTCCCGTGCGTTCTCGAAGGCGAGCTCAGCCGGTGACGTCACGCTTCCGCACGTTACCGCCGACCCCCGACAAAAGCCGCCATTCGGCCAGCGGGATCCGGTCGTCCTCGGTCAGGACCTGCAGGCAGACATGGTCCGCCCCCGCGTCCAGGTGTGCCTGCACCCGCTCGGAGATCGCGTCCTCCCCGACGGCGACCAGCGCGTCCACGAGCCGATCGGAACCGTAGTCCACCTCGGTGTGGCCGAACCGCCGCAGATTCGCCCGGTGGTGGGCGGCCAGCTCCAGGTACATCGACACGTGTTTCCGGGCGATCTCCCGGTCCGAGCCCAGCGCCACGGCCTGTTCGACGGCGAGGAAAGCCGAAGGTCCCATGATCTTGCGGGCCAGCGCGGTGTGTTCGACCGGGACGAAGTACGGATGCGCACCGTCCGCGCGTTCCGCGGCCAAAGAGAGCATCTTCGGCCCCAGCGCGGCCAGGAGCCGTCGTCGCGGAAAGTCCGGTGTGGACAGTTCGGCCGCGTCCATCCCGTCGAGGTATCCGCGCATCGCGTCCAGCGGTTTGGCGCCCGGAAGATGTCCGCCGAGCCCGAGGATGAACCGGCCCGGATATGCCTCGGCGAGTGTCCGTTCGGCCGCGGCGGCGGCGATCGGTTCCCGATGGCCGAAGCGCGCGATACCGGTGGCGACCGTCAGCCGCGAGGTCGCCGCCAGCAGCAGCCCGGCCTGGGTGAAGGCCTCCCGTCCCCGGTACTCCCCGAACCACAACGTGTCGAAGCCGAGCTCTTCGACTTCCGAGGCGGCATCGCGGACTTCGCCGATTTCCTTGCCGTCGAAGGAGAACGTCCAGATCCCGACGCTCATCGGGCCACCGCGGTCAGCGCCGGGGCCAGCCGCTCCAACTGCGTCACGAGCGTCTCGAGATCGTCGCCGACGGGGGTGACGAGCACGGTGTCCGCGCCGGCGTCCACCAGTTCCTTGATCCTGGCCGCGATCTTCTCCTCGTCGCCCCACGCTGTCAGCCCGTCCACGAGCCTGTCGCTGACGCCGTCGATGTCGGCGTCGGTGTAGCCCAGCCGCTTCCAGCCCTTGAAGTAGTGCGGGATGTCGTACTGCTTCATCAGTTCGATGCTCTTCGCGACGTCCGCCCGCGCCTGTTCGCGGTCGCCGAGCAGGACCGAATGGGTGGGGATGAGCAGTTTGTCCTGGCCGAGGATCTCGCGCGCGTACGGCGTGTGCTCGAAGGGCTGGGCGAACGGATGCGCGCCGTCCGCCATGTCCCGCGCGAGTTCGAGCATCTTCGGGCCGACGGCGGCGAGGATCCGCGGAAACGGGACCGGCGAAGGGAATTCCTCCTCCGCCGCGGACATGCCCGCGAGGTAGTCACGGGTCTGTTCGAGCGGCCGGTACGCCGAGCCGGTCTTCGCTGCCTGGTGTGCGTGGCCGATCCCGACGCCGAGTACGAACCGGCCGGGGAAGGCCTGCGCGAGCGTCCGTCCACCGCTTTGGGTGGTGTACGCGGGCCGCGACCAGATGTTGGCGATCCCGGTGCCGACGACCACCCGTTCGGTGGCGGCGAGCGTGATGGCGCTGTACGCGAACAGCTCCCGGTTCCCCGGCCCTTCGCCACCCCACACGGTGCGATACCCCGCTTGTTCCAGCCGCTGCGTCGCCCGCCGTTCCTCGTCGGGTGTCGGCGTGAACATGCCGACAGGCAGCCAGACGCCCACCGGTCCCAGCCGGTCGCGGGTGTCTTCGATCAGGTTCATTTCAGTCTCCCCAGCTAACATGAGGCAGCCTCCGGTTACCTCGCCGACTATACGGAGGCTGCCTCCGATTTGTCGAGACTAAGCTCGGGAGCGCGATGGACACCGTGAAGAAGCCGCTGCGCGCGGACGCCAGGCGTAACTACGAGCGCCTCCTCCAAGAGGCGAGGCGCGCCTTCGCGGCGCACGGGGTCGACGCGTCGCTCGAAGAGATCGCGCGTCAGGCCGGTGTCGGGATCGGAACGCTCTACCGGCACTTCCCGACGCGGGAGGACCTGGTCGAGACGGTGCTCCGCGAGGGGTTCGACACGCAGGCCGAGGTCGCCCGCGAACTCCTGGACTCGCCGGAGCCGCTGAGCGCGCTGAAGACCTGGCTCGCCGGAATGGGTGAGCAGTCGGCGCGTTATCGCGGGCTGCCCGACCTGATGGTCGACGTCCTCAACGACGAGACCTCGCCGCTGTACGCGTCATGTCACGCCATGCGGGACGGCGTGTCCCATCTGGTGGAACGGGCGAAGGCCTCCGGGGAGCTCCGGGCGGACGTCACGGTGAACGAATTGCTGGTGGTGCTCCACGCGCTTTCCTGGGCCAGTGAACACCTTTCGGGTGACAAGGGGCTCGAGCGGCTCCTCGATCTCGTTTTCGCCGGATTACGGGCGAGTTAACAATCCCCTGTCACCAGGTCTAAACTGCGGCGCAACCGGGCACAACGGCGTGACCGTCAACAGTGAGTCGCAGGCACAGACCAGATAGTGGGAGCCGTATCGTGACCAAGCCGAACAAGCCCGTCGTCCTCATCGCCGAGAAGCTCGCGCCTTCCGTGTTGAGCGTGTTCTCCGACGAGGTCGAGGTCCAGCATGTGGACGGCACGGACCGCCCCGCGCTGCTCGAAGCCGTGAAGACGGCGGACGCGCTGCTCGTGCGGTCCGCGACCAAGGTCGACGCCGAGGTCCTCGCCGCCACCACCTCGCTCAAGGTGGTCGCCCGCGCCGGTGTCGGACTGGACAACGTCGAGGTCCCCGCCGCCACCGAACGCGGTGTCCTGGTGGTCAACGCGCCGACGTCGAACATCGTCTCCGCCGCCGAGCACGCCGTCGCGCTGCTGCTCGCGGTCGCCCGCCGGGTCCCGGCCGCGGACCAGAGCCTCCAGGGCGGCGCGTGGAAGCGCAGCAGCTACTCGGGCATCGAGATCCAGGGCAAGACCGTCGGCGTGGTCGGCCTCGGCAAGATCGGCCAGCTGTTCGCGCAGCGTCTCGCCGCTTTCGACACCAAGCTCATCGCCTACGACCCCTACGTCTCGGCCGCGCGCGCCGCGCAGCTCGGCATCGAGCTGGTCACGCTGGACGAGCTGCTGGAGCGCGCCGACGCGATCTCCATCCACCTGCCCAAGACCCCGGAGACCAAGGGCCTGATCGGCGCCGAGGCGCTCAAGAAGGTCAAGCAGGGCGTCATCATCGTCAACGCCGCGCGTGGCGGGCTGATCGACGAGCAGGCACTGGCGGACGCGGTCAGCTCCGGTCACGTCGGCGGCGCCGGTATCGACGTGTTCGTCACCGAGCCCACCACCGAGAGCCCGTTGTTCGGCCTGCCGAACGTCGTCGTCACGCCGCACCTCGGCGCGTCGACGGCCGAGGCGCAGGACCGCGCGGGCACCGACGTCGCGAAGTCCGTGCTGCTCGCGCTGCGCGGCGACTTCGTGCCGGACGCGGTGAACGTCGCGGGCGGCGGCACGGTCGGCGAGCACGTCCGCCCGTACCTCTCGCTCACCCAGAAGCTCGGCACCGTGCTGACCGCGCTCAACCCGAAGGCGCCGACCTCGGTCACCGTCGTGGTCAAGGGCGAACTGTCCAACGAGGACGTCAGCGTGCTGCCGCTCGCGGCCGAGCGCGGCGTGTTCTCCGGCGTCGTCGAAGACCAGGTCACCTTCGTGAACGCGCCGCGGGTGGCGGAGGAGCTGGGTGTCCAGGTCGAACTGGTCACCGAGCCCGAAAGCCCCAAGTTCCGCAGCCTGGTCACCGTCCGCGCGGTCTACTCCGACGGCGCGACCCTCTCGGTGTCCGGTTCGGTCACCGGCAAGGACGAGGTCGAGAAGCTGGTCGAGGTCAACGGCCGCCACTTCGACCTGCGTGCCGAGGGCAACGTGCTGCTGCTCGAGTACCCGGACCGGCCGGGCATCATGGGCCGCGTCGGCACGCTGCTCGGCGAGGCGGGCATCAACATCGAGGCCGCGCAGATCAGCCAGACCACCGACGGCGCGGACGCGGTCATGCTGCTGCGTGTGGACCGTTCCGTGGACTCGCACCTGCTGGAGCCGATCGGCGCCACCGTCGGCGCGCACACCATTCGCGCCGTCAACTTCGGCTGACCTGAAAAGCCTGTAACGAAAGCCGCGTCTCCGGACGCGGCTTTCGTTATCTGGCAACAAGTCGTAGTTGTTCTCCGTGCACTTTTCCCCTGGTGGCCACAAGATTGCGAAGAGCAAGATTCAATAACGGGTGAAAATTGCCTACTGAAGTCGGGTGGACGGGCCGATAGGTTCTTCCGGCGAGGCCGAACCATCGCGCCGTCAAGGGCACGGCGCGGCGCCGGGGCTCACCGTCGGGGGTGTGTTCGAGCGGCAGGCAGGTTCCGAGTCAAGGCCTCGAGTGAGGGCACGTACTCATGAACAGATCCCGCGTACCCCGGTGGGCCATCCGCTCATCGGCCGCGGTCTTCGCCGCGTTGCTCGCGACGTCCGTGACGGGCGCGACCGCGGCCGCACAGGATGTCCCCCTCGCGGACGGCGTCACGCCGGCGAAGATCGACCGTAACGGATTCCAGGGGAAGGTCGAGCCGAAGCTCAAGGCCGCCCAAGGCCAGATCACCGCCTTCGTCGAGCTGGCCAAGCAGCCCGCCGTCGACGCCTTCAACGCCGAGCAGAACAAGGGTGCCGGCAAGGAGAAGGCCAAGAAGGCGGCCAAGGACGCCAAGGCCGACGCCGCCGCGACGGTGAACTCCGTCGTCGGGCAGCTCAAGGCCGCCGACGCCGGGACCCAGCTGGTCACCCAGACCTCCAACGCGGTCGCGGGCGCGGTCGTCACGGCCGACGCCGCGAAGATCCGCGAGCTGGCGAAGCGGCCGGACGTCGTCTCGGTCAAGAAGGTCGTGCCGAAGACCCGCACCAACTCCAGCGCGGTCCAGCTGACCAACACGCTCGCCTCGTGGCAGCAGACCGGCCGCTACGGCGACGGCATCCGCGTCGGCGTGATCGACGACGGCATCGACTACACCCACGCCGACTTCGGCGGTCCGGGTACGGCCGCGGCGTACAACGCGATCAACCGCGACCAGGCCACCCCCGCCTTCCCGACCGACAAGGTCGTCGGCGGTATCGACCTGGTCGGCGACGCCTACGACTCGGGCAGCGCCGACCCGGCCCTCAAGACCCCGAAGCCGGACCCCAACCCGCTCTCGTGCGGCCACCACGGCACGCACGTCGCGGGCACGGTCGCCGGATTCGGCGTGGACGAAGCGGGCAAGACGTTCACGGGTGACTACAAGAAGCTGAACAAGAAGAAGCTCGAAGCGATGCAGATCGGCCCGGGCACCGCGCCCAAGGCCCTCCTGTACGCGATCAAGGTCTTCGGCTGCGACGGCTCGACCAACGTCACCTCGCAGGCGCTCGACTGGTCGCTCGACCCGGACGGTGACGGTGACTTCACCGACCACCTCGACGTGGTCAACCTGTCGCTGGGCGGCGACTTCGCCACCCCGGACGACCCGGACTCGCTGTTCGTGCGCAAGATCGCCGCGAACAACGTCGTCCCGGTGTTCTCCGCGGGCAACGGCGGCGACCTCAACGACGTCGGCGGCGCGCCGGGCAACACGCCCGAGGCGCTGACCGTCGCCAGCAGCCGTGACGCGTCCGTCCTGCGCGACGCCATCGAGGCCGTGGCCCCCGCCGGGGTCAAGGGCGCGAAGACCGGGCAGTTCAGCCAGAACTACGCGACCTACGACACGCTCGACGTCACCGCGCCGGTGGTCTCCCTGTCCGCCGCCAACGCGGCCGGATGTGCCCCGTACTCCGACGCCGACAAGGCGAAGGCCGCGGGCAAGATCGTCTGGCTCGAATGGGACGACAACGACGCGACCCGCGCCTGCGGTTCGGGCGCCCGTTCGAACAACGCGCAGGCCGCCGGTGCCAAGGGCGCGGTGTTCTCGTCCACCCTGGAGCACTTCTCGGCCGGTATCGCGGGCAACGCGGCCACGCCGACGTTCCAGCTGACCGGCAGCGCGACCGCTTCGCTGCGCCCGGCGCTCAACGCCGGAACGCTGCAGGTTCGCATGACCGGCAAGGGCCGCGTGTCCGTGCCGACCTTCGACCAGACCATTGTGGACACCCCGAGCTCGTTCACCTCGCGTGGCGGGCGCGGACCGGCCGTCAAGCCGGACGTCGCGGCGCCGGGTGACTCGATCTCGTCGGCGTTGAGCGGAAGCGGGGCGGGCCGTCTGGTCATCTCCGGGACCTCGATGGCGGCACCGCACACCTCGGGTATCACCGCCCTGATCCGTCAGGCGCACCCCGACTGGTCGGTCGAGGAGGTCAAGGCCTCGGTCATCAACACCGCCGGTCACGACATCCACGACGCTTCGGGCCGCACCTACGGTCCGCAGCGCGTCGGCAGCGGCCGGATCGACGCGAAGGCCGCGCTGGACAACCAGGTCCTGGCCTACGTCGTCGACAACCCCGGCTCCGTCACGGTCAACTTCGGCGTCGTCGAAGCGGGCGGTCCGGTCACCCTGACCAAGACGGTCAAGGTGGTCAACAAGGGCCTCAAGCCGGTCGAGTACTCGGTGGGCTACGAAGCCGTGAACGCGCTCCCCGGTGTCGAGTACACAGTGGACAAGCCGACCGTGAAGCTGAGCCCGCGCGGTGTCGCGCTGGTCAAGGTGACCCTGAAGATCGCCGACCCCAAGGCGCTCCGCAAGGTCATGGACCCGACCATGGCGGCGACGCAGGTCGGCCTCGCCCGGCAGTTCGTGGCGGACGCCTCCGGCCGGATCGCGTTCACCCCGAAGAGCGGCACGACCGTTCCGCTGCGGCTCTCGGTGTACTCCGCGCCGAAGCCCGTCTCGTCCATCAGCACCCCGGGCAACGTCAACTTCGGCGCGGGCCAGAACCAGGCCGTGCTGAACCTGACCGGCAAGGGCGTGGACCAGGGCACCGGTCCGCAGCGGTACCGCTCGCTGATCAGCGTGCTCGAACTGCAGGCGGAATCCCCGCAGCTGCCCGAGTGCGACGGCGACGTCACCACCGACTGCACGCTGAACCAGACCGCCAAGGGTGGTGACCTGCGCTACATCGGCGCGGCGTCCACGGCCCCGCTGGCCAAGGCGCAGGGTGAGCCGGAGAACGCGTTGCTGGCCTTCGGCCTCACCACCTGGAGCGACCTGGCCAACCTGGGCAGCAACACCTCGCCGTTCGTGGACATCGACACCACGGGCGACGGGCAGCCGGACTTCGAGACCTATGTCACCAAGGTGACCGCGACCGACGTCCTGGTCGCCGTCACGGTGGCGCTGAAGCCGGGCTTCCCGCAGGTGGACATCCAGCCGGTCAACGGCCAGCTCGGCGACGTCGACACGAACGTGTACGACACCAACGTCGTCGTGCTGCCGGTGAGCATCGCCGCGCTGGGCATCGACCCGAACGCCGCGTCGCACAAGATCAGCTACACGGTCGGGACCTCCGGGTTCTACGCGGCACCGGGTGCCGGCTCGTCGACGATCGACTACGTCGGCACGCCGCTCGCGTTCGACGCCTTGGCTCCCGCGTACACCGTCCAGGGCGGCGGCGACTCCGCGCTGGGCTACGTCGCGAAGCCGGGCACGGCGCTGGTGGTCAACCGCAACGCGGCCGCGCAGGACACCGTTCTCGGCCTGCTGGCGATCGATCACCACAACGCCTCGGGCAACCGGGCGAACGTGGTGAAGATCCAGACGAACGCCGGTGGTGGCAATTCGGGTGTCGACCGGCCGGGTAACGGCGGACGGCACACCGGACGTCAGCCGATCGGTGTCGGCTGACACTGAACTGCGGTAACCCGCGTTCTATGAGGTGAGGGACGCCCTGGCGGCAAGCTTCGCGCCAGGGCGTCCCTTCTTGTATTCACTCTTTCGGCTGTCTCGCTCTGTGGGAGCCTCCGGCATAAGGGTGGTGCGGCTACGGCTACCGGGCTACAGCCGGTAACCTTCCGCTGCTGGCGTTTTCTTGCGGATGGGCCATCCGGACTGCCGGTGGCCTGGTCTACGGAGGTGTGTGGATGCGGCTCGCGGTGATCCCAGGAGACGGGATCGGGCCCGAAGTGGTCTCCGAGGCGCTCAAGGTGCTCGGTGAGGTCGTACCGACGGCGGAGACCACGAACTACGACCTCGGCGCCGCCCGGTGGCACTCCACCGGTGAGCTGTTGCCGGAGTCGGTACTCGGTGAACTCCGTCAGCACGATGCGATCCTGCTGGGCGCGGTGGGCGACCCGACGGTGCCGAGCGGCATTCTGGAGCGTGGCCTGCTGCTGCGTCTCCGGTTCGAGCTCGACCACCATGTGAACCTGCGCCCCGCCCGGTTGTACCCGGGGGTGCGCGGCCCGCTCGCCGAGGGCGGCGAGATCGACATGGTCGTCGTACGTGAGGGCACCGAAGGCCCCTACGCCGGCAACGGTGGCTTGCTGCGCAAGGACACCGAGAACGAGATCGCGACGGAGGTCAGCGTCAACACGGCGTTCGGCGTCCGGCGCGTGGTGACCGACGCGTTCAACCGTGCCGAGGCGCGGCCCCGCAAGCACCTGACGCTCCTGCACAAGACGAACGTGCTGGAGTACGCGGGCTCGCTGTGGTCGCGGATCGTCGAAGAGGTCTCGCTGGAGCACCCGGAGGTGACCGTCGCTTACTCCCATGTGGACGCGGCGATGATCCACCTGGTGACCGACCCGTCCCGGTTCGACGTCATCGTGACCGACAACCTGTTCGGCGACATCGTCACCGACCTCTCGGCGGCGGTGACCGGCGGCATCGGGCTGGCGGCGAGCGGGAACCTCGACATCACGCGGCGGAATCCGAGCATGTTCGAGCCGGTGCACGGCAGCGCGCCGGACATCGCGGGCCAGGGTCTCGCCGACCCGACCGCCGCGGTGCTGTCGGTTTCGCTGCTGTTGGACCACTTGGGACAGAAGGAAGCGGCGCGGCGGATCGAGGCTTCGGTCGCCTTCGATCTCGCGACCCGCGATCAGGCGTCGCCCGGTGCGACGCACGCGATCGGTGACCGGCTGGCGGCTCTCGTGTCGTCGAACGTGCGCCCGGTCACGCAGTAGTTCTCACGACGGGCTGAAGGGGCCCTTCACCGCATCTCACGCGGTGAAGGGCCCCTTCGCTGCGTCAGATGCGGGCAACTCGTTACTCGCGTGATCAGACACGTGACTCGCGTGACCACAGACGTGACTCGCGTTATTGGACGCGGCACTCGGTGTTCCGCCTCTGATCACGCGAGTCACGTCCCTGATCACGCGAGTTCCGTGTCTGATCACGAGGAGAGTCGATTTGCGTCACTGGAGCCTTCAGTCACTCTCAGGAAGTGGGAACCCTCGCCCGGCTTGTGGACGCCCGGCGGAGCGTGTGCCATGATGCGTTCGTGACCTCCTGCACCATCATTATCGCCGAGCGCGCCGGATAACAGCTCCACAAGAGCCCCCGGCGCGCAACCTCTCGCACCCATGCGGGAGGTTTTTTTGTTGCCTGAACCAGCTTCGCCCTCCCGCCACAAGGAGATTCCCGTGACCCGCAAGGAGCCCGCCGATACACCGCTCGGCGACGCTTTCCACCTGTACGACACGACGTTGCGCGACGGCGCGCAGCGCGAGGGGATCTCCTACTCCGTCACGGACAAACTGGCGGTGGCGAGGCTGCTCGACGATCTCGGGGTCGGGTTCATCGAAGGCGGATGGCCGGGCGCGCTGCCCAAGGACACGGAATTCTTCGCCCGCGCCGCTTCCGGCGAACTGAAACTCAGCCACGCCGCGCTCGTCGCCTTCGGCGCGACGCGAAAAGCGGGCACCACCGCGGACCAGGACAAGCAGGTGCGGGCCCTGCTCGATTCCCAGGCGCCGGTGATCACGCTGGTGGCCAAATCGGACCTCCGTCACATCGAACGCGCGCTGCGGGTCGACGTCGACGAAGCCTGCGCGATGGTGCGGGACACCGTCGCCTTCCTCGTCGGCGAGGGCCGCCGCGTCTTCCTTGACGCGGAACACTTTTTCGACGGCTACGCGTTCTCCCCGGACACCGCTTTGAAGGTGCTCGACGCGGGGGTGAACGCGGGCGCCGACGTCGCCGTGCTGTGCGACACCAACGGCGGCCAGCTGCCGCTCGGCCTCGCGGAAACCGTCCGCGAGGTCAAGGAAAGGACCGGATTCCGGCTCGGAATCCATTGTCAGGACGACACTTCCTGCGCGGTGGCGAATTCCGTCGCCGCCGTGCAGGCCGGCGTGACGCACGTCCAGTGCACCGCCAATGGTTACGGCGAACGGGCGGGTAACGCCGATCTGTTCGCCGTGACGGGAAATCTGGTGACCAAGCTCGGGATGGAGGTCCTCCCGACCGGAGGTGCCACCGAGCTCACCCGGGTCTCCCATGCCCTTGCCGAAATCGCCAACCTCGCCCCCTACACCCACCAGGCTTACGTAGGGGCGTCGGCTTTCGCCCACAAGGCGGGACTGCACGCGAGCGCGATCAAGGTGGATCCGTTGCTGTACAACCACATCGATCCAGCTTCTGTCGGCAATGACATGCGGGTACTGGTCACCGAGATGGCCGGCAGGGCCAGCCTGGAGCTCAAGGGACGTGAGCTCGGGGTCGACCTTGCCGGCCAGCCCGAGGCGCTGACGAGCGCCGTGCGCAAGGTGAAGCAACTCGAATCCGAAGGCTGGTCCTTCGAGGCCGCGGACGCTTCACTGGAACTTTTGCTGCGGCGGGAGGTTGACGGCCCGCAGAGCGACGTCCTCGACGAACCGCCGTTCGAACTCGAGTCTTACCGGGTCGTCCTGGACCACCGCTCCGACGGCGAGGTCGTCTCCGAAGCGACGGTGAAGGTGCACGTCGCCGGGCAGCGCGTGATCGCCACCGCCGAAGGCAACGGCCCCGTGCACGCGCTCGACGCCGCACTGCGCGAGGCGCTCAGCCCGCACCTGTCCTGGTTGGACAGTGTCGAGCTCGCCGACTACAAGGTTCGCATCCTGCCCGGCCACCCTGGTACCGACGCCGTCACGCGCGTGCTCGTCGAGACGAGCGACGGCGAGCGGGAATGGACCACCGTCGGCGTGCACGGCAACATCGTCGAGGCGAGCTGGCTCGCGTTGTGCGACGCGCTCGTGCACAAGTCCCTCAGCGAAGCCCCGGCCTGAGGAGTCGTACAGTGGGGGAGTGCGTCTAGCCCGAATTGCTCATCCCGGTGGTGTCGCGTTCGCTTCGATCGAAGGGGACGGCGACGACGCCCAGGTACTGGAAATCGCCGAGCACCCCTTCGGCGCCAACCCCAACTTCACCGGCAAGCGGTGGCCGCTCGCCGACGTCCGGCTGCTCGCGCCGATCCTGCCGTCGAAGGTGATCGCGGTCGGCCGGAACTACGCCAAGCACGCGGCCGAGTTCGGCAACGAGATCCCGACGGACCCGATGCTGTTCATCAAGCCGTCGACGACGGTGATCGGCCCCCACGCGCCCATCCGCCGCCCCCGCGGCGTCGGCCGGGTGGATTTCGAGGGTGAGCTGGCGATCGTCATCGGCCAGCCGGTCAAGAACGTGCCCGCCGCCCGCGCGGCGAGCGCGATCCTCGGCTACACCGTCGCGAACGACGTCAGCGCGCGTGACCTGCAGAAGGCCGACGGCCAGTGGGGCCGGGCGAAGGGGTTCGACACCTTCTGCCCGCTGGGCCCCTGGATCGAGACCTCGCTCGACGCCGCCGACCTCGCGCTCAAGTCCGAGGTGGACGGTGAGCTCAAACAGGACGGCCGGACGTCGGACCTGGTGCACAAGATCCCCGAGCTGGTCGAGTTCGTGTCCGGCGTGATGACCTTGCTGCCCGGCGACGTCATCCTGACCGGCACGCCCGAGGGCGTGGGCCCGATCGAGGACGGCCAGTCCGTTTCGATCACCATCGAAGGCATCGGCACCCTGACCAACCCGGTCCAGGACATCTGACACGAGTCTGGTGAAAGGCCCCTCGTGCGCGAACTTCGCGCGGAGGGGCCTTTCTTTTTCGCTAACCGTCTGCCGGCTCCATCGCACGTCGTGCGAACGCCGGCGCGTGCTCCGGCCGGAGGCCCAGGCCCAGCACCCGCGCGGGGAGGTAGGAAAGCACCGGGAAGCGGCTGAACAGCTTCACCATCACCGCCGGCGGGCCGTTGCGCCTGCCCTCCATCACCGGCCGCATGATGTTCTTGTGCAACAGCCGTTGCAGCCCCTGCACCAGCATCGTCGGCGCGAGACGGCGTTTGCGGACCTTCGCCAACTCGGCCTCCGCCGGCCTGCCGCGGCGGAGCGGCTCGGCGAGCAGGGTGGCGGCCGCGACCGCGTCCTGCACGGCGAGATTGATGCCGACCCCGCCCACCGGTGACATCGCGTGTGCCGCGTCACCGATGCACAGCAGCCCGTCGAGATGCCATTTCCGCAGCAGGTTCATCTTGACGTCGAGGAACTTGACGTCGTCGGTCGTCTTCAGCTCGTCCACGCGATCGGCGAACTCGGGGCAGACTTCGGCCACGTTCTCCCGGAACCATTCGATGCCCTTGGTCCGCAGGTCCTCGCCCTTGGGGCCGAGATAGGCGACCTGGAAGTACCCTTTCCGCGGCAGCGGCACGGCGAATCGCCGGTTCCGCATCTTCGGCGTCAGCCTGCCTTCGAGTTCGCCGTCCCGCCGGGAGATCCGGAACCACCACGCGTCGAACGGGGTGTCGTACTCCCTCGGGATCAGCCCGGCCTCCCGCCGGGCCAGCGACCAGCGGCCGTCGGCGGCGATCACCAGGTCGGCGCGCAGTTCGCCGGTCTTGCCCTCGGCGTCGCGGTAGCGGACTCCCGACACCCGGCCCTGCTCCAGGATCAGCCCGGTCATCTCGGTGCTCTGCCGCAGCGTGAACGTGGGTTCCTTCGCGCCGGCGTCGGCCAGCAGGTCCAGGAAGTCCCACTGCGGGACCATCGCGATGAAGGGATGCGGCACCTTCAGCCTGGTCAGGTCGGCCAGCCGCATCATGGTGCCGTCTTCTGCGGGAAAGCCGGCGTAGGCGATCTCGCTGTGCGGCAGGCTGAGGAATTTCTCGCCGAGGCCCAGCTCGTCGAGCAGGGTCAGCGTCGACGGGTGCACGGTGTCGCCGCGGAAGTCCCGCAGGAAGTCCTTGTGCTTCTCGAGCACCGTGACCTCGACCCCGGCCCTGGCCAGCAACAACCCGGCGACCATGCCCGCGGGGCCACCGCCGACGACCACGCAGTTCGTGCGTTCGTTCATCCGTCCCACCCCTTCGAAACTCTTATTCATCACTTGTTGAATAAGCTCAGCATGCACCTGCTCGAGGGGTGCGTCAAGCGCCATCCGGGCGGATACGCTGTTCGGGCTATGGCGTGGGTCTCACCACCTTCACCGTCCAAAAAGGACTTAAGGCGGCATGACAGTCCTGGAAGGACAGCGGTCGCGGAAGCGCCCTTGTGGACTGTCCGCGATTCAGGATTCCGTTGTCATCACAGGGTGTGCGTGCGGCGAATCGGACGTGTCGCGGGGGTATCGGCGATTCACCCGGCCGTCCGTTGTCCTGTAACTAAAACACGACATCTCGCCAACTGGGAGTAGAGTGCCCGCGCCGGAACAGAGCAGCTTTAATCACCTCATCGGCAGAGTCGCGATCGCGCTGTGTGCCCTAGCCTCACTTGGTGGATTTCGCTCTCGTGCCCCGGACCCCGTCACGAACCACTCCGGCCGTTCCGGACGGAGCCCCTTGGGAGCCCCCGGAATTGCGGTTGGTGTGTCTCGACATCGACGACACGCTGATCGACTGCACGGCGGCGATCCGGCTCAGCCTGCGCGAGCTCACCGGCCAGAACGACCTTTGGCCCCTGTGGGACCTCATCACCGAGGAGCATGTCGCGCTGGTGGTCGCGGGTGAAATCGATTACGCGACCATGCATCACCGGCGTACGGAATGCTTCCTCGCGGAGATCGGCATTCTGGCCGACGAAGACCAGGTCACCGGCTTCGAAAGACGCCGTCGTGAAATCCTCACTCGTTCGTGGCAATTGTTCGAAGATGTCCTCCCGTGCCTGGAATGGCTGCGGGCCGCCGGCGTCCTCGTCGCGGCGGTCACGAACGCCTCGGGCGTACATCAGCGCAAGAAGATCGCCGACCTCGGGCTCGCCCGGTTCTTCGACCACGTGGCCATCGCCGGTGAACTCGGAGTAGCCAAACCGGACCCCGTGATGTTCCACTCGGTCTGCCTCGGCCTCGGCTGCGACCCGGCCCAGGCCGTCCACGTCGGCGACAAACTCGACACCGACGCCATCGGCGCACGCGACGCCGGCCTGGGCGCCGTCTGGCTCGACCGGGACGGCATCGCCGAGCGCGCTCCGGCGGGCGTGCACACCATCTCCGGCCTCGACGAGCTGCCTGAGCTGCTCGTTTCCGAGTTCGCGAAGCTCGGCGTCCCGGCCCAGCGCGCCGCGGAGACCCCCGCTTTCACGGTGCGGAACAGCGTGCTCTAGTATTCTTTCTCGTGCGGCACCGAGCCGGTCAAGATCGGAACGGTACCTCACTGGGGTATGGTGTAATTGGCAGCACGACTGGTTCTGGTCCAGTTAGTCTAGGTTCGAGTCCTGGTACCCCAGCTGGAGAACTCTCCGGAGTGAAACACAGAGTGACCCCCCTGCGAAGGCGGGAAACCCGGTCTGGTAAGTTTCTCCACAGCAACACAGCAGGTGAACAACTGAAAACCTCCTTCTGAAGGAGGAAAGATCCTAGCCCCCGTCGTCTAGCGGCCTAGGACGCCGGCCTCTCACGCCGGTAGCGTGGGTTCGAATCCCATCGGGGGTACTCGCAAAAAGCGTCGATCATTTTGATCGACGCTTTTTGCTATTTCGGGAGCTGACATGGCTTCGGTGATCCTTTCTCCTGCTTTCGCTATCGCGGTCACTTGATCTGCTGGCAGTTTAATCCCGATCGTCACTTCGTCGCCGCGGCCGTTCAAATGCACGGTGAGCTGTGTCACCTCGAAGAGTGCCTGAAGCAGGGGCTGTGGAGCTCTGGCCAAGTTGACTCGTAAGTAGGGAACAGCGTCCAGGAGGCTCAGGTCCGATGGTGTGGGTGGTTCTGGAGTCTCGGTGTCTTGCGCGTTCAGCTGCGCCACTTCGGCTTGAACGGTGTTCTTGGTCGTTGCCAGCTCGTTGAAGCTTTGCCTCAGCGCCTTCGCGAACGGATCGCCAGGTGCACCGTTTTGGGCTTGCCGGAGCAGGACTTCCTGTTTGCGTTCGATGTCGGCTAGCTGTCGTTGGAGGCGTTCTCTGTCTTCGGCGCGTGCTTGTGCGGCGGTGTCGTCCACAGTGGCCAGGTCGGCTTCCAGAATGGACGTACGGTCAGGTCCGAAGATGCGGTCGGCGAAGAAGCATCCGACGGCGTCCAGGAGCTCGTCTTCGCGGATCCTGACCGCGGTGGGCAGATCGGCGTGTGGGTCGGCGCCGCCGCGGTTGTTCTTCCGGGGCCAGCACAGGTAGTACGTCGGCCGCCCCTTCCGGGAGTCTCCGATCATGCGGCGTCCGCAGCTGTGGACGACCCTGCCCCGGAACAGGTAGGTGCGTTCGGTCTGTGGGTGCGGATTGGTGGTTGGGGTTGGTGCTGATGTTGTCGACCGCACTTCGCCCCCAGAAGCCCCGAGTCCGAGCCTTGCTGGGTGCAGTCGGCGGTGGGTAGCGCTCGAGATCGGCGTTGAGCAGGTCCGCGATGGTCTCGCAGCCGAGACCGTCGTAGTACCGCCAGCGCAAGATCTGTGTGACGGTCTCGGCCCGGAGCCCGTCCGGTGCAAGACGAGACTTGGTCTTGCCCTTGTCGGCCTTCGTCGGGTTCGGGTGAGGCAGAACCTTTGCCTTGTATCCGTGCGGTGGCTTGCCGATGTTCCAGCCGTCTCGGACGTGGGTGCAGAGCCCGCCCCAGGACTGTTCCAGGGTGTTGAGGACCTCGTACTCGGCAATGGACTGGTTGATGCGGCGTTGGAGAACGCGTTGCGCGCGGCTGCCGGACAGCCCCTGAGAAATGGTGGGCGCGGTCATCGGCGGTGGCAGAACGCCAGCAGAATGTCGGCTGCCACCGTGTCGGCGTTGTCGAACGCTTCGTGGATCTCGTTGGGGATGCGACCGTGCTCGGCAATCGAGTAGCCGTTCGCCGATGCCCAGGCGCGGAACTGCTGGTTGCGCTCGCGGTCGACCGGCGCCATGGTCGTCTACTGGCCGCGTTCGCTGTCAGTGAGCGCGGCCAGAGCGCGCCGGTGTGGTCGGTGGCTTTGAGTAGTTCGTAACCTGAAGGCGCTGAACGGAGGTTTCTCGGCGGCACTGAGATTCGAGGCGTCGAATCGCGAGAAGAATCTGGTTTCTCGCGGACCGGGCTGGCGGTCGTCGACGAGGCGTCCGAAGGCGGTAGGAGCTAGTGCTCCAGTCTGATCAGGACTTCCTCGATGATGTCCGGCGCGGACACGACTACGAAGCCGAGGCCTCCCAGGGGGATTGCGCAGGCTGTAACCTGGATGCCTTGGCGTACCGAGCGAATCCCTCGAAAGCCCACGAAGCCGATCGCGACTGCCGTCGCGAGCAGTAGGACGCCGATGCCTGAGCGGCCGGACTGCCGGACAACGTCGGCGATCAACAGTCCGATTACCGCGGCGGTAGCGACCGTGCCGCGGATATCGGTTCGCCCGATCGTATTCAAGAGGAAGCCGGCGAGGAGGCCGCCTGCGATCGCCAGTGCGCACCACAGCGTTGTCGTCGACACGTCGATCTGGTACGGCATGCCCTCGTACTTGATGCCATAGAACAGGGCCTTGCCCCAATAAAAGGCAAGAACAGCCGCGATCAGCGCTCCGGTCGCTCGGATCACCGCGCGCCGACGAGGTGCGCCGGCGGTCACCGCGACGACCAGCACGATCCAGATGGTGAAGCTGTGCGCCAGCGGCCTCAGCACGTCGCTGTAGTAGGCGTAAGCGCCGACGGCGCCAGAGACCACACCGGCCAGGACCGCGCCGAGATCGGAGGCACGAAAATAGTCCGACCGGGGCGCTCGCGTCGCATCATCCTCAGTCTCAACCGGCACCCTGACCCCCGCCTAGTGCATGTAGCGACAACTTGCAGTCTCCTGCGAGGAGCGGCAGGTCCGACACCATCCGTAGCCGCTGCGGGGGCAGCATACCGTCATGATCAAAATCTGGATGTGATGCGGGCGGTCGCACGACGTCGCGTCGGCGAGCGCGCAGCAAAGCCGGCGGGGGAGGACTCGGCGGCGTTTCGCCGCCTGCTCTGGTGAAGGTGGTGATACGGCGCAGCACGCGTGCATTTAGTTCGTCGGCCGTAAGGTCGTTCGCCGGATATCGGTGGTGGTCCCGGGCTACCGGTGAGCCGCACTGGTAACCGTATCGGGTCGGGGTTTCCGCCTTCGGTCATGGCGCCGGCTGTGCAGGGAATGACGAGACACGGGTCAGCAGGTTCGACTACGCTGGCCGCTCGGCCGGTTACGCTCGTGTATCGATCACGGAGTAGCTCGGCGTGGCCGGTGGGGCGGCCAGCAGGGGAGATGTCGGGCGACGGGGAGGGCGAGCCGGCGTGTCATTGAACGTGCCCAGGTTGCGGCAGCAGGCTGGGGAGCTTGACGTTGAGTTGGAGCAGGCCCGGTTCACCGGGCAGTCTGCTGACGGTGTGGCGTCGGCGGTGGTGACTGGCCAGGGCAGGCTGGTGGATCTGACGATCGCGGATCATGTGATCCGGAGCTCGCATCCGCAGCGGCTGGGGCCTGCGGTGCTGGAGGCGGTGTCGGTAGCCCGTCGTGCGGCCGCGCAGGTCGGTGTAGCCAAGGTGCGCGCGGTGGTGGACAAGGACCAGGAATGGATGCCCGAACCCGCCCCTGGGCCTGCGGCGGGCCAATGGAACGACTCCGTGCCGGCATCTCCTCCCCGTGCCGCGACGGCGGCTGAGCCGCGTGGAGCGCGTCCCGATGCCAGGGAGTTCGAGGAGGAGAGTTTCGATCAGCTCGACTTCCTGGACGCTGATCTCGAGGACGAGGGGCGGTAGCGCTGGTGAGTCACCAGGACGAGCTGTATCACCTGGCTCGGGAGATCGACGCGACGGTGGCCGCGGTCGAGCGGGCCGCGACGAGCGCGGCACGGGATCGTGCCACGTGGTCGTTGCCGGGAGAGCTGGGGTCGGTGACGGTGACCGGTGCGGGTGAGCTGGTCGATGTCTCGGTGGACGTGGCCGCGATGAAGGACTACAGCGCGCCGAGCTTGTCGCGGCAGCTGCTGCTGGGCATCCGGCGAGCCGAGGAGACCGCGGCTCGCCGGTTTGAGGCGGCGATGGCGGCTGTTCGGGATGAGGAGCGGCTGGTATGAGCATTCCGGATCCGTTCGACCCCGGTCCCGGCCAGGGCTATCACGTCTATCCGGAGAAGTTGCGGGCCGCGGCCGACGCGATCGCCGAGGCGGCTGGACTGTTGCAGAACTTCGCGGTGGCGGACCTGGCGGACGTCACGCTCGGCGCATACGACCTGGGCTTGCCGGGAACGGCGACGAACCTGATGCCCGGTCTCAACGGTCTGGGGACGGTGGACCGGTACAACGCGGCCATCGACACGATTCAGCGAATCACAGCCTCGAACTCGACTCAGCTCGCTGTGCTGAGCGCGGCGCTGGGCAAGGCCGCCCAGCATTATGAGCAGCTGGATCAGGAAGCGTATGAGCGGATGAAGAAGCTGGAGGGTGAGATCAAGTGACCACCCCCGACCCGGGCCAGAGCGCCGCGGAACTCGCCACCATGAGCTACCCGGAGGGCGCGGACGCGAAGATCCGGGAGTACGCGGACCTGATCGGCGCGCATGGGATCATCGGGCTGCTGGACAAGCTTCGCGTGTTCGTCGCCGGTGACTTGGCAAAGGCGTTGAGGTTGGCTGAGGCCTTCGCCAGGGAGAGCAAGTTGAAGGACGCGGCCGAGATCGTCAATGACACGAAGCTGTCGCTGACGGCCGCGTGGCGTGGTGACGCGTTCGACCAGTACTCCATGTATTCCGGGATGGCCGTCGACAGCCTGAACAAGGGCCAGGTCTCCATCACGAGCCTGACCAAAACGATGAGCACGATCGCGACAACGGTGATCGACACGTACAAGAACCTGTTGCTCGCGCTCGGGAACTGTGCGGCGAACCTGGCGCAGCTGAGTGGGAAGTTCGCGATCGTTCTCGGGTCGTTGCTTGTCCCGCCGTTGGCCGCGTTGTCGGCCAAGGACTTCGTGGACGCGATCAACTCGGCGTTCGAGAAGTTCTGGCGTGACTGCAACGCGCTCCTGGGCAGCATGATCACCAACATCGGAGCGCTGGTCGGGAGCGGTCTCGAGCTGACGGTCATCGAGACCACCTTCCCCAAGATCCCGGATGTCGGCACGAGTGTCGAGGTAGTCGGGGAACCCCGCCGCTGGCGGATCAAACCGGGAGCCGATCCTTCGTGACACGACGTCCCGCCCGAGGGCTCGCCATGCTGATGGCCGGCGGACTGGTGGTGATGGCCGGCTGCGGAACGAGCCCGCCGCCTCCGCCGCCGGGACCGTCGGCCTCGGTCCCGCCGATCCCCGCACAGCTGAACGGCAACAAGTTCATCGCCGATCCGTGTTCGGCGATCACCGTGGAGCAGCTGCGGAGCATCGGCTTCGGTGAAGGCAGGCACGAACAGACCCGGCAGGGTCAATGCCTGATCGTGCTCGGCCGGTCGGTCGACGTGACCACATCCTGGTTTCCGCCGCTGCGGGAGAGCATCAGCACGTTGTACAGCGGCCGCGCCCAAGGCCGCGATGCCGGCAACCACTGGGAAGAGATGACGATCAACGGCTACCCTGCGGTGATCGTGGATGTCGAAGAGAACATTCCGAGCAGGCGTGACGAGGGGCCTCTGGCGTGCAGGCTGGTTCTCGGCGTCGACGACAACACGCTGGTGCACATCAAGGCCAACACCCGGGGCAAGCCGGAAGCGGGCCCCTGGCTGAACGATCCCTGCGGTGCGGTCAAGAAAATGGCGGAGTTCGTCATCGGCAACCTACGCAGCTAGGTTCGCCGATCCGGCCCAGGCCCAAGAGCGGAAGTCAGCAGGCGACGTGACGTCGATGCGGCCACGCTCTCGCAGCCACTCATAGGTTCCGTGCCGCGAACGAACGTCTCGGACCATCGTGAAGCACGGGACGCCTGCCAGGGAGGAGCCTGCCACTCAGGCTTACGTCTGTGCGCTGGATGGCCAGGTCTGAATCAGCCACCGCTCGTGTCGGTAGTCGAGATCCGGGAAGTCGGCGTTCTCTACAGGGGCGCTGGTGCGGAACGCGCGTAGCTGGAAAGGGCCGGGGATGGGAAGTTCGATGATGACGTCCGATGGCGAGCCGGTCACGGAGCCGAGGACGACACGCCAGGTATCCACGGTGAAGGACCCTTCAAAACGATCTCCCTCTGGAGGCACGGGCGGGGCGGGTTCTGCTGTCCAGAGTTCGAAGTCCACCACAACGTCCGTCATCTCGCCCAAGGTGAAGAACTTGCCTCCCCCGTGGCCGCTGACTGCGATGGCCCCGTCGGTCTGCGGAGACAGGTGTGAGGCCCGGGCCTCGGCGGACTCGACATCGAACAGCATGAATTGGTGATAGTCGATCCAGGGGCTTCCGGTCTCGCGGAGAAGCAGGACTGGTTCGGCCATTGTGTTTCTTGCTGTGCGTGGGTGATGGTCAGGATATCCACCATCACCCACGCGAACGACTCTACTTGCAGGCCTCTACGAAGCTGCGAGCGACGTCGCAGCGCAGCGGCCATGACACCGGCTGAGTCTGACCGATATTGCCCCACGGTCCGGGGCCACCGTAGCCGTAGGCGTAGCTGGAGATGCTGTACAGCGTGCGTTTCTCGGGCTTGACCTGGTCGGGTTCCTGAGGGTTGGGGGATCCTCGCCCTGGAACTGGAACGTGTAGTCGGTCTGTGTGATGGCCTGCCGGCCTCCTAGCTACTTCCCGTTGGCGTTTGCCCGGATCCAAGCGCGAAGTTCAGGCTCGGCCAGGTTGGCGAAGACGGTATAGGAACCGTTCTTGGTCGGGTACAAACAGCGATAGCCGAAAGACACCAAACCCACCAGAAGTCTGTGGGAATCGGTCGCCGGTCCGCCCGAGTCACCTTTGCAGGTGTCCAAGTGGCCATCGGCCGTGCCAGCACACAACATTCTTTCCGTGAGCTTTGTTTTGTACGCCGGCTGACAGACGTCGACCCGATCCACCGTCGGGACCTGTATTCCCAGCAGATGTTTTGGCGTTCCGCCGCCGTGGTGCTTGATACCCCATCCCACCACGGTCAGCATGGTGCCCGTTCGTCGGTCCGTGTCCGCTATTCGTGCGACCTTGATTCTCGGGTTGGGTCTCAGCTTACGCTCCAGGCGCAGCACGGCGACGTCGAAGTCTCTGCTCTCTGCGTTGTTCTGGGGGTGCGAGAGGGCGGACGACACGGCTACCCTGTCTCCTTTGGTGCGATCGCTATCGCCTGCGCTGACACGCAAGGTGGCGGGTATTCTGTTCCGCATGCAATGAGCGGCGGTCAGGGCGATGTCGAGATCGACCAGGACGGCACCACAGAAGGGGGTGCCGTTCGCAGTTTGAAGGCTCAACGTCCAGGGAACCAGTTTGATGTCGTACGGAGTGCCGCCCTGGATGTCTTCTTCAGCGGAGGCGGCCGGAGCCATTGACAAAGTCAGCAGGACGGCGATGGCCGCGATCAGGAAATGCCGCATGGTGTCCTCCTTGTTGATCCGTGCCTTTCAGGATCAACGGGCGACATCGGCGACTGAAAGGGAATTCACCCGGCCATCAGGTCAGGCCCCCCAGTTGGCCGCGTCGAGCCGGGCAAGCGTGACGAGCGGGTCGAGCCGGAAGTGATCGAGGGCGGCTCCTCGAAAGGGCCTCGAGATCCGCGCTGCCCGCATGGGTGGCTGGCCCACGATCAAGGGCACTCGCATCCCTTACGACACCATCGCCCAGCTCGTCGAAGACGGCGACGTAGGCGTCGAGGACGTACGCCACTACAGCCCTGGTGTCACTCCGGACGCCGCCCGGGATGCGCTTGACTTCGAGCAGGCCGTGCGAGGGGCCGCCGCGTGAAGTTCTTCTTCGACCACAACCTCAGCCCCCGGCTCATTGACACCCTGAAGGCGCTCTTGCCTCATCTGGTGGACTTCCACCTGCTGGACCGCGAGATCGTCGACCTGGCCGGAGCCAAGATCGGCAAGGTCGACGACATCGAGTTCGAGATCGGTGACGACGGACGGCCCCTGGTCGCGGCCCCGCTCGTCGGACAGCGCGCACTCGGGCTCCGCATCGGCGGCCGGTTCGGGGCCTGGCTCGCCGCGGTCGCCACCCGGCTGCGCGCCGAGGAAGACCCGCAGCACTGCGAATCCCGTACGACCATGTCTCACAGGTCGGCAGCCATCTCACGCCGGCACTCCACCGCGAAGTCCTGACGACGCCACCGCTGGAAAGCTGGCTACGCCGCCACCTCATCGGCCGCATCCCTGGAGCCCGTGATGCGCGCCAGTGACCTTCTCGGCGCCGCCGCCTACGACGACTTCGGACAGTGCATCGGCTGGATCGTCGAACTCATCGCCGAAACCTCACCGGGTGGTCCACCGGCGATCACGACAGTCCTCGTCGCGCCACGAAGGCATGAACCAGCGTGAACCGGTTAGCCGGTTGAGACCACATGAACGACGAGATAGGCCAGGTCACCGGCACGAAAGACAAGCACTGCATGGAGGGCTACGCCCGTATCCCGGGCGGCCCTTTCCATCGTTCGAAGGGGGATGGGTACCCGGTACCCGACGGTAGAAAACTGTTCTGAGCAAAGAAAAAAAGATCGTCTTTCACCCAATCTGATGACCTTCCCCGGCCCGAAAACCTCGTGACAGGTGAAGCTCGGGAAGGGGGTGAGATGGATGAAGTCTTCCCAGTCACAGGCGATCGCGGAGGCCAGCGGCAGTACGGTCCTCGCGCGATTGTTTGTCACGGCAGGCGCGCTGCTCGGATTCGTTGTCCTGGCGGTGCTGATGTCGGGGGCAGCGGACGCGGCGGAGAAGCCCGCCGAGCCCGATGACCACGCGTTCCTCGGGAACGTCCTGCACCCTGTTCACGAACTGACCTCAGAGATGGCGCCCGTCGTGGAACGGGTGACGAAGCCGGTCGAGCCGGTGGTTTCCCCCGTGGTGCGGCCGGTCGTGAAAGCGGTCGAGCCCGTACTGAACGTGGTGCGACCGGTCACCGGCCCGGTGACGAAGCCCTTGGTACGCACACTGGCGCCGATCACCCATGTGGTGGGCGCTGATCCGGTGGCCGACGCCGTCACCGGAACACCTGCCAGGCCGGTTCCTCCGGCGCCTCGTGCCGATGTCAGCCCGGAACCACTGATCTATTCCGGACCGCAGGCACGGAAACAGGAGATGCGGGTGCCGGCCATGCCGCGTGCTTCGGCCGTCCCACTGCGAGAGTACGCAGCTGAGCGGACGAGCGAGCAGGATGATGTGCAGTTGAGTGCCCCGTCCGGGCATAGTGACGGTGGTGGCCCGGCTTTGCCCGCAGGACCGGGTGCCGTTCAGACGGGCGGCACGATGACGGCCGGTGGCTCCGGCGCACACGGTGGTGACCACGCGGTGACCGAGACCGGTTCCGGAATGCCCGGAACCGACCGGGCATGGCGGGCACCGCCGGACGATCGCCGGGCCGTTCCCTGGCCGGACGACTACGGTATCGACCATCCGAGTTAGTGGGCCCTTTTCATCCTCAATTCCACAATGGACAGAAGATGAGAAAGGGAACGTCATGCACAAGTACGTGCGACGCGGATTGACCGCCGCAGTGCTGTCCGGCGGGTTCGTCCTGCTGGGCACCGCGGTGGCGAGTGCGGACACCGGGAACTCCGGACCGCTGGGCGACACGGTGAACTCGGTGGTGGCCGGCATCTCGTCGGCGGCCGCGCACGGCGGTGACGGTGGTGACTCCGGCAAGGCCGGGAACGCCACCAGTGGCAACAGCGCCGTGAGCGGGAACTCCGGTGATTCGGGCAAGTCCGGTTCGACCGGTGGGAACAGCGCCTACGGCGTCTGCGTCCTGGCCAGCTGTTCGACGTCGGTCTCTTCGGGCGGCTCTGGCGACACCGGATCCACCGGTGCGACCGGCAACGCCTCCAACACCAGCACTACGACCGGGGGAAACTCCGGCAAGGCCGGTGCCGGAGGTAGCGGGACCGCTGCCACCGAGGGACACAACGCCGCGGACTCGCGGGGCGCCCACGGCGGAAGGTCCAGCGTGCTCGGCAAAGTGACGGGGACCGCGAAGGGCGGCGATGGTGGTGACTCCGGCAAGGCCGGGAACGCCACCAGTGGCAACAGCGCCGTGAGCGGGAACTCCGGTGATTCGGGCAAGTCCGGTTCGACCGGTGGGAACAGTGCTTACGGGCTCTGCGTGCTCGCCCGCTGCGAGACCAGTGTGAACTCGGGCGACTCCGGGAACACCGGCGACACCGGCTCCACCGGTGACGCGCACAACGAGAGCGCCACCGACGGCGGGAACTCCGGTCAGGCGGGCGACGGCGGCGACGCCATCGCGGCCGCGTCCGGCCGCAACTCCGCCACGAACAACGGTGGACACCGCAGCAGTGACAGCGGTGTGCTCGGCAAAGTGACTGGGATCGCGAAGGGCGGCAATGGTGGTGACTCCGGCGATGCCGGGAACGCCACCAGCGAGAACAACGCCGTCAGCGGCAACTCCGGCGACTCGGGGAACTCGGGCTCCACCGGCGGCAACACCGCGGCGACGTGGACGCTCGGCGGCCGGGACTCCGGTCACGGCGGCTGGAAGCATCAGGGTGACCACTCGAGCACCACGGTCACCTCTGGTGATTCGGGCAGCACTGGTGCCACCGGTGCGACCGGCGACGCGAAGAACGACAGCGTCACCACCGGCGGACACTCCGGCCCGGCAGGACGTGGCGGCGACGCCGCGGTTCTCGCCTCCGGCCAGAACTCCGCGGCGACCCACAACGGTGGACACCGCAGCAGTGACAGCGGTGTGCTCGGCAAAGTGACTGGGATCGCGAAGGGCGGTAACGGTGGTGACTCCGGCGATGCCGGGAACGCCACCAGCGAGAACAACGCCGTCAGCGGCAACTCCGGCGACTCGGGGAACTCGGGCTCCACCGGCGGCAACACCGCCGTCCAGTCCGTCCGAGGTAACGAGCAGGGTCACCACGGTGACTGGAAGCGTGAAGGCGACCGCGTGAACACGACGGTCACCTCGGGCGATTCGGGCAGCACCGGAGCCACCGGTGCGACCGGGAGCGCGGACAACTCCAGCATCACCAACGGTGGGAATTCCGGCCCGGCGGGCCACGGCGGCGACGCCGTGGTCGACGCCCTCGGCTGGAACAGCACCGGTGATCACCTCAGCCTCGTCTGACGAGCAAAGGGGAAACACGAGCGGGGACACCGGATTCCGGTGTCCCCGCTTTCTCGCTGGCGCCCGGAACGCGGCTAAAGTTCGCGGCGGTGCTGGACGACCCATTCGGCGACCAGTTGCAGTTTCAGGTTGGTGGTCTGGGAGGACTCGACCAGGAGCTGAGAGGCCTGCAGGTCGTCGATGTCGTGGCGTTGCATGAGGATGCCTTTGGCCATTCCGATCACGCCACGGTTCTCGACCGCGAGGTGCAGGCGGGCTTCGTTCTGCGCGCCGATGAGCGCGATCGCGGCATGGGTGGCGAACAGCCCGGTGTACCTGGGGTTGGTACTCGAGGGCGCCGGAACCCGCCCCTGCCGGGTTCCGGCGCCCTCAGCGCTCGTCACTCACCTTGGCCCGGTGGGACGAGACGTCGTACGGCGCCATCGAATCCGGTGCTGTAGAGGCTTTCCAGATCCCAGCCCGGTCCGGCGCCGAAGCGCACGGACGAGCCGAGGTGGACGCCGGTGGCGATCGCGCAGGTCGAGCCGGATTCCGGGTCGACGCGGTAGACGATGCCGTGTTCGCCCGCCGTGTAGAGCCGTCCGTCGGGTCCGATGGTCAGGTCGTCGATGATGTTCAGCGGCCATGGCGCCTGAAGCCGGATCTTCTTCGCGGGCGCCGAAGGATTCGCGAGGTCGATACCGGCGATCTGGAAGCCGGGGTCGCCGGTGTTGGCGACGTACAGCGTGCGGCCGTCGTTGCTGACGACCATTCCGTTGGGCCCGAGCAGATCGGGTCCGTACCGTTCCGGCGCCGACGGATTCTCCTTGCGTACCAGCCAGAGTCCGCGTTCGGGGCCGATGAGGGTGCTGATCACCGCGTCGCCGTTCGGCAGCACCGTGCCCCCGTCGGGCATCGTCAGGTTGGTCGCCCAGGTCCTCCGTTTCCCCGTGCCGAAGTCGTAGATGTCGATGGTGCCGGTCTTCAGCCCGAGCGTCCCGTCGACGGTCAGGTGCCCGGTGTTGACGTACAGCTCGTCGCCGCGCACCGTGAGCGCGCCGGGGCCGCGGACCGGTAGCAGGGTGCTCACCGCGCCGTCCGGGGTCACGCGTTCGACGGATCCGTTGCCCGCGAACAGGGTCTTCGAGACGAGCAGTCCGCCCCGGCCGTCGAAGGCGAGGTTTTCCAGTGGCAGGCCGAGACCGGTGGCGACGGTGCGGACCTGCCAGGGTGTGCAGTCTTGTGCCGGAGCGGCCGTGGCCGCGCCAGGTGTGGTGAGAGCCGCCGCGGCGATGACGGCCGCCGTGATGACGCTTCGGACACGTCCGGTCATGACGTCCTCCCACAGTTTCCGGCGGTCGGGACGCCGCTCAGTCGTTGGCTGATCCAGGAAATGGCGTAGGGCACGCTCGCGATGGCGTACGTGATGTGTTCGGGCACGTTCGACAGGTGGTACTCCACGTTCGCGCCCCGCGCGCACCAATCCGCGACCGAGCCCTGGTTGTAGGAGGGGGAGACGATTTCGTCGAAACGGGACTGCTGGACGAGGACCGGCCCCTTCGGCGCGCGGGTGCCGACGTAGTTGTCCGCGAGTACCGCGTCGACGTCGGCGTTGTGGTAGATGTCGTACCGGGTGTAGTCGTTGACATGCTGGAACGGGTTGGCCGCGACCAGTTCGATGACACAGTCGTCGCCGATGCGTTCGGCCAGTTGCTTTCCCTTGTCGTTGAACGGGTCCAAGGTGGCGTATTCGCGGGACAGGCCGACCATCGCGGCGAGTGCGAATCCGGAGAACGGACCGCCGTCGATCCCTTCGACGGTTTTGCGGAGATCGCCGGTGAAAGCGTTGGCCACCCAGGCTTTCACGTCCATTTCGGGGGCGTAGGAGGGTTGCTCCTGTGCCGCCCACGCGGTGGCGTGCCCGCCGCCGGAGTACCCCCAGGCGGCAACCGGCGCGTCCGGGCCGAGGCCGGCTTCGGGGAGGGCCAGCGCCGCGCGGATGCCGTCGAGTGTCGCGCGTCCCGCCACCTTGCCGGCGATCCACGACATCCGGGGGCCCTGGTAGTCGGTCTGGATGGCGACCCAGCCCTTGAGCAGTGCGGCGGCCACCGCGCTGGGATCCTTCTGCAGGCCGGTCCGCAATTCGTACGACGGATTGCAGTGCGTGCCGAGGCTGTCGATCGCGCTTTGGTACGACAGCAGCGTGCGCTTGCCGCTCGGGGGTGCGGCGAGCGGCACCATGATCGTGCTGACCGTGGCGATCGGCCTGTCGGCGCCGTCGGTCGAGCGCACCAGCACCTGGTAGGCGCGGACCGGGGTGGGGATGAGGTAGGTGCTGATCTTCACTTCGCGCTTGCGCAGGACGGCTCCCGGCGGTTGCGCCTCGTACCCGGCGGGCGGGCGGTAGAACGGATCGTCGTCGGGCCGCGGGATCGTCGTCTGCGCCGAGGGGGCGGCCGACGGCACCGCCGCGGCGACCCCCGTTCCCGCCGCCGGCGAGATGATCAAAACACCCAGCAGCAGCATCGATCGCAGTACCGGTCTGGACTTCATCGCTCCTCCTTGAGCACGCGCCAAACTAATACATGTGTATCAATTTTTCTGATACGGGAGTATTGATCAGGGCTCGGGAGCGTGTCAACGGTCACCACGATGTGAGGGCCTCGTGTCCGGGATCGGGAGGTCGAAGTGCGCGTCGATCGCGGAAACCTGTAGCCGAGATCGACGCGCTGTACCGAGGCTCCGCGCGTTAGTCTCGACATGTGCGTTGCGAGCGATGTGCGCACCAGCTTCGATATACCGGTCATGGATGGCCGCGTACGGTCTTGGCGGGCCATAGGCGCTCTTCGTCCGCGATCTGCCACTCCCTCAAACTGGTCACCGGCAACCTGAACCCGGTCACGGCCTTCCTACGTCGCAGGATCAGCGTGCGCGACGATCTCATGTTCGCGAGCAGGCTCCTCACCGTCTTCACCATTCCGACGGCGAACCCTCATCGCAGCTGGAGACCGTCGATGAGCCACCGGCCGTCCTGATGGACCAGGGTGAGCTCGACGCGGTTGCGATCGACCCGGGCCTGCGGGCTGTTGGTGTTGGTGATCGTCTGGTCGACGAACAGCACCGCGACCACCCGGTCCGCGGTCGCGTTCACGATCCCGCTCTGCAGCACGGTGCTCTTGGAGACCGCTTTGTACTGCAGGAGCAGGGGTTTGATGCCGTTCGTGGTCTCCTGGTACTGCTGGGCGAAGGCCGCGGTCGAGTTCCCGGCGACCGTTTCGAAGTTCTCGTCGAGTTTGCCGAAGTCGTAGCTGGTCAGGTCGACGGCGTACTTCCCGGCGGCGGCGGAAGCCTCGTCCCGCGCGGTGTCCAGCAGTTCCTGGCGATACCACTGCCAGCCGGCGAACCCGGCCGCTCCGGCCAGCAGCACCACCACGGCCGCGGCGGCGATCCGGCGCGGAGCCCTCTTCGCCGGCATGTCCTCCTTTTCCGGCGAAGGGACTTCGGCCGCCGCGGGCTCGCTCTCTTCCTTCTCCGGCGGGGGTTTCCGCGGCATCGGTGACGGCTTGACGTCGTCACCTTTCTTGGCGGGCGGCGGATGCCCCGCCACTCGTCGCGTGACGGAGGTGACTTGCGTGTTCTTCATCAGCGCGCTCCTTGCAGATAGAGGGACGACCAGGACGTACGGCCGGTGGACGAGTCCGGCGCGCCGGGCGGCGGCACCGCCGGGGCACCCGTGCCGGTACCCGGTCTCGGTGCGTTCGCCGCCCCGCGCACTCCGGAGTCGCCGCGCTGACCACCCGGGCAGTGGAAATCGAGCCCCGGCTCCCGCGGCGTGGTGTCGGTGGGGGTGCGGCGATCCACCGGGTAGTAGCAGATCCCGCCCTGCGCCAGCACCAGGGTGAACGCGGCGTACCCGTTCCTCGCGGAACTCGCGAGGTCTCCGAGCCCCTTCGGACCAGCGGTGAACAGGGCACGCAGGGCCGGGATCCGGTCCGCGGTCACCTCGAGCGGGGACACCAGGTTGGCCAGCAGCGCGCTGATCTGCGGCTGGTTCACCCGCAGCAACGGCACCAGCTGTTCGGCCAGCCCGGGCGCCTGCTCCAGCAGCGGAGTCGCCTTCGGCACCAGGCCGCGCAGTTCCCCGGTCAGCCGGTTGAGCGAACTGACCACCTTGGGCAGCCGTGCCGAGGTGCCTTCGCCGAGGAAGTCCTTGGCATCGGTGAGCAAAACGTCGACGGTGGGCCGCATCGCTTTGAGCTGCGCGACGATCTCACCGCCGTCGTCGAGGATGTCCCGTAGGTGCCCGCTGGTCCCGTCGAAGCCGATCGCCAGGTCGTCGGCGATCGAGGAGACCTTGCCGAGGTCGACACTGTCGGCGAGCCGCATCAGGTTCACCAGCAGGGTCTGCAGGGGGAGCACCGTCTTCGTCTGTTCCGAGTGGATGGTCGCGCCGTCGGTCAGATAAGGCGCCTTGTCCGCGGCCGGGCGCAGATCCAGATGTTTGAGCGCGACCGCGGTGTCCTGTGCGACGACGGCCCGGGTGTCGGCGGGGACCCGCAGCCTGCCGTCGAAACTGATCGCGATGTCCACGCCGGACCCGTCCGTGCGCAACCGGACGGCGTCGACGTCTCCGGCCCGCACCCCGTGATAGGTCACCGAAGCGCCGGGGGAGAGACCGCCGGCGTCGGGCATCTGGACGGTCACGTGCGTGGCGTCCCGGAATTCGGCCGGGCCGACCGCGGTCACGCCGAGGTAGACCGAGCAGCCGACGCCGATCACCAGGAACAGGGCGAGCTGCACCAAGGGCAGCCCGCCGCCGCGACGGATCCTCATCGCGTTCCTCCCATCAGTGGCGCTCCGGCGTCACCAGGCAGGGGAGAACCCGGCGGGGACGCGGGGCCGCCCAGGAACGAGGTGAACAGTGACGAGAGCGACGCGGGAACGTTCACGGTGAGATCGATGTCGAGGTAGTCGCCCGGGATCGACTTGTCCAGTACTCCGCCGACCGTCTTCAGCGCGCCCAGCGTCCGGCCGAGGTCGCCGGCGAAACCGTTGAACGCGTCGAGGATCGGCCCGAGATCGCTTGCCATCCGGGTGAGCGAGTCCTTGGTGCGGCCCAGGGTGTCCCCCGCGACGTTCGCGAGCGGCGGGACGCTCGCCAGCATCGCGTTCAAGGCTCCCTGCTGGTCGCGCAGCATCCGGACGGCGGGGGTGATCCGGGTGAACGCGGTGTCCAGCAGCGCCTTGTTGTCGGCGGTGGTCTTGCTCAGCTTGCCGAGTGACTCCAGGGTGCGCTTGAAGTCGGTGGTTCTTGCGTCCAAAGTGGACAGAATGCCGTCGACGCGGGACAGCAGGTCGCGGATCTTGTCCTCGCGTCCGGACAGCATGGTGTTCAGCTCGGTGATGATCGTCCTCGCCTGCTCGAACCCGCTGTTGTCGAGCACGGTGCCGAGCAGGGCGAGCGTGTTCTCGACGTCCGGGCCACGCGCGGTGTCGGCGACGGGGATCACGGCGCCGGGCGGCAGCGTTTCCCCTCCCGCCCGCGCCGGGGGCAGGAGGTCGACGTACTGGTCGCCGAGCGCCGTGCTCAGCTTCAGCTCGGCGCGGGTGCCTTTCGGCAGCTTGACGTCTTCGCGGAGTTCGAGCGTCACGTGCGCCTGGAAGTTCTCCGAGCGCGCCGAGATCACCTTCCCGACCGCGGTGGGGCCGAGCTTGACCTCACCGCCCGCCGGGAGGCCGGACACTTCGGTGAAGACGGCGGTGATGCGATAGGACGGTCCGTCCACGCCGGTGACGGAGTCGAGGTTCTGGAGACTCACCCCGCAGCCACCGAGCAGCCCCGCGGTGACGACCAGACCGAGTACCTTTCCGTGCGCTCGCATCACTTTCCTCCCGTCGGAGGCACGGACACCGGGAATCCGAGCGGGTCGTTCACCGAGGGCGGGAACCGGACCGGGTTGACCAGCCCCGCTCCCGAGCACAGTGGGATCGGGAACGATTCGCACAGTTTCCGCCCGGCCGCGAACTGCGAAAGGTTCGTGGACACGTCCAGCCGGACGCGCAGCCGGTCGTCCCCCGTAACCGCCTTGCTGAGGTTCTGCGCGCCGAGCGGCAGGGTGTCGAGGATTTCGGCGATCTGCGGGCCACGGGCCGCGAGGTCGCCGACAACGGCGTTGAGCTGGGGCAACGTGGTGGTCAGGGAGGCGCCGCTGTCCTTCACCAGCTGGGCGACGTCGGTGAGGACGACGGACAGGTTCGACATCGTGGCCGCGATGGTGTCCTGCTGCTCGCCGAACTCGGCCGCGGCCAGGTTCACCGAATTCGTCACCGAGTCGACCGTGTCCTTGTTCTTCGCCAGCGCGCCCACCAGTGTTTTCAGTGTCTCCAGGAAGGTGGCGACGTCCGGCAGCTCCCCGGCGACGAGCCCGCTCGCCTGCGCCACATGGGTGATCGCTTCCTTGAACGCGGGACCGTTGCCGTGCAACAGCTTCGCCGCCGAGTCCAGCAGTTCGCCGAGCGGTGCGGTGGTCTTGCCCGGTTCGGGGCCGAAGGTGGTGAGCAAGGTGTTCAGCGACGCCATCAGGCTGTCCCACTTCACCGGGGAGTGAGCGCGGCCGACCGGGATCACCCCGCCTTCGGGAAGGGCGGGACCGGACTTGTAGGCCGGGGTCAGCTCGACGTACTGATCGCTGATCACCGCGGGCGACATCACCCAGGCCTGCGCGTCGGCGGGCACCTTGACGCCCTCGGGGAGCGACAGGCTGACCCGGACCTTGCCACCGAGCGGCTCCACCGCGGTGACCTCGCCGAGTGGCACGCCGAGCACCCCGACCTTGCTGCCCGGGTAGATGCCTTCCGCCTGCGGGAACTCCGCGACGACGGTGTACGCCGGGGCCGGGCGCAGGACGAGGAAGGCGCCGGCCACGAACAGGGTCGCGACGATGAGCAGGGACAGCACCCGGGCGGCCGCGGTCATTTGCATCCCTTCACGACGCCGAAGAGGCAGAGCAGATCGTCCGGCACCGGGCCCGCCGGGCCGACGACGTCGAGCCAGGGGCCGTTGCCCGACGCGTTGGCGAGGTAGCGTCCGGTCGGCGCCAGCAGATCCAGCGTCCGGCCGAGCTGTTCCTTGTTGTCGGTGAGCGTCTTCGCCACCGTCTGCAGCCTGTCGAGCAGGGGCCGGACCATCGGCCGGTTCGTGTCCAAAAAGGACCGGACCTGGGTGCTCAGGGTGCCGAGGTCGGTGATGAGTTTCTCCAGGGTGGCCTTGCGCTCGACGAGTGCCGTGGCGATCAGGTCGGTGTCGCCGAGCAACGCGACCAGGCTGTCCTGTTGGCTCACCAGGGTGCTCGTCACCGACTGGGCGCCCGCCAGGAGGCTTTTGAGCTGCTCGCTGTACTTGTCGAACACGCTGGTCGCCGCGCCGACACCCCGCAGAGCCTGCGCGGCGAGATTCGCGTCGGGAGCGTTGGCCCGCAGGGTCGAAATCATCTGCTTGAGCGCGCCGAGGTCGAGTTCCTCGGTGGTCTTGGCCGCCGAGCGGCCGAGGTCGTCCAGGGAGAACGGGACCGAGGTGCGCGCGAGCGGGATCGTGCCACCGGCGGGGATCCGGCCGCCGCCACGGGGCTGGACGTCGAGATACCGCTTCCCGAGGATGGTCTGGAGTTTGACCCCGGCCGTGGTCTCCGTCCCCAGCGTCTGGTCGTGGTCGAGGCGCAGACCGATCCGCACCCGGTCGACGGCGAGGTCGACGGTGCGCACGCGCCCGGACGGCACCCCGGCGATGAACACCTGGTCGTCCGGCCGGAGTCCGGCGGCGTTGGCCAGCTCGACCGCGTAATCGGTGGTGCGCTGGTAGAACACCGCTTGCGGCAGTCCGATGGCGAAGCCGACCAGACCGAGCAGGACGAGCATGCCCGCCCCGGCGAGTTTGACCGGATCGCGGTCGCGATAGGGCCGCCTCATCGGCACACCGCCGAATGCGGGCCGTTCCCGATGTCGATCCGCGGCCCGCCGATCCCGATGCCGAGATTGCAGAAGTAGATGTTGACCCAGCCGCCGTAGCCGAGGATGGTGTCGACCTTGCCCAGCACCTTGGGCAGGTCATGGAGGGCTCCCACGAGCGGCTCCCGGTTCGCGTCGAGTTTCCCGGACAGTTCGAACAGCGACCTGAGATCGCGGTCGATCGCGGGTTGGGTCTGCCGCACGACGTCGGCTACGGTCCCCGCCAGCCGGGCGCCGCTGTCGAGCGCTTCGGTGATGAGGCCGCGGTTGTCCGCCAGCCCACCGGCCAGCGCGCCGAGTCCGGCGATGAGGTCCTTGAAGTCCTGGCCGTGGGCGATCGTGCTTTCCAGCACGGGCTGGAGATCCGCCAGCACCCGCCCGATCACCTCGTCCTGCCCGGCGAAGGTGTCGGTCAGGGAAACGATCCTGGTCAGCAGCGCGTTGATGGTCGGACCCTCGCCCTGGAACACGGCGATGATCTCCTTGGCGAGCTGATTGACGTCGGCGGGGGCGAGGACGTCGAAGATCGGTTTGAAACCGTTGAACAGTTTTGTGAGGTCGAGGGCGGGGGTGGTCCGTTCGAGGGGGATAGTGGCGCCCTCGGCGAGTCGTTCGCCGCGTGCGGGGCCCGGGTTCAGCGCGACATACCGCGCGCCGAGAAGATCGGCGTAGCGCACCGCGGCGCCGGTACCGATGGGCAGTTCCTGGTCCGTGGTCACTTCGAAGGAGACCAGGGCCTTGCCTTCGCGCAGCTTCACCGCGTCGACCTTGCCGACGCGGACACCGGCGATCCGGACGTCGCTGCCGGGTTTGACGCCGAGCGCGTCGGTGAAGACCGCCGAGAACCCGGCCGTGGGTGTCCCGAAAGGACGGTGCAGGGTGTTGGCCACCAGCGCCGTGCAGAGCAGGCAGACCGTGCCGAACACGCCCAGTTTCGTCAGTGTCGGCAGTAAACCGCGCAGAGCCCTCATGGCACCGGCACCTCGGCGCCGCGCAGGATCGGCCCCGCGAGCACTCCCAGGATCCCGGTCCGTGTTCCCGGGTCCGGGCGGAGCCGTCCAGCCAGCCTGTCCGCGAACCGGGTGAGCGACTTCGCTTCGACGTCACTGCCGACGGGACCGGACGCGCCGCCGAAGATCGGCGGGACGACGACCGCACGCGGTTCTTCCCGCGGCCGTTCCGGTGCGGGGCCGCAGTTGGGGCCGGTCAGTTCGCCGTAACGCGGGCAGTCGGCCGAGGTGTACGGACGGGTCCCGTCCAAGGTCACGTCGAGGTCCACCGGGAGGGTGCGGCCGTCGCCGACCACTCCGGCGATGTTGGTCATCAGCCTGCCGAAACTCCCGTAGAGCTCGGTGATCCCCTTCGCGTTGTCCGCCAGGGCGCCGGTGACCTCGCCGCCCTTGTCGACCAGCCTGATGACGCGATCGGCGTTGTCGCCGAGCAGTTGCCGTCCCTGCCCCATCAGTTCGAGTCCTCCGGTGAGCAGCGCCTGGATGTTCCCCTTCTGCCGGACGAGGTCCTGCGAAAGGACGATCGCGTTTTCGAGCGCCTGGATCCCTTCCGGCGCGACCTCACCGAGTTGTTCGCTGAGGTCGGAGACGAACCCGAGGGTGTCGCCGAAGGTGGCGAGCAGGGCGGGCGCGTCCGCGGTGAGTTCGTGAGCCTGGTCGATCAGTTCGCCGAGTTCGGCGCCACGGCCCGAAAGCGCCTCGCTCACCGCTGTCAGCGCCGTGTTGATCTTCGCGGGCTGGACGGCCTGCAGGACCGAGAACAGCCGCTTGAAGGCGGTGTACAGCTCGACTGTCTCGCCGGAAGTGTCGGCGGGAATGGGTTCGTCGGTGCTCAACCGCCCGGCACCGGGCCGGTCCGGTGGCACGAGGTCGATGTACTGGTCGCCGAACAGCGTGCGCGGCAGGATCCTGGTCCGCACCCCGGCCGGGATGTTCTCGAGCTGGTCGGGGAACATCCGGAGGGTCAGCCGGGTGCCCTGCCGATCACTGCGTACCTCCTCGACGGTGCCGACCACCGCGCCCCGGTACTCCACTGTGGACCGTTCCAGCACGCCGACGCTCTGGCCGGGGATGTCCGAGGTCACCGCCGGGTCGGCACTGAGCGCACCCGCGCCGTACGCGATCACGAGCACGATCACCACCACGCCGACGACCAGACCGGTGACCCCGCGCCACGCGAGCGCGGCGAGGCCGGGTTCCCCGCGCCGCCTCATCGGCCCGCTCCGGTACCGGGAAGGGTGGGGTAGACACCCCAGAAGGCGAACGACACCAGGATGTCGGCGATCATGATCAGCACGATGCTGGTCCGCAGCGCGCGTCCGGCCGCGATGCCCACGCCCTCGGGCCCGCCACGCGCGGTGTAGCCGTAGTAGCAGTGGATCATGGTCACGATCATCGCCAGCACCAAGGCTTTCAGCAGGGACAGCAGGATGTCCTGGGGTGGCAGCACGAGATGGAAGTAGTAGTCGTAATTCCCGCCGGACTGGCCGTTCGCGTTCACCACGATCAGCCTGGTGGCCACGTAGGAGGCGAACAGGCCGACCAGGTACAGCGGGATGACCGCGACGAACGCGGCGATCATCCTGGTGGCCACCAGGAACCGCAGCGAGCGGATCGACATCGCGTCCAGCGCGTCGATCTCCTCGGCGATCCGCATCGCGCCCAGTTGCGCGGTGAAGCCGGTGCCCACCTTCGCGGCGAGGGCGATCCCGGCCACGACGGGCGCCAGTTCGCGGGTGTTCACCAGGCCCGACATCGCCCCGGCCAACGGGGAGAGGCCGACGAGGTCGAGGCCGCGGAATCCTTCGAAACCGATCTGCGATCCGGTCACGAAGCTCATCGCGAAGACCACGCCGACGCTGCCACCGCCGGCCAGCAGCGTGGCCGAACCGAAGCTGATCTCCGCCACCAGGCGGACGATGTGACGCCAATGCCGGGCCGCCGCGGCGGGCAGTTCCAGCAGCACCCGCAGAGCGAAGGTGAATTGCGCGCCCGCTTCGGCGATACCGGCTAGCCCACGGTGCGCCCACGGCGCCAGCTTCCGGCCGAGCGCACCGGCGAACGGGACGGCCATCAGAAACCCCCGTCCGGGGGAGAGACCAAGGCATAGAGCTCGCCGATTCCGACGTTGGCCAGGAACACCAGCAGGAACGCGAGTACCACCGCTTCGTTCACCGCGTTGCCCACCCCGGCGGGCCCGCCTTTCACGGTGATCCCCTTGAAACAGGCGACGCCGGCGGCGAGCAGCGCGAACACGGCGGACTTGAGCTGGGAGACCAGGAAGTCCGACAGGTGCGCGAAATCGGTCAGCGTGGTCAGGAAGCTTCCCGCGCTCACGTTCAGGACGGTGACCTGGAACAGGAAACTCGCGGTGATCCCCACCGCCATCACCAGGCTGTCGAGCAGCATCGTGATCACCACCGCGGCGGCGATGCGCGGGACCACCAGCCGTTCGAGCACCGGCAGGCCCATCACTTCGAGCGCGTCGGTCTCCTCGCGGATGGTGCGGGCGCCCAGATCGGCGCACATCGCCGAGCCGCCGACCCCGGCGATCATCAGCGCGCAGACCAGCGGCGCCGCCTGGCCGACGATCAGCAGCCCGACCACGGCGCCGCTGTAGTTCTGCGCGCCGATCTGCGCGGTCAGGGATCCCACCTGCGCGGCCACCACCACGCCGAACGGGATCATCACCAGGATCGAGGGCAGCGCGGTGACCCCGGCCAGGAACCACATCTGGTGCACGGTTTCGCGGACGTTGAACCGGCGCCGGATCACCGCCGACCAGCTCGCGGCGAGGGTGTCGGCGGCGAAACCGAACAGCACCCCGATCTCGGCCACCGAGCCGGAGCGCCACCGTGCCGGAGCGGTCATGCGGGCCCCCTTGCCTGCGTCCGGCTACCTACCTGTCGGTAAGAAACGAGTGAACGTAACGCAGGTTACGCAACACGCGTTACGGAAGCTAGGATGAATTTCGTGGCACGCCAGATCAGGGATCCCGAAAGCCGTCGTCGTGTCATCGCCGCCGCGTGGCGGCTCGTGGCCGGGCAAGGGGTGCACGCGACGACCATGCGGGCCATCGCCACCGAGGCCGGGGTCACCACCGGGTCGGTGACCCACTACTTCGAGGACAAGGCCGAGGTCATGGCGTCGGTGCTCCGGTACAACAACAAGCTCGCCGCGAACAGGGTGCTCGAAGCCGCCGCGGGCAAGAGTGGGCTGAAAGTCATCGACAGTTACGCGAAGGCGATGCTGCCGCTGGACGAGGAGCGGCTGAAGTCGTGGACGGTCTGGCTCGCGTTCTGGGGACAGCACGACGCGCACCGGCTCGTCACCCGTGAAGGTGCCGCCGCCGGTTACGGCGCGATGAGCGGATGGCTGGTCCAGGCGTTCGCGGACGCGGTGGCCGCCGGAGAGCTGCCGGACACCGTCGATCCCCGGTACGAAAGCGACCGGATGCAGGTGCTGATCGGCGGACTCGGGCTGATGGCCGGCGGTGCTCCGCAGCTGCTCGGGGACGTCCGGCGGCGGTCGCGGAAGATGCTGGCCGAGCACCTCGCCACGCTCGCCGCGAAGTCCTGACCGGCCCCTTTTTCGCGAAGATCGTTCTCCCGCAAGGGCTTGCCCAATTACTTCGGCTGTGTATATTCACTTGCTACAGCCCTGTATATTCACTGGGCACCGAGCTCGGGAGGCGTCGATGGCGGCCAGGCGAAAGAGCGATGTGGCCAGGAAAAGCGATCCGGCCGCGGTTCAGCCCCACCAGGACTACGGGTTCTTCGGGCCGGACTCGGTGGCGTGGAAGGTGTGGAGCTACCCGACGTCGCTGACGGTGGGTTTCCAGCGCGCCGTCACCGTCGAGGAACTGGATCCCGCGCTGGTCGCGGCGGTCGACGAGACCCGCGCGATCCGCAACCGGCCGCGCACCCGGTACGACCGCACTCTCCGGTACTTCGCGATGGTCGTGTTCGCCGGTTCGCACGATCTCATGAAGGCCGCCGACATCCTGGTCAAGGTGCATTCCAAAGGGATCGGGATCGAGCCCCTTTCCGGCGAGCCCTACGACGCCAACGACCCGAAGTCGCAACTGTGGATCCACCTGACCGCTTGGCATTCCATCCTCTACGCCTACGAAAAGTACGGCCCCGGCAAGCTCGATGAGGCGGAGGAGAAGCAATACTGGCGGGAATGCGCGGTCGCCGCGGAGTTCCAAACCTGCAGCGTCGACGCGATCCCGCGCGGGCGCGCCGGAATCCAGGCCTATTTCGAGACCATGCGGCCGAAACTGGTCGGATCCGAGGTCGCCCGGTCCACAATGGACCACCTGCTGCACGCCGAGGTCATGTTCCCGCCGGTCCCCGCCGTCTTCCGGCCGATCGCGCTGATCGTCGCGCGGGTGCTGCGGATCGGTACGATCGCGACCATGCCCCACTGGATGCGGGAGATGTCCGGCCTGCGCCAAGGCCGCCTGCTCGACGCGCTGGTCACCCCGGTGCTGAAGATCGCCTTCCGGATCCCGCAACTCAACCGGCGGCTGAAACTGGCTCTGCTCAAGCGGCTCTCGCCCGCGACCGTGTCCGTGGTGGCGCCGGTGATCCTCGAGATCCCGCCGTTGAATCCGGTCACGCTCACCCCGGCCGAGGCGCGGGAGAAGTACGGCTACCCGAAGCCCGCGGACGCGCATCTGGAATGGCGCGCCAAGCAGCACGAGAAGGTGTTCGGCGGGAAGGGAAAGCCGAGCGACGCGGGACTCCTCGAATCCGAACCGATCCTCGGCTCGCTGACATGAGCGGACGGCGGCCGTACACCGCGCGGATGCCCGTCGAGCAGCGAAGGACACAGCTGCTCGACGCGGCTTTGCGGATCATCGCCGACGAGGGGTACCGCGCCGTGTCGATCGATCGCGTCGCGCGGGAGCTGGATGTCACGAGGCCTGTCGTCTACAACGTGTTCGACGGGCTCGACGCGTTGCTGAAGGCTTTGCTGGAACGGCAGGAACAGCGGGTGGTGCAGCAGCTGCTGACCACGATCTCGACCGAGGTCGACCTGCTCGACCCGGCCGCGTACCTGAGGCGGACGATCACCGCGCTGGCCACGATGGTCACCGCCGATCCGCTCACCTGGAAGCCGATCTTCCTGATCTCGGTCGAGGCGCCGGAAATCGTGCGAAAGCGGATCGATCGCAACCGGGACGTCGTCCGCGAGCGGATCCAGACGATCGTGGAGATGTCCGTCGCCGGGCGGAAACCCAAGCCGGACGTCGATCCCGCGGTGATCGCGCATTCCCTCATCGCGATCGGCGAGTACTTCGGACGGTTGCTGCTCACCGACCCGGGCGCGGTCGACGTCGAACGGCTGGCGTCCACGGTCACGGCCCTGTTCGAGCCGGTGAACCGTTCGGCGCACGCCTGAGCGTCGCCTTGTGCGGGATCCGAAAAACAGGACCGTAGTAGGGATTCTGTCCAATCAAGTCGTCATGAGGACCGGCCGATGACAGTGGGGAGGGCGCCCCGAGGAGCCGGGGTGGTGGGTAGCGAACGGGGGTGTCGCCGACGGCGCGTGTGAGCGCGCCGCGCGGCCGGCGGATTCAGCAGGGGATCCGCCGGCCGTCGTCGTGCCGTGAGGGGTGAGACCCGGCCGATCGCTTTCGCAACCTCGGCACCGCAGGACGTGAAGGCCTCCTTCACTACTTTCAGGGTAGGGAAGGAGGCCTTCACGGACCCGCGACCAGCCGAAGTCGGTGTTGCCAGCGACCGCTCGCGCCACCCCGGAGAATCGTCCGAGATCGCTCCGCGCTCCTGGGATTCACGACAGCACTGTCCGTTGCGGGTTCAGTACGTGAAGGTCGCGCATCGCAAGTGCTCGTCTCCGACCCATTCCAGTACCGACCGGGTCAAGCCTGGCGGTGCGCACACGTGGAATCGCCGCCGCCCGGCGGTGCCCGCGGACCGGACGTCGGACGGCTCGATCCGTCGTGTGTGGACGCGCGCGCCGAGCTTGCGCAGTTCCGCGATCTCCGGCTCCTGCCCGGCGCGAAATCGCGCCGGACGTCGCACTCGCCCGCACCCACGGCGATCCGGACAACTCGTGACGAACGGCGGCTGGGCCTTTCTCAGGCGCTCGTGATCGGTGCGGCGTCGAGCGCGGCGGCCTGGTCCGGATATACCGAGAAGAGGTCGAGCAGCCCCATGAGTTCGAGCGGTCGCCGTACGATCCGGGAGCCGGGGATCAGCAGCAGTCGCGCGCCGGCCGCCGGTATCCGGGTGTTGAGGGCGACCAGTTCGGTGATCCCCGCCGAGGCGAGGAACGTGAGGCCGGAGAGGTCCACCACCACCGCGGTGGTGGTGGGTCCCGGTTCGGCTGACACCGCGTTCTCGAAGAGTGGGGCGGTCGCCATGTCGAGGTCTCCGGCGGCGGTCACGACCACTCGTCCGTCGCCCAGCCGGGTGACGCTCACCTGGAGCGCGTCCCGCTGATCGCCGGGCAAGCGGCTCGCCGCGCGATCCTGGTCTTCCGTGCCCATGTCGCCTTCCTTCGCGGGCTTGTTCACCAGGACGCTTTCGTGCGTTGCCTGAGAACGATTTCGAGATCGGCGGGACCGGTCGGTGTCCGCAGGGAAGGCCGACGAAGTCGTCCAGTGACCTCGTCGCCCTCGCGCAGGGCTGTGATGAAGCGTGAGACGCGGTCCGCCGGGGGAGCGATGGTGTCTCCGCCGAGGTACCGGATGACGACGAGTTCTCCATCGGAGTGGTTCTCGATCGCGGCTGCCCAGCCGTGGGTTTCGTTCCACACCAGGGCGGTGTCGCATCCGGGGTGGGCGCGGAACTCCTCGTCGAGGGCAACGTAGGCGGTCACGGGGGTGTCGTGGTCGACTGTGCACGACTCCAGGCCGACGCCCAGGGCATCCGTGACTTCGGCGAGGTAGCCCCACACGGCATCGAGCGACAGATGAGGGTGACGGCTCGGCAAGGCGAACATGGCGGTCAACGCGGGTCCCTGGGGTCTCGGAGCCTCCCGAGGTGGGGCCGGTACTCGCCCCGCCCCACCTCGGATGTGCTGTCAGGCCTGGATTTCCCTGCGGTCGGTCTCGGTGCCGGTGACTTCGATACGCCGGGGTTTGGCCTTCTCGGCGATCGGGATGCGCAAGGTCAGCACGCCGGCCGTGTAGTCGGCCCGGATGCGTTCGGTGTCGAGCGCGTCCCCGAGGAACAGCTGGCGGGAGAACACGCCGAGCGGACGTTCGGTGACCTGCATCTGGACGTCGCCGCCGGTGGCCGGGCGTCGTTCCGCTTTGACGGTGAGGACGTTGCGTTCGATGTCGAGTTCGATCGCGTCGGGGGCGACCCCGGGAAGATCGAAGCAGGCCACGAACTCGTCGCCGTCGCGGTAGGCGTCCATCGGCATCGCGGCGGGTTTGGACCAGGTTCCCTGGCTCGCCGCGCCGAACATCTGCTGGGCCAGCCGGTCCAGCTCGCGGAACGGGTCGGTGCGCATCAACATCGATTCCACCTCCTGGGTTCGTTGTCTGGTGTCAACACGCCCCACTGTTCTAGCATGTCATCGAAACGATGACAACACTGAAGTCGTCGAGAGGATGACTATGACCGAGGACGATCTCGCCCATCGGGTCCAGGCCCTGCACGACGTGGTCGTGGCCGCCCGTTCGGATGCCGTGGATTCGGCGGTGCTGCTGGCCGCGCTGTCTTCCTTGCGCATGGCACGTGAGGAGCTTTCGGCCTGGGAGCCGGAGCTGATCGCGGCGGCTCGTTCCGGTGGCGCCAGTTGGACCGCGCTCGCGCCCGCGTTGGGGGTGGCGAGTCGTCAGGCGGCGGAGCGGCGGTTTCTGCGCCTGCGGCCGTCGGCGACAGGCGAGCACACCGGCGAAGCGCGCGTCGACGCGGAACGCGACCGGCGTGCCGGCGACCGTGCGGTCACCGACTGGGCGCGGCGCAACTCGGCGGTCCTGCGCCGGCTCGCCGGGCAAGCGGAGGGGCTGGACGGTCTGACCAAAGAGGGGCGGCGCAGCGCGGACAGGCTCAGTACGGCCCTCGGTGAGGACGACGCGGCCGACCTCCTGGCGCCGTTGGCCGATTTCCGCACCCACTTGACCGGGAAGCACGCCGGCTTCGCCGACCGTCTCGGTGCCATCGGCGACCATGCCGGGCAGGTCAGGCAAGAGGCGCTGGAAAGCCGACGGCAACGCGACAACTGAAGGCTCCTCTCGCGGAGTGCGGAAGGGGCCTTCGGCGTCAGCTCTTGGACTTCTTGGTGGCCTTCTGTTTCACGGCTTTGGCCTTGCCCTTGACTGTGCCCACCGCGTCCTGGACCGGCGCGTAGGTGCCGTAGAGGGCTGGGTCGGGCTTGGGCGCGGTACCAGGTCCGCCGAGCGCTTCGGGATCCATCAGGTAGTCGATGCCGTCTTCGCCGGAGCTCCAGCCGCCCTTGGCCCCGTCCGGCCCGTCGGACAGATGCCAGACGGTGTTGTTGTGCTCTTGGTTCTCCTCGTCGAACAACGCCGTCGGCGCGATGCACGGTGTCGCGGGCGAGGTTGGCGCGGAAATCGGTCGTTATTCGGGCACCGCGTTCGACGTCCGGCGCGTCCGCTGGATGGTGAAGATCGCGACGACGAGGGCCGTGAGCGAGGTCAGCGCGTGAAGGACGTTGTCCGCCCAGTTCAGATTGACCGCGTCTCCGGCCGACGTCGTGGCCGCGGAGAGGACGCCGAAGCCGGTGAGCCCGGCGAAAGCCACGAATACGAACCAGGTGTAGAGGGAGATCAGGGCCGGCCTCAGCACCGCGACGAGCCCGATCACCCCCGTCGCGGTGCGCAGGAGGTCCAGTATGCCGGTCGCGCTGAAGATCCAGACCGTGTTCTCTCCGGTCTGGTTGTTCTCCGGCATGAAGAAGAAGCCGAGGACACCGATGGCGAGGTGGACGAGCGCCAGAACCAGCACCGTCACGCGGAGAGAAGACAGTGTCATCGATTTGCCCATCGGAGAACCTCCGTCTCGTGGGAATTCATTTCTTGGTGTCGAAAATCCGGGTGAGGCTGTCCTCGGTGTCCTTGCCGATCTTTTCGAACACGAGCTTGGCGATGGGGGAGGCGAGTTTCGCCGCGCCATGGAATTCGATGGTGGCGTGGTAGGTGAGCTCAGCCGTCCCGTTTTCGCCGGTGGTGACCGTGATGTCGTCAGTGGAGGTCGCGGTGTCGTTCTTGCCGACGAAGACGACCCGGCCGGGTTCGAGGCGGGTGAGCTCGTAGGTCAGCTCGGTCTTCATCCCGGCGATCTCGGACACGTTGCGCCACCGGGTACCGACGGCGACCGGGCCGGGGCTGGTCTGTTCGCAGGTCACCGTGCCCGGATCCCATTCGACGGCGCGGGAGAAGTCGCGCAGGTAATCGACGACGACCTGCGGGGTGGCATCGACGGTGAAATTCCGGGTGACTTCGACCATGGAGGTCCTCCTGGGCTGGATATCGGTTTGTCGCGGATACCCGGTCAGGGAGCTCTCACACTTCAGGTGTCACGGCCAAGTCATGGACGTCGCCATCATCCGAATGATGACGGCATCTAGACGATGCGGCGGGTCCTGTAGCGAACGAGCGGGTCCGAACGACTGCATGCGGAGAATCCTGGAGGTTCGATGCGGTCTGGTCCTGCTTGTCTCACGCCTGACGAACTCAGCGCCGCGGAGCTGGAGTTGGTCGAGTGCTCGATGACGGGAAACCGGTGGGAGGCGGCCAACGCGACCTTTGGCCCTGTCCGGAAGGACGAGCCTTCGCGGGAGAACCACATCCGGGCGCAAGTCCTCTACCAGTTGCTGTCCGGACACGGTGAACTGAGTGTCGGCGAAGACGGTGAAGTGAAGTCCGTCCGGGCCGTTCGCCTGTACGGGGCGACGATTCCCGACCATCTCGATCTTCGCGGTGTCGTCATGCGGTGCCCCTTGGAGTTGGTTTCGTGCAGATTCACCTACGCGCAGGGGCCGGTTCTGTTCCGGGACGCGAGTGCGCCCTACGTCAGGCTCAACAGCAGCGTGTTCAGGGGGGGCATAGACGCGCATAACCTCACTGTCGACGGCGATTTCGAGTGTGGTTACGTCAAATCCGACAAGACCGTCAACCTGCTGCGGTCACGGATCCGCGGCGCGGTGAGCTTCCGCGGGGCCGAACTGGGTGCGCTGGGCCTGCAAAGCCTGAGTCTGGAGGACGCGGAAGTCGGTGGATCCGTGTTCTGCGACGCGGGCTTCCGTTCGTACGGGTCCGTGACGATGTTCGGAGTCCGGGTCAATCGCTCCCTGGAGTTCAGCGGTGGGAAGTTCGTCAACCCGGGTGCCACCTGCCTGTCGTTGGACCGTGCCACGATCAAAGGGGCGGTTTTCGCCCGTTCCGGTTTCTCTTCGGAGGGACAGGTCAGTTTGCATGGCGCGATCGTGGACGGGGTCGTCTATTTCGACGGTGCCCGCCTCGAATGTCAGGGTGGGACCGCGCTCAACCTCAGTAGCGCCGACATAGGCGACCTGCGGTGCGGAGCGGGGTTCGAGGCGAACGGGATGGTCGACCTGTCGCAGGTGGAAGTGGCGAACACGGTGAACTTCGACGGCGGACGGGTTTACTCTCCCGGACTCAGATCCGTCAACGCCGACGGGGCGAACATCGGCGGTTCGGCCTTCTTCAGATCCGATTTCAGATCGGATGGTGAGCTCCGGTTGCTGGGAGCGACCGTCGGCAAGCAGTTGAATTTCGACGCGGGCGAGTTCGTCAACCCCGGGCAGCACGCCATCGCGGCGGATCACCTGCGGGTCGGTGGTTCTCTGTATTTCCGGGACGGTGCGCGCGCCGACGGCACGCTGCGCTTCGCCGGTGTCGCCGTCGAAGGTCAGTTCGGCTTGAACGGGGCGACAGTCGAGTCGGACGCTCTTGACGCCGTCTCTCTGCGCAGTGCTTCGATCAAGGGTGACGGGGTGCTGCTCCCGGCCGCGCTGGTGGGCAACGTCGACCTTCGCGGGGCTTCGTTCGGCAGGATTTGGGACAACGAGCGGTTCCGGGCTTCCCGGGTCCTCCAAGACGGCCTGAAGTACGAGTCGCTGCATCCGGAACCGCCCGCCGTGACGGTGCAGGAGCGCTTGCGGATGATCTCCGGGGATCCCGAGGGCTACGCGGCGCAACCGTACAGTCAGCTCGCGAGGACGTACCGGGACAAGGGGTACGCGGAATCGGCAAGGAAGGTGTTGGTCGAAGCGCAGAAAGTGCGCCTGAGCCAGGCTTCCGGGTGGCGAGGCGTGCTGTCTTTCGTGTGGAGCGCTTTCTTCGGGTCCGTCACGGGGTACGGCTACCGGCCGTGGCTCGCCGCGGGGTGGAGTTTCCTGGTCCTCGTGGTGGGCACCGTGTCCGTGGACCTGCTCAGCCGCAGATCGCCCTACTTCTTCGAAAAGACCACTGGCGCACCGGATTTCCATCCGATCTTGTACGTGATCGACACGATGATCCCGTTCATCGATTTCGGCTACGGCAAATGGGTCGCGCACGGCGTCGCGCAATTCCTGGCGAGCGGGCTGGTGATCGTGGGCTGGGTCGTCGCGACCATGCTGGTGGTCGCGTTCACCGCCGTGCTCAGGCGCGGCGAGTAGCGCCGGTCAGTCCCTGTCCAGTCCGAGGGCGTCGGCGAGGCTGAGCAGGCAGTCTTCGAAGACGGGTTCCAGATCGGTGTAGGCGAAGTCGAGCTGATGCAGGACTTCCATGCACAGCAAGCCGTACAGCCGGGTCCAGCAGGTCAGGAAGACGTGCGCGGCCTCGGGCGGGAGACGTCCTTCGATGGTGGCGGAGTAGGCGATCAGCTGTTTGCGGAGCGCCGGGGGAAGTTCGGACGGATCGGGTACCGGGAAGGGCTTGCTCCGCCAGAGTTCGGTGGTCAGCTCGAGCAGGACGTTCTCGAACCGTTGTCCTGCCTCGTGCCGGGGTGAGCTCTGCTGCCTGTCGGGCGGGGCGATCGGGCTCGCGAAGATCCAGCCGAATTCGGCCGGATGCGTGATCGCCCAGGTCCGCAGGGCCCGGCACACCTCGAGGATGCGATCGCCGACCGGGGCGGCGGCGTGGGTGTCGCGCGCCTGTTCCAGGACGGTGGTCAGCTCGCGGAAGAAGTCGGCGGTCACGGCGCCGACGAGTTCTTCGTGGCCCGCGTAGTAGTGGTAGAGCGCGGGGCCGCTCATGCCCACCTTCCTGGCGACCGCGTTGATGGTCACCGCCGCCGATCCCTGCTCGACCAGCAGCGCGCGCACGGCCGCGTGGATCTCCTTCAGCGCGTCCTGACGCCTTCTTTCCTGCCTGCTGCCCGGACCGGCGGCCATGGTCACCTCTTCTCGTCGCCCTGTTGACATCCTAGAGTACCTATGTTTCCTTAATGGCTCTAAGCTAGCCTAGAGTCATTAAGGAGAAAATCGATGAAGGTGACCATCGTGGGAGGCGGCATCGGCGGGCTGGCCACAGCCGTCGCGTTCCACCAGCGGGGCTGGGAGGTCGAGGTGCTCGAGCGCGCGCCCGAGTTCACCGAGATCGGCGCGGGACTGTCGATCCAGCCCAACGCCCTGCGCGCGCTGGACGCGCTCGGCCTCGGTGACCGTCTTCGCGACGGTGGACTGGCCGACCCTGTCGCGGGTGTCCGGCTCGCGGACGGGCGATGGCTGGTCCGCAACGACGTCGCCGATCTGAAGCGCCGGTTCGGCCAGTGGGCGACCGTGCACCGCGCCGACCTGATCGACCTGCTCGTCGAGGCCCTCCCCGAGCGGGCGCTCCGGCCCGGCAACGACGTGCGCGAGGTGCGGCCCGACGGGACCGTCGTGCACAGCGGTGGCGAAAGCACGGCGGACCTCGTCGTGGGCGCCGACGGGGTGCACAGCGCGACCCGGCGTTCCCTCTGGCCCGGCGCACCCGGACCGCGGTACGTCGGGTACACCACCTGGCGCTTCATCGTCCCGCCGATTCCCGCCGGCGAAAGCGTCGAAACCTGGGGCCGTGGCGAACGGTTCGGGCATTTGCCGATGCCCGACGGCCGCGTCTACTGCTACGTGATGGCCAACGCCCCCGTCCGTTCGAGCACCGGGCTGGACGGCCTGCGCGAACGGTTCGCGCGCTGGCACGACCCCATCCCCGCGCTGATGTCGGCGGCGCGGGAGGACACGGTGTCGCAGCACGACGTCCACCACTTGCCGGAGTTGCCCACCTACGTGTCCGGCAGCGTCGCGCTCCTCGGCGACGCCGCGCACGCCATGACCCCCAACCTGGGACAGGGTGCGTGCCAAGCGCTCGAAGACGCCGTCGTGCTCGCCGCCGTCGTCGACAAGCTGGGCGTGCCCGCGGGACTGGAAGAGTACGACCGTTCCCGCAGGCCCCGGACCCAGATGATCGCGCGCCGCTCCCGTCAGGTCGGGGCTCCCGCGCACTGGACCTCCCCGCCGATGATCGCCCTGCGCGACGCGATGCTTCCCCGGCTGCCCAAGGCTTTCTTCGAGCGATCGATCACCCCCGCCTACACCTGGACGATCTGACGAGCCCGAAAGGCTTCCCTCAATGGCCCTGTCACGAACACTGATCATCGGCGTCGGAGTGATCACGACGGTCAGCGCGGTCCTCGCCGATCTGGTCGTTCCCGAACTGGCGGCACAGCACGCGTTCAACCCGGGCTGGCCGCCCCACGCCAAATTCCACGACGCCCAGTACATGGTGATGACCGTGTTGCTGGGCCTGCTCGGACTCACGCTCGCGCTCCGGCGGGCCGGCAACCTGGTGCACGCGGCCGGCGTTCTCGCCGTCCCCTGGCTCGGGATGATCGGCGCGCTCTCATTCCCGGGCACCGCGACCTACGATCCGGAATTCGCCGACCGGACCCTCTTCGTTCTCGGCTTGCACGGTCAGGTCCTCATGGCGATCGTCCTGATTCTCGTCCTGCTCGCCGCGGTGGTGGCGACACCGCGGCCGCCTTCGGATTCCGGCGCCCGGCCGTGAAAAGCGCGCGATCGGCCGCGGAATGGGCCGAGACTGTTTCTGCCGCCGCCGGAAATGCCGGTACCAGCGTCGATTCGATGGCATTAGCCGAAATGGAGCCGGTGACTGCTCCTTTTACTTCGGAGTGGCGCGCATCCGGTATTTCCGGCGCACGCTGGTCCCCTTGCTGAGGTCGGCGCCGTAGACGTGCAAAGTGATCGCGACGGTGTCGCCGGTGTTGTGCACCTGGTGGATGTCGTCGGGGGGAGCGACACCGCTGACCGAGCCCGCCGGGCGTTGCCGCTGGGCTGTCCGGACCAGTCGATCGCCGTCGATGTCGAAGACGTTCTCCGTCTCGGTTCCTTGGAGGACAAGGAATGTGCACCATACGAGATGGTCGTGGATCTCGGTGAGCTGGCCGGGCCGCCAGACCAGCGCGGCGATCGAGAAGGCGGATTCGGCGTGCAGCGTGGTGCGGGTGTACCCGTCGGCGGCGCCCTCCCGTTCCACCGGGGTGAGGAGGTTCGGGGTCGGGCGGAGTTCGGTGAGAACGGAGGCCACCGTCAGCGCGGTCGCGTGGGGTTCGAAAGTTCGCCTGGTGCACTCGCGAAGGCGTTTTATCAGCTCCGCGAGTCCGGGTCTGGCGGAGACGGCCGGGGTGGTGGACGCGGTGGTCATTCTTGCTCTCCTTCCGGTTGCTTCTCATCGTGGTCCGCGTTTCGCCCGGCGTCCAATGCCGACGTTCTTTCGTTTGTATAGGTACTCTTCATGTATGCTGAACCTGGTCCAACTCACGGTGCTGGACGCTGTCGCACGGCATGGTTCGATGACCGCCGCGGCGAAGGAACTGCATTACACCCAACCGGCGGTGAGCCACCAGCTCGCGAGGCTGGAAGCCGAGACGGGCGCGAAGTTGATCCAGCGCATCGGCCGCGGCATCCGGCTCACTCCCGAAGGAAAATTGCTCGCCGCCCGCGCGGCCGAGATCGTCGTCCGGGTCGAGGGCGCGGAGGCCGAATTGGCCGCGCAGGTGGGTTTGCGGGCCGGGCGGGTCCGGATGGCGGGGTTCCAGTCGATCCTGAGCACGATCGTTCCCGAGGCGGCCGCCGCGCTGGCCCGCGCCCATCCCGGGATCGAGCTGGGACTGGTCGACGAGGATCCCGTCGAAGCGTTGCGCATGCTGCGGGAGGGGCAGATCGACGTCGCGCTGATCTTCCGGTACGCCGACACCCCGCGCGAGGACCAGGGGCTCCGGTTGGTGCATCTCCTCGAGGACCCGATCTATCTGATCACCAGCGAACCGGGGCAGACCATCGCCGATCACCGCGACTCGAGCTGGATCGGCGGATGTGATCGCTGCCGGCACGAGCTGGTCACGATCTGCGGGCGAGCCGGGTTCACCCCGCGTATTTCCCTGCTGAGCGACGACATCGTCGTCATGCAGTCGCTGGTCGCCGCTCGGATGGGCGTCACCACGCTGCCCAGGCTGGCGCTGCGCGCTCACCGGCTTCCCGGTATCCACACCACCGAACTGGCCGAGGATCCGCGCCAGATCTACGCCGTCACCTATGGCGAGCCGCCGGATCCGCCCGCCGCCACCGCGCTCATCCGCGCGCTGCAGGCCAGTGTCCACGCGGGTTGAGGGCACGCTCGACGGAAGCTCCGACAGCCAACAGTTTCCGGTCTCCGCCGACGGGCCCGTCGAGCGCCAGCCCGGCGGGCAGGCCACTGTGGCCGCGGCCCATCGGGACGGTCAACCCGGGGACGCCCGCGATGCTGCCGGGCTGGCAGTTGCGGATGAAGGTCGGGAAAGTGGGGACCACGCGCCCGCGGTGGACGAAGTTCGCGACGGCGGAGAAGTCCTGGGCGATCGCCGGTGTCGTGGGGAACACGAGGGCGTCGATGCCGCTTTCGCCGAAGATCGCCGCATAGGCGCGGCGCAGGGCCGAGCGGGTGACGAGGGCCGCCTCGTAGACGGCCGGATCGACGCCCGGTAGGACCGATTCGGCGAAGATCGCCCGGACGTCAGCGGCGGCGACGGCTTCGACGAGCTGCTCGAACGAGACCTCGGGCACGTACTCGCCGAGGTAGGACCGGAGCCCGACGCCTGCTTCGTGGATCACCAGCGGCATTCCCTGATCGGCGCTGAGCTCGGCGAGCAGGGTGTCGTCGATCGGCACCAGGGTGGCCCCTTCCGCGCGCAGACGGGTCACCGCGGACGCCCACAGTTCTTCGACTTCGTCGTCCAGGTCGCCGGTCAAGAAGCCGTGCGGCACACCCAGCCGGAGCGCCGAGAGCTCGCTCAGGGGTTTCGGTTCCTCCGCCGCGAGCACCGCGTCGAGGAGCGCGAGATCGGCGACCGTGCGAGCGATCGGCCCGGCGGTGTCCCGGGTGCTGCTCAACGGTGTCATGCCGTCGGACGGGTAGCGGCCCGTCGTGGGCCGGAAGCCGCAGACTCCGTTGAGCGCGGCGGGAACGCGGACCGAGCCTCCGGTGTCGGTGCCCAGACCGGCCGGGACGACACCCGCCGCGACGGCGACCGCGGTCCCGCCACTGCTGCCCCCGGCGAAACGGAGCGGGTCACAGGCGTTGCGGACCGGGCCCAGCGGAGTCGTGTCGCAGGTGATGCCGAACGCGAGTTCGTGCATGGTCGCCTTGCCGATGACGGTGGCCCCCGCCTCGACCAGGCGCCGGACCACGGTCGCGTGCTCGCGCGGAACGTGGTCCGCGAGCGCCGGGGTGCCCGCGGTGTTCGGCATGCCCGCGACGTGGATGTTGTCCTTGATCACCAACGGAACCCCGGCCAGCGGGCCCGTCGGCGCCGGGGCGCCGTCGGAGCGCGCGAGGTGGCTGATGGCGTGGAGATCCCGGACTTCTTCCGCCCGCGCGAGGCTTTCCGCGGCACTCCAAGGTCCCCTCATGACGGCCAGCTTAGGGGGCTGAAGGGAGCTTTCCCCGCATGTCATGCGACGAAAGCTCCCTTCACCGCGTGAGACGCGGGGAAAGTTCCCTTCAGCCCACGGCCGGGAAGGTGACAAGGCTCACAGTTAATGATAAAGACTATCATTTTCATTAAGCTGCGGCCGTGCTTTTCCATCGTCGGCCTTCGCGCCTGCTCGTCACGTCACTCGTCACTTTCTCCGCCGCCGCACTCGTCGGCTGCGGTGCGCCTGGGGCGTCAGGGGGTGCGCCCGACCGGTTCGTCGTGATCGACGCCGAGGAGCTCGGCAGGTTCAATCCCTTGACAGGGCACGGCGGCAACGGCGAATCGAAGATCTACGAGAGCCTGTACCGCGTCGCGGAAGGTCAGGACGACCGGATCCCGGACGCTGTCCCGGTTCTCGCGGAGGGAGCGCCCGAGCCGGTCGACGGCGACCTCGGTCATTGGCGCGTGAAGACCAGGAAGGGCGTCACGTTCTCCGACGGGACGCCGTTCGGTCCCGAGGACGTCGCCGCGACGTACAACGCCGTCGTCGATCCGAAGTTCGCTTCGCCGATCGCCGCGAACTTCGATTTCCTGCGGACCGCACAGGTCGCGGGTCCGGACACCGTCGACTTCCTGCTAAACGGCGCTTACGGTGACGTGCCGCACCGGTTGTTCCTCGCGATCGCGCCGTCGGAGTCGCTGGCGGCGCCCGGGCCCGCGGACAAGCTGCCGCTCGGCGACCACCCGGTCGGAACGGGGCCGTACGCGTTGACGGAGCTGCGTCCCGATCAGGTCGTCCTCACCGCTCGCGACGGATACTGGGGCACCAAACCGCAGGTGAAAACCTTTGTGGTGCGCCGGACCGACGACGAGAAGGCCCGCGCGGCGCAGCTCGCGGGCAGCGCGGACGGCACCCGGCTGTCCCCGGCGCTCGCCCGCGCCGTCGCGAAGGACGGCTACCGCACGGTGGTCAGCAAGGCCAACGATTGGCTCGGCGTCACACTTCCCAGCGGTAACCCGGTGGCGGGCGACGCCGCCGTCCGGCTCGCGCTGAACCTCGGTGTCGACCGCGGCGCGATGGTCCGCGACATCCTGCAGGGCGAAGGCACGCCGGTCTCGACGCTGGTCACCCCGCTGTTCGGCGACGCCTACGATCCCGCGCAGGACTTCACTTTCGACGCGGACCGCGCGCGGAAGGTCCTCGACGACGCGGGATGGCGCGTCGGCGCCGACGGTATCCGTCAACGTGACGGCCGCCGGGCGCAGTTCGACGTCGCCTACTACCCGACGGAGACCCTGCGCCGCGATCTCACGATGGCCACCGTCTCCGACGCCAAGAAGATCGGCGTCGAGATGAAGCCGGTGGCGGTGGAGAAGTCGACCATGACCCCGCAATACCTGGCGGGTACCGCGTTCCTCCTCGGCGGTGGCGGGCAACCGTACACAGTGGACACTCAGCTGTACCCGAAGTTCCACTCCCGGTACGCGGCCAAGGGCGTCGGTTCGAAGTGGGACAACGCCTCGGACTACGTGAACCCGGAAGTCGACAAAGCGCTGGAGGCGGCGCGCGTCGAGCGGGATCCGGCCAAGCGGGCCAAGCTGTACCGGGATTTCCAGGCCGCCTACCACGCCGCGCCGGGCATGCTCGCGCTCGTCTCGGAGAACCACGTGTACGTGCTGCGGGACAACGGCTGGCAGTTCGGGGCCACCGCGCTGGAACCGCACAGCCACGGGGTGGCCTGGGGGCCTTGGTACTCCCTGGCGCGCTGGACGCGGAAGTGACGCGGTCGCGCCGCGCCCGGATCGGTCGTCTCGCCGTTCGACGCCTGCTGTTCGGCGTCCCGTTGGTCCTCGTCGTCTCGCTGGCGGCTTTCGCGCTGGCCTCGGCCAGTCCGTTCGATCCGCTGGACGCCTATCTCGGCGGGTCCGGTGACGGCTACACGGAGGCCGAACGCGAGGTCCTCCGCCACACGCTGGGGCTCGACCAGAGCTGGATCTCGGCTTGGTGGCACTGGATCTCCGGCGCGGTGACCGGCGATTTCGGGTACTCGCGGGCGTATCACGAACCCGTCGCGCAGGTCCTCGCCGAACGGCTGGGGTGGACGGCGTTGCTGGGCTTCGCCGGCTCGGTCGTGGCGGTGGTGCTGGCTTGCGCGCTCGGGATCACGGCGGGCCTGCGGGCCGGCGGTTTCGCCGACAAGGTGATCAGCGCGATCGCCGTGGTACTGCAGGCCGTGCCGCCGTTCATCGTCGCACTGGGCGCCGTCCTGCTGTTCGCCGTCACGCTCCGGCTGTTCCCGACCTCGGGGCTCACCGATCCCGGCGAGCCGATCACGGCCGCGTCGGCCGCGCGCCATCTCGTCCTGCCCGCCCTGGTACTCGGGGTTTCGCAGGTGCCGTGGCTGGCGCTGGGGCTGCGGGAAGCCATCACCGGTGCCATGGGCAGCGACGCGGTCCGGGGCGCGCACGCCCGCGGCCTACCGACGCGGGTCGTCCACAGTGGACACGTGTTGCCGATGGCCTCGGCGCCCTTCTTCGCCCTCATCGGCGGAAGGCTGCCGGAGCTGCTCGTCGGCGCGACCGTGGTGGAGACCGTGTTCGCGTGGCCGGGCCTCGGCGACGCGACCGTGGATTCCGCGCGGGCGCTGGACTTCCCGCTGCTGGCGATCGTCACCGTGCTCACGGTGGGGCTGGTCGTGGCGGGCAACCTCGCCGCGGACGCCGCCGCGATCGCCGTCGACCCGAGGATCGAGGCCGATGGCTGACCACCGTGCCGCCAAGATCGCGGGCGTGGCCGTGGTGATCTTGGCCGCCTACGCGATCGTCACCCCGCTCGTGCACCCGATCGACGAAGCCGTCACGGATTTCGCCGCAAGCGACCAGGGACCCGGAGCCGGCAACTGGTTCGGCACCGACACTTCGGGACGCGACCTGTTCACCCTGGTCGCGATGGGCATGCGGGTCTCACTGGGGATTTCGCTGGCCACCGCCGTCCTGTCCACGATCGTCGGGCTCGTCGTCGGCATCGCGGCCGGGGCGTTCGGCGGCTGGTGGGACCGGATCGGGATGCGGGTGGCCGACGCGATGACGGCCATCCCCAGTCTCCTGCTGTCGCTGCTCATCGTCACGTTGTTCCGGGGTTCGCTCGTCGCGATCGTCGTGTCGCTCGTGCTCACGCACTGGACGGCGACCGCCCGAGTCGTGCGCGCCGAACTGCTTTCCGTGCGCAACGCCGAATACGTCGAGGTGGCCCGGCTCAGGGGACTGCCGATGACGAGGATCGCGCGGATCCACTTCCTGCCCGTCGCGGCGGGGCAGGCCGGGGTGGCCGCGGTACTCCTGGTCGCGCACGCCGTGTGGCACGAGTCGACGTTGTCGTTCCTCGGCGTCGGGCTGCCGCCGCACCAGGCCTCGCTCGGCACGCTGCTCGCCGAGTCCGGGGAAGCGCTGCTGCTCGGGCACTGGTGGCGGCTGGTGTTCCCGGCGGGCGCGATCGTCGCCGTCACCCTGGCGCTTTCGGCGCTGGGCCGTTCTTTGACCCGTCGTCCGGAGGTGCTCTCGTGACGCTGTCGCTCGAAGGCGTCGGCGTGCGGTATCCCGACGGCCAAGCGCTCACCGACGTCGATCTCGTCGCCGTTCCCGGCAGGCCGCATTTCGTGATCGGCGGTTCGGGTTCGGGGAAGTCCACCCTGTGCGCCGCCGTGACCGGACTTCTCCCCGGTTCCGCGACGCTGACCGGGAAGGTGTCGGTCGAGGGGCATCCGCGACCGCGCAGGGGAAGCGTCATCGGAGTGGTGCCGCAGTCCGCGATGACCTGTTTCACGCCCGTCCGACGGCTCGGCGGGCAGCTCGCCGAGACGGTTCGCCACCTTCGCGGCGAACGTGGACCGGAGGAGTTGCTCGCCCTCGTGGGCCTCGAAGCCAGTGCGCTGAAGAAGTACCCGCACGAGCTTTCGGGCGGGATGGTGCAGCGAGCGGCGATCGCGGCGGCGCTGGCGGGCGATCCCCCGGTGGTGGTCGCGGACGAACCGACCTCCGCGCTCGATCGGGACCGGGCAAGGGACATCGTCGCGCTGCTCACCGGGCTGGGACGGGACCGCGTCGTCCTGGTGACCACCCATGACCTCGGTGTGCTGCCGGACGACGCGGACCTGACGGTGATGCTCGCTTCGCGCGTCGTCGAGACCGGGCGCGCGGCCGAAGTCCTCACGGCGCCGGAGCACGCCTACACCCGCGACCTGCTGGCCGCGCTGCCCGAAAACGGGCTGAATCCCTTGCCCACCGACCGTCACTACGGGAGTTGATGATGCTTTCGGCCCGTTCCGTCGCGGTCGGCCACGGCCGCACCCCGCTGCTCTCCGGTGTCGACCTGGACGTCGGCCCTGGCGAGATCGTCGGCCTCGTCGGGCCGTCGGGCGGCGGCAAGACGTCGCTGGCCCGCGTGCTCGCCGGACTGGACAAGCCACTGGAAGGCGAGGTGCGCGTCGACGGGCGGGTGGCGATGCTCTTCCAGTCCCCGCGCCGGTCCGTCGATCCCCGCCTGACCCTGCGCCGGTCGATCGAGATCTGCGCGACGGAATCCGGCGTCGACTGGGAACGCTTGTGCACCAAGGCGGATCTCCCGCTCGGACTGCTCGACCGGTACCCGCGCCAGGTGTCGGACGGGCAGTTGCAACGGGCCGCGATCGCCCGCGCGCTGGCAGGCGAACCTCGGTACCTCCTGTGCGACGAGATGACCGCCGCGCTCGACCCGGTGACGACCGCGGCCGTCGTCACGACCGTGCGCCGCGCCGCGGACGAAGACGGCGCCGGCGTGCTCTTCATCAGCCATGACCTGCCCCTGGTCGGTGCTTGCTCCGATCGCGTCCTCGAAATCCAGGGTACGCGTGTCGCGCCGTCCACCGCCCTGTCCACGAGAAAGGCCACCCGTTCATGAACCCCTCGCTGCACATCCTCACCCGCACGGATCTGCACAATCTCGAACTCACGCCACACGAGGCGATCACGATGGTCGAAGACGGCTACCTCGCTTACGCGTCCGGATCGTCGCGCAACCCGGCGAAGCTGATGGTGCCGATGCCGGATCCCGCGCGGGACGCCGTCGCGTACTCGATGCTCGGCTACGACGGTTCCCTCGAGCAGGCCGCGTTCAAGACGAGCTACCGGCAGGGAAGCACGTCGGCCGAGAAGTACTACACGACGATCACCCTGTACGACGACACCACCGGTCTGCCGTTCGCGCTCATGGACTGCCACCGCGTCGGCGCCACCCGCACGCCCGCCAGCACCGCGCTGATCGCGCGCGCCTGTGCCCGGCCGGGGGCGCGCACCGCGCTCATGGTCGGCACCGGCGCGCAGGGGATCCGGACCCTGCCGTACCTGCTCACCGCGTTGCCGGGGCTCGAACGGCTCCAGCTGTTCGGCACGCATCCCGACGGTCTCCGCGACAGTGTCGCCGCGGTGAAGGACCGGTTCCCGGACCGCGAGGTCGAACTCGTCGACGACGTGGAGGCCGCGGCACGCCAGGCCGACATCGTGGTCGCCGCTTCGGGCCGGGCCGCGCATCCGAAGATCCGCCTGGGCTGGCTGCCGCCGGGCGGGCTGCTGATCTCCGTCGCCAGCAAGGGAGTCCAGGAGGGCACGCTCGCCGAGGCCGACTACACCGTCGCCACCAGCGGCGCGCAGGTCGAGGTGACCGGGCGGCGGATGGCGGGCCCGGACGGCGTGTTCCGCATCGACGCCGAACTGCCCGAGATCCTCGCCGGCCGCGCGCCGGGCCGCCGCGATGACGAAGACCGGGTGTTCGCCTTCAGCAGCGGCATGATCATCACCGACATCCCGGTGGCGCACGCGCTGGCCGCCCGCGCCATCGCGGCGGGCCGCGGCCGTGAGGTGGCGCTGTGGACCTGATCGACACCCTGTCCCCGCCCCTGCCCGCGCTCGAACGCGCCTGGGCCCACCGGTTGCGCGATTCGGAGATCCTGTGGGAGATCGCCCGCGGTATCGGCGGCGGCCCGTTCCACGTGGTCCATCCGGCTTCGTTCGCCGAAAACCTCGACGGGATGATCGCGGCGCTCGCGGCCGAGCGGGTGTCCGGCACCGTCTACTACGGGAAGAAGGCGAACAAGGCGGCGGCGTGGTTGCGGGAATGTGCCAGGCCCGGCGCCGGGGTCGACGTCGCGAGTGTGCCCGAACTGGTGCACGCCTTGGGCAACGGCCTGCGAGGTGAGGCGATCGGGGTGACCGGAGCCGCCAAACCCGACGGCCTCCTCTGGCTCGCCTTGCGGCATGGCTGCCTGATCGCGGTGGACGCGGCCGACGAACTGGAACGCGTCGCACGTCTGGCCACGGAGCTCGGCGTGACGGCGGAGGTGCTGCTGCGGGTGCGACCGCCGTCCGCGCCGCACAGCCGGTTCGGGTTCGCCCCGGACGCGCTGACAGTGGCCGTGCGGGAGTGCCCGGGCCCTGTCGTCTTGCGGGGGTTCTCGTTCCACCTGGACGGTTACGATCCCGTGCCGAGGGCGGAACTCGCCGCGTTCCTGATCGATCTCTGCCGCGACGCCCGCGCGCTGGGGCATCCCGCGTCGAAGATCAGCGTCGGCGGCGGCATCGCCGTGTCCTATGTGGACCAAGGTGATTGGGAGCGCTTCGAGTCCGGCAGGAACGACGGCTGGTTCCACAGTGGACGCAACCCGGCGAAGACGTACCCGTATCACCAGACGCCGACGGGTGCGGCGATGGTCACCGCGATCCTGCGGCACGAGATCGCCGGGAAACCGCTCGCGGATCGCCTGCGCGCGGCCGGAATCGAGCTGCTGCTCGAACCGGGCCGGGCGCTCGTCGACGGCGCCGGGTTCTCGGTGTTCCCGGTGCTGGGCTGCAAACCGGCCGAGGACCACTTGATCACCACGGTCGCGGGTTTGTCCATGAGCCTGTCCGAACAGTGGAAGGGCAGCGAGTTCCTGCCGGACCCGGTCCTCGTACGCCAGGACGGGCCGGGCGGCACGCCGGTGCGCACGATCGTCGCGGGTTCGAGCTGCATGGAGTACGACGTGCTGACCTGGCGCGCGGTGGAGCTGCCCGCGCGGCCGAAGACCGGCGACCTGCTCGTGTATCCCAACACGGCCGGTTACCAGATGGACAAGAACGAGAGCGGTTTCCACCAGCTCCCGTTGCCGCCGAAGGTGGTGCTCGACGGCGACCACTGGCACGTCGACACCGACTACCCGATCCAGGAGATCCGATGACGATCGTCCAGCGCGCGTCCGATCTGATCGGCGGCACGCCGCTGCTCGAGCTCGCGCGCACCGGTACCGGCACGCGGCTCCTGCTCAAACTCGACCACCTCAACCCGACGGGCTCGTGCAAGGTGCGCATGGCCCGGCAGATGATCGACGAGGCGGAACTCGACGGCCGCCTGTTGCCGGGCGGGCACATCGTCGAGCCCACTTCCGGCAACACCGGGAACGGGCTCGCGCTGATCGCGCTGGAGCGCGGTTACCGGTTCACCGCCATCGTCGACCACCACGCCGCCCGGGAAAAGCTCCGGATGCTGCGCGCGCTCGGCGCGGAACTGGTGTTCGTCGACGGCCCGCCGGACGGCGGGGTCAGCTCGGTCCGGCGGAGGCAGGTCGCGGCCCGGATCGCCGCCGAAACCGGCGCCTATCACCCCGATCAGCACAACCATCCCGGCAACGGCAACGGATACGCCGGGCTGGCGCGGGAACTGGTGCGTCAGCTCGGCGACATCGACGTGCTCGTCGCGGCGATCGGCACCGGCGGCTCCCTGTGCGGAACCGCCCGTGCCCTGCGCGAGGCGGGAGCGGGCACCCACGCGGTGGCGGTGGAGCCCGTCGGCTCGATCATCTTCGGCGGCGCGCCGGGGATCTATCACCAGACCGGCGCGGGCAGTCCGGCCGGGTTCCCGGTGGGGGACAACGTGGACCGGTCCGTGATCGACGAGGCGCACCGCGTCTCCGACAGCGACGCCTTCGCCGGGGCCCGCGTCGTCGCGCGGCGCACCGGAGTGCTGGTCGGCGGGACGACCGGCGGCGCGATCCACGTCGCGCTCCGGCGGCTCTACGCGTATCCGGCCGGAAGCGTCGTCGTGGTGTTGTGCAACGACGCGGGGGAGAAGTACCTCGACTCGGTCTACGACGACGAGTGGCTGCGCGCCAGGGGAGTGCTCGACGAACTGGCCCACCGCCGGATGGACCGCTGGTTCACCACCTACGCCGAGTCCGTGCGGGTGGCCACCCGCGATCGGCGGGCCCATGCGGTGGCGGTGAGCGCGTGAGCACGGCGGTGGCGGCGCGCGGCCACCGGGCGCTCGTCGCGCTGGCCGCGCCGATCGCGGGGATCCAGCTGGCGCAGGTGGCGCTCACCAGCGTCGACCTGGCCATGCTCGGGCTGCTCGGCGTGACCGCGGTGGCGGCGGGCGGGCTCGCGATCCTGCTCTACAACCAGATCCGCACCATGTGCGTCGGCATGGTCACCGGCGTCGGGAACCTGGTGGCGACGGCGGCCGGGGAAGGGGAGCTCCGCACCGGTACGGAGGAACTCGACGAGCGGGCGCGCGACGAGATCCGGTCGCTCCTGCGGTCGGCGCTGCTCGTCGCGACCCTGACCGCGGCGATCGGCGCCGCCGTCCTTTGTGGGCTGGCGGCGGCTCTGCCCTTGCTCGGCCAGAAACCGGAAGTCGTCTCGCTCGCCAGGGCGATGATGTTCGCGCTGGCCGGCGGGCTGTTCCCGATGGTGTGGCTGAACGTGCTGCGCCAGTTCGCGGTCGGGCTGCGGCGTCCCGGTTCGCTTCTCGCGGTGACGTGCGTTTCGATCGCGGTCAACGCCGCCCTCAACGCGGCCTTCATCTACGGCTGGGCGGGACTGCCCGAACTGGGTGTCACCGGGATCGGGCTGGCGACGACGCTGGTCCAGTTCTTCACCCTCGCCGTGTTCGCCTCGGCCGTCCGCCGGGATCCGCGGCTGCGCCCCATGGTGTCGCTCGCGCTCTGGCGCGCCGATCCGGTGGTGGTCCGGCATATCGTCCGGCACGGGACCCCGATCTGCTTCACCTATGGATCGGAAGCCGCGATCACGTCGATCGCGACGGTGCTGATGGGCGCTTTCGGACCGGCGATGCTCGCCGCGTCGAACGTCGCGAACCAGCTCGCCTACATCGTCTACCAGGCCAATATCGGCCTTTCGCAGGGATCGTCCATTTTGGTCAGTCGCGCGGTCGCGCACGGGGAACCGCGGCAAGCATCGGTGATCGCGCGTCAGGCGCTCACCCTTTCGTGGAGCTTCATGGCGGTGGTGAGCCTGGGATACCTCGCGGTGCCCGGGTTCCTGCTGTGGCCGTTTCTGCACGGCGAGGCCGACGCGGTGGTGCTCGGCACCGCGTCGACCCTGCTGGTGTTCGCCATCGCGCAGCAGTACAGCAAGGGAACCCAGAACATCCTCGTCGGCCTGCTGCGCGGACTCGGCGACACCGTCTCCGGCCTCCGCTGCACCCTGATCGGGTATTGGCTGGTCGGCGTGCCCGCCATGGTCTTGTGCGCCTACGGGTTCGGCTGGGGCGGCTGGGGCGGCTGGGGCGTTTGGACCGGTCTGTGCCTCGGTTTCGCGGCCACCGCCGTCCTGCTCGGACGGCGATTCACCGGCTACGGGATCGGTTCCGCGCGGTAGCGGTCGATCCGGTCGAGCAGATCGCGCGAGCCGGAATCGGTCGCGTGCCCGCGCAGCAGATCCGCCAGCGGGGCGAGCCTGTCCTTGGTCCGGGCGGAACCGAGGCCGCGTGCGAGGTCCACCGCCTCCGTCCCGATGCGGACCGCTTCGTCGAAATCGCCTTGGAGCGCGTGATTCTGCGCGAGCATGATCAACGTGAGCGCCAGGCTTCGTGACATTTCCGCGCCGTAGCGCGCGGTGGCGTCGCGAAGCCGGGTGATCGCCTCGTCGCTGTGCCGCGGGGTGACGACGTGGGCCAGTTCGGTCAGGACAGTGCCGCGCATCGCGGCCATGTCGGTCAGGCCGAAGAAGGCTTCCCAAGGGCTCGCGGCGGCCCAGTCGTCCGCGCCCTCGAACTGGTTCTCCGCCCGTGCCAGGCTCGCGAGAGCGGCGCCTTCGTCACCGGCCTTGGCCAGCGCCCACGCCTCGTTGACCGTGAGGATCGCTTGTGCCCGCCGGGAACCGGACCGGTGCGCGGCGGCCTGTCCCCGGCGGAGGTGGCTGAGCCCGCCTTTGATGTCGTCATGATGCAGGGCCAGCCTGCCGAGGCGATAACAGATGTTCGCCACGAGATTGTCGTTTCCCGCCTCGGCGGCGAGTCCGAGCGCGCGCTCGAACCGGATTCGCGCCGGAATCCGGCGGCCGACGTCGAATTCCGTCCAGCCCAGCAGATTGTGCAGATCGGCGAGTACGGTCAGCAGCCGTGAACGAAGAGCGGCGGGGACTGCGCCCCAATGGAGCAGCAGGCTCACCGTTTTCACCACGTGCACCGCGTCGCGGCACAAGGCGCCGCCCTGCCGGTAATCCAGCGCGCGCAGCACATCGACCGCGGTTTCCAGGCGCTCCACGTCGGGGACTTCGATACGGTCCGGCTGCTTGCCTTTTCCGGTCTTTGTCATGAACTCACCTCACGCAAGTCATGGCCTGACCACCGATTACCCGGAGTTGATCCTCGCGAAACCATCGACTGGCGGGCGACACTCAAGCCAAGCCCGAATCGGCACTCGCCCGATCACCCTGACCGGGCGAATTCTCCCGTCTTCATTTGACCGATTCCAGACAAGCTCTTATCGTCCTTGGTGATGTCGGATTTCGAGGCACAGCTGCGGGCGGTCTCGTTGCGCGTCACCCGGCCGAGGCTGGCCGTGCTCGCCGCGCTGCGCGATCATCCGCACGTCGACACCGAAACGGTGATAGCGCTGGTGCGGGCCGAACTCCCCACGGTCTCGCACCAAGCGGTCTACGACGTGCTGCGGGCGCTCACCGATTCCGGGTTGATCCGGCGCATCCAGCCCGCCGGCGCGCTCGCCAGGTACGAAACCCGGGTGGGGGACAACCACCACCATGTCGTCTGCCGTTCCTGCGGCGCGATCGCGGACGTCGACTGCACCGTCGGCCACGCCCCCTGTCTCACCGCCTCCGCCGACCACGGGTTCGTGATCGACGAGGCGGAGGTCGTCTTCTGGGGCGTCTGCCCCGGCTGCGCGGCCGAACCCATCCAGCGATGATTCGCCTGCTCGGAAGGAAAGAAATGAGTGACACCCCGGAGAAGGGCTGCCCGGTGGCCCACGACTCCGTGACCGCGCACGGAAGTGAGAGCGAGAACCCGGCGATCGACTCGCCGACCCCGAAGTCGGGCGGACGGCCGCGCACCAACAAGGACTGGTGGCCCAACCAGCTCGACCTCTCGGTGCTGCACGCCCATTCTTCGAAGGCCAATCCGCTCGGCGAGGACTTCAGCTACGCCACCGAGTTCACCAAACTCGACGTCGAAGCCCTCAAGAGTGACATCGCCGACGTGCTCACCACCTCGCAGGACTGGTGGCCCGCCGACTTCGGTCACTACGGCGGCCTCATGATCCGGATGAGCTGGCACGCGGCGGGTACCTACCGCATCCACGACGGCCGCGGCGGGGCCGGTGACGGCGGGCAGCGGTTCGCCCCGCTCAACAGCTGGCCGGACAACGCCAACCTCGACAAGGCACGGCGGCTGCTGTGGCCGGTCAAGGAGAAGTACGGCCAGCGGATCTCGTGGGCCGACTTGATCGTCCTCGCGGGCAACGTGGCACTGGAGTCGATGGGCTTCAAGACGTTCGGCTTCGGTTTCGGCCGCGTGGACACCTGGGAGCCCGAGGAGATCTTCTGGGGTCCGGAGGACACCTGGCTCGGTGACGAGCGTTATGCCGGCGACGCGGAGATGGTGCCCGACGTCGGCGCGACCGAGATGGGCCTCATCTACGTCAACCCCGAAGGGCCCCGCGGCAACGCGGATCCGGCCGCGGCGGCCCATTTCATCCGGGAGACCTTCGCCCGGATGGCGATGAACGACGAGGAGACCGTCGCGCTCATCGCCGGCGGCCACACCTTCGGCAAGACCCACGGCGCGGGTATCGCCGACGACCACGTGGGCCCGGAGCCCGAAGGCGCCCCGATCGAGGCGCAGGGCCTCGGCTGGCTGAGCGACCACGGCAGCGGCAAGGGCGCCGACGCGATCACCAGCGGTCTCGAAGTGACGTGGACCGACGTGCCGACGCAGTGGAGCAACCGCTTCTTCGAGATCCTCTTCGGCTACGAATGGGAGCTCACCGAGAGCCCCGGCGGCGCCAAGCAGTACGTCGCCAAGGACGCCGAGGCGATCATCCCGGACGCCCACGACCCGGCCAAGAAGCACAAGCCGACCATGCTCACGACGGACCTGTCGCTGCGTGTCGACCCGGCGTACGAGAAGATCTCGCGCCGCTTCCTGGAGCACCCGGACGAGTTCGCGCTGGCGTTCGCGAAGGCCTGGTACAAGCTGCTGCACCGCGACATGGGCCCGGTCAGCCGTTTCCTGGGACCGTGGGTCCCCGAAGCGCAGCTGTGGCAGGACCCGGTGCCCGACATCGACCACGATCTCGTGGGCGACGCCGACATCGCCGCGCTCAAGACGAAGGTGCTGGAGTCCGGTCTCACCGTCGCGCAGCTGGTCAGCACGGCGTGGGCGGCCGCGGCGAGCTTCCGGTCCACCGACAAACGCGGCGGGGCCAACGGCGCCCGGATCCGCCTCAGCCCCCAGCGCGACTGGGAGGTCAACGAGCCCGAGGCGCTCGCGAGTGTCCTGGAGACCCTGGAAGGCGTCCAGCGCGAGTTCAACGACGCCGGTGGCGCCAAGATCTCGCTGGCCGACCTGATCGTGCTGGCGGGCTCGGCCGCCGTCGAGAAGGCGGCGCGCGACGCGGGCACCGAGGTGACCGTGCCGTTCCATCCGGGGCGCACCGATGCCGCGCAGGAGGACACCGACGTCGAGTCTTTCGCGCTCCTCGAGCCGCGCGCCGACGGGTTCCGAAACTACCTGCGTTCCGGTGAGAAGCTGCAGCCGGAGGTCCTGCTCGTCGAGCGCGCCTACATGCTCGACCTGACAGCGCCCGAGATGACCGTCCTCGCCGGTGGTCTGCGCTCCCTCGGGATCAACGCGGGCGGCACGCGGCACGGCGTCCTCACCGACCGGCCCGGTGTGCTCACCAACGACTTCTTCACCAACCTGCTCTCGCCGGGCACCCGGTGGAAGGTTTCGGAGTCCGAGGAGAACGTGTACGAGATCCGCGACGTGGCCTCGGACAAGGTGAAGTGGACCGCCACCGCGGTAGACCTCGTCTTCGGCTCCAACTCCCAGCTGCGGGCGCTTTCCGAGGTCTACGCGGGCCAGGGCGCCCGCGAGCGGTTCGCCGCCGACTTCGCCGCGGCCTGGGCCAAGGTGATGGAGCTCGACCGGTTCGACCTCGACTGAGCACGGCACACGAACGGGCCCGGCTGATCCGTCAGCCGGGCCCGCCTTCGTCCTCAGGGTTTGTCGAGCTCCGAGTGCCGGGTGGCGAGGGTGGCGGCGAGCTCGGCGAGCTTGACGTTGAGGTCCTGAGAGGTGCGGCGAAGCAGGTCGAAGGCCTCGTCGGCGCTCAGGCCGCGTCGTTGCATCAGGATCCCCTTCGCCTGCCCGATGACGTCGCGGGACTCGACGGCCCGCCGGAGGTGGCTCGACTCCAGTTCCGCCCGGCTCACGGCGCTGGTGCCGGCCAGGGCGAGTGAGCCATGGGTGGCGAGCAGGAGCGCGATGTCTTGGGCGTCGGCATCGAAGGCGCCGGGACTCTTGCTGTAGATGTTGAGGGCCCCTGGCAGCCTCGGCGGCTTCGCCTCGGGCACCAGCACTGTGGACAGGATCGCGGTGAAGCCGTGGCGGACGGCTGCCTGGGAGAAGTCCGGCCACCTCTCCTCGTCCGACAAGTCGTCGCTGCGGACGTGACCGGGGCTTCCGTCGGCGGCGGCATCGACGCAAGGGCCGGTTCCGGCGCGGTACTGCACCTCGTCGAGCTCCAGGGCGACCTCACCGGTCGAAACGGGGGTGTGGAAGGTGCCGTCCGGGGCACGGAGAGTGATCGACACCAGATCAGCACCCGGTACGACCCGATACGCCGCGCCGATGACCTGTTCGAGGACCTGCGCGGGCGTCGAGGCGGCCAGCAGCAGGCGAGTCAGTTCGACGAACCGCTCCGACAGCGGTCCCGCCGAAGCGTCCGTGCCGGAGCCGAATTCGGCCTTGTCACGCTGCCACAATCGTTCGTCCGCCATCAAGGACCATTCAGTAGGTTTCGGTTGTCTTCCTTCGGATACCCCGGGGCGTTGATCCCCAACCTCAGGGGGCGACCCGCTTGCGAAGGAGGCAGAACACGTTGCCCTCGGGGTCGGCGAGCACATGCCACGACTCTTGCCCGGTCTGGCCGACGTCGGCGGGCCGCGCGCCGGCGGCGAGCAAACGCTCCAGCTCCGCGTCCTGATCGCGGTCGGTGGGATTCACGTCGAGATGCAGGGGAAGCTTGCCGGGCCTGGGGTCTTCGCTGCGGCTCAGGATCAGCGTGGGCTGCGGGCCGCCGAATCCGGTTCCGGGTGGGCCGATTTCGATGTCCCCGTCCTCCACGCCGATCTCGACGTACCCGAGCACTTCGCACCAGAACGCCGCCATGCGGACCGGGTCGGCGCAGTCGAGGATGAGTTCGGTGATACGGCAGGCCATCCGGCGAGGGTATCCCACCCGGTGAGCCTAAGACTGTCCTAAGAGGACGAAAGACTTGACGGTTGCGGCCCGAGCTGTGTGCTTCTACCGTCGAAGGATGGCGTTCAACACCGAAACCGGGCAGTCCGCTCCTCTCACCGTGGTCGAGGCGGCGCGCTCGGACGGCGCCATCACCGTCGAGGTGGCGGGCGATGTCGACATTTCGACCAGTCCCAGGCTCCTGGAGGAGACCCGCGCGTTGCTGGAGGGCGCTCCCCGCGTCGTGATGGTGGACATGACCGGCGTCGGCTTCTGCGATTCTTCGGGTTTGTCCGTGTTGGTCCAGCTGAACCGGTTCTGCGAGGAGTCGGGGATCGACCTGAGTTTCGCGCCGTCCAAGGTCTTGCGCAGGGCCATCGAGCTCACCGGGCTGCTGACGACGTTGAAGATCGCCGAGTAGGTCCTCGGCGGCTCAGAGCAGGTCGAGCGCGCGCAACACGAAGAATCCGGCCACGCCCAGTACCAGGACGCCGATCACGACGAACGTGACGATCGCCGGACCGCGTGAAGGGATCGGCTGCGGATGGGACAGGCCGGAGGTCTGCCCCGCGTCGGGCGGGACGTCACCGGGTGTCACGGAACCACCTGGTTCCAGACCGGGGACGTCTTCGGGTTCGGGTCCTGGTGCTGTCATGCCTTCAACGCTGACACACCGGCCACCACCCGGCAGTCCGGTCGCGTCGATGTTTGCCGCTCCGGCCCCTCGGGTATTTACGCCATGACGAAGTAGGCCGCACGTGAGTCCGGAAGGGACAGATGAGCCGTCGATGAACGCGTCGTCCCTCATGGAAGAGCTCGAGCAGTCCGCCTCGCGGGGTGAAGTGCTCCCGGCCCGCTCCGACCGCAAGACGCGACGGAGTGACGACTACTCGCATTGCCGCCCTCTTTTCGACCAGATGGCCGCTCTGCCCGATGGCCACCCGGAGCGGGCGAGGCTGCGCGAGCGGCTGATCCTCGAATTCCTGCCGATCGCCGAACACATCGCCCTCCGGTTCAGCGGCCGCGGCCAGCCGCGGGAAGATCTGGTCCAGGTGGCCCGGATCGGGCTGATGAAGGCCGTGGACCGGTTCGACGCCGCGCTGGGCGGGGACTTCCTGCCCTACGCGGTGCCGACGGTCATGGGCGAGGTCCGTCGTTTCTTCCGCGACACCGGCTGGGCGGTGCACGTCCCGCGAGGGATGCAGGAGCTGCGCACCCGGCTTTCGCGGGGAACCACCGAATTGACGCAAACCCTCGGCCGCGCGCCGACGCCGAGCGAACTCGCCGGCCATCTGGACGAAGACGTCGACACGGTGCGAGAGGGCCTGCTCGCCGCGAACAGCTACCAGACTTCGTCCCTGGACCGGCCCGTCGGCGACGGCGAGGGCTCGGCGCCGCTGGCCGAGGTGATGGGGGAACTGGATTCCCGCTTCGAGCTCATCGACGACCGCCATACGGTGGTCCCGTTGCTGAAGCGACTGCCGGAACGGGAACGCGCGATCGTCACGATGCGGTTCTTCGACGGCCTGACCCAGTCGCAGATCGCCGAACGCATCGGCATCTCCCAGATGCACGTTTCGCGCCTGCTCACGAAGATCCTGCACGATCTGCGAGGCAGGATCGACGCTTAGCGCGTCGCGGCGAACAGGCTGCCGAGCCCTGACCGGACGGGTGGCGCACCCAATTTGCGCAGGGCGTCCCAGAGGGTGACCGCCGTGGCCGTGAGCACGGGTTTACCGAGATCGTTTTCGAGGTCTTCGAGTAGCGGCGTCGTGTGCAGCGCGGTTTCCGGGACGAGTATCGCTTCGGCTCCGACGTGGTCGCCGCGGCCGTGAGTCCGGCGATGCGGCGGCTGTCCCACTCGGCGAGGGCCCGATCCGAGGGCGCGTCGGCGGAGACCGAACGAACGGTGGTGACGCGCGCCTCCGCGAGAAAATCGGCGAAGCTCGCGGTCGTGTCGCGGTGATAGACCGAGGCGAGTGCCACCCGCTCGACGTCCAGGTGAGCGAGCGCGGTCAGGAACGCCAAGGAGGTACTGCTCGCGGGAACGCCGAGCCTTTCGCCGAGGACGCGAGACTGTTCGTGTGCGCCGTCGATGCCGCGTGTGAAACTGCAACTGGAGCAGGCCCAGCTGACGACGTCCGGCTTCGTACCGAACCGTGCCGCGGCGGAGAGCCGGCTCGGCGCTCCGAGTTCGCGGACGGCTGCGTGCTTCTCGGCTGCGTCGAGGTCGTCGACGCGGCCGCGATCACACCGATGGGTGCCAAGCGGCGGTATCGAGGACGGCCCGACGATGAAGGAATTGGGACGCTGGACGTCCCAATTCCTTCATCGTCACCCTGGATGGCCGTACTTACTGGCAGGCTTCGCAGTCCGGGTCCTCGATGCGGCAGGCGGCACCGTCGGTGAGCGGGAAATCGAAGTCGTCGAGCGCGGGGACGGCCAGAGCGGTTTCTTCCGGCGTGGCGGTGGCGGACATGGCACTCCCTTGGGTGAGGACGGGTCTTACCTCTCTGTAGCGCTGAAGATCGCCGCTCATTCCGTGACCCGCGCCACAGGGCTCAGACGGCCGCGAGGTCCTTGCCCGGCAGCAGTCCGTTGGGGATGTCGGTGACGCGCCAGGACTCCACGGTCAGCTGGACGGTCTCGATGGGCGTGTCCAGGAACGGCGCGACGTAGGGCACCTTCGCCACGAGCAGGTCGCGGGCGGTCTGGGCCCGGTCGCCGTCCAGGATCTCGGCCCGGACCATCGCCTGGAGGAACGGGTCGGCGGGCGAGCCGGTGGAGACGATGACCGAGGCCACCGGGTTGAGCCGGAGCGAGGCGAGGGTGCGGCCTCGTTGCTCCAGTACGAGGACGAGGGTGAACAGATCGGCTTCGGCGAAGAACACACCGTTCACCCAGGGGCCGGATTCGCCGGCGGTGGCGAGGTAGAGCGACTGGTGGGTGGCCAAGGTGGTCCGCGCGAGGGCGGAGACGTCGGTCGTGGACATGGTGACAACTAGAACCCGGTGGCTCCGGTCGGCCAAATCCGACAATCCTATCGGGCGATTTTGGCTACTTAGTGGCGAAAAGCAGCGCTTCCGCCTCGTCCACCGGCTGGGCGAGAGCGCCGGGATCCGCTCGCAGACCGGTGACGATCTCGTCGATCTCGCGCAATCCCGCCCGCCGCAACAGCCGTTTCTCGTTGGTGACCCACTCGCCGCGGGCGGCCAGTACCGCGTGCGCCGTCTCCATGGCGGCGGTGGCCAGCGCGCCCGCGACCTCCGTGGCCGCTCCGCGCGGGACGAAGGCGCCCCGCGTGTAGCGCAGGGTCAGTTCCGCGCGGCTTCGCCACATCGGGGGAGCCGTTTCCCGCAGGGCTTGCGGGAAGTCCGGTCGCGGCAGGTCACCGCGCAGCACCCGGTTGACGGCGAGTTCGGCGACGACCAGATAGCTCGGGATGCCCGCGAGGTGGAACATCAGCGGCTCCCAGTGGAACCGGCCCCGCCGGGCTTCGGCGAGGTGGTGCTCGACGACGTCGAGATCGCGGTAGTGGACGTCGACCTGCCTGCCGTCGATCGTGAGCCAGGCGCCGCCGTTGAACACGCCGCCGCCCCAGGCGCCGATCTCGGACACTTCGCCGTCCCAGCCGACGGCGCGCAGATCCGCCGGGTCGAAGCCGCCGCGGTAGTGGACGGCGAAATCCCAGTCGCTGCCGGGATCGTGCGTGTGCTGGGCGCGCGACCCGCCGAGGGTGACGGCGCTCACGGACGGCAGTGCGGCCAGACCGTCGGCCACGTGGGCAAGGAAAGTCTCGTCGTTCATCGCGTCACCGATCTTACGGGCTCGCGCGACGGGTTTTTTGAGCGCGCGAGACCTTGTCCGCGGCCTTACGCTCGAAGGATGACCACGATACCGGGACGACTCCGCGCGCCACTCGCGTTCCTCCCGTTCCTGGCCGCGGTCGCGGTCGCGGCGGTCGTGGGCGGGCTGGCCGCGGCGAACGCCCGTTCTGTCTACAATGGACTCGAACTGCCGCCGTTCGCGCCGCCCGCCTGGCTGTTCGGTCCGGTGTGGACGGTCCTGTACCTCGGGATCGCCGTGGCGGGCTGGCTGTACTGGAAATCCGGCGGCGAACGCCGGGGACTCGGCTGGTACGCGGCACAATTGGTGCTGAACGCCGCTTGGACTCCGCTGTTCTTCGCGGCGGGTGCGTACGGCCTCGCACTGGCCGACATCGTGCTGCTCGACATCGCCATCGTCGTCACCGCGCTGTACTTCCGCCGGTCTTCCCGGGTTTCGGCCGTGTTGCTGCTGCCGTACCTCGCCTGGACGTTGTACGCGACAGCGCTCAACGTCGCGATCGTCGTCCTCAACTGACCCCGATCGGCAAGGTGGCCGCCACCCCCTTGGCGTGCCTGCCGTCGAGACGCTCCAGGATGAGCCCACCCCGGCGGACGGCGAGTTCCAGGTCCCGCACCGCGTGTTCGACGGCCTGAGGCCCCGCCGCGGCGATCCGGATCGCCGCGCTGACTCGCGCTTCGGTCTCGGTGGCGCTCCGGCGTGCGGTCACGGCGAGGGTCACCGCGGCCCGGGGCGCGGCGGCGAGCAGGCGGCGCGCAAGGTCCGTCTCGTGCGCCGGTGACAGCGCGGCCCAGCCGTCGAGGCGGAAGGTCGCCTGGCAGATCGGGCCGCTGTGCCAGAACCGCCATTCCTCCCGGATCCGCGCCCGGCCCGCCGTGACGTGCGCCAGCGACGCGAGTGCGCCGAGGACCTCGTTTTCGGCGAGTGCCCGCACCGGCAGGCCCTCGCGACGGAGTTGCCTGCGCACACGCCGGACTGTGTTCCCGAGCGCCTGCCGCACATCGGCGTCGTGGTGGACGTCGACAGTGCGCAACGCCTGCAGCGCGACCCAGCCCCGCGGCGGCCGTGAGCGGTCCGCGCCGACGTGCTGGATGACCTGCGCGGCGACGTCCAGCGCTTGTTCGCGCGACGGCGGCAGCAAGGCGAGCGGTGACGGCATCGGCCGCTCGCGCGCGGCCGATTTCGGTTGCAGGACAGCGGTGATGCCGTCGGCGCGGCTGACCATGAACACCGCCTCGTCGCCGATCTCGCCGGTGGTCCCGGCCGCTTCCGGCGACAGCAGGAGCAGCAGCGCCCGGCCCGCCTCGCCCGCGGTCCGGAGATCCCGGTCGCGGTCGCGGGTCAGGTATCCCGACGCCGAACCGAGCCATTCGTAGAGCCAGCGGCCCCGAATCCTTACCGCTGTCAGCGCGGTGGTCACCACAGCGACGGTGACCACCGCGGCCGCCAGCGGCCAAGGCCGCCCCGCCACCAGGACCAGCGCGACGACGACCAGCTGCCAGCAGACGATCTGCAGTACGCCGATCCGGTGGGGACGCCGTCCTGCGGCGGGTGGCGGCGGACTAGGCCGCGGACCGCTGAGCACCGGAGCGGGGGCGGGTGCCGTCGCGGACCACTGCGGCCGTCGTTCGGCCTGGCGAGCGGCGGTCAACGCGGCCAGCGCGGCCTCGCGTGCGGCGGCCCGCGCGGCGGGCGCCGCGTACGCGAGCGGGTCGGGCAGCGCCGCGGCCCGCGGTACGGCCGGTGCCGGCTGGGGAAGCCGCTGGGGCGGCGCTTGGTACCGCCCGTCCGTCCTGGCCGCGCCGAGATCGGTCATCGTCGTGCCTCCTCAAGCCGAGTCCGCTTCAGCGTGCCCGGCGAACATGAGGTTTCGATGACACGGGCCCGCAGGCCCGAGACAGGCTGTTTCATCGAAATTTCATGGTCGGTCTCTAGCTTGATCGCGTGAACACCGACGAGCGGAGCACGAAGCGGTTCAGCGTGGTGGCCAGGACCCGGATGGCCGTGGCGCTGGTGGTCGCGGGCTGCCTGGCGCTGGTCGGTTTGGCCGTGACCGGACAGGCGTCGACCCCGGCGGGGCTGGAGTTCGTCCAGGTCGGCCACTGGGTCTACAACGACGCCGCCCAGTCCGCGTTCCACGTCGACGGTTCGACGAACCGTGTCGACGCGCGCGCGAACGTACCCGGCGCCGAAAGCGGCAGCCAGGTCGTGCAGGGGGACGATTCGGGTTACGTCGTCGAGCGGAACCGCATCACGGAATTCGACAAGGCGACCTTGAGCGTGGAGGAGTCCACGCCGCCGCCCGCGCCGGAAACCCCGTTCGTGCTGGAGATCGCGGGCGGCCCGTACCTGGTCTACCGCAACGCGGGCCAGATCGTGCGTCTCGGCGACCCGACCGCGACAGTGCCCGCAGGGGGGCCACTGTCCCGGCCGGTCGCGACCCTCGACGGCACGGTGTGGGTGCACCGCGTCGACAACGGCTCGATCTGCGAGCTGCCCAAGGGCGCCGCCGTCCTGACCTGCACCGCGCATCTCCCGCCGTCGCACGGTGGCGGGCTCACGCTGGTCGGCGATCGGCCGGTCGTACTCGACACCACCGGCGACAGTCTCCACCGCGTCGGCCTCGACGGGCTCGGCGAAGCCCTCCCTCTCGGCATCAAGCTCTCGCCGTCGGCCCAGGTGGCCACCAGCGCCGTCGGTGACCGGCTGGCCATCGCCGACCCGGAGCGCAACCAGCTCCACCTCATCGACATCAGCGGGCTGGACCAGGATCGCCCGTCCGCGAAGCCCATCTCGGTCGAGCTGACCAAGGGCAGCCGGTTCAACGGCCCGGTCTCGTCGTCGAACGTCTTCGCCATGGTCGACGAGACCCGCGGGGAGGTCCTGACCTACGACATGGCGGGCAAGCTCAAATCCACGGTGAAGGTGCCCGGCCAGGCAGCGGCGGCGAGGCTTGCCAAGGGCGAGGACAACCGGATCTACGTCGACAGCTCCGACGGCTCGCATGTGCTGGTGGTCAACGGGGAAGACGGCACGGTGCTCGACGTCGACGTCGACAAGGCGGCCAACAGCCAGACCGCGGGCGCGCCGCCGGCCACCCCGCAACCGCCGTCCGGCGACGAACCCCCGCCGAGGCAACCGCAGCGAACGCAACAACAGCAGCCGTCGCCGAACACCCAGAAGGCGATTCCGCCGGTGGCGAGGGCGACTCCGCCCGGCGCACCGAAGAAGGTGAGCGCGACGGCGGGGGACGGCTCGATCAAGGTCTCGTGGAGCCCGGCCTCGGACAACGGCGCGCGGATCACCGCCTATCGGGTGACCTGGACCGGCGGATCCACGCGGGTCGCCGGATCAGCGCGGGGGACCACGGTTTCCGGGCTGACCAACGGAACCCCGTACGTGATCACCGTGATCGCCGAGAACTCGGCGGGTGTCGGGGTGGGCGCCAGCGCCAAGGCTGTCGTCCCCGCTCCCGCGAACCGGCCCGCCGCGGCACCCGCCGTCACCGCGAACGCCGGCGCCGACGGGAAGGTGTCGGTGAGCTGGACCCAGCCCGACCTCCGTGGCGGGACGCTGGTGCACTACCTGGTGAGCGCGACCGGCAAGGGCGAGCGCGAACTCTCGGCAAGGTCCACGGAATTCACCGGGGTCACCGGCACCGCGACCGTCACGGTCCGCGCGGTCACGAAGTTCGGTTCGGGGGCCGCGCTCACCGGGGCCGCCGGCAGCCGGAAGGTCACCGTGCCGGTGGCTTCGGGGCCACCGACGATCACGATCACCCAGGTGAAGGGCAAGGACGGCTCCCTCATCGTTTCCGTGATCGCCGACGGGAAGGGCGCCCCCGCGACCTGCCAGGCGGAGTTCTTCGCCAAGACCAAGCCGGTGGCCTGTTCCGGGGCCACGAACCTGATCATCTCGGAGGTCGCCTGGGCCGGGTCCATCACGATCACCGCCAGTATCAAGACCTCCGCGGGCACCGCGACGGACTCCTGGCGGGGCGTGCCGACGGTCGGTGGCGGCCCGCTGCTCTGGCTCGGCCCGATGGCGCTGGTGGGACTGCGCCGACGAAAGGACAAGGAAGTTCTGTGACGCTCACACCCAGGGTCGCCTTCGAGCAGATCGCCGAGAACGTGCAATCGGTGGTGCGCGGCAAACCGGAGGTCGTCCGGCTCACCGTGGCGGCGCTGTTCGCCGAAGGGCACCTGCTGATGGAGGACGTGCCCGGCGTCGGGAAGACGACGATCGCGCGCTGCCTCGCCGCCAGCATCGGCGGCCGGTGGAGCCGGATCCAGTTCACGCCCGACCTGCTGCCCGGCGACATCACCGGCGTGATGGTCTACCACCAGAACACCGAGCGGTTCCAATTCCACCCCGGCGGGATCTTCGCCAACGTGGTGCTGGCGGACGAGATCAACCGGGGGACGCCGAAGACACAGGCCGCGTTGCTGGAGGTGATGGCCGAGCGGCGGGTGACCGTCGATTCGGTCGGCCAGGCGGTGCCGCGGCCGTTCCTCGTGGTGGCCACGCAGAACCCGATCGAGCTCGAGGGCACCTACCGGCTGCCCGAGGCGCAGCTGGACCGGTTCCTCATGCGTATTTCGGTCGGCTACCCGGATCTGGAATCCGAGATGCGGGTGGTGATGGGGGACTGCGCCGGGGTGACCCCGGACGAACTGAAGCCGGTGCTGAGCATCGCCGACGTCCAGCAGGTGATCGACGAGGTCCGGAAGTCCCATCTGGCACCGGAGATCGTCAACTACGCGGTCCGGCTGGCCGCGGCGAGCCGTTCGCATCCGGACGTCCGTTACGGCGCGAGCCCACGGGGCAGCATCGCGCTGATCCGGGCGGCACAGGGGCTCGCCGCCACCTTCGGCCGCGACTTCGTCACCCCGGACGACGTCAAGGACGTCGCGCATCCGGTGCTGGACCACCGGCTCGTGCTGACGCCGGACGCGGAACTCAACCAGCGCCGGACCGCCGACATCGTCGACGAACTCCTGGGCGCGACGGCCGCTCCCATGGCCGCGATGGGGCGGTAGGCGTGCGGCTCACCCGCCGCGGCGTCATCGTGCTCACCTTCGCCGCCGGGTTCTACGCCCTCGGCGAGCTGGCCGGATACACGTTTTTCCGTGCCTTCGCCGGGATCTCGGCGGGCGCGGTGCTGATCGCCTTGGCCACCACCAGGTTCCGGCCGAAGGTGGAGATCGGCCGGACCGTCCAGCCGGACCGGGTCGAGCGGGGGAAACCAGCGCTGGCCTCTCTGGTCGTGCGCAACACCGCTTCGCGCCGTCACGGCGGTTTCGCCGCGGTGGACGGTGTCGGGAGCGAGACGCATCGCCTGCGCGTCCGTCCGCTCGCCCCCGGCGCGGAAGCGACGTACCACTACGAACTGCCGACGACCGTACGCGGGAAACTGCGGGTCGGTCCGCTCGTGGTGCACCGGCCGGATCTGTTCGACCTCGCCCGCGGCGAGCAGACCGTCGGCGGGACCGCGTGGCTGTGGGTGCATCCGCGGCGGCACGCGGTGCGCGCGGCGCAGGCGGGCCATCCGCGACATCACCACGAAGGCCCGATCACCGATCCGCCGCTGCGGGGTTCGGCGGATCTGCGCGCGGTGCGGGAGTACGTGCTCGGTGACGAAGTCCGGCATCTGCATTGGAAGGCGACGGCCCGGACCGGACGGCTCATGGTGCGCGAGTACGCCGATCCGGCCCAGCCGCGGTTCACCGCCGTGCTCGACACGCGGCGCGCGTCGATGAACGCGGCCGTTTTCGAGGAGGCCGTCGAGGTGGCGGCCTCGCTCTTCTACGCGTCGGCGTCTTCGGGGCAGCACTGCCGCTTGATCACCGCCACCGGCGCGGACACCCTGACCGACAGCGGGGTGCGCGCGGCGAGGACGTTGCTGGACGAACTCGCGCTCGTCACCCAGGACGCGGCGGACGGCGCGCCGCTGCTGCCCTCGGCCCTGGCCGCCGCGTCGCGGCCCGGCGGGGTACTGGTCGTGATCACCGGCCCGGACGCCGACCTCGGGCACACCGCTCGCTGGCAGCCCGACACCGTGATCCGGCTCGGCGACCTCAGGCCGTCGGCGGGCTCCGGCGGCCTGATCATCGCCGTCGACGCGGCCGGTGCCGCTGCCCAGTGGAACTCCTTGGCGGGTAAGGCATGAGCGCGGGATTCGACCGGATCGCGGTCGCCGGGCTGCTCGGCGCGACGGGGGTCGCCGGGCTGCTGTTCGTACCGGTGTTCGGCTGGGAGGCGTTGCTCGTCCCGGTGCTGGTGGTCGTCCTCGTCGGCTACGGCTGTGCCGAGCTGACAGCGAAGTTCCCCAAGCTGGTTCCGTACCGGCCCTTGCTCGTGGCGCTGCTCGGCCTGCTCGGTCTGATCGAAACGGTGCTGACTTCGACCACGCTCGCCTTCCTCCCCACCGCGGAATCACTGCGAGGGTTGGCACGCGGGTTCACCGAAGGCTGGCAACTCACCCTGCAGTCCACCTGGCCCGCGCGGCCGGTCCCCGAACAGCTGCTGTTCGTCCCGCTGTCGGTGCTGCTCGCCGTCGTGCTGGGGCTGGAGCTGGTGCTGCGGCTGAAGAAGCCGCTCGTGGCTCTCGTGCCGAGCCTGGCCGTCGCCGGACTCGCGCAGGCGTATCAGGCGTTGACGGGTATCGGCGCGGTGGGGGCGGCGCTGGGATACGCGCTGCCCGCCGGGCTCCTGCTGTGGTCGGGCCGTCGGCCGGTGGGCCGTGCGCCCGGCGGGCCGCGGTTCTCGTGGCGGGTGACGGGATCGGCGGTCTGGCCCGCACTGTCCACCGTGGTCGCGCTCGTCGCGGGCGCGGTCGCGCTCGCCGTACTCGATCCGGTCGGACGCGATCCCCTGACGCTCAAGGACACCCAGGCCGCGCCGCCGCCGCGGAGCAGGCTCGGCAATCCGCTGGACGAGATCGCCCAGCGGCTCATCCGGCCGGACGAAGAGGTGTTCCGCTACCGCGGCGACACCCCGGTCGATCAGTGGCGCCTGATCGTGTTGAACGGTTTCGACGGTGCGAACTGGCTGGCCGATTCCCGGCTCCGGCGGCTCGGCGCGGGGCTCGACGGCGCTCCCGACGGGGCGGGCGGCACCGCGGAACTGCGGGTGCGCGGACTCGCGGGACCGTGGCTGCCGAGTCATCCGGATCTCACCGGGGTGGACGGGTTGACGCCGCTGGTGGACCAGTCCGCGGGCACCCTGCTGATGGACGCGCCGTCCACCGGGCCCGAACGGAACTACCGGCTCAGCTGGTCCTCACCCGAGGTCGATCTCAGGTCCGGGGAGGTCGACGCCCGGGCGGGCGGGCTCGGTGGACTGGGCGCGGTGCCGCCCGAGGTCGAGCAGGTCGCCAAGGACGCCGTGCGCGGTCTGCGCCCGACGTTCCAGTCCGCGTTGCAGCTGGAACGCTTTCTCAGCAAGAACTATCAGGTCGCGGTGGGCAAGGACGATCTGCCGACCGGGCACGGCTGGCCGCAGTTGCGGCATTTCCTGCTCGAGAGCAAACGGGGCACGAGCGAGCAGTTCGCCGCCGCGTACGTGGTCTTGGCGCGGATGAGCGGTATCCCGGCGCGGCTGGTCGTCGGATTCCGCGGTTCGGCCGAGACCGACGGCGGGATGAACGTCGTCCGCAACCGCGATGTCCTGGCGTGGCCCGAAGTCGCCGTCGCCGGAGCGGGATGGGTGGCGCTCGACCCGACCGCCGCGGCGGGCCGGGCGGGACGGGATCAGGCCGGCCCCGGCAAGGCCGTCGCGCGGGCGAGGGCCCAGCTGCCCGCCGAACAGGAACTGCGGCCGCCCCAGCTTCCGCCGGGCACACCGCCGGACGCCCCCGAGGACCAGAGCGCCGACGCGGGAGCGGGCTGGTGGTGGCTGGCCGCCGCCGCTCTGATCGTCCTTTTCGGACTCTTGTGGCTCTTCGGGGTTCCGGCGGCGAAGGTTGTCCGCGCCCGGCGGCGGCGTCGCCGGTCGGGTGCGGAAGGGGTGCTCGGCGCGTGGGACGAGATCCGCGACCGGCTGCGCGCGCACGGCGTCCCGTTCCGGATCGGGATGACCCCGCGCGATCTCGCCGAGTCGGCGGGTTCGCTTGCGGGGGAAGGGATCCGGGAGCCTGTCGCCAGATTGGCCAAGGTGCTCGACGTGACGCTGTGGTCCGGTGTCCCGGTGGGTGACGGCGCCGTCCGGCGGGCGTGGCAGGAGGTCGGCGAGGTGCGCCGGGGCCTGGCCACCAGACCGTTCGCGGCTCGGGTGCTGGCGGCACTCGAGCCGCGGACCCTGGTGCCGATCAAGGCTTCGCGCCGGTCTTGAGTGGTGGTTCTTCGGGTGAGCTGAGGGTGCGTTGCGAAAGTGGCTTTCGCAACGTTCTGCCCGGGGTTTCGAGGGCCGGGTGAGGTGTCGGTACCCCACCCCACGCCTCACCGCCACCCCGATGTCGCGAAAGCCACTTTCGGGACATCAGACGTCCCGAAAGTGGCTTTCGCGACACCCGAAGCCGATCGCATGAGCGGTGACCCAAGGGGGCTGTGTGGAAATAGGGACATCCAACGTCCCTGTTTCCACACAGCCCTCGCGTCTCAGGCTGGGCCGGACACAAGGGCGGCGGCGGGCTCAGGGGTTGCAGCGCGCGCCGCGGATCGCGATCGGCTCGGTGGTGTAGACGTGGCGGCCGTCGGTCGCCCTGAGCTGGAAGCAGTACCGGCGCGCGGGGTCGACGGGGACCTCCAGGCTGCGCTGGCGGTGGGCGATGAGCTGTTTCGTCTCGATCCGCTCGCCCGCCATGATGACGACGAAGTCCAGTTCGCCTTCCGCGGTCCAGGTCAGTTGCACTCGATCGCTCTGGTCCTGCGGCGGGGCGAGGGCCAGCTTGACGTCCGGCGCGGGCGCGGAAGCCGGTGACGGCGGCGGGATCGCGGCCGCCACCGGGATCGCCTGCCCGCCGACCTCCGCCGGGCCGAGGACGAGCGGCAGCGCGGCCAGTCCGGCGACGAGCACCCCGGCCCCCGCCAGCGCGACGGGCCGCCACGGGATCCCGCGTTCGGTCTTGAGCGGTCCGCTGAACTCGCGGATCAGGGTGCGGCCACCGGCGGGCGGCGCTTGGACCACCTGGACCGGCGGGGCCCCGGCGGGCGGCCGGTGGACTTCGGCGAAGTCGTCGAACTCGACGTCGACGTCCTCTTCTTCGCCGGGTACGTCGTGGGATTCCCCCGTGACGACCTCGCCGCCGGGCAGGCGCAGCTTCGTGAACAGCCGGGCCAGTGACGCGACGTCGTGGGGCCGGTCGGCCGGTTCCTTGGCCAGCAATCGGAGGATCGTGCCGGAGAGTTCCCTCGGGACGGCCGGGTCCTGGATCGGCGTCACCGGTTCCCGCAGTACCTGGAGGATCCGCTCGCCGGGCTGCTGCCCGGTGTGGCAGGGGAAGGGCGGTGCGCCGGTCAAGGCGGCGTAGAGCACCGCGCCGAGTCCATAAAGGTCGGACGCGGGGGAAAGTGTGTCGTCGCGCAGGGTTTCCGGCGCGGTGTACTCGACCGCGTACATCGGATCGCGCGGGAATCGCCGCCGCAGGGCCACCCCGAAATCGGCGAGCACGAATTCGCCGGACGCGCGGTACAGCACGTTGTGCGGGCTCACGCCGCCGTGCAGCAAGTCCGCCCCGTGCGCCGCGGCGAGCGCGGACGCGATCGAGGCGCCGAGCGCGAGAACGTCGGAAACCCCCAGGCGGGCACCGGAATCCAGCAGTCCGGCGAGGGAACCCGGGCACAGTTCGCGGCGGACACCGGAGCGGCCGTCGGGGTGGGACAGGATTTCGTCGATCTGCAGGACCGACCGCGTCGACCGCACGGCGGCGAGCGCCTTCCGTTCGCGCTCGAGCCACGCCGAGGTCTCACGGTCGAAGGAAGCGGGGAACATCTTGACCGCAAAGTCGTTGCCCGTGACGGGATCCCGGCCCGCGTAGACGGTGGCGATGGGGCCCTGGGCCAGCAGCCTCGGTCCGCCGACGCCTGTCTCGATGCTCATGTCCCCATTGTCGCGCAAGAAGACCGGATCCGTCGCACTTTCCCGGCGGCAGGTTCCTGCCGCGGGGGCCCGGCGGCCCGGTCACCGGCCCACTCTTTTCCCATGCAGACTGCCGGCCTGGTCAGGGTCACCATCACCACTCCGCACCGGCGCATCGACATGGCGCTGCCGGAACACGCTTCCGTCGCCGAAATCCTCCCCGGCCTGCTCGCGCGGGCGGGTGAAGGGATGGCCGACGACGGGGTCGCCGGCGGCGGCTGGCAACTGCGCCGCGCCGACGGGACGGCCTTCGATCTGGACCGGACGCTGGGCGCGCACCGGGTCCGGGACGGGGAGATCCTCCATCTGACGCCGCGCCGCGCCGAATGGCCGGAGCCCGAGTACGACGACCTCGTGGACGCGATCGCGACCGGCTCCGGCCGCACCGGCAAGGCCTGGGGGCCGCGGCACACGCGGCAGGCGGGGCTGGCGGCCGGCGCGGTGGCGCTGTCGTTCGGTCTCGTCGCGGTGCTGCGCGCCGGACCCCCGTGGACGTCCCCGGCGTTCTGGGCGCTGGCCGTTTCGGCGCTGTTGCTGGCCGCGGGCGTCCTGCTCGCGCGGGCCCTGCGTGACGCCGGGGCCGGGGCGGTTCTCGCCGCCGTCGCGCTTCCGTTCGCCTTCACCGGCGGCGGCCTGCTGCTGGCGGACGACGATCCGATCGGCGCGTTGTCCGCTGGAAATCTGCTGCTGGCGAGTGCGGCGTTGCTGCTCGCGGCCGTCGTCGGGCATCTCGGGGTGACAGCCGCGCCGGAGCTGTTCGCGGGGGCGGCCACCGTCGGCCTGCTCGGGGTGCTCGGCGGCTGGCTGGCCACCTTCGACGATCTGGCGGGCTATCGGTCGGCGGCCGTGATAGGCGGCGGGGTGCTCGCGCTCTCGACCACGTTCGCGCCCTTGGCGCTGCGGCTCGGCCGGGTGCCGATGCCGGTGCTGCCGCGTTCGACGGCGGACCTCGTCCGCGACGATCCCCAGCCACCGCTCGCCCTCGTGCACGCCGCCGTGGCCAGAGCGGACGCGCTGCTCACCGGCATGCTGGGCGGCGCGGCGATCGTCGTCCTGTACTGCCAGCTTTCGCTGATCCGCAGCGACAGCGAGGCCGCTGTCGTCCTCGTCGCCCTGCTCGCGGCCGGTTTCCTGGTGCGGGCGAGGTTGTATCCGATCCTGCGGCAGCGGCTGCCGTTGCTGGTGACCGGGATCTTCGGCGCCGGATGCCTGCTCGCGGGTCCGCTCATGGCGGACCGCTCGCTGCTGCTCGTCCTGGCCGGACCGTTGTCCTTGGCGGTGGCCGCGGGCGTCATCGCCTCCGGTGTCGTACTGAGTACTCGCGCCGCCAACCCTTATCTCGGCAGGCTCGCCGAGTACTTCGAGATCCTGCTGATGATCGCCGTCGTCCCGGTGGCGTGTTCGGTGCTCGGCCTGTACGGCTACGTGCGCGGACTGGGGGGCTGAAACCATGGCGTCCAAACGAGATCAACTGCAGGCGTACCAATTCCTGGTGCAGCGCGCGATTTCCGCGCTCGTGACCAGGGAGACCGATCCGGAGCAGCCGCCGTTCCGGCGTCCCTCCGGCGCCGCTTTCGCCAGTGTCGCGCTGGCGATCGTGGCGCTGGCGTGCGTCGGGGTGTACGGGATGATCGTGCCCGGCGGGAACAACGCCTGGCGGAAGGATCCGGCGGTCATCCTGGAGAAGGAGACCGGAACCAGGTACGTCTTCCTGGACGGCAGGCTGCACCCCGTCGCGAACTACACGTCGGCGCTGCTCCTGCTCGGCGATCACCGCGCCACGGAACGGGTATCGCGCGACTCGCTCGCCGGCGTCCCGCGCGGACCGCGGATCGGTATCGCCGACGCGCCGGACGCCTTGCCCGGCAAGGAAAAACTGCTGACCGGTTCGTGGTCGCTGTGTTCGGCCCCCGCCAGTGACCTCGCGGGCAGCCGGATCGAGGAGTCGGTCCTGCTGGCGGGCGCTTCGCCGTCCGGCGGTGCGGAACTGGGCGATCAGGCGTTGCTGGTGGAATCGACGTCGACCGGCGAGCGGTTCCTGGTGTGGCGCGGCCATCGGCACAAGATCGACGACTACGGCGCCGTCGGCACCGGGCTCGCGCTCACCGCCGAGCCGTGGGCGAGGGTCGGCAGGGCCTGGCTCGACGTACTCCCGGAAGGCGCGCCGATCGGCCCGCTCCCGGTGGCCGCCGCGGGGGAGGTGTCCACCGCTGTCCCGGGCAGGACCGACATCCGGAACGGGATGCTGCTGATGGTGCAGGCCTCCGGCGGCGGAAAACAGCACTACCTCACCGAACGGGACGCCCTGCGGCCGATCACCGAACTGCAGTACGACGTCCAGCGCGCGAGCGCCCAGATGCTCGCCGCCTATCCAGGGGCCGAGCCCAAAACCGTGCCGCTGCCGCCTTCGCTGGCGACGATGTCGCGGCAACTGGACCCGATCCAGGCCGAAGCGGGCGCGGCGCCCGCGATCCGTCCGGCCGTCGCGCGTCTGCGTGATCAGGACGCCACCGTGTGCGCCACCTTCGCCGACGGCGCCGCGGCTCCTTCGCTGGCCGTCGATCCAGTGCTGCCGCCCGCCGATCCGATGTCCACCACGGCTCGCCGGACCGCCACCGGGACACCGCTCGCGGACCGCGTCCACGTGCCGCCGGGCAGCGCGATCGTCGTCGAGGCGATGCCGTCGGCGCAGGCTCCCGCCGGGACGCTGACCGTGGTGACCGACATGGGGCGCCGCTATCCGCTGGCTTCCCCCGACGTGCTCAAGATGCTCGGGTATCCATCGGTGAGTCCGATGCGGCTTCCCGCCGGCCTGGTGGCCCGTCTGCCCGAGGGCCCGAGCCTCGACCCCACCGCCGCCCGCCGTCAAACCCTGGGCGGCTGAGTTTCCCGCGTCCGGCACGACGAAGGGAGCTGTCCGTGAAGGCCTCCTTCCCTACCTTGAGCGTAGGGAAGGAGGCCTTCACGGACCCGCCCCGACAGGACAGGCCTTCAGTCACGCCCGGCGCAGGGTGAACTGACCGTCCGGGCTGCCTTTCGCGGCACGGCCGCGCAGCTTCTCCGGAACGCCGTCGCTCTTCCCTGACGACGCCCGCCGGGCCGCCCCGTTCCGTCCGGTCGGCTGGTCGCTCGAAGACGGGCGAAGCGTGCTCGCCGTGTTCTGCCCGCCGGCATGCGGCGGCGACATCGGGGACATCGGGCTGGTCGCCGCCTTCGCGCCGGACGGCGTCGCGGCCCCGGGCTGGATCTCGGAAGCCAGGCTGGGCGCCTTCTTCGTCCCGACAGGTTTGGCGGCCACCGGAAGACCGGCCATCCCGCCCGCCGCGCCGATACCGCCGAGGAGTCCCGTCGGCACCGGCGGCGCACCCGATCCTCCGGGCAGTCCGCCGAGCGACGGGACGGCGCCTGCCGCGGCCGGCAGCGGGGCCAGCCCGGCGAGCGAAACGCCGGACGATCCGTCGTAGCCGGGGATGTCCGGTATCGAGACATCCGGGAGGGAGCTCCCGCTCCCGCCGCCGACGCCGACCGATTCGGCGAGCCCCTGCACCTCCGACAGCGCGTTCATCCCCGCTTCGGCCGCCTTGATGAAGTCGGCGGGGGAGTTCCCTTCCGCGGACGCCTGCGGCATCTCGGGCATCAGATGGTCGGGCTGCTGGATTCCGGAGGCCGAGACGACCTTGAGCATCGACATGTCGAACTGCGCGCCGAGTGCGGTCATCCGCGCACCCGACGCCTGCTGGATCAAGGGAGCCGCCCAGGCGGTGAACGGGTTGGAGATCGCCGCCATGTACTGGCCGTGCAGCACCGCCACCTCCTGCATCGTCTCCTGGATCCCGCCCGCCAGCGTCGTCAGTGTCTCGGCGGGCTGGGCCAGATCGATGCGCTCACCCCAGAACCGGAGTTCGGCGAGGGAACGCTGCGCCTTTTCTTCGTGGGCGCGGCCGGCGTCGTCCTGCCAGGTCGGCGACAACTCGCCCACCCGGGTGTGCAGTTCGGTCGACGCGTTTTCGATCCACGCGCGGGATTCGGTCCACATCCGCGCCGCGTCGGTGAGGACGGCGACGTTGGCCTGCTCGGCGGAGATCATCGCCAAATGCATCTCGATCGGCAGCAGATTGTAAGGAACAGCCATGTTGAGCTCCTCAGACAAGGTCCTGCGAGGCGTCGCTCGCAGTCTGGTCGGCCGGTTTTTCGGCGGTGGACGGTTGCTGCTGCCCGGAACCGGCCGTCTTCTTCACCAGGTCGATGCCCTGTTTGAGCACCTTGGTGGCGGACGTGGCCAGTTCGAGGGCGCTGGTGACGTCCGCCGCGCTGTAGGTGAGCGCGGCGGTCTTGACCTTCGTCGAGTCGGTGACCATCTCTTCGGTCATCTTCGCCATGAACGCGGCCATACTCGCTGTCGCGGCCTTGTCCAGCACCGACATCGCGATGCCTTCGAAGAGACCGGTCAGATTCGGCGGCGTCCCCAGTCGCGCGAGTGACGGCGGCATCTCCGGGGCGGTGAGCTTGCTCGAGTAAGCGCTCATCGACTCGGTATCCGCTTTGATTTGATCGGGCATCTACCCCTCCTCACTGTCCGGCGCGGTAGCGCGGACCACTGTCTTCCTGTTCGACCTGCCACAACTCTTCGTCGAGCAGCTGGACCGTGTCGTTCTCCCGGTCCCAGCGCCGGGGCGCGGGAGCCGGTTCCGCCGTCCGGTCGGCCGGACGGCCACGTCCTGACCGCCCGAGTAGCGAAACTCCCGGGGTCACGCCGGATTTGCGCTCGCGAGGCCTTCCGGTGGCGGCGTGCTCGGCGGCGCCGGGCTTGATCCCGCCGCCCCTTTTCGCCCCGCCGTGCTGCGGTTGCTGTTGCGCCGGCGGCATCGTCCCCGGGCTGCCGGACGTGCTCGCGCCGCCGGAACCCGTGGCGGACAAGGAGGTCACCGGCGGGAAAGCGGCGCTGCCGACGCCACCGGGTGATGGGCTGACCGGCGCGACCGGCGAAAGCGATCCCCCGGCGGCGGAACCACCGACGGGGCTCACGCCGCCCCCGGCGAGACTGGGCAGACCCGAAGGATCCGAGGTGCCTTCGACGCGGGCGAGCCGTTGCGCGACTTCCAAGGGCGAGAGCGAGTCTCCCGGGCCGAGCGGATCGAGGGGATCGAGCGGCGTCGGGAGTGGTGAACCTGTTCCGCCGCCGAGCAGTTGCTGTGCCGACTGCATCGCCTGGCTCAACGCGTCCAAGGCCCCCGGCGCCGCCTCGAGAGCGGCCTTGAGCGGATCCGTGGTCTCCGGCGTCGTCGGTTCGGTGGGCGCGGGCTCCTGCGGTTGCGGTTCGGTGGGCGACGGCGCGGTACCGGGAGAAGCCGACGCGGGTCCGGGGTTCGTGGCCGGATTCTGCCTGCCCTGCCGGGAAGTGGCCGCCCGCGGCCCCTTCCATTCCACGCCGACGGCACCCCGCATGCCCGTCGCCGCGGCCGTGTACAGCGGCACGAGTTTGGTGATCTCCGCGGCGATCTTCCCATCGATGTCCTGCCGCTGCTTGCCCTTGTCCTCATCGGACAGTCCGTTGTAGTGGATGACCAGCCGCTCCGCGGCGCGCTGGGCCGCCCACAGCCCGCTGTCCAGTGCGTTGATGGTGTCGAACACGTTCGACGTGGTGACGTGGTTCCCGACGGTGACCCTCGAGCCCGGATCGGTCCAGGACCGCATGACGGCGAGGTCCTGGTTCACCCTGGCCAGGAACTGCCGTCCGGCCGCGTCCGGCCAATGGTCCTGGGTGACGAGCTGATTCGCCTGCTGGTGCAGGAGTTTCGCCTGATCGCCGATCCAGGTCCTGGCCTGTCTCCACAGCCACTGGGTGGCCGCCAGCTTGGGGATGTGACCCTGCACTTCGGCGTAGATCTGGTTGTACATCTCTTCGATGGACGCCATGGCTCCCCCTCAGCGCCGTCCGGCGTTCGGGTCGAGCAGCCGGGGATCGACTTCCGGCGTGTATCCCACGGGCCGGGTGACGAAAGCGGTCAAGATCTCCTGGCGGCCCGCTTCGTCGGCACGGAGGTAGTTCACGGCCGTCTGCTGGACGAAGTCGGCGTAAGCGGCGAATCCCTGCTCGACCTTCGTGATGAAGGTCTGGAGCTTGGGAATGGTTTCGTTCTCCACGTGCGTGAGGTGCTGGCAGTAGTCGAACAGCCCGCCGGGGCACGGTGTCATCTCGCCGATCCGGGCGATGGGGCTGACCGGGGTCGCCTCGATGCTGCTCATGAGCTTCGACGCGAACTCCCGCATGGCGTCCGTGTCGCCCTTGATGTGGTCACCGCTCATAGTCACTCCTCAGGTCGTTTCCGGTCGTCGCGCTCAGTCCTGTACGGGCAGCCAGGCGAGTTGCACCAGGTCCTTCTGACCCCGGCGGTCCACCAGCCAGCCGCGTCCCGGCGGCAGGACCTGCGCCCGCATCCCGCCCAGCAACGGACCTTCGTCCCGGTCGCCGGACATCATCAGACCGGGCGTGCCCACTTCCCGGAGCCTGCCGAGGAAAGGCTCGAACAGGCCTCGGCCCGCGCCACCGGTGCGGCGGGCCAGCACCACGTGCAGGCCGACGTCCGAACCCTGCGCGATCAGCGGAAGCAAGGCCATGAGCGGATGTTCCTTGTGCGTGGCGACCATGTCGTAGTCGTCGACGAGGACGAAGATCTCCGGCCCCTGCCACCAGTTCCTCTTCCGCAGCTGCTCGGGGGTGACGTCCTTGCCGGGTAGCCGTTTCTTCAGCGCCGTCGCGGTCTCGGCGAGCAGACGTCCGCTGTGCTCGTCGTTGGTGCCGTAGCCGAGGAGGTGGTCTTCGCCCACTTCGCCGAGCAGGCTCCGGCGATGGTCGACCAGGATGATGCGGGCCTCGTCGGGCCGGTACGTGGTCTGGATCCGCTTGGCGAGTACCCGGAGGAACGACGTCTTGCCGCTCTGGGTGTCCGCCAGCACGAAGAAATGCGGGTCGGTGGCGAAGTCGAGCCGCATCGGCGACAGATCGCGTTCGTGGATCCCGACAGCGAGTCCCGGCTCTTCGCCTTCCACCCCGTCGGCGGGAGGAAGTTCTTCGTAGGGAAGGATTCCGGGCAGCAGCCGGACCGACGGCGCGGGCTCGCCCGGCCAAGCCGACTTCACCGCTTCGACGAGCGCTCCGAGGCCGTCGGCGAGGTCGTCCGCATCCGTGACACCGTCGATCCGGGGCAGCGCCACCAGCATCTGGTGCCCGCTCATGGCGATCCCGTGGCCCGGCGCGTCGGCGGGCACGCTCATCGCGGCACGCCGGTCGATTACGGAGTCGATGGGATCGCCGATCTTCAGTTCCAGTCTGCTGGCGAACAGATCCCGCACGTTCATCCGCAGATCGAACGACCGGGAGCACCCCGCCACGACGTGCACGCCGTAGGACAGGCCGCGAGCGGCGATGTCGCCGACAGTCTCCTCGAGTTCGGGGAAGTCGTTGCGCAGCGTCTGCCAGCCGTCGACGACGAGGAAGACGTCGCCGTGTCGTTCCGCCGGGAACCGGTTTTCGGCCCGCAGCCTGCGATAGGTGGCGATCCCGTCGATCTGGTGCTCGGCGAACATCCGTTCCCGCTGGGCCAGGATCGTCGACACCTCGGCGACCGTCCGCCGGACGGCGCCGGTGTCGAGCCTGCCCGAAACGCCGGCGACCTGCGGCAGGCCGGCGATCGAGGCGAGTGTGCCACCGCCGAAATCGAGGCAGTAGAACTGGACTTCCCGAGGCGTGTGAGTGAGCGCGAGGCTGGTGATCAACGTGCGCAGGACCGTGCTCTTCCCGGTCTGCGGCGCGCCCAGCACCAGGACGTGCCCCGCCGCGCCGGTCAGGTCCAGCGTCAGCGGGTCTCGCCGCTGTTCGAACGGCCGGTCCACGATGCCCAGCACCGGGCGCAGCGCACCGCCCGCCCCGGCGGTGAGGCCGCGCAGGGGATCCGTGACCAGCGGGGGCAGCAGGGCGTCCAGCGTCGGTGAGTCCGAAAGCGGCGGCAGCCACACCTGGTGGGCCGGGGTGCCCCGCCCCTCCAAGCGGTCGACCAGGATGTCCAGCAAGGTCTCGCCGACGGCGGTGTCGTCATCCGGTTCGGTGCTCTCCTCCGGCTCGACGTCGAACTCCTCGGCGACGTAGGCGGTGGTGTACTCCCGCAGCACCAGGCGTTCCCCCGGGTTGGTGGTCACGCCGCCGCCGGCGGCCCGCTGGTACACCCCGGACACGTAGGCGGAGCGGAACCTGTCCATCGGCTCGGTCCCGACCTTGAGGAACCCGTGCCCGGGGGCACGCGGCAGTTTGAAGGCGTCGGTGACCCCGAGGACGGCCCGGCTCTCCATCTCGGAGAACGTGCGGAGCCCGACCCGGTAGGACAGGTGGGTCTCCAGACCGCGCAGTCTGCCTTCTTCGAGGCGCTGGGAGGCGAGCAGCAGATGCACGCCGAGCGAACGGCCGACCCGTCCTATTTGGACGAACATGTCGATGAAATCGGGTTTGGCGGAAAGCAGTTCGGAGAACTCGTCGCAGATCACCAGCAGGGTCGGCACCTCGGGCAGCGGGGCTCCCGCCGCCCGTGCCTTTTCGTAGTCGCGCAAGGAGGAGAAGTTGCCCGCGGCCCGCAGCAGTTCCTGACGGCGGATCAGCTCGCCGTTGATCGCGTCGGTCATCCGGTCGACCAGATGCAGTTCGTCGGCGAGGTTGGTGATCACCGCGCTGGTGTGCGGCAAGGCGTCGAGCCTGGCGAAAGTGGCGCCGCCCTTGAAGTCGACCAGCGCGAAGTTCAGCGAACTCGGCGGGTGCGTGACGGCCAGCGCGAGGACGAGCGTGCGCAGCAGTTCCGATTTGCCGGAGCCGGTGGCCCCGATCAGCAGGCCGTGCGGGCCCATACCGTCCTGCGCCGATTCCTTGAGGTCGAGTTCGATCGGGGCGCCGTCGGCCTGGATGCCGAACTGGACGCGGAGCCGGTCCCGGTTCGGCCTCGGTTCCCACGTGTCGGCCGGATCGAATTCGTACGGATCGCCCAGTTCCAGCAGTTCGGCGAGACCGAGTTCGGTGCTCATCGGGGCCTCTCCCCGCAGGCCCGCGGTCAGCCGCAGCGGCGCCAGCTGGCGCGCGAGCCCCTCGGCCGCGACAGCCCCCAGCCGATCCGCCCTGCCCAGCGGTGCCTCACCGTCGATCGTCTCGCTGAGCATGTCGCCACCCTCGTCGACGGCGAGCACGACGGTGGTGCGGTCCAGTGCCCTCGGCGGCATCGTGGTCAGATCCACGACGGTCACCCCTTCGACGCCGCCGCCCGCCATGAGGTGGGAGGAGCCCGCGACCGCTCCGCCGTCGAGCACCACCACCAGATGCGGCCCGGCCAGCCGGACGTCCGATTCGGGATCGAACCTCGGCCGCTTGGCCAGTTCCTCCTCCAGCATCGACTCCAGGGCCGGGATGCTCGGTGCCACCAGGCGAAGCGGGCCGAGCGCGTCCGAACGCTCGGGATGCAGCGCGTGCGGCAGCCATTTGGTCCATTCCCAGGCCGCGCGGCGTTCTTCACCGGCGCAGATCGCGATCCGCAGGTCGTCGGGGGAATGCAGGGTGGCCAGCTGGGCCAGCGTCGCGCGCAGCATGCCGAGGGCGGCGTCGGTGTCGCCGCGCAGGTACACCCGGCTGAAACCGCTGATCGCGATGGCGATCGGCAAGTCGTCCACAGTGGAATAGGTGGTGATGAACCGCCGCAGCGCCAGCGCGGACAGCGGCTCGAGCTCTTCGAGCGGTTTGGTGTCGGGGGCGACCACGGTGGTGCCGGGGTTCTGCGCGCTCATCCCGATGCGGGCGACACCGAAGTCCGGGTCTTCCTTGCGCCGCTCCCACAACCGGTAGCTTCCCGCCAGCGACCACAAGGTGTCCGGATCCGGGTGCAGATACGCCATCGCCTCGCGCTGTTTGCGGATCGACCGCCGCAGGCGCAACCGATGCTGGGCGAGATGCCGCAGGTACTTCCGGCGGGCGTGGCCCATTTCCCGTTTGCTCGGGCCGCCGCCCTGCAGGAAACCCATGACGACCATGCCGAGCATGCCGACGCCCATGATCCCGTAGATGGCGAACCGCATCGACCCGGTCATGCTGCCCGAATACATCAGCAGCATCCCGGCCGTCATCGCCACCATCGGCAGCACCATCAGCACTTGGGCCCACTGCCGGGCGGGCGGGGGCGGGATCTCCGGCGGTGGCTGGAGGATCAGCTCACCGGACGGCATCTCCGGGCCCGGCCTGCGGGTGGGGCGCTTCACCACGACTGTCGACACGAAACCGATCGTCCGCCACCGGACCGGCTCCGGGACGGGGCTGGCAGGAAGCTGCCGACCACCGGAAGGAGCCGTGCTCGCTCACTAACTTGGACGGGGTAAGGGATCACCGCTGTCGTGGAAGGGAGGAAGTCATGACCAACGACCAGATCTACGGCGCCACACCGGAAATGTCCTCGTTCGGCCTGAAGACCAGGTCCATCGGCGAGGACATCAACGCCCAGGTGCAGTCGAGTCTCAGCAACATCCAGGGGCTGAGCGGGAGCTGGAACGGGCAGGCGAACAGGGCGTTCGAGGGGGTCGAGATGAACCGGCAGGGAAGCTGGAGCGCGAACACCCAGAACATCGACACCATGGCCGATGGGATCGTCCAGACGGCCGGCCGCTACTCCGACGCGGACGACCAGGCGACCACCGCCATCTCCCAGGTCATCTAGCCGGATCGCTCGAAGGGGAAAAGAAATGTCCGACGGACTCATTTCGGCGAGGTTCAGCGACCTCCACTCCATCGCCGGTGGCCTGCAGACCGCCATGGGCCAGCACGAACAGTCGCTGGACGACCAGCGGCACGAAGCGTTGCGCTCGCAGGACTTCTGGGGCGGCCAGAACAACGAAGAGATGTACGCCGCGGTGATGCAGGATCGCAAGATCGCCGACGAGGACATCCAGCGCGGCCAGCACCAGGGGCGCGCCACGGGCTCGACGGCGGACGGCTACCAGGACTGCGTCACCCAGTGCAGCGCCCTTTTCGGCTAGCCGGACCCGCACACCGAAGAATCCCCGGAGCTTCGCGCTCCGGGGATTCTTTCGTGTGCGGGGCCTTCATGTACTTGCGAAGCGCGGCCGCTGTGACTGCTGGTGCTCCTGGGGCCACCGGGTGTCCGTGAAGGCCTCCTTCACTACCTTGAGGGTAGGGAAGGAGGCCTTCACGGACCTTCCCGACAGGCGCGCCCGCTCAAGGCTCGGAGATCAAAAAGACCTGTTCCGGTGGTTCGACGACGGCAGGCTGATCCGGAACGGCGGCCGCGCGTGCGGGCCGCCAGCGGCGGCGTCGTCCTCGGGGCGCGATCACCGCGATCAGCGCGGCCAGCACGATTCCGGTCACCACGGCGACGGTGAGCCCTTGCGCGATCTCCGCCGTCCGCTCGTCACCTGCCTCCCGGTCGAGCCGCGCCTGATCCGGCGGCGGCGGGACGAACGCGGGCAGGACGGCGGGTTTCTGCGGATCGAGGCCGTCGGTCACCGCCCGGTACGGGTCGACCAGCCCCGCCCCGTAGGCGGGACTGCCCTGGCCGCCGCGTGCCGGCGCCGCCGTCGCCACCAACCGCCGCGCGACTTCGGCGGCAGAGAGACCGGGCCAGGCGGAGCGCACCAGCGCGGCTGTCCCGGTGACGAACGGAGCGGCGAAACTCGTGCCGTCGACATAGGCGTGGCCCGCCACCCTCGTCGCCGTCAGCACCTTGGCGCCCGGCGCGACGAGGTCGACATACCGGCCGATCTGGGAACCCTGGATCCGCGCGCCGTCGATGTCCACCGCCCCCACCGCGAGCACGCCGGGGTAGGAAGCCGGATAGGACGGCAGTTCGGTGGACGTGTCCCGCTGCGCGTTGCCCGCCGCGGCCACCACCAGGACATCCCGCGCGACCGCGTAGGCGACGGCGTCGCGGATCACCGCGAAGTCCTCGTGCCCGGCCAGCGAAAGGTTCAGCACCCTGGCGCCCTGGTCCGCGGCGTACCGGATCCCGTTGGCCACGACCTGAGGGTCGATCCGCAAGGACTCGCCCTGATCGCCGACGTCGCGATCGCTGATCCGCACCGGCAGGATCCGCGCGTCCGGGGCGACTCCGTGGAAACCGATGCCGGAGGCCGGATCCGCGGCCACGATGGCGGCCACCCCGGTTCCGTGCGACACGCAGTCGAACGCGCCGGGATAGCTGCCGGCGAGATAGAAGTCCCGGCCGGGAAGGACTTTTCCCGGCTGTCGCAGCTGCGGGTGGTCGGCGTCGACACCCGAGTCGACCACTGCGACGAGCACCCCGCCGCCCCGGCTGTGCGGCCACGCCCGCCGCGGATCGAGGACCTGTTGCGCCCAGGGCTGCGCCGGTACGGCCGATCGCGCCGGTTCCGGGGTGTGACAGGCGCCGGGCGGAGGAGCCGCCAGTGCCGGGGGCGTGAATCCGAAGAACTGGGCCGTCATGGCGACCGCCGCGGCCATCGCGGCCACCTGGTTTCGCTTCACTGGTTCAGCTCCCGACGGGTTTGCCGTAGTGGTGGAGGATGTCGGTGAGTTGCTCGAACGGTGCCGAAGTGCCGCCGTCGAACCGGCACCAGACAGCCTTGCGCGGGCCCGTGCCCAGGAGTTTCACCCGCGCGGCCGGAGTCCGGCGCGCGTGTGCCACGCCGAAGGCGGAGACGAGCTCGTGTCCGAAAAGGACTCCGTAGGGCAGCGCGGGTGGCGCGGGAACCGGGGTCCGCACGCCGTGGATCCGTCCGGGATGCGCGGCGACGACCAGGCGTGTCACGGTGCCCGCGCAGTCGGCGGCCAGCTCTTCGATGCGGTGGGTGTCCACCGATCCCGCCGCCGGACCGCTGAGCCGGAGCTCCTCGACGACGTCGTCGTCCACTTGCGACACCTGGAGCCGCCCCGTCACGCCTTCCCCGACCACGACCAGAGAGACCGGTCTCGGCACCCGGAGGCGGCAATGGGCGGCGATGTCGGAGGTCGACCACGGTTCGGTGACCGGTTCCGCGACACCCCAGCCGACCGGTCCGGCGCCGGTGAGTGCCCGCGTCGCGATCTCGGTGCTCCTGCCGAGCCGGAGCGGTTCGCCCGCCGGATACGACGTGGTGATCCGGACTTCGAGATCCCCGCTGCCCGGCGAGTACTCCCGCGGCGTGGGGATCGTCGCACCCGCCTCCGGGACGAAACGGGTTCCGTCCCAGTCCAGTGCGAGTCCGAGGAAACCGTCGCGATACGCGCCGGAGTCTTCACGGACGACCCAGCCGGCGCGCGCGTCGGCGAGCAGCGATTCCAGCGGATAGGTGAGCCCGCTTCGCGTGCCGGTGACGAGTTGCATTGTCCGTCCGCTTTCGACGGCGTTCCTCGCCGCGTCGATCAGCCAGGTGGAGGCGGGAACCACCGCTCGGAACTGTTCGACGACGAGCGCTTCGGAGGTGGCGCGGTCGGCGCCGGGATGCCCGCTCATCGGCTCGCCCACGACTCTCCTCCGGTCGCGGCGACCAGGGCGGCGGTGAACCGCCGTGCCGCCGTCTCGGCTTCGGAGTCGCCTTCCGGGGCACGGCCTTCCACCCACCACACCGGTGGCGGCACGTCCACGCCGAGCAGCCGCCGCACTTCGCCCGGCGCCCGGACCAGTCGCGCGCTCTCGATGGCCAGCAGCAACCGCCCCTCGGGATGCCGCAGCAGGAACAGCAGACGGTCTTCGTCCGTGTCCACTTCGGACAGCGGGCTCGCGGCCCGGATCGCCGAGACCAGGGTTTCGGCATCGGGTTCCCGGCGGCACAGGCCGACCACGTCGAAGGTCATCGTCACATGGTCGTGGCCCCGGGAGCGCGATCGGTCCCCGTGACAGCAACCGGTCACGCGGCCCCGCGAAGCCCCTGGCGCCGACAAGCTGGCGGGGACGCGACAGGGGAGGTGCCATGGATTCGCCGTTCCAGCTGGACATGCGGGCCGAATACGGGCGGCTGGCCGAGGACATCCGTTCCACCCAAGGGCGGATGGCCCGGATCCGGGCCACCGCCGAATCCGACGACGGCCTGATCGGCGTGACCGTCGGCGGAGCGGGGGAACTCATCGAGCTGTGGCTGGACCCGCGGATCTACCGCGCGCCGGATTCGGCCGCGCTGGCACGGGACATCACCCGGACGTTCCACCGGGCCGTCGAACGCTCCCAAGAAGAGGTCATGGAGATCGTCGCGGGTTTCCTGCCCGCCGACGCCACCCCCGAGACGACGGATCTGCGGTTCGACCCGCTGCTGCACGAACTGGACAGGAGGCGCCGGTGAGCGGCATCGACATGTCCCCCGGCGAGACGACGGGACAGCTGAACAGGTTGCGCGCCGCCGGGGACGACCTCGAACCGGCTTGGCTGGCCCAGCGCGGCAAGATCGACGCCCCGGGGCAGATCGGCGGCGGCCCGCTGGGACGTGCTTTCACCGCCCTCTACTCGGCACCGAGGACAGCGGTGGCAGGCGCCATGGACCAGATTCCCGGGATCTACCGGCAATTGGCGGACAACGGCGGCCAGGCGGTGCAGGCCTACGAGGCCACCGACCGCGCCGCCGCCGGCCAGTACGACCGGTGAAACCACCGCGGCCATGACCGACATCGTCGAGCCGGACGGGGACCTCTGGAACTGGGTGGTCCGCAACGGCGGCCAGGCCAAGGAAGCCATCTGGCCGTCGGACAGCGAAACCGCCGCTGGGGAACTGGCGACGGCGTGGACCGACTCCGCGAAAGCGCTGCGCGGCGCCCTCGAGCTTTCCGACAGCGCCGCCGCGGAAGTGCGCAGGTTCTGGCGGGACGCCGCCGGGTTCGAGTTCTACTACGCCATTCATTCCTTGAACAACGGTTCGCCCGGCGAAACGGGGATCAAGGAGATGGCGGGCGTGATGGACGGTCTGTCCGCGGCCTGCCGCGAGTACGGAAACCTCATCGTCTCGGCGAAGCACGCCATCCGGAAGCACATCTCCGACAACAACGAGCTCTTCGGCCGGTGCACCGGCTGGGCGGCGCAGACGGTGTTCGCCATCAAGGTCGCCCAGCAGATCGCGACCCTGATGAACGATTTCGCCACCAAGGTCGGCAAACCGCCGGGCGAAGAGACCAAGAAGCCGAAAAAGCCGAAGGGTTTCTGGGGGAACGTCGGCGCATTCTTCGTCGGCATCGGCGAAGGCGCCGTCGAGATGTTCGTGGGCTTCGCCGCCCTGGCGGGCTACGGCGACGGGCACTTCTCCTGGTCGACCTTCGGCGAAGCGTGGAAGGGCCTCGGCAAGTTCGGCTTGGCCGTGGCGACCTACACGTCCCCGTCCCTGGCGCACCTCGACCAGACCGTCGGCCTCCCCGGTTTCGAACGCGGCGCCATGGGCGACACGCTGAAGGAAGCCGGCAAGGTGATGGTCGCGTGGGACACCTGGAGCGAGGACCCGTCCCGTGCGGCGGGTAAGACCACGTTCAACATCGCCAGCGCCGTGCTCGGCACGAAGGGCGCGGGCGCGGGGCTCCGCGGTGCCGGCGCGGCGGCGGCCGGGAGCAAGGTCAGCGCTGTCGCCGCCGTGGGCCGCGTCGCCGAAAAGGCGGGGACGGCGATCACGAAGATCCCCACCGGCACCGAACTGGCGGCGAAGGCCGCCCGCCGGATCCCGGGCGTCGACTCGCTGCTCTCGAAGGTGGGGCTCGGCCACACACCCGCCCTCGACAACCCCACTCCACCGCACACCCCGCGCACGCCGGACGACACGCCGCCGACGACTCCGCCGGGAACCCGGACACCGGACGGCCCACCGCCCGAGCGGCCGCCGAACCGGCCGCCTGGCGACCGGACCCCGGACCACGTTCCCGAGGAGCGACGCCCCGCCAGGACACCGGAAGAGCGGACTCCCGATCCCGCGACCCGGCCGGAGCCTGCGACCCGCCCCGATCCCGCGACCCGGCCGGAGCCCTCGACTCGGCCGGAGCCCTCGACCCGCCCCGATCCCGCGACGCGCCCGGAGCCCGCCACTCGACCCGAACCCGCGACGCGGCCCGGTTCCGTCGGCGAAGCCATGGAGCAGGGTTCTCCTCCTCCCAAAGCGCACGAGGAACCTCCCGCCGCCCCGGCACGGGAACACGAGGCCCCACCGGCGGCCCGTTCCGAGAACCCCTCCGAAGCCGCCTCCGAGGCGCCCGCTCATCGCGAGCGGACCAACACTTCGGAAGGAAACCCCGAAGCTGCGGGCCATCGGGCGAAGGACGCGGACGAACTGAAGGCCACCATCAACCCCGAGACCGGCGAAGTCCGGATGTCCGACCGGGTCGACCCGGCCGACACCCGCGAGTCGATGCCGCCCCGCGACGCCGAGGCCGTCCGGAAGGCACAGCAGGAATGGGCGACCGCCGCCCCTGTCCAGCCGAAGACGCCCACGCAGAAGGCGATCTACACGACGGCTCGCGTCCTCGGGCTGGTGCACGTCGGTGAGGACATGGCGCTGGGGCACCACATGATTCCCAGCAGTGATCCGCCGACGCCGCACCCCACCAAGGAACCGACGCCGAAGGACAAGGAGAAGACGCCGGAGAAGAAGTCCACTCCGGACTCCTTGCCGGAGGGCGACCCCGGCCTCCCGCCGAGAGGCGACACCACCTTCGTCGACGTGGACCTCGACGCGGGCAAACCGCGCCACGGCGAGCCCCCGGACGCGCCGCCCGCGCCCGAACCGCCGGACCCGACGCCCATCGGACCTCGCGACCCGAAACCGGATCCCACGCCGCGGCCGGCGGGCGGAGCAGCCGAACCGCCGTCCGCCGGCGGACCGCGCACCGCGAACCGCTGGGATCCGGTGGGAGAGCCGGTACCGCGCAGGCCCGGCTCCAGGTTCCCGTTGGGCGAATCGATTTTCGATCAGCTCCAGCGGCGGCCGGAACTCCCGACGCGGGGCGGCGTCCACCCGAACCATCCGGACCCGCCTCGCACGCCGGATCCGGACGTTCCTCCGCCACGGGACATCGAGTCCGCCATCAACCCGCAGGAATCGTCGCCGCCAGGGGGAGACCACCACCACGACGGCGGGGATTCGCCTCCGCCCCGTGAGGAAACGGGTGTCCCGGACCAGGATCCGCTGAACCCGCACCGCGCACCCGACCCCGATCTGGACCCGCAGATCCAGACGCGTTGGCACGAACCCGAGTTCGATCACGTGGAGCCGAAGCGTCTTGGCGAGAACGATTCGTTCTTCGCCTCGGACGAGAAGCTGAACCCTCGCACCCGGTACGACGTATCCGGTCCCGACGGCACCGTGCGCAGCCACGCCTACACCAATGACAAAGGTGTGGTGACCCATGTCGAAGCCGTGGCGCCGAACAACCGGCACCACATCAACCCGGAAGTCGCCTGGCCCGCCCGCAACGCCGACTACCGCGTCCAGGTCGGCCACCGGGTGGACTCGTTCGCGACCAAAGCCGACGGCACGACCGCGACCACCACGACGGCGAAGCGGGTCGATACCGTTCACGGCAAGCAGTTCGTGACCCGGAACGCGGATGTCACGACACCGGACCCTCCGTCGAAGACCGTGCGAGTACCGAACGAGGACATCCCGGCGCCCAAAGTGGACGAACAGTTCAGTCGCCGCACTGATCTGAAGCCGGACACCCGCTACCACGTGGTCGACGCCGAAGGCAATCCTCGCGGGACCTTCCAGACCGACGAAACGGGCAAGGTCAAGTGGATCGACACCGACCAGCATCCCGGTCGGCCGAACCCGGAACTGGCGGACCGCCTCGGCGACGCCAACTACCGGATCGATCGCGGGCCGATGCACCAGGAGTACCGCGTCGACGCCGACGGGATCCCCGAGCCCGGCGTGAAGTACGAACGGCCCCGCACGGAGGGGCCGCCCGTGCACCACGACCGCGAGGTCGGTCAGTCCGAGGCGTTCAACCGGAAGCACACGGACGCGCACGGGAACCCCAAGCTGGATGCCGACGGAAACCCGACTCTGACGCCCAAACGGGCGCATACGGTGACCGACGAATACGGGCAACCCCGCGCGACCCACTACACCGACGAGAACGGGAAGATCACCCGCGTCGAGGCGGAGACCGGCCAGCGCGGGCGGACGAACCCCGAAATCAAACACGGGACCAAGGCACGCGCGGACGTCACCCAAGACGGTTTCTACGGAACCAAGAGGGCGAAGAACCCCGAACAAACGTGGCCGAAGCCCGACAACGAGGTCACCTACAACGCGAAAGACGAGACCTTCCCCCACGGGAAGACCGACGACTGGACTCCTCAGCAGCACGAGCGGGTGACGAAGGACTTCAGCGGCAAGCAGGGCAAGCCGTTCGCGAACCGGGCCGATCTGCCGCCGAACACCCGATTCACCCTGATCGACCACAAGGGCGAGCCCTACGGCACTTTCCAGACCGGCCCCACCGGAGCGGTCACCCATCTGCACACCGGGAAGCCGTTCGACGCGGATCTGAACCAGCCGCCGAGGTCGGCGGTGATCAGCGTGGACAACGGGACCGCCTTCCACCGCACCGACGCACGGGGCAACACCGTGGCGACCTCGGGCGTGCCGGATCCGAACGGAGCCTCCCAGTTGCGGCGCGATGGCAAGGCGCAGAGCCAGGTCGGCGCACGGGGCGGTCCTGAGGTGGATGCCGACGGCAAGATCGGCAAGAACATCGACGACGGCGGTCATCACCGCGGTACCGCCAGGGGCGGCGGCGGTGAGTCGATCAACCAGGGCACCGAAGGGCGCCGTCAGAACCAGGGCAACAAGGACACCCCGCTCACCCCGAAGGACGACACTTTCTACGCGCTCGAGCGCAGCCAGGACGCCGCGGGCAATGTCGTTTGGGAAGATGTCTTCGAGGTTCGTGATCGCGGGGTGGACGACGCCCACTCACGCCACGTCCGGTGGCGAGAAGTCGACGAAAACGGCAGGACGACCATCCACGTGAGGAGTTTCCCCAATGACCACAACGTCGAACTCTGGCCCGCGAGCTTCCGGGCCTGACGACGACCCTGCCGAGCTGGAACAGCAGGTGGGGAACGCGCTCGTCGACCTCGTCGGTGAGCAGGGCTGGCGCCGTATCGACCTGATCAGCCGGATGACCGTTCCGGTGCAGGATCTGGCGCTGACAGTCCTTCGCGACGACGGTTCGACGGTCGAGATCGCCCCGCCGGTGGAACTCAACCGGCCGCTGGCCCGGTTGCGGGTCGCGCTGTACCGGCGTGAGCCGGAACGCGGAGCCTGGTTCTCCGCGCGGTTCACCCTCGAATCCTCGGGCTCGTTCTTCCGCAGCTACAACCGTGATTACGAACCGCATTGGGATCCGGCCATCGAGGATTCGAACTACGCGGAGGATCTCAAGCTGTTCGCGAGGGAACTCGAACACACCCCGGAGTGGCTGCTCGACAAGCTTCCCGAATGGAAGGACCGCCCGGCCCCGCCGGAAAAGGACATCACCGAACTGATCCCCTTGAACCAGGCACTGGTCGGCGAGGTGGTCACGGCGTTCCGCGACCATCTGATCCAGCGCGCGCCGGTCGACTGGCAGCAGGTCTTCGTCGATTTCCGTTCGGTCGGCGGCTATGTGGAGGTCCGCGCGCAGGTGCTGACCGTCTTCGGACAGGCGATCGAATGGGAGCCCCCGGGGGCCGTCGAGTTCTTCGTCGGTCTGCGCGGTGAGATGTACAAGCCGGGGGAGGGCACCTGGACCTCCGTCAAGTTCCAGCTCGTGGTCAACGGCAAGTTCAGCGCCGAGTACGGCTGGTACGACGAACCGGATTGGGACCACCGCCCCGGCGAGCGGTTCTTCCAGGAGGAACTGCGGATGTACCCGCGTGAGGACGAGCACGTTCCCGGCTGGCTGCGCGAAGGCGCGGAACCCCGGCGTTAGTGGCCTCCCGTGTTCCCGTCTCAGGAAGTGCTGACCGGGAACCGCAGTTCGAAGATCGCGCCGCCCTCGTCGGCGTTGTACACCGCGAGCGTGCCGCCGTGCGCCTGTGCGACCCACCGCACGATGGACAGCCCGAGCCCGGAAGACCCGCCGGTGCTGGCGAACCGGTCGAAGGCGTCGCCCGCCATCGTGGTGTCGATACCCGGGCCGTGGTCCGCGACGGTCACGGTGCCGCCGGCGACGGTCAGGTGCACGAACGCCTTCGCGCCGGGTTGGCGGCCGTAGCGCACGGCGTTGTCGAGGAGGTTGCCGATCGCCCGTTGCAGCAGCGCGGGATCGGCGTCGACCTTCGTGGGCGCGGCGGTGACGGTGACTTCGGCGCTCTCGGTCGCGGTGTCCTCGACCACGCCGACCACCAACTGGTCGAGCCAGATCGGCTGGATGCTCAGTTGTTCCACGCCCGCGGCGAGCCGGGCCCGCACGAGCAGGTCGTCGATGATCCCGCCCATCCTCGCGGCGAGGCGGACGGTCCTCGGCAGGAGTTCCGCCGACTGGGCGGGGTTCGCCATCGCGGTTTCGGCGAGCGCGCGCAGGGCGGCGACCGGGGTGCGGAGGTCGTGGGCGGTTTCGGCGAGCAGAACTTCCTGTTGCTGCAAGGCGGCGGCCGCGGGCCGGATCGAGCGGCCGGACAGCAGGTGACCGGCGAAGCCGAGTACCGCGATGAGCAGAACGGTGCCGCCGACCACCAGCAGCGTGAACCGGGTGTGCGCGTCGTCCTCGGTTTCGGTCGACTGCACCGCGACGACGGCCGCGAAAGTTTTGCCGTCGGTGTCGCGCAACGGCACGGCGCGGACCTTGACCACCGAGCCGTCGGTGCCCTTTTGCGGACCCTGGACCAGTTTGCCGGTCCGGACCGCTTCGGTGGCGAGGCCGTTCAACAACTGCGCGCTCATCGGGACGCAGGCCGCCCGTGAAAGGTGCGCCTGGAAGGCGGGCGCGCCGCCGGGCAGGATCGCGAACTGCGGGCAACGGTCGTTCAGCACGTCGGTGTTGACCAAACCGAAGTCGACGGTGCCGTCGAAGGCGACCAGCCTGCTGACCGAAGACGTGACCTGGACCAGCGAGGCGTCGATCCGCTGCTCGCCCTGTTCGCCGTCCTCGCTGATGAGCAGCCACGCGAACACGACCAGCCCGAGCGTGTTCATCACGGTGAACAACGCCGTCAGCATCCAGCGCAGCCTGCGCAGCCGATCGGCCGAGGAATGGGTGTTCACCGGGCGCCCAGCCGGTAGCCGAGGCCGCGGACGGCGTGGATCAGCTCGGGTTCCTTCAGCTTGCGGCGCAACCGCTTCACCACCACATCGACCACATTGGACATCGGGTCGGCCTGCGCGTCCCAGCAGTGCTCGATCAGATCGGCCCGCTGCACCGGGAGCCCCGCCCTGGTCAGCAGGTATTCGAGCACGGCGTACTCCTTGTTGGTCAAGGTGAGCAGCACCCCCGCCCGGCGCACTTCGCGCCGCGCGCAGTCCATCACCAGATCTTCGTGGTGCAGCACCGAGGGCCGGTCGAACGCGGACCGGCGGCACAGGTTGGTCACCCGCTCGGTCAGCTCGGCCATCACGAACGGTTTCACGAGGTAGTCGTCGCCGCCGTGCTCGAATCCGGCCACCCGGTCGGCGAGCGCGTCGCGGGCGGTGAGGAACAGCACCGGCGCCCGCCAGCCCAGCTGCCGTCGCATGTGGACGTAGTCGATGGCGTCGCCGTCGGGGAGCATCCGGTCCAGCACCACGCAGTCGTGGTGCGTCCCGCGCAGCAGCCGGTCCGCGGTCGCGATGTCGCCCGCGTCGTCGACGGCGAAGCCGGCCGCGCGCAGCTGCGTGACCAGCGCGAGCCGCAGATTCTCGTCGTCTTCGACGACCATCACCCGTGTCATCAAAACCTCATGTTCGGACAGCGAAAGTAGACGCGTGCAGTTCCACGGTGCCCCTGAACGCTAACGCGTCGGGTGGCCCGGCCGGCCCGGACGGCGGGAACTGGCATGAACAGGACGTCGTCGGCGGTACCGCGCCGGGGAAGAGGGAGGTACCTGCGATGACCGTGCAGACCGGACAGCTCAGCCTGGTCGTGGGGGCGGGCCCGGCCCGTGACCGGACGGGGCTCGGCGAACTGCTCGCGGAAGCGACCGGCGAAGTGCTCGTCATGAGCACGGGGACGGACTCCGCGTTCCAGCGGATCGCGCTCGCGAACGTGCGCCCCGGCGTACGCCACAAGGTGCTCTTCCCCGACTCCGCGCGGATGTCCGGCGCGCTCAACCGGCTTTCGCGCGCCGGTGCCGAGGTGCGGACCGACGCCGAGATCCCGATGGACGCGCTGGTGCTCGACCGGACCTCGGTGGTCCTGCCCGCGGACGGCAGGCAGGCCGGGTCCGCGGTGTTCCGGCTGCCCGGTGTGGTCACCGCGACGGTCGGCCTGTTCGAGCGGATCTGGCAGGCCGCCGCTCCGCTCGTCCCGCTGGACCTCGCGGAGCCCGAGGACGCTTCGATGCTGACCTGCCGCGAGCAGGAGTTGCTGACGCTGCTCTTCTCCGGCACGACCGACGAATCCGCCGCCGCGCGGCTCGGCGTCTCGGTGCGCACGGTGCGCCGGATGGTCGCCGACATCATGAACCGGCTCGGTGCCCGCAGCCGGTTCCAGGCCGGCGCCAAAGCCGTCGACCGCGGCTGGCTGATGGCCAAGGCGGGCTGATGACCACCTCGACTCCCGGCCGTGTCCTGCTGGTGGCGCGCAGGCCCGGCGCGTATCAGACCATCGGCGACGCCTTGGCGGAGGCGCCCGACGGCGCCGTCATCACCATCGCGGGCGGCGAATACGCGGAAACCGTCGAACTGACCCGCCTGCGAGTGACCCTCGCCGCGGTGGAAGGCGCCACCGTCGTCGTCGACGGCCGCGGCGCCGACCGGCCCGTGTTCCGCACCACCGGTGGAGCGCTCGTCCTGAAAGGGATCGAAATCCTGGCGGGCGGCGCGTCGGCGATCCAGGCCGACGACACGGAACTGGCCGTCCGGCGGTGCACCGTCTCCGGCGGGCGCGGACCGGCGGTCGCGATCCGCGGGACGACGGCGTTCACCCTGTCCGGTTGCGTGATCTCGGCGGCGGAACAGGGGATCCTCGTCGACGGCGCGCCCGGCAGGATCGAGGACACCACCGTCGAAGACGTGATGGGGGACGGGATCACGCTCGGACAGGGCGCCGATCCGGTCGTGACCGGCTGCACGGTGACCGGCTGCGGGCTGCGGGGCGTCTACGTCTACCAGTACGCCCGGCCGGTCATCGAAGACTGCGTGATCTCGCACACCGGGCACGAGGGCATCGCCGTGGCGCACCACGGATCGCCGGTACTCGAGCGGTGCTCGATCACCGACACACGAAGCTCGGGGATTTCGTTCGCTTCCGGCTGCGGTGGTGAGATCTCCGCTTGCCGGGTCGGCAACACCGCGGAACCCGCGATCGCGATCGCCGAGGGCGCGACGCCGACGATCGCCGAGGCCAAGGATCCGGGCGGGTCGGGGGACGCCGCGTTGGACGAGATGCTCGCCGAACTCGACGCGATGATCGGTCTTCCCGGGGTGAAGGAGGAGGTCCGCGCGCTGGTCGACGAGTTGCAGGTCAACGAATGGCGGCGCCGGGCCGGGTTGCCGATCGGCGCCGCGGGCCACCATCTGATCTTCGCGGGCGCGCCGGGTACCGGGAAGACGACGGTCGCGCGGATCTACGGGAAACTGCTGAAGGCGCTGGGAGTCCTGCCGATCGGCCAGTTCCGTGAGGTTTCCCGCCGGGATCTCGTCGGGCAGTACATCGGGCACACCGCGGAGAAGACCGCGACAGTGTTCGAGGAAGCCAAGGGCGGCGTCCTGTTCATCGACGAGGCGTACACGCTTTCGCGGCTCGCCGGTTCGGGCGGCGATTTCGGCCAGGAAGCGATCGACACCCTGGTCCCGTTGATGGAGGAGCATCGCGACGAGGTGGCGGTGATCGTGGCGGGCTACACCGGTGAGATGGTCGACTTCCTCAACGCCAACCCCGGTCTCGCCTCCCGGTTCGGCAAGACGATCGAGTTCGAGAACTACAGCCCCGGCGAGCTGCTCGCCATCTTCGGGCGGATGGCGTCGGCGGGGGACTACGAACTCGATCCCGGGGCCGCCCCGGTGCTGACCGAGCATTTCCGGCTCGTCGCGGGCGAGGTCAACTTCGGCAACGCGCGGGACGCGCGTCGGCTGTTCGAGAAGGTGCGCAAGGCGCAGTCGCAACGTTTGCGGCTGCTGGGCCGGATGCCCGCCGTCGAAGAACTGCGCGGGTTGCACGTGGCCGACGTGGAGGCCGCCATCGCACGATAACGTGCCGGTGTGCGGGTGCTGGTGACCGAAGACGACGAGAACTTGCGGGTGGCGCTGGAATTCGCCCTGCGCGGAGACGGGTTCGCGGTGGACACCGCCGCCGATCTGCCCGGCGCCGACGAGGCGCTGTCGGTGAACGCCTACGACTGCGCGGTGTTCGACAGGATGCTCCCCTCGGGTGACGCGCTGCTGTACGTGCGAAACCGGCGCGGCGCGGGATGGCCGCTTCCGGTGCTGTTCCTGACCGCGCGCGACAGCGTCGCCGACCGGATCGACGGATTGCGCGTCGGTGGTGGCGACTACCTGGTGAAACCGTTCGCGATGCCGGAACTGATCGCCAGGGTGCGCAGTCTGTGCCGTCGCGACATGGCCGGGCAGGCGGCGATCCTGCGCTGCGCCGACGTCGAACTCGACACCGGCAGGCACCAGCTTTCGCGGGCGGGGGTGCTGCTCACCGTGACCCGCAAGGAGTATCTCGTCATGGAACGGCTGATGGCCGCGTCCGGACGGCCGGTCTCCCGGCGGGAACTGATCCGGTACGCGTGGGACGAGATGGCGGATCCGTCGTCGAACGTGCTGGACGTTGTGATCGCGCGGCTGAGGCGGAAGCTGAAGGATCCGCCGCTGATCCACACCGTACGAGGCTCTGGCTATCGCATGGCGCCGCTTTAGCCCTCGTGGGGTGCATCAGGTGTCACTGGGGTCACGGGAGTCACAGCCTCTCCGCACCGAAGCCCTGCCGACACCCCTGCATACCGTGAAATACGTGAAGGTCGAGTTTCCTCGGCTGAGCCGAGGGAAGGGGTCCTTCACGCGGCCTCGCTGTGACTACTGATGCTTCCGGGCCAACCGGTGCGCCGGGGTGTCCGTGAAGGCCTCCTTCCCTACCTTGAGAGTAGGGAAGGAGGCCTTCACGGACATGCCACCTGGCAGGACACGGCCGCCGGCGATGGCAGGCCTCAATCCGGGCGGCCGAACCCGCCCCGGATGTGCCATGCTCGACAGCGCACGAGGCGGCGAAACCGAGAGGTGACGAGGGTGTCCATCTGGGCAGGCGTGATCAATTTCGTCCGGGCGCGATACGAGGTGCTCGAAGAGCGGGACGGCTGGCTCCGGTTCCGGGTCGACACCGGCGACGGCCGCGGCCAGCAGGTGTCCTTGCACCACTTGCCCGACCACGACGGCGCGGAGTGGGTGGAGATCTCGTCCCCGGTCGGCTGGGCGGACAAGATCGACCTGCGCCGCCTGCTCGAACTGGCCGGCGGTGATTCGGTCGGCGGCGCGGCAGTGGTGGACGGCGTCGCCCTGCTCAAGCACACGATCCCGCTGGTCGACCTGAACCTGCGGAACGAGTTCGAACATCCGCTGAAGTCCCTCGTCACGCGTGCCGACACCCTCGAACACGAGCTCACCCGAGCCGACGAGTTCTGATAGGACGGTCCGGTCCCACGCAAAGGCCCCCTTGCCGCGGCAAGGGGGCCTTCGTATGCGTCCGGACGGCTCAGAGGCGCTCCTGGAGCGCGTCCGCGGCGGCGAGGAGGTCCGCGGCCCAGCGCGCCCCCGGCTTACGCCCTATCCGTTCGATGGGCCCGGAAACCGACACCGCGGCGACGACGGTGCCCGTCGAATCCCGCACCGGCGCCGAGACACTCGCCACACCCGGCTCCCGTTCGGCCACACTCTGGGCCCAGCCGCGACGGCGGACTTCGAGCAGTGTGCGCTCCCCGTACACGGCTTCGGAAAGGATCGTCCGCTGCGTATGCGGATCCGACCAGGCGGCGAGGACCTTCGCGCCGGAACCCGCCGTCATCGGCAGCCGTGAACCGATCGGCACCGTGTCACGGAGCCCGCTGGGCGGCTCCGCCGTCGAAACACAGACGCGCTGGACGCCGTCGCGACGGTAGAGCTGAACGCTTTCCCCGGTGATGTCGCGCAATTTCGGCAGCACCGAACTCGCCGCGTCGAGCAGCGGGTCGGTCGAGCCGCCCGCCAGTTCCGCGAGCGCCGTCCCCGGCCGCCAGCGCCCGTCGGGGCCCCGGCGCAACAGGCGATGCACCTCGAGGCCGACCGCGAGCCGGTGCGCCGTCGCGCGCGGCAAACCCGTCCGCGTGCACAGTTCCGCCAGGCCACAAGGATCTTCGGCCACGGCCTGAAGCACGGCCACGGCCTTGTCGAGTACTCCGATACCGCTATGCTGTCCCACAAGCCGATACTATCTTCCCGAAGTTTGAGATGTCCAGATGGTGGGAAGTACCGATTTCACCGCATGTGAGGAGCCGGAAATGCCCCGGACACTGGCCGAGAAAGTGTGGGAGTCGCACCTGGTGCGGCGCGGCGAGGGGGCCGAGCCCGACCTGCTCTACATCGATCTGCACCTGCTGCACGAGGTCACCAGCCCGCAGGCGTTCGACGGACTCCGCCTGGCGGGCCGGAAACTGCGCCGCCCCGACCTCACCATCGCGACCGAGGACCACAACGTCCCGACGATCGACATCGAGCTGCCGATCGCGGATCCCGTGTCCCGCACCCAGGTCGACACCCTTCGCAACAACTGCAAGGAGTTCGGTGTCCGGCTGCATCCGATGGGCGACGCCGAACAGGGCATCGTGCACGTCATCGGCCCGCAGCTGGGCCTGACCCAGCCCGGGATGACCGTGGTGTGCGGCGACAGTCACACCTCGACGCACGGCGCCTTCGGCGCGATGGCCTTCGGGATCGGCACCTCCGAGGTCGAACACGTGATGGCCACCCAGACCCTGCCGCTCCGTCCATTCAAGACGATGGCGATCACCGTCGAGGGCACCCTGCGTCCCGGCGTCACGGCGAAGGACGTCATCCTCGCGGTGATCGCGAAGATCGGCACCGGCGGCGGGCAGGGCTACGTCCTCGAGTACCGCGGCGAAGCCATCGAAAACCTGTCGATGGAAGCCCGGATGACGGTGTGCAACATGTCCATCGAAGCCGGCGCGCGCGCCGGGCTCATCGCACCGGACGAGACGACGTTCGCGTATCTGAAGGGCCGTCCGCACGCTCCGGAGGGCGCCGATTGGGACGCCGCCGTCGAGAACTGGCGCGAACTCCGCACGGACGAGGACGCCGTCTTCGACGCCGAGGTGCGCCTGAACGCCGACGAGCTCACGCCTTTCGTGACCTGGGGCACGAACCCGGGCCAGGGTCTCCCGCTGGGCGCCGACGTGCCCGATCCCGAGCGCATCGGCGACGAGAACGAGCGCATCGCCGCTGAGAAGGCCCTGTCCTATATGGACCTGAAGCCCGGCACGCCGCTGCGCGAGATCGCGGTGGACACCGTCTTCCTCGGCTCGTGCACGAATGGCCGTATCGAGGATCTGAGGGCCGCCGCGGACGTCCTGCGCGGGCACAAGGTCGCCGAGTCCGTCCGGATGCTCGTCGTCCCCGGTTCGATGCGTGTCCGCCAGGCGGCGGAAGCCGAAGGGCTGGACCAGGTCTTCACCGAAGCGGGCGCGGAATGGCGTCAGGCGGGCTGTTCGATGTGCCTCGGCATGAACCCGGACCAGCTCAAGCCGGGCGAGCGCAGCGCGTCGACCTCCAACCGCAACTTCGAAGGCAGGCAGGGCAAGGGCGGCCGGACGCACCTGGTCTCGCCCCTCGTGGCGGCCGCGACGGCCGTGCGGGGAACCCTGTCCAGCCCCGAAGACCTGCAGCCCGCCACCGTCCGCTGACAGCGCTGACATCGCTGACATCCGCGAAGGAGTTCCCAACATGGATGCGTTCACCCACCACACCGGCGTCGGGGTCCCGCTGCGCAGGTCCAACGTGGACACTGACCAGATCATCCCGGCGGTCTACCTCAAGCGCGTGAGCCGCACCGGCTTCGAGGACGGGCTCTTCGCCGCCTGGCGGTCCGACGAGTCGTTCATCCTCAACCACGAGCCCTTCAAAAGTGGGTCGGTCCTGGTCGCGGGCCCGGACTTCGGCACCGGTTCCTCCCGCGAGCACGCGGTCTGGGCCCTGATGGACTACGGCTTCCGTGCCGTGATCTCGTCCCGGTTCGCGGACATCTTCCGCGGTAACTCGGGCAAGCAGGGCCTCGTCGCCGCTCAGGTCGAGCAGGCCGACGTCGAACTGCTGTGGAAGCTGCTCGAAAACGAGCCTGGGACGGAGGTCACGGTGGACCTCGAGTCGAAGACGGTACGAGCCAAGGACTTCACCGCGCCCTTCCAGATCGACGACTACACCCGCTGGCGGCTCCTCGAAGGGCTCGACGACATCGCCCTGACACTCCGCCACGCGGAGGAGATCGACACTTTCGAGATTCAGCGTCCCTCCTGGAAGCCGGTGACCCTCCCGGCGGCCACCTCCTAGGCCTGGTCAAAGGGGGCGGATTCCCTTGCTGAGCAGGGAATCCGCACCCCGGCCGAGGGTCCTTCGCAGAGCCCCGAAACCACACCGAACGGCACCTCGAGAGGCCCCGGAGGGGTCCCACGAGAGGCGGAACAGCCCCCGAGACAAGGGAAATTTCCGCGCGTCGTTTGGAATTTGTGCTGCATTGGTAATACCGTGTGCGCTAAGTCGGCCGACGGGGCCGTGTACAACAAGTTCTTCTTGGAGGACTGGAATGGCCAACAAGGCCCAGCTGATCGAGGCGCTGTCGGAGCGCCTGGGCGACAAGAAGGTCGCGTCGGAGGCCGTCGATGGCCTTGTCGACATCATCATCCGGACGGTCAACAAGGGCGAGAAGGTGAACATCACCGGCTTCGGTGTGTTCGAGAAGCGCGCCCGCGCCGCCCGTACCGCGCGGAACCCGCGCACCGGTGAGACCGTTCGCGTCAAGAAGACCAACGTGCCCGCCTTCCGCGCCGGCACGACCTTCAAGGACGTCATCAGCGGCTCGAAGAAGCTGCCGAAGGCCACCGCTGTGAAGCGCGCGACCGCAGGCACCACCACCACTCGGGCCGCCGCCACCCGCGCGACGACGACCCGGACGGCCGCCAGCCGCCCGGCCGCGACGCGTTCCACCACCACGCGGACCCGCGCCGCCGCGGCCACCACGCGCACCGCCGCGAAGCCTGCCGCCAAGGCGACCGCGACCAAGGCGCCGGCCAAGGCGACCGCCGCCAAGGCCGCGCCGAAGACCGCGGCCAAGGCCACGACTCGCGCCACCACGGCCAAGAAGGCGACAGCCACCAAGGCCGCCGCGAAGCCGGCCGCCAAGGCGACAGCCGCCAAGGCTCCCGCCAAGAAGGCTCCGGCCAAGCGGACTTCGGCGGCCGCGAAGAAGAAGTAAGCTCTCTCTCCGAGTGAGCCAACGGCAGGGCCCCGCGCACGGCGCGGGGCCCTGCCGCATTTTCGGGATAGGGCAGGCCAGGAACCCGCTGACGTGGACGGATCTCCGCGAAGCGCGCTGTGGGGCCTGATTCCCTCTGACGCGCTCGCATACGGTTTCCGGGGGAAAGGGGGCCCCGCGGATGATCCACGGCGGTCTGTGGCCGAATGCGCGGCGCCTGTGGCGATTGCCCGGCGCGAGGGAACCACGTCGCCGAATTGGTCCGTCCGCTGCCCTGGAATCATCGGGAAAAGACCCGCGCGCGGTTTCCCGTCACCCTGATGGACGCATAACCCGTTTGGCCCTCCACAGTGGAACCGCGCTCGACGGAAACACTTCACCGGGCACTGGATCGCGAGCGCGCGTCACCCACGTGGGGGAGTCACTGGCAAAAGCGCTGGGTCTCGTGAGTGGCGATTCGGGTTCTCACCCTTGTCTGCCTTGAAGTCCGTGAAGGCCTCCTTCCCTACCTTGAGCGTAGGGAAGGAGGCCTTCACGGACATATTCGCTCGAGCGTCAGGGATGTGCGGGAGCAGGCGTCGGCAGAGGCGACGCGAAGTAGTCCGCCGCCACCAGCACCGGCCCGTCCTCTTCGGTCGGCGCCCGGAACGACAGCACCCAGAACGAGCCCTTCTTCGACGGCACCACACCGCCGCGCGCGGCGGGGAGGTCGACGCCGTCGCGGTCGGCCAGCGCGCTGACGACGTCCGGGATCACACCGCCCTGGCTCGAGATCACCGGTGTCCCGCCGTCGCCCGCGATGGCCAGCAACCGTGCGACACCGAGCACGGGGTCCGGCCAGTAGCCCTCTTCCGACAGCAGCGGCTCGTGCCGGATCTCGACCCCGAGATCTTCGGCGAGCCCGTTCACCGTCTGGACGCAACGAAGCCGCGGCGCCGAGAGGACCCTGCCGGGCGCGTAGTGCCGCAGCAGCGAACGCAGTGCTTCGGCCTGACGCTGACCCGCGTCCGACAGCGGCCGCAGGTCGTCGTCGCCGTTCCACTCGTCGCGTTTACCCGCTTTGGCGTGCCGCACCAGGATCACCGTGGTGAGTTCGGGCGGCAGCGCGGAGAACTCGCGCAGCACTCGCACGTCACCCGGTCGCGTCAGCAGTTTCTCCGCCGTCACGGCGTCGAGCCAACGCAGCTCGTCGACTTCCTCGTTCGGGGCGAACGAGCCGGAAGCCGCGCGGGCGGCGAAATAGTCGACGGTCTTCGGCAGTCCCGTCACGGTGTACTCGGTGCGGACCAGATAGCGGCCGAGCACGGCCTCGAATCCGGTCTCCTCCTCGATCTCCCGGACGGTGGCTTCCGCGATGGTCTCGCCCGGATCCAGCTTTCCCTTCGGCAGCGACCAATCGTCGTAGCGCGGCCGGTGGACCAGCGCGACCTCGATCCGGTCCCCGTCGCGACGCCAGAGGACGGCTCCCGCCGCCCGCACGACCCCGCTCATCCGGCGGCTCCGTGCCGCTTCGCCAGTTCGACCTGATGGTCGCGGACGTCGTCACCGGTCGCGGGGAACGGGGTCCACTCGCCGGTGGACGTCAGCACCCAGCACCGGGTCGCCGGATGCAGCGCGGACTCGAAGATGTAGTCCAGCTGCGCCGTCAGCTTCGGATCCTTGACCCGCACCAGCGCCTCGATCCGGCGGTCCAGGTTGCGGTGCATCATGTCCGCGCTGCCGATCCAGTGCGTGCCGCCCGCGCGGAAGTTGAAGATGCGCGAGTGCTCCAGGAAACGGCCGAGGATCGAGCGGACGTGGATGTTCTCGCTCAGTCCCTCCACACCCGGCTTCAGCGCGCAGATCCCGCGCACCACGATGTCGACCGGCACTCCGGCCTGTGACGCGTGGTACAGCGCGTCGATGATCTGCTCGTCGACGAGGGAGTTGCACTTGAGCCGGATCCCGGCGGTCTGCCCGGCGCGGGCGAGTTCGATCTCCTCGCCGATCGCGCGCACGATGCCGCGGCGGATCCCGTGCGGCGACGTGAGGATGTTGCGATAGGTGTCCTGGCGGGAGTACCCGGTGAGGACGTTGAACAAGTCCGTCAGGTCCGCGCCGATCGTCGGATCGGCTGTCAGGATGCCGAGGTCTTCGTAGAGGCGCGCTGTCTTCGGGTTGTAGTTGCCGGTGCCGATGTGGCAGTAGCGGCGGATGGTCGAACCTTCCTGGCGCACCACCATCGAGACCTTGCAGTGCGTCTTCAGCCCGACGAGGCCGTACACCACGTGCACGCCCGCGCGTTCCAGCGTGCGGGCCCAGGTGATGTTGGCCTGCTCGTCGAACCGCGCCTTGATCTCGACCAGCGCGACGACCTGCTTGCCCGCCTCGGCGGCGTCGATCAGCGCGTCGACGATCGGGGAGTCGCCGGAGGTGCGGTACAGCGTCTGCTTGATCGCCAGCACCTTCTCGTCCGCGGCGGCCTGTTCGATGAACCGCTGGACGCTGGTGGAGAACGAGTCGTACGGGTGGTGCACCAGGACGTCGCCCTCGCGCAGTGTCGCGAACACCGACTTCGGCGTCTCGCGCTCACCGAACGCGGGGTGCGTCGCCGGAACGAAAGGGCGGTCCTTGAGTTCTTTCCGGTCGACACCGGCCAACTGGTGCAGACAGGTCAGGTCCAGCAGGCCGGGGACCTCGACGACGTCGCGCGGGTCGACCTCCAGTTCGCGCAGCAGCAGTTCGAGCATGTGCTCGCTCATGTCCTGCGCCACTTCGAGCCGCACCGGCGGGCCGAACCGGCGCTGGGCCAGTTCGCGTTCCAGCGCCTGGAGCAGATCCTCGTCCCGGTCCTCTTCCACCTCGAAGTCCGCGTTGCGGGTGACCCGGAACGCGTGGTGCTCGGTGACCTCCATACCGGTGAACAGTTCGCCGAGGTGGGCGGCGATCAGTTCCTCCAGGGGAAGGAACGTCGCGGTGCGGACCTCGCGCGGCTGCTGCTCGATCCGCATCAGGCGCGGCACGTTGCTCGGCACCTTGACGCGCGCGAACCGCTCGGTGCCGCCCTCCGGATCGCGGACGGTCACCGCGAGGTTGAGCGAGAGGCCGGAAATATAGGGGAACGGGTGCGCGGGATCCACGGCCAGCGGTGTGAGCACCGGGAAGATCTGCTCGCTGAAGTAGTTGGACAGCCGGAGCTGGTCGGCGCCGGTCAGGTCGTTCCAGCCGACGATGTGGATGTCTTCGTCGGCCAGCTGCGGCCGCAGGTGCAGTTCGAAGGCGTTCGTGTGCCGCTCGACCAGATCCTGGTTCCGCTTGGCGATGTAGGCCAATTGCTCGCGCGGGGTGAGCCCGTCCGCGCTGCGGACCGGGAGCCCCGTCTCGTCACGGCGCTTCAGCCCGGCGACCCGCACCATGTAGAACTCGTCCAAATTGGACGCGAAGATCGCCAGGAACTTGCCGCGTTCGAGCAGCGGCTGCGACTCGTCCTCGGCCAGCGCGAGCACGCGCGCGTTGAAGTCCTGCCACGACAGCTCACGGTTGAAGTACCGGTCATCGGGCAGCGTCTCGACGGCGGTGGGCGCCGACGTCACCGCGGGCGGTGCGGCGGGCAGCGCGCGGAACTCCTGCGCGGGACGGCTCGCCGCCCCGCCGCGGGTCGCGCGGGGAGTGCGGTGGGTGCCGTTGCTCTTCACCGCGGGACCGGTCTTCCGCGCCCTGGCGGGTTTGGCCGCGCCGCTGTCCGGTTCCGGTTTCGCGGCGGAGGTCTTCCGCTTCCTTGCCGAGTTCGGGGTGCCGCCGTCGTTTGTGCTCACGGGCTTCATTGTTCACCACTCGGCGCGATTATGTGCGCCGCGCGCGGGTCGTCGGGGTGAACTCTCGTCACATCACCACGCAGGGTGTTCCCAACAGTGTTGAAGTGCGCTTTCCGACACCGAGGGTGCGGACGTGAGCGAGATCATCCGCGGTGTCCACGTCCGCGCGGAGCGATTCCGCGGGAATGGTGAGCGGGGTCGCACCGGACGCGGTGTGCGCCCGCGCGGAACCCTCGCCGAACCGGGGTCGCAGCGCGCGGCCCGCCCCTGCGAGCAAGAGTGTCGTGCCCGTTCCCTGCCGGTCCGCGACGAAAGCCCGGTTCCCGGCGGCTTCGGCGAGCGCGGCGGTGAGGTCCTCGGTCCGCAACGCGGGCAGGTCTGCCTGCAAGGCGCCGACGAGAGCGGACGGCGAGTCCCGGCGCAGCAGTTCTTCGCCGTAGCGCAGGGCCGTGTTCAAACCGCCGCGTGAAGGCTCGACGACGATCTCCACGCCCAGCTCGGTGAGATCCGCCACCGATGCCGGGTCCGCGGCGACCACCAGCACCCGGCGGACCCCGTCCGCCGAGGTCGCCGCGGACAGGGTGTCGTAGGCCAGCGCCAGCACCAGTTCGGCGTGTCGCTCGGGCACGACCGCGCCGCGGAGCCGCGACTTGCCCTCCGCCGGGCGTTTCATCGGCACGATCAGGTCGGTACCCACACTGTCCACATCTCTCTTCTTACCCGACCCTCCCTGGACCGCGCTCGCGTGCGCGCGGCAGGATCAGTGGCCTGGGACGACACGTGTGACTTCGAGGAGGACGAATTGGCCCGGCGTGAGAAGGGCGGCATCTGGGTTGGCATCGCCGCCGCACTGTTCTACCCGGCGACGGCCATCGGCAAGCGGGTCTACCGCAACGCCGGGCGGGTCCCCCGCGAAGGCGGCGCGCTGCTGTTGCTCAACCACGTGTCCCACATGGACCCGGTGGTGGACGCGGTGTTCGTGCACCGCCAGAAGCGGGTGCCGCGTTTCCTCGGCAAGGAGAGCCTGACCAGGACGCCGCTGTTCGGCAAAATCTTCGTCGGGGCGGGCCAGATCCCGGTTTCGCGGGGTTCGAAAGCCGCGGGAGACAGCCTCAAGGCCGCTCACCAGGCGCTGCGCGACGGCAAGATCGTGGTGATCTATCCCGAGGGGACGATCACCAAGGATCCGGACGGCTGGCCCAAGAAGCCGTTCACCGGCGCCGCGCGCCTCGCGCTGGAGACCGACGTGCCGGTGATCCCGATCGCCCGCTGGGGCACGAACCACATCTTCAACGGCTACACGAAGAAGTTCACGCCGTTCCCGCGCAAGACGATCACGCACCTGGTCGGCGAGCCGATGGACCTGTCGGCCTACAAGAACGGTTCCACGCGCAGCGCGTCCAAGCTGCGCGAGGTCACCGAGCTGATGATGACCGACATCACCGCCCTCCTGGCGGAAATCCGCCAGGAGGAACCGCCCGCGAAGAAGCCGGGGGAAGACGCCTGATGGCCGGAACCGCCACCGAGGTCCAGCGCCTGACCGTGCTCGGCGCGGGGTCGTGGGGGACGGCGTTCGCCAAGGTGCTCGGCGACGCCGGACGGGACGTGACCATCTGGGCCCGGCGGCCCGAGGTCGCGGCCGAAATCCGGGACGAGCATCGCAATTCATCCTATTTGCCCGATATCGAGCTGCCTTCGAAGATCACCGCGACGGCGGATCCGGCCGAGGCGCTCGACGGCGCGCAGGCCGTGGTCCTCGCGGTGCCGAGCCAGACGTTGCGGACCAACCTGTCGGAGTGGTCCGGTCTGCTGCCGTCCGAAGCGATCCTCGTGAGCCTCGCGAAGGGCGTCGAGCTGGGCACGCTCAAGCGGATGAGCGAGGTCATCGCCGAGATCGCCCGCGTCGACGACGGGCAGATCGTGGTCGTGTCCGGGCCGAACCTGGCGAAGGAGATCGCGCTGGGGCAGCCGGCGGCGGCGGTGCTCGCCTGCACCGACCACGACAACGCCAAGGCGATCCAGCAGGCGAGTTTCAACCAGTACTTCCGGCCGTACACCAACACCGACGTCGTCGGCTGCGAACTGGGCGGGGCGTGCAAGAACGTCATCGCGCTCAGCTGCGGGATGGCGGCGGGGCTGGGGCTGGGCGCCAACACCGTGGCCACGCTGATCACCCGGGGGCTGGCCGAGATGGCCCGGCTCGGCGCGAAACTCGGCGCCGACCCGCTGACCTTCGCCGGACTCGCCGGCGTCGGCGACCTGGTGGCGACGTGCTCGTCGCCACTGTCCCGTAACCGGACCTTCGGCGAGCGGCTCGGCCAGGGCGAGACGCTGGAACAGGCGCTGGCGGCCACCGGCGGTCAGGTCGCCGAGGGCGTCAAGTCGTGCACGTCGATCCGGGAACTCTCGCTGAGCCTCGGCGTCGACATGCCGATCACCGACGCGATGCACCGCGTCTGTCACGAAGGTGTCGACCCGCGACGTGCGGGCGCGGAGCTGCTCGGGCGGTCGCAGAAGCACGAGTGGTCCTGAGGAAGACCGCACGATCGCGACAGACCGGGTCCGATTCGTGCTGCGAGCATGGTCGGCGGGTGCAGAACTCACGGTCCACGGTATGAGATCGGTTGACCGCCGGGCTCCGCACTGGTTCGCTGAGGGCATGTTCGCACGTGGGATGACTGTGTCGCGGGGCCTCTCGGGTCTTGGTGCGGTCGCGTGCGCGTGTCTCTGTTGTCGGTGAACCCCGCCCCGGCCCAGTTCGACACTTCTTTCCTTTGCGAGGACTCCTCATGTTCGCCGTCCCGGACAACACGCTCGTCATTCCCGAAAACCCCGCCCTGCGTCACCCGGTGCGGGTCGCGCTCGAGTTCGCCGCGGATCGTGACCGCTGGCGGCACCTCCTGCGCTACGACCCCGAGGCGCGGTTTTCCGCCCTCGTCGACGTCGACGAACTGCAGGAGATCTGGCTGATGAGCTGGCTGCCCGGCCAGCACACCGACCTGCACGACCACGAATTCGCCGCGGGCGCGTTCACCGTGGTCGGCGGGAAGCTGAGCGAGACCGTCGCCCGGCGCGCGTCCGACGGGCGGGCGGTGACGGAGCTGCATTCGCTGTCCGAAGGGCAGTCGCGGGTCTTCGGCCCCGGCTATATCCACGAAGTGCGCAACGACGGCCCGGATCCCGCCGTCAGCGTGCACGTCTACCGGCACCAGACCCGCACCATGCGCCCGTACCACCTGGACCCGATTTCGGGTCCGATCCGGGACTAGCCCCTTCTCTTCCCGCATTTAGTCCTCTAAATGCGGGAAGAGCGCTGGGCCCGGTCCGTGAAGGCCTCCTTCCCTACCTTGAGCGTAGGGAAGGAGGCCTTCACGGACCTGCCCCGACAGGAACCCCACTTACGACCCGCTGGGCCGATCGCGGTCAGGTCAGGTGAGGTCTCCGCGAAGCCGGAACTCGGCTTCGACGCGTTCCCGGGAGGCACCGGTGGCGAGCAGGGTGTGCAGCAGGAGCCGGGACTTGCGCGGGTCGAGCCAGCCCGCCATGGTCACGCCCATCGCGATCAGGTCGGACTCCGAACCGCGGAAGCCGTAGGTACCGCGGAACGTCGGCCCGGCGCCGGTGCGGCCGGCGACCACGATCGGTAGGCCGGGGAGCGCGCGCTCGATCACGTCGGCTGTCCCGGCCGAGACGTGGCCGCCGCCGTTCGCGGCGAGCACCACTCCCTTGACCCCGGCCTTGATCAGCGTCTCCAGGAGTTCGCCGGTGTCCTCGACGCCGCTCTCGACGATCGGCACCAATCCGGAGAAGTCCGCGTCCACCAGGGACAGCGCGGGCGGGCGCGCGGCGACCGGGTGGAAGTAGTGCACCAGGCCCTCGCTGACCAGCGCGAGCGGCCCGGCGGGATTCGAGGAGAACGCCTCGACATGGCTCGAATGCGCTTTGCGGACCCAGCGTCCGGCGTGGACGTCGTCGTTGAACGCGACCAGCGAGCCGCGGCCCCGGCTGCGGGGATCGGCGGCGACGGTGAGCGCGGCGAGCAGGTTCGCGGGACCGTCCGCGCTGGGCAGGCTCGGGTTGCGCATCGCGCCGGTGATGACGATCGGGGCCTCGAAAGCCCAAGTCAGCTCGAAGAAGTACGCGGTCTCTTCGAGGGTGTCCGTGCCCTGGACCACGACGACGCCTTCCGCGCCTTCGGCGACGGCTCGGGCGGCCCAGTCCAGGGTCTTGACGAGGGTCGCGAAGTCCATCGAGGCGCTGGAAATGCCCGCGAGCGTCTCCGCGTGGACGTCCATCTCCAGGTTTTCGCCCAGTTCGCCGAGGAGATCCGCCGCGGTCAGCCTGGGGACGGCGTGGTCCTCGCCGTCGCCGGGGACCATGGAGATGGTGCCGCCCAAGGCGGCGACGGCGACCAGCGGCCGTCGGGATTCGCTCGACATACCGTCCATTCTTCCGGGTCCGGGTCTGCTCACGCGACCTTCACGGCCTCGATGGTGAAACTGGCCGCCAGCCGCTCCGGATCCTTCTCCAGGCGCCATTCCTCGGTCGCCTCGTCCACGGTCATGAACCCGGGCAACGCGTTCCACGGCACGCTGTCGTGCTCCACCAGGCGCGTCAGCGTCAGCCCCGCCTCGAGCAGTGAAGTGACGATCTCGCCCAGCCCGTGGTTCCACTCGTGCGTCCGGTTGTTCTCGAACGAAACGTCGGTGTCCACATAGGTCCCCGGCTCGTCCAACACCAGCGGCTGGGCCTGCTCGAAGTACGGGTAACGCGGCGTGATCACCGGCTGGGTCTCGTCGAGGGTGCCCAGCATCGGGTGCATGTCCCGGATGAACAGCCGTCCGCCCGGCCGCAGCAGCGTCGCGACGACCTGTCCCCAGCGGGCGATGTCGGGCAGCCAGCAGATCGCGCCGATTCCCGTGTAGACCAGGTCGAACTCCCCGGCGCCCAGTACGTCGGCGGCACTGTACACATCGGACTGATGGTAGTCGATTTCCGTACCCGTCTCGGCCGCGAGCCGTCGCGCGATCTCCAGCGCGGGCGCGGAGAAGTCGAGGCCGGTCATCCGCGCGCCGAGGCGGGACAGGGAAAGCGTGTCCGTGCCGATGTGGCACTGCAGGTGCACCCCGCGCGCGCCGGAGACGTCGCCGAGCAGCGGCCGGTCGAAGGTGACCACACCGCTGAGATGCGCGGGGTCCGCGACGAACCGGTCGTAGCCGTAGTCCGCCGACGCGGCGTGCGCCGGAGCGCGTTCGTCCCAGTTCGCGCGGTTGACGGTGAGGTAGTCCGTCACGAGGTCGCGGCCTTTTCCGCGGCGCTGCGCAGCACGCAGAATTCGTTGCCCTCGGGGTCGCCGAGGACGGCCCAGCCGGTGCCGTCCGGGTTGCGCCGGTCGTGCAGGAGGGTCGCGCCGAGCTTCAGCACGCGCTCCACCTCTTCGTCGCGCGGGATGTCGGGTTCCAGGCAGAGGTGGATGCGGTTCTTCGTCGTCTTCGGCTCGGGGACCTGGCCGAAGAACAGCGTGACACCGTTGTCCAGCACGATGATCGCCTCGGGATCGCCGGGGTGGTCGTCGTCGGCGAGCGGTTTTCCGGTGACACCGCTCCAGAACCGCCCGAGCTCGTAGGCGTCGGTGCAGTCGAAGAAGAAGTTTTGTACGACAGAGGCCATGGGACCGCAGTCTGCCTGAGCCCGGGAACCCCTGCCAGCGTTTTACGGAGGTGGGGCGACTTCGGCTCGGGCCGGACTCGATGGTCGCCAGGGATGTCGCGAAAGCCACTTTCGGGACATCAGACGTCCCGAAAGTGGCTTTCGCGACATCGGGAGCCCGCGCTTAAGCCAGCCGCAGCCCCGGCGACCGGTGCACCTGCCGTTCCGCGTCGACGATCAGCACCTGGCAGCCCCGTTGCGAAGCGACCCAGGCGATCCCCTCGGTTCCCATCGCGAAAGTGGCGGTGGCCAGGGAATCCGCCGTGACGAGGTCGTCGGCGGTGACGGTGACGCTCAGCAGTCCGGTCGCCGGGCGCCCGGTCCGCCCGTCCAGGATGTGCGCGCCCCGCTCGTACTCCGCCGAGGTCGCGACGGCACCGCCGGACGATTCCACCACGGCGCAGATCGCGTCGAGCCGTTCGGGATGCCGGATGCCGACCCGCCAGGGGCGGCCGGGTTCGGGTTCACCGGAGGTGACCACGTCCCCGCCGGCGTTGACGCAGAAGACGTCCAGGCCCTCGGCCAGCAGCAGTGACGCGGCCCGCTGCACGGCCCAGCCCTTGACCACCGCGTTCGGATCGAGCCGCCGTCCGGGCAGCCGGGCGGTGAACGCCCCGCCGGACAGCCGTTCGTAGTGATCGCACAGCGAAAGCACCTCGAGCAGATCGTCGCTCAGCCCCGAGGGCGCGAGTTCGCCGCGGTCGTAGCGGCAGACCTCGCTGTCGGCTTTGAACGGGCTGAACCGGGCGTCGACCTCCCTCAGCCAGCCGAAGACGCCGTCGATCGCGTGGTCGACGAGTGCGCCGCCCGCCCGGACGTCCACCGAGACCGGCAGCCCCATCACCTGTTCGACCCGGTTCATCTGGCGTCCAGCGCCGCCTGCAGCGATTTGACGTACGACTCGCTCGTCGAGGTCGCGCCGGAAACGGTGTCGATGTCGGCGCTCTGCGCTGTCAGCGTCTCCTCCTGCAGGACAGGGATCGCGTCGACACCGCGTCCGCTGGTCGGCTGCCGCAGCAGCCGGACCTCGGAGATCCTGTCCTCGGCCGAGATCACCAGTCGCACCTGGACGGTGCCGTACCGGTTGCTTTCCACCGAGCCGTCGATGGTGCGTTCCGCGCCTTCGGAGGCACCACCGTCCGAAGAGGACACGGTGGACGGGGCGGGGGCGGCGACGGCCACGGTCTCCGAACCGAGCGGACCCGGTTCGTACAGCCAGACACCGAGGAAGCCGAAGGTCGAAAGAGCGACCGTGGCGGCGACGATGGTCTTCTTCATGATCGGGGACTCCCTGGTTCAGGCGGCGAGGCTGAAACGTTCGGCGTGGACCTGGCTGCCCGGCACCCGCAGTTCCCGCAGGCTGCGCAGGGTCGCCGAGGTCATCCCGGGCGGGCCGCAGACGAACACGTCGCGGTTCCGGACGTCCGGGACCATCCGCCGCAGGCTGTGCGCGCCGAGCACCGGACCGTGCGGACCGGCCTGATCGGACGGTCCACTGAGGACATGGACGACTGCTCCGCGCGCCCGTGCCAGCCCCATCAATTCCGGCAGGAGGACGGCGTCGTGCTGGGTGCGGACGCGGTAGAGCACCACGACATGACCGGAGATCTCCTCCAGCAGCGCGCGGATCGGCGTGATCCCGACGCCGCCCGCGACCAGCAGCGCGTCCGGTTTCCGTTGGTGCATCGTGGTGAACGCGCCGTACGGGCCTTCGGCGAACACCCGGGTGCCGACCTTCAGCGAACGCAAAGAAGCGCTGCCGTCGCCGGCGGCCTTCGCGGTCAGCCGCAGCGTGCGGCCGTCCGGCGCGGCCGAAAGCGAGAACGGATTGGCCTGCCACCAGCGATCCCTGGTCATGAAGCGCCAGAGGAAGAACTGGCCCGCCTTCGCGGGCATCCTGTCGAGGTGTTCGCCGGTCATGTACACCGACACGGTGTCGTGGGATTCGGGGACCACGGCGACGACCTTCAACTGGTGACGCAGGTTCCGCGCCAGCGGCAGGATCACCCGCCCGGCGAGCACCGAGCCGAGCGCGACACCCCACATCGCCCACCAATAAGCCTGCGCCCCCGGCGAAGACGCGAACGAACCGCCCAGCGCGATCTGATGGCTGAACGCCAGCACGACCGCGGCGTAGGTGTAGAGGTGGATGAAGTGCCAGGTCTCGTACGCCAGACGGCGGCGGGCGAAGCGCGCGGAAACGGCGCCGACGAGCAGGATCAGCGCGAAAGCGACGACAGCGCGCAGGATCCCCTCCAGTTTGGTCACCATCGTGACGAACTCCTCGACCACGCCGTTGTCCTCGACCTGCGCGTAGCCGAAGACGATGAAAACGAAGTGAGCGAGCAGCGTCCACAGCAGGCTGAACCCGGTCCAGCGGTGCCAGACGGTGAGCCGGTCCATGCCGAGGCGGCGGTCGAGCCACGGCAGCCGGGCGACCAGCAGCAGCTGGAACGCCATCGCCAGCGCCCCGTACAGCCCGGCGAGCCTGCCGATGCTGATGAGGACGTTGTCCGACGGCCCGGCGGCGAAGAAGAGCATGGTCACGGCGGCCACATTGGCCACGATGAAGGTCAAGAGCCCGGCGCGTGCGGCGATCCTGGGACGGATCGCCGGGCGCGGTTTCACGGCGGTCTGCGTCATGGTTGTCACACGTGGTCCCTTCCGGTCCGGTTCAAGTACCGAGCCTGATGTGCCAACCTGTGACCTTTCTTGGCGGAAGCTGTCGGCTTCCTGTCGTAAGCGCTCCCGCCTCGCTCTCGCGCGCGCGGTCACGGAGGATGGGATCCGTGCACACCGAAAACCCCGTTCGCCTGCTCGTGGTGGACGACGAGCCGCATATCGCCGACCTGGTGGCCACCGTCGCCCGGTACGAGGGCTGGCAGGCCGTCACCGCCGGATCGGGCGAGGCCGCGCTCGCCAAGGCCGCCGAATTCGCGCCCGACATCGTCGTGCTCGACCTGATGCTGCCCGGGATCGACGGGTTCACCGTGCTGGACAAGCTCCGCGAGGCCGGGACGGCGGTGCCCGTCGTCTTCCTCACCGCGAAGGACGCGACGGCCGATCGCGTCGCCGGGCTCACCCGGGGCGGCGACGACTACCTCGTCAAGCCGTTCTCCGTCGAGGAACTCATGGCGCGGCTGCGCGCGGTGCTGCGGCGTAGCAGCAGCCAGTCCAGGAGTGCCGCTCTGCTGCGGGTCGGCGATCTGACCCTGAACGAGGACACCCGCGAAGTCGCCCGTGCCGGGAAACCCGCCGAGCTGACGCCGACCGAGTACGAACTGCTGCGCTATCTCATGCGGCGTTCGCCCTCGGTGATGACCAAGGCGCAGATCCTCGACCACGTCTGGGAGTACGACTTCGGCGGCCGGTCCAATGTGGTCGAACTCGTCATCTCGCATCTGCGCCGCAAACTCGACGCCGGCCACGAGCCGCTGATCCACACCGTGCGCGGCGTGGGTTACGTCGTCCGGCAGGCGGCGAGATGAAGATGCTGCGCCGGTGGTACGACGCCTGGCGCCGTTCGAGGCTCGGAACCCGGCTGGCACTCGGACTCGGCGTGCTGGCGCTGGTCGTGTTCGCGGTCGTCGGCACCGTGATGGTCGGCATCATGAAGGGCTATCTGAACGACCGGCTCGACGAGCAGCTCGCCAAGACCCAGATCAGCCAGGTGCCGTCGCTGCGCACCACGCACGGCGGGAAACCGCAGCAGGCCTACGGCTGGTTCTCGGCCGTGTACTCGGTGCGGAACGGCGACGCGCTGCCGCAGGCGGGCGGTTCCCTGCCACCGGACACGAAGGCGCTCGAGAAGGTCGCCGAGGACGCGACGCAGACCGAGGTGCTGCGCACGGTCTACATCGAGGACAAGGGCACCTATCGCGTCCGGGCCTGCCCGATCGAGCGGAGCCAGAACATCGTGCTGGTCAGCGCCGCACCGCAGGCGGATCTGGACCGGACGGTCAGCCAGCTGGTGATGGTCGAGGTCGTCGCGTTCCTGCTGGCGCTGGCGGTGTTGGTGATCGCGGGACGGCTGGTGCTGCGGCGCGGGCTGCGGCCGCTGAGCGACATGGCCGGGACGGCGCACGACATCGCGTCGCACGATCTGACCACGAACGCCGATCTCCCGGTGCGCGCGCGGGCCAACGGCGGCGGCGCCGAGGTCGAGGAACTGCGGACGGCGTTCAACGTGATGCTGGCGCACCTCGATTCCTCACTGGTCGCGCGCCGGGAAGCGAACGAACGCCTGCGGAGGTTCATCGCCGACGCCTCACACGAACTGCGCACGCCGCTGACGTCGATCCGGGGCTACGCCGAGCTTTTCCGCTACGCGGCGGCCAACGAACCCGCCGAACGCGAGGCGCATCTGTCGAAGATCCGGGAAGAGACCCAGCGGATGAGCGTGCTCGTCGACGATCTCCTGCTCCTCGCGCGCCTCGACGCGCCGGAGACCGAAGCACCGCTTCGGCTGGTCGACGTCGACATCGCCGAGCTGATCACCGACGCGGGGGAGGCCTTCGCCGCCGGTCGCCCGGAGCATCCGCTGAGCCTCGGCCCGATCCCGGAAGGTGTTGTGCTGCAAGCGGATCCGGTGAGCCTGCGGCAGGTGCTGGACAACCTCCTCGCCAACGCCGCGGTGCACACGCCGCCCGGTACGGCGGTCACGCTGTCGGGCGCCGCCTCGGGCTCGGAGGTCGTCCTGCGGGTGAGCGACGCCGGGCCGGGGATCCCGCCGGAGGCACGGGAACGGATCTTCGACCGGTTCTTCCGGGTCGACACCGCCCGCACGCGCGGCAACGGCGGGACCGGGCTCGGGCTTTCGGTGGTGCGCTCGCTGGTTTCCGCGCACGGCGGCACGATCGACGTCGAGAGTGTGCCGGGAGCGACGACGTTCACCGTGCGGCTGCCGCGACGGCGCTGAGCGTCAGTCCCGTTCGCGTACGTGCGCGGGGACCTCCCAAGTGCTCACCAGGTCCTTCGACGGTTCCGGCTCCCCGAAGACGGTCCGCACCGGCAGCACCCCCGCCCACGAGAGATCGGCCGCGACCTCGTCCTCGGGATCGTCGGGACCTTCGCCGCGCATCTTCACCGAAGCCTCGGTGAGGTCCAGCTCCAGCACCGAAACCGACGCGAACTCCTTCGCGTTGACGTCCCGCGCGTGCTCCCACGAGCCGGGCGCGAGATGGTCGGTCAGGACGCGGAGGCCGTGCATCTTCCGCTCGGGATCGGTGACCGCGGCCGCCCTGCCCAGGATCACCGCGCTGCGGTAGTTCATCGAGTGGTTGTTGACCGAGCGCGCGTAGACGATGCCGTCGAGCAGGGTCACCGTGACGCAGACCTCGACGCCGTCGGAGTCGCGCATACTCTTCGCCCCGGTGGATCCGTGCAGGTAGAGCGTGTTCCCGTCGCGGCCGTAGCCGGTCGGGATGACCAGCGGGACGCCGTCGCGCACCACGCCGAGATGACAGATCAGGGCTTCGTCGAGCACCGCGTACAGCGCCGATCGATCGGTGAGCGCGCGGTTCTTCTTGCGGCCGAGGGTGGTCCGGTCGGTGGGAGAGAGCGGGGTGGACATGCGAGCAGTCTCACCCAGGAGAGTGGACTGTAATAATGTCCAATTCTCCTATACTTGAGAAGGCCACTTCCGAGGAGTGCGGAGTACAGCATGTCCGACACCGCCTTGCCGGTCAGCCTCGACCGCGATTCGCTCGTCCCGCTCGCGGTCCAGCTGGCCGACGCGTTGCGCGCCGCCGCGGGCGACGGGCATCTGCGCGGCGGCGACAGGCTGCCCTCGACCAGGGCGCTCGCGCACCGGCTGGGCGTCAGCCGAACGGTGACGTCGGCGGCGTACGAGCAGCTTCACGCGGAAGGCTGGATCGCCGGCCGACACGGCTCCGGCACCTACGTCACCACCACGCCACCCGCGGACAGGCCGTCGAAAGGGCCCGCGCCGGGAGTGGCCGCGGCGCCGCCCACGCTGGTCGACCTCACCCCGGGCGTGCCGTGGGCCGACGGGATCGAGAAGGCGGCCTGGCGCCGCGCGTGGCGGGCCGCCGCCGACCCTCGCCCGACCTATCGCGAGGACAGGGCCGGCCTGCCCGCCTATCGGGACGCGGTGTCGGAGCACCTCCTTCGCCACCGCGGGCTCGCCGCCGGGACGGTGCTGGCCACCGGCGGGACGACGGCGGCGGTGATCGAACTCGCGGGCGCGGTGCTCGCGCGCGGCGACCGGGTCGCGATCGAGGAGCCGGGCTATCAGCGCGCGGTGCAGGCGTTCCGGCGGGCGGGGATGGAGGTCGTGCCCGTCGGGGTCGACGAGGAGGGCCTGCGCCCGGACGCCGTCCCGGCCGACGTGCGCGCGGTGTACTGCTCGCCCGCGCACCAGTACCCGCTCGGCAGCCGGATGAGCGCGTCGCGCCGGGTCGAACTCGTCGAACTCGCCCGCGCCGAGGGCATGCTGGTGATCGAGGACGACTACGACGGGGAGCTGCGGTTCGACGTCGCGCCGCTGCCGCTGCTGGCCGCGCTCGCTCCCGACGTCGTCGCGCATCTGGGGACCACGAGCAAGATCCTCACCCCGGCGCTGGGTGCGGGCTGGATGGTCGCGCCGTCCCCTGTCGCGGCCGCGGTGCTGGAGTACCGAGAAGGGACCGGGACGCGTCCTTCGCCCGCGGGGCAGCGGGTGCTCGCGGAACTGGCGCGGCACGGCGATCTGGGGCGGCACCTGCGGAAGCTCCGCCGGGAACTGTCGGAGCGCCGGTCCCTGGTTTCGGCGACGCTGACGTCGGCGGGGATCCCGGTGCTCGGCGACGACGCGGGCGCGCATCTGGTCGTCCCTTGTGGATCCGCCCCCGAGGAAGCGGCGCGGATGGCGGCGGCGGAACGCGCGGGGATCCGGCTCGACGGTCTGGCGCGGCATTTCGCGGGGACGCCCACGGTGTTCGGGAACCTCATCGGTTACGCGGGTTGCTCGCGTGAAGCGCTCCACTCCGCCCTCAAGCCGCTTCTCGCCGTTCTGGGTTGACCTCTACCTTGCTGGAGGTCGTAACTTTCGATCATGCAGGCGATCAGAGTGTCCCGATTCGGTGGTCCCGAAGTTCTCGAACAGATCGAACTCCCCACTCCCGAACCCGCGGAAGGTGAGCTCCGCGTCGCGGTGACGGCGGCCGGAGTCGGCTGGCTCGACGCCCTCATCCGGCGAGGAGACGGCCCGGAAGTGTTCGCGATCGAGCCGCCGTACGTGCCGGGGGGCGCGGTGGCGGGCACCGTCGACGCTGTCGGCGCCGGGGTCGACGAGACCTGGCTGGGCAAGCCGGTCCTCTCCCACGCGCCGGGCGGATACGGCGGGGGATACGCGGACACGGTCATCGCACGGCCGGAAGACACCTTCGAGATCCCGCCCGGCCTCGACCCGCGGCACGCGGTGGCCCTGCTCGACGACGGCAGTACCGCGTTGGCGCTGCTGGAAAAGACCCCGGTCGCGGCCGGGGAACGGATTCTGGTGGCGCCGGGTGTCGGCGGTCTCGGCAGCCTGCTGGTGCAGCTCGCCCGCGCGGCGGGTGCGACGGTCATCGCGGCCGTCCGCGGCGAGGAAAAGGCGGCGATCGCCCGGAAACTGGGGGCCGAGCCGGTCGACTACTCGGTGGCGGACTGGACCGGTGAGGCCCTCGCCCTCACCGGGGGCAAGCGGCTCGACGTGGTGTTCGACGGCGTCGGCGGCGAACTGGGCGCGGCCTCGCTCGCGCTGCTCGGGAACGGCGGCCGGTTCTCCGGCTACGGCATGTCCAGCGGCGCGGAAACCGTGATCGGCGACGCCGACCGGGCCCGGCTGACCATTGTGGACATGGCGCAGCTGGTCGGCTTCTGGCCCGACAACCCGCGCCGGGTGCGGGAGGTGCTGCGGCTGGCGGCCGCAGGGAACCTGACGCCGATCATCGGCCGGACGTACCCGCTGGCGGAGGCGTCCGCCGCGCACGCGGACATCGAGGGACGGCGGTACACCGGGAAGACCCTGCTGGTCGTTCCCTGATCAGAAACGCGGGCGGTCAGAAACGCAGTGGTACCGCGGGGAGGTTGGCGGCGATGACGTCCGAAACGGTCTGGAGCGGCCCCGTCCCCGCGGTATCCGGCACGGTGAGTGCCGTGTAGACGGGACGGTCCACCACGAACCAGGTCGCGGTGCCCTCACCCTGGACCTGCAGCCACTGGACCTTGTTGATCGTCCGCAGCTGCGAGGTCGGGTTGAGCTCCGGCGGCTTGCCGAGCCCGCACCGCAGGACCACCGGTTCGCCGGTGCCCCAGCCGACCGACGCCTCGGGAGCCGGTTCGGCCAGCTTCCGCCGGACCAGCGTGTTCCCGGACGACGTGAGTTCGTGCGGAAGCGCGCCGATGAGCTTCGCACAGTCGGGTGAACCCGACTGGAACGCCGGGATCGGGACGAGCGGAAGCGGGCCGTCGGCGGCCGGGGTGACGGGATCCGCGCCGCGGGTCAGCCCGAAGACGGCCACACCCGCGGCGAGCAGGACCGCCAGGCAGGCGGCCGCGATCAGCAGTGGTTTCGGGGGAGCGCCGGTGTCCGTGTCAGCCACCGGACAACTACACCACCTCTTACAGATTCACGACCGGGCAGGTCAGCGTACGGGTGATGCCCTCCACGTTCTGCACCTTGGCGACCACGAGCTGGCCGAGCTGATCGACCGTCTCGGCCGCGGCCTTGACGATGACGTCGTACGGGCCGGTGACATCCTCCGAACTGGTGACACCGGAGATGGTGGAGATCTCCGCGGCGACCGCGGCGGCTTTGCCGACCTCGGTCTGGATGAGGATGTATGCGTGGACCACGGCGCGCCCCTTCGTAAAAGTCGGCTCAAAATAGGAACGTTGTAGCAACGTATCGCCAGCCCCGGGAAAAACCTAGGGCTTCCGACTATCGGTGATCGACATTTGTCCGGACAAGGGAAAGTGGAGGTGACGGGTGTCACCGAACGACGGCACGGTCGCCGGGACCGGTGAATTCCGGTTGATCGAGGCGGTGACCTCCGGCCGGAAACAGCCGGAGTCGACGCTGCTCGGACCGGGGGACGACGCGGCCGTCGTGGCCACCCCGGACGGGCGGACGGTGGTCTCCACCGACGTTCTCGTACAGGGCGTGCACTTCCGGCTCGACTGGTCCAGCGCCGAACAGGTGGGGCGCAAGGCGGTCGCGGTGAACCTCACCGACATCGCCGCGATGGGTGCCCGCCCGACGTCCGTCCTCATGGGATTCGCCTGTCCACCGGACACCGAGACGTCACTCGTCACCGAGCTCACCAAGGGCATGTGGGCCGAAGCCGACCGCGCCGGTGTCGGGATCGTCGGCGGCGACATGGTGAGCGCGAGCCAGATAGTGATCAGTGTCACCGCGCTGGGCGACCTCGGCGGCCGGGAACCGGTGACGCGGTCCGGCGCCCGTCCCGGCGACGTCGTCGCGGTGTGCGGACGGCTCGGCTGGGCGGCCGCCGGTCTCGCCGTGCTCGGGCGGGGGTTCCGCTCACCGGTGAGCGTGGTCAACGCGCAGCGCTGTCCCGAACCGGATTACGAGGCGGGCGTCCGCGCGGCCGACGGCGGCGCGACGTCGATGATCGACGTGTCCGACGGGCTGCTGTCCGACCTCGGTCACATCGCCACCGCCTCCGGCGTGGGGATCGACGTGCGGACCGCGGATCTCGACGTGTCGAGCAGGCTGACCGAGGTCGGCACCGCCCTCGGCGCGGACCCGCTGAAGTGGGTCCTCACCGGCGGCGAGGACCACGCGTTCGCGGCGACCTTCCCCGCTTTCGCCGACCTGCCGGAGGGCTGGACCGAAATCGGCGTCGTGACCATGCCGGATTCGGGGGTGACGGTGGACGGGAAGCGGTACGGGCACAACGGCGGCTGGGAGCACTGGCGCTAGCGGTCAGCGTGAGGCCCACCAGGTCGACTCGGCGGAGACGGTGAAGCCGAGGGATTCGTACAGCGGCCTGCCCGCCTTGGAGGCGGTGAGGGTGACCGGCAACTCGGCCAAGGGCGCGAGGGAGCCGAGCATCGCGGCCCGTCCGACGCCACGGGAGCGGAAGGCCGGCGGCGTGCCGACCCAGTAGTGGCTGCCGAAGCCGTCCTCGACGACCGTGACGGCCGCCCCGGCGACCTCGCCGTCGAGCCGCGCGACGAACACCTCGACCCCCGGCTGTTCGAGCAGGGCCATCGGGAACAACTCACCCGCGCGGTAGGGCTCGAACCGGGTGAGTTCGAAGCCCGCGATCACCACGAGTTCGGCCGCCCGCAGGTCCGCCTCCGTGCGCGCCCGGACCACCTCCATCGCGGGCTCGGCGACGGGGCCGGGCGGGCGGAGCATGACGGGCATCCGCCAGCTGCGCATCTCCCCGAGATGGTGCAGATCGGTGGTGCTGAAGGGATCCTCCGCGTCCACCGGGCCGGCCGCCCGCGCGGCCAGCTCGGTGATCTCCGCCACCTCGTCGGCGGTGAGGCCGGGTTCCTGGATCAGCACGCGCAGCCCCGCGCGCTCGTCACCGGCGACGGCGAGGAAGCCGCGACGGCGGATCACCTCGTGGCCGCGGGCCCGGCCGGTCGCGGCCCAGAACGCGGCAGAGTTGCGGGCCTGGCGCCGGGGCGCCCCGGTTTCGATCGACATGATCGGAACCTAAGGCGCGGGAAGGCCGAGGCGACAGTGCCGATCACGTCACATCCGCTTGGGCCAATTCTGCTTTCCCCGCGCCACGGCCGCTCGCTAACCTCGCGCTCATGGACCTTCGTGTGCTGCCCTACGACCACCCCGACGCGGTGAAGCTCCTGGCCGAAGCCCAGCTCGAGCTGGCCGCCCGGTACGGCAGCGAAGACGAGACGCCGATGGACGGGGCGCAGTTCGCCGCGCCACGAGGGCTGTTCCTGGCCGCCTACCTCGACGACGTCCCGGTCGCTTGCGGCGCGTGGCGTGCGCACGACGGACCGGATCCGTTGCGGCCCGGCGACGCCGAGATCAAGCGCATGTTCGTGATGGCCTCGGCACGCGGACGAGGCGTCGCGCGGGCGATCCTCGCCGACCTCGAACGGACGGCCGCCGAAGCCGGACGGATGCGTATGGTGCTGGAAACCGGCGACAAACAGCCGGAGGCCATCGCGCTGTACCTGTCGGCGGGTTACCGGGAGATCCCGGGTTTCGGGTACTACAAGGACGAACCGGAAAGCGTCTGCTACGGCAAGTCGCTGGTCTAGGAGAACGCATGCCGATCTACGCACTGGGCGACCTCGAACCCTCGATCCACCCCGACGCCTACGTCCACCCCGACGCGACGGTGATCGGCGACGTCCGCATCGCGGCGTTCGCGTCGGTGTGGCCGCAGACCGTGCTGCGCGGTGACCACGGCTACATCGAGATCGGCGAGCGGTCCAACGTCCAGGACGGCTGTGTCCTGCACTGCACCCGCGAGGAACCGACGGTGATCGGGAATTCTTCCGCCGTCGGGCATTCCGTGCACATCGAAGGCGCGCGGATCGGCGAAGGCTGCCTCATCGCGTCGGGATCGGTGGTGCTGAACGGAACCGTCGTCGAGGACGGCGGGATGGTCGGCGCGGGCGCGGTTCTCTCCTATGGGTCTCATGTGGACAGTGGCCACATCGCGCTCGGCGTCCCGGCGAAGACGCGGCCGAACACTTCGTTCGGACCGGATTCGATCAAACGCGTCGTCGACGGGTATGTGGAGCGCGCGGCCCGGTTCCGGGTCGAACTCCGGCGGCTCGACTAGGACTTGTCCGGCGGTTCCGCGTCCTCGGCCTTTCCCGATTCGACGTGATAGAAGGGCAGCCTGATCTTGAACGGGGCGCCTTTGCCGTTGCGCAACTGCTGACGCTGGGTCAGCCAGCCCGCGAGGAAGATCAGCAGGAGGATGCCCGCCGTCACCAGCAGCGCGGGAACGGACATCCCGAGCAGACGGACGAAGAAGCTCTCGAACGGCACAGCCCAGCCCTCACCTGCCGACGAGTCCCGGGGCATCCCCACCAGCCGGTCAGGGTTGGTGTGCGGACCTGCTTGCTCGTGCTTCGGGTGCCCCGGCCCCGGGTGACCCTTGGAGGTAGGCCAGGCGGAACACCACATCTCACAAACCTGCTAGACCGGGCAGGCAGCCGGTGGGGAGATCACGACGCCTTGGCGCGAACGTCGTTCTCCGCCGGGCCAGGATACGAGCTTGTGACCGCGGTCTCAACCGGCCGGGAAAACGACCTTCGACCGGCCTGGGTAAGCTCGCTCGCCGTGACCGCACGACCGCTGCAGGACATCGTCGAAGCAGGCTGGGCGCAGGCCCTCGAACCGGTGGCGCCGCAGGTCGCCGCGATGGGGGAATTCCTCCGCGCGGAGATCGGCGCGGGCCGGACCTATCTCCCGGCGGGTGAACACGTGCTGCGGGCCTTCCAGCAGCCGTTCCACGACGTCCGGGTGCTGATCGTCGGCCAGGACCCGTATCCGACGCCCGGGCACGCCGTCGGCCTGAGCTTTTCGGTGGCGCCGGACGTCCGGCCGATCCCGAAGAGCCTGATCAACATCTACAAGGAGTACTGCGAGGACCTCGGGCACCCGTCGCCGTCGAACGGCGATCTGACCCCGTGGGCCGACCAGGGAGTCCTGCTGCTCAACAGGGCGCTGACGGTGCAGCCCGGCAAGTCCAACTCGCATCAGGGCAAGGGCTGGGAAGACGTCACCGAACAGGCCATCAAGGCCCTCGCCGCGCGGGACGAGCCGATGGTGGCGATCCTGTGGGGCCGCAACGCGCGGAACCTGAAGCCGATGCTGGGGAAGGTGCCGTGCATCGAGTCGGCGCACCCGAGCCCGCTTTCGGCGCACGCCGGCTTCTTCGGCTCGCGTCCGTTCAGCCGGGCGAACCAGCTGCTCGCCGACCAGGGCGCCGGTCCCGTGGACTGGAAGCTCCCCTGACTGCCGCTTGAAGTACATGAAGGGGGCCTTCATGTACTTGGGAGCGCGGGGTGAGCGTGGCCGGCCGACTCGGTACTTCACGTGATTGCGTGGACGTCACGTGTGATCAGACGGGCAACTCGCGTGATTGGACGGGCCACACGCGCGCGGCCGGGGTCTCACCGCGAGTCGGCCGTCCAATCACGCGAGTTGTCCATCCAATCACGCGAAACCGCCGACCGTAGGTACCTGAGACACGCTTGGCCCCAACCCGAAACGCCACTCACGACCCACCACGGCGCGGCTCCCTGGTCGCCTTCATGTACTTGGGGAAGGTGTGAAGGTCGAGTTCCCTCGGCTGAGCCGCGTGAAGGGGTCCTTCACGCGGCACCGCAGTGACTGCTGGTGCGCGTGGGGCAGGCGTGGCGATCCGCAAGGCCGTGAAGGCCTCCTTCACTACCTTCAGGGTAGGTAAGGAGGCCTTCACGGACCGGACCCACGACCAACAGCGACCAGAATCCAGATAGGTACCTAAGACACCCGGCGCCGGACGGGGAACCACCCCGCCCATAAAAAATGGCGGGTGCTCCGAAGAGCACCCGCCATTCCCCAAAAACCCGGCTCAGCCGCGAACGACCTTGCCCGCCTTGATGCACGAGGTGCAGGCGTTCAGGCGCTTGCGCTGGGACAGACCGATCTTGGCGTGAACGGTCTGGATGTTCGGGTTCCACCGGCGGTTGGTACGCCGGTGGGAGTGCGAGACCGACTTGCCAAAGCCCGGTCCCTTGCCACAGACGTCGCACACGGCAGCCACGTCGAACTCCTCTGGATCTGGGACGAAAGAATGGTGCCCAGCATGCTGGGCAACTCGACCATAGTAACCAGTGGCTCAGAGCCCTCCGGCACCGGGTCGATACCCTCGCTGGAACAGCTAGGAGGTTACGGAGTGCGGGTGCTGGACGTGGCGGCGGTCTCGGCTTGGTCGGCGGCCTGTGTGCACAGCCTGTCGGTGCTGCGGCCCGCCATCGACGGCATCAACGTCTACCCGGTCGCCGACTCCGATACCGGCTCCAACCTGCTGTTCACCATGACGGCGGCGCGCGACGCGCTGGCAGAGGCGGAGCCAGGGACCACCGCCGAGGCGCTGGCGGCGTTCGCCAAGGGCGCGGTCGCGGCGGCCAAGGGCAACTCGGGCGTGATCATGTCGCAGGTCGTGCGCGGGATCGCGGAGTCGGCGGCGGCGAGGGAGCTCGACGGGCCCGGGCTCGCGGACGCGCTCGGGTGCGCGGACAGGGCGGCCACGGGGGCGGTGAGCCGTCCGGTCGCCGGGACCATCCTGACCGTCCTCCACACCGTCGCCGCGACAGTCCGCGACGCGACCGGGTCACTCGAAGAGGTGGCCGCCACCGCGGCGAGCGTCGCCGCCGAGGCCCTGGAAGAGACCCCCAAGCAGTTGCCCGTCCTGGCGGTGGCCGGGGTGGTCGACGCGGGTGCCCGCGGGCTGGTCGCGGTTCTCGACGCCCTTTCCGGCGTGATCTCCGGCGGTCTCACCGAACCGGAGCATCCGCTCGAGGCGCATCACCATCACACGATCGACGCGCCGACGGCCTGGGAGGTCATGTACCTCCTCGACGGCGTCGACGAAGGCAGTCTCCCCGCGCTTCGCAAGACCCTCAGCGGCCTCGGCGACAGCGTCACGGTGGCCGGTGACGGCGCCGGCGCGTACGCGGTCCACGTGCATTGCGCGGACATCGGCGCGGCCCTGGAGGCCGGGATCGAGCTGGGCCGCCCGCGCAAGGTCCGGGTCGAGCCGTTGATCACGCCCACGCCGGTCGAGGTCGGCGGCGGTATCGACCGTTCGGTGGTCGCCGTGGTCCACGGCGGGCCGCTCGCCGAACTGCTGCGGGCCGAGGGGGTCGCGGTGCTGTCCGTGCCGCCGGGGGTGTCGCCGACGGTCGAGGAGATGCTGGGCCTGATCAACGAGGCCGCCGGGCACCACGTCACCGTCCTCCCCGGCGGTCAGCAGCTGACCGCCGCGGCCGACGCGGCGGCCGGTCACGCGATGGCCGCGGATCGCGACGTCGTCGTCATCCCGTGCGTGTCACCCGTTCAGGTGCTCGCCGCGCTGGCCGTGCACGACAAGGACCGCCGCACCAACGACGACGTGGTCGCGATGGCCGAAGCGGCCGCCGCCACCAGGCGTGGCGAGCTGCGGATCGCGCGGGAAGAGTCGCTAACCTGGGTGGGCCGGGCGCAGGCCGGTGACGTCGTCGGTCTCGTCGACGGCGAGGTCGTGCTGATCGAGCCCGCGCCCGCCTCGGAGACGAGCCTGGTCGCGGCGGCGGTCGGTGTGCTGAACCGGATGCTGGCCCTCGGCGGCGAGCTGGTCACCGTGCTGACCGGCGTCGACGTCCCGGTCCGGTTGCCCGGTGAGCTGGCCGATCAGCTCCGCCTGGAACATCCCGAGGTCGAGTTGACGAGTTACGCCGGCGGCCAGACCGACGCCGTGCTGCTGATGGGGGTGGAGTGACCGGATGACGAACCTGCGCGCGGACCTCAAGCTGGTCGTGGGCGCGGCGACGGCGAAGGCGCTCGCCAAGGGCCTCAAGATCGAGACGGTCAGCGATCTGCTGCGCCACTATCCGCGCCGCTACGCCGAACGCGGCCAGCTCACCGACATCGCCGGTCTCGAACTCGGTGAGCACGCGACGGTGATGGCGCGTATCGAGCGGGTCAACAAACGCCGGATGAAGGCGCGCAGCGGCACCTTGCTCGAAATGGTGATCACCGACGGCAAACGCCGCCTGCAGTGCACCTTCTTCAACCAGGCTTGGCGTGAGAAGGACCTCGTGCCCGGCAAGAACGGCCTCTTCGCGGGCAAGGTCACCGCCTTCCGCGACGTCCTGCAGCTGGCGAACCCTGAGTACGAGCTGTTCGACGCCGAGCGCCAGGCCGAGGCGATGGACGACTTCCTCGCCGAGATCATCCCCGTGTACCCGGCCGCGCAGGGGATCCCGACCTGGGTGATCGCCAAGAGCGTGCGCCAGGTGCTGGACGTGCTTGAGGTCGACGAGGACCCGATGCCGATGGAGCTGCTCGCCCAGTACGGCTTGCCCAGTCTGGAAAGCGCGCTGCGCGGCATCCACCGCCCGTCGGGCTGGGACGCGCTGAACTCCGCGCGCCGCAGGCTCAAATGGGACGAAGCCATGGCGGTGCAGCTGATTTTCGCGCAGCGACGGCATTCCCTGGTCTCCCGGCCGGCGAAAGCCTGTCCGCACACCGAAGGCGGCATCCTCGAAGCCTTCGACAAACGGCTCCCGTTCGCGTTGACGTCGGGCCAGCAGGAGATCGGCGAGGAGATCTCACGCGACCTGTCCACCGAGCATCCGATGAACCGGTTGCTGCAGGGCGAGGTCGGCTCCGGCAAGACCGTGGTCGCGCTGCGCGCCATGCTGCAGGTCGTGGACTCCGGACGGCAGGCGGCGATGCTCGCGCCGACGGAGGTCCTCGCCGCGCAGCACGCCCGGTCGCTGCGCGAGATGCTCGGCGACCTCGGGCAGGCGGGTGAGCTCGGCGGCGCGGAGAACGCGACGCGCGTGACCCTGCTGACCGGTTCGATGGGCGCCAAAGAACGCAAGAAGGCGTTGCTGGAAACGGTCAGCGGCGAGGCGGGGATCGTCGTCGGCACGCACGCGCTGATCCAGGACACGGTGTCCTTCGCGGACCTCGGTCTGGCCGTGGTCGACGAGCAGCACCGCTTCGGCGTCGAGCAACGGGACGCGCTGCGCTCCCGCGGCGCCGACGAGACCAGCCCGCACGTGCTCGTCATGACGGCGACGCCCATCCCGCGTACAGTCGCGATGACCGTCTACGGCGATCTGGAGATTTCCGCGCTGCGCGAGATGCCGGTCGGCCGGTCGCCGATCAAGACGTCGGTCGTGCCGGTCGCGGAGCGGCCCGCGTGGCTGGACAGGGCGTGGCAGCGGGTCCGCGAGGAATGCGGCAAGGGGCACCAGGCGTACATCGTCTGCCCGCGCATCGGCGACGAACCGGCGTCGGACAAGGGCGACAAGCGGCCGGCGCTCGCTGTCCTCGAGGTGGCGCCCGAGCTGGCCGAAGGACCGTTGAAGGGCTTGAAGATCGCGGCCCTGCACGGCCGGATGCCCGCCGACGACAAGGACGCCGTGATGCAGGCGTTCTCCAAGGGCGACCTGGACGTGCTCGTCGCGACCACCGTGATCGAGGTCGGCGTGAACGTGCCGAACGCGACGGCGATGGTGATCATGGACGCCGACCGGTTCGGCATCAGCCAGCTGCACCAGTTGCGCGGCCGGGTCGGCCGGGGCAGTGTGCCGGGGCTGTGCCTGCTGGTCACCGAAACCCTCGACGGGACGACGACCCGGGAGCGGCTGGCCGCCGTCGAGTCCACGACGGACGGCTTCGAACTGTCCAGAATGGACTTGGAACTGCGCCGCGAGGGCGACATCCTCGGCGCCGCGCAGTCGGGGAAGAAGTCGACCCTGAAACTGCTGTCGCTGCTGCAGGACGAAGAGGTCATCGCCGAGGCGAGGGCCCGTGCGTTGGAAATAGTCGAAAAGGACCCGGCATTGGGGAATTACCTGGGGCTGGCGCATATGATCGCCGACGTCGTCGACGAAGATCGTGTGGAGTACCTGGAAAAAAGCTGACGTGAACATCTCTGCCCGATCGGACCTTGCCGCCGGGCGGGCACAGGCGTGTGCTTGTTCCGCACAGCCTCGTTCTGTGCGGGCGAGGGAGGCCGGGGATGACGTCAGCGGTGCGGGTCCAGCTCGGTGAGGACGGGGCCGACGCGGAGCGCGTCGAGCAACTCGCCGGGTACCTCCGTGGGGAACTGATCGAGCGCGGGGTCGCCGACGTCAAGGCGCTGCCCGCCGGTCCGGCGCCGCCCGGCTCGCGCGGATTCGACGTCGTGACGGCGGGCGGGCTGCTGGTCACCCTGGGGAAATCCGCCGATGGCCTGCGCTCGGTCGTCGCAGCCGTGCGGGAATGGCTTTCGCGCGGCGGTCGGGTGAAACGCACGGTGCGCCTCGAGATCGACGGCGACGTGCTGGAGCTGACCGAAGCGACCATCACCGATCAGGACAAACTCGTCGACCTCTTCGTGAGCAGGCATTCGTCGTCATGACCGGCGAGCGGCGGGCCCTGATCATCGCCAACGGGGAGTACGACAACCCCGGGTTGAGTTCTCTGCGGTCCCCGGCGGCCGACGCCGAGGCACTCGCCGAGGTCCTCGCCGACCGCGGCGTCAGCGAGTTCGACGTCCAGGTGGTGCGCGACGAGACGGCGCACGTGATCGCGAGCCGGGTCGAAGACCTGTTCGCCGACAGTGCGCCGGACGACGTCCTGCTGGTGCATTTCTCCTGCCACGGCTTGAAAAGCGAGTCGGGCGAGCTGTTCTTCGCCGCCCGCAACACGCGGCCGGAACGGCTGGCGTCGAGTGCCGTCCCCGCCGATTTCGTCCAGCGCTGCATGCGGATGAGCCGGTCGCGGAGCATCGTCCTCCTGCTGGACTGCTGCTACGGCGGCGCTTTCAGCCAAGGGGTCGCGGTGCGCGCCTCCGGGGACGTCAACGTTCTCGACGCGTTCCCCGGCGGCGGTTTCGGCGGCCGCGGCCGTGCGGTGATCACCGCGTCGAACTCCATCGAGTACGCCTTCGAGGGCGATCACCTCGCCGACGAACACGCCCGGCCTTCGGTGTTCACTTCCGCGCTGGTCGACGGTCTCCGGACGGGGGACGCCGACCGCGACGAGGACGGCTGGATCGCGCTCAGCGAGCTTTACGACTATCTGTTCGACAGCGTCCGCGAGCGGAACCCGAACCAGACGCCCAGCCGCGACATCGAGATGCAGGGCGAGCTGTACCTGGCCCGGAGCAGACGCCGCCGGATCAAGCCGTCGCCGGTCCCCGCCGATCTGCGCGCGGCGAGCGAGGATCCGAACATGTTCACCCGCCTCGGCGCGGTGACGGAACTCCAGCGGCGGCTGACGAGTGAGAACCTCCCCGTCGCCATCGGAGCCCACGAAGTCCTCACCACGATGGCGCAGACCGACATCCAGCACATCGCCGAGGCCGCGGCACTGGCGCGGCGGGAGGCGAGGGTGCGCGCCGAACCCGGAGAACTCCGGTTCGGCGAAGTCGTCCGGGGAACGCGGCCGGTGGCGCGGATCCGGCTGGAAGGGCCGCCGATCGCGCGGGCCTGCCGTTTCTCGTCGTCGCACTCCTGGCTGCGGGTGACCGAAGTCGGCGACGGGGCCGAGATTTCCCTGGACCTGGCGGAGATCGGGGCTTTCGACGGGCGGGTCACCGTGACCGGGCCGACCGGTGAAACCACGGTCCGGGTCGAAGGGCAGGTCGTCCAGGAACCCGCGCCCGCGCCGGAACCCGAGCCGGTTCTCGTTCCCCCGCCGCCGCCCGAACCCGCGCGGCGGGCCGAATCCGTGGCACCGCGCGCCACGGCCGATCCGTTCACCCGGGTGGCGGGCGGGTTCGCGATCGCGGCCGCGATCTTCCTGGTGGTCATCGCGTTCACCCTCGGCAAGGACGTGGAAGACTTCTTCGAGGACGGAGGCTGGACCACGATCCCGTACTTCGCCCTCGTTTCGGGTGGGGCGGTCGCGATGTTCGTCCCGAAGACGCGCCGGATGATCGGTCCAGGATCGGTCTGCGGGCTGGCGTTGCTCATGGCGATCCCGCTCGGCGCTCCTGTCTACGTGCTCGCAGGCGGATGCCTGTTCGTCGCGGCGGTCTGCGCCTTGGTGGCGGTGCGGCGTGACCGCGGTTTCCGGCTGGGACTGGGCAGACCCCGTGACGGTTTCGCCGTGGCCGCCCTCGTGCTCGCCCTGGTCGCCACGACCGGGCTGGCGATCCAGGCCGGCGAGCTGATCGACTACTCGTCGAGTCGCGCCGACGAGGGCGCGGTGTACCTCGAGGTCTCGGTGATCTTCCTGATCGGGGCGGTGCTGGGCGCGCTTCTGCGTCCGGAGGCGTTCGGTATCGCGTTCCTCGGCGGGGTGACCGGAGGCGGCATCGTCATGGTGTGCGTGCTGGTTTACGCGCTGCCGAGCAGTTCGTCCGTGACCGGCGCGGGCTGGGGCATCGCCTTGGGAGCGGTGCTGGCGCTCGCCGCCGTCACCGCCTTCGCCGCGTTCGGAAAAACGGCGAAGGCTTGAGCACGGCCACGATCCGCCCCGCGACCGTCGAGGACGCCTGGCCCATCGCCGAGGTGAACGTCCGGTCGTGGCAGTCGGCGTACCAGGGCCTGCTGCCCGAGCTCTACCTGCGCGATCTTTCGGTCGAGTGCCGGGCCGGCCGGTGGCAGCGGGTCCTCGCCGATCCCGCGAACCGGGACGACGTCCTGGTCCTCGTCGAGGACGGCTCGCTCCTCGGTTTCACCGCCGTGGACCGGATCCGCGGGGAACTGCGCGCGATCTACCTCGAGCCGGAGCGCTGGGGAACGGGGCTGGGCAGGCTGCTGCTCGACACCGCCGTCGCCGCGCTGCGGGATTCGGGTCATCGCGAGGCGACGCTCTGGGTGCTCGACTCCAACGAGCGCGCCCGGCGGTTCTACTCGGCCGCGGGATGGATGCCGGACGGGGCGAAGAAAACCGACACCATGCCCGGCGAGGACGTCCCGCTTTCCGAAGTGCGCTACCGGATCCGCCTCGTCAGCGGGTGAACCAGGCGCGTTCCTCGGGTTTGTTGAGGACGACGATGATCCCGATCCCGATGCCGATCCCGATCAGCTGGGTGGGCGCCCCGCCGCTGAACAGGCTGATCGCGCCCATCACCACGGCCAGCCCCTCCACGCCGATGACCGTCGGCCGCACCCAGGACGAACCGTGGGAGATCCGCACCGCGCAAGCGATCAGCACGATGGCGACCACGAAGCCGAGCAGCGCCAACGCCAGCGCGAGCCCCGCTTCTTCGTCGCCGTGGTCCAGGGCGTTGATCGAGAGGTAGGTAAGGAGCGCGCTCACGAGGATGTTGAGGACCGCCTGCAACCAGAGGAAGCCTCGGACGAGCTTGAGCTGGCGTGGCATCTCCAGCGGTCTGTTCCGGACTTCTTCGGTCATGACGGACTCCCTCTTTCGGCACGAGAGATCAGTCTCGGCCCGGGAGACACTTGCGGTTGAGGGTAAAACTGTCCTCAGCGGGTGACCAACCTCCGGAACTCGCGTGATCAGGGACCGCACTCACGTGATCAGGGACGGAACTCACGTGACTGGAGGCCGCACTCAGGAGTGCGGTCCCTGATCACGCGAGTTCCGGGTCTGACCACGCGAGTGCGGTGCTGAGTCACCCCGTACGTAAGCGCCCTCCCGCGCGGCGGACGCCACCGCCCGCGCCGTGACCCGCGCGTCCGCCACCGTGACGTCCTCCCGCGACAGGAAAAGCCGGTAGAACATCGGCCCGCACACCGCCCGCACCAGCTCGTCGCCGTCCGTACCGGGTGGGACCTCGCCCCGCGCGACGGCTCGTTCCGCGATCGGCGCCATCCGCACGTGCCGGTCCTGATAGAAGTCGTGCAGTGCCTCGGCCGCTTGGGGCGACTGGAAAGCCGCCAGTACCGAAGCCGTCGGCAGTTCCTTCAGCGCTGGCCCGGTGAAGTACCGCACGACCTCCGCCGCCACCTCGTGCAGATCGTCCTCGAGCGACCCGGTGTCAGGCGCCTTCCAGTCGTCCTCCGCGCCCATCTGCAGCGCGGCGGCGACGAGACCGTCCGGTGAGGACCAGCGCCGGTACACGGTCGTCTTGTGCACTCCGGACCGCTCGGCGACAGCGTCCACGGTCAGCTCGCTGAACCCGCGTTCGGCCAGCAGGTCGAGGGTGGCGTGCAAGACGGCCTGGCGCGTGCGTTCGGTCCGGCCGCCGGGCCGCTGGGTACCGGAGGTTGCCAATTGCTACTCCTGTTGCGTTAGTCTGGTCAGTATGTCAGACCTTGCGAAGATCGCCGAACTCATCGGGGACGCGAAGATCGTCGCCATCGGCGAGAACAATCACCACCTCCACGAGTTCGGGGACCTGCGCAATCGTTTGCTCCGGCACCTCGTCGAGCACCACGGCTTCCGGGTGGTCGGTTTCGAGTCCGGTTTCGCCGAGGGCAAGATCGTCGAAGACTGGCTGGAGGGCGCTCCCGGAGACGTCGCCGACATCGGTCGCGAGGGTTTCACCTTCTCGCTCGGCGAGTCGCCCGAGGCGCACGAGATGCTGACCTGGCTCCGCGAGCGCGGTGACGTTCGCTACTACGGCCTCGACGTCCCGAGTTCCGCGGGCTCGCCCGTGCCGTCGCTCGACGCCGTACGCGCCTACCTGTCCACTGTGGACGAAGCCGCCGTGGGCCTTGTCGACGCCGCGATCGAGGCGACCGCGGGGTACGCGTCGGTCAGCAGCGCGGAATCGCCCGCCAAGTACGCCGCCCTCGACACCGTGACAAGAGACAAGGCGACCGCGGCGCTCACCCGGCTCAAGTCGCACCTCGCCTCGTTGTGTCCCTTCTACGGGAACACGGCCGTCGCGGAGCACCACGCCGAAGGAGCGCTGTGCCTCGACGCCTACCTCGCCGAGGTGGCGGCGATGATGTCCGGCGAAGCGCCCGCCCTGCAAAGCGGTTCGCGTGACGCGTACATGGCCGAGACCGTCCGGCTGATCCGGCGCCTCCACGGCGACGACACGAAGATCGTCGTGATGCTCCACAACGGACACCTCCAGCGCGTGCCGTTCTCGCCGTTCCCCGGGCTCACTTCGCCTTCGGCCGGAACGCATCTGGCCGCCGAGTTCGGTGACGACTACTTCGCGCTCGCGCTCACCGCGGTCAAGGGGAAGACCACCGGCCTCAAACCCGATCCGGCCGCGAGGCTCGGTTTCACCGTGTACGAACAGGATCTGGACGACCCGGCCGAGGGCAGCGTCGAAGCCGAAGGCCCCGGGCTGGTGGACCTCCGCGCCCGGCGCGGGACCGGAGGACCCCGGAGCATCCGGCACGCGCATATGTTCAATCCCGTCGACGTCGTCAACGCCTTCGACGCGCTGGTCTGCTTTCCGGAGTCGACGGTCAGCGGCCACCTCCGACCGGCGCCAGCCGATCGAGTGGTTGAGGTTGCCCCTCGCGGGTGACAGGCGTAGGCCCGAGGCATGATCATTCGACTGGTAAGGGTCATGGCCGCGCTCGCCCTAGTGGTGCTCGTGGCGCAGCCCGCCTCCGCGACGGAAGTCCAGCAGAACCCGCCGAACTGGGGACTGGACCGGATCGACCAGCGAACGGGCCTCGACCAGCTCTATCACTACGAGACCGATGCCAAGGACGTCACGGTCTACGTGATCGACAGCGGTGTCGACGCGGCGCATCCGGACTTCGGCGGCCGGGTGAAGACCGGTAAGGACTTCCTCAACGGCGGCACGGACACCTCCGACACCAACGGTCACGGCACGTACCTGGCCGGTGTCGCCGCGTCGAGGACTTACGGCGTCGCGAAGGCCGCGCAGATCGTCCCGGTCCGGGTGATCGACGCGCAGGGCGGCGGCGCGACGGACAAGATCATCGCCGGTATCGACTGGGTGACGCAGAACGCGAAGCAGCCCGCAGTCGCCGTCCTCGGCATCGGCGGTGCGCCCAACGACCAGCTCGACGCCGCTGTCCGCGCGCTCGCGGCGGTCGTCCCGGTCGCCCTCCCGGCCGGTGGGGAGGCCACGGACGCGGGGAAGTTCTCACCCGGCCGGGTCACCGAAGCGCTCACCGTCGGCTCGACCGACGCCAGTGACCAGATCGGTTCCACATCGAACCACGGCGAGGTTGTCGACCTGTTCGCGCCCGGCGTCGACGTGCCGGGACCCAACGCCGGGGGCAGCGGCGGACGGCTGCTCAGCGGGACCTCTTCGGCCGCCGCGCATGTCGCGGGCGTGGCCGCGCTGTACCGCGCCCTGCACCCCGAGGTCGCCGCGGCGGACGTCACGAAGGCACTCGTGGACCTCGCCGCCGTCGACGTCCTGACCGGTGTCCACGAGGGCACCGCGAACCGGTTGCTGCAGAGTCCGGGGACGCAACTCAGGAGGGGATGACGTCCATCACCTGGGCAACAACTCCCGCCCTGCGGGACCGAGCAGGTAACGTGCCTCACCTACCGATCCGATGATGGGAAGGACCGGCATGTTCCGCAAGGTACTGGTCGCCAACCGGGGTGAGATCGCCATCCGCGCGTTCCGCGCCGGATTCGAGCTCGGCGCGGGCACGGTGGCTGTGTTCCCGCACGAAGACCGCAATTCGCTCCACCGGCTGAAGGCCGACGAGGCCTATGAGATCGGCGAACCCGGTCATCCGGTGCGGGCCTATCTGTCGGTCGAGGAAATCGTGGCGGCCGCCAAGAAGGCGGGCGCAGACGCCGTTTACCCCGGCTACGGCTTCCTCTCCGAGAACCCGGACCTCGCGCGCGCGTGCGAGGACGAAGGGATCACCTTCGTCGGGCCGAGCGCGGACATCCTCGAGCTGACCGGGAACAAGGCCCGTGCGGTCAAGGCCGCGCGCGAGGCCGGGGTGCCGGTGCTGGGCTCCTCCGAACCGTCGTCCGACATCGACGCGCTGATCGCCGCGGCCGAGGAGATCGGCTTCCCGGTCTTCGTGAAGGCCGTCGCGGGCGGTGGCGGGCGCGGTATGCGCCGTGTCCTGGAGCCCTCGCAGCTGCGTGAGTCCATCGAGGCCGCCGCGCGTGAGGCCGAGTCGGCCTTCGGCGACCCGACGGTGTTCATCGAGAAGGCCGTCGTCGAGCCCCGCCACATCGAGGTCCAGATCCTCGCCGACGGCGAGGGCAATGTGATCCATCTCTACGAGCGTGACTGTTCTGTCCAGCGGCGGCACCAGAAGGTCATCGAACTGGCGCCCGCGCCGAACCTGCCGTCCGAGCTCCGTGATCAGATCTGTGCGGACGCGGTCAAGTTCGCGCGCCAGATCGGCTACCGCAACGCCGGTACCGTCGAGTTCCTGCTCGACAAGGACGGCAACCACGTCTTCATCGAGATGAACCCGCGGATCCAGGTCGAGCACACGGTGACCGAGGAGGTCACCGACGTCGACCTCGTCCAGTCGCAGCTGCGCATCGCCTCCGGCGAGACGCTCGACGACCTCGGGCTCTCGCAGGACAAGGTGTACCTGCGCGGCGCCGCCCTCCAGTGCCGCATCACCACCGAGGATCCCGCCAACGGCTTCCGCCCCGACACCGGGATGATCAGCGCGTACCGCTCGCCCGGCGGTTCCGGCATCCGTCTCGACGGCGGGACGGCGTTCTCCGGCACCGAGATCAGCGCGCACTTCGACTCGCTGCTGGTGAAGCTCACCTGCCGCGGCCGCGACTTCAAGACCGCCGTCGGCCGTGCGCGGCGTGCCGTCGCCGAGTTCCGGATCCGCGGCGTGGCCACGAACATCCCGTTCCTGCAGGCCGTCCTCGACGATCCGGACTTCCGCGAAGGCCGCGTCACGACGTCGTTCATCGAGGAGCGCCCGCATCTGCTCACCGCGCGCCACTCGGCCGACCGCGGGACCAGGCTGCTGACCTACCTCGCCGACAAAACGGTCAACAAACCGCACGGCGAGCGTCCGCGCACCCTCGAACCGCAGGTCAAGCTGCCGAAGCTGCCCAAGGACCTCGAGCCGGCGCCCGGATCGAAGCAGAAGCTCGACGAGCTCGGCCCGGACGGTTTCGCGCGCTGGCTGCGGGAGTCGCCGACCATCGGCGTCACCGACACCACCTTCCGCGACGCGCACCAGTCGCTGCTCGCCACCCGCGTGCGGACGAAGGATCTGCTCGCCGTCGCGCCCGTCGTCGCGCGGACCACGCCGCAGTTGCTCTCGCTGGAGTGCTGGGGCGGCGCGACCTACGACGTCGCGTTGCGGTTCCTGGCGGAGGACCCCTGGGAGCGGCTGGCGAAGCTGCGGGCGGCGGTCCCGAACATCTGCCTGCAGATGTTGTTGCGCGGCCGCAACACCGTCGGCTACACGCCGTATCCGACCGAGGTGACCAACGCCTTCGTCGAGGAGGCGACGGCGACCGGCATCGACATCTTCCGGATCTTCGACGCGCTCAACGACGTCGAGCAGATGCGCCCGGCGATCGAGGCCGTCCGCGAGACCGGATCCGCGGTCGCCGAGGTGGCGCTCTGCTACACCTCGGACCTCTCGAACCCGGCCGAGAAGCTGTACACGCTGGACTACTACCTCAAGCTGGCGGAGCAGATCGTCGGCGCGGGGGCGCACGTCCTGGCCATCAAGGACATGGCGGGCCTGCTGCGGGCGCCGGCGGCGGTGCGGCTGGTGACCGCGCTGCGCAAGGAGTTCGACCTGCCGGTGCACATCCACACGCACGACACCGCGGGTGGCCAGCTGGCCACGTACCTCGCCGCGATCCAGGCCGGGGCGGACGCCGTCGACGGTGCCGTCGCGTCCATGGCGGGCACGACTTCGCAGCCGTCGCTTTCCGCGCTCGTCGCCGCCACCGACCACTCGGAGCGGCCGACCGGACTGGACCTGCAGGCCATCGGCGACCTGGAGCCGTACTGGGAGAGCGTGCGCAAGATCTACGCGCCGTTCGAGGCCGGTCTCGCTTCGCCGACAGGGCGCGTGTACCACCACGAGATCCCCGGCGGGCAGCTGTCGAATCTGCGCACGCAGGCGATCGCGCTCGGCCTCGGCGAGCGGTTCGAGGACATCGAGGCGATGTACGCGGCCGCGGACCGGATCCTCGGGCACCTGGTGAAGGTCACGCCTTCGTCCAAAGTGGTCGGTGACCTCGCGCTGCACCTCGTCGGCGCCGGTGTCTCGCCGGAGGACTTCGAGGCGGAACCGAACAAGTTCGACATCCCCGACTCGGTGATCGGCTTCCTGCGCGGCGAGCTGGGCGACCCGCCCGGCGGCTGGCCGGAGCCGTTCCGCACCAAGGCCCTCGAGGGTCGCGCGCAGCCGAAGCCGGTGCAGGAACTGTCCGAAGAGGACCGCAAGGGGCTGGCCGAGAACCGGCGCCAGACGCTGAACCGGCTGCTGTTCCCCGGGCCCACGAAGGACTTCGAGGCGCACCGCGAGCAGTACGGCGACACTTCGGTCCTGCCGTCCAAGGACTTCTTCTACGGGCTGCGCCCGGGCGAGGAGTACTCGGTCGACCTGGAACAGGGTGTCCGGCTGCTGATCGAGCTGGAGGCCATCGGCGAGGCCGACGAGCGCGGCGTGCGCACGGTGATGTCCACGCTCAACGGCCAGCTGCGCCCGATCCAGGTCCGCGACACCTCGATCGCGTCGGACATCCCGGCCACGGAGAAGGCCGACAAGGGTGACCCGAAGCAGATCGCCGCGCCGTTCGCGGGCGTGGTCACGCTGCAGGTGTCCGAGGGCGACGAGGTCGAGGCCGGTGCGACGGTCGCGACCATCGAGGCGATGAAGATGGAGGCGTCGATCACCGCGTCCTCCGGTGGCAAGGTGTCGCGGCGCGCGATCAACGCCGTCCAGCAGGTCGAAGGCGGAGACCTGCTGCTCGTCCTGGAGTGAGCAGCGGTCCGTGAAGGCCTCCTTGAGGGACCCAGTGTCCCTCAAGGAGGCCTTCACGGACTTGCGGTCGCCGCTAACGTGGTCGGGTGCTGATCAACGCCGTACCCCAGTTTCAGGGCGCGCTGAGCAAGCGCGCGCCGGAGTTGCCCGAAGGCTGCGTCGCGCTCGCCGAGCTGGCCGGTCACGTGCTGGGCGTGCCGGTGCACCACATCCGGCAGACCCGGGAGACCTCGCCCGTGGCCGACGGGATCGCCAACCGCGAGGTGCTCACCGGCGGGAACCGGGCCGCGCAGCTCGCCGCGCTGGAGGCGCCGGGCGGCCCGGTGCTCACCATCGGCGGCGACTGCGGCGTCGAACTGATCCCGATCGGTGTCGCGCGCTACCGCTTCGGCCCCGGTCTCGGCGTCGCCTGGTTCGACGCCCACGCGGACCTCAACACCGCGGAGACGTCGCCGTCGGGCGCGTTCCACGGCATGGTGCTGCGTTCGCTGCTCGGTGAGGGCGACCCGGACTTCGCCGCGAACCCGCCGGTCGAACCCGGCCGCGTCGTCCTCGCCGGGACACGGGCCTTCGACGACGCCGAGCGGGACGCTGTCGATCGCGGGCTCGTCGTCGAATCCGCCGACGTCGCCGCCGGGCTGGCCGGCGCGGACAAGGTGTACGTCCATCTCGACCTCGACGTGCTCGACCCGGGGGAGTTCGACGGCCTGAACTGTCCGGAGCCCGGTGGCTTGACGATCGAGCGTCTGGTGGCGATGCTTCGCGGGCTGAGCGGCTTCGAGGTCGTCGGCGCGGGCATCACCGAATGCGTGAGCACGGAGGTGCGCGTGCTCGAGCCGGTGCTCGAAGCACTCGGGGAATTGCTCACCGGAACGCGGTGACGCTCCGTCACCGCGGCCCTCGCTTCGGCCGTTCGTACGTACCGAGCGAGGCGTTTGCCGGGCACTTGTCATCAAAATTCAGGGACGACCCGTGATTTTGTCACGACGGTGACAAGAAATCGGTTTCTTCTGCGGAAGGTGACACATTCACGAGCGAGTTTGCGATGTGTTCGTTGTCACCCCACGACGATTGTGGGGTGCCGGACGCTGGGCGGAGCAAAGGAGCTGCGATGTCGTTGGAGCGCGGAATCGAACACGCTGCGCCGCATCCCGCAGCATTGCCGCGCAAACTGGCCGACATCCTGCGGCCGGAGCTGGGCAGTCTCGCCAACGAGATCGTCGACGAGATCCGGGCGACCATCCCCGCGTACGCGCGCCCGCTCGACGGGCCCTACGGCAAGTCGATCCGCGCGGGTGTCGAGTACGCGATCACGCTGTTCGTCGCCCAGATCGCCGACCCGACCGTCTCCAAGGAACAGTCGCATGAGGTCCACCACCGGCTCGGGCAGAACGAGATGCGGGAAGGCCGCAGCCTCGACACGCTCCAGTCGGCCTACCGGGTCGGCGCGCGGGTCTCCTGGCGGCGCATCATGCGCGTCGGCCGTCGCAGCGGGCTCTCGTCCGCGGTGATGTCGCAACTGGCCGACGCGATGCTCGCGTTCATGGACGAACTCGCGTCCGTCGCGCTGGACGGCTACCTCGAAGCCAAGGCGCGCACCGCGGGCGCCTTGGACACCTGGCGCCGGAAACTGCTGCACCTGGTGCTGGAAACCCCGCCCGCGCCGTCGAAGGCGATCGCGGAACTCGCGCAGCTGACCGGCTGGGCGGTACCCGAACGCGCGACGCCGGTGGTGCTGCACCCGATCAACGAAACCGTCAGACCCCGGCGGCACAACGCGGTGGATTCGGATGTCCTGGCCGAACTCGACTGTGCTGAGCCGCGTCTGCTCGTCCCCGGTGAGATCTCCGGCGCCCGCCTCGCCACGCTGCAGGCCGCGCTGCCGGACTACCGGCTGTCGATCGGCCCGTGCCGTCCGCTGGACTCCGTCGCCGATTCGCTGCGCTGGGCGCGCGACGCCCTGCACCTCTCCGAACGCGGGATCATCCAGGCCCGCCGCGTGATCCGCGCCGAAGAACACCTCGCCACGCTGCTCGTGAACGCCGACACCGCGCTCACCTGCCAGCTGCGCGACCGCCTGTTCGCCCCGCTCGCCGAGATGACCGGGAAACAGCAGGAACGGCTGCTCGAAACCCTTCGCGCCTGGCTCGACAGCCAGGGCAACGTCGTCGACATCGCCGAGCGGCTCCAGGTCCACCCGCAGACCGTGCGGTACCGCATGCGACAGCTGCAGGCGACCTTCGGCGAGTATCTGCGCGACCCGGGAGCGCGGTTCGAAATGGAACTCGCGCTGCGGGGCGGGTTCGGTCCGGCCGCGCAGCGGACGGCTACGGATCACGCGGTCCCGGAGGTGCTTCCGGTGCCGCGCCGCAGTCCACAGTGGACGCCGAGCTGACCGCGGGCCGGACGGGGCGTTCGGCGTGTCCGCGAACCCGGGACACCCCGAACGGTCAGCGGCGCGCCACCGGCGGGTCCACGTTGGGGCATTTGCGTTCCAGCTCCCACGGCAGGCCGACCTGGTTGATGCCGACACATGCCTGGTTGCCCGGCCCCGACGCCATCCCGGTCAGCAGTGAGTCGAGGTCTTCCTTCACCCCGCAACCGGAGAACGCGGGCAAGGTGAAGGCCTTGTAGGCCGGGTCCTCCCACTGAGGATCGGTGCGCACGACACCGCCGGTGAACATCCCGTACTTCTCGCCGCGAAGGTTGATCTTGATCGGCTCGGCCGTGAGGCAGTTGTCGCCGACGTCGAGGACGACCCCGTTGACGGTGACCTCGCTCAGTTTCCCGTAGACCTTGAGCGGGGTGAGGACCGTCGAGCTCCCCGACGGCTCCGGGATCGCCACCCCGTCGACGTCGATGATGTGGTTGCCGGTGGCGTGGTCCTCGGGCAGCAGTTCCATGGTCGCGTTGACCGGGACGAAGCCGTAGCCGAGGAACGTCATCCGGCTCGGCGGCATGATGAGCGAGCCGGTGACCTTTCCCGGCCCCTCGGTGTTCTCCAGGTCGACTTCCCAGACCGCGTTGATCATGATCGCGGGCTTCAGGCGCGCGAAGGCGCCGAGCTTGGTGATCGACGACGTGCCCTGCAGTTCGAACGGCTGCAACGCGATGGGGTACAGGCCGCTGGCATGGACGTCGTCCGCGGCCCGCGAGTCGGCCCCGGGCTTCTTCTGCTCCTCGGGCTTGCCGGACTGTGGCTTGGGTTTCCCGAGGGGGAGCAGCGCGACACTGCCGAGCAGTGTGTCCTGGTCCGGGGCCTGGGTGCAGGTGATCGGCTTGAGGGGTGTTTCGGCGGCGGTCAGCGTCAGTGACGGTACCCCGGTGCTCAGCCGCAGTTCGGACGGCACGTTCAGCAGGATCTCGGGAACCTTGCCCGTCGCGACCAGCTTCAGTTCGCCGGTGGCGGGTATCTTCGTCGCCGGGATCGTCAGGGACACCGGTATCGGGGTCTTCTTGTCCCCGTTCGCGGCCGTGAGTTCGACGGACGCTCCACCCGCGACCTCGGCGGCGGGCCCGAGTGCTCCTTCGCCGATGGTGAAGGTCAGGGAGAAGTCCTTGACCTGCACCGGTTTTCCGGTTGGGACGACTTTCGGCAACGTGGCCTTGGTGTCCACTGTGACCGGTCGCGCCCCGACGGGATCCGGGAAGACGCAGGTGTTGGCCAGGGTCCGCTGCGCGGCGGCCTCGCCCTGCAGCGGCGTCTTGGGCGGTGCCGTCGGATCGGTCGCCGCCGACGAGGCCAGCGCGCCGTTGACCCCCGCGAGCAGGATGACGCCCGCCAGAACGGGAAACCTCCCGAGTGCCCGGCGAACCTGCTGCGTCATAGGGGTTCCTCTCGTGCCTTGAGCCAGTGTGTCAGGTGATCGTGATCGCCGGGCCGAACGCGCGGTTCTGCGCCGGGTTGGTGTTCTTCACGGTGCAGTTGAACGTCCAGGGGCTCCGCGTCCCGTCCTTCTGGTGAAGATCGGCTTCGATGCGGAGCTTGGTCCCGAGCGAGAGGACCGCCTGACCGGGCGTGCCCGCGCCGAAGCCGGGGACGACGGTGCTCGCGTCCTGCGTGAACTGGATCGTGCGTGGCCCCGGAACATAAGGTGCGATCTGTTCGGGAATCCTCAAAGACGTGACGACCGCCGAAGCCGGGGTGACGTTCGTTCCGGTCACCGGTGCGGTCATCGTGCCGCGAAGGCCGTCTCTGTTGCTGGCGTTGAAGGTCACGGCGTTGAGCGTCGGGTTGAACACGAGGCTCCCGGTGATCCCGGCCGGGGTGACCGAGCCGCCCGCGGGCACCGAATCGGGGCCGGTGAAGGCCATCTTCACGTCGAGCGGCTGCTGACCGATCGTCGGAAAGCTGCACATGTACGTGATGGTCCCCGTGGCGAAGGACGTGGTGGCCGCCGCCGGTGCGGCGGTGAGCAGGGAGACCGCGCCGACCATGACGGCCGCGGTCGCGCCTGCCCGGCGGATCCGCTGTCCCATGAGGACTCCCTTCGTTTCGGGCGGGTGGAGCCCGTGCGGGGCGGGCGTCCCCGCCCCGCACGGATGGTTCATCAGGTGATGGTGATCGACGGGCTGAACGCGCGGTTCTGGGCCGGGTTGGTGTTCTTCACGGTGCAGTTGAAGTTCCACGCGGTCCAGGTGCCGTCCTTCTTGTGGAAGTCCAGCGGCGCGTTGATCGTGGTACCGAGCGAAGCGGTCGCCGAGCCGGGGGTGCCGGCGGTGAACGTCGGGACGCCGGTGCCCGTGGCCTGGACGATGTTGAACGACCGGGGGCCGGGCACGTAGGGGTTGATCTGGGTCGGGACGTCCAGGTTCGTCACCGTCGCCGACGCCGGGGTGGCGTTGGTGATGGTGATCGGCATGTTGGCCTTGCCGCGGACGCCGTCGTAGTTGGCGGCGTTGAGCAGGGCGTTGATGGTGGCGTTGATCGTCGCGGTCCCCGAGATGTTCGTCGGGGTGGCGGTGGCGCCCGAGGCGATCGACGTCGGGCCGTCGAACTGGGCCTTCACGTCCAGCTGCTGCTGGCCGATGCCGGGGAAGTTGCACATGTACGCGACCGTGCCGGTGGCATAGGTGGTCGCGGCGAGGGCCGTGCCGGCGGTGAGCACGGCGACCGCGCCCATCACGATGCCGGTGGTGGCGACGCCTGCTGACAACTTGCCAAGTCTGCGGGACATACCTGTCATCTCCTTTGATCCAGTTTACGTCTCGGGCGGCTTTCCCCATGCGCCTTTCGGCGGATTTTTCTGATCAAATATGCTCGACTTGAGCGGCTTTCTCGGTGGTGGGGTAAACCGAGGTTACCCGCGAGTTATGTACGTAACAAGGATTCATGTCTACCTGTTTCAGGGTGGGTGAGTAGCCCGTTCTTTCTTGTCAGCGCGCGCTGAATGCGATTATGAAGTTTGTCCGGCGGTGACAAAGACGCGGCCGATCGGTGGAGCCGGGTTAACATTTCGCCCATGGCTTCCGAGAATCGACGATCCACGACACGGCGCGTGACGAGTGGCGCGATAGCCGTAATGATCGCCACGGTTTCCCTTTCCGGTACCGCCCACGCCGCGCCCACCGGCGAAGCGCGGCCGTGGGGGAGCAACGACTACGGGCAGGGGACCATCCCTCCGGCGGCGCTCGGGGCGAGCGCCGTCTCCGCGGGTGCGATCACGCACCTGGCCCTCAAGGACGGAGGCGTGATCGCCTGGGGCAACGACAGCTACGGTCAGGCCACCGTTCCGGCCGCGGCCACGTCCGGGGTTTCGGCGATAGCCGCGGGCTGGGCACACGAACTCGCGCTCAAGAACGGCGGCGTCATCGCCTGGGGCAACGGCTTCTACGGCCAGAACGTCGTCCCGGCGGCCGCGACCTCGGGGGTCACCGCGATCTCCACCAGCGCGTACTTCAACCTGGCGCTCAAAACGAACGGCAGCGTGCTGAGCTGGGGTTCGCGAACCGCTGTTCCCGCAACGGTTTCGTCCGGTGTCTCGGCGATCTCCGCCGGCGGCGACCACGGACTGGCGCTCAAGAACGGCGGCGTCGTCGCTTGGGGCAGCAACGGAAAAGGGCAGATCACCGTGCCCGCGGCGGCGACGTCCGGGGTGTCTGCGGTCTCGGCGGGCTTCCGGCACAGCATCGCGCTGAAGAACGGCGGCGTCATCGCGTGGGGCGACAACGGCTACGGGCAGGCCACGGTCCCGCCGGAGGCGCAGTCCGGCGTCGTCGCCATCGACGCCGGTTTCAACCACAACGTGGCGTTGAAGTCCGACGGCAGCGTCTTCGCCTGGGGCAGCAACGTGAAGTCGGAGAGCCGGGACGTCAGCACGGAACCGCCGACGGACTTCTGGAAGTTCTCCGGCGTCTGCACTCCGGTGTACGCCATTTCCGCAGGTGACAGCACCGGGGTGGCGCTCGTGGACCCGACCGCGCCGTACTTCTGCTGAACCTGTCGTGAGTGCGGGTGGGATGGGCGTTCACGTGTGTTCGGGGGGCGATCACGTGTGATTGGAGCCGGATCTCGTGTGATCGGGCGACGATAACGGAGTTCGCCGTCTGAGCACGCGAGATCCGTTCCTGAGCACGGGAGTCACGCCTTCGCTCACCTGGGCCATGTTTGCGTTACCCCTCGATAACACGCCTGTGACGGCTGAGCACTCACCATCGCGCTGGCCGGTCGGGCGTCGAAGTCGACGATGAAGGAATTGGGACGTTCAGTGTCCTGAATCCTTCATCGTCGCGGGGCGTGCTGGTCACGCCGGCCTGAGCTCCGCAAGCTCGCCGAGACGACATCCCTCGAGGGAACCAGGGTCCCTCGAGGGATGTCTTCACGGACAGGTTCTGGGATCGGCCAAGAGGTTCAGGACAGGTTCGACTTCATGTTCAGGTTGATCGTGTTGCCGGGACCGGAGATCAACGCGCCCAGCGCGAGGTCGTTGATGAAGCAGTCCTTGAACTCGGGGATGGTGAACACGCCCGACGACGGGATGATCTCCGCGAACAGGTCGACGTTCTTCGACACCAGGGTGAGGTCGAGCGGTTTGACGGTCTTGCAGGCGTTCGGCACCGTCGGGAGCGGGATGACCGGCCAGAACAGGCCGACGACGATGTTGTCGATCAGCATGTTCGCCTGCGAATGGGTGGTCAGGTCGCCGTTGGCCAGTGTGCCGGTGACCGGGCCGGTCGGCTCGACCCGCACGCGGGCCTTGATCTTGAAGACACCCGAGACCAGCGAGATGTTCGCGGTGGACGGGGGTAACGCGAGGTCGCCCCGGATCCCGACGTTGTCACCGTCGATGACCAGGGCACCGTTGAGCTGACCGGGGCCGAGGTCGAGGCTGCCGCCGGTCTTCTTCACCACGGTCTTGCCGGTGACGGTGTAGGACACCGGGATCTCCACCGGGTCGTCCGCCAGGGCGGGGGTGGCGGCAAGGGAGCCCGCCATGGCGGCCGCGGCGGTGAGTGCGACGACCGTGCCGAGACGGCGGCGGACGGTTTTCGGGCGCGTTCGACCGAACATGGGTTTCTCCTTGTTTTCTCTCGTGTTTTATAACGGGGACGAAAGGGGGAACGACCGGTTTGTCACCGGGGGACGAGGTCGGTTATGACCCAGTTGTCGCCTTCTCGTTCGGCCGTGACCGAAAGCTGCGCTGCCGCCGCCGTCGAAGAATTGCTGTCGGCCCGGGTCGCCGCTTGATCGAGGAATACCAGCAGTCGCGCTTTGGCGCCGTCGAGTTCCTGGACGGCAGACGAGGAGACGCGGGTCGTGAGAACGAGTTTCTGCGCCGGAGCCTTTTCCCTGACTTGTGCGAACAACTGGTTGTAAGACTCCAGCGCCTTACCTCTCAGCGTCGAAGCCGCCGCCTTTTCGGTGACATCGGTCCGGTCGTAGGAATAGGAGAAGATCTTGTTGAGCGCCACCGTCACCGCCGAGTTCACCTCGGCCGTGGCCCCCACGTCGGTGAGCGCGGTGTTGGCCGCCGACGGCGCCGCCGAGATCGACCTCGCCTCCAGCGTGGACCACACCCCCGCCGCCACCAGCACGGCGGCCGCGACCAGCAGGATCAGTGGCAGCTTCGGCCGGCGGGACGGCTGTTCGGGGGTCTCTTCGGTGACGGGTTCGGCCGCGGCCTCGGTCGTGGTTTCGGTCTCGGTGACATCGTCGGTGTCGGCGTCGGTATCGGCGGTGGCGGTCATCGCGCACCCACCGGGAGTTGGTCGAGCGCGCTGAGCTTCCAGCCTTCGCCGGTCCTGGTCAGCCCGGCGGCGAACCGGTTGCGCTTCGTCGTCGGCGCCGCGCCTTCCCGCGCCATCGTGATCTCCACCGAAGCCAGCATCTTGGCCGTTCCCGCGTGGTCGTCCAGTTCGCTGATCGCCGCGTCGAGCACCTTGCCCGTCGAAACGGTCGCGTCCTTGGTCAGGGTCTGCTTGGTCGCGTCGTCGGTCTTGCTCAGCTGATCGCGCAGCGGACCGGTCGACGCGGCGAGCCAGTCGGCGATGCCCTGGTCGACGCGGTGGTGGTCGAGGCTGGTCAGCCGGGCGACGAGCTCACGACCGTTCTTCAACGCGTCGTCGCGCGAGCTCCCGTAGGACACGGCCTCGGAGCTCGTCGCGGTGAACCAGGTGTACCCGGCCCACCCCGCGAAAGCGCAGGCCGCGGCGAACACGGCGATCGCGATCTTCAGTTGCGCAGCCACAACATCTCCTCGAGGCTGGTGGACGTCGGCTGACCGTCGGCGCCGAACCCGCCGGGGACGGCGGCGGGCGGGACACCGCCCTTCGGCGCGTTCTGGGAGCCGCGGACCGAACTCGGGTTGCCCTTGTCGAGCGTGCACGCGGCGGCGGTGTTGAACGGCAGCGACGAAAGGTCCCTGCTGTCGCGGATCTCCGTGTCGCCGTAGCCCTTCGTGCAAGGCATCGGATCGAAGAAGGTCAGGACCAGCCCGATCTTCCCGGAGGTTTCGTCGACGGCCGCGTCGACGGCGGAGACCGCCTTCGGGGTGTTGATCAGCAGCTGCCGCAGGCCGTCGGTGCGCGCGGAGAACACGTGCGACGTGGTGAGCAGGTTCGCCAGCAGGATCGGCAGACCCGGCTCGTTGTCCCGCAGCAGTCCGGAGAGCTGGGTCGCCGCCTCGGGCGCTGTCGCGATCAGCCGGCGCAGGTCACCGTCCGAACGGGACAGCTGTTCGGCGAACTGCCTGGCGTTGTCGCTGAACCGCCGCCACTCCTGCGACGAGTCGACCTGGGTCTTCAGCACGGTCGAGCCGTCGGTGAGCAGTTTCTCCGTCTGCGGCAGGTGGTTCGCGGCCTGTTTGGTGAAGTCGGTGGTGGAGTCCAGCAGCACCTGGAGGTTCGCGCCGGAACCGCGCAGGGCGTTGTCGAGTTCGTCGACAACGGTCCGCAGATCCTCGGTCGGCACGGACGCGGTCAGCGAGTCCAGATCGGTCAGCAGGTGCTGCACCGGCAGCGGCACGCTCGTCGCCTCACGCGGGATGACCGAGCCTTCGGCCAGGAAAGGGCCGTCGCCGGTGCGCGGCTGCAGGTCGACGAACTGCTCGCCGACCGCCGACCGATTCGCCACGACCGCCCGCGAGTTCGCGGGGATCCGGGGCGCGTCGTCGTCGATCAGCAGATCCGCTTCCATGCCCCCGGCGGTGAGCCGCAGTTCGCCGACCCGGCCGACCGCGACGCCGCGGTAGGTCACCTCGCCGTTGGTGAACAGGCCCCCGCCGTCGGTCAGCGCGAGTTTCACGGTGTAGCCGCTCGCCCCGAAAAGCCGGTCGAGGCCCGCGTAGTTGGCCCCGACGAACGCCGTCGTCGCCAAGGCGATGATGACGAACGCGATCACCTGGATCCGGATACGGGCGGTCAGCATCAGCTACCTCCGGGAGACGGCAGCGGCAGCGTCGGGAGTCCCGGCGGGACACCTTCGCCCGGGGGAGGGAGTTCGGCGCCCGGCGCGGGGATCATCGAGGCGTAGACGTTCAGGTAGTCGCCCTTGATCCCCTCGAGGACGGCGTCGGTGAACGGGAACGTCGGCAGGATCTCCAGCGACTGGGGGAGGCTCTGACCGGCGTCGGCCAGCCGCTTGAGGATCGGCGCGAGGGCGGTGAGGTCGGCGACGAGGTCGTCCCGGCTCTTCTTGATCACGTCGACGCCGACACCGGAAAGCTGATCCAGCGACTGGAGCATCGAGACGAGCTGGGTGCGCTGATCGGAGAGGCTCTTGAGGCCGGGCGTGAGATCGGTGAGCGCGCCTTCGACCTGCTTCTTCCGGTTGGCCAGCGTCGTCGAGAGCTGGTTGAGCCCGTCGAGCGCGGAGGTGATGTCGGTGCGGTGCGAGTCCAGATTGGACACCAGCTGTTCCACGGTGGACAGGAACGAGCGGATCTCCTCCTCGTTGCCGTCCATCACCTTCGACAGTTCGCGGTTGATGGTCTGCAGCTGGCCGATCCCGCCGCCGTTGAGCAGCAGGGACAGCGCGCCGAAGATCTCCTCGAACTCCGGGTTGCGGTTCGTGTTCGCGACAGGGATCACGGCGCCGTCACCCAGCCTGCCTTCGGCCTTCGCCGCGCTCGGGGCGAGCTCGATGAACTTCTCGCCGAGCAGGCTGGACTGCCGCAGCCGCGCGATGGCGTTGGCGGGCAGGAGGACGTCGCCGTTGACCGCCAAGACCGTCTCGGCCGTCCAGCCGTCTTCGCCGAGTGCGATCGTCTCGACCCGGCCGACCGGGACGTCGCCCACCTTCACCGCGGCCTGGGGGACCAGGTCGAGTACGTCGGCGAACTGCACGGTCACCCGGTACGGATGGTCGCCGATGTCCGCGCCGCCGGGCAACGGCAGGTCGTAGACACCCTTGAAGTCGGAGGAACAGGCGGTGAGCGCGAGGCAGCAGGCGGCGAGTACGGCGATCTTCCGGTTCGCGGTCATCAGCGCCCCCCGGTGTAGGTGGCGCCGGCGACCGGCAGCGGGAGCGGGGCGTACTCGAGCAGGTTGCCGCGGCTCTGCAGCTTCCCGGTCTTCGGATCGATGGCCTCGAGCACGTTCGTCACCGCCAGCGGGATCGTGTCGAGGGTTTCGGCCAGCGCGGCGCGTTTGTCGACCAGCGTCCCGGTGGTCACCGCGAGCTTGTCCACATTGGACTTGATCAGCGCGCGGTTGTCGCGGATGAATTGCTGGATCTCGGCCAGCGCGCCGCCGAGGCCGTTGAGCGCGCGGGCGAGTTCGTTCTTGTTCTGTGCCAGCGTGCCGGTCACCGAGGCGAGCTGCTTGTTGATCTCGCTGACGTTCCGGTCGTTGGTCGCCAGCATCGAGGTGAACCGCTGCAGTTCGTCGACGGTGGCGAACAGGTTCTGCGAGTTCCCGGACAGGGTCCTGGCGAGGTCGGCGAAGTTGCGCACCGACTCGTTGAACGGTTTGCCGTTGCCCTGCAGGTTCTTCGCGCCGGTGCGCAGCAGGTCCGACAGCGCGCCGTCGGCGTTGGCGCCGTTGGGGCCGAGCGCCTTGGCGAGGGTGTCGAGGCTGGAGTAGAGCTGGTCGAGCTCCACCGGGGTGCCGGTGCGCTCGACGGGGATGACCGCGCCGTCGTCCAGCCGGTTCCCGGAGCGGGTGAGCTTGGTGAACTGGACGTACCGGTCGGCCACCACACTCGGCGCCACCACCAAGACGTTGGTGTCGGTGGCGATCGGCGTCGAACCGTCGACGGTCAGCACGACCTTGACCTGTTCCCCTTCCGGGGCCACCGATTCGACCTGGCCGACCCGGACGCCGAGCACCCGGACGTCCGATCCACTGTAGACACCGACGGCGCGCGAGAAGTACACCGTGACGCGGTCGAGCCCGCTGCCGGAGAAGATCCACCAGAGACCGCCGACGACGGCCAGCGCGAGCACGAGCGCGAGAGTGACGAATCTGCTGGTCATCGGCCACCTCCGGGCATCGGCGGCGTGCAGGGATCCCGGTTCTCCGGGATCAGCCCGCACAGGTAGCCGTCCACCCAGCGCCCGTTGCCGAGCGAGTTGTTCACCACGCGGAAGTACGGTCCGGCGAGGTCGAGGCTCTTGGCGAGATTGTCGTTCTGCCGCTGAAGGATGTCGGTCACCTCTCCGAGCTGGCTGAGCGCGCCGCCGAGCTGGTCCTTGTTGTCCTTCACCAGGCCCGAGAGCTGCGTGGCGAGTTCCTGTGAGCCGGTGAGCAGGTCGTGGATCGCCTGCCGCCGGTTGTCCAGTTCGGTCAGCAGCAGATTGCCGTCCGAGAGGAGTTTCGCGAAGTCGTCGTTCGAGTTCGCGAGCGTGGTGGTGAGGCCGTGCGCGTTGGACAGAAGGCTGTTGAGTTCGGTGTCGCGTGAGGAAACCGTCTTCGACAGCGACGTCAGCCCGTCGAGCGCCTTCCGGATGTGCTCCGGCGAGTTCTTGAACGTGTCGCTGAGCGTGGTGAAGCTCTCCGCGAGCTGATCGGTGTCGATCGCGCCGGCGGTGTCGGCCAGCCCGTTGAACGCCTCGGTGACGTCGTAGGGCGTCACGGTCCGGGTGCGCGGGATGACCTGCTTCGGGTTCTGCACCGTGTCGCCGGTCGGGCGCAGCGCGAGGAACTTCCGGCCCAGCAAGGTCTTGATCTTGATCTCGGCGGCGGTCTTGTCGCCGACCCACGCGTCCTTGACCCGGAAGCTCACCACGACGTGGTCTTCGGCGAGCCGGACTTCGCTCACCGCGCCGACCTTGATCCCGGCGATGCGGACTTCGTCGTCCTCCTGCAATCCCGCCGCTTCGGAGAATTCCGCCTGGTAGGTGGTGCCGGAGCCGATGATCGGAAGACTTTCGTAGTTGAGCGTCGCGGTCAGCATCCCGGCCGCGACGGCGCTGCCGACGAGCCCGATGACGATCGGGTTCCGCTCCTTGAAGGGTTTCACGACGTGCACCTCTCCGCCGTCGCCGGGACCCCGCGGGGAGGCTTGGTCTGGAGGACGCTCGAGCAAAGGTAGAAGTTCATCCAGGATCCGTAGGAGCTGATCCGCCCCAGTTCGTTCAGCTTCTGCGGCAGTACGGTGAGGGACCGCTCGATCTCGTCCTTGCCCTTCACGAGTTGCTCCGAGAGCAGGCCGACGCCGGTGATGCTGTCCTTGAGCGGCTTCCGGCCTTGTTCGAGCAGACCGGCCGTGGCGGTGGTGAGATCCGCGAGCCCGGAGACGGCCTCCCCGATCTCGGTGCGGTCACCGGCGAGGCCGGAGACCAGCTCGCGCAGCGTCGAGACCAAAGTGGACAGAGCGTCGCCCTTGCCGTTGATGGTCTTCAGCACCGTGTCCAGATTCGTGATCACGTCGCCGATCACCTTGTCGCGGCCGGCGAGCGTGGTGGTCAGCGAACCCGTGTGCGCGAGCAGGCTTTCCACCGTGCCGCCTTCGCCCTGCAGCACCTGGACGATCTCGCCGGAGAGCTGGTTGACGTCCTTGGGGGACAACGCCTGGAACAGCGGTTTGAAGCCGTTGAACAGTTCCGTGAGGTCCAGCGCGGGAGTCGTGCGCTCCAGCGGGATCTCCGCCCCCGGCCGCAGGTACTCCGGGCTGCCCTTGCCGCGTTCGAGGGCGATGTAGCGCTGGCCGACCATGTTGCGGTACTTGATCACCGCGTTGACGTCGGCGGGCAGCCTGCGCTGCGAATCGAGCGAGAACCTGATGCGGGCCAGGCTGTGGTCGGCGATTTCGAGTTCCTCGATCTGGCCGACGCGCACCCCGGAGATCCGGACGTCGTCGCCGACGTTCAGCGACGTCGCGTCGAGGAATTTCGCGCTGTAGGTCTTGGTGTCGCCGAGACCGGTGTTCGTGATGGACACCGCCAGCAGCACCGTGGCCAGCGTCGTGATGACGACGAAGATCAGCCCTTTGATCAGCGGGCTCACGAAGTTCCTCATCGCAGGGTCACCTCCGTGCCGCGGTAGAGCGGGCCGACGAGCACGCTGCCCCAGGCGGGGACCTGCGCGGACGGGACGCCGAGCGACGGCGCGACCAGTGTGGAGATCAGCTCGCGTTCCTGCGGTGAGTTCGCCAGGCCGAGGTCGCCTTGGACGCCCGGGAGCGCGGCGGTGGTCTCACCGGTCGCGGCGATTCCCTGGCCCATCAGGCCGTTCGACGGATAGCAGCGCGGCTCGCCGGTGGCGTTGTACACCGGGTCGTCCTTTCCCGGTACGTACTTGCCTCGGGGCTGGGTGACGACGATGTCCGCGTGCAGGCCGGGTTCGGCGGTGCCCGCCCCCAGCACCTTGTCCATCTGCGGCTTCAGTTCGGCCATCGCGATCAGCGTGCAGGCGAAACTCGGCGAGTACTTCGCGGCGACCTCGAGCGGTGCCCTGCTGTCGGTCGCGAGCGCGATGATGTTGGCGCGGTTGTTGGTGAGGAACGTCGTGACATGCTGGGAAGACGCCGTCACCTGCTGGTACACGGTGGCCAGTTCGGCTCGTTTCTCCTGGACGGTGTCGAGGGTGACCGCCGAGGCGCTCAACGCGTCGAGCAGATCCGGCGCGATGTCGCCGTACAGCTTCGAAACCTTCGCCAGGTCGCGGATGTTGTCGTTCAGCGTCGGGAGGTTCGGGTTGAACTCTTCGAGGTACCGTGCCGCGGTGGCCAAGGTGTCGCCGATCTGGTCGCCGCGGCCTTCCAGCGCGGTGGAGACCGTGGTCAACGTGGTCGCGAGCTTCTGCGGCTGTACCGCCTTGAGCAGCGGCAACAGATTGTCGAAGACCCGCTCGAGTTCGATCGCGTTGGCCGAGCGGTCCTGCGTGATCACGTCGCCGGAGGCCAGTGGCGGGCCCGCCGGTCCGTCCGGAATGGACAGTTGCACGTACCGCTCGCCGAACAGGGTCTTCGGCACGAGCAGCGCGGACACGGTCTTCGGCAGCTGGGAGACCTTGCCGGGTTCCATCGCGAGGTCGATCTCCGCGCCGGCCGGGGTCGCGCGGACGTCGCGGATCTCGCCGACCATCACGCCGCGTGCCTTGACCTGACCGCCCACGCGCAACTGGTTGCCGACCCGGTCGGCTTGCAGCGTCACCGGGACCGAGGTGACGAAGTCCTTCTGGTAGATCTTGATCGACAGCAGCACGAGGGCGGACATCACCACGAGGAACAACACCCCGGCCGTCCTGACCCCGGCTTTGCGCAGCCCGCGCCGGCTCATCCGGCCACCTGCACCGTCGTGGTCGCGCCCCAGATCGCGAGGCTGAGGAAGAAGTCCAGCACGCTGACGGCCACGATCGCGGTGCGGACACCGCGGCCGACGGCCACCCCGACACCCGCGGGCCCGCCGCTCGCGCGGAAACCGTAGTAACAGTGGGCGAGCACGATCACGACACTGAACACCAGCACCTTGCCGAACGACCAGAGCACGTCCCCGGGTGGCAGGAACAGCAGGAAGTAATGGTCGTAGGTGCCCGCGGACTGGCCGTAGAACCAGACGGTGATCTGGCGTGACGCGAGGTACGAGGTCAGCAGGCCGATCGCGTACAACGGGATGACCGCGAGGAAGCCCGCGATGATCCGGGTGGTCACCAGGTACGGGACGCTGGGGATGCCCATCACTTCGAGGGCGTCGATCTCCTCGGAGATCCGCATCGCGCCCAGTTGCGCGGTGAACCCGCAGCCGACGGTGGCCGACAACGCCAGGCCCGCGACGAGCGGGGCGATCTCGCGGGTGTTGAAGTACGCGGAGACGAACCCGGCGAACGCCGACGTGCCGACCTGGTTGAGCGCCGAGTATCCCTGGAGCCCGACGACCGTGCCGGTGAACACGGTCATCCCGATCATCACGCCGATCGTGCCGCCGATGACCGCGAGCGCGCCGCTGCCGAAGCTGACCTCGGCCAGCAGGCGGGTGATCTCACGGACGTAGCGGTGCAGCGCGCGCGGCACCCAGGCGAGTGCCTTGAGGAAGAAGAGGATCTGGTCGCCGAGCGTGTCCAGGAAACCGAACCGGCGGTCCACGGCCTCGCGGACCCGCGTGGAACGGGTGGGTGTCGTCGTGGTCATCAGCTGCCCTTCGCCGGGACGAGCTGCAGGTAAAGCGTCGTCAGCACCAGGTTCAACAGGAACAGGAGCAGGAACGTGATCACCACGGATTGGTTCACCGCGTCACCGACGCCTTTCGGGCCGCCTTTGGGATTGAGCCCGCGATAGGAAGCGACGATCGCCGCGACGAAACCGAAGATGACCGCCTTGATCTCGCTGATCCAGAGGTCCGGCAGTTGCGCGAGAGCGGAGAAACTGGCCAGATACGCACCGGGTGTCCCGTTCTGCATGATGACGTTGAAGAAATAGCCGCCGAGGACGCCGACCACGCTGACCATTCCGTTCAGGAATGCGGAGACCCCCATCGCGGCGAGCACACGCGGCACGATCAGGCGCTGGATCGGGGAGACCCCGAGCACCTCCATCGCGTCGATCTCCTCGCGGATCGTGCGTGACCCGAGGTCCGCGCACATCGCCGACCCGCCGGCGCCCGCGATCAGGAGCGCTGTCACGATCGGGCTGGCCTGCTGGATGATCGCCAGCACACTGGCCGCGCCGGTGAAGGACTGCGCGCCGATCTGCGCGGTCAGCGAGCCGATGTGCAGCGCGATCACCGCGCCGAACGGGATCGCGACCAGCGCCGTCGGCAGGATCGACACACTCGCGATGAACCAGAACTGCTGTATCAGCTCGCGGGCCTGGAACGGCCGCCGGAAGGTCAGGCGGACGACGTCGAGGCCGAGTGAGTAGAGCCTGCCGGTCTCCCGGAGGGCACCCGCACCGGGAAATGAGGGTGCGTTAGTCCGGACGCCCACGCCGACCCTCCAGTTTTTCGGGCACGGCTAATACACCCCAGCTACCTCAATTCCTTTGCTCCGAATGGCGGAACGGAATCGTTGAATAGGGTCAACGGGGTGTTACCGTGCTGTTTGCTACTGGTCGGTACGCTAATGACGCGCCTGCTTGGTGACAAGAACTTCGGTGTGATCAAGACATCACGTCCTGGTAACCGGTGAATTCTTGTTCTTTTGTGACAAAGGCGGGCGGGGGCCTTGTCCGTTCTTTCGTGATCCCGGGTGCGGTGGGCCGTTCGGGGAGCGGGGGTGGGTGAAAGCCCTGGCGCCAAGTCCGTGAAGGCCTCCTTGAGGGACTCTGGGTCCCTCAAGGAGGCCTTCACGGACCGGGGCGCGGTCTGGCGGGGCGGGAGCCGGCGGGGCGTTGTGGCGTGTCGCGAAAGCCACTTTCGGGACGTCAGATGTCCCGAAAGTGGCTTTCGCGACATGGGGCGCTGCCGGAGGTGACCCGCGGACGGTGCTGTTGCGAAAGCCCCGTTCGCAACGTTGAAGGTTGCGAACGTGGCTTTCGCAACGCGCCTCGGCGCGACCGCCTGCCTGGCGTCAGCGCGCCAGTTCGGACACCAGTTCGTAGGACCGCACCCGGTCCGCCTGGTCGTGCACCATGGTCGTGATCATCAGCTCGTCCGCGGCCGTGTCGGCCAGCAGCGTCTCGAGTCCCTTGTGGACCGTCTCGGGCGAACCGATGATGCTGCTCGAAGCCCTGTCCTCGATGAACACGCGCTCGATGTCGGTGTACGGGTAGGCCGCGGCGTCTTCCGGCGTCGGCAGCGGGATGGGGCGGCCCTTGCGGAGGCTGAGGAACGTCAGGCCGCTGGGCGCGGCCAGGTACTGGGCCCTTTCGTCGGTCTCGGCCGCCACCACGGAGACGCCGAGCATGACGTACGGCTCGTCCAGGACGTCCGACGGTTTGAACGAGTCGCGGTAGAGCGCGACGGCGGGCAGCGTGTTCTCGGCGCTGAAGTGGTGCGCGAACGAGAACGGCAGGCCCAGCTCGCCGGCCATGCGCGCGCTGAAGCCGCTCGAACCGAGCAGCCACACCGGCGGCTTGTTGCCCTCGGCGGTCACGGCGTTGACGGCGCGCTGGTTGGAGTGCTCGAAGTAGGCCAGCAGCTCCGCGAACTGCTGCGGGAAGTTCTCCGCGGTGAGCCCGCCGGGGCCGCGCAGCGCCAGCGCGGTCCGCTGGTCGGTACCCGGGGCGCGGCCGATGCCGAGATCGATCCGGCCGGGGTGGAACGCCTCCAGGGTGCCGAACTGCTCGGCGACCACCAGCGGCGCGTGGTTCGGCAGCATGACCCCGCCGGAGCCGACCCTGATGCGTTCGGTGGCGGCCGCGACCTGGCCGATCATCACGGCGGTCGCGGAACTCGCGATCCCGGGCATGTTGTGGTGCTCGGCGAGCCAGTACCGGTGGTAGCCGAGGGCTTCGGTCCGGCGGGCGAGGTCGAGGGTGTTGCGCAGCGAGTCGCCAACGCCGCCCCCGGCCACGACGGGCGAGAGGTCGAGCACGGACAGCGGGATGTCAGGCAAGGAGGTCACGCATCGGTACAACGCCTCCGGACCCCGATCCCTTCCCGTGACGTCGGGCACCTGTCAATCGATCGAAATTAACCGACGCGATGTACCCGGTACCAGGCGGACTTCGTCCCTATTCGCGGTACGGTGGCCCCCGAATGCGACCGTGGGAAAACCACTGAAAAGAAAGGATTGAGGTGCCGCGTCCGGAGCGACCTTTGGGCCCTGGGGACGATCCGTTGCTGGAGTTCGCCGCCGATCTCCGGCGATTGCGGGAGAAAGCCGGGAACCCGACGTACCGAGAGCTGGGCAGGCGTGCCCATTACTCGGCGGGCACCCTCTCCGAAGCCGCCGGCGGGAAGAAGATGCCCAGCTTGGCGGTGGCCTTGGCCTACGTCCGGGCCTGCGACGGGCCCGAGGCGGAGTGGGAAGCCCGGTGGCACGACGTGACCGAGCGGACGCGTACTGGAGTCAGCGATTCACCGGTTGTGCCGCTGAATGGGGAATCGGCCCCTTATATCGGCCTGACCGCATTCGGTCCCGATGACGCGAGCCGATTCTTCGGGCGCGAACGACTGGTCGAAAAACTCGTCTCGAGGCTTTCGGGGCAGCGATTCCTGGCCGTTCTGGGAGCGTCGGGTTCCGGTAAGTCCTCCTTGCTCCGGGCGGGTCTGCTGCCCGCCTTCGGCGAGAGCTCCATCACGGTGCTGATGACGCCCGGTTCCCGGCCGTTGCAGGAGTGCGCCGTCCAGTTCGGGGCCGCGCTCGGGCTCGCCCCCGGCGGCCTGCTCGCGGAGTTCACCGAGCATCCGCGCAACCTCGGCCTCGCCGCGCGCCAGCTCGTCGCCGATCGCGAGGGCGATGTCGTCCTCGTCGTCGACCAGTTCGAAGAGGTCTTCACGCTCTGCCAGGACGCCGGCGAGCGGGCGGCCTTCCTGTCCGCGCTGGTCACCGCGACGACCGAACCGGAGAGCCGGACCAGGGTGGTCCTCGGCATCCGCACCGACTTCTACACCCACTGCGCGCGGCATCCCGAACTCGTCGAGGCCATGCAGGACGCGCAGATCCTCGTCGGCCCGATGAGCACCGAGGAGCTGCGGCAGGCCATCTCTCGGCCCGCCATCGACGCCGGGTATCGCGTCGAGAACGCGCTGGTCTCGCGGCTGGTCGCCGACGCGACCGGGCAGCCCGGCGTGCTGCCGCTGCTTTCGCACGCGCTCCTGGAGACCTGGCGCCGCCGCCACGGCAACACGCTCACCCTCACCGGCTACGAGTCCACCGGCGGGATCGAACGGTCGGTCGCGCAGACCTCCGAGCACACCTTCACCGCGCTGAGCGAACACCAGCAGCGGCTGGCGAACCAGATCTTCCTGCGGATGACCGCGCTCGGCGAAGGCACCGAGGACACCAAACGCCGCATCACCCGCGACGAAGTGGACGCCGACGACCCGGACGTCGCCGTGGTGCTGGACAGGCTGGCGTCGTCGCGGCTGGTCACCCTCGACGACAACGGCATCGAGATCGCGCACGAGGCGCTGATCCGCGGCTGGCCGCGGCTGCGTGAGTGGCTCGCCCAAGACCGCGAGGGCCTGCGCGTGCACCGCCAGATCACCGAGGCGACGGACGCGTGGGAATCGGTCGGCCGCGACGACGGCTGGCTCTATCGCGGCGCGCGGCTGGCCATCGCCATGGAGTGGGCGGGCGAGCACGACAGCGCGCTCTCCCAGCGCGAACGCCGGTTCCTCGACGCGAGCGTGGCCATCGAGAACCACGAGCAGGCCGTCGCGCGGCGCCGCACCCGGCGGTTGCGCCAGCTCGTCGCGCTCCTGGCCGTGCTGCTGGTGCTGGCGACGGCCGCGATGGTGTACGCCGTCCGTGCCGAGCAGACCGCGACCAGCCAGCGCAACAGCGCGCTCGCGCAGAAGGTCGCGGGGCAGGCACTGGCGATGCGGCCGACGAACCCGGCCCTGGCCGCGCAGCTCGCGCTCGCGGCGTACCGCGTCGATCCGAGCGTGGACACCCGCGGCAGCGTGCTCGGGATGTTCGAGTCGCCGTATTCGACCCGCGTCGCCGGACACGACCACCGCGTCAACGCGGCCGCGCTGCGCGGCGACGGTCAGGTGATGGTGACCGGGAGCTGGGACCAGACGGCCAAGCTGTGGGACGTCAAGAACCCCCACCGCCCGATCGAACTGGCCACGCTGTCCGGGCACACCGCCAACGTCAACTCGGTGTCGTTCAGCGCCGACGGTGGCGCCGTCGCGACGGCGGGCTGGGACAAGACCGCGCGCCTGTGGAACGTCGCCGACCCCGCGAAACCGGGGCCGGGCGTCGTGGTCGGAGAGCATCCGAGCCGGGTCAACGCGGTGGCGTTCAGCCCGAAGGCGGCGGTGCTCGCCACCTCGGACGGCGACGGCACGGTGCGCCTGTTCGACGTCCGCGATCTCGCGAAACCGGTGCTCGTGGCCACCCTGACCGGGCACACCGGCAACGTCAACGGTCTCGCCTACTCCCCGGACGGGCGGACGCTCGTCTCGAGCGGCGCGGACAAGACCGCGCGGCTGTGGGACGTCGCGGACCCGCGCGGGGCCAGGCCGCTCGGAGTGGTGACGGGGCATACCGCGGGCATCCACTCGGCGGCGTTCAGCCCGGACGGCCGCACGCTCGCCACCGCGAGCATCGACCAGAGCGCGCGGCTGTGGAACATCGCCGACCCGATGGCGCCGGTCGGGCTGGGGACGATGACCGCGCACAAGACCATCGTGCGGTCCGTGGCGTTCAGCCCCGACGGGACGACGCTGGCGACGACCGGTTTCGACCGCAACGCGCGGCTGTGGGACATCAGCGATCCGGCGAAGCCGCGAGAGAAACCGCCGCTCACCGGGCACACCGCCGCGGTGGTCTGGGCGGTGTTCTCCGGCGACGGCCGCACGCTGGTGACCGCGAGCGACGACCAGACGGTGCGGCTGTGGGATCTGCCGGGGCCCGCGATCAGCGGTCCGGCGAGGTCGGCGTGCCGGGCGGTGTTCGGCTCCGACGGGAAACTGCTGGCCACCGGCAGCCAGGACGGCGTGCTGCGCCTCGTCGACGTCGCCGACACCCGGAACCCGCGCGAGCTGAGCAAGGTCGCGGGCTTCGGCCAGGGCGTCTGCGGTCTCGCGTTCAGCCCGGACGGCCGGACCATCGCGGCGGGCTCCTGGGATCACACGATGCGGCTGATCGACGTCACCGATCCGCGTGCACCGGTCGACACCGGCGTCTTCTACCGGCCGGCGGAGGAGACCGATCCGGTCGCGTTCAGCCCCGACGGCCGGACGCTCGCGACAGCGGGCAGCGGGCACACGGTGAAACTGTGGGACGTGGCCGACGTCCGGCGGCCCGTCGAACTCGCGACCCTCACCGGGCACGAGGACGACGTCCATTCGATCGCGTTCAGCCCGGACGGCCGCACCCTGCTGAGCGGCGGCTGGGATCACACCGCGCGGTTGTGGGACATCTCCCTGGCGAAAGCGCCGAAGCAGCTTTCGGTACTGAAGGGACACGCCGACACCGTGTTCTCCGTGGCCTACAGCCCGGACGGCAAACTCGCCGCCACCGGCAGTGCCGACCGCACCGCGCGGGTGTGGGATGTGACGGATCCGGCGGCTCCCCGGGAGGCGGCGGTGCTGGCCGGGCACACCGACAACGTCATCTCGGTGGCGTTCAGCGGGGACGGGAAGACCTTCGCGACCGGCAGCTACGACCGGTCCGTGCGACTATGGGATGTCTCCGATCCCGGGACGGTCCGCGAGTCGGCGAGCCTGACCGACGATGTCGACAGGGTCAACGCGGTGGCGTTCGCACCCGATGGGCACACTCTCGCGGGTTCCGTCGCGGACGGCAGCGTGCGGTTGTGGGAAACGAGCCCCGAACGGGCCGCGGAACGCATCTGCGCGACCGTCCACCCGCGGATCACGGCGGACGAGTGGGAACAACACCTGCCGGGGCTCGACTACCGGCCTCCGTGCCCGTGACCACCGCCGATTCGTTGTTCGGCGTTGTTGTTCGGTGGCGACGCCGTGACACCGAACAACGAATAGGCGCTAGAAATACCCCTGGACGTGCGATACGTCCCACGACGTTTCACTCACCGGGGGTCTGAAGGGCTCCTTCAGGACATTCACCAGTGCCCTGAAGGAGCCCTTCAGCGTATCTGCGCATCCAGTCCTCTGGATGCGAGCGCTCAGACGGACGGGATCCAGTCCGGGTTGGAAGCCAGCACCGTGAGCTGCTGGGTGGCGCGGGTCAGCGCGACGTACAGCACCCGGCGTCCGGTGGTCGACTCCGTGATGAGGTCGTTCGGCTCCACCAGGACGACGGCGTCGTACTCGAGACCCTTGGAGTCGAGACTGCCGACGACCTTGAGCCGCTCGTCCGAAAGCCCGTCGAGCCAGCCCTCGACCTCGGGCACGCGGTCCATGGCGGTGATCACGCCGACGGTGCCTTCGACGGCCCCCATCAGTTCCTTCACCGCGGCCTGTGTCGCGGACTCCAGACCGGCGGCCTCGACCGGCCGGACCTCCGGCGTGATGCCGGTCTGCCGCACCGCGTGCGGGAGTTCGCCCGCCTCGGCGTGCCCGGCGACGACCTTCGCGGCCAGGTCGAAGATCTCCGCCGAGTTCCGGTAGTTGGTGCGCAGGGTGAACCGGCGCCGAGTCGTCTTGAGCCCGAAGGCCTGGTCCCGCGCCATCGCGGCCTCGGCCGGATCCGGCCACGAGCTCTGCACCGGGTCGCCGACCACGGTCCAGCTCGCGTACTTGCCGCGTCGCCCGACCATCCGCCACTGCATCGGCGAAAGGTCCTGTGATTCGTCGATGACCACGTGCGAGTACTCGTCGTAGTGCTCGGGCCTGGTCGGGGCGCCGCCGCGTTCCGGGTGGACGTCGATGGTCTGCCTGCCGCGACGCTTCTTGGGCGGCGGGCCGATCAGGACGCGCAGCTCGTCGAGGAGCGCGATGTCCGCGATGGTCCAGCCACGGGACCGGTCGGCGAGGTCGGCGGCGAGCAGGCTGATCTCACTCCGGTTGAGCAGGCCCTTCGCGGCGACGGCCAGCTTCTTCTCGGTGCCCAGCCAGCGCAGGATCTGCGCCGGGTACAGGATCGGCCACCACACCACGAGGAACCGGTGGAACTCGATCCGCTCGCCGAGCTCCGTGATCAGCTCGCCCTTGTCGATCTGACGGCCGTCGTCCTTCGCGTGCTGCTCGGCCTTCGCGGCGAGCGCGTCCAGCAGCGCCTCGGCCGCCCGGATCCGCGACCGGTTCGGCGGCCCGCCCGCGGTGTGCACCTTGCGGCGCACCTTGTCGAGCTCGCGCGCGTTCAGCCGCAGCACCTCGCCGCGGTAGACGATCTTCATGTCCTCCGGCGCGTCCGGCGGGGTGTCGCGCAGCGCCCGCAGCAGCATCTTGCGCATCCGCAGCGAGCCCTTGATCGCGGCCAACGGGGCCGGGTCCTGACGGGTCGCTTCGAGGCCGTCGAGCACCTCGCCGAGCGCGCGCAGTTCGACGTTCGTCTCACCCATCGACGGCAGCACCCGCGAGATGTAGCTGGTGAACACCCCGGACGGGCCGATCACCAGCACGCCCGCGCCGCCGAGCTGGCGGCGGTGGCGGTAGAGCAGGTACGCCGCGCGGTGCAGCGCGACCGCGGTCTTGCCGGTGCCGGGACCGCCGGTGATCTCCGTGACACCGCGCCACGGCGCGCGGATGACCTCGTCCTGTTCCTTCTGGATGGTCGCGACGATGTCCCGCATCTTCTCGCCACGAGACCGCCCGAGCGCGGCCATCAAGGCGCCTTCGCCGACGATCTGCATGTTCTCGGGGACCGCGTCGGCGATCAGGACGTCGTCGTCGACGTCGAGCACGTTCTGGCCGGAACACCGGATCACCCGGCGCCGGACGACGTCCATCGGCTCCTCGGCGGTCGCCTGGTAGAACGCCGCCGCCGCGGGCGCGCGCCAGTCGGTGACGAGGTTGTCGAACTCGGCGTCGCGGATGCCGAGCCGTCCGACGTAGATGTGGTCGTTGTCGACGTGGTCGAGCCTGCCGAACACCAGCCCCTCGTACTCCGCGTCGAGAGTCTGGAGGGTCTGATTGGCGTGGTAGACCATCATGTCTCGTTCGAACAGCATCGACGCCTGCTCGAAGATCGCCTCACGCCCGGCGCCATGGCCGATCTCATAGCCCTTGGTACGCATGGCCTCAGCCTGGGCTCGCAGTTCGGCGAGCCGGGTGTAGACGGTGTCCACATGGGCTTGCTCGATGGCGATCTCGGCCCGTCTGACCCGAGGTTCGGACACGCAACGCTCCTAAACGCTTCTATCGCCTCCGAGGGCGAAGGACGACTCTACGCGAGCAGGACGGAGGCTTCACCAAGTCCCGGGCAACGTCACGGTGGATGTCGTTGAGGCACGATGCTCCAATGACCAGGATCGTGGCGGGGACCGCGGGCGGCAGGCGGTTGAAGGTCCCTCCGAAGGGCACGAGGCCCACGTCGGAACGCGTGCGCGAAGCGCTGTTCAACGCGTTGGAGGTCGCCGGCGAACTGCAGGGGGCCCGGGTCCTCGACCTTTACGCCGGTTCCGGCGCTCTCGGGCTGGAGGCGTTGTCCCGGGGCGCGGCGGGCGCGCTGTTCGTCGAACACGACCGGCGCGCTGTCGAAATCCTCAAGGGGAACGTCGCCGCGCTGGCGCTCGGCGGCACCGTCCGGGCAGGGACCGTCGAGTCCGTTGTCGCCGCTCCGGCGCCGGAGACCTTCGACATCGTCCTCGCCGACCCGCCGTACGCGGTGGATTCCACCCGCCTGGGGGAGGTCATGGCCGCACTCGCCGAGGGCGGGTGGATCGCGGACGGCGCGCTCGTGGTGATCGAACGGGCCGCGCGGGACGGTGAGCCGGACTGGCCGCCGGGCTTCGAGCCGATGCGGACGAAGCGCTACGGCGACACCGCGCTCTACTGGGCCGAATATCAAGTGTGACGCCGCACGGATGAACGCGCAGGGGGCCGTGGGCCTTGGTAGCGTCCGCGCCATGCGGCGTGCGGTCTGTCCCGGGTCCTACGATCCGGCCACCAATGGACATCTCGACATCATCGAGCGGGCGGCGAGGCTGTTCGACGAGGTCGTCGTCGCGGTGGGGGTGAACAAGAGCAAGAAGGGCCTGTTCACCACCGAAGAGCGGATGGACATGCTGCGCGAGATCACCGCGAAGCTGCCGAACGTGCGCGTCGACTCCTGGCAGGGCCTCTTGGTCGACTACTGCCGCGAGAACGACATCGTGGCGGTCGCGAAAGGGCTGCGCTCGGTCAGCGACTTCGACTACGAACTCCAGATGGCGCAGATGAACCGCGAGCTGACCGGTCTCGAAACGCTGCTGATGGCGAACAACCCGACGTACGGGTTCGTGTCGAGTTCGCTGGTCAAGGAGGTCACCGCGCTCGGCGGCGACATCGAGCACCTGGTGCCGCCGGTAGTGTTCAAACGGCTCGCGGAGAAGTACTCCGAACGAGGTTGACCCGAACGGCCGAGGCCGTTGGTCGGGCAGCGGTGAACGACGGTGGAGAGTTCATCTCGACGCCTTCTGGCGACCACACGATCGGGTTACGGTCCGAAAATGACCAACAAACGATCGCGGATAGCCGCCGCGCTGCTCGTTCTGCTAGTCACCTTCTTCGGCGGGATCAGTGCCGCGCAGGCCGCGACGCCCGTCTCCGTCCAGCAGAACCCCTGTGGAGATCTCACCGGGTTCAAGCACTCGTCGCTCTCGTCGCTGCCCGCCGAGGCGACGACGACGTACAACCTCATCCAGAAGGGTGGGCCGTACCCGTACCCGGACAACGACGGAACGGTCTTCTCGAACCGGGAGAACATCCTCCCGAAGTGCGCCTCGGGCTACTACCACGAGTACACCGTCCCGACCCCGGGCTCGTCGAACCGCGGCACGCGCCGCATCGTCACCGGGACGGGCGGGGAGTACTTCTACACCGGCGACCACTACAAGACCTTCTCCGTGATCGACGTCAAGGGCACGCCGTCACCGTCCTGCGGTGACACCTCGAAGCTGACGAAGATCGGCTATTCGACGCTCTCCACCGCGGCGAAGTCCGTGGTGGACAAGGCCCGCGGCGGCGCGACCGGCACGGTCTACGAGAACCGCGAAGGTGTGCTGCCCTCGTGCGCCGCCGGCTACTACCAGCTGTTCCCGGTGAGCACGAGCGACCGCGTGATCTCCGGCAAGGGCGGCGAGATCGTCTACACCCCGGACCGCTACGCGACCTTCAAGCTGGTGAATCTCGGCGCTTGATCCCGCCATGCAACGTCACGTGCCTCCTCGTCCGTGAGATACATCGGAACACGGAAGAGGAGGCACGATGCGGTCTGGGGACGAAGCGAGCTTCAGGGAATTCGCCAGGGACAAGGCGCTGCCGCTCAGGCGGACGGCGTACCTGCTCTGCGGCGACTGGCATCTCGCGGAGGATCTGGTCCAAATCGCGCTCATTCGCCTGTACCGGGTCTGGCCGAAGGTCAGCCGGAAAGGACCCGTAGACAACTACACGAGGCAGATCCTGTTGCGCTGCTGGCTCGATGAGCGGCGGCGACCGTGGCGGAGCAGAGAGAACCGCGACGGCGTCGTCCCCGAAGAGCCCGCTGCTCCGGCCGGTGCCGGGATTTCGGATTCGTTGCTTCGCGCCCTCTCCGAAGTTCCACCGAAACAGCGCGCCGCCGTCGTCCTGCGTTACTGCGCCGATCTCCCGGTCGCGGAGGTCGCCGTCGCGCTGCGCTGTTCGGAAGGGACGGTCAGAAGTCAGGCCGCGCGGGGGCTCGACGTCCTCCGCGTGGCCCTGCAGAGACAGCACGACGAGGCTGTCTCCGGGAGGAGCGCGTGATGGACGAACTCGAAAACAGGCTGCGTGGGATGACCCTGGCCGAGCCCCCGCTCGGCTTCGATCCGGACGAGGTCGCCGAGACGGCGGCGAAGAAGGTGCGAAACCGGCGAGGGGTCTTCGCGACGGGGGCGGCGACGCTGGCTGTGCTCGTCGTCGCGGTGGTGGTCATCGCGCCGGAGGACGAGCCGGCGCCGGTGTCACCGGCCGCCCCGCCGTTGACCAGGAGCGAGCAGAAGGCATGGGACCTCCGGCATCTGAAGGAGGTGCTGCCGGGTGTCCTGGCCGGTGCCAAGGATGTCTCCGTCGCCGATTTCGAGCAGGTGAACGACTGGGACCTGATGACCTCGGAGGTCAAGTACACCGACGCGGCCGGGGTGAAACGGCAGATCAACCTCACCATCAGCGGCCCGGTGAGCACGAAGGACGGCTATCCCCGCGAGGGTTACTGCAGTCCGGGGAGGCGGAGCAGCGGTACCGAAGCGATGCGATGCGAAGAACTGGTCACCCCCGAGGGGGTCCCGGTGGTGATCTACGAAGGCACGAACAAGATGTCCGAGTCGGGCAGGCAGGCCACCAGCCGCAACGCGATCGCTTGGCCGTCGGCGGGCGGTTCGGTCAACGTGCTCGACCTCGGTTCGGGGGACTCGCCGGAAGCCGAGCCGGCACTCACCGACGAACAATTGATCAAGCTCGTCGCCGACCCGGCCTTCTCCTTCCGGTGATCATGGCGCGCGGTACCGGCGGGGACACGCCCGGTACCGCGCGCTTTCACCCCTTACGACTGCGATGAGGGCAAACTGAGCTCAGGGAATGTGGGGATCGCTGTAGGTAGGGAGTGGCCGTGTACCGGGTTTTCGAGGCGCTCGACGAGCTCGTCACCATCGTGGAGGAAGCCCGCGGCGTGCCGATGACTTCCAGTTGCGTCGTACCGCGCGGGGAGGCCCTCGAGCTGCTCGACGACATCCGTGACGCCCTTCCGGGGGAAGTGGACGACGCGCAGGACGTCCTCGACAAACGTGATCAGCTGATCCAGACCGCCCGTACCGAAGCGGCGGAGACGGTCACCACGGCGAACACCGAGGCCGACCGCACGGTCGCCGACGCGCAGGCCGAGGCCGAGCGCATCCTCGCCGACGCCCGCGCCCGCGCCGAGCAGATGATGAGCGACGCGCACGGCGAGGCCGAGCGCATGGTCGCCGCCGGACAGGCCGAGTTCCAGAACCTCACCGACCGTTCGCGGGCCGAGTCGGAGCGGATGATCCAGGCGGGCCGCGACGCCTACGAGCGCGCCATCGAGGACGGCCGCGCCGAACAGGCCCGGCTCGTCGCGCAGACCGAGGTCGTCCAGGCCGCGCACGGCGAGGCGGCGCGCATCGTCGACGAGGCGCACGCCGAGGCCGACAAGCAGCGCGGTGACTGCGACGCCTACGTCGACGGCAAGCTGGCCGAGTTCTCCGAACTGCTGGCCACCACGCTGCGGACGGTCGATTCGGGGCGCAACCACCTGCGGTCCCCGGTCAACCTGCCGGGCAACAGCCGGACCTCGCTGTACGACTACCAGAGTTAATTGCTCGCGCTGTTTTATTGCTCGCGCGCTGACGTAAACGTGCCGAAGGGGCGCCGTTTCGTACGCAACTCACGTTGTGTGCGGAGGGCGCCCCTTCATCACGTTTCCGTGGGCCTTCGGCCCGAAAGAGGGCGCGCGAGGGGTGAAGTCTCCGCCCGGCGCTGCGCGCCTTCGCGGAGACCGTTCGGTGCTGGAGTCGCGGTCACCTGGGGTGTGCGGGGGTATGGCGGGGGCGTGCTCGTAAAGGGGTGGCGGGACGTGCGTACCCTGGTCACCGATGTCTGAGAACAAGTCGCCGCAGGCCAGGCCTGCGCCACTGGACGACCGGAACCCGTGGGTGCTCGACACCCGCGAACTCGGCCGTCACGCCGGCCTGAGCAAGGCCGTCCACCGCACCATCCCCGTCGAGACCGCGCTCGGGGTGCCCGACGTCATCACCATCGACGTCGGCTCCAGCCTGGAACTCGACCTGATGCTCGAGTCCGTCGTCGAGGGCGTTTACCTCAGCGGTACGGCGTCCGCCGTCGCGACGGGGCACTGCTCGCGGTGCCTCGACCCGATCACCGAGGACGTCGAGGTCGACCTGACCGAGCTGTTCGCGTACCCCGGCTCCGCGACCGAGGAGACCACCGACGAGGACGAGATCCCTCGCCTGGTGGACGACCGGATCGATCTCGAGCCGACGGTCCGCGACGCGGTGGTGCTGGCACTGCCGCTGGCCCCGCTGTGCACCGAGGACTGCCAGGGCCTGTGCATCGAATGCGGTGTCAAGTGGGCCGATCTCGAGCCCGGGCACGGGCATGAGAAGATAGACCCTCGGTGGGCCGCGCTGGTCGATCGTTTCGGCGACGAAACGGGCGATGACCAGGCCGATGGCCCCGGAAAGCAAGCCTGACGAGCACCAGCTCGTTCCGGAGAAGCAAGTTCGCTCGCGACCGCGGGCAGACCGTCTGAAGGAGATCTACTCGTGGCCGTCCCGAAGCGGAAGATGTCGCGATCCAACACCCGCGCGCGCCGCAGCCAGTGGAAGGCGGCTCCGGTGCAGCTGGTGCCCTGCTCCAACCGCGCCTGCAAGCAGCCGAAGCTCCAGCACATCGCGTGCCCGGCCTGCGGCCAGCACAACGGTCGCCAGGTCGTCGAGCCCGCCTGATCGGCAGCTGACCGACATGGGGGGCAAATCGGCCGGTGGACCGCCCGCTGACCCCGCACCACTGCTCGAAGCGCTCGGGATCACCATCGAATCCGAGCTGCTGACGCTGTCGCTGACCCACCGTTCTTATGCCTATGAGAACGGTGGGTTGCCGCCGAACGAGCGTCTGGAGTTCCTCGGGGACGCGGTGCTGGGTCTGGTCGTCACCGATCACCTCTACAACACGCATCCCGACTTGGCCGAAGGTCAGCTCGCGAAGCTTCGCGCCAGTGTGGTCAACATGCACGCACTGGCCCGGGTCGCGCGCGGCCTCGGTGAAGGCGGGCTGGGTACGCATCTGTTGCTGGGCAAGGGCGAAGAGCTCACCGGCGGCCGGGACAAGGCGAGCATCCTCGCCGACGGTCTCGAGGCCGTCATCGGCGCCGCGTACCAGCAACACGGCATCGAGATCGCACGTCAGCTCGTGCACCACCTGTTCGACGGACTGCTCGCCGAAGCGCCGCTGCGCGGTGCCGGACTGGACTGGAAGACCAGCCTCCAGGAGCTGACGGCGTCGGCGGGGCTCGGCGTGCCCGAGTACAAGGTCGAGGACACCGGCCCCGATCACCGCAAGGAGTTCAGCGCCACCGTGCTCGTCGGCGGGCGTGAACTCGGCTACGGCTCGGGGACGACGAAGAAGGAAGCCGAGCAGAAGGCCGCCGAGACGGCCTGGCGACAGCTTTCGGCCGAACTCGACATCGAACAGCCTCCGAAGACGACCTGAGCGCCCTCGCCTCGTGAGTGGTAAGGACGGTTAGAACCGTCCTTACCAGTCACGAGGACTTTTTCATGCCCGAACTCCCCGAGGTCGAGGTGGTCCGCGCCGGGCTGGAGGCGCATGTCTCCGGCCGGACGATCGCCGACGTCGAAGTCCTGCACGACCGCGCGATCCGCCGCCACGAACTCGGCGCCGAGGATTTCACCGGACGGCTTTCCGGTACCGCGATCACCGCCGCGCGCCGCCGTGGCAAATATCTCTGGCTGGAGCTGTCGGACGGCCAGGCCATGCTCGCCCACCTCGGCATGAGCGGCCAGATGCTCGTCCAGCCCGATGACGCGCCCGACGAGAAGCACCTTCGCGTGCGATTCCGCTTCGCCGACAACGGGCCGGAGCTGCGCTTCGTCGACCAGCGGACCTTCGGAGGTCTCGCGCTCGCGGAACTCACCGAAGTCGACGGGACGGCGTTGCCGAGCACCATCGCGCATATCGCCCGCGACCCGATGGACCCGCGTTTCGACCTCGACCAGGCCGTCCGCGCGCTGCGGTCGAGGCGGACCGAGGTCAAACGGGCCCTGCTCGACCAGACCCTCGTTTCCGGCATCGGCAACATCTACGCCGACGAGGCCCTCTGGCGGTCCAAGCTCCATTGGGCCCGCCCGACCGACAAGCTCACCGCCGCCCACGGCCGCACCGTGCTCACCGCCGCCAGCGAGGTGATGGCCGCCGCGCTCGTCGCGGGCGGGACGTCGTTCGACGCGCTGTACGTCAACATCAACGGTCAGTCCGGGTACTTCGACCGTTCCCTCGACGCCTACGGCCAGGAAGGCTTGCCCTGTGGCCGGTGCGGGACGGCCATCCGGCGTGACCCCTTCATGAACCGTTCGTCGTTCTCCTGTCCGCGCTGCCAGCCGCGGCCGCGTGTGAGGTGAAAACTGACGTGTATGAAAGGGGGCATCGGGTCAACTAGCATGAACGGGCACGACATGTAGGGAGTGGGATGGTGGCCGCGACCGAGCCCGGCAAGACGACGCTCGCCGAAAAGATCGACAAGCTGTTCCAGATCGTGCTGAGACCCGATCGTGAGCCGTACAGCCACGAGGAGGTCGCCAAGGCCTGCCGAGAGGCCACCGGCGAGAGTTTCTCCACGACCTACCTGTGGCAGTTGCGCACCGGACGTCGCGACAACCCCACGAAACGCCACCTCGAGGCGCTCGCCCAGTTCTTCGGTGTCTCACCGGCGTACTTCTTCGACGACGAGCAGAGCGCCAAGATCGCCGAGGAGCTCGCCCTCCTCGGAGCCCTTCGCGACGCGGGCGTCCGAGATGTCGCGTTGCGAGCCGTAACACTTTCCCCCGACGGACTCGACACCATCAGCGACATGATCGACGCGATCGCCCGCAGGGAATCCGGACGGGGCGGCCAGAAGAGGGAGGCGTGAAGTGGACCGCCGCCGTAAGGAGTTGTGGCGCCGCTGCCGGAGTCTCGCCGACGGGGTGAGCCTTCCCGAACCCTTCGACGCCGACGCCTTCATCGCCGAACTGGCCGACGAACGCGGCCGTCCGATCGAATTGATGCAGGTCAACGTCCCCTCGAGTGGCCCGTGCGGGCTTTTGATGAGCACCGAGCGCGCGGACTACATCCTGTATCCCACCAACACCACCGCCCTGCACCGGCGGCACATCCTCCTGCACGAGGTCGGCCACCTGCTGTGCGGCCACGTCGGTTCGGACGCGGGTGCCGACGGCATCGCGCTCGACGCCGCGGCCAGCAAGGCCCTCATGCCGAACCTGTCACCCGAGCTCGTCCGCCGCGTCCTCGGCCGCACCAGCTACAGCGCCGTCGAGGAACAGGAAGCCGAGCTGCTCGCCAGTCTCCTCGCGCAACGCGTCGCCAGGACGGCGGTGCGCGGCGCCGCGCACACGGACGAGAGCGGGAGCGACCTCGCCGGCGGGATGGCCAGGGTCGACAACCTCTTCGGCAGCCGGAAGCGACGCCAGCCGTGACGGAGACCATCGCGTACTTCTGCTGCGTGGTGGCCTTCGCAGGCTTCGGTTACAAGCTGATCCAGGCCCGCCACACCCAGCCGTTGCGGCGGATGTGGTTCCTCAGCGCCTTCGGGATGTGCATCGCGGGCGGCATCATGCTGCTCACCCCGGCCATGGAGAACGCCGTCGGCATCGAAGAGCCCATCGGCAGCCTCCTGAACCTCGCGGCGGACCTGCTCAAGATCGGCGCGATGGCCTTCGCGGTCGCGTTCGCGCATTCGCTGAAACTGGGGGAGGAAAAGCGGATCGGTTGGCACGCGGTGCTTTCCTGGATCGTTGTGGCCGGGGAAACCGCGCTCTTCTTCCTCTCCGACAGCTATCGCGTCGGCGAGCACACCGCCGCCGGACCGGGCAGGCTCGGCTGGTTCGTCGCGTACAACATCCTTTTCCTCGTCTACGGGCTGATCAGCCTGCTGACGTTCTCGATCGTCTTCGCCCGCTTCGCGCGCCATGCCGACCCAGGCCCGCTTCGCACCGGGCTGTGGCTGCTCGTCGGCGGCGGGGTTTCCGCGCTGGGCTGGACCTTCTGGGACGTCGACGACATCTACATCCTCGCCACCACCGGCGAAGTCGACGCCGGTGAAGACACGCTCTCGTCGATCCTGGCGGCGTTGAGCGTCGGGCTCGCCGGAGCGGGCGCGACGCTCAGCGTGTGGGGGCCCGCGCTGGCCACCCCGTTCCGCCTGATCGGCACGTACCGGACGTACCGCCGGATCGAACCGTTGTGGACCGCGATGCGCGAGGCCGTCCCGGGAATCGCGTTGGACCCGGGCCCCGGTATGCCGGGCGGCGTCGAATTCGCCTTGTACCGCAGGGTCATCGAGATCCGGGACGGCCACCTCGCCCTGCGCCCCTACTTCGATCCGGACGTCCCGCCGGCCGCGGAAGCCGAGGCACGCAAGGCCAAGATCCCCGAATCCCGTGTCCCCGCGACGATCGAGGCCGCGGCCTTGGCCGCCGCGCTCGTCGCCTCCGAGGCAGGCCGCCGGTACGCCCCCGACGACGTTCCGGCGACCTATCTCGATGAGCCCGACATCGCCACCGAAGCGGCGTGGCTGGTCGAGGTCACACATGCCTGGCGGCGGTCCACCGTGGTCGGGCGGATCCGGGACCGGGCACGCGAAACGCTGGCGGCTTGAGCGGCGGCCTGGCGTTCGATTGTCTTGAAGGCCCCCTTTGAGACGGTCACCGTCTCAAAGGGGGCCTTCAAGACGGCGGGACGGCTCCGCAAACGGACACACTCCTCATCCACACACCCCTCAGGTCTCCGGCTGTCTTGGCCGGGTCGGTCACGCGGAACCGTGTGGATTTCGGGTCATCCAACGTCCCAAATCCACACGGTCGGTGTCCTGGCGCGGACCTCACGCAAGGGTCACCGCGTTAAGCGGAAACGATCGCGGTGACGGCGGCCGCCGCCGAGATCAGCGCGAGCCAGACCGGCGGCGCGACGTCCTTGACCCCGTCGCCCGCCCGCACGTGGGAGACCGCCGCTCCGATCAGCAACGCCATCAGGCCGATCGCCGCGGCGACCCCGAGGGGCCGCCAGAAGAACCCGCCCACGAGCCCGGCCGCGCCGGCGACCTCGAGGGCGCCGATCCCCTGGATCGCCCGGACCGAGAAGCCGAGCCTCTCGGTCCGGGCGATCAACGACGGCTGACGCAGGACCTTCGCCACCCCCAGTACGGCGAAGATCGCGGCCAGCATCACCCACAGCACGACAGAGACCACTGCCATCACAGGACTCCTTGGTGTGGAAAGGATTTCAGACCGTGACGCGGCGCATCGTGGCGAACCCGCCGGCGGCGGCGACGCCGACCAGTACCGCGAGCACTCCGGTCAAGCCGGCGACGGTCACCGTGCTGAAGAACGTGCCGAGCTTCGACCAGGAATCGGTCCAGCTGAGCAACAGCACCCCGGCCAGCAGCACCAAGACCTGCGCGGCGGCGAACAGGACGACCCCCAGCACCGAAGCGCGCCGGTAGATCAGGCCGTACCACATGCCGTAGACGAACATCAGCGTCAGGAACACGAACGACGTGAGCAGGGTCAGGTACCAGGGACCGTCGAGCAGCCAAGGCACCCGGAAGTAGTTGAGGCCGAGCCCCCACCCGCCGGTCGCTTCCTCGATCGCCTGGAACACGACGATTCCCACCGCGTAGATCGCGGCCAGCCCGGTGACCAGCAGGATCGTGCCCAGATAGTACGACCGCCTCGACACCCCGAGCGCCAGCCCGAACGGCAGCGACTTCGTCATGCTCAAGGCGCCGCAGACGAGCATGAACACGAACAGCGTGAACAGGCCGCCGGAGTAGTTTTCCTCGGGTTTTTCGGGGATCACCGCGAAAATCGTGAGGTTCACCCCGAAGGCGAAGAGTGTGACGCCGACCGGGAGCACCAGGAACTGGAGCCGGTCCACCAGGTGGTAACGCGCGACTTTGACCAGGGTGTTCATGCGGACGCCTCCTCTGCGGTCGCCTGTCCGTTGGAGGTGTGCACCATCAATTGCTGCAGTGACAACGGTTCCAGCTTCAGGTGCAGGGCTTGTGCCCGTGCCTTCGCCGCCGCATCGAGCGAGTCGGCGACGGTGACCGAAGCCCGCGAACCGATCTTGCGGCGGTGCAGCACCCGGCGTCCGGCGACGAAGGTCTCCACCGCCGTGGCCGGTCCGCTGACAGTGGCGGCCGAGCCGCGCAGTTCGTCGGCGGGCGCGTCGAGGACGACACGGCCCTTGTCGATCATCACGACGTGCTCCAGCAGATCGGCCACTTCGTCGATCAGGTGCGTGGAAAGCAGGACCGTGCGGGGGTGACTCGAATAGTCGTCGAGCAACCGGTCGTAGAACAGGTGCCGTGCGACGGCGTCGAGACCCGCGTACGGCTCGTCGAGCAGTGTGAGTTCCGCTCGCGCCGCCAGGCCGATCGTGATCGACAGCGCCGAGCGCATCCCTCGCGAGAGCTTCTTGATCGGGCGCTTCAGCGGCAGGTCGAAGTCGCGAAGCAGGGTGTCGGCCAGCTCGGCGTCCCAGTTCGGGTAGAACCACGACGCCGCCGCGAGGGCGTGCCGGACCTTGAAATCCGGGAACTGCTGGTCTTCGCGGACGAGCACCAGGCGCCGGAGCACCCGCTCGTTCTCCACCGGGTTCTCCCCGAACACGCGGACCGAGCCCGCGCTCGCGAACTCCTGCGCGGTGATGATGCGCAGGAACGTGCTCTTGCCCGCGCCGTTGCGGCCGAGCAAGCCGGTGATCTTGCCTTCTTCGATGTCGACCGAGACTTCGCCGAGCGCGAGGTGGTCGCCGTAGCGCCGGGTCAGGCCGGTGGTCGAAATGGTCGGCGTCATGCGGCGGGTCCTCCGTTCCGGTGTCCGTTCCCGCGGATGAGTGAGATCAGGCTTTCGTCGTCTATGCCGAGGCGCCTCGCTTCGATCAGCATCGGGTCGAGGTACTGCTCGGCGAACCGCTGCCGCCGGTCGGTGAGCAGCTTCTGCCGTGCGCCGTCGGCGACGAACATGCCGATCCCGCGCCGCTTCTCGAGCAGGCCGTCGTCGGCCAGCACGTTGATGCCCTTGGCCGCCGTCGCCGGATTGATCCGGTAGAAGGCGGCGAGTTCGTTGGTTGACGGCACGCGTTCCCCCTCGGCCAGGCTTCCCTCGGCGATGTCGTCGGCGATCTGTTCGGCGATCTGCACGAACAGGGGTGTTCCTTCGTCGAGCACGACACCTCCGTTCCCAGTCGTCGTGCACCCTCCCCGGGTGCGGTGGTTCATTACTGGACTAAGTAACCCATGAACCCCGATCGAACGCAAGTCGCCTCCGCCGTGCACACTACTGCGCAATGCGTGGTACCTTCTGTTGCGTAAGACTGGGAGGGACACGACTGTGGAGATCAGTCAGCTACTCAAAGGCGTGCTGGACCTCGCTGTGCTCGCGGTGCTTCGCGAGGAGGACGGCTACGGCTACGACGTGCTCCGAAGACTCCGGGTCGCGGGGTTGCAGGAAGTGGGCGACGCCTCGGTGTACGGGACGCTCCGGCGGCTGTACAAAGCGGGCCTGCTGACGTCGTACGTGGTGCCGAGTGAAGAGGGCCCGCACCGGAAGTACTACAGCCTCAACGATCCGGGGCGCCAGCGCCTCGAAGAATCGGCGCAGACCTGGCGAAGTTTCGCCACGACGATGAACAGCCTGTTGGGAGAGGCAGCATGAGCACGCAGAATCCGACCGCCGTGCGGGTGTACTTGGCGAGGGTCAGGAGCGCGCTCGCCGACCTGCCCGAGAGCGAAGTCGAGGAAATCCTCGAAGACGTCCGGCCCCATCTCGCCGAAATGGAGGCGGAACTGGGGGACAACCCCAAGGTCGACGCCTTGATCGAGCGTTTGGGCAGCCCCGAGAGTTACGCCGCCGAGCTGCGGGCGTCCGGTGGCTATCCGCCGCGCCCGGCCGACGCGGGCGAACAGACCACCTTGCTGAAGGCGAAAACCGGGATCGGCGGAGCGCGGTTCGCGTTCTGGGGCCTGGTGTTCTCCGTGGGCGGGTTCGCTTTGTTCGGCTTCGCCGCCGCGTTGTGGGTCCGGGTGGAACCGTTGCTGGGCCTGCTTTTCATCGCGTCCGTGCTCGCGATCAGCGTCGTCTACGTGGCGCGGAGGGGGGTCGCCCCGATCGCGGAACTGCCTGAGGTGATCAAGCTCCGCGACATCGTGACTTCGTTCCAGGCCAACCGGAACGGCAAGGGGCTGGCCTACTTCCGTGCGCTCAAGCCCGCGTGGTGGGTGCTGTGCGCGGCGGTGCTGGTCATCTTCGGCCTGTTGCTCGTGCTTCGCGACACCGGGGCCGTCCTGCTGCTGCCGCTGATGCTGCTCGCGGCCGCCGCGGTGGTCTGGGCGGGACCGAAACTCAAGGGGGACCGGCGACTGCTGTGGCTGGCAGTGCCGATCTCGGCGTTCGTCATCGGCAGCATGCTGGGCGGGGCGGGCGCCGCGGTCGACCTGATCGCGAAACGGTCCTACGGCAGCGGTCCCTACGGCGGTGGCTACCCGCCGAACTACAGCGACACGTACGGCAATCCGCAATTGATGTACGGCAACCAGGGCGTGGACAACATCTACGCGTTCGACGCCGAGGGCAAACCGCTGACCGGGATCTACCTCTACGACGAGGAAGGTCGTCCGCTCAGCACGACCCGGTACGCCTGCGAGAAGAGCACGGGCGAGAAGCGGAAGGTCGGCGACGACAACCGCTACCCCCGCCCGCGGCTCGAGCGAGGAGTCCGGGACAGCGAGGGAAACCTCAACGGCTACAACGGTTCCCGCGGCTACTGTCAGGAACGGACCGACGTCCCGTTCAGTGCGGCCATCCCGAAGGGCGCTCCGGTGCCGCCTTCCGCGATCCCGCAGGCGCCGCCGTCGTCCTCCGTGGCGCCGCCGTCGAACTCCACCCAGCCGACGCGCTAGGTGGCCCGGGTGGAGGCGGACGTCGGGGGCCGCCTCCACCCTTTCCCCTGCGGGCCGAAGGGACGCGGAACTCACGTGATTGGACACGGAACACTCGAGTGCGGCGTCAATCACGCGAGTTCCGGCTCTGATCACGCGATTCACGCCTTCGCTCAATGACCCGATCCCGTATTTGACCGATCTTGCACACTTTCTCGTCTTACTGCGTGAATTCCTCACTGGAACTTTTTGGGGAACGTGACCCAATGGAGCCCTTTCGTCCCGCCCAGTGACCGCTACGATTCTCGGATGCGCCAACTGGCCCCTGGAGTACGGCAACTCCTCGGCCGTCCACCGCACCTGATGAACGTTTATCTGGTGGAGGACGTGCTGGTGGACTCCGGCACGCCCGGGGCGCGCCGGCGGGTCTCCCGGCAACTCGCCGGCGAGCAGGTGAGCGCGCACGTGGTCACCCACGCCCATCCGGATCACTTCGGGTCTAGCCACGCGCTCTGCGAGGAATTCGGGATCCCCTTGTGGGCCGGGGAAAAGGACGTCCAGGCGATCGAAACGGCCACCCCCGCCACGGCTCCCGGCCGGATCCCGAAACTGCTCTCCCGGATGAAGATGCCCGAACCCCACCCCGTCGACCGCGCGCTGAAAGAGGGGGACGACGTCGCCGGGTTCACGGTGCTCGACGTCCCCGGGCATTCGCCGGGGCATCTCGCGCTCTGGCGGGAGAGCGACGGCGTCCTGCTGTGCGGGGACGTGTTCTTCCACGTCGGACGGCTGACCGGCCCGCCGGATTTCCTCACCTGGGACGCGGAGCTGAATCGTGCATCGATGCGACGTCTCGCCGGGCTCCGGCCGAGTCTCGTCCTGTTCGGACACGGGAAACCGCTGCGCGATCCCGACCGGCTCGAGCGCCTGACCGGATGAGCCGCGTCGAGCCGACTCTCGAACGCGGGCGCGAACTCGGGAGGATCGAAGCGGCACTCGACTCCGCCAAGGCGGGCGAGGGCCGGGTGGTCGTCATCGAAGGCCGTGCGGGGATCGGCAAGACCCGTCTGGTTCAGGAGACCCGTGAGCTGGCGAAAGACCGTGGGTTCGGACGGCTGCAGGCGGTCGGCGACGCGCTCGAAGGCGCGATGGCCTGGGGCGTGGTCCGTCAGATGGTCGAGCGGTCGGTTTCGCGCTACAGCGGGGAGACCCGTGAAAAGATCCTCGCGGGCCCGTCCGGCGCCGCGCTCCGGGCGCTCGACGCCGCGGCCGCCGACCCGAGCGAGGCCGAACTGGCCAGGACGCTGCACGCGCTGTGGTGGGTCGCGGTCGATCTGTCGTCGACCCGGCCGTTGCTGATCACGGTCGACGACGCCCAGTGGGCGGATCGATCGTCGTTGCAGTTCCTCGTCTACCTCTCCCGCCGGATCGCCGACCTGCCGATCGTGCTCGTGGTGGCGACCCGGCCGCCCGCGGAGAACGCCGGGCCTCTCGCGCATCTGAGCGTCTCACGGCAGGCCGAACGCGTCCTGCCGAAGCCGCTTTCGCTCGAAGCGCTCGCCGAACTCGTGGCCGCCCGAGGGGTGGTCCCGGCCTGGGCCGTGGTCACCTCGTTGCACGCGGCCAGCGGCGGGAATCCCTTCCTGGCAAGGGTTCTCGTCGACGAACTCGACGCGCTCGGGCTGCCTCTGGACACCGACGCGACCGCCGGTCAGGTCGGAAAACTGGGCCCCAGCACCGTTTTCCGCGCGGCGCTGGGCAGGCTGCCCGTCGAGGCCGTCGGGCTCGCCGGCGCTGTCGCGATCCTGGGCACCGGCGGCGATCCGTGGCAGGCCGGAGCGCTGGCGGAGCTGGACGCCGCCGGGCTTTCGCTCGCCGTCGAGGCGCTGACCTCGGCCAACGTGCTCACCGGCGACGGCGACCACCTCGTCTTCATCCATCCCGTCGTCCGCGAGGCCGTCCTCGCCGACCTGGGCCCGATCGCCCGTGCGGCACTGCACGGGGCCGCCGCGAAGGCGTTGCGCGCGGCGAAGGCCCCGGCGGACCGTGTCGCCGCTCATCTCGCGCAGGCGCCGCGAGGCACCCTGCCGGACGCGGCCGAGATCCTGCGCAAGGCCGCGGCAGCGTTGCTCTCGGCGGGCGACCCGAAGACGGCCGCCGCACATCTGCGCCGGGCCGTCGACGAGACCCCGGACGACGCGGCACTGCGGGCCGAGCTCGGTCGCGCGCTGCTCCGCACGGGCGAGGCGGCAGAGGCGCGGCAACAACTCCTCGTGGCGGCGGACGGCGTCCCCGACGCCGAGCTCGTCGCGGCCGCCGCGTCGGCCACGGCAGTCGTCGACGGGCCCGAAGCCGCCGTCGCCGAACTGCTCGAGGCGATCGCCGCCCGCCCGGGCGGTCCGCGCGATCCCGGCCGGATGCATCTCGAAGCGCGGCTCGCGGTGATCCGCTCGTTCCTGCCGCACCACCGCCGGGTGGCGTCGGATCACCTGCGCGCGTACGCGAGTTTGAGCGGAGGCACCCCCGACGAACGCACTCTGCTCGGGTTGCTCGCGCAGATGGGCCGGTACGAGGTCCGGCCCGCGGACGAGGTCGCCGCGACGGCCTGCCGCGCCCTGTCCCACGGCGCCTACTTCGAAGACGCCACCGGGAGCATCGACGTGATGGTCGGCTGGGTGGTCGCGATGCTCGCGCTGATCTCGGCCGACGGCATCGACGAGGCCAGGCGGGAGATCGAGAGCGCGCGCCGCCGGGTGCGGGCGCACGGTTCGCCCGTCGAGTTCGCGATGGTCGCCAACGCCGCGCTGTTCCTGAACTGGCGTCTCGGCAACGTGAGCGTCATGGAGGCCGAAGCCGAGGGCGCGCTCGCCGCGATCGGCGCCGAGGAGCCGTTGCCGCAGGTGGTCGCGCTGCGGGCGACGTCGACGCATTTCCTTGCCTACGCCGCGATGGAGCGTGGTGACCTCGAAGCCGCCGCCGAAGTGCTGGCGCGGTTCGACAGCGACCACGGCGACGGTCCGAGCATGATGCCGACGATGTGGCTGCACGAGCCCCGCGCGCTGATCGCGCTCGCCATCGGGAATCCCGTCCTCGCCAGGACACAGGCGTTCCTGCAGCGCGACGAGATGCTCGCGGCGGGGGTCGATCCGCCGACCATCCCGTGGCGGGTGCCCGCGGTACGCGCCGCGATGCTGCTCGGCGAGTCGGACCACGCCCTGGAACTGGCCGAGGAACAGGTGATCATCGCGCGGAAGTGGGGGACCACGACGGAGATCGGCGCCGCGTTGCGGCTGCTCGCGCACGCCGACGGCGACCGGCGGCTGGATCTGCTGGCCGAGTCCGTCGGGGTGCTGGAGCGGTCCCCGGCCCGGCTGCACCTCGCCCGTTCGCTGATCGACCTCGGCGAGGCGATGCGGGTCGCGCGGCGCCGTACGGACGCGCGGACCCCGCTCAACCGCGGGATCGACCTGGCCACCGAATGCGGCTCTGTCGTGCTGCGCACCCGCGCGGTCGAAGCGCTGGAGGCCTTGGGCGACCGGCCGCGGCGGGTGATCTTCGCGGGCCCGACCTCGCTGACCGCGAGCGAACGCCGGGTCGCGGATCTCGCGGCGTCCGGACGCGCGAACCGCGAGATCGCGCAGGAACTGTTCGTCACCCCGAAGACGGTCGAAAACCACCTCGGGCGGATCTACACGAAGCTCGGCATCGCCGGACGGCGAGAGCTGGCGCGAGTGCTTTCGTGAGGGTCCCCCGGACAGCCCAGCGAGGGAGTTGAGGGATCACCCCTCATGCGTCTGGGGGGTCCGGAAGATCAGGCTTCTCCTACCAGCCGGAACCGAAAACCGAAGGTAGGAGCCATGATCCGCAGCCTGATCCTCGCCGCCGCGGCGACCCTCACCGCCGTCGCCACCCTCCCCGGAACCGCGTCGGCGGACAAGATCGGCACCCCGCCCCCCTGCGTCAAGGCCACCGACGTCTACGGCGCCGACTTCGACGTCAAGCAGTGCGGGGTCAGCGACGTCGACCAGTTCCGCGCCGGACTGGAGAACGACGGCAACGCGTACTGCGGACCGGCTTCGCTGTATAACGTCCTGCACTACTGGGGTCATGTGAAGGGCGCGCCGGTCGGCTGGTTGACCACCAAGGTCGGCCAGCTCGACCCGCTGGACCAGGCCGACTACAACGTCATCACCAACTCGATCGGGCGGATCGGCGTCGACGCGAAGTACGACGGCAAGACGACGCTCGGCAACCTGCAGAAGGCGTGGACCATCGCCACGAAACCGGCGCGAGACGCGGGCTGGACGTCCTCGACCGGGAACGTGAGCACCGCGGGCACGGCCGACTTCTCCGGCGAACTGGCGAAGAAGCTCAACGAAGGCCCGCTCCAGATCGCGTACGGCCGCTACAAGGCCGGACCATGGGGGAGCCTGCAGCGCTCCGGCGGGCACATCGTCACCGTGGTCGCGGCGAAGGGTTCGTTCAACGGCGACACCGTCCAGCTGAAGCTGTCCGACCCGGGACGCGCCGGTGACCACAACACCCCCGGCTACCTGAGCACCCAGTCGGGCTACCAGCTGCTGGACGTCACGCTGGAGAAGAAGACGATCTGGGAGTACCGGCCGGTCACCGACGACCCCGACACCGGCGTCGACGAAAGCCTGGAGCCGGGCACCTTCCGGTTCGTCGAGCGGTGGGAGCTCACCGGGCCGCAGTACATCGGCAGCACGCGGCAGATGATCGAGAACTTCAACTGGTTCGACATGGCCGCTCCGCAGCACTACGACGGTCACTGACCTCGGCGAAACAAGGATGCGAGCGTTGCCCCGGAGGACGTAACCTCCGGGGCAACGCGCTGACGGAGACGAGTAGCCGGGGAGCCCGCGAGACCGAGAGAGCCGCCGGTAGCTGTGAAGGCGGCCTCGCGCCCTTCGGTGAAGACCCTCCCGAGTGCGGGGAGGAACGGCGCACGCGCCCGATGCCCCGCCGTCCGGCCCCCGTCATCGGGCCTTCGAGGCCGCCGCTCGTCCAGGGTGGCGGCGAAAGTGCGGTGGTACCGCGAGTCCCCTTCTCGCCCGCACTCCCAAGGGATCGCGCACATCCGTACAGGAGTTGTGATGATCTCGCGTGTCCTCGTCGCCGACCTGCCCCGCCACGTCGGCGACCGTGTCCGCATCGCCGGCTGGGTACACCGCCGGCGTCGGCTGAAATCCGTCACCTTCCTGGTGATCCGGGACCGATCCGGGCTCGCCCAGGTCGTCCTCGCCGAAACCGGCTGTCCGCCGGAGGAAACCGTGGTCGAGGTGGAAGGCTTCGTCACCGCCAATCCTCAGGCACCCGGCGGCCTGGAAGTCACCGAGCCGACGGTCGGACTGCTGTCCGAACCCGCCGAACCGCCGCCCTTCGACCTCTACCGGCCGTCGCCGCAGGCCACCTTGCCCACGGTGCTGGACAACGCGGCCGTCGCGCTGCGACATCCGCGGCTGAAGGAGGCCTTCACGATCGCGGCGGCGAGTGTCGCCGGGTTCCGGTCCGCGCTCGACGGCCTCGGGTTCACCGAAACCCATACGCCCAAGATCGTCTCGTCGGCGACCGAGTCCGGTGCGAACGTCTTCGGGATCGACTATTTCGGCGAGCAGGCGTATCTCGCTCAGTCGCCACAGTTCTACAAGCAGGCGCTGGTCGGGGTGTTCGAGCGGGTCTACGAGGTCGGCCCGGTCTTCCGCGCCGAACCGCACGACACCGCGCGGCATCTCGCGCAGTACACCAGCCTGGACGCCGAACTCGGCTTCATCGACGGCCACCACGACGTGATGACCGTGCTGAGGGAGGCGCTGGCGGGAATGGTCGCGGCCGTGCCGGAGGCCGGAGTCGTGGTGCCCGAGGAAATCCCGGAGATCCCTTTCGCGGACGCCCAAGAGCTGATCGCACGGCTGTCCGAGGAGGACCCGCGCGGCGAGCCCGACCTCGCACCCGCGCACGAACGGTTGCTTTCGGACTGGGCGCAGCGCACGCACGGATCGGAATTCCTCTTCGTGACCGGGTATCCGATGGCGAAGAGGCCGTTCTACACGCATCCGGACCCGGAACGGCCGGAGTACTCCAACAGTTTCGACCTGCTGTTTCGCGGGCTGGAGCTGGTGACCGGGGGCCAGCGGCTGCACCGGCACGCCGACTATCTCGCCGCGCTGGCGGCGCGGGGTGAACCCGCCGAGCCGTACCGCGACTATCTGGCCGTCTTCGCGCACGGGATGCCGCCGCACGGCGGGTTCGCGCTCGGTCTCGAACGGTGGACGGCCCGGTTGCTCGGGCTGCCCAACGTCCGGCAGGCGACGCTCTTCCCTCGGGACCTGCACCGTCTGACCCCGTGAAAGCCGGAAGCCGGCACCTCGCGACGAGGTGCCGGCTTCCGCGGGACGAGGCTCAGTGGGTGAACGCGCTCCTGGCGGCCAGGTCGGCCAGCAGGGCACGGCCCTTCTCGGCGTTGCGCGGCTGGGCCAGGACGTCGTAACGCCGGGCGACCAGCTGGCTCTGCGAGATGAACCCGCGCTTGTTCTTCGAAGCCGCGTACCCCAGCGCGCCGAACAGCAGGTTGAACCCGATACCGCCGACGAGGCCGACGATGATCGGAACCAGTCCGGCGCCCGGGTTCAGCAGGCTCAGCACGAGGCCGAGGAACACACCGAACATCGCGCCCGAAAGCGCCGAGCTGGTGAGCACCTTGCTCCAGCCCATCCGCCCGGCGATCCGTTCGACCAGGATCGGTTCGACACCGACGATGGTGACGTCCGTGATCGGGAAGTCCGTTCCCGCGAGGTGGTCGACCGCACGCTGCGCATCGGAGTACGACTCGTAAGAGCCGATCGGCCACCCGCTGGGCAGCGTCGGGAGCTGAGCCCGCCCCTGGGGCTCGGTGAACGTGGTCTGCTGCGTGAATGCCTGTGTCATTCCTTCTCACCTCTCTTGATCCGTACAACGTTCCGGAGGTACGGATCTCCTCCCGGTCCGGCGGGATTCACAGCATCTTCTCAGCCGGGCATCAAAGACAATCCGCCCAGGGATCAACTACAGTCCGCAATGGATAACCAACCAGACCATTAGTGGAGTTGACCGGGTCGGGCTGACCCGGTAGGAAGAAGCCGCAAAGGTACCGCTTCGAACCTTTAGGTGAGGCTGATGGCGAACAGGCGCGGCATGCTCACACTGGATCGGCTCCGGGAACTGGTCGAGGAGGGCGCCGTCGACACGGTGCTGGTGGCGATCACCGACATGCAGGGCAGGCTGCAGGGCAAACGCTGCGCCGCCGAATACTTCCTCAACGAGGTCGTCGAGCACGCCACCGAAGCGTGCAACTACCTGCTCGCCGTCGACGTCGACATGAACACCGTCGACGGCTACGCGATGTCTTCCTGGGAGACCGGCTACGGCGACTTCGTCATGCGTCCGGACTTCGACACGCTGCGCCTGCTCCCGTGGCAGGAGGGCACCGCGCTCGTCCTCGCGGACCTCGAACGGGTGCAGGGCGGCGCCGTGGCCCCGTCGCCACGGCAGATCCTGCGCGGGCAACTCGACAGGCTGGCCGCGCTCGGTCTCAGCGCCCATGTCGGCACCGAGCTGGAGTTCATCGTCTTCGACGACACCTTCGAGTCGGCCTGGGACAAGCGGTACCAGGACCTCCGCCCCGCCAACCAGTACAACGTCGACTACTCGATGCTCGGCACCGCGCGGATCGAGCCGCTGCTGCGCCGGATCCGCAACGACATGGGCGGCGCGGGGCTGTACGTCGAGTCGGCCAAGGGTGAATGCAATCCCGGCCAGCACGAGATCGCGTTCCGCTACGCCGAGGCGCTGGCCACCTGCGACAACCACAGCATCTACAAGACCGGGTCCAAGGAGATCGCCGCGCAGGAGGGCAAGAGCCTCACGTTCATGGCGAAGTACAACGAACGCGAGGGTAACTCCTGCCACATCCACATCAGCCTGCGCTCCACCGCCGGTGAGGCCGTCCTCGCCGGCGACGGACCGGGCGGGTTCTCCCCGCTGATGGAGCACTTCCTCGCCGGTCAGCTCGCCGGCCTGCGCGAGCTGACGTACTTCTTCGCCCCGAACATCAACTCCTACAAGCGTTTCGTCCCCGGCAGCTTCGCGCCGACGGCCGTCGCGTGGGGCACCGACAACCGCACGTGCGCGCTCCGCGTCGTCGGCCACGGGGAGTCGCTCCGCACCGAGAACCGGGTCCCCGGCGGCGATGTGAACCCGTATCTCGCGGTGTCCGCGCTGATCGCGGCCGGGCTCCACGGCATCGAGAACGAACTCGAGCTGGAGCCCGAGTTCCAGGGCAACGCCTACGGTTCCGGCAAGCCGACCGTGCCGACGACCTTGCGGGAGGCCGCGGAGCTGCTGGACCGGAGCGAGCTCGCCAGGACCGCGTTCGGGGACGAGGTCGTCGACCACTATCTGAACGCGGCGAAGGTCGAGAACGCCGCGTACGACGCCGCCGTCACCGATTGGGAGAGGATCCGTGGCTTCGAACGGCTCTGAACCCCTCATCGGGCTCACGTCCTATCTGGAACCCGCGAAATTCCTGGTGTGGGAGACGGAAGCCGCGCTGCTGCACCGGGTCTACGTGGACGGCATCGTCGCGGCGGGCGGGATCCCGGTCCTGCTGCCGCCGGTGAGCGACGCGCACGACAGGCTGGTGTCCGCGGTGGACGGTCTCGTGCTGGTCGGCGGCGCCGACATCGAGCCCGCCCGCTACGGCCAGGAGCAGCACCCGACGACGTACGTCCGGCCGAACCGGGACGAGTTCGAATTCGGCCTGCTGCGGTCCGCTTTGGACAGTGGGAAACCGGTGCTGGGCGTGTGCCGCGGGCTGCAGGTGCTCAGCGTCGCGCTCGGCGGGACGCTCGCCCAGCACCTTCCGGACACTTTGGACACCAAGGTTCACCAGCCCGCGCCCGCGACCTTCGGTACCACTACGGTGAGGCTTGCCGAGGGCAGCCGGGCCGCGGCGATCCTCGGCACCGAGACCAAGGTGCCGTGTTATCACCACCAGGCCATCGACAGGCTCGGCGACGGGCTGGTCGCGACAGGCTGGGCCGCCGACGGGACCATCGAAGCGGCGGAACTACCCGGTGCCGGGTTCGTACTCGGCGTCCAATGGCATCCAGAACAGAATCCCGACGACACAAGGCTTTTCGAAGCGCTGGTGACAGCTGCGAAGGAGCGCTCATGACCACGTTCGAGGTGATCAACCCCGCCACCGAAGAAGTGGTGCGGTCGGTCGAGCCGACCTCGGCCGAGGAGACCGACGCGGCGATCGCCCGCGCGCAGGCGGCGTTCCCCGCCTGGCGTGCGGTGACCCCCGGCGACCGGGCACGGCTGCTGCGCCGGTTCGCCGACGCCGTCGACGCCGACATCGAGAACCTCGCCCAGCTGGAAGTCGCCAACGCGGGGCACACGATCGGCAACGCGCGCTGGGAGGCGGGCAACGTCCGCGACGTGCTGACGTACTACTCGGCGTCGCCCGAGCGGTTGAGCGGCAAGCAGATCCCGGTACCCGGCGGGGTGAACATGACGTTCCACGAGCCGCTCGGCGTGGTCGGGGTGATCGTGCCGTGGAACTTCCCGATGCCCATCGCGGGCTGGGGTTTCGCGCCCGCGCTGGCCGCCGGGAACACCGTCGTGCTCAAACCGGCCGAACTCACCCCGCTGACCGCGATCCGCCTCGGCGAGCTGGCCCGCGAGGCAGGGATCCCCTCGGACGTCTTCCAGGTGCTCCCCGGCAAGGGATCCGTGGTGGGACAGAGGTTCGTGGACCATCCGGCGGTGCGCAAGGTGGTGTTCACCGGCTCCACCGAGGTCGGCAAGCAGATCATGGCTGGCTGCGCCGCGCAGGTGAAGCGGGTGACGCTGGAACTCGGCGGCAAGAACGCGAACATCGTCTTCGCCGATTCCGATCTGGAGAAGGCCGCGGCCACCGCGCCGTACGGGGTGTTCGACAACGCGGGGCAGGACTGCTGCGCGCGGTCGCTGATCCTGGTGCAGGCGAGCGTGTACGACCGGTTCATGGAGCTGCTGGAACCCGCGGTGAAGGGTGTAGTCGTCGGCGATCCCCGCCTCGAGATGACCGAGATGGGCCCGCTGATCTCGGCCGGGCACCACGCGAAGGTGTCGTCCTATGTGGACGACGCCGCGCCGGTGGCGTTCCGGGGGAGCGCGCCGCTGGGGCCGGGCAACTGGTTCCCGCCGACCGTCGTCACCCCGCCGGACCTGCGGCATCCGCTGGCCTCGGACGAGATCTTCGGCCCGGTCGTCGCGGTGGTCCCGTTCACCGACGAGGCGGACGCGATCACCATGGCCAACCACACCGAGTACGGCCTGTCCGGCTCGATCTGGACCCGCGACGTCGGCCGCGCCTTCCGCGTCGCGCGCGGCGTCGAAGCCGGGAATCTCTCGGTCAACTCGCATTCGTCCGTCCGGTACTGGACGCCGTTCGGCGGGTTCAAGCAGTCCGGGCTCGGCCGCGAACTCGGCCCGGACGCTGTCGACGCCTTCACCGAGACCAAGAACGTCTTTATCAGCACGGAGGAATGATGGTTCAGCGTTTCGAAGGCCGCGTCGCGGTCATCACCGGCGGCAGCAGCGGCATCGGTCTCGCCACGGCGAGGCGGCTGGCGAGCGAGGGCGCGAAGGTCGTCATCGGCGACATCTCCGCCGAGGCGGGCAAAGCCGCGGCCGACGAGGTCGGCGGCCGGTTCATCCAGGCCGACGTCACCGACGCCGACCAGGTCGAGGCCCTCTTCCAGTCCACAGTGGACGAATTCGGCTCGGTCGACGTCGCGTTCAACAACGCCGGCATCTCCCCGCCCGAGGACGACTCGATCCTCACCACGGGCATCGACGCGTGGGAGAAGGTGCAGAAGGTCAACCTGACCTCGGTGTACCTGTGCTGCAAGGCCGTGCTGCCCCATATGCAACGGCAGGGGAAGGGCTCGATCATCAACACGGCGTCCTTCGTCGCGGTGATGGGCGCGGCGACGTCGCAGATCTCCTACACCGCGTCCAAGGGCGGGGTCCTGGCGATGAGCCGGGAACTGGGCGTGCAGTTCGCGCGGGAGAACATCCGGGTCAACGCGCTGTGCCCGGGTCCGGTGAACACGCCGCTGCTGAAGGAACTGTTCGCGAAGGACCCCGAGCGGGCCGCGCGGCGGCTGGTGCACGTGCCGGTCGGGCGGTTCGCGGAGCCGGAGGAGATCGCGGGCGCGGTCGCCTTCCTGGCGAGCGACGACGCCTCGTTCATCACGGCGTCGCAGTTCCTGGTGGACGGCGGGATCTCGGGAGCCTACGTCACCCCTTTGTGAGGGACCCCGCGCTGTCCGTGAAGGCCTCCTTGAGGGACCCAGGGTCCCTCAAGGAGGCCTTCACGGACTTGCTTGCCCGGGCGTCACTCGTCCCGGTTGCTGGGATGGCGTACCCCTGACCTGCGCGGTAGTCCTGAGACGCGGAGCCGCCCGGTTCCGCGATCCGAGAAGCGCGGAGGCCCCCAGGATGACCCGGCAGATGAGCACCGCCATGCGCGACTGCATCGACCTGTGCAACGAGTGCCACGTCAGGTGCGAGGAGATGATGACGCGCTGCATGGAGATCGGCGGCGCCAAGCTCGGGATGATGATGGTGACCTGCGCGGACATGTCGCGGATGAGCGCTGACATGATGATGCGCTGTTCGTCCATGGTCGCCGACCTCGAGATGATGCGCATGTGCGCGAAGATGTGCGGCCTGTCCTCCCAGATGATGCGCATGTGCGCCGAGGAGTGCGCCAAGACCGGCGACGCCGAACTCGCCGAGGCCGCCGACATGATGATGCGCTGCGCCGAGCTCTGCGGCACCATCACCGCCGAAATGATGATGGAGAACGCGGAACTCGCGTGATCAGAGCCGTAACTCGCGTGATCAGGCCCGTGACTCGCGTGATCAGAGCCGTGACTCATGAGTTCCGCCTCTGATCACGCGAGTTCCGCTTCTGATCACGCGAGTGACGGCCGTCCGGGCACCGCGGGTGTCCGGGCGAACGGGAGAAGTGACGTGTCCGGCCAGAAGTAGACGCGCGCCGAACACGCCAGGTACGGTGTGCGCACAACTGCAGACAGGGCCGTTGAGCTGGAGCGGGAGAGCCCCCACGAACGTGGTGGGGCACCGAAGGAGCAAACTCCCCGGAATCTCTCAGGTACCCACTACCGCTTCCGCGAGGCCACTCTGGAAAGCAGGCGCGCAAGTGCGCCTCACCCAAGGTGAAAGCCACCCCGTTCACGGGTGGTGAAACTCTCAGGTGCCATGACAGAGGGGGAGTTCCCAGCGCACCGGTCTATCCGGCGCCTGATTGAAGGAGCTCCCTTGACCAGTACGTCCTTCGACGACCGGCACATCGGCCCCTCGGAGTCCGAGCAGGCCAAGATGCTCGCCGAGGTCGGCTACGGCAGTCTCGATGCCCTGGTCCAGGCCGCGGTGCCGTCCGCGATCCGGGTCACCCGTGACCTCGAGCTTCCCCCCGCCGCGTCCGAAGAGGACGCCATCGCCGAGCTCCGCGCGCTCGCCGCGCTCAACAAGCCGATGACGCAGATGATCGGCCTCGGCTTCCACGACACGGTCACCCCGGCGGTCATCCGCCGCAACGTGCTGGAGAACCCGGCCTGGTACACGGCGTACACGCCGTATCAGCCGGAGATCTCGCAGGGCCGTCTCGAAGCCCTCCTCAACTTCCAGACCATGGTCTCCGAGCTGGCCGGTCTCGCCACCGCGAACGCCTCGCTGCTCGACGAGTCCACCGCCGTCGCCGAGGCCGTCATGCTGATGCGCCGCGTGTCGAAGTCCAAGTCGAACAAGGTCGTCCTCGACGCCGAGTGTCTCCCGCAGACCATCGCCGTCGTCCGCACCCGCGCCGAGGCCATGGGCGTCGAGGTCGAGGTCCGCGACCTGCTCACCGGCCTGCCGGAAGAGTTCTTCGGCGTGGTCGTGCAGTACCCGGGCGCTTCCGGCGTGCTGCGCGGCGCGGGCTTCTACTCTGCCATCTCCGAGACCGCGAAGGCCGCCGGCGCGCTGTACACCGTCGCCGCCGACCTGCTCGCCCTCACGCTGATCACCGCGCCGGGTGAGTTCGGCGCCGACATCGCCGCCGGTTCGACCCAGCGCTTCGGTGTCCCGCTCGGCTACGGCGGCCCGCACGCCGGGTACATGGCCGTCCGCACCGGGCTCGAGCGTTCGCTGCCGGGCCGCCTCGTCGGCGTTTCGGTCGACGCCGACGGCAACCCCGCGTACCGCCTCGCCCTGCAGACCCGCGAGCAGCACATCCGCCGCGAGAAGGCCACGTCCAACATCTGCACCGCGCAGGTCCTGCCCGCCGTGCTCGCCGCGATGTACGCGGTCTACCACGGTCCGGACGGCCTCAAGCGCATCGCGACCCGCGTCCACGAGCTCGCCGCCGGGCTGGCGGGCGCGCTGCGCGCAGGTGGCGTCGAGGTCGTCCACGAGGGCTTCTTCGACACCGTCCTCGCCCGCATGCCCGGTCAGGCCGAAGCGGTCGTCGCCGTCGCTCGCGAGAACGGCATCAACCTCGGCCCGGTCGACGCCGACCACGTCCGCATCGCCGTCGACGAGGTCACCACGCCCGCGATCATCGCCAAGGTCCTCAACGCCTTCGGGATCGAGAACAAGGCCGAAAGCATTCAGTCGCTGCCCACCGGCCTCGGCCGCGAGAGCGAGTACCTCACCCACGAGGTCTTCCACTCGCACCGCTCCGAGACGGCGATGCTGCGGTACCTGCGCAGCCTGTCCGACCTGGACTACGCGCTCGACCGCGGCATGATCCCGCTCGGCTCCTGCACGATGAAGCTCAACGCCACCACCGAGATGGAGCCGATCAGCTGGCGCGAGTTCGCGGGTATCCACCCGTTCGCCCCCGCCGACCAGGCCGAGGGCTACCACGTGCTGGTCGAGCAGCTGTCGAGCTGGCTGGCCGAGGTCACCGGCTACGACAAGGTGTCGCTGCAGCCGAACGCGGGCAGTCAGGGCGAGCTCGCGGGCCTGCTCGCGATCCGCGCGTACCACCACGCGAACGGCCAGGCCGAGCGCGAGGTCTGCTTGATCCCGTCGTCCGCGCACGGCACGAACGCCGCCTCCGCGGTGATGGCCGGGATGCGCGTCGTCGTGGTCAAGTGCACCGACGAGGGCAACGTCGACCTCGAAGACCTGCGCGCCAAGGTCGAGGCCAACCGCGAAACGCTCTCCGCGATCATGGTCACGTACCCGTCCACGCACGGTGTGTACGAGAACGGCATCGACGAGCTGGCCAAGATCGTCCACGACGCGGGCGGCCAGGTCTACGTCGACGGCGCGAACCTCAACGCGCTGCTGGGTCTCGCCAAGCCGGGCGAGTTCGGCGGCGACGTCTCACACCTGAACCTGCACAAGACCTTCTGCATCCCGCACGGTGGCGGCGGCCCCGGCGTCGGCCCGGTCGCGGTGCGCGCACACCTCGCGCCGTACCTGCCGAATCACCCGCTGCTGGAGAAGGCCGGTCCCTCGACCGGCGTCGGCCCGATCAGCGCCGCCCCGTACGGCTCGGCGTCGATCCTGCCGATCTCGTGGGCGTACGTCCGCATGATGGGCGCGGGCGGGCTCACCGCCGCGACGCAGGTCGCCGTCCTCGCCGCGAACTACGTGGCCAAGCGCCTCAACCAGCACTACCCGGTGCTCTACACCGGCCAGGACGGCCTCGTCGCGCACGAGTGCATCCTCGACCTGCGCGGGCTCACCAAGGAGACCGGCGTCAGCGTGGACGATGTCGCGAAGCGCCTGATCGACTACGGCTTCCACGCCCCGACCATGTCGTTCCCGGTCGCGGGCACGCTGATGGTCGAGCCGACCGAATCCGAGGACCTCGGCGAGATCGACCGCTTCATCGCGGCGATGATCGCCATCCGCGGCGAGATCGACGCCGTCGCGCAGGGCAAGTGGGCCGCGGACAACAGCCCGCTGCGCAACGCCCCGCACACCGCCGAGACCCTGGTCGGCGACTGGGACCTGCCCTATGACCGCGAACTGGCGGTGTACCCCGCCGGGGTGAACCGCAAGGCCAAGTACTGGCCCCCGGTGCGTCGCATCGACGGTGCGCGCGGGGACCGTAACCTCGTCTGCTCCTGCCCGCCGCTCAACGCCTACGAGAACTGAGGCACTCGATGTCGAAAGAGACGTCCCTGCACGGAGTCCACAAAGGACTCGGTGCGCTGTTCACCGACTTCGCGGGCTGGTCGATGCCGATCCGCTACAGCAGCGAGCTGGCGGAGCACAAGGCGGTCCGCGAGACGGCGGGCCTGTTCGACCTCTCCCACATGGCCGAGATCGAGGTGACCGGCCCGCAGGCCGCCGACGTCCTCGACTTCGCACTGGTCGGCAACCTGTCCGGCGTCAAACCGGGCCGGGCGCGCTACACGATGATCTGCGACGAGACCGGCGGCGTGCTGGACGACCTGGTCGTCTACCGCCTCGCCGACGAGAAGTTCCTGGTCGTGGCCAACGCGGGCAACGCCGCCGTCGTCGCGGAAGCACTGGCCGAGCGGGTCTCGGGCTTCGACGCCGTCGTGGACAACAAGTCCGAGGACGTCGCGCTGATCGCCGTCCAGGGGCCGAAGGCGGTCGAGATCCTCGGCGCCGTCACCGACGCCGACCTCGGCGCGCTCAAGTACTACGCGAGCGTCCCGGCCGTCGTGAAGGGTCACGACGTCCTGCTCGCCCGCACCGGGTACACCGGTGAGGACGGCTTCGAGCTGTACGTCCCGGCCGGTGAGGCTCCCGCCGTCTGGCGCATCCTCACCGAGGCCGGCGAGCCGCACGGTCTGCTCCCGGCGGGCCTCGCCTGCCGCGACACGCTGCGTCTCGAAGCCGGAATGCCGTTGTACGGCAACGAACTCAGCCTCCAGCTGAGCCCGTACGAGGCAGGCCTCGGCCGCGTGGTCAAGTTCGAGAAGCCGAACGACTTCGTCGGCAAGGCCGCGCTGGAGGAACTGTCCAAGAAGGACGTTCCCCGGGTCCGCGTCGGGCTCAAGGGCTCCGGCCGCCGCGCGCCGCGTCACGGCTACACCGTCCTTTCCGGCGAGACCGAGATCGGCGAGGTCACCAGCGGTGCCCTGTCGCCGACCCTCGGGTACCCGATCGCCATGGCCTATGTGGACCGGGAGCACTCCGAGCCCGGCACCGAGCTTTCCGTCGACATCCGTGGCCGCATCGAGCCCGTCGAGGTCGTCGCCCTGCCCTTCTACTCCCGCGCCTGAAAGGCCCTTGAACGACCATGAGCATCCCCCAGGACCTGAAGTACACGAAGGAACACGAGTGGCTGAACGTCGTCGACGGCGTCGCCACCGTGGGCATCACCGCCTTCGCCGCCGAGTCGCTCGGTGACATCGTGTTCGTCCAGCTTCCCTCGGTCGGCGACACCGTCACCGCGGGCGAGGTGTTCGGCGAGGTCGAGTCGACCAAGTCGGTCAGCGAGCTGTACGCACCCGTGGACGGCGAGGTCGTCGAGGTGAACGGCGCCACAACGGACACCCCCGAGCTGATCAACTCGGACCCGTACGCCGAAGGATGGCTCCTGAAGGTGCGTCTGTCCGGCGACGTGCCCGCCCTGCTCGACGCCCAGGCGTACGCCGTCCTGACCCAGGAGAACTGACATGTTCAACGCCGCCCTGTCCGAAGTGGACCCCGAGGTCGCCGCGGCCGTCGCCGCCGAACTCGACCGGCAGCAGTCGACCCTGGAAATGATCGCGTCGGAGAACTTCGCCCCGGTGGGCGTGCTCGAGGCGCAGGGTTCGGTGCTGACCAACAAGTACGCCGAGGGCTACCCCGGCCGCCGCTACTACGGCGGTTGCGAGCACGTCGACGTCATCGAGCAGCTGGCGATCGACCGCGCGAAGGCCCTGTTCGGCGCCGAGCACGCCAACGTCCAGCCGCATTCGGGCGCGCAGGCCAACGCCGCCGCCATGGTCGCGGTGCTCAACCCCGGCGACACCATCCTCGGTCTCGACCTCGCCCACGGCGGTCACCTGACCCATGGAATGAAGATCAACTTCTCGGGCAAGCTCTACAACGTCGTCGCGTACCACGTCGACAAAGAGACCGGGATCGTCGACGTCGAGGAGATCGAGCGCCTCGCCAAGGAGCACAAGCCGAAGCTGATCATCGCCGGCTGGTCGGCGTACCCGCGTCAGCTCGACTTCGCCGAGTTCCGCCGCATCGCCGACGAGGTCGGCGCGAAGGTCATGGTCGACATGGCGCACTTCGCCGGTCTGGTCGCGGCCGGGCTGCACCCGAGCCCGGTGCCCTACGCCGACATCGTCACCACGACCACGCACAAGACCCTCGGCGGCCCGCGCGGCGGCATCATCCTGTCCCGTCAGGAACTCGCCAAGAAGATCAACTCGGCGGTGTTCCCCGGCCAGCAGGGCGGACCGCTGGAGCACGTGATCGCCGCCAAGGCCGTCGCGCTGAAGGTCGCCGCGAGCGAAGAGTTCCGCGAGCGTCAGCAGCGGGTGCTCGAGGGCGCGAAGATCCTGGCCGACCGCCTCTCGCGCACGGACTGCGCCGAAGCGGGCGTCCGCGTGCTGACCGGCGGCACCGACGTGCACCTGGTGCTCGTCGACCTGGTCAACTCCACTTTGGACGGTCAGCAGGCCGAAGACCGGCTGCACTCGGTCGGCATCACGGTCAACCGCAACGCCGTCCCGTTCGACCCGCGCCCGCCGATGATCACCTCGGGCCTGCGGATCGGCACGCCCGCGCTGGCGACCCGCGGCTTCGGCGCCGAGGACTTCGCCGAGGTCGGCGACATCATCGCCGAGGCCCTGCGTCCGGACTTCGACGAGGCCCTGCGCCAGTCGCTGTCCGCCCGTGTCGAACTGCTGGCGAAGAAGCACCCGCTGTACGCGGACCTCAACCGATGAGCGCGCTCCCCGAGGGGCGCAAACTTCTCCGGCTCGAAGTCCGCAACGCGCAGACCCCGATCGAGAAGAAGCCGCCGTGGATCAAGACCCGCGCGCGGATGGGCCCCGAGTTCACCGAGCTCAAGGGCCTGGTCAAGCGCGAAGGCCTCCACACCGTGTGTGAGGAGGCCGGTTGCCCCAACATCTACGAATGCTGGGAAGACCGCGAGGCGACCTTCCTGATCGGCGGGGATCAGTGCACGCGGCGGTGTGACTTCTGCCAGATCGACACCGGCAAGCCGGAGGCGCTGGACACGACCGAGCCCCGCAAGGTCGCCGAAAGCGTCCAGGCGATGGGTCTGCGTTACTCGACGGTGACCGGTGTGGCGCGTGACGATCTCGAGGACGGCGGTGCGTGGCTGTACGCGGAGACCGTGCGTCAGATCCACGCGCTGAACCCGGGTACCGGTGTCGAGTTGCTGATCCCGGATTTCAACGCGGATCCGGATCAGCTGGCCGAGGTGTTCGGTTCGCGGCCGGAGGTTTTGGCGCACAACGTCGAGACGGTGCCGCGGATTTTCAAGCGGATCCGGCCGGGTTTCCGGTATGCGCGGTCTCTTGAGGTCATCACGCGGGCTCGTGAGGCCGGTTTGGTGACGAAGTCGAATCTGATCTTGGGTATGGGCGAGACGCCGGAGGAGGTGGCTCCGGCGATGAAGGACCTGGTCGACGCGGGCTGCGAAATCCTGACGATCACCCAGTACCTGCGTCCCTCGCCGCGGCACCATCCGGTGGACCGGTGGGTCAAGCCCGAAGAGTTCGTCGAGCATTCGAAGGCCGCCGAAGCGATGGGTTTCGCTGGTGTGATGGCCGGACCGCTCGTACGCTCGTCTTATCGGGCAGGTCGTCTCTTCGCCCAGACGAAGGCCCACCGCGGCGAAGCGCTGTCGGAGAACTTGGCCCATCTCGCCGCCGAAGGCCCCGCGGCACAGGAAGCCAGCTCACTGCTGGCCAGATAGGAAGGAGGGCAGATCAATGGCGATCAGCGTCTTCGACCTGTTTTCGATCGGCATCGGCCCCTCCAGCTCCCATACGGTGGGCCCGATGCGCGCCGCGCTGACCTTTGTGGACGGTCTGGCCGCCGACGGTGACCTGGCGGCCACGACACGTGTCCAGTCCGAACTCTTCGGGTCGCTCGGCGCGACCGGGTTCGGGCACGGCAGCGACAAGGCCGTGCTGCTGGGGCTGTCCGGGGAGCGTCCGGAGGAGATCGACACCGACACGGTGGCGGGCAAGATCGCGGAGATCCGCGAATCCTGCCTGCTGAAGGTGCGCGGTGAGCACGAGATCGTGTTCACCGAGGACACCGACTTGACCATGCACCGCCGGAAGTCGTTGCCCGCGCATCCGAACGGCATGATCTTCCGCGCTTTCGACGCCGACGGGAAGGTGCTGCGCGAGCGGACCTACTACTCGGTCGGCGGCGGCTTCGTACGCGACGAGTCCTACGAAACCGACACCGTCGTCGTCGAGGACTCGACGAAACTGGAGTTCCCGTTCCGCACCGGCGCGGATCTGCTGAAGCACTGCGAGGACTCCGGGCTGCCGATCAGCGAGGTCATGCTGCGCAACGAGCTTTCGTGGCGCACGCGTGAGGAGGTCCGCGAGGGCCTGCTGGAGATCTGGCAGGTCATGGTGGAGTGCGTGCACAACGGCTGCGAACACGAGGGCGTCCTGCCTGGCGGCTTGAAGGTGCCTCGGCGCGCGAAGGCGTTGCACGAGAAGCTGCTCGCCGAAGACGGTGTCGGCGATCCGCTGTACGCCATGGACTGGGTGAGCCTGTACGCGCTGGCGGTCAACGAGGAGAACGCCGCGGGCGGGCGTGTCGTCACCGCGCCGACCAACGGCGCGGCGGGGATCATCCCGGCGGTGCTGCACTACTACCAGCGGTTCATCCGGGGCTCGTCGGACGACGGCATCGTGACGTTCATGCTCACCGCGGGCGCGATCGGCTCGATCCTCAAGCAGACGGGCTCGATCTCGGGTGCCGAGGTCGGCTGCCAGGGCGAGGTCGGTTCGGCCAGCGCGATGGCCGCCGCCGGGCTCACCGAGGTCCTCGGCGGTTCGCCCGCGCAGGTGGAGAACGCCGCCGAGATCGGCGTCGAACACCACCTGGGGCTGACCTGCGACCCGGTCGGTGGGCTGGTGCAGATCCCGTGCATCGAGCGCAACGCCGTCGGTGCCTCGAAGGCGATCCACGCCGCGCGGATGGCGATGCGCGGCGACGGTTCGCACGTCGTGACGCTGGACAAGGCGATCAAGACGATGCGCGAGACCGGTGCCGACATGAGCGTGAAGTACAAGGAGACCGCGCGGGGCGGCCTGGCCGTCAACGTCATCGAGTGCTGAGCCGGGTTGCGGGCGGCCTAAACTCGAAGGGTGGAGTCGAGCACGGTCGCGAACGCGGGTGACGCGCTGTTCCGCCCGGTGCGCGCGGGCAACGCCTTCGAGGAGACCGTCGAAAGGCTGCTCCAGGCGATCCGGCTGGGCGTGGTGGGCGCGGGGGAGCGGCTGCCCTCGGAGCGCGAGCTCGCCGAGCGGCTCGGGGTCAGCCGGGTGACGCTGCGGGAGGCCATCCGCGCGCTGGCCGACGCCGGTTACGTCGAGTCGCGGCGAGGGCGTTACGGCGGGACGTTCGTCAACGACGTCCTGCCCGATCCGCCCGCCGCGGACGGGCGGAAGGTCGACAACGCCACCCTGGAGGACGCGCTCGGCCTGAGGCATGTCCTGGAGACCGGCGCCGCCGAGATGGCGGCGTCGCGTTCCCTCACCCCGGCCGATCGGCAGCACCTGACAAGCACGCTCGCCGAGGCCGCCGCCGCCGACGTCGGCGACTACCGGCGCAAGGATTCGCGGCTGCACCTGGCGATCGCCGAGGTCACCGCGTCCGGCTCGCTGACCACGGCGATGGCCGACGCGCGTATGCGGGTCAACCAGCTGCTCGACATGATCCCGCTGCTCGAGCCGAACCTGGAGCATTCCAACGCCCAGCACGAGGCCATCGTCGACGCGATCCTCGCGGGAGACTCCGAGGCAGCCCGCCGGGCGATGGCGGAGCACGTCGAAGGCACCTCTTCGCTGCTTCGCGCCTTTCTCGCCTGACCCTCTCTCCCCGCGTTTAGTCCTCTGGTTGCGGTAGTTCGTGGTGCGAACTACCGCAACCAGAGGACTAAACGCGATGGAGTCAGGACACGATTAGGTGATTTTCCCACAACCTTTTCACTCGTTCGGGCGTCTTACCTGGCGTGGAAAACCCGGATGACGAAACCGCACCCGAGTCGGAAACCACGGCAGCCCCTGAGCCGAAAGGGAAGAAACGCAGGTGGCGACGGATCGCCGCCTGGTCACTAGGCCTCCTGATCGGCCTCCCGGTGGTCGCGTTCGGGATCGCGTACGTCCTGCTCGACGTCCGCAGCCCGGAGGAGGTGCTCGCCGACCTCGACAAGACCGTCGTCCTCCAGAACGCGGACGGTTCCGAGCTGCTCAAGGTGATCCCGCCCGGCGGAGACAGGCTGTTCGTGCCCTACGACGCCATCCCGGCGAAGCTGCGCGACGCGATCGTCGCGACCGAGGACCCGACCTTCTGGGACAACGAGGGCTTTGACCTCACCGGGCTCGGCCGCGCGCTCGTGACCGGCGTCGGCGGCGGTTCGGGGATCACCCAGCAGTACATCAAGAAGTCCACCGGCAACGAGGACGCCACCCTCGCCCGCAAGTTTTCCGAACTGGTGCTCGCCACGAAGATCACCCAGCAGCAGACCAAGAAGGAGATCTTCGAGAGCTACATCAACATCATCTCGTTCGGCCGCGGCACCTACGGGCCGGCGTCGGCGATGAACGCCTACTTCGGCCGTAAACTCGACGACTCGATGACCTGGGCCGAAGCGGCCTTCCTCGCCGGGATGATCCAGTCGCCGTCGGTGCACGACCCGTACGCCTCCACCCACGAGCACGCCATGAAGCGCTGGTCCTACGTGATGAACAAGCTGGTCACGCGGGGCTACCTCAGTCAGGCCGAAGCTGTCGCGATGACCTATCCGGAGGACGCGATCCAGGCGCCGTCGGAGACCCGCGCCGGTCGCGTCACCTTCGAGAAATACCACCTCAAGCAGCGGGTCCTCGCCGAGCTGGAACAGGTCGGCTACCCGCTGGACCGGCTCCGCGGCGGCGCGATGAAGGTCGAGACGACCATCGATCCACGCGCTCAGGCCGAAGCCGAGAAAGTGCTCAAGGAGCGGCTGCAGGGCCAGCCGGAGCACTTCCGGGCCTCGCTGGTCGCCGTCGAACCCGGGACCGGCGCCATCCGCGCCTACAACGGCGGCGGCTGGAGTGTGCACGACTACGCCGGCACCCCGTACGGCACCGGCTCGGCCTTCCAGCCGTTCACCCTCGCCGCGGGACTCGAGCGGGGCATCAACGTGGACGAACCGCTGAAGTCACCGGGGAAGGTCGACTTCCTCGGCGAGACCTTCGAGTTCCAGGATCAGTGCGGCGAGGCCGGGAAGTGCACGCTGCGTGAGGCGATCGGGCGGGACGCGCGGGGGCCGTTCGTCGACCTGGCGAAGAAGCTGGGCGCGGACGCGGTCCGGGACGGCGCTCGTGCGGCCGGGATCCCCGAGGCCGTCGACGGCGCGGTGACCCTGCGCGAGAAGGACGGGTTCCTGATCGGCCCGGGCATCGCGGTCGGCCGGTATCCACTGCGGCCGAGCGACATGGCCGGGGCGTACGCGACCTTCGCCGCCGACGGCATGCGCGCGACCCCTCATCTGGTGTCGAAGATCCGGGACGAGAACGGCGAGATCGTCTGGGAACGGCCGTCGGACAAGGCGCCCGCGTTCAAGGACGACGAAGCGCTCAGCCGCCGGATCGCGGGCACGGTCGGCCAGGTGCTGACCAGCGGGTTGAAGGATCGCCCGGCGGCGCTGAAGACCGGCGACTTCCAGTACAACGAGACCGACGACAACGCCGGCGGCTGGGCTGTCGGATACACGCCGCGGCTTTCGACGGCTGTCTGGGTCGGCTCCGACGAACCGCGCCGGATGCGGGACGCCGCCGGGGAGAAGCTGACCGGCAAGACGATCCCCAGCGACATCTGGCAGCGGTTCATGAGCGGCTTCCACCGGGGGCTGCCGGTGAAGTGGCCCGCACCGGCCCAGACCGTGGCACCGGCCCGCCCACGCTGAGGAGGTCGTAGGTCCGGTCCGTGAAGGCCTCCTTGGGGGACCCAGAGTCCCTCAAGGAGGCCTTCACGGACTTGGGGATCGCCGGACCGCGCGGTCAGGACGTCACCAGGATGACGGTCAGCCCGTCGTACCCCTTCTTCCCGACGGTCTGCAGCGCTGTCGCGTCGACCCGCGGTTCGGCGGCGATCAGTTCGTGCATCCGCCGGAGTCCCACGATTTCGTCGGCGGTGCTCGACGCGTCGGCCACCGCCCCGGAGCGCACGACGTTGTCGACCACGATCACCCCGCCCGGCCGCGTCAGCCGCAGCGCCGCCTCGAAGTAGGCCGGGTTGTTGACCCTGTCCGCGTCGATGAACGTCAGGTCGATCGGGCCTTCGACACCGGGCAACAGATCGAGGGCCTCCCCGAGCCGGATGTCGACGAGCTCGCCGACCCCGGCGGCGTCGAGGTTCTTCCGCGCGACATCGGCGAATTTCGGGTAGAACTCGAGCGTCACGAGACGCCCGTCCGAGGGCAGGGCGCGGGCGAGCCAGATGGTGCTGTAGCCACCGAGTGTGCCGATCTCGAGGATCGAGCGGGCGCCGATCATCCTGGCCAGCAGGTGGAGCAGCTTGCCCTGGTTCGGCGCGACGGCGATGGGCGGCATCCCCGCCTCGTCGGAGGCGACGAGGGCCGCTTCGAGGGCCGGATCGGACGGGATGAGCGCGTCGATGAGGTATTCGTCTACTTTGGACCAGATTTCCTGAGTCATGGAACCTCCCCAGGTCAACCTAGTGTCGTGAACCGGTACGCGGTGCGTCCATCCGGGCAGCCATCGGGACGCACCTCAAGCGGCGCGGCGGCCCGCTTTCGGGATCACCAGCGGGGTCCCGGTTTCGGGGCACGGCATGACCCGGCACGGCAGCTCGAAGATCCTCTCGACGTTCTCGGCGGTCACGACCTCTTCGGGCGCACCGGTCGCCAGGACCTCCCCGTTCCGCATCGCGATCATGTGCGTCGCGTACCGGGCCGCGTGGTTGAGATCGTGCAGCACCGCGACCAGCGTCCGGCCCTGTTCCTGGTGCAACTGCGCGCACAGGTCGAGAATGTCCATCTGGTGCGCGATGTCCAGATAGGTCGTCGGCTCGTCGAGCAACAGGAGGTCGGTTTCCTGCGCGAGCGCCATCGCCATCCACACGCGCTGGCGTTGCCCGCCGGACAGTTCGTCGACCAGCCGCTCGGCGAGATCGTCGACCCCGGTGGCGCGCATGGACTCCGAGACCACGGTGGCGTCCTCGCGGGACCACTGGCGCAGCAAACGCTGGTGTGGGTAACGACCTCGGGCGACGAGGTCGGCCACGGTGATGCCGTCGGGCGCGATCGAACTCTGCGGCAGCAGGCCGAGCCGGCGCGCGACCTCCTTGGCGGGGAAGGAGCTGATCACCTGACCGTCGAGGAACACCGAACCCTGGCGGGGTTTGAGCATGCGCGCGAGCGCCCGCAGGAGGGTCGTCTTGCCGCAGGCGTTCGGTCCGACGATGACGGTGAACGACCGGTCGGGGATGACCACCCCGAGGTCTTCGGCGACGGTCCGGCCGTCGTAGGCGAGCGTCAGCGCGTCCGCGTGCAGGCGCGAGGTCGTGCTCTGCTCGGTGAGGGTTTCAACGGTCTCCACGCAGGTTAGGCTAACCTAGGAGTCCGCGGTTGTGGTGTTCCGTAGGTCGCAGTCGGCTCACATCCCTCTTCGATGGCATCATCCGCAGTGCAATTGCGCGAGCGGGCTCGGTGCGATCGAGGGTGAGGTATGGAGGACTACCGGATAGTCGCGGACGAGATCTCCGCCGACGTCGAGGCCGGCAGGCTTCGTCCTGGCGACAGGCTTCCCCCGCAGCGGCGGTTCGCCCGGGAGCGCGGCATCGCGAACTCGACGGCCGCCAGGGTCTACGGCGAACTCGTCCGGAGAGGCGTCGTCGTGGGCGAGGTCGGCCGCGGCACCTTCGTCCGCGCCGGGAGGCCGCCGCTGGAAGCCGCACTCGCCGAGCCGGGCGGCGCGAAAGTCGATCTCGAACTCAACTTCGCCGTCCTCCCGGAGCAATCCGCGCTGGTCGGGAAGGCGCTGGAGCCGCTCTTGCGTGACGATGTCCTGACAGCGGCGCTGAGGCCAGGGAGTGTCACAGGCTCGAAGCAGGCGCGCGACGCCGTCGCCGGGCTGCTCGCGAAGGACGGCTGGACTCCGGAGATCCTCTTCGCGGGAAGCGGGCGCGAGGCCATTGCGGCCGCCATCGCCGCCTTCGTGCCGATGGGGGAACGGCTCGCCGTCGAGGCCATCACCTATCCCGTGGTCAAGGCGCTCGCCGGACGGCTCGGTGTCCAGTTGGCGCCCATCGAGACCGACGACCTGGGCCTCGTGCCCGAAGCGCTCGCGGCCGCGCACGCCGCGGCACCCGTCCGGGCGCTGTACGTCCAGCCGACTTTGCACAACCCTCTTGGGTCCACAATGGACGAACGGCGGCGCGCCGAGCTGGCGGAAACCGTGCGCCGGATGGACATCCCGGTGATCGAAGACGGGATCTACACCTTCCTCCGGCCCGAGGTCCGTCCCTTCGCGACCTACGCGCCGGAACGCACGGTCTTCGCCGACAGTATGTCCAAACGGCTCGCCCCCGGACTGACCACCGGCTTCGCCGCCGTACCTCCGGAATGGACGGAGCGGCTGGCCGCGGCGGTGCGCTCGGGCGGCTGGGTCGCGCCCCGGTTCGCCGTCGAGGCCGCCACCCGGTGGATCACGGGCGGCATCTTGGAAACCGTCGAGCGAGCCAAACGGCTCGACGCCGCGGAACGTCAGCGGGTGACGGCCGAGCGGCTGGCCGGGTTCACGCTGCGTGCGGATCCTCAGGCGTATCACTGCTGGTGGGAACTCCCGGAGCACTGGCGTGCCGAGACCTTCGTCGCCGCGGCCGCGCGACGCGGGATCGCGGTCACCCCGGCGGCGGCGTTCGCCATCGTCCCCGGGCACGCCCCGAACGCCGTCCGGCTCGCGGTGTCGTCGCCGCCGTTGGAGACCCTCGCGGCCGCTCTGGACGTTCTCGCCGGTCTCGCTTCCGGCCGCCCCGAGGACGCGGGCGTCGACTGATCGCGCTAGGGGCGCGGCGCCCACTTGCCGATGAAGCTGCCGCAGGTGACGGTCTGCCCGGCGAGCCGCGACCGCAGCGCGTTCTCCAGCCCGAGGTAGTCGAAGATCGGCGTGTCCCCGGTGACCTCGGCGGGCACCGGCCCGCCCTTGGTCAGGGTCGGCATGCTCACCGTCTGGAACAGCACGAGGTAATCGCCGTCTTGGTTGAGTTCGTCGGCTGTCGCGAGCATCCGTTGTGGAGCGTCGGCGACGATCTCCAGCGGCAGCGGCCATTCCAGCGGGAACGGGTTGCGCAGGCCGAAGGCGGGGTAGGCGAACGGGTTGTCGGGCAGCACCGCGGTGCGCCCGGCGGGGAACCGCGTGACGCAGTCCTGGATCTGGGATATGTAGGTGAAAGTGCCTTGGTTCGTCCGGATCCCGCGCAGTGACGGCGTCACCGTGCCGAGGTCACCGGTCAGCTTCTCGTGCGCCATGTCGAGGTACGCGGCTTCGTCGTGATGCGCGACCACGGCCCAGCCCGACGCCAGCACCGCGACCAGGCCCATCGCCGTGGCGCCCGCCAGCCCGAGCCGGCGAGACGGGGCGGGCAGCGGCGGCAGCGCGTCCGAAAGCAGCAGGACGGCCGTCAGCGCCAGCGTTCCGGTGAACAGCGTCGGGGTGTCGTTCCCCCAGGACAGGCTGGTCATGAAGCCGGTCGCGAAGACCAGCGCGCCCATACGAGGGAACCGCCGCGTCGCCGCCCAGTTCACCAGCAGCGCGACACCGAGGATCCACCAGAGGACGTCCGCCCAGCGCGACGCGCCGGTGAAGTGCCCGTCGACGACGGTCCCGATGACCACCGCCACCCCGGCCAGCACCAGCAGTCGCGCGACGATCGCGCCGGTGAACCCGGCGCGGTCGCGGAAGATCGCGAGCAAGGCGAGAAGCGCACCCGCGATCGCGAAGAAGGTCAAGCCCCGCACCGGTGGCCGCAGGAGGGTTTCGGGATCTCCCAGCCACAGCCCGAGAAGTCGTTCGCCGTACGCGGGCACACCGCCGGTGAGCTGTTCGGCCATCGCGCCGAGCCCGCCGTCGAGGGTGACGATTCCGAGGTAGAAGACCAAAAACGCGCCGAGCGCCAGTAGATCCCAGGCCAGGCGTGCCCACCAGCGGCCGGTGCGGAACGCGCCCTCACGCAGCGATGGGTGCATCAGCAACCAGATCAGCGCGATCACCGGCACCGGCGCGAAGCTCTGCTTGACGAACACCGCGGCGCCCAGCAACACCAGGCCGAGCCGTCGCGGCCACGCCTTGCCGTTGCGCAGCCCGGAATCCAGCGCCCACGCACCGCAGGCGGTCAGGAAGATCCCGTCGATCGTGTGCCACGCCATCAGCGGGAACGCGTTGAGGTTCAGCAGCGACGCGGCCGCCGTCAGCCCGGTGAGCCCCGGCCCCCAGTCGCGGACGCGGCGGCGGGTGACCAGGACGGCGAACGCGATGGTCGCCAGGATGATCTCCAGCATGCTGAGCACGCTGGAGACGAAGAACAGCGGCCCCGGCAGGACGAAGTCGACGACGTGCAGGAACGCCGAACCCAGCGGCCGCGCGGAGATGATGTCGGAGTGCGGGACCTCGCCGTGCAGCACCCGCCACGCCTGGGCCAGGATGAAACCCTGGTCCGACGGGTGGAAACCGAAGCGCCCCACCCGGAGTTCGGTGACGACGGCGAGCACGAGCACCCAGGTCGCGTGCAGGGACAGCCGCAGCACTGTCCTGGACGGACGTACCACTGCCGCTTCCGGTCCGGCCGACAGCGGGGGACTGGCGACGTCCACACTGCCCCTTCCCGGTCGTCCCTACCTCGGCCCGTCTCCGCCGACCCCCCGGCGTATCGGAAACCGATGGTAGCGGCCGGGGGCGTCCCACGATCGAGCCCGGCGGCGGGGACGTCAGGGACGGCGGCGCCAGACCAGCCTGGTGACCGCGCCCGCCACCGAGGCGAGCGGAGCCTTCCGGGGCAGGCCACGGGATTCCGGTGCGGATTCGGGCATCGCGCGGTAGACGAGGTGTGCGAAGAACCGCGTCGTCTTCGGTGCGACGAGCGTCACCAACTCGGCGGCCGTGCCTTCGGGCAGGTTCAGGATCTCCGGTCGTTTCTCGAGGGCCTTCACCACGAGCGCGGCGGCGCGTTCGGGAGAACTCGACGGCATGCCGCGGTAGGACCCCGTCGGGGTGATCATGTCGGTGCGCACCAGCGGCATCCGGACCGAGGTGAACGTGACACCGTCGGAAAGCGTTTCCCGCCCGGCGGTCAGCCCGAACTCCTCCAGCGCGGCCTTCGAAGCCAGGTAAGCGGAAAACCGCGGGGTGTCGGTCTGGAGTCCTTGGGTGGTCACGTTGACGACGTGGCCGAAACCGCGTGCGGTCATCGACGGCAGCAGGCCCAGCGTCAGCCGCACGGGGCCGAAGTAGTTGATCGCCATCGTGCGCTCGAAATCGTGGAACCGTTCGGTGGACAGCGAAAGCGAGCGCCGGATCGAGCGTCCCGCGTTGTTGACCAGCATGTCGACGGCACCGTGCGCGGCGAGCACGTCCTTCACCAGAGCGTCGACGGCGCCACCGTCGGTGAGGTCGCACGGGTACGCCGACGCCTTCCCGCCTGCCGCGACGATCTGCTCGCGGACTTCCTCGAGCTCGTCGGCCCGCCTGGCCACGAGGATCACCTCGCCGCCCTTCGCGGCGACGGCCAGCGCGGACGCGCGCCCGATCCCCGACGAGGCGCCGGTGATCAGCACCTTGCGGCCGTCGAGCGGTTCCGGACCGGGACGGCGGCGGCCGCGATCGGGGTCCAGGTGCCCGAGCCAGTACCGGTAGAGCGGGCCGGCGTACTCCTTCAACGGCGGCAAGGAGATCCCGCTGCCTTCGAGCGCCGCGGTGGTCGCACTCGTGTCGAAGTCGACTTCCATGCTCAGATGGGGCAGGACTTCCAGCGGGATGCCGAGTTCCTTCAACACCGCCGCGCGGGCCGAACGGCCGCCCGGGACGCGGTCGAATCCCGCCGCCGCGGATTTCGCCAGACGGATCCCGGCGCGCTTCAGCGCCTCGGACGGCCGTGAGGGAAGGACAGCGGAGATCTTCGGGCCGCCGGCGACCCGCGCGAAGGCGTTGTAGACCTCGTGCAGCGGCTGCGGCCGCGGCGACGCGAGGTGGTACGTGCTGCCGTCGGGCGCGTCGACGTGCATGAGGTGCTCGATCGCTTCGACGACGTAGTCGACCGGCACGATGTTCGTGGCGCCGAGGTCCGGGGCGGCCAGCGGAAGACGTCGCGGCAGCGCGGCGAGCCGCGAGATCGCGGGGAGGAAGTAGTACGGACCGTCGATCTTGTCCATCTCGCCGGTGCGCGAATCGCCGGCCACGGCGGACGGCCGGTACACGCGGTACGGCGTTTTCCCGTGCCGTCGCACGAGTTTCTCGGCCTCGAACTTCGTCGCGTGATACGGGGACGCGAACGACTGGCCGAGGTCGAAATCGGCCTCGGTGAAGCGCCCGGCGTACTGTCCGGCGACCGCGATCGAAGAGACGTGGTGGAAGAGCCCGGCCTTCGCGGCGGCGGCGAACTCCAGGACGTTGCGGGTGCCGTCGACGTTGGCCGCCCGGTTGGCCGCTTCGTCCGCGGTGAGGTCGTAGATCGCGCCGAGGTGCACGACGTGGTCGAGATGACCCAGACGGGCGGGATCGACGCCCAGCGAGGGGTCGGTCAGATCGCCGGTGACGGGAACGAGCTTCTCGTGGCTCGGGAGCTTCCCGCGTGAGGTCTCCCTCACGAGAACATGGACGGCTACGGTCTCAGGTCGCCGTAGTAGGCGCGCGACCAGGCGTTTTCCCAGAAAACCCGTCGCGCCCGTCACGAAGTAGGTGGTCATGGCCGGCTCCTTCCGAACGGGGCCGACTCTACCTACTCAGAAGTAGGAACGGTAGTTGTCATTCACTGTGATCCGGATGTTCGGCCACCGCGACCACGGCGTCGCGGAGCGCGGCGCGCAGGCGCCCGACGTCCAGCGGCCCGAGTACGGCGGCTTCTCCGGGCGGGGCCACGAGCACGATCTTGTCGCTGCTCACGAACACCGTCACGTCCCTGCGCCTGCCGGCCAGATCCCGGCAGCCGACCGACCATTCGTCCCGGGGTGCCAACGTCCTCATCCTCCCGTATCCCATGATCTCCCTTTCTCGTCCGTGGCTGGGACGAGGTGATTTCGGGGCCGTGACGCGGGTTACCCGACATTCCTACTGATGGGTTAACCGTTCCTGCGGATCGTGATCGACTTCTCCGCTCACTAGGCCGGACGAGGGTGGACGGGAGTAGCGTCCGAGGGAAAGCCTGCTTGGGAGGTCTTTGTGTCCGAACCCAGGAAGATCGTCATCGTCGGGGCCGGCCTCGCCGGGGCGACGGCCGCCGGGACGCTGCGAGAACGTGGCTACACGGGTGAAATCCTGCTGCTCGGTAGCGACGAACACCGTCCGTATGAATTACCGCCGTTGTCCAAAGGCCTTTTGCTGGGCAACACCGATGAACCCGATTGGGTGCACGCCGAAGGTTTCTACGACGAGAAGGACATCGCCCACCGAGGTGGCGCGACCGCGACCAGGATCGAACTCGGCTCGCGGCTCGTGCACGACGACGCGGGCGGCGAGCACCGGTTCGACCGGCTCGTGCTGGCGACCGGTTCCCGGCCGCGATCGTTGCCGGTGCCCGGCGGCGATCTCCCCGGGTTGCGGACCCTGCGCACCCTCGACGACGCGCTGGCGCTGCGTTCGGCGTTCAAGGACGCCGAACGGGTGGTGATCGTCGGGGCGGGCTGGATCGGGACCGAGGCCGCCGCGGCCGCCAGGGAACACGGCGCCGAGGTGACCGTGGTCGATCAGGTCGGCTCGCCGCTGCTCGCGGTACTGGGCGAGCAGGTGTCCGGAGTCTTCAAGGACCTGCACACGGCGCACGGCGTGAACTGGCGTCTGGGTGAAGGGGTCGCCGGGTTCACCGGCGGTCCGGACGGGGTGACCGGCGTCCGTCTCCAGAGTGGCGACGAACTCCCCGCGGACGTCGTGCTGGTGGCCGTCGGCGCCGCGCCGCGAGTGGACCTCGCGCACGCCGCCGGACTGGAACTGTCCGACGACGGCGGTGTCTGCGCCGACGCCGGTTTGCGGACGGCCGCGCCCGACGTCTACGCGATCGGCGACATCGCCGCGCATTTCCACCCCCGCTACGGGAAACGCGTCCGCGTCGAGCACTGGTCGAACGCGAAGTGGCAAGGCGAGCATGTCGCGGCGAACCTGCTCGGGGAGAACGAGCCGTACCTGAAGAGCCCGTATTTCTTCTCGGACCAGTACGACCTTGGCTGCGAATACCGCGGTCTCGCCGATCCCGAAACCGATCAGTTGGTGGTGCGCGGCGACCTCGCGGCGCGGGACTTCACGGCGTTCTGGGTGCGGGACGGGCAGGTGACCGCGGCGATGAACGTCAACCAGTGGGATGACGGGGACGCCTTGAAGGCCCTGGTCGACGGCCGCGCGACGGTGACGGCGGAGCAGCTGAGGACGGCTGAGCTCAAGTCTCTTGCCTAAGTTCGCTCGTGAGCGTTTCGATACTTCCAGGCAACCAGGGAACAGTGTCTTAGGTACCTACTGCCGGGCGGCTTCGTGTGACTGGAGGGACGACATGCGTGTCCAGACGGACGACTCGCGGCGAGGGCCAGCCCGCACGCGTGTCGTCCCGCCCATCACGCGTGTCGTCCATCGGATCACGCGTGCCGTCCAACCGGTCACGCGAAAACACTGTCCCGGGCTTCTGGCCTCGTGAGTGGTGAGGACGGTTAGAGCCGTAGGCGTCTTGGTTACCTACTGGATTGGGGTCGCGGTTGGTCACGGGGTCCGCCGCGTGTCGTCGGTCTGGACACGGGAGTCCGCGTCAGTGGTGTCGCTAGGCAGGTAAAGGTCGTGAACGAGCGGGAGGGTGCACGGGGTGTCCTGAAGGCCCCCTTTGGGACGGTGAACGTCTCAAAGGGGGCCTTCAGGACGCCACGACAAACCCCTCGCAACCCTCGTGAGCGGCGATTCAAGTCAGAACCGTCCTCACCACTCACGAGGCCCTAGGCCTGCGAGGGAGCCAGGGCTTCCGAAGTGACCGAAGACCGCGTCATGGTCCCGAAGGCGAGCAGGGCGAGAACGCCGAAGCCCGCCATCGTGATCCCCATCGGCACGGCGGTACCGGCGCCGCCCAGCCCGACCACCGGCGTCGCCAGCCCGCCGACGACGAACTGCAGCACGCCCAGCAGCGCCGACGCCGAACCGGCGGACCGCGCCTGTTCGGCGAGCGCCAGCGAACTCGCGTTCGGCGCCACCATGCCGATGCTCGACACCAGGATGAACAGCGGGATCAGCAGCCCGATCAGACCCAGGTCCAGCACCGCCGCGGCCAGCACGCCGAAACCGGCCACCGCCGCGATGACGAGGCCCACGGTCAGCAGCGTCCGCTCGGGGAAACGTCCGACGATGCGCCCGTTCAGCTGGCCGACGAGCACGATGCCGATGCCGTTGAGCCCGAACACCAGGCTGTACGCCTGCGGGCTCAGGCCGTAGACGCCCTGCAGCGCGAAGGACGAGCCGGAGATGTAGGCGAACAGGCTGCCGAACATGAGGCCGGAGGCCAGCGCGTAGCCGAGGAACGAGCGGTCGCGGAACAGGGTCGCGTACTTCCGGAGCACCGAGCCGAAGCGCGCCGGCGTGCGGCGTTCCTCGGGCAGTGGTTCCGGCAGCAGGAAGAAGACGACGGCGAGCAGGATCGCGCCGAAGACGGTCAGGCAGACGAAAACGCCGCGCCACGACGTCCAGTTCAGGATCTGGCCGCCGATGATCGGCGCCAGGATCGGGGCGAGCCCGTTGACCAGCATGAGCAGCGAGAAGAACTTCGTCATCGCGGTGCCGGAGTAGAAGTCGCGCACGGTCGCCCTGGCGATCACTATGCCCGCGGCGGCGCCGAAGGCCTGGACACCGCGCGCGGCGATGAGCAGTTCGGCGCTCGGGGCGACGGCGCACAGGATCGAGCCGACCATGTAGAGGACGAGCCCGGCCACGAGCGGTTTGCGGCGGCCGATCGCGTCGGACAGCGGTCCGAGGATCAGCTGGCCGATGGCGAGCCCGATGATGAACGCGCTCAGCGTGAGCTGGACGGTCGCGTCCGCCGCGCGCAGTTCCCCCGCCATCTGCGGCAGCGCGGGCAGGTACATGTCGATGGACAGGGGCCCGAAGGCGGACAAGCCGCCGAGGATCAGGACGAACCTCACGCGTCCGGTCGTACTCGGTCGCGCGACGGTTTCTTCCACTCGCTCGGGCGCGATGGTCATGCTCGTTCCTTCCCCCAGTGATGGTTCCGCGTGGAACAACTTGCTTAGAGTAGGTAACTATTCCCACTGTGAGTCTTGCCACCCGGCCTTCGCAAGACTGATCCGATCAATTTTCCAGGTAAATCGGGGTGACCTCTAGATCTCGCCGGAGGTCGTCGGGTATACATCGGATGTCTGTTCGTTGCTGTTGGAGCCGTTGATTGTTGACGGTTCGGCCGGAAGGGAAAATCCGTGCAGCTGTTGCGTCTCGGGGAGCCGGGAAGTGAGCGTCCGTTCGTACGTGCCGGGGATGGCACGGTGCGCGACCTCTCGGGGCTGACCTCCGACATCGATGGCAGCTTCTTCGCGAGCGACGGCGTCGCCAGGGTCGCGGCCGCGCTGGCCGCCGGTGAGCTGCCCGAAGCCGGTCCTGAATTCGCGAGCGCCAGGGTCGGCGCGCCGATCGCCCGGCCGGGCAAGGTCGTCTGCATCGGTCTCAACTACCGGCAGCACGCCGAGGAGTCCGGCGCCGCCGTCCCGACCGAGCCGGTCGTCTTCATGAAGGCTGCCGATGTCGTCGTCGGACCGCAGGACGACGTGCTCGTCCCGCGCGGTTCGACCAAGACCGACTGGGAGGTCGAGCTCGGCGTCGTCATCGGCAAGACCGCGCGTTACCTCGACAGCGTCGAGGAGGCCCTCGCTCACGTCGCCGGGTACACCATCTCGAACGACGTGTCCGAACGCGAGTTCCAGCTCGAACGCGGTGGTCAGTGGGACAAGGGCAAGTCGTGCGAGAACTTCAACCCGCTCGGCCCGTGGCTGGTCACGGCCGACGAGGTGCCCGACCCGCAGGACCTCGGCCTGCGGTTGTGGGTCAACGGTGAGAAGAAACAAGACTCCTCCACCAAGGACATGATTTTCCCGGTCGCCGAGATCGTGCATTATTTGAGCCAGTTCATGGTGCTGCGTCCGGGCGACCTCATCAACACCGGAACCCCGCAGGGCGTCGCGCTCGGTCAGCCCGATCCCAAACCGTACCTGCGGGAAGGTGACGTCATCGAGCTCGAGATCGACGGCCTCGGCCGCCAGCGCCAGACAGCGAGGCAGGCGTGATGGCGAAGATCGTGGGCATGGAGGTGCTCGACGTCCGCTTCCCCACCTCGCGGGAGCTGGACGGTTCGGACGCCATGAACCCGGACCCGGACTACTCGGCCGCGTACGTCGTGCTGCACACCGACGGCGGCCCGGACGGCTACGGGCTCGCCTTCACCATCGGCCGCGGCAACGACGTCCAGGCCGCGGCGATCCGCGCGCTCGAACCGCATGTCGTCGGCCGGGAAGTGCCCACCGACGCGGCCGCGCTCGGCGACCTGTCCAGGGCGCTGGTCGGCGACTCGCAGCTGCGGTGGCTCGGCCCGGAAAAGGGTGTCGCGCACATGGCGATCGGCGCGGTGGTCAACGCCGCGTGGGATCTCGCCGCGCGGATCGCCGGGCTCCCGGTCTGGCGTTTCGCCGCCGAGATGTCGCCCGAGGACCTGGTCTCCCTCGTCGACTTCCGTTACCTGTCCGACGCGCTGACCGAACAGGAGGCGCTCGACATCCTCCGCGCCGCCGAGCCCGGCCGCGCCGAGCGGATCGCCCGGATCGAGCGTGACGGATACCGCGCGTACAGCACGTCCCCCGGCTGGCTCGGCTACTCGGACGCGAAACTCGTCCGGCTCGCCGAGCAGGCCGTCGCCGATGGCTTCGAGATGATCAAGCTGAAGGTCGGCGGGAATCTCGAGGACGACGTCCGCCGGATGAAGCTCGCCCGCGAGACCGTCGGCCCCGACATCCGGGTCGCCGTGGACGCGAACCAGCGCTGGGACGTTTCGACCGCGATCACCTGGATGACCGCGCTGGCGCCGTACGACCCGTACTGGATCGAGGAACCCACCTCGCCGGACGACGTACTCGGGCACGCCGCGATCGCCAAGGCGGTCGCCCCGATCCGCGTGGCCACCGGCGAGCACGTCCAGAACCGCGTGGTGTTCAAGCAGCTGCTGCAGGCGGGCGCCATCTCGGTACTGCAGCTGGACGCCGCCAGGGTCGGCGGGTTCAACGAGAACCTGGCGATCCTGTTGCTGGCGGCCAAATTCGGTGTCCCGGTATGCCCGCACGCCGGCGGGGTCGGGCTGTGCGAACTCGTGCGGCACCTGTCGATGTTCGACTTCGTGGCGGTGTCCGGTGCCGACGTCGACCGGTCCATCGAATGGGTCGACCACCTCCACGAGCATTTCACCGATCCGGCCGTCGTGACCGATGGCCGTTACCTCGCGCCGTCCTCGCCGGGCTTCTCCGCCCGGATGCACGACGCGACCTTGCGCAGGTTCACCTTCCCCGACAGTCCGGAATGGACGGAGATCGCCAGTGAGTGAGTTCGAAGGCCTTGTCGCGGCTGTCACCGGGGGCGCGTCGGGAATCGGCCTGGCCGTCGCGAATCAGCTCGCTTCGCGCGGGGCGACGGTCGCGGTACTCGACCTGAAACCGGACGACCTGCCCGAAGGTCTCACCGGATTCCGCTGCGACGTCGGTTCCGACACCGAGGTCCGTTCGGCGATCGACGCGGTCGCCGAACGCTTCGGCAGGCTCGACATCCTGGTCAACAACGCCGGGATCGGCGCACAGGGTGACGTCACCGCCAACGACGACGACGAATGGCACCGGGTGCTCGATGTCAACGTCGTCGGCATGGTGCGGCTCGCCCGCGCCGCGTTGCCGCATTTGAAGAACTCGCCGTCGGCCGCGATCGTCAACACCTGTTCGATCGCCGCGTGGGCGGGCCTGCCCAGCCGCGCGCTGTACTCGGCCAGCAAGGGCGCGGTGCTCTCGCTGACCCTGGCGATGGCGACCGATCACCTCGCCGACCGGATCCGGGTCAACTGCGTCTGCCCCGGCACCGCGGACACCCCGTGGGTCGGCAGGCTGCTCGATTCCGCCGGCGACCCGGAGGCCGAACGGGCCGCGCTGGCCGCCCGCCAGCCGATGGGCAGGCTGGTGACCGCGGACGAGGTCGCGAACGCGATCGTGTACCTCGCCAGTCCGCTGTCGGCTTCGACCACCGGGACGGCGCTCGCCGTCGACGGCGGTATGTACGGGCTGCGTCCGCGCGGCCCGGTCCAGCAGTAGGTTTTCCGCTGTCATCAAGGAGGATGCGGTGCGTACGAGGGTGATCAAGGTGGCCGTCGCGGCCACCGCGCTCGGGCTGGCCCTGTCGGCCTGTGGGTCCACGAAGGACAACGCGCCGTCATCGGGTGGCGGTGGGGCGCAGGGCGGCAAGGTCGGCGCGACGATCCCGTTGCTGACCTCGCCGTTCTGGCAGGCCTACAACAACTACGTACCGCAGAAGGCGAAGGAGCAGGGCGTCGACGCGCTGCCGACGGTCAACGCGGACAGCGATTCGGCGAAGCAGATCACCGACATCAACACCCTGCTCAACCAGGGTGTCAAGGGTCTGGTCGTGACGCCGCTCGACTCGGCCGCCGTCGTGGCGGGCCTCAAGGCCGCGGAGAACAAGGGTGTCCCGGTGGTGGCCGTCGACGTCGCACCCGAGAGCGGCAAGGTCGCGATGGTGGTGCGCGCGGACAACAAGGCGTACGGCACCAAGGCCTGCGAGGCGATCGGCGCGAAGGTCACTTCGGGCAAGGTCGTACAGGTCATGGGCGACCTCGCCTCGGTCAACGGCCGCGACCGTTCCGAAGCCTTCCGGCAGTGCATGAAGGCGAAATTCCCCGGCGTCCAGGTGCTGGAGGTCGCCGCCGAGTGGAAGGCGGACAAGGCTTCGTCCGGTTTGGACAGTCTGCTGACCGCGAACCCGGACATCAAGGCCGTGTACATGCAGGCGGGCGGCGTCTACCTGGCGCCGACGCAGCAGGCGCTCAAACGCAAGAACCTCTACTTCCCGGTCGGCGACCCGAAGCATGTCGTGCTGGTCAGCAACGACGGCATCCCGCAGGAACTGGCCGCGATCCGCGCGGGCGAACTCGACGCGACCGTCTCCCAGCCCGCCGACGACTACGCCAAGTTCGGCATGTACTGGGTCAAGAAGGCGATGGCGGGGGAGACCTTCAAGGCCGGGCCGACCGACCACGGCAGCACGATCGTCGAGGTGCGGCCCGGAATCCTCGAAGACCAGCTCCCCGCGCCCGTGGTCACCAAGGACAACGTGGACGACAAGGCCCTCTGGGGGAACAACCTGTGAGCGCGCTGCCCGCCGGGTCCGCCGCCGTGCCGGTGGTCAGCGCACAGGGCGTCGGTAAACGCTACGGCCCGACCGTGGCGCTGTCCGACGTCAGCATCACCGTGCACCCCGGTGAGTCGCACGCTCTCGTCGGCCGCAACGGTGCGGGGAAGTCGACGCTCGTCTCCATCCTCACTGGACTGTCCAAAACGGACACCGGACACGTCGAGTTCGGCGGCGTCCCGGCGCCGCCCTTGTCCAAACAGGACGACTGGAAGCGTGCGGTCGCGTGTGTGTATCAGCACGCGATGGTCGTGCCGCAGCTGACCGTCGCGGAGAACCTGTTCCTCAACCGCCAGTCCGGCAAGGGCTTCGCGATCGGCTGGCAGCGCTTGCGCCGCCAGGCCAGGGAGCTGCTCGACTCGTGGGACGTGCGTGTCGACGTCGACACGCCGGCGGGCGAGCTTTCGGTCGAGGACCGGCAGTTCGTCGAGATCGCCAGGGCGCTTTCCTACGGTGCCCGGTTCATCGTGCTCGACGAGCCGACGGCGCAGCTGGACAGCCAAGCGATCGAGCGGCTTTTCGGCCGGATGCGCCAGATGCAGGCGAACGGGGTGACGTTCCTGTTCATCTCGCATCACCTCCACGAGGTGTACGAGGTTTGCCAGGCTGTCACCGTGCTGCGCGACGCCAAGCACATCCTCACCGCGCCGGTCTCGGAAGTCGGGCGCGCCGAGCTGATCGACGCGATGACCGGTGAGCAGGGCGGGCTTTCCGTCCGCGACGCCGCGACACGTGAGGCCCTGGCTTCGGACGCCGGTGAGGTGCTGGCCGTCGACGGGCTCTCCGGTGACGGCTTCGAAGACGTGACCTTCCGGATCCACCGCGGCGAGGTGATCGGGCTCGCGGGCAGCAACGCCAGCGGCAAGCACCAGGTCGCCGAAACGGTGTACGGACTGCGCTCGGCGACCTCCGGCACGATCCGGGTGGAGGGGAAACCGTTGAAGCCGGGCGACATCCCCGCCGCGATCCGCGCCGGAATCGGCTGTGTGCCGAGAGACCGGCATCACGAGGGCCTGGTGCTCGAACACTCCATCATGGACAACGCCACACTGTCCATTTTGGATCGGATGGGCAAGGGCGGCATCGCGTCACCGCGCGCCCGGTACGTACGGGCGTCGAAGGCGCTGCGGGAATACGACATCGTCGCGGCCGACGCCGACCAGCCGGTGTCCGACCTTTCCGGTGGCAACCAGCAGAAGGTCGTCCTCGCCCGTGCTCTTGCCGGGGATCCGCGCCTGGTCGTGCTGATCAACCCGACGGCGGGGGTGGACGTGAAATCGAAAGAGGCCCTGCTCGCGGTCGTCGACCGGGTGCGGGCCGAGGGCAAGGCGGTGCTGATCGTCAGCGACGAGCTGGACGATCTCCGTGTGAGCGACCGGGTGCTGGTGCTGCGCGCCGGTGCCGTGGTCGCCGAACACCGGGCGGGCTGGTCCGACGGCGAACTGGTGGCTGACATCGAAGGAGTCGAACGCGGGTGACCGAACTGATGACCGACCCGAAAACGGCGTCCTTCGTGGCCCCGCCGAAACGCCGGAAGTTCCGCTGGCTGCGCGAACTGGCCTTGGTGCCGGCGCTCATCGTGGTGCTGATCATCGGAGGACTGATCAGTGACACGTTCCTGACCTTCGGCAGCATCGTCGGGATCCTGTCCGCTTCGGCGGCGCTGTCGATGGTGGTGCTGGGCGAATCGCTGGTCCTGCTCACCGGGAAGTTCGACCTGTCGCTGGAATCCACCATGGGCATGGCGCCCGCGCTGGGCGCGATGCTGGTGATCCCGGTGGCGTCTTCGGGCTTCGGCACCGAATTCCCCGGTTTCGCGGGCATCCTCGCGGTGCTGGTGGCCGGTGCCGCGATCGGCTTCGTGAACGGGTTCCTGATCGTCAAGCTGAAGCTGAACGCCTTCATCGTCACGCTGGCGATGCTGACGGTGCTGCGCGGCACGCAGATCGGCTCCACCCAGGGCAAGACGCTGTTCGACCAGTTGGACGTGTTCACCGCGCTGGCGACGACCACGTTCATCGGGCTGCCGATGTCGGTGTGGCTGGCCGCGGCGCTGTTCACCGCTTTCGGGCTGGGACTGCGCTATCACCGGATCGGCCGGTCGCTGTACGCCATCGGCGGGAACCGGGAGGCCGCGCGGGCCGCGGGTATCCGCGTCGACCGGATCTCGTGGGGTGTCTTCGTGGTGGCCGGTGTGCTGGCCGCGCTCGGCGGGCTCGCGTACACGGGTTACGTCGGCGCGCTCGGCGCGGATCAGGGCGATGGGCTGATCCTGCAGGTCTTCGCCGCTGCGGTGATCGGCGGTGTCTCACTGGACGGTGGGAAGGGCACTCTGGTGGGAGCGCTCACCGGTGTCCTGCTCCTGCAGACGGTCACCAACCTCCTGCAGGTGGCGCAGGTGCCGCCCGAGTGGCTGAAGGCGATCTACGGCGTGATCATCCTGGTCGCGTTGATCATTTCCCGCTACGCGAGCGGGAAAGCGCAAACGTAGTCCGAAAGTCCGTGAAGGCCTCCTTCCCTACCTTGAGGGTAGGGAAGGAGGCCTTCACGGAGCATCCGTGGAGGAGTGCGGTGTCAGGAAAGTTCGGCGGCCGTGGTGGGATCGTCGGCGGTGCCGAGGGCGTTGCGGAGCCATTGCTCCACACCCGCCACGTGCACGGTGGCCCACGAACGCGCCAGTTCGGGTTCGCGGGCGGCGATGGCCTCGTAGATCGCCGAGTGCTGCTCGCGGGTCTTCGCGACAGCGCCCTCTTGCGTGAGCCCGCGCCAGATGCGGGCGCGCGCAGTGGGGCCGGACAGGCTGTCGAGCAGCGAGCACAGCACCGGATTGCCGGAGCCGTCGGCGATCTTGCGGTGGAATTGCAGATCGTTCGCGACCAGCGCCTCCACCGTCGGCGAGTCGGCCAGTTCGTCGAGCAGGCAGCCTAGTTCAGCGATGTCCTCGTCGCTCATGTGCAACGCGGCCATCGCCGTCGCCGCCGGCTCGAGGATCCGGCGGACGGCGAGGAAATCCAGCACGGTGTCGTCGCGGTGGAAGTCCACCACGAACGTCATCGCGTCGAGGAGGAGATTCGGTTCGAGGCTGGTGACGTACGTTCCGTCGCCCTGGCGGACGTCGAGCACGCGGATCAGGCACAACGCCTTCACCGCTTCGCGCAGCGAACTGCGGGACAGGCCGAGCCGCTGGGCCAGTTCGGCCTCCTTCGGCAGCCTGTCGCCCGGAGCAAGCTCGCCGGAGATGATCATGTCCTTGATCTTGTCGATCGCGACATCGGTGACCGGCATGTTCCACCGCCCTCCCCGAAGACCTCGGATGTTTGAGTGTTAGTTGACAGAGTGCCATGTTTCGAGCTGAGGAGGCGCGGTGACCCACGGTGTCGCACTACAAAGAGTGGCACTCCACACCCGGTTGAAGCCGGGCAAGGAGGCCGAATACGAGTCGGTCCACGCCGTCATCCCGCCTGACCTCGACGAAGCGCTGCGTGGCGCGGGTGTGCGTTCGTGGCGGATCTGGCGCGACGGCCTCGACCTGTTCCACGTGGTGGAGGTCGAGGACTACGCGAAGATGCGCGCGGTCCTGCGCGATCATCCGGCCAACATCCCGTGGCAGGCACGGATGTCGGAACTGCTCGACGTCGAAGACGACTACTCGGGCGGCGATTCGGGCCTCGGCCTGGTTTGGGAGCTCCCGTGAAGATCTCCCTGTCCCCACTGGGGCTCGGCTGCGCGCAGCTGGGCAACCTGTACCACGCCATCTCCGACGAGACGGCCGAAGCGACCGTCCGGCAGGCGTGGGACGAAGGCATCCGGTACTTCGACACCGCCCCGCACTACGGTCTCGGCCTGTCGGAACGACGGCTGGGCGAAGCACTTTCGGCGTACCCCCGCGCGGACTTCGTGGTGTCGACCAAGGTCGGCCGGGTACTGGAGCCGAATCCGGCGGGCGCTTCGCGCACCGACTCGCAGGGTTTCGTCGTCCCCGCGGCCTACAAAAGACGCTGGGACTTCAGTCGCGACGGGATCCTCCGGTCGCTTGAGGACAGTCTGACCCGGCTGGGGCTCGACCGCGTGGACGTCGTCTACGTGCACGATCCGGACCACCACTTCGAGGACACCGTCAACGGCGCGTTCCCCGCGCTGCTCGAACTGCGGGAGCAGGGTGTCATCGACGCCATCGGGGCCGGGATGAATCAGGCGCCGATGCTCGCGGAGTTCGTCCGCCGGTTCGATCTCGACGTGATCCTGCTGGCCGGGCGGTACACCCTGCTCGACCAGCCCGCCCTCGACGATCTCCTGCCGCTGTGCGAGGAACGCGGGGTGGACGTCGTGGTCGGGGGCGCGTTCAACGCCGGGATCCTCGCCACCGCGTCGCCGGGCACGATGTACGACTACGCCGAGGCCCCGGCCGAGCTCGTCGAGCGTGCCCAGCGGATCGCCGAGGTCTGCGAGCGCTACGGCGTCGAACTCCCGCAGGCCGCTTTGGGGCTGCCGGCCGCGCATCCGGCGGTGGTGTCCGTCGTCGTCGGCGCGCACGATCCCGGCCAGGTGCGGCTCAACGCCGAACGGTTCCGGCGCCCGGTGCCGCGCGAGTTGTGGACGGAGCTGATCCGTGCGGGACTGTTGCGTGAGGACACCGTGCTGCGACCGGAAGGACAGTCGTGATCGACGCGCACCACCACCTTTGGGATCTCTCGCGGCGGAACTACCCGTGGATGGCGGGAAGCGCGCTGGAACCGATCCGCCGTCCGTACACAGTGGACGATCTTCGGGCGGTGACCAAGGCGGCGGGGGTGAAGGGGACCGTGCTGGTGCAGACGGTCTCGTCGGCGGAGGAGACGCACGAGTTCCTTGACACCGCTCGCGCCGAACCGCTGATCGCGGGTGTGGTCGGCTGGACCGACCTGACCGCTCCCGACGTCGCCGAGCGCGTCGCCGCGTTTTCCGGTCCCCTGGTGGGAATCCGGCATCAGGTGGAGGACGAGCCGGATCCGGCTTGGCTGACGCGCCCGGACGTTTCGCGTGGTCTCGCCGCGCTCGGCGAGGCCGGGCTGGCGTACGACCTGCTGGTGAAGCCGCCCCAGCTCCCCGCGGCCCTCGCCGCGGCGAAAGCGTTGCCCGATCAGGTTTTCGTACTCGACCACGCGGCGAAGCCGCCGATCTCGTCGGGGGACTGGCAGCCCTGGGCGGACGGTGTCGCGGCCTTGGGAGAGCTCGACAACGTGTACTGCAAGCTTTCCGGGCTGGTGACCGAAGCGGACTGGGCGCGGTGGAAGGTCGGACAGCTGGCACGCTGGTCCGAGCACGTGCTGGAGTCCTTCGGCGCCTCACGGCTGATGTTCGGCTCCGACTGGCCGGTCTGCGAACTCGCGGCCGCGTACGAAGTCGTCGTCGACACGGCGTTTTCGCTGACGGGCTCGTTGAGCGACGCGGAACGGCTGGAGTTCTTCGACGGCACCGCTCGGCGTGCCTACGGCCTCTCGTGAGTGACCAGAGGCGGATCTCGCGTGATTGGAGGCGGATCTCGCGTGACTAGACGCCGCACACGCGAGATCCGTCTTCAATCACGCGAGTTCGGCGTCTGATCACGCGAGTTCGGGTATGACAAAGAACCGGCACGAAGCCGTTTCGAGGAAGAAAGTGGGCGGCGCGGGGTCCGGGCGCCTGGAAACCGCCGATCGACGACCTGCGGCAGGGGGAGGAAAGATCAGAATTCGTCCTGTTTGACCATCGTCCGCAGGCGGGCCAGTGCGCGGTGCTGCGTCACGCGCACGTTGCCGGCGGAGATTCCGAGAGCCTCGGCGGTTTCGGCGGCGGAAAGGCCGACGGCGATGCGGAGGGCGAGGATCTCCTGCTGCACTCGCGGAAGGGTGGAGAGCAGGCGGCTGAGCCGGGCACCGAGGTCCAGGTGCAGGGCGTGCGTCTCGGGCTCGTTGTCGCCGATGGGCCGTTCGGGCAGTTCCGGTACCGGCTCCGACCGGTCACGGGAGACCGCGCGGTAGGCGTCGGCGACCTTGTTGGCGGCGATCGCGTGCACGAGATAGAGGAACGAACCGCCGCGATCCTGGTAGCCGGGCAGTGCCTTCAGCACGGCCATGCACACTTCCTGCGCGACGTCGTCCGCCGACAGGTAGGACAGATCGCGGCCGCCCATCCGGGCGCGGCAGTACCGGACCACGACGGGGCCGATCATCCGCAGCAGTGACTGGATCGCGGCGGGATTCCCGTCGCCCGCGTCCTTGACGAGGGGGTCGAGATCCTCCTTCGTCAGCCGTCCGCCCGGTCGAGGCAGGTTCTCCGGAGTCGTGTATCCGGGGACCGCATCGGGGGTGACGGTTCTGGACGCGCTGGAAAGTGCTTGCATGGTCGTCCTCCCCGGCCGACCCTGCGACCGTCGCTGTCGAGGGGCCAACACTCCGTAACGATTTAAGGCGACAGATGCTCCGTAAGATCAGATTCACCTGTCGCCGATGCGACGCAGCGTAATCGTAGGCGTCGATCGGACGGCAGTAAAGATTTCAACTAGAGATAGCCCATTCGACGGAGTCGGCTTAATACAACCGAGACTCTGCGTCGCCGGAAAGGCCTCCGGGATCGCAGGATGTGCGCGGCCCTTAGCGCACCGCGATCAAGGCGACCGCTGTCGCTACGACGAGTGTCGACGTTGTGACGGCAAGGATCGGGTTAAGAGGTTTCGGGGTTTCGGCGCCGCGCAGTGCCCGTTCACGGATCGAGCCGATGACGACCAGGACGATCACCATCGCGCCCGCGACCGCGACCGGGATGACCGCCGTTCCCCAGCCTCGCCGGGCGGCCGTGTGCAAGAGCAGGAGTGTGCAGGCAGTAGCCGCGAGCGCGGTCCGGCGCCAGGCGAGGCCCGTCCGTTCCGCTTGCGCTCCGTGATCGCTCACTCGCTCGTCATGTTCACGAGAAGACCACCAGGGCCGCGGCGGTCAGGGTGATCACGAGGATTCCGGCCGTCAGCAGGACCAGCAGCCCGCTCTTCGGCAGCGGCCGTCCCGCTCGCATCGCGCTCTGGACCTGCCGCCAGCGCGGATACGCGGACGCCGCGAGGACGGCGGCCAGTACGACGCACAATCCCGCGAGGACGGTGCTCAGCGCGCTCGGGTCGGGGACCAGCTGGTGCACGGCGACGCCGCCGGCGAGCAGGCCCAGCGCCGTCCGGAGCCAGGCGAGGAAGGTCCGTTCGTTGGCGAGCGTGAATCGGTAGTCGGGTTCCGAGCCGCCGTCATGCGGTCCGTTGATCTCTGCCACGCGACGAACACTAGGCGCTGCGGCGTGCGAAGACCCACCAGCGAAGAACCGCGAAGCGCGCGATGCCGCCCACGACACTGGCCGCGAGCAGGGCGCCTGTCTGTTCCAGCGCGGTCGGCTCGGTGATCACCGCGTCGAGCGAAGCGAGCACGATCGAGCCGTACGCGGCGTAGAAGGCGAACGTCATCAGGTCCTGGAAGTGCCGTTTGCCCGCGTGACTCTTCCGGGTGGCGAAGGTGACCCGGCGGTGGAACTCGGTGTTCCCGACGGTCGTGACCGCGAGCGCGACGAGATTGGCCACCTGGGGGCCGAGGATCGGCTGCAGGACGAGGAACAGCACCGCTTGCAGGCCGGTGGCGACCACACCGGCGACGACGTACCACGCGGCATGGTGGCCGAGCTCGTGGTGTCGTTCCGGCGCGCGCCGGATGATCCGGTGCCCTGGCGCCCACCTGGTGGTGGTCATACCGACGACGCTACTCCTTGTTTCACAAACTTGTGAAGCTAATGAACCACCTGAGAAACTGTGATCCCCGCGACAGCGCCGCCGTTTGGCCTGCGAAGACGTCGGGTAAGCCATGGAGACCGGGTCGAGTACAGCACGCCCCGGTCAACGTCCGACGAGGAGGGAGCGGCCGATGAGCGACCGCGAGACGGCTGAGCCGGAAACGTTGAGCCCCAGCGAGGCTCTCGACGAGGACGAACTCCGTGTCGATCCACTCGAAGAAGGCGTCGAGCCGCCTGAACACTGGAGTGGGGCCGACCGTTTCGGGACCACGCCCGCGGAGATCCGCGAAGGGGAACCGCACGCCATGCGGCTGGCCGAAGAGGAGCCGGACGTCGGCGAGAAATGATCTTCGCTCAGACGGCAGGCCGTGCCGCGACCCCCTAGCGTGGTTCGTCAAGTGCAAGACCGCGACGAAGGAAGGGCAGAGATGCTGACAGTCACCGAAGCCGCCGCCGAGGCGATCACCGCACTGACCGGGCAGGAGAACGGGCAAGACGGAGGCGGGCTGCGTTTCGCGATGCATTCCCAGCAGGGGGACAGCCCCCAGCTAGCGGTTTCCGTCGCCCCCGAACCCGAAAGCGGCGACAGGGTGCTCGGCGCGGACGGCGGCCCGAAGGTGTTCCTGGAGCCCGAAGCGGCCGCGTTGCTCGACGACAAGGTCCTCGACGTCCAGCAGGACGAGACCGGCGAAGTCGCCTTCGCCGTACTCCCGCAGGCTCAGCCCCAGCCTGGCAGCTGAGCCCGGCGGGTTCAGGCTTTAAGTCCGGGCCCAGGCACGGACCAGCTCGCCGGCCCGCTCGCGCAGGAGCTCCGCCGCGTGCGCACGCGCGTGGTCGAGCGAAGGCGCGTGGTCGATCAGGGCGGCGCTGCCCACGACACCGAGGCCGGCGAGCTGGCTCTCGTCCAGCTGGATCCGTCCGGCCAGCACCATCAGGGGGACCGCGTGCTCTTGCGCGCGGGCCGCGATGCCCGCCGGGGCTTTGCCGTCGAGACTTTGCTCGTCCAGGGAGCCCTCGCCGGTGATGACGAGATCTGCGCGCTCGATGGCGCCGGCGACCCCGGTGAGCCCGGCGATGAGCTGGAAGCCGGATTCGACCGAGGCGCCGAGTCCCGCGATCGCGCCGGCCGCGACACCGCCGCCCGCGCCCGCTCCGGGAAGATCGGAGACGTCGGGGGTTCCCGCGTTCCGCAACGCCTGTGCCCAGCGGGCCAGTGACTCGTCCAGTTGCTCGACCTCGCGCGGACCAGCGCCCTTCTGCGGACCGAAGATCGCGGCCGCGCCCCGCGGTCCGAGCAGCGGGTTCGTCACGTCGGTGGCCACGGCGACCTCGACGGAGCCGAGCCTTTCGCGCACCGGGCCGAGTTCGGCCGAAGCGACGCGGCCCAGGGTGCCGCCGCCGAGTCCGACCGGTGCGCCGAACGCGTCGAACACCCCGGCGCCCAGCGCCGCCAGCATGCCGGCGCCGCCGTCGGTGCTCGCGGTTCCGCCGACGGTCAGCACCAGCCGCCGCGCGCCGTTGTCGAGCGCGTGCGCGAGGAGTTCGCCGACGCCCCAGGTGTGCGCGGTCAGTGCCACTTCCGGACTCGGCTCGACGAATTCGATCCCGCACGCGCGAGCCGACTCGATGTACGCCGTCCCGTCGAGCAGTACGTAGCTCGCCTCGACGGTGCCGTCGAGCGGCCCGCGGACCGGCAGTTCCACGAGACGGCCACCCGCCGCGACGAGGACGTCGAGCGTTCCCTCGCCGCCGTCGGCGACAGGGCAGGAGGAGACCTCGGCTTCGGGTAGCGCGTCGCGAACGCCGTGAGCGATCGCCTCCGCGGCCTCGACCGCTGTCAGGCTTCCCTTGAACTTGTCGGGCGCGATGACGACACGAGTCATGGACGAACCTCCGTCAGGGGGTTTCCGCCGGCGAGCACCGACGCGACGTTCTCGGCCGCGAGCACGGCCATGGCAGTACGGGTCTCGACCGTCGCCGATCCGAGGTGCGGCGTCAAGACGACGTTTTCGCGATCCAGCAGGCGCGGCTCGACCTCGGGTTCGGCTTCGAACACGTCGAGACCCGCTCCGGCGATCTCCCCCGCCTCGAGCGCGTCCGCCAGCGCCGCCTCGTGGACGACGGGCCCCCGGGTGGTGTTGATCAGGTACGCGCCCGGTTTCATCGACTTCAGCGCGTCCGCGTCGATGAGGTGCCGGGTCTCCGGCGTCAGAGGGCAGTGCAGCGAAACGACGTCGGAGCTTCGCAACAGTTCGCCGACGGACACGTACTTCGCGCCCAACGTCTTCTCGACGTCTTCGGCGGCCCGCGATCGTCCCGAGTAGACGATCCGCATGCCGAAAGCGAGTGCCCGCCGCGCGACCGCCTGCCCGATCTGGCCGAGTCCGACGATCCCCAGCGTCTTGTCCTGGAGCCCGGAGCCGAGCAGGAAACCCAGGTGGAACGACCACGGGGTGCGCGAGCGGATCAGCCGTTCGCCCTCGCCGATCCGTCGCGTGACCGCGAGGAGCAACCCGAATGCCAGATCCGCGGTCGCGTCGGTGAGCACGCCGGGGGTGTTGGTGACGGTGACGCCGCGTTCCGCCAGCGCGGGGACATCGAGGTTGTCGTAGCCGACGGCCACGTTCGCCACGACCTTCAGGCCGGGGCCCGCCGCGTCGGCGACCGCGCCGTCGATGCGGTCGTGCAGCATGCCGACGATCGCGGACGCGCCCCCGACGAACTCTCGCAGTTCGTCCGGTGTCAGCGGCCTCTCGGCGCGCGACAGTTTCACCTCCCCGGCTTCGGCGAGCACTTTCAGCGCTTCGTCGGGAATCCACCGGGTCACCGCGATCGTCGAGGTCACCCCCTCAGCCTAGTGTGCGGAGTTTGGTATCCCAAACCTGCGAATCCCCGGTATGAGGGAGGCGCTTCCCCTGCGCGGGGGAGTCGTCACCGCCGGTTGCCCCGGGATGGTTGTGAGCGCGGAAATGTTTCGCGACCAGGGGATTCCAGGGGTGGAAATGAAACGATCACGAGAGCTCGCGGCCATCGGAGCCGCGATGGTCCTCGCCACGACGCTCGTCGCCGCCGGTCCGGCGTCGGGAGCGGAGGAGGGCAAGGGGAAGCCGACCGAACCGAGTCTGGTCGGCAGCGCCAAGATGCTGCGCAAGGACGGCCAGGACGTCCGGTTCACCTTCGACGCGCACGGGCTCTTCCCGGACAGCAGGGGGACGTTCCGGGTGAGCCACTCGGGCGCGGGGTTCTCGGCCTACTTCCAGGGCAGGGTCGACTGCCTGGTGGTCGGCGGCCCGGTCGCCGTGGTCACCGGCATCGTCGAGGACACGAACGTCCCGGGGCTCGAGGACCGCCGTGTCGGGATGTCGGTGTACGACCACGGCAAACGGGACCGGGTCGGCTACAGCTGGGGGCCCGATCCCGACCACGAGTTCGTCGTGCCGCCCTGTATGAGCAGTGCGCCGTTCGAGACGGTCGAGACGGGGGACTTCAAGGCCGTCGAATGGTTCCCTCCCGGCAGCGGGATCAGCTGATCCGGGTGAGCCGGATCAGGGCGCTGGCGTAGTCCTTTTCGGACAGTGCCGGATCGATCCCGTGCGAAAGCAGGATCGCGCCATGGTGGATCTCGCCGGTGTCTTCGTCGTGGTAGCGCGCTTCCGGGTCGAGCCCGGCGAGGCGGGGAGGGACGAGCGGGCGGCCGTATTCCGTCGGCCGTTGCCAGATCAGCACGACCACGCGGTCCTCGAGCAGGTACTGGACCGCGGTCAAGGGGGAGCCGCCCGGTTCGCCCAGCCGGTACTGCGCGCCGTGCTGGACGACCGGGCGGATCTCCTTGTAGAGAGCCACGAGCTCGGCGGCCTCACGGCGCTCCTCGAACGTCCACAGTGGAAGGTCACCGCCGAGGCCGAGGACCCCCGCCATGGCGACGTGGAACCGGAACCGGAGCGGGATCGACCGCCCGGTCAGGGGATTCGGGCTGTCGGTCACCCAGGCGGCCATGGTGCCCGCGGGATAGAGCTGGCCGTAACCGTGCTGGATGCCGATCCGGTCGAAGGCGTCGGTGTTGTCCGACGTCCACACCTCGTCGGTGCGGGCGAGGATGCCGAGGTCCGCGCGTCCGCCACCGCCCGCGCAGGACTCGATCCGCAGCCGGGGGTGGTCCGCCCGCAGCCGGTCCATCACCGAGTACACCGCGCGGACGTGGTCGATCCACGCCCGGGACGCGTCTTCGCCGCGTTCCGGCCAGCCCGCCTCGGTGAACGCGCGGTTCATGTCCCATTTGAGGAAGTCGATCTCGTGGCGGCCCACGAGGTCGTCGAGCCATTTGTGGGCCCAGTCCGCGACTTCCGGCCGCGCGAAGTTGAGCACGAGCTGACCGCGCAACATCGTCCGCTCACGATTGTCCATACGCAGCACCCAGTCCGGATGCGCGCGGTAGAGATCGCTGTCCGGGTTCACCATCTCCGGTTCGACCCAGATCCCGAACCGCATGCCGAGGCGATGGACCTCGTCGATGAGCGGGTCGAGCCCGGCGGGGAAGCGTTCGGGGTTCGGTGTCCAGTCGCCGAGCCCGGCGGTGTCGTCGGAGCGGCCGCCGAACCAGCCGTCGTCCATGACGAACAGCTCCGCGCCCAATTCGGCGGCCGCGACGGCCAGTGCCTTCTGTTTCTCCTCGTCGACGTCCCAGCCGGTGGCCTCCCACGAGTTGTAGACGATCGGCCGCAGCTCCTCGGGATGTGGCAGGACGTGTCCGGAAACGTAAGCGTGCCAACGCCTGCTGGTGCCGCCGAAGCCGTCGGCCGCGTAGAGACCGGCGAACACCGGCGTCTCCAGGATCTCGCCGGGCCGCAGCGTCCTGGTCAGTCCTTCGTGACCGGCGCCGCCGGTCCAGCCGACACGATCGGTATGCGACCGCTCGGCGGTGATCCGCCAGCTGCCGCTCCACGCGAGCGCGGCGCTCCACACCTCGCCGTGTCCCTCGTCCGCGTCACCCGCGTCGAGCATCAGCCAGGGATTGGCCTGGTGACTGGAAACCCCGCGCCTGCTGGTCGACGTCGTCTCGCCGGTAGACAGCGGCTCGCGGCGGACCCCGAACTCCGAACTCCAGGCACCCGAAACGTGCGAAAGCCGGTAACCCGCCCGCCTCGGCACCGTCCAGGACGCGGAATCGTTGCGCAGCAGGGTGATCGGCGCGCCTTCGCCGAGGTGCCGCAGTGTGGTCCAGCGCTCGATGACGTCGGAGTCTTCGTGCACGCGGTAGTGGAGCCCGACTTCGAGCGGATAGTGCCGGTCTCGCAGCCGGATGGTCAGTTCGCCGTTTTCGCTTGTGTGGCCGAGGAACTGCCACTCGACCGCCTGCGTCCCGTCCGCGAACCGCACCTGCAAGGCCGGGACGCCGAACGCCGCCCCGCCTTCGACGGGGAGCTCCGGCCGGTCGTCGCCAGGCTCGTCGAAGCTGCTGTCCGCCGGGTTCCGCCGCGCGCCGATCGATTTCGCCTGCTCGAGGGTGAGCGGGGGACCCCAGTGCACGTGCGTCGGCCGGTCGGCGGCGTCGAGCCGCAGCGCGTACGACGTCTGCGGGGTGCCGAGCAGCCAGAGGCGCCGGTCTTGGTCGAACTCGATCCTCGACATGAGTCCGAGCGTAGAGCTGACCAGCGGAAAAATAAATTCTTGACGAAGTTAATTTATTCGTCGTACCGTACCGGCCATGCCACGCAGTGCACCGGCAAGGGCGCCGATCACCAGTCCCGCGGCGGCGACCGTGTTCACCACGGTCCTGACGCAGGGGCCGGTCAGCCGCGTGGACGTGGCCCGCCGGACGGGTCTGTCCTCGGCCGCGGTCACCAAGGCCGCGCGTCCGTTCATCGAGGCCGGTTACCTGGAGGAATTGGCGTCGGAGGAACGGACGGGGCCGGGGGCGGGCCGTCCGGCGAACCCCCTCGCGATCCGATCGGACCGCGAGTACTTCGTCGGTGTGAAGATCACCGCGGACGATCTGATCGGCGTCGTCACCGATCTCCGGGCCGGTATCCAGACCTCGCGCCACCATCCCTTGCGGGACCACGATGTCGAGCACGTCGTCGCCGCGCTGGCGGATCTGGTGGGCGAGCTGCTGGACGAGGGATACCGGGACCGCGCCTACAGTCTCGGTGTCGCGATCTCCGGGGACGTCGACCGGGAGACCGGACTCGTGCGTTACTCGCCTTTCCTCGGCTGGCGCGATGTCCCGCTGGCCGAACTCCTCGACGAGGCGACAGGCCTGAAGACGACGTTGGAGAACGACGTCAAGGCGCTCGCCGTCGCGGAGCAGTGGTTCGGTGAAGGCGTCGGCGCCTCGTCGTTCGCGCTGGTCACCGTCGGCACCGGGATCGGCAGCGCGCTGGTGGTCAACGGGCGGCTGGTCAGCGGCGCGCACGGGGTGGCGGGAGAGATCGGGCATGTGCCGATCTCCGCCGACGGTCCGGTCTGTCACTGCGGCGGAACCGGTTGCGTGGAGGCGATCGCGTCCACCGAAGCGATACTCGCCGCGGCGAAAGAAGCGGCGGGAGAACCCGGCCTGACCATGGACGACGCCGTCGCCAGGGCTCGCGGGGGAGACGAATCCCTGCGCGAGGTGTTCGCGGGAGCCGGGCACGCGATCGGGCTCGGGCTGGCCGCGCTGGTCAACCTGTTCGGCCCGGAACGCGTGGTCGTCTCCGGTGAAGGCGTCGCCACCTACGACTTGTTCGAAGATCAGATCCGCCGGACCTTCGCCGTGCAGGCGTTCGGCAGCGCGGGCCGGTGCGGTCTGGTGATCCGGCCGCTGCCGTTCGAGGAATGGGCACGGGGCGCTGCCGCCGTCGCCGTACAAGGTCTCTTCGTCCCCGACCGCCTTTAGGAGTTCGACATGCCAGCTCCGCTTTCCCGTCGCACCTTCCTCGTCGGCTCGATGCTCTTCGCCGGTGGAGCGGTCGTTTCCGCTTGTGGCACGGGTGATCCGCTCAACAAGGGCGGGAACTCTTCCGGCGCCAAAGTGACGCTCAACCAGTGGTATCACGCCTACGGTGAGGACGGCACGCAGGAAGCCGTCAAACGGTACGCGCAGGAGTTCACCAAGGCCAACCCCGACATCGCGGTCAACATCACCTGGATCGCGGGCGACTACGAGACCAAGCTGAACTCCGCGCTGCTCACCTCGCAGGCGCCGGATCTGTTCGAACTCGGCGACTTCCGGTACCAGAACGTCAAGAACGGCGTGCTCGCGCCGCTGGACGACATCCTCGCGCCGGTGCGCGGCGAGTTCAGCCAGGCCGCGCTCGACATGGTGACGGTGGACGGAAAACTCTACGGCGTCAAGATGATGGACGACGTCATGATGCTCTTCTACCGCAAGAGCGCGTTGCAGGCCGCGGGGATCGCGCCTCCGCGGACGTTCGCCGAACTGCTCGAAGCGATGAAGAAACTCAATGTCGGCAAGCAAAAGGGCCTTTACCTCGGCACCGACGGTGTCGGCGATTCCGCGTACCTGCTGCTCTGGTCCGCCGGTACCGATCTGTTCGACGCCAGTGGCAAGAAGGTCGCCTTCGACAGCCCGCAGGCGGTCGCCGCGATCGAGGGGCTCAAGCAGCTGCACGATTCCGGCGGGCTGCTCAAGGGCTACACCACCGACTGGTCGGATCCCGGCGCGTTCAAGGACAAGGCCGTCGCGATGCAGTGGTGCGGGCTCTGGGCGATGCCGCAGATCAAGAAGTCGCTGGGCGAAGACTTCGGCGTGGTGCCTTGGCCGAAATTCGGCGACGCAGGCCGTCCCGCCGCCAGGGTCGGCGGCTGGTCGCAGCTGGTCAACGCCAAGGGGGCCCAGGTGGACGCGGCCAAGAAGTACGTGAACTGGCTGTGGATCCAGCAGCGGGAACTCCAGAAGGACTGGTGCGTCAAGTACGGCTTCCACATCCCATCGCGCAAGCCGATCGCCGCGCAGACCACGGAGTTCGCCGAGGGTGCGGCCAAGGACGCCGTCACCATCTCGCAGCAGAACGGGCACACCTTCCCGGCGTTGTGGAACAAGGCGTCGCAGAACCTGCTGCTGCAGTCCGTCGTCAAGATCGCCAACGGTGAGGCCGCCGCGGGCCCCGAGCTCGCGGACGCGGCGAAGAAGGTCCAGGCCGAAGTCGACAAGCAGCTGGCATGACGTCGAAGAAGCGGCGGGACTGGCGGGCGATCGGCGCGTTCGCCGTGCTCACCGGGCCGACCGTACTGGGGCTCGGCCTGTTCAAATACGTGGCGATCGGCTGGAGCTTCCTGCTCAGCTTCAACGACGCTCGCGGCACGCTCGACCTCGGCAAATGGGTCGGGATCGACAACTACACCACGTTGCTCGCCGACGAGGCCTTCCTGTCGTCGCTGGGTTCCATCGGCCTGTTCACCCTGTTCATCGTGCCGGTGACGTTCGCGATGTCGCTGGGGCTGGCGGTCCTGCTCAACGGCATCACCAAGGGGCGCGCGTTCTTCCGGACCGCGTTCCTCATCCCGGCCGCGGTGTCCTATGTGGTCGCCGCGCTGATGTGGCGGATGGCGTTGTTCAACGGGCTCCCGACCGGCGTCGCGAACGCGCTCGGCGGGCTGTTCGGCATGGAACCGGTGGCGTGGCTTTCCGAAACGAGCCCGCCGCTGTACTGGATCGCCGTGGTGACCCTGCGTCTGTGGCTGCAGGTCGGGCTCTACATGATCCTGTTCCTCGCCGGGTTGCAAGCGATCCCGCGTTCGCTGTACGAAGCGGGGGAGCTGGACGGGACCTCGCGTCGGCAGGCCTTCCGGCACATCACGTTGCCGCAGTTGAGGAACACTTCCGTCGCGGTCCTGCTGCTGATCCTCATCGCCGCTTTCCAGGCTTTCGACGAGTTCTACAACCTGTTCAGCTCGGTGCAGACGGGCAACGCCACCGCGCCGGTGCGGCCGCCGCTGGTGTTCCTCTACGACTCCGCGCTCGGCGACCAGAACTACGGGCTCGGCTCGGCGGGGGCCTTCGTGCTGACGCTGATCATCATCGTGGTCACGTTGCTGCAGGGCCGGATCGTGGGCTTCGGGAAGAAGGACTGACATGGCCCTCCTGACCACGCGCCGCCCGCGGAACGTCGGTGGTTACGCGCTGGCCACCGTGCTCGCGGTGATCTTCCTCCTGCCGTTCTACCTGATGGTGCGCAACGCTTTGGTGACGCCGGATCAGGCGTCGTCGGCGGACTGGCACTGGCTGCCGGATCCGGTGAGCTGGGTCAACTTCGGCGACCTGTTCGCCGACGAATCGGTGCCGATGGCGAGCTCGCTGGGGAACTCGTTCCTCATCGCGATCGTCACCGCGCCGATCGCGACTTTGCTCGGTTCGATGGCGGGCTACGCGCTGGCCCGGATCGAGGTGCCCGGTCGGCGGGCGGTGTTCACCTTCATCCTGGTGACACTGATGATCCCGCAGTCGGTGACGTTCGTGCCGACGTTCGTCGTGGTCGGCGCGATGGGCGGGGTGAACACTCAATGGGGCATCATCGCGCCGAACCTGTTCAACGCCTTCGCGGTGATCCTGTTCCGCAACTTCTATCTCCGGTTCCCCGCCGAGATCGAGGAAGCGGGCCGTCTCGACGGGCTCGGCTATCTCGGCGTGTACGTGCGGCTCGTGCTGCCGAACTCCGGCGCGATGCTCGCGTCGCTCGGTTCCCTGCTGTTCATCGAGAGCTGGAACGCCTTCCTGTGGCCGCTGGTCATCGGGCAGGACCCGGCGTCGTGGACCGCGCAGATCGCGCTGTCGACGTTCCTCACCGCGCAAACGGTGAACCTGCCCGCGCTGTTCGCGGGCGCCCTGGTCACCATCGCCCCACTCGTCGCGATGTTCCTGGTCGCGCAGCGCTTCATCGTCCGCGGGATCACCGCCAGCGGGCTCAAGGAGTAGTTCTCTCAACGAGGAGACGACATGCGCTTTCTCCGCCGTCTTTCTTTGGTGTCCGTCCTGGTCGTCGCGCTCGGCGGTTTCCCCGTCGCCGAGGCGAAGACGGATTTCGTGAAACCGTTCATGGGCTGGAGCAGCTGGAGCGTCCAGTCGTCGAGCAGACCGGGCTACGGCACCGGCTGGCTCACCGAGACCCACATCCGCGACGCCGCCGACGCGATGGCGGGCAAACTGAAGTCCGCCGGGTACGAGTACGTCAACATCGACGCGGGCTGGAACGCCACCTCCGCGTGGGTCTTCCACACCGACGCGCAGGGTGTCCCGGATCCCGATCCGTCCCGGTTCCCCAGCGGGATCAAGGCTCTCGCCGATTACGTGCACGGCAAGGGTTTGAAACTGGGCCTGTACTCGGTGACGGGGCTGGAGAAAGAGGTCTACGACAAGAACGCGCCCATCGCGGGGACGTCGTGCCGCGCGCAGGACATCGCCTTCCGGCCGCTGACGCCCGCGAACATGTGGGGCGGCAACTGGAAGATCGACTACCGTAATCCCTGCGCGCAGAAGTACTACGACTCGATCGTCGCGAAGTTCGCTTCGTGGGGCGTGGACTTCATCAAAGTCGACGGCACGACCGCGGACAACGTCGCCGACATCGCGGCCTGGTCGAAGGCCATCGACCGCTCCGGCCGCGCGATGTGGCTGACAGCGAGCGCCTGGCCCGTCCCGCGCTCCATCGGCGAGCAACTCGCCCCGCACGCGAACGGTGTCCGCGTCGACACCGACATCGAGTGCTACTGCGAAACCGTGTCCTCCTGGGACAGCTCGGTGAAGGCCCGCTGGACCGAATTGCCGAACTGGCTGGGCGTCTTCGGCAAGAACTACCGGGCGGACCTGGACTCGATGCCGATCTCGAACAACGTCGGCAACGGGATCCAGGACGGCATCAACGATGTCGAACGGCAAAGCGTGATGACGTTCTGGTCGATGGCGTCGGCGCCGCTGTACGTCGGTGGTGACATCTACTTCCTGGACGACAAGGCCGTCTCGATCCTGACCAATCCCGAGGTGATCTCGGTCGACCGGTCGGGTACGTACCCGACGCGGGTGACCGGTGGGGACCTTCAGGTGTGGAAGAAGAAGCTGCGTGACGGCAGCTGGGCGCTGGCGGTCTACAACCTGGGGTCTTCGGCGGCCGACGTCACGGTGAAGTGGGGCGACGTCGGGTTGTCGGGGAAGAGGAAGGTGCGCGACCTGGTTTCGCGGAGCGATCTCGGGAAGTTCTCCGGTTCGTGGACGGCTTCGGCGGTTCCGGCGCACGGGTCGCGGCTGATCCAGGTGCGGTAGGACTTCGCGCCGGCCGGTGGCGGCTCGCCGGCGCGAGGCGGGGCCTTTCATCGCGGACTTTTCGCGGTGGAAGGCCCCTTGCCGCTGTTCTGGGTGAGGGTGTGTGGAAATAGGGACGTTGAGTGTCCCTATTTCCACACAGCCCCCTCTGTATCGGTCGCGATCGTGACCGGTCCGCTTACGTGCCGGCCCACTGCGGGCTGAAGGGGCCCTTCGCCGCGTCTCACGTGGTGAGGGGCGCTTTGCCCCCGTGTCATGCGGTGAAAGGCCCCTTCGGCCCACCCAAAGAAGGAGTGCCCCGACCGGCCCGGCTGTGCTATGTTCAGATACAGAACAAGTGTGCGCGATACGAACAACCGGGAGTGGGGATGGCGGAGCTGCTGTCGTTGAAGGAGGCCGTGGCGCGGCTGGTGCGCGATGGCGACATCGTCGCGCTCGAGGGCTTCACGCACCTCATTCCCGTCGCCGCCGGCCACGAGATCATCCGCCAGCGCCGCACCGGTCTGACGCTGGTCCGCATGACCCCGGACATCGTTTACGACCAGCTCATCGGCGCGGGCTGCGCGAGCAAGCTGATCTTCTCGTGGGGTGGCAATCCCGGCGTCGGCTCGCTGCACCGTTTCCGTGACGCGGTCCAGCATTCCTGGCCGGTGCCCCTGGAGATAGAGGAACACAGTCACGCGGGCATGGCGAATCGGTACGTCGCCGGCGCCTCGGGTCTGCCGTTCGCCGTGCTGCGCGGCTACACGGGCACCGATCTCCCCGCGCAGACCGACACGATCAAGCCCATCACCTGCCCGTTCACCGGTGAGCGGCTCGCCGCCGTCCCCGCCCTCAACCCGGACGTGACGATCGTGCACGCCCAGCGCGCCGATCGGGCGGGCAACGTCCAGATCTGGGGTATCACCGGCGTGCAGAAGGAGGCGGTGCTGGCGGCGAAACGATCGCTGATCACCGTCGAGGAGGTCGTGGACGAACTGGAGCCCCGTCCGGGTGCGATCGTGCTGCCGTCGTGGGCGGTGACAGCCGTCGCCGAGGTGCCTGGTGGCGCGAAGCCGTCGTACGCGGCGGGGTACTACGAGCGGGACAACGACGCGTACCAGGCATGGGACGCGATCGGCCGGGACAGGGAGAGCTTCACCCGCTGGCTCGACGAGCTGACGGGAGTGAAGGCATGACCGAGTACACCTCCGACGAGATGATGAGCGTCGCCGCCGCTCGCGCGCTCGGTGACTGGATGTCCTGTTTCGTGGGCATCGGCCTGCCCAGCACGGCCGCCAACCTGGCCCGCCGCGGGCACGCGCCGAACCTCACGCTGATCTACGAATCCGGGTGTCTCGGCGCCAAACCGAGCCGTCTCCCGCTGTCCATCGGCGACGGCGAACTCGCCGACACCGCGGACGCGGTGGTCAGTGTCCCCGAGGTCTTCAACTACTGGCTCCAGCCCGGCCGGATCGACGTCGGCTTCCTCGGTGCCGCCCAGCTGGACAAGTTCGGCAACATCAACACCACCGTCATCGGCCCGGACTACGCCAATCCCAAGGTGCGGCTCCCCGGGGCGGGCGGGGCGCCGGAGATCGCCGCTTCCTGTCGCGAGGTGTTCGTGGTGCTCCGGCAGAGCCCCCGCACGTTCGTCGAGAAGGTCGACTTCGTGACGTCGTTCGGTCACGGCACCGGCAAGGGCGACCGCGAGCGGCTCGGCCTCCCCGGCGCCGGGCCGACGCTGGTGGTCACCGACCTCGGCCTGATGCGGCCGGACCCGGAGACCGCCGAGCTCACGCTCACCGAACTGCACCCCGGGATCGAGGTCGATCAGGTCGTCGAGGCGACCGGGTGGAAACTGAAGGTGGCAGGCGACCTGGGAACCACCCCGGCACCGACCGAGGCAGAACTCCGCATCCTCCGAGACCTCAAAAGGGCGAGCGCATGACCGACGTCTTCCTGTTCGACGCCATCCGTACCCCGTTCGGCAAGTACGGCGGCGCCCTGTCCGGGGTCCGGCCGGACGACCTCGCCGCCACCGTGCTGCGGGCGCTGGCCGAGCGCAACGACCTCGACCCGGCCACGGTGGACGAGGTGGTGCTCGGCGACGCCAACGGCGCGGGCGAGGACAACCGCAACGTCGCGCGGATGGCGGCGCTGCTGGCGGGCTGGCCGACGACGGTGCCCGGCGCCACGGTCAACCGGCTGTGCGGCTCCGGTCTCGACGCGGTCATGCAGGCGAGCCGGTCGGTCCAGGTCGGCGACGCTTCGCTCGCCGTCGCGGGCGGGGTCGAGTCGATGAGCCGCTCCCCGCTGGTCATGCAGAAGCCGGAGAAGGCCTTCCCCGCCGGAAACCAGACGCTGTACTCCACCGCGCTGGGCTGGCGCATGGTCAACCCGAAGATGCCCGAGCAGTGGACGGTCTCGCTCGGCGAGTCCACCGAGCAGCTCGCCGAGCGTTACGGCATCGGCCGCGACGAGCAGGACGCGTTCGCCGTCCGCAGTCACGTCAACGCCGCCCGCGCCTGGGACGAGGGGTTCTACGACGATCACGTCGTACCCGTCGAGGGTGTCGAACTCACTCATGACGAGGGCATCCGGCCTGGCTCCAGCACGGAGAAGCTCGCGAAGCTCAAGCCCGTCTTCCGTCCACAAGGGACGGTCACCGCCGCGAACGCGTCGCCGCTGAACGACGGCGCCTCCGCCCTGCTGCTCGGCGACGAGGCCGCCGGGAAGCGGCTCGGCAAAGATCCGCTGGCGCGGATCGCGGGCCGGGGCGCCGCGGGCGTCGATCCCGACGTCTTCGGTATCGGGCCGGTCCGCGCGGCCGAGATCGCCTTGGAGCGGGCCGGGATCGGCTGGGAAGACCTGGCGGCCGTGGAACTGAACGAGGCCTTCGCCGCGCAGTCGCTGGCCTGCCTGCGGGACTGGTCGAAGCTCGACCCGGAGATCGTCAACGTCAACGGCGGCGCGATCGCGATCGGGCATCCGCTGGGCGCCTCCGGCGGCCGGATCCTCGGCACGCTGGCCCATCACCTGCGTCGCACCGGCGGCCGGTGGGGGCTGGCGGCGATCTGCATCGGTGTCGGCCAGGGGCTGGCCGTCGTCCTCGAAGCCCGCTAAAGCTCACTGACCGCGCCTGGAGGAGGCAGCATGTCCGCACCCGCAGAACTGAGGCTCCCGCGCTATCGGCGCGATCCGGAGGGGACGCATCCCCCGCTCGACTACGCCGGGTACCGGTCGACGGCGCTGCGCCATCCCCAAGAGCCGTTGATCGTCCTTCCGCATCTGCTGACCGAGGTCACCGGTCCGGCGCTGGGCCCGGGGCGGATCGGCGAATTCGACAACGACCTCACCCAAGGCCACGAGGGCGAGCCGCAGGGGCAGCGGATCATCGTCACCGGACGGCTGCTCGACGGTGACGGGCGGCCGGTCCGGGATTCACTCGTGGAGATCTGGCAGGCGAACGCGGGCGGCCGGTACCGGCACACCGGGGATCGCTGGCCGTCACCGATCGACCCCCATTTCGACGGCGCGGGCAGGACACTGACCGACAGCGAGGGCCGCTACACCTTCACCACCATCAAACCGGGCGCGTACCCGTGGAAGAACCACGACAACGCCTGGCGGCCGGCGCACATCCACTTCTCCGTCTTCGGCAGCGCGTTCACCCAGCGGCTGGTCACCCAGATGTACTTCCCGGAAGACCCGCTGTTCTCGCAGGACCCGATCTTCAACTCCATTCCGGACGAGAAGGCCCGGCAGCGGATGATCGCGCGGTTCGACCTCGACCGCACCGAAGCCGAATGGGCGCTGGCCTTCCAGTTCGACATCGTCGTGCGCGGTCGCGAGGCGTCGGTCTTCGAGGACGAGGAGGACGAGCACTGATGCCGGAGACGACGCCTTCCCAGACCGTCGGCCCGTACCTGTCCATCGGCCTGCCCTGGCCGGACGGGCCGGAGGTCGTCCCCGCGGACGAACCGGCCGCGATCCGCATCCACGGCCGGGTGCTCGACGGCGCGGGCGACCCCGTTCCGGACGCGATGATCGAGACCTGGCAGGCCGACGCCGACGGCCGGTTCGATCACCCCGACGATCCGCGCGGAGCGGTCGCGAGCGGGTTCCGGGGTTTCGGGCGCTGCCCGACCGATCCGGACGGCAACTACGAGATCCGGACGATCAAGCCCGGCCTGGTGCCCGGTCCGGCGGGCAGCACCCAGGCACCGCATATCGACGTCTCGGTGCTCGCCCGCGGTCTGCTGCACCGCGTCGTCACCCGGATCTACTTCGAGGACGACGACACTTCCCAGGACCCGGTGCTGGCCTCGGTGCCGGAGAGCCGCCGGAGCACGTTGATCGCCACCAAGACGGACGAGGGCTACCGGTTCGACGTCCGGTTGCAGGGCGCGGGGGAAACGGTGTTCTTCGATGTCTGAGTTTTCGATGTCTCAGCCGGTGAAGGTGCACAGCGTCGCGGAAGGGCCCGCGGACGGTCCTGCCGTGGTGTTCAGCGGATCGCTCGGCAGTGACCACCGTATGTGGGAACCGCAGGTGAAACCCTTGGTGGACAAAGGGTTCCGGGTGATCCGGTACGACACCCGCGGGCAGGGCGCGTCCCCGGTGCCGCCCGGGCCGTACACGCTCGAGGATCTCGGCGGTGACCTGCTCGCGCTGCTCGACGAGCACGGCGTCGAACGCGCCCATTTCGTCGGGCTCTCGCTCGGCGGGATGACCGGGATGTGGCTGGGCGTCAACGCGCCGGACCGGATCGAGAGTCTCACGCTGTGCTGCACGTCCGCGAAACTGGGGCCGCCGCGGATGTGGGCGGACAGGGCGAGGACGGTCCGGGAGAACGGCACCGGGTCGGTCGCCGAAGCCGGGGTCGGCCGCTGGGTGACGGCCGGGTACGGCGCCGCGTATCCCGGCAGCGTCGGCTACCTGCGCGAGATGATCGCGAGCGTCCCCGCCGAGGGCTACGCGGCGTCCTGCGAGGCCATCGAACGGATGGACCTGGTCGGCGATCTGCCCAAGATCGCGGCACGGACGCTGGTCATCGCCGGGGCCGAGGATCCGGCCACCCCGGTCGAGCACGCCGAGGTGATCGCGGGCGGCGTTCCGGACGCGCGGCTCGAGGTCGTCGAGGGCGCCGCGCATCTGGGGAGCTTCGAACAGCCGGAGCGGTTCACCGCGCTGATCCTCGAACATCTGGAGGTGGCCCGATGAGCGAAGACCCCTATGAGACCGGCATGCGGGTGCGCCGCGAAGTCCTCGGCGACGCGCACGTCGATCGCGCGGTCGCCCGCACCACCGAGTTCAGCCGCCCGTTCCAGGACTACATCACCCGGGGCGCGTGGGGTTCGGTCTGGTCGCGCGACGGGCTCGACCGCAAGACCCGCAGCTGTGTCACCCTGGCCGCGCTCACCGCGCTGCACGCTCACGACGAGCTCGCCATGCACGTCCGAGCCGCCGTCCACAATGGACTCACCGCCCAGGAGATCTCCGAGGTCCTGCTGCACACCGCCGTCTACGCGGGCGCCCCGGCCGCCAACGCGGCGTTCGCCGTCGCCCAGCGGGTGCTGGCCGAACTCGGTGAGCCTGCGGCTCAGGAAGGGGGTGACGGTTAGGGTTCCGGTATGGACGAAGGCGAGGTGACCGAGCGCGGAGCGCACCATGTCCAGTCGCTGGAACGCGGGCTGGCGGTGATCAAGGCGTTCAACGCGGACGCGGCGGAACTCACGCTGAGCGACGTCGCCCGCTCGACAGGGCTGACCAGGGCGGCAGCCCGCCGGTTCCTGCTCACCCTCGTCGACCTGGGGTACGTGCGCACGGACGGCAAGTACTTCTCGCTCACCGCGCGGGTCCTCGAACTCGGCTACTCGTACCTGTCGAGCCTGTCGCTGCCCGAGGTCGCCCAGCCGCATCTGGAACGGCTGTCCGCCGAGGTGCGCGAGTCGAGTTCGGTCTCGGTGCTCGAAGGCCTGGACATCGTCTACGTCGCGCGCGTGGCCGTTTCGCGGATCATGACCGTCAGCATCAACGTCGGCACCCGCTTCCCGGCCCACGCGACATCGATGGGGCACGTCCTGCTGGCCGGGCTCGAAGGCGAAGACCTGCACGGCTACTTCGACGCGGCCAAACTCGAGAAACTGACCGCGCACACGCTGACCAGGCAGCAGGACCTGATCGCCGAGCTGGAGCGGGTCTACCGGCAGGGTTACGCGATGGTCGACCAGGAACTCGAAGAGGGTCTCCGCTCGATCGCCGCGCCGATCCGGGACAGGCGGGGCAGGGTCGTGGCCGCGGTCAACCTCTCCACCCACGCCAGCCGCACGACACCGGAGTCGGTCGAGCGTGAACTGCTGCCGTCGCTGCTCGCGGCGGCACGGGCCATCGAGACCGATCTGGCCTCGGCGCCGCCGACCAGGGCGAGCCATGGCTGAGGTCGCCGGGCTGCTGCTCGCGGCCGGGGCCGGACGCCGGTTCGGCGGGCCGAAAGCGCTGGCCGTTCTCGACGGGGAGCCGTTCGTCGTCCGGGCGCTGAGGGTGCTCACCGACGCCGGCTGCGCACCTGTCCGGGTGGTACTGGGCGCTTCGGCCGAGGAAGTTCGCGGCCTCCTGCCCGGGCAAGAGGCCGCCGTCGTGGCCGAAGACTGGGAGTCCGGCATGGGCGCGTCCCTGCGCGCGGGTTTGAGGGCCTTGGAACCGACCAGCGCCGAGGCCGCCGTCGTGCACCTCGTGGATCTGCCCGGAGTCGGTGCCGAAGTGGTGCGCCGAGTCGCCGCCGGAGCCGACGAGAACACCGTCGCGCGCGCCGCCTATGAAGGCGTTCCCGGTCATCCCGTCGTACTCGGCCGTCGCTGGTGGCCGGAGATCGTGGCGGGCGCGTCCGGGGACAAGGGCGCGCGCGACTGGCTCAAGGGGCGTCCGGACCTGCGGCTCGTCGAATGCGGCGACCTCGGCACCGGGCACGACGTGGATCGCCGCGAGGATCTTCCAGGCTGATCTCCGGCTCACCGAGGCCTACGATCGGGACGTGACCGTCGAATCGCCCGAGAAACTGGCCGAAGCCCTCGAATCGGTCGGCTACCTCGCCGACGACGGCATCGCCACGGCCGGGTTCCTCGCGTTGCGGCTCGGCCGCCCGCTGTTCTGCGAGGGTGAGCCGGGTACCGGCAAGACCTCACTCGCCTTGGGGCTGGCCGAGGCGCTCGGCATGCCGCTCATCCGGCTCCAGTGCCACGAAGGGATCGACGCGGCGCAGGCACTGTACGAATGGGACTTCCCCCGCCAGTTGCTGCATTTGCGCGCCCTCGAAGCCGCGGGTGACGGCGGCCTCGACGTCGAGGCCGCCGAGCAGTCCCTTTACACCGAACGATTCCTGCTCTCCCGGCCGCTGCTGAAGGCGTTGCAGACCGCGCCGTGTGTCCTGCTGGTCGACGAGATCGACAGGGCCGACGACGAGTTCGAAGCCTTCCTGCTGCAACTCCTCGACGAGAACGCGGTGACGATCCCCGAGTTCGGCGAGGTGCGCGCCGAACATCCGCCGCTCGTGGTGCTCACCTCCAACCGGACGCGGGAGGTGCACGACGCGCTGAAGCGCCGCTGTCTCTATCACTGGCTCGAACACCCGGACCTCGGCCGCGAGATCGAGATCCTGCGCCGCAAGATCCCGGATCTGGGCGAAGGGCTCGCGGCCCAGGTCGCGACGGCGGTGCAGCGGCTCCGGACGATGGAGTTGCTGAAGCCGCCCGGAGTGGCGGAATCCCTGGACTGGGCTCAGGCGCTCCTCGCACTCGGGATGTCCGAATTGGACGCCGCGACGGGCGCGCGGACACTCGGCTCGGTGCTCAAGTACAGCGAGGATCTCGACAGGGTCCGCGCCAAACTGGACAAACTGCTCGCCTGAACAGGGTCAGCGACGCCGCAGCGCCGGGTCGAGCAGCGACGGCGGGGTGTCCATCTTCTCTTCCGGGGCGAGATCGGTGCCCGGCGCGACGATCTCGTCGATCGCGTCGAGGACGTCGGCCGGAAGCACCGTGTCCGCGGCGGCGAGTTGCGACTCCAGGTGCGCCAGGGTGCGCGGCCCGATGATCGCGCTGGTCACGCCCGGATGTGCGACGACGAAACCGAGCGCGAGCTGGATCAGGCTCAGGCCCGCCTGTTCGGCGACCTTGACCAGCCGCTCGACGGCCTCGAGCCGAGCCCGGTTGACGGGCAGGGTCAGGTCGAAGCGTCGCGGGAGGACGGCCGATCGGTTCGTGGCGATCTCGCGGCCTTCGCGGACGGCGCCCGAAAGCCAGCCCGAAGCGAGCGGGCTCCACGCCAGCACGCCGAGCCCGTATTCCTCGGTCACGGGCAGCACGTGTGTTTCGATACCGCGCTGCAGGATCGAATAGCTGGGCTGCTCGGTGACGTACCGGCTCAGGTGGTGTTCGCGGGCGGCCCACTGCGCCTGCACGACGCGGTACGCGGGGAAGGTCGACGAGCCGAAGTAGCGGATCTTCCCCGCGCGCTGCAGATCGGTCAGCGCCGAGAGGGTCTCCTCGTCGCTGGTCTTCGGATCCCAGCGGTGGATCTGGTAGAGGTCGACATGGTCGACGCCGAGGCGGCGCAGGCTGTTGTCCAACTCGGTGACCAGCCAGCGGCGTGAAGCGCCCTGGTGGTTGCGCTCGTCGCCCATCGGCATGGTCGCCTTCGTGGCCAGCACGATGTCTTCACGACGGCCGGCGATGGCCTTGCCGACCATCCTCTCCGACTCGCCGGCGCTGTACATGTCGGCGGTGTCGACGAAGTTGATCCCGCCCTCCAGCGCGGCGTCGACGATGGCGGTGGCCTCGTCCTGATCCGTGCGCCCGATCGCGCCGAAATTCATCGCGCCGAGCGCGAGGGTGCTGACCTGCACACCGGTCCTGCCCAAGGTGCGGTACTGCATGACGGTGTCCTCCATGGCAAGATGAGCAAGCGGAACGTTGCTCCGCTAACGATACGGAGCATTGTTCCGTTTGGCAACCCGAAGGAGTGGTGTGATGAGCGAAGAGGGCACCAAGGCCAAGCGCGCGGACGCCCGGCGCAACGAGAAAACCCTGCTCGACGCGGCCGCCGCCGTCTTCGTCACCTCGGGTGTCGAGGCGCCGGTCCGTGACATCGCGGCGAAAGCGGGCGTCGGGATGGGCACGATCTACCGGCACTTCCCGACCAGGGCCGACCTCATCATCGCCGTCTATCGGCATCAGGTCGACGCCTGCGCCGAAGCCGGGCCGGAACTGCTGGCGTCGAGCGCTTCGCCGTACGAGGCGCTACGGCGCTGGATCGACCTCTTCGTCGACTTCCTGGTCACCAAACACGGCCTCGCCGGCGCTTTCCAGGCGGACAACACCGGTTTCGAGACGTTGCACGCCTACTTCCTCGACCGTCTGCTGCCCGTCTGCGCGCAGTTGCTCGACGCCTCGGCGAAGGCCGGTGAGATCCGCTCCGATCTGCAGGCGATCGAGGTCATGCGCGGCGTCGGGAACCTCTGCATCGGCGCCGACAGCGACCCCCGCTACAACGCGCGCCGGATGGTCGAGGTCTTCATCGCGGGACTGCGGACCTAGCCGTTCAGCATCTTCAGGAAGCCGTTCTCCCACGCGACGGGATCGGCGTCGTAGCCGATGTACTGCGAAGTTCCCCTCGGCGTCACGTAAGTACGGCCCGCCGCGGCGCCGTCCTGCCGCACGTCGACCTTCGCCTTCCGCAGCTTCACCGGGCTCACGGTGTCGAGCACCTCGGACGAGGCGAGCGTGTCCCACCAGAACGCCGTCCCGTCCTGGACGTACGGCGCGAGGTCGGGCTGCGTGACGATCGCGTGCACCAGTTTCGCTTCCGCGGTCCGGCCTTCCCGGCCCAGACGCTCCACATAGGACGGTGTGATCGGGACGTCGTTCGTGGCGTCCAACGGAACGATGTCGACGCGGCGCAGCCCGGCGAAGACCTTGTCCGCCGAAGCGGGGTCCAGCCACATGTTGACCTCTTGGGTGCCGTCGAACTTCCCGGCGTCCGGGCCGAACACGTTGCCGGGGACGTCGAAGGCGCCGCCCATCACCGAGAGCCGCGAAATCCGCTGCGCCACCCCGGGAACGTCCATGGCCTTCGCGACATTCGTGAGCGGGCCGGTCGCGATCACGACGACCGGCTTGGCCGATTCGAGCACCGTCGCGGCGAGCAGTGCCGACGCCCGGATCTTGGACGGCCTGTCCGGCACACCCGCGTCGCCGAGCGCGCCGTTGAGGATGCTTTCGGTCCAGGCGCGGCCATCGGCGGGCATCGGGTTCACGCCGGTTTCGGAACCGTCGGCGACCGGGATGCCGGAGAGACCGCATTTCCCGAGCGCCGTCCGCACGTGGGTCAGCGCACGCCCGGGGATCCCGGCGCCGTTGTTGGTGACGGTGACCGCGCGCAGGTCGATGCGGCGCTGTTCGTGCGCTCGGCACAGGTACGCGAGGGTCGCGATGTCCGCGAAATCGGAGTCGCCGTCGTACACGACCGGGACCGGGGAAGACGCGGGAGCCGCCGAGGCGGCCGGGGCCGCGGCCGCCCCGAGGGCCAGTGCGAGCAGGGCGGCGAGTACGGCACGGGACGAGAACATGGCGTCACCGTAGCGAGAATTCCCGGCGGGACCTAGGTCCTCTTCGGAGCCGATCACGTGGCAACGGCTCGCCGGGCGCGCTACAACTCGATTATGGAACGGACACAGTGCTGTGTGGTGGGGGGCGGTCCGGCGGGGATGGTGCTCGGACTCTTGCTGGCGCGAGCCGGGGTCGAGGTCACCGTTCTCGAAAAGCACAAGGACTTCTTTCGCGATTTCCGTGGTGACACGGTGCATCCGCCGACGTTGATGTTGCTCGACGAACTCGGGCTCGGCGGCCGGTTCGCGGAATTGCCGTCGCGGCGGCTGGAGAAGATGCGGATGGTGATCGGCGGCACGACGATCGTCGCCGCCGATTTCCGCCGGATCCCCGGGCCGTACAAGTACATCGCGATGGTCCCGCAGTGGGATTTCCTGAACCTGCTCGCCGAAGCCGCGGCGGAGGAACCGACGTTCACCCTGCGGATGGGCGCCGAGGTCACCGGTCTGCGCCAGGGCGGCGGGGTGCGCTACCGCGATTCCGACGGCGTGGAACGGGAACTGGCGGCGTCGCTCGTGGTCGGCTGCGACGGCCGGGACTCCTTGGTGCGCGCGGAAGCGGGGCTCGTGCCGAACGAGTACGACGTGCCGATGGACGTGTGGTGGGTCCGCGTGCCCAAGCTCGAAGACACGGGCAAGGAGGCCCAGGTGTTCGGCTGTTTCGCGAACGGCCTCGCCGGTATGACGATGGATCGCGGCGACTACTACCAGACGTCGTACCTGATCCGGAAGGGCCAGGACGAGGCACAGCGAGCCGAGGGCATCGAGAAGTTCCGCGAACGGATCGGCGGCCTGTTCGGCTGGGGAGAGGGCGAACTCGCCGCGATCCGCGACTGGGACGACGTCAAACTGCTGAAGGTGCGGATGTCCAAGCTTCCGCACTGGTACTCCGAGCGGGTGCTCTGCATCGGCGACGCCGCGCACGCGATGTCACCGGCGGGCGGGATGGGCGTCAACATCGCGGTGCAGGACGCCGTGGCGGCCGCGCGGATCCTCGCCGGCCCGCTGCGGCGCGGCTCGCTGACCGCGCGCGACCTGGGCCGTGTACAGCGCCGCCGGAACTTTGTCGTCACGCTCACCCAGAAGATGCAACTGGGTGAGCACAAGATGCTCGTCGAGCCCGCGCTCGACGGGACGCTCACCGAGCGGACCATCCCCCTGCCCCTCCGGATTTCGGACCGGTTTCCGCTGCTCACGGGCCTGAGCGCGTTCATGGGTGGTATCGGTCCTCTCCGTGAGAAGACCCCGGTCTTCGCGCGGCGAGGTTCATAATGGAGAGGTGACCGACCCACTCGCGGGTTTCGTCGGCTTCGCGGAGGCTTTGCGCGAAGCCGGTTTGCCGTGCGACGCGCACCGAGTGCAGGCGTACCTCGAGGCCGTCGGCGAGGTCGATCTGGCCGATCCCGAGCAGCTGTACTGGGCCGGACGGCTGACATTGTGCGCAGACCCCGACGACCTTCCTCGCTACGACGTCGCTTTCGACAGCTGGTTCACCGACGCGGAAACCGGACCACGGCGGCGCGGCAAGGAAGCGGCTCCGAAACGCGCCAGGATCGCCACGCTCGCGCAGTCGCCGAGCCAGGGCGAGTCCGGCGCTGAGCCCGATCAGCTCCGGGTGGCCGCGAGTGCGGACGAGGTCCTGCGCCATCGCGACCTCGCCGAACTGACCGTCGCCGAACGCGCTCACCTGCGGGAACTCCTCGCGAAACTGCGCCCGGCCCTCCCGTCGCGGACCTCGCCGCGCCGCCGCGCCGCCCGGCGGGGAACCCTCGATCCGTCGCGCACGCTCCGGGCGATGCTGGCCGGAGGCGGTGAGCCGGTGCGCCTGGCGTACCGGAAGAGGGGCACCAAACCACGCCGTCTGGTCCTCCTGATTGACGTCTCCGGCTCGATGGGGCCGTACGCGGACGCGCTGCTGCGGTTCGCGCACGTCGTCGCCCGGCGCGCCCACGGCCGGGTCGAGGTGTTCACGCTCGGCACCAGGCTCACCAGGGTGTCCCGTCAGTTGCGGTCACGCGATCCCGAGCACGCGATGCTCACCGCGGCCGCCGCGGTCCCCGATTTCGCGGGCGGGACCAGACTCGGCGAGACCCTGCGGGCCTTCCTCGACCGCTGGGGACAACGCGGTGTGGCCAGGCGTTCCGTGGTCACCGTGTTCTCCGACGGCTGGGAACGGGGCGACCCCGGCCTGCTCGGCGAGCAGCTCGCCAGGCTGCGGCGGCTCGCGCACGCCGTATTCTGGGTGAATCCGCACGCGGGGCGCGCGGGTTACGCTCCCGTGCAGTCCGGCATCGTGGCCGCGCTCCCGTACCTCGATCGGCTGCTCGCCGGACACAGCTTGGCCACTTTGGAACGACTGCTCGTGGAGATCGCCGATGCGTGACGTACTGGACGAACTTCACCGCCGCTGGGCGGCCGGTGAGACCGTGGGGGTCGGCACGGTGGTGGCGACGTTCTCGTCGGCACCACGGAGCCCGGGCGCGGCGATGCTCGTCGCGCCGGACGGCACGGTCACCGGCAGTGTCTCCGGTGGCTGCGTCGAGGGCGCCGTCTACGAACTCGCGCAGCAGGTGGTCGCCGAGCGCGCCCCCGTGCTGCAGCGCTACGGCGTCAGCGACGACGACGCGTTCGCGGTCGGGCTGACCTGCGGCGGGATCATCGACATCTACGTCCAGCACGTCGACCGCGACTCGATGCCGGAACTCGGCGACGTCGTCGAGTCCGTCCACAGTGGACAGCCAGTCGCCGTCGTGACGGTGATCGAACACGAAGCCGAAGGCCTGGTCGGCGAGCATCTGATCGTCTGGCCGGATCGTGTCGCCGGTTCGCTCGGCTCCTCGCGGATGGACGACGCCGTCATCGACGACGCGCGCGGCATGCTCGTGGCGGGCCGCACCGGCACGCTGCACTACGGACCGGACGGACAGCGCCGCGGCGAGGGGATGACGGTCTTCGTCAACTCTTTCGAGCCGCCCGCGCGCCTGCTGGTCTTCGGCGCGATCGACTTCGCGGCCGCGATGGCGAAAATGGGCGCGTATCTCGGCTACCAGGTCACCGTCTGCGACGCGCGGCCCGTGTTCGCGACGAAGAGCCGGTTCCCCGACGCGCACGAGGTCGTCGTCGACTGGCCGCACCGCTACCTCCGCGCCGAAGCCGACGCGGGCCGGATCGACGGCCGGACCGCGATCGCCGTGCTCACCCACGACCCGAAGTTCGACGTGCCGCTGCTGGAGGTCGCGTTGCGTCTCGACGTCGGCTACATCGGCGCGATGGGCTCGCGCAAGACCCACGACGACCGGTTCGCGCGGCTGCGCGAGGCCGGGGTCACCGAGGCGGAACTCGAACGGCTGTCCTCGCCGATCGGCCTCGATCTCGGCGCGCGGACACCCGAAGAGACCGCCGTGTCGATCGCGGCGGAGATCATCGCGCTGCGGTGGAACGGGTCGGGTTCGAGGCTCGCCGAGCTCACCGGCCGGATCCACGGCTGACGCCGGGAACCGGGACAGCCTGACTCGACTTGACGACGTCGAAGGCGGGCAGCGTCTCGAACCGTTTGACGTGCTCGGTGAACAGGTCCCGGGACAGGTACCGGCTCGCCTTGAGATCCGGCGTGAGCAGGACGACGACGTAATCCCACTGCCCGACGATGCTGTAGCAGTGCTGGACGCCGGGTTCGGCCAGCATGCGCTCGCGGAACGCCGTGTGGTGCTCGATGTCGTCGTCGGTCAGCGCGACCAGGATGACCGACGTCATCCCGGCGCCCAGCGCCTCCGGATCGAGCACGGCGACCTGGGCGCGGATCACGCCCTCGGCGCGTAACCGGGTCAACCGTCGCTGGACCGCGCTCGGGGAAAGGCCGACGGCGTCACCCAGATCATGCAGCGGACGCGAGGCGTCGACCTGGACGAGGTCGAGCAGCAGGTGGTCGATCTCGTCGAGAGTCACGCAAGATTTTTGCACGCGGGCGGGAAAATTTACAATCGCGGTGATCGTCTTCCCGCCTAGTTTGAGCTTCATGACCGACATCGACCTGCAGCTGGACCACGTCGCCGAGGCGGCGAAGGTGATCGATCCCGTTTTCCTGAACTCCCCGCAGTACAGCGACGGACAGCTGAACGAGCGGCTCGGCCGTCGCGTGCTGGTGAAGATCGAGACGCTGAATCCGTTGCGCAGCTTCAAAGGCCGCGGCGCGGACTACTTCGCCGCCGGGTTGGCGCCGGGGACGACCATGGTGTGCGGGACCAGCGGCAACTTCGGGCAGGCCGTCGCGTTCGCCGCCGGGAAGCACGGCCTGCGGGCCGAAGTGTTCGTCCCCGCCACCATCGCCCCGGTCAAACTCCGGCGGATGAAGGCGCTGGGCGCTCGCGTGCGCCGGGTCGACGGGGAGGCGAAGGTCGCCGCGGCGACCTTCGCCGCCGAGGCCCCGGATCGCGTCTTCGTGGTCGACGGCCGTGAGCCCGCGATCTCCGAAGGGGCGGGCACGATCGGCCTGGAACTGGCGCGGGAGAGCGGGATCGACACGGTCGTGCTCCCGGTCGGCGACGGCGCGCTGATCGCCGGGGTCGCGCTCTGGCTCAAGGCGCATACGCCGGACGTCCGGATCGTCGGCGTCGGCACCACGTCCGCGCCCGCCATGGCGAAGAGCTGGGAGGCGGGGGAGCCGGTCACCGCGGACCGGGCGAACTGGTTCGCCGGCGGGATCTCGATCCGGACCCCGGAACCGGAATCCGTGCGGCGGCTGCGGTCCCTGGTCGACGACTTCGTCCTGGTCACCGACGACGATCTGCGCGCGGCCATGCGACTGGGCGCGGAGACCCTCGGCGTCGTCCCGGAACCCGCCGGCGCCGCCGGACTGGCCGCGCTGACCGTGCACGGCATCCCCGGCGAGTTGGCCGCCACCGTGGTCACCGGGGCGAACGCCGATCTCTCGGTGCTGGGTATGACGGGCTGAGCTTGCGCCTCGGCTTCGGGTGTCGCGAAAGCCACTTTCGGGACATCAGATGTCCCGAAAGTGGCTTTCGCGACATCGGGGTGGGGGATTCCAGTACCGAGTGGACGGTGCGTTGCCGCCCGGCTTTCCCGAGCGTTTGAAATAGTCCTCACGGAACCGCACTTGCGGAGAAAATCGCTAAGTGGCAACGCCTTTGCGGGTCCGCTCGGGAGTCACCCCCTGGTGGGGGTTGTCCCGGCCGGGCAGAAGTAGCACGCTCGACTGTGAGTCCGATCACGGTCCTCCCGGGGTCGGTCCGTGACAACTTCAATGACCGGCCGCTCCCGAACGACCCCGGACCAGCGCGGGGTTTCTCTTGCTTTTGGAGGCCTGATGCGCATCACCGTCACCGTCGACGGCACCAGCTACACAGACGACGTCGAACCCCGCACCCTGCTCGTGCACCATCTGCGCGAACGGGTCGGGAAGGTGGGCACCGTGGTCGGTTGCGACACCAGCAACTGCGGAGCCTGCACCGTCCATCTCGACGGGCACAGCGTGAAATCCTGTTCGGTCCTCGCGGTCCAGGCCGACGGCTGCGAGGTCACCACGATCGAGGGGCTCGCCCGCGACGGCGAACTGCATCCGGTGCAGAAGGCCTTCCACGAGAATCACGCGCTCCAGTGCGGTTTCTGCACGCCCGGCATGATCATGCAGTCGATCGACCTGCTCGCCGACAATCCCGATCCGGACGAGAAGGCCGTCCGAGAAGGACTCGAAGGCAACCTGTGCCGCTGCACGGGTTACCAGAACATCGTCCGCGCGGTGCGCGACGCCGCCCATCAGATGCGGCCCGGTGCGGGTCCCGAAGCCGAGCGGCTCGCCTCGGACACCGCCTCCCGCGTCGGCGCCGGTGGTGAGTGATGACCTCCACGATCGAACCGGAGGTCGGCAAGTCGCGTCGCCGCAAGGAGGACGAGCGCCTCATCACCGGCAGGACGCGCTGGACCGACAACCTGACCCTGCCCGGCATGCTGCACCTCGCGGTGCTCCGCAGCCCGTTCGCGCACGCCAAGATCGTCTCGATCGACGTCACCGAGGCCAAGTCGGCACCGGGCGTCGTCGCGGTCTACACCGGGAAGGACCTCGACCCCGAGAGTGCCATCGGCATGCCGTGCGCGTGGCCGATCACGCCGGACATGAAGTCCCCAAGGCGGCCCATCCTCGCTTCGGACACGGTGAACTTCGCCGGTGAAGGGGTCGCGGTGGTCGTCGCCAGGACGGCGGCCGAAGCGCAGGACGCGCTCGAAGCGATCGACGTCGACTACGACGAGCTGCCGGTGGTCCTCGGGCTCGAGAACGCGCTCGCCGAGGGCGCGCCGTTGGTGCACGAGGAGCTCGGCACCAACCAGAACGCGGTGTGGGTCTTCGATTCCGCGGGCGCGGGAACGGGATCCGACGTCGAGGACGCGATCGCGAACTCCGAGGTCGTGCTCAAGCGGCGCTTCCGTCAGCAGCGCCTGGTGCCGGCGTTCATGGAGCCGCGGGCGTGCGTCGTCGATCCGACGGGCAGTCAGCTGGTCATGTGGTCGGCCACCCAGGTCCCGCACATCCTCAAGACGATGACCGCGGCCACGCTCGGCCTGCCCGAGCACAAGGTGCGGGTGATCGCGCCGGACGTCGGCGGCGGGTTCGGCGGCAAGATCGCCGTGCTGCCCGAAGAGATGATGTCGACGCTGATCGCGCAACGGCTCGGCAAACCGGTCAAATGGACCGAGTCCCGTTCGGAGACGATGGTCGCCGCGCATCACGGCCGCGACCAGATCCAGGATCTCACCATCACCGCGAACCGCGACGGAACGGTGACCGGCCTCAAGGTCGAACTGCTCGCCGACATGGGCGCGTACCTCGGCCTCGTCGGCCCCGGTGTGCCGATCCTCGGCGCCTTCATGTTCAACGCCATCTACAAGTTCCCGGCGTACCACTTCGCCTGCACCAACGTGTTCACCAACACCACGCTCACCGACGCGTATCGCGGCGCCGGGCGGCCGGAGGCCACGTTCGGGATCGAGCGGATCATGGACGAACTCGCCGTCGAACTGGGCATGGACCCGATGGAGCTCCGCGAGAAGAACTGGATCAAGCACGAGGAGTTCCCGTTCACCACGGTGGCCGGGCTGACCTACGACTCGGGCAACTACGAGGCCGCCACCGCGAAGGCCAAGGAACTCTTCGATTACGACGGTCTCCGCCGGGAACAGAAGGAGCGGCGGGAATCCGGCGACTCCGTCCAGCTCGGCATCGGCATCTCGACGTTCACCGAGATGTGCGGCCTCGCGCCGTCGCGGGTGCTCGGCTCGCTCGACTACGCGGCGGGCGGCTGGGAGCACGCGGAGATCCGGGTGCTGCCCACCGGCAAGATCGAGGTGATCACCGGCGCCTCCGCGCACGGCCAGGGCCATGAGACGGCCTGGAGCCAGATCGTCGCCGACAAACTCGGCGTCCCGTTCGAGGACATCGAGGTCATCCACGGCGACACCCAGTCCTCGCACAAGGGGATGGACACCTACGGCTCGCGGTCGCTGGTGGTCGGCGGGATCGCGGTGGTCAAGGCGGCGGACAAGGTGCTCGCCAAGGCCAAACCGATCGCGGCGCATCTGATGGAATGCGCCGAGGACGACCTCGAATTCGAGGCGGGCAAGTTCTCCGTCAAGGGCACGGATTCCGCGACGTCCATCCAGGACATCGCGTGGGCCGTGTTCTCGGCGCACAATCTGCCGGACGGCGTCGAACCCTCGCTGGATTCGGCGGACACGTTCGATCCGGAGAACTTCTCCTTTCCGCACGGCACGCATCTGTGCGCGGCCGAGGTCGACACCGAGACCGGACGCGTGCGGTTGCGCTCCTACGTCTGCGTCGACGACGTCGGCGTGGCCGTCAATCCGCTGATCGTCGAAGGCCAGGTGCACGGCGGACTCGCGCAGGGCATCGCGCAGGCGCTGTTCGAGGAGGCCGTCCACGACGAAGGAGGGACGCTGACCACCGGGACCTTCGCCGACTACCTGCTCCCGTCGGCGGCGGATCTGCCCAGTTTCACCACCGACCGCACCGAAACACCGTCGACGACGAACCCGTTGGGCGCCAAGGGAGTCGGCGAGGCGGGCACGATCGCCTCGACACCGGCGGTGGTCAACGCCGTGATCGACGCCGTCCGGCACTTCGGGGTGGACGACATCGAAATGCCGTTGACCCCGATGCGGGTCTGGCACGCCATCCAGCACCAGACGGCCGCCGAGGGCGGGCTGGGCTCCGAAGCCGGAGGCGGTCTCGGTTCGATCGACGCAACCGGAGGTGCCCAGTGATCCCGGCTCCGTTCGACTACGTCGCCCCGTCCACAGTGGACGAAGCGGTGAGCGCGCTCGCCGAAGCGGGCGAGGACGCCAAAGTGCTGGCAGGCGGGCAAAGCCTGCTTCCGGTGCTGCGGATGCGGCTCGCCACGCCGACCACGCTGATCGACCTCGGGAAGGTCGGCGAGCTGCGTGGCGTCCGCGAGGAGGGCGACGCGCTGGTCATCGGTTCGATGACGACGCACTACGACGTCCAGCGGGACGCGCTGGTCGCCGAACACGCCGAACTGCTCAAGGCCGCCACCGACACGGTGGCCGATCCGCAGATCCGCCATCGCGGCACGTTCGGCGGCGCCATCGCGCACGCCGATCCCGCCGGTGACCTGCTGGCGCCCGTCCTCGCACTCGGCTGCGAGCTCGTCGTCGCCGGGCCGGACGGGCGGCGGACGGTCGCCGCGGCGGACTTCTTCCAGGACATGTTCACCACCGCGCTCGCCGCGGACGAGATCCTGGTCGAGGTCCGCGTGCCGAAGCACACCGGCTGGCACGCCCACTACGAGAAGTTCAACCGGGTCGCGCAGGCGTGGTCGATGGTCGCGGTCGCGGCCTGCGTCCGCACCGAGGCGGGCACCATCGAGGAGGCACGTGTCGCGCTCACCAACATGGGCTCGACGCCGGTGCGGGCGGCCGGGGTCGAGGCGGCGCTGGTCGGCTGCGCGGCCACCGCCGAGGCGATCCGCGGCGCGGCCGAACACGCGGCCGAAGGCACCGACCCGACGGCGGACGGCAACTCCGACGTCGAATACCGGCGGCATCTCGCCAGGGTGCTGACCGGCCGGGCGGTCCTCGCCGCGGCAGGCTCCTGAGAGAAGGGAGGTCGGCCCGTGCGGCTCGACCACGCATTCACCGTTCCCGCCCCGGTCGACGAGGTCTGGAAGGCCGTCGTCGACCCGGAACGGGTGGCGCCGTGCATGCCGGGCGCCACCGTCACCGAAGTCGACGGGGACGCCTTCAAAGGCACGGTGAAGGTCAAGCTCGGGCCGATCTCCCTGCTCTACAAGGGTGGCGGCCATTTCGTCGAGAAAGACCTCGACGCGAGGAAAGTGGTGATCAAGGCGTCCGGCAAGGACGCCCGAGGGGCGGGCACGGCCTCGGCGACGGTGACGCTCACCCTGACCGAGAAGGACGGCGTCACCCACGGCGCCGTCGCCACGGAACTGGCGGTCACCGGCAAACCGGCGCAGTTCGGACGCGGGATGATCTCCGAAGTCGGCGGCAAGATCCTCGACTCGTTCGCGGACTGCCTGTCCGGCAAGCTCGGTACGGCCGAACCCGAGAAGCCCGAAACCCCGCAGCGCCCGCCGTTGAAAGCGGTGAAACCGGTGGAGGAGGGCGAACCCATCGACCTGATGGAGTACGCGGGCGAGTCCGTGGTCAAACGGGTGGCACCGGTGCTGGTGATCCTCGCCGGGGTCCTCCTGATCGTCGCGATCGTGCGGGCTGTGACGCGGCGGACACCGTGACAGAGAAGGAAATAGCTGCGTCCGCCAGCCGTTGAACCCGGTATGAAGGCGGATCACGAAGTCGACGTGGCGGTGATCGGGGCGGGCCAAGCCGGTCTGTCGGCGGCGTATCACCTGCGCCGCGCGGGATTCGCCAACGAGGCGGGTTTCGTCGTGCTCGACCACGGCAAGCGGCCCGGCGGCGCGTGGCAGTACCGCTGGCCTTCGCTGATCGTGGAGAAGGTCCACGGCATCTACGACCTCCCCGGGATGGGCTTCGGCACCCCGGATCCGAAACTGCCCGCCGCCGACGTGGTTTCCGAGTACTTCGGCCGCTTCGAGCGCACCTACGACCTCCCGGTCCACCGGCCCGTCGACGTCCTGTCGGTCAGCGCCGAGGAAGACCGGCTGGTCGTCGCGAGCGCGGCGGAGACCTGGGCCGCCCGCGCGGTGATCAGCGCGACAGGCACCTGGGACAGGCCGTTCTGGCCGTACTACCCGGGGCAGGAGACCTTCCGCGGCCGCCAGGTGCACACCGCCGACTACACCGGTGCCGGCGAGTTCCGCGGCAAACGGGTCGTCGTGGTCGGCGGTGGCGCGTCGGCCGTCCAGTTGCTGCTGGAGATCGCGCCTTTCGCGCACTCGACGCGCTGGGTGACCCGGCGCCCGCCGGTCTGGCGTGATGAGCCGTTCAGCGAGGACTGGGGCCGTGAGGCCGTCGCGAAGGTCGACAGGCGGGTCCGGGAGGGCCTGCCGCCGAAAAGCGTCGTCAGCGTGACGGATCTGGCCGTGACGCCCGAGGTGCCGGCGGGGCTGGACGCGGGGATCCTCGACCGTCACCCGATGTTCGAGCGGATCACCCCGGACGGCGTGAGGTGGGCGGACGGGACCTTCGAGCCCGCCGACATCATCCTGTGGGCCACCGGTTTCCGCGCCGCCATCGACCATCTCGCGCCGCTGCGCCTGCGCGGATCCGGTGGCGGTATCCGGATGGACGGCACCCGGGTCGTCGCCGAACCGCGTCTGCACCTGGTCGGTTACGGCCCGTCCGCCAGCACCGTCGGCGCGAACAGGGCGGGCCGCTCCGCCGTCACCGAGATCCGGCGCTTGCTCGGACGCTGAGGTCGTCGAGGATCTCGGCCAGCCCCGCGGGCTTGCGGAAGAAGCCGGCGTGACTGCTCTCGAGGTCGCGGACGTCGTAGGGGTTGTCCGGGGTGAGCGCGTCGCCCTCGGCGATGTAGAGGTCCTGGGCGGTCAACGGCATCGAACGATCCTCGAGCAGCCGCACGAACGTGCGCGGGATCCTGCCCCAGGAGTCCTTGTCGGCGCGGTGGTCCCACGAGGGGTCGGCCAGCCAGAACACCTCGTCCGGCTGGCTCGTGACGACGACCTGGAGGAACTCCTCCTCGGTGAGTTCGCCGGAGATGGCGTCCCGCAGCGCGGCGCGCCGCACGCGGTCGGCGCCGCGCCAGTTGACCCGGATGAAGCCCTGGCGCGTCGGATCGCCGACCATGAGCGGCGCCGTCGCGGTGAACAAAGCGGAGGACGACCATTCGGGCAGCGCCGGGTATTCGCCGGGGGCGCGCTCGACCGGGCACTGTGCGGCGATGTAGACGACGTGGTCGATCAATTCCGGGATCGCGTTGGCGGCGGCGGTGACCGGGAGCCCGCCGAAACTGTGCGCGACCAGGACGACCGGACCGTGATGGCGGGCCAGCTGGACCGCGTCGACGACCTGCCCGGTGAAGTCGTCGGCGGTCAGGCCGCTCACCGCCGACGGTTCGGCCGCGAAGGTCTCGAGGTCCTGTTCGTAATAGGCCTGGGTGAAACCCGCGCCCCGGCCCGGGAGATCGAGTGCGAGTGTCCGATGCCCGCGTGACGCCATCTCTCGCTGGGTGACCGTCCAAGCGTGTGCGGAACTTCCCGAACCGTGCACGAAGACGAAAGTGGGAATCATGCTGCCGAGTGTGGCGGATACCGGGGGCCGGCGGGAACCGTCGCCCCAAAGGGTGGAAAAGAATGATCGGCGGGGCGTGCACGGTTCTCGTTATCGGCATGCGAGAAACGGGATTCCCGTTCTTTGGGGCGGTTGTCCCCCGGACCGTATCTCGCGACGACCGGACCACTCCTTTGACCGGTGGAACAAAGAACACGGAATTCGCACTGGGGGATGACCATGACGTCGACCGACAACGTCACACCGCTTCATCGCGTCCGATCCGGTATTTGCCTCCCGGATCTGCTCGGAGACTGGTCCAGGAGGCAGCCGGAGGAGATCGCCGTCGTCGACGGTGACCGGGAAGTGACTTTTCGCGGACTCGAAGAAGCGAGCGGGGAACTCGCCGGGCACCTCGCGAGCCTGGGGATCGGCGCGAATGACCCCGTCGGCCTTTACGTCGAGCCTTCCGCGGACCTGATGATCGGTGTGTGGGGCATTCTCTCGGCCGGCGCCGCTTATCTGCCGTTGTCCCCGGAGTACCCGGAAGACCGGCTGCGGTACATGCTCGAAGACAGCGGCACCGGCGTCGTCGTCACGCAGCCGCATCTCGCCGCGCGGCTCGCCGGGCTGGTCCCCGCCGGGACGACGATCGTTTCCCTGGCCGACGTCCGCGGAGAGACCGGCGAGGCCCCGCGTGGGCCCCGGCCGGACTCGCTCGCCTACGTCATCTACACCTCCGGCAGCACCGGAAAGCCGAAGGGCGTGATGATCGAGCACCACAGTGTCGTTTCCCAGATACGCTGGCTGCAGGCCTGCGGTCACCTGGACACGGGGGTCACGGTGCTGCAGAAGACGCCGATGAGCTTCGACGCCGCGCAGTGGGAGATCCTGGCGCCCGCCGCGGGTGCCCGCGTGGTGATGAGCGCTCCCGGCGGTTTCCGGGATCCCGAAGCCCTGATCGACACGGTGGTCGAGCACGACGTCACCACTCTGCAGTGTGTTCCGACGCTGCTGCAGGCGTTGCTCGACACGGAACGCTTCGCGACCTGCACCACGCTGCGGAAGCTGTTCTCCGGCGGTGAGGCGCTTTCGCGTCAGCTGGCCAAGGAAATCGCCCGCGAGGTGCCCTGGGCGAGGCTGGTGAACCTCTACGGGCCGACCGAGTGCACGATCAACGCGACAGCCCATCTCGTCGACCCGGACACCATCGACGAGAGCGCCGGGATGATCTCGATCGGTGTGCCTGTCGACAACACGCAGTGCTACGTGCTCGACGCCGACCTCGCCCCGGTCGACATCGGGGAGACGGGCGAGCTGTACATCGGCGGTGTCCAGCTGGCCCGCGGCTACCTGAACCGGCCGGAGCAGACGCGCGAGCGGTTCGTGCCGAATCCGTTCGTGCCGACCGAGCGGCTGTACCGCACCGGAGATCTGGCCTACTGGAACCCGGACGGCACCATCCAGTTCGTCGGCCGCGCCGACAACCAGGTCAAGCTGCGCGGCTACCGCGTCGAGCTGGACGAGATCACGGTGGCGATCGAGGAACACACGTGGGTGCGCCGGGCCGCCGCGGTGGTGACCGACGACGCGCGCACCGGCTCGAAGGCGCTCGTCGCCTGTGTGGAGCTGAATCCACGCGAAGCCGCGCTGATGGACCAGGGCAACCACGGCGGGCACCACCAGTCCAAGGCCAGCAAGCTGCAGGTCAAGGCGCAGCTGTCCGATCCGGGTGTGCGCGCCGCCGCCGATCTCGCCGATCGCCCTGTCGTCACGTTGGAGGGCAAGCAGGAGACCGCCCATCAGCGGCGGGAGGTGTTCGCCCGCAAGACCTATCGCTACTACGAGGGCGGCGCCGTCAGCCGCGACGACCTCGCCGCGCTCCTGACGCCGGGCCCGGTCAGCACGTATTCCCGGGAACCCGGCGAGCTCGCGTTCGCCGAACTGGGTGAGCTGCTGCGGTGGTTCGGCCGATTCCGAAGCGACGAACGGCTGTTGCCGAAGTACTCCTACGCCTCGCCGGGCGCGTTGTACGCGACGCAGTTGTACCTGGAGACAAGCGGTCTCGACGGGCTCGATGCCGGGATGTACTACTACCACCCGATCGACCACACGCTGATCCGGATCGCCGCGAGCACGGGAACCGGGCACTCGGTGCACTTCATCGGGCGCACCGGGGCCATCGAACCGGTCTACAAGAACAACATCCGCGAGGTCCTCGAGTTCGAAGCGGGCCACATGGTCGGGGTGTTCGAGGAGATCCTGCCCGGGTACGGCCTCACGATCAGCCCCTCGGCGTTCGAGCCGGCGGTGGCCGTCCGTCTAGGTGCCGCCGCCGAGGACCACTACCTCGGCACGTTCTCCTTGCACGCCAACGACGGTGAGCCTCGGCGTGACGACACGGAGCTGTTCGTGCAAGCCCATCCGGACCGGGTCGAGGGCCTGCCCGCCGGCACTTACCGCTGGCGGGACGGGGACTTCGAGCGGCTTTCCGGCAACCTGATCGAGGCCAAACACGTGATCGCGATCAACCAGCAGGTGTACGACCGCGCGGGCTTCGGCATCACCGCGGTCAGCCGCACCGCCGATGAGTGGCTCGAGTACATCGGTCTCGGCACGAAGCTGCATCACCTGCAGCGCAACGGTTCGGCGTTCGGTTTCATGTCCTCGGGCTACAGCTCGAAGAGCGGCAATCCGTTGCCCGCCGCCCGGCGGATCGACGACATCCTCATCGGGCAGGGGATCGCCCCCGGTCCGTCGTACTTCTTCGTCGGCGGAAAGGTGAGCCCGGAGCAGGCGAGCAGCGAGGGAATGCGCGAAGACGCCGTGCACATGAAGGGGCCCGCGGAGATCATCCGGGACGAGCTCGCGAACACCCTGCCCGATTACATGATCCCCAACCGGGTGCTGGTGCTGGACGAGTTGCCGTTGACCGCCAACGGAAAGGTCGACGGCCGGGCGCTCGCGGAGACCGACGCCGTCCGCTCCGCGAGCGGCGACACGCCGTACGTCGCGCCCTCGACGAGTCACGAACGGTGGCTGGCCGAGGTGTGGGGCAAGGCGCTGAAGTACGACGACGTCTCGGCACGGGACGACTTCTTCGCCGCCGGCGGCAACTCGCTGACCGCGGTTTCCTTGGTGAACCGGATCAATCGCGAGTTCGGGACCCGGTTGCCGCTGCAGGTCGTCTTCGAATGCCCGAAGCTGGCCGATCTGGCCGCCCGCATCGGCGAGGACTCCATCCGGCCGTCATCGCGGCTGGTCCCCTTGGCGACCGGTGGTGGCAGCCCGGTGTTCTGCTGGCCGGGACTCGGCGGGTATCCGATGAACCTGCGGACGCTGGCTTCGGAAAGCGGCCTGGGGCGGTCTTTCTACGGTGTGCAGGCCCACGGCATCAACGCGTCGGAAACGCCGTACTCCACCGTCGAGGAGATGGCGAAGGCCGACGTCGCCGAGATCCGGCAGGTCCAGCCGGAGGGTCCGTACACGCTGTGGGGCTACTCGTTCGGCGCGCGGGTTGCCTTCGAAACGGCGTGGCAGCTGGAGCAACAGGGACAGCGAGTGGACGAACTGCTGCTGATCTGCCCGGGCAACCCCGAAGTCGGCGGCGGGGAACGGGTGGCCGTTTACACGAATCCGGCGTACCTGACGATCCTGCTGTCGGTTTTCATCGGGTCGATCTCCGGGCCGGAACCGCTGGCCTGCCGGGAAACCGTCCGCGACGAAGACGGATTCGTGACCTTCGTGGCAAACCTGCTGCCCGCGCTCGGTGAGCAGCTGATCCGGCGGATCGTCCGCATCGTCGAGGAGACCTACGAGTTCGACTACAGCTTCCGTGAACTCGCGCGGCGGCGGATCATGGCTCCGGTGACCCTCTTCAAGGCCGCCGGTGACGACTACTCGTTCGTCGAGAACAGTTCCGGGTATTCGGCCACACCGCCGGAAGTGGTCACACTCCAAGGCGATCACTACAGCGTCCTCAAGGAAGGCGGGGTCGCTGAACTGGCATCGGCGATCCGTGCCAGGAAGGGGCGCTGACCGGCGAAAGGAGAAAGCTGCCCGTGACTGACTCTCTCGGTCCCCGCCTCAAGGTCGGCGTCGTCGTCCCGTCCACGAACACCTCGGCCCAGCCGGAACTGGACGCGATGCGGCCCGACGGCGTCACCAACCACACCGGCCGGATGGTCATCGACGACGACTCGATGGTCGACGCGCCCGGCTTCGATCGCGTGATGCGCGGTATCCGCACGTCGACCCACCCGGCGATCGAGAGTGTCACCGGCTGCGACCCCGATTGCGTGATCATCGGGGTCTCACCGGAGAGCTACTGGCAGGGGCCGGGGTCGCACGGCCGGGTCCTCGACGCGATGCGGAAGGCCGCGGGCGGGCGGCCGGTGGCGATGAGCCCGGACGCGATCAACGCCGCGCTCTCGGCGTACGACGCCCGCAGGATCGCGGTCATCACGCCGTATCTGCCGGTCGGCGACGACTCGGTGAGCAGCTTCTTCTCCGGCAGCGGCTACGACCTGCTGAGGCTCCAGGGCCTCGGCAGGCCGAGCCCGGCCAAGATCTCCCACGTGTCCGAGACCGAACTCCGGGACGCGGTCAAGGCGATCGACAGCGCCGACGTCGAGGCCATCGTCCAGGTCGGCACCAACGTCGCCATGGCCCGCGTCGCCGCGGCCGCCGAGTTCTGGCTCGGCAAACCCGTCATCGCGAACAACACCGTGCTGTATTGGTACGCCCTGCGCCAAAACGGGATCGCCGACCCCGTGCGCGGCTTCGGCTCCCTGCTGGCGGCGCACTGACCGGTATTTGACTGTTCGTTACAGAACGTGCGATGCTGGCCGGCATGCCCCGTCCGAAGGGATTCGATCCCACCGAGGTGCTCGACGCAGCCGTCGGCACTTTCTGGCGCAAGGGGTACGCGGCCACGTCGGCCCAGGACCTGGTCGAGAGCACCGGCCTCGGCCGGGGAAGCCTCTACAACACGTTCTCGAGCAAGCAGCAGCTGTTCAAGGAGGCTCTGCGCCGTTACGAGGAAACGTCCGCCACGCGCGTCGAGGAGATGCTGGCCGCCCCGGGAACCATCCGGCAGCGGATCAGGCGTGTCCTGACGGACGTGGTCGACGACGAGATGGACTCCTCGGCAGGGCACCGAGGCTGCCTCGCCGTCAACGCCGCCCTGGAACTCGGCGGGATCGACGACGAGATCACCGCCCGCGTCCGTCACAACTTCGAACGGGTGGAGAACGCGTTCCACGTCGAGTTCGCCGCCGCGAGGCAGGAGGGCGAGATCGGCGAGAACAAGGATCCGCGTGCCCTGGCCCAGTTCACCCTCGCGGCGATGTACGGCCTGCGGGTGCTGGGCAAGACCGCGGACCGGCAGGCGCTCACCCAAGTCGTCGAAACCACCATCCAGGCGTTCTGATGTTCCAGGTTTCGTAAACCAGCCCCCGCGCCCGCGCGGATTTCCTTTGTCCTCGTTCTTGAACGAGGATTCCACTACCGAGGGCAAGGAGTGAAGGACAAGTCATGACGGAGACCGTCGCGGTACTCGGCACCGGAATCATCGGTGCCCCGGTGGCCCGCAACCTGAGCAAGGCCGGATTCACGGTCCGGGCCTGGAATCGCACCGCGGCCAAGGCCGAAGCCCTGGCGGGCGACGGTGTCCAGGTCGCGGCGAGCGCCGCGGAGGCGGCCGAGGGTGCGCCGGTCGTGATCACGGTCCTCACCGACGGTCCGGCGGTCCTGGAGGCGATCCGTGCCGCCGCCCCCGCCGCGGGCACGATCTGGGTGCAGCTCAGCACCGTCGGCGACGCTGTCGACGATCTGATCGCCTATGCCGACGAGCAGGGCCTCGTCTTCGTCGACGCGCCGGTGCAGGGCACCCGCCAGCCCGCCGAACAGGGCCAGTTGATCGTGCTGGCGGCCGGCGCGGTCGAGGCGCGCGAGATCGTCCAGCCGCTGTTCGACGCGATCGGCAAGCGCACTCGGTGGGTCGGCGAGGACGGCCGCTCCGGTGCGGCGAGCCGGCTCAAACTGGTACTGAACACCTGGGTGATCGCGCTGACCCACGGTGTCGGCGAGGCGCTGGCGCTGGCCGAAGGCCTGGGTGTCGACCCGCGGCATTTCGTCGACGTCGTCACCGGCGGCCCGATGGACAACGGCTACTTCCAGGGCAAATCCGCCGCGATCCTCAAGAACGACTACACCACCGCGTTCTCGGTCGACAACGCCGAGAAGGACGCCAGGCTGGTACTCGAGGCCGCGGGTCGCGCGGGTGTCCGGATGGACGTCGTCGAGGCCGGGCGGGCCCGCTTCGCCCGCGCGTCCGAGGCCGGGCACGGTGACGAGGACATGGCGGCGGGGTACTTCGCCAGCTTCGACAAATAGGCGGGGGTCGGGCGCGACCGCGTTCAGTCAGTTGGACGCGGTCGTGCCCCGTCTACTTGTTTCAGGAGCAAGGCGAACGTGCCGTGCTCGTGCCGTTCTTCGGAGTCGGTCGCTGATGGGTGTTGCGAAAGCCACGTTCGCAACCTTCAACGTTGCGAACGTGGCTTTCGCAACACCGTCGTCCCGGGCGGCCCGCGTCCGAACACGGGCGGGGGCGTCCTTCGTGGCATCGGACGCGGCGAAGGGAGCCTTCAAGCCTGAGCCGCGTGGGTCGGGTTGGTCGTGAGAGGCGATCCGGGCCGCCGCTGTGAGGGCCACGTCAGCCGTTCCGGGTGTCGCGAAAGCCACTTTCGCGACGTCTGATGTCCTGAAAGTGGCTTTCGCGACACGGCCGCGCCTAGCTCTTCAGATACCGCACCTGCCCCGACTTGCCGTCGTCGAGGCCTTCCCGCCCGGAAAGATGCTCGGGGACGCCGACCTCCCACCAGGCACCGGCCTCGGTCCACGAGTTCGGCTGAGTCCGGACCACGACGACCGCGGGCCGCTTCTCCGCCACCGCGGCTTCCCGAGCCTTCGCGTAAGCCGCCCGCACATCGTCCGAAGAGGACGCGGTGAAGACCGAGCAGCCCAGTGACTCCGCATGTCGCGCGAAGTCGACCCGAGGCGGCGACGCGTGCGCGCTCCGGCAGTCGGCGAGGAAGTTGTTGAACGGCTTGCCGCCTTGGCCCTCTTGCAGCCGGGCGATGACCGCGTAGCCGTCGTTGTCGCAGACCACCGCCACGAACGGATGCCCGGCGAAGGCGGCGGAGAACAGTTCCGAGTTCAGCATCAGATACGAGCCGTCGCCGAGCATCGTGGTGACCAGGCCACCGGTATGCGCCATCGCGGCGCCCCACGCGCCCGCGAGTTCGTAACCCATGCACGAGAACCCGTACTCGACGTCCATGCTGACCGATCCCGACCCGCGCCAGCCGCCGATCAGTTCCCCCGGCATCCCGCCGGACGCGGTCATCACGTAGTCCTGCGGCTCGGAGAGTTCGTTGACCGCGCCGACGACCTGGGCGTACGTCGGCACTTCGCCGGAAACGGCGCGCAGCGAGTCGATGTGCTCGTCCCACCGGCCGCGTTCCGCCGCCGCGCGTTCCGTCCACAAAGGATCTACCCGCCAGCTTTCCAGCTGCGCGGCCAGATCCGCGAGACCCGCGTCGGCGTCGCCCACGACGGCCAGCGCACCGTGCTTGACCGCGTCGAACCGGGCGGCGTTCAGGGTGATCAGCCGGACGTCGGAAGAGAACACCGTCCAGGAAGCCGTGGTGAAGTCCTGCAAACGGGTGCCGACGGCCAGTACGACGTCGGCCTCGGCGGCCAGGACGTTCGCGGAGGCCGAGCCGGTGACACCGAGCGGTCCGGCGTGCAGCGGATGCCCGTGGGGGACCAGCGTGCGTCCGGCCGTGGTCTCGGCGACCGGGATGCCGTGCCGTTCCGCGAAGGCCAGCGCGCGCTCACCGGCGCCGGAGTACCGGACGCCACCTCCGAGCACCAGCAACGGTTTCCGCGCCGCCCGTAGCGCGCCCGCCGCCTCGGTGAGGGTCCGGCGATCGGGACGCGGGCGCGGTGGGCGATGGGTCACCGGCGCGAACAGCTCGTCCGGGAAGTCGTAGGTCTCGACCTGGACGTCCTGGGGCAGCGCCAGTGTCACCGGGCCCGCGTCCGCCGGATCGGTCAGCACCCTGGCGACCTGCGGCAGCGTCGCCAGCAGCTGTTCCGGTCTGGTGATCCGATCGAAGTACCGGCTCACCGCGCGGAAGGCGTCGTTGACCGTGGCCGTCGGATCGCCGAAATGCTCCACCTGCTGCAGCACCGGATCCGGCGCGCGGCTGGTGAAGGTGTCGCCGGGGAGCAGCAGCACCGGCAGCCGGTTGGCGTGCGCGACCCCGGCCGCGGTGACCATGTTCAGCGCGCCCGGCCCGATCGACGACGTCACCACGCCGACCTGGCGCCGGTGTGTCGCTTTGGCGTAGCCGACCGCCGCGAGCGCCATGCCCTGTTCGGTCTGCCCGCGCCACAGGGGAAGCTCGTTGCGGTACTCCTCGAGCGCGGTGCCGAGGCCGAGGACGTTGCCGTGCCCGAAGATCGCGAACACCCCGGGGAACAACGGGACCTCCCGTCCGTCCAGGGTTTCCGACCGCTGCGCGAGCAGCCAGCGCACCAGGGCCTGTGCCGTGGTCAGTTTCATGACACTCGCCCTTCGTGACTCGTGACCGGGCAGCGCGGATCGAGTTCCTGGTCTTCCCACGTCTCGCGGACCCAGCCGTGCGCGGGGTCGTCGCAGAAGGCCATCGACCGCTCTTCGGCCGGACCGGCCAGGACGTTCAGGTAGTACATCGGGTAGCCCGGCGCCGCGACACAGGGACCGTGATAGCCGCGCGGGATCAGGAAGACGTCGCCGTCGCGGACCGCGACGTCCTCGTCCAGCTCGCCGTCCGAGGTGTACGTCCGATGAAGGCCGAACCCTTCGCGCGACGGTGTCACGCCATCGCGTCCGGCGACGCGGAAGTAGTAGATCTCCTCGTTGACGACCTCGCAGTCGGACGCCTCGTCGTGTTTGTGCGGCGGATAGGACGACCAGTTGCCGCCGGGGGTGATCAGCTCGCAAGCGTTCAGCTTGTCCGCGTGGTCCCACACGCCGGGTACCCCGAAGTTGGTGACCTGCCTCGTCGCCTGCCCCGCCCCGCGTACCTCGACGGGCACGTTCTCGGCAGGCCCGTAGCGCGGTTCGAGGCGACGGGTGCAGCGCGCCATCGGCAACGCGACCTCGATACCGCCGGCTGTCGACAACTCGACTTCCGCGTCGCGCGGCACGTAGGCGAAGTCCGTGACCCGGGTGAACACGGAGTCCCGCCCCGCGAGCTCGAAGACCTGCCCGTCGACCCGGACCGTGCACGCCCCCGCCAAGGGCAGCACGAAAGCCTCGTACTCGCCGGTGCGCACGATCCTGGTCTCCCCGGCGGCCAGCGAAAGCACCCGCAGCCCGCTGTAGGTCCAGCCCGCCGAGTCCGGGGTGAGCCGGACCGGATCCCGCTCGTCCGAAAGCGTCCCGAGTGGACGGTGCAGCTTGCTCACAGCAACTCCTCGATCTCGTCGGCGGTGGGCATGGCGTCGGCGCAGGCCAGCCGGGAGGCGACGAGCGCGCCCGCGGCGTTGGCGTACGCGGCGATGCGCACCGGATCCCAGCCGGACAGCAGCCCGTGGATCAGCGCGCCGCCGAACCCGTCCCCGGCGCCGAGCCCGCAGACGACCTCGACCCGCTGGGGAGGAACCGTCCAGCGGCCCTCGGCGGTGGCCACCAGAACACCTTCGGCGCCCTTCTTGATCACCGCCAGTTCGACACCTCTGGCCAGCATCCGCGACGCGGCCTCGTCGGGATCCGCCGTCCCCACGGCGACCTCCGCCTCGGTGCGGTTGCCGACCGCGACCGTGACGTGGTCGAGCATCCAGCCGATCTCTTCCCGCGCGGTTTCGGTGTCCGGCCAGAACATCGGCCGGAAGTCGAGGTCCAGCACGGTATGCGACCGGCGTCCGCGCCGCTCCAGCATCTTGCGCTGGGTGCCTCGTGCGGGCTCGACGGACACGCCGGTCCCGGTGACCCACAGGAGCGGCACCGTCTCCACGACGTCCCAGGGAACGTCGGTTTCGGTGAGCGTCAGATCCGGGGCGATGGGGGAGCGGTAGAACAGCAGCGGAGGATCCGCGGGCGGGTTCAGCGCGCAGAAGACCACCGGTGTCTGCAGCCCCGCCGACGTCCCGACGTGATCGGGTGTCACGCCGAACTCCCGCAGCGCCTGACGGACGTAGTCGCCGAATCCGTCCGGGCCGACCTTCGTCAGTACCGAGGTCGAGCGGCCGAGCCGCGCGGCGGCGACCGCGACGTTGGTCGCGGTGCCGCCGAGCGATTTGGCGAAGGTGCTGACCCCGGCCAGCGGCACGCCGCTCTGCTCGGGGTAGAGGTCCACCCCGACCCTGCCGACGGTCAGTGCTTCGAGAGCGGTCATGAAGGGGACTCCACAGCTCGCAATTCGTGTTCGAGGGCTTCCAGTTCCGCGCCGCCCGCCATCTGCCGGGTCAGTTCGGGAAGGTCGATCTCGGACTTTTCGTAGGTGCCGAGCGGCGCGCCCCGCTTGAGCAGCAGGAAGCGATCGGCCACCGGATACGCGTGATGCGGGTTGTGCGTGATCAGGACGACGCCGAGCCCGCGATCACGGGCCTGCGCGACGTACTTGAGCACGACACCGGCCTGCTTGACGCCCAGCGCGGCCGTCGGCTCGTCGAGGATCAGCACCTTCGCGCCGAAGTGCACCGCCCGCGCGATGGCGACGCACTGCCGCTCACCACCGGACAGCGTGCCGACCGGCTGCTCGACGTCGCGCAGGTCGATGCCCATGTCGGACAACGCCTTCTTGGTCGTCTCGCGGCCCTTCTTCCGGTCCAGCGCCCGGAACGGGCCGAAGCCGACCGTCGGTTCGGAGCCGAGGAAGAAGTTCCGCCACACGCTCATCAGCGGGACGACCGCCAGGTCCTGGTACACCGTCGCGATACCGCGATCGAGCGCCTCACGCGGCGAGGCGAACTTGACCGGCGCGCCCTCGACCAGGAACTCGCCCCTGTCATGCTGGTGCACCCCGGCGAGGATCTTGATCAGGGTGGACTTGCCGGCGCCGTTGTCGCCGAGGACGCAGGTCACCTCGCCCGCGTTGACCACGGTGGACACGTCGCGCAGCGCGATCACGCTGCCGTAGGTCTTGCCGACACCCTGTACGGAGAGCAGCTCTTTGGCTTGGCTGTGACTCATCGCCGGACCCTTTCCGCGCGCCGCCGGAAGGCGTTGTTGACCAGGACCGCGGACAGCAGCATCACGCCGAGGAACAGCATGAACCAGTCGCTGTCCCAGCGGGCGAACACGATGCCCTGCCGTGCCATGCCGAAGATCAGCGCGCCGATCGCGGCGCCGATCGCCGAACCGAAGCCGCCGGTCAGCAGGCAGCCGCCGATCACGGCCGCGATGATGTACTGGAACTCCAGTCCGATGCCCTGGTTCGCCTGGACACTGGCGAACCGCAGGATGTTGATCGAGCCGACCAGCCACGCGGCGAGCGCGGTGGTCATGAACAGCATGATCTTGGTGCGCACCACCGGGACCCCGACCGCGCGGGAACTCTGCGCGTTGCCGCCGACGGCGAAGATCCAGTTGCCGAACCTGGTCCGGACCAGCAGCCAGGCCGCCAGTACCGCGAACCCGATCCACCAGACGATGGAGATCTGGAACGCCGTCCCGCCGACGTCCACTGTGGACGCGAACACGAAACCGGCGGACTCGTAACCGTCGGTCGACCGCATCCCGGAGACCTGGACGGTGCCGGTGACCAACCGCGTGATGCCGAGGTTGAGCCCTTGCAGTGCCAGGAACGTGCCCAGGGTGACGATGAAGCTGGGCAGTCCGGTGCGCATCACCAGCCAGCCGTTGAACGCGCCGACCGCGAGCGCGAAGACCAGCGACGCGAACAGCGCCAGCCAGACGTTCCAGCCCGCCTGCGTCGCCAGTGTCGCGGTGACGAGCGCGGTGGACGCCGTCATCACGCCCGCCGAGAGGTCGAACTCCCCGCCGATCATCAGCAGGGAGACGGCGACCGCCATGATGCCGAGCGTCGAGGCGTCGTCCAGCCAGGTCGCCACGCCGCTGCCGCTGAAGAACTGGTCGGTGACGAGGGTGAAGAACAGGAAGACGACGACCGCGCCGAGCAGCGCGCCGATCTCGGGCCGGACGACCAGCCTGTCGAGCAGGCGCGGTTTCGCGATCCGTTCGTCGAGGGTGGTGGTTGTCATCGCGTGCCCCTTTGCACGTACTTGCCGACGGTGTCCACAGTGGATTTGTCGACCAGATCGGGCCCGGTGAGCACCGGCTTCCCGCCGCCGACGACGTTCGCGTTGTCCCGGTAGAGCTTGAGGAACTGCACGGGCAGGTAGCCCTGCTCGTACTGCTGCTGATCGACCGCGAAGACCACGTCGCCCGCCTTGATCGCGCCGACCACGTCGGTGTTGAGGTCGAACGTGCCGACCTGCGCCTGCGAGCCGACCGCCTTGATCGCGCTCACCGCTCGCGCGGCGACCTGCGAATTCAGGGTCAGGACGGCGTCGAGGGAGGTGTCGGTCTGCACCGCGCCCCGGATCCGGGATTCGGCGTCGGTGGGGTTGCTGATGTCGACCTGCAGGGTCTGCACGTCACCCGCGAAGCCGGTCTTGGCGCCGTCACAGCGCTGGGCCTGCCCGACGTTGCCCGCCTCGTGGACCACGCAGAGCAGCTTCTTCTTGCCGAGTTCCTTGAACTTCTTCCCGGCCTCTTCGCCCGCGATGGTCTCGTTCTGCCCGACGTGGGTGAGCGCGCCGTAGCCCGCGCTCTTGTCCTCACCGGAGTTGATCGTGATGACCGGGATCCCCGCGCGGACCGCGTTCTCGATCGAGGTCTTGAGCGCCTCCGGATTCGCCATGGACACCACCAGCCCGCCGACCCGCTGCGCGACCGCGTTGTCGACCAGCTTGGCCTGGTTGCCGGGATCCCCGTCGGAGTTGTACTCGACCTGGACGCCGAGCTGCTTGCCCGCCTCTTCGGCGCCGTTCTTGACCACGTTCCAGAACGCGTCACCCGCCGTGCCGTGCGAGATGACCGCGACCCGCAGCGGCCCGCTGGGCTCGCTCGTCGCCGGACCCGTGGCCGCCGTGGGTTTCTCCTCGGCTTTCGGCCCGGTGCACGCGGACAGGAGCAAAAGTCCCGCCGCGGCCACCAGAACCGCCTTCAAGCGATGGGACATCGTCGTCTCTCCTCGCTTCTTCCGTTACCTGGCAGCCGGGAGCCGGCTGACGATTCCGTCGAGATGCGCCAGGCTCCTGGTCACATCCCGCTTCGGCAGATCTTCCGGGCTCCCCTCGCTCAGCGCGGTGTCCTGTTCGAGTACGTACCACCCGTCATAGCCCGCCTCGTCGACGAACCTGACCATCGCTTCGATGTCGACGTCCCCGTCACCGAGAGGGACGTACAAACCCTTGCCGACGGCTTCGGCGTAGGGAAGCCTTCCGGCGCGGACGTCTTCGGCGAGTTCGCCGCGGACGTCCTTGAGGTGCAGGTGACCGATCCGCTCGGGGTACCGTTTGGCCAAGGCGACCGGATCGGTACCGCCGATCAGGAGGTGCCCGGTGTCCAGGCACAGCGGGAGCTCGGAATCGGCGAGGAAGCGCTCGACCTCTTCCTCGGTTTCCGCATGCGTCCCGACGTGGGGATGCAGCACGGTGCGAAGCCCGTGGCGCGCGGCGATTTCCCTGATCTCACCAGAGGTTTCGATCAGCGTCGCCCATTCGGTTTCGCTCAGCTTCGGCCGGTCGTCGTAGCCGTCGAGGCCGGTCGCGGCGGCGAGAACGAGCATGTCGCCACCGCACGCGGCGAACAGCTTGGCGGATTCCTCGGCCTCCGCCAGCGCGGCGCCGGGATTCTCGTGCAGTGCCACGGCGAGGAAGCCGCCGACCAGGTCGAGCCCGAACCCGCCGAGCAGCGCGCGCAGCTCCGCAGGGTCTCGCGGCAGGTAACCGGGAGGGCCGAGTTCGGTGGCGCGGACCCCCAGCTCCGCCATTTCGCCCAGCACGGTCCCCGCGTCGAGTACGCGGCCCCAGCCGGGGACTTCGCATACGCCCCAGGAGATCGGGGCGGCGGCGATTCGGATCCGGGATGTCATCGGCGGCCTCCAGAGCGGGGAACGGGGATCGGGTTGGAGCGCTCTATTGATTAGAGCGCTCTAATCTTGTAGCGTCCATCACAGTAAAGTCAAGGGCTGGGAAAGTCTGGGGGTAACCGGGAATGGCGCGACCGACGATGGAGGATGTCGCCGCGAGAGCGGGGGTGTCCCGCGCGCTCGTGTCACTGGTGATGCGGAACGCGCCGAACGTCTCCGACGAACGGCGGACGCGGGTGCTGTGCGCGGCGCACGACCTGGGCTACGAGCCGCACGCGATGGCCAGGTCGCTGGCCAGCCGGACGTCGACCGTCCTCGGCGTGATGGTCTCCGATCTCCGCAACGCCTTCTTCGCCGACGTCGTCGAGGGGCTCGACGCGGCGGCCGAAGCGGCCGGATTCCACTTGATCCTCAACACCGGCGGCCGCAGTCCCGCCCGCGAGCGAGCCGCGTTGAAGAGCCTGTTGTCCTTCCGGCCCGCCGGGGTGATCCTGCTGTCGCCGGTGGTCCCGGCGTCGGCGATCGAGGAAGCGGCCGCGCAAGGCCCCGTCGTCCTGGTGTCGCGCACCTCGCGCGTACCGGGGGTCGACACGGTGAACGACGACGGCGAGGCGGGCGCCGCGCTCGCCGTCGAGCATCTGGTTTCGCTGGGGCACCGGCGGATCGCCCATCTGGACGGTGGGGTCGCCGCCGGTGCGGCCGCCCGGCGCCGGGGTTACCAGCAGGCCATGCGGCGTCATCTGCTGCATCCGCTCATCGTGCGCAGCGAGCACACCGACACCGCCGGGGAGAAGGCCGTGCACGATTTGCTCGGTGACCACCCGCGAGAGAAGTTGCCGACGGCTTTGCTGGCGGGCAACGACTTCAACGCCGTCGGCGCGATCTCCGCGTTGGAAGAGGCCGGCCTGCGGGTGCCCGAAGACGTCTCCGTGGTCGGCTATGACAACACCTCACTGGCCGCGCTGCGTCACCTCTCACTGACCACAGTGGACCAGCCGCGCACGGAAATGGGCCGGCTGGCCGTCGAAGCACTGCTCGAACGGGTCCGGGGCGAACGTACCGAACCGGTCCGGCATCTGCTGCACCCGTCGCTGGTGGTCCGCTCGACCACCGCCGCGCTCTAGAAAGGTTGCGAGAATGAGGTTGGGACTTGCCGGCACCGGCCGGATCGGCACTTCGCACGCCGAAACCTTGAAGAGCTTCGACGAGGTCTCGTCCGTGGTGGTCGCCGACGTCGACGCCGGCCGCGCCCAGGCCGCGGCGGCCGAACTCGGCGTCGAAGCGGTGGCGGACATCCCCTCGCTCTTCGCGTCCTCTTTGGACGGACTGGTGGTCACGGCGGCGACGGACGCCCATCCGGAGCTGATCCTCAAAGCCGTCGACGCGGGGATCCCGGTGTTCTGCGAGAAACCGGTCGCCGCCGACATCCCCGGCACCCTCGCGGTGATCGACAAGATCTCCGGTTCGGACGTGCCGGTGCAGATCGGTTTCCAGCGCCGGTTCGACGCGGGCTACGCGGCCGCCCAAGCCGCCGTGGCTTCGGGCGAACTCGGCTGGCTGCACACCTTGCGCGCCACCACGCTGGACCCTGCGCCGCCGCCCGCGGAGTATGTCGCGCATTCCGGTGGCCTGTTCCGGGACTGCGGAGTGCACGACTTCGACGTCGTGCGGTTCGTCAGCGGCCGTGAGGTCGTCGAGGTCTACGCCGTCGGGGCGAACAAGGGCGAGCGGTTCTTCGTCGACGCCGGTGACGTCGACACCGCGGCCGCGACCCTGACCCTGGACGACGGAACACTGGCCGCGGTCTCGTTGACGCGCTACAACGGCGCGGGCTACGACGTCCGGCTGGAAGTCCTCGGCTCGGCGGGGAACGCCGTGGTGGGCCTGGATGACCGTGCACCGCTGACCTCGGTGGAACCCGGCGTCCAGCCCTTGCCGGGACCGGCCTATCCCGGGTTCATGGAACGCTTCCGGCCCGCGTACATCAGTGAGCTGAAGACGTTCCTCGACGTCGCCGCCCGTCGTGTGCCGAGCCCGTGCGGAGCGGCGGACGCGCTTGAGGCGTTCTACATCGCCGAGGCTTGCGAAGTCTCGCGTCGCGAACGCCGCCCGGTCCGCGTGGACGAGGTACGCGTCTGAGCCACGCGTGACTCGCGTGATCAGACCCGGAACTCACGTGTCCGGGGACGGAACTCACGTGTCTGGAGGCCGCATTCGAATGTGGGGCTGCACCACGACGGCAGGTTGCTGCCAAGACCGGCCGACGCCGACGTCCTCTCGCTACCGTGATCGCGGGTCTCGAGGGGCGGCAAGTGCCGCCGGAAGCGTGAGGAGTGCGGATGCAGCCGTACGGCAAGCCGAGGGCGAACGCCACGGCGGCGGTGATCACCGGCTCCCTGGCGCTGCTCACCGCGGCCATGCTCGTCTGGTTCGCGCTCTACAACGTCGTCTACGCAGGCGGATCCGAAGGGGGCTGGTCCGGCCCGGTGCTGCAGAACGTGGTCGGCGGCATCGTCACCGCGGGGTTGCTGGTGGTCGCGGCGGGATTCACTTTCGCCCGCAGGATCGCCGGCGCGTGGACGCTGTTCGGGCTCTGCGCGTTTTATGTGGTGGCGGTCTTCCTGGCGGCTCCGCTGGTGTGGGGCACGCCCTTCGGCACGCAGGTCCAGTGGATCTTCGGCTTCGACAAGAGCAATGGCGTCGCGACGGCGTTGGCGAGCGTTTTCGGCTTCCTGACGGCGGTCATGGCGGCGATCGCGGGCAGCGTGAGGTCGTACGAGAAGCCGCGCGTCTAGAGCTTGTCGAGAATGAGCTTCGCGCGTTCCTCGACGAGCCGGTAGCCGGAGCGAGCGGCGAGTTCCTGCGCCAGCTCGCCGTGTGTCCGGGCTTCTTCAAGTTTTCCGAGTTCCAGCAGGGTTTCCGCGAGTCCGGTGCGCGCGGCGGCCTCGCACCAGAAGAAACTGGTCGTCCGCGCGATCGACAAGGCGAGCCGGTGGTGTTCGGCGGCCTCCTCTGGCAGGCCGAGCCGTAGGCAGACCTCGCCGAGCCCGACGAGCGTCCAGGCCTCGGTGCCCCGGTCGCCGATCTTGCGGGTGAGTTCGACCGCTGCGAGGGCGTCCGCGCGGTTCTGCTCGCCCGGGTCTCGCCTGCTTTCGAGTACGGCCCGGCCGGACAGGGCCGTGGCCTCGCCGTAGGTGTAGCCGAGTTCGCGGTTGGCCGCGAGCGCGCGGGTGTAGAAGTCGTAGGCGTCGTCGAGCAGGCCGAGGTCGCGGTGCACGTTGCCGAGATCGACCAGCAGGACAGCGACGCTGAACCGGGCGCCGTCCCGCTCGGCGACGGAGAGGGCGCGGGTGAAGTTGGCGAGCGCTTCGTCGAGCTGACCCGTCTGCCAGTACGGGAAACCGAGGTTCGCCAACGCCATCGAGATACCCGGCATGCTCAGCTCTTCGCACAGCCGCAGGGATTCCAGCCCGCAGCGGATCGCCTCCTGCGGGTCGCCGAGGCGCTGGTGCACGGCGCTCAGGTTGTTGAGCACGGCCGCGCGACCGGCGTCCCAGCCCTCGAGGAGGTCTCCGCGCAGGGCGCTGGTGAGGTGTTCGCGCGCCTCGTCGTAGCGGCCGCTGTTGACGCAGGCGAGCGCGATGCTCAGGTGCATCGCCGCTTGCGCTTGTCCGGCGCCGCTGCGGCGGGCGGCCTTGAGCGCCGTCGAGGCCGTGTCGATCCATTCCGCGTGATGGCCGCGCTGGTGGAAGAAGGCGCGGAGCGCGTCGGCGAGATGCCAGGAGAACTCGGGCGGTCCGTTTTCGGCGCTGTGCTCGACAGCGGCGGCGAGGTTCGGCCACTCGGCGTCGAGCCAGGCCAGCGCCTCGTCGGTGTCGGCGAAGGGTTTGTCCTCCGGTTCTTCACGCGGCAGGCGCAGGAAGTGCGGGATGAGGACGCGGCCCGCGGCGTCGGCGGTGGTCAGGTAGCTCTCGAAGAGCCGCCTCTCCGCGGCGTCGCGATCGGGCTTCGTGTCCTCCGACAGCGTGCGGCCCGCCGCGAAACTGCGGAGAAGGTCGTGGAACCGATAGCGCCCCGGGGTGTAGCGCTCGATCAGATGTGCCGCCGCGAGCGCTTTGAGCTGCTGGTTGCCCCGGGTCGCGCCGGTCAAGGCCTGGGCCGCGGAGGCGGTGAACGTCTGGCCGGGGACGAGTGCGAGACGGCGGAACAGCCGCCGGTGCTCCTCGGGAAGGGCCCGGTACGAGACGCCGAACGCCGTGGTCACGGCGCTTTCCTCGGCGCCGTCGACGGTCAGTTCCGCCAGCGGGTCGCCGCCGGCCAGCTCGCGGGCGAGTTCGGCGATCTCGGGTTCGCCGCTCGCCCCGAGGTTGGCCGCCGCGATCCGGAGGGCGAGCGGGAGATGCCCGCACAGCCGGGCCAGTTCCGCGGCCGCGCCCGCCTCGGCGGCGACTGTCTCGCTGCCGAGCACGGCTTCCAGCAGATGCCTCGCGTCTTCGGCGGGCAGGACGGACAACGGGAGCGCGCGGGCGCCGGTGCGGGCGATGAGATCGCCGAGCCGCTGGCGGCTGGTGACCAGGACGGTGCCCGACGGCGGCAGCAGTGGCAGCACCTGGCCGGTGTCCCGCACGTTGTCGAGGACCAGCAGGACCTTGTTGTCGGCGAGGAGGGAACGCAGCAGCGCGGCCCGCGTGTCGGTGTCCGGCGGGATGGCCTTGGGCGCGGTGCCGAGCGCTTGCAAGAGCTGGGTGAGCGCGACAGCCGGGGTCAGCGGTTCGTGGTCGGGGTCGAAACCGCGCAGGTCGAGGTAGAGCTGGCCGTCGGGAAACGCGTCGCGGACGCGGTGCGCCCAGCGGATCGCGAGCGCGGTCTTGCCGACCCCCGCGGTCCCGCTGATCACCCAGATGTCGGTGCCCTCGCCCGCGTGACGGGTCGCCTCGTCGAGCCGCTCCAACTCGGCCGCCCGCCCCGCGAACCCCCGGACGTCGTGCGGCAACTGCGCCGGGCGGACCGGCTCGGGTTTGGTCGTGGCCGCCGCGGGCTCGAGGGCGGGATCGGCGGCGAGGATGGCGGTTTCGAGTTTCCGCAGCTCCGGAGACGGGTCGAGGCCGAGCTCGGCGCCCAGCCTGTCCCTCAACGCGCGGAAAGCCTCGAGGGCGTCGTCGGTGCGGCCTTCGCGGTGCAGCGCGAGCATGAGCTGCCCGACGAACCGCTGCCGCAGGGGATGCGCGGCGACCAGTTCGGTCAGCTCCGCGAGGACCTGGCGGCCGCGGCCGAGCCGCAGCTGCGCTTCGGCGCGATCTTCCAGGGCCGTCCAGCGTGCCTCGTTCATGCCGCCGCGGAGCCGCTGGGCGATCTCACCGCTCACGACGTCGGACAACGCTTCGCCGCGCCACAGCCCGAGAGCCTCGTCGAAGAGTTCGACGGCGGTCTCGTCGTCGGCTTTGCGCGCTTGTGTGGTCAGCTCGGTGAAACGGTGCACGTCGACCTGGCGCGGTTCGACCCTGAGCAGGTAGCGGGTGCCCTCGGAGACGATCTCCGGCCCGCCCGCGCCGCGGAACACCGCCCGCAGCCGGGACACCAGCGCTTGAACGGTGTTCCGGGCACTCGCCGGTGGTTCCTCGGGCCAGAGCAGGTCGATGATCCGGTCTCGCGGTACCGGTTTGCCCGCCTCCAGCAGCAGAACCGCCAGCACGAGGCGTTGTTTGGGCGAGCCGAGATCGACCTGACCTTCACCGGCCCACGCCTCGACGGCGCCGAGGACGCGGAACTCCACCCGGCCACCTCCGCCCACCGTCGTCAGAGCCTGCAAGCGTAGTGCAAGCGCCCTGCATCCGGACGCCGTGATCCTTGCTGGGTGTCCACCGAGGACCCGTCGCCGGAACCGTGCCCAACCAACAAGACGGGCAGGACCCCCCATTCGGTTCCGGTACGACGGTGGACACCTACACCTTGCACAGGCACCGCCTTCTGACGGCGGTGGGGGTTGGGGGTAGTGCCAGCTCGACGTCTTCCCCCGTGTCGTCGAACTGGCACTTCTTCTTGACTGGGGCTGGGGTTTTCTCGTCGCCGTCTTCCGGCGACGTCCTGGGGATGGGTGGGCGGGCCGGTCGCGGCCCGCCCATGCCAGGACTTTCCGTGAGCAGAGGACTACTTGCGACGCGCGGGGCCGGTGGTCAACGCGGGATCGATCAGGCCGAGCCAGGCGTCCTGGTCGTCGGCCAGTGGACGCGGCAACGGGAGCGCGCGGAAGCGGCAGTCGAACGTCATGCCGGTGTCGCCGCCGGTCCCTTCGACACGATGTATCCAGTCATCGGCCGTGCCGATGGGCGCCGCCAGGTGGAAGTAGGTGGTGCGGCGTGGTTGTCCGGTCCCGGGGTGGGGTTTGTCCTCGGCCGTCAACGCCCGGACGATCGTGACGCCGGTCAGCCCCGTTTCCTCCGTGACTTCTCGCAGCACCGCCTCCGAGAGGCTTTCGCCGGCCTCGACTCCTCCGGCTGGGACTTGCCGTCCGGCTTCTGGGGCGCCGACGTGCTCGAAGATCAGGAGCTCAGGCCGCGTTCGCGGGCGGATGATGTAGGCCGCGACGCGGATCCTCGGCGGAGAGGTGATCACGAGGTTCTCCTGTCTTCTCCCGGTTCCTGCTTGACAAGCATGCCCGCCTGCCTGCACCCTTTCACTACTTAATTAGTGAAAGGGTGTTGCCAGTGGTCACCTTCCACCTGGACAAGGGCTCGGGCGTCGCGACGTACGTCCAGCTCGTCCAGCAGGTCAAGAACGCGCTCCGGCTGGGGTTGCTGGAGCCGGGGGACCGGCTGCCGACGGCGAAGGAAGTGGTCGCCGAGCTGGCGATCAACCCCAACACCGTCCTCAAGGCCTACCGCGAGCTGGAGCGGGAAGGGCTCGTCGAGGGGAAGCCGGGTCTCGGCACCTTCGTCCAGAAGACGCTTGGAGGCGCTTCGTTCGCGGAGCACACGCGGTTGCGGAAGAGCCTGGGGGTCTGGGTCCGCGACGCCAGGGAATCAGGGCTGGACCAGGAAGACGTCGAGGCGTTGTTCACCTCGGTGATGGTCGATGGCTTTCGAGGAGAGCGGACCGCATGACCGATAAACCCGTCATCGAAGCGACCGGCCTCGGCAAGCGCTACCGTCGCAAGTGGGCGCTGCGCGACTGCTCCCTTTCCGTCCCGAAAGGACGCGTCGTCGCCCTCGTCGGGCCGAACGGCGCCGGCAAGACGACCTTCCTGCATCTGGCCGTGGGGTTGCTCGACGCGACCCTCGGCTCGGTCTCGATCCAAGGAACCTCCGCGTTCCTCGCCCAGGACAAGCCGCTGTACCCCGGTTTCAGCATCGCCGAGATGCTCAAGTTCGGCAGGCGTCTCAACCCCGGCTGGGACGACGAGTTCGCGCTCAAACGCATCGATTCGCTGCGGCTTCCCTTGAAACACAAGGTCGGCAAGCTGTCCGGCGGTCAGCGCGCGCAGGTCGCGCTCACTCTCGCGCTCGCGAAACGCCCGGACCTCCTGGTGCTCGACGAGCCGCTCGCGAACCTCGACCCGCTGGCCCGCCACGAGGTCATGCGCGGGCTGATGGAGGCGGTCGCCGAAACCGGCATGACCGTCCTGCTCTCCTCGCACGTCGTCTCCGATCTGGAGAACACGTGTGACTGGCTGATCGTCCTCAACGGCGGCCGCGTCCAGGTCAGCGGCGACATCGACGAACTCGTCGCCGGGCACCGGATCCTTTCCGGACCCGCGGAGGAGGCCGACGCGCTGGCCAAACGCGTCGCGGTCGTGGACGAGGCACGGGCGGGCAGACAGGCGACCGTCTTCGCCCGCACCGAACCGGTCCCGCTCGGTCCACAGTGGACCGAAAGGCCGGCGAACCTGGAGGAGCTCGTCCTCGCCTACCTCCGGCGACCCGAATCCGCGAGCCTGCCTCGCCCGACACTGGCTTCGGCGTAAGGGGCGACGATGTTCTGGCTCACCTACCGTCAGCACCGCATGCAACTGCTGGTCACGGCCGGTCTGCTGGTCGTCGTCGGGATCCTGTTGCTGATCAACGGGAACGCCGCGGCGGACAGTCTCGATCCGGCGAAGCTCTTCAAAGACCTGTACACCTACCTTTCCTGGCTCCAGGTCGTGCCGGTGGCGATCGGGGTCTTCTGGGGTGCGCCGCTCGTCGCGGCCGAGTTCGAACGCGGTACCACGAAACTCGCCTGGACCCAGTCGATTTCGCGATTCCGCTGGCTCGGCGTGAAACTGGGGTTCCTCGCCGTTCTCGCCACACTGGGCGGTCTCGCGTTCGGCACGATGATGCAACGCTGGCTGGAGGTCTTCCCGACCGATCGCGGCGACACGGCTTTCACCAGCCGCTTCGACAACCCGGTCCTGTTCGCGATGACCGGCGTCGCGCCCGGCGCGTGGTGGCTCTTCGGTTTCGTGCTCGGCACCGCCGCGGGCGCGATCATCCGCAAGACCCTGCCCGCCATCGCCGTCACCATCGCGGTGACCGTCGGCCTGATGATCGGCGTGACCAACATCCGTGACCTCTACGCCGAGCCGCAGCTTGTCGCGCTGGGCAAGGAACCCGTGGGCCGGGTGCTGGAAATGGTCACGGACGCCGCCGGCGAGGTCACCGCGCTCAAGGTCCTGCCGCAGGACTGGTACTGGCGTTTCCAATGGACGGAAACCGCGATCCTGACGGGCGTCTCGCTCCTGCTCGCCGTCGCCGCGACCTTCGCCATCCGGCGCCGCTCCTAGAAAGGGATATTTCTTGCTCTGGCTCACCTGGCGGCAGCACCGCACCCAGCTGCTCGTCACCTTGGGGTTCCTCGCCGTGCTCGGTGGCGTCCTGTTCCTGTCCGGACAGATCGCCGTCGGCGCCGCGAACGGCGAGACCTCCCTGTACTGCTACGGAGGCGGCGTTCCCTGCCGCGAGTACGACGCGGGGCTGGAGGATCTCTACCAGGAGATCTACCCGCTGATCGTGCTGCTGCCGTTCGTTCCGTTGCTGGCAGGCGTCTTTTGGGGTGCTCCGCTGCTCGCCAGAGAGTACGAGCGCAATACCCATCAGCTCGCGTGGACGCAGTCGGTCGGGCGCGGGCACTGGCTGGCCGTCAAGTTCGGCGTCCTCGCCGGATGCGCGATGCTGGCCGGGCTCGTGTCGGGGCAGATGTTCGGCAGGTGGCTGGAGATGTTCCCCGGCAAGGCCGAGACCTTCGCCGAGACGTCCTACTTCGGCGCGGTCGGGATCGCGCCCGCCGCCTGGTGGCTGTTCGCCTTCACCCTGGGCGCGGCCGCCGGGGTGCTGGTGCGCAAGACCTTGCCCGCCATCGCGATCACGGTCGCGGTGTTCCTCGCGGCTTCGATCGCTTTGCTCCTGATGAGGCCGCATTACGCCGAGCCGGTGCGCACAATCGGTCCCGATGCGGCCGCGAAGGGGGCACTGATCGTCAAGGTGGGCAGGGTCGCGCCGGACGGCCGCGAGCTGAATTCGCTGGACGACGTGCCCGGCTGCCCGCGGGGGCTGGGGAAGAACGCGTGCGCTCAGGCGGCCGGGTATCAGGACTTCACCGTCTACCAGCCCACCAGCCGGTTCTGGCGGTTCCAGTGGACCGAGGCAGGCATCCTGTTCGCCGCGACCGCGGTCCTCGGGGGGATCGCGGTAGGGGGAACGGTCCGCCGCCGTCGCTGAGACGGCGGCGGACCCGGGGTTCAGTCCAGCTGCAGTTCGGGCCGGTACAGGTCGAACCAGTGGTAGAGGTCCAGCGCCCGGTCGATCCCGGCGCGCTGGACCGAGGGCATCGTCGCCGGGTCCACTTCGGACGCCCGGTGCAGCCAGTCTCGGTCCACCAGCGAGAACACCGGGTTGTCCCGCTCGGTCAGGGCCTCCTTGGCCTGCTGCTGCAAGGCCGCCGCGTAACCGGGGTCCTGTGTGGACGGATACGGGCTCTTGACCCGATCGCGAACCGACGCGGGCAGGACGTGCTTCGTGGCGTGACGCAGCAGGCTCTTTTCCCTGCTGTCGAACGTCTTCAGCGACCAAGGTGTGTTGTAGACGTACTCGACGAGGCGGTGGTCGCAGAACGGCACCCGCACCTCGAGTCCGACGGCCATCGACGCCCGGTCCTTGCGGTCCAGCAGCATCCGCACGAACCGGGAGAGGTGGAGGTTGCAGACCGTCCGCATCTTCCGGTCCTGCTCGCTCTCGCCGTCGAGGTGCTCGACCTGGGCGACGGCGGTGCCGTACTGGTCGGCGATGTAGCCGGTCAGGTCCAGCTTCTCTCGGACATCTTCCCGCAGGAGGGCACCTCGTTCGCTGGTGAGCCCCGTCCGGAAGGCGAGCCAGGGGAAGGTCCCCGAGTTCACCGCGGCTTCGTCGTGGAACCAGCGGTAACCGCCGAAGACCTCGTCGGCCGACTCGCCGGACAGTGCCACCGTGGACTCCGCGCGGATCGCCTTGAACAGCAGGTACAGCGACGTGTCCATGTCGCCGAGCCCGGCCGGGATGTCCCTCGCGGTCAGCACCTTGCGGCGGATCTCGGGATCACTGAGCTCGGCCGGGTTCAGCACGACGTCCTTGTGGTCGGAACCGACCAGTTCCGCGACGTCGCGGATGAAGGGCGAGTCCGGGGTGTCCCGCATCTCGTCCGGCTGGAAGTTGTCCTCCTGGCCCTGGAAATCGACCGAGAACGTGCGCAGCCGTTCGCCTTGTTCGGCCAGCCGTGCCGCGGCGAGACCGGTGACGGCGCTGGAGTCGAGCCCGCCGGACAGCAGGACACAGCGGGGCACGTCGGCGATCAGCTGGCGGTGCACGATGTCGGTCATCAGCTCGCGGACCCGCTCGACCGTGGTCTCCTGGTCGTCCGTGTGCTGCTTCGCGTCGAGCTTCCAGTACGTCCGCGTGCGGATCCCCGAGCGGTCGACGGTGACGATCGTGCCCGGCCCGACCTCGTGCATGCCCTTCCACAGCGACCAGCCCGGCGTCTTGGTCATGGACATCAGCTCGCGCAGGCCGTCGGTGTCGACCACCTTGCGCGCCAACGGGTTCGCCAGGATCGCCTTCGGCTCGGAACCGAACAGGACGCCGTCCGGGGTCGGGTAGTAGTAGAACGGCTTGATGCCCATGCGGTCGCGGATCATCACGAGCTTCTCGTCGCGCTCGTCCCAGATCGCGAAGGCGTACATGCCGTTGAGGTGATCGACGACCTCGTCGCCCCACTCAAGATAGCCGTGGAGCACGACCTCGGTGTCGCTGTCGGTCTCGAATTTGTGGCCCCGCTGGGAAAGTTCCGCGCGCAACTCGGTGAAGTTGTACGCCTCACCGCTGTAGACCATGGCCGCCAGTCCGGCTTCGGCCATCGGCTGCCTGCCGCCCGGCAGATCGATGATCGCCAGACGGCGATGCCCCAAGGCCACCTGGCGCCGCACCCAGGTACCCGAGTCGTCAGGCCCGCGGCACGCCATGGTCGCGGTCATCGCGTCGACGACCTCCCGGCGCTGTGTCAGATCCGTGTCGAAGGAGACCCACCCTGCGATTCCGCACATCGCTACCTCCTGGTGATTAGTTAGCACATACAACTATCTGTAACACAGGTGTAACACGCATCGGCGGGCTTGTCTGCCCGAATTGCACGCTCCGTCCCCGCTGCGTCACCGTCTGTGGGGCACGTCACCGGGCATCAAGAAGTCGTAAAGGCACCCGATCGGGGCATCAAGAGGCCGTCAGGCAGAGGTCGGAATGGTCTGTACCCAGCGCACTGTTGCGGAGTCCTGGTCACCGATGGGGTGACCTGTCCTGAGAGGTGCCTAGTGGCCGACTTGCTCTACGCCGTGCTCCTGATCGGCGTATTCGTGGTTCTCGCCCTGACCCTGCGCGGTCTGGAAAAGCTGTGACCGGCACGGGAACCGTGGCCAATGTCGTCGGCGGACTGCTGGCGCTGGGGCTGATCGTCTATTTGTTCATCGCACTGGTCAGGCCGGAGAAATTCTGATGTCAGACACGACGGCCGGCCTCTTGCAGGCCGGCCTCCTCCTCGTCGCGCTCGCGGTGGTCTACCGGCCACTCGGCGATTACATGGCGCGCGTCTTCTCGACGGAGAAGCACACCAAGGCCGAACGCGGCCTGTACCGCCTGTTCCGGGTGAACCCCGGATCGGAACAGCACTGGAAGACCTACGCGTCCGCCGTGATCGGCTTCTCGTTCGTCTCCGTCGTTTTCCTGTACCTGCTTCAACGGCTCCAGGCGATCCTGCCGTGGAGCCTCGGCAAGGAACCGGTGTCACCGGCGGTCGCCTTCAACACCGCCGTCAGCTTCGTGACCAACACGAACTGGCAGTCCTACAGCCCCGAAGCGACCATGGGTCACTTCGTGCAGATGGCCGGACTGACCGTGCAGAACTTCCTGTCCGCCGCCGTGGGCCTTTCGGTCGCCGTCGCTGTCGTCCGCGGTTTCGTCCGCGCGAAGACAGACCGCCTCGGCAACTTCTGGGTGGACCTGACCCGAGGCACGATCCGGATCCTGCTGCCGATCGCGTTCGTGGCCGCGATCGCGCTGATCGCGCTCGGTGTCGTCCAGAGCCTCAAGAGCGGTGTCGACGTCCTCAATCCCGACGGTAGCACCAGCAAGATCGCGCTGGCGCCCGCCGCGAGTCAGGAAGCCATCAAGGAACTCGGCACCAACGGCGGCGGCATCTTCAACGCCAACTCCGCGCATCCGTTCGAGAACCCGAACGCCTGGACCAACCTGATCGAGATCTTCCTGATCCTGGTCATTCCCGTCTCGCTGACCCGGACGTTCGGCAAGTTCGTCGGCAACACCAAACAGGGTTACGTCCTGCTCTCGGTGATGGCCACGCTGTTCACCGCGATGCTCACGGTGACCTGGCTGTCCGAAGCCCACGCGAGCGGTCCCGCGTCCTTGGCCGCCGGGGCGAACCTGGAAGGCAAGGAGCAGCGGTTCGGCATCGGCTTGAGTTCGCTGTTCGCCACCGCGACCACCGGCACGTCGACCGGCGCGGTCAACGGCGCGCACGACAGCTACAGCGGGCTCGGCGGTGGCGGGGTCCTGCTCAACATGCTGCTGGGCGAGATCTCGCCGGGCGGGGTGGGCACCGGTCTCTACGGCATCCTGGTGATGGCCGTGATCGCGATGTTCCTCGCCGGGCTGATGGTCGGCCGGACACCGGAGTACCTGGGCAAGAAGCTCGGCAAACGCGAGGTCACCTGCGCCGCGGTCTCCATGCTGGCGATGCCGACCGTGGTCCTGCTCGGCTCCGGTATCGCGTTGATGCTGGCCGACACCCCGGACGCCATGACGAACTCGGGCGCGCACGGCCTCTCGGAGGTCCTGTACGCCTACGCCTCGACGGGCAACAACAACGGCAGCGCGTTCGGCGGGCTCACCGTGACGAACGACTGGTTCCAGTCCTCGCTGTCGGTGGCCATGCTGCTCGGCAGGTTCATCCCGATCATCGCCGTGCTGTGCCTGGCCGGATCCCTTGCCTCGCAACGGAAGGTCCCGGAGACCGCGGGCACGCTGCCCACCACCGGACCGCTCTTCGGCACGATGCTCGCGGGCACGATCGTGCTCGTCGCGGCCCTCACCTTCATCCCGGCGCTCGCGCTCGGGCCCATAGCAGAGGCACTCGCATGACCGTCACACAAGAACGCACGCCGGAAGAAACGGCACAGCACCACAGTGAGAACACCGGCCGGGTCGGCGCGGGGATCTTCAGTCCCCGGCAACTCCTGACCTCGCTTCCGGAGGCGCTGCGCAAGCTGAACCCCAAGCACCAGCTGGCCAACCCGGTCATGTTCGTGGTGTGGGTCGGCTCGGCGCTGACCACGGTCTTCGCCGTCACAGACCCGAGCGTGTTCACCATCCTCATCACGATCTGGCTGTGGTTCACCGTCCTGTTCGCGAACCTCGCCGAGGCCGTCGCGGAAGGCCGGGGCAAGGCCCAGGCGGAATCCCTGCGGCGCAGCAAGAAGGAGACCATCGCGCGCCGTCTCACCGAGGACGGCGACGAGGAGAACGTGCCGGGCGCGGACCTGCGTGTCGGCGACCTCGTGGTGGTCGAGGCCGGACAGGTCATCCCGGGCGACGGTGACGTCGTCGAGGGCATCGCGACCGTCGACGAATCGGCCATCACCGGCGAGTCGGCCCCGGTCATCCGCGAATCGGGCGGAGACCGATGCGCGGTCACCGGCGGCACCACGGTGCTCTCGGACCGCGTCGTCGTGAAGATCACCACCAAACCCGGCGAGTCCTTTGTGGACCGCATGATCGCTTTGGTGGAGGGCGCTTCCCGGCAGAAGACGCCGAACGAGATCGCGCTGACCATCCTGCTCTCGACGCTCACGATCATCTTCCTGCTCGCCGTCGTGGCGCTGCAGCCGATGGCGGGTTACTCCGGCAGCCAGCAGTCCGTGATCGTGCTGACCGCGTTGCTGGTGTGCCTGATCCCGACCACGATCGGCGCGCTGCTGTCCGCGATCGGTATCGCGGGGATGGACCGGCTGGTGCAGCGCAACGTGCTCGCGACGAGTGGCCGCGCGGTCGAGGCCGCGGGCGACGTCTCGACGCTGCTGCTGGACAAGACCGGCACGATCACCTTCGGCAACCGCAAGGCCACCGAGCTGATCCCGGTCGGATCGTCCACTTCGGACGACATCGCCAAGGCCGCCCGGCTGTCCAGCCTGGCCGACGGCACGCCGGAAGGCCGCAGCATCGTCGAACTCGTCGCGAGGGAGCACGGTCTCGAGGAGACGGCGTCCGGGGACGAGAAGCTCGCGGACTTCGTCGAGTTCACCGCGCAGACCCGGATGAGCGGTATCGACATCGGGGAACGCCAGGTCCGCAAGGGCGCCACCGCCTCGGTGCGGGCGTGGGTCCGCGAACGCGGCGGCGACATGCCGGACGAGACCGAGCGTGTCGTGGACGAGATCAGCCAGCAGGGCGGGACCCCGCTGGTGGTCGCGGAGTACGACGGCGCGAAAGCGTTCGTGCGCGGCGTGATCCGGCTGTCCGATGTGGTGAAACCCGGGATGAAGGAGCGGTTCGTCCAGCTCCGCGCGATGGGCATCAAGACCGTGATGATCACCGGGGACAACCCGCTGACCGCCAAGGCGATCGCCGCGGACGCGGGTGTCGACGACTATCTCGCCGAGGCCAAGCCCGAAGACAAGATGGCGCTGATCAAGAAGGAGCAGGAGGGCGGGAGGCTGGTCGCGATGACCGGCGACGGCACCAACGACGCCCCCGCGCTCGCGCAGTCCGACGTCGGCGTCGCGATGAACACCGGGACCTCCGCCGCCAAGGAGGCGGGGAACATGGTGGACCTCGACTCCGACCCGACGAAGCTGATCGAGATCGTGGAGATCGGCAAGCAGCTGCTGATCACCCGCGGCGCGCTGACCACCTTCAGCGTCGCCAACGACCTCGCGAAGTACTTCGCCATCCTGCCCGCGATGTTCACCGGCATCTTCGCCCAGCTCGGCGCGCTCAACATCATGCAGCTCGCGACGCCGAAGTCGGCGATCCTTTCGGCGGTCATCTTCAACGCCCTGATCATCGTCGGGCTGATCCCGCTCGCCCTGCGCGGCGTCCGGTACAAGCCGTCGTCGGCCTCGGCGCTGCTGCGCCGGAACCTGCTGGTCTACGGCCTCGGCGGCATCGTCAGCCCGTTCCTCGGGATCTGGCTGATCGACCTGCTCGTCCGTCTCATCCCTGGAATCGGGTGACACCATGAACGCACTGTTGAAGCAGACCCTCGCCGGGCTGCGTGTCCTGCTCGTCTTCACGGTCCTGCTGGGAGTCGTCTATCCGTTGGGCGTGTGGGCGGTTTCCCGGATCCCCGGCCTCCAAGGCAACGCCGAAGGCTCGATCATCACCCGAGACGGGCAGGCCGTCGGCTCGTCCCTGATCGGCGTCGACCCGGTCGCGGCCGACCCGGCCAAGGACCCGTGGTTCCACCACCGCCCGTCCGCGGGATCGAAAGACGTCCTCGGCCCCGGTGACCCGTCTTCGTCCGGCGCGTCGAACAAGGGCCCGTACAACGAGGACCTGGTCGCCGCGATCGGCGAGCGCAAGAAGCTCATCGCCGCCCGCGAGGGCGTCCAGGAGTCGCAGGTGCCCGCCGACGCGGTGACGACGTCGGGATCGGGGATGGATCCGGCGATCAGCGTCGCCTACGCCGACCTGCAGATCCCGCGGGTGGCGCGGAACACCGGCCTGTCGGAGGAGAAGGTCCGGCAGCTCGTGGCGGAGAACACGGGCGGCGCCGGGATCGGTGCGCCGGGCGTCACTGTGCTGAAGGTCAACTTGGCCGTGCGCGACGCGGCCGGAGGAGCACACTGACAGACGTGGACGAGAACACGACCAAGCCGCGCCGGGGCGAGCTGAGGATCTACCTCGGCGCCGCCCCGGGCGTCGGCAAGACCTTCGCGATGCTCGGCGAGGCGCGACGCCGCCTCGACCGGGGCACCGACGTGGTCGTGGGCCTGGTCGAGACCCACGGGCGCAAGAAGACCGCGGAGCTCGTCGAGGGGCTCGAGACCGTGCCACGCCGCCGGTCCGAGCACCGGGACCACGAGTTCGAGGAAATGGACCTCGACGCGTTGCTCGCCCGCGCGCCCGAGGTCGCCGTGGTCGACGAACTCGCGCACACCAACGTGCCGGGTTCGCGCAACGAGAAGCGCTGGCAGGACATCGACGAACTGCTCGCCGCCGGGATCGACGTCCTGTCCACGGTCAACGTCCAGCACCTGCAGAGCCTCAACGACGTCGTCGAGCGGATCACCGGCGTCACCCAGCAGGAGACGGTGCCCGACGAGGTCGTGCGGCGGGCCGAGCAGCTGGAGCTCGTCGACATCACGCCCGAGGCGCTGCGGCGGCGCCTCGCGCACGGCAACGTCTACCCGGCCGAGCGGATCGACGCGGCGTTGGGCAACTACTTCCGGCCAGGAAACCTCACCGCGCTGCGGGAGCTCGCACTGCTGTGGGTGGCCGACCAGGTCGACGTCGCCCTCCAGCGCTACCGGGCCGAGCAGAAGATCACCGACACGTGGGAAGCACGCGAACGGGTGGTCGTGTCCGTCACCGGGGGCCCGGAGAGCGAGACGCTGATCCGCCGCGCGAGCCGGATCGCGAACCGGGCGGGCGCCGAACTGCAGGTGCTGCACATCCTGCGCGGCGACGGGCTGGCCGGGATGGGGCCGACGGCGGTCGGCAAGTACCGGAAGCTGACCGAAGAGGTCGGCGCGACCTTCCACACCGTCGTCGGGGACGACGTGCCGACCGCGCTGCTCGACTTCGCGCAGGGGGTGAACGCGACCCAGCTGGTCGTGGGCACTTCGCGGCGTTCGCGGGTCGCGCGGCTGTTCGACGAAGGCATCGGCGCGGCCGTGGTCCAGCGGTCCGGTCCGATCGACGTCCACATGGTCACGCACGCCCAGGCGGGCGGACGGCTGCGAGCCCGGTTCACCCGGAGTCCTCTGACACCGTCGCGGCGGCTTTCGGGCTGGGCGCTCGCGCTGGTGCTGCCTGCCCTGGCGACGTTGCTCGGCGTGCTGCTGCGGGACCAGCTGGACTTCTCCACCGACGTGGTCGACTACGTGCTCGCGACGGTGCTCGTCGCGCTCGTGGGCGGGCTCGGGCCCGCGCTGCTCGCGGCGGTGCTCTCGGCCGGGCTGCTGAACTTCTTCTTCACTCCGCCGCTGTACAACCTGACCGTCCACGAACCGCGCAACGTGATCACCCTGGTCGCGATGGTGCTGGTGGCGGTCCTCGTCGCGGCGGTCGTCGACACGGCCGCCCGGCGGGCCACCCAGGCCGCGCGGGCGCGGACCGAGGCGGCGCTGCTCGCCTCCTACGCGCGCACCGTGCTCACCCACACCAATCCGATCGAGCGGCTGCTGGAGAAGGTCCGAGAGAACTTCGGGATGACTTCGGTGACCCTGCTGGAAAAGCGGGACGGGAAGTGGAAACGGGTGGCGAGCGCCGGCACGGATCCCTGCGCCGACCCGGATCAGGCCGACGCCGACATCGCGGTCACCGCCGACGTCCACCTGACGCTGCGAGGCCGCGCGCTGCCCGCGTCGGACCGGGGAGTGCTGGAAGCCGTCGCCGGGCAGGCTCTGCTGGCCCTGCGGCAGCAACGGACGGCGAAGGCGGCCGTCCGCGCCGAACGCAAGGCCGAGGCGACCGAACTGCGCACGGCGCTGTTGTCGGCCGTGGGACACGACCTCCGCACCCCGCTGACGTCCATCAAGGCGTCCATCGGGAGCCTGCGCGCGACCGACATCTCACTGTCCGAAGAGGACACCGAAGAGCTGCTGGAGGCGATCGAGGAATCGGCCGACCGGCTCGCCGGGCTGATCGACAACCTGCTCGACTCCTCCCGGCTGGCGACCGGCGCGGTCCGCCCGCATCTGCGCCCGGTCGGCTACGACGAGGTCGTCTCGCACGCGTTGTCCAATGTGGACAATTCGGATTCGGTCGTGGTCGCGATCGACGCGCGGCTGCCGTCGGTCTGCGCCGATCCCGGCCTGCTGGAACGGGTCGTGGCGAACGTGATCGACAACGCGCTGCGGCACGGGGTTTCCGGCGAACCGGTCGCGGCGCGCGCCAGCACGCATTCCGAGCACGTCGAACTGCGCATCATCGACCACGGCAAGGGGCTCAAGAAGGGCACCGCGGACTCGGCCTTCGCGCCGTTCCAGCGGCTCGGGGGAGACCGGGACACCGTGCCCGGCGTGGGACTGGGGCTGTCGGTCGCCAAGGGGTTCACCGAGGCGATGGGCGGGCGGATCCGGGCGGAGGACACGCCCGGCGGCGGGCTCACCGTCGTCATCTCGCTGCCCGCATATGTTGGTCAGGATCCCGAGAAGAACCTCCTCGCTTTCGACGACGAGGCTCTCGACAACGAGGAGGGGGAACGGGTGCGATGAGCGCAGAAACCGCGTCGGCGACCGTTCTGGTCGTCGACGACGAACCGCAGATCGTGCGAGCCCTGCGGATCAACCTGTCCGCGCGCGGCTACAAGGTGATCACCGCGCACGACGGCACGGCCGCGCTGAAGGCCGTCGCCGAAACCAAACCCGACGTCGTCGTGCTCGACCTCGGCCTGCCCGATCTCGACGGCACCGAGGTGATCGCCGGGCTCCGCGGCTGGACGACGGTGCCGATCATCGTGCTGTCCGCGCGCGGCGACTCGGCCGACAAGGTGCAGGCCCTCGACGCCGGCGCCGACGACTACGTCACCAAACCCTTCGGCATGGACGAACTCCTGGCGCGGCTCCGCGCGGCGGTGCGGCGTTCGGCGGCGTCCAGTGTGGACGGTGCGGACGCGGTCGTCGACACGGGATCGTTCCGCATCGACCTGGCGGCCAAGAAGGTGCGCCGCGACGGCAAGGAAGTGCACCTCACCAAAACCGAATGGGGAGTGCTGGAACTGCTGGTGCGCAACCGGGGACGGCTGGTGGCGCAGAAGCAGCTGCTGCACGAGGTGTGGGGGCCGACCTACGAGACCGAGTCGCACTACCTGCGGGTGTACCTGGCGCAGCTGCGGCGGAAGCTGGAACCGGAACCCTCGCGGCCGCGGCACCTGCTGACGGAACCGGGGATGGGCTACCGCTTCGAGATGTGAGCGCGATTCCTCGAAGTACGTGAAGGCCTCCTTCCCTACTCTCAAAGTAGGCAAGGAGGCCTTCACGGACCAATGCTTCTACTGGGCCGCGCTCGTGGACGTGTCGGTACCGGAGACACTGGACCGGCTCGAGGTCGACTCGCTCGGGGCGCCGCTCGTGCTGGAACCGCCGCCGGGCGGGCTTTCGCCCGTGGTGGTCGTGGTGGGCGGCGTTGTCGGCGGGGTGGTCGACGTATTCGGAGTCGTCCCCGGCGTCGTCGGCTTCGTCGTCGGCGGCTTGGTGGGGGGCGTCGTCGGCGGCAGCACGGTGTGCGGCGGCGTCCCGCCACCCGGCGGGGGCACCACGGGCGGCGGGACGACGACGCTGGTCGTCTCCTTGCCGTCCGGGCCGACCGACGTCACCGTGGTCGGCGGCGCGGTGGAGCTGGAGGACGCGCCGGGGATCGGCGAACCGCTGACGGTCATCGGGCCGCCGGGGACGGCGTTGCCCGGGACCAGCTGGACACCGGCGGGGGAGGTGTTCTGCCCACCGGGGACACCGGTACCGCCCGCCGTGGCCGAGACACCGGGCCCCGCCAGTTCGGCGATCGCGGCGAAGGCCGTCGCCACCACGAGGCCGCTGACGCCCAGTACGGCGTAGCCGGCGCGGTTGAGCTTGCCGGTGGCGCCGCGCGGGGGTGCCACGGACACGCGTGCGCTCGAATCAGGCCCGTCGGGACGGGGCATGTGCTGGCTCCTCGGATGGGGGACTTCGGGGAGGTGAGACGGCTACCCGGGTGAGGTAGCCCAAAGCGGGGACCCGGCGCGGAGATTATCACCGCCGCTTCACCGTCTGCGAACACCGGCGAACGTTGTGTTCACCCTCCGCGTTCATTCGGATGGTGCACGATAGGGGTCGTGAGTGAGGAAGAAACGCACATCAGGTTGACCGCGTGGGTGCACGGCCGGGTTCAGGGTGTCGGTTTCCGCTGGTGGACCCGCAGCCGGGCGCTCGAGCTGGGGTTGGTCGGCAGCGCGGGAAATCTGGCCGACGGACGTGTCGAGGTGATAGCGGAGGGTGTTCGGGACCACTGTGAGCGGCTTTTGGCGGCTTTGAGATCCGGCGAATCACCCGGAAGTGTGGATCACGTCGTCGAACGCTGGTCGCCCCCGAAAGGCGGGATCCGCGGGTTCGTGGAGCGCTGACGCCCCCGCGTCCCACGATCACCCTGGGCGCACGGGTAGCCTGGCCCGATTGAACGACCGGTTCCCGCAGCCTAGAGGGGTCAGCACGCCGTGCATCTGAAGAGCCTGACGCTCAAGGGCTTCAAGTCCTTCGCCTCGGCGACGACGTTGCGGTTCGAGCCGGGCATCACCTGTGTGGTCGGGCCGAACGGCTCCGGCAAGTCGAACGTCCTCGACGCGCTCCGCTGGGTCATGGGCACCCAGGGCGCGAAGGACCTGCGCGGCGGCAAGATGGAAGACGTCATCTTCGCCGGGACAGCCGGCCGCGCCCCGCTCGGGCGCGCCGAGGTCACCCTCACCATCGACAACGCCGACGGCGCGCTGCCCATCGAGTACGCCGAGGTCTCGATCACCCGCCGGATGTTCCGCGACGGCGCGAGCGAGTACGAGATCAACGGCGACCGCTGCCGCCTGATGGACGTGCAGGAACTGCTGTCGGACTCCGGTATCGGCCGCGAGATGCACGTCATCGTCGGGCAGGGGCAGCTTTCGGCGATCCTCGAATCCAAGCCCGAAGAGCGCCGCGCCTTCATCGAAGAGGCCGCCGGCGTCCTCAAGCACCGCAAGCGCAAGGAACAGACCCTGCGCAAGCTCGCGAACATGCAGGGCAACCTCGACCGGCTCGGCGACCTCACCACCGAGCTCCGCCGCCAGCTCAAACCGCTGGGCAAACAGGCCGAGATCGCCCGCAAGGCGCAGTGGGTGCAGTCCGAACTGCGCGACGCCCGGCTGCGGCTGTTCGCCCACGACCTGGTCACCCAGCGCGAGGGCATCGCCAAGGAAGAGGCCGACGAGCGCGTCGCCCGTCAGCGTCGCGGTGAGGTCGAGCAGGCCCTGGAGATCGTCGCCGCCGAGGAAGCCGAGCTCGAGGCCTCGCTCGCCGAGGACGCGCCGCGCCTGGCCGCGGCCCAGGAGACCTGGTACAAGCTTTCCGCGTTGACGGAGCGGTTGCGCGGCACCGTCCGGCTCGCGCTGGAGCGTCAGCGGCACCTGTCGTCCGACGTGCAGCAGGCGAGCACCGGCCGCGACCCCGACGAGCTGCTCGCCGAGGCCGAGCACGTCGCCGAGCAGGAGCAGGAGCTCAACGAGGCCGTCGCCGAGGCACGCATGGTGCTTTCGGAGACCGTCCAGAAGCGTGAGCAGCTCGAACACCTCGTCCAGGCCGCCGAGCGCGCGCATATGGCCGCCGTCCGCGCCATCGCCGATCGCCGGGAGGGGCTGGCGAAGCTCGCCGGGCAGGTCGAGGCGCTGCGCAGCAAGAACGGCGCGACCTCCGACGAGATCGACAGGCTCACCGTGTCGCTCGAAGAGGCCGCCGAGCGCGCGGAAATCGCCGTCGAGGAGCTCGAAGAGGCCAAGGCCGAGGGCGGCGTCGAAGAATCCGACGACGTCGACCTGCAAGCCCACCACGACCGCACGGTGGAGGCCAACAACGCCGCCAAGGCGCGGGTCGAGGAGCTGGTCAAGGCCGAGCGGACGGCCGAGCGCGAGATCGCTTCGGAGAAGGCACGCGTCGAGGCGCTGTCGATGGGCTTGCGCCGTAAGGACGGCGCCGGCGCGCTGCTCGGCGCGCAGCACGAGCTGCCGGGCCTGCTCGGTTCGGTGGCCGCGCTGCTCACCGTCGAAGCGGGCCACGAGGTCGCGCTGGCCGCGGCGCTCGGCCCGGTCGCCGACGCGGTCGCGGTCAACGGCGGTGCCGACGCGCTCGCCGCGCTGAAGTTCTTGAAGGACAACGACTCCGGCCGCGCGGGCATCCTGCTCGGCGGCCTGGAGTCCGTTGTGGACACCGGTTCCTGGCCGTCGCTGCCCCAGGGCGCGCGCTGGGCGCGCGAAGTGGTCACGGCGCCGCCCGCGCTGCGCTCCGCCGTCGAGCACGCGCTCGACAGGGTGGCCATTGTGGACGGTCTGGAGTCCGCGCGCCGTCTCGTCGAGGTGTATCCCGAGGTCAGCACGGTCACGCCCGAAGGCGACGTCTTCGGTGCCCGCTGGGCTGTCGGCGGTTCCGCCCGCAGTGAGAGCGTCATCGAAGTCCAGGCCGCGGTCGACGAGGCGGGCGACCGGCTGCACGCCGCCGAGCGCGCGCTGGAACGCGCCGCCGCGGAACTCGAAGGCGCCCGCGCCGGACAGCAGGCCCGTCGCGAAGAGGTCGGCAGGGCCAAGGACTCGCTCGGCGACGCGAAGGTCCGCAAGGCCCGCTCGTCCGAGCGGCTGAACCGGCTGCAGCAGGCCGCACGCGGCGCCCAGGCCGAGATGGACAGGCTGAGCACTCAGCGCGCCAAGGTCGAGCAGAGCCGCGAACAGGCGTTGCAGCAGCTCGCCGAGCTCGAAGAGCGGCTCGCCGCCGTCGCCGACCAGGAGATCGACGAGGATCCGGACACCGCCGAGCGCGACCAGGCCGCCGAGGACCTCGGCACGGTCCGCCAGGAGGAGATGGAGTCCCGGCTCGCGCTGCGCACCGCCGAGGAACGCGCGCGGAGCATCCAGGGCAAGGCCGAGTCGCTGCGCCGTGCCGCGCACGCCGAGAGGCAGGCCCGTGAACGTGCCGAAAAGTCCAGGGCCGCGAGGAAACGCGGCGCCGAGATCGCCAACGCGGTGGTCAACGGCGGCGAGATCGCGCTGGAGCGCATCGAGGTCTCCGTGCAGCGCGCCGCCCACGAGCGGGACGAGGCGCAGGCGCAGCGGCAGTCGCGGGAGACCGCGCTGACCCAGGTCCGCAGCAAGGTCCGCGAGCTGACCGGCGAACTGGAGAAGCTCACAGACGCCGTCCACCGCGACGAGGTGCTGCGAGCCGAGCAGCGGCTGCGCCTGGAACAGCTCGAAACCAAGATCGCCGAGGACTTCGGCATCGGGCTCGAGGATCTCGTCTCCGAGTACGGTCCGGACATTCCCGTGCCGCCGAGCGCGGGGGAGATGGCCGAGTACGAGGCCGCCAAGGAACGCGGCGAGGACGTCACTCAGCCGCCGCCCATGCCGTTCGACCGTGACACCCAGGCCCGCCGGGCGAAGCGCGCGGAGAAGGACCTGAGCCTGCTGGGCAAGGTCAACCCGCTGGCGCTGGAGGAGTTCGCGGCGCTGGAAGAGCGGTACAAGTTCCTCTCGACGCAGCTCGAAGACCTCAAGGACACCCGCAAGGACCTCGAAGCCGTCATCAAGCAGGTCGACGAGAAGATCCTCGAGGTCTTCGCGTCGGCGTACGAGGACGTCGCGCGCGAGTTCGAGACAGTGTTCAGCGTGCTGTTCCCGGGCGGCGAGGGGCGCATGGTGCTCACGCAGCCCAACGACCTGCTCTCCACCGGTGTCGACGTCGAAGCGCGCCCGCCGGGCAAGAAGGTCAAGCGGCTCTCGCTGCTCTCCGGCGGTGAGAAGTCGCTCGTCGCCGTCGGCATGTTGGTGGCGATCTTCCGCGCCCGGCCTTCGCCCTTCTACGTCATGGACGAGGTCGAGGCCGCGCTCGACGACACCAACATGCGACGGCTGATCGGGCTGCTGGAGCAGCTGCGGGATTCTTCGCAGCTGATCATCATCACCCACCAGAAGCCGACCATGGAGATCGCCGACGCCCTGTACGGCGTTTCGATGCAGGGCGACGGCATCACCAAGGTGATCTCGCAGCGGCTCCGGACCTCAGAAGAGGACCCGGTCCCCGCCTAGGGTTTACTTGCGGGGTAAGGCAAAGGTGTCATGCTCACTCGTGCTCATCGCGCTGGCCGGTCGGAGTGGTCGTGAGTGGCAAGGCGTCGAAGTCGACGATGAAGGAATTGGGACGTTCAGTGTCCCCAATCCTTCATCGTCGTGGGGCATGCTGGTCACGCCAGCCCGAGCTCGACGATCTCTAGCCTCCATCACCTCCGACGGATCGTAAGACCCGAGGTGAAGGGGACCTTTCGCTCTTCGCCGCGCTCGTTACTACTTCGCGACCCAGAAGGCGTAGTCGGCCGAGTACCGGACGGCCGTCTGCGTACCAGTCGCGCACGTGCCCGCCGGAGCGAGTCCGCCGCGAGTGTCGAGCCGCTGGACGTAGGTGACCTTGCCGAAGATCCCGTCACCGCTGTTCAGGTTCGCCTTCAGCAGCAGTTCCGGCACCGCGTTCGGGCGCGGGCTGGACGCGCCGGGCACGGCCGCGGCCCCGACCGTACTGCCGTCCACAGTGGACGTCCACACCGGACCCTTGCTGTGCAGCGCGATCGTCCGCCCGCGGTGGCTCAGCGTCGCGGCGGGCTGGATCAGCGCCCACGCCCCGTTGGCGCAGCCGTAGATCTGTACGCCTTCGCCCAGGTAGGTGGCGATGCGCTTGTTCCCCTCCGGCACTTTGATCGCGTCCGGCACTCGGGTGCTCGTCGCGGCGTACGCGGTCGTGCCACCGCCGATCAGCAAGGCGCCGACGGCGATGGCCACGGTCGTTCGCTTCATGATTTCGCCTCTCCTCATCCCGCCGTGTGCCGGCGGGTCCCGCCGCCGACACGGGGATGACCAGAGACTTGTTCATGACTGTGACGCGAGTCACATTCGCGTGGGAAACCGTTGTGATCAAACGGATTCCGGTTCTTTGCTCACCTCTTCGGTGAGCGGGTCCGCGCTGCTGTGCCGCAGCGAAAGCAGTCCGCCCACCAGAAGCGTGATCACCACACCGCACAACGTGTACCAGGGCCAGGCCAGCGCCACCGTGTTCCCCGACGCCTTGCCGAAGTCGATCCCGATCAGGCTGCCGTCCGGTTTGTTGAACTTGACGCCGAGGATGATGAACGCCATCACGACCACCGTCGACACGAACGCCACGATCGCGTCCGCCTGCCTCGCCCGCTTGAACAACAGGCCCAAGAGGAACGCGCCGAGCAGTGCGCCGTAGGTGTAGCCGGTGATGCCGAGCGCCTGCACCACGATCGGATCGGCCGAGGTCTTGTTGGAGGAGGCGAAGAAACCCGCGCACAGGATCAGCGCACCCGCCCAGACGATCGTCCAGATCCGGCCGTGCCTCAACCGGTCGGCTTCGGGCAGCTGCCTGCCGATCACCCGTTCGTAGACGTCGGTCACCGTGGACGAGGCCAGCGCGCCGAGCGACGAACTCAGTGCGGCGGCGAGGATCCCGGCGATCACGAAGCCCGAAAGCCCGCTCGGCAGATCGTTCACGATGAAGTTCGCGAACAGCTCGTCCTTGTTGGCCAGCCCGAGGCCTTCCGGCTTCGGCTTGGTCGGGGCCAGGCCGTTGTACAGCGCCCACAGCAGGACACCGATGAACAGGAACAGCGCGAACTGGATGAACACCACGAAACCACTGGCCACCAAGGCCTTCCGCGCGGCGCGCAGATCGTTGGTGGATTGCAGGCGCTGCACGATCAGCTGGTCTGAGCCGTGCGACGCCATCGAGAGCACCGCGCCGCCGATCACCGCGGTGAAGAACGCGAACTGCCCGGTGAGCATGTTCGACGAGAAGTCGAAGATCTGGAACTTGTTCGCGTCGACGGCCTTGCCGAACCAGCCGTCGGGGAGCCTGCTGGAGATCGCCCAGATCACCACGACCGCGCCGAGGATGTACCAGAGCATCTGGATCGCGTCGACCCAGACGACCGCGCGGACGCCGCCGAAGAAGCTGTAGAGCACCATCGCGATACCGAGCCCGATGACGATGGTCCAGTACGAGACGTTCAGGCCGTAGGCCGCCATCACCACCTTGATCGGGATCGCGGTGGCGAACAGCCGGATACCGTCGGCCAGCGTCCGGGTGAGCAGGAACGTCACCGACGCGGTGCCCTGCAGCCCGCTGCCGAACCGCTTGCCGAGGAAGGCGTACGCGGTGACCAGGTTGCCCGCCACATAACGCGGCAACAGCACCATCGACACCACGATGCGGCCTGCGATGTACCCGATCGCCAAGGCCAGATACGTCATCCCGCCGTCGCCGGGGGTGGCGATGTAGGCCACCGTCGGCACGGAGAGCACGGTGAGGGTGGAGGTCTCCGCGGAGACGACCGAGAGGCAGGCCACCCACCAGGAGATCTTGCCTTCGCCGACGAAGTAGTCGGAGCCGGATTTCTGTTTGCCACCGATCCAGACACCCAGCAGGGGCATGCCGACCAGAAAAAGCCCGATGATCGCGAGGTCAAGTGCGCGCATCCGTATCTCCTATCGCTCACCGGTCGTCGCCGCCACCCGTAGCCGGGTCACGGTTGAGGTGTACGGGGCGGGAAGTCGCAGGGGACCCGCACCCGGGGTGATGCTGCCGAGCAGCCGCTCGCCCCGGGCACCGGTCGCCGACGGGAGGTTCCCCGGGACGCCGGACCAGGTGAGCCAGCCGAGCAGAATGGTCAGGTATGCCTCTTTGCCCGCGCGCGGCAACCCGTGGTCGTCGCTGGTCTTCAGCGCGGTATCGGGCAGGTTCCTGGCGAGCGAGGCCATCAGCGCCGGGTTGTCGGCGCCGCCGCCGGACACGAACAGCGTGATGATGGTGTGGCGACGGCATTCCGCGGCGATCGTCACCGCGGTCAGTTCGGTCAGCGTCGCCAAGAGATCTTCCGCGCCGACCGGCGGGAGCCCGTCGAGCGCCGTGTCGAGGTACTCGCCGTGGAACAGTTCCTTGCCGGTGGATTTCGGCGGCGCGGCCGCGTAATACGGATCCAGCAGCAGTTTCGCCAGCAGATCGGGCCGGACGGCGCCGCGGATCGCCAGCGCGCCGTCGATGTCGGCACGCTTGCCGGTGACGCGGTGCGCGGCGATGTCCATCAAGGCGTTGCCGGGGCCGGTGTCGTAGGCGAGGACGTCCCCGCCGGTGTTGCCGGCGGGGACGACGGTGATGTTCGCGATACCGCCGATGTTGAGCGCCGCGACCGGTCCGGAGGTCGCCGTTTCCCGTAGCCACAAGGCGTCCAGGGTGCTGGCGAGCGGTGCGCCGTGCCCGCCCGCGGCGACGTCGCGTACGCGCAGGTCGGCCACCACCGGCAGTCCGGTGCGCTCGGCGATCCACGCCGCGTTCCCCAGTTGCAGCGTGCCGAGCGCGGTGCCGTCCTCGACCCAGTGGAACACCGTCTGGCCGAGTGAGGCGACGACGTCGGCCTTGCCACCGGCGAGTTCTTCGATGCCGCGCGCGGCCGCCTCGCCGAAGGCTTGGCCGACCAGGGTGTCGAGTTTCGTCAGCTGTGCGGCGGTGCAGGGATTCGGCGGGAGGGCGTCGAGCAGGGCTTCACGGAGCGCTTCGGGATAAGGGATCTCCAGTTGGCCGAGCGGGGAAAGCTCCACGGTGTCCCCGTGGGCGCGCAGTTCGGCGGCCGCCACGTCGATCCCGTCGATCGATGTGCCGGAGATGAGCCCGATCACCCGGACCCCAGCGCCGGAGAAAACCGTCATTCGAAGTGGTCTAGCCCTCGTTCCGGAGGCCGCGCAAGCGAGTCGGTTTCTTCTTGTCCGAAATGAGTCCTATCCAGTGGGTGTCTGACAAGATCCGCTTCCTTCCCGTGGGGCGTCTACGTCGGGCCGTACGCGGATGCGAGGATTGGCGCCGTGTCGAGCACCCCCTGGTTCTGGATCGTTGTCGTTGCCGTCGTGGTACTGGTCGCCGTTCTGGTGGCCGGGCTGCTCATCGCGCGCCGCCGCCGGATCAGCCTGGACGAGTCCAAGGCTGCCGAGGCCGTCGAGCGCGAGAAGCCGAAGGGTGGCGGCTACACCGCGACCGGCGGGATCGCGCTCGCTCCCGGTGGTGAGAAGACCGAAGAGGCCGAGGAACCCGAGCATCCGGTCGAGGAACGCCCCGAGACCGACGGCCAGCCCGCCGTCGGGGACGACGCGTCGGTGCCGAGGGATTCCGCGCAGCGGACGGTGCGCGACGTCGAACTCCCCGAACCCGTCGAGGAAGCCGCGCCCGCTCCCGTCGAGGAGATCGCGCCCGCGGCCGGCCGCCTGGAGCGGCTGCGCGGCAGGCTGGGCAAGTCCCGTTCGGTGTTCGGGCAGAGCCTGCTCGGCCTGCTGGGTGCCGGAGACCTGGACGAGGACTCCTGGCAGGACGTCGAAGACACCCTGCTCATGGCGGACCTGGGCGCCGCGACGACCACCGAGATCGTCGAGCGTCTTCGTGACGAACTGAAGCGCCGCGCCGTGCGCACCTCCGAGGAGGCGCGCACGGTACTGCAGGAAGTGCTGACGGCCGCCCTCTCGACCGACGCGGTCCGCGCCGTCCGAGCGTTGCCGCACATCGTCGACGGCGTGAAGCAGCCCGCCGTCGTCCTGGTCGCCGGGGTCAACGGCACCGGCAAGACGACCACCACCGGCAAACTCGCGCGGGTGCTCGTCGCGCAGGGGAGCACCGTCGTACTCGGCGCTGCCGACACCTTCCGCGCCGCCGCCGCGGACCAGCTGCAGACCTGGGCCGAGCGGGTGGGCGCGGAGGTCGTACGCGGCAAGGAAGGCGCGGACCCGGCCGCGGTCGCCTTCGACGCCGTCAAACGCGGCGCCGAAGCGGGCGTGGACGCGGTCCTGATCGACACCGCCGGCCGCCTGCACACCAAGACCGGCCTGATGGACGAGCTGGGCAAGGTCAAGCGAGTCGTCGAGAAGCAGGCGAAGGTCGATGAGGTGCTGCTGGTGCTCGACGCCACCACCGGGCAGAACGGGCTGATGCAGGCCCGCGTGTTCTCGGAGGTCATCGACGTCACCGGCATCGTCCTGACCAAACTGGACGGCACCGCCAAGGGTGGCATCGTCTTCCAGGTGCAGCGCGAACTCGGGGTGCCGGTGAAGCTGGTCGGCCTCGGCGAGGGGCCGGACGATCTGGCGCCGTTCGAGCCGGGCGCTTTCGTGGAGGCCCTGCTCAGCAGCTGACGAGCACATCGGCTGCCTTCTTGTCCCGCATGACCAGGAAGGCGACCACGGCCGCGGCCAGCACGCCCACGGCGCTCACGAGGAACGTCGTCGACATCGCCGAGGTGAACGACTCGCGGGCCGCGGTGATCAGGCCGCCGTCACCGGTGGCGAAGGCGTCGCCGATCGAAAGCCGTGCCTGCGCCGGAGCGGATTCGGGCATCTGCGAGGTGAACAGGCTGGACACGACGCTGCCCAGGATCGCGATGCCGAGCGCGGCGCCCAACTGCTGGATGGTGTCGTTGAGCGCGGAGCCGACACCGGCCTGCTCTTCCGGGACCTCGCCCATCAGCGCCGCGATCGCCGACGGCATCGCCAGTCCGCCGCCGGCGCCCAGCAGGAACAGCGCGATGGCGGGCAGCAGGAAGCCTTCGTTCGTCGACAGCGTCGCGAGCAGGCCGAATCCGGCGGCCATCACGGTCATCCCGGCCGCGGCCAACACGCGGTTGCCGACCTTCTGGCCCAGCGTGGCGCCGAGGGTGTTGCAGAGCAGCGACGCGATGGCCATCGGGATGAACGCGAGGCCCGCCTGGGTCGGGGTGTAGCCGAGGACGTACTGCAGGTACTGGGTCAGGAGCAGCAGCAGACCGCCGTTGCCGATCTGCACCAGCGTAAGCGAAAGGCTCCCGCCGCTGAAGTTGCGCTTGCGGAACAGCTCGAGCGGGACCATCGGCGAAGGCGTGTGCCGCTCCCAGAACACGAACCCGGTCAGGCTCGCCACCGCGATCGCCAGCGGGACGAAGGTGCCGGCCTCGGTGATGCCGTGCTTGGGCAGTTCGATGATCGTCCAGACCAGCGCGACCATCCCGGTCGCGGACAGGATCGCGCCGAGCGGGTCGGGCTTCTGCCACGGGCCCCGGGATTCGGGCATCAGGGTGAGCGCGGCGATCACGGCGATGACGACGATCGGCACGTTGATCAGGAACACCGCGCCCCACCAGAACCAGGCGATAAGCACGCCACCCAGCACCGGGCCGCCGATCAGGCCGAGCATCGCGACCGCGCTCCACGCCGCCATCGCCTTGCGGCGCTCGGCGTCGTCGAAGACGGTGATCAGGATGGACAGGGTGCTCGGCATGATCAGCGCGCCGCCGACCCCCATCACCGCACGGGACACGATCAGTTCGAGCGGGTTCCCGACGAACGCGGCGACGAGCGAGGCCACCCCGAACAGGAGGAGGCCGATGATCATCACCTTCCGGCGGCCGAACCGGTCGCCGAGGCTTCCCGACGTGAGCAGCAGGCCGGCGAACACCAGGATGTAGGAGTCGAGGATCCACTGCGTGTCCTGCGCGCTCGCCCCGAGGTCGTCGGCCAGCGGCGGTACGGCGACCGTCAGCACCATGTTGTCCACGACCAGCACGAGCGTGCTCAGGCACAGCACGATCAGGATCCACCAGCGGCGTGGATCGCGTGTCGGTGTCTCGTTCATCGGGTTCCCCCAGAGGTGGTTGCGTACGTTGTTCGGTTGATGCGCACACTGTACGCAGAACGCGACAGCGTTCGCAAGAGGGCACGTCGTGCGCTAGAGTGGCGGCATGACAACCGAGGAGCAGCCGATCCAGTCGGTGTGGACCCGTCCCCGTCGCAAGCGCGACCAGCCCGCGTTGAGTCAGGCGCAGATCGTCGCCGAGGCCGTCCGGATCCTGGATGTCGAAGGTGTCGACGCGCTGAGCATGCGCAGGCTCGGCACCGCGTTGAACGCGGGCGCCACCTCGCTCTACCGGCATGTGGCCAACCGCGACGAGCTGATCGAGCTGGTCGTCGACGAGGTCTACGGCGAGATCACCGTGCCGGACGGCGACGATCCGGAGCGGTGGCGCGAAGCGGCCATCGTCGGGGCGCAGAGCGTCCGCGCGATGATCCTGCGGCACCCGTGGGTGGCTTCACTGCTCGGCTCGGTCGGCCTGTCGTACCTCGGGCCGAACGTCATGCGGCTCAACGAGCGGCTGCTGGCCGTCTTCGTGACCGCGGGATTCCCCGGTGACGAGGCCGGCCAGGCGATCAGCGCGGTCGTTTCCTACGTCATCGGCATGGGGACGACCGAAGCGGCTTGGCTGACGACGGTCGCGAAGAGCGGCAAAACCGAACGCGAGTGGGCGGAGCAGCTGCGTCCCGCTGTCGAGGAGGCGGCGCGGGAGCATCCGCACCAGCGGGAACGGATCGTCCACGACGAAGGTGGGGCCGACCCGGAGCGGCTCCGCGACGAGAAGTTCCGCTACGGGCTGGACAGGATGCTCGACGGTCTGGAGACCAGGCTCAAACGGTGACCCCGTCACGCGAAAGGGTCGAACCGAGCGAGGTCGCGATCCGCTGGACGACGGGTGCGATCCGCTCGACGGCCTCCATCGTGAGCCGTCCCGACGGTCCGGACACCGAGACGGCCGCCGGCACCGGCGCGCCGGGGACCGCGACGGCCACGCAGCGGACGCCCAGTTCCTGCTCGGCCTCGTCGAGCGCGTAACCCTGCTGGGCGATCTTCGCCAGCTCGCGCAGAAGCGCGTCCTGTTCGGTGAAGGTGTGCTCGGTGTACGAGGGCATGCCGGTCCGCGAGAGCAACGCGAGGACGTCTTCGGACGGCAGGTGCGCGAGCATCGCCTTGCCCACGCCGGTGCCGTGCGGCAGAAGACGCCGTCCGACCTCGGTGAACATCCGCATCGAGTGCTTCGAGGGCACCTGGGCGACGTACACGACCTCGTCCCGCTCCAGTACGGCGAGGTTCGCGGTCTCGCCGACCTCGTCGACCAGTTCGGCGAGCAGTGGCCGTGCCCACGAGCCGAACTGCATGCTGGCGTTCTCACCCAGCCGGATGAGCCGGGCGCCCAGCGCGTACCGGCGGTTGGTGTTCTGCCGGACGTAACCCAGGTCCACCAGCGTCCTGATCAGCCGGTGGATGGTCGGCATCGGCAGCCCGGACAGCGTCGCCAGCTCGGAAAGGCTGGCTTCGCCCCCGGTGTCCGCGAGATGCTCGAGGAGCTCGAAGGCCCGCTGAAGTGACTGGACGCCGCCATCGCGCCCGTTCTTCTCCGCTGCCACCGTGGTACTCCTTACGTCGGCGTTGATGTTCCGCTATGCAGAAACTATAGTCCGTCATGTAAAACCGTAGGGACGTTATTTATCCGAACTCGGGGTGTTACTCATGTCTGAAGCTCAGGTGCTCGGCGATCCGGTCGAGCGCGGGGACGAAATCCTCACGCCGGAGGCGATCGCCTTCCTCGCGGGTCTGCACGAGGCCTTCGCCGCTCGCCGCGATGAGCTGCTGCAGGCCAGGAGCAAGCGCCGCGAGGAGGCCCGGACCACCGGCAAGCTCGACTTCCTTCCCGAGACGAAGGAGGTCCGCGAGGGCGACTGGAAGGTGGCCGAGGCCCCGCCCGCGCTGCGCGACCGTCGTGTCGAGATCACCGGCCCGACCGACCGCAAGATGACCATCAACGCGCTGAACTCCGGCGCGAAGGTCTGGCTCGCCGACCTCGAGGACGCCAACACGCCGCACTGGGCGAACGTCGTCTCCGGCCAGGTCAACCTGTACGACGCCGTCCGCGAGACCATCACGCTGGAAAGCGGCGGCAAGAGCTACGCGCTGAAGGACGACGTCGAGCACGCGACCATCGTCGTCCGCCCGCGCGGCTGGCACCTCGACGAGCGCGGTCTGTCCTTCGGCGGACGCCAGGCCGTCGGCGCGCTGGTCGACTTCGGCCTCTACTTCTTCCACAACGCGAAGGAGCTGCTCAACCGCGGCAAGGGCCCGTACTTCTACCTCCCGAAGATGGAGAGCCACCTCGAAGCCCGGCTCTGGAACGACGTCTTCACCCACTCGGAGAAGACGCTCGGCGTCGAGCACGGCACCGTCCGCGCGACCGTGCTGATCGAGACCATCCCGGCCGCGTTCGAGATGGACGAGATCCTCTACGAACTGCGTGAGCACGCCTCCGGCCTGAACGCGGGCCGCTGGGATTACCTGTTCAGCGTCATCAAGTACTTCCGCGACGCGGGCGAGAAGTTCGTGCTGCCGGACCGCAACTCGGTCACCATGACCGCGCCGTTCATGCGCGCGTACACCGAACTGCTGGTGCGCACCTGCCACAAGCGCGGCGCGTTCGCGATCGGCGGGATGGCCGCGTTCATCCCGAACCGCAAGGACCCCGAAGTCACCGCCGCGGCGCTCGACAAGGTCCGCGCGGACAAGAGCCGTGAGGCCGGCGACGGCTTCGACGGTTCGTGGGTCGCGCACCCGGGCATGGTCGAGATCTGCCGTGAGGAGTTCGACAAGGTCCTCGGCGACAAGCCGAACCAGCTCGACCGGACCCGCGACGAGGTGTCCGTCACCGCCGACCAGCTGCTCGACGCGGCTTCGACGCCGGGTGGCGCCACCGCGGCCGGTCTGCGCGCCGCCGTCGACGTCGGCATCCGCTACATCGCCTCCTGGCTGAGCGGGAACGGCGCGGCGGCGATCCACAACCTGATGGAAGACGCCGCCACCGCGGAGATCTCGCGTTCGCAGGTGTGGCAGTGGGTGCGCAACGGCACTCAGCTCGACACGGGTGACAAGGTGACCGAGGAACTCGTGCGTGGCGTGCTGGCCGAGGTTCGCGGCGAACTCGCCGCCGAGATCAAGCCGGAGCTGCTGGAACCCGCCGTCGAGCTGTTCGAGCAGGTCGCGCTCGCCGACGAGTTCCCGGACTTCCTGACCCTGCCCGCCTACGAACGGATCAAGTAGACAGATGGGGAACGGGCGGCTCACCGAGGACGTCTACACCGCCGCCGACGCGCGCCTGGCCGAAGCCGATGCGCGCGTCGCGGCCAAGTATCCCGGCGAGCCGCCCGGCCGCCAGCCCGTGCACACCGTGTACGTGCCCGCGTCGCAGTTCAAGACGCGGCTCGTGGCGGATTGGGGCAAGCAGGCCCTGCGGGTCTTCGGCGAACACGCCGATCAGCTGGCTCTGGACGCGGACATCGCCGACAGGGTCAGGACCAAACTCCTGACCGAGCCGATCGAGGATCTGCGGATCGACTTCGAGGACGGCTACGGCAACCAGGGTGACGACGAGGAGGACGCCACCGCGCTCGCCGCGGGGCGGACCCTCGCCGTCACAGGCGGGACGCCGTTCGTCGGCATCCGGTTCAAGAGCTTCGAGCAGGCGACCCGGCGCCGCGGCATCCGTACTCTGGATCTCTTCTTGGCGGGATTGCTGGAAAGCGGTCCGCTGCCGGAAGGTTTCGTCGTCACGCTGCCGAAGGTGACCGCCGTCGAGCAGGTCGAAGTGGCGGCGGACGTCCTGGAACGCCTCGAATCCGCGTATGGCCTGCCTGGAAACGCGCTGCGGTTCGAAGTCCAGATCGAGACGGCGCAGTCCATTGTGGACATCGACGGGACGGTGGCGGTACCGCGGATCATCGAGGCCGCGCGTGGCCGTTGCTCGGGCCTGCACTACGGAACCTACGACTACAGCGCCGGTCTCGGGATCAGCGCCGAGTACCAGAGCATGGAACACCCGGCCGCCGATTTCGCCAAGCAGCTCATGCAGGTCTCGGCCGCGGGGACCGGCGTCCGGCTCTCGGACGGCTCGACGAACAAGCTGCCCGTCGGCGACGCGATCCTCCCGGCCTGGCGCGAACATCTCCGGCTGGTGCGCCGTTCCCTGGAGAACGGCTTCTACCAGGGCTGGGATCTGCACCCACACCAGCTGCCGACCCGGTTCGCCGCGACGTACGCGTTCTTCCGCGAGGGTTTCCCGGCGGCGCTGGGGCGGTTGCGGGACTACGCGGACAAGACCGGACGAGGTGTGCTGGACGAGCCGGCGACCGCGCAGGCTTTGGCGGGATTCCTGGTGCGGGGGCTTGATTGCGGCGCCGTGGACTTGGCGGAGCTTTCGTTCTCCAGGTCCGAATTGGACGGATACGCGCGGCGGACCGGGTGAACTGGGCGCCGAGGCCTTCGTCGAGGAGCCTTGAGGGGTTCGCCGGTTCGTGGGCAAGAGCCAACTGAAGGAAACTGCCGAGATGGCGCTTGCGGAGCCGGGTTCGGCGTGGGTCGCGAGTGTCCCCGATCTTCCGTTGCGGGCATGCCGAGGTGCCCGTCGCCGGTGGGGTGGCGGGCTCCTCGGGGTCATGCGTGGGCGCCGGGGTCTTCGTAACGGGTCCAGATACTGCGGCGGGATGAACTCCGGTAACCCGTCGGCTGTCATGCGGACTTGCCAGTCCCCGTGGTGGATCAGTCGGTGGTGGAACCCGCAGTGCTGTACGAGGTTGCGGAGGTCGGTGGGGCCGCCGTCTGCCCAGTGATCAATGTGGTGGGCGTTGAACTTGCCCCGGTCAGACGGACAGGTGGGCGTGTGCTGTCTCGTAGGCTACCGGGGTTTGGTAGCCGCGTGAAGAGTGCAGTCTCGTGTTGTTGTAGAAATTGATGTATCGGAGCAGTATTTGCCGTGCTTCGTTGTTTGTTTTCGGTTGCGGATATGGGTGTAGGGCCTCATTTTGAACGATCCGAACCAGGATTCCATGGCAGCGTTGTCGAGTGCGCTGTGGTTTTGCCCGATGGATGCCATCATCCCGGCTTCTCGTGAGGTCGGTGAACCACAGCATGTTCGGACGTGGGCGATCGAAGATCCGGCGGACCAGATCCTTGACCTCGGGCCGTCTTACTGGCGGTGCCGCGCGAGGCCTGGCCTTACGTTTCCCTCGAACAGCACGAATGTTGTGCTCTCGCATCAACCTCGCGACCCTTCGCCGGCCCACGCGAACGTCGGCCCGGACGAGCTCTTGATGGATGCGCGGTGCACCGTAGGAACCGAGCTTGTCGTGCAGGGCTGTGATGCGCTCGAGCAATGCGCGGTCCTCGACCAGGCGCGGCGAAGGCGGCCCCGCCAGCCGACGTCGCCAGTCGTAGAAACCGGAGCGGGAAACGCCGAGAACCCGGCACATCATGCTGACCGAGCGTGACGGATTGCGGGCCTTCTCCGCGTGAATCCAGCCGTAGATGGCTACTGCTCCTTGCGGCGTGCGAAGAAGGCCAATGCTTTTCCCAGGATCTCCAGCTCTTCCTCTTTCTGCTGCAATTGCCGTTTCAGGGCCACGATTTCTGCTTTGTCGTTCTTGTCGTCACCCTTGGAGCTAACCTCGGACAACAGCTTCCCTCGTGAATTGGCATCCTCGCGTACCCAGTTCGACACAGTCGTCGCCGACAGATCGAACTCCTCGGCAATGTCCTTGAACGTCCGGCCTCCTTGTCGAAACAACTCCACAATCTGTGATTTGAACTCCCGAGAGAACGTGCTGGCCATCCGAACAACCTCCCGTGGTCACCCAGACCACTCTGACGGTGTCCGCCACCCCGGGGCAAGCTCACGTGGCAGTTCCGCGGCCGTCGATGACAGCCTGGGAACGCGCAGCCTCGGTCGCGGATGTTGAGGGCTCGGCGTTGGGCGGGGGTGACGAACTGCCGTCCAGTGGCTCACCCGCCGCGTTCAGCACGATGGGGAGTATGAGGCGGTCGCAGGCGGCCATGGTTCGGACGAAGTCCTGGTCGCGATCGGGTGTGCTTCTGTCGGAGGATCGGTTTTCGCGGCATCTGGGTGGTCTTAGTCTTCCGTTGATCAAGAGCTGGTCGGCTCTTGGGTGGTGTGGGCATGCCGAGGGGCCCGTCGCCGGTGGGGGCGGCGGGCTCCTCGGGTCAGGCGGTGGCGCGGTGGAGGGTGTTGCGCCGGGCTCGTCGTAACGGGTCCAGATACTGGGGCGGAATGAACTCCGGCAACCCATCCGCCGCCATCCGAACCTGCCAGTCCCCGTGATGGATCAGCCGGTGATGGAAACCGCAGAGCAACACCAGGTTCCGAAGATCCGTGGGCCCGCCGTCTGCCCAGTGATCAATATGATGAGCGTGACAGTTCCGCGGCCGCCGATGACAGCCGGGGAAGGCGCAGCCTCCGTCGCGGAGGTTGAGGGCTCGGCGTTGGGCTGGGGTGACGAACCGCTTCAACCGTCCCACATCCAGCGGCTCACCCGACGCACTGAGCACGACCGGCAACATCAGGCAATCGCAGGCGGCCATCCTGGCTTCGCGGGCGGTCATGGTGCCGATGAAGTCCACGCAGGCGGTGCCGAGCCCGGTCTTCAACTCCTCCAGGCCGATCGTGACGTGCACGAGAGTCCGGTAGCCGTTGGTTCCGGGCTGGTCGGGGCAGGCGACCGCTAAGTCCAGGAGTTCGGCCCAGGCGTCGCCTTGGCGTTCGGCTTTGGTGCGTATATCGGCTTGGCCGGATTCGTCCACCGGGCGTGGTGTCGCGTAGGCCTCGAGGGCTGCGGCGGTGCGGGCACCGAGTTCGTCGTCGAGGAGGCCGTTCAGTGTCCAGAACCCGTCCTTGCGCCGTTCCAGCGTGACTTCACGGCAGGGCTGCTTGGGTTCGGGGTCTTTGGGTTCGTTGCCGTCGGGGTTGAGCCAGGCGAGCAGGTTGTCCCCGAGCTTCGACACCTGCCGGGGCCCGGCGTCGCGAGCCAGATCGGCGAGGGTCTTCTCCGCGCACTCTCGATCCTCCACCGACACATCCGACGGGATCCGGGCCAGGATCTCCAGGATCTGCTTGATCCGCTGCTCTCCGATCGCGCCCTCAGCAGCGGCCACGCCGGTAGCGGGCGCGATGGCGGGAACTTCGGTGCCGTCCAACGAACGCGTCGGGTTCAGCGCGATCGCTTGAGTCACGATCGGGCTGGCCTCACCCCGCGACAGTCCGGCCACGTCAGCGAACCATGCCGCCGTACTGCCGTAGCCGTAGAGGTCTTTCGCGCCCCGGGACTCGACCTCCGCCAGATACCGCCCCAACCCGGCGGAGGCGATCCGCATCATCTGCAGGAACTGCAGCACGCCATGAGCAAGCTCCAGCTTGCCAGCACGCCACAGCTCCTGCGGCAACTCGGGAAGAAAGGTCTCGGACACCCCACAACAATACCGCACATCTGTCGAACAGGTGTTCGTAATTTTAAGCAACAACGCAACCGGCGGATTCACCACTGACGGGTGAATCTGCCAAAAAGCCGCTGCTACCCGACGTGACATCGAACGCCGACGCTTGGGCCTGTCACCTCGGGATACGCAATCAGGCGTATCACTCCGCCGATCCCGCATTCTTCCGTTGATTGGCGATGAACCGCGCCTTCTTCTGGCGATTCCCGCAAGTGTTCATGTCACACCATTTCCGGCTTCGACTCTGACTGGTGTCGAAGAAAGCGGCACGACAGGTGGGCGATGCGCACAAGGCCAATTTCCCGTCACGTTCGCCCGAGATGATGCTGATCGCGTCGGCGGCTATCACGCTGAGGGCGTCTTCCACGCGGGAAGTCGAGCTGAGCCTCCATCGTCGATTGCCCTCGGGGGTCAGGACGGCCGCGGCCCGGCCCTGGATGCTGCGGTCGTTGATGACCTGGACGACGGAAGCGGGAAGGGGCTCTTGTGTCGCGGCCGCTGTCGCGGCGGCGTGGATCGACTCCCTCAGTTCTCGGGCGAGGTCGAGTTGGTCGGTGGTGCACGAGTCGACGGCGAGGCCGTTTATCGCCAGCCAGTCGACGAGCCGGTGAGGTGCGGGGATGCGCTCGACGGCCTCGCCCTGACGCTCCGTCAGGGTCGCCGTGAAGCTGGTCGCCAACACGCTACCGAGGCGGAAGTCGGGGAACTCTGCGGGCATGGAACCACCTTAGCCGGTTGCGCTTCGTCGGGAAGACCTGTTAGAACCGTCTTAGCCGGTTCCGCGACATTCAGGAGGTCTCATGCCCCGATCAACCAGCGACGTGCAGGCATTCGAAGCCCGTGCGACTGACGCTGACCTCGAGGATCTGCACGCGCGATTGGCCGCGGCGCGGCTACCGGAGGTCGAGACGGTCTATCGCGCCGCGCCCGACCCTCGCCGGTGGGACCAGGGGGTTCCTCTGGCCGACCTCGTCGATGTCGTGGACTACTGGCGCACCGGGTACGACTGGCGGTCGTTCGAAGCGTGCTTGGACCGGATCGGTCAGTTCCGCACGACCATCGATGGTCTCGGAATCCACTTCCTGCATCGCCGATCCGCGCGCGCGGACGCCACTCCGCTGGTCTTGACGCACGGCTGGCCGGGCAGTGTCGCCGAGTTCGTCGATGTGGTGGACGAGCTGGCGGACCCTGGAGACGCGGACGCGCCGGCGTTCCACGTCGTGGTCCCGTCGTTGCCGGGCTTCGGGTACAGCGACAAGCCGGCCACCACCGGGTGGGGGACCGAAAAGATCGCGGCCGCGTGGGTGGAACTGATGGGAAGGCTCGGTTACGACAGGTTCTTGGCCCACGGCGGCGACTGGGGAGGCAATATCACCACGGTTCTCGGCGGAAGGTTCCCTGCGCACGTCCTCGGCATCCACACGACGTTCGCGCAAGGGCTGCCCGGGTCGACGACGGACGGACTGACGGCGGTCGAGCGAGGCTGGGCCGAGGAAACCCATCATTTTTGGCGCCACCGCGCGGCGTACGCGAAGCAGCAGGCGACCCGGCCGCAGACCATCGGCTACTCGCTCGTCGACTCGCCGGTCGGGCTCCTCGCCTGGATCCTCGACAAGTTCGCCGAGTGGTCGGACACCGGGGACAGCCCGTTCGAGACGATTTCCAGGGACCGCGTCCTCGACGACGTCACCCTGTATTGGCTGACGCGGACAGGCGCGTCCTCCGCCCGCATCTACTACGAAAGCCACAACTCGCTCGACCCCGAACTCAGGGTCGACGTCCCGTCGGCGGTCACGATCTATCCCCGCGACATCGAGAAGTATCCGCGTGCCTGGTCACAGGAGCGGTACCGGCAGATCGTCCGGTGGAGGTCGCCCGAAACCGGGGGACATTTCCCTTCGCTGGAGGTCCCCGAGTATTTCGTCAAAGACCTTCGAGAGGGCCTCGCGGCGGTGCTGGCCGCTAGCCGGTGAGCGTCTTCACGTAACGCCTGCAGGGAACCGAAATCGGCCCATCCGGACCGGACGCCTGATTGTCGAACTCGCCCTCGTCCGCCCAGCCGCGACGCTCGTAGAACCGCCGCGCCCGCGCGTTTCCCGGCGCCACGGCGAGCCAGGCGCGGGAATGCCCGCCCTCGGCCGCCAGACGTTCGGCTTCCGTGAGCAGGGTTCCGGCCACACCGCTTCCACGATGACCCGAAGAAACGTAGACCTGCTCGACCTCGTCGCCGACGACCATCACGAATCCGGCCACCTCGCCGTCGATCAGCGCGACGGTCGTGTCGCCGACACGGTTCCCCGCCCGGTCCCAGAACGAATCGCGAGTGCGGGCCCGGACGAGTTCGTCGGGCACGTTGCCGAGATGGGCGTCCTGCCAACCCTGGTACCAGATTCGCGCGACGGCGTCGGCATCCGCGGGCGTGGCTGGTCGCAGTACGGCAGAGATGGGCATGAGTCGAAGTTTAGGGAACCAGCGCGCCGATCCGCCGCTCCACTTCGTCCGCGCTCGCGTTCCCGGCGACGAGGGTCACGACCTGCTCCCCGTCGTCGGCCAGCAACGTCGGATACCCGGTGACCCCCAACTCCCGCGCCCGCTGGAAATCGGCCGCCGCGGGCACCCCGTCCAGCGCGGCCTCGACGGCGTCCTCGTCCAGACCCGCTCGCCGCGCGACCATCCGATACGTCGAGACTTCGGAAAGGCTCAGTCCATCGAGGTAGAAAGCTTCCTGCAGCAAGGCCGCGAGCCGCACCGCGCGGTCCGGCGCGACTTCGCGCAACGCCGCCATCCCGCGAGCGGCGGCCTCGGAGTCCATGACGAACTCGCCGTCCGCGATGAGCCGCTCGTAGCTCTCCCCGAACGGCGCCCCGGTCTGGCGGGTGATCTCGGCGTTGGCCCCTTGGACGTAGCCGAACTGCCGGATCGGCACCCGGCGCCCGCCGAGGAACAGACCGCCGGAAACCACTTCGACCGGCAGGTCCGGATGCCGGTGCGCGACGTCGGCCATGGTCCTGGCGAAGCCGTAGGACCAGCCGCAATACGCGTCGAAGACATAGATGAGCCTCATGACGGGATCCAACGACGCCTGACCAGTCAGATATTCCTACCGGAGCCTGGGAAGTGCGTCACGGGCGGAATGGCTCAGGGTCCGCAGGTCCAGCGCGAACTGTTCGCGATGGCCGGCGGGCAGCGGGTCGAGGAAGAGCCGCTGGATGTTCTCGACGTGCACCCGCGCGGCGCGGACGGTCGTCTCCTCGCCCTTCTCGGTCAGCCGCACGAGTTGCACGCGCCGGTCTTCGGCGTCGGAGGCGCGCACGACCAGCCCGAGTGTTGTCATCCGGTCGACCAGCCTGGTCGCGCCGCCCGTGGTCAGCACCTGCTCCTGCGCGATCGCGCGCATGCTCATCCCGGCCTCGCCCGCCCTGCCGACGATCAGCAGGACCTCGAACATCAGATGCGAGATCCCGCATTCGGCCTCCAGCGCGCGGCCGAGCAGGTATTCGAGCCGGTTCGCGGCGCCCATCATCCGTCCGAAGGCGACCACACGCGGGTCGTAGGCGGCTTCTTTCGCCGAGGTGATGCCCATTTCAGCTCCCTGCCGACAAGGCCAAATAGACGTCGAGCTGTTCGGTGAACTCGGTCAGATCGGCGCCGAGCAGTTCGCTCGCCCGCCCGATCCGGTACCGCAACGTGTTGACGTGGACGTGCAGCGCCCGCGCGGCCCGCGTCGGCGAGCCGGAGCATTCGAGGAAGACGCGCAGGGTGTGCACCAGATCGGTGCCCTGCTCGGCGTCGTAGCTCAGCAGCGGGCCCAGCACCCGCCGCCGCAGCGCCGCCCGCAGTTCGTCGGGCGCGCCCGCCAGCAGCAGCCGGTGCATGCCGATCTCGCCGCCGGGGACGACCTCGATCGTGCCCGGCCGTTCCGCCGCCGCGGCCAGCGCGTAGCGCGCGACCTCTTTCGCGCCCCGCAGTACCGAAACCGGGGAACGGTCGCTGATCCCGATCAGCACCCGGCGGCAAGGCAGCAGCGACTCCACTGTGGACAGTGAGGCGGTCACCGTGGCTGGCCAGTCCTCCGGCCATTCGCCGTCGTCCTCGGCCACCGCCCAGGTCGTTTCCCCGGCCGGCCCGACGAGAGCGCCGGGCGGCAGCAGTTCGGTCAGGATGCCGCGTGCCGCCTCGGAACCTTCGGTGCGGGCGACGACGACGCGCAGATCACCGCGCAGCCCGGTCGCGGTCAGCGCCGCGTGCGGATCGCTCCCCTCGTCGAGCGCGGTCAGCAACGGTTCGAGCACCCTGTCGGTGACCGCGCGGACCTCGTCCGCCCGCGTGCGCGCTAGTCCGATCAGTCCGGCGAGTTCCTCCGCGATCTCCGCTTGGGCCGAGGTCAGCGCGCCGCCGATCGCCAGCAGCCATGGCAACGCCTGCCTGCCGCCGACCGGCCGGACGGAGACGTCGCCGGACTCCAGGGTGCGCCCGCCCGCGGCGACGAAGCGCCGCACCAGATCGGCCGGGGCGACGGCGGGCACCACCCAGCAGGGGAGGCCGATCTCGGCGCGGGCCCTGTCCAGCAGCGTTTCCACCGACGCGTCCTCGGTCGCGGCTGAAAGCAAACGTTTGCGAGCGCCTTCGCCCGCCGCCGCCAACGCCAGCACGACCCGTTCGGTGACGACCGAGAACGACAGGTCCGTCGGCACTTCCAGCAACGGGATCCCGTGTCGTGTGCAGGCTTCGACGAGGTCTTCGGGGATCCCGTCGGAATCCGCTCCGGAAGCCGCCAGTGCCACGGCCCCGGCCTTCGCCAGCGCGGCGACGAAGGCCTCGGAATCACCCGGCCCGCGCCACCACAGCAACCCGCTCAGGACGAGCTCGCCCGCCGACACGTACCGCCCGGGATCGGGCAGTTCCGTGACGAAGATCCGGGACACCGGACGGTCGAGCAGCGCCGTCCCGGCACGCACACGCAAGCGCAACCCGGGAAGCGCGAGCAGAGTTTTCACGGTCGTCATCAGGTTTGTAGGAAAGCACAAAACGACCGGCGCGTGCAGGGGAGATTTCATGCTTCGGCACCGTTGCCGCCATACGGGCGCAGGGCGTCTACTGAGTCAGCCGTCACAGAACACCGCCGAACCGAGGAGCCCGAGAGTGGATTTCCTGCGCCCCAGCTCGCTGACCGAGGCGCTCGCCGTCAAGGCCGAGCGGCCCGACGCGGTGCCCATCGCGGGTGGCACGGATGTCATGGTGGAGCTCAACTTCGACCACCGCCGTCCCGGCGCGCTGCTCGATCTCAACCGCGTCACCGAACTCGCCGAGTGGACCGAGACCGACGGCGAGATCCGGCTCGGCGCGTCCGTGCCCTACGTCCGGGTGATCGCTGAGCTGGGTGAAGTTCTGCCCGCGTTGGCGATGGCCTCACGCACCGTCGGCTCGCCGCAGATCCGCAACCGCGGCACCGTCGGCGGCAATCTGGGCGCCGCTTCGCCCGCCGGCGACACCCATCCGGTTCTGCTCGTGCTCGGCGCCGAGGTCGAGGCCGCGTCGGTGCGCGGGACGCGGAGGATCCCGGCCGAGGAGTTCTACCTCGGCGTCAAACGCCACGCCCTCGAGCCCGACGAGCTGATCACCGCGGTGTATCTGCCCGCCGCGGTCGGCCCGCAGCAGTTCGCCAAGGTCGGGACGCGCAACGCGATGGTGATCGCGGTCTGCTCGTTCGCGCTGGCCCTGCACCTGGACACCCGCGAGATCCGCGCGGCCGTCGGCTCGGCGGCCCCGACCCCGCGCCGGGCCACCGCCGCCGAAGAATTCCTCTCCGCCGAACTTCCCTGGGCCACCAAGGCGGCGATCGCGGACTCGGTCAAACGCCGGTTCGGCGAGCTGGTCTCGCAGGCGTCGTCGCCGATCGACGACGTCCGCGGCAGCGCCGACTACCGCAAGCACGCGTTGTCCGTCCTGGCGCGGCGGACGCTGACGTGGGCGTGGAACGACTTCCAGAAGGGTGAACGCGAGTGCGCGTGAACGTGACGATCAACGGCGAGTCCCGCCAGGCCGACGACGTCTGGGAGGGTGAGAGCCTGCTCTACGTGCTCCGCGAGAGGCTCGGTCTCCCCGGCTCCAAGAACGCCTGTGAACAGGGCGAATGCGGTTCCTGCACGGTGTATCTCGACGAGGTCCCGGTGTGTTCGTGCCTGGTCGCGGCCGGTCAGGTCGAGGGTCGTGAGGTCCGCACGGTCGAAGGGCTCGCCGACGGCGACAAGCTCGACCGAGTCCAGCAGTCCTTTGTGGACGCGGGCGCCGTCCAATGTGGCTTCTGCACCCCTGGCCTCGTGGTGGCCGCGCACGATCTGCTCAACCGGGTCGAAAACCCGGCCGACGAGGAGATCCGCGAGGCGCTGGCGGGGAACCTGTGCCGGTGCACCGGGTACGAGAAGATCCTCGACGCCGTCCGGCTGGCCGCGACCAGGGGGGAGACCGCGTGAAGACCGTCATCGAGAACGCCGCGATCGCCACTGTCGATCACGCGGGTACGGAGCATGCTTCGGGCCACGTCGTCATCGAGAACGACCGCATCGCGGCTGTCGGCGCGGGGAAGGCACCCGAAGGCGAGTACGACGAACGCGTCGACGGTTCCGGATACCTGGTCACACCCGGGCTGATCAACACCCACCACCACCTCTACCAGTGGGCCACGCGCGGTCTTGCCGCCGACCACACGCTCTTCGAGTGGCTCGTCGCGCTGTACCCGATTTGGGGAAGGCTCGACGCCGAAATCACGCACGCGGCGGCCACGGCAGGCCTCACGCGGCTCGCGACCACCGGGTGCACCACGGTCGCCGACCATCACTACGTCTTCCCGCGCGATGGCGGCGACCAGGTCGAAGCCCTCGCCGCGGCAAGGATCCGCGTCGGTGTGCGGCTGCACGTCGTCCGCGGCTCGATGGACCGCGGCGAGTCGCAGGGCGGACTCCCGCCGGACAACCTCGTCGAGGAGACCGAGGCCGCGCTGCTCGGCACCGAGGCCGCGATCGACCGGTTCCACGACGACTCCGCGGGCGCGCATCTGCAGATCGCGGCCGGGCCGTGCTCGCCGTTCTCGGTGAGCGAGCGGCTGATGACCGGCGCCGCGGAACTCGCGCGGCGCAAGGGAGTCCGTCTCCATACCCACCTCGCCGAGACTGTCGACGAGGAGAAGCAGTGCCTCGCCGAAGTCGGCTGCACCCCGGCCGAGTACGCCGACAAGCTCGGCTGGCTGGCCGACGACGTCTGGCTCGCGCACTCGATCCACCTCGCCCCGGACGCGATCCGGCGGATGGGCGCCACCGGAACCGGCGCGGCGCACTGCCCGACGTCGAACGGGCGGATCGGCGCCGGGATCGCCCCGGTCCGGCAACTGCTCGACGCCGGGGTCGCGGTCGGGCTGGGCGTCGACGGCGCCGCGTCCAACGAATCCGGTGGCCTCGGGGAGGAACTGCACCAGTCGCTGCTGCAGGCGCGGCAGCGTGGTGGGCCGCGTGCGCTGACCACGCGCGAAGCACTGTGGATGGGCACGATGGGCGGCGCGCGCTGCCTGGGCCGGGAGAAGGATCTGGGCTCGATCGAAACCGGCAAGCTCGCCGACCTCGCGGTTTGGGATCTGAACGGCCTGAACTACGCGGGGATCACCGACCCGGTCGCCGCGCTGGTACTCGGCGCCACCCCGCCGATCGCGCGCCTGTTCGTCGGCGGCGCGACCGTGGTGACCGGCGGGACACTGCGCGAGGAATCCGAAGACGAGATCGCCCGTGAACTGGCCGTGGCCAGTGCCCGGCTGAGGGAGACGGTATGACCACCACTGAAGTCTCCAAGCAGACCACCGGCAACGGGGTGGGGACGAGCCCGCGGCGGCCCGACGGCACGGTCAAGGTGCGCGGCGAGTTCGCCTATTCCTCGGATCTGTGGCACGAGGACATGCTGTGGGGCGCCACGCTGCGCAGCCCGCATCCGTACGCGCGGATCACCGATGTCGACATCACCGACGCCCTTGCCGTGCAAGGGGTCTACGCGGTGCTGACCCACGAAGACGTGCCGGGCGTGAACAAGTACGGCCTGGAGCATTCCGATCAGCCGGTGCTCGCTGTCGACGTCGTGCGCTACCAGGGCGAGCCCGTCGCGCTCGTCGCGGCGGATCACCCCGAGACCGCGCGCCGCGCGATGAAGCGGATCAAGGTCTCCTACGAAGTCCTCGAACCGGTGACGGATTCCGAGAAGGCCGCCGCCGGTGAGGGTGCCGAGCTGCATCCCGGCGGGAACGTGGTGCGGTACGCCAAGATCCGCCACGGCGACCAGTCGGTGAAGGCCGACGTCGTGGTGTCCGGCGTCTACGAGGTCGGCATGCAGGACCAGGCCTTCCTCGGGCCCGAGTCGGGTATGGCGATCCCGGACACCGAAGGCGGTGTCGACCTTTACGTCGCCACGCAATGGCTTCACGTCGACCAGCAGCAGATCGTCGCCGCGCTGGGCCTGCCCAAGGACAAGGTGCGGCTGACGCTCGGCGGGGTCGGCGGCGCGTTCGGCGGCCGTGAGGACCTTTCGATCCAGGTCCACGCGTGTTTGCTGGCGCTGCACACCGGCAAGCCGGTCAAGATGGTCTACAACCGCGAGGAATCCTTCTACGGGCACGTGCACCGTCACCCCGCGAAGATGTACTACGAGCACGGCGCGGACAAGGACGGCCGGCTCGTTTACGTGAAGGCGAAGCTGTACCTCGACGGTGGCGCGTACGCCTCGTCCACCGGCGCGGTGGTCGCGAACGCGGCCACGCTCGGCGTCGGACCGTACAATGTGGACAGTGCTTCGGTCGACTGCTGGGGCGTGTACACCAACAACCCGACCTGTGGTGCGATGCGCGGTTTCGGCGCGGTGCAGGCGGGGTTCGCGTACGAGTCCCAAATGGACAAGCTCGCCGAGGCCTGTGGCGTCGATCCGGTCGACATCCGGATCCGCAACGCCATGGAGGAGGGCAGCCTCATGCCGACCGGTCAGGTGGTCGACTCGGCCGCCCCGGTCGCCGAACTGCTGGAACGCCTGCGCGCCAAGCCGTTGCCGGTGAAGCACGAAGACCTGGACCTGCGCCGGATGCCCGGCGGCGTCTCCAACACCACGCACGGTGAAGGCGTCGTCCGCGGAATCGGGTACGCGGTCGGCATCAAGAACATCTGCTTCTCCGAGGGTTTCGACGACTACTCGACGGCCCGCGTGCGGCTGCAACTCGTCGGCGGCGAACCCGCGGCGACAGTGCACACCGCCGCCTGCGAGGTCGGCCAAGGCCTGGTCACGATCATGCAGCAGATCGTCCGGACCGAACTCGGCATCGAGCAGGTGACCATCCTGCCGATGGACACCAACATCGGCAACGGCGGTTCGACGTCGGCGTCGCGGCAGAGCTACGTCACCGGTGGCGCGGTCCAGGCCGCGTGCGTCGCGGTGCGATCCGGGCTGCACAAGCACCTGGCGGGCAAACTCGCGTCGGACGGGAAGCTGACCGTCGTCGGGAACAAGGTCTTCTCGGTGGACGGCAGTGTGCTGGCGGACCTCGCCGACGTCCTCGGCGACGAGGTCTTCGACGAGACCGTCGAATGGCGCCACCGCCCGACGACCCCCATCGATCCCGAGACAGGGCAAGGGAACGCGCACGTCCAGTACGGTTTCGCGGCACACCGCGCGGTCGTGGACGTCGACACCGAACTCGGGCTGATCAAGGTCGTCGCGCTCGATTGCGCGCAGGACGTCGGCAAGGCGCTCAATCCACAAGCGGTGCTCGGCCAGATCCAGGGCGGCTCCGCGCAGGGCCTCGGGCTCGCGGTGATGGAGGAGATCCAGACCGTGGACGGGAAGATCCGCAACCCGTCGTTCACCGACTACCTGATCCCGACCGTGCTGGACATGCCACCGATGGATATCGACGTCCTGGAGCGGCCCGACCCGAACGCGCCGTATGGTCTGCGCGGGGTCGGCGAACCGCCGACGATCTCGGCCACCCCGGCGATCGTCGCGGCCATCCGGGCGGCCACCGGGCTGGCCTTGCCTCGTGTCCCGGTGCGTCCCGAACATCTCACCGGCACCTGATATCCGTACTTTTTCGAGCTAGGAGCACATCCGTGAGTACCCGTCTGTCCATTTCGGAATCCGGCGAGCAGAAATGGCTCGCCGAAGCCGTCCAGCTGGCCACCACGAACGTCGAACGCGGCGGTGGCCCGTTCGGCGCGATGATCGTCCGGGACGGTTCGGTACTGGCCACCGGGACCAACCAGGTGACGCCGACACTCGACCCGACGGCGCACGCCGAGGTGGTCGCGATCCGCGCGGCCTGCCAGGCGATCGGTGACTACAAACTCGACGGCTGCGTCCTCGTGACCTCCTGCGAACCTTGCCCGCTCTGCCTTTCCGCCGCGCTCTGGGCACGCGTCGGCAAGGTCGTCTACGCCGCGGACCGCCACGACGCGGCCGAGGCCGGTTTCGACGACCGTGAGTTCTACGACCTCTTTTCCCGCCCGCGCGAGACCTGGTCACTACCCGTCGGCCAACTGTCCCTTCCGGATTCTTTCGCGCCTTTCCAGGCCTGGCTGTCGAAACCCGACAAGAAGGCTTACTGAGTTTCTTCCCGCCCCACAACGTTGTGGAGTAGGCATGACCCAATTAGGTACAGAGCGTCCCCACCTGCCCTCGTCCGAGCCGAGGCGGCTGTCCGGGCTCGACCGCTGGTTCAAGATCTCCCATCGCGGCAGCACGGTCGGCCGCGAGGTGCGCGGCGGGATCACCACGTTCGTCGCGATGTGCTACATCGTGTTGCTCAACCCGCTCATCCTCGGCGCGTCGGCGGACATCACCGGCGCGCGGCTGAGCACCGAGGCGATCACCACCGCGACGGCGCTGGCGGCGGGCGTCACCACGATCCTGATGGGACTCGTGGGCAACGCGCCGCTGGCGCTCGCGGCGGGCCTCGGCGTCAACGGTGTCGTCGCCTTCCAGATGGCGCCGACCATGACGTGGGCGCAGGCCTTCGGGCTCGTCGTCCTCGAAGGCGTCTGCATCGTGTTCATGGCCGTTTCCGGTGTCCGGGAACGGATCATCAACGCGATCCCGATGCCGCTCAAGGTCGCGATCACCGTCGGCATCGGGCTCTACATCGCGCTGGTCGGCCTGGTCAGCGCCGGTTTCGTCACGCGGACACCCGACTCCGCGCAGTCGACCGTGCCGGTGCGGATGGGGATCGCCGGCCATCTCGAAGGCTGGCCGATCGCGATCTTCTGCCTCGGCCTGCTGCTGATGATCGTGCTCGTGAGCCGCGGCGTACCCGGTGCGGTGCTGATCAGCATCGCCGTCGCGACCGGGCTCGCGGTGCTGGTCAACAGCGTGTTCCGTGTCGAGGGCTGGGGGCTGGTCGAACCCAAGGTGCCCGACCAGGTCGTCGCCCATCCCGACTTCAGCCTGCTGGGGGACATCGACCTCTTCGGCGGCTTCGCGTCGGCGGGCGCGGTGACGGCGGCGGTGTTCCTGTTCACGCTGGTGCTTTCCGGGTTCTTCGACGCGATGGGCACGATCACCTCCGTCTCCGAAGAGGCCGGGCTGGTCAAGGACGGCAAGGTCGAAGGCATGGGCCGGATCCTGCTGGTCGACGGCGCGGGCGCGCTCGCGGGCGGTGTCACCGGATCGGCGCCGAACACGGTCTTCCTGGAGTCGGCGGCGGGCGTCGGTGAAGGCGCGCGGACCGGGCTGGCGAGCATCGTCACCGGCGGACTGTTCACCGCGACCCTGTTCCTGACCCCGCTCGCGGCGGTCGTCCCGGCGCAAGCCGCGGCACCCGCGCTGGTGGTCATCGGCGGGATGATGATGGCCCAGTGCGCGCGGATTCCCTGGCGGGACCTGGACTTCGCGATCCCGGTGTTCCTGACCATCGCGCTGATCCCGTTCACCTATTCGATCACCAACGGCATCGGCGCCGGGCTGGTCGCCTACGTGCTGATCAAGATCTGCAAGGGCAAGATCCGCGAGATCGGCTGGATCCTCGGGGTGCTGGCCGCGGTGTTCGGGGTGTACTTCGGAATCGAAGGGATCATGTCGTGGTTCTGATGTTCCTCAACGGCGGCGGGATGCGCGGCGGCCCGCTGCACGAACAGCTGCAGGGTGCGCCGTTGTGCTGCGTCGCCCGATCCGCGCCGAAGTATCACTACTTCTCGGTGGGGGACCGGTTCCCGGCGATGCACGCGGGCGGTTCCGGCTCCGTGGTCGGAGAGGTCTACGACCTGCCGCTCGTGGTCCTGCGGGAGCATCTCGTCCCCGCGGAGCCACCGGAACTGGAGCTGGGGGTCATCGAACTGGAGGACGGCGCGGCCTGCCTCGCGACCGTCCTGCGTTCGTCCTTTGTGGACTCCGAAGACCTGACGGACATCACGGCCGTCGGCGACTGGCGGGCGTATCTCGCGTCCCGCTAGCTGTCCGTGAAGGCCTCCTTCCCTACCTTGAGAGTAGGGAAGGAGGCCTTCACGGAACGAGTCAGAGCACGAAGACGAGGTCGCTCGCCGCCGCGTGGAACATCTCGGGCGTGCCCGCGTAGAAGGCCCGCCAGGCGCCGGGCTTGCGGTGTTCGGCCGAAGCCGCGTAGGCCCAGGTGGTGCCGTTCCAGGTGGCTTCCACCGTCGCCGCCGTGGTCCAGCGATAGGTGCTGAACGAGAAGTACTGGAGCTCGACCGGGATCGGGTTCGCGGTGTACTGGCCGGGGAAGTCGATCGTGCCGGAGCCGGTCACGGCCTTGGCCGCGCCGCGGCCCGCCGCGAACGACGTGATCTTCGCCGGGTGGAGCACGACGATCTTCGCGGTGTCGGCGCGCGAGTCCGCGATCGCCGGGTCGGCGGAGAAGAAGTCGGCGTGGAAGTTGCCGGTGCGGATCGGGGTGAGGGTCGCGCTGTACGCGCCCGTGGCGTCGGTGACCGGCTTGGCCTGGGCCTCGCCGCAGAAGCCGTTGAAGCAGAAGGAAATGCCCACCTCGGCGCCCGCGATCGGGGTGGCGTCGGGTTTCGTGAGCTTCCCGGAGATCGTGACGGTCTTGCCGGCGTCGATCTTGGTGCTGCTGGTGGTCGTGGTGAGGGTGGACGGCTGGACCTCGACCGCGGACGCGGGCACTGCGCCCGCGGTCAGCAGGGCGGCGGCCGCGATGGTGCCGATCACGAGCTTCCTGATGATCATGTGCTCCCCAAACGGAATTCGGCTCTGGCGAACGCTAGGTCGGCCGGAAGTCGTTGTCCGTTGCGGGGAAACCCCGGTGTTCAGCAACCGGCCGTCGGTGCTTCACGCATCGGGGAGCAACGTGCGTGCCAGCGCGACCGACGACAGCCCCGCGACCTCGAGCGCTTCGGTGTTACGCAGCGATCGGCTCAACACGAACGCCCCTTCGAGGCTGTTCACCAACGCGATCGTGAGCTGCCGCGCGGCCGCGGGTCCGAGGCCGTACTTGCCCAGCTTCTCGGTACCGGTCTCGATCCAGGCGGTGAAGACGTCGGCCGTCGCGATCCGCAGCTTCTCGTTGGTGCTCGCGACCTCGAGCGCGACCGTCGCGATGGGGCACGCGTCGGCGTAGTCGGTCGCTTGCAGCGTCTCGGCGGCGCTCGCGAAGCACGCTTCGATACCGTGGATCAGGTCCGGCTCTTCGGCGAAGAAGATCTCGAACAGCGCGAGGTACATCATCCCGGAGGTACGGATGATCTCCTCGCCGAGCTGCTCCTTGCCACCGGGGAAGAAGTGGTAGAGCGAACCGAACGGCGCTTTCGCGGCCTCGACGATCTGCTTGACCCCGGTGCCGGTGTATCCGTTGCGCCTGAGCAGCTCGGCGCCGGCGTTCACGATGCGTTCCCGCGTTCCTGTCACGCCCACATGATAGAGCGTTCTATCAAGTCGCGTTCTCACCCCTGAAACGTGAAAGATGCTCACTTCTATTGTGGACGGAGGTGGGAACTTGTCAGGATCGGTCGGTAGTCCAACGACGGATCACGAGGTCGCCATGCGCCGTACCGCCCGACTTGTCCTCGCCACGCTTCTGGCGGTGGTCTCCCTGGTGAGTTTGGGGACACCGGCGAGCGCCGCCGAGCCCCCGTCCTTCCGCAAGTACGTCGCGCTCGGCGACTCGTACACCGCGGGTCCGCTGATCCCGTGGCAGCAGGCGAGCTGGTGCTTCCGGTCGAACAACAACTACCCGGCCTGGCTCGCCACCAAGCTCGGGCTCTACTACCAGTCGGGCGCCTTCACCGACGTCAGCTGTTCGTCGGCGGACACCACGAACATGACCACTCCGCAGACGGTGCCTTCGCCGAGCCTCGCGCTCGGGTCGGTGCCCGCGCAGTTCGACGCGCTGACCCTGGACACCGATCTGGTGACCATCGGCATCGGCGGCAACGACTACGGAGTCTTCGGCAGCCTGATCGGCACCTGCCCCGAGCTGCGCGACGAAGACCCGACCGGCTCGCCGTGCAAGGACCACTTCACGATCAACGGCAAGGACACGCTGCTCGCCGCGCTCAAGAACACCGAGAAGAACCTCGAACGCGTGATCAAGGGTGTCCGGGAACGTTCGCCCGCCGCCACCATCGTGCTGGTCGGGTACCCGAGGATCGTGCCGTCGAAGGGTTACTGCCCCAGCGTGGTCCCGTTCGCCGACGGCGACTACGCCTGGGCCGACGAGGTCGAGCGCGCGCTCAACAAGGCCGTCTCCACCGCCGCCCGCAAACAGGGCGCCCGCTACATCGACACCTACGGGCCGAGCCGCGGTCACGACGCCTGTTCCGGTGACGCGGCGTGGGTCAGCGGCAAGGACACCAACCTCTTCCGCGCTGTCGCGTATCACCCGTACGCGGCGGGGATGAAGGCCGAAGCCGACCTGATCTTCAAGGCGCTGGGCGGGACAGCCGCGGCGTCCACGAAGGCGCCGGACGCGCGGAACGCGACCACTTCGGACGAACTCCAGCGCAAAGCCGCCGCGGCGGGCCTTGTGCCGCGGTCCTAACCGTCCCTCAACCCTTGGTTCACCTTCCGGCGCTACCTGCGGTCGATGTTCGCGTGGTGTGCCCGGCCCTAGCGTCGGGAGCCGTTGGGAAACCGAGGAAAAAGGGGGCAGCAGATGAAACGGCTACTGACCGCCGGGGTGATCCCGGTGGTCGTGGGCGGGCTGCTCGCCGGAGCCTTGCCGGCTTCGGCGAGCACGCTGAACACGACGAACATCCCGGGCCGCTACACCGGCCAGACACTGGATTGGCATCCCTGCGCGGCGGAGGAGCTGGTCACGTTGCCGCCGGGCACCGACATCGGCGGACTCGAATGCGCGTCTTATCGCACCCCTCGCGACTGGGACCGCGCGAACGAGCGGCAGGACCTGACCATCGCGGTCAGCAGGATGAAGTCGACCGGACCGTCGACGGCGTCGGTGCTCACCAATCCTGGTGGGCCGGGCGCCCCCGGCCGCTGGTTCCCGGTGACGTTCCGCGGGCAGGACAAGCTGCGCGAACACCAGGACGTCATCGGCATCGACGTCCGCGGGACGGGCAAGAGCACCAACGTCACCTGCCGGGGCACCGCCGACCTCGTCCGGCAGCTGGACCCGCGTGACCGGGATCCGCGCAACCTGAACCAGATCCTGGCCAACGCGGAGCACGTGGCGAAGTCCTGTCAGTCCGCCGGTGGCGAACTCGGGCCGCTGATCACCACCTACCAGACGATCAAGGATTTCGACCTGCTCCGGGTGCTGCTCGGCCGGGAGAAGATCAACTGGGTGGGGTACTCGGGCGGCACCTGGCTGGGGGCGCACTACGCGCAGCAGTTCCCCCAGCGGACCGGGCGGTTCGTGCTGGACTCCTCGACGGAGTTCACCACGACGTGGCAGAACTCGTTCAACCGGCAGCCGGTCAGCTTCGAGCGGCGCTGGCGGCAGGACTTCCTGCCGTGGATGGCGCGCTACGACGCCAAGTACCACTTCGGCACCAGCGGCGAAGAGGTTCGGCAGACCTATGAACGAGTCCGCTACGCCTTGTCCCGCAACCCGATGGACGGGAAGGGACCGATGCAGCTCGAGTCGGTCATGGTCTACCTGCTGTACAAGAAGGCGAGTTTCCCGGCACTGGCCGACCTGATGGTCAAGGTCCGGGACGCGATGGAAAACCCGCAAGCGAAGGCCGGCGCCAAGGCAGCTTTCGACGCCGCGGGTGACTTCTCCGACGCGGGGGACGCCACCTTCTGGAACACCCTCTGCGGCGAAGGGCGCTTCGTCGGCACCCGCGAGTCGCTGATCCGCGATTCCCAGCGGAACCTCGACCGCGGTCTGCTCATGGCGGGCGGTGGCACTTTGAACGCGTCGGTCTGCCTGTTCTGGGACAAGCAACCGCGTCCGCTGCCGAAACTGGACGGCAAGGGAGTGCCGCCGGTGCTGATCGTCCAGTCCGAGCACGATCCGGGCACGGCGATCGAGGGCGCCCGGCGGGCACACGCCGGGTTCGCGAATTCGCGGATGCTGACCGTGACGGGTGAGGGTGACCACGGGCTCTACGCCGACGGTAACCCGGCCGTGGACAAGATCGTGGACGCCTACCTGGTCGACGGGGTCGTTCCCGCCGACCAGAGCGTCCCCGGGATGCCGCTGCCGGTTCCTGCTCCGTAGCGAGGGCCTCGGCTCAGTTCGGTGCTGTCTGCGGGCAGGCGGTGTCGCGAAAGCCACTTTCGCAACGTTGAAGGTTGCGAAAGTGGCTTTCGCAACGTGTTGTGCGGCGGGGTCGCGTGGCTGGTGGGGAAGGTGCAGGCGGGCGGCCTCGCACGCAGTCAGGCAGTCTGGCCGGGTTGTGCGGCGGTGTCGCGAAAGCCACTTTCGGGACATCAGACGTCTCGAAAGTGGCTTTCGCGACACCCGAAGCCGGCACGCGGGCGAGCGAAGTTCCGCGGTTAGAAGGCGGCGAGGGTGTGCCAGGCCAGACCGGCGTCCTCCGCGTCATCGCGGAGGACCACACCCTCGATCAGGCCGTACGGACGGTCGGCGGCGTAGAAGACCTCGTTGTCGTTCTTCAGCCCGAACGGCGACAGATCCACCAGGAAGTGGTGCTTGTTCGGCAGCGAGAGCCGGACTTCGGCGACCTCTTCCCGTTCGTTGAGCACAGCCTCTCCCATCGCGTACAGCGTTTGCTGCAGGGAGAGGCTGTGCTTGTCCGCGAAGGTCTCCAGCAGGATCCGCCGGACTTCGGCGTGGCTCGTGGCCCAGTCGATCCCGTCGCCCTGGTAGCGCCAGCGCGCGGTCACGGCGGTCGCCAGGATCCGGTCGTTCGTCTCGGCCAGCGTCGTGTACTCGTCGCGCGGGAAGCCGTGGAATTCCGAACCGGTCGACTTGAGCACGACGAGATCGTCCAAACCGGACACAACCCAGGCTTGACCGTCCTGAATGGTCACCGCGGTCGTGCGCTTTTCGCTGCCCGCCTGGGAGAACGCGTGGTCGTGCCCGGAGATGCGGTTCCAGCCGTGCTCGTCGATCAGGACCCGGGCGCCGGAGATGTGTTCGAACGAGTCGACGAAATGCCGTCCGAGACGCAGGGCGAAGTCCTCGATCTCGCCGACCGGGGCCTCTTTGGCGAAGGCGTAGACGGTGTTCTTCTGGGTGTCGGTCGCGACGACGTCGGCGTTGTCGCCGGTGAGGTGTGTGGCCGCGAGGTCGCCGCGCAGCGACGTCGAAACGGTGAGGTCCTTGAGGTGGTGGACGGTGCCTTCGCGCCGCACGGTGACGAGCCGGACTTCGGCCTTGCCGTACTGGTTGGGGCCCAGGGTGATGGCCACGGGCGATCAGCTCCCTCGATAGGTGGAATAGGCGAACGGGCTCAGCAGCAACGGCACGTGGTGGTGCTCGGTCCCGTCGGCGATGCGGAAGGTCAGGGTGACTTCGGGGAAGAAGGAGTCCGGGCCGAGGTGGGCGCCGGTGTCGAAGACCAGCCGGTACACCCCGGGGTCCAGGGTTTCCGGGCCGAGGTCGCGGATCCGGCCGTCGGCGTCGGTCCGCCCTTCGGCGACGGGGTCGCCCGCGCCGGTTTCGAGCCGGACTCCGACGCCGGCCGCCGGTCGTCCCGCGGCGGTGTCGAGGATGTGCGTGGTCACCAGGCTCATGACGTCACCGCCTTTTCCAGCCGCAGCGCGGCGATCGCGGCCAGCTCTTGGCCTGCCACTTCGAGTTCCTTCTCCGGATCGTTCGAGAGCCTCGAACGCAGGTTCTCCAGCAGTTCGGCGCCGCTCCGGCCGCTCGCGCAGACCAGGAACACGTGCCCGAACATCGCTTCGTACTCGGCGTTGGCCGCGGCGAACTCGCGCGCCGCGGCACCGTCCACACCGGACTGTTCCGAGCGCGACCAGCCGGCTTCGGTGCTTTCGCCGCCTGTTTTCTCCCCGATCCGGGGATGGGCGGCCATCGCTCGCCGGACCTCGTCGGGGCGCAGTGGGGTGAGCGCCTCGGATGCGGCGAGCAAGGCGGCCAGATCGCCGTAAGGGCGCCTGGCCAGCAGGGTTTCCACCCAGCGTGGGACGTCGAGGCAGGCTGTCAGCACCGGCCGGACGTCCTGTGCGGGTGCCTGGTCGAACTCTCGAATGGTGAGCGGCACGGGAACTGACGGTACGGCGACGCTTCCGTCTCCGTCAACATTTTGTTGAAAAGGGCCTTCAGTCTTGGTCGCGGTTGAGGTAGTTGTAGACCGTGAACCTCGTGACCCCCAGTGCCTCGGCGACGGTCGACACCGATTTGCGGAGGCCGAAAGCGCCGCGTTCCTTGAGCAGCCGCACCGCGCGCTGCTTGGCGGCGCGGTCGAGGGTGTCGAGTTTGCCGCCCAGTTCGCGTTCGACGTCGCCGATGAGCCGGGCGAGCGCGCTGTGCAGTTCGACGGCGGGCTCGCTCGAGCCTTCGCCGATCTGGCGGAGCTGGAGGGTCACGCGGGTCGCGCCGCCGTCGAGTGCCGCCCTGGCGATGGCGGGGAGCGCGTCGAGCAGGGTGTCGGCGTCGCCGCGGACGAGGGTGCCGAGCGGGCCGAATTCGGTGGACAGGCCCGCGTCTTCCGCCATGTCGCGGGCTTTGACGGCATGCTCGGGTGGCGGACCCTCGCCGTGGAACGGTTCGCTGGTGAACTCGGCTTCTAACTGCACCAAGCGAAGGTAGCGCCGCTGACGCTCATTGACGAGCACGGTGGCCAGAGTTAATGTCGGAGTGCGAAACCTCGATTCCACTCAGTGGAAATTGGGAGTATCTATGGACTTGGTGATCAAGGCTGCTCGAGCTGTGACGGCCGCCGGAGAGGTACCCGCGACGGTCGGCGTCGAAGGCGGCCGCATCGTCGCGGTGGAGCCGGCCGGAGCCGTGCTGGACGGCGATCGGGTGCTCGAACTCGGCGGAGACGTCGTCCTGCTGCCGGGTCTCGTGGACACCCACGTGCACGTCAACGATCCGGGCCGCAGTGAGTGGGAGGGTTTCGCCTCGGCGACCCGCGCGGCCGCGGCGGGCGGGGTCACCACGATCGTGGACATGCCGCTGAACAGCCTGCCGCCGACGGTCGACGTCGCGGCGCTGGAGGTGAAGCGCAAGGCCGCCGAGGGCCGCGTGCACGTCGACGTCGGGTTCTGGGGCGGCGCGATCCCGGGCAATCTGGCGGATCTGCGGGGTCTGTACGAGGCCGGGGTGTTCGGCTTCAAATCGTTCCTGCTGCATTCCGGCGTCGACGAGTTCCCGCCGCTCGACGCGCGCGGGCTCGAAGAGGCGATGACCGAACTGCGGACCTTCGACGGCATGATCATCGTGCACGCGGAGGACTCCGACGCGATCGATCACGCGCCCGACCCGCACGGCGAGAAATACGAAGACTTCCTGCACTCGCGCCCGCGCGGCGCGGAGAACGTCGCGATCGCGCAGGTCATCGAGCTCGCCAGGAAGACCGGGGTGCGCGCGCACATCCTGCACCTGTCCTCTTCGGACGCGCTGCCCATGGTGGAGAGCGCGCGGCGCGACGGCGTCCGGCTGACCGCCGAGACCTGCCCGCACTACCTGAGTTTCACCGCGGAGGAGATCGGCGACGGGGCGACGCAGTTCAAATGCTGCCCGCCGATCCGCGAGGCCGGGAACCGCGAACTGCTGTGGCAGGGCCTCGCGGACGGCGTCATCGACTGCGTCGTGACCGACCATTCGCCGTGCACACCGGAGCTGAAACGCTTCGACAGCGGCGATTTCGGGCTCGCCTGGGGCGGGATCGCCGGGCTGCAACTCGGTCTGCCCGCGGTCTGGACGCAGGCGCGCCAGCGCGGATTCGGGCTCGCCGACGTCGTCCGCTGGATGGCCGAACATCCGGCCGCGCAGGCGGGGATGCGCCGCAAGGGCCACCTCGCGCCGGGCTACGACGCCGACTTCAGCGTGTTCGCGCCCGACGAGGCTTTCGTCGTCGACGTCGCGAAATTGAAGCACCGCAACCCGGTCAGCGCCTATCACGGACGCCCGCTCGCCGGCGTCGTGCGGAGCACGTGGTTGCGGGGCGAGGAGATCACCGGTGACGACCCGGCAGGCGTCCTGCTGACCCGGGGAGACTGCTGAGATGGAGGAGACCGTGAACGACCGTCCTGAGTGGACAGCACTGCCCGATCTGGCCTCGCGCAAGTTCGGGGGGACCGTGATGTGGGCGACGGACGAGTTGTTCGCCGAGAAGGAGAACCTGGTCAATCCCTGGACACCCGCGCACCGGGCGGAGACCTTCGGCCCCAAGGGCCAGGTCTACGACGGCTGGGAGACCAGGCGGCACCGCGAGCCCGGCGACGACCAGGCCGTCGTCCGGCTCGGCCTCGGGGGAGCGATCACCGGCGTCGTCGTCGACACCGCGTTCTTCAAGGGGAACTACCCGCCGTTCGTCTCCGTCGAGGCTTGCGCCGTCGAGGGGTATCCCAGCGCGGCCGAACTGTCCGAAATGGACTGGGACGTGCTCGTGAAGCGCGGCGCCGCGGCGGGGCATACGGAGAACTTCTTCGAGATCGGCGGGAGCAAGCGCTACACGCATGTCCGGCTGACCATGCATCCGGACGGCGGCGTCGCCCGGCTGCGGGTGCACGGCACGCCGATCCCGGACCCGGGTCTGCTGGATCCCGGCGCGCTCGACCTCGCGGCACTGGAGAACGGCGCGATCGTCACCGGATGCAGCAACATGTTCTATTCCTCGCCCAACAACCTCTTCTCGCCAGGGCTCGCCGCGCATCAGGCCGAGGGCTGGGAGACGGCGCGGCGCCGGGACGACGGGAACGACTGGGTCACCGTCCGGCTCGCCGGCGCGGGTGTCGTCCGGTTCGCCGAGTTCGACAACAGCAACCTGAAGGGCAACGCGCCCGGCTGGGCGGCGTTGAGCGGGCGAGACGGCGACGGCGAGTGGGTCGAGTTGCTGCCGAAGACGCGGTTGCAGCCGGACACGCGGCACCGGTTCGCGCTCGCTTCGGGACCTGAGGTGACCGAAGTCCGTCTCGACGTCTACCCCGACGGTGGCATGGCGCGTCTACGCCTCTTCGGCGCCCTGACCGATCGAGGTCACGCAGACCTCGCTTCGCGCTTTGAGAGTGCTCAGGGCTGAGCGCCGGGCCGGTTCAGGTACGCGGAGAACAACGAGAGGACGATCCCGACCGAGAAGATCGCGGTGAGCCACCAAGCCCCGCTGATGGACAGGTTCCATACCAGGGCACCCGCCATGAGCAGTGCCATGACGATGTTCCTGAGCTGCAGCGGAGTCGGTTTGGCCATACCGCCACCCTCTCACGCGTCCGGATTTTTTCGAGCGGCGGGCAACCCCGTGGGTGTGACATGCGTAAGCGGTGTGTCAACTTGTCACCCACGACTGGGGAGATCGAAGTGTCAGTCGAAACCCGAAGAATCCCGCGGCGGGGCCTCGCGCTTGTCGCCGCGTGCCTGGCCGGGAGCGCCGTGTTCGCCGCTCCCGCGCAAGCGACGTCGCCCGAAACCGTGGCGCGATCGCAGAACAAGCCTGTCGAGATCCTCTCCGAGCGTACGGAGAACTCGGCCACCTTCGCCAATCCCGACGGCTCCCGCACCACGCAGGTGCACGGCGGCCCGGTCCACGTCCGTCGCGGCGGTGACTGGGTCCCCGTGGACCTGACGCTGGTGAAGGGCGCCGACGGTCTCGTCCGGCCGAAGGCGCATCCGCGTGATCTCGTGCTGGCGGGCGCGAGCGGCAAGAGCGGGGACCTCGCCACCGTCCAGAGCCGGGACGGGAAGGTCGCCCTGCAGTACCCGGGCGCGCTGCCCGAGCCGGTGCTGGCCGGTGAGGTCGCGACCTATCCGGAGGTCCAGCCCGGCGTCGACCTGCAGGTCAAGGCCACGCGGACCGGTTTCGAGCAGTTCTTCGTCGTCAAGCGCCGTCCCGAGGGCGCGCTGAGTTTCGCCCTCCCGCTGCGGGCCACCGGGCTCACACCGCGCACCGACGCGGACGGGAACACGGAACTCGTCACGGCGTCCGGCGCGGTGGTGGGCAGCGTGCCCGCCGCCGAGATGTGGGACTCGCGGATCGACCAGCGCAGCGGCGACCCGGCCGAGAAGGTGAAGGTCGGGAAGGTGATGTCGGCCAAGGAGCGGGGGACCCTCGGGCTGAACGTGACGCCGGACGCGGGGTACTTCGCCGACCCGGCGCGGTCGTATCCGGTCATCGTCGATCCCGGTGTCTCGGTGTGGACGAACTTCGACACCTTCACGCAGTCCAACATCGCCACCACCGACCAGTCGGGTGCCACCGAACTCCGCATCGGCACCTACGACGGCGGAGCGACGAAGGCGCGCTCGTATCTCCACTTCGACGTGTCCCGGTTCCGGGGCGCGGAGATCGAGTCGGCCACTTTGGCCTTGTGGGGCAACCACTCCTACTCGTGCTCGGCGCGCAACTGGGAGATCTGGGACACCGACCAGGTCGGCACCGGCACCCGGTGGGCGAACCAGCCGGCGCCCCTCACCCGCTGGGCGACGACGAACGCGACCCGCGGCTACAGCGCGGCCTGTGCGGCCGATTGGGTCCGGACGCCGATCGGGAATCTGATCGGCGCCTGGGCGGGCGCGGGGGTCACGACCGGTTCGATGGTGCTGAAGGCGGAGGACGAGGCGGATTCGTTCGGCTGGAAGAAGTTCTCGTCCAGTGAGGGTGGCAAGTCGCCGTTCATCGAGGTGACGTACCGGAACCAGCGGCCGAACCCCGCCGCCGGGCACGACATCTCGGACCGCGTCGACTCCGGTGGCGTCACCTACACGAAGTCCCTGACTCCGACGCTGCGCTTCACGCCGACGGACCCCGACGGCGGCAACGTCACCGCCGTCTTCTACGTCTACGAAGGCGAAACGATGATCGGGGACTTCTGGCAGTGGGACGTCCCGTCCGGCACCACGGCGACGTGGACGGCACCTCCGGGACTGCTGCAGGAAGGCCACAGCTATCGGTTCCGGGCCACCACCTTCGACCCGGGCGGGGAGTTCGGCGACGACGCGTGGGTCTCGCTGCAGGCGGTGTCGAGCGGGCTCTACGCCGACGTCGCCGCGTGCGGCTGGAACAACGGGACCAAGGTGCAGCAGTGGCCGTCGAACGGCGCGGACTGCCAGAAGTTCTTCCCGTGGGGCACCGGTGACGGCTACTACCAGTTCCGCGCCAAGCATTCCGGGCAGGTGCTGGACAACACCGGCTGCAGTACGGCCAGCGGCAACCCGGTGACCACCTACGACCGCGTCGCGGGCGCGTGCCAGAAGTGGACGATCGAACCGCAGGGCGTCGGCACCGGGGTGTACCGGTACGCCGTCCAGAACGCGGGCAAACTACTCGACCAGGGCTGCACCGCGGGCCAGGGATCGCCGCTGTTCATCTGGGACCGCGTCCCGGGGCGCGGCTGCCAGAACTGGCGGATGCCGGTGTCCCCGGCGAACGGCGTCACCGTGCAGTGGCTGCCGTTCACGGTGAACACCGCGGCGGCGTAGCGGTCAGGGGGCGGACTGGCGGCGGGAGCTGATCACGCCGGTGTTGAAACCGGCGAGGTGGAGCCCACCGGCGAACCGGGCGTGCTCGATCTTGACGCAGCGGTTCATCACCACGTCCAGTCCGGCCTCCTTGGCCTGGTCGGCGACGGCTTCGTGCCAGAGCCCCAGCTGGAGCCAGAGCGTGCGCGCTCCGCCCTTGACGACCTCCTCGGCGACGCCGGGGAGGTCGTCGTGCTTGCGGAACACGCTGACCAGGTCGACCTCGCCGGGCACGTCGGCCAGCGACGGGTACACCGGTCGCCCGAGGAGTTCGTCCAGCCGCGGGTTCACGAAGTTGACCTGGTACTCGCTGGAGGAGAGCAGGTACGTCGCGACGAAGAAGCTCGGCCTCGCCGGATTGTTCGAGGCTCCGACGATGGTCACCGACCTCGTCCGCGAGAGGAGGCGGCGGCGTTCGACCGCGCCGACGTCGTAGCTCATCCGGCCACCGCCTTGCCGAGTGCCTGATCGAGATCCCACAGGATGTCCTCGACGTCCTCCAGGCCGATCGACAGGCGGATCAAGTCCGCCCCGACGCCGGCCGCGCGCAACCGGTCTTCCGAAAGCTGCTGGTGCGTGGTGGACGCCGGGTGGATGACCAGCGTCCGCGCGTCCCCGACGTTCGCCAGATGCGACAGCAGTTCGACGGAGTTCACGAACGTCTCCCCGGCCGCGCGGCCGCCTTCGACACCGAACGAGAACACGGCGCCCGGCCCGGCGGGCAGGTACTTCTTCGCCCGGTCGTGATGCGGGTGATCCGGCAGGCCCGCGTAGTTCACCCAGGCCACCCGCGGATCCGCGGCGAGGTACTCCGCGACGGCTCGCGCGTTGGCGACGTGGGCGTCCATCCGCTGCGGCAGGGTCTCGACGCCCTGCAACAGCAGGAAGGCCGAGTGCGGGGAGAGGACGGCGCCGATATCGCGCAGCTGCTCGGCGCGGAGCCGGGTGCAGAAGGCGTACTCGCCGAAGTTCTCCCAGTACTTCAGGCCGCCGTAGCTCTCGACGGCCTCGGTCATCCGCGGGAACTTCCCGTTCCCCCAGTCGAACTTCCCGGATTCGACGACCACCCCGCCGAGCGTGGTGCCGTGCCCGCCGAGGAACTTCGTCGCGGAATGCAGAACGATGTCCGCGCCGTGTTCGATCGGACGGCACAGGTACGGCGTCGCGAGGGTGGCGTCTACGACCAGCGGGATGTCGTGCGAGTGCGCGAGCGCGGCCAGCCCGGCGAGGTCGGCGATCCCGCCACCGGGGTTGCCGATGACCTCGGTGAAGATCAGCTTCGTCCGGTCGGTGATCGCGGCGGCGTAGTCCTCGATGCGGTCTCCGCTGACGAAGGTGGTCTCGATGCCGAAGCGCCGCAGCGTCCCGGTGAGTTGCGTGACCGTCCCGCCGTAGAGTCCGCCCGCCGAGACGATGTGGTCGCCCGCCTCGGCGAGTGCGGAGAAGGTCAAGAACTCGGCCGCCTGACCGCTGCTGGTGGCGACACCGCCGATCGCGCCTTCGAGGCTGGCCAAGCGTTCCTCGAAGGCCGCGACCGTCGGATTGCCGATGCGGCTGTAGACGTTGCCGTACTTCTGCAGCGCGAACAGGTTCGCCGCGTCGGCCGCGTCCTCGAAGACGAAGCTCGTGGTCTGGTAGATGGGCACGGCGCGGGCGCCGGTCGCCGAGTCGGGCGTCCCGCCCGCGTGCAGGGCGCGGGTGCGGAAGCCCCAGGTGCGTTCACTCATCGCGCCCGACGCTACCTCGCGTCCCACCCCGTGACCATCGTTCCCAGCACGTGGCTATGTGCGGTCCAGGGTGATCACGGTGCCCGGACGGTGGCCGTTCCGGCGCGGGGTGACCGGACGTTGTTCGGAGCGGGCCACCGCGACCCCGGCAGGCCGGTGCCTGTCGATCGGCAGCACCTCCCGCGAGTTCGTCCTGTCGGCCAGCCGCAGGGACTGTGCCGAGGTCAGCCACTCTTCGGCGGGCTCCGCGATCTCGAGCAGCAACGCCTCGAACTCCGACCTGGTGGTCTCGAGGATGTGCGGCGCAGCGAGCCAGCGCAGCACCTGCCGCCCGGTGACCGCCATCCGCTGCCGCGGTGAGGACACCAGCCGCTGGTCGAAGTAGCGGATCAGCACCTCGTCCACGGTGTCCCAAGCGTTGGAGGCGCCGAACAGGTCCAGCACGTCCTCCGAGCCGAGGATCTTGAACGCCTCCGTCAGCAGCTGCATGACCTCCACTCGCAGTACGTTCAGGTGGCCGTACGAGGTGAACTTGAGGTTGTTCCGCAGGTCCAGCCCACTGCGCCGGACGACCGCGACACTGCCGAAGCTCGGGTCGTACGCGCGTTCCCTGACGACGTCGGAGATGCGCTTGTCCCGCCAGAACAACGCGACCTGGTTGGAGAACTGCGTGAACAGCTGGTGGAAATCGGTGTTCGGCCGCGAGTTCGCCGAGCCGAGGCCCTTGCCGTAGCCGAGCACGCGCCGATACGCGCTCACGCGGTCCCGGCGGGTGTAGCGCAGGACATCCCGCCTGTCGAACCGGTACAGGCCGAACGCGCCGGGGCCGTCCGAAAGCCGGATGGCGCCGCCCTGGAACAGCTCCTGCAGTTTCTGCACCACACGGAACACGCCGATCCGTTCGTGCTGATACAGGTAGTACAGATCGCCGACCGCGATGACCCGTTCCGAGGCGACGGTCTCGTCGTAGGCGTCGATACCCGGCGGCATGGCCGTCGCGCCGAGGTCCGCGGCCGAACCTTCGCCGAGACCGACGAGCTGTGCGATCCCGCCGTCCGCCGGCCCCGGTTTGGCCCGCTGTTCGGCCTCGACGGCGGTGAGCATGTCGTCCAGCTGCTTGAGGACCGCGTCGCCGAGTTTCGGATCGCTGCCCAATTCGTTGGCGAGCTTCCCGGCGACCTGGCCGCGCAGTGCCGCGACCCGGTCGAAGAGTTCCCGGTATTCCTTTTCCGTGCCCATCGTGTTCCTCCCGTACGGGTCCGGCTACTGCCCGGTCCGTTTGCGCGTGGTCCGGGGTTTCGGCGGTTCCTCCGCCTCGGGTGGTGACTGCTCTTCCTGGAAGCCGAGTCCTTCACGGAGCTCGGCGACGGACGGCACCGTCGGTGTCCGCCCGGACGGCTGCGTGAGCTGCGGGGTGGGCGGCGCGGGCAGACCCGGCCCGGACGACGACGGCGAGCCGTTCCGCCCGATCGGTTCGGCGATCCGGACGACCTCCTGCAGATGGTCGTCGAGTTCGTCGATGGCCCGTTGCACACGGGAGCTGAAGAAGCCCGGGGGAAGGGAGGCGCGGAAGTTGCCGGGCACGTCCCCGTTGGGACCGCCGGGGTTCTGCCGGGGAAGGTTCGTCACGATCCGCTGCAGCCGTTTCGCGATCTGGATGAACGACGTGCTGACACCCTCCTTGCCCGCCGATTCGATCAGCTTGCCGCCCTCGAAGGCGGCGAACTCGCGGACCCAGCGCAGCAGCCCGCCGAGCGACATGGTCCCGCCCACCGGATCGGGGACTCGGAGCACTTCGAGGTCCTCCTGCTGGATGAAGACCGACCGCAGCATCGCGACGACCTCGTCGACCTGGGCCGCCGTCGCGGACAACAGCTGCGAGAGCGCGACCACGGCGGGACCGAAGAACGGCTGGCCGCCCGCCGGCTGCGAGTACGGATCGATCTTGTCGCGTGCGTCCTGCCAGCCCCTGAACAACGAGACCACCCAATCCGCCAGTGTGATGAAGGAGGTCTGGATCCGCTCCTCCTCGATCGTGTTGACCTTGCCCGAGACCAGACCGAGCTCGTCCCTCAGCTGGCCGAGGTGCCCTTGCACCGGGTTGCCGCCGTTCCCGAGCAGCAGCAGGAAGAGCTGATCGACCCGCGCCACGCGGATCAGCGGGCTCTCCAGCTCCTGCCGGATCTGTTCGAGGTCGTGCCGGACCAGGGCCCGGTAGCTGTCGGCGTTCTCGGGATCCGTGTCCGTCCTCAGTGGACGGAGCGAGTCGAGCAGTGCCAGCGAGTCCTTGACCGCGCTCCGGGCACGGGCCGCGAGCGAGGCCTGGCCGCCGGTGACGGCGCCGAGGTCGGCTTGGATCGCGTACCCGCGTGGAGTCCACTTGGCCTCGGTGCGCCCCTGGACTTCTTTCAGCTCGAAACTCCCGGTCAGCGCCGCCACGAAGCCCTTGGTGTCGCCCTCGCGCCACTTCCAGCCGAGCGCGTCGCTGATCGTCTGTTCGGCGAGTTTGCCGGGTGCCGCCGCCTGCGGTGGGTACTGCCCGGTCGACAGCGGATACGCGCTGTCGATGTCGTGTGCACGCGGCAACGTCGCGCCGCGGTCGTCGTCGATGGTCATCGGGTCGCCCCACATCCCTTGAATTCGGCCAGTTCCACTGCTTCACGCCAGCACCGCACCATCGCGTCCTCCGCCGCGGACAAGGCGGTGGCGCACTGGTCCGCTCCGGCGCGGAAGCTCTTCGCCCAGCCCCGCCATTCCTGTTCCCGTCCGTGCACCGCGCGCAGCAGTCCGGAAACCGCGTGGTGCGAACGGCACTGCCCATCCACCCGTCGCCGCAGCTTCAGCAGCGACGACGCCGTGGTGTACAACGATTCCGCGCTCACCGGACGCTGTGTGGCGCGTGTGGCCTCCTCGACCTCGCCGGTGCCGTCGAGGACCACTTCGGCGAGATGATCCGCCGCGGCGAGCCCGACGCCGGCGGGCCTGTCCTCGGCGACGCTGATCTCCAACGCCCGCCAGCAAGCGGCCACCAGGTTCACTTCCTTGCCCAGCCGGGAGAATTCGGTGTGGAGCGTCATCTCGCCCTCCTGCCGAGTTCTTCCATGAAGAAACCGAACAGTCTTCTCGGCGGCGCCATCCGTTCTTCGAGAGCGAACCGGACGGCGCCGATCAGGAATCGTTCCGGCACCACACCGGGGGAAACGCCGTCCGCCAGTCTTCCCGCGGCTTCTTCGATCATCGCCTGTTCCTTGGCTTCGAACCGCAGCACCTTCGCCAGGGGACGGTGGCCCAGCGAGGGGAACGAGGTGAAACACATCGCGTCCACCACCGCGGGGATCGCCTTGTCCGCCGTCTTCAGCAGCGCGGGTGGCGCGTTGATCAGCTTCGCCCTCGGGTACAGCCTGTGCCACATCGCCGCATAGGACTCCGCGTGCCGGGTGAACCCCATGCGGCGCAACAACTCCACCGAGATCTTCGCGCGGAGATACGGCACCGGATGCACCGCACGCGGGGTGAACCCCGTCGTTTCGAGTTCGGTCCGCCCGATGACGTCGAACAGCGAACCGACCACCGCCGGCCCGCCCAGCAACAGAGCGGACAGGTCGGCGAACGTCTCCCGGTTCCACCTGACCCAGACACCGGTGATCGCCCGCGGCACGCCGGCTTCGACGAGCCGCGCCCCCACCTGTAGCGGGATCGCCCTGGCCAGTCCCAGGTCGTTCTGCAGGTTGTGGCTCACCTCGTGCAGCACGGCGCCGAGCGTCCACGGATTCACCAGCCGGTGGTACGGGAGCTGGATCAGCGGAAAGGGGTTGAGCCGGTTTCCCAAGCGCCGCAAGGGGATCCCGCGTCGCGAGGTGGCCGGACCGGATCCGGTGCGCAGGTAGCAGAACGGTGGCGGGGTCGGGATCGACCGCCAGCTCCCGATCCCGAGGTAGGCGTACTGGTAGCAGTCGAGCGCCACCCTGTCGCAGGCCACCAGCCACGGGGCGAACGCGCCCTGCCGCTGGTTGAACAGATCGAGGTAGAAGTCCCAGACCCGTTCGGTGGTCCTGACCCAGTGCTGTGCCCTGGACTTCGCCCGCAACAGCCGTGCCAGCTCGGCCTGCCCCGGCCGTGCCACCGCCTCGTCCGCGGCGCGGCGGGCAGCGCGGGTGGCGGAGAACAACGGCTCCCGCAAGGTCGCCATCGTCCGGTTGACCGCCGCCAGATGGGCCCGGCTCGGACCGGTGGCCGGATCGCCGAACTCCGACCAGCGGAACGGCCGCAGCGCGTCCAGATGCCGTTCCACGTTGGTGGCCTGGGACAGGACCCAAGCCGTCAGCTCGTCTCCGGATGGCCTCGCCCGCCGGGATCCGGTGGACGAGGCCGCTTCACCGGATGTCGCGGGCCGCGTCTCAGCGGCGGCGCGCACGGCCGCGCGCCTTGCCGCGGCGGGCGGCACCCGAACCCGCCCGGGACCGCGTCTTGCGCCCTCCTCGGGCGGCGGGACGGCGGCGGCGCTGCTGAGGACGGCCGCGACGGCGCTGCTGGTTCCGCCGGTTCGCGGGCGCGTTCTGCGCGCTGTCCACGGTGTGGCCGACCAGCCTGCGCGTGATGTAGCGGGCGTTGATCGGGCGGCCGTCGGCGTACCGGCGCCCGACGTCGCGCGCGGTGCGCCCGATGATCTTCGGGATGTGCCGGACGGCGCGGCGTGTCGCGGGGTTGCGCCACAGCTTGCGGCCGAGGTTGACCGCGCCGCGGATCAGCTGCGGACCGTGCTTGATGATCTTCGGCGCCGCCCATTTCGCCGCCTGGAAGGCCAGGGGCGCGAGCGCGCCGAGGAAGGCTTCCGCCTCGTCCTCGGTCTCCGCGTTCTCGGCCTGGAAGGCCAGCTGAGCCATCATCTCGGCGTCGGGATAGACCCGCCGTCCCGGATGTGTGAAGTCCTCGTCCTCGGTTTCCAGTTCGAACTCGTCCTCGAGTTCGCGGACGACGGCTTCGAACTCGGACTCGAATTCGTCCTCGTACTCGCCGTAGACCTCGTCCTCCAGCTCGTCTTCGAGCTCCCGGGCCAGCCCGCCGACCTCGTCCTCGAACTCGTCCTCGTCTTCGAATTCGCCTTCCAGTTCGTCTTCGAGTTCGTTTTCGAACTCGGCTTCGAGTTCACGGCTCAGCTCGTCTTCCAGCTCGCCGTCCACTGCCGCATAGCCACGGCTCATAACCGTTCTCCTCTGCTCCGGTGAAAATCCGCGATCGCCGGCGCGGTGCGTCGGTGAGCACTGAACCGACACTGCCCGCGCACCGGGGGATACCGGTAGTCACACGTTCTTGTGTGACATGAACCGACTAGTTCGTACTTGTCACACAAATCGACGATGCGCTTTTCCTGTCGGAGGGGTTTGCTAGAGAGGGAGGGAGACCAAGAGGGGGGAGGCCGGTCTATGTCCATGGGCCCGGCAGTCGGATTTCCTGCGTCGGCGATACATGATCTCGCGCGACAGCGGACGAAGAGCGTTTCAGAAGACGAAGCCGTGCGAAATCTGGCGAGATCACTCGTACGGCTTGTCCTGGAACTGAATGACGGTGCCGCGGTACAGCGGAAACCGTTGCTCGACGTCACCGAGTACGGCGTCAGATGCCTGCTCGTACCGGTGACGCCGGAGCCGCACGACCTGCTCAGCCCGCGCGAGCACGAAGTGGCGCGCATGGTGGGCCGGGGTTACACGAACAAGCAGATCGCGGGCGTGCTGGAAATCAGCTTGAACACGGTTTCCGCGCATATGCGCCGGATCTTCACCAAACTGGGGGTCGGTTCCCGCGCGGCGATGGTGGCCGCGCTGACCGGGGAGAGTCTTGCCGCGGTGTGATCGGTACAGATGGTCGTGAGTGCGGTTGTGCGGTCGTCGGGTTGACGGTGAAGGATTTGGGACGTTCAACGTCCAGATTCCTTCATCGTCGGGAGGGACTCCAGTCTTCGACCTTGATCAAGGTCATGCCGGCCGACGATCGAGCGTGGAGGATTCGGGACGTTCAACGTCCCAAATCCTCCACCGTCGCGCAGACCCATCAGCCCCGGTTGATCAAGCCCTCTCGAAAAGCGTCGCCACTAGCCGAGAGCGGCCCGAAGACGCCGGTCCCGTTCCTCCGGCGTCTGCCGCGGACAGCTGGTGCACTTCGGATTCCCCGCTTCGTAGATCAGGCAGCACGACGCCCGGCGCACCACCGTGTTCCGCCCGACGCGGGAGAACCGCGGCTCCGGCATCCCGAGTCCGATCGCGGCCACGAGCGGCGCCGCCAGCGCGACGGCTCGTTCGGTGTCGCCGGTCCACAGCAGGCGGTTGCCGATCGAATCCGTCGCGATCGCGCCCAGCGCGCGCGGATTCGCCCCCGTGACGTCCGAGATCGTGCCGATCGCGGTGCTCAGTGTCCCGGCGAACGCGGCGCCGAGTTCGGCCAGGCCGCCGGGGAGGACCCGTGACGATCGCGCGCCCGTGAAGCGGCCGTCCGGGACGAGGTCGATGGTGACGGCGTCGAGCGACGGATCCAACGGCTCACCCCGCACGAGCGACTCGACTGACGGCGCGACGAGGACCGAGGAGAGCGAGTACCACCAGATCGTGCCGAGCACTTCGGGCTTGGAACAGCCGTAGAGCTTGGCGGCGCCGCCGATGCGGGCGCTGACCCAGGCGGTGTCGGCGAGCAAGGTCGCGGGTGCTTCCATCAGGGCACCGGCCGGTACAGCGTGACGCTGAACGACGTGGTGACGTCCACCGGCTCGGTGATCGCGTCGAGCCGCTCGCGGCGTCCGCCGCGGTGGAGGTGGTGCGCGCTCGGACCCATCTCGACGACCTGGCGGATCTGCGCGGGCGACAGCGTCACCCGTTCGGTGACCTCGCGGCGGTCCACCCGGTCGAAGCGCTCACCGAGGGTTTCCTCCAGCCGTGCGTCCTTGCCGCCGTCGACGGAGATCACCAGGTCGCCCAGCTCCCGGAGGTGGCCGGGATTCGGCGTCGCGACGGCCAGCAGCCCGTCGGCGGCCAGGACGCGGTGGAACTCCGGTGCGTTGCGGGGTGCGAAGACGTTGAGGATCAGCGACGAGCTCGAGTCCGCGACAGGCCAGGGTTCCCACAGATTCCACACGGCCGCGCTCGCGCGCGTGTGCGCGCGAGCGGCCCGGCGCAGGGCGACGGCGGAGACGTCGAGCGCCAGTCCGTGCGCGGCGGGGACGGCGTCGAGGACGTGCGCGAGGTAGTACCCCGTGCCCGCGCCGGCGTCGATGATCAGCCCGTCCTTCACCTGCTCCGAGGCCACCTTCGCGAGGGCGTCGGCGAGAGGCAGATAGACGCCCGAAGAGAGGAGGTCGACGCGAGCCGTGACCATCGGCGCGGTGTCCGCCGTGCCCGCCGGGATGCGCGCGTGCAGAAGGTTGACGTAACCCTGCTTCGCTACGTCGAACGAGTGGCCCCGTTCACAACGCACCGTGCGCTCGCTCGACCCGACCGGGTCACCGCAGACCGAACACCGCAGCGACCGGACGATCTCCGGTGGCAGTGGGTGATTGCCGGATGCACGCGCGTTCATGGGGCTATTCGACCACGAGGTTTCGCAACCGGACAGAACGCACCAGGTCTCCGGAAACCTGGACGTAACAACGCCGCACCGACAGTTCACGCGGGTGAAACCTGAATCGCCGCCCGAGGAAACACCCCGGTCCAAAGATTCCTGCGCAGTACACCCCAGGCACGGGAGGAAGATTGTGCTGAACGCAGGAGACACGGCATGGGTACTGATCAGCGCCGCGCTGGTCATGCTCATGACACCGGGATTGGCGTTCTTCTACGGCGGCATGGTCCGCGCGAAGAGCGTCTTGAACATGCTGATGATGAACTTCATCGCGCTCGCCGTCGTCGGTGTCCTCTGGACGCTGTACGGCTTCACGATGGCTTTCGGCAACGATATCGGCGGCGGATTGCTCGGTAACTTCGACTTCGCCGGACTCTCGAACATCTCCGGCAAACTCGCCGGGTTCGCGACCGCCGCGACCGACACCGCGCCCGAGGTCGCCTGGCCCGGCGCGGACGGGCTGCCGCTGTTCGCCTTCGTGATGTTCCAGCTGATGTTCGCGATCATCACGCCCGCGCTGATCTCCGGTGCCATCGCCGACCGCGCCAAGTTCTGGGGCTGGACGCTGTTCGTCGCGGTGTGGGTGACCATCGTGTACTTCCCGGTGGCGCACTGGGTGTTCTCGTTCAACGGCTTCATCGGCGCGGACTCGGTCGGCGGCTGGATCGCCAACCAGCTCAAGGCACTCGACTTCGCGGGCGGTACGGCGGTCCACATCAACGCCGGTGCGGCCGGTCTGGCGCTCGCGATCGTGCTCGGCAAGCGCAAGGGCTGGCCGAAGGGCACCGGACGTCCGCACAACGTGCCGTTCGTGCTGCTGGGCGCCGCGTTGCTGTGGTTCGGCTGGTACGGCTTCAACGCCGGTTCGTCGCTGGCCGCCAACGACCTCGCCGCCGTCGCGTTCACCAACACCACCGTCGCCACCGCGGCCGCGATCCTCGGCTGGCTGATCATCGAGCAGATCAAGGTCGGCAAGCCGACCACCCTCGGCGCCGCTTCCGGTGCCGTCGCGGGTCTCGTCGCGATCACCCCGGCCGCCGGATTCGTCAGCCCGCTGGGTGCCATCGCCATCGGCCTCATCGCCGGTGCCCTGTGCGCACTGGCGATCAGCCTCAAGTTCCGCTTCGGTTTCGACGACTCCCTCGACGTCGTCGGCGTCCACCTCGTGGGTGGTCTCGTCGGTACGCTGCTCATCGGCTTCTTCGGCACCACCAGCGTCAACTCGCTCGGCGTCGACGGCCTGTTCTACGGCGGCGGTCTCGGCCAGCTCGGCAAGCAGGCCCTCGCGGCCGCCGTGGTCCTCGGCTACTCGTTCGTGCTCACCTTCGTCATCGGCTGGGTGATCAAGAAGCTCGGCGGGTTCCGCGTCAGCGCGGAGGACGAGGTCAGTGGTATCGATGAGGCCCAGCACGCGGAGAGCGCGTACGACTTCACCGGTTCGGGCGGCGGCCTCGGCCAGCCGACCAGCATCCCGGTCAAGGCGCCCACCGGCAACGCGGCCACGAAACTCGAGGAGAGCAAGGCATGAAGCTGATCACCGCGATCGTCAAGCCGTTCACGCTCGACGACGTCCGCTCCGCGCTGGAACAGCTGGGCGTGCTCGGCATGACGGTCAGCGAGGTGCAGGGCTACGGCAGGCAGAAGGGCCACACGGAGGTCTACCGGGGCGCGGAGTACTCCGTGGACTTCGTGGCGAAGCTGAGGGTGGAGGTCGTCACTGACGACGCCAATGTCGAGAAGGTCCTCGACGCGATCACCACGGCCGCCCACACCGGCAAGATCGGCGACGGGAAGATCTGGGTGACGCCGGTGGAGACGGTGATCCGGGTACGGACCGGTGAACGCGGCTCGGACGCCCTATAGGCGTCACGGATGGCCGACGGGGGTGAACTGGTCAAGGCCACCGAGCGACTGCTCGAGGGCAGGCACGGGAGGCTAGGGGCGGCCGCTTTGCGGGCGGCCCTGGTCGACCTCTACGAATTCTGGTTGGGCAAGGGCGCCGCGGCGGCCGGCGTCGACACCGCTGAACCCGGTGTCGCGCTGGCCGCGGTGGGCGGCCTGGGGCGCGGTGAACTGGTGCCCTTCTCCGACCTCGATCTGCTGTTGCTGCACAACGGCAACTCCCAAGTCGGTGAGATCGCCGACGCGATCTGGTACCCGTTGTGGGACGCCAAGATCGGCCTCGACCACTCGGTCCGCACACCGGGCGAGGCGCTGAAGGTGGCGTCCGAGGACTTGCGGACCGCGATGGGACTGCTCGACATCCGTCCCATCGCCGGAGACGTCGAGATCACCGCGAGGCTGGCCGCGGCTGCCAGGGAAGAGTGGCGGCGCACGGCCAGGAAGCGGATCGGCGAACTGTCGGACGCCGTGCGTCAGCGCTGGGCCCGAAGCGGTGAGATCGCGCAGTCCGCCGAGCCGGATCTCAAACACGGCCGAGGCGGGCTTCGTGACTTCGCCGTCTTGGAGGCACTGGCGGCGGCACAGCTGACGGCGAGGCCCGGCGAGGAACTGCTGGCGGCCAAGAGCCTGCTGCTCGACGTCCGGACGGAACTACGCCGGGAATTGCGCCGCGAGCGCGACATCCTCAGCGCGCCGGAGGCCGAGACGGTCGCGGGCGAACTCGGGTTCGGCGACAGGTTCACCTTGGCGCGCAAGCTTTCCGGTGTCGGGCGGACGATCGCTTACGCTGTCGATGTCGCCCTTCGGTCCACTGTGGAACAGCCCAAGGCGCGCTTCGGTCGCCGGCCGGTGCGGACGCCGCTCGACGAAGGTGTCGTCCTGCACGGCAACGAGGTCGCGCTGGCGCGGGACGCGGTGCCCGCCAAGGATCCGGCGCTGCTGCTGCGGGTCGCCGCGGCGTCGGCCCGGATCCGGAAACCGATCTCGCACGGGACCCTGCGGGCACTCGCCGAAACCGCGCCGGAACTACGCGCGCCTTGGCCCGCCGACGCCCTCAAGGCGTTGGTGGAACTGCTCGGCGCGGGCGAAGGCCTCGTCGACGCCGTCGAAGCGCTCGACCGGACAGGCCTTTGGGCGCGGCTGTTCCCCGAATGGGGGGCGGTGCGGGATCTCCCGCCGAGGTCGCCGGTGCATTCGTGGACCGTCGACAGGCATCTCGTGCGTGCCGCGGTGGAGGCGTCGAAACTGACGACCACCGTTTCACGGCCGGATCTGTTGCTGATCGGCGCGCTCCTGCACGACATCGGCAAAGGCCGGGACGCCGACCATTCCGAACTCGGCGCGAAGATCAGCGCACAGGTGGCGGCCCGGCTCGGGCTGCCGGAGTCCGATGTGGCGCTGGTGTCGGCGATGGTGCGGCATCACCTGCTGCTCCCGCATACCGCGACGCGGCGCGACATCAGCGATCCGGCCACGATCCAGCGGGTGACGAAGACGCTCGAGGAGAACCTGGTCCTTCTGGAGTTGCTGCACGCGCTGACGACGGCCGACTCACTGGCCACCGGACCGGGCGTGTGGACCGATTGGAAGGCCCGCCTGCTCGCCGAACTCGTGTCCGGTTGTGAAGAAGCGTTGCACGGCAAGGGGTTCATCCCGCCGGAGCCGATGGGCGCCGAACAACGGGAACTCGTCGCCGAAGCCGTCGCCTCCGGCCGCGGCGAGGTGCGGATCACCGCCGCGGGCAAGGTGGTGACGGTGGTGCTCGCGGTCCCGGCCCGCGCGGAACTGCTCGCTCCCGCCGCCGGGGTGCTCGCGCTGAACTCCCTGGAGGTCCACGCGGCGGTGCTGCGCGGGCACGACGGGGGACGGGCGGGGGTGTTCACCGCGTCGCCGAAGTTCGGCTCGTTGCCCGACGTCACGTTGCTGCGTGAGCAGTTCGCGCGGGCGGTGGCCGGGACGCTGCCGCTCACCCAGCGGCTCGCGGCGAAGGAACGGGACTACGGCGGCGGTGAGACGCCGTCGGCGGGCGCGAAGGTGATCTGGTTCGACGACGAGACCAGCGGTCAGGACACGGTCGTGGTCGAACTCCGGGCCGCGAACCGGATCGGACTGCTGTACCGGGTCGCGGGCGCGCTGCGGCGGTGCGAGGCCGAGGTGCGCTGGGCGAAGGTGGCCACACTCGGCGGCGCCGTCGTCGATTCGTTCGCCGTCGCGCCGCGGACCGGCCGGGTCGACCAGGTATGGCGGTCGAAGATCGAAGCCGCGTTGCTGGCGGCCGCTTCCTGACGGCTCCCGGGGGCGGGAGCAAAGGTCCCTTGCTCCCCGCCCCGGGGTGTCGCGCGAGTGGCGGAGGGTAGCGGTGGCAGGATGTGCGCGGTCGAGACCCGAAGGATCCGGAGGGTGGTGAGCGCGTGCTGGGTCACGAGCAGAACCCGCCCGGGCCGCAGCGGCTCACGCTGCCCCCGACGGTCGTCGCCTCACACTTCCGGGCCTGCGCGGATGATCTGGCCACGTCCTTGACCGCGTCCGGGACCGCCGCGACCGTGCCCGAACTGCTCAAGGTGGTCCGGCATCTCGTCGCTGGTCAGCAAGCGCTGGCCATCGCGCTCGAAGGCATGGCCGGCCGCGTCGAGGTGGGCGGGGAGGGCGCGCTGGCCACCGCGCCGACGGTCGACGTCGAAGTCGTCGCGGAAGTACTCCGAGCGGCCGCCACCGCTGTCGACTGTTCGGCCGAGGCGCTCGCCGAATCACGTCCGTCATTCGAATGTGTGAGCGAATCAGTCGCCCCTGACACCCGTTTGTAGCTGTCCCGCCGCTTCGGCGCGTGGATACGCTGACCAGGCGGAGGTGGGCCATGCGCGCGGTGTGGAAAGGCACGATCGGATTCGGGACCTACGCCATTCCGGTGAGGGCGTACAGCGCGACCGAGGAGCACAACGTCCCCCTCCACCAGGTGCACGAGCCGGACGGCGGCAGGGTGCGGGTGAAGTGGGTCTGCGAGGTCGACGGCGCCGAGGTGCCCGCGGCCGAGATCGCGAAGGGGCACCCCCTCGCCAACGGTGACGTCGTCCTGCTGACCGGCCAGGACTTCGCGTCGCTGCTCGCGCCGACCACCCAGTCGATGGACGTCGTCGGCTTCACCCCGGCCGAACAGGTCGACTCGATGTACTTCGCGCGCAGCTACTACCTCGAACCGGAGCCCGCGGGCACCAAACCGTACGTGCTGTTGAGCGAGGCGCTGCAGCAGTCCGGGCGGATCGCGATCGTGAAGGTGACGCTGCGGCAGCGCGAAACGCTGGGCGCGCTGCGCGTGCGGGACCAGGTGATCCTGCTCGAGACGATGCTGTGGCCCGACGAGATCCGGCGGCCCGACTTCCCGTTCCTCCACGAGGACGTCGATCTGCGCCGCGGGGAGCTGCGGAACGCGGTTTCGCTGATCGAAGACCTCACGCAGGACTTCGACCCCGGCCGGTACACCGATCGCTACCGCGAGGCGCTCGAAGCGCTCATCCAGGCCAAGCTGGACGGCGACGACGTCCTCCAGCCGACCGCCGCCGAACAGGCGGAAGGCGTGACACGGCTGCTGGCGGCCCTCCAGCGGAGCGCGATCGAAGCGGATCGCGCCCCTGTCGAGAAGGCCAAGGAAGCGGCGGACAAGGCACGCCAGGCGCGGACGCGGGCGAAGCGGGCCTCGTCGGCCACCAAGACCAGTTGAGTAGTACTACCCAGGGGTAGTTGAGGGTCTTCACGCTGCCGTGACCCCACGGTGACCGGGCATGGTTATGCCATCGCGCGGCGAGAGCGCGGACGGGGAATCGCCTGCCACTGGGGGTCCGGCGATACAGGGTCCGCGATTCGCCAAGTGTGCTTACGGTCGGCTCGCGGGGAGGCGAGCCTTCCGTAGGGGCTCCGGTACCGGTCAGCGAGGGGCGGCCGGTCCCGGAGCCCTGTTTTCGCGTCGAGCCCGGAACGCCGAGGCGTTGTCCGAGACCCAGTCCGCGTAGCTCCGCGGTGGGTGCCCGAGCACTTCCGCCACTCCGTCGGTGACGAGGCCGGGCTGTCCGGCGAGCCGCCGATATCTGTTCATCAACGCCCCGACGAAGGCTTCGGGAAAGCCTCGCGCGATCATGTTCTTCGCGGCCACGTCAGCCGGAATCTCTTGGTATCGCAGGGTTCTGCCGAGAACGGTGCCGATCACCTCGACCATTTCCGCGTGGGTGAGCGAACGTTCGCCGGTCACCTCGAGCTTCCGGCCGTTGAACTCGTCGGTCAGCAGGGCGCGGGCCACCACGTCGGCCAGGTCGCGCTCGTGCAGCGGCGCCTCGGCGAAGTTCGAGAACGGACCGAAGACGACATCGCCGGCGCTGATCTGGCCCGCCCAGGTTAGCCGGGTGTTGGCCGCGAAGAAGGATGCCCGCACGCTCACCCAGTCCAGTCCGCTGTCCACGGCGGCCTGCTCGGCCTCCTTGTTCCGGTCGCCCTGGAACCGCGACGGCTGGTGCTCGTCCGGTTCGTCGACGTTGGTGGCGGACAACGCGACCACTCGCCGCACGCCGTGGTCCTTCGCCAGCGCGAGCAGGCCCGCGGGTGCGGCGGCCGCGGCTCGCGAATGCAGGAAGACGCCGGTGACGCCCGTCATGAAAGGCGCGACGGTCTCGGGAATCGACGGATCCCCTTCGACGACCTCGACTCCGGAAGGCCATTCGGCCGAGGTCTTGGCGTCGCGTGTCAGGGCGCGGACGCGGGCACCCGCCTCGACGAGACTGTCGATCAGCGGCCGCCCGACGGTGCCGCTCGCTCCAGTGATCAGGTACATGACCCACTCCTTGATGAGTGCCATACAATATGGAAACCGTATCACTTTGGAGCATGGAAACGAGATGATATGACTTCCGTAACATCTGGCGGCAGGCCCCGGCGCCGGAAGGTCGCGGTGATCAAAGAGGCGTTGCGGGAGCTGAACAACCAGCTCTCGCTCTTCAGCTACCAGGTCAGCGCCAAGGTCGCGCTCAAGCCGGTGGATTTCGACTGTCTCGAACTGCTCAACCTGCACGGCCCGCTGAGCCCGAGCGCGCTGGCGAAGCACGCCGGCCTGCATCCCGCGACGATGACCGGTGTGCTGGACAGGCTGCAGCGCGCGGGGTGGATCACGCGGGACCGTCCGGCGGACGCGGCCGACCGTCGCGCTGTCGTCGTCTCGGCGACCGGCGACCGTGACGGCGAGGTGTACCGGCACCTGGCCGGGATGAATTCGAGGGTGGACGACCTCTGCGCCGGTTACACCGAAGCCGAACTCGACCTGATCACCGACTTCCTCCGGCGCACCACCGAGGCGGGGAAGGGCGCGGCCGGGGACCTCGCCGGGGAATCCGGATAGGCGGGCTCGTCCGCAACCGCGTCAAACGCCGACCTCGGACACCGACTACCCTGGGAAGCCGCCGGTTCGTACCGGCACGCCACAACGACCCAGCTGGAGCGTGCACACCCGTGTTCGACACCCTCTCCGATCGGCTCACGTCCGCCCTGCAGACGCTGTCTCGCAAGGGCAGGCTCTCGGACGCCGACATCGACGCCACCGCGCGCGAGATCCGTATCGCGTTGCTTGAGGCGGATGTCGCGCTCTCCGTGGTCAAGGACTTCATCGCCCGGATCAAGGAACGCGCCAAGGGTGCCGAGGTGCACGGCGCGCTGAACCCGGCGCAGCAGGTCATCAAGATCGTCAACGAGGAACTCGTCACCATCCTCGGCGGCGAGACCAGGCGGCTCACGTTCGCGAAGAACCCGCCGACGGTCATCATGCTCGCGGGTCTGCAGGGTGCCGGTAAGACCACCCTCGCCGGCAAGCTCGCGCTGTGGCTGAAGAAACAGGGCCACGCGCCGCTGCTGGTCGCCTGTGACCTCCAGCGCCCCAACGCGGTCACGCAGCTGCAGGTCGTCGGCGAGCGGGCCGGGGTCACCACGTTCGCGCCCGAGCCCGGCAACGGGGTCGGCGACCCGGTCGACGTCGCCCGCCGCGCCATCGACGAGGCCAAGCGCGCCCAGCACGACATCGTCCTCGTCGACACCGCCGGCCGTCTCGGCGTCGACGAAGAGCTGATGAAGCAGGCCGCGGACATCCGCGACGCCGTTTCGCCGGACGAGACGCTGTTCGTCGTCGACGCCATGATCGGTCAGGACGCGGTCACCACGGCCGAGGCGTTCCGCGACGGCGTCGGCTTCACCGGCGTCGTGCTCACCAAGCTCGACGGTGACGCCCGCGGTGGTGCCGCGCTGTCGGTCCGCCAGGTCACCGGCCAGCCGATCCTGTTCGCGTCCAACGGTGAGAAGCTCGAAGACTTCGATCTCTTCCACCCGGACCGGATGGCCAGCCGGATCCTCGGCATGGGCGACGTGCTCAGCCTCATCGAGCAGGCCGAGCAGCATTTCGACCAGGAGAAGGCCGAGCAGACGGCGGCCAAGCTCGGCAGCGGCCAGCTCACCCTCGAAGACTTCCTCGAGCAGATGCTCGCGGTCCGCAAGATGGGCCCAATCGGCAACCTGCTCGGCATGCTGCCCGGCGCCGGGCAGATGAAGGACCAGCTCGCGCAGGTCGACGACAAGCACCTCGACAAGCTCCAGGCGATCATCCGCGGCATGACCCCCGCCGAGCGCGACGACCCGAAGATGATCAACGCCTCGCGCCGCCTGCGGATCGCGAAGGGCTCCGGCGTCGCCGTCCGCGACGTCAACGAGCTGGTCAACCGGTTCTTCGAGGCGCGCAAGATGATGGCGCAGATGGCGGGCCGCTTCGGCTTCGGTGGCGGAGGCGGCGGCAGCAAGAACCGCAAGGGCAAGAAGGGGAAGAAGGGCAAGGGGCGCGGCCCGACGCAGCCCAAGGTCCGCGGTGGCTTCCCCGGCGGCATGCCGATGCTGCCCCCGGGCGGGATGCCCGGCGGCCCTGGTGGCGGCATGCCCGACCTCTCCCAGCTCGGCGGGATGAACGACGTACCCGGCTTCGACCCCAAGAAGTTCAAGTTCCCGAAGGACAAGTAGCCGTGGAGGCTCTGCACCTGGCGGGTGTCGTCCTGCCGGACGGCGAGCATCGCGAGCTGTGGATCACCGGCGGCCGGATCACCGGCGAGCCGGTCGCCGGTGCGGAAACCGTTGTCCGGGAAGGCTTTCTCGTTCCCGGACTGGTCGACGCGCATTGCCACCCGGGGATCGGGGTCAGCGGCGCGACAACCCTCGAAGAGGCAGCCGGGCAAGCGATCGTCGACCGTGACGCCGGGACGCTGCTGATCCGCGACTGTGGGCTGCCGATCGACGTCCGGCCGCTGCAGGCGCGCGCCGATCTGCCGCGGATCATCCGCGCCGGACGGCATCTCGCCCTGCGCAAGCGCTACATCCCCGGCCTCGGTATCGAGCTCGAAGACCCTTCCGAGTTGCCGAAGGCGGTCGCCGAGCAGGCCCGTGACGGCGACGGCTGGGTCAAGCTCGTCGGCGACTGGATCGACCGTGGTGTCGGCGATCTCGCCCCGCTGTGGCCCGAAGACGTCCTCACCGAAGCCATCGCGGTCGCGCACGCCGAGGGCGCCAAGGTGACGGCGCACGTCTTCGGCCAGGCCGCGCTGCCGGGATTGATCGCCGCCGGCATCGACTGTCTCGAACACGGCACGGAACTCTCGCCGGACCAGCTGGGCGTCCTCGCCGAACGCGGGATCGCGCTCGTGCCGACGCTGATCAACATCGAGAACTTCCCCGGTATCGCCGACAAGGCGGGCAAGTACCCGGTGTACGCCGACCACATGCGGGCGCTGCACGCGGGCGTCGGCGACATGGTCTCGACGGCGATCGAGGCGGGCGTCCAGGTGTACGCCGGAAGCGACGCGGGCGGGATGGTCGAGCACGGCAGGCTCGTCGACGAGATCGAGGCGCTGCACAAGGCGGGCATGTCCGCGGAACAAGCGCTGGCTTCGGCTTCGTGGGCGGCTCGCGAGTGGCTCGGCGTGCCCGGGATCGTCGACGGCGCCTCGGCCGATCTGCTCGTCTACCCGTCCGACCCGCGTGAGGATCTCGCGGTGCTGCGGCATCCGAGCCACATCGTGCTGCGTGGCAAGATCTACGCCTGACCCGACTCCATCCGTGACCGGAGCGGCACTTAGCGTGGAGGCGTGGTGGACGACGGGCAGGCTCGTGAGCGTCTGGTGCTCGGAGCGCACTGGGGGTTCGTAGCGTTCTTCGCGGGCATCGCCGGGTATCACCTCGTCACGCTCGTCATGAGCTTCGTGATGTCAGGTCGCTTCGGCGGTTACGACCCTCTCGAACTCCGTGACGTCGGTCCGCTGCTGATCCTCGCGTTCCTGCCGACCCTCGTACTCGGCCTCGGCCCCGTGATCGGCTCCCGGCACTGGGGACGGGGGCTCCGCGAGGACTTCGGGCTCAAACCCACCTGGCGAGACGTCCGGATCGGGCTCGCCTGCGGAGCGGCCGCGCTCGCCGCCGGCTACCTCCTCAACCTGCTCCTGCTCGCCGTCTACGGAACCGATGGCGACGACAGGACTTTCTCCGACGTCTCGCCGGGTCCGATCACCGAACTGTCCGGCACCACCGAAGGCGACACCGTCTGGCTGGTGCTGGCCGCGGTCATCGTCGTCCTCGCCGCCCCGGTCACCGAAGAACTGCTCTTCCGCGGCACGCTCTGGAACGCGATGGGCTTCCACCGGCTGCCCTCGTGGGTGATCCTGCTGGTCACGGCGCTGGTGTTCGCCCAACTGCACGGTGAGGCCGCGCGCACGATCGCGTTGTTCGGCCAGGGCATCGCCATCGGCCTCGCCCGCTATCTGTCCGGCCGGGTGAGCGCGGCGGTCATCGCGCACGCGGCCAACAACCTCCCACCGGCTGTATTGCTCTTCGCGGCGAGGTGATCGCCGGTCCTGGCGGTTAGAGTCTTTGAGTAACCGAACGATCACCGGAGGATCGGCGTGACCGTATCTCAGCCCAGGGAGCCGATCCCCGAGGCCGCGCCTCCGGACGAGCTCGTTGCCGGAGGTGAGGTGGCCGCGCCCGACACGCCACCGCCGCATCGCTGGGGATTCGGGGCCTTCCTCCTGGTGGAGGCCGTCCTCCTCGCGTCGGCGGCGTTCATCAGCGTCCTGCTCGGCGACGTCCAGCCCGGCCAGCCCTTGCCGATGCGCATGGTGCTGCTGGGCACGATGGTGCCGACGATGGTCGCCGCCGGGGTCGCGCTGCTGATCACCCGGCTCCGCGGCAACGGCCCGTTCGCCGACCTCCGGATCGGCTGGAGCTGGGCCGACGTCAAGGTCGGCCTCAAACTCGGGGTGCTCGGGCTCGGGTTCACCTCGCTCGCCGCCTGGGCCTGGACGCAGGTCGTGGGCAACGAGAACGCGACTTCGGCGATCAGCGCGCTCGTCGAGGACCGCCGGATGTCGGTCTCGGCGGCCGTCGTGATGTTCATCTACCTGTGGCTGGTCGGGCCGATCTGCGAGGAGATCATCTACCGCGGTCTCCTGTGGGGTGCCGTCGAACGGTTGCAGTGGCGCACCGAACGCTGGGGGAGGATCGCGGCGTTCCTGGTCTCCACGGCCGTTTTCGCGGCGAGCCATCTCGAACCGCTGCGCACCACGCTGCTGCTGGTGATCGCGATCCCGATCGGGCTCGCCAGGGTGTTCACCGGACGCTTGCTCGGCAGCGTGGTCGCCCACCAGGTGAACAACTTCCTCCCGGCCGTGACGATCCTGCTCGCCTCGCTCGGGATAGCCGCGTTCTGACGCCTCCCCGGCGTCTGGCAGAATGTACGCTTGCCTGCTTTGGCCGGACCCTCTCACCGCGCCCGAGCTTCGGACCTTCGGGTGTGCGTAGCCGTTCCCCACTCGGCTCTCGTACGCCTTCCACATGCAGCAGAGAGAACTGAGGAGTACCCACACCCGTGGCCGTCAAGATCAAGCTTCAGCGTCTCGGCAAGATCCGTGCGCCGTACTACCGCATCATCGTCGCCGACGCGCGCACCCGCCGTGATGGCAAGGCCATCGAGACGATCGGCAAGTACCACCCGAAGGAAGAGCCGAGCTTCATCGAGGTCGACACCGAGCGGGCCCAGCACTGGCTGTCCGTCGGTGCCCAGCCGACCGAGCCGGTCCAGCGCATCCTCGAGATCACCGGTGACTGGCAGAAGTTCAAGGGCCTGCCGGGCGCCGAGGGCACCCTGAAGGTCGCCGAGCCGAAGCCGTCGAAGCAGGACCTGTTCAACGCCGCGCTCGCCGCCGCCGGTGACTCGGCTTCGGCCGAGGCCACCACGCCGAAGAAGAAGTCCGCCCCGAAGAAGGCCGAAGCCGACAAGGCCGAGGCCGCCGAGGGTGACAAGGCCGAGGCGTGAGCTTCCTCGCTGATTCCCTCGAGCACCTGGTGCGCGGGATCGTCGACAACCCGGACGAGGTCCGGGTCGAGCTGCTGACCACGCGTCGTGGTCGCACGCTCGAGGTGCACGTGCACCCCGACGATCTCGGCAAGGTGATCGGCCGGGGCGGTCGTACCGCGACAGCCCTGCGCACCGTCATGGGCGGCATCGGTGGCCGCGGCGTCCGTGTGGACGTCGTCGACACCGATCGCTGACCAAGGACACAGGAACATTTCGGGATGGACGTCGTAGTCGGCCGTATCGCCAAGGCGCACGGAATCCGCGGGGAACTCGCGGTGGACGTGCGCACGGACTCGCCGGAACAGCGGTTCGCCGTCGGTTCGGCCGTCATGACGAAGCTGCGTGACGGCAGCAGCAGGAATCTCACCATCGCAGCCGCCCGCGAACACAGCGGGCGGCTGCTGGTGCGTTTCGAAGAGGTGCTGACCAGGGACGTCGCGGAGACCCTCCGCGGCGCGCTCCTGATCGCCGACACCTCGACGCTGCCGCCGACCGAAGACCCCGACGAGTTCTACGACCACGAACTCGAGGGACTGCGAGCCGAACTCGCCGACGGCACACTCGTCGGCAAGGTGCTCGAAATCGTGCATTCGCCGGCGGGGGAACTGCTGTCGATCGAGCACGACGGACGCGAGGTGCTGGTGCCGTTCGTGAAGGCGATCGTCCCGGCGGTCGACGTCGCGGGCGGCCGTGTGGTCCTCGACCCGCCGGAAGGCCTGCTGGACGCCTGATGCGCCTCGACGTCGTCACGATCTTCCCCGAGTACCTCGACCCGCTCCGCGCCGCGCTGCTCGGGCGGGCGATCGACCGCGGCCTCATCGAGGTCGGCGTGCACGACCTGCGGGACTGGACGCACGACGTCCACCGCGCGGTCGACGACGCCCCGTACGGCGGCGGGCCCGGCATGGTGATGAAACCGCAGATCTGGGGCCCCGCCCTGGACGACGTCTGCGGCGAGAACACCCGCCTCGTGGTCCCCACCCCCGCCGGGCGGCCGTTCACCCAGGCCATGGCCCACCAGTACGCCGCCGAGGAGCACCTGGTGTTCGCGTGCGGCCGTTACGAGGGCATCGACCAGCGGGTGATCGACGACGCCGCGAAGCGGATGACCGTCGACGAGGTCTCGATCGGCGACTACGTGCTGGTCGGCGGCGAGGCCGCGGTGCTGGTGATGGTCGAGGCCGTCGTCCGGCTGCTCCCGGGCGTGCTCGGGAACGCCCGCTCCGCCGAGGAGGACTCGTTCTCCGACGGGCTGCTCGAAGGCCCCAGCTACACGCGGCCGGAGGTCTGGCGGGACCTGGCCGTGCCGGACGTCCTGCGTTCGGGCAACCACGCGCTGATCGACCGCTGGCGCCGCGACCAGGCGCTGGAACGCACCTCGCGGCGCAGGCCGGAGCTGATCGGCAGGCTGCCGGAAGGTAGTCTCGACAAGCACGATCTCAAGGTCCTCGAGCGGTTGGACGAGGGCACCGGCCAGGCCGGGTCAAGCACCTGAGTCCTGGTCTGCAATACTTGACAGGTTGGCGTGAGTGGACGCGCGGCTTCGCAGCCGGCGCCGTACACCGGAACGCCATCAGCCCCCGGGTAGGTCGCAGTTCCGAAACTGCGCGCCCAAGCTGCACGTAAGCCATACGAAGACGAGGACGGACCACCGATGAACACCCTGGACGCGCTGGACGCGCAGTCACTGCGTTCCGACATCCCGGACTTCCGACCGGGCGACACGCTCAAGGTTCACGTCCGCGTCATCGAGGGCAACCGCGAGCGTAACCAGATCTTCCAGGGCGTCGTGCTGCGTCGCCAGGGCGGCGGCATCCGCGAGACCTTCACGGTCCGCAAGGTGTCGTTCGGCATCGGCGTGGAGCGCACCTTCCCGGTGCACTCGCCGAACATCGCCGAGGTCGAGGTCTTCAAGCGCGGCGACGTCCGCCGGGCGAAGCTGTACTACCTCCGTGAGCTTCGCGGCAAGGCCGCCAAGATCAAGGAACGCCGCGAAAACCGCGAGACGACCTCCGCCAAGTAGGTAGCCGCACGGTTACAGGTAACCTGGCGTCGTGGTCGAACCCGTGTCCCAGAACACCTCCGAAGACGAGCCCGATCGCCCCGATGAGGAGCGCCCTACCAGGGCCTCCCGACGGGGCCGATCCGGCTCCAAGAAATTCGGCAAGGTCAACAAGAAGCGGTCGTTCTGGAAGGAACTGCCGATCCTGATCGTCGTCGCACTCGTGCTGACGATCTTGATCCAGCAGTTCTTGGCCAAGGTCTACATGATCCCCTCGGGATCGATGGAGACCACTCTGCACGGCTGCTCCGGGTGCACGGGTGACCGGATCCTGGTCGACCGGATCACGTACGACTTCACCGATCCCGGCCCTGGCGACGTGGTGGTCTTCAAGGGACCGCCCGCCTGGGTCGGCGAGATCGAGACGCCGGAGTCCAGCAACATCTTCGTCAGCGGCTTCCGCGCGCTGGGTTCCTTGATCGGGTTCGCGCCTCCGGACGAGCGTGACTTCGTCAAGCGGATCATCGCTGTCGGCGGTCAGACGGTGCAGTGTTGCGACAACAACCGCGTCGTCGTGGACGGCAAGGCGCTCGACGAGCCGTATGTCCACTGGGAAGAGGGCTTGCCGCCCACCCAGAAGACGTTCGAGCCGGTCAAGGTGCCCGCCGGATACGTCTGGATGATGGGCGACAACCGCAACAACTCGAGCGACTCCCGGTTCCAGGGCAACGGCGGGGTGAACGGCGCCGTCCCGGTGGACAACATCATCGGCAAGGCGCGCGTCATCGTGCTCCCGCCGGGCCGCTGGGGTGGCGTTTCGGACCACAATCCGCAGGCGAACGCGCAGCCGCTGGCTCTCGGCGCGCCCGCCTGGCAGCAGGGGCTTCCCCTGGGTGTCGGCGTCGCCGCGGCGTGGCCCGTGGTCTTCTTCGGCAGGCGGATGTCATCCGGAGTGCGCAAGGCGGTCGACCGGAGGCGGTAAGGCCTTGAGAGTTCCTGTACCGCTCACACCGGCCGAGCCGCTTCGGCCGCCGCGGGCAGTGGTGCGTGGCGACCTCTTCTGGGGGTTGCAGGGTGCGCTGGACCGGCGGGGCCTCGGGCCCGTCGCCGGTGTCGACGAGGCAGGGCGCGGTGCTTGCGCCGGCCCGCTCGTCGTGGCCGCCTGCGTCTTGCGCTCAGGCGACGCGGCCCGGCTTCCCGAGCTCACCGATTCCAAGGTCCTCACGGCCAAAGCCCGCGATCGGGTCTACGACCGGGTGGTCCAGCGCGCGGTGGACTACGCGGTCATCGTCATCCCGGCGGCCGAGGTCGACCTGTTCGGCATCCACGTCATGAACCTCGAAGGCATGCGGCGTGCCGTTTCGGCGCTGCGGAACACGCCGGGCTACGTCCTGACCGACGGATTCCGCGTCTCCGGGCTGCCGGCCCCGAGTGTGCCGGTGATCAAGGGGGACAAGGCCGTCGCTTGTGTGGCGGCGGCGTCCGTGCTGGCCAAGGTCACGCGGGACAGGATCATGGGCGACCTGCACGACGTCCACCCGCACTACGGCTTCGACGTGCACAAGGGCTACAGCACCAGTGAGCACAGCGCGGCGCTGAACACGCACGGTCCGAGTCCGGTGCATCGCTGGTCGTACGCGAATGTGGCCACCGCGGCCGCCGCGCACCGGGCGAGCCCGCCTCACCCGGTCGTGCTGACCGTCGCCGCACTGGAAAACCCAAGCGTGCCGATACGTGCCCTCGGCCCTTACGTGGGTAACAATGAACGCTCCGCCGCTGGAGTATCAGCAGAATCGCGAGGAGGGGCGCGGATTTCATGAGCGCAGAGGATCTCGAGAAGTACGAGACCGAGATGGAGCTCTCGCTTTACCGCGAGTATCGCGACATAGTCGGCCAGTTCTCGTACGTGGTGGAGACCGAGCGGCGGTTCTATCTGGCCAACGCCGTCGACGTGCAGGTGCGCGACGGTGGCGGTGAGGTGTACTTCGAGGTCCGCATGTCCGACGCGTGGGTTTGGGACATGTACCGGCCCGCCAGGTTCGTCAAGCACGTCCGGGTCATCACGTTCAAGGACGTCAACGTCGAGGAACTCGACAAGCCGGATCTCCGGCTACCGGAGGACGGTCCGTTCTCCGGCTGATCTTCGGAAGTACGTGAAGGCCCCCTTCATTGCGTCTAGCGTGGTGAAGGGGGCCTTCACGTACTTCCGGGGCGTCTAGCACAGGTCGCCGACGATTCCCGGCCCGCGCGGGTCGGCCGTGCCCGAGTTATCCACAACACCCCGGTTATCCACAGGCGGGCAAATCGAGCCTTCTCGTCGCTCGATCACCCTGGCAGCGTTGATCGCACACGAACCGTGATGATCGCTGAGGGGGATCGAGATGATGAACACGGCCGAACAGCCGTCCGCCGGGGCACCGCATATCGAGGTGGGTCGCTGGGGAGAAGAACTCGCGGTCCGGCATCTGGAGAAGGCGGGCTACGTCGTCCTGAGCCGCAACTGGCGTTGTCGCGAGGGCGAGCTGGACCTCGTGGCGACGGACAAGAAGCGCCTCGTCTTCTGCGAGGTGAAGACGAGGACGGGGCTGGGCTTCGGCAGCCCGGCCGAGGCCGTGACCCCGGACAAGGCGGATCGCATCCGCCGTCTCGCGCATCAGTGGCAGCGCACGTTCATGCTCCGCTGGTGCCCGGTCCGCTACGACATCATCGCGATCGTCGCCCGGCCCGGTGCCCAGCCGCAGGTCCGGCATATCAAGGCGGCGTTCTGAATGGCGTTGGCGAAGGCCTGGTCCGTCGCGCTCCTCGGGGTCGACGGCAAGATGATCGAGATCGAGGCCGACATCGGCGGCGGGTCGCCGAAGGTGACGATGGTCGGCCTGCCCGACACCGGGCTGAAAGAGGCTAAGGACAGGGTCCGTTCCGCCGTCCGCAATTCGCGGCAGACGTGGCCGGACGAAAGGGTGATCCTCGGCCTGTCGCCCGCCAACCTGCCGAAGGTGGGGTCCGGTTACGACCTGGGCATCGCGGCGGCGGTCCTGGCGGCGACGGGGTCGGTCCCGGCCACGAAACTGCTGAACACCGTGCTGCTCGGCGAACTCGCCCTCGACGGCCGGGTCCGGGCCGTCCGAGGGGTGCTGCCGGGACTGCTGGCGGCGCGCAACGCCGGGTACCGGCGGGCGGTCGTACCCGCCGAGTCGTTGTTCGAAGCCGCTCTCGTGGACGGTCTTGAGGTCGGTGGGGTAGCCCGGCTGAGCGATTTCGTGGACTGGCTCAAGGGAGAAGGGGAACTCGCCCGGCCAGAGCCGTTCGTCGAGCAGGAACCACCGGAGGTCCCCGACCTCGCCGACGTCGTGGGACAGCCGGAAGCGCGGTGGGCACTGGAGGTGGCCGCGGCGGGCGGACATCACCTGCTGATGACCGGCCCTCCCGGGGTGGGCAAGACGATGCTGGCGAAACGCTTGCCCGGCCTTCTCCCGCGACTGACCGCCGAAGAGTCGTTGCAGGTCACCGCGGTGCATTCGATCGACGGTTCACTTTCACGCTCGGCACCGCTGGTCACCGTTCCGCCGTTCGTCGCCCCGCATCATTCGATCAGCGTGCCCGCCCTGATCGGCGGCGGCAGCGGCCTGGCCGTGCCAGGGGCGATCAGCAGGGCGCATCGGGGCATCCTGTTCCTCGACGAGGTCTGCGAGTTCGGTCCGGAACGGCTGGAGTCGCTGCGCACGGTGCTCGAAGAGGGCGAAGTGCGGATCGCGAGGGTCAAAGGCGCCGTCCGGTATCCGGCACGCTTCCAACTGGTGCTGGCGACCAACCCTTGTCCTTGCGCCCCGACGAAGGACGCTGATTGCACCTGTTCGGCTTCAGCGCGAAGACGGTACTTGGGCCGCTTGTCCGGCCCGTTACTCGATCGGGTGGATCTGCGCGTCCGGCTGCGCCCGCTTTCCGCGCTCGGCGCACATCTGAGCGAGCCGCCGGAATCGTCGGCGACCGTCCGGGAACGAGTGCTGGAAGCTCGTGAACGAGCGGGGAAACGCTGGGCGGAGCATGGCTGGCCGACGAACGCGGAAGTGCCCGGCCCGGCGCTGCGCCGCGAGTTCGCGCTGCCGCCGCAGGTCACGGCGTTGCTGGACAGGGCGCTGGAGCGGGGTTCGATCACCGCGCGCGGCGCGGACCGCTGCCTTCGCATCGCGTGGACGCTCGCCGATCTGAAGGGCGCAGACAAGCCGGAGGCGGACGAGGTCGCGGCGGCCCTGAACTTCCGGGAGAGGTCATCCGGATGAGTGAAATCGAAGCCCAGCGGATCGCGCGGTCGTATCTGCTGCGCGTAGCCGAGCCCCCGGCACCCGCCTTGGCCGATTTCGTCGGCGAACACGGCCCGGTCGTCGCCGCGGAACGGGTACGGCTGATCGATTGCCCGCCGAAGGTGCGCGACGAGACGGCCGCGCGCCGAGCGCACGACTACGCCGAGCGAGATCTGGAGCGGTCGGCCGGCACCGAGACCAGGCTCGTCATCCCGGAAGACGACGAATGGCCGGCATGGCCGTTGCTTTCGCTGGCCGTCGCCCAGAACAGGGGTGTCCCCGGGACAGCGCCTCCGCTGGGTCTGTGGGTGCGTGGCCCGGCGAGGCTCGACGAGGCTGTCGATCAGGCGATCGCGATCGTCGGCGCCCGCGCGGCGACCGAATACGGTGAGCACAACGCCGCCGAAGTGGGCTATCACCTGGCGAGCCGGGGGATCCCGGTGTTCTCCGGCGCGGCCTACGGCATCGACGGCGCGGCGCACCGGGGCGCGCTGAGCGCGGACGGCACGACGGTCGCCGTACTCGGCTGCGGGGTCGACGCCGGCTACCCGGCCCAGCACACGACCTTGTTGCGCACCATCGGGAAAACCGGCGCGGTGGTCAGCGAGTACCCGCCGGGAACCTCGCCCGCGAGGCACCGTTTCCTCGTCCGGAACAGGCTCATCGCGGCGCTCACGGAAGGGACCGTCGTGGTCGAGGCGGGCAGGCGCAGCGGTGCGCGGAACACCGCCGGTACCGCCGGGGCCCTGGGCAAGGTCGTGATGGCGATGCCGGGACCGGTGTCGTCGGGGATGTCCGCCGGCTGTCACGCGCTGATCCGCGAGGGCGAGGCCACGCTGGTGACCTCGGTCGACGAGATCCTCGAGACCGCCGGACGGCTGGGACGGCAGAGCGCGGATCCGTCGAAACCGCGCCGCCGCACCGATCGGCTCGGCCCGGAGGCGCTGCGGGTGCACGACGCGCTGTCCGAGCGGTCGGCGAGACCGGAAGAACGGATCGCCGCCGAGTCCGGTATCCCGGTCGAGCGGATCCGTGTGCTGCTTCCCGGACTGGAGCTCGACGGTTTCGCGGAAAGAGGTGACGCAGGGTGGCGAAGACGGACCGCCAAGACCTGACTGGCCTACACCTGAGACGCCATCCCGGCACGATCCGACCACGGACACCACAACAGGGTGCGGCGATACTTGACCATCCGCCGTACATCGCGCAGCGTGATCGGCATGCCGTCGACCGAAGGTCCCCACGGCACGGGAAAACGCGCCCGCAGACCCGATCTGCGCGCCGCCCGTGCCGCGCTGCCGGAGCCTGTCCGGAAGCTGATCGACGACTACGAGCGGCACCTTTCCCTGGAACGCGGGCTGTCCGTGCATACGGTGCGCGCCTATCTCGGCGACGTGGTGTCGCTGGCCGGTTTCGTGGACGTGAACGGCGGCCGGTTCGAGGATCTCGACATCGGGACGCTGCGCGGCTGGCTCGCCCGGCAACGCGAGGAAGGGGCCAGCCGGACGACGCTGGCCAGGCGAGCGGCGGCCGCCCGCACCTTCACCGCGTGGGCTCATCGAGGCGGGGCGCTCGCGTCCGATCCCGGCGGGCGGCTGGTGGCGCCGCGTGCGCACCGCAAACTCCCCGGGGTCCTCCGGGCGGAGCAGGCGAGCGAGGTCATGCGCTCCTCAGCCGCCGGTGCCGAACAGCGAGACCCGGTGGCCTTGAGGGACAGTGCCATCGTGGAACTGCTCTACGCGACCGGTGTACGGGTCTCGGAACTATGCGGACTGGATACGGGCGACGTCGACTTCTCCCGCCGCGTCGTGCTCGTACTGGGCAAGGGCGGCAAGGAACGCGTCGTGCCGTTCGGCGTTCCCGCCGAAGCGGCCTTGCGGGTGTGGCTGGACGAGGGCAGGGGAAAGCTCGCCGTCGAAAAGAACGGCCAGACGGAAGCCGCGCTCTTCCTGGGAGCGCGCGGAGGCAGGCTCGACCCGCGGGCGGCCCGCCGGGTCGTCCACGACGCCGTCGGCTCGGTCCCGGGCGCGAACGACATGGGGCCGCACGGCCTGAGGCATTCCGCGGCCACCCATCTGCTCGAAGGCGGCGCCGATCTTCGGAGCGTTCAGGAACTGCTTGGTCACGCTACGCTGGCCACAACGCAGCTCTACACTCATGTGACCGTCGATCGGCTGAAGGCGATCCACGACCGCGCACACCCCCGGGCCCGATGATGCCGGGGAGGACTCGGCAGGTGACCCGGCGGCCCGGACCGGCGGCGCACGCGCATCCGCACGAGCACGAGCACGGAGACCACCCTGAGTCGCATGCTGAGAACGGCGGTCCGATGACCGCCGACCCACATGTCACCGAAGCCGCCGGGAAACACCGTCCCGGCGGAGACGGTTCTGCCGTCGCGTCCGAAACGCGGTCGGGCTACGAGGTGGACGCCGGGATCCAGGCGCTGTGGCGGGAGTTCACCGAGTCGCCGGACCAGCTAGTACGCGACAGGCTCGTGCTGCACTACGCCCCGCTCGTCAAATACGTCGCGGGCCGGGTCGGCACCGGCCTGCCGACCCACGTCGACGTCGGCGACCTCATCCAGTCCGGGATCTTCGGCCTCGTCGACGCGATCGAGAAATTCGAGCCCGCCAGGGGCCTGCGGTTCGAGACCTACGCCATGCAGCGCATCCGGGGCGCGATCCTCGACGACCTCCGCTCCCAGGACTGGGTCCCCCGGGCGGTGCGCAGCAAGGCCCGCGAGGCCGAACGCGCGCTGGAACGCCTCGGCGCCCGGCTGAACCGCACGCCCACCGACGCCGAACTGGCGGCCGAACTCGAAATCAGCGTCGACGACCTGCGCGAGTTCTACGGCCAGATGCAGCTGACCAGCGTCATCGCGCTCGAAGACCTGGTCGCCGCCGGCAAGGACAGCGGCTCGCTGGTCGACACCCTGCCCGACGACGGCGCCGTCGACCCGGTGGCCGTCCTGGTCGACCAGGACAACCGTCGCCAGCTGGCGCAGGCGATCGCCCAGCTCACCGAACGCGACCGGATCGTGGTCGGCCTCTACTACTTCGAGAGCCTGACCCTCGCCGAGATCGGCAAGGTCCTCGGCGTCACCGAGTCGCGGGTCAGCCAGCTCCACACCCGCGCCGTCATGCGGTTGCGCGCGAAACTGGTCGAGCAGGCCTGACTCGCAGGCTGGCGCCTCACTGCAGCGGGGTGATGGGGCCCTTCGTCCCGTCTGATGTAGCGAAGGGCGCCTTCGGCCCGGGCTGACTCGGTCAGGTCTGTGTGATCGGTCCGTTCGTGTCGGGTTGTGGAAGTAGGGACGTTGGATGTCTCTATTTCCACACGGCTTCGCCTGCGGTGACCCTTCACGCACTGGTCAGCCTCATCCGGCGGCCGGGATGATGGGGCCCTTCGCCTAGTCCCACGTGGCGAAGGGAGCCTTCGGCCCAGACCGGCAGCTGGCTCAAGCCTGTGTGACTGGTCCGTTCGTGCCGGGCTGTGTGGGAATAGGGACGTTAGATGTCCCTATTTCCACACGGCTTCGCCTGCGATAACCCTCCACCCGCTGGTCAGCCTCATCCAGCGGCCGGATGGTGGGGCCCTTCGCCTAGTCCCACGTGCCGAAGGACGTCTTCGGCCCAGGCCTCCGTCGCCACGCCTAGCTTCCTTCCCAAGGTTTGAGGCGGATCTCCGACGGTTCGCCGATCAACGCCAGCGGATCGACGTACTCCTCACCCCGCCGGACGCCGAAATGCAGGCAAGCCGGTTCCGGGCAGCCCGGATGCCCCGCGGCGAGCGTCCCGAGCACTTGACCTCGGTAGACCTGATCACCCGCGGTGACTGTGAGGGCGAGAGGTTGGTAAGTGGCGCGCAGCCCTCCTTCGTGATCTATCGAAACCACCCCGCGGCCCGCCACCTGCCCGGCGAACATCACCACTCCTTCGGCGGCCGCGAGCACGTTCGTGCCCGGTGCGGCGGCGAGGTCGACGCCGCGGTGACCGGGGCCGTAGGGCGTCGCCGGTGGCTCGAAGTACCTGGTGACGCTCGGTGCCGGGGACAGCGGCCAAGACAGGCGCCCTTGCGGCGAAGGGGCGCCTCTGGCCGTTCCCGGCATCGTCGACGAAGCCAAGAGAGCGAGCGCTGTCGCGAGGACCGCGAGGCGGGGGAGGCGCCGGGGGTGCCCCGGGCGGCGGTGCCTGCCGCCGGTGCGGTCGATCGCGAAGGAATGCCTGGTGACAGGGCGGGAACAGGTCGTCGTCGTCATGTGTTCCAGCTTGGGGGCACGGCGTGGCGAGCGGGACGCGCCGGTGGAATCTGTGGATAACCGAGGCGGTTGTGGACAACCGCTCTCATCAGGGGCTGCCGGTGCGGTAGGTGGTCACGACAGGGAGTAGACTTCTTTGCGCGGTCCGCGTCAGCGGGCTGACTTCGCGTGTACGTGCGCGCCCCCGATGGCCGATCTCCTCACGGAGGGTCAGGACAGACGGGGGCACACGGCCCGGCGGTCTCTGGGATCACTTCACCCCCGGGTCCGGGCCCGAGGCATCTGCACCAGGGCGATCGGCCACCCGGCCGTGAGCGACGAACCGAAAAGCGCGGTCCCGGCGGAGCCGGGCGCGCACGACACAGAAGAGGTTGATTCCGGCAATGGCCGTCGTCACCATGAAGCAGCTGCTCGACAGCGGCGTGCACTTCGGGCACCAGACCCGTCGGTGGAACCCGAAGATGAAGCGCTACATCTTCACCGAGCGCAATGGCATCTACATCATCGACCTTCAGCAGACGCTGACCTACATCGACCGTGCGTTCGAGTTCATCAAGGAAACCGTCGCGCACGGCGGCACCATCATGTTCGTCGGCACCAAGAAGCAGGCCCAGGAAGCCATCGCTTCCGAGGCCGCTCGCGTGGGCATGCCCTACGTGAACCAGCGCTGGCTGGGCGGCATGCTGACCAACTTCCAGACGGTGCACAAGCGTCTCCTCCGCCTGAAGGAGCTCGAGTCGCAGGAGCAGACCGGCGGCTTCGCCGGCCTCACCAAGCGAGAGATCCTCACGCTCACCCGTGAGAAGGACAAGCTCGAGAAGACTCTCGGCGGTATCCGCGACATGGCCAAGGTGCCGAGCATCGTGTGGATCGTCGACACGAAGAAGGAGCACATCGCCGTCGGCGAGGCTCGCAAGCTGAACATCCCGGTCGTCGCGATCCTCGACACCAACTGCGACCCGGACGAGGTCGACTACCCGATTCCGGGTAACGACGACGCGATCCGTTCGGCCGCGCTGCTGACCAAGGTCGTGGCCGAGGCCGCCGCCGCCGGTCTGATGGCCCGTTCCAGCCGCAACGGTTCCGCTTCGGCCGACACCAAGCCCGAAGCGGGCGTCGCCACCGACGAGCCGCTGGCCGAGTGGGAGAAGGAGCTGCTCGCCGGTTCCGAGACCGCCGCCGCGGACGCCAAGGAAGCCGCCGTCGCGACCGGCGCGGCCGCCGAGGCCCCGGCTGAGGCTCCGGCCGAGCAGGCCACCGCCTCCTCCTGATCCACCCAGCCCTCGGGGCCGCCTCCGGGCGGCCCCGAGGGTCACCTCTTCCCAAAAGACTTTCTCGTACCTGAAAAGGACGGACAACGCACGATGGCGAACTACACCGCCGCAGACGTGAAGCGCCTCCGCGAGCTGACCGGCTCCGGCATGATGAACTGCAAGAAGGCGCTGGAGGAGAACGACGGCGACTTCGACAAGGCCGTCGAGTTCCTGCGCATCAAGGGCGCCAAGGACGTCGGCAAGCGCGCCGAGCGCGCCACCGCCGAGGGCCTCGTCGCCGGCCAGGACGGCGTGCTGATCGAGCTCGACTCCGAGACCGACTTCGTCGCGAAGAACGAGGACTTCCAGGCCCTCGCCGCGAAGATCGTCGAGGTCGCCAAGGCCGAGAAGACCAGCGATGTCGAGAAGCTGAAGGCCGCCTCGCTCGACGGCAAGACCGTCGAAGAGACCGTCCAGGAGATGGCCGCCCGCATCGGCGAGAAGCTCGAGCTTCGCCGCGTCGCCGCCTACGAAGGCACCACCGCCACGTACCTGCACCGTCGCGGTGCGGACCTCCCGCCCGCCGTCGGCGTGCTCATCGAGTACACCGGTGAGGGCGAGGCCGCCGCCGAGGCCGCTCGTGGTGCCGCCATGCAGGTCGCCGCGCTCAAGGCCAAGTTCCTCACGCGCGAAGAGGTTCCGGCCGACGTCGTCGAGAACGAGCGTCGCGTCGCCGAGGCCACCGCCCGCGAAGAGGGCAAGCCGGAGCAGGCCATGCCCAAGATCATCGAGGGCAAGGTCAACGCCTACTACAAGGACAACGTCCTGCTCGAGCAGCCGTCGGTCAAGGACAACAAGAAGACCGTCAAGGCCCTGCTCGACGAGGCCGGCGTGACCGTGAGCCGGTTCGCCCGGTTCGAGGTCGGCCAGGCCTGATCCAGGCGCGGAACACAAGAATCACCACTGTGCCCCGTCTCCGTCCATCGGGGACGGGGCACAGTCGGGTTCAGAGCATTAGGGAGGGCGACATGGGTGTCCGGGTCGAAGGCGGATACCGGCGAGTGCTGCTGAAGCTGGGCGGCGAGATGTTCGGCGGCGGTTCCATCGGGGTTGATCCGGATGTGGTGCACTCGGTCGCTCAGCAGATCGCCGACGTCGCGCGGACGGGCGTGCAGATCGCCGTCGTGATCGGCGGCGGCAACTACTTCCGCGGCGCGGAACTGTCGCAGCGCGGCATGGACCGTGACCGCGCGGACTACATGGCGATGCTCGGCACCGTCATGAACTGCTTGGCACTGCAGGACTTCCTGGAGAAGGAGGGCCTGCCCACCCGCGTGCAGACCGCCATCACCATGGGACAGGTCGCCGAGCCGTACATCCCGCGCCGCGCCGAGCGTCACCTGGAGAAGGGCCGCGTCGTCATCTTCGGCGCCGGGGTCGGCATGCCCTACTTCTCGACGGACACCGCCGCCGCGCAGCGCGCGCTCGAGCTCGGCTGCGAGGCCGTCTTGATGGCGAAGGCCGTCGACGGCGTCTACACCGCGGACCCGAAGAGCGACCCGACAGCCGAGATGTTCCACGAGATCAGCCACCGCGAGGTGCTGGAACGGGACCTCAAGGTCGCCGACGCCACCGCGTTCAGCCTGTGCATGGACAACAACATGCCGATCATCGTGTTCAATCTGCTCACCGAGGGGAACATCGCTCGCGCGGTCAGTGGTGAGAGGATCGGCACACTGGTCGACACCCCCGCCGACGGGGTGCCCGCGTAGTCCTGCTCTGTTCTTCGCAACCGGTACGAATACACAACAACGGGAGTTGCCGTGATCGACGAGACCCTCCTCGACGCCGAGGAGAAGATGGAAAAAGCGGTGTCCGTCGCCAAGGAGGACCTGTCGTCGGTGCGCACCGGCCGGGCCCACCCTGGGATGTTCTCGCGCGTTGTCGTCGACTACTACGGCGCGCCGACCCCGCTGAACCAGCTGGCGGGCGTCAACATCCCCGAAGCCCGGATGGCGTTGATCAAGCCTTACGACCAGAGCGCGCTCAACGCCATCGAGAAGGCGATCCGCGAGTCGGACCTCGGCGTCAACCCGAGCAACGACGGCAACGTGATCCGCATCGTCATCCCGCAGCTCACCGAAGAGCGCCGCAAGGAGATGGTGAAGGTCGCCAAGTCCAAGGGTGAGGACGCCCGCGTCTCGATCCGCAGCGTCCGCCGCAAGGCCAAGGAAGAGCTGGACCGGATCAAGAAGGACGGCGAGGCGGGCGAGGACGAGGTCGTCCACGCCGAGAAGGAACTCCAGAACCTCACCGACTCGTACACGCACAAGGTCGACGAGCTGGTGAAACACAAGGAAGCCGAGCTACTCGAGGTCTGATGAGCCAGGTGAGCGAGGAACGCGAGGACCGGGTGGAGAACCCGGAACCGGTTCCGGCGGAGAAGCCGGAACCGGCGCAAAAGGTTTCCCGTGCCGGCCGCAACCTGCCCGCCGCGATCGGGGTCGGGCTGCTGCTGGGGGCGGCGATCGTCACGTCCCTGCTCACCGTGCGCTTTTTGTTCATCGGCATCATCGCGATCGCCATCGCGGTCGGCACGATCGAGCTCGCCGGGGCGCTGAAGCGGGCGGCGGGTATCCAGATCGCGCTGGTCCCGGTGCTCGTCGGCGGCCAGGCGATGATCTGGCTGGCGTGGCCGTACGGTCGCGAGGGCGCGCTGACGGCGTTCGTGCTGACGGTGCTCGTCTGCCTGCTGTGGCGGTTGCCCGGCGGCGCGGAAGGCTATCTGCGCGACATCAGCGCGTCGGTCTTCGCCGCCGCATACATCCCGCTTTTCGGTGCGTTCGCCGCGATGCTCGTCCCGCCCGAGGACGGCGTCGGCCGCGTCCTGGCGTTCATGATCGGCGTCGTCGCCTCGGACACCGGCGGCTACATCGCCGGTGTGCTGGGCGGCAAGCATCCGATGGCGCCCAGCATCAGCCCGAAGAAGACCTGGGAGGGCTTCGCGGGCTCGCTCGTGGCCGGTGTGGTCGCGGGCGCGCTGACACTGAGCCTGCTGCTCGACGGCCACGCCTGGCAGGGCGTGCTGTTCGGCGCGGCGATCGTCTGCACCGCGACGCTGGGCGATCTCGTCGAGTCGCTGATCAAACGCGACCTCGGGGTCAAGGACATGGGGAACATGCTGCCGGGGCACGGCGGGCTGATGGACAGGCTCGATTCGCTGCTTCCGTCGGCCGTCGTCTCCTGGCTGCTGCTCTCGGCGTTCGTCCCCGTCTAGGCGAAACTCGTGTGACAAGCCCGCTGCCCTGGGCCAAGGTCGGAGTATGCGAACTCGACGGATGAGTAAGCGACTTCTGACCTTGGCCCTGAGCATGCTGACGTTCGGCGCCCTGACGACAGCCGTGGCGGAAGCGGGCGGAAACCCGGTCGTCCGCACGGATTCCGGTCCCGTGCGCGGGGTGAGCACGGGCGGATACCGGAGTTTCCAAGGCATTCCGTTCGCCGCGCCACCGGTCGGCGCCCTGCGCTGGGCGCCGCCGGCCAGACCCGAGCCGTGGACCGCCGTGCGGGACGCGAGCAAACCCGGACCTCGATGTTCGCAGGGGGCGGGGATCGGTTCGGCGCCGAGCGACAACGAGGATTGCCTGTATCTCAACGTGGTCAGCCCGGCCGGACCAGCGCACAAGCCGCGTCCGGTGATGGTCTGGGTGCACGGCGGCGGCTTCACCTCCGGCGCGGGCAGTGACTACGACTTCAAGCGGACGGCCCTCGGCGGAGACGTCGTCGTGGTGACCGTGAACTACCGGCTGGGTGTGTTCGGCTTCTTCGGCCACCCCGAACTCGGACGCGACTCCGGTTCCTTCGGCCTGCAAGACCAGCAGGCCGCCCTTCGCTGGGTGCAGCGCAACGCGCGCGCCTTCGGGGGAGACCCCCGGAACGTCACGCTGTTCGGTGAGTCCGCCGGCGCGATGAGCACCTGCGCCCAGCTGGCCTCGCCGTCGGCCGCGGGACTGTTCCACCGCGCGATCCTCCAGAGCGGGCCGTGCACCCTGACCTGGCCCGACGGTGGGTTCTTCCCGGGAGTGCCCGCGGGGTCGCCGTACCTTCCCCGCGCCGAGGCCGAGGCGGTGGGCGCCGACGTCGCGAAGAACCTGGGATGCGCCGACGTCGCCTGCCTTCGCCGTATCCCGGCCAAGGATCTGCTGAGCCAGCCGCCCGGGGCGCCCGCGTTCGGCACCGATCTGCTGCCGGAGCATCCGGTCGCGGCGCTGAAGACGGGGCGGTTCGCGCGCGTCCCGGTGCTGACCGGGGTCACGAGGAACGAGTCGAGGCTGCTCGTCGCGCTGTACCCCGGGCAGCCGTTCACCGAAGAGCACTACCAAGAACTCCTGCGGACAGCGTTCAAGGACAAGGCGCCGCTCGTCGCCGCCGAGTACCCGTCGGCGGAGCACGGCGGCCCGGCGATGGCGTTCGCGGACGCCATGACCGACCGGAGCTGGGGTTGCCCCCAGACGGGGACCGAGCGGTTGCTGCGCGAGCGCACCCGGACCTTCAGCTATGAGTTCGCCGATCAGGACGCTCCGCCGCTCGTTCCGATGCCGCCCGGAATGCGCGCCGGCGCTTCTCATGGATCCGAATTGGCCTATTTGTCTGATATGACCCCGTCCCCGGGGAAATTGACGTCCGCGCAACAGAAGCTCGCGGCACAAATGATTCGGTATTGGACCCGATTCGCGCGGTCCGGAAATCCGAACACCGGCGAACTGCCGAAGTGGCGTCCCACGCCTGAGACGCAGTCGCTGGCGCCGGGCGAGATCGGCCCCGTCGACCTCGCGACCGTGCACAATTGCGGGTTCTGGGCGGGTCTCTGACGCCAGAGCCGGGGTGACACGGTCACCCCGGCTCTCCCGTTTTCAGTCGTCGTAAGGATCGTCGACTTCGGCGCTGCCCCAGCCTTCGACGGCCCGGGAGTGGTCGATCACGGCGAACACCGAACCGTCCGGATCGGCGAGGATCGCCATCCGGCCGTACGGGGTGTCGTAGGGCTGGACGACGACGGCGCCGCCGAGCATCAGGGCCTGCCCCGCCGCGGCGTCCGCGCCGCGAGCCGGGTCGAGTTCGAGGTAGACCATCCAGTGCGGGGGAGTGTCCGGCCGGTACTCCGTGCCCATCACGTACCGGTACAGCACCGGTTCGTGCTCGATGAGCCATTCGGCGTAGTCGAGCGACGTGCCGTCGCCGATCTGGTGGCTGGTGTAGTTGAAGAGGCGGCAGTAGAAGTGATCCGCCGCGGCCCCGTCGTGGGTGTTGAGATCCGCGCCGCTGAAGGTGTTGGGCACCCCCGTCGCGAACTCCCAGGTGGCGGGCGGTTCCCAGAAGACGACGTGCGCGCCGCACGCGTCGACGGCGTGGACGATGTTGCCGCGATGGGGAATCGCCATCGGCCCGAGGGTGACCCGGCCACCGAGACTGTCCACCCACTCCGCGGCCGCGGCCGCCTGCGGCACCGAGATGTGCACGCTCCAGCCGAACGGGCCGTCCGTGCCCGAGCGGTACAGGCCACCGGTCGGGACGCCGTTCAGTGTCGCGATCGAGTATCTGCCGTTCGGCGTCGCCGGATCACGCTGAACGGTGTACTCCCAGTCGAAAAGGCCGCTGTAGAAGGCTTGTGTGGCCGCTTCGTCTCTGCACGCGAGCTCTATCCAGCACGGGATTCCTGAAGGGATGACGGAAGTGTGGGCGGCCGAGCCAAGCGACATGCGGTTCTCCCTTACCGGTGGGAGTAAAGTCTAGTCGCTATCCGCATTGTTTCCGTGAAAGATTTCGACCCGGATGGCCCGGAACCCGGCCCGGTGTCCCGACGTTGGAGCTACCGTGCGCTGGTTTCCCCGAACTGTCTCCTCCTTCCGTCGCGGCGGCGACGAAGTGCTGCCGAGCCCGAATATCTGGTACTACCAAAAGGCCTACGAGGTCGAGAACCGCGCACAGGACGTCGACGACGAGATCTGGCGGGTGCTCGCCGGACAGCGGGACTGGTCCGGGGCGGACGTGCTCGACATCGGCTGTGGAGACGGGTTCCATCTGCCCCGGTTCGCCGCGACGGCGCGGTCGGTGCTCGGGGTCGAACCCCATGAGCCGCTCGTCCGCGACGCGTCGCGACGCGTCGCGGAACTGCCGAACGTCGAAGTGCGGCAGGGTCGTGCGCAGCGGCTTCCCGTGCCGGACGCGGCTTTCGACGTCGTCCACGCGCGGACAGCGTACTTCTTCGGCCCCGGCTGCGAACCCGGCCTTCGCGAGGCGGAACGGGTGCTGCGGCCCGGCGGCACGCTGGTGATCGTGGATCTCGATGTGACGAGTGAGCCTTACGGCCGCTGGATGCGCCTGGATCTGCCGCATTACGACCCGCCCGGGGTCGAGAAGTTCTTCGCCCGTCAGGGATTCGACTGCCGCAAGGTGATGACGCGGTGGGAGTTCGGGGACGCCGCCGCGATGGAAGCGGTGCTGAAGATCGAGTTCAGCGCTCCGGTCGCGGCGAAGGCGATCGCGGAGGTCCGGCGCCTCAACGAGGTTTCGTCAAGCGCCGGTGAAGAGCGGGTGACGCTGCCGGTGGGCTATCGCGTGCATACGCGCACCAAGCCCACCGGCCTCGTCGTGCCAGGTCACTCCGCGTCCTCGGCGGAAGCCTCGGCTCCGGCGGTGTCGTCGTCGGCCTCGCCGAGGATGCCGTAGATCGTCCGGCGTGCCTCGTTGAGCACGTCGACGGCGCGGGACTGCTGTGCCTCGCTGCCGGCGTGCATGACCTGCATGACCGCGGCGGCCAGGGTCGCCCCCGCCTTGCGCAGGTTCACCTCGACCGGGTCGACGTCGTGGGCGATCTGCTCCCACGGCGGGACGGCGTCCTGCTGTTCGGCCGCGGCGCGACCGGACTCGGTGAGTTCGAACAGCTTCTTGCCGCCCTCGTCCTTGCTGATCACCAGGCCTTCGTCGGCCAGCATCTGCAGGGTCGGGTAGACCGAGCCGGGGCTCGGCTTCCAGAAGCCGCCGCTGCGCTCGCCGATCTCGCGGATGATCTCGTAACCGTGCCTCGGCTGCTCGGAAAGCAGCGCGAGGATCGCGGCGCGGACGTCACCGCGCTTGCCGCGCCGTCCACCGGGTCCACCGCGACGGCCGTGCCGATGCCGGTGGCCGGGTCCGCCGGGGCCCCATCCCGGAGGCGGGGGGAATTCGCCGAAGCCGCCGCGAGCCCAGGGCCCGAAGGCGGGTCGGCCGTGTTCTGGAGGAAAAGGTCGTCCTCGCATGATGTGAATCCTCTCTACGTAATGTTCCGACACGTTCACGATATATCGGAAACAGTCGTCTGGCAACTTCCTTCCGCGAATCGGGTCGTCACGTGACCTGGGGAACAGTGGTCCGGGGCGGCCAGGGCGCGCCAAAGGTGGACATGGGAGACTGGTTGGGCTATGACTGCCCTCCCTCTCGTCTTCGACGCGCCCAAGCGCGGCCTCCCGCCGCGCCATCTCGCCGACCTCACCGCCGCCGAGCGGGCCGAGGCCGTCGCCGAGCTGGGTGAGAAGCCGTTCCGCGCGAAGCAGCTGTCGAACCACTACTTCTCGCGGCTCACGGTGAACCCGGAGGAGATGACGGACATCCCGGCGGCCTCGCGGGAGAAGCTCGTCGGCGATCTCATGCCGACGCTGCTCACCGAAATCAAGGCTCTCGCCTGCGACGACGGCACCACCCGCAAGACCCTGTGGCGCGCGCACGACGGGACGCTGCTGGAGAGCGTGCTCATGCGCTACCCGGACCGAGCGACCCTGTGCATCTCGAGCCAGGCAGGCTGCGGCATGGCGTGCCCGTTCTGCGCGACCGGCCAGGGCGGCCTCGACCGGAATCTCTCGACCGCGGAGATCGTCGACCAGGTCCGTTCCGCCGCCGCGGTGATGCGCGACGGCCAGATGACCGGCGGCCCCGGCCGTCTGTCGAACATCGTCTTCATGGGCATGGGTGAGCCGCTGGCGAACTACAAGCGCGTGGTGGCCGCTGTCCGGCGGATCACCGATCCCTCACCCGACGGGCTCGGTATCGGTCAGCGTTCGGTGACGGTGTCGACGGTGGGGCTCGCGCCGGCGATCCGCAAGCTGGCGGACGAGAAGATGCAGGTGCGGCTGGCCGTTTCCCTGCACACGCCGGACGACGAGTTGCGGGACACTCTGGTGCCGGTGAACGAGCGCTGGTCGGTGGACGAGGTCCTGTCCGCCGCCCGGTACTACGCGGACACCTCCGGCCGGCGGGTGTCGATCGAGTACGCGTTGATCCGGGACATCAACGACCAGCCTTGGCGGGCGGAACTGCTCGCGAAGCGGCTGCGTCAGCACCTGGGACAGTTGGTGCACGTCAACGTGATCCCGTTGAACCCGACCCCGGGCAGCAAATGGGACGCGTCGCCGAAGCCGGTGGAGCGGGAGTTCGTCCGGCTGGTGAACGCCGGCGGGGTCGCTTGCACGGTACGCGACACGCGTGGCCAGGAAATCGCGGCGGCCTGCGGGCAGCTCGCCGCCGAGAACTGATTTTTCCTTTCAGTGATGGAGAGTTTGTCGTGATGTATGCCCCCAGCCTGTTGGATCCGGCTGCGGAGGAGCTGAAGCTCGCGGACGTGATCGGCCATGGCGCGACCGGTGTCGCGCGCGAGGCTCGGACGTTGCTCGGCGAGCGGTTCAGCTCGGTGACCTTCATGTACGTCTTGATGCGCGCTTTCGAGGTGGAGTACACGGCGGCGCGGGACGCTTCGCGGTGGCACGAGTTCCACGGCGGGCCGTACGCGTTGTCGGACGCGGACCTGGAGAAGTTGCTGGCCCCGTGGCTTTCGCGATGACCTTCTGCGGTCGTCTGCGACGGGGAGTGCGCCACGCGACGTGGGATCAAGTGCTCGCTTCAAGCGAATATGAGCTGTATCTCGGCCGCTGAGCGCACGGAGTCGGGCAGGTGCGACCAGGCAGCACTACAGTTCACCGGTATTCCGGGTCTCCGGGGGCTGTTCGAGGTTCTGCTGGCGCTTCCGCTGCTCGGATTTGAGCCGATGTACCTCTTCCACGAACTCTTTGAGCGCGATTTCTTCTGTCTTGCAGTACTTGTAGCGTCCGACGCCGACTTCGAAGGCTTCCCATTCGTGTTCGATTGCGTCGGCTGTCTGCTGTAGATAGAAGCTTCGCTCTTTGTACTTGTAGTAGCCCATGAAGCCGCTCGAGATGCCGACAGCCAACGTTACGCCAAGAACAACCCAGCGCACCGGTCCGCCTGAAGATGAGACGCCAGAAGCTGCGGTGGCAGAGATCGAGCCGATGATGAGAACACCCTGGAGGATGTTGTTCACGTGGCGATACCTCTTGCTGTCCCCGCGGAGTCGCTCGATCTCGTTGTAGGCCTCATCTTTGTAGATGAGTCGACGGGTCTTCTGGTCGAACGTTCCATCCGCGACCTGAAGCTTCCGAGCGTCACGCTTCTTCGCGATTTGGAGCTCGATTTCTCCCTCTGACCTTCGGCGTAAGGATGCCTTACCTTCTCGATGTTTTGCTTCGGATTTGACTTCTTTGGGGCCGCCCCCCGGATTGCGTGACAACTGATAGGCGGATATGCAGAACGCGATTGCGATGATAAAACCCGGAATGCCAACGGCGATCAGTGTGCGGCGATCGAACCCGGGTAGCCAAATCAGGGCATACAGCACCAGGAAGAGTGCCGGCCCTAGCGCGTAGGACGCGATCGAGAGCCTTCGTCGGCGTTTGGCAACAACTGCCCAGTGCTCATATTCCCGGATCTTGGCGTTGAGGTTTAACAAACTTGCGTTTGCCGCTAGTGCGGCGTCTTTTTCCTTCTGCGCCTGGATAGTGGCTGTCATGGGAGCGGGTTTACGACTCGTCGACGGCCGTCGTCCGCCAGGCATGCCCGTCCCTGCCATCGATGTCCGATCCTTTCGTTGCGATTCAGTTCGCTGCGCCAGCTGGCGGTGTCAGGACGATGACGGTGCTCGTCAGTTGCTGCATCAAGCCGCGGGTGGCGAGCGTGAACGCACTACAGAAGTCGATGAGACGTGCGGCTGTCTCGTGTTCGGATGCGGCCAGGTCGAGAATGACGACGCGTCCGGCCTGCAGATTGTCCACGACCTGTCGCGTCGACTCCCTATAAACAGACGGGGTGATGCGAACTGCCTGCTGCAGGTGGACGGCGGGGTTCGGGGGTGGGCTTCCGCCGAGATTCGCCAGCCACTCCGAGTCTTCTAGCGCTGCTGTGAGAGGCGTGCTGCCGTCGTGTCCCACCCAAGCGATGTCCGCCCGAAGAGCCGGCCGCTCAGTTCGCTTGCGAGTGTTTTCCCTGATGAGCCGCGTGCAAACCAGCAGCACGATCACTGCCAGGGCTGGCCAAATCAGGATCTGAACGTACTCGAGTACGACTCTTTCTCCCGCCACAAGCCCATTCTATCGGCTTGTACCGGCCATCTGGTGATCTGGATTCGAGTAGTGCCTGCTACGGGCAGGTCGCGCACACAAAGCAGGTGTGGCAAGGGATAGCTGCCAGCCACCTTGCCGTCTGGCGCGACCACGACATCGGGCCGTTGACTGTTGACTTCGATCGTGGAGTCCTCGGGAACGATCAGTCATGAGGGCCGGCGTCGAGTGCGGGAGTTCGCGGTGACCTGGTTGACGCCGAACATTCCGGCGCTGAGCATTCCAGTGCCAGAGCTGGCCGCCAGTCATTCGCCTCTGCTGGGCAAGATCTTGGAAAAGGTTCGCGAAGGGCGCTGCTGCTCAAAAGGCCGGTCACTCCGGCCGGTGCGGGACGGGCCGGTAGACGAGCTCCTGGGTGTGCCCGTCGAGCGTCCGGCTCTCGAGCAGTTCGAGGTCGAAATCCTCGGCGCCCTGGAAGATCGGGGCCGCTCCGGTCCGCCCGGTGATCACCGGGAAGAGCGTCACCTGGACGCGGTCCACCAGACCGGCGGCCAGCAGTGCCCGGTTCATCGCCAGGCTGCCGTGCGAACGCAACGGGACCTCGGACTCCTCCTTGAGCCGGGCGACGACAGCGACGGCGTCGCCGCTCACGATGGTCGCGTCCGGCCAGTCGAGCGGTTCTCGCACCGTGGTCGACACCACCGTCGCCGGCAGGCTCCTCATCCGAGTGACCCACGGGTCCAGCGCTGCGCTTTCCACGATGCCCGAGGACAGCATGTCCACGTTCGCCCGGAACGTGGTGGCGCCGAAGACCATCCGCTGCTTTTCGCTGTACGACGCGAGGCGTCGATCGAGCAGTTCGGGCCCTTGTTTGCCCCAGTAGCCACCCCAGTCGCCGATGTGCGCGCCGAAGCCGTCGAGGCTGGAAAAGACGTCGAAGGTGTAGGTCGCGGTCATGCTGTCTCCTCGGTGAGTGCGGCCAGGTGACGCAGCGAGTTGATGAGGTGGTCGGGGCCGAACGGCGGGAAGTGGAGGTACTCCCGGACGTACGGCGGCACGGCCGACCAGTCGTAGGTCAGCGTGATCTCGGTCCCGGACGGGCCGAGCGGTGTCAGGTCGTAACGCCAGATCCAGCCGCCGAACTCCAACCGGCCGTCGGCCTTCTCCGTCCCTGTCAGCCAGCCGATGGCGTGCGGCGGTTCCAGTACCTCGACCTTGTTGACCACCCGGTAGTCACCGTCCGGGTGCTTGTCGTGGTACATCTCCATCCGGAAGAGCTGCCCTGTCTCGGTCAGTGGTGCCCGGTCCGCGGCTTCCTGGACCCAGCCGGTGCCGTCGATCGCGGCATGGGTCGTCGGATCCGCCAGTACCGCGAACACCCTGGTGACGGGCACGTCGACGGTCAGGGTGGCATTCACGTTCTCGTCCGTCATGGCGGGTGTGCTCCTTGTCCTCTCGGCTTGCCTTTCACCATGACTACGAACGGACCCGGCGCCATCCGACACCGGCCGAGAAAAAGTCTTGGACCCGCCGCGCGCTGGGCCGGATGGACCAGTCACGCGGCGGTCCCGGCCCCCGCCCGCGACACTCGGAGGATGTCGACGGAGGAGGCGCGCCGGATGTCCGGAACGAAGGCGAGACAGGTTCGCCACAGCACCACTGTCCAGGTGCTCGGGCGGATCGGGATGGGTTGCTACGGGCTGGTGTACCTGCTCATCGGGTACCTGGCGGCGCGTATCGCCTTCGGTGGCGGTGGTCAGGAGGCCGACGGCCGTGGCGCGGTCGCCGAGGTCGGCTCGACCCCGGTGGGCGGCGTGCTTTTGTGGGTGCTGGCTGCCGGATTGGTGGCGTACGGGCTGTGGCAGGCGCTGCTGGCCGCGGTCGGATACACCTGGATCGACAAGCAAAAGCACCGTGTCGTCAAGCGGGTGACGTCCGGAGTCCGTTGCGTGGTGGGGATTTCCCTGGGCGTGTACGCGGCCAAGCTCGCCGTGGGCGCGGGAGAGCAGGGCAGCGGTGACCAGAAACAGCAGGAGCTCACCGCACGATTGCTCGGGTTGCCCGCGGGGCCGTTCCTGGTGATCGTGGCGGCCGTCATCGTGTTCGGGGTCGCGGTGGCTTCGGTGGTGAACGGTGTGCGCCGGAACTTCGTGCGGGATCTCGACCTGTCGTCGTTACCGTCCGGAACCCAGCGGTGGGTCGAGCGGCTTGGACGGATCGGCTATGTCGCAAGGGGTCTCGTCTTCGGCGTGGTTGCGGTACTCCTAGGCTACGCGGCCCTGACGCACGACCCGTCCCGCTCCGGCGGGCTCGACGCCGCCCTTCGCACCTTGGCCGCTCAGCCTTTCGGCACGGTGCTGCTCATCGTGGTGGCCGTCGGGGTCGCCTCGTTCGGCGCGTACTGCGTCGGCGCGGCGCGGGCGCAGCGCGGTTGAGTCACCTCAGGATGGCCGGGTCGAACTCGTGCAGCGCGGTTTGGACGGCGAGTTCCAGAATCGGGGTGGGTTCGCCGAGTACCTTGATGGCCTCGGCGTGTTCCTCGGCCGCCCTGCGGAGATTGAGGATGGTCTTCCCGTCTTCGAGCCAGTAGTCCGGCAGCGAAGTCGCGATGCCCGCGATCCGCAACAGCGACAGGCCTATACGAGCCTTGGCCAGTAGCGCTTGGAGGGCGGGTTCTTTGAGACTCATGTCGGAGATGTCTTCTTGAGCCTGGTGGGGTGTGACGTCGCCGCGCCGCGCGGTCGAGAGGCACTGATGTAGCAGCCACAAGCCGTCGAGTTGCTCATCGCCGGCGGGCAGACCGCGCATGGACGCGCGAACGGCGCCCTCGAGGTCGTCGAAGACCAGGTTCCTGATGATCCTGTCCACGCTGAGGGGTTCGTTCGGTGTCCGTCTCTGGAGTTCCACCGCTCCGCGTGCCGCACGGAGAAGGTCGCGGGCCAGTCCGCCGGACCAGGCGTGGCAGAGCATCGCGACGATGGGCGGAAATCCGGTGCAGCGCGAGTTCGTGACGTCGAGTGACTCGTCGAGTGTCAGCCAGTTGGTGTGTACGACGGTGTCGAAGGACGAGTCGAAGGCGTCGCGGCCCGCCAGCCCTCGCTGTTCGAACGAATCCAGCGCGTCCGTGGACACGGTGACCAGGAAGTGCACTTTCTGGATGTGGAACAGGTCTTTGAGTTCGTTGACGATGGCGACGAGATGATCGGGATCGTTGATCTTGTCGAGTTCGTCGATGCAGATGACCATGCGAGTCGCGTTCGTGTGCCTCGCGAAGCACTTCAGCAGATCACGGAGCGCGCTGACCAGCTCGGACCGGGTCATCGCCCGGCTTTTGAGCTTGATGCTGCTTTCCCCGCTCGTTTCGAAGAAGGACCGGACCTTCAAAGTGCTCTTCGTCGTGGTCCCTTGTTCCGTTTCCCATCTCAGCTCTCGCAGCAATTCGCGGGCCTGCCTGATGTCCGGTGGCAAGGTTTCGGCGTCGAGGCGGAGGGCGACCTTCGCCAGCTGGATGATCGCCACGAAGGTGAGCAGGAGTATCGACGTCACATTGGCGATCAGCCCGCCGAAGGAATTGCTCGACAGCCAGGAAACGGACATCCCTTGCGAGGACGGTGTGGTGAAGGCGTCCGGCAAGACTCCGGCCAGTACGCCGACGCCGACCAGGGTGAGCAGTCTTCTCGCGCTGGTCCGCTCCACCGCGCCGCGCAGCCTGCTGCCCACGGGCCGGCTGTGGCCTTGCGAAATCGCGGCGGCGATCTCACCGAGCAGAACCCTGATGAATTCCCCGGCGTCGTAGCGGACGGGTGAGGGAACGATGATCACCGGGCCGTCGATCTCGGGGTCGGCCACGAGCGAGCGCATCACGGTGGACTTACCCGATCCTCGGGTTCCCGCGAGGCCCACGGCGGATGCCTCGTGTTCGAGGATGAATTCCTTGATGTAGGCGGTGGTCCGCGATTGGCGGAAATGCGCCACATCGAGTTCCACCAACCGGGGAGCGTGGGTGGGGAACGCGATGATCCCCCGAGGTCCCAGTTCCGAGTTGATGGCCGCGGACAGGGCTTCTTGGACCGACGACGCCAGCGATCGTTCCAGTACGTCGGCCGCGGTCTTCACGGGCCGGACGATCGCGCGGCGTGTGGCCCGGCCTCTGAGCCATTCCCCCAGGAGCGCGAGTGTGCACATCGCCGTGACAGCCCAGCTCAGGAAGATCAGTGTGTTGGGGTCCCTGGCGATCCAGCTCTCCTTGGAGCCTGCGGCCAAGACCTTGATGAGTGTCGCGTTGGAGGCGATCGAGAAGAACAGGGAGCCGGCGATCAAGCTGATCAGGACGGTGCTCAGCGCGAGCATTCTGATCATCATCCGCCGCGAATGCGTTTTCGACTCGCGTGCCACGCGAGACGCGGCGCGGTGGAGCGCGATGGCGTCCGCTTCCGTAGCCGCCTTGATCTTTTCGGTTCCGTCGGCCAGCAGACGACTCAGGATTTCGTCTTGACAGGACTTGTAGTGCTTGAACTCCTGGCGTTCGAACAACCGGCAGGCGATGGCCTTGATCTCGGCGGCGATGGTGGGGTCGACCATGGACACAGAGTCGGCGTGGTCGCCTGAACGTTACGCGGTCTTCCCGCCTCGGTCCGGTGAAAGAACCGAGGCGGGGAGCGGAAGCTACTCGACGGCCAGTTCGCCCAGTTCCGACCAGCCGTCCTGCTCGATCTTCGCGTTGACGATCCGCGGCGTCTCGGCGAGGTACTGCGGCAGTTCGCGCTGAGCCGTGCGGAAATGTTCCGAACCGACGTGGGCCGCGCCCGCGTCGTCGTCCCGGAAAGCCTCGACGAGAACGTACTCGTTCGGGTCTTCGAGGCTGCGGGACCAGTCGTACCAGAGACAACCGGGTTCGGCGCGCGTCGCCTCGGTGAAGTCGCGCGCGATTTCCGGCCAACGGTCCGCGTGTTCGGGACGGACCCGGAACTTCGCCGTGATGAAGATCATGATCGTCCTGCTTCCTGCTCGAGAGAAGGGGATTGCGGTCCCGACGATACCCGGGCGTTCAGAGCGCGGACGCCGCCCGGTAATCCCTCGGCGAGGTGCCGAGAAGGCGGGTGAACATGGTGGAAAACGCGGCGGGGCTCTCGTAGCCGAGCGAGGCGGCGATCCCGGCGATGGGCCGGTCGTCCGAAAGCAGGGAAAGGGAATGCAGGACACAGGCCCGTTGCCGCCAGCGGGCGAAACTCAGTCCCGTCTCGGCGGTGAAGATCCGGTTCAGCGTCCGCTCGCTCACGTGCAGCCTGGACGCCCAGTCGCCCACCGGATCGTGGATGTCCGGAGCGTCCAAAAAGGACTCGCACAGCGCGCGCAGCCGCTCGTGCTTCGGCAGCGGGAGATCGAGCCGGACCGGGGCGGACCGCCGGATCTCGTGCAGGATCAGGCCGATGACGGCGGCGTCCCGTCCGCGCGGCGGGTACAGCTCCGGCACGCCGACGGCCTCGTTCAGCAGTTCCCGGAGCAGCGCGGAGACCTCGACGACCTGGCAGTGCCGCGGGAACCACGGCACCGCTTTCGGCTCGATGTACAGGCTTCGGGTGCTCACGGTCGTCGTGAAGACCTGGTGACCGGTCTCCGGCGGGACGAGGACCGCGCGCCGGGTCGGGATGGTCCACGTGCCGTCGGCCGTTTCGACGCGCATCGACCCCGTCGCGCTGTAGAGGAACTGCGCCCGCCGATGCCGATGTGGGGGAATCCGGTGCCCCGGCGGGTAATCGGTGCGGATCGCCACCACCGCGCGGTCGAGGTGGTCGACCTCGTCGATGGGGATGTCACGCACCTCATCGAGGCTACCCGCCCTGTCCGACGCGCGAAAGAAAGTGGCGTGCTTTCGAATGCCCGCCGCGTCGGAAGCACCTACCGTCGAAGGAGTGTTGATCGAGATCTCGGTACTCCTCGGGTTCGGTTGCCTGAGCGGCGTCACCACCGTCCTTTTCGGATTCGGCGGTGGATTCATCACCGTTCCCGTCGTTTACGCCTTCGCGCTCGCCGAGCCGGACCACGCCCTCGGGGCGATGCACGTGGCCGTCGCCACCTCGACCGCGGTGATGGTGGTCAACGCCGGGAGCGCGACCCTCGCCCAACTGCGGACCGGACGGCTCCGTCGCGACTATCTGTGGCCGATCATCGCCTTCATCGGGTTGGGCGCCGTGCTCGGTTCCTTCGCCGCCACCGCGGCCGACGAAAGCGTCCTGCGCTGGCTCTTCGTCGCGTACCTCGCGCTGACCATCGCCGACAGCGTGGTCCGGAAAGGGTTCGTGAGCAGGCGGGACGACATGCGGCCCCGTGCGCTCGGCGGGCTCACCGCCACCGCGGGCGGGACCGGGATCGGTGCCGTGGCGAGCTTCCTCGGGGTCGGGGGCAGTGTGCTCACCGTCCCCCTCATGCGGCGCAAGGGCCTCCCGATGGCCGACGCGACCGCGTTGGCGAACCCCTTGAGCCTGCCGGTGGCGGTGATCGGCACCGCCGTCTACGCCTTCGCCGCGACAGGCGCGTCCTCGAGCGCCTCGCATCTCGGCTACATCGATCTGGTGGCCGCGGGTGCGCTGTTGTGCGGGTCGCTGCCGACCATCGCGGTGACGCGCCGGGTGGTCGGCCGGATCCCGGACCGCGCCCACGCGATCGCGTACCTCGTCCTGCTCGGCGCCGCGCTGATCGCGATCGTCGTCCGCTAGTGATCGGATGAGTCTGGCCGAAGTCAAGTCTTGACAAGAGGGATGAGCGGGATGACACGCCGACTTGTCCGGTAAAGATCCGACGAATCCTCTATACCTTTGTCGGATCTTGCGCCAAGATCTCCCGCATGAAACTGAGATCGATCACCAAACGCATGTTCGTTCTCGGGCTGCTGACGGTTCTCGGGACCACCGGGGCGACATCAGTGGCCACCGCCGAACCCCAGACCCCGCGCTCGGACGTCGACGCGACCGGGCTGCCGCGCGGCGGCTGGGACCCCGTCGGCCCGAACAGCATCGGCGGACTGCTGGCCGTTTCGCCCGCCGGACTCGCGATGATGCAGCCCGGACCGCCCGCGTTGTGGCTCTCCGGCGACCGCGGCGCCACGTGGACCGTGCGCCGGGGATTGCCGGACGACACCGTCATCCAGGGATTCTTCGTCGATCCGGTGAATCCCGACCGGATGCTCGCCCTCGGCAACAAACCCGCGGACATGGTCGGCAAGTGGTACGGCATGTTGCTGAGCACCACCGACCGCGGCCAGACCTGGGAGACCCTGCGCCAGTGGTACCCCGATGGCGCGTTCGGCATGGCCACGGATCCGACCGGCACCGTCATCGTGGTGCAGAACCTCGATTCGCTGAGCGTCAGCATCGACGGCGGCGGGCACTGGAACGACGTGCCGCGGACCTGGCCCCGGGAAGGGATCGCCGCCCCGGTCGGCAGGCTCAAGCTCACCATGGTCGGCGACGACGCCTACTTCACGACGGTCTACCCGGAGTACGCGCTGTGGGTCGTCCGCGGGGTCAGCGGCAAAGAGCGGCCTGCCGAGCTCGTCTACCGGGCCAACGGCGAGATCGGGCAGGTCGCGTCCGACGGCAAGCGATTCGTGGTCACGGTCGGCGCCGAGCTGCACGGCTCCAGCGACGGCGGGAAGACCTGGACGGTGCTGCGTCGCGAACCCGGCGGTCAGCCGCTGCGCGAGCCGCACTTCGTCGGCGGGCGCCTGTACGTCGCGACGTATAACGACATAGACGTCAGCTCGGACTTCGGCCGCACCTGGACCCGCAAACCGGCGCCCGCGCCGGGCGAGGGCGTCACCGACATGGTCGAACTCCCGGCCTCGGGAGGCAAGCCCGCCACCACGTTGATCTCCTCGGTGTACCGGGGTGTGTACGCCGACGGCGGCAAGAGCGGTTACCGGCAGGTCGGCGTTCCCGGTGAGACCATCCGCGATCTCGTGACGACCGGGAATCTCCTGCGCGAGAGCGTCGTCGCGGCCGGTGTCCAGGAGATCTACAGCTCCCCGCTGCCGCGCGGCAAGGTCACCCCGGAGACCAGGGCCTGGCTGTCGCGCCCGGAGGACCGGCTGCACGAAGACGCGCGCCTGTCCGTCTCGGCGAGCCGGCCGGACGTCGTCTGGCAGGTCACGCGGAACGGCTTCGCGGCCGATGTCCTGCGAAGCGGGGACGGCGGCCGCAGCTGGGATTTCGTGAAGAAGGCGTTGCCGGGCTCGCCCCAGGCGATCCTGAGCCACCCGGCCGCACCGGGCCGGATCCTGGTCTCCGCCTTCGCCCCCAGCGGTTATGTGCTCTATCGCAGCGACGACGCCGGGAAGACCTGGCAGACGCTCCCCGCCGACCACGGATTCGTCGCGCTCGCCGGGGACCCCTGGAACGCGAACCGGGTCTGGGGCGGGGACTCCCGCGGCCTGTCCGGGTCCGACGACGGCGGCAAGACCTGGACGCAGGTCTCCGACGAACCGGTCAGCTCGATCTCGGTGAGCCGCTGGGGTGGCGGACGTGTCCTCGTCGGTGGCGCGGGCCTGCTGCTCAGCGAGGACAACGGCCGGACCTTCCGTCGGGTCCGTGACGGTGACGACCCCCGTGAGATCAGCCGGATCATGCCGCATCCGTTCGATTTCAGGGTGTGGTTCGCGAGCAGCGCGACCGGGGCAGGCGTGCTGCGAAGCACGGACTTCGGCCGCACCTGGTCGCCGGTGCCCGGCGCGCTGCCCGACGCGCGGGTGCTCTCGATGGCGATCAGCGCGGACGGCCGGTATCTGTTCGCGGGCACCGCGCAGTCCGGCGCGTACCGGCTGACGCTGTACTGAGTCCGAGACGCTTCGTGGCCGGCGAAAGTTCCGGCCACGAAGCGTTTACTCGGTCACCGGGTAACTGTCAGAGTCGAGGTCATGGCCATCGACGTCGCCGCACTCCGGCTCCAGTTCCCGTCCCTCGCCGGCGGAACCGCTTTCTTCGACGGACCAGCGGGTACACAGACACCCCGGCCCGTCGCCGACGCCATCGCCGAGACGCTGACCAGCCCGCTGTCGAACCGGGGAACGGTCAGTCCGTCCGAGCTCAACGCGGAGACCGCCGTCGCGGGGTTCCGCGCCGCGTACGCCGATTTCCTCAACGTGCCCGCCGAAGGCATCGTCCACGGCCGCAGCGCCACCCAGCTGACATACGACTTTTCCCGGCACCTGGCCAAAAACTGGCGTGAGGGCGACGAGATCGTCGTCAGCCGTCTCGACCACGACGCGAACGTCCGGCCCTGGGTCCAGGCCGCCGCGCGGGCGGGGATGACCGTCCGCTGGCTCGACATCGACCCCGAAACCACCGAACTCGACCTCGGCTCCCTCGTCCTCACCGAGCGGACGAAGCTGGTCGCGGTCACGGCGGCCTCGAACGTCCTCGGCACCAAGCCGCCGATCCGCCGGATCGCCGACCTCGCCCACGACGCGGGGGCGCTGCTGTTCGTGGACGGCGTGCACTACGCGGCCCACGATCTGGTGGACGTCCAGGCGATGGGAGCGGACTTCTTCGTCTGCTCGCCGTACAAGTTCCTCGGCCCGCACTGCGGGGTGCTCGGCGCGTCGCCCGCCCTGCTGGAAACCGTCGAACCGGACAAGCTCATGCCGTCGTCCGACGCCGTGCCCGAACGCTTCGAATTCGGCACCCTGCCTTACGAGATCCTCGCGGGCGCGAAGGCCGCGGTGGACTTCCTCGCCGCTCTCGACCCGGGATCGGGCCAATCTCGGCGAGAACGGCTGACGAACTCGCTGAACTCCTTGCACGATCAAGAAATCACGCTGCGCACCAGGCTGGAAAAGGGGCTGGGCGACGCTGTCACCGTCCACTGCAAGGCGGCCGAACGGACCCCGACCATCTTGATGGGCCTCGGCGGCCGCGAGCGCGAGGCGCAACGGCATCTCGCCGAAAAGAAGGTCGTCGCCCCGGCGGGATCGTTCTACGCCTACGAAGTCTTCGCGGCCTTGAAACTGGAGGATCCGGCACTCCGGGTCGGGCTCGCGCCGTACACCAGCACCGAGGACGTCGACAGGTTGCTGGAGGGGCTCGCGCCGTTCGGGTGAGGGGACCACAGTGGACAGTCGGGCGTAACCCGAACAGGTTGGATTTCCGGGCCGCCGCCGGGAGTCGTACTACCGTTCGCTCATGATCGACAACGGGAGGTACGCGATGCGTTTCCGGTCGGTGGCCGCTTCTGTCCTTCTCGGCTGCGCGCTGTGCGTGGCGCCGGCGGCACTGGGCGCCGGCGCCCAGTCGCTCGCGATCCAGCCGTGCCCCGAGGTCAACGATCCGCCCGACTACACGATCTCGAACGGCGCCAAGGCGTGGATGAAGACGAACCTGCGCAGCGACTACCTGCGCGGGCCGGGGACGATCACCTACAACAAGACCACGACCTCGTCGGTCAACGCCTCCATCACCGGCACGACCAGCGCGGAAGCCGGCGTCATCTTCGCCAAGGCGAGCGTCTCGCTGGCGGTGAGCGTCGGCGCGAGCTACTCGAAGGCCGATTCGTGGTCGTACGCCGCGACGGTGCCCGCGGGCAAGACCCTGCGGTTGCAGCAGTACAAGGAAGGCCGCTCGTTCACCGTGCAGAAGTACCGGATCGTCCCGCCGTGCAAGGTGAAGTACCTCTGGACGAAGAAGGCCGTCGCGCCGGTGAAGAGCCCTAGTTACCTTTGGCAGCTCATCGGCTGACCTGGTTCGACGGTATCGCCGGTTCTTGTCGGTGCTCCGGGTTAAGGTCTGCCGCAAGCAGCCTGACCAGGAGGTACATCCCGTCATGACCACTCTCGACAACCGGCCGAACACCGCGCTCTTGGTCGTCGACGTCCAGAACGGCGTCGTCGACGACGGCTACGACCGCGACACGGTGATCGCCACCATCGGCGGCCTCGTCGGCAGGGCGCGGAAGGAAGGCGTCCCGGTCGTCTGGGTACAGCATTCCGACGAAGAGCTCGTGCGAGGCAGCGAGGAATGGCGCATCGTCGGCGAACTGGGCCGGGAGGACGCCGAGCCGCTCGTCGAGAAGTCCTATGGGGATTCGTTCGAGGACACCGACCTGGAGAAGGTGCTGGCCGAGCGGGGCGTCGGGCGGCTCGTGGTCGTCGGGGCGGAGACCGACGCCTGCATCCGCTCGACACTGCACGGCGCCCTCGTCCGCGGGTACGACGCGACGCTGGTCGGCGACGCGCATACGACCGTGGACAAGACGGCGTGGGGAGCGCCGGAGCCGGAACAGGTCATCGCGCATACGAACCTGTACTGGCGGTATCAGGCCGCGCCGGGCCGGAAGGGAGGGACGGTGATGGCCAAAGAGGTCGAGTTCAGCGGCTGAGCCGCCTCACGGCCTGCCCGACCAGCGAGCGATCAGCAGTCCGGCGTCGCCGGTGAAAGTGTTGCCGCAGTGGGACTTCGCCGCCTGGAGCACGCGCCGGGTGGTTTCGGGCGGTACGGACCCGGCGTTGTCGTCCAGGCAGTCGGCGAACGCGAACCGCTCGCCGTCGGTGGCACGCGCGCCCGAGAGGCCTTCGGTGTGCAGGACCAGCAGATCCCGTGGCCGCAGCCGCGCGGTCGCGATCCGGCCGGGCCGCCCGGCGCCGAACGGCGGGCGACCTCCACTGTCCAATGTGGTCAGTTCGCGGTCGCCGAGCACGAGTGGTGGTACCCGTCCGGCCGTGAGATAGCGGAGCCCGCCGTCGGCGAGGCCCACCTCGGCCACCGTGCCGCGGACCGTGGCGTCGTCACCGAACTGCGCCGACAGCGCTTTGTCGACAGCGGCTTCCTGGCCGCGTAGATCCAGGTCTTCGCGGCGTGCGGACCGGTAGGCCGCGAGCGCCGCCGAAACCACCAGGCCCGCGGACGCGGCGTCCCGTCCGGCGTCGAAGATCGCCAGCCACGCTGTCGTTTCGGAAAGCGCGTAGTCGAAGGTGACGCCGCGGACGTCGTAGGTGGGCTCGACGCCACCCGCCACCACGACGTCGCGCGTCGCCGCGGTCAACGGGGGCAGGTTCTGCCAGAGCAGCTCCGCGGTGGGGCCGCGCCGTCGTTGCCGCCGCAGCATGTCGAGGCCGTCGCCGTACCTCATGGCGGCGGCGAGGAGATGGCCGGAGAGCGACGCGAGCCACTGGCACTGGGTTCGCAGGGAGGGGTCGTGGAGGTCGGTGTCGGCACCGGCCTCGACTTCGAGCACGCCCATGCGCTCGTCGCCGTCCAGCAGCGTGGCCCACAACCGGGGTCCTCCCGGCTCCTCGGCCAGCATGGTGTCGGCGTGCCGGTACGCCTGACCGGCGGTACTGGCCTCGATGGCCAGTGGCGCCCTGCCGGGCACCGACTCGCCGGGGAGCGGGATCAGCTGCCGCTGGTCGTAGTCGGCGAGGTAGACGGCGATCTCGAGGTCCAGCGCCCGGCCTGCGGCGGCGATGATCTCGGGAAGCCGTTCCGGTGAGGCCCGGTGGGCGCCGTCGAGAAGTCCGACCAGAGCGGCCAAAGGCCCCCGAGGGCGAGGGTCCTCGCCGGTCTCGCGGCTGTACGGAGCGCGGCGCGCGCCCGGAACCTCGCCGAGCCGTTCGTTGACGGCGTGGGCCACCATGTCCCGCTGGATTCTCGGCAGGGGCAGCAGCCCTTCCAGGAAAGCCTCCAGCTCGGTTTCGGTGACGTCACCGCCCAGAGCGAAATACCGCAGCCACAGCTGTTCGACGGTGAGTCCGGTCCGCGCGAAGCATGCCGCGACGCTACGGCGCTGCTCCTCTGCCTGGAGCGAAGCCACGTTGATCACCCCCGGGGTCTCGGCACCACTGCGGACGGGTACCAACCGTCACCCGATGCGAAACATGAGCAAGTGGGCACGTCGAGTTACGCCAGGTGGCCGAGCGGTTCATCGCCGGTGTGGCCGGAGGGGGCGCTCCGGGACGGGTCGAACGTGGGTCGCGGTAGGCGTGGTGATCGCATTCGGCTAAAGTCGGCTTCCGAAAGCGGTTCTGAGCGTTGAGAAGTTAGCGCCGATCCGCCGGTAACCGGGTTGGTTGCGGCGGTTGATGGTGCGCGCTCGGCGCCGGTTCCCGCCGGTGACTCCCCGTGGTGCATCACGCCGATGTGCAGAAGTGGGAGAGGCGGGCCTTGGCCGATGAAATCGACTGGCAGCAGGACAAGAACCGATTCGTCGAGGATGTCGGCGACGGCGAACTGCCGGTGACCTCCGAGAACGGCGCTCGGCTCCTAGCCGGGCCATTGGTTAAGCAATTCGTAGCCCTGACCAGGGCTTTACTGGATTCAGGCTCGGTCGCGGCGGTACTCGAACGAGTGGTCTTCGCGACTCGCGACCTGGTACCGGGCGCGGATCTGGTGAGTGTCACCCTGCTCGATCCCGACGGCGGGTTCCACACGCCGGTGCGGACCGACGAGATCGCCGGCGAGCTGGATCAGCTGCAGTACCAATACGGCGAGGGTGCCTGCGTCGAGGCGGCGCGGGTTTCGGGTCCGGCGGCGGCCTTCAGCGACAACCTCGCCGAAGACGCGCGCTGGCCCCGGTTCGGGCCCGCCGCCGCGGCGCTCGGTTTCCACTCGCTGGTCTCGACGGCTTTGCTCCCGGAGGCGTCGGTTTCGCAGCTTTCGGGCGCGCTGAACGTCTATTCGCGACGCCCGCACGGTATCGCCAAGGCCGACCGTGACGTGCTGTTGCTACTGGCGACGCACGCGTCGCTGGCGCTGGCGACCACTCACGCGGTCACGCGCGGTCAGCTTCAGGAGGAACAACTCCAGCAGGCGCTGGACAGCAGGGACGCGATCGGGCAGGCCAAGGGCATCCTGATGGCGCGCCGGGGGATCGACGCGGCGGAGGCGTTCGAGGTCCTGCGGAACACGTCGCAGAACATGAACATCAAACTCCGGGAACTGGCGGAGATGCTGTCCACGCGGCATACGGAGCTACAGCTGCCCGACTGAGCGGGCAGGCGGCACTACGATCGCGATCATGGGTTTCGGTGATCTGGAGCTGTCGCGATCGTTCGAGTGGCGTGGCCGTTCGGTGGCGTGGGAACGCCTCGGCGAAGGCGCCCCGGTGGTGCTGTGCCACGGGACACCGTGGTCGGCGCAGCTGTGGGCGCCTTTCGCACGAGCGCTCAGCGAAGAGTTCGCCGTCCATGTCTGGGACATGCCGGGTTACGGTCGCTCGTCGAAGGAACCCGGGCACGCCGTCGACCTCGGGACGCAGGGTGAGCTTTTCGCCGATCTGCTCGAGCACTGGGGTCTGACGGCCCCGCACGTGATCGCGCACGACTACGGTGGCGCCGTCTCGCTGCGCGCGAAGCTGCTGCACGGCGCCGAATACGCTTCACTCGCCTTGGTGGACGTCGTCGCGCTGCGGCCGTGGGGTTCGGAATTCTTCCGGCTCGTCGCCGAGAACGCCGAGGTCTTCCAGGCGCAGCCCCCGACGGTGCACCGAGGCGCGCTGGAGTCTTATATCGGGACGGCCTCCCATCGTGGTCTCACCGGCGCGCAACTGGCCACGCTGACCGGGCCTTGGCTGGACGAAGAAGGACAACGCGCCTTCTATCGGCAGATCGCCGAGGCGGACGTCCGCTACACCGACGAAATCCAGGATCGCTATCCCGAACTCGCGTTGCCGGTGAAGGTGATCTGGGGCGCGGACGACACCTGGATCCCGGTGGACAGGGCGCACCAGCTCGCGAACGCGATTCCCGGCGCCCTCCTGGACGTCATTCCGGACGCCGGACATCTGATCCAGTACGACGCACCCGTCGAACTGGCCTTTTCCCTCCATCGCTGGCTCACCGCGGAAGTGGGCCGGTGGGGACCCGCCGAGAGCGGACGCTGAAAACGCCGGGGCAAGATCAACATCGTATTATCGAAATATTAGAAGGCGTCTACGTGATATCCGGAGACGTAGGCGTTCGCGAGCAGTCCGCCGTGACATTCCGCCGTCGATGGTCCGAAACCCGTCGGAACCCAATGTCCGACGGTGTACCAAAAGGACGATCCCGACGCGCAGTGGGCGACCACTCGATAGGTTTCCGAGTGCCTCGGCAGGGAGAAGCAGGTCATGGAGATGCCCTCGCCGAAGAGGATTCCATAGCGGTTGCTGTCGCAGCCGTAGGGCGGGAAGGGGCTTTCGGTCGCCGCGGAGGCCGGTGAAGCGGCCAGGATTCCGGCCGCCGAAAAGGCGGCCATGACTAAAGCGGCGATTTTCTTCTTCATTGCTTTCTCCCGGGGATCGTTCCCAATGGAAAGCTCAGATTAGCCGCACGGAAGAATTGTCGTGAATTCATCGGGCAGGTGAAACGAGAACGCGTGCGGTGAACCGCGCTGCTCCGAAAGAGCGTCCCCCGACCCTCTTCTGAGTTCTCCGGCTCCCCTTTTGGCCTAGCGTCGCCGGTACTGCGCCGGGGACGAGATCGTGGCCCGGTCCTCATAGGACCCAGGCCTGCCGCGGTCGACGTGGAACGTCGTCAGGGTGCTCACCGGGGAACGCGGGTCGCGCCGGTCGCCGATCACCCGCATGTGCGTGCTCCACCGGCGCGGGGTGACCTCGTAGACGTCGTAGCCGTACCGGTCGCCCTCGAAGTACTTGAGGTGCGGGTTCGCCGCGCCCATCTTCGGCCCGTTCGTGGCGTTCCATTCGGGGGAGTAGGCGCCCGAGGAGACCGAATGCGCGGTGAACTCCGTGCCGATCACCGGGGAGGCCGGATCCGCGAAGTCCGGGCGGATGTCGTCGACGAACGCGGAATGCCAGTCGCCGGTGATCACCACGAGGTCTTCGAGGCCGCTCTGGGCCACATGGGTCAGCACTTCCTTGCGTTCGGCGAGGAAGCCGTCCCACTGGTCCGTGAACATGTAGCCGCCACCGCCCGGTTTCGCCAGCTGGCTCAGCATGATCGAGTTCACCCAGCAGTGCCACGCCTCGCCGGCGCCGGTCACCTGATCCTTGAGCCACGCCTTCTGGTCGGCGCCGAGGATCGTGCCGTCGGGCAGGTTCTGCGCCGACCGGTACTGCCGGAGGTCCAAAATGGACAGGTCGAGCAGGTCGCCCCAGCGGCGCTGCCGGTGGATCCTCGGCGTCGAGGGGTGGTCGGGCCGCACCGGCATGTGCTCGTACCAGGCCTGATAGGCGGCCGAGCGCCGCGCCTGCAGCGCCGGGGTGGTGCCGCTGTAGTCGTTGACGACCTCGTGGTCGTCCCAGGTGATGAACCAGGGGTGGGCCGCGTGGGCGTCGCGCAGCGAGGGGTCCGATTTGTAGAGCGCGTGCCGCCGCCGGTACGACGGCAGCGTCAGCACCTCGGGGCCTTCGTGGTCGCGCAGCGGGTTCCCGCCGACCTGGCCGTGCTCGTAGACGTAGTCGCCGAGGTGGACGACGAAATCGAGCTCCTCCCGCGCGATCCCGGCGTGCGCAGCGTAGAACCCGTCGTGGAACGCCTGGCAGTTCGCCGAGGCGAACCGCACCCGCCGGACCGGCCCGACGGGCGCGGTGCGGGTGCGGCCGACCCGGCTGACCTTGCCGAGCGCGTGGAAGCGGTAGTAGTACTGCGAGCCCGGCTCGAGCCCGGACACCGGGACGTGCACGCTGTGCCCGAGCGCGGCGGTGGCCGCGGCCGTCCCGCGTGCCACGCGACGACGGAAGCCGCGGTCGGCGGCGACCTCCCAGCCGACCTCGACGGTGTCTTCCAGCGGCTGTTCGAACTCCATGGGCTTCGGCGCGAGCCTGGTCCAGAGCGCGACGCCGTACGGGACGGGGTCGCCGGACGCCACGCCGAGCGTGAACGGCGCCTCGTCCCAGGTCGCGCCCAGCGCCGCCGCGGCCTCCTCCGCCTGCGCGACGGTCATCCGCGAGCTCAACGGCCAGGCCAGCCCCAGCGCGCCCGCGGTGGCGGCGCCTCGCAACAGGTCCCGGCGGTTGACGGACATCGATGGTCTCCTCGGCTCGGCGGATCGCTCTCCGATACCGAACACTCCCAAGATGGCCGGGGGTGAACGCGAGGGAGAACATTCAGACGGTGATGACGACCTTGCCCCGCGCGTGCCCCTCGCTCGTGTAGCGGATGGCTTCGGGCACGTCGGCCAGCGAGTACGCACGGTCGATGACCGGTGTCAGTTTCTCCGCCTCGATGAGCGCGCGCAGCGTCTGGAGATCGTCTTGGTTCTCCGTGGAGAACAGGCCGCGGAGCTTCTGTTTCACGAACGGCCCGAGGATCAGCGCCCGCAGGTTGCGGCCCACCGGGCCGATCCACCGCCCGTCGTTCTCGCCGCCGACGATGACCAGGGTCCCGCGCGGGGTGAGGGCTTTCCGCAAGGAGGTCAGCGACCGGTTGCCCGCGGTGTCGAGGATGAGGTCGTAGCCGCCGCCGAAGGCTTCGCGCGTGTAGTCGAACACCGTGTCCGCACCGAGCGACCGGACGAGGTCCACTTTGCCCGGTCCGCATACGCCGTCGACCTCGGCGCCGAACGCCTTGGCGATCTGCACCGCGAACGTGCCCACGCCGCCGCCCGCGCCGATGATCAGGACCTTCTGCCGAGGTGCGACCCGGCCCCGGTCCCGGAGCGCCTGGAGCGCGGTGAACGCGGAGATGGGGACGGCCGCCGCTTCTTCGAAACCGAGCCGTTCGGGTTTCCGCGCGAGTTTGTCCACTGTGGTCAGTGCGTACTCGGCGAAAGAACCCTTGCAGGTGCCGAAAACCTCGTCGCCGCGCTGGAACCGGGTGACACCGTCGCCGACCGCGTGCACGACACCGGAGAAGTCGAGGCCGCGGACGCGGGCCTTCGGTCTCCGCACCCCGAAGCCCATCAAGCGCACCAGATACGGCGTGCCCTCCATGAGGTGCCGGACACCGGGATCGACGGCCGCGGCGCGGACGCGGACGACGACCTCGTCCGGCCCCGCTTCGGGTTCCGGCAGATCGGTCAGCTCCAGGACATCGGTCGTGCCGTACTCGTGCTGGACGATCGCCTTCATGGCGGCCTCTTTTCTAGTCTGGGTAATGGAAAACGTCGTCGAGCCCGACGCCGAACACCCGGGCGATCTGGAAGGCCATCTCGAGGGACGGCGAATAGCGGCCCTGTTCGATCGCGATGACCGTCTGGCGTGTGACGCCGATCCGGTTCGCGAGTTCCGCCTGGGTCATCTCGTTCTGGGCGAACCGCAGGGCGCGGATGGTGTTCGTGACCTTGGTCGGTTTCACCATGTCTGGAATCCCCAGCGGTACGCGGCGATCTTCGCGATCGAACCGAGCAGGGAGGACAGGACGAAGGCGAGGTACACCGTGTTGGCGATCCAGAAGTGGTCGAGCTCCGCCATCGCCATGACGAGTGCGGCGACACCGCCGATCACGACGAACGACTGTCCGATGTGCTCACCGAACCGGCCGATTTCGCGGTCTCGCTGGTCTTTGCGGCCCTCGTCACGCGGTGAGGCGATCGATGCCGCGATGTGCAGCACGATCGAAGCCACGATGGCCGCCCCGATCGTCCACAGCAACGGTGCCACGTAAGGAGCTTCGACGAGCGGGCCGGATCTCGCCCCGCCGAGGACGACGATCAGGTAGGCCGCGTAGGCGCAAACCGTGACCACGACCATGATCCACGCGCGTTTCTCTTCCAGTGCCACGACGTCCAAGGTAAAGACTTCTAGACACCGTGTCAAAGATTCTTTACTCCAGATCGGTCAAGTACGGGCGAGGTCATGCGGGAGAAGGTCGAACGTGGCGAGGTGTCGTCCACCCAGGCATGCGAAAGTACCGGCTGGGTCGTGAGTGGCAAGACGCGTTAGAGCGGACCCGTATTCACCTACCTACGCTTGACCTGCGCAAAAGGACGACGGGGTCACTCAGTCTCATCGTGCTGGCCGGTCGGAGTGGTCGTGAGTGGTGAGGCGTCGAAGTCGACGATGAAGGATTTGGGACGTTCAGTGTCCCAAATCCTTCATCGTCGTGGGCATGCTGGTCACGCCGGCCCGAGCTCCGCGAGCTCGCCGAGGCGCGGTCCGTTTCCAGTGGGTAGGTGAATACCGGTCCGCGAGAACGCGACCTACCACTCACAGCCACCTGGACCCACTCGGTACCGCCACCCTTGTCGCGCACGTACTGGGGAGGGGTGAAGGTCGAGTTCCCTCGGCTGAGCCGCGTGAAGGGGGCCTTCACGCGCGGCCGGTGCGACTGCTGGGGCGAGCGTGGCGATCCGCAAGTCCGTGAAGGACCCCTTCGCCGCGCTAGACGCAATGAAGGAGGCCATGACGTACTTCAAGGCAGGCATGGCTGAGGGCGGGGTTTCGACACAGAGGGACGGGACCGTGCCACTACGCCTTGATGGTGAGGGTTTCGTTCAGCGTCGCTCGATGGGTCGGCTTCGCCTCTTCGTAGCGACGGCGGCCCTCGTCGGTCACGACGACGAAGATCCCGCGGCGGTCCGACTCGCACAGCGCGCGCTGCACGAGCCCCTCACGCTCGAGGCGGGCGACGAGTCGCGAAGTAGCGCTCTGGCTCAGGTGGACGACCTCGGTCAGATCGGCCGCGCGGCATTTGCCGACGCCGCAGTTGACCAGGCGTTCGAGGGCTTCGAATTCGGTGACGCCGAGGCCGTGGCGCTCCTGCAGCCGGCACTCGAGCCGTCCGAAGACCGCCGCGTGCCGTGCGGACAGGGCGTGCCACTCCTGCAGCAGGTCTTGTTCGGCGACGTCGCTCACGCGGCCCAAGATAGCATGCACATGAATTTTATGCAAAGTCATTAAATGCACTTGCATTAGATGCGTGTGCATGTACTGTACGGATCATGAGTTCTTCCGTGCAGCTGTCCACCAGCTCTACAAGGTGGGACGCGCGCCTCTGGGGTGTCCTGCTCACTGTGTCCATCGTCGTGGGCCTCGACGCGCTCGACGTGTCGATGGTCGCCGTCGCCCTCCCGTCCATCCAGGCCGAACTCGGCCTCTCCACCGGTGCCCTGCAGTGGGTCATCAGCGCCTATGTGCTCGGCTACGGAGGACTGCTGCTCCTCGGCGGGCGCACCGCCGACCTGCTCGGCAGGCGCCGGGTCTTCCTCGTCGCCGTCGCGGTCTTCGCGGTCGCTTCCCTGCTCGGCGGCCTCGTCGACGACGGCGCGCTGCTGATCGCCACCCGCTTCATCAAGGGGCTCGCTGCCGCGTTCACCGCACCGGCCGCGTTGTCCATCATCACCACGACCTTCCACGAAGGCCCCGCCCGCAACCGGGCGATCAGCATCTTCGCCGTCTTCGGCGCCAGCGGGTACTCCGCGGGCCTCGTGTTCTCCGGTCTGCTCACCGAGGTGGGCTGGCGCTGGACGTTCCTGCTGCCGGTGCCGATCGCGCTCGCCGCGCTGGCCGCCGCGGTCAAGCTGATCCCGTCCTACCGCCCGCAGGAGGGCGGCGGCTACGACTTCCCGGGCGCGATCACCGGTGCCGCCGGTTCGCTCCTGCTGGTCTTCGCCGTGGTCGAGGCGCCGGAGATCGGCTGGGCCTCCCCTCGGACGCTGATCACGTTCGCCCTCGCGCTCGCGCTGCTCGTCACCTTCGTGCTCATCGAGAAGCGCAGCAAGCACCCGCTGCTCCGCCTCGGCATCCTGCGCTCGGGTCCGCTGGCCCGCGCCAACCTCGGCGGTGCGACGTTCTTCGGCGCCTACATCGGGTTCCAGTTCGTGGTCATGCTGTACCTGCAGACCGTGCTGGGCTGGTCCGCGCTGCAGACCGCGCTCGGTTTCCTGCCCGCCGCGCTGATCGTGGCCTTCGGTTCGCCCAGGATCGAGCCGCTGATCGACCGGCTGGGCACGCCGCGCACGATCCTCGCCGGGGTCGTCGCCCACGTCATCGGGTACGCGCTGTTCCTGCGGATCGACGAGAGTTCCAGCTACGCCGGTTCGGTGCTGCCGAGCATGATCCTGCTGGGCATCGGCTTCATGCTGGCGTTCTCCTCGCTCAACATCCAGGCGACCAACGGGATCTCCGACGACGAGCAGGGTCTCGCCGGCGGTCTGCTGAACACGTCGATCCAGGTCGGCGGTGCGATCGGCCTCGCCGTGGTGACCGCGGTCCTGACCGGCAACGCGGGTGGCGCCACCGGCCCGGCCGCGCTGCTGAACGGCTTGGCGCCCGCGCTGACCGTCGTCACCGGCATCGCCGTGGTCAGCGTCCTGGTGGCGCTGTCCGGAGTCGTCGGCCTGCGCAAGGCCGAAGCCCGCTCCGCCGTCGCCGAACCGGAGTTCGCCGCGGCCGAATGATCAGGGGGTGAAGGCCCCTTCCCGCGCTCGGGGGCGGGAAGGGGCCTTTCGGCTACCAGCGGATCGGGAGGGACTTCAGCCCGTTCTGGAAGTTCGACCGCAACCGCACCGGCTCACCGGCGAGCTCGACCTCGCCGAGCAGGTCCAGGACCGCCTCGAACATCGCGCGCAGCTGCACCCTGGCGAGCTGGGCGCCGAGGCAGAAATGCGGACCGTGCCCGAAGGTCAGGTGATCGTTGGGCGTGCGGCCGATGTCGAAGCGGTCCGGATCCTCGAAGACGGACTCGTCGCGATTCGCCGACGAGAACCAGACGACGACCTTGTCGCCCGCGCGGATGTCCATATCGGACAGTGTGACGTCTTCGGTCGCCGTCCGGCGGAAGTGCATGACCGGTGTCCACCAGCGGAGCATCTCTTCCACCGCGCCGGACAGCAGCGAACGGTCGGCCAGCAGCCGCCGGTACTGATCCGGATGCGCCAGCAGCGCCAGCATCCCGCCGGGGATGCCGTTGCGGAGGGTTTCGTTGCCCGCCACGGAAAACAGCCAGAAGAGATTCTCGAACTCGGCGATCGAGACCCGTCCTCCGTCTTCCACGTGACCCATCAGATTGCTCATCACGTCTTCGCCGGGACTCCGGCGTTTGTACTCGCCGAGCGCGGTGGCGTACGCGTAGAGATCCGGCATTCCGGCGCGGGTGCGCGGATCGGGCATCGCCCCGTCCGGCCCGGGAACCGGCCGCACGGCCAGCGCCGCCCGCGCGAGATCGGTGACCTCGTCCGCCTCGACGGTCGCGCTCACCGCGTAGTCGGCGTCCTGGTAGCCGATCACGCGATTGCTCCAGTCGTACATCAGCCGCCGGTCCTGCTCGGGGATCCCGAAGACTTCGGCGAGCGTCAGGAGCGGGAGATCGGCGGCGACGGCGGCGAAATCGCAGTGACCGTCCGCCAGGACCCCGGTGATCAGGTCCCTCGCCCAGCCGTGGATCCGCTCTGTCAGCCTGCCGATCGCCCGCGGCGTGAACGCCTTGGTGAGCAGGCCCCGCAGCCGGGCGTGCTCGGGCGGATCCATATTGAGCATCATCCGCCGGACGTACCCGAGGTCCTGTTCGGTCGCCGGATCCCGGATCTGCGTCCCGCCCAGCCGCGACGAGAACAGCTTCGGGTTCTTCAGCACGTGCTTGACGTCCGAATGCCGCAGTACGGCCCAGAAATCGTCCACCCGCACGACCGGCGACTCCCGGCGCAGCGCCGCGAGAGGTTCGTACGGCACGCCCCGGGTATAGGTGTCCGGATCGGTGATCACGGCTCCGAAGACTAGCCCGGGAACGGGGGACTGCGGAAAGATCCGTCCGGTGGAAACGCTGAAGATGCGCACCGCCGGAACCGACGGCCCCGCCGTACTGCTGCTGCACGGCCTCGGCGCGACGGGCGCGGTCTGGGACGGCCTGATGCTGCAGCCCGGTTACCGCTGGCTGGCACCCGATCTGCCCGGGCACGGGGCGTCGCCGCGGTTGGCGCACTACTCCTTCGGCAGCCTCGCCGGGGCTGTCGCCGACGCGCTCCCGGAACGCGGTCCGCTGCTGGTGATCGGCCATTCCCTGGGCGGGGTGGTCGGGCTCGCCCTGGCCAGCGGGTGGTTCGGGCTCCCGGTCGACGGGCTGCTCGCTGTCGGCGTCAAGGTCGATTGGAGCGAGTCCGACCTCGCCAAAGCCGCCGACATGGCGGCGAAACCGCCCAGGGTGTTCCTGGAGCGCGAAGACGCCGAACGAGCGTTCCTCAAGATCGCCGGTCTGACCGGGCTGGCCGAAGCGGACCCGGACGGCGTCGTCGAAACCGAAGGGGGCTGGCGGCTGTCCCTGGACCCCCGCGCGTTCGCCGTCGGCGCGCCCGACATGTCCGGCCTGCTCGGCGCGGCGCGCTGCCCCGTCGCTCTCGCCGCCGGGGAACACGATCCCATGAGCCGTCCCGAGCAGCTTCGCGCGCTCAGCCCGGCTTCCGCCGAACTTCCCGGACTGGGCCACAACGCCCACGTCGAAGATCCGGCCGTACTCCTGGCTTTCCTCGCGCAATTCGTCCTCTGAAGGCGGTAGTTCACCGTCGAACCACCGCATTCAGAGGACTAAACGCGGGTGATCTTGCCCAGGACGGCGATGCCCTCGGCGATGTCGCTCGCCGGGCTGGCGCCGTAGCCGAGGACGAGACCGGGATTCATCGGCCGCTGGCAGTGCCACGACAGCGGCTGCACCTTCACGCCCTGCTCCAGCGCGGCGGCGGCGAAGTCGAGGTCGGAGAACCCGGCGTCGAAGGTGATCGTCAGATGCAGACCGGCGGCCGCGCCGTGCACCACGGCGTCCGGGAGATGGGCCCGGAGCGCGTCGATCATCGCGTCCCGCCGGCGGCGGTGCCGTTTGCGCACGAAGCGCAGTTGCCGCTCCATCTCGCCGGACTCCATGAGATGCGCGAGCACCAGCTGGGGGAGGACGGCGTTGCCGAGGTCGGCGAACCGTTTGGCCGCGACCACCTCGTCGCGGTACCGCGGCGGCACCAGCATCCATCCCACCCGGAGCGCGGGCGCGAGCCACTTCGACACGCTGCCCGCGTAGCAGACCTGTTCGGCGAGCATCGAGCGCAGCGCGGGGACCGGCGGACGATCGTAGCGGTGCTCGGCGTCGTAGTCGTCTTCGATGATCAGCCCACCGTTCGCCGCCCAGCGCATGAGTTCGCGACGGCGTTCCCCGCCGAGTACGACACCGGTCGGGAACTGGTGCGCGGGCGTGAGCAGGACGGCGGGCGCGCCGCTGCGGACGAGCTCGTCGACGTCGATCCCGTCCTCGTCGACGCGGATCGGCGGCGTCGCGAGCCGTCGGTCGTGCAGATGCTGCCGCGCGCCCAGTGAACTCGGGTCCTCGACGGCTATCTCGGAGATCCCGTTGTCGCACAGCACCTGGGCCAGCAGTCCGAGCCCTTGCGCGACGCCAGCGACGATCAGGACGTCGTCGGCGTCGGCGGTGATGCCGCGGGTGCGGGCGATCCAGTGCGCGATGGCCAGCCGCAGCGCGGGCGCGCCACGAGGGTCGCCGTAGCCGAAGGCCGCCGCCGAGAGATCGTTGAGCACGGTGCGTTCGGCGCGCAGCCAAGCCGTCCTCGGGAAGGCCGTCAGATCCGGTACGCCCGGGGACAGGTCGATCTTCGCCGGTGTCGACCGCAGTGAGTCGAAGACGCCGATTCCTGGGGAGGGTTGGAAGATCGTGCCCGCCGACGGCGGTCCGGATGCCGTCTGCTCCTTCGTCCTGGCGGGCGCCGCGACCACCACCGTGCCCGCGCGGCCGCGTCCGGCGACGTGGCCGTCCTCGACCAGCCGCTGGTAGGCCTCCGTGACCACGCCGCGGGAAACCCTCAGGTCCGCGGCCAGCGCCCTGGTCGCGGGAAGCCTGCTGCCGACCGGCAGGCGGCCTTCGGAGATGGCGTGCCGCAACCGCGACGCCAGCCAGTCCGACCGGCGCCCCGGTGGTGCGTCCCCGATGTCCAGCTGCAGGAAGTCCGAGCCCTCGGCAGTCACCTGGTCATTGTGTCATTCGGGCTCGTAGGCGAGGTTCGGGCGCAGCCACTGCTCCATAGTGGACAGTTCGAGACCTCGCCGGACGGCGTAGTCCTCGACCTGGTCCTTGCCCAGCCGTCCGACGGTGAAGTACCGCGAATCCGGATGGGCGAAGATCAGGCCGCTGACGCTCGCCGCCGGTGTCATCGCGAAGGACTCCGTCAGCGCCATTCCGAGCCTGTCGGAGTCGAGCAGGTCGAACAGCTCCTGCTTCTCGCTGTGATCCGGGCTCGCCGGGTAGCCGAGCGCGGGGCGGATGCCGCGGAACCGCTCGGCGTGCAGGTCCTCCAGCTTCGGATCGGCGTCCGGCTCGAACCAGTCCCGCCGGGCCTTGAGGTGGATGTACTCGGCGAACGCTTCGGCGAGCCTGTCCGCGAGCGCCTTCACCATGATGGCGCGGTAGTCGTCCTGCTTCGCCTCGAACTCGGCCGCGAAGTCCTCGGCGCCGAGGATGGTGACCGCGAACCCGCCGAGGTGGTCGCCCGCGCCCGCCGGCGCGATGTAGTCGGACAGGCAGCGGTTCGGCCGCTCCAGCGGTTTCTTGGTCTGCTGGCGCAGCATCGGGAACTTGAGTCCCGACTCCAGGATGATGTCGTCGCCCTCGGAATGCGCGGGCCAGAACGCGTACGCGCCCTTGGCCTGGAAGCGTTCCTCGGCGACGATCTGGTCCATCAGGGTGTTCGCGTCGTCGAAAAGCTCCCGCGCCACGGGGTTGTCCAGGATCGCCGGGTACTTGCCCTTCAGCTCCCAGGCCAGGAACAGGAACGTCCAGTCGATCATCTCGCGCAGTTCGGTGAGCGACGGCGAGACGTACCGGACGCCGGTGAACGCGGGTGTCGGGACCTCGTCGAAGGAAACCTTCTCCGGGTTGGCCCTGGCCTGCTCGACCGTCAGGAGCGGCGTCCGCTGCTTGTTCGCGTGCTGCACGCGCAGCTGTTCCTGATCCTCGCGGTTCTGCTTGTCGAGGAGCTCGGCGCGATCCGCGTCGAGCAGGTCACCGACGACGCCGACGACACGGGAGGCGTCGAGGACGTGCACCGTCGTGTTCTCGTACGCGGGCGCGATGCGGACCGCGGTGTGCTGGCGTGACGTGGTCGCGCCGCCGATCAGCAGCGGCAGTTTCAGCCCGCGCCGCTCCATTTCGGCGGCGACGTTGACCATCTCGTCCAGCGACGGCGTGATCAGGCCGGAAAGCCCGATGGCGTCGGCGCCCTCGGAGACGGCGGTGTCCAGGATGACCGAAGCCGGGACCATCACGCCGAGGTCGATCACCTCGTAGTTGTTGCAGCCGAGGACGACGCCGACGATGTTCTTGCCGATGTCGTGCACGTCGCCCTTGACCGTCGCGAGGACGACCTTTCCGTTGCCCTGGCGGGTTTCGACGCGGCCTTCGAGGCGAGCCTTCTCCTTCTCGGCCTCCATGTACGGCTCGAGGTAGGCCACCGACCGCTTCATCACGCGCGCGCTCTTGACCACCTGCGGCAGGAACATCTTGCCGGACCCGAACAGGTCGCCGACGATCTTCATGCCGTCCATCAGCGGGCCTTCGATGACCTCGAGCGGCCTCGGCAGCTTCTGGCGCGCTTCCTCGGTGTCTTCTTCGATGTAGTCGACGATGCCGTGCACCAGCGCGTGGCTGAGCCGTGCCTCGACCGTGTTCTCCCGCCAGGAGAGGTCGACCGTGCGCTGGGTTCCCTTGCCACTGACCGTTTCCGCGAACGTGACCAGCCTGTCGGTGGCGTCTTCGCGACGGTCGAAGAGGACGTCCTCGACCAGTTCCAGCAGATCCTTGGGGATGTCCTCGTAGACCGCGAGCTGCCCGGCGTTGACGATGCCCATGTCCAGCCCCGCGCGCACCGCGTAGAGCAGGAAGGCCGAGTGCATCGCCTCGCGCACGACGTTGTTGCCGCGGAAGGAGAACGAGAGGTTCGAGATACCGCCGCTGATGCGGACGCCGGGACAGCGTTCCTTGATCCGCGGCAGCGCGTCGATGAACGCCTTGGCGTACCCGTTGTGCTCGGAGATACCGGTCGCGACCGCGAGCACGTTCGGGTCGAAGATGATGTCCTCGGCGGTGAAACCGGCCTCCCGCGTCAGCAGATCGTACGCCCGCCCGCAGATCTCGACCTTCCGGTCGGCGGTGTCGGCCTGGCCCGTCTCGTCGAAGGCCATGACGACCACGCCCGCGCCGTAGTCACGGATGCGCCGGGCCTGCTGGAGGAACTGCTCCTCGCCTTCCTTGAGGCTGATGGAGTTGACGACTCCCTTGCCCTGCACGCATTTCAGCCCGGCTTCGAGAACCGTCCAGCGTGAACTGTCGATCATGATCGGCAGCCGGGCGACCTCGGGTTCGGTGGCGATGAGGTTGAGGAAGGTGGTCATCGCTTTTTCGCTGTCGAGCAGGTCGGCGTCCATGTTGACGTCCAGCAGGTTCGCCCCGCCGCGGACCTGCTCCAGCGCGACGTCGACGGCGGCCTGGTGGTCGTCGGCCTCGATCAGCTTGCGGAATTTGGCGGATCCGGTGACGTTGGTCCGCTCACCGATCATGACGAATCCGGTGTCCTTGCCGATTTCGAACGGCTCGAGCCCGCTGAACCGGGTGCTGGCCTTCGGATCGGGGACGGTCCGCGGCGCCATCCCCCGGACGGCGTCGGCGATCTCCTTGATGTGCGCGGGAGTCGTGCCGCAACAGCCGCCGACGACGTTGACCATCCCGGCCGTGGCGAAGTCGCCGAGCAGCCCGCCGGTCTCCTCGGGTGTCTGGTCGTACCCGCCGAAAGCGTTCGGCAGGCCGGCGTTGGGGTGACAGGCCGTGTACGTGCCCGCGAGGCGCGACAGTTCGGCGATGTGCGGGCGCATTTCCTCGGCGCCCAGCGAACAGTTGACGCCGACCAGCAACGGCTCCGCGTGCTCGATGGAACTCCAGAACGCCTCGACCGTCTGTCCGGACAGCGTCCGGCCGCTCAGGTCGACGATCGTGACCGAGATCCACAGCGGCAGATGCGGCGCGACGTCGCGGGCGGCGGCGATCGCGGCCTTGCAGTTGAGGGTGTCGAAGATCGTCTCGATCAGCAGCAGGTCTACGCCGCCCTCGGCGAGCGCCTTGATCTGATCCGCGTACGAGGCGTAGACCTCGTCGAAACTCACCGCGCGGAACGCCGGGTCCTCGACCTTGGGCGACAGCGACAACGTGACGTTCAGCGGCCCGACCGACCCGGCGACCAGTTTCCCGCCCGCCGCGTCCGCCGCCTCGCGCGCGATCTGGGCGCCGCGGAGGTTCATCTCGTACGCGAGGTTCTCGAGCCCGTAATCCGCCTGGCCGATGGTGGTGGCGGTGAACGTGTTCGTCGTGGTGATGTCCGCGCCGGCGTCGAGATACTGGCGGTGGATGTCGAGGACGACGTCCGGTCTGGTGATGTTCAGCAGGTCGGGGTCGCCGGTGATGTCACGGGGGTGATCCTGGAACCGCTCGGTGCGGTAATCCTCAGGTTTGAGGCCGGCGTTCTGGAGCATCGACCCCCACGCGCCGTCGAGCACGACGATGCGCTCGTCCAGCAGCTTTCGCAGGGCGGTCGTTTCCATCCAGCGCTCCTCCCATGTCGTGGGAGGCGCCCTTGCGGTGAAGTCCAGGGCCGAGCGTGGCGGACCCAGTGGTCCGTTGCAGCGCCTCTCGACCTTGGCGACCAGAGTACCGGATCCGCTGCCTGGATCGTTACCCGAAGTGGCCCCCAGGCACGGTGGAGCGGACTCTGCCACGAGTCCCCTGCTCAGGCGCTTGCCGGACGTGACGGTGACCACTTCGACGGGACTGAAGACGTCCACCAGCTGGGACGATGTTCGTCCGATGTAGGCCGGACGGCCCAACTGTTGAAGATTCAGTAACAGCCGCCGGGGTGCGCCGATGTGATCATCGGACGGCTCACGGGAGGGTGAGCCCGGTCGACGTCGTGTGTCCACGTTTCATCCAGGGTCTTCGCAGCTCCACCGCGTTTTGGCGGCGGAGCTGATCAGTGCTGCCCGAAGTGCCTTCACCATCACGAAAAAGGATTCCCATGCGCCAGAAACGGTCTGTTCGAAGACCAGCGATTCTTTGCTCCGCGTTCACCATCGCGCTCAGCGGTGTGGCGGCGACGACGGGCACGCAGATCGCGGCCGCCGAGACGATCACCTGCCGGGCGAACGCGGGTGTCTTCTACACGAAGCCGGACACGATCCTGCAGATGGATCGGCACAACGAGCCCGAGACAGGCGCCAACTCGTGGGTGGGCAACACGACGATCGGCAACACCTGGAACGGCAAGACCCTGGCTGGCCCCGACGGCCGCATGTACCTGATCGCCGACAACGGCAACGTCACACGGCAACGCCGGCTGGCGACAGGCTGGGAGAACGGGGGAGCCGGCCAGGTCATCGCCACCGGCTGGAACGGCGTGACGCTGCCCTCCCAGCGCAACCGGATCACCGTCGACGCGAACGGCGACTTCTTCTGGTCACACGACGGCATCCTCGCGTGGCAGCGTTACGACGAGGCGACCAAGGTCTGGACCGACCGGCTGATCGACACCGGCTGGACCTCGGCGAGGTACGACCTGATCGTCGGCGCGGGCGCCGGGGTCTTCTACGCGCGGACGCCCGCCGGAGCCCTTCACCGGTTCCAGTACGACGCGGCGAGCCAGCGCTGGATCGAATACGCCACCGTCGTCGGCTCGGGCGGCTGGCAGAACTTCGCCCAGATCGCGTCGGCGGGCGGGGACGTCCTCTACACCCTCGACAAGAACAACGGGCAGATCAAGTGGTACCGCTATCTCGGCGGCGGCACCTGGGCGCCGGGGCCCACCGTCATCGGAACGATCGGGGCGGACTGGCAGCTTTCCGTCACGACGGACGACTGCAAACTGGTCGACACCGGGCAGCCCACCCGGCCGTCCGTGCCCGCTCGCCCCAATGCCGCCACCAACGTCATCGAAGGCGCGGCAGGCCGGTTCCAGTACTTCTACACGGACGACTTCGGCCGCCTGATCCACGGTCGTCAGCGCACCGACGACGTCGGCATCGTCGAGTTCACGACGGTCCTCGGTTACCAGCAGTACGTCGGTACGCCCAGCGCGGTCCGCGCCGCGGACGACACGCTCCGGGTCGCCGCTTTGGGCAAGGACAGTGAGACCCGGACGAGCACACAGGCGCCCAACACCACCGCTTGGACTCCGATCGCCGGCGCCGGGGGATGGATGCCGGGGCCCGCCGTGTCGGCCCAGCGCAACGGTGTCCTGTCGCTGTTCGCGACGGACGCCGCCGGCAAGCTCTGGGTCCGCGATCAGGATCCGGGGTCGAAGCAGCTGCTCCCGTGGCGCGTCCTCCAGTCTTCGGGCTTGAGCTCCGACATCACCGCCGTCGCCCATACCGAGGGCATCGACCTCCTCGTCCGCACCACCTCGGGCGCCTACACCAAATCGTCTTACGTGAACGGTGTGCTCGGGCCATGGATCGCCGTTCCCGGGACCGGCTGGACGAATCCCGCGGCGGCGGTGGCCAATCCGGACTACAACCTCCAGGCCTTCGCCGTCCAGCCCGACGGAAACGTCGTCACCCAGCGGGAGACGGCCGACGGCTTCACCGGCACCTGGAAGGTGCTTTCCGGAGTGGTGGCCAACGGGACACCCGCGGTGGCCATGGATTCCGGCGGCATCGTCCATGTCGCGGTGCGGGCCAACGACGGTTTCGTCTATCAGACCGAGCAGCAGGCCCCGGCCAGCGGCGCGTACCGGGCCTGGGTACGGCTCACCGATTCGCGGACCGGCGCGTCGTACCAAACGGCCACGGACCCGTCCATGGTGACTCGCGGGGCGGGTGGGGTCATCGTCACCTTCCGTGATCTGGACGGCATTTCGTACATCTACGAGTCCACGACCGCGGCCGCCTCGGCACGGTCGGCCGAGACGCCTCGATCCGTCTTCACCGGCGGGCCGGCGCCGAAGCCGAACATCTGACCGACCCATCGGTGTGATCGTGCGAATCCGCTGCGGCGGATTCGCACGATCACACCCGGACGAGTCTTCGACCCAGCCGGACTTCGTTTCCCGACTTAGGTGGTTCCCCATGTTCTCTCGTCGTGGTTCGAGCGCGCGCAAAAAATCCGTGCCGTCGCGATCTTTGCTGGTCGTGATGGTCCTCGCGCTGCTGGCCGGGGTGATCGGCCCGGCCGCGCGTAACGAGACACCGGGCTGGGCCGACGGAGCGGAACGGCTGGCGCGGGCGATGGCGTTGTCGCCCAAGCAGAAGACTGGTTCCGCCGCCGGCCACGACGACGACCAGGGTGTGCCGAACGCGGCGGGACCCAAGTCCTTGCAATCGAAGTTCCCCGAAGTCGGCGGGGGCACCGAAACGGTACGTGGCAACCAGGTCCGGGTCGAGAAAGGCCCGAGCGACGTCAAGGGCTTCGACAAGGCGACCAGCCGCGAACTTCCCGAGAAGCGCACGGCCAGGGAACGCACGTACGCGAACACCGACGGCACTCAAACCACCGAGTTCAGCCGCGACGACGTCAACTACCAGGCCCCCGACGGCAAGTTCCAGCCGATCGACACCACGATCGTGCCGAACGCCGGTAAACCGGGCTGGCGGAACGCCGGTGACAACGTCGGACTCGAGTTCGCGCCGTCGGCCGCGAAGGATCCCGTCGTCAACGTGATCGTCGATCCCCGGCACCAGTTCGGCTACTCGGTCGACGGCGTCGCCGACACGGCGGGCGCGGTCTCGGGAAGCACCATCACGTATCCGTCCGTGCGGGCCGAATCCGATCTTCGCCTCGACGTCTTTCCGGGCGGAGTGAAGGAGACCCTGGTCCTCAAGTCGCCGAACGCCCCGCACAGCTGGATCTTCCCGCTGAAGCTGACCGGTCTCAAACCCGCCATCGTCGACGGCCGGGTGTCGTTGTCCGACGAGAGCGGCCGAGAGGTCGCGCAGATCCCGCCCGGCGTGATGAACGACGCCAAACAGGATCCGTCGAGCGGTGACTTCGCGACTTCGCACGGTGTCACGTACCGGCTCATCGAGCACAAGGGCCGTCCCGCGCTGCAGGTGGATCTCGACTCGGCCTGGCTCCGCGACCCCGCCCGGCAATATCCGGTCGAAGTCGACCCCAGCGTGGACACCGGCAAGGCCAACAACAGCATGGTCGTCCAGAACGGGAGTCGCGGCGACGGCGGGTCCGAACTGAAGGCGGGTACGACCGGAAGCATCAAGGCCGCCAGCTACCTCGCTTTCGACGGTGTTCAGGACCGCCTCCGCAATCACAAGATCTTCGGTGCCTACCTCAGCCTCGCCAACTCCTGGGCGTGGTCCTGCCAGCCGCGTCCGTTGTCGGTGCACCCGGTCGTCGCGCCGTGGGGCAGCGGCGGCGGATTCCCCGGCCCCGCCTACGGCCCGGCTCTGGCCGACTCGTCCTTCGCGCACGGATACGTCGGGCGCGGGCAGTCCCGATCGAGTTGCCCGGCGGCCTACGAGCTGATCAACCTCGGTGTCCCGGGACGTGACCTCGTGCAGCGCTGGGCCACCGGCGCGCAGGCGAACTACGGCCTGAGCATTCGCGCCTCCGAGACAGATCCCTTCGGCTGGAAGAAATTCGCCGGGCACCGCACGGTGAACCCGCCGGTTCTGTATGTGACGCACTCGATCTACGACGCCGAGTACCGCGTGGACTCCGGCGTGATCGATCCGCCGGTCACCAAGATCCAAGACGGCAAGATCAAGATCACGGTGACCAACCGGGGCGCCGAGACCTGGACAGGGCCGACGTACGCCCTGGGCTACCGGGCCTTCAAGACGAACGGGCAGCCGGTGGCGTCCGTCGAGGCCGCCACCTTGACCTCGGACGTGCCTCGTGGGGCGTCGGTGACGCTCGAAGCGAAGATCAAGGCGATCGAGCCAGGGGACTACATCCTCGACTTCAGCATGCTGAGACGCGGTGGTGCCTGGTTCACCGACGAACAGATCCCACCGATCAGGTTGTTGATGAAGGTCATCGACGTGCCGCCGGTGGTCAAGGCCCAGTATCCGCCGAACGGCTATTCCGCGCCGACCCTGACACCACAGTTGTGGGTCGACGCCGTCGACGTGGACGCGCCGCCGAACACCAACGGCCTGAAGTACCGGTTCGAAATCTGTGAGAGCTACCGCCAGAACCCGGACGGTTCTCTCACCGGGGTTTCGTGCACGGACTCCGGATACGTCGACAAGCGCACGTGGACGGTTCCGAAGAACGCCTTGCGCTGGAGCAAGGACTATCAATGGCGTGCCTTCGCCTTCGACGGGAACTCCGAGAGCCAGAAGCTGCCGCCCAGCCACCTGCTGACCGCGGTGCCCCAGCCCGAGATCACGTCGCATCTGGCCAACGCGCCCTACAGCGGCGGCCCGTCGGACTTCGACCCGCAGACCGGTAACTACTACTCGAGCGCCGTGGACGCGACCGTCCGGGTCACCGGGCCCGAGCTCAGCGTCGCCCGTACCTACAACAGCCTCGACCCGCGGCGCGACCTGATGTTCGGCGCGGGCTGGACCACCCGCTACGACATGCGCGTCGTCCCGGACGACGACGGCTCCGGCAACGTCGTCGTCACCTATTCCGACGGACAGCAGATCCGGTTCGGGCGGAACGCCGACGGCACGTTCGCGGCGCCCGAGGGGCGCCAGATGGACTTCCACGCCGAGGTCGAAGCCGCGGGCGGCGGGTGGATGCTGGTCGACAGGTCCGCGACCGTCTACCGGTTCCGGACCGACGGCAGGTTGATCACGGTCCACGACCAGAACGGCCGCTACATCGAGCTCGACTACGGAACGGTCGATCACCTCAAGCGCGTGATCAGCAGGACGAGTGACCGGATCCTCTACTTCAAGTGGACCGGGAACCATGTCACGTCGGTGAGCACCGACCCGATCGACGGCAAGCAGCTCACCTGGAACTACACCTACGACGGCGACAAGCTGAGCAAGGTCTGCGATCCGTACGGCGGATGCACCGGGTACGAACAGACCGCCGGCTCGCACTACCGCAGCTCGGTCATCGATTCCCGGCCCGCGTCGTACTGGCGGCTCGGAGAGACCGCCGGCACCGACGCGAACAGCCAGGTGCAGACCAACCTCGGCAAGGACAAGGGAACCTTCAAGGACGTCGGGCTGGGCCAGCCCGGTCCCTTGGCGAACGCGGGCGACACCGCGGCGTCCTTCAACGGGACTTCCTCGGTGATCACCCTGCCGGACGGCACGGTGAAGAAGAACCGCGATCTCGCCGTCGAGCTCTGGTTCAAGACCACCCAGGGCGGCCCTCTCTTCGGGTACCAGAAGGCCAAGATCAACGAGACGCCACAAGGCGCCGTTCCCGTGCTCTACGTGGGAACGGACGGCAAGCTGCGCGGTCAGTTCTGGAACGGTGCCGCCGGCCCCATCACCTCTTCGGCGTCGGTGAACGACGATCAGTGGCACCACGTCGTGCTTTCCGGCTCCCTCGCCACCCAGACGCTCTACCTGGACGGGCAAAAGGTCGGTACGGCCGCGGGCGAGATCCAGCACGACGACATCACCTTCAACCAGATCGGTGCCGCCTACACGGTGCCGCCGTCGTCCTGGCCCGGATGGGGCACCGAGCCCCGGCGATTCTTCTCCGGCCTGATCGACGAGGTCGCTTTCTACGAGTACCCGCTCGGGCAGACCGCCGCCCTCTCACATTTCCAGGCGAAGGCGGGGGCGGACTACCTCTCGAAGATCACGCTGCCGAGCGGACGGGTCGCCGCGAAGCTCTCCTATGACATCACCGCGGACCGTCTCAGCGAGTTCACGGACCGGAACGGCGGGAACTGGAAGATCGTCTCGCCCGTCGTCGCCGGGACGGCGACGAACCTCGTGCGGACGACGCAGGTGACCGATCCCGGGAACCGGCTCCATTTCTACGACTACGACCCGGCGCGCGGTCGCATCCTGCGGTCCATCGCGCCACTCGGCCAGGGAATCCGTGCCGAGGACAGGTTGGACAACGTGGGCAGGCCGACACCGGAACCCACACCCGGCTGTCCACCGACGGGCGGCTTCTGTGGTGGCCCGGTGAACGGGGGCAGCACGTGGGTCGGCGGGCCGGTCGTGGGACTGGGCGTACGGACCTACGACTACGACGACAAGGGGTTCCAGACGACCATCAGCGACGAGCTGGGTGACCAGGTCGTCCTGACCAATGACGCGCGAGGGAATGTCACCTCCCGCAAGAGCTGCCGAGTCGCTCCCGGCGACTGCCAGACGAGCTACTACAGCTACTACTTCAACCCGAACGACGTCACGGACGCGCGAAACGACAAGATCCTGTCTTCTCGCGACGCCCGTTCGACGGATGCGAACGACACCAGGTTCGCCACGACGTCCACCTACACCGACGGGTGGAACCGAGGTCTGCTCGCGACCCAGACGACACCCGATGGCGCCGTCGTCCGGCACGTGTACACCGATGGGACGGAAGCGGCCGTCGGCGGCGGGAACGTCCCGAGTGGACTGATCGAGAAGACGACCGACCCTCGCGGCGGCGAGATCACCTACTCCTATTACAAGAACGGTGATCTCGCCGAACTGGTCAACGCCGCCGGCCTGACCACGAAGTACACCTACGACATGCTCGGGCGGAAGAAGTCCGAGACCCAGGTCAGCGACGCCAACCCGAACGGGGTCACGACCACCTTCACCTACGACCTGCTGTCCAGGCAGGCGACGGCCACGAGCCCGGGTTCGAGCGACCCCGTCACCGGTGTCACCCATACCGCGCAGCGGAAGAACGACTACGACGCGGACGGGAACGTGACCCGCGACGAGGTCCTCGACCTGACGGGTGGCGATCCGAACCGCGTCACCACTACGGCGTACGACGACTTCGGCAGGCCGAGGGAGGTCACGGATGCCGAGGGCGGCAAACGATTCTTCGGGTACGACGGCTTCGGCAACCGCACCTGGATGGTCGACCCGATCGGGAACAAATACGAGTACGCGTACACCGCCCGGAACGCGATCGCGGAGATCCGGCTGCGCGGCTGGCACGGCGGGACGATCGAGGCGGGGACGGGCGAAGGGGACGGCGACGGCGATGGTTCCCTCGGGGCCTCGCTGACCCTCAAGTCGTTCGCCTACGACTTCGCGGGACGGTTGATCCGCGAGACGGACGCGGTGGGGCGCACCACCCGCTACCAGTACTACACCGATGACAAACTGCGGAAGAAGATCGCTGTCGACGTGTCGGATCCGGACAACCTTTCGGGCCCCAAGACGAACGTCACGCTCAGCGAACTCGTCTACGACGCCGCCGGGAACGTCGTCCAGGAGACTCGCCAGGGCGGTGGGGTGACGGCCTACGAATACGACCCCACGGGCCGCCGGACGTCGCAGACCCTCGATCCGGACGGGCTGGCCAACCGGAGCGAGTTCCAGTACTCGCTCGCCGGTGACCTGACCGCGGTGACGCACACCGGTCGCAGCTCGAACAGTTCGCGTATCGACGCGGGAAGGGTGGAGAGCTCCGAGTACGGCTATGACACCGCCGGCCGGAAGATCAGCGAGTCCGTCCTCAATGGAGGGTCTCAGAAGTTCACCACCACCCGGACGTTCGATCAACGGGGGCTCGTCACCTCGGTCACCGATCCGCGCGGGAACGTCAGCGGCGCGGACCCGGCCGCGTTCACCACGAACCTCGGGTACAACAGCGCCGGGCTCGCGACGACGGTGACCGGCCCCGCGGTGGACGTCGAAAGCGGCGGCGGCGCCGTGACGCGGACACGTCCCCAGACACAGACCGGGTTCAACACTTTCGGTGAGCCGACGGCGAAGCGGGATGCCAACGGTCACGTCAGCACGACGACGTACGACCGTCTCGGCCGGGCTATCGACTCGTCTTCGCCGGAATACCGCAAACCCGGGGAAGCGACGGCCGCCAAGGCGGTGTCCAGGACGCAGTACGACGCCGACGGCAAGGTCATCGCCTCCACCGACCCGAAGGGCGCCGTCACCCGGTTCCGGTACGACCAGCTCGGCAGGCTGCTGGAGCGGGTCGATCCGCGGGCGGACGCGGGTGATCAGGACGGAGGCGTCTGGAAGTACTCGTACACCAACGCCGGTGATCAGCTGTCCGTCACGGATCCGAACGGTTCGCGGCAGGAGACGACCTACGACGACCTCGGACGTCCGATCACCGCCACCCAGCTGGAGCGGTACCCGGAGCCCGCGGCGTACACGACGAAGCTGCGCTATGACGCGGCCGGAAACCTGAAGTCGACGACCTCGCCGTCCGGCGAGAGCACCCGGTTCGGCTATGACGCGCTCGGCCAGCGCGTCAACGCCACCGACCCGGCGAACGTCGTGACGCAGTTCGGGTACGACCTCGCGGGGAACCGCGTCCGCACCAGCGATGGAGCCGGGAACACGCGGTACACGAGTATCGACGGGGCGGGCCGCTCGACCGGCAGCTTCGATCTCGACCCGAGCGAACGCATCCTGCGGAAGTCTTCGACGAGCTACGACCCGGCGGGCAACCGCCTGTCGTCGACGGATCCCTACGGTCACACGGTCAAGTTCGCCTACGACGCGCAGGGAAGGATGACCAGGCAGGAGGAGCAGGTCTCGGCGACCGACTCCATCGTCTTCGGCTTCGGCTACGACGCGGCGGGTCAGCGGACCCGGGTCACCGACGGGCGGGCCAACGCGACGATCCAGACCTACAACTCGCTGGGGCTGCCCGAATCCACCATCGAACCCGCGACCGCGGCCCATCCCGAGCCGAAGGACCGGACGTGGACCACCGGATACGACCTCAAGGGCCAGGCCACGAACTTGCTGGCACCTGGTGGAGTCACGCGGGTCCGTGAGTTCGACGCACTCGGCCGGTTGACCGGTGAGACCGGCGGCGGTGCTTCGGAGCCGACGACGGAACGGAAGCGGAGCTTCGACCTCACGAGCCGGCTGACCAGTGTCGATTCGCCCGGCGGGGCCAAGGTCTTCACCTACAACGACAGGGGAGGACTGCTCACCAGCACCGGCCCGACGACCGGCGTGTCGACCTACGAGTACGACCACTCGGGACGTCTGGCCAAACGTGTCGACGCGGCTGGGACGTCGACCTTCACCTACGACAAGGGAAGGCTCGCGACCCAGTCCGACGGGGTGACAGGCGTGCGCCAGTCCATCGGCTACGACACGGGTGGCCGCGTCGGGACGGTCGACTACGGAGCAGGCCGGGTCAGGACCCTCGGCTACGACGATTTCGGTCGCATGTCCTCGGACACGCTGAAGGGCGCCGACAACGCGACGCTGGCCGGAGTGACCTACGGCTACGACCTCGACGATCGCCTCACCACGAAGAACACCTCGGGCCCCGAGGGATCGCGTAGCAACGTCTACGGCTACGACTTCGCCGGCCGGATGACGTCGTGGACGGCCAGCGGTGAGAAGACCGAGTACTCGTGGGACAAGTCCGGCAACCGGACCAAATCCGGCGACAAGACGGCCACGTTCGACGAACGGAACAGGCAGCTGACCGACGGGTCCACCACATTCGCGTGGAGCCCCCGAGGCACTCTCGAGTCCCGGACCGACGCGGGTAATTCCGTGCAGTCGGGTTTCGACGCCTTCGACCGGGCGGTCAAGGAAGGCGCCAGCACCTACGGATACGACGGCCTCGACCGGATGTCGGTCCGCAACGGACAGACGTTCGGCTACGACGGAACCAGCCTGGACCTGATCACCGACGGCGCGGCCAAGTTCGCCCGCGGCGCCGGTGGACAGTTGCTCGGCCAGCGTTCGGCGGCCGGGGTGTCGCAGCTCGCGGTGACCGACCAGCACGGAGACGTCGTCGCGGGCCTCGACCCGGCCGGTGGCCTGAGCGGATCGACCACGTTCGACCCGTTCGGGAAGAAGGTCGGCTCGACCGGTTCGACGTCGACGCTCGGGTACCAGTCCGACTACACGGACCCCGACAGCGGGAACGTGGACATGGGTGCTCGGTGGTACTCGCCGGGGACGGGGACGTTCAACGCGCGGGACGACATCGCGCTGCCGAGTAATCCGTCGGTCGTCAGCAACCGGTACACCTATGGCAACGCGGGTCCGATGAACGGAATCGACCCGGACGGGCATTTCCTCCGGTGGGACTGCCTGGTCTCCATTGGCTTCTGTGAAGTGATTGCGCCGAAAATCCGCCAGTGGTTCGGTCCTCCTGCCCCTCCGGCCCAGCTGGGCCTGCGAAGCGGTGGGATCCGCGTAAACCCGGGCTATCTGGACGACGTGTCGGGCGGCAACTGGGGGCAGCCAGACGGACCTGGCGAGCCGTCTGGCTATGGTCCCGGCACCGGAACAGGTAAAAGGGGAGCAGGGGTAGGCAACGGAAAGTATGTCGGCACTCCGGGTAGAGGCACACCTGGTCCGGTGATCGACTACAGGGCCTCTGCGCAGAACGCTGCGAAGAACAACCCGCTGCCGGTACCGAAAGCTGTGGCGCAGCCTGCTTATGGCGGTGGCGGTGCCATCGCGCCGGTGTCGCCGAGTCCGCATCTCCCGGCGATCGCTGTCGGCGGAAGCGCGGCCGCGGACAACAACCTCAACAAGATTACGAACGCCGTGACCGGGGACGGTCCGATCGTCCGGAACGTCAATCAGTTGCCGCCGTCAGAACTGGGTGGAGCAGGCAAGTCGAACAACAGTGGCGGCTTCCCGTCCATCTCCGATGTACTCGACGTGATCCTCCCGCCCGGGAGCCTGGTCGGGATGCTCTGGCAGTTGGGCAAGGCGGACAGCCCTTCGGAGGCTGCGCACGGCGTTCTCGATCTTCTTGGCTACGTACCGGGTCTTGGAGAAGCTGCGGATCTGTTCAATGCCTGGTTGTATGCCGGCGAAGGCGACAAGCTGAATGCTGGGATTTCGCTGGGTGCGGCCATTCCCTTCCTAGGATGGGGAGCTGCCGCTTGGAAGTCGGGTAAGCAAGCCGTCAAGAGCGCAGAGAACGTCGCTGAGCGGGCGGCTCATGACTTCCCGGTCAATCCGCCCTGTGTCGGCAAGAACAGCTTCGTCGGAGGCACCCGTGTCCTCATGGCAGGTGGCCTGACCAAGCCGATCGAAGAGGTGGAGCTCGGAGATGAGGTCGTTGCGACTGATCCCGAGACTGGTCGTACCGAGTCTCGCCCGGTCGTCGCGACGATCATTGGCGAAGGTCAGAAGGACCTCGTAAGAGTCACTGTCGGTGATGGTGCGAAGACCGACCGTTCGGGCGACGTTACTGCAACCGATGAGCATTCGTTCTGGTCTAATGGTCGCAACGAGTGGATCAGTGCAACTCGCTTGGAGGCAAGTGACACACTTCTGACTGAATCCGGGGTGTCGATTCCAATTGTTGCCATCGACAAATGGTCTACGACGCAACGGCGCGTCTACAATCTTACTGTCGAGGGCGTACATACTTACTATGTTCTCGCTGGATTGACTCCGGTACTGGTTCACAACTGCGCGGCAGGGCAGGTGCCGTACTTTGGCGCGTATCCATCTGAATTTATGGACCAAGCCAAAAAATATGGAAAGGGGGGAGTTCGTGAGCTTTCGGATGGACGAGTTCGATTCTATAGTGAAATATCCGAGGCGAGAACTGCGGGAGAGATGCTGGGTAGGCGCATGGTTCGCGAGTGGAACCCGGAGAGTGGTGCAACGCGGATTTGGCATGAAACATTAGATCACGCTGGGAATGTGCGAATTGTACGCCCTGACGTAAAAGTTACGGGCGATCAAAAGATTCATTACATTTTTGATGAATTCGGTAATTATGTAGGAACAAGGTAGTCGCGTGCATAGTGTTTTTGACGAGGTTAGATCGATGCTGTTGGCGTTGGTCAAGTCTGAGGTTTCACGAGAACTTGCTGCCGATTGGGCGATGGTGCGGATTCGAGAAGGTGCTCCCGAGTATGCGGATGACACGCTCGTCTGGACTGCTCTTGATCGCTTGGGGGGTGCTGACCTCAAGACTGCTACTGGTTCCTATCTTCACGGTCAAGCGGATTTCGATTCGTGGCTGAGGGAAATGGGCTCCTGATTTTCGTTTGGCCGGGTGGCGACCTGGCGATTCGGCTGATGTCAGGTCGCCGTCGTCGAAATTGAGCGACTTGATGTGCAATGAGTCTTTTGGTTGAGCGCCCTGTTGTGCTCGCAGGATTTGGGTTTTGACCGGAACTGGACTCGGCGCAGTCGGTCCTTCGTGTAGTGATGGGGTCGTGAGGTGCGGACTGGGGTGCGAGTGCTGGGTAACTTTTACGTGTCTTACTCCACCCGCTTGCCCGGTCCGGTGGCGTGGCGAAGGCGCAATTAGGCCTCAGGCTTACTCGGCAAGGCCTCGCGGCACGCGTAACGGGCGCATGGGTCATCTGCAGATCGGAGCTACTTGGCGGTATCGATCGAGGCTGTGGAATTCTCCCGGCCCGTGCCCTTTAGAAGCCGACGGTCGCCTTCTGGATCTTCACCGGCTTCGCGGGCAGCCCGTCCTGCGGGCCGTTCGGATCCGTCGGGATGATCCCGTTCGCCACGATCCGGTCCAGCACGGCCATACCCCGCACGACCTTGCCCATCACCGAGTAGTTCTTCGGGATGTTCGCGAACGAGTGCACGATGAAGAACTCGCTGCCGTTCGTGCCAGGGCCCTGGTTGCCCATGGCGATGGTGCCGCGTTCGTAGGTCTCGGTGCCGTCGACCTCGTCCGGGAACTTGTAGCCCGGGCCGCCCTTCTCGGCTTCGTAGATGTCGCCGCACTGCAGGACGCCGAGGCGCGCGGAGTTCGTCAGGCGCCAGCACTGGCTGTGGTTGTAGAAGCGCTGGAGGGCCAGGCTCGCCAGGTTGTGCGCGGCGCACGGAGCGGCGCCGGCGCGGTTCAGGCGCACGGTGACGGGGCCGTAGTTGAAGCGGAACGTGACGTCGATGGTGCCGCGGGTCAGCGCGAAGGGGAGCGGCCGGAACACCGGGCGGGCCGCGGGGTTCTCCGGCGTCGGCGTGAACTCGCAGCGCACGATCGGCAAGGACGCCGAAGACGCGGGCGCGGCCGTGGCCACCCCGGGCAGCAGGACGGCGGCGAGAGCGGAGACGACGGCGGTGACACCCCAGCGCAGCTTCATGAGGGGGAACCTAACCCAAAAGGGTGGTCGTCGGGTAGCGCTTCACGCCGGGCTCAGTACATGAAGGGGGCCTTCATGTACGTCCGCCGGGTGAGGGGTGGCGGTGAGGCCTCGGTCCGGGTGGTCGCGAGTGGCGTTTCGCGTTAGAACACGAATCGCCACTCACGATCACCCGCACCGAACGGTCACCGCACATGCTGAGCTCACTCACCGCCGCGTACCTCGCCCTCACCCTCGTCGTGATCCCGTCCACCGAGATCCAGCCTGACCAGGTCGAACACATCGCCCTTCCCTGCGCCCAAGCGGGCGCCTCGACCGACGACGGCGATGCCGCCCAAACGCTCAACCAGCAACTCGCCACCAAGATGCGCGGCTACATGAACCCGTACAACACGTCGTGCGCCAGAGCGGTCGTCGAAACGGTCCAGAGATCGGGTCTCAACGAACGCGCGGCGGCGATCGCGATCGCCACGGTGATCGTCGAGTCGAGTATCGCCAACCTCGACGGCGGCCTCGGTGACTCGGTCGGGCTCTTCCAGCAGCGTGCGAGCTGGGGGAGCTTCGAGCAGCGGACCGACCCGGTCTGGGCGACCGGCCGGTTCCTCGCCGTGATGCGGCAGTTCTATCCCCACGACTCGTGGAACGGCGTCGCCATCGGAGAGGTCGCCGCGGTGGTCCAGCGGCCGGCGGCGAAGTACCGGCATCGCTACGGGGTCGAGGCCGACGACGCGGTCAAGATCGTCAACGAGTTGTGGACCCAGAACGGCGAATGGCCCCTGTCCTCGACGGAGAACAGGGGCCGGTAAGCCGTGAAGGAGCTACTTGCGCCAGGCCGTGCGCTGCTTGCGGATGTCCATCACGAGACCGAACACCAGCGTCAGCGACAGGCCGATCAGCCACAGGTTCTCGGTCCAGCCGTGGTGGTTGCCGTACAGCATCACCAGCAGGATGATCGCGCTCAGCCAGCCCGCGATCCGCGTCGCCTTCGGGAAGGAACCGTGCCAGCCCCACTCGGCCGACGGCTCGTCGCGGGGGTCAACGGTGTCGACGCCCACCCGGCCGCGCTTTTCGACCGCCTTGCTCGCCACGATCAACTCCTCAAAACCCGATGGTTCGCTTGCCCGCGAATGATCCCACACCTGGCTGCACGCGCCCGACGGGCCCCGCGCGACAATGAGTCACGATGACTACCTCGCGAAGTGTGCTCGTGCTCGGTTCGACCGGTTCGGTCGGCGCCCAGGCCCTCGACGTCGCGGCCCGCAACCCGGAGCTGTTCCGGGTCGCCGGGATCGCCGCGGGCGGCTCCGACCCCGCCGCGCTGGCCGCCCAGGCCCTCGCGCACGAGGTCGACGCCGTCGCCGTCAGCAGGCCGACGGCCGTGGAAGACCTGCAGCTCGCGCTCTACGCCGAGGCGCAGAAGCGCGGCTACTCCAGCGGCGACTTCAAACTCCCGCGCATCTTCGCCGGGGCCGACGCGGTCGTCGAGATGATCGACGCGACCCCGGTCGACGTGGTCCTCAACGCGCTTCCCGGTTCTCAAGGCCTCCCGCCGACCCTGCGCGCGCTCGCCACCGGCGCCACGCTCGCGCTGGCCAACAAGGAGTCGCTGATCGCGGGCGGGCCGCTCGTGCTGGCCGCGGCCAAGCCCGGCCAGCTGGTCCCGGTCGATTCCGAGCACTCCGCGATCGCCCAGGCCCTGCGCGCCGGGCGCGAGTCCGAGGTCGCCAGGCTGGTGCTCACCGCCTCGGGCGGCCCGTTCCGCGGCCGCAAGCGCGAGGAGCTGGCCGACGTCACCGTCGAGCAGGCGATGGCGCATCCGACCTGGTCGATGGGCCCGCTCATCACGATCAACTCGTCCACCCTGGTCAACAAGGGGCTGGAGCTGATCGAGGCGAAGCTCCTGTTCGACATCGAGACCGACCGCATCGACGTGGTCGTGCACCCGCAGTCGATCATTCACTCGATGGTGACCTTCGTGGACGGCTCGACGATCGCCCAGGCCAGTCCGCCCGACATGCGGCTGCCGATCGCGCTGGCCCTGCACTGGCCGGACCGCGTCCCCGATGCCGCGGCCGCTTGCGTCTGGGACATGCCCGCGAGCTGGACTTTCGAGCCGCTGGACAACGCGGCGTTCCCCGCCGTCGAGCTGGCGAGGCACGCCGGGACCGTCGGCGGGTGCGTCCCGGCGGTCTACAACGCGGCGAACGAGGAATTGGTGGCCGCTTTCCTGGCACAGAACACCGGCTTCACCTCGATTGTGGACACTATTGCCCAGGTGGTGGAAGCCGCCGACGAATGGCGTCGCGAACCTCGCGACGTGGATGACGTACTAGCTGCCGAGCGCTGGGCTCGCGCGCGTGCCGGTGCGCTGATCGGTAAGGGGAAGTAGCGCGTGTGGTTCATTCTCGGGATCGTGCTGTTCGCGCTGGGTATCTGCCTGTCGGTCGCGCTGCACGAAGCCGGTCACATGTGGGCGGCGAAGGCCTTCGGCATGAAGGTCCGGCGCTACTTCATCGGCTTCGGGCCGACGATCTTCTCCTTCCGCCGCGGTGAGACCGAGTACGGCCTCAAGTGGATCCCGCTCGGCGGGTTCTGCGACATCGCGGGCATGACCGCGCTCGACGAGGTCACCCCGGAAGAGTCGAAGCGCGCGATGTGGCGCTTCAAGACCTGGAAGCGCACCGTCGTCATGTCGGCGGGCTCGGCGATGCACTTCATCCTCGGGTTCATCATCCTGTACCTGATGGCCGTCACCATGGGCCTGCCGAATCCGGCCGCCCAGGCCGCGCCCACCGAGGCCGTGATCAGCGCCACGTCGTGTGCCCGCGCGGCCACCACCATGGAGCAGCTGAACGACACGACCTGCCCGCCCGGCGCCCCGACCCCCGCGAAGACAGCCGGACTCCAGGCCGGCGACAAGGTCCTCTCCGTCGCGGGCAAGCCGGTGAAGACCTGGCGCGACATGCTGGCCGCCGTCCAGGTCGCCAGCGGTCCGACCCCGTTCGTGGTCGAGCGGAACGGACAGCAGGTGAACCTGACCGTCGACGTGCCCCGCGTGCAGCGGCTCGTCGCCGACGGCTCCAACAACACCACGGTCAAGGACGTCGGCATGATCGGCGCCTCGCCGATCCAGAACACCGCGCCCGCGCTGCTGACCTACGGCCCCGTCGACGCGATCGGCGGGACGCTCAGCTTCACCGGCACGATGTTCTCCGAGACCGCCAAGCGGCTGATCGAGTTCCCGTCCCGGGTCCCGGCGGTGGTTTCGTCCATCTTCGGCGGCGAGCGCGACCCGAACACCCCGGTCAGCGTGGTCGGCGCCAGCCGGATCGGTGGCGAAGCGGCCGAGCGCGGCCTGTGGGAGATCTTCGTGCTCCTGCTGGCGAGCCTGAACTTCTTCATCGGCGTGTTCAACCTGCTGCCGCTGCTCCCGCTCGACGGCGGGCACATCGCGGTCGTCTGGTACGAGCGGGTCCGGGACTGGTTCCGGAAACTGCGCGGGAAGGCGGCGGGCGGACCGGTCGACTACACGAAGCTCTCCGCGGTCACGATGGTGCTCGTCTTGATCGGCGGGGCGGTGACCCTGCTCACCGTCACCGCCGACATCGTGAACCCGGTCAAGCTGTTCCAGTGACGGACGACGCCGGTTCGGGAGCGCGCTGTCAGCACCGTTGGGCTGCCCAGGTAATGCTGCTCACCGTGACGGCTGACGTCGTGTATGTCCGCCGATCGGGGTAGGTACGCTTGACGGTGTGACTGTCGCTCTAGGTATGCCAGCGCTTCCTCCTCCCGTCCTCTCCGAGCGTCGCAAGACCCGACAGCTGCAGGTCGGGCCGGTCGGCGTCGGGAGCGAGCACCCGATTTCGGTGCAGTCGATGACCACCACCCTCACCTCCGACGTCAACGCGACCCTGCAGCAGATCGCCGAACTGACCGCTGCGGGCTGTGACATCGTGCGGGTCGCGTGCCCGTCCGCGGACGACGCCGAGGCGCTGTCGGCGATCGCCAGGAAGTCGCAGATCCCGGTCATCGCGGACATCCACTTCCAGCCGAAGTACGTCTTCGCCGCGATCGAAGCGGGCTGCGCGGCGGTCCGGGTGAACCCGGGCAACATCCGCAAGTTCGACGACCAGGTCAAGGAGATCGCGCGGGCCGCGAAGGACCACGGCACCCCGATCCGGATCGGGGTCAACGCGGGTTCGCTCGACAAGCGGATCATGGACAAGTACGGCAAGGCGACCCCGGAGGCGCTGGCCGAGTCGGCGCTGTGGGAGGCGTCGCTGTTCGCCGAGCACGACTTCTACGACGTCAAGATCTCCGTGAAGCACAACGACCCGGTGGTCATGGTGCGCGCGTACGAGATCCTCGCCGAGCAATGCGACTACCCGCTGCACCTCGGTGTCACCGAGGCCGGCCCGGCGTTCCAGGGCACCATCAAGTCGGCCGTGGCCTTCGGCGCGCTGCTGCGCCAGGGCATCGGCGACACCATCCGCGTTTCGCTCTCCGCGCCGCCGGTGGAAGAGGTCAAGGTCGGGATCCAGATCCTGCAGTCGCTGAACCTCAAGGAGCGCAAGCTCGAGATCGTCTCCTGCCCCTCGTGCGGCCGCGCGCAGGTCGACGTCTACACGCTCGCCGAGCAGGTCACCGCCGGGCTCGAGGGCATGGAGATCCCGCTGCGCGTCGCGGTCATGGGCTGTGTCGTCAACGGCCCCGGCGAGGCGCGCGAGGCCGACCTCGGCGTCGCTTCGGGCAACGGCAAGGGCCAGATCTTCGTCAAGGGCGAGGTCATCAAGACCGTCCCCGAGCACGCGATCGTCGAGACGCTGATCGAAGAGGCGATGCGGATCGCCGAGGAGTCGGGCCAGACGATCGGCGAGGGAGAGCCCATCGTCACCGTCGGCTGACTGGTCGAGACAAGTGCGCGGAAAGGCCCCTTCACCGGTGAAGGGGCCTTTCCGCGCACTTGATGGCCTCGACCTGCTGAGGTTCTCTCAGCGTGTCGTGAAGCTTGCGTTCCGTTTACGCCGCTCATCTGGCACCCTGGAGTGGTGTTGCGGCTTGCAGGTGCACGGCTGCTCGATGATCGGGACTATCCGGCGGTCCGTGCCGCGCTCGCCGCAGACCCGGTCGGCAGCTGCATGGTCAGTGCCAGGGTGGAGACCGCGGGTCTCGACCCCTGGCGGCTCGGTGGCGAGCTCTGGGCCGCCGATTCCCGTCCCGTTCGCGCGGGCAGGCTCCAGGGGCTGTGCTTCTCCGGGCCGAATCTGATCCCGTTGCGCGGCAACGCCTCCGCTTTGCGCTCCTTCGCCGATCGCGCCTTGCGCCGCCAGCGGAGCTGTTCGTCACTGGTCGGCCCGGCCGAACAGGTGCTGGGACTGTGGGACGAACTCGAGCCCGAGTGGGGCCCCGCCCGCGAAGTACGGCACGACCAGCCTCTGATGGCGCTCGACGGGGTCCCGTCCGTGGCCGCCGATCCGCTGGTCCGCGCGGTGCGCCCGGAGGAACTCGACAGGTACCTCCCGGCCGCGATAGCGATGTTCATCGAGGAAGTCGGCGTCGACCCCCGCAACGGCGACGGCGGCGCCGGTTATCGCGCCCGAGTCGCGGAACTGATCGCCGGTGGCCGCGCCTTCGCGCGGTTCGAGGACGGCGAGGTCGTCTTCAAGGCCGAGATCGGCGCGATGTCCTCCACCGTCGGCCAGATCCAGGGGGTCTGGGTGCATCCGGAACGCCGGAGCGGCGGCATCGGCACCGCGGGGACGGCGTCCGTGGTGACCAGGCTCGTCCGGGGGATGGGCCGCACCGCGAGCCTGTACGTCAACGCCTACAACAGCCCGGCGCTCGCCGCCTATCGCAAGATCGGCTTCCAACAGGTCGGGCAGTACGCGACGGTTCTCTTCTAGCGCGGCGTTGCGTCCCGTCGGAACCCATCGGTACTGGCAGGATCCGGTGCATGCCAGCAGGTCGTCGTTTCGCCGTCGTCGTGCTCGCGGGGGTGGTGGGCCTCTCGGCCGCCGGTTGCGGACTCTTCGCCGATTCCGGTCCCGAAGACGCGATCACGGGTTTCCTCAACGGACTCGCCTCCGGTGAGGTCGCCGCCGCGGCGTTCTTCACCGATTCGCCGGACGCCGCGCGCGCGTCGCTGGAGATGACGCGGAAGGCGCTTTCCCCCGAGTCGATCAAGGTCGCCGCCGACGAGGTCAAGCACGCGTCCGGGGCGGACAACGGGACGGCGACCTATCAGCTCACCTGGAACCTCCCGCGCGGTCGTGTCTGGACGTACAAGGCCGACGCGCAGGTCCATTCCACTCAGGACGGGTGGAAGGTGCGCTGGCTGCCGACGGTGCTCCATCCGAAGCTGGCCGCGCAGCAGAGCATCGCGCTGAAGTCCGAGCCGCCGGACCTCGCGCCGGTGCTGGACCGTGACGGCATGCCGTTGCTGCGCCCGCAGAACGTGGTCAGTGTGGTGCTCGACCCGGCGAAGGCGGGGGACCTGGTGGCGGTCTCCGACAAACTCGGCGCGGCGCTCAACCGGTTCGAAGCGTCGGTGACCGGGCAGTCGATCCGTGACGGGGTCAAGGCGCTCAAGCCGGGAACCGGCTATCCGGTGGTGAGCCTGCGGGCGAACAGCTACCAAGAGGTGAAACCCGAGATCTACGACCTGCCCGGCGTGCGGTTCAGCCAGCAGGACAGGCTGCTGCCCGACGACAAGAACTTCGGCAAGCAGGTGCTGCCCGCCGTCCGCTCACTCGTCGAGGACCAGGTGGAGGGCTCGGCGGGCTGGCGCGTCGTCACCCTGGACACCGGCGGTGGCGAGATCATCGATCTGCACACCGAACAGCCCAAACCGGCCCCCGCCGTCGTCAGCACCCTCAGTGTGAAGGCGCAGGGTTCGGCGGAACGGGCGCTCGCCCCTGTCCCGACGGCCTCCGCGCTGGTCGCGATCCAGCCGTCGACCGGTGAACTCCTCGCCGTGGCCCAGAACGTCCCCGCCGACGCGCAGGGCGCGATCGCGCTCACCGGCCGGTTCCCGCCGGGTTCCACGATGAAGATCGCGACAGCCGTCGCCGCGCTGTCCGCGGGCTCGGTGCGAGCGGACAGTCCCGTCGACTGTCCCGGCACGGCCACCTTCGAGAACCGCACGGTGCCGAACGAGGGCAAGTTCGCCCTCGGCACCGTTCCGCTGTCCAAGGCTTTCGCGAAGTCCTGCAACACGACGTTCGCGAAGCTCTCGACCGATTTGCCGCCAGCCGCGCTGACCGACGCCGCACGAGACCTCGGCGTCGGCGCCGACTTCGTGATCCCGGGTCTGACCACGATCACCGGTTCGGTGCCGCCGGCGAACACCGTCGCGCAGAAGGCGGAGAACGGCTTCGGACAGGGCACCGTGGTGACGAGCCCGTTCGGGCTGGCTGTCGCCGCCGCGACGGTCCAGGCCGGGAAGATCCCGGTGCCGACGCTGGTGCGGGGGATGGCCGCGACGTCGTCCGGGCTCGGGAAGCCGATCCGGCCGGAGGTGCTCGACGCCCTCCGCGGGATGATGCGCGAGGTCGTCACCGACGGCACGGCGACACTGCTCGCACCCCTGCCCGACGTGCGGGGCAAAACCGGGACGGCCCAGTTCGGCGACGGGACGCATTCGCACGGCTGGTTCGTCGGGTACACCGGTGACCTGGCCTTCGCGCTGCTGACCACCGACGCGGGGACGTCCAAACCCGCTGTCGAGGCCGCCCAGCGCTTCCTGGCGGGCCTCGGTTAGCCGTCAGGTCGTAGGCTGGTCACATGTCCGTTCGTTCCCCCTTGAAGCCCGGCGTCCAGACGCCGAGGCGAGTCGTCCCCGCCAGCATCGCCCGTCCCGAGTACGTCGACCGGCCGGCGCCGAAACGCGACACGGGCAACGGGGTCCGCACGCCCGAGGTGATCGAGGCGATGCGTGTCGCGAGCCGGATCGCGGCGCAGGCGCTCGAAGAGGGCGGCAAGGCCGTCAAACCCGGTGCGACCACCGACGACATCGACAAGGTGATCCACGAGTTCCTCCTGGACAACCACGCGTACCCGTCGACGCTCGGCTACCGGGCCTTCCCGAAGTCGTGCTGCACCTCGCTCAACGAGGTGATCTGCCACGGGATCCCGGATTCGACGGTGATCGAGGACGGCGACATCTGCAACATCGACGTCACCGCGTTCATCGGCGGCGTCCACGGCGACACCAACGCGACGTTCCTGGCGGGTGACGTCTCCGAGGAGGCGCGGCTGCTGGTCGAGCGCACGCGTGAGGCGACAGCGCGCGCCATCAAGGCCGTCCGCCCCGGCAGGCAGCTCAACGTGATCGGCCGCGTCATCGAGGCTTACGCGAAGCGGTTCGACTACGGCGTCGTGCGCGACTTCACCGGCCACGGCGTCGGCCCGGCGTTCCACACCGCGCCGACCGTGCTGCACTACGAGGAGCCGTCGGTCGACACGGTCATCGAGCAGGGCATGACCTTCACGATCGAGCCGATGATCACCCTCGGCACCATCGACTACGACATCTGGGCCGACGACTGGACCGTCACCACCAAGGACAAGAAGTGGACGGCCCAGTTCGAGCACACCCTCGTGGTGACCGAAAACGGCGCCGAGATCTTGACCCTCCCGTAAGAGGGCTGAAGGGGCCCTTCACCGCATGCGATGCGGTGAAGGGCCCCTTCGTCACGTCTGATGCGGGGAAAGTCCCCTTCAGCTCTCGTCCTGCTCCACCCTGGCCAGGAGTTCGTCGAGGAAACCGCACGCCTCGCTGGCGGCCAGGTCCGCGTCGCCGTCGGCGATGGCCTCGGCGAGTCCCTCGTGGCCGATCTCCGGCAGGTACTCGCCTCCCGGCGTCACGTTCGACGTCGCGGCCACGCTGGCCGTGATCACCTCGGTGAGTCCGCGGTACATCTCGGTCAGCAGGGTGTTATGTCCACTTTGGACAACGGCGAAGTGGAATTCCGCGTCCGTACGGGCGAAGTCCTCCCAACGGCGCTCCCGCAGCTCTTCGTTGCGGCGTGCGAGCAGCGAGCGCAGTTCGGTCACTTCGTCCGCGGTCCGCGATTTCGCCGCGAGCCGGGCGCCCTCGACCTCGAGGATGCGCCGCACCTGCAGCACCTCGCGCAGTTCCGAACCGCATAACCGCCGGATGGCGCCCGAGACCTCGCTCGTCGCCCGCACGTAGGTGCCGTCGCCTTGCCGGACTTCGAGCAGTCCTGTGTGAGCCAGCGCGCGAACAGCCTCGCGAACGGTGTTTCGCCCGACCCCGAGCTGGCCTGCCAGCTCCGGTTCGGTCGGAATCCGCTGCCCGATGGGCCATTCTCCCTGCGTGACGGCGTCACGCAGCTGCTCGATGACCTGATCGACCAGGCCGGCACGGCGCGTGGTGGCCAATGGCACAGCGTTGTCCCTTCATCCAATCATCCTATGTATGTGATACTAGCCGACGTGCGTGTCGACTCCCGAGAACCCGTTTCCCCGTTCGATGACCGTCTTGAACTCGAAGGCGCGATCGAAACGGAATGGCGGCCGGGAGTGATCACGGGCGGTCTCCTGCTCGGCGTCGCGGTGATCCTGGTCGCCCTCAACCTGCGTCCGGCGATCACCAGTGTCGGCCCGATCCTCGGCGAGATGCGCGACGACCTCGGCGCCACGGCGACCTGGGCGGGCGTGCTCACCACGCTTCCCGGCCTCTGTTTCGCCGCCGCCGGCCTCGCCGCCCCCGCGCTCGCCCGCCGGTTCGGTGTCGGCGCGGCCATCGCGTCCGCGCTGTCGATCCTGGCCGTCGGCCTGGTGCTGCGGGTGATCGACGGACCGTACGTCGTGCTCGGGGGAACCCTCGTCGCCACGGCCGGAATCGCCTTGGCGAACGTCTTGATCCCGGTCGTCATCAAGGACTCCTTCCCGGCGCGTGTTGGCATGATGACCGGCGTGTACACCGCCGCTCTGCAGGGCGGAGGCGCCCTGGGGTCCGCGCTCACCCCTCCCTTGGAGAACGCGTTCGGCGGCTGGCGCCAAGGTCTGGGCGCCTGGTCGGTACTGGCGGTGCTCGCACTCCTCGTCTGGATTCTCGCAGCCCGCGGTACGGGGCGTGCGCCCGTTGCCGAGGCAGGCAAGCAGGGTAGCGGGCGATCGCTCCTGCGTAGTCCCCTTGCGTGGATGGTCACCCTTTTCTTCGGCACTCAGGCCTTTTTGGCCTACGTCGTGATGGGCTGGCTGCCGGAAGTGATGATCGATTCGGGGGTGAGCAAGGGTGACTCGGGTCTGCTGCTCGGGCTGATCTCGCTCATCGCCGTCCCGATCAGTCTCGTGGTCGCGCCGATGGCCGCGCGGCACCGCAGCCAGAGCCCGTGGATCGTCGGGCTGGGCGTCTTCGGCTTCGCCGGCATGGTCGGCATGATGGTCGCCCCGGCCGCCTCGCCACTGCTCTGGTGCGTCCTCATCGGGCTCGGGATGAGCGTCTTCTCGCTCGCGCTGACGGTGATCGCGCTGCGGGCGCGCACCGGCGCGGACACCGCGCGCCTGTCGGGGATGGCGCAGGGCATCGGCTACCTGATGGCGGCCGTCGGGCCGTTCCTCTTCGGACTGCTCCACGATCTCACGAGCGGTTGGACCGTGCCTTGGATCATGATGCTCGTGGTCTTCGTCGCGCAGATGACCTTCGGTGCCTTCGCCGGTCGCCGCCGCTTCGTCTGAACGCGTTCAAAAAACTTCTTGACCCCATACCGGGCGGAGCCATAGCCTGACTGAGTTGAACCTGTTCAAAAACTCGGTTCTGGGGGTCGGCGTGGTGGAGGAACTGGCGTACGGGACGGCTCTGGCGCTCTTCGCCGCGGTGTGTGTCGCGCTGCCGCCCGAGCGGGCGGCCCGGGCGGCCTCGCCGTTCGAGTTCTACCGCGCCGTGGACCGGGTGTGCGTGCAGGTGCTGAGGGACGGCGACGCGGAAGACCGGTTCTGGCCGGATTCGCAGGGGGACGTCGCGGTCGAGCGGCGCAAGTGGGAACACTTCGTCGCGAAGAAGGTGGACGGCGCCAAGGAGGTCTTCAAGGGGGCGACGGGGGTCCGCACGATGCACGCGGCCGCGGCATCGGCGCGTGAGGACTTCCTGGCGACCGTCCGCCACTACGTCGAGGCGACCGAGCGGTTCCAGAGGGACGGGGCCCGCTCGGCCGCCTTGTTCAGCACGTCGAAGACAGCGAGAGCCGCCTTACGGGATCTCTCGTGGGAACAGGGCGCTCGCGTCTGCGTGATCGTGATCTGAGGTTCAGTCCAGCGGCAGGTTCAGCAGCGCGTTCTCGACCAGTTCCGGCATCGCCGGGTGGATCCAGTACTGCCCGCGCGCCATGCTCTTCGCGTCGAGACCGAAGCTCATCGCCTGGATCAGCGGCTGGATCACCGAAGACGCCTGCGGGCCGATGATGTGCGCGCCCAGCAACTGCCCGGTGGCCGGGTCGGCGAGCAGCTTCGCGAAGCCGGTGGTGTCCTCCATCGCCCAGCCGTAGGCGATGCCGGCGTAGTCCTGGTGCGAAGTCACGTACGAAACCCCGCGCTCGCGCGCCTCACGTTCGGTCAGCCCGACCGAAGCGACCTGCGGCGAGGTGAACACCGCGTGCGGGACGAACCGGTGGTCGGCTTCGATCCGCTCGTCCGGGTGCAGCAGGTTGTGCTGCACGACGCGCTGCTCGTGGTTCGCGACGTGCTTCAACTCGAAGACCGATGAGATGTCGCCGAGCGCGTAGATCCCGTCGACCACGGTCTGCTGGTACTCGTCGACCACGACGTGCCCGCGTTCGCCCGTGGTCACGCCGGTGGCGGCGACGTCGAGCAGATCCGAGTTCGGCGTGCGCCCGGTGGCGACCAGCAGCACTTCGGCCTCGACGGTCTCGGCGCCCTGCGGGCCTTCGAGGTCCAGGGCGACCCCCGACGAGGTCTTGCGCGCGCGGACGGTCTTCCGGTCGAGCCGGACGTCGAACCGCTGCGAGGCCAGTTCGGTGAACCGGGCGCTGACGTCGTCGTCCTCGGAACGCAGCAGCGCGCCGGACCGGTTGACCACGGTCACGTCCACCCCGAACGAGGCGAAGACGTGCGCGAACTCGGCCGCGATGTATCCGCCGCCCAGGATCACGATGCTCGACGGCAGGTCGTCGAGCCGCATGACGGTGTCCGAGGTGAAGTAGCCGGTCTCGGCGAGGCCGGGGACGTCCGGGATCACCGGGCGCCCGCCCGCGGCGAGCACGAACCGGTCGGCGGTGATCGTCTCGGCCGGACGGCCGTCGGGGTAGCTGACCCGCAGTTCCTTGGTCCCGGTGAAGCGGCCTTCGCCCGCGTACACGGTGACGTTCTTGTTGTCCTCGTGCGCGACGCGGTACTCGAGCCCGCCGGCGGCGATCGGGTCGATGCGGCCGAAGATCCGGTCGCGGACGTCGCGCCAGCGGACCCCGGTCAGCTCCTCGTCCACGCCGAACTTCGACGACGACGCGGGGGTGGCCGCGACGTTGGCGGCGTGCACGAACATCTTCGTCGGGATGCAGCCCACGTTCAGGCAGGTACCGCCGAACGTGCCCTTCTCCACGATCGCCGTGTTCCAGTCCGCGAAACGCGGGTCGAGGATCGAGTTACCCGATCCGGTACCGACGATCACCAGGTCGTAGTGGGGCACGCTGTAGTCCTTTGCGGCGGGAGCGGGGGTGGTACCGACTCTAGCCAACTCGCCGCGGAGGGCAGTTGTTCCCGGTCAACGTCCGTTCGCGCTGAAATGCATCCGGTCCACCGGCGTCGTCCACGTCCCACCCCAGGTCCAGCCGATCGCGGTGAAGGCCGCCACGGTCGGATCCCCGGCGGTGATCATCCCCGGCCGCCGGTTCGCCCGGTCGACGTACGCCGACGCGAGTTCGGGCAGGACGAGGTCGCCCTTGGTGTACGGGTTGCAGAACGGGTTGACGTCGATCGCGAGCCCGTAGGCGTGCGCGGACCAGTTCGCCTGGCCCCGGGCCGGACGGCAGACGAACGCGTTGGTGTTGTTCCCGTCACCCGTCGGGGGAGCGGTGAGTTCGGCGGGAGCGGTCACGCGCATTTCCTCGATCGGGAACTTCGCGGCGAACAACCGCCCGAACACGGTGACGACGGCGTTCGCCACCGAGGCGTTCACGAGCATTTCGCCGGTGTGCGCGCGGCCGTCGAAACCCCAGAACGACAACGTGAGATAGCGCAGTTCGGCCGCTTTGACCGGACAACCGGCTTGCCAGGTGCTGCGCGCGAAAACCTCGGCGGGAACCGGGTTCACCGTGCCCGCGAACCGGTTCCCGGCGGGCGGGGGCAGCAGATCCGCCGTCGGCAGCGAACGGTCGGCGAGTACGGGAGGAGTCGGGAGGATCTGCCCGAAACCGTCACGGCGCAAGGGAAGCGGCTTCGCGCCGACCTGCCAGACCGGTGCGGGAGGCGGGGTCGAAGTGCTCGGTATCGGTGCCGGTGAAGAGGTTCTCGTGGAACTCGGGGCGGCGGCCGTTGTGGACGGCGCCGGTGTCGTTTCAGTCGGCGCGGGACTGGAACACGACAGCAGGAGAAAGGCCGTAGCCGCCAGAATCGTCGCCGTCGTCCGCACTGGTCCAGCGTGACAGATGCGTTCGGTGAGCACAGGTCCACCCGTTTCAGTGACACCGCATCGGGCTTTCTCCGATTAGGGTATTCGCGATCGCTCGTGTACGCGCTGGAGTCGAATGACTTCCCAGGGTTTGACCGTACGTACGCCCCGGTGAAGGGACAGAACATGCCCAAGAAGTCACGTCGCACCCTCATGCTCGCCGTCGGAGCGGTACTCACGACGGCCGTGATGGTGCCGATAGCGGTCAACAGCGCGTCGGCGGACGACAGCGCCGTGAGCGGGCCGGACAAGGCCGCCGAACCGAGGATCGTGGGCGGCGGCAAGGCTTCGGTTTCGGACTATCCGTACGCGGTCTACCTGGCCGATCGCAGCGGCAACCAGTATTGCGGAGCGGTGATCGTCAGCTCCACGACGGTCGCGACGGCGGCGCACTGCGCGGTCGCGGTCAAGAAGAGCGACGTCCGGGTGGTCGCGGGGCGGGAGGACAAACGCTCGCGGGACGGCGTGGAACTGCGCGTTTCGAAGGTCTGGGTCAGCCCTGACTACAAAGGCGATCCCGGCAAGGGCGACGACATCGCCGTCATGACGGTCAGCGGGCAACTGCCGTACCGGCCCGCGAAGGTCGCCGACAACGGCAACGCCGACCTGTACAACGAGGGGACGAAGGCGACGGTGCTCGGCTGGGGCCGGGTCGCCGACGGCGGCGCGCGGTCGGATTACCTGCGCAGCGCGGTCGTCCCGGTGGTCAGCGACAAGACCTGCCGCACCGCGTACTCGGGCTACGACCCGAGTGACATGGTGTGCGCCGGCTATCCCGAGGGCGGCACCGACGCCTGCCAGGGCGATTCGGGTGGTCCGCTGGTCGTGGGCGACACGCTGATCGGGATCGTTTCGTTCGGCGAAGGCTGCGCGAAGGCGGGCAAGCCCGGCGTCTACACCCGCGTCTCCCACTACGCGAACGAGATCTCGCAGCAAAACAGCCGGGGCCTGATCGGCTGATCGATGCCTTCTTCACGCCCGATGTGCTAACAAGTGGGCGTGAGCACCGACACCCCGATCACCGAGACCTCGTCGTTCCCGCTGTCCGTCGCCGGTGACGAGATCACCGCCGCACAGCTGCACGGCATCCTCCGCCTGCGCGTCGACGTGTTCGTCGTCGAGCAGAACGTCGCCTATCACGAGATCGACGGGCGGGATCTCCTGCCCGGCACACGGCATCTCTGGATCGGTGGCTCCGTCGCCGTCGACTCGTACCTGCGGGTGTTGCAGGACGCCGGCGGCACCTTCCGCATCGGCAGGGTGTGCACGGCCGTCCGCTCACGTGGCAAGGGCCTGGCGGGACGGCTGATGGAGACCGCGCTCGCGGGCATCGGGGACGCGCCGTGCGTGCTCGACGCGCAGACGTACGCGACGAAGTTCTATGCCAAGTACGGCTTCGTGGCCGAAGGCGAAGAGTTCATGGAAGACGGGATCCCGCACATCACGATGTGGCGCCGGGAGGCGCCGCAGCCGTGATGACGCCGACCGCGCGGTCCACATCGGCCTCGGTGAGGTCGGCCCGCGCGGTCAGGCGCAGGCGGGAGATGCCGTCCGGCACGGACGGCGGGCGGAAGCAGCCGACACGCACGCCCTGATCCGCGCACTCGGCGGCCCATGTGACGGCGGCTTCGGGCGACGGCGCCTGCACCGAGATCACCGCGGCGTCCGGGAGACTGACCCGGAACCCCGCCGCTTTCAGCTGTCCCGCAAGGTTTCCGGCCGCTTCGGTCACCTTGGTGGCCAGCTCCGGCTCGGCCTTCAGCGCGTTGAGAGCGGCCAGTGCGGCTGCGGCGCTGGCGGGCGCGAGAGCGGTGTCGAAGATGAAGCTGCGTGCGGTGTCCACGAGATGCTTGATGACGCGACGCGGCCCGAGTACCGCTCCGCCTTGCGCCCCAAGGGATTTCGACAGCGTGATCGTGGTGACGACGTCCGGCGCGCTGGAGAGTCCCGCGGCGTGGACGGCTCCGCGGCCGCCTTCGCCGAGAACGCCGAAGCCGTGGGCGTCGTCGACGAGCAGCGAAGCGCCGTGCTCCCGGCAGACGGCAGCGAGTTGCTCCAGTGGGGCGATGTCGCCGTCCACGGAGAACACGGAGTCGGTGACGACGAGCGCGCGCGGTTTGCGGCGGGTCGCGAGCGCGTGCTTGAAAGCGCCCGGATCGCTGTGCGCGACGGCGGCGATGTCCGATCGGGACAGGCGGCAGCCTTCGATCAGCGAGGCGTGGATGTACTTGTCCGTGACGATCGCGGAATCCGCGCCGGAGAGGGCTGTCACGGCGCCGAGGTTCGCGGTGAAGCCGGACGAGAAGACCAGCGCGGCCTGCGTGCCGCAGAATCGGGCGAGTTCCTGCTCGAGTTCGGCGTGGACGTCGGTCGTGCCGGAGACGAGGCGGGAGCCGGTCGCCCCGGCGCCCCAGCGCAACGCGGCCGCGGCGGCCGCACCGGCGACGCGCTTGTCCCTGGCGAGCCCGAGGTAGTCGTTGCCCGCGAGGTCCAGCTCGGGTTCCTGTGCCTGCCGGATGCGCAGCTTGCGCACCAGCCCGGCCTCGGCCCGCTTCTCCGCCTCCACGTCGAGCCAGTCGAAGACCTGGTCGGGCGGGAGGTTCTGGGGAGCGGCAGAAGTCACGCCCCGCAGTCTCCCATCCGCCGTTCGCAAACCCGTCAGACGGGTGCCAGAACACGTGACTCGCGTGAATGAAGACGGGACTCGCGTGATCGGAGACGTAACTCGAGAGTTCCGCCCTCAATCACGCGAGTCCCGGTCAGGAACACGCGATATACGACTTAGCTGTCGTAGCTGCGACGCGGGCGGCTGCCCGGACGCTGCGGGCGGCCGCTGCCGCCACCGGACTCGCCACGACGCGGGCGGCCGCGGAAGCCGCCGGGACGGCCGCCTTCGCGGTGACCGTGACCTTCGCGCGAACCCTGGTAGCCACCGCGGTCGCCGCCACCGTAGCCGCGGCCACCGCCACGACGCGGGGACTCACGACGACGCTCGATGACCGGCTCGCCGCTGGGCTGCTGCGCACCGGTGATGCGAGCGAGCTCGGCGTCGCCGGGGCGGACCGTGGTCTGCTCGGCGCGCACGCCGGCGCGGTCGGTCATCCGGCGCACCATGCGGCGCTGGTCGTGGGTGACCAGCGTGACCACGACACCGGACGCCCCGGCGCGCGCGGTGCGGCCGGCGCGGTGCAGGTAGTCCTTGTGGTCGGCGGCCGGGTCGACGTGCAGCACCAGCGAGATGTCGTCGACGTGGATACCGCGCGCGGCGACGTCCGTGGCGACGAGGACCGGGGCGTAGCCCTCCTTGAAGTCCGAGAGGACCCGGTTGCGCTGGCCCTGGGTCTTGCCGCCGTGCAGGGCGGCCGCGTGGACTCCCTTCTCGCGCAGGCGCTCGGTGAGGCGGTCCACGTGGTGCTTGGTGCGGACGAACATGATCGTGCGGCCCTCGCGGGCGCCGATCTCGGTGATGATGTCCTGCTTGTCCTGGTGCGACACCTGGAGCACGTGGTGGTCCATGGTGGTGACGCTGGCCGTCGACGGGGCCACCGAATGGGTGACCGGGTTCGTCAGGTACGCCCGGACCAGCCGGTCGACGTCACCGTCGAGGGTCGCCGAGAACAGCAGGCGCTGGCCGTCACGCGGGGTCAGGTCGAGGATCTCGCGAACCTGCGGCATGAAGCCCATGTCGGCCATCTGGTCGGCCTCGTCGAGCGCGACGAAGTTGATGTCGGACAGCGAAGCGGTGCCCTGGCGGACGTGGTCCGACAGCCGGCCGGGGGTGGCGATCAGCAGGTCGACGCCGCGGGAAAGCGCGTCGGCCTGGCGGGTGAAGGCCATGCCGCCGACGGCGGTGCGGCACCACAGGCCGAGGGACTTGGCCAGCGGGGTCAGCGAGTCGGCGACCTGCATGGCCAGCTCGCGGGTCGGGACGAGGATCAGCGCGCGGGGGTGCTTCGGACGGGCGCGGCCGCCGTTGAGCCTGGTCAGCATCGCCAGGCCGAAGGCAAGGGTCTTGCCGGAACCGGTCTGCGCGCGGCCGAGCACGTCGCGGCCGGCGAGCGCGTCGGGGATGGTCGCCGACTGGATCGGGAAGGGGGTGGTGATTCCGCCGTCGGCGAGTGCCCGCAGCAGCGGCTCGGGAAGGCCGAGCTCCGCCCAGGTCGTCGCCTTGACCGTCTCGACGGCGTCGTCGTGCAGCATCGCGTCACCCGCGGGGCGGGTGCGCGGCTTGCGGTGCTGACGCGCCGACGGTGAGGTGTGGCCGGAGTTGAACGTGACTGTCACAAATGCCTCTCGGACGTGGCACGTCGCAAGGAGGCCCGGGCTGCCCGCACGCAGGCAGGGCAAGATGGTGTGCACAGATGGGCGTTCACAGGGACGAACCCGGCACACCGCGTCTGCGTGACACCGCGCGCCAATTGATTGATACGGATACCGCGAGCCATTCGGTTGGCTTTGGAGGCGACGGACACCACTCATCCACGCCGCCGGTTGCGGTCTAGTACTACTGTACCGGACCGTTATCCGGCCTCCCAATCGGAGGGACCGATTGTGGGCAGGGTCTCCACGACGGGGCCCGGAAGCACCATTGTGGACGGTCGGGGACCGAAGGGGGCTTTCCGCATCGGATACGGGAAAGCCCCCTCCCGCACCCGTCAGCGCAACCCGGCGATCTCCCGCAGTTCACCGATCAGCTCGGTGACCGCCGTCAATCGCTCCGGGAGTCCCCGTGAGTGGAACCAGGTGGCGATGTTCCGCACGTCCCGCGCGAGGAACTCGAGCCCGCCGGGGTTGGCCACGATGTCGACCACCTGCGGCAGATCGATCACCATGATCTGCCCGCGGTGGACGAGCAGGTTGTACGCCGAGAGGTCGCCGTGCGCGAGGCCCTGCGACGCCAGCAGCTCCAGCATCGCCGAGGTCTGGAACCACAGCTCCCGCAACTGCCCGGGCTCCGGCCGGACCTGCGCCAGCCGCGGCGCGGCGGTCTCGCCGTCGCCGAGGAATTCCAGCAGCAGTTCGGTGCCGTCGCGCTGCACCGGGTACGGCACCGGGGCGCCGACCGCCCACAGCCTGCTCAACGCGCTGAACTCGGCCACCGCCCACTGCTCGGCGATGAGGTTGCGGCCGAAGCTGCTGCGCGTCTCCATCGCCCGCATCTCCCGCGAGCGCCGCATCCGCCTGCCTTCGAGGTAGCCGGCGTCACGGTGGAACAAGCGGTGCTCGCCACTGCGATACCGCTTGGCCGCCAGCACCGTGCCCTCGGTACCGGGCAGGTTGCGCCGGACGAGGTGGACGTCGGCCTCCTTGCCGGTTTTGAGGATGCCCAGTTCGGTGTCCACCGCCGCCAGTTCGGTGATCACCCAGTCGGGCCGCGGCTGCGGCCCGTGTTCCGCTTCTCCCCAGGTGCTCCAGCGGTCGGCGCCGTCGGGGATGGCTGTTTCGGTGTACGCGTCTTCGCGCAGCCGGGCGAGCCGGATGCGTTCGGCTTCGGTGAGCCGTCCGCCGCGGGAGGGTTCGGGCTCGTCGTCGAAACGAGCGCGACGGGTGCGGCGTGGACGTTGTTCGTAGGACTCTTCGAGATCGTGCTTGCGCACTGGTGGGTTCTCCTAGTCAGGGGTGCCCCACCGGGCGAGCGTCGTGACTCCGCGCTCAGCCGCGAGGGGCGAGTGGATGGGGGCGGCAAACGCCCCGGACAGTCATCTGCACGACGCACCTCCCTGTCGCATCCACCGGCGCCCTGCCGGATCGCGCACGATCATCTCGGACGCCGCCGGGCGCCCGCAACCGAATTAATTCCGGGTGTCGCAACACCTCCCGGACGACGCCGTTCCTGACCAGGGCCGAACAGCCACCGGCGCTCCTGGCCCGCTTGAAGTCCGTGAAGGACTCCTTCACTACCTTCAGGGTAGGCAAGGAGGCCTTCACGGACCGAACCCTTGATCGACTCGCGACGGCCTCGCTCACCAACACGACACAGTGCTTAAGCCGACCGCAGCCCCGCCAGCTCGCTCCGCGACCGCACCTTCAGCTTGCGCAGAACGCTCGCGACGTGCTGCTCCACCGTGCGCCGGGACAGGAACAGCACCTCGGCGATCTCCCGGTTGGTATGCCCGGCGGCCAGCAGGCGGGCGACGTCGCGTTCGCGCGGGGACAGTTCGTCGCCGTAGCCCCGGCGCCCGCGCCGCGAGGGGGCGACGGCGCCGGTGGACCGGAACGCGTGGCGGCAGCGCGCGGCGTCGCGGGTGGCGCCGAGGTGGTCGAAAGCTTCGGCGAGCGCGGCGAACGTCTCGGCGACGTCCTCGTTCATGGCCAGGCGGCACCGCGTGGCCCGTTCGGCGATCAGCGCCGCGTGATACGGCGCCGGGAGGGCGTCGAATCGCGTCCGAGCCTGCTCGAAGGCCTTGATCGCCTCCGCGTGGTCGCCTCGCGCCGCCGCGACGAGCCCGCGGTTCGCGGCCAGCGCGGCACGGGTCGACGGCGCGTCGAGATCGCCGATCTCACGTTCGAACTCGTCGGTCAGCGCTTGCGCCGCGGCTTCCCGGCCGGTGGCGCAGTACGCGTCGACGGCGGCTATCACCAGATCGGCGCTCCAGGCCCAGACGCCCTTGGCGCGCAAGAGTTCCAGTCCTTTTTCCGCCTGGGTGACGGCGGCCTCCCCGAGGTCCTGCGCGAGCAGCATGCCCGCCATCCCGGCGTGCGCGGCGATCGCGACCGGCGTGAACGCGTTCTCCGGCTGATCCGCCGCGGTTCCGGCGAACCGGGCCGCGGCTTCGTCCCATTCGCCGCGGGCGGCGGCGAGCAGGCCCAGCACCAGGCACAGTTCGCTGGTCACCGGCAGCAGGTCGCGGTACTCGTCGATCAGCGCGTCGGCCCGTTCGGCGAGACCGTCCCAGTTCCCGGTGAGCCAGTCGGTGTGGACCGCCGTCGCGCTGGCCGTGCTGACGACGTACGGCGCCCCGCAGTCGGCGGCCAGCTGCATTCCGCTGCGCAGCAGGCTCCTGGCACGCCGGTGGTGACCGGTCCAGGCGCAGGCGTCGGCGCTGTTGCAGTGCAGCCGCGCGAGATGCCGTTGCTCGTCGGACGAGCCGACGCTGGTGGGCGCCCGGTCCAGCATGTCCCAGCCCCGCGCGTCCCCGATGTGCAGCCGCGACGCCGTGTTGTTGGCCAGCAGGATGATCTTCAGCCGCGGGTCGGTCGCCTGGTCGATGAGCTCGTCCACCCGGTCCATCCACCGCCGGTGCTCTCGCAGCGGGGTCGCGCCGACCCATGGCTGCGCGAGGACGCCCATCCCGCGTCCGGCGAGGTCGGGCCGGTCGGCGAGGTCGTTGACGGCGATCTCGATCTCGGTCCTCGCCGCTTCCAGCCCGTTCGCCTGGCGCACCAGCAGGAGCCCGAGACCCAGCCGGACTTCGCCGCTCAGCCGTCCGGACAGCCTGCCGTCGGTGAGCAGCCGCTCCAGCGCCGGGACGACCTCGGTCTGGGCGAGCCCGTTGCACGCCACCGAGCTGAACTTGACCGCCAGTCTGTCCACATCGGACGGTTGCAGGCCCGGTTCGTCGAGCAGGGTGCGGAGCAGATCCGTCGCGGTGGCGAGATCGCCGACAGTCGACGCCTGATCGGCCGCCGCTTCGCCGTACTTCAGGGCTCCGGCCCTGTCACCCGCCTTGCGGCAGTGCTCGGCGAGCCGCACGAGGGACTGCGGGAGCCTGTCGCGCAGCAGCCGCGCGGCCCGCCGGTGCAGTTCCTGGCGATCGGGGCCGGGGATGGCGCGGTAGACGGCCTGCCGGGCGAGCGCGTGCCGGAAGCCGTATTCGCCCTCGCCGGTCTCCACCAGGACGTTGCGTTCGAGCGCGAGGACCAGCGCGCGGTGGGCGCGCTCGGGCGTGAGCGCGGCCGCGGCGGTCAGCAGGTCCGAAGTGGACGGTGTGCCGAGGACGGCGGCGGCCTCGGTGATCCGCCGGGCGGCCGACGGCAGCGCGGTGAGGCGTTCGACCATCGCCTCACGCACCAGCGCCGGGACTTCGACGGCGTCGAGCAGGCGCCGCGCGGTCGCGCCGTCGGCGTGCACCGCGCCCTCGACGCCCCCGATCGCGTGCACGATCTCCTCGACCACGAACGGGATCCCCGCGGTCCGCTCGTGCAGTCGCGCGGCGAACTCGGCCGAGACGTTCGCCTCGCCGAGCAGGGCCGAAACCATCGCTTGGACGCCGTCGCGGTCAAGGGGCCGGAGCGTGACGAGCACGTGCGTGGTGCCGGGTGCCGGCCGGAAGGCGCTGCCGAGCGGGATACCGCCGGGCGTCTCCTCGCGCCGGTAAGTGAGCAGGAGCGTCAGCCCCGCGGGCGGATCGGTCATCAGGAACCGCAGGAGGCGGCGGGAACCGTCGTCCGCCCAGTGGAGGTCCTCGATGAGGAGGACGTGCGGGCCCAGCGAGCCGAGCAGTTCCCGGACGGCGCGGAAGAGCCGGTGCCGTTCGGCCCTCGGATCACCGAGCCGGGCGGGCGGCTCGGGTAGGTACGCCGCGAGTTCCGGCAGGTAGGGCCCGAGTACGCCGGTCACGGGGTTGAGCTCGCGCGCCGGGCGGACGTCCTTCAGCGCGTCGAAGACCACGCCGTACGGGAACGGCTCGCGCAGCGGCTGGCAGCTCCCGGTGAGGACCGGCCGTCCGGCCAGTTCGGGGCAGGCCAGCAATTCGGTGGCGAGCCGGGTCTTGCCCACCCCCGCTTCGCCTTCGAGCACGATCACCGACGGCGAACGCATCGCGCCGTCGAGGATCTCGCTCAGTTCCGCATCACGGCCGACGAGCACGGGCGAACTCGTCCTGCGTCGGCAGCCACCGATCACCATGCCGGGTCACCCCCGCTTCACGAACAACACCGTTCGAGTGAACGCAGCTTAAGCGCGTGTTCGGCGATCACGGAACCCGCTCGGACGGTCACACAACTTTCGTAGGGACGGTGATTTTCCCTATTAGATACGTAGTCCTACGGACCGTTGCCTCGCTTGTTCGTGCAGGTCCCGCCACCCGAAAGTGAGTGAAGCGTGACTGCTCGTCACGGCGTCGGCCCGGAATTCCGCCGACGCGAACCACCTGTTCGAGTGAACGGAGCTCAGGAAATGCGTGGAGAACTTCGACGTCACCGGATCGCGGGTGCGGTGCTCACCGGGGCCTGTGTAGCGGCCTCGCTGGCCTTCGCCGGATCGGCGACGGCCGCCGAGGGGCAGATCCGCGGCGCCGGTGTGGAGGGAGCCGTCACGGATGGGTACATCGTCTCGCTGAAGAGCGGCGACGCCGGCCTCGCGGCCAAGTACGGCGGCCAGGTGAAGGCCACCTACACCGCCGCGCTGAACGGCTTCTCGGCGAAAATGACCGAGGCGCAGGCCAAACGGCTCGCCGCCGACCCAGCCGTCGACTTCGTCCAGCAGGACGCCGTCGCCCACATGACCGGTACCCAGAACAACCCGACCTGGGGCCTCGACCGGATCGACCAGAAGAACCTGCCGCTGGACAAGAAGTACACCTACCCGAACGACGGTGCCGGCGCGACGGTCTACGTCCTCGACACCGGTGTCGACTACCGCCAGTCGGAATTCGGCGGCCGCGCGAGCAGCGGTTACGACTTCATCGACAACGACAGCGACGCCAAGGACTGCCAGGGCCACGGCACGCACGTCGCGGGCACGGTCGGCAGCGCGACCTACGGTGTGGCCAAGGGCGCCAAGATCGTCTCCGTCCGGGTGCTGAACTGCCAGGGCAGCGGCCAGTACTCGCAGATCATCAGCGGGATCGACTGGGTCGTGAAGAACGCCAAGGGACCGTCGGTGCTCACCATGAGCCTCGGTGGCCCGGCCGACTCCGGGGTGGACTCCGCCGTCCGCCGCGCGGTCTCGGCGGGTATCACCAACACGGTGGCCTCCGGGAATTCCAACACGAACGCCTGCAGCACCAGCCCCGCCCGCGTGAAGGAGGCAATCACCGTCAACGCCACGCAGAACGACGACCGCCGGTCCACGTTCTCGAACTACGGCAGCTGCACCGACATCTTCGCGCCCGGCACCAACATCACCTCGACCCGTAACGGCGGCGGCACCCAGCAGATGAGCGGTACCTCGATGGCGACCCCGCATGTCGCCGGTGCGGCCGCGATCTACCTGACCTCGCACCCGTCGGCCAACCCCGCCGCCGTGGCCTCCGGTCTGGCCGCCGCCGCCACCAACGGCGTCGTGACCAGCCCTGGCACCGGCTCGACCAACAAGCTGCTGAACGTGGCAGGTCTCTGATGCGCCGCGGCGTGCGCGGCGGTGTGGTGGTCTTCGCGGCCACCGCACTCGCCGCGCTCGCCGCCGGCAACGCCGTCGCCGCGCAGGCGGAAGGCGTTGTCGTGCAGGCGAACCAGCACTACGGGGACCAGTACATCGTCGCGCTCCACGACGTCGGCACGATGGCTGTCGAGCAGTCTTCGGCCGCGCTCACCGGCCGCTACGGCGGCGAGGTCCGGTCGGCGTACAAGAACGTGCTGCGCGGCTTCTCGGTCAAGGGAATGTCCGAGCAGCAGGCCCGGCGGCTCGCGGCCGATCCCGCGGTCAAGGCGGTCTATGAGGACGGCACCGCGCGGGCCGTCGGCACGCAGACCAACCCCACCTGGGGCCTCGACCGGATCGACCAGAAGAACCTGCCGCGTGACAAGAGCTTCACGTACCCGAACACGGGCACGGGCGTCACCGCGTACGACCTCGACACCGGGATCAACCCGGACAACCCCGAGTACGAGGGGCGCGCGTCCATCGGCAAGGACTTCGTGGGCGGCAACGGCAAAGACTGCAACGGGCACGGCAGTCACACCGCGGGCACCATCGGCAGCAAGACCTACGGCGTGGCGAAACAGGTCAAACTCGTCGGGCTGAAGGTGCTGGGCAACGACTGTTCGGGCAACGGTCCCGACTCCGCCATCGTGGACGCGGCGGAGTGGCTGACCGCGAACGGCACCAAACCGGCGGTGGCGAACCTGAGCCTGCGGATGGACCAGGTCGGGCTCGGCGACGACGTCATCAAGAAGTCCATCGCGGCGGGCTTCGTCTACGTGGTGGCGGCGGGCAACGAGAACCAGAACGCCTGCAACGTCAGCCCCGCCCGCATCCCCGAGGCGATCACGGTCGGCGCCTCGGACGAGAACGACAACAAGTCCTCGTTCTCCAACCACAGTTCGTGCGTGGACATCTTCGCCCCTGGCAGCAACATCACGTCGCTGTCCACGTCCAACGGTGGTTCGGCGAACATGAGCGGGACTTCGATGGCCACGCCGCACGTGGCGGGCGCGGCGGCGCTGTACCTGTCCGCGAACTCCGGGGCCACCGCGCAGCAGACGCGGGACGCGCTGGTGAACAACTCCTCGGACGGCGTGCTCAAGGGCCTGCCGAGCGGGACGGTCAACAAGCTGCTGAACGTGTCGTTCATCGGCGGTGGCGGCCCCGGCCCGAAGTGCGGGGCCAAGTCGAACACCACACCGGTGTCCATTCCGGACGCGGGTGACGCGGTGACCAGCACGGTGACGCAGGAGGGCTGCGACGGCAAGGCGTCGTCGACGCTGCCGGTCAAGGTCGACATCGCGCACACCTACACCGGTGACCTGGCGATCGACCTCATCGGGCCGAGCGGTGCGGTGTTCGGGCTCAAGCCAGCGGGAGGGATCGGCGAGGCGAGCGGCGTGCACACGTCGTTCACGGTGAACGCCTCGTCCGAACCGGCGAACGGGACCTGGAAACTGCGGGTCCGTGACGTCTACCGGTTCGACAGCGGGACGATCGAAGGATTCTCCATCACCTTCTGAGTCCTTGCGAACGGCGGTGCGCCGCGGTCACGATGACCGCGGCGCATTGTCGTTGGTTCGGGAGGAAGTGCATGGAGTCCTACGATGCCGTGGTCGTCGGTGGCGGGCACAACGGCCTGGTGGCGGCCGCTTATCTGGCCGCAGCGGGCCGTTCGGTGCTGGTGCTGGAACGCCGCGACGAGGTCGGCGGGGCGGCGGTGTCCTTCCGGGCCTTCCCCGGGGTCGACGTCCGGTTGTCGCGGTACTCGTACCTGGTGAGCCTGCTGCCGCGCAAGATCATCGCGGACCTCGGGCTCGGGCTCGATCTCAAGCGGCGGCGGATGTCTTCGTACACACCCGTCGGCGACGGCGGTCTCCTTGTCGACACGGGCGACGACGGCCGCACCTCGGCCTCGTTCTCCGCGCTCACCGGGTCCACAAAGGACTATGAGGCGTGGCGACGGTTCTACGCGATGACCTCCCGGGTCGCGGAGCGGACCTTCCCGACGCTCACCCAACCGCTGGTCTCCAGGGAGGAACTGCGTTCGGGCATCGAGCCGGCGGCCTGGGACGCGCTGTTCGAACGGCCGATCACGGAAACGCTCACCGGTCTGTTCGGCGACGACGTCGTCCGCGGCGTCGTCCTGACCGACGCGCTGATCGGGACCTTCGCCGACGCCGGCGACTTCCGGCAGAACCTTTGCCTGCTCTACCACGTGATCGGCAACGAGACCGGCGATTGGGACGTGCCGGTGGGCGGGATGGGCGCGGTGACCGGCGCGCTCGCGTCGGCCGCGCGCACGGCCGGGGCACGGCTGGTGACCGGTGCCGAGGTGCTGTCCGTCGATCCGGACGGCACAGTGCGTTACCGGCTGGGTGAAGACGAGTTCGCCGTGCGCGGCGGTCACGTGCTGGCCAACGTCGCGCCGCGGACACTCGCGCGGCTCCTGGGGGAGGAGCCGCCGGAGGCGCCGGAAGGCGCGCAGCTCAAGGTGAACATGGTGCTTTCACGGCTGCCGCGGCTGCGGGATCCGGGCGTCGACCCGCGTGAGGCCTTCGGGGGCACGTTCCACGTCAACGAAAGTTACGCGCAACTGGCGACGGCGTACGCGGAGGCCGCCGCGGGCGAAATCCCGGCACTGCCGCCGTGTGAGATCTACTGCCATTCGCTGACGGACCCGTCGATCCTCGGCCCGGCCGAACGAGCGGCCGGTGTGCAGACGCTGACCCTGTTCGGCCTGCACATGCCCGCGAGGTTGTTCGAGGGGCGCAACGACGCGGCTCGGGAAGAGGCGTTGCGGGCGACGCTGTCCTCTTTGGACAGTGTGCTGGCGGAACCGATCGAGGACTGTGTGCTGCGCTCGCCGGACGGCCGGTTGTGCATCGAGGCGAAGACGCCGCTGGACCTCGAAGCCGAACTGGGGCTGCCCGCGGGACACATCTTCCATCGCGACCTGTCGTGGCCGTACGCGGCCGATGCGGCTCAGGTGGGTCTTTGGGGAGTCGAGACCGCTCACGAGCGGGTGCTGCTCTGCGGCGCCGGTGCCGTACGGGGCGGTGGTGTCTCCGGCATCCCCGGTCACAACGCCGCGATGGCCGTGCTGGCCCGGTCCTGAAGTCCGTGAAGGCCTCCTTGAGGGACCCAGAGTCCCTCAAGGAGGCCTTCACGGACTTGCCTGCTTACTGGACGGTCAGGGTGTAGGTGGCGGTGCTGGTCTTGCCCGCCGAGTCCGTCGCGGTGACGGTCACCGGATACGTGCCGCGCTGGAACGGCGCGACCACCTGCATGGTCGAGCTGCCACCGCTCGAGATCGTCTTCGGGTTGAAGAACGGCGCGAACGGCAGACCCTGCCCGGACGCCGAAAGCGTGATCGTGCCGGTCCCGCCGGTGGCGGAAACCGTGACATTGCTGAAGAACCCGGGCTGCGAGGTCCCGCTGCCGGGGCTCACGCTCACCTGGAGGTTGCCGGGCTGCGGTCCGCCCTCACCGACGGTCAGCGTCAGGTTCGCGGTCGCCGTGTCGGTGGTTCCCTTGCCCGAGATCGTGACCGCGTAGTCCTTTTCGGCCGTCCCGGCGGGAACCTCGATGCTCACCTTCGCCGACTCGCCCGAGGTGATGGACGCGGGCTGGAACGTGGCCTTCGCCCCGTCCGGAAGCCCGGAAGCGCTCAGGTCGACCTTCTCCGCGCCGTTCTTGCCCGGCTTGCTGGTCACCGTCGCCGAAACGTACTTGCCCGGCTCGACCTTGACCGAGGACGGCGTCACCGCGAGAGAGAACGTCTCCGGGTTCTGCGGCGTGCCGATCTTCTCCTTGACCCAGTCGCCCATGTCGTTGTTGAGCCTGCCGTACACGCTGTACCACTTGAAGTCGCTGCGGCTCCACGACGCGACGCCGACGACCTTGCCGTCCACGATCAGCGGTCCGCCGCTGTCACCCTGCAGGATGGTGACGCGGCCGTCGCTGTAGCCGCTGCAGATCATCGTCGCGTCCTTGAAGCCCGCGCCGACACCGTTGCAGCTGCTGCCCTGCACGATCGGCAGGGTGAACTTGTGCAGTTCGACGTTCGCGGGACTGTCGTTGTGGTTCTTCTTGCCGTAGCCGAGCCCGAGGCCGGACTTGCCCGGCTTGTTCAGGTCCGTGTCGGCCGACGTCGCGACCTTCGCGTACTGCCCGCCCGGCACCGGGATGTCGGCGTCGGTGGTGACCACCGCGACGTCGTAACCCTGGTCGAAGTTGACGTACTTGGGGTGGATGTCGTAGCTGACGACGCCGATCCGCGTCCCGCCGCCGGCGTTGAGATCGTCCAGTCCGTAAAGGAAGCTCTTCTCGCCGTCGGCCGCCTTGCAGTGCGCGGCGATCAGGATCTTGCGCGGCGCGACGACCGAACCGGTGCAGGTCTGGCCCTGTGGCCGGACACCGCCTTGGCGCAGGCCCGCGATGATGAACGGATGGTCCTTGACCGAGGCGGGGGTGCCGCCGATGGAGTTCGTGTGCAGTCCACCGGGGACGACCGCTTGATCCGTCGGGGTGACGGCTGGCAGGTCAGCGGCCGCCGCCGGAGCGGGCAGGAGGACCGAGAGGCAGCCGAGGGTGGCGGTGGCGATCCCCAGAAGCCGTTGTCTTCTGTTCACGGTTGTTCCTTTCCAGGTGGCTGGAAATCACTTTCCGCATGTGCCACCGGCGGAACAACCGAGGAAGAAGCCCGTAGGGGTACGGAACTAATGCACGCCGTCTCCGGTGAGTAGTTCGAGACTGTGGTCTCCGGTGCGTTCGACGTCGAGGCCCGCCTTCGACAGCACCCGGATCAGCTGTTCCACAGTGGACGGTTCGCTGCGGGACTTGACCAGCTCCGCGGCCAGCCGTCCTTTGTACGCCTTGTTGAAATGGCTCACCGTGGTCCGGTTGCCCTTCGCGTCCTCGGTCACGACACGGACGGTCACCGCGTCCGGCCGGAGTTTCGCCAGCGCCGAGTAGGTCCCGGAGCGCAGGTCGACCACGAGCCCCTCGATGCCCTGGAGCACCGGTTCGAGCACCGGCTTCCAGATACTGCGGACGGTCCCGAGCGACGGCAGCGCGTTTCCTCCGGACAGCCGGTACGCGGGGATCGGATCGGTCGCCGCGACCACGCCGAACAGCGCCGAAGCGACGGCGAGGCGCTTCTCGGCCTTATCCAGCGTCGCCTTGGTGAACGACTTGACGTCGAGCGCGTCGTAGAGCACCCCGGTGTACCGGCGCAGCCCGGGCATCGTGGGCGAGGTCCACAGCTCGGCGTTGCGGGCGACCTCGCCCGCCTGGCGCGGCGTGATGCCGAGCGCGGCGACACTGGCCGGGATGTCGGCCGCCAGTTCGGCCAGCGCGTCGGCCAGCTTCGCCCGGGTCGGGTTCAGCTCCGGGAACGACAGCGCGCCGAGGTCCAGCGGCGCGCCGGTGCCACCGGTGGCCTTGGTTTCGGAAGGGGGGAGCAGCACGAGCACCACGGAAGCGTAACTAAATGAAGTGCGTCACCCCGAGTCGCGGGCTTAGCCTCGTCCGCATGAGCCTGACCTGGCGCCCGCTGACCATGGACGACATGCCGCGACTCGCCGAGACCTTCGCCGAGGCGGAGCGTGTCGAGCCGATCGAGGAGCACTACAGCGCGGAGGATCTCGCCGAAGAGATCGGCTCGCCGACCGTCGACCTGCCGACGGTGTCCACCAGCGCCTGGGACGGCGGCAAACTGGTCGCCTACGGCCTGCTCAGGAAACGTGACGCGGCGGATCCGGTGCACATGATGCGGGTCGAGACGCTCGTCCATCCCGGATACCGCGACGACGCGATCGCCGCGCACCTCACCGGCTGGTTCGTGGAGGCGGGTAAGCGCCTCCACGCGAAGTCCCACCCGGACGTGCCACTGGAGCTGCACGCCGCGGCCAACACCAAACAGCGCTGGCTCTCCGAGGTCCTCGTCGATTCCGGATACGAGCACGCGCGGTGGTTCGTCGACATGCGGGCCGACCTCGACGCGATCCCGCCTGCCAAACCGCTGCCCGGCGAGTTCCCGCTGGTGACCTATGAGGACAAGTACGAGGCCTTCACGCTGCGGTGCCGCAACGAGACTTTCGCGGGTCACTGGGGGAGCACGGAGCAGTCCCCGGAGGCTTGGCGGCATCTGGTGGTCGGCGGCAAGGACTTCCAGCCGGACCTGTCGTTCCTGCTGCTGAGCCCGGAGAGGGACAGGGCGGTCGCGATGGTGCTGAGCGCCTTCTTCGCCTCCGACGAGGCCGTCACCGGCGTGAAGGACCTGTATGTCAGTCACGTCTCCACCGACGCGAGCCTTCGCGGACGCGGGATCGCGAGCGCGCTGCTCGGGCACGCCCTCGTCAAAGCCAGGGCCGCGGGTTTCCAGCGGGCTTCGCTCAACGTCGACCAGGACAACACCCACCGCGCGCTCGGTGTCTACGAACGTGTCGGGTTCAGCGAGCATCAGCGCTGGGCCGGCTACGTGAAGCCCGTTCCGACCTGACCGGTTGACACCCGAAAGGGTGGATTTAGGTACAGTCGATCTTCTTGGAGAGATCGCTGGGGGTGTTAGGGCGTTGCCGGTTTCCGCACGCCTCGGCTGGCACGACCTGTCGTCGGCGACGCGTGACGCGGTGGAGCGCGAGCTCGGGTCGGTGGTTCGCCGTTCGTTGTGGCAGACCCCGGAATTCGACGGTGGCGTCTCGGCGAGGCTCGAGCTCGAACGCGGTCGTCACTGGGTCTTCCTGAAGGCGATCCCGGCGAGCAGCCCGCGGGCGGGCGGCTACCGGACGGAGGCCGCCATCGCGCGACGGCTGCCCCCGGAGGCGCCCACGCCGAAGCTGCTGTCCTTTGTGGATGGTGAGTGGCTCGTCCTCGCGTTCGCCGACTTCGACGGCACCAGGCCGAACCTGCGCCCGGGATCGCCGGACCTCTCCGCGGTCCTGGCCACCTTCGGCGCGCTCGGGCGCACGCTCACGCCGTGCCCGCTGCCCGACGTCCCGGACGCCCTCGACGATCTCGGCCCGCTCCTGCGCGGCTGGCACGAACTGGCGAAGGAACCACCGGACGACCTCGACGGCTGGGCCGTCCGCAACCTCGACAGGCTCGTCCAGCTGGAGACGTCCTGGCATCCCTGGTCGGCCGGGGACACGTTGCTGCACAACGACATCCAGCCCGAGTATCTGGTGCGGACCGGACCGGGCCGGGTGCTCGTCACCAACTGGCGCTATCCGGCGAGAGGCGCGGGCTGGCTCGACCTGGTCGCGCTCGTCCCGTATCTGCTCGACGCCGGACACGAGCCCGCCGACGTCGACCGCCTGCTGCGGCGGCGTCCCGTGCTGACCGGTGTCCCGGTCTGGGCGGTCACGGCGTTCGGCGTCGCCTTGGCCGGGCACGCGGAACGGGCTTCACGACTACCGGAGCCACCCGCGACGACCGGGGTCCGCGCGGCGCAGCGTCGTCTCGCCGCGGCCATGCGCGACTGGCTCGCCTACCGGACCCATTGGCCCTAGGCGCTGTCCTGCAAGTCATGCTCGCGGTCTTCGCGCCCAGCTGGTCCCTGACGGCACGGACGGTCCAGCCGAGTACAACCCGGTACGAGGCAGAACCGCCCGCACCGCCAGAAACCACCTGGATCACGAAGCCCATCGAGCAGACTTACAGGACAGCGCCTAGGCGCCTGGCTCACCTGCGCTCTCTCGCGACTCTCGCCGCCGCTAGGGCAGGTGTTGCGAAAGCCATTCTTCGCAACCCCCGCGGCAGCGCAGGACTGCTCGTAGTGAAGGCCAGAGGCACCCGCCGGGTCCTAGCCGTCCGTTCCACTGACGAGGTTCAGCGGCTCTTCCCCGGCGGCGTAGCGGCGCAACTGCTCGGCGACCAGCCGCTTCGCGCGCGGGTGGAACGAAGCCGACCCGCCCGCGATATGCGGCGTGATGACGACGCCCGGAGCCGACCACAGCGGATGCCCGGTGGGCAGCGGCTCCGGATCGACGACGTCCAGCGCCGCGCGCAACCGTCCGGCGACGGTCTCGGCGGTGAGCGCCTCGGTGTCGATCGCCGAGCCTCGCCCGACGTTCACCACCAGGGCGCCGTCCGGCAGCGCGGCGAGTTCCGCGGCGCCGAACAGGCCTGTGGTCGCGGGCGTCTCGGGCAGGATCAGGACCACGATGTCGGCCGACGGCAGCAGTTCCGCGAGCTCGCCGACGCCGTGCACCCGCTCCGCGGGACGGGCCGTGCTCGCCACCCTGGTCACGACCGCTTCGGCCGCGATGAGCTGCCGCTCGATGGCCTGGCCGATCGAGCCATGGCCGACCAGCAGCACACGGCTGTCGGCCAGCGAGCGCGTGTGCTCGCGGTCCCAAGAGCCCGTCGCCTGCTGCGCGAACCAGCGCGGCAGATCCCGCTGCGACGCGTGGATCAGCGCCAGCGCGTGCTCGGCGACACTGAGGTCGTGCAGGCCGCGGCCGTTGGCCAGCCGCACCCCCGCCGGCACCAGCGGGACCAGCCTCTCCACCCCGGCCGAAAGCGACTGCACGAGCTTCAGTGACGGAAGCCTGTCGATCAGCTTCGTCGGCTCCGCCCCGGTGTCGTACGGCAGCACGTAGACCTCGACGTCATCGAGGCCGCCCTCCGGCAGCGGGCCGATGCCGTCGTACAGCCGGACACTCAGGCCCTCGGGCAGCTCGATGTCGGACCAGGGCAGGATGGCTCGCTCCGTCATACCGCCATTCTGACCATCGGGACCGGCCTCGCTACCCGTGGGTCGCGACGCAGAATTCGTTGCCGACGGGATCGGCCAGCACCGTCCAGGCGATACCCGGCATCTCGTGCTCTTCCACCGTCTTCGCCCCCAGCTCGATCAGGCGTTCCACCTCCTTCTTCCTGTCTTCGGTGATGAAGTCCATGTGGACCCGGTTCTTGCCGGCCCGCGGTTCCGGAACGCGCTGGAACGCGAACACGGGCCCGTTCTCCACCTTGGGGTGCAGGATCAGGAACTCGCCCTCGTAGTCCTGATCCACCTCGACCCCGAGCGCCTTCGTCCAGAACGCCGCGAGCCCGCGGGGATCCGCGCAGTCGATCGTGATCATGCCCAGTTCGATACCCATGGCGGCAAGCTAGCGGCACCCACCGACAAAACCGGGCACCCGCGATAACCGGTTGAACCGCCCCGGGGCGGGGTGACTACGCTGCGCAGAACGTCTCAGCACGTAAATTCCAGCGAGGAGCCCAGAAGTGATCACCAGGATGTCGTCGTTGTTCCTTCGCACCCTGCGTGAGGATCCGGCGGACGCCGAGGTACCGAGCCACCGGCTCCTGGTACGCGCCGGCTACGTCCGCCGGGTCGCCCCGGGCGGCTACTCCTGGCTGCCGCTGGGCCTGCGGGTGCTGCGCCGCATCGAGAACGTCGTCCGTGAAGAGATGAACGCGTTCGGCGCGCAGGAGATCCAGTTCCCCGCGCTGCTGCCGAGGGAGCCCTACGAGGCCACCGGCCGCTGGACCGAGTACGGCGACGCGCTGTTCCGTCTCAAGGACCGCAAGGGCGCCGACTACCTCCTGGGCCCGACGCACGAAGAGCTCTTCGCGCTCACCGTCAAGGGTGAATTCACCTCGTACAAGGACTATCCCGTCGTCCTGTACCAAATCCAGACCAAGTACCGCGACGAGGCGCGCCCCCGCGCGGGCATCCTGCGCGGCCGCGAGTTCGTCATGAAGGACTCCTACTCCTTCGACCTCGACGACGAGGGCCTCGCGAAGTCCTACGAGCTGCACCGCCAGGCGTACACCAAGCTCTTCGACCGCCTCGGTATCGAGTACGTCGTCGTGAAGGCGACTTCGGGCGCGATGGGCGGCTCGGCCTCCGAGGAGTTCCTCGCCGTCGCCGAGACCGGTGAAGACACCTACGTCCGCAGCACCGAATCGGGTTACGCGGCCAACGTCGAAGCGGTCACCACGCCCGCGCCCGAGGCCAAGCCGATCGAGGGGCTGCCCGAGGCGAAGACCCACCACACGCCGAACACGCCGACCATCGAGTCGCTGGTCGCGTTCCTGAACGAAGCGGGCCTCGGCCGCACCTTCACCGCCGCGGACACGCTCAAGAACGTCCTGGTCAAGACGCGCCAGCCGGGCGCGAAGGAGTGGGAGCTGCTGGCCATCGGCCTCCCCGGCGACCGCGAGGTCGACACGAAGCGCCTCGAAGCCTCGCTCGAGCCCGCCGAGTTCGAACTGCTCGAAGAAGCGGACTTCAAGAAGAACCCCTTCCTCGTCAAGGGCTACATCGGCCCGAAGGCGCTGAAGGACAACGGCGTCCGCTACCTGCTCGACCCGCGCGTCGTCGACGGCACCGCCTGGGTCACCGGCGCCGACGAGCGCGACCACCACGTGGTCGACCTGGTCGCGGGCCGCGACTTCACCGGTGACGGCGTCATCGAGGCCGCCGAGGTCCGCGAAGGCGACGCTTCGCCCGACGGCAAGGGCACCCTGGTCGCCGCGCGCGGTATCGAGATCGGGCACATCTTCCAGCTGGGCCGCAAGTACGCCGACGCGTTCTCGCTGGACGCGCTGGGCCCGGACTCCAAGCCCATCCGCATCACCATGGGTTCGTACGGCGTCGGCGTCTCGCGGCTGGTCGGCGTGCTCGCCGAGCAGAACCACGACGACCTCGGCATCATCTGGCCGCGCGAGGTCTCGCCCTTCGACGTGCACGTCGTCATCGCGGGCAAGGACGAGACGATCGCCGCCGGCGCGGAGAAGCTCGCCGCCGAACTGGACGCCGCCGGGATCGAGGTCGTCCTCGACGACCGCAAGGCCTCCCCGGGCGTCAAGTTCGCGGACGCCGAACTCGTCGGCGTGCCGACCATCCTGGTGGTCGGGCGCGGGCTGGCGAACGGTGTCGTCGAGGTCAAGGACCGCCGCACCGGAGACCGCGAAGAGATCGCCGTCGACGCGGTCGTGGAGCATCTGGTCAAGCTCGTCCGCTCGTAATGTTCGGCAAGAAGCGCGGTGACTCGCCGGGCTATGAGGACAAACAGGCGCTGAGCGGGTTCGGGGGCTATCAGCCCTCGGACTCGCCCGGCTACACGCCGTCGCCTGTCGAACCCGCGTCAGAACCCACGCCGGAACCTCCGAAACCGGCGAAGCAGCCGATGTCGCGAAGCGGGCGAAGGGCCATGTACGGCTTCTTCGCCACGCTCGGCGTCATCGCGGTCGCCGCCTTGGCGAACAACGGCTCGGACCGGTCGTCGAGCAGCAGTACCCCCCGCGCGCCGACGGTCTACACGCCTTCGCCGCGCGTCGTCGCGCCGCCGGTGACCGACGGCTGGCAGTCCGTGGCCGGCGCCGACGGCCTCGTCGCCTACGACGTCCCGCCGAACTGGACGCCGAAACCCGGCACGATCCACGGCTGGGAGAAGACCGCGCTCGTCCCCGGTATCTCCATGTTCTCCAGCGCTTTCGTCGGCGACGACTACTGCCCGGCGGTCAGAGGGAGCAGGATCGGCGGTAGTGGACTGGCGACCGTGAAGGTCGCCGACGCGCCCGGCGCCGCGAACAAGGCCCTGTACGACCTCGTGGTGAGCGCGTACAACCCCGAGGAAGGCCCGTTGTCGGCCAAGATCGTCGCGGACCCGCCCCAGGCGACGGAATTCACGCTCGGCACCGGCGCGAAAGCCCCCGCGAACATCCTGATCGCCGAGGTGACCCTCGGGTACACCGGGGCTTGTATCCCGAAGCGCGCCCTCGTCGGCGTGCAGGCGGTGGACATGGGCGACGCGTCCGCCGCCCTGCTCGTCTATTCGGACCAAGACCAGCAGGGCAGTGCGGACCGCGAACAGATCCTGAAGATCCTCAAGACCTACCGGGGTGTCCCGGAAGCCGACCGCAAGACCATCACGCCGCCGCCTTCGACGCTGCGCTGATCTCTCTGGGGCTGGGGCTTCTTGCCGGAGCGAGCGAGCTTCGCCAGCCGCAGCAGTCCCGTGTTCGGCAGGTAGGCCCGGCCGAGCGCGATCCCGATCCGCGGCAGATCCGCCTCGTCGCGGAAAGCCAGGTACAGCGGGACATGGCGCGGCTGGAACTTCGCCTTGAACGCGTGCAGCGAACGGAATCCGTAGAACGGCTCCATCATCGTGCCGAGCGCGTCCAGTACGCGTTCGACGGCGTGCGCGGGTTCGCCGGAACTCGCCAGCGGAGCACCGGACAGCGACACGAACTTCGCCCCTTCCTCGCGGAAGGCCAGGCAGGACGACGCGATCAGGAACTCCATCGACGGGCGGAACCCGTCGGCGCGTTTGCGCATGACGTCGAGCGTCCAGCCGCCGATCGCGCCGGCGCCGGTGTAGACCGGCAGCCACGACGTCACGCCGTGCACCACGCCGTCGGCGTCCACCGCGAGACCGACCCGGGTCTCGGGGTCCATCGCCTCGTCGACACCGCCGAGCGTGAAGCCCATCTCGGGCATGCCCTTGTCGCTGATCCACTCCTCGGAGATCGCGCGGACCTGCGAGATCACCGCGCGCGGCTGATCGGCGAGCCGGACCAGCCGGAACTCGATGCCGTCCTTCTTGGCACGGTTGATCGCGGTCCGGACGTCCTGCCAGCGCTTGCCGCGGAACTCCAGCGTCTCCAGTTCGATCAGGGTGTCCTCGGCGACCTGGACGTGCTTCCAGCCGAGTTCCTGCGTCGTGGCGGTGGTGTCGCCGGTGGCGGAGAACAGGCACGGCACGAGACCGGTGTTCTCGCACATGGTGAGGAACTCGGCGATCGTGCGGTCGCCCGCGCCGTCCGGGGCGATCGGGTCGCCGAGCGCGATGGCGACACCGGCGTGACGCCGGTACGCGAGGTAAGACTTGCCGTCCGCGGCGACGAAGTACGAGTTCTGCGGCCACGTCGTCATCCACGAAAGCGTGCTTCCGCCGTGACGGCTGAGCAGCGTGCGGGCCAGCGCGGGGTTGCCCATCCGGCCGAGGCGGCGGCGCTTCCGCCGTGACGGCACGCGGAAGGCGCCCCGAGAAGAGATCAGCAGCGCGAACTCGACCGTCCACAGGAGATTGTCCACGAAGAACAGCGGCGGATCCGAAAGCCCGGTGTCCTCACCGAGGACCTCGGCGAGTGCGAGTACTCCGCCGTAGGCCATCACCTGCAGGATGACGAACGAGGTCAGGATCATCGCGCACCACCAGGCGACCTGGCTGCCCTTGCGCAGGCCGTTCATGATCGGCACCACGATCAGGCACAGGATGCCGACTTCCCAGGTGGACAGCGAAAGTTCTTCGGAAGAGCCGAAGGGGCCGTTGCCCGGTACGAAGGACATCACCAGTTCGGCGACCGTCAGCACCAGCAGACCGGCCACGACGTAGAACCGCCACTCGCGCAGGCTCGGCCGCCGTTCGCGGGCGGAATCCTTCGAAGCGACGAACTTGCGCCCGAACGGGAGGGCGAGGACGAGGGCGAAGAAGTGCACGAGGTCGGCGAGCGTGCCGACGAAGATGATCGCGATCCCGGCGTAGACGCACAGCCCGGCGCGCAACCGCAGGCGCCACGGCGGGCGCAGGGTGGCGCTGGCGACCGCGACCGCGGCGAGCGCGCCGCCGGAGAACCCGACGTCGAGGCTGCCCGCGACCCGTTCCGCCCACTCCCAGCCGGAGTTGCGGCTCAGCGCGAGGAACTGGACCGCCACCAGGACGCTGACGAACTGACCGCCGATCGCGACGGCCATCGCCCGGCGTGTGCCGAGCCGCCATTCCGCGAATCCGGCGAACAGCGCGAAGCTGAGCACCATCGGCAGGTAGTACAGCGGGACGACCGCGAACAGCGGTCCGGTGAGCACGGTCCACCACCGGCCTGACTCGAGCGACGGCAGCCCATACGCGATGTACGGGTACACCGCGCGATCCTCGGCGGCGGACCAGAGCGCGCCCGAGGCCAAGGCGAGCGCGAGCATGGTCACCGTGACGAGGGTCGTGAAAGGCAGCCGGTGCCTCAGCACCGTGGCGATCTTGTGCGTCCGGCCCGGCGCGGCCGTCCCGCTTCCCCCTGTTGGCATGGAAATCAAGGTAGGTGCGGGAGCCGGTCGGACACATCCGGCACGGGACCCATATTTCCCTTAGGGGAGTGCTACTCGCGACGGATGCTCTCACCCATCTTGAGGACGATGTCCCTGGCTATCGCATCGGGGATCTCCTGGTCCGCCAGCACCAGGAGGACGTGGTAGCGGCCGGATCCGGGCAGCGCGCGCAGGGGAAGGGCGATCGCGGTGATCGCGACCGACGGTGCCGAGCACGGTCCGTCCGCGGTGGGGACGACGGTGGTGGTCACGGAGGTGGCGATCGTGCCGCTTTCGAGGACGGTCACCGGCCCGGCCGTGCCGATTTCGGTCTTCGGGGCCTGTCCGCCGCTCATGGAGCCGTACGCGGCCTCGGCCCACCGCAGGGTGGTCTCCTCCGCCGCCTGGGTGATGCCGCCGACCTCGCCCTCGTCGATGGTGGTGAACCCCGCCATCGCGTGTGCCGAGAGTTCGGAGCCGGAACAGGAGTCGCGGCGGTACCGGGCGACGCCCTGCAGCGTGAGGAGGTCCCCGGCCGGCGTCTCGTAACCGACGGCGACGTCGGGCTCTTCGAGCTTCCAGTCCGGCGGGACGTCGAAAACGAGCGGGTGGTCGTCGGACAGGACGGGTTGCCAGCCCGCGATCACGGGTTCGATCCGGGTGGGCATCACCGGATCGGGCAGGACGAGGTCCTGCGCGGACGGCGGCGGGGCCGCGGTCCTGGCCTGATACGTGGCCAGCGTGCCGACGGCGAGGACGACGACCAGTCCGAGGACACCCAGCGACGGCAGGAGCCGGACGCGGCGGCGCCTCGGAACGGTGTCCCGAACCACCGGTGGCGGCCCGGTCTGTTCGGTTTCGTCTTCGAGTGGCTTCCCGGTGAGCGGATCGACGAACCACAGTCGCGGTTCGTCGGGGCGCCCACCGGGGCCGGTCATTGCTGCGGCCTCAAACTCGCGAGGATCTTCTGGGCTTCCGCCTCGGGCAGCGCGTCGGGTGTGCCCTGGTCGAGGGCCATGACGAAGCAGATGGTCTGGTCACCGGATTTGAACGCGGCCGAGGTGATCTTCACGGTCGGCGCCCGGCAGTCCTCGGTCTCGAGCGGGGTGAACGTCCCCGTCGAACTGACCGCCTGGATCGCGCCGCTCGCGATCGGGACCTGGTTGATGTCGGGCAGCGGGACGTCGGCCTTGCCGGTGGCGGACTGGATCCAGAGCCGGACAGCGCCCCTGGCGGCGTTTTCGACCGGGATCCGGTCCGCGGTGGCGAAGCCGACGACACCGCGGTTCGAGCCCCGGGCATCCGGGCAGGCGCCGAGTTTGTACGTCGACGCCTCGTGGATGACCATCTTGAACTCGCCCTCGTTGTAGCCGACGATCTGCCCGGGCTTGGTCTCCCAGCCGGACGGGGGCAGGTCGTAGGCGACTTTGTCCTTGGCTGACAGGATCCCCTGCCAGCCGGGTGTCGTCGAGGGGACTTTGTTGTCTTTCGGTGCCCCGCTGCTCGTGGGCGGCGGTTTCGACGCCGAGGACGACGGCGGTGCCGGCGCGGATGACGGCGGCGGAGCGGCCTGCGGCTGGGGGTCTTCGCCGTCACGCAGGACGAAGAAGAGCGTGGCACCGACGGCGATGACCAGGACGAGCGCGCCGAGTCCGATCCACAGGCCCGTTTTGCCCTTCTTCGGCGGTTCCGGCGCGAAACCCTGGTACGTCTGCTGCGGGAACTGCTGGTACCCCTGGTACTGCTGCTGGGGATCCTGCGGGTACTGGGCGTACTGAGGCGGGTTCTGTGGCGGATACCCCTGCGGCGGGGGTTGCTGTTGGTAGGGCTGCTGCGGTTGCTCCGGCCAGCCGTTGCCGCCTGGGTATGCCATGGGGCGAGCTTAGTTGGCGCTCCCGAGCACGGCCGCGCGCACCGCTGCCAGGTCGGAGAGGTCGCCGAGGACGGTGTGCGCACCCGCGTCGGCCAGTTCCTCCGCGCTGAACTGCCCTGTCGCCACGGCCACCGCGACGGCGCCGTTGTCGAGCGCGGCCCGTACGTCGTCCGGGGTGTCGCCGATGACGACGACCGACGTGGGCGCGAACTCGGTGCCGTGCTTGGCCGAAGCGTGGCCGACGGCGGCGGGGACCAGATCGGGCCGGTGTGCCGAAAGCGAGCCGTAGCCGCCGATCTCGAAGTCCACGTGCTCGTGCAGGTCGAACGCGGTCAGCTTGTGGACGGAGATCTCCGGCAGGTTGCCGGTGACCAGCGTCTGGACGATGCCGCCGTGCGTGGCGAAGTCGTTCAGCGCGTCTTTGGCGCCAGGGAGCGCCCGGCCGTTCGAGGACAGCGTCGGGGCGTGGCTTTCGGAGACCGCGATCAACGCGAGCCAGAGCTTGCGCACGTTCTCCTCGGTGGGCTCGACGCCGTGCGAGGTCAGGATGTCGGCGCTGATGGCGCGTTCGGTGCGGCCGCCGAAGTTCGGCAGCGCCCGCAGTTCGACGCCCGCGACCTCGGCGAGCGCGGTCGTGTACCAGGAGGCGCCCACGCCACGCAGGTCCACGAGGGTCTGGTCGATGTCCCACAGCACGAGCCGGTGCGGAGTAGTCACGCGGTCGACGTTACCGGGGAGCTTATTCAACGTCTGTTGACTTCTTGGGGGCCTCGGCCTACCTTGAGGCACTAATTCAACAAGTGACGAATAATGGAGGACGGTCATGCCGACCCCGAGCCGTCGCCCCGCCGGGGCCTTCGCCTTACTCGCCGCGCTGGCCGGTGCGCTGGCAGCCGTCGTACTCGGCTTCCTCACCTTCGGCGCGCAGGCCACTGTCGCGCCCGATGGCCTTCCGATCGCCGTGGCCGCGCCGCCGGGACCGCTCCAGACGGCCGCTAACGGGATCGCGTCCCACGGCGGAGGTCAGGTCTCCTGGCGGGTGACCTCGCCGGAGGAAGGCCGGAAACTGTTGGAGGACAAGGAGGTCTACGGCGTCCTCGAACTTCCGTCGACGGTCGTGGTCTCCGGGGCGGTGAACCCGTCCGGGACACAGATCGCGCAGCAGGCGCTGACCGGCGCCGCGCAGGCGCTCGGCGGGACACCGAAGGTCGAGACGCTGCACCCTGCGAGCGCCGCGGGCCGTGTCGCGCCGCTCGCGCTGAGCGCGCTGGCGTGGGTCGGCTGCCTGGCCGCGGGCGCCGTGCTGATCCTGGCCGGACGGCGGATCGGCAGGGAAGCGGGAGCCGCCGCGCGCTTCACCCAGATCGTCGCGGCGGGTGTGCTGGTCACCGGCGTCCTGGCCGGATTCCTGAAGCTGTGGGACTCTTCGCTCCCGCTCGGCTGGGACGTCCTCGGCTTCCTCTTCCTGACCTCGACGGCGTTCGCCGCCCTGCAGACCGGCCTGCTGAGGCTGCTCGGTGTGCGGGCCATGGCGATCCTGGGCCCGCTGTACCTGGTCGCGCCCGCCGTCGCCGGTCAGGTTCCGGAACTGCTGGACCCCGCGTACCGCGCGGTGCTGTGGTCCTGGACGCCGTTCCGGTTCTCCGCGGAAGGACTCCGGAGCCTGCTGCAGGGCTTGCCCGGCGCGCCGGACGTCACGATCGGCGCCTGGGTGCTCGCGGGATTGCTCGCGGCGGGGCTGGTGCTCGCGCTGTGGCCGGGCCGGTCAGCCCTCCAGGAGACTGAAGCGGACGCGCCGGACCGGGTTGTCGAGGTTGGTGTCCACTAGGCAGACCGACTGCCAGGTGCCCAGCGTCATCTCTCCGCCGAGCACAGGAATCGTCGCGTACGGCGGCAGCAGCGCGGGAAGGACGTGGTCACGGCCGTGACCGGGACTGCCGTGCTGATGCTGCCACCGGCCGTCGCGGGGGAGCAGATCGTCGAGCGCCTTGAGCAGGTCTTCGTCACTGCCGGCGCCGGTTTCGAGGATCGCCAGCCCGGACGTCGCGTGCGGGACGAAGACGTGCAGGATCCCGTCCTCGGCGTCCGCGTCGCGCAGGAAGGTCCTGGCGTCCTTGTTCAGGTCGTGCACCACGGCCACGCTGCCGGTGCGCACCTCGATCTCCGTGGAGTACATGCCCGTCACGGTAGTACTCCGAAGCGCGCGACGTAGTGCCAAACGCGTTTGAGCGCCTGTTGGTCGACGTGGCGGGCCTCGCCGAGGACGCGCGGATCGAGGTAGCCGTCTTCCGCCAAGGCCAAGCCGAGTTCGACGAATTCGGGACCCCGGTACGCGGGGTGTCGTGCGAGTTCTCCGGTCGACAGGCGGAATCCCGGATGCCATTCGACGGGGCAGCCGATCCCGAGTGCGGCCTTCTCGACGTCGGTGCCCCTGTGGCTCGGGTCGAGCACGAGGGCTTCGACGTCTGTTTTCAGCCGGACCGGGCCGTGAACGTGTGCCTCGATGTAGTCGTCGAGAGGATCCACGTCGTCCTGGGTGGCCAACGTGATCAGTGCGGAAACCCTGGTGCCGTAACCGAAATCCGCCGGTCGCAGGACGCTGTCCGGATAGCAGAACGTCGTCCGCGCGGTGGTGTGCGCCGCCATCCGCAAATGGGCCGAGCCGAACCTAGGTGCGCCGCCGACCGCGCGGCGCCGGAAGTCGAGCGCCCCGTATTTGGGCCGTTCGGCGGGTGGGGCATCGTCATAGGCGCCGCCGAACATCCGGCTCTCCCACCGCCAGCGATCTCCGCCGGGGTGCGCGGTCAACCCGCCGTTGCTCGTCCCCGTTTCGAACTGGTTGCGGTAGAAGCCGTCCTCGGCCATCGCAGCCAGCAGCGGACGTCCGTCCATTGTGGATCTGTCGGGATGGAAGTGCAGTGTCACCGGCAGCCCGGTCTCGTGCCCGCCGCGCGCTTTCGCCGCGACGTAGGAGAGGGCCCGGGATCTCATCACCCGAGTATCAGGCGTGCCGCCGGGCGAGAGCGACCAAATATCGGACCGGGTCATCGGTCGGGTTGACGTAGGCGCACGGCCGCGGAGTGCCGAGTTGCAGGCAGTCACCCGCGTCGAGTTCGTGCTCGACGTCGCCCTCGCGGAAACGCAGATGACCGTCGAGCACCCAGATCTGGTGGTGGGTCAGTGCGTAGGTGTGCGCGGGGAAAGCGACCTCGGCGCCCGCGGGCAGCACGACCTCGACCAGTTCCAGCGGCCCGCCGAGCGACGGCGACACCGCGCGTCGCACGTACCCCGTCTCGGGATCGGTCCAAGTCGGCTGATCGGCCGCGCGCACGAGCCGCCGGTCACCGTGTTCGGCGCGTGCGATCAGCTCGGACAGCGTCATCCCGAGCGCGGCCGAAAGCCTGCTGAGCAGGACGGCCGTGGGTTGCGCCTCGCCGCGTTCGATCTTGCCGATCATCGCCCTGGACACGCCCGACATCTCGGCGAGGGCGTTGGCCGAGAGGTTCTGATCGAGTCTCGCGGACTGGAGCGTCGCGGCGAGCGACGCGGACAAGGGATCCGACATGCTGCTCACTATAGTGGCACTCTCGGTTACTATGGTCGCCATGGTGATCAGGGAAGCGACGGAAGCCGACGCGACGGCGTGCGCGGAGATCTACGCGCCGTATGTCACCGACACGGCGATCTCGTTCGAAACCGAGGCCCCGAAGCCGGACGAGATGGCCGAGCGCATCGCCAAAGCGCAGCGATCACACGCGTGGCTCGTGCTCGAAGACGACGAAGGCCGCGTCGCCGGCTACGCCTACGGAGGCCCGTTCAGCGGCCGCCCTTCCTATCGCTGGTCTTGCGAGGTCAGTATCTATCTGGAGCTCGGACGCCGGAGGACGGGTGGCGGGCGCGCGCTCTATCGGGCACTGCTGGATGCGCTGGCGTCACGCGGTTTCCGGAACTTCTGCGCGGGAATGGTGCTGCCGAACGACGCCAGCGCCGGACTGCACGCGGCGATGGGGTTCGAGCCCGTGGGGACCTACAAGCGGATCGGGTACAAGCACGGCGCTTGGCGGGATGTCGCTTGGGTGCAGCTGTGCCTGCCGGAGGCGGACGGGATTCCGGTGGAGCCGCGGTGAGCGTGGACGACCACTACCCCCGATGCGTGCCGGAGGTACATGAAGGCCCCCTTGCTTGCGCCTAGGTATAGGAAGGGGGCCTTCACGTACTGGGGAACGGCTGAGCCGAGGGAAGGGGCCCTTCACGCGCGGCCGCTGGGGCGCTTTGGGGCGATCACGAAGGTAGTGAAGGCCCCCTTGGCGACCCCTGATTTGCTTGCCCACTGGCGTGGCTAGCGGTCGAGCATGAAGGATTTGGGACGTTCAACGTCCCCAATCTTCCCCACTCGGGTTGCCTGCCACCGGTCCGCGACCGGATGGACCCGCGCAACCACCGTCCTCACGCAAGTCAGACGAAGGTAGTGAAGGCCTCCTTCACTACCTTCAGGGTAGGCAAGGGGCCCTTCACGGACCCGCACCGAGAGCAACCGCCAGAACCGGGCCGTAGACTCGCCGACGTGACCGTGATCCTCGTGACCGGCATGTCCGGCACAGGCAAGTCGACCACTCTCGAAGCCTTGGCGCGCAAGGGATTCCGCACCGTCGACACCGACACCGGCGGCTGGATCGCCGAAGACGGAAACGCGGAACGCCAATGGCGCGAAGACCGCATCGACGCCCTCATCGCCGAGCACGAACGCACCCGCGAGCCGCTCTTCATCGCCGGGACCGTCTGGAACCAGCAGGATTTCTACCCGCGGTTCGACCACATCGTCCTGCTCAGCGCGCCTCAGGACGTGATCCTCGAACGCATCGAGACCCGCGACACCAACCCTTTCGGCAAATCTCGCGAAGAACGTGATCGCGTCATCGCGGACATCGAAGAGATCGAGCCGCTGCTGCGCGAGTCGGCCACCGTCGAGATCGACACGCGGCAACCCCTCGCCGACGTCGTCGCGAAACTGGAAGGCCTGGTCTAGGACTCCAGATACCGCAGCACGGCGAGAACCCGTCGGTTGTCCCCTTCGGACTGAGGAAGCGCGAGCTTCCCGAAGATGCTCGACACGTACTTCTCCACCGAGCCCGCCGAAAGGAACAGTCCCGCCGCGATGGCCGAGTTCGACCGACCCTCGGCCATCAGTCCCAGCACCTCGCGTTCCCGCGGCGTGAGCCCGGCGAGCGCGTCCGTCTTGCGGGTGGCGGTGAAGAGCTGGCTGACCACTTCCGGATCGAGCACGGTCTCGCCGTCGGCGACCCGGCCGAGCGCGTCAAGGAAGTCCGACACCTCCGCGACGCGGTCCTTCAGCAGGTAGCCGACACCGCCCGCGCGGTCGGCCAGGAGTTCCGTCGCGTACTGCGTCTCGACGTACTGCGAGAAGAGCAGGATCGCGCACCCCGGCAGTTCCGCGCGCAGCGCGATCGACGCCCGCAGCCCTTCGTCGGTGTGCGTCGGCGGCATCCGGATATCCACAATGGACACGTCGGGCCGGTGTTCGCGGACCGCCGCGCACAGGCTGTCACCGTCGGCGACGGCCGCGACGACCTCGTGCCCCCGAAGGTTCAGCAGTTCGACCAGTCCCGCCCGCAGGATGGCCGAATCCTCCGCGATCACGACGCGCACGCCGCCCCCCATGTTCCTATGTCCGTAGTGGAATCTCCGCGCTGATCACCGTAGGCCCTCCAGGAGGGCTGTCGATGTCGAGCCTGCCGTCCACCGTCGCGAGCCGTTCGGCGATCCCGGCGAGGCCGCCGCCGCGCTCCGGCCTCGCCCCGCCTTCGCCACCGTCTCGCACCACGAGCCGCAGGCCGTCACCGAAGATACCCACATCGACCTCGATCGCGGCCGAAGTGTGTTTGGCGGCATTGGTCAGCAGTTCGGCGACGGTGAAGTAGGCGATGGTCTCGATCGACGGCGACGGCCTGCTCGGCAGGGTCACGGTGATCCGCGCGTCGATACCCGAGCCCGCGGCCAAAGTGGACAGTGCGATGTCGAGGCCGGCGTCGAGCGCGGCGGGGTGGATGCCTCGGGCGAGGTCGCGCAGCTCGACAAGCGCCTGTTTCGCGTTGGCGTGCGCGGCGGTGACCAGGGCGGTGACCTGCGCGATGTCGCCGTCGCCGGACAGTTCGTCCTTCGCGATGCCGAGCTTCATCGCCAGCGCGACCAGTTGCGCCTGCGCGCCGTCGTGCAGGTCGCGTTCGATCCGGCGCAGCCGCCGCGTCGCGTCGTCGACGGCTGTCGCGCGGCTGCGTTCGAGGTCGCGCACGCGTTTGGAGAGGTCCTCGGCGCCGAGGACCCCACGCACCAGCAGACGGTCGAACGAGGTCAGGCCGTGGACCACCCACGGCATCGCCAGCAAGACGGCCAGTCCGGTGAGCGCGAGCGGCAGGGTGAGGGGCCAGGAGTCGACATGGAGATCGAAGGTCGGCATCGCCGCGCCGTTCAGGGTGAACCAGAACAGCGGGTACGTCAGCGTGCTGACGGCGTAGACGAACAGAGTCACGACCAGGAAGAACTCGACGAAAGACAGCGGCAGCCGGATCAGCAGGTAGGCGATCGACCGCCAGCCGATCGGATCCCCGATCTTGCTTTTGACGCCGTTCCACAGCCCCGGCCGCAGCTCGGGCCGGGCGGGTGGGGTGACCGTGGTCCCGAGCAGGGCCCGCGCCAGGCCGATGTGCGCGGCACCGATCAGCCGCGCGCCCGCCACGACGCCGATGAGCACCGGCAGCCCGATGGTGAGCAGGCTCAGGCCGATCCCGAGGAACAGCCCGACGACGACGAGCACGGTGAACACCAGCGTCAGCGGTGCGCCGATGAGCACCCACGCCAGCTCCGCCCAATACGCACGGCTCAGCTGTGCGCCGAGGACACGGGGGACGAGGCGGGTGGTCACGGCTTCACCCTGCCGTGACCACCCGCCTCGTGCCCATCCAGGTTTCCCTAGTCTTCGCGGTGTTCTTCGTCCGCCTGCGCTCGCTGGGACGCCTCGCGCATCTCGATGACGTCCGTCAGCCAGTCACCGGTTTCGCGGGCGATGTCCCGGATCGCGCCGGTGATGATCGTCGCGATGTTGCCGATGTGGGTGGCCGCCGACTCGGTGACCTCTTGGACCACGTCCTTGGTGCTTTCGAACTGACCGACCATGTCAGACACCTTAAGCCGCTCGGAGGGTCTTGTCGCTCTCCACGGTAGCGGGAGTGCGGGGTTCACCGTTCCAGGGCATGGCCAGTTTCACGATCTTCTTGGCCACCGAGAACAGCTGCTTGTGCAGGGGGCCGGTGTTGTACGGCAGGCCGTACTTCTCGCAGATCGCCCGCACCTCGCCCGCGATCTCCGGGTAGCGGCGCGCCGGGATGTCCGGGAACAGGTGGTGCTCGATCTGGTGCGAGAGGTTCCCGGTCATGACGTGGAAGAGCTTGCCGCCGGTGATGTTCGCCGAGCCGAGGATCTGCCGCAGGTACCACTGGCCCCGCGACTCGTTCTCGGTCTCCTCCTCGGTGAAGCTCTCGACGTCGGCGGGGAAGTGCCCGCAGAAGATGATCGAGAACGCCCACAGGTTGCGCGTCAGGTTCGCGGTGGCGTTGCCGAGGAAGGTCAGCGGCGCGAGCGGACCGGTCAGCAGCGGGAAGAGCACGTAGTCCTTGCCGACCTGGCGACCGGCCTTCTTGAGCATCTTCAGGCCGACCTCTTTGTTGTCCGACCATTTGCGCTCGCCCTTGACGATGCGGTCGAACTCGAGGTCGTGCAGCATGACGCCCCACTGGAAGAACAGCGCGAGCAGTGTCGCGTACACCGGGTTGCCCAGGTAGTACGGATTCCACTTCTGCGCGGGATCCATCCGCAGGACGCCGTAACCGATGTCGCGGTCCTTGTCGAGGATGTTCGTGTACGTGTGGTGCATGTAGTTGTGCGAATGACGCCAGTTCTCGGCGGGGGCGACGTTGTCCCACTCGAACTTCTGCGAGCTCAGCGCCGGGTCACGCGTCCAGTCGTACTGGCCGTGCATGACGTTGTGGCCGATCTCCATGTTGTCGAGGATCTTCGCCACCGAGAGCGCGGTCACCCCGGCGATCCACGCGGGCGGGAAGAACCCGGCGAACAGCAGCCCGCGGCCCGCGACCTCGAGCGCGCGCTGGGTCTTGATGATGTTGTGGATGTAGTCGACGTCGACCTGGCCGAGGTCGGCGACGATCCGCTGCCGGATCTCGTCCAGTTCGCGGCCGAATTCCTCGACCTGGGCGGGGGTCAGTTTGTCCTGCAAGCCTGTCATCGAGGCTCCCTTCTAAGCGTTGATCTCGACGTCCCCGACCGGGACGGAGATGCAGAGCTGGATCTCTTCGTTCTCTTCGCTGGAGGTCTCGCCGGTCTTGGCGTTGCGCACGCAGCCCGCGGTCTTGATCTGGGTGCAGGAGAAGCAGATGCCCATCCGGCAACCGTGTTCCGGCTTCAGTCCCGCGTCTTCGGCCTGCTCCAGCAACGGCTTCCCGGAGTTCTCGAACTCGCGGCCGCTGCGCGCGAACCGGATCTGCCCTTCGGCGTTCTCGGTGTCGAACGTGAGCGCCGGCGGCGTGAACTCCTCGGTGTGCAGATGTGCACCGAGACCGTCGGCCTCGAACGCCTCGCGGACCGAATCCATCAGCGGCTTCGGACCGCACAGGAAGGTCTCGGCGTCGGGGTACCACGGCGCGGCCTCCGCGAGGTGCTCCTTGGAGAAGAACCCGTGCAGGTCGCCGCCGGTTTTCGCGTGAGTGAACGCGTGTACCACCCGCAGGCCCGGCAGGCGGCGGGAGAGGTCGGCGAGCTCGGCGCGGTAGAGCGCGTCGTCGGCGCCGTTGGAGTAGGACAGGAAGGCGATGTCGCCCTCGTGGCGCTCGTCCGCGAGCGTGCGCAGCATCGACAGGACGGGCGTGATCCCGCTTCCGCCGCTCAGCAACAGGATCCGCCGGGGCCTCGGCGAGGGCAGGGTGAACTCGCCGTCCGGAGTGGACAGTCCGAGCACCGAACCGGTGGTGACCGTGCGGTTCAGATGCCGTGAGACGAGGCCCTGCGGATCGGCCTTGATGGTCAGTTCCAGTGTGCCGTCGTGCTCCGAACCGGCGGGCGAGTAGCAGCGGGTGCGGCGGACGCCGTCGATCTCGACGGTCACCCGCACGTATTGACCCGCGACGAAGCCCCGCCAGGCCCGGCTCGGCCGGATGGTCAGCGTGACCGTGTCGGGCGTCTGCCGCCGGACGCCGGTGACCAGGCCGCGGACTTCGCGGCGGACCAGCATCGGATCGACGAGTTCGAGGTAGCGGTCCATTCCGTGGGGCGTGAGCAGGGCCTCGGCCAGCGAGGCCAGCCGCCTGGCCCTGCGCGGTACCAGTGCCGTCATCACATCTCCAGAATTCAGTGAACGCTTGTACACTGAACAGTGAAGTGGCGATGATCCCGCTTGTCAACGCGAGAGGACGGCGATGTGACGTGAGTGATACTGCGGAGGCGATTACGCTGTCTGTCGTGACAACTGAGCCCGTTTCCAGGCAGGAGCGCAAACAGCGCACGCGTCAGGCGCTGCTGGACGCGGCCCTGGAACTGGTGGCGGAACGCGGGTTCTCCGGGCTGAGTCTGCGCGAAGTGGCGAAGCGGGCCGGGATCGTGCCGACAGCGTTCTATCGTCACTTCGCATCGATGGACGAGCTGGGCGTCGCGCTGGTGGAAGAGTCGATGCGCACCTTGCGCACGATGATCCGCTCCGCGCGCACCAAGCCCGCGGCGTACAACGACATGATCCGGATGTCCGTGCGCATCCTGCGCGAGCACGTGCGGGCGCACGAGGCCCACTTCCACTTCCTGACCAGGGAGCGCTACGGCGGCACCGGTCCGGTCCGGCAGGCGATCGGCTTCGAACTCAAACTCTTCGTCAGCGAACTCGCCGTCGACCTCGCGCGCTTCGACAACCTCCGCGAATGGGTGACGGAGGATCTTCATCTGCTCGCCGATCTGATCGTGACGACCATGCTCACGACGGTGCTGGAACTGCTCGAGGCGCCCTCGCGTGACGACGAGATCGTCCGCACGGCCGAGCGGCGGCTCCGGCTGATCTTTCTGGGGGTGCCGAACTGGCGCAGCGTTCCGTGATGCGGAAAGTCGTTGCTCAGTAAGGCCGGAACTCGCGTGCTCGAACCCGGAACTCGCGTGATCGGACACGTGACACACGTGACTGGACGCCGCACTCGATGTTCGGCCTCCGATCACGCGAGATCCGTCTCCGATCACGCGAGTTACGTGCCTGATCACGCGAGTGCGGCGCCGCGTCACGGCCGCCCCGTGCCTCCTTATGACGTCGCACACCTAGATCGATGGCTGGATCGATCGTGATGGGCGATGTCACGGAAAGATTCCTCCCGGACACGTTCAGCCATGGGACTTGTCGGCCGGACATGGTAAACAGTGCGAGTTCGTGTGGTCCTCTCCAGTGAGGAGGTCGCCTGTGGCGGCAGAAAACGAGCAGCTCACGGTCGGTGTTGTCCGGGAAACCGGACAAGGCGAACGCCGCGTCGCGCTGGTACCGAAACTCGTCGAGCGCGTCTCCGGACGCGGACTGCGGGTGGTGGTCGAGCCCGGGGCGGGCGCCGGCGCGCTGCTCGCCGACGAGGTCTTCGAGCAGGCGGGCGCGGTGATCGGCGACGCGTGGGATGCCGACATCGTGGTGAAGGTGGCGCCTCCGAGCGCGGCCGAAGTCGCGAAGCTCAAAGCAGGCACGATCCTCATCGGTTTCCTGAATCCACGGGCCGATCCGGACGGGATAGCGGCGCTCGAAACGGCGGGCCTCCGCGCCTTCGCCGTCGAGGCGATCCCTCGGATCTCCCGCGCGCAGGCCATGGACGCGCTGTCTTCCCAAAGCAGTGTCGCGGGCTATCGCGCGGTTCTGCTGGCCGCGGAGAAGCTCACCCGGTTCTTCCCGATGCTCACCACCGCGGCCGGAACCGTGCCCCCGGCGAAGGTGCTCGTGCTCGGCGCCGGTGTCGCCGGGCTCCAGGCCTTGGCGACGGCGAAAAGGCTCGGCGCGCAGACCACCGGCTACGACGTCCGGCCCGAGGTCGGCGAGCAGGTCAAATCGCTCGGCGCGAAATTCCTCGACCTCGGCATCGAGGCGGTCGGTGAAGGCGGGTACGCCCGCGAGCTCACCGAAGAGGAAAAGGCCGAGCAGCAACGCAGGCTCACCGAGGCGATCACGAGGTTCGACGTCGTGATCACCACCGCGCTCGTCCCCGGCCGCAAGGCGCCGGTCCTCGTCACCGCCGACGCGGTGAAGGGGATGCCCGCCGGCGGTGTCGTGGTCGACCTCGCCGGAGAGTCCGGCGGCAACTGCGAACTGACGAAACCGGGCGAGGAGGTCGTCGAACACGACGTCACCATCTGCTCGCCGCTCAACCTCGCCGCGGAGATGCCCGCGCATTCCAGTGAGCTGTACGCGCGCAACGTCACCGAACTGCTGGAGTTGCTCGTCGACAAGGAAGGCAAGCTCGCGCTCGACTTCTCCGACGAGATCGTCGCCGGGGCCTGCGTCGCAGGAGCCGGCGAAGCCGAAAAGCAAGGGGGCGAGTGATGCTCGTAGGCAGCCTGGCGATCCTCGTACTCGCCGGATTCGTGGGATTCACCGTCATTTCGAAGGTGCCCAACACCCTGCACACCCCGCTCATGTCGGGGACCAACGCCATCCACGGCATCGTCCTGCTCGGCGGGCTGATCGTGCTCGGCCTCGGCGTGGAAGGCGTACTGAACAAGATCCTGCTGGTGATCGCGATCGCCTTCGGCACGATCAACGTGGTCGGTGGCTTCCTGGTCACCGACAGGATGCTTTCGATGTTCAAGGCGAAGAAGCCGGAAGACGGTGGTGACAAGTGACGACCTTCATCGCCGTCCTCTACATCATTTCCTTCGCACTGTTCATCTACGGCCTGATGGGGCTGACAGGTCCGCGCACCGCGGTACGCGGCAACTGGATCGCCGCGGTCGGCATGGGCATCGCGGTGATCGCGACGCTTTTGACGCCCGGCATGAGCAACTGGCTGCTGATCGCCCTCGGCGTCGCGATCGGTGTCGTCGTCGGCGTGCCGTCCGCGCGCAAGGTCAAGATGACCGCGATGCCGCAGATGGTGGCGCTGTTCAACGGCGTCGGCGGCGGGGCGGTCGCGCTCATCGCGTGGGTCGAGTTCCGCACCACGGAGGGCTACGCGCACGAACCCGCGTACGTCGCGATCGCGTCGCTCTTCGCCGCGATCGTCGGTTCGGTGTCCTTCTGGGGCTCCAACATCGCGTTCGGGAAACTGCAGGAACTCATCTCCGGCCGCCCGATCACCCTCGGCAAGCTGCAGCAGCCGGTGAACGCGCTGGTGCTGATCGCCGCGATCGTCTTCGCGGTCGTCATCGCTTCCGGCGGCGACGCCGAACTGCTGATGATCGGCCTGCTGGTCGCCGCGGGTGTGCTCGGCGTCGTGGTCGTGCTGCCGATCGGCGGCGCGGACATGCCGGTCGTCATCTCCCTGCTGAACGCGCTCACCGGATTGTCGGCGGCGGCCATGGGTCTCGCGCTCGACAACACCGCGCTGATCGTGGCGGGCATGATCGTCGGCGCGTCGGGTTCGATCCTGACGAACCTGATGGCGAAGGCGATGAACCGGTCGATCCCGGCCATCGTCGCCGGCGGGTTCGGCGGCACCACCTCGGTCGCGAGCGGCGGATCCGGCGAGGTCCGGCCGGTGCGCAGCACCAGCGCGTCCGACACCGCGATCCAGATGGCGTACGCGAACAAGGTCGTGGTCGTCCCCGGTTACGGTATGGCCGTCGCGCAGGCGCAGCACGTGGTCCGCGAGATGGCGAAGCTGCTGGAGGCCAAGGGGATCACCGTCGAATACGCCATCCACCCGGTGGCGGGCCGGATGCCGGGGCATATGAACGTGCTCCTCGCCGAGGCCGACGTCCCGTACGAGCAGCTCAAGGAAATGGACGAGATCAACTCCGAGTTCGCCCAGACCGACGTCGCGCTGGTGATCGGCGCGAACGACGTCACGAACCCGGCCGCGGAGACCGATCCGGGCTCGCCCATCTACGGAATGCCGATCCTCAAGGTGAACCACAGCCGGTCGGTGATCGTGCTCAAACGCTCGATGAGCTCGGGCTTCGCCGGCATCGACAACGAACTCTTCTACGATGCGAAGACAAGCATGCTCTTCGGCGACGCCAAATCGTCGGTGGGCGAGATCGTGGAGGAACTCAAAGCACTGTGACCGGCCCTTCGGAAGTCGTCGCTTCGTTCGACGACCCGGCTGACAACCTCGCGTTCGACGAAGCCCTCCTGCGCGCCGCACCGGAGGCGCCGGTCCTGTGGATCTGGCGCAACACCGACAGTGTGGTCGTGGGGCGGGGGCAGAAGATCGAACGCGAGGTCAAGGCCGAAGTCTGTGCGAGCGACGGCGTTCCGGTGCTGCGCCGGGCCAGCGGCGGCGGGACGGTGTTCCACGATCCCGGCAATCTCAACATCACCCTCGTCCTGCCGGGTCAGACGGGCAGACCGCTCGAGGCGCTCGGGGAACTGATGACCGCGACGGTGGCCGGACTCGGGCTGCCGTCGCGGCTCGGTGATCGAGGGCTGTTCGTCGGTGACTCGAAGCTGTGCGGTTTCGCCGTGTTCCGGACGAGAACGGGCTTGCTCGCGCATTCCACCCTGCTCGTTTCGACCGCGGCCGAGCGGGTCGGCCGCTACCTCACTTCGGCACCCGCGGATCCCCGTCCGCTCGACTCCCACCGGAGCCAGGTCGCGTCGCTCGCGGAGCATGGCCTGCGCAAAGGTGTTGCCGACGTCACGGCCGCGGTCCGCGTGGCGGCGGCCGCGCAACTGGGTGAACTCACCACCCGGAAGCCCTCGGCGGCGGAGCGGGAGTGGCACCGCTCGCTCCGGCACACGCGGTACCACTACCCGGAATGGCATTCCGAGGGTTCTCAACGGGCCTCTTGATCCGCATTGACGATATTGCCGGTCATGAAACGAAAGGGCCCCATTCGCTCATCGCGAATGGGGCCCTTTCGTCGTTCGGGGAATTACTTCTCCGTGGCCGAGAAAGTGACGGCGGGCACCTTGCGGGTGGCCCGGCTGGTCTTCTTCGGCTCGGCTGCCTTCTTCACCGGCGCCTTGGCGGCTGCCTTCGGCGCGGCCTTGGCGGCGGTCGTCTTGGCGGCCGCGGTCTTCGGCGCGGCTTTCGCGGTGGTCGCCTTGGGGGCGGCCTTCGGTGCCGCCTTGACCGGGGTCTTCGCCGCGGCGGCGGCCTTCGCGCGGCCGGCCGGAGCCTTGGCCGCGGTGGTCTTCGCCGCCGTGCCGCGGGCCGACTTCGCCTTGGCGGCGGTGGCTTTCGCCGTGGTCTTGGCGGGTGCCTTGGCCTCCGCCTTGGGAGCCGCGGTCTTCGCGGCGGCGGTCTTGGGCGCGGCCTTGGCGGCGGCGGGCTTGCGGCCGGCGACACCCTTCGCGGCGGGTTTGCGACCCGGCTTCGCGGCCGTCTTCGCCTCGGCCTTCGCGGCTGTCGCCGCGGTCTTCGGGGTCGACTTCGACACCCGCGCGCCCTTGGGGCGCTCCACGACCCGCGGCCGCAGTTTCCGTCCACCGATCCGGCGGCCGTTCTCCACATAGGCACTCAGGATTTCCCGGAGCGCGGTGGCGTTGTCGGCCGAAAGGTCGATGTCGTAAGCGATTCCGTCCAGACCGAAAGCGACCGTTTCTTCGGCCGCCTCGCCGGTCAGATCATCCAGCAAATGCACAGCAGTGTTCTTGGCCATGAAAAAACCTCCCGCGCTCGATCGTTCTACTGCGTAACCGGCACGGTGCAACCTGAACCCGCGGCTGATGACTCACGCAGCGACACGAGGATAGCGGCAGGTTGCGCGAAGCTGCGCGGTGGTGTGCGCTGAATGCATGTCAGCACAGACTTTTGACGTGATCGTGATCGGAGGCGGCCCGGTCGGCGAGGTCGCCGCCGAACGAGCCGCGCGTGGCGGTCTTCGAGTCGCCCTCGTCGAACATGAGCGCTTCGGCGGCGAATGTTCTTACTGGGCCTGCATTCCGAGCAAGGCGCTGCTGCGGCCGGGGAACCTCCTCGCCGCCGCCAAACGCGTCCCCGGTGTCCCGGTCGGCGACGCTGTCGACCCCGCCGAGGTGTTTGCGCGCCGGGACTGGTTCACCGGCAAGGGAGATGACACCGGACAGGTCAAGTGGGCGGAGGGAGCCGGGATCGCCCCGATCCGCGGGCACGGCCGGATCACCGGTGAGCGGGAGGTCACGGTCGACGGCGGTGACGTGCTGACCGCGCGGCACGCCGTGATCGTCGCCACCGGCAGCGTCCCGCGGACGCCGTCGATCCCCGGACTGGACACCATTTCCCCGTGGGGCTCGCGAGAGGCGACCTCGGCGGAAGCGGTTCCGCGCCGCCTCGGCGTTCTCGGCGGCGGAGTGGTCGGCGTCGAAATGGCGCAGGCCTTCGCCACCCTCGGTGCCGAAGTCCACCTGATCATCTCGGGGCCGCGTCCCTTGCCGCGGCTGCCGGACTTCGCGGGTGACGCCGTCACCGCGGGGCTCCGCGAAGCCGGTGTCACCGTGCACACCGGCTCCGGTCTCGACTCCGTGTCCGCTGTGGACGGTGGTAAGGAATTGGCACTGAAGGGCGGTGAGCGGTTGGTCGTCGACGAACTGCTCGTCGCCACCGGCCGCGGCCCGGCGACCGGCGGGCTCGGCGTCGAGACGCTCGGACTCGAAGCGGGCGCGCCGCTCACGACGGACGACAACGGCCGGGTGTCCGCTGTGGACGGTGACTGGCTGTTCGCCGTCGGGGACGTCACCGGCCGGGCGCCGCTGACCCATCAGGGCAAATACGCCGCCCGGGCGACCGGCGACGCGGTGGCCGCGCAAGCCAAGGGACAGCCCGTCGACTCCGCCGCGTGGAGCGCGCACAGCGCCACCGCCGACCATCACGCGATCCCGCAGGTCGTCTTCACCGACCCCGAGGTCGCTTCGGTCGGGCTCGCCGGGCCGGAGGAGGGCAAGCCGCACCGCGTGGTCGACATCGACATCGCGGTCGCCGGTTCGTCACTGCACGCGGACGGGTACGCGGGCAAGGCGCGGATCGTCGTCGACACCGAACGCGGTGTCCTTCTCGGCGCGACCTTCGTCGGGCAGGACGTGTCCGAACTGCTGCATTCGGCGACGATCGCGATCGTGGGGGAGGTCCCGCTGTCGCGGCTGTGGCACGCGGTGCCGTCGTTCCCCACGATCAGCGAGGTGTGGCTGCGCTTGTTGGAGGCGTACGGGCTTTAGCCGTTGACGGGAAGTTCGAGGGCGGCCTTCGCGCCTCGAACCAGGCCGGGATCGTCCGGAGTGGACGGTCCCGGCACCCACACCGCCTGGATCAGCCGGACCGATTTCCCGTCGAGGCTGCTCTGATAGGCCGCGCCCTCGAACACCGGGACGTCGCCCTGCCACTGGTTCGTCTCGGTGGCGAGGTCGAGGATGCCGCCACCGCCGGGGGTGTCCGCGGCCGCCTTGAAGGCCGTCGCCTGTGAGGTGTCCGGGAATTCCACGACGGCGATCGTCACCGCGGCGGCCCTGCCGTCGATGGAACTGGCGAAGCTGGCCCGTTTCACCGTCGAGCAACTCGTCCGCTGAAGGCTCGACTGGACGTCGCCGTACGCGTGCGACGCGCATTTCTGATCCGCTGCCGAAGCCCGCGAAGTGAATTGGATGTTCTCCACGGCACTGCTGCTCGGTGGCGGGGAACTGGTCGCCGGGGTCGGCGGCAGGGGAGTCTGCGTGGACGCGGTGTCGTCACCGCCGGAAGCGACGCTGATGGCCGCCACCAGCAACACGATGAGCAGGCCGATCGCGGCGACCGGGAGCCACTTCACCGTTTTGGACTGATGCGGCGCCTTCGGTGCGGATTCGGCGGGAGGGGCGGCCGCGGCCGGCGGCGGGGCCTGCTGGACCGGGGGAACGGGTTTCGCGGCGATGGCCTGCCGAGGAGGCTGAAGGGGCGGGGGGGCCTGTGCGGGCTTCGCCGGTCTTTTCACCTTGCCCGGGTGTTGCACCGGAACCGTCGGGGCGATCGCGACGAGCGGGTTCTCGCGGATCACCGTCGGCTCGTCGTCGGAAAAGGCGCTGAACCCTTCCCCGAGCAACATCTCTTCGGGCATCGGCGGCGCGTCCGGGGCGAGCGCGGCGATCAGGTCCCGCGCCTGCTGGACCGACCGGGGCCGGGAGGCGGTGGCGAGCGAGACCGTCGCGGCGAGCATCGTCGTCGCCGTCGGGTACAGGACCCGGACCGATCCCGCGAGATCCGCGGCGGGCTGATCGACCGTCTCCACATAGGGACCGACCGCGATGATCGTGCCGATCGGCCCGGCGCCGGGGGCGACGTCCGCGATCTTGTGCGTGCACGCGGCGGACAGCGACAGCGCGTCGGTGGCCGGGTTGATCGAGGTGTCGCCGTGGACCAGCGGCCAGCCGTCGGCCTTCCACGGCCCGCCGAGCGGGGCTTCGAGTTTCAGCGCCGGATCCGGCAGGTCGACACCGATGACGATGAGGACACCCTTGGGCATGACGACGACGGCCTCGACCGGCCGTCCTTCGACCGGGCTGGCACCGACGAGGGCCACCCCGCCGACGACGTTGCTGCCCCGGCCGAGAGAAGCCAGCGCGGCGCGGACGTCCTCGGCCACCCGGGACGGCTGTTGAGCGAGGCGAACGAGTCGCACCGAACCCCTCCCCATCTCGTCGGTCTCGGTGCACAAAGTAGCGCCTCCGAACGGGCTAGCGGGAAGACACGTCGCAGGTCGGCGAGGTGATGTTGGTCCGAGAAGTTGTCATGTACGTGAGCGGCGTCACTCTTCCGGGTATTACTCGTTGGTAGGTCACTGCTCCCTTGTCCCCTGTAACCAGGAGAAACGTCATGGCCGCATCTCGACCCTGGCGTCGACGCGCCGCGCTCGTCGTCGCCTTGCTCGCCGTCCCGGTCGCGGGGATGGTCCCCGCGCAGGCCGCGGGACCGCTCGCGCCCGTCGCCCCCGGACTCTCCCGCCTGCTCTCGGCCGTCACCGGCGCCACGGGGGTGACCGCGCTCGTGCACGCCGGCGACGTCGCCACCGCCGAACGCGCCGCCCGCGAAGCCGGGCTCACGAAGATCACTTCGTTCGCGAAGATCGGTGTCGTCGCCGTCCGGGGAACCGCGGCCCAGGTTCGCGCGGTCCGCGAGGCCGCCGGGGTCACCTACGTCGAAGGCAACGAGAAGCTCGAGGCGCTCGGCAGCGCGGGCACCACCGCGACGCGGAGCCTGCAGACGCAGACGACGTTGAAGGACGCCACCGGCGCGCCCGTGGACGGCCGAGGGGTCTCGGTCGCGATCATCGACACCGGCGTCGACCCGACGCATCCCGCGTTCAAGGGCGCCGACGGCAAGACGCGGGTGGTGCGCAATCTCAAGAGCCTCTGCCTCGACGGGACCGCGACGAACTGCATCGTCGACGTGCCGACCTTCGTCGACACCGACACCCTTTCCCTCGGCGGCCACGGCACGCATGTCACCGGCATCGCCGCCGGGAACCAGCTGACGCTGACCGACGGCACCAAGGTCGGCGGTTCGGCGCCGGGGTCGAAGATCGTCTCGGTCTCGACCGGGGCCGCGCTGCTCGTACTCGGCACGGACGCCGCGCTGAACTGGGTGCTGGAGAACCACAAGGCACCCTGTGGTGCGGGCGTGGCGGCTTCGGTGTGCCCGCCGATCAAGGTGACCAACAACTCCTACGGTCCCAGCGGTGGCGGCGGCTTCGATCCGAACTCGGCGACGGTGAAACTGCAGCGCGCGCTCGCCGCGGAGGGCGTCGTCACGGTGTGGGCGAACGGGAACGACGGCGGCGACGGTTCGGCGAACCTCTCCAACCCGCCGGGACAGGACCAGACGCCGGGTGTGCTTTCGGTGGCCTCGTCCAACGATCAGGGGACAGGAGCCCGCGACGGCACGGTCTCCGACTTCTCCTCGCGTGGCCTCGAGACCGACCAGGCGACGTGGCCCGACGTTTCCGCGCCGGGGGAGAACATCCTCTCGTCCTGCCGTCCCACGCAGCCGATCTGCACGCAGGGCCTGCAGCCCAAGAACGGCCCGGGACTGCTGGACCTCGCCACCTACAACGTGATCAGCGGGACTTCGATGGCGGCGCCGCAGATAACCGGGATCGTCGCGCAGCTGTTCCAGGTCGCGCCCGCCGCGAGCCCGGCCGACATCGAGGCCGCGATCAAGGCGACGGCGTACAAGTTCGCGAACGGTTCGCCGTACGTGGCGGCCGGGCCGTACACGTCGAGCTTCGACAAGGGCGCCGGTCTGGTGGACACTTTCGCCGCCGCCCAATCCCTCGGCGCCCAGGGCTGATCCGCAAGTCCGACACGCGCGTCCGGCGTGACTGCTGCACGTGGGGCGAACGTCGCCGATCCGCAAGTCCGTGAAGGCCTCCTTCCCTACGCTCAAGGTAGGCAAGGAGGCCTTCACTACCTACGTCTGACTTGCGTGAGGACAGTGCTTGCGCGGGTCCATCCGGTCGCGGACCGGTGGCAGGCAACTCGAGTGGGGAAGATTTGGGACGTTGAACGTCCCAAATCCTTCACGCTCGACCACCGGCCACGCCAGTGGGCAAGCAAATCGAGGGTAGGCAAGGAGGCCTTCACGGACCTGGGGCGGCACAATTGCCGTCCCCGGGTTAACCCGCGTCAAGGCATCTTTTCCCCGGCTCAGCCGAAAGAAGGGGGCCTACGCGGGAGTCCCGCGTCCCAATCAGGTGCGACTTATGGTGTTCATGTGGCCAAACAGCACAGTTGGGGTGCACAATGTGCTCACGCGTACCGGGAGGCGGCACGAGCCACCTGACCAGCGCAGCTCGCGAGGTCGTAGGGGAAGACGCCCCTCGTCGAGTAGCGGAGGTCAGCAGTGAGCACCCGTGGCAACACCCGTGGCGTGGTGTACGTCCACTCGTCGCCGTCTGCGGTCTGTCCGCACGTCGAGTGGGCCATTTCGGGCACCCTGGGTGCCCGAGTCGAGTTGAAGTGGACGGCGCAGCCCGCCAGTCCAGGACAGCTCCGCGCCGAATGTGGTTGGCGTGCGCCTTCGGGCACCGGCGGAAAGCTGGCGTCCGCGCTCAAGGCGTGGCCGATGATCAGGTTCGAAGTCACCGAAGAGCCCAGTGCGGGGGTCGACGGTGAGAGGTTCTGCTTCGCTCCGGGCCTCGGCCTGTGGCACGGCAGGACCAGCGCCAACGGCGACATCGTCGTGGGCGAAGACCAGCTGCGCGCGCTCGTGAGCAAGGTTCGCACCGGCGAATCCTTGGCGCACAAGCTCGACGAGCTCCTCGCCGCCAATTGGGACGAAGCGCTCGAGCCGTATCGGCACGCCGGTGACGGCGCTCCGGTCACCTGGCTGCACCAGGTCGGGTAGACGGCGTGAAGCAGGAAGAGGCGGGCGGCTAACCTTTCAGGGTGACCGCCCAGCCTCGCCCCCTTTCGCGCCAGCGATGGCTGATCCCCGTCCTCGTGGTGGTGATCTCCCTGACCGTCGGCGTCGGGCTGCTGGCACGCGATCTCTACCTCCGTCCGGAGGCCGAGCCCACCTCGCCGGTCGTCAGCGAATCACCGACGTCGATCGCGCCCGGCGCACAGCCCGGCCCGCCCGCCGTCGAGGTGACTCCCGACGTCTTCGCGCATCCGCACTACCAGAGCGTCCGGCAGGTACTGCAGGGGTATTTCGACTCCATCAACGATCGCGACTATCCGAAGTGGACTTCGGTGGTCAGCCGGGACAGGGCCAAGACCAAGACCGCTTCCGAGTGGAAGAAGGACTATCAGTCCACTCGGGACGGCAGCATCCTCGTCTACCGCATCGAGCCGGGCGCGCCGAGCACGCTCCGGGTGCTCGTCGCCTTCACCAGTACGCAGGACGTCGACGACGCGCCGGTGTACCTGCCGGAGGCGTGCATCCGCTGGCGGCTGGTGCTGCCGCTGCGGCTGGAGAGCGGGTCGTGGCGGGTCGACACCACCGACGGCGGCACCAACCCCGAACACGAAAGATGCTGAAGTAGGGGACGACATGGTCCCCCAGGCTGACGCGTGCGTGAGCCGGGGCGGAATAGAGTCGCGGGCATGGCAATTGATCAGCCGGCCCTGCTGACCGACGCCTCGAGGGGGCTCTCCAGCGAAGAGGTCGCCCAGCGGGTGGCCGCGGGCCAGACCAACACGGTCTCGACGAAGACCAGCCGGACCACCGGCGAGATCATCCGCGCGAACGTCTTCACCCGGATCAACGCGATCTACGGTGTGCTGTTCGTGCTCATCCTGTCGACCGGGTACTTCATCGACGGGCTGTTCGGCGGACTGATCATCGTCAACAGCGCTGTCGGCATCATCCAGGAACTCCGGGCGAAACGGACCCTGGAACGGCTCGCCATCGTGGGGCAGGCCAAACCGACCGTCCGCCGTGACGGGCAGAGCGCCGAGATCGCCCCGGAAGACGTCGTGCTCGGCGACCTCGTCGAACTGGGTCCGGGCGACAAGATCGTCGTCGACGGCCCGACGCTGACGGCCGAGGCGCTGGAAGTCGACGAGTCGCTGCTGACCGGGGAATCCGATCCGGTGGTCAAGCAGCCCGGCGACAAGGTGCTGTCCGGCAGCTTCGTCGTCGCGGGCAGCGGCACCTATCGCGCGGACATCATCGGCAACGAGTCCTACGCCGCGAAACTGGCCGCGGAGGCCAGCAAGTTCACCCTGGTGAAGTCGGAACTGCGGCAGGGTATCGACAAGATCCTCAAGTTCATCACGTACCTGCTGGTCCCGGCGGGCGCGCTGACCATCTACAACCAGCTCGCGGGTGATCAGGCGTGGCCGGACGCGCTGCGCGGCATGGTGGCGGCGCTCGTGCCGATGGTGCCCGAGGGCCTGGTGCTGATGACCAGTGTCGCGCTGGCGGTCGGCGTCATCCGGCTCGGCAAGCGCCAGTGCCTGGTGCAGGAACTGCCGGCGATCGAGGGGCTCGCCCGGGTCGACGTGGTGTGCGCGGACAAGACCGGCACGCTCACCGAGAACGCGATGCGGCTGTCCGAGGTCCGGGAGATCACGCCGGGTCATCCGGTGGACGACGCGCTGGCCGCGCTCGCCGCCGCGGATCCCCGCCCGAACGCGAGCCTGCAGGCGATCGCGGAAGCGCACCGGACCGATCCGGGTTGGCGGGTCTCCACGACCATGCCGTTCTCGTCGGCGCGCAAGTGGAGTGGCGCCTCTTTCGGTGGTGACGGGGACTGGGTGCTCGGCGCCGCTGACGTCCTGCTGCCCGAGGGGGAGCACCGCGCGGAGGCCGAGAAGATCGGCTCGCGCGGTCTGCGCGTCCTGTTGCTGGGCCGTGCCGAGCGGGCCGTCGACGCGGCCGAGGGCCCCGGCGACATCGAGCCGGTGGCGCTCGTGGTGCTTGAGCAGAAGGTCCGCCCGGACGCGAAGGACACACTGGACTTCTTCGCGCACCAGGACGTCGCGGTCAAGGTCATCTCCGGCGACAACGCCATTTCGGTGGGCGCGGTCGCGGGCACCCTCGACCTGCCGGGCGCGGACAAACCCGTCGACGCGCGGAAGCTGCCGGACGACGCCGAGAAGCTGGCCGACACCGTGGAGGAACGCGCGGTCTTCGGCCGTGTGACGCCGTTGCAGAAACGCGCCATGGTCGGCGCGCTGCAGTCGAAGGGCCACACGGTCGCGATGACCGGCGACGGCGTCAACGACGTCCTCGCGCTCAAGGACGCGGACATCGGCGTCGCCATGGGCGCCGGGAGCCCGGCCACCCGCGCGGTCGCGCAGATCGTGCTCCTGGACGACAAATTCGCCACCCTGCCGCATGTCGTCGCCGAGGGGCGGCGGGTGATCGGCAACATCGAGCGCGTCTCGAACCTGTTCCTCACCAAGACGGTCTACTCGGTGCTCCTGGCGCTGATGGTCGGCATCGCGCAGGTGCCGTTCCCGTTCCTGCCGCGGCACATCACGATCACCGCGTGGTTCACGATCGGCCTGCCCGCCTTCGTGCTTTCGCTGGCGCCGAACAACGAACGCGCCCGCACCGGCTTCGTCGGCAGGGTGATGCGGATGGCCGTACCGGCCGGGCTGGTCATCGCGACGGCGACGTTCGTGAGCTACCTGCTGGTGTACAAGGGATCCGGACAGTCCGAACTGGACAAGATCCAGGCGGGGACGACCGCGCTGATCACCCTCATCACGATCGCGCTGTGGGTGCTCGGGATCGTCGCGCGGCCGTACCGGTGGTGGAAGATCCTGCTGATCGGCGGGATGGTCGTCCTGACGCTCGCGCTGTTCCTGATCCCGTTCACGCAGAAGTTCTTCGCGCTGGACCCGAGTGTGAGCGCGTACACCCTTTCGGCGTTCGCCTGCGCCGGGGTGGGGATCGTGCTGGTGGAGGCCGCCTGGTGGATCGGGCGGCATCTGGTCAAGCGCTCGGAAGCCTGACCTGTGAGTGCGTGAAGGCCCCCTTCCTTGCGCCTAGCGCAAGGAAGGGGGCCTTCACGCACTCACGAACAGCGTCAGGCCGCCGGGGTGAACAGCAGCGCCGTGTTGTGCCCGCCGAAACCGAACGAGTTGCTGATAGCCGCGCCCAGCTCGACCTTGCGTGCCTCACCGGCCACGACGTCGAGCTGCACCTTCGGGTCCAGGTCCTCGAGGTTCAGCGTCGCCGGGACGAGACCGTGGTAGATCGCCAGGATCGTGGCGATGCCCTCGACCGCGCCCGCACCGCCGACCAGGTGGCCGAGCGCGCCCTTGGGAGCGGTCACCACGGCGTGCTCGCCGACGGCGTTGCGGATCGCCGCGGCCTCGCCGACGTCACCGACGACCGTGGAGGTCGCGTGCGCGTTGACGTGGCCGACGTCGGCAGGGGAGACCCCGGCCATCGTCATCGCCTGCCGCATGGCGGCGATCTGGCCGACGCCCTCCGGGTGGTTGCCCGTGATGTGGTAGGCGTCCGAGGTGATCCCGAACCCGCTCAGCTGCGCGTAGATCCGCGCGTTGCGGGCCCTGGCGCGGTCCGCCCGCTCCAGGATCACGACGCCGGAACCCTCGCCGAGGACGAAACCGTCACGGTTCACGTCGAACGGCCGGGACGCCTTCGCCGGGTCGTCGTTGCGGGTCGACACCGTCCGCGCCTGGGCGAACCCGGCGAGGGTGATCGGGTGGATGCACGCCTCGGCTCCACCGGCGACCACGACGTCGGCCCGGCCGGACCGGATCATCTCGAAGCCGGCGGCGATGCCTTCCGCGCCCGACGCGCAGGCCGACGCGGGCGAGTGCACGCCGGCGCGGGCCTTCAGGTCGATCCCGACGTGGGCGGCGGGGCCGTTCGGCATCAGCATCGGCACGGTCAGCGGGGAAACCTTGCGGAGTCCCTGCTTGTGCAGAAGGTCGTTCTGGGAGATCAGGGTGACCGGACCGCCGACACCGGTGCCGATGGTCACCCCGAGGCGCTCGGGTTCCACATCCTGATGCTCATCGGTCGGCTGTTCGAAGCCCGCGTCCGCCCAAGCCTGACGGGCGGCGATGATCGCCACCTGTTCGCAGCGGTCCAGCCGCCGGGCCTGAACCCGCGGCAGGACCTCGGACGGGTCGACGGCGAGCATGGCGCCGATCTTCACCGGCAGCTCGAGTTCGTCGACCCAGTCGGCTTCGATGCGACGGATCCCGCTCGCCCCGGCGAGCAGGCCGTCCCACGTGGACGCGACGTCCCCGCCGAGCGGCGTGGTCGCGCCCATCCCGGTGATCACGACGTCGATGTTGCTCATTGGAGTCTCCCCAAGGTCGGCGCCAATCAAGAACTCGGACTTACTTGGAGTTGGCCGACACGTAGTTCACCGCGTCGCCAACGGTCTTCAGGTTCGCCAGCTCGTCGTCCGGGATCTTGACGCCGAACTTGTCCTCGGCCTGAACAGCGATCTCCACCATGGACAGCGAGTCGATGTCGAGGTCGTCCACGAAGGACTTGTCGGCGGTCACGTCGTCCTGCGCCACACCGGCGACCTCTTCGACGATCTCGGCGAGGCCGGCGAGGATCTCTGCGTTGTCTGCCACTGGTTGTTCCCTTCTCGGTGATGCTTTCGGCTGCCCCGCGGACACGGTGCCCGCGGGGGAAGTATTCATCACGGGCAGATGAAGGCCTGGCCCGCGTAGGAGAGTCCGGCCCCGAAGCCGACGGCGAGCACGACGTCGCCCTGCTTCGCGGTGCCCGCCTTGCGCATGTGGTCCAGCGCGAGGGGGATGGACGCGGACGAGGTGTTGCCCGAGTACTTGATGTCGTCGGCCACGACCATGTCTTCGCGGGCGCCCTTGGCGCGCAGCTTCTTGGCGATGGCTTCGACGATGCGCAGGTTGGCCTGGTGCGGGATCAGGACGTCCACATCGGACGGTTCGAGCCCGGCCAGTTCCAGCGCGTGCAAGGCGATCGGCGCGATCTGCGTGGTCGCCCACCGGAAGACCGACTGGCCCTCCTGGTAGATCCACCGGTCGTCGCGCATGTAGATGAGGTCGACGTGCTCGCCGGCGCTGCCCCAGGCGACCGGGCCGATCTGTGCCGTGTCGGCCGCGCCGACCACCGCCGCGCCCGCGCCGTCGGCGAAGATGATCGCGTTCGCGCGGTCGACCGGGTCGACGTGGTCGGTGAGCTTCTCGGCGCCGATGACGAGCGCCTTCTTCGCGCTGCCCGCCCGGATGAGGTCCGACGCGACACCGAGGCCGTAGCAGAACCCGGCACAGGCGGCGTTGAGGTCGAACGCGGCCGGATGCGTGATGCCGATCCGGTCGGCCACCTGCGCGGCGGCGTTCGGGATCTGGGTGGGCATCGTGCAGTTCGGCAGGATGACCGTGTCCACTTCGGACGGATCCACCCCGGCGTCCGCGAGCGCGGCGGCGCCCGCCTTGACCGCCATGTCGACCAGCGACTCGTCCTTCTCGGCGAACCGGCGCTCGACGATGCCGACCCGGTCGCGGATCCACTGGTCGTTGGTGTCCATGATCTTCGAGAGATCGTCGTTGGTCACGATCTTCTCGGGCTGGAAGCTCCCGACACCGAGGATGCGGGTCCCGGCGGCGCCCTGCGCCTGCCGCAAGGTGGATCGGTCGGTCACGAAGCGTCCTCCTGCCCCTGAAGCTTCGCCAGCTCTGCGGGCGTCTTCAGCGCGATGGTGGTGGTCACGGTTCCCTTGAGCTGCCGCTTGACCAGCCCGGTCAGCGTGCCCGCCGGCGGCAGTTCGAGCGTCGAGGTGACGCCCGCGGAGACCAGACCGTCCATGGTCAGGTCCCAGCGCACCGGGCTCGTGACCTGCTTGACCAGCCGGTCGAGGTATTCGGCCCCGCTGGTGACGATCTGGCCGTCGGCGTTCGACAGCAGCGGACGCGTGGGGTCCGCCGGGGTGATCTTCGCAGCGTGGGCGGCCAGCGCTTCACGCGCGGGTGCCATGTAGTTCGTGTGGAACGCGCCCGCGACCTTGAGCGCGCGGACCTTGGTGCCCTCCAGCGGCTCGGCCACGATCTTCTCGATCGCGTCGGCGGCGCCGGAAGCGACGATCTGGCCCGCGCCGTTGCGGTTCGCCGCGGCGAGGCCCTGGCCCTCGAGCCAAGCGACGACCTGCTCCGGGTCACCGAGCATGACCGCGGCCATGCTCGTCGGCTCCAGCGCGCAAGCCTTCGCCATCTCCGCGCCGCGGACGGCGGCGAGCGCGACGGCGTCCTCAGGGCTCAGCACCCCGGCGATGGCGGCGGCGGCCAGCTCTCCGACGGAGTGACCGGCGACCGGCGCGTCCGCGGCGACCGGGGCCTCGCGCTGCAGGTGTTCGAACGCCAGCAGTGACAGCGCCACGATCAGCGGCTGCGTGATCGCGGTGTCCTGGATCTCTTCGGCGTCCGCTTCGGTGCCGAGGCGGACGAGGTCGAGGCCGGCCCGCTCGGACCAGGCTTCGACGCGCGCGCGGGCGCCGTCGAGCTCGAGCCAAGGGGAGAGCATGCCTGGGGCTTGGGAACCCTGACCGGGGGCGAGGACTGCTGCTGTCACCCCATTAGAAAACACTCTCGGCCACCATGGTCGTGATGCCGACGCTCACCAAGTCCGGCCGACGTAATTGTCGGAACCCTCCAAAAGTGCCTTCCTGATCTCTGCGCTTAACCCAAAAGCCTTGTCGGGTTCAACCAGCTTTCCCTATGAAGTCTGTCACTGGTCTGTCTATGCCGCGGTCGCGAACGGGTCGCCGGGCCGTGACTTTTCGAAACCGGCTGAGGAGGGGTGCCCAGGCGGCCCGCCGCCCCGTTCGCGAGCCCTTCGGGCAAAACGCGGCACTCCAAAAGATCAAAAGACCTGGGTCGCCTCAGCCTCGGTCACCTCAGCCTGGGTCGCCTCAGCTTCGGTCACGTCGGCCTGGGTCACGTTGGCCTGGGTCGCGTTGGCCTGGGTCGAGTTCTCGTGTTCGCCGTCTGATCACGCGAGTTCCGTCTTCAATCACGTGTGTTCGCCGTTCGGTCACGTGAGTTCGTCACCAGAGGCCGCGGGCCCGGGCCAGACGGCCGACGGTCAGGGCCACCTTCAGCACCCAGGCGTCGCGCGATTCGGCGGCGTGGCGGCCGGTGAGTTCGGCGGCCTTCCGCAGCCGGTACCGGACGGTGTTCGGATGCACGAACAGCGTCCGCGCGCAGGTCTCCAGCACGCCGCCGCTGTCGAGGTAGGTCTCCACCGTCCGCAGCAGCGCCGGGCCCGCCTCCTCCAGCGGCCGGGCGATCTGCTCCACGAGCAGGCGTTCCGCCTCGGGGTCGCCGGACAACGCGCGTTCCGGCAGCAGATCGATCGATCTCGCGGGCCGCGGGGCGCCGGGCCAGCCGACGACGGCGCGCAGGCCGGAGAGAGCCTCTGTCGCGCTGTGGTGAGCCTCGGCGAGGGTGGGGACCGTCGGCCCGGCGACGACCGGGCCCTCGGCGAAGGCCACCGAAAGTTTGGTGAGGATCTCGCGGTCCTTGACGCTGCCGTCGGTGGGGCCCGCGACGACCACGACCAGGCGGGATCCCTGCACCGAGAGCAGGACGGGGCGCCCGACCCTCGCGGCGCGGCTGCGCACCTCGAACACGACGGCGGGCGGATCGTCCGACGTCGGGGTGCCGACCAGCGCGGTGGCGGGAGCGGCCGGATCCCAGCCGAGCGCGGCGGCACGGGAGAGCACCGCTTCCTCGGCGTCGCCGCGGACGATGCCGTCGACGACCAGTGCTTCGAGCCGCGCGTCCCAGGCGCCGCGTGCCTCGGCGGCGGCCGCGTAGGAGTTGGCGGCGGCGAACGCGATCTCCCGGCCGTAGCGCAGGATCCCCTCGATCAACGCGGCGCGTTCCGCCTCGTTCGCGGCGAACTCCGGCAGCTGCTCCTCGAACACCTCGATCGCGAGCCGCACCATGCCGACCGCCTGCCGCAGGCTCACCCAGCGGGACAGTTCGGCGGGCGCGTCGCGGAACGCCTCGGTGGTGAGGGAGAGGGCTTCCTTGGCGTCGCGGAGCCAGTCGACGAAACCGGCGGCACCCGCCTGGGTGATCAACAGGACGCTCGCGCGCTGGTCGGCGGGGAGGCGGGCGAACCAGCTCAGCCGCTCCTCCATCACCGCCACGCTCGCGCTCGCGAGCCGGCCGGAGGCGTGCTCGAGCCGCCGGAGGGTCTTGGCGGACAGCCCGTGGTGCTTGGGCACACGCCGTCCGGAAGTCGCATCAGCCATGGTCAGCCGATCCTAGTCCGGTCGGCCAAGGGGCCGTCGTCCTGCGGCCCTACGCCGCTCGTGTCCGAAGTGGACAGTCAGAGCGGCGAATTGTGAAAGGTGTTTGCCTAAAACTCGAGGCCGCCCGGCGCTCGCGTTTTTCGCTGCGCCGGACGGCCTCGTCTCCCCGGTCCCCACCGGTAGAACAAGTATGGGACTTGTCGATCTTTTCCCGCTAGTTCACTCACTCGATCGTGGGGTGCCGAGTTGCCGGTGCGGAGCCGGTGATCAACGATCCCTCGCAAGCCACGCCGGGTTTGGCGCGGATTTGCCGAGGAGGGAGTTCGCCGTGGGCGAGCAGCTGAAAGACGGTCTGGGGCAAGCATGGAACCTTGTCGCCACCTTCGTGCCGAAACTGGTCGGATTCCTGATCATCCTGCTCATCGGCTGGTTGATCGCGAAGGCCGTGTCAAAGGCATTGGGACTGGTTCTGTCGAAGATCGGATTCGGCAAGCTCATCGAGAAGACCGGACTCACCGGAACGCTCAAACAAGCGAATGTCGACGCGGGCGGGATCCTCGTCAAACTCGTGTACTACTTCATTCTCCTGATCGCGCTGCAACTCGCGTTCGGCGTATTCGGTGAGAGCAATCCGGTCAGCGCGCTGCTCAACGACATCATCGCGTTCCTGCCGCGGATCCTGGTGGCGCTGGTGCTGGTGATCGTCGCGGCCGCCGTCGCGAAGGTCGTCCGCGACCTGGTGACCGGCGCGCTCTCCACACGGCCCGCGGGACGGCTGCTCGGCACGATCGCCTACTGGCTGATCGTGGCGTTCGGCATCATCGCCGCGCTCGGCCAGGTGAACATCGCGACCGCGGTCACCGGACCGGTCCTGGTCACCGTGCTCGCCACCATCGGCGGTGTGATCGTCGTCGGCTTCGGCGGCGGCCTGATCAAGCCGGCGCAGGACCGCTGGCAAGGCTGGCTGGCCAACCTGCAGGGCCAATTGGAGTCCGGAAGCAGTAAAGAGAAGGTCCGTTCGGAGCCGCCGACTTCGCCCGTGGGCATCGGTCGCGTAGATTCCTGAGCATCCCGCGAGCCCGGTGATCGAGGAAGGCACCGGGCTCGCGCGGAGCTGAAGGGGCCCTTCGCCGCATGACACGCGGCGAAGGGCCCCTTCGTCTACTCCACTCAGCGGCTCTCGAGCCTGCTCCCTGTTCCGCACCTCACACTCTCTAGGGAATGGTGCCGAGGCGGAGCATGTTGGAGCGGTAGACGAGAGGGGTGCGGACGTGGACTTCCTGCTGCACAACGGTGTCACGGTGCTCGGACAGTGGATCTCCTTCGCCGAACTGGCGGGGCAGATCTTCGCGCTGGCCGTGGTCTTCCTGGCGCAACGCCGCACGTTGTGGACGTGGCCGGTGCAGGTCGGCGCCACCGTGCTGTTGTTCTCGGTCTACATCTCCGCGCATCTCGGCGGGCTCGCCACCAGGCAGGTCGCGATCCTCGTCATCTCGATCTACGGCTGGTGGGCCTGGTCCCGCCGCAGCGACCCGGTGTACGGCGTCGTCGTCCGCAAGGGCCGCCTCGGCGAGCGCCTGGCGATGATCGGCGCGTTCGCGATCGGCACCACCGCCATGGCGCTGGTGCTCGAGGCGCTGGACGCCTCGTGGGCGCCGTGGCCGGACGCCGCGATCTTCGTCGGCACGCTGGTCGCCTTCGCCGCGCAGGGCGCGGGTCTCGTCGAGTTCTGGCTGGTGTGGCTGGTCGTCGACGCGATCGGCGTACCGCTGCAGCTCTCCTCGGGCCTGTACTTCTCGGCCGCGGTCTACATCGTGTTCGCCGGGCTGGTCGTGCACGGCTGGTGGAGCTGGAACCGGACGGCGAAGCAGGTCCACGCCGGGGTCGTCACCGCATCGTCGCGTGTGAGGGCTTGAGGTCGTCGAGGGTGCGGACGCCCAGCAGCTGCATCGTCCGGGTCATCTCGGCGCGCAGGATGTCCACGCACCGCTGAACCCCGCGCTCGCCCCCGGCCATCAGGCCGTAGAGGAACGCGCGACCGATCAGCACCGCGTCGGCGCCGCGCGCGATCGCGGCCACGATGTCGCCGCCGGAGAGGATGCCGGTGTCGACCCACACCTCCGCGTCGCCCTGGATCTCGTCGAGCACCGCGGGCAGCAGTTCGATCGGCGTCGGAGCGCGGTCGAGCTGGCGTCCGCCGTGGTTGGACAGCAGCACCGCGTCGGCGCCGTGCTTGACCACGTCACGCGCGTCGTCGACGTTCTGGATCCCCTTCACCACGAGCTTGCCCGGCCAGGTCTGGCGGACCCAGTCGAGGTCGTCGAAGTTCAAGGTCGGGTCGAAGAGCTGGTTGAGCAGCTCGGCGACCGTGCCGTCGAACTGGCTCAAGGACGCGAAGGTCAGCGGCTCGGTGGTCAGGAGGTTGATCCACCACGCCGGATGCATCGCGCCATCGACGAACGTCTTGAGGGTGAGCGCGGGCGGGATGGTCAGCCCGTTGCGGACGTCGCGCAGCCGCGCGCCCGCGACCGGAGTGTCCACCGTCAGCATGAGCGTGTCGAAGCCGGCGGCCCAGGCGCGATTCATCAGATCTTCGCCCGCTTTGTGGTCGCGCCAGACGTAGAGCTGGAACCACTTGCGGGCCTCCGGGGCGGCCGCCGCGAGGTCTTCGATCGACGTCGTCGCCATCGTCGACAGCCCCATCGGGATGCCGTTGCGCTGCGCGACACGGCCCACCGCGGACTCGCCTTCGTGGTTCATCATCCGCGTGAACCCGGTCGGCGCGAACGCGAACGGCAGCGCCGAACGCTTGCCGAGGATCTCCTTGCTCGTGTCCACATCGGACACCCCGCGCAGGACATTCGGGTGGAATTCCACGCTGCGGAAGGCTTGCCGGGCGCGGCGCAGGCTGTCTTCCAGCTCCGCGGCGCCGTCGGTGTAGTCGAACGCCGCCCGCGGTGTCCGCTTGCGGGCGATCGTCCGCAGGTCGGCGATCGTGTGCGCGCCAGCCAGCCGCCGTTCGGTCGGGTTGAGCACGATCGGCTTCGGCCGCAGGATCTGCTTCAGCTCACTCGGCTTCGGCAGTCGACGCTTAGTCACACTCGCTCACCCTCTCCGCTTCCCAGAAACATCCGATGTCTACCCTAGCTTGACTCGCCCAAGATGTGCCGAAGGGGCCTTTCACCGCGAGTTTCGCGATGAAAGGCCCCTTCGGCTCACTGCTAGGCGCTACCGGAGTCCGACAGCTGCGGACCCGCGGCGGCGACGTCGTCGAGGCGGTACTTCCGCGCCGCCTCCGCCACCTTCGCCTGGTCGACCTCGCCACGCTTGGCGAGCGCGCTCAGCGTGCCGACCACGATCGACTGCGCGTCGACCAGGAACTTCCGCCGGGCGGCGGGGCGGGTGTCGGAGAACCCGAACCCGTCGGTGCCCAGCGTCAGCATGTCGGTCGGCACCCACGGACGGATCAGGTCCGGTACGGCGCGCATCCAGTCCGAAACCGCGACGACCGGCCCGTTCACGCCGGACAGCTTCCGCGTGATGTACGGCACACGCGGGGAGTCACCCGGGTGGAGGAGGTTGTCATGGTCGATCTCGACGGCCTCGCGCCGCAGCTCGGTCCACGACGTCGCGGACCAGACGGCCGCGCGCACCCCCCACTCTTCGGCGAGCATCTCCTGGGCCCGCAGCGCGTCCGGCATGGTGACGCCGGACACCAGGATCTGCGCCTCCGGGCCGTCGCCCGACGGGGCGTCGGCGTACCGGTAGAGACCCTTGAGCAGGCCGTCGACGTCGAGGTTCTCGGGCTCGGCGGGATGCTGGTAGGGCTCGTTGTAGATCGTCATGTAGTAGAAGATGTTCTCGCCGTTGCCGTCCGGCCCGGTCTCGCCGTACATCCGGCGAAGACCGTCCCGCACGATGTGCGCGATCTCGAACGACCACGCCGCGTCGTAGGCCACGACGGCCGGGTTGGTCGCCGCCAGCAGCAGCGAGTGCCCGTCTGCGTGCTGCAGGCCCTCACCGGTCAGCGTGGTGCGGCCGGCGGTGGCGCCGAGCACGAACCCGCGGGCCATCTGGTCCGCCGCCGCGTAGAGGCCGTCACCGGTCCGCTGGAACCCGAACATCGAGTAGAAGATGTAGATCGGGATCATCGGCTCGCCGTGCGTGGCGTACGAGGTCCCGACGGCGGTGAACGACGCGGTGGAGCCCGCCTCGTTGATGCCCTCGTGCAGGATGACGCCCTTTTCGGACTCCTTGTAGGCCAGCATCAGGCTCGCGTCGACCGACGTGTACGTCTGGCCGTGCGGGTTGTAGATCTTGGCCGTCGGGAACATCGAGTCCAGTCCGAAGGTGCGCGCCTCGTCCGGGATGATCGGGACGATCCGCTTGCCGATCTCGGAGTCCTTCGCCAGCTCGCGGATGAGCCGGACGAACGCCATCGTGGTGGCGACCTCCTGCTTGCCCGAGCCCTTGCGGATGCCTTCGTAGACCTTGTCGCCCGGCAGCACGAGCGCCTTCGCGGCCTTCGGGCGGCGCTCCGGCAGGAACCCGCCGAGCGCCTTGCGGCGGCCGACCATGTACTCGATCTCCGCCGAGTCCTTGCCGGGGTGGTAGTACGGCGGCAGCTTCGGGTCGCGCTCGAGCTCCTCGTCGCTGATCGGGATGCGCTGGGCGTCCCGGAACAGCTTGAGGTCGTCGAGGGTGAGCTTCTTCATCTGGTGCGTGGCGTTGCGGCCCTCGAAGGACGGGCCGAGGCCGTAGCCCTTGATGGTGTGGGCCAGGATCACCGTCGGCTGGCCGTGGTGCTCCAGCGACGACTTGTAGGCCGCGTAGACCTTGCGGTAGTCGTGCCCGCCGCGCTTGAGGTTCCAGACGTCGGCGTCGGTCAGGTCCTTGACCAGCTCCTTGGTCCGCGGGTCGCGGCCGAAGAAGTGCTCACGGACGAAGGCGCCGTCGTTGGCCTTGTAGGTCTGGAAGTCGCCGTCCGGCGTGGTGTTCATGAGGTTGACCAGCGCGCCGTCGCGGTCCGCGTGCAGCAGCGAGTCCCACTCGCGGCCCCAGATGACCTTGATGACGTTCCAGCCGGCGCCGCGGAAGTACGACTCCAGCTCCTGGATGATCTTGCCGTTGCCGCGCACCGGGCCGTCGAGCCGCTGCAGGTTGCAGTTGATCACGAAGGTCAGGTTGTCGAGGCCCTCGCCCGCGGCGACGTGGATGAGGCCGCGTGATTCCGCCTCGTCCATCTCGCCGTCGCCGAGGAACGCCCAGACATGCTGATCGCTGGTGTCCTTGATGCCACGATCGCGCAGGTAGCGGTTGAACCGGGCCTGGTAGATCGCGTTCATCGGGCCGAGGCCCATGGACACGGTCGGGTTCTCCCAGAACTCCGGCATCAGCCGCGGGTGCGGGTACGACGGCAGGCCGCCGCCCTCGCCGGCGTGCGAGAACTCCTGACGGAACCCGTCCATCTGGTTCTCGGTCAGCCTGCCCTCGAGGAACGCGCGGGCGTAGATGCCGGGGGAGGCGTGGCCCTGGATGAAGATCTGGTCGCCGCCGCTGGAGTGGTCCTTGCCGCGGAAGAAGTGGTTGAAGCCCACTTCGTACAGCGCCGCGGACGAGCCGTAGGTCGAGATGTGCCCGCCGACGCCGACGCCGGGACGCTGCGCGCGGTGCACCATGATCGCGGCGTTCCACCGGATGTAGGCGCGGTAGCGGCGCTCGATCTCCTCGTCACCGGGGAACCAGGGTTCGTTCTCGGTGGGGATGGTGTTGACGTAGTCCGTCGATGTCAGCGCCGGAACGCCGACGTGGCGTTCCCTGGCCCGCTCGAGGATGCGCAGCATCAGGTACCGGGCGCGCTGCTGACCACCCCTGGCCAGCGCCTCGTCGAAGGAGTCCAGCCATTCGGCAGTCTCCTCCGGGTCGATGTCGGGCAGGTGCGCCGCCAGTCCGTCACGGATGACGCGGACGCGTGCCGGGGTCTCCTTGCCGGAGGCGCCGTCGTTCTGCGGGGCCAAGGGGTCTCCTTGCGAAAGGTGGTAGCTGGTTCTGCTCGTACGCGGACGTGTCGCCTTCCATCGTCGTCCTCCGGTTCCGTTCGCGTCACCGCTACTGATCGGTAACGTTCGCGGACCCGATCGCGACACGTCTCGCGCGCGCCTGTACTCGCGCGCGCGTTTTCTCTCCCACCCTAAAGCAGTGCGTTCGGTGGTGCCCAAGTGCGCCTGAATTGACCACGCCAGGGTGGTCCGAATGTCCGTACGCCGCGACACGAGTTGTTCAAGATCCGGTGTGGACGGTTGCGCACAGCGCCTCACCAGTGTTCGCTAACGGGCATCGTGTACCCGAGTGTGGTGCCCGCCCGGTCGATCCGGCCGAGGCGACACCACGCTCCGTCGTAGTTGGAGGAGTGACAGCAGTGGTCGCCGCGGGAGACGCTGATCAGAGCAGCGTCGCCGAAAGGCTTGGGATCAAGCCGGACATGGTGGTCCAGGAGATCGGCTGGGACGAGGACGTCGATGACGACCTCCGAGCGGCGATCGAGGAGCAGATCGGCGGCGACATCCTCGACGAGGACGCCGACGAGGTCATCGACGTGGTGCTGCTGTGGTGGCGCGAGGACGACGGTGATCTCGGAGACACGCTGATCGAGGTCCGGACCCCCTTGAACGAGAACGGTGTGATCTGGGTGCTGACCCCGAAGACGGGACAGCCCGGACACGTCGAGCCGAGCGAGATCGCCGAAGCGGTGCCGCAGGTCGGATTGGCGCAGACGGCCAACATCAGCGCCGGCCCCAAGTGGGCGGGCACACGGCTGGTGTCGCCGAAGTCGTCCAAGACCAAGCGGTGACCTCAGGAGCCGCGCGATCGACACGATAGGGTTGTCATCGCAGGCCCCTGTTCGCTCTTGAGAGGAAACCGCCGGTATGGCCGTCGAGGTCGGATCGCAAGCCCCGGACTTCACGCTCAACGACTACAACAAGCAAGCCGTGAAGCTGTCGTCCTTCAAGGGCGAGAAGCCGGTCCTGCTCGTGTTCTACCCGTTCGCGTTCAGCGGCATCTGCACCGGCGAGCTGTGCCAGCTCCGCGACGAGTTCGCGGACTACGACGGCCAGGGCGTCCAGGTCATCGGTGTGTCCGTGGACACCCCGTTCTCGCTCAAGGCGTGGGCCGAGCAGGAGGGCTACCAGTTCCCGCTGCTCTCGGACTTCTGGCCGCACGGTGAGGTCGCGAAGGCCTACGGCGTCTTCAACGAGACGGCCGGCCTGGCCACCCGCGGCACCTTCCTGATCGACAAGGACGGCGTCGTGCGGTTCGCCGAGGTCAACCAGCCCGGCGAGGCGCGCGACCAGCAGGCGTGGAAGAAGGCCGTGGCCTCGCTGGCCTGAGTCTTCACCGGTGACACCCGTCCGCGGGTGTCACCTCCCGGGCGCATAGCTCAGCGGGAGAGCACTCGGTTTACACCCGAGCGGTCGTAGGTTCGATCCCTACTGCGCCCACCGAAAACCCGGCGACACCCCGCCCGCGCGGGGGATACCGTCGCCGCATGCGCGACACCCTGACGTGGCGGCCGCTCACCCGTGAGGACGCCAAAGCGTCGGCCGACCTCCTCAACGCCATCGAGGCCGAGGACGGCATCGGCGAGAACTACACCGAGGAAGACACCCTCCAGGAGCTGATCGACCCGTACGCGGACCTGGAGCGCGCGAGCCTCGCCGCCTTCGACGGTGACGTGATGGCCGGGTACATGAAGATCCGCTTCAAGCCGACCGCGGAAGAGGTCCATCGGGTCTTCCTCGACGGCGGGGTCCATCCCGGGTATCGCCGCCGGGGTGTCGGAACCGCGCTCGTCGACGCCGGGGTCGAGGCGGCCAAGGTGGTGCACGCGCTGCATCACCCGGCCTCGAAGCTCGTGGTGGACGTCAACCGGCCGGAGAAGGTCGCCGGTCTGGCCGAGCTCCTCCGGTCTCGCGGGTTCGCGGCGGTGCGCTACTTCCAGCGGATGGAGCACGCGCTCGGTGCCGTCGGTGGTGCGGCGATCCCCGACGGGTTCTTGGTCGAGCCGTGGTCGGAGCGCAACGACGAGGACTTCCGGAACGTGCGGAACGAGGCGTACCGGGATTACTGGGGCGCGGTGCCGATGCCCGTCGACCTCTGGAAGAACAAGATCACCAACCAGACCTTCCGGCCCGAGGTCGGCTTCCTGCTCCGGGAGAAGGCGACGGGCGTTCCGGTGGGAATGCTGGTGACCATGTACTGGGAGGCCGACACGGAGGCCACCGGCGTCCGCGACGCGCACTTCATGCTCATCGGGACGCTCCGGGAGTATCGGCGGCGGGGTGTCGCGGGCACGCTGATGGGGCACGCGCTGCGGGCCGCCGCCGAGCAGGGTTACGACCGCGCCAGCTTGAACGTGGACTCGGCGAGCCCGTCCGGCGCGTTCGGGGTCTTCGAGAAGGCAGGCTTCGCGCCGACGATGCGGTACGTGCGGTGGGCACTCGAGGCCTGAAGCTCCCGCGACGGCCCAAGGGGATCGTGAGTGGCGATCCGGGTTAGGGCCAAAGGTGCCCGTAGGTACCTATTGGATTCTGGCTGCGGTTGTTCGTGGGTGCGGTCCGTGAAGGCCCCCTTGAGGGACTCGTATTTGCTTGCCCACTGGCGTGGCCGGCGGTCGAGAGTGAAGGATTTGGGACGTTCAACGTCCCAAATCCTTCATACTCGAGTTGCCTGCCACCGGTCCGCGTTGAGGGACTCACGGGTCATTTTGTGCGCCCCGAAGGCTGACTACTTTGCGCGACCGGCGATGTCACTCCTTTGGCCGCCGATCTTGATGTATCTGGGCAGTCCCGGCCGTCTCCTGTCTTGTGCAGCCGAAAGTTCGCCACCCGCGGCGCGGCGCACCGGCGGTCTGGCCTGCCGAGGGGGCAGACCAGACCGCCGAAAACCCAAAGACGTTCCACAGTTGGGGGTGCGTGAAGACCCCTTCACTCGGCTCAGTCGAGTGGAGGGGCCTTCACGTGTCTACGGCCGGAATTGCCGACCCATTGGTATCCGGCCTTGCTTGGGCTTGATCAACCGGGGGCTGATGGGGTCTGCGCGACGGTGGAGAATTCGGGACGTTCAACGTCCCGAATCTTCCACGCTCGATCGTCAGCCGGAGATCGTGCTTCGGTGCCCTGGTCGCGCAGTCGCTGTAACTGCTGGTGCGCGCGGTGCGGACGTAGCGATCGCAAGCCCGTGAAGGGCCCCTTGCCTACCCTGAAAGTAGGCAAGGAGGCCTTCGCGGACTTGGGGCCGGTCAGGCGCGGGTGAGCCGGTTCGCCAGGGTCGACATCGTGTAGGTCCCGATGCCCATGACGACTTCGAGGGCGTTCCGCTCGGTGTAGCCGTGCCCGACGAAGGCCGTCAGTGTCTCGTCGTCCACGCCGCCGGCGGTTTCGAGCACCGCCAGCGTGAACTGCCGGACGGCTTCCAGGTGCTCGTCGGGCACGGGCTCCTGCGAGCGAAGCGCCGCGATGACGTCGTCGTCCGCGTGAAGTCCCTTCAGCTTGGCGGTGTGCATCTCGACACACACTTCGCAGCCGTTGCGCGTCGCCACGGTCATCACGACCGTCTCCCGCGCGAGGGGATCGAGTGTGGTCTTCTCGAAGCTCGCGCTGAGCTTCAGGAACCCGTCGAGCAGTTCCGGTGACGACGCCAGCCGGGCGACGGCGGTCGGCAGGTGGCCCAGATGCCGGATGGTCGCCTCCATCGGGCGACGGGAGGCTTCGGGCGCGGTTTCGAGGGTGTGATCGGTGAACAAGGCTGCCCCTTAGGATGGTCAACGTGGTTGACGAAAACGTAAACCAAGTTGTCGAACAGGGCAAGCGGGTTTCCGACGCGCCCGGGTTCGAGCTGCCGCTGTTGCTGTTCGCGGGCTTCCGCTCGATCATCGACCGGCTCCACGCCGAACTGGCCGAGCAGGGTCATCCCGACGTCCGTCCGGCGTACGGCTTCGCCATCCAGGCGATCGGCCGCGGCGGCGCGACGGCGAGCGAGATCGGGCGGCGGCTCGGGGTCAGCAAACAGGCGGCGGGCAAGACCGTCGACAAGCTGGAGCAGCTCGGTTACGTCGAGCGCGCCGACGATCCGGCCGACGCGCGGCGCAAGGTCGTGCGGCTCACCGGCCGCGGGATCGACTCACTCGGCAGGAGCGCGGCGATCTTCGAGGAGCTGCGCAAGGACTGGGTGGGCGCGCTGGGAACCGAAAGGGTCCGCGCGCTCGAAGCCGACCTGCGCACGATGGCGCCCGCGGACGGCTTCCGGCTCGACGTCGCCGGCTGGTTCGGGGCCTAGAAAGGACAACCCGGGTTCGGCGCGTCCTGTGAGAGCGGGCTCCCATGCGGGAGGACGTAGAGCACCTCCAGCACCACCGGCGTCGTCCCGAGGTTCCGTCCGATGTGGACAGTGTCGCTCGGCTCGGTGAACGCGGCGCCCTTCCGGTACAGGCCGTCGAGGCCGCAGTCGGCCGAGTTGTGCGTCAGCGTGCCCGCCTTGACGTACGCGTAGAGCTTCCCGTCGTGGTAGTGCCAGCCGGTGTACCCGCCGGGCTGGATGACGACCTCGCGCAGCACGTAGTCGGTGTTCCCGACCGTCTTCTGCTTGAAGATCGTCCCGGTCACCCCGGATCCGGGCGTCGCCTCGGCCGTCGCGGGGACGGCGAGCGCGAGGGCGAGTGTGGCGAGCAGCGTGGTCACGGACCGCGGGCGCATGGGAAGAACCGTACCGCGATTCAGGTCGCCCGAAGCGTCCGTCGCAGCATCTTGCCGCTCTCCGTCCGCGGCAGCCGCTCCCGGAAGTCGAACCGGCGCGGTGTCTTGAATCCGGCGAGTTCGGCCCGGCAATGCTCCTCGAGCCGCTTCGCCAGCGCTGAGTCCCCGAGGACGTCTTCGACCGGTTGAACCACGGCGACGACCCGTTGTCCCCATTCGGGATCCGGCTCCCCGATCACCGCGACGTCGGCGACGTCCGGATGGCTCAGCAACCGCGCCTCGATCTCGGCCGGGTAGATGTTCACGCCACCGGAAAGAATGAGATCCGTCCGCCGGTCGCACAGGAACACGCGGCCCTCGGCGTCGAGATAGGCGACGTCCCCGACGGTGACGAACTCCCCGGAGCGCGCGGCGGCCGTCTTGTCCGGATCGTCGTGGTAGTCGAATTTCGTGTGCGCGGAACTGAAGTAGAGCGTCCCTGGCTCGCCCGCGGGGAGTTCCCGGCCGTCGTCGTCGACGACCTTCACCCGCACACCGTCCAGCGGTTCGCCGACCGTGCCCGGCTCGGCGAGCCATTCGCGCGCGTGCACCGCCGTGATCAGTCCCTCGGACGCGCCGTAGTACTCATGGACGACCGGCCCGAGCCAGGCGAGCATCCGCTCCTTGACCTCACGCGGACAAGGCGCGGCGCCGTGGATCACCGAGACCAGGCTCGACAGGTTGTAGCGCGAGCGGACGTCCTCGGGCAGCCGCAGCATGCGGTGGAACATCGTCGGCACCAGATGTGTACTCGTGACACGGTGCTTTTCGGTGAGCCGCAACGTTTCCTCGGCGTCGAACCGGTCCATCAGCACGAGCGTGTGCCCGAGGTGCAGGATCGCGGTCGAGAACGTGCCCGGCGCCGCGTGATAGAGCGGGCAGGCGACGAGGTGTACGCCGTGCCCCGGCAGGACGTCCAGGCGTTCGAGGACGTTCGCGTGGATCGGGTGCAACGCGGGCGGCCGCCCGGACAGAGCGCGCCGGACACCTTTGGGGCGTCCCGTGGTGCCGGAGGTGTAGAGCATCGTCTGGCCGGCTGTGCGGTGCTCGGGGGTGATGGCGGGCTGGTCCGCGCCCCAGGTCGCGTAGTCCGCCCAGCCGGGTGTCTCACCGCGCGAGAACCGGTGCAGACCCTTGAGTTCCGTGGTGCAGGTGGCCGCGATGTCCGCGTCCGCGATGGCCACCTTCGCGCCGCTGTTGACCGCGATGTAGGCGATCTCGCTCGGCGAGGACCGGTAGTTGACCGGGGTGAAGTAGATCCCCGCTTGCAGGGTCGCCAGCAGCAGTTCGTAGTAGGCGAGTCCGTTGTGGATGATCGCGAGGACACCGTCGCCTTCGCCGAGGCCGAGTGCCCGTAAGGCGTGGGTCAGCTGGTTCACCCGCGCCGACAGCTCGCCGAAGGTGGTCTCCCGCCCGTCGACGTCGATCACCGCGACGCGGCCGGGATCCAGGGCCGCGACTTCGTAGAACGTGCTCATCCCGTCACAGTGCCATCTCCCGGGTCGGGGCGCCGCAGGCTCTCCAGGTGCCGCCGGAGCACCGAGAGCATCAGCTCCGGCGATGTCCGCCCCGACGAAAGGGCGAGGCCGTCCAGCAGCGCGGCCAGCCGTTCGGTTTCGACGGCCAGGTCGAGGCCTTCGAGCAGGCCGCCCACTCCGTGCGCGCCTTCGAGAACCCGCCGGACGAGGGAACGGACCCCCTCATACGTGCGGGTGACCTCCTCGGCGAGGTCCGGGCGGTATTTCGCGGCTGCCGTGAACGCCAGCCAGACGTCGGTTTCGGCCCTGGTCTGCTCGGTGAGCGGAAGCAGTTCGCCGAGCAGTGCTTCGGTGAGTTCCTTCCGCCGTGAGCGCGGTGTCGCGGGGTCGAGCGGCTCCGGGAGATGCCCCATCAGCCTCGCGATCACCCTGTCGCCGAGCGCGCGCATGGCGAACACGATCAGCTCGTCGTGCCCCTTGAAGTAGTGCCGAACCGAGCCGATCGCCAGACCGGCTTCGTCGGCCACGCTCCTGAGCGAAGCCTGCGCGAGGCCGTCCCGCTGGATCACGCGGAAGACGGCCTCGGCTATCTCCAGGCGCCGGGCCTCGGGGTCGACGATCTTGGGCATGTTGTCTTTATAGCACGACCTTGCTATTTTATTTGGCACAGTCATGCTACAAAGGGGGAGTCATGAGGACCTGGTTGCTGATCGCGCTGGTGGTCGCCGCGGTGATCGTGATCGTCGTACGGCGACTGCGCGGGGAGCCGCTGGTCGCCCGCGACGTGTTCGGGGCACCGGTGATCCTGATCGGGATCGGCGTCTACGGCTTGACGAAGCTGGATGCCTTCACGTTCACGGACGGTCTCTGGCTCGTACTGGGCTCCGCGGTCGGCTGCGGCCTCGGCGCGGTGCGTGCCACCACCACGAAGCTGTTCGAGCGCGACGGAGTGCTTTGGCTGCGCTACACCGGCTGGACGTTCGGCGTCTGGGTGCTGTCGATGGCGGTGAACTTCGGCATCGGTTTCCTGGCCACCATGGCGGGTGCGCATCCCGACGCGCGGCCGGTGACCTTGTCGATCGGCGTCAGCCTCATGGGTGAGGCGTTGGTGATCGGCAAGCGCGCCAAGACGACGGGGCTGCCGTACGCCCCGCCGTCCGAGTCGGTGCTTTCCCGCCGTTAGGCCAGTTTCGCGACCTCGCCGACGAGGAGTGCGATCTCGTCTTCGGTGTTGAAGTAGTGCACCGAAGACCGGACCATCGAGGGCAGCCCACGCGCGGCGAAGTCGAACTGGGCGGACGACGCTTCCACGACGCTGACATTGATCTTCGCCGCGGCCAGGCGCTGTTTCACTTCCTGCGACGGCGTTTTCGCGACGCTGAACGTGACGATTCCGCACTTCCGCGCGCCCTGGTCGTGGACGCGGACGCCGGGGATCTCGCGGAGCGCGTCGCGCAGTTTCGCGGCCAGCGTGGCGACGCGGGCTTCGATGGCGGGCATGCCCCATTCGAGGGCGTAGTCGATCGCGGCGCCGAGGCCGTGCACCGCGGCGTGATCACGTTCCCAGACCTCGAACATCTTCGCCGTCGAATCGACCTCGTAGCTCTCGGGCGCTGTCCATGCCGCCGAGTGGAGGTCGAGCATCGCGGGCTCCACGCGTTCACGCAGCCGCGGGTGCGCGTAGAGGAACCCGGTGCCGCGCGGTCCGCGCAGGTACTTGCGGCCGGTCACGCTGAGCGCGTCGCAGTTCAGGCGCGCGACGTCGAGGTCGATCTGGCCCGCGCTCTGGCACGCGTCCAGCAGGAACGGGATCCCGGCCTCGCGCGCGACAGCGCCGATCTCCTCGGCGGGGTTCACCAGCCCGCCCTGGGTCGGCACGTGGGAGACGGCGATCAGCTTGACGTCGCCGTCGACACGGCGTTTGAGGTCCTCGACGTCCAGTTGTCCGGACTCGTCGTCCTCGACCACCTCGACGACGGCGCCGGTGCGCTTCGCGAGCTGAAGGTAGGAGATGACGTTGCTCGCGTACTCGGACTTCGCCGTCAGGATCCGGTCTCCGGCGGCGAACGGCAGCGCGTAGAAGACCGCTTGCCAGGATCGGGTCGCGTTGTCGGTCAGCGCGATGTCGTCGGGCTCGGCGCCGACGAGCCGCGCGGCCGAGGCGTAGACGCCGTCCAGCCGCTCCACGGTGGCCGTGGCCTGCTCGTATCCGCCGATCAGGGCTTCTTCGCGCAGGTAGTCGACGACGGTGTCGGTCACTCGCGCGGGTGGCAGCGACGATCCGGCGTTGTTGAGGTGGACCACTTCCGCGCAGCCCGGCGTCTCGGCACGAGCGCGGTTTACATCGAAGGCCGTCATGCCTAACTGAATACAGTATGGCCGAAGTGCATGCAATACTGCCCGCATGACGAGGAACCTGCTGCGGAGCGATCTCGCCGAGGAGATCACCGCCCGCGTACTCGACGGCCGGCTCGCCGCGGACAGCCGGATCAACGAGGTGCACCTCGCCCGCGAACTGGGTGTCAGCCGGACACCGCTGCGCGAGGCGCTGATCGGGCTGGCCGATCGTGGCCTGCTCGTCTCGGCGCCGGGTCGCGGTTTCCTCGTGCCGCCCTTCGATCCCGAAGAGGCCCGGCGGCTGTACCCGCTCGTCGCGGAGCTGGAATCGCTCGCGTTGCGCTGGAGTTCGCCGCAGGACCTCGCCGGGCTCACCGGCGGCCTCGACCGGATCGCCACCGAGATGACAGCGGAACTCGGGCGGCGAGGCGATCTGTCCGATTTGGACGATCGCTGGCACGCGCTGCTGGTCTCGCGCTGCACGAATCCGCATCTGCTGCGCCTGATCGAACAGACCAAGCCGCTGCTGAAACGCTATGACACCAGCTATTTCGGTGGCGCCGAACGCTCGCTGGAAAGTATCGACGAGCATCGTCGGATCGCCGAGGCGATCCGTGTCTCGGACCTCGCGACGGCCGCGGAGCTGCTCGTGCGGAACTGGGTGAAAACGTTGGCATATTTGGAGAACATGGGGTGACACGATGTTCGTGACGGCACATCTGAGTGACAACCATCTCGACGGCGGGGAGCGCGGCGACGAACGCACCGCGCGGGTCATGCGGTACCTGGAAAACCTGGCGAAGCCGGTCGACGCGATCCTGGTGACCGGCGACATCGCCGATCACGGCACGCTCGAGGAGTACCGGCGCGCGGCCGAGCTGTTCAAGACCGACGTCCCGTTGTTCACCTGCCCCGGCAACCACGACAAGCGCGGCCCGTTCCGCGAAGGGCTGCTCGGCCAGGCGCCGGACGACGCCCCGGTCAACGCGGCGCACACCGTCGGCGACGTCACGTTCGTCATGGCCGATTCGAGCATCCCCGGCAAGCCGGACGGCCTGTTCGACGACGAGACGGTGGCCTGGCTGGACGGCGTTCTGGCCGTCGGCGACGGCCCCGCCTTCATCGCCTTCCACCACCCGCCTGTCGAACTCGGTCTGCCGCTGGTGGACGCGATGCGCCAGTACGGCGAAGACAGGCTGGCCGAGGTGCTCGGACGTCATCCGCGAGTGGTGGCCCTGCTCTGCGGGCACGTCCACGCCTCGGCGTCGACGACCTTCGCGGGTCTGCCGCTGAGGTCCGCGCCTTCTGTCGGGTCGAGCATCCTGCTCCCGTGGGAGGAGAACGGGCTCCGGCCGTGGGGAGAAGGCGGGCCGATCGACTACGACCTGCCGCCGTCGCTGCTGTTCCACGTGCTGCACGACGACGGCAGGCTGACCACCCACCACCGGGTGGTCCCGGCCTAGGAAGACACCGGCAGGGTGATCGCGGACGGCCGCGCGGGATCGTGGAAGATCTCGAACCGCGCGGGTTTCCCGTCCACCGCGCTGAAAACGGACTCGCCGGTGCCGTGGTTGCGGGCGAAGCGGGGGAACGCTCCGCCCGCGACCTGCAGCCGCAGCCGGTGCCCGCGCCGGAACCGGTAAGCCGTCGGATCGAGCCGGACCTCCGCCGCGACCACACCGTCCACATCGGACTTGGGGTGGCCGGGGCGCAGGCGGAGGATGCCGTCGGTGACGTTGCGGGAGACACCGCGACCGTCCACATCGCAAAGCCGGACGAACACGTCGCCATGCCCGACGTCGGTCCGCACGTGCACCAGCGCGGAGACCTCGCCGATGACGTCGAGGTCGCGCTTCAGCTTTTCGCCGGTGAAGAGCAGCACGTCCCCGCGCTCCTCGACGTCCTTGTTGTCGCGCTGTTTCTGCGTGCCCGAAAGCAGCGGGCCGCCCACGGACGGCGTCGGATCGGCCGGGTCGAAGGTGAACGTCCCCGGCTTCGACTCGACGGGCTCTTCGGTGGAAAGCCCGCCGGGGCGCAGGAAATACGGGGTGGCGTCGGACTTCGGCGGCCAGCTGTCGAAGTCCAGCCACCGCCCGGAGCCCTGCAGGTACAGGCGTACGGGAGCCTGCCTCAGCGGCGCGCGATCGCCGTGAAGGTGGGCGGAAAGGAAGCCGATCTGGTCGGTGATCAGGGTTTTGAGGCTGGCCGGTTCGCCGTGTGCCCAGGGGCCGATGGTGATCCTCGGCTCACGCCCCGCCGCGGCGAGTTCCTTGAAGTCGCGCAGCTGCGCGGTGATGAACAGGTCGTACCAGCCGGTCACCATCGTCACCGGGGTCCTCAGCCCGGCGACCTCGGCGCTGTGGTCCGACGGCGCCCAGAAGTCGTCCCCCGGCTCGGCGTGCCCGGAGACGTCCTGAAGGAACCGCACCTGCTTGCCGATGGCCGCGACGTCCGCGCCGGAAACCGGCAGATGAGCCATGGCCTGGCGGGTCTTCTTCGTCTGCCAAGGGTTCGGCAGACCGGCGAACCGGCCTTCCTGGCGGCCGATCAGCGCCGACCACGAGACCATGTTGTCGACCGCGAGGATCCCGCCGGGATAGAACGTCGAGACGAACTCCGACGCGGTGACACCGAGACACAGCGCTTCGAGCGGCTCGTCGAGATACGGCGCGACAGCCCACTGCGTGTGGCCGAGGTAGCTCGCGCCCGCCATCGCGACCCGTCCGTCGCACCACGGCTGCTCGCGCAGCCAGGCGACGGTGGCGAGGCCGTCCTCCTTCTCCAGGTGGAACGGCCGGAACTCGCCGCCGGAGCCGAAGGTGCCGCGAGTGCTCTGCAGGACCGTCTGCAACCCGTGCCGCGCGAACGTCTCGCCGAAGATCTTGCCCATCAGCCCCTTGCGGCCGTACGGCGTGCGGATCAGCACCACCGGCCGCGGTTCGCCGTCCGGGACGGCGTAGCGGTCGGCCAGCAGCCGGACGCCGTCGGGCATCGGGACGGGGATTCCCTTGGTCGCCACGGGAGCGGGGCCTTCGGCAGGGGGAAGGCCGAGGAACCGGTCGAGGAGTCGGTCGAGCACGCCTGGGCCGCCTTTCGTGCGGATGATCATCGTCCGCTTACGACCGTACTCCAGGTCAGGGCAGGTGGTGGGTCTCGTGAGTGGTGAGGACGGTTGGAGCCGTCCTTCACCACTCACGAGACCTGGCGCGGGGCGGACCGCCCGGTACCGCCCCGCGGGTCTCAGCGAAGCCGTGCGAGTGTCTCCGGCTTCAGCAGCTTCGCCAGTTCTTCGGCGGGGAGAAGGCCCTTCTCGACGACGAGTTCAGCCACTCCGCGCCCGGTCTCCAGCGCTTCCTTGGCGATCTCGGTCGCCGCCGCGTACCCGATGCTCGGGTTCAGCGCGGTCACCAGCCCGATCGAGTTCTCGACGTAACCCCGCATCACGTCGGCGTTCGCGGTGATCCCGGAAACGCACCGTTCCGCCAGCACCACGCAGGCCGACCGCAGATGTGTGATGCTCTCCGAAAGCGAGTGCAGGATCAGCGGCTCGAAGGCGTTGAGCTGCAACTGCCCGGCCTCCGCCGCCATCGTGACGGCGACGTCGTTGCCGATGACCTCGAAAGCGACCTGGTTGACCACTTCGGGGATCACCGGGTTGATCTTGCCCGGCATGATCGACGACCCGGCCTGCACCGGCGGCAGGTTGATCTCGTTCAGCCCGGCCCGCGGTCCCGACGAGAGCAGCCGCAGATCGTTGCAGCTCTTCGAAAGTTTCACCGCGATGCGCTTGAGGACACCGGAAAGGTGCACGAAGGCACCGCAGTCCTGCGTCGCCTCGACGAGATCGGCGGCGCTCACGACGGGCAGCCCGGTGATCTCGCGCAGCTGTGCGACGGCGGCTTCGGCGTATCCGGGCGCGGCGTTGAGGCCGGTGCCGATCGCGGTCGCGCCGAGGTTGATCTCGTGCAGCAGCGCCACCGCTTCGGTGAGCCGCAGCCGGTCTTCGCCGAGCATGATCGCGTAGGTCCCGAATTCCTGCCCCAGCGTCATCGGGACCGCGTCCTGCAGCTGGGTCCGGCCCATCTTCAGCAGATCGTGGAACTCGACGGCCTTGGCGGCGAACGCGCGCTCCAGCACGGTCATCGCTTCGGCCAGTTCGCGGACGGCGATGATCGTCGCGACGTTGACCGCTGTCGGATAGGCGTCGTTCGTGGACTGCCCGAGGTTCACGTGCTCGTTCGGGTGCACTCGGGCGTAGTCGCCCTTCTCGTGTCCGAGCAGTTCGAGCGCGCGGTTCGCGATCACCTCGTTGGCGTTCATGTTCGTCGAGGTGCCCGCGCCGCCCTGGATGACGTCGACGACGAACTCCTCGTGCAGCGCGCCTTCCCGGATCTCCCGGCACGCGCGGCAGATCGCGTCGGCGACGTCCGGGCTCAGCAGGCCGAGGCCGGCGTTGGCGCGGGCGGCGGCCTCCTTGACCGAGGCGAGCGCCTCGATCAGATGCGGGTACGCGGAGATCGCGGTGCCGGTGATGGGGAAGTTCTCCCTGGCGCGCGCGGTGTGCACACCCCAGTAGGCGTCGGCCGGAACTTCCTTGTCTCCCAGCAGATCGTGTTCCACGCGGTGCATCGAAGGCTCCTCAGGCGGCAAGGTGGTGTCCGGCCAGCGCGTCCGTCACGCGCAAACCGGAGGTCGGCTCCAGTACGTCCTGCTCGACGCCGCACAGCGCCAGCGCGGCGGCGAGCACCGGCCGCCGGGCCCGGTCACCGCCGTCGGCGATCTTGATCGCGATCGCCGTGCCGTCCGGCAGCGCGGCGACCTGGACGGCTTCGAAACCGTCCTTCGCGATCAGGCCGGGAACCGCGCGCATGAGCGCGGTGACGTCGCGGCGGGTACCGGCGACCAGTTCCGGATACTTCCGGATCCCTTCGGCCACAAGGCCTTCCGGGGTTTCCGGCGCGGCGGCGGCGATCTTGCCGACGGCTCGGGCGAGCCCGCGCAGCGAGACCGCGAACAGGGGAGCGCCGCACCCATCGACGGCGACCTTGGGGATCCGTTGCCCGGCCAGGTCCTCGACGCAGTCCGCGATCGCGCGCTGCAGCGGATGTCCCGGATCCAGGTAGTCCTTTGTGGACCAGCCGTGCAGGCGGCAGGTCGCGAGCATCGCCGCGTGCTTGCCGGAACAGTTGTGCGCCAGCCTCGAAGCCGTCCGTCCCGTGGCGACCCAGGCGTCCCGTTCGACCGGGTCGAACGGCAGATCCTCGGGCGTCCGCAGATCCGCGGCGGTGAGCGCGGCGCCGTCCAACGTCCTGAGAACCTCCGAAAGGTGGATTTCCTCGCCCGAGTGGCTGGCCGCGCCGACGGCGAATCCCGCCGGGCTCAAGTCCACCCCGAGTCGGGCCATCGCGGTGGCCTGCAAGGGTTTCGCCGCCGAACGCGGATAGAACGCCGCCTCGATGTCGCCCGCCGAGAACAGGACACGGCCGTCGGGCGCCAGGATCACGGCCGAACCGTGGTGCACCCCCTCGACCATTCCGTCGCGGAGGAGGTGCACCAGCGGTTCGTGCGCGGGAACGCGGATCTCGGGGATCACAGCTTCGTCTTTTCGAAGACGTCCATGTTGATCCGCTTGCGCACCCCGAACCAGCCCGCCACCAGCGCGAGCGCGATGACCGGCAGGCAGAACAGGGTGATCCGGCCGACCTCGTCGAAGCCCATCAGCACGATGACGGCGACGAGGAAGAGCAGCGTCGCGATCTCGGTGTAGGGCGAGAACGGCAGCCGGTACGACGGGCGCTCCACCTCGCCGCGCTTGGCCTTGCGCACGAACATCAGGTGGGACAGCACGATGATCGCCCAGGTGCCGAGGATGCCGACGGCCGCGAAGTTCAGCACGATCTCGAAGGCCTGGCTGGGCACGACGGCGTTCAGGCCGACACCGACCACGCAGACCGCGGCGGTGAGCAGGATCCCGCCGTAGGGCACGTGGTTCTTGTTCATCACGCCGGTGAACTTCGGCGCGGATCCGGCCAGCGACATCGACCGCAGGATGCGGCCGGTCGAGTAGAGCCCCGAGTTCAGGCTGGACAGCGCCGCCGTCAGCACCACCAGGTTCATCACGTTGCCCGCCTGCGGCACCCCGATGTGCGAGAGCACGGTGACGAACGGGCTCTCGTTCTTCGAGTAGGAGTCCCACGGCATCAGCATCGCCAGCAGGACCACCGATCCGACGTAGAAGATCCCGATCCGCCACATGATCGAGTTGATCGCCTTCGGCATGATCTTGCGGGGGTTCTCCGTCTCACCGGCGGCGACGCCGACCAGTTCGACAGAGGCGTACGCGAACACGACACCCTGGACGATCAGCACCATCGGCAGCAGCCCGGCGGGGAAGATGCCGCCGTTGTCGGAAATCAGCGAGAAACCGGGGGTCTGGCCGTCGATCGGCTGCTGGGTGACCAGCAGGAAGATCCCGATCCCCATGAAGGTCACCAGCGCGGCGACCTTGATGATGGCGAACCAGAACTCCATCTCGCCGAACAGCTTGACCGACACCATGTTCAGCGCCAGCACCACCGCGAGCGCGATGAGCGCCAGCACCCACTGCGGGATCGGCGTGAAGAAAGACCAGAAATGCGCGTACAGCGCGATCGCGGTGATGTCCGCGATACCGGTCGTCGACCAGTTCAGGAAGTGCATCCAGCCCGCGACGAAAGCGCCCTTCTCGCCCATGAACTCCCGGGCGTAGGAAACGAAGGCGCCCGATGAGGGGCGGTACAGGATGAGTTCGCCGAGCGAACGCACCACGAAGAACGCGAAAAGGCCGCAGACCGCGTACACGATCGCCAACGCGGGGCCCGCCTGCGCGAGCCGTCCGCCCGCGCCGAGGAACAGGCCGGTGCCGATGGCGCCACCGATCGCGATCATGTTGACGTGGCGGGGCTTCAACGCCTTGTCGTAGCCGGCGTCACCGGCGTCGGCCGGCACCGGCGCGGTGTCCGCGCTGAGGGTCTGTTCGGTCACGGTGTCAGTCGTCCTTGTTCTGGTGCGTCGTGTGGCCGGGCCGCACGATGGTGGTGAGGGCGTTCTCGACGTGCTCGAGATGAGAGGTCATCGCCGCGACGGCGTCCGCTTCGGAACCGGAGGCGATGGCGGTGACGATCTCACGGTGCTCGGTGTTCGACCGGGTCCGACGGCCACCCAATTGGTTGAGAAAAGAGGACTGGCGGGCCAGCGCGTCCCGGATCTCCTCGATGACCTTGCCGAACACCGGGTTTCCCGAGGCCTGGGCGATGGTGATGTGGAACAGGGAGTCCAGCGCCACCCACGCGGTGTTGTCGGTTTCGAGGTCCATCCGCTCGACGAGGTGGCCGAGCAGGTCGAGGTCGTCGGTGCTGCGCCGCAAGGCCGCGTACCCGGCGACGGGGATCTCGACGTGGCGCCGGACCTCGAACAGGTCACGGGCCGAGTAGGTCCCGAAGGTGGGGTTCTCGACCGGCCCGCTGGCGGTCACGAAGGTCCCTTTGCCCGTTTTGGACACGGTGAGCCCGAGCGCCTGCAGTCCCCGCAGCGCTTCGCGGACGACCGAACGGCTGACCTCGAACTCCTTGCCGAGCGCGGATTCCGACGGCAGCTTGTGGCCGATCTCGTACTCGCCGCGCTCGATGGCGCCGCGAAGGTGGGCCAGAACGGCCTCCATCGCGCTGACGCGTCGTGGACCACCGTGTCCGGCTGTCTGGCTGTCAGACAGGTTCATGAGACGAGATCGTGCGGTCGGCTCAACGCTTTGTCAAGCGATCAGCCGAGGTCTCGGATCCATCCTGCGAGGTCGGCCTCGACGGGGTAATCGGAAGCCGTACTGGGCGCTTTCGCAGCCGCGAAGCTCTGTCGTGACACCGGATTTCCTCGCTGGGGTGGCCAGTGTCACACGCAGCGCGGTACCGGTCTGGGGCGAGGTGAAGGACCCCTTCCCACGCAGCCGCCGTTCTTGACCCCGCTTGAAGTACATGAAGGCCCCCTTCCTTGCTAAGCGCAAGGAAGGGGGCCTTCATGTACTTGGGAGCCGCGTGAAGGACCCCTTCCCGCGGCTCCGGTGTGGCTGCTGGGGCGGGCGTGGCGATCCGCAGGTCCGTGAAGGGCCCCTTCCCTACCTTCAGGGTAGGCAAGGGGCCCTTCACGGAAGCAGTCAGAACCCAGCAGGTACCTGAGGCAGGGCGGTCCTAACCCGGATCACACCCGTGTCATACCCGTTTGAGCGCGATCACCGGGAACGGCCGGCTGGTCATCGACTGGTGCTCTGCCAGCCGCGGGAACGCCTTCGCCTGCTTCGCGAACAGACGGTCCCGAGCCGCTCCGGTGATCTCGGCCGCGTGGGCGGTGAAGGCCTCTCCGTCCGCCTCGACGTCGACGGACGGCTCCGCGACCAGGTTGCGGTACCAGTCCGGATGTCCGGGAGCACCTCCGTTCGCGGCGAACACGACGTAGCGGTCGTCGTCGGCCAGGAACAGCATCGGCGTCACGTGCCGTCGTCCGGTGCGGGCGCCGGTGGTGGTGAGCAGCAGTGTCGGGAGCCCCTCCCCGTGGCGGCCGTTCGCGCGGAACTCCGCGATCACGCGTTCGTTCATGGCCTGCAGGTCGATCATCAACTCTCCGGGCGGTTCGGTGATCTTGGCGGCTGGTCAGTCTGCCCATCCGCGCCCAGGTCGGCAAGCACTTTTGGATCATGGCTGCTCACGACGCCGAAAACTGTCGGTGCCGCTGGCGATACTGATCGTGTGTCCCCCGTCAGCCGTGGCCGCAGGCCCGCCAAACGACCGAAGAACCAGCGTTCCCACCGGACGCGTACGCCACTGGACGTGGCCAGGGTGGAGCGCTGGCCGAAGCTGCTTCACGGACCGATCGAGCTGTCGGACTGTGTCGTCCAAGGCCAGGTGGATCAGGACTGGGTGGTCCTGGCCGCCACGCTGACCGCGGGCAAACGCTCGGTCGGTGTCGAGGTGATGGTCAACGATCGCGAGGTCGACGTGATCGAGCTCCACCCAGACCCCGCGGACGCCCTGGCGGTGCCTCGCGGTGGCTTCGAGGTGACAGAGGCACCGCTGACACCCGAGGAGTTCCGAAGCCAGGTCGAAGCCGCGCTGATCGCCAAGGCGGATCGCGACGCCTGGTTTCGGGAAAGGGTCCCCAAACTCCTGGAGCTGGGGACAGATCCGAGGCCCGATCTGCCCGAGCGCGCGGCCCAGCTGCGCCGATGGCTCGGTCTTCCCGCCTACGAACCGCTGCCCCGCTTGTCGTCGGCCGATCCGTTGCCGCTCGTCCTGCCCTCGCCCATGCCGGTCACCGGACTCCGGCTGACGGTCGCCCTGTCCGAGCTGGACGACGCGATCTGGCGACGGCTCGAAGTCCGCTCCGACGTCACCCTCGCCGGGCTGCACCGGATCCTCGCGGCCGCGTTCGACCGCGACGAGCGGCGGTATCACCGGTTCGAGACCGCGTACGGCGGCTTCAGCGCCGACGCCCAGAGCGGTGAGGGTGACCGTCTGGACGACGAAGTGACCCTGGGGCAGGTCATCACCTCGCCCGGCCACAGGCTCGTCTACGAGTCGGGGCACTGGAGGCACTGGATCCGCGTCGAACGGACGGTCGCCCTCCCCGAAGCGCCGAGCTGCCTCGACGGCGAACGCGCCGCCCCGCCGTCGGAATGCGAAGACGCGAGCGGCTACGAGACGTTGCTGGAGGCGCTGCGCGATCCGTACGACGAAGAGAACGAAGTACTGCTCGATGAGCTGGGCGGCCACGGGTTCGATCCGGAGTGGTTCGACAAGGAGGTGGTCGACGAGCGGCTGTCCCGGCTCGGCTGACCCAGCGCCCCGTTCGGGGGTAACCGAGGTCATCGCGAAACCCGCGCCGCGTGGGTGCTTGGCGACGGCTCGTCGGAGGTACAGACTGGCCCTCGCCGAGGTGCTGGCCCGCCCGGGCGCCGAGTTTCTCCGGCGCATAAGGTGGGAGGACCGGCCCGCGTCACGCAGCCAGGGATCCGTCTGCCTAGGGGAGGTTTTCGCTGGTGTCGAACGATTCCTTCGTCCACCTGCATGTGCACACCGAGTACTCGATGCTCGACGGTGCGGCGAAGATCGCCCCCTTGTTCAAGGAGGCGGCGCGGCTGGGCATGCCCGCGGTCGGGATGACCGACCACGGCAACATGTACGGCGCGGACGAGTTCTACCAGCAGGCGGTCAAGCACGAGCTCAAGCCGATCATCGGCATCGAGGCCTACGTCGCGCCGGAGAGCCGCTTCCACAAGAAGCCGGTGTTCTGGGGTCAGGCCAACCAGCGTGGCTCCGACGAGTTCGGTGAAGGCGGCGACGTCTCGGGTAGCGGTTCGTACACCCACATGACGATGCTCGCCGCGAACGCGACAGGGCTGCGGAACCTGTTCAAGCTCTCGTCGCTCGCGAGCATGCAGGGCTACTACCGCAAGCCCCGGATGGACCGCGAGCTGATCTCGGAGAACCACGAAGGCATCATCGCGACCACCGGCTGCCCGTCCGGTGAGGTGCAGACGCGCCTCCGGCTGGGGCAGCGCACCGAAGCGATCCAGGCCGCGTCGGACTACAAGGACATCTTCGGCGGCGAGAACTTCTTCCTCGAGCTGATGGACCACGGCCTGCCGATCGAGCGGTCGGTCCGCGAGGGCCTGCTCGAGATCGGCAAGCTGCTCGACATCCGGCCGCTGGCCACGAACGACTCGCACTACGTCACCAAGGACCAGGCCGACACGCACTCCGCACTGCTGTGCGTGCAGGCGGGCAAGACGCTGAACGATCCGAACCGGTTCAAGTTCGACGGTGACGGCTACTACCTGAAGTCGGCCGCCGACATGCGGGAGTACTGGGACAAGGAAGTCCCCGGCGCCGCCGACTCGACGCTGTTGATCGCCGAGCGCGTCGAGTCCTACAAGGACGTGTACACGCACAAGGACCGGCTGCCGTTCTTCGGGGTTCCCGAGGGTTACGACCAGGGCACTTGGCTGCGGGAAGAGGTCGCGCGCGGCCTCAAGTGGCGATACCCGGAGGGTGTCCCGGACGAGTACTACAACGAGCGCATCGAGATCGAGCTCGACGTCATCATCGGGAAGGGCTTCCCCGCCTACTTCCTCATCGTCGCCGACCTCATCAACTACGCCCGCAAGGTCGGCATCCGCGTCGGCCCCGGCCGTGGTTCGGCCGCCGGTTCGCTGGTCGCGTACGTCCTCGGTATCACCAACCTGGACCCGATCCCGCAGAAACTGCTGTTCGAGCGGTTCCTGAACCCCGAGCGCGTTTCGATGCCCGATATCGACATCGACTTCGACGACCGCCGACGCGGCGAGATGATCCGCTACGCCACCGACAAGTACGGCGTCGACAAGGTCGCGCAGGTCATCACCTTCGGCACCATTAAGACCAAGGCGGCCATCAAGGACTCCGCCCGCGTCCACTTCGGCCAGCCGGGGTACGCGATCGCGGACCGGATCTCGAAGGCGCTGCCGCCGCCGATCATGGCGAAGGACATCCCGCTCTCGGGCATCGTCGACTCCAAGCACGAGCGCTACGGCGAGGCCGCCGAGGTCCGCGCGCTCGTCGAGACCGACGAAGAGTGCAAGACGATCTTCGAGACCGCCCGCGGCCTCGAAGGCCTGATCCGCAACGCCGGCGTCCACGCCTGCGCGGTCATCATGTCCTGTGACCCGCTGACCGACGCCATCCCGCTGTGGCAGCGTGACGACGGCTCGATCATCACCGGCTGGGACTACCCGTCGTGCGAGAACATCGGCCTGCTCAAGATGGACTTCCTGGGCCTGCGGAACCTCACCGTCATCGGTGACGCGATCGACAACATCAAGACCAACCGCGGGGTCGACATCGACCTCGACACCCTCGGCGTCGAAGACCCGGAGACGTACAAGCTGCTCGCCAGGGGGGACACGCTCGGCGTGTTCCAGCTGGACGGCGGGCCCATGCGGGATCTGCTGCGCCGGATGCAGCCGACGGTGTTCGACGACATCGTGGCGGTGGGCGCGCTGTACCGCCCCGGCCCGATGGGCATGAACGCGCACAACGACTACGCCGACCGGAAGAACAATCGGCAGAAGGTCAAGCCGATCCACCCGCAGCTCGAGGAGCCCCTGAAGGAGATCCTGGCCGACACCTACGGCCTGATCGTCTATCAGGAGCAGATCATGCACATCGGCCAGAAGGTGGCCGGATACACGATGGGCCGCGCGGACGTGCTCCGCCGGGCCATGGGTAAGAAGAAGAAGGAAGTCCTCGATCTCGAGTACGAGGGCTTCGAGGCCGGGATGAAGGCCAGCTCGCTGATCGAAGGCGGGTTCTCGCCGGAAGCGGTGAAGGCGCTCTGGGACACGATCCTCCCGTTCGCCGGCTACGCGTTCAACAAGAGCCACGCGGCCGCGTACGGCCTGATCTCCTACTGGACCGCGTACCTCAAGGCGAACTTCACGCCGGAGTACATGGCCGCGCTGCTCACCTCGGTCGGTGACAACAAGGACAAATCCGCGGTCTACCTCTCCGAGTGCCGCCGCCTCGGGATCAAGGTCCTCCCGCCGGACGTCAACGAGTCGGCGCTGAGGTTCGCGGCCGTCGGGGAGGACATCCGCTTCGGCATGGGTGCCGTCCGCAACGTCGGCGCGAACGTCGTCGAGTCGATCATCAAGACCCGCGAGGAGAAGGGGAAGTACTCCACCTTCACCGACTTCCTCGACAAATCCGAACTGGTGGCCTGCAACAAGCGGGTCATCGAATCGCTGATCAAGGCCGGCGGGTTCGACTCGCTCGGCAACACGCGGCTCTCGATGATCCAGGTGCACGAGGACGCGGTCGAGGCCGTGGTCCCGCTCAAGCGCCAGGAGGCGATGGGCCAGTTCGACCTCTTCGGTTTCGGCGGGGACGACGACGCCGAGGCCGTGTCCTCTTCGCCGCTCGCGCACCTGAAGTTCGGCGAGGAGGAGTATCCGCGCAAGCAGCTTCTGGCCTACGAACGGGAGATGCTCGGCCTGTACGTCTCGGCGCATCCGCTGGACGGCGCCGAGCGCATCCTGCGCAAACACGCGCCGAGGCCGATCGCCGCGATCATCGCCGACCCGCCCAAGGAAGGCGAGCTGATCATCTCCGGGCTGATCACCTCGCTGGAGCGCCGGGTCAACAAGAAGGGCGAGCCCTGGGCGATCTGCACGGTCGAGGACATGGACGCCTCGCTGGAGGTCCTCTACTTCCCGAAGTCGTACGCGATGTTCTCCGCCGACCTCATCGAGGACAACGCGGTCCTGGTCAAGGGCCGGGTGAACTGGCGCGAGGACAAGATGTCCATCTTCGGCGGCGGGCTCGTGCCGCTCGACCTGTCCGAGATCGGCAACGGTGACGACGACCTGCCGCTCGTCCTGCTGGCCGCGGCGGAGAAGATCGACCAGTCGGTGGTCAGCGAGCTGAAGCAGACCCTGTTGGCGCACAAGGGCGAAACCCCGGTGCACCTCAAGCTGGTCGGCAAGAACCAGACCGTCTTCGCGCTCTACGACTATCCGGTCAAGGTGACGTCGATGCTGATCGGTGAGCTCAAGGGCATCCCCGGGATCGCCGCCAGCACCTGATGAGCACCTACGAACCCGACCCGCGGCGCTGGAAGGCGCTCGCCGTCTCCCTCGCCGCCGGGTTCATGGGCCTGCTCGACGTCAGCATCGTCAACACGGCGCTGCCCTCGATCCAGAAGGACCTCGGCGCGTCGAGCGGCGGGATCCAGTGGGTCGTCTCCGGCTACGCGCTGGCCTTCGGGCTGGTGCTGGTGACCGGCGGCAGACTCGGCGACGCGCTCGGCCGCCGCCGCATGTTCCTGTTCGCGCTCGCCGCGTTCGTGCTGACCAGCGCGTTCGCCGGCGCGGCGCCGGACGAGACGACACTGGTCATCGCGCGGCTCCTGCAGGGTGTCGCGTCGGGCATGATGACGCCGCAGAACAGCGGGATGATCCAGGACCTGTTCCGCGGCGCGGAGCGAGGCCGCGCGTTCGGCATGTTCGGTGCCACCGTCGGGATCTCGACCGCCGTCGGGCCGGTGCTCGGAGGCGTGATCCTCGCCGTCTTCGGCGACCCGGAAGGCTGGCGCTGGGTCTTCTACGTGAACGTGCCCATCGGGATCCTCGCGTTCATCCTGGCCTTGAGATGGCTCCCGAAGGCAGAGAGCCCGGTGAGAAGCCTGCGCGGCGAGATCGATTTCGTCGGCATCATGCTGCTGGGCGTCGCCGTACTCGGGGTCCTGCTCCCGTTGATCGAATCCGAACAGGGCGGGCTCAGCAGCCTGTGGTGGCTGTTCGTCGTCGCGGTGGTCTTCGGTTTCGCGTTCGTGCGCTGGGAACGCTCGATGGTGCGGCGCGGCCGTCCGCCGCTGCTGGACACGCGGTTGTTCACCGGCACCCCCGGATACGCCACGGGTGCCGCCGTCGGCGCGCTGTACTTCAGCGGGTTCACCGGTATGTGGCTGGTCTTCGCCATCTTCTTCCAGCAGGGACTCGGTTACACGCCGCTGCAGTCCGGACTCGCCGTCACCTCCTTCGCCCTCGGCTCGGCCGTGTCGGCGGCGATCGCGGGACGGCTGGTGCCGAAGTGGGGACGCAAGCTCACCGTCACCGGGCTGGTCATGGTGATCGCCGGGATGCTGTCGATCGCCTTCCTCGCCGGTCAGGATCCCGGCCCCGCGGCGGGCTGGTGGTTCGCGCTGCCGCTGCTCGTCGGCGGGATCGGCGGCGGCATGGTCATTTCGCCCAACACCACGCTGACCCTGGAATGCGTGCCGACGTCGATGGCCGGCGTGGCCGGGGGAGCGTTGCAGACCGGCCAGCGGATCGGCACCGCGATCGGCACGGTCGTCCTGGCCTCGGTCTTCCATGCGGTACTGGGCGCGAACGGCGGCTATCCGTGGGCGCTGACGGTGGCGATGCTGTGCGCCGCGGCCTTGACCTGCTCGGCGCTCTTACTCGCCGTGATCGAGCTCCGCGCGCGCCGGAACAGGCGCTTGCTCACTGAGCGGGAGGAAGCCGACAGGGCCGCCGCCGACAGTCAACGCGGCTGAGTCATCCAGGCGTGCCGACGACTACGGTCGGCGAGAGCGGATGCTCCATCCGAGTGACTGACGTCGTCAAGCTCTGGTGCTACTCAGAGCAACCGGGTACACCTTACGGAGCCTTCACTGCTGTGTCTTGGCTACCGACAGTGGTATTTCTGTCGATCGATCGGGGATGGATCGATCGGCTGGAGCGATCGTGGTGAGTCCGGAGTTCTCAGGAATGGACACCCACGGTCACGAGCCGGTGGACGGCCGTCGGCGTCCGCGGGGGACCGTACGGCGGCACCCGGCTCACCACCACTGACCAGCCGAGCGCCGGTGAAGCAATCGCGCGGGTGGGTCCGCGCGGGGACGCCTGGGGAGGTGCACCCGGCCCGGACCCACCCGCCGCGCGTTTCTCCGAGTGTGTGAACCGCCTCCGGCTGCGAAGATCTTCGCGAGTTCGAGATTGCGAGGAGCACCGATGGCGGAGAATTCTGTGGGGCGGAATCGACTGCGGGTCTGGTACCGGCCCATGCGGATGCGGGATTCGGGTGAAGGGCATCGGGTCGCGACCCCGCTGGAGCTGCTGTTCGACCTGTGTTTCGTGGTCGCCGTCGCGCAGGCCGCGGCCGGCCTGCACCACGCGATCGCCGAGAACCACATCGGGCACGGGGTGCTCAGCTTCGGGATGGTGTTCTTCGCGATCTGGTGGGGCTGGCTGAACTTCAGCTGGTTCGCGTCGTCGTTCGACACCGACGATGTCCCGTATCGGCTGGTGACGCTGGTGCAGATCGCAGGCGGGCTGACCGTCGCCGCAGGCGTCTCGTCGGCCTTCGAGGGCGACTTCAAGATCATGGTGGCCGGCTACGTCCTGATGCGGCTCGCGATGGTCGTCCAATGGCTGCGCGCCGCGCGGACCGATCCGGAATGCCGCCCGGCCGCCCTCCGGTACGCCGTCGGCATCACGATCGTCCAGATCCTGTGGATCGTCCGCCTCGGTTTGCCGGAGTCACTGGCACTGCCGTCGTTCTTCCTGCTCTTGCTGGCCGAGCTCGCGGTCCCGGTGATCGCCGAACGCAAACGCTGGACGGGCTGGCACCCGCATCACATCGCCGAGCGCTATGGCCTGTTCACGATCATCGTGCTGGGTGAATCCATCCTCGGCGCGACCACGGCGGTCAAGGAAGGGCTCGACGAAGGTGAGCACACCGGCAGCCTGATCTCGCTCGCCGCGGCGGGGCTCGTGCTGCTCTTCTCCCTGTGGTGGCTGTACTTCGACCAGCCGGGACACGCCAGGCTCGAGAAGGCCAAGAGCCTGTTCACCGTCGCGAGCTGGGGTTACGGGCACTACCTGATCTTCGCCTCGGCGGCCGCTCTCGGCGCCGGACTCGAAGTCGCGGTCGACTACGACACCCACACCGGGCACGTCGCCGCACTGCCCGCCGCCATGGCGACGACCGTGCCCGTCGCGATCTACCTGCTGAGCGTCTGGCTGATGCACATCGGGCCGACCAACGAATGCCGTCCGATCGCGATCGGCTTCCCGGTGACCGCCGCGCTCGTGCTCGCCGCGTCGTTCACTCCCGCGCCCATCCACATCACCGCCGGGCTCGCCGCCGCCCTCGTCGTGCTGACGGTCGTCGCGACGCACGGGGAGCCAGTTCCGGGTGAACCCAAGATCGACGCAGGTCAGAGCCTCGGCGCGAAAAAAGGGACCCCCCTGTAAAAGCCGTTTTCGGGCCGTGTAATGTTCTCTTCGTCGCCAGGGAAACCGAGCGGCCGCCGGGAACACGAACCAAGCTCCCACCGGATGGTGGTAGAGTGGGTGGTCCCGAACCGGAGAGGTAACCTTACCCCCCGCTGAAACGGCAGTTTCGAGCAGGTGTTAGGGTGTGCTCCGAACAAAAGCCAAGAAATAACTGCTTCGGATAAGGCCGGGTTTTGCCTGGTGCGATTCGGGGTGTGTTGCTTGAGAACTCAACAGTGTGCTAGTGAACTAAGCCAGTAGAGCTTATGTATTTGTAACCTCGTAAAGAGGTTCCTTTGAGAGCATTTATTTGCCTCGATCAAATTTGACATTGTTGGAGAGTTTGATCCTGGCTCAGGACGAACGCTGGCGGCGTGCTTAACACATGCAAGTCGAACGATGAAGCCTTCGGGTGGATTAGTGGCGAACGGGTGAGTAACACGTGGGCAATCTGCCCTGTACTTTGGGATAAGCCTGGGAAACTGGGTCTAATACCGGATATCACCATTCCTCGCATGGGGGGTGGTTGAAAGTTCTGGCGGTACAGGATGAGCCCGCGGCCTATCAGCTTGTTGGTGGGGTAATGGCCTACCAAGGCGACGACGGGTAGCCGGCCTGAGAGGGTGACCGGCCACACTGGGACTGAGACACGGCCCAGACTCCTACGGGAGGCAGCAGTGGGGAATATTGCACAATGGGCGAAAGCCTGATGCAGCGACGCCGCGTGAGGGATGACGGCCTTCGGGTTGTAAACCTCTTTCGCCAGGGACGAAGCGCAAGTGACGGTACCTGGATAAGAAGCACCGGCTAACTACGTGCCAGCAGCCGCGGTAATACGTAGGGTGCGAGCGTTGTCCGGAATTATTGGGCGTAAAGAGCTCGTAGGCGGTTTGTCGCGTCGTTCGTGAAAACTCCACGCTTAACGTGGAGCGTGCGGGCGATACGGGCAGACTTGAGTTCGGTAGGGGAGACTGGAATTCCTGGTGTAGCGGTGAAATGCGCAGATATCAGGAGGAACACCGGTGGCGAAGGCGGGTCTCTGGGCCGATACTGACGCTGAGGAGCGAAAGCGTGGGGAGCGAACAGGATTAGATACCCTGGTAGTCCACGCTGTAAACGTTGGGCGCTAGGTGTGGGCGACATCCACGTTGTCCGTGCCGTAGCTAACGCATTAAGCGCCCCGCCTGGGGAGTACGGCCGCAAGGCTAAAACTCAAAGGAATTGACGGGGGCCCGCACAAGCGGCGGAGCATGTGGATTAATTCGATGCAACGCGAAGAACCTTACCTGGGCTTGACATGCGCCAGACATCCCTAGAGATAGGGCTTCCCTTGTGGTTGGTGTACAGGTGGTGCATGGCTGTCGTCAGCTCGTGTCGTGAGATGTTGGGTTAAGTCCCGCAACGAGCGCAACCCTTATCCTACGTTGCCAGCGCGTTATGGCGGGGACTCGTGGGAGACTGCCGGGGTCAACTCGGAGGAAGGTGGGGATGACGTCAAGTCATCATGCCCCTTATGTCCAGGGCTTCACACATGCTACAATGGCTGGTACAGAGGGCTGCGATACCGCGAGGTGGAGCGAATCCCTTAAAGCCGGTCTCAGTTCGGATCGCAGTCTGCAACTCGACTGCGTGAAGTCGGAGTCGCTAGTAATCGCAGATCAGCAACGCTGCGGTGAATACGTTCCCGGGCCTTGTACACACCGCCCGTCACGTCATGAAAGTCGGTAACACCCGAAGCCCATGGCCCAACCCGCAAGGGGGGGAGTGGTCGAAGGTGGGACTGGCGATTGGGACGAAGTCGTAACAAGGTAGCCGTACCGGAAGGTGCGGCTGGATCACCTCCTTTCTAAGGAGCAACACATCCATCGTTCCCGGGATACCCGGAACCAGAATGATGGGGTGGCCGGAACTCAACATCCGAATGTGGTGTTGTTCTGGTTGCTCAAGGAATTGTGGAACTACTGGTTATGGCCTGAGGCCAGGTTGCCGGCAAGTGCGAGTACTGCTCCTTCGGGGGCGTGGAAAGTGTTCTGCCGGGTCTGGTCGATGATCGTTCACGAGCACGCTGTTGGGTCCTGAGGCAACACGCCGAGGGGCTGGACACAGTCCCAGGGACGTTTGTTTCTGGTGTGGTGTTTGAGAACTGTAGAGTGGATGCGAGCATCTTTGTGGTCAAGTTATTAAGGGCACATGGTGGATGTCTTGGCTTCAGGAGCCGATGAAGGACGTGGGAGGCTGCGATATGCCTCGGGGAGCTGTCAACCGAGCTGTGATCCGAGGATTTCCGAATGGGGAAACCCAGCACCAGTTATGTGGTGTTACCCGCATCTGAATATATAGGGTGTGTGGAGGGAACGCGGGGAAGTGAAACATCTCAGTACCCGTAGGAAGAGAAAACAACCGTGATTCCGTGAGTAGTGGCGAGCGAAAGCGGAAGAGGCTAAACCATGCACATGTCAAGCTGTCAGGCGTTGTGTGTGTGGTGTTGTGGGACCCGCCTTGAGGATTCTGACAAGTTCTCGGGTTTGCGCGTGTGTTAGTGGAACGCCTTGGGATGGGCGACCGGAGTGGGTGAGAGTCCCGTACGCGAAAACACATGTTAGTGAGCCTTGGTGGTGTTCCCGAGTAGCAGCGAGCTCGTGGAATTTGCTGTGAATCTGCCGGGACCACCCGGTAAGCCTAAATACTTCCTGAAGACCGATAGCGGACTAGTACCGTGAGGGAAAGATGAAAAGTACCCCGGGAGGGGAGTGAAAGAGTACCTGAAACCGTGTGCCTACAAGCCGTCAGAGCCCGAGCAGCATCTTTGATGTTTACGGTGATGGCGTGCCTTTTGAAGAATGAGCCTGCGAGTTAGTGCTGCGTGGCGAGGTTAACCCGTGTGGGGTAGCCGTAGCGAAAGCGAGTCTGAATAGGGCGTCTGAGTCGCGTGGTCTAGACCCGAAGCGGAGTGATCTACCCATGGCCAGGCTGAAGCGTCGGTAAGACGACGTGGAGGGCCGAACCCACTTAGGTTGAAAACTGAGGGGATGAGCTGTGGGTAGGGGTGAAAGGCCAATCAAACTCCGTGATAGCTGGTTCTCCCCGAAATGCATTTAGGTGCAGCGTCACATGTTTCACCACGGGGGTAGAGCTACTGGATGGTCTAGGGGCCTTACCGGGTTACCGAAATCAACCAAACTCCGAATACCGTGGTGTGAGAGTGTGGCAGTGAGACGGCGGGGGATAAGCTTCGTCGTCGAGAGGGAAACAGCCCAGAACACCAGCTAAGGCCCCCAAGTGTGTGCTCAGTGGGAAAGGATGTGGGATTGCCCAGACAACCAGGAGGTTGGCTTAGAAGCAGCCACCCTTGAAAGAGTGCGTAATAGCTCACTGGTCAAGTGGTCCTGCGCCGACAATGTAGCGGGGCTTAAGCACACCGCCGAAGCTGTGTCATTCACACATACAGATCGACGTGTCCCTTGAGGATCACGTCCAGTCGTGTGGATGGGTAGGGGAGCGTCCTGCATCCAGGGAAGCGGCGGCGGAAGCCAGTCGTGGAGGGTGTGGGAGTGAGAATGCAGGCATGAGTAGCGAATGCAGAGTGAGAAACTCTGCCGCCGGATGACCAAGGGTTCCTGGGCCAGGCTAATCCGCCCAGGGTAAGTCGGGACCTAAGGCGAGGCCGACAGGCGTAGTCGATGGATAACGGGTTGATATTCCCGTACCCGAGCACGTGCGCCCAGGATGAGGCGGTTGATACTAACCACCCAAAGCCAGTTACCAATGTCTTCGGACGGAGGTTTCTGTGTGGAGCGTGGGATCTGATTCCGTAGTAGTCGAGTGATGGGGTGACGCAGGAAGGTAGCTCCGCCAGTGAGTGGTAGTACTGGTGTAAGCGTGTAGGCCAGAGTGTAGGCAAATCCGCACTCTATTAAGGCTGAGACGTGATGCGTAGCCGATTGAGGTGAAGTAGAGTGATCCTATGCTGCCGAGAAAAGCCTCTAGCGAGTGCGTGCACGGCCCGTACCCCAAACCAACACAGGTGGTCAGGTAGAGAATACTAAGGCGATCGGGTGAACTGTGGTTAAGGAACTCGGCAAAATGCCCCCGTAACTTCGGGAGAAGGGGGGCCAAACACTCTGAAGTCCTTCGCGGACTAGGGGTGGGTGGCCGCAGAGACCAGCGGAAAGCGACTGTTTACTAAAAACACAGGTCCATGCGAAGTCGCAAGACGATGTATATGGACTGACGCCTGCCCGGTGCTGGAACGTTAAGAGGACCGGTTAACCTTTCGGGGTGAAGCTGAGAATTTAAGCGCCAGTAAACGGCGGTGGTAACTATAACCATCCTAAGGTAGCGAAATTCCTTGTCGGGTAAGTTCCGACCTGCACGAATGGCGTAACGACTTTCCGGCTGTCTCAACCACAGGCCCGGCGAAATTGCACTACGAGTAAAGATGCTCGTTACGCGCGGCAGGACGGAAAGACCCCGGGACCTTTACTATAGTTTGGTATTGGTTTTCGGTTCGGCTTGTGTAGGATAGGTGGGAGACTGTGAAGCTGGCACGCTAGTGTTGGTGGAGTCGTTGTTGAAATACCACTCTGGTCGGATTGGGAATCTGAACCTCGGACCATGATCTGGTTCAGGGACAGTGCCTGATGGGTAGTTTAACTGGGGCGGTTGCCTCCTAAAGAGTAACGGAGGCGCCCAAAGGTTCCCTCAGCCTGGTTGGCAATCAGGTGTTGAGTGCAAGTGCACAAGGGAGCTTGACTGTGAGACAGACATGTCGAGCAGGGACGAAAGTCGGGACTAGTGATCCGGCACCACCTGGTGGAAGGGGTGTCGCTCAACGGATAAAAGGTACCCCGGGGATAACAGGCTGATCTTGCCCAAGAGTCCATATCGACGGCATGGTTTGGCACCTCGATGTCGGCTCGTCGCATCCTGGGGCCGGAGTAGGTCCCAAGGGTTGGGCTGTTCGCCCATTAAAGCGGCACGCGAGCTGGGTTTAGAACGTCGTGAGACAGTTCGGTCCCTATCCGCCGCGCGCGTAGGATACTTGAGGAAGGCTGTCCCTAGTACGAGAGGACCGGGACGGACGAACCTCTGGTATGCCAGTTGTCACGCCAGTGGCATGGCTGGTTGGCCACGTTCGGAAGGGATAACCGCTGAAGGCATCTAAGCGGGAAGCCTGTTCCAAGATGAGGTATCCCACCCTTGATGGGTTAAGGCCCCCAACAGACCATTGGGTTGATAGGCCAGAAATGGAAGCACAGTAATGTGTTGTCGAGTTGACTGGTACTAATAGGCCGAGGACTTGCCCACAAAGATGTTACGCATCCACTCTACAGCTCTGAAACACCACACAGCCACCAGCAGTATTCGGTGGTAGTGGTTGTTTCGTAGTGTTTCGGTGGTTATAGCGTCAGGGAAACGCTCGGTCCCATTCCGAACCCGGAAGCTAAGCCTGACAGCGCCGATGGTACTGCAACCGAAGGGTTGTGGGAGAGTAGGACACCGCCGGACTAACATTGAAAAGGTCTGGGACCTGGTCGAGAACCCTCGTGGTTCTCCCAGGTCCCAGACCTTTTTTCATGTCCACATCCGCACTGTGTGGGTTTTGGGACATCTAACGTCCCAAAACCCACACAGTCCCGGCGTGACCGGTCCGATCCGGCCAGGCCGTGTGGATATAGGGACACTCAACGTCCCTAAATCCACACACCCCACCCATAGGCGGTCAGGGAGCGAGCGCCGGGAGCGTTTCGCTGAGCGGGCCGCGGACGACCGCGGAAGCCATGGAGTCATACGGCGTCTCGGAGCCATTGCAGATCACCACATCGGCCCCCGCGCGTGAAGCGACACTCACCAGGGAGGCGGCCGGCTGTACGCTCAGGGACGACCCTGCCACCAGCAGGAGATCGCCACCGGAGACGGCGGCACGGGCGGCTCGGAGCAGGGTTTGGTCCAGGTGCTGGCCGAACGAGATCGTGGCGGACTTCAGGATGCCGCCGCAGACGAGGCAGGGCGGATCGGTTTCGCCCGCTCGGACACGGTCCAGCGTCGCGCGCATGTCCCGGTGATCGTCACAGGACAGGCAGACGGACTCGAACATCGTCCCGTGCAGTTCCAGCACCCGCTCCGGCGGGGAACCAGCCTTCTGGTGCAGCCTGTCGATGTTCTGGGTGACGATATGCGTCGGCGACAGGCGCTCGAGCGCGTAGTGCGCGGCGTTCGGCGTCGCGTCCCAGCCGGGATGGACCAGCCGTGCCTGCCAGGTGCGTTCCCGGACCTCGCGACTGCCTCGATAGGCCTGGAGGTTCGACATCTTCTCCGCGGCCGGGTCACGGGTCCACAGGCCCTGCGGGCCGCGGAAGTCGGGGATCCCCGAATCCGTGGAGATCCCGGCGCCGGTCAGTGCGACGATCCGGCCGGCGCCGGTGACGAGCGAACGAGCCTTGTCCAACTCGGGATCGGTGGTCACCGTCCCATGATGACCGTTACTTGACGGCGCTGCCCGCCTGCCAGTCCGCCCACGACTTCGACCAGTCTCCGTAGAGGTCCCAGACCGGCAGCTGCGGGCCGCCCGAGTTGGTCACCTCGACGACGTCGCCGAGCCCCATGTTCTGGTAGAACCACTGGGCGTTGGCGGCGTTGAGGTTGATGCAGCCGTGCGACACGTTCGAGCTGCCCTGCGCGCCGACGCTGTTCGGGTTCTCGTGGACGAATTCGCCGTCGTTGGAGATGCGCAGCGACCATTTCTCGTTCGCCTTGTAGTACCCCGGCTGACCCTGGCAGACGCCGTAGGTGCACGAGTCCATCGTGTAATTCTCGTGTTTGTCCGAAATGACGTGTGCGCCCAAATGGGTCGGCGTGGCGTCCTTGCCCATGGAAATGGGCATCGATTTCGCCAGCTGGCCGTTGTGGAAGATCTGCATCTGCTCGGTGTTGCCGTCGGCCTTCGCGACCCAGGAATCGTGCACCTTGTACGTTTCGGTGCGGTCGGTCGCGCCGTAGACGCCATTGCCGAAATCGACGCCGTAGATCATCGCCGACACCTTGAGCGTCGACCCCGGCTGCCAGTAGACCTTGGGGCGGTAATGGACGTTCTTGTCGTCGATCCAGTACCAGGAGCCCTCCTGTTTCGGTGTGGACTCCACCGACAGCTTCTTCTCCACCTCGGCCTTGTTCTTCACCGGCTGGCCGAAGGCGAACACGATCGGCTGCCCGACGCCGACGCCACCGGACGTGACCGCCGCGGGTGCCGGGATCAGGTTCGGGTTCGCCTGCTGCTTCGGGCTCAGAGTGGACACCCGGCTCTGCTGCTCCACGGGCTTTCCGTCGGTGCCCCGGGCATGCGCCATGATCTTGTAGGTGCTGCCGTAGCCGAGCGGTTCGGTGTTCTTCCAGCTGAGGCCGTCGCTCGCCAGTTCGCCCTTCACCTGGTTGCCCTTGTCGGCGTTGGAGACCGTGACGTCGGTCAGCTTGCCGTGCTCGGCCTTGACGACCACCGGTGTCGCCGGGTTGACGTCGGTTCCGCCCGCCGGATCGATGGTCACCGAAACCGGGCTTTCGTCCGATTCGGCACTGGTGCCCGCTGAATTCGCAGGACTGTTTCCACCTGAGGAGCAGGCGGAAATCAGCAGTACCGCGGCGAGTATTCCGGCCGTCGAAAGTAATGTCTTCTTGGGAAACATATAATTCTCTTTTTACGTCGCTCGATCAGCGGAAAGGTCCTTTTTCAAAAGTACGCGACGAAGAAGACGTGATCGATGCCGGTTGGTTGCTCGTCACGCCAAGACGAGACCGGGGGCACCGTAGAGACCAGGGCCGTCCACGCTCAATTCACCCAAATAGGTCTTCGCGGCGTCGTAGGCTTCGGCGGTCAAGGTCGTGGTGTGACTGAAGTCCAGTGGGCTGACCCGCACCGGCTTCGGTCCCGGCACGTAGACCACGGGCACTTCGGCCGCGGCGATCGGCGCCTCCAGCACGGCCTGGTTCCGCATGCTGATCATCGCGGTGAACATCATCACCTCGGCGAAGGTCTGCGGGGTGCCGGGCATCTTGCCGGGGAAGGCGCAGTCGAGGACGACGAGCGATTTCGCGCCCATCGCGAGCGCCTGGCGCATCGGCACGTTGGCGACCAGGCCGCCGTCGTAGAGCATCCGCTCCCCGAACGGCACCGGCGGGTAGATCCCCGGGATCGCGCAGCTGGCCAGCAGCGGCGCCAGAAGGGGCCCGGAACGGATCAGCAGCGGCTCGGCGGTGTCGACGTCCGTCGCGACGACGCCCAGCGGCAGCGCGAGATCTTCGAAGCGGACGCCCTCGCCGATGTGCTCGTCGACGATCGCGGCGAGTCCGGTGTTGGGGAACAGGTTGGTCTTGCTGTGCCGCAGGGTCCGCACCTGGCTGAGCACACCGCCGGGGAACGCCTCGTGCCGCGTCATCCGCGACCAGATCCGGTCCAGCCTGTTCCCGGATTCGTCCCCGAGTGCGAGCACGGCGGCGTTCAGGGAACCCACCGAGGTGCCGACGACGAGGTCGGGGGCGACTCCGGCTTCCGAGAGCGCCCGCAGCATGCCGACCTGCATGGCGCCGAGACTGCCGCCACCGCCGAGGACGAAACCGATCGGCTGGGGCAGGTTCAGGGCGGCCATGCCCGGAATCTAGTCCTCCGCGCCGACCTTCGCCGGGGTGGCTTCTTCGGCTGTGACGCCGAGCGCTTTCTTCTTCTTGTAGCGCAGCAGGAAGAACACGGCGACGCCGACGAGTACGCCGACGATGGCCAGGCCTCCGGTGTTCAGCACGCCTTCGACCTTCTTCGCGGCTTCACCGAGGGCGGCACCGATGCCGATGTGGATGGCCGACCAGCAGGCCGCACCGGCCGCGGCGGCGGGCAGGAACTTGCGGAACGGCAGGCCCGAGGTGCCGGACGCCGCCGGGGTCAGCGTGCGGATCACCGGAAGGAACCGAGCGAAGAACACGGCCCACGCGCCTCGCCGCTCGAGCACGCCCGTCGCCTTGTCCCACGCGTCGAGACCGTACTTGCGGATCAGTTTCGTCTCGCGCAGGCGCGGGCCGAAACGCTTGCCGATCGCGTAACCGAGCGAGTCGCCCAGGGCGGCGCAGACCGTCACGACCGCCCACAGGGTCAGGAAACGGGAGACCGACGTCGCCGTCGTGGCCGCGACCAGCAGCCCTGATTCGCCGGGCGCGATGAAACCGAGCCCGATGGTGCATTCGGCGAACACCAGTCCGCCGGTCGCCGCGACCAGTCCCGGTTCCGGGAGTCCCTGCAGCCAATTGAGAAGATCCGTTACCAACGCCACCAGGTCACTTTACTGATTCGTGACCTGGTGGGTGGCGATGTCGCGGACAGGGTGACCGGAGTCACCGAGCCAGCAGCGAGCTGGCTTCCTGGGCGGCGGTCCCTTCGGCGGCGAGGTGCGCCAGGTTTTCCGACAGCGCTTCGCCGCGGCGCGCTTTCGTCTGCGCGAAGAGACGGCCTGCCCGATACGACGACCGCACGAGCGGCCCCGCCATGACACCGGCGAAGCCCATGGCCTCGGCGGCGTTCGAGTGCTCGACGAACTCTTCGGGCTTGACCCACCGGTCCACCGGATGGTGCCGTGGCGAGGGGCGCAGGTACTGGGTGATCGTCAGGATTTCGCAGCCCGCGTCGACGAGGTCCTTCATCGCCGGGGCGACCTCGTCGGGCGTCTCGCCCATGCCGAGGATGAGGTTCGACTTCGTCACCAGACCGGCCTCACGAGCCCGGGTGATGACCTCGAGCGACCGGGCGTAGCGGAAACCGGGGCGGATGCGCTTGAAGATCCGCGGCACGGTCTCGACGTTGTGTGCCAAGACCTCCGGCCGTGAACCGAACACCTCGGCCAGCTGGTCGGGGTCGGCGTTGAAGTCCGGGATCAGCAGCTCGACACCGGTGCCGGGGTTCAGCGCGTGGATCTGGCGCACGGTTTCGGCGTAGAGCCACGCGCCGCCGTCTTCGAGGTCGTCACGCGCGACACCGGTCACCGTCGAGTAGCGCAGGCCCATCGCCTGGACGCTTTCGGCGACCTTGCGGGGCTCGGTGCGGTCCAGCTCGGCGGGTTTCCCGGTGTCGATCTGGCAGAAGTCACACCGCCGCGTGCACTGGTCGCCACCGATCAGGAAGGTCGCCTCGCGGTCTTCCCAGCATTCGTAGATGTTGGGACAGCCGGCTTCTTCGCAGACGGTGTGGAGGCCTTCGCGGCGCACCAGGCCTTTGAGTTCGGTGAACTCCGGTCCCATCCGGGCGCGCGTCTTGATCCACGACGGCTTCTTCTCGATGGGAGTCTGGGAATTCCGGACCTCGAGCCGCAACAGCTTGCGGCCATCTGGGGCAGCACTCACACCGTCACCCTACGCTCGCCGTAGTAGTGGTCGCCGCTCACGCGGGGTCGGGGGTGACGCCCGTCAACTTGGTGGTCACGTCCCACAGCGCGGCGCCGAACGATTCGCTCCGCGCGGCGGGCAGAGGCCGCACCTTGACCGGCGTGCCGCGAAGTCCGCCGAGCCCGCGAGGGCCGATGTAATCGCCGCCTTGGACCTCGGGCGAGGTCGCCGCGAACAACTGCGGGAGCGTGCCCTGACGGGCGTTCTGCGCGATGAAGATCTCGCCGATCCGGTTGCCCGCGCCGACGAGCGCGCGCACCACCGGGTTGCGGTACGAGCGGGCCATCCCCGAACCGAGTCCGGTCCACGTGTAGCCGGGGTGCGCCGCCACGCTGATGACGTCTTCGCCCGCGGCGCGCAGCCTGCGGTCGAGTTCGAGCGCGAACACCTGATTGGAGAGTTTCGACTGGCCGTAGGCCGAGCCCGGGTTGTACATCCGGCGCTCGAAGTTCGGGTCGGCGACGTCGATGCGCGCGCCTGTCGCGGCGACGCTCGACAAGGTCACGACCCGGGCTCCCGAGCCCTTGCGCAGCGACGGCATCAGCAGCCAGGTCAGCACCGCGTGGCCGAGATGGTTCGTGCCGAACTGGGTCTCGAAACCGTCCTTGGTGTGGCCGCGCGGGGTCGCCATCACGCCCGCGTTGTTGACCAGGACGTCGAGCTCGGGTGCCAGCTCCTGGACCTTCTTCGCGGCTTCGCGGACCGACTCGAGGTCGGCGAGGTCGAGCCGGACGAGCTCGGGTGCTTCCCCGGTGGCGGCCGCGCGCACCTGCTCCAGCGCCTTGGCGCCGCGCTCCGGCGACCGGCAGCCGAGCAGCACGCGGGCCCCCTTGCCCGCGAGCACCTCGGACATGCGCAGCCCGAGCCCCGAGTTCGCGCCGGTGACGAACACGGTCCGCCCGGTCTGATCCGGGATGTCGGCCTCGGTCCAGCGCGCGTGAGCAGCCATGTCGGTCACCTAACTACATCGGCGGCGGGCACGCCAAGCGGGATCACGCGCTCGGCGCGAGCAACCGGAGCAGGTGTCCCATCGGGCTGCGGCGGCGGGCGGGCTTCGCGTGACGGCCGTGCCGGAGCAGGGTGGCGAACGCGCTGCCGACCTGGGTGATCTCCGCGGCCGGTTCGTCGCCGTCGGCCAGCCCCGCCGTCAGCGCGAGCGTGCGCAGTTCGGCTTCGTGCGACGGGATCAGCGCGGGGCACCGCTCGAGAGCGGCGTCCAGAACGGCGCGGAGGGTCTCGTGCTCGGCCGTCGCGTGGTTCCAGGCGCGGGTGACCGCCTCGACCCTGTCGAGCGCGAGGTCCTGGTCGGCGTAATCCGGATCGGTCATCTCGGCGCGGAGGTGACCGGCGAGCACCTGGTTCCACTTGTACCGAAGCGCGACCAGAAGCTCTTCTTCGGTCGCGAAGTACTGGGTGGCACCGGGGATTTCTTCGAGTGAAATCGCCTCGGACGGGTGGTGACCCGCCTGTCGGAGTGCGGCTTCGAGGATGTCGCGCCGCTGGTAGAAGTCGTTCCAGCTCATGATGTGGGCTCCCCTCCGTGACCCGGTTCATACCGCAGGTTTGCGGCATACTCCCGGTACGGACCTGACAGCAGTCAACATACCACGAGTATGGTGCGGGGCCGGCGGCGTAAAGTTGTGAAGGTGGCGACAATGAGGTCAAGGCGGCTGGACTATTCCGAGTCCACCCGGTCGGCACTCGTCGAGAGTGCCGTGGAGCTGTTCACCAAACGCGGATACGCCGGCACGTCTCTCGACGAGATCGCCAAGCGGGCCAGGGTGACGAAGGGCGCGCTCTACCACCATTTCAGTGGCAAACAGGCGCTTTTCGAGGCTGCCTTCGACACCGTCGAGAGCCAGGTCTTCGACAGGCTCGAAAAGATCATGAACGGGCCGGATTCGCCGTGGGAGCGGGCGCTCGCCGGGCTGCGCGGGTTCCTGCAGAGCTGTCTCGACCCGGCGTACCAGCGGATCGCGATCCACGAGGCCCCGGTGGTGATGGGCTGGGAACGGTGGCGCGAGGCCGAAGAACGGTGCAGTTTCGGCCTGGTCCGCACCGGGATCCAGTCGCTCATCGAGGTCGGCGAGGTCGACGACGTCCCGGTCGACGTCACCGCGCGGCTGCTGTTCGGCGCGTTGTCGAGCGCCGCGATCGAGATCGCGTCGTCTCCCGAGCCGAAGAAGGTCAGCGCCCAGGTGGAAGAGGTCCTGGTGCGGTTGCTCGTCGGATTCCGCCGTATTCCGCCCGCTGAGCACGGGAAAGCGAGCTGACAGCTCCGTCTATATGGTGGCCTTCGTGGACCTCAGGATCTTTACCGAGCCCCAGCAGGGGGCCAGCTACGAAGACCTGCTCCGGGTGGCCAAGGCCACCGAGGACGCGGGCTACGACGCCTTTTTCCGCAGTGACCACTACCTGAAGATGGGGTCGGCGACCGGATTGCCGGGGCCGACGGACGCGTGGATCACCCTCGCGGGTCTCGCCCGTGAGACCAGCCGGGTGAGGCTGGGCACCCTCGTCACCGCCGCCACCTTCCGGCATCCGTCGGTCCTCGCGATCTCCGTCGCGCAGGTGGACCAGATGTCCGGCGGCCGTGTCGAACTCGGCCTCGGCTCGGGGTGGTACGACGACGAGCACACCGCCTACGGCCTCGATCTGCCGCCGATCAAGGAACGCTTCGACCGCTACGCCGAGCAGCTCGCGGTGGTCACCGGACTGTGGGAGACGCCGGAGGGCGAGACGTTCTCCTACGACGGTGAGCACTACAAGCTCGTCGACTCGCCCGGCCTGCCGAAGCCGGCCCAGCGGCCCCGGCCGCCGGTGATCATCGGCGGTGGCGGCAAGAAGCGCACGCCGGCGCTCGCCGCGCGGTACGCCGACGAGTTCAACCTGCCGTTCGTGGGGCCGGAGTTCGCCGTCGAGCAGTTCGGCCGCGTCGACGACGCCGCGCGCGAGATCGGGCGCGACCCCAAGGAGATCCTCCGCTCGGTCGCGCTCGTCGTCGCCGTGGGCCGTGACGAGGCCGAGGTCGCGAAGCGCGCTTCGGTGATCGGGCGTGAGGTTTCCGAGCTGCGGGAGAACGGGCTCGCGGGGACGCCGTCGGAGGTCGTCGAGAAGATCGGGCAGTGGCGGGAGAAGACCGGGATCACCCGGCTCTACCTGCAGCTGCTGGACCTCTCGGATGTGGACCAGGTCGAGCTGATCGCGTCCGAGGTCGCTCCGCAGCTGGACTGAGCCGGAAGTCCGGTGAAGGCCTCCTTGAGGATTCTGGGTCTCTCAAGGCGAACCGGTATTTGCCGGGATCGACGATGGAGGATTTGGGACGTTCACGTCCCAAATCCTCCATCGTCACCAAGCCACCCCGACTCCCCACTCACTCCGAATCGGCACCCCCGGCACGAGGCGCCGAAACCAGTCAGGTTCCAGTGCGACGAAAGGCCGGTCTCTCAAGGAGGCCTTCACGTACTTTTAGACGTATTCGACGTCCACGCTGGCGATGGAGCCGCCGGGACTGAAGGAGATTCCCGACGGGTTGCCGTTGACGGCGGGGTAACCCTCTTCCCGGTGACAGTTCGGACGGCAGTACTGGACGACGACCTTGTAGGTCCCGCTCGGGCAGAAGCCGGCGGCCCAGGTCGAGCCGTTGGTCTCCGTCCAGCAGCTCGGGGGCACCGCCGACGCGACGGCGGGCGAGGCCAGCATGCCGCCGACGGCGGCCACGACCGCCAGCGCGTGCGCGAATTTACGCATGGAATCCTCCCAGTGGGGCCGACGGTGTTTCCGTGGCCCTACTGGAAAGCGTGGCACAAAACCTGTTGAGGGGTAAGGCAAAGGTGTCTTGGTCGCGGGTGGACCGGCACCTCACCGCCACGTCTGATGTCGCGAAAGCCACTTTCGCGACATCAGACGTCTCGAAAGTGGCTTTCGCGACATCGAAGCCGACACAGAGGCGAGCGACCCGACCCAGCCACCTTGCCTGTCTCGCAAAACCTAGTTCTGCAAAGCGAAAGTGACACCTGCGGCGGCGGGCGCCTCGGGACGCGGCAGCCAGCGCTCGTCGCTCACCGAGAGGTCGCCTTCCAGCGCCGCGAGCACGGCTTCGCGCGCCATCGGCAGCACCGACGCCACGGTGACTTCGCGGTCGAGTTCGGAGGAAAGCGACGTAACACCCGCGTCCCGGATGCCGCACGGGACGATCTTGTCGAAGGCACCGAGGTCGGGGTTGCAGTTCAGCTCGAAACCGTGCATGGTCACGCCGCGCTGCACGCGGATGCCGATCGCGGCGATCTTCCGCTCCACGCCGCGGTCGTCGGCGGGGATCCAGACGCCGCTGCGGCCCTCGACCCGGCCGGTGTGCACGCCGAGCTGGTCGCAGACCGTGATCAGTGCCTCTTCGAGACGCCGCACGTAGTGCACGACGTCGATCGGGTCGGCGAGTTTGATGATCGGGTAGCCGACCAGCTGGCCCGGTCCGTGCCAGGTGATCTTGCCGCCGCGGTCGACGTCGAGCACCGGGGTGCCGTCGGTCGGCCGGTCCTCGGCTTCGGTGCGCTTGCCCGCGGTGTACACCGACGGGTGTTCCAGCAGCAGCATGGTGTCGGGGCCTTCGCCGTCGGCACGGGCTGTCACGTGCCGGCGCTGGAGTTCCCAGGCTTCGGTGTAGTCGATCGTCCCGATTTCGCGGACGTCGACGGGCTCGGTGGCGGCACGGCATGACGTGGTCGAAGAGCTCACGTCCGCGACACTACGCCGGATCCCCGGGCCGGGGCAGCAGGCCCAGTCCGGCCGCCGAAATCAGGCCGACACCGCCCACCGCGAGTACGGATCCCGCGGTGTCGGTCAGCCAGTGCACACCCAGGACGACCCGGCAGAGCGCGCCGATCACCGTCGCCGCGACGGCGATCGTGATCGCCAGGCGGGTCAGCCGCGGGCGGGTCCACGCGCACAGGAGCACCGCGACGAAACCGGTGCAGGCGACGGCGACGACATGTCCGCTCGGGTAGCTCAGATCGGGGAATTCGCGAGGCCGTTCCCGGTAGAACAGCGGTTTGGCGACCAGGCTGGTCAGACGGCACAGCATCAGGACGACGGCCAGTTTGACGCACAGCACGGCCAGTTCCCGGCGGCGCCAGGCGATCATCACCAGCACCGCGCCCAGCGCGAACGGCAGGACCGGGCCGAGGACGTTCGTGATCAGGTCGGCCACTTGCCCGGCGGGCCGCGTGTACTGCCCTCGGAACGCGTCGGCGAGGGCGACGTCCACCGGCGGCGGCCGGTCGTCGACGAGCAGCCCGAGTGTGACGAAGCCGACGAGCAGAAGGAGTCCGGCGAGGATGTACAGACCGCGCTGCAAGGTCATGTCGCGGCGGCCAGCGCGTCCTCGAGGGTCGGGTGGCGGAAGGGGTAGCCCGCCTCTTCCAGCGCGCGGGGCAGGGCGCGCTGCCCGAACAACGCCATCTCCTCGGCCGCCTGCCCGAGGGCGATCTTCATCGCGAAACCGGGGACCTGCCAGAACGCGGGGCGGTGCACGGCCCGGCCGAGCGCCTTCGTGAACGCGGCGTTGGTGGCGGGCTGCGGGCCGGAGAGGTTCACCGCGCCGGACAGCGATTCGTTCTCCAGCGCGAAAACGATCGCGCCGACCTCGTCGTCGAGCGAGATCCACGGCATGTACTGCTTGCCGTCGCCGAGTTTCCCGCCGAGTCCCAAGCGGAACAGCGGCCGCAGGACGTCGAGGAGCCCGCCCTTGCGCGCGAGCACCAGACCGGTGCGGATGCGCACGACGCGGGCGCCCGCGGTGGCCGCTGTCTCGGTGGCGCCTTCCCACGCGGTGCAGAGTTCGGCGAGAAAACCTCGTCCCACCGGGCTGGATTCGTCCACAAGGGACGGACCGGGGTCGCCGTAGTAGCCGACGGCGGAGGCGTTGACCAGTACCGGGATCCCGTGTTCGGCGACGGCTTCCGCGAGCACCTCCGTCGGCTCGACCCGGCTGTCGAGCAAGACCTGTTTGCGGGCCGCGCTCCAGCGTCCGGGCAGCAGCGGCGCGCCCGCGAGGTTCACCACCGCGTCGACACCGTCGAGCGCGCCGTCGGCGATCTCGCCCGCAGGGGGATCCCAGCGGCGCTCGTCGTCCGCCCGCTCTTCCCGGCGGACGAGCCGGACCACTTCGTGCCCGGACCGGCGCAGCCGCGTCGTCAGGGAGGTACCGATCAGTCCGCTCGCACCCGCGATCAGAACTCGCATGGACCGATCGTGTCCTATCCGCGATCCGGTCGCACGCTCAGGTTCGCAGTTGCCCGGCCACGTCCGACGCGGCGGTGAGCAGCACCAGCACCGGGATCGTCGCGGCGGGGCGGAGCCGGTAGCTGCCCCGCTTGTCCTGCTCGACGATCCCGGCACCGGTCAGCGCCTTGAGGTGGTGGTACAGCTGGCCGGGGGAGCCGAGTTCGGCGGCCTCCTGCAAAGCGGGCGCGGATTGGACGCCCCTTTCGGCCAGTGTCCGCACGAGCGCCACCCGCGCGGTGCTGGACAGGGCCGCGAGCACCTCGACCCGCGGCCCGTCGTCCAGCGCCAGCATCGGCCCCGGCGTGACGGTGATCGCCCAGCTCAGCTCGACGGGATCGGTGAGCTCACCGCGATACCCGACCAGACCATCAGGGCCGGTCGGCGGTTCGGCCTGGCCCTGTCCTTCGAGCGCCGCGACCCGCTCTTCGAGGGCGGCGATCCGGTCGGCGAGCTCAGCGTTCATACCGGTTATCTATACCGTCGTCTCAGCCGAGCGCCCGTTCCAGGGCGGCGAACCGCGTCGGATCGGACAGAGCCGCGAGCAGGGCGTCGATGAGCGGCAACTCGTTTAGCGTGTCCTGATCCGTCACGCCGTGGAGCAGAACGGCGGCCGTGCCGGACCGTCCTCCCGGCCACCTGACCGAAAGCCCGATGGTGAGCGTGCGCGGCAGTGCGCCGTCCTTGACGAGCACCTCGCTCGCGCCGGGTGGCACGCGGTCGGCAAGCGGCCGGGCGAGGATCTCGCGGGCGAGTGCGCCACCCGGCCGGTAGCGGCCGGACGCCAGGCTGCGGTGGAGCGAGAACAGCTCCGACGCCGTCCCCCTCGCGTGGCCCTTGATCCACGGCCATTGCGCGTCCGGCGTCCCCGGCATGGTCGGGAAGCGCTCGAACGCTTCGGCGCGGAACGCGGGGTCGGCCACGAACCGCCGGGCCACCGCGTCGCCCAGTGCCCGCCGGACCGCGACGGGACTGCCGGGAGGCGGCGCGTACTCCGGCATCATCAGCATCAGGACCTCGCCGCCCAGCGAACGGGTGTCCGGCCGCGTCCAGCCGCCTCGTGCCGCCGCGAGCCGGAGGGCGGGGTCGCCGAGGCGGGTGCGGAGGTAGTCCGTGGCGGCGTTGTCGCTGAAGAAGATCATCGCTTCGGGGATCCGCGACAGCGGGACGAGCTGATCGGGATCCTTGGCGATGCCGTAGTCGTCGCAAGGGATCCCCAGCCAGGTGAGCGCGTGGAAATGCGCGCGACCGTCGGCGACGAACGGGTGGTGGGCGTCCCAGTCGCCCACCCGGATCCGTTCCCGCGGATCGAGCCTGCCCTCGGCGACAGCGACGGCGTACGCGCTGAGATGCACGACCTTGACCGACGAAGCCAGCAGCCGCCGGACGTCGGCGTTGCGCGAGGCCCGGCGGCCCGCGCCGTCGTCGATCAGGACGGAGACATCGCGCCGGTGGGCGGCGAGCCAGTCGAGCCAGCCCTGTTGTGTCGACGTGTCCGGCGTCGTGGCGCTCGCGGTGCCCGGCAGCAGCAACGCCGCCGACCCCACGGCGGCGGCCGTCATCAGATGACGTCTGGTCAGCATGGTGGTGCCCTCCCTCTTGTTTTCCGTAATTCCGGAATACTAGAGTTCGGGGTGGCTGTCAAACCTTCGTCCGAGTACTTCAAGCGGGCGAGCCGGCACCTCACCGCAGCGCCTGTCTCGGTGCGGTACGTGAATTTCTTCATGTACCGGGCAGGGTGAAGGTCGAGTTTCTTCGGCTGAGCCGAGGGAAGCGAGCGTGGCGATCCGCAAGTCCGTGAAGGCCTCCTTGAGGGACCCAGGGTCCCTCAAGGAGGCCTTCACGGACCAAACCGTAGCCAGAGGACGAACCCCGGGGAAAGAGGAAGGCCCTCGCCCCGCCGAAGCGGAACGAGGGCCTTCACGCCACTACGGAGGATCAGAGACCGAGCTCGTCCTCGAAGTTGCCCTCTTCCAGACGCTGCTTGATCGTCGTGACGAAGCGGCCCGCGTCGGCCCCGTCCACCAGGCGGTGGTCGTAGGTCAGCGGCAGGAACGCCATCGACCGGACGGCGATCGTGTCGTTGCCGTCGGCGTCCGCGATCACGACCGGGCGCTTGACGACCGCGCCGGTACCGAGCATGCCGGACTGCGGCTGCACGATGATCGGCGTGTCGAACAGGGCGCCGTTGGAGCCGATGTTCGTGATCGTGAAGGTGCCGCCCGACAGTTCGTCCGGCTTGATCTGGCCCGAACGCGCGCGGCCCGCCAGATCGGCGATGCGGTGCGCGAGACCGGCGAGGCTGAGCTCACCCGCGTCGTGGATGACCACCGACAGCAGACCCTTTTCGGTGTCCACCGCGATCCCCAGGTGCACCGCACCGTGGTAGGTGATCTCCTTCGTGTCCTCGTTGTAGGACGCGTTGACGTTCGGGTGCTGCTTGAGCGCCTCGACGGTGGCCTTCGCGAAGAACGGCAGGAACGTCAGGTTGACGCCCTCGCGCTCCTTGAAGGCCGCCTTCGCCCGCTGGCGGAGCTTGGCGATCTTCGTGACGTCCACCTCGTGGACCTGCGTGAGCTGCGCGGAAAGCTGCAACGACTCGCGGGTCTTCACGGCGGTGATCTGACGGATCCGGCTGGCCTTCTGCACGGTGCCGCGCAGTGCCGCGAGCTCCGGCGAAACCGCGGCCTTGCGCGGAGCGGCCGGTGCCGACGAAGCGGCGGGGGCAGCGGCGGCGGGCTGTGCGGCGGGAGCCGGGGCTTCCTTCTTCTGCTTGGCCTCGGCGGCCGCGAGCACGTCCTGCTTGCGGATGCGGCCACCGACACCGCTGCCGGTCAGCGACGACAGGTCGATGCCGTGCTCGGAAGCGAGCTTGCGGACCAGCGGCGTCACGTACGGCGCGTTGTCCGAACCGTTGTCGCTGCTCGCCGCGGGCTGCGCGGCGGGCTTCGGCGCCTCGGCGGGCTTCGGCGCGGGAGCGGGAGCCGCTTCGGCCTTGGGCTCGGGCTTCGGTTCCGGCTTGGGTTCCGGCTTCGGCTCGGGCTTGGGTTCCGGCTTGGGCTCGGGCTTGGGCTCGGGCTTCGCCTCGGCCTTCGGGGCGGACCCGGCCGCACCGATCACCGCGAGGACACCGCCGACCTCGACGGTCTCGTCCTCACCCGCGCGGATCTCCAGCACGGTGCCGGCGACCGGGGACGGGACCTCGGTGTCGACCTTGTCCGTGGAGATCTCGAGCAGCGGCTCGTCGACCTCGACGCTCTCGCCGACCTGCTTGAGCCACCGGGTGACGGTGCCTTCGGTGACGCTCTCGCCCAGCTCGGGTAGCTTCACCTCGGTGCCTTCGCCGCCCGAAGCCGGCGCGGTGTCCGGCTGGGAAGGCGCGGACGCCTGCTCCTGCGCGGGCTCCGGCTCGGGCTCGGGTTCCGGCTGCGCCTCTTCGGCGGCGGGCGCGGAGGATCCGGACGACTCCGGCACCCCGCCGGTCCCGTCGTCGATGACGGCGAGCTCGCCGCCGACCTCGACGGTCTCGTCTTCCTGGGCGCTGATCTTCACGACCTTGCCGGCGACCGGGGACGGGACCTCGGTGTCGACCTTGTCCGTGGAGATCTCGAGCAACGGCTCGTCGACCTCGACGGTGTCGCCCTCCTGCTTCAACCACCGGGTGACGGTGCCCTCGGTGACGCTCTCACCGAGCTCCGGCAACGTGACGGAGTAGGCCATCGTTCGCTGACTCCCTTGATATGTCTTGCTTGGTCTTCTGGTTCTTCGACGGTGAGACGTCAGCTGTGGACGTGCAGCGGCTTGCCCGCCAGGGCGAGGAACGCTTCACCGAGGGCCTCGGTTTGCGTGGGGTGCGCGTGGATGAGCGGGGCCACGTCCTCGGGGAACGCCTCCCAGCTGTAGATCAGCTGCGCTTCGCCGATCAGCTCGCCGACGCGGTCGCCCACCATGTGCACGCCCACGACCGGCCCTTCCGGAGCCTTGATCAGCTTGACCCCACCGGAGGTCTTGAGGATCTGGCTCTTGCCGTTGCCGCCGAGGTCGTAGGTGAAGGTGGTGACGTCGGAGCCGTACTTCTCCTTCGCCTGCGACTCGGTCAGACCGACCGAAGCGACCTCGGGGTGCGAGTAGGTGACGCGCGGGATGCCGCTCTCGTCGATCACGCGCGGCTCCTGGCCGGCGATCTCTTCGGCGACGAAGATGCCCTGCTGGAAGCCGCGGTGCGCGAGCTGCAGACCCGGGACGATGTCGCCGACGGCGTAGACGTTCGGCAGGTTGGTGCGGAGGCGGTCGTCGGTGAGGACGAAACCGCGGTCCATCTTGACCCCGGCCTCCTCGTACCCATGCCCGGCCGAGTTCGGGCCGCGGCCGACGGCGACCAGCAGCAGGTCGGCTTCGAGCGTCTCGCCGGACTCCAGCGACACGCTGACGCCGTTGTCGTCCTGCTTGGCGCCGGTGAAGCGGACACCGGTCTTGAAGGCGATCTTGCGACGCCGGAAAGCGCGCTCGAGCTGCTTGGACGCGTACTCGTCCTCGTTCGGGACCAGGCGGGGCAGCGCCTCCACGATGGTGACGTCGACGCCGAAGGACGCCCAGACGGACGCGAATTCGACACCGATGACACCACCGCCGAGAACGATGACCTTCTTCGGGATGTAGTCCAGCGAAAGCGCCTGCTCGCTCGCGATGATGCGGCCGCCCAGCTCCAGGCCCGGCAGCGTCTTCGAGTACGAACCGGTGGCGAGGATGACGTTCTTGCCGGTGTAGCGCGTGCCTTCGACCTCGACGGTGGTACCGCCGACGAACGTTCCGGTGCCCTCGACGAGGTTCACCTTGTGCGCCTTGGCCAGGCCCTGGAGGCCCTTGTACAGGCGGGAGACGATCCCGTCCTTGTACTTGTTGACCCCGGCGATGTCGATGCCTTCCAGCACGGCCTTGACGCCGAAGGTCTCGGCGTCGCGGGTCTCGTCGGCGACCTCCGCCGCGTGCAGGAGGGCCTTGGTCGGGATGCAGCCTCGGTGGAGGCACGTCCCGCCAAGCTTGTCCTTTTCGATCAGGGTGACGGAAAGGCCCAGCTCGGCCGCGCGGAACGCGGCGGCGTAGCCGCCCGATCCGCCACCCAGGATCACAAGGTCGGCGGAGGTGTCGGTCACTTCAATAACTCCTCGGCAAGCGGTAGGGGTGGTGCTCTGGCGCCGCTTCGCGCGGTATACGCGCGCGCGGACACTTGCCATCTTGTCACTAGGTGTGGAGAGCCTGCGACCTAGCCGGGTATGCGACGGCGAGCACACGCCCGAGTCGGGATAATGGACGCTGGACGCGAGTGGGAAGTGAGGTGGTCGGAGTGGGTCTGTTCGACTCGCTGCGCCGGCGCTCTAAAGGCGGGCAAAAGCCCGGTACGCTGCGGAAAGCCTCTTCAAACGACTTCAAACACCTTGAGGAGTGGGCCTCGTCGAGGACCGGTGTCGAGGCCTATGTGGAGCCCAAGACCAACGTCACGGAGACCACAGTCGTCCTCATCGCACACGACGGTGAGTGGACCCGGCGCCGGATCGAGAGCCTTGACGCGGCGCAGCAGTTCGGTCACAAACGGTCGATCCCGGTGTACGAGGTGGCGCGGGTCGGCTATCCGAAGCGGATGCGCGAGTACACCGAGCGGAAGAAGCGCGGCGAAGCCTGACGGCCTTCACACGGACTGCGCCAGAAGGAGTAGGTGCCGCTCCAGCAGCGCCCGGAACGTCGGATGCACCGTCGTGCCCAGGGCCGGGTCGATCTCGACCGTCCGCCACCGGTCGCCGGCGGCGGTGAGCAGCACCGAGGCGGGATCGGCGATCACCACGACCCCGCCTTCCGCGCGCAGTTCCGCCGTGCCGAGCAGACGCGGGAACACGACGTCGGCGGGCAGGCCGTCGCAGGTCCGCAGGAACTCCCGGTAGTCGGCGGGCAGCCGGAGCCCGAGGCGGGCTTCGGCGGCGTCGATGTTCCGTGCCGAGGCCGCCGGGGGCGCGGTGCCGCCGCCGCGCAGCCGGAGGATGCCCGCGACCATCTCGCGCCACGAGCCGGTGTCCGGCGGGTAGCGCTCGTACAGCGCCGCGACCAGCGATCCGGCGCACAGTCCCGGCCAGTCGCCGAGGCCGAGCGGGTCGGCGCCCGCGACCAGACGCGGCGCGAGCCGCCGTGACGCGGCGAGCACGGCGACGTCCGGCCGTCCCTGCCGCGAGGCGATCTCCGCCCAGGCCTCGACGTCACCCTGGGTGACGGCCTCGCGTAACCGATCCGGCCGCGACGGTCCGAGGTGCGAGACGGCCTCGCCGAGGGGGGAGCCGCCGAGGAGACCGTCGAGATCGGACACGCGCCGGGCGAGATACGTGTCGTGGGCGCGTTCTTCCGCGTCGAGGTCGAGCGGGGTCAGCGCGGCGGCCCAGTCCGGCCGTGTCCCTTGCGCCTCGAAGAGCATCGCCCACGCGCGGGCCTGGACGGCGCCGGGCACGAGCGCGGTGACGGGACGTTCGGTGAGCGCGTGCCAATGCGTGATCAGCCTGTCGGCTTCCGCCCTCGCGCCGGAGACGGCGAACAGCAGCGCGGCGTGCCCGATCCGGTCGTCGAGTGTCGCGTCGTCACCGCTGAGCACGTCCCTGATCGCGCCTTCGAGATACGCGTCCCTGTCCACGGAACCGACCTTGCCACACCCGGTTCGACCCCGTGACGCGCGTGAAGGCCCCCTTCCCTCGACTGGTCATCTAAAACCAGGGCCGAGGGAAGGGGGCCTTCACGCGCGTCGAGCGAGCGGAGATCAGCCGTTGGCGGCGATGTCCGCGAGCACCGCGGCGATGGTGCGGACCGGGACGCCGGTGCCGCCCTTGCCGGTGTAGCCCCACGCCCCGGCGGTGTTGAACGACGGGCCCGCGATGTCGATGTGCGCCCAGGGCAGGCCGTCGGCGACGAACTCGCGCAGGAAGATGCCCGCGGCGAGCATGCCGCCCCAGCGGTGCCCGGTGACGTTGGCGAGGTCGGCGAGGCGCGAGTCGAGGTCGGCGCGCAGTTCCTCCGGCAGCGGCATGGCCCAGCCGCCCTCACCGGTCGCCTGCGCGATGCCCGCGATGCGGTCGCGGAACTCGTCCGAGCCCATGACGCCCGCGGTGCGGTTGCCCAGCGCGACGACCTGCGCGCCGGTCAGGGTCGAGGTCTCGATCAGGTAGTCGGGGTTCTCCTCGCCCGCGCGCACGATCGCGTCGGCCAGCACGAGACGGCCTTCGGCGTCGGTGTTGAGCACCTCGACGGTCTTGCCGCCGTACATGCTGAGCACGTCGCCCGGCCGGTACGACGTGGCCGAGGGCAGGTTCTCCGCCAGCGGGATGTGCGCGACGACCTCGAGCGGGTACTTCAGCTTCGCGGCCAGCACCACGGAGGCGAGCACGGCGGCCGCGCCCGACATGTCCGAGGTCATGTGGTCCATGTTCGCGGCGGGCTTGATCGAGATGCCGCCCGAGTCGAAGGTGATGCCCTTGCCGACCAGCGCGACCTTCTTCGACGCCTTCGCCGGCTTGTAGGCGATGCGCAGCAGGCGCGGCTGCCGCGACGAACCGCCGCCGACGCCGAGGATGCCGCCGAAGCCCTTGCGCTTGAGGGCCTTCTCGTCGAGGACCTCGAACTCGAGGTTGTTCGCCTCGGCCAGCGTCTTCGCGCGGTCGGCGAAGGAGGCCGGGAACAGGTCGTTCGGCGGGGTGTTGATCAGGTCGCGGGCGATGATCACCGACTCCGCGATCAGGGTGGCGGCCTTCAGCGTCGCCTTGTGGTCCTTGGCGGTGCCCTCCTCGGGGCTCACGAAGTCCACCTTGGCGACCGGGCCGTCGCCCTTTTCGGAGCGGTACTCGGTGAAGGAGTACGCGCCGAGCGCGGTGCCCTCGACGGCGGCCTGCAGGTCGATCGCCGAAAGCGTGACGAACGCGCGCTCGGTCCCGCTCAGCGCCCGCGCGGCGGCACCGGCACCCCGGCGGACCTGCTCGGCGGTGACGCCGTCCGCGCCTGCCTTGCCGAGGCCGACGGCCAGCACGACACCGGCGGACAGCTTGCCCAGTGTCGGTACCTTGACGACCTCGTCGGCCTTGCCGGACGCGCCGAGCGTGCCGAGGACGTCGGCGAGCTTGCCGTCGAAGGCGGTGTCGGCAACGGAGGAGCCGGCGGCGAGCGCCAGGCCGTCCTCGCCCTGCAGGGTGCCGATGACGACGACGTCGGCGCGCGTCTTGGCAAGCGCCGCTTCGGCGTTCTCGGTCAGGGCAAGCTTCGGCACGGTCACTTCTGGCTCCTCGCGCGTTCGCGGTGGTACCGGGCGTCCGCCCGGTTGGATCGTGAGCCATGCTAATGACAGTCGGACCTGGGGGAACAGCGGGGCCGACCGGGTCACTCGGTGTACAGGAAGGGAGACGGCGTGCGGCTGGCGGGCGGTCTGCTCATCGCGCTCGCGGTGGGCACCTCCGGGGCGGACTACTGGGTTCTTCTCGCCGCCGTGGTCGCGGCCGTGCTCGCCGTCGCGGCCGAGGCACTGCTGCCGCCGGTGGGGGACGCCGGGCCCGAGCGGATCGTGGGCTCCGTTTCAAGGCTGGGCCTGGTCCTGGTCTTCGCGACGACGTTCGGGCAGTACCTCTTCCCGTCCGCGCCGGGAGTCGCCGCCGCGGTGTTCGCCGTCGTGGTGGCCGTCGCCGATCTGGCGGGCGTCCGCCTCGGCGATCACGCCGCCCGCTGGGTGATCGGCCTGCTGCTGGCCGCGGCCGCCTCCCTAATCGCGATCTGCGTCGGCATCCCGCCCCTGGCGCAGTTCATCGCGCCGGACCCGCCGTCCGTGTCAGGTCTCGGCCTCGCCGTGCTGGTCCTGCTGCCGTTCCTGCTGCCCCGCCGTCCCGGCGCGGGCCGCGCGGCCGCGGTGGGCGCGGTGGCCGTGGCGATCGTCGCCGTCGCCCTCTACCAGCTGGGACCGGTCCGGCTGGGACTTTCGGCGACGTCGTTCCGCGAGCTCCTCGCCGCGGCGGACGCTGTCTCGCTGCTGCCGGTGCTGTCCGTGGTGGTCGCCGTGGCGACCGTGCCGGTCGCGGTGGACGCCTTCACCGACGGCCGGGAGCGGCTTTCCCCGGAACGTCCGAAGGCGACACTCGCTTGTGGACTGATCGTGGCCGTCGCCGCCGCCTTCGCTGGGCCGGTCGTGGCCCTCGGGCTCGCGGGAGTGGGAACGCTCGCCGAACTGGTTCTGCGGGTCCGCGCCCGTGGGTACCGTTCAAGGCGTGCGTGATCCCCAATGGACGCCGGGTGACACGGTCGTCGAACGGTTCCTGCGACCGGACGGTTCGATCGGCCAGCACCACCCGCTGCGCGTCATCGCCGACGACGGCACCGTGCTGCTCGGCTGGCTCCCCGCGGACACCCCGATCATCGGCAGCAGGCTCGCCGACGGGCGGCTTTTCCGCGAGGCGCCGCTCGAGGAGCGGTTCCGGGTGGCGAGGGTGCGCGTGCCCGACTTCTGGCGCGACACCTCGACGCTGCGCCGGATCGCCGACGACGAATGGTCGTCGGTCTGGTGGTTCTTCGACGCCGAAGGCCACTTCCTGAACTGGTACGTCAACCTCGAGGTCCCGCTGGGGCGCACGTCGTCCGGGCCGGACCGGATCGACGGCATCCTCGACGTCGCCGTCGAGCCCGGCGGGCGCTGGCAGTGGAAGGACGAGGACGAGGCCGAGGAGGCCGTGCTCGCCGGCCGCATCACCGCCGGGCAGCTCGAGCGGCTGCGCGCCGAGGGCGAGCGGATCGGGGCACTCGCGGACGCCGGGCGCTTCCCCTTCGACGGGACGTGGACCGACTTCCGGCCGGACCCGGACTGGCAGGCGCCCGGTCTCCCCGAGGGGTTGCTCTAGCCCGCGACGAGGAACAGCAGCAGCGCGAGCGCGACGTTCACCACCGCGAGGATGACCACCGATTTGGTGGACAGCTCGCGCGGGAACACCTTGCCGTGGATGTGCCGCCACCAGAACACGCCGAAGCCGCCGCCGACCAGGCCGAGGAACGCGCCGAAGCCGCTGCTCAGCAGGGCCCAGCCGTCCATCATGAGCAGGCCGACACCGAAGGTGAGCAGCACCGCCGTCACGAAGGTCTTCACGTCGGCCCCCGCGCCGGGGGTGGCGGGCTGGGCCGGGCGGGCGGGCTGCATCTGGTTGTACGTCACGCCGCCATCCTAGGGGCGCGAGCCCTCGCGTGTTCGTGCTGACGGACAGTTCGAGGGCGGTAAAGATATGCGGACGTCCGACTAACGTGGGTCCGACCAAGCGTTATCGTCTAGGCATGACGACCACGACGCAGTTCGCCCACCTCCCGCACTCGAGCCCCGCGAGCCCGGAACGCGTCGCGGACGTATTGGCCGCACCCGGTTTCGGGCTGCATTTCACCGACCACATGGTGACCGTGAAATGGAGCGCCGAGCAGGGCTGGCACGACGCGACCGTCGGACCGTACGCGCCCTTGACGCTCGACCCGGCGACTTCCGTGCTGCACTACGGCCAGGCGATCTTCGAAGGCCTCAAAGCCTACCGCCAGCCCGACGGCACGATCGCCGCGTTCCGGCCCGACGCGAACGCCCTCCGGTTCCGTAACTCGGCCGAGCGGCTCGCCATGCCGCAGCTGCCGGTGGAGGTCTTCCTCGACTCGATCCGCGAACTCCTCGCTGTCGACAGCCGCTGGGTCCCGACGAAGCCGGGCGAGTCGCTGTACCTGCGGCCGTTCATGATCTCCACCGAAGCCGGGCTCGGCGTCAACCGCCCCGCGAACGAGTACCTCTACGCGCTGATCGGCTCGCCCGCGGGCTCGTACTTCTCCGGCGGGGTCAAGCCGGTGAGCGTGTGGCTCTCGACCGAGTACGTGCGCGCGGTCCCCGGCGGCACCGGCGAGGCCAAATGCGCCGGCAACTACGCGGCGTCGTTCGTGGCGCAGGCGCAGGCCGTGGAAAAGGGCTGCGACCAGGTCGTGTGGCTCGACGCCGTCGAACGGCGCTGGATCGAGGAGATGGGCGGGATGAACCTGTTCTTCGTCTTCGGCTCCGGCGACGACGCCCGCGTCGTCACCCCGGAACTGACCGGCTCGCTCCTGCCGGGTGTGACCCGCAAATCGCTGCTGGAGCTGGCGAAGTCGTTCGGCCACCAGGTCGAGGAGCGGCGCATCTCCACCGACGAGTGGGAGAAGGCGGCGGCTTCGGGCGAGCTGACCGAGGTGTTCGCCTGCGGGACCGCGGCGGTCATCACGCCGGTCGGGCACGTGAAGCACGCGGGCGGCGAGTTCTCCGTCGCCGGTGGGCAGCCCGGTGAGCTGACGATGAAGCTGCGCGGCGCGCTGACCGGCATCCAGGAGGGCACCCGGCCCGCTCCGGAAGGCTGGATGTACCCGCTGGGCTGAGCCCTCCGCTCCTGCTCCGCTTGAAGTACATGAAGGCCCCCTTCCTTGCGCCAGGCGCAAGGAAGGGGGCCTTCATGTACTTGGGAGGGTGTGAAGGTCGAGTTTCCTCGGCTGAGTCGCGTGAAGGGGTCCTTCACGCGCTGCCGCTGTGACTGCTGGTGCGGGTGTGGCGATCCGCGAGTCCGTGAAGGACTCCTTCCCTACTTTCAGGGTAGGCAAGGGGCCCTTCACGGACCGCACCCGCGAACCACAGCGGCCGGAAGCCGGTAGGTACCTGAGACGCGCTCGGTTCTTACCGCTCACGTTCCGCATTTAGAGGACTAAACGCGAGACCGTCAGGAGGCCGGAGCCTCGATCAGCGGACCGCTCACCCCGGCCTGTTCGTGCGTCGCCATCTCCGCGAGCACTCGCGTCGCCATGAACACCAGCGGCAGCGCGGCGACCGCGCCCGTCCCCTCGCCGAGGCGTACGTCCAGATCCAGGATCGGGTCCAGGTCGAGGTGTTCCAGCGCCAGCGCGTGCGCGGGTTCGCCGCCGCGCTGACCCGCGGTCCACCACTGCCGCGCGCCCGGGACGAGTTCCTCGGCGACCAGCGCGGCCGAGGCGGCGACCAGGCCGTCCAGGATCACCGGCGTCTTCCGGAGCGAGGCCTGCGCGAGGAATCCCGCCATCGCGGCGATGTCCGCGCCCGCGGCCGTGCGCAGCAGCGCGACCGGGTCGGCCAGCACGGTCCTCGCCCGGCGCAGCGCGTCCCGGACCGCCGCGGCCTTGCGCATCCAGGCGTTGTCGTCGATCCCCGAACCACGCCCGACGACGGCCACCGGCTCGCTGCCGGTCAGCGCCGCGACCAGGACCGAGGCCGGGGTGCTGTTCCCGATCCCGAGGTCGCCCGCGATGAGCAGATCGGCCCCGCCGTCGACCTCGGCGTCGGCGATCGCCCGGCCCGCGCGCACGGCGGCGCGCGCCTCTTCGTCGGTCAGCGCGTCTTCGACGTCGATCGAGCCGGACCCGCGCCGCACCTTGTACTCGCCGATCGACCGCGTGGCGGGAGCGTCGCTGTCGACGGACATGTCGACGACCCGGACGCTCGCGCCCGCCGAGGCCGCCAGCACGTTGATGGCCGCGCCGCCGGTCAGCATGCTGCCGACGAGTTGCGCGGTGACCTCGCCCGGGTAAGCCGAGACGCCCTTCGCGGCGACGCCGTGGTCTCCGGCGAACACCACGACCCGGGGCCGGGTGAACGGCCGCGGCGGCGACTGGCCCTGGCAGGCCGCGACCCAGACGCCCAATTCTTCGAGCCTGCCCAGCGAACCCGCCGGTTTGATCAGTTTCGAGTGCAGGGCGATCGCCGCCGAGCGCGCGTGTTCGTCTGGCTGCTCGACTTCGGCGAACTCTAGGATTTCGTCGTCCAACGCCCTGCCCCTTCGGATCGCTTCGGTGGCCGGACCCAACCTACCGACCCGCCTGTGCCAGAGTTGCCTGTGGCTCAGACGAAGGCCGCCGGGGTGGTGCTCGCGAGCGGAGCGGGTACCCGGATCGGCGCCAAGCTCAACAAGGTCTACCTGCCGGTGGCGGGCAGGCGCGTGGTCGCGTGGTCGCTCGGCGCCTTCGCCCGCGTGCCCGGGATCGACGTGCTCGTGCTGGTCATCCGGCCGCAGGACACCGAACTCGCGCAAGAGGTACTCGCCTCGCATCCGGGTGAAGTCGAACTCGTGCACGGTGGTGCGACACGGCAGGGTTCGGAGCTGAACGCGTTGCGCCACTTGGCTTCCCGCATCGACAGCGGCGAGATCGACGCGGTGCTCCTGCACGACGGCGCCCGTCCGCTCGTCACCCCGGAACTGATCGCGGACGTCCTCGCCGACACGCGGCGATACGGGGGAGCGGTGCCCGGTGTCGCGGCCGACGACATCGTGCGCGTGGACGGCGACACCGTTTCCGGCGCGCTGCCCGGCGCGATCCGAGTGCAGACGCCGCAGGGTTTCCGCGCCGCTCCGTTGCTCGAAGCGTACGAAACCGCGGAGCGCGAAGGTTTCGTCGGCACGGACACGTCTTCGTGCATGGAAAGGTTCTCCGCGCTGCCGGTGCGGTGGGTTCCGGGCAGCGCGGAGAACCTCAAGATCACCTACCCGCACGACCTCGTTGTCGCCGAGCAGGTGATCGGCCGCGGTTAGGGAGCTCCCTGATCGGGCTCGGGAGTCCCATTGGCGGGCAGGATGGTGACCGGCTGGCGCGCTTCCATCGGGATCACGCAGTCCGGATGTGGTTGCAGCAATTGGATCGGCGCGGAGACGTCACCGGGCGCCGGGATGGTGAGCACCGCGCGCAGGGTCCAGTCGGCCGTCGAGTGGTATTGCCAAGAGACGAGCGCCGGCCGGAAGACGTCCGTGTCGGGGAGGGTGGTGACCCGGAAGGCGGTGGCCCGTTCCTCGCCGCGGAGGATGAGGACGTCGGCACAGGTGTCCCACTGGAACACCGCGGCGCAGACCTCCGGTTCCTCCCGGGGGCCGAAGATGTAGACGACCCACCGGCGTCTTCGAAGCTCTTCGAGCAGTTCGTCGATGCTCAGATGGTTCATCGAGCCCCCCAACGGGTTTCGGGAACTCTGCGGAGAGTAACAGGTGTACTAGAGCACCGTCCAGAATGTGTACTAGTACGTAATAATGGGGTGTGAGCAGGATCCTTGGTGCTCGCCCCTTGGTGTGCTAGAACGCTTGTGCGCACCGCGCGACCTTGTGAGGAGTCACCTTGCCAGCCGTCGACAGACCCGAACCGCCGTACCTCCAGATCGCGGGAAACATCCGCGACGACATCGTTTCGGGCAGGCTCAAGGAAGGTGACGCGGTTCCGTCCGCGCGTGAGATCGCCAGAAACTGGAACGTCGCGATGGCGACCGCGATGAAGGTGCTCTCGACGCTCCGGGCGGAAGGTCTGGTCCGCGCGGTACGCGGGATCGGGACAGTGGTGCAGACCAGATCGCTGCACCGCTCCGCGCACGATCGGACGATCTCGATCGCGCGAACCGGCAAGGTCTATCCACCGGGCCACTACGCGAAAATCCGTCAAGCCGGGCTCGTCCCGGCGCCGGAACGGGTGGCGGGCGCGCTCGGCATCGAAGAGGGCGCTCCCGCGATCCGGCGGCGGAGGACCACGTACGCGGGCCAGGAACAACCGGTGTCCACGTCGGTCTCGTGGTTCGACGGCGCTGTCGCGGCGAAGGCGCCGTTGCTGTTCGAACCGGTGCGGATCGTCGAAGGCACGGTGAAATACGTCGCGGACCGGACAGGCCGGGTTCTGAAGTCGACTCATTCTCAGCACGCCGCGGGGCTGGCGGGTGCCGAGGAGGCGAAGGAGCTCGGCGTGGCCGAAGGTTCGGCGATCTTGTTGAGCCGCAACAGATTTCTCTCTTCGGAGGGCGACGTACTCGAGTACGGCGAATCGGCGGCCCTGCCGGACCATTGGGTTTTCTACGAATACAACATCGAGGACGGGGCATGAAGCACATTCACGCGGGTAAAGTGCGGGACCTATACGAAATCGACGGCGACATTCTGCTCGTCGCGTCGGATCGCGTTTCGGTCTACGACGTCTCGCTGCCGACCCCGATTCCGGACAAGGGCGCGCTGCTGAACCAGCTTTCCGCCTGGTGGTTCGAAAAGATGGCCGACGTGGTGCCGAACCACGTCGTCTCCACGACGGACGTGCCCGCCGAATTCGCGGGCCGTGCCATGCGGTGCAAACCGCTGAAGATGATCCAGGTCGAATGCATCGCGCGGGGTTACCTCACCGGTCTCGGCATGCGCGAGTACCGGCGTGACGGCAAGGTTTCGGGTGTCGAACTGCCCGCCGGTCTCATCGAAGCGGACAAGCTCCCCGAGCCGATCTTCACGCCCACCACGAAGATCTCCGACACCGGCCACGACGAGTTCATGACCTTCGCCGACGTCGTGAACGACATCGGCAAGGAGACAGCGGATCGCATCCGCGATCTGACGCTCGAGGTCTATACCAAGGGCGCGGAGCACGCGGCGAAGAACGGCATCATCATCGCCGACACCAAGATCGAATTCGGTTTCGACGCCGACGGTGTGCTGACGCTCGGGGACGAGGTCCTCACGTCCGACTCGTCGCGTTTCTGGCCCGCCGACGACTACGAGCCGGGCCGGACGCAGCACGCGTTCGACAAGCAGTTCGTCCGCGACTGGTCCACCACCACCGGCTGGGACAAGACGCCGCCCGGTCCGGAGATCCCCGACGAGATCGTCGAGGCGACCCGCAAGCGCTACACCGAGGTCTACGAGAGGATTACCGGGCAGACCTGGGTTCCCGGGGGTGGCCATGCCTGAACAGCAGGTCTACGACCCGTACCGGCTGATCGACGACGTCGAGGGCCTGCTGATCCAGCGGGGCCACCGGCCGGAGCGCCTCGACGGCCGTACGGGTGATCGCGTCGCCGGTGCGAGCAGGTTGTTGCGGGGCTTGGGAATCGATCCCTTGCGCGCCCCTGGCGACGCCCTCGACCTCGACGGTCAGATCGCTTACCAGTCCCGCGTGCACGGCGACTGACGCGGGTGGTCGGCCGAGTGAGGGAAAGCTCAGCCGACCACCCGCGAGGGAATCAGGGCGAGCGGGTCAGCGTCGGGTCGGTCTCGGTGACGCCGTCGAGCGCCTCGTCGATCGCGGCGAGCAGATCCGCGTCCAGCTTCACGCCGGCCGCCTTCACGTTCTCGTGCACCTGCTCCGGCCGCGAGGCGCCGATGATCGCCGAGGCGACGTTCGGGTTCTGCAGCACCCACGCCACGGACAGCTGGGCCATCGTCAGGCCCGCCTTGTCCGCGATCGGCTGAAGCCGCTGGACGCGCTCGAGGACGTCGTCGTTGAGGAAGCGGGCGACCATGTTGGCGCCACCCTTCTCGTCCGTCGCGCGGGAGCCCTCGGGCAGCGGCTGACCGGGCTTGTACTTACCGGTGAGCACACCCTGCGCGATCGGCGACCAGACGATCTGGCTGAGCCCTTCGCGTTCGGACGCCGGGACGACCTGCGCCTCGATGACCCGCCACAGCGCGTTGTACTGCGGCTGGTTCGAGACGAACGGCACCTTCAGCTCGCGGGCGATCGCCGCGCCCCGGGTGATCTGCTCGGCGGTCCACTCCGAGACACCGATGTAGAGCACCTTGCCCTGGCGGACGAGGTCGGCGAAGGCGAGGAACGTCTCTTCGAGCGGGACGGTCCGGTCGAACCGGTGCGCCTGGTAGAGGTCCACGTAGTCGGTGCCGAGCCGCTTGAGCGAAGCGTTCGCCGACTCGATGATGTGCTTGCGGCCGAGACCCTGGTCGTTGGGCCCCTTGGGGCCGGTCGGCCAGTAGACCTTGGTGAAGATCTCCAGGCTTTCGCGGCGCAGGCCCTTCAGGCCGCGGCCGAGCACCGATTCGGCGGCCGTGTTGGCGTAGACGTCGGCGGTGTCGAACGTGGTGATGCCGACGTCGAGCGCCGCCTTGATGCAGGCCTGGGCCTGGTCCTCTTCCACCTGGGACCCGTGGGTGAGCCAGTTGCCGTACGAGATCTCACTGACATTGAGGCCGCTGCGGCCTAGGCGTCGAAACTCCATGGGCAGGACTCTACCCCAGGTCGTTAGCCATGCTAACGACCCGGGTTTCGCCTGCTCCGCCGACCGGTGCTCAGACCGTGTCGCCGGGTTTGACCCGCGGCTTGGGGACGCGCAGCTTGCGGATCTGGCTCGCGCGGATGAAGGAGTACCAGCCGATCGACGTTCCCTTGATCGTCTCGCTCGGGAACTTCAACCGGACCATCTTGGAGATCCTGCGGCCGCTGAGGACGCCCTCGACGATCATGCCGAGCAGCATCACGGTGCACAGCAGCGTCGCGTAGCGCTGCACGTCCGGGTACGGCACCAGCAGGGCGACGAACACCAGGATCGCGAGCGGCATGAAGAGACCGAGCAGGTTGCGCCGCGAGTCGACCAGGTCGCGCACGTAGGCCTTGACCGGGCCGCGGTCGCGCGGGAGCAGGTACTTGTCGTCGCCCGCCATCATCTTCTCGCGGCGTTCCTTGGCCGCGTTGCGCTGCTTCGCCTTGTACTCCGGGTCGGCCTTCGCGGACTTGCGGAGTTCCTTGTTGCGCTTCATCGCCTCCCGCATGTTGGTCGGCGGGGGCGCCACCGGGCCACGGCGCTTGGCCTCGGCTTCACGCCGCTTGGGCGTGGCCTTGCCCTTTCCGGGCGTGTACGCCTTGGCCTGGACCTCGACACCCTCGTTGTCCAGGGTGTCGGTGTCGGTCGTGGCGGAGTCTGTGGTGCTACGGCGCAGGAACCTCACCTCACCAGGGTAGTTGCAGGCGTCACGGTGTCACGCACCAGGCCGAGCGATATGTCACCATGGAGGGGAACAGATCGGGACTCCGACGTGTTGGACCATGTGCAAGACGAGTACCCGCAGCGAGTTCGACCAGAGGGAGAACCATGACGACCGCTGAGCAGGCAGCCGCAGCTCAGGCCGAAACCGCCGAGGAGACCCACGGCGTCACGTTGACCGACGCCGCCGCCGTCAAGGCGAAGGCCCTGCTCGAGCAGGAGGGCCGCGACGACATGCACCTGCGCATCGCCGTCCAGCCCGGTGGGTGCGCGGGCCTGCGCTACCAGCTGTTCTTCGACGAGCGCACGCTCGACGGTGACCTGTTCCGTGACTTCGACGGGCTCCGCGTGGCCGTCGACCGGATGAGCGCGCCGTACGTGTCGAGCGCCGTGATCGACTTCGTCGACTCGATCGAGAAGCAGGGCTTCACGATCGACAACCCCAACGCGACCGGCAGCTGCGCCTGTGGTGACAGCTTCCACTGACGCCGCGTCGAGCATGAAGAAGGGCCGCGAACCTCACCCAGGTCGCGGCCCTTCTTCATGTCCGAGCGGTGTCAGACGTAGGCGTCCAGATCTGCGACCTGGGCGAGACACCGCTCGTCCACGGTCCAAGGCGGAGCGATCTGCCGGGGCAGTGGCAGGTTCTCGGCCTGGAGAGAAGACGGGATGCCGGCACAGTCGGCGATGAGTTCGCCGATCGATTCCGGTTCGAGGTGATACGCGGAAGTGGTCACGAACGACAAGTTAATGACTGACGTTCCGGTAGGACACCACTACCAACCGGTAGTGTTCATGGCCGTGCCTGAAGCAACCCGTATGGGGCATGACCTGCGGGTAACTTAGCCGTCCTCGTTTCGGCGGGGCCGACCGATCAAGGAGAACCGGTGGCAGACAGCGCCAGGATCGCAGTATCCGGCAGTATCGCAACCGACCACCTCATGCACTTCCCGGGCAGGTTCGCCGAGCAGCTCGTCGCCGAACAACTGCACCGCGTGTCCCTGAGCTTCCTGGCCGACGACCTCGTCGTCCGACGGGGCGGCATCGGCGCGAACATCGCCTTCGGCCTCGGTGTGCTGGGCAAGCGCCCGATCCTGGTCGGCGCGGTGGGCTCCGACTTCGCCGACTACCGCTCGTGGCTCGAACGGCACGGCGTCGACACGGCCGGCGTGCTGGTGTCCGAGGTCGCGCACACCGCCCGCTTCGTCTGCACCACCGACGAGGACCTCTGCCAGATCGCCACCTTCTACGCCGGCGCGATGGCCGAATCCCGCAACATCGAACTGGAGCCGGTCGCCGCGCACGCCGGTGAGCTGTCGCTCGTGCTGATCAGCCCGGACGACCCCGAAGGCATGGTCCGGCACGCCGAGGAGTGCCGTCAGCGTGGTTACACCTTCGCCGTCGACCCCTCGCAGCAGCTCGCCAGGATGGACGGCGCGCAGGTGCGTGCCTTCGTCGATGGCGCGAAGTACCTGTTCAGCAACGACTACGAATGGGAACTGCTGCTCCAGAAGACCGGCTGGACCGAGGCCGACGTCCTCGACCGGGTCGGCATGCGGATCACCACGCTCGGGGAGAAGGGCGTCGAGATCGTCGGCAAGGACGGCCTCGCGCTGCAGATCGGTGCCGTCCCGGAGCGCGGCAAGGTCGACCCGACCGGTGTCGGCGACGGTTTCCGCGCCGGGTTCATCGCCGGTATCGACGGCGGCCTCGGCCTGGAGCGTTCGGCGCAGCTGGGCTCGCTGATCGCCGTGCTGGTGCTGGAGACCGTGGGCACGCAGGAGTGGGACTTCGACCGCGACGACGTCCTGGGCCGCCTCAAGGAGGCCTTCGGCCCGGAGTCCGCCGAGGAGATCGCGGCGATCCTGCCGGAGTGAGCTGATTCAAAGCGCGTGAAGGCCCCCTTCCCTCGGCTCAACCGAGGGAAGGGGGCCTTCACGCGCGTCCGGTCAGAAGTCCGGAGAGTTCGGCGGGGCGCGACATGTGGGGGCAGTGCCCCGCGTCGATCTCGAGCGCGGTGACGCCCAGCCGGTCCCGGGCTGCCTGGCGCATCCACTCCGGTTTCAGCGTGCGGTCGCGTGTGGGGACGATCACCGTCGACGGGATCTCCGGCGCGGGCCCGGCGGGATGGGTGGCGAGAACGGCGGGGGCGAACAGCCGCAAGGTGTCCAAGGCCAGGTGTTCGGTCTCGGGATCGCAGTCGTGGAAGAGGAATTCCGACGCCTTCGCGGGATCCGCGGTCGGATCCACCCCGATCCACTCCGGCTCGAACAAGGCCTGGACTTCGTCCCGCAGGGTCTTCCCGCCCGCGAAGTCGGGGATGTAGGCGGCGACCCACACCATCGCCCGCGCGTCGAGCGCTTCGGCGATCGAGGGGAGCAGCACGCCCGCCCCGGAATGGGCCACGACGACCGGACGCTCGCCGTCGTACTGGTCGCGCGCGTGCTGCGCGTAGCCCTCGGCGGGCAGATCCTCCGGGGTCAGCAGGTCGACCGCGATCGCGCGGTGCCCGGCGGCGGAGAGCAGCTTGGCCACCCTGTCCCAGCTCGCGGGGCTCTGCGTCGTGCCGTGCACGAGGACGAAGTCCATCTCCCCATGCTGGCCTCCACCACGGACGAGGTGAAGGCCGGCATGGGGTGTCGTGACTAGAGCTTCACCGGGTAGACAGGTTCCGGCACCTCGGGCTTGATGCGGTTCTCGATGAAGATCCCGTGCCACAGCATGAACACCAGCAGCGCCCACAGCTGACGGCTCCGGTCGAGCTGACCGGCCTTGTGCTCGTCGAGCAGCGCCAGGACGGCCTTCTTGTCGAGCAGCGCGTCGGTCTGCGAGTCCGAGATGATGCCCTTGGCCCAGTCGTACATCTCGTTGCGCAGCCACAGCCGGATCGGCACCGGGAAGCCGAGCTTGCGCCGGTTCAGCACGTGCGCCGGGATGATCTTCGCCAGCCCCTGGCGCAGCGCGTACTTCGTGGTGCCGTGCGCGAGCTTCTGGTCGAGGGGGATGCTCGCGGCGACCTTGAACACCTCGGCGTCCAGGAACGGCACGCGCAGTTCCAGAGAGTTCGCCATGGTGACCTTGTCGGCCTTGACCAGGATGTCGCCGCGCAGCCAGGTGTAGAAGTCCACGTGCTGCATCCGCGCGACCGGGTCCCAGCCCTCGGAGATCTTGTACCAAGGCGCGGTGACGTCCTTGAAGCCGACGCCTTCCTCGTACGTGCGCAGCACCTTGCGGAGCTGGTCGTCGCGGAAGTTGCGGGCGTTGCCGTAGTAGCGGTCCTCCAGCGGCAGCGCCCCGCGCCGCAGCAGGTCCTTGCCGCGGGTGCCCTCGGGGATCTTCGTGGAGACCTTGCCGATGATCTTCCGCATCCCGCCGGGGATCTTTTCGAACGGCGCCAAGGAGATCGGCTCGTTGTAGATGGTGTAGCCGCCGAAGAGTTCGTCGGCGCCTTCACCGGACAGCACGGCCTTGACGTGCTTACGGGCTTCGCGGGCGATGAACCACAGCGGGACGAGCGCCGGGTCGGCCACCGGGTCGTCGAGGTACCAGACGATGAGCGGCAGCGCCTCCATCATCTCGTCCGGCGACACCGTGCGGACCACGTGCTTCACCCCGATCGCGGCGGCCGTCTCGGCGGCCACGTCGACCTCGGAGTAGCCCTCGCGTTCGAATCCGGTGGTGAACGCGATCAGGTTCGGGTTGTGCTCCTTGGCCAGCGTCGCCGTCGCGGTGGAGTCGATCCCGCCGGAGAGGAACGCGCCGACCGTGACGTCCGGGTCGGAGATCATGTGCTTGCCGACCGAGTCGCGCATCACGTCGGCGATGCGCTCGTACAGCGCGTCGGCCTCGGCCTGGCCGTTGACCGGCTTCGCGCTGAACTGCGGGTGGAAGTAGCGGGTGAACTCCACCTCACCGCCGGGGACCACCCGGAACGACGTGCCGGACTCCACACGGCGGATCCCGGTGTGCATCGACTCGGGCTCCGGCACGTACTGCAGCACCAGGTAGTGCTGCAACGCCGTCCGATCCAGCTCGTCCTCGACACCGAGCACGCTCGAAAGCTCCAGCAGGCTCTTCTTCTCACTCGAGAAGGCGACCTTGCCGGGTCCGGCGGCGTAGTACAGCGGCTTGATGCCGAACGGGTCGCGCGCGCCGAAGACGACCTTCTCCTGGGAGTCCCAGATCATGAAGGCGAACATGCCGCGCAGCTTCTTGACCGCGTCGTCGCCGAGGTAGTGGTACGCCGCGGCGATCGCCTCGCCGTCACCCTCCGTGGCGAATTTCGCGCCGTGCTCGGCGGCCAGTTCGTCGCGCAGCTCTTTGTAGTTGTAGATCTCGCCGTTGAAGTTCAGCGTGTAGCGCTCGGGGGCCTCCGGTGGGCCCCAGATAAGCGGCTGATGGGCGTGGTCGACGTCGATGAAGGCCAGCCGGTTGAAGCCGTAGACGACCTCGGCGTCGGCCCAGGTGTCGTGCTCGTCGGGGCCACGGTGCCGCTGGCAGCGCATGGCCGCGTCGACGGCGTCACGGGCGCTCGCAGCGTCGGCTTCGGTCGAACAGATCAGTCCAAGCAGGCCGCACACGTCTAGTTCACACACCTCTTGTTGGCCGAGCGGGGGAGAAGGGCCCAGTATGCCCGGGCGTGCGTACACCCGGATGTGGTGGGGGATACGCGTGTTGGGGTCACCCCTTGGTCAGCACGACGCCGTAACTCGGCTAGGCTCCGCCCTGTCACAAAGATCGGTCGAGGAGGCTCTGGGTGAAAGGGCAAGGCGCAGTGGGAAATCCAGAGCGCGAGCTAACGGATTCTCGGCGGGAAAGCGTGCCTCGAATCAAGGCCACACGGCCTGTCCGCGTCGCCGCGCTCGCCGCGCTGGTGCTGCTGACGGCGACAGGCTGTTCCGGGGACGAGATCCTCCGCTTCGGCTGGCCGGTCGGGGTGACCCCGCAGGCGCACGACATGCGCACCCTGTGGACGTGGACGGTCGTCGCCGCCCTGATCGTCGGTGTCATCGTCTGGGCGCTGATCTTCTGGACCGCGATCTTCCACCGCAAGAAGAAGACCGCCGACGGCGCGGAAGAGGAACTGCCCCGGCAGTTCCAGTACAACATCCCGCTGGAGATCTTCACGGTCGTCGTCCCGACGATCATGGTCTGCGTGCTGTTCTTCTTCACCGCGACCACCGAGAACCGCGTGCTCGCCGAGACGGAGAACCCGGACGTCACGGTCGACATCGTCGCGTTCCAGTGGAACTGGGAGTTCAAGTACAAGAGCGACTCCAAGAACCACGAAGACCCCGAGATCACCACGGTCGGCAGCTCGACCGAGATCCCGCTGCTCGTCCTGCCGACGAAGAAGACGATCCAGTACAACCTGCGGTCGGCGGACGTCATCCACTCGTTCTGGGTGCCGGAGTTCCACTTCAAGCGGGACGTCATGCCGGATCCGGAGAAGAACAACCAGGACTTCACCTTCCAGAACTCGATCGACAAGGAAGGTTCGTTCGTCGGCCGCTGCGCCGAACTGTGCGGCACCTACCACTCGGGGATGAACTTCGAGGTCAGGGCCCTGTCGGCGGACAAGTACGCGCAGTACATCCAGCTGCGCGGCACGGTGAACCCGAAGAGCGGCAAGCCGAACACGGCCTCCGAGGCGCTGACGGCGATGAACTGTGGCGAACTGTGCTCGCCCTACGCCGTCACCACCACCCCGTTCAACACCGACCGCACCGCGCGGGTCGCGTCCAACTGACCCGGCTGTTCGAGCCCGAAACAGGAGTGAGGCAACGTCCATGAAGGTCGAAGGACGGATTTTCTTCCTCGTCGCGGTCTTCTCCGTCGTCGTGGCGGGTATCTACGCGTACATGACCGGAACGATGACCCGGGACGGCGTCGAGCCGGTCGGTGTGGTGGCCCTGATCCTCACCGGTGGCCTGGCCTTCCTGGCCGGGAGCTACCTGCAGTTCGTGGCGCGGCGCATCGAGCCGCGGCCGGAAGACCGGGAAGACGCGGAGATCAGCGACGGCGCCGGTGAGCTGGGCTTCTTCAGCCCGGGCAGCTACTGGCCGATCGGTCTCGCGGCGGCCGCCGCGCTGACCGGTGTCGCGCTCGCGTTCTTCCACGTCTGGCTGCTGATCATCGCGCTGGGCCTGGTGATCGTCGCCATCGGCGGGCTGGTGTTCGAGTACCACACCGGTCCGAATCACGACTGAGTCTTTACTGCTTCGCGAAGCGGCGCCCCGGTCTTCGGACCGGGGCGCCGCTTTTCGCATTCAGAGGACTGAACGCGGGAGGGGTGGGCCGGGTGGGTCCAGCCGGTACTTTCGCGTGCCTGGGTGGACGACACCTGTGATCAGACGGACGACTCACGTGACCAGACGGACGCCATTCGGCGACGACCGAGTCCGCCGTGTCGTCCGTCCAGTCACGTGTGTCGTCCACTCAGTCACGTGTGTCGTCCGTCTGATCACGCGAACCGCCTGGCCGAAGGCACCTTCGGCCCTGACGCGAATCGCCACTCACGACCCGCTTGACCGACCGGCCACCGCCTCCTGCCCTGCTTCTCGCTCCTCGGGTACCGAAGGCTTGGCGGTGCGCTTCGGCGCCAGTGCGGCCGCCAGGACGGCCAGCATCCCCAAGCCCTCCGGCCACGTCGGCCGGTGCCCGTAGGCGAGGACGTCCACCACCACGGCGACCACGGGATAGATGTAGGACAGCAGCGCCACCGTCGTGGTCGGCAGCTTGCCGATGCTCGCGTACATCAGGACGTACATCAGCGCGGTGTGCACCGTTCCCAGCAGGACCAGCCACAGCAGCCCCGAGGTGTCCGTGGGCAGCGGCGTGATCAGCAGCGCGGGCGCGAGCACGATCGTGCCGGTCACCAGCTGGACGGCCGCCAGGACGTGCGGGCGCAGGTGCTTGAGCTGCTTCGCGATGAAGGAGGCGCCGGCGTAGAGCGCGGCCGCGCCGAGGGCGAGCGCGATGCCTTCCAGGCGTACGGGCTTGCCGTCGGCGCCGTGCGCGGACAGTGAGATGAGCGTCACGCCCCCGAACGCGATCAGCGCCCGGACCAGCTGGCTCTTCGCCATTCTCTCGCCGAGGAACGCCGCCGCGAGACCGACCAGCATCAGCGGTTGCGTGTGGTAGATGACGGTACTGACCGAGATCGACGACAGCGCGTACGAAGCGAACAGCAGCACCCAGTTCCCGACCAGGAACAGCCCGCCGAGGACGGCGAGCAGCAGGTCGCGGCGGGTGAGTGTCCACGGGCGGAGCCAGCCTCGGGCGGCGCTCCACACCAGGAGCAGCAGTCCGCCGACGAGGCTCCTCGCGAACGCCACGGCGGGCGCGTCGGCGCCGCTTTCGAGGACGACGGCGCCGATCGTGCCGGAGAGGGCCATCGCTGCCGTCCACTGGAGGACGGGGTTGTTCTTGTTCATGGGCACCACTTTCGCCCTCGCGCCCGCGCTCAACCAGTGTCAGAGATGACATCGACCGCAAAACTTGTGACACACTTCCCGGATGGATGTGAAGAAGGTCGCGGTGGTGCTCGCCGACCAGGTCTCGCCCTTCGAACTCGGCGTCGCGTGCGAGGTCTTCGGCACCGATCGCAGCGCCGACGGCATCGAGGGCTGGGACTTCGCGGTCTGCTCACCCGGTGGTGGGAACGTCCGGAGCTGGTCCGGCTTCGGGCTCGACGGCCTGGAGAGCCTGGACTTCGCCGCGTCCGCCGATCTGCTGATCGTCCCGACCTGCGCGCCGCGCAGCGCCAGCCCGCCGGAGCCGGTCCTCGAGGTCCTGCGGGACGCGGCGACCCGCGGTGCCTGGGTCGCGGGGTTCTGCGCGGGCGTCTTCTCGCTCGGCTACGCGGGGCTCCTCGACGGACGCAACTGCACCGTGCACTGGGTCTACGAGCAGGAGTTCCGGTCGCGTTTCCCGACGGCGAAGGTCGATCCGAAGGCGTTGTACGTCGACGACGGCGGTGTCCTCACCAGCGCGGGGACCGTCGCCGCCGTCGATCTGTGCCTGCATCTGGTGCGCGAACTGCGCGGTGTCGCCTGGCCACCGCGCTGGCCAGGCGGATGGTCGCGGCGCCGCATCGGGTCGGCGGGCAGGCCCAGTTCGTCCAGGCGCCGGTGCCCGAGACCGCCGCACCGGACGACACCGTGCTCGCCGAAGCGCTCGAATGGATCGAGCGGCGACTGGACCGGCCGTTCACCGTCGCGGAACTCGCGCGCCGCAGCGGTTTGGGGGAGCGCACGTTCCTGCGCCGGTTCTCGGCGGCCACCGGGACGACCCCGCACCGATGGCTCACCGAACGCCGTCTCGATCGCGCGCAGTCGCTGCTCGAGGAAGGCCGTCTGTCCATTGAGGACATCGCGGTCGCCTGTGGGTACGCCTCCGCCGCGGCGCTGCGGCATCAGTTCGGCAAACTCCGCGGCACCAGCCCGAGCGCCTATCGCAGGACGTTTTCCGCGGGCTAGAAGGAGATTTCCTGTCCGACCGTGACGGTGACATGGTCGGGGACCTCGTCGTGCCGGTCGCCGACGGAAAGCGTTCCGGTCGGCTCGAACAGCAACAGAGATGCACCGTCCACTGAGGACGGTTTGTGGAAGGTCCCGCGCGGCACGACGAACACCGAGCCGCGCGGCAGCGTGACGACCCGTTCGCCCGCCTCTTCGCGCAACGCGATGTCCAAGGTGCCGTCGAGGACGAGGAAGAACTCGTCGGTGTTCTCGTGGACGTGCCAGACGTGCTCGCCCGCGACCTTGGCGAGGCGGACGTCGTAATCGTTGACGTGGGCGACGATCCGCGGGCTCCAGATCTCGTCGAATCCGGCCAGTGCGGTCCCCAGATCGATCGGCTGCTTGCTCATGATCCGATCCTGGCCGCTGGACCGCTCGGGGAGTGAGTGTTAGGAATCGCATATGTCGCATGATTTCTCGCATGAGGTCGCCGTCCTGGTCGACGAGGGGTCCAATCCCTTCGAACTGGGCGTCGCGACGGAGCTCTTCGGCCTGCGGCGGCCGGAACTGGATCGACCCTGGTACGGCTTCACGCTGTGCGCCGCCGAGCCGTCCGTGCGCATGCACCTGGGGATGTTCACCCTCAGCGGGGTCGCCGGGCTCGAAGCCGTGGAGTCCGCCGACACGGTGATCGTGCCCAACCGGCCCGATCCGGAGAGCCCGGCGCGGGAAGCCGTGCTGGCGGCCGTCCGCGACGCGGCCGCGCGGGGTGCCCGCCTGGTGAGCTTCTGCACCGGCGCCTTCACCCTCGGGCAGGCGGGCGTCCTGGACGGACGGCGCGCGACGACACACTGGAGATGGGCCGAGCAGTTCCGGACGCGGTTCCCCGAGGTGGTGCTGGAGCCGGACGTCCTGTTCGTCGACGACGGCGACGTCCTGACCGCGGCTGGCAGCGCGGCCGCGCTCGATCTGGGGCTGCACCTGATCAGCCGCGACCACGGCGCCGAGATCGCCAACGCGGTGAGCAGGCGGCTGGTGTTCGCCGGGCACCGCGACGGTGGCCAGCGGCAGTTCGTCGAACGTCCGGTGCCCCCGGTGCCGGACACCTCGCTGGCACCGGTGCTCGAATGGGCGCGCGAACGGCTGGACCGGCCGCTCACCGTCGCCGATCTCGCCGCGCGGGCGGCGGCCAGCCAGGCGACGCTGCACCGGCGGTTCCGCGCCGAACTGGGGACGACGCCGCTGGCGTGGCTCACGACGGAACGGATCGCGCTGGCCTGCCGCCTGATCGAGCGCGGGGAACAGCGGCTGGACCGGGTGGCGAGGGCTTCCGGGTTCGGCACCGCGGCGAACCTGCGCACCCGGCTTCGACGGGCCACGGGACTGACACCGACGGCTTACCGGGCGCGGTTCAGCACCGCTTCGTGACCGACCACCTGGCCTGCGCTATCCCGGCGATCATGTCGCGAAAGCCACTTTCGGGACATCAGGCGTCGCGAAAGTGGCTTTCGCGGCACGTGCCTGCCCCCAGGGGCCACGACGCCCTCGGCCGGGACGGTCTGGCGGGAAAACTGCGTTGCGAAAGCCACTTTCGCAACCTTCAACGTTGCGAAAGTGGCTTTCGCAACCTCCGGGCCAGTGCGTCGGCAGGGAGCGGCCGCGACACCCTTTCGCCACTCACGACCCACTCGTCCCGTCAGGCGAAGGCGATCCACCGGTTCAGCAGATCCGCCGCCGCGCCCGAATCGACGGCCGAGGCCGCTCGCGCCAGGCCCGCGGCGAGATCGTCTTCCAGCGAACCCGAGAACCCGGTGAAGGCCGCCAGCGCGGCCGCCGAGTTGAGCAGGACCGCGTCCCGCACCGGCCCGGTCTTCCCGGCCATCACCTGGCGGAACACCTCGGCGTTGTGCGCCGCGTCGCCGCCGCGCAGGTCCTCCGCGGTCGCGCGCGCGATGCCCAGCGACGAAGGGTCGAAGGTCCGCTCGGTGATCTCGCCACCGGCCACCACCCACACCGAACTGGTGGTCGTGGTGGTGATCTCGTCGAGACCGTCGTCGCCGCGGACGAGCAGCACGGTCATCCCGCGCCGCGCGAACACCTCGGCCAGCACCCGGGTCTTGTCCTCGTAGGCGCAGCCGATCAGCGAACTGCGCGGTTGCGCGGGGTTGGTGAGCGGGCCCAGCAGGTTGAACGTCGTCGGCACGCCGAGCTCACCGCGCGTCGGGCCGGCGTGGCGCAGGGCGGGGTGGAACTTCGGCGCGAAGCAGAAGCCGATGCCCAGCTCGTTCACGCTGCGCTGCACGGTCTCGGGCGGCAGGTCGATGGTGACGCCCAGCTCCTCCAGCACGTCGGCGGCGCCGGATTTCGACGAAGCGCTCCGGTTGCCGTGTTTGGCCACCGGGGCCCCGGCCGCGGCCGTCACCACCGTGGCCATGGTGGAGATGTTGACCGAATTGGACCGGTCGCCGCCGGTGCCGACGATGTCCACCGACGGCCTGTCGATCGTCACCCGTTTGGCGTGCGCCAGCATGGCGTCGGCCATACCGGAGATTTCCGCCGGTGTCTCGCCCTTCGCGCGCAGCGCGACGGCGAATCCGGCGATCTGGGAGGGTGTCGCCGCCCCGCTCATGATCTGGTCCATCGCCCACGCGGTGTCCTCCTCGGAGAGGTCCGCGCGCGCGATGAGCTGGTTGAGCAGGGACGGCCAGGTCTTGGCGGCCGCGCTCATCGGCTCAGCCGTGCACGACTGGCACCCGGCGGGCGCGCAGCACGTCGGCGACCGTTTCCGCGGCTGTCAGCGGGTCGAGCGGGTGGACCAGCACCGCGTCGGCCTGCGACCACGTCGCGAGCCAGCGGTCGTCCTTGCGCCGCACCGAAACCACGATCGGCGGGCAATCCTCGATCTCGTTCTTGAGCTGACGGGTCAGCCCGATGCCGCCTGTCGGCTGCGCCTCGCCGTCGAGGATGGCCAGGTCCACGTTGCCCGCGTCCATCTCGACGAGCACCTCGGAGATACCGGACGCCTCGGTGTAGTCCACCCGGCCGAGGTCGGCGGCGGGCCTGCGGCCGACGGCGTTGATGATCGCCTCGCGCACCTCCGCCTTGTGGCTGAACACCAGGATCCGCATCGCCTGCTCGCCCATGAGCGCGCCTCCGCCTCGTCTAGTCATGTCGACCCCGCGATGTTATCCGCCATGACCGACATCACGTGGACGCACCCGACGGCTGGAGCGCGTCCCAGCCCAGCGAGTCTCCGCCGAGCCGCTGCGCGAGCCCCGCCATCCGCGACCGTTCCTGCGCGCAGTGGAGCGCGTCGAGCGTCTGGACGCGCACCGCGTGCGCCAGCATGAAGTCGCCGTCCGGCCCCTGTTCTCGCAGCTCCCAGCCGTCCTGGGCGAGGATCGAAGTCGCCTCCGCCACCTTTTCGGGCGGAAGTTTCAAGTGGTGGCGCAGGATCGCGGGCGCTTCGGCTACCCAAGCGGGTGATCTCGCCAGCACAGAAGAGTCCGCCTCGGCCGGATCGAAGGCCTCCGCGACGATCTCCACGCCGGGCGTGTCGACCGTCAGACCTGGGAGGTTCGGCTTCTTGACCAGGTCACGAAGCCGATCTAGTAAACCCATGAGTAGCCCTGTTCCCACTTTCGTTCAGATGTGACCCGACACGCACGCGACTTGCCGTGGACCCACCCGGCGGGCCCCATGCGTGAGAGGACATAATGCGACGCGTGACAACGGCAGCTCCCACCATCAGCCAGCGGGTCCACTCGCTGAACCGGCCGAACATGGTCAGTGTCGGCACCATCGTGTGGCTGTCCAGCGAACTGATGTTCTTCGCCGGACTGTTCGCCATGTTCTTCACCGTGAAGGCGCAGAACGCGACCGGCCAGTGGCCGCCGCCGCTGCACGGTGAGCCCTTCGAGTTGAACGTCGCACTGGCGATCCCGTTCACCGTGATCCTCGTGGCGTCCTCGTTCACCTGTCAGTTCGGCGTGTTCGCCGCTGAAAAGGGTGACGTCTTCGGACTGCGCCGCTGGTACATCATCACGTTGATCATGGGCGCGATCTTCGTCGGCGGCCAGGGCTACGAGTACCTCCACCTGATCGACGAGGGGATGACGATCCCGTCCGGCCCGTTCGGCACGGTCTTCTTCCTCGCGACCGGGTTCCACGGCCTGCACGTCATCGGCGGGCTCATCGCGTTCGTGTACCTGCTCATCCGCACCAAGCTGAGCAAGTTCACCCCGGCCCAGGCCACCTCGGCGATCGTCGTGTCGTACTACTGGCACTTCGTCGACATCGTGTGGGTGGGTCTGTTCGCGGTGATCTACATCCTTCCGTGAACAAAGCCGCCACCACGACCTATCGGCCTGAACTGACAGCAAGGGTTGCCGCAAGATGACCTCCAGCAAGGACAACACGGAGCGCCGCTTCCGGAAGCGGTCTAAAGCGCGCAGGCGGTTCGCCGGCGTGCTGGCGCTCGGGATCGCGCTGCTGAGCGTGGGCGGGCTGTACGCCGTTTTCGCTCCGGAGCCGCAGACCGCGCAGGCGCAGGGCGAGTCCGCCCTCCTGCGTGAGGGCGAGAAGCTCTACAACAACACGTGTATCGAATGTCACGGGCCGAAGCTCGAAGGTGTCACCGACCGTGGCCCGAGCCTCATCGGCATCGGCGACGCGGCCGTGTACTTCCAGACCTCGACCGGCCGCATGCCCGCGGTGCGCCAGGAAGCCCAGGCGCAGCGGAAGCCGCCGAAGTTGTCCGAGGCCGAGATCAACGCGCTGGGCGCCTACATCCAGGCCAACGGCGGCGGCGCGCAGCGTCCCACCGAGAAGGGTGACGCGCTGCGCGGCGAGGACGTCGCGCGCGGCAGCGAACTCTTCCGCCTCAACTGCGCCTCCTGTCACGGCTTCACCGGCCGCGGCGGCGCGCTCTCGTCGGGCAAGTTCGCCCCGAACCTGGACCCGGCCACGGAAGAGCAGATCTACACCGCGATGCTCACCGGGCCGCAGAACATGCCCAAGTTCTCCGACCGGCAGCTGTCGCCGGAGGAGAAGAAGGACATCATCGCGTTCGTGAAGTCCGTGAGTGACGGGAACAACTCGCCCGGCGGTAGTTCGCTCGGCGGTATCGGCCCGGCCTCGGAGGGCGCGATCGCGTGGATCGTCGGGATCGCCGCGCTGATCGGCGTGACGTTGTGGATTGGATCGAAGGCATGAGCGCCGAAGGGCCGAAGCCGCCGACAGAGGCGGAGTTGGCGGACATGGATCGCGACCAGCTGGTGAAGCTGGGTACCGCGCTCGACGGGGTCGAGATCGTCGAGTACCCGACTCCGTGGCCGGTCGAGGGGACGAAGGCGGAGAAGCGCGCTGAGCGCTCTGTCGCACTCTGGTTCGTGCTGGCCGCGCTGTCCGGTCTCGCGTTCGTCGTGATCGTCGCCTGGCCGAAGTGGTTCGAGTACACGGAGCCGGGCACGCACGGTTACACGCTGTACACGCTCTACACGCCGCTGCTCGGGATCACTCTCGGGCTCGCTGTGCTCAGCCTCGGCATCGGCGCTGTCCTCTACACCAAGAAGTTCATCCCGGCCGAGGTCGCGGTGCAGGAGCGTGGCGACGGCGGCTCGAAAGAGGTCGACAAGGCCACCATCCTCGCGCAGCTGGCCCACTCGGGCAGCCACAGCACCATCGCGCGCCGGTCGCTGATCAAGCGGTCCGCGGGCGCCGGTGCCGGTGTTCTCGGGCTCGCCGTCGCGGCCCTGCCGGTGGCGTCCTTCATCAAGGACCCCTGGAAGGACACCGAAGGCCGCGACTCGCTGTGGCACTCGGGCTGGAAGAAGAACTTCCCGGATGAGGTCGTCTACCTGCGCCGCAACACCGGCCGTCCGCACGAGGTGTCCCTGGTCCGGGTCGAGGACCTCGACGCGGGCGCGATGGAGACGGTGTTCCCGTTCCGCGAGTCGGAGCGGGAGGACGAGCACGCCTTGTCCGCCGCCTTCAAGCGGGTCGACAACCCCGTCATGCTGATCCGCCTTCGCCCCACCGACGCCGCCAAGGTCGTCAAGCGGGCGAACCAGGAGGATTACAACTTCGGCGACTACTACGCGTACACGAAGATCTGCAGCCACGTCGGCTGCCCGACCTCCCTGTACGAGCAGCGGACCAACCGCATCCTCTGCCCCTGTCACCAGTCGCAGTTCGACGCGCTCCACTACGCCAAGCCGATTTTCGGTCCGGCGACGCGGCCGTTGGCCCAGCTTCCGATTACAGTGGACAAAGAGGGCTTCCTGATCGCGCGCGGAGACTTCAACGAGGCCGTCGGACCGGCCTTTTGGGAGCGTAAGTCATGAGTTCACTCACCACCCCGACGAAGGGGACGAACCCGGTCGAGAAGGCCGCGGGTGCGGGTGCCAAGTGGGCCGACGACCGGTATCACCTGGCCAAGGGCATGCGGCACCAGATCAACAAGGTGTTCCCGACCCACTGGTCCTTCCTCCTGGGCGAGATCGCGCTCTACAGCTTCATCATCCTGCTGCTGTCGGGTGTGTACCTCACGCTGTTCTTCGACCCCTCCATGGAGGAGGTCGTCTACAACGGCAGCTACACCGGTCTCCAGGGCGTCGAGATGTCGCGGGCCTTCGCGACCACGCTCGACATCTCGTTCGACGTCCGCGGCGGTCTGTTCGTCCGCCAGCTGCACCACTGGGCCGCGCTGATCTTCGTGGCCTCGATGATGGTGCACATGTTCCGGATCTTCTTCACCGGAGCGTTCCGGCGCCCGCGTGAGGCGAACTGGGTCATCGGCGCGCTGCTGCTGGTCCTGGGCATGTTCGAGGGCTTCTTCGGCTACTCGCTCCCGGACGACCTGCTCTCCGGTACCGGTATCCGCGCGACCCTGTCGGGCATCGTGCTCTCGGTGCCGGTCATGGGCACCTGGATCCACTGGGCGCTGTTCGGCGGGGAGTTCCCCGGCAACGAGATCATCCCGCGCCTGTACACGATCCACATCCTGCTGCTGCCGGGCATCATGCTCGCCCTGGTCGGCGCGCACCTCGCGCTGGTCTGGTACCAGAAGCACACGCAGTTCCCGGGCGTGCGCCGCAAGGAGACCAACGTCGTCGGCGTCCGCATCATGCCGGTCTTCGCGCTCAAGGGCGGTGCGTTCTTCGCGCTGGTCACCGGCGTCATCGCGCTGATGTCGGGCCTCTTCCAGATCAACCCGATCTGGAACATCGGCCCGTACAACGCGGCGCAGGTCTCGGCGGGTTCGCAGCCTGACTGGTACATGGCCTGGGCCGACGGCATGCTGCGGATCTGGCCCGCTTGGGAGCTCTATCTCGGGAACTACACGGTCCCCGCGGTGTTCTTCCCCGGCGCTGTCGGGATGCCACTGCTCATCGGCTTGCTGGTGATGTATCCCTGGATCGAGCGAAAGCTGTCCAAGGACACCGCGCACCACAACCTGCTGCAGCGTCCGCGCGACGTCCCGGTCCGGACCTCGCTGGGCATCATGGCCCTGACGTTCTTCGCGGTCATCATGCTCTCGGGCTTCAACGACATCATCGCGTTCGCCTTCGACATCTCGCTGAACGCGACGACGTGGGCGGGCCGGATCGGTGTGCTGCTGGCACCGCCGATCGCGTACTACATCACCTACCGGATCTGCCTCGGCCTCCAGCGGGCCGACCGCGAGGTGCTCGAGCACGGTGTCGAAACCGGCATCATCAAGCGCCTGCCGCACGGTGAGTTCATCGAGATCCACCAGCCGCTCGGCCCGGTGGACGGCCACGGCCACCCGCTGCCGCTCGAGTACCAGGGCGCGTCGGTGCCGAAGAAGATGAACAAGCTCGGCTCGGCCGGACACGCCGTCGCGGGTTCGACTTGGTCGCCGGACCCGGTCGAGGAGACGGTCGCGCTGGAGCGCGCCCGGGCCAACGGGCACGGCAACGGCAAGGTCGACGACATCGGTGGCGAGCCCTCGCAGGAGCGCAAGGAGATCACCTCCGGGCACTAGCTCAGTAGAAGTACGTGAAGGCCCCCTTCATTGCGCCCAGCGCAATGAAGGGGGCCTTCACGTATCTGTCTTGAGCCGGGGTGGCCTGGTGACGATGAAGGAATTGGGACGTTCAACGTCCCAATTCCTTCATCGTCGATCGCGGCAACCTTCCCGAGCCAGCCGCGCGAGGTGTCAGCCGACGACCCGCAGCTCCAGCGGCCGCATGTCGTCCTCGCTCGGTACCACGGTGAGGCCCGCGGCGGAGAGGACCGCGGTGAGCGCCGCCCTCACCGCCGCGTGTGCGGAGTGCAGCTGCCGCACCCTCGGATGCTCGATCTCCCCGGCCGTCAGATGCCGGTAGACCTCCTCCTGCCAGGCGACGTTCATCCGCCAGTTCACGTAGACGCCGCCGGCTCGTCCGAAGAGGTCCACGTCGATCGCCGCGCCGCCCTCGTCGCTGAGGCCGGAGAGGTCCGGTTCGACGAGCACCCGGAAACCCGCCTCCCGCAGGACGACCGCGGTCCGGCCGCCCAGTGCGAGCAGCCGTTCCTGCTCGGCGGGGGAGACCCGTCGCGGCGACGTCATCCGGCACCCACGAGCACGCGTTCCTCCTTGGTCTCGGCGATCAGCGCACCGGGGAAGTGGATGTTGCGTTTCTTGTACGCCTTCCGCATGTAGCCCTGCAGCATCTCCTTGTACACCGAATTGAGCAGTTTGTCCTTGGTCCAGGCCACCGAGAAGGAAACCTTGAGTTTGTCCCCCATCTCGGGCACCCAATCCTGGTCACAGTCCGGGCACGGCTGTCGTTCGGAGTACAGGGCCTGGATGTCCTTCGGGTTCTTCCCGCGGGCACGTACCTTCTGGACGATGTCCCGCTCGGAGTGCCGGTCCTCGCCGTCGCTGTAACCGATCACGTAGTTCGGATACTTGCCGCCGGGGTCCCAGTTTTCCAGATAGGCGACCGCGATGTTGTGTCCGAGCCCGAAGCCGGACCCGACCCGCGCTTCCATCGCGATGGTCGACATCTCGTTGCTGTCGTAGTCGACGAGTCCGCAGGTGAAGTCCGGTAGGTCCGCGGTTTTCGCCGCGGTCGCCGGGACTTCGGAGAGCCGTTTGCACCATTTGCGGATGGTCTTGAAGACCGGCGTGACCTTCTCCACGACCTTGCGGAAGAGCGCGGATTTGCTCACGAACTTCTTGATGTTCTCGATGATCTTCACGACCGCCGAAGCCACCTTCGGCAGCTTCAGGAACACCGCGACCACCGACGCGACGTTGATCACGGTCCAGATGCAGGCTTCGATGTTGCCGTCGCCGAAGCACCGTTCCGCGTCGCGCCAGCCGATGACCTCCAGCAGCACTTCGGCGCCGATCTCGACGAGGAATTCGACGACCCCGCCGCCGCTTTGGGCTTTATCCCTCGCCTGCCGGTACTCGTCCAGGAGCGTGCGTCCGAATTCGGACGTCGAAAGCAGCGCGGCTTCCTCCGGTGTGAGGTCCGGGAGCTGCCCGGCAGCCTCGGCCGCCCGGCGTCGTTCCTCTTCCTCCTCCTGCCGTTGCCGTTCTTCGGCGCGGTCCGCGGCCTGCTGGGCCTCGGTCGCGCTCTGCCTCGCCCGCTCGGCCGCGGCGGCGGCGTTACGGGCGTGTTCTTCGGCGCGGTCCGCGGCTTCCCTGGCATCGGACGCGGACTTTTCGGCGTTCGTCGCCGCTTCCCTGGCCAGCCGCGCGTCGGTCTCGGCGCGGTCCGCGGCGTCACGGGCGGCCTGGGCCTCCCGCTCGGCGGCGGCCGCGCTCCGGCCCGCGATGGCCGCGTCGGCGTTCGCCTCGTTGGCGGCGGCCCTGGCGGTCTGCGCGTCGGCCCTGGCGGCCGCGTCGGACGCGTTCGCCCGGTCGCCCGCCGCTCGAGCCAGTGCGCCTTCGCTCGCCGCGCGTGCCGCCGCTTCTTGCGCCTCCGCAGCGGAATTGGCCGCCGCGGCGGCCGACGACGCCGCGCGTGCCGCAGCTTCGAAGGCGGGTTTCACCGTGTCCGCCGCTCGCCTGGCAGCTTCGGCGGCACGCTCGGAGGCCAACTGGGCCTCGTTGGCGCGTTCCCGGGCGGCTCTCGCCTGTTCGTCGCCGACGGCCCTGGCCTGAGTCGCGACCAGGATGACGAAGTCCGCGTCGATGTCCGTGCCCGCGTACGGCGCGACGACCCTGATCGCGGTGTTCGCCGGATCGGTGATGGCCGCCGACGACGAGCTCGCCGCCGTGGACGCCCGGAGTGCGACAGCCGCCTGCGTGGCCGCCGAAACCGACTCGTTGAAGGCCGCGTCGGCCTCGGCACGGGTCCGTTCCGCCGCCATCAGCGACCGCATCGCCTCCTGGGAGGCCTGTTCGGCCAGCTGGACGGCCGAACGCGCGGCCTCGGCAGCCTTGGTCTCCTCCAGGGTCGCTTCGCTGGCTTTGGCGTTGGCCTGGGTCGCGTGCTGGTGCGTTTCCGCCGCCGAAGACTCGGCCTGACCCGCTGCCCGGTTCGAGGCCGCGGCGGCAGCCTTGGCCTCCTGCGCGGCCGCGCGTGCCCGGGCCGCGGCCCGGGTCGACTCGGTCGCCGCTTCCCGGGCGACCACGGCCGCCCCGGTCGCCAGGTTGGCCGCGTTCCTTGCCGAGGTGGCCGCCGAGGCGGCCTGTCCCGCTTCGGCACGGGCCGCGTCGGCCGCCCGGCGTGCGTCACCTTCGGCTGTCGTCCCGCGGGCCGCCGCCTCGGCCGCGGTGAGCGCGTCCGCCTTGGCCTGGGCCGTCTGCTTCCGTTGCTCGGCCGCGTAGGCGTTGTCGCGGGCCGTCCGCGCATTGCCTTCCTCGGTGACCGCCCGCTGTTCGGCTTCGCCTGCGAGCCGCTCCTGGTGCTGTGCCCGCTGGTTGGCGTCCTCGGCGACCCCGGCCTGACGCTGGGCCTCACCGCGCTGTCGCCGCGCTTCGGCCGCGGCCTGGTCGGCGCGCTGCCGGGCGTCGGCCGCGTTGACGCGTTCCGCTTCGGCGATCTGCCGGGCGTTCTTCGCCCGGTCCCGCTGGCGTTGCGCCTCCTCCCGGTGCCCGCGGGTCCGGTCCGCGGCCGCCCTGGCCGCCTCGGCCGCGGCTTCCGCCTGTTCGCGGGCGGACTTGGCGCGGACGGCGGCGTCCTTGGCCGCCGCGGCCTGCGCGGCGGCGGCATCGGCGACCGCTTTGGCGGCCTGCGCGTGCTGTTCGGCGTGCAGGCCCCACTGACGGGCCTGTTCCGCGTGCCGCTCGGCCCGTTCCTGCGCGTTGCGGGCCTGATCGGTCGCCTCGGTGGCGTCGATCGCGTGCTGGGCGGTCTCCGACGCGTGCACCGCGCCCTGGGCGGCCGCGGCCATTCCCCGGGCCATGTCGCCCCACTGCGTGCCGTAGGGCAGTCCGGCGGCGACGAGTTCGGCCGCCTGCACGCCCGCCCGTTCGGCGGCGCCGACGGCGTCGGTCGAGGCGTTCCTGGCGTTGGCCACCTGACGTGCGGCTTCGGCCTTGACGACGGTGAACGAATCCGCCGGGTGATTCCCCGCCGCGTCGTTGGCGTCGAGGATCTGCTTGGCCTTACGGGCTTCGTTGCCCGCCAGCACCATCGCGTTGGCCACCCGCTGCAGTGCCCGCAGCGCGTCGCCGTGCGCCACCACGAGCTGTCCGCGCGCGGTCATCGCCCTGGCGGATCGCCGGGCGAGATCGCTCAGCTGGTCGGCCGCGCGCTCGGCGGCCTCCTGGTCACGGATCTGCTTGTCGCGGTCTTCGGCGTCGCGTCGCGCGGCGGCCAGGTACCCGGTGTTGAGGAACTCGGCGATCGCGGCGTCGCCGGCATCGAGCGCGGCCTGCGCCGCGGTCTTCACGTGGTGCCCGGCGACGCCGAGCAGGGTGGTGACCCGCGCGCGCAGCTGGTCGGCCCTGGCCTGTGTCCCGGCGGCGATCTGCGTGTCCCGTTCCTGCGCGATCTCCTTGCCGTAGGCCAGGAACTGCTCGCGATCGGTGTCGGTACCCGCCAGCACCCGCTGGACCTCGGCCCTGAAGATCGGGCCACCGGTGCCCGTCATCGCCTGGATCGTGGCCCGGTTCCGCGTCGCGGTTTCGGCCTTGCGAGCCTCGGCTCGGGCCTTGGCCGCGTCGAGACCGCTTTCGAGGAATTCCTCCAGTGCGGCGGCGGTGCCGGCGGCCAGCGCGGCCGCGGCGGCTTCGCGGACTTCCAGCTCCTCCGCCAGTTCCGCGTGGTCGGCGACGATCTGACGGACGAACGGTTCGCCCACGAGGGAGGGGACACCCGCCTGTCCGTCCCAGTTGCGATACGGGTCCTCCGGCATCGGCCGCGCGGGTGACGTCGGTGGCGGGGTGACGGGCGGTGGATCGTCGGCCGACGCGGAACCGGGCTGGAGCAGCCCGGCGAAAACGGTCAGAACCAAGAAAAGAACGAGCGCTCTCAGCGCGTGTTCGGGTTTGGACATCTGAACCCCCAGAAGTCTTCGTTTCCCGGAAAAGAAAGGGGGCCTCGCCGGTTTCCCGGCGAGGACACCGGTGTCACCTGCGATACGCCCACGCGCCCTTTTCGGCGGTGTGGTCGATGTTCCCGAACTGGAACATGCTCCGGCGTTTGCCCGGTTCACCCGGGACGTCCATCTCGTCGGAAATGGGATAGCCGAGCCAGCTTCGTTCCCAGCCCATGCTTTCCCACAGTCCGCGAATGGCACCGAAGATCAGCCGCGAATCCGTGCTGGGACTCCAATAGATGGACCGGCCGCTTTCGAGATGGGTCGCCCTGCCGACCCCGTCCGGGAGGAAGAGGTTGTCGACGACGGGCAGATTCGCGGGGACCTTGTGCCCGCCCATGGACCAGTACTTGGTCAGGATCGGGAACAGGATGTTCTTCGGCCCCAGCGAAGGGTTCCAGAAGGCCGCGCCGTTCTGGAACTTCCGCACCCGCACCCCGTTCTCGATGTACTCCGGGGTGGTCGCCGGTCCGAAGTACTCGCGCCACCAGTCCTCGTTGAGCAGGCGGAGGTCGATCTTCGTGGAGATGTTCGGGTTCGGGTCGACGGTCTTCCACGACGCGTCGGTCGCGAAGTTGCCCGTGGTGTCGAAGTTGTTCTCGTTGCTCTGGCCGTGCGCGGCCCACAGTTCGCCCCAGAACTGCCGCAGGTACCGGCCGGGGTGCGCCTTCGACTGCAGGCTCACGTTGCCCGCGCTGTTGTCCAGGCCCGGCCGCGCGCACCAGGTCGCGTTGAGCTTGAACCCGTCGGTGCCGTCGTTGCCCGCGAGCTGGACCCGCAGGTTCGGCGCGACCCGCAGATAGCTGCCGACCCGGGTGGCCGATTCGAGCGAGAAGCAGTTCGCGTCCGCGAGCCCGGCGACGACCTTCCAGCTTGCCTCGCCGAGCGGAGCGGTGACGGTGTTCGCCGGCTGCGTCCCCGGGGTCGCCCAGGCGTCGCCTCCGCCGCTGCGCACGTGCCAGCCGCGGGTGTTCACCGTGACGCCTGAGAAACCCTGGTCCAGCGGAAGGTACTGGCCCTTGGCGAGGAAGTCCTTGACCTGGTCCCAGGTCCCGGTCGTCGCGACCGAAGCAGCCGCCGCCGAGAGCCGCGGGCGCAGCCTGCTCGCGTCGGCCTTCGTCTTGATGTCCCGCACCTTCTGCCGGTCGGCCTCCTCACGCTCGCGCAGGATCCGGGCGTCGTCGCGGGCGCGGGCCTCGCCGATGCCGGTGGTGATGAACCGTGCCCAGTCCGCCGCACCGGCGATCAAGGCGGCGTTCGCCGCGTTCTTGATCTCGCGGTGCGCGGGATCGGCCAGTTCCGGCGTCTTCAGCAGTTCCCGGATGAAGTCGTCGTCGGGCAGCAGGAGCCAGCTCGCGACGGCGACGACCGGGATCTTGTGACAGGCGTCCTTCTTGGCCGCGACCGCCTCGGCGCGACGGCCTTCTTCCTCGCCCTTCTGCTTCTCCCGCTCGATGTAGTCGAGCTGGTCCTGGTGATGCAGCTCCCGGATCTTGTTCTCGATGAAGTCCTTCCAGACCGCCGCGTCGCCACCGAAGGCGTCGAGGGCACCGAGCTTGAGCCTGGTCCCCGCGGGAGCCCGCTGGTAGACCTTGTAGACGAAGTTCTGGTCGTTGTCGTTGAGGATGACGTCGTCGTAGGCGAGTTCGGCGTCGATCAGCGCCTCCCGCCGGACGCGGACGGTCTCGTTCCACGCGTCCTGGCGGCGCTGCCGTTCGATCCGGTCCCGCGCGGCGAAGTCGAAGACCCCGGTGCGGATGAACGCCGTCGCGTCCGGCGCGGCGGGCGTGTGCACCATGATCCGGTAGACGCGGTACGACTCTTCCTTGGTGAGTGGGAAATCGGTGCCGTTGATCCGGTCGTAGACCTTGAAGACGAAGTTCATGTCGGTGGCGTTACGCCATTCGGCCGTCGCGTCGCCGACCTCGATCTCGTGGACCGCCCTGACCTTTTCCAGTTCGGTCGCGGCGGGGAGTTCGGCCGCCGTCGCGTCCGGGCTCTCCAACGGGACCTCGGGCGCGGGCGGCGGCGGGGCGGCGCTCGCGCCCGGCGGGGCGACCAGACCGGTCAGCGCGGTGGCGACGGTCAGGATCGCGAGGGTTCGGGTCAGTCTTCTGGTGTTCCCCAGTGTTCTTCGCATTTCGGAATACCTTCGTCGAGGGGGAAGAAAACCGGACGGGGAACGGGATCACCCGATCCCCGTCCGGATTCGGGCCGGACTCAGCCCACGGGGATGACGACGCGGCGAAGCACCTTCATTTCGCCGTCGGCCGCGTTCCAGGTGATGTACCAGCCGTTCTGGAAATCACTCCGGCGTCCGCCGGGGATGTCGTACTCGTCGCTGGTCGGGAAACCGAGCTGACCGGTCTCCGCGCCGAGCGAATCCCATTTGCCGCGGATGGCGCCCATCACGAGCTTGGCCCCGGTCGCCGGGGTCCAGTAGAGCGCGACGCCCTGTTGCAGCGAGATCTTCGCCGAACCGTTCCCGGTGACCTGATGGGTGAGCGGCAACAGCCATTTGTGCCCGCCCAGGGCCAGATACCGCGTGTGGACCTCGCCCGTGACGAACCTGGCACCGGTCTCCGGGCCCCAGTAGACGCGCCCGTTCTGGAAGTCCCGGTAGCGGACGCCTGCGTCGTGGACCTCGGCGGCCTTCGGGTTCCCGGCCAGGGCGCGCAGCTGGTCGTCGTTGTACCAGCCCAGCATCAGCGGGGTGGAGACCTCGGGGTTGGGGGCGACGACCTTCCAGCCCGAGTCCTCGTTGAACAGCCGTTCGGTGTCGAACCAGTTGCCACCGCCGAGCTGCGCGACCCACAGCTGCGCGTCGATGTGCCGCAGGACCCGGCCCGGCTGCGCCTTCGACTCCAGCGCGATGCCCCAGCCGGTGCGCTTCGGGCACCAGGTCGCGTCCCGTTTGAACGCGTCCGTGCCGTCGTTGCCGTGCAGTTTGACCCGGAAGTCCTGCTGCCGCAGGTAGTTCCCGGTGCGATCGACGGATTCGAACGAGTAGCAGAGCGGGTCGGCGAGCCCGTTCGCGACCTTCCACGTCGCGTACGGCAGCGGTTTGGTGCCGTCGGTACCGGCCTGTCCGGGGGTGATCCAGGCGTCGCCGCCGCCGGTGTGCACGTACCAGCCCTTCACCCCGGGGGTCACGGTCTGGAGCGACTGGTTCAGCACCTGGTACTGGCCTTCGCGCAGGAACGCGACGACGTCGGCACGCGAACCGGTGAGCGCGGTGTCGGCGGCCGCGACCAGCCGGGGCCGGACGCCACCGTTCTCCGCCCTGGTCCTGATCTCCCGGACGACACGGCGGTTCGCCTCGTCCTCCTCACGTTCGCGGCGGGCCTTGCCCCGGTCCGCCGCCTCCTTGAGGCCGGTGTTGACGAACGTCCGCCACACGGCGGGATCGGTGCTGCGCGAAGCGAGATCGGCGGCGTCCTTGATCTCGATGTTCGCCGGGACCGCGAGTTCGGGCAGGCGCAGCAGTTCGCGGATGAAGACGTCGTCGGGGGCCTGGAGCCAAACGGTCTGGAAGGTGGCGGGGATGGCGGCCACCGCCGAACGCCGTTTGAGTTCGCGCTCGACGCGCTGGGCCTCTTCTTCGCCCTGCTGACGCGCCTTTTCGATGGCGGCGAGGTCGTCCTGCTCGGCGAGTTCGAGGACGGTGACCTCGATGAAGGTCTTCCACACGGCGGCGTCACCCTGGTACGCGGTGGCGGCGCCCGCCTTGACCTTGCTCCCGGTGGTCGCCCGGCTGAAGACCTGGAACACGAAGTTCCGGTCGGTCAGGTCGAGCATCGCCGGGTCCGGGGCGATGTGCGCGTTCTCGATCGCCTTCATCCGCGTGGTGACGCGATGCTGCTTTTCGGCGTCGCGCAGCACCTGCTCGTCCTGATCACGCTGGACGAATTCGTGGACGCCGGTCCGGATGAACACCGAGGCGTCGGGCACGGTGAGCCCGTAGACCCGCGAGGCTTCGGCCTTGGTGCGGGGGAACTTGTCGATACTGATCTTGTCGTAGATCCGGAAGACGAAGTTCTTGTCGGACAGCCTGAGCCAGTCGTCGGTCGGTTCCCCGACGTGGATGGCGTTGACGGCGTCGAACTTCTCCCGTTGCGTGGCGGCGGGAATGGTCGTCGAGCCGACGTCGGGTTCGGCCGTCGGGATCGCCGGTGGCACGCCCTGCCCCGGCGGTGGTTCGGCCGCGTGGGCGGGAATGCCCAGCAGTCCGGAGAAGGCGGCGGCGACGGTGGCCACCGCCAGGCCACGGCTCAACCGTGACGTGGACATAGTCGTTCTTCGCATACCCCAGTTCCTTTTTCTCGAGAGAGACGGTCGTGCTCAGCTCGGGTTCTTGACCCGCTGTTCGCCTTCGAGTGCCTGCCGCAGCAGCGATTCCCAGTACGCGGCCTGGTCGACGGCCATCGAGCGGTTGTTCTCCCAATCGGCCTCGGTCGCCTTCGCCGGGTCGATCATCGCGTTCCAGTTCGGGTTCTGCGCCTGCTGGGCCGCGAGCAGGATGGCGCGCCAGGTTTCGGCCTGCCGCCGCGAGAAATCACGCGCCTCCTCCCATTTGGACTGTGCGGGCGACGACTGCGTGCCGACGTTCCGCCAGGCCGCGGCGGCCTTGTCCCTGGCTTCCTTCCCGGCTTCGCCCTCGGTCTCCCTGGCGGCCTTCTCCGCGGCCTCCGCGTCGGTGATCAGCCGCGCGATGGTGTGCAGCCACTGCTGGTTCTGATCCAGCACCCGTTCACGGAACGACTCGATGTCCAGTCGCGCCGCATGCGCCCAGCCCCAGGCGAAGAAGTCGGTCAGATCGTCGTCGGTCGCGCCCGCGCGGACGGCGTAGGAGGCGGCGAACCGCACCTGCGCGCCGGGATCGTTCTGCGCCAGCATCCGGACGTAGCGGCGATCCTCCTCGACCAGCGCCCGTTTCTGCTCGCCGAGATCGGCGCGGAACTTGAGGTCGCGGGCCTTGGCGGCCTCGTACCCGCCGCCGTGGCAGAACTCTTCGCGTTTCGACGGCGGCTGGGTCAGGTAGTACGAGGCCGCTTGGTACACCTCCGGCGAATACTGCCTGGTGTGCGTTTCCAGCAGCCTGTTCAGGAAATCGATGTTGCGTTTGTCGAGGTTCTGCGCCCTTTCCTTCGCGAAGACGAGTCCTCCATCGGGCAGCCGCAGGAACTCGATGGCCGCCGCGTCCGGATCCTCGCTCAGCAGCGCCACCCACGCGTCGGTCTTCACCGTCGCGTACACGCCGTATTTCGCGTGGTACAGCACTTCCCGTCGGGCGATCTCACCCGGTGTCGCGGCCGAGACCGAGACGACGCCCGGCACGGCCGCGCCCGCCACCGGAACGGAGACCGTCCCGGTGAAAAGGACGGCCGCGCACAAGGCACAGGACAGCATTCGTTGATACACAGAAGTCCCCAATCACTTCGGTGCAGAATGGATATTCGGTTGTGTGCGGAATGATCAGCGGCGATACGCGACCGTTTGCCCGGTCGCCGGATAGTGCAGGATCCAGCCGCCCTGGAAGTCGCTGCGCCTGCCGTTTTCGACGGCGTATTCATCATTGATCGGGTATCCGAGGTAACCCGTCCCGCCGCCTTCGGCGATCCACTTGTCCTGGATGGCGCCGTAGACGAGTTTCGGTTCGATCGACTTGTCGCCCCGGTAGAGGCTCGCCCCGTTCCGGAACTTCACGCGGTGCGCGCCGTCGGGGAGGGTCTCCTGGTCGGTCTCCGGGAACGAGAACCGGAGGCCGCCGAAGGCCACGTACCTCACGACGAACGGCGAGCCCATCCACCTCGGGGCCGGCCCGAGCCGATCGTGCTGGTACATCCGGCCGTTGGCGAAGTCGCGGTACCGGAAGCCGTTGCCGTCATAGCCCTCGAACACCTCGGAGGCGGTGGGCGCGCCCACCGCCGCGGCGGCCGCGGCGTCGTTGTACCACCGGAGCATGAGGACCGTGGTGATCTCGGGGTCCGGTTGCCGGGCCGTCCACGCGATGTCGTCCATGAAGGACGGACCGCCGTCGAAGGCGTTGGATCCGGTCCGTGCCGCCACCCAGAGCTTGTTCTGGAAATGGCGGAGGAACCGGCCCGGCTGGGCCTTCGATTCCAGCGCGACGTGGGCCGACACGGGTTTCGGGCACCAGGTCGCGTCGAGTTTGAACTGGTCCGTGCCGTCGTTGCCCTGCACCTTCACCGCGAGTTCCCGCTGCCGGAGGTAGGTGCCCACCTGACGGGTGGATTCCAGCGAGTAGCAGCCCGCGTCGGCCAGCCCGGTCACCACGCGCCAGTTCGCGGCGGGGAACGGCCTGGTGCCGGTCGGCCGGTTCGGGTTGTCACCGGTGCCGATGGTGCCTTCGCCGGAGACGTTGCCGGTCACGTAGAAGCCGCGCCGCCCTTGCGAGGTGGCCATGAGCGACTGTGTCAGCGGCAGGAATTGCCCTTCCCGCAGGAAAGCGGTCACGTCGGCGGGGGTGCCCCGCAAGGCCGCGTCGGCGGCTTGGACCAGCCGCGGCCGCAATCGGGAGGTCTCGGCCTTCGCCCTGATGTCCCGCACCTTCTGGCGATCGGCCTCGTCGCGCGCGGCTTGTTCGCGGGCGCCGTCCCGTTTGACCGCGTCGTGGACGCCGCGGTCGATGTACGCCCGCCACACGAGCCTGTCGCTGCTCTGCAGCGCGGCGAGCGCGGCGGACTTGACCTCCGCGTGGACCGGATCGGCGAGCTGGGTGGTCTTGAGCAGTTCGCGGATGAAGTCGTCGTCGGCCAGAGCGAGCCACGCCGGGTTCGGCGGGATCGGGACGGCGTTGACCGCGTTGGTGCGGGCGAAGTCGGATTCCAGTTTCTTCGCGGCTTCTTCGTCCCGCTCGCGCTCACGCGCGATGGCGTCGAGCTGGTCCTGGGTGTGCAGGTCGTAGATCGTCGTGGTGATGAACGTCTTCCAGCCCGCTTCGTCACCGCCCCAGGCTTCGAGGGCGCCGTTCTTCACCTTCGGCCCGGAAGCGCGTTTCCAGACCTGGTAGACGAAGTTCTGGTCGGTCCCGTCGAGCATCGCGGCGTCGGCGGTGATCCCGGCCCAGCGTGCCGCGTCCTCCCTGGCCTTCCTGGCCAGCTCGAGTTCGTGGTCGCGCCGGATCTTCTCGTCGTGGTCACGGTCGACGAACTCGTGGATCCCGGTGCGGATGAACGCCGACGCGTCGGCGACTTCGAGTTTGTAGACGCGATACGCCTCGGCCTTGGTCAGCGGGTACCGCGCCGGATCGGCGCGGTCGTACACGCGGAACACGAACGCCTTGTCGTCCAGTGAGGTCCACTCACCGGTGATCTCTTCGCCGATGGCCGTGACGGCCCTGGCCTTTTCGAGGACACCGGCGGGCGGGACTTCCGTCGTGACGACGTCTTTCGCCCCGTCGGCGGCCATCGGTGACGCGATCGCGAGGTTTCCGGACAGAAAAACGGCAGCGGCCATCGCCGCGATCCCCAACGGGACCGATCTTCGGTACATGTTCAGTTATCCCCAGTTCCCGGAATTCCCCCAGTGAAATCCCGGTCGTGGTTCACCTAACCGCTGATGTCCGATTCGCGCAAGATCCGCCTGGACGAGTCAGGAAATCACTCTTGCGACGGGCGTCCGGAAAGGAATTGTCAGGCGCCTTCGACGCCGATGTCGAACGCGGACTCGCTTTCGGCCTTCGAGTACGAGCGGAACGCGATGTGCGTGACCGTGCTCAGGACGCCGGGGACCTTGCCGATCTTCGCCGGGATCAGATCCGCGAGGTCTTCGTGGGCCGCGACGCGGACCGAGGCGATCAGATCGACGTCGCCCGCGCAGGAGTAGACCTCGCGAACGCCCTCGATGTCCGCGATCGCCTGCGCCGCCTCGGGGATCGCATCGGCTTCGACCTGGACCAGAACGATCGCGGTGATCACTACAGCGCCTCCTGCTTCGGTGGATCCGGTGCCGCGATCCTAGCCCGCCACGTGTTCCAGCGCCGTCGCGCTCGCCGCCAGGTCGAGCCACTCCTGCCAGCCGCCCGCCACGGCGGCGGGCTCGGCCCAGGGGTGCGTGGTGCGCACGAGCCGGACGCCCGGACGGGTGAGCCAGCGCAGCAGGATGAGCACCTCCTCCGGGAACGCGCCGAAGAGCGGCCCGGGGCCGGGGATCACCGTCTCTGCCGAGGCCACCAGCATCTCGACCACGGGCATCGGCGGCACCCCGCGCCGCGCGACACCCGCCGACGCGAGCCTGCCGTACCGGATCACCGCGAGCTCCCAGCCGCCCTTTCCGTCCGGCCCGGCGGCGATCAGCTCCGGGATGCCCGCCAGCGCCGACTGCCGGTGCGCCCTGCCGACCGCGCGGATCAGCCCGGCCAGCTGATCGCGGTGCTGGGCGGCCTGTTCGTAGTGCTCGGCCTCGGCGAGCCGGGCCAGCTGATCGGCGGCGGCCCGCAGCGGCCGCCCGTCCGTCCCGGCGATGAGCCCGGACACCGCCAGCACGCCGGGCCGGTACGCCTCGACCGTCTGCTGCCCGGCGCACGGCGCCCCGCAGCGGCCGAGTTCGGCGAGGACGCAGGGCCTGCCGTTGGGGGAGGTGGCCGAGATGCGCTGGGTGCACGTCCGCAGCCCCGAGGCGCCGGCGAGGGTGTCCGCGGCCGACCGGGCGTCGGTCTGGGTGCGGAAGGGCCCCAGCATCCCGTCTCGCGGCATGCGGACCACCGAAAGGCGCGGGAACGCCTCCTCGGTCAGCGAGACCCACCACGCGTGCCGCGGGTTCTTGGAACGGCGGTTGTACATCGGGCGGTGGGCGGCGATCAGCCGCAGTTCCCGGACAGCGGCCTCCAGCGCGTGCGCGCATTCGACCGCGTCGACTCGCTCGGCCAGCGCGACCATTTCTCTGATCCGTCCCCGGCTCTCCGATCCGGTGAAGTACTGCCGGACCCGGCGGCGCAGGTCGGACGACGTCCCGACGTAGAGGACCTCGTCGCTCGGGCCGCGGAACAGGTAGACCCCGGGTTTCGACGGCAGATGCTCGGCGAGGGAACGTTTGCGCCGCTGGGCCGGGGTCACCTCGGGCAGGTAGTCGAGCAGTTCCTCGAGCGTGTGGACGCCGACGTTGCCCACCCTTTCGAGCAGCGCGTGCAGGACGTCGACGGTGGCGCGCGCGTCCGCGAGCGCGCGGTGGTTGGGCGTCGTGCGCGCCCCGAACAGCGCGGCCAGCGCGGAAAGCCGGTAGCTGGGCGTCTCGTCGCGGGAAATGACCCGGCGGGCGAGCCGGACTGTGCAGACGACGGCCGTCTTGGGCCAGTGGTAGCCGTGGCCCTCGCAGGCGGCACGCATGAAGCCGGTGTCGAAGGGGGCGTTGTGCGCCACCAGCACGGCACCGGAGATGAACTCGAGGAACGCCGGGAGCACCCTCTCGATGCGGGGAGCGTCGTAGACCATCGCCGTCGTGATGCCGGTGAGCTCGACGATCTGCGGCGGGATCGGCATCCCCGGGTTGACGAAGGTGGCGAACTCACCGACGATCTCGCCGGCGTGGACCTTGACCGCGCCGATCTCGGTGATCCCGTCCGGACCGGGTTTCGTCCCGGTGGTCTCGAGGTCGAAGACGACGAATGTGGTGTCCCGCAAAGGGGTTCCCAGCTCGTCGAAGGCGAGTTGCGCCGCGCCGGGCCGCCGTCCGGTGTCCATGATCCGGCACAGTAGGGGTGGGCACCGACAATCCCAGGATCCGCACACGCCGTCCCATCGAGCGCGCCCCGAGCCCATGGGGCCTACGCTGGAGCGATGCAGCCGCAGCCCGCAGTGCCCGAACTGCCCGAGGACGCCACTGGCGGCCCCTCGGGGGTCGTGGCGTCGTCAGGTGGGCCGTCCGACGAGGTCCCGGCCGAAGGCTGGACGTCCCTGCCGGAGACCGTACGTGAGCGGATCGCCGAGCTGGCGGCCGCCGCCGTCGGCAAGCTGCCGGTCGCCGACGTGCCGAGGCAGCTGCGGCCGGTCGCCAAGTTCGCCCCGGCGAAACGCGCGAAACTCGGCGGGACGGCGCTGCTCGTCGCGTTGGGGGAGTCTTCGCAGTTCCGGGTCGCGGTCACCGAATGGCTGCGCGACCACCGCACGGACGCCCTCGATCCGAACGCCCCCGATTCCGTCGCCGCCGCGGCCGCCGCCGTGCTGCTGGGCGAGGCGGGTGCGGCCGGACGGGTCCGGCTGGTGGCCAAGAACGCCGAGGAGACGGCGCTGCGTGCCGAACGCGACGCCGCGCTGGCCCGTAACCAGCGGCTCGAGGCCGAGCTGGCCCAGTTGCGCGAAGAGTTGCGGGAGGCCAAGGAGATCGCGGGCAGTGCGCGAGGTGAACGCGACGCCGAGGTCGAGAAGCTGTTGAAGCGCTTGCGAGAGCAAGGTGTCCAGCTGCGTCAGGCCAAGGACGCTGTCGCGCAGGCGCACGCCGAGATGGAGAGCGGCGGCGCCGAGCGCGCCGAGGAGATCAAGGCGCTGAAGGCCCAGCTGGACCGTGAGAAGCAGCGAGTCGCGGCTGAGCGGGTGCGGGCCGAGAAGGCCGTTACGGACGCCGAGATCGCCCGTCAGTCCGCCCGCGAGGCGCGTCAGGCCGACGAGGTCAGGCTCGGACTGCTGCTGGACACGATCGAAGGCGCCGTCGGCGGGCTGCGCCGGGAACTTTCGGTGAGCGCGCGGGGCCAACGCCCGGCGGACATGGTCCGCGGCGCGACGTCGGGCCTGGGCGCGGGCGGCAAGATCCAGGACGTCACTGCGCTCGACAGGCATCTCGCGCTGCCCAACGTGCACCTGATCGTCGACGGTTACAACGTCACGAAGACCGGGTATCCGGAGCTGGCGCTTTCCGACCAGCGCGACCGGTTGATCCACCAGCTTTCCGCGCTGGCCGCGCGGACCGGCGCCGAGGTGACCGTGGTGTTCGACGGCGCCGGCGTGCTCTCCGTGCCCGCGGCGGTGCCGCGCGGGGTGCGGGTGCTGTTCTCCGAACGCGGCGTGCTCGCGGACGACGTCATCCGGTCGCTGGTCGCGGCCGAGCCGCCCGGGCGGCCGATGGTGGTCGCGAGCACGGACCGCGCGGTGGCGGACTCGGTGCGGCGCAAGGGCGCGCATCCGGTGCCGTCGGCGGTGCTGGTGTCGAGGCTCAGCCGGGTCTGACCGGCTGCGGCTGCTGGTGCGCGTGCGATCCGCAAAGTCCGTGAAGGACTCCTTCACTACCTTCAGGGTAGGCAAGGGGCCCTTCACGGACCGCACCCCACGAACGAGGCCCGGAACTGTCGGTGGTCGCTCTTAATGTGCACCTCACCACCGAAAGTGAGGAGCCCGAGATGGACGACAAAGCCATCGCCGATATAGCGGACATAGAGACGTTCGTCATCGATTGCGACAGGTGCGCGGTCCGCGGTGACGCATGTCATGACTGTGTCGTCAGCGTCCTCCTCGGCGCGCCGCCGTCGCTCGAATGGGACGCCGACGAGCGCAAAGCCGTCGACGCGCTCGCGGAGGCCGGAATGGTCCCGCGCCTCCGGATGGTCGAGATCGTCGGTCAGGAGCGCCGGATGACGGCCTGAGACACGCCGCGACCGGGGCATTCGACGAGTGGTCGATCCGGTCGGATGAACGGTAGGTAGTCGTGATGAGCCCCAGGATGTAACGCCCGTCACAACTTTCCGCTCATGCTGGTCCGAAGGTGTTTCGGCGCATCACGGAGAGTTTTTGCGCCTGCCATGGTGGACGCGGTGCCCGTGGTTTCGTAACCTGTCCGAGATCTCGTGGCCGGAAGTCGTCGACAGACGACGACACGGGATCGCCACTGAAGCAGCTTTGTCGGGGAGTTGCACCAGAACCAGCCGTGCGCCAAACCTGTTGCGATAGCACTCGGCCAGGCGCAAGGCGGGAACGCGGGGAACCGCGCGGGCCTCACGGTCGGCGACGCGGCTTCGCGGAAGAGGGCCCCCGACCTCTTCATCCCGGGTTCCGGAGTAGGTGGCCGACAGCAAAGGAGACACGCGCGACCGTGCAGTCGCATCCAGTCAAGCGCGTGGTGTCAGGAGCTTTGGCCGCGGCCGCGGTGATCACAGCCGTAACGGTCGCCCAGCCTGTCGCCACTGCCGCCCCAGCCCCCGCCCCCCAGCAGCCCCCCTCCGGATCGGACGCGCTCGCCAAGTACCGCGAACTCGCGGCACAGGCCGAGACCGCGAACGAGGATCTCCTCAAGGCGAAGGACGACCTCGCCGCGAAGCAGGGCGAGCTCGACAAGGCCACCGCCGACGCCGCCGCCGCCAAGGACCTCGGCGTCAAGGCGGCCGGTGACGAGAAGACGTTCCAGACCGAGGTGAACAAGTTCGCCGGTGCGTCGTTCACCAGCGGTGTGCAGCTGAACAAGCTGTCCTCGCTGCTGTCGGGCGCGTCGACCCAGGACTTCCTGGAGCGCTCCTCGGCGCTCGAGGTCCTCGCCGCGAACAAGAACACCGCCCTGAACAATCTGAGCGGTGCCGTCGCCCAGTCCGCTGCCGCCGCGAAGCTGGCGTCGGACGCGCAGGGTGCGGCCACTTCCGCCCGTGACACCGCCGCCAAACTGACGACGGACATCGAGGCGCGCAAGAAGACGCTGGACGACCAGCTCAAGGAAATCCAGCGCGCCAGCGGCAACCTGAGCGCAGCGGACAGGAACGCCCAGAAGGACAAGGGCGGCGCGTTCCCCAACCTGCCCGCCCCGGGTCCCGCCGCCGCGGCGGCGCTCTCGGCCGCGAAGAGCAAGCTCGGCAGCCCGTACGGCTGGGGCGACGTCGGCCCGTCGTCGTTCGACTGCTCGGGTCTGATGCTGTGGGCGTACAAGCAGGCGGGGCTGACCCTGCCGCGGTCCAGCCGTCAGCAGGCGACCTTCGGCGCCCCGGTGCAGCGGGCGCAGCTCCAGCCGGGCGACCTGGTGTTCTACAACTCACCGGTTTCGCACGTCGGCATGTACGTCGGCAACGGCATGATGGTGCACGCGCCGACCACCGGTGACGTCGTCAAGGTGTCGCCGCTGCAGAACAACTACGTCGGGGCCCGTCGCCCGACGGCCTGACGTAAAAGACGAAAAGGGGCGGTACCGCGCAGGCGGTGCCGCCCCTTTCGCGTGTCGGGGGCCAAGTAGCCTGCAGGGGTGCTGAGGACCCTGCTCGTGACCAACGACTTCCCGCCCCGGCCAGGCGGCATCCAGAACTACCTGAACTCGCTGGCCACCCGCCTGCCCGCGGACGACCTCGTCGTCTACGCCCCGTCCTGGGAATCGAGCACCGGCTCGCACGGCGAGTTCGACGCCGCCGCCCCGTTCGAAGTGGTGCGCCATCCGACGTCCCTGATGCTGCCGACGCCGGACGTTCTCAAGCGGGCGAAGGAGATCATGCGGGCCCGCGACTGCGAGGCCGTCTGGTTCGGCGCCGCCGCGCCGCTCGCGTTGCTGGGGCAGCCGCTGCGGTCCGCGGGCGCCCGGCGCGTGCTGGCGTCGACGCACGGCCACGAGGTCGGCTGGTCGATGCTCCCGGGCTCACGGCAGGCGTTGCGGCGGATCGGCGACACCGTCGACGTGATCACTTACGTCAGCAAGTACACGCGCTCCCGGTTCTCGGCCGCTTTCGGCCCGATGGCGGGGCTGGAGATGCTCCCGTGCGGTGTCGACACCGCGCTCTACCGTCCGGACGAGGCGGCGGGCAAGGAGATCCGCGATCGGCACGGTCTCGGCGACCGTCCGACGATCGTCTGCGTATCGCGGCTGGTCCCGCGCAAGGGCCAGGACATGCTCATCAAGATCATGCCCGAACTCCGCAGGCGCGTCCCGGACGCGGCGCTGCTGATCGTCGGCGGCGGCCCGTACCGCAAGACGCTCACCGGCCTCGTCGAAGCGCTCGGGCTCGAAGACGACGTGGTCATCACCGGATCGGTGCCGTGGAAGGAATTGCCCGCGCACTACAACGCGGGTGACGTCTTCGCCATGCCGGCACGGACCCGTGGGAAGGGGCTCGACGTCGAGGGCCTCGGCATCGTGTACCTGGAAGCCTCGGCGACCGGGCTGCCGGTCGTCGCCGGGAATTCCGGCGGGGCACCGGAAACGGTGCTGGACGAGGTCACCGGGCACGTCGTCGACGGCCGCGACGAACAACAGCTGAGGGAGACGCTGGCCGCGTTGCTGGACGATCCGGTGCGGGCACGGCGGATGGGGGCCGCCGGTCGCGAATGGGTCAGCGAGAACTGGCGGTGGGACACCATGGCGAGCAGGCTTTCCGGCCTGCTCGACGGCGATCCGGTCGCGGCGGTCCGGTAGGCGGTCAGGGTTCGTAGCGTGCCGGATGGTTCGGGTCGTCGACGCGGATCACCACATCGGACAGCGCCACCGGATCGACTTCCTGTTCGTAGCGCTCGTAAGCGGGGAGCGCCCATTCGTCGGGCACTCGCCGTTTGAGCGCGGACGGCGAAAGCCACAGGTGCACGCTCAGGTCGAAGGCGAGCCCCGCGCCGTACAGGAACTCGCCGTCCACCAGGACGACGCCGCCTTCGGGCAGTTCGACGCGTTCGGCACGGGTGGCGCGATCGCGGACCGGATCCCACAAGGACGGGAGGACCCGGCCGCTGCCGCCCTCGGCGAGCGGGTCGAGCACCTCACGGCGCAGGGCCCCGAGGTCGAGCCAGTCGCTGTAGCGCGAGTCCGGGTCCTCTTTGCCGCGTTCGAAACGCAGTGAGGCGGGGCGGAGGAAGTCGTTCGCCGAGATCCGCAACGCCGCGTGACCGGCGATCCGCAAGGGATCGACCAGGGCGTCTGCGAGTTCTGTGGTGTTGGTCGCACCTGCGGCGCCGTCGACGGCGACAGCGATCCGGCGGCGGCCGGTGATCGCCGTGATGCGTTCGGTCAGTTCGGAGACCAGCAGAGCGGGAGAAATCGGACGGTAGCGCACAGACAGAGATCCTCCACCCGGACCGGTGACTGTCGCACGGTACACCCGATGGGATGATGGGCCGGTGACGAAAGCAGTGGCCAAGACAGCCGGAAGTGGTTGGCAGGTAGGGGTTTCCCGAACTGTGCCGCAGGGCAGCGCACAGGTGTGGGACTTCCTGGTCGGACGCGACGGGGTGGAGATCTGGCTCGGTCCGGGTGCCGAACTCGGTCGTGAGCCGGGCGCGGCGTACGAGACGGCCAACGGGACGGCCGGCGAGATCCGCGGTCGCACCGAGGGCGACAAGCTCCGGCTGACCTGGCGGCCGAAGGACTGGGACCACGATTCGACCCTGCAGATCACGGTGAGCGGCACGGATCAGAAGACCACGTTCCGTTTCCACCAGGAATGGCTCGCGGGCGCCGACGAGCGCGAAGAACAGCGGGCATACTGGACCGAGGTGACCGAGCGGGTGGTGGCCGCGCTGGCCGAACGCTGACCGGCGCGCCGGGGGAGGCGTACCGATGCGGGAAGATCTCAAGAATCTCACCGAGGACCTGGTCCAGGAGCCACACCGGATCTCCGCGCTGCTGCGGGAAGACGGCAGGGTCCGCAAGGTCCGGATGCCGCGCGGTCTGGACGTGTGGCTCGTGACAGGGCATGCAGAGGCCCGCGCCGTGCTCTCGGACCCTCGCGTGAACAAGGACACGGGCGAGATCCGGCGGCTCTTCGAACGCGACGGTTTCGAATCCGCGGGGGACAACGCCGTCCGCGCGCTGAACGGGCACATGCTCAATTCGGATCCGCCGGACCACACGCGGCTGCGCAAACTGGTCAACCAGGCCTTCACCTCGCGAACCGTTTCCCGCCTGCGGCCGAGGATCGAGCAGATCACCGCGGAACTGCTGGACGGCATCGGCGACGCGGAACGCACCGACCTGCTGCCCGCCTTCGCCGTTCCCTTGCCGATCAGGGTGATCTGCGAACTGCTCGGCGTGCACGCGGGCGACCAGCCGTCGTTCACGAAATGGTCGAACACGATGGTCGCCAGGTCGACGCCGGAGGAACTCCGCGCCGCCGCGGCGCAGATGCACGCGTACCTCGTGGACCTCATCGAGGAGAAACGCGCGCGGCCCGCCGAAGACCTGCTCTCGGGCCTGATCCACGCCAGCGACGAGGGCGATTCGCTCTCCGGCGAAGAACTGCTGTCGATGGCGTTCCTCCTGTTGGTGGCGGGGTTCGAGACAACGGTGAACCTCATCGCGAACAGCGTGTTCGCCCTGCTGCGCGAACCCGATCAGCTGGCCGCGCTGCGCGCCGATCCCTCGCTGATGCCGGGAGCGGTCGAGGAGTTCCTGCGCTACGACGGCGCGATCCATTTGGCGACCATCCGGTTCACCAGCGAGCCGTTGCCGGTCGGTGACGTCGTGATCCCGGCGGACGAGTTCGTGCTCGTGTCCCTGATCGGCGCGAACCGGGACGCCGGGCGGTTCGAAGAACCCCACCGGCTGGACGTCACGCGGTCGGCGACGGGGCATCTCGCGTTCGGGCACGGCATCCACTACTGCGTCGGCGCCCCGCTGGCCCGGCTGGAGGCCGAGATCGCGTTGCGCGGCCTGCTGGGGCGGTTCCCGCGCCTGAGCCTGGACGCCGAGCCGGAATCCTTGCGGTGGCGGGAAAGCACCCTCGTCCACGGTCTCGAAACCCTCCCTGTGCGCCTGCGCTGACGGGGGCGTGTCATAGGGTCGGGGAATGGACGCCGCCGAACTCCTCGCGCTCGACGCGGAACACGTCTGGCACCCGTACGGGCCGATGCCGAGTCCGATCGACTCCCTCCTGGTCCGCGAGGCGAGCGGGGTCCGGCTGACCCTCGACGACGGCCGTGAACTGGTCGACGGCATGTCGTCCTGGTGGGCGGCGATCCACGGCTATCGGAACCCGGTGCTGGACGCGGCGCTGGCCGAGCAGGCGGGCCGGATGAGCCACGTGATGTTCGGCGGGCTCACCCACGAACCGGCCATCAGGCTGGCGAAGACGCTGGTCGACCTCACCCCGGACGGACTGCGGCACGTCTTCCTGTGCGATTCCGGTTCGGTGTCGGTCGAGGTCGGCGTCAAGATGTGCCTGCAGTACTGGCAGTCGGTGGGGCGCAAGGAAAAGCGGCGCCTGATGACCTGGCGCGGCGGCTACCACGGCGACACGTTCACCCCGATGAGCGTCTGCGACCCCGACGGCGGGATGCATTCGCTGTGGCGCGGGATCCTGCCGGACCAGCTGTTCCTGCCCAAACCCCCCGGCGGGTTCGACGACGAGCCCGACCAGGCCTACCTCGACGTCCTCGCGGCGGAAATCGAGCGGCACGCGGGCGAACTGGCCGCGGTCATCGTCGAGCCGGTCGTCCAGGGTGCGGGCGGTATGCGGTTCCACCCGCCCGCGTATCTGCGCGCGCTGCGCGAGATCACCGAGGCCAACGACGTCCTGCTGATCTTCGACGAGATCGCCACCGGTTTCGGTCGCACCGGCAAGATGTTCGCCGCCGAGCACGCCGGTGTGACGCCGGACGTCCTGTGCCTCGGCAAGGCGCTGACCGGCGGCTACTTGACCATGGCGGCGGCGTTGTGCACACCGGAGATCGCCCAGGGGATCTCGCGGGGCGAACTGCCGGTGCTGGCGCACGGCCCGACCTTCATGGCGAACCCGCTGTCCTCGGCCGTCGCCAACGCGTCGCTGGGGATCCTCGCCGAGGGCGGCTGGAAATCCGACGTCCCGCGCATCGAGGCCGCGCTGAAAGCCGGGCTGGAACCCGCTCGTGAGCTGTCTTCGGTCGCCGACGTGCGGGTGCTCGGTGCCATCGGCGTGGTGGAACTGGACCATCCGGTGGACATGGCGGTGGCGACCGAGGTGCTCACCGCGAACGGCGTCTGGCTGCGCCCGTTCCGGAACCTGATCTACACGATGCCGCCCTACATCTCCGACGCCGAGGACCTCGCGACGATCACGTCCGCCGTGGTCGCGGCGGCGCAAAAAGCCTGAAGCGGGCCGAATTCAGCCTAAAGAGTGTGACGACGGCCACAGCAATCCGGAAAGGCCACGCTCGGTACAGCGCGTGACCTCGGGCTGATCCCGGTAAGGCGATCGGGCGAGTCCGATCGGGAGGTTTGGCCTGTGCTTTGTCGCAAAAGTGCGTTATGCCCTAGTTCTCCGGTGCACAAGCAAACCTGAGAAACCTTTGCGTAGCGGACTTTTGCCCGCTGATCAGGTTTCCTGCCCCCATGATCGACATCGTTGGTGACGAGCACGACACCGGGCCCCCGGGCCGCCGCAACCCCGCATCGACCCTCCTGAAGAACCTTCGCCACGACCTCCCGGCTTCGGTCGTCGTCTTCCTCGTGGCCGTCCCGCTCTCGCTCGGCGTCGCACACGCCGCCGGAGCCCCTCTGCTCGCCGGACTCATCTCCGCCGTCGTCGGCGGGCTCGTCGCGAGCCTCTTCGGCGCTTCCGCCCTCCAGGTCAGCGGACCGTCCGCCGCGCTGACCGTCGTCCTCGCGGAGACCATCGCCACCTTCGGCTGGGCCGCCACCTGCGCCATCACCGCCGCGGCGGGCGTGGTCCAGATCCTCTTCGGCGTCAGCCGCATCGCCAGGGCCGCGCTCGCGATCTCGCCGGCGATCGTGCACGGTCTGCTCGCCGGGATCGGCCTGATCATCGTCCTCGGCCAGTTGCACGTCGTGCTCGGCGGAGCGGCGCACGGTTCCGCGATCGCGAACGTCCTCGCGCTGCCGGGTCAGATCGTCGGCCACCACGACCAGGCCGCGCTGATCGGCGTGGTCACCGTCGGCGTCCTGCTGGCGTGGACCCGGATGCCGCGTTCGGTGCGCCGCGTCCCCGGTCCGCTCGCCGCCGTCGCGCTGGCCACCGGCCTTTCCGTCGCGGCCGGGATGGACCTGCCGCGCGTCGACCTCCCGAACGGCTTGCCGGGACTGGGTTTCGTCCCCGAGGCGCCATCGGGATCCTGGGCGGCGATCACCGCTGCCGTGCTCACCATCGCGCTCATCGCCAGCCTGGAAAGCCTGCTTTCCGTCCTCGCCGTCGACAAACTGCGCGACGGCCCTCGTACCGACCTCAACCGCGAACTGATCGGCCAGGGCCTCGCGAACGTCGCCGCCGGGTCGCTCGGCGGATTCCCGGTCACCGGCGTCGTCGTGCGCACCATGACCAATTTCGAAGCGGGCGCCCGGACCCGGATGTCGGCGATCCTGCACAGCGCCTGGATCCTCGGCTGCTGCCTGTTCCTGGCGGGCGCGCTGCGGCTGATCCCGCTCGCCGCCCTCGCCGGGCTCCTCGTCTACGTCGGCGCCAAACTGGTCAACGTCACCAGCCTCCGTGAGGTCCGCCGCCACGGCGATCTGCCGGTCTACCTCGCGACCTTGACCGGCGCTGTCGCCGTCAACCTGCTCACCGGGGTCGCCGCGGGGGTCGCGGTGGCGCTCGTGCTCATGCTGCGCCGCATGCTGTTCTCCGGCATCCACATCGAACCGGACGGCGCGCGGACCCGCGTCGTCATCGAAGGCGCGCTCACTTTCCTTTCCGTGCCAAGGCTCACGAGCGTCCTGGCCGAAGTCCCCGCGGGTTCGGAAGTCACACTGGAACTCTTCGTCGACTATCTCGACCACGCCGCTTTCGATTGCCTGCGCGGCTGGCAGCGCGCGCACGAGCGGGCCGGGGGAGTCGTGCTCGTCGACGAGATCGGGCATCCGTGGTTCGAACGCGGCAAGGCCGGTGTGCCGACGGTGCGGCGCGGTGTCGCGTCCCGGGTCGTCCCGCGCTGGCTCGCGCCGTGGTCGGAATGGCAGGCGGAACATCTCGAGCTGCCGGGCCAGCGCGGCGGCAGCGTTCCCTTGTGCCGTGGGGCTTCCGAGTTCCAGCGGCGGACCGCGCCACTGCTGCGTCGGACCTGGGACGGGCTCGCGAACGGGCAGGCGCCGCATACGCTCTTCGTCACCTGCGGCGACGCGCGGATCGTGCCGAACCTGATCACCACCAGCGGGCCGGGTGATCTGTTCACCGTGCGGAACATCGGAAACCTCGTCCCGCACGCCAGTGCCGAAGCGGATTTCTCCGTGGGAGCGGCGATCGAGTACGCCGTCGGTCTGCTACGGGTGCGGGAAGTCGTGGTGTGCGGGCATTCCGGCTGCGGAGCGATGAAGGCGCTGCTCGGGGACGCGCCCACCGGGCTGGTGCACCTCGGCGGCTGGCTGCGCCACGGCGAGGCGACCATGCGGCGCAGGGAAAGCGAAGGGCCGGTGCTGCTCGACGGCGCCCGTCCCGATCACGAGGCCGATCGGCTCGCGCTGCACAACGTCGTGCAGCAACTGGAAAACCTGCGTTCGTATCCGGTCGTCGACGCCGCGCTGGCCCGGGGCGAACTCCGCCTCACGGGTATGTACTTCGACGTCGGCAAGGCGAACGTGTACCTGCTCGACGCGGCGGGCCGATCGTTCACTTCGGCCGCCACCCCGGTGAAGTCCTGAGTCGCTCGTGCATGTCCGTGAAGGCCTCCTTGAGGGACCCAGAGTCCCTCAAGGAGGCCTTCACGGACTCGTGATCGGTTGGCCGGGCGGCCGACCGGGGTTCCCAGGATTTGGGAGCTCGCAAGGCTTTTCGAAATGCTGAGGACATCTCAAGGCAACGAAACAGCCCAAAAGTGGGCTACGCCACCCACCTGTAGGGCGATATTCACTCGATCAGGTGGTGCATAGCGGACAAATCACCAGTTTCCTGGTGATCATGCTGGTGTCCTCTAAGAAGCCCCTCGCCGTGCTTCGTCACGACCTGCCCGCCTCGTTGGTGGTGTTCCTCGTCGCCGTCCCGCTGTCACTCGGGATCGCTCTCGCGTCAGGGGCGCCGATCGTCGCGGGGCTGATCGCGGCCGTGGTGGGGGGTGTGGTCGCCGGCGCGCTCGGTGGCTCACCGCTCCAGGTCAGCGGCCCGGCCGCCGGCCTGACGGTGATCATGGCCGAAACGATCGCGACCTTCGGCTGGGCGACCACCTGCGCGATCACCGTCGCCGCGGGCGCGCTCCAGATCCTGCTCGGGCTGAGCCGCATCGCGCGCGCCGCGCTCGCGATCTCGCCAGCCATCGTCCACGGCATGCTCGCCGGGATCGGCGTCACGATCGTCCTCGGCCAGCTGCACGTCGTGCTGGGCGGATCGGCGCAGAGCTCCGCGCTCAAGAACATCGCCGAACTGCCCGCGCAGATCGTCGGCCACCACGACACCGCCGCGCTGATCGGCGTGCTCACCATCGGCATCCTGCTGCTGTGGCCGCGGCTGCCGAAGGCCGTCCGCAAGGTGCCCGCCCCGCTCGCCGCGATCGCGCTGGTGACCGTGCTGTCCGTCGCCACCGGGATGACCCTGCCCCGCGTCACCCTGCCCGGTGACCTGCTCAACATCCGTTTCGCCCCCGAATTCCCGAGCACCGGCTGGGGCGCGTTCGCCGTCGCGGTCATCACCATCGCCCTGATCGCCAGCGTGGAAAGCCTGCTGTCGGCCGTCGCGGTCGACAAGATGCACACCGGGCCGCGGTCCAACCTCGACCGCGAACTGATCGGACAGGGCGCCGCGAACATGACCTCCGGCGCGCTGGGCGGCCTCCCGGTCACCGGCGTGATCGTCCGCAGCTCGACCAACGTCGCCGCCGGTGCCCGCACCCGCGCTTCGGCGATCCTGCACGGCGTCTGGATCCTGGTGTTCGTCGCCGCGTTCGCCGGGCTGATCCAGAACATCCCGCTGGCCGCGCTCGCCGGGCTGCTCGTCCACGTCGGCGCGAAACTGGTGAACCCCGGTCACATCAAGCAGGTCCTCAAGCACGGCGACCTGGGGCTGTACCTGGTGACGCTCGCCGGTGTCGTCGTCTTCGACCTGCTCACCGGTGTCCTGCTCGGCATCGGGCTTTCGGTCCTGCTGATGCTGCGGCGCACGGTGTGGTCCGGGATCCACGCCGAAAGCGACGGCGGTGAATGGCGCGTCGTCGTCGAAGGGGTCCTGACGTTCCTTTCGGTGCCGAGGCTCAGCCGGGTGCTCGCAACCGTGCCTGACGGCGCGAAGGTGACCCTCGAGCTGGTCGTCGACTACCTCGACCACGCCGCCTTCGAGAGCCTCTCGAACTGGCAGCAAGGGCACGAGCGCACCGGCGGCGAGGTGGTCGTCGACGAGGTCGGGCATCCGTGGTTCGCCAACGGCAAATCCGGCGACCCCACCCTGACCAGGACCGACGCGGTGCGGTCGGTGCCGCGGCTCCTCGCGCCGTGGTCCGACTGGCAGGCCAAGGACGTCGAAGTGCCCGGCCAGCGCGGCGGTCCGACACTGCGCGGGGCGACCGAGTTCCAGCGGCGCACCGCCGCGCTCATGCAGCCCGCGCTCAGCAAACTGGCGGGCGGGCAGTCGCCGCACACCCTGTTCATCACCTGCGGTGACGCGCGGATCGTGCCGAACATGATCACCACGAGCGGCCCCGGCGACCTGTTCACCGTCCGCAACATCGGGAACCTGGTGCCCGCCCGCCGGGCGGACCCGTCGATGGGCGCCACCGTCGAATTCGCCGTCGGCGTGCTGAAGGTGCGCGAGATCGTGGTCTGCGGGCATTCCGGCTGCGGTGCGATGCAGGCGCTGGCCACCGGCGCCCCCGACGGCACGCCGATGCTGGCCTCCTGGCTGAAGCACGCCGAGCCGAGCGCCAAGCGCAAGGTCTCGGTGACCCTCGACGGCGAACGCCCGGACACCGAGGTCAACCGGCTCGCCCTGCAGAACGTGCTGCAGCAGCTGGAGCACCTGCGGCACTACCCGCTGATCGCCGAGGCCGAGGCACGCGGCGAACTGCATCTGACCGGGATGTACTTCGACGTCGGGGCGGCGCAGGTCTACCTGACCGACGACGGCGGCCCGTCGTTCACCCCGGTCGGCGCCGTGACCACCTCCGGGGGCTGAAGGACGCCTTACCCGCATGCGATGGGAGGAAAGCGTCCTTCACCCGATCGCATGCGGGGATGGTCCCCTTCAGCCCTCCTCGAACGGGACCCACTAGATTCAACCCACGTGAGCATGCTGGTCATAACCGGCACCGGAACCGGTGTCGGCAAGACGATCACCACCGCCGCCATCGCCGCGTTGGCCGCCGGGCAGGGCCAACGCGTCGCCGTACTGAAACCGGCGCAGACCGGGGTGGGTCCGGACGAGCCGGGTGATCTCGCCGACGTGCTCCGCCTCGCCGGCCCGGTCACCACCCGTGAGCTGCGGCGATACCCCGATCCGTTGTCACCGGAGGCGGCTTCCCGGCTTTCGGGACTGCCGACGCTCTCGCCGAGCGAGATCGCCGCCGCGGCGAGCGACCTCAACGGCGAGCACGACCTGACCCTCATCGAGGGAGCGGGCGGCCTGCTGGTCCGGTTCGACGCCGACGGCGCCTCACTGGCCGACGTCGCCTGGTCGCTCGGCGCCCTGGTGATCGTCGTGGCCGAGGCGGGGCTGGGCACGCTCAACGCGACGGCCCTGACCGCCGAGGTCGCGACCAAACGCGGCCTCACCGTGGCGGGCGTCATCATCGGCTCGTGGCCGGATGACCCCGACCTCGCGGCGGTGTCGAACCTGCGGGACCTGCCGGTCGCGGCCGGTGCGCCGCTGCTGGGCGTGCTGCCCGCCGGGATGGGCGACGCCGAACCCGAGGAGTTCGCCGCCCAGGCCAGGGCCGGTCTCTCGCCGTGGTTCGGCGGGGAATTCGACCCGGAATGCTTCGTCGGCCGCGCGTCGGCGCAGAAGTGATCTGCGTCGCTGTGTCCGAGGCGCCCGGTCATGCACGATGATGTGCCTTTGCTTTGACGCCCCACCCCGAACAGGAGCCGCCTCGTGACCACAGCCCCGGAGACCGTCGACATCCTCGCCGTGGCGCGCGACCAGGTCCTCGAGCGTGGCGTCGGACTGGGCGAGGAGCAGCTCGTCGAGATCCTGCGGCTCGGCGACGACCACCTGACCGATCTGCTGGCGCTGGCCCACGAGGTCCGGATGCGCTGGTGCGGTCCCGAGGTCGAGGTCGAGGGCATCATCAGCCTCAAGACCGGTGGCTGCCCCGAGGACTGTCACTTCTGCTCGCAGTCGGGCCGTTTCCCGACGCCGGTGCGTTCGGCGTGGCTGGACATCCCCGGCCTGGTCAAGGCCGCCCGCCAGACCGTCGAAACCGGCGCGACCGAGTTCTGCATCGTCGCCGCCGTCCGCGGCCCCGACAAGCGGCTGCTCTCGCAGGTCCGCGAGGGGATCAAGGCCATCCGCGAGGACGGCAACGACATCCAGATCGCCTGCTCGCTCGGCATGCTCACCCAGGAACAGGTCGACGAGCTCGTCGAGATGGGCGTGCACCGCTACAACCACAACCTGGAGACCGCGCGCTCGCATTTCGCGAACGTCGTCACCACGCACACGTGGGAAGAGCGCTGGGAGACCCTGCGCATGATCCGCGAGGCGGGCATGGAGGTCTGCTGCGGCGGCATCATCGGCATGGGGGAGACCGTCGAGCAGCGCGCCGAGTTCGCCGCGCAGCTGGCGGAGCTGAACCCCGACGAGTGCACGATGAACTTCCTCATCCCGCAGCCGGGGACGCCCTACGAGGGATACGAGGTCGTCGAAGGCAAGGACGCGCTGCGCACCGTGGCCGCGTTCCGGCTGGCGATGCCCCGCCCGCTGCTGCGCTTCTCCGGCGGCCGTGAGCTGACCTTCGGCGATCTGGGCACCAAGCAGGGCATGCTCGGCGGCATCAACGCGATCATCGTCGGCAACTACCTGACCAACCTCGGCCGCCCGGCCACCGCGGACCTGGAGATGCTCGACGAGCTGAAGATGCCGGTGAAGGCGATCAGTGACGTCCTCTGACCGACCGTCGTTCTGTGTCCATTGTGGACAGCCGTCCGACGGCGGTACGGAACACCCCGCTTGCCACAATCCGAGAACGGCACTCGAACCGCCGCGCTACTGCACGTTCTGCGCGCGGCGGATGGTCGTCCAGATCACCCCGGTGGGCTGGACGGCCCGATGCAGCCGTCACGGTGAACTCGACGGCTGATCGCACGCGCGGCCACCGCATCCAGAGGACTGAATGCGGGAGATGCGTGGCGGGTTGCGTGCGCTGGGGGCGTCATTGGTTACGCTCTGCACAAGCTGCGTGAGGGAGGAGTCCGGGTTGGGCGAGACGTCGGGCAAACCGGCACACCTGTCTTCCAGCGTGTCCGACCCCTGGTCGGTGCCCGTGCTGCCGAAGCCGCGCCGCCCGCATCCGAAGGTCGTCATCAAGGCCGATCTGCTGCCGGCGGTCAGCGTGCTGTCCACGGCCGGCCTGCTCGGCTTCCCGCTGGCCTGGCTGTGGTCGCGGCTCGCGCCGCCGCAGCGGATGCGGGTGATCAACGACCGCGGCGGCCTCGCGCCGCTGGAACTGGAGAGCTGGCACCGCTTCGACGACCTCGCGATCTACGGTTTTCTCGCGCTCGGCGCCGGATTGCTGATCGGCGTCGTGACCTGGCTGCTGCGGGAGCGCCGCGGCCCGGTCGTGCTGATCGCCGCGACCGGCGGTTCGGCACTCGCGGGCTGGCTGGGCACGACGATGGGCGTCTCGTTCGCCAACGGCCGCTACGAGATCGCCGCGGCACCGGCCGTCGGCGACGTCATCGCGAAGGCGCCGCAGATCGAGTCGATGTGGATCATGCTCGCCGCGCCGTTGATGACGACGCTGGCGTACACGTTGTTGACCGCGTGGAACGGACGGGAAGACCTGGGTCGCCGCCTCGGCTGACGAATTTCCTCTAGGGTGGGCGGCAACTTCTCTAGGGGGCTTTTCTTGACTGACGACATCGAGGTTTCCCGGCACAACGCCGTTCGCTTCCCGGGTATCAGCCCGCGTGCCTACGAACACCCCGTCGATCGCGGCGCGCTGGCCACGCTGCGTGCGGTTCCCGGGTTCGCGCAGGTCGTGAAGGCGGTCTCGGGTTTCTACGCCGAACGCGGTGAGCGGCTCATGGCACTCGCGTCCGGGATCCGGGTCGGCCCGAAGCAGTATCCGGAACTGGACAAACTGCGCAACGAATGCGCCGAGACGCTCGACCTCGACCGCGTGCCGAACCTGTTCGTCGCCCGCAGCCCCGAGGTCAACGCCCAGACGATCGGCATGGACGAGCCGTTCATCGTGCTCAACACCGCCGCCGTCGAGGCGATGGACCTCGCGTCGCTGCGGTTCGTGATCGGGCACGAGATGGGGCACGTGCTGTCCGGGCACGCGGTGTATCGCACCATCATGATCCGGCTGATCGGCCTGCAGATGTCGATGTCGTGGACGCCGGTGAGCGCGATCGGCATCCGCGTCGTCATCGCCGCGCTGCGCGAGTGGTACCGCAAGGCCGAGCTGTCCTGCGACCGCGCCGGGCTGCTCTGCTCGCAGGACCCGACGGCGGCGCTGCGGTCGCAGATCCTGGTCGCGGGCGGGATCGACCCGGCGAAGATCGACATCCCGGCGTTCCTGCAGCAGGCGGCGGAGTACGAATCGGTCGACGACATCCGCGACAGCTACCTGAAGCTGCGCTACGTCGAGACGATGTCGCATCCGCTGGCCGTCGTGCGCGCCGCGCAGCTGCAGAAGTGGGCCGCTTCGGAGGAGTACCGGGCGATCCTGGCCGGCGAGTACCCGCGCCGCGACGCGGACGCGCCGTCCTCCACCTGGACCGACGACCTGAAGTCGGCCGCGAAGTCCTACAAGGATTCCTGGAACAGCTCGGCCGACCCGCTGACGAAGGTGTTCAGCGACGTCGGCGAAGCCGTGTCCGGTGCGGCGGGCAAGGTGTGGAGCAAGTTCGGCGGAAGCGGGAACGGCGCCGAAGACGGTCCCGAGGGGGCCCCGGAGTCCGGCAAGTAGGGCTCAGTTCAGGTTCGAGGGGCGCGTGAACTCGCCGAGTTCCCCCGGCGGCATCGGCACCGCGCCGAGCGTGCTGAGGAACCCGGCCTCCCGCGTCAGCAGCCGGCACGCGATCCGCAGCCGCCGCAGCGGGTTGGACTCCTCCAGCAGGCGCTGCCGGTCCTCCAGCGGGAGCAGGCAATCGGCGGTCAGCCGGTACGCGAGGGCCGCGATGTCGCCGTCGTCGGGCGGGGTGGTCCAGTCGTCGTCGTGCCAGGCGGACTCGCAGTAGCGCCGATGCGCCGCCTTGGCGACGTCGGCGAGCCTGGCGACGGTGTCGCCGTGCACCGACGAGACCTTGTCGTCGGCCACCCATTCGACCGAGCCGATCAGGTAAGGCGCGGAAACGCGGTCGATCTCGAGCAGCCGGAACCGGCGCCGCGCGGTGGTGACGACGTCGAATCTGCCGTCCGGCAGCCGTTTCGCCTCGCGCAGCACCGTGCTGCAGCCGACTTCGTGGACGTGCTCGAGCCCGCTCACCTCCCTGATCATCGCCGAACGCAGCGCGACGACGCCGAACTCGCGGTCCGGGACGACGTCGCCGACGAGGTCGGCCATCAGCTGCCGGTACCGCGGTTCGAAGATGTGCAAAGGAAGGTGTGTTCCGGGCAGAAGCACGGTCTGTAGCGGGAACAGCGGCAAGATCGCCTTCCCGGTGGACTCATCGCTCGGCTCGGTCACCCGTTCAAGGTACGGGCACGGCACGCACTTCGCAGGACGGTCACTTCCCGGCCGGCGGGCGGAACACCGCGAACGGGTCGGTGATCTGCATCCCCTTGCCCGCGAAGGAGAAGAGCGCCGCCGGACGTCCGCCGCTGCGCCCGGGCGGGGCGGTGTGCCCGGTGGGGAGGAGCAGCCCGCGCCGGGACAGCACACGCTGCAGGTTCGTCGCGGACACCCGGTAACCCAGCGCAGCCGAGTACAGCCCCTTCAACGCCGATACGGTGAACTCTTCCGGGGCGAGCGCGAACCCGAGATTCGTGTAGCAGAGCTTCGACCGGAGCCGATCCCGCGCGCGCAGCACGATGGACTCGTGGTCGAAGGCCGTCCGCGGCAGCTCGGAAACGTCGTGCCACTCGGTGTCTTCCGGGATCTCCGGGTCCACATCGGACGGTACGAGGCCGAGGAACGCCGTCGCCACGACGCGCGGGCCCGGCACCCGGTCCGGCGCGCTGAACACCGCCAGCTGCTCCACATGCTTCAACTGGCGTACGTCGACCTTCTCCGCGAGCTGCCGCCGAATGGACGCCTCGACGTCTTCGTCCGGGCGAAGCCTGCCGCCCGGAAGTGACCAGCGGCCCAGATGCGGATCGAGTGCGCGCCGCCACAGCAGGACCCGGAGTGTGTCCGAGCGCACTTGCAGGACCGCTCCCAAAACCTCGTGGGCGAGGGGGGTCTGGGTGTTAAGATGACTTCGCACGGTTTTCGATTGTAAGGCGAAAACCGGCAGTGGACAAATCGGTCCGGAGGGCCAGAACGATGACGAGCACCCTGCAAAACGACTTGACCCCCTACGGCGGCGTCGTCGCCGACGCGGCTTGGGCGGAGGAGGTGCGGAGCCTCGCTCGCAAACGCGACGCGGTGCTGCTCGCGCACAACTACCAGGTCCCCGAGATCCAGGACATCGCCGATTTCACCGGCGATTCCCTCGCCCTCAGCCGGATCGCGGCGAGCAGCGACGCGTCCACCATCGTCTTCTGCGGCGTGCACTTCATGGCCGAGACGGCGAAGATCCTGGCGCCCGAGAAGACGGTCCTGATCCCGGACGCGCGGGCGGGTTGCTCGCTCGCGGACTCGATCACCGGCGCCCAACTGCGCGCCTGGAAGGCCGAGCATCCCGGCGCCGTCGTCGTGTCCTACGTGAACACCACGGCCGAGGTCAAAGCGGAGACGGACATCTGCTGCACCTCGTCGAACGCCGTCGACGTGGTCGCCTCCATCCCCGCTGACCAGGAGGTTCTGTTCCTGCCGGACCAGTTCCTCGGCGCGCACGTCAAACGCGTGACCGGCCGGGAGAACATGCACATCTGGGCCGGGGAATGCCACGTGCACGCCGGGATCAACGGCGCCGAACTGGCCGAGCGGGCCGCGGAGAACCCGGACGCCGACCTGTTCATCCACCCGGAATGCGGCTGCGCGACGTCGGCGTTGTACCTCGCGGGCGAGGGTGCCGTCGCCCCCGAGCGGGTCAAGATCCTCTCGACCGGCGACATGGTCCACGCCGCCCGCGACACCAAGGCGAAGTCGGTCCTCGTGGCCACCGAGATCGGCATGATCCACCAGCTGCGCAAGGCCGCTCCGGAGATCGACTTCCGCGCGGTGAACGACAGGGCGTCCTGCCGGTACATGAAGATGATCACGCCGGCCGCCCTGCTGCGGTCGCTGCGTGAGGGTGCCGACGAGGTCCACGTCGACATCGAGACCGCCGCCCGTGCCCGCGCTTCCGTGCAGCGCATGATCGAGATCGGGCAGCCTGGCGGCGGAGAATGACCGACCCGGTTACCGCCCTCCAGGCGAAAACCCATCCGGTGTGGGAGGCCGCTGCCGATCTCGTGGTGATCGGCAGCGGAGTGGCCGGGCTCACCGCAGCGCTGCGCGCCCAGGAACTCGGGCTGCACGTCCTGGTGGTCACCAAGGCGGCGGTCTCCGACGGGAACACCCGCTGGGCGCAAGGCGGGGTCGCGGTCGTGCTGGAGGGTGAGCACGAACCGGGCGACTCGGTCGGCAAGCACGCCGCGGACACGCTCACCGCCGGAGCCGGGCTCTGTGACGAGGACGCCGTCCGTTCGATCATCGCGGGCGGCCCGGCCGCGGTGGCGAGGCTCCGGGCCGAGGGCGCCCGCTTCGACCCGGCGGTCGACGGCGGCACCGAACTCGCCCGCACGCGGGAAGGCGGGCACAGCGCTTTCCGCGTCATCCACGCCGGCGGCGACGCGACCGGGGCGGAGGTCGAGCGGACGCTGGTCGCGACGGCCGGTGACCGGCGGATCCCGGTGCTGGAGCACCACATCGCCGTCGACGCGATCCGCACGCCCGCCGGTGAGGTGGCCGGCGTGACCGTCCTGGACCACAACGGCGTTCCCGGGGCCGTCCGGGCGCCCGCCGTGCTGCTGGCCAGCGGCGGGCTGGGGCAGCTCTACCAGGCGACGTCGAATCCGGAACTCGCCACGGGGGACGGCCTCGCGCTCGCGTTGCGCGCGGGGGCACAGCTCGCGGACGTCGAGTTCGTCCAGTTCCACCCGACGGTCCTGTTCACCCCGGGCGCGCGCGGCCGGTGCCCGCTGGTCACCGAGGCGGTGCGCGGCGAGGGAGCGACCCTGCACGACGCGACGGGCGCTTCGGTGATGCGCGGGGTGCACCCGCTCGGCGACCTCGCGCCGAGGGACGTCGTCTCGGCGGCGATCACGCGCCGGATGACGCAGGCCCCCGGCGGGGTCGACGACCACGTTTTCCTCGACGCCACCGGGATCACCGGGTTCGCGAAGCGGTTCCCGACCGTCCACGCGGCGTGCGCGGCGATCGGCGTCGACCCGGTGAAGGAACCGATCCCGGTCACCCCGGCGGCGCATTTCTCCTGCGGCGGCGTGGTGACCACTGTGGACGGACGCTCCGGTGTCCGCGGCCTCTACGCGGCGGGCGAGGTCGCGAGGACCGGCCTGCACGGCGCGAATCGCCTGGCGTCCAACAGTTTGCTCGAAGGGCTGGTCGTCGGGCGGCGGGTGGCCGAGGCTGTCGCCGCCGATCTCGCCACCGGGCTGCTCGCCGATCCGCGTCGCGGGGTGCTCGAACCTCCCGCCAAGGTCGCGGTCACCGATCGCGACGCGTTGCAGCGGGCGATGAGCCGCTATGCCGCGATCGGCCGCGACGAAGAAGGGCTCGCCGTCGTCGGCTCGGTGCTGGATCTTTCGGTCGTCGAGAGTCCTTTGTGGACCCCTCGGATCGTCGAGGACGCGGCGCTCACGCTGGTGGCGGAGGCTTTGGTCGCGGCGGCCGCGCGCCGGACGGAGTCCCGAGGCTGCCACGTGCGGACGGATTTCCCCGGACGCGACGAGAACGCCTGGCAACGCGGCCAGCTCATCCGGCTCAGCCCGTCGGGGCAGCCGGTGCTGGCCGATCCGATCGCTTTGGAGGGTGTGGCATGAGCGAATTCTCCCGATGGGTGACCAAGGCGCTGGCCGACCACGGCCTCGACGTCCCGGATGTGCACCGGGTCGTCACGACGGCGCTCGCCGAAGACCTGCGTTACGGGCCCGACGCGACGACGAACGCCACCGTGCCCGAGTCCGCGCACGCGCTGGCCGAACTCACGCCGAGGAAGGCGGGGGTGATCGCCGGGATCCCGGTGGCTTTGGCGGTCTTCGACGTCGTCCTCGGCTCGGATCTGGAGATCCTGGCCGCCCGCGACGACGGTGAGCGGCTGACGGCGGGGGAGCCCGCGCTGGTCGTGCGCGGTCCGGTGCGCGGTCTGCTCACCGCCGAGCGCACCGCGCTGAACCTGTTGTGTCACCTGTCGGGTATCGCCACCGAGACCTCCACCTGGGTGTCCACTGTGGATGGAACCGGCTGCCGTGTCCGCGATTCCCGCAAGACCCTGCCCGGGCTGAGGCTGCTGGAGAAGTACGCCGTCCGCGCGGGCGGCGGGGTGAATCACCGGCTCGGCCTCGGCGACGCGGTGCTCATCAAGGACAACCACGTGGTCGCCGCCGGTTCGGTGACGGCGGCACTGGCCGCGGCCCGCGAGCACGCGCCCGAGCTGCACTGCGAGGTCGAGGTCGACGACCTGGCCCAGCTCGAGGAGGCGCTCGCGGCGAGCGCCGACGAGGTGCTGCTCGACAACTTCACGCCCGACGAGTGCGCGAAGGCCGTCGACAGGCGCGACGAGGTCTCGCCGAAGACGCGCCTGGAATCCTCGGGCGGTTTGCAGCTGGAAGTCGCGCGGGCCTACGCGGAGTCCGGTGTGGACTTCCTCGCCGTCGGCGCGCTCACCCATTCCTCGCCCGCACTCGACCTCGGGATGGACCTGCGCTGACCTGAGTGGTCACCATCGGAAGTCCTCCTGGGGTCTCGACGGCCCAGCTTCCCGCTGGACGCACGGCCGTGAGACCCGAGTACAACCCGGTACGAGGACCTCACGGCCGCACGCCCAGCGGAAACCTGGATCCGCCGAATACCCCAGGAGGACTTCCGATGGCAACCACTGGCAAACTAGAATTCCCTTGTGTGACAAGGGAATTCTGGAGGAATGGTGGGTTTTGCCGGTAAAAGTGCCGTCGCGGGGAGTGCGGCGTTCGTGGCACTGCTCGGCTCTCCCGTCCCGGCGACGGCGGTCGCCGAGCAGTGCGCGAATCCGACGGGCACGTACACCGCGGCCGTTCCGTGGGGGCAGCGGCTGATCGATCCCGTGCGGATCTGGCCGCTGTCGCGCGGCACCGGTCAGCTGATCGCGGTGATCGGCACCGGTGTCGACGGCCGCAACGGCCAGTTCGCGTCCGGTCAGCTCGTCGGCGGACAGGGCACCGAGGCCGAGGACTGCGACGGCCGGGGCACGATCGCCGCCGGGATCGTCGGCGCGCAACCGGATCCGTCCACGACGTTCACCGGGATCGCGCCCGGCGCCAAGATCCTCCCGATCCGCTACACCCAGGCGAACGGCGGCGGCGACCCCGGCCAGCTCGCGTCCGCCATCGAGACCGCGCTGAACCGCGGCGCAGGGATCATCCTGATCGCCGTCCCGGCCGCTTCCGACGGTCCCGCGCTGACAGGCGCCGTCTCACGCGCCAAGGAGAAAGGCGCGCTGATCGTCTCGCCCGCCGCGGGCTCGCAGCAGGGTCAGACGTCCTATCCGACCGCGACCCCGGGCGTGCTCGCCGTCGGGTCGACCAACCAGGCCGGCGAGGCGGTGCAGACGGAATCCGGTTCCTACGTGGGGGTTTCGGCGCCCGGCGCCGAACTGGTCAGCACGTCCGCGGGCGCGGGCGGGACGGTGGCGCACCGGTGGCCGGTGAGCGATCCGAGCCTGGCCGCCGCGCATGTCGCCGGTGTCGCCGCGCTCGTGCGCGCGTATCACCCCGAGTTGTCGCCGGAGCAGGTCGTCGCCCGGCTGACGCTGACAGCGCACCGTGGCCCGAGCGGCGGACACGACCCCCGGCGTGGCTGGGGCGCGATCGACGCCTACGCCGCCGTTTCCGCCGCCATCCCGGCGGATACGCCGGGGCCTGGAGGGCCGGCGAGCGTCGCCCCGGACACCTTCGTCGTCCCCGCGGCGGCCCCCGCCCGCGCGAACGCGGACAAGGTCTCCGGTGTGCTCGCCATCGTCGGGGTGGCCGTCGCCATCGCGGCGGGTGTGGTCGTGGCCGCGGTCCGGCGGGGCAAGCGCCGGGGCTGGCGGCCTTCACGTTTTCGCGCCTCGTGAGCGGCAGCGGCGTACTGGGGGACACCACTGCCGCTCACGAGGTCTTTTTGCGACCCCCGGGGTACTAGGGGACGGATACGCAGGCTGTCGAGCCCACGATGGCCACGCCGTCGCCGACGCGGGAGACGTGCACGTTGAAGTCGGCGCCGTCGCGGCTGAACTGCGCGATCAGCTCACGCGGGTTGCTGCGGTCGCGCGTCCGCCAGCCCTGGCTTTCCAGCAGGGGCAGGACGACGTCGACGAGTTTGCGGATCGCGTCGGAAGCGTCGTCCACGCGGAGGCCGTACTGCCAGCAGAGCAACCGTCCCGGCTGGGTCGGGTCGCAGTCCAGTTCGCCTTCCACGGTGCGCTCCGCGCTGGTGCCGAAGGTGCCCGCGACGCCGTCGATGACCGTCGTCAGCTCTTCGGCCAGCGGGTCGAGCTCGGTGTTCCTGGTGATCATGACCACTCCCTCACAGGCCTCGGCCCACGCCTTCGACGGCCATTTCGCGCAGCGAGCCGCTCGTGAAGCCCTCGTGCGTGAGCGGTCCGCCCGTGATCACACCGTAGATGTTGTTCCACGAATCCGAACCGGGCTTGAGCACTCCGCTGTGGGAATCGAGACCCCACTGCAGATCGCCGTTCGCGTCGCGGCCGGTTTCCAGTTCGACGACGCCGGGGAAGCGGTCGGGGTCCGCTCCGTGCCCGGCGCCGAGCCATTCGATGAGGCCCGCGTTGCCCTGTGCGACCACGATCGGGTCGAAGGGGGCCGTCATGGAGTATCGCTGCACACCGGCCTGGCTGGCGGGCAGGTCGTTCGGGCTCCAGATCCCGTGTCCCATCCCCGCGGATTCGACGTGCAGCACCTGGTCGGCCCTGAGCCCGAGCTGTTCGGCGAGCCCCACGGTCGCGCCGCCGTAGCTGTGCCCGACGGCGGTGAGCACGACGCCCGGACCGGCGTGGCTGTCGATCTGGCCGCGCAGTTCGTCGCCGAAAGCCTTGAGTTCGGGCGCCATCGTCTGCGCGTAATGCGCGGCGGGCCCTTCGGTGACCACGTTCTGGGGGAAGACGCCGTCGGCCCAGACCACCATCGCGGTCCGCCCGGTGGCGTCCGCGGCGACCAGGCTCTTGCCGAGGTCGGCGTAGCTCTGGAAGTTGTCGAACGAGGTGTTGACGCCGGGGACGAACAGCCCGACGTTGCGGGTGCCCGGTTCGATCCGGCCGACCAGTTCGGCGATGCGCCCGTTGCCCGACGGATCGAACCGCAGGATCTGCCGGTCGTTGGCGAGGATGTCCTCGTACAGCGCGATCCGGTTGCGCGCGTTCGTGATGTCGTCGGCTTTTCCGCCGTGCGCCAGGAGGTTCGCGAGCCTCTCGCGCTCGGACGTCAGCGCGTCGGAGACCTTGGTGCGGTTCTCGGCGATCGCCGTCGCCCACTGCCCGGTGTCGGCCGTGCCGCCGATGCCCGACGGATTCCCGGCCTTGGGCAACGGGTTCTCCGGCATCAGCGCGCGATACGAGGCGGCGATCTGGACGTCGGCGCGCCGGTAGCCGCCCGCCGCCGCGGTGAGTCCCTGATGGATCACCGTCGCTTTGGTGAGCTGGCCGTCGAGTTTGCCCGCGACGTCCTTGATCGTCTTGGTGAACGTCGCGGAAGCCGCGCTGGAGGCCGAAACCTGGCCGAACGCGGTGGCGGGAACGTTCTCGCCCGCCAATGCGGTCTGCGCCGTCTTGAGCGCGCCCGCGCGCTGTTCGAGTTCCGACGCCGCCGCTTCGAGCCTGGCGGGGGCGACTCGGTAACCGCCCGCACTGGATGCCATCACCGAGCCGCCTCTCCTGTTCAGGGAAATCAGTACTGTTCGGGTTCTTCGCCGAGCACGGCCGGAGCGACCGGGGACGACTGACCCCAGACGTTCTCGGTCTCCACGAGCCACGGCGGGATCCGGCGTCCGGAGCCCATGTCGCCGCCCGCGCCCATGCCCATCGGCATCATGGGCATCATCGGCATGGCGCCCTTGGCGGCCGCCGCGCCCGCGGCACCGGCCGCTCCGCCCGCCAGCCCGCTCATCGCGCTGCCGGAGCCGCCGTCGCCTGCCAGACCGGAGAACGCGGCAGGTGCCTCGCCGGGACCGGCGAGCCCGCCGCCGCCGATCGCGCCGCCGTCCAACGAGGGCGCGCCGCCACCGCCGATCGGGATGCCGCCACCGGCACCGCCCGCGGTCGCGCCGGCTCCACCGGCACCACCACCGCCGACGGGTTCACCGTTCTTGTCCTTGCCGTCGTTCGGGTTCTTGCCGTTGGCCCAGCCGGGAACGCGCGGCATGATCGAGCCGAACCGGCCGAACGCGGCGGCCGACGCCGCCGCGAGACCGGCTGTGAACATGTCGCCGAACAGCGGATTCGATTTGGGCGGCTGGGGCTGCCCGGTGGTGGGCGGGGTGGAGCCGTCCGAAGGCAGCGGGTGCGTGTTGTCGCCCGGCAGCACGCCGACGCCGGGGGTGCCGCCGATGTTGTTGCCGACCGAGCCGCCGCCCGGGGCCGAGCCGCCACCGGTGACCGGCGGCGGGGCGACGGCGTTCGGCGAGGCCGGGATGGACTCCTCCGCCGAGGAGTACTCACCCGCGAGCTGGGTCATCACCACGATCGCCTTGCCGTGCGCGGCGTTGGCCGCGCCCGCGGCCTGCTGCTGCGCTTCGACGCATCTGATCGCCTGCTGCCGCTGCTGCGCGGCGTTGATGATCGTCGCCTGCGAGGAATCCGGGGGCAGCAACGGCGGGTTCACGGCCAGCGCGAGGTCGGCGGGGGAGACGTCGGGCACCGAGACCGGCGGCGGCATCTCCTTCTTGGCCTTCACCAGCGCGTCCGCCGCGTCCTCGAGGAGGTGGTTCATCGCGTGCGCGGTCTGGGCGACCTTGCGGATGCCGCCGACCAGGTCGGTGATCATCGTGTGGTACTTGTCGGCGGCGCCGCCGGTCCAGCTTCCGGAGAAATCCTTCAGCTCACCGGTCAGGTTCTCGGCCTGTTCGAACAGCCCGGAGCCGGTGGACTGCCATTTGTGGGCCGCGTGGCGGGCCGTGTTGGGGTCGCCCGCCTGCAGCATCGCGTAGAGCTGCTGGTGGGAATAGGCGGCGAAGTTCGTGTGCGCGGTGTCGGTCATCCCTTGTTCCCCCCGCCGTTCGAGCCGCTGTTGCCACCCAGCACCCCGCCGAGGACGTTGAGCAGAGGATCGAGCAGCCCGGTCTGCTGGCTGGAGTGGTTCATGTCGCCCGCCACCGAGTCGTCGGCCGCGGCGTAGCCGTCGGCGACGGTCGTGGTGACGTCCTGCGCGAAGGTGATCGCACCCTTGACCTGGTCCAGCAAGCCCTGCATCTCCGCGACCGCGGCTTGGTGCGCCTTGTTGAGGGAACCCGCCTCCCCGAACTCGCCGAACAGCAACGGCTGCTCGCTCAGGGTCAGCAGGAAGTCGTTCGGCTTGGACATCGCGTGGATCTGGGTCTCCAGTTCCCGCACGAAGTCCTTCAGTGATTCCAGATGGACGTAGTACGACTGGTCTTGCATTGATCCCGGCTCTCTCGTGATCGGCCATGCCAACAAGGGACGACTACGCGCAAAGCCGGCCGACCGGTGCCGAGGGGGGTGAAAGCACCGGCCGGCCGACGGATGGGGGGATCAGCCGGCGAACAGGCCCTGGTTGCGGTTCTCCAGGCTGTGCTGGAGATCGTGGGCGTCGCCGACCTTGCCACCGAACTGCGCGATGATCGCCACGATGTCCGCGGTGGCCTGGCGCAGGCGGGTTTCAGACGCGCGGGCCGCCTCACCGGCGGAGCTGCCGGAGGCGTACCAGGTCTGCGTGATCGGCTGCAGGTTGGTGTGCAGCTGTTCGAGCTGGGAGGTGAGCGCCTTCGCCTTGGCGGCCAGCGAGGCCGAGCTGTGCTGCAGCGCGGCGAAGTTGATTTCGACGACGTCAGCCATGATTGGTGGTCCTCTCGCGGATCAGGGGTTGAGCCGGTGGATCACGGTCTGGTCGACGGTTCCGCTGACCCCGGTCAGGCTTTCCCGGACCTGCTCGTCACCCGAGTTGTAGTTCCGGTTGCTTTCGTGGACGAGGCGCGACATCGTGTTGAGCTCGTTCACGGCGATGGTCATCTTCTCCTGCAGACGGCGCTGCAGGTCCCAGAACGCGACAGCCTGGTCACCCTTGTAGTTGTGCAGCGTCTGGGTCAGCTCGCTCTCCAAGCTGGCCATCGTCGTCTTGGCGTTCGACGCGGTTTCCTCGAACCCCTGGACGGCGCGCGCCATCGCAGCTGCGTCTGCCTGATATCCCGTACCGGTCATTGATGGGCCACCTCCTCTCATCTCGCTGGAAATCCCGGTGAGCACCAGGGGACGCCCTGTCTGCTCTTGTGAAGGACACGCTAGAAAAGAGGGGAGTGCGGTCAAACGGCACAACTGCCGGTTACGGTGACGGCACTATTACCCACAGGTCGACGGTAGGGCCTCCCCCACCTTCGATCCGGGGGAGTACTCCAGTGTTCGCGGTGGAGCCTCCCGGCACCCTCGAATCCATGGTGGACAGGGGATCCAGGACAGTACTGCACCGGCCGTTGATGATCTTGGCGGCGGCGATGGCGGTGCTCGGGACGATCGCGCTCGGCGGCCTCGTTTTCGACGATCGCAGCCTCGTCAACGCGCCCATTTGGCTCAAACCGCTCAAGTTCACGATTTCCGTGGGGCTCTACGCGGTGACGCTGGCCTGGCTGATCGGGCAGCTGACCAGGGGGCGACGGCTCGGCTGGTGGCTCGGGACGGTGTTCGCGGTCGGCCTCGGCATGGACATGGCGCTGCTGTTCTGGCAGATCGTCGTCCGCGGGCGGACCCTCCACTTCAACCGCGAGACCCCGGCCGACCAGTGGATCAACAACATGGTCGCGAACGGCGCGTTCACCGGCTGGGCCGCGACGGCGGCGATCGCGGTTCTCCTGCTGTTCCAACGTCTTCCCGACCGGGCGATGAATTCCGCGTTACGCGCGGGTGCCGCGTTGTCGGTCGTCGGCATCGGCGTCGCGATGCTGATGTTCGGGCCGAACGAGGGGCAGCTGGCCCAGTTCCGCTCCGGCGAACGGCCGTCGATCGTCGGCGCCCACGCGGTCGGTGTGCCCGACGGCGGGCCCGGGCTGCCCGTGGTGGGCTGGAGCACGGTGGGCGGGGACCTGCGGATCCCGCATTTCGTCGGGATCCACGCGATCCAGGTGCTGCCGTTGCTCGCTTTCGGACTGCTCGTGCTCGCCCGGCGGTATCCGGTGCTCGAATCGGACTTCGTGCGGCGGAATCTGGTCCGGACCGCTTCGGTCGGTTTCGCGGGACTGCTGGCGCTGCTCACCTGGCAGGCTCAGCGGGGGCAGTCCATCGTGCACCCGGACTTCTGGACGCTGGCCGCGGGTGCCGGGATCATCGCCGTCGTGGCGGCCGGTTCGGCGCTTTCGCTGAGGGCGCCGCGGCCCATGCATCAGCTGACGTGATCTTCATCGTATCGGAGCGAAATCCATTCGGGACTTTTCCCGGGATCGGATAGTTTCCGGTGCGATGAAGGGGGTAAGCGTGACTTTTCGGCGATACTCGGGTTCGGTGCTCGCGGCGACGGCACTGGTGATCGGCGGGGCGGCGTGTTCGTCGGGATCTTCTCCCGACGCGGCCGCTCCGGCGGCGCCCGAGGTGTTCGGCCCGGCGGGATACCGCGGGCTGACCTTGGGGATGGCCAAGGACGCCGCACTGGCGGGCGGGAAGCTCGCCTCGGCGCCGACGTCCACTTTGGACGGTTGTACCGATTTCTCCTATACCGGCGGCCCGGCACCCGACCCGGCGCGGATGAAGGCCGAGGCCGACGTCGAGGCCAAGGCCAAGGACCTGAACAAGAAGGCCGACGAACTCGAGGCCGACCCGGAACCGAAGCCGGGCGCGTCCGCGGAGGAGAGCGCCAAATCGGCGGAGAAGTCCGCCAAGGACGCTCAACTGTTCGCCGACGCCGCTCTGGCCTCCGCCGACCTGGCGGGCAAACGGGAGGAACGCGACAAGGCGTTCGTGGCCGCCGGTGGGGCCTCCTTCGGCAAGGACGGGCTGCGTGAGCTCGCAGCTCCGTCGGACGCGAAGACGGCCGAGGGGATCGCCGCCGGCTCGTCGCTGGCGGAGCTGAAGACGGCTTACGACGCCAAGGGGATGAAGACGGGCGGAAATGGCCGGTTCCAGGTTCCCGTCGACGGGAAACCGGACTGGGTCTACGAGTTCACCGTCAACGGCGACAAGGTCGGCTCGGTGTCGATGGTCAACCCGAAGTCGAAGTGCGCCTGAGTTTCGGGGTGTGACGAGGGGGCCGTCCGGTTTGGACGGCCCCCTCGTTTCTTTGTCAGACTCCCGCGGTGGTGCGGATCCAGCTGCGGCTGGCCGCGACGCTGGCGTAGTTCTGGGTGCCCTGCGGGTTCGTGCCGGAGTTGCTGCCGGTCGAGCAGACGCCGACCTGGACGCCGCCCGAGAGCTGCGGGCCGCCCGAGTCGCCGTGCCAGGCCGACCCGTTGACGCCGACACTGGCGATGGCCTGGCCGCCGTACGCGTCGCTGCTGGTGCCGGTGATGCGGACGTTGGCCGTCTTCAGGACGCTCGACGGCGGGTTGTTGCCCTGCGTGCGGCCCCAGCCGTAGATCTGGTTGGTGGTGCCGTTGGCCGGGTTCGCGGTGCCGAGCTTCATGTACGTCGTGCTGACCGCGGTCTTGAGGTGCAGCAGCGCGATGTCGCCGCTCGGGGCGGCTTTCTGCTGGTCCACGGCGGCCGAGGTGCCCTGGTTCAGGTTGACGTTGCCGACCTTGACGTGCATGCCGGGCTTGTTGAGGCAGTGCTTCGCGGTGAGGACCCACTGCGGGGCGATGATCGTGCCGGAGCAGTTGAAACCGCCGAACGCGGTGGCGTCGTCCCAGTAGATCTGGGCGCCCCACGGCGCGGAACTCACGGTGCCGCCGCCGATGATGTCCTGGCCCGCGTTCGCGGCGGGGGTTGCGGCAAGGGTCAGCGCCGCGGCGGCGCCGGCCACCGTTGCGACGATCTTGGACATACGCATGAATACGCCCTTCGGCCTGCGTCGGGGGAGTTCGTTTCGAATTGAAACGGTTTCACCAAGTTAGGCGGCGGTAAGGGCTTTTGTAACCTACCGAAGTCGGTAAGCGTTACGAGGAAAGTATTGGGCCGTCCGAGTGGGATCGCCGGGTGTCCGTTCGGGATCGTGAAGCTTGTGTGTTTTGAGGCGGATTCTCCGATTTCGCGGTGGCCGATCGGACCGCTCTAAGGTGTGGTGGTGGCGACTCAGGTGATCGTGCTGAACGGTGGGTCCAGTTCGGGCAAATCGGGGATCGCCCGATGCCTGCAGGCGGTACTCCCGGATCCTTGGCTCACCCTCGGCGTCGACACCCTGATCGACGCCATGCCGACCGCCTTCGACGAGGGGATCGACTTCGCGGCCGATGGTGGCGTGAGCGTCGGCTCCGGGTTCCAGGTGCTCGAGAACGCGTGGATGGCCGGTGTCGCGGCGATGGTGCGAGCCGGTGCGCGGGTGATCATCGACGACGCGTTCCTCGGTGGGGCGGTGTCGCAGCGGCGATGGCGTGAAGCGCTGGACGGGCTCCAAGTGCTGTGGGTCGGCGTCCGGTGTGACGGCGTGGTCGCCGCCGGGCGGGAGATGGCGCGGGGGGATCGGGTCGCGGGGATGGCGCGGGCGCAGGCCGAGGTCGTGCATCGGGGCGTGGTTTACGACCTCGAGGTGGATACGGGGACGGCTGAGGCTTTGGTGTGTGCTCGGGAGATCGGCGCGCGGGTTTAGGTGTATTGACCTGTGAGGTCGGGGACGCGGCTGGCGGGTGCGTTTGCGGTCGATGTCCGCGTCGCGACAAAGGCGGGACTTGTAGCAGGAGTAGGCCAGGCGGGAGCGATCATCAGCGGCGTTGTGCAGGTAGCGGGCGGTGGTGGCGGCTTTCTCGCGCCGGTCGCCAGGTCGAGGTGCGCGAGCCTGGGCATGGCATAGCGGCCCAGGACCCGGTGCCCCGTGGACGGGTTCAGCCTGAGCAGGTAGGCGATCCGGGCGGGTCCCCACCGGGGCAGAACGGGACGAGTGCGTTTCGCCGTGGGCACCGCGACCTGGAACCGTTCCGCGGCCCGCCGCAACGGCCACCGGTCGTCCACGACACACCGCGCCAGCCGCAACCTCCCGGCAGGGGTCAACGGTGCGTTGGCGTGTTTCATAAGCCAAGGTCGCGATCTTCGCGCCCAGGCGGTCCCTGGCGGCACGGCGAGATGCGTCCGAGTACAGCCCGGTACGAGGGCGATCCCGCCGCATCCCCAGGAGCCACCCTGGATCACGGGTTTTCGCGCGCGGGTGCGCCCACGTTCACGACTCAGAAAGGCCGCGTTACGCCGGAAGCGCGGTCAGAAGGGTGGGGTGTCGTCCTCGGGTTCTGGTCGTGGTTCGTGGAGTGGTTCGGGTGTGGCGTGGTAGGTGTGTCCGGTGGGGGTGGTGATGGTCATGCCGCCGTTGCCGGTAGGCGCTGCGGTCCAGCCGGGTTCTTCTTTGAGCAGGTTGTGGGTTTTGCAGGCGCCGTGGCAGTTGTGGTGATCGGTTCTGCCGTCGCGGGCCCGGGGAATGATGTGGTCGATCTCGGAGAACTCCGCGGGGCGGTGGCAGCCGGGGTGGGTGCATTCCCGGTCCCGCGCCCTGATCAACCGGGCCAGCGAGGCCGGTGACCGGTAGGTGCCGGCACCGGCTTCCAGGAGTTGCCCGGTGGCGGGGTCGGTGATCAACCGCGACCACGTCGAGCCGGGGTCCGCCGCGATCTCCCGCACCAGCCAGTCCGGGATCGGCCCGTACCCGGCCAGGGTCGCGGGATCCTCACGAGCACCGGCCAGGGTCATGAGGTCGACGTAGACGTGGATATGCGCGCGAGGCTTTCCCTGTCCGTCCTCGGCCAGCAGCCGTTCGGCGAACACGTCCGCGCGATGCTGGTCCAGGGTCCGGGACTTGTCCCGCGCCCGGCGTGCCCGCGCGGCACGGCTCATCGACGCGTAGATCGAGGACGCCACCTCGGACGGCAGGAAGCCGGACAGGGTGGACATGGTCTCGTCGTCGTGTTCCAGCGAGACATGCCGTCGCGCGCGTTTCTTCTCCGCCCGTTCCTTATATCCCGCCCGGTCGAACTTCTGCACCGCACCGTTCACCGATTTACGGATCGCCCCGGCGTCACGCTTGGCGAGCCGGCCGGCCATGAACGCGTCCACCTGCGCGGCGACCTCGTCCGAGACCTCACGGGTCAGCTGACTGACCTTCGACGCCTTGTACAGATCGATGTCACCGTCCTCCAGCGCCGCCAACGTATTCGGCAAACGCGACACCAAAGCACACGAGATCTCCAGCAGCAAGGACGCTTGATTGCGAGAGACCGAGAAGCGCAACGCGACCTCCTCGGTCACCGATCTTCGCGAACCACCGGCTTCAGCGAACCTGGCCAACGCACGCACCTGACGGCCCTGTGTCCGTCGTAGCGACACCTCCTCGGCAAACGCGGTATCGAGAAAACAAGCGGCTTTCGGGTTAAAAGCAAGAGATGTGGTCATACCCATGATCATACTCGAACATGCGTTCGATCGCCACAAGCGGAGTCGAAGGTTCTAGGTGGTAAGCGCCGCGCATATCCCAAGAAAGACCTCTTGGGGACTGGCCAGTTGAGTGTCCTTCGTAAAAGACTAATGTGCCATGAGCTCGTTTAATACGCAGACCTGTTCGCAGTGGATCACCGGCACCCGTCGAATGTTCTTGAACGGGTCAGGAACGGCGATCAACTAACGTTCCGACGCCCGCGAAAGCACGACGAACCTGTATGGCCCTGGTATGGCCCACGGAACCGCGTGTAGCGTCGTTGTCGCATCGTGAGGTCGCGGAACGGCCTGGACCCAGTTGTGGCGTGACCTCGGACGGGTCAACGGGAGTCGAGGCGAGCACCCTGTCAGCGAGCACGACATGGCTTCCCTAGAGGCCGCACCATCCCTGCGCCTGACGGTGCCGACGACCCGACGAGCGATCGGCGTGGGTTACTCCTGATTGGCGGCTTTGTTTTGCCAGCCACAGAACGAGAAGCACGCATCGCCGAGGTCACGGCAGACCTGTCTCGCCATGCCGAGGATTTCGATTCCCTGGAACTCCTTCATGATCTGACGCATCACGCGAACGTCCTCCTGCGGGTGCAAGGGGCGGGCGTCACCGTGGTCGATGATCGCGACCAGGTTCGTTATGCCACCGCGTCCGACGAGAAGTGCCGGGAGCTGGAGGAAATCCAGGTCGATCTCGGCGAAGGCCCTTGCCTGGACAGCGCCCGCAGCAACGCGGTCCTTTCCCCGACCGGGTTCGGGGGCGGTAGCCCCGGCGCGGAACGTTGGCCCCGGTTCGCCCCCTACGCCCGCGAGGCGGGAGTGATCGCCATGGCGGCGGTGCCGTTGAGCACCAGTGAGACCACGGTGGGCGCGCTGAACCTGATGAACACCCGATATCCGGTGGTCCCCGTGACGGATCTGCGCATAGCCCAGGCTTTCACGGGCGCGGCGATGGGCTGTTTCGCGCACCAAGACCAGGTGCGCGGCCTCAAACGGATCGTCGGCCAGCTCGAAGGGGCACTTTTCAGCCGGGTGGCGATCGAACAGGCCAAGGGCGTCTTGTCCGAGCGTTTCCACATCCCGCTGGACGAAGCGTTCTCCCGGCTACGCAAGCATGCTCGTAGCCGGAATCTGAAGCTCAAAGCCCTGGCGACCGACGTCGCCCAAGGACTCGGACCGGCCGAACTGCGCCTTTAGTCCTCCACGGGCTTCGTCCAAGCCACCTGCACCAGTCCCGTCCCGTGCCGCCGCGAGACCAGCACACCCCGTCCCGCGGGCTGAGGTCCCGGCTTCACGTCTCCGAGCAGTGCGCCTTCCTCCCGCGACCCGGACATCACGATCCCCGGCGACCCGAGTTCGCGAATCCGTTGCAGCACCGGCTCGAACAGCGAACGCCCGGCCCCGCCGCTCCCGCGCGCGAGGACGAGGTGGAGTCCGATGTCCCTTGCCTGCGGCAGGAATTCCAGCAGCGGCAGCAACGGGTTCCGGCCGACGGTCGCGACCATCTCGTAGTCGTCGACGAGCACGAACAGTTCCGGCCCCCGCCACCAAGACCGGTTCCGCAACTGCTCCGGCGTCACGTCCGATCCGGGAAGACGGTTCCGCATGGCCTGCTGGCACTGCTCCACCAGCCCGGTCAACGCGTTCTCGGATCCGGCGTAGCCGAGCAGATGTGATTCCGGCACCGCGCCCAGCATCCCGCGCCGGTAGTCGGCGACCACGATCGCGGCCTCCTCCGACGAGTACTTCGCGGTGATGCCTTGTGCGATCGCGCGCAGGAGTGAACTCTTGCCGGATTCCACGTCGCCGAAGGCCACGAAATGCGGTTCGGTGGCGAAATCGAGGTGCACCGGGCGCAGATTCGATTCCGCGATGCCGAGTGTGACCTGTTTGCGCGACCCGGCTTCCAGCGAGTCGAGCGGGATCTCGGCCGGCAGCAGCCGCACGGCAGGCGCCGGCGTTCCCTTCCAGGCGGCGGAAATCCGGCGGTTCAGGTCCAGCCCGCCCGCGCCGACGGTTTCCGGCCGCTGATCCGAGTCGATGCGCGGGAGCGCCGCGAGGAAGTGCAGTTTGTCCGCGGTCAGCCCACGGCCCGGTTTGTCCGCCGGGACGTTCTGCGCGATCTTGCGGTCGATCAGGGAGTCCGCCGGTTCACCCAGCCGGAGTTCGAATTTGGTGCCGATGGCGTCGCGCAGCGGCGCCCGCATGCCCATCCATTGGTTGATCGAGACGACGACGTGGATGCCGAACCCGAGCCCGCGCGAAGCCAGGCTGGTGATCTGCTCCTCCAGCTGCTCGTACTCCTGGCGGATGGTGGTCCAGTTGTCCACGAACAGGAAGACGTCGCCGAATTCGCGGCCTTCAGTGCTCTCCTTGAACTCCGCACGCCGCTGGCGGAACGTCGTGATCGACTCGATCCCGTTGGCGGAGAAGAACTCCTCACGCTGCTCGAGCAGGGTCGTCAGTTCCGCGACCACCCGGCGGCAGCGCTGGGCGTCGCGCCGGGTCGCGTATCCGGACACGTGGGGCAGCCCGGCGATCGGCGCCAGCGCGCCACCACCCATGTCCAGCACGAACAGCTGGATCTCTTCCGGTGTGTGGGTCAGCGCGAGCATCGCGGCGATGTCCCGCATCAGCGTGCTCTTGCCGCTCTGCGGCGCCCCGACGATCAGCGCGTGCCCGGCGGCACCGGAGAAGTCGGCCCACAGCATGTCGCGGCGCTGCTCGAACGGCTTGTCCACCAAGGCGACCGGGATCATCAGCTTGCCGTTGCCGCCCCAGCCCAGCGGGCACAAACCGCGCGCGGGGTCTTCGCCGAGCGGCGGCAGCAACTGGTCCAGCGTGGGCGGTTCGGCCAGCGGCGGCAGCCAGATCTGGTGCGCTTCCGGGCCTTGGCCTTCGATTCGCGAGATCATCGCGCCGATGATCGTCTCACCGGTGCCTTTTTCGACCGGTTCCTCCGCCTCGACGGTCACCGGGATCTCCACCGGCGCCAGTGTGAACGGCATCAAGCCGAGACTCCGGCCGTCCTTGCGCACGATCTTGCTGCGCGGCGGCAGTTCCCCCGAAACGTACGCGGCCTTGAGCCGGATGAGGGTGTCGTTGTCGGACTTCAGATACGCCGAGCCCGGCACGGGCGGAAGCTGGTAGGCGTCCGCGACACCGAGTACCGCGCGGCTCTCCGACGCGGAGAACGTCCGCAGGCCGATCCGGTACGACAGATGCGAATCCAGTCCGCGCAGCCGTCCCTCTTCCAGCCGCTGCGACGCCAGCAGCAGGTGGATCCCGAGACTCCGCCCCAGCCGCCCGATCGCGACGAACAGGTCGATGAACTCCGGCCGCGAGGACAGCAGTTCGCTGAATTCGTCGATGATCACCAGCAGCGACGGCATCGGCCGCAGGTTGACGCCGGATTCCCTGGCCTTTTCGTAGTCGCGCACCGACGCGTAGTTCCCGGCCGCGTGCAGGAGCTCCTGGCGCCGCAACAGTTCGCCGTTGAGCGCGTCCGCCATGCGGTCGACCAGCGCGAGATCGTCGGACAGGTTGGTGATGACGGCGCACGTATGCGGCAGCCCGGTCATCCCCGCGAAAGTCGCGCCGCCCTTGAAGTCGATGAGCGCGAGGTTGAGCTTTTCCGACGAATGGGTGACGGCGAGCGCGGTGACCAGCGTCCGCAGCAATTCGCTCTTACCGGATCCGGTCGCGCCGATGACCAGCCCGTGCGGGCCCATCCCGCCTTCCGCCGACTCCTTGAGGTCGAGGTCGACGGGCCTGCCTTCGGGGTTGATGCCCAGCGGGATCCGCAACCGGTCCCGCGCCGACCGCGGCGCCCAGGTGACCGCGGTGTCGGTGTCACGCGGGTCGCCGATGCCGAGCAGCCCGGCCAGCCCGAACGTCGCCGACATCGGCGCCTCGCTGACCACCGCCGCCCCCTGGAACAGCGGTGTCAGCATCCGGGCCAGCGCTTCGGCGGCCCCACGATCCAAGGTGTCCGGGACGCCGAGGGAACTGAGGTGCTGCTCGGTCCCGTCACCGACGACCATGCCGAGCTGCTCCGGGCTCAGGTGCAGGCTCAGCAGCCGATCGGACGACACGAACCGAGGCTGCTCGGCGCCGATTTCCACCACCGTGACGCCGAGCCTGCCCTCCTCGGCGACGAGCCGCGAGTCGCCGAGCGTGTGCCCGCCATCCACGATCACGAGGATCTGCGGCAGGTCCAGCCGGGAATCGGGCCGCCTGCTGAACGCGGGCCGGTCGCCGAGGTCGGGGCCGAGGAGGTCGGCGAGCTTGCCGGAGTCGGCGTCGACGAGCCGTCGCGGACCGGCGGCGTCGGCGGCGGTGGAGGCGACGTGCGGCAGCCACTTCGCCCATTCCCAGTCGTGCAGCCGATCGTCCTTGACGCACAGCGCTATCCGCAGGTCGCCCGGCGAGTGGAAGGTCGCGAGCTGGGTCAGCAGAGCCCGCGCGGTCCCGAGCGTGTCCGGGCGGCGACCGGACAGGCTGACCTGCGCGAACGACCTCAGCGAGACCGCGATCGGGAGTCCGTCGACCGTCGAATAGGTCCGGATGAAGTGCCTGAGGTTCGTCGAGCACACCGGGTCGAGGTCTTCCAGCGGCACCGTCTGCGGCGCCTTCAACGGCGTCGCGAGCCGCTGCGGCCCCGTCCCGATGCGCACCTGCCCGAACTGCGAGTCGGACCGGCGGCGGTCCCACAGCTTCCCGCTCTCGATGTACGCCCACAGATCCGCCGGGTCGGGCTGCAACGCCGCCATGATCGCGCGCTGGTTGTCCGCGATGTCCCGGACCTGGCCGCGCAGGCCGGTCAGATAGCGCTGGTAGTCCCGGCGCTCCTCGTTGATCTGGGCCTTCTTCTGCGCGCCGCCGCGGCCGAGCGACATCACGACCATGCCCACCATCGCGGTGAGGAACAACGCACCGAAGATGTACGTCATCACCCCGCCGTCGCGTCCGATGTAGACGAACGACATGGCGCCCATGCCCAGCATCATCGGCATGAACATCAGCAGCTGCATGGCTCCGCCGGAGGAGCCCTTCGGCAGCATCGGCGGGGACTGCAGGACGATTTCACCGGGCTGCTCGCCCAGGGCCGGCAGGCGGTCGCGAGTGGCGCTCATCAGGGTCTTTCTGGCCGCTTGTGGGTAATCCTGCCGATCATTCTGGCCACTCGTGCCGCCGTTGCGGTGGGTACTTTTGCCGTCCGCTCGCGTCTGGTGGCGAACTTACGCTGCTGGTCAACGCAGACGTGGGGGAACGAGAAAAGGAGAACCATGGTCGGCACGGGCGAGTACCGGGCGGAGCCCGAGGCCATGCGCTCGGCGGTCGGGAACCTGGGCGGCATCATCATGCAGGGCATCAACGTCGTCGGTGACCTCGAGCGCACCGTCCTGCAGCCGATGTCGTTCGCCACGTTCGGCAGCGCGGTGGCGGCGGCCAACACGGCCATGCAGAGCCAGCAGGTGGTCGCGGTCCGCACCCTCCTTCAACTGCTTCAGCAGATCAACGGCTTCATCAAGAGCAGCGCCGACGCCTACCAGGCCGCCGACGAGGCTGTCGCGGGCGGCTACGGCGGCCGTCCCGGTGGCGGCGCGGGGTCGACCTCGTCGATCTGGGGGAACTCGCACGCGTCCGAACTGGCGACGCTGGCCATCAACGACAGCGCCGGCGGCAACGGCGAGCCGTCTTCGGTCGGCAATGTCCTGCGCTACCTGGGTGACGCGCGGCTGGGGCAGCTCGGCGACCACCCGATCACCGACACGCGATTCCACGGTGTCTCGGACTTCAACGACTGGCTGGCCGGTGACGCCGACAACCAGGCGCGGGTCGGCGTCATCGAGGTCTACGCCGGTACGGCGCGCAACTTCGGCGACGTGCCCGGCGGGGTGCACAGCGGCGACGTCGTCGTGGTCGAACCGCTCCTGTTCTCCGACAGCAAGCCGGTCATCGCCATCGCCGGAGAGGGCGGACTGCTCTACAACCACGGACTCGTCGACGCGGACATCAACGGCCTGGCGAAGGTCAGCGTCTACCGCCCGGCTTCCGTCTGACTTCCGGCCTGAGGAGCGACATGCTGACTTACCCGAATTCCAGCGCGATGGACGCCACGGCGGGCTCGGGCGGGCCGATCACCATCCTGCCGCAGATCCTCACCGGCCAGCCGGAGCAGATCGCGAAGCACGTACTCGAGGTGCTCAAGAAGGCCAACGAGTTCCTCACCATGTACAACGAGGTGACGAAGGCCGCGGAGCAGCTGAAGAAGATCTGGTCCGGTGGCGCGTCGGACTCGGCGATGAAGAAGATCACCGACTCCCTCAACTCGCTGACCAAGATCGTCCAGGTCGTGCAGAAGGGCGCCGAGCTGCTCGGGATCGCCGGGACGCTGATCAAAACCGCCCAGACGGCCTACAAAGCGGTGGTCTCGGCGGTGAACCCGACGGTCGCGGGCCTGATGTCGAATCCGTGGACCTACGGCGCGGCCGTCGCGCTTTCCACCGCCACCAGCGCTTCGCTGCGCGCGTTCATCACCGCGATCGGCGCGCTGCTGAAGGCGCTCGGCGTCGTCGACCTCGCCAACCAGATCACCCAGATCGCCTCCATCATCGGCGAGGTCCAGAAACTGTTCGGGCACAGCGATTCCGGCAGCGGTTCGGCGGGCAACGCGGCCGTTTCCGGCACCCCGGTGACCAACCCGCAGGCGCCGGGTTCGGTCGCCAGCGGCGCGGGGCAGGCCGCTGTCGGCGGCTCCGGTGGCGGTGCGGGCGGAGGCGCGAGCGGCGGCTCCGGCGGTGGCACGACGCCGGGCGAGACGCCGCCGTTCACCCAGTACCGGCCGCCCGCGCTGGGCGGCAACGGTTCCCAGGGCAACTGGCCGGGCGGCGCCGACTCGTGGATCCCGGTGGACAGACCGTCGGGTGGCGGTTCCGGTGGCGGCGGCTCGCTGCCGGGCGCGGGTGCGGGCGGCGGGAACACGGTCACCATCACCACCGACCTGAGCACCGGGAAGTCCACCGTGCAGGCGCCGGGCGGGCAGGACATCGATATCGACATCGACATGAACTACGGCGGCAAGCACTTCGAACAGCACATCGACATCGACGCAGGAGCTGACTCACCGGCGAAGGGCAGGTAACCGTGTCGGGGAGCGGTGTGGTCGACGCGTCGGGCGTCGTCAGCTCGATCCTGTCGAACTATCGGCGGCTCGTGGTCGAGTACCAGCGGCGGGTCACCGGTGATCCGTCGGCGCTGAACGCGTCCGCCCAGCGGTGCGGCGAGCGGGCGTCGACGGTTTCGGGCCGGGCGGACGAGATCGGCAAAGCGGCGAAGGCGCTCAACGCGTCCTGGGAGGGCGACGCCTACATCGCGTTCGCCACGGCCGCGGCGAACCTGAGCCAGGAACTCGGTGAGCTCGGCGCGAAACTGAGCGACCAGTCGAACCGGTTGCGGGCGGGAGCGCAGGCCCTGCAGGGCGCGAAGTCCTGTGTGGACTCGATCCTCGCCCAGTTCGACCAGTACGCCGCCCAGCTCACCAGCCAGGCGCGGACGGCGAACGCGAACGCGGTCAACGCGTTCATCTCCGCCGCCCGCCAGCTCGGTGAACGTGCCGCGCAGGCGGCGCAGGAGATCGCCGACGAGCTGAGCGAGGAACTCGCGCGGCTGTTCCCGCCGGAGGGCACCGGCCGGATCGAGCACGAACTCGGCAAATGGGGTCGCGGCCCGTTGTACTGGCTCAACGGCGAAGCGCTCGACGGCCGCAAGCGGCCGCGCTCGCATCCTTCCTGGTTCGGCAATTCCGGCTGGAAGAAACTCACCTGGGACGGTCTCGAAGGCACGCGCGCACCGCGCGCCGGCGACACGCCGTTCGGCAGGCCGAAGCCGGACGGCCTGCGCGACAAGGCCTGGGGCAACACCGAGATCACCTATGCCAAGTGGAAGCAGGAGCAGGACGGCTTCACCCCGGGGTGGGACGCCAAGGTCTCCTCGCAGGGCTGGGACCTCAAGGCGTCCGGCCACGCCGAACTCGCCGCCTTCAAGGAAGAGCTCGAAGGCAAGAAGGAATGGGGCGTCGCTTCGGGCAGCGCCAAGGGGACCGCGTTCGTCGGCAGTGAGGTGAACGGATCGCTGCAGGCGGGCGCGCACGGTGTCGGCGTGCACGCCAACGCCTTCGTCGGCGGCAAGATCGAAGGCGAACTCGCGGCGGACATGGCCGGGGTGGGCGTCGGCGCGAGCGGCACCCTTCAGTACGGGATCGGCGCGCAGCTCGACGGCCAGGCCGTCTACGACGCCGGGCACATCAAGGTCAACTTCAAGGCGGGTGTCGCACTCGGTCTCGGTGCCGGGCTCGGCGCGAAGATCGACATCGACCTGCCGAAGATCGCGGACACCGTCGGCGAATACGGCGGCGCGGCCGTCGACGCGGTGAGCGGCGCGGCCGGCCAGGCGGCGGACGCCGTCGGCGAGGCGTGGGACGACGCGGTCTCCTACGTGGGCACATGGTGACGGGGATGAGCGAGATGGCCACACAGGACCGGGTTTCCCTCCCGCTCGGATTCGACATCCCCGAGGGCTGGGTGCCGGTCGAACCCGCGTCGGTCGGCGCCGAGGGCGCGGTCTTCGTCGCCGTGCACTCCGTCCCGGACGCGGAGTTCACCCCGAACATCACCTTGAGCGTCGGTCAGCGGCCGGACGAAGCGCAGATCACCGACATCGCCGACGAGGCCGTCGAACGGCTCGGCCGGACCATGGCGGCGCTCGAAGTGGTGCGGCGCAAGGTGATCGGCACCGGGCTCGCGCCCGGGGTGACGCAGGTGCTGCGCATCCGCACCGGCGAAGGGCAGGATCTCATCCAGACGCAGGTGCAGCTGACCGTGCCGGGTGCGAGCCCGGCCGAGCGGCTGATCCTCGAGATCGCCTGCACCGCAACGCCCGAGGCGGCCCGCCGCCTCGGCGACGACTTCCGGCGGTTCGTGGGCAGTGTCCACGTCCGACGGGATTTCACCGCAGATGAAGGAGAAGACTCGTGACCACCGACCCCTACGCCATGCCGGACATGGACGAGTTGCTGGACCAGGTCCGCAAGCAGACCGAAGAGGTGCAGCGCATCCAGCGTTCGGTCGAGGCGATGGAGGTCAAGGCGCACTCGCGGCAGAACGAGGTCACCGTCGTGCTGCGCGGTGACGGCCGGTTCACCTCGATCGACATCGACCCGCGCGCGCTGCGCCAGTACGACGCACGCAACCTCTCGGAGATCGTGCTGGAGGCGGTCAACAACGGGCTGCAGAAACTGGCCGAGGCCAGCAGCGCCAAATTCGCCCCGGTCATCGAGTCCGCCAAGTCGATCGAAGCATGACGGCCGCGATCGCGGGCTCCACCCGGCGCGTCACGGTGGTGACACCGCGGGCGCGGGTCGATGTGGCGCTGCCGCAGCAGAGCACGTTCGCCGAACTCGTCCCGCAGCTCGTGCGGCTCGCGGGCGCTTCGGGACAGGCGTCGGCCGAGAATCCCGGTTGGGTGCTGTCACGGCTGGGCGGCGCCCCTCTCGCGCTCGGGCTCACCGTCGCCGCGGCCCAGGTGCGCGACGGCGAAGTCCTCCATCTGACCCCGCGGGAACGCCCGCGGGGTCCGCTGCTGTTCGACGACGTCGTCGATTCGATCGCCAGCGTCGCCGAGTCGGGCACCGGCCGGTGGGGACCGTCGGTGGCGCGCAAGGCGGGCATCGTCGCGTCCGTGGTGCTGCTGCTCGCCGGTGGCCTGCTGGTGCAGGCGGCGGCGTCAGGCAGCGTGCTGGCGCCGATCGGGACCGGGCTGCTCGCACTGGTGCTGGTGCTGGGCGGCGGCGCGTTGAGCCGCGCGTACGGCGACGCGGAGGCCGGTGCCGCCGGCGCGCTCGCCGGGGTCGGCGCGGCACTGCTGGCCGGGATGTCGATCCTGCCGCCGCATCCGCTGTTCTCCCTGTCCGCGGGACCGTTGGCCGCCGGGCTCGCCGTGGTGACCGTGTACGGCGTGATCGCGGCCGTTTCGGTGGCGGACCGGCTGCCGTGGTTCGTCGCGGTGACCGTGGCGGCCGGACTCGGCGCGATCACCACCGCCATCGTCCTGCTGGCCGACGTGCGCGCGGTTTCGGCGGCCGCCGTGGTCGCCGTCGTGGCGACGGGGCTGGCCGCGGTGGCGCCGATGATGGCGCTGCGGCTCGGCAGGCTGCCGCTGCCCCGGGTGCCCGACGACATGGACGCGTTCCGTGCCGACGAGAACCCTTCGCTCGGCGAGGACATGATCGGCGGGACGACCTACGCGCAGGCGTTGCTGACCGGGCTGCTCGTCGCGCTCGGGCTCACCGTGGTCTCGGCTTCGGTGGTCCTGGCGTCTTCCGGCGGGGCTTGGGAAGCGGGCCTGTGCGGGCTGCTGGGGCTGGCGCTGATGTTGCGCTCGCGCGCGTTCGCCGGCCGTTCGCAGCGGGTCGTGCTGATCGGTTTCGGCGCGGCGGCCCTGGCGGCGGGCGCCTTCTGGCTCGCCGCGGGCGGGCCGCGTTCGTTCGTGTTCGGCGCGGGCTGCGCCGTCGTCGTCGCGGCGGGCGTCTGCCTCACCTACGCGACGCGTGTCGCGAAAGGACGTCGTTCGCCTTACTGGGCAAGGACTCTCGACATCACCGAGTTCCTCGTGCTGCTCTCGCTGATCCCGTTCGTCGGCATGATCGCCGGGGTCTACGAGGCCGTGCGGGGCTGACTCCCTTTTCTGTGCATTTGTCGAGAGGTAAGTCAGAGGTGGCGTTTTCGTGGGCGAGGCCGGCTACGGGGATGAAGGCGTCCTTCGCCGCGTTCGATGCCGAGTGGCCGTGTCGCGAAAGCCACTTTCGGGACGTCTGATGTCGCGAAAGTGGCTTTCGCGACGTCCCGGGAGATTCGTGTGGCGGAATCGCGGGAATCCATGATCGCCGCCCGATCACGCGAGATCCGTCTCCAATCACACGTGATCGCCCCCCAAACACGCGTGAACGCCGCCCGATCACGCGTGAACGCCCACCCCGCCCGAACACGCCACGTTTGCCCTTCCTCAATCAGTCCTCTGGATGCGGTACTTGCGCGTGCAAGTACCGCATCCAGAGGACTAAACGCGTTACGTCCGTGAAGGACTCCTTCCCTACCCTCAGAGAGGAAAGGAATCCTTCACGGACAGTCCCCTCAGTCCTCCAGCGCCAGCGGCAGGGTCCGCCGGACCGCCGCGGCTTGCCGTCCGTGCAGCGGGGTCACCGCGATCCCGCCGGGCCGCACCGTTTCCGCTCCCGGCCGTCCGCCGACCCGGATGGTCACCTCGGACTTCTCCCGGCCGCCAGGGGTCCGGTGCAGCGTGTACGAAGTCGCGGTGAACGCCGAGCCCGGGACGTGAAGATCGAGTGTCCGCGCGAGATCCCGCTCCGACCGCGGCCGGTAGCAGACCTGCGACGCGCCGCCCCAGTCCCACGAACGCCACCCGTTCACCGGCGCGTCCCGTCCACTCCCGAGCGCGACACGCAGTTCCTCCGCCACCTCACCGGCTTCGAGCACGGTGCTCTCGAAACCCGCTTCGGCCAGCGCGCCCATCAGTGACAACGCCGCGCACGCGGTGCTCCGCAGCGCGCCCAGTTCGCCACCGCCGCGGGCGAGCGCCGCGATCGGCGCGTCCTCGGGGCGGTACCGGACGGTGAGCCAGCGGACCCGGAGCACCGACTGTCCACTGGGGACCGTCCAGGTCAGCAGTTGCGCGCTGGACAAAGGGATCCCGGTGTTCGCGTAGGCCTCGCGCAGGATTCCGACCAAGGCGTCCGGTCCGGGTGACATCGCGCCGGGGGTGAGCCGCACGATGGCGCTCCAGCCGTCGCGGACCTCGGCGACGCCGAAGCGGTTTCCCGCGCGGTCGACGTGCTGGCGCACCCGGACGGGGCCGGCGAGCCGGTGCAGCGGATCGGGGACCTCGTTCTTGTCGCGACGCTTCAGCCGGTATCCCGCCCAGGTGAGCAGCCAGCCCGCGGCGTGACGTCCGGCGAAGCGGATCGACGTCGTCAGCACGAGGACACCGGCCGCGACGGTGATACTGATCCACACGGCCTGGGGGATCCCGTCGACGGCGAGGGCCAGCAAGATCGCGATCCCGGCGATCTCCCAGAGCGCCGCCTGCAGCGGGCGGATCGGCAGCAGCCAAGGCAACGGCGCCGTGCCCGCGGGGCCGCGAGCCGCTCGGGGTGTCTCCACCGCTGGGGCGTCAACCGACAAGGAATTCCCCTCCTCCGTGCACGCGCCCGACGGTAGTGGGCTCCCGTGCGCGGGAGGGCGTAAAAATTACCCTCACCGCGAGCCGGGTCGGAACCTAACGTGAGCACCCTCGAACGGGGTGGGTACGAACGGCGGGGGACGGGAGCGTGTGGACGCAGCGGGACCAGATCCAGGCCTACCAATTCCTCCGGAGGAGACTGGTTTCGGCACTGGTCTCGGCGGACGCCAATCATCCGGTCGCCCCGAGCCGCAGGCTGGTCATCGGAACCCTGTGCGGTCTCGGCGTGGCGCTGCTGATCACCGCGGTCTTCGGCGTGATCGGCCTGCTGAACCCCTCCGGCGGCAAGGACTGGCTGGCGGGCGGCAAGGTGATCGTCGAGGAGGGCACCGGCGCGCGCTACATCCTCGGCCAGGACGGCGCGCTGCACCCCGTGCTCAACTACTCCTCCGCGCGGCTGATGGCGGGCGGCAACGGCGAGGCCACTGTGACCGTCCCAGCCGACAAGCTCGCGAAGGCGCCGCGCGGCGCGCAGATCGGCATCCCCGGCGCCCCTGATTCGCTGCCGGCGTCGGCCTCGCTGGTGAAAGCCGCGTGGACGAGCTGCTCACGGACGACCCAGGACGCGCCCGCGTCGGCCGAACCGGAGACGACGGTGCTCCTCGGCGCGCCTGCCGCCGGGGTCGACCTGCCGAAGGATCAGGCCGTCGTGGTCCGCGTTCCCGAGGGCGAGCGTTTTCTGGTGACGGCGGGACGCCGCTACAAGCTCACCGCGGAGGCCGCCACGGCGTTGCAGTTCGACACCTACCCGGCGATCGCGGTGTCCTCCCGGTGGATCGGCACCGTCGCCGCCGGACGCGATCTGGCCTACCGCGCGGTCGACGACGCCGGGCGGGCCGGTCCGAAGGTCGGCGGCACCACGACGAAGGTCGGTTCGGTGCTCGGCGTCATCGACGCGATGGCGTCACCCAACGACGCGACGTCGTACTACCTCGTCCGTGCCGAAGGGCTCGAGCCGATCGGCCAGACCGAAGCGAGCCTGTTGATCAACACGCCGCAGAACGCGGACGCCTACGCCGGCGTCCCGGCCCCCGTCGCGGTGCGCGCGGCCGACGTCGCCGCGGTGCCGAAGGTCGGCGCGGCGAGGACCGGCGGGGCCGATCCCGCGGAGTATCCGGACCGGATCCCGCGAAAAGCGCCCGTTACCGGACAGTCCGTGACGCTATGCGCGCAGGGTTCTCGAATCGTTATCTCCGCACAGGTCCCGTTGCCGCAAGGTGCGAAGGCGATCCCGGTGACGGCGCGGACGAACGCGCTGGTCGCCGACGCGGTTTTCGTGCCTCCGTCGGGAGGCGCGGTGGTGACGGAATCCGGTTCCGGCACGGTCTACGTCGTGACCGACACGGGCCTGAAGTATCCGGTGGCGAGCACTGAGGCACTCGCTTCACTCGGATACGGCCAAGCCGAACGGCAACCGGTTCCGAATGGGTTGCTGGCACTGGTTCCGCGCGGACCCGCGCTGGATCCAGGGCAGGCGGGCCGTGCGGTGTCCGCGGCAGGTGGGACGGGGTGAGCGGGAACGTGCAGATGACTGAAGACAGGCCGGAGACCGACCGGGTCGACGTCGCGGTGATCGAGGACCATCCGTTGTACCGGCACGCCGTGGTCCGGGTCCTCACCGAGGCCGAGGGGATCGAACTGGGCGCCGTGGTCGATTCGGTGGCCCGGTTCCACGTCCATCCGCAGCCGCCCGGCAGCGTGGTGCTGCTCGACCTCGGCCTGCCGGGGATCGCCGGGGCGGCCGCGGTGTTCCAGGTGTGCGAACTGGGGCATCACGTGCTCGTGGTGTCCGCGCAGGCGGAATCCGAACAGGTGCTCGGCGCGATCGCCGCCGGTGCCAAGGGATTCCTGTCCAAGGACGTCGACGTCGACGAACTGCTGACCGCGATCAGGACGGTCGCGCAGGGCCGGGCCTACGTATCCGCGGTGGTGGCCGGAATGATCATCAAGGACAACGCCGACCGCCCCGTCGCGGCTCCCGACGTCGCGCTTTCCGCTCGGGAGAAGCAGGTCCTGCGGCTGGTCGCGGCGGGTGAACGCGACGTCGACATCGCCCGCATCCTGGGTATCGGGGTCCGGACGGTCCGTGGTTACCTGGACCGGATCCGTGACAAACTCGGAGAGAGAAGGCGGGCCGGTCTGGTCCGCAAGGCCATCCAGCTCGGGCTCGCGTCTCCGCCGGAGGTGCCCGGCCCGTCTCGGCCGGTCGCGCCCCGCGACGACGCGGGCGGATTCGAAGGACGCCGGTGAACGCAGACGAGCAGCAGCCGAAACGCACCACGCCGATCAACGTCGGGGTGATCGAGGATCATCCGCTGTACCGGGACGCCGTCGCACGTGTGCTCACCGAAGCGCCCGACATCGCGCTGGGCGCCGTCGCCGACTCCGTCGCACGGTTCGCCGTCCAGGAGCAGCCTCCGGGCAGCGTCGTCGTCCTCGACCTCAAGCTGCGCGGTGTCCAGGACGCCGCCGCCGTGCTCGAAGTGGGGCAGATGGGGCACAAGGTGCTCGTGGTGTCCGCGCACGCCGAGCAGCCCGAGGTGCTGGGCGCCATGCAGGCCGGGGCGAAGGGTTTTCTCTCCAAGGACGTCGACGGGGACGAGCTCCTGCGCGCCATCCGCACCATCGCCGACGACAACGCGTACGTGTCGCCGACGCTGGCCGGGATGATCATCCAGGACAGCGAAGACCGCCACGCCGGACCCAAGATCGTTCTGTCCGAACGGGAGAAGCAGGTCCTGCGGCTGGTCGCGGCCGGTGAACGGGATGTCGACGTGGCGGAGATCCTGAACATCAGCGTGCGGACCGTGCGGTCCTATCTCGACCGGATCCGGGACAAGACCGGGGAACGGCGGCGTGCCGGGTTCGTGCGGGTGGCGATCCGCGAGGGCCTGCTGCGCTAGCTCGCAAAGACCGCATCCAGAGGACTAAACGCGGGGCCCGAGAAGTTCACCCGCAGCGTGTAGACCGAGCTGGAAGCGGTCACGAACAGATCGTTCCGCCGCGGCCCGCCGAACGTCAGGTTCGAACAGACCTCCGGCACGTGCAGTTTCCCGATCCGCGTGCCGTCGGGCGCGAAGCAGTGCAGGCCGTCGTGCGCGGCGGCCCAGATCCGGCCGTCCGCGTCCAGGCGTACGCCGTCGAAGACGCCGGCGTCGCAGGTCGCGAAGATCTCCCCGCCGGAGAGTTTTCCGCCGTCCACCGAGAAAACCCTGATGTGACTGGGGTTCTGCCGGGTGTCCACGATGTAGAGCAGCGCTTCGTCGAGGGAGAAGGCCAGCCCGTTCGGACGCGTGAAGTCGTCCGCGACGATCCGCACCGAACCGTCCACCGGGTCGGCGCGGTAGACGTGGCAGGCGCCGATCTCGCTCTCGGCCCGATGGCCCTCGTAATCGCTGTCGATCCCGTAACTGGGATCGGTGAACCAGATCGCGCCGTCGGAACTCTCGACGACATCGTTGGGACTGTTGAACTTCTTGCCCCGATAGGTCTCCGCGAGGACGGTGGTCGTGCCGTCGTGCTCGGTGCGCGTCACCCGGCGACCGCCCTGTTCACAGCTGACGAGCCTGCCCCGGCGGTCGACGGTGTGCCCGTTGTGGAATCCGGCCGGCTCGCGGAACACGCCGACCGCGCCCGTGGTCTCGTCCCAGCGCAGGACGCGGTCGTTCGGGATGTCGCTGAAGACCAGGTACCGGCCGGCGGGGAAGTAGGCGGGCCCCTCGGTCCACCGGCAGCCGGTGTGCAGCCGTTGCATCCACTCGTCGCCGTTGACGCGCGCGAACCGCTCGTCGAGGACCTCGAAACGCGCCTTGACCTTGTCCATGCCCACCCCAGTGATCTGAACGAAATATCACCATAATCATGAACTGCTGAACCTGATACGGTCAACCCATGGATGAGGTGGATCGCATACTGCTCACCGAGTTGCAGCAGGACGCGACTCAGGCGTATGCCGCACTCGGCAAGGCGGTCGGACTCTCCGCGGGCGCCGCGCACGAACGGGTCCGCAAGCTGCGTGAGCAGGGCGTCATCCGGCGCACGACCGTCGACGTCGATCCGGCGGCCGTCGGTCGCGGGGTGATGGCGTTCGTGCTGGTCGAGGCCGGTTCGTGGATGGGTGATCCGCCCACCAAAGCGGCACTGGAGGCGTTGCCGGAGGTCGTGGAGGCGCACATCATCGCCGGCCCTGCCTCGCTCCTGGTGAAGGTGCGCGCGCCGACCACCGAGGAGCTGCAGGCGTCTTTGCGCAGGCTGTACGCCATCGAAGGCGTCACCGGCACACAGACGATCGTGGTGCTCGAATCGTTCTTCGAGCGCTCCGTGGACGCTAAAGGCGACGATTCGCCAGTGCGCCCGTCGCCGCCCGGGCCTTCCCGCTGACCGCCGGATCCACGTCGACGACCACCGTTTCCGGCCCGGCGCCCAGCTGGACGTGGACGCGGCCGAAGCCGTCGGAAACCGTCGAGTAGCCGATCCCGGTCGGCGCCTTCGGATGCACCGAAGTCCCGCTCGCGGCCGGATCGGCCTGCCCGCAGCCGAGGACCCAGGAGCCGGAGTCGAGCGCCCGGGCGCGCACCAGAACCTCCCACTGCTCGCGTTTGCCCTCGCCCGCGCCCCAGGACGTCGGCACGAGGACGATGTCGGCGCCGTCGTCGGCCAGCTTCCGGAACAGTTCGGGAAAGCGGATGTCGTAACAGGTCGCGACGCCGAAGGTGACCCCGTCGACCTCGAAGGTGACCGGAGCGGTCCCCGGCGCGACCGTGTCGGACTCGGCGAACCCGAACGCGTCGTACAGATGGATCTTGTCGTAGCCGAAGTGCTGCCCGGCGCCGGTGACGAGCAGCGTGTTGCTCACGCGCCCGTCGGGCGACGGCGTGAACATGCCCGCGACGATCACGACGCCGTGCTCCTCGGCGATCGCCGCCACAGTGGACGCCCACGGACCGTCCAAAGGTTGCGCGAGGGGTTTCAGCGGGACGCCGAAGCGCGCCATCGTCGCCTCGGGGAAGACCACGATCCGCGCGCCGTCGGCCGCCGCGGCCGCCACGCCTTCGCGAATCAGCTTCAGGTTCGTTTCGGGATCTTCGGCGGTTGTGAGCTGGCACAACCCGATTCGCGGCACGGCGGCCTCCCTCATCGTGGGATCGCTGGTCACCACCCCAGTGTGCCTGCTCGGCGCGATCGGGCCACCTCGTACCCTGGAGGCATGCTGAACCGTACCGACCTGCGTGGACAGGTCCCGTCCGTTGCCGAACTCAGGAGCACGCTCCCGCGTGCCGAGTACGACGTGGACGCGGCGCTGCATCACGTCAGGCCGGTGGTCGAGGCGGTCCGCGATCGCGGCGTCGAGGCGGTTCTCGAGTACACCGAGAAGTTCGACAAGGTCCGCCCCGGCGGCGTCCGCGTTGCCGCCGCGGAGCTCACCAGCGCGCTCGAGAACCTGGACCCGGCCGTCCGCGAGGCGCTGGAGGAGTCGATCGTCCGCGCCAGGAAGGTCCACGGCGATCAGCGCCGTCAGGACGTCACGACGGAGGTCGTCGACGGCGGCACCGTCACCGAGCGGTGGATCCCGGTCGAGCGCGTCGGGCTGTACGCGCCGGGCGGGCTCGCGGTGTACCCCTCGACCGTGGTGATGAACGTCGTCCCGGCGCAGATCGCCGGCGTCGGCACCCTCGTGCTGTGCTCGCCGCCGCAAGCCGCGTTCGGCGGGCTCCCGCACCCGACGATCCTGGCCGCCGCCGAACTGCTCGGTGTCGACGAGGTGTGGGCCGTCGGCGGCGCGCAGGCCGTCGCGCTGCTCGCGTACGGCGGCACCGACACCGACGGCGCGACGCTGGAGCCGGTCGACATCGTCACCGGGCCCGGCAACATCTACCTCACCGCGGCCAAGCGGCTGCTGCGCGGCATCATCGGCATCGACTCCGAGGCGGGCCCGACCGAGATCGCGATCCTCGCCGACGAGACCGCCGACCCGGTGCACGTCGCCGCCGACCTGATCAGCCAGGCCGAGCACGATCCGCTCGCCGCGAGCGTGCTGGTCACCACGTCCGGGGCACTCGCGGACGCGGTGGACAAGGAACTGACCGGCCGCGTGGCCGCGACCAAACACGCCGAGCGCGTGACGGAGGCCTTGAGCGGCAAGCAGTCCGGCATCATCCTGGTGTCCACTGTGGACGACGGTCTCCGTGTCGTCGACGCATACGCCGCGGAGCACCTGGAGATCCAGACCGCGGACGCGCGTTCGGTGGCGGCCCGCGTGCGCAACGCGGGCGCGATCTTCGTCGGGGCGTACGCGCCGGTTTCGCTCGGCGACTACTGCGCCGGGTCGAATCACGTGCTGCCCACCGGTGGTTTCGCGCGGCACTCGTCGGGGCTTTCGGTGCAGAGCTTCCTCAAGGGCGTGCACATCGTCGACTACGACGAGAACGCGCTGCGCGAGATCGCCGGCCGCGTCGTCGCGCTGGCCAACGCCGAGGACCTGCCCGCGCACGGCGAGGCCATCACGGCGCGGTTCGAGGGGGAGCGGGCATGACCATCGGCGAGGAGATCACGCTCGACGCGCTTCCGCTGCGGGACGACCTGCGGGGCAAGACCCCGTACGGCGCACCGCAGCTCGACGTGCCGATCCGGCTCAACACCAACGAAAACCCGTACCCGCCGCCGGACGAGCTGGTGGCCGACGTCGCCGAGGCCGTCCGAGCCGAGGCCGCTTCGCTGCACCGCTATCCGGATCGCGACGCCGTCGCGCTGCGGCAGGACCTCGCGGACTACCTCGCGGTGTCCACCGGCGTGCTGGTTTCGGAGTCGAACGTGTGGGCCGCCAACGGGTCCAACGAGATCCTGCAGCAGATCCTGCAGGCCTTCGGCGGCCCCGGCCGCTCGGCGCTCGGGTTCGAGCCGTCGTACTCGATGCACCCGATCATCTCGGCGGGCACCCGCACCGAGTGGCTGCCGGCACCGCGCCGCGACGATTTCACGCTCGACACCGAGAAGGCCGCCGCGCTCGTGCGCGAACGCCGTCCGGACATCGTGTTCGTGACCAGCCCGAACAACCCGACCGGCGGCTCGATCCCGTTCGGCGAACTGCGCGAGCTGCTCGAGGCGGCGCCGGGCATCGTGGTGGTCGACGAGGCGTACGCGGAGTTCTCGTCGCAACCGAGCGCCCTCGAACTGCTCGAGGAGTATCCGGCGCAGCTCGTCGTTTCGCGCACGATGAGCAAGGCGTTCGCCTTCGCGGGCGGGCGGCTCGGCTACCTGGCGGCCGCCCCCGCGATCGTCGACGCCTTGCAGCTGGTGCGGCTGCCGTACCACCTCTCGAAGCTCACGCAGGCGGCCGCGCGGGCGGCGCTGCGGCACGCGGACGCCACCCTGGCCTCGGTCGCCAAACTCGCGGCCGAACGCGACAGGGTGGTGGAAGCCTTGCTGGGCTTGGGATTCACCCCCGTCCCGAGTGACGCGAACTTCGTCCTCTTCGGACGGTTCGCGGACGCCCCCGCGACTTGGAAGTCCTATTTGGACAACGGTGTGCTGATCAGGGACGTCGGCATCGAAGGGCACCTGCGGGTGACCATCGGGACGCCGGAAGAGAACGACGCCTTTCTCGAGGCCAGCAAGGAGGTGCCGCGATGAGTCGCGTCGGCAAGGTGGACCGCACCACCAGGGAATCGTCCATTTCGGTCCAGCTCGACCTGGACGGCACGGGACAGGTGGAGATCGACACCGGTGTCCCGTTCTACGACCACATGCTCACCGCTTTCGGCGTGCACGGCTCGCTCGACCTCAAGGTGCAGGCGACCGGTGACGTGCACATCGACGCGCACCACACCGTCGAAGACACCGCGATCGTGCTCGGCCAGGCGCTGCGCCAGGCGCTGGGCGACAAAAGCGGCATCCGCCGGTTCGGCGACGCGTGGATCCCGATGGACGAAACCCTCGCGCACGCCGCGATCGACGTCTCCGGGCGCCCGTACTGCGTGCACCTCGGCGAGCCGGAGCAGTTCAACAGCTTCACCATCGGCGGGAACTACCCGTTCGTGCTGACGCGGCACGTGTTCGACTCGCTGTCGTTCCACGCCCAGATCGCGCTGCACGTACGCGTGCTGCACGGCCGGGATCCGCACCACATCGCGGAAGCCGAGTACAAGGCCGTCGCGCGCGCTCTGCGTGCCGCCACCGAGCCGGACCCGCGCGCGGGCGGCATCCCGTCCACGAAGGGCGTCCTCTGACGCCGCATTCAGAGGACTAAACGCGGTGAGTACCCGGGGCGGTCGGGCGCGTCGGCGTGTGGCAGCCTGACGGGCATGAGTAACTCGACCATCGCCGTGCTGCTGCTCGCGCTCGGCGGCTTCCTGATCGGCGGCGTCTACGCGACCTGGAAGAGCGTCAAGTTCCTGGCCGTGGTGCTGGGCATCGGCGCGCTGCTGGCGATCGGCGGCGCCATCGCCTGGCTGGCGTAGTCAGACCTCCTCCGGAAGTACATGAAGGCTCCCTTCCTTGCGCTAGACGCAAGGAAGGGGGCCTTCATGTACTTACTTCGCGGCGTCGACCAGTTCCCGCTCGTCAGGAGCGTCGAGCTGCTTCGTGAGCTTCTCGCCTTCGACGTCGACATCGGGCAGCACGCGGTCCAGCCACTTCGGCAGCCACCAGGCACCGCGCCCGAGCAGCGACATCAGCGCGGGCACGATGGTCATCCGGATCACGAACGCGTCCACCAGCACGCCGAAGGCCAGCGCGAACCCGATCGACTGGATCAGGGAGGACTCCGCGAGGACGAACCCGGCGAACACGCTGATCATGATCAGCGCGGCGGCGACCACGACGCGGGAGCCGTGCCGGAAACCGGTGACCATCGCCTGCTGCGGGTCGGCGCCGTGGACGTACTCCTCGCGCATCCGCGTCACCAGGAACACCTGGTAGTCCATCGCGAGCCCGAACAGCACGCCGATCAGCAGGATCGGCAGCATGCTCATGATCGGCCCGGTCGTCTTCACGCCGAGCAGGTCGGTGAGCCAGCCCCACTGGAACACGGCCACCACGGCGCCGAACGTCGCGACCACGGAGCCGAGGAAGCCCAGCGTCGCCTTCAGCGGAACCACGATCGAGCGGAACACCAGCATCAGCAACAGGAACGCGAGCCCGACGATCAGCGCGAGATAGGGCAGCATCGCGTCGGCGAGTTTCTCCGAGACGTCGATGTTCGCCGCGGTCTGCCCGGTCACCGCCAGCGACGCGCCGGTGGCCGTGCCCAGTCCCGCGTTCAGGCCGCGGATGTCGCTGACGAGGTCTTCGGTCGCGGTGCTGCTCGGGCCGCTCTTCGGAATGACGGTCAGCAGTGCCAGGTCACCGTCGCGGTTGACCTTCGCCGGCGTGACGATCGGGCGTTCCCCGAGTCCGCTGATCCGGGTGGAGGCCTGCTGGAGCGCGGCCTGCCGGTCGGCGCTGCCCGCCAGGTCGACGACGATCACCAGCGGGCCGTTGGCGCCCTCGCCGAAGCTGCGGCTGACGGTGTCGTAGGCCTTGCGCTGGGTGGTGTCCGGCGCGGCGGTGCTGTCGTTCGGGAGGCCGAGTTGCATGCTCGCGGCCGGGACGGCGACGACAGCGAGACCGGCGATCGCGGCGATCAGCACCGGGATCCGGTGGCGGGCCACGAAACTCGCCCAGCGCTCGCCGTGCGTCGTCGCGCCTTCCTTGCGGCGCAAGCGGATCTTGCCGCCCGCCAGTTTGCCGCCCGCGAAGCCGAGGATGGCGGGGAGCAGGGTCAGCGCGATGACGACCGCGATGGCGACGGTGATCGCCGCGGCGACACCCATCTCACCGAGGAACGGGATGCCGACGACGGTCAGTCCCGCCAGCGCGATGATCACGGTCAGCCCGGCGAACACCACGGCGGATCCGGCCGTACCCGTGGCGCGTCCGGCGGCCTCTTCCGGATCGCGGCCGAGGCTCAGTTCGTGCCGATAACGGGAAACGATGAAGAGCGCGTAGTCGATGCCGACGGCGAGGCCGATCATCAGCGCGAGCACCGGCGTGTTCGTGTTCAGCTCGAGGAAACCGGACGCCGTGGTGATCCCCGCCATGCCGATGCCGACACCGATGAGCGCGGTCAGCAGCGGGATCCCGGCCGCGAGCAGCGAGCCGAAGGTGATGATCAGGACGACGGCGGCGACGGCGACACCGAGGCCTTCGGTGGCGTTCGTGGCGGGCATCGCCTGGACGGCGTCACCGCCGAATTCCACCGTGTACCCGGCCTTCCGGAGGGGGTCCGCCGCGGCCATCAGGCCCTCGCGGTCGGCGTCGGTGAGCTCGAAACCCGGGACTCGGTAGCTGACCTGCGCCAGCGCGACGTGCTTGTCCGGCGAGATCGCCTGCACCTGCAGCGGGTTGATCACACCGGCGACCTTCGGCGCGTTCTCGAGTCCGGTGACGATGCCGGCGATCGCGGCCTGACCGGGTTCCTTGGTGATGTCCTGGCCGGCGGGCGCGGAGATCACGACGCGGGCGGTGGCGCCACCGGCGGCGGCCTCCGGGAACCGGTCCGCGAGCTGGTCGATCGCCTTCTGCGACTCGGTGCCGGGGATGGTCACCGAGTTCGAAAGCTGGCCGGACAGGGTCAGCGCTCCCGCGCCGAGGGCCACCAGGACAACGGCCCACACCGCCGCCACCAGTGCCCGGCGCCGGAACGAGAACCGGCCCAGGCGGTACAGGAAGCTGGCCACAAAAGTCTCCCGTTCACTCGATCAGGTTCATTCCAAGCTAGCCGATCGGCTAGTGAGCTACAAGCCGATCGGCAAGTGTGTGACTAGCCGCACGGCTAGTACTCGTTTGGCTCGACGGCCACGCTTGACGTAATCTCCGACGGCTGGAAGAGGAGGGATCATGGACGTCGTCCACGCGGAGGACACCCGCACGCGACTACTGGGTACGGCGTTGCGGTTGTTCACCGAACACGGCGTGGAAGGCACCTCGCTGCAGATGATCGCGGACGCCCTCGGCGTCACGAAGGCCGCCGTCTACTACCACTTCAAGACGAAGGCGGAGATCACCGAATCCGTCGCCGAGCCCGTGCTGCTGGAGCTGGAAGGCATCGTCGACGACGCCCGCGCCCAGCGCACGCGGGGCGCGCAGATCGATCATCTGCTCGACGGTTTCGTCGACCTCGTGGTGCGGCATCGCGCACTGGTCGCGCTGTTCTCCAGCGATCCCGGCATCGCCCGCGCGATCGAGAAGTCCGTGCACAGCTCCGAGAGCTTCAAGAACCGGCTGCTGGAGGTCCTGGTCGGCCCGGATCCGGACCTCACCGCGATCGTGACGGCGCAGGTACTGCTGGCGGGTATCGCCATCGCCGGCGGCTCGCCCGAGGTCGCCTCGCTCGACGACGAAACACTGCGCGAAACGCTCCTCGGCGTCGGCCGCAAGCTCTACAACCGTCCGCGCCGACGCACGTGACCGATGTGTTCAAGACAGCCGCCGCGATCCGCGCGACGCTGTGTTCATGAACACCAAGCTCATGAACATCGATCTGAACGCGGCGGCCACCTTCATGGCCACGCGAGCCCGGCTGCTCGACAAGCGGCGTTTCGAGGTCCTCTTCCGCGACGGTGATCCGGCGTCGGCGCTCGCCGCGCTGGAGGGATACCGCAATCCCGACGGCGGTTACGGACACGGGCTCGAACCCGACTGCCGCTCGGCGACCAGCCAGCCCGGCGGCGCGCTGCACGCTTTCGAGGTCTTCGCCGACGTCGGCCCGGCGAGCAGCCCGCGCGCGGCCGAACTGTGCGACTGGCTCGCGTCGATCTCCTTGCCGGACGGCGGGATCCCGTTCGCCCTGCCGATGCCGGATCCGTCCGGCAGCGCGCCGTTCTGGGCGAGCGCGGACCCTTCGGTCTCCTCGCTGCAGATCACGGCGATCGTCGCGGTCACCGCACGGCGCGTCGCGGCGCACGACCCCGCGGTCGCCGCGCATCCGTGGCTGGCGAAGGCCACGCGCTACTGCCTCCACGAGATCGAAAAGCTCGACGAGGCACCGCACGCGCTCGTGCTCGCTTTCGCGATGAAACTGGTGGACGCGCTGGGCGAGGCACATCTGGTCGAGAAACTCGGCCGGTTCATCCCGGACGACGGCGTGCTCGCCGTCGGCGGCGGGATAGAGGGCGAGGCCATGCGCCCGCTCGACTTCGCCCCGAGGCCGGACGGTCCGGCACGGAAGCTCTTCCGGCCGGACGTCGTCGAAGCGGATCTGCGGCGGGTGGCCGGAGGCCAGCACGACGACGGCGGCTGGCGGGTCGACTACATTAGCTACTCGCCCGCGGCCGGGCTGGAGTGGAACGGGCTGTTCACCGTGAACACGTTGTCGCTCCTGCGGGGCAACGGCCTGGTCTAGGGGAGGCGGCGCAGGAACCCCGGCGGGACGGCGGCGGTGAGCCAGACGCCGTTCGCGCTCACCTGGAATTCGTGCCCGGCGGCCGTCATGCCCCGCGCGTCGACCAGGAGCACGACCGGGGCACCGCGCCTGCCCCCGACCGTGCGCGCGGTCGCGAGGTTCGCCGAGAGATGCACGGCGTGCCGCTTCATCGGCCGGAGCCCCTCGGACAGGATCGCGTCGAGGAACCGGGCCACGGTGCCGTGATAGAGCGTGCCGGGTGGGGTGGCGGCGGGCAGCGCGAGGTCGACGTCGACGCTGTGGCCCTGGCTGGCGCGGATCCGCAGCCCGCTTTCGTCGAAGGCGAACCGGCGTTTGTCGTTGCCTTCCACCACTTCGTCGAGCTGGTCGCGGGTCAGGTCCAGCCCGTTCCGCCGCAGGGCGGCCAAGAGGGTGCCGACGTCGACCCAGCCGTCAGGGGTCAGGGTGATGCCGATGTCGCCGGGTGCGTGCCGCAGGTGCCGGGAGAGCCGTTTCGAGACTCGGATGAGGTTGTTCTTGTCCATTTCGCGTCCCAGTGACGCATACCCGGCACCCGCGTGGCAACGGAATTCAGATGCCGCCCTCGGAGGCCGGGCGCAGTTTGCCCGCGCCGGGACCGAATCGGGACATCTGGTCGTCGGCGTTGTAGAGCCCGCAGCTGCGCAGGGACAGGCAGCCGCAGCCGACGCATCCGGTCAGCCTGTCGCGCAGGCGCTGCAGCGCGTCGATCCGCGCGTCGAGCTCGTCCTGCCAGCCACGGGAAAGGCGTGCCCAGTCGGCCTTGGTGGGGGCGTGGTCCCTGGGTAAGGACTCCAAAGCCGAGCTGATGTCGTCCAGGCTGAGGCCGACCCGCTGCGCGGCACGGATGAAGGCGATCCGGCGCAGCACCGAACGCGGATACCGCCGCTGGTTGCCCGCCGAACGCTCCGAGCTGATCAGCCCTTTGTCCTCGTAGAAACGCAAAGCCGTATGGGGCACGCCGCTGCGGTCGGCGACCTGCCCGATGCTCAGGTGTTCAGCCAATCTCGTCACGTCGCCAGGCTAGCCTTGACTTCGACCTAAGTCGAGGTTGCAACCTCGGTTCATGACCACTGACACCAGGACCGGCTACGAGGATCTGCCGCGGCTGATCGCGTTGATGACCGGGGACGAGAAGCACCAGGCGGCCGCGGAGTCCACTGTGGACGTCTTGTGGGTGCTCTACGATCGTGTGCTCGACATCACCCCGGAGACCTTCCGTGATCCGGGCCGTGACCGCTTCCTGCTGTCGAAGGGACACGGTCCGATGGCCTACTACGCCGTCTTGGCGAAGAAGGGCTTCATCCAGGAGGACGAACTCGCCGGGTGGACTTCGGCCGAATCCCGCCTCGGGCACCATCCCGACCGCGCGAGGGTGCCCGGCGCCGAGATCGCCAGCGGTTCACTCGGGCACGGGCTCCCGCTGTCCATCGGCACCGTGTTCGGGCTGCGCGCCAAGGGGTTCCGTGACGCCAAGGTCGTCACCCTCGTCGGGGACGCGGAACTCGACGAGGGCTCCAACTCCGAGGCCATCGCGGTGGCGGGCCGCATCGGCATGCCGCAGCTGACCGTCGTGGTCGTCGACAACTCCTCGGCCACCCACGGCTGGCCGGGCGGGATCGCGCGCCGGTTCGAGGTCGAGGGCTGGGTGACCCGCACCGTCGACGGCCGCGATCACGAAGCGCTCTACGAAGCCTTCACCACACCCCATCCGGACCGGCCGCTCGCCGTGGTCGCGACCGTCGAGCGAAAGGCCTGAAACCGTGAACATGCGTGAGACGTTCCTCGACGCCGCCGCCGAGGTGCTCGACACCGACCCGAACGTCGCCGTCGTCCTCGCCGACATTTCCGCGGCACAACTCGCTTTCGCCGCCAGGAAGCATCCGGACCGGGTGCTCAACGTCGGCATCCGCGAACAGCTGATGATGAGCACCGCGGGCGGGCTGGCGCTGGCCGGGATGCGCCCGATCGTCCACACCTTCTCGTCGTTCCTCGTGGAGCGGGCTTTCGAGCAGGTCAAACTCGACCTCGGGCATCAGGACGTCGGCGCCGTACTGGTGTCTTCCGGCGCGTCCTACGACATGCCGACCGCCGGGCGGACCCATCAGGCGCCCGGGGACGTCGCCCTCATCGACACGCTGCCGGGCTGGACCGTGCACGTGCCCGGTCATCCCGAGGAGGCGCGGCGGCTGCTGCTGGAGTCGATCCCCGGCAACGGTCGTGTGTACCTCCGGCTTTCCGCGCAGGAGAACGCGAAACCGCATCTGGGCGCCGGATTGCAGACGTTGCGCGAGGGCGGCCGAGGTGTCGTGCTCGCCGTCGGGCCGATGCTCGACCGGGCGATGGAAGCGACGGCCGATCTCGACGTGACCGTGCTCTACACCTCGACGATCCGGCCGTTCGACGCCGCGGGCCTGCGTTCGGCCGTCGAGGCCACGGGGTCGAGCGACGTCGTGCTGATCGAGCCCTACCTCGCGGGAACGTCGGCGCACGCGGTGTCGGACGCCTTGTCCGAATCGCCGCACCGGCTGCTCTCGCTCGGTGTCCGTCGTGACGCCGAAGTCCGGATCTACGGCGAAATGGCCGATCACGACCTCGCGCACGGCCTCGACGCCGGTTCGATCACCTTGTCGGTCAAGGAATTCCTCCGCTAGCGTCACCAGGATGACGAAGATCCGCCCGCTCGTGCTCGGGGTCATCCGCCGCGGTGAAGACCTTCTCGTGTTCGAAGGCCGTGACAACGCCAAGGGGGAGACCTACCACCGTCCGCTCGGCGGCGGGATCGAGTTCGGGGAGACCGCCGTCGAGGCTTTGCACCGCGAATTCCAGGAGGAGCTCGCGGCGGAGCTGACCGCTGTCGAGCAGATCGCCGTACTGGAGAACGTGTTCACCTTCGAAGGCAGGCCGGGGCACGAGATCGTGTTCCTGTTCACCGCCGACCTGACCGACAAAGCGTTCTACGAGCGTGACGAGGTCGGCGTCGTGCTCGACGACGGCGCGCGCGTGCACTGGCTGCCGATGGCCGACGTGGCGAACGGCAAGGCGATCCTGTATCCGGACGGGCTCGCGGACCTCCTCTCAGCGCAGGACTGACCGCGCTGTCGGTGCCAGTTCCAGTTGCCGCCACGGGCGTTCGAGCCTGCCTTCGAGTTCGGCACCCGTCCGGTCGAGGAGTTCCCGGTGCGCGTCACCGAACTTGGCGAACCAGACGAACACCATCTCGTTCTCCCGCACGGGAAGCCGGGGAAAGGTGTTCTCGGCGGGCTCCGTCTCGAAGTGGCCGAACGTTTCCACACCGGACTCCCGCAGCGCCGGAGCCACGGTGTCCGCGAAGTACTCGGAGAACTCCTTGACCGGTCCCGTGGGATGGCACACCGTCACGACGAGGCGGGAAGCCTCGGCGCCGTCCGGAACGGGGAATCCCGGCCCGGACGGCCGCAGCAGCAGGACGTCCGAAGCGTCGATCATCGTCTCGTTCGCCGCCGGGCCGTGCGCACGCCACACCGGCCCGTAGTAGAACGACTCCAGGGCCGCCCGCCTGCTCTCCATGTCCCGGAAACCGCGCAGCCACAGGAACTTGTCCGGCTCCGCCGGTTCACGGAACAGGCCGAACAGGCGCATGCCGACGGCTTCCTGTGTCTCCACGAACTCACGCTCGAAGAGCTCGACCAGCTCGTCCCGGCGGCCGGGGTGCAGCGTGTACCGGCGCAGCTCGACGACGGACTGGAACTCGGCGAAATCGGTCATGCGCGGACCCTAGAGGTGCGCACCGACAGTTTCCGGGCTCAGCGGAAGGCGGCGATCCCGGTGACCGACTGACCGAGCGAAAGCGCGTGCATCTCTTCGGTGCCTTCGTAGGTCAGCACGGTTTCGAGGTTCGACATATGCCGCATCACCGGGTACTCCAGCGAGATCCCGTTGGCGCCGAGCATGGCGCGCGCGGTCCTGGCGACCTCCAGCGCGGAGCGGACGTTGGCGAGTTTGCCGAAGCTGACGTGGTTGTGGTGCAGCGTCCCGGCGTCCTTGAGCCGCCCGATCCGCAGCGCGACCAGCCCGGCGCGGTTGACCTCGACCACGAGGTCGGCGAGCTTGCGCTGGGTGAGCTGGAACCCGGCGAGCGGCTTGCCGAACTGTTCACGGCTCAGCGTGTACTCCAGCGCGGATTCGTAGCAGGAGCGAGCGGCGCCGACGACGCCGAACAGGATCCCGTAGCGCGCCTCGTTCAGACAGGACAGCGGCCCGCGCAGGCCCCTGACCTCGGGGAACGCCGCGGACTCCGGCAGGCGGACGCCGTCGAGCACGAGTTCCGCGGTCAGCGAGGCCCGCAGCGACAACTTGTGCTTGACCTCGTTCGCGGTGAAGCCGGGGGTGTTCGTGGGGACGACGAAACCGCGCACGCCCTCGTCGGTCTGCGCCCACACGACCGCGACGTCGGCCACCGTTCCGTTGGTGATCCACATCTTCGTGCCGCTGAGCAGCCAGTCCGAGCCGTCGCGGACCGCGCGGGTCCGCATGGCGCCGGGGTCGCTGCCCGCGTCCGGTTCGGTCAGGCCGAAGCAGCCGAGCGCCTCGCCGGCGGCCATCCGCGGCAGCCACTCCTGCTTGTGGTCCTCGGTGCCCCACTTGTGGATCGCGTACATCGCCAGCGAACCCTGTACCGAGACGAAGCTGCGCAGCCCGGAGTCGACGGCCTCCAGTTCGCGGCAGGCGATGCCATAGGCGACGGCGCTGGTCCCGGCGCAGCCGTAACCCTCCAGGTGCATGCCGAGCAGCCCCAGCTGCCCGAATCCCTTGGCGAGTTCGGCGGCGGGCAGAGCGCCCGTTTCGTACCATTCGGCGACGTTCGGCAGGAGCTGATCGTGCGCGTAGGAACGCACGGCGTCACGGATGGCCCGGTCCTCGCTGGAGAGCTCGGCGTCGAGATCGAGGAAATCGCGCGGATCCGGGCTGCTGCTCATGCGGTCACTCCTGGTCGGCTCGGCGGTGCGTGGCTCTATGAAGAAAACCACACACTGGACCGGAGTCGAGTGTCAGCGATCGCGCCATCCGGTGGTCTTCGTCACCTGAACCGATGCCGAGACCGTCACCGGGGGAGCGGAGCGCTGCTTCTGCTGGGGGATCAGCAGCTCCGCGAAGGTAGGGAAAGGCACGCTGTCGATGTCTTCGCGCCAGGCTTGGAGCAGGCCGGTCAGTTCGTCGGCGTCCCGCATCGTTCCTCCAGAAGTGCAGGGCGGTCCTGCGCCGGCCTTTCACTCGGAGTGCCTATTACCCGGACGAGTGAAGGTTGAAACGGGGAATCCGCAGAAAATCCGGTCCGCTAACCTGAGCGCGTGGCTACTCCGAGCGTGGTGATCCTGGACTACGGGTCCGGCAACCTCCGATCCGCCGAACGCGCCGTCGAACGCGCGGGCGCGCACGTCGAGGTCACCGCCGATCCCCATGCCGCGCTCGAGGCCGACGGCCTGGTCGTCCCCGGTGTCGGTGCCTTCTCCGCCTGCATGGAGGGGCTGCTGTCGGTTTCGGGGGAGAAGATCATCGGCAAACGTCTCGCCGGCGGCCGTCCCGTGCTGGGCATCTGCGTCGGCATGCAGATCCTGTTCGAACGCGGCGTCGAGCACGGCGAGGAGGCCGCGGGCGCCGGTGAGTGGCCCGGCACGGTCGACAAGCTGGAAGCCGACGTCCTGCCGCACATGGGCTGGAACACCGTCCGCGCGCCCGAGGACTCGGAGCTGTTCGCCGGGCTGGACGCGGAAACGCGGTTCTACTTCGTGCACTCCTACGCCGCGCGGACCTGGGAACTGGACTCCGGTCTCGCCGGGCAGCAGCCCAAGGTGACCTGGGCGAACCACGGTCAGGACTTCGTCGCCGCCGTCGAGAACGGGCCGTTGTGGGCGACGCAGTTCCACCCGGAGAAGTCCGGGGACGCCGGGGCGCACCTGCTGCGCAACTGGCTCCGCACCCTCGCTTAGAGTGGGCGCGTGACTTTCACGCTCCTTCCCGCCGTTGATGTGGCCGATGGCCAGGCCGTGCGACTCGTCCAGGGCGAGGCCGGCACCGAAACCTCCTATGGCAGCCCGCTGGAGGCGGCACTCGCCTGGCAGCGGGACGGGGCGGAGTGGATCCATCTGGTGGACCTCGACGCCGCGTTCGGCAAGGGTTCCAACCGCGAACTGCTCGCCGAGGTCGTGGCGAAGCTGGACGTCCAGGTGGAGCTGTCCGGCGGCATCCGCGACGACGCCTCGCTGGAGGCCGCGCTGGCCACCGGCGCCCGCCGGGTCAACCTCGGCACCGCCGCACTGGAGGACCCGGAGTGGACCGCGAAGGTCGTCTCCTCCTTCGGCGACCGCGTCGCCATCGGGCTGGACGTGCGGATCACCGAGGCCGGGCACCGGCTGTCCGCTCGCGGCTGGACGCAGGACGGCGGTGACCTCTGGGAGGTCCTCGACCGGCTCGACCGCGACGGCGCGCAGCGCTACGTCGTCACCGACGTGAGCAAGGACGGCACCCTCCAGGGCCCGAACATCGACCTGCTCCGCGAGGTCGCCGCCCGCACCGACGCGCCGGTCATCGCCTCCGGCGGCGTGTCCAGTGTGGACGATCTCCGCGCGCTGGCCGCGCTGGCCCGTGACGGTGTCGAAGGCTCCATCGTCGGCAAGGCGCTCTACGCCGGGGCGTTCACCCTTCCCGAGGCGCTCGCCGCCGTCGCGGAGTTCTGAGCTTTACCTCCCGGGTAATCGACGCCACGCCGTCGTTCGGTCAGGATTCCTTCCAGGAGAACAAAACCTGGGAGGACATCATGACCGCGTACGGCATCGCCCACCTTCGCCCCACCGGAGCACCGACCGAAGAGGTCTTCGAGTACCTGGAGCGGATCCAGGCCACGCTCGATCCCTTCGGCGGCAAGTTCCTCGTGCACGGGGCCGAGGTCGAGGTCCTCGAAGGGGAGTGGCCCGGGGCGTTGGTGATGATCTCGTTCCCGAGCCTGGCCGCGGCTCGCGAGTGGTACGCGTCGCCCGCCTACCAGGAGATCCTGCACCTGCGGGCGGACCACATCCCGGGCGACCTGATCCTGGTGGACGGATGCGGGGCGGACCACGACTCGGCGGCGATGGCGGCTGAGCTGAGGGCGCTCCAGGTCGCTTGACCGGCGCGGGGGGCACTCTGATGTCGCGAAAGCCACTTTCGCGACATCAGACGTCCCGAAAGTGGCTTTCGCGACACCGCGTCTTGATCACATGCGGACGATCACGGGCGCGAGAACCTTGACGAGTTCGGTCGTCTGAGTCGTCTGCAGGCTGTGACTCGACGCGGCGTTGTTGTCTTCCTTGTTGAGCGCGGACCAGTCGAGTCGCCAGCCCGCCGCGGCGGACAGTTGCCGCAGGAAGGCGCGCAGGGTTCGCCCGTTACCTTCGCGAAACGGGTGCATGGCGTTCAACTCGGAGTAGTACCAGGCGAGGCGTTCAAGGAACTTGTCCCGGTTCAAGCCGAGCAGCCAACCATCGGTTTCGAGCTTTCCCAGCACGGCCGACGTCTGCTCGTCGACGAATCTCCAGGTGCAGAACTTCGACGTACCTTTGGAGATGTCCACGGTACGGGTCTTTCCGGCCCAGTCGTAGACATCTTTGAAGAGCGCATGGTGAAAGCTCTGCAGATGCTCAAGGGTGTATTCGCCAGGGAGACTTTGACGAGCGAGCTCGACGTCTCGAATACTGACGATGCGTGCCTCGACCTGCTTGAAGACTTCTGAGTCTTCGATGTCCAGCTTGTTGCGAAGGCACTTCCCGCCGGGAATGCTGTACGGATCGCTCACTGCCGACGGGCTCGCTCTATTTCTTCGGCGATCAAGTCGTCGGCGGTGCGTGTGCTGGTCGCGACATCGCGGAGAGTCCGCTGCCAGTCGTCATCGAGATCGACACCTTCCATGGCCGCGCTGGCTGCCGCCTGAGCGACCGCGATGTCGACATCGGCGATTTGGCGTGCGTAGAAGTGACGCATCTGTTCGTGCGATATCGACTGGGAGGATTTCTCGTTTTCGGCGACTATTCCTCTCGCGACTCGCCACGGGGACTCCATGTGAGTCATCCTCGATAAGGTTTCAGCCGAGTAATGAGCGTATTTGTCCATTACCCAGTTCACCGTCGTGTTCTCGGGTTCTGTCAGTGCACCGGCATGACCACTCGGCCAGTTCGTCACCTGATACTGCTTTCGGTGCCCGGCGAAGATCGACGGAGTGACGGGCCCCTGAGGCCAGGCTTCGATCTTCTCGTCGAACATCGGTTCGTGCTGGAACACCAGATGCCAGGCCTGCGAGTAATAGAGCAGCTTCTGCAGCTTCATCGTCGTGATCGAGCCCGTGTGAGCCAGCACGGCGGCAGCCACGTCACGTGCACGGGCCACGGCTACCACCTCCTCTGATTCACTCCATCCTACCGTGCCGTGGTCGTGGATCGACCACTCGAGAGTCGCCGGCGGGAGGTGTCGAGCAACCCATCATCGAACATGTGTTCGATGATGTCAAGCGTGGCGAGCCGGTCCTACTCCGCCAGTTTGATGGCGATTCCCACGGTCCGGTCCTTCGGACCCCGCAGCTTGCTGAAGAACATCGTCACCCGGCCGGTGACACCGTATTTCCGCGCGATCACCTTGCGCACGCGTTCGGTCCCGTCGAGGTCCAGCAGCCGTGCCTCGCCCGCGACGACGTCGCCGTGCGTCTTGGCGCCGCGGAAGTCGCAGGCCTGGACCTCGACCCGGCCGCTGTTGCGGATGCGCTTGACCTTGCCCGCCTTGCGTTCGGACCAGAGGACGAGCTCGCCGTCCTCGCCCGCCGCCCAGACCGGGGTCGGCACCGGGGTGCCGTTCTTGCGGAAGGTGGTCAGGACGACGTACTTCTCGGCGGCGATCCGCTCGAACTCCGATCCCATGTGGAGAGTTTAAGCTGTTCGACGGCTTACGCAGTTCGACGGCGCAGCGTCGCGGCGCCGAGGACCAGCGCGGCCAGCGCGCACGCGCCGACGACGATCACGTTCCGGATCAGTGTCGCGTCCCCGTCCGCGCGAACGCGCTCACGAACAGGCCGAGCGCCATCCCGAGGAGGGCGTCGAGGACGGTGATGAGCAGCAGCATCCCGATCGAGCCCGCGATGTCGAGGCCCAGCCACGCCAGTGAGATCCCGGCCGCGACGCCGACCTGCACGACCGCGATCGAGCCGAACGCGATCGCGTAGCCGAAGAGCAGGTCCAGTCTGCCGATCGGCAGGGTCATCAGGCGTTCCAGCGTCGCCGTCGTGCGCTCGCGCAGCGTCGTGATCGAGGTGATCAGGAACATGATCAGGAACGGGAAGACGCCGAGCAGCGCCGGGGCGACGCGGCTGAACACCGCTTCGGAGTTGAACACGAAGCGCAGCAGCACCATCAGCAGCGACGGGACGACGACCAGCATCGCGACGGTGCGCGGATCGTGCCGCAGCTGCGACCAGAGTTCGTCGCGCAGTACGGGATCGAGGCCGACGGTCGGCTCGTCCAGGACGAGCAGTTCGGGTTTCCCGAGCAGTGCGACGGCGAGATTGGCGCGGCTGTGCTGACCGCCCGACAGCGAGCCGACCAGCTTGCCCGCGTGCTCGGCAAGGCCGACCTCGACGAGCAATCTGTCCACATCGGACAGTGGTGCGCGGAGCACGGAAGTGAAGTAGCGCAAGGCTTCCGTGATGGTGAGGTCGGCGTAGATGGCCGGATTCTGGGTCGCGTAGCCGATCAGCCCGCGTAGCTGCGGGCTGCCCGCGGGATGGCCGAGCACGGTGACGTCGCCGCCCGCGACGATCTGCACGCCGACGATCGAACGCATCAGCGTCGTCTTGCCACAGTGCTCAGGCCAGCCCGAGCAGGCCGGTGATCCGGCCGCGCGGCGTCTCGAAACCGATTTCCTTGACGACCTCGCGGCCGCCGCGGACGACCCGCAGAGCCGTCACGGAGATCGCCGAATTAGCCATACGGTTAATTCTGCGCCCGGTGAGAACCGCGAGTCAAGAGTGCGTGGTTCAGGGCAGCCGGACGGCGATGCCCGGATAGTCGACCACCAGCAGGTGCTCGTCGTAGCGCAGGACACACGAGAAAGCGAAAACCGGTGCCGCGTAGGCGAAGTCGCGGTCGCCGATCCGCTCGTAGCGCTGCTCCAGCCGCTCCACGGTGAGGTCGCCCGCCCGGACGTACGCGGCGGGCGCCTCGGCGGCCTCGCTCAAGGCGAGGCCGAGCCGGTGCACCGGCAGGGTGTTCGTCATCGACGACGATTCGAGGTCCACGTCGAAGCAGCCGTCGAGGCGCGGAGCCGGGAGGCCGTCCACGCGCCATCGCCCGTCACCGTCCGATTCGAGCACCGTGCGCCGGGTGCCGGACGACGACCTACCGGAGATCTCCGCCCGCCGCGTGTGCCAGGCGGCGTCGACGACGATCGAGTACTCGACGAACCAGGATTCCCCGTCCTCGACCGCCGTCGTGGCGCCGTTGATCCGCCAGCCGCCTTCGTACCCCTGGAAGAACGCGACCTCGAGGCCGGTCCTCGAATCCTGATGCCGCCAGCTCGCCGCCGCGGGGAGGCTCACGGCACCAGGACGAGCTTGCCCCGGACGTGCCCCGCTTCGCTCTCGTCCTGGGCCGCGCCCGCTTCGGCGAGCGGGTAGACCCGGGCGATCGGCAGGTCGAGCTTGCCTTCGGCGGCGAGCGCGGCGCCTTCGGCCAGCGCGCCGGGGACCTGCTCCGCCGGACTTCCCGAAGTGAAGCGGACGCCGTGGTCGGCCGCGTCCGGCGCGGCGATGGTGACGACGCGCTTCGGACCGCCGGTCAGCTCGACGAGCGTCGGCAGCGAGCCGCGTCCGGAGGTGTCGAAGGACGCGTCGACGCCCTGCGGCGCGGCTTCGCGGACGCGCTCGGCGAGCCCTTCGCCGTACTGCACCGGGACGGCGCCCAGCGAGCGCAGGTACTCGTGGTTCGCTTCGCTCGCGGTGCCCACGACGGTGAGTCCGCGCGCGACGGCGAGCTGGACGGCGATGGTGCCGACACCGCCCGCCGCGCCGTCGACGAGCAGTGTCTCGCCCTCGACGAGGTCCAGCAGGTTGAGCGCTCGATAGGCGGTGCCGACGACCACGGGCAGCGCCGCGGCCAGTTCCCAGGACAGCGCCTCGGGCTTGCGGGTCAGGCCCGCCGGATCCGCGAGCACGAACTCCGCGTACCCGCCGTTCCCCCTCCCGAGGACCTCGTCGCCGACGGCGAAGTCGGAAACACCTTCACCGACGGCGTCGATCACGCCGGCCACGTCTCCACCGGGAACGGAGGGGAACGTCGTCGGGTACACCTCGGCCATCAGCCCGGACCGGATCTTCCAGTCGATCGGGTTCACACCCGCGGCGCGGACGGCGACCCTGACCTGACCGGCGCCGGGCTCGGGAAGCTCCCGGTCGAAGACGCGCAGGACGCCGGAGTCGCCGTATTCGGTGAACGCGATGGAGCGGTAGGTGTCCGTCATGCTCCTCGACAACCCCTGCCCGCCCTTCACTATTCCGGCGGTTTCCCGAACCAGCTGTAGTCACCGGGGATGAGCTGCACGCCGTCGGCGATGTCGAGCAGCGTGGCCTTGTCCCGCTTGCCCGACACGGTGAGCCACTGGTCGCCCGTCAACTGGACGGCGACCGTTTCGTCCTGGGGGCCGAGCCTGCTGTCCCGTTTCGGGAGGTAGTAGCCATCGGCGCCCCGGACCTTGAGGGGAACCGGTTCCGCCCCTTCGACCTCCGGCCGGTCGCGCCGGAGCGACGCCGTGACGACCGCCGCCGCCGTGGGTTGCCCGGCGCGGGTGGCTTCGAGATCGGTCGCGCCCCCGCCGGTCGTCAGGAACGTGCTCACGCCCGACAACTCCAGATCGGCGGGCAGCCTGCCGAAGCGCAGTTCGCCCGAAACCCGGGCACGGTCGTCCCTGACCATCTCGTCCGCGATCCGCTGACCGACCGCCCGCGGATCCCGCACGCCGTACAACGTCAAGCTGAGCAGGTACACGTCGTCGGGTGACCAGGTCAGCATCGTCGAGTCGTCGTAGAGCTCGGTGACCATCCCGACCCTGCCGTGCACGATGATCTGGTTCGGCGCGGGGGCGACCTTCCATGGTTCGCCCGGTTTGGCGAGCGGGGTGGCGGTCAGCTGGACTCCTCCCGTCCCACCGCCGCCCCACCCCCGCGTTTGTGGTGCGGGGTAAGGCTTCGCGCCACGGCTCATCTCCTTGTACCCGTCGGGCAGCCAGCCGGGCTTGTACGGCAGCACCGCCCAGTCGGTGTTCACCCGCGAAGCCGGTGGAACGGCGGTGTAGGCCCGCAGACCCAGCGGGACACCGAGCGCGATGATCGCGACCGCCGCCGCGACCATGGCCAGGGCCATCTTCGGACGGCTTCGCGGCCGTTCGTACAGCGCGTCGCGGATCTCGGCCCCGTCGGGCGCCCGCGTCGCCAGGTGTTCGAGGCTCTCCCGGATCAGGTCCTCGGTGTTCTCATCACTCAGTCGGGTCATTTGCGGGCTCCCGTGGGCTGAACAGACGAGGACGGACCGGTTTCCCGCAGCGTCGCGAGCGCGCGCGAGATCTGGCTGCGCACGGTCGACGTCGCGCAGCGGAGTACCGCGCCGATCTCCTCGTCGGTGTAGTTCTCGTAGTAGCGGAGCACGATCGCGGCGCGTTGTTTGCGCGGGAGCTTCGCGAGCCTGTCCAGCATCGCGTCGCGTTCGTCGTATTCGATGGCGTGATCGGAGACCGGCGGGCTCATCAGGTCGAGCATCTCCGGCGAAGACGGCACCACGCGGCGGACCGCGAGGCGCCGTCGCCACGACAGGTACTCGTTCGTCACCATCCGGCGGACGTACGTCGGCGGCGAGTCGATCTTCGGCCAGCGTTGCTGAGCGCGCAGCAGTACCTCCTGCACGATGTCCTGCGCCAGGTGCGGGTCGTCGGTCAAGACGGTCGCGTAGCGCAGGAGCCCGTCCAGGCGATCCGCGACGAACTCGTCGAAGGTCGCAGGCACTTGGTCCCCCTCAGCCGATGGTCTCGCTCTAGTGACGCACGAGACCACCCGGCTGATGCATCGGGAACGGAACTTTCCCGGTGAACATGATCACCGCAGGGCGGTCTCCAGCCGGACGAAGGCGAAGCCGGTCGTCGCCAGTTCCTCACCCGAAGGACCGGTGGCCGCCGGACGACGCTCGCCGTCGTGCACCACCAGCAGCCCGTGCGGGAACAGCGGGCCCAGCGGCGCGGTGGCGATCGCGGCGCCGTCGGAGTGCTCGACCGAGTCGGTGCCGCGTCCGGCGACGATCCGGAAGTCCCGGCGCGGGCCGGTGCGGTCGTACACCACGAACCGCGAGTCGCCCTGGCTCGACGCGAGCAGCTTGCCACCGGCCAGCGTCAGCCCCTCGGCGTCGGCGGTCAGCCACTTGCCGCCGAAACCGGGGTCGGGACCGTCGGCGACGCACTCCTCGGTCGCCTCGTCGAAGCGCTGCGGCGCCCCGAACGAGCGGACCTTGTCGATCAGCGTGGGACGGCCGAAGCCGTCGCCGTTCACCGGGATCCGCCAGATCCCGACGTCCTCCTGCGCGGTGTAGAGCACGCGGTGCTCGACGTCGAGCACCGAACCCTCCAGCTGCGGGCGTTCGTCCGGTTCGCCGCACGGCGACCACGTCTCGCCGTTCGGCAGGCGGAACTCCGAGGGCAGGTCGATCGTGCCGATCGGCGCGGTGCCGACGGTGCCGCCCGGTTTGTCGACAAGTCGCAAGAGCGCCACGCGGGTCTCGTGCCGCCGGGTCACCGCGACCCAGCGCGCGCCGGTGCGCGGGTCGCGTCCGGCGGTGAGCCCGTACGCCGTCCGCTGTTCGTCCACTTCGGACTCCGAGGCCGAGAAGACCGGTGCCGCGGAAGGATCCGTGACGTCCCGCAGCACGTGCGAGCCTGCCGCGGCACCGGCGGGATCGATCCGGTAGACGCGGACACGGTCCCGGCCGCGGTCGCTGACCACCGCGAGGTCGCCGACGACGTCGACGTTGTTGAAGCGCCCGCCCGCGGGAACGGCGAGCTGCTGGAGCTGCCGCGCCTTCAGATCGAACGCGGCCAGCCCGCCTTCCTTGAGCGTGCCGAGCACGACGCTGGCCGACGGGTTCTTCGGATGGACCCAGATCGCCGGGTCGTCGGCGTCGGCGTTGGCCGGATCCGCCCCAGCGTCGTCGACGAACGCCCTGGTCTGCGCCACGGGTGAGGGGTCGGTGCTCGCTTCGGCGGGCACACCGGTGAGCAGGGAAGCCGCCAGCAGGGGGACGAGGACGATGCGCATCCTCGGGAAGCTAGCCGCGCGGGGTGTCCGGCCGGTGAACGCCGTCGGTCAGGTAGTACTGCGCGACGGGCGCCAGCATCGCGACGACCTCGTCCTCCGAGGCGGCGACCAGCGGCGGGAGGCCGATGACGTACCGCAGCAGCGCGAACCCGACCATCTGCGCGGCGATCCCGGCCACCCGGACCTTCGGCACGCCGCGAGCCTCGGCGACCCGTGCCAGCACCGCCCGTTCCAGGAACTGCCGCATCATGGTCGCGACCTGCTCGTTGGTGGTCGCGGACCGGATCATGGCCAGGAACGGCGCGCGGCCCTCCGGCGCCTGCCAGAGACCGAGGAACGCCCGGACGAGCCGCTCGCCGATCTCGTCTTCGGGGCCTTCGAGGATCCGGGGGACCAGCTCGCCGGGGTCGACGGGCAGGTTCATCGCCGCGGCGAAAAGCCGCTGCTTGGTGCCGAAGAAGTGGTGCAGCAACGCGGCGTTGACCCCGGCGTCGGCCGCGATGCCGCGGACGCCATTCCGCGAGCTTAGAACGCCCTTGACTACGCTTGTCCCCATGTCAGTCGCAGTCAGGGTCATCCCGTGTCTCGACGTCGACGCGGGCCGAGTGGTGAAGGGCGTCAACTTCGCCGACCTGCGCGACGCCGGCGACCCCGTCGAGCTCGCCCGCCTGTACGACGCCGAGGGCGCGGACGAGCTCACGTTCCTCGACGTCACGGCTTCCTCCGGGGACCGCGAGACCACCTTCGACGTCGTCCGCCGGACAGCGGAGCAGGTGTTCATCCCGCTCACCGTCGGTGGCGGCGTACGCACGAACGACGACGTCAACCGGCTGCTGCGCACCGGCGCGGACAAGGTGAGCATCAACACCGCGGCCATCGCGCGCCCGGAGTTCCTGCGCGAGGCGTCCCGCCGGTTCGGCGCGCAGTGCGTCGTGCTGTCGGTGGACGCCCGGCGTGTCCCCGAGGGGACCGAACCGACGCCGTCCGGCTTCGAGGTGACCACGCACGGCGGACGCCGCGGCACCGGCATCGACGCCGTCGAGTGGGCCGCGCGCGGTGAAGAACTCGGCGTCGGCGAGATCCTGCTCAACTCGATGGACGCCGACGGCACCAAGAACGGCTTCGATCTCGAACTCCTGACCAAGGTGCGCCGGGCGGTCCGCGTCCCGGTGATCGCCAGCGGTGGCGCCGGCGCGCTCGAGCACTTCCTGCCCGCCGTCGAGGCGGGCGCGGACGCGGTGCTCGCGGCCAGCGTGTTCCACTTCGGACAGTTGAAGATCGGCGAGGTCAAGGGCGCCCTGCGCGCCGGGGGAGTCGTGGTCCGGTGATCATGGACAAGTGGAAGGCCGCCACCGAGGTCAAGGTCGTCTGCGCGCTGCTGCTCGGGCTCGGCCTCGCCTACGTGGGGATGGCCGTGATCCTCATGTTCGCGCCGTACTCCTCGGCGAGGACGTTCCTGCTGCCGGGAACGTCCGTCGTGCTCGGCGGGCTCGTCGTGGCGGGGCTGGTGCTGAGGATGTCTTCGGCGCGGTTCGCCGGTTTCGTGGTCAGCTTCCTTTTCGCCTTGCTGCACGCGCTGTCCATGCTGGCGGCGGAACTCTTCTGGGTGAAGATCGTGTCCGGGCTCCTTTTCGCCGGGTACATCTACTCGGCGGTCCTGCTCAACTCGATGCCGGTGAAACGGCACCTTCTCGGAGCCACGAATGACGCTTGATCCCGCCCTCTCGGATCGCTTGAAACGCAACGCCGACGGGCTGATCGCCGCCGTCGTCGTCGAACACTCCACCTCGGACGTCCTGATGATGGCGTGGATGAACGACGAGGCGCTCGAGCGCACCCTCACCACCCGGCGCGGGACCTACTATTCGCGCAGCCGCAAGGAACTGTGGGTCAAGGGCGAGACTTCCGGCCACGTCCAGCACGTGCGCGAGATGCGGATCGACTGCGACGGCGATACCGTCCTGCTGCGCGTCGACCAGACCGGTCCGGCCTGTCACACCGGCACGCACACCTGTTTCGACACCGACGAACGGCTGCTGCTGGCCGACGAGAGCGAGAAGACCCCGTGAATGTCGTCGCCAACGTCCTGGTCGGCATCGTCGCCCTGATCCACCTGTACATCGTCGTGCTCGAGATGTTCCTGTGGACCACCCCGCGCGCCCGCGCCGCCTTCGGCACCAGCGAGGAATTCGCGAAGGAGAGCGCGCCGCTCGCGGCGAATCAGGGGCTGTACAACGGTTTCCTCGCCGCCGCGCTGATCTGGGGGCTGATCGCGACCGGCAGCACGGCGTGGCAGTTCAAGATCTTCGGCCTCGCCTGCGTGATCGTGGCCGGGCTCTACGGGACGGTGACGGCGAGCAAGCGGATCTTCTTCGTGCAGGTGGTGCCGGGAACGCTGGCGTTGATCGCGGTGCTGCTCGCGGGCTGAGCACTGCTCACTTGAACGCTCGCCGCGCTCTCGTGGTTGCCCCGGTGCGAGAGGGAACTCGTTATCCGGAAAACGCGCCGTTTCCGATTAACCTCAGCGCATGAAGCCGGGGAGAAGACCAGCCGAGCGTGACCGTCCGAGACGACGTCGGCACGTCGCCGGGCGCCCTCTGCCCTCTGCGGATGTCGACGCCGTCAAAAGCCTTGCCGCGCAGACGGTACACGACGAAGTGGCCGCTCCTCTGATCGAGAAACTGTCGCAGTACAAGCTGCGGGCACTGGCTTTGTCGGTGCTCTGGCTGACCGCCTTCGTCGTCTGCGAGAGCACTATCGACAACCCCGGGCCGGCCCCGCTGCTGCTCCTGGGTTTTCCGGTGTGCCTGGGCGCCGCCTGGCTCTGGCGGGAACGGTATCGCTCGGCTTCGAGGACCGGTTTGCGCGAGGCCACGGCGACGGTGCGGCCCGGGTGGCTGTTCCCCAAGATCGACGTGTACTTCGAAAACGAGTACAAGTTCCTCGCCACACGCCGTTCGCTGAGGATCGCGCCCCGGGTCCGGAAGGTTCCCGTCTTCGTCGGCGGTGAGGGAACGGACATGATCGTGATCTTCCCGCGCGGACGGTTCTTCAAGGACACGCTCCACACGGTTCCCGTCAAGGAGATCGAGCCGGACACGGCCTGAGGGCAGGACCTTGGTCCCTTCTTGACCATGACCTTCCGGGCGTAGTCTTTTCCCAGGTCGAGGGCGACCAGACGAGTTCCGATGGGGAGGAACGACGTCGGCGGCCTCGCTGATTGGGGGCGTTTCGCATGGTCGTCAGGGAAGTGTCGGCGGAGACGTACTGGCTCAGGCGAACCAGGTATTTCGCCTTGAGCATGCTTTTGGGTCTGCTCGGGCCCGGCGTGATGATCGCCGTCGTCCAGGCCGGTCCCGAGGTCGTGGGCTACGAAGGCTGGTCCGACGGCGCGGGAATGATCGCGATCGGCCTTCTGCTCGTGACGGCCGCGCTGGCGGCGCTCTGCGGGCATCGGGTTTGGGTCAACGACCGCCGACTGGACGAGACGGTCGCCGAACTCGTGGCGTCGCCTGCTTTCGGCGATGGCGTCGATCCGGAAACCGAGACGCGTCGGCTGCGCACCTTGTGCCGCCGGGTCTGGGGCTTCACGGTCGGATGGCTCCCGCTGGCGGCCGCGATCGTGGTCCTGGAGATGAACTACCTGCCTGATCCCGCCGAGGATCGGCAGGCCGTTGTCGCGGTCACGGTGGTGATGAGTCTGGGTGGTGTCGCGGCGGGACTGGCCATGAAGGAGGCCTGGCGCAGGCGGTATCGGTCCGTCCTCGCCACCGGATGGCGCCCCGCGACGGTGACCGTGAAAGTCGACTACGAGAAGACGAACCCGGAAGGCGAGCCGCGGATCTTCGACGTGAAGTTCCCCGATGGCGAGCGGATCCGGTTGCGAGGTTTGCAGTTCACGTCCCGCACTGGCCATCGGTTCGGCTGGCGTCCCGACATCCCGGTCTGGATCGGCGGTGAAGGTGAGTCCGTGGTCGTGCTGTTTCCGCGCGGCCCTTCGGTGCCTCCGTGCGCGGTGCCTGCCAAGCGCCTGAGCGAAGCCGGAGACGCCTGATCACTTGTACGTCCGGGAAGGCCGCTCGGTTGCCTCCCGTTCTTATGGCGATAATCGCAGGTCAGATCGCTTTCGCGGGTATTATCCTCAGCTCATGGGACTGGGGCGGGGAAGAGACGGAGCAGCGGATCGCGATCGGTCGAGACGCCGGCGGGCCGACGGTATCGTGCTGTGGTCGTCCACATCGGACGGACCGGAAACGCCGGACGCCGAAGAGGGCGCCGCACCGCGAGAGCCGTTCGCGATGCTGCGGGCGGCGGCGGCACGCGCGGCGTCGGGCGCACCGGCCTCGACCGACCCCGTGATCGCGAAGCTGCCGCTTCTCGGTTTGCGCGCGGCGGCCTTCTCCCTGCTCTGGATCACTCTTCTCGTCGCCTTGGGGTTCGGGCTCGGCGCGGTCCGGCAGCCGTCGGCGGATCTGCTGGTGACCGGGATCCGGGTCGAGGGCACGGTGGAAATGCTCTACGAGAACAGGAAAGGGAAGAACCGCACCATCACGGTCGACTACCACGTCGGCTCGGAGCCGTGGACGGCCGAAATCCGCCGGGATTCGGAGCGTGAGTACGCGGTGGGGGACAAGGTGACCGTGTTCTACGCCCCCGGCAACCCCGAGCGGGTCCGGACGCTCGAGGAGGAGAACATCAGCGAGTTCCGTCAGGGCTTGCTGATCGTTCCGGGATTCTTCGTCTTCGCCGGTATCCCGCTGTGCCTGGTCGCCGCGGCGGCGTGGTGGAACCGGTACCGCTCCGTCCTGAAGACCGGGTGGCGCGAGGCCACGGCGACGGTGAAACCCGGCCGGGTGTTCCCCGAGATCGCCCTGAACCTCGGTCGTGACGGCATCATGCTGCTTCGCGCCCGTCGTTCGCTGAGGAGCGCCTCCCGGTTCAAGGGACTCAGGAACGTTCCTGTCCTCGTCGGCGGGACGGGACAGCGCATGGTCGTGGTCTTTCCCCGCGGCCGGTGGTTCAAGGAAAGGCTCTATCCGGTCCCTGTCGAGGAGGTCCGGCCGGAGCCCGCGCTCTGAGTCAGTCGATGTTCCCGGTCAGGTAGCGCTGCACCGTCGGTGCGATCGCGGTCACCAAAGGCTCGATCTCGCTCGTCGCCATGGGTTCGAACTTCGCGACGTACCGCACCAGCCCCATCCCGACCAGTTGCGAAGCGCACAGCGACGTCCGCAGTTCGACGCGGTCCGAGCCCAGTCCGGCGATGATCTTCGTGAAGAAGTTCTGGAAGAAGCTGCGCAGCACCAGCGCGGCCTGCTCGTGCCCGGCGACGCTGCGGACGAGTGCCTGGAACACCTCGCCGCCCGCGCCGTCCCAGCGGGTGAGGAAGGTCCGCACGATCCGGCGGCCGAACTCCTCGTCGGGTCCGTTCGTCAGTTCGGCGAGCAGTTCGTGCGGGTCGAACGGCAGTTTCAGCACGGCTTGGGCGAACAGCCCCTCCTTGCTGCCGAACCAGTGGTTGACCATCGCCGCGTCGACCCCGGCGCGGGTCGCGATCGCGCGCACCGTCGCGCCGTCGAAGCCGCTCTCGCCGAACACCGCGCGGGCCGCTTCGATCAGCGCGACGCGGGTGTCCTGTCCGCCGGGCCGTCGCCCCCGGCGGCGCGCGGTAGTGTCTTCAACAGCCATAGCGCCATCATGAACGGACCCGGCGCGAAATTCAACAATCCTTGAATTCATCCCCCGGTCCCCGGCGGTTCGGCCATTGCAGCACAATGGGCGACATGGTCAGCGCCGCACACGCCAGCCCGTCCGGGCTCGGCTCGGTCAGCCCTTCGCGCGAGGATTTCCGCGCGCTCGCCGAGGGCCGTCGCGTCATCCCCGTCGTCCGTCGCGTGCTCGCCGACGGTGAGACCCCCATCGGGGTCTACCGCAAGCTCGCCGCCGACCGGCCGGGCACGTTCCTGTTCGAATCGGCGGAGAACGGCGCTTCCTGGAGCCGATGGTCGTTCATCGGCGTCGACAGTCCCGCCGCGCTGACCGTGCGTGACGGCCGGGCCGTCTGGACCGGCACCCCGCCGGTCGGCCTGCCGACCGAGGGCGACCCGCTCACCGTGCTGCGCGAGACCGTCGCCGCGCTCCACACCGAACAGCTGCCCGGGATGCCGCCGCTCACCGGCGGGATGGTCGGCTACATCGGCTACGACGCCGTCCGCTGGCTCGAACGGCTCCCCGAGCTCGCCGAGCGTGACCTCGACATCCCCGAGCTCACCATGCTCCTGGCGACCGACCTCGCCGCCTTCGACCACCACGAGGGCACGGTCACGCTGATCGCCAACGCGGTCAACTGGGACGACTCGGCCGAGCGGGTCGACGCCGCGTACGACGACGCCGTCGCGCGTCTCAACGCGATGACCAAGCAGCTGCACGTCGCGGCCCCGGCCACGGCCGCCGTCTTCGACCGGCCCGCGCCCGAATTCACCCGCCGCCGCTCCAAGCCGGACTTCCACGCCGCCGTCGAGAAGGCCGTCGAGGCGATCAAGGCGGGCGAAGCGTTCCAGATCGTGCCGTCGCAGCGGTTCGAGATCGAGACCCAGGCCGACGCGCTGGACGTCTACCGCGTGCTGCGCACGTCCAATCCGAGCCCGTACATGTACCTGCTGCGCCTGGACGGGTTCGACATCGTCGGGTCCAGCCCGGAGTCGCTGGTCACCGTCCGGGACGGCCGCGCGACCACGCATCCGATCGCGGGCACCCGCTGGCGCGGCGCCGATCCGGAAGAGGACGCGCAGCTGGCCAAGGACCTGCTCGCGGACGAGAAGGAACGCGCCGAGCACCTGATGCTCGTCGACCTCGGCCGCAACGACCTCGGCAAGGTCTGCAAGCCCGGTACCGTGCGCGTCGTCGACTTCTTCGACGTCGAGCGCTACAGCCACGTCATGCACATCGTCTCCACGGTCACCGGCGAACTCCTCGACGACAAGACGGCCTTCGACGCGGTCGCCGCCTGCTTCCCGGCGGGCACCCTCTCGGGCGCGCCGAAGGTCCGCGCGATGCAGCTGATCGAGGAGCTGGAGCCGACCCGCAGGGCGCTCTACGGCGGTGTCGTCGGTTACCTCGACTTCGCCGGCGACGCCGACACCGCGATCGCCATCCGCACCGCGCTGATGAAGGACGGCACCGCCTATGTCCAGGCGGGCGGGGGAGTCGTCGCGGACTCGGTCGCCGACTACGAGGACAACGAGTCGCTCAACAAGGCCCGCACGGTGCTTTCCGCCGTCGCGGCCGCCCAGACGATGATCGCGGCGAACGAGCTCGACCCGGCGGGTGACGGCGCTCGTGTCTGACGCCCCGCCCGCCAAGAAGGCCAAGCGTCCACTGTGGATCGCCGTGGTGGGCCTGCTGCTGGGCGCGATCGCGCTGTGGGCGGCCTCGCAGCTCGTGTGGTTCGCGGAGTTCCGCGACGGTGGCGTACGCGGCACCGTGCTGTACACGGAAACCGGTTCACAGCGTGCGGTTGCGCTGATTCCGCTCGCGCTGCTGGCGCTCGCGGGCACGGCGGGCCTGATCGCCACCGGCGGCTGGCCACGCCGGGTGCTCGGCGTGGTACTCGCCGTGTCCGGTGTCGCGGCGGTGTGGATCGGCGTGGCGGGCGGCTCGTTCAGCGGGTTCGCCGACGGGCTGCCCGTCGCCCAGATGGTGGGAGCCCGCGCACTGGCGATCCTCGGGGGAATTCTCGTGACCGCGGGCGGGTTGGCAGCCATCAAGGGCGCGGGCCGGATGCCACGCCTCGGCGCGAAGTACTCGGCGCCGGGGGCGAAGAAGCGGGCCGCGAAGGATCCGGAGACCGAGCTGTGGGAGGCGCTGTCCGAAGGCGAAGATCCCACCGCGACCCGGTGACGACGGCGGATTTCGCGGGTTTCGGAGATCTTTCCCGGCAAAGATGACACGGTTGGCATTCGGACTAACGGACATACCCGGAACCAGGCCGTATTCGTGCGGGGGTTAGCATCGTTTCGGCGGGAAGGGGAAGGTTTTTGTGAGCGACCTTGCGAAGGAATCCGTGAGTACGACGGCTGGTGAGGGACTCCGGTGAGCGTGCTCGAAGACATCGTCGCCGGCGTCCGCGCCGATCTCGCCGAGCGCGAGGCGGTTCTGCCGTTCGACGAACTGAAGAAGCGTGCGACCCAGGTCGCACCTCCCCGTGACGTGCTGGCCGCCCTGCGCGAGTCCGGTATCGGCGTCATCGCCGAGGTGAAGCGGCGCAGCCCGTCCAAGGGTGAGCTGGCCGAGATCGCGGATCCGGCCGCGCTGGCGAAGGACTACGCCGACGGCGGCGCCCGGGTGATCAGCGTGCTGACCGAGCAGCGGCGGTTCGGCGGTTCGCTCGCCGACCTCGACGCGGTCCGCGCGGCTGTCGACATCCCGGTGCTGCGCAAGGACTTCATCGTCAGCCCGTACCAGGTCCACGAGGCGAGGCTGCACGGCGCGGACATGGTCCTGCTGATCGTGGCGGCGCTGGAGCAGAACGCCCTGATCGCGTTGCTGGACCGCGTCGAATCCCTCGGGATGACGGCGCTGGTCGAGATCCACAACGCCGAAGAGGCCGACAAGGCCCTCGAAGCGGGTGCGAAGGTGATCGGCGTCAACGCCCGCAACCTGCACACGCTCGAGGTCGATCGGGACGTCTTCTCGCGGCTGGCCCCCGGCCTGCCGATGGACGTCTTCAAGATCGCCGAGTCCGGTGTCCGCGGTCCCGGCGACCTGATGTCCTACGCGGGCCACGGCGCCGACGCCGTCCTCGTGGGCGAAGGGCTCGTCGCTTCCGGAGACCCGAAGGGCGCGCTGGTCAAGCTGGTCACCGCCGGTTCGCACCCCGCGTGCCCGAGGCCTTCCCGATGACCACCGAGTACACCGAAACACCGCACGGCGAGCACGACCCGGACGAGCGGGGCTACTACGGCCCGTACGGCGGCCGGTTCATGCCCGAGGCGCTGATCGGCGTCGTCGACGAGGTCGCGGCCGAGTACGACAAGGCCAGGACCGACCCGGAGTTCGTCAACGAGTTCCGGCGCCTGCTGCGCGACTACGCCGGACGTCCGTCGCTGCTCACCGAGGCCAAGCGCTTCGGTGAGCACGCCGGCGGCGCCCGGGTCTTCCTCAAACGCGAGGATCTGAACCACACCGGTTCACACAAGATCAACAACGTGCTGGGCCAGGCACTGCTCACCAAGCGGATGGGCAAGAAGCGGGTCATCGCCGAGACCGGGGCCGGGCAGCACGGCGTGGCCACCGCCACCGCCTGCGCGCTGCTCGATCTGGAATGCATCGTCTACATGGGCGAGGTCGACACCGAGCGGCAGGCGCTGAACGTCGCCCGCATGAAGCTGCTCGGCGCCGAGGTCGTCCCGGTGAAGACCGGTTCGCGCACGCTCAAGGACGCGATCAACGAGGCGCTGCGCGACTGGGTCACCAACGCCGACACCACGCACTACCTGTTCGGAACGGCGGCGGGTCCGTACCCGTTCCCGATGATGGTGCGGAACTTCCACAAGATCATCGGTGAGGAGGCCCGCGTCCAGATCCTGGAGCAGGCGGGCCGCCTGCCGGACGCCGTCGCGGCCTGCGTCGGCGGCGGGTCGAACGCGATCGGGATCTTCCACGGCTTCATCGACGACCCCGAGGTCCGCCTGGTCGGTCTCGAGCCGGGCGGCGAAGGCGTCGAGGGCAACCGCCACGGCGCCACGCTGACCAAGGGCACCCCTGGCAACCTGCACGGCGCGATGACGTACCTGCTGCAGGACGAGGACGGCCAGACCGTCGAATCGCACTCGATCTCGGCAGGCCTGGACTACCCGGGTGTCGGCCCCGAGCACTCGTGGCTCAAGGACAGTGGCCGCGCCGAGTACCGGCCGGTGACCGACGCCGAGGCGATGGACGCGTTCAAGCTGCTTTCGCGGACCGAGGGCATCATCCCGGCGATCGAGTCGGCGCACGCGCTCGCGGGCGCGCTGGTGCTGGGCCGCGAACTCGGCCCCGACGGGCTGATCATCGTGAACCTGTCCGGTCGCGGCGACAAGGACATGGACACGGCCGCGAAGTACTTCGGCCTGGTGGAGAACGAATGAGCGGGCTTGACAAGGTTTTCGCGAAGACTCGCGCCGAGGGCCGCGGAGCACTGATCGGGTACCTGCCCGCCGGATTCCCCACGGTCGACGGGTCGAAGGACCTGCTGGCCGCGGTGGTCGACGGCGGCGCCGACCTGGTCGAGGTAGGCGTGCCCTACTCGGACCCGGTGATGGACGGTCCCACCATCCAGGCCGCGTCGGTGAGCGCGCTTTCCGGCGGTTTCAAGCTCAAGCACCTGTTCGAGGTCGTCGAGTCGGTGTCTTCGCGCGGCGGCAAGGCCGTCGTGATGACGTACTGGAACCCGGTGCACCGCTACGGCGTCGACCGCTTCGCGCGGGACCTCGCCGCCGCGGGCGGGCTCGGGATGATCACCCCGGACCTGATCCCGGACGAGGCCGACGAGTGGATGGCCGCCTCCGAGCAGCACGGTCTGGACCGGATCTTCCTGGTCGCGCCGTCCTCCTCGGAAGAGCGGATCGCGAAGACCGTCGCGGCCTCTTCGGGCTTCGTGTACGCCACCGCGGTGATGGGCGTGACCGGCGCCCGTGACCAGGTCGGCGTGCACGCCGAGGATCTGGTCGAGCGGACTCGCGCGCATACGGAGCTGCCGATCGGTGTCGGCCTCGGTGTCCGGTCCGGTGCTCAGGCGGCACAGGTCGCCGGGTTCGCGGACGGTGTCATCGTCGGGTCGGCGCTGGTGACGGCCGCGGCGAGCGGGCTCGACGCGGTGCGCGAGCTCTCGGCCGAGCTGTCCGCCGGGGTGCGGAAGGCCGTCGCCCCCGCCTGAGTTTCCTAGCGCGTGAAGGCCCCCTTCCCTCGGCTCAGCCGAGGGAAGGGGGCCTTCACGCGCTAACAGGGTCAGTGCCGCCACCGCTGCGCTTCGGTGATCTCCTCCGGGCTCGCGTTCGCGAACCGCTCGATCTCCGCCCTCCGGACGTCCACGATCGTGGTGGCCAGCGGCGCGCCGAAAGCGGCCGTCAGGTCCTTGTCCGCTTCGAAAGCCGCGACGGAGTCCTCCAGTGTCACCGGCAGCCGCTCGATCCCGCGCGCGGCGCGTTCGGCCTCGGTCAGCGACCCCGGATCGACGTCCACCGGCTCCGGCAGTGCCGCCTCCTCGTCGGCACCGGCCATCCCGGCGAACAGCAGGGCGGCCGCCAGCAGGTACGGATTCGCCGTCAGGTCGAAGCATTTGACCTCGAGGTTCGCCGCCGAGTCCCGGTTCCCGGCGACCCCGCGCACCAGCCTCAGGGGTGTCTCCCGGTTCTCCAGCCCCCACGCGGTGTACACCCCCGCCCAATGGTGCGGCTCCAGCCTCAGGTAGCTGACGACCGACGGCGCCCCGATCGCGAGCAGCGCGGGAAGCCGCCGCAGGATGCCCGCGCCGAACGATTCCGCGACCGGCGTCAGCCCGAAAATCCCTTCCCCGCCGGAGAAAAGGTTTCGTGCGCCCTCCCAGACGCTCAGGTGCACGTGCCCGCCGTTGCCGACACCGGCGGGCGTGAACTTCGGGGTGAAGGACGCCTTCAGCCCGTGCCGGTGGCTGAGCGCGCGGATCGTCTCCTTGGTCAGGACGGCGATGTCGGCCGCGCGCACCGGGTCGGCCGCGGCGACGGACAGTTCGAACTGGCCGTCTACGTACTCGGGATGGATCTGTTCCACCCCGGCGCCCTGTTGGTCCAAAGTGGACACCAGCGCGCGGAGATAGTCCGCACGCTCGGAAAGCCGCGCGTACCCGTAGGCCGGGCCGGCGGTGGCCGACGTCTGGTCGTCCGGGGTGTCGGCACTGGTGACCACCCATTCGAGTTCGAAACTCATCAGTGCGCGGTGACCGCGTGCCGCGAGCTTGCCGACCGCGGTCTCGAGGAGGGCGCGCGAGTCCTGCGGATGCGTCTGGCCTTCCTGGTCGAGCCTCGTCACCGGCGCCCACGCCCAGCCGGGTTGCCCGGCGAGCACGGTCAGCGCGTCGAGATCCGGATGCAGCCGCAGGTCGCCGACCGGTCCGAGCGAATACTCGCCGCCGGCGATGTCGTCGTCGGAACCGAAGAAGTCGAAACAATTCGAAGCACCGACGCCCCACGCGGCCGCGGACGGCAGTTTGCGCAGGGGCACCGCCTTGACCCGCGCTATCCCGGCGTTGTCCACGAAGGTCAGCGCCACGAGTTCGACACCCCGTGCCCGGAGATCCCCGGTGAGGGCGGTCGCGCGGGCGGTCAGTGCTTCCCGGTTCACCATGGTTCCTCATCCTGGCCTCATCTCGGGCCCCTTGCCACGCCCGGATCCGGTCATAAGGTGGGGCCGCACTCGTCGATCACCAGAAGGAGCGCGCCATGCCGGGAACTCCGATCCTGCCGTTCGTGGCCGAGACAAGGCTGGTGGACCACCACTGCCACGGTGTCGTCACCGGTGACCTCGGACGGATCGAGTTCGAGCAGATGCTCACCGAGGCCGACACCGTCTCGGCACTGGGCACGACCTTGTTCGACTCGCTGATCGGCCTCGCGGTCCGTGCCCGTTGCGCGCCGATGCTCGATCTGCCGCCGCACGTCCCGGCCGAGGCCTATCTGGCCCGTCGCGCCGAACTGGGGGCCACCGAGGTCAACGCGCGGTTCCTGCGCGCCACCGGCACGACCGAGTTCCTGCTCGACGGCGGTTTCCTGCCGGACGCGCTGACCACGACCGAGCAGTTCGCGCAGCTGTCCGGCGCCCGCGCGCGGGACATCGTCCGGCTCGAACAGGTCGCCGAAGCCGTCGTGAAGTCCACGACGGCGGCAGGGTTCGCCGCGGCCTTCACCACGGAACTGGCGCGCCGCGCCACGACGGCGGTGGGGTTCAAGTCCATCGCCGCCTACCGCGTCGGCCTCGACCTGGCGGGGGAGCGCCCGACGGACGCCGAAGTCACCGAGGCGGCGGGCCGCTGGCTCGCCCGGATCGAGGCAGGCGAACCGGTCCGGCTCGCCGACGAGGTGCTGCACCGGTTCCTGATCTGGACCGGGCTCGAGCTGGCGCTGCCCGTCCAGTTCCACGTCGGTTTCGGCGATTCCGACGTGGACCTGCACCGCTGCGATCCGCTGCTGCTCACCGGGCTGTTGCGGGCGACGCGATCGCGCGGGGTGCCGATCATGCTGCTGCACAACTATCCCTTCCACCGGAACGCCGCGTATCTGGCGCAGGTGTTCGAGCACGTGTTCCTCGACGTGGGTCTCGCGACGCACAACGCCGGTCACCGTGCGCCCGCGATCATCGCGGAGACCCTGGAGATCGTGCCGTTCGGGAAGCTGCTGTTCTCCACGGACGCGTTCGGGCTCGCCGAGCTGTACCACCTCGGCACCGCCCTGTTCCGGCAAGGATTGTCCGACTTCCTGTACGCGGGGCTCACCGCCGACGTACTGTCCGAAGTGGACGCACGTCGGATCGCGGCCTTGGTGGGGCACCGCAACGCCGAACGGGTATACGGACTGGAGGGGACATGACGGAGCTGGACGAGCTGCAGGACCGGTGGGAGGCGGCCGTCGAGGCGGAGCTGCCGTCGGCGATCGGGCTGCGGCACCGGGTGCACGCCGACCCTCGCGCGTCGGGGGACGAAGAGGACACCGCGCGGGTCCTCGTCGAGGCGCTGGGTGCCGGTGAAGGGGTGCGGGTCGCCAAGACCGGGCGTGCCGTGCTGTTCCCCGGCACCGGGCCGGGACCCGCCGTCGCGCTGCGGACCGAGCTGGACGCGCTGCCGGTCACCGAGCGGACCGGGATCCCGTGGGCTTCGGAGACACCGTTGATGCACGCGTGCGGGCACGACGTGCACATGGCCGCGCTCGTCGCCACCTGCCGCGCGGCGGCCGTCGTAGGGGTGCCGCGGCCGATCCTCGCGCTCCTGCAGCCGCGAGAGGAGACCTCGCCGTCCGGAGCGCTGGACATCGTCGAGTCCGGGGTGCTCACCGAGTACGGCGTCGAAACGGTCATCGGCGCGCACGTCCAGCCGCGGCTCGCGGCGGGTGTGGTGTCGGCGGTACCCGGGCCGGTCAACGCCTCCACCGACGAGTTCGACGTGGTCGTGGCCGGCCAGGGCGGGCACGCGGGCTACCCGCATCTGCTGCGGGATCCGATCCTCGCGCTCAGCCAGATCGTGGTGAGCCTGCAGCAGCTCGCGAGCCGCCGGGTCGACCCGGTGTTCGGCGCGGTCTGCTCGGTCGGCCGGATCCAGGCGGGGACGACGGCGAACGTCGTGCCGAACGAAGCCCGCCTGTCGGGATCGCTGCGGCTGATGCGCGCCGAGGACCGCGACCTCGCGCTGGAGGGGCTCGCCGAGGTCGTCCACGGCACCGCGAAGGCGCACGGCTGCCGGGCCGAACTGGAGATCAGCCCATGCGAACCGGTGCTGCACAACGACGCCGGGCTGACCCGGCACGCGCACCGGCGGCTCGTCCGGACCGGGGCGGGCGTGGACACCGATTTCCGGTCGTTCGGCGCCGACGATTTCGCGCATTACTGCGGCGTGACGCGCGGGCTGATGATGTTCGTCGGCCTCGGCGACACCGCGGGCGCGCCCAGCCTGCACGACGAGGTCTTCCTGCCGCCGGATGCCGCTGTCGGGCACGTCGCTTCGGCGCTGATCGCGGGCTATTTGGCCGCCGTCGAGGGCTGACGCCCCCAAGAAGTGGATGAAGCGCTACGGTGGCCTCCGTGAATACCGCCTCGGCAGCGTTCCTCGCGACCATCCCCAGTCCCGACCAGGGCGTCTGGCATATCGGGCCGGTCCCGATCCGGGCCTACGCGCTCTGCATCATCGCCGGCATCATCGTCGCGATCTGGCTGGGTGAGCGGCGCTGGGTGAATCGCGGCGGCACGAAGGGCACCGTCATCGACGTCGCCGTCTTCGCGGTGCCGTTCGGCCTGGTCGGCGGGCGGCTGTACCACGTCATCACCGACAACCAGCTGTACTTCGGCGAGGGCAAGAACCCGATCAACGCGCTGAAGATCTGGGACGGCGGCCTCGGCATCTGGGGCGCGATCGCGCTCGGCGCCGTCGGCGCGCTGATCGCCTGCCGCCGCCGGGGCATCCCGCTGCCCGCGATGGCGGACGCGCTCGCGCCGGGGATCGTGATCGCGCAGGCCATCGGGCGGCTCGGCAACTACTTCAACCAGGAGCTCTACGGCGCGCACACCGATCTGCCGTGGGGACTGGAGATCTACCAGCGCTACAACCCGACCAACCCGGACGACTTCCTGAACGGCATCGCGATCGGGCACGTCCCGCTGCCGGACAGCCCGGTGCACCCGACGTTCCTGTACGAGCTGATCTGGAACCTCGGTGTCGCGCTGCTGGTCATCTGGGCGGACAAGAAGTTCCGCCTCGGCCACGGCCGCGTGTTCGCGCTCTACGTCGCCGGGTACACCGCAGGCCGGTTCTGGATCGAGATGATGCGGACCGACACCGCGAACCACATCCTCGGCCTGCGGGTAAACGTGTGGACGTCGATCCTGCTGTTCGCCGCGGCGATCGCCTACTTCGTGGTGGCCGCCAAGCGGGGGCCGAGGGAAGCGCCGGAAACGCTGTGGAGCAAGGACGTCCCCCGGGAAGGCGAGCCCGCCGAGTCCGCTCCCAAGGACGAAGCACACGCGGAGGTCGCCGCCGCTCCGGACACCGTCCGGGACTCGGCCGCCGACAAGGCGACCGAGGACCCGAAGCCCGACGCCGAAAAGTAGCGGTCCGCGGGGCGCCTCCGGTAGTCGATCACGCAAGTCCGTGAAGGCCTCCTTCCCTACGCTCAAGGTAGGGAAGGGGGCCTTCGCTACTTCGCCGACCAGCGGTCGTGAGTGGTGAGGATCGTTCTGGCGGACCGGTATTTGCTTACCCATGGATGCGGGGCGTCGTTTCGGCGGGCTTGCGGAGCTAGTGCTGGGGTGACCGGAGTGTCCCGCGACGATGAAGGATTTAGGACATTGAACGTCCCAATTCCTTCATTGTCGACTTCGACGCCCGACCGGCGAGCGTGAAGGGCGAGTTTTCGCGGCGGCGTGGTCGAGCCCGTCGCAGGGGCTGAGACTGGAGTGCTCCCGTGACCCCCGTCGCTTTCGTGCAGGTCAGGCGTAGGTAGTGAATACGGGTCCGCTCTAACGCGACTTACCACCCGCACCCCATCGGATCCGGCCGGTACTTTCGCGTGTCTGGGTGGACGGCACGCCGGCGACCGGGCCTCACCGCGAGTCGTCCATCCAGTCACGCGTGTTCGCCGCTGGAGCACACTCGACACGAGTCACGCCTGGATACTCGCCGAGCCTCAGGGGGAGACCAGGCCCCGTCCGGTCACCAAAGGCAGGTCCAGCGCCGTCAGCAGCCCCGGAGGGGCCGCCACCACCGCCGGGATCGCGTTCACCAGCCGCATGGCTGTCGCCTTCAGACCGGCCGTGTTGTGGTCGCCGTCGGTGCCGACCAGCCGCAGGTCCAGCACGTAGTTCGGCTCACCGGTCACCTGGACGCGGTAGCAGCCCTGCCCGGACGGCTGCGGCCAGTCCGGGCCGAGGTCGCCGCGCAGCCGCGTGATGTGCTCCAGTACGCACACCGCCCGCCCGCCGCGCATGCCGCGCACCTCGAACCGCAGCGCCGCCGCCGTGCCCTCCTTGATGGTCCCCGAGGCGATTTCGAACGTCTCCGGAGCCGGGAGCCGTTCGTAGACCTCCTCGACGGAGTCGAGTTCGACATCCAGCCCGGCCGCGAGCTGCCGCACGACGCTGCCCCAAGCCAGCGACAGCACACCGGGCTGCAGCAGCAAGGGAAGATCGTCCATCTCCCGCCCGAAGCCCATGATTTCGAAGAGCACCTTCGCTTGGTCGTACGTCGAATAATCGAGGATCTCCATACAGCGAACCTCGTCGATCCGTTCGCATACGCCGGTGAGCACCAGCGGCAGCCAGTCGTTGGCGAAGCCGGGGTCGATGCCGTTGACCCACAGCGAAGCGCCGCCTTCGCGCGCCGCCTCGCGGATCGGCTCGATCATCTCCGGCGGGACGACGCCTTCGGGGTACTGGAGGAACACGGGGCTGCTGGAGACCACGTTGATCCCCGCGCGCAGGAAGCGTTTCAGGTCCTCGACGGCCTCGACGAGCCTGTCGTCGGCCATCGCCGTGTAGAGCACACAGTCCGGCTTCAGGGCGATGAGCGCGGCCGCGTCGGTGGTCGCCGCGACACCGAGCGAACGCCCGAGCCCGGCCAGCTCCCCGGCGTCCACACCGGCCTTGGCCTCGCTCGAAACCCAGACCCCGGCGAGTTCGAGATCGGGTCGCGCGGCTATCCCGGCCACCGCGTGACGGCCGACGTTCCCGGTACTCCACTGGACCACGCGCAAGGCGTTCGCCTCCTACAGATCGGGCAGGCCCAGTTCCAGGTTCGGGGCCTGCAGTCCACCGTCGACTTCGATGATCTTGCCGGTGACGTACCGGCCCGCGCCCGACGCCAGGAACACGACGGTGGCCGCGATGTCCTCGGCCTCGCCGATCCGGCGCAGTGGGGTGGCCGCTTCCATCCGGCCGCGCAGTTCGTCGTTGCCCACCACCACTTCGAGCGCGGACGTCGCCACCGAACCGACCGAGATCGCGTTCACCCGCACCTTCGGAGCGAGATCGGCCGCCGCGAGCCGCGTGTAATGCGCCAGAGCGGCTTTCGCCGTGCCGTACGCGGCGAAACCCCGGCCGGTCACCCGGCCCATGACCGACGAGATGTTGACGACCGATCCGCCCGCCTCCAGTAAGGACGGTGCCGCCGCGACGGTCAACGCGTGCGCGGTGGAGACGTTGAAGCGAAAGGCTTCCTCGAGGAAGTCGGCCGTGGTTTCCAGCAGTGGCCGGGGATAGGTGCCGCCGACGTTGTTGACGACCAGGTCCAGCCGCCCGAATTCCGCCTTCGCGATACACGCCAGGTCACCGGCGGCGGCCGGATCGCTCAGATCGGCGGGTACCACGCGGGCACGCCTGCCGGTGGCGGCGACCAGGGCGGCCACGTCGTCGAGCTGGCTTTCGGTACGGGACGAGATCACCACGTCGGCGCCGGCTTCGGCGAGCGCCACGGCCGTCGCCGCGCCGATCCCGCGTCCGGCGCCGGTGACCACGGCGACCTGGTCGGTGAGCCGGAAACGGTCCAGGATCATGGCGGAAACTGTAACACGTTCTATTTGCGACGCCTCAGCGTGCGAGGAGCGCCCGGAGTGACTAGAGTCGCCTCACCGCTTCTCGTCACGACCCGGAACAGGGCATATACTTAGCGGGACGAACTATCGTGACCCCATCAGGAACTGTGTCGTTCCGGACATCCAGATCGTTACCCATCGACGGGCTTTCTCGTCCGATGAACTGATGCCCCCGTGTTTCCTAGGTGTTAAAGTCGCGCTAACGAACGGGCCATCGTCGTCCCGTGCGCATCCCCCGGCCGGCCTGTCCGGCCGCTGAGCACAGACGACGAAGGAGGTCCCTTCATGATCTTCTCCGCCATTCCCGGCAAACAAGGTCTTTACGATCCCGAATCCGAACAGGACTCCTGCGGTGTGGCCATGGTGGCCGATGTCCGCGGGCGGCGCTCGCACGGCATCGTCACCGACGGCCTGTCCGCGCTGACGAACCTCGACCACCGGGGCGCCGCCGGCGCGGAGCCGACCAGTGGCGACGGCGCGGGCATCCTGTTGCAGCTGCCGGACGAGCTGCTTCGGGCCGAAGTGGACTTCATCCTGCCCGAGGCGGACGCCGAAGGTCACCAGACCTACGCGACCGGGATCGGTTTCCTGCCCTCGGACACCGAGGAGCGGGGCAAGTCCGTCGCCCTGATCGAGCGGATCGCCACCGAAGAGGGCCTCGAGGTCCTCGGCTGGCGCGAGGTACCGGTCGACGCCGATCGCGCGGACATCGGCCCGACGGCGCGTTCGGTCATGCCGCATTTCGTGATGCTGTTCGTCGCGGCCCAGGAGTCCGGCGGAAACCGTCCCGGCGGGCTCGAGCTGGACCGGTTGGCCTTCTGTCTGCGCAAACGCGTCGAGAACGAGAGCGTGACCGCGGGCTGCGGCACCTACTTCCCTTCGCTGTCCTCGCGGACGATCGTCTACAAGGGAATGCTGACCCCCGAGCAGCTCCCGCTCTTCTTCACCGACCTGACCGACACCCGGCTCGCCAGCGCCATCGCGCTCGTGCACTCCCGGTTCTCCACCAACACCTTCCCGTCGTGGCCGCTGGCGCATCCGTTCCGGTTCGTCGCGCACAACGGCGAGATCAACACCATCCGGGGCAACCGCAACCGCATGCGCGCCCGTGAGGCGCTGCTGGAATCGGACCTCATCACCGGTGACCTCACCCGGCTGTACCCGATCTGCTCGGCCGACGCGTCGGACTCCGCCTCGTTCGACGAGGTGCTGGAGCTGCTGCACCTCGGCGGGCGGTCGCTGCCGCACGCGGTGCTGATGATGATCCCCGAGGCGTGGGAGAACCACGCCGGGATGAACGCCCAGCGTCGTGCGTTCTACCAGTTCCACGCCAGCCTCATGGAGCCGTGGGACGGCCCGGCCTGTGTCACCTTCACCGACGGCACGCTCGTCGGCGCGGTGCTGGACCGCAACGGCCTGCGCCCCGCCCGATGGTGGCGCACCGCCGACGACAGGGTCGTGCTGGCCAGTGAGGCCGGGGTGCTCGACGTCGCCCCCGAGGACGTCGTGGCCAAGGGCCGCCTCAAGCCCGGCCGCATGTTCCTGGTGGACACCGAGGCGGGCCGGATCGTCGACGACGAAGAGGTCAAGTCGGAGCTGGCCAAGGAACTTCCGTACGAGGGCTGGCTGCACGCCGGTCTGCTGCAGATCGCCGATCTGCCGGATCGCGACCACATCGTGCAGAGCCACGATTCCGTGCTGCGGCGCCAGCTTTCCTTCGGCTACACCGAAGAAGAGCTGAAGATCCTTCTCGCGCCGATGGTGGTCAAGGGCATGGAGCCGATCGGATCGATGGGCTCCGACACCCCGCCCGCGGTGCTGTCACAGCGTTCGCGGCTGCTTTACGACTACTTCAAGCAGAACTTCGCGCAGGTCACCAACCCGCCGCTGGACGCGATCCGCGAAGAGCTCGTCACTTCGATGAGCCGGATCATGGGCCCCGAGCGGAACCTGCTCGCCCCCGGCCCGGCCTCCTGTCGGCACGTGCAGCTGCCGTATCCGGTGATCGACAACGACGAACTCGCCAAGCTGATCCACATCAACGACGACGGCGACCTCCCCGGCTTCGCGTGCAGCGTCCTTTCCGGACTGTACGAAGTGGACGGCGGCGCCGACGCGCTGGCGTCCGCGATCGAGCGGGTCCGGCGCGAGGCGTCCGAGGCGATCGCGGCGGGTGCGCGCACGCTCGTGCTGTCCGACCGCGACTCCGACCACCGCATGGCGCCGATCCCGTCGCTGCTGCTGGTGTCCTCGGTGCACCACCATCTGGTGCGCACCAAGGAAAGGCTCCGCGTCGCGCTGGTCGTCGAGACCGGTGACGCCCGCGAGGTCCACCACGTCGCGCTTCTGCTCGGCTATGGCGCCGCCGCGGTGAACCCGTACTTGGCCTTCGAGACCATCGAAGACATGATCTCGACCGGTGCCGTCACCGGTATCGAGCCCGCCAAGGCGATCCGCAACTACGTCAAGGCGCTCGTGAAGGGCGTCCTGAAGATCATGTCGAAGATGGGCATCTCGACCGTCGGCGCGTACACCGCCGCGCAGGTCTTCGAATCCTTCGGCCTGGCCCAAGATCTCCTTGACGAGTACTTCACCGGGACGTCGTCGAAGCTCGGCGGTGTCGGCCTGAGCGTGCTCGCCGAAGAGGTCGCCACGCGCCACCGCCGCGCGTACCCGGACAACCCGACCGATCGCGTCCACCGCGGACTCGAGACAGGCGGCGAGTACGCGTACCGCCGCGAAGGCGAACTGCACCTGTTCACCCCGGAGACCGTCTTCCTGTTGCAGCACGCGACGAAGACCGGCCGGGAAGAGGTGTACAAGCAGTACTCCGACGAGGTGCACCGCCTCTACCGCCAGGGTGGCGCGTTGCGCGGGCTGTTCTCTTTCCGTGAGGGCACGCGCGAGCCCGTCCCGCTGGACGAGGTCGAGCCGGTCGAGGCGATCTTCAAGCGCTTCAACACCGGCGCGATGTCCTACGGTTCGATTTCGGCCGAGGCACACGAAACCCTCGCCATCGCGATGAACCGCATCGGCGGCCGGTCCAACACCGGTGAGGGCGGGGAAGACCCCGAGCGGCTCTACGATCCGACCCGGCGCAGCGCGATCAAGCAGGTCGCGAGCGGCCGGTTCGGCGTCACGAGCGAGTACCTGGTCAACGCCGACGACATCCAGATCAAGATGGCGCAGGGCGCGAAGCCGGGCGAGGGCGGGCAGCTCCCGCCGAACAAGGTGTACCCGTGGATCGCGCGGACGCGGCACTCGACGCCGGGCGTCGGGCTCATCTCGCCGCCCCCGCACCACGACATCTATTCGATCGAGGATCTCGCCCAGCTGATCCACGACCTCAAGAACGCCAACGAGAACGCCCGCATCCACGTGAAGCTGGTGTCCTCGCTCGGCGTCGGTACGGTCGCGGCGGGCGTGTCCAAGGCGCACGCCGACGTCGTGCTGATCTCCGGCCACGACGGCGGCACCGGCGCCTCCCCGATGAACTCGCTCAAGCACGCGGGCACACCGTGGGAGATCGGGCTCGCCGAGACACAGCAGACGTTGCTGCTCAACGGTTTGCGTGACCGGATCACCGTTCAGGTCGACGGCGCGATGAAGACCGGCCGCGACGTCGTCGTCGCCGCGCTGCTCGGCGCGGAGGAATACGGCTTCGCGACGGCCCCGTTGATCGTCGAAGGCTGCGTCATGATGCGCGTCTGCCATCTCGACACCTGCCCGGTCGGCGTCGCGACCCAGAGCCCGGATCTGCGCAAGCGCTACACCGGCCAGGCCGACCACGTCGTCAACTACTTCCGGTTCGTCGCCGAAGAGGTCCGGGAAACGTTGGCGGCACTCGGTTTCCGGACTCTCGACGAAGCCATCGGCCACGCCGAGGTGCTCGACACCGACAAGGCGATCGAGCACTGGAAGGCCTCCGGGCTCGACCTCTCACCGATCTTCGAGATGCCGACGGAAACCCCGTACGGCGGGGCGAAGCGGCGCACGCGGACGCAGGACCACGGCCTCGAGCACGCGCTCGACCGGACGCTGATCCAGCTCGCCGAGGCGGCGCTGGAAGACGCGCATCCGGTCCGGCTGGAACTGCCGGTGCGGAACGTGAACCGGACCGTCGGCACGCTGCTCGGGTCCGAGATCACCCGTCGTTACGGCGGCGAAGGCCTGCCCGAGGACACGATCCACGTGCTGCTGACCGGTTCCGCCGGGCAGTCGCTCGGCGCGTTCCTGCCGCGCGGCATCACGCTCGACATGGTCGGCGACGCGAACGACTACGTCGGCAAGGGCCTTTCGGGCGGGCGGATCATCGTGCGCCCGCATCCGGACGCGAAGTTCGCCGCGGAAGGCCAGACCATCGCCGGGAACACCCTCGCCTACGGGGCCACCGGCGGGGAGATGTTCCTGCGCGGCCAGGTCGGCGAACGGTTCTGCGTGCGCAACTCCGGTGCGGTGGTCGTCGCCGAGGGCGTCGGCGACCACGCCTTCGAGTACATGACCGGTGGGCAGGCCGTGGTGCTCGGCCCGACCGGGCGCAACCTCGCGGCCGGCATGTCCGGCGGCGAGGCCTATGTGCTCGACCTCGACCGCGGCCGGGTCAACGAGGAGATGGTGAACCTCCTGACCCCGAGGGCCGAGGATCTCGCCTGGCTCAAGAAGACCGTGCAGAAACATTACGACCTCACACGTTCGGCCGTGGCCGCGTCGCTGCTCGGCGACTGGCCGCGTCGCTCGGCGGCGTTCACCAAGGTGATGCCCCGCGACTACCAGCGTGTCCTTGACGCGGCGAAGGCGGCGCGTGCCGCGGGCCGCGACGTCGACGAAGCGATCATGGAGGCCGCTCGTGGCTGATCCGACGGGTTTCCTCAAGCACGAACGTGAAGAGCCGAAGAAGAAGTCCAAAGAGGAACGCCTCGCCACCTGGGGCGAGGTTTACGCCGACGTGGAACCCGCCGAGCGCAACGAAAAGGTGCGCAAGCAGGCTTCGCGGTGCATGGACTGCGGCATCCCGTTCTGTCACTCCGGTGGTTCCGGCTGCCCGCTGGGCAACCTGATCCCGGAGTGGAACGACCTGGTGCGCCGCGGCGACTGGGCCGCGGCGAGCGACCGGCTCCACGCGACCAACAACTTCCCCGAGTTCACCGGGAAGCTGTGCCCCGCGCCGTGCGAGGCGGGCTGCGTCCTGTCGATCTCGCCCTTGTCCGGCGGGCCGGTGGCGATCAAACGCGTCGAGCAGACGATCGCCGACCAGTCCTGGGAAGCGGGCTACGTGCAGCCGCAGGTTTCGGCGGTGTCTTCGGGGCAGCGGGTCGCGGTGGTGGGCTCCGGCCCCGCCGGGCTCGCCGCCGCGCAGCAGCTGACCCGTGCCGGCCATGAAGTGACCGTCTACGAACGGGACGATCGGCTCGGCGGCCTGCTGCGGTACGGCATCCCCGAGTTCAAGATGGAGAAGAAGGTCCTCGACCGGCGGCTCGCGCAACTCCGCAAGGAGGGCACGAAGTTCGTCACCGGCTGCGAGGTCGGCGTCGATCTGACCGTCGAGGAACTGCGGGCGGGCTACGACGCGGTGGTGCTCGCCGTGGGCGCGCTGCGCGGCCGTGACGACACGACGACGCCCGGACGCGAGCTGTCCGGGATCCACCTGGCGATGGAGCATCTCGTCCCGGCCAACAAGTACGTCGAGGGCGACGGCCCGTCCCCGGTGGACGCGGCGGGCAAGCACGTCGTCATCATCGGCGGCGGCGACACCGGCGCCGACTCGTACGGCACCGCGACCCGTCAGGGCGCGCTTTCGGTGACACAGCTGGACCAGTACCCGACGCCACCGTCCACAAGGGACGACGAGCGCTCGCCGTGGCCGACCTGGCCGTACATCCTCCGCACCTACCCGGCGCACGAGGAGGCGGGCGAGCGCAAGTTCGCCGTCGCGGTCAAGCGGTTCGTCGGCGACGAGAACGGCACCGTGCGCGGTGTCGAACTCCAGCAGGTCAAGGTCCAGAAGGATCGCGAGACCGGCCGCCGTGAGGTCATCCCGGTCAACGACGAGGTCGAGGAAGTGCCCGCCGACCTCGTGCTGCTCGCGATCGGGTTCGAGGGTGTCGAGCACATGCCGCTGTTGGACGGGCTCGGGCTGTCGCTGACCAAACGCGGCACGCTCTCGTGCGGCGCGGACTGGCAGACGGAGTCACCTGGCGTGTTCGTCTGCGGCGACGCGCATCGCGGTGCCTCGCTCGTGGTGTGGGCGATCGCCGAAGGACGTTCGGTGGCCAGCGCCGTCGACGCCTACCTCACCGGCGCTTCCGACCTTCCCGCACCGGTGCACCCGACGGCGCTTCCGCTCGCCGTCGTCTGATCCCGGTCCGCGCCGACAGCGTCGTCGGCGCGTTCCTTCACCCCGGATTGATCGCCAGCAGGCAGGCGACGGGCGGATCGAGGTCGAGGGTCTCGACGCGGATCGCGGTGAATCCCGCCTCGACGAGCAAGTCGTGGTGTTCCTGGGCCGCTTGCGCGGTGGTCGCGCCGTCGGCGCCGGGACACCGTGGCTGGATGGCCAGCGCTATGCGTCCCGAAGGCCGGAGCAGACGTCGCAGATCGCGTAACCGTGCGGCGGGCTCCGCCCAGAATTTCGCGGAATTGACCGCCAGGATCACGTCGAGGGGTTCGCCGAATTCCGGCAACCGATCCACGGAAGCGTGCACGAGCCGGACCCGGCCGTCACGGACCGCGCGAGAATTGCGCCGGGTGGCCCTCCGCACCATCGCCGCGGAATGGTCGATGCCGTGGACCCGGCTCGCCAGGCCCGCCAGTTCGGCGACGGCGAGACCGGGACCGAAGCCGATTTCGAGAACCCGGTCCGTCGGCTGGATCTCCAGCAGGGAAACCACCCAGCCGTTGCGCCGCCGGTTGGACGCGCTGTTCGCCATGATCCAGCCGACCACCTGCCCCACCGGTCCGCGTGGATGGCCGAACTGCCGGAAGAGCCTGGGGAATACGTGTTCGGTGATGGGTCCGCCTGTTTTCGTCATGAGCCGAGTCAACGGCTTCAAGTACGCTTGAAGTCAAGATGGGCGAAGGCGAGTTGACGATCGGCGAAGTGGCGAGCCGTACCGGGGTCGCCACCTCCGCCCTGCGCTACTGGGAGGAGATCGGCCTCCTGCCCGCTCCCGACAGGGTCGCCGGACAGCGGCGGTATCCGCCGTCGGTGATCGGGCGGGTCGGGGAGATCCTGCTGCTGCAGGACGTGGGCTTCACGTTGCGCGAGCTCAAGGATCTGATCGCCGCCCGTGAGCTGGAGGCGGAGGGCTGGCGCGAGCTGCATCGGCGGAAGCTGGCCGAACTCGACCAGCGGCTGGCCCGGATCGAGGCGGCGAGGACCGCCATCGCGCACGTCCTGGCCTGTCCGCACGAGGACATCCGGACGTGCCCCAGTTTCGCGCGCGTCGTCGAGACGCGGCTGACAGAGGGTGTACTGAAGGAAGGCCCTTCTCCCACCGAAGGTTGAGGTCTCGGATCAGGCTCAGGTCCGACGCGGTAGGGCGGCCGGTCGCGCCAAGCTCTCCGCATGAGAAAAAAGTTGGCGATACTGGCTTTTCTCCCACTGGCCGTGGCCGTGCCGGCGACGGCCGAAGCGGCTCCGGCCCCGCACTGGACGTCACCCTGCCCGGATTACGGCATGACACCCTCGCCGACGGCGGGCCTCGAATGCGCGAAGCTCGAGGTCCCGATGGACTACGCGAACCCCGGCGGCCGGACCATCGAACTCACCGTTTCCCGGAAGGCGAGCACCTCGCCGAAACGCCGTGGTGTGCTGCTGATGAACCCCGGCGGCCCCGGGAGCCCCGGCCTGGCGATGCCCGCGCAACTCGCGCAGCGGCAAGGGCACACCGGCCTGCTCGACAGTTACGACGTCATCGGGTTCGACCCGCGCGGGACCACCTACAGCACGCCGGTGACCTGCGATCTGACCGCGGAACAGCGCTTCACCGTCGTGGGCCCTTACGCGGACGGCCCGCGTGACGTCGTCGAAAAGGCGGCGAAATCCCGTGTCGTGGCACGACAATGCGCCGAATCGAAGACGGCGGATCTCTTGCCGCACATGACCACCGCCAACACGGCGCGTGACATGGACCGGATCCGCGAGGCGCTGGGGGAGCGGAAGATCTCGTACTACGGCGTCTCGTACGGGAGCTACCTCGGCGCCGCCTACGCGTCGATGTTCCCGGCGAAGACGGATCGGATCGTGCTGGACAGTCTTCTCGGCCCGAACGGACTCGATGTCCAGGCGCACCAACGGTTCGCGAACGGTTTCGACGACAGGTTCGGCGACTTCGCGGCCTGGGCGGCGGCGCGGGACGACGTCTACCACCTCGGGCGGACACCCGCCGAGATCAAGGCGAAGTTCTTCGAACTGGCCGAAAAACGTGGCCAAGGAATCCGGTCCGACACCTGGGGAGCGCTGTACGACGACGCGAACTTCCCCGATCTCGCTGAGCGATGGGCCGCTCCGTCCGCGTCGGCACAGGGCGGACCGCTCGACGGCGACAATCACGCCGCGCTTCAGCTCCAGGTGCTGTGCAACGACGCCGACTGGCCGGAAAGCGTTCGCTACTACCAAAAGGTCGTCGAGCGCGCCCGCGTGACGCATCCGATGTTCGGTCCGGCCGCCGCGAACATCACCCCCTGCGCGTTCTGGCCGGTGGAGCGCCGCGAACGCCCGGTGCGGATCCACGACCGCGGACCGTCGAACCTCCTGCTGGTGCAGAACCTCCGCGACCCGGCGACGCCACTGATCGGGGCCAGGGAACTGCGTTCGGCGCTGGGCGGACGGGCGCGGATGGTGACCGTCGATGCGGGCGGGCACGGCGTTTTCACCAAGGAGAACGCATGTGGCAACGACGTCGTCGTGCGGTATCTGCGGGACGGCGTCCTCCCGGCCGCCGATTCCCACTGCCCGGCTTGACGGCAGTGGTCTTCGAACGGTTGTCTTCCTGTCTGCTCACCAGTCACGCGGGACTGTGTGGATTTCTGGTCATCCAACGCCCCAAAATCCACACAGTCGGTGGCCTGGTGCGCAGATATCTTCGGCGGCGGTCACGACCGTCGAGACGGCAAGGGCGACCAGCCCCGGCCAGCCCACGGTCCCGCTGAGGACGATCCCGGCCGACGCCAGGAGCGGCCACACCCAGGGTGCGAGAACGTTCGTGCTCAGCCGCGCGAATCCCTCCACAGTCGGAAAGGTACCGGCGCGGTCTCGGGCAGGTCATCGTATTGGGCCGAACGGCTCATCGGAGAGAACGGATGCGGCCGAACGGTCCCTTGTACGCCCGGTAGCCGGACAAATACTTTCGAAATGTCGTACAAGTCATACGGCAATTCACCGGTGGCGAAAGGTGGTACGCCATGAAGAGGACGGTTTCCCGGACGGGGATCCTGGCGGCGCTCGTGGGGCTGGCGGTGACAGCGCTGACGGCGGTCGCGAGTCCCGCTCAAGCCGGGCCGGTCCATCATCAGGCGGCGATCGACGCGCAGGCGGTGGCGGCCTACTGGACGCCGGAACGCATGCGGTCGGCGGTGCCGATCGAACAACTGGTCAAGGCTCCGAACCTTTCGCTCAAGGATGTCGCCAAGGGCGAGAGCGCGATCATCCAGAGCATCCCCAACGGCGGGGGCGCGTGGACGGGGGCGGGCAAGGTCGTGCAGACCGCGGGCCGCGTGTTCTTCACCATGGGCGGGCGGAACGCGTCGTGCTCCGGTGACGCGGTCACCAGCGCGAACGGCAGTGTCGTGATCACCGCCGGGCATTGCGTGAAGTACCAGGGCGCCTGGCACACCAACTGGACCTTCGCTCCCGGTTACAACAACGGCAACACGCCTTATGGCACCTGGGCCGCGAAGAGCACGCTGACCACTCCGCAGTGGGAAGCGAGCGAGGACATGAACTACGACGTCGGCGCGGCCGTGGTCAACCCGCTCAACGGGCAGAAACTGACGGACGTCGTCGGTGCGCAGGGGATCGCGTTCAACCAGGCGCGCAACCAGTCGATGTACACGTTCGGGTATCCGGCGGCGGCGCCGTACGACGGCACGAAACTGATCTATTGCAGCGGGAGCACGTTCACCGATTTCCTGCTGACCAAGGATCACGGGATGAACTGCAACATGACCGGCGGTTCGAGCGGCGGCCCGTGGTTCCTCAACTTCAGTGAGGCGACCGGCGCCGGCGTCCAGGCGTCGGTGAACAGCTTCGGCTACAACTTCCTGCCCGGGTACATGTTCGGGCCGTACTTCGGCACGGACGCGCAGAACCTCTACAACAAGGCGCAGGCGGCCTGATCAGTCCGCCGCCCGTCCACCGTTTGGGACTTTTGTCCCGGTGGGCGGGCGGCTTTCGGCTCGGCATATCCTGGGCCGGTGAACTGGACAGTGGACGTTCCCGTCGACACGCTCCCCGAACTGCCTCCTCTGCCGCCCGAGCTGCGCAACCGGCTCGACGACGCGCTTTCCCGGCCCGCCGCGCAGCAGCCCGAATGGCCGGACCCCGAGCTGACGAAACGCGTACGCGGCGTGCTGGAGAGTGTGCCGCCGATCACCGTCCCCGCCGAGATCGACAGGCTCTCCGACAGGCTCGCCATGGTCGCCCGCGGCGAAGCGTTCCTGCTGCAGGGCGGTGACTGCGCGGAGACGTTCGAGTCGAACACCGAACCGCATATCCGCGCCAACCTGCGCACCCTGCTGCAGATGGCCGTCGTCCTCACCTACGGCGCGAGCCTGCCGGTGGTGAAGGTCGGCCGGATCGCGGGCCAGTACGCGAAGCCGCGTTCGGCGTCCACCGACGCGCTCGGCCTGCCGGTGTACCGCGGCGACATCATCAATTCGCTCGTCGCGAAGCCCGAGCTCCGCGTGCCCGACCCGGGCCGGATGATCCGCGCGTACGCCAACGCGGGCGCCGCGATGAACCTCGTCCGCGCGCTCACCGGCGCCGGGATGGCGGATCTGCACCAGGTGCACGACTGGAACAAGGACTTCGTGAAGTCCTCGCCCGCCAGCGAGCGCTACGAGGCGCTGGCCGCGGAGATCGACCGCGGCCTGCGGTTCATGTCGGCCTGCGGCGTCACCGACACCTCGCTCCAGTCCACCGAGATCTTCGCCAGCCACGAGGCGCTGCTGCTGGACTACGAGCGCTCCATGCTGCGGATGGATCGCGCGGACGCGACGAACCCGAAGCTGTACAACCTGTCCTCGCACTTCCTGTGGGTGGGCGAGCGGACCCGGCAGCTCGACGGCGCGCACATCGCCTTCGCCGAACTGCTGGCCAACCCGATCGGTCTCAAGATCGGCCCGACGACCACGCCCGAACAGGCCGTCGAGTACGTCCGGCGGCTCGACCCGCGCAACGAGCCCGGTCGCCTGACGCTGATCGCCCGGATGGGCAACGGCAAGGTCCGCGAGGTGCTGCCCGCGATCGTCGAGAAGGTCGAGGCGTCCGGGCACAAGGTCATCTGGCAGTGCGACCCGATGCACGGCAACACCCACGAGGCGTCGACCGGGTACAAGACCCGGCACTTCGACCGGATCGTGGACGAGGTCCAAGGCTTCTTCGAGGTGCACCGCAAACTCGGCACCTACCCCGGCGGCATCCACGTCGAGCTGACCGGCGAGGACGTCACCGAATGCCTCGGCGGCGCGCAGGAGATCTCGGATCTGGACCTCTCGGGCCGGTACGAGACCGCCTGCGACCCGCGCCTGAACACGCAGCAGTCGCTGGAGCTGGCTTTCCTGGTCGCGGAGATGCTGCGCGGCTGATCAGGAAAGCCCCGGCAGTCGTGAGGTGAAGGGGTCTTTCGCCGCATGTGATGCGGGGAAAGACCCCTTCACATCACTTGATCCGTCACGTTCGCGTCACGCGCTAAGCGGCGTCCAGAAGGCGCGCGGCCGACTTGAGCACGCCGTCCCGCAGCGAACCCACGTCCGAAACCGCCGCCCCGTTCGCCTGCAGTCCGATGTGGACGGAGTCGCGGTAGGTCGCCACCGCGATGCCGACAGCCTGCCGTGGTGCCAGCGGAACGAACGGGTACACGCTTTCGAGCCGCGTCCCGTCGAGGGTGAGCCGGTTGGGCGGCACCGGTACGGTGGTCACCACGAGGTCGAACAGCAGCGGCGCGGCCAGTCCGGCGGCCCTGCTGCCGAGCCGGTGCAGCATCGGCGGCATCCGGTCGGCGAGCAGCGGGAACGCGCCCGCGCCCCGGCCGGGGCCCGCGGCCTTGTTCCGGCTCATCTCGCGCTGGACGGCCAGCAGCCGCTCCACCGGATCGTCGAGGCCGACAGGCAGATCGCACAGGTAACCGGACAGCTTGTTGCCGCCCAGCTGCTCGGCGGAGCGCCCGCGCACGCTGACCGGGATGAGCGCCCGCAGGGTCCGGTCGTCGGCGCGCTGGCCGCGGTTGATCATCCATTCGCGGAGCGCGCCGGAGAGGATCGCCAGCACGACGTCGTTGGCGGTACCGCCGTGCGCCCGTCGGATCCGCCGGATCTCGCCGGTGTCCAGCCGGACGAGGCCGAGCCGTCGCTCGGTCGACGGCGGCGCGCTGATCGGCGACAGCGGCGAGCGGGTCGCGCGGACGACCGAAGACGCGATCCCGGCCGACGCCCCGGCCTGGGCCAGGGTGGTGCCGAGGGCGTCCTTGACAGCGTCCACAGGGGAGCGTGGGGCCGGTGGTTCGGCACCGCTGTGCGCACGCTTCGTCGCTCGAGGGAGCCCATCGAGCAGGCCGACGGCGACGGCGTACGCGCCCGCCCCGTCGGTGAGCGCGTGGTGGAGTTTCAGCAGCAACGCGAACTCGCCGTCCGGCAGGCCGGTGACGAGATGCAAGTCCCACAAGGGTTTTTCGGTGTCGAGCGGCCGTCCCATCCAACGCGACGCGTAGGCGGAGAGTGGGTCCGGTTCGTACAGGGAGCTCAAGTGGTGATGTGAAATATGTTCACTGGCAACGAAATCCGGGTCTTCGGCCCAGATGGCGGCGCCGGGCGGGAACAGCGCGGTGCGGGGGCGCTGGCGCAGCTTCGGGAGCCTCGCCGCCCGCTCGGCGAGCAGCTCGGTCAGCTTACGCGCGTGCACCTGCCCGTGCGGGCGGAAAGTGACCACCGCGCCCATGTGCATGGGCGTCGTTTCGCTTTCCATACAAAGGAAAGCGACATCGAGTGCGCTCAGCTGCAGGCCTGACATCATCTGCCTTTCCTTGATGCTCCGGCTATGGGCACAACTGCACCAGCCTGACATGACGAGCGGGTGGTCGTCATGTTTCAGGGGCGCTAACTACCGTCGGTTTCACTCGAACGATGGGATCCCATTCGGACATGGACCACGGCCCTGCGGCAGATGGCGGACAGCCCGGCCGGTGGTAACTCGTTGGCGGATCATCCGAGGAAACCGGCAGACTGCAGCACCATGACCGACGAACCGAAGCGTCCCGAACCGCCGCTCACCGGCGACGAGCGCACCCAGCTGAACGGCTTTCTCGACTTCCTCCGCGCCACCGTCGTGTGGAAGTGCTCAGGCCTGACCGACGAACAGGCCAGGCGGCCGCTCGTGCCCAGCGAACTGACCACCGTCGCCGGTCTGCTCGGCCATCTGACCATCGTCGAGCAGTACTGGTTCAACGTGGTGCTCGGCGGCCAGGAGGACGTTTGGAAGGAGGCTCTCGAAGCCGACCCCGACGCCGAGTTCCGGGTCGCCATGAAGACCCCGATCGAGCAGCTGATCGCCGCCTACGAGGCCGAGTGCGAGCGGAGCCGCAAGATCGTCTCCGGGATGGGCCTGGACGACAAGGCCCCCTTCCGCGGGGACCGCGAGGTCAACGTCCGGTTCGTGGTCGCGCACATGATCGAGGAGACCGGCAGGCATGCCGGCCACCTCGACCTCTTGCGTGAAATGACCGACGGTCTCACCGGGGAGTAGCACGGCGAGGGGGCAGCGGGAAGAACCCGCTGGTCCGCTCGACGTAGGTCGCGTATCCCGGCCGGGAACGCCGCAAACCCTTCTCCAGCAAAGGTTTTCCGGTGCCCTTGGCCAGCGTGTACGTCATCGCGATCGGCGACAGGATCGTCGCCGCCCCCACCCAGCTCGAGCAGGCCAGCAGGTACAGGCCCCACCAGACGCACGCGTCCCCGAAGTAGTTGGGATGCCGCGTGTAGCGCCACAGCCCGCTGTCGAGCACCTTCCCCTTGTTGTCCGGGTCGGCTTTGAAGCGGCGCAGCTGCTCGTCACCGATCGTCTCGAACCCGAAGCCGACCAGCCACACCGCGACGCCGAGCCACGCCGTCACGCCGAAGGAGTCGCCGTACATCGCGAACTGGACCGGCAGCGAGACGAACCAGAGCACCACCGCCTGCACCAGGTACACGCGGACGAACAGCTTGAGCGCCGGATTCGGGCCGGCGCTCTCCGCCATCCGCACGTAGCGGGGGTCTTCGGGCAGCTTGTGGTTGCGCAGGTGGAGGTGGACGCCGAGGCGTACGCCCCAGACCGCGGCCAGCAGCGCGGTGACCACGCGCAGCGTCACCGACCCGTCCCCGAGCGGGGCCGCGACCACCGCGACGAGCGCGAATCCAGGCCCCCAGAGTGTGTCGACGGTGTCGTACCGCTTGCGCCACAGCGCGATGCCGAACGTGACGACGAAGGCCAGGAGGGTCGTGCCCGCCGTGACCGCGAGGGTGCCCCCGAGGGACATCAGGACCACTCCCGGGTGGCGGGCAGCGCGCTCGACCCCTGTTGGGACGAGCGGACCGCGAGGATCTGGTCCACACCCATCCGGTTCTCCTCGAACGCGAGCGCGCCGCCGACCAGGTAGAGCCGCCAGACCCGCGCGCCGGATTCACCGATCAGCGCCACGACGTCGTCCCAGTTGCTCTCGAGCGTTTTCTCCCATGCCCGGACCGTACGCACATAATGCTCGCGCAGCGCGTGGACGTCGCGGATCTCGAAGCCGGCGGTCTCCAGATGCCCGAGCGTGCGGCTCAGCGGCCGCATGGTCATGTCGGGGGCGATGTAGCGCTCGATGAACGCGCCGCCGCCGGGCGCCACCGCGCCGCGGGACATCTGCTGCAGGACCAGCCGTCCGGTGGGCTTGAGCATCCGGTACAGCGTCCGCGTGTACTCGGGGTAGTTCTCTTCGCCGACGTGTTCGCCCATCTCGATGGTGGCGACGGCGTCGAACGGCTCGTCGGTCAGCTCGCGATAGTCCTGCCGCCGGACCTCGACGCGATCTTCCAGGTCGTGCTGGGCGAGGCGGCTCCGGATGTGCTGCAGCTGCTCCGCCGAAAGCGTGATGCCGACCGCGTGCACGCCGTGATGCTTCGCCGCGTGCACCAGGAGCGAACCCCACCCGCAGCCGACGTCGAGCAGCCGCATCCCCGGCCGCAGCCCGAGCTTGCGGCAGATCAGCTCGAGTTTGTCCCACTGAGCCTGTTCGAGGTCGTAGCCGTCTTCCTCGGACGTCCAGTACGCCGACGAGTAGGCCATCGATTCGTCCATCAGCAGCTGGTAGAAGGCGTTGCTGAGGTCGTAGTGGTGCGCGATCGCCGACTTGTCGCGGAGCAGCGTGTGCAGCTTCCCGGACAGCCGGGCCTCTTCGACGGGCGGTTTGGGCGGCGGCCCGACGACGCCGAGGCCCACCGCGAGCCGCAGCGCCTCGGCCCACTCACGGGGGCCGAGCTTGGCGCCGCGCACGGCACCCGAGCGGGTCAGCGCCCAGATCCGGCGGAATCCGTCGGCGAGGTCGCCTTCGACGTCGAGATCCCCCGAGACATAGGCCCTGGCCAGGCCCAGTTCCCCGGGGGCGTAGAGGAGACGGCGCAGGGCGCGCCGGTTGCGGAGGACCACGGTCGGGGCATCCGGCGGACCGGCGCGTACGCCGTCCCAGGTGCGGAGACCGACCGGGAGGGTGCCACCGAGGAGCCGCTCGACGAACGGGACTAGGCGGGACGCGGGACTGTTCGGCATAGTCGTCATTCGACCCCGGACAGGAAAAGGATGGGTCGGACGATGCCCCGGTTCACCCGGTCCAATCCGCCTCGGCCCCTGTTCCGAATCCCTTTCGTGCACACCAAGGGTCTACGCATCGGAGTCATCGGCAGCGGCGTCGCCGGCCTCACGGCCGCCTACCTGCTGCAACGCCGCTACGAAGTGCTGCTGTTCGAAGCCGACGACAGGCTGGGCGGGCACGCGCACACCCACGACGTCCCGAGCGCGCACGGCGGCACCGTCGGTGTCGACTCCGGGTTCATCGTGCACAACGAGCGCACGTACCCGAACCTGCTCCGGCTCTTCGCCGAACTCGGCGTCGCCACCCGCGACACCGAGATGTCGATGAGCATCCGCTGTGACGGCTGCGGCCTCCAGTACGCCGGTGCCAAGGGCTTGAAGGGCCTGTTCGCGCAGCCCCGCAACGTCGCCCGCGGGCGCTACCTGCGGATGCTCGCCGACGTCAAGCGCTTCCATCTGCACGCGAACCGCGTCCTCGAATCGCCCGAGGCCGGTGACGTCACCCTCGGCGCGTTCCTCGCGATCGGCGGCTACACGAAGTACTTCGTCGACCACTTCATGCTCCCGGTCGTCTCCACCGTCTGGTCGGCCGACCGGGACGACACACTCAAGTACCCCGCGCGCTATCTGTTCGAGTTCCTGCGCAACCACGGGATGCTGTCGGTCGGCGGATCCCCGAGCTGGCGGACCGTCGTCGGCGGCTCCCGCGAGTACGTCGACCTCGCCGCCAAGCAGCTGACGGCCGTCCACCTGTCGACGCCGGTCCGCTCCGTCAAGCGCACCGTGCGGGGGATCGAGGTCCGCGACGACGCCGACACCCGGCACCGGCTCGACAAGGTCGTCCTGGCCACTCACGCGGATCAGGCGCTGAAGCTGCTTGCGTCGCCGACAGAGGCCGAGCGCGACGTCCTCGGCTCGTTCCGGTACTCCAGCAACGAGGCCTGGCTGCACACCGACACGGGCGTGCTCCCGACGGCGGAATCGGCGCGCGCGGGCTGGAACTACGCCACGCCCGCCTGTGGAGCGAACGCCGGAGCGGTCCAGGTGTCCTACGACATGAACCGCCTCATGCGGCTCGACGAGCCGACCGGCTACGTCGTCACGCTCAACCCCGGCACCGCCCCCGCCGACGGTGCGGTGCTGGCCAAGATGACCTACGAACACCCCGTCTACACCCCGGAATCGGTGGCCGCCCAGCGCCGCCTGCCCGAACTCAACGACGACACGGTCGCCTTCGCGGGCGCCTATCATGGGTGGGGATTCCACGAGGACGGCTGCGCGTCCGGTGTCCGCGCGGCCGAGAACTTCGGGGTGCGATGGTGACCGTCATGGCCGTGCTCTACGACTCCACGGTGGCGCATGTCCGGCGCAACGATCCGCCGATCTCGTTCGCCCACCGCGTCTATCTGTGGCTCATCGATCTCGACGCGCCGCCGAAGCTGCCCCGGTGGCTGCGCCCCTTCGCCCGCTTCGACCCGCGAGACCACTTCGCGCCCGAGGACACCTCCAGCATCCGGTCCAAATTGGACCGGTGGCTCGCGGCGCGCGGCGTCGACCTGGAGGGCGGGCGGGTGCTGATGCTCGCGGGCGCGCGGATGCTCGGGCACAACTTCAACCCGATCACCCTCTACTGGTGCCACCGGCCCGACGGCGAACTCGAATGCGTCGTCGCCGAGGTCCACAACACCTACCGGGGCAGGCACGCGTACCTCCTGCGTCCCGACGCCGACGGGAACGCCCACGCGGACAAGGAGTTCTACGTCTCGCCGTTCCAGTCGATGGACGGTGAGTACCGGATGGAGGTGCCGCGGCCGGAGTCGCTGCTCTCGGTCAAGATCGCCCTCCGGCAGGGCGGGCGGACACCGCTGACGGCGTCGCTGCGCGGGGTGCGGCGGCCCGCCACCGTCAAATGGCTCGTGCACATGCTGATCACCCGTCCGCTCATGCCGCACCGGGTCTCCGCGCTGATCCGGCGGCACGGGGTCAAACTGTGGTTGAAGAGGGCGCCGCTGACCCCACGGACGCCGCAGACCGCCGGAGGCAGGCTTGATGGATGAATCGGCACGTCCGCGCCGGATGGCGCCCGTTCCCGCGACGGACGGCGAACCGGCTGGGCCGACGTCCGAGGAGCTGCTCGTCCGGGTCGCGAAGGGGGACGAGAGGGCCTTCGACGCGCTGTACGACCGGCTCGCCGGTCCGATCCTCGGCCTGGTGCGGCGGATCCTCCGCGACGTCGCACAGTCCGAAGAGGTCACTCAGGAGGTCATGGTGGAGCTGTGGCGCACGGCCACGCGCTACTCCCCGGAGCGGGGGAGCGCGCTGAACTGGGCCATGACGCTCGCGCACCGCCGCGCCGTCGACCGCGTCCGTTCGGCACGGGCCAGCTCCGACCGCGAGGTCAAGGCGACCTTCGAGGCCGCCCGGGCCCGGCCCTTCGACGAAGTGGCCGAGGCCGTCGCGGCCCGCTGGGAACGCTCGCAGGTGCGCCGCTGCCTGACCAGCCTGACCGAACTGCAACGGGAATCGGTGTTGCTCGCCTATTACCAGGGCTACACCTATCGCGAGGTCGCAGAGGTGCTGCAGACCCCGCACGGAACCATCAAGACCCGTCTCCGGGACGGCCTGATCAGGCTCCGGGACTGTTTGGGGGTGACGGCATGACCATGCCCGAAATGCACACGCTCACCGGGGCTTACGCCGTCGACGCGTTGTCCGAAATGGAGCGTGCCCAGTTCCAGCGGCACCTCGGCGAGTGCGCTTCGTGCGCTCAAGAGGTCCTCGAACTGCAGATGACCGCGACCCGGCTCGGCGCCGCGCTGGCCGAAGACCCGCCGCCCGAGCTCAAGCGCCGCGTGCTCGCGGAGGCGATGGCGACCAGGCAGCAGCCGCCGAAGACGCGTTTCGAAACCGGGGAGCGCGTCAAGGACCGCCGTCGCGCCCCGCGCTGGGCGATCGGCGCGGCCGCGGCGGCGATCGTCGGGCTGGCGGGCACCGCCGTGTTCGGCGGTATCGCCTACGACAACCACACGCAGCTGACAGCCGCGAACGAACGAGCGGCGCAGTACGCGGACCGGTACGCCCCGGTCGCCGACGTCCTTTCGGCCGCCGATCTCCGGACGGGGCACGCCGAGACCTCCGCCGGGGGCGGCGGGACCGTGATGATGTCGCGCGCCAAGGACAGGCTCGTCTTCATGGCGGCTCAGCTGCCGAAGAACGATCCGGGCCGGACGTACCAGGCGTGGCTGATGTTCCCGGGCACCGCACCCAAGCCCGCCGGGCTCATTCGCGGTGGTCAGGACGGTGCGCTGCTGGTCGCGCAGGGGTTGAGCGGAGCGAACGGGTTCGCGCTGAGCGTCGAGCAGGACGGCGGTTCGGTGACCGGTTCGCCGTCGGACGACATCGTCATGAACATGTCCATGCCCACCTGATCTCCGGCTCTTACCAGGCCGCCGCCCGGCGCTTTCCCCGGGGCCGACTCTTGCGCCCGGGAAGATGTTGTGGCAAAACACCTTTGCGACACACGGCGTGGCTACTGGATTCGAGCCTGCCTGGTGCATACCGTCCTGCTTCAACGTCGGCAGTTGACATAACTCTCAATCTGAGGTTCAGCTCGAGGGTTCGATCCAGGTTCAGCGACCGGCGGGCAGCACGGGCACACACGATCAGGAAGGCGGCCCCGATGACGCCCCCGCACAACTACCTTGCGGTGATCAAGGTCGTCGGTATCGGCGGCGGCGGAGTGAACGCCGTCAACCGCATGATCGAGGTCGGCCTCAAGGGCGTCGAGTTCATCGCGGTGAACACCGACGCTCAGGCACTGCTCATGTCCGACGCCGACGTCAAGCTCGACATCGGCCGGGAACTGACCCGCGGCCTCGGTGCCGGCGCCGCCCCCGAGGTGGGGCAGAAGGCCGCCGAAGACCACCGCGAAGAGATCGAAGAGGTCATCAAGGGCGCCGACATGGTGTTCGTGACCGCGGGTGAGGGTGGTGGCACCGGCACCGGTGGCGCGCCCGTCGTCGCCCAGATCGCCCGCAAACTCGGCGCGCTGACCATCGGCGTCGTCACCCGCCCGTTCACCTTCGAGGGCAAGCGCCGCAGCAAGCAGGCCGAAGACGGCATCCAGCAGCTGCGGAACGAATGCGACACCCTCATCGTGATCCCGAACGACCGGCTGCTGCAGCTGGGCGACATCGGCGTCTCGCTGATGGACGCCTTCCGCTCGGCGGACGAGGTCCTGCTTTCGGGTGTCCAGGGCATCACCGATCTGATCACCACGCCGGGTCTGATCAACCTGGACTTCGCCGACGTCAAGAGCGTCATGTCCGGCGCGGGTTCCGCGCTGATGGGCATCGGCTCGGCGCGCGGCGAGGGCCGGGCGATCCAGGCGGCGGAGAAGGCGATCAACTCGCCGCTGCTCGAAGCGTCGATGGACGGGGCGCACGGCGCGCTGCTGTCGATCGCGGGCGGGTCGGACCTCGGCCTGTTCGAGATCAACGAGGCCGCGTCGCTGGTGCAGGAGTCCGCGCACCCCGACGCGAACATCATCTTCGGGACGATCATCGACGACTCGCTCGGCGACGAGGTCCGGGTCACCGTGATCGCGGCCGGTTTCGACGCCGGCACGCCGACGCACAAGAAGCTCGACCCGTCGACGTTCGGCTCCCGCTCGAACTCGACGGCGTCCGCCCAGGCCGGCCAGGTCAACGGCGGCGGGGCGACACCGGTGCAGAGCCCGCCCTCGGGTGCCACGCCGGTGCCGTCGACCGGTTCGAACGGCTACCCGGTCGCGCCGCCGCGCACGCATACGCCGATGCCGTCCTCCCGCGGTGAGGGCAACGGCTCGCTGACCGGCGGGCTCCCGCAGCCCGGCGGCGGTTCACGGGGCTACTCGCCGATCGGGTCGAACTCGACCCACGGCAGCCTGCCCGGCCGCGCCACCCCGGTGCACGACGACCCGTCGGACGACGAAGTCGACGTGCCGCCCTTCATGCGGCGGTAGTTCGCCAGTACGTTCCGTGAAGGCCTCCTTGACTACAGTCGAGGGGGCCTTCACTCAGGTCTAGGAGGAAACGCGTGCGGGTACGGCGGGTTGTCACGACAAGGGCGGGCGGGGCTTCCCGGCCGCCTTACGACACCTTCAACCTCGGTGATCACGTCGGTGACGACGCGGGCGACGTCTACGCCAACCGCAAACGCCTTGCCGGCGAACTCGGCCTCGCCGAGGACAGGCTGGCGTGGATGGAGCAGGTCCACGGCCGCACCGCCACCGTCGTCGACGGTTCCGAGACCGCCGCCGCCGAAGCGACCGACGCCCTCGTCACCGCTGAGACCGGTCTCGCGCTCGTAGTGCTCGTCGCCGATTGCGTCCCCGTGATGCTGGCCGACGTCGAAGCCGGTGTCGTCGCCGCCGTGCACGCGGGCCGCGTCGGCGCCCGAGTCGGTGTCGTGCCCGCCGCTGTCGAGGCGATGCGCTCGCTCGGCGCAGACCCGGCACGCACCGAAGCGTTGCTCGGGCCCGCGATCTGCGGCGACTGCTACGAAGTTCCCGCCGAAATGGCCGCCGACGTCGAAAAACACGTGCCCGGCAGCGCCTGCAAAACCCGGAAGGGCACGACGGGACTCGACCTCCGCGCCGGGCTCTGGCGGCAACTCGCCGACCTCGGCGTCGGCAAGATCGGCGTCGATCCGCGCTGTACCAACGAAGACAAGACCCTCTTCAGCTTCCGCCGCGACGGCACCACCGGCCGGATCGCGGGGATCACCTGGCTGGACGCGTCGTGAGTGACACCCGCAAGGAGGAACTCGCCGCTTCGCTTGCCGAAGTGGAAGACCGGATCGGTGCCGCGTGCAAAGCCGCCGGCCGGGAACGCGACGAGGTCCGGTTGCTCGCGGTCACCAAGACCTTCCCCGCACTCGACGCCGCGTTGCTCGCCGACCTCGGCGCGCTCGACCTCGCCGAGAATCGCGATCAGGAGGCGGGCGAGAAGGCCGAAGCGGTCGCCGAGTTGCGTCCGGACTCCGGCATCCGCTGGCATATGGTCGGCAGTCTTCAGCGGAACAAGGCCAAATCGGTCGTGCGCTGGGCCGATGAGGTCCAGTCGGTCGACTCCGAGCGCCTCGCCGACGCGCTCGCGAAAGCCACCAGGTCGGCCCTCGATTCCGGGCAACGCGATCACCCGTTGGACGTCCTCATTCAAGTAAGTCTCGATGACGATCCGAAGCGCGGGGGCACTCGGGTGAGCGAACTGGGCCAGTTGGCGGAGCGGATAGCCCATGTGGGTGATATTCGCCTCCGTGGGCTTATGGCGGTGGCTCCGCTGGGTATTGACCCGGTACAGGCGTTCGAGAAGCTCGCTCGTGCGTCGGAGCGTCTTCGGGCAGATCACTCAAATGCCCGTGAGATCTCCGCCGGAATGAGCAATGATCTCGAGCAGGCGATCGCGCACGGCTCGACCTGTGTGCGTGTCGGAACCGCGTTGCTCGGTGGACGCGGTTTAGCCTCGCCTTAAGGAATACCGTCTCGTCGTTACGGGGAGTGGTGGCGAGGGCGGGGGAGCACGGTGCGGGACGCGGCTAAGGCTAGGGAGAGGCATGAGCGCGCTGCAGAAGCTGAAGGCCTACTTCGGGATGGTGCCCGCGGACGAAGACGGCTATGACGTCGAGGATGACTACCGGCGAGGGTACGCCTCCAAGGAATATGCCGACGACGAGTACGACTACGACGATGAGCCGCCTGCCCGGTCGCGGGGTGGACGCTACCGGGACGTCGAAGACACTTATGACGAGCCTGTCGCCCGAACTCGGTCACGCTCCGTGCCCAGTTCGGAGCCGGCGGTTCACGGGGCGCTGGCGATGGATCGCCAGCCCGAACCGGTCGCCCGGCTGCGTCCGGTGACGGAGCCGGTCCGTCCGGCCGTCCGCGACCCGCTGAGCCGGATCACGACGCTGCACCCGACGAGCTACGCGGAGGCGCGGGCGATCGGCGAGCACTATCGCGAAGGCATCCCGGTGATCATGAACCTCACCGAGATGGAGAACGCGGACGCGAAGCGTCTTGTCGACTTCGCCGCGGGGCTCGCTTTCGCCTTGCGCGGGTCGATGGACAAGGTCACCAACAAGGTGTTCCTTCTCTCACCGCCCGATGTGGACGTCACCGCGGAGGACCGTCGGCGGATTGCCGAAGGCGGATTATTCCTGCGCGGCTGATCACCCGGTGACCGCTGAGCGCAGCCGGATGTGATTTTGTCGACTCATCGGCATCTCGAGGCCGTCAACTGCGTCTTTTGACGCGAGGCATGGCAGAGTGGTTACGTGAATGCTGTGTTGCTGGTCGTCTGGTACGTGCTGTTCGCTTTCTGGCTCCTGCTGACGGCACGGATCGTCGTCGAACTCGTGCGTGCTTTCGCTCGCGAGTGGCGTCCTGCCGGAGGGGTTGCGGTAACGCTCGAGACCATCTACACAGTGACCGACCCACCGGTTCGTCTGTTCAGACGAATCATCCCGACCGTACGAATCGGCGGCGTCGGACTGGACTTATCGATTATGGTGCTGCTGTTGGTTGTGTTCTTCGCGATGCAGCTGGCAACGCCAGGGTGATTTTCGGGGAAGCCCGGGTGGACCTGCAGGCCATGGAGTGCGTGAGGTGATCTGATGTCGTTGACCCCCGCTGACGTGCATAACGTCGCGTTCAGCAAGCCGCCCATAGGCAAAAGGGGCTACAACGAGGACGAGGTGGACGCGTTCCTCGACCTGGTGGAGACCGAGCTTGCCCGGTTGATCGAGGACAACAACGAGCTGCGGCAGCAGGTCGAACAGCTCGACAACGAGCTCGAGACCACCCGTGGTGAGCTCGAGAACGCCAAGGCGGGAGCAGTCGGCCCGCCGCCGCAGGTGCGCGACGAGCCGTCGCGTCGCCTGGCGCCGGTGCCGCCGCCGCAGTCGGCGATGGAGCAGACCCAGGCCCATTCGATGGTGCCGGACAACGGGGAGCCCAACGTCCAGGCCGCGAAGGTGCTCGGACTGGCGCAGGAAATGGCCGACCGGCTCACCGCCGAGGCCAAGACCGAGTCGGACGGCATGCTCGCCGAAGCCCGGACCAAGTCCGAGCAGCTGCTTTCGGACGCGCGATCGAAGTCGGACTCGATGGTGAACGAGGCGCGCACGCGTGCCGAGACCATGCTGAACGACGCCCGGACCCGTGCCGAGACCTTGGAGCGCCAGGCGCGCGACAAGGCCACGACCATGGAGCGCGAGGCTCAGCGCAAGTACACCGAAACCATGAACAACATGAACGCGGAGAAGGGCTCGCTGGGCAAGAAGATCGAAGAGCTGCGCACGATCGAGCGGGAGTACCGCACGAGGCTGCGTGGGTTCCTCGAGTCCCAGCTGCGTGAGCTCGACGACCGTGGTTCGGCCGCTCCCGCGTCGGCGTCCTCGTCCAACTCGGGGCAGCCGGCGTCGTCCTCGGGCGGCGGACAGGGCTACTCGTTCGGCCCTCGGGCCGAAGCGGGCTGATAGTTCCACGCTGATTTGTTTCTACGCTGCTTGTTCGACACAGTGGAACGGCCTCGGCACTCTCCGGAGGGTCGGGGCCGTTTCGCTTGCCCCTCGTGTTGTAATTCACCGTGCTCTACATCGTCCTAGTACTGGTACTGGCGGCTCTGGGGCTGCTCGTCGCGGCGCTCATCACCGCGAACTCCCTGTGGGCCTGGATCTCCATCGGCCTCTCCGTCGTCGCCGGGTTGCTGCTCGTCTTCGACTGGCTACGCCGCCGGAAGAAGCGAGCCGCCGAGACCGCCGCGCCCGCCGAAGACACAGAAGACTCGGAAGACGCCGATGATTCGGCTCCGGTCGAAAAGAGCGAGGCGGACGAAGAGGAAAAGCCGGAGGACGCCGAGCAGACCGTCTTGATGCCCGCCGCCGGCGAGCTGAGCGACGAGGACGAAACTCCGGAGCCCCAGCGCAACGGAGACCCCGGCGAGGAGAAGAGCGATCCCGCTGATGTGGCGGTCGTCTCCGAACTCGAGACCGAGGTCGTCGTCGTCGACGAGTACCCGCGCTACCACGTGACCACATGCGCGTGGCTCGAAACCCGGGACACGATCCCGCTCGGTATCGGCGAGGCGCGTCAGCTCGGGTTCACCCCGTGCGGGTTGTGCACGCCCGACGCCGAGATCGCCGGTCAGCATCGCGACAAGACCAAAGCGGACAGCTAGCCGTCTTCGAGCGCCTGAGCCGCTTCGCCGACCGCGACCACGTCGGCCGCGATCGTGTCGAGCACCAGGCGTTGTTCCTCGTCGGCATCTCGCGGCACCGGGATCTCGGCCGCCTCTGAGGTCCCGAGCTTTTGTGCCGCCTCTTCGACGGCGTCCGCCGCTCCGGCTGATCCGGGTCGCAGCAAAAGCGACGACGCCGTGACAGACAGGCCGCGCAAGGCTTCGGCGGCGTTCTCCAGCGCGTCCCGTTGTCCGAGCGCGGGTTCCTTGGTGCCCGGCTCCGCCGCGAGCAGGCCGTGATGCGCGATGGCGGCGGCGCGGAACTCGCGGCCGAGCGTCCGCGGGTCGACGTCCTCGCCGCGCAGCTTCCGCCCGACCGAGCCGAGCAGGGCTCGAGTGGCGTCGACAGCGGTAGCGAAGCGTTCCGCCGGACCGGGTTTCGGCACGCCGGGGATCGCGGCGAACCCGAAGAGCAGGGCGATGGCCCCGGCGAGGACCATCAGCAGCAGGTACTCGACGAGCACGTAACGCGGGTCGAGATGTCTGGTCGTCGCGTTCATGCCGACCGACATCAGGACCATGCAGCCGTTGAACACCGCCGGCCGTGTCCGCATGACCGAGAAGCCGCCGAGCAGCGCGACGAGCCCGATCGGCAGCAGAAACCCTTGCGGCAGAAGCCAAAGGGCGAGGGTGAGCACGACTGCGCCGCCGAGTGAACCGCCGATGCGCTGCCAGGCCTTGCTGAGGCTGTCGCGCCATTCCGGTTGCATGATGGCGAAAGTGCCGAGCAGGAACGACACGGTGAGCGGGTCGCCGGGCCGGAAACTCGCGACGACGAGCGCCAGCGCCACCCCGAGCCCGCAGCGGAGCGCGTGCCGGAACTGTGGTGACTGCCAGGAAAACGCGCCGCTCAACTCGATCCTGCGTAGTTCCTTCCGGAGTCCTTTCGGAACGTCCACACGCGACTCGTCGCGTTCGGTCGCCGCTGTCCGGATGGTTTCGAGGGAGTCCCACAAAGCGGTGACGAGCCTTGCCGTGGCGCCGGGCAGCTCGGCGGGTTCTTTGCGCCGCACCGGCTCGACGTCTTCCGGTGCCTGCGCCGCGCGGACCGCTTCGGCGAGCCTGGCGGCTTCCTCCCTGGCGGCGTCGAGAGTTTCGCCGATTTCGGGGTTGTCCAACCGTTTCCGGCGGATCTCGAGCATGCCCGTCGCCGCCCGGTACCGGAACGTTCCACCGAGCACTCCGGCCGTCCAGCGACGAGGACGGTCCGCGAGCCAGAGCCTCGCCGCGCGCTCCTGCGTCTCGGAAGTGCTCGTCGCGAGCGCGTCGGCCAGCGCCTCCCGGGTCGGCTTGGCCGGATCCTTCGCGCCCATCAACACCCGCAGCAGGAGCACGACTCCCACCGCCAACGCGGGAGCGCCGAGAATCTGCCCCGCCGACGCCGTCCCCGTCAACTGGAAGCCGTATCCGAACAACGAGGCCATCCCGAGCCCCAACCCGACCGTGACGAACCGCGCCCCGAGCGCGGGCAACAGCCCGGCGACGACCACGACCACCACCAGCAGGCCGATCGCGGCCCACTGCGACACCGCCCCCAGCAGCCGGGGCACCCCGACCGCCAGGATCAACGCGGGCGCGAACCACGCCTGCAGCCGCAGATCCGCCCACAGCGGCCCGCCGACCGCCGCGATGAGGCAGAAGAGCGCCGTGAGGGCCGCCAAGATGGCCGCGTTGCCCAGTCCCACCAGGAAGCCGAGCCCGCTGACGCCGCCGAGGACCACCAGTACGACGACGAGGAGTCCGGGCCCTTTCATCGGGCCTCGCTGATCGACATACCCGTCAACCTAGAGGCGATGGGCGGGACGGCAACTCGGGGATGGGGGTGGGCTTGGTTTTGAGCGAGTCCATACTTGTCGCCGGGGGCGAAGACGTGCTTCGCCGCGTTAGGTGAGGTGAGTGCCTTTGTTTTTACCTCTCACGACTTCGACCACTGTTTCCTAGAGCTATCCGCCCCCTTCGCCACTTTTATCCGTCCAGGCGTGTCACCTAAATATGCTATAGAACATGCGTTCGAATGAGAGTATCGTTGAGGTTGTGGCCAGCAACGATGCACCTCAGACGACACCCGCTGAGTGGTGGCGTGTCGACACGGCGACGCTGCATGCCCGTAAACAGGAACTGGAAGTCCTCAAGTGTCAGTTGGATGCGGAGCAGAACGCGATCCTGGCGGAAATCAATATCCGTGGGGTTCGGGGGTGTTCGGGTCATTCGACGTTGGCGGCGTTGATTTTCGAGGATTTTCATGTCACCGCGAAGGAAGCCGATGCTCGCGCCGACCGGGTCCTGGCCTTGTATCCCGGCCCGTCTATCGGCGGGGATCCTGCCCCGCCTCTGGCGCCGCTGACCGCCGACGCTGCTGCGGAAGGGGCGATCGGTGGTTCGCAGATCGACGCGATCATCGGGGCCTTGGCGCGGATCCCGTCCTTCGTCCCGGAGGAAGACGTGCGGGGTGGGGAGAAGATCCTGGTGGATCTCGCCCGCCACGCCGGGCCCCGCCAGATCGCCCAAGCCGGGCGGCGGTTGCTGGATGAGCTGGATCCCGATGGGAAAGAGCCCCGGGACGAGAACCCGAAAGACACGCGCCCGGAGTTGCGGTTTGTCAAACACCGCAACGGCACCCTCGGTCTCAAAGGCACTCTCGATCTGGAGACCTACGCACGCTTGAAGTCCGATTTGGATCCGATGGCCAAGCCGCACAAGGCCGTCGACGGGGTCCGGGACTCCCGCACCCAGGACGAACGCTACGGGGATGCGTTCACCGACTATGTGCGGTTGAAGACCACGAGTCGGAACCTTCCCGGACAGGCCGGGGAAGCCACCCACATTCTGGTGACGATGTCCTACGAGGACCTCATCAGCGATCTTGGTGAAGCACACCTGGATCTGGTCGGTCCGATCAGCGCGACCGACGCTCGCATCCTCGCCTGTGATGCTCGCGTGCGGCCTGGGGTGCTCGGTACCGCGGGCGAGCCCTTGGATATCGGCCGTTCGAAACGGACCGTGTCGTTGGCGCAGAAGTACGCGCTCACCATCCGCGACGGAGGCTGCGCGTTCCCGGGCTGTGATATGCCGGTGCCGCGCTGTACGGCACACCACATCGTTTTCTGGGAACACCACGGCGAAACGAGAATCGACAACCTCGTGCTGCTGTGCACCAAGCATCACCGCCTGATTCACCACAGTGAGTGGAAAGTCCGGATCGCTCAGGATGGCCTGCCCGAATTCACGGCCCCGGCCTACCTCGACCCCACCGGCCAACCCAGGCGCAACACCATGCACCTCAGGACATAGGCCGAACCGATGTATAACGACCTACACGTCTGCGGGCCGGCAAGCCGCCCGGTGCGTCGTGTTCGACGGGGCGCGGTCAACCGCGCCGGGATCAGTGAAGGCAAGGACGGATTCACCCGCGACCAGGGCCAGAGGCTGAGCCCCGATCCGAAGGTGCGCTTCGGCCGAGATGTCCTGTAGATCCCGTCCCAACGCCCATCGACCAGACTTACTCCGGCACCGCCTAGGCCCGCAGAAAGTAAGCCCGTTCCCTCAACTCTCGCGCCCGCACCGAGGGGGTCAGCCGGACGGCCTCCTCGGCCGCGTCGGCGGCGTCCTCGAAACGTTCCATCGTCAAGAAAAGCTCCGCGAGATCGGCGCGGGTCCAGCCGAGTGCGGCGGTGTTCCCGGCGGACTCGAAACTTTCGGCGGCCATGGGCAGCCGGAACGCGGCCTCGTCGAGGTCGCCGAGTGCCTGTGAGAGCTTCCCGTGGGTGTACAACATCTCGGCCTGCACTTCAGGGTTTCCGCCGACCGCGTCGCACTCGCCGCTCAGATCGCGAGCGGCCTCCGGATCCCCGGTGAACGCCAAGATCCACACCGCCATCAGCCGGGCGCGGGCGGCGTTCACGTGATCGAACTCCGCCTGGAACAGGTCGACGGCCTCGCGGCTGAACTTCAAGGCTCGCAAAGGGGCCTGTTCCACGGTCAGTGCGGCGCGGCGGAACGCGTGCGCTCCGGGCGGCAAAGCGCCCTCGGCAGGTTGGTCGTCGCGAGCGGCGAGACGGCGGGCCAGGAGTACGCCTTCGGGGTTCGGCAGGAGTTCGTCGAACCGGTCCCACATCGCGGCCGCGAACTCTGGATCGTCCTGGTTGCGTTCAGCCCGGCAAGCCAGTTCCTCGACGGTCGTCGGATAGATCACGATCTTCGAGCCGATTTGCTTGGTGCCTGGCAGCAAGGCGGAACCCAGTTCCCTCGAATCCAGCACCGGTTCCACGGTGAGCAGCGCCCGGATCCGGTCGCTCTGCGCGGAGTTCCCGTTGCGGGCATCGAACCGCGCGGCGATTTCCAGCGCGCGGGAGGCGTGATCCGAAGCGGCCCCCGCCACCAAAGACGCCGCGGCGTGGAAGTCCATTTCCGCGAAGGGGACCGATCGCCATCCGCCGTGCCGGTCCACCAGTTTCCGCGCCGCGGGGTGATTCCCCGTACGCGCACAGAATTCGACGTGCCGTGCGAGCATGCCCAGCTCCGACGGCTCGGCCCAAAAAGCCGAATAGGACAACCGGAACGCTTCCAACGCGTCGTCGAGCCGTCCTAGGCGGACGAACGGGAGCATCAGCGCGGCACGCATCGAATGAGGCTGACGGGAGCAGTAGTCCTCGTCGGAGAAGAGCTCGGCGGCGTCTTCGAGGCGGCCGATCCGGAGCAGGTGGTCGATTCTCAAGCCGAGGTCGCAGTGAGCGCACCGCGAGCTTTCCGGAGGGGCCTCGTACCCGACGTCCGCGATGGCGCCGAGATGCGAGGCGACGATCAGGCGATTGTCGGGCATCGGACCGAAGAGGCGTTCGCCCTCGTCGAGCGCGGTGAGGGTGTCCGCCAGCGGAACACGAGGATCCTCGGTGAACGCCGAGGCCAGGTGGTCGAACACGGACCGGAGGTCGAGTTCGGGATCGGGGTCGTCGGCGGCCAGGCACCAGGAGAGCGGCTCGAACACCTTCGCGGGCTCGCCGCCGAGGAGGTAGGCGGTGGCGAGCCGGACACGCGCCTCGTACCCGTGCGCGGCGAGCCCCAGCGCGTCCACGCGACGTGTCACCTTTTCGAGCGCGGCGATCTGCCCCGCGCCCTCCCACATCCGGTCCGTGACGCGGATCTGTCGCCATAGCTGTTCTTCGGTGTCCATCACCCTCCCGCCGGGCGGCAGCCTAATCGCGGCGCCCGCCCGGCGCCTCCGTGTTTCCCCCACCCCGGACAACCCGGTTGCCCTCGCGCGCTACCCTTGAACCACCAGGCACCGATCCGGCCATCACCGGGGAGCCTCCGGAAGAACAGGGCCCGCGCCCCCAGTAGAACCGGACGGGTACGGCCCGTCACAGCCGTCGAATGAGCGGCCCAGCCGGAACACCGCCGGCCGGGCAAGCGGGGTGGTACCGCGGAACGCGCCGGAAACGGCCGTCTCGTCCCCGTGTGGGTGAAAGCCCGTACGAGAGAGACGAACCGCGAGGAGCACCGAAGATGTATCCCAAGGCACAAGTGGACGGCGAGACCGGCGTCCCGTCCCAGCCTTCGTTCCCCGAGTCGGAAAGGCGCGTCCTCGCGTACTGGGAATCCGATCGGACCTTCCAGGCCTCGATCGACGCCCGCGACCCCGGCGTCAACGGCTCGAACGAGTACGTCTTCTACGACGGCCCGCCGTTCGCCAACGGTCTCCCGCACTACGGTCACCTGCTCACCGGGTACGTGAAGGACCTGGTGCCGCGTTACCAGACCATGAAGGGCAAGCGCGTCGAGCGCCGCTTCGGCTGGGACACCCACGGCCTGCCCGCCGAACTCGAGGCTATGCGCCAGCTCGGGATCACCGAGAAGGCCGAGATCGACGCCATGGGCATCAACGTCTTCAACGACGCGTGCCGCGAGTCCGTGCTGCGCTACACCGGCGAATGGCAGGACTACGTCACCCGCCAGGCCCGCTGGGTCGACTTCGACAACGACTACAAGACGCTCGACGTCACCTACATGGAATCGGTGATCTGGGCGTTCAAGCAGCTGTGGGACAAGGGCCTGGTCTACGAGGGCTACCGCGTTCTGCCTTACTGCTGGCGTGACGAGACGCCGCTGTCCAATCACGAGCTCCGCATGGACGACGACGTCTACGCCAGCCGCCAGGACCCGGCCGTCACGGTCGGTTTCCGCTTGGAGGGCAACGACAACGAGCTCGACGGCACGTACCTGCTGATCTGGACGACGACCCCGTGGACGCTGCCGTCCAACCTCGCGACAGCGGTGCACCCCGACGTCCGTTACGTCGTGGTGGAATCCGAGGCGCAGGAGGGCAAGCGGTTCCTGCTCGCCGAAGCGCGTGTCGCCTCGTACGCCCGCGAGCTCGGCGAGGAGCCGACGGTCGTCGGGCACTACACCGGTACCGAGCTGCTCGGAACCCGTTACGCCCCACCGTTCCCGTACTTCGCCGGACACGAGAACGCGCACCGCGTGCTGTCCGCGGACTACGTCACCACCGAGGACGGCACCGGTATCGTCCACATCGCGCCCGCCTACGGTGAAGAGGACAAGGCCGTCACCGACGCCGTCGGGATCGTGCCGGTCACGCCTGTCGACGCGCAGGGCAAGTTCGACGCGACCGTCGGGGACTACGCGGGCCAGCAGGTGTTCGACGCCAACCCGAACATCATCAAGGATCTCAAGAACGGCACCGGTTCCGCCGGCCGTCAGGGCGCGGTACTGCTGCGCCACGAGACCTACGAACACCCGTACCCGCACTGCTGGCGCTGCCGGAACCCGCTGATCTACCGCGCCGTCTCGTCGTGGTTCGTCGCGGTGACCGAGTTCAAAGACCGGATGATCGAGCTGAACCAGCAGATCACCTGGTACCCGGAGAACGTCAAGGACGGCCAGTTCGGCAAGTGGCTGGAGAACGCCCGCGACTGGTCGGTCTCCCGCAACCGGTACTGGGGCACGCCCATCCCGGTGTGGCAGTCGGACGACCCGGCGTACCCGCGCACGGACGTCTACGGCTCGCTCGAAGAGCTCGAGCGCGACTTCGGCGTGCGGCTGGACAACCTGCACCGGCCGTTCATCGACGAGCTGACCCGGCCCAACCCGGACGACCCGACCGGGAAGTCCACCATGCGCCGGATCGAGGACGTGTTCGACGTCTGGTTCGACTCGGGCTCGATGCCGTACGCCCAGGTGCACTACCCGTTCGAGAACACCGAGTGGTTCGAGCACCACTACCCGGGCGACTTCATCGTCGAGTACATCGGGCAGACCCGTGGCTGGTTCTACCTGCTGCACGTGCTGGCGACGGCGTTGTTCGACCGGCCCGCGTTCCGGACCTGTATCTCGCACGGGATCGTGCTCGGCTCGGACGGCCAGAAGATGTCCAAGTCGCTGCGCAACTACCCGGACGTCAACGAGGTCTTCGACCGCGACGGTTCCGACGCGATGCGCTGGTACCTGATGGCGAGCCCGATCCTGCGCGGCGGGAACCTGGTCGTCACCGACAAGGGCATCCGTGACGCCGTCCGCCAGGCCGTGCTGCCGCTGTGGAACTCGTACTACTTCCTCGCGCTCTACGCGAACGCCGAGGGTGTCGAGGGCCAGTGGCGCACGGATTCGAAGCACCTCCTCGACCGGTACGTGCTGGCGAAGACACACGAACTGGTGACCGACGTCGAGCACGCGCTCGACACCTACGACGTCGCCGGTGCCTGCTCGACCGTCCGCGATTTCCTCGAGGTGCTGACGAACTGGTACGTGCGCCGGTCGCGCGACCGGTTCTGGGCGGGCGAGCAGGACGCGATCGACACCCTGCACACCGTGCTCGAGGTGACGTCCCGGGTGGTGGCGCCGCTGCTGCCGCTGACTACCGAGGTCGTCTGGCGTGGGCTGACCGGCGGCCGTTCGGTGCACCTGGCCGACTGGCCGAACGCGCTCGACCTGCCCGCCGACGCGGCGCTGGTGACGGCGATGGACCGCGTGCGCCAGGTGGCGTCTTCGGCGCTTTCGCTGCGGAAGGCCAACAAACTGCGGGTGCGGTTGCCGCTGGCCAAGCTTGTCGTCGCCGCGCACGAGGCCGACTCGCTGCGCGAGTTCACCGACATCCTGCGCGATGAGGTCAACGTCAAATCGGTCGAGCTGACCGAGGACGTCGCCGCGCACGGCGGGTTCGAGGTCGCGGTCAACGCCCGTGCCGCCGGACCGCGGCTGGGCAAGGACGTCCAGACGGTGATCAAGGCCGTCAAGGCCGGTGAGTGGACGACGTCGGAGAGCGGCGCCGTCGTGGCCGCCGGGATCGAGCTCGTCGAAGGCGAGTACGACCGTCGCCTGGTCGCCAAGGGTGGCGGCGCGGCCGCGGAACTGCCCGGCGGGGCGGGACTGGTGCTGATCGACACCGAGGTCACCGACGAACTGGCGGCCGAGGGCCTGGCCCGCGACCTGGTCCGGGTCGTCCAGCAGGCACGCCGTGACGCCGGTCTCGACGTCGCCGACCGGATCGCGCTGACGGTCGACGCGCCGGAGGACGTGGTCACGGCCGCGAAGACGCACGAGGAGTTCATCGCTTCGGAGACCTTGTCGACTTCGGTGGGCTACGGCGATGTCGCCGACGGCTCGGCCGGGACGGTCGGCGAGGGCACCAAGGTGACCGTGGCGGTCGCCAAGGCCTGACCGAGGTCCCGGGATCACGAAACGGATTCGGAACCGTCGCTTTCTCGCCCCCGGGCCGCCTTGCACGTGAGCAATCGGCAGGCTGGCCCGGGGTCGCGCGCGTGGGCGCGTGCCGTACTGGGGGAGAGCGAGTCCATGAGTCCTGCCCGGAAAAGAGGGATCCTGATCGGCGCCGCGCTGACGGTCGTCGCCGTCGTGGTGGCCGCGGTGGTGTTGCTGGTCAAGGAGGATCAGGCGCCCGCCGCCGACGGCGGCCCCGGCGAGTCCACCGCGAGTGCCCAGGAGAGCCCGGCGCAGGTCGCCGCCCGGTTCCTGAGGCAGTTCGACACCGGTGAGCTGACCACCGCCCCGGTCGACGACCCGGCGGCGGCCACGGCCGCCGTGTCGGGGACGCGCGCCGCGCTTCACGGGGCGTCGGTCAGGACGTCTCTCGGCGAGGTCCCGACGACGCCGGGCGACGCGACCACGACTTCGGCCACCTTCCATGCCGCGTGGACCTTCCCCGGCGCCGGCGTCTGGAAGTACGAAGGCAAGCTGGACCTGGTCCGCAACGCCGGGAAATGGGTCGTCCGCTGGGCGATGTCGGTGATCCACCCGAAGCTCGAAGGCGGTCAGCGGCTTTCCGCGGCGCCCTTGTCGGCCAAGCCGGTCGTGGCCGACCGGGACGGCAAAGCCCTCGTCGGCGGTGACGCGGCGGGGGTCGCGCCTATCCTGCAAGGCGCGCTGTCGAAGGTCGCGTCCGAGCAGAACGGCGGCACCGGAACCCCGGCCACCATCACCGTTTCGCGGGTCGACGTCTCCGGCAAGCCGGTCGAGACGCTTTTCGGGCAGGCCGCCGAGACCGACAAACCGCTGGTCTCGACCTTGAGCGTGGCTTCCCAGAGCGCCGCGCAGAAGGCCGTCGACGGCTTCGGGGGGCCGGCGATCATCGTCGCGATGAAGACCTCGGGCGAGCTGCTGGCGGTCGCGCAGAACGGCGCCGCCGGGAACCAGCCGAAGGCGCTCAACGGTCTCTACTCGCCGGGTTCGGCCTTCAAGATCGCCACCGCGACCGCGGCGTTGCAGCAGGGCGGGGTCTCCGCCGATTCGCCGGTGGCCTGCCCGGGCAGTGAGCAGATCGGCACCCGCACGCTCAAGAACGAAAACGGGTTCGACCTGGGGACGGTCTCGCTGAAGGCGGCTTTCGCCGCGTCGTGCAATACGACCTTCGGGCGCCTCGCCGGGCAACTGCCCGCAGACGGCCTCGCGAAGGCCGCGAGCCAGCTCGGTCTCAACGCCGACTTCGAGATCCCGGGCCTGGCGACCGAGACCGGGAAGGTGGAGCCGTCGAGCAGCGGCGACGAGAAGGTCGAGGCCGGGATCGGGCAGGGAAAGGTGCAGGTCAGCCCGCTGGGCGCGGCGCTCATGGCGGCCACGGTCGCCACCGGGAAGCCGGTGGTGCCGAAGCTGTGGCAGGGGCTGGAGACCACGGTCAACACCGGCTACCAGGCCCCGCCGGCCGGGGTGCTGAACCAGGTCCGGGCGATGATGCGCGAGGTGTGCACGACAGGGACCGCGAAGGCGTTGAAGAGCAGCGGCGCCGTCTTCGGCAAGACAGGGACGGCGCAGTTCGGCTCGGGTGCCGACGCCAACGGCTGGTTCGTCGGCTACCGGGGCGACGTCGCCTTCGCCGTCATGCTCGAGGGCTCCAACGACTCCAAACCCGCGGTTCAGCTGGCGGCGAAGTTCCTGGCGGGCTGACGTTTCGGCCCGCGCCGAACCGTGCGTCTTCTACGGTGAGCGGATGGAAACGATCGCCTTGGCCGAGGTCGCGGCCGTGCTCGCCGATCCGAGCCGCGCGTCGATGTGCCTCGCGCTGCTCGACGGACGCGCCTGGACGGTGACCGAGCTGGCCGGAGCGGCCGAAGTCGCCGCGTCGACGGCGAGTGAGCACGTGTCGAAGCTGACCGAGGCCGGGTTCGTCGTGCGGGTCAAACAAGGACGGCACAGTTACGTCCGGATCGCCGATCCCCGGGTGGCGGAGCTGATCGAGCATCTGGCGCAGCACGCCGAACACCGTCCGGTGAAGGGGTTGCGCTCGTCGGTGCGGGTGAAACGGCTCGAGTTCGCTCGCACCTGCTACGACCACCTCGCCGGAACGGTCGGCGTCGCGTTGCGGGACGGGATGCTCTCCGTCGGGCTGATCGACGAAGCCGACGGCTTGACCTTGACCGGTCGCGGACGCGAGGTACTCGGCACCCTCGGGGTGGAGATCGCCGACAGCCGCCGTCCGATGTTGCGCGACTGTCTCGATTGGACAGTCCGCCGTGATCATTTGGCAGGCCGTGTCCCCGCGGCGTTACTGTCTCACGGAGTGAGTGCCGGCTGGTTGTCCCGTGAGGGCAACCGCGCGGTGAAAGTCCTGCCCGCGGCGGAGAAGCCGTTCGCGGAACTCGGTGTCGACCTGGTGGCCCTGCGCAGTCCGTAAAGGACAGTCTGTAACACAGGCTATCCGGACGGTTTTCGACCGGTACACGAACGAGTGACGACCACCGCCTCACTATTCTGTAGCCCTCACGGCGACCGGACGGGAGGCGACATGGAGCAGCTCCCGCTCGTTCTCGGTACCGGTGGCGCGGTCCTCCTCGTCGCCGTGATCGCCGTCCGGGTGTCGATCCGGGTCGGCCTTCCCTCGCTGCTGCTCTACCTGGGCATGGGGGTCCTGCTCGGCGAAGCCGGATTCGGCATCCAGTACGACAATCCCGAGCTCACCCAGTCACTCGGCCTCGCCGCGCTGGTGATGATCCTGTCCGAAGGTGGCCTCACCACCCGGTGGACGGCCGTGAAACCCTCGCTGGGCATCGGAATCGCACTGTCCACAGTGGCCGTGGCGGTGAGCATCGCGATCACCGGCGCCGCCCTGCACTGGCTGCTGGGCCTGGACTGGCGGATGGCGTTGCTGTGGGGCGCGGTGCTGGCGTCGACCGACGCCGCCGCGGTCTTCTCGGTGCTGAGATCGGCGGGGATCGGGAAACGCCTCGTCGGCGCGCTGGAGATCGAGTCGGGGATCAACGACGCCCCGGCCTACATCGCCGTCGTCGTCCTCGCCGAGGGCACGACCATCGACTGGTCGCTGCCGCTGCTGGTGGTCTACGAACTCGCCGCCGGGCTGGTGATCGGCCTGGCCTTCGGCTGGTTCGGCGCGCAGGCGCTGAGACGCGCCGCGCTGCCGGCGACCGGTCTGTATCCGCTGGCCACGGTGGCCGTGTGCGTCGTGGCGTACTCGAGCGGTCAGCTCGCCCACGCGTCGGGCCTGCTCGCCACCTACGTCGCGGCCCTGGTGCTGGGGAACTCGAAGCTCCCGCACCGCTCGGACACGCTGTCCTTCGCCGAAGGGCTCGGCTGGCTCGCGCAGATCGGGCTGTTCGTGCTGCTCGGCCTGTTCGCCTCGCCGAGCAGGATCTTCGAAAGCCTGGTCCAGGGCCTGGTCGCGGGCGCTGTCGTCCTGCTGCTCGCCCGCCCGGTTTCCGTGCTGCTCTCGGCGCTGCCGTTCAAGATCCCCTGGCGAGAACAGGTGTTCCTGTCCTGGGCGGGATTGCGCGGGGCTGTCCCGATCGTGCTCGCGCTGATCCCGCTTTCGTCCGGTGTGCCCGGCGCCCAGGAACTGGTCGACGCGGTGTTCGTGCTGGTCATCGTGCTGACTCTGCTCCAGGGCGCGACGCTGACCCCGCTCGCGAGGGCGCTCGGGCTGGCCCAGCACGCCGAACCGCACGAGATCGACGTCGACTCCGCGCCACTCGACGAGCTGGGCGCCGAGCTCCTGCAGGTCCGGATCAACCCCGGATCGAAGATGCACGGCGTCTACCTGGCGGAGCTGCGGTTGCCGATCGGGGCGACGATCAGCCTGCTCGTCCGCGACGGCACCGGCTTCACGCCCAACAAGGACACCCGGCTCCAGGAACGCGATCAGTTACTCGTCGTGACCACGTCCGACGCCCGTGACGCGGCCGAACGACGCCTCCGGGCCGTCGACCGGGCCGGACGCCTCGCCAGGTGGAAGGGCGAATCCGGCCAGTAGGTCACGAACCCGCACCAGCTGTTCGTCGGTTGATCTCAGAAAATTCTTCCCATTTGTACTCCTTTTGGATTACTTTCCCCGCAATCGACTCCATCGAATGGGTGAGTGTCACGGGGTGAGGAGTACACACGGTGACGAAACTTCCTGCACGGTTCGCCGGTCTGGGGGCCGCCGCTGTTCTCGTCGGGGTGGTTTTCTCCGCGCCGGCCGCGGCCGCGGGCGCGTTCCCGGCGTTCGGATTGCCGTTCGACACGGGCCAGTCGGTCTACTCGGCGGGGATCCACTCGGACAACGGGACCTCCGGTGTGAAGAACGCCATCGACTTCAGCCCGGGGGACAAGACCGTTCGTGCCCCGCTGGCGGGCACTGTCCGGATCCAGCACTGCGACGGCGGCGACTGGGTGACCGTCGACCACGACGGCGGCTGGCGCACCGGGTACTACCACATGGAGGGCATTTCGGTCACCGACGGCCAGCGGGTCGTCCCCGGCGACGCCCTCGGCCGGACCGGCAACGCGCTGCCCTGCGGTGGCAGCAGCACCGGCGCCCACGTGCACTTCACCCTGTGGACCTTGCCCACGGCCGCCGCCAAGGGCGGTGACTCGCGCGACTTCGGCGTCGGCGCGGGCAACTGGAACGGCATGTCGTACGACGAGGTCGCGACCAAGGTCGCCGAGGCCTACGGCGAGGCCGTCGACGGCAAGACCTTCGGCGGCTGGCGGTTCGCCGCGGGCACCGATCAGTACTCGGGGTCCGCGACCGAGGTCTCCTCGCGTTCCGTCATCCCGCTCCCCGGCCGATTCCGCGTCTGACCTCCCGTTGCCCGGCGCGGCGCGGCGCCGGGCAACGGTTCTCCTCGGCGACGGAACGCGTGACCGGCGTCTCAACATCCGGACAAGGGGTGGCTCGATCGCCGGTGCATCCGCTAACTTCGTCCGTAGGTCACGAGTGTCAGCGTCAAGCCCCGGCTAGCTGACCGGCAACCCTCCTTCCGCGGTGGGGTGCCCCGGGTGAGGACCTGGCGCGTCGCGTGGTGCGGCGGGCAAGCGCGGGATCCTCGTCGGGTCCCCAGGCCCGGAGGATGACGATGACTCTCGCTCTCGAACGCACCAGCACCCCCGCCTCTGTCGTGGAAACCGTTGCCACGCGGGAAATCCCGGCGGTCGCGTGTGCCGATCTGCGGGTCCCGCTGGTCACCGGCGGCGACATCGGCTACGCCAACCTCGACCACGCGGCGAGCGCTCCGTGTCTGGACAAGGTGCGCGACGCCGTCGACGAGTTCCTTCCCTGGTACGCCAGCGTCCACCGCGGCGCCGGGTTCGCCTCGCAGGTCTCCACCAAGCTCTACGAGCGCACGCGCGGAATCCTGCGGGACTTCGTCGACGCGCGGTCGACCGACACCGTCGTGTTCACCCGCAACACCACCGATTCCTTCAACCTTCTCGCCCGCAGCCTGCCGAAGCACACGTCGGTCGTCGTGTTCGACACCGAGCACCACGCCGCGCTGCTGCCGTGGAAGGGTCCGAACGTCCGTCGGGTTTCCACGCCGCGCACCCGCCTCGCCGCGGTGTCCGCTGTGGACGAAGCGCTCGCGGACTGCCCTCAGGGCCCGAGGCTGGTCGTCCTCACCGGCGCGTCCAACGTGACCGGGGAACTGTTGCCGGTCAAGGAGATCGCCGCCGTCGCGCGACGGCACGGCGCCCGGATCGCGCTCGACGCCGCGCAGCTCGCGCCGCACCGCGCGATCTCCTTGCGCAAACTGGACGTCGACTACATCGCGATCTCGGGACACAAGCTGTACGCGCCCTTCGGAGCCGGCGCGCTGATCGGTCGCGCCGACTGGCTGCGCGCCGCCCAGCCGTACCTCGCCGGCGGCGGCGCGACGAAGCTCGTCACGCGCGACTCCGAAGAGCTCGGTGTGGTCTGGAACGCCGGCGCCGAGCGGCACGAAGCCGGTTCCCCCAACACCGTCGGCGTCTACGCGCTCGGCGTCGCCTGCGAGACGCTGGCCGGGAACTGGGACGCGATCGTCGCCCACGAGGACGAGCTGCTGGCGCGGCTGCGTCGCGGTCTCGCCGGTGTCCCCGGTTTCGCCGAGCTGCGGCTGTTCGACGCGCCCGTCGACAGGGTCGGCACGCTGAGCTTCGTCGTCGACGGCTTCGATCCGGGCTGGCTCGCCGCGGTCCTGTCCGCGGAGTACGGCATCGGCGTGCGGGACGGCGCGTTCTGCGCGCATATCGCGACCAAGCGGCTGATCTCCGCCGCTGGTTCGACCGGTCAGCAGGCCGTCCGGGTCAGCCTCGGCCTCGGCAGCACCGCCAAGCACGTGGACCGGCTCGTCCTGGCGCTGCGCCAGATCGTCGCCCGCGGCGCCCGCTGGCAGTACGAAAAGCCGGAGGGCCGCTGGGTGCCCGAAGGGGATCCGCGGGAGCTGCCCCCGTTCTGCGCCTGACCCACTACCCTCCCCTCGCATGGGGAACGAGCGACCGCGTTACTGGTTTCCGCCAGCGTTGCTGGGATTCGCCCAGTTGGCGGTGGTGGCCTTGTCCGTCGGTACGAGCCCGCCCGAGGGGTGGTTCGCCTATACGCCTTACTCCGGTCAAGGGCGGTACCAAGGGCTTTACGGCGTGGAGATGAGCCGCGAAGCAGTGTCCGCCGTTTCGGTCATCGGCATGAGCCGGATGGACAACTGGCTGTTCGCCGTGCTCGCGGTCTACCTCGGCACGGTGCTCTTCTATGCCTTTCGGTCGAAGCGCATGGCGTGGTGGAAGGTCGCCGCGATCGCCGTCGGCGGGCTGATCGGCATCGTGCTGGCGGATCTGGTCGGCTACTGGGAATTCGACATCGACGGCGACGCGCGGAGCGCGATCCTGCTGACGCTGGGCCTGGTGCTGCTCGCCTGGCTGGAGCGCAGCGTGCCGGTGCTCGTCGTGGCCGCCGCGTATGTGCTCTGCGCGGTCGTGCTCGCCCAAGGACGGCTCGCGCTGGTGCTGTCGTCGCTGGTCGTGCTCGCCGGGGCGTTCGCGGCGCTCCTGAGCAGGCCGAAGACAGCCGCCGAGGAGACCTGAGCACGCTCCGTGGACAATGGGGGTGTGAGTACAGAGCCCGAAACCGCGCCACCGGCGCCGCCGCTGCCCAAGAAGCGCGTCGCCGTGGTGTTCGTCGTCGCCGCGGTGCTGTGGGGGATCGACCTCCTCACCAAGCAGATCGCCGTGTCCACGCTGGAGGGCAAGCAGCCGGTCGAGTTCCTCGGCGGGCTCGTGTACTTCCAGCTCGTGCGCAACCCCGGTGCCGCCTTCTCGATGGCGACCGGGCTGACCTGGGTGCTCGCGCTGGTCGCGGTGGCGGTCGTGGTCGCCATCGTCTGGCTGGCGAGGCGGCTGCGCTCGGTCGGCTGGGCGATCGGCCTCGGCCTGGTGCTGGCCGGCGCGCTCGGCAACCTGACCGACCGGATCTTCCGGGCCCCCGGCCCGCTGCAAGGACACGTCGTCGACATGATCTCGGCGTTCGCGCCGAACGGGCAGGGCTGGGCGATCTTCAACGTCGCCGACTCCGCGATCTGCGTCGGCGGTGTGCTCATCGTGATCCTTTCCTTGCTGGGCAAGGACTATGACGGATCGTCTACAAAGGACAAGAAGAAGGCGGCGAGCGCATGAGCGCGCGGATGTTGCCCGTCCCCGACGGGCTCGACGGCATGCGCGTCGACGCGGGGCTGGCGAAATTACTGGGACTTTCCCGCACGGTCGTGGCGGAACTCGCCGAATCCGGCGAGATCCTGCTCGACGGAAGGACCGCCGGGAAGTCGGACAGGCTGGCCGCCGGTGGGCTGCTCGAGGTGACGCTGCCCGATCCGGCCTCGCCCCTCGAGGTCGTCGCGGAACCCGTCGACGGGATGAAGATCCTGCACGACGATGACGACATCGTGGTGATCTCGAAGCCGGTCGGCGTCGCCGTGCACCCGAGCCCCGGCTGGAACGGGCCGACCGTGGTCGCCGGTCTCGCCGCCGCCGGGCTGCGGATCGCGACGTCGGGAGCGGCCGAACGCCAGGGCGTCGTGCACCGGCTGGACGCGGGCACCACCGGCGTGATGGTCGTGGCCAAGAGCGAGCACGCGTACACCGCGCTCAAGCGGGCGTTCAAGGAACGCACCGTCGACAAGGGCTACCACGCCATCGTCCAGGGCCACCCGGACCCGACGCGCGGCACCATCGACGCGCCGATCGACCGGCACCCCCGGCACGACTACAAGTTCGCCGTCGTCCAGGGCGGACGGCCCAGCGTCACGCACTACGAGGTCGTCGAGGCCTTCCGTGCCGCTTCGCTGGCCCACATCAAGCTGGAGACCGGCCGCACGCACCAGATCCGTGTGCACTTCTCGGCACTCAAGCATCCGTGCGTCGGAGACCTGACCTACGGCGCCGACCCGGTGCTCGCGCGCAAGCTCGGGATCTCCCGGCAGTGGCTGCACGCGAAGACGCTGGGCTTCGCCCACCCTGCCGACGGGCGCTGGGTGGAGTTCGAGTCGGAGTACCCGGACGACCTGGCGAACGCGCTGCGAATCCTGCAGGACGAGAACTAGCCGTCCCCGCATTCAGTCCTCTGAATGCGGGGCCTGCGTCGCGGATCTGGACCGGGTGGTGTTCGCGGGGCTGAACACCTCGTGAGTGGCGATTGGGTTAGAACGGCCCCGTATTCACCTACCTAAGCCTGACCTGCTGGAGGACGGCGGGTTGTGCGGGTGTTGGAGTTGACGGTGGAGGATTTGGGACGTTCAACGTCCCAAATCCTCCACCGTCGCCAGGTCACTTCAGGCTCAGACCTTGGCGACTTTTCCGCTCGCCCACGCCGGTCCAGCCGGTAGGCAATACCGGTCCGGCGCCCAGCCCAAGCCCCCGCATTCAGTCCTCTGAATGCAGTGGCAGGGCTAGTCGTCGATCGACCAGGTCAGCGTGCGTTCGTCCGGTTCCGGCCTCGGTGACCAGCGCACGGCGACCACGCGGGTGGCGTCCGGCAGCACGTAGACGGTGTGGCCGCCGAGGGTCTCGCCCGGCCGCACGCCGATCTTGTGCGGCGGCCGCGAGGTCAGCGAGACCGGCGCCTTCGTGATCGGCTTGCCGTCCGCGGTGAGCAGTTCGAGGTAATTGTCCGGAAGCGAGACGAACGGGATGTTCCCGCGGTTCGTGATCTCGGTGTGCACCACGACCGAGCGTTCCCCGGCTTCGAGCGAATAGCCCGCCGCGCTGAACAGGTAATCCGCCGGATCCTGGACCTCGAGCAGCTGGACGGTGAGCTGCTCGCCCTCCAGGCCCTGGGTCTCCATGACGTCGCCTGTCCGGCCCTTCTTGCCCTCCGGTGCCTGCCGCGGCGCGGGCTGCTCGTCGCCGCGGGCCCAGGACGCGGTCTGCGGGACGCCCCAGGTGCTCATCACCGGGTCGGCGGGCGCCATCGGGGGAGCGGCGAACTGCTGCTGCGGGGCGGGCGGACGCTGCTGGGGCGGTGCCATCGGCTGGCGGATCGGAGCCGACGGCGGGCCGGGGTAGCGGCCCGACGGCGTGCCGTGCACGTTGTACGCGCCCGACGGCGTTCCCTGGACGTTGTACGGGCCCGAGGGGGTGCCCTGGACGTTGTGCGGGCCGGACCCCTGGCCGGGCGGACGCTGTTGCTGGGGCTGCTGAGGTTGCTGCTGCGCCCAGGAGGGCGGCGAGGCGGCGATGGCGGCACGTAGCCCGTTCGGGTCGCTTTCCACGCCCACGAGCAGCGGCAACCCGCTGCCGGAGAGGGCGACCAGACGGTATGCGACCTCGCGCGGGTCCATGCCCACCTTGGCCGCGAGTTCGTGCACGGCCGCCTTGCCCAGGTCCGCGAGGGCGGCGAGCAGGCGGATGTCCACGGGATCGGTCACGGCCACGTCCGGGAACGCTACCGCCTCGCCCCCGGCGCCGCGGGAGTGCCCGCCCGCGCGCCGCAAAACCCGGCTTCGGTAGGACGTGGTCTCCATTAGGGTCGGGGATACCGCCTCCACCGACCCCTGGGGAAGAAACATGAGCGAAGTCTCCGCCCTCGCCGACGAGTTCGTCGAAGCCCTCTTCGACGCCGAGCCGGTCACGCCCGCTTTGCAGGGCTTCCGTCCGGAATCGACCGGCCTCACCGATCTCAGCGAGGCCGCGGGAGACGCCTTCCGCGCGAAGCTGGCCGGTCTCGCCGAGCGGGCCGAGGCGCTCGGCACCGACGGCTTGAGCGCGGAGGACAAGACCACCCGGGACGTCCTGATCGCGTCGGCGCGGGCGAAGATCGCGCTGCTGGACTCGCGGTTCGTCGAGTTCACCGTCAGCGATCTGTTCATCTCGCCCGCCGCCGAGGTGCTCACCGTGCTGCCGATGATGTCGGTCGGGACGGGCGCGCAGGCGGAGGCGCATCTCGGGCGGATCGCCGCGATCCCCGAGTACCTGCGGCAGGCCGCTCAGCGGCATCGCGACGGCGTCGCCCGCGGCCTGGTCCCGGTCGCGTACCTGGTCGAGGCCACCGTCGCGTATCTCGACCGTCACCTCGCCGAGCCGTCGGCCGATCCGCTGCTGCGCCAGCCCGCGCCCGACGAGGACTTCGAGACCCGGCGCGCCGATCTGCTGCGCGACGTCGTCCGGCCCGCGATCGCCGAGTACCGCGACGTGCTCGCGAACGAGATCGCGCCGCACGGCCGTCCCGAGGACAAGCCCGGCGTCTGCTGGCTGCCCGACGGCGAGCGCATCTACGCCCTGCTCGCCGAGATGCACACCACGACCGTCCGCACCCCGCGTGAGCTGCACCAGACCGGGCTCGACGGGATCGCGAACCTCGCCGCCGAGTACCGCGAGTACGGCTCCAACGTCTTCGGCACCACCGACCTCGCCGAGATCTTCTCCAAGCTCCGCACCGACCCGGCACTGCGCTGGTCCGGCGCCGACGAGATGCTCGATTCCGCCCGCGCGGCCATCACCAGGGCCGAGGCCGAGGCGCCCAACTGGTTCGGCCTGATCCCGCCGCAGCCGTGGACGGTCGAGCCGGTGCCCGCCGAATCCGCGCCCGGCGCGCCCGCCGCCTACTACATGTGGCCCGCGGTCGACGGCTCCCGGCCCGGGATCTACTTCGCCAACACCCACAAGGCGGAGGAGCGGTTCCGGCACGCGGCCGAGGCGACGGCGTTCCACGAGGCCATTCCCGGTCACCACTTCCAGCTGAGTCTCGCGCAGGGACTCACCGAGCTCCCGCTGCTGCGCCGTATCGGCGACTTCAACGCGTACGCCGAGGGCTGGGGTCTCTACACCGAGCGCCTCGCCGACGAGATGGGCCTGTACTCCGACGACGTCGCCAAGCTCGGCATGCTGACCATGGATTCGATGCGTGCCGGACGCCTGGTCGTCGACACCGGTCTGCACGCGCTCGGCTGGAGCCGCCGCCAGGCGATCGACTTCCTGACCGAGAACACGCCGATGGCACTGGTCGAGATCGAGTCCGAAGTGGACCGTTACATCGCCTTCCCCGGTCAGGCGCTGTCGTACATGGTGGGACGGCTGGAGATCCAGCGCATCCGCGAGGAAGCCGAGCTGACGCTGGGCGGCCGGTTCGACATCAAGGCCTTCCACGACGTCGTGCTCGGCGGTGGATCGCTGCCGCTTTCGGTGCTGGACGGCGTGGTCCGCGACTGGGTCGCCGGCCACGGCGACACCCCGAACAGCCTCGCCGACGAGTTGATGGAGCTCAAGTTCGAGGAGTTCCCCCTGTGGCGTTCGCTGCTCGGGCTCCCCGGCGACCACGGCGTGCTGCCCGATCCGAGCGCGGCGGCCGCGGCCGCCCAGCGCGCGTCGGCGGTCGCCATCGCCGAACGGGCCGAAGCCCTTTCCACCGAGGGACTTTCCCCGGCCGAGGCGGTCACCCGCGAGGTCGTGATCCAGCAGGCGAAGGCGATGGTCGACGTGGTCGACGCCCGCGCCGCCGAGTTCTCGGTCAGCGACGGGCTGGCTTCGCCCGCGTTGTTCATGCTCAACGAACTCGCGGTCCTGAGCCTGAACGACGAGGAGAAGGTCCGGGGTTACCTCGAGCGGCTGGGCGGGATGGGCGGCTACCTGGACGCCCTGATCGTGCGCCAGCGCGCGGCGGCCGCCGACGGGCTGGTCCCGCCCGACTTCCTCGTCGAAGGCGGGATCGCTTACGTGGAGCGCTATCTCGGTGACGAGGCCGGTGACCCGTTGGCCCTCACCGCGTCCGTTTCCGTGGAGGGCTACGAAACCGAACGGGACCGGCTGCTGGCCGAGGTCGTCCGGCCCGCGTACACCCGGTACCGCGACTTCCTCGCCACCGAGCTGCGTCCCGTGGCGAAAACGGAGAAAGAGCCGGGATTGTGCGCGCTTCCCGGCGGGCAGGAGAAGTACGCCGCGCTGATCCGCGCGCACACCTCCACCGAGCGCACCGCGCAGGATCTGCACGACACCGGGCTCGACATGATCGGGAAACTGGCCGACCAGTACCGCGATCTGGGCGAGAAGATCTTCGCCACCAAGGATCTCGGCGAGATCTTCGAACGGCTCCGCACCGATCCGGCCTTGCGCTGGCGAGACGGCGACGAGCTGCTCGACGCCGCGCGTGACGCCATCACCCGCGCCGAAGCCGTGGCCCCGCAGTGGTTCTCGACCGTTCCCGAGAAGCGGTGCGAGGTCGAGCCGGTCCCGCCCGCGGAGGCACCCGGCGGCACGCTGGCCTATTACATCGAGGCCGCGCTCGACGGCTCGCGTCCGGGCACCTACTACGCGAACACCTACGAGGCCGAGCAGCGCCCGAAGCACACGAGCGAGGCGATCGCCTTCCACGAAGCCGTTCCGGGGCACCACTTCCAGATCTGCATCGCGCACGAACTCAAGGGCCTGCCGATGCTGCGCGGGCACGCCGACGTCAACGCCTACGTCGAAGGCTGGGGCCTCTACTCGGAGCGCCTCGCCGACGAGATGGGCCTGTACTCCAGCGATCTGACCAGGTTCGGCATGCTCACGCAGGACTCGATGCGCGCCGGACGCCTCGTCGTCGACACCGGGATGCACGCGCTCGGCTGGAGCCGTCAGCAGGCCGTCGACTTCCTCGCCGAGAACACCCCGATGGCCAAGGTGGAGATCGAGGCCGAGATCGACCGCTACGCCGCGGTTCCGGGGCAGGCGCTGTCGTACATGGTGGGGCGGCTCGAGATCGAGCGGATCCGGGCCGAGGCCGAGGCCGCGCTCGGCGACCGGTTCGACATCAAGGGCTTCCACGAGGTCGTGCTGAGCAACGGCATCCTGCCGCTGCGGGTGCTCGACAACGTGGTGAAGGCGTGGGTGGCCGCACACAAATAGCGGTATCTCCGTGCCGGAGACCGTAAATACTCTCGCCCGATGGTGACCGCAGCCCAGGCGAAGGCCAAGTACGACCAACTCGTCGATCGCTACGAGGACATCTTCTTCTACGTCTCCGACGTGGGGAGGGACCTCGTCGAGTTCGCGAATCCCGCGCCCGGCTCCCGGCTGCTCGACGTCGGGGCCGGGCGCGGGGCGGTCGCGCGGGCGGCGCTCGCCAAGGGCTGCGCCGTCACCGCCATCGACGCGTCGCCGCTGATGATGCGGCGTCTGGCCGACGAACACCCCGAGATCTCCGCGAGCGAGGGAGACCTCTACCGGACGGGATTCGCGGACGGCGCGTTCGACCTGGTCACCGCCGGTTTCGTGATGCAGGTCCTCGACGATCCGGCGGCCGCGCTCGCGGAATTCCGGCGGGTCCTGGCGCCGGGCGGCACGATCGCGCTGTCCTTGGAACGGCAGTCCGTCGGCCGGTTGGCGTGGTTTCAGGACCTGAGCCTGGAGTTCTTCGCTCCCGGCGGCGCTGCCGAGCCGCCGCCCGACCAGCCTGGACCGCTGACGCACGACCGCCTCGACGAGCTGCTCGTCGAGGCGGGCTTCGCGCATCCGGTGAGGGAGGCCGTCGAGATCCCCACACCGCTGGCCGATCCTCCCGCACTATGGGACTGGATGATGCCGCGCGGTCTGGCCGAAATGATCCCGGCGTTGCCACCGGGGCGTGGTGAGGAGTTCCATCGCCGGTTCCTGGAGGGAGCTCAGCGGATGCACGACGACGGAGGCATCGTCCTCGAGTTCGCGGCCACCCTGCACCGGGCATACTATCGCTAAGCGAACGCTCAGTAACTTGTGAGGAGATGCGGATGAGGATCGGGACCGCGATCAGCTACGCCGGTGGCTTCGCCGAGAGCGTGGCGGACATCGTCGAGCTGGAGAAAGCCGGGCTGGACATCGTCTTCGTCCCCGAGGCCTACTCATTCGACGCGGTCAGCCAGCTCGGCTACGTCGCGGCGAAGACCGAGCGGGTCCAGATCGCCTCCGGCATCTTCCAGATCTACACGCGGACGCCGACCCTGACCGCGATGACGGCCGCCGGCCTCGACTTCGTCTCCGACGGCCGGTTCACACTCGGCATCGGTGCGTCCGGACCGCAGGTCATCGAGGGTTTCCACGGCGTGAAGTACGACGCGCCGCTCGGCAGGACCCGCGAGATCATCGACATCTGCCGTCAGGTGTGGCGCCGGGAGAAGGTGGTGCACTCCGGCACGCACTACAACATCCCGCTGCCGCCGGAGCAGGGCACGGGCCTCGGCAAACCGCTGAAGCTGATCAACCACCCGGTGCGTGAGCGGATCCCGATCCTGCTGGCCTCGATCGGCCCGAAGAACGTCGCGCTCACCGCCGAACTCGCCGAGGGCTGGGAGCCGATCTTCTTCCACCCCGAGAAGGCCTCCGAGGTCTGGGGCGCGTCGCTGGCCGAGGGCAAGGCGAAGCGCGACCCGTCGCTGGGCGAGCTCGACACCTTCGTCGGCACCGCGCTGGCGATCGGCGACGACGTCGACGGGCTGCTGGACCACCTGCGCGGCATGCTGGCGCTGTACATCGGCGGGATGGGCGCCCGGGGCAAGAACTTCTACAACAGCCTCGCGCAGCGCTACGGCTACGAGGCCGAAGCCAAGCTCATCCAGGACCTGTACCTGGACGGCAAGAAGGAAGAGGCCGCCGCGGCGGTGCCGAAGGAACTGATCAAGGCGATCTCGCTGGTCGGCCCCGAGGGTTACGTCAAGGAGCGGCTGGCCGCCTTCCGCGAGGCCGGTGCGACCACGCTCGTGGTCAATCCGCTGCTGCCCGGCCGTGAGGCCCGCGTCGCCCAGGTTTCGAAGTTGCGCGAACTCATTGGTTAGCCGCGCGAAGGAGTCGAACCTCTCACCTGTATCGATACGGTATACTTGACCTGCGCCGGTATACCCCGTTCGTGGTCAAAAAGCGGCCTCCCGGTGGAAAGAGAACGTAAACCACGCCTGAACGGCCGGAAAATCCGCCATTATCAGGAGTGGAAGCGAGACCTCGGGGGAATACGTTCGCGACGAAGGTGAGGTGCCTCGCGTGCGCAAGCAGATCGGGGAGCCGTCCGCCGCGGTCCTGGACGTCGGGTCGTTCAGTGCACGGCTGGTGGTTCTGGCCAAGGGCGGTTCGCCGCTCGACCCCGTGCTGAGCCACCAGACGCGCCTGCGGCTCGACAGGGAACTCGATGACGACGGGAAGCTCACCCGGCGTGGGATAGACGCGGTCTCTTCCGCCGTCGAGGCGGGTATGACGATGGCCGCCAAGCACGGCGTCGAGGACGTGTACCCGCTCGCCACGTCGTCGATCCGCGACGCGGCCAACGTGAAGCAGGTCGTCTGCGACGTCGCGAAGGCCACCGGGGTCAAACTGCGGTTCCTCACCGGCCGCCGCGAGGCCGAGCTGGCCTACGTCGGAGCACGCCGGTGGTACGGCGCTTCGGCGGGCGGGCTGCTGGTGCTCGACATCGGTGGCGGGACCGTCGAACTCGCCGCGGGGGACGCGGAGGAAGCCGGGTTCGCGCACTCGCTGCCGCTCGGCGCCCGTTCGCTGACGCGGGACTGGTTCGCCACCGAATGCCCGTCGCCCAAGGTCGTGCGGGCGATGCGGGACCACGTCCTCGACGAGGTCCGTGACGCGATGCAGGACGTCCTGCCGGAGATCCGCGATCACCGCGCCGTCGGCTGCTCCAAGGTGTTGCGGCAACTCGCCCGGCTCGCCGGCGACAGGCCGTCCCGCTCACGGGAACTGCACCTCGACGACCTCCGCGCGTGGATTCCGCGGCTGGCGAAGCTGCCCGCGAAAAGCCGCGCCGAACTGCCCGGTATCTCGCGGCAGCGCTCCCATCAGGCGCTCGCTGGCGCGATCGTCGCCGAGGCGCTGCTGACGCTTTCCGGTGGTCAGGTCGCCATCTGCCCGTGGTCCACCAGGGACGGACTGCTGCTCGGCATGCTCGACGGACTGGTCACGCTGGACGGCAAACCGGCGAAAGCCGCCTGACAAATCCACTGAAAACTGGCGTATCCGGTCGCGAACGGGTACCCCGGACACATGAGGGAAAGCAAGAAGAGCTTCGGGCAGGACGAAGAAGAAGACCTCGAGGACCTCCGGACGACCCAGCCGAAGACAGACGTGCCCAGCGCGCCCAATCGCGACATCGGCCCGCACGGCACCGAGGAGGTCGACGGCGTGCCGGGCAGCGGAGAGGTACCGATCGAACCCCCGGACTGAGCGCTCAGGCGTCTTTCGGCCGCCGCCGCACCGGGGCGCGGCCCGCGGGCTGCACCGGCGCCGGGCCCGGGTCGAGAGCCGGGATCGGCAGCCGTACCGGCTCGGAGTTCACGGTGAAAGTCTCGCCGTGATGCGCCAGTTCCAGCGGATCCCCGGTGATCACGTGATACGTCGCGCCTTCACCGTCGATCTCGACCTGGAACCGCGTGCCGCGGAAGGTCAGCCGGAACGCGATCCGCTGGAGCTGCGGCGGCAGCCGCGGCGCGAAGGTCAGCCGCCCGCCGTGGTCGCGCAGGCCGCCGAAACCGGCGACGGTGCCCTGCCACGCGCCCGCGAGCGAGGCCAGATGCAGTCCGTTGCGGACGTTGTTGTGCACGTCGTGGAGATCGGTGAGCGCGGCCTCGGCGAGGTAGTCGTAGGCCAGCTCGAGATGGCCGACCTCGGCCGCCACCACGGCCTGCGTCCCGGCCGAAAGCGAGGAATCGCGCACCGTCCGCGCCTCGTAGTAGGCGAAGTCGCGCGCCTTCTCCTCCGGAGTGAAGGAATCCCCGCACAGGTGCAGTGCCAGCACCAGATCCGCCTGTTTGACCACCTGTTTGCGGTACAGGTCGAAGTACGGGAAGTTCAGCAGCAGCGGGTAGAAGTCCGGATCCGTCGCCTCGAAGTCCCACTCGTCGTGCTCCAGGAACCCTTCGGACTGCGGGTGGACGCCGAGGTCCTCGTCGTAGGGCACGAGCATCGACTCGGCCGCCTTGCGCCACGACGCGGTTTCGTCCTCGCTGACGGCGAAAGTGTGCGCTATGTCCTCGTGCAGCCCACAGATTTCGGCGGCGTAGAACAGGTTCCGGCGTGCCATCAGGTTCGTGTAGATGTTGTTGTCCGCCACCGCGGAGTACTCGTCCGGTCCGGTGACACCGTCGATCCGGAACCGGCCGCGCCGGTCGAAATGCCCCAGCGACAGCCACATCCGCGCGGTTTCGAGGAGCAGTTCCGCGCCGCAGTTCCGCAGGAACTCGTCGTCGCCGGTGGCGTTGAGGTACCGCACGACGGCGTCCGAGATGTCCGCGCTGACGTGGAACGCCGCCGTGCCCGCGGGCCAGTACGCCGAACATTCCGCGCCGTTGATGGATCGCCAGGGGAACGCGGCGCCGCGTAGACCCAGCTGCGCGGCCCTTTCCCTGGCCTTGTCCAAAGTGGAATGACGCCAGCGCAGCGCGTCGCGGGCGGCGTCCGGCATGCTGTAGGTGAGCACGGGCAGGACGAAGGTCTCGGTGTCCCAGAACGCGTGCCCGTCGTAGCCGGGCCCGGTCAACCCCTTGCCCGCCAAGGCCCTCGTCTCACCGCGGGCACCGGCCTGCAGGAGATGGAAGAGCGCGAACCGCACCGCCTGCTGGAGTTCCGGGTCGCCGTCGATCTCGATGTCCGAGGTCGCCCAGAAGTCGTCGAGGAACTCCTTCTGTTCGGCGAGCAGCCCCTTCCAGCCCGTCTGCCGCGCGCCCGCCAGCGCGGCCTCGACCTGGGCGCGTACCGCGGGCACCGACCGCTGCGCGGACCAGCCGTAGGCGAGGAACTTGGTGATCCGCAGCCGTCCGCCCTTGGGCACGTCGACGGCGATGGTGAGGCGCGCCAAGTCCTCTTCGGCCTCGATGTGGGTGCGGACCCCGTCGGTGACGTCGATCTTGTGGTCCATCGCCGCGGCCATCCGCAGCCCGGACCGGCGGGTCTGGTGCACCAGCACGGCGTGGTAGGCCTCGGCGTGCTGGTACTCGCCGATCAGCGGCGACTCCAGCGCCGCCGCGACCCGCGGATCGCGCGTGTCGGATTCGATCGGCTCGTTGGCGAGCAGATCCGACTGCACCACCAGTTGCAGCTCGTCGTCGAGCGGTTCGACCTCGTACCGGATCGCGGCGACGGCCCGCTGGGTGAAGGAGACCAGGCGTTCGGTCTTCACCCGGACCCGGCGCCCGGTCGGCGAGGACCACACGGTGTCGCGCGCGAGCGTGCCCTTGCGGAAGTCGAGGACGCGGTCGTGGTCGGTCGCCTGGCCGTACCGCATGTCGAGCGGTTCGTCCTCGACCAGCAGCCGGATGATCTTGCCGTCGGTCACGTTGACGACGGTCTGTCCTTCTTCCGGGTAGCCGTAACCGGTTTCCGCGTAGGGAAGGTCGTGCTGCTCGTAGAAACCGTTCAGGTAGGTGCCCGGAAGGCCGCGGGGTTCGGCCTCTTCGAGGGTGCCGCGCAGCCCGATGTGCCCGTTGGACACCGCGAACGCCGATTCGGTGCGTTGCAGGGCATCGACGTCCATGCCGTGCCAGCGCAGCTCCCAGGGCGAAACCTCGTAGCCGTGGAGAAGCGATTCGGTCACTTGCGGTCCTCCAGGAGTTCGGCGAGGTCGTCCACCACGACGTCGGCGCCGTGTTCGAGCAGTTCGCCGGCTTGATGCGCGCGGTTCACCCCGACCACGTAACCGAAACCGCCGTCCTTCCCGGCTTGGACGCCCGCGAGCGCGTCCTCGAAGACGGCCGCGTGCTCGGGGGCGACGTCGAACGCCTCGGCGCCGGCGAGGAACGAATCGGGGGCGGGTTTGCCGCGCAGGCCCTTTTCGGCGAGCACGATCCCGTCGATCCGCGCTTCGACGAACTTGGTCAGGTCCGCGGCGTCGAGCACCTTCGCGCCGTTGGCCGACGACGTGACGACGCCGATGCGCAAGCCCGCCGCTTTCGCCGCTTCCAGATACCGCACGGAACCCGGGTACGGGGTGACGCCTTCTTCGTCGATGATCTTCAAGACCAGCTGGTTCTTGCGGTTCCCGACCCCGTTGACGGTGGCGGCGTCGATCCCGTCGTCCGGCTTCCCCTCGGGCAGTTCGATCCCGCGCGAGGTGAGGAAGGTGCGGACGCCGTCCGCCCGCGGCCTTCCGTCGACGTAGGCCGCGTAGTCGGTGTCGGTGAACGGCGAGAACGTGTCACCGTCGCGGGCGCGCAGGAACTCGTCGAAGGTGCGTTTCCACGCTTCGCGGTGCTGGGCCGCGGTTCCGGTCAGCACGCCGTCGAGGTCGAAGAGACAGGCCGTGATGGTGTCGGGCAGACCGATCATGCCTCCGCACGCTACCCGCGCTCGCCGGTGCCCGCTCGGCTTTCGGGATGCGGCCGCACCAGGTGGATGAGTTCGTGGACGGTCGCGTCGGCGAGGCTGTAGCGGACGATCCGGCCGTCGCGGCGGGCTGCCACCAGGCCATGCGCGCGCAGCAGCCGCAACGCCTGCGAGACCGCGGTGTCGGTCATGCCGGTGGCGGCGGCGAGGTCGGTGACGCTGATCTCGCGCGCGTAGTGGATGGACACCAGCAGGGCCAGCCGTGACGGATCCGCGACGAGCGAGAACCGTTGCGCCCATTCGGTGATCGCCTCGCGGTCGCCCATACCGGCGACGGCGGCGTCCACGCGGTCCGGCTCGATGCTCACACGGCGATGTTAGGCGGCGCGGACCACGAGTGCGACGTGCCGCGCGGCCCGCTCCAGCGGATCGGGTGACCGGCGGATCCGGCTGAGCAGCAGGGCGCCTTCGAGGTTGTTCACGATGGCGGCCGCGATGTCGTCGGCGTCCTCGACGTCGCGATCGCCGAGCAGTCCCACCAGCAGCACGTGCCAGGCGGCGAAAGCTTCTTCGCAGGCCTTCGTGATCGCAGGGGAGGCGTGCGCCATCTCGAGGGTGATCGTGGCGAGCGGGCAGCCGCCGCGGTAGTCGTCGGCGGCCAGTGCCTCGGCCGCCTTGCGATACCACCAGCTCACGGCGTCCTCGATGGTCTCGTTGCGCTCGAAGGCACGGCGCACCGTCTTGGCCACGACGGCGGTGCCGAGTTCGATCGCGGCGACGGCCAGCTGTTCCTTGCCGCCGGGGAAGTGGTGGTACGCCGAGCCCCACGGCGTCCCGGCCTGCTCGACCAGCCGCCGCCACGAGGTCGCCTGGTAGCCCTCGCGACGGAAGAGCGCCATCGCTGTCGAGATCATCCGCTCGCGGGTGGTGGCATCGGACACGTCCCTCAGCATAGCCCTTGACTAGGACGACCGTCTTAGTCAAGTCTAGGACGATCGTCTTAGGAGGCAACGCATGACCGTCGACGTCACCGGGGAGACCAGGCAGAAGACCGTCACCTGGCAGGATCCGCTGCCGACCGCCCGGCTCGGCCGCGAGCTGTCCGGGCTCGACTACCTCACCGGCATCGCGGAGGGACGGATCCCGCCGGCGCCGATCTCGGCGCATTTCGGCATGCGCTGGGTGAGTGTGGCCGAAGGTGACGTCGTACTGGCCGCGACGCCGGACGAGTCGCTGTACAACCCGATCGGGACCGTGCACGGCGGCGTCGCGGCGACCCTGCTGGACTCGGCGGTGGCGTGCGCGGTGCATTCGACCCTGCCCGCCGGGGTCGGCTACACGTCGGTCGAGCTGAAGGTGAACTACCTGCGCGCCATTTCCGGTTCGGTGGGGGAGATCCGCGCGCACGGCTGGGTCGTGAAAGCCGGTTCGCGCGTCGCGTTCGCCGAGGACGACATCCGCGACTCGCAGGGCAAGGTGCTCGCGACCGCGTCGAGCACCTGCCTGATCATCAAGCCCTAGAACATCTCGGCACCGGGCGGCACCGGCTGCTTGACGTCCCAGTGCTCCACGATGAGCCCGTCCTCCACGCGGACGATGTCGACGACGGCGGTGCCGAGTTCGTCACCCGCCGGGACCACGTGCAGGTGTACGACCACGTGATCGTCGTCGGCGATCACGCGTTTGACGGTGACGTCCGCGCCGGCCATCGGTGAATTCCGCATCGCTTCGATGAAAGCGTCACGGCCGGACGGGAAACCCGGGCTGTGGGTGCGGAAATCCGGGTGCACGTTCGCTGCCGCGGCGGCGAAGTCCTTGTGCACGAACAGGTTCTCGAAGCAGTCGAGGACGATCTTCTTGGCTGTGGTCATGCGGACATCGTTCCGCGCGGGTTCGCCGCCGTCGATTACCGCGGAGGTAATACCCGGCGGCCGCGGATCGCTTCCGGATCGCCGTAGCGGCCGAGGATCCCGGCCAGCAGGGCTTTCGCGTCCGTGATCCGTTGCTCGCCGAATTCCGTGACAAGTTCCTTTTCCAGCGCCGCCCGGTGTTTTCGTGACGCTTCGACGGCGTTTTCGGCCTGTTCCGTCAGGTGCAGCAGCCGGGTCCGCGCGTCGGCCGGATCGGGCTCGCGCCGCAGCAGGCCCCGTTGCTCCAGATCGGCGACCGCCTTCGACGCCGCCTGCTGGGTCACGCCCATCCGTTCGGCGAGCGCGGAGATCGACAGCGGTCCCGCGAGCACGTGCTGGAACACCACGCCGTCGTTGAACCGCAGCTCGCCGAGCCCGTCGGCGGTCAGCCTCCGCTGGACCTCGCCGCCCATCGCCCAGCCCGCGAACAGCGAGACGAGTGACAGGTCGAGGCTCGACGGCGTAGGATCCACAACCATGGTTGTGGAATCTAGCACGCCGCCGCCGGATGTGGCTGCGGAGTTCGTCCGCGTCGCACACCGCGTCGTCTGGTGCACGCTCGCGACGGTCGACAGGCGGGGCAGGCCGAGATCGCGGGTAGTGCACCCGATCTGGGAGGAACGGGACGGCGAACTCGTCGGGCACCTGTTCACCCGGCCGACACCGCTGAAGAAAGCGCACCTGGCTCGCACGCCGTTCGTCTCGTGCTCGTACTGGGATCCGGCGCACGAGGTCGCCGTAGCCGAATGCGGCGCCGTCTACGCCGACGACGAGGAAACGCGGCGGCACCTGTGGCGGCTGGCGTCGGAAACGCCGGAGCCGCTGGGCTTCGACCCGAAGATCATGGGCGGCGACGATCCGCTGGATCCGCACGTCACCGTGCTGCGCCTGACGCCGTGGCGGGTCAGCGCCGGAGGCAAGGCCTGGCGGCGCGTGGTTTAGGCCGCGCCGACCTTCCGTTCGAAGACCAGGCCCTCGGCGGCGCGCAGCCCGACGCTGATCGCGCCGGTCAGCACGCCGTCGTCGCCCAGTTCGCCCTGGACGACCGACGGGACGAGCGGGGTGAAGGACCGCAGAGCGCGGTCGAGAGGGTCGAGCAGCAGATCGGCCGCGGTGCCGATGCCGCCGCCGAGCACGATCAGTTCGGGGTCGATCACCGCGGCCACCGACGCCACGGTGTACGCGAGCCTGTCCGCCTCCGCCTCGACGGCACGCAAGGCGAGCTCGTCACCGTCGCGGGCGAGGCGGAAGACCTCGCGGGCCGATTTCGCCGTGCCGAGGCCGAGTTCGCGCGCGCCGCGGACCACGGACTGCGCCGCTGTCGCTTCTTCGAGATGGCCGCGGACGGGCGGGGCGTCGGCCGCGTGCGATTGGCCGTAGGGCAGGTAACCGATTTCGCCCGCCGCGCCGGTCGCGCCGCGGAAGACCGCGCCGTTGACCATCACGCCCATGCCGACGCCGGTGCCGATGGTGATGCAGGCGAAGACGGACGCGCCGCGCGCGGCACCGCGTTCCCCTTCGCCGACGGCGGTGAGATTCGCGTCGTTCTCGACCATGAGATCCGGGCCGAGGACGCCTTCGAGTTCGTCGAGCAGGCCCGCCTTGCCCCAGCCGGGCAGGTTCGGCGCGTGCCGGAAGCAGCGTTTGGCCGGATCCGCGACGCCGGGTGAGCCGAGGACGCGCACCACGATGTCGGCCTGGCTCAGTCCCGCTTCGCGCACTGTCGCCGCCGCGAGGGCGCCCACGGCGCTGACGAGCGCGGTGCCCGAACGCGAGGTGTTCCGCTCGTCACGGCGGGCGACCACGGTGTGGCCGAGATCCGAGACGGCGACGCGGAGATGCTCGCGTCCGATGTCGACACCGAGGACGTAACCGGCCGTGGGATCCGCTTCGTAGAGGACGGCGGACCGGCCGGTGCCGGTCGAGGTGTGCCCGGTCGCCCTGGCGAGACCGGCCGCTTCGAGGGCCAGCAACGCTTGGCTCACCGTGGGTTTCGAGAGACCGGTGTCCTTGGCTACTTGCGGCCGCGTCGCGGGGCCGCTGCGGCGCAGGAGGTCCAGCACGGCGCGCTGATTGATCTTCCGCATCCCGGCGGGGGTGCCGACGGGCGGACTTTCTGCGCCAACCACGAGCTTCGCCTCCTGTCGAACCAAGGTGTTCCCACCAAAGTAATCGGGTCCGGCCCGAAAAGGGCAAGAAGGTTTACATTCGGTGGTTCTCGGTGACAGTAAACGTGTCCGGAGCGCAAATCGCGCACGCCGCGCGCGAAATCCGGTGATTCACCCGGTGTCCGGACAGGTGCTCCCAGTGACCGGCAATGGTCTAGACCAAGGGGGTCAAGGCTCCGCTCAGGCGACGTGACGGCTCGCCGGGCGGCGGAATCCCCTGTGCTGACGGGGTCGTTCGGGGGCCTCTCCGGTTTCGTGACCTGATTCCGCGGGGTAGGAGTCCGTGGTGTCGGCCGTCGTCGCCGGGCTGGGCCGGGTGCGCAGGCGGTGCTGACGGTTCACCACGAGCAGCAACAGCAGGCCCGCGACGACCAGCCCGTGGGTGAGCACGCGCCCGGCGGTGACCTGCCCGGTGACGAGGTCGCCCGCCGACAACGCCAGGAGCAAGGCGACGAAACCGGTCAGCGCCGGGAGTTGCCCGGCCGCGGCCTTCGTACGGAAGGCCGCCCAGCCGAGGCCGACCCCGACGGCGAGGTTCCACGCGCTGCTCTCGTGCGAAAGGTGCCCGACCAGGGTTTCCGCGCCGTGCCCGGCGCCGTGGTCTTCGACACCCAGCAGCTGGGCGAAGGCGAGGCCGAGCTGCGCGATCGCGACCACGGCGAGCGCGATCCTGGCGGGCCAGCCCTCGCTCGGTGGGGCGGGGGTGCGCTCCAGGATGACGGCGGTGAGGTCCGGGACCAGGGGAGCGGGCCGCAGCAGCAGCGTCCGGTGCAGCCGCTCGGCGCGGGCGAGCCACGACCGGCAGGCGGCGCAGCCGGCCACATGCCGGTCGACCGCCTCGGGCGGGGCGGGTTCGGTTTCGCCGTCGAGCCGGGCCGACAGGGCCTCGCGGCAGGTCTCGCACTTCACATCTCACTTGTCGGGCGCGGACCTGCCCCGGTTCCCGGGACGCTGCTACGTTTCTCGTATGGCCGGGGCGCGCAACCACGACGACGAGCGGGTGACCGCTCTCGCTCTCGACGCCGCCCGCGGTGACCGGCGGGCGCTCGAGGACTGGGTGCGGGCCACCCAGGCCGACGTCTGGCGCTTCGTCGCGCACCTCGCCGACGTCAGCGCCGCCGACGATCTCACCCAGGAGACGTACCTGCGCGCGTTCGGCAGCCTCCGCCGATTCGCTGGACGGTCCTCCTCGCGGACGTGGCTCCTGTCGATCGCGCGCCGCGTGGTCGTCGACCGCATCCGGGCGGCTTCGGCGCGTCCGAAGCTCGCCGACGTCGACTGGGAAGCCACCGCCGAGCGTCGCGGCGCTCGTCAGGCCGAGGGTGTCGCGGGGTTTGAAGACCTCGTGGAGCTGCGGATGCTGCTCGACGGGCTCGACCCGGAACGGCGTGAGGTCCTCGTCCTCACCCAGGTGCTGGGGCTTTCGTACGCCGAGGCCGCCGAGATCTGCGGCTGCCCTGTCGGCACCGTGCGCTCGCGCATCGCGCGCGCCCGTGAAGACCTGCTCGAAGCGGGCCGGGAGCGCGACTCCATCTAGGGCCTGTCCCTCGCCGACTGTGGCGCGGCACACATTTGGGGCCCTTCGCTGTCACCTCGTCACACAGATGGGCTGACCCGACTACTCCGCGTTGACTAGGCCGAATGCCGATGCCTAGCGTGTCGCCATCCGACCCCAGGCCGCGCGAGGGTCCCCGCCTTCACCGCGCGCTCTCGAAGGGATCTTCCCGATGGCCAGTCCCACCACTGGAACCCAAGAACAGGACCCCGGCGGCCTCGGCCGTCGCCGGTTCCTGAGCTTCCTCGTCGCCGCGCCCACCCTCACGATCGCCACCAAGATCGGTATCGACGCCGTCGCGCCCGAAGAGGCCGAAGCGGTCATCCCGACACTGCCCGGACCGGCCGAGATCCTCGACCTCGGCGACGTCCTGATCCTTTCGAACGCGCCCACCGCCGGTCTGCTCGTGCTCGAAGTCCGCGAAGACGGTCGCGTGCGGCTGGAACTGCCGCGGACCGAGGTCGGCCAAGGCATCACCACGGCGAACGCGATGCTCGTCGCCGAGGAGATGGACCTGCCGCTCGACCGCGTCGACGTCGTGCTCTCCGACGCCCGCCCGGAACTGCTGTTCAACCAGCTGACCGGCGGCTCGAACACGATGCGTTCGCTGTACACCCCGGTGCGGACCGCGGCGGCCGCCGCCCGCGCCCGTCTGGTCGCCACCGCCGCGCGGCAGTGGGGCGCCAAGGCCGATCGGCTGTCCACAAGGGACGGTGCGGTGATCGCGCCCGACGGCCGCCGGATGGGTTACGGCGCGCTGTCCAAGCCCGCCGCCCGTGCCGACCTGGGGAAGCTCACGGTGACCCCGAAGGCGGAGTCCGCGCACAAGCTGGTCGGCACGCCGCAGTCGCGCAAGGACGCCCGCGCGATGGTCACCGGGCAGCTGAAGTACACGCTCGACCTGGACGTCCCCGGCGCGAAGCCGGCCATGGTCCGCCGCCCGCCGACGATCAACGGCACCGTCAAGAAGGTCAACAACGAGGCCGCCGTCCGCGCGATGCCGGGCATCATCGACATCGCCGTCATCAAGACCGGGGTCGCGGTGCTGGCCGAGACCTTCGGCCAGGCGCTCGACGGCAAGAACGCCCTCGACGTCACCTGGAACGGCGGCACCGTCGACGGCGAGAACAACGCGACGATCAAGAAGAAGCTGCGGGCCGCGGCGCTGCCGTTCGTCGTCCCGCCGCTGCTGACCCAGTACGTCGACGGCGAGTTCGACTTCGCCTTCGCGAGTCACGCGCCGCTGGAGACCAACTCGGCGGTCGCCGACGTCCGTGAAGACGGCGCCACCATCTGGTCGGGGATGAAGGTGCCGATCCTCGCGAAGCAGAACATCGCGGCGGAACTCGGCCTGCCGGTCAACAAGGTCACCGTGCACGTCCAGCAGGCGGGCGGTTCGTTCGGCCGCAGGCTGTTCTCCGACGGCGCGATCGAAGCCGCGCGGATCTCGAAGGCGATGAAGCGGCCGGTGCGGCTGATGTGGAGCCGGATCGACGACATGCGTCACGGCCGCGCCCGGGCCGCGAGCCACCACAAGATCCGCGCCACCTTCGCGCTCGGCCAGGTGCTCACCTTCGAACACCGCGTCGCCAGCGTGGAAACCGACTGGGGCCACGGGCTCGGCGAGGTCCTCACCGCCTTCGCCGCGGAACTGCCGGTGGGCGGCAACCTGAGCTTCGCGCAAACGGTGTTCCTGCTGACGGTGAAGTCGCCGTACAACTTCGGCGTCACCACGCAGCTGCTCAACGAGGTTCCGGTGGATTTCCACACCGGTGCCTGGCGTTCGGTGTATTCGTCGAGCACACGCGGCGCGGAAGAGATCATGGTCGACGAGATCGCCGCGAAGCTCGGCAAGGATCCGGTGGCGTTCCGGCGCGAGTTCATCAAGAACGAGCGGCAGCGCGCCGTACTGGACAAGGTCGCCGAACTCGGCGAGTGGGGCAAGAAGATGCCCAAGGGCTTCGCGCAGGGTGTCGCGGTGCACGGTGAGTACAAGTCGTATACCGCCTGCCTGGTCGAGATGGACGCTCGCGACCCGAAGAACCCGCGTGTCACCAAGGCGACCATCGCGGTCGACGTCGGCAAGCCGATCAACCCGCGCGGGATCGAGGCGCAGATGCTCGGCGGCCTGACCGACGGCATCTCCACGACGCTGACCGCGGGGCTGCACATCGACAAGGGCCTGCCGCTGGAAGGCAGTTACTCGCAGTTCCACTACGCACGGCAGAAGAACTCGCCGAAGGACGTCAAGGTGTTCGTGATGCCGGAGACGGGCGAGATCGGCGGCGCCGGGGAACTCGGTGTCCCCGCGCCGGTCGGCGCGATCGCGAACGCGTACGCGCGGGCGACCGGGATCAAACCGCGCAGTTTCCCGATCAACTTCCCGATCGACTTCGACCCCTTCCCCCGCTGACTTTCCTTCCCCGCCAAGGAGTTCCGATGCCCAACTACACCTTCACGGTGAACGGGAAGACCGTCACCGTCGACGCGCCCGCGGATCTGCCCATGCTGTGGGCGCTGCGGGACAAACTCGGCGTCCGCGGCCCGAAGTACGGCTGCGGGATCAACGTCTGCAAGGCCTGCACCAGTCACCTCGACGGCGAGGCGTTCAACCCGTGCGTGACGCCGGTGTCCGACTGTTCGGGCAAGGACGTCACCACCATCGAAGGTCTCGCCGACGGTGAGGACCTGCACCCGGTGCAGGAGGCCTGGCTGGAGCAGGACGTCGCGCAATGCGGCTACTGTCAGCCGGGGCAGATCATGGCCGCGGTGGCGTTGCTGAAGAAGACGAAGAACCCGACGGACGCGGAAATCGACGCGATCCAGAACGTCTGCCGGTGCGGCACCTACTTCCGGATCCGCGAGGCGATCAAGAGCGCGGCCGCGAAGATGTGATTTCCCGCTGGCGCGGCGAAAAACGGTTGTTTTCGCCGCGCCAGCGGAGCCTTTCGGCTTCGACAGGCCACTTCCGGGGGAGTCGTGTTAGATGACGTCCCCAGGGGCTCGACGAGGAGTTCCTGTCCGGAGGACGCCCATGCACTACAGAACTGTGCTCCGCGAAGGCTCGGCCGCCGTCGTCGCCGAACTGGCCGTCGAGGTCGAAAAACAGCTGCCGGGGCTCGTCGACAGCACCGTCGAGCAGATCCGCGCCGAAATGCCGGTGTACCACGACGCCCAGTTCGTCTCCCCGGCCGAACTGCGGACTTCGGTGCGGAACAACCTCGAATACGTCATGCGGACCCTGCGGGGCACCGAAGAACCCGACCTCGCGCAGGCACGCGCGACCGGGCGCGCGCGGGCGTTGCAGGGCGCGCCGCTGCCGGAACTCCTGCGGGCGTACCGGATCGGACTCACCGAGGTGTGGAACCGGTTCGTCGAACTGACCGCTTCGGGCGAGCATCAGGATCTCCGCGGTCTCGTCGCCGCGACGTCGGCGATCTGGGCGCTGATCGACGACTACGCCGAGGCGCTCACGACGACCTACCGCGACACCACCGCCGAAGTCATGCTGGCGCACCAAAGCAGACGCTCCGCGTTGGTCGAGGCGCTGTTCGCCGGCGGCGCGGCCACCGAGGGCACGCTGTGGGACATCGCGCGCGTGCTGGAACTCTCGCTCGACGGGACCTACGTGGTCGTCGCGGCGGAGACCCCGCGTGTCGGGCACGAACCGTTGCCCCAGATCGAAAACCGGCTCCGCGACCGGCATCACGCCTCCGCCTGGCGGCTCACCCCGGACCTGCAGGTCGGCGTCGTGTCGATGCGGGATCCTTCGGCGTCCCAGGTGATCATCGAGCTGCTGCGGGAGAACTCGATGGGCCGCATCGGTGTCAGCCCGGTGTTCACCGGTCTCGGGAACACCTCCCGCGCGCTGCACCTCGCGCGGGTCGCGCTCTCCAGCATGACGCCGGGGACGACGGGAATGGTGCAGTTCAACGAATCCCCGCTCGCCGGCCTCGTCGCCAGCGCGCCGGAGGCGTCGGTCCAGCTCGCGCACCACGTGCTGCGGCCGATCCTGGACCTGCCCGGCGACGACCGGAACGTGCTGCTGCTGACGTTGCGGGCGTGGTTCGAATGCCAGGGCTCCACGAAACTGACGTCGGAGCGGATGTTCTGTCACCCCAACACGATCCGGCACCGTCTCAAGCGGATCACCGAGGAACTGGGCCGTTCGCTGACCGATCCCGCCGACATCGCCGAACTCGGCGCCGCCCTGCGCGCGCTCCACATGTTCCCGGACACTTCGCATCTGCCCTCGCCCAGGTCAAGCTCGTGAGTGGTAAGGGACGGTTCTAACCGTCCTTACCACTCACGAGGCTTGACGGCCTCCACGAGCACCCGCCGTGAGTGTGCGACGAACATCCCGTCGGCCTCGATCATCCGATGGAGTTCCGCGAGCCTGTCACGGTAGTTGTCCACTTCGAACCCCGGCACGATCCAGATCACCTTCCGGAGGAAGTGGACGACAGCGGCGAGGTCGAAGAACTCCATCCGCAGTTTCGCCGGTTCCAGCCGGTTCACCCGCAGCCCGACCGCTTCCGCCTCGACGCACAGCACCTCCGGCGTCCAGTCGCCGTAGTCCTGCGGGCCGAGGAAGAACTCCTTCAGTTCGCGGACGGTGCCGGCGCCGATCTGTTGCGACAGAAAGGTTCCACCCGGACGCAGGACCCGGGCGATCTCCCGCCACGGGTTCTCGATCGGGTGGCGGCTGCTCACCACGTCGAAGGATTCGTCGGGGAAGGGCAAAGGTGCGTCGTACGCCGCCTCGACCACCTCGCCGCCGAGCGGCGCGAGGGTTTTCCTGGCGACTTCGACGTTCGGGGGCCAGCCTTCGGTGGCGGCGAGGACCGGCGGCGGTTTCGGGATCCCCGCGAGCACCTCGCCGCCGCCGGTCTGCAGGTCCAGCCCGGCTTCCGCGGTCGCCATCCGAGCACCGAGCAGCCGCGAGTAACCCCAAGGTGGCCGTTCCTCCGTGGCCCGGCCCTCGAACCACGAGAAATCCCAGCCTTCGACCGGGACGGCCTCTCCTTCGGCGAGCAGCTCTTCGAACGTCATGTCCGCAGTCTCTGCCCGGCCGCCCGGCGGGGCAACGCGTTTTCGGGACCTGTCCCCGAACGTGGCGGCCACACTGGGCGAATGAACCGAGACACCGAACCGAAACCCGTCTGGACACCGGCGAGTGTGCTCGGCTGGGTGCTCGGCACGGCGCTCACCGTGATCGTGAGTAGCTTGATCCTCGGGATGATCATCGGGAGTTTCCTCGGTGAGCAGACGCTTTCCTACGTGCTCGGGCTCATCCTTTCGGCGCTCTATGCCGCCTTCCTCGTGGCGCGCGCGATCAGGATCCGTCGGTAGACCGCTTCCACAGGTTGATGTCGGCCTCGGTGGCGTAGCGGTCGATCTCGGCCAGCTCTTCCTTGGTGAAGTGCAGGTTCTTCAGCGCGCCGACGTTGTCCTCCAGCTGGGCGACGCTGCTCGCGCCGATCAGCACCGACGTCATCCGCGGGTCTCGCAGGCCCCACGCGAGCGCGAGCTGCGCCAGCGTCTGGCCGCGCCGCCGCGCGATCTCGTTCAGCGCCCGGATCTTGCCGAGGGTGTTCTCGGTGATCGTGTCCGGGTTGAGCGACTTCCCTTGCGCGGCACGGGAGTTGTCCGGGATGCCGTCGAGGTAGCGGCTCGTCAGCATGCCCTGCGCCAGCGGCGAGAACGCGATGCAGCCCGCGCCTTCGGTTTCGAGCGTGTCGAGCAGGTTGTCGCCTTCGAGCCAGCGGTTGAACATCGAGTACGACGGCTGGTGGATCAGCAGCGGCGTGCCCAGTTCCCGCAGCAACCGGGCCGCTTCGGCGGTCTTCTCCGACGAGTACGACGAGATGCCGACGTACAGCGCTCGCCCGGAGCGGACGGCGGTGTCGAGCGCGCCGACGGTCTCCTCGAGCGGCGTCTCGGGGTCGAAGCGGTGCGAGTAGAAGATGTCGACGTAGTCCAGGCCCATCCGGCCGAGCGACTGGTCCAAAGAGGACAGCAGGTACTTGCGCGAGCCCCATTCGCCGTACGGACCGGGCCACATGTCGTAGCCCGCCTTGGTCGAGACGACCAGTTCGTCACGGTATGGCTTGAAGTCCGACGCCAGCAGCCTGCCGAAGTTCTCCTCGGCCGAACCGTAGGGCGGGCCGTAGTTGTTGGCGAGGTCGAAATGGGTGATGCCCAGGTCGAACGCCCGCCGGGCGATGTCCCGCTGCGTGCCCAACGGCTTGTCGTTCCCGAAGTTGTGCCACAGGCCCAGCGAGATCGCGGGCAGCTTCAGGCCGCTGCGCCCGGTGCGGCGGTAAGGGATGCTCTCGTATCGGCCCTCGGCCGCGACATAGGTGCTCACGGGCCGATGCTAGCCGCCGTGAAGAGCGCGGCGACGGACGCGAGGTGATCTTTGAACGCCGAAGGCGCCTCGACCTCGAAAGGCGCCCCGATGGCGGCGAGGATCAGCACGGGCCAGTCGAAGGTGTCGACGTTCATCGTCAGACGGCAGGAGGTCTCGTCGATCGCCTCGAGCGCGCCGCCGAGATACCGCACCGCGGCCTCGACCCGGGCCTTCGGCGCCTCGACCCGGACGATCAGCGAATGTGTCGTCGGCCTGGCCTTGATCTGGGCCTCGACGAACTTGACCGCGTCGCCGCCGGGGATCTCGCGCGGCCGGTAGCGGGCGCCGGTCGTCCGCGGCTCGCTGAGCCTGTCGACGCGGAAGGTGCGCCAGTCGACCCTGTCGAGGTCCCACGCCACCAGGTACCAGCGCCGTCCGAGCGAGACGAGCCGGTGCGGCTCGACCAGCCGCGCGGACTCCTCGCCACCGCGTGCCGCGTAGTCGAACTTCAGCCTCTCGTCGTCCCGGCAGGCCTGCGCGATCACCGTCAAGCTGGCCGCGTTGACCCGGGGACCCGTGACGGCCGCCGGCGTCGAGTACGCCTGGAGCGCGTCGACGCGTCTGCGCAGCCGGGGCGGCATCACCTGGACGACCTTGGTCAGCGCCCGGACCGACGTCTCCTCGATGCCCTCCACCGAGCCGCCCGCCGCCGTCCGCAGGCCGACCGCGATGGCCACGGCCTCCTCGTCGTCCAGCAGCAGCGGCGGCATGACCGTGCCCGACCTCAGCTGGTAGCCGCCCGCGACACCTCGGCTCGCGTTGACCGGATAGCCCAGCTCGCGCAGCCGTTCGACGTCGCGCCGCAGGGTCCGCTCGCTCACCTCGAGCTTGTCGCTCAGTTCGATCCCCGACCAGAAGCGGTGTGTCTGCAGCAGGGACAGCAACCGCAGCATCCGCGCACTCGTGTTCGCCATGAATCCAGATTCGCTCCGATTCCGGTCAGAAAGTGGCCGGAATTGACTTTAGCGTTGTTCCCATGACGATGACACTGGACACCCCGGGCGCCGCGACCTCGGAAAACGCGCTCGAGCCGAAGCCGTACCGCTGGCGCTGGCCCGCGCTGTTCGTGATCCTGACCGGCTCGGTGATGGAACTGCTCGACATGACGGTCACGAGCATCGCGGGGCCGGTCATGCAGGCCTCGCTCGGCGGCGGCACGTCGATGATCCAGTGGCTCGGCGTCGCGTACACCCTCGCGATGGTGTCCGGCCTGCTCACGGGCGGGCGGCTCGGCGACATCTTCGGCCGCAGGCGCATGTTCGTGATCGGCGCGATCGGCTTCGTCGTGGGTTCGCTGTTCTGCGCGATCGCGGTGAACCCCGAGATGATCATCACCGCGCGGGTGGTGCAGGGGCTGTTCGGCGCCGCGATGGTCCCGCAGGGCCTCGGCATGATGAAGGAGATGTTCTCCGGCAAGGAACTGCAGTCCGCGTTCGGCATGTTCGGCCCGGTCATGGGGCTCGCCGCGGTCGGCGGCCCGATCCTCGCGGGTTCGCTGGTCGACGCCGACCTCTTCGGCACCGGCTGGCGGATGATCTTCCTGATCAACCTCCCGATCGGCGCGCTGGCCGTGGCCGCCGCGCTGAAGTTCCTGCCCGAGTCCCGCCCCGGCGGTTCGCTCAAGCTCGACATCCCCGGCGCGCTGCTCGCCACGACCGGTGCCCTGCTGATCGTCTTCCCGCTGGTGCAGGGCCGCGAGTACGGCTGGCCGCTGTGGATCTTCGCGATGATGGCCGCCGCGGTCGTGGTGTTCGGGGTGTTCGCGTGGTTCGAGAAGCGCAAGAGCCGTCGCGGCGGTGACCCGTTGGTCGAGCCCAGCCTGTTCCGCAAGCGCAGCTTCCTCGCCGGGATGGCGACCGGCACGATCTACTTCGCGGCGTTCTCGGGCTTCGGCTTCGTGTTCGCGCTGTACTTGCAGCTCGGGCTGGGTTTCTCGCCGCTCAAGGCCGGGCTTTCCGGGGTGCCGATGTCGCTGGGCATGATCGTCGGGATGGGCCTGGTGCAGGCCGTCCGGAAACACGGCCGCAAGGTGCTGCACACCGGCGCGCTGATCATGGCCGCCGGAGTGGTCGCCCTGCTGCTGCTCCTCGGCCCGGACGTCGGCCCGTGGCAGCTCGCCCCGGCGCTGCTGGTGGTCGGGATCGGCTCCGGGCTGATCATGGGGCCGTACTTCGAGATCGCGTTGTCCGGAGTGGAGCCGTCGGAGGCCGGATCGGCTTCGGGCGCGCTGACGTCGCTCCAGCAGGTCGGCGGCGCGCTGGGGATGGCGTTGCTGGGCACGGTGTTCTTCGACGCGGGCACCGCGGGCCCGACCGACGCCGCCCAGCGGACGTTCTGGGTGGTCGCGGTGATGGTGCTGCTCACCTTCGCGGTCGGGTTCCTGCTGCCCCAGCGGATCCGCGACGTAGAGTCGGCCGGGTAGGCGATCGAGCTGGGAGGCCGCGTGGCTGGGACCGGGTACTTCACTTCCGTCGAAGACGTGACGGCGAAGCTCGCCGACACCGGCTACCTGGCCTCGGCGGCCGTCGCCACCACGGTGTTCCTCGCGGACGCCCTCGGTAAGCCGTTGCTGATCGAGGGCCCCGCGGGGGTCGGCAAGACCGAGCTGGCGAAGGCGGTCGCGGAGGCGAGCGGCTCCCGGCTCGTGCGGTTGCAGTGCTACGAAGGCGTCGACGAGTCCCGCGCGTTGTACGAGTGGAACCACGCGAAGCAGCTTCTGCGGATCACCGCCGGCAAAGACGAGACGTGGGACGAAGCCCGCAACGACATCTTCGGCGAAGAGTTCCTGCTGGCCAGGCCGCTGCTGACGGCCATCAAGGGCGACGAGCCGACCGTCCTGCTCATCGACGAGACCGACAAGGCCGACGTCGAGATCGAGGGTCTGCTGCTGGAGGTCCTCGGCGATTTCCAGATCACCGTCCCGGAACTCGGCACGATCACCGCCGGGCGCAAGCCGTTCGTGGTCCTGACCTCGAACGCGACGCGGGAACTCTCCGAGGCGCTGCGGCGGCGCTGCCTGTTCCTGCACATCGATTTCCCCGACGCGGCACTGGAACAGCGCATCGTGCGGCTCAAGGTGCCGGGTGTCGACGACGCGCTCGCGTCTTCCGTGGTCAAGGTGATCACCGCGCTGCGGGCGATGGAACTGCGCAAGGCGCCGTCGGTCGCCGAAACCCTCGACTGGGCGCGGACCCTGCTGGCGCTCGGCGCGGACAGCCTCGGTGAGGACGTCGTCCGCGCGAGCCTCGGCGTCATCCTCAAACACCAGGAAGACGTCGTGAAGGCGGACGCGCGGCTGGAACTCGGCAAGGTCCTCGACTCGTGAGCGGCGTGCCGGGCAGGCTCGTCGAGTTCGTGGAAGCGTTGCGGGAAAACGGGATCCCGTGTGGTCCCAGTGAGACCGTCGACGCCGCCGCGGCACTCGAAGTGCTGGGCCTGGCCTCCCGCGAGCAGATGCGCGAAGGGCTCGCGGCGGCGCTGGTGCGGCGCGGCGGCCAGCGCGCGGTGTTCGACGCGACGTTCGACATCTACTTCCCGCTCGGCGTCGGCGCGCCGTCCCAGGATCCCGTCGACGATCTGGCCGCGCTGCGCGATCGGCTCGCCACCGCGCTCGCCGCGAACGACCGGACGGATCTGACGCAGCTGGCCGCGCTCGCCGTCGACATGCTGGGGGAGTACGGCGGCACGGCGGGGAGCGGCGGCTGGTCGGCGCACCAGACGCTCGAACGACTTCAGCCGCAAACGCTCGTGGTGCGCGTGCTCGAAGCGATCCGCGCGGGCGCTTGGGACGAGGACTTCACTGACAGACTGGACCGCGACGACGTCCGCCGCCGCGTCGAGGGCTTCCGTGGGCTCGTCCGCACCGAAGCACGGCGGCGGGTGGCGGAAGTCCGTGGCAGGGAAAGGGTTTCGCGGCACGCCGTCCCGCCGGCCGCCGATCGCGTCGACTTCCTCCTCGCCAGCCGCGCGCAACTCGCCGAACTGCGCCGGGTCGTGCAGCCCCTGTCCCGCAAGCTCGCCACCAAGCTGGCCGCCCGGCGACGGCGGCACGCGCGCGGGCAGATCGACCTGCGCCGGACGTTACGGCGTTCGCTGTCCACCGGCGGTGTCCCGATGCGGCCGTCGTACCGGCGGCACCGGCCGGGGCGCCCGGAAATCGTGCTGCTGTGCGACATGTCGGGCTCGGTGGCCGGCTTCGCGAACTTCACCATGTTGCTGGTGCAGGCCCTGCGGGACCAGTTCAGCAAGGTGCGGGTGTTCGCGTTCATCGACGCGTGCGACGAGATCACCCATCTCGTCGACACCGGCGCGGCCGACCCGGAGGATCTCGGCGCGCGCATCCTCGCCGACGCCGAACTGACCCGCTGGGACGGTCACAGCGACTACGGGAACGCACTCGGAGAATTCGCCGAACGCTACGCGGACGCCGTGGGGCCCAAGACGTCCATGCTGATCCTCGGCGACGCCAGGACCAACGGCGGCGACCCGAATCTCGCCGCCGTGCGCGGAATCGCATCCGCGGCGAGGCATACGTACTGGCTCAATCCGGAGCGGACCGCGCTGTGGTCCACAGGGGACTCCGAGGCGCACGCCTACGCGGAAGTCGTCGAGATGTACGAATGCCGGAACGTGCACCAGCTGACCAAGCTGGTCACCCGGCTTTTGCCCGCTTAGGGTTTCAGCGCGGCCTTGCCGTAAGCGTCGGCGTTGCTGAACACTTCCTGCCCGTACTGGGTGGAGTTGTTGTAGATCAGCACCGCGGTCCACCAGCCAGTGGGTTTGCCGAGGTCACCGCCCCGCGCGCACATGTACCGCGCTGTCGTCATCGCGGCGTCGTCGATGTTCTGCGGATCCGGCGCGACGCCGTCGCCGCTCGCGCGGACGCCGTACCGCTTCCAGGTGGCGGGCAGGAACTGCATCGGCCCGACAGCGCGATCCCACTTCGCGTCACCGTCGAGGGCGCCCTTGTCGGTGTCGACGACGGCCAGCACGCCGGGCGAGCCGTCGAGCGGGATGCCGATGATCGGCGGCGTCACGATGCCGTCCTCACCGGCACGGGAACCGTCGTGCCGGGCGTGCTGCGATTCGGTCCGTCCGATCCCGGCGATGGTCGCCCAGGTGATGTCGCAGCGAGCCGGTGCTTTCGCGGCCGCGTTCACGTACGCCCGCAGCGCCCGTGACGGGATGTCCGTGTTCTCCGACACCTTCGCGATCCAGGCGTCCTTCGCGGGCTCAGCGGGCAGCGGTCCGGCGTCCCCGGGGATCGCCGAACGCGGCGCGGGTGTGAGCGCGGGCACGGTGAACACCGGTTTGACCGGCACCGGCTCACGGTCGTTGAGGCTGACCACGACCCAGACGGCGCCCGCCACCAAAGCGCCCACGACCAGGAGCGCGAGCATCACGCAGCCGCGCGGGCCGCGTTTCTTGGGCGGTGGCTGCCACTGGTCCATCAGGTCCAGCGTCGAAGGGGACGAAGCGGTCACCGGTTCCACGGTACGTGACGGATGTGGAGAACTTGTGTGGCCACCCGCGTCAGGCGAGCCAGGCGTCGATCTCCGCGTGGATCGAACGCTTCAGGTCGCTGGGCGCGAAGGAAGCGTCGACGGACGCCCTGGCGAGACCGGCGAGCGCGAGATCGTCGTAGGCGAACGCCTCCCGCGTGCGCAGGAACTCGTCGGTCAGGGTGGTCCCGGTGACCGACGGGACGTCGGTGCTGAGGGTGACGACGAGTCCGGCGTCGACCAGCCGGGGGAGCGGGTGCTCTTCGAACGACGGCACGAGCCCGAGCGTCACGTTCGAAGACGGGCAGACCTCCAGCGCGATACCGCGTTCCCGCACCTCGGCGACCAGCGCGACGTCCTCCAGGATCCGGATGCCGTGGCCGATCCGTTCGCTGTGCCCGATCTCGAGCGCCTCGCGGATGCTGGCCGGTCCGGCGTCCTCCCCGGCGTGGTGGATCAGGCGCAGCCCGGCCTCTTCGGCCTCGTCGCAGATCCCCGCGAACGGCGCGAGCGGGAACTTCTCCTCCCCGGCCAGCCCGATCGCGAACACCCCGTCCGGGGCGTACCGGCGGGCGAGATCCAGGGTGAGCCGGGCGCGTTCGACCGACCGGCGGCGCGAGTGGTCCAGGAGAACCCGCCAGTGGAGCCCGTGTTCCGCCGCACCCGCCGAAAGTCCTTTGAGGACGGACGCCAGCGGCATGTCCGGTTCGCCCAGCCGTTCGCCGTGTGCCGCCGCGGTGAAGGTGACCTCGGCGTAGCGGACGCCGTCCGCGACCTGGTCTTCGCAGAACTCGCGCGCCACCCGTTCGAAGTCCTCCGGCTTCCGCAGGCAGGACCGCAGCAGCCCGTTGTAGTCGCCGAACGCCCGGAAGCCGTCGAACACGGGTTGTTCGGCGGGTACGGCGATGCCGTTCGCCTCGCCGAGATCACGGAGCGTGTCCGGCCGGATGGTGCTTTCGAGGTGGACGTGCAGATGCGCCTTGGGCAGCAGAGAAAGATCCCGCATGAGCTCGAACCTAGCGGGCGGCGCGGGGCCGCGCTCCCGGTTTTCCGCCACGCTGAGCAGCGCCGATATCCGAAATGAGTGATTTGGCGCGCTCCGGGGAACCCGGTGGCCATGATCGGTCGTTGAGCAGGACAACCAGACGACCCCGAGGAAAGGGACCCATCGTGGCTCTACTGCGGAAGTTGACCGCCCTGGCCGGCACCGCCGGGGCCGTGCGCGCCTACGTGCGGAAAAATCCCGAGAAGGTCTCCAAGGTCGTGAACAAGGCGGCGACCTTCGTCGACGGCAAGACCAAGGGCAAGTACCACAGCCAGATCGACGGCGCGGTGCGCAAGGTCGACGGGATGACCGGACGGCCGCCCCGTCGCCCCTACGAGCACTAAGCCTCGGCGAGCGTCTCGAGGATCTGCTCGCCGTACTTCGCGAGCTTGTTCTCGCCGACGCCGCTGACAGTGCCGAGCTCCTGCAGCGTGGCGGGCCGTTTGGTGGCGATCTGGCGCAGGGTCGCGTCGTGGAAGATCACGTACGCGGGCACTCCCTGCTCCTTCGCCGCCGCGGCTCGCCACGAGCGCAGCAGTTCGAACACCGGCGCCGCCTCGGCGGGCATGTCGGCGGCCGCCGCCTTCTTCGCGCTGGACCGGGCAGCGGCCTTCGCCACCCGCTCCGGCTCACGCCGCAGCTGGACCTTCCGCTCCCCGTTCAGCACCTCGGCGCTGCCCTCGGTCAGCACGAGCGAGCCGTAGTCGCCCTCGACCGCCGCGAGCCCCTGTGCCAGCAATTGCCGGACCACGGCCCGCCATTCGGGCTCCTTCAGCTCCGTGCCGATCCCGAAGACCTTCAGCGAGTCGTGCCGGTGCTGGGTCACCTTCGGCGTCGACTTGCCGAGCAGGATGTCGATGATCTGCCCCGCGCCGAACTTCTGCCGCCGCTCGTTCTGCAGCCGGACGATGGTGGAGAGGAGTTTCTGCGCCGGGATCGTGCCGTCCCACGTCTCCGGCGGCGCCAGGCAGGTGTCGCAGTTGCCGCACGGCTCGCTCTTCTGGCCGAAGTAGGTCAGCACCTGCACACGACGGCACTCGACCGTCTCGCACAGCGCCAGCATCGCGTTGAGGTGGGCGCTCTGCGACCGTTTGTGCGCCTCGGACCCCTCCGACATGTCGATCATCTTGCGCTGCTGGACCACGTCCTGGAGGCCGTACGCCAGCCAAGCCGTCGACGGCAGCCCGTCACGGCCCGCGCGTCCTGTCTCCTGGTAGTAGCCCTCGACGGATTTCGGCAGGTCCAGATGCGCGACGAACCGGACGTCCGGTTTGTCGATGCCCATGCCGAACGCGATCGTCGCGACGACTGTCAGCCCGTCCTCGCGCAGGAAGCGCGACTGGTGCTTCGCACGTGTCCTCGCGTCCAGCCCGGCGTGATAGGGCACCGCCGGGATCCCGTTCTCCACCAGGAAATCCGCGGTCTTCTCCACCGAGTTCCGCGACAGGCAGTACACGATCCCCGCGTCACCCTTGTGCTCGGTGCGCAGCAGCTCCAGCAGCTGGCGCTGCGGCGAGTTCTTGCCGATGATCCGGTACTGGATGTTCGGCCGGTCGAAGCTCGCGACGAAGTGCTTCGCGTCCTCGAGGTTGAGCCGCGACGCGATCTCGGCGTGCGTCGTCTTGGTGGCGGTGGCGGTGAGCGCGATCCTCGGCACATCCGGCCAGCGCTCGTGCACCGCGGACAACATCAGGTAGTCGGGCCGGAAGTCGTGACCCCACTGGGAGACGCAGTGCGCCTCGTCGATCGCGAACAGCGAGATCTTGCCGCGGTCGAGCAGCCGGACGGTCGCTTCGACCGAAAGCCGCTCCGGGGCCAGATACAGCAGGTCGAGTTCGCCGGAGAGGAACGCGGCCTCGACCCGGTTGCGCTCGGCGTAGTCCTGCGTCGAGTTGAGGAAACCCGCGCGCACGCCGAGGTTCCGCAGCGCGTCGACCTGATCCTGCATCAACGCGATCAGGGGTGAGATCACCACGCCGACACCCGGCCGGACCAGGGCGGGGATCTGATAGCACAGCGACTTCCCGCCGCCGGTGGGCATGAGGACGAGCGCGTCACCGCCTGCGATGACGTGTTCGACGATGGCGTGCTGGTCGCCGCGGAAGTTGTCATAGCCGAAAACGCGGTTCAGCGTTTCGAGGGCTTCCGAGGTACCGATGTCGGGGGCTGCCACCCGGACGATTCTAGGGGCGGGGTCCGACAGTGAACGCGGCCGCGCACCTCAGCGCGGGAAATCCCAGTCCAGCGCCCGGTTTCCGGTGACGACCGCCCGGTAGCCGCCCAGGACCGTCCCGCCCGTTTCGAGGGCTGTCGCGGTCTGCTCCAGCAAGTCCGTCAGGGTGGCGGGCCACCGGTCGAAGTTCACCGATCCCTCGTGGTCCCATTCGCCGAGCCGCCCGGTGCCGGTGCGCTGGTCGAGGAACAGCCCGTCGCCGCCACCGGAGACGGCGATGGGCACGAACCGCCCGTGCCACCAGTAGCCGACGCTCTCGTCTCCTGCCGACTTCAGCACTTCGCACAGGCTCTTCGCCTCGCTCGCGACGGTTTCCGCGGAAGCGGGGTGGTTGAACGGCGGAAGACTGAAGCTCTCCCCGATGCCCGTGACGCCGTCGTGGCGCAGGAGGGAGGCGACGAGTTCGGCGGGAAGGGCGACGCCGGCCTGCCGTTGCGTCTCGGTGATCCGCTGGATCGTGGCGGGCGGGCGGAGGGAAGCCGCCGTCGTCGGCGCGTTGGCCCGGAGCCAGCGCTCGACGCGGTCCCAAGCGGCGTTCACCCGGCGGGTGGTGGTCTCGGGGACGGGGGTGAGCGCGGCGGGGCCCTGCCCGAGACGGCAACCGCTGTCGATGGTCAACGTCCGCCGGGTCGGAGGCGGGGGCGCGGCGGTCGAGTAGGACGGGGTGGCCGGTGTCTTCGGTGTGATCCACGGCGGCGGCTCGGAGGAGAGCCACTGTGCGGCCTTGCCGTGCCCGCTCCGCACCGTGACCGCGAAAACGAGACCCAGCACGATGACGACGCTCGCGGCGGCGATCACCGCCGCGCGCCCCCACTTCTTGCGCATGGGGAAAGCCTAGTTGCTCTCCTCGGCCGCTTTCCGTCGTTCGCGGCGACCGCGCGCGATTTCGGTGGCGAGCGCGTCGAGCGGCCCTGTCCAGAACCGCCGGTACTGCTCGAGCCAGCCGTCGATCTCCTTGAGCGGGCCGGGATCCACCGAGTACAGCCGTCGCGCGCCCTCGGCGCGGACGGTGGTGAAGCCGTTCTCGCGCAGGACGCGCAGATGCTGGGAGACCGCGGGCTGGGAGATCCCGAACTCGGCGCGGACCACCGCGGTCACGTCGCCGGAACTCAGTTCCCCGTCCGCCAGCAGTTCCAGGATCCGGCGGCGTACCGGATCCCCCAGGACGTCGAACGCGTGCATCCGGCAACTATCACGGCCTGGGCTTATATAAGTCAAGGTTGCAAGGCCGGGGTCACCTCGCGGTGGCATCGTGGGGCCGGAGACACCGGAAGGGGAATCGATGAAACTGGCCGAAGTGGTGGCCGACGGGTTTGGCCGGGTCCAGGAGGTCGTGCACGAGGCCGTCGAGGGTCTGAACGCGGAGCAGCTGGTCGCGAGCCCGGCGCCGGGGGCGAACACGATCGCCTGGCTGGTCTGGCATCTGGCCCGGGTGCAGGACGATCACGTCGCCGATCTGATGGGCACCGAGCAGCTCTGGACCTCGCAGGGCTGGCTGGACCGGTTCGCGCTGCCGTTCCCCGCGGCCGACATCGGGTACGGACATCGCCCCGAGGACGTCGACGCGGTCCGGGTCGACTCCGCGGACCTGTTGACCGGGTACTACGACGCGGTGCACGAGGCGACGACGGCTTGGGTCGCGGGCCTCGGCGAAGCCGACCTCGACAGGGTCGTCGACGACGCGTGGGATCCACCCGTCACCCTCGGGGTGCGCCTGGTCAGCGTCCTTTCCGACGACCTCCAGCACGCCGGACAGGCCGCGTACGTCCGGGGGCTCGTACTCCGCGATACGTAGGCGAGGTGCCGCTCCACGACGGACGACGGGAGCGCCGCCCGGCGAAACACTGGTCGCATGAGTACTTCCACGGTGCGGCGACCGCCGATGACGCTCACCCCACGGTGGCGGAAATTCGCCCTGCTCGTCCATGTCGTTTCCTCGGTCGGCTGGCTCGCGATCACCCTGGTGAACGCGGTCCTGACCTTCACCTCGGTGTTCACCGAAGACCCCCGGCGCCAGCACGCGGCCATCCTGATGATGGAGCAGGTCGGCGGCTACCTCCTGCTGCCGGTCAGCCTGATCGCCCTGCTCAGCGGGATCGTGCTCAGCCTCGGCACGAAATGGGGACTGGTCCGGTACAACTGGGTCGCGATCAAACTGGTGCTGACCCTGATCGCCGCCGGGTTGACGCTGTTCTCCCTGCTGCCGGGGCTCCGCGAGCTGGCGGAGGCGGCCACGTCCACTATGGACAGTGAGTTCGTCCCGGCAGGCCGTCGTGTGGACGGCTTCTACCCGATCATCGTGTCCACGACGATGTACGTGACCATGACGGTGCTGTCGGTGTACAAACCGGGCGGGAAGACGGCCTACGGACGCCGGGTGACCGCCACACGGGCCCGCCGGCGCCAGCCGGTCTAGAACTGTTCGAGGGCCTCGTCGATCCGCTCCGCTTCGCCGCGCAGATCGTCCAGGGTGGTCTGGGCGGCGGCGGTCTCACCGTTCGCCGCCTCCTCCTCGAGTTCGGCGTCGGCGAGCCGCTGCCGGAGATCGTTGGCCTTCTCCGTGATCTTCTCGGCCCGGCGTTCGGCGCGGGAGAGGTCGATCTCGGCCTGCTTGCGGGCCTTCGCGAGATCGGCCGCCTCGCGCCGGAGCCGGTTGAACTCCGCCAGCCGCTTCTGCTCGCGTTCGGCCTCTTCCCTGGCTTTGGCGGTCCGCTCCTGTTCGGCTTTTTCGGCGGCTCGCCGTTTCGCCTTCCGCCGATCGTCCAAATGCGACACCGTGGCGGGCGTTTCCCTTTCCGGGGCGGGCTCTCGCCTCGGTTGCGGGGCGAATCCGCTGGTCAGCCACTGGTCGCCCGCGCTGTCCGCGCCGCTGCTCAGCCGTCCGGCCAGCGCGAGCGCCGCCACCTCGGGATCGGCGACGACGGCTTCGAGCGTCGCTTCGACTTCGCGGGCGACGGGTTCGCTCATCGAGCGTTCCTCCTGCAGGATCCGGTTCACCAGATCCTGACGCTGCCGGGTGAGCTTGCGCAGATCCGCGCCGGCGAGCGCCGAATGCGCCTTCCGCAGGTCCTCGCCCAGTCTGGCCAGTTCCTCCAGCTCGGGGGAACCGGCACGGCGGTTGAGGATGGTGGCCGCGAGCGTCGGTTTCCGCAGCGCGCGGATGCGTTCGGCCAAAGCGGCGTCACCCGCGGCCTTGGCCTCTTTCGCCCGCTGGTTGCGCACCGACACGAACACGGCCGGATCGCCGGCGTAGAGCTCGTCCGCGACCTCGTCGAACTCCATCGTCCTCCGCAGGAGCACTAGTCGGAAATTTCTCGTCCGACCACGATCCCACGAAACGCCAGGGCTCTCACCTTTTCGTGAGTGTTTGTCAGGATCCGCGGTCCGCCCGTGCCTCGAGAACCCGCTCGACTTCGTGGACCAGGTGCTAGCGGATCGGCTCGTTCGGCGACACCCGCCGGACCGGTGAACCGGGGATTGCCCGGAGCCGGTCGGCCCAAGGGAAGATCGGCACTTTGGAGGTGGCGCGCCCCCGATGGTGGAACGACGATGAGCACGAGTCCCGGGGGAAGTCCGCTGCCGCTGGAGGTACGCATGTCCGTCACCGAACGCGCTCCCATTCCCCTTAGACCGCACTTCCTCGGCTCCGGCCCGTATCCGGAACACCGGTGGCGCGTGGTCTGCTGGTCGGTCCTCGCCGGTTTCGCGCTGACGGTGATCTGGTCGGCGCCCTTTGTGGACAGTGTGATCGGCGACAGCGTGGCCAACACCCTCCTGGGGCACAATGCCAAGGAGACCCCGATCGGCGGTGTGCTCGCCGGGACGTTCTTCGCGTTCGTCTCGGGGCTCGCCGGAACCTTCACCGCGTGCAACATCGCCGCGTTCGGTGCCGTCGCCCCGCTTGTCGGCGGAGAGACCACCGGGCGGCCGAAGCTCGTCGACACCTTGAAGCCGCTGGGCTGGATCGCGTCGGGCATGCTGACCGTCTCCGTGGTGTACGGCGTCATCGTCGCGCTCGTCGGCACGCGGATGCCCCAGTTCTCGACAGCTTCGTCGCCGGGCGGTCTCACGCCGCGGAACATCCAGTCGATGATCGTCTACGGCGTGATCGGGATCGTGTTCATCGTGCTGGGACTGGCTTCCGTCGGCCTCGTCCGCAATCCGATCGCCGGTCTCGCCCGCCGGTTCCCGCCCGCGCCGCTCGTCCTGATGGGCGCGCTCATCGGCGGGTTCCTCATCGGCAGGCCGTTCCCGCTGTTCCGGATGATGTTCCGGAGCGCGGCCGAGAGCCACAACGTCTTCTACGGCGCCGCCGCGTTCGCCCTGCAGTCTGTCGGCAACATCCTGGTGATGGCGTTGTTGTTCCTGCTGCTCACCCACGGCACGGGCGGACGGCTGCAGCGGTGGATGCTCGCGAAGCCCGCCAGGATCGCGGTGGTGACCGGAGCGGCGCTGCTGGTCGCGGGCACGTTCACGCTGCTGTACTGGGACCTGCGGGTGCTCGGCCGGACCGGCGTCATCTGGTATCCGACCATCAAGTGGTGAAAAGGCGGGCCAGCACCTGCTCGACCGAATCCTGAAGGCACCTCGCCGCGTCTTCCCGGCCGGCGAGGTGTTTCAGCAGGCCTTGCTGGAACAGACCGTCGAAGAGCGCGTACGTCGTCGACGGTGTGAGATCCAGCGGTTTGTCCACCAACTCCGCGTACCGGGCGACGATGCGCCAGATCATCAGTTCGAGTGTCTCGTCGATGGCGAGGACGTCGGCCCGGAACACCTTTTCGAACAGGCTCTGATTGCGCAGGTCGTACCAGAGCCGATGCAGCCGGGCGTCTTCACACAGGGTGGCCGCTGTCGCGGCACCGAAGGCCCGCTTCAGTTCTTCGGCCGTTTCCGCGGTCTCGACTATCCGGTCGTATCGGGTGACGCATTCGGCCTTGTACTGCTTGACGCAGTAGGTGATCAGCTCGACCTTGTTCCGGAAGTAGTAGTGCAGGACCCCGTGGGAGAACTCGGAGTTCTGCGCGATCTCCCGCAGGCTCGTGCGCGCGTAGCCCAATTCGGACAACGTGACCAGCGCCGACATCGCCAGCTGTGCACGTCGTTGGTCGAATCTGTCCACCTGGCGGGTGTGGTCACCGCTGCGGTCCGCCACGTCGGTCACAGTTCCCGGTTCCCGTCGTCTCGGGTGCCCGTCGGCCACGAGCACGTCGTCGGATTCTAGCCCCGGGAAGGGTTTTCTTGCGTTCGACAGAATTTATTCGAGCCATTCGGTGATGAAGTGGTCGCTCTCGTGGATGTGGACGGCTTCGTAGGTTTCCGGGCCGATCACGGCGAACTTGTGCGGTGTGTCCGCGGGGACGACCAGGACATCACCCGCCCCGCCTTCGCGTTCGGCGGCGCCGATGGTGAACCTGGCCCGGCCGCGGATGACGACGAACGTCTCGGCGTACGGGTGCTGGTGCAACCTCGGTCCGGAACCGTCGACGTCGGTCCGCTCGCGGATGATCGAGACTCCGGAGCCGATGTCGCGGCCTTCGACGTTCTCCGATATTTCGGCGGTCATGCCGCCACCCTAACCCCGGCCGCGCACGTCGTGGGCCTATTCGCCGCGGTCGACCACGAACGCCGAAAGACCGATGAGCAGCGCTCTGGCCGGACGGTCGGGGAGACCGAGCGCGAGGTCCCGGGCTTTGGCGGCGTAGCCGTGGGCTTCGGCGAGCGCGCGATCGACACCGGCGGAGCCGCGCAGGAGCCCGAGCGCCTCATCGCGGAGCGCGGGATCGGAAACCGGCCCGTGCCCGATGATTTCGCGCAACCGTGCCGCTCCGGACCCTCTGTCGTCGAGCGCATGGAGCATCGGCAGGGTGACGATGCCTTCGCGGAGGTCGGTGCCCGCCGACTTGCCGAGGTCGGTGGTGGACGCGGAGATGTCGAGCACGTCGTCGGAGATCTGGAACGCGACTCCGATCAGTTCGCCGTACTGATCCAACGTTTCGACGATCCGCTCATCCGCGCCCGACACCTGCGCGCCGAGCCGTCCCGCCATCGCTATCAGCGACGCGGACTTGTCGGCCATCACCTGGATGTGGTGTTCGTAGGGCGCGTGCCGTCCGCAGTCTTCGAACGGCCCGGTGGTCTCGAGGAACTGGCCCCGGACGAGCCTGCCGAACGTCTTCGCCTGCGCACGCAGCGCGTAATCGCCGAGGCCGGCGCCGACCCGCGCCGCGCGGGCGAGCACGTAGTCTCCGATCAGAACGGCTTTCTTGTTTCCCCACAAGGAATTCGCACTCTTCACCCCATGCCGCATCGGCGCTTCGTCCATGACGTCGTCGTGGTAGAGCGTCGCGACATGGACGAGCTCGACGAGTACCGCCGCCGAAATCGCCTCGTCCCACCCGCCGCCGAACGACGCTCCGGCCAGCGCCATCAAGGGCCGGAGCCGTTTCCCGCCCGCGCGGACGAGATGGGTGGCGGCTTCGGTGAGAGCGGGAAGACCGGGGCTGCGCAACACCTCCTGAAGTCTGTCTTCGACCTGGGACAGGCCGGTGCGGAGTTCGGCGGCGAAGGCCGCGTGCCGCTCGTCGGCCGGATCCAGCCCGAGTTCCGTGACGATCGTCGTCGTGTTCACGACCCCCAGCATCCGAGCCGACGGCACGAGGCCGCATGGCGCGCGCGGGGGAGATCGTTCCCTCCCGGGAGGGAAATCGCGAGATCAGAAGGGCGGCTCCGGGCTCCCGGCGGCCACCGGCGTTCGCTCCCACGCGCCGTCCGACGGGGTGCCGCCCGAACTACGGCCCGCCTTGTTCACCTTCGCCGTGGCATAGCGAAGCGACGGGCCGATCTCGTCGACGTCGAGTTCCACCACCGTCCGTTTCTCGCCTTCCTTCGTTTCGAACGATCGCTGCTTCAGCCTGCCCTGCACGATCACCCTGGTGCCGCGGGTGAGGGACTCGGCCAGGTTTTCCGCCGCCTGCTTCCACAGTGAGCAGCGCAGGAACAGCGGGTCTCCGTCGCGCCATTCCCCGCTTTCGCGGTCCAGCACGCGCGGCGTGGACGCGACGGTGAAGTTCGCGACCGCCGCTCCCGACGGGGTGAACCTCAGTTCCGGGTCGGTCGTCAGGTTGCCGACCACCGTGAGCACCGTTTCTCCGGCCATGACACTTTCCTCCTCGATTCCGCGCGCGGGCCCCGGCCGGGGCCCGCTGTCGCCTGGGAAGAGGAGACCACCGGGGTACGACAGTTTCGGACGGCCCGCGGCGATCGGAGGTCACGAAAGGGCCGGTGACGACATCCCCGCGGACGAAATGCCCTCTCCGAGCCGGGCGAGCCCTTCGTCGATCCGATCCGAACCGACCAGGCCGTAGCCGATGACCAGCCCGCCGCGCGTTCCCCCGTACGTGGAAAGACTTTCGACGGCCACCCCGGTCCGCGCCGCTTCCGCGACGACACCGTCCACAGTGACCGTCGCATGTGGAGCGAGCGGTGCGCACAGGTGGAGCCCGGCGCTCGAAGGGACGATCTCCAGCACGTCCCGTACCTCGTCACGGACGAAGGCCAGGATCCGGTCCCGGCGCGCGGAATACTCACGGGTTGCCTTGCGCACGTGGCGCGCGAGCAGGCCCTCGTCGATGAAGCTCGCCAGCGCCGCCTGGGTGACGAGGTCGCCGTGCCAGTCCATCAGCTGCTTCGCCTGCCGCAACGCGGGGCGCAGCGAAGCGGGAGCGACGAGGAAGCCGAGACGCAGCAAGGGAAGCAGCGTCTTCGAGAACGACCCGACGTAGAGCACCCTGCCGTCGCGATCGAGGCTTTGGAGCGGCTCGAGAGGACGGTCCGAGAACCGGTACTCGCTGTCGTAGTCGTCCTCGACGATCACCGCGTCGTTCCGTTCCGCCCACGCCAGCAACGCAGTTCTCCTGGAGAGCGACATCGGCGTGCCGAGCGGGAACTGGTGCGACGGTGTCGTGTAGACCAAGCGGGTTCCCCTGGCGAGTGCGGTGACGTCGAGGCCTTCGTCGTCCACCGGTACCTTCTCGACCCGGGCCCCGAGGGCGGTGAAAAGCCGCGCGGCCGGGGGATATCCGGGGTCTTCGACGGCGACCCGCGTGCCGGGCTCGATCAGGACCCGGCCGATCAGATCGAGGGCCTGTTGCGCCCCTTGGGTGACCAGGACGTCCTCGCCGCCCGCCCGCACCGATCGGGCGGCGCCGATGTGCCGGGCGATCGCCACCCGCAGGGCTTCGAGCCCGGCCGGGTCGGCGTATCCCGACGGAGGCAGCAACGAGGGCCGCAGTGCCTGGCTGACCAGCCGTCGCCAGGTCTGCAGCGGGAACAAGGCCGGATCCGGGACGCCGACGCGGAAGTCGAAGGCCGGTGCGGACCGGTCGGCGCCGAGCGGCGGCGGGAGCGAACGCCAGTGTGCGGACGGCCGAACTCCGGCACCCGCCGGAGCGGAGCGATCCGCGCGGGTCACGGAATCGGCGCTGACGAACGTCCCTCGCCCTACGTGGCTGCTGAGGAACCCCTCCGAGGTGAGACGTTCGTAGGCGACCGCGACGGTGTTGCGCGAGACGTCGAGTTCGCGGGCCAGTTCCCTGGTCGGCGGCAGGCGTTCCCCTGAGCGCAGGCGCCCGTCGAGGATTCCGTCGCGGAGCTGGCGGTAGATCCGCGCGGCCAGGTCGGTGTGACCGTCGAGGCTGATGTGGAACGGCACGCGCCGAGTCTATATTGGCCCAACCGAAATATCGGATATTGGAACTGGGACATGGCCAATCCGGCGCCTAACTTGAGTCCATGGAGTCCTCGAAGAGACTGGCACTGGCCCAGCTGATCAGCTCCGTCGGCGACGGCGCGTACTACGTCAGCTCGGCCCTGTACTTCACGGTGATCGTCGGGCTCTCGCCCGCGCAGGTGGGCCTCGGCCTCACCGTGGGCTGGGCGGTCGGCTCGGTGGCCGGGATCGCGCTGGGCCATCTGGCCGACCGTCGCGGGCCGAAGGGAACGGCCGTCCTGCTGGGACTCGGCACGGCGGCGTCGGTCACGGCCTTCCTCTTCGTCAGCTCGGCTGTCGCGTTCGTGATCGCGGCCTGCGTCTACGCCTGCTTCCAATGCGGCCTCGGTGCGGCGAGGCAGGCGCTGCTCGCGGGCCTGATCGACCCTGCCGAGCGCACGACGTTCCGCGCGCGGCTGCAGGCGATGTCCAACGCGGGCATCGCGCTCGGCGCGGCGCTCGGCGGGATCGCGCTGGCGGTCGGGACGCGAGAAGCCTTCCTGACCGTCCTCGTCATCGACGCGCTGAGTTTCGTCACCGCGACTCTCGTGCTCCGTAAGGTGCCTTCGGTGGCTCCAGCGCCGGTGCGGACCGGCGAGCCGTCCGTGGCCGTCCTCCGCGACCGCCCGTACGCGCTGCTGGCGCTGCTCAACATGATCATGTTGCTCTACATGCCGCTGTTCAGCCTGGTCCTGCCGCTGTGGATCTCGACCAGGACCGCGGCCCCGAGCTGGCTGGTCTCGGCGATGCTGGTGCTCAACACGGCGAGCGTCGTGGTCTTCCAGGTGCGGGTGGCGCGCGGCGTGACCGGTCTGCGCAGCGCCTCCCGGTACGCCCGGTACGCGGGCTTGCTGCTTTTCGTCTCCTGCCTGATCTTCTCGTTCTCCGCGATGAGCGACTCCGCGTGGGCGGCGGCGCTGGTCCTGCTCGCGGGCGCCGCCTTGCAGGTGGTGGGGGAAATGGCGCAGGCGGCGGGCTCGTGGGAGATCGGCTTCGGTCTCGCGCCCGACGGCAAACAGGGCCAGTACCAAGGGCTCTTCGGTGCCGGGACGGCCATCGCCCGCATGCTCGGCCCGGTGCTGCTGACCGGCCTGATCCTGGTGGGCGGCGCGGCGGGCTGGGTGGTGCTGGGCGCCCTGTTCCTGCTGGCCGGCGCGCTCACCGCACCCGCCGTCCGCTGGGCGGAGCGGAGGTCACAGCGGTTTGATCCGGAGGATGGCGGCGCCGTCACCGATGCCCAGCAGGTCGATCGCGAGGTCGTTGTAGGTGACGCCGCTGCCCGGCCCGAGCATGGCCTTGAAGTCGGAGCCCTTCGCTGAGGCTTCACACCTCTTGCCGGTGCAGCTTCCGCCTTGCCGTGGCCCGATGCCGCGGGCGATCAGCGCGACGATGTCACCCTCGATGGACTGAACGGTCACGGAGCGGACCCTCGTCCGCTCGGGAAGCGTCATCTTGCCGCCCACCGGCGCGCTGACCTCGCACAGACCGTCGGAGCAGGCTGTCAGATCGCCGCCGTCGGCGGGTTTCGGGGGCTCGGGCGAGTCCGGACCGCAGCCCGCCACGAGAAGGAGTGTGCCGAGAGAGCCCAAGACGTGTCGGAGCATGCCGGGAGCGTAGAGATGCCCATCCGGGACGGGTCCCGGATCAGAGTGCTTCGCGGAAGTGATCGGCGAGGTCCAGCCCGACGGCTTCTTCCCTGGTGTACCAAGTGAAGGCGTCGTGTTCCTCGGGATCGAGCACGACCTCGGCCTGCTCCTCTTCGGAGAGCGCGTACACCGTGGCGTGGATCCGCATCGGCCTGCCCTCGACGTCGTCCCAGCTGTGCGTGCCGCGTTCGCCGGCGACCCGGACGGTCAGCCCGGTCTCCTCGGCGAACTCGCGGACCACGGTCTCCGCGGGCCGCTCGCCCGGCTCGACGGTGCCGCCCGGCAGTTCCCAGTGACCGCCGAGGAAGGATCCCGGCCGCCGCCGGATGAACAGGATCTTCCCGCCGCGGATGAGCCTGCCGTAGGCCAAGTACTTGTCCGTCACCCGCGCATCTTCCCGTATTCGCAGTCCTTCTCCGATCGAGGACCGGACCTGTCCGCAATTGCTCCTAACGTCGGCGTCATGGAAAACACCGGGATCCGCCCCTTCCGCCTCGACGTCCCCCAGGCCCAGCTGGACGAACTGCACGCGAAGCTCGACAGCGCGCGCTGGCCGGCTCCGCTCCCCGGCGACGGCTGGGACACCGGGGTGCCCGTGGCGTGGCTGCGCGGACTCGCCGAATACTGGCGCGACGGCTACGACTGGCGTGCCGCCGAACGCGAGATCAACCGATTTCCGCAGTACACGACGGAGATCGACGGGCAGAACATCCATTTCCTGCACGTCCGCTCGCCCGAAGCCGACGCGACGCCGCTGATCCTCACGCACGGCTGGCCGGGTTCGGTGGTGGAGTTCTTGGACGTCATCGGCCCGCTCACCGACCCGAAGGCGCACGGTGGCGAGAGCCGGGACGCGTTCCACCTCGTGATCCCGTCGCTGCCCGGCTTCGGTTTCTCGGGCCCTGTCTCGGATTCCGGGTGGACGATGCCGCGGATCGGCCGGGCATGGGCGGAGCTCATGCGGCGGCTCGGCTACGAACGCTACGGAGTGCAGGGCGGCGACCTCGGCGCTTCCGTGTCGCCGGAGGTGGGCCGGGTCGCGCCGGACAAGGTGATCGGTGTGCACGTCAACGGAGGACTGACGCCGATGCCCCCGATGTCGATGCCGGACGAGGAACTCGCCTCGCTCAGCGACATCGAGCGCGATCGGATCAAGCGGATCGAAGCCTTCATGCAGGAAGAGTTCGGGTACATCTCGATCCAGTCGACGCGGCCGCAGACCCTGGGCTACGGGCTGGTGGACTCCCCGGTCGCGCAATTGGCCTGGATCATGGACAAATTCCGCGAGTGGACGCATCCGCGCCCGACTCTGCCGGAGGAGATCATCGGCAGGGACCGGTTGCTGACCAACGTCATGTTCACCTGGCTGACCGGCACGGCCGCCTCGTCCGCGTACGTCGGGTACGCGCAGGCGGAAACCTGGGGAGCCGTCGAGAAGAACTCCGGGGTGCCGACGGCGGCGCTGATCTTCGCGCACGACGTCGGGATCCGGCGGTACTCGGAGGACGCGCACACGATCGTGCGGTGGACCGACGTCGATCGCGGTGGGCACTTCGCGGCGTTGGAGGAGCCCGAGATCCTGGTCGCGGACGTGCGGGAGTTCTTCCGGTCGCTCAAATGACGAGGACGGCCGCTTCGCCGAGGAAGCGGCCGTAATCGTCCACTTCGGACTCCAGTCCGGTGATGGCGGACCGCGAAAGCGTGGTGAAGGGCTCGACGACGACCTTCGTCTGCTTCGCGGTTCGCTTGGTGTGCCAGGTTCCGGCGATCCTGCCGTCGACCAGCACGGTGGGCGCGATCATCCCGCCGCCGGAGTTGACGCGTTTCGCCTCGGCCGGGTCGAGGAGCAGATCGCGGTCGCGGTAGCCCAGAAGATAGGTGTCGAAAGCGCCGAGAAGGCGCGGGGGACACGGGGGAGCGGACAGGTCGGTCTCCGAAAGGGCGAATCCGCTGCCCGCGGGCACGAGGTCCAGCGCGCCGAAAGCCTCGCGGCAGAGCCCGAGCGGGAGTCCGGACCAGGCGCCGAAGTCCTCGGCCGTCGCGATGCCGTACGCGGTCAGGTACCGGCGGGCGAGTTCCGTTCGCGGTTCGGCCGGGGTGTCGTCCTCGGTGAGCCACTCGTCGAGGAGAACGTACGTCGGCTCCGCTCCGGCGTCCAGGCCGCGGCAGAGCAAACCGCGGTTGGCCGCGTACGCCAGGAGGTGGGCGGGCGCCTGGGACTTCGCGTCGAGCGCGATGCCGCCGGCCGCCAAGCCGTCCAGGATCTCTTGCCGGGTGAGGGCCTTGCCGGACAAGAGATCCTGGAGGTGCTGCAGTGCGCGCTCGCAGAGTTCGTCGGTGAGGCCCAGTTGCCCGCGGCGTCCCTGACCCGCCTTGACGTTGCGCGGCCCGAACAACCGGTTCAGCCAGCGGAGATCCGCCGCCGGGACCAGATGGAGCGTCTTGCGCATCAGCCAGGTGCGGGCCACCTCGCGGGACGCGTCGATGTCCTGCGCTGTCAGACCCCGGCTGCGGACACGGATCGCGAGCCTGGCGGCGGGACTCGACTGCGCCTGGATCGCGGCGACGGACCGGGCCACGGACGGCACGTCGTCGGCGGGCGGATCGAGCCGTTGCGCACGGGTGCGGACGGCGCGGATGTCGTTGTCGGACAGCGTCACCCGTTGACGATCTCATGAGCGTGCGCCGGTTCGGTGTGCACGACCGCTTCCGCGAGCCGCGGCAGGACCTCGCGCAGCCGTCGCTCGACGTGATGGGCGAGGTGATGCGCCTCGGTGACGGTCAGCTCGGCCGCGACCGACACCGCCAGTTCCGCGCGCAGGCTGTGGCCGATCCAGCGCATCCGCAGATCCCTCGTGCCGAGGACACCGGGGACCTCGGCTGCCGCGCGTTCGGCGCGATCGACGTCGGCGGGGTCGACGGCGTCCATCAGACGGCGGAAGACCTCCTTGGCGGCGTCGCGCAGGACGAACAGGATCGCGACCGTGATGGCGAGGCCGATGATCGGGTCGGCCAGCGGGAAACCGAAGGCGACCCCGATGGCGCCGAGCACGACCGCGAGCGACGTGAAGCCGTCCGTGCGCGCGTGCAGCCCGTCGGCGACCAGCGCGGCGGACCCGATCTCGCGGCCGACGGTGATCCGGTACCGGGCCACGAGTTCGTTGCCCGCGAAGCCGATGACCCCCGCCGCGGCGACGACCCACAGATGCCGGACCGGACGTGGGTCGAGCAGCCGCTCGACCGACTCGTACCCGGCGAGGAAGGCCGAGGCGGCGATGAGCAGGACGACGAGCACGCCGGCGAGGTCTTCGGCGCGCCCTAGCCCGTAGGTGTAGCGGCGGGTGGCCGCGCGGCGGCCGAGCAGGAAGGCGATGCCGAGCGGGACCGCGGTCAGCGCGTCGGCGAAGTTGTGGATCGTGTCGCCGAGCAAGGCCACCGAACCGGTGACCAGTACGAGCGCGAGCTGCGCGACGGCCGTGACGAACAGGGCGGCGAACGACCAGATCAGTGTGCGGACGCCGCGCTTGCTGGTCTCGAGCGCGGTGTCGACGCGGTCGTGGCTGTGCGGGGTCAGGAGATGGCGGAGGCGGCTCTTCCCCGGCTTGTGGCCATGACTGTGTCCGTGCCCGGTCATTTCCCCGCCTTGTTGTCATGCTATCTGCGCAGTCATGCAGATACGCAGGCAGAAGAGTAGCGGGTATCGTCGCGGTATGCACGAGTCGGTTCCGGATTTCGAGATGCCCACCGAGGAACAGGTCCACCTGGCCGCGGAGACGTTCCGGCTGCTCGCCGATCCGACGCGGATCAAGGTCCTCTGGGCGCTTCTGCAGGGCGAGTCCTCTGTCGCCTGTCTCGCGGAACTGGCGGGCGCGGCGCCGACGGCGGTCAGCCAGCATCTCGCGAAGCTGCGGCTCGCCGGGCTGGTCAAGGGGCGCCGCGAGGGGACGTTCGTCTACTACTCGGCGGCCAACGACCACGTCCGCGGCCTGCTCGCGCAGGCGTTGTTCCATGCCGACCACATCGATCGCGACATCCCGGCGTTGCATTCGGCGGGGAAACCCCACCGGCCGGCGGCGCGCTGAATCCGGCTACGGTGGAGCCGTGACCCAGTCCTCGTACCCGGCCGCCCTGCGGTGGCTGTTGCTGTGCGTGGTGGCGCTGGGGCTGGTCGGCATGCATCACGTCATCGCCGAGACCGGCCACGGCGCGGGGCACTCCGCTGTCGCGATGGCGGATCCTTGTTGCGCGGACACGCCTTCGCACGACGACGGTGGACACAGTGGACTGCACCTGTGTCTCGCGGTGCTCGCCGCGGCCGTGTTGCTGATCGTCACCTGGCTGCTCGTCCGAAGTGGACGGACGGTGGTGACGTGGAAGTCGCACCGGGGCGCCGGTTCGGCGTCGGGCCGTGATCCTCCTCGCTGGAGACCGGTTCTCCGGCGATTGTCCTTCCTCTGTGTGCTGCGGGTGTGACAGGCGAGCACGTCTCGCCCTGCCCGATATCTAGTTGAGGAAGAACCATGACCAGCAGGAAACTGGTCGGGGCGGCTCTCGCCGCCCTGGCCTCCTTCAGTGTGCTCACCGGATGCGCCAGTTCCGACACCGCTTCCAGCGGGCACACGACGTCCACGATGAACGTGCCGAACCCGCAGCAGGCCGGGCACAACGAGGCCGACGTCACCTTCGCGCAAGGGATGATCCCGCATCACGAACAGGCGCTCGCGATGGCGAAACTCGTCGACGGCCGCACCCGCAACGCGAAGGTCGTCGATCTCGCCGCGAAGATCCAGCAGGCGCAAGACCCGGAAATCCAGCAGCTGACCGGATTGCTGAAAGGCTGGGGAGTGACGCCGTCGGGCGAGCACTCCGGGCACGGCATGATGACCGAGGACGGTCTCGCGGAACTCGGCAAAGCCAAGGACGCCGCCTTCGACAAGCAGTGGCTGGAGATGATGGTCAAACATCACGAGGGCGCGCTCGCGATGGCGAAGACCGCCCTGCAGCAGGGTAGTAACGCCGAGGTCAAAGCCTTGGCGCAGAAGGTGATCGACGGTCAGCAAGCCGAGATCACCGAGATGCGGACCCTGCTCGGCTGAGCAGGACGGTGGTGCGGGCAGTGTTCACTCGGCCCGCGCCACCGCCGCCCGGAAGTGTGCGCACCGGGTGAAATCGTCGTGCTCACACCCGAGGGCGCAGTCGATGATCGCGAGCGAGGCCTGCGCGGCCGCGATACGTCGCGTGAGCTCTTCCTTGTGACGCCTGAGAACCTCGTCCCGCGCTCCAGGCTTCTGGAACATGTCACGGATGCCTTCGAGGCTGAGTCCCGCCTCCTTCGAGCGCAGGATGACCGCTATCCGAGACAGATCGGCGTCGTCATACCGTCGCCGATCGCCTTCTCTGGCAGGCGCGAGGAGGCCGACGGACTCCCAATGACGCAGGACATGCGTCGCCAGGCCGAAGCGCTCGGCGACCTCGCCGACGCTCAAGGTGCTTGACTTCATGTCGTCATTAAGTCGGACGATCGTGGGTATGTCCATGTCACAGCGGCTCGACGCCGCCGATGCCCTGCCGGGAGCCGCCGAACTACGGGCCCGGACCTGCGAACTGCTCCGGCTCGAGCCCGGCTCCGCGGTGATCGACGTCGGCTGCGGCACCGGACTCGCCGCGTCCGAACTGTCGTCACGGGGATTCCGCGCGGTCGGTGTGGATCTCTCTCCCGAGATGATCGACGAGGCCCGACGACGGTCGCCAGAGACGGACTTCCTGGTCGGAGACGCCTACGCGTTGCCAGTGGACGTCGGTTTCGCGGGGTATCGGGCGGACAAGGTGTTCCATGAACTGGCGGAGCCGGAGCTCGCTCTCGTGGAAGCGCGCCGGGTTCTGCTCCCGGGCGGGCGGATCGTTCTGTCCGGGCACGACTGGGAGGCGCTGGTGATCGATTCCGCTTATCCCGCTCTGACAAGGGAAATCGTACGCGCCCGCGCTTCGGTGATCGTCGCTCCTCGGGCCGCACGAGGGTTTCGGCGGCTGCTTGCCGGGAGCGGGTTCCGTGAGATTTCGGTGGAGGGAGTCGTCGGTTTCCTTGGAGGGGAGTCCTTTGCGCGCGGGTTGGTGGAGGTGGCCGTTCGGATGGGTGCGATTTCCTTGGAGGAGGGGGAGATCTGGTCGGCCGAGCAGGCTGGGGGTTCTGTTGCTGTGACGCAGTTTTTGGCTTGTGGAGTGGTTTGAGCGGCTGTTGCCGATATTCGGCGACGGGGTTCTTGGGTTCCGGAATTGTCGGTGGCTGGTTGTAGGTTTGTCGGGTGGATACTTCTTTGGCTGTTTTGAAGGAAATGCCCGATCCTCGTACGTTGGGTGACGAGGAGTGTGTTGCTTTGGCGCAGGCGGTGTCGGCTGATATCGCGCGGTTGGAGGCGGTGCGGTTCCGGGCGTTGGCGCAGTTGTCGCGGCATCGTGAGGGTGCGCGGAGTGTGGTGCAGGAGGTCGCGTTCGCGTTGTCTCTTGTGGACGCTCACGCGGGTGCGATGGTCGCCGCGGCTGAAGCGTTGACCACCCGCCTCCCGCGCACGTTGGGGTTGATGGACCAAGGGAAACTGAGCGGGTTCGGGGCGATGAAAGTCGCGGCGGCGACGGCGTGGTTGTCGGATGAGGACGCGCTCGCGGCGGATGCTGTGTTGGAGGATCGGTTGGAGGACAAGAATTCCGAGCAGATCCGTAAAGCGGCGGGGCATGCGGCGATCACGGTCGACCGTGAGGGGGCGGGCAGGCGGGTCGAGCGGCAACGTGGTGGGCGTCGGTTGACCGTGCGCCACGGGGAGACGGGGGTGGCGTCGATCGAGGTCGAGGACGGCCCCGTCGAGAAGGTCGCCGCGGCTTATGTGCGGATCGATCGTGAGGCTCGGGCGTTGAAGACCGGCGGCGAGACCCGCACCCTCGACCAACTCCGTGCCGACGTGGCGCTCGATCTCCTGCTCGGCGGCCAGGGCGGGAAGACCGAACGCACGGAGGTGTTCCTCTACATGGACTTGTTCACCTATCTCGGTGTGAACGACGATCCGGCGGAGCTGGCCGGGCACGGCCACATCCCCGCCACACTGGCGCGGGAGATCGCGACTGGTGCGGACACGGTGCTGCGGCGGATCATCACGGATCCGTTGTCGGGGCAGGTTCTGGATTTGGGCCGCAACCGGTATCGGCCGTCGGCGGGGCAGGGTGAGTTTGTTCGGGTGCGGGATCGTGAGTGCCGAAGACCGGGCTGTCACCGCCCGGCTCAGGCGTGCGATATCGACCACTCGGTGCCGTGGGAGTTCGGTGGGCACACCGATGCCTCCGATTTGATCGACCTGTGCCGCCGAGATCATCGGCTGAAGGACGAACCGGGCTGGATTTATCGGCTCGCGTCTGATGGCAGTCTGACTGTCACCACGCCGACCGGGCAGAGTTACGACAGCACACCTCCACCGCTGCACGGACCCCGGCCGAAGACGCCCCCAGTCGAGGAACCACCGCCGTTCTGAGCACCGTCGCCGAAAACCGGCCACGGCGACTGCGGCCGACGAACCGTCACGTTCTGGACTGTCGCCGAGAAACGACCTCGGCTCCCGCACCACAGCGAGCGGCCACCGCCGCTCCGACCCGTTGCCGCGAAACGGCGATGGCCTCACCGTGGGCCAGCTCTCCTCGTCGCGGCAAGCCCCTGAACGACGAGGCGCCGCTACCCCTGACCCTTTGCCGGAAACCGGCAACAGCTTTGGCGGCGCCCCCGGCCGACGAACCGCCACGGTCTGGACTGTCGCCGAAAAGCGACCTCGGCTCCCGCACCACAGCGAACAGCCACCGCCGCTCCGACCCGTTGCCCTGAAACGGCGAAGGTCTCACGTGGGCCAGCTCTCCCCTTCGCCGCAAGTCCCCGAATGACGAGGCGCCGCTATCCCTGACCCGTCGCCGGAAACCGGCGACAACTCTTGGCGGCGCCCCCGGCCGACGAACCGCCACGTCTGGACTGTCGCCGAAAGCGGCCAAGGCTCCCGCACCACCAACCCCGCACCACAGCGAAGAGCCGTCGCTGCTCCGACCCGTTGCCCCGAAACGGCGCAACCCCCCGAACGACGGTCCGCCACTACCCTTGACCCGTCACCGGAAACCGGCAACCCTCGGCGGCGCCCCCGGCCGACGAACCGCCACGCTCTGGACCGTCGCCGAAAAGCGGCCACGGCCCCCGCGCCCCCAACCCCGCACCACAGCGAAGAGCCACCGCCCGCTCCAACCCGTTGCCGCGAAACGGCCACGGCTCCACGTCCCAAAGCCGCCGCCATCACCACGGCAACCGAGCGGCCACCCACCAACCAGACCCAGACCGCAGCCACTCAAGATCCCAGAGCACGGCGCTGGCAGTCCCCAACCTTCCGGCCGTCGCCGAAAAACGACCACAGTCGATTGCCGGAGCGGCGGCCTTCACAAGCGGGTGCCGAGCACCGACATGCCGAGTACCAGTTCGTTCGCCGGGTCGCAGCCGAGGAGGTCCTCGACCAGTTCGTCGCGTAGAGCCGCGGTGAAGGTGACGTTCAGGCCGAGCGCGGTCGCCAGTAGGTAGACGGTCTGGCTGAGATGGCCGACGTCCATCAGCAGCACCCGGTACGTGCGGCTCACCGGGTACTTCCACTGGTTCCGCTCGATGACGCTGGTGTAGATCAGCAGCACGCCGGCGTTTCCGGTCCACTGTTGATCGCCGGCGAGCGCGATCAGCTCGTCGTCGTCGATTTTGCCGTCCAGCGGGGTGAGCCCGTGCCGGAAGCCGTCGTAGTGGTAGATCCCCTGATCCAGGCCCTCGACGTTCCTCGCGTAGACGTACACCTCCGTCGGATGCCTCGCCCCGCCCGAGGGGCTCGTCTTGAAGACGTTGCCGGTGGCCGGGATGTCGGGATGCGTTTCCGGCCTGGTCGGCCGGGCGGCCGTGAGAAGTGTGCTCAAATCGCGTAGTGGTACGGGTTCTTCGCCGAACTCGCGAGTGCTTCTGCGCTGTGTCAGCGCGTCGCCGAGCCCGATCGCGTTCAGCGGTTCCGGCGAGGGTTCGGGAAGTGCTATCACGTCGTACTCGCCCGAAGGCCGCACCGGAGAAGGCGGAGGGCTCGCCTTCGCCTTCTCCAGCAAGGTTTTCGCGGTTATTTCGCTGGTCGTGAACTCGGTCTCACGCAGGGATCGGGTGCCGAAGTGAAACGACCGCGCGGACGTTCCCCAAGGACCCCAATCCCGAAGGATCTCTTCTTCCCTTTGTTGCCGGGAAGAACCTTTGACCACCAGCACTTCGTACCGGATCATCGCTCGCGCGATACGGACGAGCCTTTCCCCCGTTTCGGGATTCTCGTCCGCTTCGCGTATCGATTCCGGTTCTCGCCAAGAACTGAACCATCGCAGCACGCGTTCGGTTCCGTCGGCGAGTTTGAGCTGGCGATGCCCGAGGTGATCGTCCCAGATGAGGTCACCGTCGGACCAATAGAGCGTTCCGCAAGTGGAAACCCTTACCAGCATCGAATGTCTTGCGCCCCAGTCCCCAGTAATACTTTCCGAATACGACGGGTCATTCAGTGTCGCGAGCGGAAAGGAGGCCCGCCGTTCGGCGGCGGCTCGAACCCACCCCAGGTGCTCTGTGCCTTGTACTCCGCCTCAAGCTCGTACAAGAACTCGTCGTCGTCATCATCGTGCATGTGCCCGATCCTCTCCGTGAGCGGTTACTCCGGTCAAGCGAATATACCTACGCCAACAGGGTACCGGAGAGGAACGACAAATTACGCCGAGTAATCGGCCAAACGCTGTTTGAGTTCGTGCACCTCGGGCGACTCCGAAACGCCGAGATCGGTGTACAGCCGCAAAGCGAACCGGCGATGACGTTCCGCATTCAGGTGCTCACCGAGAATGTCGAAAGCGGTCGCCATCTCCTTGTGGGCGATGGGCAGCATGCTGCGATTCCCGGTCGATTCGAGCACTTCCACCGCGGTGGTGAACTGGGCGACCGCGAGTGCGGGGTCGCCCAGTTCACGCGAATTGATCCCGAGCGCCAGAAAGCATTCCGCCTCGAGATCGGGCGATTCGTTCTCGTGGGCCAGTCTCAGCGCCTGGTCGAGTTCCTCGGCGGCTTCCGGATATCGCCTGTTCTCGGTGTGGATCAGGCCGATGCGGTGCCGGGCACGGGCCTCGATGAGCACGCTGCCGTGGGCATGGGCGGTCTCGCGAACCCAGCCGAGGTGCTCGATCGCCTCGTCAGACTCGCCCTTGAGCCAGTGGGTGACGCCCGAGTTGCCCCTGGCCCGGCATTGCATCCGCACGTCACCGGTGGTCGAGGCCAGTTCGAACACCTCGTTGAACAGGCGGTTCGCTTCGGTGAACTCGTTGAGCCGCCACAGGGTCAGCGCGTACATGTGCAGGGCCTGGTACTCGAGGACCACGTTCCCGGTGACCCGCGCGGCGGACAGGGCGAGCGTCTCCAGCTCCCTGGCCTGGCGGTAATAGCCGCGGTTGTCGAAGTAGCGCCACACCGCCGAGCAGAAGGGCACGAGGTCCGAGTAGTGCTGGTGGTTGTTCATCGCCACGGCCACCGGCAGGACGTTCTGCCACTGGGCGTCCATCCAGTGCGCGGCCTGGTCGTAGTCGCCGAAGGACTGTCCGAACTCGCTCTTCGGGACTTCGAGGCCGCCCGGCTCCTCTTCGGAATCCGGGTCGATGAAGTCCATCGCGGCCGCGACGGTACTGCGGTAGTAGTCGAACAGCCGCCGCATCATCGCTTCACGCTGGTGTTCGGGCTCCTCCGCGAGCAGGAGTTCGCGGCCATAGCTGCGGAGGAGGTCGTGCATCTCGTACCGGTCCATCGACGGCTGCCGCAGGAGGTTCACATCGACGAGGCGTTCGGCGAGGCGGCGGGCCTCACCGAGGTCCACTTCCGCCAGGGCCGCCGTCGAATGGAGGTCGAACGCGGCCCCCGGGTGATGGCTCAGCCGCCGGAACACCCGGCGTTCGGCCTCGGTCAGGTTCAAATAGGACACTCGGAACGCGCCCGCGACATCGCGTTCCCCGGCGGTGAGCTCGCCGAACCTGTTCCGTTCGTCGCGCAACTGCCGGGCGACGAAGTCGAGCGTCCAGGACGCCCGCGCCCGCAGCCTGCTCGCCGTGACGGCCAGCGCGAGCGGGAGGTCACCGCACAGGCTCGCGACCCTGTCGGCCGCGTCGGGGGATTCCCGCTTCAACCGGGACGGCCCGACGATCCGGCCGAGCAGGTCCACCGCGTCCGCCCGGCTGAACGGTTCCAAGGACAACAGCTCGGCGCCGTCGAGGTCCACGAGCCTGGTCCGGCTGGTGATCAGCACGCAGCAGCTCGCCGAACCGGGCAGCATGGGATGCACCTGGGCGGCCCCGATGGCGTTGTCCAGCACCAGGAGCACGCGTTTGCCCGCGAGACAGCTGCGGAACAACGCCGCGCGCTGCCCTGTCCCGGCGGGGATGTCCGAGCCCTGGATGCCGAGCGACCGCAGCAGCGCCTCCAGCGCGGTCGCCGGGTCGACGGGGTCGCCCGCCGGCGAGAAACCTTCGAGGTTCACGAAGAGCTGTCCGTCGGGGAACAGCGGGGCGAGCCGGTGTGCGGCGTGGACGGCCAGCGCGGTTTTGCCGACACCGGGCATGCCGTCGATCGCGATCAGCCGCGGCCCCGCCGAAGAGTCGTCCTGGCCGATCTCGAGAACCGTCCGCAGTTCCGCGGCACGACCGCCGAACGCGGGGAGGTCGGCGGGAAGCTGCGCGGGACGGGGGAAGAGCGCCTTCTGCGCGTCCGCGTCCTCACGCCGCCCGCCGGTGTCCATTCCGGCCCGAAGCCCTCCGACGCCGTACCGGACGAGCGCGCCGTCCTCCATCAGTTCGGCGTCGGTGCGCAGGATCTGCTGGTGGAGGGCGCTCAGTTCGGCACTCGGGTCGACGCCGAGTTCCTCCGCGAGCGCGGTCCTGGTCCGGTCGAACGCGCGGAGCGCGTCGGCGCCGCGGCCCGCCCGGTAGAGCGCCAGCATGGTGAGGACCTGCAGGGTCTCGCGGGTGGGATGCCAGGCCGCGAGGTCGAAGGCCTCGCGAGCCGCCGCTTCGGTCTCGCCGAGCCGGAGCCTGGCGCCGATCAGGAGTTCGCAGGCGGCGAGGCGTTCTTCGTCCAGCCGTCGAGCCGTCTGCTCGATGGCGTCGCCTTCGATACCGTCGAAGGCCGGGCCGCGCCAGAGCGCGAGCGCCTCGGCGAGCTTGACGGCCGCTTGGGAGATCAGCCCGGCGGCCAGGAGCTCGGCGCCCTGGCGATAGTCCGCCTCGAACCGGGTCGAGTCGAGCGAGGCGCTGCTGGTGACGACGCGGTACGCGGAGCCGGTGGTGACCACGGCGGACCGCGCCACGCCGAGGTCGTGCCGCAGCCGCGCGATCGCGTTGCTGACCTGGCGGACCGCGGTCTTCGGCGGCCGCTCCGGCCACATCGTGCCGATCAGGTACGACACCGGGACCAGCCTGCCCGCGTTGATCAGCAGGGCGGCGAGGAGACGCTGTTCACGGCGTCCGCCCAGCCGGACGGGCACGCCGTCGACCTCGGCCTCGAGCGGGCCGAGGACGGAAAAGCTGAGCTGGGATCGCTGGCCGGTGTGCTTCGGATCGCCGGGGGCTCGGGGCGATCCCGCCGAATCGGGTAAACGATCAGCGGTCATATGCGACTATGTCGTCCGAGACCGTGAGCGTGCCCACGCACTACCTCCCAGTCCGTTCGCCAGGTGACCGGCACCCTAACCCACCGCTTCGGCCTCCAGCCAGATCAGCTCGGTGCCCGCCGTGCGGCATTCGGCCTAACGGACGTGCGCGTGTCTGCCTCGAAACCGGTCTGATTCTACGCCCGGCCGCCCCTGAACTGCGCGGATACCCGGCGGTGGCGAGCCGATGTAATTCCGATGCAGGGCCTTGGAAAGCTGAAGACATCAGCTGGCGGGCACGGCGCGACGGGGCAGCGCGCCGAACCGTGTAGGGGCTCCGCGGCGGTTGGCCTTCGAACTGGGGGTGGCCAACCGCCCTGGTAGCCCCCTTTTCCCGTTCCAGCCCTGGCACAGGTTCTTCCCAGCAAAGCGCGGCACACTGGAACAAAGAGGAGTGTGCCGACATGAGTGCTCTTGGCGATCTGCTGGGCGTCCTGCTCACCCTGTTCCTGATCGTGCTCGTCGTCCGGATGGTGCTGGACTGGGCCGTCAACCTCGCCACCCGCCTGCCCGCCTGGTCGTTCCGGGCACGCGGGATCACCCACCGGCTGACCGAGCCCGTGCTCGCGCCGGTGCGCCGGGTGGTCCGCCCGGTGCGGGCCGGCGGTGTCGCTTTCGACCTCGCCTTCACCCTCGTGTTCCTCGCGGTCGTCCTCCTGCAGTCCCTCGCGTTCAGCCTCTGACCAGGTGTGATCGGCCGCGGTTCCGGGTACCCGGGCGAGGAAGGAGAGGAGCGTGCCCATGCGCCCGGTCTGGAGTGGTTCGCTTTCGCTCGGTCTGGTGACGGTGCCGGTCCGGCTGTACAGCGCGGTCGAGGACCACACAGTGCACTTCCGCCAGTTCCAGCGGGGCACCGAGGACCGCATCCGGTACCGGCGGGTGAACGAGCGCACCGGCAAAGAGGTCGGCTACGACGACATCGTCAAGGGTTACGAGCTCGACAACGGCGAGTACGTGGTCGTCGAACCCGAGGAACTCGACGAGATCGCCCCCGGCCGGTCGAAGTCGCTCGACATCGAAAGCTTCGTCGAGCTGGACGCCGTCGACCCGATGTTCTTCGACAAGACGTATTGGCTCGCGCCCGCGAAAGAGGAGTTCGAGCGTCCGTACGCGTTGCTGCTCGAGGCGATGCGTTCGTCGGGCAGGGCCGGGATCGCGAAATTCGTCATGCGCGGCCGCGAGTACCTGGCGCTGGTCCGGTCGGGAGACGGCGTCATGGTGCTCAACACCCTGCATTTCGCCGCCGACCTGCGGGACCCTGCCGAGCAGCTGCCTGATCTGCCCGGCAAGGCCAAGTCGCGCGGCAAGGAACTCGACATGGCCGTCAACCTGATCGACGCGATGAGCTACGACTGGCGGCCCGAGGAGTACCGCGACACCTACACCGATCGCGTGCGGAAGCTGATCAAGGCCAAGAAGAAGGGCGAGACCATCACACCCGCCACCGAGCCTGGCGAGCCGACGAAGGTCGTCGACCTCTTCGAGGCACTCTCGAAGAGCGTGGAGAGCGGGAAAGCCAAGAAAGACAAAGACCTGTCCTCGTTGTCGAAGGCGGACCTGGAGAAGCTGGCACGGGAGCGGGACATCAAGGGACGCTCGAAGATGACGCGCGCGGGGCTGGAAAAGGCGCTCAAGGCCTCCTGAGTTCGCCCGAGAGGGCCTCGATCAGCAGCCGCACGTCCTCGGCCGCCGTCGCGTGCAGCCCCTCTGAAACGATCAGCACGTCGGACGTGGTGGCGGAGACCGCGGAATGCCCGCTTTGCCGGTTCGTCCAACGCCGCGCGTGCGCCTGACCGTCCTCGTCGGCGAAGATCACCTCGCCCGGATTCGGATGCTCGATAGTGCCCGCGAAGGTCACGTACTTCTCGTCGCCCCGCGCGTGGCGCACTTCGAGCGAACCGCTGATCTTCGCGACGTCGAGTACCGCGACCGGGATGGCGTACGCGACCGAAACCGCGTTGCAGAGGTCGATCACCGGGTGGATCCGGGGGAGCGCGCCCTCTTTCCGCAGCCGGCGCAGCAGGGACTCCGAAGCGCAGCGATATTGCGTCGGCTTCAGGCCCATCTTGGCGAACGCCCGGCGCCAGGCCTGGATCTCGGGGAACTCCGATTCCGGGCCGTCCGCGAGCCGGCGCGTCGCCCGCTCGACGAACTTCTCGATGTCGACGGGCAGGTCAGGGGTGATGCCGGTGGCTTGGAGCGTGCCGACGGCGAGGCCGGGGTGAGCGGCGCGGACGTCGGGATGGTGCTGGAGTCGCATACGAGACCTGTCTATTGGGTGGTGAACGCGAGTTTGGCGCCGAGCGCGGCGAAGGAACCGGCGAAGATCCGCCGCATCCAGGCGAGTACGCGAGGCCGCGAGATCACGTGATCGCGCACGCCGGCGGCGAGGGCGCCGTACACGCTGAACACCACGAACGTGGCCAGCATGAACACCCCGCTCAGCAGCAGCATCCGGGGCAGCGAACCGGGTTCGCCCGCCGGGACGAACTGGGGCAGGAACGCGAAGAAGAACAGCGTCAGCTTCGGGTTCAGGACGTTGATGAGCACGCCTGAGGTGATCGTCCGCAGTGCCGACCGCGGCTCCGGATCGCCCTCCACGACGATCGCGTCGCGGTCCTTCAGCGTCGCCCACGCCATGTAGAGAAGGTAGGCCACACCCAGGTATTTGATGATTTCGAAGGCCACCGCGCTCGCGTGCAGCAGCGCCGCGAGGCCGGTGATCGCGGCGATCATATGCGGGATGATCCCGAGGGTGCAGGCGGTCGCGGCGATGACGCTCGCACGTCGTCCCCGCGCCAGCCCGGCGGACAGGGTGTAGACCACGCCGGTACCGGGCGTGGCGACCACGACCAGCGTGGTGATCAGGAAGGCGATGCTCACGAGACCACTCTGCGCGCCCTTTGGTCCGATGCACAGGACCAAAGCCATGTCACTCCACTGGACCAAAGGCCGGTGAGAGGCGGCCTGCGTGCGTCACCGGATGGAGTGGCATGATGCACGCTCGCACGTCGACGAGGAAGGCCTTGGTTTGAGCGCGCGCACCTCCCAGGTGGACGATCTCCGGCTGGTGGCACAACCGAATGCCGTTTTGTGCTCCGAGCTCTTCGTCCGTCTCATCTTGTCGGATTGGTCCTTGCGGCCGTTGCTCGATCAGGCGAAGACCGCCGCCGCCGGATTGGTGGGCGCGCTCGTCGACGCTGCCGATCCGAAGGCGCCGCCGTTCCTGACGCTGAGATTGCGGCTGCGATCGGACGTGCTGGTCATCGAGGTCGACCACGAGCTGGATGGTCTTCCCGCGCCGACACCAGCGCCGGGCGAGCGGACCGGGGTGGCGCCGAGCGAGACCGGCGGCGTGACCACCTGGTGCGAGCTCCCGCTACCCGGCGGCCTGTCCGCCGGGCAGGTGCAGCTGCCGCGACGGGGCGACCGCCGGACCCTGGTGGACGAGCCCGTCTCCGGTGAGCCCGTCGGCGCCGATCCCGAAGTCCTGGAACGGCTTTTGTCGCGGTTGAGCGGCTGGTCCGGCTGATCCTCGTGAAAGGATCCGGGGATGGGGTCGAAACGGGTCACCACACCGGTTCTGGAGATCGAGTACGAGCACGCAGGTGAGGCGGGCGCGCCGCCGGTGATCCTGCTCCACGGGTTCCCGTACGACGTGCGGGCTTACGACGAGGTCGCCCCGGTCCTCGCGGCCGGTGGCGCCTCGGTGTACGTCCCGTACCTCCGCGGGTTCGGTGGGACGAGGTTCCTCGACGACGCCACGCCCCGCTCCGGGCAGCAGGCCGCGCTCGCGCAGGATCTGCTGGAGTTCATGGACGCGCTGGGACTCGAGAAAGCCGTCGTCGCCGGGTACGACTGGGGTGGCCGCGCGGCGTGCATCGTGGCCGCGCTCCGGCCCGAGCGCGTGCGCGGACTGGTCTCGGTGGACGGCTACAACGTCCAGAACCTCGCCTACGCGGGGGAACCGGCGCCGCCCGAGTGGGAACGCACCTACTGGTACCAGTTCTATTTCCACTCCGAACGAGGCCGCCGCGGGCTGGCGGAGAATCGCGACGAGCTGTGCGCCCTGTTGTGGCGCACCTGGTCGCCGACCTGGTCCGGCGCCGACGCGGCCTTCCCGGCGAGCGCCCCCAGCCTCCACAACCCGGACTTCGTCGACGTCGTCATCCACTCCTACCGGCACCGGTTCGGGCTGGAGGAAGGGGATCCGCGCTACCAGGCGCTCGAAGACCTGATCGCGGAGGAACCGGCCATCACGGTGCCGACGGTCGTGCTGGAGAGCGGGGACGACGGTATCGGCGGGCCCGGCGCGGAGGGCGATCGCGAGCACTTCACAGGGTCTTACGACCATCGTGTGCTGCCTGGCGTGGGACATAACGTTCCCCAGGAAGCTCCGGAAGCTTTCGCTGACGCCGTCGCTTCGTTGCTTATCCGGTGAAAGGACGCCCATGACCCAGCCCGCACCCCCGGTCCCGCCGGGGACGTTCCTGCTCGAACTCGTCCCGGTTCCGGTCAGCGACATCGACCGGGCGAAGGAGTTCTACGTCGAACGCCTCGGTTTCCATCTCGACGTCGATGTGCGGCCCGCCGACGGGGTCCGGATCGTCCAGCTCACCCCGCCCGGTTCGGCCTGCTCGATCACCTTGGCCGCCGGGATCGCGTCGCTCGACATGCCCGCCGGGACCCTGCGCGGGCTCCATCTGGTGGTCGCCGACATCGAAGAAGCCCGCGCCGCGCTCATCGCCAGGGGCACCGAGGTCGGGCCGGTCGAGGACATGGGTGGCGTTTTCTACGCGGCTTTCAGCGATCCGGACGGCAACACCTGGACACTCCAGCACATGCCCTGGCGGATGGGGTGAGCGTGATCACCCGTCCGTGCGCATGACGAATCCGGATCTCGGGATGTCCTTCCAGTGAGGCGCACGATCCGCGCGCCACGGACGGAGGAGGACCCGATGTCGTTGGGCGACAAGATCAGCAACAAGGCCGAGGAGCTCGGCGGTAAGGCCAAGGAGGCCGCCGGCGACGCCACCGGCAACGAGGAACTGCGTGCGGAAGGCCAGACGGACCAGGCGAAGGCCGGTCTCAAGGGCGCCGTCGAAAACGTGAAGGACGCCGTCGGCGACGCCGCGGACAAGATCCGCGACACGTTCAAGAAGTAGCGGAACCCTTCCGGGCCGGGGCGGCGACTGCCCCGGCCCGTTCCTCATCCGTGCAGGAGCACGGGGAGACCGGTGATCCGCGTGCCCTGGATGCCGCCGAGGAACGTCTGCCGGAGTTCGGCGTACGGCACGGCGAGCCTGGCCCGGGGGAAGTCCGTGCGCAGGACCGTCGCCGCCGCCCGTAGTTCGAGCTGCGCGAGCTGGGCTCCGACGCAGAAGTGCGCGCCGGCGCCGAAGGTCAGGTCCGGGCCGGGCAGGCGGCCGGGATCGGTGTTGATGCCCTGGATGTCGACGAGCACGGGCGCGCGGGCGGGGAGCCGGACCCCGGCCAGGTCGAGCTCCACGGCGGTGAACCGCCAGAGTGTGAACGGCGCGGGCGGATGGTCTCGGAGGGTTTCGCGGACCAGGTCCTCCTCGGGTGTCGTGTCCCCGTCGAGGAGCCGCGAAACCATGAAGCCGATCGACGCGTCGGTGGTGAGCTGCCCTGCGAAGATCAACGAGAACAGGTGATACCGCAGGTCGTCGTCGGTCGTCCCGGCCGGGACGCGGTCGCGGAGTTCCGCCGCGAGCCCGTGCCGATCCGGCGTCAGTCCCGCCGCCGCGAGACCCGCGATCGCGGCGATGGCCTTGCCCTGTGCGCCCGGTTCCGGACTGGACATGCGGCGGCAGGCGTCCACGGCCGCGTCGAGCAGGTCCAGCGGGATGCCGAGCAGATCGAGCAGCACGGTGAGCGGGAATCGGGTGGAGAAGCCGTCCATCAGGTCGACGGTGTCGCCGCCCATGTCCGTCAGGAGATCCCGCGCGATTTCGTGGATCCGGGCGGATTGCGCCTGGATGCGCTTGGCGCTGAGCAGCGGAGCGTGCGCCCGCCGCAGTCGGGTGTGGTCCGGGCCGTCCAGTGTGGTGAGGGACGGCTGTTCGGCGGCGGTTTGTTCTAGCCCGGCGGCGTCCCAGGTTTCCGGCGCCAGCGCGGGGTCCTTGACGATGCGGGGATCCGCGAGCACTTCACGGGCCAGCTCCTCTTCGGTCACGATCCACGCGCTTCCGCCTGCCGGGGCGGCCACTTCGACGAGGGGACCGGCGGCGCGCAGCGCGGGGCGGACGGAGTCGGGCTCGGTGATACCGCGGGTCGTCGCGGCGAACGGATCGGGGAGCAACGGAACTCCTTCATGAGAAAGTAGCTTCACCATGAAGGTATATTCGTGACCGGTAGGTTGTCAAAGCACGGATTCGAGGAGGGGCGATGGAGGATGAGGTCGCGGCGCGGAGCGCGTCGCTGCTGGACGGCCTCCGGAGCTTCGGGGCGAACTACACCGAGTTCACGCGGCGTTTCGCGGACTGGCTCGGCCTGCACGCCACCGACGCCGCCGCGCTGGTGGAGATCCTCTACGCCGAAGACACCGGCTCACCGCTCTCCCCGGCCCGCCTCGGCGAACGCATCTCGCTGACCTCCGGCGCGACCACGAACCTGCTGAACCGCCTGGAGAACCTCGGTTACGTGGTGCGGACCCGGGAGAACACCGACAGGCGGATGGTGACCCTGCGCAGCGGCCCGGACATCCAGGGGCCGGCGCGGGAGTTCTTCGGCCCGTTCAGCGCGGGGCTCACGGCGCTGGTGGCGGAGTACCCGGCGGACGAGATCGAGCGGTTCGAGGCCTTCCTGCGGCATTTGAAGTCCACAATGGACGACGTGCTCGAGAAGCAGGGCCGCTAGGCCCCGTTCGGGTGGGTTCCCCCACTCGACCAGTCCGCGCCGCCTCCGGCACCGAATCCCTCCCAGACGCCATGGAAACCGCGTAGCCGGGCGTCGGGTGAGGTGGAGGCAGCTTGATGGTCGAGGGTGTGCGGACGAGTCTGCGCGAAAACGGCGGCACCGGAGCGGAGCCCGCCGAGGCGACCCTGATGCAACGGGTCGCGGCCGGCGACGAACAAGCGTTCGCCGATCTGTACGACGTCGTGGCGGGGCCGGTGTGGGGTGTGGTGAACAGGGTCGTCCGCAACGGCACGTTCGCCGAGGAGGTGACCCAGGAGGTCCTGGTGGAGGTGTGGCGGACGGCGGCCCGGTTCAAACCGGGCAAGGGGACCACGCTGGCCTGGGTGCTCACCATCGCGCACCGGCGGGCCGTGGACCGGGTGCGTTCGCACCAGGCCGCGCTCGACAGGGACGACCGCGCGGGCAGGCTCGACTTCCGGCGCCCGTTCGACGAGGTCGCCGAGTCGACGATCACCAATCTGGAGCAGCAGCGGGTGCGCCAATGCCTGTCCGCGCTGACCGATCTGCAACGGGAATCGGTCGTGCTCGCTTATTACAACGGGTACACCTACCCGGAAGTCGCGGAAGTGCTCAAAACCGCGCCCGGCACGGTGAAGACCCGCATCCGCGACGGCCTGATCCGGCTGCGTGACTGCTTGGGGGTGGGGCAATGACGGCGGAACTGCACACGCTGACCGGGGCTTACGCCGTGGACGCCGTCCCGGACGAGGAGGCCGCGGCGTTCAAACGGCATCTGCGGGGTTGTCCCGCGTGCGGCCAAGAGGTCCGGGAACTGCGGGAGACCGCGGCCCGGTTGGGGGCGTCGCTCACCGCCGCGCCGCCGCCGAGGCTGCGCGAAGCGACCCTCACGCAGGTCGCCCAGACCCGCCAGTGGCCTCCGCTGGTCGCGGCCGTCCGGCGGGCTCAGCCCGCGAAGCGGCCACCCGTGCGGATAGCGCTCTGGGGTGCCGCGGCGGCCGCCGTCGGGGCGCTGGTGTTCGGTTTGGTCACCACGAACACCGAACCGGGGGCCGATCCCGCGCAGCAGCTCGCCTCGGTGAACTCGGTGCTCACCGCGCCCGACGCCTCGACGGTGAAGGGCGCCGAGCGCGGGACGACCACCGTGGTGACCTCGCGGAGTCAGGGCAAGGTCGTCGTGCTGGCGGGTGAGCTCCCGCCGTTGGCGCCAGGCAAGGCGTATCAGGTCTGGCTCATCGGGGCGAGCGGCGTGCATTCGGCCGGGCTGCTGGCTCAGGACGGTCCACATCGGACTCATCCGGTGCTCGCGGATCTGCCGGGAGGGATCGACCGGGTCGGCATCACCGCGGAACCCGCCGGAGGGTCGCGGACGCCGTCCACGCCGGCGGTCGCGATGATCCCGCTCGGGGCTTAGATGCCGGTGAGCCGCCCGCAGGCCTGCCAGAGTTCCTGGCGCTGCGCGGCGGTTTCCCGGGTCTTGCCGAGGTAGTGCGTCGGCCGCTGGGCGCGGTCGTGCCAGAACATCCCGTTGTACCGGCCCGGTTCCTCGGCCGCGGCGAGCCAGACGAAGGTGTCGGCGCCCTGTTCGGGGGTCCGCAGGATCGGCCGGGTCAGCTTCTGGAACGTCGGCAGGGAGGTCGCGACGCCGGGGGTGCCGGCCCAGCCGGGGTGGGCGCCGTGCACGGTGACCGAGGAGCCGTCCAGCTCGTCCGCCCAGAGTTCGGCGAGCACCACCTGCATCCGTTTGGTGCGCGCGTACCCGGCGGCCGGTTTGTACTCGCCTTGGCGGTACTGGAGGTCGTCGGTGCGCAAGGGCTGGCCGTACATCCCGCCCGAGCTGACCCAGATCACCCGCGCGCCGTCGGCGAATTTCGGCCGCAGCGACGCGGTGAGCAGATGCGGGCCGAGCACATGCGTGGCCAGCATGACTTCGTTGCCCTCGGCCGTTTCCGTGCGCTCGGCGGGCATCACCCCGGCGTTGTGGATCAGAACGTCGATCTCGCCGTCGAGATCCTTCGCGTAGTCGCGCACGGAGGAGATCAGGCTGACGTCGCACTGGTCGACGACGACCCGCGCACCGGGTGCGGCGCGCTCGATCTCGGCGCGGGCGGCGTCACCGTCGCCGCGGACCGCGATCCGGACGGTCGCGCCCAGTTTCGCCAGCCCGATGGCGGTCGCCTTGCCCAGGCCCGCCTTCGCGCCGGTCACCACGGCGACCTTGCCCGCGAGCGCGTCCGGCGCCGGGTCGCCGGGCCACCACCGCCGTCGCAGGAAGTGCCCGACGCTGCTGTAACCGAGCAGGGTCCGGTCGAGCACGGTGTCGGCGGCCCGGGTCACGGTGGACATGCGGGAACTCCTCATCGCTCGTAGTACATCTGCGCGGGAACCAGCGCCCAAACCGCTTTCCCGGTCCGCTCGGTCCGGAAACCCCAATCGAGGGAAAGCTGGCCGACCAGCCGGAGACCGTAGTGCGTCGTGGTGGGGGCGGAGCGCAGGGCCGCCAGCCCCGGATCATCGTCGGAGACCTCGACCATGAAGCTGCGGACCTGCCGCGCGACACGCAACTCGGCAGGTCCGTCCGTATGCCGATAGGCGTTGCTGACCAGCTCGTCGATCACCAGCAGCAGGGCGCCGAGCGGTTCGTCCTCGCTCCGGCCGAAGCCCAGGTTGTCGGCGGCCACGGACCGGATCCGGCGCAGTTCGGGGCGATTTCGCAGGTCGATGGTGACTTCCGCGGCGCCGGCGACCCGGCGGCACAATCGGTCGAGTTCCGCTTCCAGATCCGCCTGGCCACCGTTCACCGCACCCAGCTCCCCTCACCGAACACCTCTCACAGGGGTGTTCGGTGCCGACGGCGTCGCGGACGGGTGCTAGTGAATTCTGGAACCGGTTTTGGCGGAGAAGCGGAACTCGATGGTCATCGGGAGTTCGCCGAGGTCCAGCGCCTGACGCAGGCGCGGCAGGCCTTCCTCGGTGACCCGTTCGCGGATGGCGGCCAGATCGCCGTCCTGCTCGGCGCTCAGCACCACGGCCAGCACCGGCGAGTCCTGGGTGCCACCCAGCGTGGCGTGCGCGGCGTGGACGCCGGGATAGGTCGCCACCTCCGCCACGAACGGTTCCACCGCGGTGCTCGCGGCCAGCGCGGTCTGGCCCGTGTCCTGGTCGAAACGCCAGGTGCGGGACTTGGGTTTGCGGACGGGCTGCGCGATGAGCCAGCGCAGCGCCAGCAGCCCGACGACCACCGCACCCCCGGCGACGGCGTACCAGGCCCAGCCGGGCGGCAGTGCCGTGCCGGGAACGAGCGTGGTGCCGGGCGCGAGCAGGGGGATCTTGCCGAAATGGGTGCCGACGGCGAACCCGCCACCGGCGAGCAGTACGAGACCGGTCAGCACCAGAAGGGTGCGGTTCAGACGGGCGGGACGGTTGAGGTCGGTCATGACGCGCTCCTGGTGGCCTTGACCCGGACCCGCACGGCGGGCACGGTCGCGGGGCCGATCTGGGCGAGACGGTGCTCGATGGCGGCGCGGACGGCGTCGGCGAGTCCCGCGGTGTTGGTCCGCCCGGTGGTCACCACCGAGACGATGCCGCGCCGCTTGACCTTCAGCTTCGCCGCCGAAACGCCGTCCACAGTGGAGGCGGCGGTGCGCAGTGTCGACCGGTAGCTGCGCCGGGAGGCGCCGGTGTCCGTGCCGCCTTCGAGCGGCAGCACGGTCGGCCTTCCCGGGACGATCGCGCTCACGAGGAGCAGCAGGCCGATCAGCGCGACCACACCACCGGCGATCGCCGGAATCGGATCACTCCATCGGGTGTCGTGCAGCGCGGACGCGACGGCGTCGTAACTGATCCACGGTTTCTCCCCGATGATCGTCTGGACCGCGACGGCGGCGGCCAGGACACAGCCGGCGAGCACCACGAGGGCGACGAGTACGGCCGGAAGGCTGCGGCGGGGGCGCCGTTTCATCGGACCCTCCTCGTTTCGGTCTCCGCGGAGTGCAGGGCCGTCACGGTGATGTCGACCCGGGTGACGGTCAGGCCCGAGAGTTCGCCGACGCGGTGGATCAAGTGCTTCCGCGCGGTTTCGGTGGTGGCGCGGACCGAAAGCGGGTACGTCACCGACAGCCGGACGTCCAAAGTGGCCGTCGAGCCGGTGACGTTCGCGCTCACCTTGGCGCCTTGGTCGAGGTCTTCGCCGCCGACCGCGATCCCGAGCACCCGGGAGGCCGCGCCGCCGATGCCGTCGAGTTCGGTGATCGCCCGTGCGGCGATCCGTTCGACGGCACCGACGGCCACGGTCAGCCCGCCGCGCCCGTCCGTTTCCGGCGCGGCGGGGGTCATGGTCGTCATGGCGCTCAGCCCCTGTCGCGGCCGGCCAGGGCCGAAAGGTCGAGCTTGCCGTCGAGGAACCGGCCGACCAGCAGGCCGAGGACGGCGAGCACGAGCACGACGAGGAAGGCGCCGAAGCCGCCGAACGCGCCGGCCACGCCGAGCACGAGACCGGTCAACAGGCCGAGATGGGTGGCGTTCATGAACGTTCTCCTTGCTGTGGGGCGCGGACCGGCGCCGGTGGTCACTGGACGCGGCCGGACTCGGGCTGCTCGTCGGTGTCGTCGTCGCCCGGGATGTGCACGTCGGACACGTTGATGTTGACCTCGACGACCTCGAGTCCGGTCATCTGCTCGACGGCGCCGATCACGTTGCGGCGCACGGACTTGGCGAGATCCGCGATCGCGACGCCGTATTCGACGACGATCTGCAGGTCGACGGCGGCCTGGCGTTCGCCGACCTCGACGGAGACACCCTGCCCGGCGGACGCGGTGGCGCCCGGGATGCGCTCGCGCAGCGCGTTGAACGCCCGCACGGCGCCACCGCCGAGCGCGTGGACGCCGGTGATCTCACGGGTCGCGAGGCCCGCGACCTTCTGCACGACGGTGTCGGCGATCGTGGTCACGCCCTGGGTGGAGACGAGCGCGCCGTTCTCGGCGGGGGCGGCGGAGTGGGAGTTCGAAGTCGGCTTGGCGGTGGTGGCGGTGTTCGTCATCGCGATCTCCTCGGTTCGTATTCCGTTGCCTGTGGCGGAAGTTCTTGCGCTTCCACACTCCATAGACCCAGCCGCGCCAAGATCGTCACGACCCGATCGTGTGGTCTGGATCTCACCGTTCGTGGGTATGTCTTTCGGGCTAGTCCTCGTGGCCGACGGCGGCCCGGACTTTCAGCCTGTCGAGGGTCGTGCGAGGAGGGGGCGACGGGGTTTGATCACCCGGTGTCCCGAAAGCAGGAGTTTCGTGTGAGCTGGAAGTGTGTGGTGCTGTCCGTCGCGCTGGTCGCCGGATGCACGACGTCGCAAGGAAGCCCGGCGCCGGTGGCCAAAGTGGACGAACCGGAACACCAGGCTTCGCTGACGTCGTTCTACCGTCAGGGCCTGGACTGGCGGCCGTGTGAGGCGTTCCACTGCGCGAAGCTGACCGTGCCGGCGGATTACCGGCGACCCGACGGGCCGAAGTTCACGCTGCCGTTGATCAAAGCCGGAGCGACCCGGCCGGAAAACCGGCTCGGCACGCTCGTCGCCGGCGCGGGTGGCCCCGGGCAATCCGGGGTCGCCATGGTGAAGGACGTCGCGGGCACTTGGCCCGCCTCGGTCCGGGAACGGTTCGACCTGGTCGGCTTCGACCCGCGGGGAATCGGCGGCAGTGAACCGCGGATCCGGTGCGACACCGAAGGCGAACCCACTTCGAAGGCGCCCGAGGGGCTGCCGCTGATCGGCGCCGAGGTCCCGAAAACGCGGCAGTACGCCGAGGCGTGCCTGCGGGGCACCGGTGAGGACGTGCTGCGGCATCTGGGCACCGACGACGTCGTCAGCGACCTCGACGTCCTGCGCGTGGTCACCGGTCAGGAAAAGCTGAACTACCTCGGTTACTCCTACGGGACGCGGATCGGGCAGTTGTACGCCGACCGGTTCCCGAAGAAGGTTCGCGCGATGGTGCTCGACGGCGTCGACAACACCTATCTGGATTGGCGGGCCGACACCGTCGAGCAGGCGAAGAGCGTCGAAGACACGCTGCTCACCTACGCGAGGCAATGCGCCACCAGGACGAGCAAGCCGTGCCCTGGCGAGGACGAGACCGAAATCCTCGCCACGGTGGACAGGGTGCTGTCCAAGGCGGACAAAGCGGGCGACAGCGAGGGTCTCCGTGACGAGATCTCCTCGAAGCTCACTTTTCCGGCGGACTGGGCGGAGCTGTCCGAGATCATCCTCGGCGCCGACGCTCCGGCGGACGACTCGCCGGAGGACGACGGCCCGGCGGAGACCTCGACCGACACGACCGACGCGCTCACCGTCGTCAATTGCCTGGACCGCGCGCATCCCACGGACCTGGCCGCGTACGAGGAAGCCGCGCGAGAGCTGCGCCGGGTGTCCCGGCTCTCCTCCGGCACGGAGGCGCTCGGCTGCGCCTTCCTGCCGACCTCGACGACTCCGGCCCGGACGGTCCGCGCCGACGGCGCGCCACCCATCCTGCTCGTCGGGACCACGAGAGACGCCGCCACCCCTTATGGCTGGGCGCAGCATCTGGCAGGCACTCTCAAATCGGCGGTGCTGCTGTCCAATGAGGACGTCGGGCACGCCGTCTACGGCGGCGGCGCGTCCTGTGTGGACGAAGGTGTCAGCCGGTATCTGGTCGACTTGACGATTCCCGCCGCCCCGGCCCGCTGCGCCACCGGTCCCGTGTGATGCTGAAAGCGTGACCGTGCTCGCGGAGGTACTCCTCGCCGGATTCGTCGCGGGCGTGACGATCTTCCTCTCCGATCTGCTGCCCGCGTGGGGCTGGCCGGAGGTGTTCTCCCCGTCGGCGCCGGTGCTGACCGCGGTGATCGCGTGCGCCGTCGTGCTGACGGTGGCGCGCCGCCGGTTCGCGGTGACCGCGCTGCTCGCCGCGACGGTGCTGTTCGGGTTGTTCCCCGCCACCGGTGTCGCTCTCGCCGTCATCGCGTACACGGCGGGGACGCGGGACCGGCGGTGGCCGCTGTTCGGCCTCGCGGCGCTGCTCCCGGCCGCCGTCGTACTGCTGACCCAGCCCGCTTTCCGCTGGCAGTACGTGCTCGTGGTGATCGCCGTCTCGACGGTGTCCTGCCTCGTCCTGCCCGCGCTGGTCGGCGCGATGCAGGCGCAGCAGGTCCGGCTGGTGGTGGCGTTGCGGGAGCGGGCGGAATCGCTCGCGGAAGCCCGTCAGGTGACCAGGGAACGGGCGCGGCTGGAAGAACGTTCGCGGATCGCCGAGGAGATGCACGATCAGCTCGGGCACCGGCTCAGCCTCATCACGATGTTCTCGGGCGCGCTGGAGGTCGCCGCCGAGGGCAGGGATCCGGAGCTGCGGCAGGCGGCGCGGCACGTCCGGACCACGGCGAAGGTCGCGCTCGAGGAACTGCGGCAGTCCCTCGGCATCCTGCGGCCGGGCGGGGAACCGGTGGAGCCCGCGGAGGCCACCGACGCGGCCGGGACCGAGAGCGATATCGCGGATCTGGTGGCGTCCTCGCGCGACGCCGGCCTCGACGTGACGTTCGAGTGGCGCGGGACGGACCTCGACGGCGTCCGGCCACCGGTCCGCCGCGCCGTGCACCGGGTGGTGCGGGAGGCGCTGACCAACGTCCACAAACACGCCGCCGCGGCTTCGGTCTCCGTCGTCGTCGACCATGGCCCCGACCTGGTGAAGATCGTGGTGCGCAACGGTGCCGAGCCGGTCGTGGGGGAGCGGTTGCCCGGCACCGGGCGAGGGCTCGTCGGCCTTCGCGAGCGTGTCCGTCTCCTCGGTGGCACGTTCACGGCCGGGCCGGATCCGGATGGTGGCTTCGCCGTCACGGCGGATCTGCCGAAGCGGGCGGACGCGCCTCTGGCCGAAGAAGCGGGCGAAGACCCGCCTGTCGCGGATACCGGGAAGCGGCCGGGCCGGATCCTGTCCGGTCTGATGCTGACCACCGGCCTCGCCGCCGTCGCCGCGCTGCTGCTGACGACGCTGGCCTTCGTACCGCCGCTCACCCCCGCCGACCACGAGGATCCGCTCGCCAGCGTCAAGATCGGGATGACACCGGAAGAGGTCGAGGCCTGGTTCGGTCCGAACGAACCCTCCGCTCAGGTCGCCGCGCAGGGCCACGAGCCGCCGATCCCCGAGGACACCTACTGCGTCTACGCCCCCGCGGACGATCCGCCGGACGCCGAAACCGCCGCGATCTTCCGGTTCTGTTTCGGCGACAACGGGTTGGTGGAGAAGACATGGTTCGAAGTCCCGGTGCCACGATGATCCGGGTTCTGCTCGCCGACGACGAACCGCTGCTGCGAGCGGGCGCACGACTCCTGCTGAACCAGGCGGGCGACATCGACGTCGTGGCCGAGGCGTCCGACGGCGCGGAGGCGATCGACGTCGTCCGGCGGATGCCCGTGGACGTCGCGCTGATGGACATCAGGATGCCCAGGGTCGACGGGCTCGCCGCGGTGGAGGAGCTCGGCCGGGTCGCGCCGGGGGTGCGGGTCATCATGCTCACCACGTTCGGGGACGAGGCCTACGTGGCGAGGGCGCTGCGCGCGGGAGCGGCCGGTTTCCTGCTCAAGGACACCGATCCGGCACAGCTCATCCAAGCCGTGCGGTCGGCCGCCACCGGCGACGCGGTGCTGTCACCCAGGATCGCGAAGCAGGTCATCGACCGGTTCCGGGACACCGACGCGGCCGACGCCGAGAGCGTCGCGCGGGCAAAGCGGAGGCTCGAGGGGCTGACCGCCCGCGAACTCGACGTCCTGGTGCGGGTGGGGCGGGGGTTGGGCAACGCGGAGATCGCGGGGGAACTGCGGCTGTCGAGCGGAACGGTGAAGATCCACGTCAGCCGGATCCTCGCCAAGCTCGGCTGCGCGAACCGCGTCCAGGCGGCGATCCTCGCCCACGACGCCGGGATGCTGCGCGGCTGAGCGGGCCTCTGGCCTTCGCGTGACTTCTCTGTTAGGAAAGGTTCCTAACTAACGGGAGGCGATGTGCGCGGACGTGGTCTGGCGGCGGCGACGGTTCTGGTGGTCCTGTGCGGTGGCTCGGCCGCCGTCGCGGACACGACGACGGCGGGGTCCGGCGCGCGGGTGGCGCGCAACATCATCTACATCCAGGGCGACGGCCTGGGCCTCGGTCAGCGGGACCTGCTCCGGCTGGCGCTCAAGGGCAAGCGCGGCGAACTGGCGATGGACGGGCTCGCGGCCACCGGTCTGGTGCGGACGTCTTCGGACGACCCGGACGAGATCGTCACCGATTCCGCCGCGGCGGCCACCGCCCTCGCGACCGGGCACAAGACGCGCAACGGCGCCGTCGGCGTGGACGTCCACGGACGGCCGCTGGAAACGATCCTCGAACGGTCGAAGCGGGCAGGGAAGTCGACAGGCCTGGTCACCACCGCGCAGGTGACGGGTGCCTCGCCTGCGGCGTTCGCGGCGCACGTGCCGAGCCGGGATTCGCAGAGCGACATCGCGAAGCAGTACATCGAAAGCAGCCGTCCGGACGTCTTGCTCGGCGGCGGCGAGGACTGGTGGTACCCGAAGGGGAACCCCGGTCTCTGGCCGGACAAGCCGGGGGAGGAGAGCCGCAGCCCCTACGGCAACCTGGTCGAACGCGCGCAGCGAACGGGCTACACCTACGTGCGTGACGCCGACGAACTGCGGAACACGCGGGCGAACCGGATCCTCGGCCTGTTCGCGAACGAGGACATGGTCGACTACGGCCCGGACGGCGTCGGGAAGTACGCGCCGCGGGTGCCGCTCCAGCAGATGGCGCGCAAGGCGCTGGACACGCTGTCGAAGAACCCGCGCGGCTTCTTCCTCTTCCTGGAAGAAGAGGGAACCGACGGGATGTCGCACGAAAACAACGCCCACGGCGTGATCGACGCGGGCCGCGCCCTCGACGCCACGATCGCCGAGGTCATGCGGTTCGTCCGCACGCACCCCGACACGCTGGTGATCATCGGCGGCGACCACGAGACCGGTGGACTGAGCATCGAGAACTACGACGACTCCGACACCGATCCCGACCAGGACGGCCCGTTCGACGTACCGGGCTCGAAGCTCCAGTTCACTGCGGACTGGACGACGCACGACCACACCGGCGCCGACACCCCCGTCACCGCCGAAGGCCCCGGCGCCACCCGTTTGGGTGGCACGGTCGAGAACACCGACGTCTACTGGGTGATGCGGGCGGCAAGCGGGTCATGAGCGGAAAAGGGCCACCTCCGTCGCCGGAGGTGGCCCTTTTTCGAGTTCGTCAGCCTTGAGTTCGTCAGCCGCCGATGCTCTCGACGACGGCCTCGGCCACCGCCTTCATCGTGGTCCTGCGGTCCATCGCGGTGCGCTGTATCCAACGGAACGCGTCCGGCTCGGTGAGCCCCTGACGGCTCATCAGCAGGCCCTTGGCCCTGTCGATGACCTTGCGGGTCTCGAGCCTGTCGGTGAGGCCCGCCACCTCGGACTCGAGCGCCTGGAGCTCGGCGAACCGGCTCACGGCCAGCTCGATGGCGGGCACCAGGTCCCGCTTGGCGAACGGTTTGACCAGGTACGCCATCGTGCCCGCGTCCCTCGCCCGCTCGACGAGGTCGCGCTGGCTGAACGCGGTGAGAATGACGACCGGCGCGATCCGGTCGCCGGTGATCTTGGAAGCGGCCTCGATCCCGTCGAGCTTGGGCATCTTGACGTCGAGAATCACCAGGTCGGGCTTCAATTCGGTGGCAAGGTTGATGGCCTGCTCGCCATCCCCGGCCTCACCGACAACCTCGTAGCCCTCTTCGCGGAGCATCTCGACGAGGTCCAGACGGATGAGGGCCTCATCTTCGGCCACGAGCACCCGCCGCTGGGGTGCGGCGACGGCACCGTTGGCCTCGGCAGCCTGCTCGGTCACCGGGGTCCTCCTGAAGGTCGTCGGGCAGTTCGGCTCGCGGGCTGTCCGCGAACCTGAAGCCTACCGGGAACGATCCAGTCGGCTAGATGGCGTTCACCACGTCAGACGGTCGTCACACTCCCGGGCCCGGCGGAAGCCGCGCTCCCGGGATCCCGTAAAGTTCACCCCGTACCGCCCCCGTAGCCCAACTGGCAGAGGCAACGGATTCAAAACCCGTCCAGTGTGAGTTCGAATCTCACCGGGGGCACACAGCAGGACCAGCAGAAACCGGCCCCTCGCCAGGGAAAATCAGGTGAGGGGCCAGTCCCATGTTGTCCGGCTGTATCTGGTGAAAACCGGTGTCCTACGGGTGGCCGCCCCCAATACGCCCCCAAATTTCCTCGGCGCTCGGTATCGGGCTGCGTCACTCGTTCTCGTCCATGTCCTCCGTCCAGCCCAGGGCCTGTTCGATCCGTTGATACGCGGCGGATTCCAGCCCGGCAATCGCCTTGGCGTAGATCTGGTGCAGCACCGCCACGGAGTGTCCGGCCCACTCGGCGCATTGGGTGGACGGGACACCGCCCGCCAGCCACGTGGACACGCAGGCGTGGCGAAGGTCGTATGGCCGCCTTGCCAGTTGTGAGGCGTACTCGGCCTCGGTCAGCGCCGCCTTGCGTGCGTTGTCCCAGCCCCTCGCGATCGTCGACTCAGCGAGATCGCCACCAGTAAGGCTTCGGAACAGGCGTCCGCCGCCACGCCGTGCTCAGCCAGGTGCGCGTGGAGGATCGCGGTGAGCGGCGGGGCGATGGCACGATGCGTATCTCGCCTTTCGCGCGCTGCTTGAGCTGTCGACGGTTTCCTTCCGAGGCAGCCATCGGCCGATTCCGCTGGTTTCCCAACTTCCCCACCTCAAGATGACGCAACTCCTGTCCGCTGGAACCGACGAATGGGTGCCGCACGTGCCCGCCGACATGGTCCTAGCCAGTGCTCGAGGCGGTCATGCGCACTCTGTCTCCGAATGGGTCCTGTCCGCAGTGCTCTGTCTGTATCGAGGATGGCCTGCTCTGCTGGATTACCAGCGCGCGAGTATTTGGGCGCACCGCAAGGTCGACCCGGACACGGTCGCTGGGAAACGGTCCTCATCATCGGCATCATCGGCGCCGGCCACATCGGCTTGGCCTCGGCAGAGCGGCTTCGCAAACTCGATGCCACTACCACGCTGGTCGCGAGTACCGTACGGGACGGCGTGCATGGCACCGATGACATTCCGAGGCTGATCGCTGACCACGACATCGTCGTGATCGCGGCACCACTTACCCTCGACACGCGCCAACTGGTCGACCAGAAGTTCCTGGCGGCGATGCCCGACGACGCGCTGCTGATCAACGTCGGACGGGGCGAAATCGTCGACACTGACGCGCTGATCTCTGAACTGTGCACTGGGCGACTCCGCGCAGCTCTTGACGTCACCCGCCCTTAGCCTCTGCCAGCTGGCCATCCACTCTTCGCCTGCCCCGGCGTCATCATTAGTCCGCACATGTCGAAGAACGTCCCTGGCATCGCTCAACGCTGCTACGACGTCGCTGTACGGCAAATCAAGGCTTTCCTCGACGGCGGCGAGCCGTCGAACATCGAACGCCGCCGCTGAGCGCTGTTTGAATCAGTACATCTTTCAGGCTCCCGATCTGCAAGGCTCGAAGGTTGTCACGAAGCAGTTGTCGTCGGGCAAGTCACTTTCATCTGCTGCCCCTGTGGCGGGCATAGTATGGGCACAGGGGCTAAAAGTTCGGCAAAATCACAGGTCAGGAGCTAGGTGGCATTAGAACACCATGCCCGCCTTCATTGCCTGAGTGTTTCCTTCCCATTCGTTCAAGCCAAGCCAAACGACTCCGAAGCCGTAATAATTGAGAATTTCCAGAACGTCTTCACTTGGTTTGACAGGAAAAAAGATGGTGTCATTTGGGTGACGCTTAGTGAGATCATCGAGCAGTCTCGGCAATCTTACTTTCATCAGGGTCGCGCGCGCAGCATAATCCTCGCTCAGGAAGCAGAATCGGAGAAGAGTGTCCTTCCTGTGGGCGTCAATGTCCCATTCGGGTGATTCGGATCTCTTCACATGGAAGCCTATTTCTTCCAGATGTTCTTCGTATCTTGTTCTAGCTTCGGACAATTCCGTGCTTAGTCTATTTCTGCGTTCATCCGACCTTTTATTGTAGAGGGCCATCTCCTCCATTTCGCTGTCCAGACTGTGCAAATGTTCCGCAACTTCGGTCGAGCTTCGTGCGGCTTCCTTTGAAGTCAAACTTGACTTTTCGCTTAACTGGGCCACCTCTTCTACCGACGAAGGACTTACGTCAACTTGCAGTGCTCGCCCTGCATGATAGAGAAGTGATTGCGTTCGCATCATGTATAATCTGGAATTAGCAAATTCGCGCATCTCGTGAATTAATTCGAGGCGTGGACCTCGCGTTTGACCGCCTTGCCGTCGATACCAATCGTCGCTACGAGAGTCGTCGGTCACGATTAGAACATCCACTTCCCGGCGGCGAGCTTCTTGAAGTGTTTGCAGCCAGAAGAGGTAGTCGCCGCAAGGGTCATCTTTCTTGGCGTCTTTGAATCCGGGAGGCTCACTGGCCGCAATGCGTCGCTCAGCTTCCTTGCGAGCTGCCACTTCCTCGCCCTCTGTAAGTCGATTTCCTACCTTTCCTACCAAAAGAGCCTGGACGCTTGCAAGTATCTGGTCCTTGTTTGTATCCCAGTGTCCATTCTTGCCCTCTAGGTCGCCTAGGTCGTTGATTGATTTGACTGCCGATTCAAACCCTTTTTTTATGGGAGTAGCTACATTGTCTCGCTTCTCGTCGTTCAAGGAAATTCGATTTGCCCAGGTTGCGAGCGCCTGCGAAGCCTGAGAGGAGAGATCATTTAAAGTGGCAGCCGCTTCCTTGGTGACTTTCTTGAGATCTCCTAGTGCATTCTCTCGGTTCTTCCAGAATTCATGTGCAACTTGATGTGGTATCCATAAGCGTTCGCCGAGCTTTCCGAGTACTGCAAGTAGATCTGCTCGTGTCGCTGGCGCGTATCTGTATAAGGTTAACAGTACGTTGGCGTCAAGTATGACAACGCCTGAATTTAAAAGGTCCTTATAGTTTTGATCTGTGGGTGTTAAGTATCCTTCGAAACTATCAGCCAGGTTGGCGAAATCGCGCGCGTTGGACATTTTCTTGCCTCTCTGAGGGGCTGCCAGGCCGGGGGTAAGGCTTCACTCCTGGTCGCGAGCCCCGGGTCATGTGGGTTCGAGACGCCGTCTAGCACCGGGGTTATTTGCCGTCTTCCTGTCCGGTCGCCTCAAGCAGGACGACGATTTGCTGAAGGGACGTGTTGGCGGCGGTGAACCCGCGGCGCATCTCCTCCCGGAGGTCGATCTGGTCCTCGCGCAGGGTATTGAGCGTTCCTGTGTGGGCTCGTAGCTCCGCGCGGACTTCTGCGACGTCCCGATCGGCGCCTGCCGCGAGTACGCGCCCCGCCGTGGCGTCGGCCGAGCGTTCGGCCAGTTCGGCCACCTGGCGTTCAAGACGGGCAACGCGCTGCGTCAGCTCCTCTTCAGGCATGGTGCGATCGTATCCTTCCGCTCGTGGGAGTCGGCAGGCCGCGAATGGCGGCCCGCTATGGTGACGTTTCGTAGCGGTCGACCAAACATGCTGACAGATGGCGGGTGGCGAGTTTTACCGTTCACCGGATGTGAGTCGCACTCACATCTGGTGACTCCGCTGGCTCGGAAAGTGCCTTTGAGCTGCACAAAGAGCTAATATTCAACGTTGGTAGATTTGCGGGTTTGCGAGTTTGTTTCCCGGGTTTCCCAGGAGCCCTATGTGTAGTTGCTAACCAACGGTTAGTGTTTGACCGATTTGGTTACGTAGCGTAGAGAATGGCTGTCGCCCTGGTAGTTCCACCACCTGCCAGCATCTTGTGCCGCTCCCGAGCTAGACCGGGAGGGGTACAGGTCTCAGTGCGGCTGGCGGGGGGCGACTGACATCCGTCCTGGACATGCTCGATGTGCCCCTGAAAGGGCGTTCAGACGGACGCACACCCCCGCCTCACCCCCAAAACGGTGGTCGCATCGACGTCGTCACAGGTGGTGGGTTACTTCCTGGCCGGATTCAAAACCCGTCCAGTGTGAGTTCGAATCTCACCGGGGGCACACAGTATCTACACGAGCTTCACCCCGAGCTGGGTGATGTCGAACAGTGCCAGGTGTGGCAGTGCGTCCAAAAGGTCGATATCTGTGCGTCGAGTGGGCGCGGCCCGGCTTTGCCTAGTTCCGCGATCGATGCCCATGCCTTGGTCTTGCTCCCTTCGAGTTCGTTGAAGCTTTCCGTGGAAAGCCTTGGCGTCTTCCCGTACATACATGGCTTTCCGGTGCCGGTTTCGGAGCGATGAAAGCGGGGTATCGCTCGACACAGAGGATCAAGGGACGAGGCGGTGAGGATGTGGCCACAGCCGACCCGGCTGTCGAGGCGTACACGATCGATCTGCGTGTGGACGGGATCGCGTACCGGTCGACCGTAGATCCCCGTCGAACCTTGCTGGACCTGGTGCAAGAGCACCTCGATGTGCACAGTGTGAAAAAAGGATGCGATCACGGCCAGTGTGGAGCCTGCACGGTTCTGCTCGACGGCCGCCGGATACTGGCCTGCCTGGTGCTCGCCGTGACCTGCGAAGGCGCCGATGTCACCACGGCCGCCGGTATGGCCGCCGAGGGTGACTTGAATCCGTTGCAAAAGGCTTTTCTGGCGTGTGACGCCTAGCAATGCGGCTACTGCACCCCTGGGCAGATCTGCTCGGCGGCGGGATTGCTGGCGGAATTCCGCGACGGTTCGCCCAGTCATGTCACCACGCCGGTGACCGCGGCTCCACAGTGGACGGAAGCCGAAGTCGCCGAACGGATGAGCGGCAACCTCTGCCGTTGCGGCGCCTACGACGGCATCGTCGCGGCCATCCACCGGACGGGGGCGAGTGAATGAGACCGTTCACCTTCACCCGGGCGGCCACCGCCGCCGACGCCGTGCAAACCGTGGCATGCGACCCCACAGCGGTCTTCCTGGGCGGCGGGACCAACCTGGTCGACCATCTGAAGCTCGGTATCACGCACCCGGCCCGCGTCGTCGACGTCACCGGTGTCATCTCCACAGAAATTCACGAGAGCGGCGACGGTTGCTTGGTGATCGGGGCTGGCGTGCGCAACAGCGATCTGGCGGCCGACCGTCGTGTGCTCGAGCGGTATCCCGTCCTGGCCGAGGCACTGTTGTCGGGTGCCTCACCGCAGCTGCGGAATATGGCGACCGTCGGCGGAAATCCTTTGCAGCGCACTCGATGCGTGTACTTCCAGGACGTCACGACGCCGTGCAACAAGCGATCACCCGGCTCCGGCTGTTCCGCACTCGACGGTTACACGCGTCACCACGCGATCCTCGGGGCGTCCGAACGGTGCGCCGCGACACATCCATCGGACATGGCGGTCGCGTTGTCGGTGCTGGAGGCGCAGGTGCGCGTACTCGGTCCGTCGGGCACGCGAAGCGTCCCGTTCGTCGAATTGCACCGGCTGCCGGGTGACCATCCGGAACACGACACCGTGCTGGAGCACGGCGAGCTCATCACCGAAATCAGCCTGCCCGCCCCCTGGACCCGCCGGTCGGCCTACCGCAAGGTCCGAGATCGGGCCTCCTATACCTTCGCGCTCGTTTCCGTCGCCGCCGCGATGTCCGAATCGGACGGAAAGATCGACGATGTCAGGATCGCTTTCGGGGGAGTGGCGCACAAACCCTGGCGCGCGCTCCGTGCCGAAGAGGTCCTCCGCGGCGGAAGGCCCGATGACCACCTTTTCCGGATGGCCGCCGAGGCCGAACTCGCCGACGCGCGTCCGTTGGACGGTCTCGATGGCGGCAACGCGTTCAAGATCCCGCTCGCGGCGCGCACCATGGCCGCGGTACTGCGAGACCTGACGGCCAGGGAGGGTGAAGGATGACCGGACTGCTGGAGCCGCGTGCGATCGGCCAGGCCCGGACTCGCGACGACGGACGGAAGAAGGTCACCGGCACGGCCCCGTATGCCTACGAAGCCCAGGTCGAGCGGCCCGCGTACGGCCATCTCATTCAGGCCGACGTCGCCAGGGGCGAATGCGTCCGGTTCGATACCGGAAAAGCGGAAGCCCTCGAAGGTGTTCTCCGCGTGATCACGCCCTTGACCGCGGAGCGGCTCGCCTCGACCGAAGACGCCGAACTGGCGGTCCTGCAGGATCGGGATGTCGCCTTCCGCGGTCAGGTGATCGCCCTCGTGCTGGCCGAGACCTCGGAAATCGCGCGGCACGCCGCCGGACTGGTGGACGTGGAGTACGACGCCCAGCCGTACGACACCCGGTTCGCGGCGGACCGATCCGACCTGTACAAGCCGGACATCCTCAACGCGGATTTCCCGTCCGACACTTCCGAAGGCGACGTCGAGACCGCGCTCCACGACGCCGCGGTGACCGTGACCGAGACCTACACGACGGCGATGTACCACAACAACCCCCTGGAACCGCACGCCACCACCGCGTTGTGGGACAACGAAACACTGACCTTGTGGGACTCGACCCAAGGCGTTCACCCGATGCGGTCCACGGTCGCGGAAGTGTTCGGATTGCCCGGCGAGCGGGTCCGGGTGATCTGCCCTTACGTCGGCGGCGGCTTCGGATCGAAAGGCACTCCGCACGCCAACGTGGTGCTCGCGGCGATGGCCGCACGGGCCCTGCCCGGACGGCCGGTCAAACTGGCGGTGACCCGGCAGCAGATGTTCAGCCTCACCGGTTATCGCACCCCCACGATTCAGCGCGTCCGGCTCGGCGCCGACCGCGACGGCAGGCTGCGGGCCCTCAGCATGGACGTCGTCGAACAGACGTCGCGGATCAAGGAGTACGCCGAACAGACCGCCGCACCCACGCGGATGATGTACGCCGTACCGAACCGGGCGACTTCTCATCGATTGGCCGCGCTCGATGTGCCGGTGCCGTCTTGGATGCGTGCGCCGGGCGAATGTCCCGGTATGTTCGGCCCCGAAGTCGCGATGGACGAACTCGCCGTCGCGCTCGGCCTCGATCCCATCGAGTTGCGCGTGCTCAACGAACCGGAGCGCGATCCCGAGACCGGCAACCCGTTCTCCAGCCGTCACCTTGTGGCTTGCCTGCGGACGGGCGCCGAACGCTTCGGATGGACGGAACGGGATCCCCGCCCCGGCAGTCGGCGAGAAGGTCGATGGCTGATCGGCACGGGCGTGGCCGCCTCCGTTCACCCGGCGAAGCGCATGCCCGGTTCCACCGCCGTGATCCGGTTCGAGAACGGCCGCTACACCGCGGAGATCGGCGCCGCCGACCTGGGCACCGGCGCGTGGACGGTCCTGCCGCAGATCACCGCCGACGCACTGGACGTGGCCACTGAATCGGTCGACGTCCGCATCGGTGACACGGTCTACCCGGCCGCGACCGTTGCCGGCGGGTCCACCGGGACCGCGTCCTGGGGGTCGGCCCTCGTCGCGTCCGCGCGGGCGTTCCGGGACAAGTTCGGTACCGAGCCCGACGAGGGTGACGAAATCAGTGCCGACACTCCGGGCAATCCGGCCGAAGACGACTACGCGATGTATGCGTTCGGCGCGCAGTTCGCCGAGGTACGGGTCGACGCCGACACCGGGGAAATACGGGTGTCACGACTCCATGGCACCTTTGACGCGGGACGCATCATCAACCCCGTCACGGCGCGATCGCAGTTCCTCGGCGGAATGACGATGGGTCTTTCCATGGCGTTGCACGAGAACAGCGTCCTGGACCCGCGTTTCGGGCATGTCGTCAACCACGATCTCGCCGAGTACCACATCGCGACCAACGCGGACGTCGAAGACCTGCGCGCCGAATGGCTCGACGAGGTCGATCCTCGCGTGAACCCCATGGGCAGCAAAGGAATCGGTGAAATCGGCATCGTCGGTACCGCGGCGGCCATCGCCAACGCCGTCCATCACGCCACCGGCGTCCGCGTCCGCGACCTGCCGATCACCCTGGACAAACTGCTGCCCGGTCTGCCGGACGCCTGCCGCTGAGGCGTTGCTGCATGATGTCGAAACGATCGCGCTGCGGGTCCGTGACCAAGTCGGGAAGGGACGACTGTCTTGTCAGGAATGGCGGATGAGGTTGTCGAACTCGCCGCGGATGCCGGCGGCGAGGGCGGCGAGCCGGTCGGGGTAGCTGTCCAGGACAGCGTCGGCGCCGGTCGCGGTCAACGCGCGGTCCACGACTCGGTCGCGGCCGCGGGCGATCCGCACCGTGACACCCGCTGCCGCGGCGGTGTCGGTGGCGTGGTGCAACGCGTGGATCCCGGCCACGGTCAGGAATGTGACCGCGTCCAGGTCGATCACGATCACCCCTGGCCGCGGGACCCGCTCCAGTACCAGGGCTGCTGCCGAGGCGAGAACGGGCACCGAAGTGGAGTCCAGGTCACCGGTCAACGCGATCACCATCGCGTTCCCCGGCACCCAGGACACCCTCGCTTGGGCGGGTGTCACACCATCAGGCACCGAGCCCCATCCGTTGACCACGTCGGCCACTCACCACACCTCCGGGTTTCGCTGATCCACGACGACACCGGCTGCGCTACTGAACCGAGAACAGCCACCACGATACAAACCGCCTCGCCGTGCGTCGGAACCAACGCGGTCTTCAACTCGGCTTCTCATGGAGTAGAAGACCGTCGCCACTCCCGCGTCGCAGTGCGGTCATGATCGTGACCTGCGCGGACTCAGAGCTGTTAGGCCAAGCGGGTTACTGTCGAATCGCGGACGACGCGCAGGAAGATTCCGTGCGCGGGCCAGGTGAGTGAGCGCGAGGCAGCTTCCGGAGACCGTGGCGACGCGGTAGCGGGCGAAGACCGCACGGACGTCGGCCGGGTGGGTGACGTCGGCCTGGAGTGCGGCAGCGTGCTGGTTTCCGGCGAGGAGAAGCTCGCCGGCGGGTGCCCAGTCGGCGTTTCCCGTCAGGGCTACGGCTTCTGTCCCACACCCGCCCAGACCACCGCTTCATTCGACGAGTTGAACGACACCGGACGGGCGGTCGGGCCGGTCTCCTCCGGATGCCAGTCCGGTGTCCACACCCAGCCCGGTTCGATGATCTCGAAATCGTCGAGTAGCGCCGAGATTTGTTCACGCGTCCGTAGGATGACGTTACTGCTGCTGGATTCGTCGTACATTCGTTTGAGCTCGGCAAGGCTCTTGGATGACGCCTCTGGCACACCTTCGTCGGTTACATGTGATATCGCGATATAAGAGCCTCGCGGCAGCAGTTCTCGGAATCGAGCGACGGATTCGGGACTGGTATCGTTGCCGTCCCTGTCTGGTTGATGAAAGTGAAGTACTGCGATGAGCAGCAAGGCGATCGGCTCATCCGGGTCAAGCAATTGGGTGTCGATCGCTTGCCGCCACAGCTCGTCCGGATCGCGAAGGTCGCCCTCGACAACGGTCTGCCGGGACGCGTCACCTTCCCGATTCAGGAGCATGTTGGCGTGCGCGACCGCCACCGGGTCGTTGTCGACGTAAACGACGCGCACGTCCGGCGTCGCGCCAGCTTCGCGCTGTGCCTCGTCGGCCACCTGGTGTGTGTTGCCCGCGGTCGGGACGCCGGCGCCGATGTCGAGGAACTGTCGTACACCTCGTTTGGTCAAATGCCGGACCACCCGGTTGAGTAATTGGCGGTTGGCCAGGGCGATATCCCTCACCAGTGGAAATTTTGACCGCACGCGATCGCCGAAGTCGCGGTCTACCGCCCAGTTGGCGGTACCTCCCAGGTAATAGTCGTATACCCGAGCGACGCTCGGTCGATTCAAGTCGACACCTTCTGGTGGAACCGGATCAGACTTTCTCTCGGACATCGGCCGAGCCTCCCCGTCGTCGCCTTCCGGAATATTCTCCGATGTTAGCGAATAAGTGGGATCGCGCTCGTCGAGGGCGGATTGCTGTCGGGCCCTCGTTACAGCCAAGGCTCTCACCACCGTGAAGCCGCGTCGTGCATCTCGAGGAGGGCGGCCCTGCTGTCTTCGATGCTGAGCGCCTGCCGGAACACCTTCTCCCACTCTCCGATGTGGCTCTCGACCTGCTGACGTCCGCGATAGATCCGGGCAGGGCCGCCGGCGTACTCGTGGTAGACCATGTCCTTGCCCTGTCCGTCGAGCCTCAGGATTGTCAGGTCATGGGGCCAGTAAGCCAGGTTGGCCTCGAAGGGCACCACGTGTACGAAGAGGTGATCTGCGTAGTCGTCCATCATCCGTCGCAGATGCTGGATCTGCTCGCGGTAAAGCCCGGCCTTCCGGCCGCCGGGAAGCCGATCGAACGACGACGGGCTGAACAACGCCCGGTACCGTGGCGGCCTGTCGCTCTGAAACAGCGCTTCCCGCTCCTGGCGTGCCTCGAGCACGGATGTGAAGTCGTAAAGGGCTCCCTCGACTTCGTACTGCTTCATGATGTACGGCTCACACTGGAACAGGTTGGGAAGGCGCTCGCTGTAACAGCCGAGAATCTCCACGGCCTCGCGCTCTGCCTTCAGGAGCGTGAGGTAGTCGCGGTTCGCGAGGATCCCCGCCACGGGCCCGCCTTTCGCTTGCGCGGCCAGCATCCGGATGCGATCAGCCTCAGCGTCGGGTACCTCGTAGAAACGCAGCAATCGGGTCAAGTCTTGAGGACGGATCGCTACGAGGTCGTTCTCGATCTTGTTGATCTTCGGCTGCGTGCAATCCAGAGCTGCCGCGGCCCGCTTCTGGGGGCATCCGATCGCCTCGCGCGCTTTCTTCAGGCTTGCGCCTAGCTCCCTGCGGGCATTGACGGCCTCGCGTGACACTCCTTCTCCCCATCTCGCCTCACGAAGGAACACTCGCCCCTCTGAGGGCCACTGAAAAGATACATTCCCGTCGACCTCGTCCGTCGATCGGGTCGTGTGAAATGCGTGACCGGGGCGCGTGCAACTGTCTGTGATGAGAGCTTAGCGCATGATGCGAGACAGGAAGGCTGTCCAGGCCTCACGGTCGAACGCCAGGGTTTCACCGCGGGCGTCCTTCGAATCCCGCACCAGGACTCCGGTGTGGAGGATTAGCAGCTCCACGCAGTTATTGTGGGGTGTTGAATAGCTGGAGCGCACCCACCGTGCCCGTCCGTCGTTGTCGTCCACGTGCCCCTGATTGATGTCAGTCATGTCCGAATCAGCCTCCCCCGAGCCTGAGCGTTGCGATTAGTCATATTCCCCGACTATTCCTGCGCGCTCATCCAGTAGATCACGCCTAGCGGTATACCCGCAGGTAGGGAGCTCGTGGGTTTCGTGGTGACGTACGCCGGAACGCAGCCAGCGGCTGCGATTGGTAGCAGGCGACTAATCGCCGACTCGGCCGAGAGTGGTAGGTGCTGCCATCTGAACAGAGCAGCATCGCGTCTCCGAAACCACCGCGTGTCGCGAGTGAGCGTAACAACGCGCCTTAAAGAGTGAACCCGTCGGCATTCAGGTAGTTCGGTCTCGCGGATAATCGCGTTTTGCCTCAGTGTATTTGCCGCGCCTATCGACCATGACCGTTCGGCGTTACGCGGCCACCGTTCAGCGCATGCGGCTTCGTCGGTCGATCGGAGCAACCAGTTCCCGGCAGACTGGCTAACGAGTCGGAATCCTGTACTAACCGCACCTGGGAAAGCTTCGTGAAAAGGAGCTCGAATAGGTGCGGCTCCCTGCTCGCAACAGGGAGCCGACTCTGCTGAACTCGCCCCTACAGAAGAGGAGTTGCAGCGTGCCCACTATAGATGGTGCGTCGCCGACTAATCCAGACGAAGCGCCGCGCGAGTCACCCCGCAAGGTGCCCCGCATCACCCTCGTCATCCATGGGTCGCCGGCTGGACTGCGGCCGACGGGCGAGCAAACAGGTGACCCGGCAACGGAAGCAAGGCCGGACTCACCGTCGGTGACGCTTCCGGAACCGGAACCGAAACACCGCAGAGACCGAAGCGGACGGCATGAGCTTGTCGACGCGACATGGTTCGGGCGGCTCGAACGCCTCCTGCAGTCCTGGCCACCCACCCTTCGTCTGGCGTTGTTGATCGCCGTCGTGCTGACCGGCACCGCGGCGATAGCCGCCACGCTGGGGATCGGTGGCCAGTTGGCGCTCATCGCGCTCAGCCTGGTCGAGCGCCGCAAACTTCGTGACCGCATGGCCCGGGGCGGCCGCACCACGCCACCGGGCAAGCGCGGCAGGAGGTAGTCGCGGTCCTTCAGCAGCGGTCGCGCGCGCCGTGAGAGGAAATTGGACGTCTCTCACGGTCGTGTGCGAAGCGCTGCGGCGAGCTTCCTGCAAGGGGCGAATCTCGGTCGCTGAAGTCCAAGGTGATCCCGTCTGCCCGCGGAAGCCTTCAGGATTGGTGTGACGGTGAGCAGTGGCCTGTAGTACTGGTCTGGGTGCGGTTCGTCGACGGGGCGGTCTCCGGCCTGGACCCAGGCGTGCGCGCTGAAGGGGTGGGTGCGTACCCCGGTGCACCACGTCGGCCACCGGCCTCGCAGACGGCAAAGCATGACCGTGGCCAGGGAGCGCTGCAGACAGCCTTCTCCGTTGCACTGATCGCTGGTCGCCACCACGTCATTGCGGGCGGCGCGGGCCTGTTCGTACGTGGGGGGCGGGCGCCGCGTCGCAGCCGCGACAGCACCGCTTCGATGCGCGAAGGCGATTTCCGCGCCAGCCACCACCCATCGGCCACCGCCAGCAGTGCTGGAGCCCGGCGCCACCAAGCCGGTGGCGGCAGGGGGGTGACGGCCACCGGCCTGCTCATCGCGTCACCGCCAAACCCCGGGAACGCAGCACGCCTCGATCACCCGGTCGTTCAGATAGGGCAGTTCGGTCTGCGGTGCACCGAGTTCCTGGCCCATCAGCCGGTAGTAGTGCGCGGCGCTGTGGATGCGTTGCAGCGCGGCGTGCCGGCCCCGGCTCGCCGCGAGGGGATGTGCGTCGGTGGCCGCCTCGCGCATCGCGTCGGTGACCACGCGCATGGGCTGCGAGCTCGACTTCGTGGTCGTCCTGTAGGCGCGCGATGCGGATATTCGCCCGAGATCCACATCAAGTCAGAGTATTCGCTTTCTGCAGGCGTCCAATGCCCATTGTTGACGCCCGTAGTTGGCGCTGAATATCCGGTAGCAGCCGGTAAGGGTGTCTTCATGGCAGGCGTAGGTCGCCAAGTGTTCGTCAGCGCCTGAGGTGATTGCATGGTCTACGCAGTCATCGACATTGGCCGACGCGGCGGGGGCGGTGGCCCATGCTCCGACGAGCACGGCGCCTGCCACGAGGACGCGAATTACCTGCTTGGTCATGGTTTTCCCTTCAATGGGCCGGCATGATGCCGGTCGCATGAACAAGAACACCAAATGCAGCGTGAGGCGGGAAGTCCCGTCGATCTCGCGTGTCCCTGTTTGATCAGACGTCGTGGAATTCCCTGGCCTCACTCTGTTTGCGAGAGTGCGTGGACCGCCAGGGCGGGTTACAGGGAGTGTTGACTGCCGGCGTTCGCCCGGAGGGTGGGTGGTCCGCCATCTCGATGGTGTGCACCGTGTACGCGTACATGGCCGGCCGGGCTCTACTGGATGTGCCGAAACCAAAACAAGGAGAACGTCATGCTGATGCGTACCGCGTTGACCGCCCTGTTCACCGCCACCGCCGCCGCGGCGCTGATCGTGCCGGCCGCCACCGCCGCCGAGGCCGACCCAGCCGACTACGTGATCGAGTCCGCGAACGGCACGGAGCGGGTGTGGCAGCAAACGTTGTGGGACGGCGAGCCCACCATCACCGGGGACTTCCACGGCAGCGACAACCAGCACTGGATTTTCTGGGGCAATCGCACCATCCAGAACACCGGAACGGACCTGTGCGCCACCGCCCATCATGGCCGCGTCATCGGCGCGGACTGCAACGGCGACGACCCGGGACAGCGGTGGCGGATCCGCGGCGACCACAACAAGAAGCAGCTCAAGAACGAAGAAACCGGCCTATGCGCCACTTATGAGGGCCACGACGACCAGTTGAGCCTGCATACCTGCGACTGGGACCGTGTCAACCAGCGCTGGTATCTCAACATCTGACCCGCTTGGATCATCGGCGTCCTTAGCCCGCGGCGACGGTCGCGCGCACTCCGAAGAACCGGAGACGTCGCGCGCGCCGTCGCCGTGGCAGGTCTGCTCGCCAAGCCCTCGAGCCGCTCCCGTGCTGTGGCGGTCGCTGGAACCCGCCCGGCGGGCCGCTTTCACCCGCTCGTGATGGTGGCAGGGCTTGTTTCCAGGGCTTCGCGAAAAGTGTGTTCGCTCCCTCGGGTACGAGGGACCGAAATCCGAGGGTCACGGCGGTCCGCCGGGTATTCCGGTTCACGTCCGTTCCCCGAGAGAGCAGGCTGTCATGACACGACCAGGAGAACAACACTCAGCGCCCGGCACCGGCTCGCGTGGACGGCCGAGGGAAACCCGGGTTCCCGGGAAATTCCAAGCCGGAGCGACCGAGGCGCCCGGTGCTCGATCGAAGAAAAGCCGCGGTTGGATCTGGTTGGCACTGCTGGCCTTGGTGATCGTCGCGGCTCTCATCCTCACTCTGACTCAATGCGGGGGCGACCGAACAGCGAACCGTGACCAGAACACCAACGGCGCCGTACCCCCGGCTGGTTCTCAGAGCGCCCCGGCGAACTCCGTTCCTCCCGCTTCCGGGCAGCCTGGCCGGCTCACCGCGGATGGTCGCGATGTGTTCCCTCTTGCCCAAGGTGATCTCACGTCGTTCGTCGGCAAGTCCGTTTCCGGTAGCGCCGTGATGGTCCAGTCGGTGCCGGGCCCCGAAGGCTTCTGGGCAGGTGAGAACGCCGCTGACCGGGTGTGGGTGAAGCTACTGCCCTCCGGTGATTCGCCTGTGGACGTCAAACCCGGCCAGTTGCTCGACTTGACGGGCACGGTCGTGGCGAACGGGGACGGGTTCGCCGCCAAGGAACGTGTCGACGGCGCGAATGGCGCCGAACAGCTTGATCGGCAGAAAGCGCATATCGAGGTATCGCACGACCAGCCACGAGTCGTCGGTTCCCGGTGACGACGCCCCCGCCACGGCTTGGTGCCGACGACTCGAGCTCCCGGGGAGGGGACGCCGTATGGTCAACGGAATCGTTTGTGACTGCAGTGCCGAGGTGTGGTGCACCGGTGATCGCGAGCCCGCCGAATCAGCTCATGTCCTGATCGAAGTGGGTTCGGATTCAAGGCCCCCGCTTTACCTGGCACGGCGTCAACACGGGTGGTTGTGGGTGAAGGATCGGCGGCACTTGCTGTCGACGCAGGTCACCCCCTTGTCGTGGCGATGGGCGATCAGTGCCGACAACGGCGTGCCCGCGACCGTACGCCGCCTGACCGAAGACGAAATGCGATCCTGGAATTCCTGAGAGAGCCGTCGGCATTCGGGAATGCGACCGCTGTCGGCGATTGCGTGGTTATCCGCCGAATCCGGCTCCGAGGATGCTCAGCCGGGTCTCGGCCAGTACCAGCCGGGTTGTTTCGTCGTCGATGTCGGAGGGCTCGGCGCTGGTGCCTGCTGCCACGACCACGGCCGCGACATCGTGCAGCTTGGCGTTGGTGTGCTGGGAGACCTGGCGTAGCGCGGCGAACGCCCGGTCCGCGCTCCAGTTCCGCAGCAGCATGATCATGCCTTTGGCTTGCTCGATCACCGGTTGCGAGGCCAGCGCCGTGTTGAGGTGGTTGATCACGGCCTGCAGGTCAGCCGGTTCGTGGGACGTACTCACCTGAGGATTCTTGCGCACGGGCGACTTGCCTTCATGATCGCCCGCAGCGCGGGGCACTGGTGGATGGGACGTCGCCGTCCAGCGCGGACGAGCAGATCGGTTCCCGGGTTGGTGCTTCCGGAGAAAACCTCCCGCTGGATTTCCTTCGGCGGGACGAACGGGCCGCCTGCGAATCCTCCTAGGGTCGTCACCAGCGAGGCTAGGAGGCAGGGTATGCGCACGCTCTTGCGCGGCGGTCGCGTCGTCGATCCGGCCACCGGGTTCGACGGCACCGCCGACGTGCTGGTCGGCGACGGCAGGGTGCTCGCCGTCGGTTCGGGGCTGCCGCCTGCCGATGACCAGGTCGAGATCGACGTCGCCGGGTACCTCGTCGGGCCGGGGTTCATCGATCTGCACAGCCATGTGCACTCGATCGCGGGTCACCGGCTGCAGGCGATGGACGGGGTCACCACGGCACTCGACCTGGAGGCCGGGATGATGCCGGTCGGCCGGGCTTACGCGGAAGCGGGTGCGGCGGGGCGTCCGCTGCACTACGGTTTTTCCGCTTCCTGGGGGTCCGCGCGGGCGAAGGTGCTGGCAGGGGTCGAGCCGGACGCGAACTTCGCCACCGCGCTGTCCACACTGAGCGATCCGGCCTGGCAACGGTCTTCGTCGAAGCCCGAGCTGGCTGCCTGGCTGTCCCTGCTGGAGGACGAGCTGGCGGCGGGCGCGCTCGGCGTCGGCGTGCTGCTCGGGTACGCGCCTGCCAGTGACCCGGCCGAGTTCTTGGCCTTGGCGAGGCTCGCCAAGCGGGCCGGGGCACCTACGTACACGCACGTCCGCGAGCTGGTCGAGGTCGACCCGGACACGCCGGTCGACGGATCGGAGGAGATCGCGATCGCCGCCGCCGAAACCGGGGCGGCCATGCATCACTGCCACGTCAGCAGCACGTCGGGACGACATGTCGAACGGGTGCTCGCCGCGCTGGAAGCGAGCCGATCCGCCGGGTCGCGGGTGACGGTGGAGACCTATCCCTACGGGGCGGGCTGCACCGCGGTCGGCGCGTTCTTCCTCGACCCGGAGCGGCTGCGGGTGACCGGGCTCGACCCGACGCGGGTGGTGCTGCTGGAGAGCGGCGAGCGGATCGCCGACGAGAGACGGTTGCTGCAGGTCCGGGCCGAGACGCCGGGAGCGCCGTGCATTCTCGAGTCGCTCGACGAGCGGGATCCGGGAGAACGGGCGCTGCTGCACAGATCGCTCGCCTTTCCCGATGCGATCGTGGCGAGCGACGCGATGCCGACGTATTGGGCCGACGGCGCGACCGAGAGCACTCGATGGCCGCTTCCACCGGGCGGGATGACACATCCGCGTACGGCGGGGACGTTCTCGAAATCGCTTCGGCTGATGGTGCGCGAGACCGGCGCCTGGACCTGGCCGGAAGCGTTCCGCCGCTGCTCCTACCTGCCCGCGCGGGTGCTGGACGAGGTCGCGCCCGCCGCGCGGGCGAAAGGCAGGCTGGACGTCGGCGCGGACGCGGACATCGTCGTCCTCGACCCGGCCACCATCACCGACACCGCCACGTATTTCGACCCGACCAGGCCTTCGATCGGCGTCCGGCACCTCTTCGTCTCGGGCACGCCGGTGGTCCGCGACGGGCAGCTGCTCACCGACGCGTTCCCCGGCAGGCCGCTGCGGGGTGAACCGCGGTGACACGAGGAAATCTTGTGCGGAAAGGCCCGGACCTCTGCCGGGAAGCGGTTGCGGCCGCGCGTGTCGCGGCCGCGGCATCGGGGGTCGAGATCCGGGAGATCACCGAGATCGCGCAGATGTCCGCGGTGGCGGTGATGTTCGAGACGATCTGGCAGACCGCGCCGGCCGCCCGGCCGGTGAGCACGGAGCTGCTGCGCGCGTTGTCCGCGGCGGGGAACTACGCGGCGGGCGCGTATGACGGCGATGAACTCGTCGGCGCCTGTGTCGGATTCTTCGGGGACCCCGGAAGGAAGAGTCTGCACAGCCATATCGCCGGTGTGGCGCGGGCCGGTGCCGGCCGGGGAATCGGCTACGCGCTGAAAGTGCATCAGCGGGCTTGGACCCTGGCGAGGAACGTCTCGGTGATCGAGTGGACCTTTGATCCGCTGGTGTGCCGCAACGCCTATTTCAACCTCGGCAAACTCGGTGCGGTCCCGGTGCGGTACCTGCCGGATTTCTACGGGCCGCTGGACGACGGCATCAACGGTTCCGGTGCCACCGACCGGCTCCTGGTTTCGTGGGAGCTGACCAGCCCGGCGGTCCGGACCGATGCGAAGGCGATGATCGGCGACGGGGCCGCGGTGGCGCTTTCGACGGACGCGAAAGGCGGCCCGGTGACCGGCGCTGCCGATACCCCTGTCGTGCTCGTCGCTGTTCCGCCCGATATCGAAACCGTGCGCCGCACCGACCCCGGCCGGGCGGCCGCGTGGCAGGACGCGGTGCGCGAAGTCCTGGGCGGGCTGCTGGCCGCCGGGGGCCGGGTGGCCGGCTTCGACCGGGCCGGCTGGTACGTGCTTTCCCTGGAGGATCGGTGAAACTCGGTTCGTAGCCGGGCGTCGGATCCGTGAAGTTATATTTCGTCAGATCGAACCGACCGGATCGAGCGAGGCCGGCTACCTTCGGGAGTGCAGAAACCGTGCCGAGCAAACCGCACACGAGTCTGAGCCGCGTCATCGAAGCACTCGGGGACGTGCTCCTCGAGCCGCTCGCGGTCGGCCTGGACACCCCGCGCCACCTCGGCGGCGTGGTGATCCACGACCCGACCGACGACGCCGAGTTCCTTGACGGGGCCGTGGTGCTCGGGGTCGGAGTGCGCGAATCCGGTGAGATCGTGAAGCTGCTGCACGCGCTCGGCGAACGCGGAGCGGCCGCGCTGGTCGTGCGGTCACCGGTGTCCGCTCCGGCCGAGCTGGCGCGGGCGGCCGAGTCCTCGGGGGTCGCGTTGATCGGGCTGGCGAGCAGGGCGTCGTGGATGCAGCTGGCCGCGATGCTCCGCACGTTGCTGGCCGAGGGCGACGTCGGCGACGTCTCCCCGCAGGCACTCGGCGGAATCCCGACCGGCGACCTGTTCGCGCTCGCCAACGCGATCGCCGCGCTGCTCGACGCGCCGATCACCGTCGAGGACCGTGACTCGCGGGTGCTCGCGTTCTCGGGCCGCCAGGACGAAACCGACCCGCCGCGGATCGAAACGATTCTCGGCCGCCAGGTGCCCGAACGCTACACCCGGGGCCTGGAGAAGAACGGCTTCTTCGACCGCCTCTATCAAGAACCAGGACCGGTTTATTTCTATCCGGACGACGATGGCGAAAACCGTCCCCGGGCGGCCGTCGCCGTCCGGGCGGGCGATGAGGTACTCGGCTCGATCTGGGCCGTTGTCGATCACGCGCTGAGCGAGGAACGCGCGATGGCGCTGGTGGAAGCCTCGAAGATCGTGGCGTTGCACCTGCTCCGGCTGCGCGCCGGAGCCGATGTCGAACGCAGGCTGCGAGCCGATTTGGTGAGCACCGCACTCGAAGGCGGGGGCCGGGCCCAGGAAGCCGTCGCGCGCCTCGGCCTGCTCGGCCAACCCGCCGTCGTGCTCGCGATGGGTTTGCTCGACCCGGCTGACGACGATCCTTGGCTCGCCACCGAACGCCAGCGCGTCGCCGACGCGTTCGCCATGCATCTGAGCGCGGTCCAGCCACGATCGGCGGTCGCGCTCATCGGCCGGATCGCCTACGGGATCGTGCCGATGCCCAGGAACCAAGGCGATCACCAGGAACGCTCCGTGCGTGTCGCCGCCACGTTCCTCGAGCGAATCGGGCACCGGGTCTCCGCCGCGATCGGCGTCGGACCGCTGGCTTTGGAGGGGTCGGGCCTGCACGACTCTCGCGGCGGCGCGGACCGGGCGCTGCGGGTGCTGCTCGCCAACGGCGGTACCAAGCGGGTGATCACGGCCGAGGACGCGCACGTCGACGCCCTGATGCTCGAACTGGCGGACCTCTCCGCGGCCCGCGGCGACGTCGCCACCGGACCGATCGCGAGGCTGCTGGCCTACGACCGGGAGCACCAATCCCACCTGGTGCACACGCTGCGGTGCTGGCTCGATTCGTTCGGGGACACCAACGCCGCGTCGGCGGCGGCCTATGTCCATCCGAGCACCTTCCGCTACCGGTTGCGCCGGCTGGCGGAGGTGGGCGGAATCGATCTCGACGACCCCAGGGACCGGTTCGCGGCGATGGTGCAGCTGCATTTGCTGCTCCACGGCATGCGGCCCGAAGCGGTCTGACACCCCGGCGCGGCCGGTCGTCCGGCTTCGTCCGCGCGGAGGAACTTTCTCCTCCGGTCTCCTCGGGCTGGACGAACAACGGACGTCCCGCCGCGACCTAGCATTCCCGCAACGCCGGACCATCCACACCGGACAAGAGGTGCACATGTCGAAAATTTCCGAAATCGATGCCTGGCTCCGGGAGAACTTCGCCGTTTTGCTGGAACGGCACCAGGTTCCCGGTGCCGCGATCGCGGTGTTCGCGGACGGCGAGGTCGTCGAGCGCGCGGCGGGTGTCGTGAACACGGACACCGGCGTGGAGTCCACAACGGACTCGGTGTTCCAGATCGGGTCGATCACCAAGGTCTGGACGATCACGCTGATCATGCAGCTGGTCGACGAGGGCCTGGTCGACCTCGACCGTCCGGTGCGCGACTACCTGCCCGAGTTCCGGGTCGCCGACGAGCGGGCCGCGGCCACGATCACCGTCCGGCAGCTGGCGTGCCACACCGGCGGGTTCGAAGGCGACGTCTTCGCCGACACCGGCACCGGCGAGGACGCGGTCGCGAAGCTCATCCCGGTGCTGTCGGACGTACCGCAGCTGTTCCCGCCGGGCGAGCGGTTCTCCTACAGCAACGCCGGCTACTGCGTGCTCGGCCGCATCGTCGAGGTGCTGCGGGGAAAGTACTGGGAAGACTGTGTGCGCGAACGGCTGATCGGCCCGCTCGGCCTGACCCACGCCGGCTGCGGGGCCGAGGACGCCATCCGCTATCGCGCCGCGGTCGGCCACCTCCAGCCGGAACCGGGTGGCGAGCCGGTGCCCACGAAGGTCTGGTCGCTCGCCCGTTCCAACGCCCCCGCCGGTTCGGTGCTGGTCATGCGTCCGCGCGATCTGCTGACCTTCGCCCGCATGCACCTGAACGAGGGCAAGGCAGACGACGGCGTCCAGGTGCTGTCGCCGGAGTCGGTGCGCGCGATGCGCGAGAGGCAGGTCTCCGTGCCGGATCTCGGCATCATGGGCGCGCACTGGGGCCTCGGCTGGGCGGACTTCGGCTGGCAGGGCGGCACGGTGATCGGTCACGACGGCGGCACGATCGGCCAGTCGGCCTTCCTGCGGGTCGCGCCGGAGCGCGACGTCGCGTTCGCGTTGCTGACCAACGGAGGGGCTCCGCTGAGGGTTTACCACGAGGTCGCCACCAAGCTGATGTCCGAACTCGCCGGGGTGACGGTTCCGCCGCTGCCCGAGCCGGATCCCGCGGCGGCTCCGGCCGATCTCTCCCGGTACGTCGGTGAGTACTCGTCGAGGGTCGTCTCCACCGTCGTCACCGCCGAGGGCGGCAGGCTCTGGCTGCGGCGCGTCCCGAAGGGGGAGTTCGCCGAACTCGACGAGCCCTCGGGCACGGTCGAGCTGCTGCCGTGGCACGGCGAAACCTTCGTCGCCCTCATCCCGGAGCTCCCGGGCGCCTATATGCCCCACGAGTTCGTCGGCGACGACGGCACCGGTCGTGCCCGGTTCCTCCACACCGGACGCGCGGACCGGCGGGTTTCGCGGTGAGCGACATCCGCGAACGGATCGAGGCCGTGTTCGCCGCCGCCGGTGCCGAAGGTTCGCTGCACGCAAAGGAAATCGGCGTGCCCGACGGTGCCGAGGTGTCGGTCGGCGGCGATGATCAGGTGGTCCTGGCCTCGGTGTTCAAGATCCCGATCGCGCTCGCCTATGCCCGTGAAGTGGTGGCGGGAAGGCTCGACGAGACCGAATACACGAAGGTGACCGCGCGGTACCGGATCGGCGGCATCGGCACCGCGGGCTGCGCCGACGACGTCGAGATGACCTGGCGCGACCTCGCCCGGTTCATGCTCACGATGAGCGACAACGCCGCGACCGACCTGATCTGGAACCGGATCGGCCAAGAGACGATCTGCCGGGTGGTCGCCGACCTCGGGCTGACCCGCACCCGGCTGATCGGCTCGTGCGAGGACTCGTCCTTGATCGGGCTGGCCGAACTCGGCGGGACCGACCTCGCCGAGATCGACGCGCTGCTCGCCGAAGCCACCGACGAACAACTGCGGAATCTGTCGATGTGCGACCCGGAAAGGGAAACCTCGTCGACTCCGCGCGAGACGACCGAACTGCTCGACGCGATCTGGACCGACCGGGCGGGCGAACCCGAAGCCTGCGAACGCGTCCGGGCGATCATGGCCCAGCAGATCTGGCCGCACCGGTTGTCCGCCGGATTCCCGTCCGGTGTGCGGATCGCCGCGAAAACCGGGACGCTGCCCGGCATCCGCAACGAAGCGGGAGTGCTGACCCTGCCCGAGGGCCGCCGGTTCGCGGTCGCGGTGTTCACCCGCGCCCATTCCTTCGACGACCGTCTTCCCGCTGTCGACGCGTCCATCGGCGCCGCCGCCCGGCTGGCGCTCGACCACCTCTTCGCCGAGAACGCGACACCGTAGGAGAACTCCGATGAAAACTGCTCGGCACACCGCCGTGACGGCAGTCGTGGTCGCCTTGACCGTGAGCGCGTGCGGGCCACCGGCGAACTCCGGCACGGACCCGAACGCGAACCGGGACCTGGCCGACGGCAAGACCTTCACCTATGCCGTCGCTTCGGACCCGGGGACGCTCGACCCGGGACTCACCGTGCTCTCGATCGCGGGCGAGATCGGCCGCTACCTCTATGACGGCCTGCTCGGCATGGACGACAAAGGGCAGCCCCAGGCCGGGCTCGCGGCACAGTGGGAGGCCACCACGACCACCGCGTCCTTCACCCTGCGCAAGGACATCACCTGTCCCGACGGAAGCCCGCTCACCGCGAAGGACGTCGCGGCGAACATCGACTTCATCGGCGACCCGGCGAACAAGTCGCCGATCGCGGGCAACACGGTGAAGGTCGGCACGAAGGCCGTCGCCGACGATGCCGCGGGCACCGTGAAGGTCACCAGCGGGGCACCGGACGCGTTCCTGCTGCGCAACGTCGGCAACGTGCCGATCGTCTGCGCGAAGGGCCTCGCCGATCGTGCGACGCTGGCCAAGGGCGAGAACGGCACCGGCATGTTCACCGTGTCCGAGATCGTCCCGAACGACCACTACACGCTGTCCCGGCGCAAGGATTACGCCTGGGGCCCGGGAACCTTCGATCCCCGGCAGAAAGGCTTGCCGGACAAGGTGATCATCCGGGTCATCCCGAACATGACGACCATCGCGAACCTGCTGCTGTCCGGCGAACTCAACGCCGCGCAGGTGATCGGACCGGACCAGCAGCGGCTGCGGGCGCGCGGGCTGTTCCACGCCGACACGACCGTGGCGTTCGGCGAGTTGTGGTTCAACCAGGCACCCGGCCGGTTCGGCGCGGACCAGGCGATGCGCCGCGCACTGGTGCAGGCACTCGACCTCGCCCAGGTCGCCAAGGTGCTGACCCGGGACGCCGACGCCCCGGTCCGGGGCTTGATCACCATGGAGCCCCCGGCGTGCACCGGAGATTCCGCCACCGGGCACATCCCCGGCTTCGACCTCGCCGCGGCCAAGGCCGCACTCGAGGCGGCAGGCTGGAAACCGGGCCCGGACGGCATCCGGACGAAGGAGGGCAAACGCCTCGCGCTGACCGCCATCTACGGCACGCAGATCGGATCGACCATGGCGCCGGCCGCCGAGCTGATGCAGCGGGGCTGGAAGGAGGCCGGTGTCGACGTCACCCTCAAGGGCCTGGACAGCCCGGCGACCAGCCAGACGCTGTTCGCCACCGGCGACTGGGACCTCTCGATGACCCCGGTCAGCCTGAATCTGCCGAGCCAGCTGACCCCGTTCGTGTCCGGCAGCCGTCCCCCGGAAGGCACGAACTTCGCGCACATCGACAACCCGCGGTACGACGCGCTGGTCGCCAAAGCGGCCACCCAGGCCGGGGCCGCGGGCTGCCCGGACTGGCTGGCCGCGGAGACGGCTCTGTTCGAGGACCAGGACGTCGCACAGTTCGCGAACTCGGTACTCCCGACCTTCGGGAACAAAACGCGGTTCGAGATCTCGAACACCTTCCTCCAACCGTCGTCGATCCGGATGTATGCCTGATGACCGGCGTGGTCGCCGTCGCGGGACCGAAGGCAGGCCCTTGGCCCGCCTTCTTCGCCCGCCGCCTCGGTCGCTTGGTCCTTTCGCTGTGGGTGCTGGTGACGGCGGCGTTCCTGATGATCCAGCTGATCCCCGGCGACCCGGTGCGCGCGGCGCTCGGCATGACCGCGCCCGCCGAGCTGGTGAACGCCCGCCGGGCGGCGCTCGGGCTGGACCATTCGCTCCTGCGGCAGTACTCCGACTACCTGGGGGGCCTGTTCCGCGGCGATTTCGGCACCTCGATGCTCAGCGGGCAGCCGGTGGGTCAGGTCATCGCCGACCGGCTGCCCGCGACCTTGCAGCTGGCGCTGCCCGCGTTCGTGGTGTGCATGGCACTCGCCGTCCCGCTCGGCCTGACCTTCGCGGTGCTGACGCGTGGCGGGCGGCGGCGCGGGGCCGAGCTGGGGTTCACCTCCACCACCGCGCTGTTCGCCGCGATCCCGGAGTTCCTGGTCGCGGTCGCGCTGGTGGCGTTCTTCGCGGTGCGGCTCGGCTGGTTCCCGGTCGCCGGGCAGGACGGCGAGGGCTCGCTGGTGCTCCCGGTGGTCGCGCTGGCGCTCGGTCCCGCCTCGACCCTGTCGCGGATCGTGCGGGTGGAGACGCTTTCGGTGCTGGGCAACGATTTCGTCCGCACAGCACGGGCGAAGCGGCTGCCTGCCCGGTTGGTCTACCTCCGGCACGCGCTGCCCAACGCGCTGACCGCGACGCTGACGCTGGGCGGGCTGCTGCTCATCAGCATGGTCGCGGGCACCGTGCTGGTGGAGAACGTGTTCGCCTGGCCGGGGCTCGGCTCCACCATCGCGCAGTCGATCCTGCAGAAGGACTACCCGCTCGTGCAGGGGATCGTGCTCGTCTACGGGATCGGCGTGCTGCTCGTGAACCTCGTCGTGGACCTGCTGCTCGCCGTCCTCGATCCGCGTTCGACGATCCGGGAGAACTGAGATGGCGAAACGAAGGGGAGCGCGGTCCTCGGCCGCGCTGCGCACGCCCTTGGGTGCGTCCTCGGCCGCCCTGGTGCTGCTGGTGCTCACGGTCGCGGTGCTCGGCCCCGTCTTGTGGCGGGACGCGGCTTCGGCGATCGACACCGACGCGATCGGCCAGTCCGCGTCGGCCGGGCATCTGGCGGGCACGGACGAACTCGGGCGCGACATCTTGTCTCGCGTGCTGGTCGCGACGCGGCTCTCCGTGCTGCTGGCGTTGATCGCCGCGGCGATCGGCACGGTCACCGGGCTCGTGCTCGGCATGCTGCCCACGGTGCTGCCGCGGCCGCTCGCCCGCGCGGTGATCTCCGCGGTGGACATCGCGGTCGCGTTCCCCAGCCTGCTGCTGGTGCTGTCCTTCGCGGTGATCTTCGGCGTCGGCACGAGCGGCGCGACGCTGGCGATCGGGTTCGCGCTGGCTCCGCAGTTCGCCCGGCTGACGCACACGTTGGCGGCCTCGGTGGCCGGACGGGACTTCGTCCTGGCCGCGCGGGTGTCCGGGCTGAGCCGGATCCGGTTGCTGGTCCGGCACATCCTGCCCAACATCGGCGAACCGCTCGTGGTCAACGCCACGATCGGGGCGGGCAGCGCGCTGCTGGCCTTCTCGGGGCTGTCGTTCCTCGGGATCGGGGTGCAGACCCCGGATTACGACTGGGGACTGCTGCTGCGCGAAGGGCTCAACGGCATCTACCTCAACCCGGCGGCGGCGCTCGCACCCGGTGCCGCGGTGATCATCGCGGGGCTCGCGTTCACCCTGTTCGGCGAGACGGCCGCCGGGGTGATCGGCCTCCGGACCCGGCCGCCTCGACCGCTGCCGAGGCCGGTCCGGAAGCCGGAAGCGAAACCCGGCACGGCCGAAGACACCCTGCTGGTAGTGGAAAATCTGGAGGTCGCGTTCCCCCGGAAGTCCGGCTGGACGGTACCGGTGCGGGGAGTGAGCTTCACCGTGCGTCCGGGGGAAGCGATCGGGGTCGTCGGCGAATCCGGTTCCGGCAAGACCCTGACCGGACTGGCGGTGTCGCGGCTGATCGAGGCACCCGGCTCGGTGACCGCCGACCGGCTGGACTTCACGGGCACCCCGGTGCTCACCACGCCGGAGCGTGAACTGCGCACGCTGCTGGGTACGTCGCTGGCGATGGTGTTCCAGGACCCGATGACCTCGTTCAACCCGGTCCGCCGTATCGGCCGCCAGCTCGCCGAGGTTTCCGAGCAGCACCAAGGACTTTCGCGCGGCAAGGCATTTTCCCGCGCGGTCGACCGGCTGCGCGCGGTGCGTATCCCGGCGGCCGAGGCCCGGGCGCGGCAGTACCCGCACGAGTTCTCCGGCGGCATGCGCCAGCGCGCGATGATCGGCATGGGCCTGATGGGCGACCCGAAGCTGATCATCGCCGACGAACCGACCACGGCGCTGGACGTCACCGTGCAACGGCAGCTGCTGCGGCTGCTGGCCAGGACCAGGGCCGAACGGGAGACCGCGATCATCCTGATCAGCCACGACATCGCGGTGGTTTCCCAGACCTGCGAACGGATCCTGGTGATGTACGCCGGACGGATCGTCGAAGACCTGCCCATCGCGCGTACGGAGAACACGCCACGGCATCCGTACACGCGGGCGTTGCTGGCCACGACACTCGACCTGGAGACCGACCGGGACGAGCCGCTCTCGGTGATCCCCGGCCGTCCGCCGGAACCGGACCGGATGCCGGTCGGCTGTGCGTTCGCCGCCCGGTGCCCGCTGGCGACGGACCGGTGCCGCGCCGAGGATCCCGAACTGACCGAGGTCGCGCCCGGGCACCGGGTGGCGTGCTGGCATCCGGAGGAGGCACCGCCGGTGTCAGCGGGCGCCGTCTCCCTGGCAGGAGGTACGAAGTGAGCGAACTGGCCTTCGAAGCGGTCAGCGTCCGGTACGGCGGTCGCCACGGGCTCACCGCTGTCGACGGAGTGTCCTTGACCGTGCCCGCGGGCAAGGTCGTCGGTCTGGTCGGCGAGTCCGGTTCCGGCAAGTCGACGCTGGCCCGGGCCGCCGTCGGACTGTCGCCGGTGAGCGCCGGGCGGGTCCTGCTCGGCGGCGTGGACCTGCGGACGCCGCCGCGGCGGCGTCCGCTGCAGATGGTGTTCCAAGACCCGTACTCGTCGCTGAACCCGAGGATGTCGATCGGCGAGTCGATCGCGGAAGCCATCCCGCGCGGCGCGCTGCGAGGCCGGGCACAGCGCAAGGCCGAGGTCGCCCGGCTGCTGGAGCTGGTCAACCTCGACCCGGAGCGGGCCGCGCATCTGCCGGGGCAGCTGTCCGGCGGGCAGCGGCAGCGCGTGGCGCTCGCCCGCGCGCTGGCCGGACGGCCGGAGGCGCTGATCGCCGACGAGATCACCTCCGCGCTCGACGTTTCGGTGCAGGGCACGGTGCTCAATCTCGTCCGGTCGGTACAGCGGCGGCTCGATCTGTCGATGCTGTTCATCTCGCACGACCTCGCCGTGATCCGCTACCTCAGCGACTTCGTCGCGGTCATGTACCTCGGCCGGATCGTCGAGACCGGCCCCGCCGAGCAGGTGCTCGCCGATCCGCGGCACCCGTACACCCGTGACCTGCTCGACGCCGCCCCGTCGGCGTACAAGCCGTTGTTCGACAGAGCTCCCGGCCCGATCGCGGACGCGGAACCGCCGGATCCGCACCACCCACCGGCCGGATGCCGGTACCACCCGCGCTGCCCGGTCGGCCCGCTCGTGCGCGCGGACCGGGAGAGCTGCCTCACGGCGGATCCGGCATCCGCCACCACGCCCCGCTGGCGACACACCGCCTCGTGCCACTTCAGCGAACCCGAGACCACGAGTCCGCGAACCCTGACGTCGTCTTGATGCCGGGGTCGAGCGGGCTCGCCGCCACCCGCGCGCCGGTCAGACGGCCAGCTTGCGGAGCAAGCCCTCCAGATCGCGTTCGCCGTCGCGGGTCTGGGCGCCGTGGGCCAGACCGGCTCGGATCAACCGTTCGGCCGCGGGCCGGGCGAACTGGTCCGCCCAGGCGTCGTGTTCTCGCCGGTAGCCCTCGATCAGATCGGCGGGGGCGACGGCGCGTTTCGCCGCGGCGACCACGCCATCGGGCAGTGCGGCGATGTTGCGGGCCAGGCGGTCGACGACGTCGTCGAGCTCGTCGGCGGGGAGTGCCCGGTTGACCCAGCCGTAGCGTTCGGCGGTCTGCGCGTCGTACAGGTCGGCGCCGAGCACCACCTCCAAAGTGCGATTGCGGCCGATCCGGCCGGCGAGGTACTGGGTGCCCCCGCCGCCGGGCACTATGCCCATGAGGGCCTCGATCTGGCCGAGTCCGGCGGTGCCGATCGCCGCGAACGCCATGTCCGCGGCCGTGACGAATTCCGCACCTCCGCCGCGCGCCAGGCCGGTGAGCTTGACGATCGTCACCTGCGGCTGGTGCCGTACCAGTTCCCCCAGTGCTTGGAAGACGTTGACGCCCGCGGGCGCCTCGGCCGCGAGTTCGTCGAAGGCGTCCGGCGCGTCGACCAGGGACATGTCGACATGGGCGATGAAGAACTCCGGGTCGGCGCTGTCGAACACGATCACCCGGGCCGAGTCGTCGTCTCGCAGCGTGGTCAGCAGCCGCCGGAGGTCTGTCATGAGAGCGACGTCGAGGACGTTGACGGGTGGGTTGTCGAGGGTGACGCGGACGATGCCGGCCTCGCGGCTCACTCGCAGGGTCGCGTAGGCGTCGTGGTGCATGCAGATCTCCGATCCGTACCTGGCAGGCATCTAGGTTCCTGATGTATACCTAGGTTCCGGCGGGGATCGACCATCGTCAAGAACGCACTTTCGGCATCTCAAGGATCGCGGAGGATACCGGCATGGCCACTCCTGGCACCGACGCGGACACCGGCACCGTCTACCGGGCCGACTGCCCCAGCCGCCCGATTCTCGACCAGATCGCCGACAAATGGTCGATGATGGCGATGGACGTCCTCGAAACGCCTCGCCGGTTCAACGACATCAAACGCCGCCTCGGCGGCGTGACCCAGCGGGTCCTGACCCAGACCCTGCGCCGCCTGGAACGCAACGGGATGATCGAGCGGCGGGTGCTGCCGACTTCACCGGTCGGGGTGGAGTACTCCCTCACCCCGCTCGGCGAATCCCTTCGGGAGCCGTTCGGCCGGCTGTACGACTGGACGGTCGCCCACACCGACGAAATCCAAAAGTGCCAGCAAGGCTACGACCAGCGTCTCCGCTCTGAACAATCCTAGAAGCGGTAACTGCTACGTCTCCCTCAAAAGCCGCTGTCGGCAGGGGGATCGATGTACTCCACGTACAACGGTGTGGCGGCCAGTACCGTGGCGGTTCGATCATCGTCGGGCCGCCGGCCGGGGAAGACGGCGGTGATGCGTGCGTACCCTGCCATCCACGCCGCCGTGTAGTCGGTGGCCAGAGAGTTGGCGAGCGACGTCACCGCTCGCAGCTCGTCGCGGTTCGAACGGTGATTTTCGGTCGGCCCTCCGGTGTCGAAAGCGGCCCTGTCGTCGAGTTGATGCCCGGTCTCCCGCTGCTCGTGCACAAGGCCGAACAGAGTGTCGACACTCCAACGGGAGTTGGACTTGACCTCATACAGATGCTTGTCCGGGGAGCCGAGCAGATGGTTCGCCGTGCCGTGCAACAACAGCCGCAAACTGCCGCCGGTGGGGTAATCGTCGCTCGACTCGTTCGGGTCTATGAAGAACACCGAAGCCCCGTCTCTCGTCACGCCATAGCTCAAGGGAGCTTCGAAGTGCACCCATTGTCCTGGGCGCACCGCGGGATCCGCGAACCACTTCGGTGCCCGTGACGAGGACTCCAAGGTCGAGATAGCCGCTGCGAGGCTGGGCTTGGGCGGCTTGGCTGACTTGCCGATCTTCACGCCACCCAGCGGCGTCTTCACCTCGGCGTCCATGTCCCGAAAAACCTTGCCTGCCCAGCCGGACAGATAAGGCAACAGTTGCTGGAGTTTGGCCTCGGAAACATAGATCAGCTCACGCACGACCCCATGATGCCCGAAACGACGGATCGGCCCTCGATGAAAACGCTACGGCCGGTGCGTTCCGGTCAGGCGCGGCGGAAGCTGTGCACCACGAACTGGGTCTTGGCGACCTGCTTGCCCGGCCCGAGTACGAACGAGGGGCCGTTGCACGAGGAGCCGTTGTACATCCGGATGCTGTAGCCGGTGCGGCTGATCGCGGAGTTGTAGTGCTTGTCCGGGTAGCAGTGGGTGTTCTTGTCGAAATACCCGGCCGTGCTCTTCGTGCCGGTGTAGTTGATCCCCGACCACAGGCACAGGTCCGAGGTGCAACTCGGCGCGGCCATCGCGGTGGCGGGCGCGACCATCGTTGCCGCGAGGGCGACGCCGGCGGCCAGCAGGGTCGTCAGGCGAAATTTGCGACTCATCGGTTTCCCTCCCTGAACGGACGCTTTGCCCGATGCGGCAGGAGCGTAGCGGCGGCATCGCCCGGTGAGACGGCGTAGTTGCCCAATGGTGACCTTCAGGCCGTCCCGGCCAGCGCCCGAAGGCGCGCGGAAAGCCCGTCCGGGGCGCGGCCGTTCAGCCGTGCGCTCGTCGTCACTCTCGCTTCGTCGGCGTAGGCCAGGCGGAAGCCCGCGCGGGCGAGGCGGCGCCAGAGGTCGTGGTCCTCGGCGGTCCGGATCGGGAGGAAGCCGCCCACGGCGTCGTACGAACTCGCTCGGATCGAGAGATTCGCTCCGTAGACGTTCCCGTGGCCCGCCGGGTTCCGGGCGTCCCTGAGCAGGGCCTCGTACCGTGGCCGGACCATGGCCGCCAGTTCGGTGTCCAGGTTCGCGGTGCCCGCCACGGCGTCCCAGCCCGCGTCCGCTCTGCGCACGTGCCGGACCGCCCAGTCGCGGCCGACGACGGTGTCCGCGTCCGTGCTCAGCAGGAGAGTGCGGGAGGAGGTGTGATGATTCAATCCGCGTGACAGGTGCCGGGCACCGAGCGCGCGGATCTCGCCGATCGTCAGATCGCGGGTGTTGACGAGGACGTCCGCCCCCGAGCCGCGGGCCAGTTCCGCGGTCAGGTCGTGGCAGCGGTCGGCCACCACGCACACCCGCCGCTCCAGTTCCGGCGACAGCTCCCGGAGGGCGCCGCGCAGCGCACTCAGGCAGGCGGGGAGCTCGGTGGCCTCGTCGCGTGCCGGAATCAGCACGCCCACGGAAGTGATCAACGGCGGGCCAGGACGTCGACCAGGAAGTCGTCTTCGTTGTGCGCGACCAGGCCGCGCAGACCCGGATGCGTGCGCAGCCGTTCGTGGACTTCGGCTCCGTGATGCGGCGCGTCCGGGGCCTGCGGGCGCCAGTGCACGGCCAGCACCTGCCCGCCCGGGCGCAGCGCCGCCACGGTGCGATCGAGTGTCGCCGTCAGGTCCGCTTCGCTCAGGTAGTAGAGGATTTCGCTCAACACCACCAGATCCGCCGGGCCGGTCAGGTCGCCCGGCAGCTCACCCGTGGACAAGTCCACCGTGGACAGATGGGAGGCGCGTTCCCGGGCGGCCGACAGGGCAGCCGGTACCGGGTCGAACGCGAGGACCTTTTCGCATCGTGTGGCCAGCTCCACCGTCAGGGCTCCCGTTCCGCACGCCGGTTCGACGGCGACGCCGTACCGCTCGCGCGGCAGGGCGGCCAGCGCGACCGTCCTTTTGCGACGCTCGTACCAGCTGTCCATCGTCCACGGGTCGGGTTCGCGGTACAGCGTCTCGAACCGGCTCACCGGGGTCGACGCCGTGCGCGGCTCATGGAACAAGATCTCCCTGTCCCGCGCGAAATACTCCAGCGTCTCCGCCGTGAGGATCGGTTCCTCGCCCGAGGGCCCGGGCTCCGACTGTGACCGGTAGGCCTGGATCGCCTCGGCCTTGACCGTCGCGGCCGTGTCGTCGAGCCGGAATTCCGTCGCCCGCGCCCAGGGGATCGCGGGATCGTCCGGCGATACACCGTGCCAGAGCCAGATCGGGTAGGACCACCGGTGCGCGCCCAGCGGCGCGGCGGCGAACGCGGCCCTGCCCGCCACCTGGTGATCCGGATGGGGGTCGTCCGGCCAGGGTGCCAAACAGAGTTCGCTGCCCGCCGCGGCCTCACGCACCACTTCGGACAGTTCGGCTTCGTGATCGGCCAGCCCCGAATCGGGCAGACCCGCCCACACCGGTTCGACGTCGTCCATACCCTGGCACCGCAACGCCTCCCGCAGCTCCTCGCGGCGGCGTGCGCCGAGAGCCCGGCGCAGGGCGCCCGACGAGCCGGGGAACGCGGCCTCCCCGTCGGTGGCGACGACCAGCCGGATCTCCGCTCCACGGGCGTGCAACCGCTGGAGGAGGCCCGAAACACCCAAGGTCTCGTCATCCGGATGCGCGGCGACCACACAGACCTTGCGGACGTCTTCGGCCGGAAACGGCGGGAACGGTGGCAGGTCCCGCCAGCCCTCCTCGCCGCGAATCGGACCCACGGTCACAGCCGCCCGTCCTTCATCACCTCGGCGCCCAAGGCCGCGAGATCGCGGGCGCCGTGATGCTGTCGCACGTAGACCATCAAGTCGGCCAACTGCCGCGAGAACCGCAGGTCGCGGCAGAGTGCGGTCGGCCCGGTGATCTCGGGCGCCTTGTCGAGCACCTCTCTGGCCGCTCGTTCGACCGCGGCCCGGCAGAGTCCGTTCAGCGACACCGAATTCTCTTCTCCGTCGCCGTCGATCAGGCCCGCCGTCCGCACCAGCAGCGCGTCGGCTTGGTGAATCGCGGTGTGGAGCGCGCCGAGGTGGGCGAGCTGGTGGTCGTCCGCCGCGCCGCGAGCCCGCAGGTAGGCCATCACCGAGTCCACGACGGCCGCGCAGCCGCCGAGCCACACGGCCGCGACACCCGCCCCGCCCAGAGCGAACCCCGGCCGGGACACGTACCAGCCCGGCCCGCCGACGATCTGGGCCGCGGTCACCGGCACCTGGTCGAAGTGGACGTCACCGCTGTCGGAGGCGTCCATGCCGATCGCCTGCCACGTCTCCGGCAGTGCCTGGATTCCCGGCTCGTCCAGGCCGACTTCCAGCAGGATCGGCGGACCGTCTTCGTAGTCCGCCACGACCAGGGCACGATCGAGGACCTGGGCACCGGAACAGAAACGGACGGTGCCGCCGAGGGATCCGTTCGTCACGACCGCGCCGGTACCGCCCGAGCGGGCGGCCCAAACGCCGTACAGCGCGCCCGGTACGGGTTCGCGCCCGGCCTCGGCCAGGATCGCGAGGGCGTCGGTATGGCCTTCCGCGATCCGGCCGAGGACGAGATCACGACGTCCGAGCCCGGCGAGTGTGGTCCAGCGGCCCCACGTGTCGCCATCGCCGGGACGGGGCAGGTCGAGTACTCCGTTCGCCATCAGCAGCCGCACCATGGCGGTGATGGTCTCGATGGTCCTCGGCTCCGGAAGGTTTTCCGGAGCCGAGGGCTCGAGCAAGGTTTTCATCAAGGGAGGCCATCCACGGGTAGGTCGGATTTCTCAGTCGTTCATGACCTGTTCGGCGCGCTCCCAGACCCGGTGCCATCCGATCGCGTCGATCAGCTCGGTCGAGAACGGTTTGGCGATTTCGTCGGCGAGCACCAGACCCGGTGCTTCGACGTCGATACCCGCGTCGGTCAGCACTCGCGCTCCGTCGCCCCACGCGCCGATCACCTTGCAGTGGCGGAACAGTTCCTGCAGCAACACGGTCAGCTTGATGTCGTGCAGACCCGCCGTGCCGTCCGCGACCACCACCGCGTCGAACTCGATGGATCGAGCGGTGAGGAAAGTCCGCGCCACGGGCTGTCGCCCTCGTCCCCGCTTCAGCGTTCCGCCCGCGGGTGCCAGCACCCGCAGGATCGCGCCCTTGGCTTCGACGGTCCGTCGGAGCTTGCCGATACCTCCGAGATCGGCGCCGGAAGTGGCCACGACGCCGATGACGCGGCCCGCGATCGGGCCCGGTTTCGCGGGGATCTGCGACAGCGCGGGCGACGGCGTGACGTCCGCGTCGGCCGTGCCTTCGGGAGCGGGGAGACCCAATCCGCCCGCGACCGCCGCGCACAGTTCGGCGTCGACGCGGGCGAGCGAGCCGAGGACCCGTTCCTGGATCGTCTGCGCGAAACACTTGCCGAGCTCGAACGTGAACGCTTCGATCACGTGGACCTTCTCGATCCCGGAAAGGCTCTTCCAGAAGAGTGTGGCCTGCGAGAAGTGATCGTCGAACGACACCGGGTTGGCCCTGATCTTCGGGCCCGTGACTTCGATCGGCCGGTGGACGTAGGCTCCTTCGGATTCCGTCGCGGGGGTGGGTAAAGCGTCGTCGACGCTGTTGGGCAGATACGGCGCCTGCCCGTGGTGAACGAGAGTTTGGTGCATCCCGTCACGCAGGTTGTCGTTGACGGCCGCGTGCGGGCAGTTGATCGGGAGCTGGGTGAAGTTGGGTCCCCCGAGGCGGGTGAGCTGAGTGTCCAAATAGGAGAACAGCCTCGCTTGCATCAGCGGGTCGTCGGTCACCTCGATGCCCGGCACCAGGTTCGCGGTGTGGAAGGCGACCTGTTCGGTCTCGGCGAAGTAGTTGGTCGGATTCCGGTCGAGGGTGAGCTTGCCGACCAGCTGGACCTCGGCGAGTTCCTCCGGGACGAGCTTGGTGGGGTCGAGCAGGTCGATGCCCTCGAAGGTCTCGTCCTCGCTGTCCGGCATGATCTGCAGGCCGAGTTCGAATTCCAAGGGCGCCCCGGCGTCGATGCCGTCGGCCATGTCCCGTCGATGGAAGTCGGGGTCGGCGCCCGCGGCGATCTGCGCTTCCTCCCAGACCAGCGAGTGCACCCCGGCGACCGGTTTCCAGTGGAACTTCACCAGGCTGGTCTCACCCTCGGCGTTCACCAGCCGGAAGGTGTGCACCCCGAAGCCCTCCATCGTCCGATAGGACCGCGGGATCCCGCGATCGGACATGGCCCACATGACGTGATGCGTGGCTTCGGTGTGCAGGGAAACGAAATCCCAGAAGGTGTCGTGCGCGGTCTGCGCCTGCGGGATCTCCCGGTCCGGATGGGGTTTGCCCGCGTGGATCACGTCGGGGAACTTGATGCCGTCCTGGATGAAGAACACCGGCATGTTGTTGCCGACCAGGTCGAAGTTTCCCTCGGCGGTGTAGAACTTCACCGCGAACCCGCGCACGTCTCGGACGGTGTCCGCCGACCCGCGTGAGCCGAGTACCGTGGAGAACCGTACGAAAACGGGGGTTTCCCGGTCTTTCTCCAGGAAACCGGCCTTGGTCACCGACGAGGCGGTCCCGTAGGCACGGAAAGTCCCGTGGGCCGCGGCGCCTCGTGCGTGGACCACACGTTCCGGGATGCGCTCATGGTCGAAATGGGTGATCTTCTCGCGGAGGTGGAAGTCCTCCATCAAGGACGGCCCCCGTGAACCGGCTTTCAACGAGTGATCGGTGTCCGGCAGCCGGACTCCCTGAGCGGTGGTCAGGTGGTTCCCGCGCTGGGCCTGAGCGGACCGGTCGAGAACCGCATCCGATTCGGAATTCGCGGGTTCTGTTTGCTCGCGCTGACGTTTCGGGGGCATTCTTCTCCTCGAGGGGGCGTGGTGGTGAGCCGCGAATACCCCGCCCTCACGGCTTTTAAGCGCGAGCCGGAAAACGGCGGCCGGCGGCTGGTTTTTCAACCGACCGACCACCATTCGGCCTGATACCCCGCGGCGGGCGTTCTCACACCCATGTCTTCAGCGGGCGCCGCCGCGCGGCTTGGTCCGGGAGTGTTCCTCGACGAGCCACGTGGCGATGTGATGCAGCTTCAGGTTGGTGGCTTGGGACGTATCGACGAGCATCCGGAACGCCTGGACGGGATCGAGGCCGTGCCGTTCCATCAGAATCCCCTTGGCCATGCCGATGACGTCGCGATTTCCGAGCGCGGTGTGGAGATTCGCTTCGGTCTGGGCGCCGCGCAGGGCGATCGCGGCGTGGGAGGCGAACACGCGGCCGTCCCGTTCGGTGCGGTCGCTGAACGCGTCGATGGCGCGGGAGTAGAGGTTGAGTGAGCCGAGGGTGCCCCCGTTGACGAACAGCCGGAAGGCCAGCATCGAACGCATTCCGGTCGCGGCGGCCTCAGGGGAGAACGCGGGCCAACGGCATTCGGCGGTGAGGTCGCCGGTGCGGAAGACCTGGTGGGCCGAGATCGCCTCGACGCAGGGGCCCTGCCCGGTGCGGTACTGCACCTCGTCGATGGTGCCCACCACCTCGCTGGTGGGGGCGACGGTCAGGATCCGGCCTCGCTCGACCAGGGAGATCCCGGCTTCTTCGGCGCCGGTCACGTGATCCACGGCCGCCTTGACGATCGCCATGAGTGTCGCGTCGACGTCAGGTTCGGCCTGCAGGGTGCGGGCTAGCGAGCCGAAAGCGGCCTCGAGTCCCTCACCTATGTCAGTGTCAGGGCTGGACATCGGCACCTCCTCCGTTGCCGGGAACACCAGTCGCACTGAAAGTCCGTGATTACCTCGCAGGGCGTCACCCCAAACTTCGGTGTCCTCAGCCGGACTGCGGGTCGGTCTCTTTTTCGCCACTCGGCTCGGTGGCCTTGCCATCGTCCCTCATGTCTGCGATCACCCGGCGGGCGAAGCGGCCATGCATCGGTTTTCGATCACTTCGTCCGGGTATCCGACCGGTCGGCGCCGCCCGGGGCGCCGGATCGAGCGCAAGGGAGCAGAAGACCATGGCGAAGGTTTTTCACAAGGGAGACAGGGTCCGCTGGAACAGCCATGGCGGACAGGCCGAGGGCGAGGTCCTGAAGCAGATCACCAGCGATACCGAGGCGGGCGGACGTACCGTGCGTGCTTCTCGCGAGGAACCGCAGTACCTGGTGCGCAGCGACAAGAGCGGCGGCGAAGCGGTCCACAAGCCCGACGCGTTGGAGAAGATATGAGCGACGTCCGTCAAGACTTCGGCGACGCGGTCAACATGACCGCCGCCGAACTCGGGAAATGGCTCGATACGCGCGAATCCAAAGAGGCGGGCCAGCACGACGACGGCGGAGAATCGGTCGGTCATGCTTCGGGCCGCCGGATCGTCACACTTTTGCGCAAGAAGAAGGCGGATCTCTCACCGGACGACGAGGAGCACATGCGGAAGGTGGTGGGCTACATCCACCGGCATCTCGCGCAGCGGCCGTCGGGCGACGTGCGAGACACGAAGTGGCGCCATTCGCTGAAGAACTGGGGTCACGACCCGTGCGGGTGACGGGGTTTCCACCCTCGTCCGGCAGGGTATGCGCACGTCGTGCGGATTGTGATCACCGGTGCCAGCGGTAATGTCGGGACAGCGCTTCTCCACGCCCTCGGATCCGGTGACGACGAGCTGGTCGGCGTGGCGAGGAGACTGCCCGACACCACGGCCGAGCCCTATCGCGCGGCGAGCTGGTGGGCAGCGGATCTCGGTGCGTCCGACGCCGAGGGCAGCCTGATCGGGCTGCTGGAAGGCGCGGACGCGGTCGTCCACCTCGCGTGGGCGATTTCGCCGGAGCGCGGTGACCCGCCGATGTGGCGCACGAACGACCACGGAACCCGGCACGTACTCGACGCGGTGGTGGCGGCCGGGGTCCCGCACGTGGTCGTGCTGTCGTCTGTGGCCGCATACGGACCTGCACCGCGCTGGGACAAGGTGACCGAGGACTGGCCGTGCGACGGCATCGCGACCAGCGCCTACAGCCGAGGCAAGGCCGCGCTGGAGACTCTGCTCGATCGGTTCGAGGAAAGCCACCCGGAGATCGGGGTGGCCCGGCTGCGGCCGTGCGCGATCCTGCAGCGACGAGCGGCGGGAGAGTTCGAGCGCTGGCTGCTCGGCCCGGCCGTACCCGCCCGGATCGTGGGCGCCCGCTGGTTGCCGATTCCGTTGTGGCCGGAGCTGCGGGCGCAAGCGGTACACAGCGCCGATGTCGCCGAAGCCATCCGCCTCGTGCTCGCGAGCCGCTTCTCCGGCGCCGTCAATCTGGCCGTGTCCGAAGTGCTGGACGCCGACGCGCTGACCGCCCTTCTCGGCGGGATCCGCGTCCCGGTGCCGAGACCGCTCATGCGCGTGGCGGCGCACGCCGCTTGGCGGACGGGAGCCTTGCCGCTGCACCCGGGCTGGCTGGATCTCGCCGACGAGGCGCCGCTCGTCGACACCACGCTCGCCGAAACCGCGCTGGGATGGAAACCCCGGTACGACGCGGCCAGTGTGATCGCCGAACTGGTCGCCGGACTCCGTTCGGGTGAAGGAGGGGCGAGCCCACCGCTCGCGCCGACGCGCGGTGACGGGATCCTGCGACGGCTTCTCTCCCTCGCCCGGGCGAAGCCGAGCCACCAATCACAATCTTGACGATCGAGAGGCTCGGATGAGCACGGAAGTCTTTGACGCGGTCGTCATCGGTGCCGGCCACAACGGCCTGGTCGCGGCGAACCTCCTCGCCGACGCGGGCTGGTCGGTCGTGGTGCTGGAGCAGGCGGGAAAGCCGGGCGGCGCGGTCCGGACGGACGAAGTCACCGAGCCGGGTTTCCGCAACGACCTCTGCAGCGCCTTCTTCCCACTGACCGCGGTGTCGCCGGTGATCCGGGATCTACGGCTCGAAGAGCAAGGCCTGCGCTGGCGGCATGCTCCGGAGGTGCTCGCGCACGTGTTGCCCGACAACAGATGCGTGGTGCTCTCACGGGACATCGAGCGGACCGCCGCGTCGGTCGACGAGTTCGCGCGCGGCGACGGCGCGGCCTGGCGGAGCTTGTTCGCCCAATGGCAAGACATCCGTGAGCCCTTGCTCGAAGCCCTGTTCACGCCTTTCCCTCCGGTGCGCCCGGCCCTGCGGTTGCTGCGGCACACGGGGACCGCCGACGCGCTGCGCCTGGCCCGGATGCTCACCTTGCCCGCCCGTCGCTTCGGGGAAGAGCTCTTCGACGGTGAAGGGGCACGGTTGCTGTTGGCCGGAAACGCCGCGCACAGCGACCTTTCCGTGGACAACGCGGGCAGCGCCGTCTTCGGCTGGCTGCTCGCGATGACCGGCCAGGATGTCGGCTTCCCCGTGCCGGTCGGCGGAGCGGGGGAGTTGACGGCCGCGCTGGTGCGACGGCTGGTCGCCCGCGGCGGAGAAATCCGATGCCGCTGTCCTGCCACGGAAGTGCTCATCGCGAACGGACGGGCGATGGGGGTCCGAGACGGCGCGGGCGACCCGATCCGGGCCCGCAAAGCGGTTCTCGCGGACGTCCCGGCGACGACGTTGTACGGCGAGATGATCGCCGCGGATCAGCTGCCGTCCCGTCTGCTCGAGGATCTCGGCCGGTTCCAGTGGGACAGCGCGACGGTCAAAGTGGATTGGGCGCTGTCCGGCCCCGTGCCCTGGACCGCCGAAGAGGCGCGCGGCGCGGGAACCCTCCACCTCGGTACGGACTTGGACGGCCTGTCGGCCTTCGGAGGCGACCTCGTACGTGGCCGCAGCCCGCACGAACCGTTCCTGCTGTTCGGCCAGATGACCACCAGCGACCCGGATCGCTCGCCGCCGGGTACCGAGGCGGCCTGGGCATACACCCATGTGCCTCGCGGGGTGACGGAGGACCGGACGGCCCTGGATCGACAGGTCGAGCGGATCGAAAAGACGGTCGAGGCGAACGCGCCGGGATTCAGGGACCTGATCCGGGGCCGGTACGTCCAAGGCCCGCTGGAGCTGGCGGGGCACGACCCCAGCCTGGTCGGTGGCGCGATCAACGGCGGTACCACCGCCATCCACCAGCAGCTGTTCTTCCGCCCGATGCCGGGGCTGGGCCGCGCGGACACCCCGGTGGACCGTCTCTTCCTCGCGGGCTCGGCGGCCCATCCGGGAGGAGCGGTGCACGGAGGCCCTGGCTCGAACGCGGCTCGCGCGGCCTTGGCCAGGGCGGGCGTGCTCGGCGACGGATACGCGGCGATCGTCCGCGCGGCCAACCGGGCCGTCTACGGCTGAGCGTTCTTCCGGTTCGCGTACTTGCCGGTGACCAGATCGGCCAGCCGGGCGAGGGCCTCGTTGTTGCGTGGTTTGGCGACGAGCGCCTGGACCGGTTCCGGCAGTACCTTGCCAGGGCCTCGCACGACGCGCTCCGTCATCAGGATCCGCGTCCGGCCTTCGCCGTGCGGTGCGAGGGTGAGCCCGACCTCGGCCGCGCCGAGCGGCCAGCCTCGTGCCTCCAGCTTCAAGAAGCTCCCGGGCTCGACGGCTTTCACCACCGTGACGTCCTGGATGTGGAAGGGCCACGGGCCGACGCTGTGATGGATCCGGGAACCGACGGCGGGCCAGTCCTCGTCGACGTCGCGGATATGCGAGCTGCCGACCACCCAGCCCGCGTATTGCCAGCCATCGGCGAGCACGGCGAAAACGGCGTCCGGCGGTACTTCGACGAGTTTGCTGACCTCGGTCACGGTGTTCTCCTGCTCTCGCGGTGGTCTTGGACGAGTACCCCGCCGAAAGCACTCGAAGCCCGGAATTCGAGCAGGTCGAAAACGCGGATCCGGCTCGCGGGCGGCGAAGCACAGGTAAGGGAACGGTTCACCGGGACGTACCTTTCGCGCAGGTGCACGACGCATTCGGGTTCGGCGAATCCCACCCGCCAGCCTGAGTCGCCGTCGTGGACTTCGCCGAGGGGGCGGAGGTCGTCGATACCCCTCGCGCCGGTGGCCGCGCGTGCGTGATGTTGTGCCGCTTGGACGTTCGGCTTCAGCGAGGATCGGCCACGAAGGTCGCGCGGGTCGAGCGTGCCGTGTGTGTACCGGCGAACGACGTCGACCGCATGGCCGGGCCGCAGACCTCCGTAGGTGAAGCCATGAGGGAGCAGAACCAGCGACGGAGCGAAGCGGCAGCCGCCGATATGGCTGCATTCCCAGGTTTCTTCCGGGTATTCGGCCGTCAGTGTGGCGGCGAGCGAGCGGCCGCGGACGGCGCAACACGTGTCGTGCCTGCCGTGAACGCAAACCAGGGCGAGGGGCTGTGACAGCAGTTCGCCGTCGGCGAAGGGAACGGCGGCGAGTCCGGCGGCGTCGGTGAATTCGCCCGCTCGAATCTCTTCATGGCCGGGACGTGAGTCGATCCGGAACCAGCGGGAGGCCCGGTTCGATGACGAGGAACGGCGGGCGACCCGGCGTATCAGCGCGATTCGGCCCTGGTTCCGGGCAGCCCACGCGGTCAGCGACCGGAGTGCGGCCGGGTCGATGCCCGAACCCGTGAGCGCGAGCCGCCCCCAGGGTCCCGGATGCTCGATGAGCAGCCATCGCTCCGCCGGGGGAGCCGTGCCTTCGCCGGGGTCGTTCGCGGCGTCGGCGAGGTCCGCGCACCGGCCCCGCTCCGCTCCGGGTGTGGCCGTCATGGGGCGGTGGCCATGAGCACGCCTTCCCGGAGCAGGCGCCGCACGAGTACGACCTGGTCGTCCCCGTCCAGCCCCGGGATCTCGCCGACGGTCCAGGTCGCCCCGTCGAGCAACGCGGTGAGGGCGGTCGAAGTGGAGCGGGGGAGGGTGAGCCGCCGGTCCGGGAGTTCGAGCACGACGGGTCCGTCACCGGTGTCGCGAACGCGAAAGCGCAAGCCCCCGCGGCGACGCACCGTGTCTCCGGCGGTGAGACTCGCGGTGAACGTCGCGGCGGCGATCGGGGCCACTGGCTCGGGCCGGTTGCCGGTCCATACCTGACCGCGAACATGACGGGCGATGTCTTCGGGGGCGACGGCACTCAGCGCGTCGACCAGGTCTTCCCGCGCCGCGCGGACGTACGGATCGAGCATCCCGGGGTCGGCGACATCGATCCCCAGCGGCAGAGAAGCGCGCAACCGTTCGTCGGTGGCGACCAGGGCGGCGAGGGCCTCCACCAGCGCGAACCGGGTGACGACGTGGACGCCGACGGTCAGATGGGCGGAAACCTCACCCAGAGCGGTCGCGGAGTGCAGCCAGCCGCGGGGAAGGTACATCACGTCGCCGGGCTCGAGCACCTCGTCGACGATCGGAGCATCGTCTCGAGCGCGTGTCGCGACGGCGACGGCATGATCGCTCCACGGCTGTCCACGCAGCGGATCCGGGTGGACCGGCGCGTGGACCTTCCAGTGTTTCCGCCCGGCGAGCTGCAGGACGAACACGTCATGCACGTCGTAGTGGGCGGAAAAGCCCTGCGATGACGGTGGGGTGATGTAGGCGTTCACCTGCGCGGGATGGCCGAGTTCCTCGGTCAGGCCCGTGGTGAAGTCGATGATGCTCGGCCAGGTGCGGTGCAGTGCCTGCACCACGATCGTGGCGCCTTCCGCGAAAAGGGCGGCGACCCGGTCATCCTGGACCTGATCGCCGATCTCCGCGCCGACCCCGCCACCGCCGGTGAACGAACTCGAATCGAGTACCGAACCCTGCCGGGCCAGTCGAAGGAACGGCGTGCGCAAACCCCGGCGGGAAAGCAACTCGTCGACCGCGTCGAGATCGAGGAGATCCCGGAACTCGTCCGAACTCCGCCTCAACAGCGGCCTCCGGCCCCAGTGGTGATCGGAGAACCGTTGGACGTCGGAGCCGACCAACCGTGCCAGAACGCTCATCGGCGGGTGACCGTCGACCGGTACCGGGAGGCCGTGGGCGCCTTGCCCGGTACCGGTGGCCGACGGATGCGGATCAGCTGGCGCCACTGTCCGCGCCGCCGTCGGCTCCGCCGTCGTGCTGGCCAGGGGTCGCCGGGCCGGCGCCGGAGTCGGCAGGACCTTCGGCTCCTCCGTCGGCCCCGCCGTCGTGCTGGCCGGGGGTTCCCGGGGCGGCGCCGGAGTCGGCGGGTCCTTCCTTTTCCTCGTCCGATGTGGTGGAAATGTCGTCGTCGTTCAGGCTCACGTCGGTTCCCTTCGCGATGACCCGGCTGATCGCCGGGGTTGATCACCGCTTGGCTACCCCTTATTCGTGTCGCGCACACCTCAGGAGACGAGTTTTCCGGCCTCGAAAACGGGTATGCGCATTCATGACCGACTTTCGCCACACCGCCACGATCGATATGCCCGCGTCCGACCTTTTCGCGTACTTGCGGGAGCCGCGGAATCTGCCGCATTACTTCCCGCAGATGAGCCGAGTCCAGCCCGAGGGCGGCGACGCCGTGCATGTCGAAGCCGACGTGCAGGGTGAGCACGTCGAAGCCGAAGCGTGGCTGAAGGTCGACGAGGAGAAGCGGTCTTTGAGCTGGGGTTCCCAAGGCCCGCACGACTATCACGGCAACCTCTCGGTCGAAGACTGCGGCCCCAACGAGTCTCGTTTGACAGTGACCCTGAGCAGCGTCCGTGAGGCGGGCGACGAGGAAGTCCAACGTGGACTTGAGGAAACCGTCGCCGCGTTGGCGCATACCGCGGTCGCGGAATCGGACGTCGAAGCCGCCGACGAGCAAGGCGGCTGGTCCGGACACTGAACAACGCGGGCGTAGAACGTCAGAGCGACTGGATCAGGCCGAGGAAAGCGAGCGAATCGGCCGCGTCGAGAGCGGCGAGCCGGTCGGGATAGAGGTCGAGGACGGCGGCCATGCCCGTCGCGTTCAGGGCGCGGCGCACGATGGCGTGGGAACCGAGGGCGAACCGGAGTGTGACGCCTCTGGCCGCTGCTTGATCGACGGCGTCGTGCAGTGCTCGGATTCCGGTCGCGCTCAGGAACGTCACCTCGGCGAGATCGAGCACGATCGCTCGTTTTCCCCGGTTCCGGACGAGCGTCGCCGCGACCGCCGTCTCCACCACGACAAAGGTGTACGAGTCCAATTCACCGGTCAAGGCGATGACGGCCGGATCCCCGTGCGAGCACCAAGCCTGCACCGCCGCGCCGGGCACGAGGCCCGGTAACCACATTCTTTCCATGTGCACCCGACCTCTCTTGCTTCGCCGCGATGGAAAACCGGTGGTGACCCGACCGGTATGCCCGGAAACGCTAGAACCAGCGCGCGGAATTTCACAAGCGGTCGTGGTCCATCTCAGCCTCATGGGTGTGTTGCGTGGCCGGACCGGTGTGGGTTTCCTTTGTGGTACAAGGGTATGGGTGGCCGAAATGCGGCGTAACTCGATCGGACCACCAGTGTCGCGCTCAGGGAGCCGCAGCACCTACACGATGGTGGAACGGCGTGGAAAAGGCCAGGGCGCATCAGTACGTTTCCCGTGACACAGGACGAAAAACACACTTTCACCGCCGTCCTGTTCGATGCAATCGTCCTCAAGGAGAATCCATGCTGAAGAAGATCGGCTTCGTCGCGGCCGCCATGGCCGCCGGTGCCTTCCTCGGTGGTGGGGTCGCTCTCGCCGACACCCCCGCCGACCACTACGACTACGACGGCCACGACATCAGTGAGCAGGTCGGCCTGGTCAACCTGAACAACATCGACGCGCTGCACAACGTGAACGGCACGTTGGGCGTGTGTGGCAACGACGTGAACGTGCTCGGGGTCCAGGTCCCGATCCGTGATTCGCTGAACGGCATCGGTGTTCCGATCCTGTCGCCGGGTGCGCACGAGGCCAGTGGCGAGTCCCCCTACAACTGCGCCGCCGGTGGCATCACCGACGGTGGCACGCTGCAGGGCAACTAGAAACTCTCTTGCCGAGGTCGCCCGTGGTGTGTGCGGAAGTCGGCTGAGGCAAGGGATCCGGCGAGGCGCATCGAAGTCGTCAGACGTGTCCGGAACGCGGAGAAGAGATGCACACTCCGTTCCGCGCTCCGGACAGGCCGCGACGCGAAGCGACGCCGGCATGGATGGGGCCGGTTCATCCCGCCCAGGAGCTGGCCGGCCCCATCCAATGTGAAACGCACGATAGCCGATATTCCCGGATGCGGCGAAGTGAAGTTCGCTGTCCGGGTTTCCTTCCCATCGGGTTCGTCCGGTGGGTTTTCCTAGGAGTTTTTCTGTGATCAAGCAGCTTGGGTTCGTCGCTACCGCTTTGGCCGCCGGGATGGCGTTCGCGGGTGGGTCGGCGTCGGCGGAAGGTATCACTGTCGCGGGTCACCCGGTGGACCACAATGGTCAGGTCGGGCTCGCGAACGTGCAGAATCTGGACGCGGTCCACAATCTGAACGTGGTCGGTGGTGTGTGTGACAACAACGTGAACGTGCTCGGGGTTCAGGTTCCGGTGCGTGATGTGGCCGAGGGTATCGCTGTGCCTGTGTTGTCCCCGGGGGAGACCGAGGCCGAAGGAGCCACTCCGGACAACTGTGCCGGTGGCGGCATCGTAGACGGCGGGACCGTCCAGGAGAACTGAGCGATCTCGCTACCAGCCGCCGCGCGGAGCCCCACCGCGCGGCGGCTTTTCTCGTGCGACGAAACCGAAAAGCAGTGTGGGTGAGGCCAGGCTCCCGGCACGGTCCGGGCCGCCTGGCCTCACCGTTTTCGCCGCCCCGAACAGCGACTGATCAGAAGCTTGCCCGCAGGTCGCCGACGTCGCGACCCGAGTCATCCGATCCGGGACGGCGTCGTTCCCCGAGTTGCGATCGCGTCAACCGCACCGTTTCCGGCCGGGGCAACCGCGGAGGAACTTGACGACGGGGCCTCGTGGGAGGACTTCGTGCAGGCCCGGCGCCCCGTCCGGCCATTCGATGGACAGCGCGATGGACGAGGAATTGTTGCCGTAGTCGGTTTCCGCCAGCGTCCGGTCGTCGTTCACGGTGTTCACGAGGTCGTACGTCCCCGACGGGACGTCGGTGATGTCGAGCCATTGGAAGTCGACGTCGTACTTGTAGTCGTCACCGGAACCGACGGAGATCCCTTCGACCACGTCCAGCGCGGCCGGTTCGTGATGGCGGCATTTGTTCGCGCGCAGCCGCCGGGCGAGTTCCGCGTCCGGCCCGGACTCACCAGGAACCCGCGCGAGCCGGTCCGCGTCCGCGACGCGGAAGCGATCGCCGAGACAGAAGCCGTTCTTGCGATCGGTGACCACGGTTTTTCCTTGCTGCGAGACGAGTGCGAAATGCTCGAAGTTCATCAAGTGCCAATGCTGGTGATCCGTGGCGGGTTCGTAATAGGTGAAGGTGCGAGTCGAGCGCTGTGCCGCCTCGTAATCGGCCGGTATCGCACCGTCCGCGGCGTTGCGCAGGGCTTGCCGGACGGACATGCGGCTCTGCGTCGTGTCACCGCGTCGGCCGTAGAGCAGCAAGGGGCCGTCGCCGATGTTCTCCTCCGAGCTGGTGAACCGCAGCCTGACGGCTTTCGCGGCGGCAGGGAGGACGCAACGGCCGTTCGGCGCAGCCGGGTCGAGCACCATGCACACGTCCCAGTCGACGCATTTCGAGACGTCGCCGGAGAAACCCCCGGCGCATCCAGGCAGGGCCTGGCGGAGATCCGGCAAGAGGAGGCGTGGTGACGCATCGGAGGAGGGAACGGAGGTCGTGACGGCCGTCAAGAGCATCACCGCGGCCAGGGTCACGTATTTCTTGAGCAAGGGCGGGACCTGTTTCTGTGCTGAAATCTTCAACGAGGTAACCCTATTCGAGTAGTCCCTTTTCTGGTGGAACACGCAACCGGATCACACCATGGATTGATCTTGTCACCATTGCCGTGGGTCCGGTGAGTAGCGTGCGTGCAAACCCGCCGTGAAAGGACGTACGAATGTCGCTTGCCGCCGGCCTCCGAGCCCCCTCGGCGGACCACAGGGGTACGACGCGAGCCGAAACGGCCGGAGGTGTCGTACTGGTCTGCGGAACACGGCCGGAACTCATCAAGCTTTCGCCGCTGATGAGCCATTTCGGGGACGACTGCACGATCGTCTACACAGGACAGCACTACGACGATTCGCTGTACTCGCGTATCCGGGCGGATCTGCCGCCGTCGGCGCGATTCCGGGAACTGGGCGTGACGGCCGCCGGTCGCGGTGCGCAGCTCGGGAAGGCGATCAGCGCGCTCGACGAGGTCCTGGCCGCGTATCCGCATCCGGTGGTGCTGGTGCAGGGCGACACGACATCCGCGCTCGCCGGCGCGCTGGCGGCCAACGCGCGCGAACTCCCGTTGGTGCACATCGAAGCCGGGCTTCGGAGCCATGACCGCGCGATGCCCGAGGAACACAACCGGATCCTGATCGATCACGTCGCCGATCTCTGCTGTGCTCCGACCGACCTCAACCGGCTGAACCTGTTGGCCGAGAACATCCCGTCCGAACGCGTCGCCGTCACGGGCAACACCGTCGTGGAGGCGCTGCGCACGGCGCTCCCGTCCGCGGAGGACCGCGCGACCGTCTTGTCCGCCCGCGGACTCCGCCGGGACGAATACGCCCTCGCCACCATCCACCGGCCGGAGAACGTCGACGATCCCGTGCGACTGGCGGAGATCCTGCGTGAGCTCTGCGGGCTGCCACTTCCGGTCGTGTTCCCCTTGCATCCACGGACGGGCAAGAGTGTCGAGCGGTTCGGCCTGACCAGGCTCTTGGAACCACTTCTGGTCATCGAGCCCCAGGCGTATCCGGCGTTCCTCGCGCTGGCTGCCGAAGCCGCGGTGGTGATCTCGGATTCCGGTGGTATCCAAGAAGAAGTGAGTGTGCTGAAACGACCGGTGGTCGTCGTGCGACGCAGCACCGAGCGTCCCGAAATCTCCGGTCTGTTCGGCGTCCTGGTTCCGGCCGGACCTCTGATCGGCATCGAGACCGCGGTGTGGCTGAACGACGTCGCGGGGCACCGCGAACGTCTCAGCCTGCTCCCCTCGCCGTACGGGGACGGGTCGGCCTGCCGCCGGATCGCGGACGCGATCGAGGCGAAGTTCCCGTGGGTATGCGGTCGAGAACCCGGTCTGTCACGTCGTTGACGAGTTTGACGCTCGAGTTCCAGCTCGTCACGTCCGGGTAGACGTGCGCGGTGGTGGCCAGCCGTAGCGTTGTGCCGTCCACAGTGGTGGGTGGCCGCCGGGCGAGATAGCCCAGTGGATACACCGGTTCGACGAACGGTGCCTTGAACACCCGTACTTCCTCGACGTCTTCGGGTGTGAGCTCGGGGAAGAGGTTCCTGAGCTGGGCCGTCCAGCGAGCGGCGATGTCCTCGACGTCACGAGCGTAGAGCCGCGACCCGCGATCGGTGTAGCGCATGACGTAGACGAGGTGCGCGCCTCCGTAGGCCTCAGGACCGGTGAGGGCGGACATCTCGACCACACCGTCGAATCCGGTGTCCGAGCGCAGGACCGGTGTCCAGTAGTGCCCTGTCAACGGGCGGCGCAGGAAGAACGCGCCGGTGACCACTCCCTGGTAGGAGAGTTCGGTCCGCGGTAGGAGGGACGCGAGTTCCTCGTCGGCGATCCGTCGAAGCATCGGCAAGGGCACCGTCGAGATCACTTGTCCGGCATCGAGCACCTCGCCGTCGGAAAGGGTGAGGGAACTGCCGTCCGGTGTGCTGCGCAACCGGCGCACCGGCGCCGACGTGCGGACGGTCCCGCCCGCGTCCTCGATGGACGCGCGCAACGCGTCGATGATCGCCTTGTAGCCGCCGACGGGATATCCCCGCGTCGCGACATTCCGTTCGCGTCCCAGCCTTTGCCACAGGTAGAGCGCGGGAACGTCACCGAAGGACGAGCCGAACTTCGAGCCGAACATCGGAGCGAAGAGCTCTTCCCACACGCGACGGCCGTAGAGCCCGCGCAGCCAGTCCTCGGTGCGGAGCGTGTCGAGGTCGCGTCCTCGGCCCAGTCTCCGCAACAACAGTGAAACCGCGCCGAAACGAACCCGCTCGTGGAACCGCAGCGGCGTGAACCGCAGCAGATCGAGAGCCGAGTTGAAGCGGTGCCGCCGTCCGTCGACGACCATGCCCATCGTCGTCTTCCGCCACCGTACCGAGTCTTCCAGGCCGAGTTCCGCCAGCAGCCGCAGGAGATCGGAGTCGGTCGGCATGACGCAGTGGTAGAACCGCTCCACCCACCGGTCCCGATACGGGAAGAAGGTTCCGAGGCCGCCGAGTTGGTCGCCGGCCTCCAACAGCGTCACCTGGACACCGTGGCGAGCGAGCCGATGGGCCGCGGCCAGGCCGCCGATACCGCCGCCGATCACCGCGACTTGTGAGGAAGTGGTCGTCACCGGGTTCACAGCTTCCGGAAGGGCGCCGGGCTGAGCCGATCGCGAGCGAGCAGTTTCACGTACTGCAGGATGGTCCGCCGGAGCTTCAGCTTGCTCGGACCCTGTTTGCGGTCGTAGTGCAGAGCCAAGGGGATCTCCGTGATCACCGGGTGGCAGTGGCGGAGTTTGAGCAGTAGCTCGACCATGCAGGCGAAGCCCTGTTCTTCGATGAGCCGCTCGCCCCAGTGGCCCGACGCCCTCGTCAGCAGGGTCGCGCGGTAGGCGCGGTAGCCACTGGTGAAATCACGGACGCCGTCGACGGCGAGCGCGTGCCGGAAGAGCCGCGCCGCCCCGCGCGAGAGCAGGCGCCTGAAGACAGGAGCGGTCCGATCGTCGCCGCCCGGGACGAACCGCGAGCAGATGGCGACGTCCGAACCGGTGGCGATTTCCGCCTGCAGCAAGCTGATCAGACCGGGGTCGTGGGTGTCGTCGGCGTCCATGACCACGACGATGTCGTCGGGACCGGACTCCTTCAGGGCCGCGCGGAGTCCGGACAGTACGGCACGGCCCAAGCCGAGGTTGACCGGATGCCGGACGACGCGCACCTCGAGTCCGCCGAAACCGGACTCCGCGACGGCGGCGGACCGGTCGGACGAACCGTCGTCGACGACCCAGACGGTGATCTGTTCGGTGAGCGCCACGTCGGCGATCCGCCGGAGCAGGGCGGGCAGTGCTGCTTCTTCGTTGAACGCGGGGAGGACGACGTGTGCGCGTCCACCCGTCTTCGCGTTCCGTTCCGGTTCCGTTCTGGTGGCCAGAACGGTCTTCTCCACTGACACGGGTCCCCTTCGGCGCTTCGATATGGTCCGCGGCCGCACACCTCAATTCGGCCGCCTGCTCATATTCGGCTATGTTGAGCCCTTTCTTTAGGGCCGTCCAAGGTCCCCCGAAAGGAGGGTCGAGTGTGCGACTACTCGGCGTTCACCCGTGTGGTTCGAAGGGGTTCACCGTGTTCCCCGATCGTGCCTTCGCCTTGGTACGCAAGGTAAGGACTCGGCGGTGGAAGCGAAACTGCCCCGAATGGATGAGCTTTGCCGGAGGTGGGAAATGACCGTAGCGGAAAAACCCGTGAGACGTGGGAGGTGCGGCATGCGGCATTTTCGACCATTCTCCGGAGTCGCGCGAAAGGGTCGACGCCGGTGACCGAATTGAGGAGCCCCGCCCCGGCCGGGCCACTGCCGGGTCAGCGGCGTCGAAGGACCGCCGCCACGACACGGAAGCGGCCGTTGCTGGCCCGGGTCAACGCCGTCGTGTTCTTGTTGCTGACGGTCGATTTCGCGTCCTGGCTGGCGGCGATCGCGGTCACCGGCGCGGAACTGCCGGAAGCGGCCGTGGCGGGGGTCGCGCTCGCGGGCGCCCGGCTCGCCGGGCGGGTGCACCGACGTCGCCTGTGGCTTTCCTGGCTCCAGGATCTGCCGCGGTCGGTGGCGACCTCGGGGGTCGCGTTCGTGCTGGTGGACTGCGTGACACTGGTGACGGACCCCGGCGGATACGGAATGTCCGCCGCGCAAGAACTCGTGCTGGTGTTCGTCGTGCTCAGCGAAAGCGTCCGGCCTGGGGTCTTCGCCGTCGGCCGGTGGGGGCGCAGACGGCTCCGGCGGTGCGACCGCGCCATCGTGGTGGGAGCGGGGGAAAGCGCGGGCGAGTTGATCCGGACCATGATGCGGCACCCCGAATTCGGCCTGCTGCCGGTCGGTTTCGTGCCTTCGGGCTCGGAGCCGTGGAACGGGGAACTCCCGGTGGAGGTGGTCCACGACGGTCTGGCCGAAGCCATCACCCGGCACGGGGCGGGCACGGTCGTGTTCGCGCACTCCGGCGACAGCGACAGCGCGGTCGCCGCCGCGGTCGTCACGGCACACCGGTTCGGTTGCGTCACCCTGGTCCTGCCTCGGTTGTCCGCGCTCTGCCCGGACAAGCCGGGGACCGATCGGTTACGCGGTCATCCTTTGGTGTGGTTGGCGGGCGTGCCGACCCGTCGGCCCGGTTGGCGGGTCAAGCGTGTGCTCGAAGGGGTGCTGGCCGCCGCCGCGCTCGGTGTCCTGGCGCCGGTCATCGCGGTGTGCGCGCTCGCCGTCGTGCTGGAGAGCGGATTTCCGGTGATCTTCCGGCAGGTGCGGGTCGGCGTCGACGGCCGGACCTTCTTGCTCTATAAGATCCGCAGCGTGCGACAGGACACTGTGGACGATTCGCGGACACGCTGGTCGGTGGCCGGGGATCGCCGGGTCGGCCCGGTCGGGCGGTTTCTGCGAAAGACCTCTTTGGACGAACTGCCACAGCTGTGGAACGTCGTACGCGGGGACATGGCGCTCGTCGGCCCGCGTCCGGAGCGTCCGGTGTTCGTCGAAGAGTTCTCCGCCGTCCACGACCTGTATTGGGCCCGGCACCGGGTTCCCACCGGGTTGACCGGTCTCGCGCAGGTGCACGGTCTCCGCGGGGACACGTCCATCGCGGAGAGGGCGCGCTACGACAACTACTACATCGCCAACTGGTCGCTCTGGCTGGATTTGAAGATCATCATCCTCACGGTGGGAGAACTGTGGTGCCGAAGGCAGCGCTGAGGCGCGATCACCCGAGGGCGACCAGGCTGTGCGCCGCACTCGTCCTGGCCGTGGGATGCGTGGCCGGGTGCACTTGGAGTTCCGCCGAAGAGGTGGCGGCGCCGCCACCGAAACCGTCGGCACCGTGCGCGTGGTGGTACGGGATCGGGCAACCGCCGACGGCCGCCGAGCTCGAACTGGCCGCGCGGCGCTACGACGTGGTCGTGCTCAACGCCGACCAGGCACCGGCGATGCGGAAGCTCCGTGAGCTCAACCCGCGGATCAAAGTGCTGGTGTACAAGGACTTGTCCAGCACCCGCAATTACGCGGGCGCGGTGAACGGCGGCGAGGACGCCGAGTTCCTGCCCAGTGGCATCGGGTATGTCGCGGCGCAGCGGGCGCACCCCGAGTGGTTCGCGACCGACACCCGGGGAAGCCGCATCGAGTGGCAGGGATACCCGAGGCACTGGCAGATGACGGTGTGGGACCAGGCCTACCAGCAGGCCTGGAAGACCGCCGTGGTGGCGGAGGTGACCAGGGAGGGTTGGGACGGGATCCTCGCCGACAACGACTTCAATTCGTTGAGTCACTACTCGGCGGCGATCCTCACCGGCACCGCGACAGCGGCCGAAACCGACCGGAAACTGCGGGATGGCCTCGAAGCCTTCCTGTCTCTGGTGGGTGAAGCGTTCCAGAAGGCGGGCAAGTTGTTCGTGCCGAACGTGTCGGAAACCCATCTGCTGCCGGGGAGATGGACGGCGCACTCCCGGTTCGGCGGTGCCATGGAAGAGAATTTCGGGTTCCGCGAGAACGGCGGGGCAGGTGGTCTGCTCACTTTCCGCGGCAACGAGTTCCAGGAGTTGCGGGCCCAAGCCGCGCTCGGTGAGTCGCTGTTGCTGCTGGTCACGCGGACGAGGTCCGCCCAGCAAGACCGGGCGGGTTATGCCAGCGCGGCACTGCTGGCCGGTCCGCGGACGTGCTGGACCCCGGCCACGACGGACGACTACCGCGATCCGGAGTGGTCCCCTCTGCAGAGCAGCGGTCTCGGGGAGGCGGTGGACGCCGCGGGCCGTCAGCCGAACGGGGTCTGGACCCGGACGTTCACCAGCGGCTGGGTCGCGGTGAACCCGACTTCGGCGACGCAGACCGTGACGCCTCCCGAAGGCCTTGTGCCGGTGGGTGGCCCGCCCGCCCGTCCCAAGACTTCTTCACCCGCCCCGGCTACCTCATCGCCGCCACCGCCCGCCACCCTCGAGTTGGCCGCGGCCGACGCGGTGGTGATGGTCAAACCGAAGTAGCGACTCGTAGAGGTCGATATGCCGCTGTGCGCACACTTCCGGCGTGAACCGCCGCCGGGCACGCGCGGCGAGCAGGACGCCGGTCCGGCCCGGATCCGGATCGGCGAACAGCGTGCGCAAGCGGGCGGCGAGGGCGCGGACGTCGCCCGGCGGCACCAGGTGACCCGGGCCGAGCATGTCGGCGACACCACCGGTATCGGTGGCGATGACCGGCTTTCCGGCGGCCATCGCCTCCGCCACGACCAGGGGCTGCTGTTCCATGGCGGACGGCAGCACCAGGGCGTCCGCGTTCGCGATCAGCGCGGGGACGTCCGGCCGGAAACCCAGGAAGGTCACGCGCCCGCGTAAGGGAGGCGCCTGAGCGGCCCGTTCGGCTTCGGCCCGCTGCGGTCCGTCGCCCACCACGGTCAGCCGGGCATCGCGGGGAAAGACACCGAGGGCGCCGAGCGCGGCGAGCAGGTCGAGGATTCCTTTGCGCTCCACCAGAAGCCCTACGAAGATCAAGTGGCGGACCGGTCCTGCCGGTGGGCTCGGCCGCACCGAGCCGACGCAGTTGTCGATCCGCGTCAGCCGTCCCGCGGGCACGCGTAGCCGTCGGCGCAGGAACCGGCCCATCGCTTCGGCGGGCACGATCGTGTGGTCCAGCATCCGGGCGACCACGGCATCCCCCGTCAGGACCGCCCGCGTGTAGGCGGACGGCCCGCCGGAACCCGGCGCGTCACGAAACCACGGCTCGGTCACGTCGTCCGGGACACCGTGGTAGGTCTGGACGAGGGCGGGCCGCACGCCACGGCCGAAGCGCGAGCCCGCGAGGACGAGCCCGGACCGTCGGTCCTGGGCGTGCACGACGTCCGGTCGCCAGGCCCGGATCGCCGCCCGGGCACGACCGGCAGCGGAAAGGTCCTGTTTCCCCGCCACGAGAAGATGTTCGTGACAGCCTTTGAGCAGCTCGGCTCCTCGCGCCGGGAGGGGACCGAACACGCGAACGTCGACACCCTCGTCGAGCAGTGTCGCGGCGAGGCGCACGGTGACGTCCACCGGGCCGCCCCGGTCCTGAGTGAGCAGATAGGCGATGCGTTTCACCGAGTTCCCTCCGTGAGGGTGAGTTTGTCGACCAGGACGGCCAGTTGGTCGGTCATCCGGCGCCGGTCGAAGGACAGTTCGGCGCGGCGGCGTCCCCGTCGGCCTTCGCCGCGGGCCAGAAACGGGTCGGCGAGCCGGTTCGCCACCGCGTCGGCGAGCAGGCCGAGATCACCCGGCGGCAGTACGGCTCCCGCGTCGGCGATGCTTTGCCGCATCCCGCCGACGTCGAACGCGACCACCGACCGGGCGCACGCCATGGCTTCCAGGGGTACGAGCGCCATGCCTTCGGCCCGTGACGGGAGCACCACGACGTCCGCCGCGGTGTAGAACGCCGCGGAGTCGTCGGTGTGACCCGGCCAGCGCACCGAAGAATGCGCCGCGACCGGATGACGTTCGCGCCACACGTCGCCCATCGGGCCGTCGCCGGCGAGGACGAGCATCGCGTCGGGCAGGCGCCGCAGGACCTCCGGCCACGCGGACAAGAGCTGGTCCTGGCCTTTGAGTTCCGCCAGCCTGCCGAGGCAGACGGCGATCGGCGCCTGTTCGGGCAAGCCGAGCGCCCGGCGCGCCGCCGCCCGGTCTCCCGGGGCGAATTTCGCCGTGTCGACGCCGTTGCAGACGACCTCGGCGTCGGCGGTGATGCCCGCGTCCTGACCGGCGGCGAGTTCGTCGTCGCTCACGCAGACGACGAGGTCGGTCCACCGGGACGCGAACCGCTCCCACGCGGCGGACGCCCGCCGCAGCGGACCGCGCGCGGTCTCGAAGGACCACAGGTGCGGCTGGAACACCGTCGGACGGCTGCCGCGCAGGGCGATACGGCCGGCCAGACCCGCCTTCGAGCTGTGCAGATGCACGACGTCCGGTCGCAGCTTCGCCAGGATCCGGTGCAACCGCACCGTTTCCACGACCATCTCGAGGCCGGGGGAGCGTGTCGCTCGCCAGCCGCGCACCTCGATCCCGGCGCGGCGGGCGCTCGCGGCCAGCCAGCCGGTCGGCGGGCACACCACGGTCACCGACCAGCCCCGCTCCCGCTGTGCCACCGCGAGTTCCAGGACGACCACGGCGACTCCCGCCGACACCGGCTGGGAAACGTGCACGATCTTCACCGCAGCACACCTCGCCGCATTTCGGCCAGTTCGCCGCGGTGCAGGACGAGCGTCGCCCCGGCGTATCCGGCGACGAGGACCACGCCTTCGCACAGAGCGCCCGGCAGCGAGTCCGAAGGACCGAACAATCCGGCCTGGGCGAGCAGAACGCTGGGTACCGCACCGACGGCGCACGCCCCCAGCACCCGCGTGATGATCCCGGCCAGTTCCCGGGCCGGAGTCGCCACGCCCAGCCCCGCCAGCACGCGCCACGCGAGTGGCACCATCAGCCAGGCCGCCCCGAACTGGACGGCGGCGACGGCCGTGATCCCGAGCCGGGCCGACGACACCAGTCCCGCCGCGAACAGCAGCAGATGGACGCATTCCAGGACCAGATACCGCCGCGCGTGCCCGGTCGCCTTCACCGCCTGGTACCAGATCTGCAGCAGACAGATCCCCAGGCCGTATCCCGCCAGCAGCGTCAGCGGACCCGCCGCGTCGGCCCAGCGCGCGCCCAGCAGGACGACGCGGTCGGCCAGGACGGCGAGCGCGAGATACAGGCCGCCGGTGAGTACGAGGACAGCCCGGGTGAAGCGCGTGAGAGCCGCTGCCAGCGTGCCGTTTTCACGGTGCAAGCGCGTGAACACCGGAAAGGCCACCGCGCCCAGTACGACCGCCACCATGATGTACGGCACCCAGGCCAGCCGGTACGCCAGCGAGTAGACGCCGACCGCTTCCGGCCCGAGCAGCTGCCCGACCACCAGATAGTCCAGGTTGACCAGCAGCGCTCCCACGACCGCGGCCGGGCCCACGACCACGGCCCAGCGCAGTGCTTCGCCCGCGGCCGCGGTGTCCCAGTACGGCCGCACGCCGCCGCCCGCCAGGGCACCGAGCAGCGGCTGGGCGACCGCGGTGCTGACGAGGCCGATCACCAGGGAGGCGGGTCCGACACCGCCGACGGCGAGCACGACCGTCACCGCCGCGCCCAGGATCGCGCCGCCACCGTCGGGCAGCAGACGGCGGCGGAAGTCCAGCTTCCGGTGCATCAACCCCATCTGCACTCCGCCCGCGGCCGAGAACGGCAGGCCGAAAGCGGCCAGGCGGACCAGTCCGGCGGCGTCGGGAGCGCCGAACGACGCGGTGATCGGTCCCGCCGCGGCGGCGAGGGCGACCGCCAGGACCAGCCCGGCGCCCACGCTCAGCGTCAGGACGGTGCCCGCCATCCGGCGCGGATCCCGTCCGGTGCGGCCGATCACGTCGTAGACACCCACCGACTGCACCACCTGGCCGACGTTGACCAGCGACACCGCGAGCGCCACCACGCCGAGCTGTCCTTCGGTCAGCAACGCCGCCAGTACCAAGGTGACCAGCATCTGACTGCTCTTGCTCACCAGGTTCACCGCGCCGAGCCACAGCGAACCCCGTACCGCCCGCGTGCCGAGGTCGCCGGTCATCCGACGGGCACCCTGGCCGGCCGGACGGCGGCGAAGACGAGCAGACACCATGCGGCGACGACGGCGACACCGTCGATCGTGACGGCCGCCCGCTCGCCGAACACCGAGACGATCGTCGAGTCCACTGTGTACAGATGCGCGAAAGGCACGGCCAGCGCCAGAAGCGCGAAGCAAGGAGCGCTCCCTCCCGGCTCGGGACGGTCGCGCCACCACAGGGCGGCCACCGCGGCCATCGAGGGCACGGCGATCAGCACGTCACCGGGCTGATGCACCAAGCAGACGACCACGGCGAGACAGGTGAGCAGATCCGCGACCGGTGCCGACCCCGCCCGGTCCAGCCGCCGCACGAGCAGGACGCTCGTCACGAGCACACCGGCCAGGACGATCGGCTCGATACCGGACGGAACCCCGCCGGTGACCCGGAACAGGACGGCCGCGACGTCGATCCGTTGCGCCGTCAGGGAATCGACGGCACCGTAGGCGGTGCCACGGGCATGGGTGAGATTCGCGACGACGACGTCGAGGAAACCGCCGATCCCGCCGCTCCGGCTCACCAGCGACACCACGACAGGCAAGCTCGCGGCGGCCGCCACGGCGGTTCCGGCCACCGCCACCCGCCGCGACCCCCTGGCGTACAACAGGATCGCCAGCGGAAAGCCGTACTGCGGTTTGAGCCACGCCAGAGCGAGGGCCACCGCGGCCCAGCCCGGCCGGTCACGCCGGGCGAGCAGTGCCCCCGCCGCGCCGAGCGCGATCAGGGGGTTGACCTGGCCGACGTAGAGCTGCGCCTTGCCGACCTGACTGGTCATCAGCAGCGCCGCGATCACGACGGTGGTGACCACGACGGGAACAGGGAGCAGCCGCCGGACCGAGTGGGCGGCCATCGCCGCGAGCGCGACCAGCAGCAGCGCGCCGAACACCGTGAAGGCCACCGCGCCCACCCGGTAGCCGGGGAGTGCGAACGGAAGGTGCACCAGCAGGTGGTACGGCTGGTAGAGATTGAAGTCCTGCCGCACCGGCCAGTGTGCGAACATCGAGGCCGGGTCGTACGGATTGCCGCCCGCGAGGAACTCCCGGATCGGGAAGTACAGCGCGTCGCGGAAATCCTGCAGCCGTTCCTCGGCCGGGTTCGCCTCGCCGGGCAGCGGCACTCGCCAGGACGGCGCGAGGGCGTGCCAGGCACTCAGCAGACCGACGGCGGCCCCGACGAGCACGACGACGCGCTGTCTCGCGCTCACGCCAGCACCACCGCCACGAGAACGGCGCCGGACGGCAGCACGGCGGCGGCGGCGATCAACTCGTCGTAACGCCGCCCTGTCACCGCCACCACCGCGGTTCCGGTTCCGTCGCCCGCCGGAAGAGCGGCCGCCAGCTTGGCCGCCACTTCGCCGCAGTCCGGTGCGACCGGTACCACGCGCAGTGGCGAACCGGCCGCGATCCCGAGCACGGTCAACCGGTCGGCCGTCTCGGGGTCGTCGCCACGCAGGACCGTCACCGGACGGTGGATCCCCGCCGCGGCCAGCGACCGGCGCACCGAACCCGCCTCACCCCGGAGTTTTCCCGGTGTCAGCCGCCGGATCGCCGCCGTCGCCAGTCCGGCCGCCACCGCGGCGACCAAGGACAGTCCCGCCACCAAAGGGACGTCCGGGGTGATAGCGGCGACGTCGGGCCGGGAATCCAGCAGCCGCAGCCTGCCCGCCGGGGCCAGCAGGTTCGCGTCGATCATCGCCTCGCCCAGTGCCGACGCCGTCGCCCCGGCCCGCTCCGCCGAAGGAGCCCGTACGGACAGTCGCGCCAGCCCGGAGGCCGGCACCAGTTCCACCGACACCTGACGCCCGAGTTCTTCGGGTGAGAAGCCGGAACCGGGGGCGGCCGCCCGCAAGACCGACGGGCTGCGGGCGAGTTCGACCAATGCGGGCAAGGCCAACGAGACGACTTCGCCGTACTGTGCGGCCGAACCCGCCACCTGTTCGGCGGGTTCGGCCAGCAGGCTCACGCGGCCCTGGTACTGCTCGCCGCGGGTCAGGCCCACGGTCAGGACGAGCAGGCCGATCACGAGCGCCGCGGCACCACCGAGGATGACGGTCCGCGCCAGTGGGTTCTTCACCGGTCACCTCCGATCGTGGTCCGGATCAGTTCGTCGTAGGTCTTCATCAAGGTGTGCGGGTCGTAATCACGGTGGATGGTGCGCAGGCCGACGACGGTGGCGAAGTCCCGGGCGGAGCGGTCGTACATCAGGGATTCCAGCGCGTTCGCGATGGCGGCCGGTTCGCCCGGCGGCACCACCAGCCCGGCCCCGCCCGAAAGCACGTCACGGACACCGCCGACGTCGGTCGCGACGACCGGGCGTCCGGCAGCCATCGCTTCGAGCACGGCCAACGGGAGACCTTCCCAATCGCTGCTCAGCACCAGCACGTCGGCCGCCGCGAGCAGATCGGGCACGTCCGTGCGGGTACCGAGGAACCGGACCCGCCCGCCCGACGACTCGCCGCGCGCTTCGAGGTCGGCGCGGAGGCTGCCGTCACCGGCGAGCCACAGCACCGCTTCGCCGTCGAGCCGGGCCCACGCGTCCAGCAGGACGTCGTGGCGTTTCTGCGGCTCCAGCCGGGCGAGGCAGAGCGCGACCGGTGTCCCGTCCGTGATCCCGAGCGACGCCCGCACCTCCGCGCGACCGAACACCGGGCGGTGCGCGAACACGGCGTTGCGGATCACGATGGGATCGCTCGTACCGGCTTCCACCAGCCTGTCGGCCGTGGCGGTGGAGACGGCGATGACACGGTCCGAGGTGCGCCGCACGATCCGCGCGGCCGTCGGGAAGTCTCGGTCGGCGACACCGTGGAAGACGGTCAGCAACGGCGGCCGTCGTCCGGGCACCAGTGCGAGCCGGGCGATCAGGCTCGCCCCGACGTTGTGGGCCAGCACGGCGTCCGGGCGGAAGCGGGCGATCGCCCGGCGCACCGCCCACGCGGCCCGCAGCGCGCCCGTCCTGCTGCGGAAGGCGAGAGGGACGGGGAAAACCGGCACCCCGTCCGCGGCAAGGGCGTCGGCGCGGAAGCCGCCTCCGCTGGCGACGGCGGACGTCCAGCCGTACTCCTCGCCGCGGCCGACCATGCCCGCCACGAGGGTCTCGGCCCCGCCTGCGCCCATCTCACTGATCACGTGCAGCACACGAATCGGCACTAATCTTCTCCACGATCTTCTCGGCGAGCCCGGATTTCGGCCGCGACGGCGAGCGCGGCCAACGACCACAACGGCAGGTAGTACTGCTCGGACAGGAACGTCGAGGCGACCAGCACGGCCAGCAGCGACGCCTGGATCGCGACGGCCTCGATCCGGCGAGGTCCCGGTGAAACCACCCATCGGATCGCCCGTTCACTCGCGACTCCGGCGATGCCGATCATCGTGGCGAACAGGGCGAACCCCGGCAGGCCCAGTTCCGCGGCCACCTCGAGGTACATGTTGTGCGCCACCGGTGTCTGCTCGTCGACCTCGGCGTTGTGGGATTGGGCGGCGTACGCCTCCCGAAACCCGCCGGGACCCACGCCCGAGAACGGCTGTTCGGCGACCATCCGGGCCGCGGCCTGCCAGCGCAGCTCCCGGGTGTCCACATTGGACGCGGCGATGAAGCTCTTCTCCTGCACGGCCCGCTCGATCTGCGGTCCGGCGAACTGCAGGGTTCCGAATCCCAGTAACGCGACCACGGCGGCGGTGGCGGCGAGGACGCGCCACGGCAGTACGCGGCGCAGGGCCAGCCACCCGATCGCCGCCGTCAGCCCCAGCGCGCCGCCGCGGGAGAACGTCGCCAGCGCCCCCGCCACCAGTACGGTGCCGCCGAGAGCGGCGGCGACCCGCTGATGTAGCGCTTCGCCCGCCAACGCGAGCAGGGGAATCGCGGCGACGAGAAAGTAGGCGAGGTCGTTCGGATCCGCCTGCGGGCCACTGGCCCGTGCCTCCCCGCCGATGATCAGGCTGTACAGCGCGCCGATCCCGGCCGCGGTGGCTCCCGTGGCCATCGCCAGCAGGAGCCCCCGGACCGGGACCTCGCGAGAGGCGACGTCCGCGAGCACGGCGGTGATCACGAGGAACGGCAGCCAGCGCAAGGTGTACTCGGCGGTGAACGCGCCGGACGAATGGATCGCGGCGGTCGTCGCCACCGTCACGGCGAGAAGTGCCAGCACCGCGTGCAGCGGGGTCGGCCGGGGGAGTCGCCGCCGCCGGACACGGACCACCAGCCAGACAGCGACCAGCAGCGCGGGCGCGACCTTGCCGAGGTGGGCGTTCGCCGCCGTCAGGTACCCCTCGACGGGCGCCAGTCCCACCGTGGCGTACGCGAGAACCCGCAGCGTCATCTCCAGGTCTCCATCCGCGTCACCGCGCGTTCCCGCCGTGACTCCGTCCGGCGGACGTACTCGCCGGTGCCGACGACGTCGAAGTGTTCGCGCAAAGCTCCCAGTACCCAGCCCAGCCAAGCGACCTTCCGGCTCCCCGGTGTGGCCATGCCCGGAAAGAACTCCATGCCGGGAGCTTCGGCGCCACCGAGGAGGTCGGTCGGGTGCAGGAGCAAGGAGGGCGCGACTCCGCGGGCGAGGCAAAGCCGAAGCGCCGTCTTGAAGTACACGCGCGCCAGCCGCGGCGAGATCTCGTGGAGGTGGAGGAGATAGGAACCGTGGATCGGGGTGCGGAGCAGCGGCATCGTCGTCACCGGCAGCTCCACGAGAGTGCCGCCTTCGATCGTCCGCCAGCGGTAGGTGTGCACGGGCGCCAGCACCCGCGAAAACCCGCCGAACAGTTCGCTTCGCCCGGAGTCGCGGGCGGCCGGGGGAGCGGTGCGGTTGTGATAGGCCCGGGCCAGCGGGCCGATCCAGGTCGGGAGCGTGCTGGCATCGTAGGAATAACCCCGATCCACCAGGACTTCGACGAGCTCGCGCGTGACACTGAAACCGGGGCCGCGAAAGCCGGCGGGAAGCGGTGCGCCCGCCAGGACGATCGCGTCTTCCGTCCGCCGCAGCTCTTCCTCGAGGCGATCACGCGAATACCGGTGGAGCCAGGGCTCGTGACCGAAGGAGTGGTTGCCGATCTCGTGGCCCGCCGCGGCGATCTCGTTGACCGCCTTGGCGCCGTCTTCACGGACGACGTCGGCTCCGACCGCGAACACCGTGGTCGTCAGCCGATGCTCACCGAGGAGCTCTACCAGCCGGGGTACGGCCGAGGGAAGAAAGCTGGGATACCGGCGCCAGGCGGGATCTCCGTGTGTCTTGAGATAGGCCCACAGATTGTCGAGATCGACCGACACGCTCGCCAACGGTCGCGCGGTCATGCGACCGCTTCGACCGAGGTGGCCGCCCGTGAACGGGAACCGAGCACCAGGACCCCGATCACGACGGCGGTGAGGCCGAACGCGACCCAGGGCCCGGTTCCCGCCGCGACCCGGTCACCGAGCACCGTGATGCCGGTGACCGAGGACAGCACGATCGTCGTGGCATCGGCCGTGGCCACCACCGCGGTGGCCAGGCCGCGTTGCAGGGCGAGCGCCATCGAAGCCTGGCCGAGCACGGCGGCGGCGAGCATCAGCCAGGTCAGCGGATTCCCCGGCAGCGAAGCGAAATCCAGATGGGCCAGCGTACGGCTCGTGATCGCCACGACGGCGAACGCGATTCCGGAAAGGATCGCGGGCAGCGGGAAAGTGGTGGTCCGGGGCAGCTGGGACATCGCGACGCCGACCCCGGCCACGACACCCGTCAGGATCAGTGCGGCGGCAGGCGAGAGATCCGCGGCGACCGATGGTTCCGAGGAACCGGCAAGGGCGATGAGGCCGATCGCCATCAGGACCAGCGTCAACGCTTCCGTGGTCCGCAACCGCCACCGCAGCACCACGACCCCGAACACGGTGGCCAAACCGATCGCCGACGACGACGCGGTTTGGACGAGGTACAGCGGCAGCGAGCCGCGAGCGAAGAAAGCGAGCGCGAAGCCGCCCACCTGACCGCCGAATCCCAGCAGGTACAAGGGATCGGAGGCGAGACGGGCGAGCAGGCCCAGCGCCGTTCCGCGCCGGTCCCCGGCCCGCCGGGCGGCGATGCTCTGAGCGACGATCCCCATCGCGTACAGCGCGGCGGAAGCGATGAGTATCCCGTAAGCGACCACGAACGGCTCCTCCGACCCATGACGCGGACCGGCCGGACCGCGGCCTCGTCACGCTGGTTTTCGGAAAGCGTAGAGGCGGAGCGGAAAAGTCACGTTCGAAGGAGCGATCGACAATTTCGTCACGCAGAGAAAGTTTCGTGGGTTTCTCGTTGGTTCAAAAGTGCGGGATCGGCGAAACCTGGCCACCGTCGAGACACGGGGCGTGATCGGTGTGGCCGGCCGAGCGTGGCCCGGATCGATTTCGGCCCCGGAAATACCGTATCGGGAAACGCGGTCAATACCCTTTAGGACTACAAGAACCTCGGTCAGAACCCGTTCAGCACCACACGATGATGCGAACGGCGGCGACCGGGTGGGGTCACCTCTGTACGTTGGCCCCCGCGGCATGGAGGCGCTTTCTCGGCGCCTTGTCCGCACCATTCCTATTTCGAGAGGTATTCATGCTGAAGAAGATTGGCTTCGTCACCGCCGCGATGGCGGCCGGAGCGTTCCTGACGGGCGGGATCGCGTCCGCCGGAACCCCCGCCGAGGAGGGCTACGGCCACCCCACGCACGACGTGAGCGAGCAGGTCGGCCTGGCCAACCTGAACAACATCGACGTGCTGCACAACGTCAACGCCGTCGTCGGCGCGTGCGACAACAACGTGAACGTGCTCGGCGTCCAGGTCCCGGTCCGCGACACGCTCAACGGCATCGGTGTGCCGGTCCTGTCGCCGGGTGCGCACGAGGCCGGCGGCGAGTCCCCGTACAACTGTGCCGCGGGCAGCGTGCTCGATGGCGGGACGACCCAGCACAACTGAGTCCAGGCGCCCGTCGGGTGTACGGGAACCGGTGATTCGCCAGTGTGCCGTGCCCGGTACGGAGGGACTTCCCCTTCGTGTCGGGCACGGTGCCGTTCTCGCGGGGCCGGACTGGATCTCGGACGACCGAAACGACTTTTCCGAGAGGGCCGGTCCGCCGGTATGGCACGATGAGTGAATCCCGGGAACAGCGGCGTGCCCGCGAACTCGCCGCCCTGCGAGCGGTGCACCCACCGGTTCCTCGCACCACGCCGAAACTCGAGCGCGTCATCGAGATCAAACTACGCCGCGACACGACGAAGACCCGCGGCCCTGTCGGCGCTTGTCTTCTGTGGAGCGCGGAATGGACACTGCGGGGCACGACTCTGGGCATCGAGCGCAGCGACGAGAACATCGCGGCCCTGATCGAAAACATCTTGGAGGATGCTCGGCTTCTGGCCGAGCACTACGCCGTAAGACTCGAATGGATCCTGTCCGGCGACCTTCGCACCGGCGGCGTGCTCGCCGCGAGCGGCGTCACCCTGCCGGACTTCGTGCCCGGACCGTGCTTCGGTCGTGTGGTCACGCTTGTCGCGTGACCGGCGGCGTGACGCGTCCCCGTGGGCCGGGCAGCCGTGGCGGCCCGGCCCACGATGGTCAGCGAAGGTAGTGCGTGTGGTGGTGGTCGTTGTCGTTGTCGTGCCAGTCGGTCACGTCGGCGACAGCTTCCACTTCGTGGCTGACGGCACCGTCCTCGTCGGCCGCGGTGTACCAGTTTTCGTAGCTGGTGTACTGGGGCCTCGCGACCGCCTTGACACCTTCGGACTCGGCGCCGTCGGGGCCCGCCGAGAGGTCACTGGATTCGTACACGGCGTGGTTGTCGCCGGCGTGGCTGGCGACATGTGACGACGTCGCGCCTGTCGAGTCCGCCGTCTTGGTGGACTCGGCGTACGCGACGTGATCGTGGTGGGTTTCCCGGACGGCGTGTGTCTTCGCGGGACGACGGGCGGGCGTGGACACGGAGTCGTCGGTGTGAGCGACGGGCCGCTTTCCGTGAGAATGCGTCGGGCGGCCGGGCTTGTCGTCGGACACCCAGTCGTTGTCGTCATTGTCGTCGTCGAGGTCGACTTCCTCGGTGTGCAACACCGCGGCACCCATCGGGCCCGCCAAGACGGCGCTCTCCTTCGTCCACTCGTTTCCGTCGTGGTCGACGACCGAAGCACTGTGGATCGTCCCGGCGCCACCGATACCCGCGTAGGTCGCGGAAGTCTTGGTGAAACCGGGCGAACCGGGGCCGTCACCCAGGTCCGCCGACGCGATACCGGCGGATACCAGGGAAAGCGGGATGACGGCCGCTGCCGCGAGCGCCAACCGACGCAATTCAGTCATGATTAATGTGATCCTTTCCGAGCTGGTGATACCTCACACGAAATTGAGTCACGAGAATCGACTCCGGACAGGGAATCCTGCCCGCTCAAGGACATTACCCGGATCTAACATGAGACAAAGTTCGCCGGCGGCATCGCACCCGTTCGGTACCTTCGTCAGCTGGCTTTTCCAGGGCGAACCGACCCCGACGCGGTATCGCCCGAACCCTGCGTCAACCGTAATGACGGGAACTTTCCCCACGCTCAACTCGTCTAACGCGACGAAGGGCGCTTTCCCCGCATGTCATACGGGGAAAGCGCCCTTCGGTTCCTTCGCTGAATTCCGTCCGGCCGACGCTTTCGTGTTAGGTCCCGGCGCCAAGAGGTCGAACTTTCCAGCCGGGACTGACTTTAGTCGCCGGATTTCCGGCTTAGAAGTGTTTCGTGGCAGGGCCATTCTTACGAGTGTCTTTCCGGTGGCGGGGAAATCGACTGGTTACCCGGTGCGAAGTCGGCCAAACAGCGCTGACGGGTGAATGCGAAGTGAGCTCGACGGAGTTCAGGTACTGCACGTTGTGTCGAGCGGCAAGCGAGAAGTCAGCCAAGGCGTGGATATTGCGCGCCCGTCAGGGTGGTCCGGCTACGCGGCGTGTCCATTCGGGTCCGTTCACCTCGGCGTGTTTCACGCGAACTTCCCGTTTGTTTCGCCGGTGCGGCTCCGGGTGTACACGGTGCGAAATTGCGTCCGAGTTCGATCCGATGGCGTCCGTTCGCTTTATCGGAGTGGAAGGTTCACCATGATTCGGTCGGCATCGGTAATCCAGAGGAGTGCGAAATGAGAAGTCAACTGACGCGGGCACTGGCCGTTTTCGTCACCGCGGCCTCCGTGACACTGGCAGGTGCCGGTGTGGCCGTGGCAGGCGGACCGGGCGGCAAAGGAGCGTCCAGCACCACCAGTGTGGCGGCGGAGGTGCAGTCCATGCGCGACAACCTGGTGTCGCGTGCGGACAACGGCGATGTGTCGGGGACGCAGGCCACCCTCGCCAGGCTCGCCCCGGTGCTCACCGATCTGGCGCAGGGCAAGCGGTACGTGATCCAGTCCGACGCGAAGGACAGCGCCGCCACCGCCCAGCAGGAGAACGCCACGGCGAAACGGGGCGTCGACGAATTGGCGGCGGACCCGGAGTCCCGCGCGGGGCTTCCTCCGGTGGCGGGCTTGCTCAACGCACTGCTGCAACGCTTGCTGATCAGTCTGTCTTCGCTGGTGAACGACCTCCTTGGTGGGCTGACCGTCCCGGTCGGTTAACCGACCGGACCCCGGACGGGGTGCCCAGGCGAAGGCCCGGTGCGGGAACTGACCTCCCTCCGCACCGGGCCTTCGCTGTCGTTCGGGACCGCCTGTCACCCGAGCTGAGGGACGTCGTTCGGGAAGCTGAGGGGGAGTTCGTACAGGCCTCGAGCCGTGCGACCGCCACCGAGCCAGCCGTGAAAGAAGATGTGACCGTCCACCACGTCGGCGCCGCCGGGCGCGTCGACCTTGCCGCCGAGGAGATCGGTGGAAAGGAACTGGGCATCGGCCTTCACGAACGGTCCGCTCAGCGTGGGCGCGGTGGCGTAACCCGTGTGATACCCGGAACTCTGGAAGGTGTCGGCGGAGTAGAAGAGCAGATACTTGCCGGGGGTCTTCACCACGGCCGGTGCCTCGACGACCGCCTTCTCGGAAGTGAGATCGGCGCGCAGGAGTTCGATGCGCGGCCCGATCGGTGTCCGGCCGTCGGGAAGCATCTTCTGCGACCAGATCGCCGCGGGCGGGCCGACAGTGCCACCATCGGCCTTGTAGAGGAGATATCGCGTGCCGTCGGTGTCCACAAAGGTCTGTGGGTCGATGTCGCCGCCGTCGCCGGCCACGCAGACGAGGGGCGTCTCGCCGACAGGGGTGTACGGGCCCTCCACTTTGGACGCCGAGGCGGTACCGATGCACATTTCCGCGCCCGGGGCGACAGCCGCGGAGAAGTAGAGCAGAAAGGTGCCGTCCGAAAGCCGGGTCACATCGGGAGCCCAGAAACCGCCGTCGGGCTTGGCCCACTTCGGGACGGCGGCGAGAGCATCACCGATGACACGCCAAGGACCCTCTGCCGCCGGCGCGCCGGCAAGCGGCACTTTCACCGCGCCGGTGCTCGTGGAGAACGCGAAATAGCCGGCATCGGTCTTGACGATGTCGGGATCGGGGAAGTCCTGTCCGAGAAGGAGCCGAGGTGCGCCGGCGGCCCATGCCGCCGGGCAGGCCGTGAAGGTCAACAGGACGACGATCGCGACGGTCAGCAGGCGGATCTTGTTTCTCATGAACGATTCTCTCGGCCTGGCGAAGAACTCGGCACGCTCACTCCGGCGCTGTCACCGGGAAGCGTGGACTTGGCCGGGCCACCGTCCGGGTGGATTCACCGGAGTATGGCGGGGTAGTGGTGTGCCGAACGGAGGACGCGTGGAAGCCGCCGCGCGGTGGGGCTCCGCGCGGCGGCTGGTAGCGAGATCGCTCAGTTCTCCTGGACGGTCCCGCCGTCTACGATGCCGCCACCGGCACAGTTGTCCGGAGTGGCTCCTTCGGCCTCGGTCTCACCCGGGGACAACACGGGCACAGCGATACCCTCGGCCACATCACGCACCGGGACCTGGACCCCGAGCACGTTCACGTTGTTGTCACACACACCACCGACCACGTTCAGATTGTGGACCGCGTCCAGATTCTGCACGTTCGCGAGCCCGATCTGCTCGTTGTGGTCCACCGGGTGGCCCGCGACAGTGATACCTTCCGCCGACGCCGACCCACCCGCGAACGCCATCCCGGCGGCCAAAGCGGTAGCGACGAACCCAAGCTGCTTGATCACAGAAAACTCCTAGGAAAACCCACCGGACAAACCCGGTGAGAGGGAACCCGGGCGGCGAAACTCCGGTTCGCCGTGCTCGGGGACGTTGGTTATGGTGCGTTCACGCCGGGTGGGACCGGTGCACTCCTGGGCGGATGGACCGGTCCCACCCGTGCCGACGTCACCCCGCGTCGCGATGCGCCCGGAACACGAAGCGGAGTGTGCATCTCTTCTTCGTGTTCCGGGCGCGCTTTACGAACTCGGTGCGAACCGCCGGACCCCTTGCCTCAGCCTGTTTCCGCGCACCACCGCGAAAGGCTTCGGCAGGGAGATCAGTTGCCCTGCAGCGTGCCACCGTCGGTGATGCCACCGGCGGCGCAGTTGTAGGGGGACTCGCCACTGGCCTCGTGCGCACCCGGCGACAGGATCGGAACACCGATGCCGTTGAGCGAATTGCGGATCGGAACCTGGACCCCGAGCACGTTCACGTCGTTGCCACACGCACCGACCACGGCGTTGACGTTGTGGAGGAGGTCGACGTTGTTCGCGTTGACCAAGCCCACCTGGCCGCTGTGGTCGTAGCCCCAGTCCGGGGTGTCGGCGGACGCGATGCCGCCGCTCAGGATCGCTCCGGCGGCCATGGCGGCCGCGACGAAACCGATTTTCTTCAGCATGATTCTCCTTGATTAGACAGATCGCGTCGTGCGGGACGGCAGCAAAGGTGTGTTTCCGTCCAGTGTGAGGAAACGTACTGACGATCGACCGCCTTTTCCACGTCGTTCCACCATCGTGTGGGCACTGCGGTCCGTTGACCGCGTAATCTGTGGTCCGATCGGGTCAAGTGTATTTCCCGGGGGTTCGGTAACTGCTCGACGCGGTGGACGACGGAACGTTTTGCCCGGCAAGAATCATTTTGGCACGACGAATAGCCCTGCTTCGTCGTGAAGTGAGCGAAGCAGGGCTGCCGCCGGTTGATTCTCTTTACTCGGGCCAGGCTTCCGCTTCGGCCGTGAGCGCCATCGCGACGTCGATCTCCCCCGAGCGCACCCGCCAGGCAAGGGAGCCGGGACGAGGTTGCAGCAGCAACCAGCCCGCGACGTCCTTGTCGGCGTAGCAAGGGTTTTCGTCGTCACCGATGCCCAGCGAAGTGAAGTACCGGCGTGCCGGCCAGGTCTCCGGAACCCAGGTTCGGGCCCAGCGCACGACGATGCGGGCGAGGTCGTTGTGGCTGTCCGCCGGATGGATCAGCCGGTCTCCGGCGGTGCAGACCAGGCGTGGCGTGAAAGCCGCGCCCAAGGGCGCGATCACATGACTGTCGTTCAATTTCCCCCCAGGTCACCAGATATGGACCAGGTTGTTCGCCGAAAGGATGCGCAGTTGCGCGAACAAGGAAGGACGGCCGCGGGGGACGTGTGGACACGACCCGTACTTCCACGGCTCCTGTTTGAACCGATTGTCATACTAGCGACGGAAGAATCCCGGCGAAATCCGGGTCGGGCGAACTGAATTCCCACACGTTCTCATGAAGTCCGGTGTGAACTCGCCCGGTGCGGGTATGCCAGGCCGAGTGGCCACCCGTCATCGAATTCGAAAGAAGGATCGAAATGAAGAGCGCATTACGGAAGACGGTCTGCGCGTGTGCGGCCTCCGCCGCCGTCCTGCTGACCGGGGGTGTTCCGGTGTCGGCGGCGGAGGTGCAGGGGCCCGCGGTGCCGCTGGCACAGCCTGTGGACGACGACGGCGACGGGAACAGGGACGAACGACCCGATGCCGATCGAGGTGACAACGGCCTGTGGGGCCTGCTCGGCTTGGTGGGCCTGCTCGGTCTCGCCGGCCTCGCCCGACGAGGACCGAAGGCCGGTGCGATGACCGGATATCCGACCCCCGGGGCGGATGCCCCGCCGGTCAATACCTATCCGCCCGCCGAGCCGCGGCGTCAGCCTCCGGGTGCCTGACCAGGCCTCTGGCTGAAACCGCCCAGATCTGTCTCCCTCTGCGAACGTCCGGCGTGACCCGCGTCGGACGTTCGCGTAATCGGTGCGAATCGCACCTTCAGCGTGTCTCGAAGTGTGGGGCCGTATTTTCGACCGCCGATGACATTAGCGAAGCCGAGCCCGAGTGAAAAGAGCCTTCGGGTGAGAACCTTCCTAAGAGTGGCTTTTTGAAGCAGTGGAAACTCCGATGATTACCCAGCAGGTCCCGCTCCAAACGACACGATCAGGTGAAGTGGTCGGAGTGGCCTGTCCGGCATTTCTCTACTGTCCGTGAAAACTCCCGACATGTGACGCGAACGAGTGAGTGCGGGCAGGGTGACTTCGTGGCACTGAGTGGCCATCGGGTGGTCTGAGGGAAAGAACGGGATCGGGCTGAACATGATCGGTGTCGCGCGACAGAAATACCCGTTCCTGCGGAATGGGCGGAATGTGGCGGTGGCGGCGGCGGAAATCGCCGGTTCGGCCGGCCTATTCGTAGAGGACGTAAGCCGGGCTCGGCGTCAGCGCGAGTACTTCCGCCGGCGTCATCAAGGCCGCACCTCGGCGGGTGTCTTCGTCGAAGAAGAGTTTGAAGCCGGACCGTACGTGGCCGGGTTTGCCTGGCATGAGTGTTTTCCAGGTCGCCTTCTTGGCGGTGGCGGACCCGATCCCGTCGACGACCTTCACCACCGAGACGCCTGGGTGGGGCTTCAGGAGGCCCTCGTCGCGCACCACCGAGGAAGCCACTTGGTGGTAGACCATGACCTTGGCGGGCAGCCGGTGAAGCTGTGCCAGTTCGCCGAGATAGCGGGCGACCCCGTCGAGCTCGGCGCCGGTGGTGCGCCCGAACTTCTTCCCGGGTACCACGCCTGGTTCGACCGCCCATTCGGGATCGAGTGCGACGCCGACGTCGGGTTCCTTCAGCCAGCGTTCGTAGGCCTGCACCTCGGGAAGGAAATCCGCACGGCCGGGCTGGATGTCCAGCAGCAGCAACCCGTTCAGCGCACGTGCCGCGTCGAGATACTCCCGCACGGTCTCGTCGGTGCACCGGCTGCGGTACATCCCGTCCGCTCCGGGCGACCGGTGCACGGTGGTGGCTATCAATTCGACGACCGGCGTGACCGGCCGCCCCGGCGGAAAGGTCCCGATCTGTTTCCGGAGCTCGCGGCTCGCGGCCGCGAGGTCCCCGGTCATCCGGCCGAGCGCCTTCGCGCCGGGTGCCCCGCAGAAGCCGATCAGCAGGTTCGAGGCGAGGGGATCGGCGGGTGGCTGGGCGACGGCCGGTGCCGCGGGTGGAGCGGGAGTCCTGGGCGCGGCCAGTGCGGAGCCCCGCGGGGGCGCGCCACACGCGCTCGCCGCGAGTCCCGCCAGGCCGACGGTGAGGATGAAGCGGCGGCTCTGCTCGGGCATCCGGTCTCCTTCAAGACTGCGTCGCGGTGGCTGATCGCGATTTCGGGACCAGAGCGGGAAAATACCCGTGTTGATCACCGGGTAAACCCGGCTCGAGGCGATCACCACATCGTGCCGGGGCCGATTTCCGAGCAGGCGTCTCCAGCTGCGGATACGCCGTTTTTCCCGTGAGGACAACAGATTTCGCACTCACCCGACTCGGTGGATCCGGGCGCCCGTCGCCGGTTCCGGCAGCACACTTCCGGAATGTCCTTCCTTCTCCGGCTCGGCGCGGGGGCCGCCGTCGTCCTCGCGTCGGCATGCGGGGCTCCAGCTCCGGCGGCCACTCCGCCGCCGGAACTGGGAACCGCCCCCGCGGTCGCACCGCCACGGGTCACACCGGCTTTCGCGCGTCAGGTGGCCGCCGACGAACTCGGCCGGATACCGATCCTGATGTATCACCGGCTCGTCGCGAAACCGAGATCGGTCTACGACCGCACCCCCGCCGACTTCGCGGCGGAGCTGGAACGGCTCGCCGCCGAGGACTACGTGCCGATCACCACGGCCGAACTGGTGAGCAGGCGGCTCGATCTGCCCGCCGGCACGCATCCGGTCGTGCTGACCTTCGATGACGGTGACCCGAGTGTGCTCACCCTCACCCCGGAAGGGCAGCCGGCGCCGGGGACCGCCGTGCGGATCCTGATGGATGTCGCGGCCGCGCACCCCCGGTTCCGGCCGGTCGCCAGCCTGTACGTCAACGAGCGCCCCTTCGGCGGGGACGAACGCGCGCTGCGCTGGCTGTCCGACCATCACTTCGAGATCGGCAACCACACCGCCAAGCACACGAACCTGCGCCGGGCGGACGAGGCTTCGGCGACAGCGGCGATCGCCGAGGGAGACGTCCTCATCAGGCGGGCTGTTCCCGGTTACGAACCCGGCACGCTCGCGCTGCCGTATGGCGCGCAGCCCCGGCGAGAAGGCCTGGCGCTGCAAGGACCGGGTTATGCGTACCGCGGCGCGCTGCTCGTAGGTGCCGGGCCGGCACCGTCCCCGTGCTCCCGCGCCTTCGAACCCGCGGCGATCCCTCGGATCCGGTCACAGGCGACCGGCCCGGAAGCGGAATACGGCTCGGCCCACTGGCTCGACGAACTCGGTTCGCCCACCGGGCATCGGTACACCTCGGACGGCGACCCGGAGACGGTGTCGTTTCCCCGGTCCGACGTCACCCCCGCGACGGCTTGTGCGAGTGTGAGCCTTGCCTACTGAGCCCGCGCACGTGCGACGCGACGGTGGAGTCGTCGACTGGCTGCCACAACCTCGTGCTCCTTTGACCAAACCGCTGGTTCGCGCGAGCGCCGCACCGGCGCCGCCTCCCAAGCACCGCTTGCCGGCACACCGCCCCAAGATGGCCACGCCTCGCACGCCGCGGAAGGCGTCGGAGGCCGACCGGACGTGGTGGCCACCGGCCGTCATCTTCATCGCCCTGGCACTTTCCTCGGCGCTCTTCCTGGCGCCCTTCGCCATCGATACTCAAGTCGCGCCGGGTTTCCCTGAGCCGAAGTTTTCTCCTCAGCCGACAGTCAGTCAGCCGACCGTCCCTCCGTCAGAGCCCGCCGCGTTGCCGGACGGCCCTCCCTTCCCGTCGGCGGGCGCGGGAACCTGGCGCGTCCTGCCCGGTACGAGTGGTGCGGTGGCCGGTACCGGGACACGGCAACTGACCTATACCGTCGAGATCGAGGACGGAATCGACTTCCCCTCGTTCGCCGCCGAGGTGGATTCGATCCTCGTGGACCCGCGTGGCTGGATCGGGCTCGACGACGTCTCACTCCGGCGGATCGATGATCCTGCTGCCGTTCCGTCGTTCCGGATCAGTCTCACCAGCCAGACCACGAGTCGTCGCCCGGACCTGTGCGGGTTCGAGATTCCCTACGACTCGTCGTGCTATCTCACCCATGACCACCGAGTCGTCGTCAACCTCGCTCGGTGGGTCCGCGGCGCCCATTCGTTCGAGGGCGATCTTCTGGGGTATCACCGGTACGCGGTCAACCACGAGGTGGGTCACGCCCTCGGCCACGGGCACGTCGGTTGTCCCGCGAACGGGGCCGTGGCACCGGTGATGATGCAGCAGACCTTCGGACTGTCCAACGGCTATGTCGCGGATCTCAACCGCGCGGAGCCCGAAGCGGCGGCGAAAGTCCGCCCGGACGGAGCGGCCTGCCGCCCCAACCCGTGGGTCACGACCAGCTGAGCCTCGAGCAGGGCACTGTTTCAGCCTCGCTCGACGAGCGATCGCCGCGATCATGCGCGCGGTGCCCGCGATCGTGTTACGCACGGACATGGTCCTGCCCGCCCCGTGGTCACCGATTCGAGTGGATTGGTACTGCGCGTATTGACCGCGTCGTCTTTTTGGCCCTCGATGAATTGTCGCTGGTCAGCTTCGTTTCGGCGGTCGCGGCAGGGCTTTCGGGGCGTCATCGGACGGGTTTTCCGGTGAGGGGCGCGAGATGGCGGCCACACGGCGCACCTATGATTCGCTCGCGACATCGAAGGGCCGATGTCGGAAACGAACCTCCCGTCACACCGGGCTGACCGTCTTCATTTCCTTTCCCGTATCAGGTTTGCGAATGGGTGAAGTACGTCCTGCGGGCCACCTTGGCCAGTGGCAGAGCGAACGGGACCGTCGTCGTCGATTCGACGACCCTGTCGCGCAAGCAGCTTCAGGGCGGTCGTTCGCGGCAGGGTCGATCACGAAAGTAGTGCTGCAATGTGTTGTCGGAACAGACAAGTAAGGAAGACGCCGTGACAGCGATCTTGATCTGTGACAGCCGGGGCAAAGTCCGGGAGATCGTGAGCCGTGTCGTGTCAGGACTGCCCGGCGTCGGCCAGATCGACGGTGTGGCGACGACCGAGGAGTTGCTGGCCAAGTATTCCCATCAGCCCGCCGATCTGGTCCTCGTCGGCTTGGAACGCACCGCGCCGACCGGCGTGGAGGTGGTTCGGCGGCTCGTCGAAGCGCACCGCCGGGCCAATGTCCTGGTCTTCGGGATCGCCAACGATCCTCTCGTGGTGGCCAGTGCCATCATCGGCGGCGCCCGCGGTTACCTTCGCTGGGACACCGTCTGGCCGGAGGTGGCGGCCGCCCTCGCCGACACGCTCAGCAGTATTTCGGTACCCACCCCGCGTCAGCCCGCCTCTCTCGGTGTCCAGCTGACAAGCCGGGAACTGCAGGTCTTGACCGGTATGAGCCAAGGCAAACGCAACGGTGAGATCGGTCGCGAACTGCACCTGGCCGAAGACACGGTGAAGACCCACGCGCAGCGGCTGTTCAAGAAGCTCGGGGCGCAAGACCGGGCCCAAGCCGTCGCCTACGGATTCCGCCGGGGTGTCTTGATCTAGCCGATTCCGCCGGACGGCCCGTGACTTCGGGATTCACTTCCGGCACGTCGCTCCCCGGATCGGGCGCGGCTCGCTTTCCCGGACCGATTCGCCGTCGGTGATCTGGATCAGGAAGCAGTACTTCCGGCCGGGTTCGACGGCCACGTTCATCGTCCGCTGCCGTCGGACGAACGTGGTCTTCGGTTCGCCCGTCTCACCGGCGATCACGACGGCCGAGTCGAATCCGTCCGGTGCGCGCCACGCGAGTTCGACCGTCGAGCCGTGGTCGATCGGCGCGGCCAGTTCGACCTGGGACACGGTCTTCACGGTGGGTGCCGAGGTGGGCGGAGCGGAGGAGGACCGGGGCGCCGGGGCGGGAAGTGACCGCGGCTCGGGTTCGCCGGAGCCGGGCAAGAGCGCCCACGTGGTGAAGCCGGCCGCGACCGCGACGCCGGCGGCGACCGCCGGCCACACGGATCTCTTCCGGGGCGTGGGCGCCGCGCCCGCCGCGGGTTCGATCGTGACGACCGGAACGCCCTCGATACCCGATGCCACGGAAACGGGTCCATCCACAGTGGACACTTCGGGCGTGTTGCGCGTTTCCTGGAGACCGGTGAGGATCTCTTCGACCAGCGCGGCGTCGGGCGGACGGGAGGCAGGATCCTCCGCGAGGAGGTTCTCGACGAGTGCCAGCAGATCGATCGGCGCGTCCTCGCGGTGGAGCGGCCGAGAGCCGGGTGGTTCACCGGTCAGCGCCAGATGCAGCACCGCACCGAGTCCGTAGAGGTCCGAGGATCGGCCGTCCGTCCCTTCCGGGGCGAGGAATTGCCGTCCGTGCCGGGGATCCCGGACGAACACGGGCCGAAGGGTGCGCTCGAAGTCGTTGATCACGGGCTCGCCCGACGCGCGGAAAAGAACGTTGGACGGGGTGAGCCTGCCGTGGACGATCCCGGCTTCATGGGCGGTGGCGAGGGTCGAGGCGATCGCGGTGCCGAGAACGAGGACGTCGTCTGTCGACAGCGGTCCCGCCGCCGTGACCAGGTCCGCGAGTGACCCGGTGCAGAGTTCTCCGCGAAGGGCGCACCGGCCGTCGGCCAGTTCCACGATCGTGCCGGGAACCAAGAGCTGGCCGTCCACCGCGGAGAGCCGGTCCAGTTCCCGCTCCAGCCGGAGCCTGGTCCGCCGGTACAACCTGCCGGAGAAGACCTTGAGCGCGAGGTCGCCCTCGTCCGACGGCACCGCGAAGACGACGCCTGTCGAGCCGCCGCCCAGTGCTTCGCCGTCCTCCGGTCGCATCGCCCCAGCGTAGATGATCGGCCCGGTCTCGGGGACCACGTCCGCCGCCGAATGAACCGCCGATGTACCGGTGATGAACCGGTGCGCCGGAGACTGCTTTCCGGCAGCGCACCGGATCAGCGAGGTGGGACGGATGAAGCAGAAGAACAATCTCCGGCGGGCGGCGGTCTACGGTGTCGCCGGTCTCGCCACCGCGGCGATCGGCGCCTCCACCGCGAACGCGCTGACCGACGACCGGACCGAGCACAAACCGGCGCTCGATGCCGCGCAGGCGGCGAAACCGCAGCAGGTGGAGGCTCCCGCGTCGCAGAAACCGTCGGCCTCGTCCGCGACACAGGGCAAGAAGGCCGCGCCGCAAGGAAAGGCGCATGCCGAACCTGCGGCGCCGAAGCGGGTTGTGCCGCCGCAAGCGGCGCAGCCGGTCCTGCCGGCCCGCGCCCCCGCGGTCGCTCAGCCTGCCGCGCAAGTCAAGCGGGTGGTCAAACCCGCGCTGGAGATCAAGAAGGCGGCTCGCACCACCCCCGTGGTGCGGAACGCGGCCGTCGTCAAGCCGCGCATGACGAAGACCGCCGACGTGAAACGAAGCGATCGCCTCGCCGTCAAGCAGTTCGTGGTCCGCGCCGCTGTCGCCGACCCGGCGCCCGTGACCGTCCGCAAACAGTTGCGGGACGCGACCGAACTCGTCGAAGCCGCGAACGATGCCGTGGACAAGGCGGGCAAGGTACTCGACAAGGCGCGGTCCGATCTGAAGAAGGCCAAGGGCGAGCTGGAAAAGCTTCGCAAGAGTCTCGAGAAGCCGAAGGAACACGACAAACCCTTCAAGATCATGACCGGGCATCGGGGCTGAGCGCCGTGACCACCACCAGCCTGGCCGAGCGTCCGACCTTGTCGCTGCGGTCCGCGTTCCGTAAGTTCGCCGCGCCCCGGATCCCGGTGACGCGGTATCTGGTGATCCCCGAAGAGGTCTGGATCGGCCAGTCTCCGTCCACTTCGGACGACGACGAGCCCGTACGGATCGAGTACGACTATTACCTGAAGCACGAGGACGCACCCCTCAACCGCGGCGTGCTGTCCGGATTCGGCGGCGGCGCCGCGTCCCTCGCGTTCGGGGTGACGACGGGCCTGGTCATCGCGACTCCGGCCGGGATCGCCGTCGGAGTGGTCGCCGGGATCTTCGGCGGCCTGATGGGCCGGTCGCTGGCCGAAGAGTTCTACGAACGTCACCACGAAGACGAACCCCGGCCGTGACGGTCACCGCCGGAACCGGAAGATCGAGGTATCCCATGAACATCAAACGAGCAGGGGTCATCGGCGTCGCCGGGCTGACCACCGCCGCTGTCGGCGCCTGGACGTTCGGCGCCTTCGAGGGCGGCGAGGTGTCCGCGAGCCCGGCGAACCACGTCGCCGCCGCGCCGAACCAGGCGGCCGCGCCCGTCGCCCCACCTGTGCAGAAGGTCGCGTCGCCCGCCGTGGTCCCCGCCGCGGCGGCCGCGAAGCCGGTGCAGGTGAAGAAAGTGGCGAGGGTGACGAAGGCGAAACCTGTCGTCAAGCAGACAAAGAAGAAGGTGCATCGGCAGAAGGCATCGACACCGGTCGTCAAGACGGCCACGGCCAAGGACGTCAAGGAAGTGCAGCCGATCCGGTTCGTGCCGCGGGTGGTCGTCGTCGAGAAGCCGACAGCGGTGCCGTCCGGCGTGAAGAAGGCCGCCGAGTCCCTCGCCAAGGCGGAGAAACTCGTCGACCAGGCGAAGAACGAGGTCAAAAAGGCCAAGGACGAACTGAAGAAACTCAAGTCCGCCAAGCACTCGCACCGGCACCAGCATCAGCATCAGCATCGGCACCAGCACGGAAAGGCCGGTCACCGCGGATCCGTTTCGGTGGACAGCAAGGGACTCAAGCCGGGCCAGTCGCGCACGGCCTCGACGTCGAGCCCGGACGGCTCGTCCTGGTCGAGCGCCACGGTGTCCGTCAAGTAGGTGAGGTGGTCCTGGCCGTGGACGGGCTTCGGGTGCGTTCGCTACGTATGCCCTGGCTCGTCCTCGATCAGGTCAGGCGCGACTGACCGCTCACGACTCGTCCCCATGTCGCGAAAGCCACTTTCGGGACATCAGACGTCCCGAAAGTGGCTTTCGCGACACCCGAAACCGACCCGAGCGAGAGCAACCCGACACGTTGCCGTACCCCTCGCCCGATTCATCCGGCGATGCTGTGAAGATCCGCGCAGCCGCGAAGAGCGTCGTGATGGGCGCTGAGGAGAACGGCACCAGGTTCGACACCCAGCTCTCGTACGATGATCGAGCGAGCCCGGCCGTACGTGGTGAGCGCTTCGTTGCGCCGCCCCGTGTCGGTGAGCAGCCGGATCAGCTTCGCCCACGCGTGTTCCCGGAGCGGGTCCTCGTCGAGGAGGCCGTGCAGCACCGTGATCGCGTCCCAGTACCGGCCGAGGCGGTGGTACGCCTCGGCCAGGTCTTCGCGCATCCGGGTGTGCAGCCGGGCCAGGCGCGCGCCTTCGACGGCGGCGGCCGGTGTCTGCAACCCCTCGAACGGACGGCCACGCCAGAGCGCCAGCCCGTCGGCGAGCAGTTCGGCGGCACGTTCGGGCTCGCCGACGGCGAACGCCCTGCCCGCTTCCGCCGCTTGGAGATCGGCGAGGTCGACGTCGACCTCGTCCGGCGCGACCCGGATCCGATACGCGCCTTGCCTGCTTTCGATGCGATCGCCGCTCGCGGGCGGCGGCAGTACGCGGCGCAGGCCGCAGATGTGCGACTTCAGGTTGCCCGCGGCGGACACCGGCGCGGGCCGGTCGTGCCAGGTCGAGTCGATCAAACTGTCGACACCCACCCAACGCCCTCGATCCAGCAGCAGCGCCGCCAGCACCGTGGCCGGCTTGCCGGGCTTGATCGTGGCTTGGACTTCGAGTGGTCCAAGGAGCTGGAACAGCATCCGACGTCCCCCTGTGAATGAGCCTGTGCGGTTGGCCCGCTCAGCATGCAGGAGGAGGTATGAGGATTCCATGACAGTCGACAGCGGCGATGTACCGCCGATGAACCGGCGCTGAACCGCGCCCGGTCACCATTCCGGAGTCGCCGAGGTTCGGAGGATTGCGATGAAACACACCAATACCGATTTGCGTCAGGCCGTCTTGTATTCCGTTTCGGGTGGGGTGCTGACGGTCGTTTTCGGCGTGCTGGGCGCCGGCGCGGCCCATGCGGCCACCGAGCCGGGCGGGTCGCCGAGCCAGCAGAACGCCGAGAAAGTGGCGATGAACAAGGCGAAGGCCTCGAAGGCCAAGGCGGCCCAGCCCGCGCAGGTGAAACCGAAAGCCGAGCCCAAGGCACAGAAGTCCAGTCCGGCGAGGGCCCGGCAGGAGCAGAAGGAAAAGAACATCGGTTCCCCGAAACAGGGTGAGTCGGCGCCGAAGAACGCCGAACAGCAGAAGCGAGGTGAGGAGGCGAGGCGGAATCCGGGAAAGGCCCGGCAGGAGCAGAAAGAGCGCGACCTCGGTTCGGAGCGGGCGAAGTCGCGGCCGGACGAGGATGCCAAGCGGAGTCGGAAGGCCGAAGAGCAGCGGGCGAAGGGTGAAGAGGCGAAGCGGAACCCGGGCCGGGCTCGGCAGGAGCAGAAGGAGAAGAACTTCGGTTCGCCGCAACGGGGCGAGACCGTGATGACGCCTCAGCAGCGGCGGGGTGAGGAAGCGAAGCGGAACCCGGGCAGAGCTCGGCAAGAGCAGAAGGAGAAGAACATCGGCTCCTCACAACGGGGTGAGGTGCCGTTGTCGTCTCAGCAGCGCAGGGGTGAGGAGGCGAGGAAGAAGCCCGGCCGGGCGAGTCAGGCGCAGAAGGAACAGAACTTCGGTGGCATCCAGCGTGGTGAACAGGGCCGCGCGCTGGAGATTCTGAAGGGCGCCGTGCAGCGGGAGCTGGGCGAGGCGGCGCGGAGGAATCCGGGCAAGGCGAAACAGGCACAGAAGGAGCTGAACTACGGCGTCATCCAGCGCGGCGAGGAGGGTCGTGCGTTGGAGATCCTGAAGGCCGCGGCGCAGCGGGAGAGGGGCGAGCTGGCCAGGCAGAATCCGGGAAGGGCGAGGCAGGCGCAGAAGGAACGGAACCTCGCCACTCCGCAGCGCGGTGTGACGGCCCCCGTCAGGAACGCCGGTACGAAGGGGCGCGCCACGGTCATGCCGGTGAACGCTCTCGCCGTACCCCAAGGGCAGGGCTGGTTCGACGACGACGGCACGCCGCCGTTCCGGATCAACCCCCTTTGCAAGACCACCGAGTGCGACCGGACGACCTGGGAGATCTTGAACCGGCTTCCCCGTCTGGTCGATCAGGGGGCGAAAGCCGACCACGAGGCCATTGAACCGGACGGCAAGGGCGGTTTCGGTGGCTACAAGGGCTATGCCTATGCCGTGCGGAACAAGGTGGTCACCTCCAGCGGACAGGTGATCGGCAAGAACTACATCGGCGCGGACGGCAAGATCGAAGGCGGGGTCTCCCTCAAGGACGGCATCAAGGGCAGCGCCGAGGGCTTCGTCGGCTACCGCGGCGCCGGCCCGGAAGTGGAGGAGAAGGTGGGCGTGATCGGCGTGTCCGGCGAGCCGGGAACCTCGCTCGGTCTCTCCGCGAACCTCGAAGCCGGGATCACCGCCAAGGAGGGCCTGAAGCTCGGTGCGGGCGCCAAGGCGGCGTGGACGAACACGTTGCCGGAAGCCGAATGGAACCTGGGACCGGTCACCGTCAAGGCCCAGCCGGAAGCCTGGATCGGGATCGGCGGCGAGGCGGAGGCCGGGCTGAGCGAGACCGACGGCAGGGTCCACCTCAAGGGCAAGGTCGGCGGCGCCGTGGCGGGCGGCGGCTCGCTCGGCCTGGACGTCTCCGTGCCCACCCTGGACCCGGCCGTCGTCGACCTCGTGAACAAGGCCTACGAGGAGGCACCCAACCCCCTCGGCTACTGATCAGCCGATGCGGTAGCCGACCCTCGGCACCGTGGTGATCAGCGGCGGATCCAGCAGCTTCCGCCGGAGGCCGGTCAGCAGCACGTCGAGGACGTTGGACGCCGGAGTGGTGAGCTCGTCCCAGCCCGCTGTGATGAGCTCACCACGGGAAACCGGCCGCCCGCTGTTCTCCAGCAGGCACCTCAGCACGGCGAACTCGGTCCGGGTCAGGCTCAGCAGCACCCCGGCACGCCGCACCTCGTGCCGCCCGGTGTCCAGTTCGAGGTCACCGGCCCGCAGCAGGGGCGGCGGGCCGGTCCGGCCGCGGCGGCACAGGCTGCGGATCCGGGCCACCACCTCGGCCATGGCGAACGGTTTCTCGAGGTAGTCGTCGCCACCACGCCGGAGGCCGGTGACCCGGTCTCCGGGAGTGCCGAGGGCAGTCAGGAACAGGACCGGGGTCGTCCAGCCACCGGAGCGTTTCCGCTCGACGTAGTCCAGCGAATCGCCACCGGGCAGCATCCGGTCGAAGACCGCGCAGTCGTACTCGCTGACGAACAACGCCTCGTCGGCGGGCCCGAGGTCGCCGACGGCGTCGACGGCGAAACCGGCGGCGCGCAGGGACGACGACACCGACGAGCGCAGCGCGTCGTCGTCCTCGATGACCAAGATCCGCACCGGTTCAAAGTAGCGAGCGAGGGACGTAAGCTCCAGCCGACATGAACACGAGGACGCTGGTCGTCGAGGACGACGAGGACATCCGGAGGGCCGTGTCCGCCGAACTGCGGGCGGCCTCGTTCACCGTGGACGCGGTGGGCACGCTGGCCGCCGCGGCCGGAGTGCTCGCTTCCACGGGTGGGGCACACGCTTGCGCCGTGTTCGACCGGATGCTGCCCGACGGGGACGCCGCCGGGTTCGTCGACGAGCGCAGGCGGCTGGGGTGGACCGTGCCGGTGCTGTTCCTGACGGCCTTGGACTCCAGCAGTGCCAGGGTCGAGGGATTCGAGCACGGCGGGGACGACTATCTCGTCAAACCGTTCGTCATGGCCGAACTGCTCGCCAGGGTGACGAACCTGTGCCGTCGAGGGGCCGGGAGCCCGCCGGTGCTGCGGCACTCCGATCTCGAAGTCGACTTCGCCCGCTGCGAGGTGCGCCGGGGCGGTGTCCTGCTGTCGCTGAGCAACCGGGAATTCGCGATCCTCGAATACCTCGCGACCCGGCAGGGACTGACGGTGTCCCGCGCGGAACTCATCGAGCATTGCTGGGACCTCGAGAACGAGCCTGTCGCGAACGTCGTCGAGGCGGTGGTGAAACGCCTGCGCCGCAAGCTGGGGGAGCCCGATCTGGTGGAGACCGTCCGCGGGATCGGATACCGGCTCTCGTGACCGAGTCGTCGACAGACAGGCTGCGACGGCTCCGCCGCCTGCTGACCCTGCTGTTCACCGCGATGAACGCGTTCGGGCTGGTGGTGCTGGCCTGGCTGGTGATCGAGGCGGACGCCGATCAGGGAAGGCAACGGCTGGACAGCGACGTCCGCCAGGTCGCCGCGACGCTGGCCCGGCTCGTCGCCGCCGACGGGGGCACCATCGTCACCGCCTACATCGGCACCGACACCGTCGACGAGCAGTGCCCGCAGTTCGCCGTCCTTCCCGGGAGCGCGCCGCGGTTCGAGCCGTACCGGGGCAAACGCGAATGCGTGGCCGTGGACGACGGCCTGCTGAACCGGCTCGCGACCGAGGCGACCGGAACGAACCGGTCGAAGGCCGGATACGAGACCACCGCCGCGGGACGGTCCGTGTACGCCGCGGCCGATCCGATCAAGGATCGCGGCGGGCAGGTCATCGGCGCGATCGTCGTGGTCGCCGACGCCGGAAGCACACAGGAGCGGCACGAGGAGTGGGTGCTGCTGGTGGTCGGCGGTTGCGTGCTGCTGGTGCTCGGCCTCGGCGCGGCCGGATACTTCATCGCCGGCCGGGCCATGCGGCCCGCCACCGCCGCGCTGGAACAGCAGAAGTCGTTGCTGGACGGCGTTTCCCGGCTCCTCGACGGCGTCGTGCACGACCTCAAGACCCCGGTCGCCGGTCTGCGCGCGCTGGCCGAAGCGGCGTTGAGGAACCCCGCCGAACGGGACGAGCTGCTGCCGAGGACGATCCGGCTGGCTTCGATGATGGGCGACATCATCGATCTGTGGCCGAGGCGCGCGCGGGTCACCGCGGGGGTCGAGGAGCTGTCGATCGGACCGTTGATGCTCGATCAGCTGGTCGAGACGGTGGTCGAGGATCTGCCCGCGCAGGACGCGCGGATCACGGTCACCACCGTGCCGAGCAGGGTCGACGGCGACGCGACCCTGCTGCGGCGTGCCGTCGCGAACCTGATCGGGAACGCGCTGAGCCACGGTCGCGCGCCCGGCGAGGAAGCCGAAATCCAGGTCACCGTCGCCGACGGCCGCGTGGTCATCGCCGACCGCGGCCCGGGAGTCGACCCGGATCAGGCCGCCGCCCTGTTCGAGCGGTTCGTCAGCGGCGGCGGCTCGACCGGGATCGGGCTGGCCGTCGTCAAATGGGTCGCCGACGTCCACGGCGGCACGTTGCGTGTCTACAACCGTGAGCAGGGCGGGGCGATCTTCGAACTGGCCTTGCCTGCCGACGCGTCCTGAGCCGCCGGGACCGGTCCCCGTCGGGACAGGGGAGCATCCAGAGGTAAGCATTCGTCTCGAGGGAGCAGGATGAATCCGACGGCTGCCACAGGGGTTTACCAGGCCCTCGCCGAGAACGTACAGCGAGTGCTGCGCGGTAAACCGGACGTCGTCCGGCTCGCGATCGCGGCACTGCTGTCCGAGGGCCATCTGCTGATCGAAGACGTCCCGGGCCTGGGGAAGACGACCCTCGCCCGGTGTCTCGCGCGGAGCATCGGCGGCAGCTGGAGCCGCATCCAGTTCACCCCCGACCTGCTGCCGGGAGACGTCACCGGGGTGATGGTCTACCACCAGAACAACGAGAAGTTCGAATTCCACCCCGGCGGCATCTTCGCCAACGTCGTGCTCGCCGACGAGATCAACCGGGGGACCCCGAAGACGCAGTCCGCGCTGCTCGAAGTGATGGCCGAACGCCGGGCGACGGTCGATTCGAAGCCGTACGCGGTACCGCATCCGTTCGTGGTGATCGCCACCCAGAACCCCATCGAGATGGAGGGCACCTATCGGCTGCCCGAAGCGCAGCTCGACCGGTTCATGATGCGGATCTCCGTCGGCTACCCCGAGCACGACGCCGAGGTGCGCGTGATCATGAGCGATTGCGCGCGGGTCAGCCCGGACGAACTCGAACCGGTCGTCGATCTGGAGACCCTGCGCCGTGCCATCGACGAGGTGCGCGACGCCCACCTCGACCCGGCGATCTGCTCGTACGCGGTCCGGCTGGCCGCGGCGACCCGGGAGCACGCCGCGGTCCGCTACGGCGCGAGCCCACGCGGGAGTATCGCGCTGGTGCGCGCGGCACAGGGGATCGCCGCCACCGACGGACGCGCCTACGTGACCCCGGACGACATCAAGGCCATCGCGAAACCGGTGCTCGCCCACCGGCTCGTGCTCACCGCCGATGCCGAGCTCAACCAGCGCCTCGCCACCGAGATCGTCGACGAGGCACTGGCGGCGACGCCTTCGCCCGCGATCAACGCGATGTGACCCATGGAAACGCACAGGGACTTCGCGTGGTTTCGCGCGCGGGCGCCGATCGCCGCGATCGTCGCCGGTTGCGTCGCGGTGGTGGGCATCGCGATCACCGGTGCGGCGAAACCGTTACCGGGCCTGGATATCACGCAGAGCGGCCATTGGATCTACAACTCCGTCCTCGGTTCCGCGTTCCATGTGGACGGTTCCGGTAAGTACGCCGACGCGCGGGTCCCGGTCCCGGGCGCCGATCCGGGCAGTCCGGTCGCGCAAGGACCGACGCAGGGTTACGTGCTTCCGCCGTCGAGTGTCATCGAATTCGGGAAGTCGACGCTGTCGGTCGAGAAGACCACACCGTCCCCCTCGAACGAGTGGCCGGTCGCGGTGGAGACCAAGGGCGGGCCGTACGGCGTGTATCGCCAGGCCGGTGTCGTCATCCGGCTCGGCGAGGCTTCGGCGAAGATCACCGTCGGAGGCAGGCTGGGTGATCCGGTCGCCACCGCGGACGGGCGGCTGTGGCTGCACCGGATCGACGACGGGCTGCTGTGCGAACTCGCGCCGGGCGCGGACAGGGTCTCTTGCCCGATCGTGCTTCCCGGCAGGCACAAGGGTTCGCTGGCGCTCACCGCGGACGGGCCGGTCTTCGTGGACAACGACGACGACACGGTGCGGCGCGTTTCGCCCGCTGGTCTCGGCGAGCCGGTCCGGCTCGGAGTGGACGTGCCCGAGACCGCCGTCGTGGCCGCCAACGAGGTCGACGGCAGGCTGGCGATCCTGGACCGGCAGGGCGCGCGGCTGCATCTCGTCGACCCCACCGGGCGGTCGACGGGGCCGGTGAGCGTTGCCCTTCCTCCCGGCGACTACGTGGGCCTCGCCTCCTCCGGATCCGCGGTCGCCTTGGTGGACAAGGGGAACCACACACTGTCCACTTACGACGGTGCGGGGCGGAAGCGGGACAGCAGGCCGATTCCCGGTGGAGCGGAGCATCCTCCTGTCCGGGGTCAGGACTCACGGGTCTATGTGGACGGTGCCGACGGTGCGCACGTCCTCGTCATGGACCCCGGTGGCGCGGTGAACGAAGTCGCGGTGACCGGCGAGAAGAAACCGGCCGAAACCCCGGCGCCGTCCGGGAACAGTGGTGACAAGCCGGCTTCGGAGCCGCCGCCGCGTGAACCGGCCGACCGGCCCATCGCGCCAGTCCAGCCGAAACCGCAACCGAAACCGCAGCCCAAGACCACTCCCGCGGTCGTCCCGGCGAGTCCGCCGGGTGCGCCGCGCTCGGTGACCGCGAGCGCGGGCGACGGCGCGGCGACGGTGAGATGGGGTGCGGCCCCCGCCAACGGCGCCACGCTCACCGGATACCGGATCACCTGGGCGGGCGGGGAGAAGACGGTCGGCGGGGGAGTGCGGACCACGACGATCACCGGCCTCGCCAACGGCACGGCGTACACGTTCACGGTGTCGGCGACCAATCGGGCGGGCACCGGTCCCAGCGCCACGTCGGCCTCGGTGACCCCGGCCGCGGCCCTCCGGCCCCCGGGCGCCCCCGCCGGGCTCAACGTCCTCATCAAGACCGGCGACACCGACGCGAACGTCACCTGGCGGGCCGCGGCGACGAACGGCTCGCCGGTCACGGCGTACCACGTCTCCTGGCGGCGGGCCGACGGTTCGGGCGCGGGTTCGGCGAGCCTGCCGGGTTCGGCCACGGCGCGGCTCATCGCGGACATCGGGATCGAGCAGCCGATCACCGTCTCCGTGGTCGCCGAGAACGCCGCGGGCCGGGGTCCGGCCGCGACGGTGACGAAGGCCAAGGGTGACACGCCCGCCGACCGGAGCATCGTCATCTCCCGCGGCGCCGACACCACGGCCGACCGATGCGAACCGCCCGCCTGCGGGCTGATCCACATCGTCATGTCCGGATTCACCGCCGGCAAGACGGTGTCGATCACCTGCACCACCGACGACGGCGTCCACGGCGGCAAGTCCGTCAAGATCGGGCCCGATGGGAAGCTGACCGTCGAGGCCTTCCCCCAGGGCACGATCGGCCGCAACGTGTGGATCAGCTCCGAGGGTGTCCAGTCCAACAAGCTGACTTGGAAGTAGCCGATGGGAATGCGGCTCACCGGACGGGGCATCGGACTGCTGATCGTCGCCGTACTGGGTTACGGCGCCGGCGAACTGGCCGGATATCCGCTGCTGCGCGTGCTGGCGGGTGCGGCGGTCGGCGCCGTGCTCGCCGGGGCGGCGATGGTCTTCCGGCGGCCACGGGTCACCGTGCGGCGCGAGGTGCTCCCGGACCGGGTCGAGCGCGGGCGGCCGGCGCTGGCCAGACTGCTGGTCGGGAATCCCGGCGAACGGCGGCAACCCGGGTTCACCGCGCGGGAGCACGGCGTCGACCTGGCGGTTCCGGTGCGGCCACTGGCACCGGGCGCCGAGGCGACGTACCACTACGAACTGCCGACCCGGCGGCGCGGCCGGTTCACCGTGGGGCCGCTCGTCCTCGAACGCGCCGACCCGTTCGGTCTCGTGCGGCGGCCGCTTCCGGCGGGTGACACCGCCACGCTGTGGGTGTTCCCGAAGCTGCATCCGGTGCGCGCGCTCGCGTCCGGGCATCCGCGCCACCATCACGAAGGCGCGACGACGGACGATTCGCTGTACGGTTCGGCGGATCTGCGGGACGTCCGAGAGTACGTCGTCGGCGACGAGGTCCGCCATCTGCACTGGAAGGCGACCGCGCGGACCGGGCAGCTCATGGTGCGCGACTACGTCGACCCCGAGCATCCCCGGTTCACCCTGCTGCTGGACACCCGCGCGAAGATGCTGGCGGAGGACGAATTCGAAGAAGCCGCGGAGCTGGCGGCCTCGCTGGTGCACGCCGCGGCGATGGCCGGGCACCGCTGCCGCCTGATCACTTCGACGGGCGAGGACCTCACCGTGTCCGGCGGGACGCAGGCCACCCGGCGGCTGATGGACATGCTGTGCGAAGTCCGCCAAGACCCGGCCGCCGATCGGCCCTTGATCCCGACTGCGTTGTCCCGCAAGGGAGTTCGCGGCGGTTGCCTCGTGGTCGTGACCGGAAGGGCCGGCCGGGAACTGAGTGCGCTCGCCGTCGTCCGGCCGCATTTCTCGACCATGGTGGTGCTCGGGGTCGGCACCCACGGGCTGGGGATGGACGGTCTCGGCGTGCACGGCGTCGAAGGGGTGCAGCGAGCCCGCCGCATCAGCGCGGCGGACGCGGCCGAGGCGGTGCGCCGGTGGAACGAGATGGTGTCGTGATCCGGCGGACCGCGGACGTCGCCGTCCTCGCGGGCGCGGCGCTCGGCGGACTGCTTTTCGCGCCGGTCTTCGGTTTTTCCGCGCTGCTCCTGCCCGTCGTCATGGTGACGCTGGCGGTCTACGGGGTGACCGAACTCGGGAGAAGGCACCCGGGCCTGGTGCCGTGGCGGCCGGTGCTCGCCGTCGTCGCCGGTCTCCTCGCGGTGATCGAGACTGTCCTGTCCGCCACGACCGTGGCAGGGATCCCGACCGGGGAGTCGTTGGCGGTGCTCGCCGACGGGGCGGTCCACGGCTGGCAACTGACCCTGCAGTCGACCTGGCCCGCCCTCCCGGAAGGGCGGTTGCTCGTCTTCGTGCCGTTGGCCGTCCTGATCGCCGCGGTGCTGGGGATCGAGTTGCTGCACCGGCTCAGGCGGCCGTCGGTCGCGCTGGTGCCCGGCCTGCTCGTGCTGGCGTTGAGCCAGGCTTTCGTCGCGGTGACCGGGACCGCCGCGGTGCTTACGGGTCTCGGATACGCGGTGATCGCGGGTCTGGCGATGGCGAGGGGCACCCGGTCGCTCAAGTCGCTCGTGCCCGCGGTGGTGCTCGCCGTTGTCGGGGCTTTCGTACTCTTCGCGGCCGACCCGCTCGCGAGGCCCGCCTATTCGTTGAAGGACAGCGAATCCGCTCCGCTCGCCGCCGAATCCGTCACGAGCCCGCTCTCCGAGATCGCTTATCGGAGCCGGAATCCCGTACCGCGGGTGTTCCGCTACACGGGGGACACCCCGTCGTCGCGGCGCTGGCCGCTGGTGGTCCTCGACGACTTCGACGGCTCGAACTGGTTCCCCGGCGGCGGTTTCCGGCGTTTGGGGGCGGAGATCCCGCCCACCACGGGGATCGGTGTCCCGGCCGTCCGGCGTCAAGCCGCCCTCGAGGTGACCGGTTCGTCCGGGCCGTGGCTTCCCGGACAGGCGTCACCCGCCTCGGCCGCCGGGGCCGACGTACTCGTGGACGAGGCACGCGGAACCCTGATCGCCGCGCGACCGGCGCCGTCGGCGCGGTACACCCTCGCCTGGTGGGAACCCGAAGTCGGCCCCGAAGCGCTGCTCGGCGCCGCGACGAATCCCGGTCTTCCCGGCGGGCTCGGTGGTCTCGGCACGGTGCCCCCGGCGATCGACGAGTTCGCCGATCGGATCCTGCCCGGCCTGCGCCCGTCCTTCCAGACCGCTGTCGCGCTCGAACGGTTCCTCACCCAGGACTACCGGCTGGCCACCGGTGACGAGTTGCCCACCGGGCACGGCTGGCCGCAACTGAGCCGGTTCCTGCTCGACGACAAACGGGGCACGAGCGAGCAGTTCGCCGCGGCGTACGTGGTCCTGGCCCGACTCAAGGGAATCCCGGCCCGGCTGGTCGTTGGCTATCGCGCGCCGGACCGGCCCGAGGGGGACGGCGCGTACACGGTCCGCAACGCCGACGTCGTCGCGTGGCCGGAGGTCGCGGTGGACAAGGTCGGCTGGGTCCCGCTCGACCCGTCGGGAGCGGCGGCGCGGAGCGGGTCCGGATCCGCGAGCGGGATCGTCGCCGCGGTGGCGGAGGTGCGGACCCGGCTTCCCCCGGAACGCCAGCTGGAGAACCCGCGGCTGCCGCCAGGAAAGTCCGAAGAAGAGCGGACACCCGGCGCGATGGACTGGGCCATGACGGCCGCCGTGGCCGGTCTCGGTCTCGGAGGCTCGGCGGCGCTCTGGGGTACCGCCGTGCCCGCGGCGACCGGGCTGCGTGCCTGGCGCCGTCGTCGCCGGAAGGGACGGGCCGCGGCGATCGCCGCCTGGGCCGAGGCCCGGGACCGGTTGCGGGCACACGGTGTCCCCGTGACAGCCGGGATGACCGTACGCGACCTCGCCAAGGCTGCCGTCGTCTTCGGCGAAAAGTCCACTGTGGATGGTCTGGTCTCGCTGGCGAGAACGGTGGACGCGGCGCTGTGGTCAGGGACGGAGCCGGACGTCGCCACCGAAGCGTGGGCCTCGGTCCGCTCCGTCCGAAAAGGACTCGGCAGGCGGCCGTGGCGCCTGAGGCTGCGGGCGGCTGTCAACGCGAGAGTCCTCCGTCCCCCGCGCTGAGTTCACCGTTTGCAGACGGCGCCGCGCAGGGACCGGAATCCGCTTTCGTAGGTCCCGCGCGGCCCCGTGCCCTGGACCTGGAAGCAGTAACGCAACCCCGGCCGGACGTCCACCCGGTAATGGTCGCTCCGCCGTGCGAAGAGCACCTGAGGTTCCGCGCGCCCTTCCTCGGCCATGACGACGGCGTAATCCAGCTCGGCGTTCGACGTCCAGGACAGTTCGACGTAGGTCCCGTGGTCGGCGGGTGGTGCCAAGTCGATCGCGATCGGGCCCGGTGTCACGACATCGTCGTCCCTGGTGGCGAGAAACCACGACACGGCGGCGAGGACCCCTGCCCCGGCGAGGATCCCGGCGGCCAGGCCGTATCGCCGCCGCGGCCGCGGCGTCCGGGCCGGTTCCAGCACGAGGACCGGTTCGGCGGGCAGGCCGAACAGCGGGCTCTGCGTGTCCTCCGGACGACGGCCCGGTTCCGCGGCGAGCAATTCGCCGACGAGCGTCACGAGTTCGGCGGGGACGTCGGCCCGGGTGATCGGCGGGACCGGCTCGGTGAGCACCCGGTGAAGCCGCGCGGCGGGCTGCTCGCCGACGACAGTCCGATGTGGAGGCTCACCGGTCAGCATGAAGTGCAGGACCGCGCCGAGGCCGTACCGGTCGGCGCGCTCGTCCATCGTCTGATCGCGGACCGTCTCCGGGGCGGTGAACTCCAGGTCGTACAGCGGATCGCGGCGGAACCGCTGCCTGAGCGCCACCCCGAAGTCCGCCAGCACGGGCTCGCCCGAGGGCAGGAACAGGACGTTCCGCGGCGTGATCGAGCCGTGTACGACGCCTGCCGTATGCGCCGCGGCGAGCGCTCGGGCGACAACCCGGCCGATGCGCAGTGTTTCCTCGACGGGCAAGGGGCCCGTCACCGTGGCGAGGGAACGGTCGCAGCGCGGCATCCGCAGCGTCGTCCGGCCGTCGGTGAGCGTGCCGACCTCCTGCACCGGCAGGATCTCCGGGACGTGGCTGACGGTCGACAGCAGTGCCTGCTCGCGGGCCAGCGCCGACCGGGTCTCGCGATCCAGCGGGACCGGGTACACCTTGAGCACCGAGTCGCCGGGGCCTGCCACGACGGTGGCCGTCGGGCCCTTTTCGCCAGCGCCGCTCATCGGTCCGGCTCCCCGGTCAGACCGCGCCATCGAGAAGACTCACCCGGTCAACGTAGCCGAAGTCGCGATACCCGCATCCTCGGATCGCTTCTGCTTGGTGAAGGAGCCGGGTGAGGCTGTGTGGAAATAGGGACGTTCAACGTCCCTATTTCCACACAGCCCCTCCGGATCCGGCGGTCACCAGGACTGCCCTTCGGGACCGTGTGGATTTTGGGACATCTGACGTCCCGAAACCCACACAGTGACGACGCGGTCCGTGCCTTTTCGGCCGCTCTCGCTTGGCCGATCGTCCCTAGACGCACCGAAATCCTCCCCGGCACCCCGCGCGGTCACTAGTTTGGTGTTCGTCGCACAAAAAGGGGGAGATCCGATGGTGTCGGACACGGCGCGCACTCCGTCGATGTCGCCGAGGCGGGCGCGGTTCGTGCGGAACTGGACCAGCAGGCTGGTCGCGTTCGGCGAGTTCATCGACGGCTACGACCTGCTCGTCATCGGCGCCGCCGTGCTGTTCCTCAAGCCGTACTTCCAGCTCACCGCGTTCCAGATCGGGCTCGTGACCGCGGCGGCGTTCGTGGGTACGGCGCTGGGCCTGGTGGTCTTCGGTGATCTGTCCGACCGGTTCGGCCGCCGGGTGATCTTCATGATCAACCTGGTGTTCTTCGTGGTGGCGTCCGTCGCCGCGGCGTTCGTCCAGGACGTGTGGCAGCTGGTCGCGGCCAGGTTCGTGCTCGGGGTCGCGGTGGGCATGGACATCCCGACCTCGCACGCGTTTCTCACCGAGATCGCGCCCAAATCCCGCCGGGGCCGGATCGCGGGCAGCCTGCCCAACATGATGTGGCTGAGCGGCGCCGTCACGTCGGTGCTGTGCGCGCTGGCGCTCCAGCCGGTGTTCGGTGACGAGACCTGGCGGTGGCTGTTCGGCCTGGCCGCGCTCCCTGCGGCCGCGGTGCTGGTGGCGAGGCAATTCCTGCCGGAGTCGCCCCGATGGCTGAGTGCGCGCGGCCGCGAGGAGGAGGCGCAGCGGATCTACGACACCCTGGGGCTGGAGCCGCCGAAGCGTGAAGTCGTCGAGAAGCGGAGCTACCGGATGCTGTTGTCCGGCGGCGCGTGGCGGCGGTTGGCGACGGTCACGGCGTTCTTCGCCATCCAGGCCTTCGGGGGAGCGGTGGCGACGGTCGCGGGACCGTTGATCATCAGCAGTACGGGTATCGGGGTGTCCAACACGCTGTACTTCTCCCTGCTGGGTTTCGTGGTGGGGTTGATCGCGGTGGCGCTCGGCGCCTTGGTCATCGACCGGATCAACCGCCGCTGGCTGGGGGTGTGGACGTGTCTCGGCGTGTTCGCCGCCGGGCTGGGCATCGCGTTCACCGGTGAGCGAGCCGGCGTCGGGCTGGTGGCCTTTTGGGTCGTGTACGCCATGTTGACCTGGTTCGGCCCGGGCGTGTTGTCCTGGGTGTGGAGCACCGAGGCGTTCCCCACCTCGTTGCGGGGGCTGGGATCCGGTATCGCGCAGTGCGTGACCCGGCTCGCGATCGCGCTCAACGTGTTCCTGGCGCCCATGCTGGCGCAGAAGCACGGCATCACGATCGTCGCGTGGTACGCCGGTGCGTTCTTGGTCAGCGCGGTGATCGTGTTGGCGTCGCCGTGGCTGGCCACCACGGGCGTCGAGCTGGAGGAAACCAACAGCGTCGAGTCCGGGAAGCCGGCATGACGACGAACCACCCGGCACTCAGCGGAACCCGGCCGCGCCAGGCCCGGCAGGCCAACACGGCCGCCGTGCTCCAACTGCTCGTCCATCGCGGTCCGCTGGCGCGCGGGGACATCGCGAAGGAGCTGTCCCTCAACCACGGCAGCGTCAGCAGGATCATCGAACCTCTGCTGTCGGCGGGCATCGTCCGCGAACTCGTCGAGCAGTCCACCCGGATCGGCAGGCCCCGGGTGCCGGTGGAGCTCGACCCGTCCAGCCGGTACGCGGTCGGCGTGCACCTCGGCCTCGAACGGACCACGGCCGGGCTGATCGACCTGGCGGGGCACAGTGTCAGGACACGGACCGAGAACCGTGATCCGGCGGACAGCGCCGCCACGCTGCGCCGCGCCGCCGAACTGGCGGCCGGGCTGGCGGACTCCGCACCCGGACCGGTGCTGGGCATCGGAGTGGCCGTCGGCGGTGAGGTGGACCGGGAGGCAGGCCGGGTCGTGCGCAACGACGTGCTGGGCTGGACCGGCGTCCAGGTCGCCGACGTGGTGCGTGAGCGGACCGGGCTCGACGTCGTGGTGGACGGGAACGTGTGTGCCCTGCTGGGCGCCGAGCTCACCTTCGGTGCGGGGCTGGGACAGGACAAGGTGCTGTACCTGTTCGTCGGCAACGTCGCGGAGACGGGATTCCTCAGCCTGCCGGCGGGGGCGTCCTCGGGCGGCACCATCCAGGGCGGCTTCGGCCGCGTCCTCGTGCCCGGCCTCACCGGTGGAGGCTACGGACCCTTCGGCGAGAACGGGACGGACGTGGCGTTGCTCGCCGCCGCCCGGTCCGCGGGCCTCACGGCGACTTCGCTGACGGACCTGATCCGCCTGGCGGAAACGGATCCGGTCGCGATCGGGCTCCTCGAAGCGCGCAGCGCCCAAGTGGCCCGGGTGGCCGACACGGCGTACGACCTGATGCGACCGCGCATGATCATCCTCGGCGGTAGCGGCGCACCGTCGGACCGATGGCTCGAGGCGGTGCGCGACCGCGTCGAGACGACACCGCCGCAGGCGCTTGCCCGGCCGCAGTCACGGGACGACCCGCTGGTCACCGCCGCGGCGGGACTCGTCGTGCGTGCCTTCTTCACCCGGGGAACCGCCGAAGGGGCAGGGGAGCGGTCATGAGCCAGGTGGTGGTGCTCGGCGGCGCGGGCGGTATCGGCTCGGCCGTCGTGCGTGCTCTGCTGGCGGAGGGACGACGGGTCGCGGTGGTGGACGTCGCGCCACCGCCACCGGAACTTGCCGACATCCCGTGGATCCGTGATGACGCGACCGATCCGGCCGTGATCGGCGCCGCGTTCGACGCCCTCGACGGCGTGACCGGGCTGGTGCATTGCCTGCTGGGCGAGCATCGCGCTCCCCTCGCCGAGCAGACGCCGGACGCGCTGCGCCGGGTGCTGGACATCGGCGCGGTGTCCGCGCTGGAACCGTTGCGGCAGCTGGTCACCCGGGCCGGCGGAAGGCCGTGCGCCGCGGTGCTGGTCAGTTCGATCCACGCGGGCCTGGCCTGGGGCGGGCAGGCGCCGTACGCGATGGCCAAGGCCGCGTTGGAGGCGCTCGGCCGTGCGGCCGCCGTGGAATTCGGACCGCGTGGGCTCCGGTGCAACGTCGTCCGGCCCGGGTTCGTCATGGTGCCGCGTAACGCGCATCGCTGGAAGGACGCGGCCACGCGTGAAGCGCTGAGGAAGGTGCAGCCACTCGGCGAGCTCGGCCGGCCCGAGGACGTCGCGCGCGTGATCGCCTTCCTGCTCGGCGATCAGGCCAGGTTCGTGTCCGGTGAGACCATCACCGTGGACGGCGCGATGACCGCGGTCCTGCCCGAACCGGGCTCACCCGGAGTTGGCGGGCTCGGCAGCCTCGGCGGGGATTGAACCGCCGGACGGCGGGACGTGCCGCAGGACGACCGCGGCCAGGACGGCCAGCGCGAGAATGGCGGCGCCGGTGATGGCGGCGGAGATGTTGAGCCCGGTGGTGAACGCTTCTTTGGCCTCAGCCAGCAGCGCGGGAGAAACCTGGGGCGCGGACATGGCCCCGGACAGGCTCTCGCTGACCGCCGGGGCGGCATCGGTCATCTGATCGCGGTACACCAGTGTGGTCAGGCTGCCCAGCATGGCCACGCCCATGGCGACGCCGAGTTCCTGGACGGTCTCGGACATCGCGGCGGCGGAGCCCGCCCTGTCGGCTGGGGTGGTGCCGACGACCAGGTCGGAGCCGAGCGCGCCCACCGCGCCGAAGCCGAGGTACACCAGGGCGAAACCGCCCACGATCAGGCCGATGCTGTCAGGCCCGCGCACCTGGGTGAGCAGCACGTAGCCGAGGGCCGACAGGACGAGGGTGCCCGCGACGACGTAGCCGGGTCGGACGCGCCGCGCGAGCAGGGGAGCGCCGATGGCGGCCACGACCATCGCCAGGGCGGGCGGGCCCATCCACGCGCCCGCGGCCAGCGGGGAGAGCTCTTCGACGAGCTGCAAATGCTGAGTGACCAGATAAAGCGCACCGCCGACGCCGACGAGTCCCACCAAAAGAACCCCGAGAGCGGTCCCGGAGGAGCGATCGGTGAACAGCGCGACGTCGAGCAGCGGATCGCTCAGGCGGCGCTGCCGGTGGACGAAGGCGAGGGTGAAGACCGCGCTGGCCACCAAAGTGACCGTGGTCTGGAGGTCGAAGCCGTGGGTGGCCGCGTGCTTGATCGCGTAGACCAAGGGAAGGATGGCCCCCAGCGAGAGCGCGACACTGACCAGGTCGACCCGTCCGGAGTCGGCGGCGCGATACTCCGGCAGCAGAACCGGCGCGGCCAGCAGCACGAGTGCGGCGATGGGAAGCGCCAGAAGGAACGCCGAGCCCCACCAGAAGGACTCCAGCAGCACGCCGCCGACGAGTGGTCCGGCTGCCATGCCGAGGGCGAAGGTGGTCGCCCACACGCCGATCGCCAGTGCCCGTTGGCGGACGTCGGTGAACATGTTGGTGATCAGGGCGAGGCAGGACGGCATGAGGGTCGCGCCCGCCACGCCCAGCAGGGCTCGCGCCGCGATGAGGATCTCGGCACTGGGGGCGAAGGCGGCGACGATCGAGACGAGGCCGAAAGCCGCGGTGCCGATCATGAGAAGACGACGGCGGCCCAGCCGGTCTCCGATCGCGCCCATGGTGACCAGCAGCCCCGCGATCACGAGTCCGTAGGAGTCGAGGATCCACAGCGCTTGGGTGCTGGTCGGCTGCAGATCGGCCGAGAGGGCCGGGAGGGCGAGATAGAGCAGGGTCACGTCGAGCCCGAGCAACATCGTCGGCAGGGCGAGGACCCCGAGGCCGGTCCACTCCCTCGGCCCGGCCCTGCTCGAGTGCGCGGTCGCTGTTTCCCCGGGATTCTCCGGCATGACGGACTCCCTCCGATCAGGTCAACGGTCTTTCGGCGAATTCAGCAGCCCATCGGGGGCGTCGGGTTCCATCTCGAGGACAGCGCTTTCCACCGGGCAGCGCGACGGCGGGCAGCTGCTGATGTCGCAGAGCCGGCACACCTCGTAGCCCCGGGACGGATGAGTGATCATCGCGGTCAACATGCGTTCGAGGAGGCTGTCGAGCACGGCGCGTTCCTGCTTGCTCGACTCGGGGAGGAGTTGCTGCAGAACCGCGCGGCGGGCGGCGAGGATGTGCCGCGCCTCGCGATGGCCGGCGTCGGTCAGCACCACCGAGGTGGTGCGGCGGTCGTCGTCGAGATTGCGCCGTTCGGCGAGCCCGTCGTTCTCGAGCAGATTCACCAGGCGGATCGTGGCCGGGCGGCTGACGCCCAGGAACCGTTGCAGGGTGCCCATGGTGAGACCTTCGTACTGAGCGGTCATGGCGAGCGTGGCCGCGAGCGCGCCGCTCCGGCCGGCCACCGTTTCGACGGCTGACACGAGTTGGTCGTGCACTCCTGTCACGACTGCGCCTAGCAGATTAAGGGTGCGGTCCGTGTCGGTAAACATGACGTCATGTTCGCCCATCCGGCGGCTTTGAGCATCGACCGGTAGGACGAGCCAGGGAGCCGGCCCAGTCGAGAATGCGCCGTGCGCCCGTTCCGTCCGGATCGCGATCCGGGTCGTAGACGCAGACGGTGATGCCGACGCATCCCGGTTCACCCAGCGCGGTGGCGGCGAGTTCGCCGAGCTGGTCCCAGCTCAGCCCGCCCGGCTGGGGGTAGCTCACCGCGTCGAGGGCGTCGCTCGACAGCACGTCGAGGTCGATGTGCAGCCACCAGTGCGCGGTGTGGGACCGGATGCGGGCCAACGCCTTCCTGGCGTGCTCGGCGGCGCTTTCCTCGCCGACGGTGAGCTGCCGCGCCGTGATCAGCCGGATCCGTTCGGCCAGCGACGGGACGTCATCGGCTGCGGCGATCTCGGCGCCGTCGCGGGGGCCCAGCGCGACCACGGCGCTCTCGTCGAGCACGGGCAACTGGGACTTGAGCGACGAAGGCAGCTGTTCGCGATACCGCCCCAGCAGGAACCCGAGCTCGCAGTCGGCGGCCTCGCCGGTGTCGGATTCGTGCGGTGGCCAGGCGTCTTCGTGGCCGTCGACGAACAGCAGTCCCACCTGATCGCTGAGCGCGTCCTGCGCCCCGCGCAGGCAGCCGGGCAGGATCGCGCAATCCCCGCCCAGTACCAAGGGACGGTCACCGTCGAGCAGGGTCTCGGCCACCGCCGAGCGCGTATTCGTGGTCACGGCTTCCAGCCCGGGAAGGGAACGCACTCCCGAGGGCTCGTCGCGGTGGGCGGAGGCCGGCGAGGTGCCGAGGGCGACGTTGCCGCCGTCGGTGACCGGCTCGTCGGACCCGAAGGCGGCGCGCAATCGCTCGATGAGCCCGGCGTCGCGCAGCGCCTTCGGCGCCAGGGCCTCGTGGTCCAGCCTGCCCGCGGAACTGTAGGGGGCGCCTATCACTCGCATTTGCGTCTGCCTCCTGACGTGACGGTTCGTGGACCCGGGGTCAGCCCAGGTCGCGTCGCACGATGACTCGTCCTGGCGAGGGGCGTTCGGTCTCGGTGAACCCGTGACGGGTGAACAGGTCCACGGTGCCCATGTGTAATTCCCCGGCGGAGTAGCGGCGGTGCCCGGCATCGGTGGGGTAGGCCTCGAGGGTGTGCGCGCCGTGCCGCTCGGCGTGCCGGACCGCGGCGGCGAGCAAATGGTCGGCGACGCCGCTGCGGCGATGCTCGTTCTTGATGTAGAAGCACGGCACCGCCCACACGCCGGAGTCGTCGGGCTCGTCCGGGCGCAGGGTTCGCGAGCGGCGCAGCCGCACATACGCGGGGCGCGGCGCCACCGCGCACCATCCCACCGGACGCCCGTCGCGGTAGGCCAGCAGCCCGGGCACCTCGTCCTCACGCACCAGGCGGGAGAACTCGGCTCGCGCGGGCTCGCCCCGCATCCGGTCGTATTCGGGTCCCGAGGGCACCCGCCAGTACATGCACCAGCAACCCTCGCAGCCCCCGTTGTCGCCGAACGCCTCCTCGAGGTCGTCCCAGCGGTCGTGTTCGACCGGGTGGATCGTCATGTCGTCCTTGGCGCTCATCGGCTGCTCCTCTCTCGATCAGCGGAACCCTTTCAGGGCACCGATCTTTCGACGGGGCAGTCGGCAGGGGGACAGACGGAGTAGTCGCAGAACCGGCACACGCGATCCGCGCGGGACCGGTCCTTGACCAGGTGGGCGAGCACCGGCTCGACGGCCTCGGACACGACGGCGCGTTGGGAATCGCTCAACGGGGCGAGGACCCGGGCCACCACCTCGCGGCGACGCTTCACGACGTCCGTGGCCGCGGCGCGCCCCTGCTCGGTCAGCCAAAGCGAAACAGCACGCTGGTCGGTGGTGTCACGGCGGCGTTCGACCAGTTCCGCCGCGACGAGCCGGTCGACGAGGCGCACCGTGCCGGAGCCGGTGAGTCCGATGACACGGCCGAGGGCGTCGACCCGGGCGCCCGGCGCCGAAAGCAGTGTCGCGAGGGCGGCCGTGCCGACCGCCGACTGGCCCGCGACGTGGGTGTTGCCCGCCTCGAGTTCGTCGGACAACGCCACGACGAGCGCGGCGAAGAGGTTCGCGGTCCGGTCGTCCATGGCTCCAGTATATATGACTGACGCAGTCATGCAATTTGAGCGAAGTGCCGCCCCGCCGCCTGTGGTCGCGGCGGGGCGGCGGGGATCACGACACGAGAATGTTGGAGAACTGCCAGGGATCGTCGGACGGGCTCACCCCGAGGAAGTCGTCGAACGGGCCTGGCCCCGTCGCCTGGGGTGTCCAATCGCTGCGCACCGAGGGGGTGGGACCGAGATAGGGCGCGGCGATCGCGAGGATCTCGTGGTGATCGAGGTCGTCGGGCCTGCACAGGCCCCGATCCGGATGGCGCACGGCGGAGAACACCGCCGCCAGTACCGAGGCCGCGACCTGCAGCGTGGTGGCGTTCTGCCCGCTCACCAGCTTCCGGGTCTCCTCGATGGTCAGCTGCGAGCCGGTCCACCAGGCCCCGAGGTCATGGCCGAGCAGCAGCACGCCGAGTTCGTCGGCGCCGCTGACGATCTCGTCGGTCATGATCCGCTGGCGTTCTTGGAGCCGGAACCCCCGCATCTTGCACTCGTGCACGGAGGCCAGTGCCGCGTCGGTGGGCAGGTAGGCGTAGTGCACCGTCGGGCGGTAGACGACCGTCCCGTCGTCCTCGGTGACGGTGAGGTGGTCGCTGATCGTCACGGCCTCGCCATGCCGGATCAACATCCCTTGGATCGGCCCCGACATGGGCACCCACGAGCGCACCCAGGTGGCCATCCCCGGACGGGCGAGGCAGATCTGGTTGCCGGAGCCGTAATCCGGGACCACCGCCGTCGGCGGCAGCTCACGTTCGTGGGTGCCCCACCCGAGTTCGGCGGGAGCGACACCTTCTTCGTAGAAGCCCTCGACCGACCAGGTGTTGACGAACTCCTCGGGGTCCTTGGGCAGCGATCCGATCTGGGTGTCGCGCTCGGAGATGTGGATGGCACGGGTCCCGGTCTCCATCGCCATCCGCGCGTGGTCGGCTTCGCCCAACGCACGCTCGATCCGAGCCCGCCGCCCCTGGTCCTCGACGCCGTTTTCGAGCATGGCCTTGGCGACATCCTCGAGTCCGACCTTGGCCCAGTGGCTCACCAGACCCGGGTTGGCGCCGTGCTCGATGATCGCGGTCGGCCCGCGGCCACCCCAGTCCCGGCTCAGGCGCCGCAGCGCGTGGTGGCGGGCGTAGAGGGTCTTTTCGGTCGGGTGCCGGGCATTCATGTCCGCGTAGGGATCCCACTGCTCGACAGACGTGTCGACGTAGAGGACACCGTTGTCGTGGCACCACCCGATGATGTCTTCGGTCCCGATGTTCCAGGTCAGGTTCACCAGCAGATCGCCGGGACCGACCTGCTCGGCGAGGGTCTCGGCGAGGTTCTCGGGGGTCAGCCGCCGCTGGACGAACCGGCATCCGGCCGCGAGCGTGTCCGGGATCTCCGAACGCCGGTCGGTCATGTCCAGCACGGTCAGCCGGTCGTGGGGCATGTCCAGGTGCGCGAGCAACAGCGGCTGCAGGCACTGCGACACCGAACCGCAGCCGAGGACCAGCACCCGTCCCTCGACGGAAAGGCGAGCTTGTCCGGTCATGATCCGCCTCCGATGCAATGCGTGGGCAACGGCGGGAAACCGTTGAAGCCGATCGAGGAATAGCTCGCGGTGTAGGCGCCGGCACTGAGGAAGTCGACCCTGTCACCGATTTCGAGCTCTTGGGGTAACGCGTAGGCGGCGTCGCGGTAGATCACGTCGATGCTGTCGCAGGTGGGCCCGGCCATGATCACCGGTTGCGTCGGCCCGCCGCGTTCGGTCTCGACCCGATACTGGATCGCCTCGCCCTCGGTCTCGGCGAGCCCGCCGAAGCGGCCCGCGTCCAAGTAGACCCAGCGGTCGGCTCCCTCGAACGGTTCTCGCACCGAGACCACCTGGGTGCGCAGCACTCCGGCCTCGGCACTGATCGAACGGCCGGGCTCGGTCACGATCCGCGGGCGCCGCGCGCCGGGGAACCAGCGGTCGAGTGCCTGCTCGATCGCCTTGCCGAACTGGATGATCGGGAGGACCGGCTCGGCGTAGCGGGCCGGAAAGCCGCCACCGAGGTTGAGCATCTCGAGCTCGACGTCGTTGGCCCGCAGCTTCTCGAAAGCCTCGGCCGCGGCGGCGATGTTGGGTTCCCACCGCGCCGGCTCGAGCTGCTGGGAACCGACGTGGAAGGACAATCCGTAGGGACGCAGGCCCAGCTGCGCCGCTCGGGTCATCAGCTCCACGGCGTACTCGAGTGAGCAGCCGAAGTTGTCGCCGAGCCGCCACCGCGCCCCGGCACTCTCGCTGAGCAACCGGCAGTACACCGCCGCCCCAGGGGCCGCTTCGGCGATCTTGTCGAGCTCGCGCACGTTGTCGAACACGAACGTCGACACCCCGCGCTGGTGGGCGTACGCGATGTCCGCGCTCTTCTTGATGGTGTTGCCGTAGGACAGTGAGCCGGGATCGGCTCCGTTGGCCAGGCACAGGTCGATCTCGGCCCGGCTCGCGACGTCGAAACAGGCTCCCAGCTTCACGAGCAGGGCGATCACGGCGGGTTCCGGGCTCGCTTTGACCGCGTAGTACGGAGTCGCGTACGGCAGCGCGGCCCGTTGTTCGTGGTAGCGCCGTGTCACCACGTCGAGGTCGAGCACCAGGCAGGGGGTGGACGGGTCGTGGTCGTGGAGCCACCGCGCGATGCGGGGGCTGAACGCGGCCACCGTCATCCGACCACCTCCGCGGTGAAGGGAGCCGCCGCACGGTCCAGTTCCACGTCGAGAGCCAGGGTCAGGCAACGGCAACCGCCGCCTGCCTTGCCGAATTCGGAGACATCGCAGACGGCCGGCTCGAAGCCGCGGCGTTCGAGTTCGCGGCCCAGTCGCGGTGTGCAGTGCGGCATCACGACGGTGCGCCCGGTCACCACGGCGTTCGCGCAGAACGCCGCGCCTTCCTCCGGTGTCAGGACCACCGGGTCCTCGACGAGCTCGGCGAGCGCGGAGCGACCGGCGGCGGTGAAGGCTTCCGGCAGCACCATGGCCGTCCGGTCGCCGAGCGGGCAGAACCCCAGATCGATGTGGTAGTAACGGGGATCGGTGAGCTCGAGCGCGGTCACCGCCCAGCCGTTGCGGGTCCGCAGGCCGGCATAGGCCGACACGGAGGACCGCTGGCCATAACCGGCCACGAGCCGGCCGTCGAAGGGCAGCGCGTCGCCCGCGCCCTCCTGCGGCGCGGCGGGCGGTTGCTCGATGGTCCAGCCCAATTCCTCGAACCGGCCGCGGACGTGATCGATCTCGGGGGCGCGTTCCGGTTTGCTCATCCGGGCGGGGGTGAATGTGGTGCCGTCGACGAGGCCGGCGTTGGCCGTGAAGACCATGTCCGGCAAACCCGGTGCGGCGGGCACGGTCCGCACCTCGGTTCCGGCGGCCTCCAATGTGGACACCAGGTGTTCCCACTGCCGCCACGCCCGATCGGAATCCACTCGCACGTCCGGGTCCATCCAGACGTTGATGGAATAGGTGACGTCGAAGTGCTCGGGCGAACACATCAGAACGCTGCGGCCCCATCCGGGACCACCCTCTATTGCCTCCTCAGGTGCCTTGGACGTCGGTGTCATTGCCATCCTTTCCTGGTGGGTCGGCGTCTTCAGCTCAGTACTCGAAGAGCTCCTCGTTGTGCGCCACGCGTGGGGGCCACGGGTTGTGGTACCGGGCGCACTCCTCGATGGGATGTCCGTGGAACAGGCCGTAGTTGACGTGGTCGGGCGGGAACTCCTCGGTGGAGATGTAGTCGAGGATCAGATACGGCCAGACCTCCGCGTCGACCTCGTCGAAGGATTCGTGCACCGTCCGCGCGTCACTGGTGACGTCCGTGGGCACGAGGACGTCGGTGTGATAGACGGCGGAATAGCGCGTCGGGTCGAAGTTGTCCGGAATGTAGTGCGGTCGCTTGCGTTCCGCCACCTCGTGGTGGCCGTCGGCGCTCTCGTTGTGCCAGCTCGCGCTGGGCACGTGCGGGCATCCGATGCCGCCGTTGCCGATCGACCGGAACGCCGTCTCGCGGACGAACTCGGTCGCCGCCTCGAACGAGTCCTGCAGTCCCCGTTTGGACAGTGAGTTGGCGTAGTGGCCGGGAGAGTTCATCGAGAACATCAGCCCACCGGGCAGGCGCCGATCGTGGTTGACCGTGCGGTGAGCGCCGGAGTAGAAGATGTTGCAGCCTGCCTTGAACACGGTCAGCACCCCGTCGGAACGGCGGAACGGGACCGCTTCGGTGTAGATCACGTCCCGTTCGATGGGCGCGTGTTCGACCAGGTAGAGATTCGACAGCTCAACGCAGACGTCGACGAGTTCCTTGCCCGGCTTGGCGTAGGCGAGGTGCCTGCTGTTGACCATGATCAGGAATCCGCTGCTCTCGCCGCGTTCGGCACGGTCCTTCCATGCGCGGCGTTCTCGCTGGATCTTCGCCGCGACGTGATCACGTCCCGCGTCGAGGTCCTCTTCGCTGATCCAGCACATGTTGGCGCCGAGCCCCTTGGGGCCGTCGGAGCCCTGCATCGCCAGGCGTCCGAACAGGCACGGCTGCTTCTGGCCGAGCCACTTGAACAGCGTGGCGCGTTTGTCCATTTCGGACACCTCGGGTGCCAGAAGTGTCTCGTGTGCCAGTGAGATGTCGTCGCCGAGATCGACATCCGGGCTCATCTGCGGGAGCTGGGCGATCACCTCCCGCAAGGACCGGTTGGCCGACGGCACTTCTCGTGTGCCGGCCAAGGTCGCCATCAGACTTGTCATGGTGAATCCATCCTCTCGTCGCCTCGGTGTTCAACCGGCGGGCCCCGCATCAGGGGACTACATCACCTGATGGACACCGTAGTGAACAAATACGTCACTCGCTGACGTGGATACGACAGGCAATTTCTTAGTGATACCGCCAGTAGAGTGGAGTGCCCTGGGTGAAAACGTCGGCATCGGACACCGGCATCGCGAGGCGAATTCGGCTCCACAGCACGGAAAACTCAGGTGACAAAGGGTGAGCGACCACTCTCCGGAGCCGCGAGACTTGACAGGGTCAGGCATGGTGGAGTCATCGTCTACAGCCGATTCCCAGCAGGATGCGGAGGAGCTTCACCATGATCACCGAAACCACCTCGCAGAAAGCTCAGGCTTATTACGAGCAGGCCGAGGCCATGTACGTCAGCCTGTACGGGCCGAACTTCCACCATGGATACTGGCCGCTTCCCGACGACGGCACGACCTACGAACAGGCGCTGGAGAACCTGACCGACCAGATCATCGACAGGGTCGTCGCGGGCCCGGGGGACCGGGTGCTCGACGTCGGTTGTGGTATCGGCGGACCGGCGATCCGGCTCGCCAGCAGGACGGGCGCGAACGTGGTCGGTATCTCGAACGTCGCCACGCAGATCGAGCGAGCCAGTGCCAGGGCAAGCTCCGAGAACATGGCCGAACAGGTCAGGTTCGAGCAGGCCGACGCGCTGGAGTTGCCCTTCCCTGACGAGTCTTTCGACGCGGCCATCGCCATCGAGTCGCTGATCCACATGGACCGCGGACCGGCGTTGAGCGAGATCGCGCGCGTTCTCCGCCCCGGCGGCGTCCTCACCGCGGCCGACTTCTGCCTCAACGCCGTCGTCACCCCCGAACGCCAGCAGGTGCTCGACCGGTATCGCGATCTCGATTCGCTCAGCCCGTTCCACCGGTTCGACGAGTTCCCGCCGATGCTCCGCCGCGCCGGTTTGGAGCCCCTCGAACTCCTCGATGCCAGCACGCACGTCGAGAAGTCCGTCAAGATGTGGTGGGAGCGCACCGAAGCCGACCTCGAAAACCTGACGAACCACTACGGCAAGCAGGAGTTGACGGACTTCATCGGCCTCTTCGACGACGTCATCAACCACGGTGGACCCGAGTACCTGATCTTCACCGCCCGCAAGCCCCTTCGTCCGTAGGTCCACTGTGGACGAAGTGCCGCGGCTCGGCACCGGCCGGACGCGCGCCGGCCGGGTGCCGGAGCCGAGGATCGTGTTCCGGCGCCGCGTGTCGTACCCGCGCTGAGCCGGCCTGGTCGCGTATCGGCTCCTTCTTCTTTCCGTTGCCGGGCAAGGTGAACAGCAGCACGGCCGCGCCGAGGAGTGCGATGACCGCGATCCAGCCCGCGCCGACGTGCATGGCATGGACGAACGCATCGTCGGCGGCCTGCGCAAGCGCGGGCCGGTCGACAGCGGTGGCGACATGGCGGGCCTGTTCGGCGGAAACCCGCGCCTGGTCCCGCACCGGATCCGGTACGCCCTCCAGCGAAGGCTCGATCGCACGCCGGTACACGATCGACATGATCGAGCCGCCCACCGCGATTCCGAGCACGCTGCCGGTCTGCCGCACGGTGTTGGTGACGGCCGAGCCCGCCCCGGCCTGATCCAGCGGCAGATCGCTGATCAAGGCGGCCGTGACGGGGCCGATCACCATGCCGATCGAGAGACCCTGGACCAGCAACAGGATCTCGATCCAGACGAGTGGGGTCTGCAGCCCGAGGAAGCCGTACCCGCCCATGGTCAGCGCGGCCACGGTCAGCGCCGGCACGGTGACGAGTCGCAGTGAAAGGCGGCGAACCAGGCGCGAGGCAAGTGGCGCCCCCGCGACCGCGCCGACCGCGGTCGGGATAGTGGCCAAACCCGCCTCCATCGGCGAAAACCCGAGCGCGCCCTGCAGGTAGAACGCGTTGTAGAAGGTGATGGCGGCCACGCCGAACAGCAACAAGCCGAGCGCCACGTTGCCGCCGCCGAAGGCGCGTTGCGCGAGCAGCCGCGGATCGAAGCTGGGCGCCTTGGCCCGCACTTCGACGAGTACGAAAACGGCCAGCAGAACCAGGCCGACGACGATCGGCGCCCAGACATCGGTACGACTCCACGCGGTCACCTGTCCCGCCCGGATCAGCCCGTACGCCAATGCCACGAGCCCGCTGATCGACAGCGCCATCCCCGCGGGGTCGAGTGGCCGCCGGGTGGGGCTGCGGAAATTCGGGACCAGCATCGTGAGCCCGGCCAACGCCGCCACCGCGACCGGGACATTGATCAGGAAGACCGAGCCCCACCGGAAATGATCGAGCAGGAACCCCGCCAGCACCGGGCCCGCGGCCATGCCGACACCGGCCGACGTCGAGAAGATACCGATCGCGGCGGCCCGCGCGGGGCCGGTGAAGGTCCACATGAGGATGGCCAACATGGCGGGCGTGATCAACGCGCTGCCCACCCCCATCGCGGCCCGAGCCGCGATCAGCTGGCCCGCATCGCTCGCGTACGCCGCCCACAGCGAAGACGCGGCGAAGATCACCAGCCCGCCGGAAAACACTGTCCGGTGGCCGAACCGATCGCCCAAGGCGCCCGCGGTGAACATCAACGTGGCGAAGGCCAGGGTGTACGAACCGGTCGCCCACTGGAGCTCGCCGGGATCGGCGCCCAGGCCGCGGACCGGGTCCGCGAGGGTCTCCAGGGTGGTACTCAGGACGGTATTGTCGAGCCAAATCAGCAGCGAACACACCATGAGAACGGCAAGAATCAACCGCTGCCTGAATTTCGGCAGCGTGGGGTGCTGGGTCATGAACACCTTCGGATATCGATCGGCGAGAGCCTGAACGACTGAAAGATAAGCAAACCCCACGGCCCTGTCAAGCTCGGAATTTCTTTTCATAACTGTTGCGGGTGAACCGAATTCATGCCCGGCTGCGGATTTGCTTTTCGAATAATCGTATGCCCTCGGGGATTTGCGATTCGAAGGATTTCATGCCCTCCGGCCTGCCGTCGCGCCGAAAATCGGTGAGGTCGGCCCGCGCCGTCATCGAGCGGCTTCGGGTGTCGCGAAAGCCACTTTCGAGACATCAGACGTCCCGAAAGTGGCTTTCGCGACACGACGGTGGCGGTGAGATGCGAGGCCCCCGCACCGACACCTGGAACCACGGGGCCGAGGTTGCGAACGCCACGCCCCCCGCCCGCGAGTCATCAGTCGATGAGCACGTTCTTGTAGAACAGGTTCGCGTAGCGGTTGATGTTCCCCATGCTGCTGCGCGACCCGAAACCCAAGTACAACCGAGTCTCTCCGGCCAGGCTGCGGTAGATCCCGAGGCCCTCCGGCTCACGGAACACCAGGGACTCGCCCGCCTTGGTCAGCGCGCGGCTCTTCACCTTGCCGGTGTTCATGTCGATGCACGTGACGTAGGAGTTGATGTCGGCGGGGTTCTCGTGGCCCGTACCGTCCAATGTGTACAGATACTGACCGTAGATGGTGTAGCCCTGGAAGGTCACCGGCCCGTCGGCCAGCGCGGGCTGCGCGAAGTGCGCCAGCGGAGCGCTGAAGTCACCGGCGGCGGCGGACGCGAGCGGGTACACGCTGATGAACATCTTGCCGCCTTCCTTGCGGCGTACCGCGATCCGCTTGTTGACCGGATCGGTGGCACAGGTGATCGTGTCGCTGCCGGTGAGGAACTTCTTCACCGACGGCGTACCACCGTTGACGAACTTGAACCGGGCCAGCGCCGTCCCGCGACCGTCGCCGGTGGGTCCGTCCGAGTCGCATTCCATCCAGATGTAGGAGTCGGCGCCCACCGGTTCGACGCCGATCGACACCCCGTGCCCGGCGTTGTTGAGATGCATCGAGCCCTGGATCTCGCCGGAGAAGTTGACCTGGGTGACGCACAGGTCGTCCCCGGTCCCGCCGTTGCGGGCGTTCACGATGAAGATGCGCACGTTCTGGTTGTCGAAGGCGAAGCCCTGCATCACATGGTGCGATTCGTGCAGGATCTTGCTGCGGAACTCGTCGTAGGACGGCTTCGTGAGGTCGAAACGCTGGGACACCGGCATCGCGGCCGAAGCCGGTCCGGCGAACACCGCGCCGGTGCCGAGCAGCGCCGTCGTCGCGGCGAGACCACCACCCGCGCGCAGCAGCGAACGCCGGGAGAACGGGGACCGGACGGGGTCCGGGGGCATCTGCTCGGACATGGGCACTCGCCTTCGTCGAATTTCACGGTCCGACCGAAAATTCTTCAAGCTCGTACAAGATCCGTACAAATCCCCGGCCCCCGCCAACGGTCTTCGAAGACGTCAGCAGAAGACTTCGGTGAGCAGTTTGCGGAACCCCTCGTTGGGGTCGCCCTCGGTCGGCGCGCTCGTGACCGACAGCTCGAGCCGCTTCTTGGTGTCCGGCGTGGTCAGCAGCTGCGAGGAGTAGCCGGGGATGCCACCGCCGTGGCCCCACACCTTGCTGCCGCACGGCAGGGTCTGCACCTGCAGGCCGAGGCCGTAGTCGGGGCTGACCGCCGTGGTCCTGCTGATCTCCTGCTGTTGCGCGGGCTTGAGCAGCTTGCCGCTCGCCAGCGCCACGCCGAACGTGTCCAGGTCACGGGTCGTGGAGATCATCTCGCCCGCGGCCCAGGCGACCGACGGGTTGATGCGGGTGATGTCGTTCGGCTTGCCGGCCACGGTCACGTAGCCGTGGGCGTGAGGGCCTCTGATGTCGACGTTGTCGCCGGGGATCTCGGTGTCGTCGAGGCGCAACGGCTTCAGGATCCGGTGCTCGACGGCTTTCTCGTATGGCCTGCCCGTCAGCTTCTCGACCAGCAGGCCCGCGACCACGTAGTTGGTGTTGGAGTAGCTCCACCGGGTGCCGGGGTCGAAGTCGAGCGGCTTGTCGGTGGAGATCTTGAGCAACTCCTGGGGCGTCCAGTGTTTGTAGCGGATCTGCTCGAACTGGTCCGGGTCGAGCGGCAACGCGTTGGTGTAGTCGTAGAGGCCGCTGGTGTGCTGCAGGATCTGGCGCACCGTGATGCGGTTGTCGATCAGACCGGGCAGGTAACGGACGACAGGCGTGTCCAGGACGACCTTGCCTTCGCCGGAGAGCTGCAGCAGCACTGTCGAAACGAAGGTCTTGGTGATGCTGCCGACGCGGAACCGGCCGTTCTCCGGCACCGGGCGGTTCGAACCCAGTTCCGCCTTGCCGGAGCGCGCGGTGAACCGCTGGTGGCCGTCGGTCACCCTGGCTTGCACGCCGAGCGATCCGCCGCTCGCGATGATCTGGTCCAGCGCCTCCTGGACGACCTTGCGGTCTGCGCCGGTGTCGGCGAGCGCCGTGCCCGTGGTGGCGATCAGTCCGGCCGCGGTGAGCACGGCCACCAGCCGGATCTTCGTCCAAGGCCGCAGCAAAGTCTTTCGCATGATCGGAAAACTCCCCTCGAAACCCGAAGGCTCTCCCCCAACGGCGGTCCGCCGCCGGTGCAACCGACGCTAGCGTCAGGTGATCACCCCCATCAGTACCGGAAATCACAACCACTCGAACAGAGCAGGGCGGCCGGTGTCGCCGTTGACGGGATGACCCGGAGGCGGTAGTCCGTGGATACATGGCCGACGCCGGGACGCGAAGATCGATGGACGCGCTGCTGCGGGCCTCGGTCGCGGGGGACGAGCCCGCCGCGAGGCAAGCCGCGCTCGCGAGCTTCGACTCTGGGCTGGACACCGAGACGGTTCTGCTCGAGGTCGTCGGCGGGGTGCAGCGGGAGATCGGTGATCTCTGGGCCACCAACCGGCTCACCGTCGCCCAGGAGCATGTGGCCACCGCGATCAACGAGCGGGTGATCGTCGCGCTGGGGACCGCCGGCCATCGTCCCCGGCCGCATCTGCCCCGCGTCACGGTGGCGTGCGTCGACGGGGATTGGCACGTGATGGCGGCCCGGTTGCTGGCCGAAGTGCTGGTGTTGCGCGGCTTTCGGGTCGACTATCTCGGCGGGCAGGTACCCGTCCCGTATCTGCTCGCCCACCTGCGGAGCACCGGACCGGAGGTGGTGGCGCTGTCCGGGTCTCTCGCGCCTCGCCTGCCGGCCGCGCATGAGGCCATCAGGGCCTGTCGGAGTGCCGGTGCCGCCGTGGTGATCGGCGGCAGTGCCTTCGGCCCCGGAGGACGCTACGCGCCGATGCTGGGCGCGGACCTGTGGGCGCCGGGTCCGCGGGAGGCCGCGGTCGAACTGGAACGGGGTTTCCCGGCCGTTCGCCGGCCGATCGAGGATCTGCCCGGCCCGGGGGAACAGGAATACGCTCTCGTGACCCGGTCCCATCCACGGCTGGTGCGCTCGATGCGGGCCGTATTCGAAACCGGTCCACGCGGCCATCGTGATCGCGACTGGTTCCTCGACAGCCTCGCGAAACTCGTCGACTTCCTCGGCGCCGCGGTCTATGTCGACGATTCCAGGGTGTTTTCCGACCATCTGGACTGGCTCGGCGCATTCCTTTCGGCCAGGGGCATCACCGAAGGATTTCTGGGTCCGATCCTCGCCGCGCTGGACACCGAACTCCGGGAATTTCCCCGCGCGCTCCGGATCCTGTCGCAGGCACGGTCGGCGGCGTCCGGCCCGCGGATGGAGTGAGCTATGCCGCCATGGACGCTCTCGCGGACACCACGAGCGTGCCGCCGTGTGACTCCGAGAGCGTGATTTCGAGGGTGGCGCCGTCCGCCAGCGGTGGGAGGTCATGCAGCAGTGCGCGGCCGATGAGGTGGCGCCCGCCTCCGGTGATCCGCTGGACCTCGACGTCGGAGCGGCGCCACAGCGCGACGCGGGCGGGCGCAGGCGTGGGTTCCCGCCACCGGAATCGGCTGAGCCGCGCACCGAGAGCGGCGCCCGCGGTGTTGAACACGATGTCGTCGAAGGTGCCGACGCGACCGTCGTCGAACAGGACCTGGAGGCATTCGATCGCGCCGGAAAGCGAAAGCGCGAGCAGGGCGACGCGGGGGATCGACCGTGCCCCGGCGAACCGCAGGGGCAGGAGGATCGCGAGCGGGATCAGCAGTGCCACGTTGCCCACGGCCTGGAACAGCGCGACGTCGCTGTGGAGCGTCGGGCCGACGTCCGCCAGCGGGTTCAGGTTCATCGGCGGGCTATGCCAGTTTCCCGGCGGCGGAAGGAAAACGACGAGCAATACCGCGGAAAGCGCGGTCAACAACGCGAAGTCGAGAGCGGTGACGAGGAGGGTCTGCGTTCGCCGGTGGACGAGTCGGAGAAGGCCCGCGCCCGTCGCCGACGCGATCAGCGCGGATGGTGCGGCATCGCAGAAAGCGCGCCACAACCAGCCCATGTCCGCTCCTTTCTTCGGCGCCTTTCTCCGGATCGTGGCAGGGCGGGGAAATCTCGACAACCCGAGCGGCTATTGTCGGTGAATAACTACCATGTGAGTGCGCATTTTCTTCGAAGGTGCTGTCATGGGTATGCCAGGGTCCCGTCGGGGCGTGCGGACGCGAGACACGGTGGGCCGATACGGTTGGCGGGCTGGCTCGCTGAAGACGCAGGGGTGACGGATGAGCGAAACGCTGGACGAGACTGTCGCGGGCGTCATGGCGGGAGTGAGCACCACGATCGCCGACGGCGACAGCATGTTCGCCGGCAACAACACCGAGCATTACCTGAGCGTCTCCAGGGACGCGTTGCGTGCGGTGCTCGCCGCGTTGCAGGTGACCGGGCGGCCGGAACCCAAGCGGGTCTTGGACTTCGGGTGTGGGTACGGGCGGGTGATGCGTTCGCTGCGCGCCGCCTTCCCGGCGGCCGAGCTGATCGCGTGCGACATGGACCCGGCCGCGCTGGCCAGTTGTGCCGAGGCGTTCGGCGCGCGGGCGGTCATCGGTGCTGCGGATGTCGACGACATCGAGCAGGTCACCGAGGTGGACCTGCTCTGGTGCGGTTCCGTGCTCACCCATCTCGACGCCCCGAATTGGGGCCCGCTGCTGCGCTACTTCTCGCGCGCGCTCGCTCCCGGCGGTGTCGCCGTGGTCACCACGCACGGCCGCCGGATGGCGATACGCGCCGAGGCGGGCGCGGACTACGGACTGGACGCGCGCGCCACCGACCGGATGCTCGCCGCGTACAAGGCCTGCGGTTTCGGCTACAACGACTACGCGGGCAACGACGGGTACGGCATCTCGCTCAGCTCGCCGGGCTGGGCGGTGCAACGCGCGCTGGAGGCGCCCGACCTGCGGCTCGCCGGGTACGACGAGGCCGCTTGGGATCGCCATCAGGATGTGATGGTGCTGGTCAAGGACGCCAACGCGACGCTGAAGGATCAGCGCTGAAGGATCATGCCTACGCGGCCGCGTGGAGGTCCGCGATCCTGTCGGCGAGGTCGCGTGCGTCGGCGTCGGCTCGGCGCAGTTCGGCTTGTGCCCAGAGCGGGCGCAGCCGGTCCGTGAGGCGGGTGGAGTTCAGGCTCGCCGCACCGGCCAGCGCCGCGTCGGCCACCTCCGCGGCGTGGTCGGCGTCGCCGTCGATGAGGTGGCTCGTGGCCAGCATCGTGAGACAGAACGCTTTGCTGCGCGCCATGGCGGAGGGGTAGGAAGCGACCACGTCGGTCAATTCGAGGATCGCCGCCTCGGCGAAGCCGGGATCCGCGGTGGTGGCGAGTTCGTTGTGCACCGTCCCGGCCATCGCCACGAGATCGGTTTCGGTGAAGAACGCCACATAGGGTGGAACGGTGACCAGGTCGGCTTTCTCGAACGCCGCGTAGGCCCGGCTCAGCCACAGGCCGGCCTGCCTGCTTTCACCGAGTTGCGCCCACGCCCAGGCCATGTTCGCGCGCAGCACGCTCAGCATCAGCGAAGAGCCGCCGGACATCGCGGCGTACTCACCGCGCCGGAACGCGCCGAGCGCCTGCCGGGATCGGCCGTGGTGCAGGAACACCCGGCCCTTGCGGTAGCAGATGTTCGAGACCAGCACGTCGTCGTCACCGGCGCGGGCCAGCTCGAGCGCCCGGTCGAACATGGTGTGCGCGAGATCGGCGTGGCCGGAGTCGAAAGCCGTCCACCCCGCCAGATTCGTCAGGTCCGCCAGCGCGGTGCACAACCGCCGCTTCACGGAATCGCCGCAGTCCCGAGCGAGCAGGCGCGAAGACCACACCTGATGGGCCGCGACGGAAACCGAGCATCCGCCACCGCCGTGGCGGTAGTCCAGCGCGCGGAACCGCTTGGTCCTCGCCTCGACCTTCCGGACGTCATCGAGTCCGATACGAGCGGAGTTCATCGTGGCGGGCTCGTCCTGCATGACGCTCACCTCAAGGTTCGAGCGGCTCCGCTCGGGTTTCGCTCCACCATGCCGTATCCCGCGCGTCGGCTTCGAGAGTCGAAAGTCCCCTCGGACCAGTGAAAACAGACCAATCGCCGTCCGGTGCCCGACGCGCCGGTTCGCGGTTTGCCCGCCGCCGCGAGACCGTGGTGAGCGGACAGAGGAGGGACGATCGTGATGAACTTGCCGACGGAGATGTACGCCTGGAAGGTCATACGGCCGGGTCCGATGGCTTCGGGACCGCTCGAGTGGGGGTGTGCCGGACGGATCTGCACGTCGCGGAAGGGGATCTGCCGGTTCATCGGCCAGGAGTGACGCCGGGGCACGAAGTCGTCGGAGAGGTGCTCGCCTTGGGCGACGGTGTCGTCGATTTCCTCGTGGGGGACAGGGTGGGGATCGCTTGGCTCCGGGAGACCTGCGGCAACTGCCGGTTCTGCCGTCGTGGTCGCGAAAACCTGTGCCCGGGCTCCCGCTACACCGGATGGGACGCCGATGGCGGTTACGCCGAATTGGCCGTCGTTCCGGCCGCCTACGCGCTTCCGCTCCCGACGGGCTACACCGATGACGAGCCGGCGCCGCTGCTGTGCGCCGGACTGATCGGCTACCACGCGCTGGAGCAGTGCTGAAGCGGCGCCGCCAACGGCGTCCTTTATGGACAATCTGTCTGGACCTCTTTGGACGGTTCGAAGTCCTCCTCGTGGGAAGTGGGTCAATTTTGTTCGCCTGAACGAAAATTGTCCGTAATCACCGGTATGGGTACTACACAAGCAGGGGGAGATTTCATAGGGTTCGGCTGCTCGGGTCGTGCGTACCGGGTCGGCCGAAGCTTCTGTGATGCCGCTGTACGGCTCGGAACCACGAGGACTGTGATGGCAAGCGTAGATCTCGACGACGCGGAGTGGCGTGCCCGGCTGTGGCGCGAAATGGCGATCGTCGAACAGGCGAAGGGTGCTCTGATGGAGCGCCAAGAGATCGATGATAACGCCGCGGTGGGACTGTTGGCCTTATGTGCCGAGCAGGGTGGCGTCGATATCGTGGAAGCGGCCGCGCGACTGAAGTGAGCGCCGTTCTGTCCTATTCGGAAAGAATGGGTGAAGAACATCAGCTACGCGATGACCGGGCGAATGCGGTTTCGGAACCGTTCGCGCGCGGTGGCGTACGCCCTGCGGACCGGGGTGTTCTGAGTACGGATCGGACATGACGGTCCCGTCCGGCGCCGTAACCGGCGACGGCCATCGCCGAGCTCAGCCCGATCAGCACGAGGAGAGCGGGAGTCCAACTGCCCGTCGTGTCGTGGAGGACCCCCAGGAGAAGCGGTCCGGCCGCGGCGACGAGATAGCCGACGGACTGCGCCATCCCCGCCAGTGCGGTGGTTTCGCTCGCGCCGGTGGCGCGCTGGCTTTGGAAGCTCAGGGCGAGTACGAGGCAGACACCGGTGCCCAGCCCGAGAAGGGTGCACGCCACGACGGTGAGAGCGGGAAGGAAGAGCAGGACCGCGAAGCCGGTGGCGACGGTCGCCGAAGCCGCGGCGGCGAGGAAGCGCTGGTCGTGGCGGCCCCGGGTGAGCAACGGCAGCACCATTCCGGTGAGCAGCGCGACGACCTGGTAGTAGAACAGCATCCAGCCCGCGGCCGTGGTGCTCACACCCTGGGTGCCGAGGATGCTGGGCAGCCAGGCGATGGCGGTGTAGAAGCCGAGGGATTGCAGGCCCATGAAGAAGGACACCTGCCACGCCAGCCAAGACCTCCACGGGGTCCGGGCGTGTGTCCCGCCGGACCGTACGCCACTGTCCCGTCGGTCCTCGCGGAGCCGGGGCAGCCATCCGGCGAGGGCGGCGAGCGCGACGATCGCTCCCCAGGCCAGTGCGGAATGCCAGGTTCCCGGCAAGACCTTGGCCAGCGGCACGGAAATCCCGGACGACAGAGCGGCCACCAGCCCCATGACGGTGACGTAGAGCGCGCTGACGGTGTGCACCCGGTCGGCGGGGACGTGGACGCGGATCACCGTGGGCAGCAGGACATTGCCCACCGCGATCGCCACCGAGAGCAGCACCGTGCCGGCGAACAGGCAGGCGATCGAAGGGAGGGAACGGATCACCGTGCCGAGCACCAGTACCGCGAGGGCGGCCACGACGAGGCGAGTGGTGCCGGTCCGATGCGAGACACGGCCGACGAACGGCGACGTCACGGCGAACATCAGCAGGGGCACGGTGTTCAGCACGCCGCCCGCCGACGCGGTCAACCCGGTGTCGGCCTCGATGGCGGGCACCAGCGTGCCCACCCCGGTCAACGTCGCGCGCAGATTGGCCGCCAGCAACAGGATGGCGATGAGGACGCCCGCGGAAAGGGCGGGCGTGGTGGTGGCGGTGCGCTTCATAAGGACACCCTAACACCGAATGTCAGACATTTGGCGTGACCTGGGCAACGCCGAGGCCGAGCGAAAGACGTCACTGTCCGTAGATCACGACCACGTTGCCCCACGGGTCGCGTGCCACGGCGCGGACCTCGTGCGGGCCACGCTCCGGCTGCCGGAGCACGGACCCGCCGTTCTCCACGATGGCGGCTACCGCCGCGGCCACGTCGGGGACTTTGAACGACGCCGCGGGCACGCCGCCGGTGACGTCCTCGGCGGGACCGGCGAGCGCCAGTGTGGTGCCGCCCGCGTCGAGAGCGGCATAGCGGTCCCCGTCCACGAACTTCGTGGCCAGGCCGAGAGCGGCGGAGTAGAACCGTACGGCGGCGTCGACATCCGCCACCGGGTGCAGCACGTTCCCGATCCTCGCGTTTTCGCTCATGGGGCGACCGTAGCCGCGTCCTTCCCCGCCGTCGAGGTGATCGCGCGCTACCTCAACTGGTCGCGGCGCCGTGTCAGATACGCGGTCTCCGCGGTGTTTCCCGCCAGGGCAAGGGCTTTGTCGTAGGCCTCGCGCGATTCCCGGCTACGGCCGAGCCGTCGCAACAGGTCGGCGCGGGTGGCGTGGTATGGGTGATAGCCGTCCAGCTTGTGCTCGAGGCGGTCGACGGCCGCCAGCGCGACCTCCGGGCCGTCGAGCTCGGCGACCGCGATGGCCCGGTTGAGGGCGATGACCGGCGAGGGCTCGAGACGCACGAGCTGGTCGTAGAGGGCGAGGACCTGCGACCAGTCGGTGTCGCGCATGTCGCGGGCCGAGGTGTGCACGGCGTTGATCGCGGCGAGGATCTGGTAGCGGCCCGGAGCCACCCCGGCGGCGGCAGCGGCGAGACGTTCGCGCACCAGCCGGTGACCTTCGGCGATCAGCGCCGTGTCCCAGGCGCCACGGTCCTGTTCGTCGAGGGCGACCAGTTCGCCGACCGCGGAGACCCGGGCGGGGCGGCGAGCCTCGGTGAGGAGCATCAGCGCCAGGAGCCCGGCCACCTCACCGTTGTCCGGGAGGAGGGCGCGGATCAGGCGGGTGAGCCGGATCGCCTCGGCTGTCAGGTCGTGGCGGAGGGGATCGGTGTCGGCGCCGGTGGCCAGGTAGCCCTCGTTGAACACGAGGAAAAGAGCGGTGAGCACACTGGAGACACGGGCCGGGAGATCCTCGGCGGAGGGCACGCGATAGGGGATGCGTGCCGCTTTGATCTTGGCCTTCGCGCGGGTGATCCGTTGTCCCATGGCACTTTCGGCCACCAGGAAGGCGCGGGCGATCTCGGGAACGGTCAGCCCGCCGACCATTCGCAGCGTCAACGCCACGCGGGCTTCCACCGCCAGGGCCGGGTGACAGCAGGTGAAGATCAGCCGGAGCCTGTCGTCGTCGATGGCGCCGAGAGGCTCGGGCGGGTCGTCGTCGTACACCATCCGAGCCTCCTTCTGTTTGTCGTCGCGTTTGTTCTCACGCCGGAGCCGGTCGATGGCCTTGCGGTTGGCGGTCGTGGTCAGCCAGGCGCCCGGGTTGGGGGGAATGCCGTCCGCCGGCCACCGCTCGACGGCGGTCACGAAGGCCTCGGCGGCCGCTTCCTCGGCGATGTCGAGATCGCCGAAGCGTCTGGTCAGGGCGGCGACCACCCGGGCCCATTCCTCGTGGTGAGCCTGGGTGATCGCCGCTTCGGTGTCGCTCACTGGAATGGCCGGACCTCGATCTTGCGATCGCAGACCTTCGACGCCTCGGCGGCGAGTGCGAGCGCCACGTCCAGATCGGGGGCCTCCCACACCCAGACGCCGGCGAGGTACTCCTTCGACTCCAGGAAAGGCCCGTCGGTGACCATCGCCTCCTCGCCCCGGCTGTCGACGACGGTCGCGGTGTCGGGCGCGGCGAGGCCACCGGCGAAAACCCAGTGGCCTTCGGCGATCAGCCGTTCGTTGAACGCGCTGATCGCGGGCTGCCGGTCCGTGCTGCCGGGGGTGATCTTGTCGTCGATCACGGAAACCAGATATCGCATCCGAGGATCATCTCCTGTGCTGTCAAGACAAAGGGGGAGTTCTGGTCAGGCGTTTCCGGCCGGCGCGTACCGCGGGCGCCCGGCGGGCCGGTAGACCTGGATCGTCACGCCCTTCGAGTCGGTGCGCGACTCGATCAGGTCGAGTGCGAGATCCGGGCCGGTCTCCGGGAACAACCGCGTGCCCTGGCCGACGATCACCGGGACCACGAGCAGTGTCATCTCGTCGACCAGGCCGTTCTCCAGCAGCCACCGGATCAAGGTGCCGCTGCCGTGCACCTGCAGCTCACCGCCCGGTTTCGCCTTCAGGTCCGCGATGGCGGCCGCGAGGTCACCGGAAAGGACGGTGGTGCCCGACCACGCCGGATCGGCGAGCTTCGTCGACGCCACGTACTTGGGCCGCGCGTTCAACGCCCGCTGGACGGGCTCCCAGCCGGGGAAATCCTGGGCCGTCAAGGAGCCCCAAGACCCGGCGAACAGCTCGTAGGTCCGACGGCCGAACAGGAACGCGTCGGCGCGCTCGTAGGTCCGGTTGATGAACTCCACGGTCTCGTGGTCGCCCTTCCCCCGTGCCCATCCGCCGCGCTCGAATCCGTTCCTGCGGTCCTCGTCCGACGCGCCGCCGTTTCCCTGCACGACTCCGTCGACGGTGACCTGGGTGATGGTCGTCAGCTTCATGATCGCGGTTCCCTTGCCTCGGCGCCGCCCCTCACGGGCGGCCTCACCCCTGCTACGAACGCCATCGCCCCGATCCGACACCGACTCCGAAACTTTTTCTATCGAGGGGTGTCCTGTCGGGGCAGGTCCGTGAAGGCCTCCTTCCCTACGCTCAAGGTAGGGAAGGAGGCCTTCACGGACATCCGGTGGCCTCAGGCGCATCAGCAGTCGCAGCGAGGCCGCGTGAAGGCCCCCTTCCCTCGATAAGCTCACGCCCTTCGAATGACACTGAGTGTCAGTGCGAGTGGGGTGCCTGCCGTCCGTCGCCGCGGTTCAGGGCCGCGGTGACCTGGGCGATGACCTCGGGCAAGGGGGCCGCCGTGCTCAATACGGCGACCACGGTGGACTCCTGGCCGGACGCGGTGGGCCCGCCGGTGCGGAACGCGTCGATGACCAGCGTGAACGCCTCGTCCGCGCCCGCCGCGATGTCGTCCTCGCCGCCGCTGCGCAACCAGCGGCGCAGCACGTGGTTGTTGGCCGCCGCGATCGCCGCGGCGGCCACCGCCGCGCGCAACGCCGCCATCGGGTCGCCCCGGTCCTCGAACCGGCCCTGGAGATAGCGGGCGAGGACACGCTGGTAGCGGTCGACGGTCGCGACTTCCTTGTCCCGCAGAGAAGGCACCGTGCGAGTCAAGGTGAAGCGCTTGAGAGAGCCGTCGATGTCGGCGGCGTACGAATCGAGCACCAGCCGCACCGCGGCACAGGCCACCTCCACCGGCTCGCACGCGGGATCCGCGGTGGCGAAGACCTCTTCCATCTCCGCCACGATCTCGTCGTGGTTGGCGAAGAGAACGTCGTCCTTCGCGTCGAAGTACCGGAAGAACGTGCGGCGGCCGACCCCCGCCGCGGCGGCGATCTCGTCCACGGTGGTGGCTTCGTATCCGTGGGTCACGAACAGGTCCACGGCCGCGACGGCGAGCGAACGGCGCAGCTGCCGCCGACCGGCCGGGGTCGCCCCGACCCGGGTGGCCGGCGCTCGTCGTGACGGATCCGTCATGGCCGGGACGTTAGCAGTCCTGCTTGCTAATGACACTGAGTGCCGTTACGGTGAGAGGTACTCCACACCGCATCCCCCTCCCCGCCGAGTGGAAGGCGTCGACGATGACCCTCGACCAGCAGATACAGCCAAGCGAGTCCTCCGCGCTGCGGGAATCGGCCGCTGACGACTTCGCGGCCTACTACGGCAGGCTCTTCGGCTGGTCGGTGAAATGGCTGGGATCGCGGCCCTTTCTGGTTCTGGAGAACGGGATCTGCGCGGTGACGGTCCCCAGGCTCAGCGCCGGACCGGTTCTCGACGGCCTCACCGCCACCGGCTGCGACGGGCCCGCTTTCGTCATCCCGTCACGGCTCGGTCCGCGCGTGGCGATGCTCGCCGAGACGGACGGTCTCGTTCCTCCCCGCAGCGCTCTGCCCAAGGACGTCGAGGTGATCGCCGGGGGCGCGCTCCTTCCACTGCCGATCGGCACCCGGCGCCCGGACGTCGCGCTGGAATGGCTCACGGCTCCCGACCCCCGGCAACGGTGGCTGCCCAGTCTGGGGGCCGTCCTCGCCGGTATCGACGCCAGGTTCTGACCCGGGCTTCAGCGGACCGAGTTCGGCGAGCCGGCGCCGGACCCGCTCCGCGTCGGTGGTCCGCCCTTTGGCCCGGAACAGGTCCAGGACCTGGTGCCATGCTTCGCTGGCTCGATCGAGGTCTCCGAGCGCGTAGTGGGTCCGGGCGAGATGTTCCACGATGCGGGTTTCTTCGTTGACGTCACCGAGTTCGCGCAAGAGCGCGCGGGATCGCCGGTAGTAGTCGAGGGCGCGAGTGTGACGGCCGGTGTGGTGGGCCAGCGCGCCCAGGGCGCCGAGTGTGTTGGCTTCGCCTTCGCGGTCTCGGTGAAGGCGTTGAAGGGTCAGCGCCGAGTGGCAGCTGGCGTGAGCCCTGCGGTAGTGCCCCAGATCGGTCGCGAGCCTGCCGACCAGGGTGAACGCTCCGGCCTCGCCGATCGGGTTTTCGAGAGCCCGGAACAGGTGCTGGGCGCGTTCGGCGTGCTCGAGCCCTTCGCGATGGCTCCCTCCTAGTTCACCGGCGATGGCGAGGGCGAGATGAGTGAAGCCTTCGCCTTCGCGGTCACCGATGTGCTCGGCAAGAGCCAGGGCTCGATGTAGATGCGCCGACGCGTCACCGTGCCGGCCCGCCCAGGCGTAGGCCTGCCCCAGGATCCGGTGGACGAGAACATGGGTGGCGGGCTCGTCGAGGTGGTGCGCCGCGGCCAGACCGGCCTGCCAGGCGGTCAGGTCGTCGTGCTGATGCCCTCTCCGGTAGTGGAACGTGGTCAAGGTCCACGCCAGCTGCCATACGGACTCATACCGGCCAAGGGCCGACGCCAGCTGCTGGGCCGCCAGCAGATTCGGCTGCTCCGCGGTGAACCAGTCCAGCGCGGTGCTTTCGTCGTGAAGCGGGTGGGGGCGGCAGCCCGGTGGCGGACCGGCGGGCTCGATCGGCGGACGATAGGGGCGCAAGAGCCGGTCGCCGGTGTGGGCCGTGTGCAAGTAGAAACCGAGCAGACGGTTCTCTGCTTCATGCCGGCTGGATACGGACTCCTCGGCGAGGGCCGTGGCGTGCGCGTGATGCCGGAGCAGGTCGTGGAATCGGTATCGGCCGGGTGAGGGTTGCTGGAGCAGGTGGACATCCACCAGGTCTTCCAGCAGCCGGTCCGCCGTGTCCTCATCGGTCGCTGTCAGGGAAGCGGCGGCACGGGAGTCGATGTCGGGGCCGGGGTGCAGGCCCAAGAGCCGGAACACGCGTCGCTGTTCGGCGGTGAGACTGGTGTACGACAGGGTGAAGGCGGCCGCGACGTTGCGGTCCCCGGCGGTGAACTCGGTGAGCCGCCGATGTCCTTCCCCGAGGCGGGTCGCGAGATGGGTGATCGCCCACGCCGGGCGGGTGCGCAACCGGCCGGCGGCGATGCGGATGGCCAAGGGCAGATGTCCGGCGAGGCGAACCACATCGGTGACGGCGTCGGGGTCTTCACCGGTGCGATCGGCGCCCACGATCTTGGTGAACAACGCCGTCGCGTCCGGGGGCGGCAGCTCGTCCAGCGACGTGACGTGAGCCGGTTCGAGGTCGGTGAGCCGTCGCCTGCTGGTGATCAGCACCAGGCAGCCCGGGGCGCCCGGGAGCAGGGGCCGGATCTGCGCGGCGTCGGCGGCGTTGTCCAGCACCACCAGTGCTCTGCGGCCTGCCAGCTCCGCCCGCCACAACGCGGCGCGTGCGTCCACTGTGGACGGTATCCGTTCGCCGGGAATCCCGAGAGAGCGCAGCAACGTGTCCAGGGCGGCCGCGGGCTCGATGGGTTCCTGGCCCTCGGTGTGGGCCCGGAGGTCGATGAACAGCTGCGCGTCGGGATAACGGTCGGCGAGCCGGTGGGCGACGTGGATCGCGAACGCCGTCTTTCCCACGCCCGCCATCCCGTCGATGGCCTCGATCGCCACGGCTCTTTGCCGTGTGCCGTCGAGCACGGCCGACAGCTCCCGCATCTCGTCCGCGCGGCCGGTGAAGTCGGTGATGTCGCCAGGGAGTTCGTTGCGGCCGACGCGTCGCGGCGCAGGGGCAGGGGCGGCCTCGTCGCGCAGGAGGCGCTGGTGCAGTTGCCGCAGTTCCCGGCCGGGGTCGACGCCGAATTCGTCGGCCAGGCGACGTTTCGTGTCCCAGAAAACCTGAAAGGCCTCTGCCTGACGGCCGCTCTGGTGCAAGGCGAGCATGAGCCGGCAAGCGACCCGCTCATTCCAGGGATACCTGGCGGCATAGGTGGCCAGATCCGGAATCAGCCCGCTGTGGTCGCCCAGTTCCAGGTGCAGGTCGACACGGTCGAGTTCGGTCACGAGCCGTTCCCGGTTCAGCGCTTCACGGGTCGTGGCGAGCCAAGGATTGTCCAGCTGCGCGAAGGCGTCCCCGCGCCACAACCCCACCGCTCGGTCCAGCAGCACCACCGCGCGATCGGCGCCGAGCCCCCGGGCCTCCGCGGTGAGCCGGCGGAACCGGTGCAGATCCACCGCTTCGGGGTCGAGGGTGAGGACGTATCCGCCCGCCCTCCTGACGATGCCGACCTCGCCCCCGGCGGGTGCGAAGACCTGACGCAGCCGGGTCAGATAGCTCGACAGAGTGCCGCGGGCCCGTGACGGTGGTCGATCGGCCCACACCCGGTCGATCAGCTGATCGGTCGAGACGACTTGGTTGGCGTCGATCAGCAGTGCCAGCAACACGTACAACTGGCGGGAATGACCGGCGTCGACCCGCCGGCCACCGATACGGACCTCGACGTCCCCGAGCACCCGGAATTCCACGGTCATAGCCGCCCCCACCCTGTCGACCGTCTCCACGATTACCGGTCCGGAGCAGGGAATTCAAGAGATCTTCAAACATCGTCCACGGGTGGCCGAGCACCGTGGTCGGTGAAGGAACAGCGAAAACAACCGGAAAGAGGAAAGAATGCACGCTTTCGCCAAGGCGGGCCGGTACGGTGCTGTCGGATTCGCCGTCGTCGGGGCACTGATGGGCTCGACCGCCGCGTCGTCGGCGGCGGAGCCGGTCGTCGCGGCGGTGCCCGGACCGGACACCGTCGAGGTGGGGTGGCCCTTCGACACGTGCGACCCGCACGACTATCTCCTCAAACGAGGTGTGTTCGAGAGAAACTGGCTGTTCGTCTTCGACCACTGGGACGGGGCCAACTTCTACAAGGTCCGTGACACGGCGGGCGACGTGGTCGGCAACGGATGGGCCAGCTGCCACCCCTGATCACCGGCCTGAAGGTGACGACGGGGCGGCTTTCCGTCCCGTCGTCACCCGCTCGTCGAAGCGGTTCGAGTGATCAGAACCGGCCGCAGTTGCCGGTGCCGGCCTGACCGTTGAACACACTCCGCAGCCAGGCCGCGGCGTCAGCGGACGCGGTGGGCATGCCCAGCGCGTGCGAGAAGAAGGGCGAGAAGGAAGCCAGGTCCTTCCACTGGACGTTGGCGCCCTTGTCACACCAGTCCTTGGCCATCTGCTTGCCCACCGCGGCGGGGATCACGTCGTCCGTCGGGCTCTGCTGGACCATCGTCGGCATGGCGGGTTTGAGGGTGCCGATCCTGTTCTCGGCGATGATCGCGTCGAACGGCGGTTGCGTCAGGTACGACGAAACCGGCTGCCCGTTCTTGGTCAGCGAGCTCGTCTGCTTGAACATGAACCTGAAGACGGCGTCCAGTGTGCAGGTCTGCCGGGCCTGCAGGAACAGTTCGGCGCCTGCCGGGTTCGCCAAGCCGACCAGGTTGGCCTCGGGGTAGGCCTGGTTGATCCCGACCAGCGCGTAGCCGAGGAACCCGGCGTACATCCCGCCGTCCAGCGACTTGGCCAGGACGGCCTTGTCGGCGGGCGGTGCGCCTGAGTAGACGCCCTTCACGTTCAGCTCGGGTGCGTAGGTCGAAGCCAGTTCCGCGGCGGCCGCGGCGGCACTGCCGCCCTCGGAATAGCCCGCGACGCCCACCGGGCCGTTCGACGGCAGCCCGGTCCCGGGCAGCCGCTGAGCCGCGCGGATCACGTCGAGTACGGTGTGCGCCTCGGAAAGCCGGTTCACATAAGGGTGATCGCCACTGCCCTCGACCCAGGGGCCGAGGTAGTCGGTCTGCGCCACGGCGAATCCGGCGCCCAGCAGCGCGTCGACGAAACCGCCCTGGAATCCGGAAACCAGGTCGCGTGCTCCCTCGCCAGCCAAGGTCTTCGAGGGTGCGCATTGCGCGCCCATGCCGAAAGTGAACGGGGCGTACGCCACGACGGGCCGTTCACCCGGACCGTTCCATGGCGTGGTCGGCACCAAGACCGTTCCGCTGACGGCGACCTGCTTGTCCTTGTTGTCCCGGGACAGGTACTGGATCCGGGTGGCTTTGGCGCCGTTGTAGGTCGAGGGCTGGGACTTGACCACATCGCCGTTCTGTCCCGAGGGCAACGGCGAAGCCGAGGTGTAGACGGAGGCGTCGTCGGCGCTCGCCGTCGACGCGCTCACGGTCAGGGTCGTTGTCGCGATCAGCGTCGCGCTCAAGGCGACGGTCATGCCACGACGAAAGGAAAAAGGCATGCGGGAACTCCACATCGAGTCGGAACGTGAGGTCGGCTGACCAGCTGCCTGACTGCGATGGCCTGTCGCAGAAAGCGCGGGGATCGTGTCCCGCGCCCTGCGAAAAATAGAAACGGTTCCGTCGCGGACTGTCAACAGACGAAGACCGGCCGGCCGCTCAGCTGTCAATGAGTGGCGACCGGCCGTCTTGTTTTCTGTCAGGTGTATTCAGGGAACGCTTACCGGTTGTCCAAATCGGCGTAGAAGTCGTTCAGCGCGGCTGCGCCCCGTTTCGGGTCTTGCATCATCCACCAATGCCCGAGGCCCTCCAGGACCACTTCTTTGGCGGCCAACCTTTCCGCGGCGCGATGGACGAATTCGGGCCCTCCGACGTACAGGTCTTCCGTCGCGTTGATGACCAGCCCCGGTTTGCGTTGCTCCCGGGGGAGGTCGATACCCCAATCGATGGCAGACAGATCCGGCGCCGAGCGGTACAGGGCCAGGATGCACCGCCCCATGGCGACACTGTCCGCGCTCGCCGTCGCCTCCGCCGCCTTGGCCGTCATCCCGAGCGCGACCATGCCCGACACCAGTTCTTCGAACGGCGTGCCGAACATCTGCTCGATCGCGGCTTCCCCGGCACCGGGTGTCTGCCAGGTTCGCGCGAGGTCGTGCCAGACGTAGTCCGGGTCGGTGCAGCCCGACACGTCGTTGCACCAGGAGCGGACGAGGTCCGGCCGGGTGCCGGCGACCCGCTGCACATGGCAGCCGCCCCAGTCGTGGCCGACCAGATCGATCGGCCCCTCGATCCGCTCGAGTTCGGCGACGAGCCAGCGGAAGTACTCGTCCGCGGTCGCGCCGAACCCGTCCGGAACCGCCGCGCCGAACCCGGGCGGTGAAAGCGTGATCACATCGGTCCTGTCGAGTTCGTGGCTCAGCGGCTCCCAGATCGCGGCCGTTTCGGGAACTCCGTGGACGAAGACGACAGGCATGGTGACTCCGATGAACGTCGGGGCGCTGGCTGATCACGCCATCTTGGCACGGAAGGCGACGCCTCAGCAGGGCTGCAACAGCCAGCAGAGCCGGTACTTCGCCTGGTAAGTCGTCGGGGTGCCCGGCGCGACGATGTTCTGCGTCCGCGCGCCACCGTGTGCCCAGCCGGTGAAGGCGTACTTCAGGTTGAGCGGCGGAAGGTTCTGCGGGCTGTCCGCGCTGATCGAGTTGGTGGATCCGGCGATCACCGTCCGGGAGAACGGCGTGCGCTGCTGGGTCCCGCCGACGGTGAGCATCGCCTGATTCGGGCTGGAGGCGAAGTTCAAGGACACCGTCTTCGGCTGCAGGTCGACGGTTTTGGCGCCGGTGCGGCCACTCGAGTCGGTCGCGGTGAGGGTCAACTGCAGATACGACGGATACTCGTGGTCCGGTGCGACGAACGAGCCGGAAGCGACCCCGGGGAAGTCCTGGACGTTGTGCGTATGGCAGGTGCCGTTGGCCGCGCAATGCCGGATCGCGAGCCGCCAGGAAAGCGCCGACGGCGGGAGCTGGCCGTCCTGGGCGTCGACAGCGCGGCCTGCGAACGTCACGGTCTCACCGACCGACCAGGTCAGCGCGCCGGTCGGACTGTCGATGACCGGCACCGGATCGAGGCCCACCGGGTTCCCGACGGTCACCCGCACGGTCGTGGTCGCGCTCGCGCCGTGGGAATCCGTGACCCGCAGGCCGGCGTCGACGGCGGCGGCCGTGGTGTAGGTCCAGGCCGGGCTGGAGGCCGACGAGTCGTCGTACGCGCCGTCGGCGTCGAGGTCCCAGGCGTAGGACAAGGTGTCCCCGGCGTCCGGATCGGTGGAGCCGGTGCCGTCGAACTGGACGCTCAGCGGCGCCGGGCCGCTCGACGGGTTCGCGGTGGCCACGGCGACCGGCGGCCGGTTGGTGCCGCCGGGGCGGCTCACGCGGTGGAGTTCGCCGCTGCCCAACGCGACGTAGAACAGGTCGCCACCCGGGCCCGTGAGTACCTGCACCGGAATGTTGACGCCTGTCACGAAGGGCACCAGACGGCTCGCGCTCGGCTGGCCGCCGACGGTCTGCATGGCCCAGATACAGCCCCGGGAGGAGTCGGAGAAGAACAGCGCGCCGGAGTACTCGGCGGGGTAGTTGCTCCCCGCTTCGAAGGCGATGCCGCTGATCGAAGAACCTCCGGTGGGGCAAGGATCACCCGCCACCACCTTGGCGTTGTGGTTGTAGGCGTAGAACGGCGCGGACTGCCCGCCCGAGCTGTACAGGGACTCGCACCGGTCGAGGTTCGCGCCGTCGTAGCCCGCCTGCCTGGCGTTGCCCTCGAAACAGGGCCAGCCGAAGTTCTCCGCCACGCCGTCGCCGACGTCGGCGACGCGGTTGATCTCCTCCCAGGTGTCCCAGCCGACGTCGCCCGCCCACAGCTCACTGGTGCCCGGACGGAAGCCGAACCGGAACTGATTCCGTGCGCCGTAGGCGATCACGCGCCGGGCGTTGGCGTCGGCGCTGCTCGCGAAGGGGTTGCCGGGGACGCCTTCGCCGGTGTCGGGGTCGATGCGCAACAACGTGCCGTTGAGCAGCACCGGCTGCCCGGCGGGACGCCGAGGTGACTGCGAACGCAGCGCGCCGCCTTCGGCCGTCGGCGGCGCGAGGTTCGTCCCGGCGGGCGAGGGCGGGTCGGCGCACGGGTTCTCGACCTGGCCGTAGTCGGCGAAGTTGAAGCTGGCGCCGTCGCCGCCGCCCGCGTACAGGGCGCCGTCCGGGCCGAAGGCGAGTGCGCCGACAGAGTGGCTGGGGAACTGCTGGCACCAGCCGGTGACCAGCGGCTTTTCGCTGACGGCCGTACCCGCCGGGCCCATGGTCAGCTGCGAGACGCGGCCGGTGACGACGCAACCCTTGGCGGTGGCTCCCGGCGGGGTCGGGCAGGCGTCACCCCAGCGCGGCGAAGTGCCGCCGGGCACCGCGTCGAACGTGTAGGAGACGTAGACGTACGGCCTGGTGGGGAAGGCGGGGTCGACGGCCAGCCCGAGCAGGCCGCGGTCCCAGAAATCCTGGGTCTGCGGGCGAAGGTCGGCGAAGACCGTCGGCGTCGTGTCCGTGAGTGAGTCGAAGACCTTGACCAGGCCGCTCTTCTCCGCGATGAACACCCGGCCGTCCGGCGCGAACGCGGTGGACGTCGGCGAGCTGAGCCCGCCGATCGCCACCGTGTCGGTGAAACCGGCGGGCACCGCGGCTTCGGCGGGCGCCACGGTGACGACCGCGACCGCGAGGGCGCCGACGAGCGGCCCGACCACGCCCACCGCCAGCGCGCGGCGTGATCTTCGCGGGAACAGTGCTTTTCTCGAGAACAGCGGACGACGAGTACCCATCACACGAACTCCTCCTGCGCAGGGACCGGAAAGAACGCGGCAGCTGTCCCGTATGGCGTGAGAAGCCCGAAAGTTGTTACGGCTCTACGAAAATTGCGCACAAAACGCTAAAGAACGTCGTCGCTGGAAGGGCCCCGGGGCCCTTCCAGCGAGCGAGGGGGAGATCAGCCCGTGACGTCGAGGTGGGCCTTGACCGGGGTGGGCGTGGGGGCCTTGCCGTCGGCGGTGGGCTTGTCGCCCGCCGGCCTGGTCGTGGCCGAGGTCGCCGGGGCGCTCGGCTTGGTGCTGGACGGCTTCCCGGTGCTCGGCTTCCCGGTGGGCGGCTCGGTGGTCGAACCGCCGCCGTCACCCGCGGCGCAGGTCACCGAGGCGAGGTCGAGCGTCTGGACACCGTCGACGCTGATCGACAGCGCGGTGACGGTGATCGAGCCGTCCTTGTGCTCGACCTGCTTGTTCAGCGTGACCGAGGCCAGTCCCTGGACGCCGACGGCGGTGTTCGGCGCGGCGGCGACGTCGAGCTTGACGCCACCGATGTTCGCCTTGGCGAGCGACGAACTCCCCTTGCCGCCCTTGCACTGCGCCTGGATGGCCGATGCGCTGACCAGTGGTTTTCCCTGCAGGCCGGTGATCCCGCCGAGGTTCACGGTGACGTCCTTGATGCTGGCCTTGGCCGCGCTCTCGCCCGCCTGGGCGTTGAGCAGGGTGAGCTTGACGAGCTGCAGCGGCAGGGAGAACTCCGCGAGCGACTTCTGCCGGAAGCCGTCCGAGCCGTCGACCGCGGGGACCGGGTCGATCTTCAGCAGGCCGGAGGCCGACAGGGCGAACGCCGAGCTGCCGTGGCCGGTGGCCGACGCCGCGGGGGCGACGACCGTGAGCGCCACCGCGCTGAGGGCGATGCCGCCGACGAGAACTTTTCTGGTGAACAAAGCGCTACCCTTTCGAGAATTGTTCAGACGATGTTGACAATGGCGCCCAGCGGAACCTTCACGAGCTCGTCGAGCGCCGCTTTCGGTACGCGAATACAGCCGTCGCTGTTCGCTTGACCCTGGTAACTGTCATTCGGCCAGGTGTGGATGCCGACCGTGCCCGGCCCGCCGCCGAACGTCTCGTGCGATTCCGAATGCGCGCTCAGCGGCAGGACGATCGGGCTGTACTCGTTGACGGTCTCCTCGATGGAGGCCAGCAGGAAGGCCCGGCCCTTGGGCGTCGGGTACTCCGGTTTCCCGGTGCCGATCGTCCACTTGCCCAGCCGCTCGCCGGAACGCGTGAGCTCGAGCGAGAAGGCCGCGCGATCGACGTTGACGGTGTAGTCGTTCTGGGCGATCTCGACCCGCGCCGGATCGAGATGCACCCAGCCCGCGGACGCGTTGGGCCTGGCCGGGAGCAGGATCTCCGCCCATTGGCCCTGTTCGGCGATCACCGGGACCCAGGTCGGGGAACCGACCTGGGTCGACGGGAGCTTGGCGACGGCCTTGCCGCCGACGCTCTGGTAGACGACGAGGTCGTCCTTGGGGTGCACGACCTTGCCGGTGGCCGCGGCACCGGAGTCCTTGGCCGCGTCGGCGAGCGTGCCGAACGTGGTGGCCTCGGGCAGCAGGGTCAGATCCTCCTGGCCGACCGCGGCCGGAGCCGGGGTCGCCGGATCGCCGCCGCAGCCCGCGGCCAGCAGGACGATCAGCGCGGCGAAACCGCGGATTCGTGCCCGGTTGCGCTTTCGCGCCCGGGGAAAGGAGACATCACAGCTTTCCATACATCCCAATCCCTGAACGGTGAGAATTGACCAGCAGGCAAAGAAAGTGTGGCCTGATCAGGCGACGCGACGAGAGCGTAGCGCCATCCGAATACGCGGTGAACTCGGGCCGCGTAAAGATTCTCGACACCGTATTTTTGTAATGCGTGGACGAAAGCGCGCAGAAGAAATTCGCACGCGCGGGAGCTTCCCCCGGCGGTGGGCGACCCGTTCGGAGCAGACCGGCCGCGACGCCGGTGAGCGGCAACGTGTGCTGGTGGCGCGGGCGCTCGCGCAGAGGACGCCGGTCCTGCTTCTGGACGAGCCGACCTACTGCGATCGCCTGGTACTGCTCCGGAACGGACGGGTGCTCGCGGCGGGACCGCCCGAGGAGGTGCTGGAGCCGGAGCGTGTCGCCGCGGCCACGTGATGGTTCAGTCTTCCTTCTGTGACAAGGACTCTCCAGCCGTCTCCCGCATCGTGAAAGCCGCGACGAGGCCGACCGCGGCGGCGACCATGAGGTACGGGCCGGGGACGAGGGTGCTGCCGGTCGTGGAGATCAAGACGGTCATCAGGTAGGGCACGGTGCCGGCGAACAGGGCGGCGGTGAGGTTGTAGGCGATCGACAGTCCGCCCTGGCGGGTGCGGGTCGGGAAGATCTCCGCGGACCACACCGCGTAGGTGCCGAGGATCGCGGCCAGCACGACACCGAGCGTGAGCCCGCCGATCCACGTTCCCGTGAGTCCCGTGCGCATCACGAGATACGCCGGTGTCGCGAGGACGAAGAGCGCGAAGCCCGCGCCGAGCAGAACCGGCCTTCGCCCGACCCGATCGGAGAGCCGCCCGAAGGCGGGTACGAGGACCAGGGCGAGCAGCGAGATCACGGTGGACAGCAAGGCGGCGCCGCCCGCGGAATGGCCGAGGTAGTCGGTCTCGTAGGTGACCAGATAGGTGAGCACCGCGTAGAACGGCACGTGCATCATGGTCATCAGGCCCGCGGCCTGGAGCAGTTGCTTCTTGTTGTCGCGGAACAGTTCCCGCACCGGGCTGCGGGGAACCTCACCGGTCGCCTCCAGCGCGCGGTACTCCGGGGTGTCCTCGATCTTGGTGCGGATGACGAAGCCGATGATCCCGAGCGGCGCCGCGAGCAGGAACGGGATCCGCCAGCCCCAGGACGCCAGCTGGTCCGCCGAGAGGCCGAGCGACAACAACAGGAACACGAACGATCCGGCGAGGAATCCCAGCAGGGAACCGACTTCGAGCCAGCTGACACCGAAACCGCGGCGGTGGCGCGGTGCGTATTCGGCGAGGAAGCTCGCCGCGCTCCCGAATTCGCCGCCCGCCGCGAACCCTTGCAGCAGCCGCAGGAAGACCAGCAACAGGGGAGCGGCGATCCCGATCGTCGAGTACCCGAGCAAGAGGCCGATGACCAGGGTGGCACCGGACATCACGAAGATGACGATGGACAGCGTGCGTTTGCGGCCGATCCGATCCCCGAGCGGTCCGAACACCAGCGCCCCGATCGGCCGGATCCCGAAGGAGACCGCGAAAACGCCGAAGACGGCGAGCAGACCGGCGGTGGCGTCGCCCGCGGGGAAGAACACCGACGCGATCGTGCTCGCGAGGTAGGCGTAGGCGGCCCAGTCGAACCAGTGCACGAACACCCCGACGGCCCCGGCGGCGATGCTGCGGCGCAGCATCGCGGGGTCGGTCGTGGTGGTGACGAACTCGTCGGGGGGAGAGTCCTGCGTGGTCATGATGCCTCCTTGAACCATGTCGCGCGAAGACGGTCAGGCGGGTGCCCGGTCCACACCGGTCCAAGCCAGTGCGATCGCGCCGTCCAGCAGCGCGCGTTCGGCGTCGCCGCCGACGCAGTGCGCGGCGAACTCGCGCTGGTGGTTGATCGCGGGCAGGGAGCCGATACCGATGTAGGGGTGGATGGCGGGCACGACCTGCGAGACGTTGCCCATGTCGGTCGACGCGCGGTTCATCCGGGACGCCGTTCCGTCCGGCGCGAACTCGCGGCCGAGTTCCAGGGCGTTGGCACGGTAGGCCGCCAACGCGGTCTCGTCGGCGCGGAACTCGGCGTAGGGCCTGCTTTCCGGCTCGACGCTCAGTTCGCAACCGGTGGCGAGCGCGCCGGCTTCGAACGCGCGCAGCACGCGCGGTTCCAGTTCTGCCAGCTCCGCGAGCGTCCCGGCGCGTACGTACCAGCGCCCGGTCGCGTGCTCGGGGATCGCGTTCGGGGCGTCACCGGCGTGCGTCACGACGCCGTGCACGCGGGCCGAAGACGGAAGATGTTGCCGCAGCAGGCCGATCGCGACCTGGGCGACGGTGAAAGCGTCGGCCGCGTTGACCCCGGCCTCCGGATACGCGGCGGCGTGCGCCGATCGGCCGCGGTAGGAGATCTTCGAGTGACTGACGGCGAACGGCCGCGCCTCGGCGACATCGACGGGCGCGGGGTGGACCATCATCGCCAAGTCGACATCGGTGAACGCGCCGCGGTCGAGCAGTTCGATCTTCCCGCCGCCGCCCTCCTCGGCCGGGGTCCCGTAGACCTCGACGGTCAGCCCCGCGTCGTCGGCGATCGCGGCCAGGCCGAGCGCGGCGCCGATCGAACTCGCCGCGATGAGGTTGTGGCCGCAGGCGTGGCCGAGACCGGGCAGCGCGTCGTATTCGGCGCACAACGCGATCCGGGTGGGGCCGCCGCCGAAGCTCGCGTGGAACGCGGTGTCGAGGCCGAGGTAGCCCGAGGTGACGGCGAAACCGGCGTTGTCGAGCAGTTCCGGCACCATCGCGGCGGCACGATGCTCTTCCCAAGCGGTCTCGGGGTCGGCGTGCAACCGTCGCGACAACCGGATCAGCGCATCGGCGTGGCGATCGATCTCGGTGCGGGCCGCGCTCTTCGGCGTCGTCATCCCTCGTCTCCCGGTACGCCGTAGGACGGCGCCGCACCGGGGTCGAGCGCGCGGGTCACGTAGTCGTCGCGTTGCGGGAGCCACACGTCGAGCAGCCCGGCCAGCCGGTCGATCGGGTCTTCGGCCCAGTCCACGCGCAGATCGGTGATCCGCCAGTCCACATCGGACACCACGACCACGCCGGCGGACCGGACGGGACCTTCTTCGCCGCCCGCCGCGAGGCCTGCCCTCAACGCGGTGACGAGTCGCTGCTCCAGCTCACCGGTCGACGCGAGAAACACGTCCACAATGGACTGTGGGACCTGCTCGTCCGCCAGCATGTTCCCCGCCGCCACGACGCCGTCGGCTGTCGCCGACGCGTGGTTTCCGAGCGTTTTGGCGCCACTGAAGGCGAAGCCAGGTCCGGTCGGGCCGAGCACGGTCAGTTGCCGGAACTCGACGCCGGACGCCGCGGCGACCACCTCGGACAGCGCCCGCTCGGGATCGCCGTGCTCGGCCAGCCTGTCGAGCAGGCGCCCGCCGAGCCGAGGGTCCGTGACGTTCTGCGAAGCGGCCGCTCCGACGCCGGGCAGCAGATGCGCGACGCGGGCGGCGACGGCGGGACTGGACGAACTGGCCGCGACACCGAACCGCACGGTGCCGCCGGAGACCTCACGGCCCACGATCGAAAAGGTCACTTGCCCTCCTCCGGGATCACCGCGACGGCGTCGATCTCGCACAGCCATTCCGGCCGCGCGAGCGCGGACACCACCACACCGGTCGAAATCGGGTGCACACCCTTGGTCCAGCGGCCGACGACGCGATAGACGTCCTCGCGGTAGCGCGGGTCGATCAGGTAGATCGTGAGCTTGACCAGATGCTCCATCCGGCTGCCCGCTTCTTCGAGCAGCTGCGCGATGTTGGCCATCGCCCGCTCGGCCTGCGCGGCCGCGTCACCGATCCCGACGGACTCGCTGGTGTCGAGGTCCTGACCGATCTGGCCGCGGACGTAAACCGTGCCGTTGGCGACGACGGCCTGGCAGAGGTCGTTGTCGAGGTTCTGCTCGGGATAGGTGTCGCGCGTGTTGAACGGGCGGATGCGGCGATGGACGGTCACTGCTCGGCCTTCCCTGGAAGAGGGGCGGCCCGCCGGACGCGGGCCTCGTCGCCACAGCGTGCCGCCGGGTCGGTGTTCTGTACAGAAGATCTTTCAGGATCAAGGCATCGATAATTCAGATGCACGAGGGAGTGGGCTGGATCTGTGAATCAGATCTTGAAGGGCGGAAACATCTGTTGGACAAAGGCAACGCCGCGCCGCCACGATCGGCGGGGAAACGTGATGACGAACCTGGAGGTCTGGATGCCGAGCCAAGAGGTGGAGGCTCTCGTGGTGGGCGGGGGCCAGGCCGGTCTGGCGATGAGCGAGCACCTGAGTGGCCACGGGGTGTCGCACCTCGTCATGGAGCGCGACCGGATCGCGGAGCGCTGGCGTTCGGAGCGGTGGGACTCGCTGGTCGCGAACGGCCCCGCTTGGCACGATCGCTTCCCCGGCTTGGAATTCGACGGTCTCGCCCCGGACGACTTCCCCACGAAGGACCGGGTCGCCGAGTATTTCGAGGCCTACGCGGAAAAGATCGCCGCACCGATCCGGACCGGGGTCGAGGTGACGTCGGTCCGCAAGCATGAAGGACGCCCGGGATTCCAGGTGGAGACTTCGGACGGGACCTTCGACACGCGGTACGTCATCGCGGCGACCGGGCCGTTCCAGCGGCCGGTGATGCCGTCGATCGTGCCCGAGGACGCCGGGATCCGGCAGCTCCACTCGAGCGGCTACCGCAATCCCGGGCAGTTGCCCGAAGGAGCGGTGCTGGTGGTCGGGGCCGGGTCTTCGGGGGTGCAGATCGCCGAAGAACTCCACCGGTCGGGCCGTCGCGTGTACCTCTCCGTCGGCCCTCACGGGCGGCCGCCGCGCAGGTATCGCGGACGCGACTTCTGCTGGTGGCTCGGCGTCCTCGGCAAGTGGGACGCCGACATCCCGCCGCAAGGGTCGGAGCACGTCACCATCGCGGTCAGCGGAGCGCGCGGCGGGCGGACGGTCGATTTCCGGGCCCTCGCCGGGATGGGGATCGAGCTCGTGGGCCTGACTTCTTCCTACGACGAAGGCGTTCTCCGCTTCGCGCCGGATCTCGCGGCCAACCTCGCCAGGGGAGACGCGGGCTATCTCGCGACTCTCGACGAAGCCGACGCCTACGTCGTGCGCAACGGACTGGACCTGCCGGAGGAGCCGGAGGCGCGCGTGCTGGGGCCGGATCCGGACCGTGCCACCGATCCGATCCTCGAACTCGACCTCGCCGCCGCCGGGGTCCGGTCGATCGTCTGGGCCACCGGCTTCACCGCCGACTACGGCTGGCTGCGGGTCGACGCGTTCGACGAGGACGGCAAGCCGGATCACCGTCGAGGCGTGTCCTCCGAGCCCGGGGTGTACTTCCTGGGACTGCCTTGGCAGGCACGGCGCGGCTCGAGCTTCATCTGGGGCGTGTGGCACGACGCCAAACTCGTGGCCGACCACATCGCGACCCATCGCGCCTACCTGCGGTATCGGTGATCGTCAGCGGGTGTAGTGGGTGCGGCACAGTTCCCGGAACTCCTGCGCCCGCCGGGTGAGCCTGGCCCCGCGCATCGAGGCGACGACGATCTCCAGCGCCGGAACGTCGTCGGTGAGCGTGAGCGGGACGGCTTTCGCACCCGAGTACGTGGTGTCTTCCGGCGGGCGCTGGTTGAGGAGGGCGAAGCCGTGCCCGGACGCGACGAGCGAGCGGACGGTCTCGTAACCGGTGCTGCGATGCCGGATCCGCGGTTCCACCCCGGCGTCGCGCAGGATCGTCAGCAGGTACTCACGGCTGTTCGGGAGGTCGAGCAGCACCATGGGCTCCTCGGCCAGCTCCTGGAGCGACACCTTGCGGCCCTTCCCGCGGGCGAGCCGGTGATCTTGGGGGACCAGGGCGTACGGCGCCGCGCTGCCCACGACTTCGTGATCGATGTCGTCGCCGAGGTCGTAGCCGTAGAGGAGGGCGAGTTCGGTACCGCCTGAGCGAAGGGCCGTCTTCAGCGCGTCATGCTCGCCTTCACGCAAGGACACGTGCACCCGCGGGTGCCGGGCTTCGAACTCCGCGAGCAGGCTGGGCAACCGAAATGGCGCGAGGGTGGCGAAGCAGCCGACAGTCAGCGTCCCCACCAGTTCGGTGCCGGACTGTCGTGCCGTCTCGACCAGTTCGGCGCCGTGGGCCAGGAAATCGAGCACCCTTTTGTAGAACGCCTCGCCCGCCGTGGTCAGGCTGAGCCCCCGGGCGTGGTGGCGCAGGAGGAACTGCACGCCCATTTCCTTCTCCAGCTGCGCGATCGCTGTCGACACGGCCGACTGCGAGACCACCAGCTCCTTCGACGCGGCGGTCATGCTCAGATGCCGGGCCGCCGCCTCGAAATAGCGCAGCTGCACGAGGGTGAAGGAGGGTTCGCTCATGGAGGCATCCTGCCTTTCAGTGATCGCGGAAGCCGAGGCCGGCGGAAACCTGTTGTGCCGCACGGCCGACGACGCGGTTCAGGCCGCGCATCCTGGCGGTGGGCATGTACGGCCGCGTCGCCGAAACGCTGATGGCTCCGGCGATCGCGCCGGTGGCGTCCCGGATGGGCGCCGCGACACAACGGATCCCGGGTTCGTTGTCTTCCAGATCCATCGCCACCCCCGCCTCCGCGTACTCGCGCATCCGCGCCAAAAACGCGTCGACGTCCTCCGGATGGACCTGACCGGGTTCCACGGGCGCCTCGGCCTGGTACAGCTCCCGCCATTCCGGCGCGGAGTCCAGGAGCAGCGCCATGCCGACACCGGTGCGCGTCAAGGGCATCCGGTGCCCGATCCGGGAGCGCATCTCCGCGCCCCGCGAACCCGGCAGCTTGTCCAGGTACAGCACCGAGTCCCCGTCGCGGACGGCCAGGTGCACCGTGTCGCGCAGCTGATCGGCCAGTTCCTCCAGCACCGGCCGGGCGACCACCGGCAACGGACTGCCGTGCAAGGCCTGGAAACCCAGCTCGATCAGCGTGGGACCGAGCGTGTAGCCGTCCCGTCCGCTGCGCAGGTAGCCCTCGCTCACCAGCAGCTGGACCAGCCGATGCGCGGTACTGCGGCCCAGCCCGGTGCGCTCGACCAGGGTGCGGAGATCGGTCGCGCCGCCGGCGACGGCGCGGATCACCGCGAGCCCGCGGGCGAGGGTCTGGGTGCCGGGCGGCGCCGTGTCGGACATAGCGCGATCCTACATATAGGGACGGTGTTCGCATTATCGGGAACGTGCCCGCACGATGTCGCTCGTGACGGACACTGGACCCGCCTTGATCGCGCTCGACTGGGGAACCTCCGGTCAGCGCGCCTGGCTGCTCGGCAAGGGCGGCGAGATCCTGGACGCCCGCAGCGCCGAGCGAGGACTGCTCAGCACGACCGAGGACGTGGACCTGCGGGACCCACGGGCGAGGGCGGCCGCCTATGAAGCGGCCTTCCGGAAGACCTGCGGAGACTGGCTCGCCGCGTTCCCCGCGGTCCCGGCCATCGCCTCCGGCATGGTGGGCAGCGCGCAGGGATGGACCGACTCCGGCTACCGCACCGTCCCGGCGAGCCTGGACTTCACCTCGCTCGTCCCCGTGCCGCATCGCGACGGTGTGCTCCACCTCGTGCCCGGACTGCGCGTCCCGTCCGGCGAAAGTCCGGGCGACGTGCTCCGCGGCGAGGAAACGCAGCTGGTCGGCGTACTCGAGGCACTCGGCGACCCTCGCGAGCCGGTCACGGTCGTGCTCCCGGGCACGCACAGCAAATGGGTCCGCGTCGAGGACGGATTCGTCACGGACTTCGCCACCGCGATGACCGGCGAGCTGTACGGATTGCTGACCGCGCACGGAATCCTCTCCAGGACGGCCGCCGACCCGGTCCGCGACGAAGCCGCGTTCCTGCGCGGTCTCGCCGCCGGAAAGCGTTCGCGAGGGCTCGCCACCGAGGCGTTCGGCGCTCGCCCGCTCGTGCTCGACGGCGTGCTGGCGCCCGCTTCGCTGCCCGACTACCTCTCGGGCGTGCTCATCGCCGACGAGGTCTCTCACCTGCTGCGCGATTCGGACACCCGCGTGGTGCTGTGCGGCGCCGGCGAACTGTGCCGCCGCTACGCCCTCGCCCTGGCAGACAGGGGAGTCGAGGCCACCGTGCTGTCCGAAGAAATCACCACCCGGGGGTTGTGGCGCCTCGCGACGGCCGCCGGCCTGCTCGAAGACCGTCTCGAAAGGACACTGAAGCCGTGACCGGTTTGATCGCGATCCTGCGCGGAGTGACCCCGGCCGAGGTCGTCGGCGTCGGGCGGGCACTCGTCGACGCGGGATTCCCCGCCATCGAGGTGCCGCTGAACTCGCCGGAGCCCTTCGAGAGCGTCCGTTTGCTCGCCGACGCGTTCGGTGACTGGTGCCTGATCGGCGCGGGCACGGTGCTCACCACCGGCGACGTCGGACGGGCGCGGGAAGCCGGGGCGCGGATGATCGTGGCGCCCAACAGCGATCCCGCGGTGATCTCCGCCGCCGTGGCCGAGGGGATGACGCCGTACCCCGGCGTGGCGACGCCCACCGAAGCCTTCTCCGCGCTGGCCGCGGGCGCCCGGCACCTGAAGCTCTTCCCCTCCGGCTCCGTCGGGATCGAGGGGATGAAGGCGTGGCGCGCGGTGCTGCCACGCGAGGTCGAACTGCTGCCTGTCGGCGGGGTCGACGAAACGAATCTGGCGGCCTGGGCCGCCGCCGGAGCGGCCGGGGCGGGGCTGGGTTCCTGCCTCTACCGGCCGGGCGACAGCGCGGACGCGGTCGCCGTCCGGGCTCGTGAACTCTCCAAGATCTGGCACCAGGATTAAGGAAGAAAACATGAAGATCGTGTCAATGACGACATATCAGGTGCCGCCGCGCTGGTCGTTCCTGAAGATCGAAACCGACGAGGGCATCACCGGATGGGGTGAGCCGGTCTTGGAGGGCCGGGCATCCTCGGTGGCAGCCACCGTCGAAGAGCTTTCCGACTACCTGATCGGCAAGGATCCCTCGCGGATCGAAGATCTGTGGACGGTCCTCTACCGCGGCGGGTTCTACCGGGGTGGCGGGATCCACATGAGCGCGCTGGCCGGGATAGACCAGGCGCTGTGGGACATCAAGGGCAAGACGCTCGGCGTGCCGGTGCACGAACTGCTCGGCGGCCGGGTGCGTGACCGGATCAAGGTGTACTCGTGGATCGGCGGCGATCGTCCCGCCGAAACCGCCCGCGCCGCGCGGGAGGTGGTGGATCGCGGGTTCAGCGCTGTCAAGATGAACGGGACCGAGGAACTGTCCTATCTGGACACTTGGGACAAGGTCGATCGCTGCGTGGCCAACGTGGCCGCCGTGCGCGAGGCCGTCGGTCCGAACGTCGGCATCGGCGTGGACTTCCACGGCCGCGTGCACAAACCGATGGCCAAGGTCCTGCTGCGCGAACTGGAGCCGTACCGGCTGATGTTCGTCGAGGAACCCGTGCTGTCCGAGCACGTCGACGGCTTCGCGGAGGTCCTTCGCAACTCGCCGATCCCGATCGCGCTCGGCGAGCGGCTGTTCTCGAGGTGGGATTTCAAGGCGGTGCTGGCCTCCGGCGCCGTCGACATCATCCAGCCGGACCCGTCGCACTGCGGCGGCATCACCGAAGCGCGCAAGATCGCGCACATGGCCGAGGCGTACGACGTCGGCCTCGCCTTGCACTGTCCACTGGGGCCGATCGCGCTGGCGGCCTGCCTGCAGATCGACGCGGGCTGCTACAACGCGACGATCCAGGAGCAGAGCCTCGGCATCCACTACAACACGAGCAACGATCTCCTCGACTACGTCACCGACCCGTCGGTGTTCGCCTACGAAGACGGACAGGTCACCATCCCCGACGGGCCGGGGCTCGGCATCGAGATCAACGAGGAATACGTCGCCGAACGCGCGGCCGAAGGACATCGCTGGCGGAATCCGGTGTGGCGGCACACCGACGGCTCGTTCGCGGAATGGTGAGCACGATGACGCGTCCCTCCCGGTATCGGGTGCTCATCGCGGTGATGCTGTTCATCACCGTCGTCATCAACTACCTGGACCGCTCGAACCTGTCGATCGCGATGCCCGCGATCGCCGGCGAACTCGACCTGTCCAAAGTGGAACAAGGCCTGCTCCTGTCGGCTTTCGGCTGGACCTACGCCGCGCTGCAGCTTCCCGGCGGCTGGCTGGTCGACAAGATCCCGCCGCGGCTGCTCTACCCGGCCTGCCTGATCATGTGGTCACTCGCGACCTTCTTCATGGGTGTCATCGGGGGTTTCGTGGCGCTGATCGCGCTGCGGCTCATGGTCGGTGTCTTCGAGGCGCCCGCCTATCCGATCAACAGCAAGATCGCGACCGTCTGGTTCCCGGAACGCGAACGCGCCACCGCGATCGGCTTCTACACCTCAGGCCAGTTCATCGGCCTCGCCCTGCTGACCCCCGTACTGTCCTGGATGCAGGCGATCCTGTCCTGGCACTGGGTGTTCATCGCCACCGGACTGGTCGGCATCCTCTGGGCCGCGCTCTGGTACGCGAAGTACCGCGAGCCGCGAGATTCGCGGGCCAACGAGGCCGAGATCGAGCTGATCCGCTCGGGCGGCGGCCTGGTGGATCTGGCTGATGAGCGGCCGGAGCGGGCGCGGATCACGCGAGCGGATCTGGCGGCCGTGCTGGGCAGCCGGAAACTGTGGGGTATCTACTTCGGCCAGTTCTGCCTGACCTCGACGCTCTGGTTCTTCCTCACCTGGTTCCCGACGTACCTCGTCGAATACCGGGACATGGACTACATCAAGTCCGGTTTCCTGGCGTCTTTGCCGTTCATCGCGGCTCTGGTCGGTGTGCTGGCTTCCGGTGTCCTGTCGGACTTCCTGGTCCGGCGCGGCGCTTCGCTCAGCGTGGCGCGCAAGGGCCCGATCATCGCGGGCCTGGTGCTGAGCACGGTGATGGTCGGGGCCGGTTTCACCGACTCGACCGCGCTGGTCATCGTCATCCTGTCCGTCGCCTTCTTCGGCAACGGCCTCGCGTCGATCACCTGGTCGCTGGTCTCCGCGCTGGCGCCGCGACGGCTGCTGGGACTGACCGGCGGGATGTTCAACTTCATCGGGAACCTGTCGTCGATCGCCACCCCCATCGTCATCGGCCTGATCGTCACCGATGACAGCTTCGCGCCCGGCTTCGCCTACATGACCGTGATCACGATCGCCGGGATCCTTTCCTACGTCTTCCTCGTCGGCAAGGTCGAGCGCGTCGACGATTCGATTACGCAGGGTGTGTCGCCCCGAGGGTAGGGTGACGCTTGATGATCGACCGACAGCGCCCGCGGGCGTGGTGGGATGCCCTGCGCCACACGGCATTCACCGGAACCGGCACCCCGCCGAAGCGCTCGGCGGGGTTGCGCCGGCTGCGCGCTCTCGCGATCGTCGCATGGGGACTGTGGGCGGCTTTCGTCACGTTCTCGACCGTTTCGGTGCCGCCGCCCGCGAAGACGTTCAACGTGATCATCACGGTGCTGCCCTGTCTGCTCGCGGTGCGCTCGCCGCTGTGGGGATGGCGCACGCTGATCGTCGCCGTCGTGAGCACCCCGCTGACGTTGCCCGGCATGGCCGCCTCCTGGGGCTGGCCGTGGGCGCCGGGACTCGCGCTGACGGCGGCGCTCCTCTTCTACCTCGTGGGAGAGGGCAACGATCAGGCGGAACTGACCTGGGCGGCGCTCATCTCGTTCGGTGCCGCGGTGCCTTTTCTCCGCGATTGGCGTGACGCGGCACTGCTCGTGCTGCTGGGCGGGATGGCGTTCTTCCTCGGCAACACCGTGCGTCAGCGCAGGCTCGCCGAAGAAGCTCGCGCGGCACAGCAGGAAAGGCGGCTCGCGGAGGAGACACGGGCGGCCCTGCTGGAGGAACGCGCGGGCATCGCGCGGGAACTCCACGACGTGGTCGCGCACCACATGTCCGTGCTCGCGTTGCGCGCGGACTCGGCGCGGTTCCGGTTCGCCGATCAGGACAAACCCGATCGCGAAGCCGAGATCTGGCGGGAATTCGCCGACCTGGCCGGGACCGCGCGCGAAGGTTTGACCGAACTGCGCAGGCTGCTCGGCGTGCTCCGGTCCGAGGATCGCGCTCTCCTGGTCGCCCCGCAGCCGGGGCTGGCCAAGGTGGTCGAGCTCGTCGAAGGGGTCGAGGCCGCCGGTACTTCGTGCGAGCTCGCCCTGAGCGGAGACCTCGACGCCGTTCCGGTGGGAGTCTCCTTGTCGATGTTCCGGATCGTGCAGGAAGCGCTCAGCAACGCGATCCAGCACGCACCCGGCGCGTCGATCTCCGTCGAACTCACGGCGGGGCCGGGTTCCGTCCGCTTGCTCATCGCGAACGGCCCCGGACAGGACCCGAAACAGGCCGAACGGGCAGGCAGCGGACACGGTTTGGTGGGGATGCGGGAGCGGGCCGCTATGCTCGCGGCGGATCTCGAGGTGGGGGAGAGACCGGACGGTGGTTTCCTGGTCGCCCTGACCGTTCCGCTCGATCGCGAAGGGCAGCCGAAACCGTGATCTCGGTGGTCATCGCCGACGACCAGACCATGGTCAGGCAGAGTTTCCGCGCGGTGCTCGACGCGCAGGCCGACATGCGGGTGGTCGGCGAGGCCGCGGACGGGACGGCCGCCGTCGCGTTGTGCGCCGAACTCGAACCGGACGTCGTGCTGATGGACGTGCGCATGCCCGAGCTAGACGGGCTCGAGGCGACCCGGCGGATCGTCGCGGGGCGGGAAGAGGTCCGCGTCCTGATCCTCACCACCTTCGACATCGACGAGTACGTGTTCGGCGGACTGCGGGCGGGCGCCAGCGGGTTCCTGCTGAAGGACTCCCCGCTGGAGGATCTGGTCACCGCGGTCCGGGTGGTCGCCTCGGGCAACGCGCTCTTCGCTCCGACGATCACCAGACGCCTGATCGGCGAGTTCACCCGCACCCACGCGTCGGCGCACGCGGGCCACTCGCTCGTGGCCGAGTTGACGGCACGCGAGACCGAAGTGCTCCGCCTGATCGCGCGCGGCCTCTCCAACACGGAGATTGCCGAAGCGCTGGTGATCGCGGAACAGACGGCGAAATCCCATGTCAGCAGGGTTTTCGCCAAGCTCGGCGTGCGAGATCGAGCGCAAGCGGTCATGGTCGCCTACGAGGCAGGGCTCGTCGTGCCGGGAAGTACGCCCTGATACCGGGGTAGGGGTTCGCGCGGGATCGGGTACCGGGGTAGCGGCGCCAAGACTGGTCCCCGGGGCGATGTTTCGCGAGGAGGTTCCGGAGATCGTTGCCGGATGGATCGGTCGAGGGGGCTGCGCGCCGACACGGCGCTGATCGTCGTCGGCGTCGCGGCGGCGGTGCTCGCCGTGGTCGCGCTCATCCGGTGGATCTCGGATACGCCGCTCGGCGTCGATTCGTCGGTCTACCGAGCCGGCGGTTTCGCCGTGGTGCAAGGGGAAAGTCTCTATTCGCCGTTGCGCGCGCTCCCCGAATGGGCGCCGGAACTGCCGTTCACCTATCCGCCGTTCGCCGCGCTGCTCTTCACCTCGCTGACCGCGCTACCGGCCCAGTTGTGCTGGGGTCTGCTCGCACTGGCCGCCGCCCCGTCGCTTTACTGGGCGCTTCGGCCGTTCGCCGACCGGGCGCACCTCCCGCTCCTGCTTCTCGGCGCCTTCGCGCTGCAGCCGGTGTGGCAGACCATCGGTCTCGGCCAGGTCAATCTCGTCCTGATGGCCGCCGTCGTGGTGGATGTACTCCTCCTGCGCGGTTCGCGCACTTGCGGAATCGCGATCGGGATCGTCGCGGCGGTCAAGCTGATCCCGCTGATCTTCATCGCCCATCTCCTGCTCACCAGGCGGATCGCGGACGCGGCACGCGCGCTCGCGACCTTCCTCGGCGCGACGGCGTTCGCGATGGTCGTCCTGCCAAAGGACTCCGTGCGCTACTGGACCTCGGCGATCTTCAACGACCACTTCGCCGAAATGAAAGGCTGGGTGGGGAACCAGTCGTGGCAAGGATTCGCCGCCAGGACGCTACCGGGAGGATGGATGGCCACGGCGCTCAGCGCGGTGTGCGCGGTGCTGGCGATGTGGCTCGTGCACCGGCTCCACCGCGCGGGCGACGACCGCGCCGCCTTGCTCGTCACGGCGGGATGTTCCCTGCTCATCAGCCCGATCTCTTGGACACACCACTGGGTGTGGGTGGTGCCCGCACTCGGCTACCTCGCCGCCAGGGGACAGCGCGGGATGGCGCTGGTGGTCGCCGCCCTGTTCACCGGATGGACGGTCGCCGTGGTCCCCGGCGGTGGCGGCGCCGAACGCGACTGGACTTTCGCGGAGGCCCTCATCGGCAACGCGTACCTGGGCGTTCTCGTGGTCGCGGGGGTCTTGTTGGCCGGCCGGATGCTCGTCAGAACGGCGTATGCGCGATCGAGTGGCTGTATGGCAGATTGAGACATCGAGTGATCGAGCAATCGTCGTAGGGATCGAGAATCATCCGTGGGTGATCAAGGACGTGGCGCCGTCGACCGTCTGACGCGGACGCCTCCTTATCGCCTGCTGCTCGTGGTGCGCAACGGAGCGACGCTGGATCGGCTGCTCAGTCTCCTGCAGGTGCTTCGTGGGGACGTGCCGGAAATCCGCTTCACCATCGAGCCCGGGTCGGTGTTCGATCACGGGCTGTCCCGGCACGTCGAGAGTCGCGGTTACCAGGTTCTGACTTGGCAGGAAGCGACCGCGTCCAGCTTCGACGTGATCCTGGCGGCTCAGGCGTCGTGGCAACTGGCCGGACTTCGAGGCTACCTCGTCGTTTGTCCTCATGGCGCCGGGTACAACAGGTTGGTGCCCGGCTCCACCGGCTGCGACACCGTGGCGACCGGCCTGGTACGCAGCCAGTTGATGCACGACGGTGAAGTGATCCCCGACCTCATCTACGTGTCCCACGCGGAGCAGATCGGCAGGCTGCGCGAAAGCGTGCCGGAGGCGGCGGAACGCGCGGTGGTGCTGGGGGATCCGGTCTTCGATCGGATCGCGGATTCCGAGGTCCTGCGGAGCCGTTTCCGGCGGAAGCTGGGCGTGGCCGAGGGCCAGAAGCTCGTGGTGGTGAGCTCGACCTGGGGACGACATGGGACCCTGGGCACCCGCGAAGACCTGATTCCGAAGCTGCTCGCCCAGCTTCCTGTCCACGAATACCGACTACTGGTCATTCTCCATCCGAATGTGTGGGCGGGTCACTCGGCGGGTGAGGTCAAACTCTATCTGCAGGATTACTGCGACAGCGGGTTGCTTTACATCCCCCCGAACACGCCATGGGAAGCGGGCGTGATCGCCGGGGACATCCTGCTCGGTGATCACGGATCCGTGACCTACTACGGAGCCGCGCTCGGGCGACCGTACCTGCTGGTCGCCGACGGCAGGGCGGAACTCGACCCGGTCTCTCCGCCCGCGCTGCTCAGCGGCGAGAGTGACTACCTCGACCTCGAGCAGGACCTCCTGCCGCAGATCGAGCGCAACCTGGATCCTCCCGAGCCCGCCGAGGTGACCGCGGTGGCCGGCGCGATGTTCCAAGAACGGGACCGCTCCTGGGAGATCCTGCGCAACGGCATCCTACGGGCCGCGGGGAGGCCTGTCCCGGAAAGGGCGCCTCGCACCATCCCGGTCGACGATCCCGAGGCACCCCCTGGCCGTCGGCTCACGGCGTGGATGGTGCTGGCGGAGGTCACCGATCCCGGAAGCGGCCCGATGGTCGCCGTCAGGTGTTTTCCTCGGATCGCCGTCGAGCGCGTCGTCGATTTCCCCGAAGACTATTTGATGGTCGCGGCGGAGGCCGAGCCTGATCGGCTTTTTCGAGAGAACAGCGAAATCATCGTGCACGTGGATCCGGTCGACCCGCCGATCGGGGAAGAATGGACCAAAAGTATCTTCGCGCGTTACCCCGGTGTCGGGCTTGTGGGATACGCCTTCCCGGAAGGCAGCGAACTGCGGTGGCGCGATGGGGCGACCGTTCGTGTCGATCATCCCGACGTGGTGCTGGCCGCCGCCGTCGTCCATTGCTGGCGGGCCAACGGGTACCCGGTCGACGTGACGGCCTCCGTCGAAGTTGATCTGGGGGGCACGTGGGAGAAGCTCACGATGACGCCGCTTGATCACGCCACTCCGCGCCTTCGTCAACCGGAGTCGTGAACTCGAGGCGATCTCGGATCACGTTCGCTCGAGTATCGAGGACAGAGCGGCGGTTGTCGATCTGAGCGGGATGGCAATAGTCGAGGTCAGTGCGCGCCTGCTTCCCTGAGGATCTGGGCGACTGTCGTCTGGCCCTTGGCCCGGGCGTGGGTGAGGGGAGTGGCACCGTCCTTGTCGGCGAGGTTCACGTCCGCGCCGGCGGCGGCGAGTGCTCGGACCACTTCCTGGTGGCGGGGTCCGCCGTCGCCGAGGATGACCGCTTCCAGCAACGCGGTCCAGCCCAGATCGTTCACGTGGTCGACGTTGATCCCGCTGTTCGCCACCAGCCGGACGTACTCGACGTGCCCCCGTTCGGAGGCGGGGATCAACGAGACGCCGCCGAACCGGTTGGTGATGGTCAGATCCGACTTGATCTTCAGCAGCACTTTCGCCATCGCGACGCTTCCGGTGACCCCGGTGACCAGCCACGGCGTGTCATGTCGCCCGTCGAGCGCGTTCGGGTCGGCGCCCGCTCCGGCGAGGATTTCGGCGATCTCGACGCGGTCTTCGGTGACGGCGACGAGCAGCGGGGTCCGGCCGTGATCGTCGCGGGTCTCCAGGTCGGCGCCTGCCTCGACGGCTTGCCTGACGAGGTTCGCGTCGGCTTGGAAGAGCTGGTCCACGGGGACTCCTTGGTGGTGCGGCTGGGACGCGACGGGTGAGGGCGGAGCGCTCGGTGCCTGCGCGGAGCAGGCACCGAGCACAAGGGCGGCGAGCAGTGCCACGACCGCCCGCTCACCGATCATCAGCGAAGTTCCCCGATGGCGCGCAGGCCCGCGGTGGCGAACCGTTCGTCGAGGTCGCCGCTGGGCGCGCCGCCGACCCCGATCCCGGCGATCGGGCCGCCGTTGGCGGCGACCGGCACACCGCCGGCGAGGAAGAGGGTGCCGGGGATGTCGCGGATGGTCGGGCCGTCGCCCTGGGCGTTCTTGGTCAGCGCGGACGTCGGCTGCCCGAAGGAGGCCGCGGTGAAGGCCTTGCGCTTGGCGGACTCCTCGGTCTGCGGTCCGGCACCGTCGCCCTTGAGCAGGACACGCACGGCGCCCGAGCGGTCCAGCACGGCCACGGTGACCCGCTGCCCCTCCTTCTCCGCGGCGTCCAGCGCGGCCTGCGCGGCACGGGTGGCGGCGTCGATACCGAGCACGCTGGTCTGCACGACGGTTGGCTGGGCGGGCGGCTGCGGCCTCCGGTCCTGTGCCTGCGCCGCGCCCAGACCGGTGGCGAGTGCGACTGTCGCGAGACCGGCCGTCATACCGAGGACGAGGCGGGTGCGGGGGAGCTTGGCGTTCATCGGATTTCCTTTGGGGTGGAGGGGTGTTCGTTCTCCTACGACTCTGGTGCTCGGCGGGCGGCGGCGAATCGGGAATGTGGAGGGTGATCGGACGCCGTCCGGTCGGTGCGGGCATCAACCGAACGATTGATGTGGCGAGACCCCCCTTCCTGCCTACGATCATCTGCGAGGAAGGGAGGACCAGGATGAAGTCGCATATCGGTGCGGCCACCCGGCTGAACGCCGCCATGCACACGGGGTTCTTCCTGCTGTTGGCCGCGTCGGTCGCGCGGTTCGTCGCGGGGCACGGGTTGAGCGGGGCCACGCCGCTGATCCTGGTGCTCACCGGCACGCTCGCGCTCGTCTACGTGGCGGGAGTGCTGAGCTGGTCCGTGCTCGGCCGATTGCGCCCGGTCTGGCTGGCCGTCGTGATCGCCGTCTGGCTCGCGTTGGTGGTGGCGGCGCCGAGCTTCGCCTGGTGTGCCGTGCCGTTGTTCTTCGTCTGTTTGCAGGTGCTGCGTTCGCGGACCGTGGTCGTGGTGGTCGTCGTGCTGACCGTCGCGACGATCCTCGCCCAGCTGCGGATCGCGAGCGAGTTCGACCCGAGCATCGTGCTCGCGCCGATCGCCGTCGCGCTGATGGCCACGATGACGTTCCTGCAACTCGATCGCGACCGGGTGAAACTGGCCGACCTCGTCAAGGATCTGCTCCGCGCCAGGGTCGAGCTCGCGCAGAGCCAGCGCCTGGCCGGGATGGTGCAGGAACGGGAGCGGCTGGCGCGAGAGATCCACGACGCCCTCGCACAGGGGCTGTCGAGTATGCGGATGTTGCTGCAAGCGGCGCAGAGAACCTGGGACACGGACCCGGAATTGGCCAAAGGACACGTCTCCCGCGCGGTCGACGCGGCGGGTGACAACCTCGCCGAGGCACGCCGGTTCGTCGCGGGCTTGGGTTCACCGCGGCTCGACAGCGCCGATCTGGCGGCTTCCTTGGAAGACCTGGTCGGGCAGGTCCGTTTCGCCGTCATGCACGTGGTGCGCTTCGAGACCAGCGGGACCCCGTATCCGTTGTCGCCGGCGGTGGAGGCGGGTCTGCTGCGGATCGCCCAGAGCGCGCTGGCGAACGTGAGTGATCACGCCGGCGCGACCGAAGCCGCGGTCACGCTGACCTATCTGACCGACAAGGTCGTCCTGGACATCCGCGACAACGGAGTCGGCTTCGAACCGGCCTCGGCGCGCGCGAGCGGCGACCGAGGGCACGGGCTGCGGATGATCGGTGAGCGACTCGCGGAACTCGGTGGTGAGATGGTCGTCGAAAGCGCGCCGGGAGAGGGCACCGCGCTCGCGGCCACCGTGCCCGTCAGGGGGGCTCCATGACCGTCCGGGTACTGATCGTCGACGACCATCCGGTGGTCCGGGCGGGGATCGCGGCGTTGCTCGCCGGGGAACCCGACATCGAGGTGATCGGCGAATGCACCGGCGCAGACGAAGCCGTCCGGGCCACCGCGGACCGGAAGCCGGATGTCGTGCTGATGGACCTGCAGCTCGGCGAGGGCCCCGACGGGGTGAACGCCACCGAGCGCCTGACCGCGCTACCGGACGCGCCGAAGGTGCTGGTGCTCACCACTTACGACGCCGAACTGGACATCACCAGGGCGGTGGCGGCCGGAGCCACCGGGTACCTGCTCAAAGCGGGACCGCCCGAGGACCTCTTCCGCGGTATCCACGCCGCCGCGCGCGGCGAGACCGTGCTGGCGCCCTCGGTCGCCGCCCGGCTCTTCGGGCATATGCGCGCACCGGCGCCCGCGCTGAGCCCTCGTGAGACAGAGATCGTGCGCTTACTCGCGGAAGGCCTGATGAACAGGCAGATCGCCGCGCGTCTGTTCATTTCCGAAGCCACGGTGAAAACACATTTGGTCCACATCTACGACAAACTCGGCGTCGACAGCCGTGCCGGTGCGGTGGCCGTCGCCACGGAACGGAGGATCATCCGAAACTGAGCACGTCCGCTCAGGGCTTGCGTCCGACGGCGGCGACGATGCAGTTTCCCGCCGCCGGCATCGGTTCCGTGCGGGGACCGGTGGGCCACCAGCGGTCGTTGACCACGATGCCGGGCTCCATGAGTTCGAGGCCGTCGAGCATCTCCTCGATCTCGCTTCGGGTGCGGAAGAAGCCTCGGCTGATGCTCTGGTTCAGGATCGACTGCACGCGGTGGGCGATGGGGCTGTTCTCGTCCTCCGGGTCGAAGAAATGCGAGAAGACCACGTAGGACCCGGAAGGGATCGCGTCGATGTAGGTCTGCAGCACCTGTGCCGGCGGCATTCCTTCGGCGGCGCTGTGGTGGTGCAGCGTGGCCACGTGCATCAGGGCCAGCGGGCGGTCGAAGTCGAGGGTGGCGGTGACGACGTCGTTCTTCAGGACCTCGTCGGGTTCGAAGATGTTGGCGCCGATGAGACGGGTCCCGTCGTTCTCCTCGAGCAGCGCGCGGCCGTGCGCGAGCACCACGGGGTCGTTGTCGACGTACACGACCTGCGCGTCAGGGTTGATCCGTTGCGCCACCTGGTGGGTGTTTTCCGCCGTGGGCAGACCGGAACCGCAGTCGAGGAACTGGTCGATCCCGGCCTTGCCCGCCAGGAAGCGGACAGCGCGGGTCAGGAAGGCGCGGTTGCTGACCGCGATGATGTTGACCTCGGGTACGGCCTGGTTCAGTTGCGCGAGCAGTTGCCTGTCGACCTCGTAGTTGTCCTTGCCGCCGAGGGCCGCGTCGTAGGCGCGCGCCACGCTGGGCACGGTCGTGTCGATCCTGTTCGAAGGAAGGTCGACATCCTTGCTGTCCTGGCCCACGGCAAACCCCACTGGTAATCAGACGATCACGCAACGTCGGGTCAAGGCTATCAGCGGGCCCTGCGGGGACAATTCAGGTCGTGCCCGAACGATGAGCCCCCAAGGCTGTCCGCATGACAGGGGACGAGCAGGTACCGAAGAAGCGTTCGACGTGGAAAGACGATGTGGCGATCGGCTTTCTGCTGGGCGCCGTTCTGGTGACACCGGCGGCGGTGGCCGTTTCCGCCTCGATCGGAGACTGGCTGTGGACCATTCTGGCGATCCCCGGCACGGTGGCCGTCGCCATGGTCATCGGCGGACTGGTCAGGACCCGCGCGGCCGCCGCACTCGGCTCGATCGGCCGAAAAACCGGCGTCGCGAGTACTTTCGCCGTGCTCGGAATGATCCTCGGGGCCGCGGCCGGGGTGGCGCTGATCTGGTTCGGGATCTCCTTCAACATCGACGCGGACATCTGCGATCCGGCGCAGAACACTTGCGTCGCCGTGGTGAACGGGGTTGCTCGCGGGGAGTCCACCGAATCGGTCGGCGGCCAGCGGTTCAAGACGTTCCTCTTGTCGCTGGTCGCCATTCTCCCCGGTGCGGTCCTGCTGGTCTTCGTCGCGCGTGCGGCGCTGGCACGCGTCCGCGGTTGACGGGCCATACTCTACAAGTTATATATGAATGATGTCATACGTTGGTCAGGGTCGAGCAGTGGTACTCGGTGCGGGCATCGCCGGTCTCGTGACCGCTCGGGTCCTGTCCGACCACTACGACGAAGTGGTCGTGGTGGAGCGCGACGAGCTCCCGGACCGGCCGGCGCACCGACGCTTCGTTCCCCAGTCGTGGCACGCGCACGGCCTGCTGGGGTCCGGTCGCCGGGTGCTGGTCAGCCTGTTCCCCGGCCTGTCCGCGGAGTTGGACGAGGCCGGCGCGCTCACCCCGGGATCCGGCGATCCCGCGATGGGGGATCGATCGATCTTCCTGGTCCGCGGTGGGACGACCATCCGGATCCCCGCCTGGTGGAGCGGCGGTTTCGGTGCCAGCCGGATCCTGCTCGAGCACGCGATCCGGACGCGGGTGCGGGCTTTGCCGAACGTCGTGATCCGAGAGCGGACACTCGCCGAGGGGCTGCTGACCGATCGGACCCGCCGCCGGGTCACCGGGGTCCGGACCCGCGGCGAAGACCTGGGCGCCGACCTGGTCGTCGACGCCTCCGGCCGCGGCTCCCGGCTGCCGGAGTGGCTGGAACGGATCGGCTACGGACCTCCGCCGGTCTCGATCGTCCATTCCGACGTCCGATACGTCAGCGTGGTCACCGAACCCGATCCGTCCTTCGATCCCGAATGGCTGATCATCCTCGGTGGCGGAACGGAATCCCGTTCGCCTGTCGGCGGTGTGGTGCTTCGCGTCGAGCACGGCGGGCTGCACATCTCGTTCGGCTCGATCGGCCGGAGCGCGCCGGTGCCCACGGAACTATCGGAACTGCGCGACTTCGCCGATCGGCGGACCGCGCCGGTGGTGGCCGAGGCGCTCCGCAGGTCGACACCGATCGGTCCCGTCCGCACCTTTCGCGTCCGCGGTAACACGCGGCGCCATTACGACCGGACGCGCGAGATGCCGGCGGGGGTCATCGCGCTCGGCGACGCCGTCTGCGCGGCGAATCCGATCTACGGTCAGGGAATGAGCGTGGCGGCCCTCTCGTCGGCCGCACTCGGCCGGGTGCTCACCGCCGAGGGCGGCGCACCACGGCCGGGGTTCGAGCGCCGCGCCGCACGCGCCATGGCCGCGACTTCCGCCGAGGCCTGGCGCCTTGCCGTCGGAGAAGATCTCCGCCACGGATGTCTCACCGAGGGCGTCCGGTCGCCCTGGACCGCCCGGTTCGGTGAGGGGTATCGCACTCGGCTGGAGCGGGCGGCGGCGCTGGATCCCGAAGTGGCGGCGGCGTTCAACGAGGTGCTCAATCTCCACCGGCCGGTGTCGTCGCTCGGCTCCCCGCGTATCGCCCGGCGGGTGCTGCGGCCGTTGCGGGACCGCGACCCCGGCACCTTGTCCGCCACCGTCGCTGCGGTTCTCGGAGTCGCCTGAACCCGCCCGAACGAGGAGCTCCCATGTTCCAGCCGCAGTTCGTGGACGTCGACGACGTCTTGCTCCACGTCGAGACCGATGGTCCCGAGACCGGTCCGGCGGCCCTGTTCCTCCACGGCTGGCCGGACCTCTGGTTCACTTTCGAGCCGCAGATGACCGCGCTCGCCGAGCGGGGGTACCGGGTGATCGCGCCGGATCAGCGCGGCTACGGCCTGTCGTCCAAACCCGCCACGGTCGCCGACTACCGGATGCCCAGGCTGGTCAAGGACATCGTGCTCCTCATCGAACGCCAGAAGGCGGCGCCGGTGCATCTGGTCGGGCACGACTGGGGCGGGGCGGTGGCCTGGATGGTGGCGATCGAACGGCCCGATCTGGTCCGGTCGCTGACCATCGTCAACTGCCCGCATCCGCAGGTGTTCGCGCACGCGCTGACCCACCGGCCCACCCAGCTGATGCGGAGCTGGTACATGCTGGCGTTCCAGATCCCGGGCCTCGCCGAGACGATCCTCGGTGCCCGTGGCGGCGCGGTTCTCGCGGCGTTGCTCGAACACGGCGCCGGCCTGAGCGACGCCGACGTGGATCGGCACCGCGCGGTCTGGCGCCATCCGGGCACGATCCACCGGCCCTTGTTCTGGTATCGCGCGCTTTTCCGGACGATGAGGACTCCCGAAGCCGATCTGACGGTCCGCGTGCCGACCCAGATCATCTGGGGACGCAGGGACGGCGCGCTCGGCCGCCTTCTCGCCGAACCCAGTGCCGCCCGGTGCGAGGAGTCCGAACTGCACTGGCTCGAAACGCGCCATTGGCCGCATCGCGAAGAACCCCGGCGTGTCACCGAGTTGCTCGAAGCCTGGTTCGCCCGGCACGCGGACCGGGCCTGATCCGGTTGATACTCTTCCGGTCGCCGCCGGAAGGAACCCGATGCTCAAATTCGCCCTGCTGGGGTTCCTGCTCCGGCAGCCCATGACGGGCTACGACCTCGCCACCGCGATCCGCACCAGCATCAATTTCGTGTGGCCCGCCCAGCTCAGCCAGATCTACCGGACACTGAGCCAGCTCGAGGACAGCGGCCTGGCGGTGTCCGAAGTGGAACCACAGCAGGGCAGGCCCGATCGCCGGGTCTATTCGGCGACCGACGCCGGACGGCGGGCTTTCGAGAGCTGGCTCGGCGAACTGGTCACCGAACGGGATCCGATCCGGGTTCCGTTCCTGGTCCGGTTCTTCTTCTCCGGATCCCGTCCGACGGAGGACACGGTGACCCAGCTCAGGGTGATGCGGGACCTCCACGTCAAGGATCGCGACAGGCTCGCCGACGAGTTGCCCCGGCAGATCGCCGCGGCGGCCGCCCTGCCCGACGGCACCGAACTCGATCCCCTGATCTGGGACTCGGTGCGCCGTGCCGGCGAGATGATGGCGCAGACCTGGATCGACTGGATCGACGAGACCATCGAGCGGTTGCAGGGCGCGGACGAGCGCCCCCCGCAGGCGTGAGGGTCAGGAACGCAGTTCCAGCGTGCAGCATTTGACGCTTCCGCCGCCCTTGAGCAGCTCCGACAGATCGGCGCCGATCGGCTCGAAGCCTCGTTCTCGGAGCCGCGTGATCAGCCCGGTGGCGGCCTGCGGCAGGACGACGTGCCGCCCGTCGGAGACCGCGTTCAGGCCGAATGCCGCGGCGTCGGCGGCCGAGGCGATGACGGCGTCCGGGTACAGCTGCTCGAGCCGTCGCCGGCTTTCTTCGGTGAAGGCCTCCGGGAAGTACATGATCGTGTCTTCGTCCAGGACGGTCAACGCGGTGTCCAGGTGGTAGTAACGCGGGTCGGTCAGGGTCAGCCCCACCACCGGGACACCGAAGAATTCCGCGGTCTCCTGGTGTGCCCGGCTGTCGGTCCTGAAGCCCGAACCCGCCAGGATCCGGGAACCCGCGACCAGGAAATCGCCCTCACCCTCGTTGTGCCACCGGGCCTGCCGCACTTCACGGTAATCGTGTCCGGTGAACCAGTTCAGGTAAGCCGCGGACTCCTGGCGGCGGAACCGATGGTGGAAGCGGGCGACCAGCGCCCGCCCGTTCACCACCGTGGCGCCGTTCGCCGCGTACACCATGTCCGGCAGGCCCGGCTCCGGATCGAGCAGTTCCACCCGGTGACCCAGTTCGATGTAGAGGTCGCGAAGCCATTCCCATTGGGCGATCGCGAGTTCGGTGTCGGTGGGCTTGCCGGGATCCATCCACGGGTTGATCGAGTACTCGACATCGAAGTACGCCGGTCTGACCATGAGATAGTGCCGCATCTGTGTTCTCCCGAAGTGATCAGGCCGTCTGCAAGGATTTTTCGTTGCCCGCCAGCCGTTTGACCAGCTGGTCGCGGATGCGGGGCGGGATGTCCGGGGCGAACCGCCGGAAGTAGCTTTCGGCGTGCACCGCGCTGTCCATCAGGAACGGCAGGTCGAAGACGACCAGTTTTCGGATGGCCAGCAACGGCACCGGCGCGCGCAGCGCCTTGAACTTCTCGTTCCACAGGCCGGGCTGGTCGCAGACCGGGTGGAACTGCCCGATCATCAGGCCGTCGTTGACGAACTTGTCCTTCGCCTCCCGCTGCAGGTCGTCCAGCGCCGTCGCGTCCTGGTAGTCCAGTTGCGGCAGCACGAGGAGGATCGTCAGCAGTTCCCGTTCCGTGGGCGAAATCCTGGCCGACAACCGCTCGTACCACGAGCGAAGGCTCTCGATCGCGTCGTTGACGTCCGTCTCGCCGTTCGTGGCGGTCAGGGCGGCGAGGTGGAACAGTCCTTTGTGGAGTGATGGTTGGGTGTAGGGGCACACCGGGCCGTTCCGGCCCAGTTCCGGGTGCGGGGAGACCAGGTATCGGCCCGCCCAGGCGAGGATTTCCCGGACATACGGTAGATGTTCCGCGGGCAGGGCGCCGTTCTCGACCTCGGCCGCCGTCCAGATGAGAACCTTGTTGTCGCCGATCATGATCCGATGCTCTGTGCGAAGGTGAAGACGCCGTCGGGGTCGACCCGTTCCTTGATCTGTTCCAGCCGCGGGTAGTTGACGCCGTAGTAGGCGTTGCGCCAGTCCGCGAGGTCCGGGTCGATGAAGTTCTGGAAAGCGCCGTCGGACACGTACGGCGACATCGCGTCCGCCAGGTCCGAAAGCCAGCGAAGGTTCGCGTCGACCACGGCGGGCTCGTCGTTCTCGGCCCACGAGGTGTCCATGGACAGCAGGAACAACGCGTTCCGGTGGGCGAAAGCGGTGTCCGTCGCGCCCACCCGGTTGATCGCGCCACCCCAGGAGAACAGGGCCGCGCCACCGCCGTCCGGGTTGCCGCTGCCGGGCCTGCGGTCGACGAACGAGAGCATCGTGGCGATCGCCTCTTCGGGCAGGGGCCGGGTGACGATGCCGGTCCGTGCCGCGAAGGCGCCCTCGGCGGTCTCGTGCAGCAGATCGTCCTTGGCCTGCCAGAAAGTCCGGTCCTCCAGGTTCATCCGGATCGGCTGGGCGACGGACAGCACCGGGTCGAGGATCTCCCGCAACTCCTTGGCGGACCCCAAATGCTGCCCGATGGCCGACACCACGGACTTCGACTCGCCGATCGTGCTGACGCCGATCCTGGCCGCGAACTCGTCCGGCCCTCCCAGTACGACGTCCTGCAGCACCGAGATGACCTTCGGCGCGTCCGCGCGATCCCACAGCAGCAGGTAGCTGGCGCAGTCGGCCACCGGCCTCGCCTGGAAGGTGAAGGACACGTTGATGCCGAAGTTCCCGCCACCACCACCGCGGCACGCCCAGAACAGGTCCGCGTTCTCGTTCGCGTCACAGTGCAGCAGTTGCCCGTCCGCGGTCACCAGCGTGGTCGCCACGAGCGCGTCCGCGGTGAGTCCGAGCACACGTGAGGTCGCCCCGCAGCCGCCGCCGAGGGTGAGGCCCGCGATGCCGACCGAGGCGCCGTTGCCCAGCGCGAACGCCATCTCGTGGGGCTGGATGGCGGCGTAGACGTCCGCCATCAGCGCGCCGCCCGCGACCGTCACGAGCCCTGTCGAACCGTTGGCGGACACGGTGTTCATCGCGCTGAGGTCGATGACGAGGCCGGTGTTGACCGAGTGTCCCGCGTAGCTGTGCCCGCCGCCCCGTGCGACGACGTCGACGCCGGTATGGCGGGCCCACTCGATGGCGTTCCGCACGTCCGCGGTGTTCGCCACGGATACGACACCACTGGGGACGGTTGCGGCGAATCTCTTGTTGAACGGCATGCTGGCCTCGGTGAAGCCGGATTCGCCCGGGCGGCGCACGCGGCCTGTCACCATGCGGTCCAGGCGTCGCCAGTCCTCGTTGGATGGGCTGCTGGACACTAGCTCACCTCGTCGAGGTAGGAAACGCCGGTGGCGGCGTGCGGGCCGTAGCGTTCCCACACCTCGCGCAGCCGGAGATGGCCGTCCTCGGCCACCTCCGGCGTGTTCACCGTGTGCCCGCAGATCACCTCACCGGTGGCGAGCACCAACGTGTACCCCAGATGGAGTGCCCCGTTCTCGCGGCGGGTGCCGGTGATCGACCCCCGCCGCACCTCGCCCCCGGCGAACTCGGCCCACACGACGTCGCCTTCTTGCCGGTATTCGGCGATCGCGTCGGCGTCGGCGCCCACTTTGCGGAATTTCCGCCCGTCGTAATTAATCATGGGACTCGGCCCGGTCGATCTCGTGCGCGACGAACTCGTCCGACATCGCGCGATCCCACCAGATCGCGTAGTAGGCGAAGTCCTCGTCATTGTCGTTGACGAGGTAGTGTTCGATCTCCGGTTTCAGGAATACGAGGTCCCCGGCCGTGAACTCGTGCCGCTGTTCACCGGTGACCACCTTCGCGCTTCCGGTCATTCCGATGAAGATCTCGTGCTCGTGATGAGCGTGGGCCACCGATACGTCGCCAGGACGCAGCACGCACCAAGCTCCTCGAAACGGTGCCGTCATACCGTTCCACGGATAAAGCAGCTTCATGTCCAATCCGTAGGCTCGCGTCAGGTTCTCGTGTTCGAGCCTGCGGATGTCCACGACAGCTTGGTCTCGGTCAGTCACATCCCACTCCGATCAGCATGCTTTTCTTGTCGGGTGTCCGGTGCTGACCGAGGTTATTCTTGGCCCGCTTCCCGGCAACAGGGGAACTATTCCCGATTACCGGTGAATCAGCCGCGGCCGAGGCCCGCGTCCCGCGCCAGCACTATCGCCTGTGCGCGATCGGCTACGCCGAGTTTGCCGAAGACCGCGGAAACACGGTTGCTGATGGTCTTCGGCGCGAGTGCGAGCTCGCGCGCGATGGCCGAGTTCGACTTGCCCGCGGCGATCCGGTCGAGCACTTCCCGTTCCCTGGTCGTCAACCGGGGGAACGGGTAGGGCTCCGGACCGGCCGCCGACCGCATCAAGGCGCCGAACCGCCCGGCGATCGTCTTCCCGACGATCGCTTCCCCCGCCGCCACCACCTGCACGCCGCGGACGACCTGGTCCAGATCGGCGCCCTTGACCAGATACCCGCGCGCGCCGGCGTGGAGCGCCGACCTGATGGAGGTGTCGTCGTCGACCGCGCTCAGTACGAGAACCCTGGTGTCCGGCGCGATTCGCGCCACCCGGCTGATGATGTCGACGGTCGCGAACTCGCCGAGCTGCGGATCGACGACCAGCACGTCCGGTTGGTGCCGGAAGGTCTCCGCGATCGTCGCGTTCGCCGTGGCCGCCTCGCCGACGATGGCGATGCCGCCGACGTCTTCGAGCGCGGATCTGACCCCGTAGCGCACCGCGGGCTGGCTGTCGGCGAGCAGTACGGTCACCCAAGCGCGACCGTTGCTTTCCTCTGTCGTGCTGTGATCGGGTAACAGGCTCGCGGTGCGCCGCTGGTCACGACGTTCGGCCGGCCACAAACGAGCGGTGTTACCGATACTGGCGTGATGATTCATCTTTCCCCTTATGCCTGCCGCTACTGAGCCTGCCTGATCGGCTCCGTTCAGTGAAGTGCGATGAAGGTGCGCGCTCGACCGCGCCGGGGATGGGACTTCCGGCCGCGAGAAGAGTGTATGTAGTAGGTATCGAACGGATCCATACGACTGTTATGGGCAATTGATCGCAATCAATTTTCCGGCGGGAGGTAAGCGTCCGATCAATAGGGAAGAACCAGCAGACAGTGTGATCGCGTTCGGCTGTGCCCGGTGACATCACCGTCCCTCACTGTATCGCGGGCGAGGATCAAGGAATCCTTCCGGCGAGCGGGTTCGATAGGGCAGGCGGGTTGGCCCATTCGGCCGCCTCGGGGCACCTGGTGCCCATTGTTCTTCCCTGGGAAAGGGGAGATCTTCCCGATGGCCGGGAACTTCGGGGATGGCTCGGCGAGATTCCCCGGGCCCCGGGAAAGCCGTCCCTATCGTCGGGGAAATGCCGGTCCTTAGTGTCGGCATCCTATTCTGGACGAACGGGGTGTATCTGTGACTGAAATACAGGTGGGTTTGCTGGCGATCGGGGCGGGACCGGCGAACCTGGCGCTCGCGGTGGCCATCGAGGAGTCCGGGAACCCGGAGCTGGCCGAGCAGACGCTGCTGCTGGAGCAGAGTCCGGACATCAAGTGGCAACGCGATCTGCTGATGCCGTGGGCGCGCAGCCAGGTTTCCTTCCTCAAGGATCTGGTGACCCTGCGCAATCCGCGCAGCAAGTTCTCGTTCCTCAACTTCCTGCACGATCAGAACCGGCTCGACGAGTTCGTCAACCTGGGCACGTTCCACCCGTTCCGCTGGGAGTTCTCCGACTATCTGCAGTGGGTGGCGCGGTCGCTGGACAAGGTCCGCATCCAGTACGACGCCAGGGTCCAGAGCATCGAGCCCGCGCGCGACGCCGACGGGTCGATCACCGGCTGGACGGCCAAGCTCACCAGCGGGGACACGATCCTCTGCCGCGACCTCGTCGTGGGCGGCGGCCGGGACGCGAACGTGCCGGACGTCTTCGCCGACCTGCCGTCCGACCGCCTCATCCACAGCGCCCAGTACCGGCGCCGGATCGCGGAACTGCCCGCGGACGCCCCGCTGCGCGCCGTCGTCGTGGGCGGAGCGCAGAGCGCGGCTGAGATGTTCATGGCGCTGCACGACAATCTGCCCAACAGCACCCGGACCATGATCGTGCGGTCGGTGGGCCCGCAGAACTATCAGACCAGCAAGTTCGTCAACGAACTGTTCTTCCCCTCCTTCGTCGACCGGTTCTACGACAGCCCGACCGAGGTCCGGGAGCAGATGCTGGAAGAGATGCGGCTGACCAACTACGCGGGCGCGGCCCCGCCGTTCCTCGATCACCTGTACACCACGCTTTATCAGCAGCGTGGTCTCGGTGTGCAGCGCTCGCAGGTGCGGACGCTGACCGAAGTGGTCGGGGCCAGGGTCTCCGACGACGAGGTCGTCCTCGATCTGCGCGACCGGACCAGCGGCAAGGTGGAGCCGTTGCACTGTGATCTGGTGCTGCTCGGCACCGGCTTCGATCAGCGGATGCCCGCGATGGTGCGCGACCTGGCCGAGCGCGTCGGCCTTTCCGAGATCTCGGTCAGCCGCTGCTACCGGGTCGACCTCGGCGATTCCGCGTGGGGCGCGGTGTACCTGCAGGGCGTCAACGAGGCCACGCACGGCATCGCCGACTCGTTGATCAGCGTGCTGGCCCACCGATCCCGTGACATCGTCAGCGACCTCCTCGCCCGCCGCGGCGCCGGCGAGTCGAGGACCGCCTGATGAACCGGCTGGTGGTGATCTCGCCGGCACCGACGGCGAACGGCGACCTGCACCTCGGCCACCTCGCCGGCCCGTTCCTGGCCGCGGACGTCTGCACCCGGTACGCCCGCGCCGCCGGCCGGGAAGCCCTCTACGGCACCGGAATGCACTTCACCCAGAACTACATCGTCACCGCGGCCGAACGCCTCGGCGTGGCCCCGGAAGAGCTGCGGGAGCGCTCCGCGGAGCAGGTCCGACAGACCTTGACCACGGTGGGCATCGAGGTCGACGGGTTCGGCTGTATCGGAGACCGGTTCACCAAGCTGGTCATGGACTTCTACGACCGCCTGCACGCCATGGGCAGGCTGGAGCTGCGGACGGTCCGGTTCCCCTACCTGCCGAGCACCGGCGAATACCTCATGGACGCCTACGTCACCGGCGGCTGCCCGTTCTGCCTTGCCGACGGATACGCGGGGATCTGCGAGAGCTGCGGCCTGCCTGTCGCGCCCGGCGACCTGATCGGCCCGCGTTCGACCCTGCGCCCGGACGAGCCGCTGGACTACCGCGAGGCGGACATCCTCGTCTTCCCGGTGGAGCGGTATCGCGCGGAGCTCGAGGCGTATTTCGCCCGGATCCCGATGCGTCCCGGCATGGCCCAGCTCGTCGAGTCCGCGCTGGCGGGGCCCCTGCCGGACTTCCCGATCACCCAGCCGACGTCGTGGGGTATCCCGGCGCCGTTTCCCGAGGTGCCAGGGCAGGTGATCTACCCGCATATGGAGGGCATGCCGTGGAGCATGTTCACCACCGCCCTCGCCGCCGAAAAGCACGGCGCGGTACTGGCCGCCGACGACGAGCTGTGGCACGCGGACTCGGGTTCGACCGTGGTGTACTTCCTCGGCCTCGACGCGACGTATCCGTTCGCGGTCGTGGGTACGGCGATGCTCACCGCGATCGGCGGTCACGTGCTGCCGGCGCAGTACATCACCAACGAGTTCTACGAGCTGGCCAACGAGAAGTTCTCCACCAGTCGCGGCCACGTCGTGTCCGGTCGGGAGCTGGCCGCCGAGGTACCGCGCGATCTCATCCGCTTCCACCTGTGCGCCACCAGTCCCGAGTACCAGCGCACCGACTTCACCCATGAGGCACTGCTCCGGGTCAGCGAGACCCGGCTGACCGGACCGTGGAACCGGGTCGCGGCGGCGGTCGACGAATGGGTGGACCGCGGTCCGCTGGCGGTTTCCGAGGACGCCAGGCGGACGGCGGTGCGGATGACCGAGCGGTTCGCCGACGGCTACGAACTCCCGAGGTTCAGCCTCACGGCCGTGGCGTCGACCCTCGCCGAGCAGCTCGGACGCCTGGACCGGCTGGCCGCCGCGGTGACCGCCGAGACCGCGGGCGACCTCTGTCACCAGGTGGACGTCTTCCTGCGCTGCGCCGCCCCGATCCTGATCGATCTCGCCGCGGGCGCGCTGTCCGACACGACGTTGCCCGGGCCGGTGGACGCGGACACGGTCATCCCCAAGAGGCTGCCACGGCTGGCCGGGGCGGTCGGCTGATGGCTTCGGTCGCCGTCGTCGGTGCCGGGGTGACCGGGCTGGTGACCGCGATCGAGTGCGCGCTCGCGGGTCACCGTGTCACCGTGCTCGACCGCGGTCCCATCCCGAACCCCGCGTCGACCTCGTCCGATCAGCATCGGGCCTTGCGGGTGCTGCGTCCGGGCGATCTCGAGGGCACGCGGCGGATGGCCGACGCCCGTCGGCGGTGGCTGGAGCTGGAGTCGTTGTTGCGGACCACGTTGTTCCGACGTGTCGGCGTGGTCACCGCGTGCACCCGGGACGAACTCGAGCCGGCACTGGACACCGCGGGCCAAGCCGGGCTGGCCGCTGTCGCCGTCTCGCCGGAAGTCCTTACGCCCGTGGTGTTTCCCGCCGGGACCGGCGGCGTGCTCGACGCGGGCGCGGGAGTGCTGCTGGCAGACCGGTTCCTGCGCGCGGCGGCCGAATGGCTCGCGGCGCATCCCTCGGTGACGTTGCGGCCGCGATGCGCTGTCGACGGCGTCGACGACCACCGGGTGACCTTGGCCGGAGGCTCGACGGTGGGCGCGGATCTCGTGCTCGTCGCGGCCGGACCCTGGAACGGCGAACTGGTCGAGCAGCCTGTCGTGCTGTATCGCCAGACCATGATCTACCTGCGCCCGCCACGGGATCTGGCCGGCTGGTGGGCTTCGGCCCCGGGAGTCGGCCGGATCGGTGACGGAACGGCCTGGCTGCTGCCGCCCGGCGCGGGCACCCTGCTCAAGATCAGCTCGGACGCGGTGTGCCGGAAGGTCGCGAACACCACGGATCCGGATTTCGAACCGTGGGCCGACCGGTTGCTCGCCGAGCCGATCCTCACCGGCGCCGCGGACTACGCCGTCGAGGCCGTACGGGAGTGCCACTACGCGGCCGATCCCGTCGACGGCGGCCCGATGCTCGGCCGGATCCGTCCGTCGGTGTGGTCCCGTCCCGCCTGCGGCGGATCCGGATTCGGTACCGCGCCACTCGTCGCCAAGGAAATCCTCGGCGCTGTCATGGAGGTCAGTGCGTGAACAAGGGGAGTGAATAGTGGAGTTCACGATCGTGGGCGCCGGTATGGCCGGCGCTTTCCTGGCGCTTTCGCTGGGCAGGCAAGGGCATGTGGTGACGGTGTACGACCGCAGGCCGGACCCCCGCGAGACGGCCAGCGCGGTGACGTCCATGAATCTCGGGCTTTCCCGGCGCGGTCTCGCGGCGTTGGACCACCTGGGGTTGTCGGAAGAGGTACGACGGCTCGTCGTGCCGATGCAGGGGCGGATGCTGCACAACACCGACGGTGGACTGCGGTTCTCGGCGTACGGCGAGGGCGGCATCCTGGCCATCCAGCGCCAGGACCTGAGCGCGCTGCTGGTGGAGGAGGCCAGCCGGGTGCCCGGCGTGCGGTTCGTGTTCGACATGCGATGCACGGGCGTGGACCGTGATCTGCCGTCGGCGTCCTTTGTGGACGCGAAGGGGCAGGCGCTCGTGGTGAAACCGGATGTCGTGGTGGGCGCGGACGGCGCGTTCTCGGCCGTCCGCCGGTTCATGCACCACGAGCAGCGCGCGGAGTTCTCGCAGAGCTACCTCGACTGGGGCTGGCGCGAACTCCACATCCCGGCGGCCGCCGACGGCACGCACCGGATGGCGGACGACGTCTTCCACCTCTGGCCCCGCGGCGACATCATGATGTTCGCCCACCCCAACCGCGACGGTTCCTTCACCTGCTCTTGCGTCCTCCCGTTCCACGGCACGCACGGTTTCGACTCACTGCGGACGGCGGCGGACGTGGAATCCTTGTTCCGCAAACACTTCCCCGACGTCCTTTCGCTGGTTCCGGATCTGGGTGAGACGTTCCTGCGGCAGCCCACCTTCAACCTCGTCACCGTCAGCACGGCGCCGTGGACCTACGAGGGCAAGGTGGTGCTGATCGGGGACGCCTGCCACGCCGTCTATCCGTTCCTGGCGCAGGGAATGAACTCGGCCTTCGAGGACGCGCTGGAGCTGACGGAGAGCCTCGCGCACCATCCGAACAGCACCTCGTCGGCGCTGACGAGGTACTACTCCCGCCGCAAGCCGAACACCGACGCCCTGGCGACCATGTCCCACCGCAACTTCGCCGAACTCCGCGACACCGTGCGCTCGCCGGCGGTCCGCCTGGAACGAGCCTGCGACAGCGTGCTCGAGAAGGTGCTGCGCCACCGTTGGATGCCTCTTCACGCGATGGTCACCAACACCACCGTCCCGTATGCCAAGGCGCTGCACCGGGCCACCCGGCAGCACCGGATCCTGAAGTACTCGGCCGCGACCGCGCTCTCGGCGGTCGCCGCGGCCGCGGTTCGACGGCTGCGCCGCTGAACGCTGCAAGCGCGTGAAGGCCCCCTTCCCTCGGCTCAGCCGAGGGAAGGGGGCCTTCACGCGAGGGCAACGCTAGGGACTGACCTCGATGCGGATCAGGCCCGCGGCCTTCTCTGCCCGTCGCAAGGCTTCGGCCGGGCTGTCCGCGACGGCCATCACCAGACCCGTCCGGTCCCACGAGCTGCGCAGCTCGGTGAACCGGTGTCCGGGTTCGACCATGATGTCCACCAGGAAGACGCCTTCCGCCTGACGGGCGTCCTCGAGCCCCAGCACGGCGTCGATCACGCCCGGTTCCATCGGGACGAACCGGACGGCGGCGCCGCCCGTGGCGCGGCGAGGCAGTTCGGGCAGCGGTTCGCCGCGCATCATCACGAAGTACGAGCGCAGCAGCCGCATCGAGTAGGCGCGGTCGATGATCTCCATGATGCCGTCCCCGGCGATCCGGCCGGCGCATTCCACCAGATACGGCACGCCGTCGGACACGATCCACTCGCAGTGCAGGATGCCGTCGGCGAACCCGACGGCCGCGACGACCTGACAAGTCTTTTCCGCCAGTGTCTCGGTGAGTTCGTCGGGGATGTCGGCCGGGACGACATGCGCCAGCTCCACCGGCCGCGGGCCGGGATAGAGCTGTTTGCCGGTGACGTTGGCGAACAAACGCCGTCCGCCGCGGACGAGCATCTCGACGCTGTACTCGGGTCCGTGCACGTAGCGCTCGACCAGCATGGACAACGGCATCGGCCGGTCGGGTACGAAGATGCCCTCGTCCTGCTCGACGCAGCTCTTCCAGGCCTGTTCGACCTCGGCGGGGTCTTGGATGATCCGCGTGCCGACCGCGGCCTGCCGGTTGGCCGGTTTGAGCACCACCGGGCCGGGATGGGCACCCATGAACGCCAGCACCTCCGCCGGGCTGGTCACGGTGGCGCTCTCCGGATTGGCCAGCCCGGCGGCCGCGCTGACCTTGCGCAGCAAGGCCTTGTCCCGCAGGATCTGCGCGGCGCCGAGGCTCGCGCCCGGCAGGCCGTAGCGTTCGGCGAGCCGGGCGGCGAACGGGGTGGCGTACTCGATCAGCGGGACCACCGCGACCGGGTCGAGGTCGCGGTGGGTGGCGTAGAACTCGTCGGCCGTGCCGGGACTGGCGTGCTCCCATTCGATGAGCTCACGGACCAAGGTGGACCCGGCGAGCTTCGCCCGCAGGTCCCGCTTGCGGATCACGTCCGGCTCTTCGACGAGGACGACCGAACCGTCGGGTTCGGTGCCGGTCAGTGCCATTAGCACCGGCGTCACGAACCCGACGATCAGGATGGGCCGCTCACTCATCGGGCTCGGACTCGGTCTTGGGCTTGTCCACGATGCCGAGCATGAACCGCATGGAAGGCTTGGCACCGACCAGATGCGCGCCCACCGTCTGGGTGACGCGGTCCCTCGCGGTCGGGTGCATGGCCATGGTCATCGAGTCCCGGAGCCACCGGTTCATCGGGTCGCCCGATCTGATCGCCGCGGTGCCGAGCAGATCGCAGAGCCGCTGCACGACCCGCTTGGACATCTGGAACGCCTGCCAGCCGGTCAAAGCGGGCGCGACCCGCTCGTCGGGGGTGAGATCGTCCAGCGTGCCGATCCCGTCGGCGGTGACCTCCCACTGCCGCTCCAGCGCCTGGTACACACCGGCCCGCGTCGTGCTGTAGTCGGCCTCGCATTCGGCCAGCGTGATCTGGATGTGCTCGTTGTCCTTCCAGGCGACGCCGCTCATCCGCCAGGGCGAACCCTTCAGCATGTCGACCCGTTCCATGGTGAGACCGCGGACGTAGTCCAGCGCGGCCCTCGCCACGCCGAGCGGGACCCCGCACATGCTGCGCTGGATCACGTCCGGCTGCACGTGCGGTCCATTGGGGACCTTCGGGTTGTCGAAGGTCAGCGAGTGGTTCTCCGGGACGAACACGTCGGTGATCGTGTAGTCGCTGCTGCCGGAACCGCACAGGCCGAGGGTGTACCAGTTGTCGACCGATTCGATCTGGTCGGCGGGCACCATGAACAGGCGCGACTCGTGCGGGTTGCTGCCGTCCGGGCTGGCGTAGGGCTCGCCGTTCTCGAACACCATGGCCCCGGAGGCCACCCAGTCGGCGTGGGTCGAACCGCTGCCGAAACCCCACCGGCCGGTGAGGCGGTAGCCGCCGGGAACCCGCTCCGCGTGCCCCGTCACCGGGAGCACCCCCGCGGAGTGCATGTCGAGGCTGGTGAACATCCGGCGTGCCTCGTCCTGGTCGAGGAAGTTGGCGTGCAACCCGATGTCCGAGCCGAGTTTGGCGCACCAGCCGACGGACGCGTCGCCGTAGGAGAGCGCCTCGATCACTTCGGTCTGCTCCATCGAGGTCATATGCGGGCCGCCCCAGTCCCTGCTGAAGCCGATCCGGAAAACTCCGGCGTCGCGCAACAGCTGGACCACGTCCGCGGGCAGGCTCCGGTTCTTCTCGATCTCCGCGGCCCGCTCGCGCAGGATCGGCGCGAGTGCTTTCGCGTTCGCGAGGATCTGCGCGCCGGTCAGCGGCACATCGGTGCGGACGGGCTCGGTCATGGTCATGCGGAAACTCCCTCGTGTTCGTCGACGTCGAGCAGCCCGGCAGGCATCTCGAACGCGGTACCGGGTTCTGGTGGGTCCACCGGATCGGCGTCGATCCGCACCATGGCGGCGGCCGAATCCAGTCGCTGGGCACAGGTTTCACGGTCTTCGGCCTCGCACACCACGAACGAGTGCCGGGCAAGGTAGCCGCCGGGCGGCAGCCGCAGGGTGGTCCCCGGGTCGATCATCGGTGAGGCGAGGACCAGTCCCGGAGCGTCGGCCGGGACCGTGACCTCATGGACGAGGCAGTCTCGATCCGGGTAGCCGAACCGGATCCCGGCGACCACGCGCCGGGTCGGGGCGACGACCGGCCGGTGCCCGGTCGCGACGGCGAACAGGATCTCGCCGGGGTCGATACCGGTGGCCGTCCTGCCGAGGAACGGGATCAGGTCGCCGCCGAGGCGGCCGTTGATCTCGATGATCAGCGGGCCGCGGTCGGTCAGCCGGACCTCGGAGTGGGTGATGCCGTCCTCGACGCCGAGCGCGCGGTGCGCCCTGGCCAGGACGTCCATCAGTTCGGTGTCGTGCAGCAGCGGATCGTCCGCGTCGACGACGTGCCCGGTCTCCTCGAAGTACGGCTGGTCTCCGGTTTCCTTGCGGGCCACGAACATCGGCAGGTACTCGCCCTTGTGCACGGCGGCGTCGACGCTGATCTCCGGCCCGGTGACGTAGCCTTCCACGATCGCGCCCCCGCCGTAGCGGCTCTGGTCGACGGTGGCCGCGCCCATGGCGACACCGAACGCGGCGTCCACTTCGGACTCGTCGGCGGCGTACACCACGCCGATGCTCGCGCCCATCGCCCTCGGCTTGAGCACCACCGGGTAGCCGATCCGGGCGGCCGCGGCACGCGCCTCGTCGAGGCCGGTGGTCAAGGCATAGCCCGGTTGCAGCAGGCCTTCGGCGGTCAACACGGTGCGGGTGCGGTTCTTGTCGCGGCAGCCGCGGACGCCGTCGACGCTCAACCCGGGTACCCCGAGTTCGGCGGCGAGCTCGCCCGCCGCGAGCACGACCGGTTCGTCCCAGCACATCAGCCCGACGATCTGGTGCCGACCGGCGACTTCGCGGGCGGAGGCGAGCATCTCGTCCGCGTCGAACACGTCGGTGTGGACGATCTCGTCGAAATAGGCGTGCTGCCAGGTGGGTTTGAGATTGTTCAGCAACACCAGGCCGATCCCGGCCGCGCGGGCGCACCGGTGGATGGACGAGACCAGGTATTCGCGATACAGCTTCAGGCCGCTGCCGATGACCAGCAGGACACCGTTGGCATTGGAATCGTTCATGGTCGCTCTCCCACGACTTCCGGCTCGAGTTCGGCCACGGGAACCGGCGCGGGGGGCTGCCTGAGGCCGTAGATGTGCATCGATCCGGCGATGACGGACAACACCGCGCAGAAGACCCAGAACGTCGGACCGCCGAATCTGCTCCAGACGTACAGTCCCAGGATCGGGCCCAAGGTCGCGGCCACACCGGACAACGTTTCCTTCGTCGCGATGTAGCGGCTTCTCACCGCGACCGGGAAAGTCGCCGGATGGGCGGCCGTGCTCGGTCCGTGGATCATCAGGCCGGATACCGCCAGCAACGCGCCGGCGACGACGAAGAACGGATGCTGCGCGATCAGCCCGTAGAGCGTGAACGCCACCGCGCTGACCAGATTGCCGAACAGACCGGCGAGGTATTTCGGGATCCGGACGATATAGGTGGTGATCTTCAGTTCACAGGTGATCAGCACCACCGACGAGATCACGAGCACCGTGCTGTACAGGCCCACCGGATAGCCGGCGGCGACGATGTTCAACGGCAGCACCGCGATCGACCCGGCATAGATCATCATGCCGAACACGCCCGCCACCAGATAGCACAGGAACCGGTTGTCCCGGATCAGCTTCCCGTACGCCTCGCGGGCGCTCATGGCCGGCGTGGTCGTGCCGTCGGGTTCGGTCTCGTGACGGGTCGCGATGCGCTTCGGCAGCAACACGAACGCCAGCAACGCCCACAGGCCCGCGGTCGCGCCGTCCAGCCAGAACAGCAGGTCCCAGTTCACCTGGATGACCACGGCGGCGATCAGCGGTGCCACGGCGGCGCCGATGTTCAGCGCGATGCGCATCATCGAGAAACCCATGACCTTGTGCTGTTCCGGCATGAACTCGGCCAGCAGCACCGCCGCCGCAGGCCGGTACGCCTGGATCGACAGCCCGGACAGCGCGATCACCGCGAGCAGCACCGGAGGTTTGTCCCAGACCAGCGGGATCGACGCGACGAGCGGTGCCGCGCACGTCATCACCGTCACGATCGTCGCGCGGCCGCCGAACCGGTGGGTCAGTTCGCCGCCCAGCATGGCGCCGAAGATCGCCCCGACGCTGTACGCGGCGAGGCAGACCCCCGCGAAGCCGACCGAGGTGCCCCGGAACGTCAGGTACAGGATCAGGAAGGTCTGGACGAACGCGCCCAGCTGGTTGACCAGCATTCCGGCGAGCAGGTACCTGACGGGGGCGGGAGTCGACCGCAGTACCGCGAAGACGCCGGTCCTCGTGTCGCCGGTCATGCCGCCGTGCCCGTCATCGCGCGCTCGGCCTGGCCTCGGCCGCATTGGGCGATGTCGATTTCTTGGTCAGTCACACAGCCACCTCCATTGTCGGATACCCGCGGCGGTTCACGAAAAGCACCGGCGCGGGCCCAGTCCATGGGAGGGACGGCGAGCGTTGCCGAGATGGCCGACCGGTGCCCCAAAGGCTAGGTTCGGATCTTTCCCGGCAGGTAGGGGAACTGTTCCCGTCGGCTGGGGAAAAGCGGCACCCTGGCCGCATGTACTCGGGTTCAGCGGCGCGCTTCGATCGTCATGTCGCCGCGCGTCAGCGCGAGGATCGTGTCGCGGGCGAGCATTTCGTGCGGGAAGCCGAGATCGATCGCGCTGGCGTCGTCCAGGCGGGCCAGTTGCGAAGCGGTGAAGTCGACTTCGAGAGCGCCCAGGTTGTCCTCCAGTTGAGCGGGCGTACGGGCGCCGATGATCGGTGCCGTCACGCCCGGGTTCCGCAGGGTCCAGGCCAGTCCGATCTGGGCGGGACTGCGGCCGAGTTCCGCGGCGACCTCCTTGACGACATCCACGATGGCGAGGTTTCGCTCGGTGAGCGTGCCCAAGGCGAGGTTGAAGTTCTTGCGGGTACCGTCGTCCGCCGGGGTCATGTCGTCGCGGCTGTACTTACCGGTGAGCACCCCGCCCGCCAGCGGCGACCACGGGACCACCCCCAGCCCCATCTCGCGCGCCATGGGGATCAGGTCACGTTCCCCCGTGCGCTCGATCAGGTTGTACTCGATCTGCAGGGCGACCAGCGGTGACCAGCCGCGCAGATCGGCGATCGCCTGCATCCGGGACACCTCCCAAGCCGGGGCGTTGGAGATCGCCACGTACAGGACCTTGCCCTGCCGGACCAGATCGTCCATCCCGCGCAGGATCTCTTCGACGGGCGTCGTGAAATCCCACACGTGCAGGTAAAGCAGATCGAGGTAGTCCGTGTTCAGGCGCCGCAGGCTGGATTCCACCGACGCGAACAGGTTTTTGCGCTGCCCGCCTCCGGAATTCGGGTCGCCGGGACGGCGCAGCGTCGTGTACTTCGTCGCCAGCACGAGGCTTTCGCGGTTGTCGCGGGTGAATTCGCCCAGCAGCCGCTCGGAGCTGCCGTCGGTGTAGGTGCCGGCGGTGTCGATGAAGTTGCCGCCGTCCTCGACGTAACGGTCGAACAGCTTGCGTGCCTCGTCCCGCTCGGCGCCCCAGCCCCATTCGGTGCCGAAGGTCGCCGCGCCCAGTGCCAGCGGGGACACCCGCAGCCCGGACCGGCCCAGCAGCCGGTAGGTGTCGAGGGTGAGCGACATCTTGTCCTCCTGTGTTCGTGATCCGTGTCGAGATCGAGTCTGCGACCGCCGCGAGCAGGGGGTAAGGGAGGAAAGATCCTGGGAACACCAGTCCTACCCAGGCTGTTGGACGGGGCATGACGACCCGCACCGTGGACACGACACAGGAGCTGGCCGCGTTCCTGCGGAGCCGGCGCGAACGCCTGGACCCGGACGATTTCGGCCTGCCGTCGCGCCGCCGGTCCCGGCGGACCCCGGGACTACGCCGCGAAGAGGTCGCCGAACTGGCGGGGGTCAGCATCGACTACATCGTGCGGCTCGAGCAGGCCCGTGGGCTGCGGCCTTCGGTGGACGTGGTCGAGGCGCTGGCGGGAGCGTTGCGCTTGGCCCCCGACGAACGCGCCTATCTCTTCGACCTGACCAGGCAGCGTCCCCGCAACGCCGACAAACTCGCCACCACCGCGGCGGCGCCGTTGGCCCGGTTGGTCGCCGATCTGTCGCCTTTGCCCGCCATGCTGCTGAACCACCGCTACGACATCCTCGCGTGGAACGACGAAATGGCGAGGCTCCTGGTCGATTTCGGTACTTTGCCGCCCTCGCGGCGCAATTCGATGTGGTTGTGCCTCAAACATCCGGAGATCCGCGAGTTCTACGCGGATCGCGAACGTGTCGTGCGCGAGGGGATCGCCCATCTGCGCGCCGCTTGGGCCGCGCATCCGGACGATCAGGAGTTGACCGATCTCATCGCCGAATTCACCACCGACGAGGAATTCGCGCGGTTGTGGGCCGAACGTGACGTCAAGGTCAACGGTCGCGGGCGCAAGGTGATGCGGCATCCCGAGGCCGGCCCGGTCGAGGTGTGGTTCGAAGTGCTCACACCACTTCAAGATCCGGATCAGCTGCTGGTGATCTACCGCGCCGCGGACGACGAAAGCCAGTCGGCGCTGGACCGGTTGTTCACGACTCCGCGCCGGATCGCGGGCATGGTCGACACCTGACAGTTTCGATATTTCCCTCAAGGAAAGCGTCGAATCGGCGTTGGACGCCATTCCTCTTCGGCCACAACCTGGAATAAAAGATTTCTCCACGGCCTTGCCATGCGTAACCATTGACCGGCCGCCGACGACTAGAACAGGAGCGGCGGCCGGAGGGTGGGATGAGAATCGCGATTCTCGACAGTGGCGGGGAACAACGGTCGCGGTCGCCGAACCGCGGCTATTCGTTCCCTCGATCCGCGAGCTGTTTGGCCACGGCTTCGCCTCGGGGAGTGGCGTACCAGCCCTTCGACCGGCCGAGCCGGGTTTTGACGACCAGGCCGCGTTCCATGAGCATCTTTCCGCTGCGGCTGATCTGTGCTTCGTGGACTCCGAGCCGGGAACAGACGTCCGAGCTGGTGATGTGTGGTTCGCGGTGTGCCAGCAGGAGCATCTTGGCCGCCCACGACTTCGGGTCCAAGGTGTCGGCGAGTGTTGCCTGCTCCGCCCTGTCGAGTGCGGCTTGTGCCACCTCGGCCAGACTCGTGACGACGGCCTCCAGGCGCATCGTGTGGCCACCGGGTTGCAGTCGCATCCCCGCCTCCTGGAAGGCGCGCAGCGCCGATCGCAGTGACGGGATGTCCGCGAGCAGGGTGGCGTCGACCAGCCACCTGCCCACCGCCGCCGCCCAACGGTCGACAGCCGCGTGGTCGCCGAGCACCTTTCCTTCGCCTGTCTCTTCTTTCAGCTTCGACGCCCAAGCGTCGAGGCCCCGAGCCACCCCCTCGGCGTCTTCGGCGGTGCTTTCGGGCGCAGGACTCGTGCCTGCCGGTGTCGTGGCCAGTGCGGGCATGGGCTCCCCACCTCCAGAATCAAGGAAGTGTTAAGTATGGATCCCGCCGACGCGTTCGTCAACCTCTACGACGAGCTCAAGAAGGTGCCCGGGGACACGCTCAGTGACTGGTCGTTACTCGCCAGGGTGCGGACCATCAAGGAAGCCGTCCGGAAAGAGGTGCGGACGACGGGTTTTCTCTCCGGGGAGTGGATCTCCGATTCTCCGGACGACGCGACGAGCTTCGGCGTCCTGCTCGGCCTGGACCTAGCGCTTCTCGACGCGAACTCCGACACGTCCCACCTGAACTCCAGGGCACTCGACTACCTCCAGGTGCGGCTGGAGATGAACGGCAGGCTCAACGAGGAGACCGGAGGCATCCTGTTGCCTCGCCGCACCTCCCCGTTCCGTCCGAACGTGGACGCGGAAGAGATCGACGATTTCTTCCAGCTGCTGCGTATTCCGCCGTATGTCAGCGCGAACCTGCAGATCTCCCGGGTCTCCGCCGTCCGCGACCTGCCGCTGTCGGACCGGCGCGGCCCGTTCGACGAACTCCCGTCGAAGCGGCCGCTCAAGATCGCGCAACTGCCGCTGCTGGCCGACGCGGCCGACCTGCGGTGGGAATCGGACCATCCCGGTGGCCGTTTCTACACCGTCGCGCCCGACAGCGCGCGACTCGACGAGCGCATCGCGAAGGCGCTGAACGTTCTCGACAAGAGCGGGGCCGTATTGGCTGTCCTCCCTGAGGGCTGCCTGGACGACAGCCTCCTCGAGCGATGGCGTGAGCTGCTCAGGGCCACGCCGAGGCCTGACGAAAGCTCGCTCACCTGGCTCCTGCTGGGAACCGGCCCGGTGACCGGGGCGGGCCCGCCCCCGGCGGGCCGCCGTCCGCCGAACCGTGCCGTCCTCGTGCACCGGAACGGCTGGATCGAGCCGATGCTCACCCAGGACAAGATGTCGGGATTCTGCTTCACGGTGGGGAAGCAGAAGGAGTACGAGGTCGAACTCGGCGGGGTCAAACGGGACGAACTCATCTCCCACGATTCCCTGATCACCGTGCTCGAGTCCCGTGCGGGGCGATTCGCCGTCCAGGTGTGCGAGGACTTCACGCGCCCGGCGCGACGCCACCATCTCATCTCGGTCGGGATCACCCATCTCCTCGTCCCGGTTCTCGCGGCCCCGATGTGGAAGAAGGGCTGGCAGGCGGAAGCGGGTCAGGTGCTGACCGTGCATCTCGGGGCGAAAGCGGCGGTGAGCAACGGGCTGGCGATCACCCGCTTCTACAAAGAGACGAAATCCGGTATGTGCGGCCCCTTCGAAATCGAGTACCCGGCGACCACGTTGCTGACCGCCGTCGGGCCGTCGCACAGACCTGACGACTATCTGACCACCGACGACATGGTCAAGGAATACCGGAACCCGGATGCCAGGCGGCAGCAGGCGCTCGAGGACGCCTTGACGCCACGGCTGGCCGATTGGTAATCGGGCCGCTGCCTTTCCCGGATCGTCGGGGAATCGCGTACCGGCCCGGAATCGGGTGGCGTCGCTACGGGCGGCGGGCGGACCTGGCGCGTATACGGAAAGTGTTTGAGCCGATCGCGTGATACCCGTATCGGGTCGGGAATACGGATAGATGGGGACTAATCCCGGTGGTACGGTCCATCGCGGTCGAGAAAATCCCGCCAAGTCCGGTCTGTTCATGCCTTTGAAACAGGAAGTAAGAGTAGTGGATTTCGATGCGCTGATCGTCGAGTTGCGGACTCTGCGGGACAACGTCGCAGGAGTGACCGACACGGTGATAGCCGCGGTGGACGGAATACCCATCGTCGCCGACGCGGCCAAGAGTATCGACCCCGCGGAGGTCTCCGCACTCGCCGCCGCGAATCTCGGGATCGCGCGTCAGGCCGCCGAAGTGACCGGAAAGGGCACGCTCAGGCAGACCGTGGTGTTCAGCAGTGACGGCTACATGGCCGTATACGCCATCGACCGGATGGCACTCATGGTCATCATGGGCGACAGGGAGTTGAATGTCGGCCGCCTTCTCTTCGAATGCCGCCCGGTCATCGACCGGATCAGCTCGATCCTGACCGCATAGCGATCGATCGCCGATCGAACCGAAGAAGTGGAGTTTGATGAACATCGAAAACGCACTGAAGGAATCCATGTCGATCGCCGGAGCCGTCGGTGTCGCGTTGGTCGATTACGAAAGCGGGATGTCGCTCGGAACCAGCGGAGGCGGTGAATGGCTCAACCTGGAGGTCGCGGCGGCGGGGAACACCGATGTCGTCAGGTCGAAACTCCGGGTGATGTCCGCGCTCGCGCTCAACGACAGTATCGAGGACATCCTCATCACACTGCACCGCCAGTATCACCTGATCCGCTTGCTGGATTCCGTGAACGCCCGGAATTCGCTCTTCCTGTACCTGGTGCTGGACCGGGAACAGGCGAATCTCGCGCTGGCGCGGCACTACCTGAAGCGGATCGAAACGGAGCTGCACGTCTGACGACGAGTGCGGCCGCGGCGGCGACCACCCGGATCGGAGGGAGCCGGCGATGACCGGAGGCGCGTCCAGCTACCACGCACTCGTCGCCGGTTCGGCGCTCTTGGGAGGTCTCGGCTCGCTGTTCCCGGCCGGAGTGAAGCTCACCGGCGATCGCCTCGAGTTCGTACTCGTCCTGCCGGACCGCGGGAACAGCCGTCACGGAACGGATCCCGAATCCTCGGACCACCCGTTCGTGGCGGTCAAGGAGCGGATCCGGCTCGGCACCGACACCTCGGTGCCGCCGCCGCGGTTCTTCCTCGACACCGACAGCCGATGGACGCGGCTCCATGTGGAGCTCACCGGAATCGCGGTCCGGGCGGCGATCGTGCTGCCCGACGAGCTCACGGCACGGTCACTGAACGCGCCGTTCCTGGGCAGCTGGCAGGGTCAAGTCCCCGGCGCGGTGCGGCTGACGCTCGACGAGATCTCCCGGATCCTCGCGCGGTGCCACCATCGGACCGGGGGACCGCGGCCCTTGATAGACCTGGAACTGAGCTACGTGCCGGACCGGAACTTCCAGGTCGCGTTCGACCGCGCCCACGAACCGGTCAGGCCCTTCATCGCGCCGGTCCGCCCCGCGTTCAAGATGCGCTGGCATTCGGTGACTTCGGCGCAGCGCAAGGTTCTCAGCGCCGAGTTGTTCGACGTCACGGCCGCGGGCTGGCGGCCCCGGCGCAGGCCAGCCGCGACGATCATGGGGCTCGAAGTGGAGCTCCCGACCGGGTTCTACTGAGATGCCGGCTAGGCGGTGTCCTGTGAGTCTGGTCGCGGTCTTCGCGCCCAGGTGGTCCCTGACGGCACGGGCGGATGCGCCCGAGTACGACCCGGTACGAGGGCGATCCGCCCGCACCGCCAGGGACCACCTGGATCACGAAGCCCATCGACCAGACTCACAGGACACCGCCTAGGGCCCAGCGAGGCTGTCCATGATCAGGCCGAGGGTGAAGTCGAACCGGTCGTGCCCGGTGCCGGAGGTCAGCTCGGCGGCGTGGCGCCGGGTCTGCGGGAAGGCGTCGGCAGGCAGCGCGGCGAACCGGCTCAGCAACTCCTCGCGGCTGAGAACCCATTCCTGGTCGGGGCTCTTCCGCCGCTGTTGGACGAGCGACTGCTCCAGGGCGTAGGCGCTCACGTAGAGGGACAAGGCGTCGAGTGTCCAGGCGGCGGTCTGCGGCTCGACTCCGCCGGCGAGCAGGATCGTCAGGAGACCTTCGCGTACTTGCAGCGTGTGAAGGTTGGTGGGCACCGTGCCCAGTACGGCGCGGGAGACACCGGGGTATTTCAGGTACTGGTCGCGGATCTGGGTGTAGACGTCACGGATCTGCCGCCGCCACCGCGCCGGATCCGGTTCGGGGAGCACGACCTCGGAGTAGAGCCGCCCGACGAGCAGATCGTCGATGTCGTCCTTGTTGACGATATGCGCGTACAGCGACGAAGGCCCGGAGCCGAGCACCGCCGCGACCCGGCGGATGGTCAGGGCTTCGTACCCCTCGGTGGCCACGACCTGGAGCGCGGCGTCGGTGATCCGCTCGACCGTGATGGGCTCCTTGCGCGGCGGCGACGTCGTGGGGTCCCCGGTGGGCTGGGCGTGACGGGCTGCTCGACGTTCCCGGGGATCGGAAGGCATGCCGGTCACTCTAGCTTGACACGAACTTAGTTCGCCAAGTAGAACTTAGTTCGTTGGAGGCGAACTTAGTTCGCCACTGTGCGGAGGTGTGTGATGCGAGTTTCCGTCGCCGGAGCGGGCCTGGGCGGCCTGTGCCTGGCGCAAGGCTTGCGCGGCGCCGGCATCGAGGCCGAGGTGTACGAGCGGGATCCGGCGATCACCGCGCGGTTCCAGGGCTATCGGCTCGTGCTGAATCCGGCGGGGCTCGAAGCGGTGCGTGGTTGCCTGCCGTCGCGCTGGCATCCGCTGCTGGACGCGATCGTCGGTGACGCCTATGGCGAGCGGCTGATCTTGGACCCGCGGCTGAACCGGATCGGCGAACTCGGCCCAGGCAGGGCCGGGACCGTGGTCGACAGGCACGTGCTCCGGCATCTGCTGCTGACCGGGCTCACGGTGCGCACCGGCTCCGGGCTGACCGGCTACGACGTGCTGCCCGACGGCAAGGTCTCCGCCCGGTTCGCGCACGGTGACCCGGTGATCGCGGACCTGCTGGTCGGGGCGGACGGGGTCGGCTCCGCGGTCCGCGCGACGTTGTCACCACTGACCACCCCGACCGACACCGGCGTCCGGTTCGTCATCGGCCGCACACCGCTGACCGAACGCTTCGCCGGGTTGAAGCAGGCCTTCGGCTCGAAGATCGCCGGGAACGGGGTGAGCCTGCTGCTCGGAGCGATGCGTTTCCGTACCCCGCCGAAGGAGGCGGCCGAGGAACTGGCGCCCGAGGTGACCCTTCCCGACGTCCGTGACTATGTGCGCTGGGCGATGATCCTGCCGGACGGCTCGCTCGGCACGTCGACCCCGCAGGAGGCCGCATTGTCCAGAATGGACGGTTGGCATCCCGATCTCCGGGCGCTCGTCGAGCAGTCCGATCCGGACAACAGCACCCTCCTGTCCATCCGCGTGGTCGAACCCCGCGAGCGGTGGGCACCGGGTCCGGTCACGCTGCTCGGCGACGCGATCCACGCCACCTCGCCGACCGGCGGCAACGGCGCGAACACGGCCTTGCGTGACGCCGATCTGTTGCGCCGCCGCCTGATCGAGGCGGCGGAGGGGCGCAAGGGCCTCCTCGACGCTGTCGGTGACTACGAGCGGCAGATGTTCGAGTATGGCGCCGAGGCCGTGCGGCACAGTCTCGACGCGCTTCCCGCCATCGTGAGTGGTGAGGGACGGTTAAAACCGCCCCTCACCACTCACGACCCGTCTGGGCAGGTCACGCGGTGACGAGTGACAAACCGTAGGTCTGCAGGATCTCGTTCACCGGCTGGAACCAGGTTTCGCCGCCGGAACCGCAGTTCCCCCAGCCGCCGGAGGTGACGCCCTGTGCCTGGTCGCCGGTGATGAAGGAGCCGCCGGAGTCGCCGGGTTCCGCGCAGACGTTGGTGCGCGTCATCTGGTGGACCGCGCCTTGCGAGTAGTTGACGGTCTCGTTGTGTCCCAGCACGGTGCCGCAGTGCCAATGCGTCGTCGAGCCGGACCGGCACACCGAGGTGCCGACGGGGGCGACCCACGATCCGCGGACGAGCGCGTCGCTCACCGTGCCCCAGCCGAGGACGACCGGCGCGGTCCACCAGCCGTTGCCGATCCGGATGAACGCGTAGTCGTTGCCGGGGAAGGAAGAACCGGCGAAGCTGCCCATCGCCGAGCCGTCCCAGCCGACGACGGAGCTGCCGGAGCCGCCGCAGTGCCCGGCGCTGACGAACCCGCCGTTGACGGAGAACCCGATCGAGCAGCGGGTGTTCCCGTTGATGTAGTACGGGTCGCCGCCGACGGTGCCCGCCGCGAACGGTTCGGCCTTCGGCGCGGAGACCACGGTGACCGGGCCGGCTTTCCTTGCCCTGGCCAGGAAGTCATCGATGTCGGAGCCGTGCGCGCCCGGCTGCACGGCGACCACGACACTCCCGCTGCGCGGGTCGGCGCGCCAGCCGCTGACGGCCGCGGGGGCGGGCCGCGTCTTGGCCGACAAGTCGATTTCGGCCTTCGCCGCGTCGAGTTTCGTCGCGCTGATCGCGACGGTGGCGGGTTCGGCACCTGCCTGCCGGACGGCGGACGCCGCCGCGGGGTCGGTCACCCCGACGACGAGTTTGCCGCGCGCCGGGTCGAACCAGGCTCCGCCGAACGCCGCACCGGCGGCCTGCTGGGCGGCGGGCATCACGCGTGAGGCGGTCATTTCCTGGGTCAGCCGGGTTTCCGCCTGTGCGGCGGTGAGTCCCAGATCTCGCTGCATGGCGGTGATCAGTCCGGGGGACGCCAGCGCGACGGGGGCGAGGGCGGCGGAAGTGAGGCTCGCGGTCAGGACGGCGGCGCCGCCGAGTGCCAGGGCGATTCTTCGACGCATGGTAATCCTCCAAGGCCGGGGGAAAGAAACACACTGCCCGACGAGTGTGCGGCCGAGGTTGGAGGATGGGCGAGAAATGTCCGGTCTTCTGTCCGAAATTCACAAGAGTAAACGAACTCGAACAGCTGTCTAAGCCAGCAGTGCCCGGTATGTCTGCTCGGCCCTGGCCGCGGCCGCGCTCGCGGCTTCTCCCCGGACGGCCTCGCGTTTGGCGAGGATCCACTCGGCGGGGCCTTCTTCGGTGAGCAGTTCGCCCCGGTACAGATCGAGGATCCGGTGCCCGAGACGCGTGACGGCCACGGAGTCCCCGCTTTGCCGCGCCATCCGCCATTGCCGGACGGTGTCGGCGAAGTCGACCACGTCCACGAGGCTGCCGGGCGGCAGGTGCAACAGGTAGGCGTTGCCGTGACGGAGGACGCCGGAGCCGGCGGGCTTGGGCGCGCAGGCCGCTCAGGTCGACGTCGCTCCCGGACACCGTCAGGGTGTGGCTGCCCAGGCAGCGCAGCTCGACCGACGCGGGCGGCTCCGGAACCACCACGGCCACTCGCGGACACGGCGTCACCCTGGTCCGCAAAACCGTCAGCAACCCGGCCCGCAGCTTGCCGACGGCGAGGAGCCAGCCCGCCAGTACGGCGCAAGCACACGCTCGCCGTGGACAACCTGGGGAACCAGCCGCATCCGGTGGAGATCACCGCGAGCGACCCGGACGCCAAACTGTCCTTCCGGCTGCGCCCGCACAGCCCGGTGCTGGAACCCGGCGCCGCGAATTTCATCCGGATCGTCGCCCGGCCGAAGAGGTGCTTCTGGAAGGGGCAGAACCGGCAGCTGCCGTTCACGGTCCAGGTGCGCGCGCCGGACGCCGACCCGATCGAGATCGCCGCGGCAACGCCCGGTCTCGATCGCGACCACGTCGCCGCCGGGCAGCACCACCCCGTCAGCCTCGCCGACGTCCTCCTCGGCCCCACCGAGCACTTCCGCGAGTCAAAGCACCGCGGCGAGCTCGACCGCAGCGGCCGCCGCGACGGACTCGTCGGCCGATGGCACCGACGGGGCGGACGGTACGGGATCCGGCTCACCGGGTACGGCCACGTTCCCCATCGCCGCCGAGGCCTATCCCAACGTGGGCGGCGGGCCCCAGCTGTTCTCCTATGTCGTCCCGCCCGGCCCGCGGTACCAGGTCACTTCGGTGCTGCTGCGCAATCCCCGCGCGGACGCCGGGCAGATCCAGATCCGGCACGGCACCAAGGTCGTCGGCACGTTCAGTCTCGCCCGGCTGAACAGGGGCGGGCTGACCTTCAAACCGGCCGAGCCGCCGCTGGTCGCGCCGGGCGAGCGCGTCACGCTGGCCGTTTCCTGCACGAACTCGCGGGAGGCCTGCACGCCGAGCGGGGAGGGCCGATCGGTGCGACCCTGGTCCGATGACCGATCTGCCTGCCCGCGGCGAGAACTGGAGCGGATCCGGGACGGTGACGGCCCCGGTGCGGACCAGGCGAGGATCGCGTTGACCGCAGAGGCTGAGCCGGACAGGACGCCGGACGGGCACTTCGTCGTGATCGACGGACGGCGCTGGCGGGCGACCGATCCCGAAATCCCGGAGGAAGCAGCGGCCCGGCTCCGCAGCCTGCTGATGCGTGCCCGGCGCGACGTCGGGGCCGCCCGCCGTGGTCAGGACACCGAGGCGGAACGAGACGCCCGCTCGCGGGTGCACCTCGCGAAGGTCGCCTTGGGCGAACGCGGCACTCCCTGGTGGGAACAGGATTCCGCCGAGCGGCGGCGACGCTGGCAAGAAGGACTGGACGCGCTGAGCTGAACCGACGATTACCGATCTGGCAAGAACGCTGCCCTGGAATCGTCCTCGAATGACAAGAACAATCCGGCTGAATCGATACCACCGAGTTGGTGTGTTGTTGACCGGTTCGGTTGGTCGTAACGTTTTCCCGGATTTCGTCATTCCTTTCCCGAATTCCCCGTCGGAGGATTTCCATGGCGCGCTTTTCTTCTTTGAGACCCGTTGTCCGGATCGCGACCGCGCTGGTCATCGCCGGAGCGGCGGTCACGCTGCCGTCCGGTGCCGTTTCCGCCGCTCCGCTCGCCGGGCCGGTGGTCAAGGATCTGACCTTCACCTGCGAAATGCCGCTCATCGGCGCACAGCAGGTCGCCGCGAAAGTGACCGCGACCTTCCCCGAAACGGTGACCGCCGGATCCCCGATCGACGTCACCGGCTTTTCCGTGGCCGTTTCCCTCGAAGGGGACAGCGTCACCGCGCTGAACCTGATCGGCGCGGCGACCATCGAAGGAACCGCGTCGGCGAACGTCGACGTCGACTACAACGGCACCGAACTCGGTGTCACGCTCAACGGCCTGGGTTTCCCGGTCACCGCCGTACCGCAGGACGGCCCGCTGGCGCTCGCCATCACCGGCCCGATCCCCGGGCTCACCGTGAAGAAGCCCGGTTCGGTCGCCTTCGCCGTGGGCGGCACCTTCACCGGGAAGGTCACGCCGAGGCGGGCGGACGGCACGCCGACGGACCTCGGCACGTTCGATCTGCCGTGCGGCATCGACCCCGGCCAGAACCCCGCGCTCGCGACCGTGACGGTGAGCTGACCCGGCACCGGGCGCCCCTGCGGGCACCCGCAGGGGCGCCAAGCGGGTGATCATCGGCTCAAGTAGGTTGCCGGACATGACCGCGTCGCCGGTGGAAGTTCCGGAGCAGGTGCTGCGCACCTCGATCGTCGAGCGGTTGTTCGCTCGCGAGACCGACCCGCGCCCGCTGTTCACACATCAGGACCACAGCGCCGGTGTGGACAACACGGTCACCTGGACAGGGTTCGCCTCCCGGGTCCGGGAAGTCGCGGGCGCGCTGGGCCGGGTCACGCGTCCGGGCGATCGCGTCGCCGTGCTGACCGGCCAGGACCTGAACTACCCCCTGGCGTTCTTCGGAGCGCTCGCCGCCGGCCTGGTGGCCGTGCCGTTGATGACGCCGGGCAGTCCGTCCCAGCGCGGCAGGCTCGCCGGTGTGCTGGAGGACTGCGGTGCCCGGGTCTGGCTGACCTCGTCTGCCGCCGCCGCGAAAACGCGGGAAGCGGGCGAGCCCGAACATCTGCTTGTGGTCGACGAGCTTTCCGGGCCGGGTGCCGACCCCCTCCCGGTGGCCCCCGAGAGTCCCGCGTACCTGCAGTACACGTCCGGGTCGACGCGGGAGCCGGCCGGTGCCGTGATCCCGCACCGGGCGGTCACCGCGGCCTGCTGGCAGGCGAGTCAGGCCTACGCGGTCGACGAGGGGACGACCTGCGCGGGCTGGATCCCGTTCTTCCACGACATGGGCCTCATCCAGCTCCTGTGCCTGCCGGTCTTCGCCGGAGCGCGGTCGGTTTTCATGTCGCCCGCGGAGTTCGTGCAGCGGCCCGCGAGGTGGCTGCGTCAACTGGCGGATCACCCGGCCGTGTTCACCGCCGCGCCGAACTTCGCGTTCGACCTGGCCGCGGACGCCGCCGGGGAGGCCGGGGACGACCTCGACCTCTCCGACGTCCGGGTCGCGCTCAACGGCGCCGAGCCGATCCAGCCGCGCACGGTCGCGCGCTTCCGGGAGGTCTTCGGCCCGCGCGGATTCCGGCCCGAAGCCCACCGCCCGTCGTACGGCCTTGCCGAGGCCACCGTGTACGTGGCGAGCGCGGGCGCGGAGGGGCCGCGAGGTGCGGTGTTCGACAGGGAAGCCCTCGCGCAGGGCCGGGCGATCGAGGTGCCGGACGGTCAGGAACTGGTCTCGGTCGGCCGCCCGCTCGGCCAGCGGGTGCGGATCGTCCGTGACGGGATGGCGCAGCCCGACGGACTGGCAGGCGAGATCTGGATCCGCGGCCCGAACGTCGCGGCCGGTTACTGGGGCCGCGGGGACGCCGCCGCGTTCGGCGGCGAACTCGAGGGCGACGGCGGCTGGTTGCGCACCGGTGACCTCGGCCTGTTCCATGGAGGGGACCTCTACATCACCGGCAGGCTCAAGGATCTCATCGTCATCGACGGCCGTAACTTCCATCCGCAGGACATCGAGGCGGTGGCGGGGGAAGCGCATCCGGCCGTCCGCCGCGACCGGGTCGCCGCTTTCGGCGTGTCGGACGAAATGGGTGAAGGGGCGATGTTGGTAGCCGAATGGGCAAAGAACGCCGAAGCCGATGTCAAAGAAGTCACCAGAGTGGTATTGCGTGCGGTGTCACGTGAACATGATCTGACGTTGCGATCGGTCCTTCTGGTTCCCTCCGGTGACCTTCCGCGCACTTCCAGTGGCAAGGTTGCGCGAGCGGCCGCGAAGGCGCGTTATAGTCGGCCCCGTGGGTGATCACCGCGCGGAGGTCGTGAAGGTCGTCAGCGAGACTTTTCGGCTTGATCCCGCCGAAATCGAGTTCGACGCACCGCTCGAAGAGCTGGGTATCGACTCCAAAGGACGGATAAAACTCCTGTCGGCGCTGGAGATCTACCACGACGTGAGGATTGATCTGGACCAGCTGGACCGGTTCACCGACATCGGGTCGGTGGCGGAAGTGCTCACCGAGGCACTCGACGGTAAGGCCGACGGATCCGACGAAAGGCGCTGAGCAGAATGAGCGGGGGCTTCACCGCGGCGACCGATGCGCTTTCATCGGCGTCGAAGAACATCGGAAAGCTGACGGAGCAGTTGCTCGAAGACAATCCCGATCTGTCGAGCACGCCCGTGAACGCGGCCGGCTTCGGTCAGGCACACGGTGACCACTCGAAGAAGTACACCGACGGTGTGGCCGCGCTGTGGGCCTCGGTCCAGGGATACAGCAAGACTCTCGGCTCGTTCGGCACGAACCTCGGCACCGCGGGCACCACCTACGGCACCAACGAGGACGAGACGAAGAACAAGATCACCAAGACGGGGATGCGCTAGTGGCCGACGAACTCACCTGGACCGAGGTCAAAGCCGTCCTCGATGACCCGAGCGTCCCGCCCGGTAACAAGACCGCGCTCATCGGCTCGTGGATCAAGACGCATCCGGCACCTCCCCCGTGGGGCGGGGTCGAGGAGCCGGAAGAGATCAAGCAGAAGCGCAAAGAAGCCGAAAAGTACGCGCAGACGTTCAACGCCCTTCCGTTCCTTCCGTATGACAGCGACACCAAGAAGATCTACGGCGGCGCGAAGGCAGCCGGCGATCAGGCCAGCTTCACCCAGAAGGAAGAGACGAAGGCCGTCAACGACGGCGACAAGAAGCTCGACGGCACAAAGGAACCCACGCCGGAAGGCGGCGGCACCAAGACTTCGGACGAGATCTTCGACGCCGCCGTACCCGCGCTCAAGGTCTTCCAGACCTTCGGTTCGCTGCTGGCGAAGCTCCCGGAGGACTGCCGGGGGACCAGCCGCGCGCTCGACTTCGAGAAGGACATCAAGAAGCCGTTCGACGAGCAGCGCGGCATCAACTTCAAGAACTTCGTCGACGACGCCGCGCACTTCAAGACGGGCTCGAAGACCGTCGAGAAGGCCATGGACGACACAGGGTCCCAGCTGAACACCCTGTACGGGACCTGGACCGGGAAGGCCGCGGACGCTTCGTCCGAGAACTACAAGGAGAAGATCCTTCCCAAGGCCAAGAAACTCTCCCAGACGCTGAACACCGCGAGCGAAGCGACGCTGCACACCACCACCACGGTGTTCAAGCTCTGCAAGGAGAAGGCCGACGAGGTCGTCAAGGGGTACAAGGAGATCGTCGGCAAGGCCGACTTCGCGATGGCGCAGAAGGTCGTCGCCATCGCCGCCGGTGAGAAGAGCGGCAAGGAAGACCTCGGCGCGATCGCGGGCTGGATGGACGCCAACTTCGGCTCCAACCTCGTTCAGCAGCTGAACAACGACGGCTGCTGCGACGACGACGAGTTCAAGAAGGCGGGCCAGAACCTCGCCAAGCAGTGGATCCAGAAGCAGTTCATCCCGGAGATGTGGACCGCCATCTACCTGGGCTTCGAGAAGAACTGCAAGGAGACCAAGGACTTCGTCAACCAGGCCTACGACGAGCTCGACAAGGTCATGGGCAAGGTCAAGAACGAGTTCGAAGGCGCGGGCGCGGACGGCAAGGGCGGCGCGGGCGGCCCCGGCGGCCCGGGCAATGGCGGACCGGACTTCACCGGCGGTCAAGGTGGCGGGAACGGCGGCGGTCAAGGCGGCGGCCAGGGCGGCGGGAACGGCGGCGGCTCGGGTACCGGTGGCCCCGGCGGCGGTCCTGGTGGCGGCTCCGGCGATGGCACCGGCTCATCGGGCCAGAAGCCTCCGCCGGTTCCGGATGTGAAGATCCCCGAGGGCGGTTCCGGTGGTGGCCCCGGCGGCGGTCCGGGCGGCTCGGGCTCCGGCACCGGTCCGTCGGGCGATCAGAAGCCCCCGCCGGTCCCGGATGTGAAGATCCCCGACAGTGGCGCCGGTGGCTCCGGCCCGGGCGGTGGTGGCCCCGGTGGCGGTGGTCCCGACCCGAGCAAGGACCAGACGTCGCCTTCGGGCTCTGCTCCGCCGCCGTCCTCCGGCGACGAGCAGAAAGCCGCGGCCGAAGAGGCCAAGAAGCAGGCCGCGGCCGCTGCCGAGAACGCGAAGAAGCAGGCGTCGGAAGCGCTGAGCAAGTTGGGCGACGGCCCCGGCGGCGGCGAACTCGGCGGTTCCGGCTCCGGTCCCGGCGGCTCCGGCCCTGGCGGCGGCGGAACCGGTGGCGGTCCCGGCGGCGGCAGCACGGACGCGGCCTCCGAAGCCAAGGCAGCGGCGGAAAAGGCCGCGGAGGACGCGAAGAAGCAGGCGTCCGAAGCCCTCGACAAGATGGGCGACGCCCCCGGCGGCGGCCTGGGCGACACCGACTCCAAGGACGGCGACTCCAAGGAAGCCGCCGACAAGGCCGCCGAGGACGCCAAGAAGAAGGCCTCCGAAGCGCTGGACAAGCTCGGCGAAGACATGCCGGGCGCGGACGGCGACAAGCTGACCGAGGACAAGGACGACAAGGACAAGGCCGAGGACGGCGAACGCGAGACCCTCAAGGTCAAGCAGGGTGACAAGACCTTCGAGATGACCGAGCCGGACAAAGACGGCGAGATGGAGATCAAGGTCGGCGACGGTTCCGGACCGGCCAAGGACTTCAAACTCGACTGGACCGGCGACGAGTCCAAGCTGGGTGACGCTCCCGACGGCGACGGCAAGAAGGACGACGTGCACCGCCCCGGGGCGGACGGCAAGATCCACATCCAGGACGGCGATGTGAAGATCACCGCCGAACGTCCCGACGGCCCGTCCGGGCCGACGGTCGTCACCGTCGACGACGGCACCGGCAAACCGACCACGTACACCCTCGGCGAGGACAAGGATCCCTCGGACACGCACAAGCCCTCGCATGAGGCCAAGCCCCTCACCGGGACGACGCAGCCCGAGCACCGGATGCCGGTCACCCCGCACCACGGTGGCGGCGGAACCGTTCCCGACGGCATCCGCGCCGGTGACCTCGAGGGAGGCGGCGGCAGCCACGGTGGAGGCGGAGGCGGCGGCCACGCCGGCGGCGGTGGCGCGGGGATCACGGCTCCGTTCGAATCCGCGACCCCCGTGAGTGGGCAACCGTCGTCGTTGACCGAAGGCGTGCACACCGGCGGCGGGGCGCACCAGCCGCAACCCTTGGCTTCGGCCGCCCCGGCCGCCCCGATGGGCGGGCCTGCCGGTCAGTCGTTCGGCGGTGGCGCGATGCCACCGATGGGCGGCATGGGCGGCGGTGGCCAGGGCGGCGGCGGTGACCAGGAACGGAGCAACCGGGCGTACCGGATCGAGGGCGAGGTGTTCGACCAGATCAACGAACCCACCGGCCGGATCACCGGTTCGTTGCTGGACGATGAGGATCAGCCGGTCACGCGCAGGCGGTAGTCCGAGGCAGGGGAGAAGCAGATGAGCGTCGACGACACCGCCGGTATGAAGGCGACCCTGGACGGTCTCGTCCGCGAGCAGGCGGAGCGCCGGGTGCTGCGGGACCAGAAGGCCGACGAGATCAAGGCCAGCTCGCAGGAGTTCATGACCAAGCAGGTCATGACCGCCCAGCGCTACGTCGAGCATCGGCGGGAGCTGGGGGAGCGCAAGACGAAGTCCGGCTGGAGCACCGACCGGTCACACGCCGAGCCGGGGAACACGTCGGCGTTCGACGAGGCTCCCGCCTTCGACGCGCCGGCGGCTCCGTTCACCCCGGAGCGGCGGGACTCGCCCCGGCGCGCTCCTCGTCGTCCGGCACCGGTGGACGACGAGGACGACGCCTTCCTCAACAACCGCTGGCGCGAGTGATCCCGCCGTCAGACGACGAGAGCGAGCAGCAGCACGAGCGGGAGTGAGATCACCGACGCCAGTGACATGGCGACGGTGTGGGTTTTGAACGTGCCTCGTGTGCTCAGCCCGAGCAGCGACTGGAACATCCAGAAGAAGTTGCTGCTGACGTGAGGAAGGAACAGCGCGCCCGAGCAGGCGGCGAGGGCGACCAGCACCACCGGGACGCCGAGTGAGCCCGCGATCGGCGCGAGGATGCCCGCCGCGGTGATCGCGGAGATCGAGATGGACCCCATCGCGATGTGCAGGACGGCGGCGATCAGCCAGACGAGCACCAACGGCGGCAGGAAACCGGTGCCGAACGAGCTCGCCAGCACGTCACGCAGTCCCGACTTGCCGATCACCTCGGCGACGGAGCCGGAGAGCCCGGACAGGACGAGAATGGGTCCGGCCAGCGCGAGTGCCTTGCCCACGGCCGCGTTGACCTCTTGGCGGGGAAGGACGCGCCGGGCCAGCAGATGTGCGAGGCCCGCGCCGATCGCCATCGCGATCACCGGCTCGCTCAGCAGCGAGACCGGGCCCAGCGGGAAGCGGAAGGCGTTGGCGAGCGCGCCCGACGCGATCAGCGACAGCGTCAGCAGCACCGGGGACACGGCCAGCGACAGGGGCAGGTGCCGGACCGTCGTGGGCGCCGGAGAACTCGAGACCTCCGCGGCACCGCTTTCGTCATCGCGCTCCAACTCGTCCGCCGCCGGATCCCAGCGCAGCAGCCGCGGCAGGAGCACCGTGAAGACCAGCGTGGTGAGCACGGCGGTGGGAAGGCCGACGGCCAGCCCGAACAGGAACATCTCACCGAGCGACACCCCGAGAAGGCCCGCGACGGCGAGCGCGGCGACCCCGGGGACGACGAAGACCAGACCGACCTCGATCCCCGCGGTCAGCGCGCCGCCCATGAGCGCGACACCCCGCGGGCCCAGACGGGCGCCGAGACGCCGGGCCAGCGGTGCGGTGAGCACCAGGACGACGTCGGAATAGATCGAGGTGAACACCGTCGACAGCGAGACGGCGAACACCATCGGCACGCGCTTTTCCCCGAAGACGCCCAGCAACCGTTCCAGGACACGATGCAAGGTGTTCGTGGCGGTGAGCAGCGAGCCGATGACGACGCCGAAGGTGATGAGCATGCCGATCTCGGCCATCACGTCACCGAATCCGGTGGCGAGCGCTTCGGTCGTGCCGCTCACCCCGAGGCCCGTGGCCAGCCCCAGGTAGGTGGCGCCGATCAGCAGGCCGAAGATCGGCGGTGTCTTGAGCCAGGTGATCATCACGACGATGCCCACGATGGCGATGCCGGTGTGGGCAAGGAGCCAGGCATCGGACACGGTGCCCTCCTCGGACTCGCGGCGGGACGGCGCCGGTGCCGTCCCTCGTAGCGACTCAGTAAGCCCCGTCGATGGGTGGCCGGTCCAAGACCGGGTTGCTGGCAAGGTGATAGGCGCCGGCTATCGACCACGAAGGGATCGCGGAGTGGATGCTCGTCAGTTGAAGTACTTCCTTGCCGTCGTCGACGCGGGAAGCGTCCACCGTGCCGCCGAGCTGCTCTATGTCGCCCAGCCCTCGGTTTCCCAGGCCCTGCGCACCCTCGAGCGGGATCTGGGGAGCCTGCTGTTCCACCGGACCGGCCGCCGTCTGGTGCTGACCGCGGCGGGACACGCGCTCGTGGCGCCCGCGCGGGAGGTCCTGCGCGGACTGGACCTCGCCCGGGCCACGGTGGAGGCCGTCGACGGTCTCCTCGGCGGGGAACTGGTCATCGCCTCGATGCCGTCGCAGTCGGTCAGCCCGCTCACGGATCTGATCGCCGCCTTCGCCGCGGTCAACCCGTTCGTGCGGATTTGCGTGCGCGCGGCGAGCACACCCGGCGACGTGCTGAAGATGCTCACGACCGGCGACGCCGAACTCGGCGTGGTGGCGGCCTCGCCGACGGCCGCCGCGCTGCCCGGTTTGGAGGCGATGCCGCTGGAGACCCAGCGCTTCGCCCTGCTGGGTCGTGACGAAGCGGCACTGCCCCCTGCCGATCCCGTCCATCCCGCCGATCTCGCCGGAGCCGCGCTCATCGTCGGCCAGCAGGGCACGGGTATGCGGCGCGTGGCCGACGCCGTGCTTCGTCAGGCTCCCGGCAGCCGGTTCGCGGTCGAAGTGGAACACCGGGAAGCCGTCCTGCCCCTCGTCCTCGCCGGGGTGGGCATCGCGGTGGTCAGCGACTCCTGGCGCGCACTGGCGAAATCGGCGGGCGCCGCCGTCCGGGCACTGGACACCTCCGATTCCTTGGAGGTGTCCTTGGTGTCCCGGCCGGGGCGCTTGAGCCCCGCCGCGGTGGCCTTCCACAGCCAGTTGGAGTCCGGACGCTGATAGGCACAGCCTTTCATCGCGGCAAGAACTGCGTCTTGGACGCGGAGGCCCGGCTCGACGTCCACTGGACCCATGACCAGCTACCGCATCGCGCTCATCCCCGGCGACGGCATCGGCACCGAAGTGCTGCCCCCGGCCCAGGCCGTGCTCGCCGCCGTCGGCAAGCGCCACGGGATCGAATTCACCTACGACTCCTTCGACTGGTCATGCGAGCGCTACCTCGCCGAGGGCGCGATGATGCCGTCCGACGGCCTCGACCGGATCCGGCGGCACGACGCGGTGCTACTGGGCGCGGTCGGCTGGCCTGGTGTGCCGGACCACGTGTCGCTGTGGGGGCTGCTGATCCCCATCCGGCGTGGCTTCCGGCAGTACGTCAACCTGCGGCCGGTCAAGGTACTCGCCGGTGTGCCCGGCCCGCTGCGCGACGTGGGCGCCGGAGACGTCGACCTCGTCGTGGTGCGGGAAAACGTCGAGGGCGAGTACTCCGAGATCGGCGGGCGGCTCGGCCGGGGCACCGAGGACGAACTGGCCGTGCAGGAGGCGGTGTTCACCCGCAAGGGAGTCACCCGCGTCGTCGAGTACGCGTACACCCTGGCCGGGAGCCGACGGAACCACGTGACCTCGGCGACGAAGAGCAACGGGATCGTCCACACGATGCCGTTCTGGGACGAACTGGTCGAAGAAGTGTCGGCACGACACCACGGCGTGCGCACCACCAAGGAACACATCGACGCGCTCGCCGCCAAACTCGTCCTGGCGCCGGAGCGGTTCGACGTGATCGTCGGCTCCAACCTCTTCGGTGACATCCTCAGCGACCTGGCCGCCGCCGTTGCCGGGAGCATCGGCGTCGCCCCGGCGGCGAACCTCAACCCGGAGCGGGAATTCCCGTCGATGTTCGAGCCGGTGCACGGCTCCGCTCCCGACATCGCCGGGCAGGGCAAGGCCAACCCGTTGGGCGCCTTGTGGTCCGCGGCCATGATGCTCGACCACCTGGGACACCCCGAAGCGAGCGAGGAAGTGCTCGCCGCCGCTTTCGGTGCGCTGGCCGATGGCGTCAGCACCGTCGATCTCGGCGGAACCGCGGACACCGCCGGGTACACGCGTGAGGTGCTGGAGCGGATCGGCGGGCGCGGTGCCTCGTAGCCAGGTGCCTGGCGTGGGTTTGATTCGTGGGCATGCCGAGGGGTCCGTCGCCGATGGGGTGGCGGAGGGTGTTGGGGTGGGGTGAACTCCGGTAGTCCCTTGGCGGCCATGCGGTGGTGGAAGCCGCAGAGCAGCACGAGGTTGCCGGGGGTTGGTGGGTCCGCGCTTGACCGGGGCAAGCTTGCGTGGCAGTTCCGTGGTCTGCGGTGGCAGCGGGGAAGGCGCAGCCTCGGTTGCGGATGTCGAGGGTTCGGCGTTGGGCTGGGGTGACGAACCGCTTTAGCCGTCCCACGTCCAGGGGTTGACCCGCCGCGTTGAGCATGATGGGGAGTATGAGGTGGTCGCGGGCGGCGGTTCTGGTCGCGATCGGGTGTGCTTCTATCGGAGGATCGGGCTGCGGGAAAATTCTTGAAGACCTTCTAGCGAGGGGTGAGGTGTCCGGGTCGGTTTCGCGGCATCCGGGTGGTCGTGAGTGGTGAGTCGCGTTCTGGTGGACCGGTATTTGGTTGTCCGTTAGGTCGGGTCCTGTCTGGGTGACCTTGTGGGGTTCGTGCTGGTTTCTGGTGTGGTTGAGCGGGGAGGCTTGCGGACGTTGACCGTCCGGAATCTTCTGTTGATCAAGAACTGCTCGGCTCTCGGGTGGTGTGGGCATGCCGAGGGGCCCGTCGCCGTGTGGGTGGCGGGCTCCTCGGGTCAGGCGGTGGCGCGGTGGAGTGTGTGCGCCGGGGTTTTCGTAGCGGGTCCAGGTATTGGGGTGGGATGAATTCGGGTAGTCCGTCGGTGGCCATGCGGACTTGCCAGTCGCCGTGGTGGATCAGGCGGTGGTGGAAGCCGCAGAGCAGGACGAGGTTGCGGAGGTCGGTGGGTCCGCCGTCTGCCCAGTGATCAATATGGTGGGCGTGACAGTTCCTGGGCCGCCGATGACAGCCCGGGAAGGCGCAGCCTCGGTCGCGGATGTTGAGTGCTCGGCGTTGCGCTGGGGTGACGAACCGCTTCAACCGTCCCACATCCAACGGCTCACCCGCCGCGTTCATCACGACCGGCAACATCAGGCAATCGCAGGCGGCCATCCTGGCTTCGCGGGCGGTCATCGTGCCGATGAAGTCCACGCAGGCGGTGCCGAGCCCGGTCTTGAGTTCCTCGAGCCCGATGGTCACGTGGATCAGAGTCCGGTAGCCGTTGGTCCCAGGCTGATCAGGACACGCGACCGCCAAGTCCAGGAGTTCGGCCCACGCATCGCCTTGACGTTCGGCTTTGGTGCGCAGATCGGCTTGGCCGGATTCGTCCACCGACCGTGGTGCCGCGTAGGCCTCGAGGGCGGCGGCGGTGCGGGCACCGAGTTCATCGTCGAGGAGGCCGTTCAGTGTCCAGAACCCGTCCTTACGGCGCTCCAGCGTGACTTCACGACAGGGCTGCTTCGGTTCCGGGTCTTTTGGCTCGTTCCCATCAGGGTCGAGCCAGGCCAGCAGGGGGTTGTCCCCGAGCTTCGACACCTGCCGGGGACCCGCGTCGCGGGCCAGATCGGCGAGGGTCTTCTCCGCACACTCCCGATCCTCCACCGACACATCCGACGGAATCCGAGCCAGAATCTCCAAGATCTGCTTGATCCGTTCACTCCCGATAGCGCCCTCAGCGGCAGCCACGCCGGTAGCGGGAGCGACCGCCGGAACCTCCGTGCCGTCCAACGCTCGGGTCGGGTTCAGCGCGATCGCCTGACTCACGATCGGGCTGGCCTCGCCCCGCGACAGTCCGGCCACATCAGCGAACCATGCCGCCGTGGAACCGTAGCCGTAGAGGTCTTTTGCGCCTCGGGATTCGATCTCCGCCAGATACCGCCCCAGTCCGGCGGAGGCGATCCGCATCATCTGCAGGAACTGCTGCACGCCGTGGGCAAGCTCCAGCTTGCCGGCGCGCCACAGCTCCTGCGGCAGTTCGGGGAGAAAGGTCTCGGACACCCCACAACAATACCGCACAACTGTCGAACAGGTGTTCGTAATTTTAAGCAACAACGCAACCGGCACATTCACCACTGACAGGTGAATCCATCAAAACGTCGCTGCTACTCGACGTGACATCGACCGTCGACCACCGCATTCGGTCGACTAAATGCGCAGGGCTGCGGTGAAGGGCGCTCTCGTGCCTTCCTCGGCCGGATCGAGGCAGCCTGATTTCCCGCAGTTCCGTTGCCCTGTCACGAAAATCGCCATACCTCGCTCACTGAAGCACGATGCGCAGGGCGACCATGCTCACGCCGCGCAGGGCCGTGGCGAAGGACGCTTTCGTGCCTTCCTCACTCGGACCGAGGCAGCCTGATTTCCCGCAGTTCCGCTGCCCCGTCACGAAAATCGCCATACCTCGCCCAACGAAGCACGACGCGCAGGACGACCACGCCCCCGCCGCCGATCGAGTCCGCGAACTCCGGGTACGCCGCCAGATAGGCGGCCTGGCACCGATCGAGCTCGTCTCCGGCCGGAGTGTCGGCGACACCTTCGGCTTGCAGCGTCGTGCCGTCCGGGCCGCCGACGACGATCGCGATCCGCCCGTCACGGCGCAGGTTCGCGACCTTGCGGGAGTCCGGCTCGCGTCGAACACGAGCTCGCCGCGATCGGTCACCGCGAGCGTGAGGTACGCGGCTTGGGGTGTGCCGCCGGGGCCGAGCGTGGACACGACACCCGTCCGCTGCGCGCGCACGTACTCGATCATCTCGCTGTGGTCCATCGTGCCAGGGTAGGGCGGGGTGTCACTCACCTTCGCGCGGCGTCGGCCTGGATGGCCAGCCAGGCTTCGTGCTGCCCTTTCGTCCTGTCCCAGAGCACGGCCAGTTCGCCGGTGCCGATGTCCGCCAGCGGGACGCGGAATTCCGTCAGCGCACTCGCGAATTCGCCCAGTGTGGACAGTGTGCGGCGATCGGTGCCGTCGCGCGTGACCGTGCGCGCGCGGAGGGCCAGTTCGTGACCGTCGCGATGGTGTTGTGCCACAAGCACTCTGACGAACGGGGAGGCCGGGTCCCTGGTCAGGGCGCGGTCGGCGAATTCGGCGAGTTCGCGGGGCGTGGTGCGGAAATCGCAGGAGGCGATCGTGCCGTTCGGATGATGGTGCACTCGCCAGGTGTCGGAGTCGAGACGTTCCATCCGGTAGGGCAGTTTTCCTTGCCAGTGTGTGCCTTCCTGTAACGGTAGCGGCTCGAGGAACGCGTCCCCGATGCCGGTGTCGGCGAGCCAGGACTCGCCGTCGACATCGATCAGCAGGGCGATGTGGTTGCCCCATTGACCGTCGCCGCGGGTCGCGCGCTGTACCGCGGCTTCCGCGATCGTCACCGTGAATCCGGCTGCCCGTAGCAGGAGGGCGAGCGCGCCGTTCATTTCGTAGCAGAGCCCGCCGCGGCCACGACGCGTGAACTTGTCGAGCAGTGCGTCCGGGGTGAGCAGGATCGGCCTGCCGAGCTGGATGTCGAGGTTCTCGTAGGGGATCCGCAGCCGCCACGCCCGGTGCAGGTTCCGCAGCGTCGCCAGATCGGGCCGGACAGGGTCGCGGTACTCCAACCGGTCGAGGAACGCGTCGAGTGTCATGCCGCCTCCATCATCTTAGACTGACTCTAAGATTAGAGTAGCTCTAAGTTTGACTCGGCTCCAGTATGCTGGGCCCATGACCGAACCGGTGGGCTTGCGGGAACGGAAGAAGTGGCGCACCCGGAAGGCGTTGATCGAGACGGCGTACCGGCTCTTCGAGCAGCAGGGCTACGACCGGACGACCACCGCCGAGATCGCCGCCGCCGCCGAGGTGTCCACCGCGACGTTCTTCAATCACTTCGCGACGAAGGAGGACCTCCTCCTCACCGAGGACGGCGAGCACATCCTGCGTGCCGGGTTGGACGTGGTCGCGGCACGAGAGCCAGGCGAGACGGCGGCGGGGCTTCTGCGGCGCGCGATGCACCGGATGCTTGCCGAGGCGGGGACCGGGATCCGCGACCCGGCGGCCGAGCCGGAGCGGATCCGGCTGGACCTGATCACGTCGGTGCCGTCGTTGCGCGCGACGATGTTGCAGCGGGCGTTCGACGCTCAGCAGCGGCTTTCGGCCGCGCTGTGCCACTCCTGCGACGGTGAACTGGACGAGATCGACGCCGCGGCGATCGTCGGCGCCGTCACTGGTGCCGTCTTCGCCGCCGGGCAAACGGCCGTGCGAGAGGGGCTTCCACTCGACGACGCGATGCGGCGGGCGATCGATCTCGCGACGGCCTGACGAGCCGCCGGTTCACGAGCGGTGCCAAGCGATCCCGCGATAAGTGGAGCTGTCCGTGGCGAAGCCGTAGCCGATGATGACGGCGCCCGCCGCGTTGATGTGCTGGGCCACGATCGCCGTGAGAGCGCGGGGCGACGGGAGCGCGGACGGTGTCGCGTCGGCGCCCCAGCGGACGGGGCGGGCCGTTCCCTGGTTCAACGACTCGCCGACGACCGTCCCGGCGTCATCGATGTCGAAACACGTACTGGCGATGTCCGAGGGCAAGGGCCGGAGCACGGTGGGCCGCCCGTCGCGATCCCAGCGCGCGCAGGTGCCGCGCCGGTCCGGTGTCACGCCCCAGCCGATCGCGACACCGGGTCCGGTGATCCGGACGACCTGTCCCGCGACGAACTCCGGTTCCCCGGTGAGCAGGACCGTCCCGCCGTCGCGGTTCCACACCACCCCGTCGCCGAGGATGGCGCCGGAATCGGTGATACCGCAGGCGGTCGCGCGGCGGGGCGGCGGCAGTTTGCTGATCTTCCCCGAGGGCGTCCAGCGCACCGCGGTCCGGGCGCCCGTGCCGTCCTTGGCGGATCCGACGACCTCGTCCAGCGCGTTCAGGTCGTGGCCCTGGGTATCGCCGCCGCCGGGCAGGGCGCCGAGTTCGACGGCCTCGCCGCCGGGTTCCCAGCGCAGAGCCCGCCAGCGGTACCCCGGCCGCATCGCGTTCCCCAGTATCGACCCGCGTTCGTTCACCCGGCACGCCGTGCCGGAGACCATTCCGGAGGGGAGTTCGAGCACCCGCACCCGGCCATCGGGTTGCCAGCACACCGGCCGGAGGTTCTCGCCGGTGTAGAGCGCGCCGGCGACGACACCGGCGGTGTTGGCGCTGACGGCGCGGCCGCCGGAATAGCCGTCGAGGATCGGCAACGGTGAGGGCCGTCCGTCGTCGTCCCAGCGCACCGGCCGCGAACCCGACTCGCCCACGATCATCCCGGCGTCGCTCACGCAGTAGGCGCCGGTGCCCTCACCCGCGGCGAGCGGCCGCAGGTCGACCGCCGTGAAACCGGGTCCCTCGGATGTCGGATCGGGCACGAGTGGGCAGCCTAGTGCGAAGAACGCTTGCGGCGCCGAAAATTGCACTGACCGGGTGACGCGGTGTCCTCATCGGAACCGGACACCGCGCTCCACAAAGGACCGGCTAGGGGGTCAGCACGATCCTGCCGAACACTTCGCCGTCGTCCATCTTCCGGTGCGCCAGAACGGCTTTCTCCAGCGGCAGCAGCTCGTGCACCACCGGGCGCAGTTCACCGCGGGCCGCGGCGGCGAACTGCGCCGCTTCCACCGCCCGCTGATCGGGACGGGGCACCGTGTCCGCGCTGAGGGTGGCGAACGACAGGGACTTCCGGAACGCCGCGATGAACTTGGCGCCGAAGTCCGCCGGCGGCATACCCGCGACCACGCCGACAGCCACCATGCGGCCGTTCGGCTCGAGCCTGTCCAAGAACGAAGGCATGTCCACACCGGACACGACGTCGATGACGACGTCGTAAGCCGCCGGACCGTCCCCGTCGCCGGAGCGGTCGAGCACGTGGGTCGCGCCCAGTGCGCGCAGACGTTCGCCACGCTCGGCCGAAGACGTCGTGACCGCCACGGCGCTCGCGCCACCGGCCGCCGCGAGCTGCACCGCCATGATCCCGATGCTGCCCGCCGCCCCGCGCACCAGCACCGACTCGCCTGCGGCGAAAGGCGCGCGGGCGAGCGCGAAATGCGCCACCACGCCGGAAGTCCCGAGGGCCACCGCGTCGGTGGCGGCCAGACCTTCGGGGAGGGCCACTATCCGCTCGACGGGGACGGCCGTGCGCTCGACGTAGCCGCCGCCCTCGCCGGTGAAGGCCCAGACGCGCTGCCCGACCCAGACCGGATCGACGCCGTCGCCGACCGAGGCGACGGTCCCGGCCACCTCGTTGCCGGGAACATGTCCTTCCTGGAAGCCGAAGCCGGCGAGAGCCCCGCTCCGGATCACGGTGTCGACGCCGCCGACACCGATCGCTTCGACGTCGATCAGCACTTCTCCCGCGACAGGAACGGGCTCGGGGCGGTCGACGACCGCCAGACCCTCCGGGCCGCCGAACGCCCGGATCTCGACTGCTCGCATTGCATCTCCCTGAGTACTTCGTTCGCTGGCCGGGCGGACGTTAACGGACGCCCCCGTCCGTTTTCGCTAAAGTGAGAGTGGTGACCAGCCGTTTGCCTCGGATCCCGCGCTCCGACGCCCTGGACAACCGCGAACGCATCCTCGAAGCGGCCCGCGCGTTGTTCGCCACCGAAGGACTGAACGTGCCGCTGAGGGAGGTCGCACGCCGCGCCGATGTCGGCCCCGCCACGCTGTACCGCCATTTCCCGACCAAGGAGATCCTGGCGACGGAGGCCTTCGCCGACCAGATGCGTTTGTGTCACCTCGTCGTGGACGAAGGGCTCGCGGACCCGGATCCGTGGCTCGGCTTCTGTTCCGTGGTCGAGAAGATCTGCGAGCTGCACGCCCGCGACAGGGGCTTCACCGCGGCCTTCGTCTCGGCCTTTCCCAAGGCGATCGACTTCACCACGGACCGCGACTACGCGCTCAAGGCGATCGCCGAGCTGGCTGGCCGGGCCAAGGACAGCGGGAACCTGCGCCCCGACTTCGTCCTCGAAGACCTGATCCTCATGCTCATGGCCAACAACGGGATCCAGGCCACTTCGCCCGCCGCGCAGGTCGCGGCGTCCCGGCGCTTCGCGGCGCTCGTGATCCAGGCTTTCCGGGCCGCACCGGAACAGGCGCCGCTGCCGCCGGTGGCGCGGCTGGCTCTCGTGGCTCCGCCGGGCATGAACCTCTGAAAATCCAGGAGAGGAGCACTCGATGCCGATACCGAGACGATGGGGCCGTGTCACCAAGCGGCTGTTCAACCCGCGCGCGATCGCCAGTGGGAAGTATCCGGTGCTGATCCACGTCGGCCGTACCTCGGGGAAGACCCACCGCACACCGCTCGACGCGCATCCCGTCGAGGGCGGCTACCTGTTCATCCCGGTGTACGGCGCGGATTCGGACTGGGTGCGCAACGTGCTGGCGGCGCGGGGAGCGCGGCTTCGGATCGACGGGCGGGAGGTGGACCTCACCGCTCCGCGGCTGGTCGGGGAGGACGAACTCCCCGCCGAGGTGACCCGTCCGCCCAAGCTGCTCCGGGTCACCGAATTCCTCCGGATGGATCTGGTCCCGGGGTGAACCCTGAGACGCCCCGCCCCGGGGTTAGTACCATGGAGGTATGCGGCATCGTCCTCGAAGCCGATGCCCGGACGAGGCGATGCTTCGTAGTTTTACCGGTATGAAACGAACTTCAGTGGTCATCGCCGCACTTTGCGCGGCAACGCTCGTTTCCCCGGCCGTCGCGTCCGCGACCCCGCAGCTGCAACGGACTCTGCAGCGCGACGCCGACAAACTCGTGGCGGACGGTTCGCCGGGCGCTCTCGTCGAAGTGAGTACGCCCGGAGGCGGCGTCAAGGTGCGCAGCGGCCATGGCGATCTTCGGATCAAGACCCCGGTCCCGTGGAACGCGCATTTCCGGATCGCCAGTTTCAGCAAGACCTTCCTGTCCGCGACGATGCTCCAGCTCGTCGGTGAGGGCCGGCTTTCCTTGGAGGACAAGGTCGATCGATGGCTGCCCGGGGTGGTGAGCGGGAACGGCAACGACGGCCGCGCCATCACCGTCCGGCAGCTGCTGCAGCACACCAGCGGTCTGCACGACTATCTGGCGGAGCTGGATCTCTTCACCGAGGAAGGTTTTCTTCGCCATCGGTTCGACAGGCTCAGCGCGTCCGAGGCGGTGAAACTGGCCGTCGGCAAGCCGCCGGAGTTCGCGCCGGGTTCGAGCTGGGGCTACTCCAACACCAACTACGTGCTCGCCGGGATGGTGACCGAGAAGGTGACCGGTAGGGACTGGCAAAAGGAGATCACCGACCGGATCATCCGGCCGCTGGACCTGCGGGAAACCTCCCACCCCTACACGTCGCCGTTCATCCCCGCCCCGCACGCGCGGGGTTACGACCGGTTCGTCGTGGAGGGCTCGAATCCGCCGCGGCTCGGACGGCGGGTGGACGTGACGCTGATGAACCCGTCGGCGGGCGGGGGAGCGGACGGTTCGATCAACAGCACCACCGCGGACGGCAACAAGTTCCTCCGGGCACTGCTGGGCGGTGAGGTGCTCGAACCCGAGCTGCTGGCCGAAATGAAAAAGACCGTGCCCGCGCCGGGGCTCGGGGCGTACGGGCTGGGGCTCATGAAGCTGACCAGCTCTTGCGGCGACTACTGGGGCCACGGCGGCGCGCTGCCCGGCTACCTCACGGGCAACGGCGTGACCGAGGACGGCAAGCGCAGCGTGATGGTGTCGCTCAACACCCTCACGCCGTACCACCCCGGCGCCGAACTGCCGGAGGGAAACCCGCTGGCCCCCGTGATCGATCACGCCCTCTGCGGTCGCGGCTGATCAGCCGCCCCAAGACCGGGCCGCCTCGACCAGGGCCGTGACGCATTCGGCGACCGCCGGCCGGGTTTCACCCTGGGGCTGCACGGCGTAGAGCTGACGGTGCAGCGGGGGTCCGAGCGCGGTGCACACCACGGTCGGCGGGGCGATCGTGGTGGCCATGCTCGGCACCAGCGTGACAGCGCCGAGCCCGGCGACGACGGCGAACTGGGTGCCGAAACCGCTGACCGTATGCCGCACCGTCGGTTCGATCCCGCGTTCGCGCAGGGTTTGCCGGAGCCAGGCGTTCGCCAGGGTGGGCCGGGCCCAGGCGACCCAGATCTCGTCCGCGAGGTCTTCGGCGAGAACCGACTCCGCGGTCGCCAGCCGGTGCCCGGCCGGGAGCACGATCATCGCCGAGTCGTCGCGCAGGACGGTCCAGCGGGTGTCCGGCGGCCGGGTGAGCGGCAGGTTCTCCCAGCTCTCGACGACCACGACGTCGAAGACGCCGTCGGCGAGCGCGGGGAGGGCCACTTCCGGTTCGACCTCGTGCAGCCGGGCCTCGATGCCGGGGTGGCGTACGGCGAGGCCGGTGAGCGCGGGCGTGATGAACGTGTGCACCCCGGAGGGGATGGCGCCGATCTCGACGACACCGGTCGTCTCGCCGGTGAGCGAGTCCAGATCGGCGCGGGCGGCCCGGAGTTCGGCGAGGACCCGGTCCGAACGCTGCGCGAGCAGCAGCCCCGCCGGGGTGAGCCGCACGCCGCGGCCGTGCCGGACGAGGAGCCGGGTGCCCGCCTCCCGTTCCAGTTTGGTCAGCTGCTGGGAGATCGCCGACGGGGTCACGTGCAGCAATTCGGCCGCCGCGGCGAGCGATCCCCGCCGCCACACCGCGTGCAGCATCCGCAGCCGCTCCACATTGGACAGATCGCCACTCATTAGCCGAGCTTAACCCTCGGGGTAAGAGGATCTCGCTGGTCCTCCCCGTCGTCGTGCGGTCGAATCGAATCCATGGCCCGCCAGAGAGTTTTCGCCGATCCGCGCGCACAAGGAGTACTCGGTGCCCTCGCGATCGCCCTGTCCGCCCCGCTCGTCGCCCTGTCCGGCACGAGTTCGACGACGGCGACGTTCTTCCGCTGCCTGTTCGCGTTGCCGATCCTCGTGGCGCTGGCGCGAACGCGAGAGCGCGGGCACCGTCCCACCCCGGCCGCGCGGCGGCGGCACGTGCTGGCGGGTGTCCTGCTCGGCATCGACATGGTGCTGTGGAGCGAGGCGATCCTCTCCGTCGGCGCGGGTGTCGCGACCGCGCTGGTCAACGTCCAGGTCGTCCTGGTCCCGCTCGCCGGGCTGCTGTGGTTCGGCGAGCGGCCGTCACGGCTCTTCTGGCTGTCGATCCCGCTCATGCTGGCGGGGACGGCGCTGGCCGGGGGACTCGCGGACGGCGGCGCCGCGGGCAGCGATCCCTGGTACGGCACCGTCATGGCGTTGCTGGCGGGCGTGGCCTACGCCGGTTACCTCCTCCTGTTGCGGCGCGCCGGAACCGAAGGCGGCCGCACGACGATGCTCGCCACCGTGACCGCGGCCTCCGCGAGTGTGGGTGGCGTTTCGGGGCTGCTGGCCGGAAACCTCGACGTGACGCCGCCGGTTTCGGCGCTGGTGTGGCTGCTCGTGCTGGCCATGACCGGGCAGGTGGTCGGCTGGCTCCTGATCGGGAAGGCGCTGTCCGCCCTGCCCGCGAGCGGCGGGTCCGCCGTGCTCATGCTGCAACCCGCCGCCGCGATCCTGTTCGGGGCCCTCCTGCTCGGCCAGTGGCCCACGCCGCTGCAACTGGCGGGCTGTGCGCTCGTCGTCGCCGCGGTGGGAGCCGTCTCGTTCCTCGGCGGCCGGTCGTCAAGGGACCACGAGCACCGGCCAGTGCCCGGCCTTGATGAGCTTCGTCGCGACGGAGCCCGCGAACCGGTGGCCCGCCTTCTGTGAGGCGCCGACCACCACCGTGTCGACCTGGTTGCGGTCGGCGGTGTCGCGGAGCGCGGTGTACGGATCGCCGTAGGTCTTCAGGAAACTGACCGGCACTTCCAGCTCTTCGGCGGCCTCGCGGATCTGTTCGCGAAGCTCGGCGTACAGCTGCAAGGTCGTGTCGTGTTCGACCGTCGCCGCGACGGCAGGCCCGAGGTTGGTCAAAGCCGTGCGGCAGACGACGAAGGCGACGATCAGCCTGCCGCCCTCGCGCCGTGCCATGCCGAAGGCGAAAGCGGCCGCCCGCATCGCCGTGTCGGAGCCGTCGACCCCGGCCAGGATGGCCCGCCCCGAAGTCCTCCGGGGCGGGCCGAAACGCTCCACTGTGGACTCGAAGGCCCCTGGGGTGCTCATCCCGCGACCTGGTCGGCCGGGGTTTCCGTCTTCGTCTCCACGTCGAGGGTGGTGCGCAGGGTGAGCGGCTTGAGCAGCAGGGCCGCGATCACGCCCACGACGCCGACCGCCGCGGAGATCAGGAAGATGTGCGCGGTCGCGTCGCCGTACACGGTGTGCACGATCGTCTGGACCTCCGGCGGCAGCGTCTTGAGGTTCAGCGCGCTGACGCTGCCCGTCGACGCCTGTCCCGCCGGCACGTGCAGCGCGGTGGACAGATCGGCGGTGACCCGGTTCGCGAGCACCGCGCCGAGCACCGAGACCCCGATGGTGCCGCCGAGCGACCGGAAGAACGTGACCGAAGCGCTCGCCGAGCCCAGATCCCGCAACGGAACCGTGTTCTGCACGGCGAGCACGAGGTTCTGCATCGTCATGCCGACACCGATGCCGACGATCGCCATCGCGACGCCGACCAGCCACAGCGGCGACGCGTGGTCGACCGTGCCCAGTCCGAGGAACCCGATCACCAGGGTGATCGTGCCCGCCACGATGTACGGCTTGATCCGCCCCGTCCGGCTGATCAGGCGGCCGGACAGGGTCGAGGAGACGAGTACACCCGCCATCAGCGGGATGGTCAGCAGACCGGCTTCGGTGGGGGAGTAGCCGCGGCCGACCTGGAAGTACTGGCCGAGGAAGACCGCGCCGCCGAACATCGCCATGCCGACGGCGAGGCTCGCGACGATCGCCAGCGCGGGGGTGCGCTGGGTGATGATGTGCAGCGGGACGACGGGTTCGCGGACCTTCCGCTCCACCATCACCGCGAACACGAGGAGCACGGCACCGCCCACCACCATGACGGCCGTCTGCCACGACAGCCAGTCGAAGGTGTTGCCGACGAAGGAAACCCAGATCAGCAGGACACTCACGCCCGCGGCGATGAGACCGGCGCCGAGGTAGTCGACGCGCACGTTCTCGCGGCGCACGGTTTCCAGTTTCAGGGTGCGTTGCAGCACGGCGAACGCGAGCACCGCGATCGGGACGCCGACGAAGAAGCACCACCGCCAGCCCAGCCACGGCACGTCCACGATCAGGCCGCCGAGGAGCGGCCCGCCGACCGTGGCGACAGCCATGACCGCGCCGAGGTAGCCGTTGTAGCGGCCGCGCTCACGCGGCGGGATGATCGCCGCGATCACGACCTGGACCAGCGCCTGCAGACCGCCGACGCCGATGCCCTGGAACGCGCGGGCGGCGATCAGCTGTCCGGTGTTCTGGCTGAACCCGCTGATCGTCGAGCCGATCACGAAGATCACGATCGCGATCTGGACCAGCGTCTTCTTGTTGAACAGGTCGGCGAGTTTGCCCCAGATCGGGGTGGTGGCCGTCGCCGCCAGCAGGGTGGCCGTGACCACCCACGTGTACTGCGTCTGCGTGCCGTTCAGCGAGCCGATGATCAACGGCAGGGCGGTCGACACGACCGTCGAGCTGATCATCGCCACGAGCAGCGCGAGCAGCAGCCCGGACAGCGACTCGAGCACCTGGCGGTGCCCCATCGCGCCGGACGGCGCCGCCGCCGTCGTTCCATCGGTCTTCATGGCGTCCCTTCGAGCGTTCGGGAGCAATTATTGCCCACTGTGCAAACTTGCACAGTGGGAACTTTATTCCCCTCGCTACGCTGTCCTGGTGGACACCCTCGACACGCTCCGCACCCGCAAGAAGGCGGCGACGCGGCACTCCCTGCACGAGGCCGCGCTGCGCCTGGCGATGGAGCACGGTCTCGACGGGGTGACCGTCGAGGACATCGCCGACGCGGTCGGGGTGTCCCGGCGGACGTTCTCGAACTACTTCGCGAACAAGGAAGACGCGATCCTGCACGCCGACCGCGAGCGGACCGGGCTGCTGGTGTCGCTGGTCGAAGGCAGGCCGTCCGGCGAGAAGCCGTGGGAAGCGCTGCGCGCCGCGTGCCGGGAGCTGTACCGGGCGCATCCCGTCCCCGACCGCGAATGGGTGGCGCAGCTACGGCTGCTGCGTCGGCATCCGTCGCTGCTCGCGCAGCAGGCCAGCGACCAGTTCGCCCTGGAGCGTGACCTGACGGCGGTGCTGCTCGCCAGGGGGCACGGTCTCGACCAGGAGTTGGCCCGGCTCACGGCGGCGACGTTCCTCGCCACTCTGCGGACCGGGAACGTGCTGTGGCTGGAAGGTCCGGACGATCAGCCGCTTCCCGACGTCGTGGACAGGGTGCTGAGCCGCGTTCAGCTCCGGTGACCGAAGGCGAAGGCCGCGGACCGGTCGTCGGGTGTTTGCTTTGCTGGAGTGTCGATCCGGGTGTCAGTCCTGTGCCGACACGGGTGAGGCGTTGTGAACGCCACTTTCGCAACCTTCACCGTTGCGAAAGCGACTTTCGCAACACGTTCACGACCGCATCCACGACCAAGACGCGCCTCGCGTTCCTTTGGAACCGTCCGTACCACTCGCGGAGGCCCGCCTCAGATCGAGCCGGTCCGCAGGGCGAACGCGACCGCGTGCGTCCGGTTGTGGAGTCCGTACCTCGCCATGACCCGATGGAGGACGTTCTTCACCGTGCTCTCCGAATAGGCGAGTTTGGCCGCGATCTCTTCCGTGCCATGGCCATCGGCCAGCAGCCGGAGGACTTCCCGCTCCCGGTCGGACAGCCCGGACAACGCGAGACCGTTGGGCACCAGCAGGTCTTCCTGTATTCGCTCGAGCTGGGAGAGCAGGCTGCCCTGCAGTCGCGGTGGCAGCGCGCCCGCGCCTTGGCTGACCGCGAGAATCGTCCGCACCAGATGCTCGCTGTCGAGGTCGCGCCGCGGCAGCAACGCGGCCATGCCGCATTCGATCGCCGTCATCAGGACCTGGACCGGGAAATGGTCGGTGACGATCACGCACCTCGGCGGTGACGCGAGCGACGACGCGGCGCGAACCTGGCGCAGGAACGTGAAAACGCCGTCGCCGATCGAATCCCCGACCGTCACGATCACCTCGGCCCGTCCGAGGTCGGTGTCGGACAGCACGTTCAGTCGTTCGTCGGCGCCGAGAATGCTCGTCGTGCCGAGCCCGGCCAGGAGATCCGGGGCGTGCACGGCGACTCTGACGCGGTCGGTCCCCCTGGTGCTCTTGCCTCCGCGATTCATGATCGAAGTCCCCATCCGAAAACGTCGGAAACCCGGAAACGGGCAGGCGGACCGGGCGTCGGGTGCCGTAGGGCCGCCGATCCGCAGTGAGTAGTTCTTGCTTTACTTAGAGGCTATAACGTTACAACGTTGCATGTCAACCGCGGAAGTCGCGGATGCCGTCAGCGTCACAGGGCAAGACGCCCGAAGGGCGTGAAAGGTTCAGTGCGAACGTGATCGGTCTTGGCGAAGGCCGATCATCGCTTCGTGAGGTCGTCCAATTCGTCCGCGATCAGCAGATCGGAATCGAACTTCATACCGGTGAAGTGGCCGGCGAGTTCGAGCGAGAGCACGCCGTGCAGACGGGTCCAGAAGGCGAGCGCGCGGTGCAGGGTCGCGGACGTGGCCGGATCGTCGCCCGCCCAGTCGCGGTGGCCTTCCAGATGCTTGTCGAACGGGGTTTCCGGCTTCTCCACGGTGATCGCTCGGCACGCTTCGAGCAGGACGGCCATGACTTCGGCCGAGATCGCGGTGGTGTCTTCGGGCGCGTGGTAGCCGGGGACGGGCGTGCCGTAGATGAGGAAGTAGCGCTGAGGGTCGCTCCGGGCCCAGTCCCGGATGGTGACGGCGAGGCCGGCCAAGTCGGCGCCGGAGTCGAACGCCGCCCGGACGGTGTCGGCGAGGCTTCGGTAGGCGTCGCGGATGAGCGCGGTGATGAGGTCGTCTCGGCTGGCGAAGTACCGGTACAGCGCCGGGCCGCTCATGCCCACCTGCTTGGCGATCGCGTTGAGCGACAGCGCGGGGACACCGGCGGCGGCGATCTGCTCCCACGCGCGCTGCTTGATCTCCGCGCGCACCTGGTCGCGGTAGCGCTCCCGCGGGCTCTGCCCGTCCGCGTCCGTCATCGGCCCTCCCGCTCCGTCGAGCCCGCAGCTTAGTTGACGAGGAATCGAAGGGGCATGATCCGTTGCACGAACCGCCCTGATCCGCCGGAATCGCCGGGCGCCCGGTCGCCGCTGATCGACAATGGACCCGTTGATCTTCATCCGCGGAGGAGGACGTGCCGGATGGCTGGCGATGATTTCACCTGGCTGGACGCGACGGCTCAGGCGGAACTGGTCCGCACCCGGCAGGTGTCACCGCTGGAACTGCTCGACGCGGCGATCGCGCGTATCGAAAGGCTCGACGGCGAACTCAACGCCGTGGTCAGCAGGCGGTTCGAGCAGGCGCGGCGTGAGGCGGTGACGTCGCGGGGACAGGGGCCGTTCCGTGGCGTGCCGATGCTGCTGAAGGATTTCCTCTGCCACACCGCGGGCGATCCGGTGCACGGCGGCATGCGCGTGCTTCGGGACCGCGACTGGCGCGCGCGGTCGGACTCGTACCTCGCCGCACGCCTGCGGGCGGCGGGTTTCCTGTTCTGCGGCAGGACGAACACGCCGGAACTGGCGACGAGCATCACCACCGAACCGCTCCTCCACGGCGCGACACGGAATCCGTGGGATCCGGCGCGCTCGCCCGGCGGATCGAGTGGCGGTTCGGCCGCCGCGGTGGCCTCGGGCATGGTCCCCGTCGCCCACGGCAACGACATGGCGGGCTCGATCCGGATCCCGGCGGCGGCCTGCGGGCTGGTCGGGCTGAAGCCGAGCCGCGCGCGGACCAGCCTCGGTCCGGACTTCGGCGAATACTGGGGACAGGTCACCCACGAACACGTCCTGACCCGGTCGGTCCGGGACACGGCGGCCGTTCTCGATGTCACGGCGGGAGCCGCTCCGGGCGACCCCTATGCCGCACCGCCGCCCGAACGTCCTTATCGGACGGAGGTCGGCGCGGATCCCGGCCGTCTGCGGATCGGGTACCGGATCACCGCGCCGGGCACCTGCGAAACCGCGCACGCCGATTGTGTCGCCGCCGTCGAACGCACCGCCCGTCTGCTCGAATCCCTCGGCCACCAGGTCGCGCCCACCGCGGCGGCCGCACTGGACGCGCCCGGGATGTTCGACGCCATGCCCCCGTTGCTCGCGGCCGCGGTCGCCTGGGAACTCGACGCCTGGTCCGAGCGCCTCGGGGAACAGCTGCCCACGTCCGTTCTGGAGCCGATGAACGCGATGCTCGCCGAAGCGGGCCGATCGGTCACCGCCGTGCAGTGGCTCGCCGGATCGCTCTCGTCGCAGCGGTGGGCACGCGGGGTGGCGGCGCTCTGGGAGGACGAACTGGACGTCCTCCTCACCCCGACGTCACCCGCGCCGCCCGCCGCGCTCGGCGAGCTGGCCCCGGACGCGAAGTCGCCAGGGGAACTGGCCGCCGGCATCGCCACGGGCGCGGCGTTCACGGCGCCGTTCAACATCACCGGACAGCCCGCGATCTCCTTGCCCCTGCACTGGAACGCCGAGGGGTTGCCGATCGGCGTCCAGCTCGTCGCCGCACAGGATCGCGAGGACGTCCTCATCCGGCTGGCCGCCCAGCTGGAGGAAGCCGCGCCGTGGTCGGCTAGGCGTCCGGAAGGAGTGCCAGTTCGGCCAGCGCCTGTTCCCTCCGGGCGCTGAACGACGGCTCGGGGGAGAGTTCGACGGCCAGGGCGAGACACTCCCTCGCCTCCTCGAAGGCGCCCGCTTCCCGCCACGCACGTCCCTCACGGAACGCGCAGATCGCTTCCATCGAGGCGAATCCGCCTTCCCACGAGAGCCACCGGCTGGTGCGGTAGTAGCCCGCCGCTTCCCGCCATTCGGCGAGATCCCCGAGCACGTCGCCGATCGCGCGCAGGGTCAGCGCCTTCAGCATCCGGTGGAGACCCGGGTACGTGTCGGCCGCCAGCCGTTCGGCGTCGGCGAGGACGGCGCGGTGGACGGCGAGCGCTTCGGACTGCCGCCCGGCCGCGAGCAGCGAACGTCCGTAGGCGTTCCGCGCCGAGTTCTGCCCGTCCCAGAACGGCAGTTCGTCCGCCGACTCGTACCCGCGCTTCGCGTATTCGAAGGCTTCGTCGCTCCGCCCGACGTACCGCAGCACCTGGCCGAGATAGATGGACGCCCAGGCCTGCTCGGTGCGATCGCCGATCCGGGTGGCGATCTCCAGCGCGCGCCGGTGCGCCGCCACGGCGCCTTCCTCGTCGTCGAGACAGACGCTGCACGCCCAGCCGACGAAGTTGAGCAGCTTCGCCTCGTCCCCGGCGTTGCCGAGTTCGCTCGCCGCGGCCGCGCCGAGCGAGAAGATCTCCAGCCACGGCCGCTGCGCGCTCCGTCCGTCGGAGTACCAGTGCAGCGCGACGGCGAGATCACTGACTTCCCGGTGCCAGCCCTTCCGCGCCGCCACCCGTTGCGCGGCGATCCAGTTCTCGCCTTCGACGTCCAGCCAGCGGGCGCCCTCGTCCCGCGAGCCGAAGCGTCCGGTCTCCGGTGCCTCCGGGTAGAACAACCGGGCCGCGTCGGCCGCCTTGTCGAGCAGGTGGACGAGCACGGTGTCCCGCGCGGCCGGGTCCTCCTCCGCCTCGAACCGTTCCTCGGCGAACAAGCGGATCAGGTCGTGGAACTGGTGACGTTCCGGTTCGGCGGTGGCCTGCAGGAGGCTGGCGTCGACGAGTTCGTCGAGGTGCTCACGGACGTCGGCGTCGCTCGCGCCGGACACGACACCCGCGAGTTCGAGACCGAAGTCGGCACCCGGAACGGTCGCCAGCCGCCGGAACAACCGTCGTGCCCCGGCCGAAACCGCGCGATAGGACAGGTCGAACGCCGACCGCAGTTGCAGATCGCCCGCCGCGAGCGCGCGCAGGCGGGTGCCTTCGTCGCGCAGCCTGTCGGCCAGGTGGGCGAGGGACCACTGCGGCCGGGTGGCGAGCCGGTTGCCCGCGATCCGGACCGCGAGCGGCAGGTATCCGCACAGTTCGACGAGTTCCCGCGCCGCGCCGGGTTCCGCGCGCACCCGGTCCGCGCCGATGATCTTGGCGAGCAGGCCGGTCGCGCCGCCGTCAGAAAGCGGCTCGAGCCCCAGCCAGCGGGCGCCTTCGAGTCCGGCGAGCGTCCGGCGGCAGGTGATCAGCGTGAGACAGCCGGGCCCGGTGACCAGCAGCGGCCGGACCTGCGCCTCGTCGGCCGCGTTGTCGAGCAGCAGCAACACCTTCCGGCCTGCGAGAAGCATCCGCAGCAACGCCGACCGTTCGCTTTCGGAGGCGGGCACCTGCCCCGGCGCGACGTCCAGCGCGCGCAACAGCCTGTCGAGCGCGGCACGGGGGCTCAGCGGTTCTTCGTCCATCCCGCGCAGGTCGACCGCGTAGCTCCCGTCCGGGAAATCGACGCGCCACCGGTCGGCCGCCGTCACCGCGAGCGCGGTCTTCCCGACCCCGGCCTGCCCGACGATCGCGACCACGCCGCCACCCTCGGCGACCTTCGCGGACAGCTGGTCCAGTTCGCTTTCCCGGCCGGACAGATCCGCGACGGGCGCGGGCAGCGAGCAGGTCGCGGCGACCTGGGCGGCCAGCGCGGGGTTCCGGCGCCGCCCCTGTTTCGCGACGGTCAGGAAGAACTCCCGGTCGCCGCCGGTCAGGCCGAGCGCGTCCGCGAGCACTTCCGAGGAACGCTGCTGGGCGGCTCGTGCGCGGCCGTGTTCCAGTTCGCGCAGGGCGCGGACGCTGAGACCGGAGGCCTCGGCCAGCCGCTCCTGTGTCCAGCCCGCGGCCCGCCGGTGTTCGAGCAGGAGCTTTCCGAACACCGACCGCTTCTCACTCGCCTCCACCGGTTTCACCGCGCTCCATTCAACCGGCAGGCTTCCGGCGGCGAAAAGCTGCCCCCTTCTTCTGCTTGTCCCGCCTTCTCGGTGGCCGGTTACCTGGAAAGCATGTCGACGATCATGACGACGCCCGTCCGGCCGGTCGTCCGGGCCGACGAGCGCCGGGAGATCCGGGTCGCGGTCCACGCCGGCGACCCGCTCGTCCTGGCGGGCCTGCGCAGTGCTCTCGGCGCCGGCCCTGGCATCACCTTGCGGGACGATCCGGCGACGGCCGACGTCCTCGTCGCGGTCGCGGGGAACGAGCCGCACCGGATCCCGGCCGGACCCGCGCGGCTGGTGCTGGTCGCCGACAAGCCCAACCAGGCCGAACTGTGGGCCGCGGTGGAACGCGGGCTCGCCGTCGTCGTCGCGCGCTCCGAGGCGACGCCCGGACGTCTGCTGCGCGCCGTCGCCGACGCGCACGCCGGCCGGGGCGATCTGCCCGCGGATCAGCTCGGCAGCCTGCTCCGGGGGATTTCGCGGCTGCACAAGGAAGTCCTCGAGCCGCGCGAGCTCACACTCAGCGGCCTTTCACCCCGCGAGACCGAAGTGCTCCGGCTGCTCGCGGAGGGATTCGACACCGGCGAGATCGCCCGGCGGGTGGCCTATTCCGACCGGACCGTGAAGAACATCCTCCACGGCCTGCTCAGCCGGTTCGGCTTGCGCAACCGCACACACGTCGTGGCCTACGCGCTCCGGGAAGGCCTCATTTGACGAGCGCGTTCAGATGACGCCTTCCCGGATCGCGTACGCCACCGCGTGCGACCGGTTCCGCAGTCGCAGCCTGTCCGTGACCGCGTAGATGATGTTCTTCACCGTTCGCTCCGAGTAGGAGAGTTCGGTGGCGATCTCCTGGGTGTCGAGCCCGTCGGCCATCAGGCGCAGGACGTCGATCTCGCGCGAGGAAAGCGCCGCCCCGGCGGGCTCGCTCGGCGCGAGCATCTCCCGGTGGAGCCGCGCGGCGTGTTCGGAGAGCCTGCCGAGCAGGGTGGACGGCGGGGTCACGGCACCCGACGCGGCGAGCCGGACGCTGTCGGTCACCCGGGAGTCGGTCGCCGCCGACCGCGGCAGGATGGCGACCACCCGGCACTCCACCGCGACCGCGAGCCCGCCTTCCTCGATCCGGTCGGTCACCAGGACGATCGGCTTGCCGAGTTCGGCGGTGACTTCGCGCAACGCGGTGGCCGCGTCGGCCGAAAGCCGCTCGAAGGCCGCGACGACGACATCGGTTTCGTCCCGCGCCCGGCCGTCGACCACCTTCACGGACACCCGTGTCCCGAGGAGGTCGGCCATTCCGGCCTTCGTGATGGGGTCCAGGGCGCAGACGCTCACCCGAACTGCTTGCATGCGTTCCTCTTCTGCCATGGACGCCCGTGTCCACTGTGGATCCTGCTTGTCAAGGGCCGCCGGTACAGAAAGCCTTGCCCCTCTGCGCGAGGGGAGTTCTTGTACCGTGGAGTTCGGGAAGCGACTCACCCCGGTGACCCCCACACCGGACGGTGGGTCGCTCCCTTTTTCTTGCGGCTCAACGCAATCCTCGCCCCGGTGGAATGGCCGCGGCAACGTGTCGGGCCGGGTCTGCTTGCCCCGCCAGCGGAACATGGCCGAAGGGGCATGTATGGCGAATTTTCCGCATCTGACCTGCGGATACGCCACTTTGGCGCCACTTGGCGCCAAGTTGTACTTGCGGTGGCGCCATCGCGGTGCCATGATGGTGTCATGGATTTGACGCCCTTTGTGGACAACGTTCGCCGGGAACTCGCCGTCGCCGCCGAGGCGGGTGGAGACGAGGCGAGCGCCCTCGCCGAACGCCTGACCGCGCCGCTCGCGTCGGCCATCCGTCTCGCGCTGCTGGACGCGTTGTCCGCGGCGTCGGACGAGATCACCCGGGATCTCGCGCCCGGTTCGGTCGAGGTCCGGCTGCGTGCCGGCGAAGCCAGCTTCGCCGTCACGCTTCCCGCGGCCGAGCCGTCCGGACCCGTCGCGGCATCGGTGCCGGAGCCGCCGATGCCCCCGACGCCACCGCTTCCGGACGAAGAAGGCGCCACCGCGCGGATCAACTTCCGGCTGCCGGAACAACTCAAGGCCCGCGTCGAGGAGGCCGCGGCCGCGCAAGGCCGCTCGGTCAACGCTTGGCTCGTGCGGGCCGCGTCCGCCGCGCTGCGGCCGTCGGAACCGCCCGCTCCGCCCACGTCGGCGAGCAGCGGTCACCGCGTCGCGCAGCGCTACACCGGCTGGGTCAGCTAGACCCTCCCGACCAGCACAAACACCGATCACGCCACCTTTGAGGGGACAACCATGCCTACTTTCGCCACCCCGGAACCCATTCTCGCGGACCTCGAGCCGGTCGTCGGCTACGTCCGCATCGTCGCCGGCGACCGCACGGACACGGTCGTCGAAGTCGCCCCGATGGACGAAAACAACGACTCCGACGTCGACGCCGCGAGGCGGACCGTCGTCGAGTTCTCCGGCGGCACGCTCACCGTCCGCGCCCCGAAAATGCGTCTGCTCGACTTCTCCCACAAGACGAGGTCGATCGACGTGACCATCGAACTGCCCGCCGGTTCCCGGGTGCAGGGGAGCACCGGCCTCGGCGACCTCACCGCGACAGGGCGGCTCGGCTCCTGCCGCTACAAGTCCGGGACCGGGCACATCCGGCTCGACCGGACCGGTGAACTGAAAGCGCACTCCGCCTCCGGGAACATCGTCGTCGAGCACGTCGACGGCAACGCCGACATCAGCACGAGCTCCGGCCGCGTGCACATCGGCGGGATCACGGGCACCGCGGTGGTGAAGAACTCCAACGGCGCCACCACGATCGGGGCGGCGGGCGACTCGATCCGCCTCCGCTCGGCCAACGGCGACATCACCGTCGAACAGGCCGAGGGCGACGTCGAAGCCAAGACCGCCAACGGTTCCGTCCGCGTACTCGACGCCGCCAGGGGCACCCTCGACCTCGACACTTCGATGGGGGACATCGAGGTCGGCATCCGCGAGGGCAGCGCTGCCTGGCTCGACGTGAACACCCGCTTCGGCCGCGTCGTCAACGACATGACCGCCGCCTCCGCCCCCGACGCCACGACCGACAAGGTCCAGGTTCGCGCCGGCACCTCCGTCGGCGACATCCTCGTCCACCGCTCCTGACCCGTCCGGTCCACACACCCCAGGGGAATCCACATGAGACACCCGGCCATTTCCGCGACCGGACTGCGCAAGTCCTACGGCGACAAGGTCGTTCTGGACGGCGTCGACCTGCACGTCCCGCCCGGCACCGTCTTCTCGTTGCTCGGCCCCAACGGCGCGGGCAAGACCACCACGGTCAACATCCTGTCCACTTTGGTCAGTCCGGACGCCGGGGGAGCGACCATCGCCGGAGCCGATCTGGCCACCGATCCGGACGGCGTCCGCGCCTCCATCGGCCTCACCGGTCAGTTCTCCGCGGTCGACAATCTGCTCACCGGCGAGGAAAACCTGTTCCTCATGGCGGATCTGCACCATCTGCCGCGGCGTACGGGACGCGTGCGCGCCGCCGAACTGCTGGAACGGTTCGAACTGACCGACGCGGCGAAGAAGACACCGGCCACCTTCTCGGGCGGCATGCGCCGCAAGCTCGATCTGGCGATGACCCTGATCGGCGACCCCGAGGTCATCTTCCTCGACGAGCCGACCACCGGCCTCGACCCGCGCAGCCGTCGCACGATGTGGCAGATCATCCGCGACCTCGTCTCCGACGGCGTGACGATCTTCCTCACCACGCAGTACCTGGAGGAGGCCGATCAGCTCGCCGATCGCGTCGCCGTGCTCGACGGCGGCCGGATCGTCGCACTGGGCACGCCCGACGAACTCAAGCGGCGCGTCCCCGGCGGGCACATGCAGCTGAAGTTCCCCGACGCGGTCTCGCTGCGCGACGCGACCCGCGTGCTGCAAGTGTCCACTTCGGACGAAGAAAGCCTGGCGCTCCGCGTGCCGACCGACGGCACCGTCACCGCTCTCCGCGCGGTGCTGGACCGGCTCGACGCCGAAGCCGTCGCCGTCGACAGCCTCACCGTGCACAACCCGGATCTCGACGACGTGTTCCTCAGCCTCACCGGTCACCGGACCGAAGCGACCAAGGAGTTGGCCCGATGACCAGCCTGACCCTCTCGATGCGCGACTCGGCGACCATGCTGCGCCGCAACATCAGACATATGCAACGCTATCCGTCACTCACCATCATGCTGATCGGCCAGCCGATCGTGTTCCTGCTGCTGTTCGTCTACGTCTTCGGCGGCACCCTCGGGAACGGCCTCGGCGGCGGAGGCGGCCGCGCCGAGTACGTCGGCTACGTGACGCCCGCCATCCTGCTCATCACCGTGTGCAGCGCGGCCCTCGGCACCGCCATCTCCGTGGCGACGGACATGACCGAGGGCATCATCGCCCGGTTCCGCACGATGGCGATCAGCAAGGCGTCCGTGCTGACCGGTCACGTCGTCGGCGCGTTCATCCAGACCGCGTTCGCGCTCGCCGTCGTGTTCGGGGTCGCGCTTCTCGTCGGCTTCTCGCCGACGGCGGGTGTCGGCGAATGGTTCGCGGCCGTCGGCGTGCTGTTGTTGCTGACCATCGCGCTCACCTGGCTGTCGGTGGCGCTGGGACTGGCCGCCAAGAGCGTGGAGACGGCGAGCAACACCCCCATGGTGTTCATGCTGCTTCCCTTCCTCGGCAGCGGTTTCGTGCCCACCGACTCCATGCCCGCCTGGCTGCGCTGGTTCGCCGACTACCAGCCGTTCACGCCGGTCATCGAGACGCTGCGAGGACTCCTGCTCGGCACCCCGATCGGCGGCAGCGCTTGGCTCGCCATCGGCTGGTGCGCGGTGTTGTCGATCGTCGGGTACCTGTGGTCGAAGTCCTTGTTCGCCAAGGAACGCGACCGCTGAGCCGGACCTGGACCGGGGGTCGTCCCGGGCCGGAGCGTCGCGCTCCGGCCCGGGACGTTGGTTTTGGCCGTCACGACCGGACCGGTCACGCGGCACTGTGTGGATTTTTGGACATCTGACGTCCCAAAATCCACACGGTCGGGCGTCACCGGTCCGCCGACAGCCGGGCCGTCAACCTCAGGACGTTCGGCGGTTCGCGGCTGGTGACGGTGAAGGGAGCGTTCCGGCACGCCGTGTTCTTGAAGGGCGACAAGTGCGTCGACACGGCTGCGCGGGACTACCTGCTGAGCGGAGAGCTCCCCGCGGACCGGACCTGCCGCGCAAGTCCGTGAAGGCCTCCTTCACTACCTTCAGGGTAGGCAAGGAGGCCTTCACGGACCGGGCCTGCGACCCACCGCAACCACCAGGGTTCAGCAGGCGAGATCGTGCCGCGGCCGCGCGCCGGTGACCAGGAAGCCCGTCGCGAGGTCGTTGGCGCACTTGTTGTCCTTGAACAGGTACGCCAGATGCCCGCCCTGGTCGACGGTGACCATCCTGGCGCGGTCGCCGAAGGCCTCACGCAGTTTCCGCGCGCCCGCCAGCGGCGTGGCCGGGTCGCGGAGGTTCTGCACGATCAGCAGATTCGACGGACCGCGGTCGGTGATCTTCACCGGCGGTTCGACCGGCTCGGACGGCCAGAACGCGCACGGCGTGATGTCCGCGGCCGCCGCGCCGAACAGCGGATGCCGGAACCGGTCGATCGCCACGTTGCGCCGGTACGTCCCGACGCTCTCCGGCCAGTCGGAGTCGTTGCAGATCACGTGCAGCTGGCTCGCGATGTAGTTGTCCGAAGGGAAACCGGCACCGGCGGAGGCGGCCGTCGGCACGGGTTTCCCGGTGTCGAGCGCGCGCCAGGTCTCGGCGAGATGCGGCAGCTTCTTGTCGTAGTAGAGATCGGCGAACGTGACGTGGCGGAACACCTGACCGTTGTAGCCCTCTGGGCTCGGTGTCTTGTCCAGCCGCGCGGCGAGCTCGAAGTACTTCGCGGTCACCTCCGCCGGCGTCCGGCCCAAGCCGTACTCGGGTTTCGAGGCGGCGAACTTCGCGAAGTCGGGGAAGCGATCTTCGACGCCTTGCCCGAACAGCCGCGAGAAGGAGGCGTCCCAGCCGCCGGGGCCGGTCGCGCTGTCGAGCAGGAACCGGTCGCTGCGCTCGGGGAACAACGAGGTGTACACCGAACCGAGGTAGGTGCCGTAGGAGATGCCGAAGTAGTTCACCTTCCGCTCGCCGAGCGCTTCGCGGACGCGGTCCATGTCACGGGCGGTGTTGGCGGTGGTCATGTACGGCAGGAGCGGCGCCGTGGCCGAGGACCCGCATTTCGCGGCGACGGCGGCGACCCGCTGGGCCTCGCTCGTCACGTCGGCGGAGTCACGGGCGTACCTCGGGATGTTGGTCGGATGCTCTTCGAGGGTCAGCCCGCACGTCACCGGGGTGCTGTTGTGGACCCCTCGCGGGTCCATCCCGATCACGTCGTAGCCGTCCAGCACCTCCTGCGGGATGTTCAGCTTCTTGAGGGTGTCCGGATAGGCGAGCCCCTCACCGCCGGGGCCGCCGGTGTTCGTCAGCAGCACGCCGCGGCGCTTCTCCGGTTTGGTGCTCGCCAGCCGCGAGATCGCGATCTCGATGGTCTTCCCGCCGGGATCGCGGTAGTCCAGCGGGACCTCGAGGGTGCCACACTCCAGGCCGAGGCCCGCCGCCTCCTCCGGGCACGGCCCCCATTTCGGCGGGGGCGCCGCCGACGCGACCGCCGGGGTCACCGCGGTCATCAAGGTGGCCGCGAGAACGGGGATCATGGCTTTGCGCATGGGTTTTCCTCCTCGGATCGACAGGGTCACCGGCGCGGTTCCCAGCGGAAGAGCCGGGAGGCGAGGACCACGGCGACGACGACCCACGCCAGGGTCGGGGCGAGCAGGAGCAACGATTCGGAGACGGCGACGCCGCCGTTCCAGGCGTTGACCGCGAGTTCGGTGGCCGAACCACCCGGCAGCAGGCGCTTGAGCAGGGTCAGGTCCTCGGTGCCGGAGATGCCGACCCAGGAAGCGACAGCGATGACACCGAGGCTCACCGGCAGCGTGGTGACCTGGGCGTGCTCGGGGGAGTTGGTCAGGCCCGCGGTGGCCAGCCCGAGGCCGATCATCATGGCGACGGTGGCGAGGACGGCCAGCACCAGCAGGCCGATGTTCGCGGGCGTACCGGTGACGACGCCCAGCACGGTCATGATCACGGCCACCTGGACGAGCGCGATGACGGTGACCGGCAGCACCAGCCCGATCAGGATGGACGCGTCACCGGCCGCCGTCGAGCGCAGCCGCTTGAGGAACAGGTTCTGCCGTCGCGAGGCGAGCGTGGTCACCGAACTGGCGTAGAGGCCGAACGCGCATACGGTGAACATCACGATCGCCGCGATGTAACCGAGACTGCCGATCTTCGCGAAGGTCTCGTGCTGGTAGACGAAGAACGCGCAGATCGCGATCGGCATCACGAAACTGGTGATCAGGACCGAGCGGTTCCGGAAGATCTGGATCAGCTCGCTGTGGGCGATCGAAAGCATGGCTGGAGTCCTTTGTGGAGTGAATGGCTAGTGGTCGTCGATGGCGCGGAACACGTCGTCGAGCCGCGTCGGGCCCGCTTCGAGGTCCTGCAGTTCGATCGCGTTGTCCTGCGCCCACCGCAACAGGGTGTGCAGATCCTTCTGCAGGCCGAAGGTCTCGATGACGAACTTCCCGTCGTGCTCCCGCCTGCCCTGCAACGGCAGCGCCGGGGCCGGGGCGGGGAGGGCGAAGCGGATCACGGCGGGCAGCGTCCGCGTGAGTTCGGAGACCGTGCCCTCCTGGTGGAAGGTCCCCCGGTGCATCAGGCCGATGCGGTCGGCGCGCTGCTGGGCTTCCTCGAGGTAGTGCGTGGTGAGCACGATCGTGGAGCCGTCCTCGCGCAGTTTGTCGACCGCGTCCCACAGCGCGTCCCGCGACTGGATGTCCAGACCGGTCGTCGGCTCGTCCAGGAACACCAGTTCCGGCGAGCCGTACACCGCGGTCGCGAAGTCGAGCCGCCGCTTCTCGCCGCCGGAAAGCTGCGAGACCTTGGTGTTCGCCTTGCGGGTGAGATCCACGATGCCGAGCACCCGTTCGAGCCGGTCCGTGCGGTGGGTCAGCGTCCCGATCAGGCGGATCGACTCCTTCACCGTCAGATCCGGTGAGAAACCACTCTCCTGCAACATGATGCCCATTTTGGGCCGTACGGCGGCGCGGTCCCGCGGGCTCTTTCCCAGGACGCGCACCGTGCCCGACGTCGGGGTCCGGTGCCCTTCGAGGGTTTCCAAGGTCGAGGTCTTCCCTGCCCCGTTGGTGCCCAGCAGGGCGTAGAATTCGCCTCGCCCGACCTGAAAGGACAGATCCTTCACGGCGTGGAAGTCGCCGTACTTCAGGTTCAGGCGGTCAACGTCGATCACTGGTGTCGAAGTCATACCTCGATCTCAACCGCTCCGGCCGGGAACGGCCAGTGCGGCCACGTCATGATCGGGCCGTGACATTCTTCGGGCGAACCCATGACGTGGTGTCACTGTTGCCCACCGTCGCCCAGGGCCGATACTGGGACCATGTCTGATGTGGACACCGAGCCGGCGCGGGGAAAGCTGCGCAAGCTCAACCTCACCATGTTCATCCCGCTCTTCACCGTCGCCGGGGTGATCGTGGTGGCGTCGGACGCGCGGACCTGGTGGCACGCCGTCGTCCTGAGCGCGAGTGCGCTGGCGGCCTTGATCGCCTTCGTGCGGTGGACGTCGGGCGAGCTCCTGCGGGTCGCGATCCCGTGTCTGGCCGTCACAGGCCTCGTGTGGCCGTTTTCCGTACTGGTGATCGGCGGCGGTTCGGCGTTCTTCGGGATCCTCCTCGTGGGTTCCTTCGTCGTTCCCCAGCTTCCCCGCCACCGGGTCGCGGCCGCGATCGCGCTCGTCGCGTACATCGCGGCGGTGGGCGCGACGAGGCTGCTGGTCTCCCACGAGGACGTCTCCGAAGAGCTGATCAGATTCGTCTTCGTCCCCGCCGCGGTCACCGCCATCGTGCTCGGGCTCATGTTCCCCAACAAGCGCTTCTACGACGTCGTCCACGAACTCGAGGAGTCGCGGGAACGGGAGGCGGAATTGGCCGTCATCCGCGAACGCGTCCGCTTCGCCAGCGATCTGCACGACATCCAAGGCCATACCCTCCACGTGGTGAAGCTGAAGACAGCGCTCGCCACGAAACTGGTGGACATCGACGCCGAGCGGGCCAAACAGGAGCTGGGGGAGATCCACGCGCTCGTCAGTGACACGATCACCCAGACGAAGGAACTCGCCTATGCTCAGCGGCGGCTCAACCTCTCCGCCGAGCTGGAGAACGCGAGGAACCTTTTCGAGGCCGCGGGGATCCGCGTGCGGATCAACCGGGAGGGGGATGTCGATCCTGAGGCGGGAAGGCTGCTCGGCCAGGTCCTCCGCGAGACCACGACCAACATCCTGCGTCACGCCCAGGCGACGCGGGTGCGGATCACCCTTTCGGAATGGAGTATCGGCATCGTCAACGACGGCGCCCAGCACTCACCGCTACCCGAACTCCGCGGGCTCGCCGCGCTCGAGCAGCGCGTCGTCGCGGAAGGCGGCGAGCTGACGGTGCAACAGGAAGACGGACAGTTCGTCACGGCCGCGTCCTTCCCCGGCCGGAGTTCCGAAGCTACGGAGAAACGATGACCACGGTGGTGCTCGCCGACGACGAAGCCCTGCTCCGCAAGGCGATGGCCGCGTTGCTCCCGCTCGAAGGCGAGATCACCGTCCTGGCGGAAGCGGAGAACGGCGAGGAGGCCGTCGAGGCCACCCTGCGGCACGAGCCCGACGTCCTCGTCATCGACCTCGAAATGCCCGGCGTCGACGGGCTCGGCGCTGTCGCGGAGATCCGCCGCACGCGGCCGAACCAGGTCATCCTCATGCTGACCAGGCACGCGAAACCCGGTGTGCTCCGCAAAGCCCTCAAACTCGGCGTCCAGGGGTTCGTCAGCAAGGCGGCCGAACCGTCGCACATCACGTTCGTCATCGCCGCCCTGCACCAGGGCAAACGCTGGATCGACCCGGACGTCTCCGCACTCGCCGTCGTCGACGACTGCCCCCTCACCGAGCGGGAGCTCGAGGTGCTGCGGGTGACCGGTGAGGGGTATTCCGTCGCCGAGATCGCCGCCCAGCTCCACCTCGCGCAGGGCACGGTGCGCAACTATCTCTCGAACGCCATGCAGAAGACCCAGACGCAGACCAGGCACGAGGCGGCCAGGTACGCGCGTGAGCACGACTGGCTCTAGTTCGCCCGGATGTGGGCGCGTTCGCCCTGCGGTCCGAAAAGGACAAGGGTCTCGACGGCGTGGCCGTCGGCCGAGCCGAGCCAATGCGGCAGCGCGGTGTCGAACTCGGCGGCCTCGCCGGGCGGCAGGACCATGTCGCGATCGCCGACCACCAGCCGGAGCCGTCCATTGAGGACATACACCCATTCGTAGCCGCCGTGGGTCTGCGGCGTCGGTTCCGCCGGTTCCGGACGGCTGGGGATGAGCATCTTGAAGGCCTGCACGCCGCCGGCGCGGCGGGTGAGCGGCAGGAAGGTCATGCCGTGACGGTGGATCGGCTGTAAATGGATCCGAGGATCGCCTGTCCGAGGTGCCCCGACGAGGTCGTCGAGGGGAACGCCGTGCACGCGGGCGAGCGGGAGCAGTAGCTCGAGCGTGGGGCGCCGCCCGCCGCTTTCCAGCCGGGACAAGGTGCTTTCGGAGATCCCGGTCGCCGCCGACACCTCGGCGAGGGTCAGGCCACGGTGTTTGCGCAGCGCGCGCAACCGGGGGCCGACAGCGTCCAGCACCTCGTCAGTCTCGTCCGCCATGCCGTCGATCTTGCCAGGTCGGCAAGTTTTCGTGCCAACCCGCGCCGCCCGAGGCGAAGGTGGCGACCATGAACGCGACGAAATTCTGGGACGAACTCCACGAACGGCGTGCCGCCGGAACGCCGAAGGTGAACGCGAGACTGGCCGAGATCGCCGGCCCGCTGACCCCTGGCGCGGCGCTCGATCTCGGCTGTGGCGGCGGGGGAGACGCGTTGTGGCTGGCCGCCCGAGGGTGGCGGGTGACCGCCGTCGACATCTCCGGAGCGGCCGTGCGCTCGCTCAAAGAACGCGGTGGGCCGATCACGGCGCTCCGTGTCGATCTCGCCGAAGACTTCCCCGGCGGCACCTTCGACCTGGTGTCGGCGCAGTACTTCCACACACCGTTCGAACTGGACCGGAGCCGCGTGCTGCGGACCGCCGCGTACTCGGTGAACCCCGGCGGACGGCTGGCCGTCGTCGATCACGGCTCGGCGGCGCCGTGGTCGTGGGACCAGGAGGCTCGGTACCCCACGCCCCTCGAAGTGGCCGCTGAGCTGGCCCTCGATCCGGCGGAATGGTCGGCCGAGCGTGCGGAGGCTTTGGACCGGCGTGCCACCGGCCCAGGTGGCCGGACCGCGACCGTCGTCGACCACGTCCTGGTGCTCCGGCGGGAGGCGGGGCGATGAGCCGGAAACGCGACGCCGGGCCGCCGTCGACGGGAGCCGGTGAGAAGGACGTGCTCGCCGGTTTCCTCGACTACCTGCGCGCCGCTGTCGTGGCCAAAGCCGAAGGGGCGCCCGAAGATCGGGCCCGGATGCCCGGTGTGCCCTCCGGCACGAACCTGCTCGGCCTGATCAAGCACCTGACCCAGGTGGAACGGCACTGGCTGCTCGGGTACGCCGTCACCGACTGGAAAGCGACGTTCCATCCCGCCACGGACGAAACGACGGCGTCACTTCTCGCCGCCTACCGGGAGACCATCGCCGAAGCGAATGACGAGATCGCGTCCTGGACCGACCTGGCCGCGGCGGGCCCCCGCCGGGGATCACGGCGCTGGACGCTGACCCACCTGATCGAGGAAACCGCGCGCCACGCGGGACACGCCGACATCCTGCGCGAACTGATCGACGGCGCCACCGGGCGCTGAAACGGAGACTTCCATGCTTCACCGAGCCGCCGCGCTCCTCGCGGCCCTCGTCCTGATGACGGCCTGCGGTTCGCCACCGGCCGCCCCACCCCACGAAGAGATCACCCGCGGTGACGCGAGTTTCGCGCAGCGGTTCCGTCACGAGTTCGCCGATGTCGACGGGGTGAAGATGCACTACGTCACCGGCGGCAAGGGTGCTCCGCTCGTCCTGCTGCACGGCTGGCCGCAGACCTGGTACGGCTGGCATCGCGTCATGCCCGCGCTGGCCGAGCATTTCACCGTGTACGCACTCGACCTCCCCGGCCTCGGGGACAGCGCCGGCGCTCCGCCCAGCTACGACAAAGCGACTCTCGCCCGCTACGTGCACGGCCTCGTCGCCGGACGGCTGGGCCTGCGCGACGCCCGGATCGTCGGCCACGACCTCGGTGCCGCCGTCGCCTTCCAGTACGCCGCGCAGTTCCCGGGCGATCTCACCAAGCTCGCCTATCTCGACCTCCCGCTGCCGGGCCCCGCACTCGACGCGACGGCGTACCGGAATCTGAGCTGGCACATCGCCTTCCACTCGCAGAAAACGGTTCCGGAAGCCGTCGTCGGTGACGACGTCCGCGAGTATCTTTCCCTTTTCTATCCCCAAGTCGCCTATTCGGGGACGGCTTTCGGCGGGCCTGGGGCGCCATCGCCGTTCGACGAGGCCGAGATCGGCGAGTACGCCCGCACCTACAGCAGGCCGGAGGTGCTGCACGGCGGTTTCGAGCTTTACCGCACACTCGGTCAGGACGCGACGGCCAATGTCGATGCGAAGCCCATCACCACTCCCACCCTGCTGATGACGGCCGAAGGACTGCTTGAACCGCAGAAGGCGACTCTGGCGCCTCGCGTCGCCAATCTCGCCCGCGCCGTGGAGGTGCCCAGGGCAGGGCATTGGCTCGCCGAGGAGAACCCGGAGTTCGTGAGCGCCGAGCTGGTCGGGTTCCTGAAGTAGGGGGTGGCTCCGCTATCTTCGGACCATGGGGGAGAAGACGAACGCCGACGACGTGGCTCGGCGGTTGGCGGATTCGGTGAACAAGGTCTCGGTCGGCCGCGTGTACGACTATCTGCTCGGCGGGGTGCACAACTACGCGGTGGATCAGGATTTCGCCGAGGAACAGCTACGGCTGATCCCGTCGATGCGGGATTTCGCCCGTGCCAACCGGGCTTTCCTCGGCCGCGCCGTTCGCTACATGGTCGATCAGGGGATCCGGCAGTTCGTGGACATCGGTTCCGGGCTGCCGACCCAGGGGAACGTGCACGAGGTCGCCGAGGAGGTCGCGCCGGGCGAATGCCGGGTCGTCTACATCGACAACGAGCCCATCGCGCAGGCCCACGCGGAGATCCTGCTGGAGCAGACGGCCGATCCGGCCCGGCACACGGCGCTGGACGGCGACTTCCACGACGGCGCGCGGCTGTGGGAACAGGTGCTCGGCACCGGGATGATCGATCCGGGCAGGCCGATCGGCCTGCTGGTGGTGGCGCTGCTGCATTTCATGCCCGACGACACCGCCCCGCACACCACCCTCGGCCGCTACCTGGAGAAGCTGCCGTCCGGCAGTCTCATGGCGCTTTCGCATATCCACGTTCCGGCCGAAGACACCGCGATGCAGGCACAATCGGCGAACGTCGTCGATTCCTACCGCCGTCGGACCAACAGCGCCATCACACTTCGCGGACGGGAGGAAATCGCCGCGTTCTTCACCGGAATGCGGCCGGTCGAACCCGGTTTGGTGTGGTTGCCGCAATGGCGTCCGGAAGGCGAACCGCTCCCCGAGGACGATTCTGTGAGGTCTCGTGGGTTGGCGGGCGTGGCTCGTAAGCCTTGATTCCCGTCCGGTCCGTGAAGGCCTCCTTCACTACCCTCAGGGTAGGCAAGGAGGCCTTCACGTACTTCAAGCGGGGCCAGGAATCGGTCAGGATCGGGTCAGCGTGACCCCGTAGTTGTTCGCCGCGTCCACGACGGGCTGGTAGAAGGAGTACGAACCGGTGGCGTTGGAGCCCTGGTTGAAGCCGCAGTCGTGCCCGTCGTTGGGGCCACCGGAGGTCATGCCCTGCGCGGTGTTGCCCGCGATGTAGGCGCCGCCGCTGTCGCCGCCTTCGGTGCAGACGGTCGACTTGGCCAGGCCCGTGGTGGCGACGCTTTCACCGCTGTAGCGGACGGTCTGGTTGTACGCGGTGATCTTGCCGCAGGTCCAGCCGGTGGTGTTGCCCGCCTTGCACAGCGTGGTGCCGACAGGCGCCTTCGAGCTGCCGGTGATCCGCACCGTGGTGCCCTTGCGGGTGTCCACGTAGCCGCGGCCGGTGTCCTCGTCGTCGATGTCCATCAGGCCCATGTCGATCGACGGGAACTCGGTGGCGACGCCCCGTCCGATGTGGACGCCGTTGCGGTTGAGGATGTCCGGGTTGCCTTCGACGCAGTGCCCGGCGGTGAGCAGCACGTTGTCGCCGTCACTGGTGGTACCGGGGAAGCCGAGGGAGCAGTTGGTGCCCGGGTCGAGGTCCATGATCTGGCCGGGGATGACGTCGGCCTGCGTCGTGTTGCCGTTGGCGACACCGGTCTTGACGGTCACGCCGGACAGTGCCGAGAGCCGCCGCACCAGGGCGCTGTCGGCGTTCGGCTGCACGGTGACGACGACCTGGTCGGCCGCGAGTTCCGGACCCCAGGACTGCACCTGCGTGACATCCTTGCCGATCACGCCGCCGACGGTGGCCGCCAGCGCGTCCAGGGCCTTCTCGCCGCGGGCGCCGGTGCGCGCGGTCAGGCCCGCCGAACGGAGTGCCTGGGCGGACCCGGCGTCGGCGTTCACCACGAGGGCGCCCGCGTCGTCGAAATACGCGCCGTCGGTGTGCAGGCCCCGTGTTCTGATGCTCTCCAGCGACGAGATCAGGCTTTTTTCCTGATCCAGCTTCTGCGCGGCCTGCAGCGGGCTGACCCGGAGCTGAGCCGCGAGGGTCTCGAGCATCGTCTGGTCGTAGGCGGTGACGGGAGCGGCGGTCGCCGGGACGGCGAGCGCGCCTATTCCGGCGCAGACGCTCAACAGGGTGAGCATGACGGGTCCGCGAATTCGCATGCGAATTTCCTTTGGTAAGGAGGGAATGACGAACCGCCGGAATAAGTTGGAAATGGCAGGGACCGGGCGGTTCATCTCGACGTCACGCAGATTACGAGCGGCTGACTATCGTGTCGTAGCGCCGAAAGTAGGTTCCGCCGAACCGGTCCTACTTTCGTATGCGAAAAACGTGAATCGCCTGCGTATTCGATTGTGTGGAAAGTGTCGTTGTCTCAAAGGTGTCATCGTCGAATTCCGCGTCGCCGGACGGATTGCTCCGTTCGAGTGATGTGACATCTGACGGCAACCTGTCAAGCTTCGCTGACGTCGAACGGGTACTTCCGGGGAATGAGGGGCGTGGATGCGAGCAGGACAAGGGTTCTCGGTGGACCCCGCGGCGGTTCGGGGGCTCGGTGATCTGGTGGTGCGGGCCGGGGCGGGTGCCGACGACTTCCGCGAGTGTTTCGACCGCGTGCTCGGCGGTGGGGGCGGCTTCGACACCGAACGGGGGGAGGGGTTCCTGGCCAACGCCTGGCCGAAGCTCGACGAGTGGCAGCGGATGGCGATGAGCCAGTCGCGGTACGCGGCCGACCTCGCGAGCGGAGTCGGGCACGAGCTTCGTTGCGTGGCGCATTGGTACGGCGTGGTCGACCGGACGGCGGCGGAACTGCTGGACCGGCTCAACCCGGAGCCGGACGCCGTGCGGGTCCCGGTGGACGAAGTGCGCGACCCGGCGGGCGCGGCGTCGTTCCGCGACGCGGTCCCCGTCGGCTACAACGGGCCCGATCAGGCGCAGATCGACAATCCGGCCTGGTGGCCGGTGCAGGCGGAGAAGAAGGCCGAGGAACTGCTGGGTCTCGGCGGGTCCCTGGGCGACGTCGCCGAGCTGATCAAGACACTGAGCGGCGCCGACAAGGACTTCATCACCATGATCGCCGACGCGCTGGTCGGCGATTGGAGCCTGCTGCAGCGGCAGGCCGTGCTCTACGCCGACGCCGGGGCGGGCTTCGAGAACATCGCGCTCAACATCAACCAGGGCCGGTTCGGGATCCAGGAACCGTGGACCGGGGAGGCGGCCGACCAGGCCAAGAACTGGCTGGCGGCCTATCACGACAGCGTCGTCGGACTGGCGCGCTACTTCAGCGGCGCGAGCCAGGTCATCCAGGCGCTCGCACGGGTCGCCTACCACCTGATGCAGGGCATCCGCCATTTCGTCAGCTCGGCCATCGACATCGCGCTGCTGATCCTCACCAAGGGCAAGAGCCTCGCGGTGCGGCGCGGGCTCCGGCTGGCGGACGTCATCAGCGAGGTCCTCGCCGAGATCGGCCGAGGCGGCGATCTCGTCAAGTTCGTCAAGGACGGCGAGATCCTCGGGCTGATCCACCTGGTGCTGTCCTTCAGCGAGACCATCAGCGCCCTGCAGACGGAGATCAGCCTCCTGCTCGGGCTGGCCCACGAGTTCGCGCGGGGAGTGGCGATCGACGATCTCCTCGAAGCCACCAGGGCCATGGGCGAAGCGCCGCAGTGGCCGGGCGGTTACGAGCACCGCGACGCGAAATGCCCCGCCAAGGACAAGCGAGTGCTGCTGTGACGATGGACGATCCTTTCGAAGCGGAGCGGGGCGAACAGGTCCGGCGGACGATGATGCGGCTGCTGGCGGCGACCGGTGGTGCCGCCGGCGACTTCGCCGGGGAGGTGCTCGCCGGACGGCGTCAGCCGCACGAACTGCTGGCGCACGGCCCGGTCCTGGACGAATTCGTCCAGGACGCGCGAGAGCTGTGGCGAGTGATCGACGCGGTGCCCGCCGAACAGCGGCAGCGGCTCACCGCCGACGCCTGGGCCGGGTTGGAACAGCAGGTCGGCGAGCTCGCCGAGATGGACGTCGACGCCGCCGTCGCCGAATTACGCGAACTGGCCACCCCGGCGCCCACCCGCCACCGGGATCTCCCCGACGACGACGGTGACGACGACTGGGCGGAGAGGACCTATTTGGAGCCGCTCTGAGCTGGCCGCGCCTCGTCGAGGTAGGCGTCCAGCGCGGCGGCACCGGAGAGCAGGGCGCGTCCCCTGGCCGCGAGCCGGGTGTGCCAGTCGTGCAGGGTCGACTCCAGCGGCACGACACCTCCGGCCGAGCGGACCTGCTCGATCAGCGGCGCGATCCGCTCCAGGAGATAGCCGCCCCGCCTGAGCTGATGGGTCAGCTTGGCGTCGCGCACGTCGGCCGCGCTGTAGACGCGGTAACCGGTGCGCGGGTCACGTTCTGGCCGGAGAAGGCCCGCGTGTTCCCATTTCCGCAGGGTCGCGGGCCGGACGCCGAGTTTCCGCGACAGCGGGCCGACGAACAGGTCGCCCCGCTCCTGCGGCACGGGCTCGAGATCGCGGAGCGCGGCCGCGACGGCCTGGAGGGTGCGGCGGTCGTCGAGCAGCTGGGCGTGACTCTCGTCGACGAGCCGCAGCGCCTCCTCGATCGCGCCCCGGTTGACCGCCTCCATGATCGACGCCGCCGTCGCGTGGCCGTGCCCCGGCAGCAGGGCGAGGAACGCGCGCAAGGCCTGCGCGTGCAACGGTGTGTAGGCGCGGTAGCCGTGCGGGCCGCGTTCGGCGGCAGGCAGGATTCCGTCCGCCTCGTAGTTGCGGACGGCCTGTGTCGACAGACCGTGCTCACGCGCCAGATCGACCGGCCTCAGCCGCTCGCGGGTTTGAAGGTTTCGGCCCACCGGTCAACGATAATCGCGACCAGGCTCCGCCCGTCGTTCGTACCGGGCGCGGGCCAGCCCGTACGCCGTGCCGAGTAGTTCGCGGGTGGCCTCTTCGGTCCGCGATGCCGGGTTCACCACCGCCAGCCAGCCCGCGGTCCCGTACACGGGATGGGCGATCACGGTGTCGGCGACGCCGGGGTCGGTTTCGGCCGGTTCCCGAGGTGTCCGGCCGAGCCGCCGGGTGAACTCCTCCTTCCCGGCGTGGATGTTCACGCGGAATGTGTCCGGCCGGTCCAGGCGCGAGGCCTCGTCGCCGGGATAGTTCTTGGTCACGACAGTCGCGAAGGGCTGGACGTTCGCAGGGACGACGCCATCGGGTGAGTAGTAGAAGAACGCGTCGCCCCAGCTGAGCTCCGGCCAGTCGTCGCCGGGTGCCGGGGTGAGGGCCAGGACGCCGTCGAGGCCGGAGACGAAGCCGATGATCTCTTCGATGGTCATGTACTCAAGCGTCACATTAAAGTGCTGGTGGAGGGTTCGGCGATGTTTTCGACGGGGTGAAGGTGTCAAGTCTCAAATCGGCCGGAATGCGCACCGCGGCTGTCGCGCGGCGGGCGGGGTACTCCGTCCAGCAGATCCGCAACCTCGAACGCGACGGCGTGCTCCCGGCGGCGACGCGGTCGGACACGGGTTACCGGAGCTACGGCGAGATCCATCTCCGGTCCGCGCTGGCCTATCACGCGCTCGCCGCCGGGGTGGGGCCCGTCGAGGCCAAGAAGATCGTCCGCGCCCTGCATCGCGGCCCGTTCGCCGAGGTGCTCGCGCTCCTCGACGCGGCCCACGCCGGTCTCGACGCCGAACGAGCGGACCTGCGAGAGGCGAGGGAAGCCGTCCGGGTGATCTCCGGCGAACCGATCGAGGACGTGCGCGGTTCGGACTCGATGAGCGTCTCCGAACTCGCGTCGGCGCTCGGCCTGCGTCCGTCGACGCTGCGGCACTGGGACGCCGAGCGGCTCGTCGTCCCCGGCCGCGATCAGCGGGGGACGCGGCGGTACACGCCGTCCCAGGTGCGGGACGCGCGGATCGTGCACCAGCTGAGGCTGGCCGGGTACCGCGTCGCACCCCTTCGCGCGCTCATGCCGGAGCTGCGGCGATCCCGGCGGCTGGAGGACGTCGCCTCCGCGCTCGCCGTCCGGGACGCCGGCATCACGGCCCGCTCGCGAGCGCTTTTCGACGGCACCGCCGCGCTTTCGCTCATCGCCGCGCAGGACAGGCCCTAGGCGGTGGTCGTCCGTTCGCGCAGGGCCGCGAGCGCCTTGTCCGCGTGGACGTCGAACTTCAGTTCGCTCTTGATCACCTCGAGGACCTTGCGGTCGGTGTCGATCACGAAGGTGCGCCGTTTGGCGTGCAGCGGGCTGAACCTGCGCCAGACGCCGAACTGCTTGGCGACGGCACCGTCCACATCGGACAACAACGGGTAGTCGAAACCGTGCAGGGTCGAGAATTCACGCTGTTTGGTGACGCCGTCCGGGCTGATCCCGACGCGGTGGGCGCCGACCTCGCCGAATTCCGCGGCCAAGTCGCGGAAGTGACAGCTCTCCGCGGTGCAGCCGCCGGTCATCGCGGCGGGATAGAAGAACAGCACGACCGGGCCGGTGGACAGAAAGTCCGACAGTGTGCGGTCCTGGCCGGTGTCGTCGGGCAGGGTGAAGTCCGGGGCGAGGTCTCCTTGGTCCATGTCCGGCTTTCGGAGCCCGGCGGCGGCCGGATTGGTCTCAGCGCGTACAGCGCCAATAAACCGTCGCGTTGTAAGGGAAAAGGATCTTGTCGTACTCCTCGCAGTCCGTGAAACCGGCCCAGGTCGCCCGGTTCCTGGCGTCATGTCTGGCGTAGATGAGTTCGAGGCCGAAGTCGCTCGACCCGTGGCCGACGAACTCCCTGGTCTCTCGAGTGGTCGCGGAGGCGGGGGTGGCGATCGTGCCCAGGACGGCGGCCGCACCGAGCAGCGCGAGCAGTGTTTTCCTCATACCGGTCACGTTAGGGCGGAAGCGGTGCGCGCTTCGCCCGCTGTACGGGCGAAAACGGATATCGTCGCGGCATGTCTTCTCGCAAGATCGGCACGCAGCGCGCCTTCGACGAGGCCGCGGCCGATTTCGCCGCGCTCGGACGCCATCTGTGGGAGCCGATCGGCGCGGCCACGGTGGCGGCCGCCGGACTCGGTCCGGGAAACCGCGTCCTCGACGCCTGTTGTGGCACCGGGGCGTCGGCGATCCCGGCGGCGCGGGCGGTCGGCGCGGGCGGCGTGGTCGACGCGCTCGACCTCTCCGGTCCGATGATCGGCGAGTTGCGCCGCCTGTCGGCGGACTTGCCGCAGCTTCGCGCGCACGAAGCCGACGCGACGGCATGGGAAACCGGCGGTTACGACGCGGTGCTGTCCGCGCTCGGCATCTTCTTCTTCCCCGACATGACGGACGGCACCGAACGGCTGATCAGCCGGGTCCGGCCCGGCGGGCGGGCCGTGTTCACCATCTGGCGCGGCGGATCCATGGTGACCGCGGGCCGCCACGTCGGTCGTGCGATGGCCGAGGTGACCGATTCCGCGCCGCCGCCGGAGCGTGAGCCCGGGCTGATCGACCGGATCAACCAGGCCGGGGCCTACGCCGAATGGCTTTCCGCGCGTGGTTTGTCCGATGTGGACGTCGTGGTCGACGAACTGCGGCTGACCATGACGCCCGAAGTGGCGTGGCTGGTCATCATCGGGTCCGGCTTCCGGGGCCTTCTCTCCGATTTGGAACCCGGCGTCGTCGAGCAGGTGCGCGAGCGGTACCTCGATTCCTTGCGCGAAGGGGGCGTGACCGAGCTCGACGCCACCACGCTGATCGGCTCCGGCACCGTCCGCTGACTCCGGCGGCGTTTTCGGTGTACAGTCGTTCACTCAAACCAGGCGAACGGCGGGTACGGGTGCGACCAGTCAAGGACTCCACTGCTCGGGACCGCGGGCAAGGGCCGTTCGGCTCCTGGCTGCTCGGTCCGCTCGATCAGGACACGGCCGTATTGCGCCGCCGCGTCCAGGGACTGCTCACCGGGACGCTGATCGCGACCAACGTCATCGGCGCGCTGGTCGTGGTCGGGCTGGCGGTGCTGCTCATGCCGTCGCCCGGCATGTCCAGCGAGCTCGTGCGGGTCACCGCGATCGCCGTCCCCGTCTATGTCGTCTCCGCCGTGGTCGTGGGCGCGCTGTGGGGCACTCGCGGCGCGCTGCGGACGTTGCGCTGGGCGGCCGAGGGCCGGACGCCGACCGACGCGGAGCGCGCCGCCAGTCTCCGTGTCCCGTTGCGCCTGACCTTGGTCCAGGCCGTGCTGTGGGGTGTGGCGACCGGGGTGTTCGGCCTGCTGGCCGCGCTGGTGCAGCCGCGGGTCGTGCTGACCGAGCTGCTCGTCGTCGCGTTCGCGGGCGTGGTCGTCTGCGCGATCGCTTATCTGGCCGGGGAGTTCATCCTCCGGCCGTACGCGGCACTGGCCTTGGCGGGGACCTCGCCCGCGCGGCCGCTGAGTGGCGGGGTCAACCTGCGGATGCTGCTGTTCTGGTGCCTCGGCACCGGGGTGCCGGTGGCCGGGCTGGTGGTCACGGCGGTGCTGGCGTGGGCGCGCGGCGACGTGTCGACCACGAAGCTCGCCGTCTCGGTCGTCGCGCTCGGTCTGGTGGTGCTGTGCTTCGGCCTGCTGGTGACGGTGTTCACCGCCCGCGCCGTGGTGAACCCGATCCGGTCGGTGCAGCACGCGCTCGGCCGGGTGCGGGCCGGTGACTTCGCCGTGGAGATCCCGGTCTACGACGGTACCGAGCTCGGTCTGCTGCAGGCGGGTTTCAACGGGATGGCCGTCGGTCTCGCCGAACGCGAACGTTTGCGGGACCTGTTCGGCAGGCATGTCGGCGAGGACGTCGCGATCGAAGCGATGCGCACGTCCGCGGAACTCGGCGGCACGGTGCGGACGGTTTCGGTGTTGTTCGTCGATCTGATCGGCTCGACGGCGCTGGCCGCGAGCCGTCCGCCCGAGGAGGTCGTCGGCCTGCTCAACCGGTTTTTCGCGGTGGTGGTCGACGAGGTCGACCGCAACCACGGGCTGGTCAACAAGTTCGTCGGGGACGCCGCGCTCGCGATCTTCGGCGCACCGGTGCGGCTGGACGACCACGCGACCCTCGCGCTGTCCGCGGCCCGCGCGATCGGGCGCAGGCTGGCCGCGGAGGTGCCGGAATGCCCGGCCGGGATCGGCGTGGCGACGGGCGAGGTGGTCGCCGGGAACGTCGGCGACCCGCGGCGGTTCGAGTACACGGTGATCGGCGACCCGGTCAACGAAGCCGCCCGGCTGACCGAACTGGCGAAGAACGTCGAAGCCCGGCTGCTCGCCTCGTGGACGGCGATCGAGTCGGCGGACGAGGCCGAGGCCGGACAGTGGAAGGCGACGGAGGACGTCACCTTGCGTGGCCGTAGCCGGCCCACCACCCTCGCGACACCGAGGTCTTGAGCCGAGGCTCCGTGGCGGATTCACATCCTTTGTGAACGGGCAGTGAATCTTGCGCGACGACAGGGTCTTCCCCGCCGTGGGCCCCTGTGAACGATCACAGCGTTTCTCCCATGCCAGGCAAGGGCGTTGTCCCCGGAGACGGGGCGGCGCACGGTGATCACGGCCGGAGCAGTCCGTCCGGTCGCCGTGCCCTCCCCATCCCCCTGTCAAAGGAGACATCTGTGAAGAGCCTATCGAGCGGGCGGGTGACCCGCGCCGTACTGGCGACCGGAGCCGCCGTGTTGGTGCTCGGCATGTTGCCCGCCACCGCCCTCGCGCAGCCCGGCGCCGGCGGAGACCGGCCGAACGGCCTGATCCAGACCCAGACCCACACCCAGGTGCGGGAAATCGCGCCGGTGGCGGGGACCGCGATGACGGTCGCCGCGACGGCCGCCTCCAAGCAGCTGAACTACACCCAGCAGGTGCAGCAGCAGAACCAGTGGTGCTGGGCCGCGGACGGTTCGAGCATCGAGCGGTCGCAGGGCGGCACCGCCACGCAGGCCCAGTTCTGCGCGGCGGGCAAGGGGACGTCGGCCGGGTACTGCCCGAACCAGGCGGCCCAGATCCCCGAGATCGTGCGCGGTTTCCGCGGTACCGGCTTCTCCGCGCAGGACGCGGGCGGGCCCATCGGGTTCAACTCGGTCGTCAGCCAGGTCGACGCCGGGATCCTGAACCTGACGGGGATCTACTGGACCTCCGGCGGCGGCCACGCCGAGGTCATCTACGGCTACGACTCGGCGAACCAGTCGATCATGGTCGGCGACCCGTGGCCGACTTACCAGCGCTACCAGACCTGGAACTACAACCAGTACCGCAGCAACGGCCAGTTCCGCTGGAACGACACCATCGTCAACATCCGGAAGGGCTGACAAGCGGTCATGGACAAGATCTGCCGGAAGTTCGCCGGTTGTTTCGTGGTGGCGGTCGCGACGCTGCTGCCCGCCACACTGCCCGCCGCGGCCGGTGAGGGAGTCGTCCCGCCCTCGGCCGACGAACTCGCGGCCGCCGTGCGCGTGGCCGGTCAGCCGGACGCGATCGGTCTCGCGAAATCGAACTTCCGGCAGGTCGACCATATCGAACCGCAGCAGATCACCATGGGGGAGAAGGGTTTCGCGGTCTACACCCTCAATCCCGATTTCGTCAGGGGCATCGCCGGGGCACCGGCCGGTGTGCTGAGATCCGTCGCCGTGACGGCCACCGCGGATTCCGGTCAGAAGGCCACACTGCAGGCGATGCCGGAAAGCCCGGGGAAGTGGGTCGCGGCGAGCGTGTTCTCCGGGAACGACGAAGAAACCCTGAGCGGACGGCTCAAACCCGGTTCGGTCCTGCTCAACGAGCCCCAGATCAACGGCTGGTACGAACTGGGCCCCGACGGCGTGGTGCTCCTGCAGGCGAGCCTGCCGCAGTCGCCGGTCGGGAAGCTCGTCCCGCTTTCCGAGTACCAGCGGGAAGTACACGGCCGCTACGCCGACAAGCTGCCGGGATCGGACTATCAGCGCGATCGCGGGATCGGCTTCGCGCAGGCGGTGCCCCTGCCCGCCGACACCGGCCTGCCCGTCTCGATCGTGGCCGGCCTGATCGCCGCCGGGGTCGCCGGGACGGGACTCGTGCTGTTCGTGGTGTGGCACAAACGCCGCCTCACTCCCAGATGAGGTCGATCCCCGCTATCCCGACGCCGAGGTCCTCGAAGTAGGCGCTGACCGTCGCACCCGGCCCCGGATGCAGCGGCTCGCTGATCACGGGGTCGAGTTCTTCGCGCTCCCGCACGGTTTTGACGCACCGGGCGGGGATCGCGTCGGCGTCGAAACGCATCCTGAGCAGGTACGCCGACATACGAGACCGCACCGTCCGGTGGAAGCAGGTCGAACGGACCGACGCCGCCAGGCGCAGGGTGAACGCGAAGGTGTACGTCTCGCCCTCGGCCAGGCCACGATCGAAGAGGAGCTCGAAAACCATCCCCGGCGACAACGCGCTTCGGCGCACCCTGCCTCTTCGGCAGCCATCGGTGGCGGAGACCGTCGTGGCCTCCATGTCGGTGCCGGGTTCGTCCTGATGGGTCACCACGAAACCGTCCGCGCCGGGCTCCCGGGCCCGCACCACCATGGTCGAGGTGATCTCCGAGATCCGCCCTTGCGCGGTCATGGTCAGCACGTCGACGACGGTCACGACGTCGAGCTTCGCGTTGCCCACCGCGCCGGGTGACTCGCTCAGTTCGTCCAGCAGCGAGCAGGTTTCGGCCCAGCTCTGCCGCAGTTCCGGTAGCGAGGGCCTGCGGTCGCCGTCGCCGGGGGGCCGCCGCTGCGGGCCGATCAGGACGACCAGGCTGTCCGCGGGCAGGCCCAGCACCGCTTCGAGCGCGCGGACGATTTCGAGCGATCGTGGCGTCGAGGGATGCCGGAGCCCGCGCTGCCAGTAGCTCAGGGTCGATTCGGCCACGGAGACCCCGCGTGCCGACAGATGCGCCCGGATCCGGGACAGGGAAAGGCCGCGAAGGTCCACCGCTTCCGAGAGCGCGCGATGGAACGGGCCGGACCGGACGGCGTCCGGTACCGCTCGCCTTGTGCTGGGCTCCTTGGTTTCCTGGTACATAGGGCACCCCCACCGAGACCGGGTCGGCGCACAGCATGTTGCAGTCCGGTGGCGGACGGCAACCGTCTAAGGTCGAGAACCGGACTTTCCGCCCCGTCAGGCGAACTCGAGCCGCAGACCCGCGAGGCCGCGCCAGCGGGGCGCCGAGGCAGAAGTGAATGCCCTGCCGAAGGCGTGACTCACGTGATCGGAGACGTGACTCGCGTGATCAGACACGGAACTCACGTGACTGGATGCCGCACTCGAATGTCACTGGTCGCCGAGGATCTCCGCGGGTGTGGCGAAGCGGTACCCCTGCGCTCGCAACGAGTTCACCAGATCTCGCAGGCCGTCCTCGCCGAGGAACGGGTGGTAGAAGAAGCTGGCGACGTTGTCCCGGACGACGAGCGCGCTCTGCGCGTCGGCGAGCATGTCGACGGCGGTGCGGGCGGCGTGCTGGTTGAACGCGATCGGCGCCACGTTGCCGATGTTCTCGGGGACGACGTTCGCGCCGTAGACGTCGCGCACCGGGTACGGGAAGAACTGGCCGTACACCTGTTCCGAAGTCGCCGTGGCCGTCGAGCCGCAGCGGCCGCCGGGGCAGAAGCCCGCGTAGTAGCTGCCGCGGTCGTAGCGTGCCTGGAAGATCCCGGTGGTCTGCTGGTAGTCCACGGCGGAACCGCCGTAGTGCGGGAACTCGAACATCGTCGGCTCCGGCAGCCCCACTCGCCGGAACTCCCCGAGGCCGGTCGCGATGCGCTCGTCGAACCATCGCGCCGAGTCCTCGGGCATCGGCCCGTCCATGCGTACGACGCCTTCGCCGTCGAGACTGGACTTGTAGAACTCGAAATCGCTCGCGCTCACCCCGTCGTACGGGTTCGGGCCGCTGTCGCTCTGGTGGCTGTAGCCGTGCATGACCAGCGTCGCGCCCGCCTGGACGGCGTCCTTGAGCACGCCGACCAGTTCCGGCGAGTCCACCAGCCGCGCGGAGGTCGGATCGCCGTCGTTGGCCCGGCCCCGCGGATCCGAGTAGTACGGGTAGACCGCGAGGGAGAACGGGATCCGCTGCCGGATGAGGAAGTCCGTGACCCGGCGGAGTTCCTCCGGCTTCGTCCGCGGGCCGACGTCTTCGAGCCGGATCAGTGCGCGGTGCCTGTCCGGTGCCTGTGGCGACAGGACGCCCAGCAGGATGTCGGCCGCGGCGAGGTAGCGATCCTGCGCTCCCGCGTACGCGTAAGGAACCTCGGCCACGTACGTCAACTGTCCTGAATGGACCGCCCAGGGCGACGGTGTGCCGCCCGGGGCGCTCGCCTTGGCCAGGATCTGGACCTTGGTCCGATCACGGACGTCGATCGCGGCGACCCCGGTGCCCGAACGGGGATCGCGGCGCAGGGGAGTGCCCTTGTAGGTGACGGTGGTGGGGTTGTCGTCGCGATAGCCCTCCACGCGCCAGTCGGGGACGGCGCGCAACTGCCAGATGTTGGCACCGATCCAGACCACGGGGACGCGAGCCGTGGTGACATCGTTCAGGAACGCCTTCGGCAAGGACGCGTCGTAGACCGAGCCGAGATACACGATGGCCTGGAACTCGTCCGCCTGCCGTGGCCGGTAGTCGGCGGCGGGCTGCATCGTCCAAGCGGTACCCCGGGAAACGAGGTTCGCGGTGAACATCGCGTACGCCTCGGCCGTCTTGACCTCGTCGGGCGGGGAAACGGACCCGTCCTTCTTCCGCCCGTCGTCGTAGAGCACGAGGGTCCGCCGGTCCGGATCGCCGCCGGGGCCCGGCAGGCCCGCCTTGCCCGCTTCGAGGCCGCGACTGGCGAGCGACACCGGCGTGGCGGGCGGCGACGCCATGACCGGAGTCTTCTCGGTGACCTGGACCAGGACGATCACGGCGACGGTGATCGCGACGACCGCGGCGACGGCGAGCCGGAACCAAGCGGGCAGGCGAAAACGTTGCGTGCCCTTGTCCTTCGTCATCGGGTCAGACCTCGGCCAGATCGCTCGCGGCGGCGGGCCGGAACGGGGCGGGCAGGTCGGGGGCCAGTCCCAGCAGATGGGCGAGCGCCTGCTCGGTCCGTTCCGCGGCGGCACCGTCGCCGAAAGGGTTGCCGCTGCTCATCATCCGAGTGCGCGCCGCCGGGTCGTTCAGCAGCCGTTTCGCGGCAGGGAGGATCCGGTCGGGGTCCGTGCCGACGAGCAGCGCGCAGCCGGCGTTCACCGCCTCCATGCGCTCGGTGACGTCGCGGAGCACCAGCACCGGGACACCGAAGGTCGGGGCTTCTTCCTGGATACCGCCCGAATCGGAGAGCACCAGGGTGCTGGCGGCCAGGGTCGCCGCCAGCTCGGGATAGGGCAGCGGACCGGTGATCAGCACGCCCGGCGTCGAGCCCAGTTCCTCGCGGACCAGGCGGCGTACTTCGGGATTCGGATGCGCGGGAAGCACCACCCGCAGTTCCGGATCCGTGGCCATCAGCTCGGCGACCGAGCGCAGGACACGGCGCATCGGCTCGCCCCAGGATTCGCGGCGGTGCAGGGTGACCAGCATCAGTTTGACCGCGCCGCGGGTCGCGTTTTCGAGCAGCGTCGCCAATTCGGGATCGTGCACCGTGGTGGATTTGTCCGTCACCGTGAGGATCGCGTCGACGACGGTGTTCCCCGCGACGAGGACGTTCCTCTCGGGCACCCCTTCGGCTCGCAGATTCGCGGCGGCGTCGGGGGTCGGCGCGAGGTGGAGCGCGGCCGCCTGGGTCACCAGTTTCCGGTTGAGCTCCTCGGGAAACGGCGCTCCCAGGTCGAACGAGCGCAGGCCCGCCTCGAGGTGCGCGACGGGGACGCGCCGCCAGAACGCGGCCAGCGCTCCGGCCAAGGTCGTCGTCGTGTCGCCCTGGACGACCACCGCGGCGGGCGGCCGCCGCTCGGCCACTTCTTCCAGCCCCGTCAGGAGTCCGGAAAGGAGCTCCGGCTGGGAACCCGTTCGCCGATTCAGCGTCAACCGTTCATCCGCCGTCAAGCCGAAGGTCGCCAAGGCCTGGTCGACCATTTCGGGATGCTGTCCCGTGGCGATGACCACGGGCCGCATCCGGCCTTCGGAAGCCAATGCCCTCGCCACCGGAGCCAGTTTCACGGCTTCCGGGCGGGTTCCCGCGACCAGCCAGATTTCGGGCATGACGTCGGTCTCGTTCTGTGCGTTACGCACCTGATCCTTCTTCCGGGTTCGCGCTTTGATACGGCGTGAATTCGTCGTTGAAGTCACGAAGGAGTGGTAGGTGAGGCGAGGATCACTAACTGATGGTCACCTTTACGGGGGATCGTCGCCCGCGAACGTTAACACAGACGGGGTACTGTACCCACCCGAAAGGCTGAATATCGCTTCCCAGGGTGACCCGAAGCTCACGGTGTGAAAACTGTGAGTAGACGTTAGTGGCGCCCTCCGTCCCCGAGGAATGACATGTCGATGGTGCCGGTGGGCCCGGTCAAGGTTTCCGCGCTCGGAATCGGCGCGACGATGGCAGGCGCGACGGTGAGCACCGTGCTCGCGATGGTGATCGGCGCGATCGCCCTGCTGCTCATGGCGCGTTCGCTGCACCTTCGTTTGAAGGACTGAACCGCCCTCCCATGACGAACCCCGCCTTCGCCGCGACCATGATGCTGTTGCTCCTGTGGTGGCCGACGCACAACATCCTGCTCGCGGCGTTCGCGTGGCGTACCGGGCGCCCGCGCCGGGCGGTGGCCGCGCGCGGGGAGGGGCTGGAGTTCTGGATCGTCATCCCGGCGCTCAACGAGGAACGGGTGGTCGGCAACACCGTCCGAAACGCTCTTTCGCTTGGTACGACAAGGAATCCGGTCCGTGTCCTGGTCATCGACGACGGCTCGGACGACGGCACTCCCGCCGTCCTGCGCGAGGTGGCAGACCCGCGTCTGCACGTCCTGCGCCGTGAGCTCCCGCACGCCCGCCAGGGCAAGGGTGAGGCGTTGAACGCCGGCTACCGCTACATCCGCCGGTTGTGCGAGGCCGAGGGAAGCGTGCCGAGGACGATCGTCGGCATCATCGACGGAGACGGCCGGGGCAGCCCGGGCATGCTGCGCGAGGTGGCCGACGTGTTCGGCGACCGAGGGGTGGGTGCCGTGCAATGCCGGGTGCGTATTCACAATCGCCGCAGCATTCTCGCCTTGCTGCAGGATTTGGAGTTCGGCGCGGTCGCCGACGCGTCACAAAGCCTGCGCGATCTCGCGGGCAGTGTCGGAATGGGCGGAAACGGGCAATTCACGAGACTGGTCGTGCTGCGCCGTTTCGATCCCGCCCCCTGGTCGGACTGTCTGGTGGAGGATCTCGAACTCGGACTGAGGCTGCATGTCGCCGGTATTCGGATGCGCTATGTGAAATCGGCGTGGGTCACCCAGCAAGGTCTCGTCGATCTGCGCAGGTTGCTGCGGCAACGCACTCGGTGGGCGCAGGGCAATTTGCAATGCGCAAGGCATTTGCGGGAATTGCTGGCTTCGCGTCACGTGGGCAGTATCGGCCTCCTGGACTTCCTCGCTTATCTCGTGACGCCTTGGTTGACGGTCCCGTTGTCCTTGGTGGTTTCGCTGTTGTTCGTGGGCACGCTCGTCGCTTCCTGGTCGGGCGTCACCTTGGGCGGGCTGATCGCGCCGCCGTCGGCGTTGCCGGGCGCGGCCCTGATCGGCGCGGTCGTGTTGCTGGTCCCCGGTGTGGTGTGGGCGATCGTGCACCGGCTGCGCCTCGGTGAGGAACCGTTCCACCGATGCCTGCTCGCGGGCCTTCTCTATCCGGGATTCCTGGTGCTGGGCGTGATCGCCACCTGGCGGGCGCTCTTCCGCGTGCTGGCCCGTCGCAACAGCTGGACCAAAACCGAGCGGCTGAGCGAGGACGAGACCGTCCCCGCCGGAGTGGCGTGAGGGCGCTTGCGCGAAAGTGGCGAGATGACTGTGGACGCGATGATCGAAGACCTCAGGACACTCGTCGAAATCGAGTCGCCTTCCGGTGATCTCGAGGCTTTGACGGTCTCGGCCCAGGCTGTCGCCGCCCTCGTCGAGACCCGCCTCGGCGGTACGGCGAGTCTGGTGGAGAGCGCGGCGGGGCCGCACGTCCGGTGGTCCGGCGGCGGTGAGCCTCGCATCCTGATCCTGGGGCATCACGACACCGTGTTCCCGATCGGCACGCTGGCCCGCCGCCCGTTCGCCGTATCCGACGGCAGGGTGACCGGCCCCGGGGTGTTCGACATGCTCGGCGGGCTGGTGCAGGCGATCCACGGTCTGGCGGCGCTCGAGGACCTGACCGGTGTCGAGATCCTGGTGACGGCCGACGAGGAAACGGGCTCGCACGAATCCCGGGCGCTCATCGAGGAACGCGCCCGCGCGTGCGGCTCGGTGCTCGTGTTCGAGGGAGCGGCCGACGGCGGCGGTCTCAAGATCGGCCGCAAGGGATGCGGCACTTTCGAGGTCGTCATCACCGGTCGGGCGTCGCACGCAGGCCTCGAGCCCGAGGCCGGGATCAACGCGCTGACCGAGGCCGCGCATCAGGTGCTGGCCATCGTCGCGCTCGACCGGCCCGAGGTGGGGACGAGCGTCACTCCCACCGTCGCCTCGGCGGGAACGGCGAGCAACGTCGTTCCCGCCTCCGCGACCGTCGTGGTCGACGTCCGTGTCGAGTCCGCCGCGGAGAAGGAGCGCGTCGAAGCGGGTTTCGCCGCGCTGACCCCGCGTCTCGACGGGGCGGAAGTCGTGGTGCGAGGCGGGATCCACCGTCCCCCGATGCCCGAGTCCGCCGCCGCGGACCTCTTCGCGGTGGCGGAACGGCTGCTGCCCGGCGTCGCCGGTGTCGCCGTCGGCGGCGGGAGTGACGGCAACCTCACGGCCGCTGTCGGCGTGCCGACGCTCGATGGGCTGGGCGCCGTCGGCGGCGGCGCGCACGCGGATCACGAGTACCTGCTGGTGGGGTCGATGATGGAGCGGGCGAACCTCGTCACCGGACTCGTGGCGGCGATCCGAGGCGACTGATCTCAGCGAGACGCCAGTTCTTGCCCGATTTCGGGCAAGAACTGGCGCTTCAAGGCCTCGCTGTGCATGATGGGAGCGTGGAGGACGCGGACATCGTCGAGCAGGTGGCCCTGTCGACGGGTCTGTCGACGGCCATCGCCGCCCGTGTCGTCGAGGACGTCCTGGCGTTCTACCGGCAGCCGGTCGAGCAGTACGTCCGGTCGCGGCACGCCCGGTTGCAGGGCGAAGGCAGGAAGAACCCCGAGATCTTCCCCCTCATCGCCGGTGAACTGGGCGCGCGGCTCGTCGCGCCTCCCGAACTGTCCGAGCGGCAACTGCGCCGCATCGTCTACGGCTGACGGAGCACGCCCGGTCTTCGCGTGCCATTCGTCCGTTTTCTTTTGTGAGGTTGACTCGTCATGTGCGGAATCGTCGGCTACATCGGCGGCCAGAACGCCGCCCCGATCCTGATCGAGGGGCTCACGCGGCTGGAATACCGCGGCTACGACTCGGCCGGGATCTCCGTCCTTGGCGGTAAAGGCGCTCAGGTGCACCGGATCGTGGGGCGGGTGCGGAACCTGACGGCGGCCCTGCCCAAACGGCTCGCGGGCAAGGTCGGCATCGGGCACACGAGGTGGGCGACGCACGGCCCGGCGACCGAGGCGAACGCCCATCCGCACGTCTCCGAGGACGGCCGGATCTCCGTGGTGCACAACGGGATCATCGACAACGCCGACAGCCTGCGCGAGCAACTCGGCCAGGCCGGGGTGACGTTGACCTCCGAGACCGACACCGAGGTGCTCGCCCACCTCATCGCGAGGTCGGGCGCGAAGACCCTCGAAGACGCCGTCGTCGAGGCCGTTTCCCGCGTCACCGGCACCTACGCGATCGCGGTGACCGACGCCGAGCACCCCGACCGCGTCGTGGTCGCGCGCAACGGTTCGCCGCTGATCATCGGCGTCGGCGACCGCGAGATGTTCGTGGCCAGCGACCTGTCCGCGCTGGTCCGGCACACCTCGCAGGTGGTGCACCTCGACGACGGCGAGTTCGCCAGCGTCTCGGCCACGGGCTACCGCACCTTCACCGTCGACGAGAGCGACACCGGCAAGGCCGCGACCGCGATCGACATCAAGGCCGACGACCTCGACCTCGGAGGCCACCGGCACTACATGTACAAGGAGATCCAGGAGCAGTCGGAATGCCTGGAGCGCATGATCCGGGGCCGCCTCGACGACCGGTTCGGTGTGTCCCGTTTGGACGGTCTGAACCTGACTCCCCGTGACCTGCGCGGATTCGCCAGGGTGAAGATCCTCGGCTGCGGCTCCGCGTACTACGCCGGCCAGATCGGCGCGACCATGATCGAGGACCTGGCGCGCGTCCCGGCCGACGCGGAGGCCGCGTCCGAGTTCCGCTATCGCAACCCCATCATCGAAGCGGACACGCTCTACATCGCGGTCAGCCAGTCGGGCGAAACCGCGGACACCGCTTTCGCCGTCGAAGAGGTCAAGCGCAAGGGCGGCCGGGTGGTCGGCCTCGTCAACGTCGTCGGCTCGACGATCGCGCGGGCCTGCGAAGGCGGCCTGTACCTGCACGCCGGGCCCGAGATCGCCGTCGCCTCGACCAAGGCGCTCACCAACATGGCCGTCGGGTTCGCGATGATCGCGCTGGCGCTGGGCCGGGTCCGCGATCTGTCCAACGCGGACGGACAGCGGATCGTCGCGGCCATCCGGGCGCTGCCCGAGCAGGTCGCGTCCATCGTCGAGGCGGAGTCGCAGATCGCCGAGCACGCCAAGACCTGCGCGGACGCGCGGAGCCTGTTCTTCATCGGCCGCGTCCGGGGTTTCCCGGTGGCACGGGAAGGCGCGCAGAAGTTCAAGGAGATCTCGTACCGGCACGCCGAGGCCTACCAGACCTCGGAACTCAAGCACGGTCCGCTCGCCCTGATCGACGAGTCGCTGCCGACGGTCGCGATCGTGCCGTCCGACGACCTCGCCGACCGCAACCTCGCCGCGATGCAGCAGATCAAGGCGCGCAAGGGCCCGGTCCTGGCGATCACCCACGAGGACGTCGACTTCGGCGACCTCGACGTGCCGCGGTTCGTGGTCCCGCGTTCGGAGCCGGAACTCGACCCGATCCTGCTCACGATCCCGCTGCAATTGCTGGCCTACCACGCCGCGCTGATCCTCGGCCACGACATCGACAAGCCGCGGAACCTCGCGAAGTCCGTCACCGTGGAGTGACCGCTCGGCTGTCCTGAAGGTCACCTTTGAGACGTTGATCGTCTCAAAGGTGGCCTTCAGGACACAGGAACAGCGCTTAGTCCAGCAGGCGCCAGAGGTGATCCGCGGTCCCGTTGTCGTCGAACTGAACCACGATCGCCGAGTCCGCCGTGGACATGAGGTCGACGCCGAGGACCTTGCTCGAATTGCGGTTCTGGAGCCGGAACCAGCCGTCCCCGTTGTCCAGGAACCGCCAGAGGTGATCCGCGGTGCCGTTGTCGTCGAACTGGACGACCCGCGCCGAGTTCGCCGTCGACATCCGGTCCACGCCGAGGACTTTGCCGGAGTTGCGGTTCTTGACGCGGAACCAGCCGTCGCCGTTGTCGATGGTGCGCCACAGATGGTCCGCGGTGCCGTTGTCGTGGAACTGCACGACCTGTGCCGAGTCCGCCGTGGACATCCGGTCGACGCCGAGGAGCTTGCCGGAGTTGCGGTTCTCGATCCGCGTCCAGCCGCTCCGCCACGGTCGGGAGCCGCCGGTGCGCGGGAACGACGTCACCCGCAGTCGCGCCGCGCCCATCGGGATCAGGGTCACGCGCTGGACCGGTGTGGTCACGGCGACCGGGCTGTCGGCCAGTTCGTCGATCACGTTCTGTTCGCTCGCCTGCCACGCGTCGATGCGCTGGGCGTCGGTGGTGAGCCGGACCGGGCTGTTCGCCGGGGTGAACGGGTCGAGCGCGTTCCCGCCCGACGTGACGACCGTGAACGCGGCCTGCGGCACCAGGCCGTAGTTCCACGCGGATCCTGGCCGGACCTCGTGGACCGGCCACTGTTCGTCGCCCGCCACCCGGCTCCAGTTCTCCTGAATCGCGAGGGAGAACGTCAGCGGCCCGCGGTCGACCGAGACGGAATCGTGGTTGCGCGCCCAGGTCCGCGTGCGGGTGACCATCGGCAGCCGCAGGGTGACCCGGTCGCCGGTCCGCCAGATGCGGCGGACGGTTTCGTAGCGCGGGCCGCCGCTCACGGCGACCGTGCCGCCGTTCACCGACAGCGCCGGTGTCGGGCACCAGCCGGGAATCCTGACCTGGAAAGGGAATTCCGTCGGTTTCGGCAGTGAGAAGGTGAACGTGATGGTGTCCGAGAACGGGTACGTGGTCGCTTCGGTGATGGTCACCGGAGTGCCGTCGGCGACCTTCGCGGTCACCGTGGACGCGCCGTACAGCATCGCGCAGAGCCCGCCGCCCGCCGTGGCCTGCCACATCTCCTCGACGTAGTACGGCCAGCCCATCCCGTAGTTGTGCGGGCAGCAGCGATAGTTGTCGATACCCGGTTCGTACGCCTGCATGGTGAAGTCGTTGTCGAACTGGCTCAACGTCTTCGGCTGCCTGTCGAGCTGGATCCCGTTCGCCGACGTCACGTAGTGCACGCCGCGGCCCGCCGGGTCCAGCGCGGCGGGGAGCAGATTGAAGGCGAGTTCCTCGACGCGGTCGGCCCAGACGGGATCGCCGGTCGTCCTGGCGAGGATCTCGTGGCTCATCATGTACTCGACGATCCCGCAGGTTTCGAAGCCCTGCCGCGGATCGTCGTAGCCGGGGCGGACGTTCTCGTCGCCGGCGAAACCGCCGCCCGGGAACTGGCCGTAGCGGCCCTGGATCCGGTCGTAGTTCGCGTAGGCGCTCGCACGATGAGCCGGATCGCCGGAGAGGACCCAGAACTGGCCCGGTTCGCGGAAGCCCTGGGTGATGTTGACGTTGTGCCCGGTGGGCAGGTTGTCCACCCAGTTCGCCGAGTGGCGGTGGATGGTCCGGACCAGGTCCAGCAGGAACGACTCGCCGGTGCGGTTGTAGAGCCAGTAGACGACGTCGATCGTGTCGGCCCAGCGGGTGTTGCCCCAGCCGTCGGTGTAGACGGATGTCGGTTGTGCCGCCATGAAACGGAAGTACCGGCTGAGGAACGGGACCACGCGAGCGTCCTTTGTGTACTCCTCGTACGAACGCAGCGCGTGCAGCATCGGCATGTGCGGCCACAGGTCCGCGTGGCCTGCTTGACGGGTGCGCAGCTCGGACGGCCCGAAGAAGCCGTCCGGGGCCTGGGTGGCGAGGACGGCGCCGATCCAGCGGCGCGTGTCGGCCAAGACGCGGGCGTCGCCGGTGACGTAGCCGAGGTCGCCGTAGCCGCGCAGCCAGTACGGAACCTCCTCCCAGCCCTTCAGCTCGGGCCGCGTCCAGCCGGTGTTGTCGAACGCGAGGTAGTGCGAGACCTCCTGATAGCGGCCGTTGAGGCCGTCGAGCTGCTTGCGGAGCTGTGTGGCCAGCCAGCCGCCTGCCCGCGCCGAGCCGGGCGGGAGCCGCAACAACGGGGCGGGCAAGAGCGGCGCGCGGTTCGCGACATAGGGCGATGCGGCCGCGGCTTCGGCCGTGGCTTGCGTGCCGACGCCGACGGCGAGGCCTGTCGCGAGGGTGGCTTTGAGGAAGTTGCGGCGGGGGACTGACATGGGGTTTCCCCTTTCCTGGCCCGGTGCGATCAGATTTACATCGTTGATACAACGTTGTAAATCCGCCGTTCGCCGGGTCTCGTTCATCGGGACCGCCGGTACGGGGGGTGGTGAGTGGCGAATCCGGGGTCCAGCGAGGGTAAGACGAGCCTGTCTTGGGTGTGGGTGTGTTGCGAAAGGGGCGTTCGCAACGTGGCTGCGCCTTCGGTACCTACGCAATCCCAACAGGTCCGTGAGTCGTCCCTCTGATCACGAGGACTGACCGAAGGGGCAAACCCGCCGCCGATTCGGGCAATGCCGAGCTGAAGTCCACCCGGCGCTGTGTCCTCAATGGACAGAGCGCCGCGGAAGGCTCCCGGTTACCGAGGGGTTCCGTTGTCGGACCGGTGAGAAAGCAACTATTGTCGCCATGACCGCTCATCCGCCAGGGCAGGAGGTGACCGTTGTACGCCGAAGAGCGGCAACGCGCCATTCTCAAGCAGGCCCGGCAGGACGGCCGCGTCGACGTGGCGACGCTCGCGGCCGCTTTCGAGATCACCAGCGAGACGGTCCGCCGTGACTTGACGGCGCTGGAGCGCAGCGGGGTGCTGCGGCGCGTGCACGGGGGAGCGATCCCGGTCGAGCGGCTGGGCATCGAGCCTGGTCTCGACGTCCGTGACACCGTGATGGCGACGGAGAAGGACCGGATCGCCGCCGCCGCGCTCGACCAGATCCCCGCCGAGGGCGCGATCCTGCTGGACGCGGGCACCACCATGGGACGGCTGGCGAGCCTCATCCCCGCCGACCGCGAGCTGACCGTGGTCACCCCTTCGCTGCCGATCGCCTCCGCGCTCGCCAACCGGCCCGGCATCACGCTGATGCTGGTCGGCGGAAGACTTCGAGGCCACACCATGGCCTCGGTCGACAGCTGGGCGCTCAACGCCCTCAAGGACACCTACGTCGACATCGCCTTCATCGGAGCCGACGGACTTTCCGTCGAGCGGGGGCTCACCACACCGGACACCGCCGAGGCGATGGTCAAACGCGCCGCCATCGCGTCCGCGCGGCGTTCGGTGCTGCTGGCCGATCACACCAAGATCGGCAACGACCACTTCGCCCGGTTCGGTGACCTCTGTGACGTCGACACCCTGATCACCGACACCGGCGTCGATCCCAGGGTGGCCGACGAAATCACCCGGACCGGCGTCAAGGTGATCATCGTTTGAGGCGGACGGGCGAGCGGCTCGCCGGATACCTGATGACAGCGCCGTTCTACGTCCTGTTCGGCGTTTTCGGCCTCTTCCCGCTGCTCTACACCGCTTGGGTGGCGCTGCACCACTGGCATCTGATCAACGGCGACACCGGGTTCACCGGGCTCGGCAACTTCGCCGTGTTGCTCCAGGACGCGCATTTCTACAACGCGCTCTTCAACACGGTCAGCATCTTCGTCCTGTCGACGGTCCCGCAGCTGCTGGCCGCGCTCGGGCTCGCCGCGCTGCTCGACCGTCCCTTGCGCGCGCGGACCCTGTGGCGGGCCAGTGTGCTGTTGCCGAACGTCGTCTCGGTGGTCGCGGTGGCGCTGGTGTTCAGCCAGCTCTTCGCCGAGGATTACGGCGTCGTCAACTGGGCGCTGGGCCTGGTGGGGCTCGACCCGGTGGACTGGCGTTCGGACAGGTTCGCCTCGCACGTCGCGGTGAGCGTGATGGTGATGTGGCGCTGGACCGGCTACAACGCGCTGCTCTACCTCGCGGCCATGCAGTCCGTGCCGCAGGAGCGCTACGACGCCGCCATGCTCGACGGCGCCTCGCGCTGGCGGACGTTCTGGTCGATCACCGTCCCCGCGATCCGGCCGACGATCGCCTTCACCGTCGTCGTCTCGACCATCGGCGGGCTGCAGCTGTTCGCCGAACCGCAGCTGTTCGACGACACCGGCACCAACGGGACCGGCGGCGCCGACCGGCAGTTCCAGACGCTCGCCATGTACTTGTACGAGAAGGGGTTCGGCGAGTTCGACGCCGGATACGCGGCGGCCATCGCGTGGCTGCTCTTCCTGTTCTCGGCGGGCTTCGCGCTGTTCAACTTCTCGCTCGTGCGCCGGATGCGGGGCGGTGAGTGAGGCATGGCGGCAAGGGAACGGACCGGTTTCGTCGTCTACGGGCTGCTGCTCGCCGTCGGCATCGCCTCGATCTTCCCGCTGTACTGGTCTTTCGTGGTGTCCTCCAAGGACAATTCCGCCCTCGGCGAGACCACCCCGCCGCTGCTGCCCGGCGGCAACCTGCTCGAGAACGTGGGCAAGGTCTTCGAAACGGTCGACTTCTGGCTGGCGATGCAGAACTCGCTGATCGTCGCCGGCACGGTGACCGTGTCGAACGTCCTGCTCTCCAGCATGGCCGGATTCGCCTTCGCGCGCCTGCGGTTCCCCGGCCGTGACTCGCTTTTCCTGGTCGTGATCGGCACCGCCATGGTGCCCGCCCAGCTCGGGGTCATCCCGCTCTACCTGGTGGTCGGCGAACTCGGCTGGTACGGGCGGCTGGAAGCGGTGATCGTGCCGGGACTCATCGGCGCCTTCAGCGTGTTCTGGATGCGGCAGGCGTGCGAGGAGGCGATCCCGAGCGAGCTGCTCGACGCCGGTCGCGTCGACGGCTGCTCGACGGCGCGGCTGTTCTGGAGCGTCGCCATGCCCGCCATCCGCCCCCAGGCCGCGGTGCTCGCGATGCTGACGTTCATGACGGCGTGGAACGACTTCTTCTGGCCCCTGATCGTGCTCGACCCCAACGAACACCCGACCGTCCAGGTGGCACTGTCACGGCTGGCCAGCGGTTACTTCACCGACTACTCGCTGATGCTCACCGCGGCCACGCTCGGTGTCCTGCCGGTCATCGTGCTGTTCATCCTGCTGGCCAGGAAGGTGGTCGACGGTGTCATGCGCGGCGCGCTACGGGGATGAAAGCCCGTTGCGCGCCACCACGTCCGCGTAGAACCGGGCACTGTCCTTGAGCACCCGCTCCTGCGTCTCGAAGTCGACGTGCACGAGGCCGAACCGCTGCGTGTACCCCATGGCCCATTCGAAATTGTCCAGCAACGACCAGGCCATGTAGCCGCGGATGTCGGCGCCGCGCTCGATCGCGTCGTGGACGGCGGCGAGATGCTCGGCGAAGTACCGCACGCGTTTCGTGTCGCGCACGCGCCCGTCCACGACCTCGTCCTCGAAGGCCGCCCCGTTCTCGGCGATCACGAGCGGCAGGCCGGGGCAGTGATCACGCAGCCACAGCAGCAGATCGGTGAACGACTCCGGCCGCTGCTCCCAGCCGAGCGAGGTCAGGTCACCGCGGGGTGGCGTGACGTCCATCCCGCGCAGACCGGGCAGCGGGCAGTTGCTGTCGGCCTCGGGGTCCGCGAGCGGGACGGCGCGGGCGGGTGCGTAATAGTTCACGCCCAGGACGTCCAGCGGCTGCGCGACGATCTCCAGGTCGCCGTCCGCGATCGCCCCTTCGAGCGTGCCGAGATGCTCCAGATCCGCCAGCAACTCGGGCGGATAGCCGCGGCCGAGCAGCGGGTCGAGGAAGAACCTGTTGTGCAGGAAGTCGAATTTGCGCGCGGCCTCGCGGTGCGCGGCGTCGTCCACATCGGTCAGCACCGGCGCGAAGTTGAGCACGATGGACACTTCCTGCTCACCGCCGCCCGCGCGCAACGCCTGCGCGGCCTGCCCGTGCGCGAGCAGGAGGTTGTGCCCCGCCACCAGTGCGGCGCCCTCGTCCTGGATACCCGGCGCGTGATCGCCGTTGCCGTAGCCGATGAAGGCGGCGCAGAACGGCTCGTTGATCGTGGTCCATTGCCGGACGCGATCGCCGAGTGCTTTGTGGACCGTCAGGGTGTAGTCGGCGAAGAGACTCGCGACATCGCGGTTCGGCCAGCCGCCTTCGTCCTGCAACGCCTGAGGAAGATCCCAGTGGTAGAGCGTGACCATCGGGGTGATCCCGTGCTCCAGCACCGTGTCGACAAGGCGATCGTAGAAGGCGAGCCCGCGTGGTTCGATCGTGCGGCCGTCCGGCATGACCCGCGACCACGCGACCGAGAAACGGTAGTACGGCACGCCGAGTTCGCTCAGCAGGCCGACGTCCTCGCGATACCGCCGGTAGTGGTCGCAAGCCGGATCTCCGGTGGCGCCGTCGAGCACCCGGCCCGGTCGCGCGGTGAAGGTGTCCCAAATGGACGGTCCGCGGCCGTCCGCCGTCGTCGAGCCCTCGATCTGATACGCCGCCGTGGCCGTTCCCCAGCGGAACCCGGCCGGAAACCCGCGTGTCACGCCGTCCCCGCTCACTTGGCGGCCGCGGCGCGGCCTTCGGTCGAAGCCTGGTCCCAGGCCTGGTCGAGCGCTTGTCTTCCCTCTTCGACACGGCCGAGCGCGTGCCCGTACACGGGCCGCACCTCACCGTCGCGCAGCCCGCGGTAGTTCGGCCTCAGTGCCTCGGCGGACGCGGCGAAGATCTTGCCGATCGGCGCGTCGCTGAAGTACTTGCTGGTGTGGGAAAGCACGGCGCCGTCCTGGTAGGCGCCCAGCGCGCTCGGCAGCAGGCCGCTCTCGAGGAAGATCCGTTTCTGCTGCTCCGGCGCGGTGAGCCAGACGGCGAGGTCGTAGGCCTCCTTGCGGTGCGCGCCCTGCTTCGGGACGGTCAGGAACGATCCGCCCCAGTTGCCCGCCTTGCCGGGAATCGAGGTGACGTCCCATTTGCCGGCCAGTTCCGGGCCGCCCGCCTCTTCGATCTGGGTGAGCATCCAGGCGGGGCAGGTGATGGCGGCGAACCGGCTCTGCTTGATCGCCACCGTCCACGGCTGGGTGAAGGTGGTGACGGCGGCCGTCTCCTTCTTCAGCGCCATCCCGCCCGCCAGGTCGAAGGCCTTGCGCACGTTCGGGTTCGTGTCGCCGATGAACGCGTCGTCCTTGGCGAAGTAGTTCTCCTGAGCCTGGTTGAGCATTGCCGTGTAGATGGTCCCCGCCGAGTCGGCGAACTTGACGCCCTGCGCCCTCGAGCTGAACTTCTCCCCGGTTTCGGCGAACTTCTCCCAGGTCGGCCACAGCGCGGCCACCTGGTCGCGATCGGCGGGCAGACCGGCGTTCGCGAACAGGTCACGGCGATAGCAGAGGGCGAGGCTGCCCATGTCGGTGCCGAGGCCCATCACGAACTTGCCGTCGTTCGCGGTGCCCTGGTCCCATTTCCAGCCGGGCCAGTTCGCCCGGAGGCCCTGCGCGCCGAATTCGGACAGATCGGTGAACTTGTCCGTCGACTGGCGGAACTTGGGGAGGTACTGCTCCTCGATCGCCACCACGTCCGCGCCGCCGCGTCCGGCGCCGAGGCCGGTGGCGAGCTGACGGTGGTGCGTCTCGAAGTCGGCGACCCGGCCTTCGACCGTGATCCCCGGATGCGCCTTCTCGTAGTCCTGGAAGAGCTTCTCGTACCCGAACTCGCCGAAGGTGGCGACGGTCAGCTTGATCGGGCCGCCGGTTTCCGCCGGCTTTCCCGAACAGCCGCTGAGCAGCAGCGCGAAGGCCGCCAATCCGGCCAGCAGGCGGGTCATGACTCTCCTCGGTCGTGCGCGATTCACGGACTGCAGGCGAATTATGTCGTGGTGATCGGGCGGTGGCAGCGCGTGTCGTCCGTTGGGACAACGGCGTTGCCCGAAGAGACGGCTCACGCGAGCCGTCTCGGCAACTGGTCGCCGACGGTCAGCCGGGAATCGGCGTGCAGTTTGGTCAGCACGCGCGAAACGAGCGACTGCACCGTCCGCCTCGGCAGGCTCAGCTCCGCGGCGATCTCCGGATTGGACAGTTTCGCCGCCACCAGCCGCGCGACCCGCAGTTCCAGCGGCGACAACGCCCCGGCGTGCCGGGGGCCCTGCTCAGCCCTGCTCAGCACGCCGTAGCGGCGCAGCCTGCTTTCCGCCCGGCGGATGTTCCAGATGGCGCCGACCGGCCCGAGCACTTCGCACGCCTCGGTGAGCGACTGGGTGGCCGCTTCGAGGTAGCCGGCGCGGCCGAGGAGTTCGGCGGCGTCCTCCAGCGAGGCCGCGAGTTCGATCGGGCGGCGGACTTCGCGGTAGTGATCGGCCGCGGCCAGCACGCCTTCCGGATCGCCGTCGATCAGCGCGCGGCACCGGGCGGCGGCCGCGGCGGCCCTGGCGGGCACGGTCTCCTGACTCGCCTCCTCCACGCAGACGGCGAGCGCTTCCCTCGCGACGTCTTCGTTCCCGGCCGCGAGCGCGATCCGGACGACGTCGGGCAGCCATTGGTGGCGCAGCATCATCCGCGCGTAGTCGGGGCGCAGCACCGGGGCGAACAGCCGCAGGGCGTCTCCGAGCCGGTCGCGCTGTTCGGCGGCCATCGCCTGGGCCGCGAGATAGAAGTCGCAGCTCTCACGCTCGGCGGAGTTCGACGGCGAGTGTGCCTCGGCCGCTTCCAGATGAGCCCGGACGGAGACGCGTTCGTTCCGGTGGCCCGCGATGAGGGCGGCGACCCCGTGCAACAGCAGGGCGGCGGCACCCGGCTCGCGCACGCCGTAGAAAGTGATGGCCGGGCCGTCCTCGGTGACCGAGTCCAGTTCGGCCAGCGCCTCGTCCCAGCGGCCTGTCCAGTAGTAGTGCACGGCCGCCGAGACCTGCGGACCGGTCGGCAGCCCGTGTCGCGCCGCCGTTTCGTATCCGGCGTGCAGCGTGGCGTCGGCTTCGTCGAGCCGGTCGAGGTTCTGCAGAGTGAAGAGGCGGTTGTCGAGCAGGTCGAACCGCAGCGTCGCCAGGCCGGCTTCGTCGCCGGTGGTCTCGAGCGCGGCGTCGATCGCCGCCAGCGCCTTGTCGTGCTCGCGGCGGATCGAGTGCACGAGCCACAGCGTCTGCTGCGCGTGCGCTGCGGGATAGCGCCCGCCCGCCTCGACGGCCTCGACGTACAGGCCGCGCGCGATCCGTTCGGTCTCGTCGAGATCGTCGAGGGTGCCGCGCCGGAAGTTGGCGAGCAGGGTGCGGGTGCTGGTCCGCCACAGTTCCGGCATGGACGGATCGTCCGCCGTGTCGGCGAGCGCCTCGATCGCGCCGGGGGTGTCGCCACGGCGGTACCGCAGCGCGGCGAGGACATGCCGCATCTGCGCCAGATCCGCCTTGTCGCCGACCGTCTTCACCGCCTGCTCGGCCTCGGCCTCCGGATCCTGTTCGAGCCGGAACAGCACGCGCACCAGCGCGGCGATCAGCGTCTCCCGCTGCTCGCGGGTGGGCACCGTGCTGTCGAGCGCGCCGCGGAGGAGGTCGGCCGCGATATGCGGGGCGCGGTTGGACACCGCGATGTGGTTGTCGGTGAGCCAGCCGACCAGCCACGGGTCGACCGGCACCGGCTCGGCCGCCAGCTGCTCGGCGACCCGTTTGATCGGCGCGCCCCCGCGCGCGAGCGCCTCGGCGGCGCGGCGGTGCAGTGCCGCGCGGACCGGCTCGGCGATGCCGCCGTAGAGCGCCTGCCGCTGGAAAGGATGGTGGAAGGCGAGTTTGTCGCCCGCGTACTCGATCACCCCCGCCGTGGTGGCCGGTTCGAGGTCCTGCAGAACCTCCAGCGGGCTCTTGCCCGCCAGCGCGGCGAGGTCCTCGACCGCGAACTCCGCGCCCAGCAGCGAGGCGGTGCGCAGGATGTCGGTCGTGGCCGGGTCGAGGCATTCCAGGGTGCGGCCCACCGCCGCCAGCAGCGACCGCGGCGCGTTCTCGGTGCCGTTCAGCGTCACCTCGGCCACGCCCGCCTTGATCCGCAGCGAGCCGGTGCGGACCAGGTCGTGCGCGATTTCCCTGGCGTAGAGCGGGTTCCCGGCCGCGCGCCGGACCAGCGGGCGCAGGCTCGGCCCCAGTTTCGCCGCGAGGATCACCTCGAAGACGGCGGTGACCTCGTCTTCGGTCAGGACCTCGACCGGCATGATCGCGCCGTCCCTCGCCTCGATCCCGCGACGCAGCTGGGCCAGATCCCGGCGGCCGTGCCCGGTGCGCGTGGCGGCGACCAGCAGCAGCGGCAGCTGGCGGGTGGCGGCGGCGAGGCGTTGCCACAGCAGCACGCTGGCCTCGTCGGCCCAGTGGAGGTCGTCGATCACCAGCACCAGCGGGCCGGCCGCGCAGGTCTCGTCGACCAGCGCCAGCAGTTTGTCCACAGTGGACAGGATCGGGTCGGTGGGGCCCCAGTTCCCGTGCGCGGGCTCGGCGTGCAGCTCACCGGCCAGTTTGGCCTTGGCCGGATCCGCGGCGCCGTGGTGCACGCCGAGGCATTCCATGATCACCTGCAGCGGGAACCGTTGCTGGAGCTCGTCGGCCGCGGTCCAGGCGAGCTGGCAGCCGCGCGCCCCGGCGCTCGCCAGCCCGGCGATCAGCAGTTCCGATTTGCCGATCCCCGGTTCGCCTTCGAGCCAGACCGGACGGCCGCGGCCGGCGAGCAGGTCCGTGACGAACCCGTCCAGGCGTTCGACCTGACGGGTCCGGCCGGGCAGATGACCCTGGCCGCCGCGTTCGATCGCCTTGGCCACCGGTGGCGGCACGACGCGGACCGGAACGGGTTTCGATCCGGTGACAGGTTTTTCGGTGCCGTCGAGGATCCGCTGGTGCAGTTCGCGCAGCGGGACGCCGGGCTCGACGCCGAGTTCGTCACGGAGCACGCGCCGGGCGTCGCGGTAGGCGGTCAGCGCTTCGGTCTGCCGCCCGCTCGCGTGCAGGGCGCGCATGAGCGTCTCGTGCAGTGACTCGCGCAACGGATGCCGCTGGACCAAGGCCGTCAGCTCGGCGACCAGTTCACGGTGGTCGCCGAGGCCGAGCAGGGCCGCGGCCCGCAGTTCGGTGGCGGTCAGCTGGAGTTCCGCGAGGCGGACGCGTTCTGCTTCGGCGAACGGGCCCGGTACGCCGGAATAGGCCTCGCCGCGCCAGCGGCCGAGCGCGGTGGTGAGCCGCGCGGCCGCGCCACGCTGGTCCGCGCGGGCGAGCAGGCGGCGGGCCTCGGCGGCGTCCTGTTCGGACAGTCGGACGTCGAGCGCCTCGCGGTCCAGCCGCAGCACGTAGCTCGATCCGGACGAATGCAGCATTTCGTGCGCGGCGCCGCCCGCCTTGCGGATCGCCCCGCGCAGACCGGAAACGTAGGTGTGGACACTGCCGGTGGCGCTGGCGGGCGCCGATCCGCCCCAGACGTCGGCGATCAGTTCGCCGAGTGAGACGGACTGGCCGCAGCGCGCCGCCAGGGTGGCGAAAACCGCGCGCTGACGGGCGGGCCCGAGCTTCAGCTCGACGTCTTCGAGCCAGGCACGAGGCGGCCCGAGCAGCTCGACGCGCAGCCCGTTCGTCACGCCGGCTCCATTTCTCGTTCTCACCGAAAGTGGCCGGATCACTACCGTGGTCCCCGCAGTTTAGGACGTGCGCGTGGCGTCCTGGTTGCGCACCCGGGTGAGCGCGTGCAGCGGCGCGCACCAGGGCTGGGCGGCCCCCAGGTGGCGTGTCGCGGGAGAGAAGGGTACGGCGTCCGTTTCGGGCAGCAGGAGCGCGGCGAGTTCGCCCGCCAGGCTCTGGTGCTGTTCCTCGGTGAGGTTCCGTTGGTGCGAAAGCAGGTGGAGCAGTTCGACCGCGGGCCCGGTGGACAGCGCGCCGACGTTGTCGAGCACCCATTGCGGGATCCAGCGCGCCGTCAGCTCGTCGCCCACCTGCAGCAACTGCTCGGCGACGCGGTCCGCTGGCGCGCCGGAACCGGCCATGGTCGCGGCGATCTCCTGGTGCAGCACGGCGCGGATGGCGGGCGGGGTGTTCGCGGCGAACACCGAGCGCACCAGGGGGACGCGGAACCGCAGGCGATCCCCTTCGGTTTCCAGCACGCGCGCGGCGAGCGCCTCCTCGACCTCTTCGATGAGCACCCGCAGCTCGCGGCCGGTGACACCGGCGAGGTCGGCGACGGTGAACGACGAGCCGAGCAACGCGGCCGAAGTCAGCGTTCGCTTGCCCGCGACGGAAAGCGTGGCGAGATGATCTTCCACCACGGCGGCGGCCCGGCTGTGCGGAGTGGTGGCCAGATCGCGGCCGTCGGCGAACTCGGCGAACAGCTCGCACAGGTAAGCGGCGTTGCCCGCGGTGTACTCGGCGGCGAATCCGAGGAAGTCCTCGCCGGGATCCCTGGCCAGGGTCTCCTCGGCGAGCGCGGTGACGGCCGGGCCGTCGAACGGCGGCAGCGAGATGATCTCGCCGTCGAGACGCGAGCGGAGGACGTCGAGCGTGCGGCGCTGGGGGAGCGGGCGCGCGGAGCCGATCAGCAGCAAGGGCAGATGCGCGGTGAGCCGGTGGAGCTGCTGCCAGGCGAGCAGGCTTTCCTCGTCGGCCCAATGCAGATCCTCGAAGACCAGTACCCGCGGCCCGGTCTCGCACAGCTCGGTGACCGTCTTGCTGAGCTTGTCGAGCGCTTCGCCGCCGAGGCAGTCGGCGATGAGGCTCAGCGGGACCGCGCTGGTCAGTTCATCGGCTTCGACCCAGTTTGTCCGGTTTCTCGCCGTCGCGAGGGCTTCCGCCAGGAACGCGCTCTTGCCGCTGCCCGCCTCGCCGTCCAGCCACACCGTCCCGCCGCGGCCCTCGTCCAGCAGGGCGGACAGCCGGCGGCGCAACCGGCCCAGTTCGAACTCGCGGCCGACGAACGCGGACGGCCGTTCGGGCAGCGCCTGCGTCGGCTTGTGGCGTTCGGGCTGGTCCTGGTGGTGCAGTGACGGGTCGCCGTCCAGGACCCGCTGCCGCAGGGCCAGCAGTTCCGGACCGGGTTCGAGCCCGGATTGCTCGATGATCGTCTCGCGGGCGCTGTCGAACGCGGCCAGCGCCTCGGCCTGCCTGCCGGACCGGAACAACGCGGTGACCAGCATGCGGTGCAGACCTTCGCGCAACGGATGACGTTCGACCAGCACGGCCAGCTCGCCCACGAGTTCGCGATAGCCGCCCAGGTGCAGCGCGACCTCGGCTTGGCGTTCGAGCGCGCCCATGCGCAGTTCGTTCAGCCGGGCGCGCTGGGTTTCGGCGAACGGGCCGGGGATGCCGTTGAGCGCGGAACCCCGCCATTGCCCGAGCGCGGAACGCAGCGACTCCAGCTCCCGGTGGGGCGCGCCCGCGAGCCGATGCGTGCGGGCCCGTTCCAGCTCGGCTTCGAAGACGTGGACGTCCACCTGCTGTCTGGGCAGGTCGAGGCTGTAGCCGGCGCGGGTGGCGACGAGCGGCTCGCCCACGGGTTCCAGCGCGCGGCGCAGCGCGGAGACGTAGGTGTACACGATTCCGGTGGCGCTGTCGGGGGGCCGTTCACCCCAGACGGCGTCGATGATGTCCTTGCGGGAGACGAACTGGCCGGCGTGCAGGGCGAGCGCGGCGAAGACCGCTTGCCGCTGGGCGGGACCGAGGGCGATCTCGCCGGAGCCGTGCCGGGCAGGGGAACCGCCCAGCAGCCGCACCGTCAGCGAGGGAACCTCGTCCATGACCTGCCGCCTGTGCGTCCGACTTTCGAAAAGAGCATCGCGCCCGGTGAAAATCCTAGTGGGGCCGTTGTGGGTTTCGCAATCAATCGGGCACTCAGCGTGTGGGTTTCGTCCGCTGGTCATGAGACATTCTCGCGTTTTGCCAGGGCAGTCCGGTTCCGGGGGTTCACCACCGTGAACGGCCCGGGGTCGAGTGCCCGTTCATGTGGTTTTCAAGATGCGGACAGACGAGGGACGACTGGGCAAAGCCGGGCGTTCTCGGGGGCAGAGTGTCGTCCGGCCCTGTCGATGGCATGCGTGGCTGTGCATGCTGTATCGGTGAGCCAGGATCAAGAGCGCTTCGCCGGTGATGTCCTGCTCAGCCTCGCCCACGGCGGCAGGCTGATGCTCGACGCCGACGAGGCCGAAGCGCGTGTCGCCGAGCTTCGGCGGACGCTGGCCTACGGCTACGCCCTCCTCGCCGACCCGGACTACACCGGACCCGAGGACAGGCTCCGCGAGATCCTCGACGAGCTGCCCAAGTACGTGGAGGCGTTTCAGCTGGCCACGAAGTTCTTCACACCTCGTTGAGAACTCGTGGAGAGTTCGTGAAGAGCTCCTTCGCAGACTGTGTCCCATCCGACTGGGGCCGCGGATCAAGCGGAGGGGACAGAGGTGGACACGGAAACCCGACAGATCACCGTGGCGGTGCACGCGCCCGATCCGATCACCACGGCAGGCCTGGCCAGTCAGCTGGGCACGCAGCAGGGGATCGACATCCGGGACTGGGAGCAACGCGCCGAGACCGACGTACTGGTGTTCGCCGCCGAGTGGCTGACGCCCGAGATCGTGCTGTGGCTGCGACGGCTGGCCTCCGAGGACGGCAAGCCGGTGGTGCTCGTGGTGAGCCAGATCAGCGAGGCTGAACTGGTCCCCGCGATCGAATGCCGGGTGGTCGCGGTCCTGCCGCGTTCGGCGACGACCGGCGAGCGGCTCGCCCACGCCGTCCGCGCGGCGGCCTCCGGCGGCGGGGTCCTCCCGCCGAGCCTGCTCGGCGAACTGCTCAAGCACGTCGAGCGGCTGCAACGCGAGGTGCTCGACCCGATGGGCGTCAACACCGCCGGGCTCACCACACGCGAGATCGACGTGCTGCGCCTGATGGCCGACGGCAAGGACACCGTCGAGATCGCGGGCGAGCTCTGCTACTCGGAACGCAGCGTGAAGCACATCATCCAAGGGATCACCGGACGCCTGAAACTGAAGAACCGGCCGCACGCCGTCGCGTACGCCGTCCGGGCCGGGGTCATCTAGACAGGGGTGCCGCGACACCGCGAGTCACGCCCTCAGATCAGCCCGGCCCGGATGGCCGCGGCCACCGCTTCCGCCCGGTTCCGCAGCGCCAGCCGGTGCTGGGCCTGGTGCAGGATGTTCTTGATGGTGCGCTGGGAGTAGCCCATCGCCTCGCCGATCTCCGCGGTGTCCCTGCCCTCCGCGATCATCCGCAAGACGCGGATCTCGCGTTCGTGGAACCGCGAGGGCTCGTCCGGGCCGCTCACCAGGGCGTCGTATCCGGCGGCCAGCCGGACGGCGGAGGTCGCGACAGCCGTCCGCGCGGACGTGACCTCCGCGATCAGCCGTTCCGGCCGGACCTCCAGCCGCGGCAGGGCGCAGCGCACCCCGGAGGTCGCGGCCGAGCGGTAGCCCGCCGGGGGCAGCGGGCCGGCGATCAGCACGCCGGGCAGGACGCCTTGTTCGGTCACCGCACGCCGGAGGACGGGGAGTTCGTGGTCGGCCGGATCCTCGGCGGCCACCAGCACGTCCGCGCCCCGGACGCCGGGCGGCACGACCTCGAGTGCCGCCGCCCGCGACAGCATGCCCACCAGCCCCGCCAGGGTCAGCGGGTCGGCCGTGTAGACCGCCACCCGGATGTCCGGCGCGCTCACGAGGCGTATCGGCCGTTCAGCAGCGCCGTGGCCAGTTCGATCCGGGACCGGTAGCCGGTCCGCGTGAAGAGCAGGCTCAAGCGCCCCTCCACACTTTTCTGGCTCGTCTGCAGCGCCGTCGCCAGTTGTTCGTTCGTCAGCCCTTCGCCCGCCAGCAGCGCCAGCAGGTGCTCGTTCTCGGCGACCGTCTCTTCCGGACCGCCGGGTGTCTCGATCCCGTTCTCCCGCATCAGGTTCCGCAGCCGCGCGCGGTACAGCAGCGCGTCCATCGAGCCGAGAACCTCGTACACCTCGGTGAGCACCTTCGGATCCGTCGCGCCGTGGCGCACCAGGCGTTCGGCCGCGATGACCAGTTCGAGCGGCTGCGCGCGTTCGCGGGCCAGCCAGAGGCATTCGCCGTCGGATTCGTGGCCGAGGCAGGCCCGGACCAGGTGACGATGCAGCAGCACCCGTCCGGTCGGCATCGCGGAAGCGAGGTCTTCCAGCGCGTCGAGGGCCTTCTTCGCGCCGGCCCGGTCGTTCTTCCGCAACGCCAGTTCGGCGAGATCGGCCCAGGCGATGTCCGTGCCGACAGCCAAACCGCAGGTCGCCGCGTGCAGGCGTCTGGCGGCGCGGTCGGTTTCGCCCAACGCGGTGTCGACGCGGGCTTCCGCGATGTCCAGCAGATGCGCCAGCATCGGTGCCGTGGCGCGGGCGGCGGTCAGCAGTTCCCGCGCCGCGGTGAACCGTCCCTGCGACAGCAGGACCGACACGGTCGAGAGGTGCATCGCGGCCGAGCCGGTGTCGTAGCCGCGCCGCGACCGGTCGGCCACGCTGCGGTGGGCGAAGTCGACCGCGCGCGAGGAGTCGCCGCGCATGGCCGCGAGCATCGAACGTTCGCTGTCGCGCAGGCCTGTCTCCGGGAAGACCTCGTCGGCGAGCAGCTTTTCCGCGCGCGCCCGTTCGCCCAGCACCAGCAGCGCGGTGACATACGACGTGATCTGGTCGTTCCTGGGCCGCCTCGCCGTCCTCAACGGCCACCGCTCGCGTTCGGTCAGGTTCGCGCCGAACCGCGCGGACCGGCCGGTCCAGAGTTCGGCCAGACCGCCGAAGAGTTCGCCCAGCATCGCGGAAACCGTCGATTCGGTCCGCCACGAGTCGTTCTCCGCCAGCAGTTCGGCCGCTTCGGCCCATCGGTCGAGCAGGCTCAGCGCGATCGCGCTCGACGCCACCGACCATTCCGGCGGGTTCGTGGCGATCCTCGCCAGTTCGGCCGTGTTGCCGGAGTTGTGCAGCGCGCAGACGGCGATCGACTGGGCTTCCTGCGCGGCGTCGGCGGAAAGGCGGTCGGGGAATTCCTCCAGCAGCCGCCGCGTTCCCGCGAGGCTCTGTTCGTGATCGCCGTTGAGATGGCACCACATCGTGTGGAGGAGGGTCACCCTCGCCCGTTGCGGCCGGTCTTCGGTCAGCTCGACGGCGGCGCGCAGCCACCGCGCGCCGCGGGTGGTCTGGTCGTCGGGCAGGAAGGCCGCGTTGTCGAGCAGCTCGGCGAGGGCGCGCCGCGGGTCGATCAGCTTGCCCGCCTCGGCGATCCGGTCGGCGAGATAGTACGGGTCCGACGTGTACGCGGTCCCGTTCCACAACGCGGTGACGGCGGCCGCGGAGAACCTCCGCCGCTCGAAAGGCCCGAGTTCGGCGATCAGCGCGTAAGCCACCACCGGTACGGTGAACCGCCATCCGCGGCCGCGGTGCAGCACCCCGTCGGCGCGCAGGACTTCCAGCGCCGCAAGGGTTTCCGCGGGATCCTGCGCCAGCACCCCGCTGATCAGCGACGGCATCGCCTCGCCGAGCGGGTGCAGGACGGCGGCCGCCTTCGCGACAGCGAGCCGCTCGCGGTCCAGGTGCACGGACCGCAGCGGGACCACGGTGCCGGGGACGAGATACGCGCGCCGGTCGACGATCCGGATGGCGCCCTGCGCGCGCAGCAGGTCCAGCGCCTGGTGCAGTGCGGCGGGCACTCCCCGGCTGAGTTCGTGCAGCCGGTCCCGCAGCGAAGCGCTCGGTACGGCGCCCAGCTCTTCGACGACCGGTCGCGTGATCTCGTCGGCCTTCAACGGCAGCAGCCGTACCGGATGCACCAGCCCGTCGGCCCGCAGCCGCCGCACCATGGCGAGCCCTTCGGCCACGTCGCGGACCGGGGTACGGGTGGTACAGACCACTCGGGCCGAGGTGCCGTCGAGGCGGCGGATCAAGGCGTCCAGGACGGCGAGGGAATCGCGGCCCATCCACTGGGTGTCGTCGAGCATCAGCACGTGCCTGCCACCGCCGAGGATCGGCGCGGCCACGGATCGCGCCGCCCGTCCGGCCACCGCGAGATCGTCGGCCGCGCCCGTCGCCGGTACGGGCCAGGGAAAGCCGCCGGGCGCCAGATCGCCGTCCTGCGTGAAGCGCACGCTCGAAACCCCTTGCCCGGACGCGGAAAGCCGCTCACACAGCCGGGCGAGCAGCGTGGTCCGGCCGGCGCCCGCCGGTCCGGTCACCCAAACGCAGGGGGCGCCCGTGCCGGTGACACGCTCCAGGATCTGCTCGGTCACCTCGTCCACGTCCGCCATCTTGAGCCGGGAAGGCCGCCACGACGTGCGCATCGGACGGGTTCTGGCCCCTATGGACGGTGGGTCGGCCCGAAAGCCGCGACCGGATGCGCGCCGGCGGTCAGCCGGCGCACATCCGTCTGCGCGGGACCGGTCGCCGTCCGGTGCGGTGCTTTCACCGGGGGGTTGTGGAGAAACACCGAATCCAGGACGTCGCCGGCCGCTTCTCCGACGCTAACGTGGTTCGGCCCGGTGCGGCGGTTTTCGGACCGCACGGCCGACGGTACTGACCGAAAGGGCAGCGCGGGGGTCAGGGCAGCTCGTGCATCGGCGCACCGAACAGAAGGCATTCCGGCGGCGCGCCCGCCGGGGCCCAAGCGACGCGATCGCAGATCTCGCGCGGGCAGCCGTGTCTCGTCTGCGAGCCGTCACCTCGATACGCGTGCGCGTCGCCGCCTTTGCCGTGACGGACGACATGGTCCAGCTCCACCTCGGCGCGGCGGGCGAGCTCGGCCTCGAGGGCGTGCCAGCCGTCCAGGGTGTCTTCCCCGGTGCGGGTCGACGCCGTCAAGTCGTCGAAATCCGGACGGAGCGAAAACCAGTTCGCGTCACCGGCGAGCCGTCGCAGCCGGGTGCACACGGCCGCCCATTCCTCACGACGAGGGTCTTGCGACATGCCACCTCCGGTGTTGCCGGGCGCCAGGATCTCGCTAGGGTGTCACCCTACGCAGGGGCGCCTCGCCGGGGAGGTTCAGGTGGCCGACGTCGAGATCTTCTCGGGAAACGTCGAAATACCGCCGGGCCGGAAAGGCATGATCTGGCACGCGTTGCACAGTATCGGCCGATCCGGGCAAGGCTGGCAGGGACCGGTCGAACGGATCGAAATCACCAGGGTGATGGACGGTGGCCGGAGCGGGGCCTTGGTCCTCGAGATCGCCTTGCTGGCGGGCGCGGAATACCGGCAGCGGGTGGTGAAGATCGGCCGCGCCGAGGAAATGGCGGCCGAGTTCGACAATTACCGGCGGCTGCTCGTCCCGTATCCGGCCGCGGTGTGCGCTCCCATTCAAGAGGCGACGCAAGGGGCCTCGGACATCGGCGGGAAGCGCGACGGTGAGATCGAGGCCGTCGTGTATTCGCACGTCGCCGACTACGCGGGCAAGCCGAGGACCACGGTGCCGACCCTGGAGGACCTCGTCCGGACGGCGCTCGCCGATCCCGCCTCGGTCTCGGCCGTCCGGCAGGTGATCCGGGATCTCTTCGCTCAGATGGCCACCCCTTTCCACAATCGCAGGGACGTCCTTTCTTCGCGGAGCTTGCGGGATCTCAACCCGACTTTGGGGCCCGATCTCGTCCTCAGTCCCGGCGAGGTGCTTGGAGATCCGATCTATCTGGAGGACGTTCTCGAAGTCTCTCTCGGCAACGGTGAGTTCGGTCCCGGGCAGGAACTGCGGATCGCGGACTCCGGAAATCCCGAAGTCCGGGTCGAACTGTCGGGGGACGACGACGGTTCCGCCCTTTCCGGACGGGTGATCCGGAGCAGGTTTTCCGGACAGCGTCACGCGCTCGACGGCGCTTTCGTTTCCCTGGAAAGGGACGAGCGCTCGGTCGTCGCGGACGGGGTGCGGACGGCCGATCCCGCCGATGGGCTGCGGCCCGCGCTGACCGAGCCACGATTCGGCAGGGTGCGCGGAGTCGTGCACGGTGATCTCAACGCCCGCAACGTGATGTGCGTCGAAGGCCGTCCGGTGCTGATAGATTTCGCGCGGACGGCCGAGGACCGTCCGGTGCTGTCGGACGCGGCGTGGCTCGAGGTCGGCCTGATGCGCGATGTCTTCGCCGGACTCCCGTACGCCGACCTCGTCCGGATCCAGCGCTTGCTCGCGCTCTCCACCCGCGTCAGGCCATTGGCGACGGACGTCGCCGAACTCGACCGGATCTTCGAGGAGTTCTTCGAAGGCCGGGCACTCGTCGCTTTTCAGATCCTCTCCGAGGTGCGGTCGGCGTCCCAGCGCCACTACCCGCTTGACGGCGCCTGGCTCGACTACGCGGCGGTGCTGCACTTGTCGGCGTACCGCACGGTGAAATGGGCATCGCATCCCGAACACGCGTTGCGCGCGACGCACGCCGTCGCCGCGGTGGCCACGGAGTGGCTGACGGCAGAGAACCCTTTCACCTCTTGGAGTCTGCTTCCCGAACTGTTCAGCAGGATCTCCCCGGAAGTCGACCTCGCCCGGCCGGGGGCCGCGCCGATGCTGACGGCACTGCTGACAGCCGTGGACGCGCGGAGTCCGGGTTTGGAGGCGCCGGCGGTCGACGAACTGCGTGATCGGTTCATCCGGACGCGTGATCTGGAGCGGGCGCGGGAGCTGATCGTCCGGCTTTCCCGCGACCACGGTGAATTCCCTCTGGCGGCCGATCACGAGGACTCGGCGGTGGTGACCGGCGGACCGGGGACCGGGAAGTCACGTCTGCTCAGGGAAGTGGCCTACTGGCGCGCCCTGGACATCGCCGGACCCGGGCCGGGCTCCGGCCCGTTGCGGTTCCCCGTGCTGACGACAGCGGCCGAACTCCTGGCGGATCCGGCGGGGCCGAGCCTGGAAACACCCCGGGAAGCGCTTGTGCTCGGCGCCGTCCACCTGCTGCTCGACGGTCTCGAAGAGATCCCGGCCGCGGGCTACGACCGGATCGCGGAGTGGGCCCGTTCACTGCTCACCCGCTTCCCCCGGGTCCGCCTGACGGTCGCCGCGCGCGACGGTGGCCGTGCGGCGGAGGCGTTCGGGCTCCCGGTGCTCAGGTTGGCCCTCTGGGACGAACAGGACATCACCTGGTTCCTCAGCAGACGTCCGCTCCAGGCGAGCATGCGGAAAGAGCTGGCGGCCACGCTCGCCGAGACGCATCGCGCCGATGGGGGAGCTCCTCCGGGGCTGGTCGCGATGCTCGCCGAGGCCGCGGCGGGAAGTCAGCCTTCCGTGTCGATCGGTGCCCTGTACGAGCACTATTTCGCGGGTGATCTGACCGAACAGGAGATCAAGGCGCTGGCCTCGGTGGCGGCCGCGGCCGTCGACACCGGCGAGCCGGTCCGGCCGGGTTTCGAGCTGGGCGGCCTGCTCGCGCGCGGAATCCTGGAATCGGGCCCGGAGGGCGTGCGCTTCCTCAGGCTCGCCGAGCGCGACTACTTCGCCACGCGGGCGTTGTCCGGTGACTTCGCCGAGGATCGGGCGCGGACCTTCGCGTGGCGTGACATCTGCGTCCTCGCGGCGAGGTCGCCGAGTACACCGGACGCCGTCGTGGACCGGATGGCGCGGAGCGTGGTCTCGGCGGATCCGCGGTTCGCGGCAAGGATGCTGGCGTTCCGGCCGGTGCTGGCGCTCGGTCAGGTGCCGGAGTGGAAAGCGTCGCTCACCGATCGCCGGGCGGGTTCCCATACGCATCGTTCGGTGGCGGAAGCCCTGCTGCTGACCGGGATCCCGCCCGCCCGCCAAGTACTTTCCGAGGTTCTCCACGACCCATGGACCCCCGCCTCGACCAGGCTCGAGATCCTGGAAGTACTCGAACTCCGCGCCAGGTCGGCGCCTTCCGACCCGATCTTCGGCGTTTGGGGCCGCTACGGCCTCGGTGAACTCCTGGCGGGGCAGTACCCGGCCGAAGTCCTGATCGCGGCCATCGCGGTGATCGACGCCGCGCGGATCAGGGGGCTCGAGGTGCTCCTGGCGGATTTGCTCGAGGCGGACGATTCGCAGCTCGCTCTCGCGGCCGATGGCGTCCTGCGCCGGCTCTCGGTCCTGGTGCCGCCCCGGCTGCGCAAGGTACGGGCCGAGCTGGCGGCACGCGGTCTTCGCGATCTCGAAGAGCGGCTTCCGAAGATGTCCGGCAGCAGGGGGATCCGGAAGGCGAACGAACTGCGGGTGAAGTCGCTGAAGTGGAAGGACTCCCCGGCGGATCTGATCAGCAGGCGGTTCTCCTATGGGATCGCTTACGAAGTCGGTGATCTGCTGTCCGAGGGCCCGTCCGAACCGCTGCCTCCGGACGCGCTTTCCCGATATCCGGCACTACCCGAGTCCGAAGCCGTCCTTCTGGCCCACCAGATGCTTTCCGGCGCTTCCCAGGACCGCGACGCGCTGGTCCTCCCCGTCCGGGCCACGTCACCGCTGCATCTGCTGCTGATCGCCGCGAACGCGGCGGCCTCGCCCATCGCCGTCGATCAGGTGGAGAAGCTGGTCACCGAACTCGCCCCCGTCGTCGAGGCCGACCGGATCGAAGGGCTGGCCGCGCTGTGCCACGCCGTGGTGCGAGCCGATCCTCGACGGGGATTCGCCGTGTCCCGGACCGCGGCACGAGTCCTCCGTGAACGCGAGCTGGCGGCACGGTTGTTCTGGCCGTGGAGCACGATGCTGGCCCACACCAGCCCGGCGCCGGACGAACTCGACCACCTTCTCGTCGCCGGTGTCGACGGCGCGATCGGGGAACTGGCGCTGTACGCGCCCTCATGGGACGGAACCTGTCACGCCGCGCTGCCGTTGAGCGCGGCCGCCTGTGAGGCCGTACTCGAGCGGCGTGACGACGACGGGGAGTGGGCACTCGCCGTCGCGGCGGCGAGGCTGACGAATGCGCTTCCCGACGTGATCGAAATCGCCGAAAACCGTACGCTCGCCACCGCGACGGAGACGATTTCGACGGGGCGTCACGGAATCGTCGAAATCGCTCCGCACGCCCGTGTTCTGGCGGCGCTGGGTCACTTCGCGCGGGAAACCGGCGAATACGCGGACGCGCACCGCGTGCTCACCGGCTTCGACGTCACGGGGCTGCATCCGACAGTCGAAGCGGGACGCTTGGCGGGGCTGGCTTTCCTGGGCGACTGGGAACCCTTGCTCCTCGCGGTGCGCGGCGACGGCGGGCCGCTGGACACCGCCTCCCGTCAGGCGATCCTGCACTGGGTGCCCGGTCCGTGCACCCCGGCCGAATCGCGCGACCCCGGGGAAATCGCGGCGAGACTGCTACGGTTCCTCGCCGTACCGACAATGAGACCGGAAAGACGGGCACTCCTCGAAGAACTAACCCACGAAGCGGAACGGAAGCACGGAAAACTTCTGACCCGTCCCTTCTGATTGGGCCGAACGGGGCGGGGCGTAACGCGCACGCTATTTCCCGCGAGCTTACTGGCGTGAAATCGGAAATCCGGGAAGGGCCGGGACCGGCGATGACCGTACGCGCTCCGATCCCGCCGGACCGAGGACTGTGCGCCGCGGTGAACCCCGGCACCTCCGCCGGACTCGTGCGGATCGGGACGGGACGAGCCTTCCGGCCTGGGGAAGTGCTGATGCGCGAAGGGGAATCGACGACTTTCGTCGTTCTCCTGCTGGAAGGCTGTGCCAAGGTGACAGCGACCACCGCCGACGGTGGCCGGGCGTTGCTGGCGATCCGGGGTGCCGGTGATCTGATCGGCGAACTGGCCGGTTTCGACGGGGAACCGCGTTCGGCCACCGTGACGGCGGTCGGACGGCTGTCCGCCCGCGTGGCGCCACGGGCCGAGTTCCACCGTTTTCTCGTGGAGCACCCGGACGCGGCGGTGGCGGTCAGCAGGCTGATGGCGGCCAAGCTGAGATGGTCGACGGATCGGCGGATCGACTTCAGCGGCTACGACGTCGCGGTGCGCCTGGCGCGAGTCCTCGTCGCCCTCGTCTCGACCTACGGCAGCCTCACTTCGCGCGGCTGGGAGATCGGTTTCCCGCTCACCCAGCCCGAACTCGCCGCGTTGATCGGCGCCGCCGAGCCGACCGTGCACAAATCGCTCACCGAGTTGCGGCACCGGGCGATCCTCGACACCGGCTACCGGCGGATGACCATCGTCGACCTGCCCGCGCTGCGGGCCGCCGCCGTCCTGCCCGCTTCCTGAAAGAGGGCACCGCCCGCCGAAACGAGCAGGCCGAATCCCGTGCCAGCACGGGGTCCGGTGGGAACACAACCGGCAAAGTGCTGCCGGTGAACGTCGAGGAATGGCCACCCGGCTCCCTGCTCGGCCTGCTCGGCCGCCGGAACAAAGAAGCACTGCTCGCTCTCGGTATGCCGATCAACTACCAGGCGCACCAACGTATCGTCCGCCAAGGCGAGTCGGCGCAGCACACCGTCCTCATCCTCGCCGGTCTGGTCAAGATCGTCGTCGACACCGAACGCGGCAAGGACGTGGTGATCGCCGTCCGGGGAGCGGGCGACCTGCTCGGGGAAATGGCGGCGCTCGAACGGCGCCCCCGTTCGGCGCATGTGATCGCGTGCGTCCCGGTGCAGGCGAAAGTGATCCACAGCCCGGATCTGGTGGAGTTCCTCGAACGCAGCCCGGAGACGTGCCTTGCCTTGGCGAAGGTGCTGAGCGAACGCCTGCGCGGCTCGGACCGCCGAGGGGTCGATCTGATCGCTTGCCCGGCACCGGTCCGGATCGCGAGGACGTTGCTGGAGGTCACGCGCAGATGGGGCGAATCGCCGATGACCGGCCGAGGTCTCGGAATCCCGTTGTCCCAGAAGGACATCGCCTCACTGGCGGGAACCGGCCTGAGTTCGGTGGAGAAAGCCTTCAGGCTCCTGGAGGAAGCGGGCGCGCTCGACAGGCTCTATCGCCGCGTCCTGGTCACCGATCTGAGCAGGTTACGGCGGTTCGGCGAACTTTCTGACGAGATCCCGTACTAGTACGGGGTCACCCGGCGCGTTGTGTCACACAGTGGGGCCGTCATTGTTCCGCCACCGCCAAACGATGGACTTTGCCCCGCGTCCGGGCGCGTCCGTCCGGGCGAAGGCGTTACGCGCAGACCGCGCCGAAAGGGTTCTTGATGCCGGCTCCCCGCGACAGCTTCCAGATCATGCGCAAGGTGGTCAGCAAGTTCGATCCCCGGCGAGCGGGGCCGGGGCCGGGGACGGAGGTCTTCGCCCGTGCCCGTCCCGAGACCGTCCGGGTCACCGAGAGGTACTACTACGAGCAGGAGATCTCCCACAACTCGGAGAACGGTGCCGCCGAAGACCCCACCGGGCAGCTCGAGATCGTCGTCCCTTTCGACGGTGCGGACCATTTCACCCGTGAGGCCTGCGACGACGTCGCCGCCGCCTTGCTCAGGCAGTCGCCCGACGAGGCGGTCAGCGCCCTGATCGGGCACGTGGTCTTCGCGGGCCACCAGGAAACCGATCTGGCCGACAGGCTCGGTCTCGACGACTCCTACGGTTCGTTCCCGATCCGGGTACCGGTGTCCGGACGGGGCAGCCCGGGCGGTGTCGAGGAGTTGAGCACCGACAGGCACGCCTGCTTCATCAGCCACGACTACACGCCCACGCCGCCCGAACTGATCCCGATCGGGGTCTCGGCGCATCTGCTCGACCCGGACACCATCAGCGACATCCACGCGTTTTCGATGAGCGGCACGGATACCGCGGATCTGTCGAAACTCAGTCAGCAACCGAATTTCCAATCGTTCCTCTGGCTGGTGATCCAGGTCAGGGTGGTCCTGCCGTGGAAGAAGGAGGAAAACGACGAACAGAATCCTTCGCGGCCGGCCGTGGAACGGCGCCCGCCGCGTCCGGTGGTCGAACGGGTCTCGATCGACTGGCCGTCGATCACGTCCCTGCACGCGCTCAGTCTCGTCTTTCCCGACCGGGGAGCCGATCCCGTCCCGATCACCTACAACCCCGTGGACCGGAGCATCGAGTGGCGGAACGTCCCCATGCGCAAGGACACCCCGGCGAAAGGCCGCAAGGACGAACTCGTCTTCGTCACCGAACCGATGGTCCTCAAGATCGAACAACCAGGTGAGCTCTATGAACAGAAGAATTTGGACGGCCGCGTCGAGGTCAAGCTCCCCGGCTTCTTGGTGTCGGGTACGCGGAGCAGGCTTTTCGACGGTACCGGCCGGATGGACGAACGTGACGGCGACGAGCAGGAAGACACCCGGCACCAGGGTGACCGCAAGGGCCACAAGGAGGTCAGCTGGATCACTTCGCGATTCCGGCTCGTCCTTTACGACGCCTTCGCGCGCCGCCCGCTGAGGCCGCATCAGCACCTGCACTTCGACGACGTGATCCCGGACGAGGCCCGGATCGCCGACATCGAGAACGCGCTCCGGACGAGGGGGTTCACCGTCCACTTCGGAGCGAAGCAGCTGAACGGCAAGAAGCAGCAATGGGAAGGCACGGCGGATCGCTCCGAGGGACCGGAGAGGATGAAGCTGAGACTGTTCGTCGAAGGCATGATGTACGACACCGAGCGACGAGTCCATCGCGGCGGCCAGAGCCAGAAGAAGATCCTCGCGAGTGGCGAGATCCTGCTGTTCATCTCCGGCGAGCTGCCGGGTACGAGCCAGGCGATCACCCGGGAGATGAACGCCCTGCACGCCATCATTTGGGAACGTTTCGCCAGGGCCCGCTGAACCAGTACGAGAGGACAGCCGAAAGATGTCGATCGAGATCCGGGCCCGCGCACCACGCCCCCGGTGTCATCGCTGTGGTTCGCGGGAAATCGCGGCCTTGTGCCACCATTGTGGCCGTCCGCTGTGCCGGAAGCACAGCTCGAAGGACTTCGTCACCAGTGAATTCGACGACCTGGGAAACCCGGATTCGGTTCCCCAGCACTGTGAAGAGCACAAACACGTCGTCAAACCGCCGATCGTCCGGTTCATCAAGGCCGGGGCGGCGGTGGCCGCGCTGGGCGTCGTGCTCATGTTCCTCTGGGTGCCCGGCGGCCTGATCCTGCTCCTGGCCGGGCTGGCGGGCGGAGCACTCGCCTGGCACGAGAACCGCAGCCGGTTCAACGCCGCGGTGGCGAGCAGACCGCCGCTGCCGGTCGAGCCGAGCATCGATTCCGTGCGGGTGCGCGAGGTCGTCCGGGGCAACCTCACCCTCGACGAGAGCGGGAACTACCACAGTTCGATGACCCCGGTCGAAGGCGAGATCACCGTCGACATGACCTTCGGCCGGACGGATCAGAACCGTCTCGGCACCTACCGGGAGAAGTTCCGGCTCGGCTCGGAGCAGGACGTCGAGTTCTCCGCCGGATACGCGGTCCTGACCGGCCGCGCGGGGCTCCAGTTCGCCGATTCGCGGTACGCCCCGCCGGTCCTGCCGCTGGCCGGTCGCGTGAGCGAGCATCCCTTCCTGTCCGCACAGGACAGCCGGGCCGGTGCCAAATGGCGGTTCAGGCTGTCCCACCGCATTTTCGGTGGCCTCGACATCCACGAGATCCCGCTCTGGCTGACCCCGGCCCTGGTTCCCGAATCCGATCAGCGGGCCCTGCAACTGGACCTGCAATGGCTGGGCGACTGGCTTTCGGAGGAGGCGAGTCTCCACGCCGATCGCGTGGAGCGGCTGACCCTGTACGTCCCCGTCGGCTGGGGGAACGTCGAATCCGCTTCCGAGTACCCGACCGTGGGCAGGCACGCGGATCCGGTCACCGGCGGACGGCTGATCGAATGGAAGCAGCTTTCGCTCGGCGAAGGCGCCGACCACCGGCTCACCCTGTCGGTCCGGTTCGAGAACACGATCGAGCTGAGCGACGTGATCACCGGTTCCATGGTGGTCTCGTTCAACGGTGCCCTTTCCGGGATCAAGAACATCGACTTCTATCCGCCGATGGGCGGGCCGTTGAAGAAGGAGAACCGGGACAGTTCGGTGAAGACCGAGGTCACCGCCGATCTTTCGCTGAGCCTGTCCGGGGTGCGTTATCAGGACAGGCGTGTCGTACCGGATCAGAAGAAGGACGATCTCACCGAGCGTCCGGAAAGCGTCTCCTTCCCGGGGGTGATCCCGGATCACTCGACGCTGATCGCGTTGACGGACGCGATGAGCGAGAACGGTTACTACGTCAAATACGTCGTCGGTCACTCTCCCCGGAACGGGGACCAGGTGAACGCCCTCAAACGGGCCTGGGACGTCGGCGGCCGGCTCTACGAAGGCGTGTACCCCGTCGACTTCTACGTCGGGCTGGCGGGCGACGAGATCTACGGCGGCGACATCCACGCTGTCGCGGGCAGCAGCAAGGTGCGGCTTTCGGTCAACGGTGCCTACGCGACCAAGGAAATGGAAGACCGCATCAAAACCGTCTGGCACAGCCTCACCGACATCGTCAGCGAGACACTCGAGCTGCGCAAGGGGCCCGAACCGAACGGCCGGGCCGCGGAAGCCCCGTACCGGCCCCGGCACAGCGGGCCGGACGACACCGAGCGGACCACCGGGACCTCGGAGCTGCAACGGCGCAGGAAGGATCTCAGGGACGCGGTGATGGACGGGCGCATTTCCGAACAGCTCTTCCGGCAGCTGGACGCCGAACTCGACAGCGAACTGGCGGGGGCGGACCAGCATTCCCGATGGGACGAGGAGGACTGAGATGGTCTGGAAATGCGGTGACTGCAACACCCGCGAGGGCGAGGAAGAGGTGGTGATCGACGCGGTCTGTCATCACTGCGGCAAACCGCTGTGCGGAAGGCATCAGAAGGTGGTGGAGACCGACGAGGGCTTCGCGGAACCTCGTTCGGACGCGCCGGTCTCGGTGATCCGGTCGGCCGTGCACTGCGAAACCTGCGTCCAGGCGCACCATTCACGGGCGACGTTCTTCGAAGGGGTCTGAGTATGATCACGGCGGAGGTGCTCGCCGGCGAGCTGAACGCCGGCCGGGCGACCGACCTCACCCTCCTGCTGGCCAACAACGGCGACCGCGTCTGCACCAACATCGTGTTCACGCTCAGGCTGCCGCCTTCGTTTTCGGCCGTGCGCGGGAGCAAGGAGCTCAAGGTGCCCAGTCTGGCGCCGGGGGAAAGCCGGAGCGCCGTGGTCCGGGTCCGCCCCTTGAGAGCCGGTTCCTGGACTGCGGGCGCGAGCTTCTCGTACCGCGACTTCCGTGGCGTGGCTTGCCGTGTCCCGGATTTCACCGCGCCGCTGCTGGTCGCTCCCGCGGTCGAGGAGATCAAGGTGCCGCCGCCGCGCTTCGAGATCTCGCTCGCCACGCCGGTGCTGGCCCATGGGGAATGGGACATCCTGCGCGGGTCCTTGACGAACATCGGCACCCAGCCGATCAGCTGGGGCGAACTGACCTTGAAGGGCCCGTTCGCCTTGGACCCCAATCGGCCTTTCGTCGAACTGGGCAGCGTGCCGCCCGGTGCCAAGGAACCGTTCGACTGTCACGTGCTGGCAAGGGAAGCCGGTCGCGAGGTTCCTGTCCACATCTCGGCGCGCTGTACCGACAAGGCCGGGCAGCGGGCCGAGATCTCCAGGAGATTCACGGTGCAGGTCAGCCACGCGGAGAAGGCGGGCCCGGATCAGATCCGGATCCTCTATCTCTCCGCGAATCCGGACAGCGAGCAGCGGCTCCGGCTGGCGAGAGAAGTCCGGGACATCAAAGAGACCTTGCGCAAGGGCGCCCATCGCGATCGCTTCGAACTGGACGATCACGGTGCTCTGCAGCCGAGGGATCTGACGCAGGCGTTGCTCGATCACAAGCCGAGGATCGTGCACTTCTCCGGGCACGGTGACGAGGACGGCCGGTTCCTCGCCGAGGACGCGGGTGGCGGGGAACGGCCGCTTCCGGTGGCCGGGGTCGCCGCGTTGTTCGCGGAGCTGAACGAAACGGTCGAGTGCGTCCTCGTCAACGCGTGTTACAGCGAGACGATGGCGAAGGCGTTGTCCGAACACATCGACTACGTGATCGGGATGCGCACCTGGATCGGGGACCAGTCCGCGATGGACTTCAGCGTGGGCTTCTACCAGGCGCTGGCTGCCGGACTGGAGATCGAACCGGCCTACGGGATCGCCAGGGCGTCGATGATGGCAGGCGACGTCCACGGCCGCGGCGGGGAGGTCCCGGTGTTGTTCCGCAAGGAACGCTGAGGGTGGAGGGGCGTGCCGGGATGAGCGCTTAGCATCCCGGCACGTACACCCTGGCCCGTTCGGCGAAGTTCTTCTCCGGTATCCGTACCTCGACGGGGTCGAAGCTCGCCGGGTCCAGTGACGCCGCGCCGTCCGCGATGACGTCGGTGAACAGCACTTCCGAAACGATCAGGGCGAAGTCCGCGCCGCTTTCCCGCAGGAGCGCGGCGCGGACCTGCGCGCTGTCGAGCAACCGGTGCACGGCGATCGGCGCGTACCCGATCCAGCCGTTGACCCCAGCGGCCACATGCCCGCGGTGAAGGGCGACGCGCAGCCGAAGCCGGGCGTGCGCGCTGAGGTCAGCGTTGGTCGAGGCGAGCGCGGTCCGCAAGCCGGTCACGAACCGGGGGATGACCACCGACTCGTCGATTCCGGCGGGGAGGATCGCGAACTGCCCGTCACCGGAATGCTGGAGGTCGACGTCCGCCTCGCGAAGGCCCGCGTGCCCCCTGGCGTGGACGAGCGCGTCGAGGAGCCGTTGCTGTGACCGGGCGGCTTCGCTGGTGGTGAACCGGCTGTAGGACTCGGTGTCCACCGCGACGCACAGCCGTACGGCCGGTGTCGCGAAACCTGTCGCGGGAGTCGCGGCGCCCGGGGCGACGGTGGGTGCCCAGCCTTCCGGTGGCCGGGTTTCGAACCGGATCGGCCGGCAGCCCCCGTGCGCGCGGCGCGGACGGCCACGACCGGTCAGGACCGTGGCGTCCAGCCGGACGAAGCCCGACAACGTCGTCAGATCCGCGGGGGCGCACAGCGTCGCCCGCACCGTGCCGGCAGGCGGTATCGGCGTGAGCCCGAGTGGATCGCCGAGCAGCCAGCCGCAGCCCCCCGGCGGTTCGCCGACCGCCATCGGACCGCCCGGCGCGACGGCCTCACCCGCCGCTTCCGGCACCCGGACGCGAGGATCGTCGAAACCCATGACGAGATGTGCCGCCACGAACGGCAGGTCGCTCCGCGCCTGTTCGAGGGAGAACCTGCCGTGTACCTCGAAGTACCCCATGTCGGCGGCCGGGTCGGCGGGAGGGGGCACCGGACGTGTCCGCGGGAGGTCGAACCGGACGCCGCCGAGGCGCGAGGCGCCGCAGACGAGGTCCGCCGCCGCGGAACCGGTGCCGCTCACCGGAGCGAGGGGAGGTCGGCGGTGAGCCTCGTCGATCCGGCGAGGAACGCGCTCTGCGGGGCGATGAGGGCGCGGCCGAGGCGGCCGTGCGCGATGTCGGCGAAGCCCGCGCAGATCACCCCCGGCCGCTCTTCGTCGTGACCGGCCTCGACCAGGTCCCGGCGCAGCCGGATGGCCGCGGGCGTCCGCATCGCCAGTTCGTACACCTCGAAGTTCCGGAGCTGCAGGTACGGCTTCCCCGGCACCTCGCTGGGCCCTTCGCGGACGGTCCGGATCGGGTCGAAGGTCAGCGACCCGATGGACGATCCCGGGGAGCCGAGGCCGACCTCGGACATTTCTTCCCGCAATTCCCGGCGCAGGCATTCGGTGGCGCTCTCCCGGTACGCGGCGGTGTCGAACCATTCCTGGAACGCGCGCAACGAGTCCGCCGGCAGTATTCCCCGGAGGTCGCCTTTCATCCGGTTGGCGCCTTCGACGGTGCGATCGGGCTGGAATCCCCAGGATTCGAGGATACGCACGGCGGGAGGGTGGATCTTGAGCACACCGCCGGGCGGTCCGTACGAACTGGGTCTCGCGGGTGAGTCGAACAGGACGTACCGATCGTCGTCGGTCACCCTGAGCAGGGCACTGAACGAGACCCGTATCGGGTGACGCCGGTTCTTGGCTCCGAAGACGGCTCGAAACGCCACGATCAGCTCCTCCCACGCTGCCCCCTCCACGATGTCACAGAGCGAGGGGAAGGCACAGCGACAGGACGAGACCGTCTCCCGAGGGGCGGGTGTCAGGCGGCGAGTGGCCCGAAGACGAGAGTGCCCGGCGCCCCGGCGTCGTCACCGGCCCAGAACTCCAGCCACAGCGCCGCGAACTCGTTCCGGGACAGCATTCCGTCGCCGTCGGAGTCGAGCAGCGGGAACGTGGCGTCGGTGTCGGTGGGGCGGCCGTTCCAGACCTCGATCAGCCGGTGGTACTCGGCCGCGGAGATCAGGCCGTCCCGGTTTTCGTCGATCGCCTCGAACATCGCGTCGGCGGTCGCTGTCACGGCCTCGGGGGTCTCCGGCAGTTTGTCCACCACCAGCAGGACCTCGTCGAGGGAGACCTTGTTGTCGCGGTCGAGATCCGACGCCGCCAGCAGGGTCGTCCACCAGCTCAGCATGATGCCGGTCAGGTGCCGCTCGTCACCGGGGCCGCGCAGTCGCGCCCAGCGGTCGGCCAAGGCCTGGAAGTCCTGCTCCTGAAGGAAACCGTCGCCGTCGACGTCCATCGCGGCGAAAACGCTCGAGACCTTGCGCCGCTGCAACTCGCTTGCCATGCGTTCGAACGATAGGACTGGACGCGTAGTGCCACATCGGCCATTCAGGGCCCCGGTGAGCCACGAAAGGGGGACGGCCGCTGACGATCAGTCCTCGGTGAGTGCTTCGAGGATCTTGCCCAGCGCGGACTGCGCCACCGCCGAGGTGTACGGGCCGACGGCGACCAGCGAGGCGATGAGCGCCGACGCCTCGCCCGGTGTCAAGGAGATCGGCGGCAGGACGGGCCGGGCGTCGATGCCGTAACCGCCGCGAGGTCCGCGGCGGATGGTGATGGGAACGCCCGCTTCGCGCAGACGGGTGATGTCGCGTTCCACGGTCCGCAGGCTCACCCCTGTCGCCGTCGCGAGGTCGGCGCCCGCCACCCGGCGCGGTGCCCGCACCCGCAGCAACTCGATGATCGCGTGCTGCCGTTCGACCAGCGGCGCCGCCTGGTGCAGCTGGGTCATCCCCGCGATTCCCCCGGAACCCACCAACCGCTGGGGCATTTCCGCACTCCTCGAGTTCGAATAACCGACCCGGCTTTGACGTGTATTGGATCTTAGGCTGATTTTCCCTTCTCGTGATCGGATTTCGATGCCTTCACCTTTTGCTTTCCCCGGTGACTTCCGGCGCCTGTGGATCGGCCAGACGATCAGCGCGTTCGGCGACAAGGTTTCGCGGATGGCGTTGCCGACGGTCGCCTTGCTCGGCTTCGGCGGCACCGCTTGGGACGTCGGGCTGCTGGCCGCGCTGAGGTTCCTCCCGTTCGTGCTGATCGGTTCCGTGGCCGGCGTCTGGGTCGACCGGATCTCGTGCCGGAGGACGATGATCTGGGCCGACGCCGGCAGGCTGGTGGCGATGGGGTCGATCCCGGTCGCGTACCTGTTCGGCGTGCTCACACTCGGCCAGTTGTTCGTCGTTTCGGGTGTGGTCGGCGTGCTGACGGTCTTCTTCGAGGTCGCCGCCCAGTCCTATCTGCCGCTGCTCGCCGGGTCCGACGGGATCGTGGCGGGCAACGAACGGCTTCAGACCTCCCGCGCGGTCGCGGAGGTCGGCGGCGCGGCCGCCGCGGGCGGGCTGATGCAGATCCTCGGCTCCGCGCTGGCGATCCTGGCCGACGCCCTGTCCTTCCTCGCTTCGCTGGTGACGCTGCTCCTGATGCGCCACCGCGAGCCGCCCGTGGCCAGGACCGAAGAGCGGCGGTCGGCACTGAAGGAGGCCAGGGAGGGCCTGGAGGTGCTGCTGTCCGACGTCCGGCTGCGCACTCTGATGTTCGCGAGCACGACGGTGAACCTCGGCGTGGCGACGGCGAACGCGCTCGTGCTGGTCTTCGCCTACGACGAGGGAAAGCTGAGTCCTGGCGCGGTCGGTCTCGCCTTCGCGATCGGGACGGCGGGCCTGATCCTGGGCGCGGTGTCGTCCGGCGCGATCGCCCGCAGGCTCACCCTCGGCCGGACGCTGGCGGCCTCGATCCTGGTGACCGGAGCGGGTTTCCTCCTCCTGCCCGCGGGCGGACCGGGTGCCGCGCTGACCACGTTGATCGTGAGCCAGTTCCTGATCGGTTTCGCCGACTCGGTGTTCAACATCCACGTGCTCAGCCTGGTCCAGCGCATCACGCCGCCGGAGATGATGGGACGGGTCAACGGCACCGCGCTCTCGGTGGTCTTCGGCACCGGGACGCTCGGCGGTCTCGCCGCGGGCTTCGTCGGCACGGTGGTCGGCGTGCTGCCGGGATTGGTGCTGTCGGCGGGGATCATCTGCTGCGGCGCGGTGTTCGTCCTCGTCAGCCCGTTGCGGACGATTCGGGATGGAGTGGGCGCGGTGGCGCGTCGACCGGAGCGGGAGAACGCCACCAGGGATAAGGCACCCCGAACACCTTGTTGACCAGCACGGCCAGCAGCGCGATGAGGGCCACGCCCACCAGGACCGCGACGATCTGCGGAGCGGTGTGCAGGAGGCCGAGCGCGATGATCAGCGTGGTCGCCCCGGCCGGTGGATGCGGGATCTCCAGCGCGGCCATCGCGGCGCAGGTGAGGCCCAGCGCGATCGCGGCCGCCCCGATCCTGGCCCACGAAGGATGGGTCAGATCCGGGGCGGCGGTGAGCAGCCCGGTGACGGCGAGCCCGGTGAGCCCCGCGAGTACGCCGGCCAGATGCCCGAGCACCGTGTTGCGAGGGCTCGCGCCCGGCGCCGCCGGGCTCGCGAACACCAGGAACGCGGTGGGCCCGAGCGAGGGGAACAGCAAGGGCGCGCCGGACAGGATCGCGCAGAGGCCGATGAACACGATGCAGCCGAACGAGCTCAGCGCGACGTAGGCGGTGCGGCGGAGCCGGGTCATTCCCAGCCACGGCGGGGATCACGGTTACCGACCGCGCCGGGAGCGCGGCGCCGGTAGACCACATACGGACGCAGCAGGTACCGCACCGGCGCGCTGAAAGCGTGCACCAGGCGGGAAAACGGCCACAGCGCGAACAACACCATGGCCAGCGCGGTGTGCAGCCGGTAGTCCAGCGGCGCCGACGCCATCAGTTCCGGCTGGGGATCGAGGAGCAGGATGCCGCGGAACCAGGGCGCGACCGTCTCGCGGTAGTCGTATCCGCCACGGACTCCGTTGTCGACCAGCGTGTTCGCCAGCCCGGCGAGCATCACCAGCACGAGCACCACGTACATGAACTTGTCGCTGACCGACGTGGCCCCGCGCACGGCGGGCACCCTGATCCGCCGCCACAGCAGGAGACCGAGCCCGCCGATCGCCACCAGCCCGGCGACACTGCCCATCCCGAGCGAGATCAGGTGATAGCCGTGTTCGTCGAGCCCGGCGAACTCGGTGACGCCCTTGGGCACGAGCAGTCCGAGCACATGCCCGCCGATGACCATCAGCAGTCCGATGTGGAACACCGGGCTGGCCACCCGCAGAAGCCGCGATTCGTGGAGCTGGCTGGAGCGGCTCGTCCAGCCGAACTTGTCGTGGCGGTACCGCCAGATCGTGCCGAACACCAGCAGCGCGATCGACGCGTAGGGCGCGGCGCCCCACAGCAGCAGGTCCAGTCCGGAACTCATCGGGCACCTCCGGCGCCGGTGGGGAACGGATCGAGGCCGACCAGTTCGGCCTGGGGCTCCACGGGGAGTGGTGCGGGGACGGCGGGCAGCGTGGCCAGCACCGCGGTGACGGCGTCGCGATACGGTGTGTCCATAGTGGACAGGTTGCGCCGCAGGAGATCCAGCGCGGGATGGAAGCGGGCGAGCACCTGCTCGGCCGCTTCCGGCTCCGCGGCGGCGGCGAACTCCAGGATCACGGGCAGGAAATCCGGGAGCTCGTTCTCGGCGGGGGCGAACCCGTGCGTGCGGTAGAACCGGCGCACCGCGGCCAGTGTTTCCCCGCGACGGCGGGTGTCACCGTCGAGGAACCAGCTCAAATGCAGTGTCCGGCGGGGTTTCCGGTCGAAGACCTCGATGTAGTGCGAGGCCAGCTCGCCGGGTTCGCCTCGTTCGAGATAGGCCACGGTGCGGGAGAGCTCGTCGTGACCGGGGCCGCCGGTCTCGTCGAGGCAAGCGCGCAGCAGGCCGAGTTTGCCGAGGACGGCTTCGTCGGGATATTGCAGGCACCATCCGGCGATCTGGCGCAGCGCCGCGTGATCGCGGGGAGCGGTGGCCCGGGGGCGGAGGAGTTTCACCGGCCCGGCCCCCGCAGAGTCGGGAACAGCGAGTCCGGGCGGGCGCCGTCGTCCCAGCTGACCAGGTCCACTGTGGACTCGCCGCCGCCCATGCCGGGGCCGCCGTCGACGTCGAGACTGCACTGGGTGGCGATACCCTCCAGGTCGTGCGCCTGCCCGACACCCGCGGTGGGGATGACATAACGTTCGTCGTACTTGGCCAACGCGAGCAGCCGGTGCATGCCGAAGATCTGCTCGCCGGTGAGCCCGACGGAAGCGGGGATGTCTTCGTCCGTCTCCTGCCCGAGGTTCACCGCCCGCATGTAGGACCGCATCGCCGCCAGCCGCCGCAGCGACCGCCGGACCGGCTCGGTGTCCCCGGCGGTGAACAGTTCGGCCAGGTACTCGATCGGGATGCGCAGGGCGTCGATGGCGCCGAACAGGTTGTCGCGGTGTTCGCCGTCGTGACCGCTGCCGCTGACGGCGTCGACCACCGGTGACAAGGGCGGGACGTACCAGACCATCGGCATCGTGCGGTACTCCGGATGCAGCGGCAGCGCCAGCCGGTAGTCGTGGATCAGCTGGTACACCGGCGAACGCCGCGCCGCGGTCAGCCAGTCGTGCGGGATGCCCGCCGCCTCGGCGGCCCGGATCACCGCGGGGTCGTGCGGATCGAGCAGCAGATCGAGTTGCGCGGGGTAGAGGTCGTGCTCGTCGGCGACGGACGCGGCCTCGGTGACCTTGTCGGCGTCGTAGAGCAGGACGCCGATGTAGCGCAGCCGCCCGACGCAGGTTTCCGCGCACACCGTCGGCTGCCCGGCTTCCACCCGCGGGTAGCAGAAGGTGCACTTCTCGGCTTTGCCGGTCTTGTGGTTGAAGTAGACCTTCTTGTACGGGCAGCCGGTGACGCACATCCGCCAGCCGCGGCACTGGTCCTGGTCGACCAGCACGATCCCGTCCTCTTCGCGTTTGTACATCGCGCCGGAAGGGCAACTGGCCACACAGGACGGATTGAGGCAGTGCTCGCAGATCCGCGGCAGGTAGAACATGAAGCTCTGCTCGAACTCGAACTTGATCCGGATGCCGAGTTCGTCGCGCAGTTTCTCGGCGATCGGGTCCTTGACGCCGTGCTCGGTGGAGCCGCCGAGGTCGTCGTCCCAGTTCGGCCCCCAGGTGGGCTGGGTGGGCTCGCCGGTGATGGCCGACCGCGGCGCGGCGGTGGGCACGTCGTCGCCCAGTGGCGCCTCGATCAGGGTGGCGTAGTCGTAGGTCCAGGGCTCGTAGTAGTCGGAGATCTCCGGCAGATCCGGGTTGGCGAAGAGCTTCGTGAGCTTGCTCAGCCGTCCGCCCGCGCGCAGTCGCAACCGGCCTTTCGCCGTCCGCTCCCAGCCGCCCTTCCAACGCTCCTGATCCTCATAGCGACGCGGATATCCTTGCCCCGGCCGGGTTTCCACGTTGTTGAACCACGCGTACTCGGTGCCGGCCCGGTTTGTCCAGGCCTGCTTGCAGGTCACCGAACAGGTGTGGCAGCCGATGCACTTGTCCAGGTTCATCACCATGGCCAGCTGTGCCATGACCCGCATCAGTAACGCACCTCCTGGGAACGGCGGCGGATCACGGTGACCTCGTCGCGCTGGTTGCCGGTGGGGCCCAGGTAGTTGAAACCGAAGGAGAGCTGGGCGTAGCCGCCGATGAGATGGGTGGGTTTGAGCAGCAGCCTGGTCAGCGAGTTGTGCGTCCCGCCGCGTTTGCCGGTGGCCTCGCTGCGCGGCACGTTCACCGCCCGGTCCTGGGCGTGGTAAAGGAAAACGGTGCCCGTCGGCATCCGGTGGGAGACGATCGCGCGCGCCACCACGACTCCGTTGCGGTTGACCGCCTCGATCCAGTCGTTGTCGCGCGCGCCGATGGCTTCGGCGTCGGCGGGGCTCATCCAGATCCCCTGCCCGCCGCGGGACAGGGTGAGCATGTGCAGGTTGTCCTGGTACGTCGAGTGGATCGACCATTTGCTGTGCGGGGTCAGATAGCGCACGGTCACTTCCGCGGCGTCCCCCGTTCCGCCGGTGAGGTGCTGCGAACCCAGCGGCGGCCGGTAGACCGGCAGCGCCTCGCCGAGTTCGTGCATCCAGTCGTGGTCGAGGAAGAAATGCTGACGGCCGGTGAGCGTATGCCACGGTTTCCCGTGTTCGACGTTGATCACGAACGCCGAGTAGCGCCGTCCGCCGCTCTCGCTGCCGGACCATTCCGGACTGGTGATCACCGCCGCCGGGCGGGACCGGGTGTCGGCGAAGGTGATCTTCTTGCCTTCGTGTTCGGCGGAAAGATGCGCCAGTTCGGTGCCGACCCGTTTCTCGAGATCGCGGAATCCCTGGGTGGCCAGCCGTCCGTTGGTGGTGCCGGACAGGGCGAGCACGGCGTCCGCCGCCTTGATGTCGGTGTCGATCAGCGCCTGGCCCTGAGCGGCCCCGGTGGTCGCGACGCCGTTCTTCGCGCGCAGCCAGTTCACTTCCTCGCCGACGTCGTAGGTCAGGCCCTTGCTGGTGGCGCCCAGTTTCTCCAGCAGCGGACCGAGTGTGGCCAGTTTCGCCGCCACCGCGGGGTAATCGCGTTCGACGACGGTCAGCCGGGGCATGGTGACACCAGGGATCGGCTCGACGTCGCCGTCGCGCCAGTCACGGACGACCCCGCCGGGTTGCGCCGTTTCGCTCGGGGTGTCGTGCGTCATCGGGGTGGCGACGAGATCCTTGCGCACCCCGAGATGCCGTTCGGAGAGCTCGCTGAACCGCTTCGCGATCGTGTGGAACGCCTCGAAGTCGGTGCGGGTCTGCCACGGCGGATCGACGGCGGCGTTGAAGGAATGCACGAAGGGATGCATGTCCGTCGACGAGAGATCGTGCTTCTCGTACCAGGTCGCGGCGGGCAGTACGACATCCGCGAACAGGGTGGTGCTGGTCATGCGGTAATCGATTGCCAGCATGAGATCCAACTTGCCGACCGGGGCGATGTCGTGCCATTTCACGGTTTTCGGCCGCGCGTCCGGCGGCGCTTCCTCGCCGCGCAGGTTCGCGTCGGTGCCGAGCAGGTGGCGCAGGAAGTACTCGTGGCCTTTGGCGGAGGAGCCGAGCAGGTTGGACCGCCACACCGTGAGCACCCGGGGCCAGTTCTTCGGCTCGTCCGGATCCTCGGCGGCGAACCCCAGCGTGCCTTCGCGGAGCCTTTCGGTGACGTGGCGGACGGGGTCGAGCCCGGCTTCCTCGGCCTCGTCGACCAGATCGAGCGGATTGCGGTCGAAAGTGGGGAACGAGGGCATCCAGCCCAGTCGCGCCGACTGCGCCAGCGTGTCCGCGGCGCTGGTCCCGGCGAGTTTGCCGGACGCCAGCGGGGAGGTCAGTTCGTCGTTGCGCAGCGCGTCGTAGCGCCATTGGCCGGTGTGGAGGTACCAGTAGGCCGTCCCGATCATCTGCCGGGCGGGGCGCATCCAGTCCATCGCGCCCGCCAGCGTCTGGTGCCCGGTCAACGGCCGCACCTTCTCCTGGCCGACGTAATGCGCCCAGCCGCCGCCGTTGCGGCCCTGGCAGCCTGTCATCGTCAGCAGCGCCAGGAAGGAGCGGTAGATGGTGTCGGAGTGGAACCAGTGGTTGGTGCCCGCGCCCATCAGGATCATGCAGCGGCCGCGGGAGGCCTCGGCGGTCTCGGCGAATTCCCTGGCGATGCGGGTGACCCGCTCGGCCGGGACCGAGGTGATCTCCTGCTGCCACGCCGGGGTGCACGGTTCCGCCGGATCGTCGTAGCCGGACGGCCACCGGCCCGGAAGATCACCGCGTCGCACGCCGTACTGCGCCATCAGCAGGTCGAACACCGTGGTGACCAGCTGCCCGCCCTGCTCCACGGCGGGCACCCCGCGCCGCAGGACGCCGTCCGCGTCGAACCGCGGGAGCAGCACCTCGACACCTTGATGGCCCGGATCGGCGAGCAGGCTCAACCGCGGCACGACGTCGCCGAGGTCGAGGTTCCATTTGCCCCGGTCGTGTTCGTTCCAGCGGTGGCCGACCGAACCGTTGGGCACGACCGGGTCCCCGGTGCGGTCGTCGACCAGCACGGTCTTCCACTGTGGTTCGGCTGTCTGGGGTTCCGCCGTCTCGACGTCGAGATCCGCGGCGGTGAGGAACTTCGCCGGTACGTACGCGCCGTCCCGTTCGGTCAGCGTGACCAGGAAGGGAAGGTCGGTGAAGCGGCGGACGTAGTCGGTGAAGTACGGAACCTGCCGTTCGGCGAAGAACTCCGTGAGGATGACGTGCCCCATGGCCATCGCCAGTGCGGCGTCGGTACCCGGGTGCGGGGCCAGCCACTCGTCGGCGAACTTGGTGTTGTCGGCGTAGTCGGGGGAGACCACGACGACCTTCTGGCCGCGGTAGCGCGCCTCCGCCATCCAGTGCGCGTCCGGTGTCCTGGTCACCGGGACGTTCGAGCCCCACATCATCAGATACGCGGCGTCCCACCAGTCCGCGGATTCCGGCACGTCGGTCTGATCGCCGAACACCTGCGGCGAGGCCACCGGCAGATCGGCGTACCAGTCGTAGAAGGACAGCATCGGGGCGCCGATCAGCGCCATGAACCGGGATCCGATCGCGTGCGAGACCATGGACATCGCCGGAATCGGCGAAAAGCCGGCGACCCGGTCCGGGCCGTAGCGCGAAATGGCGTGCACATGCGCGGCGGCGGCGATTTCCGCGGCTTCGTCCCAGCTGATCCGGACGAGCCCGCCCTTTCCGCGGGCACGGTGATAGGACAGTCTCTTCATCGGGTCGTCCATCACCGACGCCCAAGCGACGACCGGGTCTCCGTGCTGTTTCAGCGCCTCGCGGTACATTTCCACCAGTACGCCTCGCGCGTACGGAAAACGTACCCTTGTCGGGGAATAGGAATACCACGAGAAAGAGGCGCCGCGAGGACAACCGCGCGGTTCGTACTCCGGTTTGTCCGGACCGACGGAGGGATAATCCGGGTCCTGGCTCTCCCACGTTATGATCCCGTCGGAGACGTACACGTTCCAGCGGCAAGAACCGGTGCAGTTCACGCCGTGCGTCGACGGGACCACCTTGTCGTGGCTCCAGCGATCACGGTAGAAAGCGTCGGCTTCCCGGCCACCGGTCAGGTGTACGGAGCGCAGATCCGCCGAACTCTCCGCCCGGGTCAGATAACGGCCGAGCCGGAGCAGGGCCGTGGTCGCCGCGCCTTCGTTGTGGTGGTTTTCGGAGCCGTTTCCGTTGGCTTTTCGTGGCGAGCGCACGCTCGCGACCTCCCGACTAAAGTCGTGAATGAGGCAGACAGCGCGAACAGGACGTGCCGAGTCTGTCCGGGGAACGAGCGCAATGCTAGCGGCAGTGGCTGCCCACTGTCTTTCCGCGAAGGTGATCATGGGTGTTGATCACTCGAAAAGACCAGTAAGTAAAGGGTTTGGTAATGTCGGGGTAATTGGCGTGAGAAACTCGATTAATCCCTTCTGTCGGGCGATAGAAATGTGTTCCGATGCGAATTCCCGAAACCGGATGCCATGGTGCTGAGCGGATTCGGGGCCGGGTAAACCGGAAAACGCGGAACAAGTATCACCGGATGTCGGACAGGGTCGAAAGTATGTATAACGACCTATACCGGCGGGCGCGGCCGAGCCCGCCTGGATGGCGGGCCGCCGCGTCCCCCGGCAAAATGAACCGGTGACGGAATCGGAGAGAGTGGAGAGCGGGGCAGTCGCGCTGGAGGGCACGGACGACACGGCCGTGCTCGAGGTGACCGGCGCGCTCGATCTCGCCCTCGCGTCCAGGCTGCGGCTGATGGTCGAACGCGCCTTCCGGCTGCGTCCCGCGGTGATGATCGTCGATCTGACGGCCGTGGAGTTCCTGGCGTCGGCGGGAATGGCGGAGCTGGTCCGGGCGGAGCGGCTGTGCGCGGGGACCACCCAGGTCCGCGTCGTGGCGGGCAGCAGGGTCGTGCTGCGGCCCTTGGAGCTCACCCGCCTCACCGATGAGCTGGCGGTGTATCCGACGAGGACCGCGGCGCTGGAGGCCTGATGGAATCCGGTGCTGACGCCTCCCCGCTCGTCGAGCTCGTCGGGCGCCTGCGCGCCGAGGCCGCGCTGATCGACGGGCTGCATTCGGTCGGCCGCCGGCTGACGTCGCAACTCGACATCGACCGGATCGTGCAGGACGCGACGGACTCCGCCACGAAGGCGACCGGGGCGGCCTTCGGCGCGTTCTTCTACAACCTCGTCGACCAGTTCGGCGAGTCCTACACCCTGTACACGCTGTCCGGTGTCCCTCGCGAGGCCTTCTCCCAGTTCCCCATGCCGCGCAACACCGAGATCTTCGCGCCCACCTTCGACGGCGTCCGCACCGTCCGTAGCGACGACATCACCGCGGATCCCTGTTTCGGCAAGAACCCGCCCTACAACGGCATGCCGAAAGGGCATCTCCCGGTCCGCAGCTATCTCGCGGTGCCGGTACTGAGCCCGACCACCGGAAAGGTCCTCGGCGGTTTCTTCTTCGGCCACGCCGAACCGGGCCGGTTCACCGCAAGGCACGAGTACCTCGCCGAGGGCATCGCCGGCTACAGCGCGATCGCGCTGGACAACGCCCGGCTGTACGAACGGGAGCGCACCCTCGTCACCGAACTGGCCCGCAGCATGCTGCCGGAGGTGCCCGACATCCCCGGCCTGCGGATCATCACCCGCTACCTGCCCGCCGCCACCGGGATCAACGTCGGCGGCGACTGGTTCGACGTCATCCGCCTGCCCTCCGGGCGCACGGCGTTCGTCATCGGCGACGTCGTCGGGCACGGTGTCCCGGCGGCGACCGTGATGGGCCAGACCCGGACGGCCATCCGCGCCTACGCCCTGCTGGAGCTGCGGCCGTCGGAACTGCTGCGCCGCGTCTCCCAGCTGACGGAACCCGGATTCGTCACCTGTTTCTACGCGGTCCACGATCCCGAGGACCACTCGCTGACCTACGCCAACGCAGGGCATCCGCCCGCCGTGCTGAGACGCCCGGACGGCCGGATCGACCAGGTCGGCGAGGCGCTCTCACCGCCGCTGGGCGTCGGTACCGTGTTCACCGAGGAGCGGACCGGCTTCCCGCCGGGCACCGATCTGCTGCTGTACACCGACGGCCTGGTGGAGAGCCCCACGAGGGATATCACGCTGGGTATCGAACGGCTGCTCGGCGCGTTCGTCGCATACGGCGACCGGCTCGGTGACGCGGCCGCCTGGGACGACCTCATCGAGGAGATCACCCACAACCGCCACGACGACGACATCGCCGTGATCCACGTCCAGCACACGACAGGCGGCGAACGATGAAGCACGTACCGGCCCCGGTGCCGCACGAGTTCCGCGATCGGGTGCCCGCCGAACCGGGACGGCTCGTCGGGCTCCGAAAGCAGCTCTCGATCTGGCTCGCCGGCCTCGGCGTCGACGGGGAACGGCAGGAGGACATCGTCCTGGCGAGCAACGAGGCGCTGGCCAACTCCGCGGAACACGCCTACCGGGACGGCACGGACGGCGTCATCGACATCCGCGCCACCGCCGACCGCGACGAGATCGAGATCGTCGTCACCGACTACGGCAACTGGAAGCCCGCGAACCCGGCCGACACGATCCGCGGCCGCGGTCTGCTGCTGATCGAGCGCCTCGCCGACCACGCCGAATGCGCGTACCGGGGCGACGGCACCACGGTGACCATGACCTGGACGACGAGCCCCCGAGGAGGAAGATGACCGCCGAAATCGAGCGGGCGGCGCACGCTTACTGTCCCGTGTGCACCCCGGATCCCGGCCGCGGTGACCTGGTCACCGCGCTCTGCGGGGCCACCCATCCCTTCTGGGGCCGTCGCGAGCGGCCGGTGAACAACTGCCCCGCCTGCGAAGCCCTCGCGGCGGGCACGGTCTACCCGTGCGGCCACACGGGCAGTGAACGTTGAGGGATGATCGTTAAGGTTCGCGGCATTCGGGGTACTAGGTCCTCGCGAGCCCCGACTGGCCGCAGAGCACCTGGAGGTCCCCGTGTCCACCGATCAGGCCGCACGCACCGGCGCCAAGGTCGAAATCCTGACCCTGGACATCGGTGGCGACCTGAGCGAACCGGCCAGGGTGCGCGCCTGGGCGCGGGCGGAACTTCGTGACTTCACCGAAGCGGACCTCACGGACACGATCCTCGTCCTGGACGAACTGGTGTCCAACGCTGTGCGGCACGGGAAGCCGCCGAGGCAGGTGCGCCTGCTGAGGCGGCCGGGCCGCCTGCGCATCGAGGTCGACGACTCGGGCAAGGCACCCGCGATCCCGCGTCAGCCCTCGGAAACCGGTGGCCGCGGCCTCGCGCTCATCGACGCCTGCGCCACCGCGTGGGGCCAGGACCACGACGAACACGGCAAGACCGTGTGGGCGGAACTCGCCCAGGCCTGACGAAAGTCAAACGTGTCCGGCGCCACGTCCGGCCCGCTGTTTCGGGGCCCGTCCGGCGGGTATCCGAAGGCAACGGACGAGAACGAATGGAGGCCTGATGAACGACAAAGCCGAGAACAAGGTCGAAGAACTCAAGGGCAAGGCCAAGGAAGCCGTCGGGAACGCCACGGACAACGAGCAGTGGCAGGCCGAAGGCAAGGCCGAGCAGGGCAAGGCCAACGTCAAGCAGGCCGGGGAGAAGCTCAAGGACGCCGTGAAGGGCGTTCGGGACTGACCGTGCGACCAAAGGGGCCTGCCTTCGGGCAGGCCCCTTTTTCGTGTTTTCGTGCGGGAGACGGGTTTGCCCGCGCCGGTGTTCCCGGAGGGAGGGGTGTGTGGAAATAGGGACGTTCAATGTCCCTATTTCCACACACCCCTCCGTGACCGGACTCGGGCCTTGAGACTCCGTAGCCGGATCCCGGGGCTCGGTTTCGCCTTGAGCGGAACGTCGCGCACGGGCCCCGGCCCGATGTCACGATGAGCGTATGGCGGACATCCTCCCTTTCCAGCAGAAGCGCACGGATCCCGAACCGGAGCCGCTGTGGCGAGACGTGCTGGGCCAGAGCCTGCGCGCGGCGAGGGAAGAACAGGGCGGCCGTCTCATCGACATCGCGGAGCGCGCCGGCATCTCGCCGCAGTACCTCTCGGAGATCGAGCGCGGCCGCAAAGAGCCCTCCAGCGAGATGATCGCCGCGGTCACCGGCGCGCTCGGGATCGACCTGGCGGATCTCCTTTTCGGGATCGCGGGCACGGTCCGGCGGGGTGGCAGCACGGGCCTCGCGGTCGGCCGCCGCCCATCGGGACCCGTGCTGATGGCCGCCTAGGCGCACCGCCTAGCCCCGGCTGTCGAGGACCTTGTCCGCGAGCCCGTAGGCGACGGCGCCCGCCGCGTCGAACACGCGGTCCCGGTCGGTGTCGTGCCGGAGGTCCGAGACGGCGCGGCCGGTGTGCGAGGAAAGGATCTCCTCCAGCTGTGTCCGCACCCGCACGACCTCGTCGGCCTGGAGGATGAGATCCGGGATCGTGCCGCGCCCCTGCGCCGCAGGCTGGTGCAGCACCACGCGGGTGTGGGGCAGCACGAACCGGTGCCCGGCCTCGCCCGCGGCCAGCAGGATCGCACCCGCCGCGACGGCCTGGCCGACACACGTCGTCGCCACCGGCGCCTTGATGAAGCGCATGGTGTCGTACAACGCGAGCATCGCCGACGGGTCGCCGCCTTCGGTGTTGATGTAGAGGTTGATCTCCTGCTCCGGGTTGTCCGCCTCCAGGTAGAGCAGTTGCGTGATCAGCGCGTTCGCCACGCCGGAGTCGATCGCGGTGCCGAGGTAGATGATCCGCTCGGACAGCAGATGCGAGTAGACGTCCATGATCCGCTCGCCCCCGGGGCTGCGGGAGATGACGTTGGGAATGGTGTAGGTGCTCATGCGCCGACGCCCCTTTCCGTGCCGAGGCCGAGTTTGTGGGTGCGCACGGGGACGACCTGGTCGAGGCTCTCGACGATGTGGTCGATGAAGCCGTATTCGCGCGCCTGTTCGGTGGTGAACCAGCGATCGTGCAGGGAATCGGCGAAGATCCGGTCGATGGGCTGCCCGGTGTCGTCGGAGATGAGGCCGAGCACCGTGTCCCGCGTGTAGCGCAGATCGTCCGCCTGCACCTCCACCTCGACGGCCGAGCCGCCGATGCCCGCCGAACCCTGGTGCATCAGGATCCGCGCGTGCGGCAGCGCGAACCGTTTGCCCGGGGTGCCCGCGGACAGCAGGAACTGCCCGGCACTGCACGCCAGTCCCAGCGCGAGGGTGGCGACGTCGCACGGGACGAGCCGCATCACGTCGCGGATGGCCAGCATCGAGGGGACCGAGCCGCCCGGCGAGTGGATCCACAGGGCGATGTCCTTGCGGGGATCCTCGCTCGCCAGTGACAGCAGCTGGGTGGTGAGCACCGTCCCGTTGTCGTCGTCGAGCGCGCCGTCGAGGACGAGGACGCGCTGGCTGAAGAACCGTTCCCGGAGCCGTTGGTCGAAGAGGGGTTGCTTCTCGTGGTCGGTCATGTCCCGACCATGCCGCCGGGGAACCGCCGACCGCCGGTTTCTCTGCTGTGAGCGGATCAGCCCACAGCAGGACGCCGGGCGGGGACGAACCACACGGCGAGCGTCAGGCCGAGGGCGAAGACGAGGATGAGGAGATCGATGGTCAGCCCCGGCTGGACCGGAAGGCCGAGGTGTATCCGGTCATCGCCGATGAAGGTCAGCAGACAGGTCGAGATCAGCGTCAGCCCCGCGGAGACGCTGAGCATGATCTGCCCCGCCCGGACCTTGGCGAGCAGGCTCGCGCCGCCCACCACCGCGGACACTCCGGCGAGGATCAGGCTGAAGCATCCGGCGATGATCGACAGTTCCGCGAAGTCGAAGAGGTAGTAGGCGTGGTGCATCAGCATCGCGTTCGTGAGCAGCGCGAATCCGAGCACCATGCCCGCCACCCCCGCCAGGGCCGCGGACACGGAAGGCGTGCTCAAACCGGGACGCGACGGGGCGGGCAGGATCGGAACGGAGGGTTCGACACCGCTCGCGGCCTGAGTCAGGAGCGGGAGCGCGTGGTCCGGCAGCATGCGCGCGTGCGGCGCTTTCGCCATCAGCCCGCGGATGACGTCCGCCAGCACCCCGTACGTCCGGCCGAACGGCGGCTGTTCGTTGACGACGGCGTAAAGCGTGGCCGCGATGTTCACCCGCTGGAAGGGATTCATGCCCTCGCTCGCACTGAGCAGGGTCACGCCGAGCGACCAGAGATCCGAGTGGGGAGTGCCTTCGTGCCCCGCGATCCGTTCGGGGGCCAGGAAAGCCGGTGTGCCGGACGGGTCGAGGGCCTTGGCGATCCCGAGGCCGGTCAGCTTCACCGTGCCGTCGGGGGACACCAGGATGTTCGCGGGCCGCACGTCCCCGTGCACGACGCCCGCCGTATGCGCGGCGGCGAGCGCGCCGAGCACCTGCCTGCCGATATCGGCGACGAACCGCGGCGGCAGCGGACCGGCGGACGCCAGGTCCTCCAGGGTCTTCGCTTCCACCGGATCCATCACGATGAACGCCGCCGCGTCCGCCACCACGACATCGTGGACGGCCACCACCGACGGATGGTCCACCACGACACCGGCTTCGGCCTGGAGCCGCTTCACGAGAGCCGCGCGGCCCGGCTCGTCGAGTACGGGGAGCAGGAGTTCCTTGATGGCGACCTGGCTGCCGTCGGAGCCGTCCTCCCCACGCCACAGCACGGCCGCCCCGTCGCCGCCCAGCTTCTCGAGCAGGGTGTAGCGCTCGGCGATCGTGCGTGAAACTGCCGTCACAGTCGGTCTCCTCGAATCCTGAAGTGTCTTCGAGGCACGCTAGCCAGCGATCATGAAAAACCGATGAAATGGCTGATCGTCCATAAAGGTCCGGTCGGGCTGGATATATTCACAGCCATGCTGAGCTTGGCGGCGCTGGTCGCGGACCCGGATCTCGAACTGCGGGTGGTCGTCCCCGGCCGCGACGGGGCACTGGCCGAGCAGGTGCTCTGGGTGCACAACACCGAGCTGCCCGATCCCGCGCCGTATGTGCGTGAGCACGAGGTCGTGCTCACCAACGGCCTGTGGCTGGACCGCACCGGCCCGGCGGATTTCGTCGCGCGGGTGGTCCGCGCGGGAGCGGCGGGGATCATCTTCGGCCTGCGCGTGGAGCAACGCGACACCCCTCCGGAACTCGCCGAGGCGTGCCGGGAAGCCGGGCTGCCCCTGCTGGAGATCTCGGTGGCGGTGCCGTTCACGGCGGTCACGCGCGCCGCGGCCGCGATCCAGGCCGCGGACCGGCAGAACGCGCTGATGTCGTTGGTGCGCCGAGGGGACGAGCTGACTTCGGCGCTGTCGAGGGGCGCCGGGGCGTCCGGGGTGCTCGCCGTCCTTCGCGGTGAGCACGAGCTGCCGCTGGCTGTCGTGGACCGGATGGGCCGGGAACTGGCGTCCGCCGGTGCCGAACTGGACGCCGGCCAGTCGCGCGCCGCGGCGGAGGCCTTGGCCAGGCGTCCGCCGCCGCTGGAGGCGGATCTCGGCGCGGGGACGCGGGCGGCGCTGTTCCCGGTCGGCGCGATCGGCGAGGCGGACGCCGCGCTCCTGTGCCTGCGTCCCGTGGCGGAGCTGACGGGGGAGGAGCGGGACGCACTGGAGCAGACCGCCCGCTACCTCAGCCTGGAAGTGGCCCGGCACCAGGCGGTGCAGGCCATCGAGATGCGGTTCGCCGTCGAACTGCTGGACATGGTGCTCTCCGGCGCGCAGCGGGTCGCGGAGGTGCCCGGCAGGCTGCGAGCTTTCGGCGTCGACCCGGACGGTCCGCTGGCGGTGATCGCGCTGGCGTTCGCGGGCGACGACACCACCGCGACCCCGCCGGGGATGGCGGAGGCCGTGACGGACTTCCTGCTGGCGGACGGACTGCCCGCGGTCGTGGCGGCGGGCAGCCGGGACGTCGTGGCGGTGCTGCCCTTCCGCGCGGGGAGGCAGTCGCCCGCCGCCTTCGCGCCCCGGTTGGCGGCGGCCGTGTCCCATCGGCTGTCCGGTGGTCGCGTGGTCGTCGGACTGGCCGATCCGGTGTCCGGAGCGGCCGGGCTGCGCGAGCCGCTGTCGCGCAGCCGCGAAGCCTGCCGGGTGCTTCGCGGCAGGCGCGGCGGGCCGGTGGCGGCGAGTTTCGCCGAGCTGGGCAGCTACCGGCTGCTGCTGGAGTCGCACGACGAACAGTGGCGGCACACCTTCGCCGACGCCCTGATCGGTCCGCTGCGCGAGCACGACCGAGTCCGCGACGGCGACCTGGAGACGACCCTGCGGGCGTTCCTCGACCACGACGGCCAGTGGGCGGCCACCGCCGCGGCCCTGTTCGTGCACGTCAACACCTTGCGCAATCGGCTGGCGAAGGTCACCGAGCTGACCGGCCGCGACATCGGCCGGACCGCGGACCGGGTCGACCTGTTCCTGGCGCTCGAGGCGGCTCAGTCAGGGTAGACCGCCGGGTCGACTTCGAGGCGCCGCAAGGGTTCCGCGGGCAGGGCCGGATCGGCCAGCGCCGCGGCCGCCACGTCCCGGCACCGGGCGAACCGGACGTCGCCGAGGCCGAGTCCGAACTCGATGAGCGCGCGCACCGCTTCGAGCCGTCCCGGGCGGCCCGAGAGGAACGGGTGCAGGCACAGGTTGAACAGGCATCGGTAGCGGCGCATCGCGTCCAGTTCCGCGCGCCACATCTCCAGTACCCGCACGGGAGAGGTGATCACCGATCCGATCTGCGGCGCGGGAAGGAACGCGTACTGCTCCCAGTCGTCGAGCGACCAGTGCACGGGAAGTTCGGCGATCCGGCCCGCCCCGGTTTCGATCAGGTAGGGCCGGTCGTCGGCCATCAGCGACGAGTCATAGCTCAGCCCGTGCTCGGCCACCAGCGCCGGAGTGTCCCAAGTGGACTCCCAGCCCGCCGCGCGATGCCCGCTGATTTCGATGCCCTGGCTCGCGAAGACCGCCATGCCCCGCTCGAAATCGGCCCGTTGCCCGTCGGCGGTCATCGTGGTCGGCGGCCGGTGGCTGTAGGAGTGGTGCGCCACCTCGTGCCCCCGTTCCACGATCTCGGCGGCCAGGCCGGGCCGCTGTTCGGCGACCCAGCCCGGTACGAAGAACGTCGCCGGTACGGCCAGTTCGTCGAGCAGGCCGAGGATGCGCGGCACCCCGACCCGGGGCCCGTATGCCTGATGGGACATGGTGGACAGGTGGTCGGCGTAGCCCCGTCCCCGCGCGAGGATCGGGGATTCCGCGTCCACGTCGAAGGTCAGGGTCGCCACCGCGGCCGCGCCGCCGTGCCAGCTCGTTTCCGTCACGCTTGCCGACTCTCCCGCCAGCGGCGCGCGTTCGCCACCGTGACCGTCGGGGAGACCATCGCCCGGTCGAACTCCTCCAGGGGTTCCGCCGCGGCGACGCGGGCGGGCAGATCGGGGTTGGCCAGCGCGCCGTGCCCGAGCGAGAGCAGGTCGGCGTGCCCGCCGGTGAGCACCTCGTGCGCCTGGGTGGGGTCGTGCATCCCGCCGTTGGCGATCACCGGCAGTCCGGTGACGCGCCGCGCGAGGGCGGTGATGGTGCCGCCGTCGGCCAGTTTCGCCGTCTCCAGCCAGTTCCGGCCCTCGCTGGCGATGTGGAGGTAGTCCGCGCCCGTCTCGGCGACCGCGGCGAAGATCACCTCGGCGTCGTCGCGGCCGCCGGGCCAGCGATAGGTGAAGTCGTTGACCTTCGTCTGCGAAAGCCGCACGCCGGTCAGCAGCTCGGGCACGGCTTCGGCGACGGCGGTCACGACGCGGGCGGTCAGCCGGATCCGGTGCGAGACCGGGCCGCCGTAGGAGTCGGCGCGCTGATTGGTGTAGTCGGTGAGGAACTGGTCGAGCAGGTAGCCGTTGGCCGCGTGCACCTCGACACCGTCGAAACCGGCCTGACGGGCGCGCCGGGCCGCGGCGGCGAAACCGTCGACGATGTCGTCGATCTCGGCGGTGGTCAGTTCGCGGGGAGCGGGCCACGGTCCGGAACCGCCGTACGCGGGCATCATCTCCCCGCGAGGCTGGACGGCCGAAGGGCCGACGGTGTGCTCCCGGTGCGGATTTCCCTGGGAGATGGCCCCGGCGTGCATGAGCTGGGCGATCATCCGCCCGCCCGCCGCGCGGACTCCGGCGGTGACCACGCGCCAGCCCGCGACGTGCTCGTCGCGGGCGAGGCCCGGCTGGTTGAGATATCCCTGGCTGGCCGCGGTGTCGGTGTAGGTGCCCTCGCTGATCACCAGTCCGAACCCGCCGCGGGCGAATTCGGCGTAGTAGTCGGCCATTTCGCCGGTCGGCGTGCCGTCGGGCGAGGCCGAGACCCGGGTCATGGGGGCGACGGCGTAGCGGTTGCGCAGCGCGAGGTCGCCGAGCGTGACCGGGGCGAGCGCGGGGTGTTCGACGGTGGTGGTCATGATCGTGATCCTCCATTGTGGACGGTTTCGATGGCGAGCGGGGAGAGTCCGGCGGCGCTGATCCGCACGAGATCCTGGGGACAGGCGGAGACCACGACGACGCAGTCCATTTCGGCCCGCAGGGTCACCGCGTCGCCGGGCCGTGAAGACGCTGTCAGCCAGCTCAGCCGCCCGTCTTCGCCGACCGGGATGCGCATGAAGACGTTGATCGGCTGGGGAGTCGGGCCGGTGAAGGTCAGCCCGGTCTCGGCAAGTGCCTCGCGCAGATTCTCCGCGCAGGACCGATGACCGGGCGCCCCCAGGGCGGCGTACCGGGCCGGGTCGCAGGCCGGGATGAGCATGTCGTGCTCGCCGGGGGAGGTGTCCTCGACCAGGGTCAGGATCGGGCGGCGCCGGTCGGTCACGAAGGACTCGCCGACGACAGGGAACAGCCTGTCGTTCGCGGCGCGGGTGTGCGCCGCGCTGTGGTGCTCGGCCAGGTCGCTTCCGCTGTCCCGGAACGCGAACACGTCGCCGACCTGGCCGCCGTCGACGTCGATCACCCGCACCAGCTCTCCCGCGGCCACCCGGACGGCCTTGGCGGTCCCCGGTGGCACTTCCGTTCTGCTCATGTCTTCAGCAAACCGGTGAAGGGGGTGCTCCCGCCATGGAGGAACATCCATGATCCTGCTCTCCAGGTGGAGAAATCTCCAGGAGCGTGAAACTAGTTTCGACTTTGACCATTTTCGTGCCGCGGGGTTAGTGTTCGGCGATGGAAGACGGGGAAACGGCCGGGCTGGACTTCTGGTCGTTCGTGGCGCTGGCGAACCGGCGGCTCGCGCAGGAGTACGGCTTTCGGCATCAGCTGGCGACAGAGGTGCTGCTGACCCTCAACCGTGCCTCGGACCTGGTGACCTACGACCTCGAGGCGGCGGTGCACCGGCCGCGCGGCCGGTCGTGGTCGGCGTTCCGGCTGCTGTTCGTGGTGTGGCTCGCCGGCCCGCTCGAACCGACGAGCGCGGCCCGGCTGACCGGGATGAGCCGCGCGGCGGTGTCGAATCTGGTCAAGACGCTGGTCGCGGAGAGGATGCTCCACCGGGTCCCCGACGAGCGGGACGGCCGTTCGGTGCAGCTGTCGCTGACCGAGGCCGGGCACGAAGAGATGGTCTCGGTCTTCCGAGAGCACAACGAACGCGAGTTCGGCTGGACGAACGCGCTGACCGAGACCGAACAGCGCATCCTCGTGATGCTGCTGGGGAAGCTGATCACGAGCCGCGAGGAGTTCGGCACCCGGAGCCGCAACTAGGGGGCGGCTGAAGGACGCTTTCACCGCATGCGATGTGAGGAAAGCGCCCTTCACCACGTCGGATGCGGGGAAAGGCCCCTTCAGCTCCATCGGACCCTTCCCGTCGCCCGGAAGACCGGACTACGCTGCCCCACGGATAGTAAAAGTGTGAACTAAATCGGCGAGGAGGAGACCATGGTGGACGCCGGACGGATTCCCGCGCTCTTCGCCGGGTTGTGCGACGACGCCGCGGTGTTTCCGCCGGGTCTGGCTCCGCTGCCGGACGCCGTCGTGGCGCACGACGAGCACGTCTCGGCCTGGTACGCGGACCTCGTCGGACCGCTGGTGGTCGCCGCCACCGCGCTGAACGACCTCACCGAGGTGCTGGGCGAGCGGGCTCTCCCGCTGCCGGTCGCGGTGACCCTGCCGGGCGGCCCCGCGCGGCTCGATGGCGTGCTCGGGGCCGTCGGCGCGCTGCCGGTGAAGCTCGAAGCACTCGAGATCGCCGTCCCGGACGGGATGGGACCGGACGAGGTGCTCGCCGCGCTTTCCGGTGCCACCGCACCGGTCTACGTCGAGATCCCGCGTGACGACCGGCGTGTCCCGCTGCTGACCGCCCTGTCCGGCACCGGTCACCGCGCGAAGTTCCGCACCGGCGGCGTGCGGGCCGACCTGTACCCCGGCGAAGCCGAACTCGCCGACGCCGTCCGGACGGCCGTCGGGGCGGGTGTTCCGTTCAAGGCCACCGCCGGGCTGCACCACGCGCTCCGCAACACCGACCCGGAGACCGGCTTCGAACAGCACGGATTCCTGAACCTGCTGCTGGCCACCGACGCCGTCCTCCACGACGACGGCGACCCCGAAGCCCTGCTCGCGGAACGGGATGGCGCGGTCGTCGCCGCCCGTCTGCGGGCGCTGGACGCGGACCGGGCCGCCGCCACCCGCGCGGGCTTCACGTCGTTCGGCACCTGCAGCATCACCGACCCCCTGACCGAACTGGCCGGACTCGGCCTGCTCGAGAAGCCCCGAGGAGAGGCATGACCACGATCGACATCCCCGCAGGCTCCCTGTTCGGGATCGGCAACCTGCCCTACGGCGTGTTCTCCGTCGACGGCGATTCCCCTCGTGTCGGCGTGCGTGTCGGGGACTCGGTTCTCGACCTGGCCGCGGCCCTCGGTGACGACGTCTTCGCCGCGCCGACGCTGAACCCGTTCATGGCGCAGGGATACGACCGCTGGGTGGCGGTCCGCGAGCGGATCCGCGAGCTGATCGCCGGTGAACTCCCCGACGGCGTGGTCCATCCCGTCGCGCGGGTGACCACGCACCTGCCGATCGAGGTCGCGGACTACGTCGACTTCTACGCCTCCGAGCACCACGCCTCGAACGTCGGCAGGCTGTTCCGCCCCGACGCGGAACCGTTGCTGCCCAACTGGAAACACCTCCCGGTCGGCTACCACGGGCGGTCCGGCACGGTCCTGGTCTCCGGCACGGACATCGTGCGCCCGAGCGGTCAGCGCAAGACCCCGGCCGACGCCGCGCCGGTGTTCGGTCCGAGTACGCGGCTGGACATCGAAGCGGAACTGGGTTTCGTCGTCGGCACCGGAACCCCGCTGAACACCCCGATCTCCCCGGATGCCTTCTCCCGCCACGTTTTCGGCGCCGTCCTGCTCAACGACTGGTCGGCCCGCGACATCCAGGCGTGGGAATACGTTCCGCTGGGCCCGCATCTCGGGAAGAGCTTCGCGACCTCGATCTCCCCTTGGGTCGTACCGATCCTGGCGCTGGAGGCCGCGCGGGTCCCGCTGCCCGGCCAGCTGGATCCGGTGCCGCTGCCGTACCTGCGGGAAAGCAAGCCGTGGGGCCTCGACATCGACCTGGTCATCGAGTGGAACGGCGAGGAGGTCAGCCGCCCGCCGTTCCGCGAGATGTACTGGTCGCCCGCCCAGATGCTCGCCCATTTGACGGTCAACGGCGCTTCGTCGCGCACGGGCGACCTGTACGGCTCCGGAACGATCTCCGGACCGGAGAAGCACCAGCGCGGCGCGTTCCTCGAATTGTCGTGGGGTGGCAAGGAACCGCTCACGGTCAAGGGGGAGGAGCGCACCTTCCTGCTGGACGGCGACGAGGTCGTGATCACCGGAACCGCACCCGGCGCGGACGGCGCGCGGATCGGATTCGGCGAGGTGCGGGGCCGAGTGCTGCCCGCGAAGTGAGCGAGGGGCCGCTCACTCCAGCGGCGCATCGAGGCGCAACTGCCGGTTGAGCACCGCCCGCGCGACCTCCGTCACCGGGAGCCGGTGGCTGAACGCGTGGGCGCGCAACCGCACCAAGGCGTCTTCGAGGCTGATCCCGAGTTCCGTGGCCAGCATTCCCGTCGCGACGTTCACGTCGTCGTAGTGACCCGCGACGTCGGGCCGCGCCCAGTGCGCGTGCGGGTCGTCCCCGCCGTTGCTGTCGGTGAGCAGCGCCGTCGTGGCGATGGTGGCCAGTGCGAGCGCGTCGCCCAATCCCTCCCGCCCCAGCGTTCCGGGCTCGTGGCGGTAGAGATCCAGGGTGCCGAGCCGGAGCGCGCCGATCCCGAGCGGGAAGGCGAACGCCGCGCCGACCCCGCTCTCCGCGGCACCGTCGGCGAACCCCGGCCAGCGCTGTTCGTCGGCGGCGAGTTCGTCGACCAGCACGGGATCACCGACGGCGAAGGCTTCGACGCCGGGGCCTTCGCCGACCGTGTACTGGAGTTCCTCCAACGACGTGGCCCACGGGCCGTCCGCGGCCACCAGTTCCTGATCGTGATCGCGCAGGCGCAAGGAGACCGCCGAGCCGTCGACGTCGAGTTCCCCGACGGCGACCGCGCAGACCACACCGACCCATCCGGTGTCAGGGTCGCGGTCCGCCACGCGTTCGGTGACGAGCCGCCACAACCGCTCCCGGCGCCGACCGTCCACCGTCGCCACCTCCGTTCCGGGGATCCGGTTCCATCATCACCCACCGGAACACGAAGCCGCAGCACGGAACGACGCGCTCACCCGCGCCGGGGGAAGGCGGGCTTCGGATACGCCGCGAGCCGGTGCGCCAGATCGTCCTCGCCCTCGTACGAAGGGGGCGGTTCGGGTCGCGGCGAGCGTTCGCCCGAGAGCAGGCCATGGGCGAACTCGGCCACCACCCTGGGCGCCGGAAGCGGCTCCGCGGTGAGGTAACCGGCGACGACGAGGTCCTCGCCGGCGTGGGTCTCGACGGTCAACGCCCACCCGTGCCGCTCCGTCCAGAGCAACGCCACATCGCGGTCCGGCCGGTCGGGAAGCCGCCGCTCCAAGGCGATGTACGCGCTCGCCGTCGGCTCGGATTGGGTGTAGAACGCGTCACCGTGCAATCCCAGCGCCTCGTTCACGCCGCGCACATAACGTTGGAGGCCCTGTAAGGCCGCTTCGCCGAAGTTCGTTTCCATCCGATCGCCACCTCACGGTCGGTGTACTGGATGTCCGGAAAACCGCCGGTTCAAACCGGTTCAGCGAAGACGTCGGTACCGAAGGTAGACGACCCGGGAACCCAGTTTCCGGGACTCGACCAGCCGCAGGTCGTGAGATTCGGCCAGTGGCGGGAAATACGGGGTGCCGCCGCCGAGGACGACCGGGTAGACGAACTGGCGGTACTCGTCGATCAGGTCCTCGGCGATGGCGTCCGCGGCCAGACTCGCCCCGCCGATGGACACCACACCGTCACCCGGCCGGTCACGAAGCCTGGCGACCTCGGTGGCGAGGTCGTCGGTGGCCAGGCGCGCGGTGCCCTCCACCGTGTCCAGCGTCCGCGAGAACACCACTTTCGGGATCGGCCGCCAGAGCCGGGCGAACTCCAGTTCCGCCTCCCCGGACATGGTCTGCTCGGCGGTCTCCCAGACCAGCATTTCCCGGTACAGGTTGCGCCCGCACAGATATCCGGCGAGCCGACGGGTCTGCTCGACGTGGAAGCGGAACACCTCCGCTTCGGGAGCGCTCCAGCCGAAGTCGCCGTCCGGTCCCGCGATGAAACCGTCCATCGAAACGCTCATCGAGTAGATCACCGGCATCATCGGGCACTCCTCGGCGGCTGGGGATACGGCTCAGGCGGATACTGGATCAGCCTAGTCAGGTGTGCGCCTTCCTCCCGATTTCTTCGCTCAAGCTCGCCGCGGTGCTTTCCTGGCTCCTGGTCGCGATCGCGTCAGTGCGCGGTGAGTCCACCATCGACGACGAGTTCGGTCCCGGTGACGAACGATGATTCGTCGCCTGCCAAGAAGAGCATCGTGGAAGCGACCTCGGCGGGGCTGCCCGCGCGGCGCATCGGGGTACGCGCGATATCGGGTTGCCGGTCGCCCTGCTCGTCGAGCAGGTCTTGGATCATCGGGGTGGCGATGACACCGGGGTGCACGGAGTTGACCCGGACGCCACGGGTGGCGTATTCGACGGCGGCGGTTTTGGTCAGCAGCCGCACCGCTCCCTTGGTCGCCTGATACGCGGCGGCGGCTCCGCTGCCGACCAGGCCGAGCACCGAGGAGGTGTTGATGACGGACGCGTTGCCGGAGGCGCGCAGCAAGGGCATGGCGGCCTTCATCCCAAGCCAGGTTCCGGTCTGGTTGACCGCGACCACCCGGTCCCAGCCATCCTTCGTGGTCTCCTCGACACCGGGCCAGTCCACGACACCGGCGATGTTGACCAAGACGTCGAGGCGGCCGAAGCGCCGCCGGGTGAGTTCGATCGCCTCACTCCAGTTCTCCGGAGAGGTGACGTCCAACCGGACCGCCAGCACTTCGGCGCCGGTGGCTCGCAGACGTGCGGCGAGCTTTTCCGTGGTGTCCTGGGAGATGTCGGTGACGACCAGGCCTGCTCCTTCACGGGCGAACAGTTCCGCGGTGGCGTGACCGATACCGCCGGTCGCGCCCGTGATCAACGCGACCTTGCCGTCGAGGCGTGCGGGCATGATGTCTCTACTTTCCTGTGGTTGCCGGGGTGGTCAGGCGGCGGTGATCCACACGCCGACCACGTCGATATCGCTCGCTATACCGACCAGCGTCGACCACGGCGAAAGGCGAAGGCAGGACGTGTGGTGACCGGGTGTGCCGCACCCACCCAACCGGACGGACCGCGACCTACCCTGATGTCATGGGCAGTGGTGAGCTGGGAGCGTTCCTGCGCGCGCGCCGTGCACAACGGACACCCGAAGACGCGGGCGTGCTCTATTCCGGCCGGCGCAAAGTGCCCGGACTGCGCCGCGAAGAAGTCGCCGTCCTCGCCGGGGTGAACGCCGACTACTACACCCGCCTGGAACAGGGCCGCGAGACCCACCCGTCACCGCAGGTGCTCGACGCCCTGTGCCGCGCGCTGGATCTCGACCCCGACGCCCGCGAGCACCTGTACCGGCTGGCCGGTGCCACACCGGACAACACACCCTCGCCGGCATCCCGGACCGTGAGCCCCGAACTGCGGCAACTCATGGACGGCTATCCGCACACTCCCGCCTTCGTGCTCAACCACATTCTGGACGTACTGGCCACCAACACCCTGGCCGACGCGCTGTTCTCACCATTCCGCGCGGCGGACAACCTCGCCCGCATGACCTTCCTCGACCCCGAGGGACAACAGTTCTACGCCCGCTGGGACTGGACCGCACAGGCCACCGTGGCGAACCTGCGAGTAGCCGCGGGTCTCAACCCGCAAGACCCCGCCCTGGAACGTCTGGTGGCCGAACTCAGCGAGGGCAGCGCGCACTTTCGTGCCTTGTGGGAGACCCACCAGGTGCGCGGCAAGACCCGCGAACCCAAACAGCTCGTACACCCCGATGTCGGCCCGCTCACTCTCACCTACCAGGCCTTCGACGTGCGCAGCGCCCCTGGCCAGCAACTGGTCATCTACCACGCCGAACCCGCCACACCCAGCGCCCACGCCCTCGCGTTGTTGAGCAGCCTCCACGCCACCACGTACCGCACGCGCACGGCGACGCCACAGTCCACGAAGGACAGTCAGTGATCGGTCGCTCGCAGAGCCGCGGCGGCGGCGGACTGGACGGCGGGGTGGGGGTCGACCAGAGCGTCGGCGAGAAGGGAACGCAGGCCGGTGGGAGCGGTTCGGCCCAGTGCGGTCGCGGCGTTGGCCCGGACGCGTGGCCTGGTGTCGCGTAGGGCCTTGGTCAACAGCGGGATCGTCTTGTCGTGGGTGATCCGTCCGAGCGCCGCGGCGGCGCGGGATCGGACCAACTCGTCCTCGTCCTCGAGCGCGTTGGTCAGCGTCCAGATGTAGGCGGGGTCGGCTCGTTGTCCGATGATCCAGACGATGGCGCGGCGGACGAGGGGGTCGGGATCGTGGCCGGGCAGGTGGTACCGCGTGCCGATGCGGGCGAGGATTCGTCCGGCGAGCTTGCGGACACGCCGCTCGTCGGTGGTCAGCAGCACCTGCACCACGGTGAGCGCGACCGAGTCGTCGGCCAAGCGAACCAGGCCGGTGAGGGCGGTGTGGACGTGCCAGCCTTCGCAGGCGGCGGCCAACCGGCCGAGAGCGCGGTGGTCGCCGTGCTTGGCCAGGACGCGGAAGGCCCGCGCGCGGACGGCAGGGTGGACGTCGTCGGTGGCCTTGAGGGCGGCGGGCGTCGCCAACGGCCCGCCGATCCGGTTCAGGGCCAGCAGGGCACCCTCACGAACGTCAGAGGAATCATGGTCGAGCAGCGGCAAGATCGCCGACGCGGCGTCGGGCGCTTCGAGCTTGCCCAGTGCTTCCACCACGGGCAGCGCCTGGATGCCGTCGGACTCGCGCAGGACGTCGATGAGCGGGCCGGCCGCCTCGGCGACCCGCAGGTTGCCGAGCACCTCCGCGGCCGCGAAGCGACCCGGACGGCGGTGGCGGAGGTGCTCGATCAGCACGGGCGCGACCCGAAGGTCACCGGCGCGGCTCAGTGCGCGGGTGATGTCGTGCGCCGCGCCGTGCCGCACCCGCCCCAGCGCGTCGGCCAGGACGTCCAGCCGTCTCGGGTCGCTGGTCTCGGCGATGCGCTGGGCGGCGCCGCGGCTCAGCCAGGCCCGATCGCGATCCGTCTCGTTCAGCAGCGTCACCAGCAGGTCGAACACCTCGTCCGAGGACTGTGCGGTGAGACCCTCCAGGGCGGCCTGGACGACGTTGGCGGCAGGGTCGGACAAGGCCCGCACGAGGATCGGCTGATGGGCGGGATCGTGGCCGGAACCGAGGGCACCGACCGCGATGGCGCGGATCATGCCGTTCGGATGAGCCGCCAGGGTGGCCAGCCAGGCCGGCCCGACCGGATCGGACACGACCGCGTGCACATGGTGGTCGAGCGCCTCACGCGCCTCGATGCGTGCCGCCGACCAGCCCTCCGGCTTGGTCGGTTCGAGTTCGACCAGCCGCGCCACCAAGGCGTCCCCGATGGCGGTGACCGAATCCCGATGCTCGCGCATGATCTCCAGTGTGCCCGGCCGCGCCACCGAAATTCGCCCGCGGGATCAGCTTCTCCGGGTGCGCGCCTCAGGCGAGGGTGGCGCCGTAGGCGTTAAGCACGGAACGCAGCGGCTGGAAGAAGCTGACTTGGCTGTTCCCGCCGGACAGCACTCCGTAGCCGACGCCGGCGTAGAACAGCGGGCCGCCGCTATCGCCGCTCCCGATGGGGATGTCGGTGGCGATCGTCCCGACGACTTGCTTGCCCTTGCCGAAGTTCACGGTCTGGTTCAGGCCGAGGACCTTCCCGCACGTCTTCTTCGTGGTCATGCCGCTCTTGCACACCGGTTGCCCCACCTGCGGGGTGCCCGCGCGCAGGATCCGCTGGGTGCCGCCGTCGTAGAGGTTGACCCGGCTGTGCCCGGAGCCGGAAAGGTCCCGGACGCGGCCGTAGTCGGTCACCGGGAAATGGGTGTCCACGTTGGGACCGACACCTTGCCAGTCCAGCCCGTGTTCGGTGCAGTGCCCGGCCGTGAGGATGTACCGGACGCCCTTGACGAGGATCGCGAACCCCGCTGAGCAGTAATACGGTTCACGGCCGGGGCCCGGCGAGACCGTGTACATCGCATCACCGCCGTTCACCGCCGACTGCTCTGCCGCACCGGCCGAGGACGGCGCCGCGGAGACGACCGGGCAAGCCGACAAGACCGCCGCCACCGCGGAAATCAGCACCCCGGCCTGCTTACGACGTGAGCAGCCAAACATGGTCGTGTCCTTCCGTCCTTTGCAGACTGGATAGCTGCGACCAGTCCAGTGCCGCGCGCTCCGCGACGCAATGGGAGTCAGCCTGACGAGTGATCAGAAGCGGTCGGCCGCCGAAAGTGACTGATCCAGCCATTCCCGCAACTCCCTACTTGCGTAGGCTCCTCGCCCCCTTGACGAGCGCGCGGATCGTGAGGTCCTGGTTGACGACCCGGAGCACACGTCTGGCCTGATAGTTGATCGAGGCCGCCCGGCGGGTATCGCGGTCGTCGCTCTCGAGCGGGATCAGCGCGTAGTACTTGAAGTTGTCGACAACGGAGATGTCCTCGATCATCGCGAGGATTTCGTTGTCGTCGGCGAGCCTCAACTCGTTGTCGCGGATGACCCAGAGCCGGTTCTCCCGGTCGCCAAGACACGCATAGAGGCAGTTGATCTCCTGAAGAACTCGCTTGGGCATGAAGTCGTAGTAACGGTAGTGCAGGGTCGAGATCGCGTCCCGTTTCCTCGACAACTCGTCTGCGCTCGGCAGGGAGCCGATGTGCAGGCTCGCGAGCTGACTGATCTCCTCGCACAACTGCTTGCGCAGCTCCAGGTAAGTCTCGATGACCTTGGTCGCGATCCCGTTGGCCTGCTTGCGATTCTCCAGCACAAGGCCCGAGAGAGCACCGATCATTCCACCCAGCAACAGCGTCAGCAGCGGGAGCAGGACCGTGAGTGTCCCAGCGGACATCAGATCGGCTTTCCTGAAGCCTCGACGAGAGCAGCGAGGGCACTGACGGTTGGAGCATCGAACAACGTGCGAACCCCGACCGGCACACCGAGTTTGTGGCGCAGGCTGGAGACAAGCTCGACCGCGGTCAGCGACATCAGGCCCAAGCTGAACAGATCGGTGTCGTCATCACCGCTGTCCAAGCTCTCCAGCCCGAGGACACGAGCGGCTTCGTCCCGCACCACCGTGAGGCACCGCTCGCGATCGTTCGGCGCCTTCGGTATCCCCATGCGCGCCATTCTGGCATGCCGACTTCGTCGAGGCGACATAGCTGGTTCGGCAACCGATCGGCCGAGCCTGCTGAGGTATCCCAGGAAACACGTCGAGGATGGCGAGATCCGTCGTTGGTCTTGCCTGTGAGTCACGCGGCGAGTATCAGGGCAAGCCATCCCCCGACGGCCGCGGCGAGCACGCCGAAGACGAATCCCAGCCACCGCGGGTAGGTGTAGTCGTCGACGGCGAATTCTCGTACCAAGGCGATGAGCAGGCCGACCGCGCCGGTCACGATGAGGACCACGTCCTTGTCCACGGTGTTGCGCAGATCCACGACCGTGGCGCCCTTGCGCAGGAACACGATCCCGCCGGTCGCCGTCGAGACCTGCACCACCACCGGGGTACCCGGCTCGGTGTCGATCGCCTGCTGGTCATTGCCGAACTCGAAGTCCCCGGTCGCACCGCGGACGGTGATGAAGTAGGTGAACTGCGTTTCCGTGTCCAGCGAGGACATGTAGGGCTCCTGCCGGTGCGCGATGACCGTGCCTTCGATGCTGGAAGTCGGCGCGTTCCGACCGTTCAGGTCGTGGACGGCGTAGGTGAGTATGCCGGCCGAAACGCCGAACCACAGCAGGGTGACGAAGAGCCGCACTACCAGCATCACAGCAGCGTAGGGGCGGTATGCGGCAGGCAGGGAGGGCATAACCGCCCTCAAACCGGCTCCGTGCCGACAGTCCGCCCGGAGACTGTCACCCGGGGCGGATCGCGGGTCGATTCCACCGTTGTGGGGAGGCGACTCATGCGCAGATGGGGCGCGGAAGTGGCCGGGAGCGGGACAGCTCCCGGCCACCGGCCTGCTACCCGGGCAGGGTGTCAGTCCACTCGGCGCTGATCTTGGCGCCGGCGGGGTTGGTCACGTGGTACATCGCCCCGTCCATGGTGACGAAGATCGACGTCCCGTTCACCCGGCCGGTCGCCGGATCGACCACGAGCCGCTCGCCCTCGGGCAGCAACAGGCCATGCCCGCCCGGCACCGTGCCGAGGTTTTGGACACCGGGGTAGTCGGCGATCAGGCGGAAGGCCGTGGCCCGGACCTCCGGCGTGGCAGGCAGTGTGGACACCAGCGAGATCAACGACTGGAAGCCGGCTTGTTCACGGTCGCTCGCGGTGAGCGTGCCCGCACTCGTCCGGGCGTCGCTGCGTTCGAGGGCTTCCGCGATCCAGGCCTTCAACGCGTCCGGGTCCGTCGGGAGGGCACGTAACTGCTCGAGGGTCAGATCGGCGGCGACCAGCGAGAACGGGGTGGCTGAAGTTCCCTTCAGCGGCGTGACCTTGCCTCCTGTCTTCGCTCCCCGCATCCACAACCGACCGTCCGGCTTGATCCAGTACTCATATCCACTCGAAGCAGCGGCGCCGTCCACCTCGGTCACGTTCACGTGCCAGTAGGTACCGGACCCCTCGGGGGAACGCTCGGCGGCGGTGGCGGCCGCGAGCAGGATCTCCTGCCCACTGACCGTTCGCACCGGGGGACCGTCGACCGGTGCGGCCGGCATGACCGCGATCGCCACGGCGGCGGCCGCCGCCGTGAGTCCGGCGCCCGCGATCAGCCATCCGGTCCGCCGCTGGGAGGCCCGGCCGCCGCGCATCCGGTTCTGGAGCCGTTGCCTGCTGCGATCGACCACGTCCTGGGACGGCTCGTCCGAGGCCAGCGCGGCGCGCAACGTCTGCAGGTCATTCATCGAGTGCCTCCGGGGTGAGGATGAAGTTGAGCTTCTTGCGTGCACGGCTGAGCCGGGAACCGACCGTGCCGGAGGAGATACCGAGCGCCGCGGCCACTTCCTCGTATCCGAGCTGGCCGAGCGCCACGAGCAACAGCACGTCACGTTCCCCGGCGGACAGCCGCGACAGCGCGTTCGCGAGCTGAGGAAGCAGCCGCCGGGCGGCCACCGACGCGACCACCCTGCTCTCGTGCCCCTCGACCGCTGGTGCGACGCTCATCCGGGCCAGCGCCCGATAGTGGCGAGCCTCCTTGCGGCGGTGTCTGGCCACCAGATTCGTGGCGATGCCGAACAGCCAGACCCGCACCTCACCGCGTTCGGCGTCGAACGTTCCGCGCCGGTCGAACGCGACGAGGAACGTCTCCGCGGCGATGTCCTCCGCGGTCTGCGCGTCCAGGCGGCCGGCCACGTATCGGTAGATGGCCGTGAAGTGGCGATCGTGCACTTCGGTGAACAGTTCCGGGTCTTGCGGCAGCCGGGCGGCCAGGTCGGCATCGGTCACCTGCTCGCCCGTTCTCGCTGTCATATGTCCACCTCTGACATGTGGATCCTTCCTGTCGGCAACCAGCTTTCACCACCACTTCGCCGCTGGCCGGCTTCTTCTTCCCACCCAGCTGTACCGTGCCGCCCGCTGGCACCGGCACGCGGCGGTGGCGACAGGGCGGTTGGTCTTGGGCGGGGCCGCATTCAACGCGAATTCCCTAAACGGATCGGCGACAGCCGGAGATGATGTTTTCGAGAAGTCGACTCACTGACAAAGTGGGCGCGATTCACCAACTTCGGGCCCGCTGGGAAATATCTCCAGCAGACCGAGGTGTCGATCGGTATCTGACGACAACACTCCATCGGTTGATGTGCCATCACACTGATGGACCAGCCGCGAACTCGGCGGTAGTGAGTACGCTTTTGCCTCGAGTCGAACGAGCTACGCGGTGACGGCGCCACAATGATGCCTGGAACCGCACTGGCGGCGCGCGGTCGGCTACCATGAGGTCGAGGTATTGTGCGAGGACTTCACGCTGATCGAACGGGCGATATTTCGGAAATTGCCGAAATTGATTCGCGTATCCACGGCGGCGTCGCCAAGAAGGTCCGCTAGGGCATCACCCGGTGGTGAGTCTGCCGTATCCTCATCGATCTCGTACGAAAAGCGGAATCGGCGAAAGCGGCCGGTCGAGGACACGGAGATCAAGGGGTCGAGCGTCATGACCAGGCCACTATCTTCCGGTGAACAGGAGCGGCCCACCGGAACGCAGCCTCTCGCGTCGCGGCGGGAACGCGTCAAGGTCGCGCGAAAATGGGCCTATCTCGTCAGCAGCACCACCTACCTGCCCTTGTCGCACGACCAGATCGAACGGGAGTTGCTCGGCCTGCTCGATCGGCTGCTCGAGGCGGTGGCCGGGGATCGGCCCGCCACCGAGGGCGCGGCGGAGGTCGGCGCCGAACTCGTCCGGATGCACTGTGTCGGCAAGACGAGCCTGCAGTGCACGGTGGACGTACTCGCCGCCGCCTTGCTGGCACCGGCGGATTCACGATCCGCCGATCGGTTGCCGGAGCGCGTCGCCAGATTGCTCGGTGCACTGGCGTCCGGCTACGTGGAGGCGATCCGTTCCACGGCCGTCGAGCAGCGGGACACGAGTGATCAGGCGTTGCTCAACGCGGTCCGCGAGTCGCAGCGTGAGTGGCGGGCCAGTGAGGCCCAGCTGGACGAGATCTTCCTCGGTTCGCCGAGCGGGATCGCGGTCACCGGGCCCGAAGGGCGACTCGTCCGCACGAATCCCGCCCTGCACCGGATACTGGACCGGGAGTCGAGCGAGGTCACGGGCGGCATCCTGTTCGAGTTCGTGCACGAGGCGGATCGGCGGCTCCTGCTGGACGGCTACCGCGATCTCCGGGACGGCAAGATCGACAGGCTGCGATCGCGCCCGCGCTTCGTCACCAAGGACGGCGACCTGTTCCAGGCCACGCTGACCGCTTCGCTCCTACGCGGTTCGGACGGCTACGTCACGATCGTGTCCGACGACGCGGAGCTGACGCTCCTGCAGAACCAGCTGCGACACCAGTTGTTGCACGACATGCTCACCGGTCTGCCGAACCGGCAGTTCTTCGGAACGCATCTTGAGCACGTGCTGCACCTGCCGAATCCGGCGACGCTGTACCACGTGGATCTCGACGGGTTGTCGTTGGTCACCGATGGTCTCGGCAGGAAGGCGGGGGACAGCCTGCTGCGGATCGCCGCGGACCGGCTCAGAGCCGTGGTGGCGGGCGAGAACGCGATGGTCGCGCGGTTCGAGAGCGACAAGTTCGGCATTCTGATCGAGAATTCGGCGACCACGCCGGACGTCGTCACGATGATCGAGCGGATCAACGAGAAGCTGTCGGAGCCCGCCTACATCGACGGCAAGGGTCTGGCGGTGACGGCGAGTTTCGGCGTGGTCGAAGACCTTCCCCGCAACGTCGAGCCCGCCGAGTTGCTGCGTTCGGCGGACCTGGCGATGCGGCGGGCCAAGGGCAAGGGGCCCGGCCGGTGGGAACGGTACGACCCGGTGTGGGATGTCCAAGCCAGGGAAGCCATCGGCCTGGTGGCCGCCATGCCCGGCGCCTGGGAGACCGGCGAGCTGGGCATCGGCTACGAGCCGCTGGTACGTCTGGCCGACGGCGAGATCGTCGGGGCCGAGGCGCGGCTGAGGTGGGAACATCCGGAGCTGGGACTGCTGCCGAGGGAACGGTACCTCGAACTCGCCGAGCGCACCGCGCTGATCGGCACGCTCGGCGCGTGGCTGGTCAAGCGGGGCTGGACGGACAAGGCCGCGGACGGCGGCTCGGACATGCCGCTGCTGGTACCGCTCACGCCGAACCAGCTGGCCGATCCTCGGCTGGCCGAGACGATCCGAGGAGTTCTCGACAGCGCCGCGCAAACCCCCGACCGGTTGTGGCTCGGCCTGCCGGCCGGGGCATTGCTCGTAGCCGGATACGAGATCGCCGACAACGTGCGCGTGCTCGCCGACCTGGGAATAGGAGTGGTACTGCACGACTTCGGCGTGACGCCGGGCGAGCTGGCGTTGGTGGAAGACCTTCCGGTACGCGCCGTACGCCTCGACTCTCGTCTCGTGTGGCATGCCCTCGATGAGGATTCGATGGTTCTCGCCGGGACGAGGACCATGATCGCGCTGGTGCGCCAGGCCGGGATCACCGTGCTCGCCGGTGATCTCGAAACCAGCACGCAGGCACGGTGGTGGCAGCGAGCGGGAGTCGAGCTGGGGATGGGCCCGCTGTTCACCGGCGACGAGGGGCCGGTGACCGACATCGGCTCCCTCATCGGCGGTGGACGGACAGGTCCGATTCAAGGCCGGTGATTCTCACTGTCCTGAGTGGACAGTCGCCTCGCGATCGGAGTTCCGCTTCAGGGCTTGCGTGCCATCCCGGCGTAGAGGACCTGGTTCAATGTCGGGTTTTCAGCGATGTCGCCGGGCCCCGCGGGGCGCCAGGTGCCGCATCCGACCAGGCCGGGTTCGAGCAGTTCGAGGTCGCCGAACATGGTGAGTACGTCGTCGAAGGGGCGTGGCGTGACCTGGTCGCCGCCCTTTGTCGCGATCCTGAGTACTTCCCGAATCTGGTAGGGCTGGTAGTCCTCGGTGATGTGTGTGATCGCCAGATGGCTTTCGGAAGCCATCGCGTCGATGTAGTGGCACATGAGGCCGGCCGGGTCGGATTCGTCCGGGATCCAGTGCAGCAGGCACAGGAACAGCATGCCGATCGGCTCGTCGAAATTCAGCTGCCGACGCAGTTGCGGATCGTTGAGGATCCGTGAGGGGTCACGGGCGTCGGCCTTGAGCGCGATGGCGTGGTCGTTGCCGGCGAGAATCAGTTCGCTGTGCGCGACCGCGACGGGGTCGTGGTCCACGTAGACCACCCGGCATTCCGGGTCCGCGTCCTGCGCGATTTCGTGCACGTTGCCGACGGTCGGCACGCCCGAACCGATGTCGAGGAACTGGCGGACGCCCTGGTCGATCATGAACCGGACAGCCCGTCGGAGGAACGCGCGGTTGAGTCTCGCCACACCCCGCGCGTGGGGCACAACTTGCTCGGCGCGCGTGGCGGCCTCGCGGTCGACGGCGAAATTGTGGCCACCGCCCAACAAGTAGTCGTACATCCGGGCGGCGCTGGGCACCGTGTCGTCGGTCCCCGGTGGGACCCAATCCGGCAGTCGCGTCAGTGTCAACACCCCGATCCCATCGCTTTTCCTTGGAGAGCCGTCGAGTTTACTCAGCCCGGCAGGGTGATCGGGTCGGGGCTGTGTAATCACCCGATTGAGCGCTGTGGGCTTCCGCCGAATGGCGCTAACGTGTTTTGTTCCCTTTCTGCGTCGGCGATGGAGTCCGGATGCCTGTACCGGTTGCGCCCGGTCGATGGCCGTTGATCGGACATACTCCGGCGATGCTGCGGCGTCGCTTCGGTTTCACGTCGTCGTTGTACACGCGGGGAGACGTGGTGCGGGTCTACCTCGGCCCGATGGAAACGTATTTCCTGACCAGTCCGGAATTGACGCACCAGGTGCTGGTCGCCGACGGGAGCCATTTCCGCAAGGGCGCGATGTTCGAGAAATTCCGCCCGTACGTCGGCAACGGACTCGCTCTTTCCGACGGTGCTCTTCACGTGCGGCAGCGCCGGTTGATGCAACCCGCTTTCCACCACGCCACCATCGCGGGATACGCCGGGATCATGACGAGGGCGGCCGCGGATCTGGTCAAGCCGTGGAGGCCGGGCGAGGTGCGCGAGGTGGACCACGACATGCAGGCACTCGCGGTCGCCATCGTCGGCGAGGCGCTGTTCTCCGCCGAACTGGGCAAGGCCGCGATCGAGGAGGCCCGCCGGTCGATCCCGGTCATCCTCAAGTACGGCATGATCCGCGTGCTCTCGCCCGCGTTCGTGGAGAAGCTCCCCATTCCGGCCAACCGGCGGTTCGACGGGGCCGTCGACCGCATGCGCGCGATCGTGGAGGAGCTCATCGACACCTGGCGTGCCGAGCAGGCCGAGCGGAGCGACCTGCTGTCCATGCTGATACTGGCCAGGGACGCCGACACCGGCGAGGGGATGACCGACGAGCAGGTGCGCGACGAGGTCATCACCCTGCTCACCGCGGGGATCGAGACCAGCGCGCTCGCGCTTTCCTGGCTGTTCCACGAAATCGCCCGGCACCCCGAGGTCGAGCAGAAGCTCCACGACGAGATCGACGAGGTGCTCGGCGGCCGGGAGGCCACCGCCGAGGACGTGCCACGGCTCGTCTACACGCGGCAGGTCGTCAACGAGGTCCTGCGGATGTATCCACTGTGGATACTCATGCGCCGGGTCGCCGCGGAGGTCGATCTGGGCGGTGTGCGCCTGTCACCGGGCACCGAGGTGATCATCAGCCCGCACGCCATGCATTTCGATCCGAGGTTCCACGACCACCCTGATCGTTTCGACCCGGACCGCTGGGCGGGCAAGCGGGCCAAGGAGCTGCCGCGCGGGGCCTACCTCCCGTTCGGAGCGGGTGCCCATCAGTGCATCGGGAATTCCTTCGCCATGACCGAGATCGCGATCGTCGTGGCCACGATCGCCGCGCGCTGGCGGCTGGTTCCCGTCTCGGACAAGCCTGTCCGGGTGAAGTACACGACCACCGCGTATCCGAGCCGGCTGCCGATGACGGTCGTCCCGCGCTTCCGATAATCGTCGAAACACGCTATTTCAGTGGAGGTTTGTTTTCATGCATTGGCGTCATGGCAGTGTGAAGCGCCGTGCCGGCGCGCTGACGTTCGCCATCCTGCTGGCCGGGTCACTGCTGACGCACGCGCAGGCTCAGGCCGATACGGCGTCCTGCCAGGACGTGACCATCCCGGTGCGGCTGGCCGGGCTGCTTCCCCAGAGTGTGCACGGCAAGCTGTGCGAACCGCCGGGAGGCGCGCGAACCGTTCAGGTGCTGGTCCCCGGTGCCACCTACAACAGCGTGTACTGGGACTCCGCACACACCCCGGAAACCCATTCGTTCCGGCTCGCGATGAACAAGGCAGGCTACGCAACCTTTGCCATCGACAGGCTCGGCACGGGCGCCAGCTCCAAACCGCCCAGCGCACTGCTGACCGCGTTCACCGAGGCCGACGTGGTACACCAGGTGATCCAGGCGATCCGGCACGGCGACCTCGGCTCGCAGTTCGACAAGGTGATCCTCGGCGGACACTCGCTCGGCGCCGCCATCACCGTGCTCGAAGCAGGCACCTACCGCGACGTGGACGGCGTGCTGATCACCGGGCTGGCACACCGCATCAATCCTCCCGGCGCGCTGGTCGTCCTCGGCTCGTTCATCCCCGTCGCGCTCGACCCGGTGATGTCGAGGCGGGGGCTCGACCCCACCTACCTGACCACCCAGCCCGGCGCCAGATACGGGGCATTCCACGCACCCGGGATCGACGTCCCCGGGATGACCGCCTACGACGAGGCCACCAAGGACGTCGTCGCCCCCGGCGAACTGCTCGACGCCGCCGCCCTCGCCACCGTTCTCCCGTACTCCAGGCGGATCACCGTGCCGGTGCTGGTCGCGCTCGGCGGCGGGGACGGCGGCCTCTGTGGCCCGCTCGCGACCGACTGCACCTCCTCGGCCGGCCTGCTCCAGTCCGAGGCACCGTATTACGCCGCGGCCGCACGACTGCGGGCCTACGTCCTGCCCGGTTACGGCCATTCGATCAACTACGCACCCAACGCACCGGACTACCACCAAGCCGTCACACAGTGGGCCGACAGCATGGGACTGTCTCGGTAGCAGCGTCAGCCGGTCAGAGGCTGTCCCGCAGCGGCACGGTGATCTGCTTGAGCCAGGTGCCGGTGGTGAAGTCACGCGCTTTGATCACCACGGAGCGGTGGTGCACCTCGACCTGGAGGCCCTGGTTGAAGCTGCCGCCCAGGGACACCTCGCCGCCCTTGCCGTCGTCGACCCAGCCGGTCTGCACAGCGCCGGTGTTGACCACGGTGAAGCCTTCGAGGTTGCCGCTGCCCGGAACGACCCGGCGGGTCACCCAGTCGGACAGGGTGAGGTCCCAGTGGGTGTGCCCGGAGAACAGGAAGACGTCCCGGTACTTGCCGAGCACGCGGAGGAGACGGTCGGCCTGGAGGTAGTCGTTGAGGTAGAGCTTGTTGCGGGTGCCGGAAACGGTGTTCGGCAGCGGGTGGTGGGTCAGCACCATCACCGGCTTGCGCCACCGGTCCCAGTACGCCAGCCGCTGTTCCAGCCAGGTGAACTGCTGATCGCTGAGCCACACCTCGTCCCACAGCTTCGGGTCGTGGTACTTGGCGTAGCGCTCGGTGCCGATGCACAGCACCGGCACCCCGCCGAACGACGTCTCCGAGTAGACGGTGTTACGCCTGGCGAAGTTGTAGAAGCTGCGGAACAGCGAGTCTTCGGTGGTGCCGTTGGGCCAGGTTTCCTGCGCGAGGGTGTCCGGGTCGCGCCACTTCGGGACGTAGAACTCGTGGTTTCCGATGGCCCAGGCCACGTTTCTCGGGTGCGGGTGCTTGTCCAGCATCGACCGCACCTGGGCGTACTCGAAGTCGTAGCCTCGCGGGGTGATGTCGCCCGCCACGCCGAGACCGGCGCCGCGCGGGTTGGTGGCGTTGATGTCGTCCAGGGCCTTGCCGAAGTCGGCGAGGTCGCCCTGGATGTCGCTGATGATGTTGAATCGTACGGCCGGTCCGTGCGGATCCCAGCCGGGAGTGGCCTCCGCCGGGGCACCCAGCGCGGCTGTCGCGGCCACCGCGCCACCCGTCGCCACCATGAACGACCTGCGATCCATCGAACACCCACATTCAGCTCCACCGGTACCAACGAGCCAAAGGTAGGACGTCTGAGGTGATCATCGGTGACGTCGCGCCAGCCGAGATGTGTACGTGAAGATAATTTCAGGTTCTGGCCCGGTCTCATGCCGCCTCCGGGATCCCGTTCGCCGGTGGCGCGTCGTTGGCCGCCGAGTCGTCCGCCTCGATGGGGGCCTCGCCGATGTCTGTCACCAGGACCGGCGTCAGATCCTTGCCGGCACCACCCTCGAGCTCCACCACCGACATCCCGGCGATGCCCAGGTGCTTCTCGCCGGAGTAACGGAAAGGCGCGAGGCCCGGCCCTTTGAACGTCTTCCCGCTTTTCTGGAGCGCTTCGACGACGCGCTCCCGGGTCAGGTCCCGTCCGGCCGCCTGCAACGTTTGGACGAAGGTGTACGCCTGCGCCATCCCGTAGATGCGGTAGTTCGTCAGGTCGCCGCCCTTGCCGTGCTCGCTCCAGATCTTCCGCCACAGCTTCGTCCACGCGTTGTCCGGCGCGTCGACGCCGGGCAGGTACTCGGTGGTCAGAACGCCGTCGATGAGTGACGCGCCGTTGGTCACCTTGCCTTCGGAGAACCGCGCGAGCAGCGAGCCGACCAGAGCCGGATCGGAACCGACGTTGCTGTAGAACCACTTCGGCTTGAAGCCGATCTTCAGCGACGCCAGCTGGGACAGCGCGGTGTAGGACGGGACGGTGAAGCCCAGCACCAGATCCACGCCCGCGGCCTTGAGTTTCGCGATCTGCGGGGCGATGTCGGTGTTGCCCGGAGAGTACTTCGCGACCTCCACGATCTGCTTGTCCAGATAGCGGCGCGCGCCCTTCTCGCCGTCTCGGCCGAAGTCGTCGTCCTGGACGAACAGGCCGACCTTGGCGGCGGGCAGGTTCTTCCGCACCCAGTCGCCGATGATCTTGCCCTCGATCTCGTAGTCCGGCTGCCAGCCGAAGGTGAAGGGTGCCTTCTTCGGATCGTCGCCCCAGCGCAGCGAACCCGAAGACACGAACAGGTCCGGGACTTTCGAGCTGTTCAGGAAGTCGACGACGGCGCTGTGCGTCGGCGTGCCGAGGCCGCCGACCATCGCGAAGATCTCCTCCTTGAGCACCAGTTCGTTGGTGACCGCGCTGGTGGTCGTCGGGTTGTAGCCGTCGTCCTTCGCCACGAACTCGATCTTGCGGCCGTTGATCCCGCCGTTCGCGTTCACGTAGTCGTAGTAGGCCTGATGTCCGCTCGGGATCTCGCTGTAGCCCGGCGCGGCGACGCCGGTCAGCGGGAAATGCGCCCCGATCTTGACGGTGGTGTCGGTGACGCCGACGGTCGAACCCTTGTCGTCGCCCTCGGGTCTGCCGCCCGCCCCGCAGGCGGTGGTGATCGTGACGGCCAGGAAGAGGGCCACGGCCTTGGTCCAGCGTTTCATGAACTTCGCCTCCGGTGAGTGAGTTTCCGCAGCCCGCCGGCGAGGCCGGCCGGTGCGAGCAGCACGATCAGGACGGTGACCAGGCCGTAGATCAACGGCGCCAGATGCGCGGCCTGGACGTCGGACAGGCCGAGATCCGTTCCCGCGCCGGTCACCAGCGGCGGCAGGAAGGTCAGGAGCGCCGCCCCCGCGAGCGCGCCGGTGAGACTCCCCAAACCCCCGAGCACCACCGCGGAAACCAGCAGCAGCGACAACGTCAGCGCGAACCCGCTCGGCGCCGCCAGCCGCGCGGACAACGCCATCAGCGCACCGGCGAGCCCCGCGCAGCCCGCGCTGACCACGAAGGCCCGCACCCGAGTGCGGCCGAGATCGATCCCGGCCAGTTCGGCGGCCACATCCTCGTCGCGGACAGCCCGCCAATCGCGTCCGGCCCGGCCGCGGGACAGATTCGCCAGCAGGACGAACACGACGATCACGGCGAGCCAGGAAAGGTAGGCGAGATAACGGATCGACGTGAGGTCCTGGCCGGTCACGAAATACGCGGCGTCCGCCAGCCAACCGGGGATCTCCGGCATGCGGACGGGCAGACCTTGTTCGCCGCCGAGGGTTTCCCCGAAGAACAAAGGGATCCCGGGCACGGCGATGGCGAGCGCGAGCGTCGCGCCCGCGAGGTACGGCCCGTGCAGTCGCGCGGCCGCGAAACCCACGAGAGCTCCGACGGCCAGCGTGATCACCGTCGCCGTCAGCAGGACCACCAGGAGCGGCAGGGCTGACTTCAGCAGGAGTGCCGCCGAGTAGGCGCCGACGGCCATCAGCGCCCCATGACCGAGTGAGAGCTGCCCGTTCAGTCCTGTCAGGACGGTCAAGCCGCCCGCGGCGATCGCGAAGTACGCCATCGTGGTGAACTGCGCGGTGAGGAACGGGCCCGTGTTCTCCAGGACCAGCACCACGACGACCAGTCCGGCGAGGGGGAGCAGCAGATGTTTGCGCGGCATGTCAGACCCTCCGTTCGCGGACGCTCGCGAACAGTCCGCCGGGTTTGAGCAGCAGGACCACCATGAGGATCGCCAGCGCGGCGAGCGGGACCAGTTCGGCGCCGACGTAGCCGCTGACGAGGCTCAAGGACAGGCCCAGCACGATCCCGCCGACGACCGCGCCGACCGGGCTGTCCAAACCGCCGAGCACCGCCGCGACGAAGCCGTAGACGACCACACCGTCCATATAGGACGGATGGACCAGTCCGCCGCCGGCGATCAGCAGTCCGGACAGCGAACCGGCGAGGGCGGCGAGCGCCCAGCCGAGGGTCAGCATCCGCCCGACCCGCACGCCCAGCAGGCGCGCCACCTCCTGGTCGAAGGCCGCCGCTCGCATCCGCAGGCCCAGATCGGTGCCGCGGAACAGGAGGACGAGTCCGAGCAGCACCACCCCGACGGCGGCGACGGTGAACACCCCGAACCCGGTCAGCGCGATCGTCGTGCCGCCGATCTGGAAACCGGTGAGCCCGAACGGCGCCGGGAAAGACCGGTACCGCGAGCCGAACACCAGTGCCGCCAGCGCGTGCAGCACGATGAACAACCCGAGGGTGAGGATCACGGCGTTGATCTCGGGCTTGCCGGAGACGAACCGGACCACGAACCGTTCCACCACCGCGCCGAGCACCAGTCCCGCGAGCAGGGCGACGGTGAAACCGAGCCAGTACGACCAGCCCGCGTCGATCAGCACCAGCGCGAGGTACGTGGTGATCATCGCCATCGGCGCCTGCGCGAAGTTCACGATCCGCGTCGCCCGCCAGATCAGCACCAGCGCCAGGGCGAACGCGGCGTAGACCGCGCCGAGGGTCAGCCCGGTGAGCGCGGTGGTCAGCAGTTGCTGCACGAGGCTTCCTTTCAGAATCCGAGGTAGGCGTGCCGGAGGTCGTCGTCCGCGACCAGTTCGGCCGCGTCCCGCCGGACGACGACCTCGCCGAGGTTGAGCACGACCCCGTGGTCGGCGATGGACAGCGCGCTGTGCGCGTTCTGCTCGACCAGCACGACGGCCAGTCCCTCGTCGCGGACGAGACCGCGCAGCAGACCGAAGATCTGCGTCACGATCCTCGGCGCCAGGCCCAGCGACGGCTCGTCGAGCAGCAGCACTTTCGGCCGGGACAGCAGCGCCCTGCCGATCACCAGCATCTGCCGCTCCCCGCCGGAAAGGACGTGCGCGAGACCGCTTTTGCGCTCGTCGAGCACGGGAAAGAGCTCGTAGATCCGCCTCAGTCGGGACGCCGTCGCCCGGCCTCCTGCCCCGAGCGCGCCGAGCCGCAGGTTCTCCTCGACGGTCAGTTCGGCGAGCACGCCACGGCCTTCGGGCACCTGTGCGAGACCGAGCGCCGGGAGGTCCTCCGTGGACACTCGGCGCAGGTCGCGGCCCGCGAGCGAGATGCTGCCGTCCGTCGGCCGGACGAGTCCGGAAACGGCGCGCAGCAAGGTGGTCTTGCCCGCGCCGTTCGCGCCGAGTACGGCGGTGATCTCGCCGGGGGCGGCCGTCAGGCTCACGGAATCGAGCGCCCGGACGGCGCCGTAGCTCGCCGAGAGGTTTTCAACGGTCAGCACCGGCCACCTCCTCGCCGAGATAGGCGGCGCGCACCGCCGGGGCCGCGCGGATCTCGTCCGGCGTGCCGCGGGCGATCACCTTGCCGAAGTCCAGTACGACGATCTCGTCGCACACCCCCATCACCAGATCCATGTGGTGCTCGACGAGCATCACCGACATGCGCTCGGTCAGGCCGCGCACGAGGGTGCCGACGTCCGCGATCTCGGCTGCCGACAGCCCACCCGCCGGTTCGTCGAGCAGCAGCAGATCCGGTTCGCTGACCAAGGCCCGCGCGAGCGCGACCCGTTTGCGGACCGGGTACGGGAGGCTCGCGGGGTAGCGGTGGGCGACGTCGGCGATGCCGAAGTCCTCGAGGTACGCCATCGCCCGCTCGGTCAGGGCCTTCTCATCCCGCGTCAGGCCCAGCATCGAGGACCAGAAGCCGGCTTTCGCGTGTCTGCCCGCGCCGACGAGTACGTTGTCCAGCACCGTCATCCGGCCGAAGAGGCCGAGTTCCTGCAGGCTGCGGGCGATGCCGAGACCGGCGAGGTGATGCGGGCGCAGCCGTCGTAGCGCGGTTCCGCGCCAGGTCAGCGTGCCGGTGTCCGGGCGGACGAAGCCGCACGCGACGTTGAAGAGCGTGGTCTTGCCCGCCCCGTTCGGCCCGATCACGCCGAGCACCCGGCCCGGTGCGACGGTCAGGGAGACGTCGGACAGCGCGACGAGACCGCCGAAGGTCACCGACACGCCGGACATCTCGAAGGTGGACAGGGTCACGCGGGAACTCCCAACGGCGAAAGGGAAGGTCCCGGCGCGGGTGCGCCGGGACCTGGACGGCTCAGGCGTGCGGGCACGTGTCCCGGTAGTCGCTGATCGCGCGGTCGTCCGGGGCGGGGCAGAGGAACTGCTCGTAGCGGGTGTCGTTGTCCACGAACCGCTTCAGCCACGAGATCGTGTACTTCGCCATGGTGGTGTTCGCCGTGTTCGGGAAGAAGTGGCTCGCGTTGTCGAGCTCCATGTACGCCTTCTCCGCCGAGGCGGGAATGCTGGTGTAGAACGGGATCGAATGCGAGGCCACCGGCGCGACAGCGTCGGATTCCCCACCGATGACGAACGTCGGCACCCGCAGCGAGGACCACGACTTCTGCGTGTTCCACGGCGCGAGCGGGACGGCGGCCTGCAGCGACGGCCGGTCCTGTGCCGCCTCGAGCGAACCTCCGCCGCCCATCGAATGCCCGGCCACCGCGAGCCGGGAGGTGTCGATGCGGGAGCGGACGCCGCTGCGCTGGGTCAGGTAGTCGAGCGCGGCGAGCAGTTGATCACCGCGGCTGCCGGGCTGGTCGTAGATCGTGTTCGTGTCGATGGTGAACACCACGAAACCCTGCGACGCCAGCCGCGGGCCGATCCACGCGATGCTCGACTGGGTCGCGGTGTAGCCCGGTGAGATGGCGACAGCGCCGAAAGTGCCCTGAGCGGTGCTGGTGGGGTAGTAGATGGTGCCGCCGCCGAACCCGGTGACGGACACTCGAGACACCGAAGTCTCCGACACCGCGAACGAGCCACGGGAGGCCTCGATGCTGCTTTCGGTAGGGGCCGGGCCTCGTTCGTAAGGGTTCTCGGCGGCGTAGGCCGTTGGGGCGGCAGCGAGTGCCGCGACGGTCGCCAGTCCACAAAGGATCCGGGTCGTACTGCGCATGGTGCCGTCTCCGTTCGCCGGTGAACAGTCCGTGATGCTGGACTCTGGCAAACGGCCGCGGCGGGCTGCATCGGTGAAATCGCCAGTCTTCGTCCGCGGCCGCACCCGGCGGGCCGGGCGCCCGTACGATCGGCGATCGTGAATCCCTCAGCCGAGGACATAGTCCGCACCGCGGCGCGGTGGATCGATCGCGGCGTCCGCGTCGACACCTCCGCCTTCGCCCAGGATCTGGGCATCTCACGCAGCACCCTGTTCCGCCGCGTCGGCAACCGGGAAGACCTGCTCGGTGATGCCCTCTACTACCTGTCCGAGCGCACCCTGACGGCCGCCGCGCGCACCTGGGAGCGCGATGAGGGCGACGTGGTGCGCAACGCGGCCGGCGAACTGCGCTGTCTCGCGATCATGCGCGAGTACCGATCCGTCCTCGCGGCGAGCGCGGGGTTCCGCCGCTTCCTCGACGATGAACCGGTGCTGGCGATCCGGCTGCTCACCGATCCGGACGGCCGCGTCCAGCCTCGGGTGATCGCGGCGCACGTCGAGCTGCTGCGCCGCGACGTCGACGACGGCGGATTCGTGCCCGCGGTCGGCCTGGACAGTCTCTGTTACGCGATCGTCCGGCTGGGGGAGGCGTTCCTGTATTCGGACGTCCTCGCGTCCCGGACGCCGGATCTCGACGCGGCGTCGACGCTGCTCGGAGCGCTCGTGGAAGGACGGGTGCCGAGCAAGACCTTGTGAAACACTTGCGCCTGGTGTTTCATCGAAAGGGATTTTCGAGGAGGCGCCGATGCCTGTCCGGGACGCCGTGTACCCGCTGCGGGGCAGGGACGACCTCTTCGGCGGGCTGCGCTCGATCGCCGGGCGTGCCGTGCTGGTCCGCGGGACGGAGGGGCTGGGCAAGTCGGCGCTGCTCACCGCGCTGCGCGCCACGCTCGGTGTCCGCCTCGTCGGGGTGCGGGGCCTGCGGGCCGAAAGCGCGTTGCCGTACGGCGCCCTGCACCGGATGTTCGGCGCTCCCGTTTCCGGCGGCCCGGAGGCGCGTGATCGGCTCGGCACCCTCTCGGTGCCGACGATCTGCTGGGTCGACGACGCGCACTGGGTCGACCCGGAATCCCTGGCGGCGCTGGGTTTCGCGGCCCGGCGGCTCGACGGGGCCCCGGTCGGGATGGTGCTCGCGTCGCGCTCCGGATCCGACGAGTTCGAATCCGTCGACCTGACGCCGTTGACCGAGGCCGCCGCCGACCTGCTGTTGCGCGATCGCGGCGTGCCCGCCGGGGTGCGTCCGCAGCTGGTCGAACTGGGGAAGGGGAATCCGGCCGATCTGGTCGCGCTGGCCGCCTCGCTGACACCCGCGCAGGCGGCCGGGCGGGAGCCGGTTTCGCCGATCCTTCGGGAACGTTTGCCCCGCTACGCGGCCGAGCTCGACGCGATGCGGCTCGACGAGCGCGTCCGTTTTCTCGCCGCCTGTATGGATGTTTCCGCGAGGAAGGCGACGTGGTACGCGGCGGCGTCACCGGCGGACCGCCGGGCGGCGCACGCGTGGCTGGCCTCCGTCGAGGAAGGCCCGGACGCGCTTTGGCACCGTGCGATGGCGACGTCCACGCCGTTCGCGCCGCTCGCCGACGAGCTCGCTGCCGCACCCGCGGTGGATCATGCGGCCGAGGCGCGGCAACTCGAGCGCGCCGCGGCCCTGACCGCCGATCCGCCCGCGCGGGCGAGCCGGTTGCTGGCCGCGGCCGACGCGGCGTGGCAGGCGGGCAGACCGGGATGGGCGCGGCTGCTGCTGTCCAAAGTGGACGCCCGGCCGGGTGCGGTGGCGTTGCTGCACGGCGAAATCGAACTGCGGGACGGCGATCCCGCGGTCGCCACCCACGAACTCGCCGTGGCGGCGGAACTGCTGCCCGATCCCGCTGCCGCGCTCCTGCTGGCCGGTGAGGCCCGCAGGCTCGGCGGGGACCTGAGCGGTTACCGGGCGTTGGCGCGGACGGTGCCGGCCGGGGACGGTCTGGCCTTCGCGCACTTCCGTGGTCTGACCTCGGTTTACGCCGGACGCCACGACGATGCCGACCTGCCGCTGGAGGACGCCGTCCGCCGGGGGATGGCGGACTCGGACGTCGCCGGAGCCGTTTGGGCCGCCGATGCCGCCTTCGCGCGCGGGCACGCCGAACGGGCGCACGAGTACTCGTCCGCGGCCGTGAGCCGCGCGCGACTCGGCAGGCGGTGCGCGGAACTGCCGTGGGCGCTGGTCTACCTGTCGCTCTCGGCCATCGCGCTCGACCGGATCCCGTGTGCGCGAGCGGCGTCCCGGGAAGGTCTGCGCGCACCCCACAACCTGCGGATGGAACATCTGACGTTGCTGGGGCTGGCCGCCGCTCTCCTCGGCGACCGCGTCCCGGAACTGGACGAGGCGGCAGGCGGCATCGCCGAACGCGGTCTCGGCAGGCCCGCGGCCGTCGCGGCGTGGGCGTACACGTGCCTGGATCTGGCCGAAGACCGGCCGGACGACGCCTTGAGCAGGCTCGAAGATCTCGCGTCCGGTGTTTCCGGCGACCAGCCGGTGATCCGCGTGCTCGCCACGCCACAACTCGTCGAAGCGGCGGTGCGTTCGGGGCGGCCCGAGCGCGCGCGAACCGCGCTGGAGGTGTTCGACCGCTGGACCTCGGCCGGGGCGGAACCTTGCTGGCTCGCGCTGAGCCACCGGTGTCACGCGCTGACCGCGTCGGATCCGGAAGTGGCGGAACGGCATTTCCGGCTGGCCGTCGAAGCACACCGGAGGGCGGGCGGCGCGGTGGAACTCGCCAGGACCCGGCTCGCCTACGCCACCCTGCTGCGTCGACACCGTCGGAGCAGGGACGCCCGTGACCAGTTCCGCGATGCCTTGCGCGGCTTCGAGAACGTCGGCGCGACCCGGTTCGCCGACCGCGCCCGCGCCGGACTGCGGGCGACCGGCGAGACCGTCGACGTACCGCACAGGTCGCTCGCCGGGCTCACCCCGCAGCAGGACGCCATCACGCGGCTCGTGGCGGCGGGGGAGACGAACAAGGAGATCGCGCGGCGGCTGGTGATCAGCCACCGGACCGTGGATCACCACCTGCGGAACATCTTCACGGCCCTGGGGGTCCGGTCACGTGTGGAACTCGCGCGCCGCGTGGCCGCCGGGGAATGAGGTTTGCCCCTTCGCGCAGTTGGCGGTAGCGAGGGAATACCCGGCCCAGCCCGTGAGTCGTAGCAAGGTATGGACTTCGGGATCGCGACGGCAGTGACCGACGAAGGAATCCGGCCCCACTTTTTGGGGGCGGCGTTGGAGGAGAAGGGATTCGACTCCCTCTACGTCCCTGAGCACTCCCACATACCGGTCAGCAGGGAGTCTCCTTACCCCGGCGGCGAGCTGCCGCGAGGGGCCATGCGCAACTTCGACCCGTTCGTGGCGCTGGCCGCCGCCGCGACGGTCACGTCGAACCTCCGGCTCGGCACCGCGGTCGCCCTGATGATCCAGCGCGACGTGCTCTACACGGCCAAGGAAGTCGCCAGCCTCGACCTGCTCTCCGAGGGGCGGGTGATCTTCGGCGTCGGGGCGGGCTGGAACATCGAGGAGATGCGCAACCACGGCGTCGACCCGAAGACGCGGGGCGCGCTGCTGACCGAACAACTCCAGGCGCTCAAGGAGATCTGGACCAAGGACGAGGCCGAGTTCCACGGCGAGCACGTCGATTTCGACCCTGTCTTCGCCTGGCCGAAGCCGGTGCGGAAACCGCATCCGCCGATCTACGTCGCCGGTCAGGGCCCCGCCGGGCTCAAACGGCTCGCCGAGCACGCGGACGGCTGGCTGCCGCATTTCGTGACACCGCCGGAGGAACTGCGCCGGGTCCGGTCCTGGCTCGCCGATCAAGGCCGCGAAGACGTCCAGATCAGCGTGTTCGGCGCGCCGGCCGATCCCGAGTTGCTGCGACGTCTCGACGGCGCCGGGGTCGACGAAGTCTCCCTCCTCCTGCCGACGCTGCCCGAGGCCGAGACCTTGGAGCTTCTCGACCAGGTGGCGAAGACCATCGCGCCGCTGCGCGCCTCATAACAGGCCGGAACGCCGCCACAGCACCAGGCCCGGACCGCCGACGAGGTCGACTTCCCGCAGGTACCGCACCATTTTCGCGGCACCCGCGGCCAGCACCTCGCGGCGGTGCGGGCTGCGCCTGGCCAGCGCGGCCGCCCGGCGGGGACGCTCCAGACCGGCGCGGGCGTACTGCGCGGGCCTGGACAGCAGCCGGGACAACAGCATCGAGCCGATCGCCACGACGATCCGCGTGAAGGCCTTGACCGGCCAGGACGCGCGGGCCATCTGCCTGCTCAGGTCGTCGCGGGCGTAGCGCACATGCCGTGCCTCTTCGGTGACGTGGATCCGCATGACGGCGCGCACCAGCGGCTGGATCGACTCGTCCTGCAGATGCTCACGCTGGATGGCGTCGAAGACCTCCTCGCCGATCAGCGTCGCCACCCACATCGACGGGCCCCGCAGGATCAGCGGCAGCACGTGCGCGGTGAAGTGCAGCAGCCGGTTGTTCCGGTACGGACGGCCGTCGACCTTGTCGATCAGCATCGCGAACATCGTCGAATGGCGGCATTCGTCGGCGACCTCGGTCAGCGCGTACCGTGCGTGCGCGGTGGTGGGATCCGCGCGGTAGGACATCCGCAGCAGCATCTGCATCAGGATGATCTCGAACCAGATCCCGACGCTGACCGAGTTGATCAGCTCCTGCCGTGACAGCTCCACGCGCTGCTCGTGACTCATGCTGTCCCACAATTCGGTGCCGTACAACGACACCGTCCGCTCGGGGATGAAGAACGCGCCGTCGGTCAGCGGGGCTTCCCAGTCCACGTCGACTTCGGGGTCATAAGACAGCTTCGCGCTCGCCTGCAGCAAGCGCTGCGCGCCGGTCTCCCGATCGCGTAGGGGCTTCGTCCGTGCCGTCATCGCCACTCCCTCCATCGCGGATTGCATCCCGCGATGGAAAGTTACAGTGACCGATGTAAATGTTCAAGACTCGTGGCGTTCCCGGAGGTGCTGGGCCAGTTCCTCGAGGAACTCCGGGAAGGCGCGGCTCATCGACAGCGCCAGACTCGCGGTCACCGCCGACTGCGCCAGCGGCCGCAGTCGTTTCACCAGGTCGGTGAGGTCGGAAATCTCCGCGGCGTCCGGCACCCAGTCCTCCCCGCGAGGGTCGACGACGTCGCGCCGGATGGTGTCCAGGAACAACGTCGCGACGGCGTCGGTGTGCTCGATCAGCGCCTCGGCCAGGCTCAGGACCTGCTCCGGCGGGACCCCCGCCGCCAGCAGTTCACGGCCGGCCTGCAGCAGTTGCGGGCTGAAGACCTCGAAATGCGCGCCCCGGCGGGTGGCCACCCCCATCGCCAGCACCCGTTTGACGTTGGCCGGGGTGATCAGCCGCCCGAATTCCTTCCGCGCCTGCGTCACGGTGATCCGCTCGGGGGTCTCCTCCGACCACGGCTGGGAGAGCGCGTCCTCCAGGCCCATCAGATCGCCGAGATCCCGCCCCTGCTGCCAGGTCTCGATCATTTCCTCGATCTGGGCGAGGGTATACCCGCGCTCCAGCAACTGGACGATCAGCCGCAGCCGGGCCAGATGCGCGTCGTCGTACATCGCCACGCGCCCGCGTCGCGTCGGCGCGGGAAGCAGTCCCCGGTCTTGATAGGCGCGCACGTTCCGCACCGACGTCCCCGCCTGGTTCGCGAGGTCGCCCACTCGATACTCAGCCACCGGCACAGGCTAAAGGCTCTTGAGCGGTCGGGACGGTTGGAACCGAGAGTGTCTTAGGTACCTACTGGGTACTGGCTGCGGTTGTTCGCGGGTGCGGGTCCGTGAAGGGCCCCTTGCCTACCCTGAGGGTAGTGAAGGGGTCCTTCACGGACCTCAAGCAAGGAAGGAACCGTCCCTACCGCTCACGAGACGTACCTCAGGAGCAGGCGAGGACCGGCGCCTGCGGACGGCCACCACCGTGCAGGTCGCTCAGCGGAACCCTCGCCAGGCCGAGGATCGCCTGCGCGGTCGCGCGCGGGGCGGTCGCCGGGTTCAGGCCGGTGGCGTCGTAGGCGATCGCACCGCGGTCCGCCTCGGCGCCGGTGCAGCCGGTCTGCAACGACCGCAGGAATTCCCGCGCCTTGACCGCGGCGGCGGGACGGTGGCCCGCCAGCGCTTCGGCGGCGAGGCCGGTGCTGTTGGAGTTCGGCGCGTTCGTGCCGACGCCGAAGCCGCCGTTCGCGTGCTGCTTGGTGACCAGCCAGGAAGTGCCCTCGCCGGCGTTCACCGCGTCACCGGTGGCGCGCAAGGCCTGCACGACCATCGCGGTCGAGTCGACGTCGCTCGCGCACGTCGCTTCCCCGAAGTTCAGCGGGAAACCGCCGTCCGCGCACTGGGTGCCCGCGAGGAACGTCACGGCCGAGGTGGGGGCGCCGGTGGGTGTGCGGTCCAGCGCCAGCAGGGCGAGCGACTGGGTGAAGGCGTTCGAGTAGTCGCCGTACTCGGACCGGTCGGAGAACCGGCCGGACGGCGTGAGCAGCGAGAGCAGTCCCGCCTTGAGGTCGACGCCGCCGAACGACGCCGGGTTCTTGCCCCGGATCTGCGCGGCCAGCAGCAGTTTGGCGTGCGCGCCCGCGTAGGCCTCGGTGCCGCTGCCGACGTAACCCGTGGTGATCTCCGGCTTCGCCAGCCACGTGATCGCCTTGCCGGCGTTCGTGTCCGACACCCCGGCCGCGGCGAACGCGAAGATCGCGTCGATCGTCAAGCCCTGGTCGGGGAACTTCTGGCCGCCGAAGTCGGCCTCGAACCTTTCCCCGTCGGTCATCTGCCTGGCGAGCCAGCCCGCGGCGGCGTCCGCCTTGTTGTGGGTGGCCGCGGTCGCCGCCGGAGCGGCGACCAGTCCGATGCCGCACAGCATGGCGACAGCGAGGACCAAACGTCTCATGAGAACCCTTTCCCGCATTTCCACGACAGGAGTCGGTGGTGACACCGCGCGACGTGGGTGACCGGGCTCGCCCGAAAGGGCATACCGTTGCGGGACAGCGCCGGACTCTCACCGGACTTCCCCCACGACCGCGCTGATTGACGATCCGAAGAGTCTCATCCCGGTCAAGCGCCGGGGTACCGCCGGGCGCGACTCTCGATGTGATCCTGGCAACCGACCTGGTCAGCGGTGCCTGTCGCGAGTGATCGGGTGTTAACCTCGGCGGGCTCGACAACTGAACAACGCCGCCCGTGACGGGGAAGCCGGTCGAAATCCGGCGCTGTCGCGCAACCGTGGGCCCTTCACCAGGGCGAGCCGGGGTACCGCACGGGTGGATGAACGAACCACTGTCGCGATCAACAGGGGTGACTCCGGCGCCCCCGCGCCTGTCCTCCGCCATGCCGCAAGGAGGAGCCATGCGCCGCGGGTACTTGGCCGCATCGGCGTTCGCCGTCAGTGTCGGCGTGGTCGCCGCCCTGCTCACCGGGACGGCGACGGCCGCGAACGATCCCGACGCGGCGAAGGCGAACTCTCGCTGGCTCGCGACGAAGCTGAAGCCGGACGGCACGCTCGAGAACCCCAACGGCGGCGAACTGCCCGACCACGGCCTGATGATCGACGTGCTGCTCTCGATGTACGCCTCGGGCGAGGGTGCGAAGGCCGAGCCGATCGTGAAGTTCCTCGACGAGCAGGGCCACGCCACCGACTACTTCACCTGGGACGGCCTCGTCCCCGGCGCAGGCTACGACCAGGTCATCGTCGGCGGCGCCGCGGCCAAGACGCTGGTCGCCGCGCAGGCCTCCGGCCACGACCCGCGGAACTTCGACGGCTACGACATGGTCGCCGAGACCAAGGCCGCGATCATGCGCAAAGGCCCGGACAAGGGCCGGATCAGCGACTACTCGAAGAACCCCGACCTCGCCGACTCCGTGAGCAACAACGCGAACATGTTCGGCCAGTCGCTCGGCGTCATCGGGCTCGCCGCGGCGGGTGAGAATGACCAGCTCGCCATCGACAAGCTACTGACCCAGCAGTGCTCCGAGGGCTACTTCCGCATCTTCTTCGGCTACATCAAGACGACCGAGACCGGCGATCACGTCACGTCGAACGGCTACAAGATCTCCTCGTGCGACGAGGGCAAGACGATCGACCAGTCCCCGTCCGACGGTGACACCACCGGCCTCGCGCTTTCGGCGATGCTGGCCGCGCGGAAGGCGGGCGCGGGCGGACTCGACGCCCCGATCGCCAAGACCGTCTCCTGGCTCACCGCGAACCAGAACGCCGGTGGTGGCTGGGGCGGCGGCGTCGGCACCGAAGCCCCGAACACCAACAGCACCGGCCTGATCGTCCAGGCGCTCGCCGACGCGGGCGGCGCCGACGAGGCGGTCGACAAGGGCGTGCGGTTCCTCAAATCCGCGCAGGCGAACGCGGCGGCCGACTCCGGCAACCGGCTCGCGGGCGACCTCGGCGCGATCGCCTACAACCCGGCTTCCTACGTCGCGGCGCGCACCGGCGGCATCAGCGGGCTCGACACCTGGATCCGCGCGGGCGCCCAGGCCTCGCTCGGGTTGTCGCAGGTCGGCTTCTACGCGCTCGCGAAGGGCAGCGGACCGCCACCGACCAGCAGCAGTGCCTCCGAAACGCCGACCTCCACGCCGTCCGAAACGAGCTCGGCCACCGGCACGCCGACCTCGACCAGCAGCGATCCGGCGCCGACCAGCACCACGACGACCACGACCACGACCACGACGACGACCACCGCGACCACCACGACGTCGGTGACGCCGACGCCGGGCACGTCCTCGTCACTGGCGACGAGCCCGCCCGCGCCGAGCACGGTCACCGTCACGACCACCCCGCCCGCGGCCAAGCCGCAGGACACCAAGCCCGCGCCGAAGACCACGACGCCGAAACCCAAGAAGAAGCCGGTCACCCCGAGGGCGTCCACCGGCGCCCGGGTCCCGCCGCCGACGGCGATCGCGGCCCCGGTCGCCATCCCGGACACGGCGACCCCGGCTTCCCGTCTGGGCGCGTACCTGACGAACCGGCTCGTGGGCGGTGACCACGTCGAGGTCACCGAGGACGGCAAGACCTACGTCGACTACGACGCCACCGCTGATCTGGTGCTCGCGCTGCGGGCGCTGGACGTGCAGCCGGAGACGGTCGCCCGCGCATCGAAGTTCCTGCTCACGCCGGAAGCCGTGCAGGCCTACGCCCACGGCGCTCCGTACGAGCAGAGTGGGGCGTCCTACGCCGAACCGCTCGCGAAGCTGGTGCTCGTCGGCGAGTTCGCGAAGGCGGACGTCGGTCAGCTGCGCGCCGACCTGGTGAAGCTGCGCGGCACTGACGGCAAGTTCACCGACACCGGTTCCTTCGCCGACGCCGACGAGACCGTCGAGCGGCACACGTGGGCACTGCTCGCCACCACCGCCGACCCCGGCCCCGCGGTCGAACTGCTGCTTTCGCGCCAGTGCGCCGACGGAACCTTCCCGAAGCACCTCGACACCGCGGAGTGCGGCTCCGGTGACCTGGGCGCGACAGCCGCCGCGGTCACCGCGCTGGCCGCCCGTCCGCATACCGACGCCGCGCCGTCGACCAAACGACCGGACGGCTGGACCGAGCGGCGTGTGTCGGCGTTCGTCTCCGCGGTGAGCGCGCTCGGCGTCCGGCCGACCGGTGAAGGCATGGTGACCGGTGAAGCGGGCGAAGCGGACGTCGCGCTCAGCGCCGCCGTCGCCGCCGCGCGGCAGGTCGCGGGACTCGACGCGAGCGGAACCGCGCGGTCGCTGGGCAAGCTGGTCCAGGCCGACGGCGGTTTCGCCAAGGGATCCGTCGTGGCGAGCGACGGGAAGACCGATTTCCCGACGAGCCTCGCCGCCGCCCAGGGTGTCGCGGGCCGATCTTGGCTCACCGCCGCGGATTCGCCGCTGTCGTCCGCCGTCCGGCTGCCGCTCTCGGACGTCGACGCCGCGAACGCCGCGTCCGGTACCCAGCTCCAAGCCGCCGCCCAGACTACTCAGCCGTCGTGGATGACGTGGGGGCTCGTCGGCTTGGCGGGCATCCTGCTGGCCGCCGCGATCGTGCTCATCTTCCTGCTACGCCGTTTCATCAAGACAAAGGGGGCAACACCATGAGAAGACTGCTCGCCGTCACGTCCGTCCTCATCGGACTGACCGGACTGGCCACCGCCGTGGCCGCGCCCGCGCAGGCCGCGGGGTACGACGGGATCTGCACCGGCAACGACGCCCTCACCGGCGTCACCGTCGTGGTCGACTTCCAGGAACTCGACGGTAACGGCGGGACCGCCGCGCCGACGATCACCCGCTGCTCGCCCAACGCGAATCCTGGCACCGACCGCACCGGTATCAAGGCGCTGCAGGACGCCGGGATCGCCGTCGCAGGCACCGCCCGATGGGGGCTCGGTTTCGTGTGCCGCTTGGGTGGCCGCCCGTCCGCGACGGAGACGATTCCGCTGTCGAGCAACCCGAACTACAAGGAACCGTGCGTCAACACTCCGCCCGCCGGCGCGTACTGGGGTTACTGGCACGCCGACGGTTCCGGCTCGACCTGGACCTACAGCAGCTACGGCGCGCTCAACCGCAACGTCGTCCCCGGCGGTTTCGAAGGCTGGTCGTTCTCGCTGAACAAGTCGGCGACGACCAACCCGCCGCCCGGGGTCACGCCGACGAACCCGGCCGTGAACGCGAGCAACCCGACGGTTTCGTTGTCCGTCAACGACGTCGACCGCAAGATCACCCTCGGCCAGACCACCTCGCTGACCTGGACCTCGACCAACGCGACGACGGTCACCGCGGGGTCGGTCACCCCGTCGAGCGGCGGTGGCGCCTGGTCCGGTGCGCTCGCGGCGCCCGGCGGCACGCAGAACATCACGCCGACCGCGGCGGGCACCTACGTCTACACGATCGCGGCCACGGGTAACGGGGTGACGGTGTACTCGAGCGCGACCTTGACCGTCCAATGAGGAGGGTCTTCGGAGTGGTGGCGGTGATCTTCCTGATCGCCGCCACGGCGCCGTCCGCGCACGCCGTCGACCAGGGCAAGGGATACCCGGGGTTCTGCAAGGACGCCAACGGGGTCACCGTGGTCGTCGACTTCCAGAAGCTCGGCGGCACCACCATCGTGCGCTGCAATCCCCAGACCACGCGCGGCACCGGGCTGGACGCGCTCAAGGGCGCCGGTTTCCAGATCGCCGGGGTGCAACGGTGGGGTGAGGCGTTCATCTGCCGGGTCGAGAACCGGCCGTCCGCGGCCGAGAACGTCCCGATCACCGGCCGCGAGAAGTACCGCGAGCTGTGCATCGACACGCCTCCGGCCCAGGCCTACTGGTCGTACTGGCACGCCTCGAACAACTGCGCCTGGGACTACAGCCAGTGGGGCGTCAAGAACCGTGACTTCATCCCCGGTGGTTTCGAGGGCTGGTCGTTCTCGCTGAACGCCACCGCCGAGACCAACCCGGTCCCGCGGGTCTCCGCGGTGCGGCCGGGCACCGAAGGCCAGTCGTGCGTGCCGCGCGAGGAGGCCAAGCCGTCCACCAACGATCCCAACGAACGGCAACAGCAACAGCCGCAAGCGGGGAGCGATCAGCCCGCTGACAGTCAGCCCGCCGAGGGGGTGGAACCGGGCGCGGGAGAGGCTCCGGTCGCCAGTTCCGGTGCGCTGCCGCCGCCCAAACCGCGTCCGAGCGCGTCGGCGCGGCCGCAGGCGAAGGACCCTTCGATGAACGTCGCGTTCACTGGCGGTGAGAACGCCGAGGACGTCAACGCGGTGATCGAGCGAGAGTCCGGCGCGAGTGACTGGGCGCCGTGGGCGGCCGGTGGCGCGGTGCTGGCGTTGTGCGTGGCAGGATTCCTGGTGGCACGCAGACGCAAACGCGCACAAGGAGCTTGATGACGTCCTACTTCCTGCCGCGCGACCTGCATCCGGCCGCCTGGTGGGTGTGGGCGCTGGGGCTCGCCGTCGCGGCGACCCGGACGACGAACCCGTGGCTGCTGCTGACGATCGTGGCCGTCGCGGGGTACGTCGTCGTGGCCCGGCGCAGTGAGGCGCCGTGGGCGCTGGCTTTCCGGCTCTATCTGTACCTCGGCGCGGTCATCGTGGCGATCCGCGTGTTCTTCCGCATCGTCTTCGGCGGTGCCGAGGGTGCCACGATCATCCTGCGGCTGCCCGAAATCCCGCTGCCCGAATGGGCGGCGGGCATTCGGCTCTTCGGCGACGTGTCCGCGGAATCGTTGCTTGGCGGGCTTTACGACGGGATGCGGCTGGCGACGATGGTGATCTGCCTCGGCGCGGCCAACGCGCTCGCGAACCCGAAACGGCTGCTCAAGGCGATGCCGCCGGCGTTGTACGAGGTGGGGACGGCGGTGATCGTCGCGCTGTCGGTGTTCCCGCAGCTCGCCGAGAGCGTGTTGCGCGTCCGGCGTGCCCGCAAACTGCGGGGCGGTTCGGGCAAGAAGAAGGTGAAAGCCCTGCACACCGTCCTCATCCCGGTGCTGGAGGACGCGCTTTCGCGGTCACTGCAACTCGCGGCCTCCATGGATTCTCGTGGTTACGGCCGCGCGGGGCTGGTCGAGGCGCGGGCCAGGCTGATCACGGGAACGCTGATGATCGTCGGCCTGATCGGTGTCTGCGTCGGCGTTTACGCCACTTTGGACGGTTCGACACCCCGATATCTCGCCGCCCCGGTACTTTCCGCCGGGGTCGTGGTCGGGCTGATCGGGTTCTGGTCGGCGGGCAAACGGGTCCAGCGCACCCGCTACCGGCCCGACCGCTGGCATCTGCCGGAGATCGTCGTCGCCACGAGCGGGATCGCCGTCGCGGCCATCCTGTTCACGACGTCGGAAGTGAACCCGATGAACATGAACCCGTCGCTGATCAACCTGTCCTGGCCGTCGCTGTCGTGGGGGCCGTTGCTCGGGGTGCTGATCGGTGTCCTGCCCGCGTTCCTGACCCCGGTCCCCGAACCCCCGTACGCCGCGCTGGAAAAAGAAGTGCACGCATGATCGAACTCGACCACGTTTCCTTCACCTACCACGGCCGCTCCGAACCGGTGCTCGCCGACGTGACGCTGTCCATCGGTGAAGGCGAACTCGTGCTGTTCGCGGGCCAGACGGGCGCGGGCAAGTCGACGCTGCTCGGCACGATCAACGGTCTCGTCCCGCATTTCACCGGTGGTCACCTCGAAGGGACGGTGTCCGTCGACGGCGTCACGACGAGGTCCCGGCCGCCGCGCGAGTTCGCGCATCTGGTCGGCGTCGTCGGGCAGGACCCGTTGGCGGGCTTCGTCACCGACACCGTCGAGGACGAACTCGCGTACGGCATGGAACAGCTCGGCCTGAGCCCGCAGGTGATGCGCCGCCGGGTGGAAGAGACCCTCGACCTGCTCGGCATCGCGGAACTGCGCAGGCGCGCGCTGCGGACGCTGTCCGGCGGGCAGCAGCAGCGGGTGGCGATCGGCTCGGTGCTGACCACGCATCCGAAGGTGCTCGTCCTGGACGAACCGACGTCGGCGCTGGACCCGACCGCCGCCGAGGAGGTGCTGGCGACGCTCGCCAGGCTGGTGGAGGACCTCGGCACGACGGTGCTGATGGCCGAGCACCGTATGGAACGCGTGATCCCGTTCGCGGATCGGATGATCTACGTCCCCGGCACCGGGGGAGTGGTGGACGGGACTCCGCCGGAAGTGCTGAAGGACATGCCGATCGCGCCACCGATCGTCCACTTGGGACGATTGGCGTCGTGGGATCCCCTGCCGATGTCCGTCCGTGACGCGCGTCGTCGCGCTTCGTCGTTGACGCTGGGGACTCCGCCGGTGCGGACCACGACCGCGGGTGAGGAGTTGCTGGCCGCGTCCGGTGTCGTGGTCCGGTACGGGCCGAAGGTCGCGGTGCGGGAGGTCGACCTCAGCCTCCGCTCCGGTGAGGTGCTGGCGATGATGGGCCGCAACGGTTCCGGCAAGTCGTCGCTGCTGTGGGCGGTGCAGGGCTCCGGCCCCCGGCAGGGTGGCAAGGTAACCGTCGAAGGCAAGGATCCGAAGACGCTGAGCAGCGCCGCGGCCCGCGCGCTCGTCGGCATGGTGCCCCAGACCGCGAGCGACCTGCTGTACTTGCAGACCGTCGCCGCCGAATGCGAGGCCGCCGACGCGGAATCGGGCACGGAAGCGGGGTATTGCCGGGGCTTGCTCGACAGGCTCGCTCCGGGCATCGATCCGGCCTCGCATCCGCGGGACCTGTCCGAGGGACAGCGTCTCGCGCTCGTGCTCGCGGTGCAGCTGTCGGCCGCGCCGCGGATCATGCTGCTGGACGAACCGACCCGCGGTCTCGACTACACCGCGAAAGCCGCGCTGGCGCAGATGATCGCGTCGCTGACGGCCGAGGGCAAAGCGGTCGTCGTGGCCACCCACGACGTCGAGTTCGTCGCGACCATCGCGCACCGCGTCCTCGTGATGGCGGAAGGGGAAGTCGTCTCGGACGGCCCGACCGGCGAGGTGCTCGGTGGCTCCCCGGCGTTCGCCACGCAGGTCGCCAAGATCCTCGGCGAACCGTGGCTCACCGTCGACGACGTCGGTGCCGCGCTTCCGCAGGAGGTCCGGTGAACACGGCCCCCGCGGTCCGGCTGGGCCCGCGTTCGGCGACGGTGCTCGGGCTCGCGTCGCTCGCGGGACTGATGATGTTCGTCTGGCCGCTCCTGGTCCGCGTCGAACCGCAGTCGATGCAGCACGGTCCGGACGCGCCGTTCGTGTTCATCGGGATCCTGCCGATCCTGATCGTCATCGTGCTGGCCGAGATGTCCGAAGGGGGCATGGATTCCAAGGCCCTCGCGATGCTCGGCGTGCTCTCGGCGGTGAACGCGGCGATGCGGCCGCTGGGAGCGGGGACCGCGGGCATCGAGACCGTGTTCTTCCTGCTGGTGCTGGCCGGGCGGGTGCTCGGACCGGGCTTCGGTTTCGTGCTGGGCTGTACGTCGCTGTTCGCTTCGGCGCTGCTGACGGCCGGGGTGGGGCCGTGGCTGCCGTTCCAGATGATGTGCTCGGCGTGGATCGGGATGGGCGCGGGCCTGCTGCCGCGGCGCGTGACCGGCAAGGCCGAGATCGCGATGCTGGTGGGCTACGGGATCTTCGTCGCGTACGTGTTCGGCTTCCTGATGAACCTGTGGTTCTGGCCGTTCATCACCGACGCCGAAGTGCCGTACCACGATGGCCACATCTCGTACGTGCCCGGCGCTCCGCTGCTGGAGAACCTGCACCGGTTCGCCGTCTTCACGCTGCTGACGTCGACGGCGGGCTGGGACACGGGGCGCGCGATCACCAACACGGTGGCGATCCTGGTGCTGGGGCCCGCCGTGCTCGCGACGCTGCGGCGGGCTTCGCGGAAGGCTTCCTACGGCGTGATTCCGTCGTTCACGGACGGGAAGACGCTGGTGAGCGGCAAGGAGCGCTAGCGCGAGGCTCGCGCTGCCCCCAAGTCCGTGAAGGCCTCCTTGAGGGACCCAGAGTCCCTTAAGGAGGCCTTCACGGACTTGCGGGCGAGCCAACCGGTGTGGCGCAGCGCACCGAAATGCCCGGCCCCGATGATCCGTTCGGAGCTAGCGCACCCACCCCCTCGGCCATATGGTTAGGCTAACCTTCGTAGTCCAAGCCAAGGGTGCACAAGAGGGATGGGTTCCGCATGACCGCCGGCAAGACCGACCTGCTCCGGAGCGAGCCGTTCCTCCACTTCGACGCCGTGGTGCTGGCGACGGCGCCGGTCGGGGAGAGTTTGATCCGGGTGACCTTCGGCGGACCGGGGCTGCGGGACATCACCACCTGCGGGCCGGATCAGCGCATCAAGGTCTTCCTGCCGTCCGCGCCCGGCGCGAGCCCGCGGGTGCCGACCGGCGAGGACTGGTACGCCCGCTACCGCGAAATGCCCGAAGACGGCCGCCCCGCGATGCGCACGTACACCATCCGCGCGCTCCGCCCCGGCGAGATCGACGTCGACTTCGTGCGGCACGGTGACGTCGGCCCGGCGTCGAAGTGGGCGGGTGCCGCCGAGCCCGGCGACGAGGTCGTCATCTACGGCCCGAACGCCCGGTTCCCGCACGAGGAAACGGATCCCACGCGCCGCGGGGCCGACTATCTCCCGCGTCCCGGGTCCGGCTGGAAGCTGATCGCCGGTGACGAGACGGCGCTCCCGGCGATCGGTGGCATCGTCGAAGGACTCGCCGCGGGGGAGCGCGCCCAGGTCTTCGTGCAGGTGCCGGTCGACGGTGACCGCCAGCAGTGGCGGACCGACGGCGAAGTCGAGGTCACCTGGCTGACGCGGGACGGCGAGGGCGCGCCGCTGCTGGACGCCGTGCGCGCCGCGGAACTGCCCGAGGGCCCCGGTTACGCCTGGCTCGCCGGTGAGGCCGGGATGGTGAAGGAACTGCGCAGGCATCTCGTCCGCGAGCGCGGCGTCGACCGCAAGCGCATCGACTTCTGCGGGTACTGGCGGCAGGGGAAGTCCGAAGACGCCCCGTACGACGCGGAGCCCGAAGACTGACCACGGCACTGTTGCGGAACTGAAGATGGGGCAGGGAATGAAGGTGCGCGGCGAAAGCCGGGCCGCCGTCCGGCTGCTGGTGGGCGCACTGGGGCGAAACCGGGGCAGGGTGCTGGCCGCGGTCGCCGGGGGAACGCTCTTCCAGTTGGCGACGGTGGTGTTCCCGCTGTGCGTCGAGTACGCGATCGACGACGGCATCAACGCCGGGAACCAGTCGGCGACGCTCGGCTGGGCGCTGGCCGTCGTGGGCGCGGCGATCCTGCTGGTCGCCGGGCTCGCGTTGATGCAGTGGCAGATCACCCTCGCGGCGGTGTCGGCGTCGAACGACCTGCGCGGCAGGCTGCTCGACCAGGCCCTGCTGCTCGACCGGCGGGATCGCGCGCGCTTCGGTCGCGGCGACCTCGCGATCCGGGGAACGCGCGACGTCGACTTCGTGCACAACTGGCTGGCGGGTTCCGCCTCGATGGTGACCGGTATCGCCGGGTTCGCCGTCATCCTCGTCCTCATCGGCAGGCTCGACCCGTCGCTCGCCGTGGTCGGGCTGGCCACGGTCCCGGCGCTGGTCGTACTGAACATCGTGCTGCCCAAACGGTTCGCGGCCGCCAACGACCGGCTCGCCGCCGCGCACGGCGCCCGCGCGGACACGGTCGAGGAACTGCTCACGGCCAGTGTCGCGATCCGCGGTATCGGCGGCGACGGGCCGCTGCTGGAGCGGCACGCCGAGCACAGCAGGACGGTCACCGTCGAGACCATGTCGACCGCCAAGGTGGCCGCCAGCTGGGCCGCGACCGGTCCCTTCGTTCCCGGTGTGGCGACGGCGATCGGCCTGCTCGTCGGCGGCGGCGCGGTGATCGACGGCTCGCTGACCGTTGGCGGGCTGGTGGCCTTCACGACCTGGATGGCGATGCTGGGCACGTGGATCGGCGTGGTCACTCACCGGTTCACCCAGCTCGGCGAAGCGCTGACGGCGGCGAAGCGGATCAGCGAGGTGCTCGAGACCGTCCCCGGTGTCGCGGACCCGGACGCCGGAGTGCCGCTCCGCCCGCCCGCCGATCTGGTGGCCACCGGGGTCGAGGTGCATTCCGCGCACGGTCGCGTGGTCGGCCCGCTCGATCTCACCGCCCGCCCTGGGGAGTTCGTCGTGGTGACGGGCCCCTTGGGTTCGGGCAAGTCGACGCTGCTGCGGTTGCTCGCGCGGCGAGACGATCCCGATGCCGGCACGGTCGTTTTCGGAGACGTCGATCTGCGCCGGGCGGCGCTGCGGGAGGTCCGCGAGCGGCTGGTGTTCGTGCCGCAGCGGCCCGATCTGATCTCCGGGACGATCCGCGAGAACCTGCTGCTGGGCCGTCCGGAACTCACGGAGGAAGACATGCGGGCGGCGTGCGCCGCGGCGGCCATCGACGAGCACGTTTCCGGGCTGCCCAACGGTTATGACACCGAGACGGGGGAAGGCGGGGCGACCCTGTCCGGCGGGCAGCTGCAACGCCTCGCCCTGGCGCAGGCCCTGTTGCACGGCGCCGACGTCCTGCTGCTCGACGACATCACCTCGGCGGTCGACGCCGGAACCGAACAGAGTGTCCTCAACGGACTGAGGGCCTGGCTCGACGAGGCGGGGCGAGTGCGGACGATCGTTTTCGCCAGCCACCGGGCCGCGGTGGTGGACGCCGCGGACCGCGTCGTCGCCCTGCCGGTGCGGGAGGTGGCTCGGCGTGCCTGAAGCCATCGTCCTGAGCGAGCGGCCCGAACAGAAAGGCGTGCTCCGGCGTGCCTGGCCGTTCCTGAAACCGCACCGCGCGATCCTTTCCCTCGCGATCGGCCTCGGCACCGCCGCGACACTGGCGCTGACCCTGATCCCGTCGGTGGTCGGCTGGGCCGTCGAGCGGGTGGCGCAAAAGGACCTCGCGGGCCTGTACACGGCGGCGGGCGTCTTCGCCGCGCTCGTCCTGGCCCGGCTGATTCTCTTGCGCACCGGGGAAATCTGGCTCGCGAGGGCGGGGGAACGCGTCGTGGCGTCACTGCGCGACCTCGTCGTGTCCCGGCTCGCGACGGCGCCGTTGCGGTTCCTCGAGACGCAGCGGTCCGGTGATCTGCTCCGCCGCAGCACCGCGGAGATCGCCGATCTCGCGTCCTTCGTCCGCGCGGATCTCCCGGACCTGCTGTCGGTCACCGGCTACCTGATCTTCACCACGGTCCTTTTGCTGCTCTACTCGTGGCAGCTCACCCTGGTCGTGGTGCTGGTGTTCATCCCGCTGTCGGTGCTGATCATGCGGTGGTTCCAGCGCGGGGCCACGACGGCCTTCGCGGCGGAGGCCGCGGCGCAGGGTGCCGTCGCGGCGACCTACCGCGAGGGCATCCAGGCCCGCGAGCTGCTCACCTCCCGCGGCGCCGAGCAGCAGTGGCGCGACCGGTTCGACCGCGACAAGGAAACATTGCGGCGCACCACCCTGCGGTCCGAGTTCGTCGTGCTGCGCACCGGCGGCGTGACCTTGGCGCAGGCCCTGGCGGACGCCACGATCCTCGTCGTGGGCGGCGGTCTCGTCCTCGCGTGGGGTATGCCGCTGAGCACGGTCGCGGTGTTCGTGGTGGCGATGCGGCAACTGTTCGACTCCACCAACCAGCTGACGAACCTGATCGGCCAGTTGCAGACGTCCAGGGTCGGCCTCGCCCGGCTGCTGAACCTGCTCGACACCACCGAGCGCCCGCCGCGCACCGGCAACGGCACGGTGCTCCCCGAACGCGGGACGCTGGAGGCCTCCGGACTGCGGTTCTCCTACGTGGACGGGATTTCCGTGCTCAACGACGTGTCGTGCACGTTCCCGCCGGGAGCGCGCACGGGCCTGGTGGGGCCGACCGGATCCGGGAAGACCACGCTGGCCAAGATCCTCGCCGGGCTGTATCCCACGGACGGCGGAACCGTGCGCTACAGCGGCATCCCGCTCGACGAGATCGCCCCCGACGAACTGCGCAGCCGCATCATGCTGGTCCCGCAACGGGTTCACGTCGTCACCGGCACGCTGCGGGAGAACTTCCGCCTGGTGCCGGAGCCGCCGCCGGACGACCGGATCGATTGGGCGCTGGAGCGGCTGGGCCTGCGGGAGTGGGTGGCCCGGCTGCCGGAAGGGCTGGACACGCCGGTCAGCGCCGCCGCGGACACGTTGTCCGCCGGGGAACGGCAGCTGATCGGCCTGGTCCGCGCCGCGCTGGTGGACCCTGCCGTGCTGATCCTCGACGAGGCCACCGCCGACGTCGACCCGGAGACCGGTGACCGGATCGAACGCGCGCTCGACCGGCTGCACGCGGACCGGTCGCTGATCATCATCGCGCACCGGCAGTCCACGATCGACCGGTTGCCGCGCGCCGTCCGGCTGGACGCGGGCCGCGTGACGGTGGGTGGCTGATGGCCGTCGTCTCGCCGCCCCGGCCGGAACCGGTCGCCCGGCCGAAGGTCAACGTCGCCCGCGGCGCGGGGCTCGTCGCGGGCCTGGCGCTCATCGGCGTGGCCGTGATCGTCAGTGTCGCGGTCGGCGCCAAGGATCTCCCGATCGGCGTGGTGTGGGACGCGCTGTTCCACTTCGACGGTTCCTACGACGCGAACCTGGTCTGGGATCAGCGGATCCCGCGAACGCTGCTCGGCGTCCTGGTCGGCGCCGCGCTGGGCACGGCGGGCGCGCTGATGCAGGCGGTGACCCGGAACCCGCTGGCCGATCCCGGGCTGCTGGGCATCGAATCCGGCGCCTCCGCGGCCGTCGTGGTCGCCATCGCCGTCTTCGGCGTCACCTCGCTCACCGGCTACGTGTGGTTCGCCCTCGTCGGCGCGGCCATCGCGAGCGTGGTCGTCTACCTGCTCGGCTCCACCGGCCGCGGCCGGGCGAATCCGGTCCGGCTCGCGCTGGCGGGCACCGTGGTCACCGCCGTGCTGACCGGGATCATCTCGGCGTTCACCACGATGAACGCGCGGACGACGCAGTCGATGCGGTTCTGGACGATCGGTTCGCTGATCAACCGCGGCTACGACGTGCTGTTCGACGTCCTGCCGTTCCTGGTCGCAGGCGCGGTGATCAGCCTGCTGCTCACCCGCTCGCTGAACGCACTGGCACTGGGCGACCAGGTCGGCCGCGCGCTCGGCGCGCATCTCGGCCGCACGCGGCTCTTGAGCGTGATCGCGATCGTGCTGCTGTGCGGCGGGGCGACGGCGGCCGCCGGGCCGATCGGGTTCGTCGGTCTCGCGATCCCGCACGCGGTCCGCGCGGTGGTCGGCCCCGACTACCGCTGGGTCGTCCCGTACTCCATGGTTTCGGCACCGCTGCTGGTACTCGGGGCGGACGTCCTCGGCCGGGTCGTGCTGCCGACCGGCGAACTGGAGGCGGGGGCCGTCACCGCGGTGATCGGCGCGCCGGTGTTCATCTACCTGGTCCGCCGGAAACGGCTGGGGGAACTGTGACCGTCACTTCCAGTACACAGTGGACGGTCCGGAGCAGGAGCGGCCGGATCTCGGTGCGGCTGCACCGCCGGACCGTCTGGGTCGCGGTCGTGCTGGTGGTCCTCTGCTGCGCGGTGGTACTGGCCAGCCTGCTTTCCGGCAACTACCCGATCACCATGCCCGACGTCTTCCGCGCCCTCGGCGGGCACGGAACGCTGCAGCAGCGGTACTTCGTGAACGACGTCCGGTTGCCGCGGGTGCTGGTCGCCTTGCTCGTCGGGGCCGCGCTGGCGGTGAGCGGGGCGATCTTCCAGAGCCTTTCGGCCAACCCGCTGGGCAGCCCGGACATCGTCGGCTTCAACAACGGGGCCGCGGCGGGCGCACTGGTGTCCATCCTCCTGTTGAAGGATTCCAGCCTGGCGTCCACCGGTGTCGGCGCGATCGCCGGCGGTGGCGCCGTGGCGGTGCTGATCTATCTGCTGTCCTATCGCGGCGGTGTGCGCGGGTACCGGCTGATCCTGGTCGGGGTCGGCGTGAGCGCGCTGCTGAGCGCGGGAATCGCGTACCTGCTCAGCCGGGCCAACCTGAACGAGATGCTCAACGCGCAGATCTGGCTGGTCGGCAGTCTCAACGGGCGGTCGTGGGAGCACGTGTGGATCCTGCTGGCGGTGCTGGTCGTGGTGCTGCCGTCGGCCTTCCTGCTGAGCAAACCGCTGCTGACGCTGGAACTCGGCCCGGATTCGGCCACCTCGCTCGGTTTGCCGGTGGGGGCGGTGCGCCGCCGGGCGATCACGGTTTCGGTGGTGCTGAGCGCCGCCGCGATCGTCTGCGCGGGCCCGATCTCGTTCGTCGCGCTGGCGGCTCCACAGGTCGCGAAACGGCTCGCTCGCTCGGTCGGTCCCTCGTTGTCCATTTCCGCGTTGTCCGGTGGTTTCTTGCTGGCCTTCGCGGATTTGGTCGCCCAGCGACTGATTCCGGGTTCCCAGTTGCCGGTCGGGGTGACCACTTTGGTGCTCGGCGGGCTGTATCTCGGCTGGTTGCTGTCCGGCGAGATGCGCCGCGGCCGCGCCTGAGCGGAAATGCCGCCACCGTCACGTTTTCGGCCTATGGCCATGGGTAAATCATTAGGCTAGCCTTCCCTAAGTTTGCTGAGGGAGCTGTGTGATGACGAATCCGTTCGACAACGAAGACGGCCGCTTTCTGGTGCTGGTCAACGACGAGAACCAGCACTCGCTCTGGCCCTCGTTCGCCGAGGTGCCCGACGGCTGGACGGTGGCGAAGGCCGAGGCCTCCAGACAGGAGTGCCTGGACTACGTCGAGGCGACGTGGACCGATCTGAGGCCCAAGAGCCTCATCGAGGCCATGGCGGCGGCAGAGGCCGACAGGTCGTGAGCGACGGCGAAGGCGTCGACCGCCGGGGTTTTCTGCTCAAGGCGGGTTTCGCGGGCGCGCTGGCGCTGGGGATCGGGTCGGCGACGATCCAGTCCATGCCCGGCCGTGAACGCGGCCCGGTCACGATCGATCCTCGCGCGTACGCCCGGCCCCGGGCGCAAGGCGATCCGGTCGGCCAAGTGCGCCCGGTGGCCGCCACGACGCCGCGGCCGGGCACGCCGTTCCGGGGGACGGTCACCCAGCTGACGCCGTTCCGGGATCCGTTGCCCACCATGGCGACGGCGAGGGGCGATCGGGGCGGCGGCGTCGACAACCTGACGATCCGCATGCGGCCCAACGTCGTCCGGCTGCACTCGCAGCTCCCGCCGACGAAGATCTGGGGCTTCGACGGCCGGTTCCCCGGGCCGATCATCGAAGCCCGGCGCGGGAAACCGTTGCGGGTCACCTGGACCAACGAGCTCACCGGTCCGTATCCGTTGCCGGTGGTGGAGATCCTGTTCGACGAGAACGCCGATCCCTACCAGTGGGACGTTCCCGGCCGTGAGGGTGTCGCGCCGCGGGCGGACGTCGCCGCGCTGCCCGGCTGGACGTCGGTCCACCTGCACGGCCACTTCAGTGACGGCGGCAGTGACGGCTGGGCGGAGGACGCGGTCCTCGCGGGCCGTAGCCAGCTGGTGGAGTACCGCAACGACCAGCCGGCGACCACGCTCTGGTACCACGACCACGCCATGCACATCACGCGCTGGAACGTGATGTCCGGCCTGCTCGGGATGTACCTCCTCCGCGACGACGAAGAGGCCTCGCTGCGCCTGCCGTCCGGGGACCGCGAAGTGCCGCTGCTGATCTGCGACCGGAACTTCGACACCGACGACAAGAACCGCCTCACCGGCACGATGCTGCACAAGACCACCGTGATGAGCACGGACCCGCTGCGGCAGGTGCGTTCGTTCGCCGGGCCGTACACGCTGGTGAACGGGACGATCTGGCCGTTCAAGGACGTGGAGCCGGACTGGTACCGCTTCCGCATGGCCAACGCGTCCAACACGCGGCCGTACGTGGTGCAGGCGGTGACCGAGGACGGGAAACCCTTACCGCCCAACACGATCTTCGTGATCGGCTCCGACGCGGGACTGCTCGGCGCGCCGGTGGACGTCGCGGGCGGCTTCAGCCTGGCGGCGTCCGAACGGGCCGACGTCCTGATCGACTTCCGCGCGCTCGCCGGCAAGAAGGTGCTGCTGCGCAACATCGACTACGACCCAGGGCCGTGGCCGGACTTCCTGCAGTTCCGGGTCGCGCAGCGGGGCAGGCAGAGCGGCTTCCGCCTGCCAAGGACGCTGGCGAAGTCGTTCACCCGCGTCACCGAAAAGCAGCCCGTCGAGGCCGAGCGCATGGTCATGCTGACCCCGGTCGGCGTCTCGCACGCCCGGCTGTGGGAGATGCGGAAGGTCGAGGCGCCGCCGGGGCCGTTCCCCATCGACGGCATCGTGCAGCTCAAGGAACAGGACGGTTCGGTCACCACCTGGAAGCGCATGGCCTACCAGTGGACCGATCCCACGCAGTACACCGTCAAGGCGGGTTCGTGGGAGCGCTGGCGGTTCGTCAACCTCGACTGGTCCGGCTGGCCGCATCCGATGCACGTCCACGTCTGCGCGTTCCAGCCGGTGAAACGCGGCTTCTACAACATCGACGGCTTCCAGTTCATCGATCTTCCCGGTGGCGGCGTCGGCGGCGGCACCACGACACCGGTCTTCTGGGAGAGAAGCGAACCGGTGGCGCCCGACCAGGCGGGTTGGAAGGACGTCGTCAACGTGGCCGCGGGCGAGTCGGTCGACGTCGTCGCCAAGTTCGCCGACGTGACCGGCAAGTTCGTCTACCACTGCCACATGCTCGAACACGAGGACATGAGCATGATGCGGCCGTTCTTGGTGCAGCCGAAAGAGGTCATCGCGATCGCGAAGTCGATGGCCCACGAGCTGCCACCGACGGCAGGCGGCGGGCACGGGCACTAGTGGTCGGCGTGGTCGTGGGTGTCGTGTTCGGGCGGGATGGGCGTTCACGCGTGATCGGGCGGCGATCACGTGTGATCAGAGACGGATCTCTTGTGATTGGGCGGCGATCACGATGTTCGGCTTCTGATCACGCGAGATCCGTCTCCAATCACGCGAGTTACGCCTTCGCTCACCTGGGGTTCAGACACGACGCCACGATCGCCTGCCCCTCACCATGCAGAGGAAGGAACAACTGTGTCATCGGCGCACGATGACGTCCGCAGCCCGCTGACCGCGGCACAGCAGGGCGTCTGGTTCGGGCAGCGTCTCGATCAGTCCAGTCCGGCGTACAACACCGGTGAATACCTGGAGATCCGGGGCGAAATCGACGTCTCCGCCTTCCAGGAGGCGGTACACCGGACGCTCGCCGAGGCCGACGGCCTGTCCGTCCTTTTCGGACACGACGAGTCGGGGCCCTGGCGCAAGCCGGGTGTCACGCCGGTGCTGCGGATCGTGGACATCGACACCGATCCGGTTCCTTCGATGCGCGCGGAACTCGCCATCGCGCGGGATCCCGCGTCGGGCCCGCTGGTGACGCAGATCCTCTACCGGCGGGCGCAGGACCACTTCACCTGGTTCTTCGCCTGCCATCACATCCTGCTCGACGGCTATGGTTTCGGGCTGGTCCAGCGGCGCGTGGCGGCGATCTACACCGCCCTCGTCGCGGGCGGGCCTGTCGGTGACAGCCCGTTCAAACCGGTGTCGGCTCTCCTCGCCGACGAGGCGGCGTACCGGGAGTCCGAAAAGTTCGAGCGTGATCGCGCGTTCTGGCTGGACAGGCTGGCGGATCTGCCCGAGGTCGTCTCCCCGGCTGCCCCGGTCCCGGCGTCGCACCATTTCCTGCGCGAGAGCACCCGGCTCGACGCGGCCGGTTTCGCAGCGCTTTCCGTGCTGGCCAAACGGCTCGGCACCGGCTGGACCGAACTGGTCATCGCGGCGACCGGGCTCTACCTGCACCGGGTCACCGGCGCCCCCGAGATCGTCCTCGGCCTGCCTGTCATGGGCCGTCTCGGTCCGGCTGCGCGGATCCCGGCGACCACGGTCAACGTCGTCCCGCTGCGGATCCCGGTCACCGCGTCCACCACGGTGGAAGAACTGGTCAAGACCGTGACCGCGGAACTGAAGCTGACCCGCCCGCACCACCGGTACCGCGGCGAGGACCTGCGCCGCGACCTCGGCAGGCTCGGCTCGAGGCGGCTGGTCGGGCCGTGGATCAACATCAAACCGTTCGCCACCGGCCTCTCCTTCGGCGGCGTGCCCGCCACCACGCACTACCTGGCCGCCGGACCGGTCGACGACCTGACCTTCACCGTGCAGGGCCTGCCGGGTGACGGCGGGATCGAACTCGACGTCGACGCCAACCCGGCCGCCTACAGCGCGGACGACGTGAAGGACCACGCCCGGCGCTTCGCCGGTGTGCTGAAGGCCTTGGCCTCGGCCGAGCCGGACCTCCCGGCGAGCCGGTTCGACGTGACAGGCGCCGACGAGCGGTCCCGCGTCCTCGCGCTCGGCCGCTCGGAGACGACCGCGCACGATCAGGCCGACGTCTTGAGCGCGGTGCCCGATGGCGACGGGATCGCCCTCCAGGACGCGAGATCCCGGCTGTCGTATAACGACGTACATGGCCGGTCCGGGAGGCTCGCCGCCCGCCTCGTCGCGGAGGGCGTCCGGCCGGGGGACCTGGTCGCCGTCGCGCTGCCGCGGGGCGTCGATCTCGTCGTGACGCTGCTGGCGGTGCTCAAGGCCGGTGCCGCCTACCTCCCGGTGGATCCCGATTTCCCCGCCGAACGCGTGGAATTCATGCTCGCGGACGCCGCCCCGGCGCTGGTGGTCGATCCCGCCTGGCTCTCCGGTGGCCTGCCCGTCGATCCGGTGCCGCTACCGGAGCCGCCGCTCGACGCGCCCGCCTACGTGCTCTACACCTCCGGCTCGACCGGACGTCCCAAGGGTGTCGTCGTCACCCGGCGCAATCTGGCGAACCTCCTCGCCTCCTTGCGCGAACGGTTCGCCTTCCGCGCCACCGATCGGTTCCTGGCCGTCACGACGGTCAGCTTCGACATCGCCGCCCTCGAACTGTTCCTGCCCCTGCTCGACGGCGCGACGATCGTGCTCGCGGGTCGCGAGGACACGCGGGATCCGGCCCGGTTGAGCGCTTTGCTCGGCAGGGAACGCATCACCGCGATGCAGGCGACGCCGTCGTTGTGGCAGGCGCTGGCCGAATCCGCGCCGCTCGCCCTGCGCGGTGTCCGCGCGCTGGTCGGCGGCGAGGCGCTGCCGCCGTCGCTGGCCCGCACGCTGAGCGCGACGACCGCGGGCGTGACCAACGTCTACGGGCCGACCGAGACGACGATCTGGTCCACCGCGCACGAAATCGACCTGGCGGGCGCCGACCGGCCGCTGATCGGGCGCCCCCTGCACAACACCCACGCCTACGTCCTCGACGCCGCTCTCCGGCCGGTCCCGCCCGGCGCGACGGGTGAGCTCTATCTGGCGGGCTCCGGGGTCGCGCTGGGCTACCTGGGCAGACCCGGGCTGACCGCCTCGCGGTTCGTCGCGAACCCTTTCGGCGGCGGCCGGATGTACCGCACGGGCGACCTCGCGCGCTGGACCGAAACCGGTGATCTCGACTGCCTGGGCCGGACCGACCACCAGGTCAAGGTCCGGGGCTTCCGGGTCGAACTCGGCGAGGTCGAAGCCGTGCTCGGACAGGCGCCCGGCGTCGGGCCCTGCGCTGTCGTGGCCGCCGGCGCCGGGCTCGCCGGGTACTACGTGCCCAGCGGCGACACCGGTGACCTGCGCGCGGAACTGGCGCGGCGGCTCCCGGACTACATGGTGCCGGGCCTGCTCGTGCCGGTGGACGTACTTCCGTTGACCCCCAACGGAAAAGTCGACCGGCTGGCGCTGGCGAACCGGACCCACACCGGATCCGGTGAGGCCGTCACAGACCCCCGTCTCGCCCGGCTTTGCGGAGCGTTCGCCGACGTCCTCGGCGTCCCGGGGTTCGGCCCCGGCGACGACTTCTTCCGGTTCGGCGGGCATTCCCTGCTCGCCATGCGGCTGAGTGCCCGCCTCGGCGCGGAATTCGGCGTGGACGTCCCCATCGCCGCGGTGTTCGACGCCCCGACGCCCGCCGCGCTGATCCACGGTCTCGACGACCTCGCCCCGGCGAGGCCGGACGTCCCGGTGGCCGCCCGGCCCGAGCGGCTGCCGCTTTCCGCGGGGCAGCGCCGGATGTGGCTGCTCCAGGCCCTCGCCGGGCCCGACAGCGCCGCCTACAACCTGCCGCTGAGTCTGCGCCTGCGCGGCCCGCTCGATCGCCGGGCGCTGGTCGCGGCCCTCGACGACGTGATCGCCAGGCACGAACCGCTGCGCACCGTGTATCACGACGACGGAACCGAGCCGTGGCAACAGATCCTGCCGCCGTCACCGGCTGTCTGCGAGGCGCTGGAAGCCACCGTGGACGAACTGCCGTCGGTGATCGCCGGGCACAGCCGTCGTCCGTTCGCCCTCGACGCCGAGCCGCCGGTCCGCGCGGCACTGATCGTCCTCGGTGCCGAAGACCACGCGCTGGTGCTGACCACGCACCACATCGCCACGGACGAATGGTCGCTGCGACCGCTGATCGCCGACCTCGAAACCGCGTACACCGCTCGCGCGGCCGGTCACGCTCCACAGTGGACTCCGCTGGTGGTGCAGTACGCGGACTACACTTTGTGGCAGCGGGATCTTCCCGTCTCGGCCGACCTGGACTTCTGGGCGGCGGAGCTGGACGGCCTGCCCGAAGACCTGCCGGTCCCCAGTGGACGGACGCGGCCGGGTAACCCGAGCGGCCTCGGTCTGGTGCTGGACCTGGACCTGGCGGACGGCCTGCACGGACGGATCCGGGAACTCGCGGCCGAAACCGGGACCAGTGTGTTCATGGTCCTGCACGCGGCGCTGGCGACCGTGCTGTCGCGGTGCGGCGCGGGGACGGACATCCCGATCGGTGTCCCGGTGGCGGGCAGGCCCGCCGAAACACTGGATCCGCTGGTCGGATTCTTCGTGAACACCGTGGTGCTGCGCACGGATCTGTCCGGGCAGCCGACGTTCCGCGAGTTGCTGGCCCGTGTCCGCCGGACCGGCCTGGCCGCGCTCGCCCACGACGGCGTGCCGTTCGACCAGGTCGTCGACAGGGTGGCGCCGCCGCGCGCACCGGGCAGGCATCCGCTCTTCCAGGTGCTGTTCGCCTATCGGAACACTCCGGACGGCGACGGCGGGTTCGCCGGGCTCGACGCCGGGATGGACCTGATCCCGACCGGCACGGCCAAATTCGACCTCACCCTCAACGTCACCGAGACCGGCGACGGGCTCGACGGGTTCCTCGAGTTCGCGCAGGATCTGTTCGACGCCGACGAGGCCGCCCTGTTCACCGGCCGGTTCGTCCAGGTCCTCGGCGACCTGGTCGCCTCGGCCGACGAGCCCGTCGCGGACGTGCCGGTCCTGCTGCCCGCGGAACTGGCCCGGCCGGACACCGCGCACGACGTCCCAGCCGTGACGCTGACGGCGCTGCTGGAACGGGCCTTCACCGACCACGCCGACCGCGAAGCGCTGGTGTTCCAGGGAAACCGGCTGACCTACCGGGAGCTGGACGAGCGCAGCGCGCGGCTCGCCGCCGGGCTGCGGGACCGCGGGGCGGGCCCCGAATCGATCGTCGCGGTGATCCTGCCGCGTTCGGCCGATCTGGTCGTCGCCCTCGTCGGCGTCCTGCGTGCCGGGGCGGCCTACCTGCCGGTCGATCCGGAACTGCCGGACGAGCGCGTCCGCGAACTGCTCGCCGACGCGGCGCCGGACGCGGTCGTCACGGCGGGCGACCTGCCCGACGGCGACGGGTTCACGTCCGCCGTCATCGGCGAGGGCAACGCCGCCTACCTGATCTACACGTCCGGCTCCACCGGCAGGCCCAAGGGCGTGCTGGTGGAGCACCGCGCCATCGTCAACCGGCTGCTGTGGATGGCGGACCGCTACGGCTTCGACGCGGGCGACAGGGTCCTTCAGAAGACCCCGGCGACCTTCGACGTCTCGGTGTGGGAGTTCTTCCTCCCGCTGATCACCGGGGCCACGCTGGTCGTCGCGGAACCGGGCGACCACCGCGATCCCGATCGTCTCGCCGCGCTGATCGAGGTGGAACGGGTGACGACCGTCCACTTCGTCCCGTCGATGCTGGCGGCGTTCGTCGCGGCCGGGGTGCCGCACGATCTGGGTTCAGTGCGCCGCGTGGTGTGCAGCGGCGAGGAACTGCCCGCCGATCTGGTCACCAAGGCGAGGGCGGTCTTCCGTGCCCCGCTGCACAACCTCTACGGCCCGACCGAAGCCGCGGTGGACGTCACCGAATGGGACACCGCCGACGGCGAGACGCCGGTGCCCATCGGTGTCCCGGTCTGGAACACCGATCTGCTCGTGCTCGACGCGCGGCTGAACGCGGTCCCGGCCGGGGTGCCGGGCGAGCTGTACCTGGCCGGAGTCCAGCTGGCGCGTGGTTACCGCGACCGGCCGGCCCTCACCGCCGAACGCTTCGTGGCCTGCCCGTCCGGCGGCCGCATGTACCGGACCGGCGACCTCGTGCGGCGCCGTCCCGACGGCGCGCTCGTCTACCTCGGCCGCACCGACCATCAGGTCAAGATCCGTGGCCAGCGCATCGAACCGGGCGAGATCGAGGCGCGGCTGGTCGCCCGGCCCGGCGTCGACGGCGCCGTGGTCGTGGTCCGTGACGGCAGGCTCGTCGCCTACTGCGTGCCCGCGACCGTGGATCCGGCTCCGGTGCTCGCCGGACTGGCCGCCGAGCTGCCCGCGGCGATGGTGCCGTCGGCGCTGGTCCCGCTGGCCGCGTTCCCGGTGAACCGCAACGGAAAGCTGGACCGCGCGGCGCTGCCGGAGCCGCCGGGGGAGACCGCGGTGGCCACGATCGCGCCGCGGGACGCGCGGGAAGCCGCCGTCGCCGACGCGTTCGCGGAAGTGCTGCGGCGGAGTGAGATCGGTGCCGACACCGGTTTCTTCACCGCGGGCGGGGACAGCATCAGCGCGATCCACCTGGTCGCGGCGTTGCGCCGGGCCGGGCTGCTCGTCACCCCGCGCGACGTCGTCGAGGCGGGCACCGTGGCCGAACTGGCCACCCGGGTCCGGGAGATCGACGACCGCGCCGTACCCGCCACCGCGGCCGAACGGCTGGGCCCGGTGGCTCCGACCCCGATGCTGCGCTGGCTGCTGGAGCGTGGCGGCCCGATCGACCGGTACAGCCAGGCCACCCTGCTCCGGGTCCCGGCCGGGGCGAAGACCGGCGATCTGGCGCGGCTGCTCACCAGACTCGTGGCCCGGCACGACTTCCTGCGGGCACGGCTGACCGGTGACACGCTGGAGATCCGGTCTCCCCACGAAGCCAGGGTCCCGCTGCGCGCGGTGCTCGCCGAGGCGGATCCTCGGGCCGAACTGGAGCGGGAGATCTCCGCGCTCGACCCCCACGCCGGTGTCGTGTTGCGGGGCGTCCACTTCCTGTCAGGCAGGCTGCTGCTGGTGGCGCACCACCTCGTGGTCGACGCCGTCTCGTGGCCGGTCATCGGCGCCGAGCTCGCCGCGGGCTGGGCGGGGGAGCCGGCGCGGCCGGGTGAGTTCGTGGCCCGTGACTGGGCGGCGTCCCTGACCGCGGACGAGACGCAGACCTCCTTCTGGGCCGGCATGGCAGCCGGGACCAGTGTCGATCTGGCCACCGGCACCGTCGGCGACCTTCGGCATGTCGTCACCGAGCTGCCCGACGGGCTGTCCAGGGCCGTCATCACCGACATCCCGCGCGCGTTCCACACCGGAACCCGCGAGGTCCTTCTCGCCGCACTCGGGCTGGCCGCCCGCGAGGTCTGGGGCGAGCGCGAACTCCGGGCGGATCTCGAAGGGCACGGCCGGGACGGCTTGCGGGCCGCCGATTCCGCTGTCGGCTGGTTCACCAGCCTGTACCCGATCCGGGTGGCTCTCGACGGTACGCCCGAGCAGATCCTCAAGCGGGTCAAGGAAACCCTCGCCGCGGTTCCGAATGGTGGCACGGGTTACGGTCCGTTGCGCGACCGCGTCCCCGGCGCGCCGCGGCCGTTCCTGGTCAACCACCTCGGCCGGGTCCTCCGGGACGAGCGGGACTTCACCCCCGTGGACGGTCTCGGTTTCCTGGCGGGCGGCGCCGATCCGGAGCTGGCCGCGTCCCATCCGGTCGAAGTGTCCACTGTGGTCGAAGACGGTGTGCTCAAGGCACGCTGGTCGTCCGGTGAGCCCGTCGACGCTCTGCTGGAAGCGTGGCACCGCGCGATCACCGCGCTGACCGAAGGCGGCGGCCATACGCCGTCCGACTTCCCGCTGGTCGCGCTCACGCAGTCCGAAGTGGACGAACTCGGCGACGTCGAGGACGTCCTGCCGATCACTCCGCTCCAAGCCGGTCTGCTGGCCCAGGACGCCGAGACCGACGTTTACACCGTGCTCCTGTCGTTCGACCTCGCCGGGGAGCTCGCCACCGCCAGACTGCGCGCGTGCGCCGAGCAGCTGATGCGACGGAACTCCGCGCTGCGCGTGGAATTCCGGCTGCGGGCCGACGGCGACCCCGTCCAGGTGGTCCTGCCCGAACCCGCGTTGGCGTGGGAAGAAGGAGTGCTCACCGAGGAGGCCGTCGAGCGGTTCCGCCGTGCCCGGTTCGACCTGTCCCAGGCGCCGCTGATCCGGTTCGCCCTGTTGCGAGGCGGCCCGGGGCATCACCGCCTGCTCATCTGTCACCATCACATCCTGCTGGACGGCTGGTCCTCCCTGGCGCTGGCACGAGAACTGCTCGCCACGTACGGCGGGGCCGAGGCGCCGGTGCGGCGCCCGCACCGCGATCAACTGCATTGGCTGTCCACAGTGGACAAGGAAGCGGATCGCGCCGCTTGGGCCGCCGCCCTGGCGGGACTGGACGAGCCGACGCTGCTCGCCCCCGGCTCCGGTGAGCCGTGGTGGCCGGAGCACCTCCACCGTGAACTCGACGCCGAAGTCACCGCGTCGGTGGCGGAGCGCGCCCGAGTCCTCGGCTGCACGGTGAACACCCTGGTCCAGGTGGCTTGGGCGATCCTGCTCGGCAGGCTCACCGGCCGCGCCGACGTCGTGTTCGGCACCACGGTCTCCGGCCGCCCGGCGGAACTGGCGGGCAGCACCGAGATGGCCGGGCTGTTCATCAACACCCTGCCGGTGCGGATCTCGCCGCGTCCGGGCGAAACGGTGGACGCCCTGCTCTCGCGGGTGCGGCGCGAGCAGGCGGAACTGCTGGACCACCACCAGATCGGGCTCGCCGAGATCCAGCGCGAGGCGGGGATCGGCGAGTTGTTCGACACCCTGCTCGTGGTCGAGAACTACCCGGCGGCCACGAGCTGGGACGCGGGCCGGGATCTTCGAGTGACCGGCGGGCCGCCGGTGGACGCCACGCATTACCCGGTCACGCTGATCGTCGCGCCCGAGGAACGGCTGTACGTCGGGCTGAAGTTCCAGCCCGGTTTCGGCGAGCAGGCCGCCGCCGTGCTGCTGGACCGGTTCGTCCGTGTCCTGCTCGACGTCGTGGCCGACGGAACCGCGCCGGTCGGCGGCCTCGGTATCGCCGACGCCGCCGAGCGAGACCTCGTCGTACGCGCCTTCAACGACACCGGGGAGTTCCACAGTGGACGGACTCTCGCCGACGAGTTCCGGGCGCAGGCCCGCCGCACGCCGGACGCGATCGCCGTCACCGACGAGCACACGAGCCTGACCTATGCCGAGCTCGACTCCGCCGCCCGTGGCCTCGCCCTGGCACTCGCCGACCGCGGTGTCGGCGCGGAATCCGTGGTCGCACTGGCGTTGCCGCGTTCGGTGAAGCTGATCGTCGCGATGCTCGCCGTGCACAAGGCGGGCGGCGCCTACCTGCCGATCGACCTCGGGCACCCGCCCGAACGCGTGACGGGCGTCCTCACCGAGGCGTGCCCCGCCCTCGTGCTGACCATGGACACGTTCTACGACGGCTTCGAGCATCTGTCACTGGACGGTTTCGAGCCGTCCGGCGACGCCGAAGTCGCCGTGCGTCCCGGAAACGCGGCGTACGTGATCTACACGTCGGGTTCGACGGGCCGCCCCAAAGGCGTGGTCGTCGAACACGAAAGCGTCGTCGGACTGGTCGAATGGGGTCGCGCCACCTTCGGTGCAGAGGGGCTGTCGCGGGTCCTCGCGGCGACTCCGGTCACCTTCGACGTGTCCGTCTTCGAGATCTTCGCCCCGCTGCTCAGCGGCGGCAGGATCGACGTCGTCCCCGATGTCCTTTCGCTGGCCGACGCGACGGACGGCGATCGGCTGAGCCTGGTCTGCGGGGTGCCGTCGGCCATCGCGGGCGTCTTCGAACAGAACCTGTCCGGACTCGAGGTCGGCACCTTCGCCCTTGCGGGCGAGGCGTTGTCGGCGGATCTGGTGCGCTCCATCCGGACCGCGCTCCCGGACGCGCGCCTGGTCAACATCTACGGTCCGACCGAGGCCACGGTGTACGCGACCAGCTGGCCGGTGGCCGAGGGCGAACGCGTGCTCATCGGCGCGCCGCTGGCCGGATGCCGGTGCTACGTCCTGGACCGCGATCTCAACCCGGTCCCGCCCGGCGTCACGGGTGAGCTGTACCTGGCGGGCGGTCTCGCCCGCGGGTACCTCGGCCGCCCCGGCCTGACGGCGGAACGGTTCGTGGCGAACCCGTTCCACCGCGGCCGGATGTACCGCACGGGCGACCTCGCCCGCTGGACCGAAGACGGGCAGATCGACTACCTCGGCCGCGCCGACCACCAGGTCAAGGTGCGGGGCTTCCGCATCGAACTCGGCGAGATCGAACACGTCCTCGGCGCCGTCCCCGGGATCACCGGTGCCGCCGTGGCGGCCCGTCCGGGCGGACTGACCGGGTACGTCACCGCGTCGTCCACTGTGGACGTGGAACTGCTGCTGGCGCACTGCCGGGACCACCTGCCCTCGTACATGGTGCCGGCCACGATCCTGCCGTTGGCCGAGTTCCCCTTGACCCCCAGCGGAAAGCTCGACCGCGCGGCCCTGCCGGAACCCGGCGCGCGAGCCGAGGTCACGGCGTCCACGAGCGGGAACGCCACCGCGGCGCTGTTCGCGGACATCTTCGCCGAGGTGCTCGACCTGCCGTCGGTGGGCGAGCGGGACCACTTCTTCGGCCTCGGCGGCGACAGCATCCTGTCCCTGCGCGTGGTGGGCAGGGCCAGGGCCGCCGGACTGGCGGTCCGCGCCCGCGACGTCGTCGAACTCGGCACGCCGCTGGCACTGGCCGAACGCGTCGGTACGCTCGTCGAATCCGGGCAGACCGAACCGGAACCGGCCGAGATCGCCCGCACGCCGATCATGGCCTGGGCGGCCGAACGCGGCGGCGACCTCGACCGCTTCGCGCAGTGGCTGCTCCTGACCACACCGGCGGATCTCGACGCCGCGAGCCTCCAGCGCAAGCTCGACGACCTCTTCACCCGGCACCCGGAGCTGGGGAGCAGGCTCACCGAAGACGGACGGCTCGTGCCCGGCGCGACCGGCGCCCCCGCCGTCCGCGTCGTCGAGGACCTGACGGGTGAACGCGAACGCGCACTGTCCGAATTGGACTCCGCGGCCGGTGTCCTGCTGCGCGCGGTCTGGTGCCCGTCGCGGCGGAGGCTCCTGCTGGTGGTCAATCACCTCGTCGTCGACGGTGTCTCCTGGCGCATCCTCATGGAGGACCTCGCGGGCGCGCCCGCCGCGACTGGTGGCAGCTTCGCCCGCTGGGCGCGGGAAGCCACCCGGATCGACGTGGACCCCGCGGCCTGGCGGTCGTTCCTGGACCGTCCGTTCCCGAGTCTCGGCCGTCGTCCCGTCGATCCCTCGACGGATCTGGTCGCCACGGCAGCGAAGTTCGAGGTCGAACTGCCGTGGGCGGGGCTGCCCGACGTCGCGGTCCACGCGCACGGGACCGTGCAGGACGTCCTGCTGGCCGCGCTCGTGACGGCGGCGCGGCAACCGCTGCTGGTGGCCGTGGAGGGCCACGGCCGGGCGGATCTCGGCCCGGACATCTCGCGCACGGTCGGCTGGTTCACCTCGCGGTACCCCGTGCCGCTCGACCAGGGTGCCGATCCCGTCGCCACCCTCAAGGGCGTCAAGTCCGCGCTGCGCGGCCTGCCGGGCGGCGACCTCGCCGGTCTCCAGTACGGCAAGCTGCGTTACCTCGACCGCGTGCCGGGGCTGCCCGAACCCGAGGTTGGGTTCAACTACCTCGGCCGGTTCACCGGCGGCGACGGTGACTGGACACCCGCCGAGCCGATGGGCGGCCACGCCGATCCGGGTACCGCGGTCGCCGCGGCGCTGGAGATCAACGCCGCCGTCGACGGAGACGCCGTCCGCGCGTCCTGGGCCTTCGTCCCGGACGTCCTCGGCGAGGCCGAGGTGCGCGCACTGGCCGATCGTTGGCAGGAAGCCGTCGCGGCACTGGTCGAAGCCGTGCGGGAGCCGTTCCACACGCCGTCGGACTTCCCGCTCGCCGAGCTGACCCAGTCCGATGTGGACGGTCTCCCCGCGGTAGAGGACGTCCTGCCGCTCACCCCGCTGCAGACCGGTCTGCTGTTCCTGACCGATTTCGAGGCCACCGGCCCTGATCCCTACCTGATGCAGCTCCGGCTGGACTTCGACGGCGAGGTCGACGGGCCGCGCCTGCGCCGGGCCGCCGCCGCGCTGCTCGCCCGGCATCCCGCCCTGCGCGCGGGTTTCCGCCACACGGAGGCGGGAGTGCCGATCCAGTTCGTCCCGGCCGCGCTCGAGCCCCGCTGGGCCGAGCACGAAAGCGGCGACGTCGGCGCGCTGGCCGAGGCCGACCTGGAGGACCGGTTCGATCCCGGCGAGCCGCCGCTGTTGCGGCTCACCCTGATCCGCCGTCCCGGCGGGGGAGCGGTCCTCCTGCTGACCGCGCACCACCTGCTCTACGATGGCTGGTCGGGTCCGCTACTCGTCGGCGACCTGCTCGACGCCTACACCCGGGACGCGGCACCGACGCGGGTCTCGCGGCCGTTCCGCGACCACCTCGCTTGGCTGTCCACAAGGGACACCACGGCCACCGAAAAGGCCTGGCGCAGCGCACTGGACGGTTTCGACGAACCGGCACTGCTCGCACCCGCGGCCGTCGGCGACCGGATTTCGCGACACCACGAATCCGCTTTGCCGGAAGAACTGACGAGTGAGCTCGTCGCCGTCTTGCGTGCCGCGGGCCTGACCATGACGAGCCTGGTCCAGGCCGCGTGGGGGTTGCTGCTGGGCAGGCTCACCGACCGCGAGGACGTCGTGTTCGGCACCGTCGTCTCCGGCCGCCCGGCCGAGGTCGACGGCGCGGACGGCAGCATCGGCCTGTTCGCCAACACGATCCCGGTCCGCGTCCGGACCGAATACGGTGAGCCGCTGCTGGACCTGCTCGGCCGTGTCCAGGCAGAGCAGGCGGCCCTGCTGGGGCATCAGTACGCGGGACTCGGCGAGATCCAGCGGTTCGCGGATACCGGCGAACTGTTCGACACGCTGCTGGTGGTCCAGAACTACCCGCTGGACGGCGAATCCGTGCGTGCCGCCTCAGGCGAACTGGACCTTCGTTCGGTCACGGCGTCGGACGACACGCACTACCCGCTCGCGCTCGTCGTCGAACCCGGCGACAGGCTGCGCGTCACGTGGAAGTACGCGGAGAACGCCTTCGAGCCGGGTGAGATCGAGCGTCTCGCCGAGCGGTTCGCCCGGATCTGCCGGGCACTCGCCGCCGATCCCGGCGTGGCCGTTGGCGACGTCGACGTGCTCTCCGGTGCCGAGCGGCACGAACTGCTGGTGACCGCCAACGACACCGGGCACGACGTCGCGGACCTGACCATCGCCGGGTTGTTCGCACGGATCGCGGCGGCCGGTCCGGACCACGAGGCCGTCGTCGACGGGGACACCTCGCTGACCTACGCCGAACTGGACCGCCGTTCGACGGAACTGGCGCGTTCGCTGGCCGGACAAGGTGTCGGCCCGGAGTCGGTGGTGGGTGTCCGCCTGCCGCGGTCGGCCGACCTGATCGTGGCGCTGCTGGCGATCCAGAAGGCCGGCGGCGTCTACCTGCCGCTCGACCCGAACTATCCGGCCGAGCGGATCGACGCCATGATCACCGACTCCGAGCCGGTCCTCGTACTGGACGGAACCGGTCTCCCGTCCAGTACGCATACGCTTGCGGGGCCGGTATCGACGGCGTCCGGGGCGTACATCATCTACACCTCCGGCTCGACCGGGCGTCCAAAAGGGACGATGGTGAGCCACGCCGGGGTGGCCAGTCTGGCGCACACCATGATCGAAGCGTTCGGCGTCGGGCCGGGCAGCCGGGTGCTGCAGTTCGCGTCGGTCAGCTTCGACACGTCGGTGTGGGAGCTGTGCATGGGCGTGCTCACCGGCGCGACCCTGGTGATCGTCCCCGACGACGAACGCGCGGGCGATCCGCTGGCGGCCTTCCTGTCCGAAAAGGACATCACGCACGCGACCCTCCCGCCGGCGGCGCTCGCGTCGATCCGGCCCGAGCAGGTGCCCGCCGGCCTCGTCGTGATCGCGGCGGGGGAGGCGTGCCCGCCCGCGCTCGCCGCGGACTGGGCCGCGCACCGGCGGCTGTTCAACTCCTACGGCCCGACCGAGACCACCGTGGACATCACGCTATGGGAATGCGTGCCCGAGCAAGGCCAGGGCGCGGTCCCGATCGGCGGACCGGTGCACAACACCGCCGTCTACCTGCTCGACCGGCGGCTGCGGCCGGTCCCGCCCGGCACCGTCGGCGAGATCTACGCGGCCGGGACCGGGCTGGCGCGCGGCTATCTCGGCGAATCCGGGCTGACGGCGTCGCGTTTCGTCGCGAACCCGTTCGGCCCCGGACGGCTCTACCGCACCGGGGACCTCGCCCGCCGTCGCGCCGACGGCGCGCTGGTCTACGCCGGCCGCGCCGACCACCAGGTCAAGGTGCGCGGGTTCCGGATCGAACTGGCCGAGGTCGAGGCCGTGCTGTCCGGCTGTCCCGGCGTGGCGCGCGTCGCCGTGCTGGCGTTGCCGGACGCCCGCGGCGCCAACCGGCTCGTGGCCTACGTCGTGGGAGACGCGGACTTCGACGAGGTCCGGACGGCGGCGCTGACGAAGCTCCCGGACCACATGGTGCCGGCGGTCTTCGTGCCGTTGCCGGAGCTTCCGCTGACGTCGCAAGGGAAACTCGACCGTCGTGCGCTGCCCGCGCCGCCGGAACCGGCCGCGACCGGGGATCTGACCGGCGCCACCGACGCCGAACGGCTGCTCGCCGGAATCGTCGCGGGCGTCCTCGGCCTGCCGTCGGTCGGGCTGGACGACGACTACTTCACCCTCGGCGGGGACAGCATCCTGTCCATCCAGGTGTCCGGCCGGGCCCGCGCGGCCGGGCTGGAGATCCGGCCCCGGGACATCTTCGACCGCAAGACGGTGGCGAACCTCGCCGCACTGGCAGCCACCCGCGCCCCGGCCGAAGCCGTGGCCACCGAACAGATCGCGGCCACCGGGCCGACACCGATCACCCCGGTGATGCACTGGCTGCGCGAACTGGACGGCCCGATCGCCCGGTTCAGCCAGGCGCAGACCCTGTCGACGCCGCCGGGGCTCACGCTTGAGCAGCTCACCGAGCGGATCCAGTCCGTCCTGGACCGGCACGACATGCTGCGCGCCAAGCTGACCGGCGACTGGACACTGGACGTGCTCCCGCCCGGCGCGGTCCAGGCCGCCGACGTCCTCTCGCTCGGCGAGCCTGACGTCGACGCGGCCGCGGAGACCCTCGACCCCGAAGCGGGGCGGCAGGTGCGGTTCGTCTGGCAGGACAAGGGCGACGCGCCCGGCCGGTTGCTGGTGCTGATCCACCACCTCGCGGTGGACGGCGTCAGCTGGCGCGTCCTGCCCGCCACGCTCGCGGGCGAGCGGACCGCGCCAGGGACGTCGTTCCGCGCCTGGGCTCATCGTCTCGCCGAGGCCGCTGCCGAGGGTGAGTTCGCGGCTGAACTGCCGCACTGGCTGGCGACCCTGACCGACGCGCCGGTCCAGCCGGGACTCGGTTCGACCGAACCGGAACGCGACCGGGTCGGCGCGGCCAAGCGGATCCGCCGGGTCCTGACGACGGACAAGACCGAGCCGCTGCTGACCACCGTTCCGGCCGCTTACGGCGCCGGGATCCAGGACGTCCTGCTCACCGCGCTCGCCCTCGCGGCGGCGAAACGGGGGCCGAGGGACCTCCTGGTCCAGCTGGAAGGCCACGGCCGCACCGAACTCCTGGACGGTGCCGACCTTTCCGGCACCGTCGGCTGGTTCACCAGCGCGTACCCGGTGCGGTTGAAGCTCGACGGCGTCGACGTCCCCGACGCCCTGCGCGGCGGCGGCGCGGCGGGCAAGGCGCTGAAGGCGGTCAAGGAACAACTGCACGCCGTGCCGGGGGAGCAGGGCCTCGGGTTCGGGGTGCTGCGGTACCTCGACCCGGCCGCGCGGGACGGGCTCGCCGCCGTCGAACCACCCCGGATCGGCTTCAACTACCTGGGCCGGTTCGCCGTCCCCGAAGCCGAACGGCCGTGGGAGACGGCACCCGGCGGCACCGGGGTGAACGGCGCCACCGAGCCCACGTTGCCGATGGCGCACGCGCTGGAGATCACCGTCGTCGTCACCGACCACGGCGGACGGCCCGAGCTGACCGCCGACTGGACGTACGCACCGGGCGCGGTCGCCGAGACCGACGTCCTCGCGCTGGCCGACGCGTGGTGCGACGCGCTGGCCGCGCTCACCGACCACACCGCGGGACCGGGCACGGGCGGGCACACCTCGTCCGACTTCGGCCTGGTCTCGCTGAGCCAGCAGCAGATCGACCTGCTCGAAGCGAAATGGGGGAAAGCATGACGCACGGGGGACTCGAGGACGTTCTCCCGCTCACACCGCTGCAGGAAGGCTTGTTCTTCCTGTCCTCCCTCGACCGGGAGGAGCAGGACGTCTACACCGTCCAGTTGCGTTTCGAGCTGGGCGGGGCGGTGGACGCCGCCGCGCTGCGGGCGGCGGCGCAAGCCCTGCTGGACCGCCACGCGAACCTTCGCGTGGCCTTCACCGCGACCGGTGTGGAACGCCCGGTGCAGCTGGTGCTGCGCCGCGTCGAGGTGCCCTTCACCGAGGTCGACGCGGCCGACCGCGCCGAGGCAGACCGGATCGCCGAAGCCGACCGCGCGGTGCGGTTCGACCTCGAGACCCCGCCACTGATCCGCTTCACCCTGGTGCACGTGAGCGCGGACGAGCACCATCTCCTGCTGACGCATCACCATCTGCTGATGGACGGCTGGTCGGGACCGCTGCTGGGCCGCGACCTGTTCGCCCTCTACGCCGCCGCGGGCGATCCCACGGTGCTGCCGAGGGTGCGGCCGTACCGCGACTACCTGGCCTGGCTCAACGCCCAGGACAAGGCCGCCGCCCGCGCGGCCTGGCGAGCCGCGTTGTCCGATGTGGACGGCCCGACCCTGCTCGCGCCGAACACCTCGGGCTCCGTCGTGCCGGAGCAGCTCGGCCATCCTCTGTCCACAGAGGACACCGATCGGCTGGTGACGTTCGCCCGGTCGCGCGGGATCACGCTCAACACCCTCGTGCAGGCCGCGTGGGGACTCGTCCTCGGCCGGGCCACCGGCCGCGCGGACGTCGTCTTCGGCGTCACCGTGCACGGCCGTCCCGCCGACCTGCCGGGCGCGCACGAGATGGTGGGCCTGTTCATCAACACCGTGCCCGCCAGGATCACCACGAACCCCGCCGAGAGCGCCCGCGACTTCCTGAGCCGCGTGCAGTCCGAGCAGGCTGGTCTCCTGGAGCACCAGCATCTCGGCCTGACCGAGATCCAGCAGCTCGCGGGTGGCCGGGACCTGTTCGACAGCCTTCTGGTGTTCGAGAGCTATCCGGTCGACGAAGAGGCGCTCGCCCGCGGCCAGCGGGAAGCCGGGTTGGACGTCCGGTCCGTCGCCACCACCGACGCCGCGCACTACCCGGTGACCCTCACCGTCGTCCCCGGCCCGCGGCTGACGCTCGGGCTCGCGTACCGCGCCGACGTCGTGCCCGCGGATCGTGCCGAAGTGCTGCTGCGCGGCCTCGTCACCACCCTGCTCGGGTTCGCCGACGCCGAGCGGCCCGTCGGCCGTCTGCCGCTGCTGCCGGCCGACGTCGTGGCGACCGTGGTGCGCGACTGGAACGACACCGGGCACGCCGTACCCGACGAGACACTGCCCGAGCAGTTCGCGGAGCGGGTGCGCCGGACGCCGGACGCGCTCGCGGTCATCGCGGAGGACACGCGGTGGACGTTCGCCGACCTGGATCGTCTGGTCGCGCGGTACGCCGGGGCGCTCGCCGCGCACGGGGCGGCCCCCGGCGGGCTGGTCGCCCTCGTCCTGCCGCGATCGGCCGAGCTGATCGCTGCCGTGTACGCCGTCCACCGGCTCGGTGCCGCGTTCCTGGCGATCGACCCGGGGCTGCCCGAACAGCGGATCCGTTTCCTCGTCGAGGATTCCGGCGCCGCCGTGGTCGCGACACCCGAACTCCTCGCCACCGAAGCCGAACCGGTCACCGCTCAGACCCCGGTCACCGGCGCGCATCCGGCGTACGTGCTCTACACCTCGGGCTCCACGGGGCGTCCCAAGGGCGTCGTCGTCTCCCACCGGGCGATCGCGAACCGGATGGCGTGGTTCCTCGGGACCGTCGAGCCCGGACCGGCGGACCGGTTGCTCTTCAAGGCACCGGTGTCCTTCGACGTGTTCGTCGGCGAGATGAACTGGCCCGCCGCCTCCGGGCGGCCGGTGGTGATCGCCCGGCCCGACGGCCACCGCGATCCCGCGTACCTGGCCGGACTGGTCACGCGCGAGAACGTCACCATTCTCGAATTCGTGCCGTCGATGCTGAGCGCGTTCCTCGCCGAACCGGCGGCGGCCGGTGTCACGTCGTTGCGGGTGGTGATCGTCGGCGGTGAGGCGATCCAGATCGACCAGATGCTGCGCACCCGCGAACTGCTGCCCGGCGCGAGCCTGGTCAACACCTACGGCCCGACCGAAACCGCTGTCGACCTGACAGTCTGGGACACCGCGAGGGAAGACGGCGGCCGTCCGGTCCCGATCGGCACCCCGACCTGGAACACCCGCGCCTACGTGCTCGACGCCGGCCTGCGCCCGGTGGCTCCCGGGGAGCCGGGCGAGCTGTACCTGGCCGGGCCGCAGCTGGCGATCGGCTATCACGGCGCCCCCGCGCTCACCGCCCGGCGTTTCGTCGCCGATCCGTTCGGTGCCGCGGGCGATCGCATGTACCGCACCGGCGACCTCGCCGCGTGGAACACCGACGGGAGCCTCGCCTACCTCGGCCGGACCGACCAGCAGGTCAAGATCCGCGGCGTCCGGGTCGAGCTGGGCGAGATCGAGCACGCGCTGTCGCTGGTGTCCGAAGTGGACAGTTCGGCGGTGATCGTCCGGTCCGGCGAACTCCTCGGTTACGTGACCCCGGAGACGGTCGACACCGCCGCCGTCCGCGCGGAACTGGTGCGCGCGGTGCCGTCGTACCTGGTACCGGCCGCGATCGTCGCGCTGGAAACCCTTCCCGTCACGGCGAACGGCAAACTCGACCAGGCCGCGCTGCCCGAGCCGGGGCGTTCCTCGACCGGTGTGCGGCGTGAGCCGAGGACCGCGGCCGAGCAGCTGATCACCGAACGGTTCGCCGCCGTGCTCGGCCGTCCCCGCGTCTTCACCGACGAGGACTTCTTCGCGCTGGGCGGGCATTCCCTGCTCGCGATCAAGCTCGTCGCCGGGCTCAAGGCGGCGCTGCGGATCGAGTTGTCCCCGCGCACGGTTTTCGACAACCCGACCCCGGCCGCTCTCGCGACGGCACTGGCGGACGCGTCCGCGGCGCGGCCCGCCCTGGTTCCCGCGCCGCGACCGGAGTTCCCGCCGCTGTCGGCGTCCCAGCGGCAGCTGTGGTTCCTGCACCGCGTCGACGGCCCCAACGCCACCTACAACCTGCCGCTCGTGTGGCGGATCGGCGGACCGCTCGACGTCGGCGCGCTGCGGGCCGCGCTGGGCGATCTCGTCACGCGGCACGAGATCCTGCGCACCGTCTACCCCGACCGCGACGGCGTGCCGTTCCAGCGGATCCTCGGCGAGGTCGCGATCGCCTGCCCGGTCACCGACGTCACCGAGGACGAACTGCCGGACAACGTCGCCGAGGCGATCGGATACGCCTTCGACCTGGCCGAGGAGCCGCCGATCCGGCCGTCCGTGCTGCGGCTCGGGCCGGACGACCACGTGCTCGTCCTGCTGCTGCACCACATCGCGGGCGACGAGTGGTCGTCCCACCCGCTGCGCCGGGACCTGTTCGCCGCCTACGAGTCCCGGCTCACCGGCGTCGCCCCACCGTGGGCGCCGCTGCCCGTGCAGTACGCGGATTTCGCTCTGTGGCAGGAAAAGAACCTGCCGTCCGCCGAGTTCTGGCTGAAGGAACTGGCAGGACTGCCCGAACTGCTGGAGCTGCCCGCGGATCTGCCGCGGCCGCCGGTCGCCGGCCAGCACGGCGGTGCGGCCGAGTTCGAACTCCCCGCCGAGGTGACCGCGCGGCTGCGGGAACTGGCCGCCCAGACCGGCGTCACCCAGTTCATGCTCGCGCAGGCGGCCGTGGCCGCGCTGCTGCACTTGACCGGCGCCGGTGACGACATCCCGCTGGGGACGCAGGTCGCGGGCCGGTCGGACAGCGCGCTGGACGAGCTCGTCGGGTTCTTCACCAACACGATCGTGCTCCGGACCGGAGTCGGCGGACGGCCGACGTTCCGTGCGCTGCTCGACCGCGTGCGCGAGACGGACCTGGCCGCGTTCGACAACCAGGAACTGCCGTTCGACCGCCTCGTCGACCAGCTGCACCCGCGGCGTTCGACGGCGCACCACCCGCTGTTCCAGGTCGGCGTGGCGTACCAGCACGCGGAGACCGAAGCAGAACAGCACGGGAAGCTGACCGTCGCACCACATCTGTTCGCGATGCCGGTGGCCAAATTCGACCTCGACTTCGAGTTCGTCGCCCTCGGGCAGGACCGCGTCCTCGGCGCCGTGCTCCACCGCACCGACCTGTTCACCCCGGCCGCCGCGCGACGGCTCGCCGACGGGCTCGTCCGGCTGCTCACCGAGGTGGCCGCCGACCCGGACCGGCCGATCACCTCGGTGGAACTGCTGTCGGCGCCGGAACGCGACAGGCTGCTCGAAAACGGCAGGGGAGCGGCCGCCCCCGGCGAGCGCGGCATCTCCGGGTTGTTCGCCGACGCCGTGTCCCGATACCCGGAAACGCTTGCGGTGTCGGGAAACCTCGCCCTGACCTACCGGGAACTGGACGCGCGCAGCACCGAACTCGCGGCGGCGTTGAGCGATCTCGGCGCCGGACCCGGCGAGCGGGTGCTCGTCCAGCTCGAGCGCGGGGCCGACGCCGTGATCGCGTTCCTGGCGGTGGCGAAGACCGGTGCCACCTACCTGCCGCTGGCCTCCGACGCACCCGCCGCACGGCGCGACGAGATCGTCGCCGACGCCCGGCCGATCGCCGGGATCACCGCCGCCGGGGCACGCGAAATCGGTCCGCCGAGCCCGGCCGCGTCCGCCGCGTACCTGATCTACACGTCCGGCTCGACCGGCCGCCCCAAGGGTGTCCTGGTCTCCGGCGCGGGTGTCGAAAGCCTCGTCCACACCGCGCTGAACACCTATGGCGCGGGCCCCGGCGCGCGGGTCTTGCAGTTCACCTCGCCCGCGTTCGACGTCTACCTCGAAGAACTGGCGATGTCCGTGCTGTCGGGGGGAACGCTGTACATCCCCGCCGAGGGAGAGCGGCTCGGCGCGGCGCTGGGCGAGTTCGCGCGGCGTCACGACCTGACGCACGTCGACTTGCCGCCCGCCGCGCTGGAGGCGTTGCCGTCCGGCTCGCTGCCCGCGAAGACGACCGTGGTGGTCGGCTCCGACGAGGTCCCGGCCGAGCTGGTGGCGCGCTGGGCGCCGGGACGCCGGTTGTTCAACGCCTACGGGCCCACCGAAACCACCGTCAACGCGACGGTGTGGAAGTGCCCGGAGCCCTTCGACGGCCGTGTCCTCATCGGACGGCCGGACACGGGCCGGACCCTGTACGTCCTCGACGACAGACTGTGCCCGGCGCATCAGGGCGAGCTCTACGTCGGCGGGGACGCGGTCGCGTCCTGCTACTGGAACGCGCCGGGAGCGACGGCGGAACGGTTCGTGGCGAACCCGTTCGGCGGCGGCCGCCTGTACCGCACCGGAGACCGGGTCCGCTGGACCGAGGGCGGTGACCTGGAGTTCCTGGGCCGCGCCGACACTCAGCTGAAGATCCGCGGTTTCCGGATCGAACCGGCCGAGGTCGAGGCCGCGCTGACCGCCCTTCCCGAGGTCTCGCTGGCGGCCGTCGTGGCCCGCGCGGACGCCGGACCGCGGCGGCTCGTCGGCTACGTCGTCCCCACCGGCGGAGAACTCGACGGCACCGAACTGCGCCGTCGGCTGGGCGCGGTGCTGCCGGAGTACCTCGTGCCCGCCGCGGTCGTGTCGTTGAGCAGCTTGCCGCTCACCGCGAGCGGCAAGATCGACCGCCGCGTACTGGCCACCGCGGACTGGGCCGCCCCGCCGGAAACCGCGGGCCGCGCCGCGGAAACCGAGGCCGAACAGGCCGTCGCCGCCGCGTTCCGTGCCGTGCTCGGCCTCGGCGAGGTCGGCGCGGACGCGGGCTTCTTCGCGCTCGGCGGCGACAGCATCTCCTCCATCCAGGTCGTGTCCCGGCTCCGGAGCGCGGGCTGGAAGATCACCGCCCGTCAGGTGTTCGAGCACCAGACGATCACCGACCTCGCCGCCGCCGCCGAACCGCTCGCCCCGGTCGCGGAACCGGCCCGGGCCATCGAGTCCGGTGACACGCGACCGCTCGCACCGCTGCAGGAAGGGTTGCTCTACCTCGATCAGCTCGAACCCGGCGGCTACCTCGTGCAGCAGGTGTTCACCCTCGCCGGATCACTCGACCCGGCGCTGCTGCGCCGCTGCCTGCACTTGATGCTGGAGCGCTACCCGAACCTGCGGGCGGGCTTCGCCTTCAGCGAGAACTCCCGGCCGGTGCAGTTCGTGCCAGAGCGGGCCGAACTGCCGTGGCGTGAACTGGACCTGGACGAAGCCGGGTTCGCGCGGCTGCTGGACGAGGACCGCGCGACCGGCTTCGACCTGGCCGTCCCGCCGCTGATGCGGGCCACCTGCGCGCGTTTCGCCGACGGCACGCACCGTTTCGTGCTGACCCACCATCACATCCTGATGGACGGCTGGTCCGGTCCGCTGTTCGGCCGCGAGCTGTTCCTGCTCTACGCAGCGGGCGGGGACACCGCCACACTGCCGCCCGCCGCGGACTACGCCAGGTACCTGGACTGGCTGGCCCGTCAGGACCGGGGTGCCACCGAACGGGCCTGGCGCGCCAATCTGTCCGATGTGGACGGACCGACGCTGATCGGCCCGGCCGCCAGTCCCGCCGGGGAACTCACCGTCGACCTTCCGGCGGGACTGGCGGAGCTGGCCCGCGAACGAGGGCTCACGCTCAACACCGTCGTCCAGGTCCTCTGGGCGCTCACCCTGGCCGCCGAGACCGGCCGTTCCGACATCGTGTTCGGGACCACCGTCCACGGCAGGCCCGCCGATCTCGACGACGCCGAGCGGATGGTCGGGCTGTTCATCAACACCGTGCCGGTCCGGGTACGCCTGCGCCCGGAAGAACCCGCGGCCGCCTTGCTGGCGCGGGTCCAGGCCGAACAGGCGCGGCTGCTGGACCACCAGCACGCCGGGCTCGCCGACATCCAGCGCGCCGCCGGAACCGGCGAACTGTTCGACACGCTGCTGGTCTTCGAGAGCTACCCGGTCGACGACGACGCGCTCGCCGACGCCGAACGCCGCTCCGGCCTCACCGTCGCGGAACTGGCCGAACGGGACGACACGCACTATCCGCTGACCGTGCTCGTCGCTCCTGGCGAAGTCCTTTCGCTGACTTTGCGCCACCGCAAGGACGTCACGCGGCTCGCGGCCCGCTTGCGGACGATCGCGGATTGGCTCGTCGAGGACGGTGTCAGCCGGGCTGACTTCCTGACCGTGGACGAACGCCAGGCGGTGCTGCACGACTGGAACGACACCGCGCACGACGTGCCGCGCACCACGCTGCCCGACCTGTTCGCCGCGCAGGCCCTCCGCACCCCGCACGCGATCGCGGTGGTCGAGGGTGACGTCGAATGGTCCTACGCCCGGTTCTCCCACCGGGTCCGTGAGCTGGCGGCTTCCTTGCAGGGACAGGGCGTCCGCCCGGGCGACGTCGTGGCGGTGACGCTGCCGCGGTCGGCGGATCTCGTCGCGGTCCTGCACGCGGTGCAGGCCTGTGGCGCCGCGTACGTCCCGGTCGACCCGGACCTGCCCGCCGAACGGATCGCGTTCCTGCTCGAAGACGCGCGGCCCGCGATCACCGTCACGCCACAATGGCTGTCCGAAGTGGACGGTTCCGGCGGCTTCACCCCGGTCGACGTCCTGCCGGACAGCACGGCCTATGTCCTGTACACCTCGGGCTCGACCGGGCGGCCGAAGGGGGTGGCGGTCGGGCACGCGGCGATCGTCAACCGGTTGCTCTGGATGGCGCACGAGTACGGGTTCGGCCCGGAAACCCGGACCTTGCAGAAGACCCCGGCGTCGTTCGACGTCTCCGTCTGGGAGCTGTTCCTGCCGTTGATCACCGGCGGCACACTGGTGGTCGCCGAGCCGGACGCGCACCGTGATCCGGTGCGGCTGGCGGAGATCATCGGTTCCGCGAAGGTCGGCACCGTCCACTTCGTACCGTCGATGCTGGCGGCCTTCGTCGCCGAACCGGCCGCGGCCGGACTGAACCTGAGCACGGTCATTTGCAGCGGTGAGGCACTACCGCCGGAGCTGGCACTGCGGGCGAGGGAAGTGCTCGGCGTGGCCGTGCACAACCTCTACGGCCCGACGGAAGCCGCCGTCGACGTCACGGCGTGGGACACCGCCGGTGAGGACGGCACCAGGCCGGTGCCGATCGGGCGTCCGGTGTGGAACACCCGGACCTACGTGCTCGACGCCGCGCTCCGGCCGGTCGCGCCCGGCGTGCCGGGTGAGCTCTACCTCGCCGGAACCCAGCTGGGGCACGGCTACCGGAACCGGCCGGGGCTCACCGCCGGGCGGTTCGTGGCCGATCCCTTCCACGGCGGCCGGATGTACCGCACCGGCGACCTCGCCCGGTGGGACGACGACGCCACACTCACCTACCTCGGCCGCACCGACCACCAGGTGAAACTGCGCGGCCAGCGCGTCGAACTCGGCGAGATCGAGCACGCGCTGAGCCGGGTCGACGGGGTCGGGACGGCGGCGGTCGCCGTCCACCGCGATTCGGTGCTCACCGCGTACGTGACGGGCGACGTCGACGGGGAACGCGTTCTCGCGAGGCTGGCCGAGCAGTTGCCCGCCGCGATGGTGCCCGCGGTCGTCACCGTGCTCAGCGAACTCCCGCTGACCCCCAGTGGCAAGCTGGACCGGAAAGCCCTGCCTGAGCCGGATCTCGCCGCGCACGCCGGTGACGAGACGCCGGAAGGGCCGGTGGAGACGGCCATCGCCGCCGAGATCGCCGCCGTGCTGGGCCTGGACCGTGTCGGCGCGACTGCGGACTTCTTCCGGCTCGGCGGGGACAGCATCTCGTCCCTGCAACTGATCGCGCGGCTGCGGCGGGCGGGCTACCGGCTCAGCCCTCGCGAGATCTTCGAGCACCGGACGCCCGCCGCGCTCGCAGCGTTCGCGCGGCGGGAAGGCGAGGCGGTCGTGGCCGGGACGCGCACCGGCGTCGTCCCGCTGCTGCCGGTGATGGAGTCCCTGCGCGACCTCGGGGGCGACACGCGGCGGTTCAGCCAGTCGATGCTGCTGACCACGCCACCGGACCTGACCGAGGATCGGCTCAGCACGCTCCTGGACGGGATCCTCGCCGCGCACGACGCGTTGCGCGCCCGGCTCGAGCCGGGCTGGGTGTACCGGATCCGGCCCGAGGGAAGCGTTTCCGGGGCCGACGTGCTCCGTCGCGCCACCGGCGACGTCCGCGAGGAGTTCGCCGCCGCACTCGGGGAACTGGACCCGGAGGCCGGCGTCATGCTGCGCGCGGTGTGGTTCGAGCGCGAGAACCTCCTGCTGCTCGTGGCGCATCACCTCGTCGTCGACGGCGTCTCCTGGCGGATCCTCATGGACGATCTCGCCGAAGGGGCGCGGCCGTCCCCGGCCGGGACCTCGCTGCTCGACTGGGCCCGGTCCATCCGCGAACTGGCGTGGACCGATCAGGCCGGACGTTGGGAGCACGTCCTCGCCGGGAACCGTTTCCTCGGCGGCGAAACCGCCCTCGACCCGGATGTGCACACACGTTCCACTGTGGACGGACACGTCATGGAGATCCCGGCCGAGCTCACCGGGAAGCTGCTGACCGCGGTCCCGGCCGCCGCGCACGCGGGGGTGCAGGACGTCCTGCTGACCGGGTTCGCGATGGCGGTCTCACGGTGGCGTGCGAGCCGCGGCCTCAGTGACGACGGCGGGCTGATCATCGACCTCGAAGGTCATGGCCGCGACGAGCATCTGGTGCCCGGGGCCGACCTTTCGCGCACCGTCGGCTGGTTCACTAGCATCTACCCGGCGCGGATCGGCGGGGCGCGCGGTGACGCCGTCGCCTGGCTCAAGACCGTGAAGGAACAGCTGCGCACCCTGCCCGAAGCGATCAGCTTCGGCCTGCTGGAGCCGCCCGGCACCGGCGCGCGGACGGTCCTGTTCAACTATCTCGGCCGTCTCGACGGCCCGGCGGCCACCGGACCTTGGCGGCCCGCGCCGGAGTCTTCGCAGCTCGACGGCAGCGCCGACCAGGTCACCCCGGTCAGCCATCCGCTGGAGATCAACGCGGTCGCGGTCCGGCACGAGGACGGACTGCGCCTGCACGGCGAGTTCGCCTTCGTCCGTGACCTGTTCACCGCGGCCGAGATCCGCGAACTCGCCGAGGGCTGGCAGACGGCGCTGGCCGAACTGGCCGAGACGATCCGGGAGCCGTTCCGCACGCCGTCGGACTTCCCGCTGGTCACCCTCGAACAGTCCGATGTGGACGAACTGGCCGCCGCGGCCGACGTCCTGCCGCTTTCGCCGCTCCAGGAAGGGATCGCGTTCCAGGCGTCGTTCGACACCGAGGACGAGGACGTCTACGCGGTCTGCCATTCCTTCGACCTGACCGGACCGGTCGACCCGGACCGGATGCGGGCCGCCGGAAACGCCCTGCTGGCCCGGCACGGCAACCTGCGGGCGGCGTTCCGCCAGCTGCGCTCGGGCGTCACCGTCCAGGTGGTGCCGGAGTCGGTGGAGCTGCCGTGGGAGGTCGTCGAGAACGAAGACGCCGAAACCGAGTTCGCCACCCGCCGGTTCGCTCTCGCCGAGCCGCCCCTGATGCGGATGGCACTGGTCCGCCTCGGCCCGGACCGGCAGCGGCTTTTGCTGGCACACCACCACGTCCTCGCCGACGGCTGGTCCGGCCCGCTGCTGGCCGAGGAACTGTTCACGCTCTACGCGGGACGAGAGCTGCCGCAGGTCCGGCCGTACTCCGAGTACCTGAAATGGCTGGCGGGCCGCGACGAGAGCGCGGCCGAGCAGGCCTGGCGCACGGCACTCGCGGACCTGGACGGCCCGACGTTGCTCATGCCGCCGACCGAGGCACGCCACACCGTCCGGCCGGATCGCGCGAAGACCGATCTCGGCACCGCGCGCACGGCCAAAGTGGCCGCGGTGGCCCGCGATCTCGGGGTCACGGTCAGCACGCTGGTCAACACCGCCTGGGCACTCGTGCTCGGGCAGTTGACCGGGCGGACCGACGTCGTCTTCGGCGTCACCGTGCACGGCCGCCCCGCCGGTCTGCCCGGCGCCGAACGCATGATCGGCCTGTTCATCAACACCGTCCCGGTGCGGGTGCGGATCTCGCAGGCCGAGTCGTTCGCCGCGCTGGTGGGCCGGGTCGACGGCGAGCAGATCGCGCTGCTGGACCATCAGCACGCCGGCCTCACCCGCATCCAGCGCTGGGCGGGCACCGGAGAGCTGTTCGACACCCTCGTCGTGTTCGAGAGCTACCCGGTCGACGACGCGAGCCTGGCGGGCGCCGAGGATTCCGCCGGTCTCACGGTGGATGCCGTCGCCGGGACCGACGCGACGCATTACCCGCTCGCGCTCATCGTCGAGCCGGGGGAGGACCTGTCGCTCGGGCTGGACCACCGTCCCGGCGTGGTCGACGCCGACGCCGTGCTCGCGCGGCTGACCGGCGTACTCGACGCCATCACGGCCGATCCTTCGGTTCCGGTGGGACGCGTTCCCCTCGCCACCCAGGCGGAACCGCAGGGCGCCGAGGTCGACGTCGAAACCGCGACCCTGCCGGAACTGTTCGCCGCGCGGGCCGCCGCCACACCGGACGCCGTCGCCATCACCGCGGACGGGCGGTCGCTGACCTACGCCGAGTTCGACGACCTGGTCGCGCGGATCGCCGCGAAGCTCGACGTCGCTCCCGGCGAGCTCGTCGCGGTGAGCCTGCCCCGGTCGATCGAACTGGTGGCGGTGCTGCACGCGGTCCACCGCCGCGGCGCCGCGTACGTGCCGATCGACCCCGGTTATCCGCAGGCGCGCAAGGAATACCTTGCCGAGGATTCGGCGCCGTCCGTGCTCGTCACCCCGGAGAACCTGCCTGACCTGCTGGCCGGAACGACCCGGCGGCCGCTCGTGCCGATCCCGGACACCACGCCCGCGTACGTGATCTACACGTCGGGTTCGACCGGCCGTCCCAAGGGGGTGGTCGTGGACCACCGGGCGATCGTGAACCGCTTGCGCTGGATGGCCGCGGAGTACGGCTTCGGGCCGGACACCCGCACCCTCCAGAAGACGCCGATCTCGTTCGACGTCTCCGTCTGGGAGCTGTTTCTGCCGATGATCACCGGCGGCACGCTCGTCGTGGCCCCACCGGACGCACATCAGGATCCGGCACGGCTGGCCGAGGTCATCCGGGCCGAACGGGTCGACACCGTCCACTTCGTCCCGTCGATGCTCCGGCCGTTCCTTGCCGAACCCACCGCGGCGGGACTTCCGCTGCGGCGAGTCGTGTGCAGCGGCGAGGCACTGCCCGGCGATCTCGTCGCCGCGGCACGCGAGGTGCTGCCCGCGGCGGGCCTGCACAACCTGTACGGGCCCACCGAAGCGGCCGTCGACGTCACCTTCCACGACACGGCGGGCGACGATCCGGCCCGGCCGGTGCCGCTCGGGCGGCCGGTGTGGAACACCGGGGCGCACGTCCTCGACGCCGCGCTGCGACCGGTCCCGCGAGGCTGCGCCGGTGAGCTGTACCTGTCCGGAGTCCAGCTGGCGCACGGTTATCTGCGGCGCCCCGGGCTCACGGCGGCCACGTTCGTCGCCGGACCGGACGGGACCAGGCTCTACCGCACGGGCGACCTCGCCCGACGTCGCCTCGACGGCGTCCTCGAATACCTCGGCCGCGGCGACGACCAGGTGAAGATCCGCGGGGTGCGGATCGAGCTCGGCGAGGTCTCGGCCGCCCTCTCGGCGCTGCCGGGGGTGACCGGGGCCGAGGTCACGGCCGGGACAGCCGGGCTGGTCGGGTACCTGACCGGCGACGCGCGATCCGCGGAAGACCTGCGGACGGCGTTGCGGGAGAGCCTGCCGGAGCAGCTCGTGCCGGGTGCCTTCGTCTGGCTCGACGCGTTCCCGGTGACACCCAACGGAAAGCTCGATCGCGCCGCGCTGCCGGAACCGGACCGCCAGGCCGAGACCGGATCGGCGGAGCCTCGAGACGAGACCGAACGGGTCCTCGCAGTCTGCATGGCCGAGGTGCTGGACCTCGACCGTGTCGGCGTGTTCGACGACTTCTTCGCGCTCGGCGGCGACAGCATCCGGTCGCTCAACCTCGTCGGCCGGGCCAGGACCGAGGGACTGAAGATCACCCCCCGCCAGGTGTTCGAGCTGCGCTCCGTGGCCGCGCTGGCGGAGGTCACCCAGGCGGCGGAGGAACCGCTGCTCGAAGAACGACCGCTGATCGAACTGGACGACGACGAATTCGCCGAGTTCTCCGGTGATTGGAGTGTTTCGTGAGTACCGCCCGTGGCGTCCAGGAAGTGCTTCCGCTGTCCCCGCTGCAGGAAGGCCTGCTCTTCCTGTCCACATGGGACAGTGCGGCGACCGACGTCTACACCATCCAGCAGGTGTTCGACCTGCGCGGTGAACTCGACCCTGAGCGGATGCGCGCGGCGGCGGAGACGGTGCTCATCCGGCATCCCAACCTGCGTGCCGCCTTCCGTCCGCGCAAGAGCGGCGAGACCGTGCAGCTGATCCCGAAAGCGGTGACGGTGCCGTGGCAGCTGGACGAGGTCCGCGAGGCCGAAGTCCCCGCGCTGCTGGACGGCGACCGGGCGCGGCGGTTCGACCTCGCCTCGCCGCCGCTGATCCGGTTCCGGCTGCTGAGACTGGCGCCCACGCACCACAAACTCGTCGTCACCGCGCATCATCTGCTGCTCGACGGCTGGTCCGGGCCGTTGCTGGGCGAGGAACTGTTCACCGCCTACGGTCGCGGGGAACTCCCGCCCGCGCCGAAGTATCGCGACTATCTGGCCTGGCTCGGGCGGCAGGATCGGGAAGCCGCGCGCGCGGCCTGGCGTGACTCGCTGGCGGGGCTCGCGGAGCCGACACTGCTCGCCCCAGGCGGTACGCCGTCGGCGGAGTTCCCGAGCGAGCTGGAAGTCCGTCTCTCCACTGTGGACACCGGACGCCTGACGTCGTGGGCGCGCGAGCACCGGGTCACCCTCAACACCGTCGTGCAGGCGGCCTGGGCGATCACGCTGGGCAAGCTCACCGGCCGCCGCGACGTCGTCTTCGGCACCACGGTGTCCGGCAGACCCGCCGAACTGCCCGGTGTCGACCGGATGATCGGCCTGTTCATCAACACGCTCCCGGTCCGGGTCCGGCTGGACCCGGGGGAGACGCTCACCGGCCTGGTCACCCGCGTGCAGGCCGAACAAGCCGCGCTGCTCGACCACCAGTACCTCGGGCTCGCCGAGATCCAGAAGGAGGCCGGGCACGGGGAGCTGTTCGACACCCTCACGGTGTTCCAGAGCGCGCCCGCGGACGCCGACGCGCTCCGCCGCGCGGACGACGCGGCCGGACTCGCCGTGTCGCCGGAGGAGACCCGCAGTGTCACGCACTATCCGCTGACCGCCGTGGCCGCGCCTGGCGACGAGTTCGTGGTCGCCCTGGTGTACCGGGAGGACCTGCTCGAACCCGGCTTCGTCGAGCGGGTCGCCGCCGTGCTGACCGGCCTGCTGACGGCCTTGCCCGCCGAACCGGACCGCCGCGCCGGATCGGTCGAGCTCGGCACCGCCGACGAGCGGGAACTGGTGCTGCGCAAATGGAACAGCGCCACCGTGGCCCGCGCGGGCGAGTCGCTGATCGAGCTCTTCGTCCAGCAGGTGCGGGCCCGGCCGGAAGCGGTCGCGGTCGAGGACGGCGGGATCGCGGTCACCTACGGCGAACTGTACGAGCGAGCTTCGCGTCTGGCCGGTGTTCTGGCCGCCCGTGGCGCCGGGCCGGAGCGCATCGTCGGTGTCGCGATCAAACGCGGCCTCGACTTCCTCACCGCCATGCTCGGCGTTCAGCTCGCGGGCGCCGCGTACCTGCCGCTGGATCCGGAGTACCCGCCGGACCGGATCGCCTACATGCTGTCCGACGCGCGTCCCGCGTTGCTGGTCGCCGATTCCGGTACCGCGGGGAAGGTGCGCGAGCACGGCGTCCCGCTCGTCGTCCTGGACGAGGCCCTGCTCGAACCGCCCGCGGAGCTGCCTTTGCCGCATCCCGACAGCGCCGCGTACCTGATCTACACCTCCGGGTCCACCGGGCGGCCCAAGGGCGTGCTCGTACCGCACCGCGGCGTCCCCGACCTGGTGGCGATGTTCGCCGAGTCCGTCCGAAGTGGACCGGGCAGCCGGGTGCTGTTGTTCGCTTCGCCGAGTTTCGACGTCTCGCTGGCGGAGTTGTCGACCCAGCTGCTCGTCGGCGCGACCGCGGTGGTCGTACCGGAGGAGAGCCGACTCGGGGAACCGCTGGCGGACTTCGTCGCCGCACAAGGGCTGACGCATATGTTCGTGCCGCCGTCGGCGCTCACGACACTCGCCGGGAGCGATCTGCCGGAGGGGGTCACGCTCATCGCGGGCACCGACGCGCTCACCCCGGAACTGGTGGCGCGCTGGAGCCGCGGCCGCCGCATGTTCAACGCCTACGGCCCGACCGAATGCACGGTGAACTCCACGCTGTGGCGGTGCCGCGCGGACCGCCGCGTGGTCATCGGCCCACCGGACCCGAACAAGCAGGCGTACGTGCTCGACGCCGACCTGCGGCCTGTCCCGCCGGGGTTCGCCGGCGAGCTGTACATCGCCGGGGGACTGGCCCGCGGCTACTTCGGCCTGCCCGGCCTGACTTCGACCCGGTTCGTCGCCAACCCGTTCGGCGCGCCAGGGGAGCGGATGTACCGCACGGGCGACCTGGTCCGCTGGACCGCCGATGGCGAGCTGGACTTCCTCGGCCGCGTCGACCACCAGGTGAAGATCCGCGGTTTCCGCGTCGAGCTGGGCGAGGTCGAGACGGCGCTGTGCGACCGGCCGGGAGTGGCCGAGGCCGTCGCGGTGATCCGCGAGGACCAGCCCGGCGTCAAACGCATGGTCGCTTACGTGACAGCGGAACCCGGGACCGAGCCGGTGCCGGGTGACCTGCGGGCCGCGCTGTCCGCGCGGATGCCGGACTACTCGGTGCCCTCGGTCGTCGTGGTCCTCGACCGGTTGCCGCTGACCGTGAACGCGAAGGTCGACAGAGGCGCGTTGGCCGGGGCGGACGAGTTCGCCCCGGACCTGAGCGGGCTGACCGGCGGCGCCGCGCCGAGCACGCCAGAGGAGAAGACCCTCGCCGACGCCTTCGCGGCCGTACTCGGCATCCCGTCGATCTCGGTGACAGACGACTTCTTCGGCTTCGGCGGCGACAGCATCCTGTCGCTGCAAGTGGTCAGCCGCGCGCGGCAAGCCGGACTGCGGATAACCCCGCGTCAGGTGTTCGAAGCCCGCACCGTCGCCGCCTTGGCCGAACTGGCCGAACCGCTGGTCTCCGGTGGCGGGACAGTCACGGTTCCCGCCGTCGGTGTCGTCGCTCAGACCCCGATGATCGCGGCCTTGCTGGAGCGAGGCGGGGTGCCCCGCCGGTTCAGCCAGTCCGCCGTGGTCCGGACTCCGCGCGGGCTCACCGAAGCCGCACTGCACAAGGTGCTGCAAGCGATCCTGGACCGGCACGACGCGTTGCGCGCCGTCCTCGGCACCACGCTGAGGATCCCGCCGCCGGGCGCGGTGTCCGCGTCCGATGTCGTGCGGCGCGTGCCGGGCGACCCGGACCAGGATCTCCTGCACCGCGAGGCGCGCGAGGCCGAAGCCGCCCTGGATCCGGCGTCCGGCGCGATGGTCCGCGCGGTTTGGTTCGACGCCGGTGACGCGCCCGGACGGCTGCTGCTCGTGATCCACCACGTCGTCGTCGACGGCGTGTCCTGGCGGGTGCTCTTCGACGACCTCGCCGTGGCGGGCGAGGGCAAAGAACTCCCCGCTGTGCCGGTGTCGTTGCGCGCGTGGGCGGCAGGCCTGGCGCCGCGTGTCGAGCGGCATCGGCGTGAACTGCCGTATTGGCTCGAGGTGCTTGGCGAGCCCGGCCCCGCCGTCACGGGCACGATCGGCAGCACCCGCGAGATCCAGGTTTCGCTTCCGCCGGAAACCACGGCGACGTTGCTGGCGGGCGTGCCGAAGTCGTTCCGGGCGGGGATGCAGGACGCGCTGCTCGGCACGCTGGTCACCGCGATCACGCGGGTGCGGGGCACCCGTTCGGTGCTGGTGGAGACCGAAGGACACGGCCGCGACGACGAAAGCGATCTCTCGCGCACGGTCGGCTGGTTCACCACCGTGGCGCCGCTGCGGATCACCGCGGACCCCGATCAGGTCCGCCAGCTCAAACACGCCAAGGACGCCCGGCTCCGGCTGCCCGAAGGCGGCGCGGGCTACCCGCTGCTGCGCCACCTCACCGGAGAACTCGCCGGACGCGGACGGCCGGAGGTGCTGTTCAACTACCTCGGCCGCTTCGACGTCGAGACCCCTGGCGAGGAAGCCGACTGGCGTCCGGGCCCGGACCACGCCGGTCTCGGCGGCGACCTCGACCCGGCGATGCCCGCCGCGTATCCGCTGGAGGTCAACTGTTCCGTGACCCCGGACGGACTTTCCGCGAGTCTGGCCTACCTGCCGGGCGCACTGTCCGAAAAGGACGCCGAGGCGATCGGCGCGGAATGGATGTCGGCCGCGGCCGAACTCGCCGCCAGGCTGACCGCGGACGGGATCGGCGGGTTCTCCTCGGCGGACTTCCCGTTGCTGGACCTCACGCTGGACGAGGTCGACGAGCTCGGCGCCCCCGCCGATGTCTGGCCGCTTTCGCCGTTGCAGGAAGGCATGCTCTTCCTCGCCTCGTTCGACGAGGACAGCCTCGACGTCTACGTCACCCAGCAGATGCTGGACCTCGGCAACGTCGACCCGGCACGGCTGCGGTCCGCGGCGGGCCGCCTGCTGGAGCGGCATCCGAACCTGGGCGCGGCTTTCCGCTATCTCGACTCCGGGCGGGCGGTGCAGATCGTGCCGGGGGAGACCGTCCTCGACTGGCGTGATCTCCCCGGCGAGGACGTCGAGGCGGTCACGGCCGCCGAGCGGTCGCGCCCGTTCGACCTCGCCGCACCGCCGTTGATCCGGTTCACCCTGTTCGACCTCGGGAACGGCCGCCACCGGCTGCTGATCACCAGCCACCACATCGTGCTGGACGGCTGGTCGGCGCCGCTGCTCGGCCAGGAACTGCTGGAGCTCTACCGCACCGGGTCGCCGCCGAAGGCCCGTCCGTACCGGGACTATCTGGAATGGCTGGGCCGCCAGGATCGCGAGGGCGCCCGCCGGGCCTGGAAGGACGCGCTCGCCGGACTCGAAGGCGCGTCGCTGATCGCGCCGCCGGGGATCGGCCGAGGACAGAACCTGCCCGACAAACTCACCGTCGGGCTCACCGAAGAACAGACACACCGGCTGACCGGCTGGGTCCGGCAGCACGGCGTCACGCTGAACTCCGTCCTGCAAACCGTGTGGTCGTTGCTCCTGGGCGGGCTGACCGGACGGCGTGACGTGGTGTTCGGCGCGACGGTATCCGGCCGCCCCGCCGACCTGCCCGACGCGGACCGGATGATCGGCCTGTTCATCAACACCCTGCCGGTCCGCGTCCGCAGCGATGCGGCGGAAACCTTGGGAGCACTGCTTTCCCGGGTGCAGGCCGAGCAGGCCGCGCTGCTGGACCACCAGTACCTCAGTCTCGCCGAGATCCAGCGTCAGGCCGGTTCCGGCGAACTGTTCGACACGCTGCTGATCTTCCAGAGCTATCCGGTCGACGCCGAAGCGCTGGCCGAGAGCGAGCGCCAGGCGGGCGTGCAGGTGACCGGGGTCGAGGGCGAGGACGCCACGCACTACCCGCTCACCGTCGTCGCCGCGCCGGGTCCGAAGCTGGAGCTGATCCTCGAGTACCGCACCGACGTGTTCACCGCCGAACGGGTCCGCGAGCTGGGACGGTCCTTTGTGGACCTGCTGGCCGGTGTCCCCGACCGGCAGGACCTCCCGGTCGGACGGCTGGAGCTGGTGCCGCCCGCGCAACGTGAACGCGTCCTGCGGGAATGGAACGAGACGGCGCTGGCCGTCCCCGAGTCCACCGTGGTCGCCGCGTTCGAGGAACAGGTCCGCCGAGGACCGGACGCGATCGCGGTGGCCTGCGAGGACCGGGCGCTGACCTATGCCGGGCTGGACGCCCGCGCGAACCGCCTCGCCCGTGCGCTGATCGCGCGGGGCGCGGGACCGGAAGGCATCGTCGCGATCCGGCTGCGGCGATCGGAACGGTTCTTCGTGGCCATGTTGGCCGTGCTCAAATCGGGTGCCGCGTATCTGCCGATCGATCCCGCCCAGCCGGCGGACAGGACGTCCGGGATCGTCGACGACGCGAAGCCGTTGCTCATCCTGTCCGACGACGAGTGGCCCGACGACAGCGCGTTCTCCACCGAACCGGTCACCGACGCCGACCGTCGCGGTGCCCTGCTGCCTGAGCATCCGGTGCACCTGATCTACACGTCGGGCTCGACGGGACGGCCCAAGGGCGTCCTGGTCCCGCACCGGAACGTGGTGAACCTGTTCCACAGCCACGATCACGACGTGCTCGGGCCCGCGATCGCGCGGACCGGCCGGGAGCGGCTGCGGATCGGGCACAACTGGTCGTTCGCCTTCGACGCGTCCTGGCAGCCCACGCTGGGCCTGCTCGGCGGGCACGAACTGCACGTCGTCACCGACGACGTCCGCCTCGACGCGGAGGAGCTCGCACGGTTCCTGATCGACCGGCGGATCGACTTCGTCGAGGTCACCCCCTCGCATTTCGTCCAGCTCGCCGCCGCGGGACTGGTGCGCGACGGGAAGTCGCCGCTGGCCGTGCTGGGCGTCGGCGGCGAGGCCGTCCCGCCGGGGCTGTGGACCGAACTGCGGAACCTCGGCGGAACCGAGAGCTACAACTTCTACGGGCCGACCGAATGCACCGTCGACACGGTGATCGCCCGGCTGCGCGACAGCGACGGGCCGGTGATCGGCCGGGCCGTCGCGAACACGCGGATCCGGGTGCTCGACGACGCCCTGCGGCCCGTCGCGCCCGGCGTCGTCGGAGAGCTGTACCTCAGCGGCGCCCAGCTCGCCCGCGGCTACCTCGGGGCGCCGGGGCTGACCGCGAGCCGGTTCGTGGCCGATCCGTTCGGCGGTCCCGGCGAGCGCATGTACCGCACGGGCGACCTCGCCCGCTGGACCGGGGACGGCCGCGTCGAGTTCCGCGGCCGGGCCGACGACCAGGTCAAGGTCCGCGGGCACCGGGTCGAGCCGGGCGAGATCGAAGCCAGGCTCGCGGCGCATCCGGCGGTGTCGGACGCGGTCGTCGTCGTCCGGGACGACCGGCTCGTCGGCTACGCGATCGCTGACGAGTCCACTGTGGACGGTGCGGCGCTGCGCGCGTCGGTGGCGGAGGCGCTGCCGGACTTCATGGTCCCGGCGGCGGTCGTGCTGCTCGGGGAACTGCCGATGACGCCGAACGGGAAGGTCGACCGGGCCGTGCTCGCCACCGCGGCGTGGGCGGCTCCGGATCTGAGAGCGCTCAGCGGCGGGACGGCCCCGCGTAATCGGCGCGAAAGGCAGTTGGCCGGGATCGTCGCCGAAGTGCTCGGGCTGCCCGAAGTCGGAGTGGAGGACGACTTCTTCACCCTCGGCGGCGACAGCATCCTGTCCATGCGGGTGGTCGGGCGGGCGCGGGCCGCCGGGCTGCGGATCACCCCGCGCGCGGTCTTCGAACAACGGACGGTCGCCGCGCTCGCCCTGATCGCCACCGACGACACCGGCGAAAGCCGTCCCGCGGTCCCCGCCGTCGGGGAGTTCCCGGCGACACCGATCATGCTGGCGCAACGGGAACGCGGCGGCCCGATCGGCAGGCTCAGCCAGTACGCGGTCCTGCGCGTCCCGGCGGGGGTCGGACTGCCCAGGCTCACCGAAGTCCTCGCCGCGGTGCTGGACCGGCACGACATCCTCCGCGCCCGGCTGGCCGGGGACTGGACCGTCCACGTACGAGCCGAAGCCGACGCGTCCTCCCTGCTGCGCCGCGTCGATCTGGCCGACCGGCCCGTCGACGATCTGTTCACCACGGAGTTCCCGGAGTTCGAACGGACCGTGCGGGAACTGGACCCGTTCACCGGCGACGTCCTGCGCGCGGTGTGGTTCGACGCCGGGGAGAAGCGGCCGGGCAGGCTGCTGCTGATGGTGCATCACCTGGTGATCGACGCGGTGTCGTGGCAGCCGTTGTTCGAGGACATCGCGGTACTCGGCCGGGCACCGGGCGAAACACCGCCGCCGGTCGAGGTGTCCTTCCGTGAATGGGCCCTGCGGCTGAACGCGGCGGATCGCCGCGCCGAACTGCCGTACTGGCGGTCCCTTGTGGACGGTGCCGACGTCCGGCCCGCCGGGCGACCGCTCCGGTCTTCGGACACGATCTCGCGCGGGCGCAACGAAACACTCACGCTGCCTGAGGAGACGACCAGCGCACTGCTGGGCCCGGTCCCCGCCGCGCTCGGCTGCGGGGTGCAGGACCTGCTGCTGGCGGCACTCGCGGCCGCCATCGCCGAACACCGTGGCGGACAAGCGCTTCTGGTCGACCTGGAGAGCCATGGGCGGGCGGAAGGACTGCTCGGCGACGCGGACCTGTCCCGGACGGTCGGCTGGTTCACCTCGCTCCATCCGATCCGCGTCGCGGTTTCCGGCGACCTCGCCACGACCGCGCGGCAGCTGCGTGACGGCCGGGAAGCGTTGCCGGACAACGGGATCGGCTACGGCCTCTTGCGTCATCGGGACGGCGAGGACCTGGACGGAGCCGAGGTGCTGTTCAACTACGTCGGCCAGGTCGACGCGGGTGGCGCCCGCGACGAGGACTGGCTGCTCGCCGCGGGGGAGAACGTCATCGGGGGCGACGTGGACCCCGAGGCGCCCGCCACGCACGCGCTGTCGATCAACGCGTCGGTCGAACGCGGCGTGCTCACCGCGCACTGGTCGTATCTGCCCGACGTCCTGCCTGCCGCAGATCTCACCCGGATAGCCGAAGGCTGGATGACAAATCTTGACCGGTTGGTGACCTCTCGGAGCGAGAAGCGTGATTAGGATAGCCTGCCCTAATTAAGGCTGATGTTCGCTTGACAGAGAGGTAGGCGTCGTGAGGACGCAGTTCCAGAAGTGGCGTACGACGGTCGCCGTGGTTTCGGCTGCCGCACTGGCTCTGGGCACCGCCGCCTGCGGCTCGACCGACGACAGCGCCGGCAGCGCCGGTGCCACCAGGCCGTTCGACACCCCGAGCGGTCAGGTGCAGATCCCGGTCCAGCCCAAATCGGTGGTCGCGCTCGACCAGTACACCTACTTCGGGCTACTGGACGTCGGTGTGCACCCCAAGGCCACGGCGTCCGGCTACACCGACAGTTTCGCGGTGTTCCCGGCCTACGCCGACGAGTACACCAAGGCGCCCAAGGTCGGCGGCTCGATGGAGATCGACATCGAGCAGGTCGGCGCGCAGGGGCCGGATCTGATCCTCGGCAACAAGTTCCTCTCCCTGGAGAAGCACAAGATCGAGGACTACCAGAAGCTCGCGCCGACGGCGATCCTCGGCGGCGCCGCGGGCGAACCCGGTGTCGCGTGGCCGCAGTGGGTCATCCAGGCCGCCGACGCGGTCGGCAAGAAGCCCGAGGCCGAAGCGCTCAAGAAGCAGTACGAGGATCGCGCCGCCCAGATCCGCTCGACCTACGCGGACAAGCTGTCCAAGGTCAAGTTCGCGCTGATCAACGGCGGCGGCGGAAAGTGGTACCTGAACCTGGACGAATCCTGGGGCGGCACCATCCTCAAGGACCTCGGCGTCCAGTTCGCGCGGGCCGGCATCACCGACCCGAAGGAGAACACCCCGGAGTTCTCGACCGAGAACCTGGACAAGCTCAACGAAGCCGACGTGATCCTGTACCAGGCCGACTACCAGGGCAAGGCGGGCGCGGACACCCAGCAGATCATCGATCTGCCCGCGTACCAGGGTCTGCGGGCGGTCAAGGCGGGCAAATCCCTGCCGACCGGTAACTTCTACGCGCTCCACTACAAGGCCGCGATGTCCTTCCAGGACGAGATCGAGCAGATCCTCAAGGGCTTCTGAGCCGCTTGGACCAAGTCCGTGAAGGCCTCCTTCCCTACTCTGAAAGTAGGGAAGGAGGCCTTCACGGACACCGGTTCAGAGGCGGCAGCGGTACAGGTCGCCCGGCCCTTCCTCGGCGCCGTACGCCGCGGGCGGCACGGAGGTGCACGTCGTGCGCACGAACTCGTACTGCCCCTTTTCCTCCGGCAGAAGCAGAACGTGGGCGACTTCGCCCCGTTCGATCCACTCCCGGAGCCGGTCCGGCGACGGTGCCGGGTCGCGGTTGGTGAAGCCCGCCATGCCGATCACCGCCCGGTCGGTCGCCATGATGAACGGCGCGGCCGTGTCGGCGGTCTCGACCGCGAGGGTCACCCGCGTGTCACCCGATTCCCGTTCCACGTAACCGAGAAGTGCCTTGCCGGTCTCGTCGAGGGTCCCGGCCGAAGCTCGGAAGTCACGGGCGCCCCAGCCGCCGAGGAGCCCTCTCAGATCGTCGCGGACCGCCGGTTCGAGGTAGTCCGTCTGCAGGGAAACCGGTCCGGCGGCCGGAAGCATGGGCAAGCCGGCGGAATAGCCGACACCGGTCGCCGTCGACCAGGCCACCGGCGCGGCCGAGATCGCCACGAGCCCGATCACGAACCCCGGGACGGCGGCGCGGCGCGGTCCGAGTTTGGCGAGTACGAGGAGACCGACGGCCAGTGCCGTCGCGGCGGCCACGACGATGCCCGTCCAGCCGTTCCATTCCGGCGCCCGGTTCACCAGGAGCCAGGCCCAAAAACCGAGACCGGCGATGACCGTGGGCAGCAACGGCCACCAGCGTCCTTCCGCCCGGTACTGCCGCCACAGCGCGGCCAGGGCCGCCGCGGACAGCGCGGCGATCGCGGGCGCGAGTTCCGCGGTGTAGTACAGCAGCCAGATTCCGCGCATGAAGCTGAACACGGCCACGCACACGAGAAGCCAGCCGCCCCAGAGCACCCACCCCGCCACCGTCCGGCGCGGCGGCCGCCTGCCGAGGACCACCAGGACGACACCCGCCAGTACCGCCGCCAGCGCGAGCGGCAACAGCCAGCCCGCCTGGCCGCCCAAGGACGTCCCCAGCAGTCTTCCCGCCCCGGGATCGCTTTGGTAGAAGGACTTCCCGTGCTCCTCGGCGTAGCTGGCCGCCGCCGCGAAGTCCTGGCCGACGATCCGGCCCAAGCCGTTGTAACCGAAGACGAGATCACGGGCGGAGCCGTCGGCGCTGCTGCCGATGTACGGCTTCGGGCCCGGCCAGAGGTCCACCACCACGACCCACCAGAAGGACGTGACCGCGAGGACCCCGGTGGCCAAAGCGGTCGTCAGCGCCTTCGCGCGGACTCCTGACGACGAGCCCACCAGATAGGCCAAAGCCAAGGCGGGCAGGACAAGCCACGCCTGGACCATCTTCGTGGTGAACGCGCAGCCGAGGAACACCGCGGCCAGCAGCATCCAGCGACGTTCGCGGCCGGGGTCGTCGATCGCTCGCGTCACCGCGTACGCCGCGCTCACCAACAGCAGGAACAGCAAGGGATCCGGCATGTTGTCGCGGATCACCGCGACGACGATCGGCGTGCAGGAGAAGAGCGCGGCGGCGAGCAACGCGACCCGTTCACCCTGCCAGCGGCGGACGGTCAGGAACAGCACCCAGACCGTCGCCACCCCCTCCAGCACCTGCGGCAGTATCAGTGCCCAGCCGTGGAAACCCAGCGCCTGTACCGAAAGCACCTGGATCCACAATCCCATCGGTGGTTTGTCCACCGTCACCACGCCGAGTGGATCCACCGAACCGAAGAGGAAGCCGGTCCAGCTGCCGGACATCGATTCGACGGCGGCGCTGTAGTACGGATAGCCGTAGCCGAGTTCCCAGATCCCCCAGCCGTACCAAGCAGTGCTGACGAGGAGGATCGCGGCCAAGACGAGCCGGTGCCCTCTGCCGGGGGAGCGGGCGGGGACCTCCGCTGGAGTGTCCACGGCGGTGGAAAGCGAAGTGGTCATGAGTGGTCGAGCCCTCACCTGAAGTTAGTTAGGTTAGGCATAGCTAATCATAATGATCAAGCCGCGGCTCTACTCCGTACGAGGGGTGTGGCGGACGCGAAAAAGCCACGAGCGGGCGGCTCGTGGCTGATCGCGCGATCGTCGTCAGGCGGCCTCGGTGCGGGCTTTCCGGCGCAGGAGGTGGTAGGCGATCGCGAAGGCGACGCCCACGCCGACGATGATCGCGGCGAACACCGGATGCATGTCCTTGGAGAGACTCTGTGCCCGTTCGGGTCCGATCGCCCAGAGCGCCAAGGGTGTGGCGTAGGCCGCGGTGAGGGCGATCGCGCCCCAGCGGAGCGCCTTGAGGCGGGCGTCGCGCAGGGTGCCGATCAGGACGAGGGCGACCGGGACGATCGCGAGCATCGCGAACTGGCCGATGATCATGACCGGGACGGCCCAGGCCGAGATGATGACGGAGCGCGGGGCGCGGCGAACGGTGGTTTCGCGGTCGAGCGTCTGGGTGGACATCGTTTCCTCCTGAAGGTTTCGGGGTGGTCGGTCAGCAGTGGGATTCGGCGGTGGCCTTGAGGTCCTTCAGCCAGGCTTCGAGGCCCATTCCGAGGAATCGGGTCGAGGTGGGCACGTCGGCCTCGACCTGGGCGCCCGACCAGTTCTCCTCGGTGCGGACCAGCACGCCGCCCTTGACCTCGGTGAAGTTCCAGACGTGGATGCCGTTGTCGATGGCGAGCCCTTCGCCGATCGCGGGCCCGCTCCAGCGGAGGCATTCGCCGCGCTGGAACTGGTGGACGGTCGAGGTGATCGACAGCGTGGTGGCGGGGGTCGTGGCCGTGGCGGGCACCGGGGTGGTCCAGCGGAACCGCGAGTTCTTCCGGAGCGGGCCCCGGTCCAGCCGCTCGTTGCTCAGCACCGGCTCCTGCCAGGACGGCCAGCGCTCGACGTCGGTCTGCAGCCGCCAGATCTTGCTCAGGGGAGCCTTGATCAGGGTTTCGGTCCGGTAGTGGATCGGGGCCTTCGTGTCGATCGTCTTGCCCTGGCACGAAAGCGGCGCCGGAGCGGTGGTGGCGGCCTGCGCCGGGGTGACGGCGCCGCTCAGCAGGCCGATCGCCAGCGGGAGGGCGAGTGCGGCGGTGCGGCGGAGAGTCTTCCGGGTGTTCGACATGGCTTTCTCCTTGCTCGATGGTTAGTGCCGCTTGCGATAGTTAGAACCTATAACTACAACTCTGTGAGTGTCAATAGTGAAAGTGATAACCTCTAACTAGCCGAGCTCGGAAGGAGTGCCCGATGGAGACCTCGCGTGAGCGCTACCGGACTCAGGTGCGCGTGGAGATCAAGCGGTACGCGTGGGAGCAACTGGCCACGACGGGCGTGTCCGCCCTGTCCCTCAACGCGATCGCCAAGCACGTGGGCATGAGCGGCCCGGCGCTGTACCGGTACTTCGCCAGCCGCGACGACCTGATCACGGACCTCATCCGCGACGCCTATCGAAGTCTCGCCGACACCGTCCAGGCCGCCGCGGGGTCGGGCGGCGTGGCCGAAGTCGCTCACGCCATCAGGGAGTGGGCGCTGGCGGACCCGCAGCGATACCTGTTCGTCTACGGCACGCCCATCCCCGGCTACCACGCGCCCGACGACACCGCGAAGATTTCGGACGAGATCATGGCCGCACTGCTCGAGGTACACGCCGCGTGTCCGGGCGACCCTCGGGTGCCGTCCACGGTTCTCCGTCGCGCCATGAAGTTCTGGACCAGGCTCCATGGCGTGCTGTCCCTCGAACTCGCCGGGCACTTCGCCGGCATGGAGTTCGACCCCGCCGTGTTCTTCGCTTCCGAGGTGGACGACCTCCTGACGGTCCACAAAGGACAAGTCCCGCTCAGCGGGGCATCGTGACCGGCTTTCCCGCCGTACGAACGTTTTCGGTGATCGCTGTGCTAACTTCCGGGCATGCGCGGAGGATCCAAGATTCCTTTCGGCCGGACGCTCGCGGTGATCGCGTCGGCGCTTCTGCTCTCGCTGATCGGCCCCGGGGCCGTCGCCAACGCGTCCGGCGGGCATCCGCCGCGGCATGGCTGCGAATGCGAGACCCCGTCGATCGACCGGTTGCAGCAGTGGCTCGCCTCCGGTGAGGGCACCACGGTTCCGCCGACCGGCAGCCTGCTCGTCCGCGAGCGCGGCGGCTACGCGGCCAAGGTGGCCTTCCTCAACGCCGAGTGGCACGTGGTGGTCGTCTGGCTGGGGAATCAGTTCGAGGCGCAGGCGGATCTTTCGAAGTCCAAGGGCTTCTGGATGACCTACAGCGCCACGGACGACCTGTACGTCCAGCTGCGCCCGGCCTCGCACTGGAGCGGCGGCGACAAGTGGCTCACGAAGGTGCCGTCGACAGGCGGGAAGCTCGTGAAGAAGTTCTTCAGCTTCGCGCCCGACGCGTGGACGACACTGCCCGAACTGGGCAAGCCCACGTACTCCTTCGCCTCGGCGCTGACCGAAGCGCGAGGCTTGGTCTTCGTCGGCAAGACCCCGAACGAACTCGCCTTCCGCGGCCTCGCGATCGATCGCTACCGGCCGCCTTGTCTCTGAGTAACTTCCCGGTAGTCACCTGTCCGAGGTGGCGTCGAGTCGTGGCGACTGCGCACCGTGCCCGATTTGTCCTGTACGGTGGACTTTCAGCCGCCCCCGCACGATCGATCCGAGGAGTACCCCTGATGAGCCTGTTCGACTCGCTGAAGGAGAAGGCCGCCGAACTGCTGGGTGGCGCGGGCGACAAGGTCGGCGAACTGACCGGTGTCGACCTTTCCGGCGCCGCGGACCAGGCCACCCAGTCCGCCGGCGACCTGGCCGCGACCGGCCAGGGCCTCGCCGAGAGCGCCACCACCGCGGGACAGGACGCCGTCGACTCGGCCACCGCGGCCGGGCAGGGCGTCGTCGACTCGACCGGTGCCTTCGGTGACGCCGCCACCGGACTGGCGGGCGGCGTGATCGACCCGAACGCCCGGGGCTGACAGCCCCCGGTCTCCCCGGTATCCGCGAGAGCTCGCGGATACCGGGGATCCGTCATGTCCGCGCAGGCCCGCCCGCGTACTCCGGCGGGACGACGTCCGGATTTCGGCATGACGATCTTCTGTTTTCCTTGCCCCGCAAGGGAATTCTCGCCGGGACGGCGAAGAAGGAAACGGTTGTGGTAACCCGGTCGCCGACGGGAACCTCAGTTCGTGATCGTCAAACGACTGAGGCCGATCGGCCTGTGCGCCGCCCTGACCGCACCCGCCCTCGTGGTGCGGTTCTCCGGCGCCGAACCGGGTGCGGTGGCCGGTCTGCTGCTGTTCGGGCTGGCCGTCGTCGCGGCGTCCTTCCTTCTCGCCTGGGCGGCGGAGGCCGCGCAGGTGGACATCTCCGGCGGGCTCGCGATCGCCGTCCTGGCGGTCATCGCGGTGCTCCCCGAATACGCGGTCGACCTGTATTTCGCCTACACCGCGGGCTCGAATCCCGAGTACGTCGCCTATGCCGCGGCGAACATGACCGGCTCCAACCGGCTGCTGCTCGGCCTCGGCTGGTCCACCGTCGTGCTGATCGCGCTCGCCGTCGCCAAGAAGCGCAGTGGTGCCACGGTGCGGGAGCTGGTGCTCGATTCGCCGTACCGGGTCGAACTCGGCTTCCTCGCGATCGCTTCGATCGTCGCGTTCGTCATCCCGGTGACCGGGCGGATCTCGCTGGTCCTGGGTTTCGCGCTACTGGGCTTCTTCGTGTTCTACCTGTGGAAGGTCTCCCGCGCCGAACCCGGCGAACCGGAGCTGGTCGGACCGGCCGCGACCCTCGGCGGGCTGGCCAAGCGACCTCGCCGGATCCTGGTGACGACGCTGTTCGTGTTCGCGGCCGTCGTCATCCTCGCGAGCGCGGAACCGTTCGCGCACAATCTGATCGCCGTCGGGACGGAACTGGGCATCGACCGTTTCCTGCTCGTGCAATGGCTCGCACCGCTGGCGTCGGAGGCGCCGGAGTTCATCGTGGCGATCCTGTTCGCGCTGCGCGGCAAGGGCGACGCGGCGATCGGCACCCTGCTTTCCAGCAAGGTCAACCAATGGACGCTGCTCGTCGGCAGCCTGCCGATCGCCTACGTCTTCGGCGGCGGAGGGAGCGCGCTGCGTCTGGACGCGCGGCAGATCGAAGAATTCCTCCTCACCGCCACCCAGACCCTGCTCGGTGTCGCCGCCCTGCTCGCGTTGCGCTTTCCGCGCTGGGCAGCCTGGACCCTGCTCGGCCTGTTCGCGGTGCAGTTCGCGCTGCCCGGTCAGACCGCGCGCTACGTCCTGTGCGGTGTCTACGCGGTCATCGCGCTCGCCGCCCTGATTCGCAACCGTCGCCATCTCGTGCCGACCCTGGCGGCGCCGTTCCGCCGTGCACCCGGACGGGACGCGGCGGAACGGCGGCAGCGGGTTTCGGTCAGATGAGCTCCGATCAGCCGTTGGCTGCGCTGGTGTTGACGTCGCCGTTGACGCCCTTGGGGAAGAAACCGCCGGAGGTGGCGGCCTTGGGGGTCAGGTAGACGATGTTGAGGACCTGTCCGGGGGAACGGCTGTAGGCGATGCCGTTGCCGTCCGTCGGCACGATGTTGGCGCGGCCGTTCTTGTCGACGACGCCTTGGTCGAGGTCGGCGGTGCCGTCGAGGCTGTCACGGGCGTCGGAGAGTTTGACGCTGGCTTCGCGGAGATCCCGGCCGAGGAGACCGAGCCCGAGGAGACCGCCGGTGTGCTGGTAGAGCGCCGTGCGGATGTTCGCGGCGTGATAGGCCTCGACGGCGAGGATCCCCGCCGCGGCTTCGAGGTAGGTCTTGTTGCTGATCAGCGGCGCGGCGCCCTTGTAGGCGGTGACGCCGACGTCTTCGAACAGGTAGGCCGCGAGCAGGAAGTTCTCCTCGCAGGCGAACGCGTCGAAACTCTGCCCCTTCTTGACCAGCCCCGCCGCCTGTGCGGCGGCCGTGAAGCTGGCCTGCAGGTCGATCGCCGGACGGCTGACCGCCGCGGCTCCGAGCGCGGTGCGCAGGAACTCGACGTGCGCCTTCTCGTCGCCGGCGATCTCCTGGGCGTACTGTTTCGCGGCCTTCGTCTTGAATTTCACCGCCCGCCCGCCGGTGACCCCGCCCCGGGTGCCGGTTCCGGTGGTCTGGGAGTCGGCGAGTCCCTTCCCGGTGACGGCGTGGAGGTAGAACTCGGCCTCGAGGTATTCGAGGTTCAGCGCGAAGTTGAGCACCGCGCCGTCACTGACTCCCTCGGCCGCGGCCTCCGCGACAGCAGGACGGGTCACGGCGGAGGCGGCGGGGCCTGCCAGGCCGCCGAGGGCTCCCGCCCCGACGACACCGAGCCCGGTCACCCCCGCGGCGCGCAGGAAACGGCGGCGATCCGGTTCGTTCTCCGCACTGCGATTGATCATCGATGCGGCATAGCGCTTGCCGAACACGAGCGATCTCCTTCCCGCCCGGGGTGACTCAGCACGGCACCGGGCGTTCCCCGGGCACCGCGGTGGCACCGCGTGCGCGGGCTGGATCTTCCTGACCGACCTTTTCGTGGCTGTCCGGCGCGCGGATGGGTCGGGCTCGCCGAACCGGCGGGGAAAAGGGGGCGCGTCCGCGGCTCGTTCGACGCTAACCTGGTCGAAACTGACTGATCTGCGGGGGAGCGGACATGGTCGGAATCTGGATAGGGCTCGGGATACTCGTAGTGGTGATCGGCATCGCCGTGCTCACCGATCTGAGGGATCGGGGGCGAGGGGGAACCCGCAAGATCATGCTTCCGGGGTGGGCCTCGCGGCGTGCGGACTACACGGAGAACGACCTGGTCCACGGGCGGTGGGTGGAAAAGTCGCCGCGTGAGCAGGACGAAGAATTCCGGCGCCGGTACCGGTCGGGCGACGAATGAACCGGTTGTGACGTCGGTCTAAGCGGCGGTCCTCGTCCAGCGCCACGCGGCGTGCAGGACGGCGATCAGGGCCTCGTCGTCGGCGAAGGTGGGTTCTTCGCCGACCGGTAACCAGGTCCGGTCGACGATCTCGCCGCGCTGGCTGCGGACCACGGAGATCCCGGGATAGCACAGCGCCGCGCGGCCGTCGGCGGCCACGTGCCGGGGTTCCCAGCGCAGCTGGACAACGCGATCAGAGCTCATCGACCACAACTTTCCGTACTTGCGTACTGGGTAAGTCGTCTGTGGGGCGCCGTGCGTTTCATACCCGCCGACGCGGGGCGCCGCAGGCTGCGGATTCCAGCTCCGGAAACGGCTGTTTTCGTGAATTCCGCGGGAAGAACGGCGTCGCGCGGAGGCGGTGACCCCGATCACAGTGCTTCACTCGATCGTGAGAAAATAAGGCGTACCACTGCCGGCACCCGGAGGGTGAATGCTCCGCAGAATGCGTCGTTGGCTCGAATTGCTCAGTCTCGGCGGTCTGGCGGTGGTCGGCTTCACGGTCGGGATCGCGGAACAGCTCGGCTGGCTGGACAAAGTCGCGCCGAAAGGCGTCACGACCCTGACCCTGATCATGGTCAGCGGGGTGGTCGTGGTGCTGCTCATCGAGCTGACCCCGTTGCGCGCCTTGGAAGACATCCGCGACCGCCTCGCCGGTCTCGACATCGACACCATCGCCGCCGGCCTCCGCCGTTCGCATTACGGCGGGGTGCTCGAGGTGCACAAACGCTTTCCGGACGACGCGTTCGCGGCCCGCGTCGCGAAGGCCAAACAGGTGACGATCCTGAACACGTGGATCCCGAACCTGGATCTGCTGGAACACGAACTGGAAGCTGCGATCACCGACCGCCGCGCCGAGGTGCGGATCATGTTGCTGCACCCCAACTCGATGCTGGTGGGGCTGCGAGAGGCGGCGCTGGGCCGGACCGACGGGGCGGGCAACGCCTTCGTGAGCACGGGGATCGCGAACTGCCTGGAGACACTTTCCCGGCTGCACCGGCGACTGGGGAGACGTCAGGGCAACCTGAAGGTGCGGGTGTTCAATTCGCAGGCCTCGGTTTCGGTGTACCGCGCCGACGGGCGCTACCTGGTCAGCATGTTCCTGCACGGCCAGCTGGCGATCAACTCGCCGCAGTTCGAGATCGAGGGCACGCACGACACCGTGCTCGGCGAACAGATCCAGCGCGAACTCGACACGTTGTGGGATATCGGCCGCGACGTGGATCTCGGCGACTGGAACCGAAGCATCGACATGATCCGCTTCTGAGCGGGAGGAGCAGTGATGCGAGACCTTGACGAGTTCGAAGACGGTTTGATCGAGGGGTTCCGGAGTCATCCGGCGCTGCGCGGCCTCACCGACCTCCCGCAGGAGGATCTGCAGACCATCCTGCTGCAGCGCCGATTCCTGTCGCTGGCCTTCACCATGGCCTACGACCTCGCGATCGACCTGCTCACCGACGAGCAGTCCATCCGGATCGCCCGCGTCATCATCCGCGAGGAGTACCCGGACAACGCAGCACCCGGCGGCACCCCTTCGCACCGCGAGGACCTGATGGCCGACATCCTCGCGCTCGGTGTCCCCCGCGAAGCACTGGTGCGGTCACGGAGATCCTTGGCCACGACGGCCTGCGTCGACACCACCATGGAACTGATCGCCACCGCGGGCGACTCGGCGCACGCCGACGTCGAACTGCTGACGATCCTGCGCTTCTGGGGCGAGGTGCTGGTCTCCGTCGAGTACGGCGAACTGTGGCGCCGGATCGGCCCGGTCCTCGGCGGCAAATCCGTCTTCTACTACCCGCACCACGTGCACGACGCGAAATCCCGCCCGCTCGCCGCCGCGTCGCCCCTCTCGCTCACGCATTCCGATCAGCTGGGGCTGCGGCTCGTGCAGCTGATCGATTCGGACGAGGCGCGGAAGCGGTTCCGGGAGACCGAGCAGGCCGTCGTGGCGGTCAAGACGGCATTCTACGACCAGTTCACGAACGGCTCGTGAGCGGCGATTCGGGTTCTCCCCGTCCAGTCACGCGAGATCGCCTGTCCGCAGGTACTCGAGACACGGTTGGCTGAAGCACGAATGGCCACTCACGACCACGGTTCGGCGCCTTGGTCGTTGGAAGTACGCGAAGGTCGAGTTTTCTCGGCTGAGCCGCGTGAAGGGGTCCTTCACGCGCTGCCGCTGTGACTGCTGGTGCGTGTGGGGTGGGCGTGGCGATCCGCAAGTCCGTGAAGGACTCCTTCACTACCTTCAGGGTAGGCAAGGGGCCCTTCACGGACCGCACCCACCAACCGCAGCCAGAACCCAGCAGGCAGACACCGTGGTCTCTTGAACTACGTGAAGGCCCCCTTCACTGCGCTAGACGCAATGAAGGGGGCCTTCACGTACTTGGGGGAGGGGGACTACGCGTCCTTAACGCTCACCACTCACTCGCCCACGAGACCGGCGAACCGGCCCAAAGTCTCCTCACGCCCCAGCGCCTGCGTGATCGAGTGCAGGTCCGGGCTCCGGGTCGATCCCGTGATCGCGATCCGGATGATCTGCGAAGCCTCGCGAATGGAGCCCGGGAAGCCCTCGGGATTCTTCTTGAGTTCCTTGGCGTTCTTCGCGAAACCGTGCTTCGCGGCCACGTCGCGGATCTGCTGGAACCACTCCTGGCCGTCGTCGAGCTGCTGGTAGTTCCCGACGAAGTCGCGCACCACGGCCTGGACGACGTCGCGGTCGACACCGAGGGCGGTGATCCGCTCGTCGTCGGGGCTCTCGACGGCGGCGTGCAGCTGCGGGAAGAAGAAGCCGTAGACGGCGCGGAACTCGCCCCACTTCTTCAGGTCCTTGCGCGGGTTCTCGGCGCCGTCACGCTCGACGGCCAGCGCGCGGAGCGCGAGGTCCGGCTCGGCGTCGAGGACGGCGAGCAACGCGGGGTCGAACCGCTCGGCCCAGCCACGCACCTCGGAGAGGATCTCGGCGCCGGACAGCGTGGCGATGTGGTCGGCCGAGATGTCGTCGAGTTTGACCAGGTCGACCAGCGGACCCGCGACCCCGCATTCGTCCAGGTTGATCGGCTCGGACAGGGCCTGGTCGAGCGGCATTTCGGCGAGGCGGCCGTTGGCGAGGCCGCGCAGGTAGTAGAGGACGGCCTTGGTGGGGTAGCCGGACTCGATGTAGAAGTCGACGCTCGCTTCCGGGTCCTTGCGCTTCGAAAGCTTGCGCTTGCTGCCGCCCTCCTGCTTCATCAGCGGCGCGATGTGCGCGTAGGTGATCGGCTCGAAGGCGAGCGCGTCGAACAGCTGCTGGTGCACCGGCACCGACGAGATCCACTCGTCGCCGCGGATGACCAGGTTGACGCGCATGAGGTGGTCGTCGACGGCGTGCGCGAAGTGGTAGGTCGGCAGCCGCGGGCTCTGGTCGGAGCTCTTGAGGATGACGACGTCGTTGCGGTTGGCCTCGGCCTCGAGCGGGCCGCGGATGGCGTCGGTGAACCGGGCACGGGCGCCGGTGTCGTCGGGGGCGCGGAACCGCACGACGTACGGGTCTCCGGCGTCGAGCTTGGCCTGGACGTCGGCGGGCTCGGCGTCGCGCCAGATGGCCCACGAGCCGTAGTAGCCGGTGGGCAGCTTTGTCGCCTGCTGCCGGGCGGTGATCGCCGCCAGCTCGTCCTTGGTGGCGAAGTCGAGGTACGCGCGGCCGGAGCGGAGCAGGTGACGGACGTAGGTCAGGTAGATCTGCTCGCGCTCGGACTGCTGGTACGGGCCGTAGTCGCCGCCGCGATGGATGTCCTCGTCGGCGGCGAGGCCGAAGTAGGCGAAGCCGCGCTCGAACTGGTCGATGGCGCCTTCCACCTCGCGGGAGCGGTCGGTGTCCTCGACCCGGACCAGGTAGCGGCCGCCGCTGCGGCGGGCGACGTCCTGGTCGATGGTGGCGACGTAGACGCCACCGATGTGGACGAACCCGGTCGGCGAGGGGCCGAAGCGGGTGACCAGGGCGCCCTCGGGCAGCTCGCGGGCGGGGTAGCGCTGTTCCCAGTGCTCGGGTTCGGGCAGGTCGGCGGGGAAGAGGGCGTCGATGACTGCTCGGTCCAGCATGGCGGTTCAGATCTCCCGGCGTCGTGGTGCATGGCTGTTTTCGCCACCGAAGAGCCTAACCGTCCGGCCTCCCGGCCTGGTGAGGGTGGGTCCTGAAGCGCTCCGGAAGCCGAATCGAGACGTGCTTTTCTGTCGGTGCGTCCCGGTAAAATGGGAGTTGCCGGACATTCGGGGAGGAAATCGGTGACCACCGATAGCTCGCTTCGTGAAGAACCCCAGCTCACCATCAGACCGAAACCCTCGGCGTTCTTCCTGCGCCGCCGTTTTCTTCGCTCTTTCGGGCCCTCGCTGGCCGTCGCCGTGAGCGGCCTGGTCGCGCTGCTCCTGGCCGGGACGATCGTGGTGCCCTTCCAGCAGACGCTCGTCCTGCGCGGCAAGATGGGCTCCAAATCGGATCTCTTCGAGGACGCGAAGGTCCAGGAAATCCTGATGCGCCATCACATCCGGGTCCACGTGACCAGGGCGGGCTCCCGGGACGCCGCCACGCACGACCTCAGCCAGTACGACTTCGTGTTCATGTCCGGCGAGCCTGCCGCGAGTCTCATCCGGCGGTCCAGGGCGAACGAGTGGACGGGCACCGCGCGGCAGCCGTTCACCAGCCCGATCGTCCTCGCCACCTATCGCCGCTACGCGGAAACGCTGGCACGCAAGGAGATCGCGAAGCCGGCCGGACAGAACGCGCTGTACTACACGCTCGACACCGAGAAGTTCATCCAGGCGATGGAGCAGAAGCAGACCTGGGACTCGCTGGGTGTCGGGGCCTTCGGCGCGGCGAACGGCAACCAGGTGCTGGCCCAGACGTCGAACATCTGCGACTCCAACTCCGGCGCGACATACCTGATCTTGCTGGCGTTCCTCCAGAACGGCCGCCATGTCCCGGTCGTCGACCCGCAACCGGCCGGATCGCCGTCCGGGCCGCCGAACCTCTCCGGCGCGCGGACACTGGCCAACCGGGTCAAGCCGCTCGTGGCCGCGCAAGGCTTCCCGTCGGCCGACCTGTCCGAGTCCTACGCCAATCTGGCCGAGGGCGACAAGCCGATCGTCGTCATCTACGAGCACCAGTACCTCGCCATGCAGCTGCGGGCCAAAGCGCAGAGCGGGCAGCCGGATCAAGACCGTGTCCTGCTGTACCCGAAGGACAACATCCTGACGAAACCCCAGTTCCTGGCCCTCAAACCGGAGGCGGAAAGACTGGGTGACCTGATCACCTTCGATCCCGAGCTGCAGCGCCGCGCGATGGAGCTCGGGTTCGGCGTCGCGACCCCCGCGGGCAGCACGAAAAGCACGCGGCTGTACGAATTCCTGCGCGAACAGGGCCTGCCGACCCCGGAGATCGCGGACAACGACAGCACCACGCCGCTGCCGGACAACCTGGTGCTGGAAGAGATGATCAAAACCGTCGGGGACTGCCCATGAAGCGATTCCTGGTTGTCCTGCTCTGCCTGCTTCTCGTTCTCTCCGCCTGCACGAGCGGCGGGGAGCCGGTGAAACTGCGCGTGCTGGCCAGTCCCGAGTTGGCGGATCTCGGGCCGCTCCTCGAGGACCTCCGAAAGGAAACGGGAATCGAACTGGAAATGGATTTCCAGGGAACCGTCTCCATGAGCACCGCCCTCATCCCCGGCAGGGCAAGGCACGATCTCGCCTGGCTTTCCACCGACCGGTTCTTCCAGCTCGAGTTCCGGCGGGCGGCGGACAAGGGCGAACGGCCGCTCGCCACCAAGACCATGGTGTCGCCGGTCGTCGTCGGGATCACCCCGGCGAAGGCGGCGGAGCTGCGCAAGGGAAAGCCGGACGGGAAACTGTCTTGGGCGGACATGGCGGACGCGGCGGCGAGCGGCAGGTTCCGGTTCGCGATGGCGGAACCGGCCACGTCGACCAGCGGGCTCACCTCGCTCGTCGGGGTGGCGACGGCGGCCGCGGGCACCGGGGCGGCGTTGCGGCTCGAGGACGTCAAATGCGACAAGCTGCAGGGTTTTCGCACCGGGCACACACTCACGGCGGATACGGCCGCCGCGGTGGCCGACAAGTTCGCCGAGCGTCGGGACGTCGACGCGATCATCGGCTACGAGTCCACTTTGCTCACCTTGAACGGCAGCGGCAGGCTCGAGGCACCGCTGGAGCTGGTGTACCCGCGCGACGGCATCGTTCAGGCGGACTACCCGATTTTGCTGCTCGACCCGGCGAAGCGGGAGGCCTACGACAAGGTCGTCTCCTGGGCCAGAAGCCCCGCGACACAGAAGAAACTGATGGACCGGACCCTCCGCCGTCCGATCACCGGAGAAGTGGGGCTCGATCCGAGGCTGCCCGCCTCCATCGGGAACTCGCTGTACTTCCCCGACGATTCGGCCGTGGTGGACAAACTGCTCGAAGACTACGCCGGCCGCGCACCCGGCCGAGTGATCTTCGCGCTGGACTTCTCGGGCTCGATGAAAGGGCCGCGGATAGCCGCGCTCCGGGCGGCCTTCGCGGGGCTGAGCGGTGGCCCGGAAGGCGGATTCGACCGCTTTTACCGCGGTGAGCGGCTCACGGTCGTCCGATTCGGCGGGAAGATTCTGGGAGACAAGGAATTCACCGTCAACGGCCCGCAGGATCTCGACGCGCTGCGGGCCTTCATCGCCACCGACGACTTCGACGGCAACACCGCTGTCTGGTCGGCCCTCGGCGAGGCCTACGCGAAGGCCGCAGCCCACCGCCGGGCCGAACCGGGCCAGAGCGTCTCGATCGTCCTGATGACCGACGGGGAGAGCAACTCCGGCCCGGGCATCGAGGAATTCCTGCGCGCGCCGAGGGACTCCGGCGTGCACACGTACACCGTCCGGTTCGGCGAGGCGAATCCCGCCGAGCTCGCCCGCGCGGCCGAGGCCACCGGTGGCCACATGGTCGACGCGAACTCGACCTCCCTTCTCGACGCCTTCAAGGAGATCCGTGGCTGCCGATAATCTGTGGTGGGACGTCTGGGGAATGTGGCTCGCCGTCTGGGTGCTGACGGTGCTGGCCTTCGTCACCGCCGTCGTGATCTTCGTGAAGCATTGGCGTCGCGCGCGCTCCGACGGAGACCAGGGGATGATCCGGGGGATCGGGTTCTATCTGCACACGAAATCCGTGATGGGTCTCTACCAGTTGCATCGCTACAACGAGGCGCTGGAACAGGAGGTGGAGAAACGGCGGAGCCGGGGCTGGCGGCTCGGGAGTTCGGGCGGATTCGGTCCGCTGAAGGGGGAATCGGAGCGGACCGACACCGACGAAGAGTTCCGGCGCTACATCCGCAAGGCCGAACCGATCACGGTGATCGGCATCGTGATGAAGGTGCTCGAGAAGCACCACGACATCATCTACGTCGATCTGGCGAAGCAGGAACTGGTCCACAATCGCGCGCTGGTCAAGGAACTCGGCTGGTCCGACGGTCCGGAAAACACCCGGCAGCTCAAGACACGGCTACGCGGTGTCGAGGCGTTCGTCTCGGTGAAGGGCCTGTTCCGCAAACGGTCCCAGACCGACGCCGAGACGGTTTTCTTCGCACCGTACGGAAATCCGGACGATCCGGAACAGAGCAGGCGGATCCGGTTCACCTGTGTGTCCAGCGATCTGCGGGACACCGTGCCCGCCGGCGCGTTCCGGGCGCGGTGCCTCGGCAAGGTCGAAGACTGGGATCCCGAAACCGGCGAACTCGTCGTTCACCCCATCGCCATCTTCAAGTAGCCCTCCACGGCCGAATGGAGCAGACGAAAGCCACACGCCGTCCGTGGTGCTTCGCACTGTCGGCCGTCGGGTCCGAACCTGCACGATTCCGGTACCGAACACCGCAGGTTCGACAGGGAGATTTTCCATGAAGACCACCATTTCCGACGAAGTCCGCTCGTTCTTCGCCGACGCCGCCATCGACGTCACAGCGGCCGGGCAGGCCGAAGTCGACGTCGTGATCGATCGCTTCGACAACTGGAAGAACACGTCAAGCGGAGGGGCTTTCGGCTGCTTCACCGGCGCTTGCTGTCTCATGGCCTGAGTGTGCCGCGCAGAAGCAGCCGACACCCTTCGTGATCCAGTCACGGCCTTCCCATTCGGGATGGCGTTCGATCATCAGCGCTTCGACCTCCGCGGCGACGGTCTCTTCGGGGAGAGCCGAGTCCCGCCGCTTCCAGGTCTCGTCGCGCAGCAGTTCGAGGTACTCGCGGACGTCGGTCAAGATCCGGCGTCCGGAGACGTCGCCGTGGCCAGGGACGACGATGTCCGGCCCGGTGGCGGCCAGCCGTCGCAGCACTTCGATCCACCGTAGTCCCGAGACGTCGGTGTCGTAGGGCGGGAACCACGGGAAGATCGAGAACTGGCCCGCCTCGACCAGATCGCCGGTGAACAGCACCCCCGCGTCGGGCACGGTCACCACCTGATCGCCCTTGCTGTGGGCGCGTCCGGTGGCCTCCAGCCAGACGACCCGTCCGCCGAGATCGAGGTCGTATGCGTCCTCGTAGACCACGTCCGGGGCGGCCGGTTCGACACCCTCCAAGGCGCGCGCGATCGGCGTGCCGAGCCCGCGGAACATCTCGAGGTAGCCCGGTCCTTTGTGGACCAGATCCGCCGCCTGCGCCTTGTTGACGAGGTAGGTCGCCTCGTCCGCGAAAACCTGCGCGCCGAAAGCGTGCTCGGGATGGAAATGCGTCGTGGTCAGGTAGAGCTTGCGGCCGCGGGCGTATTCGGCCGCGAAAGCGAGCACCTTTTCGGCGTTGCGAGGACCCAGCCCGGTGTCGACGACGAGTACCGAGTGCTCGCCGCCGATGACACCGATGTTGGGGACCAGATCGACCCCGAGATTCGGGAGCACCACGAGGTCGCGGGCGATCTCGGCGGCCTGGCCGGGTTCGACGGAGGGCTCGTGGGTGAGCGGTTCGAAGGGCATGATCACACTGTCCCGCCGCCGCCCGCCCGCCGTCCAAGACCGATTCCGGCGCTCCGATACCCGCTGGGTATCATCGCCGGTGATGGAACTCCGCCTGCTGCGCTACTTCGTGGCCGTCGCCGAAGAGAGGCACTTCGGCCGGGCCGCCGCGAGGCTGCACATGACCCAGCCGCCGCTGAGCCGGGCCATCCAGCGGTTGGAGAACGACCTTGGGGTCGTGCTGCTGCTCCGCTCGGCCGCCGGTGTCGAACCCACCCCCGCCGGGACCACCCTGTACGCGGAGGCCCGGACCCTGCTGGACCAGGCGGAACGGGCCCGCGCTCGCGTGGCGGCGTCGGCGGGCCCCGCGACGCTCACCGTCGGCACCCTCGCCGACGGGGCCGGCGAGGCGGGTACCCGGCTGGCCGCGGCGTTCCGGCTGCGTCATCCCGAGGTCGCGATCCGGTTCCGCGAGGCGGATTTCACCGATCCCACCACCGGTTTGCGCGCCGGGCTGGCCGACGTCGCGCTGACCCGCTCGCCGTTCGACGAGACCGGCATCAGCGTCCGTGTCCTGCGCTCCGACCCGGTCGGCCTGGTCCTGCGTACCGGCGACCCGCTCGCCCGCCGGGAGTCGCTGCGGCTGGCCGACGTCGCCGATCGGCCCTGGTTCCAGCTGCCGGAGGGCACGGACCCGCTGTGGCGCGCGTACTGGAACGGGGCGGCGCCCGTCGGCGAGCGGCCGGCCGGACCGGTGGTGCGCACGGTCAGCGAATGCCTTCAGGCCGTCCTGTGGAACGGCACGGCCGGAATCGCGCCGCTCGGCCACACTCTGCCCGACGGGCTCACGTGGGTGCCGCTGGCCGACATGCCGCCGAGCCCGCTCGTCGTCGCGTGGGTGACCGGGCAGGAGAGCCCGCTGATCCGCTCGTTCGCCGGGATCGCCGTCGAAAGCCTGGTGTGAAACCGCCTGGTCCGGGGAACCAGAGAGCATGCCGGAATCACATTCGGAACCCGACGACGAGACCGTCGACGCCGTCGGCAAGCTGGTTGCCGCCCTCGAAACGGTCGAGCAGGCGCGGGGACATCTGTACGCCTTCCACCACCTGACGGGAAGCGCCGACTTCGCCCTCGACGAGGCCGCCGAGGCGCTCCGGAAGGCCGGGCATCCCGAGTGGGCCGAGCGGATCCAGACCGAGCTGATCGGGCTGAACGTGCTGCCGGAGCGGTGGACCTTCCAGATGATCGAGGAGTACGACGACGGGTACTACGCGGCCTTCCGCGGGATGACCCGGGACGTCGCCGGAGACCTGGTCGGCGGGCGGCGGCACCTGCACGAGGAGCGGATCAAGCGGCGACGGCGTACCGAGGGACGGCCGGGACACGAAATGGGTGACCCCAGCACCTGACGCTCAGAAGATCGACCAGCCGGTCAGTGTGGTGAACCGGTCCAGCGCCGCGACACCCGCGACGGAGTTGCCGCGCGCGTCCAGCCCGGGGCTCCACACGCAGACAGCGCACCGGCCGGGGACGATCGCGACGATGCCACCACCGACGCCGCTCTTGCCAGGAAGGCCGACGCGGTAGGCGAATTCGCCTGCCGCGTCGTAGGTTCCGCAGGTCAGCATCACCGCGTTGACCCGCTTGGCCGCGCTCAGCCCGAGCAGCCGGGTGCCGTCGTTGCGGACGCCGTGGCGGGCGAGGAACACCGCCGAGCGCGCCACATCCGAGCACGTCATCGCGATCGAGCACTGGCGCACGTACTGGTCGAGGACGGCGGGCACCGGATGGCGCATGTTCCGGTAGGACGCCATGAAGTACGCGAGCGCGCGGTTGCGGTCGGCGTGCCCGGCCTCCGAAGCGGCGACCTCGTCGTCGATTCCGATGTCCGAGCGACCGCTTTCCTCGCGGAGGAAGCGAAGCAGCTTCTCCGCCGCGTCACCGTGGTGCGCCAGTTCGTCGGTCACGACGAGCGCGCCGGCGTTGATGAAAGGGTTGCGGGGGATTCCGTCCTCGTTCTCCAGCTGCACCAGCGAGTTGAACGGGTTGCCGGACGGCTCGCGGCCCACCCGCGTCCACACGCCGTCGCCGTGGGAGAGCGCGAGCGCCAGCGTGAAGACCTTCGACATGCTCTGGATGGAGAACGGCGTTTCCCAGTCGCCGACTCCGTGCAACCCACCGTCCACTTCGGCCACCGCCATGCCGAAGTGGCGAGGGTCGACCCTGGCCAGTGCGGGGATGTAGTCCGCGACGGCACCGCGGCCGATCTCCGGCGCGACGTCGTCGGCGATCCGGTCCAGCAGCGCTGCGAGGTCCACGGCCGTAGCGTAGGAGGCCGCCTTCGCGCGCGAAGATCGGGGTTCGCGGGCGAATTTGTCAAATCGAAAAGGGAAATACCAGTAAAACCACCAGAGTGACGTCCCGCACACCTTAAGTCTTCCTTAGCACTGTTGGTGACCTGCCGCACACGCTCTAGCGTCTGGCAACCATGGATTCCTCGCTGCTCACCGAAAAAGGTGAAAGCTACTCAAAAGCACTGGGCAACCGCCAAGTGCAGATGATCGCCATCGGCGGCGCGATCGGCGTCGGGCTGTTCCTCGGTGCCGGTGGCAAGCTCCACCAGGTCGGGCCGTCGCTGGTCCTGTCGTACGCGCTCTGCGGCATCGCCGCTTACTTCGTGATGCGCGCGCTCGGCGAACTCGTGCTGCACGAGCCGACTTCCGGCAGTTTCGTCACCTATGCCCGCAAGTTCATCGGACCTTGGGCGGGTTTCGCCTCCGGCTGGATGTACTGGGTGAACTGGGCGATGACCGGTATCGCGGAGATCACCGCGGTCGCGATCTACGTGCACAAATGGCTGCCCGACGTACCGCAGTGGATCACCGCCCTCGTCGCGCTCGGCGTGCTGATCCTGGTGAACCTGCTTTCGGTGAAACTGTTCGGCGAGCTGGAATTCTGGTTCTCGGTGGTCAAGGTGCTGGCCATCGTGGTCTTCCTGGTGACCGCCATCGGGCTGGTCCTCACCAGCGCGGACATCGGCGGCACCACGGCCGGGGTGCACAACCTGACCGCCCACAATGGATTCTTCCCCGCGGGTATCGGCATCGCGCTGATGACGTTGCAGGCGGTCATCTTCGCGTACTCGGCGATCGAGGTCGTCGGCATCGCCGCCGGTGAGACCAAGGACGCCCGCAAGGTGCTGCCGAAGGCGATCAACGGGGTGGTCTGGCGGATCGGCGTCTTCTACGTGGGTTCCGTGCTGCTGCTGGCGATGCTGCTGCCGTGGCCGTTCTACAACGGCGGCGAGAGCCCCTTCGTCACCGTGTTCACCCGCCTCGGGATCCCGGGTATCGGCGACGTCATGAACGCCGTCGTGCTCACCGCCGCGCTGTCGAGCTGCAACTCCGGCCTCTACTCGACCGGCCGCATCCTGCGGGCGCTGGCGGACAAGGGCGAGGCGCCGAAGTTCGTCGGCAAGATGAGCAGCCGTCACGTGCCCTACGGCGGCATCCTGTTCACCTCCGCCGCCTACGTGCTGGGCGTGGTGCTCAACTACCTGGTGCCGAAGGACGCTTTCGACATCGCGATCGCGATCGCCTCGCTCGGCGTGATCACGACCTGGGCGACGCTGATCTTCTGCCAGATGCGGATGCGCCAGGCGGCGCTGCGAGGGGAGCTGGAACGGCCGTCCTACCGGATGCCGTGGGCGCCCTACAGCGGCTGGGCGACGCTGGGCTTCCTCGCGCTTGTCGTGGTCCTGATGGGCTTCTCCGACGGCGCTGAGAAGATCGCGTTCTACTCGATCCCGGTGCTGGTGGTGGTGCTGGCCGTCGGCTGGCGGGTCGTCGGCAAGAAGCAGCAGCGAGTGAGCTGACCCCTTACGCGTTTAGTCCTCTGGTTGCGGTCCTTGCGTGTGCAACTACCGCAACCAGAGGACTGAACGCGGGGAGTCAACTGGACGTGGGGAAGTTGAATCCCGCCGCGCTGTGCGGCCACCGCGTCGTGACGACCTTCGCCCGCGTGTAGAACCGGACGCCGGCCGGACCGTGGATCGGGCTGTCCCCGATGAGCGAGTCCTTCCAGCCGCCGAAGGAGTAATACGACATCGGCACCGGGATCGGCACGTTCACCCCGATCATCCCGACCTTGACCTCCCGCTGGAACCGCCGCGCGGCTTCTCCGCTGCCGGTGAAGATGGCGGTGCCGTTGCCGTAGGGGTTCGCGTTGATCAGCGCGATCGCCTCGTCCACCGTGGACACCCGGACGATCCCGAGCACCGGCCCGAAGATCTCGTCGCGGTAGGCGGACATCTCCGCGGTCACGTTGTCCAAAAGGGACGGTCCGACGAAGAAGCCGTCCTCGTGGCCGTCGACGCGCAGCTCCCGGCCGTCGACCACCACTTTCGCACCCTGCTCCGCGCCGAGGGCGACGGAGTCGATCACCCGCTGCCGTGCGGCCTCGGTGACGACAGGTCCCATGTCGTTGCCGTCCTCGTCGCCGGGGCCGACCTTGATCTCGGCCGCCTTGCGTTCGAGGATCCCGACCAGTTCGTCGCCCGCCGAACCGACGGCGACGCCGATGGAAATCGCCATGCAGCGCTGCCCGGCGGAGCCGAACGCGGCCGCCGTGAGGTGGTTCGCGGCGTATTCGAGATCGGCGTCGGGCAGGACGACGGCGTGGTTCTTGGCCCCGCCCAGCGCTTGCACACGTTTGCCGGTGGCCGTCGCGCGTTCGTGGACGTACTTGGCGATCGGGGTCGAGCCGACGAACGACACGGCCGCGATACCGGGATGGTCGAGGATCGCGTCGACCGTGATCTTGTCGCCGTTGACGACATTGAACACGCCGTCGGGAAGCCCCGCTTCGGCGTACAGTTCGGCGACCAGCCGGGACGCGGAAGGAACGCGTTCGCTGGGCTTGAGCACGAACGTGTTGCCGGTCGCGATGGCAATCGGGTGCATCCACAACGGGACCATGATCGGGAAGTTGAACGGCGTGATCCCGGCGACGACCCCGAGCGGCTGCCGGAAGTCGTGCACGTCCACGTCTCGCGAGACCTGATCGGAGAAGCCGCCCTTCAGCGCGTCGGCGATCCCGCAGGCGTACTCGACGATCTCGCGGCCGCGGACGATCTCACCGCGCGCGTCGTCGATCACCTTGCCGTGTTCGGAAAAGATGATCCGGGCGAGCTCGTCCTCGTGTTTCACCAGCAGCTCGCGGAAGGCGAACATCACCTTGGTCCGCTGCGAAAGCGACGAGTCGCCCCAAGACTCGAAAGCCTTGCCCGCCGCGGCCACCGCGGTGTCCACATCGGACGGTTCCGCGAGGAGCACCTCCGCCCGCGGGCGTCCCGCGGCGGGGTCGAAGACGAGGGAGGTGCGAGTGGAGCCCGCGGTGGTCGCGGTGCCGTTGATCCAGTGGTCGATGGTCTTCACGCGTTGTCCTCCACAGGTGGTCACAACAGTCCGACGGCGGTGTCGACGGCCTTGGCGACGTCGCCGTCGTGCGGGTAGAGCAGGGAGCGGCCGACCACGAGGCCTTGTACGGTCGGCAGCGCGAGCGCCCGCTGCCAGGCGGCGAACGCGGCGTCGGGATCCTTGACCTCGCCGCCCAGCAGGACGGCGGGCAACGTCGAGGCGGCCAGCACGCGTTCCATGTCCTCGACCACGGGGAGCTTCAGCCAGGTGTAGGCCGACGAGCGGCCCAGGCCCGAGGCGATGGTGATGGAGCGGATCACGGCGTCGGGGGAGAGGTCGTTGCGGAGGCGGCCGTCGACCCAGTCGGAGAGGAACGGCTCGACCATCGCGATCAGTTTCCGGTCCGCCAGATCGTTGATCGCCTTCGCGGTGTTCTCGAGGGCGCTCGGCGTCGCCGGGTCGGTCAGGCAGATCCTGGTGAGCGTCTTGCCGCCGTCGAACCGCATCCGCTCGATCGCTTCCGCGTCGTAGCAGGCGAAACGGTCGTCGATCTCGAAACGCGACCCCGCGAGGCCGGTGCGGTTCATCGAGCCGATGACGGTCTTGCCCTCGAGGGCGCCGAGGAGCAGCAGATCGTCGACGATGTCCGGCGTCGCCAGCACTCCCGTGACACCGGGCCGTTCCAGCGCGAGGCCGAGACGGTCCAGCAGTTCACCGCGATCGGCCATCGCGAGCGGGTCGGAGCCGACGCCGTTCGCACCGCGCGCCGGATGGTCCGCGGCGATGATCATCGTGCGGCCCTTGTCGTTGAAGGGCGATTTCGCCCGGACCCTGGTGGCCGCGGCCGCCGCGATGGCCTCCGGATCGCGCACTCGCGCGGCGACTACCCGGCGTACAGTGTCGGACACCCTTTGTTCCTCCCGGCTCGCTTGGTCCTTCGACCATCGCAAGAGCCCGGAGACTTTGTCAAGACATATGGACATAAGGTCATATGTGCCCGTCGCGGTAAACTCCGCGCATGAAGCCCTGGGCGCCCGGCGAGATCGTGGTGGATCCGAACGGCCCGGAGCCGTTGTACTCGCAGGTCGCCCGGCAGATCGGCGCCGCCATCGAGGACGGCAGGCTGCCGAACGGCGCGAGGCTGGACAACGAGCTGGATCTGGCCGCGCGACTGCATCTGTCGCGGCCGACCATCCGCCAGGCGATCCAGTCCCTGGTGAACAAGGGGCTGCTCGTCCGCAAACGCGGTGTCGGCACCCAGGTCGTCCGCACCAAGGTCGCCCGCCCGCTGCGCTTGAGCAGCCTTTTCGACGACCTGAGCGAACTCGGGGACAAGCCGGAATCCGTCGTCCTGGTCAACCAGATCGAACCCGCCGGCGACGAGGTGGCCGAGCGGCTCGAGACGCCGGGCCTGACCCACGTCCGACGGCTGAAGCGGGTGCGCTCGACCGGCGGCGAACCGCTGGCGATCATGAACAATTACCTGCCGGACGGCATCATCGACCCGGCCGACGACGAACTGCGGGACAAGGGGCTCTACCAGCTACTGCGTTCCGCGGGTGTCCGGTTGCACGCCGCCCAGCAGAACGTCGGCGCGCGGCAGGCGACCGACGAGGACGCCGAACTGCTGCACGAGCAGCCGGGCGCGGCGCTGCTCACCATGCGGCGCACCACCTACGACGACGCCGGCCGGGTCGTCGAATACGGCTGGCACGTCTACCGCGCCTCGCGCTACTCGTTCAACCTCTCACTGACCAACAACGTCTGACGGCTCGCGTTCCAGGTCGGACTCCAGCGCCGCGTACACCGAGGGGCGGAACCGGCGCAGCCAGACGGCGAGCGCGAGCCCGGCCAGCGCGACGATCAGCAGCAGCCACGGCAGGTGCGGGACGACACCGTTGCTGGAACCGGCGAGCGTCGGGAAGTTGAGGATCGCCAGCGTCACGATGAGCCCGAGCCCCACCGCGCCCAGCCCGGGAGCGACCAGCGTCTTCACGATCCTGCGGTCACGCGTGCGGCGGAAGTGGACCAGGATCGCCACCGCCGCGAACAACTGCAAGGTGAGGATGCCGAGGGTGCCGAAGCCGGTCATGCTCGCGGTGAGGTCGGCGACCGGATCGAGCCCGGCGAGGCGGAACGCCACCGCCACCACCGAACCGAAGACCAGTTGGACGATCGAGGCGTAGCGCGGGGCGCCGTTGCGAGGATTGGTCTTGCCCAGCAGCCTCGGCAGCACGCCGACCCGGCCCAGCGCGTACAGATAGCGGGTGGCCGAATTGTGCAACGCCAGCAGCGCCGCGAACAGGCTGACCACCAGCAGCAGCAACATCACCTTGGTCAGCGGTCCGCCGAGATACTCCTGCGCGACCGAGAGCACGAGATCCCCGCTCGACAGATGGGCGGCGGCCACGTCCTGCGCTTGCTCGGCGCCGATCGCACTGACCACGGCCCAGGTCGTGAAAGCGGCGAACACCCCGATGAAACCGATGGCGATGTACGTCGCGCGCGGAATCGTCCGCTTGGGCTCCTTGGCCTCCTCGCCGAACAGCGCCGTCGCCTCGAAGCCGATGAAAGCGTTGGCGGCGAACAACAACGCCAGGCCGCTCGCGCCTTGGAACATGACGGACGGGCTGAACGCGGCGAACGAGAAACCGTGCCGGAACAGCACGCTGAAGTCCATGATCAGCAGGATCGACACTTCGAGGATCAGCGAGACTCCCAGCACCTTCGCGCTGACCGCGATCCCCCGGCGGCTGAGCAGAAGGACCAGCACGACCGAAAGCGCGCTCCAGAAGATCCAATCGAGTTTGAGCCCGAAGACGTCGTCGATCGCCGTGGAGGTGAAGAACCCGCTCGTGCCGATCGCGCCCGCGACGAAACAGTTGTAACCGAGCATCGCGACGAAACCGGCGACGAGACCCGGGGTCCGGCCCAAACCCTTGACCACGAAGGCATAGAAGCCGCCCGCGCTGGTGAGGACCTTCGACATCTGCGCGTAGCCGACCGCGAACAGCAACAGGACCACCGTGGCCAGCAGGAAGGCCGCGACCATCCCGCCACCGTTCCCGACCGCGATGCCGATGGCCGCGATCACGACCATCCCGGTCAGCGGCGCGACCGCGGCGAGCACGAGGAAGACGATGCCTGGCACGCCCAGGACGTTCTTGGCGAGCGACGTCTCGTCTCGGCTCATGCGCTGCTCCTCTTGTTCGCTGGACGGCCAGTATGGGAGCGACCGGGTGCACGGGCTTTGCCTTTGCGCGCTCGGTCCTTGTTCGGCAGTGCCTGGTGCGGTGCTGCCCTGTCCGTCAGGTCGGCCCACCCAGTCACGCGAGTTGCCCGCCCGTGGGTGCCTAACACGCTTGGCCCTCAGTCGAAACGCCACTCGCGACTAACTCGACAAATGCGGGGCGAAAGCGTCCTTCGCCACGTTAGGCGACCAGAGCTTTCCTGACACGTTTTCATATTCGCTTCGCTGTCTCGCACGCGTGGGTGTCACATGAATATGTGATAGCACAGGTGTTCGACTCGGAGTGTTGTTAATGCCGTGGCCAGCGACGACAGACCCCAGACGACACCCGCTGAGTGGTGGCGTGTCGACACGGCGACGCTGCATGCCCGTAAACAGGAACTCGAAGTCCTCAAGTGTCAGTTGGATGCGGAGCAGAACGCGATCCTGGCGGAAATCAATACTCGTGGGGTTCGGGGGTGTTCGGGTCATTCGACGTTGGCGGCGATGATTTTCGAGGACTTCCATGTCACCGCGAAGGAAGCCGATGCTCGCGCCGACCGGGTCCTGGCCTTGTATCCCGGCCCGTCTATCGGCGGCGATCCTGCCCCGCCTCTGGCGCCGCTGACCGCCGACGCTGCTGCGGAGGGCGCGATCGGTGGTTCGCAGATCGATGCGATCATCGGGGCTTTGGCGCGGATCCCGTCCTTTGTCCCGGAAGAAGACGTGCGGGGTGGGGAGAAGATCCTGGTGGATCTCGCCCGCCACGCCGGGCCCCGCGCGATCGCCCAAGCCGGGCGGCGGTTGCTGGATGAGTTGGACCCTGACGGGAAAGAGCCCCGGGACGAGAGCCCGAAAGACGCCCGGCCGGAGTTGCGGTTCGTCAAACACCGCAACGGCACCCTCGGTCTCAAGGGCACTCTCGACCTCGAAACCTACGCACGCTTGAAGTCCGACCTGGATCCGATGGCGAAACCGCACAAGGCCATCGACGGGGTCCGGGACTCCCGCACTCAGGACGAGCGCTACGGGGATGCCTTCACCGACTATGTGCGGTTGAAGACCACGAGTCGGAACCTTCCCGGCCAGGCCGGGGAAGCCACCCACATTCTGGTGACGATGTCCTACGAGGACCTCATTCGGGACATCGGCGAGGCCCATCTGGATCTGGTCGGTCCGATCAGCGCCACCGACGCCCGCATCCTCGCCTGTGATGCCCGCGTCCGGCCCGGGGTGCTCGGTACCGCGGGCGAGCCCTTGGATATCGGCAGGTCGAAACGCACCGTCTCACTGGCGCAGAAGTACGCGCTCACCATTCGCGACGGTGGTTGCGCGTTCCCGGGCTGCGATATGCCGGTACCACGCTGTACCGCTCACCATATTGTTTTCTGGGAACACCACGGCGAAACGAGAATCGACAACCTCGTGCTGCTGTGCACCAAACACCACCGCCTGATTCACCACAGTGAGTGGAAAGTCCGGATCGCTCAGGATGGCCTACCGGAATTCACCGCACCCGCCTACCTCGACCCCACCGGCCAACCGAGGCGCAACACCATGCACCTCAGGACATAGGCCGATGCTGGAGAATCGCAATAGCGCGAGGTCAGCCGATTCGCCGGTCGAGCGTCTCGGTGGACAGCTGCGGCCATGACTCTGTCCATCGCTCGAGCGCGCCTGCGGACAGTCGATCCGTCGTGCGCAGGTCCTGCTGCGGGCGGAAATGGACGGTTGTCCCGGTCGTGCCGTCATCGGTGACGGGGGTCAGGTCGGTGACCGGGGTTCCGTGTTCGTAGCGTTGGGTCCAGGAGCCGTTGTGACGCCGGTTGGTATGCACGAGCCATTCGCTCAGCGCCGCGACCACGGACATTCCCCGGCGCGGATGGCCGTCGGGAAGCAGCTGGGCGTCGGGGAAGACGAAGAACCGCAGGTCCTTCGTCGCCATGATCGGCTTCTTCACGGCCTGCCCCTGGTCATCGACACGAGTGTTGGTGCCTCGCCCGTTGTCCGCCACGGTCACTGAGCCGTCGGGGTGCAGGGTGAGGGTGGAACGTCCGCCCGCGTTGCTCTCGGCTTCCTCGGCCGCGTAGGCAAGGACCTCGAGGATCAGATGTACGACACCGCCAGGCGCGAATTCCGTCGGGTTCCGCCGAATGCGTGCCAGGTGACCGGCATCCCCGGCTGCCGCCCAATCGTGCGTTGTGTTCCGCCGTGGAACTTCTGATGCACCCATCCAGGAATCATCGCAGCCAGAAGGAAGTGGGCGTGGCGGCCTCTCACGACCGCGGCTCAGGAAAGGAAGGCCATCCGTGCGGCCGATCCAGGATCTCGATGGTCGCCTGGTCGACCAGGAAATACTGGCCGCCGTCCTCGCGAGGATTCGTGTAGGCCGCTGTCGCGACAAGGCGTTCGAAGTCGGCCATCACCGCGATGGGATAGCCGCCGTCGAAGACCTCGCCGTGCGCGGCCGTCGCGACGGTCCCGGTTTCGTACCAGGTCACGAAGTACTGTGCGGGACCGACGGCGAACACGCGCAAGGTCTTTTCCTTCTGGCGGACGCCGGTGAAATCGCCGGACACGCCGGTCCAGATCATCGTCGTCCTGTCCGCGTAGTGCTGCTCCAGCACGTTCCCCGAGCCGTAGTGGAAGTTCGCGCGCAGTCCGACGAGGTCGTTGCTGAGCGTATGGGTGCCGGTCACGGGGAAGAAGCGGACATCGAGTTCCACGGGCTGAACCTCCGGAGGGATCGCTGGTTTCCGAAGGTTTAGCACCGGAACTTGCCGGAACCGTTGTCCGGCAAGGCAGTCCTGTTGTCGGCGAACGCGGGGCTCAGCCGAACATGCCGGGCTGGTAGTCGCCCGCCGGGGTTCCCGCGATGACGTTGAGCCGGTTGTACGCGTTGATCGTGGCCACCAGGGAGATCAGGGCGCCGATCTGCTCGTCGTCGTAGTGCTTGCGCACGTCGGCCCAGGTGTCCTCGCTGACACCGTGGTGCGCGTCGGCGATGCGGGTGCCCTCCTCGGTGAGCGCCAGCGCCGCGCGCTCCGCCTCGGTGAACACGTTCGCTTCCCGCCAGGCGGCGACCAGGTTGAGCCGCACCGAGGTCTCACCGGCGTGCGCGGCGTCCTTGCTGTGCATGTCGGTGCAGAAGCCGCAGCCGTTGATCTGGCTGGCGCGCAGCTTCACCAGTTCCTGGGTCGCGTGCGGCAGCGAGGACTCCTCGATCGGGCGGCTCGCGGCGCCGAGACGCTTGACGAACTTGACGGCGACCTCGTTCTCGAACAAGTTGAAGCGCGGTTCCATGATCTTTCCTCTCCGTCGGTTTCTGCACACATGACGGTTGGGCCGGAGAGGTTGTGACAGCTTTTGAAAGTGACGCCGGTCACTGGTGGAGAACGTCGGCGAGGATCTCCGCGCCGTCGACGACGCGGGGGCCCGGCCGGTTGAAATAGGCCGGGCCGTCCAGGATGTGCACGGCCGGGATGTCGTCCCAGCCGGGCAGGCCGGTCAGGAGGGGGAGTTCCGCCTCGGTCCGTTCCGGTGGGAAGCCGCAGGGGATGAGCAGCAGCACGTCTGGTCGAGCCTCGAGGACGGCGTCTCACGAGATCGGCCGCGTGTGTTCGCCCGCGGTGGCCAGCAGGGGGATGCCGCCTGCGGCTTCGATCTGCTCCGGGACCCAGTGCCCGGCCGGCCAGAGCGGGTCGAGCCATTCGATGGCCGCCACCCGCGGGCGAGGCCGTCCCGAGACCCGGGCACGGACGGCTTCGAGCCGCTCCTGGAGACGGCGAGTCTCGGCGGCTGCCCGTTCGGGGACGCCCAGCACGTCGCCGAGGGTGGTCAAGCAGCTGAAGACGCCCGGCAGTGTTCGCGGTTCGAGGCTGACGACCCGGGTTTCGCCCTCCATGGCGCGCACGGTCTCGGAGACCTGCCGGTAGGAGACCGCGCAAACGTCGCAGAGGTCCTGGGTCAGGACGACGTCGGGTTCGGCGGACGCGAGCAGGTCGGCGTCGAGTGAGTACAGGCCCGAACCGCGATGCTCGCCGCCGACGGCCGCCGAGATCTCCCGGCTCGACAGCACGTCGTGGTCGATCGCGCTGCTGGTGACCACCGGGACGTCGTCGAGTTCTCCGGGTGGCCAGTCGCATTCATGAGTCCGGCCGGCCAGTGACGGCAGGAGCCCGAGGGTCGCGACGAAGTCCGTCGCGGCGGGGAGCAGCGAGACGATCCGCATCCGTCCACGGTAGGCGACCGACCTCTTCCTGCAAATCTGAGCGGAACTATTGCGTGAAAGTGCGCTCACAGAGCATTGACGTTGCACAAAACTGCACCTAACGTGACAGCTATTGCGCACAACTGGCACGGATGGGGAGTTCATGAGCGGGACCTTCATGGCGGCGGAGATCGCGAGCCAGCCCGGCTGCTGGCGGGACGCGGCGACGCTGGCCTCGGCGAACAGTGATCTGCTGCCGCCGCCCGGCGCCCGGGTCGCGATCGTCGGCTGCGGTACGTCGTGGTTCATCGGCCAGGCGTACGCCGTCCTTCGCGAGTCCGCCGGGCTCGGCGAGACCGACGCGTTCGCCGCGTCGGAGTTCCCGGTGGGCCGTGGCTACGACCACGTCGTGGCGCTGACCCGGTCGGGTACGACGACCGAGGTCCACGCGCTGCTGGCGAAGCTGCGGGGGAAGACGCCGACCATCGCGATCACCGGCGTGCCCCGCGAGATCGAGGGCGCCGCGGACACCATCGTCGACCTGTCCGTCGTGGACGAACGTTCGGTCGTGCAGACCCGCTTCGCCACCACGGCGCTGGCGATGCTGCGGGCGCACCTCGGCGAGGACCTGAACACGGCCGCCGATCAGGCCGAACGCGTGCTCGCCGAGCCGTTGCCCGAGGAGCTGGTCTCCGCGGAGCAGTTCAGCTTCCTCGGCACCGGCTGGTCGGTGGGCATCGCGAACGAGGCGGCGCTCAAGTTCCGCGAGGCGTGCCTGCTGTGGACGGAGTCGTATCCGGCGTGGGACTACCGGCACGGGCCGATCAGCATCAGCGAGCCCGGCCGCGTGACCTGGATGTTCGGGCAGGCGCCGGACGGCCTCGCCGACGACGTCGCCCGCGCGGGCGGCCTGTTCGTCGAGAGTGGCCTGGACCCGCTCGCCGACCTGGTCCGCGCGCAGCGGGTGGCCGGCGCCATCGCCGCGCGCAAGGGGCTCGACCCGGACAACCCCCGCAGTCTCACCCGTTCCGTCGTCCTGACCTGAGGTCGCCGTGATCGTCACCGTCACGCCGAACACCGCGCTGGACGTCACGTACACAGTGGATGGTCTGCGGCCCGGCGACGTGCACCGGGCGAAGGACGTGCGGTGCCGGGCGGGTGGCAAGGGCGTCAACGTCGCCCGGGTGCTGCACGCGCTCGGCGCCGACGTCCGCGCGGTCTTGACCGCCGGTGGTGCGACGGGGTCCGCCGTCGTGGAGGACCTCACGGCGGTGGGGGTCGCCGCGGAGGTCGTCCCGATCGGCGGGGAAACCCGGCGTACCACCACGGTCTTGGCCGACGACGGATCGGTCACGCTGCTCAACGAGCCGGGGCCGAGACTCACGGAAAACGAATGGCAAGCGCTTGCGTCGGCCGTCCGGGCAAGACGGGCGGACGTGCTCGTCTGCTCGGGCAGCCTGCCGCCGGGAGCCGGGAGCTACGCGGACCTCATCGGCACCTCGAAGTCCATTTTGGACACTTCCGGTCAAGCCCTGCTCGATGGCTTGGCCGGGCGCCCGTCCGTGGTCAAGCCGAACGCCGACGAACTGCGCGAGGTCACCGGCCTGAGCGATCCGGTGGCGGCCGCGGCCGAACTCCGCGAAGCCGGGGCGGGCGCCGTCGTCGTCTCGCTGGGCTCCGAAGGGCTGTTGGCGGTGACCGGCTCCGGCACCTGGCACGCGGCACCGTCCACTGTGCTGCGGGGGAACACCACCGGCGCGGGTGACGCCGTCGTCGCGGCGCTCGCACTGGGCTTGAGCCGCGCCGAATCGTGGCCGGACATCCTGTGCCGGGCCGTCGCGTTGTCCGGCGCGGCCGTGCTCGGCCCGCTCGCCGGGGACGTCGACCTCGCGCACTACCGAGCCGAACAGGGACTGGTCGCCGTGCGCGCCCACCCGGATTAGGAGAAGTCATGCCTCTGGTGGGAACCGGGGAGATCGTCGGTGCCGCCGCGGCGGCCCGGCACGGCTGCGGCGCGTTCAACGCGATCCAGCTCGAACACATCACCGCGATCATCGACGGCGCGGCCGAGGCGGAAGCCTCGGTGATCGTGCAGTTGAGCCAGAACGCCGTGAAGTACCACGGCTCGCTGGCACCGGTCGGCACGGCGGCGCTCGCCGCGGCCAGGGGAGCCGTCGCGCCGGTCGCGGTGCATCTCGACCACGCCGAATCGGTGGATCTCGTCCGCGAGGCCGTCGCGCTCGGCTTCGGTTCCGTCATGTTCGACGCGTCCAAACTGGACTACGCCGACAACGTGCGCGCGACCCGTGAGGTCGCCGCGTACTGCCACGACCACGGAGTCTGGGTCGAGGCCGAACTCGGCGAGGTCGGGGGCAAGGACGGCGTCCACGCGCCCGGCGCGCGCACGGATCCGGACGAGGCGGCGGAGTTCGTCGCGTCGACCGGCGTCGACGCGCTGGCGGTGGCGGTGGGTAGTTCGCACGCCATGCTCACCCGTGACGCCGCATTGGACTTCGAGCTGATCGCGCGGCTGAAGGAACGGGTGCCGGTGCCGCTGGTGCTGCACGGCTCGTCGGGGGTGCCCGACGACGGGCTGGCCGAAGCGGTGCGAGCCGGGATGACGAAGATCAATATCGCCACTCAGCTCAACAAGGTGTTCACGGCGGCCGTCGCGGACGATTGGCGCGCGCATCCCGAGCGTGTCGACCCGCGGAAGTACCTCGGTGCAGGCCGTGCCGCTGTCGCCGTCGAGGTGCGGCGGCTGCTGGGAGTGCTCAAGCTTGATCATGTTGAACCGGTCAAGGTGACGATTGAGCAGAGTTTGCGCGATTGAGTGTTGACATGTGCGTGAAACCTCACAAAACTGCGCAAGAACAAGCAGAACTTGTGTGATCTTCGATCCAGGTGGTGGCGGATGCGGGTAGGCAAGCTCACGGCATTGACGGCAGGGGCGGCGCTCCTGCTCGCGGGATGCGGCGGCGGGGACACGGCCGGTGGCACCGGCGAGAACGCGCTTCCGGGCGTCGATCAGTTCCTCAACGCGCCCTGTCCGGAAGCGGGGGTGAAACCCGCGACGGACAAGGAATTCACGTACTGGTCCATGTGGACGGCCGACGAGCCGCAGGGCAAGGTCCTGCAAAAGGCTTTCAAATGCTTCCAGGAGAAGACCGGCGTCAAGGTCGACGTGCAGTGGCTGGGCCGCAAGGCCTACACCCAGAACCTGGTGCCCGCGCTGAACACCGACGCCGTCCCGGATCTGTTCGACCAGGACGTCAGCAAGGTCGGCGCCGCGATCATGACGCCTGGCGGCACGCAGAGCGTCGACGACGTCTTCGCGATGAAGGTCGGTGAGGGCGACAAGACCGTCAAGGACGTGCTTTCGCCCAGCTCATACGACTTCCCGCAGAACAAGGACCGCGAGGGACACAACTTCATGGTCCCGTACACGATCCAGTCGAGCGCCTGGTGGTTCAACAAGGACACCGCGGGCGACATCCAGCAGCCGAAGACGATGGACGAACTGATCGGCCTGTTCGACAAGGCGAAGGCCGACGGCAAGTCGGCCATCAGCCTCGACGGCGACATCCCGTTCTACAACATGTACTTCTACACCCAGCTCGCCGAGCGCTACGTCGGCGCCGGCGGGATCTACAAGGCGGCGACCGACAAGACCGGTCAGGCGTGGAAGACCGAGCCCGGTTTCCTCAAGGCCGCCACCGAAACCGCGAAGCTGCCGAAGCACTTCATCGACGGCTGGGACGCGGCGAAGTTCCCGCAGGTGCAGCAGCGCTGGGCGGACGGCGACTCCCGCTTCCTCTACGTCGGCAGCTGGGCGCCGAGCGAGACCCGCGAGTACCTGGACAAGCAGGGCGCCGGAACGAAGATCAATTACGGCTCGTTCCAGTTCCCGATGCCCGACGGCGCCACGCACGACACCGTCGAGCAGATGTCGATCGGCTTCTCGGTGACCAAGAAGGCCAAGCACGCCGAGGGCGCGAAGGCGTTCATCGCCTACTTCCTCAACAAGGACCTGCTTTCCGGGATCCCGGCGGTGGCCGACAACCTCGTGCCGCGTGCCGACCTCGCCGTGCCGGACGACCTCAAGCAGGTCAAGGCCGCGCTGGACGACCCGAAGAAGGAACACGTCCTGCAGTACGACGGGATCGACGGCATCGCCGGTGGCAAATGGCAGACCGACGTCTTCGACCCGGCCGACATCGCCCTGCTGAAGGGGCAGATCACTCCGGAACAGTTCGTGGACCAGCTCGCCACCAAGGGCGCCGAATTCTGGAGGAACCAGGGCTGATGGCCACGGTCACGACCAAGTCGGCGCGGCCCTTGAAGGCCGGGGCCCACTTGCAACGCAAGAAACGGCTGTTCTGGCCGTTCGCGGCGCCGGCGCTGGCGCTGTACCTGGCCTTCCTGGTGCTGCCGACGATCGCGACCGTGGTGCTGAGCTTCACCAGCTGGGCCGGGGCGGGGGACACGCCGAAACCCAACGGCGTCACCAACTACAGGCAGATGGTGTCGAGCGACTCGTTCCAGTACGCCTTCGGCAACACGCTGATCTACGTGTTCCTCGGCGGGATCGGCACGTTCGCGCTGGCCTTCCTGTTCACCATGGTGCTGCGGGACATGAAGGGCGGGAAGACCGTCCGCGCCATCCTGTTCTTCCCGAACATCGTGGCGCCGGTGGCGCTCGGCATGTTCCTCGGCTTCGTGTTCAAGTACCAGCCGGGGAAACAGGGGCTGGCGAACTACGTGATGGAGAGCCTCGGCGCGGACGCGGCGAAGTTCCTCGCACCGTCCAATGTGACCGGTGTGGTGACGGCGTCGCTGATCTGGGCGAGTTCGGGCTTCTACATCACCATCCTGATGGCCGCGGTCGACCGCATCCCGCCCTACCTCTACGAGGACGCCGAACTGGGCGGCGCGTCGCCGTGGCAGAAGTTCCGCAACATCACGCTGCCGATGACGTGGGACGTCGTCGGCGTCGCCGGGGTGCTGTGGACGATCAACGCGCTCAAGATCTTCGAGCTGGTGTTCGTGCTGGCGGGGCCTGGGACCTACGCCCCGCCCAACCAGGCCTGGACGCTGGGGATCTACGTGTTCGACCGGACCTTCGGCTCGAACGGCACCCCGGACTTCGGTGCCGCCTGTGCCTGCGCGGTGGCGATGATCGCGCTGGTGTCCGTGCTCGTCGTCCTGCTCCGTCGTTTGATGCGCCGTGACGCGATCCAGTTCTGAGGGAGACGAAATGTCCGTCACCGACGTCGAGGCGCCCGCGCGGCGAGCGGCGAAACCGGTGCGCAAGCCGCCGCGCAAACCGCGCCCGGCGCCCGGCTCCAAACGGTTCAGCCCGTTGCGTGTCCTGGGTTCCACGATCGTCTGGCTGTTCACCGCCGGCAACGTCCTGGTGCTGTACTGGCTGCTCACGGCGTCGTTCAAAACGCCGGTGGAGATCTTCACCAAGCCGTTCGACCTGCCGTACCAGTGGTTCAAGAACGGGAAACCGTTCCGGAACTTCATCTACGCCTGGAACAACGCGGGCTTCGGCGACGCCGTGCTGACCACCGTGGTCCTCGTCGGGCTCGCGACGGTCGTGACGGTCGCCGTCTCGGCGCCCTGCGCGTATGCCCTGACCAGGCTCGGTGTCCGCGGCGCCGGACCGATGACCAACGTCGTCGCGATCGGCATGGGCGTGCCGTTCCAGACCGTGATCATCCCGCTGTTCGTGGTGCTCAGCAAAATCCACCTGGACAACGAGTACGGCCTGTTCGTGCTGTACGTGGCGCTGTCCATCCCGTTCACGGTGTTCCTGATGACCGGTTTCTTCCGATCGCTGCCGGACGAACTGGAGGAGGCGGCCGCGCTCGACGGCGCCTCGCCGATGCGCACCTTCTTCTCGGTCATGCTGCCGCTGACACGCGGCGGCATGATCACCGCGCTGACGCTGAACGCCATCGGCCTGTGGAACGAGACGCTGCTGGCGATCGTGTTCCTCAAGGACCAGGCGCATTTCACGCTCTCCCGCGCGCTCTTCACCTTCTACGGGGCCGCGAGCTACCAGTCGGAGTACGGCGGCCTCATCGCCGGGGTGGCGATCGTCGTGCTCCCGATGCTCGTGCTCTACCTCGTACTCGCCCGCCGGATCATCACCGGCCTGACCCTCGGCGCCGGAAAGTAGGACCTGATGGCCACCGTGACCTTCTCCGACACCACCCGCTTCTACGCCGGGGTGGAACGCCCCGCCGTCGACGGCCTCGACCTCGAGGTCGCCGACGGCGAGTTCCTGGTGCTGGTCGGCCCGTCCGGCTGCGGGAAGTCGACCACGCTGCGGATGCTCGCCGGATTGGAAGGCGTCGACGACGGCTCCATCCACATCGGCGACCGCGACGTCACCGAACTGCCGCCGAAGGACCGGGACATCGCGATGGTGTTCCAGAACTACGCGCTCTACCCGCATATGACGGTGGGGGAGAACATCGGCTTCCACCTGAAGCTGGCCAAGATGCCGAAGGCCGAACGCGAACGCAAGGTGAGCGAGGCCGCCGCCGTGCTCGACCTGACCGAGTACCTGGACCGCAAACCCGCGAAGCTGTCCGGCGGGCAGCGGCAGCGCGTCGCGATGGGCCGGGCGATCGTGCGCGAGCCCAGCGTCTTCCTGATGGACGAACCACTGTCCAATCTGGACGCCAAACTCCGGGTGCAGACGCGGACCCAGATCGCGTCTTTGCAGCGGCGGCTGGGCATCACGACGCTCTACGTCACGCACGACCAGGTCGAGGCGATGACCATGGGCGATCGGGTCGCCGTGCTGAAGGACGGGATCCTCCAGCAGTGCGACACGCCGGTCGGGCTGTTCGCGCGACCGGTCAACGTGTTCGTCGCCGGGTTCATCGGCTCACCCGCGATGAACCTGCTGGAGACCACTGTGGACGCCGATGGTGCCGTGGCGGGTGGCACGCGGCTGCCGCTGACCCCGGCGCAGCGGTCGGCGCTGACCGGTCCCGGCATCGTCGTCGGTGTCCGGCCCGAGGGCTGGACGATCGGGGACGGCGGTTTCGAGGCCATCGTCGAGGTCGTCGAGGAACTGGGCAGCGATCAGTACCTTTACTGCCGTGACGGCGACCGCGTGCTCACGGTCCGCACGCCGGGCATGGCCCCGTGGAAGCGTGGCGAGTCGATCTCGCTGGCCCCGCAGCCGGGTTCGGTGCACCTGTTCGACGCCGCCACCGGTGACCGGCTCCCGGACGCATGACCCGCCTGTACCGCACCGGGCTGGTGCTCCCGGCCGCCGAGCTGGGACCGGAGAACCCGTTGCCGCCGCTCCGGAAACCCGAGGCGGTGGCCAAGGTGTCCAATGTGGACGAGCTGCCGCCGGATCTGGCGGAGAACATCGGGTACGGCCGCCTGGACACCACCTTGCCGTGCCTGCTCCAGGACGGCTACACCCGCGAGCGCGTCGAACGCGAGCTCCCGGCGATGGTGCTGGAGAACGACAAGCTCCGCGCCACCGTGCTGCCGTCGCTGGGCGGGCGGCTGTTCTCCCTGGTCCACAAGCCGTCCGGGCGCGAGCTGCTCTACCGCAATCCGGTGCTCCAGCCCGCGAACCTCGCCCTGCGGGACGCGTGGTTCGCCGGTGGCGTCGAGTGGAACCTCGGCAGCACCGGCCATACGACGCTGACCTGCGAGCCGATGTTCGCCGCGGAGATCGAGGGACCGGACGGCACGCCGGTACTGCGGCTGTGGGAATGGGAACGGACCCGCGACCTGCCGTATCAGGTCGACTTCTGGCTGCCCGACGGTTCGGACCAGCTGCTCGTGGCGGTGCGGGTGCGGAACCCGCATCCCTACGACGTCCCGGTGTACTGGTGGTCCAACATCGCGGTGCCTCAGAACGAGGGCACCCGCGTGCTGGCTCCCGCGACACAAGCTTGGCACTACGGCTATTCGGGACGGCTCGATCTGGTCGACGTCCCCGGCGAGCTGACCTACCCGGCCCGCGCGGAAACCGCGGCGGACTACTTCTTCGAGGTGGCCGGAAGGCCGTGGGTCGCGGCCGTCGAGCAGGACGGGACGGGGCTGGCCCAGCTGTCCACCGAACGTCTGCGTGGACGGAAGCTGTTCCTGTGGGGCGAGTCCGCGGGCGGGCGCCGCTGGCAGGAGTGGCTGGCTCCCGGCGCGGGCGGCTATCTGGAGATCCAGGCCGGTCTGGCCCGCACCCAGCTGGAACATCTGCGGTTGCCGCCGGGGGAGAGCTGGGACTGGCTGGAGGCCTATGGTCCGGTCACCGCGGAGCCCGCGGTGGTGCACGGGGACGACTGGACGGCGGCTCGCGAGGCCGTCGCCGCGGGTCTGCCGTCGGCGGAGCTCATGGACGAGTATCACGACGCTTGGCGGAAGATCGCCGACGCCACCCCGGAAACGTTCTTGGCCACCGGCTCCGGCTGGGGAGCGCTGGAAAACCGGCGGGCGCCGATGTGCCTGCCCGGCACGCCGTTCCCCGACGATTCCCTCGGTCCGGATCAGGAACCGTGGCTCGCGTTGCTGGACGGGACGCCGCCGGACGGGGATCCGCTCGCCGTGCCGCCGTCGACGCTGGTGAACCGGTACTGGGCGGATCTCATGGAGTACGCCCCGAAGAATTGGCTGAGCTGGTATCACCGCGGCGTCGCGCACTGGGCGGCCGGACGGCAGTCGGACGCGGTCCGGGCCTGGCGCGAGTCCGTCGCGGCGGACGAGAACCCTTGGGCACTGCGGAATCTCGCGGTGGCCACCTCCGGGCACGAGGCCGCTTGGCTGTACCGGCGGGCTGTCGGCCTAGCGCCGTCGCTGCGCCCTCTGGTCGTGGAGGCGATCGCGGCGCACCTCGCCGCGGGACTCCCGGACGAAGCGAGCGAACTGCTGGACGGGCTGCCCCAGGAGGGGCGGATCGCCCTGCTGGCCGCCCGCATCCACCTCGCGCGAGGTGACCTCGCCGCGGCCAAGGCCGTGTACGACACGGGTTTCGAGGTCGCGAACCTCAGGGAAGGGGAAACGTCTCTATCGGACACCTGGGCGGCGGTTTCCGACGAACCGCTGCCGGAACACCATGACTTCCGGATGAAGTGAGCGGCCGGGCCACTCGACCGGCGTGCCGCTCGCGGCGGACAACCGCGATGCAGCATACTGCTCGAAACAGTGGCCAACAGCGCAACGTCATGCGCGATAGGCCGCAGCGAGCTAGGAGTGGCGCGGATGGCCCGGCACGAACGGCTGAGCACCCTGCTGGACCTGCTGGGGCAGCGGGAAAAGATCGACGTCGAGGACGTGGCCGAGGAGTTGAACGTCTCCGCGGCCACGATCCGGCGCGACCTCGACCACCTGGCGGAGCAGCAATTGCTCACCCGCACCCGGGGTGGCGCGGTGGCCAACGATCTCGCCTACGACCTGCCATTGCGGTACAAGACCGCACGGCACGTGCCCGAGAAGCAGCGGATCAGTGTCGCCGCGGCGGCGCTCGTGGCGCAGGGCATGGTGGTCGGCCTCAACGGCGGGACGACCACGGCCGGGGTCGCGCGTTCACTGGCGACCCGGTCGGATCTGGCGGGCCTGCGTGATTCGCCGGGGCTGACGGTGGTCACCAACGCGCTGAACATCGCGCACGAACTGGCCGTGCGGCCGCATGTGAAGATCGTGGTGACCGGTGGTGTCGCGCGTCCGCAGTCGTTCGAGCTCAGCGGTCCGCTGGCCACCCGGGTGCTCAGCGAACTGACGATCGACCTGCTGTTCCTCGGTGTCGACGCGTTCGACGCCGAGGCCGGCGCCTTCGCCCACCACGAGGGTGAGGCGAGTATCAACCGGCTGATGGTCGAGCGGGCGGAACGCGTCGTCGCGGTCGCCGACGGTTCGAAACTGGGCCGTCGCGCGTTCGCACGGATCTGCTCGACGCCGCAGGTGCACGCCCTGGTGACGGATTCCAACGCCGACCCGAAGGTGCTGCGTGCCTTCGAGGCCGCTGGGGTCGAGGTCCAGGCGGTCTGACCAAGTCCGTGAAGGCCCCCTTTCCTACCTTGAGGGTAGGGAAGGGGGCCTTCACGACTTTGCGCACTCCTTGTGACATAAGGATCTTCGGCCGACCCGACGAAAGTCGGCTGCACCGCTTCGGCGGATGACTTTGCGCGAACCGTGCGCTATACAGAGACCATCTTGCGTATTCATGCGCGAAAGGTGTCTCGAATGAGCAGAGTTGCGCAATCCCTGAGTGGTTTGGCCGCGGTGGCCCTACTCGGACTTTCCCCGGTCCTCGCCCACGCCGATCCGGCCGCGGCGCCGTCCGGCAAGCTGGGCGATCTGACCGGAATTTCCGCCGAGGGCCCCACGGTCACGCTGAATTCGGGAAGCGCCGCCGTGCGCGTCAGCTTCCCGGCCGAAGGCGCCGTCCGGGTCTGGCTGGCGCCGGACGGCACGTTCACCGATCCCGCCGGGAGCAAGATCGTGCTGCCGCGCACGGGCGATCCGGTCACACCCAAGAGGACCGACAAGGGGGACTACTGGGCGGTTTCCACGGCCAAGGCGACGTTGCGGGCGTACAAACACCCGATGCGGCTCGCGTTGTACGACGGCGCGGATCGCAAACGCCTGTGGGAGGAGTCGGCGCCGCTCTCGTGGACCGACAAGCAGACCACCCAGACCCTGGCGCGGACGGCGGCCGAGCAGTTCGTCGGCGGTGGCGAGCAGAACGGCCGCTTCAGCCACCGTGACCAGACGATCCGGATCTTCGCCGACTACAACTGGAATGACGGCGGGGCCCCGAATTCGCAGCCGTTCTACGCCTCCACGGCGGGATACGGCGTGCTGCGCAACACCTTCGCGCAAGGCAAGTACGCCTTCACCGAGCCGGTGCGCACCACTCACGACGAGCGCCGCTTCGACGCGACCTACGTGGTCGGGAACGGCCTCAAGGACGTCATCACCGGCTACACCGATCTGGTCGGGAAGCCGTTCCTGCCGCCGCTCTACGGGCTCGAGCACGGTGACGCCGACTGCTACCTGCACAACGCCAATCGCGGCGAGCGGCACACGCTGGACGCGGTGAAGGTCGCGGAGGGGTACACCGAGCACGGGATGCCCAACGGCTGGATGCTCGTCAACGACGGTTACGGCTGCGGGTACGAAAACCTGCAGCAGACGGGCGAAGGCCTGCGCAAGAACAACATGCAGCTGGGTCTGTGGACCGAGAACGGCGTGCCGAACCAGGTGGAAGAGGTCAAGGCCGGGGTCCGGGTCCGCAAACTCGACGTCGCGTGGGTCGGCCCTGGCTACCAGTTCGCGCTGGACGCCTGCGACACCGCGCACAAGGGCATCGAGGACAACAGCGACGCGCGCGGCTTCGTCTGGACACCGGTCAGCTGGGCGGGCGCGCAGCGCTGCGGCGTGCTGTGGAGCGGCGACCAGGCCGGTTCCTACGACTACATCAAGTGGCAGATCCCGACCTACGCCGGCGCCACGACGTCCGGTATCGCCTACAACACCGGCGACATCGACGGCATCTTCGGCGGCAGTCCGCAGACCTACGTCCGCGACCTGCAGTGGAAGGCGTTCCTGCCGGTCTCGATGACGATGGACGGCTGGGCCGCCTCGGACAAGCAGCCGTGGAAGTACGGCGAGCCGTTCACCTCGATCAACCGCAAGTACCTGCTGCTCAAGGAACGGCTGCTGCCCTACACCTACAGCCATTCGGTGGAAGCCCACCGGACCGGCGTCGGGCAGGTCCGCCCGCTGGCGCTCGAATACCCCGACGACCCGAACGTCTGGGGCGAGAAGGCGAAGTACGAGTTCCTGTCCGGCAAGGACTTCCTGGTCGCGCCGGTGTACGAGAACGCCACCGTCCGCAACGGCATCTACCTGCCGAAGGGCACCTGGGTCGACTACTGGAGCGGCAAGACCTACACCGGACCGACCACTGTGGACGGTTACGACGCGCCGCTCGACACCCTGCCGCTGTTCGTCCGCGCCGGGGCCGTGGTCCCGATGTGGGCCGAGGGCACGAAGTCGTGGCAGACCCGGGACAAGGGTGTGCTCGACCTCGATGTCTACCCGCAGGGCAAGGGTTCGTTCACCCTCACCGAGGACGACGGCGCGACCCGCGCCTACAAGAACGGTGAGCAGGCGAAGCAGACGTTCACCGTGGACGCGCCGCAGTCGGGCCTGGGCACGGTGACCGTCGGGATCGGTGCCAGTTCCGGTTCCTACGCGGGAAAGCCCGCGTCACGGAACTACCAGGTGGCCGTCCACTCGGGAAGCAAGCCCGCGATGGTCCTCGCCGGGACGTCGATCCTGCGGCAGTACGGCAGCAAGGCCGAACTGGACGCGGCGCCGTCGGGCTGGTGGTTCGATCCGGCCACCGGCGGGGTCGCGCGGGTCAAGACCGGCAAGATCGGCGCCGGTGACCGCCAGGACGTCCGGCTGTTCGGCACGAGCGCCGTCGGCGGGATCTTCCCCGAGGACCGCAACGGATCGGTCGCCCTGTCCGTACCGGCCGTCGCCGGTCCCGGGCAGACCGCGACGGGCACGCTGAGCTTCACCAACGGCACGCCGCTGCCGGTGCGGGACGTCAAGTTCTCCTTGCCCGCCAACGGCTTCCGTGTCGAGGTGCCCGCCGGGCCGCGACTGGTGATGCCGGGGAAGACCGTGAGCGTCCCGGTGAAGGTGACGCCGGACGCGGGGATCAAACCGGACGACTACCAGCTCACCGCTTCGGCGTCGTACAAGGCGCGGCTCGGGGAGAACCGGGTCACCGACTCGGTGACGGTCACCGTTCCGCACGGCTCGCTGGCCGCGGCTTACGGCAACGTCGGCGTCACCGACGCGGCCCACGTCGCGGTGGGGGACATCGACGGTGGCGGCAGCAGCTTCCGGGCCGAAGGTCTGGCCGAAGCCGGGCTCGAGCCCGGTGCGGGCTTCACCGCCCTCGGTGCTCAGCTGACGTGGCCGAAGACCGGCGCGGGCGAGAAGGACAACGTCCTCGCGTCCGGTCAGACCGTCGCGGTGCGGGGGACGGGCGCCAAACTGGTGCTGGCGGGAACCGGCACGGGTACGGCGAAGGGCACTGTCGTCGTCCGCTACGCCGACGGCAGCACGAGCCAAGCCGAACTCGGCTTCCCCAACTGGTGCTGCGCCGATCCCGCCCAATACGGCGCGACGACGGTGGCGACCGTGATGGGCAAGAACACCCGCACCGGGGCGGCGTATCCGACCACGCCGTACCGGGTCTTCGCGAACTCCGTCCCGCTGACAACGGGGAAGGAGGTCGTCGCGGTGACCCTCCCGTCCAACACCGCGATGCACGTTTTCGCGGCGGGGATCGGCTGAGCTAGCCGCTTGTCCGTGAAGGACTCCTTGAGGGACCCAGAGTCCCTCAAGGAGTCCTTCACGGACTTTTCAAGCCGCCACCGGTGTCCACAGTGCGTCGATGGCGCGTTCGGCCTCCGCCTGACTGGCGTCGGCCAGCGGGATCAGGTCCGCCATCGCCGGGTTGACCTTCGCCAGGGTCAGCTCGGCGGTGACGAACCGCGGTTCGAGTCCCGTCATGGACACGCCGTGCGTGATCCAGCTTTGGGCGTGGTCCCAGCCCTCGCGCGGGGTGCCTTCGCCGTAGCCGCCGCCGCGCGAGGCCAGGACGATGAAGTCCCGCCCGCCGAGCAGGCCCTCGTGGGTCTCGGCGTCGATCGAAAGCCCGGGCACGATCAGGTGGTCGACCCAGGCCTTGACCGTGCTCGGCGCCCCGAAGTTGTAGAGCGGCAGGCCCAGCAGGACGGTGTCTGCCGCCTTGACCTCGTCCACCAGCCGCGTGATGCGCCGCCAGGCTTCGGTCTGGTCCGGGGTGTGCCGGTCCGGCGGCACCGTCCTGGCCGCGTTGCTCACCGCGTCGAAATGCGGCAGCGGTTCGGCTCCCAGGTCGCGGTAGGTGACGGTGCCCTCCGGATGTGCCGCGCGCCAGGCTGCGGCGGCCCGCGCGGTGAGACGGCGACTCGTCGAGTGTTCGCCGGTGATGCTCGAGTCGATGTGCAGCAGATGTGTCATACTCATTATCTTGCACAGATAGTTTGTGTAACGCAAACCATTGATGCTGTGGTGGTCATCATGGGGGAACGTACACTTGACACGTGTCCGAACTCCCGGTCGTGAACCAGCCCCCGCACCGCTGCGGCGCGCTGCTCGACCACGTCACCCGCCGGATCCGGCTCCGCAGCGAGTCGGTCCTGGCGCCGCTCGGCCTGCGTCCCCGGCATCTCGTCGCGCTGACCGTGCTGCGCGATCTCGCGGGTTGTTCGCAGCAGGACCTCGCGAAGACGCTGGAGATGGACAGCACGAACGTCGTCGGGCTGCTCAACGACCTCGAGTCGGCGAACCTGATCGAACGACGGCGCTCACCGGAGGACCGGCGGCGGCATATCGTCGAACTCACCGACGTCGGCGCCAAGCAGCTCGCCAAGGCGGAGTTCGCGCTCGCCGGCGTCGAGGACGACGTACTCGGCGCGCTGGACAACGATCAGCGCGAGGCGCTGTACCACTTGCTGTACCAGGCGACCAGCCGGACCGAGGCAGGCGCTTGTGTCGAAGCCGCCCACGTCGACGATTGCTAGGCCCCGAGCCCGAACAGGTCGTGAAGCTGTTTCGTAGCCTCGCCGCCGTACATGACGCTTCCGACCGGAACTCGGGCTCCCACCGCGTCGATCACCCGCGCCGTCCACACGGGACCGAAGGCGCCGCACAGTTCGATCAGCTGCGCCCCTTCGGCCACGAGCCGCTCGGCCGCGGCCACGACCTGTTCCACCTCGCCGACCCCGACCAGCACGGTCAGGCATGCCCCGGTGTCCACACGGGACACGTCCCGCGCCGGATCGCAGCCGTCGGCCAAGTACACGAAACCCCACTGTCGCATGACGATTCTCCTTCGCTCTCGAACACCGTGAGGTAATCGCGAAACGGGGAACGTTGTCCACGAGGCGGACCCGAACGGCCGTTCGGGATCACCGAACGGGCGAGGCCGGGCGGACGGCGCGCGAATCCGTTGTGGGCGCCGTCATAGCAGCGCCGCGATCCGGTCCGAAGACGCGTGCGCCGGATCCCACACGAGCGCGTGCCGGACGACAGGTGCTTCCCGCAGCGGAAGCCGGCGCAGACCCTCGGCCGGTTCTTCGCGGGGACGCAAGGCGACGACGTCGCCGCCATGCCGCAATTCGGCGATGAACAGCGTCCGCCGAGGTGGCCCGGAGCGTACGTGAGCTGGGCGCCAGCCCTTTGCCGCGCACTCGGCGAGCAGCGCGTCGTGATAGCCCGGCGCCAGCTCTCGTTCGTACAGAAGGAGGTCCAGCCCGGCGAGGTCGTCCCAGTGCACGTCCTCGAGACGAGCCAGGGGATGAGTATCGGAAACGAGCACCCCCAACGGTCTCTCGCTCACAACGACGACCCGCAGGCCGTCCACCGCCTCCGGCAGGGCGAGCAGACCCGCGTCGAGCGCGCCCCGGCGCAGGAGTTCGAGTTGCCGAGCGGCGGAGAGGTCGTCGATCTCCACCGCTCCCGCGTGCAGGCCGGGGAGTACCGACGGTGGCGCACCCGGTGTCACGCCGACACGGAGCGGCCGGTCCACGGTGTCGCGGACGGCCCTTGCGCCCAGCTCGGCTTCCTCCAGCATCCGGCGGGCGTGGGGGAGCAGCGCCAGCGCGGCGGCGGTGGGTGTCATCCCCGCCTGGGTGCGGACGAACAGGGTCGCGTCCAGTTCCCGTTCCAGCGCGATGATCTGCTGGCTGAGCGACGACGCCCGGATGCCGAGGCGCTCCGCGGCGCGGGTGAGATGCCCTTCCTCCGCCACGGCGCACAGATATCGAAGACGTCGTAACTCCACAAGCGCACAGTAGCGCCGGACCGGGCAGAATCGACGGGGTGCGTACCGGAATCATTCGTGGTCTGACGGCGGCCGCGGTCCTCCTGCTGGCCGGCTGCTCCGGCGAGCAGGCGCGGCCGCCCGCCAAACCCGTCTACGACCTGCCCGCGCGGGAGGTCCGGCCGGACGAGACCGCCCTGCACTTGCCGCCGGCGGTCAACGGGGAGACCGAGTTCTCGGTGATCGGGCTGGCCGCCGGACTCCCCAGCCTCACCGGCAGCCACACCGAGTTCGAGGCGAAGGGCCGGTTCGTCCGCCTCCGGCTGGTGGTCACCGGGAAAGGGGTGTCCGGGATCGTGTTCGACACCCGGCGGCAACAGCTGGTCACCGATGCCGGGGCCGTGATCGAGGTCGACAACCAGGCCATGACGATCAAGCGTCAGCCCGACAAGTTCGAACTGGGACGCGGTGTGCGGGTCGAGTTCGACCTCTACTTCGACCTCCCCAAGGAGGCGAAACCCTTGGTACTGCGGGCTTTCGGCGGTCCGACGCTGACCGACATGAAGAACCTCACCGGCACGGACATCAAGCTGGCATAGAAAAGGGCCCCGCCGCGAGAAGCGACGGGGCCCTTCCTGAAGGCGTCAGACGCCCAGGTCGCCACCGAGGTAGGCGGCCCGCACCTTGGGGTCGTCCAGCAGTTCGACACCGCGGGCGCTCTTGACCACTTCACCGGTCTCCAGCACGTACGCGCGGTCGGAGAGCTTCAGCGCCTGCTGCGCGTTCTGCTCCACCAGCAGGACCGTGGTCCCGCGCTTGTTGATCTCGCGGATGATGTCGAAGATCTGCGCGATCAGCATCGGCGCCAGGCCCATGGACGGCTCGTCGAGCAGCAGCACCTTGGGCTTGGTCATCAGCGCGCGGCCGATGGCGATCATCTGCTGCTCGCCACCGGACATCGTGCCGCCGAACTGGGTCTTGCGCTCGTTCAGCCGCGGGAACAGCTCGTAGACCTCGTCGAGGTCGGCCTTCAGGTCGTCCTTACGGGTGTACGCGCCCATGAGGAGGTTTTCCTGCACCGTCATCCCGGGGAACACGCCCCGGCCCTCCGGTGACTGGCCGATCCCGAGTTCGACCCGTTTGTGGCCGGGCGTCTTCGAGATGTCCTTGCCGTCGAAGAGGATCCGGCCACTGGTCAGCGGACGCAGCCCCGAGATCGTCTTCAGCGTGGTGGTCTTGCCCGCGCCGTTGGCCCCGATGAGCGAAACGATCTCGCCCTCGCCGACCTCGATGGTCATTCCCTTGAGCGCGGCGATCTTCCCGTAGTGGACATTGATGTCCTGGACCTCAAGAAGCATCTTCCGCCACCCCCAGGTAAGCCTCGATCACCTTCTGGTTGTTCTGCACCTCTTGGGGGAGCCCTTCTGCGATCTTCTGGCCGAAGTCGAGTACGGCCAGCCGGTCGGCGATCTGCATGACCAAGCCCATGTCGTGTTCGATGAGCAGCACGGTCCGGCCGTCGTCCCGGATCTTGCGGATCAGCTGCTGCAGCGAGTTCTTCTCCGCCGGGTTCATCCCGGCGGCGGGCTCGTCGAGCAGCAGCAGCTTCGGGTCGGTGGCGAGCGCCCGCGCGATCTCCAGGCGACGCTGGTCGCCGTAGGAGAGGTTCTTCGCGGTGTTGTGCTCCACCCGCCCGATGCCGACGAAGTCCAGCAGCTCCCTCGCCAGCTCGCGGCCCCGCTTCTCTTCCTTGCGGTGCACGGGAAGGCCGAACGTCGCCGAAATCGCCCCGGTCTTGTGGTGCGAGTCGGCGCCGACCATCACGTTCTCCAGCGCCGACATGTTGTGGAACAGCCGGATGTTCTGGAACGTGCGGGCGATCCCCGTCTGGTTGATCTTGAACCGCTTCATCCCGTTGACCTGGGTACCGCCGAAACGGACCTGGCCTTCGGACGGCTGGTAGACGCCGGTGATTACGTTGAACACGGTGGTCTTGCCCGCGCCGTTCGGGCCGATCAGGGCGAAGATCTCACCCTGGTCGATGGTGAGGTTGACTTCCTTCAGGGCCGTGACACCGCCGAAGCGCATCGTCACGTTGTCGAATTCGAGCAGTGCGCTCATTTCGTCACCTCCGCCGAAGCCTCGGAATCCGGACCCGCGACTTCGGCGCCCATGGCACCCATCCCGCCCGTTCCTTCTCGTAGTTCCGCCTTGCGCTGCCGTGACGGCAGCAGACCCTCCGGTCGCAGCGCCATCATCAGCACGAGCACGAACCCGAAGATCAGGATGCGGTACTCGGACATGAACCGGAACCGTTCCGGGAGCCAGGCGACCAGGAAGGCGCCGAGGATCACGCCGGGCAGGTTGCCGGCGCCACCCAGCACCACGGCCGCGAGGATCGTCGCGGACAGGATGAACGGGAAGTTGTTCGGCTCGATGAAGACGGCCTTGCTGGCGTAGACCACACCGGCCATCCCGCCGAGCATGGCGCCGATGGCGAAGGCGAGCAGCTTGAACTTGAACGTCGGGACGCCCATCAGTTCGGCCGCGTCCTCGTCCTCGCGGATGGCGGCCCATGCCCGGCCGACCCGGCTCCGGTGCAGCCGCACCGAGAAGACGATCGCGATCACGATCGCGGCGAGGACGAGGTAGTAGTACGGCGCCGGGTCGAGCAGGAACTCGACCCCGAACATCGGCTCCGGGTGCGGCACGTTGGTGATACCGCGGGCGCCGCCGATACCGTCGCTGTTGTTCGCGGTGATCCGGACGATCTCACCGAAGCCGAGCGTCACGATCGCGAGGTAGTCACCGCGCAGCCGCAGCGTCGGCGCGCCGAGGATCACGCCGGACATCGCCGCCAGGAAGATCCCGAGGGCCAGCGTGCCCCAGAATCCCCAGCCGTACTTGGTGCCCATCGTGGCCAGCGTGTAGGCGCCGATCGCGAAGAACGCCACGAACCCGAGGTCCAGCATGCCCGCGTGGCCGACCACGATGTTCAGGCCGATGGCGAGCAGGATGTAGATCCCGATCGGGAAGATCAGGACCGTCGTCCAGTCCGATTCCGGCGACATGAACGAGCCGATCGCGGGCGCGGGCAGGATCAGCGCGCCGATGATCAGGGCGATGTACACGCCATAGCGCTGCCAATGCGGAGCGTCCGCCCACCAGTCCCGGAGACCGTCGACGGGGTGAAAGCCCGCGCGCGCGGCCTTTCCGTTCTCTGAGGACTTTTCAGCCACTTCTTCGTTGCCCTTCATGCGCGTGCCCGCTGCAGCGATTCACCGAGAATGCCGGTGGGACGGAACATCAGGACCAGCACCAGCACCACGAAGGCGGTGACGTCCTTCCATTGTGAACCGAAGAAGATGGAACTCCAGTTCTCCACCAGGCCCAGCACGATGCCGCCCAGCAGGGCACCGCGCAGGTTGCCGATACCGCCGAGGACCGCGGCGGTGAACGCCTTGATCCCGAGGAGGAACCCGATCCGGTAATCGGTGTTCTCGTATTCCATGATGTACAGAGCCGCGGCGACACCGGCCATGGCGCCACCGAGCAGGAAGGTGATGCGCACGATCCGGTCGATGCTGACACCCATCAGCACGGCGGCTTCGGGATCCTGTGCGGTGGCACGGATACCGCGGCCGATACGGGTGCGGCTGACCAGCTGGTCCAGGCCGACCATCATGATCACGGCGCCGACGACGACGAACACGTGGTCGGTGCGGACCACGCCGTTGCCGATGTGGAACAGCTCCTCGTGCGGGATGAACCGCGGCGCGTTCTGTTGCACACGACCGGATTTCCCGGTGATCCAGGAGATGATCTTGAGGCCGAACGCCTCCTGGAGGAACAGCGAGGCGCCGATGGCGGAGATCAGGGCGGCCAAGCGGGTCGCGCCCTTCTTGCGGAGCGGGCGATAAGCCACTTGCTCCAGCAAGACCGCCGCGCCGCCGGACACGGCGGCCGAAGCGATGATGATGAGCAGCAGTACGGCGATCATCCCGAACACACCGAGTGTGATCGAGCCGCCGCCCGCGAGGGTGATCAGGATGAACAGGGACGTGACCGTCCCGATCATGAAGATCTCGGAGTGTGCGAAGTTGATGAGCCGGAGTACGCCGTAGACCATTGTGTAGCCGAGGGCGATGAGGGCGTAGATGCTTCCGGCGACCAGTCCGCCGATGGTGCTACCGAGGAACTGGGCTTGCAGATCTTGAAGCATGACGTGGATGCCTTACGGGACGGGGCGAGGATTCTTTCGCCACATTTGCGGGAAGCGGGGGAGCTGTGCCCGCACAGCGCCCCCGCTTCCGTTAGGTGTTCCTACCTGCTCCGTCAGCCGTTGAGCTTGGCTTCGGTCGAGACGCCGAGGTTCTTGAGGACGCCACCGGTGACCTGGTAGACGTTGATCGCGTCCGTGGACGGTTCGCCGTTCTCCTTGAACTTGATCTGCTTCGAGGCACCCTTGAAGTCGATCGTCTTGAGGGCCTCGTTGATCTTCTCCGAGGTGGTGTTGCCCGCCTTGACCGCGTTGATGATGGCGGTCGCGGCGTCGTAGCCCTCGCTCGAGTAGATCGCCGGGTCGACGTTGAACGCGGCCTTGTACTTGGTGCTGAACTCGTCGGTGGAACCGGCGTCCGGAATGTTGCAGGGGCAACCGACGACGGCCTTTTCGGCGGCCGCGGCACCCGCACCGCTGATCAGCTGGGCGTCGAGCGAACCGTCACCGGTGGCGAAGGTGGCGGTCACCTGGCTGTCACGCAGCTGCTTGAGCAGACGGCCACCCTGGGCGTAGTAGCCACCGAAGAGGATGATGTCCGGGTTCGCGGCCTTGACCTTCTGCACGGTCGAGGAGTAGTCCGACGCGTCCTTGGCGAACTTGTCGCGCTCGGTCGGGACGTTCTTTTCCTTCAAGGTCTTCTCGAAGTTGTCAGCCAAGCCGACACTGTATTCCTGGTCGTCCGAGATGACGTACGCCTTCTTGGGCGACTTCGCCGTGACGAGGAAGTTGGCGATGGCCGGCCCCTGGCTGGCGTCGCTCGCGACCACGCGGTGCCAGTACTTCCAGCCGTTCGCGGAAAGGCCCGCGTTGGTGGCCGACGGCGACACGCTCGGGATCTTGTTCTGCTCCAGCTGACCGCCGATGGCCTTCGACTCGCCGGAGAAGGCCGGGCCGATCAGCGCGGTGATCTTGTCCTGGCCGACGGCGGTCGCGATCAGCGACGTCGCCTGCTCGGGCTTGCCCTGGCTGTCGTATTCCTTGAGCTCCAGCTTGGTCGCCGGGTTCGTCTTGTTGTACTCGTCGATAGCGAGCTTCGCGCCGTTGCGGGGCGGGATGACGATCCCGGAGTTCTCACCGGTGAGGTCACCCATGAACCCGATCTTCAGCGTGCTGCTGTCACCGCCACCGGACGTGCTGCCGCCCGCGCAGCCCGCCAGCGCCAGCGACGCAGCCGCCGCGACGGCGAAAACCCGTCCAAAACGCACTCCTGACACCGACTACCTCCCATGACCAACCAGCCGCCGGTAGGCGTTGCCCCCGACACAGGGGCTAGGTTAGGGCAGGAAGATATCCCCCTGCGCCATGATCTGCACAGGCGCCCATCACTCTGTGTCCACATCGTGACGGTCGAAACCAGAACGAATTGCACGAAAAGGCGAATGTTGCCGGTTGGCGAGTCCTCGCTGGTCACGCTGGGGATTCACCGGTACCACGTCGATCATGCTTGTGGGTAATGATCATGTTTCGGCCGCGTATCCGCGCTTTTTCACCTCCTTCGGAGGCGGCCGTTCGTCGTAGCAATGCTGCCCCAAAGGGCGTCAACCGTGCCCTCCCTTCTCTTGTGTCATGACAACCGATGGTTGTCATCGAAGCCCGAACGGCTGTTGGATCACCACCCTGACCTCGCGGTTAGCTGTTCCCAGAGCCGGAAAACACCGAGAGGACCTGGGAGAATGACAATGAGTGTCGAACTGGACGGGGCGATCGAAGGCGTGGCGGCGGGAGTCCCGTTCGTGGCACTGCCGCCGTCGGACAAGGAGCGCCCGGCGCCGCTGGTGGTCACCTGGCATCTGCTGGGCGCGCCGTTCAGCGAGGCGGCCATGGCGGCGGCGCTGCCGATGCGGGAGCTGCACGCGTGGCGGGTGCACCTCGGGTTGCCGCTGACCGGGAAACGGTTCCCGGAAGGCGGTTTCGAGGGCTTCTTCCGCCTCGCGAGCGAGGACAACGTGCTCAACGTCGTCGAACCGCTCACCAAGCAGGTCGAGGCGGAGTTCCCGGCGGCGGTGGCGGAACTGCGCTCGCGGCTGTCCATTGAGGACGGTCCGGTCGGGCTGGTCGGCGGCTCGCAGGGCGGAGCGGTCGCGTTGCAGATGCTGACCCACGCCGAGATCCCGGTGGCCGCGGCCGCGCTGGTGAACCCGGTGACCCAGCTGGCGCCGGTGATCGCCGCGAACGAGCGGGTCTACGACGTCACCTATCACTGGTCGGACCGGTCCCGCGCGGTCGCGAACGAGTACGACTACGTGCGGCGGGCGGGGGAACTGACCGCGCCGGTGCTGTTCGTCATCGGCGAGGAGGACGACGTCTCGATCACCGAACCCGCCGAAGCGCTGCACAAGGCGCTGGGGGAGCAGCGATCCGAGCTCGTCACCGTCCCGGGGATGGCGCACGGGTTCGCCGAGGCGCCGGGACTCGAACCCGCTCCGCAGACGGAACACGCGAAGCTGATCGACGCCGAGCTCACGCGGTGGTTCGCCCGGCACCTAGCTGTCTGAGGTCGTCGTCCGGCAGCCACGAGCGGTCGGGATCGTAGGCGCACCAACCCTCTTCGTGGCTGGTCCGGCCCGCGAGCGCCAGCAGGCGCCGCAGGGCCGGGCCTTCGCCGCGCCGCCACACCACCGACCACGGGAACAGCGGCGACGGCTCGAAGGGCAGGACCCGCAGGTTGAGGTCGGAGGCGAGGTCCATGTCGGCGCCGGCGAGAGTGACCCGCTGCTTCCCGTAACGAGTCTGTTCCAGGGTGTGCCGGAGGTCGTAGCTGACGCCTGAGTCATCGATCGGGACGTCGAATTCTTTGCATAGGCGTTGCAAATAAGAAAGCCATTCGACCGGGCCGCCCAATTGCGGGATCCAGATGCCTTCGCTCCTGAGATCCGACAGTTTCAGCACCTCGTTGCCTGCCAGCGGATGTTCCGGGGCGAGAAGGGCGACCAAGGGTTCGAGCCGGACGAGCCGGTGATCGAGTTCCGCGGGCACCGCGCGGCCGAGGTCCGCGACGCGGCCGAACGCGAGGTCGATCTCGCCGCGGACCAGCGGGTCGAGGGCGTTGGCCAGCCCGCGCCCGGAAACGCGTTCGACGGCGAGGGCCGGGTCTCGCTGGGCGATACGCCGCAGCATGTACATGGGGGAGAGGCGGGGGTCGATGACGTCGAGGCGGGGCGGGCGGTCTTGCAGGCCCATCGCGGCGACCGCGGCGTCCGCCGCGCGGATCAGCTCGCGCGCGTGCGGGAGGAAGCGGTCACCGTCGGAGGTCAGCTCGACGGACCGGTTGGTGCGCCGGAAGAGCTGGACGGACAGCGCGTCCTCCAGCTTCCGGATCCGCTTCGACAGTGCTTGCTGGGTGAGGAACAAGGAGTCCGCCGCACGACCGAAATGGCCGTGATCCGCGGTCGCGACGAACGCGCGCACCTGAGCCGTGTCGAGATCCACGTGGCACCGTCCTTTCCTGCCCGGACGAGATGAACGGGACTCTCGGTGCAGAGTTTGCCCTGACCGAAGTACATGAAGGCCCCCTTCCCGTACCTAGGCGCAAGGATGGGGTCCTTCATGTACTAAGGAACCACACCACAAGTCACAGAAGCCCCAGAGGTCACAGCACCTCGCGCGGCGGGGTCCAGACGTAGTGAAGGCCTCCTTCCCTACCCTCAAGGTAGGGAAGGAGGCCTTCACGGACATCCGAACCGGCGTTCAGGCGCCCGGTGGGCGCTCCCGTACGACGCAGGTCAGCCGCGCGGTGCAGGATCGGCGCCCCTGGTCGTCGGTCAGCACGATCTCGGCCGTGACGGTGCCGCGTCCGACGTGCACCGGCGTCGCGACGCCGGTCACCCGCCCGGACCGGACCGCCCGATGGTGGGTGCACGAGAGTTCGAGCCCCATCGTCGCCTTGTCGGTGCCGGCGTTGAGCGCGCAGACCATCGAGCCGAGCGCCTCGGCGACGACGGCGTTCGCTCCGCCGTGGAGAAGGCCGTAGGGCTGGAGATTGCCCTCTACCGGGATGCTGCCCACGACGCGTTCGGGGCTGAATTCGCTGATCTCGAGCCCGAGCTTGTCGTTGAGCTGCTGGCCGGCGAAGGCCGGGTCGATCCCGGCGAAGGATTCGAGGGCTTGTTCGGTCACGCAGAGCTCCTTAAACGACACGACAGGTAGGACTGTCAGACCCTCACCCTAGACTCGCTCCCGTGAGCCCGAGTGAGAACACGACCGTTGCCAACGCCACACCCGCCACCGCACAGGCCGAGCGGCCCAAACTGCTGCTGATCGACGGCCATTCGATGGCGTATCGCGCGTTCTTCGCGCTGCCCGCGGAGAACTTCAAGACGAAGACCGGGCAGACGACGAACGCGGTGTTCGGGTTCACCTCGATGCTCATCAACCTGCTGCGGGACGAAGCGCCGACCCATCTCGCGGTGGCGTTCGACCTCTCCCGCAAGACGTTCCGCTCGGAGACGTTCGCGGAGTACAAGGCCAACCGCAGTGCCACCCCGGACGAGTTCAAGGGTCAGGTCGGGCTGGTCGAGGACGTCCTCAAGGTCCTCGGCATCCCCGCGCTGACCAAGGAGAACTACGAAGCCGACGACATCATCGCCACGCTCACGACACAGGCGACCGCCGAAGGCTTCGACGTCCTCATCTGTACGGGCGACCGTGACGCGCTCCAGCTGGTGACCGACCAGGTCACCGTGCTGTACCCGAAGCGCGGCGTGTCGGAGATGACCCGGTTCACCCCGGAGGCGGTCGAGGAGAAGTACGGCCTCACCCCGGCGCAGTACCCGGACTTCGCCGCGCTGCGTGGAGACCCCTCGGACAACCTGCCCAGCATCCCCGGCGTCGGTGAGAAGACGGCCGCGAAGTGGATCAGGCAGTTCGGCTCCTTCAACGAGCTGGTCGACAGGGTCGACGAGGTCAAGGGCAAGGTCGGCGACGCGCTGCGCGAGCACCTCGGCGCCGTGATGCTGAACCGCCAGCTCACCGAGCTGATCCGCGACGTCGAGCTGGAGCTCGGCCCGACAGGTCTCGAGCTGCGCCCCTGGGATCGCGAAGCCGTCCACGCGCTGTTCGACGAGCTCGAGTTCCGCGTCCTGCGTGACCGCCTCTTCGCCACCCTGCAGAGCGCCGAGCCCGAGGCCGAAGAGGGCTTCGAGGTCAGCGGCGCGAAGCTCGACCCGGGCGCGCTCGCCGCCTGGCTTTCCGCGCACACCGGGCAGGACAAGCCGGTCGGCGTGGCGTTCCGTACCACCGGGGCCTCGGTCCGCTCAGACCTGCGGGCCATCAGCTTCGCGGCGGCGGACGGTGAAGGCGCGTATGTCGACGTCACCGCGATGGACGCCGAGGACGACAAGGCGCTCACCGCCTGGCTGGCCGACGAGAAGATCCAGAAGATCGGCCACGAGCTCAAGATCCCGCTGCACGCCGTCCGCGCGCGCGGCTGGGCGTTCGCCGGGCTCGTCATGGACACCGCGCTCGCGGCGTACCTGGTCCGGCCTGGTCAGCGCACCTTCGAGCTCGACGATCTCGCCCTGCGGTACCTGCACCGCGAGCTGCGGTCCGAGGCCGACACCGGCGACGGTCAGCTGTCCCTGCTCGACGGCGGCGGCGCCGAGGATCTGGAGCTCAAGGAGATCCAGGCCGAGCTGGTCAAGGCCCGCGCGGTCGCCGAGCTGGCGGGCGCGCTGACCAAGGAGCTCGAGGAACTGGGCGGTGCGCAGCTGCTCGCCGAGCTGGAACTGCCGCTCTTGCAGGTCATCACCGGGCTCGAAGCCGCGGGTGTCGCGGTCGACATCGAGCACCTGACGGATCTGGAAGCCCACTACCTCAGCCGGGTCACCCAGGCCGCCGACGAGGCGTACGCGGTCATCGGCAAGCAGGTCAACCTCGGTTCGCCGAAGCAGCTCCAGGTGATCCTGTTCGACGAACTCGGCATGCCGAAGACCAAACGCACGAAGACCGGCTACACCACCGACGCCGAGGCCCTGCAGAGCCTGTTCGAGAAGACCGAGCACCCGTTCCTGCAGCATCTGCTGGAGCACCGGGACGCGACCCGGCTGCGCACCACGGTCGAGGGGTTGATCAAGTCGGTCGCCGACGACGGCCGCATCCACACCACGCTGCTGCAGACGATCGCCGCCACCGGACGGCTCTCGTCGGTCGACCCGAACCTGCAGAACATCCCGATCCGCACCGAGGAAGGCCGCCGCATCCGCGACGCCTTCGTCGTCGGGGAGGGATACACCGAGCTGATGACGGCGGACTACAGCCAGATCGAGATGCGGATCATGGCGCACCTCTCGCAGGACGAAGGGCTGATCCAGGCCTTCAACAGCGGTGAGGACCTGCACACGTTCGTGGCGTCGCGCGCGTTCTCGCTGCCGCCGGAGGAGATCACGCCGGAACTGCGGTTCCGCGTCAAGGCGATGTCGTACGGCCTGGCGTACGGGCTTTCGGCGTACGGGCTTTCGCAGCAGCTGCGAATCTCGACCGAAGACGCCAAGGAACAGATGGAGGCGTATTTCTCCCGTTTCGGCGGCGTGCGCGATTACCTCCATTCGGTCGTGGGCGACGCGGCGAAGGTCGGGTACACCGAAACGATCTTCGGCCGCCGCCGGTATTTGCCGGATCTCAACAGTGACAACCGCCAGCGCCGTGAAATGGCCGAGCGGATGGCGCTCAACGCGCCCATCCAGGGCAGTGCGGCCGACATCATCAAGGTCGCCATGCTCAACGTCCACAAGGCGCTGACCGAGGCGAAGCTGAAGAGCCGCGTGCTGCTCCAGGTCCACGACGAGCTCGTCCTCGAGGTCGCCGAAGGCGAGCGCGAGCAGCTGGAAGCGTTGGTGCGCCAAGGAATGGGCTCGGCGTACGAGCTGGCGGTGCCGCTGGAGGTCTCGGTCGGGTACGGCCGTTCCTGGAACGACGCCGCGCATTAGGCCTCGTGAGTGGTAATGACGGTTCTGACCGTCATCACCACTCACGATCGGTAGGGTCTTCCGGGTGACTTCCGAGCGCAGACGCTGGCGGGTGCGGCTGCGCGATCATCGTGGGCGGATCCTGGGTGCCGGGACCATGCTCGACGGTGAACACCTCCTCACCTGCGCTCACGTGATCGAAGGCCACGACGTCGTCACGGTGGATTTCGTGGCGCTTCCCGGTGTGGAGCCCGGAATCGCCACGATCGTCGCGCAGGCGGCGCCCATCGGTGACGACGGCGGGGACGTCGCGCTGCTCCGGTTGAGCCATCCGGAGGAGCAGATCTCCGGCGCCCCGCTTCACCGCACCGCTCTCGAGGACGGCCAGAACGTCCGCGCGTACGGCTTCCCGTGCGGCTCGGACGGCATGTGGTCGCTGGCGACCGTCGTCGGGGACGGTGGGCACGGTCTCGAACGCGTCCAGCTGCACCGGGCTCCCGACGCCGAGCCGATCACGCACGGGTTCAGCGGTTCCGCCGTGATCGCCGACAGGACCGGGCACGTCGTCGGCATGGTCGCGACCCGGTACGCGACCGAGGCCGCCCGCGTCTCCTGGATGATCCCGGTCGAGACCATGCTCGGGTACCTGCCGGAACTGCGCCGCTGGGCCGAGGGCAGCCCGGCGATCGACCCGAGTTTCGTCCATCGTCCCGAACCGCCCGCGATCGACGTGCTGTTCGCCCGCGAATTCGCCCGATGGCTCGGCGGGCACGGCCGCTCGGATGTCTGGGTGATCATCATGGGCGCCGACGATTCCGCCGTCGCGGGCTCGTTGCGCCGCGCCGTCGTCCTCGCCGACCGCGAACACGGCGCGGGGCGGAGCGCGTCCGGGCCGACGGTGCCGCCGGTCGGCAGTGTCGTCCTCGCCGTCGACGCGGTCGGCAAGACCGCCGACGAGGTCCGCCGCCGTATCTCCGAACGGCTCGACGTCGCCGCGGACTCGCCCGCCGGCCGCCATGGGGCGGGCCGGACCGTCGTCGTCTACGGGATCGACGAGTCGGCCGAGCCCGGCAAGCTCGTCGGTGACGTCCTCGTGCCGCTCGCCCAGCGCGCACACGAACTCGGCTTGCGTCTCGCACTGGCCTTCCGTGAGGAGAGTTCGCCGGGGGTGAGCGTGGTCCGGTCGAGCACCGACGTCCTGCCCGCCGACGAGGACGACGTCGAAGGTCGTCTCGCCCTGCTGGAGACCAGACTGGCCGAACTCGCCCGGCTGGAGAAGGACAACCTGAGCGACGCGCCCCGGTTCGCCGACACCCCGGAGGCCCAGGCCCGGGCGCGACGGCTGAAAGGCGCGTTGACGCAACTGCGTTCGGCGGAGCAGGACGGCGAACCCGAGTGGGTGAAACGGCACCTGCCCGCGTGTGAACGGACCGTGGCCAGGGACGCGGAACGCGCCCGCGACCTCCGCCGTCTCCTCGACGAGAACCTCGCCCGGCGCGCGGAACTTCGCGCGCGGCTCGACGCGTACGGCGAGATGGCCCGTAACAGCGGGCTCGTCGAGGACGTCGAACTGGACGCCGCCTACGCTCCCGCCTGGCGGATGCTCTTCGAAGGACCGTGCGACCTCGGGGCCGCGGCGGCCGCCGTCGAGCATTACGCGGACACCGTACGGAAACGGATCGACGGATGACGCAGTGCGGACGAGAAGGCTGCCCGGGTGTGCTCGGCAAGACCGGTTTCTGCAAGGTCTGCGGGCTCCCGCCCGGAACACCGGAAGAGCCCGCGCGGAGGGAAAAGCCGACCCTGGTGATCCCCGGCCCCGGTGAGGCGCCGACCAGGATCGCGAGCACGGTGGTCACCCGTTCCCCGCGGATGGCGGGCCACGCGACCGCCGACGACCGTGTCCCGCTGCCGATCGTCGAACTCCCCGCCGTCGCGGGCCGCCTGCTGACCGAACCGCACGTTCCGGAGGAGGAACGGTTCTGCGGCAAGCACGGTTGCACCACCACCCCGGTCGGCCGCTCGATCGGCGGTGGGCCCGCGCCCGCCGAGGGGTTCTGCCAGGTCTGCCGGACGCCGTTCTCCTTCTCTCCCAAGCTCGCGGCGGGCGACGTGGTCGACGGCCGCTACCACGTACTCGGTTGTGTGGCGCGCGGCGGACTGGGTTTCGTCTACCTGGCAACGGATTCCGGACTCGGCGACAGACGGGTCGCGCTCAAGGGCCTGATCAACACGAACAACACCGCCGCCGTGCGGATCGCCGAGACCGAAAGCCGGGTGCTCACCGCGCTGGACCATCCGAACATCGTCCGGATCCTGGACGTGGTCGAGCACGACGACTTCCGCTACATCGTGATGGAGTTCGTCGACGGGCTTTCCCTGCGGGAGATCAAGAACCGGGGCAGGGCCGGGCTGGATTCCAGCGAGGGACGGCTGCTGGTCGAGCACGTCGTGGCGTACGGACGCGAGATCCTGACCGCGCTCGACTATCTGCACGGCGAGGGCCTGCTGTACTGCGACATGAAGCCGGACAACGTGATCCACGGTGAGAAGCGGATCAAACTCATCGACTTCGGCGCCATCCGCAAGATCGCCGACGACGAAAGCCCGGCGGTCGGAACCGAGCACTATCAGGTGTCGCCGCGGGAACGGGCGAAACACGGGCTCACCGTCCGGTCCGACATCCACACCGTCGGCGTGACGCTGCGGGAGCTCTTCCAGGCCAGCGACGGCTGGTCGGTCACCCCCGACGCACGCGGTGTGCGGTTCGGCATCGAGTCGTTCCTCCGCGTCCTCGACCGCGCGACAGCTCCGTACGAGGAGCGGTTCGCGACCGCGCGAGAGATGCTGGTGCAGCTCGACGGGGTCCTCGGTGAGATCCTTTCCTTGCGGGACAAGCAATCTCGTCCCGCCGGATCGACACTGTTCACCGAAGGAGCGGTCCTGCTCGACGCGGGACTCGGCCAGCCGCCACCCTTGGAGCACTGGACGCGGGGCACTCCCGTCTCGCTCGGCGAACGGCCGACAGCCGCGGAGATCGCCGTCGGCCTGCCGCTGCCGCGTGAGGATCCGGCGGACCCGCAGGTGGACTTCCTCCGCGCCGTCCGCGCGCCCGACGCGGCGCGGTTGCTGAAGAAACTCGACAAGGTGCCCGGTTCGGTCGAGGTCGAGTTCCGCCGCTGCCGGGCGCAGCTGGAACTCGGGGCGAACGTCGAAGGCGCGTTGGCGGTGGCGAGGGCCGAACAGCTGCTCGGCGACCGTGCCCTCCACGACTGGCGGGTGGCGTGGCACCGGGGGCTGCTCGCGCTCGGCGCGGGCGATTTCGCCGCGGCCAAGGAGAAGTTCGCCGCCGTGTACCGCGACATCCCCGGCGAGGAGCCGCCGAAACTCGCGCTGGGCCTCTGCGAGGAGCACCTCAACGGAGCGGCCGCCGCCGAGCGGTACTACGACGCCCTGTGGGTGCGGGACCGGTCCCAGGTCAGTGCCGCGTTCGGGCTCGCGCGGGTCCGGCTGCTGCGCGGCAACCGTGCCGCCGCGGTCGAGATCCTCGACCAGGTCCCGGAATTCTCGCGCTACGACGAGGCCGCGCGGATCGCGGGGGTGCGGGTGCTGTCCGCGCCGATGCCGGGGACCGGGGACCTCCCGCTGTCGGCCGAACTCGACGACGCCGTGGTCCGGCTGACCGCTTTGGACCTCGACGGCGACGCCCTCGACAGGCTGGTGACGGCCGTGCGGGAGACCGGGCTCGCGGGGGTGCTCCTCGGGCAGGACGGGATCACCGACGGCGCGATCCTGCGCGCGGGCGAGACGGGTGCTCGCACGGTACTGGACAAGTCCTACCGGCGGCTCGCCCATCACGCGCCCGCGCCCGGACCGCACGACGTCCTGATCGATCTCGCCAACTCGGTGAGACCGGTGACCCTGGTGTGAAGAGGGAGCGATCGATGAGCGGGGAACCGAGCCTGGGCCTCGAAGTGCACCAGAACAAGTTCCTGGCCGAGGGCGACCGGGCGATGACCGCGATCGTCCGGGTCGTCTCACGTGGCGGCGAGGCGACCGTCGCCAGGACGGCCGCCGAGGTCCTGATGATCGACTGCTCCAGCTCGATGCGCTTCCCCAGCACCAAGATCGGCGAGGCCCGGCGAGCGGCCGCGGCCGCCATCGACGTCCTTCCCGACGGCGTGCGGTTCGCCGTCATCCAGGGCACTGACCGCGCGAAGATGATCTACCCGGCCGAGGACGGCTTGGTGACGGCCTCCGGGCAGACCAGGGCGGAGGCGCGCGCCGCTGTCGAGCACCTCGCGGCTGTCGGCGGCACCGCGATGGGCGCCTGGCTCGCCAAGGCACGCGACCTCTTCGAAGGTGTGCCCGACGCGGTGCGCCACGCGATCCTCCTCACCGACGGCCGCAACGATTCGCAGACCAGGGCCGACCTGATGAGCGTGCTGAACAGCTGCGAGGGCCGGTTCGTCTGCGACGCCAGGGGGATCGGCGACGGTTGGGAACCCGCCGAACTCACCCAGATCGGCAGGGTGCTGCGCGGGAACGTCGACTCCGTCGTCGAGGACGACGCGCTCGCCGAGGACTTCCGGCAGCTCGTCGAGAGCGCGATGACGAAGGTGCTGCCCGAGGTCCGGTTGCGCATCGGCACGATGCCGTTCAGCAGGCTGCGGTCGGTCAAGCAGGTGTTCCCGGACGAGTACGACCTCACCGACCGGTGCCAGGAGATCGCCGTCCGCGAGGTGGAGCTCTCGCTCGGTTCGTTCGCGAACGAGGAGACGCGGGACTACCAGCTGATCCTCGATCTCGATCCCGACCTCGAACCCAGCCACGGCCAAGATCGTCAGCTGGCGTGGACGGAGCTCGTGCCCCTTCCGGGGGCCACGGCCGAGGAAGACGCGCTGGCCATCGCGGGGCGGTGGACCCACGATCCGATCCCGCCGACGCTCGTTCACCCGATGGTCTCGAAGTACGCCGCCCAGGCCGATCTCGGTGAGGCGCTGACAGCCGGTGGCGACGCCTACGCGGCAGGCGACCGGGCCGGGGCCGAACAGGATTGGGGCCGGGCTGTCGCGTTGGCCACCGCCGCGGGTGACGAAGAGACGCTCAGCCGTCTCGCGGGGGTCGTGGAGATCGTCGACGCGGAGAAGGGTGCCGTGCGCCTGCGCGAGGACGCGACGCGCAGCCACGCCTTGCACGTCGTCATCCCGTCGAGGGTTTCGGAAATCGCTTCGGGGCAGGAGGATCGGCCGATGTCCGAATCCGCCGACGCGCCGCCTGCCACCTGCGCCGTCTGTCCCGCGCTGTCCCCGGCCGGGGCGAACTTCTGTGTCGGCTGCGGGACACCGTTCGACGAGGCGGTTTCGTGACGGCGACCCGGGTGCGGCTGGTGCGGCTCCGCACCGCCCTGCTGGCGCTCACCCTCGCTGTCCTGGTGGTCTCGCTGTGGGCGTTCCACAGTGTCCAGAGCACGGCGGAGACCGTCCGGGACCGGACTTCGCAGGCGGTGCTCGAAGTGACCGCCGCGCGGGCCGCGCTGGTGGCCGCGGACGCCGCCGCGATCACCAGTTTCGCCTCCGGTGAGGCGAAACTGGCGGGACCGGGGCAGGAGTATTCGAATCAGCTGGCGCTGGCGAGCCAGAGTCTCGCGCGGGTCGCGGAGTTCAACCAGGCGGGTGAGGCGGGCGGTAACGCGCTGCAGGTGGTGGAAAGCCAGGTCGCGGCCTACTCGGGCTCCATCGGACAGGCCGACGTGCACTTCCGCCAGCCCGACGCCGCCGTGCTGGGCGCCGTCGACCTCTGGCACGCCTCACGGCTGCTGCATGCCTCCGGCGGTGTCCTGGAGGAGCTGGAATCGTTGCAGGGCAAGCAACGTGAGGCGCTGAACCGGCAGCTGTCGTCGACCGGGATGAGTCTCGCGATGCTTCCGCTGTGGCTCCTGCCGGTGCTGGCCCTGCTGGCGCTCCTGGTGCTCACCCAGCTGTACCTCAAGAAACGCTTCCGCCGCGTGGTCAACCTCCCGCTGCTCGCCGCGACCGTACTGGTCGCCGCGATCGGGGTGGCGCTGGTGTTCACCTTGATCAGCCGTGACCGCCTGGACTCGGTCGGGGAGCGGCTCGACGGTGTCGCCGACGCGCGGGGCGCGCAGATCCAGGCGGCCGACGACCTCGGTCAGCGACGGCTCGCCGACCTGCTGACCGGGTACTGCGACGAGGAGCAGGGATGCGGTGTGACCGCCGACGAATTCCGGGCGAAGACCCGCCAGGCCACCACCGTGGCGACGGACAACACGCGGGTGGTCACCGCCGGCGCGAAGGCCGTGGCGGCCGACGCCTCCGGGGCGGCCGAAACCGGTGGACGGGAGTTCCTGATCCCGGCGGGCACCTTGCTCGCCGGCGGGCTGGTCCTGCTCGGACTGCACGCCCGTGTCGAGGAATACCGGTACCGCCGATGAAACGGTTGCTGGCCGTGGTGATGGCGCTGTCGCTGCTCGCGGGCGGGTGTTCGGCGTCGGACGACGCCGGGCCGGTCGTCGTCCTCGCGTCGTGGACCGGTCCCGAGGAGAAGGCGTTCCGTCAGGTGCTGGACGCCTTCAAGGCCGACACCGGGATCGACTACCTCTATCAGGGCACCCGTGCCGTCGACCAGGTCCTCGCCTCGGACGTCCAGCGCGGCACGCCGCCGCACGTGGCCGTCCTGCCCAATGCCGGGGTGCTGGCGAAGTACCAGAAGTCGGGCGACCTCCTGCCGCTCGACGAAGACCTCTCCGCCGCCGTGACCCGGTCTTTCAGCCCGCAATGGGTCGCCTTGCAGAAGATCGGCACGCAGAAGCTGTACGCGGTCGCGGTGAAGGCCGATCTCAAGAGCGTGATCTGGTACAACCCGGCCCGGCTGACCGGGATCCGCCCGACGACGTTCGACGGCCTCCGCGCGTTCGCCGCCGGACTGACGGCGGCGGGCGGCACGCCGTGGTGTGTCGGCATGGGCGCCCCGCCCACCTCGGGCTGGCCCGGAACCGACTGGATCGAGGACATCCTGCTGCACTCGGCCGGGCCCGACAAGTACTGGCGATGGGCTTCCGGCAGTCTGAAGTGGACGTCGCCGGAGGTCAAACAGGCTTGGCTGGACTGGGGTTCCGTGCTCGAACCCACCGCGATCCGCGGCGGGACCGCGGCCGCGCTGCTGACCGACTTCGGCGACGCGGGCAAGCCGATGTTCACCGAACCGCCGGGCTGCGTGCTCGAACACCAGGCGTCGTTCATCATGAGTCGTTACCAGAACGCCAAGCGGCCCGACGGGACCTTTCCCAAGCCCGGCACCGATTTCGACTTCCTCACCTTCCCCGGCCGTGACGTCTCCGAGGTCTCCGCCGACCTGGCGGGCATGTTCCAGGACACCCCGCGGGCGCGGAAGCTGATCGAATACCTGGCTTCGGAGAAGGCACAGCGGATCTGGCCGTCGATTCCCCGCGCGAACGCGTTCTCGGCGAACCGGAAGCTCGGCCTCGACGTCTACCCGGACCAGGTGAGCCGGAAGGTCGCGGACACGATCACCTCGGGTTCCACCCTGTGCTTCGACGCCTCCGACCTGATGCCCGCGTCGATGACCGGCGCGTTCCATCGTGCCGTCCTGGAGTACCTGAGCAACCGGGACAGGCTGGACATCCTGCTGAAACAGCTGGACGACGTCCAGACGAGCATCCAGCCCGGCGAGTGGCTGAGAATCGAATGCGGACAGTGAAGGAGCACCGGTGAACGACCTGGCACGGTTCCCGCTCGAAGGCGGCGGTTCGGTGGTCGTCGAGGTCGACCCCGTCCCCGGCACCTCCCGCGTCTCCCGGCGTGACGACCTCGTCGAGGACGCCAAAGGATCGTTCGAGGCGGCGCTCGAGAACGTGAAGGACGCGGCCGTGGCGGCGCTCGACACCTTCCGGTCGATGACCAGGGGACCGGACGAGGTCGAGCTCAAATTCGGTGTCAAGCTGACCGCGCAGGCGGGCGCGGTGATCGCCAAAACGGGGCTGGAGGGGAACTTCGAGGTCAAGCTGAAGTGGGTCCGGGAGATCAGCGACCCGGAGACCCCTTAGCGTCCCAGGCCCCGGATCAGCACCATCACCGATTCCCGGACATCGGCCCGCGTCCGCTTCGGCTGGAACACCTGCCAGTCCAGCGCGACCACCAGCATCGTGCCGAACAACCCGGCCGCGGCCGTCTGGATCTGGACGCCGTCGGGCAGCCGCCCGGCGGCGTCCAGCCGGTGGAGTTGTTCGCGCACGATCGAGATGATCTCCTCGCGCAGCAACGTCAGCGTCTCGTGCCACGTGCCCGGTGTGCGCCACATCTCGCTCACCAGGATCTGCGAAAAACCGGGGTATTCGGCGATGAACTCCAGCGCACCGTCCACTTGAGACTCGATGACATCCATCGGGTCGCCGTCTCCGGTGGCCGTGCGCAGCCGCTCCGCGAGCACGCCGACGCCGTAGCGCAGCAGCGCGTCGACGAGACCGTCTTTGCTGCCGAAGTTGTAGTAGACGGTGCCCTTGGCGACCTTCGCCTCGGCCGCGATGTCGTCCACCGTCAGCCCGACGAGGCCGCGGCTGGCGGACAGCCGCAGCGTCGCTTCGAACAGCTTCTGCTTCGTCGCCTCACCCCGGGTGGTCACAACGCCAGCTCGGGTTTCAGCGCCGAAACCGTCCAGGTGCGCCGTTTTCGCGCGGCCAGCGTCGAAACCAGGATCGCGCCGACGAGATACGCGACCAGCACACCGATGTCACCGAGGATCTTCATCGACGCGCCACTGTAGAGCAGATGCCGGAACCCGTCGATCGCGTAACCCATCGGCAGCACGATGTGCAACGGGTACAGCGCGTCCGGGATCGTCTGCCACGGGAACGTGCCGCCCGCGCTCACCAGCTGAAGCACCAGCAGTACCAGACCGAGGAACTTCCCGACAGCGCCGAAGAACGCGTTGAGCGCGTGCACCACGGCGGTGAAGGTGAGCGACACCAGCACGGCGAACCCGATCGCGCCGAGCGGATGCGCGACGTCGATGCCGACCAGCCACGTCACCGCGCCGAACAGCACGATCACCTGCGCGATCCCCAGCAGGGCCGAGGCGAGCCAGCCGCCGAGCGCGACCTTGAACGGCGACGCGCCGGCGGTCAGCGCGCGGGTCGAAAGCGGGCGCAGCAACAGGAACAGCACGAAAGCGCCGATCCAGGTCGCGAGCGAGATGAAGAACGGGGCGAGACCCGCGCCGTACGTCCCGGCCGAGGCGACGCCGGAGGAGCTGACCGCGACCGGGTCGGCGATGGTGTTGGCGGTGGCCGCCCGCGTGGGGTCGTCGGGGTTCGGGATCTCCTTGAGCCCGGCGGCGAGGCCGTCACGCAGCTGCACCGCGCCGTCGGCCAGCTGGTTCGTGCCGGTGACCGCGGACTTCTCGCCGTCGTTCAGCTTCGCCGCGCCGTCGCGGATCTGGTTCGACGCGTCGGCCGCCTGCGCGATCCCGTTGGTGAGCTGCGGCGTCGCCGAGGCCAGCTGCTTCGCGCCGTCGGACACCTGCCGCGCGCCGGACGCGAGCTGGGTGAGCTGGCTGTTCGCGCCCTGGATCTTCGTGTTGGCCTGGTCCACCGGCGACCGGAGGGTGTCGAGGCGGCTCAGGATCTCCTGGACCTTCGCCTCCGGGACTTCGGCGTTGCGCAGATCCTGCGCGAGCTGGGTGCGGTAGCCGTCGAGTTTGGTCTGGATGTCGCCGGACGCCGTCGCCGCGAGCGAGGCCGCGTCGGCGACCTTCTGGTTCCCGTCGGCGACCTGACCGGCGCCGTCGGCGAGCTTCTGGGTCTGAGCGGGCAGCTGGGCGGTGCTCGATTTCAGGGTGCCGAGCCCGGTCGCCAGTTGTGAGCTGCCGGAGGCGAGCTGGGACGCGCCGTCGGCCAGCTGCTGCTGGCCCGATTTGAGTTTGCCCGCGCCGTCGGCGAGCTGTGAGGCGCCCGTCGACGCCTCCTGGATCTTGCCGTAGATCGTGGAGAAGCCGACCAGGAACTTGTCCGCGGCCTCGCTGCCGACCTTCTCCGCGATCGTCTTGCGGACCTGTTCGGCCACCTGTTTCGCGATGGTGCCCGACAGGTAGTTGTTGGCGTCGTTGGTGGTCAGCGTGATCGTCGCCTGCTGCGGCTGGAAGTTGCCCGAGGACAGCAGCGCGGCGGAGAAGTCGCGCGGGATGCCGATGGCGAACGAGTAGGTGTCGTCGCGGACGCCCTTGGCGGCCTCCTCCTGGGAGACCTCGTGCCACTGGAAGGTGCCGGACTTGACCAGCTCGTCGGTGACCTCGCGGCCGACATTGCGTTCCGCCCCGGCCGAGTCCTTCGCGCCGGCGTCGGAGGTGAAGACGGCGGCGGGCAGTTTGTCGAGGCGCGAGTACGGGTCGAAGTTCGCGTAGAGGTAGAAGGACGCGTAGAGCAGCGGCACCAGGACGAGTGCGGCCATGGCGAGCTTCGGCAGGGTGCCGCTGCTCAGCCGGCGCAGCTCGTTGGCGGCGATCCGGACGGGGTTCATTCCTGGTCTCCTGAAGTCTCTTCGGTTCCGTCCGGCTCCGCCTCTGGCTCGAGAGGCGCGCAGCGCACGGGGTCGGGCTGCTCGAGGGCGCCGCAGAGGGCGGGCTTCTCCGGCAGGGCCGAAAGCGGGGTGGTGGCGGTCAGCACGATGACGGCGAGGCCGCGCTCGGCGTGCTCGCGGGCGAGCCGCGCCCAGCTGTCGACGTCGCTGGTGTGCCTGTCCGGGGTGTCGAGCACGAGGACGCCGACGTCCTCGCGGCCCGCGGCGAGCGCGGTGAGCAGCCGGGTGCGCGTCACCGCTTCGATGTTCTCGAAGCGGGTGGTGGCGAAGGCGGCGGCGTCGTGCTCGGCCAGCCAGCTCGCGACGGCGGCCTTGTTCGACGGCCGCTTCGCCAGTTCGAGTTCCTCACCGACGACGACCTGCAGCGACAGCGCGCCGTCCGGCTCGCTCACGCCGGGGGCGTCGACGATCGCCACGACCTTGTGCGGGTCACCGCCTTCGACGGTCACCGTCCCGGTTGCGGGCTTCAATCTGCCCGCCAGCGCCAGCCCGAAGGCCGTGACGCCCACTCCTGGCTCGCCGTGCACGATCGCCAGCTCACCACCCGAAACGGTGAGCGAAGTAGGCGACAGCAACGTGCCGTGGGGTCCGGTGACGGACACCCTGTCGGCTTGAACCCGCACGAAGAACTCCCAGGTCGGTGACTCGCGGAACTTTTAAACTGACTGGTCAGTTCAAAAGTTAGCCCTGACCTGGGAGGTGCACAACCGCGCGCGGCCCACGTCACACGCAAGGGTGACGAAACCGCCGCAAACCGGACTCGTCAGCGCAAGGCCGAGGCCGGATGGACCTCCCAGGACGTCCACAGTGGACGATAACCCTGCCGGTGCCAGAACACCGAAGAAAGCGGGTTGGTCGGGTTGTAGTAGAGGTAGGTGCCGCTCGCGCCGTCGGCGGAGAACTCCTTGTGCACCACGGCCATCAAAGTCCGGCCGAGGCCGCTCCCGCGCAGGCCCGGCACGGTGACGACGTTGTTGACGTAACCCCAGCGGCCGAGGGGGAGGAGTTCGGCCTCGGCCGACCCGGGTGACGACGTGATCCAGGCGGCGTGCGCGAACGCGGCGGTCATTCCGTCCCGCTCGGCCAGCCACAACAGCGGGTCTTCCTTGTCGAGGGCTTGTTCCAGCGCCGGGGCGAGCAGTTCGGCGGCGTTCGAGCGACGGCGGGTGGCGACCTGGCCGATGTAGTCGTGCGTCGACACGGCCATCGCGAGCACTTCCTCGAAGTCTTCCGCCCGCGCCCGGCGGACGGTCACGTCGTTTTCGGCCGCGTCGTCGTGGGCGCCGCCAGTGCGCACGGCGAGCGCGGACATCGGCACCAGCCCGTGGTCGAGGAAGGCTCGGATCGCCTCGGCGTCCCGGCTCGGCCAATTGACCACGCAGGACGAATCCTCGCCGGGGGACTCGGCGTCCAGCCACGTCCGCCACGCGCGCAGCAGCACGTCCATCCCCTCGGTGCCGGTGTCCCCGATGAACGGGAACAGCTGGCGCGCGTCGGCCGCCGACCAGAGCAGGGGGACGTCGTCCGGGCCGTGCAGTTGACGCTGCACCACGCCGGTGACCTGGACACCCGCCGCCGTGGCGGCGTCCACGCGCTCGCCCGCGACCGGGGCGGGGGCGGCTTCGGGCAGCAGCCTGTCGATCGCCGAGAACCGCGCCCGGTGCGCGTCGAACAGTGTCTTTTCGATTTCCATCCCGCCCCCAGGGTCGACCGCCACCGCTACCTCAGAGCAGAGGCGGGGCTCACCGCCCACGTCGTCCACAGAGGACGATAACCCTGCCGGTGCCAGAACACCGGGGAAAGCGGATTGGCCGGATTGTACGAGACGAAGGTACCGCGCAGCGACGGCGAGAACAGCTCGTCGTGCGCGACGGCGGTCAGTGCGCGGCCGATCCCGCGGCCCCGCGCGGCCGTGGTGACCGCGAGCGTGCCGACGTAGCCCCACTCGCCGGGCGGCAGCCGTCCGGCGAGCGCGTCACCGGGGAGCGGCGAGCGCTTTCCGCCGCTCACCATCCCCACCGTGACACCTTCTTCTTCGGCGATCCAGACGCGGCCGCCGAACTGCAATCCGCGCCGGACCTCTTCCGCGAGCAGGGCCTTGGCCCCGGGCCGGACGACGCCGTGGCCGACGAACGAGGTGTAGCGGAGTTCTTCGAACCGCAGGTCGACGATCTCCTCCAGATCGCCGCCGGAGGATTCCCGGACGGTCACGCCGGGCACGGCGTGCGCCTCGCCCAAGGCGGGCGCGCGGACGGCCAGCGCCAGTTGCGGCGCGAGCCCGTGGTCGAGCAGGGCGCGCGCGACCACGACGTCACGACTGGGCCAGGTGACCGTGCACGACGAATCGGGTTCGGCGTCGGCGCGGGCGATCCGCTCACGCCAGGCGGAGAGCAGCGCGCTCATGCCCGCGCCGGCGTCACGGGGGAGGATCGCGGTGAGGATCTGCAGGTGCGCCGGGCTCCAGAGCCGCTGCCAGGAACCCGCCGCGAACCGCACGTGCGCGACCGTCCCGGCGGCGCCGCCCGCTTCGACGGGCTCGCCGGGCGGAAGCGGCGGCGGCGACGGGAGCAGCGGGTCGAGCGCGGCGAACCGGGCTCGCTGCAGCGCCGCCGTCGAGGTCATCCCCGCTGGGTGCAGAAGATCGCGGTGCCGGGGAACAGCTTGCCGCGCAACGGGCTCCACTGTCCCCAGGTGCGGGAGTGACCCTCCGGCCAGGCGGGCTCGATGAGGTCCGTCAGCGCGAAACCCGCGTCGGCGAGCGCGCGGACGTAGTCGCCGATGGTGCGGTGGTACTCGACGTAGGTCGCGACACCCTCTTCGTCGACCTCGACGTACGGCGTGCGGTCGAAGTACGGCTGGGTGACGGTGAGCCCCTGCGGCCCGGGGTCGTCGGGGAAGATCCAGCGCATCGGATGGGTCACCGAGAACACCCAGCGGGAACCCGGCCGGAGCACCCGGTGCACCTCGGCGAACACGACGTCCACCGACGCCACGAACGGGACGGCGCCGAAGGCCGAACAAGCCGCGTCGAAGCTCGCGTCCGCGAACGGGAGCGACTCCGCAGTCGCCTGCACGAGCGGGACGACGGGACCGGTCCGCTCGTTGCCCTCCCTGGCGTGGCGGAGCATGCCCGCCGACAGATCGGTGGCGACCGCGTCGGCGCCCCGCGCGGCGAGCCAGCGCGAGCAGGCCGCCTGCCCGCAGCCGATCTCCAGGATCCGCTTGCCGCCGACTTCACCCAGAAGTGCGACATCGGCCTCGCGGACGCCCTCGGGGCACCAGACGAAGTCCGCGTCGCCGAGGAAGCCGCCGTGGGTCGCTTGGTAGTCGTCGGCGTCGGCGTCCCACCACGCCAGGTTCGCGGCCGTCGCCTCGGGTGCCGAGACCGCCCGATAGGCGACCCCCGCGGTGCCGAGCCGCTCCTCGGCCTGCGCGTGCCTTTCGGCCGCCGTCTGCTGCTCGGTCGCGGACTGCTGACTCAAACCGATATCCTTTCCCCAGGTCAGGGCTTCGCGGGACAGTTTATCCGCCCGCCGTGATCTCGGGGGCGACCCTGATTGTGCCGTGTACAGGGGGCCGCGTAGGATATCTGTTAGCGCAGTGGGTTCGCGCTACTCTTTCCCCCGGTTCGCTCAGCGTCCGGGTCAGGGGGTCGCGCACCGGATGTGGTGATGCTCGCGGTCGTTCCCTGTGGACGTTTGCTTCTGTGGTCACCTCATGCCGGAAGAGCCCATGGTGCCCTAACCGCAAACCCACTACTTCCCATCCACCGGAGCAACCCGCCTAATGACGACCGACACCGCCACCGCCCCGACCGCCCCCACTGGGCCCCAGCAAGTCGCTATCAACGACATCGGGTCGGAGGAAGACTTCCTCGCAGCGATCGACAAGACGATCAAGTACTTCAACGATGGCGACATCGTTGAGGGCACCATCGTCAAGGTTGACCGTGACGAGGTCCTGCTCGACATCGGCTACAAGACCGAGGGTGTCATCCCCTCGCGTGAGCTCTCCATCAAGCACGATGTCGACCCGGCTGAGGTTGTCACCGTCGGCGATGAGGTCGAAGCCCTGGTCCTCCAGAAGGAGGACAAGGAAGGCCGTCTGATCCTGTCCAAGAAGCGTGCGCAGTACGAGCGCGCCTGGGGCACGATCGAGGAGCTCAAGGAGAAGGACGAGCCCGTCAAGGGCACCGTCATCGAGGTCGTCAAGGGCGGCCTCATCCTGGACATCGGCCTGCGCGGCTTCCTGCCCGCGTCGCTGGTCGAGATGCGCCGTGTGCGCGACCTGCAGCCGTACGTCGGCCGCGAGCTCGAGGCGAAGATCATCGAGCTGGACAAGAACCGCAACAACGTGGTCCTGTCCCGCCGCGCGTACCTGGAGCAGACCCAGTCCGAGGTGCGCAGCGAGTTCCTCAACGCGCTCGCCAAGGGCCAGGTCCGCAAGGGCGTCGTGTCGTCCATCGTCAACTTCGGTGCCTTCGTGGACCTGGGTGGCGTCGACGGCCTGGTGCACGTCTCCGAGCTGTCCTGGAAGCACATCGACCACCCCTCCGAGGTCGTCGAGGTCGGCCAGGAGGTCACGGTCGAGGTTCTGGACGTCGACATGGACCGCGAGCGCGTCTCGCTGTCGCTGAAGGCGACCCAGGAAGACCCGTGGCGTCAGTTCGCCCGCACCCACGCGATCGGCCAGATCGTGCCGGGCAAGGTCACCAAGCTCGTTCCGTTCGGTGCGTTCGTGCGCGTCGAAGAGGGCATCGAGGGCCTGGTGCACATCTCCGAGCTGGCCGAGCGCCACGTGGAGATCCCGGAGCAGGTCGTCCAGGTCAACGGCGACGTGATGGTCAAGGTCATCGACATCGACCTCGAGCGTCGTCGCATCTCGCTCTCGCTGAAGCAGGCGAACGAGGGCGTCACGCCGGAGACCGAGTTCGACCCCACTCAGTACGGCATGGCCGCCGAGTACGACACCGAGGGGAACTACATCTACCCCGAGGGCTTCGACCCGGACACGCAGGAGTGGCAGGAAGGCTTCGACAAGCAGCGTGAGGAGTGGGAGCGTCAGTACGCCGAGGCTCACACCCGCTACGAGGCTCACATGAAGCAGGTCGTGAAGGCCGCCGAGGCCGACGCCGAGGCAGCCGCCGACGCCGCGACCGGTGTCACCAGCAGCGACTCGGGCGAGCAGAGCTACACCTCCGCTCCGGCCGAGGCCAAGAGCGGTGGCACGCTGGCCAGCGACGAGCAGCTCGCGGCTCTCCGCGAGAAGCTGTCGGGCGGCGCGTGATTCAAGCGCTCAGCCACTAGCTGACAGACAGCGGCCCCGGTCCATCACGGACCGGGGCCGCTGTCTTTTTCGCATCCAGAAGACTGAACGCGCACAAGAAACCCCGCATCCAGAGACTGAACGCGGGGAGAGGGGAAGAGTGTCAGGAGGTGGCGGGCCGGACGGCCGGCACCCAGATGCGTTCGAGTGCGGCGGCGCGGGCCTTGCGGCGGAGTCCGGCGAAGCTGTGCTTGGCGGGGACCATGAGCGCGCTCAGCCACGTGCGCCGGTATTCGGCGAGGGCTTCGGCCACGGGGCGATGGAGGACACAGTGCACCAAGCCCGGCGTTCCGAGCCGGTGCCTTCCAGCGTGCTTGCCGTCTGCCATCTTTCCTCCGTGTGGGCTACCTTCGCCGCGCACGGTACGCAATCGAGCCCCCAAATCCGCGTAACCGCCCGGCGTGTCACTCGAAATGGTTGAGTCGCGCGTCACGATGATCTTGCCTTTTGCACCCTTCTGTGCCGGATGTGCCCCTCCGGTGACCCTCAGCGTTCGGCCGGGATGCCGCCACTAGGCTGATCGTCATGCTGCGTGTGGGCCTGACCGGCGGGATCGGCGCCGGAAAATCGACGGTGGCGAACCGGCTTGCCGAGCACGGTGCCGTCCTCATCGACTCCGACAAGATCGCCAGGGAGGTCGTCGAGCCGGGGACGCCGGGGCTCGCCGAGCTCGTCGACGCGTTCGGAGGAGACATCCTCGCGTCCGACGGTGCGCTCGACCGCGCCGCGCTCGCCGCCAAGGCGTTCGCCGACGAAGAGTCCCGCAAGCGGCTGAACTCGATCGTCCATCCGAGGGTCGGCGCCCGTACGGCCGAGTTGATGGCGGAAGCGGCACCGGACGCGATCATCGTCCACGACATCCCGCTGCTGGTCGAAGGCGGCCTCGCGCCGATGTACCACCTCGTCGTGATGGTCGACGCCCCGGAAGAGGTCCGGGTCCGACGTCTGGTCGAGGCGCGGGGGATGGCCGAGAACGACGCGCGCGCCCGGATCAAGGCGCAGGCCACGACCGATCAGCGCCGCGCGGTGGCCGACGTCTGGTTCGACAACAGCGGAGCGCCCGACATCGTGCTCGCCGACGTCGACGCGTTGTGGGCGGACAGGCTGACCCCGTTCGAGGCGAACGTGCGGCTCCGCAAGCCGCGGGCGCCGATGTCGCCGAAGATCGCGCGGTACGACGAGACGTGGCCGGCACAGGCCGAGCGGGCGCTCGCGCGGATCCGCGTGGTGGTGGGGGACAACGCCGTACGGGTCGATCACATCGGTTCGACGTCCGTGCCGGGGCTGCCCGCCAAGGACATCCTCGACCTCCAGCTGACGGTGTCGACTCTGGCCAAGGCCGACGAGCTGGCCGACGCCTTGTCCGACGCGGGTTTCCCGCGGGCGGAGGGCGAGTGGTTCGACGACGCGCAAGGCGAAGAGGGCACCTGGCCGAAGCGGTTCCACTTCGGTGGTGACCCGCGTCGTCCGGTCAACCTGCACGTCCGTTCCCAGGAGACGCCTGCCTGGCGGCTCGCGCTGCTGTTCCCGGAATGGCTGCGCCGGAACCCGGACGAGCGCGACGCCTACGCGGCTGTCAAGAACGCCATGGCCGCGAAGCACGCCGGCGACGGGACCGTCGAGCGGTACACCGACGAGAAGCAGGTCTGGGTCGACGCGGCCTTCACGCGGGCCGACGTGTGGGCCGGGTCGTCCGGCTGGACGCCCTAGACCCGGAATTCCCGCAGGCCGGGCCACGCCGTCGCCCAGGATTCGGTGTGGCCGGTGACCAGCCAGATCGGCATCCCGCCGCTCACGTTGCGGACGCCGAGCGCGTTGTCGACGTGGGAAACGATCCGGGCGTCGGTGAACGAACGCAGCAGCCGCGCCGGATCGGGCCCGACGAACAGCACGCTGTCCGCGGTCTCGGGCGGACGGCCGAAGTACCAGAAACCCCGGCTGGGGCTGTACACGGCGGGGAGCCCGTAGTCGGCGCCGTACCGGTCCAAGGCCCCGGCCTGCCAGTACCCGGCCGTGACGAGCGTGGTGCGTGCCCGCTGCTCCGGCGGGAGCCGGTGATAGGCGTCCGCGACCGAACGGGCGAGGTCCGGCCAGCCGATCTCCTCCAGCGCGTACGCCGGACGCGGGACGTCCCGGCCCTCCGCGATCCAGGTGACGGGCCACACCGGCAACGCGTAGGGAAGGGTGTACAGCGCGGAAAGCAGGAACACCGGCCAGGTCGGGATCCAGCGGAACCACGAGGAGGGTTTCAACTGTCCGAAGTGGACTGCCGCGCCCGCCCACAGGACACCGAACATGCCCGCCGCGTAGTAGTAGCGGCCGTTGGACAGGATGAACAGCGCGATCACGCCGACGGCTGTCCAGCCGAGGAAACGGTATTCGCGCAGCTTGGCCGAGAACAGCAGAACCCAGAGTCCATAAAGGACGCCGACGACCCCGATGCCGAGCCCGGCCCCGGTCAGCAGGGCGGGCAGGAACCCGGCGCGGCCGCTCCAGCCACCCGTGGTCTCGTGCGCGATGACGTCGCCCATCTCCAGTTGCGGCCAGCCGTTCGCGGCCTGCCACCACAGCGTGGGCACGAGCGACACCGCGGCGATCCCCGCGCCGAGCCAGAGTTTGGGCCTGCGCAAGAGATCCCGGGGGCCGAAGACGAGGATCGCGACCCCGGCGGCGACCCAGAACGTCGCGATGAGGAGTTTGACGTTCAGCGCGACGGCGGTGGCGACGCCCAGCCACAGCAACAGGTTGTCGTCACGCGTCCGCATCCACCGCACGAGCAGCCACGCGATGAGCGCCCACAAGGCCGGGTCGATCGTCGAGGTGGCCAGGTAATGCCCGCTCCCGATGAACTGCCCGCAGATCGCGTACGCGGCGGCGGCACGGGTCTGCGCCCGGCGGTCGCCGCCCATCTCATGGGCGATGAGCCCGGTGAACACCACACCGGCGGCCGTCGCGAGGACCGCGGGGAGGCGGAACACGAAGACGTTGCCCGGCGCGAGCCAGTCCATCGCCAGCGCCAGGAAGGGGAGCACCGGTGGCTGGTCGGCGTAACCCCAGGCCAGCCGCTTGCCCGCGGAGAGGAAGTACAGTTCGTCGCCGAAGTAGCCGTACCGCCACGCCGTCGCCAGCAGGACCGCCGCGGCCGCGGCGGCGAGCAGCGCCACCGGGAGCCGGGCGAAAGCGGTGCCGGACGCGGTCGGTGTTTCGGCCGCGCTGGCGGCTTCCATCCATTCCTCGCAGATCCCTCGGGGTGCCGGTCCCCTCGCACCCTACGTGCCACCGGCGTGGCGCGTCGGTCGTGAGCGGACCGACCAGACTCAGAAGCCCCAGTCCGTGAGTCTCGGCCACACCTCGTCCCAAGTCCCGTTCCGCCCCGTGGCCAGCCAGATCTTCATACCCTGACTCGAATTCGGCACCCCGGCCCGGTTGTCGAGCGCGCCGATCTCGCGCACCCGCGTGAAGTACGGCACAAGCACCGAAGCGTCGTTCCCGACGAAAAGGATGTCCCGCGCCGATTCCGGCGGCCTCGGCAACGTCGCGTAGCCGCGGTTGGGGCTCGACGGCGAGGGAAGGCCCAGTTCCGGTCCATAGTGGTCGATGGCACTGGCCTGCCAGTACTTCGCCGCGATGATGCCGGTACCGGACGGATCGGGAACGGCGCGGTACGCCTGCGCGACCGACTCCGTGATCTCCCGCCAGCCGATCTCCTCGTCGGCGAGGAGCGGCCGCGCCCAGGCCGGGGTGCTCGCGACCGACGAACGCGGGAGGACCGGAAGCGTCTGCGGGATCGCGATCACCGCCGCCAGGACGTAGACCGGCCAGGTGGCGATCCAGCGCCAGTACTTCGACGCCTGACCCGCTTCGATCTCCACCGCGGCGGCGGCGAACAGCGGGGCGAACATCCCGGCCGCGTAGTAGTAACGCCCGTTCGCCGCCAGGAACAGGGCGAGTACGCCGAGCGCGGTCCAGCCCAGGAAGCGATACGGCCGCAGCCGTTCGGAGCGCAGCAGCCGCCACAGCCCGTAGCAGACGAGGACCATTCCCACCGGGACGCCCGCGGTCATCACCAGCGTCGGCACGAACGTGACCCGCCCGCCCCAGCCCGCCGAGACCTCCTCGGAGATCGCCACACCCATCGTCAGCTGTGGCCACCCGTTCGCGGCCTGCCAGACGAGGGTGGGCGCGATCATCGCGGCGGCGATCAGGGCGCCGAGCCAGAGCGCCGGACGGCGGAGGAGGTCGCGGGGCCCGAAGGCCACCGCGGCGACCAGCGCGACGGCCCAGAAGGCCCCGATGAGGAACTTCGTGTTCAGCGCGAACCCCGTCACCACGCCGCTCCAGAGCAGGAGCCCGTCCGCGCGGGTGCGCACCCACCGGACGAGCAGCCAGCTCAGCAGCGTCCACAGGAACGGGTCGATGGTGCTGGTCGCCAGGTAGTGCCCGCCGCCGAGCATCTGGACGGACACCGCGAAGGTCACCGCCGCGATCACCTGCGCCTTGCGGCCGCCGCCCAGTTCCCTGGCGATCAACGCGGTCAGCACGACCCCGGCGACCATCGCCAGCATCGCCGGGATCCGCAGGACGAAGGGTGAATCGGCGCCGAACGTGTCCATCAGCCGGGCCAGAAGCGGGAGCAGCGGCGGCTGGTCGGCATACCCCCAGTCCAGATGGCGGCCCGCCGCCAGGAAGTACAGCTCGTCGCCGAAGTAGCCGTAGCGGCCCGCCGTGGCCGCGAGTACCGCCCCCATCGCCCCGGCGATCGCCAGTACCGGTGTCCTGGCGAACGGCGCGACCCCCGCGCTTTCTCGTTCGCCGTACCGCTCTCGGAGTCCCTCGGCCTCGATGACCACGGGTATCCGCCCCCCTCTCGATCGGTTTCGCTCGTGATCGAGGGTCCCGCGAGGCTGTTCCTCCGGTAATCGTCCGGCCGGTCAGGTTCCTTTCATCAAAGGGATGAGCCGGAATCAACCGTTCGGTGGATGCCGACCGGTCAATGCCGTCGCCAGGCTAGCGTGACGTCCTTTGTGGACAGCCAGCCGCGCAGGTCGTGGCCGTGGGTGGCCAGCCCGTCCACGGTCGTGTGGCTGACACCGAGCGCGCGTTCGCCGTCGGCGGGGGAGATCAGCCCGGTGGTGACCGCGGTGAGGAGTTCGTCGGTGTCGATCACCTCGACGGATTTCTTGTCCCGCAGGACGAGATCGAGATAGAGGTCGGTGGCGACCCAGACACCGTCTTCACGGCGGACGTCGACGACGTCGAGGTAGAAGTCCTGATCGCGTTCGTAACCGGGGTTGAACCAGAAATCGGTGATCCGCAGGCCCAAGTCCGGCAGCAGCCAGGACTCGAGGTAGTGGAACTGCCTCCGGCCCGGGGCCGGCCGCGCCATGTAGAGGCCGAAGGGCTCTTCGCGGTATTCCTCGACGTCCCTCACGACGCCCTTGGGATCCGTGTTGGTCTTCGCGGCCGGATCGAAGTACTCGACCTTGGGTGGGTGCAGCGCGGTCATGCGCCCATCTTGGAAGGCCGTGGCGCTCGCGGCCACCGCCCAACCGGGTGGACGATCACGGTTCAGAGGTTTCCCGGGAGTAGTGCGCCAGGGGCGGATAGGGTGCGCTGGTTCCGCCATAGGGGTGACTGGGGAGACAACGCATGTTCGGCATCATCAGGCCTTGCCGCCACCGGCTTTCCGCGGGTCTGCACGCGGATTGGCTCGCTCATCTGTGCGGCCTCTGCCTGGCGTTGCGCGATGAACACGGACATCTCGCCCGAATGGTGACGAACTATGACGGCTTGATCATTTCGGCGCTCGTCGAGGCCCAGTCGCCGCGTGCGGAGGGAAGGCGCGACGCCGGCCCTTGCCCGCTTCGGGCGATGAAGGGAACGTCGGTCGCGAAGGGCGGCGGTGCCCAGCTCGCGGCGGCCGTCTCCTTGGTGCTGGCTTCGGCCAAGATCAGCGACCACGTCGAAGACCGTGACGGCGCGTTCGCACGGCGTTCCGTGTCTCTGGCCGCGAAGCGGGTGGCGACGCGCTGGGCGGACCAGGGAAGCCGCACGGGCACCCGGATCGGCTTCGACACGGCGGTCCTGACCGAGGCCGTCGACAGGCAGGGCGAGATCGAACGCGCCGTCCGCCTCGGTGATTCGGCCGTGCTCGCCACCGAACCCGCCGAACTGGCGACGTCCGCCGCGTTCGCGCACACCGCCGTGCTGGCGGGCCGCCCGGAGAACGCCGCGCCGCTGGCCGAGGCCGGACGCCTGTTCGGCAGGGCCGCGCATCTGCTCGACGCCGTCGAGGACCTCGCCGAGGACGAGGCCGCCGGCGCGTGGAACCCGCTGACGGCCACCGGGACCGGGCTCGCCGAGGCGCGGCGGCTGTGCGACGACGCCGTCCTCGGCGTCGAGCTCGCCCTTCGCGAAGTGAGGTTCGCTCAACCCACCCTGGTCCACGCGTTGCTGGTGCACGAACTGCGTCAGGCGGTGCGGCGTGCCTTCGGCCACGGCCCGCAGCAGCCCCCGCCGGGGTGGATCGGGCCCGGACCTCGACCGCAACAGCATCCGCATCAGCCCTATCCGCCTCAGCAGGGCGGTCACCGGCCGCCGCCTCCACCGGAGGGCGCTCCCGGCGGCGGAGGTCCGCCCCAGGAGCCGCCGAAGAAGAAGGGCAAACACGGCGGGGGCCCGCCGGTCGACGGCCAGGGCGGCGGCTGCTGGGTGCCGAAGTTCCGGGTGCCAGCCCAGCCGAGGGGCGCCTTCTTCGGCTGCGCCGTGGCGACCTACATGTGCTGTTCGTGCCAGTTCTGCTGCCGCGATCCCTATCCGGGACCGTGGAGCGGGAAACCGCACGCGTCCTGCGACTGCGACTGTGATTGCTGTGACTGCTGTTCCTGCTGTGACTGTTCCTGCTGAGCCGACCAGGCGAACCGGAAACTGTCGGACCTTGCGCCTACTCTGGTTCCCGTGGCTTTCGCATCCGAACACCCCGTACTCGCCCAGTCGGACCACCGGCCCGTCACCGAGATCCCCCGGACAGGCGGCCGGTTCGAGGTCGTCAGTGACTACAAGCCCGCCGGCGACCAGCCGGCGGCCATCGACGAGCTCGAACGCCGGGTCAACTCGGGCGAGCGGGACGTCGTGCTGCTGGGCGCCACGGGTACCGGCAAGTCGGCGACGACGGCCTGGCTGATCGAGCGCGTCCAGCGTCCGACGCTGGTGATGGCGCCGAACAAGACGCTCGCCGCGCAGCTGGCGAACGAGCTGAGGGAGCTGTTCCCGCACAACGCGGTCGAGTACTTCGTCAGTTACTACGACTACTACCAGCCCGAGGCGTACATCGCGCAGACGGACACCTACATCGAGAAGGACTCGTCGATCAACGACGACGTCGAGCGGCTGCGGCACTCGGCGACGATGAACCTGCTGTCCCGGCGTGACGTCATCGTGGTCGCGAGTGTCTCGTGCATCTACGGCCTCGGCACACCGCAGTCGTACCTGGACCGGTCTTCGAAGCTGAAGGTCGGCGAGCAACTCGACCGTGACGTCTTCCTCCGCGCACTGGTGGACGTGCAGTACACCCGCAACGACATCGCCTTCGCGCGCGGCACGTTCCGCGCCCGCGGCGACACGGTCGAGATCATCCCGGCGTACGAGGAGCTGGCGATCCGCGTCGAGTTCTTCGGCGACGAGATCGAGAAGCTGTACTACCTGCACCCGCTCACCGGCGACATCGTGAAAGAGGTCGACGAGGTCCGCATCTTCCCGGCCACGCACTACGTCGCGGGTCCGGAGCGGATGGAGAAGGCCATCCACGGCATCGAGGCCGAGCTGGAGCAGCGGCTGGCCGAGCTGGAGAAGCAGGGCAAGCTGCTCGAGGCGCAGCGGCTGCGGATGCGCACCGCGTACGACATCGAGATGATGCGCCAGGTCGGGTTCTGCTCCGGCATCGAGAACTACTCGCGGCATATCGACGGCCGCGAGGCCGGGACGGCGCCCGCCACGCTGATCGACTACTTCCCGGACGACTTCCTGCTGGTCATCGACGAGTCGCACCAGACGGTCCCGCAGATCGGCGGCATGTTCGAAGGCGACATGTCGCGGAAGCGGAACCTGGTCGAGTTCGGGTTCCGGCTGCCCAGCGCGGTCGACAACCGGCCGCTGACCTGGGAGGAGTTCAGCGACCGGATCGGCCAGACGGTGTACCTGTCGGCGACGCCGGGGCCGTACGAGATGGGGCAGGCGGGCGGCGAGTTCGTCGAGCAGGTCATCCGGCCCACCGGCCTCGTCGACCCGAAGGTGGTCGTGAAGCCCACCGAGGGCCAGATCGACGACCTGGTGCACGAGATCCGCGATCGGGCCGAGAAGGACGAACGCGTCCTGGTCACCACGCTCACCAAGAAGATGTCGGAGGATCTCACCGACTACCTGCTCGAGCTGGGGATCCGGGTGCGGTACCTGCACTCCGAGGTGGACACGCTTCGCCGGATCGAGCTGCTGCGGCAGCTGCGCGCGGGCGATTTCGACGTACTCGTCGGCATCAACCTGCTCCGTGAGGGTCTCGACCTGCCCGAGGTCTCGCTGGTCGCGATCCTCGACGCGGACAAGGAGGGTTTCCTCCGCAGTGGCACGTCGCTGATCCAGACGATCGGCCGCGCGGCGCGAAACGTGTCGGGCGAGGTGCACATGTACGCGGACAAGATCACCGACTCGATGCAGCACGCCATCGACGAGACCGATCGCCGTCGCGCCAAGCAGGTTGCCTACAACGAGGAACGCGGTGTCGACCCGCAGCCGCTGCGGAAGAAGATCGCCGACATCCTGGATCGCGTCTACAGCGAGGCCGAGGACTCGGAGGAGACGGTCGCCGTCGGCGGTTCGGGCCGGAACGCCTCGCGTGGCAAGAAGCCCGAGCAGGGTGACAGGGTGCGCAGCTCCGGGATGCTCGTCGACAAGGACGTCTCCGGGATGCCGCGAGCCCAGCTGGCCGACCTCATCCAGCAGATGACCGACCAGATGATGCAGGCCGCGCGCGACCTTCAGTTCGAGCTGGCCGCCCGGCTGCGGGACGAGGTCTCGGACCTGAAGAAGGAGCTTCGCGGCATGGACGCAGCGGGCATCAAGTAACCCGCGACGCGGAACTCGCGTGATCGCCCTCTGATCACGCGAGTTCCGCCTCTGATCACGTGAGTTCGCCCTCTGATCACGTCGGTTCGCCTGTCCCGCCCGAACACGCCACCTCTGCCTTTCGGCCCCGGAAGGTGGTGTTGCGAAAGCCACTTTCGCAACGTTGAAGGTTGTGAAAGTGGCTTTCGCAACGCCTTCCGGCGGGACCGCGTGGCTGGTTGGCGGCCCGGTCAGAGGCGCGGGCGGTGCCGCAGGCTCAGGTCCGCGTCGAAGTCCGGGAAGCCGGCCGGCACCGAACGGGTGGTCACCCCGGGCGAAACCGGGGGTAGCCCCGCCCAGCGCCGCACGCTGTTCGTGGCTTCGGCGGCCTGAGCCGCCGGGAGCTGCGAGATCCGGGCGCCGTGGTTCCCGCCCGGCACGGTGTAGCTGTAGGAGTCCTTCGAGCCGAAGCCGAGCCGGAAGGGTTCGGCACCCCACGGGTCGTTCCCGCCGTAGACGAACAGCAGCCGCTTCCCTTGCGTCTTCACCCAGAAGTCGATGTCCGGCATCGCCAGGTGATCGAACCGCGGGATGTCGACCGATTTCGGCACGAACGTCCGTGACACGTTGGATCCCGGGTAGCGCAGCAGGTCCCGGAGATAGTCTTCGTAGGATTCCGGGGCGCCCAGCTGGTAGGCGGCCTGGAAGTAGTAGGGGACGTAGATCCCGAGGTTCTGGTCGGAGTAGGTGTTGAGGCTCTCGACGCGTTCGAACCACGCGTAGATCTCCGCCGCCGGGGCACCGGCCTTCGGCACCGTCGCGCAGTCCGACTGCTTCTGGTACTGCCAGAAGGCGAAGTACGAGTCGATGACCGAGATCTCCAGCGAGATGTCGGCCGAGCCGACGGTCGTGAACGTGTAGCCGTTCTTGGCCGCGTCGGCGGCGGCGAGCGCCGCGAACTCCGGACGCCGGGTCAGCACGTCGCGCTGGATCGCCTTGAGCGCCGAACGGCAGGCCGGATCGTTCCCGACGTTCGCCAGGAACCGGTTGTAGCGGTCGTGCGAGTTGATCACGTCGTTGGGCGCGACGTAGGGGATCGTCGCGTCGACGTCGTTCGGGAAGAACCTACGGAAGTATGTCGCCGTCATCCCGCCCTTGCTGCCGCCGGTCGCGAGCCACTTGCCCGGGTAGAGCCGTTTGAAGGCCTCCACGGCGCGGTGCTGGTCGGCGGCGGCCTGCCAGATGGTCAGCTGCTTGCCCCAGTCCGGCCGGTCCGGTCGCGACGGGGTGAAGAACCGGTATTCCATCGACAGCTGGTTGCCGTCGACGATCTGTGTCGGCTCCGAGCGGTTGGGCGATTCCGACACGTTGTACCCGCTCGTGTACACCACGATCGGCGCGCGGAATTCCTTGTGCAGCAAGGTGAAACGCTGCTGGAAGGTACCGGCGCCCGGCCTGCGGTGGTCGATGGGCTGGGTGTAGGCGAGCTTGAAGAACCGGTACCCGGTGGGCGCCGGATTCTCCGAGACGACGGTCAGGCCGGGTATCCGCCCGAGCGCCTGCTTGATGTCCTCGGGTGCCGCCTGCGCGGCCGGGGTCAGCCCGGCCAGTGTGAGAACGGTGATCGCCAGAACCGACCACGCGGCCGTGAGCTTCCGCATCCATGCCCTCCCCATCGCGACCTTCGAGCGGTCGGATACTCACAGAGTCCCCGCTGGTGGGCAATCGCCTATCCGGACCTCGTCCCGCTGATCGGGACGATTCAGCCGGCGCGGCGGAGCACGCGGTCGACGTAGGCCTTGATGGCCGAGAGCGCTTCAGGCGAACTCCACAGTTCGAGGACGTGGGCGTCGTCGCCGGTGCGGTGTTCGGCGATCCGCTCGTGGAACGGCCGATGCAGCTGCGCCTTCGTATGCGCGTACGCGGCCGCGGGGATCTCGGCGAGTTTCCCGGCCACCTCGATCGCGCGCGGCAGCACTGCCTCGGGCGCGGCCACTTCGTTGACCAGGCCGAGCCGGAGCGCGTCCTCAGGCAGATGGGTCTCGCCGAGGAACGCGAGTTCGGCGAGGATGTCGGCGCCGAACCCGGAACGCAGGATCTCCAGCGCCGCCAACGGGAAAGGGACGCCGACGAGCAGCTCGGTGATCCCGATCCGGCTCGGTCCGTCGGCGAGGACGCGGCGGTCGCAGGCGGCGGCGAGCACCGCCCCGCCGGCGATCGCGTGCCCGTTGACGGCCGCGACCACCGGGCCGGGGAAGCCGAACACCGACAGGAACGCGTCCGACAACGCGGGCAAGAAGTCTTCGACGTAGTCCGCGCCGCCTTCGTGCACCCGCCGCAGGTCGACGCCCGCCGAGAAGATGCCGCCGGTGCCGGTCAGCACGACACCGCGACATCCGCCGAGCTGGACGTCTTCGAGCCGGATGGCCAGCTCCTGACAGAACTCCGTGTCGAGGGTGTTCGCTTTGCCGTGCTGCAGGGTGACGACGGCGATCCCGCCTTCGTCGTCCACGCGGATCGAAGAGGTGGCCATGGGCCGACCGTACCCGAGCCCGCGGAGATCTACAGTGGACCGCTCAGTCCGCGAGGCGCACGGTGATCGTCGGGCTGAAGGAGCGCTTGCGGTTCCAGCCGGACTCGGCGCCGATGCTCAGCTGGATCGCCCGGTCGGCGGGTGCCCAGTAGCCCGTCCGGACGAAGTAGGCGTCCATCGCGCACAGCCTGCTGCAGGACTTGCGGTTGCAGATGGTCTCCCAGCCCCATTGCCTGCCGCTCTCCTCGACGCCGTTGCGGCGGACGAACAGATGGGGATTGCCGATGTCGCGGCAATAGGTGCTGCCCTCGGAGATGTAGAGAACCCCGTCGATCTTGTAGAAACGCTTGTTGTCGAGAAGCGTCACCTGACCCGAAGCGGCGAATCCGACTCTGCCGCCCTTGTCGGCGGTCATCGTCCACGCAAGCGAGAATTCCTGGACCGGGATCTCGAGTGACTGGGTCATGGTCACGTCCCCGCTTTCTGCTCGCGTCGGCACCTTTCCCCTGAAGATAAGGATTTCTCGGGGATCGCCGAAGATGAATGCGAACTTTTCACCCAATGAGTCGATGATCGGAAAAAACCAATGGTCGCATGCGCATGAAACACCGATTACCGGCGCTAATGGGTGAAGGTCGCCACGGCCAGTGAAAACCGGGGCCCACCAGGGAAGCGAATTTCGTCTTCCCGGTGGGCCCCGGTGTTTTTCGAGTACGGAAACGCTCTCAGCTGGTGATGTCCTTCGTCGCGAACCGGCGTCCGGCCAGGAGGAAGAACACCGTTCCGTACAACGCCGCCGACAGCATGCCGTTGGCCATGTTCGTCCAGTCGATGTCGGTCGAGATCAGGTCCATCCACGAGAACGCGAAATGCGTCGGCAGGTAGTCCCGCAGCCCTTCCAGCGCGGTGATCTGGTCGAGGATCTGGGAAACGATCGCGACGATCACCGCACCGCCCACGGCGCCGAGCGGGGCGTCTGTGGCGACCGAGAGCAGCATCGCCAGACCGGCCACCCACGCCAGCTGCAGGATGATGTAGATCGTCGCCAGCCCCATGGCCATCAGGCTGTCGCCGAACGACACCGCGTCCCCGGTCGGGCTGATCGCGTCGCCCGCGCCGTACCAGATGACGCCGACTATCAGCGCCACCAGCGGCAACAGGATCAGCGCGACCGCGGAGAGGATGCCGGAGACGATCGCCTTCTGCCGCAGCACCCGATGCCGGGGGACCGGCATCGCGAGCAGGTACTTCAGGCTCGACCACGACGCCTCGCTCGCGATCGTGTCGCCGTAGAACAGCGCCACGATCATCGGCAGCAGGAACGTCCCGGAGACGAACAGCGCGAGCACCACGAAGTTCGGCGCGCTCGCGGTGGCGAGGTCGACGAAACCGCCGCTGCGGCGGTTCGGATTGGCCTGCCCGATCTCGAAGGCGATCACCAGGATGAACGGCAGCAGCGCGACGAACCCCAGCATGAGCTGGGTCCGGCGCCGTTTGAGCTGCCGTTTCAGCTCGACACCGAGCCGCAGCGTCCGGTCGGCGCGGTACCCCGCCACCGCCCCGTCCGGGCCGACCTCGGTCCGTTCGTGCGACGCGACCTCGGTCAGCTCCAGCAGTGCCGCCGGATCCGTGTGCACTCCGTGATCCGCCCGGGTCGCCGGGTGAGATCCATTGGTCTTACTCACTCTTGGAGTCCTCTCCGACCAGCTGCAGGAACGCGTCTTCCAGCCGTCGCCGCGGCCCGGCCTGCTCGACCGCGACCCCGGCGCGCACGAGGGCGGCGACGGCCTCGGCACGTGCGAGACCGTCGAGATCCGCGTGGACCAGTTCCCCGTCGACGTCGACGCCGGAAACGCCGCCGACCTTCCGCAGCGCTTCGGCCGCTTCGGCGGGCTTGTCGACCCGGAAGGTCGCCTCGCCGCTGGACGCGGCCAGTTCGCCGACCTCACCCGAGGCGACCAGCATGCCGCGGTGCATCACGACCACGTGCGTACAGGTCTGCTCGACCTCGGCCAGCAGGTGGCTCGAGACCACCACGGTGCGCCCGGTCGCCGCGTAACGCTGGAGCACCTCGCGCATCTGGTGGATCTGAGGCGGGTCGAGCCCGTTGGTCGGTTCGTCGAGCACCATGAGCTCCGGCAGGCCGAGCATCGCCTGCGCGATCGCGAGCCGCTGCCGCATGCCCTGGCTATAGGTGCGGACCCGCCGGTTCACCGCGTCGCCGAGTCCGGCGATCTCCAGTGCCTCGGCGAAATGCGCCTTGTCCTCCGGGCGGCCCGTGCTCGCCCAGTACAGTTCCAGGTTTTCCTTGCCGGACAGGTGCGGCAGGAAGCCCGAACCCTCCACAAAGGACCCGATCCTGGACAGTACCGGCGCGCCGGGCGCGATCAAGTGGCCGAACACGCGGATGTGGCCCGCCGTCGGCGTGATCAGCCCCATCAGCATGCGCAGGGTCGTCGTCTTGCCCGCGCCGTTCGGCCCGAGCAGCCCGAGCACCTGGCCGGGTTCGACCCGGAACGACAGGTCCTTCACCGCGACGAAACCGCCCGCGTAGGCCTTGTGCAGGCCTTCGATCACCAGCGGTGTCTTCGACAGGCTCTCGTCGACGTCGTGGGCGCGGCGGCGGCGGAACGCGGCGATCACCGTGATCGCGATACCCGCGAGCAGCGTCCCGGCGATACCCAGCAGCTGCGCGACGGGCGCTCCCGCGCCGACCGACGTGCCGTGGACGACCGGGACTCCCAGCCCTCCGCCGTCCGCCAGCCCGATGCGGAAGACCGCGGGCTCGACCGGAGTCGCGAACGCCTGATCCGTTGTGCCGACGACCAGCCGGAGCGTGTGCCCGGCTTCCAGCGGACGCACGATGCCCGGCAGGGTCACCGTCACCTCGACCGGGCTGCCGTCCGCGGGCAGACCGGAAACGCGGAAGGGCGCGACGGCGTTGGCCGGAAGCGTGCGGACGCCCTCCGAGTTGACGTCGTAGAGCTTCGCGAACAGGACGGCTTCCTTCTGTGGCGGCGCGGCGGAAGGATCCGCGGACACCTGCAGCCGGACCGTGGACGAACCGGCCACGATCGTCTGCTCGCCGAGCGGCGCCGTCGCGAACTGCGCGGCCTGACCGGGCGGGTCGATGCTGAACAGACCGGAAAGCCGGGACGAGCCCGCCACCGCCCCGTTCAACCCAGGGATCCCGCTCACCGCGGCGGGGTTTCCGCCCGCGGGCCGGACGACCGGCTGGGCCGGTCCCTCCAGTGCGAATCGCCGCCGTTCGGTGGCGTCCCCGGTGGCTCCCGGGTACGCGGGCGCGGTGACCGTCCGGACCGAGGGGGCGCCGTTCGCCCGCAGCGTGCCCTGGATGTCGTAGCTGAACCCGGTGCCGGGATCGGTGCCCTGACCGGTCAACGAGAACTTGAGGAAGTCGGCGATCTGCGTCCGCAGCTTCTGCCCGGGCTTCCCGCCGTCGTGGCCGCCGGTGTACCAGATCGTGCGGACCTTGCCGCCCGCCGCGGCGATCTGCCGGGCGGTCGCGTCGGACTGGTCCAAACCGAACAGAGTGTCGCTTTCGCCCTGCACCAGCAGGGTCGGCACGGTGATCTTGTCCGTGACGGACGCGGGCGAGACGCGGCGAAGCAGGTCGACGGTGCGCTGGCTCGCCTTGCCGGTGGTCGCGAGTTCCGTGTAGGCCTGGCAGACGTCGGCGGTGAACCGTCCACAAGGGTCGGCCGGGCCGGGTGCCGGCCGCTGGCCGTTCGGTCCGCCGAGCGGAAGGGACTGAGCCGCGGCACCGGCCGCGGCGGCGCCCTGGGAAGCACCGGACTCGCTCGTCTCGTCACCGGCTTCGGGCGCGTCGTTGGCGGGCGAGCCGCCCTGCGCCGCGCCGGAACCGGCGGAGAAGAAGATGCCCGCCCACGACCTCTTGAAGACGCCGTCCGCGGTGAACGCGCCGGCGGCCGGAGTGGTCGCCGTCGAGGGCGCGGCCGAGGCGGCGTTCGGGAAGAGGCCCTGCGCGAGGTCGTTGTAGGTGATCACCGGCGCGATCGCGTCGACCCGCTTGTCGGTCCCGGCGAGCAGCAGCGAAAGCGCGCCACCGTACGAAGCGCCGGACACGGCCACCTTCGGATCGCCGTTCTCACTGAGGACTTCGGGACGCGCGGCCAGGTTGTCGATCAGCTTCCTGGCGTCGGCGACCTCGCGGTCGGGGTCGTTCAGCGCGATCTTCCCGGTGCTGCGGCCGAAACCGCGCGCGGACCAGGCGAGGACGACGAAACCCTTCTCGGCGAGTTCGCGGGCCTCGGTGGCGACACTGTTCTTGTCACCGCCGAAACCGTGGGCGAGCAGGACGGCGGGGGCGGGGGTCTGCTCGGGGAGGTACGTGGTCGTGTCGATCTTGACGACCTCGGACGAGCCTGGGACTTCAGGCAGGTCAAGGGTCGCTTCCTGGGTTTTGACCGTGGACGGAGCGGGTTCGCTGTTCGTCCACACGACGGCCGCGGCGGCCAGGACCACCACGACCGCGGCGAGCGCGGTGAGCTTCGCGCCTCGCGTACGAGGGAGCGGGATTCGGGGCACGGAATGACCGTATTCGCCCGAAGCTGAGAACGCCTCGCCGAGCTAACACGGACCACACAGCAGGGGGCTGTTGTGACGGGAGTTACACCATCATCTTGGTGACAAGGGCAACCTTAACTGGCGTCATGCGTACAGACAGGTCAAACTGGACCAGCTGTGAGGGGAGTATTCCTTCGCGGCGGTGTCGTCAGCACGGTGGTCTTCACGGGCCCCCGGCACCGTCGGCCGGTCTCGTACCGGCGGAAGAGACCTCCGGTTAGTTGCTGCTGTGCACTATCCGGAGGGTTGGTTACATGTCTGTTCCCCTGTGGCTATGGATCGCCACGGTCGGCGGTCTGCTCGCGCTGATCGCACTCGACCTGGTCATCGTCGATCGCAAGCCGCACGAGGTCACCACCGGCGAAGCCGCGCGGTGGGTCATCTTCTACGTCGCCGTGGCGGTCGCTTTCGGTATCGGTGTCTGGATCTTCGGGGGCCATGACCCCGGCGTCGAATTCTTCACCGGGTACATCACCGAGTACTCGCTGAGCGTCGACAACCTGTTCATCTTCATGATCATCATGACGTCGTTCAAGGTGCCCGCGATCCACCAGCACCGCGTGCTGCTGATCGGCATCCTGCTCGCGCTCGCCATGCGCAGCGTGTTCATCGCCGTGGGCGCCGCGCTGATCGCGCAGTTCGTCTGGGTCTTCTTCCTCTTCGGCGCCGTCCTCATCTGGACCGCGGTGAGCATGGTCCGCAACAAGGACGAGGACGAGGAATACGAAGAGAACGCGCTCACCCGCTGGGTGCGCAAGATCTTCCCGGTCACCGAAGACTGGCACGGCCACAAGTCGTTCGTGAAGAAGGACGGCAAGCGCTGGATCACCCCGATGTTCTTGGTGATCGTCGCGATCGGCAGCGCGGACCTGCTGTTCGCCGTCGACTCGATCCCCGCGATCTTCGGCATCACCCAGGAGGCCTTCCTGGTCTTCACCGCCAACGCGTTCGCGCTGATGGGCCTGCGCCAGCTGTACTTCCTGCTCGGTGGCCTGGTCACCAAGCTGGTGTACCTGTCCTACGGCCTCGCGGTGATCCTCGCCTTCATCGGCGCCAAGCTGTTCCTGCACGCGCTGCACGAGTACCACGTCGTGCCGGACTGGCTGGACATCAACAACTGGGTCTCCCTGGGTGTCATCGTCGTGGTCTTGACCGTGACGACGCTGGCCAGCCTGTCGAAGGCGAAGAAGCTGGAAGCCGCTGAGCAGGACTCTTCAATCAGTAGTTAGAGCTGCTAAGGATCGGGTACCGTCGGGGCTGTGCGTCCCGTTGACATCGAAGCCCTGACGGTCCCCGGCCTTCCCACGCTGCGTGGAGACCTGCTGCTCACCGCTGTGAGCAGGCCTGATCTGAAGACGAACAGCTATCGCGGCGGCCTGTGCGTGGTCGATCCGAGCGGCGGGGAAGGGCCCTGGACCCACGGGACCAAGGACTCCGCCCCCGTCATCTCCCCGGACGGCCGCTGGGTCGCTTTCCTCCGGGCGGGGGATGGCTCCGGGCGCGAGGCCAAGCCGCAGGTGCACGTGATCGCGGCGGGCGGCGGCGACGCGAAGCGGATCACCGACCTGCCCCTCGGCGCGGGTGCCCCGGTCTGGGCGCCCGATTCCCGGCGGATCGCCTTCGTCGCCCGCGTGCCCGAGCCGGGCCGCTACGGCACGGAGAACGCGGACGGCGAAACCCCGGAGCCGGGCGAAGAAGCGCCGCGGCACATCACGAATCTCTTCTACCGGGTCGACGACGCCGGTTTCCTCAACGACCGTCCACAACGTCTGTTCGTCGTGGACGCCGTCGCCGCCCTGGACGAGGCCAAGCCCGCCGATCTCGTGCCGCTGACCGACGACCGGGCCGACGTCGAGCATCCTTCGTGGACGGTCGACGGCGAGTTCGTCCTGATCGTCGCGCCCCGGGACTGGGCCGCCGAGGACACCGTCCGCTCGGACGTCTACGCCGTGCCCGCCGTCGGCGGTGAACCCCGGCTGCTGGTCAGGACCCTGGGCACCGCGGCCACGCCGGTCTCGGCCCCGGACGGTTCGATCCTGTTCTACGGCACCGAATTCCCCGGTATGGAGGAGATCGCCCGCAACACCGGGCTCTGGCACGCGCCGTGGCCTTCCGGTGACGGGCCTTCGCCCGCGCGGCGGCTGACCGAGGTCGAATCGGTGGACTGCGACAACGCGGCCGGCCGTCCGGCCGTGCTCGGTGACGAGGTGCTCGTCGTGGTCCGCACCCGCGGTGCCGCCGAGTTGCGCGCCGTCCCGCTCGACGCCGAACTGGCCGAGCTGAAGTCGTTGCGATACCTGGCGGGCGAGTCCGCGGCGGTGAAGGCGTTCGCCGTCGACGGTGCGCGGATCGCCGCGGTGATCGGGACGCCCGAGAGCGCCGGCGACGTCGTACTGCTTTCGGACGCGGAGCCCCGCGTGCTCACCGACTACTCGAAGGCGTTGCGGGACACCGGGATCCGGCCGCTGGAGGAGCTGGACGCGACCGCGTCCGACGGCTACCCGGTGCACGGCTGGATCGTCCGGCCCGAGGGCGAGGGGCCGCATCCCGTGGTCCTGATGATCCACGGTGGACCGTTCGCGCCGTACGAATGGAAGGTCTTCGACGAGGCGCAGGTGCTTGCCGAGGCGGGCTACGCCGTCGTACTGGGGAATCCGCGCGGTTCCGCGGGCTACGGCGAGAGCCACGGCCGCAGCGTCATCAACGGCTTCGGTACCGTGGACGCGCTGGATCTGCTGACCCTGCTGGACGAAGCGCTCAAGCTGTCCAATTTGGACAGTGATCGCGTCGGCGTGATGGGCGGTTCGTACGGCGGCTTCATGACCAGCTGGCTCGCCGCGCACCACGGCGGGCGGTTCCGCGCCGCGTGGAGCGAGCGCGCCGTCAACGCCTGGGATTCGTTCACCGGCAGTTCCGACATCGGCTGGTTCTTCGCCGGGGGCTACGTCGGCGACGATCCCGACGAGCAGCGCAAGCGCAGCCCGCTTTCGTACGCGGGGAAGATCGACATCCCGTTCATGGTCGCGCACTCCGAGCAGGACTGGCGGTGCCCGCTGGAGCAGGGGCAGCGGATGTACGTGGCGCTCCGGCAAAACGGTGTCCCCGCCGAGTTCCTGCTGTTCCCCGGCGAAGGGCACGAACTCACGCGCTCGGGGCAGCCGCGGCACCGGGTGCAGAGGTTCGACGCCGTCCTGGAGTGGTGGGGCCGGCACCTCTGACCGGGCTTCAGCTCAACAGCGTGTAGTTCAGCTCCTCGCACACCCGGCCCAGCGGGACGTCGAGTCCCGGGTGGTCCAGTGGGAGCAGCACGTCCGGCGCGACCGGGAGCGAGTTCCCGGCGGGGGGATCCCACAGCGCGAGCGCGGGGCCTCCGGAGTCCATCGACGACCGGTACCAGACACCGTCGAGGTCACCGAAGGCCGCGCGGATGGCGCGCGCCCAGGCTTGGGTGATCTTCTTCGGGCCGCTGGAGATCTCCTGCGAGGCGCCGACGCGGGTCGGCCACAGACCGGCGAGGTCGAGCAACCGCAGCGTGCGGGTCGGCCGGACGACGACCAGGCGCGGGCCGCGGGATTTGCGGTCGACCGTCGACGTGGTCTGGAAGACCTCCGCGATGCTGGTGCGCACGGTGAGGCCGAAGTACAGGACGCCGTTCCCGGGGTCGGTGACCGGGCGTCCGCCGCGGCCCGGTGTCTGCGGGTCGAAGCGGCCGTGGGGGAGCGGGCCGCTGTAGCGGAACGAATTCCACTGCTGGGGGTGGTTGCCGTGCGCGGTGAAGATCCTGACCAGCCTGGTGCCGGGGTGCACCGTCACCACGTCGTTGGTGCGGTGCAGCTCCTTGACCAGGACAGAGCGTGCGGGCGGCAGGGGGAGCCGGGCCATACCTCGGGAGTCGTCCGTCCTTGTCGGGTGATCTTGCTCGGTGGGGTCAGCCTACGGCCTACCCCCGACTGAAATTTTCCGTCGTCGGGCAGAACACCTTAGAACGGCAGCCCCAGGGTGGCCACCAGCTTTGCGACATGTTCGGGGTCGCCGCCGGAGAGCAGCCATTGGCGCGGGGTGGCGGGGTGGTCGTTGATCACCAGATCGGCCTGCGGGGTGCTCATGAACGCGGCGACGACGAGCGCGGGCTGGTCCTCGGGTACGGCGCGCAGCACGACCTCCAGGCCGGGCAGGACCCCGGAGCCGGTGAACTGCCAGGCGGGCAGGCGCCAGCCCTGATCCTTCCAGCCGGTGAGCCTGCCCTCCTTGAGGCGGTGGCGGATGCGGCTGTCGTCCACGCCCAGTGCTTTCGCCGCCTCCAGCACGCTCAGCGCGGAGTCGGCGAGCACGGCGTGCGCGGCGACCGTGCGGGCACGGAAGTCCGGTTCGTCCTCGCTGCGGGGGGAGATGTCCAGGCCGACGTCGGTGAGCGCGGCACGTTGATCCGCCGAGAAGTAATGCGACGGATCGGGGTTCGGCGGGGAGAGCCTCCGCGCCGCGTCCTCGACGAGGTTCAGGAACTCGTTGGCGTCGACCTTCAGGCCCGCCTTGGCGAGAACGTTCTCGAGCGCTATGGACATGCGCCCAGGGTAACTCGTCTGTGCGGGTTCGTGCGGTCTCATCTCGATTTCGTGGGTGAATTCACCAGAGATGAACACAGAGCGCACGGAATCAAACACGCGCAGTAGGCAATATCGGAACAGTGTGCCCGGAACGGGCGACCTTGTCCAGGGATTCCGGCTTGACAGGTCGTAAGCGGGAATTTACCTTCCGAAAGGTAAACGATTTCTTCCCACCGCTTCGGAGAACCCGGCTGGTGTGGGGCCGGCTTGGGGGAACAAGGGGGTGGGGCGTTCCTGGGCGGCCGGTGCGAACCGGTCGCCCAGGCACGTCGTGCACCGGGATCTCCGTCGTCAGCCGCGCCGTGAACTCCGGCGCACGATCAACTTCGCCTGCAGCGTGGTCGTCGTGGCCTTGCGCGTGCTGTCGCCGATCCGGGCGAGCAGCAGCTCGGCGGCGACCTTGCCCACGTCGTTCGCGGGCTGGGCGACCACCGTCAGCGGCGGGTCGATCAACGTGGTCCACGGCGCGTCGTCGAACGACACGATCCCCACGTCCTGCCCCGATCGCAGTCCGCGCGAGGCCAGCGCCTCCAGGACGCCGATCGCCATCGTGCTGTTGCCGACCAGCAGCGCGTCCGGCGGTTCCGGCTCGTCGAGGAGGCTGAGCGCGGCGAGCCTGCCGCCCTCGGCGCGGAACTCGGCACGCCGGGTGAGCGCGTTCTCCGCGCCGACGGCGTCGGTATAGCCGGCCAGCCGGTCTTCGGCCGTGCGCACCCCGGGCGGCCCGCTGACGCAGGCGACCCGCCGGTAGCCGCCGTCGAGCAGGTGGCGTGTCGCGTCGCGGGCGGCGAGGCGGGTGTCGACGAGCACCTGGTCGCCGGTGTTCTCCAGCAGTGGCCGGTCGACGGCGACCACGGGCGTGCCGCGCTGGGTCAGCCTGTCGACGTTGGTGGCCCGGCCGGTGGGGGAGAGCACCACGCCGGCGACCCGCTCCTGGAGGGCGACGTCGATGTAGCGACGCTCCTTCTCCTCGTTGTCGTCGGCGTTGCACAGCACCACCGAGTAGCCCGCGGTCTGCGCGATGTCCTCCACGCCGCGGGCGATCGCGGTGAAGAACGGGTTCTCCACGTCGGAGATGATGAGCGCGAGTACCGCGGTTTCCTGACGGCGCAGATTCCTCGCGAGCCCGTTCGGGTGATAACCCAATTCCGCGGCGGCCGCCTGCACTCGTGCCGCGAGTACCGGGTCCACAGTGGACTTTCCGTTGAGCGTCCTCGACACGGTCGCCGTCGAAACCCCGGCCTTCGCCGCCACGTCGTTGATGGTGGCCACCGTGACCTCCCCTTCTGCAGGTGTCTTGACACCTTCGCACGGGAAGAATAGCTTGACCGACAATCGTTACCATCCGCTGATCGCGCTACTGGCGCCGGAAAGTCGGGAGGTGCCGTGGGCGAACCGGGCCTGGTGCTCGGAATCGACATCGGCACCTCGAGCTCCAAAGGTGTCCTCGTCGATTCCCGGGGCACCGTGATGGCACGAGCATCCCGGCGGCACGACACTTCCCGCCCTCGTCCCGGCTGGTTCGAACACGACGCCGAAACCGTGTGGTGGCAAGACTTCCTCGTCCTGGCCCGGGAACTCTCGGCAGGCGCCGGGGATCATCCCATCATCGGAGTGTCGGTCAGCGGAGCCGGACCGGTACTCCTTCCCGCCGATGGTTCAGGGAAACCTTTGCGCCCGGCGATCCTTTACGGCGTCGACACCCGCGCACATGACGAAATCCGTGAGCTGAACCGGGAATTCGGCGAAGAATCCATTGTGGAACGCGGTGGCAGCGCACTCGGCTCGCAGGCCGTCGGGCCGAAGTGGCGCTGGCTGGCCAAGAACGAGCCGGACGTGTTCGAACGCGCGAAGCTCTTCCTGATGGCGAGTTCGTTCCTCGTGCTCCGGCTGACCGGTGAGTACGTCCTCGACCACCATTCCGCCAGTCAATGCGACCCGATGTACGACCTGCGCGAGGCGCGGTGGGCGCCGGACCGGGTCGCCGCGATCGCTCCGGGTGTCGAGTTGCCCAGGCTCGCGTGGCCGACCGAGGTGGTCGGCTCGGTCACCGCCGAGGCGGCCGCGGAAACCGGGCTGCCGCAGGGGATCCCGGTGACGGCGGGCACTGTCGACGCCTGGGCCGAGGCGACGAGTGTCGGTGTCACCTCGCCCGGGGACACGATGCTGATGTACGGCACCACGATGTTCCTGATCCAGACGCTCGCCGATCCCCGTCCCGCCCAGGGGTTGTGGACGACGCGAGGCGCGTTCCCCGGCACCTATTCGCTCGCGGCGGGTATGGCCACTTCCGGGGCGATCACCGACTGGCTACGCGATCTCACCGGCGGCGAGTTCGGCGAACTCGCCTCGGCGGCGGGCGAGGTCCCGGCGGGCAGCCGCGGTTTGCTGATGCTGCCGTACTTCGCCGGAGAACGGACACCGATACCGGATCCGGACGCGCGCGGCGTCATCGCCGGGCTCACCACCTCCCACGGCCGCGCCGATCTGTACCGCGCGGCACTGGAAGGCACGGCGTACGGGGTGCGGCACAACCTCGAAGCCATGCGGGAAGCCGGTGGCGGCACGCGGCGGTTCGTCGCCGTCGGCGGCGGGACACAGGGCGGGGTGTGGACGCGGATCGTCAGCGACGTCGCGCGGATCGAGCAGGAGATCCCCGCGGAAACCATCGGTGCCGCGTTCGGCGACGCCGTTCTCGCGTCCTTCGCACTGGGGCGGGAGCCGGATATCGAAGCCTGGAACCCGGTCGCCGAGGTCGTGCGCCCGGGCGCCGACGCGGACGTCTACGACGAGTTCTATCCGCACTACCGCGCGCTGTACCGGTCCACAATGGACATATCGCACTTTTTGGCGCGGAAGAACTCCCTCGCCTGAACCCCGGCGAACTCGCGGCAATCCCGGCTCAGGTGGGCCTGGTCGGCGTAACCGGCCTCGAAGGCCAGCGAGGCGAGATCCGGCGCCTTCCCGGCGAGCCCGATGGCACGTTGGAACCGCGTGACGCGCAGGTACGTCGCCGGGCCGTAGCCGACCGCGAGGGTGAATCGCCGCCGCAACTGCCGTTCCCCGGTCGAGAACGGCGCCAGCGCGGCGGAGACCCGGGGGACACCGCGGTCGAGCCGGGCGATCAGTTCCGCGATCTCCCGGTCGCCTCGTCCGGTCCGGCGTTCAGCGACGACGTCGGAGAGCGAAGCGGCGCCCCGCAGCACCCGCTCGGCCAGCAGTTCGCCCTCCTTGCCCCACAGGTCGCGAAGGGGGACACGCTGATCACGCAGCTCGTCGGCACCCAGCCCCAGGACGTCGTGTGCCCTGCCTGGCGCGAACCGCACGCCGCGCGCCCGGACACCGGGCGGCGTCTCCCAGGTCCAGGCCGTGGTGTCCGGCCCGGCGACGAAGACCTCGCCGCCGCTCTCCACGAGGTCGACGCAGCCGTCGGGCACGATCCGCTTCGGCGCCCGGCCCGTGTCCTCCCACCGGCAGCGCACCACGCCCTCCAGCTCACCGGGTGCCGTCGTCTCGCGATACACGGTTGCCATGATGCCCCGGGGGTACGACAGAAGTCCGCCGGGCATATCACTCAAAGTGAGCTATCCGGCTCAGTCTGTTTACGCCAATCGCCCCATGACCAGGTGTTCCTCGGCGTTTAGGGCACCCAAAAGGGTGAATATCGGGTTTCTTCCCGATAACGGCTAACGCGGAGTCACGTTGGAACGAGAAGTAGTCGACGCACTCGTTGGAAGTGCGCTCGGACGAGAGAAGACCTCTCCATGGGTGTTCCCACCGCGACCCCTCCGGCATCGGTGCCGGCGCAGGGTGCCCCGGGCAGGCTGAAGCCGCTCGGGACCATCGTGGTCGTGCTGGGTGTGATGGCCGTCGCCGTCACCCTGACCAGTTATGTGCTGCCGAAGGCGTCCAAGCCGGTGCAGAACCCGCCCGCGCCGCAGGTCGAACAGGCCGCGGCCGCCGTGCGCACCGTGACGCACTCGGTCGTCTACGAGCTTTCCGGCGCGAAGGGCGCTCAGAACGTCACGTACGTCGCGCAGGGCTCTGAGCTCATGCAGAAGACCGAAGTGACGACGCCGTGGAGCACCACCTTCGAGCGCGCGAGCCAAGAAGGCCGCGACGAGTTCTACAGTCTCTCCGCGCAGGGCACGGGCAGCGGCGCGTTGCGGTGCCGGATCCTCGTCGACGGCGAGGTCGTCAGCGACCGCACCGCCCCCGCCGCGGGCGCGCCGGTGACCTGCACGTCCTGATCCCCGCTCTGCGGCAGGATCATCCGCGTGACGGATGGTGCGATCGCTTTCGGTCCCGTGCTCGCCGTGGTCTTGGCCGTGCTGGCCGTCTTCGGCGCGGCAGTCGTGCAGTTCGGTCGGTTGGGACAGGGCAAGGCGGTGCTGTTCGCGGCCGCGCGCGCCGTCGTGCAACTCGCCGCTGTCTCGCTGGTGATCGTCGGGATCCTGAAATCGGGCTGGCTGACCGGCGGGTTCGTGTTGCTGATGTTCGTGATCGCGGCGGTCACCTCGGCGCGCCGGATCGGGGTGGCCAAGGATCTCGTGTGGGTCGCGCTCGCCATCGCGTCCGGTGTGGTGCCGGTGCTGACGCTCGTCCTCGCGACCGGGGTGGTCCCGTGGCGGCCCATCGCGATCGTCCCGATCGCCGGGATCGTCATCGGCGGCGCGATGTCCGCGACCTCCCAAGCGGCGAGGCGCGCCCTGGACGAGCTCGTGTCCCGGCACGGCGAGTACGAAGCCGCGCTGGCGCTGGGTTTTCTCCGCCGTCCCGCCGCGCTCGAGATCTGCCGCCCTTCGGCGGGGCACGCGCTGATCCCCGCGCTCGACCAGACGCGCACCGTCGGCCTGGTGACCCTTCCCGGCGCCTACGTCGGTGTCCTCCTCGGTGGCGCCGGGCCGCTGCAGGCCGGGGTGACCCAGGTGCTCGTGCTCATCGGGCTGCTGGCGGCGGAAGCCGTCGCGGTCCTGGTCGCCGTGCACCTGGTCGCGGCCGGCCGGATCAGCCGAAAGGCGACTGAAGATGCGACGTGTCGTTGAACCGCCGCACCATCCAGTCGTCGCCGGACACCACCAGATGTGAGATCGAGCCGTTGTCCGCCCCGAGGAACGCGAACCGGTTCTTCGCGGCGCTGGCGTTCGCGAAGATTTCGCCGATGACACCGCCGTGGGTGAACACGGCGATCCTCCGGTCCGGGTTGGCCGCCGCGAGCCTGCCGATGGCCGCGCGGAGCCTGCCGTTGAACGTCTCCATCGTCTCGGCGCTGGGGATGACGTCCCAGCGCTGTTCCCGCCACAGCTTTTCGATGATCGGGTGGCCTTCGTGGGTGTAGCGGCGGAAGAGCCCGTTCTCCCAGTCGCCGAGGTGGATCTCCCGCAGGTCGGCTTCGACCTCCGGAGTGAGCCCGAGCTTCGCCGCCAACGGCGCCGCGGTCTGCGAGGTCCGGCGAAGCGTCGTCACGTACAGCGCGGAGATCCGCTCGTCCGCCAGACGGCGCCCCACCCTTTCGGCGTGGTCCCTGCCCTCCGGCGCGAGGTCCGGATCGGCCTGCCCGTCGACGAGGTCGAACGGCGCGTCGCCCTTCGCCGGGGCCGATTCACCGTGGCGGACGAGGAAGATCTCGGTCGATCCCGGAGGGGGCGAGAACCGGTGCTGGCGGTATTCGATCTCCTGCTCTGGCGTGCTCATGCATCGGACGATACCGAGCTAGCCCAGTTGTTTGTCCACGAAGCACCAGCGCCAGGTCTCGCCGGGCTCGTGGCTGCGCATCACCGGATGCAGGGTTTCGTGGAAGTGCTCGGTCGCGTGCTTGCCCGGTGAGGAGTCGCAGCAGGCGACGTTCCCGCATTTGACGCATTCGCGCAGGTGGACCCAGGTCATCCCGTTCTCGACGCAGACGGCGCACACGTCCGGAGCACTAGGCTGGACTTCTGGCCACTCCTTGGTCAGATGTTTGCAGGATCCCGCCGTCGCGGCGGGTGTCCGCAGTTCCCGATCGGAGTCCGGCACGGCCTCCTCCTCCCTGTCCAGCATGGATTCCTCGATGTCGAGGCGTTCGAGGATCCGGCGCAGGACATCATCATCGGCCATCCCGGAGTCGCGCGCCTCCAGGAACTTCTCCCGCTCGACTTCGAGCAGCCTCAACCGCAGGCGGCGATAGGCGTCGCTCGGCGTTTCGGTCAGCGCGCTCTGCCTGCCGAGCTCCTCCCAAGCCGAGTCGGAGCGATGCTGGAGCCTGCTGCGCAGCCGTTCGACGATGTCGTCCGGATCCTCGGGGGTCCGGATCTTCTCCAGCTCCTGGAGCGCGGCCCGCGTCATGTCGTTGAGGACGGCGGCCTCCTGAAGCGCGTCCTCGGCGGGATCGGGCGGGGGCAGTTTCAGGCGGCGGACCAGAATCGGCAGCGTCGTCCCGTGCAGCAGCAGCGTTCCCGCCACCACCACGAACGCGACCAGCACCAGCACGGCCCGTTGCGGGGTGTCCGCCGGCAGCACGAACGCGGCCGCGAGCGTGACGACCCCGCGCATCCCCGCCCAGGCGATCACCGTCGAGTACCGCCACGGCCAGGCGTGACGGCGGAACACGCGTCGCGTCAGGCCGATGCCGACCATCCAGACGACGCGGGTGAGGATCGTCGCGGCGAGTGTGGCGACGCAGATCAGGACGAGCTGGAGCGCGCTCAGCCCGCTGTCGCCGACTTCGGTCATGATCCGGCGGACCTGCAGCCCGATCAGCAGGAAGACGATGTTCTCCAGCAGGAACTGGATGGTCTGCCAGTTCAGCCTGCTCGCCAGCCGGGAGCGGCCCGAGAGCATGCTGGGCGCCTTGTGCCCGAGGATCAGGCCCGCGACGACCACGGCGATCACTCCCGAACCGTGGATCGCCTCGGCGGCGAGGTAGGCGACGAACGGGACCACCAGCGAAAGCGCGGTGTCGCTGACCGGATCCTCGAGCCGGGTGCGGATCATCGCCGCGAGCGCGCCGACGGCGAAACCGATCACCAGCCCGCCACCCGCGGCGAGCAGGAAGTCCCCGCCCACCTGCAGCAGGCTGACCGAACCGGCGATGGCCGCGATGGCGGTCCGCAACGCGACCAGCGCGGCCGCGTCGTTGAACAGACTTTCGCCCTCCAGCAGCCTGGTCAGCTTGCGCGGCATCCCGACCTTGCGCGCGACGGCGGTGGCCGCGACCGCGTCGGGCGGGGCCACCACCGCGCCGATCGCGAGCCCGGCGGCGAGCGGCAGACCGGGGATCACCAGCCACGCCACGACACCGACCGCGGCCGTGGTGAAGATGACGAGACCCACCGAAAGCAGCAGGATCGGCCCGCGGTTGCGGCGGAAGTCGATCAGCGAGGTGCGGATCGCGGTCGCGTACAGCAACGGGGGCAGCAGCCCCAGCAGGACGACCTCCGGGTCCAGTTCGTACTCCGGGACGCCGGGGACGTACGAAGCGACGACCCCGACCGCGATCAGGCACAGGGGCGCCGACCAGTCGAGTTTCCGCGCCGCGGCGGTGACCAGGAGGACGGCCACCACCAGTGCCACGAGTTCTACCGCGATCTCCACGCCGCTCATCATCACCCGAGAGCCCCGGTGCGCGCGCACCGAGGCCCGGCTACCGCTGTTCGATACGCACCAGGGTGCCCGCCGGGTCGCGGAAAGCGCAGTCGCGGACGCCCCAGGGCTGGTCGAGCGGCTCCTGGACGACGTCCGCGCCGGTCGCCTGGATCCGGTCGAACGTCGCGATCAGGTCCCGCGTGGAGAGCACGACGGTCGCGTAGCTGCCCTTGGCCATCAGTTCGGCGATCGTGGCGCGTTCCTCGGCGGTGATCTCCGGATCGGCGACCGGGGAATGGAGCACGAGCGACGTCCCCGGCTGGCCCGGCGGGCCGACGGTCACCCGCAGCGCGCCTTCGTCACGCACTTCGAAGCCCAAGATGTCGCGATAGAAGGAAAGAGAGGCCTCGAGATCGTCGCTGGGGAGGAAGGACGCGTGAATCGAGAGGGTCATGAGGATCAAGGTAGGTCGGGACGCGGAGAAGCCGCTTCTTTATTCCTGATCGGCCGCATGACCTGTTTGACGACGCAGCCGGGCATGCCGCGGCCCTCTTCCACCGCCTGCTTGCGATAGGCGCTCGGCGAGATCCCGACCAGCTCGGAGAACCGGGTGCTGAAGGTGCCCAGCGACGAGAAGCCGACGTCGAAGCAGACCTCGGTGACCGACATGTCCCCGCGCCGCAGCAGCATCATGGCCCGCTCGATCCGGCGGGTCATCAGGTAGCTGTACGGCGATTCGCCGTACGCGGCGCGGAACTCGCGGCTCAGGTGCCCGGCCGAGACGTGGACGCCGCGCGCCAGCGCCTCGACGTCCAAGGGCTGCGCGTAGTCGCGATCGATCCGGTCGCGGACGCGTCGCAGCATGGCGAGGTCGCGCAGGCGCGGGCCTGGGTCACGCTGTCCGGTCACCCGGAAAGCGTAACCCACGCCGGGACGCCGAAAGGCCCCCTTCACCGGGCGGCGAAGGGGGCCTCTGGCGTGCTAGACGGTGATCTTGTCCACGTTGGGACCACCGTTCGCCGTGGTGGCGACCGCCTTGATCTTGTTGGACCCCGCCGCCAAGGTCATCTTGACGGTTCTCGTCGTCCAGCTCGGCCAGGCGCCGGTGCCGCCGAAGCCGACACCCGACGCGCTGATCGAGCCGTTGACGGAGAAGTCCAGCGGCCGGTTCGCCGTGGTGCCGTTGGCGTACCGGACGAGGACGTCGTAGGTGCCCGCCGCCGGAACGTCGACCGTCCACTCGACCGAGCTGCCCGCCACGTTGTCGTAGTTGACGAACCCGGTGCCGGTGAACCCGGCGTGGTTGGACTCCACCGCGCCGTTGACGACCGCGGCGTCCTCGGCCTGGTAGTCGACAGGGTTGTTCGGGCCGGGGCCCGAACCGTCGGCGGGAACGGTCTGCGTCCCGGTGTTCCAGCCCGAGACCCGCACCGAAGGCTTGGAGCCCTTGAGGTCGGAGGTGCGGTACTTCGCGGTCAGCGTGGTCGTTTCACCCGGCCACAGGCTCACCGCGTTGTCGTTCCACTCCACCGGGAGCACCGGTTTGCCCGCGGCGTCCACGACCTTCGAGTCGACGTAGAACGCCGGGAGCTTGCCGCCCGAGGTGTTCTTCAGCGTCACGGTCGTCGTGGTGGTGCCGTCGGAACCCGCGACCGACTTCGCCGTCGCGCCGACGGCGGACTGGCCGAGGTTCTTCAGCCCGGACAGATCGGCGTAGGCCGACTGCGGCGTGTAGTACCAGTCGCTGCCGCCCCAGTTCAGCGTGTCCGCCTTGGTGGAGAGCCAGTACACGTTCCGGCTGACCTCCTTGCCGGAGGAGTCGGTGAGCACCAGCTTCGCCAGGTAGGTCGTCGACAGCCCGCTGACCGCCGGGACGGTGACCGCGGTGGCCTTGGCGCCCAGCGCCCCGACCGACACCCCGGTCTTGGTGTTGCTGTATTTCTCGGTGCCGTCGAGGTTGTACAGCTTCGTGGTCGCCGTCAGCCCGCTCACCGCGTTCGGCGTCTGGTTGATCACCACGACTGAGCGATTGTCGTGCGAGTACTGGATGTGCAGCGGCTCGTTGGCCTTCTTCGCACCGTAGTAAGCGCCGTTCTGGTCCATGTAGGCGTCGAACAGCTGCCAGTGCAACGAGGTCCACGGGCTGTTGAGCATCCAGTAGATCAACCCGGTGGAGGGATTGGTCGAGTCGGTGTAGTTGCGCGAGTGCGACTCGAATTCCGCACGCACGTTCTCGTACTGCGCGAGCTGGGACTTCCGCACGAAGTCGTTCAGGTCCGCCGGAGCGCCGTAGCGCTTGGTGAGCGCGTTGCCGAACAGCTTCAGGTTCGCGAACGTCGTCGACGAGGAACGGTGATACTGCGCCGCCGACGGGTCCTTCCACATCGTTTCCAGTTCGCCCGGCGACATCATCCGCTTGAGCGTGTCCATCGTCGGGATGTCGACGCCGGCACTGGTCTCCGAGTTGAAGTTCCAGGCGCCACCGCGGTCCTTTTGCGACTTGTCGTACCAGTAGACCGGCGGGACGTAGTCGTACGGGCCGTTCATCTTCATCCCGGAGGCGCCCGTGATCGGGGACGGCCGCTTCGACGCCGACGGGATCACCGGGAGGGTGAAGTCGGCGGCCTTCATCGCGTCGAGGTAGCCCTGCTCGATCCGCTTGTCCGGCGCGAAGTCGCTGCCGATGTGGAAGGAGATGACGCTCGGGTGGTCACGCAGGCGCTCGGCCTCGGAGAACATCGAAGCCTTGGCGATCGGGTAGTCCGATTCGACCCAGGGCTCGCCCTTCTCCTCGCCGTTGACGTGGCCTTCCCATTTGTCGCAGCATTCCCAGCCGGGCATGGTCAGCACGCCGAGGTCGTCGGCGAGGTCGAAGAACTCGTCCGGCTCGATGTGGCCTTCCAGCCGGACCGTGTTGAGCCCGAGGTTCAGCACGTACTTGAGCTTGTCGGCCGCCGCGGTCTCGTTCCAGCGCAGGAACAGGTCCGGGGTGTAGCCGCCGCCCCTGATCATCAGCGGCTTGCCGTTGACGCTGTACTGCCGTCCACCGCTGGAGTTCAGCGGTGCCTTGACGTCGCGGACACCGAACTTCGACTTCGAGGTGTCCGACGGCGCACCGCCGACGCTCGCGGTCAGGTCGAGGGAGTACCGGTTCTGGCCACCCATCCCGGCCGGCCACCAGAGGTTCGGGTTGTCGAGGCCGACCACGCCGAAGGTGACCGTCTTGCGCTCCTTGGCGGCCAGCGAGACGGTCTGGCTGACCGGCTTGCCCGCGACCGTGCCGGCGACGGTGGCCTGCACCGCGTTCGCCGAGTCGTTGCGGACGTCGGCCTTCACCGTGAGGTCCGCGTGGGTGAGCGCCGAGTTCAGCTTCTGGACCACGTGCGCGCTGCGCAGCGCGACCGGGCCGCCACGCCGGACGAGGACGTCCCGCACGATGCCCATGTTCTGGTCCGGCGGGGTCTGCGCCCAGTCGATCCACCCCATCGAGAGGTCGTTGTTGGGGTCGTTGGGGTAGACCTTGAACGCGACGCTGTTGACGCCCGCGCGGACGTGCGCGGTGATGTCCAGGTCGTGGCGGGTGTAGGCGCCGTTGACCTGGTCCTTCGTCGCGATCTTGGTGCCGTTGACCCAGACGTCGGCCTTCGAGAGCACGCCGCTGAAGTCGAGGTACGTGCGCGAAGACGTGTCTTCGACGTTCAGATCGGTGCGGTACCACCACGGTACGGAGAACTGCTCCGCCGGGACGTTCTTCATGTTCGTGGAATAGAAGGGGTCGGCGTACTTGCCGTTCTGCAGCAGCCCGGCGTAGACCGTCGAACGCGACGACACCGGGTACCAGCCGGAGGTGGGGAAGCCCGGCTTCGACACCGCCGAGTCGTCGCTGACCTGCGCCGAGGACTGGATCACGAAGCCGGGGATCGGGGTGGCGTTGCCCGCGGCGGCGCCGACGGACAGCGGTACGGCCACTTCCGCGCCGGTGGCGGCGGGAGCGGTGGTCACCCCGCAGACCGCGGCGGCCAGCGCGGTGACGGTCAAGGCCAGTAAGGGGATCCGGGTTCTCTTCTGCCGAAAACTCACGAGCGCGCCTCCTTGGGCACACGGCGGCGGACCTGGGCGGAAATTGTTAAGAAAGTTCCCTAACAATGTTGGGGGAGATAGTAGCCGCCACTTCGCGCGGGGAACAGACCCTTGCACCTGGTTCGTCAGTGATCAGGCGACGGGTTCCACGTAGATCCACTTCCCGTCGAGGCGGACGAAGTGGCTGTTCTCGTGCATGCTGCCGGGCCGGCGATCCTGCCGGTAGTGGGCCCGGAACTCGACGGTGCCTTCGGTTTCGAGCAGTCCGCCGCCGGTTTTGCCGAGGATCTCCAGGAACGTCCAGCGCTGTCCCGGGTCGAGCTCGAGATCGGCGGGGAGGGTCCTCGGGTGCCAGGTCTTCGTGAGGTACGCGGTGTCGCCGACGGCGAACGCGCTGAACCGCGAGCGCATCAGGAGTTCGGCCGTCGGCGCTGTCGCGGTTCCCCGGTGGAAGCGGCCGCAGCAAGCGCCGTAGGGCTCGCCGAGGCCGCACGGGCAACGGGATTCGTCGGTGATCGCAGGCACGCCCGCGATTGTGTCATCGCGCGGCGGCGACGCTTTCGAGGTCCCGTGCCTGCTCGAGCCAGCCGGTGAACAGCGCGGCGTCGATGTCGTCGACCGAGCGCAGCTTGACGTGGGCCATCTCGCGGGCACTCGCCTCGAGCCTTCCGGACGGGTCGTCGACGAGCTGCCCCTTCCAGAGGGCGAACGTGACGTACGACGTGTACGCCTTCACCAGGCAGACGAGGTTCTTTCCCGCGGCCGCGCCCGCACTCCAGGTCGGAGAGGCGTGGTACATCGCCTCGATGGAGCCCGGCAGGGCGGCGTTGACGATCGGGCGCAGCGCGGTGGCGATCTCGCGCAGGCCCTCGGGGAGAGCGGCGATGTAGTCGTCGACGTTCGCGAACTTGGCCATGACTTGATCCCTTCGGTCGGTGTGCGCTCAGCTAACCGTCCGAAGGTTCGAGTTGTCAAGACAAAAAAATTATTCGGTGGCCGGGCTCCGTGCCGTCGAGTCAAGGCGCGGGGAACTCCACGGCGACCTCGACGGCGGTCTCCAGCGTCGCTTCGCTCGGCCGTCCCGCGGAGGGAGCGGACTCGGCGATCACGACCAGCTTCCTGTCCAAGCGGGAGTCGTAGTTCTCGCCGGTGAAACGGCCTCCGTGTGCTGTCTCACCGAGGAGCGCGACATTGCCGGTGCCGTCCTTGTCGATGAGCCGTTTCAGCTCGCTCGCTTCGCGCGCCTTGGGCATCTTCACCCACGCGACGGATACGGCGATGGTGTTCCCGGCGCCGTCTCCGATGGTGACGATCAGGCGATCGAGATCGACGCAGGGATGACGCAAGAAGAATCGCTGGGCTTCGCCGAAGGAATGCGGCCCGCACTTCAGTTCCCGTTTAGCGGTTCTCTTGAGCTGGCGCCAGCCCAGGCGCTGCCATGCTTCGGAATGGCGGCCCTGCTGAGCGGATTTCTTGCTGGAGGTCTTGCCTTTGAGGGCTTGGCCCGCGGCGGAATCGAGGGACGCGGCGCCACCGCCACCTATCCCGCTCGTAGCGGCCATGACCACTCCCACTGTGACCACGGCTCCGGCGCCGAATTTGTATTTGACCCAACGACCGTCCGGTCCACGTGGCTGATTCACCATGAGGCATTCCGTCCCCTCCCAAGTCCGGAACGGCCGATCCTGCTCCGTGCACTGAGAAACAATCGAGGACTTTTGCGCGAATACGCCCGAATGGCGCAGCCGGTCTACGGGTTCGCGAGGAGCCCGTCGCCGTGTGGGTGGCGGGCTTCTCGGGTCATGCGGTGGCGGGTGTCGCGCCGGGCTCGTCCTAACGGGTCCAGGTATTGAGGTGGGATGAACTCCGGTAACCCATCGGCCGCCATCCGGACTTGCCAGTCGCCGTGGTGGATCAGGCGGTGGTGGAAGCCGCACAGCAGCACCAGGTTCCGGAGATCCGTGGGGCTCTCCAGCCGCGTTCAAGACGATGTGGAGCATGAGGCAGTCGCAGGCGGCCATGGTTCCGACGAAGCCCTGGTCGCGATCGGGTGTGCTTCTATCGGAGGATCGGGCCGGGAGAATCGGCTTTCGCTACATCCGGGTGGTCGTGAGTGGTGAGTCGCGTTCTGGTGGACCGGTATTTGGTTATCCGCTAGGTCGGGTCTTGTCTGGGGCCTTGTGGGGTTCGTGCTGGTTTCCAGTGTGGTTAGGGGCGTTGAGTTCCCCGATCTTCCGTTGCGGGCATGCCGAGGGGCCCGTCGCCGGTGGGGGTGGCGGGCTCCTCGGGGTTATGCGGTGGCGCGGTGGAGGGTGTTGCGCCGGGCTCGTTGTAGCGGGTCCAGGTACTGGGGTGGGATGAACTCCGGTAACCCATCGGCTGCCATCCGGACTTGCCAGTCGCCGTGGTGGATCAGGCGGTGGTGGAACCCGCAGAGCAGGACGAGGTTGCGGAGGTCGGTGGGGCCGCCGTCTGCCCAGTGATCAATGTGGTGGGCGTGACAGTTCCTCGGTCTGCGGTGACAGCTGGGGAAGGCGCAGCCTCGGTCGCGGATGTTGAGGGCTCGGCGCTGGGCGGGGGTGACGAACCGCTTCAACCGCCCCACATCCAGCGGCTCACCAGCCGCGTTCATCACGACCGGCAACATCAGGCAATCGCAGGCGGCCATCCTGGCTTCGCGGGCGGTCATCGTGCCGATGAAGTCCACGCAGGCGGTGCCGAGCCCGGTCTTGAGTTCCTCGAGCCCGATGGTCACGTGGATCAGAGTCCGGTAGCCGTTGGTCCCAGGCTGATCAGGACACGCGACCGCCAAGTCCAGGAGTTCGGCCCACGCATCGCCTTGACGTTCGGCTTTGGTGCGTATATCGGCTTGGCCGGATTCGTCGATCGGGGGTGGTGCCGCGTAGGCCTCGAGGGCTGCGGCGGTGCGGGCACCGAGTTCGTCGTCGAGGAGGCCGTTCAGTGTCCAGAACCCGTCCTTGCGCCGTTCCAGGGTGACTTCGCGGCTGGGTTGTTTGGGTTCGGGGTCTTTGGGTTCGTTCCCATCGGGGTCGAGCCAGGCGAGCAGGTTGTCCCCGAGCTTCGACACCTGCCGGGGCCCGGCGTCGCGGGCCAGATCGGCGAGGGTCTTCTCCGCGCACTCCCGATCCTCCACCGACACATCTGTTGGGATCCGGGCCAGGATCTCCAGGATCTGCTTGATCCGCTGCTCTCCGATCGCGCCCTCGGCGGCAGCCGCGCCGGTCGCGGGAGCGACCGCCGGAATCTCCGTGCCGTCCAGGGCTCGGGTCGGGTTCAGCGCGATCGCCTGACTCACGATCGGACTGGCCTCACCCCGCGACAACCCCGCCACATCAGCGAACCACGCCGCCGTGGAACCGTAGCCGTAGAGGTCTTTCGCGCCCCGGGACTCGACCTCCGCCAGATACCGCCCCAGCCCGGCGGAGGCGATCCGCATCATCTGCAGGAACTGCAGCACGCCATGGGCAAGCTCCAGCTTGCCGGCGCGCCACAGCTCCTGCGGCAGTTCGGGGAGAAAGGTCTCGGACACCCCACAACAATACCGCACAACTGTCGAACAGGTGTTCGTAATTTTAAGCAACAACGCAACCGGCACATTCACCACTGACAGGTGAATCCGCCAAAAGTAGCTGCTACCCGACGTGAGATCAAATGTCAGCCTGGCGCTTGTTCGGCGATCTCGTCGCTGGGCAGGTCGAGGACGGGGGGCCGGGCCCGACGCCGTCATCCAGGGCAGCGAGCAGAAGCTCCCCGTCGCCGATCCAGTCGCGTCCCAGTCGTAATTTTAAGCAACAACGCAACCGGCGCATTCACCACTGACGGGTGAATCCGTCAGAAAGGTGCCGCTACGCCGAGCACGGGCCGTCGCATTTAGCCGACTAATCGCGGCAGCTGCCGAGCTCAGACTAAAGGCCACCAAGGCGAAGCGCGTCGCCTAGCATCTGCGCCATGACGACAGTGGAACTGACCCGCTTCAAGGTCCCGGCCGACCGCGCGGACGAACTGCTCCAGGCCCGCCCCGCGATGCTCGCCGACTTCCGCGCCGACAGGGAAGGTTTCCTCGACGCCCAGCTGATCCGGGTCGACGACGAGACCTGGCTCGACGTGGTGTGGTGGCGGTCCTCCGAGGACTTCGCCGCCTCACGGGAGAAAGGCGCGAACCTGCCGGGCGTCAAGGCCTTCTTCGCGCCCATCGCCGAGCTGGTCGCCGCCGAAGAGGGCACCACCGAGGACTACCGAGCCCACATACCGGGATAGGAAATAACGCCGCCCGCAGGCCGTTGACCTGGGAGAACGAACAAGGTCACGGAAGGGATCGGCGATGACCACCACTTTGGACACGTTCACGCAGGACTGGCGAGGTTGGAAGGCCCAGCGCGAGCGTGATCTCGCCGATCCGCTCGGCTGGCTCGCCCTGATCTCGCTCGACTGGCTCGAGGACAAGCCGCGCGCGTACGAGGGTCTGCCCGGCCTGTGGTGGCAGGACGCCGACGCGGCCTACCTCGATCCGCAGGGCGCGGATCTCTCGCACGACGGTGAGCGGCTCACCGGTGTCCGTCGCTTCGAGCTGGTCAACAGCGGTGCGACCACCCGGGTCGCGGCCGGGGAGATCGAGATCGAGGTGGCGCGTCGCGGCGGGTACCTGATCCGAACGCATGACCCGAAGGCTCCGGTGCTGAACGCTTTCCGCGGCGTCCCGGCGTACGAGCCCGACGCGGCCTGGGTACTCTCGGGCACTTTCGAGGCCTTCGACGAGCCTCGGCCGACCACGGTCGGCGCGGTTGTCGAAGGCCTCAGTCACGTCTATGTCTCCCCGGGCATCGTGCGTTTCGAGCACGACGGCGCGGAGCACACGCTCACCGCGTTCAACGGGAAGGAGGACGGATTGCTCCTCCTGTTCACCGATGCCACGAGCGGAGTGACCACCTACGCGGCGAACAGGTCGCTCGCGGTGCCCGCGCCGGCCGAGGACGGGTCCGTCGTCCTCGACTTCACCCGAGCGGCGAACCTGCCGTGCGCGTTCACCGACTTCGCCACCTGCCCTCTGCCGCCGGCGGGCAACGAACTGCCGTTCGCGGTGGAAGCGGGGGAGAAGCTGCCCTACGAGCGGCAGGGCTGAACGGTCGCGAGCGCCGTCATCGCCTCCTGTTCGCGCTGAGCCAGCTCGGACAGGATGGCGGACGCGTCGGCCAGATGCTCGATGTCGCCGGTTTCCCCTGCCCGGGTGACCAAGTGCGCGACCTCTGTCCATAGTGGAGTGATCGCGCGGTATTTCTCATGGGCGGAGCGGAGACCGGCGTCATCGACGAGTGCCGTGCATTCTTCGAGGAAGTCGCGGTAGAGCCGGCGGAAGAGCGCGCCGCCGGTTCCCGCCCGCTCCATCAGGACGGCGGCCTGCGGGAGGTCGCGAGCGGGATCACTGCTGCGCTCCAGCCATTTTCTCACCTGGACGGACGCCTTCCCGATCCCGCGATATCCGAGGTTGGCGATCGGCGGGTTGAGGAACTCCGCCGCGTTGGCCCGTACGGCTGTCCGGATGACGTCGGCAAGCGGAACAGGGGGCGCTTCCGCGGTGATGGTGAACGAGCGGTTCTTCGCCGTCATCGGCCCTTTCTCGCCACGAGCACGTTCGAGGCTCGTCAGCGACGTCGACACGGAACCACCCTGTTGCGCGGTGTCGACCAGGAACGCCCTTTCGTCGTCGTAGCCGTACAAAGCGGCGAAGTGCCCTCCAAAGTGGACTTTCGAGGTGAAGTACTCGAGATGGTACGAGTCGAGCTGCACTCCGACCGGGACACCGGCATCGAGCTGCTCGGCCACGTTCCGCCACGCCGTCCGCGCCGACGTGGTTTCCTTGACCTGCAAGGTCAGTCCGAGGTGCCCGGTCAGTTTGCCCGTGATCTCGGCGGGTTTGCTGCGCCCGCCGAGAAAGGGGAACTGCAGGTTCTTCCCGTCCCAGTAGATGAAGCCCAGACCTTCGCCGAGTCCGAACAGCATCGGCTCGGACAGCTCGATCCCGGCGTGCCGCAAAAGTACGTCGAGAGTGCTGGTCTCGCAGTGCTCGCCGCCCGTGGTCTTGATTCCGGTGAGGATCACGTGGTCACCGGCCAGGCGATCTCGGTGCGGTAGGCCTCGGGTGCGACCGATGGTCCGGGGGCCACCAGGTACAACTCTTCGGCAGGCCCCGTCGGGACTCGGTCGCGTTCGGCGATCCAGCGGCCCAAGGAACGGTAGGCGGTTTCGACATCGCCGTAGTCACCCTCGTGGATCGTCGCCGCGAGCAGACCGCCGGGAAGCTCGGCGGAGCCGAGCTCGCCGTCGTCCCGCACCGGACCGTCCACCGGGACGAACAATTCGACGGTCAACTCGTCGGGGTCTTCGGTGAGGTAACGGGTCCCGGGCGGTCCGGACGGCGCGACGCCCTGAGCGTCGAGCGCCGCGAACAATCGCGCGTAGGCGGGGCCGATCAGCTCGGCCAGGCCGCTCAGCGGGGTCCGGATCCTCAGGCGGGCGATCGGCTGCGGAGCGCGCACGCGTTCGTAGACGTGCAGCCACCGCGTCGGCTCGGCGAGGACCGAGTCGAGTTCGCCGCTGATCGCCGCGAGTTCCGCGGCCCGCGCGGCCACCCTGTCGTGATGCCGCTTGATCGCGGCCTTCACGTCGTCCGGGGTGCCCGCGGCGAGTATTTCGGCGATCTCCGACAGCGGCACCTCCAGTTCGCGCAACCGCCGGATCAGGCTCGCGTCGGCGAACTGCTCGAGCGAGTACCGGCGGTACCCGCTGCCGGGGTCGATCCGAGCGGGTACCAGCAGGCCGAGCCGGTCGTAGTTCCGCAGCGCGCGGACCGACAGCCGGGTGGCGTGCGCGAACACGCCGATCGGCATCAAGGTCGTCATGGGACCAGCCTGAACCCTCTCCCGGGGAGAGGGTCAAGCCGGTACCTCACCCCAGTGACAACCGATCGAGATCCGGAGCGGACGCGTGGTCGTTCGCCAGCTCGATCGTGTTCTTCCCCGCTCGCAGTTCGACCGGTAACGACGTCGTGAGCCGGGTGTTGTTGCCCGCGCCGTCGACCTTTACCTCGACCGGCGTGCCGCCGTTCACCGTGACGAAGTACGACCGCGGTCCGTTCACGGTGAAGTCGATGTAGAGGGTGTAGCGCCTCGTTTCGGGCACGGTGACGTCCTCGAACACCACGGACGAGCCCGGATCGCCGCCGATGTTGCGGACCTTTTGGCCGCCCGAGCACACCCCGCAGTTCGTGACGCCCGCGCTGCCGACGTCGTTCGCCGAGTCCTCGGCCTCCCGCATGAAGACCCGATCCGACGGCAACGGACTCACCCGCACCGGTTTGCTCACCGATTTCGCCCGCCCGAGCAGGTCGAACGACGCGGTGACGGGGATGTCGGCCGCGGTGACGCCTTCGGGGGAGACCAGCGTCCACGAGCCTTCGAGTTCGTTCCCGACCCGCATGGACGCCGCCGTGGCCGGACCACCCTGCACACTCCAGCCCGCCGGAACGACCGGTGCCAGGGTGACCGCGCTGATCGCGTCATCGGCGTCGAGCCGCACCTTCGCGGTCACCCGCAGGGCTTGGCGCCCCGGCGAAAGCCATTGGACACCACCGGGTTCGACGGTCAAGGTCGTCTTCGGCGTGTAGGACGACGGCGGCAGGGGAGCGATCGCGATCCGGTCGAGAGCCGGTCCCGAGGGTGCGTTGCTGAACACCTTGACGGTGTTGGCGCCGGCATTCAGCGGGACGGGGATCGTCGTCGAGGTCACGATGCCCGGAGTGCCGTCTTCGATCGTGGTCTCGATCGGAACACCGCCGTTGACACTCACCGCCACCGACGTCGCCCGTCCGCTCTGGGTGTCGAGCTGGAGCCGGTGATTCCCGGCTTCGGAGACCGTCACTCCCTGATAGGTGACCGAGTTACGCGGGCCGCCGCCGAGCCCGGTGACCTGGAACGACCCGGAGCAAGAGGAACACCAGCCGAGGCGGGCTCGGCCGTCGTGGTCGTTGCGGAAGGACTCGGCCTCCAGCGGGACCTGCGTCCCGAAGACCGAACTCGGGGAGCCGTAGGCCACCTTGATCTCGTCGATCGCCAACTGCCGGTAGAAGGGCTTCGCCTGTGGCCCGGACCAGGTGTTCAGCACCTCGAGCTTGATGAACCGGGTCTGTCGTTCGCCGAGATCGATGAACTGCACGCCGCGAGCGCTCGGCATCGCGCCGGTGCGGACCGGCTCGCCCCAGTTCTGGCCGTCGTCACTGACATAGACGCGATAGTCCTGGATCCGGGACGAATCCTCCGGCCTGCCGAACGATTCGCGCGCGTGCGTCGGCGACATCTCGCGCTGGTTCACCGCGAGGGAGGTCGCCGGTCGCCGCCTGCCGAGGTCCAAGGTCAGGGAGACCGGTTGCTTGCCGTCGGCGTCCCAGTAGTTCTCGAAGTTCCCGTCGACGAGATTCGACGCCGGATGCCCTGCCCGCGAGGAGGAAGCGGTCGCCTTGATCGTGCGGGAGTCGTGGAAGAACTGCTGCCCGGCCGTTTCCACCTTGAACACGGTGTCGTAGGTGTCCCAGTCCTTGATGTCCACAAGGGTCAGATACCCGGCGGATTGACTGAACCGCAGCGATTTCCCCGTACGCACGTCGGACACCGCCGTCACCTTGTACCCGTTGTCGCGCAAGCGGAGCAGGTCGGTGCGGGGCCGGGTGACCACGTGGAGATACTGCGTCCGGGCGCCGGGTCCGACCGTGATGACGCCGTGCGCGCCGTCGTTCCAGAATCCGGGCTGCATCCCGCCGTACAGGTAGCCCCCGCCTTCTCTGCCCTGCAGAGAGGACTTGATCGGCGGCACCCAGCTCGCCATGAAGTCGTTGTACGCCTCCTGCTGTGGCGGGAACTTCCCGTTCACCATCGGGGTTTCGGCCATCAGCGATTTCATCGACGAACCGGCGTTGGCGATGTAGCGCCCGGTGGACAGCCGGAAGTCGACGGCCTGATCGGTGCCGTCGTACCACCAGCCGCCGTTGGTCGGCAGTTTGTAGTCGGCCTCGGTGAGCCTCGGCATCGGGGTGAAAGCGGCCTGCGGGTAGTCGTACGGCGGGGTGATGCCGGTCTTCTGCTCGTTGCTGACGGTGTCCATGATCGGCGTGTCCTCGTTGTTGTTGCTCAGCAGCCAGGACGGCCGTTTCTCACGGATCTGTTCGTAGAGTCCGTTCTTCTCCCAGTACTCGTTGTCGTTGTCGATCCAGAACCCGGCGAGGTCCGAGTAGCGGTCCATGACCTCGTGGAAGAGGTCGTAGCTGTACTCGCCGAAGCCGGGACGTGTGGTCAGGTCGACCTGCCTGCCCTTGTAGGCGGAGTACGCGGCGGAATCCAGTGACTCGACGCCGGTTTCCTTGTGCCACTGAGGATCGTCGGTCATGTAGAGGATGGTCCGGACACCCTTGGCGTTGCCCGCTTTCACGAGTTCGCCGAGGAGGTCGCGTCGCGTGGCACAGCTGCCCGGGATCTTCGACGGCCACGGCCGCGCGTAACCCAGCCTGCTGTGGAAGGTGGCGAGCACGATGTAGGAGGCACCGAGTTTGCGGGCCTCGTCCACCCAATAGTCGGCGCTCCAGCCGCCGTCGGTGACGGCGCGCTCCCAAGCGGCGCAGTCGGTCTGGCGCGGCGCGGTGAACATGCCCCAGTGGAGGAAGAGTCCGGCGGTGGCCTCGCGCAGCCACTGCTGGCGGGGATGGTGCACCTCCGCGTTCGCCGCGGTCGTGGTGAGCAGGCCCGCCAGCAGGGCGAGGACCAAGGCGAGCCAGGCGGTGCGGTGCGCTCGAACTCTCATGACCATCCGCTCTCATCCAGGGCGTGGTTACCGAGAGGTCCGATGATTGCGGCAGAAATTCCCCTGGTCAAGCCCCGTTGAGTGGGACATGGTCGTAGTCATCGGAGGTATCTCGCGACGAAGCCCCCTCGCCGGCGTGCGAGGGGGCTTCGTCGGTCTCGACTCAGATGTTGAAGCCAGGGTGGGTCGCGAAGGCGTTGTCGATCACGAGGTTCCCCCGCTGACGGGCTCGTTCACGCAGCGCCGACGTCGTGCGGGCGCCCTGGGCGAAGAACCACCAGAGGTAGAGCGCGCCGTACATCCATGCGCCCTCGTAGCCCCAGGTCGAGTCGGCGCCGCTCTTGCCGGCGCCGAACACCGAACCCGCCGGGAAGTTCGCGTTGTGCGGCTTCCCGCCCTGGTGCCGTGACTCGTGGATCAAGGTCTCGGCGCGGCCGGGAACGTCCTTGGAGTACCAGAAACCCAGGTACAACTCGATCCGGTCGTCGACGAACGCCCCTTTGAAAGAGCGCGCGATGGCGCTGCCGTCGCCGCAGAGGGAGCGAAGGTCGTCGCAGTTGTCGCGGACGTAGCGGCGCGCCCAGTTCAGCATCGGCCCCGAATACGCGTCGTTCGCGTAGTCCTGAGCCGAATAGGTCAGCAGGTAACACGCGTTGAACGTCCGGGCGAGCGGCTTGTCCGTGTTGCACGCGTCCTCCCAGCCGAAGCCGTCGTCCCAGTAGTCCTTGTTGCCCGAGAAGCCGTAGGTGTTCCAGAAATAGTCGATGTAGGTCTGATTGCAGATCGAGGCTCCGTAGAAATTGTCCCCGGTCACGTTCTTGTCCGGCACGGTGTAGCTGCAAGTGGCCATCGGAGATCGCCTGTCTGTAGAAGGAATTTCGTTCGATTCAGGAGCGCGGGGGCTCCGGTGGCGGTACGTCGTCGGTCCGTGTGTCCTTCACGTACCGGCCGCCGACGGCCTGGGGGACGGCGCGGACGTCGACCCGCCGGATGTTCAGCAGGTGCTCGTCTTCGGTACCGCTGAGCGCCTCGCGCACCTGGGTGGTGAGGTCGGTGTCACCGGTCTCGGCGATGGCCTGGACCGCCGCGCGCCGCACCGTGAACACCTCGTGCCGGGTCTGCCGCAAGAGCAGTTCCTTGGCCGCGTCGTCTCCGGCGGATGCCAGTCGTGCCAACGCTTCCACGGCGGTGGTGCGGATGATCACCTCTTCGCCGACGGTGCTGAACCCGTGTGCGGGATCCTCGGAACGCTCCGGCGGGATCGGCTGGCGCAGTACGTCTTCGAGCACCGGGACGGCGGTCGTGTGCCGCAGGTCGGTGAGCAGCTGGACCAGGCCCCAGCGCTCCAGGTACTGATCCTCGGACAGGGCGCCGTACTGCTCGCCGAGTGCGGGGACGACCTCGTCCGCCCGGTCGCGGAGCCGGTCGAGGCTCCGCTGGTAGTTGCGCTCGGCGTCCTCACCGGACGCGGCCATGGTCTCGGCGGCCTGGGTCACCAGTTCGCCGATTTCGCTGTTCGAGAAGCTTCCGAGACCCGAACTGCCCGGGCCCGCTTCGAGATTGTCTCCGCCCGGGCCCAATGAAGGGGTGTCGGGATTGCGTGGGGTCGGCATGTGGTTCTCCTTCGCAGCGGCGTGATGCTGACGGAAGGAAGGAACGCGATACCGAACCGCAGATACCTCGTTTTCCGAAATGTAGCCCCTCGGGGCATCTCGGGATTTTCACCGCGGGAATCCGAAAAGGATTTTGATCACCGGAAGTCGTCCGGCTGCCGAAAAGCCTTCACGGATTCCCGCTCGTGATCAATGGCGGACGTCGATGACGACGCGGTTCGGCGACGTCAGCGTGAAGACGGTGACCGGTGTCCTGGACCGGACGCCGAGCCCGATGGACAAGGTGGCTTCGTAGTCGCCGGTGACCGCGACCGCCATGACATTGCGCAGGTTACGGGTCCGGAACTTCTGCGGTCCGGGGTAAGTCGGGTTGCCCGCGTCATCGTGCGCGGCCGCCGGAGTGACGGTGACGGCGATGAAGTACTCGCCCGTCAGCCAGACGATCTCGCCCGAGGCGTCGGCGATCAGCTCGTCGACGAGGTCGTACCGGACGGTCGGCGCCGGACCCGCCGTCAAGTCGAGCACGATCCGGTCGAAGCCGGGGTTCTGGCCGGTGCGGATCCCCGTCATCGTGGAGATCGTCTGTGCCGCAACGGAAGCCGGTGCGACCGCGGCGACGGTGCCGGTCAGCATGAGTGCGGTGGCGGCGAGCGCCCCGAGCGCGCGCCGGAGGGTGATGACCATGGCGATGACCTCCTGCCGGAGAGTTGGTTCCGGAAAGACGTCCGTGGTGGCGCGGGGGTTGTTTTCTTCGCTTTATCGTTACTGATCGGGAAACTCCGCGTCTGTTCGGGGTAATCACCGGGGCGGCCGCGCCGAAGGTTCTCAAGGCGATAGGCCTGTCATGGACGCCGTGGTTGGTCGCGCGCTGATCTGCTGGTCGCCGTTTCTGGCCGTCATGTCGTGACAATGCCGAAGTCGGCGACGAGCACGCTATGTTCCACTTGGCTGCCTTGTCGCTCATGAGAGACCTCGTGGCCGATGGTGAGCACTGGCTTCGACGCGCGGCCGATGATGGCGATGATATGGCGATGCCGGGTGCGAGGGAGCATTTCCGGCAGTGGAGCTCGGTGACCCGGACGACGCCGAAGAATTGCTTCGACGTGGCGCGGATATCGGTGATGCGAGACACGGAACATCCTTACGCGATAAAATCGTCGCGTATGACTACGGCAGTGTAGAAGCACATCCGAAATCTTCTGTAATGGAAGCAACGCGGAACGCGACTGCCCTGGCATGTCCTACGACGCCGTGGCCGCACGGCTGACAGACCTCATCACCGGCTTTCTCGATGCGCCGGAGAGCGTCCTCGACGATTCGGTCCTGGCGGATATCGAACGGCTGTGGCTTCTGGCCAGGCCGGCCGATCCGGACAGTCCGACCGAAGAAGAGCTCAGGCGATCTGTCTTCGCGCAGCTCACGGAGGGGTGGCTGCGGTTCCTGCGCTGGCAGGCGGGCCCCAACGGCCGCCGGGCCGGGGACGACGAATACGACCGGTCCGTGGTGTTGCTGGCGTCATTCGCCGAGGAGCCCCAATTGCTTCCGCAGACCATGGCCAAGGTCCTCGGCCCGGACGCGGACGAACACCTGCGGCTGAACATCGCGATCGACCTGTTCGAGCGGGCGCATCAGAGCGTCGAGCCGGCCGCGCTCGAAGGGTGCATCGTGCTGTTTTCGGCCGCGGTCGAGTCCGCTGAGGGTGTTCCGCGGTCGATCTGCGCCAATCTCGCGAACGCGCACCGGTTGCGGTTCTCGAGATACGGCGAACTCGACGATCTCGAACGCGCAATCGAGCTGGGAGAACGTGCGGTCACCGGTGCGCCCGCCGATGACGTGCATCTGGAGAGGTTCCTGACCGACCTCGCCATGGCCCGCTTCAATCGCTTCGAGGTGCTCGACGAGCGTCATGACATCGACAAGGCCATCGAAACCGGCTTGCGGGGGATTTCCGCGCCGGATCCCGACCCCGAGGTGCGAGCCGGCTGCTTGACCGTGCTCGGTGGTTGTTTTCGTGCACGATTCGAGCGTTATCAGCAGGACACGGCCGATCTCGATCGTGCGCTCGAGCTCGCGACGCGCGCCGTGGCGACGTATCGTGCCAGCCATTCACTGAGCGCGCTCGCGACGGTGTACGAGACGTGCTTCGGCCACACCCGTGTCGAGGCGGATATCGACAAGGCGATCGACTTCGCCGCGCAGGCGATCTCCGTCGACCCGCCGGACTCAGGTGACCGCGGCAGACTTCTGGCGAAGCTGAGCTCGGCTCATCGCGTGCGGTTCACACACAGCAACATCGTCACCGACCTGGATCAGGCTGTCGACGCTGGCGAGCGGGCGTGCGCCGCCGGAATCGACACGCTCGCTGACGAGGTCTTCCATCGGCATCACCTCGGCGTCGCTTATCGATACCGCTTCCAGGCCGCCGGCGTTCTCACCGATCTCGACCGGGCCATCGAGGAGGGCGAGTACGTCCAGGCGAACACTCCAGTGGGACACGCGGATCGGGGGATGTACCTGGCCAGCCTCGGCTCCGGGTATCGACTCCGGTCGGATGCCGTCCGGGGACGCGCCGGCTCGGACCGTGACCTCGACAGGGCGATCGAGATCGGTGAAGCGTCGCTGGACGCCACCCCATCCGATCACCCGCAGCGGCCGACGAGGCTGACGCTGCTCGTCGACGCCTATCTGAGGCGGGGCGAGACGACAGGTGACCTGGACCGGGCCATCGCGCTCGGCCGGGAGACCGTCGAGCGGACCGCCGGTCACTTCACACTCGGGTCGACGCTGTCGAACCTGGGGCTCATCCACCAGCGGAGGTACGCCAAGTCAGGTGACCAGGCGGATCTCGTCGAGGCGATCCGCCTGGCCGAATCGGCGGTCGGGACGGTGCCTCGTGAGCACGCCGCGCGAACCGCGGCGATGGCCAATCTGGCGCTGGCGTTGCGGGTTTGGTCGACCGAGACCGGGGAAACGGTGAGCCTCGCGAAGCTGACCTGGCTGGCCGACGAACTGCTGGCCGCGGAACGGGGGCTGCCGGCGGAACGGCTGATCGCGTGCCGCGAGGTGGGCGTGCTCGCACTCGCCACGGGTCACCCGAGGATCGCGACGAAGCTTCTGGACGCGGCCATCGCGCTACTCCCCGCGACCCGTCCTCGCGAAGGAGACTGGTCGGATCAGACTCAGCGGCTGCGCGGTCAGACCGGGGTCGTGTCCGCCGCCGTCGCGGCACACTGCGCGGCCAACGATCCGGTCGGCGCTCTGCAAGCGGCGGAGCGGGGGCGCGGGATCATCCTCGGAGCCCGGCTCGACGCGCGGTCCGACCTGTCCGCGCTCGTCGCGGCGGAACCCGAACTCGCGCGCGAATTCGACAACATCAGGAGCCGGCTCGGCGCGGCCGAGGAAGGTGCGGGCTCCTCGTCGACCGGAGCCGATTTCACGGGACAGCTCAGGAGGCTGTGGGAAGAGTACGACGAAGTCCTCGCCAGGATCCGCGAAAGGCCTACATTCCAACGTTTCCTGATGGCCCCGTTGGTGGAGGAGATGTTCGAGGCGACCGAGGGCGGAGTGCTGGTGATGGTCAACGCCGGGGCGGACTCTGGTGACGCGGTCATCGTGACACCCGGTCGCCAACCCGTGCGTGTTCCCTTGCCGGGCTTGAATCTCGCCGCCGTCGAAGTGAACGCGGCGGAACTGGATCACGTGACGACGACCCGCTACGTGTCCGCTCATGAGCCGGTGCTGCCCAAGGTCCTGTCGTGGCTGTGGACGGCGATCGTCGAACCGGTACTCGCTCATTTCGAGCCGTCCGGTCCTGGCGATGCCCTGCCGAGAGTCCGCTGGATGCCGATCGGTTTGCTGGGCTTGTTCCCGTTGCACGCCGCGGGTCCGAGCGACGGCCCCGGCGCACTCGACGCCGTCGTCTCGTCGTACACCTCGACGATCCGTGCCCTCGCCCACGCCCGCAGCCGGCCGGTCGCGGACACTCGGCGGCAGCTGATAGTCGCCGTCGAGCACGTAGAGGGCTTGGATGATCTGCCGCACGCGAAACGCGAGGCAGTCGCCCTCCGCGACGTCCAGCCAGGTAGCCGGGAGCTGTTCGACGAACTGGCTACGACGGAGAACGTACTGAGAGAACTGCCGAAGGCCACCTGGGTGCACTTCGCCTGCCACGCGACTGCGGACCACCTCACGCCTTCGCGCACTCGCCTGCATTTACACGACGACGTGCTTTCGCTGACCCGGCTCAGCCAACTGGAGCTTTCCGCCGCGGAGTTCGCCTACCTGTCCGCTTGCTCGACGGCCGATCGGGGCCTGCATGGCATCGAGGAGTCGCTCCATCTCGCTTCGGCCTTCCAGTTGGCGGGCTTCAGGCACGTGGTCGGCAGCCTCTGGCCGCTTGACGACGCCATCGCGGCCAGGGCGGCGAAGGCCTTCTACGCCAGGTTGCCCGCCGACGCGACGGCGGACGGCGCGGCCTCGGCGCTGCACGAAGTCAGTCGCGCGCTGAGGGACGCGTACACGACGATGCCGCACCTGTGGGCGGGGTTGATCCACACCGGCTGACCCACGGGATCCAGGCGAACGGCCCCCGGCGTACCGGGGGCCGTTCGCGTCACTCGATCAGACGTGCGGGTTCAGCGGCTGGTTCATACCGCGGACCCGGTAGTAGCCGGGATCCTTGTCGTCCCGCAGGGCACGGAAGGTGGAGTGCCCGGCCTCCTTGCCGGAGGCGACGCTGAACGAGCCGGCGGCGCTGTACTTGCCCGCGATGCCGTTCCACCGCTCGCTGACCGACCAGTCGGGGATGGCGGCGAGGGCGGACTTGGCGGCGAGCTGGTCGTCCAGATTCCCGTCGTAGAAGGGCCGGCCGAGGGCCCCGAGGGCGGCGATGACGGGCGCGGCGCGGAGCACCTTGCCCTTGTCGGTGAAGTTGTCGACGCCGAGGGTCCTGAACACGTGAGTGAGCCACGTGGCCGCCGCCTTGTGGAGCTGGTCGAAGTCGACCTTCTTCCCGTCGACCTCCTCGGGGATGGAGCCACCGCCGTAGGTCACGGCGCTGATGCCGCGGGCGACGCCGGCGACCATGCCGCGGGCGGCGACGACGGTCATGACCTTGTTGCTGTTGACCTTGACCTGGCGGGACTCTTCCTCGAGCCGGATGCCGAGGTCGGCGAAGACCTTGCGGGTGACCATCATCCACGGGTCCGCGTAGTCGTGGCCGAGGAGCAGGGAGGCGTTGATGCCGACGCCGAGGCCGTTGATGTCGCGGAAGTGCTGGGCCGCGACGAGCGGGTCGATCCCGTCGTAGATGTTGATGAAGATCGGGATGTTCAGCAGCATCTCGCGCCGCTTGGGGTCGTCTTCCTTCTCGATCATCAGCTCGAGCGAGAAGCCGCGGGACTCACCGTCCAGGCAGAACCCGCGATTGGTGGGGTCGATGCCGAACTCCTGCACCGAGTTCCTCCGGTACTCGCCCTCGTGCTCGAGCCGCTTCGGGAGCCAGATGGTGAAGTTCCAGACCGGTCCGGTCCAGGTGCCGTCGTCGTCGAGCCGACGCGTGATGTATTCCGGCAGCTTGGTCTTGGCGTTGGTGCCCTTGGCGCCACTCATGTCGCGCTGGACGAGGTCGCGGACCGCGGAGATCTCCTCCACGGCGTGCCGGTAGTACGGCGACGGCTTCTTGGCGATCAGCTCGCCGACCGGGACGGTGAGGGACTGGAGGTCGCGCACCGTGGCCGTCGTGGTCTTCGGCCCGTTCTCGCCTGCGGCCATGGCCGCGATCTTGGTGTAGATCACCTGAGGTGTGCCTTTCAGAGACGGCGGCGACGCGCGTACCCTGTCGTTGTTGAGGCGATAGGAGTGGCGCGCGTCGCCGCTTCGGCGAAGCCCCCGTACCTAGTGGTGCGGGGGCTTCACCATTCAAGCCCCTCGAGTGAGCGCTCGTCAAGCTCAGGTCTGCCCTGAGGTTCATTGAGGCGACCTTGAGCTGAGCGGTCGATTCCTCGGGGTGAACGGTCAAGGGGAATTATGCCGCACAGTTCATCCGTCGCGAGATGGACGCATGTCGACTTCGATGCGCGTGGAGCTGCTGCCGAGGCCCACTCCCAGGCCCGGTCAGTGCTGGTGCGCGTATTGGCCGCGTCCGTGAACCCTCTCGACCTGCAGGCCCGGCGCGGCGACTACCGCGACCAGGTGGCACTGCCCGCGGTGATCGGCAACAACGTGTCCGGCGTGGTGGTCGAGAGCGGCCCAGGGGCAGGTGACTTCAAGTCAGGGGAGGAGGTCTGGTGCCTGGCGCCCGTGGGACCTATGCCGAGTTCCATGTGGTCGACCAGGCCCCTGGTCGCCCGCTAGTCCGCGCGGAGCCGACGGCGCGATCGACTTCTCGGCCGGTGACTAGGTGTCGCGGGTCCGCGATCTGGGTGGGTACATTCTCGCCCGCAGCCCCGGGATCTTCGCCGACCGAGGCGTGTTGTGTCCATTGTGGACATCCCCGAACTTTGGAACCTGCTCGCCGCGTGGGGCGTGAACGCGAGGGGCCACTTCCTCTTCGTTGGCCCCGGCCGGGCGAAGCGTGTAGCCCGTCGAGCTACACATCGCTACACTTGTCTTTCATGAAGGTGATCACTCAGCGCGAGTTTCGCAACAACTCCGCCGCCGTCATGGACGCCGTCGAGGCCGGCGAGATCTACCATGTCACCCGCAACGGTGTCGAAGTGGCTGAGCTGCGGCCGATACCGCGTAGACGGCGCCTGACCGCCGAGGAACTGGTCCAGCGGCATCGTGGGTTGCCCAGGGTCGAGGCGGCTCAGATGCGGCAAGAAGCTGACGGGTTCTTCGGAACTGAAGACCGTGTTGATTCTGGCGACGTGTGGGAGCAGCGCCGTGGCTGAGCGTCACGAGGCAGGCGTGCTCGACACCTGCACCTACATCGACCTTGGTTTGCTTGACCCCGCGACGTTGCCCAAGATCCCGGAGCTCACCGCCGTCACCGTGGCTGAGCTCCATCAAGGGGTGGCGATGGCGAAGGACGGCGCGGTCCGCGCGGCGCGCACCGAGAAACTCGGTGCCGCGATCGTCGACTTCGCCCCGCTTCCGTTCGACGGTGACGCCGCTGCGCGGTATGGAACGTTGGTCGCGCTGGTTCTCGCGGCGAACCGGGATCCGAAGCCTCGGCGGATGGATCTGATGATCGCCGCCATAGCGTCTTCGCGAGCATTGCCGCTCTATACCCGGAACGAAGACGACTTCAAAGGCCTGGGCAGCATGGTCGAAGTCGTCGGTGTCTGACGGGTGCGTTCCGGATTTAGCCGTCCTGCAACGAAAACGGGGCCGCCTACTGGGTAGGCGGCCCCGTTCCGAAACGCTTCAGTTCACCAGCCGCGTTCGCGCCACTCCGCCACGTGCGGCCGCTGCTCACCAAGAGTCGAGTCGTCCCCGTGCCCCGGGTAGAACCACGTCTCATCCGGCAGTTCACCGAAGATCCGCGACTCCACATCGTCGACCAGCGACTTGAACTTCTCCGGCGAATTCGTCTTCCCCACCCCGCCCGGGAACAGGGAGTCGCCGGTGAACAGGTGCGGGTGCCCGGCCGGGTCGCGGTACAGCAGCGCGATCGAGCCGGGGGTGTGGCCGCGCAGGTGGATCACCTCGAGGGTGATCTGCCCGACCTTGACCGTGTCGCCGTGTTCGACGAGGAAGTCCGGCGGGATCGGCAGCGGCTCGGCGTCCAGCGGGTGGGCGGCGGTGTTCGAGCCGTTCGCGCCGGCGACGGCGCCGAGGGCCTGCCAGTGGTCCTGGTGCTGATGGGTGGTCACGACGGTCTTCAGCGCGGGCCGGTCGGGGCCGTGGCCGATGAGGTCGGAGATCCGTTCCGGGTCGTTCGCGGCGTCGATCAGCAGTGCTTCGTTCTCGGCGCGGCAGACGAGCAGATACGCGTTGTTGTCCATCGGACCGACAGACAGCTTCGTGATGGTGAGTGCGTCCAGGGTGCGACGGGCGGCGTCACCGCCGGGCTCGACGTGCCCGGTGTAGGTCTCGACGATGTTCACACCGCACACGGTAGTCGTTCGCCTGCAATCGGTTCCACCCGCACAGGCGACGCACAGGAGTGGGACGTAGGCTCGCGTCGCCCCGCCAAGCCGAACCACAGGACCACCGTGCCCGACGCCTCGCCGCGCGCTCCGCGCAAGATCAGCTGGGACGTCCTCCGCGTGGTCGCCGTGTTCGCGGTCATGCTCGGGCACGTCACCCATCAGGGTGCTCTCCTGCATCCGGAACTGGTGGGGTACCCCTTTCGGGTCACCGCTCAGTTCGGTGCGGCCATCCTTTTGGTGATCTCCGCCTTCTTCGTGTGCGCGAGCCTTCGAAAGGGTGAACCTCGGCGGTGGCTGTGGAACCGGGTCGCGCGGCTGGTGCCCGCGTATCTGGTCGCGGTGGCCGTCACCTATGTCGTCGCGCGGTACGCGACGATCCGGTTCAGCGGCCTGCCGTTCCCGCCCGGCGTCACCGGCTTCCTCTTCGGCGTCCCGCAGGGCCCACCGTCGGATCCGTCGCCCTGGTACGTCCCGACAGGCTCCGATCTGCTCGCCAACCTGGGCATGGTCCAAGAGTGGGGCTGGCGGTACGAACTCTTCTACTACCTCGACGGCGCCTACTGGACGTTGCCGGTCCAGCTCGTCGCGTTCATCGCCGCGGCGCTGCTGTGGCCACGCCGGTGGCGCACGCACCGGCTCACCGTCGGGCTGCTCTGGGCGCTGATCCTGATCCCGCTCTTCCTCCGGTTCGTCGTGTTCGACCCGGTGTCCACGTCGAAACTCACGGAGACCTTCTTCTACGGCCTGGGCCTGCATCGCGTCCACGTCTTCGCCATCGGGATCGCGATCTGGCTGTGGGCGAAACGACGGCTGGCGCACTGGCATCTCGCGCTCTTCCTGCTCGCCGCCTGCGCCGCGCAGGACCTGCAGGTCTTCCCGTTCCACCAGGCCCTGCCCAATGATCCCGAACGCTGGCCGTCGCTCGCCGGGTTCGCGATCATGCTGCTGGCCGTGTGTCTCGCGGCGCGGGGGCCGGACTGGCGCTTCCCCGGCCTCACCCGGGTCGCCCCGGCTGTCACCTGGCTCGCGGGCATCTCGTATGGTCTTTATCTGGTGCACCAGGAACTCGGTTACATCCTGGCCCGTGCCCTGCTGAACGTCGGCGTCCCCGGCTGGCTGCGTCTCCCCATCGTGCTGGCCGCCGCCGTACTCGGGGGCTGGGCGATCACCGCGGGCGTGGAACGGCCGGTCCACCGGTGGCTCACCGCTCGCCGGGATCGACGCGAGAATCCTGGAAAACCGCAGGTCAAGGACTCGGAATCAGTTTCTGTCGGTGGTGCCTCGTAGCATGGAAGAGGCCGCCCGTGCAGCTATCGACCGGGACGGCGACCGCAGCTGAGAATGAAACCTGAAGGGACCCTGGCGTGGCTGATCGCCTCGTTGTTCGCGGCGCCCGCGAGCACAACCTCCGCGGAGTGGATCTCGACCTGCCCCGCGACAGCCTGATCGTGTTCACCGGTCTGTCCGGGTCCGGAAAGTCGAGCCTCGCCTTCGACACCATCTTCGCCGAGGGGCAGCGCCGTTACGTCGAGTCGCTGTCGGCGTACGCGCGCCAGTTCCTCGGCCAGATGGACAAGCCGGACGTCGACTTCATCGAGGGCCTGTCGCCCGCGGTGTCGATCGACCAGAAGTCCACCTCGCGCAACCCGCGTTCGACCGTCGGCACCATCACCGAGGTCTACGACTACCTGCGCCTGCTCTACGCCCGCGCCGGCAAGGCGCACTGCCCGCAGTGCGGCGAGGCGATCAGCAAGCAGACCCCGCAGCAGATCGTCGACCAGGTGCTCGCCATGGAGGAGGGCACCCGCTTCCAGGTGCTCGCCCCGGTCGTCCGCGGGCGCAAGGGGGAGTACCTCGACCTCTTCGAGAACCTGCAGCAGCAGGGTTACGCGCGCGTCGTGGTCGACGGGACGATCCACCCGCTCACCGAGCCGCCGAAGCTGAAGAAGCAGGAAAAGCACCAGATCGCCGTCATCATCGACAGGCTCTCGGTGAAGACGAGTTCACGGCAGCGGCTCACCGACTCGGTCGAGACGGCGCTCCGGCTGGCCGACGGCCTGATCGAGCTGGAGTTCGTCGACCTGCCGGACAACGACCCGCACCGCGTGCGCGGGTTCTCCGAGAACCTGGCTTGCCCCAACGGCCACCCGCTGGCGATCGAGGACCTCGAGCCGCGGTCGTTCTCCTTCAACGCGCCCTACGGCGCCTGCCCCGAATGCTCCGGTATCGGCGTCCGCAAGGAGGTCGACCCGGAACTCGTGGTCCCGGACGACGAGCTGTCCCTCGGCGAGGGCGCCATCGCGCCGTGGGCGGGCGGCCAGAGCGCGGACTACTTCATCCGCTTGCTGGAGTCGCTTTCGGAGACCGTCGGCTTCCGGATGGACACCCCGTGGCGCAGGCTGACGGCGAAGGTCCAGAAAGCCGTTCTGCACGGTGTCGACGAGCAGGTCCACGTCCGCTACAAGAACCGCTACGGCCGCCAGCGTTCGTACTACGCGGCCTTCGAGGGCGTCATCCCGTTCCTCGAGCGGCGCCAGGAGCAGACAGAGTCCGAGTACATGCGTGAGCGGTACGAGGGCTACATGCGCGAGGTGCCGTGCCCGGCCTGTCAGGGCACGCGGCTCAAGCCGGAGATCCTCGCGGTCACCCTCGAGCACAAGACGCAGGGCGACCGGTCGATCGCCGAGGTTTGCGCGCTCTCGATCGCCGAAGCCTCGCAGTTCCTCGACGAGCTGGAGCTCGGCAAACGCGAGCAGGTGATCGCCGGGGCCGTGCTCAAGGAGATCCAGGCGCGGTTGCGCTTCCTCCTGGACGTCGGCCTCAACTACCTCTCGCTCGACCGTGCCTCCGGGACGCTGTCCGGGGGCGAGGCACAGCGCATCCGGCTCGCCACGCAGATCGGCTCCGGTCTGGTCGGCGTGCTGTACGTGCTGGACGAGCCGTCGATCGGGCTGCACCAGCGCGACAACCACCGGCTGATCGAGACGCTGGTCCGGCTGCGCGACCTCGGCAACACGCTGATCGTCGTCGAGCACGACGAGGACACCATCCGCTCCAGCGACTGGGTGGTCGACATCGGCCCCGGCGCCGGTGAGCACGGCGGCCACATCGTCCACAGTGGACCGTACAAGAAGATCCTGAAGAACAAGGAATCCATCACCGGCGCGTACCTCTCGGGCCGCAGCAAGATCGAGGTCCCGGCGATCCGGCGCCCGATCGACAAGAAGCGTCAGCTGACCGTCGTCGGCGCGCGCGAGCACAACCTGCGCGGTCTCGACGTGTCGTTCCCGCTCGGCTGTCTCGTGTCGGTCACCGGTGTTTCGGGTTCCGGGAAGTCCACGCTGGTCAACGACATCCTCGCGACCGTGCTGGCGAACAAGCTCAACGGCGCCCGCCAGGTGCCGGGGCGGCACACGCGCGTCAACGGTCTCGCCGGCGTCGACAAGCTGGTCCGCGTCGACCAGTCGCCGATCGGCCGCACCCCGCGATCCAACCCGGCGACGTACACCGGCGTCTGGGATCACGTGCGCAAACTGTTCGCCGCGACCACCGAGGCGAAGGTGCGTGGTTACCAGCAGGGCCGGTTCTCCTTCAACGTCAAGGGCGGCCGGTGCGAGGCGTGCGCCGGTGACGGCACGATCAAGATCGAGATGAACTTCCTGCCGGACGTCTACGTCCCGTGCGAGGTGTGCAAGGGCGACCGGTACAACCGGGAGACCCTCGAGGTGCACTACAAGGGCAAGACCGTCTCGGACGTGCTGAACATGCCGATCGAGGAAGCGGCCGAGTTCTTCGAGCCGATCAAGGCGATCCACCGGCACCTGGCCACCCTCGTCGACGTCGGCCTCGGCTACGTCCGGCTCGGGCAGCCCGCGCCGACGCTGTCGGGCGGTGAGGCGCAGCGCGTCAAGCTCGCCAGCGAACTGCAGAAGCGGTCCACCGGCAAGACCGTGTACATTCTCGACGAGCCGACCACCGGTCTGCACTTCGAGGACATCAGCAAGCTGATCGGCGTGATCAACGGGCTGGTGGACAAGGGCAACACGGTGATCGTGATCGAACACAACCTCGACGTCATCAAGACCTCGGACTGGGTCATCGACATGGGCCCCGAGGGTGGTTCCGGCGGTGGCACCGTGATCGCGGAGGGCACGCCGGAGCAGGTCGCTTCCGTGGACGAGAGCTACACCGGCGAGTTTTTGAAGTCCGTTCTCGCTTGAGGTCCCGAGGTCCGTGAAGGCCTCCTTCCCTACCTTCAGGGTAGGCAAGGAGCCCTTCACGGACCGGGACTCACGAACAACAGCACCCAGACCCAAGGCACTCTCGGTTCTAACCGTCCCTACCACTCACGAGGTCCAGCACGGGTGACGCGGGCCCGTAGTAGAAGGCACGCAGCCGGTACGAGGCCCCTGCTTCGCCGGGCATCGAAGCGAGCCCCGCCGACGTCGTCCCCGGATCGGACATCTCGATCGGCACGAAATCCGGAGCGCCGGGTTTCCTGATCTCCACGAGGAAACCGTCCTCGTCACTGGATCGGTCGGCCCAGGTGAACCGCACCATCTCTTCGGCCCCAGGTTCCGCCCGGAACGCCGCCGGAGCGGCTGCCTGGCCACCCGTGCGCAGCGAGACCGCCGGCCCGGCCGAGCCGGAAACCAGCGGCCCGGAAACCGTGATGGCCTCCGAAACGGCTCCGTAGAAGGGCCGGATCCGGTAGTAGAACCGCGTTTCCGGGATCAGGTCCGGATGCCGGTAGGTCGTCTGCCTCGGCGGCACGAACTGCAGGATCGTGTATTCGCCGTGCGGATCGGTGGTGTATTCGACGATCCGGCCCGCGACGTCCGGATCGTCGTCGGGCCAGCTCAGGTCGACGTTCACCGGATCCGTCAGCGTCGCGGTGAAACCGGGTTCGGCACCGCAACCCGCCGCGAAGGCCACCGCCAGCAGAACGGCCGCGAGTTTCCTTGGCACGCCTCGTCCCTCCCGGGAATCAGGCGGCGGCGGAGTCCGGAGGCGTCAGCATACGAGCGCCTTCGGTGATCGACAAGCCCCGGACAAGACCCGGACAAGACCCGGTTGAACCGCATCGACGCACCGTCCGTGTGGGAGGCAAGAGGAGGCGGCATGGAGAACCGAGGAGAGGCCGGTGCCGATGCACAGTTCGATCGCGGCGCGCGCCGAACGATCCACTCTCCCCCTGCGGGTTGCAGTACTGTCCTCGCCGACCCAGAAGACCGTCGGGAGGACACGAGTGGCGATCGGAGGCTGGCGGCCCAAAAAGGCCAAAGGCGAGGACTTGGTCCGGCACTTGTACGCCGAACACGGGCGAAGCCTGCTGGCGTACGCGACGAGGCTGACCGGGGACCGCGCGGCCGCGGAGGACGTCGTGCAGGAGACCCTGGTCCGGGCTTGGAAACATGCCGAAGACCTGGAGAACGACGCGAAGGGATCGGTGCGGGGCTGGCTGCTCACGGTCGCCCGGAACATCATCACCGATCGCGCCCGCGCCAGGGCGGCGCGGCCGCCGGAAGTGGCGGAGCCCGAAGAAGGCGTGCCGACCCCCGCGGTGTCGAAGGACCACGCGCAAGGCGTCGTGGATTCCATGGCCGTGCTCGGGGCGATGGACGGCCTGTCCACGGAACATCGTGAGGTCCTGGTGGAGATCTACTACCGGGGCCGGACGGTGGCCGAAGCGGCGAGATCCCTGGGCGTGGCCCCGGGTACCGTTAAGTCGAGATCTTATTACGCGTTACGGGCGCTCAGAGCCGTGATGTCGGGAACCGGGAAGGAGGTAGCGCGATGAGCACGGTGGGACACGACCAGGGCCAGCTCGCCGCCTACGTCCTCGGCGGGTTGACCCCGGCGGAAGCGGCCACGTTCGAAACACATCTGGCGAACTGCCCCGCATGCCGCCGTGAGGTGCGTGAGCTGGGGGAGCTTCGGTATCACCTCGACGAGGTGCCGCCGGAGGCGTTCCTCGAAGGACCTCCTGACGGAGGCGACCTGCTCCTGCAGCGCACGTTGCGTCAGGTCCGCGACGAAGAAGGCACTCAGGAACGCAAGCCTCGACGGCTTCTCGCCGTCGCCGGTGCGGCCGTGCTGGTCGTGGTGGCACTGGGCGCGGGCGTGCTGGTCGGACGGCAGACGTCGCCGGAACCGTCCACGGTGGCCTTGCCGGTGCCGACGGTGACCACCCCGGTGGCAGGCACCCGCGATCTCGCGGCCACCGATCGCGACACGGGGGCACAGCTGGCTGTCCGGGTCGTCCCGGCCGCGGGCTGGGTCCGGCTCCACGCGAAGGCGGAAGGCGTCCGTGAGGGCGAGAAGTGTCAGCTCGTCGTGGTGACCAAGAGCGGTGAGCGGGTCAACGCGGGCAGCTGGCTGGTGTCGGCCAAGGGCGAGAAGGAAGGCACCGGGATCGACGGTTCCGCACTGGTCGCTCCCGCCGACGTTGCTTCGGTCGACGTCGTGACGATGGACGGCCGGAACCTGGTGTCGGCGCAGGCATGACGGGCTCGCTCACGGGTCGCGGAGGCGGTCGATACCGCTTCCGCGACACGTGGGTGCTTCCCGCTTCACCCAAGGCGGTGTTCGACGCCGTCGTCGACCTCGCCGCGTATCCGTTGTGGTGGCGTGACGTCCGTTCGGTCAGCCAGGTCGACGAGGACACCGCGGAGCTCGTCTGCCGCTCCCGGCTTCCGTACGCGTTGACAGTGCGGATGCACCGCGATCGGCAGGACGAGCGCGAGGGCCGGGTGCGGGTCCTGCTCAGCGGTGACCTGGAGGGGATGCTGGCCGGCGCCCTGATCCCGGTGGACAGCGGCACCAGGCTGGAGATCACTCAAGAGGTCGAAGCGCGGAAACCGTTGCTGCGTAAGCTCGATCGCATCGCCAGGCCGGTATTCCGGATCAACCACGCGCTCATGATGCGACGCGGGCAACACGGATTACAGGGGTATCTGGGGGCATCGGCGGGTTAGGCTCCGGCCATGCGTGTCGCCACCGTGCAGCCGTTCACCGTCCCCGCGGATCTGTCCGCGAACATCGCCGAACACGCGAGGCTCCTCCGGATCGCGGAGGCCGACCTCGGTGTCTTCCCCGAACTTTCCCTGACCGGCCTGGAGTTCGAGGCGCTCGCCGCCGATCCGGGACTCTGGCTGGCCCAGGACGATCCACGCCTCGAACCGCTCCGCGACGCTTGCCGGGCCCGCCGTGTCCACGCCGTCATCGGGCTTCCGCTCGTGGAGGACGGCCGCAGGTACATCGGCTCGCTCGTCCTCGGTCCGGACGGGGAAACCGTTGCCACCTATGCGAAACGCAATCTGCACAACAGCGAGGAAGAGCTGTTCGACGCCGGCGATCGCCAGGTGATCATCGACGTCGGCGGCAAGCGCCTCGGTCTCGCGATCTGTCTCGACGCCGCCAACCCGGATCACTCCAGGGAACTCGCCGAAGTCGGCGCCGAGGTCTACGTGCTCAGTGCGCTCTTCAGCGACGGCCAGGAGCAGCGGCTGCTGGATCAGGTCGGCGTGGCGGCCGGACACGGGATGTGGGTGGTGCTTTCCCAGTATTCCGGCAAGACCGGCGGGATGGCCGCGTTCGGCGGCAGCGGGGTCTGGAAACCCGGAGGCGCCGCCGAGGTGCGGCTCGGCGGCGAAGTCTCCGAATGGGCCTACGCGACGATCGCCTCCTGAGCCTTCCGGTTGCGCAGGACCGCGGCCGCGACGAAGACGGCGAGAGCGAGTAGCCCGGCGCTCAATGCGTACGCGGTCCTGTACCCGCTGGTGAGTGCTTCGGGCGCTGCCGCACCTTCGGTCAGCAGGGATCCGGTGCGGGACGCGGCGGCGGTCGCGAGCACCGCGGTACCGATCGCCGCGCCGATCTGCTGTGTGGTGTTGATCAAGCCTGAAGCGACCCCGGCGTCGGTGGGGGCGACGCCGGACATCGCCTGCCCCATCAACGCGGGCATCGCCACGCCGAACCCGACGCCCATCAAGACGAGCGCGGGCAGGACGTCCGTCGCGTAGTCGCCGTCCGCCTCGACCATGGCGAGGAGACCGAGCGCCAGCGCGACCACCGAAAGCCCGGTGACGAGTACCGTTCGCGCGCCGAAGCGGTGATTGAGCCTCTCGGCGAAGACCAGCGACATCACCGCTATCGAGACCGGGGCGGGAAGGAAGGCGAATCCGGTGCTCAACGCGTCGAGCAGGAGCACCCGCTGCAGGTAGAGCGCGGTGATGAACTGGAAACCGAACAGCCCGGCGACCATCAGGACCATCACCGAGTTCGCCCCGGACACCGCCCGGACACGGAAGATCCGCAGCGGCAGCAACGGTTCGCGCGCCTTCGCCTGGCGGAGTACGAATCCGGCGAGCGACAGCAGCGACACCGCGAGCAGTCCGAGCGTGCGGGTGTCGGCCCAGGTGTACTCCTCGGCCTTGACGATCGTGTAGATCAGCAGCATCAGCCCGCCGGTGACCAGTCCGGCGCCGGTGACGTCGGTGCCGCCGCGCAGCCCCGGCCCCCGATCGTCCGCGAGCAGCCGGGCGGCCATCACCAGGGCGACGGCGCCGATCGGCAGGTTGACGAAGAACGTCCAGTGCCAGTCGAGCAGCTGGGTGAGCGTGCCGCCCGCGATGAGCCCGATCGACGCGCCCGCGGCCTGGGTGAAGCTGTAGACGCCGATGGCCTTCGCCCGTGCCCGCGGTTCCGGATAAAGCGTGGTGATCATGCCGAGCACGACCGCTGACGCGAGCGCGCCGCCCGCGCCTTGCAGGAAGCGGAACACGACGAGCTGAGTCTGGTCCTGCGCGATCCCGCACAGCAGAGAAGCGAGGGTGAACACGCCGAGCCCGGCCGAGAAGACCCGTTTCCGGCCGATCAGGTCGCCCAGTCTCCCGGACAACAGCAGCAGTCCGGCGAAGGCGATCAGGTAGGCGTTGACCACCCAGGCCAGAGTGGACGGCGTGAAGCCGAGGTCGTTCTGGATCGCGGGCAGCGCGACGGCGACGATGGAGCCGTCGAGGACGACCATCAGCGAGACGGCGCAAAGAACGGCGAGGGCGAGAGCGCGCTGGGGCATTTGAATCCCTTTTTCCAGGTGATGCCTTGGTGCATCACTTGTAACAGCGCCCATCTTGTGTGACTCTGTTCCCTGCCGGAAGGAGGCACTTCCATGTCCCAGGGGAACACCGATGTGACCGCGCAGGCCAGGGTGGTCGATCCGGAAAAACTCGAGGTGTGCACCGTGCTCGAGGTGATCAACCGGATCAGCGGCAAGTGGGCGATCGGCATCCTGCTGGAGGCCACGCGCGGTCCGGTGCGGTTCACCGAACTGGAGCGATCGGTGGAGGGGATCAGCCGCCGGATGCTCACGCTGACGTTGCGGAACCTCGAACGCGACGGCCTGCTCGTGCGCACCGTGTACCCGACAGTGCCGCCGAAGGTGGAGTACGAGGCCACGGCGATGGCGAAGGAGCTGTACGCGTCGCTGAGTGGCCTGCTGCACTGGGCGGAGCGCCACCGCGATTCGATCGCCGCGTCCCGCGTCGTTTACGACGAGCGGGTCAGCGCCTGACGTGCACCGCTCGCTGGACGTGCGAGCACAGCATGTCGAAGTACCACTTGTGGAACGGCAGGTCCGTGCTGTTCTTCTCGGACCAGCTTTCCCACAGGCCGCCCGGACGCAGATAGCGTGACGTGTAGGCCGTCCGGAGGTCGGCGTCGATGTGGTGCAGGGCCGCGAGCGCCCACTCCTGGTCGTAGCGCAGGTCCGGTCGCGCGAGGTAGTGGTCCAGATAGGACACGAGGATCTCGGCGTCGGCGAGGGTGCCGAACCGAGCCAGCGCGAAGCAGTAGCCCTGTCCGGCGAAGACCATCCCGCTCTCCAGGAGCAGTTCGCGGAGGCGTCCGCGCCACGCGGTGCGGCGGTCGGCGCCGATCAGCCAGGCGGCGGTGATCCGTTCCCGCCAGCCGGCGTCGAAAAGGAACGCCAGGTCCTCGTCGGTGATCCGCGCGGCGTCCTCGACCAGGTCCCGTAGGAAGGGCTCGCGTTCGGCGCCGCTCATCATCCCGGCGAAGTTGCCGTGCAGGAGCTTCGAATACCGCGCGGGCACGTAACGGTCGATGGCGTCCGGCATGCTCGGAGTTTTCCAGAAAACGAAGAACCGCGGTGCGAGGACGGGGGACCCTCGCACCGCGGTTCCGGTCTGTCGCCGGGAGCTACGTGCCCGCCACGGCTTTCTCCCTTTCGACCTCGGGCGCGTCCGGGGCGTGATCGTCGATCAGGGTGGCTTCGTCGAACGGGGCCTGGCCACTGAAGACCCGGTTGGCCTGGTCGCGGTCGAACTCCTTGGTCCACGTGCCGACCAGGACGGTCGCGACGGCGTTGCCCGCGAAGTTGGTCAGCGCGCGGGCCTCGGACATGAACCGGTCGATCCCGAGGATGAATCCGACACCGTCGACCAGTTCCGGCCGGTGCGACTGGAGCCCGCCCGCGAGGGTGGCGATCCCGGCGCCGCTCACGCCCGCCGCGCCCTTCGACGCGATGATCATGAACAGCAGCAAGGAGATCTGCTCTCCGACGCCCAGCGGCTGGTCCTGCGCGCTGGCGATGAACAGCGTCGCCATCGTGAGGTAGATGGCCGTGCCGTCGAGGTTGAACGAGTACCCGGTGGGGACCGTGATGCCGACGACGGGCTTGGAAACCCCGAGGTGCTCCATCTTCGCGATCAGCCGCGGCAGGGCCGACTCGGACGACGACGTCGACAGGATCAGCAGGAACTCGCGGCCGAGATAGCGGAGCAGGGTGAAGATGTTGACCCGCGCGCCGAGCCACAGGACAGAGCCGAGCACGCCGAACACGAACACCAGGCAGGTCAGGTAGAAGCCGATCATGATGACGGCGAGGCTGCGAAGCGCGCCCCAGCCGGTTTCGCCGACCACCGCGGCGATCGCGCCGAACGCGCCCACCGGCGCGGCCCACATGATCATGGCGAGGATCCGGAACACGAGCCGCTGGATGTGCTCGATGCCCCGGCGGATCGGCTCGCCCTTGGTGCCCAGTTTCTGTACGGCGAATCCGGCGAGCAGCGCCACCAGCAGCGTCTGCAACACCTGGCCTTCGGTGAACGCGGAACCGAAGCTGGTCGGGATGATGCCGAGCAGGAAGTCGACGGTGCCCTCGGCGCCCTCGGCCTGTGTGTGCGCCTTCGCGGCGGCGGCGGGGTCGAGGTGCAGGCCCTCACCCGGGTGCAGGAGATTGCCGACGACGAGACCGATCGCGAGTGCGAAGGTCGACATCATCAGGAAGTAGCCGAGCGACAGCAACCCGACCTTGCCGACCTTCGCGGCCTTCGCCACCGATCCGATGCCGAGCACGATGGTGCAGAAGATGATGGGGGAGATCATCATCTTGATCAGGTTGACGAATCCGGTGCCGAGGGGCTTGAGTTCCTTGGCCAGACCCGGCGCGGCGAACCCGACGATGACGCCGAGGACGACCGCCGCGATCACGGCCAGGTACAGGTAGTGCATCTTGTCTCGGCGACGCGGCGCCGCTTCGGGCGTTGTAGGCACCTTTGCCTCCAGCTCAGGGGGTGTCCGTGGGATTGCCGGTCACTATCACCCGGGCAGGTGAGCTGGGTCACGGTTGTGTTCATTGAGTTCGCGCGAGTGGTTTCCGGGGAATTCCGGCCGGGCGGATCGAGCGGCCGGTACGCCGGTGTGCTGGTATGGGCGGGTGCCCTCGACGACGCGGATCCGGACCAGGCGCGGAAGTCTCGCCCGCCAGCTGCTGATTCTGCAGCTCGTGGTGCTTTTCGTGCTCGTCGCGGCGGGATTGACCTTCGCCTATCTGGACTCCGTGAAGGCCACCGGGGACCGGGCGCGGGATCAGGTGACCGCCGTCGCCGAAGCGGTGGCGGACGCGCCGGGCGTACTCGCCGCACTGTCCACTTCGGAGCCCAGCCGGACGTTGCAGCCGTTCGCGCAGAGTGTCCGCGCGGACACGGGCGTGGACTTCGTGACCATCATGGACAAGCACGGGATCCGCTACACCCACCCGAATCCGGAGCTGATCGGACAGCCGTTCATCGGGAACATCGGCGAGGCGCAGCGCGGTGGGAAGGTCGTCGAGACCTACGCCGGTTCGCTCGGACCGTCCGAACGTGTCGTGGTCCCGGTCCTCGGCACCGGAGGACAGGTCGTCGCGCTGGTCTCGGTCGGTATCACCGTCGAGGCGATCGACGCCGAACTCCGCGAACGCCTGTGGCCGCTGATCGGGGTCGCGGCGGCGGTACTGGTGGTCGGCGGGATCGGCAGCTACCTGGTCAGCGCCCGTCTCCGGCGGCAGACCAGGGGGATCGCGCCCGAGGAACTGAGCAACCTGTTCGAGTACCACGAAGCCGTCCTGCATTCCATGCGCGAGGGCTTGCTGCTCGTCGGCGGTGACGGGCGGGTGGTGCTGTGCAACGACGGCGCCCGCGCGCTGCTGGGCGTCGCCGATGATCCGGTCGGCCGGGAACTGTCCGCATTGGACATTCCCGAAGATCTCGTCGAGGCGTTCACCTCGGGGGAGGAGCGCACCGACGAACTCCACCTCACCGAGGCCAGGGTGCTCGTCGTCAGCACGGCGCCCGTGCGTTCGCGGGGAGAGGCGATGGGCACCGTCGTGAGCCTGCGCGACCACACGGAACTCCAGGCCTTGACCGGTGAACTGACCACGGTGCGCGGATTGGCCGAGGCGCTGCGGTCGCAGGCGCACGAGGCGGCGAATCGGCTCCACACCGTCGTTTCGCTGGTCGAGATCGGCCGCCCCGAACAGGCCGTCGAGTTCGCGACCGAAGAACTCGCGCTGGCGCAGGAACTCACCGACCGCGTGGTCGGCGCGGTCGCCGAACCGGTGCTCGCGGCGTTGCTGCTGGGCAAGGCGGCGGAGGCGAGTGAACGCGGCGTCGAATTCACGATCACGCCCGACACCGTCATGGAGGACTCGGACACCGGCATCCCGCCACGAGACCTGGTGACCATCCTCGGCAACCTGGTCGACAACGGGATCGACGCGGCCGCGGGGAACGCGGGCGACGGCGGCCGTCCCGGGGTCGAAGTCACCGTCCGATCCGATGCCGAGGGGTTGCTGCTGAGGGTCGCCGACACCGGCCCCGGCGTGGACGACGTCGAGGACGTCTTCCGGCGCGGCTGGTCCACCAAACCCGAAGACGGTCACGGGCTCGGGTTGGCACTGGTGGGTCAGGCGGTGCGGCGGCACGGTGGGATCATCGACGTCGGCCGCGAAGAGGGCGCGGTGTTCACTGTGCGCTTGCCGCCGAAGGAGCCGACACGATGATCAAGGTGCTGGTCGTCGAGGACGAACCCGTGGCCGCCGACGCGCACCGGGTGTACGTCGAGAGGATGCCCGGGTTCACCGTGTCCGGCGTCGTGCACTCCGGCGGTGACGCGTTGCGGTTCTGCGAACGCGAGCCCGTCGACCTGGTGCTGCTGGACTTCTACCTTCCGGACACGCACGGGCTCGCGGTCTGCCGGTCGCTGCGCGCGGCAGGTCTCCCGATCGACGTCATCGCGGTGACCTCGGCGCGTGATCTGGCGCTGGTCAAGGCCGCGGTGTCCGTCGGAGTGGTGCAGTACCTGCTGAAACCGTTCACTTTCGCCTCCCTGCGGGAGAAACTCGAGCGCTACGCCGAGTTCCACGGCGCCTCGGGCGAGGTCACCGGGCAAGCCGAGATCGACCGCGCGCTCGGCACCTTGCGCACCACCGAGCGGCAGGCACTGCCGAAGGGGATGAGCGGGCAGACCCTGGAGGCGATCACCGACGTCCTCGCCTCGGCCGCGGACGGCCTGTCCGCCGGGGCCGCCGCGACCGCGATCGGCGCCTCCCGGGTCACCGCGCGGCGCTACCTCGAGTACCTGGCCGACAACGGCCTCGCCCAGCGCGAACCGCGCTACGGCCAGGTCGGCCGACCCGAGGTCTGGTACAAACCGAAAACCGTATAACGGCCTATACCGCGCCCCGGCGGCTACCGTGGGCGAGGTGAAGATCGGCGAACTCGCGCGGAAGACCGGGGTCAGCGTCCGCGCGCTGCGCTACTACGAGGAAGAGGGCCTTATCCGGCCCGGCCGTGAAGACAACGGCTACCGCGACTTCCGCGACGGCTCGGTCGAGGCCGTGGTGCGGATCCGGGGAATGCTCGACGCCGGATTGCCGACCAGGCTGATCCGCGAGATCCTGCCGTATCTCGACGATCCCGACGAGGTTCGGCCGAAGGTGCCGTGCGAGTACATGATCGGCGAGGTCGCGCGGCAGCGGGACGTACTCGATCGCCGGATCGCGCTCATGACGCGCGATCGCGATGCGCTCGACGCGTACCTTCGCGACTTGACCCTCACGCAAGAGTGAGGGTTTTAGCGTGCGGACATGACTTCGATGCGCGCTTTGCGACAGGACTCCGCGAACGGTCCTGAAGACCTGCATTTGATCACCGACGCCCTCGTTCCGTCGCCGGGACCAGGCGAAATCCTGGTGAAGGTCACCGCCGCCGGTGTCAACTTCGCGGACGTCATGCAGACGCGGGGCACCTACGAAGGCGGCCCGGAAGCGCCCTACGTCGCCGGCTTCGAAGCCGCTGGTGAGGTCGTCGGCCTGGGAGAGGGCGTGACCTCGCCGCGCCTCGGTGATCACGTCGTCGGGACCGGTGGCGGCGCTTTCGCCGAGTACATGGTCATGTCCGCGGCCGGTGCGGTCCCGGTTCCCGAGGGCTGGCCGGACGAGCGGGCTCCCGGGTTGATCCTGAACTGGGTCACCGCGCTCGCCGCGCTCAAACCGTTGGGGCGGCTGGCTTCCGGTGAGACCGTACTGGTGCGGGCGGCGGCGGGCGGGGTCGGCCAGGCCGCGGTCCGGCTGGCCAAGCACTACGGCGCGACCGTCATCGGCACCGCGTCGCCCGGCAAGCACGATCTGGTGCGGGCGCTGGGTGCCGACCGCGTCCTCGACTACGGCGTGGAGACGGAGGACGTCGACCTCGTGCTCGAGTCGGCAGGTGGAGCGACCTTCGCCGCGAGTCTCGCCGCCGCCAAGCGGGTCACCGGGCGGGTCGTGGTCTACGGCGTCGCCGGGGGAGAGGTCGCGATCACCAACCGGGACCTGAACTTCCGGCATCAGATCCACGTCATCGGCCTGCATCTCGGCGTCCTGATCGAGCAAGCGCCCGAGATCTTCGCGGACCTGCTGGACGAGCTCCGGGTGCTCATCGCCGCCGGTGTCTGCACACCGGGGAACCCGACGGTGTACGACCTCGCGGACGGGCCGAAGGCGCTCGCGGAACTGGAGGCGCGGTCGACGGTCGGCAAGCTCGTGCTGAGGCCGTGAGCGCGACATAGTCGTATGCGAAGGCGTGCATGTCAATAGTGCGAAAGTGTTGGTAAATCACCAGCTGGCTGACGCGACGAAAGTCGGTGCCCAGTCTCGGCCGAGGCTCCTAAATTCACCAACCATTCCGTTGTCCTCACAAGGAGTGGGTCCATGGCAAGGAAGTTCTTCGTCTCCGCGTCCGTGAGCTTGGCACTGCTCGCCGTTCCGGTGACCGCGGGTCAGGCCGCTGCGGTCGAGCCTGCTCAGCAGACCGCGGCGGCGACCACGGTCTACTACGACGCTTCGGGAGCGCCCAGCTTCCGTGCCGCCATCCAGGCGGGCGCGGCGAACTGGAACAACTCGGTGTCCAACGTGAAGCTGCAGGAGAGCTCGTCGGGGGCCACCCTGCGCTACACCGAGGGCAACGACCCCCGGGGTTCGTACGCCCAGACCGACGGCCACGGCCGCGGCACCATCTTCATCGACTACTCGCAGGCGCAGCAGTACGACCAGACGCGGATCGCCGCGCACGAGACCGGCCACGCGCTCGGCCTGCCGGACAACTACCAGGGCCCGTGCTCCGAACTGATGTCCGGTGGCGGCCCCGGCCCGTCCTGCACCAACGCGAAGCCGAACGCCCAGGAGGTCTCCCGGGTGAACTCGCTGTGGGCCAACGGCTTGATGGCAGCCGGCGCCATGCAGCGCATCTACAACTACTGACGCTTCGCCGGTCCGTGAAGGCCTCCTTCCCTACCTTGAGAGTGGGGAAGGAGGCCTTCACGGCGTTCTAGCCTTGGAACTCGTAGGCGCCCGCGTCCACCCGGGCACCGGCGTACACGGGATTCCCGTCGACGTCGCGGTCGTCGTACTTCGTGGTGCCGAGATCGATCGCCGGGCTCCCCGCCTTCAGGACGAGGCTCGTCGCCGACGTGAACTTCGGGTCGGCCACCTTGTCCGTCGTCCCCGCCGTGAACTGCCGGAGCCCGCCGAAGTAGACGTTGTGGTCGGTCGCGGTGAAGGTCGTGTCCGCGTAGCCGACCTTGTACGCCGCCTGGACGACGTTCTGCGTCATCTTCAGCATCTGGTTCGTGCAGCCGCCGTAGCAGACGAAACCCTCCGACTCGGCGTTCGAGAGCCGGAGCGAGTTGTTGCGGAACACCGTTCCCAGCACCGGCCCGTTGCCGTCCTCGGCGCCGCGCGTGATGATCCCGCCGCGCGTCTTGGCGCCGAAGATCGCGTTGTACTCGAAGACGTTGCCGGTCGAGACGCCGTCGGGATCCTTCGTGTCCGTGCCGAGTTCGGTGAAGGTCTCGTTGTCCTCGGAGATGTTGTGGTGGATGACGTTGCGGGAGCCGTAGAAGATCTCGACCGCGGCGCCGTCGAGGCCGCCGAAGTCGTCGGACTTCGCGATCGAGCCGCTGATCCGGTTCCAGCCGATGTCGGAGTCGTTGCCCTGGACCAGCACGGCGAAGGCGCCGGAATCGTCGTTGCCACCCGGGGTCACGACGGTCATGTGGTTGTTGTCGACGAGGTCGTTCTGCGTGACCTCGGTGTGGTCGGCCGACGGCGCGATGTACACGCCCGCGCCCGCCCCGGTGATGAGGTTCGACAGCACCTTGTTGCGGTCGCCGGAGACCTTCACCCCGGCCCACGAGCAGCGTCCGGCGTCGGCCGCGACGCCGATCTGCAGGTCCCGCACCACGTTGTCGTTGCCAGGCAGGTCGACGCACGCTTCGGGGTTGCCCTTGACGATCGGGCGGGCGCCGGTGCCGTACGCGCCGATGGTGACACCCGAGCCCTTGACGGCGAGACCGCCGCTCCAGGCACCGCCTCGCCGCAGCAACACGGTGTCACCGGGGGCGAACGTGGTCGAGGAGACCTTCGCCAGTGATTTCCACGGGGTCTGCTGTGAAGTGCCCCCTGCGGTGTCACTGCCGGAGACCTGGTCGACGTAGTAGGTCTTCGAAGCGGCTTCGGCCGTCGTGAATCCGGTGCAGGCGAAAGCGGCGAGCACACTCACGGAAAGCAGTTTCCAGGACATTCCGCGCACCGTAACCCTCTGCCGCACAAGGCTCGTACAAAGACCTCGGCGGCTCTAGCATGATCGGATGCGCCGGCCGTCGCGGATCCTCGTGGTGGCCTTGTTGCTGCTCAGCGCCATGATGGCGAGCAGCGGGATCGCGCCCGCGCCGCGGCCCGAGGCCCCCGCCGCCGGGCTGAACGAACTCTGGAGCCGTTACGGCGATCAAGGCGGACACTGGACAGGCGGGGATCGCACGGTGTCGGTCCCGCTGCCGGACGGCCGCACCGCGTGGCTGTTCTCGGACACGTTCCTCGGCAAGGTGAACCCCGATCACAGCCGCCCGCCGGACAGCCCGATCGCCCGCAACACCCTGGTCGTCCAGCGGGCCGACGGCACGCTGGGGGAGACGCTGCACGGTGGCACCGCCGAGGACCCTGAGCCGCTGATCGGGCTCGCGGGCTCCGGTGAGCACTACTGGGTCGGGGACGGCGTCGTCGAAGGCGATGTCCTTCGGGTGCTCTACAACCGGTACAGGACAACAGGACCCGGCGGACTCGACTTCCGCGGCACCGGGACCTCGCTGGCCACCTTCCGGCTGCCCGCGCTGACACCGTCAGAACTGCTGGTCATCCCGGTCGGCGACCAGGTCGCGTGGGGATCGGAACTGCTCGAAAACGGTGGCTACACCTATGTCTACGGTGCGGACCAGGGACACCTCCGGCTCGCCAGGGTGCCCATCGGGGGCCTTCGCGGGCCATGGCAGTTCTGGAGCGGCTTCGGCTGGTCGTCCCGCGAGGAGGACTCCGTCCGGATGCTGTCCGGGATCGGGACGGCGTTCTCGGTGACCCGGGTCGGTGGCGAGTACGTGCTGATCACCATGGACACCAGCCCCGGCTTCAGCCCGGTGATGCTCGCGTACACGGCGAGTACGCCGACCGGCCCGTTCGGCGCTCCTGTCGTCCTCCACCGGGCGCCGGAAGCGAGTGACCGTCGCATCGTCTACGACGCGACGGCACATCCACAGCTGAGTCGTCCGGGGAAACTCACGGTGTCGTACAACGTGAACAGCCTGGACCACGGCGACAACATCGCCGACGTGCGGATATACCGGCCACGATTCGTCGAGGTCGACTGGCCTCGACCGCCGCGGTCCGACGGTCCTTTCGCGGCCCGCTCGTCTTCTTGAGAGCTTTGGCGACCTCGACCCGAAAGTCGGTGACTTCTGTTTGCGGGATCGCTTTGACGCCGAGCGCCCGGTGGCGTTCCCTGGCCGCTTCCGCCACCAAGGGATCGAGTTGCCACAGGGTGTCGCGGACCGCCACCGAGTGGCTGCGCAGACCGAGCAATACCGCTGCGACGTCGACGGTGGCGAAGCTCGGCACCGCCGCGATCACCTCACTGGGGAACTCGTACTGGTCGGCACGGGAAATGAAGGCGAGAAGCGCGATCTCGTCAGTGCTCATGAGGTCCACCACCCGCCGGGCACCCCTGAACACTTCATCGCGCAGCTTCCCCTCGACGGCAAGGTCGCCTCCGACACTGGGATAGGAGGAGAACCCCTCGTTGTTTCTGAGATGTTCTCCGAGGGCGATCAACGGCCCCGGATTGCCGTCCAGTTTCTGGACGAGATCTTTGCGACTCTTCCTGTCTACTTCGTCTTGAGCTTTCCGGTACGAATCCAGCAGCTCGGCGGCTTCGTCCGAAGACAGCGGCCCCACTCGAATGACGGGCAGATGGCCTTGGAAGGCGTCATCCTGTCCGACGAGCACCGTGTGCGCTCCGCTACCGCTGGGCAGCACGAGATGCGCGAGGTGCTTGGCGCCGCAGCCACGGGGCAGGTCGTCGACTATCCACAGACTGGCTTCCCCGGACTTGCCGAGCGTTCGTGCCACGGTCGAGGGAAGCAGCTCGTCCGGAACGGAGCCGAGGTCCATGCCGAGCTCACGACCGGCGCGCCGGAGTTCGCCGCAATAGACGGAGTGAAGCCGATCAGGGTGTGAGTCGGCTTCGGCCAAGCTCAGCCAGTGGACCCCACCGGGGAACGCGTCCCTGAACCGCCACGCGTAGTTCGCGACGAGGGCGGTCTTCCCCGAGCCGGGGGAGCCCCAGAGCGACACGAAGGAGCCGTAGGCGCGTTCTCTGATGACCGGGTACTTACTGGCGTGGAGTTCCGTGTGGAGGTGCCAAAGTTCGCGGTGCCGTCCGAGGAACCCCTGGACGTGACGAGTCAGCCAAAAAGGCCACAGATGTTTCTCGGAAGGGGGAGGAGGGCCGATGGGGCCTTCCAACTCGCGTGCGGTCCCCGCGATCCAGTGAGCGAGGTCGGCAACGCCCACTTGGGCCCGGGCGAACTTGGTGTCCGCCAGTTCGATCGGGTGAATATGATCCGTCCCAGGCTCAGGGTTGATCACCAGGATCCGCTGCCGGACGGTGCCTTCCCGCTGAGCGGCCAGGAAGGCCGTCATGAGTTCATGCTGACATGCGGGCCTGCTGCCGTAGCCCGCGGAGTAGTACGCCACCAGCGTTTTCGACCCCTGTACAGCGAGCCCGATGCGCTCCGTAAGGCTGTCGCGGCGCGCGATTCCATCTTCGTCGAGGAAGACTTGCAACCCCGCCGAGCGCAGCCGCTCCGCGAGAGCGCGCCCGTCTTCCCTATCGTCACCGGAGAACGATAGGAAGACGTCGTAGATCGCATCGGACAAGTTCGTGGGATCCTCTCAGCCGACACTGGCACAGGTGTCATCCAGTGGTCTTTTCTCCCCAAAGACTTCACCATGTGTAGTGGTCGACGCGACCTGTCGTGCCGTTCCATCGTTCCCATCGGGTTTTGTAACGGGTGAACGGCTCGGGGAGGGCTTTCGCCGAGGTGGCTTGCCTGACCATGGGTGAACGCTCGAGTAGTACGCGTGACCGCGAGAAGAGGGGCAGCGGTGGATCGAAAAGCATTCGGGGCGAGAGTGCGGGGGCTGCGCATCGGGGCCGGCTTGTCCCTGAAAGCGTTCGGGGATCTGATCCACTACAGCAAGGCGCAGATAAGTCGCGTGGAGCACGGGGTGGCACCACCGACGACCACTTTCGCCGCCGCCTGTGATCGCGTCCTGGGCACCGGTGACGAGTTGGCGCAGGCGGCCGCGGTCCTGGCCGTCGACGAACGGCGTGCCCGTTTCGAACCTCCGTGTGACCTGCCGGCCGGGCCACGCAGGCTGATCGGCCGCGACGTCGAGGCGCGGGCGCTCGAGCGGCATCTCCGCCCTGTCGAGCCGAGCCGACTGCCGCGAGTTTGCGTGCTTTACGGCATGGCCGGTGTCGGCAAGACGGCGATAGCGCTATGGGTGGCCGAGCGGCTCCATCACGACTACCCGGACGGCTGCATCTACCTCGACATGCAGGGCTACAACCCGGACAGTCAGCCTTTGGGGAAGGACGAGGCACTCGTCCGTGTCCTGCGGCGGCTGGGGGTACCCGGTGAGCTGGTACCACCGAGCGAGGAGGACCGGACCGCCCTTCTCCGGCAGAAGCTCGCGGGCCGCCGAGTCCTGGTCATGCTCGACAACGTGTCGAGTGCCCAGCAGGTGCACGCCTTACGCCCGCCCAACGGCAGGTCCGCGGTGATCATCGTCAGCCGTCAGCCACTGACCGTTCTGGACGCCGCCCTGCACCAGCACGTCCGGGCCCTGGAACCAGCCGACGCGGTGGCTTTGTTCACCTCGGTCGCCGAACTGGGGACGACGACGGAGAGGAGCGATCCGGCGGTCGTCCGGAAGGTGACCGAGATGTGCTACCGGCTCCCTCTCGCCGTGTGCATCGTCGCGTCGCGTTTCCGGGACAACCCGGCCCGGCGCCTGGAGGACGTGGCCGCCCGCCTCGCCGATCAAGCGGCTCGTCACCATGAATTCACCGATGGGCTGCGAAGCGTGACCGCGGTTCTGGAGGCCTCCTGCGCCACGCTGTCCGACGGGCAACTGGCGATGCTGCAGCTCATGGCGGCGCATCCAGGCCCTCGGGTGGACGCGTGGGCTGCCGGGGCACTGGCGGGAATCTCGCCCACCGCGGCCGAAGGCCTGTTGGACGAGCTGATCAGAGCGGGGATGCTCGAACGTCATTCCCATAGCGCGTACCGCCTGCACGACGTGCTACGGGATCACCTGCGCCGTCCTGACGCCGAACTCCTGTCCGTTCCCGAGGAGGATTCGGCAAGGGGCAGGCTCTTCGAGTACTTCTTGCACGCCGCCGCGGCGGCGGATTCCCATATCGACGAGCACCGCTATCGGCTGGAGCTCGATCTGGTGTCTCCGTCGGTGGAGACACCGCTGTTCCCGGATGGCTACTCGGCGAATATGTGGATGGAGAGTGAAGTCGACAACTTCCTCCCCCTGATCCAGGAAATGGCCTTACGGCGTGAGGACAAGGCCTGCTGGCAGTTCGCCTACTGCCTTCGAGGCTACTTCTACGCCACCAAGCAGTGGGAACTGATGACGGCTTGCTATGAGCAGGCGATGGAGGCGGCGGTACGTACCGGCGATCATCGAGCGGTCGCCATCGTGCTCAACAACCTCGGTCTGGCGAGTATGCAACTCGGCCGCAAGGACGAGGCGATGGAGCTGTACTCACGCGCCCAGACGGAGTTCTCCGCCGTCGACGATCGGTTCGGAGAGATGAACGTCGGGGCCAACCGGGCCTGGCTCGTTTACGAGAGAGGTGACTTCAACCAGGCACTGGACCTGTCGCGACGCGCCTGGGTCTTTTACCACGATCAGGCGCAGCGATCGAACGCGGCGATCGCGCTCGATTGCATCGCGCGGTGCGAGCTTCGGCTAGGTGGGCTGGTCGCCGCGAAGGCGAACTTCGAGAAGGTGTTGAACGACTACCAGGAACTTCTCTTTCGCGACGGTGATATCGCGCAGCTCATCTCTCACCTCGCTGAAACGGAATTGCTCTTGGGCGAGTTCGATGTGTCGGCGGCTCATTACCGGACCGCGATCGACCGTGCTCGATCGGGTAAAGCGCAGCGAGAAGAGGCTGTGGCCTACGAGGGCCTCGGCCGGGCGGCGGCCGGGCAAGGCCGACTGGTCGACGCCGACGCGCATCGCGCGGCGGCGATCGCCCTGTACAACGAAGTCGGGGCGGTCGCGGACGTCGAGCGGCTCCGCGGCGAGCAGGTGGTTCACCTACAGCAGGACTACGAGGAGCCGAGAGGGGACGAGCCCCGGCCCGCGGTGGCCGTCGCCGAACCTGGGCGGATTTGTGTGCTGGCTGTCAACACGGAGTGGGTCTCGCGGCACGGCGGCGGCATCAGCACCATCAACCGTGAGCTCTGCAAAGCACTCGTGGCCCAAGGTGCGGAAGTCTACTGTTCGGTCCCGAGCGCCAGTGACGATGAGCGGCGCGACGCGGCCGCGGCAGGCGTCCATCTGGTGCATCCGCCTTCCGCGTTGGGAGCGGCGGAAACCGCGTTGTCCCGGCCACCGGTCGTCACTCCGCCGATCGCCCCTGATTTCGTGATCGGGCATGGCCGTAAGACCGGCGAAGCGGCCTTGTGGCTCGTCGAAGACCACTACCGGGACGCCAAACTCCTGCATTTCTTGCATGTCGTCTCCGATCGAGTCGAAGTCGACAAACGGAGGTTGGACGGCGACCCGGCCGCGCGTGCTGACGAGCGCAGCAGGCACGAGATCGAAATAGCGAAAAAGGCGCATCTGGCGATCGGGGTCGGGCCGGCGCTGAGCAACAACCTGCGGGACCATCTGCGTGGTTCCGGAGGACCGGAAGTGGTGCGCCTCGACCCGGGGTTCGACGTCTCCGAGGATGTCGCGGAAACTCCGGTGCTCAGCGACACGGTTCGCGTGCTGCTGATGGGGCGGCTGGGGCACCAAGAGGCGCGGATCAAAGGCGTCGATATCGCGGCCAGGGCTTTGGGGCATGTGCTGGCTCAGAGAGGCGCGAACGAACCTGAAGTCGAACTGGTGCTTCGCGGGACGGAGAAAGAGGACTCCGAGCGCCTGATCCACGAAGTCAAATCCTGGGCGGGCACCGATTCCCTTCGGGTGGTCCCACGACCGTACTCTCCGGACAGCGGAGCTTTGCGACAGGACTTGCACCGTGCGAACGTCGTCATCATGCCCTCCCGCTCAGAAGGGTTCGGACTGGTCGGGCTGGAGGCGATCAAGCTGGGGGTGCCGACGCTGATCAGCAAGCGAAGCGGGTTGGGCCTCCTGCTCTCCGAAGAGCAATCCGATCTGTCGGTGGATCTGTCGAACAAGCTGATCCCGGTCACGGAAGAGGAGTACAAGGACACGTTGCGCTGGGGAGACGCGATCGCGGCCGTCCTCGCCAATCCGAAGCCCTCGTTCGGGATGGCAAGGCTGCTGCGTGCGGAGATGGCGGAAAGGCGCACCTGGTCGATGGCCGCCGATACGCTGCTGAAAGCAATGCGAGAAGTTCGCGGCGACAATGGGGGATGAAGGCAAATGCCACGTAGCTCGCCGGTCTGATCGATCGAGCTGGGCTCCTTCATTGCGTCTAGCGCGGCGAAGGGGGCCTTCACGCGGCCTCTCTGTGACTGTCAAATCAGAACACCCAGTCATCGAAAGCGTCCACAGTGGACGCCTGGAGGGATGAAGGGGCCACGGCGGCATGGGATGGGCCGGTTGCGGCGGCCCATCCCATGTCCATCACTTACCTCTGTCGCGGCCGTCCGGGCACTCCCGGCCGCGTCTGCCAGGGATGCGGGCCCTCCAGCGGCCGGTACTCGACGCCCAGCGCGTCCAGCCGGGGCAGGTGGTGGTCCCGCAGACGCGGCAGGAACTCCGCGTAGTCCCGCCCCGCCGGGTCGCTCCACGCCACCTCGGCGAAGGCGCTCAGACGCGGGAAGGCGACGTAGTCCACCCGCCGCACGGTGTCGAGATGCTCCGCCCACACCTGCGCCTGCGCGCCGAGAATCGTCTTCTCCTCGGGGAAATCGGCGGGCACCGGCTCGTAGGCGTAGACGCTCTCCAGCGTGCTCAGATAGCCGACCGGGATCGGCTCGTCGGGATGGTCGGACTGCCGGTGATCCAGATACACGTGGTCCTCGGGACACATGACGACGTCGTGACCGGCGGCGGCGGCACGCGCACCCGCCGCCTCACTCTGCCACGAGCCGATGACCATCGGCGGCAGGTCGCCCGCCTCGAGCACTTCGTCCCAGCCGAGCGGACGACGTCCGCGTTCGACCAGATGCTGCGCGATCTCGCGGACGAACCAGCCGTGTTCTTCGGTCGCGCCGGGCACTTCGTCGCCGCCGAGCGCGATGACCTCGGACGGGAAGATGTCCAGCACGTGGTCGAAGATCTTCTTGAAGAAGTCCACTGTGGACTTCTCCGTGTTCAGCAGTGACGTGCTGATACCCCAGCTCGTCCAGACCTCCCATGGCTCGGCTGTTTCCGGCCCGAGTTCGGGGTAGGCGGCGATGGCGGCGCGTGCGTGCCCGGGGATGTCGACCTCCGGGACCACCGTCACCGCACGCGCGGCGGCGTACGCGACGATCTCACGGAGATCGTCGGCCGAGTAGAACCCGCCGTGCGGCCGTCCGTCGCGCTCCGGTCCGTCGTGCCGCCCGACCATGGACGACTTCCGCCAGCCGCCGACCTCGGTCAGCCTGGGGAACTCGGGGATCTCGATCCGCCAGCCCTGGTCGTCGGTCAGGTGCAGGTTGAGCACGTTGAGCTTGTGCGCGGCGAGCAGGTCGACGAACCGCAGCACCTCGGCCTTGGTCCGGAAGTTCCTCGCCACGTCGAGCAGGCAGCCGCGCCAGCCGAAGCGCGGATGATCGGTCACCACTCCGCACGGGATCGTCCGCGGTCCCTGGTGGATGGACGTGGCCCGGAACGCGTCCGGCCCGATCAGCTGCCGGAGCGTCTGGCGGCCGTAGAACTCGCCCGCCGCGTCGGCCGCGTGCAGGGTCACGCCGGACGGGTCGATCTCCAGCCGGTAGCCCTCGGCGGGCAGGCCGGCGTCGGTGCGTACGTCCACTTCGGACGGTGCGGGACATTCTCCCGGCAGCGGTTCCACCGAGACGGGACGGGGGAGCAGAGTTTCGAAGCCAGGCATGTCAGCCCTTCACCGCGCCGCCCATGACGGACACGAGTCGTCGTTGCACGAGAATGAAGAACACCAGCACCGGGATGGTCATCAGGGTCGAACCCGCCATCACCGCGCCCCAGTCGGTGTCCTCCGGTTTGAAGAACACGAGGATCGCCAGCGGGAGCGTCTGATTCTCGGTGTTGGAGATGATGAACGTCTTGGCGAACAGGAAGTCGTTCCAGGCGTGGATGAACGCCAGCACGCTGATCGCGACCAGTCCGGGCGCCACCAGCGGGAAGAGGATCTGCCAGGTGAACCGCATCCGGCTCGCCCCGTCGATCTTCGACGCCTCTTCCAGCTCCTGCGGAACCGCGGCGACGAAGCCGCGCAGCATCCAGATCGCGAACGGCAGGCTGAACGCCAGGTGCACCAGGATCAGCGAGCCGAGGTGGTTGGTGCCGAATGCGGGCGCGACGTCGCCGACCGACCGCATCAGGAAGAACAGCGGAATGGTCAGCGCTTCGACCGGAACCATCTGAGCCACCAGCACCATCACCAGCAGGACGGTTTTGCCCTTGAAGTTGAACCGGGTCAGCGCCACCGCCGAGAGGAACGACAGCAGCAGAGACAGCGCCACCACCACGACGGCCACGATCACGCTGTTCAGGAAGAACATCGCGAAACCCTCGCCGCTCAGCACCCGTTCGAAGTGCTCGAGCGTCGGCGTCAGCGTCCAGGGGCGGGGGTTCTCCGCCTGGATCTGCCCGGTGGGCTTGAACGCCGAAAGCACCATCCAGTACACCGGGAACGCGACCATCCCCGCGATCACCACGCAGACGATCTCGGCGATCAGCCTGCCGGGCTTTCGAACTCGACGTCTTGCGGTCACACCCATCCCGCGCTCCGGCGTTGCGACCGGACGTACAGCCCGGTGATGGACAGCAGCAGCAAGGTCATCACGACTCCGAGCGCCGCGCCGAGACCGTATTCCTGTCCGGCGAAGGCTTGTTGATAGGCGAAGACGTTGAGCACGAGGTTGCGCCCGGCCACGCCGCCGCCGTTGGTCATCACGTAGATCTGGGTGAAGATCTTGAAGTCCCAGATGATCGACTGGATGGTGGCGATGGTCAGCAGCGGCCGCACCATCGGCAGCGTGATCGACCACGTGGTGCGCCAGGTCGACGCGCCGTCGAGATACGCGGCCTCGATGACCTCCTCCGGCACGCCCTTGATCCCCGCGTACATCGTCACCATGACGAACGGGAACGAGCACCAGATGACCTCGGCGGCCACCAGCCCGAAGGTGCTGTACGTGTCGAAGGTCCACGAGTGGTTCGCCATCCCGGTGAACCCGAGGCCCGAGAGCACCTCGTTGACCAGGCCGAAGTCCGCGTCGAACAGGAACAGCCAGACGTAGGAGCCCGCCATCGCCGGCGTCGCCCACGCGGCCAGCGCCGCGAGGAACAGCGGGACCCGCGCCCAGGTGCGGACCCGGGTCGCCAGGACGGCGACCCCGGTCCCGAGCGCGAGACTGCCGACGACGCAGACCGCGGTGAAGCCGAGGGTTTTGGCCAGCACCTCCCAGAACTGCACGTTCTCCAGCAGGTCGGTGTAGTTCTGGAAGCCCAGGAACACCAGCGGCGCGTTGCCGACCGCCTGCGGCTGGCCGTAGTCGTAGAACGAGATCAGGACGAGCTGGTAGATCGGGTACACCAGCATCGCGAGCAGCAGGATGCCGCCGGGCGCCAGGTAGAGCAGGGCGGCCCGCCCGTCCCGGCGACGGCGGGGTGAACGCCGTGCCGGGACGGCCGGAGCCGTGGTGCGGGGGGCTTCTTTCGTGACCACTTAGCCGAACGCCTTGTTCATCTCGGCGGCCGCGGTCGCGAGCGCGGCCGCGGGGTCCTTGCCGCCGGTCGCGATCTGCTGGATCGCTGTCGGCAGCACGTTCTGCGCGTCGATCTTCGACCACGCCGCGGTGGCGGGGACGAACTTCGTGCCCGCGGTGAGCGTGTCGACGAACGGCTTGACCGACGGGTCGCTCGCGGCGACCTTCTGCTGCACACTGCCGAGCGTGGGCAGGTTGCCCATGGCGATGTACATCTTCTCCTGGTACTTGGCGCCACCGAGCAGTTCGGTGAACTCGACAGCGAGGCTCTTGCGCTTGGTCGCGTTGAACACGCCGAGCAGGTTCCCGCCCGAGAACGCCGGGGCGATCTTGCCCGCCTCGGTGCCCGGGATCGGGATGATCGCGTACTTCCCCTTCACCTGACCGGCTTCGACGGCCTTGCGGTTGAAGTCACCACCGATCGACATGCCCGCCTTGCCGCCCGCGAACGCCGTGATGCTCTGCGTCCCGGTGAGGTTGGCGCACTGCTCGGGCGGGCAGATGTCCGCCTTCAGCAGGTTCGCGTACGCCGTCACGCCCGCCTTGGCCTGCTCGGAGTCCACAGTGGACTTCCACTTGTCGCCGTCCTGCTTGGCGATCTCGCCGCCGTGCGCCCACAGGAACGGCAGCATCGCGTAGGTGTACTTGCCACCGACGGAGATGCCGTACAGCTCGGGCTTCTTGGCGCGGATCGTCTTCGCGGTCTCGGTCAGTTCCGCCAGCGTCGTCGGCGGCTTGAGGCCGAGTTCGGCGAAGAGATCCGTGCGGTAGTACAACGCGCGAATACCGGTGAACCAGGGAAGCCCGTACGTCTTGCCACCGGACTTCGCCGTCTCCAGGACGGCGGGAAGGATGTCGGAACCTTCCTTCCACGACGAGAGATCGCCGGTCAGGTCGGCCAGCGCGCCGGTGGCGGCGTAGCTGGAGACGTCGGTGTTGCCGAACTCGGCGACGTCCGGCGCGCTCGCCGGATCGTTGAAGGCGCCGGAGAACTTGTCCGCGCGGCCTTCCACCGGGATCCACTGGACGTCGACCTCGACGCCCGAGTGCGCCGCCTTGAACTCGGCGATCGCCTCCTTGACCGCGGCCTCCTTGGGCGCGCGGTTGGCCTCGTCGAACAGCCAGACCCGGACCGTGCCGGTCTTCTCGTCACCGCCGCTCGCGGCCGGTGTGTTCTGGGCAGGCGCGCAGCCCGCGACGAGGCCGAGCGCCGCGAGGCCCGCGATGAGGACGCGAGTTCTCATGGGATTTTCTCCTTAAGCGAAAAAGACGGAATTGACCTGGGGGAGCGCCAGCTTTCCGGCGACGGCCCCCGGGAGACCGGTGGCGGGATCGCGCGGCAGCCAGCTCAGCGTGCCGGACTTGTCGCTGGAGACGTAGAACCAGCGTTCGGTCGGATCCAGGGTGAGGTGGCGCGGGTATACCCCGCCCACGGGAGTGTTGTTCAGCAGCTTCAAGGACTTCCCGTCCTCGCCGACGCCGAACGACGCGATCGTGTCGGAACCGCGCACGGACGCGTAGACGAACCTGCCGTCCTTGGACGTGGTGATCTCGCCCGGGTACTGCGCGCCCGGCGTGCCCGCCGGAACGGCCGCGACGACCTGTCCGGCGGCCAGTTTCCCGGTGGCCGGGTTCCACGCCGCGACGGTCACTTCGGCCCGGAGCTCGCCGAGGATGTAGGCGTACTTGCCGTTCGGGTGGAACGCGAGATGCCGGGGCCCGGCGCCCGACGGGAGCTTCAGCTGCTGGATCAGCTTCAGCTTCCCGGTGGCGACGTCGAGTTTGTAGACATAGACCGAGTCCGCGCCGAGGTCGACCGAGAGCACCCACTTGCCGGTGGGATCGTTGACCACCTGGTGCGCGTGCGCGGCTCGCTCGGCACCCTTGTGCTGGGCCAGATCGACGACGTCGCCGAGTTTCCCGCCCGCGAGGATCGGGAGGACGACGACACTGCCACTGCTGTAGTTCGCGGCCAGCACGTACTTCTGGCTCGAGTGGACGCTCAGATGCGTCGGGTGCTGGCCCTTCGCGGATTTCTTGTTGAGCAGCTTGGGTTTCGCCGGATCCGCCAGGCTGAGCGCGGAGATCTGGCCGTTCTCGTCCTCATTGGTCACATACAGCGTCTTCCGGTCGGCGCTGATGTCGAACCAGGAGGCGTTGCTGATTCCCGGAATCGTCCTGTCGACGACCAGTGCGCCGGTCGTCGCGTCCCGGTGAGCGACATCGAGTCCGTGCCCGGAACTGGTGTAGCTGCTGACGTAGATGGCTCCGGTTCCCTTCGGTCCGCAGGTCTGTTCGGAAGCGTTCGCGAGGTGGGAACCGAGAACGGTGGTGAGTCCAGCCGCTCCGACGGCGCCGAGGAAAGTGCGTCGATCGAGTCCGGTCATCGTGATCTCTCCCAGCTTTCAGGTGGTTTAAACCACTGCCATGAGCAATGCTGCCACGCCGAAACCGGAAACGGAAAGGACGGTTTCCAAGACGGTCCAGGTTTTCAGGGTCTGCGGCACCGTCATGTTGAAGTACCGCGAGATGATCCAGAAACCGCCGTCGTTCACGTGCGAAGCGATGATCGACCCGGCCGAAATCGCCACGACCAGCAGCGCGAGCTGGATCTGCGAGTAGCCGAGAGTGGCCACCGTCGGCGCGACGATACCGCTCGTGGTGACGATCGCGACGGTCGCCGAACCCTGCGCGATCCGCATTCCGCAACTGATCACGTAGGCCGCCAGGATGACCGGCAGGCCGGCGTTGTCCAGCGAACCCGCGACGGCCTTGCCGATACCGGTCGCGGACAGCACGGCACCGAAGAACGCGCCCGCGCCGACCACCAGCAGGATCATCGCGACCGGGCGGAGCGATTTCGCGGAAAGCTCGCTCAAGTCCTTGCCCGTCAAGCCGCGACGGAGGCCCAGCAGCCACGACGCGAGGAGCACCGAGATCGTGAGCGCGACCGCGGGGGTGCCGATGAACGCCGCGACACCGGCGGGCGCGGAGTTCTTGGGAAGCCAGATGCTGCCGAAGGTCCCGGCGAGGATCAGCACCAGCGGGACCGCGATGATCGCCGCCACCAGCTTGAGCGAGGGCGGGTTCTCCTCCTTCTCGCCTTCTTCCTCGGCGACCAGGAACTCGTCGGGAACGGCGACGTCGATGCGCTTGCCGATCCAGGTCGAGTACGCCACACCGCCGACGAGGAACGCCGGGATGCCGCAGACCAGGCCCATCAGGATGATCCAGCCGAGTTCCACGTGCAGCAGGCCCGCCGCGGCCACCGGGCCGGGGTGCGGGGGAAGGAACGCGTGCGTGATGGAAAGACCGGCGAGCAGCGGCAACGCGTACAGCACCAGCGAACGGCCGCCCTGTTTGGCGGCGACGTAGACCAGCGGCGCCAGCACGAAGATGCCGATGTCGAAGAAGACCGGGATACCGAAGACGAAACCCGCCAGACCCATCGCCAGCGGGGCCCGCTTCTCACCGATGGCCTTCAGCAGCGCGCTGGTGAGCACCTTCGCCCCACCGGAACGTTCCAAAATGGACCCGAGGATCGTGCCGAGCCCGATGATCGCCGCGATATGCCCGAGGATCCCGCCGAAACCCTTTTCCAGCAGGGAATTCGACGCCTGCTGGGCGGAGCCGACGATCTGCCCGACCGGCAGGCCCGCGGCCAGCGCGGTCAGCAGGCCGACCACGATCAGGGCGATGAAGGGCTCGAGTTTGACCTTGATGATGAGGAACAACAAGACCGCGATCGAGACGGCGGCGAGGGTCAGGAGACCTCCCGTCGAATGTTGGAGCCAGTCGATCATCGGGCACTCCCGGGGTTCCGCAGTGAATGGCCGGCGAGAGCGCCGGTCGGTTGACCATCGTCGATGGCGGCGACACCGTTGACGAAGACATAGGGGATACCGGCGGCCTGCTGCCGCGGCTCGTCGAACGTGGCGGTGTCGGCGACGGTTTCCGGGTCGAACAGCACGAGATCCGCCGCGTAGCCCGCGCGGACGAGACCCCGGTCGCTCAGCCGCAGGCGTTCCGCCGCGCGGCCGGTGAGATGGGAGACGCATTCGGCGAGGTCGAGGACGCCGAGTTCGCGGACGTAGCGCGCGAGGTAGCGCGGGAATGTACCCCAGGCGCGGGGATGCGGCCGGGCGCCGACGAGGAGCCCGTCGCTGCCGCCGGTATGCGTGCGGTGCCGCATGATCGCCTGGACGTTCTCCTCGTGCCCGACGTGCATCAGGCAGGACGTGCCGAGCTTCTCCGAGAGCAGGACGTCGAAGTACAGCTCCGCGGCCGGTTTCCCGGCCCGCTGTGCCGAAGCGGCCACGGAATGCCCGACCAGATGGGAGTTCTCGTCCCGGCGGACGCCGTTGATCTCGATGGCCTCCCAGTCGATCGGCACGCCGTGCGCGCCGTCGGAACCGGTCTCCTCGATCTCGGCACGGATCCGCTCGCGGGTGTCCACATCGGACAGCCGGGTCAGCGTGGCGTCGAGTCCGCCTTCGGTGGACCAGCTCGGCAGCAGCGCGGAAAGGTACGTGGCGCCGGGAAGATAGGGATAGGTGTCCAGCGTGATGTCGCAGCCGTCTTCCAGGGCCTGGTCGAGCAGCTCCAGCAGCTGGGGCGCCTTGCCCTTGTTCACCGAGAAGTTCATCGTGGCGTGCGCGAGGTGTAGCGGGCAGCCCGAACGGCGGGAGACGTCGACCATCTCGCCGAACGCCTCAAGCGCGCCCTTGCCGTAGCTGCGGTGGTGCGGACTGTAGAAACCACCGCGCTCGCCGACGACCCGGCAAAGGTCGACGAGCTCTTCGGTGGTCGCGTACATGCCCGGTGTGTAGGTGAGCCCGGAGGACATGCCCATCGCGCCCTCGGCGAGACCGGTCGCGATGAGTTCCTTCATCGCGTTCATCTCGGCTTCGGTCGCGGGCCGGTCTTCCCAGCCCAGCGCGAGCATGCGGACGGTGCCCTGCGGTATCAGGTAGGCCGCGTTGACCGCGACCCCTTGGTCGAGCCTGTCGAGGTACTCGCCGACCGAGCGCCAGTTCCAGTCGAAGCCGGCGGGGTCGTCGTTCCACCCGGCGAGCTGCTGGCGCAACGCGGCGAGGACCTCGTCGTTCACGGGCGCGTAGGAGAGCCCGTCCTGCCCGAGGACCTCGGTCGTGACGCCCTGCGAAAGCTTCGCGAGGTGATCCGGATTGGCGAGCAGCTGGAGGTCGGAGTGCGAGTGCATGTCGATGAACCCGGGCGCGAGCACGAGTCCTTCGGCGTCGATGGTGCGGCGGCCCGCGAGCGAGCCGGGTTCGGCGACACTGGCGATGCGGCCGTCGGTGATGCCCACGTCGTGCCTGGTGAGCGGATCCCCGGTGCCGTCGGCGACCAGTGCGGAGCGGACAACGATGTCCATGGCGATTCTTCCTCTGCGGCGGTGGAGGACGGATCAGAAATGCGTGCGGACGAAATCGAGCACGGTCTCGCCGTCGGGGCCGACGACCGGGATGAGGGGCCATTTGTCGAAGACGGTGCACGGATGCGAAAGACCCAGTGCGATCCAGTCGCCGACCTCGACCGGTGAACCGGGCGGCAGGCTCAGGAAGGCGTGCTGGTCGTTCATCTTCTGGATGGCGTGACCTTCGAGCGCGGACGGCGGTCCGTCGCCCTTGCGGATCAGGCGGGGCTCGGGCATTCCTTCGTCGAAGGAGGCGTCCCGTTTGCCGATGGTGAGCAGGGCGAGCTCGTCCGTCGGCTTCGACGTCACCTGCGCCCAAGCGCGCAGCGCGGGCCGGAACGAGGCGACGCCGCCGATGCGCGGGTGTTCGCCCAGCGGCGAGATCACCCGGTAGAAGCCGTCGTCGTGGGTCACGTAGGCGCCGCTGCGCAGGATCGGCAGGACGTCCAGGCCGCCCCAGTCCTTGGTGAGCTCGTCGGCGACGCGGTCGAAGTACGCGCTGCCGCCGCCGGTGACGATGATCTGACCGGCGTCGTCGAGCAGGCCCTTGTCGTCGAAGGCGAAGACGAGCTTCCGTAGACCGTCCACATAGGAGCTGATCAGCCGGAGCGACTTTTCGTCGGTGTGGTGGGAAAGCGCGCCCTCGTAGCCGCCGGAGCCCCGCAACCGCAGGGCCGGGCTCGCGTGCGCGGCTTCGGCCACGGCGAGCGCGGTCTCGGTGTCGCGGACGCCGGTCCGGCCGCCCTCGGCACCGAGTTCGACGAGCACGTCCACCTTGCGCCGGGCGCCGCGAAGGGCCTCGGTCATCAGCTCGACACCGCGGACCGAGTCGACCCAGCAGACGAACTCGAAGTCCTCGTCGGCGTCCAGTTCGGCGGCGAGCCACTTCAACCCCGACGGGTCGAGCAGCTGGTTCGCCAGCAGGATCCGGGAGACGCCGAAAGCCCGGTAGATCCGCAGATGTCCGGCGTTGGCGCAGGTGATGCCCCAAGAACCGTGCTGGAGCTGCCGCTCGAACAGCTGCGGCGCCATCGTCGTCTTGCCGTGCGGGGCCAGCGCGACACCACGCGCGGCGCACCATTCGGCCATCGTGCGGAGGTTGTGTTCGACGGCTTCCTCGTCGAGCACCACGAACGGGCCCAGGAAGCCGTCTTCGAACAGCTTCGCGCCGCGGGCGGCGGCCTCGCCGATCGTGAGACCGGACAGCGAAGGCGCGACCGAGCGGAAGCGCCAGTCGACGCGCTCCTCCCGGACGGCCGCGACCGCGGCTGGATCGATGGTGCCGGCTTCGAACATGAGGTCCACCTCGGTTGCGTATGTTGCAACGGACGTTGCGCATATTGCGTGGGATAGGTGTAGCATCCGGTCCGCTGGAGGTCAACGGCGTGACGATGAGGAGACGCGGAAGTGACAAGCGCGCCCGACGTGTTGTGCATCGGGGAGTCGATGGCCTTGTTCGTACCGGCCGAACCAGGGCCGCCCGACGAGGTACGGAAGTGGGTGCGGACCATCGGCGGAGCCGAATCGAACGTCGCCTGCCATCTCCCGGCGCTGGGGTTCGCCAGCGCGTGGGTGAGCGCCGTCGGCGACGATCCGTTCGGCCGAGCGCTGGTGCGCGAGATCGCCGCCGCGGGGGTGGACGTCAGCGCGGTCATGGTCGATCCGACGCGGCCGACAGGGCTCTACATCAAGGAAAGCGGCGCGCACGGCAGTCCCGTGCGCTACTACCGCAAGGGCTCGGCCGCGTCCGGGATGGACGCCGGACTCCTGGGGAAACTCGATCTCGACGGGATCCGCGTGATCCACCTGTCCGGGATCACGCCCGCGCTGTCCGACGGCTGTCTCGACCTGGTGCGGGCCCTGCTGGAGCGGCCGCGCGGCGACACACTGGTGTCGTTCGACGTGAACTTCCGGCCCGCGCTGTGGACCGGGCGAGACCCGTCGGTGCTGGCCGGGCTGGCCGCCCGCGCCGACATCGTGCTGGCGGGCGACGACGAGGCCGAGCGAGTGTGGGGGACCGGCGACCCGGAGCGGCTGCGTGTCGCATTGCCCGGGCCGAAGACGCTGGTCGTCAAGCACGGCGAGCGCGGGGTGACGCTGGTCGACGGCGACGAAACGCCACTTTTCGCGCCCGCGCTGCGGGTCGACGTCGTGGAGCCGGTCGGTGCCGGCGACGCCTTCGCGGCCGGTTTCCTCGCCGCCACCCTGCGCGGCGACGACCCCGCGACCCGCCTGCGGCGTGGCCACCTGCAGGCCGCCGCCACCCTGCTGACCCACGACGACGTGGGGACGCCGCTGCCCGAAGCCGTCATCGAAACGCTCCTGGGGGCGGATGCGGCAGCATGGGCGTCGGCGAAGCTGACGGACAAGGGATTGGTGAGCGTATGAGCCAGAGCCTGGACAGGGCTCTCACGTTGCTGGGCGGGCTCGCCCGCGAGCCGAAGACCCTCGACCAGCTCGCCGAGGAGATCGGCGTGCACAAGTCGACCGTGCTGCGGCTGCTGCGCACCCTGGAGTCGCACCATTTCGTGCGCAGGGAGGGACAGCGGCACTACCGGCTCGGCAGTGCCCTCTTCGACCTCGCGCAGCAGGCGCTGGAAGACCGCGACGTCCGCCGCACCGCGCAGTCCGCGCTCGCCGCGCTCAACGCGAGCACCGGGCACACCGTGCACCTCGCGTCCTATGAGGACGGAGAGGTCGTCTACATCGACAAGTTCGAGGGCAGGCATTCGGTGCGGATGTACTCCCGGATCGGGAAACGCGCCCCGCTGCACTGCACCGCCGTCGGCAAGGTGCTCGTCGCGGCCATGACACCGGAGAAACGCGCGGACGTGGTTTCGCGGATCGACTTCTTCGTCCGCACCCCGAACACGATCACCACCCCGGCCGCCTACGGGACCGAACTGGATCTCGTCGCCGACCGCGGTTACGCGGTGGACAACGCCGAGCACGAGGACTTCATCCACTGCATCGCCGCGCCGGTCCGCGGCCCGGGCGGCGTGGTGCTCGCCGCCGCGTCGGTGTCGGTGCCGAAGGTACTGCTCGACTACGACGGACTGATGGGGCTCGTGCCCGAGCTCATCGCCGCCACCGAAGAAGCTTCCGTCCACAGTGGATGGACGGGGAACCGAAAGGGGAAGTTGGAATGAGCAAGACCGCGATCAGCACGGAGAACGCGCCGAAGCCGGTGGCCGCGTTCTCGCAGGCGGTCCGCAAGGGCAACATCCTGCAGGTGGCCGGCCAGGTCGCCTTCGACCCGGCCACCGGCGCCATCGTCGGCGACACCGTCGGCGAGCAGACCGAGCAGACCTTCAAGAACATCGAAGCCGTACTCGAGGCCGCCGGTTCGAGCCTGGGCGACGCGCTGATGGTGCGTGTGTACCTGACCGATGTCGACCACTTCGGCGTGTTCAACGAGGTCTACAACAAGCTGATCGGCGAAGCGCCGCACCCGGCCCGCACCACCGTGTACGTCGGCCTGCCCGCCGGACTGCTGGTGGAGATCGACGTCCTGGCCGTGGTGGACTGATCCCGCGTACCTCGTGAGTGGTGAGGACGGGTTCTGACCATCCTCACCCCTCACGAGGGCTAAAGCACGCTCGTGTACCCGTTCAGCGCGGGCTGCCCGCCCAGGTGCGCGAAGAGCACGTTCGAGTCCCGCGAGATCTCACCACGGGAAACGAGGTCGATCAGGCCCGCCATGGACTTGCCTTCGTACACCGGGTCGGTGAGCACACCCTCCAGGCGCGCCAGCGTCCGGATCGCGTCCAAAGTGGACTCGTCGGGGATGCCGTAGATCCCCGCGTGATAGCGCTCGTCCAGTTCGACGTCCCCGATCTCTCCGGCGCCGATCAGCTCCGCGGTGGCGCGGGCGATGCGGGTGACCTGGTCGCGGGTCTCGGCCGGTTTCGCCGAACCGTCGATGCCGAGGATCCGCCTGGGTTTCCCCGAAAGCGCGGCCCCGGCGACCATCCCGGCCTGTGTGCTGCCGGTGACCGAGCAGACGACCACCGTGTCGAAGAAGACGCCGAGTTCGGCCTCCTGCGCTTCGAGTTCGACGATCCAGTTCGCGAAGCCGAGCCCGCCCAGGCGGTGGTCCGATCCGCCTGCCGGGATCGCGTACGGCTTGCCGCCGCCCGCTTCGATCTCCTTGACCGCGTTCTCCCAGCTCTCCTTGAAACCGACGCCGAACCCGGCCTCGACCATCCGGATGTCCGCGCCGAGGATGCGCGAGAGCTGGATGTTGCCGACCCTGTCGTACAGCGGGTCGGTCCAGTCGACCCAGCTTTCCTGCACCAGCACGGCCCGGAGCCCGGCCCGCGCGGCGGCCGCGGCGACCTGGCGGGTGTGGTTCGACTGCACGCCGCCGATGGAGATCAGCGTGTCCGCGCCGTCGGCGAGGGCGTCGGCGACCAGGTATTCGAGTTTCCGCGTCTTGTTGCCGCCGAACGCGATCCCGGAGTTGACGTCTTCGCGTTTCGCCCAGACCTTGGCGCCGCCGAGGTGGGCGGTGAGCCGTTCGAGCGGGTGCACGGGGGAGGGGCCGAACAGCAGCGGGTAGCGCGGGAAGTCGGCGAGGGTCATGACGTCTCCAAGAGGGCTTCGAGTTCGGTCCAGATGGTGGCGGTGTTCGAGCAGGCCGCGTCGACGTCGCCCGCTTCGATGGCGTCGGCCAGCTCCGAGTGGCGCTGAATCGACCGGTGCGCCGGCAGCGAGCCGAAGCGGGCATATTCGAGACGCCGGAGTAGAGGTGTGTAGCGGTCCAGCGTCGCGGCGATCGCCCGGTTGCGCGCCGCCGCCACCGGGACGTCGTGGAGTTCGTCGTCGGCGGCGATCGCGGCCGCGATGTCCCCGGCGGCGATCGCGTCGGCGAACCGGGTGTTGGCCACACGCATCGCCGCGACCTCCGCCGGTCCCATTCGCGGCGCACCCGTCCGGACCGCGAGCTCGTGCAGCGCGCGGACCAGCTGCAACGCGTCACGGACGTCGTCGGGAACGAACCCGGCCACGCGCGTATAGCTCTGCGGCTTCGACTCGACGAGGCCGTCCTCGATGAGGCGCAGCAGCGCCTGGCGCACCGGCGCCCTCGACAAGCCGAGCTGATCGGCGAGGTCGCCGTCGCGCAGGTTCGCCCCCGGCGGCAGCGTCCCGTCGATGATGGCCCGGCGGATGTTCTCGTAGGCCTCGTCCCTCAAGAGGGACCTCGGCACCTTCGCTAACCCACTCACATCTGAAATGTTAGCTGTCAGTTAGCCTGAAGGATAGAGGCGCGTTTTGGGTCGGGCTTGAAGTACATGAAGGCCCTCTTCCTTGCGCTAGGCGCAAGGAAGGGGGCCTTCACGCGCGGCCGGGTGTGACTGCTGGTGCGCGTGAGGCGGAAGTGACGATCCACAAGTCCGTGAAGGGCTCCTTCCCTACCTTCAGAGTAGGGAAGGAGGCCTTCACGGACTGTCGACGTCTCCGCGCGCTGAAGCGGGAGGGCTTAGTAAACCGGGCCCGTGTACTTCTCGCCCGGCCCCTGGCCGGGGGCGTCCGGCACGGCCGAGGCCTCGCGGAACGCCTTCTGCAGCGACTGCAGGCCGTCGCGCAACGGGCCCGCGTGCAGGCCGAGGTACTCTGCCGAAGCGGTGACCAGTCCGGCTAGGGCGGTGATCAGGCGGCGGGCCTCGTCGAGGTCGCGGTGCGGTGAGCTGGCCGGGTCCTCGTCGGCGAGGCCGAGTCGTTCGGCGCCGGCGGAGAGCAGCATGACGGCCGCCCTGCTGATCACCTCGACGCTCGGGATGTCCTCCAGGTCGCGGACGTCCGGGGAATACGGGGGTTGCTGAGCGGGTTCATCTGACACGTCTGGTACCCTTCCACGAGCGACCAGCCCCCGAGCGATCGGGGGCGGCAAGTGGAGCCCCGCTCCCACCCGCGTCACCGCCGTTTCACCAGGTGTCCGGGTCCGGTTCGCCAAGACGATTTCGGGCGTCAAGGCGGTGTGTTCGGTTCTGGAGACTGAACACGATCGGAAGAGTGGGCCTCGTGTACCTCACGGTACCGGGGCCTTCGGCATGTGGGCACCAGGTCGAAACGGTAGAAGAATTTACCTCGAACCAGGGAGGCCCCATCAGCTCCGAGACACGCATCAACGACCGAATCCGGGTACCGGAGGTCCGCCTCGTCGGACCAGCCGGTGAACAGGTCGGCATCGTCCGGATCGAAGATGCGCTGCGGCTGGCACAGGAGAACGATCTCGACCTCGTCGAGGTTGCTCCTCAGGCACGCCCGCCCGTATGCAAGCTCATGGACTTCGGCAAGTTCAAGTACGAGAGTGCGCAGAAGGCCCGCGAGTCCCGCCGCAACCAGCAGCTCACCGTCATCAAAGAGCAGAAGCTGCGGCCGAAGATCGACCAGCACGACTACGAGACCAAAAAGGGTCACGTGTCGCGATTCCTGGCCGCCGGCAACAAGGTCAAGGTCACGATCATGTTCCGCGGTCGCGAGCAGTCCCGGCCGGAACTCGGTTTCCGCCTGCTGCAGAAGCTCGCCGACGAGGTGACCGAACTCGGTTTCGTCGAGTCGTCGCCGAAGCAGGACGGTCGCAACATGATCATGGTGTTGGCTCCGCACAAGAACGTGAAGCCGCCCAAGGCCGCGAAGTCAGCCAAGGACGAGTCGACCGAGTCGTCAGAGCCGCCCGCCGACGCGTAGCGCCGACCAGCACATGTCGCGGCACACCGGAAAACACCGGTGTGCCGCCGCACGAAAGAGGACATACGTAATGCCGAAGATGAAGACGCACAGCGGGACGTCGAAGCGAGTTCGCGTCACGGGCACGGGCAAGCTGCGCCGCCAGAAGGCCGGCCGCCGCCACCTGATGGAGAAGAAGTCCAACAGGCTCACCCGTCGTCTCGAAGGCACCACCGAGATCGCCAAGAACGACGTCGGCCGCGTCAAGCGCCTTCTCGGCCGCTGACACTCCCGCACTTTGTAAACGCCGGGCGCGCCTGCGCGCCCCCAGATCGACAGGATGGACCCAGTGGCACGCGTCAAGAGGGCTGTCAACGCCCAGAAGAAGCGTCGCGCGACTCTCGAGCTCGCCAGCGGCTACCGCGGCCAGCGTTCGAGGCTGTACCGCAAGGCGAAGGAGCAGACGCTCCACTCGCTGAACTACGCCTACCGGGACCGCCGTGCCCGCAAGGGTGACTTCCGCCAGCTGTGGATCACCCGCATCAACGCGGCCGCCCGCGCCAACGGCGTCACCTACAACCGCTTCATCCAGGGCCTCAAGGCCGCGGGTGTCGAGGTCGACCGCAAGATCCTCGCGGACCTCGCGGTCAACGACGCCGCCGCCTTCACCGCGCTGGCCGAGCTGGCCAAGGCGAACGTGAACACCGAAGAGAAGAAGTCGGCCTGACCGGCCACAGCGCTCTTCCGCAACCCGGGGCGGCTCCGTTCACCGAACGGACGCCCCGGGTTGTTGCTGCGCGCAAGCTCACCCGCCGCGCCGAGCGCGAGAAAGCGGGCCGGTTCCTAGCCGAGGGCGCGAACGCCGTCGAAGCCGCGCTCGCCCACGGCGGCAAGGTGTACGAGCTGTTCGTGACCGAACGCGCCGCCGCGCAGCACGGGCACCTGCTCGCCACCGCGCACGAGGCAGGCGTCCCGGTCTCGCCGATCACCGATCGCGCCGCCGACGGGCTGTCCGAGACCGTGACGCCGCAAGGCATCGTCGCGGTCTGCGCGCTCGTCGACCGTCCACAAGAGACCGTGCTGAAGCCGGGCGCGAAGCTCGTCGTGGTCCTCGTCGACGTCGCCGACCCCGGGAACGCGGGCACCGTGATCCGCGTCGCGGACGCCGCCGGTGCCGACGCGGTCGTCCTCGCCGGTGACAGCGTCGACCCGCACAACGGCAAATGCGTCCGCGCGGCCGCCGGCAGCCTGTTCCACCCCGCCATCACCCGGATCCGGGACGTCGACGCGGCCTTGAAGGCCTGCTCCGCCGCCGGTCTTCGTACTTTCGGCGCGCACGGCTACGCCGAAACCGAACTCGATCAGGTCACCTTCGACGAGCCCGTCGCGTGGGTGTTCGGCAACGAAGCGCACGGATTGCCGCGGAACGTCCTGGAGACGGTCGACCTCGCGGTCAAGATCCCGATGTACGGCCGGGCGGAGAGCCTGAACCTCGCCACGGCCGCGGCGATCTGTGTCTACACCAACGCGATGGCGTCGCGTACGGCTCGCTAGGCTGCCGCTTCACCTTTCCGATGATTTCACTGGGGGAATCATGGGGCGTGGTCGCCGTGGTGTTCCTCGGGAGCGGTTACTGGATCTCCCACACCGAGATCGCCGACCACTCGCGGCTGACGCCCGGTTCGTACATGATGATCGGCCGTTCTACCTCGCGGCCGCGTTCGTCACGGTGTTCTTCAACGCCGCGCTCATCTCGCAGGCCGACGTCGCGCTGCGCGGTGACGACCCTCGCGTGTCCGCCGGGCTGGCCGGCGCCGCCTGGAACCTGATCACCTACCTCGTCCTGCCGGTGATGATGATCGAGGACGCCGGTGTCCGGCACGAGGCCAAGCGGTCGGCCGAGCTGCTCAATCGGACCTGGGGTGAGCAGGCCGCCGGAAGGTTCGGCATCGGGCTGGTCGGCATCCTGCTGACGCTGGCCGGATTCGCGGTCTTCATGGGCGCCGGTTTCCTGCTCGGCGGCACCATCACGATCGTCGTCTCCATCGGGATTTCACTCGTGTGGGGGTTCTTGGTCTCCGTCCTCTGCACGACGCCGGCCGGGATCTACCAGACCGCGCTCTACCGCTACGCCGCCGACGGCATCGTCCCGGAGGCGTTCGGCAAGGTGGAGTTCGAAGGCGCGTTCGCCACACGCTGAGGACGAAATGGATGGCCCGAGTGCCCGCGGCCCACGTAGAGTCGCGGGCACGACGCCGTCCGCACCACGACACCAAGGGGCTCTCATGGAACGCACCGTTCGTTCCAGCACCTTGTTTACGGCGTAAAGCGCGTTTTTCGCACTCGCGAGTGACGGTGTGCCCAGCCCGAGGGTGATCGGGGGCCGTCGTTCGCTGTCCCATAGAATTCAGCAGCTGCTAAACCCATGTGTGCGCTCGCGTGCACCGGACCAGTCCCAGCGGACGCCGAGGAGTTATGTCCGAAGCCAACGACAAGCAGGACCCCCAGGCGGGGGCGCTCGCGCCGGAAACGTTGACGGCCGCCGTCAAGCAGGCCGAGACGGATTTCGCGGCCGCCGCGGATCTCGACGCGCTGGCCGCGGTCAAACCCGCCCACCTCGGGGACCAGTCTCCGCTGCTGCTCGCGCGCCGCGAGATCGGCGCCCTGCCGAAGCAGGAGAAGGCCGAGGCCGGGAAGCGGGTCAACGAAGCGCGCCAAGGCATCCAGGCCGCCTTCGACTCGCGCCGTGCCGTGCTCCAGGTCGAGCGTGACGAAAAGGTGCTCCGTGAGGAGACAGTCGACGTCACGCTCCCGTGGGACCGGGTGCCCCGCGGCGCCCGGCACCCGATCGCGACCCTGTCGGAGCGGATCGCCGACGCCTTCGTCGCGATGGGCTACGAGGTCGCCGACGGTCCGGAACTCGAGGCCGAGTGGTTCAACTTCGACGCGCTGAACTTCGGCAAGGACCACCCCGCGCGCCAGCTGCAGGACACGTTCTACCTCGGCGAGGAGGACTCCGGCCTGGTGCTGCGGACGCACACCTCGCCGGTGCAGGCCCGCACGCTGCTGCACCGTGACCTGCCCGTGTACGTCGTCTGCCCCGGCCGCACCTACCGGACCGACGAGCTCGACGCCACGCATACGCCGGTGTTCTCGCAGGTCGAAGGGCTCGCGGTGGACAAGGGCCTGACGATGGCGCACCTCAAGGGCACCCTCGACGCCTTCGCCCGCAGGATGTTCGGCGAAAACTCGAAGACCCGCCTGCGCCCGCACTTCTTCCCGTTCACCGAGCCGTCGGCCGAGGTCGACGTCTGGTTCGAGGAGAAGAAGGGCGGTGCCGGCTGGGTCGAATGGGGCGGCTGCGGCATGGTCAACCCCAACGTCCTGCGTGCCTGCGGCGTCGACCCCGAGGTCTACTCGGGCTTCGCCTTCGGCATGGGTATCGAGCGCACCCTGCAGTTCCGCAACGGAATCCCGGACATGCGCGACATGGTGGAGGGCGACATCAGGTTCACCCTGCCCTTCGGAACGGAGGCCTGAGTGAAGGTCCCAGCCACCTGGCTGACCGAACACCTCGACGTCGACGAGGAGGTCACCGCCCAGGATCTGGCCGACGCCTTCGTGCGCATCGGCATCGAGGTCGACGACGTCCGGAAGCTCGAACCGGTCACCGGCCCGCTCGTGGTGGGCCGTGTCGCCGAGATCGAGGAGCTGACCGAGTTCAAGAAGCCGGTCCGCTTCTGCCGGGTCGACGTCGGCGAGCCCGATGACGACACCGCCGACGCCGAAAAGCCCGACGAGAACATCGACGACGATGACGACGAGGGCCCCTTCGAGGACGACGGTCCCGCGGGGATCAGGACCCGCGGGATCATCTGCGGCGCCACGAACTTCACCGAGGGCGACCTGGTCGTCGTCGCGCTGCCCGGAACGGTGCTGCCCGGCGGTTTCGAGATCGGTTCGCGCAAGACCTACGGCCGCCTCAGCGACGGCATGATCTGCTCCGCGCGCGAACTCGGCATCGGCGACGACCACTCCGGCATCCTGGTGCTGCCCCCGAGCACGGCCAGTCCGGGCGAGGACGCGAACAAGCTGCTGCAGCTCGACGACACCGTGCTCGAGGTGACGCCGACCCCGGATCGCGGCTACACGCTGTCGGTCCGCGGCCTGGCCCGCGAGCTGTCCAACGCGCTCGACGTCCCGTTCGGCGACCCGGCATCCATCGAGGTCCCGGTGGCCGAGAGCGACGCGTGGCCGGTGCATCTCGAGGACACCGAAGGCTGCAAGCGGTTCGTGCTGCGCCGGGTCAAGGATCTCGACGCGACGGCGCCGACGCCGTGGTGGATGCGCCGACGCCTGATGCTGGCCGGAATCCGCTCGATCTCGCTCGCGGTCGACGTCACCAACTACGTGATGCTCGAACTCGGGCATCCGCTGCACGCGTTCGCGACCGGTTCGGTCAAGGGCGATCTGGTGGTGCGCAAGGCGAAGCCGGGCGAGAAACTGACCACTTTGGACGATGTCGAGCGCACTCTCGACACGGACGACGTGGTGATCGCCGACGACAGCGGGGTCATCTCGCTGGCGGGCACGATGGGCGGCGCGTCGACCGAGATCACCCCCGAGAGCACCGACGTGCTGCTCGAGGCGGCGCACTGGGATCCGTCGTCGATCAGCCGGACGGCCCGCCGTCACAAGCTGTTCTCCGAGGCCGCCAAGCGGTTCGAGCGCTACACCGACCCGCAGCTGTGCGCGGTGGCCGTCGAATTCGCCGCGCGCCTGCTGCGCCAGTACGGCGACGGTTCGATCCTGCCCGGCCGCACCGACGAGGGCGGCGTCGAGCCGAACCAGCCGGTGACCATGCCGATCAGCCTGCCCGACCAGGTGGCCGGGGTGCGTTACGAGCGCGGCGTCACGGTCCGGCGGCTCTCGCAGATCGGCTGCAAGGTCAACGTGGGCACGTCCGAGGACGGCACCGCACTGGTGACCGCGGTCCCGCCGAGCTGGCGTGGCGATCTGGTGCAGCCCGCCGACCTGGTCGAGGAGGTGCTCCGGCTGGAGGGCTACGACAGCATCCCGTCGGTGCTGCCCGCCGCCCCGGCAGGCCGTGGCCTCACCGACGCGCAGCGCCGTCGCCGCTCTGTCGCGCGTGCGCTGGCCGAGGCGGGCTACGTCGAGGTGCTGCCCTTCCCGTTCGTCTCGGACTCGGTCTGGGACGCGTTCGGGCTGCCCGAGGACGACGTCCGGCGCAAGACCGTCCGAGTCCGCAACCCGCTGGAGGCGGACAAGGACCGGATGGCGAGCACGCTGCTGCCCGGGCTGCTGGAAATGGTGCAGCGCAACCTCTCCCGTGGCTTCAAGGACGTTTCGCTGTTCCACCTCGGACAGGTCGTGCTGCCCGGGCCGAACCCGATCCCGATGCCTTCGCTCGGGGTGGACCGGCGGCCGACCGACGAGGAGCTCGCGGTACTGGAGGCGGCCGTCCCGCCGCAGCCGCTGCACGTCGCCGTCGTGCTCGCGGGCCAGCGTGGCCGCGCGGGTTGGTGGGGCGAAGGAGAGCAGGCGAACTGGGCCGACGCGGTACAGGCCGCGCGGCTGGTGGCGCAGGCCGCCGGTGTCGAGCTGACCACGGCCGCGGCGGACCACCTGCCGTGGCATCCCGGCCGCTGTGCGCAGTTGCGGGTGGGGCAGTGGCCCGTCGGTTACGCCGGTGAGCTGCACCCGAAGGTCGTCGAGGCGCTCGGGCTGCCGCCGCGCACTGTCGCGATGGAGCTCGACCTGGACGCGATCCCGATCCCGGACGGCCGTCCGGCGCCGCGGATCTCGGCGTACCCGCCCGTGCTGCTCGACGTCGCCCTCGTCGCCGAAACCGGCGTGCCGTCGGCCGAGCTGGCCGAAGCCCTGCGCGAAGGCGCGGGCGAACTGCTCGAGGACATCACGCTGTTCGACTCCTACCAGGGCGAGCAGCTGGGCGAGGGCAAGCGTTCGATGGCGTACAAGCTGCGGTTCCGCGCCGCGGACCGCACGCTGACCGTCGACGAGGCCACCAAGGCCCGCGACGCCGCCGTCGCGGTCGCCGGTGAGCGCTTCGGGGCGAGTCTGCGGGCCTGATCCGGATCCTGATCCGGATCAGCGCGTGAAGGCCCCCTTCCCTCGGCTCAACCGAGGGAAGGGGGCCTTCACGCGCTGCGGGATATGGCAAAGTGAGGACCCGTGCCACGTCCAGACGGTCGTTCCAGCATCCAAGACATCGCACGTGCCCGGCTGAGCGACGGCTTCGTCGGGCGGGTCGGGGAACGCGACGGTTTCCGGGAGAACCTGGGGTTTCCGGCGAGCGACCGGCGCCGCCGGTATCTGTACTCGGTGCACGGTCTCGCCGGGGTCGGCAAGACGTTCCTCCTCGAACAGCTTCGCGGTATCGCGGAAGAGTCCCGTGCCCTGGTCGGATTCGCGGACGACCGGCAGCAGGATCTGCCGGCGACGCTGGTCAAACTTGCGAAGGACCTCGCGCGGGGCGGCCACGAGATGCGCCGGTTCGAGAAGCGCTACGAGTTCTATCTCAAGGCCCGGGAACGGCTCCACAGCGATCCGCAGGCACCGGCCGCGGGCCGTGCCCTGGTGACGAAGACCGTGGTCAAGGCCGGTCTCGGCGTGGCGAAGACCCTGCCCGGCGGGAGTATCGCCGCCGACGCGATCGACGCGGACGCGGCGGCCAAGCAACTCGATCAGCTGCAGAGCTACCTCGCGGCCAAATTCAAGCGGAAGGCCGATGTCCAGCTGCTCTTGGATCCGGCGGAGGAGCTGACCAAGCCGTTCGTCGAGGATCTCTGGCGCCTTCCGGAATCGCGGCAGGTCACCCTGTTCTTCGACACCTTCGAACGGACCGCGCAGGTCCTGGACGGCTGGCTGTTCGACCTGTTCGGCGGTCTGTACGGCGAGCTGCCGCCGAATCTGGTCCTCACCGTCGCCGGTCAGTTTCCGCTCGACAAGACGAAGTGGCTCCGGCACGAGTTGCTGACGCGGGAGATCGAACTCCGGCCGTTCACCGAACCGGAAGCACGCCAACTGCTCGCCGAGCACGGCGTCACCGACGAGCAGGTGATCGAGACCGTGTTGCGGCTCACCGACGGTCTGCCCGTCCTGGTCGCCATGCTGGCGCAGGGAAAACCCGCCGAAGCGGACGCCGTCGGCGATCCCGGCGATGATGCCGTCAAGCGTTTCCTGCGCTGGGTGCCCGACGAGGAGAAGCGTGCGCTCGCTGCGCTGGCTGCCTTGCCGCGAGTCCTCGACGAGGATGTCCTCGCCGTCCTGACCGGGCGGGAGTCCGCTGGGGAAACCTACCGCTGGCTGCGGGAACTGCCTTTCGTCGGGCGACGCGAACTGCCGGTGCGCTATCACTCGGTCGTCCGCGGTCCGATGGTGCGCATGGAGCGCGGCCGCTCGCCCGAAACCTTCACCGGACGGCACCGGAAACTCGGCGAGTACTACGAAGCCCGGTGCGCCGAACTCGGTCTCGGCAGCAACCGCGACGCGTGGGACGACGAACGCTGGCAGCGAAGGAAGCTCGAGCAGACCTACCACCGGCTCTGCGGCGACCCGGCGGAAGCGCTGCCGGACGCGCTGGTGGGCGCCGCGGAGATGATCACCACCGGCACCGCGCCCGCACGAGGCTGGGCGCGCATGATGGAGCAGGCGGGCATCGACGCGGACGCGCCCACCGTCCTGCATTGGGCGGAGCGGCTGACCGCAGCCGTCGGGGACGGCGACGGCTCGCGGGAGATCCCGGTACTCGACCTGGTCGCCGGCGCCGGGGAACTCGATGCGGCCCGGCTTTCGACGGTGATCAGACGGCGTGCTTGGGCCCATGAAGACCAGGACGATTTCGAGGCGGCGAAACGGGACTACGACCGGGCTATCGAGCTCAACCCGACCGACGCCTACGCCTGGAGCGACCGGGGAAATCTCTTCCGCAACAGGGGCGACTGGGCCGAGGCGCTGGAGGACTTGAACCGGGCCGTCGAACTCGATCCCATCTACGCCTTCTCATGGCGAGGCCGCGGCTCCGCTCGCGCCGAGCTCGGTGATCTCGAGGGCGCGATGGCCGATCTCGACGAGGCCATCCGTCTCCAACCCGAGCACGCGTGGGCGTACACCGCCCGGAGCGAGGTGTACGAGAAGCTCGAAGAACCCCGCAAGGCCATCAGCGAACTCGACATCGCGATCCGGCTCGACCCCGACTACGCCTGGGCGATCAGCGAGCGGGCGAGGCTGCTGGCGGGACTGGGGGAGAACGACGAGGCCCTCGCCGAGTACCGGGCGGCGGCGGCCTTGCGTCCCAAAGCCGTTTACTACCTGACCGAACTCGCCCGGTTCCTCGGGAAGAACGGGGACGAGGACGCCGCGTCGAAGATCTTCGACGACGCCGTCAGGGTCGACCCCGGCAACCCCAGGGCCCATGCGATCCGCGCGGGTTTCCACCAACTCGGCGGGCGGCACCGGCTCGCGATCGACGGCTTCACCGCCGCTCTCCGGATCGACCCGGGTTACGAATGGGCGTGCTACTGGCGTGGCCGGGTGCACGACGAACTGGGTGATCACCAAGCGGCGCTCGCCGATTTCGAACGGGCGAGCGAGCTGGCCCCCGAGGACGCCGAGAACCGTTTACGGTGCGGGATGTCTTTGGTCTTGATGAAGAAGCCCAGTGAAGCGCTGGAGGCGCTGGACCGCGCGATCGAGCTCGAACCCGCGGACGAGTGGGCTTACGTCTGGCGGGCGCTGGCCCGCCGAGCCCTGGACGACGACACCGCCGCTCTCGCCGAGATCGACATCGCGCTCGCGATGAGGCCGGAGCTCGCCTATTTCAACACCGCCCGTGGTGACATCCTCGCGGATCTGGACCGTCACGAGGAGGCCCGGGCCGCGCTGGACGAGGGGGTCCGCTTCGGGCAGGACGGCGGGTACGCCCGCTACCGGCGAGCCCGTCATCGTCTTCTCTTCGGTGATCACGGCGGCGCTTTGTCCGATGTGGACAGCGCACTGGCCGACGGCTATGACGTGACCGGCCGCGTCCTGCGCGCGGAGATCCACCGCCGGGCGGGCGAGTACGCGGAAGCCATCCGGGAACTCCGCGAACTGGTCGCCCTCCACCCGGACGACGTCGACCACCGCGGGAACCTGGCGGAGGCCTTGCTGTTCGCCGGGGAGCCGGACGAGGCGATGGAAGTGCTGCGTCCCGTCGCGTCGGAGACCCTCTGGACCCGCAGCCTCCTCGCGCTGGCCTGGTTGAAGACCGGGCGGACCGAAGAGGCCGAGCGGTGTTTCAGCGAGTTCCTCGAAGAAGCCGTCGCCTCGTCCAAGGTCGACCCTCATGACTGGGACGCCAGGGTCCAGCCACTCTTCTATCTGCTGGCCTTGGGCCGTGCCGAAGAGGCGAAACGTGCTCTCACGGACGTGATGGCGGAAGGGCCGCCTTCGGAGGCGCGGCTGGACCTCCTCCGTGATTTGAAGGAGACGGGCGAGCTGTTGCCCGGACTCGACGGGGTGATCGAGGAACTCATCGCTCTCGTCCCGAGGCCGGTGCTCAACCGCCCAGATGCTTGAGCGCCTCCTTCCTGGACAAAGTGGACAGTGCCGGATGCGCGGTGACGAACGCGCGCACCCAGTCCGGCTCGGTCTTCGCGTACTCGCGGAGCGCCCAGCCGATTCCCTTGCGCAGAAAGAACTCCCTGTCGTCGATATTCGCCTCGACGGCGCGGGTGAGGAGTTCCGTGTCGGTGGCGGCCTTGGCACCGACCTGGCAGATCACCGCGGTGCGGCGACGCCAGAGATCCTCGTCGTATGCCCAGGTCAGCATCAGCGGGGTCACTGTCTCCGGTTCCGCCCGCAGGATCGGCCCGACGCGGCGGATGGCGACTTCGTCCACATAGTCCCACCACGCTCCCGTCACGATCATCTCCTCGTACAGGCCGAGCAGATCGCCGTCCTGCCAGCGGGTGTAGGCGCGGTGTCCGGAAAGGGCGATCGCGGCGTAGCGCTCTTCACGGAAGTCCGCTTCACGCCACAAGGTGAGCACCGCTGTCGAAAAGCTCACTCGATCGGGTAGCGAATGTTCGGCGTAGACCTGTTTCAGCAAGGCCGCCCGGGGCGGCGACGCCACACCGAGGAACGGCATCTCCGACTTCATGTACGCCCGCATCGACGGCGCCTTCACCGGATCGGCCAGCGCGGCCAAACCGTTGCGAACCGCCGAAACCAGGCTTTTCACCTCGTCCATGTGTGCTCCTTTCCCCAGTGGGCGCCGCGAGCGTACGACAGGGGACCGACAAGACTGATATGCCCGGATCGAGGTTCGGATACCGACTAAAGAGGGATGGCGGTCAACGTGTCGGTCAGCGAGATTGAAGCCGGTTCTCGGTAGCTTCGGCCCGACCGGGTCGAACGCGGACGAAAAGGAACACAGTGAAGAAATTCGTTGCCGCCCTGGCGGTCGCGGGGATCGGCGTCGGCACCATGGCGCTCGCTCCCTCCGCCACGGCCGCCTCGGCGTCGGACTTCGATCCGAAGCCCATCTCCTGGGGAGCCTGCACGCGTCCGAGCCTGGTGAAGGCCGGCGCGGAATGCGGCTTCCTCGAGGTCCCTCTGGACTACGCGAAGCCCGGCGGGGAGAAGATCTCGGTCGCCGTCTCGCGCGTGAAGCACAAGTCCGCCCAGTCGCAGGGTGTCATGATCGTCAACCCGGGTGGTCCCGGTGGCTCCGGTCTCGGTCTGTCGACGCTCGGCCGGGCCGTCCCGAAGAAGGCGGGTGAAGAGTACGACTGGATCGGCTTCGACCCGCGCGGCGTGGGGGAGAGCAAGCCGTCGCTCACCTGCGACGGGAACTACGCCTCCTACAACCGCCCGCAGTACGTGCCGACGACACGCGCCCTCGAGAAGGCCTGGTTCGACAAGGCGAAGGGCTACGCGAAGGCGTGCGCCAAGAACGGCGCGATCCTCGAGCACATCAAGACCGTCGATGTCGCGAAGGACGTCGACAGCCTGCGCAAGGCGCTGGGCGAGAAGCAGATCAACTACTACGGCTTCTCCTACGGCACTTACCTCGGGCAGGTCTACAGCACGCTCTTCCCGCAGAACGTGCGGCGGATGGTGTTCGACGGCACGGTCGACCCCCGCGACGTCTGGTACAAGGCGAACCTGAACCAGGACATCGCCTTCGACAAGAACATCAAGACCTACTTCGGCTGGCTCGCGAAGTACGACGACGTCTACCACCTCGGCAAGTCCGCTTCCGCGGTCGAGAAGCTGTGGTACGCCGAGCAGAAGAAGCTGTACGACAAGCCCGCGGGCGGCGTCATCGGCGGTTCCGAGTGGACGGACATCTTCCTGCAGGCCGGTTACTACGTCTTCGGCTGGGAAGACATCGCGAACGCGTTCTCGGGCTGGGTGCACAAGGGCGACTGGCAGACCCTGAAGGGCCTGTACGACGACTCCAACCCGCCGGGTCAGGACAACGGGTACGCGGTGTACGCGGCCGTGCAGTGCACGGACGTGGCGTGGCCGCAGAACTGGAACCGCTGGAAGTTCGACAACTGGGTCACGCACTTCCGGGCACCCTTCGAGACCTGGGGCAACGCCTGGTTCAACGCGCCGTGCCTCAACTGGCCCGCGAAGCCGGGCAAGCCGGTGGAGATCGACGGGCGCAAGGTTCCCGGCATCCTGCTGGTCAACGAGGAGAACGACGCCGCGACGCCGTACCCCGGCAGCCTCGAGGTCCGCAAGCGTTACCCGAACTCGAGCCTGATCAGCGCACCCGGTGGCACGACGCATTCGGGTTCGTTGTCCGGCGTGTCCTGTGTGGACGACAAGATCGCGGACTACCTGCTGACCGGGAAGCTGCCCGTGCGGAAGCCGGGCAACGGTTCGGACGTGCAGTGCACCCCGGTTCCGCAGCCGGTTCCGGCTCCGGCTTCCGCGGCGCCCAAGTCCGACGAGCCGTCTCCCGCGGCTGAGGTGAAGAAGGAGGCGCTGGCTCAGGCGCTGCCTTTCTGAGCCTGATCGCGCAGAAGGCCCCGGTCCGGATTTGGCGGACCGGGGCTTCTCTGTGTCCTGACCGATCAGCAGTGGCTGGTGAGCCGCATCTTGTCCATGCGGTCGAAGTAGCCGGCGTCGAACGATCCACTCGCGAACCACCAGTGCCACTGGTTCTTGACCGTTCCCTTGACGAACTTCTGATCCCCGCCGTGGTGTACCGGTCCGAGCACGGCACTGTTGACGTCGAGGGTGCTCGGCCACATCAGCCAGGCGTCGTCACTGTCGCTGCTGATGATCGTCGCTTCGAACGATGCGCTGCCGTTGCGGTAGAGAATCCATTTCGCGTTGTCCATCGTGCAGTCCCCGGCCCGGATGCGGCCCCACTTGAACTCGCAGTAACTCGCCCCGGTGCAGGCGGCCTGCGCGGTGGTGGACGCCTCGGTCCCGGCGGAGGCCGGAGTGGCGAAGACGGTCCCGATCGCGAGCACGAGCATGGCCACGAAAAGGGACGTCCGGCGTGCGGTGGTCGTCATGTTTCCTCCCCTTGAACGGTGGTTGGAGAACCGTGGGCAAAAACTAACCCGCGGCCGGGTCGGGAAAGGATCACTTAGGTGCGGCGGCGGGGGTGGTCGCCGGTGCCCGGATCGCCTGCCATGACCGGCACCCTTTCGGCCCGGACGGCGCCGAAAGTACCGGTCGTCCACCGTGCCGGGCCGAGTTCCCGTCGCCGCGCCGGGGAATTGTCGGGGCCGCCCGTTAGCGTCCCCGGCATGACCATCGTCGAAGAGCACCGGACCGAGATCCGCGTGCAGGACACCGTTTATCGCATCGAGGTCGCCGCCCGTGAGGGTGGCGGCGCGGCCGGGGAAGACCGCTGGGTGACCGTCATGGTCGGCGGAGCCGGACCGCAGGAGGAGCCTGTCGCCGAAGGCAGGCTCGACATCGACGCCGAGGCCGTACCGGCCTTGGCGACCGTCCTTTCGGACACGCTGATGGCGTTCGCCGGCCGGAGCACCGGCCGCCGAAGATCGGCGGACCGCCCCGCGCATCAGGGCCTTCCCTGGTCCGAAGAGCTGGACGCGGAACTGGAAAGCCGTTGGCTGGCAGGGGAAAGCGTCGAGGAGATCGCGCGGCGGTTCGAGCGGTCACCGGGCGGGATCCGGGCCAGGCTCCCCAGGGTCGGCTGCGACCCGGAGCGCCGGGGCGCGTACCTCCCGATCCCGCCGAGCAGGCGAGAGGCAGGTGAACTCGGCTGAACCAGGGCGGCCGCGAGGGCCCGTGTCCTCGCGGCCGCCGTCAGTCCACTGTGGATGAAGTCCCGCGGTTCACCCGCGCCGCCATCTCCCGGAGGTGGCCGATCAGTTCCGGCGGTTCGTGCACGGTGAATTCGCAGCCGAGCCCCAAGAGCCGGAACGCGAGCCAGTCGAGGGTGTCGGCGCCCGCGTTCAGGACGCAGGTCTCGTCGTCGACAGCTTCGAGTTCGCCGACGGCGTCCCCGATCGCGGGGGCGACCTGGTTCATCGGGGCGTGCAGGGTCACGCGTGCGCTGTAGGTGGGAAGGAGGCTGTACATCCTGTCGGTGACGTAGGCCGCCACGTCCTCGGCCGGCGGTTTTCGCGGGGTGGACCGGCCGCCGGTCGCCCGTGGCCCGGAGATCCGGTCCGCGCGGAAGATCCGCCAGTCGTCGCGGTCGAGGTCGTAGCCGAGCAGGTACCAGCGGCGCCCGGCCGAGACGAGCCGGTGTGGTTCGACGTGCCGCCGGGACTCGGTCCCGTCGCCCGTCCGGTAGGAGAACCTCGCCCGTTCGGTGTTCGCGATCGCGCCCGCGAAGACGGTGAGGTGCTCGGGGTCCACCGTGGGTCCGGTGCCGGGCAGTGGCACCGTCGCGGCGCCCAGCGCGCCGACGCGATAGCGCAGCCGTGAGGGCAGTACTTGCTCGAGCTTGGCCAGCGCTCGCACCGACGACTCTTCGATACCCGAGATCGCCTGCCCGGCCGCGCCCCGGAGACCGACCGCGATCGCGACGGCCTCCTCGTCGTCGAGCAGCAAGGGTGGCATCGCCGCGCCCGCGCCCAGCCGGTAGCCACCCTCGGAGCCCCGCGACGCCTCGACCGGATAGCCGAGGTCACGCAGCCTTTCGATGTCGCGCCGGATGGTCCGCTGGCTGACCTCGAGCCGTCCGGCGAGCTCGCTGCCGGGCCACTCGCGTGGTGTCTGCAAGAGCGACAACAGGCTGAGCAACCGGGCGGGCGTGTCTGTCATGCGGCAAGGATGCCCCGTATAAGGGACAGGGGATGACCTGATCCGGGTGAGCCGCACGACTTTGTTTGATTGAACTTGCACGGCTGTGCATAATCATTCGTATGACGGTGAAGATCGCGGTGGCCGGAGCCAGCGGGTACGCGGGCGGCGAACTCCTGCGCCTGCTGCTGACCCATCCCGAAGTCCAGATCGGCGCGCTCACCGCGGCCAGCTCCGCGGGGACGCCGCTCGTCCAGCACCAGCCGCATCTCGCGCCGCTGGCGGACCGTGTGCTGCTGGAGACGACCCCGGAGACCCTGGCCGGGCACGACGTCGTCTTTCTCGCCCTGCCACACGGACATTCCGGAGCCATCGCCGCGCAGCTGGGCCCGGACGTCCTGGTGGTCGACCTCGGTGCGGACCATCGCCTCGCGAACGCGGACGACTGGCAGCGCTGGTACGGCGGTGACCACGCGGGGCAGTGGCCGTACGGGCTCCCGGAGCTCCCCGGCGCCCGCGAGCGCCTCGCCGGAACCAAACGCGTCGCGGTCCCCGGCTGCTTCCCGACCGGCGGTTCGATCGCCCTCGCCCCGGCCTTCGCCGCGGGCCTGATCGAGTCGGAGGTCAACGTCGTCGCCGTGACAGGGACCTCGGGCGCGGGCAAGAGCCTCAAACCGAACCTCCTCGGTTCGGAGGTGATGGGTTCGGCCACCGCGTACGGCGTCGGCGGCGCCCACCGCCACACCCCCGAGTTCGCGCAGAATCTCTCCGCGGTCTCAGGGGAGCAGGTCAAGGTCTCGTTCACCCCCGTGCTGGCCCCGATGCCGCGCGGGATCCTCACCACCGCGAGCGCCGCGCTCAAGTCCGGCTCGGACGCCGACGGTGTCCGCGAGGTGTACGAGAAGGCCTACGCCGCCGAGCCGTTCGTCCAGGTGCTGCCCGCGGGCCAGTGGCCCTCGACGGCCTCGGTGGTCGGCTCGAACAACGTCCAGCTGCAGGTCACCGTCGACGCCGACACCCGGCGCCTGATCGTGGTCGCGGCCATCGACAACCTGACCAAGGGCACCGCGGGAGGCGCCGTCCAGTCGATGAACCTCGCGCTCGGCCTCCCCGAAACCACCGGACTACCGACCGTAGGAGTCGCTCCGTGACCGTCACCCAGCCGAAGGGATTCCGTGCCGCGGGCGTCGCCGCCGGGATCAAGGCCGAGGGCAAGCTCGACCTCGCGCTCGTCGTCAACGACGGACCGCTGCAGGTCGCGGCCGGCGTATTCACGCGCAACGTGATCAAGGCCGCGCCCGTCCTGTGGTCGCAAGAGGTGCTCAAGCAGCGGCGGCTCAAGGCCGTCGTCCTCAACTCCGGCGGCGCGAACGCCGCCACCGGCCCCGGCGGGTTCCAGGACACCCACCAGACCGCCGAGAAGGTCGCGGGGCTCTTCGAGGCCGGCGCGATCGAGGTCGCGGTCTGCTCGACAGGCCTGATCGGTGAGCGGTTGCCGATGGACGCGCTGCTCTCCGGCGTGGACACCGCTTTCGGCGCGCTCGGCACCGGAGCCGAATCCGCTCTCGCCGCCGCCACCGCCGTCATGACCACCGACAGCAAGCCGAAGCAGGCCGTCGCGAAGCACGACAGCGGCTGGAGCGTCGGCGGGTTCGCCAAGGGCGCCGGAATGCTCGCCCCGAACCTCGCGACGATGCTCTCGGTCCTCACCACCGACGCGGTCGTCACGCCCGAGATCCTCGACAAGGCCCTGCGCACGGCCACCGGTGTCACCTTCGACAGGCTCGACGTCGACGGCGGCACTTCCACCAACGACACCGTGCTCGTCCTCGCGTCCGGCGCCAGTGGCGTCGAACCGACCGAGGCCGAACTGACCGAACTCCTCACCGCCGTCAGCCTCGACCTCGTGCTGCAACTGCGCGCGGACTCCGAAGGCGCGACCAAGTACGTCGACGTCACGGTCACCGGCGCGGCGGGCGAGGCCGACGCCATCGCCGTCGGCCGGACGATCGCCGAGGACAACCTGGTCAAGACCGCGCTGTTCGGTTCGGATCCGAACTGGGGCCGTATCGCCATGGCGCTCGGCCGGGTCCCCGCGGAGATCGACCCGGAGAAGGTCGCCATCGCGATCAACGGCGTCACCCTGTTCGCCATGGGCACCCCCGCCGCGGACCGTTCCGAGGCGGATCTTTCGGGTCGCGACATCAGGATCGTCGTCGACCTGGGACTCGGCGACGGCGAGGCGACGATCTTCACGACCGACCTCTCGCACGCGTACGTCGAAGAGAACAGCGCGTACTCCTCATGAGCCCTTCCGAATCCACGGTCCCCGCGGACGAGCGGCTCGCGACGGCCGCCGAGAAGGCCGCGATCCTCATCGAGGCACTTCCCTGGCTGCAGCGTTTCCACGGCGCCACCGTCGTGGTGAAGTACGGCGGCAACGCCATGATCGACGAGAGCCTCAAGCAAGCCTTCGCCGAGGACATGGTGTTCCTGCGTACGGTCGGGTTGCGTCCGGTGGTGGTGCACGGCGGTGGCCCGCAGATCACCGCGATGCTCAACCGGCTCGGTGTCGAAGGCGAGTTCAAGGGCGGCCTGCGCGTCACCACCCCCGAGACGATGGACATCGTCCGCATGGTGCTGACCGGCCAGGTCAGCCGCGAACTGGTCGGGCTGATCAACGCGCACGGTCCGTACGCCGTCGGTATCTCCGGTGAGGACGCGCGGCTGTTCACCGCCGAGCGCAAACAGGCCACCGTGGACGGTCTGCCGGTCGACATCGGGCTCGTCGGCGAGGTCTCCGAGGTCAACCCGGACGCGGTGCTCGACATCGTCAACGCGGGCCGGATCCCGGTGGTGTCCACCGTCGCCCCGGACGTCGACGGCGTCGTGCACAACATCAACGCCGACACCGCCGCCGGCGCGCTGGCCGCCGCGTTGGGCGCGGAGAAACTCGTCGTGCTCACCGACGTCGAAGGCCTTTACGCCAACTGGCCGGACCGCGGCTCGCTGGTCGACCGGATCCGCGTCGACCGCCTCGAAACCCTGTTGCCCGGCCTCGCCAGCGGCATGATCCCGAAGATGGAGGCCTGCGTGCGCGCCATCCGCGGCGGCGTCCGCCGCGCGCACGTGATCGACGGCCGCATCGCCCATTCGGTTCTGCTGGAGGTCTTCACCTCCCGCGGCATCGGCACCATGGTCTTCCCCGAAACGGAGCTCCCGTGACCACGTCCGAGTCCACTGCAGACGGCCAGGAACGCTGGAAGGCGTCCCTGATGGACAACTACGGCACCCCGGCGCTGACCCTGGTCCGCGGCGAGGGCGCGAAGGTCTGGGACGCCGACGGCAAGCCATACGTCGACCTGGTGGGCGGGATCGCGGTCAACGCGCTGGGCCACGCCCACCCCGCCGTGGTCGCCGCGGTCTCCGAACAGGTCGCGAAACTCGGGCACACCTCGAACCTCTACGTGAACCCGGTCGTCGTCGAACTCGCCGAGACCATCCTGGACGTCGCCGGCCTGTCCGGAAACGCGAAGGTGCTGTTCGTCAACTCCGGCGCGGAAGCCAACGAAGCCGCGCTGAAGATCAGCAGGCTCACCGGACGGACCAAGATCGTCGCCTGTGAAGGTGCCTTCCACGGCCGCACCATGGGCGCGCTGACCCTGACCGGCCAGCCCTCGAAGCGGGATCCGTTCGCGCCGCTGCTCCCGGGCGTGACCCACGTTCCCTATGGCGACGTCGAAGCGCTTCGCGCGGCGGTGGACACCGACACCGCGGCCGTGTTCCTCGAGCCGATCCTCGGGGAGGCGGGTGTCGTCCCGGCGCCGGACGGCTACCTCCAGGCCGCGCGGGAGATCACCAAGGCGACCGGAACCCTGCTGGTCCTCGACGAGGTGCAGACCGGCATCGGCCGCACCGGCGCGTGGTTCGCCTTCCAGCACGCGGGCATCGTCCCGGACGTCATCACCCTGGCGAAGGGGCTCGGCGGCGGGCTCCCGCTCGGCGCGGTCATCGGCGTCGGCGCGGCGGGCGATCTGATGAAGCCCGGCCAGCACGGCACCACCTTCGGCGGCAACCCGATCTGCTGCGCCGCCGGGCTCGCCGTGCTGAAGACCATCGCCAAGGACAACCTGAACGACCACGTCTCCGCGCTGGGCAAGGACATCGCCTCTCGCGTCGAGGAACTCGGCCACCCGCTGGTGGCCGGGGTCCGCGGGGCCGGACTGCTGCTCGGCATCGCGTTGCGCGAACCGGTCTCGGCCGCGGTCGCCAAGGCCGCGCAGGACGCGGGTTACCTGGTCAACCCGATCGCCCCCGACACCCTCCGACTGGCACCACCGCTGATCCTGAGCGCCGACGAGGCCAACGGATTCCTCGAAGCCCTTCCCGGGGCGCTCGATTCCACCACCACCTAGGACAGAGACGAACCCATGCTCCGCAACTTTCTCCGCGACGACGATCTCAGCCCAGCCGAACAGGCCGAGATCCTGGACCTCGCCGACCAGTTGAAGGCCGAGCCGCTGAGCTCCCGCGCGTTGGAGGGCAAGTCCGTCGCGGCGATCTTCGAGAAGAACTCCACCCGGACCCGGTTCTCGTTCGAGGTGGGCATCTCCCAGCTCGGCGGGCATCCGGTGATCGTCGACGGGCGCTCGATGCAGCTCGGCCGCGAAGAGACCATCGAGGACACTTCGAGGGTGCTCTCGCGGTACCTGGACGCGATCGTCTGGCGGACCTTCGCCCAGAAGCGCATCGACGCGATGGCGTCGGCGGCGAGCATCCCGGTGATCAACGCGCTCACCGACGAGTTCCACCCGTGCCAGGTGCTCACCGACCTGATGACCATCCGTGAACGCAAGGGCAAGCTCGCCGGGCTCACCCTCGTCTACCTCGGCGACGGCGCCAACAACATGGCGCATTCGCTGCTGCTGGGCGGGACCACGGCCGGGATGCACGTGCGCGTCGTCTCGCCGGAGGGTTTCCAGCCGGATCAGCAGGTCATGCTCGACGCCAAGCACCGTTCGGGCGAAACCGGCGGCAGCACCACGGTCTTCACCGATCCGTACGCCGCTGTCGAAGGCGCGGACGTCGTCGTCACCGACACCTGGACCTCGATGGGCCAGGAGAACGACGGCCTCGACCGGGTCGGACCGTTCCGTGAGCTCCAGGTCAACGCGGCGTTGATGCGCCGCGCCGCGGACGAGGCGATCGTGCTGCACTGCCTGCCCGCCCACCGCGGCTGGGAGATCACCGACGAGGTCATCGACGGCCCGTCGAGCGCGGTCTGGGACGAGGCCGAGAACCGGCTGCACGCGCAGAAGGCGCTGCTGGTGTGGCTTCTGGGCAAGGAGGCATCGTGAGCCACACTGGCGAAGCCTCGCTCGCGCATGCCGACCGGGTGCGGGTGTCCCGCACCGGCACAGAGAAGCGACGATGACCGGCAGCAGGGTCACCCGGCAGGCCCGGATCACCGAACTCGTGTCCACGATGGCCATCCGCAGCCAGACTGAGCTCGCGAAGCTCCTGGCGGCGGAAGGCATCGATGTCACCCAGGCGACGTTGTCGCGAGACCTCGACGAGCTGGGCGCCGTCAAGTTGCGGGGTGCCGATTCCGGCGCGCCGGTCTACGTCATCCCGGAGGACGGCAGTCCGGTACGCGGGGTGCAGGGCGGTACGTCCCGGCTTTCGCGTCTGCTCGCCGAGCTGCTCGTTTCGGCGGACTCGTCGGGGAACCTGACGGTGCTGCGCACCCCGCCGGGCGCGGCGCAGTTCCTCGCCAGCGCCATCGACAGGGCGGCGCTGGAGGAGGTCGTCGGTTCGATCGCCGGTGACGACACGGTCGCGGTGATCGCGCGAGAGCCGTTGTCCGGCAAGGATCTGGCCGAGCGTTTCATGGCGCTGGCCCGACGGTCGTCCATAGTGGACGGCGGTGAGGAGACCGAAGGTGACGCCTGACCCGTACGACTTCAGCACAGGCGCTACCGTCGACCGGTCAGTCGCCTGAAGAGAACCAAGGAATTCGAGGAGTGTTGTGAGCGGGAATGAGCAGCCGGTGCAGCTGTGGGGCGGCCGGTTCGCCAGCGGGCCGGCGGAAGCGATGGCGGCGCTGAGCGCGTCGACCCATTTCGACTGGCGGCTGGCGCCGTACGACATCGCCGGGTCGAGGGCCCACGCGCGAGTCCTGCGGAAGGCCGGGCTCCTCACCGACGACGAGCTGACGAACATGCTCGCCGCGCTGGACACGCTCGCCCAAGACGTCGCCTCGGGCGCGTTCACCCCGACCGTCGCCGACGAGGACGTCCACACCGCGCTCGAACGCGGTCTGCTGGAGCGGGCGGGCACCGAACTCGGCGGCAAGCTGCGGGCAGGCCGCTCGCGCAACGACCAGGTCGCGACGCTGTTCCGGATGTGGCTGCGCGACGCCGCCCGCCGCGTGGTCGCGGGCACGCTCGGCGTCGTCGACGCCCTGGTTTCGCAGGCGAAGCGGCACCCGGACGCGATCCTTCCCGGGCGCACCCATCTCCAGCACGCCCAGCCGGTCCTGCTGGCGCACCACCTGCTCGCGCACGGCCAGTCGCTGCTGCGTGACGTCACCCGGTTGCGTGACTGGGACGCGCGCACCGCCGAGTCGCCCTATGGTTCCGGCGCGCTCGCGGGTTCCTCGCTCGGACTCGACCCCGAGGCCGTCGCCGCGGAACTCGGTTTCGACACCAGCGTCGACAACTCCATCGACGGCACCGCCTCGCGGGACTTCGTCGCCGAGTTCGCCTTCGACGTCGCCATGCTCGCGGTCAACCTGTCCCGGATCGCCGAAGAGGTGATCATCTGGAACACCGCCGAATTCGGCTACGTCACCCTCGACGACGCCTGGGCGACCGGCAGTTCGATCATGCCGCAGAAGAAGAACCCGGACGTCGCCGAACTGACCCGCGGCAAGGCCGGCCGCCTCATCGGCAATCTGACCGGCCTGCTCGCGACGCTCAAGGCGCAGCCGCTCGCGTACAACCGGGATCTGCAGGAGGACAAGGAGCCGGTCTTCGACTCCGTCGAGCAGCTGGAGCTGCTGTTCCCGGCGATCGCGGGCATGCTCGAGACGCTGACCTTCCACACCGACCGGCTCGCCGAACTCGCGCCCGCCGGCTTCACCCTTGCCACGGACATCGCGGAATGGCTTGTGCGCCAAGGGGTTCCGTTCCGTGTCGCGCATGAGGCGGCGGGGGAGAGTGTCCGCGTCGCCGAGGGCCGCGGTGTCGGCCTCGACGAACTGACCGACGAAGAGTTCGAGAAGATCAACCCGGCGCTGACGCCCGCCGTGCGCGAGGTCCTGACCGTCGAGGGCTCGGTGAGCTCGCGCAACGCCCGTGGCGGTACCGCTCCGGAGCGGGTCGCCGAGCAGCGGGACCGGCTGATCGCGCGGGTCACCGAACACCGCGCCTGGCTGAGCTAGACCATCCCGCGTGAAGGCCCCTTTCCCTCTGCTCAGCCGAGGGAAGGGGGCCTTCACGCGCTTCAGGGGAGCTTGGCGGCCAGGCCGTCCAGGACGCATTCGAGGCCACGCTCGAAGTCCGCGTCGTTGGTCTCGCCGGGTTCTCGATTCCGCTGGGCGGCGTACAGCTTCTTGAGCCGCGGGTGATCCCGCACCGCTTGCTCGGCCGCGGGCCACAGCCGGTCTTTCCACTCCTGCTCGCTCTGCCCGCTGCGCTTGAGCGCGGTGAGCCACGCGGCCTCGCTGGTGGCCCGCCCGACGACGAACGCCATGACCGTGTTCCACGCCAGGTCCGCGTCTTCCAGCGAGAAACCGGCGTCCTCGAACAGTGCCAGCGCCGACTCCGACAGCTTCAGGACGTTCGGCCCCAGGTACGCCACCCCCGCCTCGCCGAGCAGCGAGCCGATCCACGGATGCCGGAGGAACACCGAACGCAGATCGTGGGCGAACCGCACCGTCGCAGCACGCCACGGACCCGGCTCCGGGAGCGTGACCTCGCCGTAGACCTCGTCGACCACCAGTTCGGTCAGCTCGTCCTTGCTCGCCACGTGCGTGTACATCGACGGGGCGGCCACGCCGAGCCGAACCCCGAGCTTCCGCATGCTCATCGCCTCGATGCCGTCGGCGTCGAGGAGCTCGATGGCCGCGAAGACGATCTGCTCACGGCTCAGCGACGGCTGTTCCCGCTTCCGCTTCGGGGGACGCGCCCATACGGACATCCGCATTCCTTCCGTACAGTGTTCAGTATGCCTAACAGTGTACGGACAATCTTCGACAAAGCCCACTGGCAGTCCAGGCTCGACGACCTGCGGGCGGAGCACGGCGTTCCGGGCGCGACCCTCGCGGTACTCGCGAACGGCGAGATCCACGAACTCGCGAGCGGGATCCTGCACCGGGGAACCGGGGTGGAAGCGACCACCGATTCGGTCTTCCAGCTCGGCTCGATCGCGAAGGTCTACACGGCCGCGTTGGTGCTCGGCCTGGCCGAGGAAGGGCGGCTGGACCTCGACGCGCCGGTCGTCGAGGTGCTGCCGGAGTTCGCGACCGTCGAACCGGCGGCGACCGCGGCCGTCACCGCTCGGCAGCTGCTCAGCCACACCAGCGGACTCACCTGCGACTTCATCGAAGACACCGGACGCGGCGACGACTGCCTGGCCAAGTACGTCGAGGCCGCCAGGGGAGTGGCGCTCGACTGCCCGCCCGGCACGGCCGCTTCCTACAGCAGCGTCGGGTACGCCGTGCTCGGCCGGATCGTCGAGGTGCTCACCGGTCTGACCTGGGACGACGCCCTGCGTGAGCGGCTCATCGTCCCGCTGGGACTCACCGAGACGATGACCCTGCCCGAGGAGGCGCTGCGGTTCCGGGTGGCGATGGGGCACCTCGGACAGGAGCCGACGGCCGCCTGGGATCTCCTGCCGCGCAACGCCGGACCCTACGGGCGGGTCCTCGCCACCGCGGGCGACGTGGTCCGCTTCGCCCGGATGCTGCTGGACGGCACCGCGGCCGACGGGACTCGCGTGCTCTCCGAGGAGACGGTGTCGGCGATGCGGCGTCGCGAGGTCGAGGTGCCGGACAAGTGGACGCTCGGTTCCGACGGGTGGGGGCTCGGCTTGTCGATCCACGACTGGAGCGGCGTTCCCGGCTTCGGGCACAACGGATCGTCGATCGGACAGCGCTCCTACCTGCGGGTGGTCCCGGACGCAGGGCTGGCCTTCGCCCTGCTCACCAACCACGGCACGACCGACAGGCTGTACACGGCGCTTTCGCGGGAGCTGCTCGGCGACCTCGCCGGCGTCCAGGTGCCCGCCGACTTCGCCCCGCCGCCGTCGCCGCTTTCGGTGGACGTCGCGCCCTTCGCGGGTACCTATCGCCGCGAAGGCGTCGTCATCACCGTCACGGAGACCGAGGGGAAGCTGCACTTCGTCTACGCATTCGCCGACGGGCTCGAGGGGATCGCCCCGGCGATCGAGGCGGAGCTCGTGCCCGTGTCGGAGAACGTCTTCGCCGGAATGAACCCGATGTTCGGCGACGACTGGATGCCGGTGCTGTTCACGAAACTCCCCGACGGCACCGAGTGCTGCTACACCAGCATGCGGGTGGCGCCGAGGATCGCCTGACACCCGGTTAAGGTCGGCACGGGAAGATCCCGAGGAACGGGGGGTGCGGAACGTGGCGACCGGCAGGCAGTTCACCCGGCGGGAGCTGGCGCTGGACCCGGTGGAGCTGGCCACGCTCCTGCTCGGCGCGGTGATCGAGGCGACCGGCCCCGACGGAACGGTTGCCGTCCGCCTGGTCGAGGTCGAGGCCTACCGCGGACTCGACGACCCCGCGTCGCACTGCTACCGCGGCAAGACCCCGCGCAACGCGGTCATGTGGGGGCCGGCGGGGCATCTGTACGTGTACTTCGTCTACGGGATGCACTTCTGCGCCAACGTCGTCGGTACCGAGGACGGACAGCCGGGCGCCGTGCTGCTGCGTGCCGGGGAGGTGGTGTCCGGCGCGGACATCGCCAGGGCGCGCAGGCCGTCGGCGCGGGGCAACGGCGAACTCGCCAAAGGCCCGGCCATCCTCACCTCGGTACTCGGCATCGACCGGGCCGAGAACGGTGTCGACCTGACCGACCCCGCGTCACCCGTCCGGCTGTTCACCGGCGAACCCGTCCCCGACGCGGACATCCGCACCGGGCCGCGCGTCGGCGTCGCGATGGCGATGGACACGCCGTGGCGGTTCTGGATCGACGGATCGCCCGCGGTCTCGACCTATCGCCGCGGCGGGAAACGGGCGGGCGGCGGCCCCCGGCCGATAGTCGTTTGACCTGGTGCGGGAGGATCTACAGGCGTGAGCGAGCACATCCTTGACGAGCTGACCTGGCGCGGCCTGATCGCGCAATCCACCGACACCGACGCACTGCGGCGAGACCTCGACCAAGGACCCCTCACGCTCTATTGCGGATTCGACCCGACCGCGCCCAGCCTCCACGCCGGCAACCTGGTCCCGCTGCTGATGCTCTCGCGCTTCCAGCGAGCCGGGCACCGGCCGATCGTGCTGGCGGGCGTCGCCACCGGGATGATCGGCGACCCGCGTGACACGGGGGAGCGCACCCTCAACACGCTGGACACCGTCTCCGAGTGGGCGGACAGGATCCGCGGTCAGCTGGAGCGCTTCGTCGACTTCGACGATTCGCCGACCGGCGCGGTCATCGAGAACAACCTGAACTGGACCGCGAAGCAGAGCGTCGTCGAGTTCCTGCGCGACGTCGGCAAGCACTTCCCGGTCAACACCATGCTGAACCGGGAGACGGTCAAGCGCCGCCTCGAAGCCGACGGCATGTCCTACACCGAGTTCAGCTACCTGCTGCTGCAGTCGCAGGACTACCTGCACCTGTACCGCGAGTACGGCTGCAAGCTGCAGATCGGCGGCTCGGACCAGTGGGGCAACCTCGTCGGCGGCGTCGACCTCATCCGCCGGACCGACGGCGGGCACACGCACGCGCTGACCGCGCCGCTGGTCACCGACGCCGAAGGCCGCAAGTTCGGGAAGTCCACCGGTGGTGGCAGTGTCTGGCTCGACCCGGAGATGACCTCGCCGTACGCGTGGTTCCAGTACTTCCTGAACGTCGCCGACGTCGACGTCATCCGCTACCTGCGGATGTTCTCCTTCCTCGGACAGGAGGAGATCGCCGCGCTCGCCGAGGACACCGAACAGCGTCCCCACCTGCGGTCCGCGCAGCGGAAGCTGGCCGAGGACTTCACGACCCTGGTGCACGGCGAGGAGGCGACCCGGCAGGTCATCGCCGCGAGCCAGGCGCTGTTCGGCAGGGGAGAGCTGCGTGAGCTCGACTCCTCCACTCTCGACGCCGCCATGGCCGAGGTGCCGAACGGCAAGGCCGACCCGGCGGGCGAGTCGACGATCGTCGACCTGCTGCTCGCGGCCGGGCTCGTCGACAGCAAGGGCGCCGCACGCCGCACCGTCAAGGAAGGCGGCGCGTACGTCAACAACACGAAGATCGCCGACGAGGCGTGGAAGCCGTCCGCGGACGACGCCCTGCACGGCCGTTGGCTCGTGGTCCGCAAGGGCAAGCGCAACGTCGCCGGCGTCCGCGTCGGGGGCTGATCGCGGCCCAGGTCCGAAACAGGGGCCTTGACCTGCGGAAACGCAGTTAAGGTACCCCCCCCTGTTTCGGGCCCTTTCGGGCCATGTAAAGTTCTCCAAGTCGCCAGGGAAACCGGGTGGCCGCGGGACACGAACCAAGCTCTCACCTCAGGGTGATTGAGTGGGTGTCTCACCAAAAACTGCTAGAAATAACTGCTTCGGATAAGGCCGGGTTTTGCCTGGTGCGATTCGGGGTGTGTTGCTTGAGAACTCAACAGTGTGCTAGTGAACTAAGCCAGTAGAGCTTATGTATTGAACCTCGTTTGAGGTTCCTTTGAGAGCATTTATTTGCCTCGATCAAATTTGACATTGTTGGAGAGTTTGATCCTGGCTCAGGACGAACGCTGGCGGCGTGCTTAACACATGCAAGTCGAACGATGAAGCCTTCGGGTGGATTAGTGGCGAACGGGTGAGTAACACGTGGGCAATCTGCCCTGTACTTTGGGATAAGCCTGGGAAACTGGGTCTAATACCGGATATCACCATTCCTCGCATGGGGGGTGGTTGAAAGTTCTGGCGGTACAGGATGAGCCCGCGGCCTATCAGCTTGTTGGTGGGGTAATGGCCTACCAAGGCGACGACGGGTAGCCGGCCTGAGAGGGTGACCGGCCACACTGGGACTGAGACACGGCCCAGACTCCTACGGGAGGCAGCAGTGGGGAATATTGCACAATGGGCGAAAGCCTGATGCAGCGACGCCGCGTGAGGGATGACGGCCTTCGGGTTGTAAACCTCTTTCGCCAGGGACGAAGCGCAAGTGACGGTACCTGGATAAGAAGCACCGGCTAACTACGTGCCAGCAGCCGCGGTAATACGTAGGGTGCGAGCGTTGTCCGGAATTATTGGGCGTAAAGAGCTCGTAGGCGGTTTGTCGCGTCGTTCGTGAAAACTCCACGCTTAACGTGGAGCGTGCGGGCGATACGGGCAGACTTGAGTTCGGTAGGGGAGACTGGAATTCCTGGTGTAGCGGTGAAATGCGCAGATATCAGGAGGAACACCGGTGGCGAAGGCGGGTCTCTGGGCCGATACTGACGCTGAGGAGCGAAAGCGTGGGGAGCGAACAGGATTAGATACCCTGGTAGTCCACGCTGTAAACGTTGGGCGCTAGGTGTGGGCGACATCCACGTTGTCCGTGCCGTAGCTAACGCATTAAGCGCCCCGCCTGGGGAGTACGGCCGCAAGGCTAAAACTCAAAGGAATTGACGGGGGCCCGCACAAGCGGCGGAGCATGTGGATTAATTCGATGCAACGCGAAGAACCTTACCTGGGCTTGACATGCGCCAGACATCCCTAGAGATAGGGCTTCCCTTGTGGTTGGTGTACAGGTGGTGCATGGCTGTCGTCAGCTCGTGTCGTGAGATGTTGGGTTAAGTCCCGCAACGAGCGCAACCCTTATCCTACGTTGCCAGCGCGTTATGGCGGGGACTCGTGGGAGACTGCCGGGGTCAACTCGGAGGAAGGTGGGGATGACGTCAAGTCATCATGCCCCTTATGTCCAGGGCTTCACACATGCTACAATGGCTGGTACAGAGGGCTGCGATACCGCGAGGTGGAGCGAATCCCTTAAAGCCGGTCTCAGTTCGGATCGCAGTCTGCAACTCGACTGCGTGAAGTCGGAGTCGCTAGTAATCGCAGATCAGCAACGCTGCGGTGAATACGTTCCCGGGCCTTGTACACACCGCCCGTCACGTCATGAAAGTCGGTAACACCCGAAGCCCATGGCCCAACCCGCAAGGGGGGGAGTGGTCGAAGGTGGGACTGGCGATTGGGACGAAGTCGTAACAAGGTAGCCGTACCGGAAGGTGCGGCTGGATCACCTCCTTTCTAAGGAGCAACACATCCACCCCGCCGGGATACCCGGACCAACGGTGGTGGAGTGGCCAGAGCTCAAGTGCCGAATGTGTACTTGTTCTGGTTGCTCAAGGAATTGTGGAACTACTGGTTTATGCTGGTTCGCTTGATGCCCGCACGGGCTAGTACTGCATCTTCGGGTGCGTGGAACGTGTGCTGTGGGGTCGAGAGGGATTGGTGTTCGCTGGCATGCTGTTGGGTCCTGAGGCAACACGCCGAGGGGCTAACCCCCCGGGAGTTTGTTTCTGGTGTGGTGTTTGAGAACTGTAGAGTGGATGCGAGCATCTTTGTGGTCAAGTTATTAAGGGCACATGGTGGATGTCTTGGCTTCAGGAGCCGATGAAGGACGTGGGAGGCTGCGATATGCCTCGGGGAGCTGTCAACCGAGCTGTGATCCGAGGATTTCCGAATGGGGAAACCCAGCACCAGTTATGTGGTGTTACCCGCATCTGAATATATAGGGTGTGTGGAGGGAACGCGGGGAAGTGAAACATCTCAGTACCCGTAGGAAGAGAAAACAACCGTGATTCCGTGAGTAGTGGCGAGCGAAAGCGGAAGAGGCTAAACCATGCACATGTCAAGCTGTCAGGCGTTGTGTGTGTGGTGTTGTGGGACCCAGCGTCGAGGATCTGACAGTCCTCGGAACGGTTACGCGTGTTAGTGGAACGCCTTGGGATGGGCGACCGGAGTGGGTGAGAGTCCCGTACGCGAAAACACGTTGTGGATTGTTTGTCTGGTGTTCCCGAGTAGCAGCGAGCTCGTGGAATTTGCTGTGAATCTGCCGGGACCACCCGGTAAGCCTAAATACTTCCTGAAGACCGATAGCGGACTAGTACCGTGAGGGAAAGATGAAAAGTACCCCGGGAGGGGAGTGAAAGAGTACCTGAAACCGTGTGCCTACAAGCCGTCAGAGCCCGAGCATATCCTTGTGATATTACGGTGATGGCGTGCCTTTTGAAGAATGAGCCTGCGAGTTAGTGCTGCGTGGCGAGGTTAACCCGTGTGGGGTAGCCGTAGCGAAAGCGAGTCTGAATAGGGCGTCTGAGTCGCGTGGTCTAGACCCGAAGCGGAGTGATCTACCCATGGCCAGGCTGAAGCGTCGGTAAGACGACGTGGAGGGCCGAACCCACTTAGGTTGAAAACTGAGGGGATGAGCTGTGGGTAGGGGTGAAAGGCCAATCAAACTCCGTGATAGCTGGTTCTCCCCGAAATGCATTTAGGTGCAGCGTCACATGTTTCACCACGGGGGTAGAGCTACTGGATGGTCTAGGGGCCTTACCGGGTTACCGAAATCAACCAAACTCCGAATACCGTGGTGTGAGAGTGTGGCAGTGAGACGGCGGGGGATAAGCTTCGTCGTCGAGAGGGAAACAGCCCAGAACACCAGCTAAGGCCCCCAAGTGTGTGCTCAGTGGGAAAGGATGTGGGATTGCCCAGACAACCAGGAGGTTGGCTTAGAAGCAGCCACCCTTGAAAGAGTGCGTAATAGCTCACTGGTCAAGTGGTCCTGCGCCGACAATGTAGCGGGGCTTAAGCACACCGCCGAAGCTGTGTCATTCACACATACAGATCGACGTGTCCCTTGAGGATCACGTCCAGTCGTGTGGATGGGTAGGGGAGCGTCCTGCATCCAGGGAAGCGGCGGCGGAAGCCAGTCGTGGAGGGTGTGGGAGTGAGAATGCAGGCATGAGTAGCGAATGCAGAGTGAGAAACTCTGCCGCCGGATGACCAAGGGTTCCTGGGCCAGGCTAATCCGCCCAGGGTAAGTCGGGACCTAAGGCGAGGCCGACAGGCGTAGTCGATGGATAACGGGTTGATATTCCCGTACCCGAGCACGTGCGCCCAGGATGAGGCGGTTGATACTAACCACCCAAAGCCAGTTACCAATGTCTTCGGACGGAGGTTTCTGTGTGGAGCGTGGGATCTGATTCCGTAGTAGTCGAGTGATGGGGTGACGCAGGAAGGTAGCTCCGCCAGTGAGTGGTAGTACTGGTGTAAGCGTGTAGGCCAGAGTGTAGGCAAATCCGCACTCTATTAAGGCTGAGACGTGATGCGTAGCCGATTGAGGTGAAGTAGAGTGATCCTATGCTGCCGAGAAAAGCCTCTAGCGAGTGCGTGCACGGCCCGTACCCCAAACCAACACAGGTGGTCAGGTAGAGAATACTAAGGCGATCGGGTGAACTGTGGTTAAGGAACTCGGCAAAATGCCCCCGTAACTTCGGGAGAAGGGGGGCCAAACACTCTGAAGTCCTTCGCGGACTAGGGGTGGGTGGCCGCAGAGACCAGCGGAAAGCGACTGTTTACTAAAAACACAGGTCCATGCGAAGTCGCAAGACGATGTATATGGACTGACGCCTGCCCGGTGCTGGAACGTTAAGAGGACCGGTTAACCTTTCGGGGTGAAGCTGAGAATTTAAGCGCCAGTAAACGGCGGTGGTAACTATAACCATCCTAAGGTAGCGAAATTCCTTGTCGGGTAAGTTCCGACCTGCACGAATGGCGTAACGACTTTCCGGCTGTCTCAACCACAGGCCCGGCGAAATTGCACTACGAGTAAAGATGCTCGTTACGCGCGGCAGGACGGAAAGACCCCGGGACCTTTACTATAGTTTGGTATTGGTTTTCGGTTCGGCTTGTGTAGGATAGGTGGGAGACTGTGAAGCTGGCACGCTAGTGTTGGTGGAGTCGTTGTTGAAATACCACTCTGGTCGGATTGGGAATCTGAACCTCGGACCATGATCTGGTTCAGGGACAGTGCCTGATGGGTAGTTTAACTGGGGCGGTTGCCTCCTAAAGAGTAACGGAGGCGCCCAAAGGTTCCCTCAGCCTGGTTGGCAATCAGGTGTTGAGTGCAAGTGCACAAGGGAGCTTGACTGTGAGACAGACATGTCGAGCAGGGACGAAAGTCGGGACTAGTGATCCGGCACCACCTGGTGGAAGGGGTGTCGCTCAACGGATAAAAGGTACCCCGGGGATAACAGGCTGATCTTGCCCAAGAGTCCATATCGACGGCATGGTTTGGCACCTCGATGTCGGCTCGTCGCATCCTGGGGCCGGAGTAGGTCCCAAGGGTTGGGCTGTTCGCCCATTAAAGCGGCACGCGAGCTGGGTTTAGAACGTCGTGAGACAGTTCGGTCCCTATCCGCCGCGCGCGTAGGATACTTGAGGAAGGCTGTCCCTAGTACGAGAGGACCGGGACGGACGAACCTCTGGTATGCCAGTTGTCACGCCAGTGGCATGGCTGGTTGGCCACGTTCGGAAGGGATAACCGCTGAAGGCATCTAAGCGGGAAGCCTGTTCCAAGATGAGGTATCCCACCCTTGATGGGTTAAGGCCCCCAACAGACCATTGGGTTGATAGGCCAGAAATGGAAGCACAGTAATGTGTTGTCGAGTTGACTGGTACTAATAGGCCGAGGACTTGCCCACAAAGATGTTACGCATCCACTCTACAGCTCTGAAACACCACACAGCCACCAGCAGTATCCGGTGGTAGTGGTTGTTTCGTAGTGTTTCGGTGGTTATAGCGTCAGGGAAACGCCCGGTCCCATTCCGAACCCGGAAGCTAAGCCTGACAGCGCCGATGGTACTGCAACCGAAGGGTTGTGGGAGAGTAGGACACCGCCGGACTAACTTCAGGACAGGGTCCTGACCTGGGTCGAGAACCCCTAACAGGTTCTCCCCGGTCAGGGCCCTGTCTCTTTTCATGTCCGAGGACGGACTAGAATGGTCCGTTGGCTCACCCGACGGGCGAGCGCAAGTGTCGAAACTTTTTCAATAGTGGCAGGAGGCCAGGTGTCCGAGTTCGGTCGACGTGACTCAGATGATGGTGCGTCCGGCCGGTCGGGTCGCCGGGACGACAGTCCCCGCGGAGGCCGGTCTGACGCGCAGCGAGGTGACCGGCGCGGTTCCGCCGGCGGCAGGCAGGACCGGGGCGGTCGCGACGGCGGCTACCAGGGCCGCCCGCGCCGTGACGACCGCGGAGCCCGCGGTACGAGCAGCTACTCCGGCAAGCCCGCGCGCAGCGGCGACGGCCCCCGTGACCAGCGCTCCGGCGGCAGCCGTTTCGCCGGTCAGGGGCGTGACGACAACCGTCCGCGCTACAACAGTGACGACCGCCGTGGCCCTGGCGCCGGCGACCGTCGTGACGACCGTTCGGGTGGTCGCGACAGCAGGGACAACCGCGGTGGCTACCGGTCCGACGACCGGCGCGACAGCCGCGACAACCGCGGGGGTTACCGCTCGGACAGCCGCGGTGGCGACAGCCGCGGCGGTGACCGTGGGGGCTATCGCGGCGGAGACAACCGCAGCGACAACCGCGGGAGTGACCGCGGCGGTTACCGGTCCGACAACCGCGACAGCAGGGACAGCCGCGGCGGCGACCGTGGGGGCTACCGCTCGGACAACCGTGGCAGCGACAGCCGTGGCAGTGACAGTCGCGGTGGAGACCGTGGCGGTTACCGCTCCTCCGACAGCCGTCCCGAGCGTCGCTACGACAACCGGTCCGACAACCGCTACGACAATCGTTCGGACAGCCGCTCGGACAACCGTTCCGAGGGCCGGTACGAGAAGCGTTCCGACAGCCGCCCGGCCCGTTCCGGCTACGGCTCGGACAACCGCGGCCGTTCCGACGACCGCCCGTCCGGCAACCGGTACGAAGGACGCCCCCAGGGCAAGTCCTACGGTGACCGCGACAGCCGGGGCGGCAGCGACGACCGTCGCCCGTCCTACCGCGATCGTGACGACCGCGGTGGTTCGCGTTCCGGTGGCCACAACAGCGACCGCCGTGACGACAAGCGTCCGTCCTCGGGAGACCGTCGCCCCAGCAGCGGTGGCTACGAGCGCAAGTCCTACGGCGACCGCGACAACCGTGGCGGCGACTACCGCCCCTCCGGTGACCGTCCGGAGAAGCGGTACGACGACAAGCGCGGAGACTCCCGTGGCGGCGAAGGACGGTTCGAGCGCAAGCGCGACGACCGTCCCCAGCGCGACCGTTCCGAGGGACGCAAGGACTTCCGGTCCTCGCCCCGTGTGGACGACAAGCCGATCGACGACGAGACCTTGGCGCGCGAGCTGCTCGAGGCTCCGGAGCTGCCCGAGGGCATCGAGTTCTCCGACCTCGACGAGGATGCCCGTCGCGAACTCCGCACCCTGCCCAAGGCACTCGCGGAGACCGTCGGCAAGCACCTCGTCGCCGCCGGCGGGCTGGTCGACGACGACCCCGAGGCCGCGCTCGCGCACGCCAAGTACGCGAAGGCCAAGGCGTCGCGGGTCCCGATCGTCCGTGAGGCGCTCGGCCTGGTCGCCTATCACGCGGGCAACTGGTCCGACGCCCTGTCCGAGCTGCGGGCCGTCCGCCGGATGACCCGGGCCGACGACCACATCGCGATCATCGCCGACGCCGAGCGGGCCATCGGCCGTCCGGAGCGGGCGCTGGACCTCGCGAAGGAGGTCGACAAGGAGCGCCTGACCAAGGCGACCCAGATCGAGCTCGCGATCGTCGCCGCCGGCGCGCGCCGCGACCTGGGTCAGCTCGAGGCCGCCGTCGTCTCCCTGCAGGGTGAGGACCTCAAGGCCGAGAAGCGCGATCCGTGGAGCGCCAGGCTTTTCTACGCCTACGCCGACAACCTCGCGGCCGCCGACCGCAAGGAAGAGGCGATCCGCTGGTTCCTCAACGCGGCAGAGGCCGACGAGGAGGACGAGACCGACGCCGCCGAGCGCGCCGCGGAGCTCACGAATGGCTGACGCCCTCTCGGCCGGGTACGACGCGGTCCTGTTCGACCTCGACGGCACGGTCTATCACGGCAGCACCGTGGTTCCGGGCGCACCGGAAGCCCTCCGTGCGCTCCGGGACGGCGGTACGGCCGTCCGATGGGTGACGAACAACGCCTCCAAGGCGCCTGAGCAGGTCTCCGAACACCTGGAGGCACTCGGACTGGCCGCCACCCCCGAAGAAGTCCACACGAGCTCTCAGGCCGCCGCCGCCCTGCTGGGTGAGCGGCTGCCTCAGGGCGCTGTCGTACTCGTTGTGGGGACGGACTCGCTGGCCGCCCAGATCGAGTCGGCGGGGCTGCGCACCGTCCGGGAAGCCGGTCCGGACGTGGCGGCCGTGGTGCAGGGGCATTCCCCGGACAACACCTGGGCCGCTCTCGCGGAGGCGTGTCTCGCCATCCGTGCGGGCGCGCTGTGGGTGGCGACCAACGTCGACGCGACCTTGCCGACCGAACGCGGTCTGCTGCCCGGCAACGGGTCGATGGTGGCCGCGTTGCGCACCGCCACCGGTGTCGAACCGCTGGTGGCGGGCAAACCGGCGCCGCTGCTGTTCACCACGGCGGCCCGGGACGCGGGCGCGGAGCGGGCGCTCGTGGTGGGCGACAGGCTGGACACCGACATCGAGGGCGCTGTCGCGGCCGGGATCGACGCGCTCTGCGTCCTGACCGGCGTCGCCGACGCGGCGTCCCTGCTCCGGGCGAGGCCCGAGGAACGACCGCGCTACCTCGCGGCGGACCTGTCCGGGCTGAGCAGCCGGGCGGAACTGCTCGAAATCGGACCCAAGAACGGCTGGCGCGTCACCGCACAGGGTGACGTGCTCGAGGCCGAGGGTGAAGGCGACTCCCTGGACCTGCTGCGCGCGTTGTGCGCGGTGGCCTGGGAGTCGGGGATCACCGAGGTCCGTGGTGTGGGCGACACCGCCCGAGCCGCGCTCGGCGAGCTGCGCCTCGCCTGACCAGCGCTGCTAACTTGGTGGGGTGCAAGACCACTTCCACCCCGTTCCGCGACCGCCGGTGCCCGGCCCTCCGCCGGTGCCCGGACCACCGGCGATCCAGACAGACCATTTCGCGCAGCAGGACACGGATCCCCGCGCCGGGATCGACGAGGCCGTGGCGGGTCTCGACGACCTCGCCGCCCTTCCGCTCTCGGAGCACGTAGACCGCTTCGAAGCCGTGCACACCGAGCTGACGGTGGCGCTGTCCACCATCGACAAGGTCTGACCGCGTGCCCAAACGCGCCCGCCTGGACGCGGAGCTCGTCCGGCGGGGTCTCGCCCGCTCCCGCGAGCAGGCGTCCGCGCTGATCGCCGAGGGCAAGGTCACCGTGCGCGGGATGGTGGCCACCAAACCCGCGACAGGGGTCGAGTCCGGCGCGCCGATAGTGGTGCGCGACGGCGACGATCCCGGCTGGGCCTCCCGCGGCGCGCACAAACTGCTCGGCGCGCTCGAAGCCTTCACCCCGCAAGGGCTTTCCACCGAGGGAAAGCGCTGCCTCGACGCGGGCGCCTCGACCGGCGGCTTCACCGACGTCCTGCTGCGCAAGGGTGCCGCCACGGTGATCGCCGCCGACGTCGGCCGCGGCCTGCTGGACTGGCGCCTGCGCACCGACGACCGCGTGGTCGTCCTCGACAAGACGAACGTCCGCAACCTGACGCCGGAAGACCTGGGCGGGCAGGTCGACCTCGTGGTCGGGGACCTCTCGTTCATCTCGCTCAAACTCGTGCTGCCCGCGCTGGCCGCCTGTGCCTCCGACGGCGCCGATCTGGTGCCGATGGTGAAACCGCAGTTCGAGGTCGGCAAGGACCGGCTCGGCAGCGGCGGCGTCGTCCGCGACCCGGAGCTGCGGGCCGAGTCGGTGCTCGCCGTGCTCGCCGAGGCCGACAAGCTGGACCTGCGCCTGCGTGGCGTCGTGGCGAGCCCGCTTCCCGGGCCGTCCGGGAACGTCGAATATTTCGTCTGGCTTACCCGCGGGGCGGGAGAGACCGTCGGCACCGACGCCGAGCGGCTCGTCCGGACCGCAGTCCTGGAGGGACCCCAATGAGCGATCGCGAGGTGCTGCTCGTCGTGCACCCGGACCGGGACGCGACCCGGGACGCGGCACGCGAGGTGTCCGCCCGTTTCGCCAAGGCCGGTGTGCGGCTGCGGGTGCTCGACGAGGACGTCCGGGAGATGCTCGAGGCGGACGGCGGGATCGGCGCGCCCTGCACGGTCATGGCGCCGGAGCAGGACCCCGCCGCCGGGACCGAGCTGGTGTTCGTCCTCGGCGGTGACGGCACGCTCCTGCGGGCCGCGGAACTGGCCAGGCCGAACGGCGTCCCGGTGCTCGGCGTGAACCTGGGCCGGGTCGGCTTCCTCGCCGAAGCCGATTCGGACAAGCTCGCCGACACCGTCCAGCGCGCCGTCGACGGCGACTACCAGGTCGAAGAGCGGATGACCGTCGACGTCGCGGTCAGTGTCGACGGTGAGGAGACCGTCCACACGTGGGCGCTCAACGAGGCCAGTGTCGAGAAGAGCTCGCGTGAGCGCGTGCTGGATGCGCTCATCGAGGTCGACGGAAGGCCTGTGTCGTCTTTCGGCTGCGACGGCGTCCTGTGCGCCACACCGACCGGCTCGACGGCGTACGCGTTCTCCGCGGGCGGGCCGATCATCTGGCCGGACGTCCAGGCGCTCCTGGTGGTCCCGAGCAACGCGCACGCGATGTTCTCCCGGCCGCTGGTCGTCTCGCGCGACTCGGAGATCACCGTCGCGATCGATCCGGACGGCTCGCCCGCCGTCCTGACCTGCGACGGATCGCGGACCTTCGATCTTCCCGCCGGTGCGTCGGTGCGGGTCACCTGCGGCCGGGTGCCGGTGCGGCTGATCCGATTGTGGGAAGGCCCGTTCACCGACCGGCTGGTGCACAAGTTCTCGTTGCCGATCAAGGGCTGGCGGGAGCGACACGCCCGCTGACGGATGTCGTGAAGGGGCTTTTGAGGACAACTTTCTCTGTCAAGGGCCCGCTCACGACGTGGCGGGTGCGGGAATGGTCGGGGTGGGCCGCTACGGTGGGCGTCGTGCTGGCCGAGATGCGCATCCAGGGCCTCGGAGTCATCGAGGACGCCCTGCTGGAACTGCACGCGGGCTTCACCGTGGTCACCGGTGAGACGGGTGCGGGCAAGACGATGGTCGTCAGCGGGTTGCACCTGCTCTCCGGCGGCCGAGCCGAAGTGTCCAAGGTGCGAACGGGAATGCTGAAGGCCTTCGTGGAAGGCCGATTCGAGCTGGGCGGTGCCGAGGGCGCCACCCGGATCGTCACCGACGCCGGGGCGGAGGTCGACGAGGACGGCAGCGTCATCGCGCTGCGCGCGGTCTCGGTCGACGGCCGGTCCCGTGCCCACCTCGGCGGCCGTTCGGTTCCGGTCGGCGTACTCGCCGATCTGTCCGAGCAGCTGATCGCCGTCCACGGGCAGAACGATCAGCTGCGGCTGCTGCGGCCCGCCGAGCAGCGCGCGGTGATCGACAGGTTCGCCGGCGAGGCCGTCACCGAACCGCTCGAGCAGTACCGCGCGGCGCGGGACGAATGGCTGGCCGTCGTCTCCGAACTGACCGAGCGGTCCACTCGCTCCCGCGAGATGGCCCAGCAGGCCGACCTGCTGCGCCACGGCCTCGCGGAGATCGACGCCGTCGCGCCGGAGCCGGGCGAGGACACCGAGCTCACCGAGCAGATCAAGCGTCTGGCAGCGGTCGACGAACTGCGTGCCGCGTCCAGCGCGGCGCACGCCGCCGTCGCGGGTTCCGCCGACGGAGACCCGGACGCGCCCGGCGCGCTGGGGCTGATCGGTGAGGCGACACGTCACCTGACCGGTTCCGAGGACGCCGTGCTGCGCGAACTCGGGCCCCGGCTGGACGAAGCTTCGGTGCTGCTGTCCGAAGTGGGCACCGAGCTGGGCAGCTACCTCGAAACGCTCGACGCCGACCCAGCGCTCCTGGAGAAGGTCCTCGCGCGCCAGGCCGACCTGAAGCGGCTCACGCGCAAGTACGCGGCCGATGTGGACGGTGTGCTCGCCTGGGCCGACGACGCCCGCCGCCGGATGTCCACGATGGACACCTCCGAGGAGGCACTGTCCGAACTGGCCAGTCGCCGTGACGCGCTCGCGGTGACACTCGCCGAGCACGCCCACACCCTGTCGGAAGCGCGTGTCGAAGCGGCCGCCGAGCTGGCCGAGGCGATCACTTCCGAGATGTCGGGGCTCGCGATGGGCCAGGCGGAGATCGAGATCACCGTCGAGCGGCGCACCGTGGACGAGAGCGACTCGCACGCGGTGAAGGTCGACGGCAGGCTCGTGCACGCAGGCCCCGACGGGGTCGACGACGTCGAACTGCTGCTGCGCGCGCACAACGGCGCACCTCCGCTTCCCGTGCACAAGGCCGCTTCCGGTGGCGAGCTCTCCCGCGTGATGCTGGCGATCGAGGTCGTCCTCGCGCATGCGGACACCGTGCAGACGCTGGTGTTCGACGAGGTCGACGCCGGGGTCGGCGGCCGCGCCGCGGTCGAGATCGGCAGGCGGCTCGCGCGGCTGGCGCGCAGTCACCAGGTCCTGGTGGTCACGCACCTGCCGCAGGTGGCCGCGTTCGCCGATCAGCATCTGGTGGTGGACAAGGGCACGAGCGGCGGGGTGACCCGCAGTGGTGTTCGCGTACTCGAACAATCGGAACGGGTCGTCGAACTCGCGCGCATGCTCGCCGGAATGGAAAGCACCGAGACCGGCCGGGCGCACGCCGAGGAATTGCTCGCCGTCGCCGAGACGGACAAGAGCACCCCGGACAAGCCCAAGGCCCGCCGTGGCGGAAAGCGCAAGAAGGCGAAATAACGCTCCGAAACCGGGTCAACCCATTCGTGGGACAACCGGCGTAGTGCGACCTGGTGTGGGTTAATCGGCGTGTTCTCATCGGCGTGGCGGACGCAGAAGGCCGCGCGAATTTGTCACTATCGGTCGCATGAAGCTCACCGGCTTGCTCACGCGTAACCAAGAGACCCTCCCCGGGATCACCGGCGTCGCCAGGGTCGACAGGCGTACGCGCGAGCTCCTCCGCCGGTTGAGCCCGGGCGACATCGTCGTCCTCGACCAGCTCGATCTCGACCGGTCGACGGCCGATGCCTTGGTGGAGGCCGAAGTCGCGGCGGTGGTGAACGCCTCGCCGTCGATCTCCGGCCGCTTCCCCAACCTCGGCCCGGAGATCCTGCTCGAGGCCGGGATCCCGCTGGTCGATTCGGTCGGCGGTGAACTGCTGCGCAAGGTGAAGGACGGGACGAAACTCCGTCTGCACGAGGGCGTCGTCTACATCGGGGAGCGGCAGCTCGGATCGGGGATCCAGCAGACGCGCGAAAGCGTCGCGGACCAGATGATCGAGGCCAAGGCCGGGATGTCCACCCAGCTGGAGGCGTTCTCCGCGAACACGATCGAATTCCTGCGCCGGGAACGCAGCCTCATTCTCGACGGTGTCGGGGTGCCGGAGATCCGGGTTCCGTTGAAGGACCGGCACGCCCTCGTGGTCGCGGGCGGCAACGGGCACGCCGAAGACCTCAAGAAGCTGAAGAAGTACATTTCCGAGCACCGGCCGGTGCTGATCGGTGTCGACGCCGGGGCCGACACCCTGCGCGCGCAGGGGTACCAGCCGGACGTCATCGTCGGCGACCCGCACGGCATCGGCGCCGAGACACTGCGCAGCGGCGGCGAGGTCGTGGTCCCGGCGCAGCCGGACGGGCACGCGCCCGGCGTCGAGCGCATCCAGGACCTCGGGATCGGCGCGGTCACGTTCCCCGCGACGGGCAACGCCGAGGACCTCGCGCTCCTGCTGGCCGACGCGCACGAAGCGAGTCTGGTGGTCACCGTCGGTTTCCAGGCGACGTTGCGGGAATTCCTCGACCACGGCCGGTCGGGATCGAACCCGTCGACGTTCCTCACCAGGCTCAAACTCGGCACGAAACTGGTGGACGGCAAGGCCGTCGCGACGCTGCACCGCAGCCGGGTGTCGATCGGCGCCGTCGTGCTGCTGGTACTGGCGACCTTGGTGGCCGTCGCGGCCGCACTGCTCGTCTCCGACGTGGGTTCGGTCTACCTCGACTGGATCCGCGACACCTGGAACTCGTTCATCGCCTGGGGCAAGGGACTCTTCAAGTGATTTCTCTGCGGTACCACATCGTTTCCATCGCCGCCTGCTTCCTGGCGCTCGCGCTCGGGGTGGTGCTCGGCTCCACCGCGTTGAACGGTTCGCTGCTCTCGGGCCTCGCCAGCCAGAAGGAGGACCTGGGTTCCCAGGTCGCGGATCTGGAGGCACAGCGCAATTCGCTCAACGCCCGGCTCGGTGACGCGGACGCGTTCGCCGGGGCGATGGGGCCGAAGGTCGTCGCCGGTCAGCTGGACAAACGTTCCGTGGTGCTGGTGACCACAGAGGACGCGAAGCCCGCGGACCGTGACGCGCTCAAGCAGCTCGTCGGTCAGGCCGGCGCCGCCGTCACCGGCGAGATCCAGCTGACCGACGCGTTCTCCGACCCGATGCGGTCCGATCAGCTGCGTGACGTCGTGACGCGGTTGCAGCCCGCCGGCGTCCAGTTCCCGACCGCGGGCGACCCCGGCACCCTCGCCGGCGCGCTGCTCGGCTCGGTGGCGTTGCTGAACAAGGACAACGCGCAGCCGCAGTCGACGCCGGTGGAACTCGCCGCCGCGCTCGGCGGGCTCACCGACGGCGGTTTCCTCAAGGCCGGTCAGGACGTCAAACCCGCGCAGCTCGCGATCGTGCTCACCGGCTCCAAGTACACCGGTGACGGCGCCGGTGACCGTGCTTCGACCGTCGCGCGCTTCGCCGCGCAGCTCGACCGTTCCGGCGCGGGCACGGTGCTGGCCGGCGACGCGGGATCCGCCGACGGCACCGGCGCGATCGGCGTCGTCCGCGCCGACACCTCGTCGACCTCGATCTTGTCCACTGTGGACAACGCGGAGACCGCGGCGGGCCGGGTCACCACGATCATGGCGCTGCGCGAACAGCTCGAAGGCGGCGCCGGCCGCTACGGCATCGCGGGCAACGCCCAGGCCCCCGCCCCCGGCATCGCCGCCGAAGGCAACTGACCCTACCGCATCCAGAGGACTAAACGCGGGGCCAGAGGCGGGTTTTGGGGAGAGGGCGGGCGTAGGAGCCCGCCCGGCTGGTCTTGAGGTTCAGCGCCACCAGGGATTCGGCCAGCCGGACGGCCGCGGCGACGCCGTCGATCACCGGGATGTCCAGCATCGCCGAGATACGGCGATCGAGACCGGTCATTCCGGCGCAGCCGAGGACGAGTACTTCCGCGCCCGCGTCCCGGGCACGCCGTCCGGCGGTCAGGAGTGCGGATTCCGTGCGGCGTTCGTCGGTCAGTTCGAGGACGCCGAGCCCGGCCCCGAGGACGCCGATGCAGTTCCGCGCGACGCCTGAGGCGTGCAGGCTGTCCTCGATCAGCCCGCACGTCCTGTCCAATGTGGTCACGACGCCGTAGCGTCTTCCCAGCAGACAGGCCAGATGCGCGGCCGCCTCGGTGATGTCGACGACGGGGACGTCGAGCAGTTCACGTGCGCCTTCCCGTCCGTGCTCGCCGAAACCGGCCATCACGAGCGCGTCGAAGGGCTCGTCCAGACCGTTCAGGAGGTCGAGGACGGCCGCCGCGCTCAGGAAGCTGTCCAGCCACCCCTCCGCGGATTCCGGGCCCCACAACGGCGTTCTGGCCAGGATCTCGGTGCCGGGGCTCGCCGCGGCCCGGGCGCCCGCTTCGATCTCCTTGGTCATCGCTTCGGTCGTGTTGCAGTTGGTGACCAGGATCCGCATCACGCGACCCGCTGTTTCCGCGAAACGGCGAAGTACAGCGTGGCCGCGGAAGCGGTGCCGATGAACCACGAATACGGCGCGGCGGGGGCGAAGAACGGCACGAGCGCGATGACCGCGGACAACGCCGCCGTCGGGAGGAAGGTGATCATCGCCAGCGGATTGAAGCCGCGCTTGTAGTGGTACGGCGAATCGGGTCCGGCCACGAACAGCTTGCCGACGTCGATCCGGCCGCGTTTCACCAGGTAGTAGTCCACGATCATGATCCCGAACAACGGACCGAGGAAGGCACCGAGGCCGCCGAGGAAGTAGTTGACCACCGCGGGGGACGAGTACAGCTTCCACGGCAGCACGCACAACGCCGCGACCGCGCTGATCATCCCGCCGACGGTGAACGTGATCCGTTTCTGCCAGATGTTGGCGAGGTCGTAGGCGGGGGAGACGAAGTTCGCGACGATGTTCACGCCCATGGTGGCGATCGCGAAGGTCAGCGCGCCGATGATCAGCACCGGCGTGTTGTCGATGCGGGCCAGCAGTTCCGCGGGATCGGTGATCGCCTCGCCGAACACCTGCAGACTGCCCGCGGTCACGAGAACGGACAGCAGCGCGAACGCTGTCGAGTTGATCGGCAGCCCCCAGAAGTTCCCGCGCCGCACCGTCTTCTGGTTCGGGGCGAATCGGGAGAAGTCGCAGAAGTTGAGCATCAGCGTGCCGTAGATCGACAGGATGAGGCCCACCGCGCCGAACCACTGCCGCACTTGCTCCCCTGTGGACAGTGCCTTCGGGTTGCTCGTCAAGGAAATGTTCCAGTCCGCGGCGGCCAGCACCCACACCGCGAGCGCGATCATCACGACCCAGATACCCGGACCGCACCAGTCCTGGAACTTGCGCACGGCCTCCATGCCGCGGGTGAGCACCAGCGCCTGCGCGAGCCACAGCGCGAGGAAACAGATCCAGCCGAGTGCGTGCAGGCCGAGGAAACCCACCTCTGTCAACGGTTTCAGTCCCGGGTCGATCGCGAGCACGAGCAGCGTGATGGCGACCGAGGCGAGATACGTCTGGATGCCGTACCAGAAGATCGCGATGATCGCGCGGATCAGCGCCGGCAGGTTCGCGCCGAAGGTGCCGAAGCTGATGCGGGCGACGACGGGGAAGGGGACGCCGGTCTTCTGCCCGATCCTGCCCATCATGTTCATGCCGAAGTAGATGAGCACGAAGCCGGTCAGCAGCGCGGTGAACACCTGCCACGCCGAGAGCCCGAGCACGAACAGGCCCGCCGCGAACGTGTAGTTCCCGAGGTTGTGCACGTCCGACATCCACAGCGCGAAGATGTCGTAGACCTTCCAGCGGCGATCTTTCGCCGGGGCGAGATCCTCGTTCCAGAGCCGCGGATCGGGCTCGGCCGAGGTGGACGTTGCGGACCGGGTTCCTGGGGCGGCGGTCATGCGGGCCTCCGGATCGACGTGAGACGACAAGCGCTGGTCGATTTGGTATCCCAAAATTTGGTATCCCAAATATCACCCCGCGGTGGCCCGCCGTCAAGGCTTCTGCCGATAAACTCGGGTTACGAGCTGTTACGGCCGTGTTGACCGAGGGGGAGCGAGTGGCCGAGGAAGGACCGCGACAGCCGCTGGCCGCGACCCGGCAGCGGGTCCGGGACGAGCTGCGCGAACGGATCCTCGCCGGACGGTTGAAGCCGGGGGACAGGCTCGTCGAACGGGAACTCGCCGAGGACCTCGGTGTCTCACGGGTACCCGTGCGGGAGGCCATCCGCAGTCTGGAAGCCGAGGGGTTCCTCGCCGTCCAGTCGCCGCGGCGCATCATCGTGCGCCGGTTGGCCAAGTCCGACGTCGAGGAGTTGTTCGACGTCCGGGAGGCGCTCGAAGGGCTCGCCGCCGGGCTGGCCGCCGAGAGGGCGGGCAAACCGGAACTCCGCGCGCTCGAACGACTGCTCGACGACGCCGCGCGCGCCACGGAAAGCGGCGATCCGGCCGAGATCACCTCGCTCAACACCCGCTTCCACGACGAGATCGTCGCGTTGGCGGGCAACGGGCTCCTGCACGAGATCCTGCGGCCGCTCGAGGGCAGGCTGCGCTGGCTCACCAGCCAGAACGAGCACTGGGGCGAACTGCTCGACGAGCACCGCCGCCTCTACGACGCGATCGCTTCGGGCGACGCGGACAGGGCTCGGGACCACGCCGTCGAGCATGTCCGGGTGAACCGCGCTGTCACGCTGAAGACGTTGTTCCCCGAGGACGGCGGAGAACGCTCCGCCTAGGTGCTGTCCTGTAAGTCTGCTCGATGGGCTTCGTGATCCAGGTGGTTCCTGGCGGTGCGGGCGGTTCTGCCTCGTACCGGGTTGTACTCGGCTGGACCGTCCGTGCCGTCAGGGACCAGCTGGGCGCGAAGACCGCGAGCATGACTTGCAGGACAGCGCCTAGCCGAGCATCGAGGTCCAGGCTTCGGCGAATCCGGGATAGGTCTTCCCGACCGTCCCCGGGTTCTCCACCTCGACGCCTTCGACCTTCAGCCCCAGCACGGCGGCCGCCATCACCAGGCGGTGGTCGTCGTAGGTGTGGAACTTCCCGCCGTGTAGCGGCGCGGGCGTGATGCGCAGCCCGTCCTCGGTCTCGCGGACGTCGGCTCCGAGAGACGACAGTTCCGTCGCGAGCGCGGTCAGCCTGTCGGTCTCGTGGCCGCGCAGATGCGCCACCCCCGAGATGACCGACGGCCCCTCGGCGAAACACAGCAGCGCCGCGATCACCGGCGTCAGCTCGCCGACGTCGTGCAGATCCAGTTCGACGCCGGGGATCGTGCCGCTGCCGGTGACCGTCAGGCCGCCCGCGTCGAGTTCGGCCGTCGCGCCGAGTACGGGCAGCAGGCTGCGGAGCCAGTCACCGGGCTGGGTCGTCTGCTGGGGCCAGCCCGCGATCCGCACGGTGCCGCCGGTCGCGACCGCGGCGGCGACGAACGGTGCCGCCGTCGAGAGGTCCGGCTCGACGACGTACTCGGGGCAGGAGAGCCTTGTCGGGGCGACGTGGAACTCGGCGCCCTCGCGGTCCACAGTGGCCCCGAAGCGGCGGAGCATCTCGACGGTCATCGCGACATGAGGCTCGCTGGGCACCGCGCCGCCGACCAGGCGCACGGTGACACCCTGCTGGAACGACGGTCCCGCGAGCAGCAGCGCGGACAGGAACTGGCTCGACGCCGACGCGTCCAGGTCGACCTTGCCGCCCCGCAGGCCGCCTTCGCCGTGGACGGTGAACGGCACCGCGTCGCGACGGTCGTCGTCGATGCGGGCACCGAGACCGCGCAGCGCCTTCAACAGCGGTCCGATCGGACGGCGGCGGAGCGCCTCGTCCCCGTCGAACAGCGCCGGGCCGGTGCCCAGCGCGGCGAGCGCCGGGGTGAAGCGGGCGACTGTGCCCGCGTTGCCCAGTTCCACCCGGACGGTGTCGTTCGGATGCACGCGCCCGGGGCCGAGCGGATGCACGAGGTAGCCGGAGATGCTTTCCTGCGAATGGGCGCCGAGGGCGTAGATGGCGCCGAGCATCAGCCGCGCGTCCCGGGAGTCGAGCGGGGTCCGCACCCGCGTCGGCGCGCTGGCGAGCGCGGCGAGGACGTAGGCCCGGTTGGTGATCGACTTCGAGCCGGGGACGCGGATGTCCGCGTCGAGCGGGCCCTCCGCGACCGGTGCGGTCCAGGTGTCGTGCGCGTCTGTCACGCCGCGAGGGTAGCGGTTTTCCACTCCATCGGACGCTTGCGGCGTGGCCGGTGAGCGCTTCGGCGGGCGTGCGATAAGGTGGAAGCCCGTGGGACTTCAGTCGCGGGCTACCAAGTATGTCTTTGTCACCGGAGGCGTTGCCTCCTCTCTGGGTAAGGGACTCACGGCTTCCAGCCTGGGTCAGCTCCTTACCGCACGTGGGCTCCGGGTCACGATGCAGAAGCTGGATCCGTACCTCAACGTCGATCCAGGCACGATGAACCCGTTTCAGCACGGTGAGGTGTTCGTCACCGACGACGGCGCCGAAACCGATCTGGACATCGGGCACTACGAGCGTTTTCTCGACCGGGCTCTCGACGGCAAGGCGAACGTCACCACCGGGCAGGTCTACTCCGAGGTCATCGCCAAGGAGCGCCGCGGTGAGTACCTCGGCGACACCGTGCAGGTCATCCCGCACATCACCGACGAGATCAAGGCCAGGATCACCGCCGCGGCCGGCGCTGACGAGGACGGGAACAGCCCGGACGTCGTGATCACCGAGGTCGGCGGCACCGTCGGCGACATCGAGTCGCTGCCGTTCCTGGAGGCCTGCCGTCAGGTCCGCCACGACGTCGGTCGCGACCAGTGCTTCTTCCTGCACGTCTCGCTGGTGCCTTACCTCGCCCCGTCGGGCGAGTTGAAGACCAAGCCGACCCAGCACTCGGTCGCCGCGCTGCGCAACATCGGCATCCAGCCCGACGCGCTCGTCTGCCGCGCCGACCGTGAGCTGCCGGAGGACCTCAAGCGCAAGATCGGCTTGATGTGCGACGTCGACACCGAGGCCGTCATCGCCTGCCCCGACGCACCGTCGATCTACGACATCCCGAAGGTGCTGCACCGTGAGGCGCTCGACGCCTACGTGGTGCGCCGTCTCGGGCTGCCGTTCCGCGACGTCGACTGGACCGTGTGGGGCGATCTGCTCGACCGGGTGCACAACCCGTCGGAAACGGTGCGGGTCGCGCTCGTCGGCAAGTACATCGACCTGCCGGACGCGTACCTGTCGGTGACCGAGGCGCTGCGTGCGGGCGGCTTCGCCCACCGCGCCAAGGTGCAGATCTCCTGGGTCCCCTCGGACTCCTGCGAGACCCCGGCGGGTGCCGCCGCCGCGCTGTCCGATGTGGACGGCGTGCTGGTGCCGGGCGGGTTCGGCGTGCGCGGTATCGAGGGCAAGGTCGGCGCCATCGCCTACGCCCGCACCCACGGGCTGCCGTTGCTGGGCCTGTGCCTCGGCCTGCAGTGCATGGTGATCGACGCGGCGCGGAACCTGGCCGGCATCAAGGACGCGAACTCGGCCGAGTTCGAGGACGGCCCGAACCCGGTCATCTCCACGATGGCCGATCAGCGCGACGTCGTCGCGGGCGAGCGCGACATGGGCGGCACGATGCGGCTCGGCGCGTACGTCGCGAAGCTCAAGCCGGGCTCGCAGGTCGCGAAGGCGTACGGCAGCACCGAGGTCTCGGAGCGGCACCGTCACCGCTACGAGGTCAACAACGCTTACCGCAAGCGCCTTTCCGAGGCCGGTCTGGTGTTCTCGGGCACGTCGCCCGACGATCACCTCGTCGAGTTCGTGGAGCTGCCCGCCGACAAGCACCCGTTCTTCGTCGGCACCCAGGCGCACCCCGAACTCAAGAGCCGCCCGACCCGGCCGCACCCGCTGTTCAGCGCGTTCGTGAAGGCCGTCGTGGACCGCAAGGTCGCCGAGCGGCTGCCGGTCGAGATTCCCGAGGTCCCCGTGGTGGCCCGGTGACCGAGCCCGGCACGCACGAGTTCACCGTCGCGTCCACAAGGGACGTCCACATCGGACGTGTCGTGGGGCTGCGGGTCGACGACGTCGTGATGCCCGGCGGCGGCACCGCCCGCCGGGAGGTCGTCGAGCACCTCGGCGCGGTCGCCGTCGTCGCGCTCGACTCCGGCGGCGCGGTCACGCTGATCCACCAGTACCGCCACCCGCTCGGGCGGCGGCTGTGGGAACTGCCCGCCGGCCTGATCGACAAGGCGGGGGAGGACCCCGTCGGAGCGGCGAAACGCGAGCTGGTCGAAGAGGTCGGGCTCAGCGCCGGACGCTGGGAGACCCTCGTCGACGTCGCGGCGTCGCCCGGCTTCACCGACGAGGTCGTCCGCGTCTACCTCGCCCGCGAACTGTCCGAAGTGGACAGGGAGATCCTCGGTGAGGAGGAGGCCGACCTCGTCATGCGGAAGTTCCCGCTCGATGAGGCCGTCCGGATGGCGCTGGCCGGTGAGCTGGTGAACGGGGCCACCGTCGGTGGCGTGCTGGCCGCGCACACGGTGCTTTCGGGCGCCGCCTCGACGCGGCCGTCGGACGCGCCTTGGGAGGACCGGCCGACGAAGTTCGCTTCGCGTCGTCCCTAGGTCTCGTGAGTGGCAAGGGCGGATATCGAGGGGCAGTCAAATCTGTCCTTCACCGCGCTAGAGGCAAGAGAACCGTCCTTGCCACTCCCGAGGTTCAGTCGCTGAGGCGGCGGCCCTGCGGATCGGTGCCGCCGTTCGCCAGCAGGACGATCCCGTCGATGATCGGCCAGACCGCCCCGATACCGCAGGTGAACACCACGACCGCCAGCTGGGCGAACGCGATCGCGACATGCCCGGTGTAGAACCGGCCGGTCCCGAACGGCAGCACGATCTGCAGCACCCCGGCGGTGACCTTCGACTTCGGCGAGTACGGCATGACCGCGGCCGTCTGCCGGTGGACATGGACCGGCTCGGTGAACCGCGGCGCGAAACAGCTCGGATGCGGTGCGGGCAGGTCCTGGAAAAGCGGACGGAGTTCCCCGACCGTCGCGGCTTCGTAGGCGGCGAGGACCCGGCCTTCGTATTCGTCCGGCGTGATCCTCCCCTGGCTGTAGTGGTCGGCGAGCAGCCGCGCCGCCTCCTCGCGCTCGGCGGTGCCGGTGCGCATCTCCTCCGGGTCCGGGTGCTGGGACATCTCTCCAAGGTATCCCGTTTCACACCCGCGTCGTACCGCGCGCGGCGAACCCCCGCGAGTGCCCCCGTGGTCCTAGAGTGTCCGTGTGTCACGGGCTGGCGGTGCCGGAGTCGCCCAGGTGGTCGCCGCTTACCTCGACCATCTGGTGGTCGAGCGCGGAACCGCGAGGAACACCCTCGACAGCTACTCCCGCGATCTGCGCCGCTACACCGCGTACCTCGGCGGCGCCGAAGTCGAACGCTTCACCGACGTCACGCCGGCGCATGTCACCTCGTTCGGCGCGGCGCTGCGCGAAGGCGATGAAGAGCATCGGCCGCTGGCCGCGTCCTCGGCGGCCCGCGCGCTCGTCGCGGTGCGAGGTCTGCACAAGTTCGCGCACGCCGACGGCATCACCGAGAACGACCCGGCGCGCGAGGTCCGCCCGCCCGCCGCGGCCAAACGGCTGCCCAAGGCGCTGCCGGTGGACGACGTGCTGAAACTGCTGGAAACCCCACCGCCCGAGGGTGAACGGCCGTTGCGGGACCGGGCGCTGCTGGAACTGCTCTACTCCACCGGCGCGCGGATCTCCGAGGCCGTCGGGCTCGACGTCGACGACATCGACGACACCGAACGGACAGTGCTGCTCGACGGGAAGGGCGGCAAACAGCGCATCGTGCCGATCGGCCGTCCCGCGCTCGAAGCGGTGCACGCGTACCTCGTCCGCGCGCGGCCGGCGCTCGCCCTGCACGGCAGGGGGACACCGGCGATGTTCCTGAACGCCCGCGGCTCCAGGCTTTCCCGGCAGAGCGCGTGGCAGGTTCTCAAGGACACCGCGGAATCCGCGGGCATCACGGCGGGCGTCTCACCGCATACGTTGCGCCATTCCTTCGCCACGCATCTCCTCGAAGGCGGCGCCGACGTCCGCGTCGTGCAGGAACTGCTCGGCCACGCTTCGGTGACCACCACCCAGGTGTACACGCTGGTCACGGTCACCACGCTCCGCGAGGTCTACGCGACAGCACATCCTCGCGCGCTCGGCTAATCGACCCTGTCGGTCCCGGCGAGCCTCTTTGTCTCGACTCGCGAATCGCGCATAGGCTGCCGAAGACCCTGCCGAGGAGGAGATTTCGCGCCATGTCGACACCGAACGAGCCGGCGAAGCCGTCCGTGTCCGCCGGTTCGGCCGCGGCGAGCCTCCACCAGGTGACCATCGCAACCCCCGCCGAACACGACGGCGACGAACCGTCGGAGGACACGATCTCTTCTCGCGGCCGCAAGGCCAAGCGCGCCAAGGAAACCAAGCAGCAAGAACGCGAGAGGGAAGGCATCGGCCCGACAGGCCGCCCGTACCGCGAGATCCCCGAACCGCGGCCACTGGAGCGGCACGGCCCCGCACTGGTGATGGCCATGTGCAATCAGAAGGGCGGCGTCGGCAAGACCACGTCGACCATCAACCTCGGTGCGGCCCTCGCCGAATGCGGCCGCCGGGTGCTGCTGGTCGACTTCGACCCCCAGGGCGCGCTTTCGGTCGGCCTCGGCATTCAGCCGCACGAACTGGACCAGACGGTCTACAACGTCATCATGGAGCGGTCGGTCAGCATCACCGACGTCATCCGGAAGACCCGCGTCGACGGCGTCGACCTGCTGCCGAGCAACATCGACCTGTCCGCGGCCGAGGTCCAGTTGGTCGCAGAGGTAGGGCGCGAACACACTTTGTTACGGGTCCTTCGACCGGTCATGAACGACTACGACTATGTTCTTGTCGACTGCCAGCCCTCGCTAGGCCTGTTGACGGTGAACGCACTGACCGCCGCGGACGGTGTGATCATCCCTCTGGAGTGCGAGTTCTTCAGTCTGCGAGGCGTAGCGCTCCTGATCGACACCATCGAGAAGGTGCAGGAACGCCTCAACCCCAAACTGGACATCACCGGGATTCTCGCCACCATGTACGACCCGAGAACCCTGCACTCGAAGGAGGTCATGGCGAGAGTGGTGGAGGCATTCGGCGACACCGTGTTCGACACGGTGATCAACCGCACCGTGCGGTTCCCCGAGACGACGGTCGCGGGCGAGCCGATCACGACCTGGGCTCCCAAATCAGCCGGTGCGGCGGCTTATCGCGCACTGGCCCGCGAGGTGATCGCTCGGTGAGCAGGCGAGCTTCCCTGCCCGGAGCGTCCGAACTGTTCAGGATCACCTCCAGCCCCGCCCTCGATCTCCCGCCCGCGCCCGAACAGCCCGCCCCCTCGACGGGGAACGGCAACGGGAACGGTTCCGGGGACGAGTCGGGGCAAGCGCACAAGGAACAGCTGGCCAGGGCCGCGCGCAGCGGTTCGGGCCGGACCAAGCACGACGCGAAGATCACCGTCTACGTCTCCGGCGACGAACTGCTGGCGATGGAACAGGCCAGGCTGAACCTCCGGGCGAAGCACGGGCTCGTACTCGACCGCGGCAGGCTGGTCCGCGAGGCGGTGGCCGTCCTGCTGGCCGATTTCGACGCGGCCGGTGAGGAATCGGTACTCGTCCAGCGATTGCGGGCGGGCAGCGAGGACGGGAAAGAGACCGAGAGCTGATGGACGACCCGGCCGAGGCTGCTCCCAGCGGCCCAGAGCCGGTCGAGCGGACAGAAGCAGACGAGACCCCCGCCGTGCACGAGACCGTGCACGGCGGGATGGTTCCCGAAGGACTGGCCAGCGAAGAGCTGAGCACGTCCAAGTTCAAGGTGAACCTGGCGAACTTCCAGGGCCCCTTCGACCTGCTGCTCCAACTGATCTCGCAGCACCAGCTCGACGTCACCGAGGTCGCGCTGCACCGGGTCACGGACGATTTCATCGCCTACACCCGCGCGCTCGGCACGGAATGGAATCTCGACGAGACGACCGAGTTCCTGGTCATCGCGGCGACCCTGCTCGACCTCAAGGCGGCGCGGCTGCTGCCCGCCGCCGAGGTGGAGAGCGAAGACGACCTCGCCCTGCTCGAAGCACGGGACCTGCTGTTCGCGCGCGTGCTGCAGTACCGCGCGTACAAGCAGGTCGCGGCGCTGTTCGGGGAGCTGGAGGCCGGCGCGCTGCGGCGCTATCCGCGGTCGGTCGCGCTCGAAGACCGGTTCATGGGGCTGCTACCCGAGGTGATGCTCGGCGTCGACCCGGCGAAGTTCGCCGAGATCGCCGTCGCGGTCTTCCGGCCGAAGCCGCCGCCGACGGTGTCGATCGCGCATATCCACATGGGCCGGGTCTCGGTCCGCGAGCACGCCGCGCTGCTGCGGCTCAAGCTGGCGGAACGAGGCGAAGCGACCTTCAGCGAGCTCGTCGAGGACTGCGAACACACCGTCGAGATCGTGGCGAGGTTCCTCGCGCTGCTGGAGCTGTACCGCGAGGCGACGGTCCAGTTCGAGCAGCTCGAGGCGCTCGCCGAACTGCACGTGCGCTGGACCGGCGGGTCCGTGGCGGAGGCGTCGGTGGCGGCCGAACACGATCGGGCCGTCGTCGAGGACGAGGAGTACGGGTGAGCCCCGAGAACACCGAAGAGACCGCGAACACCGAAGCGAGCGAGGCCCTCGAGACCAGTGATGGGCTGAAGGCTCCCATCGCCGAGTCGGATGAGGTGAGGGACGCTTTTGTCGCGTCGGATGAGGTGATGGGCCCCTTCAGCCCGCCGGAGGCCGAAGCGGAGCCGGAGGCGACTGCCGACGAAGGGCTCGTGGCGGCCGGCGACGGGGACTATCCCGACGTCACCTCCGACGAGGTACTCGAGGCGGCCCTCGAAGCGTTGCTGCTGGTCGTGGACTCGCCGATCAACGAGGAATCGCTGGCCGAGACCGTCGGCCAGCCCGAGTCCCGGGTGACCGTCGCGCTGCGCACGATGTCCCAGAAGTTCACCGACCGGGCCAGCGGAATAGACCTGCGCCGAGTCGGCGAAGGGTGGCGGTTCTACACTAGGGACGTCTATGCCCCGTTCGTGGAGAAGCTTCTGCTCGACGGCCAGCGTTCCAAGCTGACGCGAGCCGCGCTGGAGAGCCTCGCCGTGATCGCCTATCGGCAGCCGGTGACCAGGGCCAGGGTCGCCGCCGTCCGAGGTGTGAACGTGGACGGGGTGATCAGGACGCTGCTGGCGCGCGGCCTGATCGAGGAGATGGGGTCCGACCCCGAAACCACTGGCACGCTGTACGTGACGACCGAGCTGTTCCTGGAGCGACTGGGACTGTCGTCCCTGGCCGACCTTCCCCCGATCGCTCCCTTGCTACCCGAAGTGGACACCATCGATGACATCTGACGCCCATCCCGACGGCATTCGGCTGCAGAAGGTCCTTTCGCAGGCGGGCGTCGCCTCGCGGCGCGCGGCCGAGGACCTGATCGTGCGCGGTCGCGTGAGCGTGGACGGCAAGGTGGTCACCGAGCTCGGCCGCCGGGTCGATCCGGACAACTCCGTGATCCACGTCGACGGCACCCGCGTCCAGGTCCGCGAGGACCTCGTCTACCTCGTGCTGAACAAGCCCAAGGGCGTGCACAGCACGATGAGCGACGACCGCGGCCGCCCGTGCGTCGGCGACTACCTGCGCGGCCGGTACGAGGAGACGCCCGGCATCGTGCACGTCGGCAGGCTCGACGAGAACACCGAAGGCCTCCTGCTGCTCACCAACGACGGCGACCTCGGCCACCGCTTGATGCACCCGTCGTTCCAGGTGCTGAAGACCTACTTCGCCGAGGTCGAGGGCATCGTCCCGCGCGGGCTCGGCAAGGAGCTGCGGGCGGGCTTCGAGCTGCCGGACGGCATCGTCAAGGTCGACCAGTTCCGGGTCAAGGACATGCTGGCCGGCCGCACCCAGATCGAGCTCGTCATCCACGAGGGTCGCAAGCACATCGTGCGGCGGCTGATGGCGGCCACCGGGCATCCGGTGCGCAAACTGGTCCGGACCGCGCTCGGCGACGTCCAGCTCGGCGCCCAGCGGTCGGGCTCGATCCGGCGGCTCAACCGCGGTGAGGTCGGCTCGCTCTACCGCGCTGTCGATCTGTAACCAAGACTTTCCGCTCTACTGCACCGCGGACCATTCGCGTTTAGCTCTTCCTGACGGGCTTTCAGCCGACGGGGAAGGGCCAAACCGTGAAAACAGTCGTGCTGGCAGGGATTCTGGCGGTCGCCGCGGCCGTGGTCGCGGCGCCACAGGCCGCGGCGAAACCGCGCGGCAGCGAACCGGTCTACGACTTCGCCCAGGCCGTCCGCGAGACGGCTTGGGTGGACATCGGTCTCGACGGGGACGGCGACGGCCGCTCCGACCGGGTCGCCGCCGACATCATCCGGCCGAAGGAACCGGCGGCGCAGGGCAAGAAAGTCCCGGTCATCATGGACGCGAGCCCGTACTACTCGTGCTGTGGCCGAGGCAACGAGACCGAACTCAAGACCTACGACTCGGCGGGCAGGCCGGTCGGGTTCCCGCTCTACTACGACAACTTCTTCGTCCCCCGCGGGTACGCCGTGGTCCTGGTGGATCTGGCCGGTACCAACAAGTCCCGCGGCTGCACCGATATCGGCGGGCCTTCGGACGTCAACTCGGCGCGCAAGGTCGTCGACTGGCTGAACGGCCGGGCCAACGGCTACACGACGGCGACCGGCTCGGCCAAGACGCTCGCTTCGTGGTCGACGGGCGCGGTCGGCATGATAGGGAAGTCCTACGACGGCACGATCGCCAACGGCGTCGCCGCGACCGGTGTCGACGGGCTCAAGACCATCGTGCCGATCGGCGCGATCAGTTCCTGGTACGACTACTACCGCTCCGACGGCGCGAGCCTGCGCCAGGGCAGCCCGGCCGGGCTGGCGCAGACGGTCTCCCAGCGCAACGGCGGCCAGAACTGTAGTGCGGCGAACCGGAAGCTCACCGAGGGCGCGACGTCGAACGGCGACTACAACTCGTTCTGGCTCGACAGGGACCACGTGCAGAGCGCCTCGAAGGTGAAGGCCAGCGTGCTCGCGTCGCACGGGCTGGGCGACCTCAACGTCAAGATGATCAACTTCGGGCAGTGGTGGGAAGCACTGAACGTCGAGCGCAAGGTGTGGCTGACGCAGGCCGGGCACGTCGACCCGTTCGACTACCGCCGCTCGGCGTGGGTCGACACCCTGCACAAGTGGTTCGACCACTACCTGCTCGGCATCGACAACGGCATCGAGAAGACACCGGGCGCGAGTGTGGAACGCGCTCCGGACGTTTGGGTGGACCAGGCGGCGTGGCCGGCGGGCAACGCCGTCACCCTGCGCCCCGCGTCCGGCGGCACTCCGGGTGTCGGCACGCTCGGCACGACCGCGGGGACGGGCACGGCATCGTTCACGGACTCCTCAGGCCAGTCCTCGAACAGCTGGGCCGCGCGGCCGACGGAGACCTCGAGCGGACGCGTGCTGTTCAGCACCGGCGCGCTCGCGAAGGACCTCCACGTCTCCGGGACGGCGAAGGTGACAGTGACCGCGACGCCGTCGACGTCCACGGCGCGGCTCTCGGCGATCCTGGTGGACTACGGCCCGGCGACCATCCGGAACTACACCGGGCCCAAGGAAGGCATCAAGAACGAGATGACGCAGTCGTGCTGGGGCTCGAGCGCTTCCGGCAATGACGCCTGCTACCTGAACACGAGCGCCGACGCGGTCTCGGTGGGGCTGAACATCATCAGCCGTGGCTGGGCCGATCTGGCCAACCACCGTTCGCTGAGCCAGGAATCGCCGCTGACGCCGGGGCAGCCGTACACCATGACGTTCCGGCTGGCGAGTACGGATCACGTTGTCCCGCAAGGACATCAGCTCGCGCTGATCATCGGCGGGACGGACGGTTCGTTCATCTCGGGCCCGTCGCAGTACCCGAAGATCACGGTGGACCTCGGCAAGACGTCGCTCGCGCTGCCCGTCTCGGGCGCGGGTCCGGCGGCCGTTCCGGCGGCGCTTCCGGTGGCTCCGGCGCAGATCGCGCCGGGTGTCGTTTCGGGACTCGAGCGCGGCTAGGCCACTGCTATGAAAGGCCCGTTACTTGTAAATTGCGCAAGTAACGGGCCTTTCATAGCGCGAGGGGTCAGCCGGTCTGTGAAGCGGGGCTCTTCGAACCGAAGGGACGGCGCTGCAGAGCGCGCGCCACCGGTTCCACGATCCGCGCGGCCGTCGGGCCGAGGATCGCCATCAGGAGTACGTACGCCGTCGCGAGGGCCGCGAGTTCGCCGGTCACCGCTCCCGCCGCCACCGCCAGCCCGGCGATGACGATCGAGAACTCGCCTCGGGCGACCAACGCCGCCCCGGCTCTCGCCCGGCCCATCTTCCCGATGCCCTGCTTCCGCGCGGCCCACCAGCCGGTGCCGACCTTCGTGAGCGTGGTCGCCACCGCCAGGACGACCGCCCAGCCGAGGACGGGCGGGATCGACGCGGGGTTCGTGTTGAGCCCGAACACGACGAAGAACACGGCCGCGAAGAGGTCTCGTAGCGGCTCCAGCATGTGCGTCGCGTTCTCCGCCGTCGAGCCCGAGATCGCGATGCCGAGCAGGAACGCGCCGACAGCGGCCGACACCTGCATCGCCGAGGCGACCCCCGCGACCAGCAGTGCCGCGCCGAGGACCTTGAGGAGGAACACTTCGCGATCCGGGCTGTCCACCGCCGCGGAGACGTACCGGCCGAATTTCAGCGCGATCACCAGGACCACCGTGATCACCATCAGCGAGATGCCGACGGCCTTCAAACCGCCGAGGAAACTCACACCGCCGAGCACCGCCGTCAGGATCGGCAGGTACAGCGCCATCACCAGGTCTTCGAACACCAGGATCGACAGCACCACCGGCGTCTCGCGGTTACCGAGCCGGCCGAGGTCACCGAGCACCTTCGCGATGATCCCGGACGACGAGATGTAGGTGACGCCCGCCATCACGATCGCGCCGATCGGCCCCCAGCCGAGGATGAGCGCGACGATCGCGCCCGGCGCGGCGTTGAGCACGATGTCCACGACCCCCGCCATCCACGAGCGTTTCAGCCCGGTGAACAGTTCGGCGGCCGAGTACTCCAGGCCGAGCAGGAGCAGCAGCAGGACGACACCGATCTCGCTGGCGAGGTGGGTGAAGTCGCCGATGTCGCCGAGCGGGATGAGCCCGCCCTGCCCGAAACACAGGCCACCGATCAGGTACAGCGGGATCGGGGACATCCCGATCTTCCCGGCGAGCCGCCCCAACGCGCCCAGCCCGAAGAAGACCGCCCCGAGTTCGATCAAGGACAGTGCGGTGTGATCCATCCGCGATCAGCCGTACTTCAGGATCTTGACGGCGGCTTCGAGCCCTTCGGACGTCCCGACCGCGACGAGCACATCGCCCGCGGTGAGGTTGAAGTCCGGGGTGGGGGAGGGGTGGACCTGGCCCGCCCGCATCACCGCGACGACCGAGACGCTCGTGCGCGTCCGCATGGCGGTGTCGCCCAGCGTCCGCCCGTCGAAGGGGGACGAGCCCTTGATCGGGAGCTGTTTGGTGTTGATACCAGGCAGATCCCGGTGCTCTTCGGTGAGCTGGGCGACCAGCTGGGGCGCGCCGAGCAGATTCGCCAGCGCGCCCGCCTCGTCGGTGGTGAGCGGAAGTGAGGCCAGGCAGGCGTCGGGATCGTCCGTTTTGGACACGATCAGCTCGACGTGTCCATCGCGATGGGTCACCACACCCACGCGGCGGCCGTTGCGGGTGGCGAAATCCTTACGGACGCCTATGCCAGGGAGCGGGGTCACTTCGACGTTCACGTGAACAACGATAACTCACTGTCCGTTTTGCGCGGGGCGGATCAGGAACAACGCGGAGATCAGCACCATGAAGGCGGCCGTCGCGCCGTGGATGCCGAACGCGGCGCCGACGGAACCGTTGTGGGTCAACACGATCAGCATGTCGCCGAACGGGATGAACGCCAGCGCGAGGAGCGCCCGGCCCAGCGCGCGGACGTTCCGGAACAGGAGCAGCGCGACGACCACGAGCGCCGTGCCGATGTCCCGGACGCCCTTGACCGCGAGGATCGGATCGCCCTTCTGCGGCATGACCGGCAGGCCGAAGCCACCCGTCTGGGTCTCCGGGAAGAACACGTAACCGCTGCCGAAGTAAAGGACGAAGAGCGCGAGGGCGATGGACAGGATGTAGGCGATCTTGATGCGGGTCATGGTCTCCGACTCCAAAGCTAGCAGTGCTAGGAACGATGCGGACGCTAGCGTTAGCACTGCTAGCTTGTCTAGCGATGCTAGTGTGTACGTATGGTCACAAACCCCCGCCGCGAGCGAGACCGCTCGCAACGCGAACAGCTGATCGTCACCACCGCTCGCGAGATCGCCGAGGAAGAAGGCTGGGACGCGGTCACCACGCGGCGGCTCGCGGCGAAGATCGAGTACAGCCAGCCGGTGCTCTACAGCCACTTCTCCGGCAAGGGCGCGATCATGGCGGCCGCGGCGCTCGAGGGATGCACCGAAATGGCCGCCGACCTGCGGCGGGGAGCCGGTACGGCGGAGGACTCGCGGGGCGCCCTGCTGCGGCTGGCCGGGAACTACTTCGACTTCGCCGACCGCAAACCCGCGCTCTACGACGCGATCTTCACTCTCGCCACCGAACTGACCTTCGCCAGTCCGGACAGTCCCGCCCCGCTGCGGGACGCTTTCGGCGCCTTGCTCGAATGCGCGGGCCCCGCGGCGGGCGACCACGACCCCGCCCTCTACACCGAGACCTTTTGGGCGGCCCTGCACGGCCTGGTCACCCTCGAACGCAGCCGGCGGCTGCCCGCGCACGCGCGTGCGGAGCGGATCGGCATGCTCGTCGACCGGTTCGCCGTGGGCGGCTGAGGAGTGTCGCTCGCCACCAGGCAGAATGGACGTCGATCAGGTGAGCGAAGATGAGCTGAGGAGTGTTTCGGTGGCGGGAGCCCTGCGTGGTGTGGTCGCGATGGACGGCCCGTCCGGAACCGGGAAGTCCACGGTTTCGCGGAAGCTCGCGACGAAGCTCGGCGCCGGCTACCTCGACACCGGCGCGATGTACCGCATGGTCACCCTCGCCGTCCTGCGCGCCGGGGCCGACCCGGCCGACGCGGACGAGGTCTCGAAGGTCGCTCGCAAGGCGGAACTCGGCATCGGGACCAGCCCCGACGAAGCGACCGTGACCCTCGCGGGCGAGGACGTCGCCGCCGAGATCCGCGGTGCGGACGTCACCACCGCGGTGTCCCCGGTTTCGGCCGTCCCCGCGGTCCGCGAACTGCTGGTCACCCGGCAGCGCGAGATCATCGCGGAGGTGCTCGGCCGCGTCGGCGGCATCGTGGTCGAAGGCCGCGACATCGGCACCGTCGTGTCACCGGACGCCCCGCTCAAGATCTTCCTCACCGCCTCGGCCGAGGTCCGCGCCGCTCGTCGCAGCGCGCAGGACTCGGCAGCAGGCCGCGAGTCCACCGTCGACGTCGCGAAGGCCGCGGTGGAACGGCGTGACCGCCTGGACTCCACGCGCGCGGCTTCGCCCCTGCGCGCGGCCGACGATGCCGTCGAGGTCGACACCTCGGCGCTCAACATCGACCAGGTGATCGTCGCGCTGGCGGAACTGGCCCTGCACCGCGGCCTTCTCGAAGGCTGCCCCGCCGAGGTCTCCAGGTGAGCGCGAAGGGCCTGCCCGAAGGCGCGAGCGATCCGTTCCACACCTTCGGCCGGGGGATCTCGAAGTTCATCGTCCGGCCCGCGTTCCGGGTCCGGGTCCACGGTGCCGAGCGGGTTCCCGCGTCGGGTCCGGTGGTGTTCATGGCCAACCACAGTTCGATGGCGGAACCGGCGCTGCTGTTCGGAATGTTCTCGCGGCGCACCGCGTTCCTGGTCAAGGCGGAACTCTTCAAGGGTTTCGTCGGCTGGTTCTTCCCGAAACTGGGCCAGATCCCGGTGAAACGGGGTGCGGTGGACCGCAAACCGCTGATGATGGCGGTCAAGGTGCTCGAGGACGGCGGTGCGGTCGGGATCTTCCCCGAAGGCACCCGCGGCCTCGGTGACGCCGAAAACTTCGAGCGCGGCGCGGCCTTCCTGGTCCGCGCCGGGAAGGCGACCGTGGTTCCGGTCGCCACTCGGGGGACGTACAAACCCGCCGGCGCCAAGAGGCGCTGGCGGCCACGCGTCGACATCATGGTCGGCGAACCTTTCACTCCCGAAATCGGGAAGGGAAGGACAGGGCTGGAGGAGGGAACCGAGCGGCTTCGCCTCGCGCTCGCGGACCTCGTGAAGGCACTGGACGAATGGCGCTTGGAGCACGGGCTCCAAGACACGCGACAGAATGTGAAGTAACAGATGAGTGAGCTTGACGGAGTCGGCGAGATCGACGGCTCCTGGTCCGACGAGTCCGAATTCACCGCGCTGGACGCCCAGATCGCCGCGGGCGAGGCCGAGGAGGAGGCGCAGCTCGCGCAGCCGGTCCTCGCCGTCGTCGGCAGGCCGAACGTGGGCAAGTCCACCCTGGTCAACCGTATTCTCGGCCGTCGCGAGGCGGTCGTGCAGGACGTCCCCGGCGTGACCAGGGACCGCGTCGCCTACGACGCCTTCTGGGCGGGCCGCCGGTTCACCCTGGTCGACACGGGCGGCTGGGAACCGGACGCGACCGGGCTGCAGGCCTCCGTCGCCGCGCAGGCCGAGATCGCGATGGCCACCGCCGACGCGGTACTGCTGGTCATCGACGCGAGCGTCGGCGCGACCGCGACCGACGAGGCCGCCTCGAAGGTGCTGCGCCGCTCGAAGAAGCCGGTGCTGCTCGTCGCCAACAAGGTCGACGACGACCGCCTGCTCGCCGACACCGCGTCGCTGTGGTCGCTCGGCCTCGGCGAACCGCATCCGGTCAGCGCGCTGCACGGCCGTAGTTCGGGTGACCTGCTCGACGCGATCGTCAAGGCACTGCCGACGATGCCGCGCGACGGTGAGCGCGCGACCGCGGGCCCGCGCCGTGTTGCGCTGGTCGGCAAGCCGAACGTGGGCAAGTCCAGCCTGCTGAACAAGATCTCCGGCGAAGAGCGGTCCGTGGTGGACTCGGTGGCCGGTACCACTGTCGACCCGGTCGACTCGCTGGTCGAGCTGGACGGCGACGTCTGGCGGTTCGTCGACACCGCGGGTCTGCGCAAGCGCGTCAACTCGGCCAATGGCGCGGAGTACTACGCGTCGCTGCGGACCAAGACCGCGATCGACGCGGCCGAGGTCGCGATCGTGCTGCTGGACGCCGCCGAGCCGCTTTCGGAGCAGGACCTGCGGGTGCTGACCATGGTCGTCGAGGCGGGCCGCGCCTGCGTGCTCGCCTTCAACAAGTGGGACCTCGTCGACGAGGACCGCCGCCACGCCATGGTCCGTGAGCTGGACCGCGGCCTGGTGCGGGTGCCGTGGGCGGACAAGGTCAACATCTCCGCGCTCACCGGCCGGTCCGTGCGCAAGCTCGCGCCCGCGCTGCGGACCGCGCTGAAGTCGTGGGACCAGCGCGTCCCGACCGGTCAGCTGAACGGCTGGCTGGCCGAGCTCATCGCCGCGACCCCGCCGCCGGTGCGCGGCGGCAAGCAGCCGAAGGTGCTGTTCGCGACCCAGGCGGGCATCCGGCCGCCGACGCTGGTCCTTTTCACCACCGGATTCCTCGAAGCGGGCTATCGCCGGTTCATCGAACGCAAGTTCCGTGAGCGATTCGGCTTCGAAGGCAGCCCCGTCCGGGTGAATGTCCGGGTGCGGGAAAAGAAGCAAAGGCCCAAGGTCGGCGGAAAAGCGGCGGGTAATAAACCGAAGGCACGCTGACTTCTCACGATGTAGGTGAATATTTCACTGGGTGGACACGCCGATGACCTCGGGTTTCGGCGTGTCCGCCGGTGAGGTTCGACACTCTGTCGAGACCCTGCCGAGATATGCCGTTGACCTGCGGTAAAGTGATTGGTCTGCTAGCGGGCGCCTCATTCGGAGAGCGAGCCCGAATGACGCACTTCGCGAAAGGTGTGTGATGGGCTTGCGCGCCCAGGGGTTTGTTCTGCTCGGTTCTGTCTTGCCCGTGGTGATGCCCCGATGACGCTCACCGCCGATTCCCGGCCGATCGCCTGTGTCGCCGATGTCACGGTCGCCCCGTCACCCGCCCCCGTCGCCGATCGGGCCCTGTTCTGGTCCGGCCTCGGTGCCGGCGAGCGCACCCTGATCGACATCGTCGCCGAGACCGCCGCCCGCCATCCCAACGCGGGCGCGATCGACGACGGTGAGACCACGCTGTCCTACCGCAAGCTCGTCGAGGAGATCGACGCCTACGGCCGCAAGCTGACCGCCAACGGGGTCGGCGTCGGCGACCGGGTCGGCGTCCGGATCTCCTCCGGCACCGCGGAGCTCTACGTCGCGATCCTCGCCATCCTGTCCGTCGGCGCCGCCTACGTGCCTGTCGACGCGGACGACCCGGACGAGCGCGCCGAACTGGTCTTCGGCGAGGCCGACGTCGCCGCCGTCGTCTCCGATGGCGGCGCGATCACCGTGCTCGGCTCGCCCGGCGGCATCGAGGGTTCTCCCGCGCCCGCCGACGACGCCTGGATCATCTTCACCTCCGGTTCGACCGGTAAGCCGAAGGGCGTCGCGGTCTCGCACGCCTCGGCCGCCGCTTTCGTCGACGCCGAGGCCCAGCTGTTCCTCACCGAGGAGCCGATCGGCCCCGGTGACCGTGTGCTCGCCGGCCTGTCCGTCGCCTTCGACGCGTCCTGCGAAGAGATGTGGCTCGCCTGGCGCCACGGCGCCTGCCTGGTCCCGGCGCCGCGTTCGCTGGTGCGGACCGGTGTCGACCTCGGGCCGTGGCTGGTCGCGCAGGGCATCACCGTCGTCTCGACCGTTCCGACGCTGGCCGCGCTGTGGCCCGCCGACGCGCTCGAAGACGTTCGCCTGCTGATCTTCGGCGGCGAAGCCTGCCCGCCCGAGCTGGCCGAGCGTGTCGCCGTCGAAGGTCGCGAAGTCTGGAACACCTACGGCCCGACCGAGGCCACCGTCGTCGCCTGCGCAGCGCAGATGACCGGCGAGGGCCCGGTCCGGATCGGCCTGCCGCTGGCGGGCTGGCAGCTCGCCGTCGTCAACGAGGCCGGTGAGCCGGTCGCGATGGGGGAGACCGGCGAGCTGGTCATCGGCGGCGTCGGACTGGCCCGCTACCTGGACCCGGAGAAGGACGCCGAGAAGTTCGCGCCGCTGCCCTCGCTGGGCTGGCGCCGCGCGTACCGCAGCGGTGACATGGTCCGCGCCGAAGCCGAGGGCCTGCTGTTCCTCGGGCGTCTCGACGAGCAGGTCAAGCTCGGCGGCCGCCGTATCGAACTGGGCGAGGTCGACGCCGCGCTCCAGGCGCTGCCCGGCGTGCAGGGTGCCGCCGCCGCGATCCGCCGCACCAAGGCGGGCAACCAGGTTCTCGTCGGGTACGTCGTGCCCGCCGAAGGCGTGAAGTTCGACCACGACGAGGCCGCGACCCGGCTGCGCGAGCAGCTGCCCGCCGCGCTCGTCCCGTTGCTGGCGCTGATCGACGACCTGCCCACGCGCACCTCCGGCAAGGTCGACCGCAACGCGCTGCCCTGGCCGCTGTCCACTGTGGACGCCGCGAAATCCGGTCTGTCGCCGACGGAGAGCTGGCTCGCCGAAGGCTGGGCGGAGATCCTGGGCGTCTCGGTCGACAATCCGAAGGCCGACTTCTTCACCAACGGCGGCGGGAGCCTGACGGCCGCGCAGCTGATCGCGCGGATCCGCACTCGCCACCCGCAGGTGTCGGTGAACGACATCTACGCCAACCCGAAGCTCGGCGCGCTCGCGTCGATGCTGGACGCGCTGAGCGGCCAGAAGACCGAACGCCGCGACATCGCGCCGACCCCGCGCAAGGCGGGCGTCATCCAGTCGCTGCTGATGATCCCGCTGATGGGTCTCGTCGGCCTGCGCTGGACGACGATCGCCGCGACGTTGTCGAACGTCCTGTCGCTGGCCGGTTTCGCCTGGGCGCCGACGCTGAACTGGGTGTGGATCGCCGTCGCGTGGGTCGCGCTGTTCAGCCCGGCGGGCCGGATCGCCATCTCGGCGACCGGTTCGCGGCTGCTGCTGCGCGGAGTTCGTCCCGGTAGCTACCCGCGTGGCGGGAATGTCCACTTGCGACTGTGGACGGCCGAGAAGCTGGCCGAGTTCAGCGGCGCGGACAGTGTCGCGGGCGCTTCCTGGATGACGACGTACGCCAAGGCCCTCGGCGCGCGGATCGCCAAGGACGTCGACCTGCACTCCCCGCCGCCGGTCACCGGCATGCTGAAACTCGGCCGTGGCGCCGCCATCGAACCCGAGGTCGATCTGACCGGCCACTGGGTGGACGGCGATCTCGTGCACATCGGCAAGATCCGGATCGGCGCCGACGCGCGGATCGGTGCGCGCAGCACGCTGTTCCCCGGCGCGCGGATCGGCAAGGGCGCGGAGATCGCGGCCGGGTCGACCGTCCGTGGCAACGTGCCCGCCGGGCAGCGCTGGGCCGGTGCGCCCGCGGCCCGTGCCAGCAAGGACGCGCTGAAGTGGCCGTCGAGCCGCCCGCCGCGTTCGCGGTTCTGGGCCACGGTCTACGGCGCGACCTCGGTCGCGCTGGGTCTGCTGCCCGCCGCTGCCGCCCTGCCCGCCGTCGCGGTGCTGGGTTACGCGATCACCGGAGCGCCCTCGCTGGGCGCCGCGCTCGGCCAGGCGTTGCTGTTCACGCCGCTCGCGACCATCGCGTACTTCCTGAGCTACGCCCTGCTCGTGCTCGTCGGCGTCCGGTCGCTGAGCATCGGCATGGTCGAGGGCTACCACCCCGTGCACGGCCGCGTCGCGTGGCAGGTCTGGGCGACCGAACGGCTGATGGGCATGGCGCGTGAGGGCTTGTTCCCCTTGTACGCCAGCCTGTTCACCCCGGTGTGGCTGCGGATGCTCGGCGCGAAGGTCGGCCGCAACGTCGAGGCGTCCACCGTTCTCGCGCTGCCGAAGATGACCCAGGTGGACAGTGGCGCGTTCCTCGCGGACGACACCATGGTCGCCACCTACGAACTCGGCCACGGCTGGCTGCACGTCGCGCCGGCGCGGATCGGCAAGCAGGCGTTCCTCGGCAACTCGGGGATGGCCGCGCCCGGCCGTTCGGTGCCCAAGCGTGGCCTGGTCGGCGTGCTGTCGTCGGCCCCGCTGAAGGCGAAGAAGGGCTCGTCGTACCTCGGGATGCCGCCGCTGCCGGTTCGCCGGTCGGTCGGCGAGTCCGACACGAGCCGCACCTACACGCCGCCGCTGCGGCTGAAGGCGGCCCGAGCGCTCGTCGAACTGTGCCGGATCGTGCCGGTGATGTGCGGCGTCGCGCTGACCGTGCTGGTCGCCGCCGGGATCTTCGCGCTGGCGTCGTCCTTCGGGTTCTTGGTCGCGGTGCTGCTCGGCGGGCCGCTGCTGCTCGCCGCCGGAGCCGTCGCCGCGCTGACCGCCACCGCGATGAAGTGGCTGCTGGTCGGCCGGTTCCGCGCGATCGACCATCCGTTGTGGAGCTCGTTCGTCTGGCGCAACGAACTCGCCGACACCTTCGTCGAGGCGCTCGCCGTCCCGTGGCTGATCGGTTCCCTCGGCGGCACGCCGCTGCTGCCCGCGTGGCTGCGCACCATGGGCGTCAAGATCGGCCGCGGGGTGTGGCTGGAGACGTACTGGCTGCCCGAGTCGGATCTGGTGAGCCTGGGCGACGGCGCGACGATCAACCGCGGCTGTGTCGTGCAGACGCATCTGTTCCACGACCGGATCATGACGATGTCGCCGGTGACCCTGGACGAGGGAGCGACGCTCGGGCCGCACGGTATCGTGCTGCCTGGTGCGAGCATCGGCGCGCGGACGACCGTCGGACCGGGGTCCCTGGTGACCCGGGGCGACGCGGTTCCCGCCGACTCGCGCTGGCTCGGGAATCCCATCTCGGCCTGGACGAAGTAGGGAAGCGGGGTCTTTCGCGGGTGATTTCGAAGGCCTCCGCGCAGCCCTCGCCCGGCGCGGACACCTCCGGCGACTCCTATCTGCCTCATCACGGTAACGGCGGTTACCGCGTCCGGCACTACGATCTGGAGCTGGACTACAAGATCGGTCCCAACCGGCTGTCGGCCTCCGCGGCCATCACCGCGGAGGCGACGCAGGCGCTGTCGCGCTTCACGCTCGACTTCGGCGAGTTCCGGATCAACCGGGTGCTGGTCAACGGGAAACCGGCCAAGTACACGCGGCGCGGGCACAAGCTGCAGGTGAAGCCCGCGAAGTCAGTGGCGCTCGGTAGCGAGTTCCTGGTGGAGATCCACTACGTCGGCAATCCGCGTCCGCTTCCCGGGCTGTGGGGCGACATCGGCTGGGACGAACTGACCGACGGTTCGCTGGTGGCGAGCCAGCCGGTCGGGGCGCCATCGTGGTTCCCGTGCAACGACCATCCGGCGGACAAGGCGACCTACCGCGTCGCGCTGACAACGTCTTCGCCGTACCTCGTGGCCGTCACCGGGAACCTGGTGTCACGGCTTTCGCGCGCGAGCACCACGCGGTGGGTCTTCGAACGCCCGGAGCCGACGCCGACGTATCTGATGAGTGTCCAAATCGGACGGTACGACGACGTCGAACTCGTCTCCGGTCCTCAGCCCGGCTGGTTCTCGCAACCCTCGGTCGCGGCGTTCCGGATCAGTCTCGACGGTGATTCGGTGGTCGCCGCGATCCCGCAACGGGCCGCCGTCCCGCCGCGCCTGCGCCGCCCGTTCACCCGCGATTTCGGGCGGCAGGGCAAGATCATGGACTCGCTGCAACGCTTGTTCGGCCCGTATCCGTTCGGCGAATACGTCATCGTGGTCACCGACGACGACCTCGACGACCCGATCGAAGCGCAGGGCATGTCGATCTTCGGCGCCAACCACGTCGACGGACGGCGCACCCATGAGCGGCTCGTCGTGCACGAACTGGCGCATCAGTGGTTCGGCAACAGCCTGACCGTCGCCGACTGGCGGCACATCTGGCTGAACGAGGGCTTCGCGACGTACGCGGAATGGCTCTGGTCCGAGGAATCCGGCGGGCAGAGCGCGCACACCTGGGCGAAGACGTGGCACGCGCGCATGAAAGCTAAGCCCGCGGATCTGCGCCTCGCCGATCCCGGAGTGTCGCGGATGTTCGACGAGCGGGTGTACAAACGCGGCGGCCTTCTGTTGCACGCCTTGCGTTCTGATCTCGGCGACGCGGTTTTCTTCCCGCTGGTGAAGGCTTGGGCGGTGGAGAACCGGCACGGTTTGGTGACCACCGCTGCTTTCGTTGCTCTCGCTGAGCGGTTCGCCGGCCGCTCGCTGAGCTTCTTCTTCGCCGCCTGGCTGGACGCTCCGGCGCTACCCCCTCTCCCTCCGCTGCCTTGAGGGGTTCCCAATGTCGCATTTGAGACGCTCAGCGACTCAAATGCGACATTGGGAACCTCGCGCGCGAGTTGCCCCGCAAGTTATCCACAGTGGGGCTGGTGTGGCGAGTTGTCCACAGGGGTGTCAAAGGGGACTGGTGCGAGGTAATCGCGCGATCCACGATCGTGGATGTGGTGCGAACTGGCGAATGGAACCGTGAGCGCGAGGCGCTCTTCGCGCACAGTCGCGGAGGAGTGATCACTGTCGCGCGGCTGGTGGAACTCGGTGTCCCGAGGAAGACGTGTTACCGGCGATGCCGTCCCGGCCAGCCATGGCAACGTCTGCTCCCGGGAGTGCTCTTGCTCGGGCCAGGGCAGCCGACACGAAGGCAGTTGGTCGACGGAGCCTTGCTCTATGGTGGGCCGGACGCGCTCGTCACCGGTCTTGAGGCTTGTCGTCGCCAAGGCTTGAGAGGGCTGAAAATCGCGTCTGGTGCCATCCATCTGTTGGTGCCTGCTTCCTGCAAGGTCAGCAGCGCCGGGTACGTCACGGTGGAGCGGACCACAAGGATGCCCCGGCCCACGGTCATCGACGGAGTCGCCGTGGCTCCGCTCGTCCGGGCAGTCCTCGACGAAAGCCGCCGCTTCACCACGCTAGATCCGATTCGGGCGTTGCTGACCGAAGCGGTTCAGCGCGGCGGGCTGAACCCCGAGGCCCTCATGAAGGAACTCGAAGACGGTAGCGACCGCGGCAGCGCACTACCCCGCGAGGTATTGCGTGACGTCCTGCGAGGCGCGAGGTCGGTCGCGGAGATCGACGCGATGGCCGTCTGGCGCCGGACCGGTCTTCCCGAACCGGTGTGGAATCAGGAACTGAGGGATGTCGCCGGTCGCTACATCGGGACTCCGGATGGGTACTTCAGGAAGGTCCGGCTGGTTTGGGAGATCGACTCGTACGACTTCCACTTCGCGCGGGCGCAGTACGCCGGCACGCTCGAGAGGAACAGCCGGTACACCGCCGAAGGCATCATGGTGCTGCAGACGCTTCCGGGCCGGTTGCGAACCGAGCCCGCGAGGGTGGCCGCTGAACTCGTGGCCGCGCACAGCGCTGCCGAAGCCCGCCTGAGCCTCCGATAAATCGGTGGTCCGCCACCAAAGCATCTCGCTACCGTCTTCCTGTCGACGCCGAGGAGGGGCGATGGGGCGGAAGAGTCCGCAGGAGAAGAAACGGCTGAGCTACGCCAAAGATCGCCGTAACCGCTACGGCGTGAACGACAAGTCCTCGCGTAAGAACATTCCGCGCCACAAGCGGCGAGTGAACCGGGCGAACCGGCATCGGGAGCAGCAGGTGCTCGGCGGAGTGGTGAATGTCGAGAGCGCCGCGGACGCCGAGGAAAGCCTGCTGAGGGTCCGGCCCCAGCGGTGGCAGAAGTGGCCTGACGCCACTCTCGGCGCGACAGTCGGGTGGAAGCTGACGAGAACGGAAAACCTGAGGTCGTTCGAGGCGGAGACCTTGTCGCCGTTGGGCGACGACGAACTGCGCGAAACGCTGGCGGCCGCGGTGCATCTCCTGCCGCTCAGGGACGCGGCGATCCTTCATTTTCTGTACTACGCCGGGCTTCGCGCCGGTGAGCTTTCCGCGCTGGACTTGCGGGACGTGTCCGTCGACGCGGTCGTCGTGCGCGGACCGCGGCGTCGCGTGGTCCCGATCCCGGCCGAGCTTCGGCCGTTGCTGGACGCCTACCTTCGGGAGCGCGCAGACGACGGGCCGGCGTTCTTTCTCAGCACCTGCGGTCGTCGTGTGCCGCCTGCGACGGTCAACCGTCTCGTGGCGGTCTTCGGGGTGTTGATCGGACGGCCCGGCTTGTCGGCGCGGACGCTGCGCAAGACCTTCGCCGTCAACCTGCTCCGGTCGGGCGTCGATCTCGACGACGCGGCTGTGCTGCTCGGGCATGTGTCGGCTGATGCCACTCGCGCCTATCTTGACCGATAGGTCGGATGTATCTACGGCTTTACGGGTGAGCGCTCTGGTCAAAGCGGGACTATCTCTGGAAACATGCCGGTCGCCAGGACTTGATCTGCGGTAAACGTAGTATGAATCTGGAGGCGACCCATGGCCGAGCTGTCCAGGCGATCGATGCTGAGGGTCGCGGCGGGGGCGGCGGCTTTCGGCGGGCTCTGGGCTCAGGGGGCTCCGCCGGCGTTCGCCGGGCAGGACGTACACCGCCGGATCGTCGACGACGCGCGCATGGTGTGGAAGCGCTTACCGAAGAGCTGGCAGGACGGTCCGTTCCTCGCGAACGGCTTCCTGGGCGTCCAGGTCTACGCGGGGGCGCGGCCGAACGTCCTCAAGGTGATGCTCAGTCATTCCCAGGTCCAGGACCAGCGCGGACAGTGGGAAGCGGGCATCGGGTACTCGCGGCTTCCGATCGGGTACCTCACGCTCACGTTCGCGGGAGCGATCACGGCGGTCGACTGGCACCTCGACCTGTACAACGCCGAGCTCGGCGGCACGATCACCACGACCCAGGGGTCGGTGCGGTTTTCCGCGCTGATCCACAACGACCAGGACCTCCTCCTCGTCTCGCTCGCCGGGGAGGCGGCCGCGGACTGGGGGTTCACGCCGCTCAAATCGGCGACGACCCGGACGATCCGCAAACCGCCGGAGTACACGGCCAATCCTGATCCGAAGATCGCCGCCGTGGGCGCGGTCCAGTACTGCGAGCAGCCGCTTCACGCAGGTGGCGGGTACACGACGGCGTGGCGTGAGCGGACCATCGGTACGCGACGGCTGCTCGCGGCGACGGTCGCGTACGGGTTTCCGAAGCCGACCCATACCGCCGAAGCGATCAAGCGAGTCCAGTGGGCGTCGGCGGCGATTCCGGACGTGCTCGTCGCGGACCATCGGCGTTGGTGGAACGCCTTCTACCGGCGCAGCCTGGTGTCCGTTCCGGACAAGCGCGTCCAGCGGTTCTACTGGATCCAGCTGTACAAGACCGCTTGCGCCACTCGCGCGAACGGACCGGTCGTCGCCGAATGGGGGCCGTGGTTCCCGGAGGTCGGCAACAGCTGGACGGCGGTGTGGTGGAACCTCAACGTCCAGGTCACGTACCCGATCGTCAACAGCAGCAACCATCCCGAACTCGACGCGGTCACCGAGACCTTCCGTCGCGACCACGCGAATCTCGAGCTCTCGGTCCCTCCCGCTCACCGGGACGGCGACACGTACGCCCTTTCGCATCCGGGGGACTGGCGGCTGCGCCCCGGCGGCACCCGCGCGGTCGGGATTCCCGGCCCGGCCACCAAGAACGACCAGACCGGCAACTTGATCTGGGGCCTGCACAACGTCTGGCTCGCGTACCGGCACTGCATGGACGTCCGCATTCTGCGCGATGTCCTGTATCCGACGCTCGCCAAGGCGCTCAACTACTACCGCCATTTCCTCGTCACCGGACCGGACGGTTTCCTGCATCTGCCGATGACGCGCTCGCCCGAGTACGCCGACGCGGCCGACTGCACCTACGACCTGTCACTGATCCGCTGGGCCGCGCGCACCCTCGTCGACTCGGCGGCCAAGCTGCGCATCGACGATCCGCGCGTGCCCGCGTGGCGGGAGATCGGCGAGAAACTGGTGCCTTATCACCAGGATCCCGTTCAGGGAGCGCTGATCGGCGACGGTGTCCCGCTGGCCGAATCACACCGGCACTTCTCGCATCTGCTCTGGCTCTACCCGCTGCGCGAGAAGCTTTGGGATCGTCCCGCCGACCGGGACCTCATGCGCCGCACGTTCGCGCATTGGTCGGGTATCCAGGACAAATGGCACGGGTACAGCTTCGCGGCCGCATCGTCGATGAGTTCCGTGATGGACGCGCCCGAAGAAGCCTTGCGGTACTTGAAGATCTTCCTCGACGGCACGGTCGTGGCCGACACCCAGCTGACGCCGAACACGATGTACCGCGAAGGATCGAATCTCGCCATCGAAAGTCCCATCACCGCCGCGCAGTCCGTTGTGGACATGCTCCTGCAAGGTGATCACGGCGTGCTGAAGGTCTTCCCGTCGGTGTCGTCGTCTTGGCGGGACGCGTCCTTCGAGAGCCTGCGCACGGAAGGTGCCTTTCTCGTGGACGCTTCCCGCAGGAACGGTGCGACCGAGTGGATCCGCGTCCGTAGCGAGGCGGGGGAGCCGCTCACGCTCCAGCACGGGATCCCCGGCGACATCGAGGTCCGCGACGCGCGCGGGAGGCGGCTCCCTTGGCGTGCCGAAGGTCCGGGCATGATCTCGGTCCGGCTCGGCCGCGGCGGGACGGCCGTCGTCACTCGGCGCGGCGCGCGTCCGGCGCTGGAACCGCGTGACGTGCCCGGCGACCGCGAGACTCCGGCATGGGGACTCGACCAGGAGGTCTGAGGATGGACATCACCCGCAGGACGATGCTCGGCGGAGCGCTGGCGGGCGTGGCGGCGGCCGGGTTCGCGCCGTCCGCGTCGGCGGCGGAGGTCGACAGCGGCCTCGACTGGCCCGGTTTCCTCGGCGCGGCGGACCTGGTTTGGCGCAGAATGCCGAAGACCTGGTACGAAGGTCCTTTCCTCGGAAACGGTTTCCTCGGCTCGGGCGTCTACGCCGAACCGGGCCGCAACGCCATCCGGTTCAACGTCCAGCACAGTGAAGTGCAGGACCATCGCCCCGAGTTCGGCTCCCTGTTCGGCCTCGCGCGGTTGCCGATCGGCCATTTCACCCTCGAACCGGTCGGTGCCATCACCGGGATCGACTGGCGGATGGACCTGTGGAACGCCGAACTCCGGGGCGTCATCACCACGGCGGCGGGCAGTCTTTCGCTGCGGGCGATCGTCCACACCGGACAGTCTTTGCTGGCCGTCGAGATCGAACCGACCGAGGGCGAACGCGGCTTCGAGTGGATCTTCCATCCGGCCGAGGCGGTGAGCCCGAGAACGGATCCGAAGTTCGGGAAGCCGCCGCCCGCCGGTTACGTCGCCAACCCGCCCGCGACCCGGGAAACCAGCGGTGACATCAGGCTTTCCGTGCAGGGTCTGCTGGCCGGCGGCGAGCACGTGACGGCCTGGCGCGAGACCACTCGGGGATCGAAGCGGACGTTGTACACGTCGGTCGCCTGGTCGTACCCCACCAAGACGGCCGCACGAGAGGCGCTTAAGACGGTCCGCCGGGCCGAGTCGTTCAACGTCCTCACGATCGAGCATCGCCGCTGGTGGCACGACTACTACCGGCACGGCTTCCTGTCCATTCCGGACACCCGGCTCCAGAGCTTCTACTGGATCCAGCTGTACAAGATCGCTTCGGCGGCGCGAAAAGAAGCTCCCGTCATGGCGACCTGCGGACCGTGGCTCGAACCGACCCCGTGGCCCGCGACGTGGTGGAACCTCAACGTCCAGCTGGAGTACTGGCTCATCCACGGCTCGAACCACCTCGAACTGGACGCCGTCGGCCACGCGCTCGGCAAGTGCCGCGCGAATCTGACGAGCCAGATCGCCGAGCCGTACCAGCACGATTCCGCGGGGATCCCGCGTACGACCGACATGAACCTGCTCAACGGAGCGGCCGGGACGAACTCCGGCTTCCCGGTCGGCGTCCCCGGGAAGGAGACGCCGACGCCGGAGGTCGGCAACCTCACCTGGGCGCTGCACAACGTCTGGCTGTCCTATCGGCACACGATGGACTCGCGACTCCTGCGGGACACTCTGTTCCCCTTGCTGCGCAAGGCGATCAACTACTATCTCCACTTCCTCACGCCCGGCGCGGACGGGAAGCTGCACCTGCCCGCGACGTTCTCCCCGGAATACGGCGTCAACGCCCCCGACTGCAACTACGACCTCGCGCTGATCCGCTGGGGCTGCAAAACCCTCCTGGAGTCGGCGGCGGACCTGCGGATCGAGGACCCGCTCGCGCGGCGATGGCGGGAAGTGCTGGCCACGCTGGTCCCGTATCCCGCCGACGCCAACGGCTTCATGATCGGCGCGGGCGTGCCGTTCGCGAAATCGCATCGGCACTATTCGCATCTGCTGCAGGTGTACCCGCTGTACGAGATCACCTGGGAGCGGCCGGAGCACCGGCGGATCATCGAGACCTCACTCGACCACTGGGTGGGCTTCGAGGGTGCGTTGCAGGGCTACACGTTCACGGGCGCCGCCTCGATGTCGGCGCAGATGCTGCGTGGCGACAAGGCCGAGTTCTACCTCGGGGAACTGCAGCGGCGCTACATCCAGCCGAACACGATGTACAAGGAATCCGGACCGGTCATCGAGACGCCGCTTTCGGCCGCGCAGTCGCTGCACGACATGCTCGTGCAGAGCTGGGGCGGGGTCATCCGGCTCTTCCCGGCCGTACCCGCCCGATGGGCGGACGCCGCGCTGCGCGACTTCCGGACGGAGGGCGCGTTCCTGCTCAGCGCCTCGCGGCAGGGCGGGAAGACGCGCTGGATCAAGATCACCAGTGAGGCGGGGGCGCCGTGCGTGCTGCGGACGGATCTGGAAGGAGAGTTGACCGTCCGCGACCGGTGGGGGAGGCCGAAACGCTGGCGGCGGCTGCCGAACGGGGACGTCCGGATCGACCTGCGGCGCGGCGAAGAGGCCGTCGTGCACCGCGAGGGCGACAAGCCCGACCTCGAGATCCGGCCCGTGCCCGCGAACGGAGACGGCGCGTCGTGGGGGATGCCGTGACTTCGCGGGCGGTGATACGCAAGAGTGGCCCTGTACTTCCGCAGGATGACAGGAGCACGGATGTCCCAGCCGCCGCAACAGCCGTATCAGCAGCCGGGCTGGTACGGCGCACCGCAACAGCCGCCCCAGCCGCCGCCCTCGAACAAGACGGCGCTCTGGATCGGGCTGGGCGTGCTGGGACTGGTCGTGGTGGTCGCCGTCGTGGCGATCACCGGCTTCGTGGCGCCGGGGTTCTTCCTTTCGGACTCGAAGGGCAAGAGCGCGATCGCGTCGTCGTCGCAGACGCCGACGTCGAGTGCCCAGGACACGACGACTCCGCAGAGCCAGGCGCAGATCCCCACGGACCGTCTTGCGATGCCGAAACGCACCACGCCGTTGGCGGATCCGGCGAACTGCGCCTACCCGGCGAAGTCCGATGGTGAGGTGCCCAAAAAGGCCACCCCGCCCGCGGCGGGCCCGACTCCGGCGTCCGGCACGACGGCGCTCACGGTCAAGACGACGGCGGGCGACATCGGGTTGACACTGGACCGCGCGCTCGCGCCGTGCACCGTGGCGAACTTCCTTTCGCTGGCGCAGCAGGGTTACTACGACGGGACCTCGTGCCACCGTCTCGGTACCTCGGGGCTGCAGATGCTCCAGTGCGGCGACCCGGCGGGCAACGGGACGGGCGGGCCGGGGTACACCATCCCGGACGAGATCTTCCCGGAACTCCGGTACGGCCGCGGGATCCTCGCCATGGCGAAGACCCAGGACCCGGACTCGGGCGGTAGCCAGTTCTTCATGGTCTTCGGCGAAGCAGAACTGCCGCCGGAGTACACGGTGTTCGGGAGCATCTCGGACGCGGGCCTGCAGACACTCGACAAGGTCGCGCGCGGTGGCGTCGACGACGCGAAGGGCACCGGTGACGGGACAGGCCCGCCGCGGATCCCGGTGACGTTCCAGTCGATCGCGGTGGGCTGAACCGCCGAGACGTCAGAAGGCGCTGCGGACGGTTCCGCCGTCGACGCGGATCGTCGCGCCGCTGATGTACTCGGCGTACGGGCCGCAGAGGTACGCGACGGCACCGGCGATCTCCTCGGGCCTGCCGTAGCGGACCCGGTCGTTGGGCACGATCTCGCGGACCGAGTTGTACTCGATCTCCTCCCAGGTCTGGCCCCAGCCGCGCTCCGGCGCCAGCGCTGTCAGGAAGTCCTGGACGGCGGGGACGAGGATCGCGCCAGGCGCGACGACATTGGAGGTCACGCGTGTGCCCGCCAGGTCGCGGGCCAGTGAGACCGCCAGGTTGTGCCGGGCGGCCAGTGACGCGTTGTAGTGCGGATGGCTGTTGAACGGCTGGGTGCCCAGACCGCCCCCGATGGTGACGACTCGTCCGTAGTCGCGCTCGCGCATGGCGGGGACGAGCCGCTGGATCATCCGCACGCCGGAGACGACGTTGACGTTGTAGGTGTGCAGCCAGACGTCGGCGGTGGCCTCGTCCCAGTCCAGGTGTTCGTAGGCGCCGGCGTTGTTGACCAGGATGTCGACGGCGCCGCCGGCGAGCGCGTGCTCGGCGGTTTGATCCGCGCCGGCGTCGGTGCCGAGGTCTCCGATCGCGACGGCCGCCTTTCCGCCGTCTTCGGCGATCGAGTCGGCGACAGCCTGTGCGCGCCCGGCGTCGCGACCGTGGATCACGACCTCGGCGCCTTCGGCGGCGAGCAGGCGGGCGGTGGTTTCCCCGAGGCCGGCCGTCGAGCCCGTGATCAAGGCTCGACGGCCCTTGAGCTGTAGATCCATGAGAAATCCTTCCGGGTCGGCGCTATGTCTGCAGCTGTATACTACGCTCGGTTATGTATCCACCTGTAGACTTAGCCGCATGAGCCGCACCACACCCCGCGCCCGCAACGCGGCCGCGACCCGGCAGGCCATTCTCGACTCGGCGATCACGGCGTTCACCCGCCACGGATACGACGGCGTCGGCCTCCGTGAGATCGCGGCCGCGGCGGGCGTGACGGCGATCCTGATCAACCGCTACTTCGGCTCCAAGGAAGCGTTGTTCACCGAGGTCGTCGCCGTTTCCTTTGCGCAGCCCACGATGGTCCCGACCGAACCGGCCGACCTCGCCGCCCGGACCGCCCGCGCGCTCGTCGACCGCACTGCCCCGGAGGCCGAGCATCTCGGCCCGTTCGAGCTGATGCTCAAGTCGGCGGCCAATCCGAGGGCGGCGGAGATCATGCGGGAGGGGATCCTCGAGAACGTCGGCGCCCGGTTCGCCGACGCTCTGCGCGGCGATCACGCCGGGCAACGTGCCGAGCTGGGATTGGCCTTACTGGCGGGCACTTGGCTGATGCGCCGGATCATCGGCACGCCCGCACTGCGTGAAGCCGATCCTGACCAGCTGACGGCCCAGATCACCCGCGTCCTCACCGCGATCGTCGAGCCCGACCCGGAACTCACGTGACTGGACCCGGAACTCGCGTGATCAGGGACGGAACTCGCGTGATCACGGGCGGAACACTTGAGTGCGGCGTCCAGTCACGCGAGTTCCGGGTCCGATCACGCGAGTGCGGTCTCTGAGCACGCGAGTCCCGGCCGGCTCAGAGCGGGTTGTAGGCCCCCAGCGGAGCGGTGCAGAACGGTCCGCCGACGTACTCCGCCGCCGCCCCGGTCGGCGCCGGCCTGTCCGCCAGCTGATCGGCGTAGGTCTCGGCGTTGTCGAGCGATTTGTAGCCCAGTTCCTCGGCTTCGGCGAGCGAGTAGATCCGGCGGGTGTTGTCGGAGACGCCCCAGATCAGCCGGTAGCCGGGGGAGGGGTAGCTCAGGCAGGCCTCGAACAGACGGGCGCCGTCGTCGGGGGAGAGCCAGGTGGTCAGGCCGCGCGGGCCGAGGACGAGCGGATCTTCGAAGCACGAGCCGATCCGGATGACGATCACGTCCATGCCGAACCGTGAGTGGTACAGGCTGCCGAGCGATTCGATGGCCGCCTTGCTGACGCCGTAGTAGGTGTCGGGACGAGGCGTGGAGTCGGCGGGGAGGCCGGTTTCACCCGCCTCGTCGTTGCGGCGGAAGCCGACGGAGTGGTTGCTGGAAGCCAGGATCACACGCGGCACGCCGGCCGCCCGCGCGGCTTCGAGGACGGTGTGGGTGCCGTTGATGTTGACGTCGAGCGTGGCTTCCCACGAGTTCTCGCGGCTGTGCCCGCCCAAGTGGATCACCGCGTCGACGCCGGTACACGCCTTCGCCATCGCCTCCGGGTCGGTCACCGACGCGGTGATCAGCTCGACGTCCTCGCCACCCGAGGCTTCGGGCTGCGCTGCCAGGTCGAGCAGGCGCAGCACCCGGCCGGAACGGCGCAGCCGCGGCCGCATCAGGGTGCCGACGATGCCCGCCGAGCCGGTGATCAGGACGCGCTGGTCTGCCATGGGAACCCCTTGTCGGTAAAGGAAGAACGGGAAGGATCAGCGGATGCCGGCGCGGCGCAGTTGCTGGCCGAGTTCCGCGGTGATTTCGGCGAGGAGCTCACCGACGCGCTGGGCGTCGGCGTCGGTGACTTCGGTGACCGGCATGGAGCAGCTGATCGCGTCCGTGCCGGGGATGCGGTACGGGATCACGGCCGCGACGCACCGGACGCCGAGGCTGCCTTCCTCGATTTCCGCCGCATAGCCGCGTTCGCGGGTCTTCGCGCATTCGGCGTGCAGGGCTTCGGCCGAGGTGATGGTGTTCGGGGTCAGCGCGGACAGCTCTCCGGTCAGGAGTTCGCTGATCTCGTCGTGCGTCAGTTCGGCGAGCAACGCCTTCCCCAGCGCGGTGGCGTGGGTGGGCAGGGTGCGCCCGACGCGCGACACGAGGTGTGTCGAGTGCCGTGATTCGCGCGTCTCCAGGTAGACGACGTCGGTGCCCTCACGGCGCGCGAAGTGCGCGGTGAACCCGGTCTTCTCCCGGATCCGCTCCAACGCCTCGGTCGCGTACGGGACGACCGGGTCGCGGTCCAGATAGGCCGTGCCGCAGATCAGCGCGCGGACGCCGAGCCGGTAGCGGGCGGTGTTGGTGTCCACCTCCAGCCAGCCGGCTTCGAGCAGGGTGCGGAGCAGTCCGTGCAGGCTCGACCTGGGGAAACCGGTCCGCGCGTGGAGATCCGACAGGGAGAGCCAGACGTCATTCGCGGCGAAGGTCTCGATGAGGTCGATGGCCCGCCGTGCCGATTTCACCCCGGCGGGTTCGGGCGCGCCGGACGCGCCGTTCGCCACGGTGACAGCGGCTTCCTGCTGCGGCATCCGTGCTCCTCCATCCGGCCGTTGACTTGTGACTCCGGCCATATTAGCGTCCCGAACAGCGTTCTTATGGATGAACATAATCACTATAACAGACTCCGTTCATGGATGTGAACAGGTCGGGCTGGACCGCATCGTCGTGGACGCGGAAAGGAGTCAGCGGTGCATTTGCTGGACTGGATCATGGTGTCCGCGTATTTCGTGCTGATGGTGGTGATCGGACTGTGGTCGCACAGCCGGGTCAACACGGTCAGTGACTTCTTCACCGCCGGCGGGAAGATGCCGTGGTGGCTGGCCGGTATTTCCCACCACATGTCCGGCTACAGCGCGGTTCTCTTCGTCGCGTACGCGGGCGTCGCCTACACGGACGGCATCACCGTCTACTTCTGGGGCATGGCCAGCATCGGGATCGGCGTCGGCATCGGCAGCTGGCTGTTCGCCTCGCGGTGGAACCGCCTGCGCTCGAAACTCGGTGTCGCCTCGCCGCTCGAGTACCTGGCGAAACGCTTCAACGTGCCCACCCAGCAGGCCCTGGCCTGGAGCGGCAGCCTCCTGAAGATCTTCGACATCGCGGCCAAGTGGTTCGCGGTCGCGACGATCCTCAACGTCTTCGCGGGCGTGCCCTACACCTGGGGCATCATCATCACCGGCACGATCACGCTGATCTACTGCACCGTCGGCGGTCTCTGGGCCGACGCGCTCACCGACTTCGGCCAGTTCGTCATCCAGGCCATCGCGGCGATCGTGATGCTGTGGGTCGTGCTGGACAAGCTCGGCGGCGTCTCCGGACTGTGGACCGTATGGGGCGACCTCCCGCCCGCTCACCTGAACCCGACCACGTCGAAGTTCACCACCGTGGTGTTGCTCGTCTACGTGCTGGTGAAGACGCTGGAGTACAACGGCGGTATGTGGAACCTGGCGCAGCGCTACATGGCCGCGCCGAACACCTACGAAGCCCGTCGCGGCGCACGGCTCTCCTCGATCCTGTACCTGGTGTGGCCGCTGGTGATGATGTTCCCGATGTTCGCCGCCCCGCTGCTCATCCCGAACATCTCGAACCCCAACAACGCCTACGCGATCATGACCACGACGTTCCTCCCGCCGGGTCTGGTCGGGCTGGTGCTGGCCGGGATCTTCTCGCACACCATGGCGATGGTCTCCTCCGACGCCAACGCGATCTCCGCGGTCATCACCCGCGACATGATGCCGGTGCTGTGGAAGAAGGCCCGCAACTTCACCGATTCCCAGGGGCTGCTCGCGGCGCGGATCTCGACGGTGGTCTTCGTCGTGCTCACCATGGCGGTGGCCACACAGGCCGAGAAACTCGGTGGTGTGCTGGGTATCGTGGTGCTCTGGGTCGCGGCGCTGATGGGCCCGATCTCGGTACCGCTGCTGCTGGGGATGCTGCCCGCGTTCCGCCGATCCGGTTCCCGCGCGGCGCTGATCTCCTGGGCGGGCGGTCTGCTCGCTTACGCGATCGCTTACTACGGCTACAACGCCACTCTCGCGGTCACCGTGTCCACCCCGATTTTGGTCTCGCTGGCGCTGTTCATCGGGCTCGGCTACCTCATGCCCGAGCGCAAGGCCACCACCGACGAGATCATCGACACGATCGACCGTGACGACGACGTCACATCCAGCAAGTCGCAGGACGGCACCACCGTGCCCGCCTGACCGGGCCCGTACCCGGGACCATCCACAAAGAACGAAAGAGAAATCCATGGCACAGCCCAAGATCGAACTCGACGGCCTACTGGCGTTCCCCCTGACCCCCTTCACCGAGGGACTGGAACTCAACCTCGACGCGTTCGCGGAAAACGTCGAGAGCCATGTGGCCGCCGGAGCCGGCGCGCTGTTCGTCGCCTGCGGTACGGGCGAATTCAGCTCGCTGTCCCCGGAAGAGCACGCAGCGATCCTGCGTAAGGCTCGTGAGGTCGTTTCCGGGCGTGTGCCCGTGTGGGTCGGGGCGGGCGGCGGTGCCGCGTCGGCCCGTGCCGGGATCGCGGCGGCGGAGGCGGGCGGCGCGGACGGCGTCCTCCTCCTGCCGCCCTACCTGGTGACCGGTCCGCCGTCCGGGCTGGTCGACCACGTCCGGTACGCCGTCGGGGATTCGTCGATCCCGGTGATCGTGTACCACCGTTCCACCGGCGTGTTCACCCCGAACTCGGCCGTGGAGCTGCTCGACATCCCGTCGGTGGTCGGTCTCAAGGACGGCTTCGGCGACGTCGAGCTGATGAGCCGGATCATCACCACGATCCGGTCGGTCGACACCGACCGGGCCCGGGAGTTCCTGTTCTTCAACGGTCTTCCCACCGCGGAAGTCTCCGCGCGCGCCTACGCGGCGGTCGGCGTGGCGCGGTACTCCTCGGCCGTGCACTGTTTCGCCCCCGAGATCGCGGCCCGGTTCCACCGCGCGCTCGCGGAGAACGACGACGCCGTCATGGAGGCGCTGCTCGCCGGGTTCTACCTGCCGCTGGTGGCGTTGCGCGACGAGGGACAGGGCTTCGCCGTGTCGCTGGTCAAGGCCGCCGCGCGGCTGCGTGGCGACAAGGTCGGCTCGGTCCGGCCGCCGCTGGTCGAGCCGACGGCGGACCAGATCGCGCGGCTGGAGAAGATCGTCGACGACGGATTCGCCGTCCTCAAGTCCGTCGGGACCGGTGCCTGAAGATGAAGGTTCTCGACGTCGTCCTGACCCCGGTCGCCTTCGCCGACCCGCCGCTGCTCAACGCGATGGGCGTGCACGAGCCCTTCGCGCTGCGCGGTGTCGTCCAGCTGATCTGCGAGGACGGTGTGGTCGGCCTCGGTGAGTCCTACGGTGACCTCGCGTTTCTCGAGCAGGTTCGCAAGGTGCTGCCGGAACTCAAGGGACAGGACGTGTTCGACCTGCCCGGCCTCCGTCGGAAGGTCGCCACCACGCTGGGCGAGGTCGTCTTCGCCGACGCTCACGGGCTCACCGGCGGATTCTCCGTCAGCAAGACGGTCGCCAGCGTGTACTCGCTGTTCGAGGTCGCCGCGCTCGACGCCCAGGGTCACTACCTCGGCAGGCCGGTGGTGGACCTGCTCGGCGGCAAGGCGCGCGACGCCGTCGACTTCTCCGCCTACCTGTTCTACAAGTTCGGTGCCCACATCGGCGCCGAGGAGGACTCGTGGGGCGAGGTGACCACGCCGGAGGCGCTCGTCGGCGAGGCGCGGCGGATGGTCGAGGAGTACGGCTTCCGCTCCATCAAGCTCAAGGGCGGTGCCTTCGACCCCGACCAGGAGATGGACGGCATCCGCGCGCTCGCCGAGGCGTTCCCGGACCACCCGCTCCGCATCGACCCGAACGCTGCCTGGACTCCCGAAACCGGGATCCGGGTGGCCGAGGAGCTCGACGGTGTCCTGGAGTACCTCGAGGACCCGACTCCGGGCATTGAGGGCATGGCCAGGGTCGCCGAGAAGGCGAACATGCCGCTGGCCACGAACATGTGCGTCGTGCGCTTCGCGGACATCGAGCCCGCCTTCCGGCAGCGAGCGGTCGGCGTAATACTTTCGGACCATCATTACTGGGGTGGCCTGCGGGACACGCAAGCCCTCTCCACCACGGCGGAATGCTTCGACGTGGGGCTTTCCATGCATTCGAACAGTCATCTCGGGATCAGTCTGGCCGCTATGGTGCACGTGGCCGCGGCGACGCCGCACCTGACCTACGCCTGCGACACCCACTGGCCGTGGAAGACGGCCGACGTCATCGCCCCGGGTGCGCTGGAGTTCGTCGACGGTGCGGTCGCGGTGCCCGACAAGCCGGGGCTGGGGGTCGAACTCGACCCCGACGCGCTGGCACGGGCCCATGAAGACTATGTCCGAAGTGGACAGACCAAACGGGATGACGTGACCTATATGCGGAAGTTCGTCGGAAACTTCGAACCGAACACGGCACGGTGGTGACGGGGTGAAGGTCACCGGATACGCCTACCCCTGGGACGTCGTCGACGATCCCGGGTTCGTCGAGCGCGTACGGGAACTCGGCGTCGACGAGGTCGCCGTCGCCGTGTCGTACCACAGCGCCCGCGCGGCGACGCCCTGGTCGCCCGAGCGCACCTCGGTCGTCGCGCGCCACGCGGCGCTGTACCGGCCGGTGCGCGACGAGGCCTGGGGTGAGCTGAAGCCCGCCGAACCGGATTGGGTGGAGAGCCGCGACAGCGCGGGCGACGCCGTCCGGCTGCTGAACGAGGCGGGTATCCCGGCCGCGGCGTGGATCGTGCTGACGCACAACTCGCAGCTGGGCACGGAGTTCCCGGACTTCACCGTGCGCAACTGCTTCGGCGAGCGGTACCCGTGGGCGCTGTGCCCCGGCCAGCAGGCGGTCCGCGAGTACGCGGCGAACGTGACCGCGGAAAGCCTCGCGGGGCTCGATTTCGCCTCGGTCATCCTCGAGGCGTGCGGCCCGCTCGGCGCCATCCACCAGCACCAGCACGAGAAGACCGACGGCGTCTGGTCGCCCGCGGTGGCGCGGCTGCTGTCGGTCTGCTGCTGCGACGCGTGCCTCGACTCCTGGGCCGAGGCGGGCAAGGATCCGGCGAAGGCGCTGGGCAAGCTGCGTGCCGAGGTCCGGCGGCTGATCGACAGCGGTGACCTCCGCGCCACCGAGGACAAGATCCTGCCCACCCTGCGGCAGGTCCTGCTCGACACGCGGCAGAAGGCGACGGACGCGCTTCGGCGTGAAGTGCTCGCGAAGATCCCGTCGGGGATCCGGATCGTGCTGCACGGCGCGATGGACCCGTGGGTCACCGGCGCGCTGCCCGGGCTGACGCCGTCGGTGCCCGACGACGTCGACGCGGTGGTCCTGCAGAACTGGGCACCCGGCCGCCCCAGCGTGGGCGCCGTCGGGACGGCGCGGGCGAAGCTGCCGCAGAAGGTCGCCGTCGGCAGCTACATCACCGCGGTGGCGGCGAGTCCGGTTCCCGACATCGAGGCCTACACCCTCGAGCTCGGCAAAGCCGGCGCCACCGAATTGCACCTGTACCACCTCGGCCTCGCCGGCCCGGGGCGCTGGGCGGACCTCATCGCCGCCGTCAGCGCCGCACAAGAACTCGTTTAGGAGAAAGAGAACCACATGAGCCAGGCAACGGAACCCGCCACGCTCGAACAGATCCTCGCGGCCGCCGCCGCTGCGGCAGGCACGGCGGCGGCCGCGACCCCAGCCCAGCGGGCCGAGTGGCTGAACGCGGCCGCGGACGCCCTCGACGCGTCCGCCGACGAGCTGATCGCGCTGGCCAACCAGGAGACGCACCTCCCGGCCTCCCCGCGTCTGCAGGGGGAACTGAAGCGCACGACGTTCCAGCTGCGCCTGTTCGGCGAGGTGCTGGCCGACGGTTCGTTCCTCGGCGCGACCGTCGATCACGCGGACGCCGCGTGGCCGATGGGGCCGCGTCCGGACATCCGGCGGCTGCTCACCCCGATCGGACCCGTGCTGGTGTTCGCCGCCAGCAACTTCCCGTTCGCGTTCAGTGTCGCGGGCGGTGACACCGCTTCGGCGCTCGCCGCCGGGTGCCCGGTCGTGCTCAAGGCGCACTCCGGCCATCCGGAGCTGTCCGCCCGCACCGGTGAGGTCCTGCGGGAGGCGCTGGTCAAGGCCGGTGCGCCGGAAGGAATCTTCGCGGTCGTCTTCGGCCAGCAAAACGGCGTGACCGCGCTGAAGGACCCGCGGATCCAGGCGGCGTCCTTCACCGGTTCCGTGCCGGGTGGGCGCGCGCTGTTCGACATCGCGACCTCGCGGCCGTCGCCGATCCCGTTCTACGGCGAACTCGGCAGCGTCAACCCCGTCGTCGTGACCCAGACCGCGATCGACGCGCGCGGCGAGGCGATCGCCAAGGCGTACGCGGGTTCGTTCACCCTCGGCGCTGGGCAGTTCTGCACCAAGCCGGGGCTGCTGTTCCTGCCGGAGGGCCACGGGCTCGAGGACACGCTGCGCGAGGCCGTTTCGGCCATCCCGGCGCAGCCGATGCTCAACGAGCGCATCGCGGCCGGTTTCGCCGACGGGCTGGCGAAGCTGAGTGAGGTCGCGGGCGTCGAGGTGTTGTCGGAGTCCGGTGGCGCGGAAGGGATCTCGCACGGCGCGACCCTGCTCGCCACCACCGCCAAGGCCTTCCTGGCCGACGGCGACACGGTCCGCGAGGAGTGCTTCGGCCCGGCCTCGCTGATCGTCACCTACGCCGATCAGGACGAGCTGATCAGCCTGCTCGGCGTGATGGAACCCGGGCTCACCGCGACCATCCAGGGTGAAGAGTCCGATGTGGACTGGATCCGCCCGGTGCTCCCGTCGCTGACGCGCGTCGCCGGCCGTCTGCTGTGGAACGACTGGCCGACCGGCGTCACGGTCACCTGGGCGCAGGAACACGGTGGTCCCTACCCGGCGACCACCGCGCCGACCAGCACTTCGGTCGGCACCGCGGCGATCGAGCGGTTCCTCCGGCCGATCGCCTGGCAGGGCTTCCCCGACGCGCTGCTGCCGGAACCGTTGCAGGAGAACAACCCGTGGAGCCTGCCCCGCAGGACCGACGGGAAACGCTAGAAACCTCGTGAGTGGCAAGGATGGCGGGAACCGTCCTTGCCACTCACGAGTCATCATCACACGCCGCCGCCCCAGTTACCGTCTTTCGACCCCCTTGGGAGGCTCTGTCATGCCCGGATTCGGTTACGTGGACAGGAGAACGGCGTTGCGTGGAGGCGCGGCCGCGGCCGCTTCGGTGGCGCTCACGACCGCTCTCGCGAGCCCTTCGTCAGCCCAGCCCGCGTCTCCGGTGCCGTCGGGTACGTCCGCCATCGTCACCGGCTACCGCGAACTGCAGACCGGGATCAACCGGCCGTCGGCGGAACGCGCGGCCGCGCTGGCGAATCTGGACAGGGTCGCGAAGTCCTACTACGACAGCATGACGTCCGGCGGCGGTCCACTGTGGAAGGATCTCCCGCTCGGGCCGGGTAGCGAGTTCACGACGTCGATGTACGCGCGGCTTCGCGCGATCGCGGTCAACTGGGGCACCCCGGGCGGTGCGCTGGCGGGCGACGCGGCTGTGCTCGGCCGGATCAAGGCGGCGCTGGAACTGTTGTACACCAGCGATCAGTACAGTGAGAAGACCGCCGAGATCGGTAACTGGTACACCTACGAGATCGGCATTCCGCTCTACCTGCTGCACATCCTGTCGACGGTCGCGGACGAGCTGACCCAGGACGAACTCGCCAAGTACCTGAAGCCGGTGCTGAAGTTCTCCGGCAACCCGAACCTCCGCACGAACAACCCGAGCGTCGTCGAGACGGGCGCCAACCGCGCGGACAAGTCGACGATCTCCATCGTCTCCGGCGCGATGCTCGGCGACACCGAGCGGATCACCCGCGGCGTCGGGGCGTTCACCGACGTCGAAGGCGGGGGAGTGGCGAGTGTCATCGCCAAACTCCACCGCGCGGCGGGTGACGGCTTCCACACCGACGGCTCCTTCATCCAGCACGATTCGGTGCCGTACCCCGGGCACTACGGGATCGTCCTGCTCACCGCCGTCGCGTCCGCCATCCATGTCACCAAGGGCACGGAGTTCGAACTGGCGGCCGAGGTGCGCGAGGCGGCGTACGGCCTGGTGTCCGACACGTTCGCGCCGTTCGTCTACGCGGGCGCGCTGATGGAGTCGGTCCGCGGCCGCTTTCTCTCCCGGCAAGGGGAATCCGCGCACGACATCGGACATCAGCTCACCGGCGCTGTCGTGCTGCTGGCGCGGTCGGCGAGCGGGAAACGCAAGGAGGAACTCGGCGGGCTCGCCGCGAAGTGGATCACCGAGGACACGTTCGCGCCGTACCTGAAGATCCCCGACCCCGAACGGTTCGCGCCGGGCCCCGACCTCGTCGGCATCCCCGGTATCGAGTTCGCGCAGGAGTTGCTGGCGACGAAGATCCGGCCGACACCCACGGTCGCGACGCACCGCGTTTTCGGTCAGCAGGACCGGATGGTGCACGTCACCGAAGGCTGGTCGGCTTCGCTCGGTGTCGCCTCCACGCGGATCTCGCGCTACGAGTCGGTCAACTCGATGAACCTGCACGGCTGGTACACCGGCGACGGTTCGCTGTACCTGTTCCTGCCCAAGGCCAAAGGACACTTCACCGACGCCTACTGGCCGACCGTCGACCCGCTGTTGCTGCCCGGCACGACCACCAAGACCGGCGCGACTCCGGCCCTGGAGCAGGTGCCGCTGACGAGCAAGGACCACAGCGGCGGTGTCCGCTGGGACGCGCGCCATGGCGCGCACGCGCTCGACTTCGTCTCGCAGGACGGCACGCTGACCGCGAAGAAGTCGTGGTTCTTCACGCCTTCGGGGGTGGTCTGCCTCGGCGCCGGGATCACCGACACCTCCGGTGAGCGGATCCGCACCACGATCGAGAACCGCAACCTCGGCGAGAACGGTTCGGGTGTCCTGCTGGCCGACGGTCGCCTGGTCGGCGACACGGAATCGTTGCGGCGCAAGCGATGGCTGCATCTGGAGAAGGTCGGCGGATACATCCTGCTCGACGACGCGGACGTGACAGCGCTGCGCGAGGACCGGACGGGGAGCTGGCGCGACGTCGACAAGGGCGCCAACACCAAGGGCACCACGGTGCCGTACACCCGGCGCTATCAGAAGCTGGTGATCGAGCACGGCGCCAAGCCTTCGGGCGCGAGCTACGCGTACGCCGTCCTGCCCACCGCGTCGGTGTTGGAGACGATCGCGACGGCCTGGGCGTGGCGCGTGCGGTCCAACACCGCGACCGTGCAGGCCGTCCGGCTGTGGGACGCGACGCTGCTCGCGAACTTCTTCGCCGCCGGGTCGGTCGACGAGGTGTCGGTGTCCGGTCCGGCGTCGGTGGCGCTGGGACGGGGGAACAACGGCTGGCAGCTGGCCGTTTCGGACCCGACGCAGCGGCAGGACGTCATCAAGGTGACGGTGCGGCGCAAGACCTTCGAGGTGCCGGTGAAGGGCACCTTCGGCGCTACGCAGGTCGTCCGCGTTTAGTCGACTGGTCGCGGGTGTCGGGCGACACCCGCGACCAAGACATGTTCGTTTAGGTCAGGATCTGGCCTGAATGGCTCGTACGGTCCACCTCATGACCGACATCGAGCAGTTCCGTATCGACATCCCGCAGTCCGATCTGGACGACCTGACCGACAGGCTGGGCCGCACCCGCTGGCCGTCGGCGCTGCCCGGAGCCGAGTGGAGCCGGGGAGTGCCTGTCTCGTACCTCGAGGAGCTGGCCGAGTACTGGCGGGACGGCTACGACTGGCGCGCGTGGGAGAAGCAGCTCAACGAGTTTCCGCAGTACGTCACCGAGATCGACGGCCAGCGTGTGCACTTCCTCCACGTCCGCTCGCCGGAACCGGACGCGATCCCGCTGATCATGACGCACAGCTGGCCGAACTCGGTCGCCGAGTTCCTGAACGTGCTGGGACCGCTCACCGATCCCCGTGCGCATGGCCTCGACCCCTCGACGGCGTTCCACGTCGTCGCGCCGTCGTTGCCCGGCTTCGGTTTCTCGTCGTTCCCGGAACCGGCCGACGAGCGGCCGTGGGACATCGCGAGGGTGGCGCGGACCTGGGCCGAGTTGATGAGCCGTCTCGGCTATGAACGCTATGGCGCACACGGGAACGACGCCGGCGCGTTGGTGACGCCCTGCCTGGCCGTGCACGCGCCTGAGCACGTCATCGGTTCCCACATCACGTCCGGGCTCGGCGTGCCGATGGGCGATCCGGCCGATTTCGAAGGGCTCACCGAGCAGGACCAGGCCGATCTGACGGGTCTGATGGAGCGCTTCGCGGGCGGCAGCGGGTATGCGCCGTATCTGACGAACAGGCCGCAGACGCTGAGTTTCGGCTTCCTCGATTCGCCGGTAGCGCAGCTGGCCTACCTGGTCGAACGGTTCAAGGAGTTCGACGGCTGGCCGGAGGGCACCGTTCCCGTCGAGCCGATCGACCGCGATCTCCTGCTCACCAACGCGACGCTGTACTGGCTGACCGCGACCGGCGGCTCTTCGCTGTGGCCGTACTACGAAGGCGCGGCCGCGATGCCGATCGACCAGACCGTGGTGCCGACCGGCGTTTCGCACGGCGGGCCGTCGGTCCTGCGCAAGATCGCCTCGCGCAAGAACGACGTCGTGCGCTGGGCGGATCACGAAAGCCCCAGCCACATGGTGGCGATGGCCGTCCCGGACGACGTGGTCGCCGAACTCCGGGAGTTCTTCGGAAATCTCCGGCGGTGATGTCGAGAGGTGGTCGTCGGCTCCGACCCTGGGACGAAGCTAAAGTCAAGTGACCCCATGGAGGACCTGATGACCACCTCGTTCGAGACCGTGACCTCGGCCGACGGCACCCCGATCGCCTTCGAGCGCGCGGGGGAAGGCGCGCCGGTGATCCTGGTCGGCGGCGCGTTCAACGACCGGACGACCGTCGCCGGCCTGGCTTCGACACTGGCCCCGAACTTCGCCGTGGTCGCTTACGACCGGCGCGGGCGGGGCGACAGTGGCGCGGGCGCGGTCTATTCGGTGGAACGCGAGGTCGAGGACCTCGCCACGCTGATCGACCACGTGGGCGGTACGGCCGCGGTCTTCGGGCACTCGTCGGGAGCGGTGCTGGGGCTGGAGGCCGCCGCCAGGGGCGTCGCCATGACCAGCCTCGCCGTGTACGAGCCGCCGTTCGTCGTCGACGACAGCCGTCCGAGGCCCGCGACCGACCTCTTCGACCGCGTCCGCGCGCTGGTCGCCGCCGGTGACCGTGACGGCGCGGCGGAACTCTTCCTGGTCGAGGGGACGGCCACGCCGGCCGAGGTCGTCAAGGGCATGCGGGACGACCCTTTTTGGGCTTGGTTCACCGGCCTCGCCCACACGCTGCCCTACGATCTGGCCCTTTGCGGCCCCGGCAACGTCTTTCCCGCCGACAAGCTGGCCAAGGTCGCGGTGCCGACGCTGGTCATGGACGGCGGGGAGAGCGACGCCTGGATGAGGGCCGCCGCCCGCGCTGTCGCCGATGCCGTCCCCGGTGCCCGGTATGTCAGCGTCGAGGGTCAGGACCACGGCGTCCTCCAGCAGCCGGACGTTCTGCGCGGCCTGCTCACCGAGTTCCTCAGGTGACGACTTCCAGCAGGCCCATCGCGGCGTAGTGGTCGCGCGCCGCGTCGGGCTGTCCGATCCCGGCCAGCGCGCGGGCTTCCTGCAACCGGTAGCCGATCCGTCTCGCCGTTTCGAGCGCGAGGCGATGCTGCCTGAGCCCCGCCGACGTCTCGCCGAGCGCGCGGCAGGCGGTGCCGAGGCTGTTGGCCGCCATGGCCAGCAGCAGCGGATGGTTGAGCCGGGTGAGGATCTCGCACGCACGCTCGGCCTGCTCGCGCGCGTCGCCCGGCCGATCGGCGAGCAACAGCGCGTCGGCGTGGTCGATCCGGCTCCACGCCTCGCCGAACGGATACCCGAGATCCCGCGAGGCTGTGGTCGAGCCTCCGATGACCTCGAAAGCCTCCTCGAACCGGCCGAGCCGGGCGAGGACCAGGCCGAGCTGGGCCGAGCTCAGGATCATGCCGCGAGGTTCTTCGCGCAGCTCCACCGACCGCCGGGCGGCGGCCAGCGCGTCGTCCAGCCTGCCGAGGACCTCCTGCGCGTTGCTGAGGTTGGTCCAGAGCGTGGCGGCGGCATCGAGGCAGGCGGTCTCGTCCGCGACGGCGAGGCCGTCGCGGTAGAACCGGATCGCTTCGGGGTAGCGGCCGAGCATGCCGTGCAGAGCGCCCACTCTGGACAGCGCGATCGCCTCGGCCGCGCGGTCGCCGGACGCACGCACGACGGCCAACCGCTCCAGTGCGCAGTCCATTCCCTCGGTGAGCCGCCCGTTCTCCCACAACGCCAGGGTGAGGCTCGCCAGGCTCAGCTGGATCGCGTGCGCGTCGCCGGTCCGGCGGGCAGCGGTGACACCGGTGCCCGCCACGGCGAGCAGTTCGTCGAGGTGCCCGCTCTCCCGGAGGTGTTCCGCGGTGGCCGCGGCGATCCGCCAGGCGTGGTCTTCGTGACCGGTGCCGAGGGCGTGGCGGGTCACCGCGACCAGGTTGGCCCGTTCCGTCTCGTACCAGCCCGAGCCGACGCCGTCGCGGTAGTGATCGAGCAGCCTGCTCACCGCGGGAACCGATTCCTTGTCGACCGACAAGGTGCGGGCGTGTTCGGCGATCAGGTCGTGGAACGAGTACCGGCCCAGTGAAGGCTGTCTGAGCAGATGCGCGTCGAGCAGATCTTCCAGCAGGCTCTCGGCTTCGCGTTCGCCGATTCCGGCCAGCGCGGCGGCCGCGGGCACGCCGATGTCGGCGCCGGGGTTCCGGCCCAGCAGCCGGAACATCCGTTGTCGCCCGGCGTCGAGTTCCCGATAGGACAGCGCGAACGCCGCCGCCACGTCACGTCCGGCGACTTTCAGCTCGGCCAGCCTGTCGTGTTCGGAGCCCAGCCGTTCGGCGAGCGTCTCCACGGTCCACTGTGGACGATTCTGTAGCCGGGCGGCCGCGATCCGGATCGCCAGCGGCAGGTTCCCGCACAACGTGGCCACCCCCGAGTCCGGTCTCCCCGACGCCGCCGCGAACAGGGCGCCCGCCTGTTCGTCCGGCAGGACTTCGAGACTGATCGACGCGGCACCGTCGACGGCCGCCAGCCGCCGCCTGCCGGTGACCACGAGGGCGACCGTGGCCGAACCGGGAAGAAGCGGTCGCACCTGCTCGGCGTCCGCGGCGTTGTCGAGTACCACGAGCAGCGACCGGCCCGCCGTCCTCGTCCGCCACAGCTCGGCTCGCCGGTCCACGCCGCCGGGGAGGCGGCTCGCCGGGATGTCCAGCTGCCCGAGCAGGGCTTCGAGCGCGGTCTCGGGCGGGAGCGGTTCGCGGGCGGGGGAATGGCCGTGCAGATCCACGAACAGTTGCCCGTCGGGGAAATCTGCGGCGAGCCGATGCGCGGCGTGGACGGCGAGCGAGGTCTTGCCGACGCCCGCCATCCCGTCGACAGCCACCGGGCGGCCGAGCCTGACGGCGTCGAGGAGACGGCGGATCTCCTCCTCCCGGCCGGTGAAATCCGGGACGTCGTAAGGGAGAAAGCAACGAGCCTTGCCGTATTCCGGCTCGTCGCGGAGGATCCGCTCGTAGAGTTCGCGCAACTTCGGGCCGGGGTCGATCCCGAGTTCGTCCACCAATCGCGACCGCGCTGCCCGGTAGACGTTCAGCGCGTCGGCCTGCCTGCCCTGCTGGTGCAGCGCGCGCATGAGCAGTCCGGCGAACGGCTCCCGGAGCGGGTGTTCGGCGACCAGTGCCGTCAGTTCCGCGACGGAATCCTCGCCGGCGGCGATGTCCTCGTCGAGGCAACGCTCCACAACGGACAGACGTCGTTCGTCGAGCTCGTCGGCTTCCCCGCGTAGAGCGATACTGTCCACACCGGACAGAGCCGGTCCGTGCCAGCACTCGAGCGCCTCGCGGAACTCGCCGCGCGAGACGTGCTCTTCGAACGAACGAAGGTCGAAAGCGCGCGGGCGCAGGACGAAACCGGGTCCTTCGGCGGTCAGGACGTCTTCCTCGGCACCCGCGGCGACGAGGGCGCGTTTCAGCGCGGTGGTGAGGTTGCGGATCTGGCGGGTGGCCGTCGCGGGTGGCTCCTCGTCCCAGACGACGTCCACCAGCCGCGAAACCGAGACGACGCGATCGGCGCCGAGCAGCAACGCGGCCAGGATCCGCTCTTGCCGTGCGCCTGCCAGTTTCAGCGGCCGTGCGCCGATCCGGCACTGCACGGGCCCCAGAATCCGAAACTCCATCGGCACCCCCTCCCGGGAGGTTAACCGGCCGCGCGCTCGCGCCGGTGCGGAAGTGATGCAGCTGTGATGCGCCGTCCGGTGAACCTGCTGGTGGACGGAACACAGGACGTGATGAGGAGAATCCCATGCGCAAGCGGTATTACGCGGCGTTGGCCGGTGTGGTCGTGGCGGCGGCGGGAATCGGTGTGCCCGCCGCGGCGGCCGCGGGCGAGCAGAAGGCCGAGAGCGAGCGGCAGGCCTGCCAGCGCTCGTTCGACCGGGCCGTCTGGGAGGACATGGACAGCTACAACAAACGCGACGAGGCCCGCTACCGGGCGATCATCCACCGGAACATGGTCACCGTGGGGCGCAAGGGGCAGCTGTTCATCGGCTACGACGCCAACGTGCAGCCGGTGGTCGACGTGCAGTTCAAGCTCCCGTACGAGTACAGCATGCCGTGGACGGTGACCCACACCGTCGTCGAGAACTGCGCGATGGGCTTCGCGATCCTCGACGCCTACTACAAGGCGCCGTCGCAGAACATCGACAGGCACTACACGATCAGCCTGACGCTGGTCCGCGAGCACGGTAGGTGGCAGGTCATCAAGGACACCGTGACCGACGTCCTGCCCTGAGGAGTACCCCTACGGCTTGCGGCCCACGCCCGCGTACGGGAGTGAATTGATCTCCGGGTCGTTCGACATGTCGCCCGCCCCTTGGGGGTTCCACATCGCGCAGCCGACGACACCGGGTTCGATGAGGTCGAATCCGGTGAAGAACGCCTCCACCTCGTCGTGGGTCCGGGGGATGGGGTCGTTCTGGGTGCTCTTGTACGCCTCGATGGCCTCGTCGAGGCCGCTGGAGTCCGCGTCGGCCGCGACGTGCGAGATGGCGAGGAAACTGCCGGGGGCGATCCGGTCCCGGTAGCGGGCCAAGATCGCGTTCGGCTCCCAGGAGTCCGGCACGAAATGCAGCAGCAGCAACATGAACAGCCCGATCGGCTGGTCGAGGTCCAGCAGTTCCCTGGTCTCGGGGGCGTCGAGGATGTCGTTGGCGTCGCGGAGGTCGGCCTGGATCGCCGCGCACCGGTCGTTGCCGCGCAGCAGCAGTTTGGCGTGCGCGACGGCGACCGATTCGCGGTCGACGTAGACCACCCGGCAGGACGGGTCGATCTGCTGGACGATCTCGTGGAGGTTCCCGACGGTCGGGATACCGGAGCCGATGTCGAGGAACTGCCGCACACCCGCTTCCACCATGTGCAGCGCGGCCCGCCGCAGGAAGGCGCGGTTGAGCCGGGCCGCGTCGCGGATCCCCGGCATGATCTTCAGGATCTGTTCGCCCAGGTCACGGTCGGCCTGGAAGTTGTGGTCGCCGTTGAGCCAGTAGTCGTAGACCCGGGCGGGATTCGGCACCGTCGTGTCGACCTCGGGGGGTACCCAGCTCAGGTTCGAAGTCACCGTCGTCGCCGCCGTTCCGTTGGGAAACCGTTGGGGCACAGGAGTCTAGCGGGCACCCGCGGCCGGGTTGCCATCGTCCGATCGTGTGGATGTGCGGCGGTGGAACCCCGTTCGCCGCCCGGCGGTCCTAAGGTGACCGGGTTCAGCGCCGAGGCACCGGGAGACGAGCACGATGGCACCAACTCCGGAGGTCGCTGTCGCACCGGGCCGATGGCCCCTGTTGGGGCACACCGTGCCGATGCTCCGCGACCCGCTGAAACTGCTGTCGTCACTGCGATCGCACGGCGACGTCGTCCGCCTCGACTTCGGCCCGATGCCGGTCTACCTGGTCACGACCCCGGAACTGGCTTGGCGGCTGCTCGCCGTCGAAGCGGGGAAGTTCGACAAAGGAATCGTGTTCGACAAAATGCGGCCGTTGTTCGGCGACGGTCTCGCGACTTCCAACGGTGCCTTCAACCAGCGGCAACGGCGGATGATGTTGCCCGCCTTCCAGCGAAGCCGTATCGAACTCTACGCCGAGACGACGATGACGAAGATCGCTGTAGACCTTGCCGACTCGTGGAAACCGGGCGAGGTGGTCGAATTCGACCGGCGGATGCAGGATCTCGCGCTGACCATCTCCGGGCGCACGCTGTTCTCCACCGAACTCGGCGACGACGCGCTCGCCGAAATCCAGCGGTCGATCCCGATCATGCTGAAGTACGTCATGGTCCGGGCGTTCTCCCCGAAGTTCGTGGAGCGGCTGCCGATCCCGGCGAACCGCGAGTTCGACGCCGCGGCCGCGCGGCTCAGGCGGGTCATCGGCGACGCGGTCCTCAAGGCGCGCGAGAAGGGCGGCGATCAGGGGGATCTGCTGTCGATGTTGTTGCTGGCCAAGGACGACGAGACCGGCGAGACGATGACCGACCGGCAGGTGGAGGACGAGGTCATCACGATCCTCACCACCGGCGCCGAGACCACCGCCGTCGCGCTGGCGTGGTTCTTCCACGAGATCGGACAGCGGCCGGACGTCGAGCGCAGGTTCCACGCCGAGGTCGACGAGGTGCTGGACGGCGGCCCCGCGCGGTTCGAACACCTGCCACGCCTGGTCTACACGCAGCGGATCATCAACGAGGTCGTCCGCCGGACCCCGCCGGTGATCCTGATGCGGCGCGCGCGGGAGGACGTCGAACTCGGCGGGGTGCGCCTTCCCGCCGGTACCGAGGTCGCGGTCAGCCAGCACACGCTGCACCGCGATCCCCGCTGGTTCCCCGAACCCGGGCGGTTCGACCCGGACCGCTGGGAGCCGGAGCGGGCGGCCGAGGTGCCGAAGGGCGCGTTCATCCCGTTCGGCGCCGGCCCCCGGTTGTGCCCGGGCCACCAGTTCGCTCCCACGGAAATCGCCTTGGTGGCGGCGACGATCGGCGCCCGGTGGCGGCTGGAACCGGTACCGGGGGTGAAGGTCTTTCCCAAGATCAAAGCGACGATGCAGCCGAACCGGTTGCCGATGACCGTGCTGCCGCGAACCTCGGGCTGACGGTGAGCGTCCGACTACCAGGTGTAGGGTTCGTGCTCCTTCCGAGCGTTCCGATTCCGGAGAGGATTCTGTGAGAATGCCGCTCAAACTGGCCACGGCGGTGGCCGCCTGCTGCGCGCTCCTCGGTGGCTTCCTGGTCGCCGCCCCGGCCGCGGCCGTCGAGATCCGCTGTTCCGACCTGGATCTGCCGGTCACCGGCCCGCTCGGGGAACCGGCCACGGTGCACGGCCGGTTCTGCCTGCCGGACGGTCCGACGCCGGAGGCGGTCCAGCTACTGGTGCACGGCGGCACCTACAACAGCGCCTACTGGGACCTGCCCTACGACCCGGATCGCTACTCGTACCAGCGCGACATGGCCAAGCACGGCTACGCGACGTTCGCCGCGGATCAGCTCGGGTCGGGCGGGAGCAGCAAACCGTTCAGCCTCCCGCTCCTGCTGCCGGTGCTGGCGCGCTCGATGCACGAAGTGATCGGCCACCTGCGCGCGGGACGGGTCGGCGGCACGCCGTTCGGGAAGGTCGTGATCGTCGGGCATTCGGTCGGTTCGGGCATCGTCGCGGCCGAGGCGGCGACGTATCAGGACGTGGACGGCGTCATCCTCACCGGTATGACGCATCTGCCGTCGGTGCCCGCGCTGACCCTCGGTGTGCTTTTCGGCCTGCAGCCCGCTTTCGCGGACGACCGGCTCGGTTCACTCGGCAGCGATCCGCTCTATTTCACGACCAAACCGGGGGCGCGCGCCGGACTGTTCTACGCGACGGAAAATACCGACCCGGGCGTCATCGAGGCCGATGAAGCGACCAAGGACCAGGTTTCGGTCCCGGGAATGGGAACGGTCGCCGTGTTCGGCATCGTGCTGCCCGCGACGAAAGCGATCAGGGTTCCGGTTTTCCAGGCTGTCGGGGGTAAGGACATCCTGTTCTGCGGCCTGTTCGCGCTCCGGAACTGCTCGAGCGGAGAGACGCTGCGTCCGGCGGAAGCTCCGTACTACCGGCCCGAAGCCGAACTTTCCACGTATGTTCTGCCCGGTGCCGGACATTCGCTGGCGTTACATCGCAACGCGTCCCAGTATCGGGACGCCACCCGCGAATGGCTGAGGGACAAGGTCGGTGTTGCAGTACCGTAGGGTTACCACCCGATTGGGTGACCGGTAAACCGTGAGTATGGCCAGAGAATCGTGGAGGATGTTTCTCCACCACGGAATACGAAAACGACCCCAGGACCGGCGGACGTGACAGCCCCACTTCCGGACGGCGATGAGTTCTCCGTATCGCCGGACGCCCCGAAGAGAACTGCATCCTCGGCGTCGCCGAAGCGGAAGAATGCCGCGCCGACCCGGGCCACGCTCGCGCGCAAGTGGGCGTACCTGGTCACCAGCACGGCGTATCTTCCGTATACCCACGCCCAGATCGAAGAGCATTTCGCCGCGCTGCTCGACGAGGTGTTCGCGGCGGTGCTCAGCGACGACGCCGAGCCCGCGCAGGCCACCGAGGCCGGCGCGCGGCTCGTCGCGCTCAGATGCGTCGGGCCGGACAGCCTGCGTCGCACGATGGAGGTACTCGGCAAGGGGCTCTTGCACGAACCGGAGTTGCGGAGCGTGAAGTCGCTCCCCGAACGGGTGTTGCAGGTGCTCGGCGCGCTCGCGTCCGGCTACGGCGAGGCCTTACGCGAGAGCATCCAGACGCAGCAGGAGGATCTGAGCCGCACGCTGGTCACGCTCGAACGGGAGACCCGGCGTGAACTGGTGCTCACGCAGGCGCGCTTCGAGCAGTTGTTCACGGGTTCGGCGACCGGGGTGGCCGTCACCAGGGTGGACGGCCGTGTCCAGCGCGTGAACCCGAAGTTCGCCGAACTGCTGAACCGGCCCGTCGCGGATCTGATCGGGCTCAATCTCTACGACCTGGTCCACCCGGAAGACGCCGAAGGCCTGCGCGAGGGTTACCGGAAGCTGCTCGAAGGCGAGAGCCAGCGGCTCGAGCTGTCACGAAGACTCGTGACAGACGACGAAGAGCCGACGTGGGCGGGTTTCACCGGTTCGGTCATCCGCGATCCGGCGGGCGAGGCCCAGCAGTTGATCACGCTGGTCGACGGCGACACCGACGTCTCCCTGCTCCAACGGCAGCTGAGCCGCCAGGCGCTGCACGATCCGCTGACCGGCCTGCCGAACCGGCAGTTCTTCGGCACCCGCCTCGAGAAGGCGCTGCGGCACGCCGACCCGGCCTTCGGCGTCACGGTCTTCCACCTCGACCTCGACGGGTTCTCCCTGATCGCGGGCGGGCTCGGCCAGAAACAGAGCGACGACCTGCTGAAGAACGTCGCCGCGAAACTGCGGGTCGTCGTGGGCGGCGAAGACGCGCTCGTCGCCAGGCTCGGCGGCGACGAGTTCGGCATCCTCATCCAGAACACCGCCGCCAGCCCGGACGTCGCCACCGTCATCGGCATGATCAACCAGGAGCTGTCCGAACCGGTCTACCTCGAAGGCGGGAGCGGGGTCGCGGTGTCGGCGTGCGTCGGGGTCGTGCACCGGCCGCCGAGGGACATGCCGCCGACCGAACTGCTGCGCGTCTCCGACATGACGCTGCGCCGGGCGCAGGCCAACGGCTACCGGCAGTGGGCACTGTCCGACTCCGCCCTCGACACCAGGGAACGGCACGAGTTCAGCCTGGCCGTCTCCATGGCGGGTGCCTGGGAGATCGGCGAACTCGAGGTCAACTTCCGACCGTTGACCTGGCTGGCGGACAGCAGGCCCGCGGGCATCGAGGCGCGACTCGCCTGGAACCATCCCCGTCACGGCCGGATCGGTCACGACACCTGTGTCCGCTTCGCCGACGAGACCGGTCTCATCGTGCCGCTCGGCGAATGGCTCATCCGCACGGCGTGCGAGGAGGCGGACGACAGGCTCACGATGGTCGTGGGACTCACCCCGCACCAGGCCGCGGATCCGGATCTCGTCGGCTCGGTGCGGAGCGTGCTCGCCGCGACCGGTCTGGGGCCGTCACGGCTGCGGCTGGGCTTCCCCGCCGGTGCCGTGCTCGCCGACCTCGGGGAGACCGTCGACAACCTGCACCTCCTCGAGGAGATCGGCGTGGACGCCGAACTGCAGGACTTCGGTGTGGCCGGTGACGTCGTCTGTCTCGTGGACGTGCCCGTGCGGACGGTCCGGATCGCTCCACGGCTGGCGGAACGGCGGACGGAACCGCTGGCCGAACGGTCGCTGCGGAACCTGATCGAGACCGCGAACATGGCGGGCGCGACGGTGATCGCGGACGGGATCGACTCGACCGGCGACGCAGGCTGGTGGCAGTCCGTCGGTGCCCACATCGGGGCGGGCCGGTACTTCGGTTAGGCCGTTTGCCGCAGTGGCGCGGCGCTAAGTTACCCGAGGGTTGACGTGCGCGGGTGGATTGGGCAACATCCCAGGTCCTCACACCGTGTCTCGGAGGCATTCACATGCAGGTCGGCCCGAGGCGTGGACGGCGTTCCAACGCGCCCGTCGTCGTCTTGAGCCTCCTGCTGGTGGTCGCGCTCGGCGCTTGGTGGGGTGTCGACTATCTGCGGGCCCGGTTGGCGGGTAACGGTTGTGACGCGCTGACGCCTGTCGAGATCACCGCCGCGCCCGACGTGGCGCCGGTGCTCACGCGGCTCGCGGCGACAGTGCCGCAAGAGGAATGCTTCAGTGTCAACGTGACGGCGAGCGAGTCGGCCGAGACCGCCGACCTGCTCGGGACCACCACTTCCGGCGGTCCCGACGTCTGGATCCCCGAGTCCAGCACGATGTTGTCGCAGGCCAGGGACGCAGGCGCATGGAACCTGCCCGAATCCGGTCAGTCGGTGGCGAATTCCCCGGTCGTGCTGGGACTTCCCGACGAGACCGCGCGCCGCTTCGGCTGGCCGGGGAAAACCCCGGCGTGGCAAGAGATCCTCGACGGTTCCCCGGTCGGGATGCCGGATCCGGCCCGCGATCCACTGGGGATCGCCACGCTTCTCGGCCTGCGGAAGCTGACCGAGAAGGCGGCCGATCCCGCCGCGGCCTTCACCGCCGTCCTGCGGAAGCTGAACCCGGCGCCCGGACAGTTCCCCGCCGCCTTCCCGGTGACCGAACAGGCCGTCCTCGCCCGGAATCTGGTGGCGGCCTACCCGGGTGTCCCGGTGCAGGGGTTCGACTATCCGTACGTCGTGCTGCCCAAGGCGTCGGAGGCTTCCCGGGGAGCGGCGGAACGCTTTCTGCGGCTGCTGCTCGATCCGATGGCGGGCGCGACTTTCGCCGACGCGGGATTCCGCGCCCCCACCGGGCAGTTCGCCGTCCCGCGGGCACAGGACGGCCGGACCGATCCGGCGCCGCAGCCGCCCGGTGCCCCGCCCGTGACGGAGATGTACGCCGCGTTGCAGGCGTGGGCGGGGACGAACCTGAGCGCCCGGGTCCAGGTGCTGCTCGACGTCTCCGGTTCGATGGCCGCCGCCGTCCCGGGTGCGGGGAAGAGCCGGATGGAACTCACGTTGCAGGCCGCGACGCAGGGGCTCGGGCTGTTCAAACCCACCACGGAACTGGGCTTGTGGCTGTTCTCGACCAAATTGGACGGTGACAAGGACTACCGCGTCCTGTTGCCGATGAAGACCATCGCCGAACAGACGACCTCGGGCGGTGTCGGACAGCTCCAGGCGGTGCGGCCGAAATCCGGCGGGGCGACAGGGCTCTACGACTCCATCCTCGCCGCGTATCAGAACGCCAGGCAGAACTGGAAACCCGGCCGGATCAACCTGGTCGTCGTCCTCACCGACGGCCGCAACGAAGACAGCGACACGATCGGGCTGCCGCGGCTGCTGGAAGAGCTGGGGAAACTCCAGGATCCGCGGAAACCGTTGCCCGTCATCGGGATCGGCATCGGACCGGATATCGACGCGTCCGAACTGCGGCAGGTTTCCACCGCCACCGGCGGGGATTCGTTCACCACCCCCGATCCGCGGAAGATCTCGGACGTCTTCTACCAGGCGCTGAGCAAGATCATGTGCCAGCCGCCGACCTGCAAGAATTGAGGAAAGACGTGGTTGTCCGGGGGAAGAGACCTTCGCCGGTCACGATCGCCGCGATCGTCGCCGGCGTGATCCCGTTCGTCCTGCACGCGTGGGCCGCGCTGCGCGGCAGCCTGGCGCAAGACGATTTCGTCATCACCTACCACGCCGCGAAAGCGGGCCCGTTCGACTTCGGCTACTACTTCCAGGACTACCACGGCCATCTCGCGCCGGGCGGATTCCTGCTCGCCGATGTGCTGACAGCCTGGGCGCCCCTGAACTTCGCCGTGCTGATGGCGCCGGTCCTGGCGATGCAGGCGGCCGCCTCGGTGCTGTTGTGGACGGTGCTCGTGCGCTGTTTCGGGCGCCGCTGGGGGATTCTCGTCCCGTTCACGCTGTTCACGACGTCGACCTTGCTGCTCGTCCCGACGCTGTGGTGGGCGTACGCCATCCAGATCGCGCCCGTGCTGCTGGCCACCACCGCGGCCCTGCACGCGCACGTGCGGTATCTCGCCGACGGCGGGCGCTGGGCGATCGCCACCGTGGCCTGGACCGTTTTCGGGCTCGCCTTCTACGAAAAGGCGGTGTTCATCCCGCTGCTGCTGGCCGGGATCACCGTGCTGCTCGGGGTTTCCCTGCGTCGTCATGTCGTGCTCTGGGGAGTTCTCGTCGCCGTACTCGTCGGCTACGCGGCCGCTTTCCTGGCGCTGACCACGAGTCAGGTCGGGCAGGGCGGCGGGCCGGTCACCGTCGGCACGGTCGCGGACATGACGGGGCGGATGCTCGGCGACACCCTGGTGCCGGGGCTCGCGGGCGGACCGTGGTCGGGGCCGGGTCCCGGCGCGACGTTCGCCGCGTCCCCTGTCGTGGTGCGGATTCTGCTGCTGCTCGCGGCCGTGGCGGTGCTGATCGCCGGGGTCCGGGCGGGCGGGCTCCGGGCGCGGAAGGCGTGGCTGCTGCTGGGCCTGGTGTTCGTGGCGGACATCGGGCTTTCGGCTGCCACCCGGCTCACCGAAGTCGGCCCCGAACTGGGCAGTGATCCGCGCTATGTCGCGGATCTGGCGCTCGTCGCCGCGTTGTGTCTCGCTTTCGCCTTCCTGGAGCCCAAACCGTTCGACCGGGTATCGGATCCGGTGCCGTCCAAGGCGAAACGTCCACTCGCCCTGGCGTTGTGCCTCGCCCTGATCGCGAGTTCCGCCGTGGGTTTCTCCAGGCTGGCACCGGGATTGCGGTTCGAGCACTCCCGGGAGTTCCTCGCCAACGCGCGGGCCTCGATCGAACGGGATCCCGATCTCGTCCTGTACGACACGGCGGTGCCGAACGACGTCCTGCACGGCTGGTTCGGCGAGAACGCCCGCACGTCCCGGGTGGTGGGCTTGATCCCGGGCTTCCTGTTCGACCAGCCGACGAGCCGGATGTCCCTTTTGGACGACTCGGGTACCGCGAGGACGATCACCGGCGTGGAATCGATTTCTCGCGGCCTGCCCGGTCCGGTGGCGGGCTGCGGGTACACCATCGGCGAGAACCCTGTCCGGGTTCCCTTGGACACACCCGTTCTCGGCCGCCACCTGTTGCGGATCGACTACTTCACCGCGGATGGCGGCGAGGGTGTCGTCGACCGCGTGCCGGTCTGGTTCCAGCCCGGCCTGCACACGATGTACCTGCCGATCGAGGGCCTGTTCGACAAGATCGACTTCCGGTTGTCCGCGAAGGGCGCTCCCGTCTGCCTCGCGAAGGTCGACGTCGGCAGGCCGCTCACTCAGTAGGGGTCGTACGGGCTGTCGTGGCCGAAGATCTTCGCCACGGGGGCCAACCGCAGCCGCAGCAGGATCTTGATCCCGACGTTGCGCAGGAACCACGGCAGCTGGGCGAGTACGCGCAGCCTGTCCTTCGTCGACGGCGGGGTGAGCCGGAACCGGGCCATCGACGTCGCGCGGTCGAGGTAGGTGTAGCGCCGTCCGAAGAGGACTTTCGCGATCGTGCCAAGTGTGACGCCGATCGAGGAAAAACAGTCGTGGACCAGGATTTCCCCACCGTCGATCAAGTTCGTCGACCAGCGCAGATCGTCGGTGTAGGTCCAGTAGTCGTGTTTGCCGTCGATGTAGAGCAAGTGGATCGGGCGATCCCAGTGTGGCCGGAGCTTCGTGCTGTACTCGGCTACGAGTTCCACGACGTCTTCGACGCCCGCCGATCTCATGTTCGCCTCGAACCGTTGGCGTGTCGGCGATCCGCCGAACAGCCGCCCGTCGACGAACGGGTCGACCGCGACCACCACGGCGCCGACTGTCCGGGCCGCCATGGCGAGCACGATCGTCGAACGGCCTTGGTGGCTGCCGATTTCGACGACGAGGTCGCCCTTGTCCAGGCGGCACGCCGCGTTCCACAGGGCAAGGCCCTGATCCCGCGTCATCCAGCCTTTGACGGGCTCGGCGTGCGACCACGCTTCTGCGAAACCGTCTGTCATGGGCGCATAGTAGCCACGTTTCCGCCTAGTATCTACCGGATGGTAACCCCCGGCGCCCTCGCGAAGAAGCCGAGCACGTGGATCGTGCTGGCGCTGACGGTGCTGTCCTTTTTGCAGCGTCCCGGCAGGACGACGTTCGACACCAAACTCGACCTCGCCGTGGATCCGCTGGCCTTCCTCGGCCGGGCGCTGCACCTGTGGAATCCCCAGGCGACGGCGGGGGAACTGCAGAACCAGGCGTATGGCTATCTGTTCCCCATGGGGCCGTTCTTCGCGGTGTGCCAAGCCGTCGGGATGCCGGTGTGGATCGCGCAGCGGTTGTGGTGCGCGCTCCTGCTCTCGGTCGCTTTCGGGGGCGCACTCCTGGTGGCCCGCGCGCTCAAGATAGGGAACGAACGGACTCGGCTGATCGGAGCAGTCGGATATGCCCTCGCACCGCGGATGGTCACCGAAATCGGTTCGCTTTCGTCGGAGATGCTGCCCGCCGTCCTGCTTCCGTGGGTGCTGCTGCCGCTGATCCTCGCCGACCGCATCGGCTCGCCGCGCCGTGCCGCCGGGCTGTCCGCGCTCGCCGTGCTGTGCATGGGCGGGATCAACGGCGCGATGGTCGTGATGGCGCTCGTGCTGCCGGGGCTGTGGCTGCTGACCCGGAAATGGCGGAGCACGCACGTCGAGCTCGTGATCTGGTGGTTCGTCTTCGTCTCGGGTGTGGTGCTGTGGTGGATCCTGCCGCTGGTGCTGCTCGGCCAGTACAGCCTGCCGTTCCTCGACTACATCGAGTCCGCGACGAACACGACGGCGCCGATGTCGCTGTACGAGGTGCTGCGCGGGACGAACCAGTGGGTCGCCTACGTCGTGCAGGGCACGCCGTGGTGGCCTTCGGGCTGGGCGCTGATCGACAATCCCGTGCTGATGGCGGCCACCGGGCTGGTGGCCGCGGTCGGGCTGCTCGGCCTCGCGCGGCGTGGCCTGCCCGAACGGCGGTTCCTGGCGCTCGGTGTCCTGGTGGGGCTGACGCTGCTGACCGTCGGCTATGTCGGGACGCTCGACAGCCCGCTGGCGGAACCCGTGCGGCATCTGCTCGACGGCCCGCTCGCACCGCTGCGCAATGTGCACAAGTTCGAGCCGGTGCTGCGGCTGCCGTTGATGCTCGCCTTCGTGCATGGCATCACGAGCGCCGCGCCCGCGGTGCGACGGAATCTGCGGCCCGCGCTGGGCGCGGTGCTGGTCGTCGTGATGGCCGCGCCGGTCTGGCTGCTGACGCTGCGGCCGGGGCCGGGCTGGGACGAGGTGCCCGCCCATTGGTACGACGCGATGGGCTACGTCGCCAAGACCGACGCGACGGCGCGCACACTGCTGCTGCCCGCGACCGGATTCGGTGAGTACGACTGGGGTCGCACGGTGGACGAACCGGCGCAGGCCATCGCGGACAGTCCGTGGGCCGTGCGCAACCAGGTCCCGCTGGGCTCGGAGGGCAACACCCGTCTGATGGACTCGGTCGACGCGGCTTTGGCCGACGGCAGAGGGGATCCCGGGCTCGCCGCGCTGCTCGCGCGGTCGGGCTACCGGTTCCTGGTGCTGCGCGGGGACATCGACCGCGCCAAGGTCGGCGCCCCCGACTTCACCACGTTGCGGGCCGGACTGGCGGGGTCGCCGGGGATCGAGAAGTCGGCCCAGTTCGGGCCGCTCGAGATCTTCGAGGTGAAAAGGCCGGTGCCGCTCGTCACCGCGACGTCCGCGAAGGACGTTCCGACGGTGAGCGGCGGCCCGGAGAACCTGCTGCCGCTGATGAACTCCGGGCAGCTCGACCCCGGGACGCCGACGGTGCTGACCGGGGACGGCGGCTCGCCGTCCGGGCCGAGGCTGGTCACCGACGGGCTGCGCCGCGCCGAACGCAACGTCGGCGGCGTGCGGGACAACCTGAGCCAGACGCTGACCGCCGGGGAAGCGCCGAGACAGCAACGGGCCGCGCTGGACGTCCTGCCGTTCCCGGGGGAGCAGCACCAGACCGTGGCCGCGTACCGGGGGATCCGCTCGGTCAACGCGTCGACGGCGGCGTCGTTCGCGGACGCTTTCGGCGGTTCGGACCCGAGCCATCAGCCGTTCGCCGCGCTGGACGGGGATCCGCGGACCGCTTGGCATTCCTCGAGTTTCACCGGGCCGATCGGGGAATGGCTCGAAGTCGAACTGGACACCCCGAGGCTGGTGAACACGGTCGATCTCGCGATGGTCGACGACATCCGCGTCGGCTGGCCGCCGACCCGGATCCGGATCACCACGGACAACGGTTCGGTCGATCACCAGGTCGTCCGGGGCGAAGGGGCGCACACGTACCCGGCGCCGGCGGGGGTGACGCGCAAGGTGCGGATCACGCTGCTTTCGCTCGTGGTCGGCAGGCAGGACGGGAACGTCGGCATCGCGGAGCTGAAGATCCCCGGCGCGGAACCGCAACGTGCACTCGAAGTCCCCGCGGACCTGCCCGCCGGTGCGGCACCGGGGTTCGCTTTCACGCGAGGCCAGCAGCCGAGGTACGCGTGCGTGCCGGACGGCGGGCATGTCCGTTGTGGAGCTTCCGCCGCCCGCGACGGTGAAGAACCGGACGGGATCCGGCGGCTGTTCTCGACGACGTCGCAGAGCGCTTACGAGTTCGGCGGCACCGTGCTTCCCGCCGGGGGCGGCCGGTTCCCGGTAGACCTGCCTGGCGTGCGGGTGTCGGCGACTTCGCAACTGGGCGGGGACCCCTCGGCGGGTGCTTTCGCCGCCGCGGACGGGAATCCCGCGACCGCGTGGCTACCCGACGTCACCGACCTGCGGCCGACGTTGACGCTGGACTGGGCGAAACCGCAGACGATCTCCGGACTCCGCGTCGCCGTCGATCCGGGCGGGACGGCCCGGGCGCCCGCGCGGCTGGAGCTGACGACACCGACGTCGAGCCGCTCCGTCGAAGTCGACGCTTCCGGCGCGGCGACGTTCCCGCCCCTGGAGACTTCGCAGCTGAAGATCGCTTTCGCCGGTCTCGACGACGACCAGCGGACCCGGAACTCGCTGGGGATCGGGAGCCTGTCCCTGACCGGTGCCGAACTTCCCACTCCGGCGGCGGAATTCACCGTGCCCTGCGGGTCGGGTCCGAACGTCCGCCTGAACGGCTTCGAGTACGACACGTCCGTGCGCGGCACACTCGCCGATTTCGCCGCGCACCGGCCACTGACGCTTTCGGCCTGCCCGGATTCCCAAGGCGGTGTCGACCTGGCGGCGGGCGGACACGAACTGCGGACCGACCGATCCGAGTCCTTTGTGGTCCAAGACCTGTGGCTCAAACCCGCCGGGCAGACGGTCGCGCCTGCCGGCCACCGGGACGTGTCCGTGGATTCCTGGGACGCGACGTCCAGGACGGTCACCGTCGCGGGCGGCGATGAGTCCATTCTGGCCGTTCCGGAGAACGCCAACGCGGGCTGGACCGCTTCCCTGAACGGGACTCCGCTGGTGAAGACGCGCGTCGACGGCTGGCAACAGGCGTGGATCCTGCCCGCCGGGTCCGGCGGTGTCGTGCGGCTCGAGTTCACCCCGGACTGGAAATACCGCTCCGGCCTGCTGATCGGCGCCGTCGCGATCCTGGTGGTGCTGATCGGCGTGCTGTGGCCAATCCGCCGTCGTCCCGTGTCCGTCGAGGCGGGTTCCGGCGCCGTCGTCCCCGTCGTCCTCATCGGCCTGCTGGCCGTGCTCGGCGGGATGCTGCCGATCGTGCTGCTGATCGCCGTCCTGCTGGCCCGCCAGTTCACCGACCGCGCGCCGCGCTATCTCGCTTTCGGCGGGATGGCCGTGGGAACGGCCGTCGCGGTGGTGGGACGGCTGCTGGGGCACGGTCAGGAGTGGGCTTATGGTCCGGTGACGCAGGCTTCGCTGCTGCTGGCGGCCGCGGCGATGGTGGCGATGTGTGTGCCTTGGTTCGCTGGACGCGATGGGCAGGAAGGGGCTGTGTGGAAATAGGGACACTCAACGTCCCTATTTCCACACGGCCTGACGTGAGAGGACCGGTCACGACTCCGCCGCGCCCATTCTTGTCGATACCCCGGCGGAACCTGGGCGGGTGCGAAGAGGGGAGTGGGCACGGCACCCACTGTTGACGAACGGCCCGGCCGTTGCGGGCGTCAAGCGACTCGAAGAACTGGGCGTGCCCAGGAGAACGATCTGGCGCCGGTGTGAGCCCGGCGGGGTCTGGCGGATGCTGCTGCCTGGTGTGGTGCTGCTCGGAAACGGCGAGCCGTCCGCTGAGCAGCGCGTCGAAGCCGCCCTGCTTCATGGACGTGATGGTTCGATACTCACTGGTGTCCACGCGCTCAGGCGCTACGGCCTGCGCAATCTTCCGCTCACCGACGAGGTCCATGTTCTCGTCCCGGCTGAACGCGCGACCGCCAGTACCGGGTTCGTCCACATCGAACGGACGCGACGATTGCCCTCACCGCTGATCAGATCCGGGGTCCCGACAGCTCCGATCCCCCGCGCGGTGATCGACGCGGCGCGCCGAACGGCGGATCCGGACTTGGTCGTGGCGATGGCCGCCGAAGCCGTGCAGCGACGGTTCTGCCTACCGTGGGCCTTGGCCGAGGAACTCGACCAGCAGCACCGTGCGGAAACACGGGCCTTGCTTCCGGGGCTGGAGCCGATTCTGGGCGGCGCGCAGTCGGTCGCCGAAGCCGATGCTTGGAACCTGTGGAAGCGTTCGGGACTGCCGGAGTTCCAGTGGAATGTGAAGGTCTTCGATTCGGCGGGCCGGTTCGTGGCGAAACCGGACGGCTGGTGCGACGAGATCGCGTTCGCCTGGGAGATCGATTCTCTCGGCTATCACTCCGAGGGCGACCACTTCCGCGCCACCCTTGCGCGAAACGCCCGCTATGCCGCTGCCGGGATCGTCGTCCTCCAGACGTTGCCGTCCCGGCTGAGGTCTGAACCGGATGCGGTCATGACCGAGCTCCATGCGGCGTTCAGAAGTGCCCGGGGACGCCCACGGCCCGATGTGCACCTCCGGTGACCACACAGTCAGCGGCGCGACCGCAGTTCGAGTACAGCGCCGGAAAGCGCCAGAGCCCCCGCGCAACAAGCCGCGACAGTCACGACCTGCGTGGCCGACGAGTGCAGCCAGGTGGTCACCAGCACCGTCTCCACCAGCACGGTCGCCCACATCAGCACGGTCACCCGGCGGTCGCCGGCGGCGAGGCGCGAGAACAGCAGGATCTGCACGAGCGCGAGCATCGAGCCGGCGAGGGCGAACGGCCAGACCGGCATGGTGCTGGCGGCGTAGCCGGGGCCGCCGATGAAGGAGAGCAGGCGCGGGCCGACGACGAGGGAGACGAGGAGGACCAAGGCGTCGAGGGCGGCGCAGACGGCCAGCGCGGCGGGCAGGATTCGGCGCCGGTCGTCGCCGTTCGCGAATCGGGGGAGCACGAGGACACCGACGGCTTGGGGGAGCCAGTACGCGATTTTCGTGACGATCGCGCCGAGCGCGTATTCGCCCGCTTCGCTCGCGGGGAGGGTGTGGCGTGCCAGTACCAGGTCGAGGTTCACCAACAGGACCAGCGCCAGCATCGCCTGCGCCGCGTGCAGGACGTCGCCCGCCTGCCATCCCGCCTTCCTCGGCCGCTGCCGTCCACAGAGGAGCCAGCCGCAGAAGATCACCAGGTACGAGCCGATCGCGGTCCCGGCCAGCGCGCCGGTGGCGTTGCCGCCGATCAGGAGACCGATCAGGGATCCGCCGACCTTGCCCGCGCCCTCGAGCGCCATGAGCCCGGCCAGCAGCGCGAACCGGCCGCTGCCCTGCAGCAGACCGTGGAAGAGGCCGAGCAGGGTCAGCGGGCCCAAGGTGACGGCGAGCAGCAGCGCGGGCAGTACGGAATCCAGATGCAGCACGAAGACCAGTACCGGCGCCAGGATCAGGCCGATGGTCGCGACGATCGCGCTCGTCGTGAGGCCGAGCGCCAGCAGCGTTCCCGTGTCTTGAGGTTTGCGTGCGACGCGTAGAGCGACGACGGTCTGCAGGCCCATCGCGGGGACGACGCCGATCACCAACACCGCCAGCAGCGAGCTCAGCTCACCGAAAGCGCTCGGCGCGAGCAGCCGGGCGGCGATGATGCTCAGCGCGTAGGCGCCGGCGTTGTTGGCCGCCAGCGCGAGGGAGACGAGGATCGCCGCGACACGCTTGTCGGTCCTGGCCTGATCGACCTCGACGTCTACGCTCAAAGGCGTTCTCCTATTACCGGTGAGTAATCAAGGGACCATAACCGCGATCGAGTCGGAAAGGAAAGGCCGTTGGGCGCACGTGCCGAACGTTCGGTCCTGGTCGCGGTGTCGGCGGGGCTGGCGTTGCTGGTGTTCCTGCCGGTGCTCGGACGCGGCTTCGTCCTGAGCTACGACATGGTGTTCGCCCAGCGTCAGTCCCTCGTCCCGGACGCGCTCGGCCTCGGTTCCGCCCTGCCGCGTTCGGTTCCCGCGGACGCCGTGATCGCGCTGGCGACCACGATCGTTCCCGGCGACATCGTCCAGAAAATCGTTCTGTTGCTCGCCCTCTTCGGAGCGGCATACGGCGCAGCGCGGCTGGTGCCGACAGAGCAACTCGGTACGCGGATCGTCGCCGCCACCGGGTACGCGTGGACGGCCTATTTCGCGGAGCGGTTGTTCATCGGCCATTGGCCGCTCTTGCTCACTTACGCCTGTCTCCCGTGGATCGTGCGCGCCGCGCTTTCCCTGCGCGAAAGCGAGCCGAGGGCGCTCGCGCGGTTGGTGCTGGCCTGCGCGCCCGCCGTGCTCACGCCGCCGGGCGGGGTCTTGGCCGCGCTCACCGCGATCGTCCTTGCCGGGCCCCGAAAGCTCGGCCACACCCTCGGTCTCGCCGTGGTGCTCAATCTGCCGTGGCTCGTGCCGACGCTCCTGCATGAAGGCGGCTCGCTGTCCGACCCCGCCGGGGTGGCCGCGTTCAGCGCTCGCGCGGAAAGCTGGGGCCCGGCGATCCTGAGCGTGCTCGGGCTCGGCGGAATCTGGAACGGCGACGTCGTCCCCGGCAGCAGGGGCGCGCCGATGGCGCCGGTGCTGATCCTCGTCACGGTCGCCGTGGCCATGGCCGGACTCCGCCCCCTGGCGCGAAGGTGGGGGACACCGCCGGCGAGAGCGTTGCTGCTGCTGGGAGTTCTCGGTGTCGTGCTCGCCGCGCTGGCGACGTTGCCGCTCGGCGAACCCGCGCTGTCCTGGGCGATGGGCCACGTTCCCGGCGCGGGACTGCTGCGGGACGCCCAGAAATGGGTGGCGTGGTGGGCACTTCCCGTCGCGCTCGGGTTCGCGCTCGCGGTGGAAGCCGCCGCTTCCCGGCTGCGGACCGGCGCGGCGCGCGTGATGCTCGTCGTGGCCGCCGCGCTCTTCCCCCTGCTCACCATGCCCGATCTCGCCTGGGACGGCTGGGGGAAGATCGAAGCGGTGCGTTACCCGGAGGACTGGAACGCCGTCCACCGCGTGCTCGCGGAAGACGGCAGGCCTGGCGACGTCGTCGCGCTGCCGCTGTCCACGTTCCGCAGGTTCGCCTGGAACGACCATCGGACGCAGCTGGACCCGGCGCCGAGGGCGTTACCCGAAACCGTTCTCGTCGACGACACATTGCGGGTCGGCGGCGAGGAGATCTCCGGCGAAGATTCCAGAATGGACCGTGTCCGCGCCGCGAAGTCGCCGGAAGACCTGACGGCGGCGGGAATCGGCTGGATCCTGGTCGAACACGGGACGCCGGGGAGGATCGATCCGCGGTTGCTGGCGGGCGCCGAAACGGTGTGGTCCGGCGACTGGCTCACGCTTTACCGCACTCCCGGTGCACCGGTCGTGACCGAGACGGGATCACCGATCCCCGTGGTGCTGGCAAACGGAGTAGCGCTGCTATCGATCGCGGCCGCACTGTTGTGCCTTAAGTTACCGGTGCGTACATTGAGCCGACGCAGGAATTCCCTGTCGCGGAAGGAGTAGGTCTTGGGCACCCTCATCGGCGCGGCCGCAGCCGTCATCATCGGGCTCGCAACGGCGGCAGGGGGGAGTTACGCGCTGACGAACTCCGCCGATCCGGACGCCGCACCTCAGGTGCAGGCGAAGATCAAGGAGCAGTACAACCCGAACATGGGTCCCGAAAGCGTCATCTACGGCAACCGCTGAGCCGGTGTCCCAGCTCGCCTCCGACCACGCGCGCCGTGTCGTCGGGCTCTACGGCGACCCCACCGTTTCCTGGAGCATTCTCCTGGAAGCCGGGCTGTCTTCGGTGCTGACGCCGGAAAAGGCGCGGATGCGGCTGGCGGTCGCGGTCGAGGAGCGGCCCTGGCTCGGGGCCGCTCCCGACGTCGAAGCCGTTTCGGGCAAGGAACTCTCGGCGATCCGTGACCGTTTCGCCGAAGCGTCGTACGAACGCGGTGCGCCGCTGCTCCGCGTCGCTGTCGGCACCGACGAACCGGTCGTGCTGATCGCCGCGCATCACGGCGCGCTCGACGGCCTCGGTCTGCTCGCCGTCCTCGGACTCGTCCTCGACGTCCCGATCTCGTCCGCCGCCAAGGGAATCGGCGCGCGGACGGCGGATCGTTCCTTCTTCACTTCGGCCGTCCACAGGCTCGCTGAAGCGATTTTCGCGCCTCCGGCGAGGATCACCCCGGAACGGGCCGAAAGTCGCCCAGGAGACGTGTTCGGCGCCAGGATCCTCCCTCGCTCGCGGTTCGGCTCCTCGGCTTTCGCGGCGGCGGCCGCCCAGTTGACCGAGAACTGGAACGCCCGGCACGGCGAGGAAACCGCACGGGTGGTGGCCGCTGTCGGCGCGTCGTGGCGAGGCGGCGCCGCGCCGGAACCCGAGCACGACAGCGCGTTCTTCCGGTTGCGGCTCGGTGCGCGGCCGTCCGCGGCCGACGTGGGCGCGCTACTGGCCGCGCAGCCGCCGGAACCCGATTTCCCCGCCGGCAGCAGCAGGATCGCCCGGCTGGGCACGCGGCTGCTGGCGGGCAGGCTCGGCTCGACCTACCTGGTTTCCAACCTCGGCGTCGTTTCGGTGGCGGACGCGGTCACCTCGATCGCGTTCTATCCCGCCGCCAGCGGCCGCTCAGGCGTGGCGTTCGGCGCGGCGACCGTCGGGGACACGAGCACCGTCACCGTGCGCGCACGCCGCAAGGACTTCGACGACGCCGCCACGGCCGGGCTGGCCGACGGGATCGTGGAAGCCTTGCGGCGTCAGGACCCTCGGATGGGGGATGGCCACCCCGGCTACGTCGCGCACGAGTGATTCGAAGCGGTTCACGCTGTGTTCCCAGTCGAACAGACCCGCCCAGGTGACCCCCGCCTGGCCCATTTCGCTCCGGCGCGCCCGATCGGCGAGCAGTCCGTCCACCTTCGCGGTGAACTCGGCGAAGTCGTCGGCCAGCAGGCCGGTCTTGCCCTCCACAATGGATTCGGCCACCCCACCCGCCGCGCGATAGGCCACCGACGGCACGCCGTGCGCGGCGGCCTCCATGATGACGATGCCCCAGCCCTCCTTGACCGACGGGCACAGGTGCAGCCAGGACCGTTCCAAGATCTCGTGTTTCCCGGCCTCGTCCACCCAGCCGTGCAGCCGCACACGATCCTCGACGCCGCGGTCACGGGCGTGCTTGCGCAGGACCTCTTCCCATGGGCCCTGCCCGACGACCTCGAGCCGCAACGTCGGCCAGCGCGGTGCCAGCGCGGCTACGACGTCGATCGCGTGCTCGATCCGCTTGTGCGGCACCAGCCTGCTGACCGCGACCAGCGTCGGTTCCGGCTCCCGGACGGCCTTGCCGCGCGGGGGAGCGTCGAGGCCGTTGGGTACCACGGTGACGCGTGAACCTTCGATGCCGAGGCCGGCGAGTTCGCCCTTGGTGATCTCGGAAACCGTGACGTAGCGGCAGTGCCGGAACAGCCACGGCGCCAGCCGCGACTCGATCCACCAGCCGATCCGGCCCGCCGTCTCGCCGAGCGCGCTGATCCACTGTTCCTTGTGGACGTGGTGCACGAGCACGAGGACGGGACAGCCCGCCACCAGCCTGGCGAAGAACGGCATCCCGTTCTGGACGTCGACCACGAGATCCGCGTGCGCCTTCCGGATCGCCCGCAGCGCGTGGAGGTAGACACCGAACTTGTTGCCGCGACGGCGATAGCGGACCCCGTCGCGCCATTCCCCGGCGTTCGCGCCCGGATAGGCCGCGCACTGGATCTCCACCCGGTATCCGGCCTTGGCGAGTCCCTCGGCCATCCGCTCGACGTATCTTTCGGAACCGCCGCCTTCCGGATGGCCGGTGTCGCGCCAGTTGACGAGCAGCACACGTGGCCGTTCCATCGTGGTTCTCCCAACCTGTTAGCGACAATGCTAGGTTACCGGTGCGTACACGGTAGATGAATCATTCTCGGAAAGCGATGGTTCGATGGTCGGTAATCGGTCAGTGACACTCTCGGTGCCGCCTCATCGCGCCACTCTGCGCAGATCGGTGACGTTGTTCCGCGCTTTTCTCACGGAGCAGACGGATCCTGACGGTTTCTACTCGGTGCTCGCCGGGGACTCCGTCTCGCAAGTGGCCCAGCACGCTCCGTTGAACGGCCGAACCATCGTCGACGTCGGCGGTGGCCCCGGTTATTTCTCGGACGCGTTCCGCGCCGCGGGCGCCACCTATCTCGGGGTGGATCCCGATGTCGGCGAGCTGACGGCGCGGGGCGAGGCCGGGGAGAACATGGTCCGCGGCAGCGGGACGGAACTGCCGGTGCGCACCGGCTCCGTGGACATCTGCTATTCGTCGAACGTGCTCGAACACGTTTCCGAACCCGAGGTCATGCTGGCGGAGATGTGCCGGGTGACCAAACCGGGCGGGACGATTTTCGCCTCGTTCACGCCGTGGTATTCACCGTGGGGCGGGCACGAGACGGCACCGTGGCATTTCCTCGGTGGTTCCTACGCCCGGCGGCGTTATCTCGAAAAGAACGGGAAGGAGCCGAAGAACAAATTCGGGGAGAGCCTTTTCGCCTTTTCGGTCGGCGCGGCCATCCGGTGGGGGAAGGCCACGCCGCTCGCCGATCTCCAGGAGGTCTATCCGCGCTACCACCCCTCCTGGGCCCAATGGATCGTGCGTGTTCCCGGCGTCCGGGAAGTCGCGTCGTGGAATTTGGTGATGGTGCTGCGCAAGCGCTAGTGCCGCGAAGGGGCGGGGCGGCGCTTCACCAGCAGGAAGACTCCGAGCGCCAGGAAGGCCGCCCCGCCGATCCCGAGCACGATCGGCCCGGTGCTCCCGATGAAGTCGAGCTTGCCCTTGTTCTCGCCGACCTGCTTGACCATCGCGTCGACGGTTGCGTCGGTGAAGGTCAGCTTGCCGTCGAAGACCACGGTGGGCGTCGGATTCGCGGCGGACCGCAGTTCCTGGTGCGACCGCTGCTCCTGCTTGACCTGGATCCCGGTCACCGGCTCGATCCAGCTTGTGATGGTGCCCTGGTAGAACTGGCCCGCCTCGACAGAGTCCCCGGTGGCGCCGATGAGCGAGCCGGGCACCTTCTTCGTCGAGATCTTCGTGTCGGGGATCTCCTGGACGAACTTGTAGACCTCGACGCCCTTGATGTCTTCGACACCCTTGAAACGGGCCTGGACGGCACGCCCGGTGTTGTCGTCGTAGACCTGGTAATCCTTCTGCTCGGTACCGAAGGGGAACTTGAAGTTCAGACCGGGCTGCGGTTTGTACTCCTGGATCTCCTCGGGCTTCTCGTTCTCCTTCTCGGCCTTCTCCTTGAGCTTGGTGACGAAGCTGCTGTTGTCGGAGCACTTCGACTCCTGGTCGCCGCCCGGCGGCACGTAGCCCTCCGCGGTGCGGCGGTCGAAGCAGACCTGGCGCTTGCTCGCGCTGACCACGGTGTCGTCACGGGTATCGACGACCGAGACGGCCAGCAGCCAGACGGCGACGTCCGTGCCCTCCTGCATCTCCGGCGGCGCGAAGTTCGCCACCACGTGGGCTGTCGCCTTCAGTTTGGCGTCGTCACGGATCTCCGTGACGGTCTTGCCGTCTTCGGTCTTGACCGCGAGCACCTTGGACGCGGTTCCTTCGAGGACCGACGTCGATTCCTGGTTCAGCGGCACTTTGGCGAGTTCGGGTTTCACATAGGTCGGCAGCAACACCGCGCCGGCGATGGCGAACACCCCTAAGGCCAAGAAGATCAGGCTCAACGCACGTCGCAACGGTCCTCCTGGTGAGACACATTACCCATCGGTAATCAGTCGCCAGATACTGGCTGGCGGACCGGTCAGCGTCAAAGGTGTGACCGACGGTCACAGGCACGCCGTGCGCCCGGAAGGTGGTACCGGTGCCGCCATTCGGCGCAAGCAGCCAAACATGTTTGTTCCCGGGAACAACGTGAGCGGGACCACCATCGGACGACTTCCGGTGCGTGGAAAGGAATTTTGTGCCGCAGGACCCGAACGATCCCCGCGCGCTGGACATCGGCGCGTACTCGGATTCCATCACCGACGTCGAACTCCGTGACGCCGTCGCGGACGTGGCCGCGCTGCTTTCGTTGCACGGCAACGTCATCCGCGACCTCGACGCCAGGAGATCACGGTGGCGGCCCGGGCGGCGGTCCCCGCATCCCGACATCGTCCTGTCCGCGGCGGGCCGCCGTCCACAGTGGACGAGATCCGCGAACCCCGAAGTGACCCTGCCGGTCGCCACGACCGCGCGTGGCCGCACGCTCGCGGTGCGGCTCACCGCGCGGCCCGGTCTCGGGCACACGCTGCTGGACCTCGCGAGGATCATCGACGCCGACATGGCGCCGGACAGGGTGTAGCGCCTAGCGTGCGTCGTCCGCCAGCCGGACGGCCTCCAGCGCGACGTAGAGTTCGCCGACGTCGACCGGATCGGACAGGTCGCGTCTGGTCAGTTCCTGCACCCGTCGCAGCCGGTAGCGGACCGTGTTCGGGTGGACGATCAGCCTGTCCGCTGCCTCCTTCGCCGAGCCGTGCCCGGCGAACCACGCGACCAGGGTGTCGAGCAGGACGTGCCGTTCGGCCTTGGGCAGCACGAGGATCCCGGTGAGCACCGAGCGCACGACGTCCCGCGACATCGCGGGCGCGCTCGCGACCAGCGTGGTGACCGGGGAGTCGCCGAAGACGGCGACACCGGTGGTGCCGGTGGTCAGCGAACGGCGGGCGATCCGGGCCCGGTGCACCGCGTCCGGCACCTCGAGGAAGCCGTTGAACGGCCTGCTCATCCCCACCGCCAGCGGCAGGGCGCCCAGTACGTCGCGCAGCCGCCGGACGTCCTCGACACGGTCGATCACGACCAGCCCGATTTCGGCGCCCGGCCGCCAGGCCGACTTCCAGCGCCGCGCCCGTAGCAGCGCCTCGACGCCGGGACGCTCTTTCGGCTCGACGGTCTCGGTCACGACGGCGACGAACGTGCCCGCCGCCGGGAGGTCGAGCTCCTTCGCGGCGTTCTCGAGTTCCGCCTGGGTGGCGAACCGGCCCTGCAACAGGCCGTCGAGCAGGGCGAGCTTCTCGTGGGAAAGTTCGGCGGCGACCTCGCTGTACGCGGTGGTCAGCGCGTCGGAGTAGAGGTCGATGGTCTTCCACACGTTGGAATTGATCTCCACCGTGCGCGCGGGGTTGATGAAACCGGGGCCCGCCAGCTCCAGCAGGCGCTCGTAGACGAAGATCCCGCCGATCCGGAACGCGCGGAGCACGGACGGTAACGGGATACCCTGCCGGGCCTGTGCCAGGCCGGTCTTGCGGGCCGCGTCGAGGGGGAGCCCCCGGCCTTCGACGAGCGCTGTCAGCGCCCTCTCGAGATTCGCCCGGCAGACCTTGCGCAACTCGTCCGGCGCGGTGCTGTCCACCTGGTGATAGAACTCGTCCTCATCGCTGAGCAGCTGGGCGAGGCGGTCGCTGAACTCGGGCAGCCGGGTGAGCATCGCCTGCATGAGCACACGCTGCTCCCTGGGTGCGGGAGTAGCGAGAGCCTCGGTGCCCATCCGTCAACTCTAACCCGACAGAGTGGCCGATTTTTATCACGATGCGACGAAAGGGCTCTTTCCGGTGCTGGGCGAGCCTGACAAGAAGGAGCGCCGCCGGACGAGGACCCCTTCGTCCGGCGGCGCTCCGAGGTGACTCGGATGGTCAGTGGTTGATCTTGAACCACGGCTGCGACCAGCCGAGATAGGTGTAGTTCCACTTGCTCTTGATCTGCGCGATCGTGGTCTCGGTGAAGCTGCCGGGGCCGTTGATGTCGTTCGACAGGAACTTGCCGCCGCCGATGGAGATCATCGTGTGCCCGGTGCCGCCGTTGCTGAAGAAGGCGAGCCCGCCCGCGGGGACCTGGGTGTCACCGGGGTGCTTGTACGAACTCGGGAGCTGGGTCCAGTGCACGTAGGCGGTTTCCGAACCGCTCGCGGTCCAACCGTAGGCCCACGAGTTGATCCGGTCGCACCAGCGGTAGTAGTCCGGGTCGTTGTTGGTGTGCACGTGCGCCTTCGCCCACGCGACGGCTTCGGCGCAGGTCCGAGGGTTGCCGGTGCCGGCGGTGGAGCAGGAGAGGGTGCTGCCGGCGCAGTCCGGGGCGACCCGGCCGTCGGAACCGGTGTAGACGTAGGCGTCGCTGATGTAGCCGCCCTTGGACGGCACGTAGTCCCAGATGTCGGTGGTGCCGTACTTCCCGGTCACCGTCGAGCCGTTCGTCTGGCAGTCGATCGTGACGGCGGTGCCGCTCGCGACCGTGCCGACCGCGCTGCCGCCGGTGCTCGGGGTCGACCGGACGGTCACCGCGACCCCGGAGTCGGTGTTCACCGTGCCCGTCGCCGCCAGCGCCTCGCCCGCCCCGCCGAGCATGATCGCCCCGGCCATCGCGATCGCGCCCATGGCGCTTCCGACGATCCTCGATCGGATCTTCATTGCTGTCCTCCAGTGGTTTCCCCAGATAGGTGGACAGAATGCAAGATCCTCGTACAAGTGGCGTACAAGAAACGAAGGTCCGAAGTGGACGGTTCTATACCGGGACGAGCTCGGGGACGGGCATCTTTTCGAGGTCCGGGACATCGGGTACGTAACGGGCATTCCGCTCGGTGAGCAGGTCGCGAAGCCGCGTCAATGCCCGGAACTGGGCTGCGCGGACCGCGCCGGCGCTGGGCAGGCCGAGCCTTTCGGCCGTCTCCTCGGCCGAAAGGCCGAACACGAACCGGAGGGCGAGGACCTGCCGGTGCGGCATCGGGAGCCTGGCCAGCAGGACCCCGGCCTGCATCCGGTGTTCGAGCCGTTCGATCTCGTCCGGGTCGCGGCGGGCCCAGAGGGTCAGGCCGTCGGCGATCTCCGGGACGGAGGCGACCGGTTCGCGTGAGCGTCGCCGGTGGAGATCGGCCACCTTGTGCCCGGCGATCCCCAGGACGAACGCGAGGAAGCGGTCCGGGCGATACCGGTAGCGGGGCAGGGCGATCAGGACGGCCTGCAACACCTCCTGCGCGCAGTCCTGCGCGTCGCAGACACCCGTTCCGGTGCCGCCGAGCCTTCCGGCGCAGTAGCGGAACACGTGCGGGGAAAGGAATCGAGCCAAATCCCGGACCGCGTCCGGGTCGCCCGCGACGGCCGCCCGGACCAATCTGCTCTCCGGGTTGGGCAGCCGCCCCGCCGTGGCGGCTGCTCGGGAGTCCGCGGGTACCGTCGAGGGCGCTACCTCGTCCAAGTCTGCACTCCAGGTTCAGGGGAACTGGCCGCCAGGGTGCGCCCGACATCGGGGACTCGGACTTCGTGCGCGGTAGTCCAGCCTGCCGTGCCGCGCAAGTGATGTCCACACGTTCGACGGGAAGTCATCCGAACCGCGCAATGTCTACTGTGGACGGTTGGGTTGTGATCCCTTGAGACAGGACAGCACCGGGGGATAGGCGGTGGTGTCGGTGCTGAGGAAGTCCGACGTCCAGACCAGGCAATGCGCGAGCACCCGGATCCGCTGGTCGAGGTCGGCGTTCCCGCACGCCGCGCCGATCTGGTTGGCGCACGTGTCCCGGTCGTCGCGGACGCTGGCGGCGATGGCACGCACGATCGCGGCCACGCCGGGCTCGAGTTTGTCGGGCCGGACCGTCATGCCCGCGGGATCCCGCAGGCGCAGCGTGAAAGGTTCACGGATCCGCAGCGAACGGCGGCGATCCTTGGCGGCCAGGGAGAAGGTGTCGACCAGTCGTCCGACGACGTCGTCGAGCGCCGGCCCCTGACGGGTGGTCGAAGCGATGGACACCAGTGCGGAGGCGAGCCTGTCGGCCTCGCCCGATCTGGTGAGGGAAAGAAGATCGCGGGCGACGGTGTGCGCGCGTACGGGAGTGGGTTTCATTTCGGGCCCCTCGTTTTGTCGTGCCGACAACCGATACCCCGCGCGGAGAAGGCTAAACATGAAGCTCTGTCGGATTGGGGCGGGTGGGGGCGCCGATTGAGCCGTTCGGCTCACCGTAGCGGGATCAGACGGTTCTGTAACGGCGAGCGCGGGCTACGTCTGGCTTCTCGGCTTTTGGCTCGCCTTCCGGCCAGGGCTGCCCCGCCGGGGCAGGCTTCCGGCGTCTACCGGGATCTGCTGGATCTCGGTTCCTGGGCGGGCAAGGCCGCGAGGTACGCGGCCGCCACCTTCGCCGCGTACCTCCTCGGGACGATCTCCCTCGCCGTCACGCACTGGCTGGACACGGTCGTGACCCCGCTGTTCCGCCGGTCGAAACTCCAAGGGGTCGCCTGGCTGGAGCCGAAATACCGTGGCAGGCGCCGAATCCTGCGCGCTCTGCGGGACGCGGTGCTCAACAAGCTGTCGGACCGGTTCCTCTTCGACGAGGCCTTCCGGGACAAGGTGCTTTCCCACGTCACCGCGTGATCGGCGGTAACGACCTGGCTACCTGACAGGGCCACTCAGGTGGAGTTGCGCTTCGGGCGCTCCGTCGGGCCCGGAGCGTGCGGCAGCCTATTGATCGAGGGTGCGAGCGCGGTCTCGGTGGCTCCGAACACAAACCGAAAAGGAGTGGGTATGACAATCGCCGTTGAAGGCTTCACCGGCCAGGGACTCATCCCCGGCGAGTTGTTCGGACGGCTCGTGAACCGTATCGCCAAGGAACACGACATGCCGCGCGAGTTCGCGGTCAGAATCATGGATCAAGCACTGGCGTTCCTTCGGGCATGCGGTGAAAGTGACCGTGCGCCGCTAGGTCCGTCGGAACTCGTGGACATCGGGTGGCACACCTTCATTCTCTACACCCGTGACTACGCGTCCTTCTGTGAACGGGTGGCGGGCCGGTTCATCCACCACACCCCCAACGACGACGGCGAGGGTGAGAAGGATCCGGAAGAGCTGATCGCCCGGACCACCGAGGCCATCCGGTCGCTCGGGTTCGCGGTCGATGACGACCTTTGGTTGACTTTCCTGGTCAAGTGCAGCGATGGCGACGACGGTTGCCGGGCCTCGGGCAAAGACGGCAACGAAAACACCGACACCAACGGCAAGTAGTACCAGGGGCAGGACAAGGGTGAAGAAGTACGGCTGGGGCGAGTTACCGGAACCCGTCCGGGAAGCCATCCGGAATCGTGTGGGCGAAATCGGCAGGGTCGGAGAGATCGAGGTCGGCCAGAGCAGCAACTTCGCCGCCGTGTTCCATCGCGACGGATCGGCACCCATGTTCGTCAAGGGGGTCGAGGGGGTGTCGCCTGCGATGCGCTGGCTTCGGAACGAGGCCGACCTCGGCACGCTTGTATCCGGCATCGCTCCGGCCGTGCACTTCTCCGCCGATATCGAGGACTGGCTGCTCGTCGGCTTCGAGTACGTGACCGGCCGACGAGCCCAGCTCCGACCGGGCTCGCCGGATCTCGCGCGAATCGCCGAGACGGTCAATAGAATCGGTGATATCGAGGCACCCGATCTCAAGCCCCTGGAACAGCGCTGGAAGTCCTCTTGGTGGCCTGAACTCGCGCAGGAACGGCCGGAGATCGTCGGCGACTGGGACATCGACGAGTTGACGGCATGGGAGCGGAAGGCCCCGGCGCTCACGGCCGGAGGCTCCCTCCTGCATACGGATCTTCACGCCGACCAGTTCCTCATCCCGGCGACCGGAGATATCCGCGTCATCGACTGGGGCTGGCCCGCTCGAGGTGCGGCTTGGATCGATCCGGCCTTTATGGTGCTTCGCCTCATCGGTGCAGGTCATCAGGAGATGGACGCCGAGACCTGGGCGAAGACGAACACGCGCTGGAGCGAGGCCACCGAAGAGGAGATCACCGCGTTCGCCGTGTACGTCGCGGGGCTCTGGAGTTACAAGGCCGCCACCACCGCCAGGCTGGCACGGATCGCACGTGACTATGCAGGGTGGCGCCTCACGAGCGCGTCAGCAACTCTCGCAGTGCCTTCACCACCTCCGAAGGTGATTCCTCGGCCATGAAGTGGCCCGAGGTGACCGTCCGGTGGTCGAGGTCCGTCGCCCATGCCCGCCAGAGCGCGACGGCGTCGTAGCCGAGGGCGGCGCCCCAGTCCTGCTGGAGCACGGTGAGCGGCATGGTGAGCCGGTTGCCCGCTTCACGATCCGCCGTGTCGTGCTCGACGTCGATGCCCGCCGACGCGCGATAGTCGGCGACGATCGAGGTCACCGCGTTCCGTGAAGCCTCCAGGTACGCGGCCCGGACGTCGGCCGGGATCGCGTCGCCGGGCCGCGTCCACGCGTCGAGGAAGTGGCCGAAGAACGCGTCGGGCGCGGCACCGATCAGCTGTTCGGGCAGCCCGGGCGGCTGGGCCATCAGGTAGAGATGGAAGCCGACGGCGGCGCTGGTGCCGTGCAGCACGTCCCACATGTCCAGGGTCGGCAGCACGTCGAGGATCGCGAGGTGGCTCACCTCGCCCGGGTGGTCGAGTCCGGCCCGCAGGGCCACCAGCGCGCCCCGGTCGTGCCCGGCGAGGGCGAACCGGTCGTGGCCGAAAGCCTTCGCGACGGCGACGACGTCGGCCGCCATCGATCGCTTCGAGTAGGTCTCGCCGGTATCGGCGGGCTTGTCGCTTTCGCCGTATCCTCGCAGGTCAGGGCAGAGGACGGTGTGGTCGGCCGTCAGATCCGTCGCCACGTGCCGCCACATGAGGTGGGTCTCGGGGAAACCGTGCAGCAGCACGATCGGGCTGCCCGTCCCGGCGACGGCGACGTTGAGTGCCACGTCGTCGGACACGGGCACGCGCTGGTAGTCGAATCCGGTGATGCGCATGGATACCTTCCTGGTCGTTTCGAGGTGACCGCCAGCGTCCCCGGCCCGAATCAGCACCCGGTCAGCGACGACCGAGCGGCCGGGGCACGATGATCACCGTCGGTGAACGAGGAGGTGGCGATGCGGTTCGGGGTGCTCGGCCCGCTCGTGGCCGAGGACGCGCGGGGTGACGTCGGACTCCACGGCCCGCGGCATCGCGCGGTGCTGGCGAGGCTTCTGATCGCCCGCGGCCGGGTCGTGCCGGTGGAACGCCTGGTCGACGACCTGTGGGAGCGGCCGCCCGAGGGCGCTGTCGGCGCCGTCCAGACGTTCGTCGGCGCCTTGCGGCGCGCGCTGGAGCCGGATCGCGCTCCCCGCGAGCCCGCGCGGCTGCTCGTCACGGTCGCCCGCGGGTACGCCCTGCGCGCGGACGCCGTCGACGCCTGGGACTTCGAGTCGGCCGTCACCGCGACTCGCGAACTGATCGACGCCCGCCGGGCGGACGCCGCACTGTCGCAAGTGGACACCGCGCTCACGCTCTGGCGGGGGCCCGCGTATGCCGAGTTCGCCGAGGAGGGCTGGGCGCGTGGCGAGGTCTCCCGCCTGACCGAACTCCGGTCGCTGGCGGGAGAACTCCGCGCCGAGGCTCTCCTCGCGCTCGGGAGAGCCGCCGAGGCGATACCCGAGCTGGAACCGCGGGTGCGCGAACACCCGTTGCGGGAGAACGGTTCCCGCCTGCTCGCGCTGGCGCTCTACCGGTCAGGACGGCAAGGTGACGCGCTGGCCGTGCTGCGCACCACACGCGAACTGCTCGCAGACGAACTCGGCCTCGATCCGGGCGCCGGCCTGCGGGAGCTGGAAGCCGACATCCTGGCGCAGGCACCCCGCCTGGAGCCACCCGTGCCCAAGCCCGCCGCGCGGCAGCTGATCGGCCGCGACGCGGAGTTGGCGAGGCTCGAGGAAGCCGTGACACAGTCGCGGCTGGTTCTCGTCTCGGGTGACGCCGGGGTCGGGAAGACCGCGCTCATCGAGGCGTTCTCCGCCCGCCTCGCCGCACGGGGCTGGACCACGGCGTGGGGAAGCAATCCCGACGACGAAGGCCTGCCGCCCGCCTACGCGTGGAGCCGGATCCTGACCACGCTCGCCGACGCCGGACACGGCGCCGCGCCGATGGCGGGTCCAGTAACCGGGGATCCCGTGACCGCGCGTCGGCGCTGGCATCGGGCGGTCGCGTCCTACCTGACCGGTGCCGCGCCTCTCCTGCTCGTCCTCGACGACCTGCACTGGGCGGGTGAGGAGACGTTGGCACTGCTGACGTCGGTGCTCGCCGAGCCGGTGCTGATCGTCGCGACCTATCGCGGAACCGATCCACCGGCCCCCTTGACGGCGTTTCTCGGCCGGGCCGCGCGAACAGAGCCGACGCGGATCTACCTCGGAGGTCTGCCCGAGGCCGATGTCGCCGACCTGGTCCGCGTCACGACAGGCGAGGAAGTCGACCCGGAAACCGCCGCGGTGATCCACCGGCGCAGCGGCGGGAACGCCTTCTTCGTCCGCGAACTCGCCCGCCTGCTGGCCGCCGAAGGCGCCTCCGCCCTGGACGAGGTTCCACCGGGAGTCCGCGACGTCGTCCGGTACCGGCTGGAGGCGTTGCCGGACGACGTCCGCGGCGCGGTGCGCCGGGCCGCGGTGATCGGCACGGACGCCGACCTCGGCCTGATCGAAGCCCTGTCGGGGGAAACCGCGCTGGACGCGGTCGAAACCGCTGTCCGGCACGGATTCCTGACAGAGACGGCACCGCATCGGTTCCGGTTCGCGCACGCTCTCGTACGGGACACGCTCTACCACGATCTCTCGCGTTCGCGGCGCGCCCGCGAGCACGGCAAGATCGCCGAAGCGCTGGAAGGGCTCCGCCCGGACGACGTCGATGCCTTGGCACACCACTACGTGCTGTCCGAGGAGCACGCAGAACGCGCCGCGCACTACACGAAAGCCGCTGCGGAAAGGGCCGAAAGCCGTTTCGCACAGGCGGAAGCGGCGAGACTCTGGGACGCCGCGCTCACCGCGTACGACCGGTCCGGCGCCTCCGACGCGGCGGAACGGCTGGAACTGATCATGGGCAAGGCCCGCGCGTCGGCCGTTTCCGGCGGACTCGGCCGATCCCGGCGGCATCGGGCCGAAGCGCTGGAACTGGCGGAAAAGCTGGACGATCCGCTCTTCACCGCGCGGGTGATCGGCGCGTTCGACGTCCCCGCCCTCTGGACCGAAAGCGACGACACGGAACTGGCTTCCCGCATCGCGGACGCCGTCGAGCGGACCCTTGCCGCGTTGCCCGCCGGACGGACGGCCGAGCGATGCCGTCTGCTGGCCACGCTCGCCGTCGAACTGCGGAACGCGGGTGGGCAACGGGCTCGCGAGGCGGCGCGAGAAGCCGAGGAGCTCGCACGACGGCTCGACGATCCCGCGTTGCTGGCGTTCGCGCTCAACGCCCGGTTCCTGCAGTCCTTCGACCGGGCGGGGCTCGCGTCCCGGCGGGCGGGGATCGGCGCGGAACTGGTCGATCTCGCCGCACGGCACCGGTTGGTGACGTTCGAGGTGCTCGGGCATCTCGTGCTCGTGCAGGCGAACAGCGCGCTCGCGGAGTTCGCGGCCGCGGACCGGCATGCCGCGTCGGCGGACGAACTCGGGGAGAGGTACGGCCTTCCGCTCGTCGGCGTGTTCACCCGGTGGTACCGCGCGATGCGCACCGCGATGACCGGCCCCGGCGGTGAGGCCGCCTATCGTGCCGCGGCCGCCGGACTCGCCGGAACGGCCATGTCCGGAGTGGACAACGGGATCCTCGCCCTCGCCCTGTTCTGCGACCGGATTCAGCGAGGCTTGCCGCGAGAAGCGGCCGAAGAGAGCTATGGCGCCTACGAAAGCTGGTGCCGCCCTGCGCACCCGATCCCGGATTCACCCCGGGACCTGCTTTACGAGGCCCGCACCTGCCTGCACGCCGTCGTCGCGATCGAAACCGGCGACCGGACGCTGATGGAACGCCTGTACGCCGAACTCCTCCCCGCCGCCGACGAGATCGCCGGAGCCGGGAGCGGGATGCTCACCCTTCGCCCGGTCGCGTACTACCTCGGTGAGTTGGCGACCGCCCTCGACCTGCGAGAAGCCGCCGCCGAGCACTATCGGCGGGCGCGGGCGATCGCGGTCGGAGCCGGTTCACCGCACTGGGGTTAGTTCACTGCTCCCGCATGGCGCGGCGGATCTCGGCCAGTTTGTCCTTGGCCGCCTTGTCCCGGTCGGCGATCTTCTTGTCCAGCGAGGCCACGTCTTCCTTGCCGCCCAAGCCCGCGAGTTCGGTCGAGCCCAGCGAGGTCGTGTACCGCTGCTCGATCCGGTCCCGCACGTGGTCGAACGAGGGCACCCCGGTCTCGCTGTAGTCCGGTTCCGGGACCTCGACCGGCGGCGTGGGTACGTCTTCGACGATCTCGGCGTCGAGGATTTCCGGCTTCTTGTCCGGGCTGTTCTCGGTCATCGTCCACTCCGTCCTGCGTGCCATGGCACGGCTTCGGCCATCAACCCGAGCATGCCCGAAACCAGCCGCATCTGGTCGACCGTGCGGATGTCGGCCTCGACCAGCCGCGGCGAGCACACCACGACGGCGAGCGCCTGCGCCCGCGAGAGCGCCACGTTGAGCCGGTTGCGAGAGAGCAGGAAATCCAGGCCACGCGGTAGATCGATCGCCGAAGACGAGGTCATGGTGGCGATCACCACCGGCGCCTCCTGCCCCTGGAACCGGTCCACCGTGCCCACCCGCACGCCGGGATACCCGGCCTGGTCCAGGGCACGAGCGACGACGCGGGCCTGCAGGTTGTACGGCGCCACGACCAGGATGTCCTCGTCACCGAGCGGCCGGGGCTCGCCGTGATCGGTCCAGGCGCGGCCGTGGAGTTCGGCGACGAGGGCGGTGACCGCCTCGGCCTCCTCGACCGAGCGCGTCGTGTTGCCGTGGTGGTCGACTTCGGCGAGGTACAGGCCTGCCTCGACGCCGTCGATCGCCCGCTCGGCGGCCGAGGGATGCGAGTGCAGGCGGCCCGCGTAGGACAGCCGCGAGACCGGCGCGCAGACGGCCGGATGCATCCGGCGGGTCTCGTCGAGGAAGTAGCCGAGTTCGGCCGGGATGATGTCGGCGTCGCCGATCAGATGCCCGAGCGCGGAGGCCTCGGCGCCCGCGGGATGCGTGCCCTGCACGACCTGCGGCAACTGCTGCGGATCGCCCAGCAGCAGGAGGTTCTTGGCGCACATCGAGACCGCGAGCGCGTCGGCGAGGGCGAATTGGCCTGCTTCGTCGATGATCAGCAGGTCGAACGGCTCTTCCCGGATCGCGGCGTTCGCGAAAGTCCACGCGGTCCCGCCGACGAGATGGCCGGTGTCGTGCTCTTCGCGCCATTTCACCAGGGCGGGATTGGTCTTCGGCTGCTCCCACGGCGCCGCGGGATCCGGGGTCCGCTTGGCACGTTTGGCGCACGGCAGATCCGGCGCGTTCTTCAACGCGGCGGACAGTACGTTCTCCACGGCCTTGTGGCTGGTCGAGGTGACCGCGATCGTCTTGCCCGCGCGGACCAGCTTCGCGATCAGCCTGCCGGCCAGGTACGTCTTGCCCGCGCCCGGCGGGCCCTGGACGGCGAGCGCGGAGCCGTCGAGCGCCTCGACGGCCTCGATCACCGTGCTCACCAGATCCGGGCCGGGCTCGGGCAGGGTCCGGTCGTCACGCAGCCGGGGCGTCGTGCGCCGGAGCAGGTCGACACCGGGATGAGCGGGCAGCGTCGGCAGTGCGTCGACGACCAAGCGGGCGAGATCCGCGACGGCGTCGTCCTTGGGGGAGGGCCGCACCGGGCTCCCGGGCAGCACCGCGACGGGCCGGTCGGCGCTGGTCTCGTCGGGAGGGCAGCTTTCCTCGAGGATCAGTTCGACGGCGGTGGCCGAGACGACCTTGGCGTCGCGCGCGGCGGCGCCGTAGCGCAGGCGGACGTCGTCGCCGGGGGCGAAGGGATGCGGCCGGTCCGGGTCGCAGCGAAGGCTTAAAGACCGCTTCGCCTTGCGGACCCGGCCCGAGGGCGGCACCCATTCCCCGGCCTCCATGGCCACCGGGACGGTGCAGGCGTTGTCGGTCTCCAGATCTCCGAGCGGGGCGGCCAGCTGGCGGAAGTACTCCCACCACGCCGGATTCGTCTCGCGGCGGTGGTAGCCGACAGACGCGGCCAGCAGCGCGCGTGCGCGGTCCTCACCAGTGAACTCGGCCGGATCGTCGGGCAGCCCGTCCAGCAGCGGATCGACCAGCGCGGCCAGTTGCGCGGCGCGTTCGGCGCGTTTCTGAGCGGCGACGTCCTCTTCGGTCTGGCGCAGCAGAGCGTCCACATCGGACTCTTCGGGCGGCTCGGCGAGCGCGATCCCTTCCGCCACGCGGATCTTGTGGAGGAACTCGAAAAGCCGGAGCGTGGAGACGCAGTCGTATTCGTTGTAGTCGCTGATGCCGCGCAGTATTTCGTCCGCGTGCTCGGTCTCGCCGGAGGCTGTCAGCGTCAGGTATTCCTCGTAGGCCTCGATGCTCGAAACCGCGGTCTTCACGTCGCCGTCGCGGGCCTCGGGCATGTACAGCGGCTCGAGGTACTTGATGGAGTACGACCGCTGCGAGACCCGGAGTGCCTTGCGCACCACGGCATACAGATCGACGAGTCCGCCGCTGCGCAGCAGGTGGTCGACGGCGTCCTCGCGGGTCCCGTGCACGGCGGCGAGCCGTTTGATCGCGGTGACCTCGTACGGGGCGTAGTGGTAGACGTGCGAGCCGGGGTGTTCGGCGAGCCTCGCGGTGGCGAAGTCGACGAACTCCTCGAAGGCCCGCTTCTCCTGTGATCGGTTGTGCGCCCAGAAAGGCGTGAACTTCGTGTCTTCCCCGGCTGTCACCGCGCCGAAAAGGTATTCGAGTCCCTCGCCCGCCAGCGCGTAGGGATCGCCTTCCATGTCGAAGAAGACGTCGCCGGGCTCGGGCGGCGGCAGTGTGGCCAGCGCGTCCGGATCGATGATCTCGTAGGCGATCTGCCCGGTGGCGTCCTGCCGGACCTGGATCGCGGCCTGGGCGCGCAAGGTGGTGAACGACGTCGTCGAGATGTCGCGCGGCCGGTCTTCCGGCTCAGCCGCCGCGAGCGCGTCGATCGTCTCGAGGCCTGCGGCGACGAGTTTGCGCCGCTGGTCACCGCGCATCCCCGCCACCAGCGAAAGATCGCGATCGGCTTCGCGGGCGCTCGCGCAGTGCGCCGCGTAGGAGCAGCCGCCGCAAGCGGGCCGCTCGTCGGCCCATACCGGGACAGGGAGCGTGGGCGGCCGATTCTCCAGCCGGGTGCGGAGCCGGTCCACGAGCGGGAGGAAGTCGTCGACACGGAACGAGCGGGTGCTGTGGTCGCCGAGCAGCAGATGCATCCGCGGACCGGCGGGCCAGCCCGCCCGGCGCAGGGCGTCGGCGTACGCGGTCAGCTGGACCACGGCGGCGGGCTTCGCGTGCCTGGCCAGCTTCGTGTCGTAGACCTCGTAGCGGCCTTCGTCGTCGCGCATCAGGAAGTCGGCGCGGCCGGAGAACTCGCCGTCGTGGAAGACCGCCTGGTAGATCACCGGGGCGCCGGCGCGCAGCGCCTCTTCGGTGGCCTTCGCGGCGACGACCGGGTCACGTTCGTCGATTTCGACGACGGCGCTCCGCTCGCCGCGCAGCTTGTCCAGCGTCGCGGCCTCGTGCGCGCGCCCGTGTGTGACGGCCAGCTGATCCGGCCCCGAGCCCGGCCTCGGCGCTCCCGGGAGACCGGCGGCCAGCGCCTGGTTCAGGACGCTGCGGTGCTCGCATTCGAGCAGGTCGGCGAGATCGGACGGGGTGTACATCGCCCGGGAGTCTTACATGGACTCCCGGGCGGGCGGATCCGGCACGCCGGAGTCAGTCGGAGGTGTGGTCGAACTTGAGGTGTGAGGTGATCCGGTAGCGGTCGCCGCGGTAGATCGAGCGGGTGTACTCGATCACGCGGCCGGTGGCGTCGCGGGTGGTGCGCTCGAACAGCAGCGCGGGGGAGTGCTGCGGGACGCCGAGCAGGCCGGATTCGTCGGCGTCGGTGACGGTGGGCTCGATGACCTGCACCGCCGTCGCGGGGACGACCTCGTATCGCGTGCGGAGCAGTCCGTAGAACGAACCGGACTCGAAATCGGCGGCGGTGATGTCCGGCACGACGTCCCGGGGGACTAGGATCCGCTCGATCGCCATCGGCGCCTCTTCGACGACACGGACGCGGGTGACGGCCACCAGCGGGCGGCTGGGGGAGACCTCGAGCCGTTTGCCGAGCCGGGCACCCGCCGGTGTGACGGCGAAGTCGATCACCCGGCTGGTCCAGTGGCCTTCGGCGGGCGGGGCGAACTGGTCACCGCCGGTGGCGGGCACGAGGTCCTGGGAGATCTTGCGCGGCGCGGTGAACGTGCCCCTGCCGTGCTCGCGGACGACGAGACCGTCGCGTGCCAGTTCGTCGATCGCGGCTCGCAACGTGGGGCGCGAGACGCCGATTTCGGTGCTCAGCGCGCGTTCCGAAGGCAGGACCTCGCCCGGCAGCCGCCGCTCGATGAGCTTGCGCAGCCGTTCCTTGACCTCTGTCCGCCGCATGGCCACAGCCTACCCAGTGGTCATCCGGAATTGGCTGGTGGACAAGTTGTCTAGACCTATTGACTTTACCACTTCACGGGGAGACCTTGGTAAAAACTGACCAGTGGTAAGGGGACAGTGATGCCGAACTCGAAGAAGTTCCGTTTCGCCGCTTTGGCCGCGTTGTCGGTCGCCTCGCTCGGGCTGGCGCCGGGGACGGCGAGCGGCGCGGCCGCGTGCGGTGCGTTGTTCGACGACTTCCACTACGCCTCGCACACCGACGGCCTGCTCTCACAGCACGGCTGGCAGGTGCGCTCCGGTGGCGGCGGCCCCGGGGTCCCGGGCGCGCGGTGGGCGCCGGAAGGCATCACGTTCCCGACGTCCGGCGGGGACAAGGTGCTGCAACTCGCGTCCGCCACCGACGGAACGTCCGCGGGTACGACACAGACCGAGATCATGCAGTCCGACCGGCGGTTCTTCGAAGGGACCTACGCGGCACGGATCCGCTTCTCCGACGCGCCGGCGTCCGGCCCCGACGGTGACCGGATCAACCAGACGTTCTTCACGATCAGCCCGCTCCGCTACGCCAACGACCCGATCTACAGCGAACTGGACTTCTCGGAGTACCTGCCGAACGGCGGCTGGGGCGAGGCGGGGCCGGTGAATTTCCAGACCAGCTGGCACACCTACACGCCGGACCCCTGGTACGCGGAGAACAAGAGCGACAGCCAGCGCCGCAGCATCGACGGCTGGCACTCCGTGGCCGCGACCGTGTCCGACGGCCATGTGCGGTATTACATCGACGGCGCCCTGGTGGCCGACCACGATCGCGGCGGGCCGTTCGACGTCTATCCGCGGCAGAACATGTCCCTGAACCTGAACCAGTGGTTCATCGACCTCACACAGCACACCGGCGGCACGAGCACCTACCTCGAGCAGGTGGATTGGGTCTACTACGCGAAGAACGAGGTCTTGACACCGGCGACGGCCGCCGAAAGGGCCGCTTCGTACCGGTCTTCGGGTGTGCGGTTCGCCGACGATCTCGGGGGTTGTTAAATGTGATCGGGGTTCTGCGGGAACGAGGAGTGCGGTGGATCGGCTGACGGAACTTTTCGAGGAACACCGTGTCAGGCTGCGGGCCGTGGCGTACCGGATGCTGGGCTCGGCCAGTGAGGCCGAGGACGCCGTCCAGGACACGTGGTTGCGGCTCAACCGGACCGACGCCGGGGAGATCGAGAACCTCGGCGGCTGGCTGACCACGGTGGTGGCGCGGGTGTGCCTGAACGTGTTGCGCTCGCGCGACCACCGGCGTGAGGAACCGCTCGACGCCGCGTCCTCGGAGCCCGTCGACACCTCGGTCGACCCCGCCGCCGACGCGGTGCTCGCCGACTCGATCGGGCTGGCGATGCTGGTGGTCCTGGACACGCTGGCACCCGCCGAGCGGCTCGCGTTCGTCCTGCACGACATGTTCGCCGTGCCGTTCGACGAGATCGCCCCGCTGATCGACCGCACGCCGGCCGCCGCGAGGCAACTCGCGAGCCGCGCACGGCGCCGCGTCCAAGGCCGCTCCGCCGCCGCGGAACCGGACCTCGCGCGACGGCGCCAGGTCGTCGACGCCTACCTGGCCGCGGCTCGCGGAGGGGACTTCGAAGCACTCCTGGAGTTGCTCCACCCCGACGTCGTCCTCCGTGCCGACAAAGCGGCGGGCCCCTCGCGCGCGCCGATCTTCCTGCAGGGCGCTGGTGTGGTGGCCAGGGGTGCCGCGGCCGCTTCGGTGCGGGCGGCTGTCACTCAGCTCGCGCTGGTGAACGGCGGCATCGGCCTTGTGATGGCCGACGAAGGGCGGCCTTCGGTGGTGCTCGCCTTCACGTTCAAGGACGGGAAGATCGCCGAGATCGATGTCATCGCGGACCAGGAACGGCTGCGGGGTCTCGACTTGGCGATAGTGGACTGACCGGATTGCGGTTCGGTCGCGAACGAATACCCCTTCACCGAAGTGGTTAACGGTCTTCTGCTGTGGTCCGCCTTCTTTTCAAGGCTCTTTGGAGCTACGACGAGGAGGCGACCATGTCGGAGGGGACGTTCGGAACTGCTCGGCGCCACAAAGTGCACGAGAAGGAGACATACCGGGACGCGTATCAGCGAGACCGCGACCGGGTGCTCTATTCATCCGCGTTTCGGAGGCTGGCCGGGGTGGCGCAGGTCGCCGCGGTCAATGAGCAACTGGTGCTGCACAACCGGCTCACGCACAGTTTGAAAGTCGCGCAGATGGGGCGAAGACTCGTGCAGCACCTGCGCTTTCAATCGGACGAGCCGGAGTTCCCGGCGGGCTCTGATCTGAACGAAGACGTCGTCGAGACGGCGGGGCTCGTGCACGACATCGGGCATCCGCCGTTCGGCCACATCGCCGAAGAGGTCCTTGATCAGCACCTCGCCCAGGTCGGCGGGCTCGAAGGTTTCGAGGGGAACGCGCAGTCCTTCCGTGTGGTGACGAAACTCGCCCGGCGGAAGATGGAGCACCCGGGCCTCAACCTGACCCAGGCGACACTGAACGCGATCCTCAAGTATCCGCGTCTCAAGCCGCGTGATTCCGCCAAGCCGACGGCGTCGTGGACCGACCGCGGCTACGGCGACAAATGGGGCGCTTATCAGACCGAACGGGTCGACTTCGGTTGGGTGAGACAGAAAAGCTCCGGTGAGCTGAGGTCCGCGAACGCGATCCTGATGGACTGGGCCGACGACATCAGCTACGCGACCCACGATCTCGAGGACTATTTCCGCGCGGGGTTGATCCCCTTGCACAATCTCGCGGTGGACAGGGATCGGATGATCAAGCACGGATGCCGCCGTCTGAAGAAGGTCACCGGGTTCAACGAATACCGCTTCGAAGAGCAGATCGACGAGATCCTCAAGGAATTCGGCAGGAGCCTTCGGTCGCGATGCTGGGACACCCGTGAGAACCGTGTCCGGATGAACATGATCACCAGCGACCATCTCACCAGGTTCGTCGATGCCGTCCGGCTCGTCGATGGACCTCCCTATGTGGAGGTCGATCAAGAAAGTCAATACCGGGTCGCGGCCTTGAAAGAGCTCACTTGGTTCTACGTGATCGACAGACCGCCGCTGGCGATCCACCAGGAAGGCCAGAAGAGCATCATCGGTTCGCTCTTCGATCGCTTGCTCGCGTGCCTGGAGAAGTCACCGAACAGTCCGAAGATCCCCATCCAGCTCCGCGTGATCTACCGCGACATCAAGCGTGACGATGAGGCCAAGGGAACTTTCGAGAAGAACAAGGACGCTCGATGTGCCCGGGCGGTCACCGACTACATCTGCCTGCTCACCGAGGCGCAGGCCGTCGATCTCGGGAAGCGATTGGCGGGACGGTCGCAGAGTTCGATGTTCGGTACCTGGTTCAACTGAACGAGGGCATGCCGAGGGGCCCGCCTACCGGCGGGCTCCTCGGGTTCAGCGTTTGTTGCGGCGGGGTTGTTGTAGCGGGTCGAGGTATTGGGGTGGGATGAATTCGGGTCGGCCGTCGGTGGCGATGCGGACTGTCCAGCCTGATTGGCCGTGGATGACCAGGTGGTGGTAGCGGCAGAGCAGGCAGAGGTTGTTGAGGTCGGTGTCGCCGAGGTGGCCCCAGGGGAGTATGTGGTGGGCTTCGCAGTGTTTCGGTTTCCGATGGCAGCCGGGGAACGCGCAGCCGTGGTCGCGGAGGTTCAGGGCGCGTCGTTGTGCTGGGGTGACGGTGCGGGTGGCGCGGCCGATGTCGAGGGGTTCGCTGTCGGAGCCGAGGACGGCGGGGATGATCTTCGCGTCGCAGGCCAGCATGCGGGCGTGGCGGGCGGTGATCTGGGTGACCTCGTCTATGCAGGCGGATCCGAGTCCTGAGGTCAGGGTGTCGAGGGGGATGGTGACCACCACGGTGGTGCGGTCTCCGGACAAAGTCGGGGCTTTGTCGTTGGTCATGGCGTAGTGGATGGCGTCGAAGAGGGCGTCCCCGTTGCGCTCACCGGGAGTGCGCGGGTCGTGGTTCCCGTCTTCGTCGGCGGGTCTTCGTTGTCCCCAGGTTTCGAACAGGGCGTTGGCTCTCGCGCCGAATTCGGGGTCGAGGAGGCCGTTGAGCCGCCACCAGCCGTCGTCGCGTTTGCGCAGGTAGACCTCGCGGGACGGTGGAGGCAGGTCGTCGTCTTTGGGTTCGTTGCCGTCGGGGTCGAGGTGGGCCAGGAGTTCCGCGCCGATGTTGGTGATTTCTTGGGGTCCGGCGTGGCGGGCGAGGTTGACCAGGATCTGTTCCGCCCCGGACCGGTCTTCGGTCGAGGCTTCGGCGGGGATTTTCTTCAGTACCGTGAGGATCGGGTCGAGGTGCTGGTGGCCGAGTTCGCCGTCGGCCGCGGCGGCACCGGCGATCGGCGCGAACGCGGGTGCCGGGGTGCCGTCGAGGTTGCGGCCCTCGTTCACCGCTAGTGCGCGTGTGAGGGTGTCGCGGGCTTCTTTGGGGGTGATCCGGGCGGTTTCGGCGAACCAGCCCGCGGTGGAGCCGTGCCCGAAGAGTTCCATCGGCCCGCGGGATTCGATCTCCGCGAGGAACTGCCCGACCTCCGCCAGTGCCTGACGTGCCACCGACATCCGCTCGACCACGCCGTGCGCGAGTTCCCGCGCACCGGCACGCCACAGCTCCTGCGGCGGCTCGAGGATGCGCTGACTGGACACTCCACCATAATACCTCGAATCGAACACGTATTCGACTAAATAGGCCATCTCCTCGAAAGTGTAATGAAGCCAGTTCGCATTCCTGGGAGTCCGCATTTAGTCGACTAAATGCGCCACGTAGCCCCACCGTCGCAGGAAACCAGGCGGGCGGCGGTGTCGCGAAAGCCACTTTCGGGACACCAGACGTCTCGAAAGTGGCTTTCGCGACACCCGAAGCCGACAGGCGGGCCCAGGAGCCCGCATTGAGTCGCCTAGGCGCTGCCGGAGTAAGTCATGCTCGCGGTCTTCGCGCCCAGCTGGTCCCTGACGGCACGGACGGTCCAGCCGAGTACAACCCGGTACGAGGCAGAACCGCCCGCACCGCCAGGAACCACCTGGATCACGAAGCCCATCGACCAGACTTACTCCGGCAGCGCCTAAACGCGACACCCCACCGGACCTCGTCACGCCACCCGACCCATCACGCCGCCGCCGCGAGAACCCTGCCCACCTGCCCCGTATCCGCCTAAGGTGATCGAGACGCCGCAGCAACCCCCGGGAGGCACGCATGTCGTTGTTGGCCCAGTTGAACACCGCGATCACCACGGGTGCGATCGAGGTCGTCGATCTCACCGCCCCCTTGAGCGCGAGCACCCCGATCCTCCAGCTGCCGGAGCCGTTCGCGAACACGATCCCGTTCGGTCTCGAGGAGATCAGCCGGTACGACGAGCGCGGGCCGCGCTGGTACTGGAACAACATCCACACCGGCGAGCACACCGGGACCCATCTCGACGTCCCGGTGCATTGGCTGTCGGGCAAGGACGGCCACGACGTCTCCGAGGTGCCGTTGCGGTCGCTGGTCGCGCCGGCGGTGGTGCTCGACGCGTCGGCTCGCGCGGCCGAAGATCCGGATTTCCTGCTGTCCATAGAAGACGTCCGCGAGTGGGAGCGCGAGAACGGGCCACTGCCCGACGGCGGCTGGCTGCTCTACCGCACGGGGTGGGACGCCCGGTCGCACGACCAGGAGGCCTTCCTCAACAACGACGAGAACGGCCCGCATACGCCGGGCGTCTCGGCGGAATGTGCTCGCTGGCTCGCGGACGAGGCGCCGATCACCGGGTTCGGCGTGGAGACCGTCGGCACCGACGCGGGTCAGGCGCTGGCCCTCGAACCGGCCTTCCCTTGCCATGAACTCCTTCTGGGGGCGGGAAAACACGGTCTGACGCAGCTGCGGAACCTGGCGAGCCTGCCGCCCACCGGAGCCTTGCTGGTCGTCAGCCCGCTCCCGATCGTCGGCGGCTCCGGCAGTCCCGCCCGGGTCTACGCGTTGGTCGAGCGGGTATGAACGTCGCGGAGCTGGTCGGCCACACCCTCGCGGAACTCGGGGTGGGGGCCGCGTTCGGGGTGGTGGGCAGCGGCAACTTCGTGGCCACCAACGGGTTGCGGGAAGGCGGCGTGCGGTTCGTCGCCGCGCGGCACGAGGGCGGCGCGGCGAGTATGGCCGACGCGTACGCGCGGATGAGCGGCCGCGTGTCGGTGCTGAGTCTCCACCAGGGTGTCGGGTTGACCAACGCGCTCACCGGGATCACCGAGGCGGCCAAGAGCCGGACGCCGATGATCGTCCTGACCGCCGACACCGCGGCGTCGGCGGTGCTGTCCAACTTCCGGATCGACCAGGACGCGCTCGCGACCGCCGTCGGCGCCGTGCCGGAACGCGTCCACGGTGCGCCGACCGCGATCGCCGACACCGTCCGCGCGTACCGGACGGCCGTGCGGCAACGCCGGACCGTCCTGCTCAACCTCCCGCTCGACGTCCAGGCCCACGAAGCGCCCGAAGCGGTCCCGGTGCCGGAAATCCCCGGCCCGGCGCCGATCCGGCCGGACCGTCAGGCGGTCGCGAAACTCGCCGACCTCCTCGCCGGAGCGCGGCGGCCGGTGTTCATCGCCGGTCGCGGCGCACGGGAGAGCTCGGCACCACTCAGGGAACTCGCCGAAGTCTCCGGCGCGCTGTTGGCGACTTCGGCGGTGGCACACGGTCTCTTCGAGGGCGACCCCTTCTCGATCGGGATCTCGGGCGGCTTTTCCTCACCCGCCGCGGCGGACCTCATCGGAAACGCGGACCTCGTGATCGGCTGGGGGTGCGCGCTGAACATGTGGACCACCCGGCACGGCACGCTCCTCGGCCCGGACGCCCGGCTGGTCCAGGTCGACGTCGAGCAGGCCGCGCTCGGCGCGCACCGGCCGATCGACCTCGGCGTGGTCGGCGACGTCACCAGCACCGCCGCCGACGTCCACGCGGAACTCGGCACACGTGGCCACGGCGCCAAGAGACCGCGAATCCCCACGACGAGCTGGAGCGTCGTCCCGTATGACGACCTGTCCGGCAACGGGCGGATCGATCCCCGCACGCTCAGCCGACGGCTCGACGAGATCCTCCCGGAAGAACGTGTGGTCTCGATCGACTCCGGCAACTTCATGGGCTACCCGAGCGCGTACCTGTCCGTCCCCGACGAGAACGGTTTCTGTTTCACCCAGGCGTTCCAATGCGTCGGCCTCGGCTTGGGGACGGCGATCGGCGCGGCACTGGCCAGACCGGACAGGCTGCCGGTGCTCGGCGTCGGCGACGGCGGGTTCCACATGGCCATCTCGGAGCTGGAAACCGCTGTCCGGCTGCGGATCCCGCTCGTGGTCGTCGTCTACAACGACGCCGCGTACGGCGCCGAGATCCACCACTTCGGCGCCGCGGACATGACCACGGTCCGGTTCCCCGACACCGATATCGCGGCGATCGGCCGGGGCTTCGGCTGCGACGGCGTCACCGTGCGCTCGGTCGAAGACCTGGCCGCCGTCACGGAATGGCTCGGCGGACCACGGGACGCGCCGCTCGTCGTCGACGCCAAGATCGCCGACGACGGCGGCTCGTGGTGGCTCGCCGAAGCCTTTCGCCACTAGGGGCTAAACGCCCCAGTCCGGGCGCAAGGGCATGCCCGCGTCACCGTCCGGACCGACCTTCACCCCGAGCACCTGGTGCAGTTCGATCTCCCGCCGCTCGAAGGCGAGGCGGCACGCGGCCATGTACAGCGCCCAGACCCGGCTCCGCCCGGCGCCCGCTTCGACGACGGCCTCGTCCCAGTTCGCGTCGAGGTTGGCGCACCATGCGCCCAGTGTGGTGGCGTAGTGCTCGCGCAGGTTTTCCGAGTGCCGCACCTCGAGCCCGCTGTCGTGCATCGCGGTGGCGATCTCCCCGACGGACTCCAGTTCGCCGTCGGGGAACACATACCGGTCGATGAACCCGCGCGAACTGTGTGCGACCGAGGTGTCCGGGTTGGTGATGCAGTGGTTCAGCAGGCGTCCTCGCGGCTTCAGTTTCCCGGCGAGGAAACGGAAGTACGACGGGAGGTTCCGCGCGCCGATGTGTTCGGTGAGCCCGATCGACGACACCGCGTCGAAACCCGTTTCGGTGACGTCGCGGTAGTCGAGGTGCCGCACCTCGGCCCGGTCCGCGAGCCCCTTCGTCACGATGTCCTTTTGCGCCCACTGCGCCTGTTCGCGCGAAAGGGTGACACCGAGCGCCTCGACGCCGTAGTGCGCGACGGCGTGTTCGACCATCCCGCCCCAGCCGCAGCCGACGTCCAGCAGCCGCATCCCCGGCCGGAGGTCGAGTTTCCGGCACACCAGGTCGAATTTGTGCGCCTGCGCCTCTTCCAGCGAGGCGTCGGCGGACGGATACGCGGCACAGGTGTAGGCCATCGACGGGCCCAGCACCAGTTCGTAGAACCGGTTCGAGACGTCGTAGTGGTTCGAGATCGCGTTGCTGTCGCGCGTCTTGGAGTGCCGCAATCCGTCGAGGCCGCGCTTGAGACGGCTCGGCAGTTCCTCGGCGGGCGGGGCGACGCGGCGCAGATGCTTGGGACCGAGTTTGCGCAGCAGCCACAGCCGGTCGGCTGGACTGAGCTGATCGACCTGGGCCACGAGCGCACGCAGCGCCGAATAGAGGTCACCGTCCACATCGAGCGCGCCGGCGACATACGCGCGGGCGAGACCGAGGTCTCCCGGCGACGACATCAGATACGTCAGTGCCAGCGGTGACCGCACGTGGATCGACACCGGTGCGCCCGCCGGACCGCTCGTGCTGCCGTCGTAAGCGGTGATGGACACCGCGGCGCTCGGGCCGAGCAACCGCTCGAAGATCTTCCCGACGGTCGTCGTCTCAGCCATGTTCGTCTCTCTTCTTCCGGCCCGGGTCACCGCCGCCGCACGCATTTCGCGTACAGGTCGAGCAAGCGGCCGTCGGGGTCGTAGGCCGTCTTCAGTTTTCGGTAGGCGTCACCGTTGTAGAGCCGCCAGAACTCGTCTTCGGTATAGAAACTGTCTGAGTACAGCGACTTCCGCCCGCCGAGTCGCGTCACTTCGGCCTCGATCAGCCGATTGTGCGTATCCGGCTCCTCGCCGGGGTCCAGGGGGACCGCGGACCAGAAGCCGAAGTTGACGTACCGCGTTTCGGGTTCCATTTCGTACAGCGGCGAGTTCGCGCCGCCCGGCCGCTGCTTCAGCGGGCAGATCCACACCGGGCTGATCGGGATCTCGCGGCGGAAGAAGTCCAGGAACTCCGCGGCACGCGACAGCGGCACCTCGATGTCCTGGACGACGGTCTCTTCCGGGGGAAGCCGGCGCAGCTTGAGAATTTTCGCGGCGATCCCGAACCGGCGGTCGAGCGCCACCAGCTTCCAGTAGACCGACGACCGCAGCAGCTTCCTGCCCAGCAGCAGCCGGGGGAGCCTGCTTTGGACGCCGAACGCCCTCGAGCACCAGAACCAGTCCGTGTCCCAGCGCCACAGGTAGTCCCGGACGGTCAGGTGGTCGGTCTCGCGTTCGCGGATCGACTTGTAGTAGATGTCGAGCCAGGTGTAGTCGCTGGTCGCGGGCGCCGAGGTGGTGAACGTGCCGAGCGTCAAGTACTGCTCGCCCGGTCCGAAGACCGTTCCGTCCACGAAGTCGGCCGACCCGGTGCGGCAGGCCTCGTCCAGCGCCGCGAAGTACTCCTCGGTGTTTTCGTACCGGACGTGGTCGAGCCGCACGTACGGTTTGACCGGTTCCAGCTCGATCTTCAGCCGCAGCGCGTAGCCGAGCGTGCCGTACGAGTTCGGGAAGCCGTGGAACAGGTCGCTGTGCTCGTTGTCGGCCCGCGCGACGACGATCCGGCCGTCGCCGGTGAGCAGTTCCATCTCCAGCACCGACTCGTGCACGAGGCCGTTGCGGAACGACGACGACTCGATGCCGAGGCCGGTGACAGCGCCGCCGAGCGTGATCGTCTTGAGCTGCGGCACGACCAGCGGCATCAGCCCGTGGGGCAGGGTCGCGTCCACCAGTTGCTCGTAGGTGACCATGCCCTCGACCTCGGCCGTACGCGCCAAGGGATCGACGTCGAGGACGTGCGTGAACCCCGAGACGTCCAGTCCGGGTGTGCTGGTCGTCGTCCGTGCCCGGAAGAGGTTCGACGTCCGCTTCGCCAGCCGGATCGTGCCGTGCAGGCCCGCCAGCTGAGCACGGAGCGCCTCCGCGCGGGCTTCGTGTTCGGCGAACCGGACCAGCCGCGCCGTCGCTCGGATACCGCTTTCGCCGCTAGCCATTCCTGATCGCCATCAGTTCATCGTGCCCCACGGAACCGCCTGGCGCAGCACTTATTTCGCTACCTCAGCCGCGACAGCGGGACGGCGTCCGCCATGGCGGTGAAGCCCTTGTCCCCGGGGTGGAGGTGATCGCCGGAGTCGTACTCGGGTTTCATCCGCTGCGGGTCGGCGGGATCGCGGATCACCGCGTCGAAGTCGATGTACCCGTCGAAGAGCCTGCTGGTCCGGATGAACCGGTTGACCGCTTGCCGGGTCTCCTCCAGCTGCGGCGTGTACGAACCCCAGCCCTTCCACGGCGTGATCGTCGCGCCGAGCACCCGCAGACCGCGATCGTGCGCCCGGGTGGCGATCTGTTTCAGCGCCGAGATGATCTTGTTCGGATCGGCCTGATGCGGCGTCTGCTGGATGTCGTTGATGCCTTCGAACACGATCGCGGTCCGCGCGCCGGACTGCGTCAGCACGTCCCGGTCGAGCCGGGCGAGCGCGTTGACGCCGTAGTTGCCACCGTCGAGCAGCAGCCTGTTCCCGCTGATCCCGGCGTTGAGCACGCCCAGGTCCCGGCTGATCTTGTCGGCGAGCTGATCGGGCCAGCGCAGGTTCGCGCCCCAGGTCGAGTTCGCCCCGTCGGTGATCGAGTCGCCGATCGCCACGACACTGCCCCGCAGCCCCGCGCCCCGCACGTCCACTCCGGACACGTAATGCCAGACGGCGGTCTTCTCCGGGAACGCCGCGGCCGACTCGTCGGCGGCCTTGTCGCCGTTCCGGGTGAAGTACGAGTTCTGCATGGCCAGCGGGTGGTACGTGACCGGGCCGGACGGCGTCGGGGTGTACGTGGTCACCAGGAGGTCGCCGTCCCTCGGCACGGTGAGCGCCGCGCCGTCGCTGACGATGTCGGCGCCGGGCGGAACGGTGACCTCGCTGTCGCCGCCGAAGGTCAGCGTGCGCATCGTGCCGGGGACCGCCTGCGGCGTGTCGGGGCCGGCGGCGACCGCGACGGTCACCCGGCCGAACAGCACCGGCGTCCGGCCGAAGGCGTTGGACAGCCGCACGCGCACCTCGTGCCCGCCGGCGCTGGTGTGCACGATGTTGCGGATCGAGAAGTTCGGGTAGCCGTTGTCGGTCCCGGCCACCCCGGCCGCGGGCGCCGCCGCCCAGGTGCCGACCCAGCCGTTCGTGGCGGCGCTTTCCGCTTGGCCTTGGCTCACGGGAGTCGCCGCGGCGGCTCCCGGTACGACACCCAGCAGCAGGATTCCCGCCACCACGAGATGCTTCACGCGCATGTTGGTCTCGCCTCCACCCAGTCGGCTCCACCCATCGTCAGTGAATCACCGACAGACGGTCAATGCGCTGGACAGGACAGGTTTCTGTCGGTGGGGCCGCTTAGGCTGAACGCCATGACCCCTGCCGCTCTCCGGAAGCTCTGTCTCAGCTTCCCAGGTGCCTGTGAGGAGTTCCCGTTCGACGAGCACTCCAGCGTGTTCAAGGTCTCGGGCAAGATGTTCGCGCTCAGCCCGCTCAAGGCGAAACCGCTGCGGATCAACCTCAAATGCGAGCCCGACCTCGCTGTCCGGTTGCGCGCCGAACATCCGGCGATCATCCCCGGGTACCACATGAACAAGCAGCACTGGAACACCGTCCAGCTGGACGGTTCGCTGACCGACGGCTTCGTCCGTGAGCTGATCGAGGACTCGTACGACCTCGTCGTCGCGGGCCTGCCGAAACGAGAACAGGAGAAGCTGAAGTGGGTCGCGCTCAGCCAGGAATGAGCGGCTCGCGTTTCATCCGGATTTCATCCGCCCGTGCTCGTCCGGCCTCCTACCGTGGGCGGAGACGGGTGCCGCCCGCCGCACGATGACGCGCTTCCCGGCACTTCCTAGGCTGATGCCCGTGCTGGAGATCTTGGTGGACCGGTTCCGGGCACGGGTGCAGGTCAGTCTCACCCGGGCCGGACTGAGCCTGCCCTGGTGGGGGGCGTTGTGCGCGAGCGCGGTGAGCTTCGTGTTCACGGCGGTCGCGCTGGTGCAACGGGACGCCCTGCTGCCGCCCGAGCCGATCGCGCTGGCCGGGCTGATCGTGATCGCGCCGTCGCTGATCTGGACGATCACCGACTGGATCATGCCGTGGGTGCGGATGACGGCGCTGATCGCCGCCACCGTCGTCCTGCTCATCGAGCCCGTGCTCCCGGATTTCGCGCCGTTGCTGCTGCTGGTCGCGGCCACCGAAGCGGGCAGTGTCCTGCGGACGACGTGGGGGATCGCGATCGTCACCGTCACGGGTGAACTGGTCCTGGTCGTCGCGGGGATCTGGGGTGGGCTGATCGGCGGGCCGGTGTACATGGTCGCGATCCTGCTCGGTCTCAGCGGCGGGCTCATGGTCCGCTGGTACACCAGGGTGCTGGACGCCGAACGCGTCAACCGTGACGCTTCCCGTGACAAGGCCCTGCTGGCCGAACGCCAGCGGATCGCGCGCGAGGTGCACGACGTCGTCGGCCATTCGCTCAGCATCACGCTGCTGCACCTGACCGGGGCCCGGCGCGCGTTGCAGCAGGATCGCGACGTCGACGAGGCGATCGAGGCGCTCACCGAGGCCGAGCAGGTGGGGCGCGCCGCGATGGCCGACATCCGCCGCACGGTCGGCCTGCTCGCCGACACCCCGTCGGGCAACACCCCGCTGCCGGGGGTGGAGGACATCGCGACGCTGGTGGAACGCACCCGGGTCGCCGGTCTGGCGGTGCGCTATACACAGGAAGGCGACCTCGGCCGGGTAGGCGCCTCGGAAGGATTGGGCCTCTACCGGATCGTGCAGGAATCACTCGTCAACGTCGTCAAACACGCCCCCGGCGCGACAGCGGAGGTCCGGCTGGACGCCGGCCGCTCGGGCGCGAAGCTCATCGTCAGCAACACCCTTCCCGCCGGTGCCCGTCGCACGTCCGAGGACGGATCTGGACTGGCGGGGATGGCCGTGCGCGCGGCCCAGCTCGGCGCCGACCTCAGCGCCGGGCCCAACGGCAGGCAGTGGATCGTGGAGGTCACCGTGCCGGGAGCCAAACCGTGACCGCCGCCGAGATCCGCGTGCTGCTGGTCGACGATCAGGAGCTCGTCCGCTCCGGGCTGCGGCGCATCCTGCGGCGCCGCGACGGATTCGTCATCGCGGGGGAATGCGGCGACGGCGCGGAAGTGCCCGCGGCGCTGGCCGGAGGCGAGGTCGACGTCGTCGTGATGGACCTGCGGATGAAGAACGTCGGCGGCGTCGAGGCGACAAGCAGGTTGCGGCGGTCCGGTGGTCATCCGCCGGTGCTCGCGCTGACCACCTTCGACGACGACAACCTCTTGGCGGACGCGCTGCGGGCGGGTGCCGCGGGCTACGTCCTCAAGGATTCCCCCGCCGAAGACCTGATCCGGGCCGTGCGAGCGGTCGCCGGGGGCGACGCCTGGCTCGACCCCGGGGTCACCGGCCGCGTGCTCGCCGCGTACCGGCAGGCCGCCGGGAACGGCAGCGGCGGACGTCCCCTCGAACTGCTGACACCGAGGGAACAGGACGTGCTCCGGGCGATCGGACGCGGGCTGACCAACGCGGAGATCGCCGCGACACTCGTGATTTCGGAGGTGACCGTGAAAAGCCACATCGGCCGGATCTTCACCAAGCTCCAGCTGCGGGACCGCGCGGCGGCGATCGTCTACGCGTTCGACCACGGGATCGTGGTGCCGGGCTAGCCATGCGAAACGAAGGGGGGATCATGCAGGACTCGCGGCTTCGCTTCGAGGTGCTCGGCCCGTTGCGGGCCTGGCAAGGGGAGACGAGACTGGACCTCGGTCCGGTCCGGCAGCAGGCCGTGCTGGCCGCGCTGCTGCTGCGCCCGGACGTGACCGTCAGCCACCACGAACTCACCGACGGGCTCTGGGAACGGCCGCCGGAGTCGAATGTGCTGCCGGTGTACGTCCGGCGGCTGCGGGATTGCCTGGACACCTCCGGGCAGAAGCCGCGGGACTCGGTGATCGTGTCCGACCGGGGCGGCTACCGCTTCGCCAGTGGCGGGGTGCGGCTGGACGTGGCGCGGCTGGAGGAGATCGCGGTCGTCGCGGCCGCCGCCGAGGAGACGGGCGACTTCATCACCGCGGTGGACACCTTCGCCGACGCGCTCGGGCTGTTCCACGGCGAGCCACTGACGGGACTGCCCGGCGCGTTCGTCCAGGGCGAGCGGCGACGGCTGGAGGAACGCAGGCTCCTGCTGCTGCGCCGGAAACTGCGCGCACAGCTGAAACTCGGCCGCTTCGACGAGGTGATCGGCGAACTGTCGGCGCTGGTGTCCGCGGACCCGCCGAGCGAGCCGCTGGCCGCGTTGCTGATGCGGGCGCTCTACGGCGGCGGGCGTCAGGCGGAGGCGCTGGAGGTGTTCACCGACGTCCGCGAGCGGCTGGTGGAGCAACTCGGTGTCGAGCCGGGCGAGGAACTGCGGCAGGTACAGGAAGCGGTGCTGCGCGGGGACGACGCGCTGCTCGGTGTCTCCCAGCGCAAGGAGACGCCGCGCCGGATCCGCAACGAGCTGCCCGCCACCAACGGCGAACTCGTCGGCAGGGAACGGGAATTCGCGCTGCTCGTCGAGGACGGCGACCCGGAGGCGGTCACGGTCGACGCCGTCGACGGCGTGCCGGGCGCGGGCAAGACGACGCTCGCGGTGCGCGCGGCCCACCGGCTCCGCGAGTCCTATCCGGACGGTGCGCTGTTCGTGGATCTGCACGGGTACACCGAAGGTCGCGAGCCGGTGACGCCGGAGCGCGCTCTCAGGCGCCTGCTGCGCGCTGTCGGTGTCGAAGACGGCGCCATGCCGGACGATCTCGACGAACTGGCCGCGTCGTGGCGGGCGGCGACAGTGCATCTGCGGTTGCTGCTGGTACTCGACAACGCGGAGTCCGCCGGCCAGGTGCGGCCCCTGCTCCCGTCCGGGCCGGGCAGCCGTGTGCTGGTGACCAGCCGCCGTCGACTGTCCGGTTTGGACGCCGATCGCCGCGTTTCCCTCGGCGCGCTGGGACTCGAGGCCGCGGAACGGCTGCTCGGCCGCATCGTGGGGGCGCCGAGGGCCGAGGGTGAACGGTTCGCCGTGCGCGCGCTCGCCGGACTGTGCGGCAGGCTGCCGCTCGCGTTGCGGATCGCGGGCGCCCGGTTGCAGAACCGTCCGATGTGGACGTTCAAGGATCTGGTGGACCGGATGTCGGACGACGAGCGGCGCCTCGGCGAACTGACCGCCGAGGACCGCAGCGTCGAGGTGGCGCTGCGCCTGTCGTACGAGCAACTGCGGCCCGCCGAGCAACGCGCTTTCGGCGTGCTCGGCCTGACCCCGACGCCCGAATTCGACCGGCTTTCGGTCGCCGCACTGCTGGACTGTTCGCCCGCCGAGGCCGAGCGTCAGCTGGAAAGCCTCGTCGACGCGAGCCTCGTGCAGGAACCGGCGAGCGGCCGCTACCGGCTGCACGATCTGGTGGGGGTCTACGCACGACGGCTCGCCGGGGAACTGCCCGGTGAGGTCGTCGAAGAGGCCCGAAAACGGGTGTACGGTCTGTATCTCGGCGCCGCTCGCCGGGCGAGCGAATGGGGTGTCGCGCGGTTCCCGCTCGAATCCGGCGATGGACCTTTCACCGGGCAACGTGACGCGTCCGCGTGGCTGGACGCCGTCGGTGACCTGCCCGAGGTCGTCACTCAAGCGGCTGAGGCCGGGCTGGACGGCCTCGCGTGCTCGATCGCCGAGGGGCTGGTCGACTATCTCGCGCGCCAGCAGCGGTACCACGAATCCCGGACGGCACTGCAGATCGCGCTGCCGCTGGCCGAACGGGCCGAAGACGAGCGCTTGGTCTCGTCGCTGCGGTTCTGCCTCGGCTACGCCTATGCCATGCAGGGGCAACTGGACCGGGCGCGCGGCTGGTTCGACGAAGCGCTGCGGGCGGGTCAGGCGTCCGGCGACCGCGGAGTGGAGGCGCGGGCGCTGGGCGGGCTCACCATGGCCGATCTGATCGCGGGGCGGCACGATCTCGCGATCCCCGGCATGCGGCGGGTGATGATCATGGCCGAGGAAGTGGGGGACGGCTGGCTCGCCGAACGGACGTTGTCCGCGCTCGGATATCTCGCCTATCTGCGGGGCGAGCACGACGAAGCGCTCGTCCACCTCGGCCGCGCCCGTGACCTGAGCGAGGAGATCGGCAGCCCCGGGATGCTGGCGAGGGTGCTGTGCCACAGCGGCACCGTCCGCCTCGAAACCGGCAGGTTCGCCGAGGCCGTGCTGGACCTCCGGCGTTCGGTCGAACTCGCCGAGGAGACCACGGACGGCCTGCTGATCGCGACCAGCCTGGCTCGGCTCGGCGCCGCGGAACTGGAACTCGGGAACCTCGGCGAGGCGTTCGAACTCCAGCGGCGGGCGCTGACGGCGGTCACCGAGGAGACCATCATCGGGATGGAGTCGGAGATCCGCAACCGGCTCGGCCGCACCCATCTCGCCGCGGGCGACCCGGCGGCCGCCCGCGAGCATTTCGAATGGGTGCTGACCACCATCGGACCCGACGGTGATTCCCTGCAACGGTCGCTCGCGCTGGAAGGCCTGGACCTCACCAGACAGTCGGCCCACCGGCGTTGATGATCGTGAAGCGGTGCCCCGCCATGCTCTTCCGCCACCGCGCGAAATAGGCGTCACCGGCGTCGGTCACATGGACCCCGGCGCGGACCTTGTGGACGACGCACGCCCAGTCCGCGGCGTCGCACAGCACCAGTTCCCGCGGTGCCCCGCGCTTCCGGAGCACGGACGAGCACAGGGCACCGCGCCTGCCGACGTTGCCGTCGTCGAGACAGCGACGGAGGTCGTCGACGGCCTGGGCGGCTGTCTCGAACAGCGTCCACCGGTACCGGGGCGACGGTCGGCCGTCGGCCCACGGCGTGGAGAACGCGACCCAGCTCCAGCCCGGCCCGAAGACCCCGGCCCGTTCTCCGGGGCTCGGCCGGTCGTCCCTGGGCATCACCATGTTGTACGGGGTCCGGCTCGCCGGGCTCATGCACGTCTCCTCGTGGCCTCCGGTCCGCCGGTGCGGATCCGTGCCCGGAACCGTAGGGCGGCGCCATGAAATCCCGATGAAACGCTTGCGGTGCTTTAAAAAGGGGGCCGGCCGGCACGGCAGGCGAAGGGCCGCTTCGGTCGCCTCAAATCTGCGGCACCGCGGTGAGGTGCCGTCCGTTGAGCGGCTGCGGCGCGCGGGCGTTGCCGCCGCCGAACAGGCCCTGGAACCGCGCGATCGTCGCGGGCGAGACGGTCCGCTCGGACATCAGGAACCACTGCACGCCTTCGATGAACGGGGCCGTGGTGAGCGAGCCGTCGTACCGGAGCGTGCCGCGGTCGCGGGGCAGGAGCGTGTCGAGGTCGAAGTCCGCCAGCGCCACCGTCTCGCCGCATTCCGGCGCGAGCTTCGCCAGGACGCGATCCACCGGCGACGCGGCGCCCGAGCGCAGCGGGACGCCGATCACCAGCAGTTTCCCGGCGGCGCTGCGGTGCACGAAATGCATTTCCAGCGGATCGGTCCGACCCTGGAAGCGATGCTCGGACGGGGTGTGGAAATGGAACTGTTCGAGTTCGTAGCGGACCCCGGCGAGCGTGACGTGCCCGGAGCCGGGTCTGACCACGGCCTCCTCGGTTTCTTCGTGATTTCTCGTACCGCACCCGTTGGCGTCCGATGCGTCCTTTCGGACGTATTCCAGGTCCAGATCCGAATGGCCGTAGGAGACGTTCAGCTTCGGCAGGGTGGGATCGAACCGGATCGCGCCGAGTGAGATGTCGACAGGGCTCTGTGCCGGTTGCCGCGACTGGGCGGTGCCGCCCGCGGTCAGCAGGAATCCGGCGAGGGCGAGGGGAACGACGAATGCGGTAAGGCGCCTGTGTGTCACGCTCTGAACCTTTCGAGGACCGCGCCAAAGGGGTGGGCGCGCGAGAGAAGAACACATCTTTTTCCTGCGCTGGAAATTGCGCAAGCCCCCTGAGTGGGGCAATTTCCGACATATTCTCTCCTTTCGTGCGAAACGGAGCGTGATTTGTGTCGGCCGTCCGCGAAAGATTCACTGTGCGCAGCCGGGTGGGCACCCGTAGTATCCGAACGTGTCGATCTTGTCTGTACTCCTCAGCCTGGTGGCCCTTTTTCCCGCCGTGGACCCGGTTTCGCGAACCGGCGCCTGTGACGGAGCGGAAGGGGTGACCGTCGCGGTGAGCAGGGAGACGGAAGTGCTCGTGCGCTGCGTGTCCGGCTCACCCGGTGACGCGCGGACCGCGCTCGAACACTCCGGGCTCGCGGTGCGGCTGGGGAGCGGAACCGGGCCGTACGGGGATTCCGGCTACGTCTGCCGCGTCGAAGGCTTGCCCGCGGACGACTCCTGTACCGGTCATCGGGACGGGGCGCCGTTCTGGAAGGTGTGGCGGGTCGGACTGGATCCCGTCGCCTGGCGGGAATCCCGGACTCAGGGCGGGCCCGCCGCGGTTCGGGTCTGCCCCGGCGGACTCGTCGGATTCGGCTACGGGTCGAAGACTTCGCAGATGACCGTGGCGCCCGAGAAGGTCGTCACCACTCCGGGCTGGCTTCCGCCACCGTGTTGACGGCTCAGGTCGCCGGGATGATGAGGGAGGCCATCACCTTCGGGATCAGTTCGCTCACGAATCGTCCGTCGCCGGGCAGTTCGGTGCCTTCCAACAGGTAGTTCTGCAACCCCTGCTCGTACAGGGCGACCAGGACGAGTACCGCGTCGTCCGCCGAGATCGTCAGTTCCCGGCCGATCCGGTCGAGCGCGCCGACCAGTACCTTGCCCAGTTCGGTGTGGAAGTAGCGGAACGCGGCGGCGATCCGGTCGCGGATCTCCGGCTGCCGCAGTCCCTGCGTGCGGAATTCCGCGCACAGCAGGTACCAGTTCTTGTCCGCGCTGAGCGCGACCATGAACAGGTCGGCGATCCGCCCGAGGGTGGGGGAGAGGTCGTCGTCCACGTGGACCACGAACTCGCCGAGCACGCTTTCGGTGGCCTCGCGGAATCGCTCGAGCCGGACCGAGGTCTCTTCTTGGAACAGGGCCAGGAAGAGATCCTCCTTCGAGCTGAAGTTCGAGTAGAAGGCGCCGCGGGTGAAGCCGGCGCGCTCGCAGATCAGCTCGACCGGGGTGTCCCGGATGCCGCGTTCGGAGAAGGCTTCGTACGCCGCGTCGATCAGCCGTCGGCGGGTGTCCGCCCGGCGCCTGGTCATGGTGGCGCCCCGCTCCTCGGTCATCTCGCCATTCTCCCGTATGCGTCCGGTTCACCCGGCTGTGGGACAGGATACATCGTGAATCGGATACAGAGTGTATTACGATACGCCATGTATCCAACGAGTGCCGGGAGCCGATCGTGTCGTCATTCCTCTACCGCCTCGGCAGGCTGGCCGCTCGCGGACGCGTACTGGTCACCGCGTTGTGGCTGGTGGTGCTGTGCGTCGCGGGCGGGGCGGCGCTACTGTTCGGCCAGGGCACCGACGACACGTTCGCGATCCCCGGCTCGGAATCCCAGGAGGCACTCGACCATCTCGGCCGGGTTTTCCCGCAGGTGAGCGGGACTTCGGCGCAATTGGTCGTGCTCGTCCCCGAAGGACAGCGGGCCGACTCGGCCGCCGTTCGCGACGCGGTCGGCGCCGTGGTGCCAGAGCTGACCAGGGCCCCACAGGTCTCGACGGTCGTGAATCCCTTCGACACCGCAGTGCACGACGCGGTGTCGAAGGACGGCCGAGCCGCTTTGGTCACCGTGCAACTCGACGTCGGGCTGGCCGACATCCAGCCGTCGACCCGGACCGCGCTGGCCGGCGTCGCGCAGGACCTGGAGAACCGGATCGGCCAGGGCACCGAGGTGCTCACCGGCGGCGACGCGTTCTCGGACAAGGTGCCGAAGCTCAGCCCCACCGAGGGGATCGGCCTCGTCATCGCGCTCGTGGTGCTGCTGATGGTGTTCGGTTCGTTCATCGCGGCGGGGATGCCGTTGCTGACGGCGATCCTCGGCGTCGGCGTTTCGGTGGCGCTCGTCTACGCGGCGACTTCGGTGGCGACCGTGTCCTCCACGGCGCCGATGCTCGCGGTCATGCTCGGACTGGCCGTCGGCATCGACTACGCGCTCTTCCTGCTTTCCCGGCACCGAGACCAGCTCGCCGAAGGGCTCGATGTCGAGGAGTCCATCGCCAGGGCGACCGCGACCGCGGGATCCGCCGTCATCTTCGCCGGGCTCACCGTGGTGATCGCCCTGCTGGGCCTTTTCGTCGCGGGGATCCCGTTCCTGACCACGATGGGAATCGCCGCGGCGGGCGGGGTCGCCGTCGCGGTGATCGTGGCCATCACCCTCATCCCCGCGCTGCTGGGTTTCGCCGGTGAACGGCTACGGCCCAAGAAACCGAAGAAGACCAAGCGCAAGAAGAAGTCGCGCTTCAGCCTGCGCTGGGTCCGTCTCGCCACCAAGTCGCCGTGGGTGACGATCGCGCTGATCGTCGGGGTGCTCGCGGTGGCGTCGGTGCCCGCGCTGGATCTCCGGCTCGCCTTGCCGGACAACGGAACCGACGAGGACGGCACCCCGGCCCGCGTCGCCTACGACGTCGTCGCCGAGCATTTCGGGCCCGGGTTCAACGGCCCGCTGATCGTCACCGCGGACATCCTCTCGACCACCGATCCGGTCGGGATCACGAACGGCATCGCCGACGACATCCGCCGGGTTCCCGGCGTCGCCGTCGTCCCGCTCGCCACGCCTAACCCCAAGGGCGACACCGCGATCATCCAGGTCGTACCCACGACCGGTGCCTCCGACGAGGCGACCGGAGATCTCGTCGAGCGGCTGCGGTCGATGGAGGGGCAGTTCAAGGACCGGTACGGCGTCCAGACCGCGGTCACCGGCTTCACGGCCGTCGGCATCGACGTGTCCACGCAGCTCGGCAGCGCGCTGCTCCCGTTCGGCATCCTGGTCGTCGGGCTTTCGCTGGTGCTGCTGGCGATGGTGTTCCGCTCGGTGCTGGTGCCGCTCAAGGCCACCTTCGGCTATCTGCTCTCGATCGGTGCCGCGTTCGGCGCCACGTCGTTCGTGTTCGGGCAGGGACATCTGGCCGAGGCGCTGGGCGTGACCCGGACCGGCAGCGTGATCAGCTTCCTGCCGATCATCCTGATGGGTGTCCTTTTCGGACTAGCCATGGACTACGAGGTGTTCCTCGTCTCCCGGATCCGGGAGGACTACGTCCATCACGGCGACGCGTACAAGGCGATCGAGACGGGTTTCGTGTCCGCGTCGAGAGTCGTGACCGCGGCGGCGGTGATCATGCTGGGCGTGTTCGCCGCGTTCGTGCCCGACGGCAGCGCCACGATCAAACCGATCGCGTTCAGTCTCGCCGTCGGCGTGTTCGTGGACGCCTTCCTCGTGCGGATGACCCTCGTCCCGGCGATCCTCGCGCTGCTGGGCCCGCGCGCCTGGGGCCTGCCGCCGTGGCTGGACCGCAAACTGCCGGTGTTCGACGCCGAGGGTGACGGCCTCGTCCACGAACTCCGGCTCGCCGACTGGCCAGCACCCGGTTCGGCCGAAGTGATCAGCGCCGCCGGTCTCCGCGTCGACGACGACCGCGGCCGCACCGTCTTCCGCGACGTCGAACTGCACCTCGGACCGGGCGAGATCCTCGCCGTGCACGGTTCCGGCCCGGCGGGCAAGAGCGCCCTGCTCTACGCGCTCGCCGGTCGCGTCCCGAACGTCCGCGGTGATCTCAAAGTCCTCGGCCGCGTGCTGCCGCAGCACGCGCACGCCGTCCGCCGGAGCGTCGCCTTCATCGCCTGCAAGGAGACCGACGATCCCGCCGGAGAGGTCCGCCGTGCGCTCGAGGAAGGCGTGGGTCTCGTCTTCCTCGACGATCTGGACACGGTCGTCGCCACCGCTCAGCGTGCCGGGTTGAGAGAGGCGTTCGCGAGCAGGGCCGCGACGTTCGCCGTGTCCTGCCAGAGCCTCGCCATCGTGCGGGATCTGCTGCCCACCACCGCCGTCGCGGGTCTCGCCATGACACCCGCGCTCGTCCCCGCCGAGGTCCGCTGATGTCCCGCTTCTTCACCGGTTCCGTCCGTGCGACCGCCTTCGGCCCGCTGACCTGGAAGACCTGGCTCGGGATCGTGCTCGTCCCGGTGATCGTCGCGCTCGGGCTGGCCTGGGCGTTCTGGTCGCCCGGCGACAACCACGGCGCGGCCAAGGCCGCCGTCGTCAACACCGACGAACCCGTGACCGTGAACGGCCAGCTGATCCCGCTCGGCCGTGAACTGGCCGGAAATCTCGTGCACGGCGAGGATTCCGCGTACACCTGGGTGCTCACCGACGCCGAGGACGCGAAGGAAGGCATCTCCGACGGGACGTACTCGGCTGTCGTGACCATCCCGCCGAACTTCTCCGCGCAGGCCACGTCGACTTCGGGCAAGCCGCTCGACGCGCGGCAGGCGATCATGCGCGTCGAGACCTCGCAGCGGACCGGCCTCGTCGATCCGGTGGCGAGCCGGGAGGTCGCGAACGCGACGCTCACCGCGCTCAACCGGCAGATCGTCGAGACCTATGTGGACAATCTGTACGTCGGGTTCTCCTCGATCCACCAGCAACTCGTGACCGCGGCCGACGGCAGCGACCAGCTCGTCGTCGGCTTGCGCGGACTGGCCGACGGGACGGGGAAACTGGCCTCCGGCGCCGGTGAACTCGCCGGTGGGGCGGGAAAGCTCAGTGGCGCGGCCGGACAGCTGGCCGACGGCGCGAGCAAACTCGCGAGCGGCACCGGGCAGCTCGCCACCGGTTCCGGGCAACTCTCGTCGGGGCTGACCCAGGCCGAGAAGGACACGGCCCAGCTGCCCCGGCTGACCCGGGAGCTGGCCGACGGGGCGCAGCAGGTCGCGAACGGCAACAAGCAGCTGGCCGACAAGATCTCGCCTTTGGCGGACAAGGTCGTCCGGATCATCGACGCGCTGCCCACCGCGGGTGATTCGGCGCGGAAGTTCGCCGAACTCGCGCAGAAGTGCAGTGGTGACACCAAGTTCTGCGCCGATCTGAAAGCCGCTTCGGAGAAGCTCACGGCCGACGCCGCGATCCTCGACGGCAAGCGCGCCGAAATCCGCGACGCCGTCGTACAGACGAAGAAGGCGGTGCAGGACCTGTCGGCGGGCTCCCAGAAGGTCGCCGACGGGAACAAGCAACTCGCGGACAAGTCGAAGGAGCTGGCAGGCGGTATCGGCTCGGCGGCCGACGGCGCACGGAAACTCGATGCCGGTGTCAAGGCCGCCGATTCCGGTGCTCGCCGGCTCGCCGGTGGTGCCGGCCAGCTCGCAGGCGGCGCGACGACGTTGTCCACCGGCGCGGGCGATCTCGCCACCGGCGCCCGCTCCGCCGCCGACGGCGCCCGGCGCGCCGAATCCGGCGCCTCGGAACTGGCCAAGGGCCTCAACGAGGGCCGAGGCAAGGTGCCCGACTACACCCAGACCGAACGCGACCACCTCAAACAGGTCGCCGCGACCCCCACGATCGCCGACTCGGCGGGCTCGGGATCGTTCGGCGAAGGCGCGGTGGCGCTGATCCTCGTGCTGGCGCTGTGGGGATGCGCGCTGGCGACGTACCAGGTGATCCAGGCCGTGCCGCCGAGCGTGCTCACCACCCGCGAACCGAGCTGGCGGATCATCCTCGCCGCGGCCGTCCCGGGCGCGACGCTGGCCGTGCTGACCGCCCTGATCCTGACCGGGGTGTTCTGGGCGTTCCTCGGCCTGAGTTTCGGCAAGGCGGTGACCCTGCTCGCGGTGCTGGTACTCGCGGCCGGAACGTTCACCGTGGTCAACCAGGCGCTGGTGGCGATCTTCAAACGCCCTGGCCGCTTCGTCGCGCTGGCGATCCTGGTGCTGACCGTCGGCGCTTCGCTGGTCTCGACCGTGCCCGGCTTCTTCGGGACCGTGCTGGGAATCCTGCCGACCAACGGCGCGTTGGTCGCGCTGCGTTCCCTGCTGACCGGGACGGACGGACTGACGTCGGGGATCGTGCAACTGGTGGTGTGGCTGGGAATCGGGACGCTGGCGATGATCCTGGTGACGGATCGGCGACGGTCCTTGCCGGGGCGGGAACTGCGGCTGGCTTGAGTGGCGCTCAGGGACGTGGCGGTTCAGGTGGGCGAACCTGCTCGTTGCGCCGCTGCTGGAGAGGCCCCGCCAAGCGCTCGTGTTGCCCGACGCCACGCTGACAAGGGAGAGCAGCCGTCGGTCACGCCGCCGGTGAGCAAACTCGCGACCGAGCTCAAGGTGAATCTCGGCTTAGGCGTGTTTCATGAGCCTGTTCGATGGGCTTCGTGATCCTGGTGGTGCGGCGGGATCGCCCTCGTACCGGGTCGTACTCGGGCGCATCTCGCCGTGCCGCCAGGGACCACCTGGGCGCGAAGACCGCGAACTCGGCTTATGAAACACGCCTTAGGTCAAGGGAACCGATGCCGGAGGGCGGATCCGGAAGCAGGACGTCAGGCGGCGCTACTTCGAGGTTCGGTCCCCGGGTTTGCGGCGCGAGAAATCCACGACCGCTGACTTCCGGTCGCTTTCCCGACTCTCAAGCACAACGGCCTATGTCCTGAGGTGCATGGTGTTGCGCCTGGGTTGGCCGGTGGGGTCAAGGTAGGCCGGGGCCGTGAATTCGGGCAGGCCATCCTGAGCGATCCGGACTTTCCATTCACTGTGGTGGATGAGCCGGTGGTGTTTGGTGCACAGCAGCACGAGGTTGTCGATTTTCGTTTCGCCGTGGTGTTCCCAGAAAACAATATGGTGAGCGGTACAGCGTGGTACCGGCATATCGCAGCCCGGGAACGCGCAACCACCGTCGCGAATGGTGAGCGCGTACTTCTGCGCCAACGACACGGTCCGTTTCGAACGGCCGATGTCCAAGGGTTCGCCCGCGGTGCCGAGGACTCCGGGCCGGACGCGGGCATCACAGGCGAGGATGCGGGCGTCGGTGGCGCTGATCGGACCGACCAGATCCAGATGGGCCTCGCCGATGTCTCGGATGAGGTCCTCGTAGGACATGGTCACCAGGATGTGGGTGGCTTCCCCGGCTTGGCCGGGAAGGTTCCGGCTGGTGGTCTTCAACCTCACGTAGTCGGTGAAAGCGTCCCCGTAGCGTTCGTCTTGGGTGCGGGAGTCCCGGACTCCGTCGATGGCCTTGTGCGGTTTGGCCATGGGGTCGAGGTCGGACTTCAGTCGTGCGTAGGTTTCGAGGTCGAGGGTGCCTTTGAGGCCGAGGGTGCCGTTGCGGTGTTTGACGAACCGCAACTCCGGCCGGGCGTCTTTCGGGTTCTCGTCCCGGGGCTCTTTCCCGTCCGGGTCCAGCTCATCCAGGAGTCGTCGTCCGGCTTGGGCGATCGCGCGGGGCCCGGCGTGGCGGGCGAGATCCACCAGGATCTTCTCCCCACCCCGCACATCGTCCTCCGGAACGAAGGACGGGATCCGCGCCAAAGCCCCGATGATCGCATCGATCTGCGAACCACCGATCGCGCCCTCCGCAGCGGCGTCGGCGGTCAGCGGCGCCAGAGGCGGGGCGGGATCGCCGCCGATCGACGGGCCGGGATACAAGGCCAGGACCCGGTCGGCGCGAGCATCGGCCTCCTTCGTCGTGACATGGAAGTCCTCGAAAATCATCGCCGCCAACGTCGAATGACCCGAACACCCCCGCACCCCACGGATATTGATTTCCGCGAGGATCGCGTTCTGCTCGGCATCCAGTTGGCGTTTGAGGACTTCGAGTTCCTGTTTACGGGCATGCAGCGTCGCCGTGTCGACACGCCACCACTCGGCGGGTGTCGTCTGGGGTGCATCGTTGCTGGCCACGACTCCAACGATACCCGCAGTCGAACACCTGTGCTATCACATATTCATGTGACACGGCTCGATTTCACATGGTCAATGAGCCGTGGCTGCTCACGAAGTTCGCGCTCGCTCTATCATCGACGGGGAGCAACCGCGGCGAGATAGAACAGCCCAAAGAATCACGGCGATCGCAGCCGTTGAGTCAGAACCTTTGTCAGGCTGTCGTCTCATCCCGGCGGAAGTCGCGTCTCTCGATGGTGGCGCGATTCGTGGTGTTTCAGAGGTCGCTTTGGTCGATCCACTCGATTGTGGAGACGGGCGTCGCCGAGTTCTTGAAGGGTTTGGATTGAGCACAGCTGTCCGAAACTGTTCAGTGTCGGCAGGGCGCGACGCTGCCCGCGCCGAGCCAAAGAACCGCAGCTCGATCTCGCTACTGTCCATCCCCTCCTCTGTTCGCCCAGGAGTTGTACATCTGGTTCGGAACGTTCGCCGTCTCGTCGGTTCCGTGACGACCGCGAGCGCGGCGTAGCCCACCATCCACCAGGTGAAGCCCGGCGGCGACCGGTGACTGAAGAACGGGTCGGTCAGGCTTGCGACCGCGAAGGCCGCGGGCGGTGCGAGCCAGCTGTCCTGGAAGCGCAACTCCCGGTCGACGGCGATCGACGCGGCGGCCCCGGCGCGTCACGGCCCAGATGAGGATCGTCGTGCATCAGAGCGCAGGCCAGCCGAGCGCGGCCAGCCATGTCCAGGCGAAGGTGCGCGACGAGGTCGTGAGATACATGGCCACGGCCAGCGCCGCGCCACCGACGAAGGTGATCTGGAACGAGGCCAGGTACCAGCCACCGACGACCCCCGTGGCGGACGGCCGCCGGGTCGGCGCCGGAAGGCCGCCCAGTTGCCGTTCTCGGTGGAGGATCGACGCCCACAGTCCGAGCATGATTGAAATGGACGTACCGGCTTTCCGGCATTTCCACGCCTCGCACACCGGGGAGTTTCTGCAGGTAATAGAACGTGATCGTGAGCGCGGAGGCGACGACCACGGCGATCATCAGCCAGAGGAACTTGGTCCTGGTCGCCCTCGCCTGCCGCGCGGCGATCCTGACCGTGAGCGGCCTGGACGGTGTTCTGACCCGGATGCCGCGTTTGCTCAGCCACGCGCTGGCCTCGGCTACTTCGATCGCGGTCGGTTGACTCCTCATGCTGAACGCACGTTCGCGACCCGGCCGGGGTTGCTCAGAGTCGCTCTATTCCCGCGAACCGGTCAGCGAAACCCGCCCCGCTCGCCGAGCCGGAACCCAAGCCGCCAGCGGAGCGGCGACCAGAGCCGCTGCCACCAGAACCCCCAACCGCCCCCAAGGCGGCGCGAACACGATCGGCTCGCCGCCGCCCGACGCCACCTCCGTGATCAGCCAAGCCGACCCGATCCCGACCAGCAGTCCGCAAGTGGCCCCGAGAACCGCGACGAACACCGACTCCACGGTCAAGGCGGCGCCGAGCCCGCCGCGGGTGAGGCCGAGCGCGCGCAGCAGCGCCGACTCCCGCGTCCGTTCCAGGACGGACAGCGAAAGCGTGTTCGCGATCCCGGCGAAAGCGATCAGCACGGCCAGCGCGGTCAAGGCCCACATGAGGTTCAGGGTCTCCCGCAGTGGCGCGGCCGCCTCTTCCTCGATCTCGTCGACACTGCTCAGTTTCGCGATCGGCGTGCCGGCCAGTTCCCGCTCCAGCAGCGGCCGCGCCCGATCGGGATCGTCGACCTTGACGAGCACGCTCCCGTCGTGGTTCTCCTCGTTCATGGCGATCTTTCGCTGCTCTGAGAGGTCGACCAGCGCGAATCCCAGATCGATGCCCGGTGCGTCCACGCCGTCATAGACCGCCACCACGCGCAGGGAGCGCACGGTGTCGCCGACGGCGAGCCCGGACTGGTCGGCGAGGTCCTTGCTGATGGCGATCTCGCCGGGGCCGAGCCGGTCGAGACGTCCGGAGAGCACTGTGGGGCGCAAAAGATCTCCGCTGACGGCGGTGAGTTGATACGTGCCGTACTCGCCGAGGTCGCCGGAGAAGGAGTGGCGGATCTCGGTGGCGGTCACGCCGGGAACGGTCGCCAGGGTGCCGGCGAGGGTGGCGGGCAGTGACCGGGCCGGGAGGACCGAGGTGACGGTGAAATCGGCGGCGAGTTGCTCGCCGATGCCGTGGCTCCGGCCCGCTTCGACGCCCGCCGCCACGGTGGTCGCGAGTGCGACGACGGCGAGGCCGATGGTGAGCGCGGCGGCGCTGGCGGCGGTGCGCTTGGGGTTGCGGTCCGCGTTGAGCGCGGCGAGTTTCGCGGGCTGCCCCGGTACGAGCGAGCCGAGCGCCCGGACGACCGGTCCGGCCACCAGCGGTCCGGCGGCCAGTGTGGCGCCGAGCAGCGCGACCATCGCCACCACGGCGAGGGCGGCGCCATCCTCCACTGTGGACCGAAGGGCCAGCACGCCCGCGCCGATACCGGCGGCGAGCAGGATCGCCGCGACGACCATACGGGGACGCCCGGCGCGCGCGGACTCGACAGGGGTCCGGAGTGCCTCGACAGGCGCGACCCTGGTCGCGGACCACGCCGGGATCGCCGCCGCGAGCGCGGTCACCAGGATGCCGATCGCCGGCGCGGCGGCCAAGGTCCGCGCGGTCAGCGGGACGTACACGGTCTCCTGACCCGCGACTGTCTGCAGGAGAGCGGCGACACCCAGCCCGCCGAACAGCCCGGCCACGGAGGCGATCGCGCCCACCACGGCCGCCTCGGCGAGCACACTGCCGAAGACCTGTCGTTTACCGGCGCCGACGCAGCGCAGCAACGCCAGTTCACGCGATCGCTGGGCCACGAGGATGGTGAAGGAGTTGGTGATCACCATCGCGGCCACCACCATGGCGAGGACCGCGAAGGCGGTGAAGAACTTCGCTATCCCGGCCGTGTTCGGCGCTGTCTCCCGGAGCAGCCTGGCAGCGGCCTCTTTCCCCGTGACCACCGGTGCGCCCACCGCCTTCTTCAGATCCGCGACGAGCTGTGCCGGGCCGACACCCGGTGACGCGTGGACGACGATCTCGCCGAAGGTCGCCGCCGGACTCAGCTGCCGCAGTGTTTCCTGCGACACCACCAGCGTCGCCCCGCCCAGCCCCGCGTCGGTGGGGCGGCTGAAAGTGCCGACCAGCGTCAGCGCGTGACGGCCGCCGGTCTCGTCCAGCACGGTCACGGGCTGCCCCGGCGAGAATCCCTCGGCACTGTTCCGTTCCATCGCGATTTCCCCCGCGCCCTGGGGAAAGCGGCCGTCCGCGAGGTCGTACGGGCGTAGGCCTTCGGTACCCAACGCGGTCGCGGCGGCGTCTCGCGGACGGCCGTCAGGGCCGAGGATCGGTGCGCTGACGGTGGCCCGGCCGTCCGCGACGGCGACACCGGGCACCGCGCGGGCCTTCGCCAGGGCCGTGTCGTCGAGTACGGCCCGGCTGGTGGCGTCGATCGACGCGTCCACGCCGCGCGTTTCGAAGGCGACCGCTTCCCGCAGCCCCGCGCCGACGGAGTCCGTGAGCACGAACGACCCCGCCACGAAGGTCACGCCGAGGGTGACGGCGACGGCCGACAGCAGCAGCCGCAGCGGCCGGGCCTTGAGCCCGGCGAGCACGGTTCGCAGCATCACGCCCCCAGACCGGAGAGCTCGGTGATCCGGCCGTCGGCCAGTACCACCCGGCGGTCGGTATACGAGGCGGCCACCGGATCGTGGGTCACCATCACCACCGTCTGGCCGAGTTCGCGGACCGAGGTGCGCAGGAAGTCCAGCACTTCGGCGCCGGAACGCGAATCGAGGCTGCCGGTGGGCTCGTCGGCGAACACGACGTCCGGCCTGCCGACGAGCGCGCGGGCACAGGCCACCCGCTGCTGCTGGCCGCCGGAGAGTTCACCCGGTTTGTGCCGCAGGCGCTGCCGGAGGCCCAGCGTGTCCACGACGGTGCCGAACCACGCCGGATCCGGGCGCCGCCCGGCGAGCCGGAGCCCGAGCAGGATGTTCTCCTCGGCGTTCATGGTCGGCAGGAGGTTGAACGACTGGAACACGAACCCGACGCGGTCCCGGCGCAGCCTGGTCAGGTCGGCGTCGGACAGGCCGGTGAGCTCCGTCCGTCCGATGTGGACTCGGCCGCTGTCGACGGTGTCCAGGCCGGCGAGGCAGTGCATGAGGGTCGATTTGCCCGAACCCGACGGCCCCATGATCGCGGTGAACCGGCCGCGGGGGAAGTCCAGCGACACGTGATCCAGCGCCCGGACCGCCGTGTCGCCCCGGCCGTAGACCTTCGAGACATCGATCGCGCCCGCGGCGGGACCGTCCATTGTGTTCATTCCGCGATCATGGCGGGAAGCACCTGAACGGTTCCTGAAACAACCTGAAGAACGCTTCAGGAAGGCTTTCGGCGATCTGAGAAGATCGAGGTATGCGCGTGCTCGTGGTGGAAGACGAAATGCGGTTGGCCGAGACCCTCCAATGGGGACTCGAGGCCGACGGTTACGCGGTCGACCTCGCCCACGACGGTCTCGAAGGGCTCGAACTCGCGCAGCTGTACCCGTATCAGGTGATCGTGCTGGACATCATGCTCCCGAAGCTGAACGGCTACCGCGTCTGCGCGGCGCTGCGGGAACGCGGGGTGACCACGCCGATCCTCATGCTGACGGCGAAGAACGGCGAGTACGACGAAGCCGAGGCGCTCGACACCGGCGCCGACGACTACCTGAGCAAGCCGTTCTCGTACGTGGTCCTCACCGCCCGCCTGCGGGCCCTGGTCCGCCGGGGCGCGGCGGGTTCGGCGGGGGTGCTGGAGTTCGGTGATCTCGTGCTGGATCCGGCGAAGCGGACGTGCCGCCGCGCTGGTGCGCAGGTGTCGTTGACCACCAAGGAGTTCTCGGTCCTCGAATGCCTGTTGCGCAACGGCGGGCAGCTGGTGACGAAGCGGGAGATCCTCGAGCAGGTCTGGGATCTGGCCTATCGGGGCGACCCCAACATCGTCGAGGTCTACGTGAGCGCGTTGCGGCGCAAACTGGACGCGCCGTTCGGACGGCACACCATCGCGACCGTGCGCGGCGCCGGCTACCGGCTGGTGACCGAATGACCGGCTGGTGGCCCTCGTCGGTGCGGCGGAGCACCGCGCTCTCGGCGGCGCTGCTCTGCGCGATCGTTTTCACCCTCGGCTGGCTGGGCACCCGCGAGCTGCTGAGCAGGCAACTGTCGGGCAGCGCCATCAGCGCCACCCGTGCCCAGCTGGACGGGCTGGCCGAGACGTACCGGGCAGGGAAGCCGATGCCGCCCTCCGGCGACGCCCTGTTCGAGGTGGTCGACGACGCCGGGCGGCCGGTGGCGAGCAGCGAGAACCTGCGTCGCTGGGATCCCGCGTGGACGACGCTGCCGCCCGCGCCCGCCGGGGCGCCCTCGGACTGGTCGGTCACCACCAAGGCCACGTTGAAGCCCGGTGACCATCCACAATGGCGCGAGTATCGCGAGTACACCGTGCTGGGCAAAGTGATCGGCGGCGGCGAGCAGCGGCTCACGCTCTACCTGTTCGTGCTGCCGTGGGACACGCTCCGGACGCTGGGGACCTTCGACGACACCCTGGCCTTCTTCGTCCCGCTCGCGGTGCTGATCACCGCACTGGTCGCGTGGCTCGCGGCGGGCCGGGCGTTGCGGCCGGTGGAGGCCATCCGCCGTGAACTGGCCGAAGTCAGCGGGAGCAGACTCGACCGCCGGGTTCCGGTACCCCCGTCCCGCGACGAGGTCGCCAGGCTCGCGACCACCACGAACGCCACCCTCGACAGGCTGCAGCAGGCGTATGACCAGCAGGAACGGTTCGTCGCCGATGCCAGCCACGAGCTGCGCAGCCCGCTCGCGAACCTCCGCGCCGGGTTGGAGGTCGCGCTCACCCACGTCGATCGCGCGGATTGGCCCGCCGTCGCCCGCCGTTCGCTGCTCGACATCCAGCGGCTCCAGCGCATCACCGCGGATCTCCTCCAGCTGGCCGTCGATCCGGCCGAAGTCCCGGCACCGGAAGGCGTCGTCGACCTCGCCGACGTGGTGGCGGAGCAGGTCGCCGAACGCGCCCTCGAAACGGGACCGGCCGTCGTGTCCGATGTGGAGGGTCGAACCGAGGTCGCGGGAGAACCCGTGCAGCTGGAACGGTTGTTGCGCAATCTGCTCGACAACGCCGTGCGGCACGCACGCTCTTCCGTCACCGTGCGGCTCCGGCGTGACGCGAGGGAGGCGGTCCTCGAAGTGACCGACGACGGACCCGGGATCCCCGCCGCGGATCGCGAGCGCGTCTTCGACCGGTTCGCCCGGCTCGACGACGCTCGCGCACGGGACGCGGGAGGCACGGGTCTCGGTCTCACGCTCGCACGGGACATCGCCGTCCGGCACGGCGGATCGCTGCGGGCGGAGGATGCCGGAACGGGCGCGCGCCTGGTGGCGAGATTACCCCTCGGGGGTATGTGACCCACGATACCCTGCTGGGGTATCCCCGGGCCATTGCGGTACCCCCCGGGGGTATGTACGTTGGGTTCATGAGCGAAACGACTTACACCGTCACCGGCATGACCTGCGACCACTGCGTGCGTTCGGTCACCGAAGAGGTCTCGAAGATCGACGGCGTCACCGGCGTCCGGGTCGATCTGCCGACCGGTGCGGTGACCGTCACCGGTTCCCGTGAACCCGCGGCTGCGGATGTCCGCGCCGCCGTGGAAGAAGCCGGATACCAGTTGACCGCCTGAGCGGCTCCACGATCGCGGGTGACCCCCGCACTAAGGACTCCCACGATGAACACAGCAGCGAAGCTCTCCGCCTACGGTGTGGCACTCGCCCTGGTCGCCGGTGGCGGCTGGGCGGCCGGCACCGCTGTCGGTCCGCATCCCGGCGCCGCCGGTGTGTCCGGTGGCGAGGACGCCGGGCATTCGGACACCCACAGCGGCACTGTCGCGGAAGCGGCGCAGGTCAAGCAGGACCATGAGCCCGCCGGGCTCGCGTCGTCCAGGGGCGGCTACACCCTCACGCCCACCACCACGACGCTAGTTCCGGGCACGACCCGTCCCTTCACCTTCCGGATCCTCGGCGCCGACGGCGCGCCGGTGACCGCCTACGACGTCGAACACGAGAAGCGGATGCACCTCATCGTCGTCCGCCGCGACACCGCCGGTTTCCGGCACGTCCACCCCGAACTCGGCGAGGACGGCACGTGGACCGTGCCGCTGGCCGTGGGTGAGGCGGGCGTCTACCGCGTCTTCGCCGACTTCAAGCCCAGCGGCGGAGAGGCGACGACCCTGGGCGCCGACGTCTTCGCCGGTGGCGACTTCCGGCCCGCCGAGTATCGGCCCTCGTACGTCGCGGAGGTCGACGGCTACCAGGTCCGGCTCGACGGCGAACTCACGCCGGGCACGTCGTCGAAGGTGGCGCTCACCGTCACCAAGAACGGTCGCGACGTCACCGATCTCCAGCCGTACCTCGGTGCCTACGGGCATCTGGTCGCGTTGCGCGGCGGCGACCTCGCGTACCTGCACGTCCACCCGGACGGCGAACCCGGTGACGGCCGGACCGCGCCCGGACCGGCGATCACCTTCTTCGCCGAGGTCCCGACGGACGGCACGTACCGGCTGTTCCTGGACTTCCGGCACGAGGACGAGGTCCGCACCGCCGAGTTCACCGTCACCACCGGGGAAGGAAGCCACCGATGACCACGGAAACCGCCAAGGTGGCCGAAACCGAAGTCGAACTCGCGATCACCGGCATGACCTGCGCTTCGTGCGCCCTGCGCATCGAACGGAAGCTGAACAAGCTCGACGGTGTCACCGCCACGGTCAACTACGCGACGGAAAAAGCGAAGGTCAGCTTCCCGGCGGACATCGAACCGAGACTGCTGATCGAGCAGGTCGAGGCGGCCGGGTACTCGGCCGCCCTGCCCTCACCGGAGAAGGAAGAGCCGGCCGAGGAGACCGATCCCATCGCGCCGCTGAGGCAGCGGCTGCTCGGTTCCGCCGTGCTGTCGGTGCCGGTGATCGTGCTCGCGATGGTGCCCGCGTGGCAGTTCACCTACTGGCAGTGGATCTCGCTGACGCTGGCCGCGCCGGTGCTGGTGTGGGCGGCATGGCCGTTCCACAAGGCGGCGTGGGCGAATCTGCGCCATGGCGCGGCCACAATGGACACGCTGATCTCGATGGGCACGCTCGCGGCGTTCCTGTGGTCGTTGTACGCCTTGCTGTTCGGCTCAGCGGGAACGCCGGGGATGACGCATCCCTTCGAGCTCACCGTGCAGCGGATGGCCGGTGACGGCAACATCTACCTCGAGGTCGCGGCCGGTGTCACGACGTTCATCCTCGCCGGACGCTATTTCGAAGCGCGGTCCAAGCGGAGGGCGGGCGCGGCGTTGCGCGCCTTGCTCGAACTCGGCGCGAAGGACGTCGCGGTGCTGCGCGACGGCGAGGAAATCCGTATCCCGATCGGCGAACTCGCGGCGGGCGAGGAATTCGTGGTGCGGCCGGGGGAGAAGATCGCCACCGACGGCGTGATCACCGAAGGCGCGTCGGCGGTCGACGCGAGCATGCTCACCGGTGAGAGCGTTCCGGTGGAGGTCGTCCCCGGTGACACGGTGGCGGGGGCGACGGTCAACGCGGGCGGCAGGCTCGTCGTCCGCGCGACCCGGGTCGGCGCCGATACGCAACTGGCGCAGATGGCGAAGCTCGTCGAGGCGGCCCAGACCGGGAAAGCGCAGGTCCAGCGGCTGGCGGACCGGGTCTCGGCGGTGTTCGTGCCGATCGTGATCGCGCTCGCCGTCGGCACGCTGATGTTCTGGCTCGGCACCGGCGGTTCGGTCGCGGCCGCGTTCACCGCGGCGGTCGCCGTGCTGATCATCGCCTGCCCGTGCGCACTGGGCCTGGCGACCCCGACGGCGCTGCTCGTGGGTACCGGGCGGGGCGCGCAGCTCGGCATCCTGATCAAGGGTCCGGAGGTGCTGGAGTCGACCCGCGCGGTCGACACGGTCGTCCTCGACAAGACGGGCACCGTGACCACGGGGCAGATGTCGCTGGTGGCGGTCCACGTCGCCGAGGGCGTCGACACGGAGAAGACGCTGCGACTGGCCGGGGCGTTGGAGAACGCGTCGGAGCACCCGATCGCGCAGGCCATCGCCCGCGCGGCGCGGGAACGCAGCGGTGAACTCCCGGCGGTCGAGGGATTCACCAGCCTCGAAGGCCTTGGCGTGCAAGGGATCGTCGAGGGTTCGGCGGTGCTGGTCGGCCGGAGCGCGTTGCTGGAGCAGTGGAGTCACCATCTGACGGCCGAGCTGGCGGAAGCCAAAGCCGCGGAGGAGAAGCTCGGCCGTACGGCGGTCGTGGTCGGCTGGGACGGCGAGGCCAGGGCGGTCCTGGTCGTCGCGGACACCGTGAAGCCGTCGTCCGCCGAGGCGATCTCGCGGTTGCGTGAGCTGGGGCTGACCCCGGTACTGCTCACCGGCGACAACGAGGCCGTCGCCCACGCGGTGGCCGCCGAGGTCGGGATCGACACGGTGATCGCCGAGGTGCTGCCGAAGGACAAGGTCGACGTCGTCAAGCGGCTCCAAGACGAGGGCAAGGTCGTCGCGATGGTCGGCGACGGCGTCAACGACGCGGCGGCGCTGGCCCAGGCCGATCTCGGCCTGGCGATGGGCACCGGCACCGACGTCGCGATCGAGGCGGGGGACCTGACCCTGGTCCGCGGTGACCTGCGGTCCGCGGTGGACGCGATCCGGCTTTCCCGCCGGACCCTGCGCACCATCAAGGGCAACCTGTTCTGGGCCTTCGCCTACAACGTCGGCGCGCTTCCCCTGGCGGCGGCGGGCCTGCTCAACCCGATGATCGCCGGTGCCGCGATGGCCTTCAGCTCGGTCTTCGTGGTGTTCAACAGCCTGCGCCTGCGAGGCTTCCGGGGCATCGCGGTCTGATCGCCCTGGTTGATCAACCGGCGTTCTGGGTAACCCGATCGTGCGACTTCAGCAGCGAGGCCGCGCGATCGGGAAGGGTGGCTCCATGATCAGTATCGCGGAGCATCCGGTGCCGGGAACCTGGGTGCTAGACCTGCGAGCCACGACGCCACGAGCGTTGCCGGACATGCGTGCCTGGGTGGTCAGATGCCTTGCCGACCTCGGTGAGGGCCATCGTGACGACGTCCTGCTGGCGGCGACGGAGCTGGTCGCCAACGCCTACGTGCACGGTGGAGGCGCCCGCCACATCCAGGTGTGGCGCGGCGTCTCCCCGTGCGCGGTCCGCATCGAGGTCGCGGACGTCAGCCTCGAACAACCCCGGGCGCGCCGCTCGCAGATCGAGGACCCGCGCGGACGCGGGTTGCTCGTCGTGGACGGGGTGGCGGTGCAGTGGGGCGTCCGGCGCGAGCGGGTCCGCGGCGGGAAGCTCGTCTGGGCGCATATCCGCTGTGACGGCGGTTGCCCGGAAGTGCCTCCGCGCGTGCGCGGGAAGCGCCCCCGGAGCTGATCGGTCACGCGTTTTCCTCGCTGTCGAAGGGATTGCGCTTCGCATCCTGTCGGCGCGGGGGCCCCGGTGATCGGACAAAACAGACGTGAATCACGTCACGTTTTCGTGCGGCCCTCGATGACGACACGGGCGGCCTCGACCGACTTCCGGACGACGACTTCGGTGGAATAGCCCTGTTTCGTGAAGACGCCGTCGAGGTAGAACGTGCCGTAGCCGTGGGCCTGGGTGAACAACTGCTCCATCAGTTCGAGCCCGTCCTGCGGCTGGTCGGCGACGGTGAGGCAGAGCATGACGAACTGGTCGGTCAGGCGGCGGGTCTGCTCGTGCAGCGCGGCGTGCTCCGGACCCTGCAAGCCGTCCGAGTAGATGACGTTCATCCCGGCGCGGCGTTCGATGAGGTACTCCGTGTACGCGCCGGCGGCCGCGGCGAGTGCCGCGACGGGCTCGCTCTCGGCCTCGATGGCCTCGTGCACCTTGTCGGCCAGCTGGCAGGCGACGGTGGCCGCGATCGCGGCCAGCAGGCTCTCCTTGCCCGGGAAATGCCGGTACGGCGCGCCGGGACTGACCTTCGCGCGCCTGGCGACCTCGGCGACGGAGAACGCGCCCAAGCCCTGCTCGGCGATCAGGTCGAGCGAGACCCGCACGAGTTCGGCGCGGAGGTCGCCGTGGTGGTACTTGCCGCCCATGTCGTGGATCACACCGTCCCGGTCGCGGAATATGTAAGAGGCCTCTTACGCTAGTTGTAAGTGACCTCTTACATGGTCTCACTGTTTCATCGGAGGGTTTCATGACGACGACCACGCACGCCATCGCCGCGCCGTCCCCGGGTGCCGCCCTGGCGCCGACGACCATCGAGCGTCGCGACCTGCGTCCGGACGACGTGCTGATCGACATCGCGTACGCGGGGATCTGCCACAGCGACATCCACCAGGTGAAGGAGGATTGGGGCAGCGCGATCTTCCCGATGGTGCCCGGCCACGAGATCGCCGGCGTCGTCGCCGCGGTCGGTTCCGGCGTGACGAAGTACCGGGTCGGGGACCGCGTCGGCGTCGGCTGCATGGTCGACTCCTGTGGCGAGTGCGAGTACTGCCTCGCTGGCACCGAGCAGTTCTGCGTCAAGGGCAATGTCCAGACCTATAACGGAGTCGGCTTCGACGGCGAGAACACCTACGGCGGCTACAGCCGTCAGGTCGTCGTGAAGGACGGTTTCGTCTGCCGGATCCCGGAAGGGATCGGCCTCGACGTCGCCGCCCCGCTGCTGTGCGCGGGCATCACCACCTACTCCCCGCTGAACCGCTGGGGCGCCGGACCGGGCAAGAAGGTCGCCGTCGTCGGCCTCGGCGGGCTCGGCCACATGGCGGTCAAGATCGCGGTCGCCATGGGCGCCGACGTCACCGTGCTCAGCCAGAGCTTGAAGAAGCAGGAGGACGGCCTGAAGCTGGGCGCGAAGGACTACTTCGCGACCGGTGACGCGTCGACGTTCCAGACGTTGCGCGGCCGCTTCGACCTGATCCTCAACACCGTTTCGGCGACCCTGCCGATCGACTCCTACCTCGGCATGCTGCGCGTCGGCGGCGCGATGGTGAACGTCGGCGCACCCGGCGAACCGCTGTCCTACAACGCTTTCTCGCTGCTCGGTGGGAACAAGGTGCTCGCCGGTTCGATGATCGGCGGTATCGCCGAGACCCAGGAGATGCTCGACTTCTGCGCCGAGCACAAGATCGGCGCGGAGATCGAGACGATCTCGGCCGACCAGGTGAACGTGGCCTACGACCGGGTCGAGAACAGCGACGTCCGCTACCGGTTCGTCATCGACGCGGCGACCATCGGCGCGTAACTCACGTGACCAGGCACGGATCTCGCGTGATGGGGGACGGAACACCGAGTGCGGTCTCCAGTCACGTGAGTTCCGTCCCTGATCACGCGAGTCACGTCACATCAGTAACAGGGGCAGGGTGTTCATCGCGGTGTGCGCGGCGATCGGCGCCCACAGGTTGCGGTACCGGGACCACAGGTAGCCGGTGAACAGGCCGAAGAACCCTTGGAAGGCGACGATCGCGCCCAGGGTCAGGGGGAGCGATCCCTGTCCGTGCGTCGGCAGGTGCAGCCAGGCGAACAGCAGTGACGCCAGCAGGATTCCGGGCCAGCGTCCGAAAAGCGCCTCGAGCCTGGTTTGCAGCATGCCGCGGAAGAAGACCTCTTCGAGGACGTTGGCGGTGAAGAAGGTCAACGTCGCGCCCACCGCGAGGTACACCGGATCGGGATAGTCCTCGGCGCTGGGGAGCGGCGGGGCGAGCGGACCCAGAACGGACAGCCAGCCGAAGACGGCCACCGCCGGAATCGGTGCGAGCCACTGCCAGGTCTGGCGAGGCCGCCACATGTGCCTGAGCAGGAACGGATCCGGCCGCGGGGTTCGCAGGAGAACCAGCGGCAGCACCAGGAACACGAGCGGTTTGGCGAGCGCCCAGATGTCGCGGACCAGCGCCGAATATCCCACCTCGGACACCACGAACAACGCCAGCGGCCACAGGAAGGCGATCAGCGCCAAGGTCGTCGCCTGCCTGAGCAGGATGCGCCGGTCGGTCGCCTCGGGCAGCAGTCTCGGTGCGTGGAGCGGGATCCCGTGGATCAGCAGGATCCCGGCCAGCGCGGGAATCAGCGCACCCGCCAGGGAAAGTTCCTTGGCCGAATCAGCGGACGGCTTGATCGTGTCGTGCCCGGTCGCCAGCAGCAGCGCGGGTGCGGCCACGAAGACCGCGAGCCCGCCGAAGAGGATTCCCCAGGCGGCACCCGTGCGGGTGCCGGTTTTTTCCATCACGGGGAAAGGATCATCGAAGCGGCGCGCGTTCGCGTCCTCCCTTCGGAGGACAGAAGTCCTCCTTTCTGGACGGCCCTTCGGCTCTTGCTCTGCTTTCCCGACCTCGCGAAGCTGCTGGAATGGTCGGTATGAAGCTGGGGATCAGTGTGCTGTGCGCCGAAGTACCGCCACGGGGCGCGTCGCTGGATTGCCGGGATCCCTACCTTTCCGGCTCGGGTTACGCGCTTTCCTGCTCGGGAACGGACTTCCACGTCTTCGTCGACTGTTCGAACGGTGACCGGTACGCCTACGGCCGGGGCGCGGGGGAGTACCGGATCATCTTCACCTGCCCCGGTGGTGCCACGGCGCTGCGCGGCGGCGCTTACGGCGACTGAGGTCTCAGCCGATCGCGATGACCTTTTCCAGGCTGCGCAAGCACAAAGTGAGCGCTTCGTGCTTAGGCGTCTTTTCGCGGACCATCTCCCACGCCGTGTAGAGCAGGCTCCACAGCAACTGCAGCAACCATTCCTTCGTCATCGCCGGGTCGATCGTGCCCTCGCGGTGCCCGCGTTCGACGAGCCGGAGCAGGTCGCGGTCGTCCTCGCTCTCTTCCTCCCATTCGGGCCTGGTCATCAGATCCGGCATGGTGAACAGCAACTGGAAGACGTCGGCGTGTTCGAAGTACTCCTGGCACAGCCTCGCCAGCGCCGCCGGGGCCGGGCCCTCGTCGAGCCGCGCCCGTTCGGTGCCCTGCGAGATCTTGTCGAGGGCGTCGTGGCTGATGGCGTCGATGAGGTCCGAGCGCTCCGCGAAGTACCGGTGCACCGTGGTCCGCCCGACGTTCGCCGCCGCCGCGATGTCGGCCAGCGTCGCGCTCGGTTGTTTCGTCAGCTTCTCGATGGCCGCGTCCAGGATCGCGCGCCGGGTCCTCGCCCGGACACCCGTCTCGGTGGCCACACCCTCACTCATGGCCGGTACCGTACCTCGCTCCCCGATATGGAACTCGCTTGACGATTTTAGAACATGCGTGTTCCATTGAGAACCATGAACACTCCACGATTGAAGGTGCTGTGGTCGTTCGCCCGGCCGCACAAGGGGGCACTCGCGATCGGCCTCGTACTCGCCCTGCTCGGCTCCGCGACGGGCCTCGCCACGCCCATGGTCACCAAATGGGTGCTCGACTCGCTCGGCTCCTCGGCGTCGCTGGCCGGGCCCGTGCTGGCCCTGCTCGGCCTGATGCTGGTGGGCTCGGTGATCTGGCTGACGCAGTGGATCCTGCTCGGCACGATCGGCGAGCGGGTGGTGCTGAAAGCGCGGGATTCGATGGTGCGGCGGTTCTTCCGCGCGACGATCCCGGCGATCACGAAGCGGCCGACGGGAGAACTGGTCACCCGCGTCACCTCGGACACGGTGCTGTTGCGCGAAGCGGCGTCGTCCAGCGTGATCGGCCTGATCAACGGCGTGGTCATGCTCGTCGGCACCCTCGTGCTGATGAGCGTGCTCGACCCGGTGCTGCTGGGCACGACGGTGGCGGCCGTGGTCGTGGTGATCGCGCTGTTCGCCTGGCTCATGCCCGCCATCGCGAAGGAACAGGAGAAGGTGCAGGACCGGGTGGGCCGTCTCGGTGGCGTGCTGGAGGGCGCGCTGCGGGCGATCCGCACGGTGAAGGCCAGCCGCGCCGAAAGCCGTCAGTCCGAGCGGATCTTGGTCGACGCGGAGGCCGCCACCGTGCACGGTATCCGGGCGGTGCGGCGGCAGGCCGTCGCCTGGGTGGTGGCGTGGTCGGGAATCCAGGGCGCGATCCTGGTGATCCTCGGCCTCGGCGCCTGGCGCGTCGACGCGGGCCTGCTCGAGGTGTCGAGTCTCATCGCGTTCCTGTTGTACGCGTTCGCGCTGATGGAGCCGATCACCGAACTGAGCCAGAACATGACCGCGTTGCAGTCGGGGATCGCCGCGGCCGGGCGGATCCGCGAGATGGACACGCTGGAGATCGAAGAGGACAAGGTGCCCACGCGGCCGGAACCGGTGGGGGACCAGGACGGCCCGGTGCTGGAACTGCGCGGGGTGACCGCGGGCTACGGCGGCGACCCCGCGCTGCGGGAAGTGTCGCTGAAGATCCCGAGACGCGGGCACACCGCGATCGTCGGGCCGTCCGGCGCGGGCAAGACCACGATGCTGTCGCTGATCATGCGGTTCGTGCGGCCGCAGTCGGGTTCACTGCTGCTGGACGGGCGTGAGTACGCGGACCTGCCGTACGCGGAGGTGCGGACACGGCTGGCCTACGTCGAGCAGGAGACGCCGATCGTGCCGGGGACGATCCGCGAGAACCTGCTCTTCACCCATCCGGACGCGACCGAGGAGGAGGTGCTGCGAGCACTCGGCGAAGTCCGGCTGAGCGACAAGATCGCCGCCCTCGAGGACGGACTGGACACGCCGCTGTCATCGACGTCGGTGTCCGGTGGGGAACGCCAGCGGATCGCGCTGGCGCGGGCGATCCTGCGCACGCCGGACGTGGTCCTGCTGGACGAGGCCACAGCGCAGGTGGACGGCCGGACCGAGAGCGCGATCCACGACTGCATCCGGCGGCGGGCCCGCGAGGGCGCCGTGGTCACCGTGGCGCACCGGCTGTCCACGGTGATCGACGCGGACACCATCGTGGTGATGGAGGACGGCCGTGTGCGGGCGAGCGGCAGCCACGAACAGTTGCTCGCCACCGACACGCTGTACCGCGAACTGGTGGAGGCGCTGCGGATCGCGGGGGAGGGCGCCCCGGTTCCCGGCTGATCCGCTCAGGCGGGGACCGCGCGGACTCCCGGCGGCATCTCGCGGTTGACCTCGTCGAGCCGGGCGGCGACGGTCCGGCAGGGTTCGCAGCCCGCCAGATGCGCGGTGATCAGGTTCGCCCGGCGGCCCGGCACCCCGCCGCGGAGCCACGCGCCCATCCGGCGCCGCGCCTCCTGGCAGCACGGCGTTCCCGTTTCGGGGACCTGCGCCTGCAGGAAGGCTTGGCGCAACCCTTCGCGGGCGCGCAAGGCGAGGACGGAGGCGCCGTTGGGGGACACGCCCAGCAGCGGGGCGACCACCTTCGGCGAATCGCCTTCGGCCTCGGTCCGCCACAGCACTGTCCGCCAGCGGCCGGGGAGCGCGCAGTACGCGGTCCACGCCAGCCTGGCGTTCGATCGGAGGATGAGGAGTTCCTCCGCGCCGACGGCCCCGGCGGCCTCCTCGGTCGCCGGGGTCGTGCCGTACAGCTCGACCCGTTTGTGGTGGTGGCTCCATTTGGCCACGAGGTTCCGCATGGTGACCGCGAGATAAGGGCGGAGGTTCTCCCGGGGGCCGCCCCCGGCGCGGATGACGCTCAGGACACGCACGAAGGCCTCGGCGACGAGGTCGTCCCGTTCGGCGGGCTCGGCGACCCAGCCCGCCGCGATCCGGCGTAGCGGCTCGGCGTGCCGCCGGAACAGCGCTTCGCCGGCGGCGATGTCACCGGCGCGGAAGGCGTCGAGCAGCGCCGCGTCCGCTGCGTCCGGCTCGACGTCGTCCCTCATCACGGGTCACGGTAACCCGGACGGTGGCGGATCGCGATGACCACGGTGTCATCGGCGTGCAAGACGATGTCGAGCATCTCGGTGGCCAGGACGTCCGGGATCTCCGCGGTCGGCCGTCCGGCGTTCCGCCGCGCGGCGGCGAGCAGACGTTCCTCTCCTTCGTGGAAGTCCTTGCGGCTTTCGACGAGCCCGTCGGTGTAGATGACGATCAGGTCGCCGTCGGCGAGGGTGCGGTGGATGAGGCTTTTGCTGCCGGGATCGGGAAATCCGACGCCCCGGCCCGAGGTCGCCGCGGCGAGCAATTCGGTACCGCCGGCGGTGACCAAGACCGGACGAGGATGGCTGCCGTTGGCGAAGGTGACGTCGCCGGTCGCCGGATCCAGCCTGGCCAGCAGCACGGTCGCCATCAGATCGGGTTCGATCGTCGCCAGCGTGCGGGCGGCGCGGCCGATCAGGTCGCGGAAGGGATGGCCTTCCAGCGCCAGGGTCCGGATGGCGTGGGTGACGGTCAGGGCGTGCCGGGTCGAAGTGACACCGTGCCCGACAGCGTCGACGAGGGTGATGTGGACGCAGCCGTCCGGCAGGACGAACCAGTCGTAGAGATCCCCGCCCGTCGGGGAATCCTGCTGGCTCGGTGCGTAGTGCACGGCCAGTTCGAACGGCCCGGCGGGCGGTGGCGGCGGGCGCAGCGCGTCTTCCAGCTCGCGGAAGATCACCGCGTGCGCCTTCCGGAGCTGCTCGTCTCGTTCCTCCGATTCGACGTACATCGCGAGCACGCCGCTGTTCGTCTCGGCCAGTTCGTGTTTGAGTTCGCGCTGGTCCTTGGCGACCGCGTCGGCGCGGGCGACCAGCGCCAGCATCTCGTCCCTGGTGGCCGTCTCGTCGTCGGCGGGCACCGGCACCGGCCCGGCGCCCGCGTCGAGATGCCAGGTCAGGCTCACGCCTTCGCCCGCGGAGGGGAGCAAGGGGAGGGCGTTGCGCTGACGCTGTTCCACCGGCCGCGACGACTCCAGCGTGACGGACAGCCTGCCGTCGGCGACGGTGGTCGAGAGTTCCGGCACGGGGCCGTTTCCGGCGAGCAGGGTCACCGCGAGTACGAGCCGCGCGCGTTGGTCCGCCGGGATCCCGGCGGCCGCGCAGGCTTCGCGCACCCGGCTCCGCAACCCGGCGGCGGAGGTGTCTGTCACGGAAGTCCCTTTCCCGGACCGAAGGCGATCAACGCGGCGTCGTCGCGAAGGTCACGGTGACGGTGGGCGAGATCCGCGGCGAAGAGGGTGGTGGCCGGGAGCGGCCCGAGCGCCGCCGGACCGCGCCAGGCGGCGCGGATCCCGTCGGTGTGCAGGACGAGGAGTTCGTGGCCGGTCAGCGGCAGGGTCCGCACCCGGACGGACGGCAGGGTGAAGCCGACGACACCGGGGATGCTCAGCAACGGCCGTGTGTGCCCCGGCGTCAGCACGAGACCGCTGATGTTGCCGACTCCGCAGAACTCGAGCCCGCTCTCGGAGAGCCGGGCGAGCGCGACGGCCGCGCCGCGGGTCTGCCGCAGCGTCCGGTGCATGGCGTTCAGATGCTCGGGCAGCGGCCTGTCGGGATCTCGCCGGAACACGGCGATCGCGGCTTCGGCGGCGTCACTCGCTTCGGGGCCGTGGCCGAGCCCGTCGACGAGGGCCGCCGTGCGGACGCCGGGAATCGCCGAGACGGCCAGCGCGTCACCGCACCGTTCTTCGCCTTCGCGGGGGAGCCGGACGTGCGCGAGATCGGCGACCTCGTGCCCTGGCGCGAGGATCCTGGCGGCCGCGACCGTGCCGACGCCCGCCGCGGACCGGATGCGGAACTCGGTCGCGAGCCTGCCGACGGCGCCGAGGCCGGTGCCCAGCGTTTCCGTGGTGCTGTTGCCGTCGACGCGCCAATGGTCCAGATCGGCCATCCCGGGGCCGGTGTCCACCGCGTGGATGTCCACCCCCGGCCCGGCCAGCGAGCACTGGACGAAGACCGCGCCGCCGCCGGCGTGCTTGTCGAGATTGCTCGCCAGTTCCGAGGCGACGACGGCGCTCCGTTCGGCGAGGACTTCGGGGAGTCCCGCCTCGTCCGCGACCTCGCGCGCGGCCCGCGTCGCCGCGTAGACCGCGCTGATGTGGTCGATGTGGATCAGCCGCGTGAGCGACGCGGCGGTGGTCGTCACGGCTTCCAGCGGACGACGGTGACCGTGGTGCCCTTGCCGGGCGCGGTGTCGATGGTGAACTCGTCGACCAGCCGCCGGGTGCCGCCGAGACCGTGTCCGAGACCGGCGCCGGTGCTGAACCCGTCGGTCATGGCCTGCTCGACGTCTCCGATGCCGGGGCCTTCGTCGCGGACGGACAGTGCCAGCCCCGCCCGCCCCCGCCGGTCGCGGACGACGGCGATGGTCATCGTGCCGCCACCGCCGTGGATGTAGGCGTTGCGCACGAGTTCGCTGGCGGCGGTCACGATCTTCGTCTGGTCGACGATCGAGAAGCCGGCCGCGACCGCGTCGGCCCGGACCGCGTGCCGGGCGGTGAGCAGATCCTCCTCGGCGCGCACGGCGTGTTCGCGCGCTTCAGGGGCGGTGAGCTCGTCAGGAAGCACGAGGTGCCTCTTCGGCGGCCTCGACGGGACGGCGCCACCCCAGCAGTTCCATGGCCTGTTCCGCGTTGAGCGCGGTCTGGACGCCGGTGAGCCCCAAACCCAGTTCGGACAGCGTGATCGCGACGGCGGGGCGCATCCCGGCGACGATCATCCTGGCGCCGAGGAGCCGTCCGGTGGCGGCCAGTTCCATCAGGACGCGGGCGACGAACGAGTCGATGATCTCCAGCCGCGAGATGTCGAGGATGACGCCGCGGATCTCCTCGTCGGAGATCCTGGCGGTGAGTTCACCGGTGAACTGGAGCGCGGTGGCGTCGTCGAGGTCGCTGAGCAGCCCGCTGATCAGGATGTCCCCGAGCCGCAGGATCGGCAGGCCCGCCCCGGCGTTCACCCGGTCACCACACCGGACCGGGCGTGGTCGCCGATCAGCCGCATCGCGGTGGCCAGCGCGTCGGCGAGCGAACCGCGGGTTTCGATATGCGACAGGTCGATGCCGAGTTGCGTGACGGTCTGCGCGATCGACGGCCGGACACCGCTGATCAGGCATTCCGCGCCCATGAGCCGGACAGCGCTGACGGTCTGCAGGAGGTGCTGCGCCACCGCGGTGTCCACTGTGGACACGCCGGTGATGTCGATGATGGCCACCCTGGCCTCGTGGGTCTGGATCGCCTCCAGCAGGCTGTTCATCACCACCTGGGTGCGGGCGCTGTCGAGGGTGCCGATCAGGGGAACGGCCAGCACCTGACGCCACAACCGCACCACCGGGGTGGACAGTTCCAGCATCTGCTGGTGCTGGCGGCGGATGATCTCGTCCCTGCCTTCGACGTACACCGAGAACGTGAGCAGGCTGGCGGCGTCGAGGAAACGGTTGACCTGCAGGGAAGCCTGGTAGCGGACCTCCGGGTCTCCGGTGTGGTCCTCCAGGGCGGCGAGCGTGGCCCGCTTGAGGCCGAAGATCGCCATGGCGGTGGAGGTCGGTGCGGCGCCGGCGCGGGCCCGCCGCTCGGACAGGCCTCGCAGTGCGGCGCGGACGGCTTCGTCGCGGTCGACGATCCGTTCCAGGCGCAGTTCGGTGTCGAGGGCCCCGCGGAGCGCGCCGAGCAGTTCCTTGGCCTCGCGCCGCAGTTCCTGCTCGCCGGTCCAGGCGGGCGAATCGGTCAGCTGACGGCGGACCCAGTCTTCGACCAGGTCTTCCTGACCGGCGTCGAAGATCCGCGACAGCAGGTCCCGGACGGCGGAGTCGTAGGTCGCCTGCACTCACACCTCCAGAGCATTGTTGTCATATGACAACAGTGACCCTACTCCAGTGGAGGTGGGGACACCCTCTGGGCGTCAGAACTCCGCCGCGGCCTCGCGGAACTCGCGGAGCCCTGCGGCGAGCGCCGACCTGGCCTCCGGGGTGAGCTTTCCCAGCACCGATTCCAGGCTTTCGCGGCGGCGTTCCCGCAGATCACGCAGGTAGGCGCGGCCTCGGTCACTGAGTCGCAGAGTGACCTCACGACGGCTGTGCGTACCGGGCAGCCTGTCGATGAAACCGACGGCTTCCAACCGGTCGCACAGGCGGCTCACCAAGGGCGGGGTCGAACCGAGCAGTTCCGCGAGAGCGCGCAGGTTCAGCCCGTCGTGGTGGTCGAGTGCCACGACAGCGCGTACCTGGGACGTCGACAGCGGACGCGGTGACGCCTCGCGAGCGCGTTCGAACATGATCTCGAGCAACTCGGCCGTCTCGGCCACCGCCGCCGCCACCGTTTCGGTGCCGGGCGGCTCGGAGGACCGATTCACGACACCCACTCTCGCATCCTTATGCTGAACTTGTCAGCTCAGCTCATCGCGGCACGCCCACCGGCCGGTCCGCCAACGCGGTGCGGACTGCTTCGCCGGTGTCCGAGTGAGACGCCGGTCACCCGGTGTGCGGAGGCGACGGAATGGACAGATCCTTGGCGGTCGAACGGATTTTGAGAAGTGTCCAGCCGCACCAGTTGCTCGACGGCCTGCGTTCCGCGCTCGAGGAGCATTTCGGTGCCGTGGCGGTCGACCTGCTGATGGCCGACTACAGCCTCACGGAACTGCGGCGGGTGACCGTGCTGCCCTACACCACCGACCCGGTCTCGGTGGTGGGCACGACGGCGGGCGAAGCCTTCACCACGCAGTGCGCGACGTTCGAGACCGTCGAAGGCGGCGTCCGCGCCCACCTCCCGGTCTCCGTCCGCGGCGATCGGCTCGGCATCCTCGCCGTCACTCTCCCCGAAGACCAGGAACCGCCCGTCTGGGCCGAACTCGGCCGGTTCGCCGAGGCCCTCGCGCACGAGGTCTTCGTCGCCGACCGCGACACCGACCTCTACGTGCAGGCGCGCCGGTCGTCCCGGCTCACGCTCGCCGCCGAAATGCAGTGGCAGCTGCTCCCCGGTCGCGCGTGCGCCCGTCCCGAATTCGCCCTCGGCGGCCAACTCGAACCCGCGTATGCCATCTACGGCGACTGCTTCGACTGGTCGGCCTCCGCGCGCAAGCTGTCGGTCACGCTGGTCAACGGCATGGGCGACGGCACGAGCGCGGCGCTGCTGACCAACCTCGCGATCAACGCGCTCCGCAACGCCCGGCGGGCCGGGATCTCGCTCGACGCCCAGGCCGAACTCGCCGACCAGGCCCTGTACGCCCAGCATCGGGGCCAGGAGCACGTCGCCACCCTCCTGCTGGAGTTCGACCTCGCGACCGGCGCGATCGACGCCGTCGACGCCGGGTCACCCCGCCTGTGGCGATTCCGCGACGGCAAGGCCGAGCGGGTCGACTTCGACGAGCAGTTGCCGCTCGGCACCTTCGAAGACACGTCGTACACCGTCGAGCGGCTGCAGGCACTGCCCGGAGACCGCTTCGTGTTCGTGAGCGACGGCGTCTACGACGTGGCCGGTCCGCACGGTGAGCTCTACGGCGATCGCGAACTGGCCGAGGCCGTCGTCACGACCGCTGATCTGCCCGCGGCCCACGTGCCGAGGGCGGTGCTCGCCGAACTGGGCGAGCACCGCGGCGGCGGGCCGGCCGCCGACGACGCCATGGTCGTCTGCCTCGACTGGTTCGGGCCGAACCCCGGCGCGGATCTCGCGGTGACCGCCGGATCCTGAGGCGAGGCGTGTTCAGGATGTGGGAGCGGGAATGAAAGCCCGCCGATCGATGTCGCAGCCGTCATGGTCTTCCCTCTCGATGATCCGGTCTGGGCCTCGCTGACCGGTTCGCACGCCCGCTTCGCCGAACGCTTCGGCCAGGTCCTGCGCTACCAGGTCGATGTCGCTCCGTTCTTCGCGCTGCCACCCGAACCGGACGAAGGCGTATGGGCCGACGTCGCCGGTCTGGCGGGCCCGGGCCAGACGGTCACGGTGCACAACTCGTTGCCCGCTCCGGCCGGGTGGGAGGTCCTCGACAGGATCGCCGGTGTCCGGCTGGTCGACGTCGCGCTCGAAGTCGCCGAAGATCCCGAAGCCGTCCTGCTGGGACCGGCGGACGTCCCGGAGATGCTGGACCTCGTCGAGCGGACCAAACCGGGGCCGTTCCGGAAGCGGACCGTCGAATTGGGGACATACCTGGGAATCCGGCGTGAAGGCGCGCTGATCGCGATGGCGGGGGAGCGGCTGCACCCGCCCGGCTGGACCGAGATCAGCGCCGTCTGCACCGACCCGGCGTATCGAGGTCAGGGGCTGGCGACACGCCTCGTCCGGGCCGTGGCCGCGGGGATCCGGGCCCGCGGCGAGACGCCGATGATGCACGCCGCGGCGACGAACACCCCGGCGATTCGCCTGTATCAGTCGATCGGGTTCGAACTGGTCCCGCGGCCGGACTTCGTCTCCATCCGTGTCCCCGAAACATCCGCCTTCACCGGCCCAGCGCGCGATACCGGTTCGCTGCCAGCGGGAGAAAGAGTGTCGTGAGCACGGCCGGCCAAAGCAGGGCGAGCGCGACGGAATGCGTGCTCGCCCAGTCGGCCGCGCCCCAGGTCGGGTTGCCGAACAGGTCCCGGATCGCGGTCGCGGTCGCGGACAAGGGATTCCCAGCGCCGATCGCGCCGAGCCAGCCCGGCATGGTCGACGGCGAAACGAACGCGCTCGAAAGGAACCCGACGGGCCAGACCAGGATCTGCACGGCGACGGCCGATTCCGGCGTCTTGAGCAGCAGGCCGAGGTAGATCCCCACCCAGGTGAAGGCGAACCGCAGCCACAGCAGCAAGCCGAACGCGGCCAGCGACGGCAGGAGACCGCGTTCCGGTGTCCAGCCCACCAGCAGCCCGGTCACCACCATGACCGCGAGACCGACGACGGCGTTGAGCAGATCGGCCACACCACGCCCGGCGAGGATCGCCGTCGCGGAGACCGGCATCGCGCGGATCCGCTCGGTGACGCCCTTCGCGGTGTCCGTGGTGACGGCCACGACCATCGCCTCCAGGCCGAACAGCATCGTCATCGCGAGCATGCCGGGGATCAGGAAGTCCAGGTAGTCCCCGTCGGGAACGGCCATCGCGCCGCCGAAGAGGTAGCCGAACATCAGCACCATCAGGACGGGGAAGAGGAAGCCGACCAGGATCGAGCCGGGCCGTTGCCGCCAGTGCAGCAGGATGCGGCCGGCGAGGGCGGTGGTGTCCGTGATCGCGGTCATACGGGCTCTCCGGTGGTAGTGGTGTGTCCGGTGAGGTGCAGGAACACCTCGTCGAGAGTGGGTTTGCGGGTGATGGTCTCGACTCGGTCCGGCCCGACCTTCGCCTTGAGCTCGTCCGGAGTGCCCGCCGCGACGACGCGGCCGGCGTCGATGACGGCGATCCGATCGGCCAGCTGGTCCGCCTCCTCCAGGTACTGCGTGGTCAGCAGCACCGTGGTGCCCGAGCCGACCAGGTCCCTGATCGACGACCAGACCTCGATACGGGCCCGGGGGTCGAGCCCGGTGGTCGGTTCGTCGAGGAACAGCACGGGTGGCGAAAGGATCAGGCTGGTCGCCAGGTCCAGCCGTCGTCGCATCCCGCCGGAGTACGCGGCGACGGGTTTCCCGGCCGCCTCGGTGAGATCGAACCGTTCGAGGAGTTCGTCCGCCCGGCGTTTCGCCGCCGCGCTCTTCAAGTGGCAGAGCCTGCCGAACAGCACGAGGTTCTGACGCCCGGTGAGGATCTCGTCCACCGACGCGTTCTGCCCGACCAGGCCGATCCGGTAGCGCACCGACCGGGGGTCGGCGACCACGTCGTGCCCCGCGACGCGGGCCGTTCCGCTGTCCGGGCGCAGCAGGGTGCTCAGGATCCGTACCGCCGTGGTCTTCCCCGCGCCGTTCGGGCCGAGCAGGCCGCAGACCGTGCCCGCCGGGACAGTGAGCCCGAACCCGTCCAACGCCACCTTGTCCCGGTACCGCTTGCGCAGGTCGACGGCTTCCAGCGCCGCTTCTTCGTATGGCATACGAAGTAAGATAGCACAAACTTCGTACGGGTTACGGAGTACTTCGCCTATGATGGCGCCATGACGCGGACCGAGAGCAACGGCGGCGGCGATCCCGCGCGGACGATCGCCACGCTGTGGGGTACCCGGCAGTTGCCGCGCCGCGGGCCGAAACACACGCTGACCAGCGAACAGGTGATCGCCGCCGCCGTCGAACTCGCCGACGGCGACCAAGACCTCGCCACCCTGTCCATGCGCCGGGTCGCCGAGTCGCTGGGTGTGGGCACGATGTCGCTGTACACCTACGTCGCGTCCCGCGAGGAGCTCCTCGAAGCGATGCTCGACCGGGTCTACGGCGAGGCGGTCCGGGAACTGGGCGAGCCCGGCGAGCGCGACTGGGTGGAGGGGCTGCGCGAGGTCGCGCGGGTGAACTGGGACCTCTGCCTGCGTCATCCATGGGTGTTGCAGGTGTTCACCGGCCGTCCGCCGCTGGGGCCCCGGTCGATCGCGAAGTACGAACGCGAACTCGCCGTCGTCGAGGGCCTCGGCCTCACCGATGTCGAGATGGATTCGGTGATCACGCTGGTGCACGACCACGTCCAGGGGACCGCGCGCCGCCGGATCGAGGCCGACCGTGCGGTCCGCCGCACCGGGATGGACGACGCGCAGTGGTGGGCGAAGGCCGGTCCGGCGCTCGCGGAGGTCTTCGAGCCCGAACGTTTCCCGCTTGCCGCGCGCGTCGGGCAGTCGGCCGGTGAGGCGCACAACGGCGCTCACGATCCCGAGCACGCTTATGCTTTCGGGCTCGCCCGGCTGCTCGACGGTGTGATCACTCTTGTGAAGACACGCTAACGAGGGATTTCAGAAACTCGCGATGGACTGAACAGCGTCGGCGGGCCAGACTTCGCGCAATGAAGGCATTGGTCAAAGCCGACCGAGCACCGGGGCTTGAACTCACCGACGTCCCGGACCCCTCGGTCGGCCCCGGCGACGTCGCCGTCCGCGTGCTGCGCGCCGGGATCTGCGGTACCGATCTGCACATCGACTCGTGGGACGACTGGGCGGCGCGCACCATCGCCGCGCCGCTGGTCATCGGGCACGAGTTCGTCGGCGAGGTGGTCGAGATCGGCCGGTCGGTGACGACGGTCAAGGTGGGCGACCTGGTCAGCGGCGAGGGGCACCTCGTCTGCGGGAGCTGCCGCAACTGCAAGGCGGGCCGGCGTCATCTGTGCGCCAGGACCAAGGGCCTCGGCGTGCACACCGACGGCGCGTTCGCGCAGTACGCGGTGCTGCCCGAGATGAACGCCTGGGTGCACCGTTCCCAGGTCGACCTCGACATCGCCGCGATCTTCGACCCGCTGGGCAATGCCGTGCACACCGCGCTGTCCTTCCCCGTCATCGGGGAGGACGTGCTGGTCACCGGCGCCGGCCCGATCGGCATCATGGCCGCCGCCATCGCGCGCCACGCGGGCGCGCGCAACGTCGTCGTCACCGACGTCAGCGAGCACCGGCTGGAACTGGCCCGCAAGGTCGGCGTCGACCTCGCGCTGGACGTCTCGTCGGCGACCATCGCCGACGCGCAGGAACGCCTCGGCATGGCCGAGGGCTTCGACGTCGGCATGGAGATGAGCGGACGGCCCGAGGCACTGCGCGACATGATCGCGAACATGTCCCACGGCGGCCGCGTCGCGCTGCTCGGCCTCCCCGCCTCCGACGTGTCGGTGGACATCGCCGCCGTCGTGCTGAAGATGATCCAGATCAAGGGGATCTACGGCCGCGAGATGTTCGAAACGTGGTACTCGATGTCCGTCCTGCTGCAAGCCGGGCTGGACATCTCGCCGGTGATCACCCACCGGTTCAACTACACGGAGCACGAGAAGGCGTTCGCCACGGCCAGGGAAGGCCGTTGCGGCAAGGTCATTCTGGATTGGACGGAGAACTGATGTACGGCGCGATGCGCGACGACCTCAAGGCCGGGCTCGCCGAGATCCGGGAAGCCGGGCTGTACAAGGGTGAGCGGGTGATCCAGGGCCCGCAACGGGCTTCGGTCAGTGTCGCCGACGGCGACGTCCTCAACTTCTGCGCCAACAACTACCTCGGCCTCGCCGACCACCCCGTGCTGATCAAGGCCGCGCAAGAGGCGCTGGACCGCTGGGGCTTCGGCATGGCGTCGGTGCGGTTCATCTGCGGGACGCAGCAGCCGCACAAGGAGCTCGAGGCGAAGATCTCGGAGTTCCTCCGCACCGAGGACACGATCCTCTACAGCTCCTGTTTCGACGCCAACGCGGGGCTCTTCGAGACGCTGCTGACCGACCAGGACGTCATCATCTCCGACGAGCTCAACCACGCGTCGATCATCGACGGTGTCCGGCTGTGCAAAGCGAAGCGGATGCGCTACCGCAACCGTGACGTCGCGGATCTGGAGGCGCGGCTCAAGGAGGCGTCCGGCGCGCGGTACCGGATGATCGCCACCGACGGCGTGTTCTCCATGGACGGCTACCTCGCGCCGCTCGACGAGATCTGCGCGCTGGCCGAACGCTACGACGCCCTGGTGATGGTGGACGACTCGCACGCCGTCGGCTTCACCGGTCCGACCGGTCGCGGCACGCCCGAGCTGTTCGGCGTGCAGGACAAGGTCGACGTGCTGACCGGCACCCTCGGCAAGGCGCTCGGCGGGGCCAGCGGCGGCTACACGTCGGGCCGCGCGGAGATCGTCGAGATGCTGCGGCAGCGTTCGCGGCCGTACCTGTTCTCGAACTCGCTCGCGCCGTCGATCACCGCCGCGGCGCTCGCCACGCTGGAGCTGCTGGACGAGTCGAGTGAGCTGCTGGGCAAGCTGCGCGCCAACACCGAGCTGTTCCGGCGCCGGATGACCGAGGCGGGTTTCGACCTACTGCCGGGTGAGCACCCCATCATCCCGGTGATGATCGGCGACGCCGCCAAGGCGGGCAAGATGGCGGATCTGCTGCTCGACCAGGGCATCTACGTGGTCGGGTTCTCTTATCCGGTGGTTCCGCACGGCAAGGCCCGGATCCGGACCCAGATGTCGGCGGCGCATTCGACCGACGACGTGAACCGGGCCGTTGACGCGTTCGTGACGGCAAGGTCCATGATGGACTGATGATCGATCCGCGACGGCTGCGGGTACTGCGCGCCCTCGCCGACCACGGCACCGTGACGGCGGCGGGCCAGGCGCTGCACCTGACGCCGTCCGCGGTCTCCCAGCAGCTGGCCGCACTCGAAGCCGAGTGCGGCCAGCAGCTGTTGAGGCGGCGGGGCAGGCGGGTTTCGCTGACCCCCGCGGGTGAATTGATGGTGGTGCACGCGAACGCCGTCGCCGCCGAACTGGAACGGGCGCGGGCCACCCTGGCCGCGCTCGACACCGGCGTCCAGGGGATGGTGCGGCTGGCGAGCTTCGCCTCCGCGATCACGATGGTCGTCGCGCCGGCGATCGCCGCGCTGCGCGCCGGTTCGCCCGGGGTTTCGATGCAGGTGCAGGACGTCGAGGGGCACGCGAGCATCCCGCTGCTGCTCGACGGCGAGATCGATCTGGCGATCACCGAGGAGTACCGGCTCTCGCCACGGACGGATGAAAGCAGGCTCACCCGGTTCCCCTTGTACGCGGAGCCGTTCGACGTCGTGCTGCCCACCGCGCACCGGCTCGCGGAAGCGTCCGAAGTGGACATCGACGCACTCGCCGACGACGAGTGGATCGCGCCGAAACCCGGGAATCCCTGCCGCGACGTGCTGATGATCGCGTGCGCCAATCCGGAGATCCGGCACGTCTCCGACGATTTCCACGCGATCACCACCCTGGTCGCCGCCGGCGAAGGGGTGGCCTTGGTGCCGCGCAACGCTTTCACCGCCGTTCCCGGCGCGGTGGCCGTCCCGTTGCGCGGTGAGCCACCGCTGCGCCGCGTGTTCGCCGCGGTCCGGCGGGGGAGCGCGGACCACCCGCTGCTCAAGACCGTTCTCGCGGCACTGCTCGAAGCGGCGCCCCGGCATGCGAATGCGGACCCGGGGACTCGCCCTTAGGATCGGGGCACCTGCCGTCGAAAGAAAGACAGGGCCCGGATGCTCCAGATCGATGGCCTCACGTGGATCGTCACGATCGGGTTGATACTCGGGCTCCTGGCACTGGATCTCATCCTCGCGGCCGTGCGGCCGCACAAGGTCGGCTTCGGCGAGGCGGTGGCCTGGTCGGTGGGCTACATCCTGGTCGCGGTGGCGTTCGGTGTCTGGCTGACACTGGCGCACGGTGGTGACTTCGGGCAGCAGTACTTCGCGGGTTACATCGTGGAGAAGAGCCTGTCTGTCGACAATCTTTTCGTCTTCGTGATCATCATGACCACCTTCGCGGTACCCGAAGAACACCAGCACAAGGTGCTCACGTTCGGCATCGTCGTGGCGCTGATCATGCGCGCGATCTTCATCGCGCTCGGCGCCACGCTGCTTTCGTTGTTCTCCTTCATGTTCCTGCTGTTCGGGTTGCTGCTGATCTACACCGGCGTCCAGCTGTTCCGGCACCGGGACGAGGATCCGGACGTCGAGAACAACGTGGTGGTGCGGACCGCGCGCCGCCTGCTGCCGCTGTCCACCGAGTACGACGGCGGCAAGCTGTTCACCCGCGTCGGGGGCAAGCGGGTCGGCACGCCGCTGGTGGTGGTGCTGCTCGCGATCGGCGGGATCGACCTGCTGTTCGCGCTGGACTCGATCCCGGCCGTCTTCGGGGTCACCGACGAGCCGTATCTGGTCTTCGCCGCCAACGCCTTCGCCCTGCTGGGCCTGCGCGCCCTGTACTTCCTCGTGAAGGGCCTGCTCGATCGGCTGGTGTACCTTTCGGCCGGGCTCGCGGTGATCCTCGGGTTCATCGGGGTCAAGCTGATTTTGCATTGGGCCCACGTCGACATCAACGAGAACGTTCCGGAGATCTCGACGCCGGTCAGCCTCGCGGTGATCATCGGCATCCTCGTCGTGGTGACCGTGGCGAGCCTGCTCAAGACCCGCAACGACCCGTCCGCGAAGGCGCATCCGGGCTCGCTGCGCGCCTCACGTCCACCTTCCGAAGAGGACTAGCGCCAGCCGTGGGCGAGGAGGTCGAAGATCTCCTCGACGGCCTTCTTGGGGTTTTTCTTGCCGCGGGTGAGCGCGGGGATGTCCAGGACGAATCGCGCGAGCGCGTGGCAGGCGACGTCGTCGTGGTCCGCGCCGGTGTCGTCGGCGATGGCGGCGCCGAGGGCCGCGGCATGCCGGGTCCACATGCGCTCGCCGTACTCCTGTAGCGCGGGGGTGCCGTTCACCAGGGCGGTGAATTCGGGGTACTGGGGATGTTCCGTGAGCGGGAGCCAGGTGGCGAGCACGTACTCGCGCAGCGCCTCGACGATGCTCTGCCCGGTGGCGCGCTCCCGTACGGCGGCGATCAAGCGCTCCTCCCGGTCTTGAGACTCGTCGAAGACCAGCGCTTCCTTGCCGGTGAAGTGCTTGAACAGCGTCGTGGTCGACACGTCGGCCGCCTCGGCGATGTCGCGGATGCTCACCTGGTCGTAGCCCCGCTTCAGGAACAGCTCCAGCGCTGCGTCCGCGAGCGCCTGGCGTGTCGCCGCCTTCTTGCGTTCACGCCGTCCCGGTGTCTCCATGAGCGCACTCTACCTCATGAGTTGTCACGGTCACTAAGTTGACTCGTTGCACTTTTTTACTCGTTCTGCTTTTCTGGATTCATGACGATCAGCATCATCGGAGCGGGCCCCGGCGGCCTGACCTGCGCCCGCATCCTCCAGCGGCACGGCATCCCCGTGACGGTCTACGACCGCGACCCGCATCCCCAGGTCCGTGACCAGGGCGGCACCCTCGACCTGCACGCGTACGACGGTCAGCTCGCCTTGCGCGAGGCAGGCCTGCTCGACGAGTTCCTCGCGCTCTGCCGTCCGGAAGGGCAGGAGATGCGCAAACTGGATTCCGCCGGGGAGCTTTTGGAGCACCACGTCCCGGCCGAAGGCGAACTCTTCAAACCGGAAATCGACCGAGGTCTGCTGCGAGGCCTCCTGCTCGACTCACTCGAGCCGGGCACTGTCCAATGGGGACGGTCCCTGGATCGCGTCGACGGCTCACGGCTGTTCTTCGCCGACGGGACGACCGTCGAAACGGACCTGGTCATCGGTGCCGACGGCGCTTGGTCGAGGGTCCGTCCGGCCGTGTCCTCGGCCGTTCCGCAGTACGCCGGGATCACCTTCCTGGAGGCCTGGTTCGACGATGTGGAGAACGCGCACCCCGAAATCGCCGCCCTCGTCGGCCAGGGCAGTGCCATGGCAGCCGACGGAGACCGCTGCCTTTTCGCCCAGCGTAACGGCGGCGACCACATCCGGGTCTACATCGTCCAACGTCTGCCCGCGGATTGGGCCGGTTCTCTTGGTACCCAGGAGATCCGGGCCAGGCTGCTCGACGCGTTTTCCGGCTGGGCGCCCCGGATGGTGCGGATGATCACCGACAACGACGGGCCCTACGTCGATCGCCCGCTGTTCGTCCTGCCCGTCCCGCACACGTGGGAGCACTCGCCGACGGTGACCTTGCTGGGCGACGCCGCCCACCTGATGCCGCCACTCGGCGTCGGCGTCAACCTGGCCATGCTCGACGCCAGCGAACTCGCCCTCGCACTGGCAGGCTCCGCGTCCCTTGGTGAGGCTGTCGCCGCTTACGAGAAGACCATGTTGCCCCGGTCGGTGGAAATGGCCCGGCGCCTCGAGAACGGCGCTGAAGGCTTGCTCGACGTGGACTAGTTGTGTGTCTGACAATGTTTCGGTCCAGGTGATCGCGGTGTGGAGGACTGCCGCGGATCGGTAGACGATGACCGGATTGTCGTAGCGTGTGGCCAGGCCGGGTTGGACCCGGCTCAAGGGGTCCGCAGGTGTCGCATCAGGTGCGGGAACATCGGTGCGTCACCGGCCTGTCCGGGGCCGACCAGAGCGACCAGTGGTCGGCCGTTTCCGTCGACGAGGTGGTGCACTTTGGTGCTCCAACCGAAACCTTTTTCAGACACACCCAAGTTGTGTTTCCGGAAATCGGCAACGGGGTTCTTGGGTTCCGGAATTGTCGGTGGCTGGTTGTAGGTTTGTCGGGTGGATACTTCTTTGGCTGTTTTGAAGGAAATGCCCGATCCTCGCACGTTGGGTGACGAGGAGTGTGTCGCTTTGGCGCAGGCGGTGTCGGCTGATATCGCGCGGTTGGAGGCGGTGCGGTTCCGGGCGCTGGCGCAGTTGTCACGGCATCGTGAGGGCGCGCGGAGTGTGGTGCAGGAAGTCGCTTTCGCGTTGTCTCTTGTGGACACTCACGCGGGTGCGATGGTCGCCGCGGCCGAAGCGTTGACCACCCGCCTGCCCCGCACCCTGGGGTTGATGGACCAAGGGAAACTCAGCGGGTTCGGGGCGATGAAAGTCGCGGCGGCGACCGCGTGGCTATCGGACGAGGACGCCCTCACCGCGGATGCTCTGTTGGAGGATCGATTGGAGGACAAGAATTCCGAGCAGATCCGCAAAGCGGCGGGGCATGCGGCGATCACGGTCGACCGTGAGGGGGCGGGCAGGCGTGTCGAGCGGCACCGTGACGGCCGTCGGTTGACCGTGCGCCACGGGGAGACAGGGGTGGCGTCGATCGAGGTCGAGGACGGCCCCGTCGAGAAAGTCGCCGCCGCTTATGTGCGGATCGATCGTGAGGCTCGGGCGTTGAAGACCGGCGGCGAGACCCGCACCCTCGACCAACTCCGTGCCGACGTGGCGCTCGATCTCCTGCTCGGCGGCCAGGGCGGGAAGACCGAACGTACCGAGGTGTTTCTCTACATGGACTTGTTCACCTACTTGGGGGTGAATGATGATCCGGCGGAGTTGGCTGGGCACGGTCATGTTCCCGCCACGCTGGCGCGGGAGATCGCGTCCGGTGCGGACACTGTGTTGCGGCGGATCATCACGGATCCGTTGTCGGGGCAGGTTCTGGACCTGGGCCGCAACCGGTACCGGCCGTCAGCGGGGCAGGGCGAGTTTGTTCGGGTGCGGGATCGTGAGTGCCGAAGACCGGGCTGTCACCGCCCGGCTCAGGCGTGCGATATCGACCACTCGGTGCCGTGGGAGTTCGGTGGGCACACCGATGCCGCCGATTTGATCGACCTGTGCCGCCGCGACCATCGGCTGAAGGACGAACCCGGTTGGATCTACCGGCTCGCGTCTGATGGCACTCTGACTGTCACCACGCCGACCGGGCAGAGTTACGACAGCACACCTCCACCGCTGCACGAACCCCGCCCGAAGGCGCCTCCAGTCGAGGAACCACCACCGTTCTGAGTCGTTGCCGCGAAACGGCGATGGCCGACGAGCCGCTACCGGCCTGTCCCTCCAGTAGCCGTTGTCACCAGGGAACCGCGAAGGATCCTTGCCGCAAAACGGCTATGGCTTCATGGCGGGCGGGCTTCTCTCTTCGCGACAAGCCCCGACCGACGAGCTGTCACTACCCCTGACCCCGTTGCCGCAAAACGGCGGTTACTGGGCCGCCACGTTCTGGGCTGTTGCTGGAAAGCAGCCCATTGCTGCCGCGACACCAGACCCCCGGCAGTCGCTGTCACCCCCGTACCTCCTTGGCCGAAGAGCTGCCATCGCTCTCGGCTGTTGCCGAGATCCGGCCACGGTCCGTCGCGGAAACCGTCCCTCATCGGCACCCACCTGTAACCCGCCGTCGCCAAAATCCGGCAAAACCTCACCTGACAAGAGAATCCCGGGCTGGCAAAGCTGAAACCTCCAGAGAGGAACCACGCGAAGGTTCCCGCACCACCAGAGTCGCCACGAACGTCAGCGCGATACATCCGGTGACCCACCAAAAGAACACGCTCTCGTGTCCGGCCTGCTTCAACGCCAGAGCGATCGGCTCCGACAGCCCGCCGAAGATCGCGGTCGCCAGGGCGTGCGGAAGTCCGACGCCGAGGGCGCGGACGTTGGTGGGGAACATTTCCGCCTTGATGATCGCCGACAAAGCCGTGTAGCCGCTGAGGAAGATCAGTGCCGTGATCATGAGCAGAAATGCCATCCACGGATCTGACGTCTTGCCGACGAGGGTCATGATCGGGACGGTCAGGAGCATGCCGCCGATGGAGAAGCCGAACATGACCGGGCGGCGGCCCCAGCGGTCGGAGAGGGCGCCGGCGACGGGCTGCATGAAGACGAACAGGAACAGGGCCGCGAAACCGATGAGCGAGGCGGTCGGTTTGGGGATGCCCGCGGTGTTCACCATGTACTTCTGCAGGTAGCTGGTGAAGGTGTAGAACGCCACCGTGCCGCCGATCGCGAGACCGAGCACCGCGAGGACCTGGCGGAAGTGCGAGCGAAGCAGGATCCGGAGCCCGCCGCGGGGGCTCGAACCAGACGCACGAGAGAGCTGGAAGTGTTCCGACTCCATCATGCTGCGGCGGAGGTACATCACGACGAGCCCGGCGATCGCGCCGAGCGCGAACGGGATCCGCCAGCCCCACGCGTACATCTGCGCTTCGGTCAGCAGCGACTGCATCACGATCATCACCAGCAGGGCCGCGAGCTGGCCGACGGTGATCGAGACGTACTGGAAGCTCGAGTAGAACCCACGTCGCCGCGAAGTGGCGATTTCGGACAGGTAGGTCGCGCTCGAACCGAACTCACCGCCGACAGAGAGGCCTTGCGCGAGCCTGGCGACCACGAGGATCACGGGCGCGAGGATGCCGATCGACGCGTAGCCGGGTGTGACGGCGATGGCCAGCGAGCCGAAGCTCATCAGCGTTACCGACAGGGTCAGCGCCGCCCGGCGGCCGAACTTGTCCGCGTACAGGCCCAGAAGCCAGCCGCCGAGCGGACGCATCAGGAAGCCGACAGCGAACACGACGGCCGTGGAGAGCAGTTGGGCCGTCAGATTTCCCTCGGGGAAGAAACTGGCCGCGAAATAAATACTGAACGAGGCGTAGACGAACCAGTCGTACCACTCGACCAGGTTTCCGAGGCAGCCTCGGATCACGTTCGCGACGACGCCGGGTTGCTTGTGCGGCAAGGGAAGCTCCTTCGCTCCGGGAATGCCGACCATCATGAGCTGTGATCCCCGCGGTTGAGAAATAGAAATCCGCGATGGGCACATACCCGGCAGGCATGGTCTAACCCAGGAAGTCGCCGACCAGATCACTCGCTTCCGGGCGGCATTCGTCGAAGTAGGCGTGCCGCGCTCCGGCGAAGAGATGCATGCGCGCGTCGGGAATCCGCTCGGTCAGCAGGGGCGCGTTCGCCGGCGGCGCGAGCAGGTCGTCGTCGCCGTGGAGGACCAAGGTCGGCGCCTTGATCTCCGGAAGCACGTCCCAGGCGTCGTGGGTGTTGCTCGCGACGAGATGCCCGCGGACCGCGTGCGGCGGCATGCCGTGAGCGCCCAGCACCCGGTACGGGCCGGGATGCGCGGCCCGCCAAGCGGGTGTGTACATCAGGTTCTCCAACGTCTCCCGCGCTTCGGCCGAGGAGCGCCGGGCGAGGGCGAGCCGCACGTCGTTCGACCGCTCGACACCGTGCGTGCCACCCGGTGAGGTGCAGCCGAGGACGAGCCGCCGGACCCGGCCGGGATACCGCGCGGCGACCCACTGTGCGACGCGGCCGCCCATCGAGGTGCCGTAGACGTCGGCCTCTTCGACGCCGAGTCCGTCGAGGACCGCGATCACGTCGTCCGCGAAACCCTGGGTCGAGTAAGCGATATCGGGTGCGTCGCTGGCTCCGGTCCCGCGATAGTCCATGGTGATCGTGCTCGGGAAATCCCCGCGCGTGCGGTCCCACCACGTGTGGTCGTTCGCCTGCCCGGCCAGCAACACGAGCGGCCTGCCCGTCCCGTGCCAGTGGTAGGCCAGCCGGGTGCCGTCCGGCGCGACGGCGTGGCCGGTGCGGGGGAGCGTGGTCATCCTTCTCCTGTTCGGTCGTCCCAGAGCCGGGCCGAGGGCCATTCGCCCTCCTTCACGGTCTGGTGGATCTGCTGGACCAGTGCCCGCGCGACGGCGTCCACGGCGGGTGTGACACGGCCGGTCCTGGGCATCCCGAGAACGACCGTGCGCCAGACCTCCGGTTCGCCGACCGGGGCCGCGCTCAGGGTGCCGTCGGCGACGTCCGCGGCGATACCGATGCCGGGCAGGATCGTCCAGCCGTGCCCGCCGAGCACGAGGCGTTTCTGCAGCGTCATGGAGTTGGTCTGCACGGTGACCTCCGCTTCGGCGCCCGCCTCGCGGGCCGCGCCGTCGATGAGGGTGCGCAGCGCGTGCCCTTCGGACGGCATGACGAGGGGATGCGCGGCCACCTCCGCGAAAGGCACGGGCCTCGTGGGGTCCAGCCCGGCAGACGGGGGAGCGACCGCCCAGAGCCGTTCGCGGACCAGCGGGCGGACGTTGAGCGACGGCGTGCTGGTCAGGTTGTAGAGCAGGCTCAGGTCGACGTCGCCGTCGTCGATCCATCGCTGGAGATGCCCCGAGTACGCGGTGAGCAGCCGCAATTCGATACCTGGATGGTCGCGCAGCACGGCCGTCGTCAAGGGCGCGGCGAGCCGTTCGGCGGCGCTCTCCAGCAGGCCGACCGTGACGATCCCGGTGACCACACCGGGCGTCGGAGCCAGCTCGGCCCTGGCCCTGTCGAGTTCCGTGAGCGCGCGCCGAGCGCGTTCGACGAGCGTCGCGCCCGCCTCGGTCGGGCGCATCCCGTGGCGGGTCCGCTCGAACAACGGGACGCCCAGTTCCTGCTCCAGGGTGCGGATCTGCCGCGTGACCGCGGGTTGGACCAGGTGCAGCAGTTCGGCCGCGCGGGTCACGCTGCCGACCTCGGCGATCGTCACCAACGCCTTGAGCTGCTTGAGGTCCACCGTCGTCCCCTGTCATCGCGGTCCGGTATGCGGCAATCACGATTCGGTATTTCACTTACCTTGTCATCATCGCTCATGATAACAACATGACCGAAGAAGAGGCTGCGATCGTCGAGCTGGTGGCGGAGTTCGTGGATCGCGAAGTCCGGCCCGTCGCACGAGAGCTCGACCACACGGACACGTATCCCGAAAAGCTCATCGACCAGATGAAGGCGATGGGCGTCTTCGGGCTGGCCGTACCCGAGCCCTGGGGCGAGACGCTGGTCTCCGCCCAGTGCTACGCGCTGGTGACCGAGGAACTCGCGCGCGGCTGGATGAGCCTCGCCGGCGCGATGGGCGGTCACACCGTGGTCGCGAAACTCCTCGCCACGTACGGCACACAGGAGCAGAAGGACGCCTACCTGCCGAAGATGGCGACAGGCGAGATCCGCGCGACGATGGCCCTCACCGAACCCGGCGGCGGCTCGGACCTGCAGGCCCTCCGCACCACGGCGCGCCGCGTCGGTGACGAGTACCTCGTCAACGGCAGCAAGACCTGGATCACCAACGCGCGCCGGTCGCAGCTGGTCGCGCTGCTGTGCAAGACCGACCCGGCCGCGGAACCGGCGCACCAGGGGATCTCCGTCCTGCTCGTCGAGAAAGGCCCCGGCTTCCAGGTCTCGCGGGATCTGCCCAAGCTCGGGTACAAGGGCGTCGAGAGCTGCGAACTCTCTTTCGACGACTTCCGCGCCCCGGTCACGGCGCTGCTCGGCGGCGAGGAAGGACGCGGCTTCGCCCAGATGATGCGCGGCCTGGAGATCGGCCGGATCCAGGTCGCCTGCCGGGCGCTCGGCGTCGGCCGCGCCGCGTTGGAGGATTCCCTGCGCTACGCCCAGGAACGCGAGAGTTTCGGCAAGCCGATCTGGCAGCACCAGTCGATCGGCAACTATCTTGCGGACATGGCGACCAAGCTCGAAGCCGCACGCCAGCTGGTGCACCACGCGGCGCGGCGCCACGACTCGGGAGAGCGCGCGGATCTGGAGGCGGGGATGGCGAAACTGTTCGCTTCCGAGGCCGCGATGGAGATCGCGCTCGACGCTGTCCGCATCCACGGCGGCTACGGCTACTCGACCGAGTTCGACGTCGAGCGGTACTTCCGCGACGCGCCACTGATGATCGTCGGTGAAGGCACCAACGAGATCCAGCGCGGCGTGATCGCGCGCCAGCTGATCGAACGGCACCGCATCCCGTCCTGACGCACCAAGGAAGGCAGTATGCGCCACCCACTCGAGGGAATCACCGTCGTCGCGCTGGAGCAGGCCGTCGCCGCGCCGTTCGCCTCGCGCCAGCTCGCCGACCTCGGCGCGCGGGTCATCAAGATCGAACGTCGCGGCGTCGGCGACTTCGCCCGCGACTACGACCGGACCGTGCACGGGCAGTCGAGCTACTTCGTCTGGCTCAACCGGGGCAAGGAAAGCGTCGAACTCGACATCAAGGATCCGGCCGACCGGGCCCTGCTCGGCGCGATGATCGGCCGGGCGGACGTGTTCGTCCAGAACCTCGTCCCCGGTGCGGTGGAACGGCTCGGTCTCGACGCCGCCACGCTGCGCGCCGAGCGGCCGGAGCTGATCCACTGTTCGATCTCGGGCTACGGTCCCGAAGGTCCATATCGGACGAAGAAGGCCTACGACCTGCTGGTGCAGTGCGAAACCGGGCTCGTGATGTCCACCGGCACCCCGGAGACCCCGGCCAAGGCGGGGATCTCGATCGCCGACATCGCCACCGGGATGTACGCCTACACCGGCATCCTCACCGCGCTTTACGATCGCGAGCGCACCGGAGAGGGCGCGAGCCTGCACGTCGCGATGATCGACTCGCTCGGCGAATGGATGAGCCAGCCCGCCTATTTCTCCCGGTACGGTCAGGAGCCACCGAGGCGTACGGCGGCGTCCCATCCGTCGATCTCGCCGTACGGGCCGTACGAAACCGGTGATGACAGGGTCTTCCTGAGTGTCCAAAGTGAACGGGAGTGGGTCGTGCTCTGCCAGGACGTCCTGGGGCGCGAAGAACTCGTCGACGATCCGCGCTTCCGGACCAACGACGATCGCGTCCGCAACGACGACGAACTCACCGCGATCCTCGAAGGGACCTTCCAAGGTTCGACCGCCGACGAGGTCGGCGAGCTGCTGGAGCGCGCCGGGATCGCCAACGCCCGGTTGCGGACGCCCGAGCAGTTCACCCGGCATCCGCAACTGACCGCGCGGAATCGCTGGCGCAAGGTGGACACCCCGGCCGGTGCGCTGGAGGCGTTGCTCCCGCCTGTCGAGGTGGCGGGCCGGGAACCGGTGATGGGGCCGGTTCCGGCGCTGGGCGCGCACAACGAGGCGATCCGGGCCGAATTCGGTCCGGGCGAGGAGGTTCGAGGGTGAAAGAGGTTCTGCAGCCCGGCCCGGCGGAGGCGCTGAGCTCACTGCTCGACGTCGAGATGCCGGACCTGGAGCGCGACGGCCTGCCGTTGCTGTGGCATTGGTTCTATCTGCTGGACCGGCCCGCGCAGGCCGATCTGGGGCCGGACGGACATCCGGTCCGCGCCACGATCCCCGCGCCGCCCGAGCCGGGACGCCGCCGGATGTGGGCGGGCGGACGGGTGAGGACGCTCGGGCCGCTCCTATGCGGACTGCCCGCGACCCGGCGTACGGAAGTGCTTTCCGTACAGGAGAAACAAGGTCGCACCGGGCGGCTGACCTTCGTCGTGACCCGACACGAGATCGTCCAGGACGGCCGGGTCGTGGTCGACGAGGAGCAGGATCTCGTCTATCGCGACGCCGCTTCCAGGCCCGCCGAGCCGGCCACCGAGGAGCCGGAGGTGCCGGTGGCCGAGGGGGAATGGGCGATCGACGTCTCGCCGACGCTGCTGTTCCGCTTCTCGGCGTTGACCTACAACGCCCACCGCATCCACTACGACCGCGACTACGTCCGGGATGTCGAGGGCTATCCGGGGCTGCTCACCCACGGGCCGTTGCAGGCGCTCGCGATGGCCGAGGCCGCGCGGCGGCGGGGGAGCGGTGGGGAGCTGGCCTTCGACTATCGCCTCGTCTCGCCGTTGTTCGACCACCAGGGCATGGTCGTCCGGGCCGAAGCCGGAGCGGACGGGACCGTCACCGCCGTGCGTGATCGCCACGGACGGCGGACCGCGACCGGAACGGTACGGAGCCTCGTCCGATGAGCGATCCCCTCGCCTCAGCGAAAACGTTCCTCTTCGTCCCTGGTCACCGGCCGGACCGGTTCGCCAAGGCCGCGGCCGGCGGTGCCGGCGTCGTGATCCTCGATCTGGAAGACGCCGTCGGGCCCGATCGGAAAGAGACCGCGCGCGAGCACGTCCGGGCGTGGCTGGAGGAAGGCCACCGGGCCGTCGTCCGGCTCAACGCCGCGGGAACCCCTTGGTACCAAGAGGATGTCGCGAGTGTCGGCCGCGCTCTCGCGGTGATGCTGCCCAAGGCCGAAGATCCCGCCGAGATCGACGCCCTCGCCGGACGGCTGCCCGGTATGCCGATTCTCCCGCTGGTGGAGACGGCGGCGGGGATCGTCGGCGCGGTGGCGATCTGCGGCGCGGACGCGGTGGTACGGCCCGCTTTCGGCAGCGTCGACCTGGCCGCGCAGCTCGGTGTGGACGATCGGTCGCACGAGGCGTTGCGGTACGCGCGATCCGCGCTCGTCGTCGCCGCCGCGGCCGCGGGAAAGGCGGCTCCGATCGACGGTGTCACCACGGCACTCGACGACGAGGCCGCGCTCATCGCGGATCTCGATCACGCCAAGACCTTGGGTTTCACCGGAAAACTGTGCGTGCATCCCCGTCAGGTGGCCGTCGCGAATCGCGGACTCGCCCCGTCGGAGAGCGAAATCGCCTGGGCGAGGGAGGTGGTCGCGCCGTCGGGCGACGGCTCGGTGGCCGTGGTGGACGGACGGATGGTGGACCGGCCGGTCGAACTGCGCGCCAGGGCGATCCTCGACAGCGCGGGTGAGCCATACCGACCAGCTTGATGACGCCGACTCGGACCTGGTAGTGCCCGCCGGTTGGCGGTAACGTTCCGGTAGCGGATTTTTCGTTACGGTGAACGGAAAAGAGGCGTAGCCGGTGCACGAACCGACAGTGACGGAGTTCGCGACCACCGATCCGGAACAGGCGCGTGCCTTGATCGCCGAGGCCTACCGCGACAATCGGTTGCGGGTGCGAGGCGCTGTCGCGAACTACCGTTTCGAGCACAAACGCTGTGACGTGGGAGATGTGCAGTTCGACCTCCTGCACAACACGCTGACCACGGAGGTCGTCATCCAGCCACTGGGCAGGTTGGTGCTGTTACGGGTGCTGGGCGGGGAAGTACAGGTCGAGGACGCCACCGGGGACCGCAGGCTGGCCACCGGTGACGTGTTCGTCGCCGCACATCCCGGCCAGGGCTACCGGACGGGGATGCACGGCACGCGTCTGCAGATCACCAGTATCGACCTGTCGCTGTTTTCCGGGATCGATCCGGCGCAGGACGGCGGGGCGATCGATCGGCTGTGCTACGAGCCGGTGGGTCAGGTGAAGGCGCGGCGATGGCGAAGGACGGTCGAGTACGTCAACGGGCTGTTCTCCGAACCGGACGTGGAGCACAATCCGCTGGTACTCGGCGCGGCGGGACGGCTGATGGCCGCCATGGCGCTGGAGACCTTCACCGCGGGTGCCGGCGACCCCCGGCCCGAGGATCGCGGCGACGCCATGCCGGACACGGTGCGCCGCGGGATCGCTTTCCTGGAGTCGAATCCCGATCTCGACCTCGGCGTCGCCGACATCGCCCGCGCGTGCCGGGTCTCGGTGCGTGCCCTGCAGCTGGCGTTCCGGCGGCATCTGGACACCACCCCCATGGCCTATCTGCGCCGGGTCCGGCTGGATCGGGCGCGGGCGGAACTCCGCGACGCCGAACCCGGAGCAGGCGCGACGGTCACCGGTCTCGCGGCGAAATGGGGTTTCCTGGACGGCAGCCGGTTCAGCGCGCAGTACCGCGCGGCCTTCGGTGAGTCGCCCAGCCAGACCCTGCGGAAGAACTGACGTTCGTTTTCGTCGGTGAAAGTCTGCGTTTTCGCTGGTAGCCCTTCGCTCCCCGGGCCTGTTTTGATGAAGCAGGCCCACCAGTACCGCCGAGCCCCCGCGCACTGGTGTGTCGTCGCCGGACCGGCCGGCTGGTTCTCACCGACGTGTCGCGATCCCGTCGTACATGACCCGTCGGACGGCCCGGCTCATCGCCGCCTGCCCCTCCGGGGACGGGTCGCGCAGCCCGGAGAGAACCGACGCGAGGATCATCCCGTTGATCGCCCGCGCGGTGGCGTCGACGTCCAGGTCCTCGTGCAGATAGCCCAGGTGGACGCCGTGGTGGAGGTAGCCCGCGGTCAGGTCCGCGGCGGTCTCGTAGAAGTCCAGCACCCGCTCCCGCATCTCGGCGTCGATACCCGCGGCCTCGAGCAGGAGGAACCGGGCCATCCGCGGGTCACTCCCGAAGATCTGCGCGAGCGCGTCGCCGATCCTCGCGCTCTGTTTGCGGTATTCGCCCAGGCTGCTGACCGCGTCCGGGGCGTTGTCCGCCGCCAGCGAGGCGACCACCTTCTCGACCAGATCCGTGATCACGTGGTCGACGATGTCCCGTTTGTTCTGGAAGTACCGGTAGAAGGTGCCGTGCCCGATGCCGAGCCGCGCGGCGATGTCGGCGATACCGGTCGCGTGGTAGCCGCGTTCGGCGAAACAGTCGAACGCGGTCTCCACGATCTCGCGCCGTAGTTCCTGCTTCTTCCGTGCGGCCCTGCTGACCGGGGTCTCCGTCGTCATCCCGCCAGCTTATTGCCCCGGACGTTCAAATGACATACCGTTCCGGAAATGACACGTCATTCCGCAAGAGCGCTGGTGCTCGGCTGCGGCGGGACCTCGGGCTTCGCCTGGACCGCGGCGGTCCTCGAAGCGCTGCACACCCGGACAGGCTGGGACCCGCGCGAGGCGGACGTCCTGATCGGGACCTCGGCCGGTGCCGAGGCGGTGGCCATGCTCGGGGCGGGCATCCCGGCGAAGGCGATCCTCGGCGCGCTGGCCGGGGCGCCGGACGGCGATCCCGTGGTGGCCGCCCACGTCAGCCGGGTGCCGAACCGGTTCCCGCCGGTACCGTTCCCGCGGTGGCCCGCGGCCAAGCTGGTCCGGGCCGCGCTGCAGCGGGACGTCGACACGCTCGCCGGTCTCGCGGGGCTCCTGCCCCTGGGCAGGGGAGACGCCGGTTGGCTCCGCGAACTCGGGGACGCGCTGGCGCCCGGCGGCTGGGTGCCGCATCCCGCGACCTGGCTGGTGGCCACGGATCCGGCGGGCGGGCGGGTCGCTCTCGGCGCCGAAGACGCGCCACCCGCCCGGCTCGGCGAGGCGATCGCCGCGTCCTGGGCGATCCCTGGCTGGTTCCCACCGTCCGTTGTGGACGGACGACCGCTGCTCGACGGCGGGACGGTTTCGCCGACCTCGGCCGATCTCCTGCTGGGGCATGACGTCGGCGAGGTCGTGCTGATCGCGCCGATGAGCAGTGAAGGCGGTGCTCCGGCCCGCGGTCCGGCCCGGCTGGAACGCCTGCTGCGGACAGCGATGACCAGACGCGTCGACGACGAGGCGCGGAGGCTGCGCGCGGCGGGAGTCCGAGTGGTCCGGATCGAACCAGGACCGGCCGATCTCGCCGCCATGGGCGCCAACTTCATGGACGGACGGCGCCGGGAGCACGTGCTCGCCACGGCGTCGAGGACGGCGCCAGGCCTGGTCGCCGACGCCTTCGCACGAGAGGGAGTGCGCGCATGAGCAAGTATCCGGACCTCGACCTCGATGGGGCGCATGTGGCGATCACCGGCGCGGGGCAGGGCATCGGCCGCGCGACCGCGGAACGGATGGCCGCTCTCGGCGCGCGCGTGTCCATCGGCGACCTCGACCTCGAAGCCGCGAAACGCACCGCCGCCGACATCGGCGGGACGGCGCACCTTCTCGACGTCGCCGACCAGGTCTCCTTCGCCGCCTTCCTCCGGGACGCCGAACAGGCGAACGGGCCGCTCGCGGTACTCGTCAACAACGCCGGGATCATGCCGAACGGCGGTTTCCTCGATCTCTCCGACGCGCTGAACCGGGCGACCATGGAGGTCAACGTCTTCGGCGTCGTCCACGGTATGCGGCTGGCCCTGCCCGGAATGCTGGAGCGAGGCAGGGGACATGTCGTCAACGTCGCTTCGCTGGCCGGGAAATTCCCCGTCAAGGGACTGGCGATCTACAACGCCAGCAAGTTCGCCGTCGTCGGGCTGACAGCGGCGACCCGGCTGGAGTACGCGCCGCACGGGGTGAGCGTCTCCGCCGTGCTGCCTTCGGCTGTCGACACGGCGCTCGCGTCGGGGCTCGACATGCGGCCGATCCCGAAGGTGAAACCGGGCCGGATCGCCGACGCCGTCGTGGATTCCGTCCGCACCAGGGCCGCGGAGATCGCCGTGCCCGGCTACGTCGGCGCGCTCGCGTCCCTCGCCGCCATCACACCGGAACCGGCGCTCAACGCCTTCCGCCGCCTGATGCGGGACGACCGGGCCCTGCGCCCCGATTCACCGGAGCGGGACGGCTACCGCGCCCGCCTCCACCAGGACACCCACCGGGAGGAAAACGCATGAACGCGCAGTACGACGCCGTCGTCGTCGGGGCCGGTTTCGGCGGGATGGGCGCGGCGATCCAGCTCAACCGGCTCGGCTACGACAATCTGCTCATCCTCGAACGCGAGTCCGACCTCGGCGGCACCTGGCACGTGAACCGCTACCCGGGGCTGGCCGTCGACATCCCTTCCGCCACCTACTCGTACTCGTTCGAGCCGAACCCGCACTGGTCGCGCCTTTTCGCGCCGGGCGCGGAACTCAAGCGGTACGCCGAACACGTCGCGGACAAGTACCGGCTGCGGCGCTACATGCGCTTCGGCACTGTTGTCACCGGCGCGGTCTGGGACGAGGCGAACGCGCACTGGACGGTCTCGCGCGCCGACGCCGAGCCGGTCACCGCCAAGTACCTCCTCACCGCGACCGGATTCCTTTCCCAGCCCAAGAAACCCGACATCGCCGGGATCGAGACCTTCGGCGGCAAGGTCATCCACACCACCGCCTGGGACGACGGCTACGACCTCGCGGGCAAACGCGTGGCGGTGATCGGCACCGGCGCGACAGCCGTCCAGCTGATCCCCGAGATCGCGAAGGTCGCACGGGAACTCAGCGTGTACCAGCGGACCCCGATCTGGGTGAGCCCCAAACTGGACTTCCCGGTGCCCAAGGCGGTCCGGCGCGCTTTCGCGGCTGTCCCGCTCACCCAGCGCGTCGCCCGGCTGACCGGGACGGCCCTGCTGGAACTGATGATGGTCTCCGGTGTCCTGCACTACAAGCAGCTGCCGATCGCGAACCGGCTCGGCAAGCTGTGGTGCCAGGCGCATCTCCGCCGTCAGGTGCGGGATCCGGGACTGCGCGCGGAACTGACGCCGCGCTATTCGTTCGGCTGCAAGCGCCCGACGTTCTCCAACGAGTACTACCCGTCCTTCACCAAGGACCACGTGCACCTGGAGACGAAGTCCATCGCGAAGATCGACGAGACCGGCATCGAGACCGCCGACGGCGGGCGGAGGGACATCGACGTCCTGGTGCTGGCGACCGGCTTCGACCTGTGGGAGGCGAACTTCCCGGCGGTCGAGATCATCGGCCGCGGCGGCCGTGACCTCGGGAAGTGGTGGCGGGAGAACCGGTTCCAGGCCTACGAGGGCGTCGCGATCCCCAAGTTCCCCAACTTCATCTCGCTCAACAGCCCGTATTCCTACTCCGGACTGTCCTACTTCACCACCATCGAGACGCAGATGCGGCATATGGACCGGCTTTTCGGCGCGATGCGGCGGCGCGGCGCGACCGAGTTCGAGGTCACGCAGCAGGCCAACGACGCTTTCCTCGACCGGATGACCGAACGCCTCGGCGACTCGATCTTCACGCTCGGGAACTGCGCTCCGGCGAACAGCTACTACTTCAACCCGCACGGGGAGGCGACGTTGCTCCGGCCGTCCTCCACCTTGAACGCGATCAAGGAGGCGGGGAGTTTTCCGATCGAGGACTACACCTTCGCGTAGCTGAAGGGCGCTTTCCCCGCATGACACGCGGGGAAAGCGCCCTTCAGTCCTTGGTGCTTACTGCCGCCGGAGCCGGAGCGTGACGGCCGCGCCCGCCGCGGCGAGGAAGACCGCGCCGAGCGCGTACGGCCACCACGGCACCGAGTCGTCGCCGACCGGGGAGGCACCGTAACCGCCGGCCGCGCCGGTACGGTCGTAGGTCGAGCCGGGCAGCTTGTCGCCGTAGCGGCTCTGCAGGGCCTCACGGTAGGCGGCGAGAGTCATCGTCTCGCCGGTCTTCGCCACCGACGAGCCGTCGAGGACGGTCACCTTGTCCCCGTCGACGGCGTACCAGGCACCGGCCTGCGGTTCGCTCAGGAGGTAGCCCTTGCCGGTCCGCGCCGCGAGGCGCTTCTCGACGTCGCCCGAAGCGACGTTGTAGACCGACCAGCCCGACCCTTCGCGCTGTGACCAGACCGTCGCCGCGTCGCCGTTGCCCAGGGTGGCTGGGGTGGCGACGTAGGCGAGTTCGGCGGGGACGGCCGACGTTCCGGCGATGAAGCCCGCGGTCGGCTGGTAGACCGCCACCGGCGTCCGCGGATCGGCCTTGGCGGTCCTGGCCGCGAGGGCCGTGTCGGCCTTGGCGGCGCCGGGGAACACCGCCTTGGCGAGCCGCTGGGTGGTCGCGTCGCTGGTGACCACTGTGGACACCGCGGCGAGGTCGGCGGCGGTGGGCGCGCCGCTGGGGGCGTCGGCCGCGGACGCCTGGCCGCCGAGCGCCAGTGACAGTCCGAGGGCGAGGATCGTGGCGCCGAGGAAGGTTCGCTTCATGGTTTCAGTCCTTGATCCCGTAGACGGTGTGGGTCCAGGTGAACGAGTTGTTGGACCGATAGGCGTTGTAGCTCATCTGGTTGTAGCGGGGGCTCGAACCCCACGGGTCGCCGTAGTAGACCGTCGTCGCGCCATTGGTGTTGTCGTAGCCGTAGAGCACGTGCATGTGGCCGCCACCGTTGCGCCAGCCGATCCGGGTGCCGATCGGCTGCCGTGCGTCGACCTGCCCCTTGATCGAGGCGAAGCTCAGCGTCTGGCCCGACGAGCTGTAGGTGCCGACGTTGCTGAACCCGAGCCAGCGGAACACGCGCTGCTGATCGCTCAGGTAGCCCTGGTTGTTCGCACAGTCCGAACCGGACTCGTTGTGCGCGACCTGGCAGAACTTCGTCTGGGAGATGCTGTGCCCCCACCAGGCGGCGATGGTGTTGCCGCTGGCGTCCCAGCACCAGTTGCTCTTCTCCTGCGCCTGCATCTTGATCGGGATCGTGGTGGCCGCCGTGATCACGGGCGCCGCGGAGGCGGGCGCCTGGAGGGCGACCATCGCGGCGACACCGGCGCAGGCCGTGGCCAGCCCGCGCCTGAATGAGGTCTTCACCGTCGGAACACTCCTAACTGGATGGTCGAACGCGAAGCACGCGCGGGTGGCTACCCGGAGGGGACAGGTGGGGATTTCGGCTACCCGAATGGGTGGCCGACCGGCGCGGGCAGGGGACTTGCGCTGTGGCGATGTAACAGAAGGGCACTGCGAACAGACTGAGATTCACCCTCCGGGGGTATCCGTGGCAAGGTGCACGGCAATACCTAAGGGTCCGTATTGCCGATGCGGGGATTCGCTCCGCGCAGGTCGGCGTCGCCCGATCGAGTTAACTCGGTGACTCCGGTGGTGTGGACCAGCGGAAAGCGTGCGGCGCTCGGTCACTGTTCGTGTTCCCGCCTTTCGGCGGGTGTCCTATCGGTATGGTCCGAGCATGCCGACGATCGGTGCGGCACCGGTGTTCGTGGCCCGCGACGCCGAACTGGCCGAACTGGTGCGCGTCACCTCGAGCCCGCCGTCGGTCGCCGTCGTCGAGGGCGAACCGGGTGTGGGCCGGAGCCGTCTGCTCGCAGAACTGGCCGCCCACCCCGGGATCGCGTCGCGCGTGGTCTGGTCCGCCCGCTGTGGTTCGTTCGCGCGGCCGTGCCGCCTGGCGCCCTTGGTCGACGCGCTGCTCGGGAAGAGTGAGGTGGCCGCCGCCCACGCGGCGGATTTCTCCCCGGTGACCGGCGTCCTGCGGCGGCTGATCCCCGAATGGTCGCCGTGGCTGCCGCCGTTCCCGGAGAACGCGGACGCCGAGACCGTCCGGCAGCAGGAATTCCGCGCCGTGCGCGAAGTCCTGACCGGCTGCGGTCCGGCGGTCCTGATGCTCGACGACGTCCACTGCGCCGACGACGACACGTGGGAGTTCCTGCGCGGGCTCGCGGCGTCCCCCGCGCCGCGGCTGAGCGTGGTGCTCAGCTCGGTGACGTACGGACCGCGGCGATTCCCGCCGATGCGCGAGACCGCCGCGTATCTCTCGCTTCCCGCGTTCACCTCCGTCCAGGTGCGGACGCTGCTGGACGCGACCTTCGGCCGCTGTGCGCCGGATTTCGCCGAAGCGGCGCACCGGCGGACGTCCGGGATCGCCGTCGACCTGACCGCGCTGGTGCAGAGCGTCGGTGACACGGCCGAGTCGCTTTCGGCGGACAGACTGGCGTCGGCGGCCGCGCCACCGGTCGTGCGCGGCCGGATCGACGGGCTGATGGCGGCGATCGGCCCGGCCGCGCGGGACGTCGTCCGCGCGGCCGCGGTGCTGGGATCGTCCGCCGGGGAAGCGGATCTGGGCGCGGTGGCGGCATCCTCGTCCGGAGAGATCCCGGGCGCGGTCACCGAAGCCGTGGAAGCGGGACTGCTGCGGGATCTCGGACGAGGCCGATACGTCTCGGGGAGCCCGCTGATCGCCGAAGCCGTCTACGCGTTGCTCCCCGGCCCGCAGCGGTGCGCGATGCACGGTCGCGCGGCCGCCCGGCTCGCCTCCGGCACGGAACCGTTCGCGTCGCTCATCGCCCGGCACGCGCGGCTGGCGGGCGATCTCGTCGCGTGGACACAGTGGACCGGTGTCGCCGTCGACAACGCCATCGAAGACGGCCGGACCGAGGAAGCGAGCCGTCTGCTCGAAGCGGCTTTGCGGGACGCCGACCTGCCGAGGACGGCACGCGAGTCGTTCGCCGTCCGGCTCGGCAGGGAGCTGCCGCGCAGTATCGCCCACGCCGGCACTGTCCGGCTGCTGCGGGAGATCCTGCGCGAATGGCCGCTGAGCAAGGCCGCGCGGGGCGAGATCCGGGTCCATCTCGGTCAGGTGCTGATCAACCAGGTCGGCAAGGTCGAAGCGGGCAGGCTCGAGATCGAACTGGGCGCGGCCGACCTCGGCAGGCGGCAGGCGCTGCTCGCCAGGGGGCTGGTCACGTTGGCGCTGCCGCATATCGGGACGGTGCCGGTCGAGGAGAACTTCCGCTGGCTCGACGAAGCCGAACAGGTGAGCAAGGGGGAACACGACGCCGGGCTGCTCGCCGCGATCGCGGCCAACCGGCTTTCGGCGCGGATGCAGATCGCCGATCCGGAGGCCTGGGAGGACATCGCGGCCCTGCCGCGGGCGCCGGAATCGGCCGAGGTCTGCCGCCAGGTGGCCCGGACCTACATCAACCTCGCCGACGCGGTGGCGTGGAACGGGCACTATCCGGTCGCGCGGGCCTATCTCACGACAGCGCGGCGGCTGATCCGCGACGACCACCAGCCCTATCTCGACGCACTCGCCGACGGCACCGAACTCCGGCTGGATCTCGCGATGGGGGAGTGGTCGAGCGTCGCCGAGAAGGCGCGGGCGATGCTGACGCGGGTCGACAAGGACAGTTCGCTCGCCGCCGAGCCGCTGCTCGTGCTCGGCTGGTACGAGTACGGGCAACACCGGCCGACGGCGGCACTGCGCAGTTTCGACGCGGCGTTCGCGCTTTCCGCGGGCAGTGTCCCGGTGCAGGCGTCGGCCTACGCGGGCCGCGTCGCGGTCCACCAGGCGGGCAAGGATCTGCAGGCCGCCCGGCGTCTGGCCGAGTACGGCCTGGAGACCGTGCGGCGCAAGAACAACTGGGTCTGGGCGGCCGAACTGATGCCGTTCGCCGTGCGCACCATGCTCGGGCTGGGGCAGCATGTCGAGGCGCGAGAACTGCTCGCGGAATACCGGCAGGGCATCGACGGCAAGGACACACCGGTCGCCAACGCGGCGGCGCTGCTGTGCCGGGGCATGCTCACCCAAGCCCGCGGCGAGACGCTCGCCGCGGGCGATCTGCTGCTCGGCGCCGCGCGGGCCTATCACGCGCTGCCTTTGCCGTATTTCGCCGCCTACGCCGACGAACTCGGGGCCGGATGCTTCTTGGAAGCCGGTGAACGGGAGCGTGCCGTCGCCTCTTTCACCACCGCGGAGACGGCGTACGCGAGCCTCGGCGCCGCCGTGGACGCGCTCCGCTGCCGCCGGTCACTGCGCCGCTGTGATCCGGAGATGCCCCGGCGCGGCCGCAAAGGGTACGGCGAAACGCTGTCGCCGAGGGAACTCGAGGTCGCCCGGCTCGCCGCCCGGAACCTCACCAACCGGGAGATCGGCGAGCGGCTGTTCCTGTCGCCGCGGACGGTCGAGATCCACGTCGGGCGCGCGCTGCGCAAACTGGGGCTGCCTTCGCGCACCGTCCTGACGGACGACCTGCTCCGCGACGCGTCCGGCGAGGGTTCCAAAACCGCCTGACCCATTCCTTAAGTGCCCTTATTCGGCGATTCGCTGGGTACGTCGCGGAGAAACCGCAGGTGGGAGCCGGTTTCTTTAAATGGGGGAATGATCGCCGAACTCCACTATTGTTCCGTTTCCGCCGCCGATCGACAGTTGTCGGGCAGTCGCGATTTCCCTGAAAGGAATCACCGTGAGCAGAAAACGGATCTTCGGCGTGGTCGCCCTGACCATGGCCGCGCTGGCGCCGGCGGCGGGTATCGCCGGTGCGGCACCGGACGGCACCCCACGCGCCATCGCCCCGACCGACGCCGCGCCCCTGCCGACGGGCGGCGTCCACGGCCAGAGCATCGGCGGCTCGCCCGCGTCGGTCAAGGACTACCCGTACGTGATCGCCGCCCTGCGGGAAGGCGGTTCGCGGCCGAAGGGGCAGAGCTGCTCCGGCTCGGTCATCGCGCCGCGGAAGGTCATGGTCGCGGCCCACTGCAAGGAACTGGCCGGCGAGAAGAGCGTCCTTTATGGACTGGACGACCTCAAGGGCGCCGGCGGCGCTCAGCTGAAGGCCGTCGACTACAAGCTGCATCCCAGGTTCACCCAGCCCTGGAACGGATACGACGTCGCGGTGATCACCGTCGACGGTGACATCCCGGTGCCGCCCGGCGGGTACGCGAAGGTCGCCACCTCCGCCGACACCGGTCTGGAGACGCCCGGCAAGGACGGGTTCAGCCTCGGCTACGGCAAGAAGGACATCAACGACTCGACCCAGGACGTCACGCTGCACAAGCTGACCCTGCCGATCGTCAACGCGAGCCAGTGCACCGGCGTGGAGAACGGCGTCGACCCGAAGACGATGATCTGCGCCGGGTACTCCGACGGCCGCAAGACCGTCCTGCCCGGTGACAGCGGTGGCCCGTTCGTCGTCAACGGGAAGGTCGTCGGGGTCACCTCCTGGAGCCGCAGCGATTTCCGCTGGTACAGCGTCTACAGCAGGCTCAACAACGAGATGGGGGACTGGGTCGCCGAGCAGATCGGCGGCGAGCAGCCGGGTGACGCCTTCACGCTGGCCGCGTCGCCGTCGTCGGTGAAGGTGCTGCCGGGGAAGTACGTGTCGGCGAGTGTCACGAGCAAGCCGGGTAAGAACGGGGCCGAGAACATCACGCTCTCGGCGTCGGGACTTCCCGAGGGCGCCAAGGCCACGTTCCAGCCTGCCACGATCAAGGCGGGCGAGGTGGCGAAACTGACCATCGAGACCGCGTCCGGAACCCCGGAAAAGGCTTACCAGGTCACGATTTCGGGTAAGGGCACCACCGAGACGGCGACCGCCGGGCTCACCCTCACCGTCGGGGCGGGCGAACCTCCCGTCGGCGATCTGAAGGTGACCGTGAACCCGTCGTCCGGGTCCGGGCGCGCGGGTTCGCTGGTGAGCGCCACCGTCACCGCGACCGGTGGCAGCGGTTCGATCACGCTGTCCGCCAGTGGTTCCGGGCTGCCGATCAACCCGATGTTCTCACCGCAGAGCGTGTCGAGCGGCGGCAGTTCGACCATGCAGGTCTTCGCGCCGTTCAAACCGGGGACGTACCCGGTCACGGTGACCGCCAAGGACAGCGGCGGCAAGACCGCGACCACCACGTACACCCTCACCGTCCAGTGATCTTCGCCGAAACAGAGGTGACCAGCCATGCGTGACAAGACGAAAACCCTGTTGGCACTAGGCCTGTTGACCCCGCTTCTCGCGCTCGGTGCCGGAACGGCCGTCGCCGCCGAGGCCGAAGGCGTGGTGATCCCCGCCAAGGAACACTACGGCGACCAGTACATCGTCGTCCTCCACGACGTCGCCGCTGCCGGGCAGGCAGCGTCTGTCGATCTGGCGAAGCGGTACGGCGGCGAGGTCCGCTCGGTCTGGGCCGCGACCGTCCGCGGCTTCTCGGCCAAGAGCATGACCCCGGCCGAAGCGCGGAAGCTGGCCGCGGACCCGTCGGTCAAGGCCGTCTACGAAGACGGCACCGCTCGCGGCACGGGCACCCAGCAGAATCCGACGTGGGGCCTGGACCGGGTCGACCAGAAGAACCTTCCGCTCGACAAGGCCTACACCTATCCCAACGAGGGCACGGGCGTCACCGCCTACGACCTCGACAGCGGTATCAACCCGTCGAACCCGGAATACGAAGGCCGCGCCAGCCTCGGCAAGGACTTCATGGGTGGCGACGGCAAGGACTGCAACGGGCACGGCAGTCACACGGCGGGCACGATCGCCAGCAAGACCTACGGCGTCGCGAAGAAGGTCAAGATCGTCGGGCTGAAGGTCTTGGGCTGCGACAACACCGGCCCGGACTCGGGCATCATCGACGCCGTCGACTGGGTGACGGCGAACGCCCAGAAGCCCGCGGTGGCGAACATGAGCCTGACCATGGACGCGCCCGGCGTCGGTGACGACGCGCTCAAGCGGTCGATCGCCTCGGGCGTCGTGTACGGAGTCGCGGCGGGCAACGCCTCCACCGACGCCTGCAACACCAGCCCGGCCCGGGTGCCGGAGGCGATCACCGTCAACGCCTCGGACTCCGCCGACAACCGGTCGTCGTTCTCCAACTACGGAAGCTGCACCGACATCTTCGCGCCCGGCACGAACATCACGTCGCTGAGCCCCACCAACGGTGGCTCGGCCGGCATGAGCGGGACCTCGATGGCGACGCCGCACGTCGTCGGCGCGGCCGCGCTCTACCTGTCGGCCAACCCGGGCGCGACGCCGCAACAGGTCCGGGACGCGCTGGTGAACGGCGCGACCGCGGGCGTCATCAAGAACGCGGGCAGCGGTTCGCCGAACAAACTGCTCAACGTCTCGTCCATCGGCACCGGCGGCCCCGGCCCGAAATGCGGCGCCAAGTCGAACACCACGCCGGTGTCCATTCCGGACGCCGGAGCCGCGGTGACCAGTTCGGTGACCCAGGAAGGCTGTGACGGCAAGGCTTCGTCGTCCTTGCCGGTCAAGGTGGACGTTTCGCACACCTACAGCGCCGACCTCGTCCTCGACCTGATCGGGCCGAGCGGCAAGGCCTACCGGCTCAAGGGTTCCGGCGGTGTCGGCTCGGCCGACGGCGTGCACCAGACCTTCACGGTCGACGCCTCCGGCGAGTCGGCGAACGGCACCTGGAAGCTGAGCGCGCAGGACGTCTATCGCTTCGACACAGGTTCGATCGACGGGTTCACTGTCACCTTCTGAACCCACTGAGTCTCGCCGGCAGGGCGGGGAGGGAAATCACCGGCGGGGCCGTGTTCGCGGCCCCGCCGGTGCGTTCGCGGGCTTGCCGTTCCGACCGCTTCTGGTGTGAAGGGGCCCTTCGTCCGCACCGTTCGACGCGGCCAGCCGTGCTCAGGCGACTACGCGACAGCTTCCGAACCGTGTCTTGACATTTAGGTAAGCCCACCCTTAGTTTCCCCCTGTAACTTTCCGGGGTGAAGAGGGTGAGATGCCGAACATCGGTGGCCGTCCGGCCAGGATCGGGATGGACGACATCCTGCGGGCCGGTCGTGAGCTCGGGATGCGCGGGCTCAGTGTCAAGGCGGTCGCCGCCCGGCTGGGGGTGACCGCGACCGCCCTCTACCGGCACGTCGACGGGCGCTGGGGGCTCGAGCGGTTGGTCGGGGAGAGCATTCTGGCCGAGCTGAGGCTCCGGGACGATCCCGGGCACGGCCTCGAACAGCACTTGCTGTCCTTCGCCCTGCAGATGCGGGCCTTCGTGCTGGAGCATCCGGGCCTCGTCGCCTATCTGCAACTGCTGTTCCCGCGTGGCGACGGCGGCCAGCGCCTGCTGAACGCCGAGGTCGACGCCCTCGTCCGCCGCGGTTACGAGCCCGGAGCGGCGATCGTGCTCAGTGGCGCCGTCGCGTCGCTGACCATCGCGATGACCGCGTCCGAGGAGAACAGCATGACGGCCGAGGAGAGTGACGGCGACGGGCTGGATCGTGAGCGGCAGGCGGTCCGCGAGCGGTTGTCGCGTGACGATCGGCTCGCCGAGCCGTCCGCCGCGTTGCCGCAGGTCCCGCGGCCCGAGTACGTGCGGCTTGTGCTGACCGCGTCGATTCGCGGGCTGATCGGGTCCTGCCCGCCGGGCAGGCCGGTCGTCGAGATGGTGGCCGATCTGGCGGCCACCGGGGAGGGTCTGTGATGGCGCGCGGGTTCCAAGGCGCGGTGATGCGGGGTTTCGGTGCGAGAGACCACGAAGCGACCGTCGTCGAACGAGAAGAGATAACGCCGCGATTCGTGCGGATCCGGTTCGTCTCGCCGACGTTGTTCGAGGACGTCGTCGTGGAGCCGACGGCCTGGCTCCGGTTCTGGTTCCCGGACCCGGACGGCGGCCCGACCGAGTTCCAGCGCGCGTACACGCTGACCGAGGCCGATCCAGAGACCGGAACGTTCGCTGTCGACGTCGTCCTGCACGAGCCCGCCGGTCCCGCGTCGCGGTGGCTGGGTGAAGCGCGACCGGGGTCGAAGGTTCCGGTGATGTCCCTGGGTTCCTCGTCCTTCGCGGTCCCCGTCGAACCACCCGCCGGCTATCTGCTCATCGGTGACTCCGCCTCGATCCCCGCGATCAACGCGATCCTCGAAGTGGTCCCGGCCGAACTCCCCGTCGAGCTGTACCTCGAGGAACACGACGACACCGACCGGCTGATCCCGCTGGGCGAGCACGCGCGGCTGGCCGTGCACTGGGTGCCGCGCGGGGACGCGACCACGCTGGCCGCGGCGATCGAGACGCGCGACTGGTCGGACTGGCAGGCGTGGCTCGCGCCGGAAGCCGGTTCGCTCAAACATCTCAAGACCCGGTTGCGGGAGACGTTCGGATTCCCCAAATCCGAGGTGCACGGCCGGGCGTACTGGTACTACGGCCGCGCCATGGGTGCTTTCCGCGGTGAGAAGGAAGAACCGGCCGCCGAAACCCCGAAGCCCGTCGAGAAGGCGCCCAAGGGAGCTTGGCGGGCACAGGCCGCCGGACGGCTCCTCGCGCCGGTGCGGCGGACGCTGATCTTCGCCGGGATTTTGCAGGCCGTCGTGACGCTGATCCGGCTCGCGCCGTTCGTGCTGCTGGTGGAACTGGTCCGGCGGCTGCTCGCGGGCGGCGGATCGCTGTGGGCGCTCGGCGTCTCGGCGCTGGTGCTGCTCGGCGTGGGGACACTGCTCGAATCCGCGGTCGTGCTCTGGCTGCACGCCGCCGACGCGCGGTTCGCCCGCGACCTGCGGCAGCGGTTGCTGGGCAAACTCGCGAGGCTGCCGCTGGGCTGGTTCACCGCCCGCGGTTCGGGCGCGGTCGCGAAACTCGTGCAGGGTGACACGCTCTCGCTGCACTACCTCGTCACGCACGCCGTCCCCGACGCGGTGGCGGCCGTCGTCGCGCCGGTCGCGGTGCTGGCCTACCTGTTCGCGGTGGACTGGCGGCTCGCCCTCGTCCTGCTCGTCCCGATCCTCGTCTACCTCGTCACCACGTCGATCATGGTCGTCCAATCGGGACCCAAGACCGGACAGGCGATGCGCTGGGCGGAACGGATGGCAGGCGAAGCGGGTGCGTACCTGGAAGGGCAGCCGGTGATCCGCGTGTTCGGCGGTGCCGCGGCGTCGTCGTTCCGGCGGCGGCTCGACGAGTACATCGGCTTCCTCGGCGACTGGCAGCGGCCGTTCACCGGCAAGAAGACCATGCTCGACTTCGCCACCCGGCCCGCCACCTTCCTGCTCCTGATCACCGGCGTCGGCACGCTGATGGTGGCGGGCGGCGGCACGGAACCGGTGACGCTGATCCCGTTCCTCCTGCTGGGCACCACTTTCGGCGCACGGCTGCTGGGGATCGGCTACGGTCTCGGCGGCGTCCGCGAGGGGATGCTCGCCGCACGCCGGATCCAGGTCGTCCTCGACGAACCCGAACTGTCCACAGTGGAGCTGAAAGCCAGGGACGGCGTCGAGCCGGGCACAGTGGAGCTCGACAGGGTGGGCTTCGCCTACCGCACCGGCGTTCCCGTACTGGAAGACGTCACTCTCACCTTGCGTCCCGGCACGGTGACCGCGCTGGTCGGCCCGTCGGGCGCGGGGAAGTCGACCCTCGCCGCCCTGGTCGCGCGCTTCCACGACGTGACCGAGGGGGCGATCCGGGTCGGTGGTGCCGACATCCGCTCGTTCGCCGCCGACGAACTCTACGGCCGGGTGGGATTCGTGCTGCAGGATCCGCAACTCGTCCAGGGAACCGTGCGGGAGAACATCGCCCTCGCCGTCCCCGACGCCACCGACGAGCAGGTCGTCGCCGCGGCCCGCGACGCGCAGATCCACGAGCGGATCCTGCGGCTGCCGCAGGGTTACGACACCGTCCTCGGCGCCGGCTCCCAGCTGTCCGGCGGGGAGCGCCAGCGGGTCGCCATCGCCCGCGCGATCCTCGCCGACGCCCCCGTCCTCGTCCTCGACGAGGCGACCGCTTTCGCCGATCCCGAGTCGGAGTACCTCGTGCAACAAGCACTCGACCGGCTCACCGCGGGCCGGACCGTCCTGGTCATCGCCCATCGCCTGCACACCGTCACCGGCGCCGACCGGATCGTGGTCCTCGACCGCGGGGAGATCGCCGAGAGCGGGACCCACGAAGAACTGCTGGCTTCGGACGGCCGTTACGCCCGGCTGTGGCAGGCCGGGGCAGGCGCGGGGGTGACCGCGTGATCCGCACACTGCTGGGGCTGATCCCCGAGACGCAGCGCCGGACATTCCGCCTTTACAACGTGCTCGCCGTGCTTTCGGTGCTGCTGCGCGCCGTCGGTGTCGTTCTGCTCGTGCCGCTGGTGGGCGCCCTGTTCGGTGCCGACCCCGCGGAAGCCCTGCCCTGGCTGGGCGCGCTCGCCGCCGTCACCGCGGCGGGCTGGGCTGTCGACGCGGTCGTGGGACGGCTCGGGTTCGACCTCGGATTCGGGGTGCTGGACCACGCCCAGCACGACGTCGCCGAGCATCTGACGAACGTCCGGCTGTCCTGGTTGGACAGTGAGCACACCCAGACCGCCCGCCAGGCCATCGCCGCGACCGGTCCCGACCTCGTCGGCCTGGTCGGCTACCTGCTCACCCCGCTCATCGGCGCGGTCCTGCTGCCGATCGCGATCGCGCTGGCCCTGCTGCCGATCGCCTGGCCGCTCGGTGTCGCCGCGCTGGCCGGGGTCCCGGTGCTCTTGGGCGCGTTGTGGGCGACCGGGCGGATCACCCGGCGTGCCGACAACGCGGCGGCCGAAGCGAACACCGTGCTGACCGAGCGGATCGTCGAATTCGCCCGCACCCAGCAGACCTTGCGCGCCGCCCGTCGCGTGGAACCCGCGCGCAGTCACGCGGGTGCCGCGCTCGCCGCGCACCACGGCGCCACCGTCCGGCTCCTGCGTCTGCAGATCCCGGGGCAGGTGCTGTTCGGCATCGCCGGTCAACTGGCACTGGTCCTGCTCGCCGGGACGACCGTCCTCCTGGCCACGCAAGGAAGTCTGAGTGTGCCCGAGGCGATCGCGCTGATCGTCGTACTCGCCAGGTACCTGGAACCGTTCACCGCGCTCGGCGATCTCGCGCCCGGTATCGAGACCGCCACCACCACACTCGGCCGAATCCGCACCGTGCTCACCGCGCCCGTGACCCCGTCGGGAGAGGCCGTCCCACCGGGGAAGGAAGCGCCGCCGATCCGGTTCGAGGACGTCGGTTTCCGGTACTCGCCCGGCACCGAGAACGTGTTGGAGAACTTCGCCCTCACCCTGGAACCGGGGACGACGACCGCGATCGTCGGGCCGTCCGGCTCGGGCAAGAGCACCGTCCTCGCGTTGCTCGCCGGTCTGCACCAGCCCACCAGCGGGCGGGTGCTCGTCGGCGGGACGGATCTCGCCGAGTTGTCCGCGACCGACCGCCGGGAGCTGGTCACCGTTGTCTTCCAGCAGCCGTACCTGTTCGACGGTTCGGTGCGCGACAACGTCCTCGCCGGGGATCCCTCGGCGACGGACGAAAGGGTCGCCGAGGTCGTCACCCTCGCCAGGGTCGACGAGCTGCTCGAGCACACGGCCGTCGGCGAGGCGGGCGGCGCGCTGTCCGGCGGTGAGCGGCAGCGCGTGTCCATCGCCCGCGCGTTGCTCAAACCGGCGCCGGTGTTGCTGGTCGACGAGGCCACCAGTGCGCTGGACACCGAGAACGAGGACGCCGTCGTCCGGTCCCTCAGCGCCGATCCCGTGCCGCGGACGCGGGTGATCGTCACTCACCGGATCGCCGGCATGCGGCACGCCGACCGGGTCGTCTTCCTGGAGGACGGTGCGATCACCGAGGACGGAACCGTCGAGGAACTCCTTGCGAGGCAAGGACGATTCGCCGACTTTTGGCGACGGCAGATCGACGCCACCGGCTGGAGGATCACCGCACGATGACCCATACCCAAGGCGAGCCGGACTGGGTCGTCACCCGCGACGGCAGACGGCTCCACGCGATGGTGCTGCCGGGGCCCGGCGGAGTCACCGGGCCGACGGTCGTGTTCGAGGCCGGAGCCGCCGCGACGCGGTCGTCCTGGGCGACCGTCCAACCGGAGGTCGCGAGGTCGACGCGCGCGATCGTCTACGACCGTTCCGGGCTCGGCCGCAGCGCCCCCGACCCCGGCGGCCGGACGCTGCGCAGGATGGCCGACGACCTCAACGACCTCCTCGACCACTTCGGCCCGGGCCCGTACGTCCTCGCCGGGCACAGCGCGGGCGGGCCGATCGTGCGCCAGGCCGCCGCCCGCCGTCCGGAGCGGATCGCCGGTCTGGTGCTGGTCGACCCGACCGACGAGGCGGCGGACGTGCTCTTCGGCCGCGCCTTCCGCACCGGTGAACGCGTGATGATCGGGCTCGGCACCTCGCTCGCGCGGCTGGGCCTGCTCAAGGTCGTCTTCCGCGGTCTGCTGCGCGACATCCCGGACGACGTCCGCCGCGATCTCGAACGCGAGGCCTTCACCATCGGGACGATGCGGACCCACCGCGAGCAGGCCCGCACCTTCCTCGACGAACTGGCCGTCTGGCGGCACGATCCGCCGGTGCTCGCGGACATCCCGGTCACCGTCGTGTCCGGCGGGCGAGGCGGGGACGGGATGTCCGCCGGTGTGCGGGCGCGGGCGAACGCGTCCCACGCCCACCGGGTGGCCCTCTCACCCGGCGGGCGGCACGTGATCGCGGAGCGATCCGGTCATTACGTCCCGAAGACCGAGCCCGAGGTGATCGTCCGCGAGATCGTCAAGATGCTGTGAGCGCCGGCCGCAGTTCTTCGTAGGTCGGCGCGAGCTTCCGGAGCGTGTCCGCGGCGCGCACGTCGTCCTCGGTGACCAGGTCGTACTGCAACGAGCCGACCAAACGCGCTTGAGTGGTGGCGATTTCGGCGGCCTTGTCGCGGCCGATCCGGCGCAGGCACGCCGACGCGTCGGACAGCCTGCGGGCGCCGACGCGAATCGCGAAGTGCACGAGGAGCCCGCGCAGTTCAGGATCGCAGCCGGACGCGATCCGGGCGGCCAGCGCGAGTGCTGCGTCGGCGTTGCCGAGGCTGCCCGGCGGGAGTCCGGCACCGGTCTCTCCGCAGAGCCGCTCGATCGCCCGGGGGAGTGCCCCGGCGATCGCGGCGTCCTCCTCCACGACGGTGTGGCGGCGGAAGTCGGTGCGCATCGTGTGCGGCTTGCCGTAGGCGACCGTCTCGGCCCGCCAAGCGGCGGCGAACTCCGCCCGGGGAAGCCGCGCGTACGGGTATCCCTGCGGATCGTGGACGGTGACGGACTCGTCGTCCGAGGCGAGGACGACCAGGAAATGGTCGGCGCCGATCGGGCCGGTCATCCCTGGTTGGTAGCGCAGATGCCCCATTTCGATCGGGCCCGCCATGACCGGTCCGTCGGCCAGGCTTGCGACGAGCCGCGCGAACGCGGCGTCCGGATCCGGCTCGCTCACGGTTTCCGCGCTCCAGCCGAGGACCTCGAGCGCCTCGCCGATGCCGATGTCGGGATCCCAGCCGAAGGCGTCGAAGAACGGCAGCTCCCCGCCGACCAGCTGCATGCCGAAGGGACTGCCGGTCACGGTTTCGAGCACTGCTGTCGACGGAGCCTCGGAGCCGAGCATCATCGCGAGGGAATTCGCGTAGCAATAGGGACCGGAACCACGGTAAGAAATATCGATCACGCGTTCGACGATGGCAGTTTTCGCGGTTAAACGCCACATCCTCGAATTTCGTCCGTTGTGGACAGTGGGGTGCCCATTCATCACCCGTCCGGGGGTTTTGACGCCACTCAACGGGTTTTATCCAGGGAACACCGCCGGTCCCGGTTGCCGTCGACGATCTTGCCGACACAGGATGACCTTCGATCGGGCTCGCTGTCCCCGCCGTCCTGACCTGGGCCGACGGAAGCGAGGGGTGAGGCGGAGGCGGCATGGCGGAACGGCGTGGGCGAAATCGGTGGCGCCGGGGCGTAGCACTGCTCACGGTGGTCGTCGTGGCCCTGCTGATGGGTGCCCCGCTGCCCGCGAGTGCCCAGACGCAACCGCGCGGTGCGGGCACCGAACGGCCGATCGGGCCGGAGCCGGTGTATTCCGGGCTGGCGCACGGCGGGATCACCATGGCCGCCAACTCGGTCGTGCAATGTGGTTTCGGCGTCGTCTGTGACGCCTCCGCGAGCAACGCGAGCCCGGTGTCGTGGATCAAGACCGATCCGGCCGCGCCCGGCAACACCGCCTCCGCGGCGAACCTGACCATCCCGGCCGGCGCGAAGGTGCTCAACGCCCGGCTGTACTGGCAGTTCAACCCGGTCGCCTCCAGCGGGACTTCCGGCGACGGCTCCCGGGGCAACCAGGTCTCGCTGAAGGCTCCGGGTTCGAGCACTTATCAGCGGATCACCGCCGACACCTACGACTGGTTCCCCGCGCTGGCGACGTCCGGCTTCCCGGTCCCGTACACCTACGGCGGCGCGGCCGACGTCACCGACGCGGTGGTCAAGGCCGGGGTGGGCCAGTACACGGTCGCCGACATCCAGGCCTGCCAGGGCCAGTCGATCAGCGGGACCAACCTCGGCTGCTGGGGTGGCTGGTCACTCGTGGTGGCCTACGAGCTCCCCAGCGAACCGCTGCGCTACCTGCAGGTGTGGGACGGTCTGCAGCGCGTCGCGGGCGGTGGCGCGCCGACCTCGTCGACCATCGCGCTGAGCGGCATCAAGGCTCCGACGTCACGCCAGCCGAACGTCGAACTGGGGATCGTGGCAGGCGACGGCGACGCACCCATCTCGGGTGACTACCTCCAGGTCGGGCCGAACGCGAGCAGCCTTCAAGACATTTCCCTGCCCGGACCCGCGGGCACGGTGACGAACAACGCGTTCACCAGCCGGATCGACAAGGTCGCGGCCAACGGCTCGGGCGCGAACGTCACCACCCGTAATCCCAATCCGGTGAACAACGTCGGGTACGACGCCCGCAGCATCGACATCACCGGAAAGGTCCCCGCGGGCACCAGCGCGCTCCAGGTGAAGATCGGCACCACCGGCGACGCGCTGTACCCACAGGTGGTCTGGCTCGTCACCGACGCGCTCGAACCCGATCTGCAGATCACCAAGGCCAACGATCCGGTCGGCAACACGAACGACAGCCCGCCGGGGTACGTCACCAAGGGCAGCGACGTCACCTACACCTTCGACGTGGTCAACCGGCACGCCGACGGCACCACCACCGACCTCGACACCGCGACGAACGTGGTGCTCACCGACACGCTGCCGGACGGCGTCACGTTCGTGGCCGGGTCCAATCCGGACTGTTCGGCCGCCGGGCAGGTGGTCACCTGCGGACTGCGGAACCTGAGGCCAGGGCAATCGCAGAAGGTCGCCTTCAAGGTCAAGGTCGGCGCCTCGGTACCGGACGGCACCAAACTCGACAACACCGGCAAGCTGACCTTCCGCGGCGAGGACACCGGCCGCCCGCAGGAACGCACCTCGAACACGGTGCGGAACACGGTCGCCTCGCCGGGGTACCAGCTGACGAAGTCGGTCGACCTCGCCGAGGCGATCCCTGGCGACACCCTGACCTACCAGGTGACCCTGCGGAACACCGGCGTGATCCCCGTTCCCGCGCTCACGGTGCGCGACACCCTGCCGCCGGGAACGACCTACGTGTCGTCCGCGCCTTCGAAGGGCACGGCGTCCGGTACGGGGCCGATCGACTGGGCCGTGAACGGCCTCGCCATCGGGGAGACGGCCACGCTGACCGTGCGGGTGAAGGTCGAAGAAGCCGCCATCGGCAAGGAACTGGTGAACCGCGCGACCGTCCCGATCGGACCGCCGCCGGTCGTCCCACCCGACAACCGGTGCCCGGACGATCCCGCCGCGGCCTGCGCGAAGACCAAGGTGCCTTCGCCGTCGTACACGGTGACGAAGACCGCGGACAAGAAGTCCGCCAATCCCGGTGACACCGTGCGCTACACGGTCAACGTCACCAACACCGGAAGGGTGACCGCGGCGGGCCTCAAGGTCGTCGACGATCTGACCGGCGTACTCGACGACGCGGTCTACCAGAACGACGCCACCGCGTCGCCCGGCTCGGTGTCCTATGTGGATCCGAAGCTCACCTGGACCGGCACGCTCGCGGCGGGGAAGAGCGCGGAGTTCACCTACACGGTGAAGGTGAAGAGCCCGAACACCGGTGACAACCGGCTCAAGAACGTCGTGACTTCGGAGACGCCGGGCGGCAACTGCCCGCCGGGCTCGACGGATCCGAAGTGCGGGACGACGACTCCGGTTTCGGGTCTGCTGATCGAGAAGTCGGTGGACAGGCAGTCGGCGAATCCGGGCGATGTCGTCAAATACACGGTGAGTGTGCGGAACACCGGCCAGACGAAGCTCACGGGTGCGACGTTCACCGACGACATGACGCAGGTTCTCGACGACGCGGTCTATCAGAATGACGGTGCCGCGACGATCGGTGTGGTGTCCTTCGCTTCGCCGAAGCTGACGTGGACGGGCGACCTCGGTGTGGGCGAGACGTCCACGGTGACCTACACGGTGAAGGTGAAGAACCCGAACACCGGCGACAATCTGCTCAAGAACGCGGTGTCGTCGGAGACGCCGGGTGGTAACTGTCCGCCGGGTTCGACGGATCCGAAGTGTGGCACGACGACGCCGGTTTCGGGTCTGCTGATCGAGAAGTCGGTGGACAAGCAGTCGGCGAATCCGGGCGATGTCGTGAAGTACACGGTGACGGTCACGAATACCGGGCAGACGAAACTCACTGGTGCGACGTTCACCGATGACATGACGCAGGTTCTCGACGACGCGGACTATCAGAACGATGGCGCGGCGACGATCGGTGTGGTGTCCTTCGCTTCGCCGAAGCTGACGTGGAGCGGCGACCTGGACATCGGGCAGACGTCGACAGTCACTTACACGGTGAAGGTGAAGAACCCGAACCCCGGTGACAAGAAGATGTCCAATGTGGTCACTTCGAGCACTCCGGGCGGGAACTGCCCGCCGGGATCCACGGATCCGAAGTGTGGCACGACGACGCCGGTGTCGGGCTTGATCATCGAGAAGTCGGTGGACAAGCAGTCCGCGAATCCTGGCGATGTCGTGAAGTACACGGTGACGGTCACGAATACCGGGCAGACGAAGCTGACCGGTGCGACCTTCACCGATGATCTGACGCAGGTGCTCGATGACGCCGGCTACCAGAACGACGGTGCCGCCACGATCGGCGTGGTGTCCTACGCGGCGCCCAAGCTGACGTGGACGGGCGACCTCGGCGTCGACCAGTCGTCCACGGTGACCTACACCGTCAAGGTGAAGAACCCGAACACCGGCGACAATCTGCTCAAGAACGCGGTGTCGTCGGAGACGCCGGGTGGTAACTGTCCGCCGGGTTCGACGGATCCGAAGTGTGGCACGAAGACGCCGGTTTCGGGCTTGAAGATCGAGAAGGTGGTCGACAAGCAGTCGGCGAATCCGGGCGATGTCGTGAAGTACACGGTGACGGTCACGAATACCGGGCAGACGAAGCTGACCGGTGCGACCTTCACCGATGATTTGACGCAGGTCCTCGATGATGCCGACTATCAGAACGACGGTGCCGCGACGATTGGAGCGGTGTCCTACGCGGCGCCCAAACTGACCTGGACTGGCGACCTCGAAATCGGGGCGATCTCGACAGTCACTTACACGGTGAAGGTCAAGAGTCCTGACCCTGGCGACAAGAAGCTCATCAACACGGTCACTTCGGAGACGCCGGGCGGGAACTGTCCGCCCGGGTCCACGGATCCGAAGTGCGGGACGAAGACGCCGGTGTCGGGCTTGATCATCGAGAAGTCGGTGGACAGGCAGTCGGCGAACCCGGGTGATGTCGTGAAGTACACGGTGACGGTCACGAACACCGGGCAGACGAAGCTGACCGGTGCGACCTTCACTGACGATCTGACGCAGGTCCTCGATGACGCGGACTATCAGAACGATGGTGCGGCGACGATCGGTGCGGTGTCCTTCGCTTCGCCGAAGCTGACGTGGACGGGTGACCTCGAGGTGGGGCAGACGTCCACTGTCACCTACACCGTCAAGGTCAAGAGCCCGAACACCGGCGACAATCTGCTCAAGAACGCGGTGTCGTCGGAGACACCGGGCGGGAACTGTCCGCCGGGCTCGACGGATCCGAAGTGCGGGACGACGACTCCGGTTTCGGGTTTGAAGATCGAGAAGGCTGTCGACAAGCAGTCGGCGAACCCGGGCGATGTCGTGAAGTACACCGTGACCGTCACCAACACCGGCCAGACCAAGTTGACCGGTGCGACCTTCACCGATGATCTGACGCAGGTCCTCGACGACGCCGACTACCAGAACGATGGTGCGGCGACGATCGGTGCGGTGTCCTACGCCGCGCCGAAGCTGACCTGGACGGGCGACCTCGATATCGGCCAAGCGTCCACGGTGACCTACACGGTCAAGGTGAAGAACCCGAACCCCGGCGACAAGAAGATGTCCAATGTGGTCACTTCGGAGACGCCGGGCGGGAACTGTCCGCCGGGGTCCACGGACCCGAAGTGCGGGACCACGACTCCGGTATCCGGTCTGCTGATCGAGAAGACGGTCGACAAGCAGTCGGCGAACCCCGGTGAGGTCGTGAAGTACACCGTCACGGTCACCAACGTCGGGCAGACCAAGCTGACGGGTGCGACGTTCACCGACGATCTGACCCAGGTTCTCGATGACGCCGACTACCAGAACGACGGAGCCGCCACGATCGGTGGAGTGTCCTTCGCTTCGCCGAAGCTGACCTGGACCGGTGACCTCGAGATCGGGGAGACCTCGACGGTCACCTACACCGTGAAGGTCAAGAATCCGAACACCGGCGACAATCAGCTCAGGAACGCGGTGTCGTCCGAAACACCGGGCGGCAACTGCCCGCCGGGGTCCACGGACCCGAAGTGTGGCACCACCACCCCCGTCTCGGGTGTGACGATCGAGAAGTCGGTCGACAAGCAGTCGGCGAACCCGGGTGACGTCGTGAAGTACACGATCACCGTCACCAACACCGGCCAGACGAAGCTGACCGGGGCGACGTTCACCGACGATCTGACGCAGGTTCTCGACGACGCCGATTATCAGAACGACGGCGCGGCGACCATCGGTGTGGTGTCCTTCGCTTCGCCGAAGCTGACCTGGACCGGCGATCTCGAGATCGGGGAGACGTCCACGGTCACCTACACCGTGAAGGTCAAGAACCCGAACACCGGCGACAATCAGCTCAGGAACGCGGTGTCGTCCGAAACACCGGGCGGGAACTGCCCGCCGGGCTCGACGGATCCGAAGTGCGGCACGAAGACGCCGGTGTCCGGCCTGCTCATCGAGAAGGCCGTGGACAAGCAGTCCGCGAATCCGGGCGACGTCGTCAAATACACGGTGAGCGTGCGGAACACCGGCCAGACGAAGCTCTCCGGTGCGACGTTCACCGACGATCTGACGCAGGTTCTCGATGACGCCGATTATCAGAACGATGGTGCGGCGACGATCGGTGCGGTGTCCTATGCGGCGCCGAGGCTGACGTGGACGGGCGACCTCGAGATCGGGGAGACCTCGACGGTCACCTACACCGTCAAGGTCAAGAACCCCGCCCTTGGCGACAAGAAGCTCATCAACACGGTCACTTCGGAGACCCCCGGAGGGAACTGTCCGCCGGGTTCGACGGATCCGAAGTGCGGCACGACCACTCCGGTGTCGGGTCTGTTGATCGAGAAGGCTGTCGACAAGCAGTCGGCGAACCCGGGTGACGTCGTGAAGTACACGGTCACGGTCACCAACACCGGCCAGACGAAGCTGACCGGGGCGACGTTCACCGACGACCTGACCCAGGTTCTCGACGACGCCGATTATCAGAACGACGGCGCGGCGACCATCGGTGCGGTGTCCTATGCGGCACCGAAGCTCACGTGGACCGGTGACCTCGGTGTCGGTGACAAGTCGACGGTGACCTACACGGTCAAGGTGAAGAACCCGAACACCGGCGACAACCGGCTCAAGAACGCGGTGTCGTCGGAGACCCCGGGCGGCAACTGCCCGCCGGGGTCCACGGATCCGGCCTGTGGCACGGAGACACCGGTTTCGGGGCTGGAGATCGAGAAGACCGTCGACAAGCAGTCGGCGAACCCCGGTGACGTGGTCAAGTACACCGTGACCGTCCGGAACACCGGTCAGACCAAGGTTTCCGGCGCCACCTTCACCGACGACCTGACCAAGGTCCTCGACGACGCCGACTACCAGAACGACGGTGCGGCGACGATCGGCGCGGTGTCCTACGCGGAGCCCGAGCTGACGTGGACCGGTGACCTCGGTATCGGCGAAACGGCCACGGTGACCTACTCGGTCAAGGTGAAGAATCCCGGTGACGGCGACAAGAAGCTCGTCAACGGCGTCACCTCGGACACACCGGGCGGTAATTGCCCGCCGGGTTCGACCGATCCGAAGTGCGGGACCACGACGCCGGTTTCGGGACTGCTCATCAAGAAGACCGCGGACAAGAAGTCGGTCGACCCCGGTGACACGGTGAAGTACACGATCACCGTGACCAACACCGGTCAGACCAAACAGGACGGTGCCACCTTCACCGACGACATGACCGAAGTCCTCGACGACGCCGATTACCAGAACGACGGCGCGGCGACCATCGGCGGTGTCTCGTACGCGGCACCGAAGCTGACCTGGACCGGTTCGCTCGACATCGGGCAGACCTCGACCATCACCTACACGGTCAAGATCAAGAACCCGGACACCGGTGACAAGAAACTGTCCAATGTGGTCACTTCGGAGACGCCGGGCAACAACTGCCCGCCGGGGTCGAACGACCCGAACTGCGTCGCGGACGTGCCCTCCCGCGAACTGACGGTGAAGAAGACCTCGGACAAGCAGACCGCGAACCCGGGCGACGTCGTCACCTACACCGTCATGGTGGCCAACACCGGCAAGGTCGACCTGGTCGGCGAGGACGCCGCACGGGTCACGGACGATCTGTCCGAGGTGCTGGACGACGCCGATTACCGGAACGACGCCGCGTCGGCGCCGGTCGCCGGGGTGTTCGCCTTCACCGCGCCGAACCTGGTGTGGACCGGCGATCTCCCGGTGGGGGCGTCGACCACGCTGAAGTACTCGGTGAAGGTGAAGAACCCGGTCACGGGCGACCACGAACTGCGGAACACCGTCAGCACCAACACGCCGGGCACCTGCCCGCCGCAGTCGGACGATCCGGCCTGTTCGACGATCACCCCGGTGCCCGGTATCTCGCTGGAGAAGAAGGCGGACAAGGCCACGGCGAACCCGGGCGACGTCGTCAAGTACACGGTGACGGTGCGCAACACCGGCAAGACGAAGCTGACCGGCGCGACGTTCACCGACGACCTCACCGAGGTCCTCGACGACGCGGTGTTCCAAAAGGACGGTGCGGCGACGATCGGCGCGGTGACCTACGCGGAACCGAAGCTGACCTGGACCGGTGATCTGGAGATCGGGCAGACGGCGACGGTCACCTACAGCGTCAAGGTGACCAAGACCGACGGCGACGGAAAGCTGACCAACACCATCGTGACCGACACCCCCGGCGGGAACTGCCCGCCGGGCAGCAAGGATCCGAAGTGCGGCACGACGACGCCGCTGTCCAGCGTGAAGATCAAGAAGACGGTCGACAAGACGGAGGCGAAACCGGGCGAGGTCGTCACGTACACCGTCACGGTGGAGAACACCGGACAGACCACCGTGGACGGCGCGACGTTCACCGACGACCTGACCCAGGTGCTCGACGACGCCACCTTCGACGGAACCGCGAAGGCCAGTACGGGAACGGTCACCTACTCCGCGCCGAAGCTCACCTGGAAGGGCGAGCTGAAGCCGGGGGAGAAGGCGACAGTCACCTACGCCGTCACCCTGCGGAAGCCGGCGACCGGCGACCACCGGCTCCGCAACGTGGTCACGTCCGACACCCCAGGCGGCAACTGCCCGCCGGGCTCGGCGAACCCCGACTGCGGCACCGACACCCGGGTGCCGCCGACGCCGCAGCCGCCGGACAAGCCGAACCCGCAGCCGCCGAACCGGCCGGGCCTGGCTGTCACCGGTTCGCCGGTGAAGACGATGTCGATCCTGGGGCTCGGCATGCTCGCCATCGGCGCGCTGCTCCTGCTCGCCGGACGGAGGCGCAGGGAGTCCTGATCGGGCTCAGTGGGGATCGCCCATCGACGAGTTGTCGTAGGTGCCGGACTTGGCGCGGTAGGGGTAGCGACCCTGCTTCCTACCGCGCCGGACCTGGCGGCCCAGCAGTATCCCGACGGTGAGCAGGATCAGAACGAACAAGAGGATCCCGCCGCCGAGGAGGAGCAACGCCGTTCCCATCGGTCCTTCTTTCCCGGTGCTGGGAGGAAATTTCGCCTTTCGAGTATCGATGACCGATGATTCCTGTTCGCGGCGGGAGTCTCCTCTTCGGACGACGATGACGGGAAGGACCTGGCATGACCAATTCAGGATCGAAGGCGGCCCGGGTCTGGCCGCTGATCCACACCGAGCGGGCGGCGCTGGCGATCGACCTCGAGGACCTCACCGAGGAGCGGTGGGGGACACCGTCGCTGTGCACGGAGCTCACCGTGCGCGAGGTGCTGGCGCATCTCACCTCCGCGGCGAGCCTGACGCCGGCGCGCTGGCTGGCCGGGGTGATCCGCTGCCGGTTCGACTTCGAAAAGCAGGTCGCGATGCGGCTGGCCGAGCATCTGGGGGCGGACGGGGCCGAGACTCTGGAGCGGTTCCGCCGTGTCGTCAAGAGCACGACGAAACCTCCGCTGCCCGCCATCGCGATACTCGGCGAGACGATCGTGCACGGCGAAGACATCCGCCGCCCGCTCGGGATCCGCCGGGACCATCCGATCGCCGTCCTCACGTCGCTGGCCGGCTACTACCAAGGCGCCGATCTGGTGGTGATGGCGAAGGGACGTATCGGCGGGTTGCGGCTGGAAGCGACCGACGGCCCCTTCGCCGTCGGGTCCGGGCCGCTCGTCTCGGGCACGACCCTCGCGCTGATCATGGCCATGACCGGACGTTCGGCCTATCTGGCCGAACTCGACGGCGACGGGGTTCCGCTCCTGCGACAGCGCGTCCCGTCGTCGTAGAGGCTCAGCCCTGTTCGAGGGGCAGGCCCGCTCCCGCCCAGTCTTCGATGCCCTCCTGGTACTTGCGGACGTCGGTGTAGCCGAGGGCGGTGAGCCGGTCGGCGACCTGTCCGCTGTTGGGGCACGCGGGGTTGGAGCAGTAGGTGACGATCGCGGCGCCGCGATCGGGCAGTACGGCGGCCGCCCGCGCGTCGACGTCCGCGAGGACGAGCGGGACGGCGCCGGGCAGATGCTGCTTGGCGTAGTACTCGCCACCCAGCGCGTCGACGACCGTCACGGCCTTCGCGTCGATCGCGGCCTTCAGGTCATCACGGGTGATGAGTGCGGTCATGTCGCTACCTCCAGATAATCGGACTATAGTCCGCATGTGCCCCACGACCATAACGGACCGCAGTCCGCTTTTGCAACCTCGCTGGAACTCCTGCGCACGCCGCCGCCCAAGGAACGCGCGGACGCCGCCCGCAACCGCGCCGCCATCCTGGACGCGGCCTCGTCGCTTTTCGCCGAGCACGGCGTCGACGCGGTGTCCATGGACCAGGTGGCGGCGGCCGCCGGCGTGGGCAAGGGGACGCTTTTCCGCCGCTTCGGCGACAAGGCCGGGCTGGCCGTCGCGTTGCTGGACGCACGGGAACAGGCGCTCCAGGACGGGATCCTGCACGGGCCGCCGCCGCTGGGCCCGGGTGCTCCGCCGTCGGAGCGGCTGGTGGCTTTCGCCGACGCCTACCTCGACTACGTGCTGAAACATCTGCCGCTGGTGCGGATGTCGGAGACCGCCGCGCCGGGGGCGCGCTACCGGATCGGCGCCTACCGGTTCTGGCACCGGCACGTGGCGATCCTGCTCGACGGCACTCCCGACCCCGAGCACGCCGCGCACACCCTGCTGGCGCCGCTGGCGGCCGAGCACCTGACGGCGTTGCTGCCGGAGCTGGGGGAGAGCCGCGTCCGCGCCGGGATCACGCGACTCGCCGTCCGGCTCGCGCCAGGCAAGTAGGGTGTCGGCGAGGACCCGGGAGTGTGTCGATGACGGTGGAGCGCCGGAAGTACCGGACGGCCAGGAAGGCCGTGCCGGTGCTGCTAGCCGCCGTCCTGACCGCGCTCGGCCTGTTCTTCACGCTGCACTCGGTCGATTCCGCCTCGGCGGCGGACTCGCGCGGGGCGAACGCGGTGGTCGACTCCTCGGTCTCCAAGGCCGTGGCGCCGGTACGCGCCGCGGGCAGGCTCGCCGCCGAGCCCTCGCTCCTGGGTGTGCACGGTCACGGTGACCTGCCTCTCTTCGGCGCCGTCCCGTGCGGACCGGCGTCGACGACACTGCTCCGCCTCGGCGAGCTCCACGCCGACATCGCCCCTCCCTCGTACGCGGCGAACCGCCTCGCGCTGGGGGATCGAGCCCCTCCTTTCCCGGTAGCCGTCTGAAGCTCACGGGCACGTCTTCCGCGTGCCCGGACCGGGGATCCGCGCGCCTTCCGCCGCGCGCGGACGAATTCATCGAGGAGAAACCGTCGTGCCGCGCGAAACCGCGCGGCGAGGCATGACCGGGCGAGCCGTCGTCTCGCTGGTCGTCCTCGCCGCGACCGTGTACCTGTTGCTGACCACCGCCCCGCGCCTGGGGCTCGATCTGCGTGGTGGCACGCAGATCGTGCTGGAGACCAAGGATTCGCCCACCGTCACCGCCAGTGCGGAGACCACCGACCGGACGCTCGAGGTGCTGCGCCGCCGGGTCGACGCGCTGGGTGTCGCCGAGCCCATGCTGGCCCGCTCCGGCGACAACCGGATCATCGTCGAACTGCCCGGCGTGCGGGATCCGCGCGAGGCCGTCGAGGTGATCGGCCGCACGGCGCAACTTTCCTTCCATCCGGTGCTCGGAGCTCCTACCGAGGGAAGCCGTGTCCTTCCCGACGAGAGCGGGCAGCCGATCAGCCTCGGGCCCGCGGCGCTGACCGGCGAAGGTGTCGACAAGGCGCTCTCGACGATCGATTCGCAGGGTGGCGGACACCTCGTTTCCGTTGACTTCAAAGGGGATTCCGGTCGCGCCTGGGAGCGGCTGACCGGACAGGCGGCCTGTTCCCCGCCAGGCGATCCGACCCGCCGGGTGGCGATCGCGCTCGACGACAAGGTGATCTCGTCGCCGCAGGTGAGCCCGCAGGTCGCCTGCGGGGTCGGGATCGTCGGCGGGAGCACGCAGATCACCGGGCGGTTCTCCCCGGCCGAGGCGAAGGACCTGGCGTTGCTGATCAACGCCGGCGCGCTCCCGACGCCGGTCGAGATCATCGAGCAGCGCACCGTCGGCCCCACTCTCGGTGAGGCCGCGATCGACGCCAGTGCCCGCGCGGCCGTCATCGGACTGGCGCTGACCGCGCTGTTCCTGCTCGCGGTGTATCGGCTGGCCGGACTCGTCGCGGTGGGTGCGCTGGTGGCCTACGCGGCCGTGTCGTACGGAGCGTTGCTCGCTGTCGGCGCGACGCTGACCCTGCCCGGTCTCGCGGGCTTCGTCCTGGCAATCGGTATGGCCGTCGATGCCACCGTGCTCGTCTTCGAACGGGCGAGGGAAGAACACTCCGTCAAACAGGGAGGCTCGCTGCCCCGATCGGTCAGCCGGGGATTCAGCGGCGCGTTGTCGGCGATCGTCGATTCGAACGTGACCACCCTGCTCGCCGCGGGGCTGCTGTTCTGGCTGGCGTCCGGCCCGGTGCGCGGGTTCGGGGTGACGCTGTCCATCGGCGTGGTCGTGGCGCTGTTCATCTCGCTCGTGCTCACGCGTTTGCTGCTGCACCTCACGATGCGGGGTGTGGTCGCGCGCAAATCGCGGCTTTCCGGGCTCACGCACGAGGGCCGGGTCCGCCGCTGGGTGAACAGGCGTGATCCGGGGTTCCTCGGCAAGCCCGAACGCTGGCTGATGGTGACGGGCGCCGTCGTCATCGCCGCGATCGCGGGACTGTTCGTGGCGGGGCCGAACCTCGGCGTCGAGTTCACCGGCGGCAGGGTGGTCGAATACAGCACTTCGGCGCCCGCCGACGTCGAGCGGGTGCGGGACGCGGTTTCCGACGCGGGATTCCCCCGCGCCGTCGTCCAGATGTCCGGGGAGAAGGACATCTCGGTGCGGACCGAGCCCATCGACGAGGCCGCCACCGAGCGGATCCGGACCGCGGTGGCCGGGGTCGCGGGTGACGCCACCGAGATCCGCGACGAGCAGATCGGGCCGAGCCTCGGCGCCGAACTGCGGACCAAGGCGGTCGTCGCGCTCGTCCTCGCGGTGCTGGCGCAGCTGATCTATCTCGCGGTGCGCTTCGATTGGCGCCTCGGCCTGGCGACGGTGGCCGCGCTCGCGCAAGACGTCCTGATCATCCTCGGGATCTTCGCCTGGCTGGGCAAGTCCATGGACGGCGTCTTTCTCGCCGCGCTGCTGACGGTGATCGGCTACTCGGTCAACGACTCGGTGGTGGTCTTCGACAGGGTCCGGGAGGTGCGCGGGCTACGCCGCAAGGAGCCGTTCGCCCGCGTCGTCGGCACGGCGGTGCTGCAGACGCTGCCCCGGACGATCAACACCGGGATCGGGGTGTTGTTCGTGCTCGGGGCGCTGCTGCTCCTCGGGGACGGGTCGCTGGCCGACTTCGCCCTCGCGCTGCTGCTCGGCCTCGTCGCGGGCACGGTGTCCACTGTGGCCACCGCGGGTCCCGTCGCCATCCTGCTCGACCGGCGCTGGCCGGGCGCCGGACGTCCGGCCGAAAAGGCGTCGCGGAAACGGGAGCGCGACGACAACGGCGCGGTGGTGTGATCTGGTTCCTTTGTGGACGGCCTCTATGCTCGTTCCCGGTGGCAGGGGAGTCCACCGGGAACGAGGGGCGGGTAGATGATCCAGAGCGTGCTCGTCGGCGCGGTCGTCGTGCTGGCTTGGACGATGACGGCGGCGCGGCTGGAGCGGTGGCAGATCACCGCTCCGATGGCGATGGTCACGGCGGGGCTGGCGATCGGGTTCAGCACCCGCAACGATCTCGGCAACGGGCTCAACACCGAGATCGCCCTCAACGCCGCGGAACTGATCCTCGCGCTGCTGCTGTTCGTGGACGCCACCGCGGTCAAGGGCGGCTATCTCGGCCATGACGCCAAGACCGCGGTGCGGCTGCTGCTGATCGCGCTGCCGCTGACGATCCTGATCGTCATGGGGGTCGGCCTGCTGGTGCTGCCGGGTCTCGGGTGGACGGTGGTGCTGCTGATCGCGTGCATCATCGCCCCCACGGATTTCGCGCCCGCGACGTCGGTGGTGCACGACGTCCGCGTGCCCGAGCGCGTGCGGCATCTGCTGAACGTCGAAAGCGGCTACAACGACGGCGTCGTCGCCCCCGTGTTCATCTTCGCGCTCACCCTCGCGGGGAGCCACCACCAGGCGAGCACGCCGGGTGAGGCGCTGCAGACCGCGATCCCGGCGGCGTTGCTGGCCGTCTTGGCGGGCTCCGTGATCGGCGCGGTGGCCGCGGTGGCGATGAACGTGACGGGCAAACACGGCTGGTCGACGCGGCATTCCGCCCGGGTCGCGGCCGTCGCGCTGCCGCTGCTGACCTACACCGCCGCCGTCGCGATCGGCGGCAACGGTTTCGTCGCCGCGTTCATCTGCGGGATCGCCTACAAGACCGCCCGGCACCCGAGCGAAGACGAACTCGGGCTGGCCGAGGACGTCAGTTCGCTGTGCGGGCTGCTGATGTGGTTCGTCTTCGGCAGTACCGCGGTGCTGGTGCTGTCGTTCGGCCTCACCTGGGGCGTGGTGATCGTCAGCGTCGTCGCGCTGACCGTGGCCCGGCTGATCCCGGTGCTGCTCACCCTGCTGCGGACGGATTTCCGGTGGCGGGACCGGATGACCATCGGCTTCCTGGCGCCGCGCGGCGCGGCGTCGATCGTGTTCGGGCTGCTGGCCTACAACTCGCTCGACGGTGACGCGGCGGACGTCGCGTTGAGCGTCATGGCGGTGACGGTGCTGGCGAGCGTCGCGGCGCACGGTGTCGGGGCGTCGGCTTTTCTGAACCGCAAGTCGAAGACCTCCTGAGCAGTCCCGGGACCGCCTTCACGCGCGGCAAGTGTGACTGCTGGTGCGGGTGGGGCGAGTGTGGCGATCCGGTAAGTCCGTGAAGGCGTCCTTGGCGACCCTCGATTTGCTTGCCCACTGGCGTGGCTGGTGGTCGAGTGTGAAGGATTTGGGACGTTCAACGTCCCAAATCCTTCATGCTCGGTCTCGTCGCTCAGGGACCCGCGCAACCACCGTCCTCACGCAAGTCAGACGAAGGTAGTGAAGGCCTCCTTAACGGGCTTGTGTTTGCTGACCTGCTGGTGTGTGTGGGTCCGGGTGTGGAGGTTTCAGGACGTTGAACGTCCGGAATGTTCCTCGCTCGGTCGTCGGCCACGAGGTCGTGACCGACACAGCCTCGATCAACCAGGGTGACTCGCGCGACGGTGGAGGATTTGGGACGTTGAACGTCCCAAATCCTCCACCGTCGATCCCCGAACAGATCGAGCCGCCAGCTACGCGCAGGTCAGACGTAGGTAAACAGATGAAGGCCTCCTTCCCTACCCTCAGAGTAGGCAAGGAGGCCTTCACGGACCGGTCTCACGAACAGCCGCAGTCACGTCCCGGGACCGCGCGTAACGGTGAGCGCCGGGCTGCCGACATCCGGTGGCGGCACCACGAAACCCGCCCGCCGACCGGAGGTAGGAGATTGCCCGAGATCATCGAGGTCCGGGCTCCCGTGTCGGCGGAATTGGACGTGGTGTTCCTGCACGGGCTGGACGGGGACGCGCGGAAGACGTGGGCCGGCGCGTCGCCGTCGTCGTTCTGGCCGGAGTGGCTCGCCGAGGATTTCGCTCGCGTGGCGGTGTGGTCGGTGGGCTACGAGGCCTGGTCTTCGGGCTGGCGGGGCCGGGCGATGCCCATGCAGGACAGGGCGATCAACCTGATGGCGACGCTGCAGAACCGCGGTATCGGCGAGCGGCCGTTGTGTTTCGTCACGCACAGCATGGGCGGTTTGCTGGCCAAGGAGATCCTGCTGCACGCGGCCGAGGGCCGGACCGGATTCGCGGCGTTCGCGGCGGCCGCGCGCGGGGTGGTCTTCCTGGGGACCCCGCACACCGGCTCGGGTCTGGCGGCGGTCGTCAAGGCGCTCGGGCTGATCTCCCGGTCCACCGCGGCGGTGAAGGATCTCAAACGTAACAACGCCCACCTGAGGCATCTCAACGACCGCTACCGCGATTGGGCCGACGAATCCGGGATCCGGAACCTGGTGTTCTTCGAGACGTACCCGACCAAGGGGGTCCGGGTGGTAGACGAGGGCTCGGCCAACCCCGGCCTGCCTCGGGTCCGCCCGATCCCCGTCGACGCCGACCACGTCGGCATCTGCAAACCGGCAGACCGCGATTCCCTTGTGTACGGCCAGATTTCGAGGTTCATCGACGGCATTCTCGCGGAGATCGAGGTTCCGCCGCCCCGGCACGCGGCTTGGAAACTGCCCCTGAGCGGCAGGGTCTTCGTCGGGCGCGCGGCCGAGCTGGACCGGTTGGAGAAGACGGTGAAGGCCGCCAACCGGGTCGCGGTGGTGGCGGTGCACGGGCTGGGCGGTGTCGGCAAGAGCACTCTGGCCGCCAGATTCGCGGAATCGCGCTCGGCCGACTATTCGGCCGTGTGGTGGGTGACGGCGGACTCGGCCGCGGCGATCGACGACGGCTTGGCGGAGCTGGCCGTGGCGCTGTCCCCGGAAGCCGCGGGGCTGCCGTGGGAACAGCGGGCCGAACAGGCCGTCGGCTGGCTGGCCGGGCACACCGGCTGGCTGCTGATCCTCGACAACCTGACCGATCTCGCGCACGCCCGCGGGCTGCTGGAGCGGGTGCGGACCGGCACGATCCTCATCACCAGCAGACGCGGCACCGGCTGGCGGGACATCGGCACCGTGTCACTGGACGTGCTGGAGCCGGACGAGGCCGTCGAGCTGCTCGGCCGGACGGTCCGGGCCGAGTGGCCGGACGCGGAACCGGCGGGCGGCGGCGCGCTCTGCGCGGAGCTGGGATGGCTCCCCCTGGCGGTGGAGCAGGCGGGGGCCTACCTCGCGCAGAACCGGATGACCCCGGCGCGCTACCTCGAACTGCTCGCCGGATCTCCGGCGAAGATGTTCGCCTGGACCGCGGAGGCCGAAGACGCGGAGCGCGCGGTGGCCCGGGTCTGGCACGTCACCCTCGACAGGCTCGCGGATACCCCACTCGCCGCGAAGTTGTTGCGACGGCTGGCCTGGCACGCGCCCGAACGCATCCCGCGATCGCTGCTGGAGGGCGACGGCGAGGAGCCGGAACTGTCGGAGGCACTGGGGCGGCTGGCCGCCTACAGCATGATCACCCTCGACGCCGAGGCGATCGACGTCCACCGGCTCGTGCAGGCCGTGACCCGGACCCCCGATCCGGCCGACCCCTATCGCCACCCCGGCGACATCGATCACGCCCGTGAGGCCACCGCCGACGCGCTCGCCCGCGCGCTCGATCCGGTGGACCCTCGGCTGCCCGGGCACTGGCCCGTCTTCCGAACCGTGCTGCCCCACGGGCGGGCGCTGCTCGACCACACCGACCGTGACACCGGTTCGCTCTGTCATCTCGCGAACAGCCTCAGCCTCTACGTTCTCGGCCAGGGCGACCCGGCGGCGGCCATCGCGTTCGCGAACCGGGCCGTCCAAGGCGGTGAACGTCTCTTCGGCGTCGACCATCCCATCACCCTGCGTGCCCGGAACAGTTCGGCGTCCGCGTACCAGGCGGCCGGTGACGTGCGGCGAGCGATCACATTGTTCGAGGCCGCGCTGGCGGACTGCGAGCGGGTACTGGGGTCGCCCCATCCCGACACTTTGAGCTTCCGCAACAACCTGGCGGCCGCCTGCCACGCCGCCGGTGACCTGCGGCGGGCGATCTCGCTGTTCGACGAAACGCTCGAGGGACGTGAGCGCGTGCTGGGAAAGGAGCACCCGGACACGCTGGTCTCCCGGAACAACCTCGCGATGGCCTACGAAATGGCGGGCGACACCGAACGGGCCATCCCGCTTCACGAAGCCACGCTCGCCGATCGTGAGCGGGTGCTGGGATCCGATCACCCGGAGACCTTGCTCTATCGGAACAATCTGGCGTACCTCCTGTGGTCCACGGGTGACTCGGAGCGTGCCGTCACGCTGTTCGAGGCGACGTTGAAGGATCGCGAGCGCGTGCTGGGTCCGGACCATCCGAACACCTTGGTCTCGCGAGGCAATCTCGCCGGAGCGTGCGAGTCCGCGGGCGATCTCGTCCGCGCGATCGAACTCCAGGAACGGACGCTGGCGGATCGTGAGCGCGTGCTGGGCCCCGATCACCCCGACACCCTGAGCTCGTGGAACAACTTGGCCGGAGCGTACGAATCCTCGGGCGATCTGACCAGGGCGATCGAGGTGTACGAGCGCACGCTGGCCGCCAGGGAGCGGGTGTTCGGGCACGATCACCAGGACACGCTGAATTCGAGGAACGATCTCGCCTACGTCCGCGGCGTCTCGGGTGACCTGCCGCTCTCGATCCGGATGTACGAAGAGGCGTGGTCCGACGCCGAGCGGGCGCTCGGTCCGGATCACCGCCTCACCAAGAGGATCAAGGAGAATCTCGAGACGGCGATCCGCCTGCGCGACCGGTCTTGATCAGGTGCCGGGGCCGGGATCCACTGTGAACCATGTCCGGGATTGCTGACATCGATGGCAAACCGCGAACAGGGCGATACGAAGCCATTTGGCTCACTCATTTGTCTGGTCCAGTCCAGTTATGTCTACTAACGTAGAGGGATGGAGCTGGAACTGCGCCACTTGCGCATCATGTGCGCGATCGCCGAACTCGGGAGTATCACCAAGGCGGCGAACACGCTCGGAATGGCGCAGCCCGCTTTGACCGCACAACTGAAGCGCATCGAACGGACACTCGGCGGGAAGCTCTTCCTCCGTGATCACACGGGGACCAGGCCGACGGCACTCGGTCTCCTCGTTCTCGACCGGGCCAAAATGGTGCTTCCCGCAGTGTCGTCGCTGCACGACGAGGCCGCGCGCCTCGCCCAGCACGCCGGCACCGGCGAGCCGGTGACCTTGCGGCTCGGTTCGGCGACAGGGCCGATGCTCGGGGCTCTCCTGCAGCGTCTCGGCACCACCCATCCCGACATCCATGTCGCCACCCATACGTCGTGGTCGGCCAACCAGCTCGCGGAAATGACCGCCGAGGGCGCGCTGGACTTCGCCTTCGTAGGCGTCTGCGGTGACGCCTCGCCGCCGCCCGAGCCCGGCGTCCGGTGGCGGACGCTCGCGCACCATCCGGTGTTCGTGCTGATGTCGGCGCGTGACGAGCGCGCGCAGCACAACGAGGTCGAACTCGCCGCGCTGGCGGACGAACGCTGGTGCGCGACACCGGGGGACGGCTGTTTCGGCGACTGTTTCGCGTCCGCGTGCGCCCGGTCGGGGTTCACGCCGCGTTCGCTGTACGAGACCGATGTGCTGACCTGCATCGAGATGGTCGAATCGGGACACGCGGTGGTGTTGTGTCAGCCGCTGTTCCACGAGATCCCGGGCATCGTCGCCGTCCCGATCGCGGGGAATCCGCTGAGCTGGAAGAATCTCGTCGGCTGGTCGGAGCGCGGGGAGATGGGCCCCTTCGCCGCGGAGATGATCGCCCTGTCCCGCGCGGTGTACGGCGAACTGATCGACCGGCGGCCCACCTACTCGAAGTACCTCGAGTTGAACCCGGGTTATGGCGTGGACTACACGGATGCCGGAGTGCGCTGACCTGCGCGGAAGTCGCTGAAAGGTCCAGTCCACTGGGTGGATATGACCTAAATGGTATGTACCATTTGCCGCAGGTGCCTCGTACGGTCTGGACGAGATCTTCTTCCGGAACGTCGGTGAGGAACGCCTGAAATGAACCGAAAGATCGTATCGGCCGCCGCGGCGGCCGTCACCGGCGCGGGCCTGGTCACGGCCATCGCGCTGACGCCGAGCGCCAGCGCCGGTCAGACCGTCTCGGCGGCCGACCAGGTCCGATCGGAGATCGTCGCGGCCCTGTCGCGCGACCTGAAGATCAGCCCTGATCAGGCCAGTGCCCGTCTCGCCGGTGAGCAGAAGGCGGCGCACACCGACGGCGCCCTCAAGACCCGGCTCGGTCCGTCCTACGCCGGCTCGTGGCTGGACGCGGCGGGGACCACGCTGACCGTCGCGGTCACCGACGCGGCGCTGGAAGGCGCGGTCCGCGCGGCGGGCGCGACCCCGAAGACCGTCACGCGGAGCGCCGCCCAGCTCGACGCGGCGAAGCTGTCTTTGGACACCAAGGGAACCAGCGCGCCGAAGACCGTGCCCGGCTGGTACGTCGACGCCACCACCAACTCGATCGTCGTACTGGCGAACGCGGGTACGGAGGAAGCCGCGAAGTCGTGGGCGACCGCGTCCGGCGTGAGTGCCGACGCGGTGCGGGTCGCGACCAGCACCGAGAGCCCGGTTCCGCTGATCGACGTCATCGGCGGCAACGCCTACACCTTCGGCTCGGGCCGGTGCTCGATCGGTTTCTCGGTCGAGGGCGGCTTCGTGACCGCGGGCCACTGCGGCACCACCGGGACTCGGACCTCGAACCCGAGCGGGACCGTCGCGGGCTCCAGCTTCCCCGGCAACGACTACGCCTGGGTCCGCGTCGACGCGGGCAACACCCCGCGCGGGCTCGTGAACCGGTACCCGGGCACCGTGCCGGTGGCGGGTTCGCAGGAGGCCGCGATCGGCGCCTCGGTCTGCCGCTCCGGTTCCACCACGGGCTGGCACTGCGGCACCATCCAGCAGAAGAACGCCTCGGTGAACTACCCGCAGGGCACCGTTTCCGGCCTCACCCGGACCAACGCCTGCGCCGAGCCGGGCGACTCCGGCGGTTCGTGGCTCGCGGGCGACCAGGCGCAGGGCGTCACCTCCGGCGGTTCCGGCAACTGCAGTTCGGGCGGCACGTTCTACTTCCAGCCGATCTCGGAGATCCTGAGCGTCTACAGCCTGCGCCTGGTGACCTCGGGTTCGAACCCGCCGACCAGCACCACCACGACGCCGACCGGCCCGACGACGTCGAACCCGCCCACCGGAACCTGGGCGGCCGGCACCACCTACGCCGCGGGGGCGACGGTCACCTACAACGGTGCTTCGTACCGGGCGCTGCAGGGCCACACCGCTCAGGCAGGTTGGGAACCGCCGAACGTCCCAGCGCTTTGGGCGCGATCCTGACCGCCTAGCCGTCCGGGCCACACGCAGGGGTGCGCCCGGACCCGACCGCCCCCGACGTCGTCCGTGCGTCGGGGGCGGTCCCTCTTTTCGCCTCAGTGCAGGACTTTCAGTCCCACCACGCAGGCCACGATCCCCACGATCAGCAGAATTCGGGCGAGTGACGCGGTTTCCGCGCCCGACACCATGCCGTAGCCGACGGTGAGCGAGGCCCCGATCCCGACCCAGACCGCGTAGGCGGTCCCGACCGGGAGGTCCTTCATCGCATACGCGAGACCCACCATGCTCGCCACGAGGGTCACGCCGAAGATCACCGACGGTGTCGGCCGGGACAGCCCCTCGGACCTGCCGAGGGCAGTGGCCCACACGGCTTCCAGCACACCCGAAACGATCAGGACAAGCCAGGACATGACGCGCTCCCAGAGCGCCGTCTTGTCGCTGGCCGGGTACGGCACCCACTCGTCCGGGGACCTCGATCACGAGGTTCCGTAACCAGGATCGCACACCGTCCTCGTGGCGCGCCCGCGGGTTTGACGAGGATCACCACGCGGACGCACCACTGTGGACAGTCAGCGCTTCAGCACCTTGGGTGCGGACCAGGCGAGCAAACCCAGTTCCAGCACCGAAAAACCGATCAGCGCCCACGCGCTCGGCAACCAGATCAGCGAGATGCCGACGAGGAGAATGGGCAGGACTAGCCCCGCGTAGGCGGCCAGGAACAGGGCCGCGAGCACCTCGCCGCGCACCGGCGGCTCGGCCAGTGCGGCGACGGTGGCCACCGAGGCGCGGAAGCCCAGCCCGACCCCGGCGCCCGCCGCGATCCCGCCCGCGAGGAAGAGCCACAGCTGGGACGTCGTCACCGCGACCGGCAACGCCACCAGTCCGGCCGTCATCAAGGCGAGGCCGAGACGCAACTGGGTCCGCCTGGCCAACCCGGCGAAGATCACCTGTGCCGCCGCGGCGGCGAGGAACACCGAGAACGACGCGAGGCCGGCCAGCATCCGTGAGCTTTGGTGCATTCCCTGCGCCAGCAACGTCGGCGTCAGCGCCATGAACAGTCCCGTGATCGCGAAGGCCGCGAAGGCGCCGATCGCCGCGCCGAAGAAGGCGGGCCGAGCGCTCGACGGCAGCGAGACGCGCTGGGGCCGGTACGCGGGCCGTTCCTCGGCGCGTTCCACCGTTTCCGGGACGAGCGCGACGGCGAGGGCCGAGGCCAGCAGCAGGACAAGGAAGAACACGAACGGCGTGGTCAGCGGTTCGGCCGAGTAGCTCGCGAACGCGCCGCCGAACAGCGGTCCGAGCGCCAGCCCGCCCATGTTGACCACGGTCGCGATCAGGCCCGCGCGGCCGTGGTCTTCGCTCGGCCTGGCCACGGCTCGCAGTTCGGACAGGTGTGCGGTGGCGGTCGCGGTCAGCGCGCCGATCCCCGCGCCGCCGACGAGCCTGGCCAGGATCAGCCCGGGAACGTCCGGCCAAGCCAAGAAGAGCGTCGCGGAAAGCGCCTGGGTCAGGGTCGCGGCGAGGATCACGCGCCGTCGCCCCAGCCAATCGCTGACGTGTCCGGCGAGGTAGAGGCTGCCCATCACGCCGACCGCGTACGCCGCGAACACGATGGTCACGACGTAGGTCGGGAAACCGTCACGTTGCTGGTAGAGCACGTAGAGCGGGGTGGGAACGGTGGAGAAGGCCAGCGAGGCGGCGTACGCGGCCGCGATGATCCAGAAGCCGCGGCCGTGACTGATCCGCCGGAGCGCGGGACGGGGAAGGGTGACGGTGTTCAGCATGTCTCCACTGTGGATCCCCGGATCATCCAAGTCCAACGAACAATACTGGTCACAGTTATCCGAAACTGCGATAATCGGCGACCGTGGAGACCCGCCAGCTCGAATGCTTCGTCGCCGTCGCCGAGGAACTCAGTTTCACCCGCGCCGCTCGACGGCTGTTCGCGGTGCAGTCCACCGTGTCGGCGACCATCCAGGCGCTCGAAGGCGAACTCGGCGTCAAGCTGTTCGACAGGTCGACGCGGCGGGTCGCGCTTTCCGCGGCGGGCAAGGTGTTCCTGCCCGAGGCCAAGGCCGCGCTGGAGGCCGTCGACAGGGCGCGCGAGGTGGTCGCCGACGCCTCCGCCGGCCTGCGCGGCAGCCTCCGCATCGGCACCCTGACCAGTGTCGGGGGCCTCGACCTGCCGGATCTGCTCGGCGCTTTCCATCGGCGGTATCCGCTGGTCGACCTGCACGTCACGGTGTCGATCACCGGATCGACCGGGCTGGCCGAGGACCTGCGCCAAGGCAGGCTCGACGTCGCGCTGCTCGGGCTCCCCGAGTCCGATCTCGCCGGGTTCCGCACCAAGCCGCTCGGTTCGGTGCCGTTCGTCGCCGTGCTGCCCGACGGCCACCGGCTGGGAGGCCGGCGATCGCTGACCCTGGCGGACGTCGCGGGCGAGTCGTTCGTGGACAACCCGCGCGGCTTCGGCAACCGGGTCGCCCTGGACCGCGCGTTCGAGGCGATCGGGGCTCCTCGGCGGGTCATCGTCGAGGTCGCCGACCTGCGTGTGGTGCCCGCCTACGTCGCGGCGGGGCTCGGCATCGCCGTGGTGCCGGACCTCCGGCTGCTGACGGGCGTCCGGACGATCCCGCTCGACGCGCCCGGCCTGGTCTGGCCACTGACCATCGCCACCAGGGGCGAGCGGTCGCCCGGTCCGGCGGCCCGGCTCCTGCTCGACCTGATCGACGGCGGGGAGTACTCCATCACGGTCCCGGCCCGGATCTGAACTCAGCCCGACAGCAGTGTGCGCGTGGTCTTGGCGACCAGATCGACGGTGCGGGGCGGTGGAGCCTCGCCGCGGTCGAGATGCCTTCTCACCGCGGCATAGGGAAGATCCACGAGGGCCAGCATCAGTTCATCGGTGCTCCGGCCGGTCAGTGGGCGCAGCCGTCGCACGACCTTGGTGATCGCCGCGTCGAGACGGTGGTTGGCTTCCTCGGCGCGGGCGCGGTCTTCGGCGTTCCAGTCTTCGACGCCGAGCGCGCGATTGCCCGCGTAGAGCAGTCTCCCCTCGGCGGGATGAGCGCGGCACCATCGGACCACCTGTGCCGCTGCCCCGACCGCGGCCTCCAAGACCGGTTCCTGGTCGAGTGCTTCGAGGTAGTCCCGCTGGAAGCTGGTCAAAGTGCGGATCCAGACCGCCGCGAGCAGGGCTGGGCGACCGGGGAAGCGGTGGTAGATCGACCCGCTCGGCGCGCCGACTTCGCGGGCGACGGCCGACATGGTCACCCCGGCCGCCCCTTCGGTGGCGAAGATCCGCAGGGCCGCGTCGAGGAAGTCGTCGGCGGTGTGCCGCGGTGGCCGTCCCATTTTCAGAGACTATCCTCTACTATGGTTTTAGGGGAAGGTCTCTATAACCAGGAGGCAGAGATGCGAGTGTGGAACAGGCATTCCCGGATTGTCGCCGTGTCACCGGAGCGCGTGGGCGCGCTGATCGACACACTGTCCGATGACGGCGACCGGCTGTGGCCCGTCGGCACGTGGCCGCCGATGCGGTTCGACCGGACACTCGGGGTGGGAGCCGTCGGCGGGCACGGACCGGTGCGGTACTCCGTCGAGTCCTACGAACCGGGGAAGTCGGTGCGGTTCCGGTTCACCGCGCCGCGGGGTTTCGACGGCTTCCACGAATTCACCCTGCGCGCGAGGGGAACGGGGGAGACCGAGCTCGAGCACCTCATGGTGCTGCGGCTCCGGCATCCCGCTTGGTTCACGTATCCGCTGCTGTGGCGGCCGATGCACGACGCCTTGCTGGAGGACGGCCTGGACCGTGCCGAGCGTGAACTCACCGGCACGGTCCGGACACCCGCGCGATGGAGTCCCTACGTCCGGCTCTTGCGGAACCTGATCTCCGGCAACAGGCCTTTCCGCTTCAAGAAGAACAAGGTCCCGCCGATGAGCACGACGGCGATCAGGTAGCCCAGCGCCAAGGACACGGCACCACCGTTGGCGGGCGGGAGCAGCACGCCGAACACCGCGCTGATCGCGGCGAGGATCCAGCGGCCTCGGTCGGTCGTGAGGCTGACGGCGAGCAGGGCGACCGTCCACAGGAGATACCACGGCTGCACGACCGGCCCGAGGACCAGCATCGCGGCGAAGGTCAGCCCCGCGCCGTAGAGAGGGTGCAGCTTCTCCCGATAGGTGAGCCACAGCAGCCTGGCCCCGACGGCGAGACCGAGGATCGCGCCGATGAGCGAGAACACCTTGATCGCGCCGTCGGTCAGGTCGGCGCCGAAGATCTTGCCCACCCCACCGACGAGGAAACCGAGTTCGTTGGTGGGCGCCATCCAGCTGTGGACCTGACCGGAAACCCCGGAAAGCACGCGGACCCAGCCGAAACCGAGCCCGCTGCCGAGGGAGATCGCCACGGTGACCGCCGCGAATCCGGCGGGCAGCCCGAGCGCCACCGCCACCCGGCCCGCGGGTGTCGCCCGGCGGAACAGGTCGACGCCGACGAACAACAGGCCCGCGACGGCCACGATCTTGATGTTCGCGGCGGCGCTCACCGCGATCACGCCCGCCGCGATCAGCGCGGGCCGCGCCGCTCCGGCCTTCGCCGCGCCCATGAGGACGAGTTCCAGTCCGGCGACCATCAGCCCGACCATCAGCCCGTCGTTGTGCACGCCCGCGACGACGTGCCACAGCACCAGCGGGTTGAGCAGGGCCAGCCACAACGCGATCGACGGCGAGACCCCGACGCGGCGGGCGAGGCGGGGGAGCGCCCACGCCATGAGCGCGATCCCCGCCAGCCCCAACAGCCGGTGCAGCAGCACCGTCGGGACGAAGTCGTCCCCGGCGATGTGGGCGACCGAGCGCGCCAGCGCGACGAACGCCGGCCCGTACGGGGCGGGCGTGTCGCGCCAGTAGTGGCTGACCGCGAGCGTCACCGGCGAATCGGCGCCGAGCGCCTCCGCCGGTCCCACGAGATAGGTGTCGAATCCCTTGGCGGCGATGAGTCCTTGAGCCAGGTAGCTGTTGATGTCACCGCTGAACAGCGGGCGTGCGACCAGCAGTGGCGCACACCACGACGCCGCGATCCAGTACAGCCGACGCTCGGGCAGGCCCGCGGCGAGCCGTCCGATGCCCAACCAGGACAGCACGAGGGTGGCCATCCCGGTCACCCCGAGCGCCACCACCAGCACCGAGGGCAGGCCGATCCCCGACGTGACCAGCACCAACACGGCTATCCCCAGGAAACCCGCCCAGTGCAACGCCGAGATGTTCAGCCCGGCCTTCTCCGGCGCGGGCAAGACGCTTTGCATGCGGCCAAACTACTCCAAGTGCGAAATCCGGTTCCGCCGATCGTCGGCGAAACCGGCGGGGACGCTTCACGACCGCGTCCGCCGGGTACCCCACGCGCTGGAGAGGCGGTGGTGGGCGTGAAGAAACGGTGGGTGCGCCTCGGGGCGTTCGCCCTGGTCGGGCTCCTGATCGTCGGTGCGGCACTGCAGATCACCGGGTTGCTGCCGAAGTTCGACCCCTTCGGAACGTCCACTGTGGACCGATCGCAGCCCGCGGTGCTCCAGGCGGTCCGTGATCTGAGCCAGTATCACGCCGCTGTCGGCGACTACCAGGTCGTCGTGGACATCGAGAAGGACGTCAAATGGGTGCCCGCGAGCATCGCCGGGGAGCGGACCCTGTTCGTGGCGGCGGGCTCTGTCGACGCGTACGTCGATTTCGGACCGCTGCTGGAGAATTCCCTCACTGTCTCGGAAGACCGGCAGTCGGTCGAGGTCCGGTTGCCCGAAGCCCGGCTGGCGAAACCCAATCTGGACAACGAGCGCAGCTACGTCTTCGGTCAGGAGCGCGGCCTGATCGACCGGCTGGGGGCGTTGGTGTCCGTACCGGACCAACAGCAGTTCCACGTCGCCGCGGAGAAACGGATCGGCGAGGCGGCGCAGCACTCCGGCCTGCTCGAACGCGCCAGGGCCAACACCAAGGCCATGCTCACGCAGATGCTGCAGGCGCTGGGCTTCCGGGTGAGCTTCCCGGCGGAACCGACCACCTGATCCCGGCCGGTGTTTGCGCGAACGTGCTGTGGTTGCCGTGCCGGTCTTGACCGTGCCGCCCGGTGCTGGTGGGCTGACAGGGTCGACTGGGAGGCGCGATGGCGACGAAGCCGAAGGACACCCTGACCTACACGGAACCGATCGCGACCGGCGAGGTCACGATCGACGCCGCGCCCGAGCGGGTGTACCGGCTCGTCAGCGACCCGGTCGCGATGGCGGAGTGCACCGAGGAGCTGCGCAAGGCCCGCTGGATCCGCGGCGCGACCGAGGCCGCCGTCGGGAACTGGTTCGCCGGCAGCAACCGCAACGGCGTGCGGCGCTGGGTGACCCACGCCGAGATCACCGACGCCGAGCCCGGCCGCCGGTTCGCCTACCGTGTCCGCACCCCGTTCCTGGTGCCGATTTCCCGCTGGGAGTACGACATCGAGCCCGAGGGTGACGGCTGCCGCCTCATCGTGCGGAACTGGCTGCGCGTGCCGCGGTGGTTCATCCCGATCGCCATCTTCATCACCGGCGAGCCCGACCGCGCCGGGACCAACCGCGCCAACATCGCGACCACCTTGGGACGGCTGAAAGCCCGGGTCGAGGGCCGGGAGTGGCAGCGCCCGCCCCGCGACTAGACACCGCACTCACGTGATCAGACCCGGATCTCGTGTGATTGAAGCCGGAACTCACGTGTTCAGCTGCCCCGGTTCTCCAGTTTGCGCATCACCGGACCGGACACGAGACCGTGCACGAGGACCGACACCGCGATCGTGAGCGCCGTGACGCGCCAGAGCGAGTCGGCCATCGGGAAGTCGCCGTGCCCCAGGGCGTAGGACAGGTAGTAGAGACTGCCGATCCCGCGGATGCCGAAGAACGCGATCGCCGTCGCCGCCGGTTGTGTGGCGCCGCCGCCGATCAGGGCCAGCCCACCGAACAGCGGGCGCACGACGATCACGGCGGCCACTGCCACCAGGACTTCGGCGAGTTTCAGGCCCGCCAGGAGCCCGTCGCCCAGCGCGACACCGAGGCCGAGCAGGGCCAGCGCGACGAAGAGGCGTTCCAGCTGGTCACCGAACTCGTGCAGTACGCCGTGGTACTCGTGTGAGCGCTCGCTGGCGCGAATGGTCGCGGCGGCGGTGAACACCGCGACGAAGCCGATCCCGCCCAGCCACTCGCACAGTGCGAAGGGCAGGAACGCGATGGCCAGCACCACCAGCCCGTCGGAGTACTCACCGAGGCGCAGCCGCTCGTGCCGCACCCGGAACATGAGCCAGGACAGCAACCGGCCGCAGACGAGACCGACCAGTACGGCGATCGCGAGCGGGACGACGACCTCGGTCAGCAACCACGGCACGGGAGAAGTGCTCGCCGTCCCGGCCAGGACGAGGGCCAGCAGCACGAACGGCATCGCCAGACCGTCGTTGAGCCCGGCTTCCGAGGTCAGCGTGAACCGGATCTCGTTGTCCGCGCCCCGGCCGTCGTCGGTATGCGGCGCCGGTACCTGGACGTCGCTCGCCAGCACCGGATCGGTCGGTGACAGCACGGCGCCCAGCAGCAGCGCGGCGGCGGGGGAGAGGGCGAGCGCCCACCAGCCGAGCAGGGCGACCGCGCCGATCGACAACGGCAGGGTGATCGCCAGCAGCCGCCAGGTCGAGTTCCACGATCGCCAGCCGATCAGCCGGTCCGATTTCAGTCCCGCGCCCACCAGCGACACCAGGACACCGAGTTCGGTGATCACCTCGACGGCGCCCACATGGGACCGCGGGTCGAGCACCCCGTCGCCGTAGGGGTGTCCTAACGGGAGCAACCCGAAGATCAGCCCGCCCACCAGCAGGATCAGCGGCATCGACAGCGCGCGTTCGTGCAGCAGGTTCGGCAGCACCGCGGCGCACAACGCCAGGACGCCGGCCCCGGCGAGCAGTATCTCCATGCGCGCGGAGTACCCGGCATGGTCTCCGCGCAACCGGGAGCGGCTCAGCCGCCTATTCGAGTCCTTTGTGGACCGTCAGGCCGACGCCCGAGGCGAGCCGGTACGGGCGGGTGTCCACAATGGCTCCGAGCAGCCGCCGCAGCCGGGAGACCTCGGCGCGGACGGTGACGAGGTGTTCGGCGTCACCGTAGAGCGCGCGGCTGAGCGCCTCGGCCGAAAGCCCGGACGGACCCGTCGCGTGAAGGTGCACGAGGATCTCCGCGTGCCGGGGTGTCACGGTGCGCACCCAGCCGGCGTCGCCCGCCCGCATCCGCAGCATCGGCGCGTGCCCGAGTTCGAGATCCAGCCGGACCTGGCGAGCGGTGTCGGCGGGGCGGACGAGCCAGCCCTCGGCCAGGCGTTCGGGCAGGCAGGCGCCCAGACCGGGAACGGCGAGGATCTGGCCTTCCGAGGGGGCGGCGATCCGCTCGCCAGGGGCGATGCCGGCGGCGTGAGCCACCCAGCCGTCGTCGTCCACCAGCAGCGCCGGACCGCCCATGCCCGCCACCAGCGGTTCGGCGGTCCTCCTCAGTTTGTCCAGGCCTTGCTGGTGGTGACGCCAGAGTTCGGCTTCGGCCAGCCGCCGTCCGGTCTCCACGAGCGCGGCGATCGCGGGATGCAGGGTCAACGCGGGTCCGCTGACGTCGATCACGCCGAGCAGTTCGCCGGTGCGCGGATCGTGCACCGGCGACGCGGTGCAGTACCAGGGATGCTGGCCCTGTTCGAAATGTTCCCCGGCCAGCAGTTCCACGGGTGCTGCCTCGGCGAGCGCGGTGCCGATCGCGTTGGTGCCGACCCGCGCCTCGGTCCACTCGGAGCCTTCGGTGAAGCCCAAGGTGTCCGCGCGGCGCTTGACGGCGGGGGAGCCCGCCCGCCAGAGGATGATGCCCTCGGCGTCGGTCACCACCAGCAGCATGTTCGCGGTGTCGGAGGTCGCACCGAGCACCTGGCCGAGGCTCTCGACGACGTGGCGCAGCGGGGAGGCGCGGCGACGGCGGGCGACCTCGTCGAGCGGGACGGAATCCCGGGTGTTCATCCCGTCGGCGGCCAGCCCCAGGCTCAGCGCACGCGACCACGATCGCGACACCAGCGGCCGCGGCCGGACCCGCGGACGGCCGCCGCCGATCACGGCTTCGTGCATGCGGACCAGGTCGCGGGCGTGCATCGGCAGGTCGGCGCCGGGCGGGACCGAGCTGAACACGCCCACGGGCCACCTCCGCACCATCGCGTCGACGGATCAGCATAGGTCGGCCGGACCGACCGCGCCAAGGAGTCGCGCTGCAACACGGTGCAACCCTTGCCGCCGTCCCCGCCCGCGGCGTGTGATCGGGGTAACAGCCGAAACGCCGAGGTTTGGGAGTGGCCATGACACAGACGGTGGACCGGATCGAGGCGACGGACTCGCCGCAAGCGCGGGTCAACGCCTGGCTGAGCCGGTTCGAAGCTGCCCTCGCGACCCGCGACGTCGAAGCCGCCGCCACGCTCTTCGCCGTCGACAGTTACTGGCGCGACCTGGTCGCCTTCACCTGGACGATCAAGACGGTCGAAGGCCGCGACGGGGTGGCAGGCCTGCTCGGCGCCTGTCTCGACGGCATCGAGCCGTCCGGATTCCGCACCACCGAGACACCGACCGAAGCCGACGGCGTGACCGAAGCGTGGCTGGAGTTCGAAACCGCGACTGGCCGCGCGAAGGGCCACTTGCGACTGAAGGACGAAGGCGCCTGGACGCTGCTGACGAGCCTGCGTGAGCTCAAGGGTTTCGAGGAGCGGCGCAACACTCAGCGGCCGAAAGGGGTCGAGCACGGCGTCGTCCGCGGACGGAAGTCGTGGGCGGAGAAGCGCGAGGAGGAGCAGGCGCGGCTCGGCTACGACCAGCAGCCGTACGTCGTCGTCATCGGCGGTGGTCAGGGCGGTATCGCGCTCGGTGCCCGGCTGCGGCAGCTCGACGTGCCCGCACTCGTCCTCGAACGCAACGAGCGTCCCGGCGATTCGTGGCGGAAGCGGTACAAGAACCTCTGCCTGCACGACCCGGTCTGGTACGACCACCTGCCTTATCTCCCGTTCCCGGACAACTGGCCGGTGTTCGCGCCCAAGGACAAGATCGCCGACTGGCTGGAGATGTACACGCGGCTCATGGAGGTGCCGTACTGGACCAGCACCGAGGTGACCTCCGCCTCCTGGGACGAGGAAAAGCAGGAGTGGCTGGTGACCGTCGTCCGCGAGGGCGAGGAACTGGTGCTCACGCCGCGGCACGTGGTGTTCGCGACCGGGATGTCCGGTAAGCCGAATCTCCCGTCGTTCCCGGGGATGGACGACTTCGACGGCGATCAGCACCATTCGTCACAGCATCCGGGCCCGGACTCGTACGCGGGCAAGAAGGCCGTCGTGGTCGGCTCCAACAACTCCGCGCACGACATCTGCGCGGCACTGTGGGAACACGGCGCCGACGTCACCATGGTGCAACGGTCCTCGACACATATCGTCAAGTCGGATTCCCTGATGGACCTGGGACTCGGCGACCTGTATTCGGAGCGGGCGGTGCAGGCGGGGATCACCACCGACAAGGCGGACATGATCTTCGCGTCGATCCCGTACCGGCTCCTGCCGCGGTTCCAGATCCCGGTGTACGACGCCATCCGCGAGCGGGACAAGGACTTCTACGCGCGGCTGGAGGCGGCCGGGTTCCGGCACGACTGGGGCGACGACGGATCCGGCCTGTTCCTGAAGTACCTGCGCCGCGGCTCCGGCTACTACATCGACGTCGGCGCGTCGGAACTGGTGGCCGACGGGAAGATCAAGCTGGCACACGGTCAGGTCGACCATCTGACCCGGGACAAGGTGGTGCTGTCCGACGGCACGGAACTGGAAGCGGATCTCGTCGTCTACGCCACCGGATACGGCTCGATGAACGGCTGGGTCGCCGACCTGGTCGGACAGGAGACCGCGGACCGCGTCGGCAAGTGCTGGGGCCTCGGCTCGGACACGACGAAGGACCCCGGGCCGTGGGAAGGGGAGCAGCGCAACATGTGGAAGCCCACGCGGCAGGACGGGCTGTGGTTCCACGGCGGCAACCTGCACCAGTCGCGGCATTACTCGCTTTACCTGGCGCTGCAACTGAAAGCGCGTTACGAAGGGATCCCGACGCCCGTGTTCGGGCTCCAGGAGGTGCACCACAAGTCGTGAGGCGTCCTCACGGCACGATCGAGTCGACATAGCCGCCGTCGACGCGGACGGCGGCCCCGGTGGTGGCCGAGGCGAGAGGAGAAGCCAGGTACACCACCAGGTTGGCGATCTCCTCGGGTTCGATCAGCCGCTGCAGCAGCGATTGCGGCCGGTGCAGGCGCATGAACTCGCGCTGCGCCTCGTCCCAGGGGAGATCCTTGTCGACCAGTTCGTAGACGAAGTCCTCGACGCCGCCGGTGTGGGTCGGGCCCGCGATCACCGAGTTGACCGTGACGCCCGTCCCCGCCGCGGTTTTGGCGAAACCCCTCGAGACGCCGAGCAACGCTGTCTTCGACACTCCATAGTGGATCATCTCGGCGGGGATGACGATCGCGGAATCGCTGGCGATGTACTGGATCCGTCCCCAGCCGCGGTTCGTCATCCCCGGCAGGTACGCGCGGGTGAGCCGCACCGCGGCGAGGACGTTCACCTCGAAGTACCGCCGCCACTCGTCGTCGGTGATGTCCAAAGGGGACTGCGACCCGAAGATGCCGAGATTGTTGACCAGGACGTCGATTTCGGGCACCGCCTCGAGAACCCGGGCGGTGCCGTCGTCGGTGGACACGTCACCCGCCGCCGCGACGACTTCGGCGTCCGGCACCTCGCCGCGTAAGCGGTCGATCGCGGACGTGACGCCGGCTTCGCCCCGGCCGTTGAGCGCGACCCGGGCACCGGCCCTGGCCAGCCCCGTGGCGATGGCGAAACCGATGCCCTGGGTCGATCCGGTGACCAAGGCCGTCTTCCCGCTCAGATCCAGTCGCATGGCTCCAGTCTCGCGCAGAAGATCACCGCGCGCAGGTTGTGTCAGGACGCTGTCGCGACCTTCCACAGATTGCCGTCGGGGTCGGCGAAGTAGCCGGAGTAGCCGCCCCAATCGGCTCCCACCGCCTCCTTGATCACGGTCGCGCCCGCGGCGACGGCGGCACGGAAGATCTCGTCCACTTCCTCACGGGAGCCGGTGATGTGGTGGAACGAGGAACCGCGGAAACCCGAGCCCTCGGGGGAGACGCCGGCGTCTTCGGCCGCCGCCGCCCGTTCGTACAGCGCCAGCGACGGGGACCCTTCGCCCAGCGCGCATTTCACGAAGCCGGGGAAGTCCTGTTCGATCTCGCAGCCGAGGCCTTCGGCGTAGAACTTCTTGGCCCTGTCGAGGTCTTCGACACCCAACATGATGGTGCTCACCTGGAGTTTTGTCTTCATGAGGGGAGATTAGGGCGAAACCTTTCCACGCCGCTTCTCGATTCCTGATCAGCATCCAGAGGACTGAACGCGGGCCGCCTTCGTGTAGCGGCGCGCCAAGACGGCGAAAGCCTCTGTCAGCTCAGCGGGTCCGACGACCTCGATGTCCGCGTCGAACCGCCCGATGCTCGCCGCCAGTCCGGCCCACGACCAGGACCCCAGTGCCAGACGGCAGCGATCGGGCCCGACCTCCTCGACGACGCCGTCGCGGACGTAGTGCGCCACGGTGGTGGCGGGGAGGTCGAGGATCACCTCGCCGCGGCACGGCCACTCGCTCGAGTCCGTGCCGGAAGATCCCCGGAACCGGCTCGCGACGAAGGTGGCGACGTCCGGGGCGGGCAGCTCGCGCGGGGTGAATCGCGGGCCGTTCGGGGTGCGCGGGGTGATCCGGTCGGCGCGGAAGGTGCGCCAGTCTTCGCGATCGAGGTCCCAGGCGACGAGGTACCAGCGGCCGTGCCAGGTGACGAGATGGTGCGGCTCCGCCCGGCGCGGCGGTTCGGTGCCCGCGTAGTCGAAGCGCAGGACTTCGCGCGCGTGGACGGCCGCGCTGAGAGCCGGCAGGACATCGCCGTCGACGCGGGGATCCGAACGGCTCGCGGGCGATTCGACGGCGGTGACCCGCACCGTGTCGATCCGGCGCCGTAACCGCGAAGGCATGACCTGCCGGACGGTGTGCAGCGCCCGCATCGCCGCTTCTTCGATCCCCGCGCCGCTGGTGGTGGCGATCTGGAGCGCGACCGCCAGCGCGACCGCCTGGTCGTCGTCGAACAGCAGCGGCGGGAGTTCGGAACCCGCGTCGAGCCGGTATCCGCCGTCGGGGCCCTTGACCGTCGCGATGGGATAGCCGAGCTCGCGGAGCCTGTCGACGTCGCGCCGCACCGTGCGCGGGCTGATGTCCAGCCGTTCGGCCAGGAGCGCTCCCGGCCAGTCGCGGCGGGCCTGCAGCAACGAGAGCATCGACAGCAGTCGCGCGGAGGTCTTCGGCATGGTTTCCATGATGCCCTCGGTAGAGGCCACATCCTGTCCTCTACCCCTGCGAGAGTCGGTCTCGTGCCAGAAAACGACAACCCGGAGGGCCTGATGACCGCCACCATCCTCGACGCCGAACGCGCCGACCTGCTCGAAGCCCTCGACACCATCCGCGCCACGCTGACCGGCACCGTCCAGGGCCTCACCGACGAGCAACTCGCCGAAAGCCCGACGGTCAGTGAGCTGAGCCTCGGCGGCCTGATCAAGCACGTCGCCTCGATCGAAGAGAGCTGGCTGCGCTTCGTTGTCGAGGGTCCGTCCGCGATGACCTACGACCTGCCGGAAGGCGTCACCTGGGCCGACCTCGGCGCCGGGACCGCCCGTGAGTACCCGCAGTGGGCCATCGACCACCAGGACAACTTCAGGATGTCGCCCGGCGACACGCTCGAGGGGATCCTCAAGCGATACGAAGAGGTGGCGGCGCGGACGAAGGAGGTCGTCACTTCGATCCCCGACCTGTCCGCGACGCATCCGCTGCCGGAGGCACCCTGGAACCCGCCGGGCGCGGTGCGCAGTGTGCGCCGGGTGCTGACGCATGTCATCGCCGAGACCGCGCAGCACGCCGGCCACGCCGACATCCTGCGCGAGAGCATCGACGGCCAGAAGTCGACCTGACCCCCGGGGTCGGCCACGACCACCTGAACCGATGCCTCACGTGCGGGACGGCGGCGTTGTGAACGCCACGTTCGCAACCCTCAACGTTGCGAACGTGGCTTTCACAACGCGTTCCCGAGAGCCCTCCAGGGAGCCTGGCGCGCCGGTTACCGGTCACGAGGTGCCACAGCTCGCTCACAGCTTCCTGCCGTAGGGTCCCCGCGCGTCGGCGGACCTGATCATGGTGGTGGTTGTGTGCGGGAGAGTGTGGCGGAGCGACGGTTCCGCCCGGAGATCCAGGGATTGCGGGCGCTCGCGTGCGTGCTGGTGGTCGTCTACCACGTGTGGCTCGGCCGGATCTCCGGTGGCGTCGACGCCTTCTTCCTGATCTCCGGGTTCCTCGTCACCGGCCAGCTCTACCGCGCGGCGGCGCGCGGGAAGATCGAATACCGGCCGATGTGGGGCCGGATGATCAAACGGCTGTTCCCGGCCGCGCTCACCGTGTTGCTGCTGATCGTCGCGGCGAGCATGGTGCTGCTGCCGCAGAACCGCTGGTTCCAGACGATCAAGGAGGTCGTCGCCTCCGCGCTGTACCTGGAGAACTGGCAGCTGGCGGCGGATTCCACCGACTACTTCGCGCAGCACGACTCGGCCAGCGTCGTCCAGCATTTCTGGTCCCTGTCGATCCAGGGGCAGTTCTACCTGGTCTGGCCGCTGCTGGTCGGGCTGGTGCTGTTGATCGCGAGGCGGGCGCGGCGGAACGTGCTCCCGCTGTTGCTCGCGGTCCTCGGCACGGTGTTCGCGGCCTCGCTGGCGTACTCGGTGTGGCTCACCGCCGTCGATCAGCCCTTGGCGTACTTCGATTCGCTGACCAGGGCGTGGGAGTTCGCGCTCGGCGGCCTGGTCGCGCTGCTCCTCGACCGCGTCCGGGTGCCCCGGTCCGCGCGGGTCGTGTTCGGCTGGGCCGGGGTCGCGGGGCTCGTCTCCTGTGGACTGGTCCTCCAGGTCGGGACGGTCTTCCCCGGCTATCTCGCGCTGTGGCCGACGCTTTCGGCGGCGCTGGTGATCCTCGCGGGGGACACCGCGTCCAAAGGCGGCGCGGACCGTTTCCTGAGCAGCCGCCCGCTCGGATACCTCGGCGACCTGAGTTACTCGCTGTACCTCTGGCACTGGCCCGTTCTGGTGTTCTACCTCGTTTCCCGCGATCAGGAGGAGGTCGGGCTCCGAGGCGGCGCGGTGATCATCGCGTCGGCGTTCGTCCTCGCCGTGCTGACCCATCATCTGGTCGAGCGGCCGCTGCGGGCGTCCGGGATCGGTGTCCGAACCCGTTGGGGCGCCTACCGGTTCGGTGTCGCGACGCTCGCGGCCGTACTCGCCGCGACGGGTGCCTGGCAGTGGGTCGGCGTGCGACAGGCGGAGAACTATGCGATCGCGGTCAACGATCCCGATCATCCCGGCGCGCTCGCGCACACCGACGGGTTCACCTACTGGGGCGCCGCCGACGCGCCGCTCGTCCCGTCGTTCGTCGCCGTTTCCGAAGACTGGGCGGGTATCGACCCGGCCCGCTGCGGAGCGTCCCCGCGCAACGGCGATCTCGAGGTCTGCACCTCGGAGACGTCGGGGCATCCCACCCGCCGGATCGTGGTCACCGGCGACTCGCACGCCGGGCAGTTCCTCGGCGCACTGCTGCCGATCGCCGAGCAGCGGAACTGGGAGGTGACTTCGATCCTCCGCGGCGGCTGTCCGTTCTCCACCGACTCGGACACGGTGCCGGGCGACCAGTCCTGCATCGACTGGAACACCGCCGTGGCCGACGAGATCCTCACGACCCGGCCCGACGTGGTGATGACCATCGGCACCAGGGACGTGCGACTCGGTGTCGAGGAGCGGGTTCCCGGCGGCTACATCGCCCAGTGGCGCAAGATCGACGAGGAGGGCATTCCGGTGCTGGCGGTGCGGGACAACCCGCGGTTCGCCCAGTCGCCGTCGGCCTGCGCAGAGAACCGCGGCGCGGAGGCGCCCGAGTGCGCGACGCCGCGCTACGACCTCTACGCGGCGGAGCCGCCGTACGAGACGCTTTCGGATCTGCCGCCGAACGTGCGGTTCCTCGACTTCAGCGACTACTTCTGCACGGCCGAGGTCTGCCCGCCGGTGATCGGCAACGTCCTCGTCTACCTCGACGACAACCACGTCAGCGGTACCTATATGTCGACGATGTCGGCCATCGCGGAGAAGGCGATCACCGAGGCACTGGGCTGGGCGGACGACCATACGGAGGAACCCCCGCCCGGCGGGTGACCAAGACAACAAATCGCCGCAGAATTGCATCGGACTGCATCGAACCGATGGTCCGCCAAGATCTTTCGCAACGATTCGGCCTTATCCGCGCAGTAGAACGGCGGATATCGTCGATGGCGTGAAGATCGCCGTCCATCAGGGCCCCTACGCCGAACTGCCGTCCGCCGTCGCGGCGTCGGGCGCCGACCTCGTGGTCGCCGCCGAAATGATCACCACCGGTTACCACATCGGCGTCCGTTCCCACGAGCTCGCCGAACCGGCCGACGGGCCGACGGCGGCCCGCATGTCCGCGCTGGCCAGGGAAACCGGGGCCGCGCTGGTCTACGGCTACCCCGAATCCGACGGCGCCCACGTGTTCAACAGCGTTCAGCTGATCGGCCCCGACGGACGCCGTCTGGCGAACTACCGCAAGACACATCTGTTCGGCGACATCGACCGCTCCTGGTTCGAGCCGGGTGCCGAGGCGGTCGTGCAGGCGGATCTCGGCGGTCTCCGGATCGGCCTGCTGATCTGCTACGACGTCGAGTTCCCCGAACTGGTGCGGGCACACGCGCTGGCGGGGACCGACGTGCTCGTGGTGCCGACCGCGCTGATGAGCCCGTACGAACTGGTCGCCGACACCCTGGTGCCCGCCCGCGCCTACGAGAGTCAGCTGTACGTCGCCTACGCGAACCGCTGTGACACCGAGCGGGAACTGACCTACTGCGGCCGTTCCCGCGTCGTCGCCCCGACCGGTGAGGTACTCGCGACGGCGGGCGCCGGGCCGGAGCTGATCAGCGCCGAAGTCACCCGTGACGCGCTCGTCGCGTCGCGGCTCGAGAACACCCACCTGGCCGACCGACGGCCCGATCTGTACCGAGGACTGTCCGCATGACCTCCGCCCTCCCGACAGCGATCCACCACGACGAGCCCGCGGGCCGTCCGATCACCATGTTCGGCCCCGATTTCCCGTTCGCCTACGACGACTTTCTCGCCCACCCCGCCGGACTCGGCTCCCTTCCGGCCGAGCGGCACGGCACCGAGGTGGCGGTGATCGGCGGCGGCCTCTCGGGCATCGTCACCGCGTACGAACTGATGAAGCTGGGTCTGCGCCCGGTCGTCTACGAGATCGCCGAAATCGGTGGCCGCCTGCGCACGGTGAACTTCCCCGGCTGCCCGGACGACGTCGTCGCGGAGATGGGCGCGATGCGCTTCCCGCCCGCGTCCACCGCGCTGTTCCACTACATCGACAAGGTCGGCCTGGAGACCACTCCGTTCCCGAACCCGCTGGCACCGGGAACGCCGAGCACCGTCGTCGATCTCAAAGGGGAGAGCCACTACGCCCGCACGGCGGACGAGTTGCCCGCGGTCTTCGGCAAGGTCGCGGCCGCCTGGGACAGCACGTTGGCCGAGCAGGCCGCGTTCGCCGAGATGCAGACCGCGATCCGCGAGCGCGACACGAAGACCATCAAGCGGCTGTGGAACGAACTCGTGCCGCGGCTGGACGACCAGACCTTCTACGGCTTCCTCTGCCAGTCACCCGCGTTCGCCTCGTTCCGCGACCGCGAGATCTTCGGCCAGGTCGGCTTCGGCACCGGCGGCTGGGACACCGACTTCCCGAACTCCATCCTGGAAATCCTGCGCGTGGTCTACACCGGCGCCGACGACGAGCACCGCAGCATCGCGGGCGGCAGCAGGCAGCTTCCGTTGCGGCTGTGGGAACACGCGCCCGAGGACATCGCGTTCTGGCCCCCGGGAACGAGTCTGAGCTCGCTGCACGGCGGCGGGCCGAACCCCGGAGTCGCCCGGCTGCACCGCACCGCGCCGAACAACATCACCGTGACCGACACCGAAGGCCGAATCCGTACGTATCCGGCGGCGGTGTTCACCGCGCAGAGCTGGATGCTGCTGTCGAAGATCGAATGCGACGAGGCGCTGTTCCCGATCGACCACTGGACGGCGATCGAGCGCACGCACTACATGGAGTCCTCGAAGGTCTTCGTCCCGGTGGACCGGCCGTTCTGGCTGGACAAGGATCCGGAGACCGGCCGCGACACGATGAGCATGACGCTCACCGACCGCATGCCCCGCGGCACCTACCTGCTCGGCGACGATCCGGACGCGCCCGCGGTGATCTGCCTGTCCTACACCTGGGCCGACGATTCGCTGAAGTGGCTGCCGCTCTCGGTGTCCGAACGGGTCGAGGTGATGCTTCAGTCGCTGAAGGAGATCTATCCGGGCGTCGACGTCCGGCGGCACATCATCGGCGATCCGGTGACCGTCTCGTGGGAGGCCGAACCGCATTTCATGGGCGCGTTCAAGGCCAACCTTCCCGGCCACTACCGCTACCAGCACCGGCTGTTCACGCATTTCATGCAGGACCGGCTGGAAGAGCGTCATCGCGGCCTTTTCCTGGCGGGCGACGACGTTTCGTGGACGGCGGGCTGGGCGGAAGGCGCGGTCCAGACGGCGCTCAACGCGGTGTGGGGCGTCCTGCACCATTTCGGCGGCGAGACGGACCCGGCGAACCCGGGACCGGGCGACGTCTACGACGACATCGCGCCCGTCGAACTGCCGGACTGAGCACGGCGGTCCACCAGCCACGCCGTACCGAGCGCGAGGAGTAACCCGAGGACCCCGCCGAGGGTGTTCATCAGCCAGTCGTTGGTGTCGCAGGCGCGGCCGATCGCGGGTACGAGCGCCTGCAGGGTCTCGACCACCGCGGACAGCGCCGAGCCCGCCACGAGCATCGTCAGCGGGCGCCGGGACGCCAGCGCGGCGAAGTACACCGGAGGCAGGAACAGCGCGACGTTGGCCAGGAGTTCCACCGCGCCGAGCGTGGGCAGGGAGAACTGGACCGTGCACCCGACCTCGTCGATCGTGCGGCCGGCGGGAACCAGCGTCAGCGCGAAGACCGGCACCAGGGACACCCCGGTGAGGGTCCACAGGATCCGGTGCCTGCCCGCGAACAGGTGACCGAGGACGGCGCAGACGAGCGCGACCAGCAGGATCGCCACCGGCACGAGGGCGGAGTGGTCGAGCAGGAAGTTCGTGATCATGACTGGCCGATCCTACGAGCACGCCCGCTCAGCCGGTGAACGCGACCTCCGCCGCGGGAACCACGCGCAGCCGCCCGCCGGGGTGGATCGCCGTGCCCAGGATCAGGTTGTGCCGGGCGATGACCTGCTCGGCGGTCAGACCGGCGACGGGATCGCCGTCGGACGAGGGCGCGTGACCGTCGCCGACCAGCACGACGTCCAGACCGTGGCTCTGCGCGGACCGGGCGGTCGCGTCGACGCAGTAGTCGGTCGCGAGCCCGGTCAGCACCACGGTGTCCACGCCGCGGTCGACGAGCAAGCCTGCCAGCCCGGTGCGGTAGAAGGAATCCGTCGCCGTTTTGTCGACCACCACGTCGACCGGTTCGAGGCCGAGCAGCGGGCTGAGCCGGGTGCCCGGTGACGCGGGGTCGAAGTCCGTGCCGGAGGCGCCGATCTGCCGGAGCGCGATCACCGGAACGCCGTGGGCGCGGGCTTCGCGCGCCAGCGCGGCGATCCGGGACGCCAGTTCCTCACCGCGCCAGACCAGGGGAACGAGCATTTCCTGCATGTCGACGATCAGCAGCGCGGCCCTCATGGTCAGGAGCGTAGAGCAGCGGGCGATTCGGCCTCCGGGATGAGCAGGCGCGGTGCCCCCGTACCGTCGGCGGGAACGGCCCAGACGTCGGAATGTCCTTGCGTGCGGGGGAGGGCGTAGCCGACGGTGTGGTCGTCGAGCCAGGCCGGCTGGTCGTCGACGCTCCGGGTCTCGGCCAGCGGCGTCACGGTGCCGCTCGCGAGGTCGAGCACCGAGACCCGCCAGCCCTTGGCGGGATCGCCGTCGATGGCGGACTTGTAGGCGATGCGGGTCTCGTCGGGGGACAGCGACGGGCATTCGACGTTGTCCCGCACCGTCCTGGCGGTGCGGGCCTTGGCGTCGCCTTCGACGAGGTAGCGGTGGGAGCCGGTGGACATGGTGGCGTAGAACCGGTCCGGGTCCCGGGTGAAGGTCACGCCCCAGAAGTTGAAGTCGGCCGCCTTGTAGGGCTTGCCGTCCACGGTCACGGCGAAGTCCTCGAGCGTGCCCTCGACGTTGTCGGTGGTGAGGTCGAGCGTGCCGGCGCGGGTGGAGAACCGGCCGCCGTTGTAGGAATCGCCGGTGACGAACACCGTCCACGCGAGACGGCGGCCGTCGGCCGAGACGCGGGCCCGGTTGGGCAAACCGACCAGCGGGATCTCCTGCGTGACCGTGAGACGGCCGTCGAGTACGGCCAGCTGATAGGTGGTCAGCCCGCTCTCCGGGCGCAGGCAGATGCCGGTGCCGCCCGCCGCGTAGACCCGGCTGCAGGACAGGTTCGACACCGCCCGAGCCCCGCCCGGATCGGCCGCCGCGACGCTGGACACGTGCCCGCGGTCGGCGTCGGCGGTGCTGCGGAAGAGCAACCGCGGGCCGTCGAGGGTGACGGCACCGCTGGTGCCCGCCGACGCGGTGTCCTGGTTGCGCGCTCCCGCCACTCCGACGTAGATCACGGCGGCCGCGGCCAGCGTGAGTACTCCGGTGACGGCGATCAGGACGCGGGTGCGGGTGTTCACGGTCGTGCCTTCCTGCGGGGAGCCAAGAGAACGAAGGTGGCGGCGACGGCGGCGAGCACCGTGCCCGCGGCGATCGCTATCGCCGTGGTCGCACCCCAGAACTGCCATGAGAGTCCGAAAAGGACGGACGAGGCGAAGTAGGCGAGCGCCTGCCCGCTCTGCACGATCGCGATCCCGGTGGTGCGCAAGGCCTCGGGCAGCAACGGCCCGGCCAGCGCCATCAGCACGCCGTCGGTCGCCGCGTAGAACACGCCGTACAGGCCGAGGGTGAGCGCGAACAGCGCCCAGCCGGTCAGCGGGCTGAGCAGCAGCAGGTAGACGGCGATCAGCGCGCCGTAGCCCGCGAGCATCACCGGCAGCCTGCCGATCCGGTCGGCCAGCGCGCCGAGCGGTGCGGCCAGCACCAGATAGCCCAGGTTCGTGCCGACTGCCAGCAGCGGGAACCAGCCGGTGGCGATGTCCTCCTTGTCCTGCAGCAGGAGGTACACGAAACCGTCGCCGATGGTCGCCATGCCCAGGACGCAGGCGGCGATCAGCAGCCGTCGCACGCCGGTGCCCCGCAGGAGCCCGGCCGCCGCCCGTAAGGACACGGTCCCCGACGGCGGTTTGGGCGCGCGGTGGTCGCGGACGAACAACGCCAGCAGCAGCACCCCGGCCGCGGCGATGCAGAAACTGGTCACGAACACCGCGTCGAAGCCTTCGATCCCGGTCGACGAGCCGACGAAGGCCAGCACCGCGACCGCGACGAGCGGGCCGAGGAACGCGCCGACGCTGTCCATCGCCCGGTGCACCCCGAACGCGCGGCCCAGCATGTGCTCCGGCGCGGACAGCGTGATCAGCGCGTCGCGGGGCGCGGTCCGCAGGCCCTTGCCCGTCCGGTCCGCGGTCAGCACAACGCCGATCGCGGCCGCCGAAGACCCCACGGCCACGAGCCCCAGTTTCGCCACCGCCGACATCGCGTAGCCCAGCCCCGCGACGGCCTTGCGCCGCCGCACCCGGTCCGCGACGTAACCGCCGACGAGGCGCAGCAGCGCGGTCGCGCCGGTGTAGAGGCCGTCGACCACGCCGTACGCCGCCGGGCCGAGGTGCAGCCCGAGCACCAGGTACACCGGCAGCACGGCCGTCACCATCTCCGAGGAGACGTCCGTGACGAGGCTGACGGTGCCGAGGGCGAAGACGTTCCCGCCCAGGAGGGCGAACGACTTCTTGGACACGCCGCCGGGATGCTCCCGGCGGCCGATCGTGGACAGGTACACGCGTCGAACCACCCTTCCCCGCCCGCGGGCGCGTCCACTGTGGACACGCCCGCGGGGTTCACCCGATTACTGCCACACGTTCGTGATCGGCGACTTGTTCGCCGCGTTGGCGATGCCCGGCAGGCCGAACGCCGCCTCCATCGTGCGGAGGATCGAGTAGTGGTTGACGGATTCGCTGTAGCTGCCCGGCTTCACGTGGGCGCCGACGAACGTGGTGAAGATCTGGTTCACCGACGTCCCGCTGTCTTCGTCGAAATTGACGATCAGGAGACTGTTGTGCGTCTTCGCCCATTGGGCATAGGCGTCGAGGTTCTTCTTCAGCCATTTGTCGCCCGTGTCGACCGCGCAGTCATGCATGTCGCTGCACAGGTCCGGGGTCACGAAAGCGACGTGCGGGAGCTTCGTGAAGTCGCTCGGGAACGACGAGAACCGTTTGTTCGCCGACGCCGGGACATTGCCGAAGCTGACCCAGCTGTTGTGCTTGCGGGCGTATTTGTCCTTCGTGCAGCCCGTGTAGCCGTCGGAAGGCATGCTTTCCGCGTAGCCGACGAACGTCTTGCCGATCCCGAACAGCTGGGACGCGATGTTCTCCTTGTTCCCCAGATCCTGGCACTTGTTGCTGTCGACACCGTGCGTCGAGCCGGCGAACTGGGCGATGTAGTTCGGCTGGCTGGGGTGCGTGGTCCCGTACGCCTTGGTGAACTTGGCGCCCTGTGCGGCGAGTTTGTTGAAGTACGGGGCCTTGGAACTGCCGTTGATCTCCTTGTAGTCCTTGTTCTCGAACATCACGAGGACGATGTGGTCGAACGCGGGTACTTTCGCGGCGGCGGGCTGTATCGCGACGGCCTGGGTGTCCTCATGGGACACCACGAGCGCCGCGGCCAGCCCGGTCGCGGCCACGGCGGCGACCGCGATCCGTTTCCAGAACATGAAACCTCCCGGTAAAGGTTGAAACTTTGACGACCAGCCATCGGGTTCAGCGGCGCTCCGCGGGCGGTGACAGAGTCAGACATCGGATGTCTTAGCTGCATTTAAACGGCAGGGAAGTCCTCGGCCTACCAAGATCGCCTGACTGGAGTAATCGACAGGTAGTGAACTCCCCAAATCCGGCATTCGACGACCGGGGATCGGTTGACGGTCCCGTCACCATTGCACCGGCTTCATGGTGTACTCATCCGACCATTGGTTAAGCTGATCGGCGTGAAGCCCTTTTCGTCGCGACCGGCCGGATACACGATCGAAGACCTGTCCACGATCGTCGGCATGTCGGCGCGCAATATCCGGGCGCATCAGACGAGAGGTTTGCTGCCGCCGCCGGCCCGTCACGGCAGGTCCGCCTACTACGGTCCGGTCCATTTGCGGCGCCTCCGGCGCATCACGATGCTGCAGAAACAGGGCTTCAACCTGGTGTCCATCGCCGCGATGCTCGGAACGACCACAGTGGACGGCGGCGATCGGCTGGAAGCGGCGATGGCCGACCTCGCCCGCGACCAGCCCGCCGTCGCCCGCTGCCTGGAGCGGCACGGGGTACTCGGCCGGGACGGCGCGGGGGAGCCCGCCGTCGTGCGCCCGTCCATCTCGCGTGCGGTGGCGGACCTCGCCGGGGCCGGGATCCCTCCTGTCGCGGCGCTGCGGCTCCTGGGGCAGTTCATGGACCGGGTCGCCCCGCTGGCGGGCGAGCAGCTGGCCGCGCTTAAGGCGCAGACAGGAGGTGTTTCGGCCGCTCCGCTGGCCTGTTTCGCCGAGCTTCTTGTAAGCGCTTTCAGAACGACTGTCGAGAACGCCGTCGAAGTCACTTTTCCAGACGGAGAGCCAGGGAAACGGCCGTCGAGGTAGTCATCGCCGTCGCCGCCCCGAGGTCGGTGCCTTCGGCGAAACTGGACAGGATGACGACGACGTAGCGGTCGCCCGCCCCGACGAGCCCGGTCGTGTGCGCGTCCACGGCGCCTCGTCCGGACGCCCAGCCCTGTTTCACGGCCCACGGCCGGTCCTGGAAGGCCGAGGGGATGCCGAAGTGCTGGTCGAATCCGTCGGCCGCACGCCGCGGCGCCTCCCGCAGCGGCTTGATGAGCGCGTTTCGCTTGGCCTTCGGCAGTTTGAGGATGTGCCGGTACACCAGGGCGATGTCGTCCGCGGTGGACAGGGTGTCGCCCCAGCGGCCCGGGTCGGCGGGCGCGGAGGTGTTCTTCAACCCGGCGGCGGCCACCGTCCTGGTCACGATCGCCGGCCCGCCGTTCCTGGCCCAGAGGGTGTTGGCGATGGCGTCGTCGCTTTTCGCCAGCATCCGGTAAAGCTGGACCTCGTCGGCTTTGCTCGGCTTGTGGGTGACGGCGTCCAGTGCGATGAACAGTTTCACCACCGAAGCCGTGCGGAACCTCTCCGAACCCGCGTCGTCGATCACCTGATCGCCCGACGTACGGTCGAAGACCACGGTGGCGGCTCGTCTTTCCGGTGCCGGGCGGCTTTCCGCGTTGGCCTGGAAGATCACGTAACCGAGGATTCCGGTGACGACCAGGAAAGCGATCAGCACCGTCACACGGAGGCGGAGTCGCCGGTTCGCACCGGGAACGGCGATCGGCCTGGTTCGTTCGTCGTCGAACATGGTGTCGATGTTCAGAGACGATCATCGTTGTCCCGTCTCGTTCTTGTCATGAACTCGTAACAGCGGCGGACCGCACGGAAACCGTTTCCGCGCTTCGGAAACCGGGCCGGACCTGATGTTCGGATACCGGCCGATCGGCCGAGGCGGACCGGCTTTCCGGTCGATGCGGTCCCGCCGCCGGGTCACGACCGCTGCACGATGATCTGGTCGACCAGGGTGCCGTCGGCGCTGATCGCGCGGACGTCCATTTTGGGCGGTGTGGTGCCCGTGCCCGCGATGACGTCGACAGCGACCAGGCTGTAGCCGCGGAACCGGACACGGGACCAGGTGACCTTCTTGGTGCGATCCTGACCGTCCCGTTCCGAGTACTTCATCGGGACGGGGGAGTCGTTGGGGGTCTCGTGGCCGAGGTAGGTGTCGGGAGCGGGGAACTCGGAGACGCTGCCGCCACCGCCGCCCGCGGTGATGTAGGTCGTCCCGTCCTTGACCGGGTTGGTGGTCCCGCGCGAGGGCACCTTCTTGACGGACTTGCCGGCGCGGATGGGGTCGGTGCGCTCGTAGATGTGGTTGTGCCCGTTGAGCACCAGGTCCACCTGGTACTTGTCGAACAGCGGTCCCCAGTCCTTCTGCGCGCCGAGTTCGGCGCCGTTGGAATGGCAGGTGGAATACGTGCACTGGTGGCAGTAGACGACGATGAAGTCGATCGTGGGGTCGGCGCGGAAGGCGGCGAGCGTCTTGCCGAGCCACTTGAGCTGCTTGCCCTTGGTGTAGTCCAGATTGGACGGGCTGTTGTAGCAGACGTCGTTGCCGTCGAGGCTGACCAGGCCGACGTTCTGGTATCGCCACGAGTAGATGCAGGTGGACCCGTCCCAGGCGTTGTCCGGCATGGTGAAACGCGCCCGGACGCCGCCGTAGCCGTCTGCGGAGTACCAGCCCTCCATCTCGTGGTTGCCGAGCGCCATCATCCACGGGATCCCGGCGGTGACCGGCTCGTTCTGCACGAAGAAGGAGTCCCACAGCCGGGCGTCGTACTGGTCTTCCTCCGGGTGCCCGCCCTCGCCCTCGAGGGCGTAGCTCAGGTCGCCCATGGCGAGGTGGAAGGCCGGGTCGAGGCCCGCGATCAGGCTGCTGGTCGCGACGGCGTTGTAGCCGACGCCCTGGTCGCCGAACGCGGTGAACGAGAACGTGCCGTCGCCGCCCGGGGCCGGAGCGGTGCGGAAACTCGCCATTTCGCCGAGCCTGGCGGCGGGGTCGTAGCCTTCGTGACCGACGACGTAGTAGTACGTGGTGTTGGGCAGGAGCCGATCGATCCGGGCGTGGAGGTAGTACTGGGTGATCGCCTTCGGACTGTTCGGCGGCACCTCCTCGACCGGGTGCTGCCAGGACATCTGGCTGGTCAGCGCCCGGACCTCGGCCTGGATGGGCGGGCTGAAGTCGCCGGGGACCGTGCCGATCCGGATGAACGGCGCGGTGACCGCCGCGGGCACCTGCCAGGAGACCACGACCTGCTGGGACGGGTCGGCCCCATAGGCGATATGCCTCCCGAACGGCCGGAGCGCCGAACCCGCGACCTTGTCGGCGTTGAGCAACACGGTCGGTCCTGGCGAGGCCATCGCGGTGCCAGGCTGGAGGACGCCGCCGATGGTGAGCGCCGCGCCGCTCATCGCGCCCACCCGGAACAGGGTCCGCCGCGAGTACCGGTTGACGAAGTTGTCGTGCTTCTCGGCCAGGCTGAGCCGACGATAGGCTTGAGACCTGCTGTTTCGGGGAGTCTCAGACATGAAATCGAAGTTAAGAAGGCTTCCTAACTAAGTCAAGAGGTGGGGACGCGCTGCACGGAACCGTGCAACCGGGCGTCGGCCAGGGTTCGCGGCGGGCCGAAGGCGTGACTCGCGTGCTTGAAGACGTGACTCGCGTGATCAGAGGCGGAACTCGCGTGTGCGGTGTTCAAGCACGCGAGTCACGTCTCCAAGCACGCGAGATCCGGGTTTGAGCACGCGAGTGCGGTGTCTGATCACGCACTCGAGCCGACGCGAGCTCAGGCCAATTCGGACGAGACGACCGAGTCCAACCCCCGCAGCCGCTCCAGCAGTGGCTCGACCTCGTCCGCGCCGATCAGGACGGCGCAGGTCATGGAGCTTTCCCGGACCCCGTCGCGCACGTCGACCGACAGTTCGTGGACGAGGCAGCCGAGGGTGTCGACCAGGGTGGGGATCTGCTCGACACCGCCGACGAAGTAGGTGGCGATCCGGCGGCGGACCATCAGTGCCGAACGCGGGGCGGGAACCTGGAAAGTGGTGAGTGACATCGTGGTCTCCAAAGGCGGGAACGAACAGGCCATGGAGGGCCAGGTCCCGGGAGATGCCCCGTGTCGAGGGGTCGCCGGAATGCGCGCCGGCGACCTGGTTCAGCCGGCGCGCTTGACTACGACTCGGGTAAAGCGGAGTCGAGTAAAGCGGAGTCGAGTCCAGCGGCGCACGGCGACAGGCTAGCACGCCCTACTGGCGAGTCACGAGAGCCGCAGCCGGGAACCCTGTTCGCGGACGTGGGCGGCCGAGCCGCAGTCGAGGTCGAGCTGTCGCCGCCGTTCGGCGACGAAGGCCCGGCCGAGAGCGGTGCGGTCCGAAGTGGACAGTGTGCGCCGGAGTTCGTTCAGCAACCCGCGTTCCTCCGTGCGGATATGCGCGTCGACCGAATTCTCCAGTGCCGCCAACGCCTTCTCGAAGTCCTCCGGTTCCAGGACCGCCAGCAGTTCCGCGGCGAGCCCGCTCTCCGTCGCATCAGGACGGACGATCCGTTCGGTCGCGGTGGCGTGGGCGACGAGCACCGCCGACAGTTCCGCGATCAGCGCCGGGCGGTCGGCCTCGTCGTTGCGGAGGTCCCGGAAGAGCTGCTCGATCCGCCGGTGATCGGCCAGCACGACCTCGACCAGGTCGGAACCCGGGGGCGCGGCCGCGGGGCCTGGACGCATCCAGCCGAACGTCAGTTCCACGGCCTGGCGCCAGTGCGCGTACTCGCTGTCACGGCGGGCGGGGTCCATCGACGGCAGCCATTGCCCGGCGCGGTGCCAGTTGCGGCGCAGGCCCTCCAGATCCGGCCAGTACCCGACCGACAGCCCGGCCGCGTACGCCGCGCCCAGCGACACCGTCTCGGCGACCATCGGGCGGACCACCGGCACGTCGAGCACGTCGGCGACGAACTGCATCAGCAGATTGTCCGCGGTCATCCCGCCGTCCACTTTGAGCGTGGACAGCGCGAGCCCGGAATCGGCGTTCATCGCGTCGACGACCTCGCGCGTCTGCCAGCCCGTCGCCTCCAGCACGGCCCTCGCCAGGTGGCCCTTGGTGATGTACGACGTCAGCCCGGCGATCACGCCGCGCGCCTCGCTGTGCCAGTGCGGTGCGAACAGACCCGAGAACGCGGGCACGATGTAGCAGCCGCCGTTGTCCTCGACCGTCCGCGCCAGCGTCTCGATCTCGGGTGCGCTGCCGATCAGTTCGAGCCCGTCGCGGAACCATTGCACCAGGGATCCGGTGACCGCGATCGACCCTTCCAGCGCGTACACGGCCGGCTCGTCGCCGATCTTGAACCCGACGGTGGTCAGCATGCCGTGGGTCGAGAGCACCGGCGTCGGACCGGTGTTGAGCAGCAGGAAGCTGCCCGTCCCGTAAGTGCACTTCGCCTCGCCGGGTGCGAAGCAGGTCTGGCCGAACAGTGCCGCCTGCTGATCGCCGAGCGCCGCCGCGATCCGGATCCCCGGCACCACCCGCGACGTCGTCCCGTACACCTCGGCCGACGACCGGATGTCCGGCAGCATCGCGCGCGGGACGTCGAAGAACTCGAGCAGTTCGTCGTCCCAAGACAGCGTCCGCAGGTTCATCAGCATGGTGCGCGAGGCGTTGGTGACGTCGGTGACGTGGACGCCGCCGGTCAGGTTCCAGATCAGCCAGCTCTCGACCGTCCCGAACAGGACGTCGCCGCGCTCGGCGCGTTCCCGCAGGCCAGGCGTCCTTTCGAGCATCCAGCGGATACGGGGCGCGGAGAAGTACGTGGCCAGCGGCAGCCCGCACAGCTGCCGGACGCGGTCCGCGCCCGGCTCGCGGGCGAGGTGTTCGAGCATGGCGTCGGTACGCGTGTCCTGCCAGACGATCGCGCGCCCGACGGGGTTGCCGGTGTGGCGGTCCCACAGCACCGTGGTCTCGCGCTGGTTCGCGATGCCGAGGCCGACCACCTGCCCGGCTTCGACGCCGGCGTCGGCCAGCGCCTGCGGCACGATCCGGGCGACGTTGCGCCAGATCTCCATCGCGTCGTGCTCGACCCAGCCCGGCCGGGGGAAGTGCTGCTGATGCTCGCGCTGCGCGACCGACACCAGCCTGCCGCGCGCGTCGAACAGGATGCACCGCGTCGAGGTGGTGCCCTGGTCGATCGACATCACATAGCGCTGGACCACGCGAGCACCTCCATCACCATCGGGACGCGCCGAGATCGCGGGAGACCGCCCGTGCCGCGTCGCGTACGTGGCCGAGCAGCCGCGGGATCGGGCTGCCGTCGGCCTCACAGATCCGTTCCGTCGCGCCGGACACCCCGATCGCGCCGACCACGATGCCGCCGTGGCCGCGGATCGGCGCCGCTATCCCGGCCTCGCCGGTGATCATCTCGCCGTTCTCGCTCGCCCAGCCCGCCTCGCGCACCTTGCCGCAGGCGCGTTTGATCGCGGTCTGGGTGACCAGGGTCCGGCGGGTGTAGGCCTCCGGCCCGCCGGTGCGCAACGATGCCACGAGACCGGTGTCATAGGCCAGAAGTACTTTTCCGAGCGCCGTCGCGTGCAACGGCAGGAGCGTGCCGACGTCGAGTGTCTGCAGGCTGTCGTCGGGCCGGAAAACGTGGTGTACCACCAGGACCCGGCCCTCCAGCGGCGCGCCGATCCGGACGGCCTCGCCGCTGCGCGCGGCCAGCGCGTCGGCCCAGTTGATCGCGCGTGACCGGAGTTCGTTGACGTCGAGGTAGCTCGTGCCGAGGTGCAGCAACGCCGCGCCCAGTTGGTATTTCCCGGTGTCGCGATCCTGTTCGACAAAGCCGACCCCTTGCAGGGTGCGCAGGATCCCGTGCGCCGTTCCCTTGGCGAGTTCGAGGGAATCGGCGATCTCGCCGACCCCGAGACGGCCGGAACCGCGCGCCAGCAACCGCAGGATCGCGGCGGCGCGTTCGATGGACTGGATTGGACCGGGCACGGCCCAACCGTAGCCCGACCGGCCCAGATTCGACAATGTCGAACATCGTCTCCGGACGTTCGACAATGCCGACCGGTGTCCGTTGACCCCGCGTTTCCGCGAACTTAACTTCGGCCTCAGCAGGGCAACGGTGTCCTTTGTGGAGGAAGCAATGGTGCGAAACCTCAAGGCTCGCGGACTCGCGGGCGAACTGGCGGCGGAGTTCGTCGGGACGATGATCCTCATCCTGTTCGGCTGCGGGGTGGTGGCTCAAGTCGTCGCCGCGGGCATCGGGGATCACGACAGCATCGCGTGGGCGTGGGGAATCGGTGTCACGCTCGGTATCTACGTGGCTTCACGGATCAGCGGCGCGCATCTGAACCCCGCGATCACCGTGGCGCTCGCGGTGTTCAAGGGCTTCTCCTGGCGCAAGGTCGCGCCGTACGCCCTCGCGCAGACCGCCGGCGCGTTCGTCGCGGCGCTGCTGGTGCGCTGGAACTACACCGAGGTGCTCAACGCGGCCGACCCCGGTCTGACGATCAAGACCCAGGGTGTCTTCTCCACCCTTCCGGGTAACGGAACCCTTCCGGTGGGTGACTGGGGCGCCTTCCGCGACCAGATCATCGGTACCGCCATCCTCGCCTTGGTGATCTTCGCCATCACCGATCTGCGCAACACCGCGCCCGCCGCGAATCTCGCCCCGGTCGTCGTCGGCTTCCTCGTGGTCGCGATCGGTATGGCCTGGGGCACCAACGCCGGCTACGCGATCAACCCCGCCCGCGACTTCGGCCCGCGGCTGATGTCCTGGCTCACCGGTTACGACACCGCGTTCACCGACCAATACGGCTACCCGTACTGGTGGATCCCGATCGTGGCCCCGATCATCGGCGCGGTCATCGGCGGCGCGATCTACAAGTACTTCATCGAGCGTTACCTCCCCGCCGAACCGGCACCGGAAGCCTTGCCCGCCAAGGACATCGAGCGCGTTTCCTGAAGGAGCGAAACCATGCCTGACTACATCGGCGCCGTCGACCAGGGCACCACCAGCACGCGCTTCATGATCTTCGACCACGGCGGCAACGAGATCGCCCGTCACCAGCTCGAGCACGAGCAGATCCTGCCGAAGCCGGGCTGGGTCGAACACGACCCGACCGAGATCTGGGAGCGGACCCGCTCGGTCATCGCCACCGCGCTCAACAAGGCGAACCTCACCGCCGCCGACCTCGCGTCGCTCGGTATCACCAACCAGCGCGAGACCACCGTCGTGTGGAACCGCCGGACCGGGCGTCCGTACTGCAACGCCATCGTGTGGCAGGACACCCGCACCGACCGGATCGCCTCGGCGCTGGAACGCGCGGGCAAGGGCGACATCATCCGCCGCAAGGCCGGACTGCCACCCGCGACGTACTTCTCCGGCGGCAAGCTGCAGTGGATCCTCGAGAACATCGACGGTGTGCGTGAAGACGCAGAGAAGGGCGAAGCGCTCTTCGGCACCACCGATTCCTGGCTGATCTGGAACCTCACCGGCGGGCCCGACGGCGGTGTGCACGTGACCGACCCGACCAACGCGTCGCGCACGATGCTGATGGACCTCGAAACCCTGGACTGGGACGACGAGCTGCTGTCGTTCTTCAACGTTCCCAGGAAGATGCTGCCGTCGATCCGGCCTTCGTCCGACCCGGGTTTCTTCGGCAAGACCCGCGCCGACGGCCCGTTCGGCGGCGAGGTCGCCATCGCCGGTGTGCTCGGCGATCAGCAGGCCGCGACCGTCGGCCAGGTGTGCTTCCGGCCCGGCGAGGCCAAGAACACCTACGGCACCGGCAACTTCCTGTTGCTCAACACCGGTCACGAGGTCGTTCGCTCGAAGCACGGCCTGCTCACGACGCTGGCCTACCAGTTCGGCGACGAGAAGCCGGTGTACGCGCTGGAAGGCTCCATCGCCGTCACCGGGTCGGCCGTGCAGTGGCTGCGCGACCAGCTGGGCATCATCAGCGGGGCTTCGCAGAGCGAGAGCCTCGCCCGTCAGGTCGAAGACAACGGCGGCGTCTACTTCGTCCCCGCGTTCTCCGGGCTTTTCGCGCCGTACTGGCGTTCCGACGCGCGCGGCGCGATCGTCGGGCTCACCAGGGCGACCACCAACGCGCATCTGGCGCGGGCGACGCTCGAAGCGATCTGCTACCAGACCCGCGACGTCGTCGAGGCCATGCAGAACGACTCCGGTGTCACCCTCGACGTGTTGCGTGTGGACGGTGGCGTGACCGCGAACGAACTCTGCATGCAGCTGCAGGCCGACATCCTCGGCGTGCCGGTGTCGAAGCCGGTCGTCGCCGAGACCACCGCGCTCGGGGCCGCCTACGCGGCGGGCCTGGCGGTCGGGTTCTGGAAGTCGACCGACGAGCTGGAACAGAACTGGAACGAGGACAAGCGCTGGACCCCGTCGTGGACCGACGAGCAGCGCACCGAGGGCTACGCGGGCTGGCAGAAGGCCGTCGGCCGCACGCTCGACTGGGTCGAGGTCGAGTGAGCCCGATGAACAGGAGGAACACCGTGAAATCCGTACCGCTTTCGCCGGTCTACCGCGCCGAGACGCTGCGCAAGCTCACTCGCGAAGAGGTCGACGTGCTGGTCGTCGGCGGGGGAGTGACCGGGGCCGGCGTCGCGCTCGACGCGGCGTCGCGCGGGCTCTCCGTCGCCCTCGTCGAGGCGCGCGACTTCGCGGCCGGAACGTCCAGCCGGTCCAGCAAGCTGATCCACGGCGGGCTGCGCTACCTGGAGAACCTGGACTTCAAGCTGGTCCGTGAAGCGCTCAAGGAACGTAGCCTGCTGCTGCAGACGCTCGCGCCGCATCTGGTCCGGCCGGTGAAGTTCCTGGTGCCGCTCAAGCACCGGGTCTGGGAACGCGGCTACATCGGCGCGGGTGTCACGCTCTACGACACCCTCGGCGGGGCTCGCGCGTTGCCGCGCCACCGGCACCTGTCCAAGCGCGGCGCGGGGAAGGTCGCGCCCGGGCTGGCCGAAGACGCCTTGATCGGCGCCATCCAGTACTACGACGCCCAGGTCGACGACGCCCGGCACACGATGACGATCGCGCGGACCGCGGCCGAGCAAGGCGCCTCGGTGCTCACCCGGGCGCGCGTGACGTCGTTGATCCGTGACGGCGAACGAGTCGTCGGCGCCAAGGTCGTCGACCGCGAGAGCGGTGCGGAGATCGAGGTCCGGGCCAAGACGGTCGTCGCGGCCACCGGTGTGTGGAGCGACGACATGGCGGAAGCGGCGGGCATCCCCGCGCCGTTCACCGTGCGCGCGTCGAAGGGTATCCACCTGGTGGTGCCGCGCGAGAAGATCGATCTGGACACCGGGCTGATCCTGCGCACGGAGAAGAGCGTCCTGTTCGTCATCCCGTGGGGTCGGCACTGGATCGTCGGCACCACCGACACCGAATGGGACCTCGACCGCGAGCATCCGGCGGCCAGCCAGGCGGACGTCGACTACGTGCTCGGCCATCTCAACGCCGTCCTGCGCACGCCGATCACCGCGGACGACATCGAGGGCGTGTACGCCGGGCTTCGGCCGCTGCTGGCCGCGAAGGCGACGTCGACCACGAAGCTTTCGCGGGAGCACGCGGTGGCGCATCCCGTGCCGGGCCTGGTGATCGTGGCCGGTGGCAAGTACACGACGTACCGGGTGATGGCCGCGGACGCCGTCGACGTCGCGGTGGAGGACCTCGGCCGCCCGGCACCGTCTTCGTGGACCGAGCGGCTTCCGATCGTCGGCGCGACGGGCTACCACGAACTGTGGGGCGCGCGGCACGCGCTCGTCCAGCGCACGGGGCTGCCGATTCGCCGGATCGAGCACCTGCTCCAGCGCTACGGCACCGCGATCGACGACATCCTGGCGTCCATTTCGGAGCGCCCGGAACTGGCCGAGCCGATCCCGGGGACGGCGGACTACCTCAAGGCGGAAGCGGTCTACGCCGTCTCGCACGAGGGCGCGCTGCACCTGGAGGACGTCCTGACGCGCCGCACCCGGATCTCGATCGAGGAGCGGGATCGCGGCGTGACGGCGGCACCGGTGGTGGCCGCGCTGATGGCGCCGCTGCTGGGCTGGGACTCGCACCGGCAGGAGCGCGAGGTCACCAACTACCTCGCCCGGGTCGAGGCGGAGCGTTCCGCGCAGGCCCAGCCGGATGACGAAGCGGCGAACGCCAGCCGTCTCGCCGCCCCAGCGCTGCTACCCAGTTGATTGAAGGGGCCCTTCACCGCATGCGACGCGGCGAAGGGCCCTTTCGTCGCGTCACATGCGGGCATGGTTCCCTTCAGCCGCCGCTACTTCAGCCAGTCCAGGTAGCGGGTCTCGGCGATGCGGGCGCCGTCCTTGGTGGTGAGCACGTCACCCTTGACCGCGGAGAACATGCCCGCCGTCTCGTCGACCGTCACCGAACGCGCATCCCCCTTGGCGGACAAGGTGATCCGGCCCAGTTCGTCCAGCGGGTAGACGTCGGGGCCGCCCACGTCGAGGGTTCCGTTCAAGGGCTTTCCCGCCGAGACCTCGGAAACGGCGGCGGCGACGTCCGCCGCGGCGATCGGCTGGATCGGCGTGCTGGGCAGGCGGACCGTGTTCTCGTCGGAGGTCCAGGACAGGACAGCGCCGACGAACTCCATGAACTGGGTGGCGCGGACGATCGAGTAGGGGACACCGCTGTTCTTGAGGATGTCCTCCTGCAGCGTCTTGGCCTGGTAGTAGTCGAGTTCGGGGACCTGGTCGACGCCGACGATCGACAGGATCACGAAGTGTCCCGTGCCGGCCTTCTTCGCCGCGGCCACGAGGTTGTCCATCGAGGTCTGGAAGAACGCGGGCGAGGCTTCGTCGAAGGTCGGGGAGTTCGAGAGGTTGACGACCACGTCGGCGCCGTCGAGCGCGGTGTCCAGACTCTGGCCCGTGAGGAGGTCGACGCCGGTGGACGGCGAATGCGGCACCGCCTCGTGCCCGGCCTCGTTCAGGTTTCGCACGACCTGCGAGCCGATCAGCCCGGTCCCGCCGATGATCGCGAATTTCATGACCCAGTGCCCTTCGTCGGTGGATGTCCGTAACCCGGACACCTCATGTCCGAGATAATACTCAGACACATTGTGTCCGAGTCAAGAGGCGGGTTAGAGTCATCCGGGTGAAGATGTCCGGCGGGGTCGAATGGGCCCTGCATTGCTGCGTCGTGCTGACCTCGCTCGACGAACCCGCGCCCGCCGCGCGCCTGGCGCAGCTTCACGACGTCTCCCCGAGTTACCTCGCGAAGCAGCTCCAGGCCCTTTCCCGGGCGGGCCTCATCCGTTCGGTGCAGGGGAAGGCCGGCGGCTACGTCCTCACCCGGCCGCCTTCGGAGATCACGGTGCTCGACGTCGTCGAGGCGATCGAAGGGCCCGGCCCGGCCTTCATCTGCACCGAGATCCGGCAGCGCGGTCCGATGGCGACACCGCCCGAAGCGTGCACGGCGCCGTGCGCCATCAGCCGCGCGATGGCCAACGCCGAAGTCCAGTGGCGCGCGGCGCTGCGTGAGATCACCATCGCGAATCTGGCCGACGACGTCAGGGGCGACTACGGTCCGGGCGCGCTGGCGGGAATCGGCGCGTGGTTCAAGGCCGCCGACGGCTAGGTGAAGGGCGCTTTCCCCGCATGCGATGCGAGGAAAGCGCCCTTCGCCGCGTGAGACGAGGGGCCACTTCTCTGCCCCTGCGGGCGTGATCTCCGCTCAATCACGCGAGTTCGCCTTCTGATCACGCGAGTTGCCCGCCCGATCACGGGTGATCTCCATCCAGCCACGCGAAGTCTGTATCGGATGCCGTACAGCAAGCAGGATCACAGGGCTCTAGGCCGCATCAACGCGGTGGCCGCCATCGTCGCGATCACCAGCGCCGCCGCGAGCGAGAACGCCTGCGCGGGGGAGTGTCCGCGCAAGTAGACGGTGCCGAACACCGCGACACCCAGCGTCGCGCCCAGTTGCTGCACCGCGTTCAGCAGTCCCGCCGCCGATCCGGTCTCTTGTGGACGGACGCCCGCCAGCGCCGTGGTGAAGAACGGCACCGTGAACAGTCCCAGCCCGAGCCCGCCGATCCCGAGCGCGGGAAGCAGCGGCCCCACCGTCGCCAGCAGGATTCCCGCGAGCAGCAGCGTCAGCCCGGCGAAGGCGACACGCAGTCCGTAGCGGGGCACGAGCCATCTGCCCGCCGCCCACGACGAAACCGCGAGCCCGCTCGACCACGGCAGCAGCGTCAAGCCGGATGTCAGCACACCGAGCCCCTCGTCGAGTTGCTGGTGCAGGACCACCATGAGCATCAGTCCGTTCATCACCGAGAAGAACAGAGCCGACGCCACCAAGGCCGCGGGGAAGCCACGGCGGGCGAACAAACTCGGCTCTACCAAAGGGTTCCGCCTGTTCCGCTGGTGGAGCGCGAACAGCACGAGCACGGCGGCGCCACCGGCGAACTGGCGCCAATCCCACTTGTCGATCAGCGGGAACACCAGCAGCCCGACGCCGAGCGAGACGAGCACGGTGCCAGGGACGTCCAGCCGGACCGGCCGCTCGGCGCGATCTTCCGGCAACAGCCGTGCCGCCACGAGGATCGCGATCGAGATCGGCACGTTCACCAGGAACGCGGCCCGCCAGGACACCAGATCCGTCAGCAGGGCACCGAGCAGCGGCCCGCTCACCGCGGACAGGCCGACCACCGGACCGTTCCAGCCGAGCGCCGCGGCCAGTGCCGGGCCGGTGAACAAGACCTTGATCAATCCGATGGTCTGCGGGATCACCAGTGCCGCCGCCATCCCCTGCACCCCTCGCGCGCCGATCAGCACGCCGGTGCCCGGCGCGAACGCGCAGCACACCGACGCGAGCGCGAACACGGCGACACCGGACAGGAACACGCGGCGACGGCCCAGCAGGTCGCCGAGCCTGCCGCCGGTGATCAGGAGTACCGCGAACGGGAGTGTGTACGCGGCGCCGAACCAGGGAATGGCGGACGCGGGTCCGCCGAGGTCGGCGTGGATCGCCGGACCGGCGACCTGGGTGATCGTCGCGTCGAGCACGTTCATCGCTTCGGCCGCGAGCAGGATGGCGAGCGGGGCCGAACTGGTCTTCGTCACTTGCATGGTCGAGATCGTGCGGCGAAGATGAGTTCTGTTCCAGGAACCGGCTCCGGATGGACGATATATTCCATGCTCGACGGCATCGACCGCGCTTTGATCCATGCGCTGCATCTCGACGCCCGTGCGCCGTTCAGCCGGATCGGCGCGGTGCTCGGCGTCTCGACCCAGACCGTCGCCCGTCGCTATCAGCGGCTTCGCGCCGAGGCGGGATTGCGTGTGGTGGGCCTGCCCGATCCCGATCGGGCGGGGCTGACGCAGTGGCTCGTGCGGCTCACCGCGCAACCGGCCACGGCGCGGACACTCGCCCGCTCGCTGGCCCGACGGCCGGATACGTCCTGGGTGAAACTCACCTCGGGCGGCACGGAGATCGTGACGATCGCTCATACGCCGAGGCAGGCGCAGAGCGCCATGTTGCTGCACGACATCCCGCGCACCGCGAGCGTCACGGCGGTGTCCGCGCATTTCATCCTGCACACCTACCTCGGCGGCCCGACCGCTTGGCACGGACGCGTCACCGCGCTGACCGAGGAACAGCAGGACGCTTTGCGGCCACCGGAATCCGTCGCCGAGGACGTCCCGCCGACCGCGGCGGACCACGCGCTGATCGCCGCCCTCCGGCACGACGGCCGGGCGAGCATCGCGGACCTCGCCGCCGCGGCGGGCCTGGCACCGGCGACCGCGACGCGCCGCCTTTCCGACCTTCGCGCGCGGGGCGCGGTCTTCTTCGACGTCGAGATCAGCGCGGCCTTGTACGGCGTGACCACGCAGGCCTTCCTGTGGATGGCCGTCGCGCCGGCGGATCTCGACGAGGTGGCGACGACGCTGGCCACCCACGAGGAGCTGGCCGTCGTCGTCGCCACCACCGGGCCGACCAATCTGGCCGCGCAGGCGCTATGCCCGGATCCCGCCGCGTTGCACCACTACCTCACGCACCGGCTCGGTGCGCTGCGCGCGATCCACACGGTGCACACCGCGCCGGTGCTGGAAATCGTGAAGGCGGTCGGACCGCTCACCGGCTGAACCGGTCCGTATGCTCCGCGACCCACTGGGCGAACGTCCGGGCCGGGCGGCCGAGCACCTGCTCGACGGTGCGGTCCACGGTCCTTGCCTCCACCGGCGGATCGCTGTGCCAGCCGACGACGTATTCGGCGTCCGCCGTCGAGACGCCGTCGGCCAGCAGCCGATCGATCGCCTGCTGCCGCGTGATCTGCTCCAGATCGAGGTCGCGGCCGAGGGCGGCGCCGAGGATCGCGATCCGTTCACGTGTCGTGAGCGCCTCGGGGCCGGTCAGGTTGTAGACCTTGCCCGAGTGCCCGTCCTCGACGAGCGCGGTGGCGGCGACGGCGCCGATGTCGCCCTCGTGCACCACCGCGCCGGGGAGGTCGAACGGCTCGCGGACAACGCCGTCGGCGCGGACGGAATCGGCCCAGGTCAGGGCGTTGGACATGAACTCCTGCGGCTCCAGCCTCGTCCATTCCACGCCGGACTCGGCCATGGCCTGTTCCGTCGGGCCGACGTAACCGCCCCACACGATGGTCATCCGCCGCACTCCCGCGGCCACGGCGCGCTTGACCAGATCGGCGCCGACGTCGGCGAGACCGGCCGTCACGGTGATGTGCAGCCGCGTGACCCCGTCGAAGTCCAGCGTTTCGGGCGCGGTGTGGGTGCCTTCGACCAGTTCGACACCCGCCGGAAACCGGGCTCCCGAGGGATTCCTGGTGAGTGCGCGGACGCGTTCCCCGCGCCGGACGAGCTCGGCCACCACGTGGCGGCCGGTGTTCCCGGTCGCCCCTGTTACCAAGACGGTCATCGTTGTTTCCCTTCGTTTCCCGCGAAGGTAAAAGGTCGAGTAATGTAGAGGTCAAGCGGACCGGTCAGGAATCGAGAAGCGTTCGCACCGGGGTCGTCCCTAGCGTCATCCGCACAGGAAAACGACGCCGAGAGGTTCCCATGAGCAAGCGCATCCGGACGTTCCACCGCTGGACGTCCCTCGTCTTCGTCGCCACCGTCATCGTCTGCTTCGTCGTCGTCGCGCAGGACGATCCGGCCGAGTGGGTGCTCTACACGCCGCTGCCGCCGCTCTTCCTGCTGATGTTCAGCGGTCTCTACCTGTTCGCCCTGCCGTACACCGCCAAGCGGCGCAACCGGCGGCACGTGGCCGGGTGACGGGTCCGGTCTTAGTTCACGGCAAAAATTAACTTTCGCCGTACTCGCCCGAAACCCTTGACGTGCTCGCCCCGGTCCGGTGAGGATCGGCCGGTCCCGCCTCCCGCAGAATGGACCAGACCATGGCAAGACGTTCTCGTGCGCGCCGAAGTCCGCTCATCGCCCTGATGAGCCTCGCCCTGCTCGGCGGGGCCGTGGTGGCCGCGCCGTCCGCGGGGGCGGCCGAACAGCCCGTGATCGGGAAGCCCACGCTCGACAGGGACGGTTGCGCCCGGATCGAGAAGAGCCTGCCGACCCTCGCCGACTGGCCGAAGGTCGAGAGCCGGTTCAAGGGCAAGACCGGCGACGAGGCGCGGATCGCCCAGATCCTCGGGGGAATGACCCTCGAGGAGAAGGTCGGGCAGATGACACAGCCCGAGATCGCCGCCATCACCCCCGACGAGGTCCGCCAGTACTCCATCGGCTCGGTCCTCAACGGCGGCGGCTCGTGGCCGAACCAGGACAAGCACGCTTCCCAGCAGGATTGGCTGAAGCTCGCCGACTCCTATTGGGACGCCGCCAAGACCAGCCGGACGAAGATCCCGGTGATCTGGGGTATCGACGCCGTGCACGGCAACAACAACGTGTACGGGGCCACCGTCTTCCCGCACAACATCGGTCTCGGCGCGGCGCACGACCCGTGCCTGGTGCGCGACATCTCCGCGGCGACGGCCCGGCAGATCCGCGCCACCGGCCAGGACTGGGCCTTCGCCCCGACGCTCGCCGTGGTGCGGGACGACCGCTGGGGCCGTACCTACGAAGGGTTCTCCGAGGACCCGCGGATCACCCGGGCCTACGGCTACGAGGCGATCAACGGCCTCCAGGACGGTTCGACCAAACGCATCGGCTACAACGGCGTGATCGGCACCGCCAAGCACTTCATCGGTGACGGCGGCACCCTCAAGGGACAGGACCAGGGCGTCAACCCGTCTTCCGAAGCCGAAATGATCAACGTCCACGGCCAGGGCTACTACGGCGCGCTCGCGGCGGGCTCCCAGACCGTGATGGTGTCGTTCAACAGCTGGACCAACGCCGAACTCGGGATCGACGAAGGCAAGCTGCACGGCAGTGACAAGGCGCTGAACCAGATCCTCAAGGGCAAGATGGGCTTCGACGGCCTCGTCGTGTCCGACTGGAACGGTATCGGCCAGGTTCCGGGCTGCACCAACGCCTCGTGTCCGCAGGCGATCAACGCCGGCATCGACATCGTGATGGTCCCGCACGACTGGAAGGCGTTCATCGCCAACACCGTCGCGCAGGTCAACGGCGGGCAGATCCCGGTCTCGCGGATCGACGACGCGGTGACCCGCATCCTGCGCGTGAAGCTGCGCTCCGGGCTGTACGAGTCGCAGAAGCCGTCGGACCGTTCTTACGCGAACTCCGACGACGCGCTGAAGGAGACCTGGCTGGCGCGCGACGCCGTCCGTTCGTCGCAGACGTTGCTGAAGAACAACGGCAACGTGCTGCCGCTGAAGCCGAAGTCCAAGGTGCTGGTGGTCGGCAAGAGCGCGGACAGCATCCAGAACCAGACCGGCGGCTGGACGCTGAGCTGGCAGGGCACCGGCAACACCAACGCCGACTTCCCGAACGCCACGTCGATCCTGACCGGGCTCAAGCAGCAGCTCGGCGACGTCAACGTCACCTTCGACGAGAAGGGCGACGCCGACCCGAAGGGCTACGACGCGGTCATCGCGGTCATCGGTGAGACCCCCTACGCGGAAGGCGTCGGCGACCTGACCCGCAAGACGTTGGAGGCTTCGAAGCTGTACCCCGAGGATCTGGCCGTACTGGACAAGGTCCGCGGCAAGGGCGCTCCCGTCGTCACCGTCTACGTCGGCGGCCGCCCGCTGTACATGAACAAGGAGATCAACCGCTCCGACGCGTTCGTGGCGGCCTGGCTGCCCGGTACCGAAGGCGGCGGCGTCGCGGACGTCCTCGTCAAGGGCGGTTTCAAGGGCACACTGCCGTACTCGTGGCCGAAGAGCGCTTGCCAGACGCCGCTGAACGCGGGCTCGGCGGAGTACGACCCGCTGTTCAAACTCGGCTACGGCCTCAAGACCGGTCAGCGCGTCACCGTCGGGCAGCTGGACGAGACCGTCGGCCCGATGGCCTGCGGGTCGACCGGTGGCGGTGGCACCGCGACCGAGGATCTCGAGGTGTTCAACCGCACCGATGTCGCTCCGTACAAGGGTTTCATCGGTTCCGCGCAGAACTGGGGCGGTACCGAGATCGGCCCGGACGGCGCCGCTTCGCACGCCGAGATCGCGGTCGTGCAGTCGGACGTCAACGTGCAGCAGGACGGGCTGAAGGCGACCTGGACCGGCACCGGTCCGGCGCAGCTCTACTTCCAGAACCCGGCCGGTACCAACGATCTGCGCGGATATCTCAACGCCGACGCGGCACTGGAGTTCGACACGATCGTGCAGGAGGCGCCCGCCAACCGGACGGTGATCAGCATGCACTGCGTCTACCCGTGCTTCTCGGAGGTGAACGCGACCAAGTTGTTCACCGACTTGGCGGGTGCGCCGAAGTCGACGGTGAAGATCCCGGTGTCGTGCTTCGCCAACGGGCTGGACCTGGAGAACATCAACACGCCGTTCCTGGTGTACACGGACGGCAAGTTCTCGGCTTCGTTCGCGAACATGCGGTGGGTGCCCAAGGGCGCTCAAGATCCTGACGCGAGGCCTTGCTCGAGTCTGAGCTGACCCCAGGTCTCGTGAGTGGTAAGGACGGTTCTAACCGTCTGTCTGAGTTCAGGACAGCCGGTTCTAACCGTCCTTACCACTCACGAGGTCACGAAGGCCGGTTCATGTCCGGAATCTCGATGTGGACCGGCCTGCCTCCCGAGAGCCACAGCCGGATGTACTGCCGGATCGCCTCGTCCAGCACCCAGGCGACCGGCGGTACCAGCGGCAGCGGGATCAGCTTCTCGTGGAAGGCCACCAGCGCCGGGAACGCAGTGCCGATCAGCAGGTCCCAGATCCGCTCGCGCGGGATGCCGTTCCACTCGGAGAACCGGTCGCCGATGATGTACCGGGCCAGCGCGTTGACCATCGGCCGGTCGACACCGCCGGGGCTGGTCTGGTCGGCGAGCATGTCGAGGAGGATGTCGGTGAGTTCGACGCCCTCGCGGGTCGGCCCCATCGCCGGGTCCAGCACCTGCTTGGACTGGGCGTTGGCCGCGTCCCAGGTCGACGGCAGATACTCGTCGCTGATCCCGAGCATATGGCCGGTCACCTGCCAGATGTGCAGGTATGCGGCGGAATGCGCGGGGGAGACGCGGACGCGCCACTCGGTCAGCTTCTGCATCGTGTAGGTCGGCAGGGTGTGCCAGGTGACGAGCATGTCGTTCTGGCTGATCGGGATTCCCTGCTGCCAGTGCGGCGACTGCGGCAGCAGATGCCGGACGGCGGCGTGCACGAGGCGGGTCTTCACCGCCGACACGATCATCTGGCCGTCGGGGCGGTAGGCGTTGAGCGAGCCGACGTCGTAGCCGAGTTTGGCGGTCTTCGCGACGCGGTCCTTCATGTCCGCGCCGCCCTTGGAGTAGTAGACAGCCCGGGCCTCGTTCGGGATGGCGGTGCTCAGCATCCCGCCGCCGAGCCCGTTCAGCAGGTTGACGAAACGCCCGCTGACCTTCATGAAATCCGCGGCCTTGTCCAATTCGGACTGATCGGCCCACGACGGGAGCCGTCGCGCGTACTCGACGAACTCCCGCAGATCCGGTGGGAGCCCGGACGGCGTCGGCTGGTCGTTCCTGGTCCAGGTCCGCAGCGCGCGGTTGACCTCCGCGACCTGCCCCCGGTCGAGGACCGCGGCGACCACCGGATCGGCTTCGGCGTCCCACACCCATTTCGGATCGGTGCCCGCCCCCGCACCGGCCACCGAACCGCTCGGACTCCACGCCCAGGCAGGCTGGGCCATCCCCATGGCCCCCAGCAGGGTCACTCCGCCACTGACGATCAGCATCTTGCGTCGATTGAGTTCGGTCATGCGCCAGTACTCCTCCTTGAGTCCCGGACCTGCGGGTTGGTACTGTGATACAAGTAGTGCAACCGCGTATCTCAAGGAGAGCACAATCGTCGCGAAGACACCAGACCCGGATTCTTTGCTGGAGCGCGCGCTCACCGACGCACTCGAACGCGCCGAAGAAGGCGACGCCATCGCGCTCCGGCTGCTCGACGCTGCCTACGAGCAGTTCTGCCGGATGGGGATCCGGCGGTCCACGATGGAGGACGTCGCGCGCCGGGCCGGCGTCTCCCGGATCACCGCCTATCGCCGGTTCGCCACCAAGGACGCGCTCGTCGAACAGGTCGTGCGACGCGAGTTCCGGCGCTACTTCGACCAGTTCCTGCTCGACATCCAGCAGGCCGAGACCGCCGCGGACAGGGTCGTGTTCGGCTTCGCCAGCGCGCTGCGGGCGATCCGGCACAACCCGCTGATCGGCGGGCTGATGGCCGTCGAGCCCGACGTGCTCGTCCCGTCGATGGTCAGCGACGGCGGCAACACCCTCGCGACGGTGCAGCGGTTCGTCGCGGGGCAGCTCCGCCGCGAGCAGCAGGCGGGCAACGTCTCGGAAGACGTCGATGTCGAACTCGTCGCCGAACTGATGACGCGGGTCTCCGCGTCGTTTCTGGTCACACCCAGCCAGGTCGTCGATCTCGACGACGACGAGCAGGTCCGCGAAGTGGCTAGGCGGTTCCTGGTTCCGATGTTGCGGCCGAAACGAGGCCGCTGATCAGCAGGTCCAGTGCCCGGGCGAAGTCCCGCTCGGGGTCGACGGCTTTCAACGCCGGTATCGCGCGGCTGAAGTTCGGCAGGACGGCCGGGTCGACGCGCCGGAGGTAGAGCTCGGCCTGCTCCTGTTCGGCTTCGCCGCGGCGCGGCATCGTGAAACCGACGGTCGTCAGCAGCAGGGAGCCGAAGATGAGGCTGTTCAGCGCGCCCAGTGTCTGGCGGACGCCGCCGTCGTCGAATCCGGCTTCGTAGAGCGCGCCGATGAGATCGTCGAGCGGTTGCAGTGCTCGCAACGAGTCCGGGTTGGCTTCGTCGGTGGCCAGCGCCATCGGCACGACCGGATGCCGGGCGAGCGCGCGGTAGATGTTGAGCGCGGTGACGCGTATCCGTTCCGGCCACGGTGAATCCGCGTCCGCGCGCTCGATACCGCTGTAGACGCGTTCCGCGATGCCGTCGAGGATGTCGGTCTTGTTCTGGACGTGGTTGTACAGCGCCATCGCTTCGACGCCGAGCGTCTTGGCGAGCTTGCGCATCGACAGTCCCTTGAGGCCCTCTTCAGCGGCCAGGGCGAGCGCCGCGTCCAGGACCTTCTCCCGGTTCAACGGTTCTCTCCGCGTCATCCCACGTCCCTCGCTTGACAGGTTTACGGTGTATCTATCATATTTACAGCGTAAATATACGCTGTAAATGCGGGGTGTCGTGAACGACGTGATCATCGTGGGCGGGGGACCGGTCGGCCTGCTGCTGGCGGGCGAGCTCCGGCTGGCCGGAGCCGATCCGCTCGTCTTGGAGTCGGCCGACGGGTCCGCCCGTGGGAATCGGAGTTTCGGGTTGCGCGGGATCAACGGCCGCACCTCGCAGTCCTTGCGGCTGCGTGGCCTGACTGACGCGTTCTCGAAGGTGCAGGCCGAGATGCCCGGGCTTGCGCGGCAGTTGAGGGGAAGTCGCTCCAGGGGGCATTTCGCCGGGTTGCCGCTCGTCGAGGACGAGGTCTCGCCAGATGCGGCCGTCGGGTTCATTCTCAGACAGCATGTGCTGGAACGGGTCCTCGCCGAGTGGGCGACAGGGCTCGGCGTCCGGATCCGTACGGGCCACGAAGTGGTCGACATCGCGCAGGAGAACGACGCGGTCCGTGCCGTGCTCGCCGACGGCCGTTCCGAACGGGCCGCTTATCTGGTGGGGTGCGACGGCGGTCGCAGCGTCGTGCGGAAGCGGGCCGGGATCGCGTTCCCCGGTACGGAGCCGACGATGACCGGACGGGTCGCCCGCGCGGAACTCGCCGATCCCGGCGCGGTGAAGTCGTCCATGCACGGCCCCGGCGGGATGGTGCACGTCGGGATGGTGCCGGGTGAGATCGCCACGATGGAGTTCGACGGCGGACCGGAAGACCGCGACGCGCCGATGACGGCCGAGGAAATGCGGGCGAGCGTCGGCCGCGTCAGCGGGATCGACGTGACTGTCACCAGCCTGGACGGGGGAATCCGCTTCAGTGACAACACGCGTCAGGCGGCCACCTATCGGCGAGGACGCGTGCTCCTGGCGGGCGACGCCGCCCACGTGCATTCGCCGATCGGCGGCCAAGGGCTGAACCTCGGGCTCCAGGACGCGATGAACCTCGGGTGGAAACTGGGCCTGGTGGTGCGAGGCGCCGCACCGGAGTCCTTATTGGACACTTACACCGCGGAACGGCATCCGGTCGGCGAGCGGGTCCTGCGCAACACTCGGGCCCAGGTCGCGCTGATGCGGCCCGGACCGCAGGTGGCCGCGCTCCGGGAGGTGCTGGAGGAGACCCTGGGGATCCCCGCGGCCAAACGGCATTTCATCGCGATGGGCAACGGGGCCGACATCGACTACGCGCCGGGCTCCGTCCCTCCGCTGGTGGGCCGCTTCGCTCCGCTGCCGTTGTTGTCCGAGGACGGTCGCGCGCTTCTGGTTTCCGGCGCCGGTTCGACCTTCCTCGCGAGGCCGGACGGCTACGTCGCCTGGGCCGCGCCCGACGGCGAGACGGCTGGGTTGGACGAGGCGCTCGCGCTCGTCACGGGAGGCGTGTATAAAGTGAAACGAGTGTTCAAAATGTAACGACTGTTCAGGTTGTGGAGTGTGCCGTGGCAGACCAGTACCGAGAGCTGTTCTCCGCGAAGGGATCGCTCGCCTTCTCTTCCGCCGGGCTGGTCGCCAGGATCCCGGTCCCCATGATGGGGATCGGGATCATCACCATGCTGGCGCAGACGCACGGTGACTACGGCCTCGCCGGACTGGTCTCGGCGGCGTTCACGTTGTCCATGGCGCTGCTCGGACCGCAGGTCTCGAGGCTGGTGGACCGCCGGGGGCAGGGCAGGATCCTGCTGCCGGTGACGGGGATCAGCGTGCTGGCGCTCGGCGCGCTCCTGCTCTGCGCCCGCTTCGGGGCGCCGGACTGGACGTTGTTCGTGTGCGCGGTCCTCGCCGGGTTCATGCCCAGCATGGCGGCGATGGTCCGGGCCCGGTGGTCGCGGCTCTACCGCGACTCGCCGCGGCTGCACACGGCGTTCGCGCTCGAAGCGGTGGTCGACGAATTGACCTTCGTCATCGGGCCCGCGCTGTCGGTGGCGTTGTGCACCACCGTTTTCCCGGAAGCGGGACCGTTGGCCGCCCTGGTGCTCCTCGCCGTCGGGGTGCTGTTGTTCGTGGCGCAGCGCGGGACGGAACCGCGTGTCCTGCCGTCGAGCGGGCCGGCGGGGAGTTCGGCGATCCGGCTGGGCGCGATGCGGGTGCTGGTACTGACGCTGGTGGCGGGCGGTGTCATCGTCGGCACCGTCGACGTCGTCAGTGTCGCTTTCGCGCGGCACGTCGAGGCACCGGCGGCGGCGGGCATCGTCGTTTCGGTCTACGCGGTGGGCTCCGCGATCTCGGGACTGGTTTTCGGGACGCTCGAGCTGAGAATGTCGCCGCCTCGCCTGTTCCTGATCGGCACCGCGGGCACGGCCGCGAGCGCGGTGCCGTTGCTGGTCGTGGACGGCGTCATCGGCCTGTGTGTGGTGGTCTTCGTCGCCGGATTGTTCTTCTCGCCCACGATGATCGTCGTCATGGGGATGATCGAGAAGATCGTCCCGGCGGAGAAACTGACCGAGGGGATGACGTGGGCGATCACCGGCCTCAGCATCGGTGTCGCCCTCGGTGCCGCGGTGTCGGGAGAGGCCGTCGACCGCTTCGGACCGGATGGCGGCTTCACCGTCGCGGTCGTCGCCGGTGGCTTGATCATCCTGATCGCCCTGCTCTCGTATCCTCTGCTGAGCCGGAAGACCACGATCCGTGAGGAGGCGGCACGCTGAACGAGCCGATCGCCGACGGCCGTCTCGCCAAAGGTGAGCAACGCAAACGCGAACTGATCGAGGCGACCCTGCGCATCGTCGCGAGGGACGGCGTGTCGGGAGTCAGTCACCGCACGGTCGCCCGTGAGGCGGGTCTGCCCGCGACGGCGGCCGCGTACCACTTCCGGGGGATCGAGGACCTGCTGACGGCCGCGCTCACCCGCTGCATGGACGAAGACGCCGAGAGAATGCGCGTCCTCGCCGCGGAAACCGGCGGCGACGCCTTGCCGAGATTCGCCGCACTGCTGGCCAGGGTGGCCGCGGAACCCGGGCATCTGCTGGCGGAGTACGAGCTGTACCTGCTGGCCGCGCGAGAGCCGAGACTCCGCGAGTCGACCGACCGCTGGATGGCGGCCCTGGCGGACTTCGCGCGACGGCACACCGACGATCCGGTGCGGGTCGAGATGATGGTCGGGCTGGTGGACGGGTTGCTGCTGCAGGGATTGCTGCGGGACGAACCACCGACGGCGGACCGGTTCGAAGCCATCCTGCGGACCGCGCTGGTCTCGTGAGTGGCGTTGTTGGCTGAACCAGAGGTGAGCGAGGGCGTGACTCGCGTGTTTGGAGACGGATCTCGCGTGCTCGGACGCCGAACTCCGTGATCGCCGCCCAATCACGCGAGATCCGTCTCCAAACACACGTGATCGCCGCCCGGTCACCCGTGAACACCCTTCCCTCGATAGAACCGGCATTGCCACTCACAACACCGTGTGCTGGGTGACCCCCTTCCTTGCCGGGACTGAAGGTTCCGGCCATCGCGAGGGCCACACCAGCTTTCGCGACACGGCTGCTCGGCATCCCGTCGCCAGCCTCGCTCACGAGGGCCGGTCAGCCGGTCGCGGGCGGCGACCACGTCAGCCGTGGATCCGTCTGGATGAAGCTCCCCAGCAGCTGATCGATCCGCGTCAGCACGTCGAGGTCCAGCACCACCCCGGACGCCTTCGCGTTCTCGGTCACCTGGGCGGCGGTGCTCGCCCCGGTCACCACCGAGGCGACGGTGTTGTGCTGCAACGTCCACGCGAGCGCCAGCTGGGCCATGGTCAGCCCGGCGTCGTCGGCGACGCCACGCAGCATGCCGACGCGTTCGAGGAGATCCGGCAGGAGCAGCGGCCGCGCCTCGACCGACTTCGCGGCCCGTGAGCCCGGCGGGATCTCGCCCGGCCGGTACTTGCCGGTCAGCACGCCTTGCGCGAGGGGGACAGAGGCGAACTGGCCGATCCCCGCGCGTTCGCACACCGGCATCACCTGTGCCTCGGCGACTCGCCAGAGCATCGAGTAGTGCGGCTGGTTGGCGATGAGCGGGACGCCGTGACGGTCGGCGATCGGCCGCGCCTCCAGCAACTGTTCGGCCGTCCATTCCGCCGTACCCGCGTAGAGGATTTTCCCCTGCCGCACCAGATCCGACAGCGCCAGGAACGTCTCCTCCAGCGGGGTGCGGTAGTCGAACCGCAGTAACTGGTAGACGTCGACATAGTCGGTGCGCAGCCGCCGGAGCGAGCCGTGCAGCGACGTGACCAGGTGCTTGCGGCCGAGGCCCGCGTCGTTGGCACCCGGGCCCTCGGGCCAGAACACGCCGGTGCACAGGACGAGATCGTCGCGGTGCACGTGGCTCAGCGCCTCGGCGAGGTTCTCTTCGGCGGCGCCGCCGTCCCAGGCCGCGGCGGTGTGGAAGGTGGTGACGCCCGCGTCCAGCGCGGCCTGGACGCACTCGGCGCCGTCGGGATGCGTGAGCCAGTTGCCGTACGAGATCTCGCTGACGGACAGTCCGCTCGCGCCGAGCCTGCGGTGATCCATGCTCACCTCTTCCGCGCGCCGGTTTCGAGGATGGTCTGGTCGATCCATTCGTCGAGTCCCGCGGCCTTGCGTGCGTAGGTCTCCCGCACCGATTCGTGCGGCAGGATCAGGAATTCTTCCGAAGCCAGGCCGTGGATGACGGATTCCGCGACGTCCTCCGGTTCCAGCAGGGGCGCCAGGGCCGCGATGGCGAGCGCGGCGGGGTGCCCGGCGGCGATCCCCGGTTCCAGCAACGCGGTCCGCACACCGAGCGGGCACAGCGCGCTGACCCGCACCCCGCGTGGCCGGTAGGTGATGGCCAGCCATTCGGCGAGTCCGACGGCCGCGTGCTTGGTCACCGAGTACGGCGCGTCGCCGGGGGTGCCGAGCAGACCCGCTCCCGAGGCCGTGATCAGCAGATATCCGTGACCCCGGCTCAACATCGCGGGAAGCGCGACCTGTGCGGCGTGCACATGCTGCATGACGTTGATCGCCCACGATCGCGACCACTGCTCGTCGGCGGCGTGCACGCCGGTCCCGAACGCGGCACCGGCGTTGGAGCAGAACAGGTCCACCGGACCGAACTCCGTACGCGCTTCGGTCACCAGCATCTTCAAGTCCTCTTTGGACGACGCATCGGCGTGGCGCGCGATCGCGGCACCACCCGAGGCGCTGATCTCGGCGACGACCTTCTCGGCCGCGTCGAGATCGAGGTCGGAGACCACCACTCCGGCGGCGCCCTCGGCGGCGAACCGCCGGGCCATGGCGGCGCCGATACCGTGTGCCGCGCCGGTCAGCACGACGACTCGTCCTGTCACTTCCACATGCGCTCCATGGTTATCGATTCTGCTTTCGATGACAATTCTTCTGTTTTGTTACGCCGGTGAGCAACGCCTTGTCGAAATCTGGAATGCGAGTGATAAAAGTGCAGGTCAGACGCTTGTTCTGCGAGTGTCGACATATTTGTTTCCGGCGCCGGACTTTAGCATGCGTTCCCTTGTTTTCCGAGTTTTCACGCGGGAGTATTGCGCTCTCTGCGGCAAGTAGGTTATTTCTTGGGAATCCCGCTGAAGATCGCCGAACCCGGCGAGGTTCGACCAGCCCAGCCGAACAGGAGGTCCGCCGGTGAGTCATGCGACGGCGCGCACGCGGGTACTCGGCGTCAACCCGCTCGGACGTCCGGATCCGGGGCTGGCGGCCGCCGTCGCCAGGGGCGGCGGCCTCGGGGTCGTGGAATTCGGGTCCACAGTGGACGGAGGGGTCCCGTTCGGGGTCCGGATCCCGAACGGGCGTCACGTGCGGTACGAAGAGGTGCGGGAAAGCGGCGCGGGGCTCGTCCTGCTGGCCGAAGGGGCAGTTTGGCAGGGCAGGGGCGACCTCCCCGTGCTGGCCGAGGTGACCGGCGTCGAGCAGGCCGTCCGGATGCTCGACGCCGGCGCCTCTGGTCTGGTGGCGAGGGGAGCCGAAGCGGGCGGCTCGGACCTCACGACGTTCGTCCTGCTGCAGCGGTTGCTGGAACGGTTCGGCCACGACATCCCGGTGTGGGCGTACGGGGGCATCGGGCCGAGGACGGCGGTGGCGGCGATCGCCGGAGGCGCGGCGGGCGTGGTGCTCGACGGACTCGGCCTGTTCCCGGAGGCCGATGTGCCCGCGGCGGAACGGAAAGACCTCGCCAGGGCCGACGACGGGCTCTCGGCGTTGTTCGCGAATCGCTTCGAGGACGCGGAAAGCGCTGTCCGGTCGGTCGTGCGTTCCCTCGCCGCACCGCCGTCGGTGAGCCCCTCGGACCAAGGCGTACGGCTGTGCCGCACGTTGGGGACCCGGCTGCCGGTCGTGCAGGGACCGATGACGCGGGTGAGCGACCAGCCCGGGTTCGCCGCCGCCGTCGCCGGGCACGACGGGTTCCCGTTCGTCGCGGTGGCCACCGCGAACGGCGCCAAGACCGCCGAATTGCTCGGCCGCACCGCCGAAGCGCTCGGCGAACGGCCGTGGGGCGCGGGCATCCTCGGCTTCGTCCCGGAGGCCTTGCGCGCCGAACAGCTCGCGGCGGTCCGCGCCGCGCGCCCGCGGTGCGTGCTGATCGCGGGCGGAAAACCCGCGCAGGCCAAAACACTGGAGGCCGACGGGATCGCGACCTTCCTGCACGTGCCGTCACCGATCCTCCTTCGGCAGTTCCTCGACGCCGGGATCCGCCGGTTCGTCTTCGAGGGCGCCGAATGCGGCGGGCACATCGGTCCGCGCTCGAGTTTCGTGCTGTGGGAGCAGCAACTGGACGTCCTGCGCGAACACGGCGCCACGGACGTCGAGGTGCTGTTCGCGGGCGGTGTCCACGACGCCCGGTCCGCCGCGATGGTCTCGGCGATGGCGGGACCGCTCACCGGCGTCGGCGTCCTGATGGGCACCGCGTACCTGTTCACCGAGGAAGCCGTGACCCACGGCGCCATCACCGAGGTCTTCCAGGACCGGGTGCTCGACGCCCGGTCCACGGTCACGCTGGAGACCGCGCCCGGTCATCTCACCCGCTGCCTGCCCAGTCCGTACACCGACGAGTTCGCCGCGCTGAAGGCCGGGCTCCGCGCGGACGGGATCCCGCCGCAGGAGAGCTGGCAGCGGCTGGAGGAGCTGAACACCGGACGCCTGCGGATCGCGAGCAAGGGGATCCGGCGCGACGGCGACGCTCTCGTCGAGGTCGACACCCTCGGCCAGCTCGCCGAGGGGATGTACATGGCGGGCCAGGTGACCGTCCTGCGTGAACGGCGCACCGACATCGCCACCCTGCACCGCGAGGTCACCGACGGCGCGGCGGATCTCCTCGCCGCCCGTGTCCCGCCCGAAGAGTCCGTTGTGGACGGTGACGTCGCCATCGTCGGCATGGCTTGCGTGTTCCCCGGTGCCCCCGACCTCCCGGCCTTCTGGTCGAACATCCTGCGTGGCGCGGACGCCGTCACCGAAGTGCCGGACCAGCGCTGGGACAAGACGGTCTACGCCGGCCAGTCGACGTCCCACTGGGGCGGTTTCCTGCCGCCCGTGGACTTCGACCCGCTCGCGTACGGCATCCCGCCGAAGTCGATGGGCAGCATCGACCCGGCTCAGCTGGTGTCGCTGCAGACGGCACGGCGCGCGCTGGAAGACGCGGGCTACGGAGAAGGCGGCTTCGACCGCGAGCGCACCAGCGTCATCTTCGGCGCCGAGGCCGGGGGAGACCTGGCGAACGCCGGAGTTCTCCGCGCCTTGCTGCCCAGCTATCTCGAAGACGTCCCGGAAGAGCTGCTCGCACAATTGCCGGAACTGACCGAGGACTCGTTCCCCGGCACCCTCGCCAACGTCATCTCCGGCCGGATCGCCAACCGGCTCGACCTCGGCGGCACCAACTACACCGTGGACGCCGCGTGCGGTTCCTCGCTGGCCGCGCTGGACCTCGCGGTGAAGGAACTGCGGGCGGGGACGAGCTCGATGGTCCTGTGCGGCGCCGTCGACCTGCACAACGGCGTCAACGACTACCTCATGTTCACCTCGGCGGGCGCGCTGTCGCCGACCGGCCGGTGCCGCCCGTTCGACTCGGCGGCGGACGGGATCGCGCTCGGCGAGGGCGTCGCGTGCCTCGTGCTCAAGCGGCGGTCCGACGCCGAACGCGACGGCGACCGGGTCTACGCCGTGGTCAAGGGCGTCGGTGCCGCCAGCGACGGCAAGGCGCTCGGTCTCACCGCGCCGCGCCCCGAGGGGCAGCGGCGAGCGCTGGCTAGGGCCTATCGCGACGCCGGGGTGTCTCCGGCGGACGTCTCGCTGGTGGAAGCGCACGGCACGGGCACGGTCGTCGGCGACGCCACCGAACTGACCACGCTCACCGAGTTCTTCCTCGACGCGGGCGCCGAACCGGGCGCGTGCGCGCTGGGTTCGGTGAAGAGCCAGATCGGCCATACGAAATGCGCCGCGGGGCTGGCGGGCCTGATGAAGGCGGCGCTGGCGCTGTGGCACGAAGTCGTGCCGCCCACGCTGCATCTGAGCAGGCCGAACCCCGCCTGGGACGCCCAGCGCAGTCCCTTCACCTTCTCCACCGGTGCCCGGCCGACGCCGGTTCCGCGCGGGCGCGAGTTCGCCGGAGTGAGCGCGTTCGGGTTCGGTGGGACCAATTTCCACGCGGTACTGGCCGCACCGGGTGTCCCGCCGGACCGCCGGCACGGGCCGCGCGACTGGGACGCCGAGCTGGTCCTGCTCCGCGGTTCCGATGTGGACGGTGCCCGTGCCGCGCTGCGCGAACTGCTCTCGGCGAACGAGAGCCGTCCGCTGCGGGAAATCGCCGCTCTCGCCGCTGAACTAGGCGGATCCGAGCCGGTGCGGCTCGCCGTCGTCGCGAGCGATCTCGAGGAGCTGCGCGAGGCCGCCGAGAACGGGGGCGGGCTCACCGCGGGGTACACCGAAGCCGGTCCGATCGCCTTCCTGTTCCCCGGTCAGGGCAGCCAGCGGACCGGGATGCTGGCGGATCTGTTCGTGCATTTCCCCGAACTGGCCGACGTCCTGCGGCTCGCCCCGGACATCGCCGCGACCGCCTTCCCGCCGCGGGCCTTCGCCGAAGAGGCACGCGCCGCGCAGGACGAGGAGCTCAAGGACACGCGGGTCGCGCAGCCCGCGCTCGGGCTCGTCGAGTCGGCCGTGTGCCGGTTGCTCGCCGACCTCGGTGTCCGGCCGGATCTGCTGGCGGGGCACAGCTACGGCGAGCTGGCCGCGTTGTCGGTCGCCGGCGCTTTCGACACCCCGACCCTGGTGGCGCTCAGCCGGGCCAGGGCCCGCTCGATCGCCGAGGTCGCGGGTGCCGACCCGGGCGCGATGGCCGCCGTGAAGGCGTCCCGTGCGGAACTGGCCGCCGCCCTCGACCGGCCGGACGTCGTCGTGGCCAACCACAACGCACCGGAACAGACTGTCCTTTCCGGACCGACCGCCGCCGTGGAGGAGGCCGTCCGAGTCTTGCGCGGCCAGGGGATCGGGGCCAAGCGGATCCCCGTCGCCTGCGCTTTCCACAGTCCGCTGGTGGCCGGGGCGAGCGACGTGTTCGCCGTCGATCTCGACAATGCCGAGATCGACGAGCCCGGTCTGCCGGTGTGGTCGAACCGCACCGCCCGGCCGTACGAAACCGGGACGGTACGCGCCGGACTGGCGGCGCAGATCGGCTCGCCGGTGCGTTTCGTCGAGCTGATCGAGGACATGTACGCGGCGGGCGCGCGCACGTTCGTCGAGGCGGGCCCGGGGCAGGTGCTTTCCCGGCTGGCCAAGGACATCCTCGGCGACCGGCCGCATACCGTGATCGCGTGCGATCCCGGCGGCCCGGGGCTGCGAGGGTTCCTCACCGCGCTCGCGCGCCTGGCGCTCACGGGCGTCGAGGTGCGCACCGAACGGCTCTTCCGCGGCCGCGTCCGCGTCGGCCCGCTCCCCACGCCCGCCTGGACCGTGGACGGCCAGACCGTCCGCGCGCCCGGCGGCGAGGTCCCCGCCCATGGGCTCGTGCCCGCCCGACGAATCCCGAGGACGACCATGAACCAGCCCGCGCCCGGTCGTGACCAGGCCGTCGTCGAATTCCTCCGCACCAGCCGGGAGATGCTGGCGGCGCAGCGGGACGTGATGCTGGGATACCTCGGCACCGCGCCCCTCGCCCCGGCTCCGGCCCCGGTCGCGCCGGTGCTGCTGCCGCCGGTCGCGGTACCGGCGGTGACCGTACCCGTCGCCGAGCCGGAACCGGTCGTGGAGGAAACCGCCGTCACGGACGTCCTGGCCACCGTGATCGGCGCGATCAGCGAACGCACCGGCTATCCGGCCGAGATGATCGACGCCGATCTCGACCTCGAAGCGGATCTTTCCATCGACTCGATCAAGCGCACCGAAATCGCGGGTTCGCTGCTGGCGAAGCTCGGGCTCACCGGACGGGTGCACGACGACGCCCAGGATCAGCTCAGCCGTGACCGGACGGCGAGCGCGCTGGCCGCGCGGCTGCGGAAGTGGCTCGAACCGGCGGCCCCGGTCGCCGTGGCACCGGCCACGACCGAAGCCCCGGCGGGCCGAGCGCCCGGCCGCTACCTGATCGGCCGCGTGCCCGCGCCGCTCGGGACGCCCGATCTCACCAAGGTGCGCGGCAAAACGGTCGCGGTGAGCTTCGAGCCCGGACAGGAGGAGCTGGCCGAGTCGGTCCGCACGGTGTTCGCCGAGGCGGGTGCCTTGCCGGGGGAGCGGGGCGAGTCCGACGTCGTCCTCGTGCTGAATCCGCTGTCGGACGCCGAAGAACCGGTCGCTGCGCAGGTCTTCGGGCTGCTCAAGGAGGCCAAGGGCGCGGTGGTCGTGGTGGCGAGGCCGGGGTCCGGGCACACCGCCGGGCTGCGCGGGCTCGTCCGGGCCGCGGCGCGGGAACGGAGTGAACCGACCAGACTGGTCGAGCTGGAGTCCACTGTGGACCTCGCGCGGATAGTGCTGGAGGAGGTGATCGCCGAGGGACCTGCCGCCGTGCGGTACGACACCGCCGGGCGCGCGGCCTTCGAGCCCGCCGCGGGCTCTCTCGGCTCGATCGCCTACGCCGGCGCCGGCCCTGACGGCGGCGAGACCAAGGCGCTCGGACTCGGCGCGGACTCGGTGTTGCTGCTGATCGGCGGCGCGCGGGGGATCACCGCGCGGGCGGCGGTCGCGCTGGCGTCGAGCGGATGCCGGATCGAACTGGCCGGGCGCACCCCGTGGCCCGCCGAACCCGGTGACGAGGACCTGCCCGGCGATGCGCCGGGGATGCGCTCGGCCTTGGCCGCGCGCGGCGGTTCGCTGGTGGACATCGAACGCCGCGTGCGCACCGTGCTCGCCCAGCGCGAGATCGCCAGGACGCTCGACCAGATCACCGCGGCCGGTGGTACCGCGGCCTACCGATCGCTCGACGTGCGCGACGCCGCCGCCGTGCGGCAGGTGGTCAAGGATTTGCACACCCGGCACGGACGGATCGACGGTGTCGTCCACGCGGCCGGGGTGATCGACGACAAACTGATGGCGGACAAGGACGAGCACTCGTTCCGCACGGTCTACGGGACCAAAGTGGACGGTGCGCGGGCGCTGCTCGACGCCCTGGAGCACTTCGGTGTCCGGCCCGGGTTCGTGACCTTCTTCGGCAGCATCGCCGCCGTGCTCGGCAACCGGGGGCAGACCGACTACGCGGCGGCGAACGACGCACTGGAGACCCTCGGCGAGCAGTGGGCGGATCGCACCGGCTGCCGGGCGCTGACCGTCCACTGGGGACCATGGGCGCCGTCGGACGACCACGCCGGCATGGTGTCGCCCGAACTGGCGCGCGAGTACGAACGCCGGGAAGTCGCGCTGATCGATCCGGACGAGGGCACCTCCGCGCTCCTGCGCGAGCTGGCCTACGGCCCGGCCGACGTCCGCTCGGTGCTGTACACGGCGTCGCTGTGGTGAATCAGAACGTGGTGAATCAAGAGGCAGTCGCGATCGTCGGCATGGGAGTCTTCCTGCCCGGCGCGTCCACCGTGGACGAATACTGGCAGAACATCGTTTCCGGTACCGACGCGATCACCGAGATCCCCCCGCACCGCTGGGATCCGAGTTTCCACGACGGAGACGGCCGGACCCCCGACCGCACCTATGGACGGCGCGGCGGCTTCGTCGCCGACAGCCTGGACTTCGACGCGACGGCCCTCGGCATCGCACCCAGCTCCGTCGCCGGGATGGAGCCGGACCAGCTGGTCGCGCTGTCCGTCGCCGCTTCCGCGGTCGACGACGCCGGCGGTCTGCGAAGGCTGGGCGACCTCGAACGCGTCGGCGTGATCCTCGGCAGGGGCGGCTATCTGTCGCCCGGGTTGCAGCGGTTCGACCAGCGTGTCCGGTCGGTCCGCCAGATCACCGGCACCGTCCGGGAACTCCTCCCGTCCGCGCGTCCGGAGATGCTCGACAAGCTCCGGGACGCGTTGCTCGAACCGCTCGGTGAGTTCCGGCCCGACACCGCCATCGGGCTGGTGCCGAACCTCGCCGCGTCGCGTGTGGCCAACCGCCTGGACCTCGGCGGTCCCGCGTACACGGTGGACGCGGCGTGCGCGTCCTCGCTGCTGGCCGTGGACCAGGCGATCGGCGAACTCGCCCGTCGCCGCTGCGACGTGGTGCTGGCCGGCGGGGTGCACCACTGCCACGACGACACGCTCTGGTCGATGTTCACCCAGCTCGGCGCCCTGTCCCCGAGCCAGCGGATCAGCCCGTTCTCGCGGGACGCGGACGGTCTGCTGATCGGCGAGGGCACCGCGATCGTCGTGCTGAAACGGTTCTACGACGCGCGTCGCGACGGTGACAGGGTCTACGCGGTGCTGCGCGGGTCTGGGACGTCGAGCGACGGCAAGGGCGCGAGCCTGCTCAGTCCTGCCGTGGCGGGCCAGACCCTGGCGCTGCGTCGAGCGTGGGCTTCGGCCGGTCTCGATCCCACCGCGCCCGGCTCGATCGGCCTGCTGGAGGCGCACGGGACCGCGACGCCGACAGGGGACGCGGCCGAACTGGCCACCCTCGCCGAGGTGTTCGGCCCGCCGGAAGGCCGCCGGGCCGCGATCGGCGCGGTCAAGGCGATGATCGGGCACACCATGCCGACCGCCGGGGCCGCCGGACTGGTCAAGGCGGCGCTCGCGCTGCACCACGCCGTCCTGCCGCCGACCCTGAACTGCGCGGATCCGAGCCCGCTGCTGGACAAGACCCGATTCCGGGTCCTGACCGGGGCCGAGCGCTGGCCGTCGGGTGACGCGCCACGCCGGGCGGCGGTCAACGCCTTCGGTTTCGGCGGTGTCAACGCGCACGTGGTGCTGGAAGAAGCCGATCCGGCGCCCACCCGCCCGCACCGGGCCAAGGTGACCGGCGAGCCCGAGCGGGTCCTGCGGCTCGCGGCGTCCACACCTGAGGAACTGCGCGTGCTGCTCGACCGCCCGGACCCCGAGCTCGGCGGACAGGGCGCGTGCCGGATCGGGATCGTCGGGCCGACCGAGAAGCGGCTCGAGGTCGCGCGGCGGGTGCTCGCGAAGGTCACGGCCGAAGGCAAGTCCTGGCACGGTCCCAACGACATCTGGTGCAGTACGGCGCCTTTGCTGGAGCAGCACGGCGCGAAGACCGCGTTCGTCTACCCCGGGCTGGAGGCGGACGCGGAACCACGCTGCGCCGACGTCGCCCGGCACTTCGGCCTGGAGCGGCCCGAATGGTCGACGAAGAGTGTGCTGGCGCGCGCGTCGAGTGTGTCCCAGGTCGGGTTGCTGCTCGACACCGCGCTGCGCCGGCTCGCCATCGCGCCGGATCTGCTCGCCGGGCACAGCGTCGGCGAGTGGACGGCGATGCAGGCGGCCGGAATGTATCCGGGACAGTCCACAGAGGACATGCTGAGCCGGTATTGGCCACAGGGATTCACCCTGCCGGACGCCGAATTCCTGGTACTCGGCTGTTCCGCGGACCGGGCGTCCGCGCTCCTCGCCGCCGAACCGGAACTGATGGTCTCCCACGAGAACGCGCCGCGGCAGACGATCGTCTGCGGTGATCCGGCGGCCGCGGCCCGGCTCGCGCGCCTGTGCACCCAGTACGGCATCGTCGCCAGGACGCTGCCGTTCCGGTCCGGGTTCCACACCCCGCTGATGCGCTCCAGGCTCGGCCCGTTCACCCGGCTCGCCGCGGAACTGGATCTGAAGCCGCCGCGGATCCCCGTCTGGTCGGCGACCACGGCGCGGCCGTATCCCGCGGATCCGGTGGAGGTCCGCGAACTGTACCTCGCCCACCTGGTGCGCAAGGTCCGGTTCCGGGAGCTCGTCGACGCCCTCTACGCCGACGGCGCCCGCGTTTTCGTGCAAGCGGGCGCCGGTCAGGTCGGTTCGTTCGTGGCGGACACGCTGGGGACCAGGCCGCATCTGGTGATCCCGGCGTCGTCCGGCACCAGGCCCGGCCTCGCGCAGTTGCGGCGGGTGGCCACCGCGGTCTGGGTGGAGGGCGGACGGCCCGCGTTCGACGTGCTCGAACCGCGCCGGACCAGGATCGACACGGCGGGCACGCTGCTCTCGGTCGACGGTGACGTCAAGGGCATGTTCGAAGGCGCAGGCGCGGTTCCCGAGCTGGTCGACGGCGTACCGGACGCGATCGTCGCGGAGTTCACCGCACTGCTGGCCGAAACCAGGCAGGCCGCCGCGAGTGTCGTCAACGCGGCGGTACGGCGGACCGTCGAGTCCACTGTGGACGTCTCGCTCGCCGCGATGCCGTACCTGGTGGATCACCGGTTCTTCCGGCAGCGCGACGACTGGCCGGACGAGGCGGACTCCCGTCCCACCGTTCCCGCGACGACGCTGGTCGACCTGGCCTGCCGGGCGGCGGAACGGGCCTGGCCGGGGACCGTCGCGACCGGCGTGAGCAACGCGGCGTTCTCCCGGTGGCTGATCGCCGCCCCCGCGCGGCGTGTCCCGCTTTCGATGACCCGCGAGGGCGACCGCATCAGTGTCCAAATCGGACCGCACGCCAGTATGGACGTCCATCTGGCGCAGCGGTATCCGACGGCGCCCCGGCCGTCCCCGCGACCGGGGCCGGAAACCGCGCCCCCGCTGAGCGCCGCCGAGATCTACTCGCGCCGCGAGATGTTCCACGGCCCCGCGTACCAAGGGCTCGCCAGGCTCACCGGTCTCGGCGAGCGGCACATCCGCGGCGAGCTCGTCGTACCGTCTGCGCCCGGTGCGCTGCTGGACAACGTCGGCCAGCTGCTGGGCTGCTGGCTGATGGCCACCAAGGCGGACGCGCTGCTGGCTTTTCCGACGTCGATGGGCCGGATCACCTGGTACGGCCCGGAACCGGCGCCGGGCAGCACGGTCGGCTGCGTGGTCCGGGTCCGGCTTCCCCGGCCCGACGTGCTGGAGATGGACGCCGAACTGGTGCGCGACGGCGTCGTGCTGGCACGGATCGAGCAGTGGCGGGACATCCGGTTCCCGTGCGACAGGTCCGCTCACCGGGTCTACGCCTTCCCAGACCGGCACCGGATCTCCGAAGACCATCACGGTGGCTGGACGCTGGTCACCGACCGGTGGCCGAGCCCGGCGGCGCGCGACATCTACGCCGGCGTCTACCTCGGTTCGGAGGAACGCGCCGAGTTCGCCGCGTGCGCGCCGCGGCGGCAGCGCGGATGGCTGCTGGAACGGATCGCGATCAAGGACGCTGTCCGCGCGAAACTCGGCTTGGACGGCGTTTACCCGGCGGAGCTCCGGGTGAGCGCCGACGGGACCACGGTGACCGGGCTCCACGGCCGGGAGGTGCCGCCGCTGGAGGTGGCCGTCGCGACGGCGGGAGAGGTCGCTGTCGCCCTCGTCCGCGAACGGACCGCGACGCCGCCCCGGATCGCGGTCCGGGCGGAAGGCGATTTGACGGGATTGGCCGAGGAAATCGGTATCGGGGCGGAGTTCGCGGGAATCCCGGGACACGTGGTGGCCTGGAATCGCGGGTAGGAACAGGAGCAGAGCATGACGATCGAACAGCAGAGCCCGACGTCGGTCTTCGGCACCGTGGCCGAGTTGCTGAGAGAACTGGTGGGGGACACCGACGTCCTCGGCATCGAGATCACCCCGCAGACCACCTTCCACGAGGATCTCCAGCTCGAGAGCATCGACCTGGTGACCTTCGCGAGCATCCTCGCCGAGTTCTTCGGCGCGGATGTCAACCTCGCGGAGTTCCTCGCGGAGAAGGATCTCGACGACGTGATCGGGCTCCGGGTCGGCGACATCGCGGATTACGTGGCCGCCCGCCTCGGCGAACGGGGCTGAACCGGTGCCGACGATGACCGTCAACGGGCTGCGCACGAACGTGCAGCTCGTGCCCGGCGGGGGCACGGAGACCGTGGTGTTCCTGCACGGGATGGGCACCGACAGCCTGGCGAGCTTCTACCTCACGCTGGCCCCGCCGGTCGCCGCCGCCGGCGTGGACGTGATCAGCTACGACCTGCGCGGGCACGGCAAGACCGAACGCCCGGAGCGCGGGTACACGATCGGCGACTTCATCGCCGACCTCGACGACCTGCTGGCCCAGCTCGACCTCGACCGGCCGGTGCACCTGGTGGGCAACAGTTTCGGCGGCACCCTCGCCTACAGCTACGCCGTGGCGAAACCGGAACGGGTGCGCAGCATCGTGTGCATCGAGTCGGAGCCCGCCACCGAACTGTGGGCTGGCAAGATGGCGCAGATCCTCGAGCACACCGTGCGATTCCTGAAGGTCGAGGAAAGTTTCGACTGGATCGAGGCCAACTACAGCGCACACCACCGGCGGCTGGCGAGAATGGCGGCGGAGCGGATCACGTCCACGAGGATGGCCGAGGAGGTCCCGCTCGGCCCGTTGCTGACGCTGGACCAGGTGGCGGGGATCGATTGCCCCGTACTGTCCATTTTGGGCAGTCACGGCTACCAGGCCGACGACCTCAACGCCCTGACGTCCTTGTTGCCCCGGGGCGAGCTGCACGTGTTCGAGGGCCAGGGGCACTCGGTGCTCGTCGAGCAGCACCGGGAGGTGCGGGAGCTGCTGCTGAACTGGATCTCCCGGCACGGGAGGCCACGCGGATGAGCCGTTTCCTGCTGGTCGTCCCGCCGCTCACCGGACATGTGGCGCCCCTGCGCGCGGTGGCCGCCGAACTCGTGGGCCGTGGGCACGACGTCGCCTGGTGCGGTCCGGAACCCACGACGTCGGAGCTGACCAGGGCGGGCCGGGTGTACGCGGCGGGCGACGCGCTGGAGTTCGCCGTGGAGCGCCGCCCCGAGGGCCTGCGCGGGTTCGCGGCCTTGAAGTTCCTCTGGGAGCAGTACCTGGTCCCGCTCGCGGACGCGATGGTCCCCGGCGTCGAAAAGGCGGTGGCCGACTTCCGGCCCGACGTCGTGATCGCCGATCAGCAGGCCTTCGCGGGCGCCCTGGTGGCGAGCCGCCGGGCCCTGCCTTGGGTGACGTCGGCGTCGACGTCGACCGAACTCGGCGACCCGCTGGCCGCCATGCCGAAGATCGCCGCCTGGGTGGACAAGCTCCAGCAAGATCTCCAGACGCGGCATACGGTGGCCTGCGGCGACCTGCGGTTCTCGCCGGAGCTCGTCCTCGCTTTCACCACCGTCTCGCTGACCGGACCGCTCGCCGACGCGGGCGCGGTCCGGTTCGTCGGCCCGGCGCTCGCCCCCGCGCCGCCGGTGGGATTCTCGTGGGACCGGCTCGACGGCCGCCCGCTCGTCCTCGCCACCCTCGGCACCGCCAACGCCGCACTCGGCCGCCGGTTCCTGTCCGAATGCGTCGACGCGCTCGCCGGGATGCCCGAGGTCCAAGGCCTGGTGGTCGACCCGACCGGCGAGCTGATCAGCGACGAAGTGCTGATGGCCAAACGGATTCCGCAGGCGGAAGTGGTACGGAAAGCGGCGGCGGTGATCTGCCACGGCGGGCACAACACCGTCAGCGAGACCCTCGCGTCCGGGCTGCCGCTGGTGATAGCGCCGATCCGGGACGATCAGTCGATGCTGGCCCAGCAGGTGGAGTCGGCGGGCGCGGGGCTGCGGCTGCGCTTCGACCGCGTGAAGGCGCCGGACATCCGAGGCACGATCACCGAAGTGCTGACCGAGCCCGCCTATGCCGCCGCGGCCGCGCGGGTGCGGGCTTCGTTCGCGGCGGCCGGGGGAGTCGTGGCGGCCGCGGATCACCTGGAGTCCGTGCCGCGTTAGGTCTCCGCGGACAAGACAGCGAGCAGTCCGTGAAGGCCTCCATACCTACTTTGAGGGTAGGTATGGAGGCCTTCACGGAAAGTCGCGCACGATCCACCTGCCTCACCTCGGAGGACGTCCGCGCCGCGGCGTAACGACCGAAGAGCGGCTGCAGGTGGTCGTGGGAACCGCAACCCGCCTGTAGCCTGTCCATCGGAGGTAAGGCACTCACCGGTAAGAGGGTTCGTATGACGACGAAGAGAACACTGGTCTTGCTCGCCGCTCTGGTCGTACTTGCCGTCGCCGTCGGCTTGCTTTGGTACTACGTTTGGCGAGAGCCGCCACCCAGAAGGGTTTTCGTATGACTCTGCCAGGGCAACTCAGCTGGGGCGAACCAAGACCTGGGCGCGGGAGTAATCATAACCGGCCCTGCTGAGCAGTCTTGACGAGTACAGTCCAGCCTTTTGGTCATTGCAGTCGACGCCGCAAATCGTCCACGAGGAGACGCCGGCCACAATCCCGCTCCGGCTGCTCGACGAGTAATTCACCAGCCAGGGTCCGCCGCTGGCTCCCGGTCCCATCCGGCATTCGTCCGCATAGTGAAATCTGTCGATATTCTGCACCGGCACCGTTGTGCCGGGCGCTGTGCAACGCCACTGGTACTTGCCATTGAAACGAGGGCTTGGCTGAAACGGATACCCCGCTACGTCGATTTGCCCGCCAAGTGATTCATAGCCGAAGCCGATACCATTTGCGCCTGTGTGATCCTGAATCCCGCTGCCATCGGAGAGTGTCGGTATCAGTGCGAACGCCCAGTCGCATTCCGTCGTTTGGGGATTGTAGCATTGCGACATGTAAATGCCCCATGCTGACCAGGCGCCGTAGGGGTATCGCCCATTGTCTTCCTGGGGGACATAAACGACGCCCGTGATGCCGGTGTCCTCGAGGCAATGACTTGCGGTCAGCACCGTTCCGCGGTTGTTCGCCGTGACAAGGGCCCCACTGCAGTTGTAGGCCATGGTGTCGCCTTTGAACAGGTACAGCTTTCCGACCGTTGGCGACGGGTAGACGGCGTCCCAGGCCGCCTGGGTGGTGCCTCCGCCGCCAATGATCGGTGCGGGCGGGGCGATGGAAGGCTTCGAAGGCGGAATGGTCAGATTGAGCGGAGGTTCCGGTGGTGAACCCTCCCCCTTGGGTTCGGCCAGGCGTGCGAATCCTGGTTCCGGGATGATCTCAACGGATTCCAAGTAGGCCTTTTTCTCGTCGGCCGACCACTCGTTGAACTTGGTGAAATCCTTAGTTTTCCCGTTGACTTGCACGTTTCTGGGAACTGATGACTGGAAGGTCCTCAGATTGGGTTCGGACCCTTTGTCGACGCCTTCGGGCGATATGCCGGAGGTGTCCAAGTTATTGGTCAGGCGAATACTCGCCGCAGAGGCGGGCATCGCTGTAATGCTCAATAATGCAACTGTCATGCTCAGTGCGAGCAGCAATGTGCGGCGACTGTAACGTCTTCGCAATTTGTTCCTCCCCGTTGACCGGTCGGCCCGATAGCGGAGATCTGATGAATCAGGAAAACTTGACATCCCCCTATGCGCCGACCCATGGCGTTTCGATCATGAGGTTAATGGCGCGCGCAGGTGTCAGCCTAGATCCGATCGAGTGAACAAAGGCGACTTCGAGACGCCGCTGTTGTGTTGCCGGGCGTCAATGTCATTTTCGGATTTCAATGCGGAATCTTCCACTGATTCAGCACCCTCAGTGGGCTGTGATGCAGATTTGGGTTCGCGCCTGTCTGCGTGGATCGGCACGGCCTTGCCTGATCGTGATCGAACACGGAACTCGCGTGCTCGGCGCCGTGCATCCGAGTGCGGCGTCCAATCACGTGAGTTCCGGCTCTGATCACGCGTGATCGCAGTTGTGGTCGCTCACCGCGGCGGAACTTCCCGTGGCGACCGGAAAGTCCTCGCCGCGATCCACCCGAGGCGCCGCTGTTGTGTTGCCGGGCGACGATGTCAATTTCGGATTTCAATGCGGAATCTCCCACTGATTCAGCACCCTCAGTGGGCTGTGATGCAGATTTGGGTTCGCGCCTGTCTGCGTGGATCGGCACGGCCTTGCCTGATCGTGATCGAACACGGAACTCGCGTGATCGGAGCCGGAACTCGCGTGATCGGAGCCCGATCACGCGTGATCGCAGTTGTGGCTGCTCACCGCGGCGGAGCTTCCCGTGGCGACCGGAAAGTCCTCGCCGCGATCCACCCGCCCGCCAGCGCCGCCACGGCCGCGATCGCGAGTGAGATCGGGATCGACCAGCCCGACGGCCGTCCCAGCGCGAGCGCCCTCGTCGCGTCGATCGCGTAGGTCAGCGGGTTGATCGCCGAGGCCACCCGTAGCCAGGCGGGCATGGTTTCGAGCGGCATGTAGGCGCTGGAGGAGAACATCAGCGGGAACATGACCACGAAAGACGCCATCTGCAGGGTTTCGGCCTTGCGCAGCCAGGTCGTGATGGCGACGAAGATCCAGCTCAGGCACCAGCCGACGACGAGCGTGAGCAGAAGCGCCGCGGTGACACCGAAAACCCCGCCGGTCGGCCGGAAACCGAGCAGCACCAAGCTGGCGAGCGCCGTCACCACCAGTTGCACGGCCAGCCGGGCGGAGTCGGAGATGGTGCGGGCCACCAGGACGGCCGAAAGGCTGATGGGCATGCATCGCAGGCGTCCGGTGAATCCACTGTAGATCTCCGCGAGCAGGCCGGCGCCCGAACTCATCGCGGTGGTCATCGCGATGTTCACCAGCGTCGCCGGGACGAGGAAGTTCACGTAGCCCTGGTAGGCCGCGACACCGGGCAGCGTGCTGACCCCGTTGAAGACCTGACTGAACAGCAGGAGCAGCACGATCGGTTGCAGCAGACCGAAGAACACCAGCCGCCGGTCGCCGAAAGCGGTCTTCAGCGACCGGACGGCGAGCACCCGCACCTGGGTGCCGAAGGTGCTCGGCGGCCAGGTCGCCGGATCGGTCAGCACCAGCGGGGACGGCGCGCGGTGGCGTGCCTCGGTCATGACGGGACCGCCGGATTCCGGTGCAGGGAAAGGTAGACGTCGTCGAGCGTCGGCTCGGTGACGGTGAGGTCCTTCATCGGCGCGCCCGCGGCGTCGAGCGCGCGGACCAGCACGGTGATGTCGGAGGGGCCGGACAGCGCGACGCCGAGCACCAGCCCGGAGGCGGACGTCGTGCAGCCCATGCCGAGCCGGTGCAGCGCGGCCAGCGCCCGGTGGGCGGCGAGTCCGGTGCCGAAGGTCAGCGTCGCGGTCCGTTCCCCGAGACGGGCCTTCAGTTCCGACGGCCGCCCGGCGACCGTGACATGCCCCAGCCCCAGCACGATGACGTGATCCGCCAGTCTGTCCGCCTCCTCGAGATACTGCGTGGTGAGCACGACGGTGGTGCCTCGCGCGGCGAGCCGTTCGACGCCGTCCCACAGGCCCGCGCGGCTGAGCGGGTCGAGGCCGGTCGTCGGCTCGTCGAGGAAGAGGACGTCGGGGGAGCCGACGAGCCCGGCGGCGAGATCGAGCCGCCGCCGCATCCCGCCGGAGTAGGTGCTCGCGGGCCGGTCCGCGGCGTCGTCGAGACCGAACATGGCGAGCAGTTCGGCCGCGCGGGCCCTGGCCTGGCGCCGGTTCGCGCCCAGCAGCCGTGCGACGAGTTCGAGGTTGCCGCGCCCGGAGAGCGCGTCGTCGACCGCCGCGAACTGGCCGGTCACCCCGATCCGCCGCCGGACGTGATGGCCGGCGCGGACGACGTCGAAACCGCACACCTTGGCGCTGCCGCCGCTCGGTTTGACGCGGGTGCTGAGGATGTCGATCAGCGTCGTCTTCCCGGCACCGTTGTGGCCGAGCACCGCGAGTACGGTGCCGCGGCCGACACGAAGGCTGACGCCGGCGAGGGCCGTCACTTCACCGTAGTGCTTGGCGAGGCCGGTCACTTCGATGGCAGCCTGCTCCATTCGCCGAACGTAGCGGGGGTTTCGGTACGGCCGCAATGAACGGGAACGGACTCCGGACGCGCGTGACAATTCCGCCCGCCGCCCGGCGCACGGGTGTCACAAGAACGCGCGCGTGACAGTTTCGCGGGTCTCGCCGCTGACGGAGATGACAAAAGTGATTTCGCCCGGAGTGGTGGTGCCAGTTAATGAGTCACTCGATCCCACCTGGATGACAAACGGATTCGGTGTCCTTGCCGGTGTGAGAAGGCGCAGGTAATTTACCGCTTCCGTGTCCGCGCCGTTTCGGCCGTGTCACGCAATTTCTCCGATTCCCCGGGAGTGACCGTTGTGAAGTTCCCACTGAAGTCGAAAAGATCCGTGCAAGCCTTGGCCGCCGGTACGGTGGCCGCCGTCGCGGCCACCCTGGGCATCGTCGGCGCGGGCTTGAGCGAGGCGGCGCCCGCGTCGCTGACGCTGAAGTACACCTGTCCGTTCCCGCTGATCGGCGACCAGACGCTGGTCGTGAAGATCGACACCGTCCTGCCGGACGACGCCGTGGCCGGGAAGACGTCCACCCCGATCACGTTCGACGTCGACGTCACCGTTCCGGCGGACGCGACGGCGGGGCTCTCGCTCGTCGGCGCCACCACCGTCGAGGGCAGCGCGAAGGCCGCCGCGGTGCTGAAGTATCCGGTCGACAAGACGCTGAACCTCGGTCTGCCGCTGGTCATCCCGGTCACGCAGGTGCCGGAGTCGGGCGAGTTCCACGTCAAGACGAGCGGCAAGGCGCCCGCGGTCACGTTCCCCAGCCCCGGCACCGCTTCGGTGACCGTCGGGAACTTCAGTACGACCATGACGCCGAAGAACGCGCAGGGGCAGCCGACCGACCTCGGCACGTTCACCTCGGACTGCGTCGTCCAGCCGGGACAGAACCAGCAGCTGGGGACGTTCGAGATCAAACCGGCCGGCGGTGGCACGACGACGCCGACCACTCCGACGACGCCCACCACACAGCCGACTCCGACGACGGAGCCGACGCCCACGACGGAGCCGACTCCGACGACCGAGCCGACTCCCACCACGGAGCCGACCCCGACCACGGAACCGACTCCCACCACGGAGCCCACGCCGACCACGGAGCCGACACCCACGCCGACCACGGAGCCGACTCCGACGCCGACCACGGAACCGACCCCGACCACCGAGCCGACGCCGACTCCCACCACGGAACCGACGCCGACGCCGACGACCCAGCCGACTCCCACCACGGAGCCGACTCCGACCACCGAGCCCACGCCGACTCCGACCACGGAACCGACGCCCACGACCGAGCCCACGCCGACCACGCAGCCGACTCCCACCACGGAGCCGACCCCGACGACCCAGCCGACGAGCCCGACCACCGCGCCGACCACGACGCAGCCGCCGGGTGACACCAAGATCGTCTACGGCGTCAAGGGGAAGACCACCATCGCCGGGCTGAACGCCAAGCTGCCGCTGGGGCCCGGTGAGTTCACCGCGAAGCTGAACGCCCAGTCGGGCACCTTCACCGGTCAGCTGTCGCTGCCGCCGTCGAACGTGCAGTTCCGGTTCCTCGGCTTCTTCCCTGCCTCGGCGACGGTGAAGATCAACCAGGTCGGCGATGTGACGGGCACCGTCAACGCCGGCGCGGTCAAGGCCGACACGAAGGCCGACGTCAAGCTGCTCACGGTGCGGCTGTTCGGCTTCCCGATCTTGGCGAGCTCGACGTGCAAGACGGCCAAGCCCGCCGACATCCCGCTGGTTTCGTCGCACGGCTTCAACCCGTTGAAGGGCGGCAAGCTGACGTCCGAGTACAAGCTGCCGCAGTTCAGCGGCTGCGGCCTGCTGACGCCGTTGATCAGCGCGATGGCCTCGGGTGACGGCAACAGCCTCGAGATCAACCTCACCAAGAAGTAGGTCGAATCTCGTGAGTGGTAATGACGGTTCGAAACCGTCATTACCACTCACGGGCACCACGCCAAAACAGTTACGCCCATTACAACCTTTCCCGTTCCCGGACCCGCCATTCCCGAATTACTTGTCTCCCTGATCTTCCGCCAGTAGCGTGCTGCACGAGTTGGCCGTTCGGCCGGAGAAGTCGAAGTGAGGAAGCCCGAATGTCAGTGATGACCGGGCGCGTTCCGCGCGCCTTCCTGCTCCCGGTGGTGCTGGGGTTGGGGGCGCTTTCCTTGGCTTCCGCCTCCGCCGAGCCCGCGCCGGCACAGCGGGCCGAACCCGAGCCGGTGGCCGCCGCCGCGGCCGGGCTGCCGTTCGGTTTCTACGTCGGCGACGAGCAGCAGCCGACGACGAGCCGGGTCGCGAAACTCGGTTCCGACATCACGTTCCCGCAGGGTCGGTTCGACGGCTCGCTCCTCGGGCTGTCGGGCAAGGTGCCGATCACCGGCAAGCTCGCCATCCCGTCGACGTCGAGCTACTTCGTGTCCTTCCGGTTCATGCCCGCCACGGGCACGGTCGAACTGATCCCGGACGGCGACGCCACCGGCACCGTCGAGGTGAAGACCGGCAAGACGACCAACTGCAAAGAGGTCGGCACCGCGCTGTGCGGCGATTCCGACGTCACGTCGAAGGTGTTCATCAAACTCTCGAACGTCAAGGTGGACGGCAAGGTCCTCGACGTCGGCCCGAACTGCCGGACCGCGCAGTCGGTCGCGGTGAACATCAAAGCGTTGATGCCGCTCGGATTCCCCGCTCCGTCGGTCAAGGCCACGAGCACGTTCGCGACACCGGGGTTCACCGGCTGCGGGGTGCGCGAGGACCTCAGCCCCTTGCTCACCGGCCTGGTCTCCGGCCCCGGCAACACCCTGGTCACCAACCTCAAGCTGCGGTGCGTCGGCTCGGGCCCGCCCCCCAACGGATGCGGAGCCTGACGATGACCAATCCCGTCGCCCTGCTCGCCCGCGCGCCGGAAAAGGCCGCCGCGGGATTGCGCGAATTCGGCCGCATGTGCGCCATGGGGCTCGACGTCATCCTCGCGATGTTCCGCCGCCCGGTTCAGGTCCGCGAGTTCATCCAGCAGTTCTGGTTCATCGCCAGTGTGTCGATCACGCCGGCGATCCTCGTGTCGATCCCGTTCGGCGCGGTCATCTCGCTGCAGCTCGGCTCGCTCACGAGCCAGATCGGCGCACAGCAGTTCAACGGCGCCGCGAGCGTGCTCGCCGTCGTGCAACAGGCCAGCCCGATCGTGACGACGCTGATCATCGCCGGCGCCGGCGGTTCGGCGATCTGCGCGGACCTCGGCGCCCGCTCCATCCGCGAGGAGATCGACGCGATGGAAGTGCTCGGCGTCTCGCCGATCCACCGGCTCATCGTGCCTCGGGTGCAGGCGGCCATCGGGGTTTCGGTGCTGCTGAACGGTTTGGTCAGTGTCGTCGGCGTGCTCGGCGGTTACTTCTTCAACGTCATCGTGCAGGGCGGGACACCGGGCGCGTACCTCGCGAGTTTCAACGCGCTGGCGCAGCTGCCCGACCTCGTCATCAGCTCGATCAAGGCGTTCATCTTCGGTTTCCTCGCCGGTGTCGTCGCGGCCTACCGGGGGCTGAACCCCAAGGGCGGCCCTAAAGGCGTCGGCGACGTCGTCAACCAGTCGGTGGTGATCACGTTTCTGCTCCTGTTCTTCGTCAACACCATCCTGACCGCGCTGTACCTGCAACTCGTCCCGGCGAAGGGAACCTGATCCCGTGACCAGCGTCCCCGAGCGGGCCCGCGAGGCGTTCAAACGCCCCGGCAACAGTCTTTTCGAGCTGGGCGACCAGTTGCTGTTCTACGTCCGCGCGCTCGCGGCGATCCCGATGGCCGTCACCCGCTACTTCCGCGAGGTGGTGCGCCTGCTCGCCGAGGTGACCTTCGGCAGCGGCGCCCTCGCGGTGATCGGCGGCACCGTCGGCGTGATGGTCGGCCTGTGCGTGTTCACCGGGATCACGGTGGGGCTGCAGGGTTTCAGCGCGTTGAACCAGATCAACATCTCCGCGATGACCGGCTTCCTCACCGCGTACTTCAACACTCGTGAGATCGCGCCGCTCTCGGCAGGGCTCGCGCTGTCCGCGACCGTCGGCGCCGGATTCACCGCGCAACTGGGCGCCATGCGGATCTCGGAAGAGATCGACGCGCTCGAGGTGATGGCCGTGCGCAGCATGCCGTACCTCGTCACCACCCGGATCGTGGCCGGGTTCATCGCGATCATCCCGCTCTACGTGATCGGCCTGCTGATCTCGTACCTCGGTTCGAGGGTGACGACGGTCGTCTTCTTCGGACAGTCCGGCGGCACCTACGACCACTACTTCTCCTTGTTCTTACCGCCCGAAGACGTCTTGTGGTCGTTCGCCAAGGTGCTCGTGTTCAGCGTCGGCGTCATCCTCACCCACTGCTTCTACGGTTATCGCGCCGCGGGCGGCCCGGCGGGCGTCGGGGTCGCCGTCGGCCGCGCGGTGCGGACGTCGATCGTGCTGATCAGCGTGCTCGACCTGTTCCTCAGCCTGGCCATCTGGGGCGCCACCACGACGGTGAAGGTCTCCGGATGAGCGCGCGGGCGCGGACACAGGCCGCCGGGGTGATCTTCCTCGTCATCCTGGTGCTGCTGGGCTGGGTCGCGGTGGCCATCTTCAACAAGGACTTCGACCGCGCGGAACTGGTCACGCTCAAAACCGACAGGGTCGGCAACCAGCTGGCCCCGCCCGCCGAGGTCAAGGTCCGCGGCGTGCCGTTCGGCGAGGTCAGGGCGGTCCGGGGCAGCGCGGACGGCGCGGAGATCGACCTGGCCATCGACCCGGCGAAGATCGATCAGCTGCCGAGGAACGTCTCGGCCCGGCTGCTGCCCAAGACGGTGTTCGGCGAGCGATACGTCAATCTCGTCCTTCCGGAACGGCCCGCCGGTGGTTCGCTGCAGGACGGCGACGTCATCGGCCAGGACTGGTCGGCCAACGCGATCGAACTGGAACGCGTCCTCGGCGACCTGCTGCCCTTGTTGCGGGCGGTGCAGCCGCAGAAGCTGAACAGTTCGCTCGGTGCGATCTCGCTCGCGCTCGACAATCGCGGGAAAGCCTTGGGGGACAGCATCGTCCAGCTCAACGACCTGCTCGGTCAGGTGAACCCGTTGATGCCGCAGTTCAAGGCGGACATCAGCAGCCTCGCCGACGTCGCCGATCTCTACACCGGTGCCGCGCCGGACATCCTCAAGGCCCTGTCGGATCTCTCCACGACCGCGAAGACCATTGTGGACACTCGTGCCGATCTCGACAAGCTGTACACCAGTGTCACCACCGCGAGCGGTGACCTGAACAAGTTCCTGGTGCAGAACAAGGACAACATCATCGGCGTCAGCGTGAAGAGCAGGCCGACACTGGAACTGCTGTCGCGCTATTCGCCCGAGTTCCCGTGCCTGTTCGACGCGGTGAACCGGCTCAAGCCGGTGATGGAGAAGGCCTTGGGCAAGGGCACCGGTGAGCCGGGGCTGCACGTGACGTTGTCCGTCCACGATCCGCGCGACAAGTACGTGCCGGGGCGGGACGATCCGCGGTTCGACCAAAAGGGCGGCCCGCGGTGCTACGGCGGGGGCACGACTTCGGCGGCGGTGGTGAGCGCCGCCGATGGGGACCTCGGCCCGGCAAATTCGAAGGGGGAGCGAGGGCTGGTCGCCGAGATCCTGGCGCCGTCGCTCGGGATGAAACCGGCCGAGGTCCCGGACTGGAGCAGCGTGCTCGTGGGCCCGGCGTTGCGCGGAACGGAGGTGTCCGTCCGATGAGGAGTGTCGTGGGCCCGGCGATCAAGGGCCTGATCTTCTTCGTGATCACCGTGGTGGCGACCGGGATCCTGGCCATCACCATCGCGAACTCCGGGGTCGGCACGACGGTCGGCTACACCGCCAGATTCACCGACGCGACGTCGGTCAACCCCGGGGACGAGGTCCGGATGTCCGGGGTCCGGATCGGTCAGGTGGATTCGATCGGGGTGGTCGAGCGGCGGCTGGCGGACGTGCGGTTCTCGATCGAGAACAAACGCCGTCTCACCGAGGGCGCCTCGGTCACCATCAGGTACCGCAACCTCGTCGGCCAGCGGTACCTGTCGATCGACCCCGGCCCGGACGGACCGGCCGCGCTGACCGAAGGCGCGCTGATCCCGCCGGAGCGGACGACTCCGGCGCTGGATCTCACCGCGTTGTTCAACGGGTTCAAACCGCTGTTCCAGGCGTTGTCGCCGAACGACGTCAACCAGCTGTCGTTCGAGATCGTGCAAGTGCTGCAAGGGGAGGGGAGCACCATCGACAGCCTCTTGGAGCACACCGCGTCGCTCACGAGCACCCTGGCGGGCAAGGACAAGGTGATCGGCGAGGTGGTCGGGAATCTCAACACGGTGCTCGACACGCTGAACTCCCAAGGTGATCAGTTCGACAAACTCGTCGACGTCACCGCGCAACTGGTCTCCGGGCTCGCCGGCGACGCGAAGCCCATCGGGCAGGCGATCGGCGGGCTCGGCGAGCTCACCACCGCCACCGCGGACCTGCTCCAGGACGGCCGCGCGCCGTTGAAGGACAGCATCAACACCCTCGGTGACCTGTCGAAGAATCTCGCCGACAACACCCCGGTGTTCGAGCAGTTCCTGTCCAACCTCCCGAAGAAGCTGGACCGCATGGGCGCGATGGTCTCGTACGGCTCGTGGTTCAACTTCTACCTGTGCTCGGTCAAATCGGACGCGCCACCCGCCCCGGGCGGCCCGCCGGTCGGCATCCCGCTGACCCAGGGACGGTGCCGGTGAAAGCGCCCAGGATCAAACCCTTCCGCAGCCGCAACCCGATCGTGGTAGGCGCCATCACGGCCGCGCTGATGACGGTCGCCGGCTCGGCGGTGTTCTTCTCCGACGATCTCCCGCTGGTCGGCGGCGGCACCACGTACGCGGCGGAGTTCACCGAGGCCGCCGGGCTCAAACGCAATGACGAGGTCCGGGTCGCCGGGGTGAAGGTCGGCGAGGTCTCCGACGTCCTGCTGGACGGTGGCCGCGTCAAGGTGCTGTTCCGGGTCAAGGACACCTGGGTCGGCAACCGCACCACCGCCGCGATCAAGATCAAGACGTTGCTGGGGCAGAAGAACCTGGTCATCGACCCGGTCGGCAACGCGGAGCTGGATCCGGACGAGCCGATCCCGGTGGAGCGCACGAGTTCTCCTTACGACGTCACCACGGTGTTCAACGACCTCGCGAACACGGTGGGCGCGATCGACACCGATCAGCTCGCGAAGGCGTTCGGGACGTTGTCGGAGACGCTCGGCGCCTCCACGCCCCAGGACGTCCGGACAGCCTTCGACGGCATCACCGCGCTGTCCAAGACGCTCGCGTCCCGGGACGAGGAACTGGTGAAGCTGTTCCAGAACACGAACAAGGTGTCCCAGACACTCGGCGACCGGTCGCAGCAGATCGAAGCGCTGATCCGCGACGGCAACACGCTGCTCACGGAACTGAACGCGCGCAAGGACGCCATCGCGAAGCTGTTCAGCGGCGTGAAGAACCTCTCGGTGCAGCTCAAGGGGCTCGTCGCGGACAACCAGAAGACGCTCGGTCCCGCACTCGACCAGCTCGACCGCGTCGCCACCGTGTTGCAGCGCAACCAGGACAAGCTCAGCGAGAGCCTGCGGCTGGCCGGGCCGTTCTACCGGCTGCTCGGCAACGCTGTCGGCAACGGCCGCTGGATCGACACCTACATCTGCGGGCTCGTCCCGACCGGCAGTACACCCGGCAGCTGCATGCCGTCGAGGAACGGGGGACGCTGATGGGGCGCCACTTCACGTTGTCCGATCTCGGGGCGCACGCCCGGCGACGGGCCTGGTTGCGGCGGCTCGCGGTCGCCGTCGTCGCGGGGCTGCTCGTGACGGCGGCCTGGCCGCTGCTGACGCGGCAGGCCGATCGCATCCTGACCGGGTACTTCACCGCGACTGTCGGGGTGTACCCGAACACCGAGGTGCGCGTGCTCGGGGTCCCGATCGGTTCGGTGACCAAGGTCGAACCGCGGGCCACGAACGTCGAGGTGACGATGTCGGTCCGGCCCGACGTCAAACTGCCCGCCGACGTCGGCGCCGTCGTGATCACGCCGAGCCTGGTCGCCGACCGGTACGTGCAGCTGACCCCGGTGTACCTCGGCGGGCCGGAACTGGGCGGCGACGCCCGGATCCCACCCGAGCGCACCGTGACCCCCGTCGAGGTCGACGAACTCCTCGGCAGTCTCAACCAGCTGATGACCGCGCTGGGACCGAAGGGCGCCAACCGGGACGGAGCCGTCAGCGACGTTCTGACCAAGGCCGCGACCTACCTCGACGGCAACGGCGGCAAACTCGGCGAGGCGATCAAGAACCTCGGCGAGTTCGCCAGGACGGCGAGCGATTCCAAGGACGACCTGTTCAACTCCGTCGACAACATCAGCAAGTTCACCGCGATGCTCGCCTCGAACGACGACAAGGTGAAACAGGCGATCCAGCAGATCTCCTCGATCAGCAAGATCCTGGCCGATCAGCGGGACCAGTTCTCCGGTGCGATGACCGAACTCACCGAGGCGCTCAGCGTGGTTCAGGGCTTCATCAAGGACAACCGGGGCAAAGTGAAGTCCGATGTGGACAAACTCGCCGAGATCACCAAGGTGCTCACGCAGCAGAAGGCGTCGCTGAGCGAGGCGCTCGACGCCGCGCCGAACGCGCTGGCGAACGTGCTCGGCGCGTACAACCAGGGCGCGGGAACGCTGGACGGCCGAGGGAACCTCACCGAATTCTCGGGGGCGAAATGAAGTCCCGGTTCAAATGCGCGGCCCTGCTGGCCCTCACGCTGGCCGCCACCGGCTGCAGCGGCGGTGTCGACGTCTACGACATCCCGTTGCCGGGCGGCGCCGCGCTGGGCGAGCGCCCGATCCACGTCACGGCGAGTTTCACCAACGTGCTGGATCTCGTGCCGCAGTCCGGGGTGAAGGTCAACGACGTCCCGGTCGGGCAGGTGCGGACGGTCGAACTGGCGCCGGACGGCCGCAGCGCGGTGGTCGGACTGCTGATCAACGGGGACGTGAACCTGCCCGCCAACGCCGTCGCGCGGCTGCGGCAGGCGAGCATCCTCGGTGAGAAGTTCGTCGAGCTCGCGCCGCCCGCCGAAGGGACACCGAACGGGCGGTTGGTCGACGGCGCGGTGATCCCGCTCGCCAGTTCGTCGCTGACCCCGGAGATCGAGGAGGTCTTCGGCGCGCTTTCCCTGCTGCTCAATGGTGGAGGCGTCGCGCAGGTGCAGAACATCACCCGCGAACTGAACGACGCGCTCGGCGGCAAGGAAAGCGCGGCCCGCAGCCTGCTGGCGAATCTCGACACCTTCGTGCGCGGGCTCGACGAGCACAAGGCGGAGATCACGCGCGCGATCGAGAGTGTCAACAAACTCGCGGCGACGCTGAACGGGAACACCGAAGAGATCAAGGCGACGCTGAACGGGCTCACCCCCGGGATCGAGGTGCTGAACCAGCAGCGTCAGGCGCTCGTCGGGATGCTGAAGTCGCTGGACGGGCTCACTTCGGTCGCGGTCGACACGGTGAACCGCAGCAAGGACGACCTCGTCGCCGACCTCAAAGCGCTCGAGCCGTTGCTGCGGCGGCTGGCCGACTCCGGGGACAAGCTGCCGAAGGCGATGGAGATGATCTTCACCTTCCCGTTCCCCGACGCCGCGCTCGAGGCCATCCGCGGCGACTACCTGAACACGTTCCTGACCTTCAAGAACAGTGGTGGCCGCTGATGCTGACCAAGTTCGTCCGTGTCCAGCTGGTGGTCTTCGTGGCCGTCGCCGTCCTCGGCGTCGCGTACGTCGGCGCGACGTACGCGGGGCTGGACAAGCTGGTGCTCGACCGCGGCTACACCGTCAAGGTGCGGCTCGCCACCGGCGGGGGCATCTTCAGCAACGCCGAGGTCACCTATCGCGGCGTGCCGATCGGCCGGGTCGGCGAACTGCGGCTGACCGCCTCCGGCATGGAGGTGGATCTCGACATCGATCCGGGCGGCCCGGAGGTCCCCGCGGATACGGAAGCGGTCGTGGCCAACCGATCCGCCGTCGGTGAGCAGTACGTCGACCTGCGGCCGCGTCGCGGCGACGGCGCCATGTTGCGAGACGGTTCGGTGATCGCCGAAGCGGATACGAAGATCCCGCTGCCGGTGGACGTCGTCCTGTCCAGTGTGGACTCCTTCGCCAACTCGGTGCCGAAGCCCGCCCTGCGGACCGTCGTCGACGAGCTGTACAACGCGACTTCCGACGCCGGCCCGGCGCTGGACCAGCTCGTCGGGCGGGGGATCGAGTTCGTGAAGGAGGCGAGCGCGCACGTCGGCCCGCTGACCAGGTTCGTGACCGATGCGCAGACAGTGCTCGACACGCAGGTCTCCCAGGCCGACGCGATCCGTTCCTTCGGTACCAACGCGAAACTGCTCGCCGCGACGTTGAAGAGCTCCGACGGGGATCTGCGGCGGCTCATTCCGGCCGTCCCGGCGGCGGCGAACGAGGTCAGCACGCTCCTGCGGGAGACCGGCCCGAGCCTCGGCATCCTGCTGGCGAACCTGCTGACCACCGCGGACGTGCTGGAGACGCGGCAGGACGGCCTCGAGCAATTGCTGGTCACCGCGCCCAAGGCGGTCGCGGCGGGCCACGCGATCATGGGGCCGGACGGCGCGCACGTCGGCCTGTCGCTGACGTTCTTCGATCCGCCGCCGTGCGTCACCGGCTACGGAACGGCCTACCGCGACGGGCTCGACACTTCGGCGCGTCCGTTGAACACCGCGGCGCGCTGTGCGCTGCCGAAGGGCAACCCGACGAACGTGCGCGGCTCGCAGAACGTACCGGGAAGGTGAAGACGATGACTCGACTCGCGGTCCTGCTCGCGGTGGTGGCCACCGCGTTCGCCGCCTGGTTCGGCTACTCGTGGTGGGACGCGAGCCGGGACGACGGCGTCGCGCGGGCGACGGTCCGTGAGGAGGCGTTGCTGATGGGCAGACAAGCGGTCGCCGCACTGACCACTTTGGACTATCGCCAAGCCGAACAGGGCTACCAGAACTGGCTGAACCTTTCCGGCGGCGCGCTGCATGACGAGCTCTCGCGGGACCGGGAAGGCGGGCTCGGCCGGATCGGCCAGGCGAAGACCGTCACCACCGGCCGGGTCGTGGACGCCGCGGTGACCGAAGTGGACAGTGGCGGCGGGACAGCCGAGGTGATCGCTTCGGTCGAACTCGAAGTCCGGCCCGACGGTGGGGAAGCCGTCACCAAGCACAACCGGTTCCGCGCCGGCCTGAACCGGACACCGGACGGATGGCGCGTCACGTCGCTCGGCCAAGTGCCGGTGACCGACACCGGAAAGCCCTGACGGAGGACGGAATGACCACGAAACGAGCCGTCAAGCCGGTGCGGCGCACCGTGAAGGTCGCCGGAAAGATGGGCGGGAGCACCCGGGTCCTCGAAGACGCTGTCGTGCCTGAGGAAACACCGGCTCCGGTCGTTGTCCCGGTGCGGCGACGGGGGGCTTTGGTGTTCGGCGCTGTCGCGGTGGTGATGGCGGGCCTCGCGGGGTGGTTCGCGATCGAAGCGCGGGACGCCACGGCTGTCCTGGCGCACAACACCGCCCTGACCGACGTCGCCACGACCGCCGAGGTGAGCGATCAGGTCGGCAAAGCGCTCGGCACGGTGTTCTCGTACCGCTACGACGACCCCGCCAAGAGCGAAAAGGCCGCCAAAGAGGTCCTGACCGGGCACGCGCTTGGGCAGTACGACCAGCTGTTCGCGCAGGTCCGGGGGCTGGCGACGGAGCAGAAGCTGGTCGTGACGTCGACTCCGGTGGTCTCGGGCGTCAAGATGCTCGACGGGGACCGGGCTTCGCTGCTGGTGTTCCTGGACCAGACCGGGGTGCGGGGGGATGGGCAGCGGAGCACGGGGGCGGCTCAGCTGAGCGTCACCGCCGAACGCTCCGACGGCCGCTGGCGAGTCACCGCCCTCGCCGCCGCCTGACCGTTCTCCGCACTTACCGCGTCCCGGATGACGGTGCGCCGAACTTGCGTGCTCGGAGCCGGACCTCCCGTGTCTGGAGCCGTAACTCGTGTGACTGGAGCCGTAACTCACGTGCTCAGGGACCGCACACTCGAGTTACGGCTCTAAGCACGCGAGTCACGGTCTCGAACACGTGAGTTACGGCTCCAAGCACGCGAGTCACGCCACGAACGTTGCCCAAGGGGTGCCTTCACGCGACAACCCAGACGTCAGGAGGGGGCGGCCCGCAGGGCGAGGATCATCTCGAACCGTCGCTCAGGATCCCGCAGCCCGTCCGCGAACAGTGCCTCCAGCTCCTGGGCGCGTGATCGCACGGTCTGCGGATGCACCGCTAGCCGTTCCGCCACTTCCCGGACGTTCCCGCAGGTCTCGAGCCACGCCAGCAGCGTCCCGGCCAGCCGCGAGTGCTGCTTCCCGGTCAACCCGGCCAGCGGACCGAGCCGTTCCCGGACCAGTTCGGCGGCCAAGAACGGTTCCTTGAACAGCCACAGGCGCGAAAGATGGTCGACGCACCACGTCACGGGCTCGTCGGCGAGACCGCCGGAGTCGACGAGACGCAGGGCCTCCCGCGCGGCCCTCAGGGAACGTGCCGCGAAGGCCGGCGGGACGGCGGGGCCGATCGCGGCCCGCCAGCCTGCCAGATCTTCGGCGAACTGGTCCCGTTGATCCGGTTCCGGAGCGGGGAGCAACAGACAGGGCGAGGTGCTCTCGAAGTCCGCCAGCGCGCTCGACGCGGCCACTGGGGCTTCGTCCGACGGCTGGTCGAGGGCGACGGCGACGAGCAGGTCGGGCAGTTGCCAGCGGGCCAGGTCGGCGGCGTTCTTGAGGACGTCGGGAGGGGAGGGCGGGTCGGCGAGCAGGAGCTCCATCAGCCGGTGCCGTCGGCGCTCCAGTGCGCCCGCGGCCTTCTCCCGCGCCTCCGCGTGGCCCTCGACGGACAGCGCCGACAGCTCGTCGATGTAAGCGAAGATGGCTTCCGCGAGCAGGCACAGCGTCGCCGAGGGCACGCCGGCGCGACGGCCGGCCTCGGCCACCCGGCGCCAGGTCACCCTGGCTCCGACCCGGTACGCGGCCTGGAGGACGTCGACGTTGCGGCCCTGGTGGAACTCCTGGACGCCCAGGCTCAGGAACACGCTCCGCCGGTCTTCCGACGGGGCTTCCGGGTTCCCGATCCGCTCCACGAACTGCAGGAACGCCATCTGGACACCGGTCTTGAGCGCTTTCCCGAAAGCGCCGTCCAGCGGTCGCGCGTAGTCGGGGATGGTCCGCTGGATCTCGCGGACCACCTCCCCGGCCACGTCGGCCAGCACCGGCCGGAACGCGGTCGCCAGCTCTCTCGGCAGCAGCGCCCAGAGCTGCACGGGACGCCCGCTCGACCCATCGGGCCGAGCGGGCGTGAGAAGCGGGCCGTACGTCGCCTCGATCCCGCTGCGGGCATCCTGCGGTCGGGTCACCTCGTCACCTCGTTGTGAGTGGGAAACGCTGGTCAGTCCTCGGCGAGCAAGGCCTCCGCACGCAGGGCGATCTCCATGTCGAGCCGGTCGTCGGCGTTGTTCAACCGGTCGCCGAAGAGATCGATGAGCTGGTGCATGCGGTACCGGACGGTCTGCGGGTGGACCTTGAGTTTCTTCGCGATCTCCGGAGCGCTGCCCCGGGACTGGAGCCAGATCAGCAACGTCTCCCCGAGCCGCGCCCGCTGCTTGGGGGTGAGGTCGTTGAACGGGGCGAGGCTGCGCGTGCACAGCTCACGGACCAGGAACTCGTCGGCGAGCAGCCACAGGGTGGACAGGTGATCGCTGTACCGCGTGACCGGATTGTCCGGCAGGACCCCGCGCTGGACCAGCCGCAGCGTGCGGCGGGCCCACAGCAGGGAGCGCGGTGCTTCGGTGAGCCGCACGGCCGGGCCGATCACCGCCCGCCAGCCGGGAAGCCGTTCGGCGAGGTCCTTCAGGTGTTTGTCGGGGTCGCCGGTGACCAGACAGGGTTTGGGGCCCTCGAAGTCGACCAGGACGTCGGCGTCCAGGTCGGCGCTGTCGGGGTCCGTCGGGCCGAGCCGTCGTTCGAGCGCGACGACCGTGACCTCGGTGGGCAGCGCCCACTGGGCGTTGGCGGCGTGGGACGCGATCGACTGCGGTGAGGACGGCGGATCGGAGAGCATCAGTTCGAGCAGCCTGCGCCTGCGTCTCGCCCTGGTGCCCGCGGCCCGTTCCTGCGCGGCCGTGTAGCCCTCGATGGACAGTGCGGAAATCTCGTCCACGTAAGCGAAGATCGCCTCGGCCGCGGTGCACAGGAGATCGGCGTCCGCTCCGATCGCCTGCCCGAACTCCGAGACATGCCGCCAGGCGACGCGACCGCCGACGCGGTAGGCCGTCTGCAGGCAGTCGAGGCTGCGGCCTTCTTTGAACTCGACCTTGCCGAGGTTCCGGAACACCGCCGACCACTTGTCGAGCGCCGCTGTCCCCTGGCCGATGGTATCGAGGCAGTGCAGGATCGCCTGCCGGATACCCTGCGTGATGATCTGTCCGAACGCGCCTTCGAGTGGCTGCGCGTACTCGGGGACGGCTCGTTGCACCTCCTGAAGGATGGCTCGCGCCAAGGGGTCGGCCCGCGGCCGGAACCGCTCGCCGAGATCCCGTGGCAGTGACGCCCACAGTCCATTCGCACCGGTGCTGCGCACAGGTCGGTTCTCCACTGGGGTTCTCGGTGCCGGCGTGAAGGCGCGCGGTCGCTGGACCGGACCCGGTGGCTGGCGGTGCGGTGCGGCGGGGTGGCGCACGTCGGGGTCGGGCCGTGCGGTCCGCAGGTCGTGCCGCGAGAATCCGGTATCCAACTCGGTCATGTTTTTTATCCTTGCTGGCAACAAAATCAGCCTCTTCAACGGTGAAGCCGATCCAGATTTTGTGGCTCACGCAACATAAAATCCGGCCGAGAGGACTGTCAACGGCTTGCGGGACCTTGATCGGCCACCTGGATGGACTACACCCGAACGGGTGGTCCGATCCGGCGGCGGGTGACATTTAGGCGGGCCTGAGATGGGGTCCGGGTGACAACTTTTCCGGGACCTTTTCGAGGGCCTCCGCCGCCTCGCTGGCGCGGATGAGCACCTCGACGACCTCGTCCAGGCTCAACCGGGCGGGCGCGGTCTCGGCGAGGAAGCGTTCGATCTCGCCGCCGAACCGGGCCGGGTCGGCCACATGTGGAAAGTGTTTCGCATTTTCGAACACCGTCAAGCGGCTATCCGGCAGCAGTTCGCTGGTCTTCCGACCGTGGCCGACCGGGATGAGCGGATCGTGCGCGCCCCACACGACGAGCGTCGGCACCTCCCTGGCCAGGTAGAGCTTGTCGACGGCGCTCGCACGCTGGCCGCGGAGGTCGATCAGGCTGCGCGCGATGAACAGGAACGCCCGCCGCCTGCCCGGATCGGCCAGTGACGCGAGGTGCCTGGTCAGCTCCCGGGTCTCGGGGGAGAGTTTCCCGCCGAGACGGCGGCCGACGGCGCCGATCCCGCGGGCGATCGCGACGGTGGCCGGGTTGACGGCGGCCGACAGCGTCGCCTTGGCGCCCGGCAGGGCCGTCGCACGCAGGACCGACGTCACCTGCGGGCCGAGTCCGGCACTGCCCACGAGCACCAGCCGGGCGCACATCTCCGGGAACTGGTACGCGAACTGCATCGCGATCCCGCCGCCGAGCGAGTGCCCGGCGATGGTCGCGTGGCGGTGCCCGGTGAGCACGAGGACGTCGCGGACCACGCTGGCCATCGCGCCGAGGCCGTAGTCGGCCCGGGGAGACCCCGACTCGCCGTGGCCGGGGAGATCGGGGACGAGGACACGGCGTCCGAAGCCGGTCCGCTCGAAATGGTCGAGCAACGGGACCCAGGTCTCGCCGCTGCCCGAGATCCCGTGCAGCAGGACGAGCGGCTCGCCCGTGGCGTCCTTTGTGGACGGCAGGTATTCCCGCAGCCGGATTTCCTGCCCGTGCAGGGTCAGTGTGCGCGCTTCGAGGGCCATGTCCCGCCTTTCCGTTGTCAGGCGTCAAAATAACGGGTAGAACGCTGGGTTCGTCAGCGTGTCGCCGGACACGTCCGGTAATGGCGACCCGGATGACAAGAATGCCGGGTCGGACCCCGAGTCGGATGCTAAAACCGGGGCGGCGAGGCAATTCCGCATCGACATTTTCCCACCGTCCCGGTATTCAGGAAAGCGTCGGTAAACACCCGTCACCACGGGGAGAAAAACGATGGCCTGCCGGGCGGACTTCCACGTCGACCAGCCGAGGGCGAAACGCGCCCGCCGAGGCTTGCGCTGGGTGCTCCCCACCGTGCGGCCATCGGAACGCCCGCTCCGGCGCGTCAGCTCCCTGGTTCCCCATCGTCGCGGCGGTGGGCGCGCATGAGCCGTTGCGCGCGGAGCGCCAGCTGCATGCCCAGCCTGTCGTCGGCGTCCCTGAGGCGGTCGCCGAACAGGTCTTCCAGTTGCCGCAGGCGGTTCCGCACGGTCTGAGGATGGACTCCCAGCCGTTGCGCGATCTCCGGTGCCCCGCCGCGGGTTTCCAGCCACGCCAGGAGGGTCTCGCTGAGCCGCTCCTGTTGTTTGTCGCTCAGCGAGCTGAACGGGTCGAGGCTCTGTTTGGCGAGTTCGGCGCCGAGGAAGTCCTCGGCGAGCAACCACAGCGTGGCGAGGTGATCCCGGCACCAGACGACCGGTCCGGGTGCGTCCTCGCTGGTCAGCAGTAGTGCGCGGCGGGCGGTGCGGAGGGCCGCGGGCGCGTCGGTGAGCGGCACGACGGGGGAGACCGCCGCGCGCCAGCCGTCCATCGCGTCCTTCAGCGGCGCCAGATCGGTGTCGGGATCCGCGGTGAGGAGGTACGGCTCGGTGGTGTCGAGGTCGATCAACACCGTGCCGTCCAGGAGGTGGGCGGGGAACGCGGGAGCGCCCGGAGCGCGCTCGAGCGCGACCATCGCCGCGGTCTCCGGGACCCGCCATCCGGCGCCGTTCGCCAGGCTCGCGATGCTGCACGCGGACCCTTCCGGTGCCTGTGCGATCAGTTCGAGCAGGCGGCGGCGACGGAGCGGGATCGCACCCGCCGCCCTGGCTTCGGCCTCCTGGTATCCCTCGATCGTCGTGGCGCACAGTTCGTCGACGTAGACGAAGACGGACTCCGCCGCGAGCGCGATGACGTCCGCGCCGACACCGAGTCCGCGTACGATGGGCCGCATCGCGCGCCAGGCGGCCCGTGCGCCGATGGTCGCGCTGTCGTGCAACGGTTCCAGGCCGCGGCCTTCGGTGAACTCGGTCCGCCCGCGCAGGCGGTAGAACTCGACCCAGCGGTCGTGGGGGACGTCCGGATCGCCGATGCAGTCGACGTAATGCTGCACCGCCCGCTCGCACGAGACGACCAGGACCCGGCCGAAGACGCCGCGCAACGGCAGCGAGTACGCGCTGACCGATCGCTGCACCTGTTTGATCATGGCCGCCGCGGCGTGACCGATATACGGACGCAGTTCTTCGCCGAGCGAACGCGGCAACGTCGCCAGCATGCCGAAACTGCGGTACTCGACCACGAAGACCACCTTTGATTTTCTTCGAACCAGGGGACGGGAAACGTGAATCCCTTTGCACAACCGCGTCGGATCGACGGACCGGGTGCCGGGAGTGTTTCTACTGGATCGGACGACCGCGTGTACCACGAATGTGACGTTGAATTGGCGACGGAAAGTCGCGGTACTCCACGCCGGTGACACGGACGGGCGTTTCGGCGTGGCGGCTTTTGACACGGATGTGGCGCCGGTTCTACGCTCCGTGCATTCGAGTGCGCCGATGGCGCGCGGACGAAGGGGAATTGGTGCCCGTAATCGTCGGCATACTTCACAGCGGGAGAACGCACACGTGAGCTGGCAGCCCGTTGGTTCGTTGTGGGCACGCCTGCCGAGGGAACTCGGTGACGCCGTCAGGCCGCGCATCCCGGCGATCGCCCGGCACTGCGTCGAAGGCGTGGTGTCCGAAATCGGCGAGTGCGCCGAGGTCTTCAGCGACAGCGATGCCCGTGCCGCGGCCGTCGAGCTGACCAGGCGCAGCATCGAACGCGCCATCGACCGGGTCGGCGTCCCCGAACTACTGCAGAACGACCTGCTGGCGGACTTCCGCGCGCAGGGCAGGATCGCGTTCCATCAAGGACTCAGCCGGGAGGCCGCGCAGGCCGCGTTCAGGGTCTCGAGCTGGGTGCTGTGGCGTTCGATCGCCGCGGCGGGCCGTCAGCTCCAGCTGTCGGGGGACGTCCTCTACGGCGCGGCCGAATGCCTGTTCGGCGACGTCGTCGAGGTGACGATGGCGCTGACCGAGGGTTACAACGCCGCGCAGGCCGAGGCCACCGGGCCCGCGGAGCAACGGGCCAGGCTGTTCCGGCTGCTGACCGCCGGCACGGGGTACGCCCAGGCCGACGCCGGCGCGCTCGCTGTCGCGATCGGCTGGCGGATCCCGCAGCGGATCACCGCGGTCGTCTTCACGGCGGCTCCCGGGGCGCCCGCGTTCCCCACGGGCCTGTTGCCGACGGCGGTCCCCGCGGATCTCGTCTCCGACGCGCCCGGCGCGCTGGTGGCCTGTCCCGAAGCCGATCTCGGCGGTCTGCGGGAACTGCCGTCTGGCTGGTCGGCGACCGTCGGGGTGGCCGTCCCGATGGCGCAGGCCGCCGAGTCCTTCCGGATCGCGCGCCGCGCGTCCGAACTGGCCCAACGCGGGATGATCACCACGGTCGGCCCGGTGCTGTGGTGCGAGGAGCACATCACCACGTTGCTGTTGCTCGCCGACGAGTTCCTGCTGGACCAGCTGGCGGGCGAGGCGCTGGAACCGTTGTCGGGATTGGCGCCGCGGCAGCACGACGAGCTGGCGGCGACCCTGCTCACGCAGGTGCAGACGCGGGGGAGCGCGCCCGAGATCGCCCGGCAGCTCGCCGTGCACCCGCAGACCGTGCGGGCGCGCCTGCGGCGGCTCACGGAGTTGTTCGGCGAGCGGCTGGACGATCCGGATCAGCGGCTGCGGATCGAACTCGCGCTGCGCGCGGAACGGTTGCGGCCCGCCGACGTCTGACGGGCCCCCGCCACCGGGAACACCCAGCGGCGGTAGCCCCACCAGCGGAACGCCGATCCCGCGGCGGTGCCCAGCAGCATCCCGCTCACGAAGTCGGCGATCTCCTGCGCCAGGAAGCCGACCTCGGGGACCTCGAGCCGCAGGACGTAGCGAGAGATCAGGGGCGGGCACAGGTTGATCGTCACGGCGATCGCGTTGACGGCGAAGAAGAGCGCCGCCTCGTGCAGACGGCGCCTGCCGCCGCGGGTGTGGAACGCCCAGCGACGGGAAAGCAGGTACGCGAAGGCCGTCGCCACGACGGTGGCGATGGCCAGCGCGGTGACCGGTTTGGCTTGCAGGACGGTGAGTTTCAGCCCGTAGTTGGTCCCGAGGGTGAGGCCGAACGCGGCCAGGCCGACGGTGGCGAACCGGAGCAGCTCACGCCGCTTGCCGGTCCGCGCACCGCCGGCCGCCACGCCGTCCACAAAGGACGCGGGGGCGGTTCTGAGCATCGAGGGCTCAGCAGTTCGACGTCGCCGGGGTGCCCGCGACCCGGTCCTTGAGGAACGCGAGCACGTCGGCGTTGCCGGTGTAGACCGCCGTGATGTGGTCGGTCTCGAAGGTCTTCCAGGTTGTCTTGACCCCGGCGGCGCAGTAGGCCTTGTGCAGCGCGTCGGCCTGGGCGAACTGCACGAGCTGGTCCTTTGTGGCGTGGTAGAGGAACACCGGGACCCGGGGAGGCGTGCCGCCGAGCTTGTTCTCGTTGAGCCGCTTCACCCATTCCGGCCGGACGTAACCGGCGCTGGTCGTGTAGTCGGAGATCTTCTGGTTCGCGTAGGTGGTGAGCAGCTCGAACGTGCAAGCGCTCTTCTGCATCTCCGCCAGTTTCGCGCGGCCGTTGTCACTGAGGAAGGAGTCCAGTTTCAGCTCGGGATACGCGTTGTCCAGGCCGACGAGGGCGTAGGCGAAGACGCCGAAACCGGCTTTCCCGTCGAGTTGCAGGGTGACCTGGACCAGGTCGGCGGGCACGCCGCCCGCCGCGACGCCGACGAGGTTGAGCTCCGGCGCGTACGAGGGTTGCAGCTCACCGGCCCAGGCCGCCGCCCCGCCACCCTGCGAGTACCCGCGGAAGAGCACCTTGGCGTCGGCGGACAGTTTGGTTTCCGGCAGGCGCTGCGCGGCGCGGACCGCGTCGATCACCGCCGGGCCCTCCGAACGCCCGACCACGTACGTCGTCTTCGGGTTCTGGCGATAGCCCTCGTAGTCGGTCAGCGCGACGGCGTACCCGGCGTCGAGAGCGTCGTCGAGACCGGACTGCTCGTAGAACGCGCCGATGTCGATCATCTTCGACGGCGTGCAGTCGAACGCCGGACCGTGCGTACCGGCGGCGAACGAGACGATCGGCGCCTTCGCCGGGTCGGCGTTCTTCGGGACCAGGACGGTCCCGGTCACCGCGTCCGGCCGCCCGAGGGCGTCGGTCGACAGGTACATCACCTGCCACGCGTTGACGGAATCCTTACGCGGACCGGCTTTCGAGACCCGCGAACGGATGATGTCACCCGGCTTGCCCGCCGGGAGCGGGGACGGCGGGGTGTAGAACGAGTCGTCGGACGCCGTGGGGGCGGCGGAATTCGCCGGGCTCCCGCTCAGCACGGTCAGCAGACCGGCGGACAGGACGATCGCCAGCGCGGCGGCGAGCGTCCGGCGGGACGGGCGGGGGAACGAGATCGGCACGGCCGGGCCTCCAGGGGAATCGGGACACGTGAGTCGAAGGGCAGGGCAGAGGTATCGGGCTGCTCGCTTGCGTGTCGGCTTCGGGTGTCGCGAAAGCCACTTTCGGGACGTCTGATGTCCTGAAAGTGGCTTTCGCGACATCGGGGTGAGGTGAGGTGCGGGGCGCAACCCACTCATGGCCAAGACGCGTTTGCCTTACCCCTCGAGAGAACCGCCCTCACCACTCACGACTTCTTTGGCTCAGGCGTTGCCGCCGTAGACCTGACGGCAGGTCGAGGATTCGGAGAAGGCGAGGTTCAGTTCCGGGTTGGCGCGGAGGGGCTTGATCGGGCCCTCCGGTTCGCTCAGCCCGCTCATCGTGCTGTCGGCGTCGGCGATCACCTTCTCCAGGCTCGCCTTGTCGGTGACCTTGGCGTCCTGCATCTTCGCCAGGGTGGTGGTCACCTTCGACTTGGTTTCGTCCAGCGTGGTGGTGGCCTTGTCCACAGCGGACTGTCCATCCGGGACCGGGGGAACACCCGCGTTGCGGATCCCGCCCGCCATGTCGTCGAGCGCCACGGTGAGCGAGTTCAGGAAGCCGACCATGGCGGTCTTCGCCCCCTGCGGGTTGTTGGGGTCGAACGCGGGCGGCTGGGACAGTTTCGCCGAACCGGCCGCCACTCCGGAGCACACCTTGTCCACCCAGGCGAGCGCGGCGGGGTCGGCGTGCCGCCCGGTGTCGGCGGGCTCGTCGGACCCGCAGGCGGTCAGCAGGACCGCCGCGGCGGTCGCTGAGACGGTGGCGAACGCGATTCGCGCTGCCGTGCGGCGCATTCTTTTCATGGTTTCCCCGTCGAATTCGGCGAAAGAGGGCCGGCCGTGGCACGAGGAGCGGGATCCGCGGTGGTCGGCGGTGACCGGCTTGCTGAACCGCGAGGTTACTCACGAAGGATTCCGTCAGGCAAGCCGACCGGAGCCGGGGAAAAGGCGATTGGCACGCGCGAGATAGTTTCGTGCGGCGTGATTGTCACCCGCGTCAGCGGTTCCTCCGGAGGCCTCAAGTGGCTCTGTGCTGGGGAAACCCATGTGCCGCTACTAGGAAGCGGGTGCGGGCACCGTGCCAGGGTGACAATTTACCGACCGCGCGTCAACTTTTCCGGAGAAGCCCTTGATAGCGGTGCGGGAGCGTCGTTAGTTTACTGTTCGGTTGCGATCCGTCAGACATCGTCGCTACCCGGAGAATTCTCTCGGGCCGATATTCATTGCTCTGGGGAATTGTACGCCGTTTCGTATCATCGTTGATACCACGGAAGGACGATCGTGAGTCACCGTAGAGGAACCAAGAAGGCGGTCGCCGCCGCCGCTGCCGGTGCCGTGGGGCTTGCCACCGCGGTACTCGTGGTCGGGGCGCAGTCCAGTGTCGCCGACCCCATTTCGCTGCCGCTCAACTACCACTGCAACCTGCCGCTCGTGGGGTCGCAGTCGTTGAAGGTGGTGATCAACACCGATCTTCCGCTGTCGGTCAAGACCGGTCAGCCGACCGGCACGTTCGACATCAAGGCCGTCTCCACGATCAACGCGGACACGGTCAGCGGGCTCAACCTGATCGGTGCGACCACGCTGGAAGGCCAGGCCGTCGCGGCGGCGACCGTGGCGGCGCCGGGACTCAACCTCCCGGTCAAGGTCCCCAACGACATCGCCAAGCAGAACATCCCCACCACGGGTGAGATGACGGTCAACGCGGCGGGCAAGACGCCTTCGCTGACCTTCAACCAGCCCGGCGAGGCGAAGATCACCGTGGGCGACCTGCAGCTGAAGGTCACCCCGCGCAAGGCCGACGGTTCGGTCACCGGCATCACGCCGGACGGCACGATCGACGCGCCGTGCACGCAGGATCCGGGCCAGAACAACACCCTGGCGACGATCAAGATCGGTGACGGTGGCGGCACCACCACGCCCACCACCACGCCGACCACGCCCACCACCACTCCCACGACGCCGACCACGCCGACGACCCCGCCCACTACCACCACCCCCGGTGGCGGCGGGATCAAGTACGCGTTCGGCATCAAGGGGCAGACCGCGCTGAAGTCGCTCGGCAGCACCGCGGCGATCAACGGTGGCTTCGACGCGGACGTCGACCTGGCGTCCAAGACGTTCACCGGTGATCTCAAGCTCGACCCGTCGTCCACCCAGTTCAAGCTGTTCGGGTTCGTCGACGGTCGTTCGGAGATCAAGGTCGAGCAGGTCGGCAAGCAGACCGGTGAGCTCGTCGGCACCGGTTTCAAGGCGAACATCAAGTTCAACGTGTTCCTGCCGAGCGTGCAGGTCTTCGGGATTCCCATCAGCAGCGACCCGAAGTGCGGCACGGTCAGCCCGTCCACCAGCGTGATGACCACCGGTCCGGACTTCGACCTGCTCAAGGGCGGGAAGCTGACGGGCACCTACTCGCTGTCGGCGCTGCAGAACTGCGGGCAGCTGAACGACTTCATCAGTGCGTTCGCCAAGAGCGACGGCAACACGCTCGATCTGAACCTCACCAAGAAGTAGTCAGGCAAGCCGGTCCCCGTCGCGATCCGCGGCGGGGACCGGCGCCGTTTTCGGGAAGGCGACCATGTCCCTACGCGTCAACGTCCGGATGCTGCTCGCGGCGGGCGTCATCGTCCTGCTCACCGCCTGCTGTCTGCTGTTCGTCGCCGTCCGCGGTGCGGCGGCGAGCACCCCCGTCGACAAGAAACTGTCGTTCACCTGTCCGTTCCCGCTGATCGGGCTGCAGAAGCTCGACGTGAACATCAAAGCCGACTTCGAGGTTCCGGCCGCGCCCGGCGGCACGCTCACCACGTCGGGGTTGACGATCACCGTGACCGTGCCGGACAAGGCGGCGCGCGGGCTCAACCTCGTCGGCGCCGCCACCATCGAAGGCACCGCCGCGGCGGGTGTCACGCTGGTCAACGGCGACGCGAAGCCCTTTCCGGTGCGCATTCCCCTGGACGTCGCCAAGACCGACCTCCCGCCGTCCGGCACGTTCACCACGGTGGCGACCGGCTCCGTGCCGACGGTGACACTGGCGAAGCCGGGCAAGACCACGTTGACCGTCGGCGACTTCACCACCCGCCTGACCCCGAAGAAGGCCGACGGCTCGTTCACCGGCATCGGTTCGTTCACCTCGGACTGCGCCCTCGACCCCGGCCAGGACGCTGTCCTGCTCTCTTTCGACCTCGGTGACAAGCCGGCGGGGCGCCAGTACACGGTCGCCGGGAAGACCGGCGTCAAGGCGCTCGGCGCCACCGCGCCGCTGACCGGCGGATTCGATCTGAGCGCCACCTCGGCCACGGTGTTCACCGGCGGACCGGTGTTCGACAAGGCGCACGCCGACTTCCGGCTGTTCGGTTTCCTGCCGGGCGCGGCCGATCTGGAGTTCGTCGCGGACGGACCGCAGGGCGGCGACTTCGCCGGGACGGGTTTCGTCTCGCGCCCCCGGTTCACCACCGTCCTCCCGCTCGTCACGCTGATCGGCATGCCGGTCAGCAGCGGGCCGGGATGCAGGACGTCGGCCCCGTCCACGGCGGAACTGCGCACCGGGGACGGCTTCACCATGGCGACCGGCGGCGCGCTCACCGGCACCTACTCGCTGGCGCCGCTCACCGGCTGCGGCGCGTTCACCCCGTACCTGAGCACGTTCGTCCAAGGCGACGGCAACACTTTCGATCTCGTGCTGACGCCGCGCTAGTGTCCCGCGCCGTCACTCGCGTGATTGAGCCCCGCACTCACGTGATCAGAGCCGTGACTCGCGTGTGCGGCGTCTGATCACGCGAGTCACGGCTCTGATCACGCCTGGGACCTCTGTTCTCACCACCATCGCAGTAGTCGGGCCGGACGCGGGTCTGGTTCCCGGCGGCGGTAGTCTGCCTCGCGACACCTCGAGGGACACCTGTTCCACCACCACGGAACCGCTGGTGAATCCTGGGAGTGCCACGAAATGACGATTTCCGCGCCGGAGGCCGCCGTCCGCACGGTGGAGCTGACCGTGTCGGGGATGACCTGCGCCGCCTGTTCGGCGCGGGTCGAACGCACGCTGAACAAACTGGACGGTGTCCGCGCGTCGGTGAACTACGCGACAGAGCGCGCCACCGTGCAGGTGCCCGAAGAGCTGGCCGACGACGTGCTCATCGAGCGGGTCCGCAAATCCGGCTACACGGCCGAGATCCGCGGGGAAGAGGATCCGGACACCGGGTTGGCGCGGGTCCGCGATCTCCGACGGCGGCTGGTCGTCGCCGCGCTGCTGGCGATCCCGCTGGGGAACCTCTCGATCACCCTCGCCCTCGTGCCGCGGCTGCGGTTCCCTGGCTGGGAGCTGCTGTGCCTCGGCTTGGCCGTACCGGTGGTGTTCTGGTCCGCGCTGCCGTTCCACCGCGCCACGCTGCGGAATCTCCGGCATCGTTCGTCCAGTATGGACACTCTGGTGTCGCTGGGAGTGCTCTCGTCGTTCGCGTGGTCGGCTTGGTCCGCGTTCGCGGGCGGCGCCGAACCCGGGTACTGGATCGGCTTCGGCCCGACGGCGGCCGGGGCGGACGCGATCTATCTCGACGTCGCCGCCGGGGTGACCACCTTCCTGCTGGCGGGCCGGTACTTCGAAAGCCGGTCCCGGCGCGGCGCGGCCGGGCTCCTCGCGGCGCTGGACGCCTTGGCCGCCAAGGACGTCCGGGTGCTGAGGGACGGCGCCGAGGGGATGGTCCCCATCGGCGACCTGGCCGTCGGCGACCTGTTCGTGGTGAAACCCGGTGAGTCGATCGCCGCGGACGGTGTCGTCCACACCGGACTGTCCACTGTGGATGTGAGCGCGGTGACCGGCGAGCCGGTGCCCGCGGAGGTCGGCGTGGGGGACCGGGTCATCGGCGCCTCGGTGAACCGGGACGGCAGGCTCGTCGTCCGCGCGACAGCGGTCGGCGCGCACACCCAGCTGGCCCAGATGACGGCGCTGGCGGAACGCGCGCAGGCCCGCAAAGCCGCCGTGCAACGGCTGGTCGACCGGATCTGCGCGGTGTTCGTTCCCGCCGTGCTCGGCGTGGCCGTCTCGACGCTCGCGGTGTGGCTGCCCAGCGGCGCGCCCGTTCGCGACGGTTTCGCGGCGGCCGTCGCCGTCCTCATCATCGCTTGCCCGTGCGCGCTCGGGCTGGCCACGCCGACCGCGCTCATGGCCGGGGTCGGCCGCGGCGCCCAGCTGGGCATCCTCATCAAGGGGCCCGACGCGCTCGAGGCGAGCCGCACGGTGGACACCGTGGTGCTGGACAAGACCGGCACGGTGACCACCGGCAAGATGACGGTGACCGCATGCCGCCCCGCCTACGGATTCGTCGCCGCCGAGGTGCTGAGGTTCGCCGGGGCCGTCGAGTCCGGTTCCGAACACGCGATCGCGGCCGCCGTCGTGACCGCGGCCCTGGCCGAACTTCCGGAGCTTCCCCCTGTCGAGGACTTCGCCGCGCTGCCGGGACTCGGCGCGCGCGGAACGGTCGACGGTCACGAAGTCCTCGTCGGCAACACCCGCCTGCTGACCGGACGTGCGGTCGCGGTCCCGGCCGACGTCGCGGACGCGCTGAAGGAGGCCGAGCACGAGGGAGCGACGGTGATCCTGGCCGCGATCGACGGCCGGGTCGCCGGACATCTGGTGATCCGGGACGTCGTGAAGCCGTCGGCACGGGCCGCGGTCGACGCCCTGCACTCGCTCGGCCTGCGGACCGTGCTGCTGACCGGCGACAACGAGGCCGCCGCCCGGATGGTCGCGGACGAGGTCGGCATCTTCGACGTGCGCGCCGGCGTGCTGCCCGCGGAGAAGGCCGAGGTCGTCGACGAGCTGCGGGCCGGGGGAGCGCGGGTCGCGATGGTCGGCGACGGGATCAACGACGGTCCGGCGCTGGCCACGGCGGATCTCGGCATGGCGATGGCCCGGGGGAGCGACATCGCGATCCGTTCGGCCGACATCGTGCTGGTCCGTGACGACCTGCGCGTGGTCCCCGACGCCATCCGGCTCGCCGATCGGACCCTGCGCGTCATCCGGGGGAACCTGGTCTGGGCGTTCGGCTACAACGTCGCCGCGATCCCGCTGGCCGCGCTGGGGCTGCTGAACCCGCTGATCGCCGGGGCGGCGATGTCGCTGTCCTCGGTGCTCGTCGTGTCCAACAGCCTTCGTCTCAAGGACTTCGGCCGGGCGGACCGACGCGCTGCGTGACACTTCCGGGTGGTTTTGTACCATCGCCCCGGGGACAAGGGGGCCTTCGTGAAGCCGTTGAACACCGGCGAACCCACCGGCGTGGGGCGCTACCGGGTGTTCGCCGCGCTCGGAGAAGGCGGGATGGGCCGGGTGCTGCTCGGGATCTCCGCCGACGGGCGCCTGGTCGCGATCAAGCAGGTCCACCCGGGCTTCGCGCACGACCCCGGTTTCCGTGAGCGGTTCCGCCGCGAGGTCGAGACGTCGCGTCTGGTGTCCGGTGCCTACACCGCCCCGGTCATGGACGCCGACCCGAACGCGCCGACGCCGTGGCTGGCATCGGTGTTCGTGCCGGGTCCGGCACTGTCCGAAGCTGTCGCCGCCGGTGGACCGCTGCCGCCGATGGCGGTCCGTCATCTCGCCGCGGGGCTCGCGCTGGCACTCGGCGACATCCACCGTGCCGGGCTGATCCACCGGGATCTGAAGCCGAGCAACGTCATCCTCGCCGGGGACGGCCCCCGGGTGATCGACTTCGGGATCGCCCGCGCCGTCGAGGGAGACTCGGAACTCACGCACACCGGCGCCGTCATCGGCTCGCCCGGGTTCATGTCGCCGGAACAGGCCGAGGGCAAGCCGCTGACCTCGGCGAGCGACATGTTCTCGTTCGGCGCGCTCCTGGTGATGGCCGTGACCGGGACGAACCCCTTCACTGGAACGTCCACTCCGCACACCCTGTACAACGTCGTGCACGTCCAGCCCGATCTGCGGTATCTGGCGCCGGAACTCCGGCAGATCGTCGAGCCGTGCCTGGCGAAGAACCCGGCGGACCGGCCGTCCCCGGCCTGGGTGCTGGAACGGCTGGGCCCGATCCCGCCGATGACCAGCCCGTGGCCGCCGCTGGTTTCGCATCTCATCGAGACCCAGCAGGCGGAGGTCCGGCGGCTGCTGAACCCGCCCGCGCCGAAGCGGTCCCGCCGTGGCCTGATCGCGGGACTCGCCGCGGCCGCCGTGGTGCTGCTGGCCGGTGGCGTCGTCGCCGCGGTCTCCTTGTCGAAGGACGACCCGCCGCCGGCCGCCGCCGCGCCGAGTTCGCCACAGCCGCCGGACGAACCGGTCGCCACCCCGGTCAACCAGGATCCGCTGGGCCCGGACAACCTGCGCAAAGTCGACCTGTGCAAGGTGCTCGAAGGGCGCGACGTGCCCGGGTTCGGCAAACTGAGCACGAAGATCGACATCCACTTCGATTCGTGCACGTACTCCTCGCCCGCGGGCCACTGGCTGGAGCTGGAGGTCGGTGGCGACCTGATCGAGGGCGAAGCGGGTGGCGAGCTCGAGGGACTTCCCTTGCGCATCAAGGGCTCCGCTGACTCGTGTGCGGTCGCTGTCCCGGTCTCGGGGCTGCCGAACACCAAACTCAGCGTCGACGTGAACTCGATGTCCACAAAGGACGAGGCCTGCTCGGTGGTGAAAGCGGCCCTCACTGACGCGGTCAAACGGATCCGGGCCGGTGGCCACGATCGTGAGCTTCCGGCGGGCACGCTCGCCCTGCTGGACCCTTGCGCGGTGGTCGGCTCCGCGACCGCCGACCGGCTGATCGGCCCGGTCGTCGAAACGATCCGTGAGCATCTGCACCGATGCCGGTACGACGCGGCGGGCAATGTCCAGCTGAGCCTCGTGCGGGCGTACCCGCCGGTCCAGTCCAAGGACTCGTCCTACACGGGGACCGCCACCCTGGATCTCGGCGGTACCAAGGTGTACCTGGCGAAAAGCGACGACGGCATCGCCCGGTCCAGCTGTTCGCTGATCTGGCAGCATCGGTCCGTCAGCGACCGTGACGGGGAGAACGTCGAGCTGACCGTCGGCACCAGCGGGACGAAGATGACCGCCGACGAGGCCTGCGAGAAGGCGAAGGGCTTCGCCGGGGCGCTGCTGCAGAAACTTCCGAAACCCTAGGGCTGATCAGTGAAACCGTTGAATCCCGGCGAACCCCGCCAGATCGGCCCGTACCGGATCATCGCCGAGCTCGGTGAAGGTGGCATGGGCCGGGTCGTGCTCGGCCTGGCCCCGGACGGCAGGCTCGTCGCGGTCAAGCAGCTGCACGCCCAGTTCGCGCACGATCCCCGCTTCCGCGAACGGTTCCGGCGCGAGGTCGCCACCTCGCGTCTGGTCTCCGGTGCTTACACCGCCGCCGTGATGGACGCCGACGCGGAGGCGGAAACGCCATGGCTCGCCTCGGTCTTCGTCACCGGGCCGTCCTTGAAAGAGGCGGTGGACGCCGCCGGACCGCTGCCCGCCGGATCGGTACGGCTGCTCGCGTCCGGGCTCGCCGCCGCGCTGACCGAGATCCACCGTGCCGGGCTGATCCACCGGGACCTCAAGCCCAGCAACATCATCCTGACGAGTGACGGGCCCAGGGTGATCGACTTCGGCATCGCCCGGGTGGCGGAGGAGGCGCAGGAACTCACCGGAACGGGCGCGATCATCGGGTCGCCCGCGTTCATGTCGCCGGAACAGGCGGGCAGCGGGCGGGTGACCGGGGCGAGCGACGTGTTCTCCCTCGGCGCGATCCTGGTCATGGCGGCGACCGGCCGCGGCCCCTTCACCGGACCGACCGCACCGCAAACGCTGTATAACGTCGTGCACGCCACCGCGGACTTCGCCGATGTCCCGGAGGAGATCCGGCGGCTCGCCGAACCGTGCCTGGCCAAGGATCCGGCACGCCGGCCGACCCCCGGCCAGATCCTGGACCATCTCGGCCCGGTCCCGCCGGGTGTGGCTCCGTGGCCGCCCGCCGTGCACGCCCGGATCCGGCAGCAGGACGCCGAGGTGCGCTCGGTGCTGGCCCTGCCGCTCCCGATCTGGCGGCCGCCGCCGAAGAAGATGGCGCCGCGGACGAAGAAGATCCTGTTCGGCTCGCTCGCCGCGGTCGTTCTGCTCGTGACGGCCGGAATCGTCGCGCTCGGCCTGTCCGTCGCCGAGTACGCCAAACCCGAGTCTCCCGGCACGACTTCGCTGGCGGCGAGCGAGGCGCTCAGCCCGGAACGTCTGCGCCTGGTGGATCCGTGCAAGGTGCTCGCCGGCAGGTTCGTGCAGGAGTTCGGGACCCTGAAGGCGGAAACGGGTCCGATCTACCCCGCCCGCTGCAAGTACACCGGGCTCCGCGACGCCTCCTTCGAGATCCGGATCGGTGACGGTGTGAGCAACGTCGAGAGGACGGACCGGACCGCCGAAGGGCTTCCGTTGCTGCGCAGCACGATCAGCGGCGGATGCGATTCGATCGTCCAGCTCCCGTCGGACCGGCGGCTCGGCGTCGTCGTGTCGCATCCGGGCAAGGACGGCGACCTCTGCAAGGCCGCCGACGACATGCTGACGGCCGCCCTCGCCCGGTTGCGCACGCACGAGGTCGATCGCACCGGTGACCCGGCGAGCCTGCTCCCGCTCGACCCGTGCGCCGTCGGCGATCCGGCCGTGCTCTCCAAGAACATGCCCAACACGCAGCCCGTTCCGCGGACGCTGCGGATCTGCGAATGGCAGGGCGGCGGGGACATGCTGACCGTCGAGCTGCAGCGGGGCGCGTACGTGCCCGAGGGTTCGCCTGTCGACCTCGGCAACGGCGTCACCGGCGACAGCCGGGAGTTCGGCGGCTCGAACTGCGCTGTCACCTGGCAGCACCGGCCGCTGCCGGACCGCGAGGCCGAAACCGTCGCCGTCCGCCTGCTCGCCCGGGAGGGGAGCGCGAGCCCCTGCGGCCGGGCGACGGAGATCGCCGTCTCGATCGTGCCGAAGCTCCCGAAGCCCTGAGCTTCCTGGGCTTTGATCGCGAGGGGAACCCCTTTGCGAGCCCGGAAACGGGTCCGCTAAGCTATCTCCAGTACGAACAACTACATCACGCGCGTTTAGCTCAGCGGGAGAGCGCTTCCCTGACACGGAAGAGGTCACTGGTTCAATCCCAGTATCGCGCACCAGGTTCGCTTCCCCAGGTGAGCCGGAGTTCGTACCGCGGGCGATTAGCTCAGGGGGAGAGCGCTTCGTTCACACCGAAGAGGTCACTGGTTCGATCCCAGTATCGCCCACCGCGGTGAAGGCCCCATCCGATCAGGGTGGGGCCTTTTGCGTTGCCTAGGTGGCCCCACGTGCAATAGGCCTTGAGTGCGGTGTCGCGAGCACCGATCCGTTCTGACCGTGTTCTCCGCTGATGGCCATGTGAGGGTGTCTGTCGCGGTGTCCTGAAGGTCCCCTTTGAGGACGCTCAACGTCGCAAAGGGGGCCTTCAGGACACCGCACCCGTCTTGCTCGTTCGCGCCCCCGCCCGGCCGGAATGGGGACCGGACACTAGGGCTGCGGACTCGCGTGACGAGAGGGACGACACGCGTGATCAGACGGACGACGCGTGTGTCCGAGCGCTCAGCGCAAGGCTTCGATCATCGGCGTGAGTGTGTCCATGGTCGTGGCTAGGTCGGCTTGGGAGTCAGGGGAGTGGGCCAGCCAGACGGCGGCCTCGTTCATCGCGCCGGAAAGCAGGCGCACCAACGGTTCGACGGGCCGCTTCGCCAGGACACCCTCGGCCATCAGCCCGGTCAGCGCTTCGGCGAGGTGGCGAGCGGAGGACTCCTCGTCCAGTTCGCGCCAGTCCTGCCAGCCGACCACCGACGGACCGTCCAGCAGCATGATCTGCTGCGTCTCCGGATCGGTCGCCGCGGCGAGGAACGCGCGGCATCCCGCCAGTAGTCCCGACCATGAGTCGGGTGCGGCGTCCGCGGCCCGCGCGATCTTCTCTCCGACGTCGTGCTGCACGACGCCGAGTACGTGCCGGAACAGTTCCGCTTTGCTGCTGAAGTGGTGGTAGAGCGCGCCTTTGCTCACGCCCGCGGTCTGCGCGATGGTCTCCAGCCCGACGTTGCCGTACCCGTGTTCGGCGAACAACCGGCGGGCAGTGGTGGTCAAGGCCTCCATCGTCTCTTCGCGCTGCTGCTGCTTCGTGCGGCCCATATCCGGAATCTTGACATACCGACCGTCGGTTGGCTACTTTCGTAGAAACAAACCGACGGTCGGTATTGTTCGCGAGACAAGGCGGCACCATGCGTTTGACCAGCTTCTATCCCGTACTCATGACCGAGAAGATCGCCGAGACGCGGGACTTCTACCGTGACCACTTCGGCTTCGAGCTCACCTTCGAGGCCGATTGGTACGTCAGCCTCAAACGCGGCGAGTGGGAGCTCGCGATCCTCGCGCCGGGGCACGGCACCATCCCCGGCGGCGCGGGCAAACCCGTGCAGGGACTGCTGCTGAACTTCGAGGTCGAGGACGTCGACGCCGAACACCGGCGGCTGGTCGAGGAAGCGGGGTTGCCCGAGGCGCTTTCTTTGCGCAGCGAGGAGTTCGGGCAGCGGCACTTCATCGTCGCGGACCCCAACGGTGTGCTGATCGACGTGATCCAGGAGATCCCGCCGACAGGTGAGTACGCCGGGCAGTTCACCGACGAGGCGCGCCCGCGCTGACGAGGACGGCCACCAGGAACAGTCCACAAGCGACAGCCGCCGACACCTGGAGCCCGGTCGTACAAGCGACCCGCGCGGCTTCGAGCAGTTCGTCGACCAAGGGCGACGAAAGCCCTGCGGCAGCCGTCTCCGCCTGAGCGGGCCCGGAGACAGCGAGCTGCCGCGCCGCGTCGGGTACCCCGGCCGGAACCGCCAGGTGTGCGGCGTACACCGCCGCAGCGAGAGAACCGAACAGCGTCGTGCCGAAACCCGCGCCCAGTTCGTAGCCCGTCTTCTCCACCGCCGCGGCGCCGCCCGCCTGGTCCGCCGAGGTCGCCGAAAGCAAGGTGTCGGTGCTCGAAGTGAGCGCGAGCGCCATTCCCAGCCCCATTCCCGTCAGTCCGGCGCCGAGCAGCATCGGTGACGTGAGCGCGGCCGATCCCACCGCCGGGACCAGCAACGACACCGCGGTGACGGCGAACCCGGCGGTGCGGACACGGGCGTTGCCGAACCGTCCCAGCAGCGAGGGGGTCACCACGCTGCCGACGGCCGACGCGCCCAGCACCAGGAGCAGCCGGGACGCCGCCGCCGTCGGGGAGAGGCCGAGCACCACTTGCAGGTACTGGGCGAACAGCAGGCCGAGTCCGACCAGCGTGCTCATCACCAGCAGGACCCCGCCCACCGCGGCCCGCACCCCGGGCAGCTTGAACAGGGCGAGGTCCAGCAGCGGCGGGTCGGTCCGACGCTGGCGGCGCAGGAACAGTCCGATGAGGACACAGCCGGTGACACCCGAAGCGACGGCTGTCGGCCACGAGCCCGGATGTCCCACGGCGAACGCGATCCCGAGGACACCGCCCGCCGCGAGGGCGGCGCTCAGCGCGTCCCACGGCCGCCGCCCGGGCGGAATCCGGGGGAGCCATCGCAGGGCCGGCGCCACCGCCGCCAGGATCACCGGCGGGTTCAGCAAGAACGTGGCACGCCAGCCCCACGTCTCGACGAGCACCCCGCCGAGGATCGGTCCGAACACCGAACCGGTCCCCGCGATCCCGCTGCACACCGCGATCGCCGTGCGGCGAGCCCGCTGCTCCGGGAAGAGCTCGCGCAGCAGCGACATCGTCACCGGCATGATCATCGCGCCGCCGCAGCCGAGGAGGGCGCGAAAGGCCAGCAGTACCGGGACATTCGGGGCGAACGCGCAGCCGAGCGACGCGATCCCGAACACGACGTACCCGGCGACCAGTACGCGTCGCCGTCCATAGCGGTCGCCGAGGGTGCCGAACGGCAGCAGCAGCGGCGCGGCGGTCAGCGGGTAGATCGCCACGATCCACACCTGGGCCGCCGCGCCCGGCCGCAACTGCCGGACGAGGTCGGGCAACGCGACGTGCAGCACGGTCGCGTCGACAGCCACGAGGAAGAGCCCGGCGCCGAGTACCGCCAGCAGCGGCCAGGCGCGGTCGACCGCTCGCTCGGCCCGGGCCGTGGTCACAGGAGTTCCGCCAGATGCCTCGCCACGACATCGACGTGCGGCGGGTCGACCACCGACAGGTGATGCGCCTCGACCGGCACGATCTCCAGCTCCGGGCACAGCTCCGCCCAGCCCGCCGCGAGATCGGTGCGCGAATACCGCGGTTCCATCGCCAGCCCGGCCGCGTACTGCTCGACAGCCCGGTAGAGCACGACCCGGCCGTCGTAGCGGCGGGGTGTACCGCGTTCGGCTGCCAGCGTGTCCAAAAAGGACTGACGCTGGTGCCGGAGCACGCCGGGGCTGAGCAGGCCGGCTTCGGCGACCCGCCGCATGGTCAGCTCGATCTGCTCCTCTTCGGGCAGTGGCGCCAGTTCCTCGTGCCCGAGCCGGACTTCGCGGCCGTAGGTCCCTTCGACGTAGCCGGTGAACCGCAGGAATCGCCGGGCGGACGACGCTCGCGAGTCGAGGTCCGGCTCCGGGAGCGGGAGCATGGTGTCGATCAGCGCGACGAACTCGACCTCCTCGCCTTCCTCGGCGAGCCGTGCGGCGACGCCGTAAGCCAGCGCCCCGCCGAACGACCAGCCCGCCAGCCGGTACGGCCGGTCGCGGCGTTGCTCCCGCACCAGCGGCAGCAGATGCTCGACGCGTTCCTCGATGCTGACACCGGGAACGCGTTCGAACCCGACACACGGCACGGCGGTGGGCAGCCTGTCCAGCAGCGGCCGGTACACGGTGCAGGTGCTGCCACCGGGGTGGAACAGCAGCAGTGGCGCGACGCCGGTGTCACCGGGAGCGAGGACGTGCACCGGTCCCTTCTCTTCCCTCGTGTCGAGGACGGCTCGGGCGACGTCCGCGATGGCGGCGAGGGAGTCGTGCCGAAGGAGTTCGGCGGCGTCGACAGGGGTGTCGAGTTCGGTACTGAGCCCGTCGGCGAGCAGTTCGGCCAGCCTGTCCGGTGTGCCGGTCTCGGTCAGCCGGACGTGCGTGCCGCCCGCGTCGACCCCGGTGTGCTCGAGCCAGAGGCGCAGCACCAGCCGGTCCGCCGCGTCCCACGCCCGGCCCCGGGCCGGACGCGGCTCCTCGTCGTCGCGTGGCGCGAGATCGCGGCTGAGGTCGGCGAGGGTGGCACCCCGGAGCACGCTGACGGCGTCGGGTTCGGTGCCGAACTCCCGGCGGACGGCCTCCCGGATCCGGTTCGCCATCAGGGAATCCAGTCCGAGTTCCACCAGCGGGACGTCGGCGTCGATGCGCTCGGGCCGCAGGCCCATGACCGCGGCGACGATCTCGGTCAGCCGATCACCGCCACCGCCGCGCGCGGGCTCGGGTTCGGTCGCGCGTGCGGCGAACGACGGCGGCTCCTCGGCGGCGGTGTACCAGTGCCGTTCGTGCCGCCACGGCATCGGCGGGACGTCGACCAGTCGGGCGCCGTCGTCCGGGTCGGCGGGGGTGATCCGGGTGCCCGCGCAGTAGAGCTCGGCCGCGGCGGCGCCCAGCGCGCGGACCTCGTCCTGGCCCCGCCGCAGGGTTCCGGTGACGACGGCGTCGTGGATCCCTTCGGCTTCGAGCGTTCGCGCCACCGAACCCCGCAGGATCGGATGGGGTGACACTTCGAGGAAGACGCGGTGCCCGTCCGCGGCGGCGGCCGCCACGGCCTGCCGGAACCGCACCGGGCGGCGCAGATGCGAGGCCCAGTACCCGGCGTCGAAGTCCGGCAGATCGCGCGGATCGGCGAGAACCGTGTCGTACCAGGGCACCGTCGGACGGCGGCCGCCCAGTTCGTCGAGTGCCTCCCGCAGCGCGGGCAGGACGGGGTCGACGCGGACGGAGTGCCCGGCGACCTCGACCGGCAGCAGCCGCGCGGTGAGGCCGGCGGCCTCGAGTTCCGCGACGAGCAGGGCGAGGACGGTCGCGTCCCCGGCCACGGTCAGCTGACCCGGCGCGGATTCGACGGCGAGTTCGATGTCCGGGTACAGCTCCAGTTCCTCGGGCGCCAGTTCGACGGCCGCCATCGCCCCTCCAGGGCCGATGGTGCCCAGGAGCCGGGCACGGGTCGCGACGAGATGGACGGCCTCGTCGGGGGTGAGCACGCCGCTCACCACCGCGGCCGCCGCGGAGCCGAGCGAGTGCCCGATGACGGCCGCGGGCCGGATGCCGAGTGCCTCCCACTGGGCGGCCAACGCGATCTGCGTCCCGAAGATGGCCGTCTGGGTTTCGGGAAGGGACAAGGGGTTCTCGGTGCTGAGCAGGGCGCGCAGCGATCGGCCGGTGTGCTCGGTGAACAGGTCGTGGAGCTTGTCGACCTGGGCGGCGAAGGCGGGCTCGGCGGCCAGCAGCCCGCGGCCCATCCCCGGCCACTGGGAGCCGTGGCCGGAGAACACGAAGACCGGTCCGTCGGTGGTCATGGCGCTGCCCGCGACAGCGCCCGCCGGCAGCGGATCGGCACCGGCGCCGACGGCGCGCAGCAGTACCGCCAGTTCGGCGGTGTCCCCGGCGACGACGGCGGCGCGGTGCGGTCCGCCGTTGTCGCGCCGGAACAGGGTGTGGGTGACGTCGGCGAGGGCGGGTGACGGCGTGGATTCCAGCCAGTTCGCCAGCTGGGTCGCGCGTTCGGTGAGGCGATCGCGGGAGCGGGCGGACAGCAGCCCGATCCGGACGTCCGCGCGGTCGGGCGCCGGCTCCGGTTCCGGGGCCTGTTCGAGGACGACGTGCGCGTTGGTCCCGCCGAACCCGAAAGCGGACACCCCCGCCGTGGCGCGGCCGGAACGGCGGGGCCACGGCGTCGCTTCGGTGACCACCTTCAGGCGCAGGTCGTCGAACGGGATGTGCGGGTTGGGCGCGGCGAAGTGCAACTGGGGCGGCAGCTCGCCGTGGGTCATCGCGAGGACGACCTTGATCAGCCCGGCGATCCCCGCCGCCGCCTCCGCGTGCGCGATGTTCGTCTTCACCGAACCGATCAGCAGCGGGGCGTCGACGGGCCGGTCCTTGCCGAGAACCGCGCCGAGCGAGCGAGCCTCGATCGGGTCTCCGAGCAACGTTCCGGTGCCGTGCGCCTCCACGTAGTCCACAGTGGACGGGTCGAGCCGGGCGCCGTGATACGCCGTACGAAGCATGTCTTGCTGCGCGAGGGGGTTCGGCGCCGCCAGACCCTGCGACCGGCCGTCGGAGTTGACCGAGGTGGAGCGGATCACCGCCAGCACCCGATCGCCGTCGTATTCGGCGTCCGCCAGCCGTTTGAGCACGACGACGCCGCACCCTTCGGCACGCGCGATGCCGTCCGCGCCCGCGGCGAACGTCTTGCAGCGGCCGTCGTCCGCGAGCAGGCCGGCCGCGGCGAACGCGGCCGTCGGCCCCGGCAGGAGCATGAGGTTCACGCCGCCTGCCAAGGCGAGTTCCGCCTCGCCGTCACGCAGCGCGCGCACCGCGTGGTGTACCGCGACCAGGGACGACGAGCAGGCGGTGTCCACCGCCATGCTCGGCCCGCGCAGGTCGTAGACGTAGGACAGCCGGTTGGCCGAGATGCTCCCGGCCGCGCCGGTGGCCGTCCACAGGTCGACGCCGCCGCCCGCCATCGTGAGATGTCCGTAGTCGTGGGTGGAGATCCCGGTGAACACGCCGGTCCGGCTGCCGCGCAAGGAGGCCGGGGCGATCCCGGCGTGTTCCAGCGCCGCCCAGGCGACCTCCAGCAGCATGCGCTGTTGAGGGTCCATTGTGGACGCCTCGCGCGGGGTGATGCCGAAGTGATCCGCGTCGAATCCGGCCACGTCGTCGAGGAATCCCCCGACGATCGGTGCCGCGTCGGCGGTCCAACGGCCCGGCGGCGCCGTCCGGACAGCGTCCCGTCCGCTGCGCAGCAGGTCCCAGAATTCGTCGAGGCCGTTCGCGCCCGGCCAGCGGCAGCCGAGGCCGACGACGGCGATCGGATCGGTCCGGCGACGGTCTGTGCCGGGCTGTTCCGGTTCCGGTTCGGTGGCGCCGGTGAGGGAACGGGCGAGGTGGTCGATGGTCGGGCTCTCCCACAGCAGGGTGGCCGGGAGCGGTGTGCCGAGCAGGTCTTCGAGGTCCGCGGCGATGCCGACGGCCTGACGGGAGGACAGGCCGTAGTCGCTGAGCGGACGGTCGGCTTCGAGCCGGGACGGGTCGACACCGGTGTGCTCGGCGACGGTGTCGAGCAGCCAGCGGCGCACGGTGGGAGTGTCGAGCGAAGGGTTTCTCATCGCACCAAGGCCTTTCCGTAATCGCCGGCGAGGTAACGGTCGCGGCACGCGCCGCGCGCGATCTTGCCGCTGGAGGTTCGCGGGACCAGGCCCGCGGGGACGAGGACGACGTCACGCAGCGAAAGCCCGTGCGCGTCGGAGACGAGCCGCCGGATCGACGCGGCGAGCGCCCGTTCGTCCTCCGTGGTCAACGCGGTGTGCCCGCGGTGTTCGGCGACGATGACCGCGGCTTCGGTGTCGGTGCCCGCGACCGCGAACGCGGCGACGCTGCCCGGCCGGATGTCGCGGTCGGCCGAGGCGGCCGTCGCTTCGACGTCCTGCGGGTAGTGGTTGCGGCCGTCGACGATCAGCAGATCCTTGATACGGCCCGCGATGTAGACCTCGCCGTCGTGGCGGACGCCGAGATCGCCGGTGCGCAGCCAAGGCCCCGCCGGGAGCCCGTCGTGGTCGCCGGTGAGCCGGGCGCCGAAGGTTTCGGTGCTCTCCAGCGGTTTCTGCCAGTAGCCGGTGCCGACGTTGGGCCCGTGGACCCAGATCTCGCCGACCGAACCGTCGTCCAGCGCGACACCGGTTTCCGGATCGACCAGCGCGACGTGCTGACCCACCGGGACACCGCAGGCGACCAACCGGAGGCCGTCGTCCGCCTGCCGCGCCGTCCCCGTTCCGAGTTCGGCGCGGTCGAACGTGGTGACGCGCGGGGGAGCGCCGGGGCCGGTGGTGACGAACACGGTCGCCTCGGCCAGCCCGTAGGAGGGCCGGGTCTTGTCCGGCGTGTACCCGGAAGCGGCGAAGGCGGCGTGGAACCGGTCGAGCACGTCGGGGTTGATCGGCTCCGCGCCGTTGACGATCGCGGCGACACGGTCGAGGCGCAGTTTGGCGCGGTCTTCTTCGCGCACCCGGCTCGCGGCGTAGTGGAACGCGAAGTTCGGCGCCGCGCTCCAACTCCCGTTGTGGTCGCCCAGCAACTCCAGCCAGCGCACCGGCCGTTCGATGAAGGCCAGCGGATCCATCAGCACCGACCGCATGCCCATCGCCAGCGGGGTGATCAGGCCGAGAACGAGACCCATGTCGTGGAACAGCGGCAGCCAGGACACGGTGGTTCCCGACGGTTCGATGCCGAGCCCGTGCACCGCCTGGCTCACGTTGGACAGCACGTTCGCGTGGGTGAGCACCACGCCGGCCGGGCTGCGGGTGGAACCGGAGGTGTACTGCAGGTACGCCACGTCGTCCGGCGCCGCTTCCGGGGCGGGCCACGCGCGGACCGGAGCTTCGGCGGGCCGGTCGGCCGCGACGACGGCGACACGCTCGCCGCCGGGCAGACCGGCCAGGAACTCGCGGACCTCGTCCTCGGCCGCCGCGGTGGTGACGACCGCGGTGGGGGAGCAGTCGGTCAGCACCGCGGCGAGGCGTCCGGCGTGCCCGGGCAGCCCGGGGTCGAACAGCGGCACGGCGATCGCGCCCGCGGTGATCGCGCCGAGGAAGGCGACGACGTAGTCCGCGCTCTGCGGGCACAGCACGGCCACCCGGTCACCGGGCCGGACGGGCAGCGCCCCCGCGACGGCGTCGACGCGCTCTTGGAGCTGTTTCCAGGTCAGGGTCCGTCGTCGCCCGGCGCGATCGGTCGCGAAGTCGGCGAAGGTCAGCGCGGGCCGGTCGCCGTCGACGTCCGCCCAATGCCGGAGGCAGGCGGGGAGGGTGGGGCCGGCCGTGGCGGGCAGGTTCTCGGGGGCCAGGGACATGGCGGTCTCCTCGGGGTTCGGTCGTGCGGGGGTTCAGCGGCCGAGCGGTCCGGCGGCGTGCCGCCAAGCGGCGACGGCGAGGGTGTCGAGATCGAGGCCGGTGGTTCCGGCGTCACGAAGTACGACCAGTACGTCGTCGGCGGCGATGGCGACGGTGCGCAGACGCAGTCCGGGCAGCTCGGGGGGCTGGCCGGGGAGCGTCAGGAGTTGTTGGTAGGAAAGGGTTTTCGCGCCCGGCACGGTGGGCGGGGGCTGGACGGTGACGGTCGACACCGCGGTACCGGCCGCGTCGTCGACCGTCACCTGGGAGCACCGCGCGGCCTGTGCGGCCCAGGCCGTCAGGTCGGGCGGGTTCGTCGTGCGGGCGACGAGTTCGGAGACCTGGCCGCCGGGCACCGCCGACTGGAAGCCCTGGCCTGCGGCGCCGGTGCCGATCAGCCTGCCGTGGACGACGTCCTCACAGCCGCCGACGTCGACCCGGCTCTCCTCGCGGTCCGGGGTGGACAGTGCCGAGGCCAGGTCGAAACCGTCGCGCGCGGACGCGTGCGGGACGGTCTCCGGCGGTAGCAGGGCGGCGGGCGGAACGACGGGAGAAGGCGGTGCCGCGGCCGCCTGAATCGATTCTCCGGGTACGCCGGAAATGGTGGCCAAGGCGGCGGCGGAGACGGCGAGCGCACGAATTCGGGCAGTCATGAATAGCCCTTTCGGAAGGGTCCTGATGGGGTCGCGGTCCCTTCGGTGGGACACAAGCGCCGGGGTCGCGTCAGTGGACGCCGAACCCGGGCGGCATGACGAAGGCTACGACGGGAAATCGAATACCGGAAGGTGTCAAGAGAACGTAAATGTCCTTCGTGTACTGGGTGTGACCTGGGGCTTCCGGACTTTTTGCAGGTGTGCGAGCCAATCTGGTACCCCCGTGCCACTGTCGCTCACCGTCCGTGAGCGACGGGTCACCCTGATGGGGGAGGCCGACGCATTTTTTGTTTCCCTGGCATTCACATTGTCCTCCCGGATTGTGAGCAGGACAATTGCTCGGAGGGGGTTCTTCCGCTTAACGTGTCGACACCTCCGGATTTCTTTGCCGGGTAATCGCCGTCACATTTTCGAATTCTGTCGAACGACCGGGACAAAGGATTGCGTATGCGCACTACTTCGAGGCGGCTCTGGGCCGTCGCGCTGCTGACGGCCGTGACGTGCTCGCTGACCGGCGTCGTCACCGCCCCGGCGAGGGCCGAGAGCGGTGTCCCGGACGCCCGCGCCGACGACGGCTCGCACGTCGTCGCCCAGACCACTGTGGACGGTGACCCTCGGATGCTGGACCTCACCGTGCGCTCGGTCGGCGTCGGGAGCTACGCGATGGTCCGGCTGATCCTGCCGTCGGGGTGGGACGCCGAGCCCGGCCGCAAGTGGCCGGCCGTGTACCTGCTCGCGGGGGAGACGCGGCTGCAGGACTACCGCGGCTGGACGGCCAACACCGACATCCGGAAGCTCGCCGACGACTCCGGCGCCCTGGTGGTGATGCCGGGTTCCGGTTCCGCGGGGTTCTTTTCCGACTGGTGGAATCACGGTAAGGACGTCGTTCTCAATCAATGGGAGACCTTCACCGCCGTCGAGATCCCGCAGCTGATCGATCGCGCCTATCGCGGGGACGGGCGGCGGGTGGCCGCCGGGCTCTCGCTCGGTGGCTACGGCGCGGTGGAACTCGCCGCCCGGCGGCCGGGGGTGTTCCGGTTCGCCGGATCGTTCAGCGGCAACCTCAACCCCACCGGCCCGTACGGCGAGCTGCTGACCAGCGCGATCGTCGCTTCCGCCAGACAGGATCCCGAGGCGCTCTGGGGTGACCGGCGGCGCGAGGCGTCCCGCTGGGACGCGCACGATCCGCTGGTGAACGCCGATCGCCTGCGCGGTACCGAGCTGTACCTGTCGACGGGGAACGGTCTGCCGGGGCCGTTCGACGGGAAGCTGCCGATCGACGTGCTGCCCGGCGCGATGCTGCTCGAATTCCTGTGCTCCGGTCAGACGACGGCGATGGCGGACCGGCTGAACCGGCTCGGGGTCCCGGTCATGACGGACTTCTACGGGCCGGGCACGCACCATTGGGCGTACTGGCAGGACCAGCTGCACAAGACCTGGCCGCGGATGCTGCGCGCGCTCTCCGCGCCGGTGAAGGCGGGGGAGGTGTCGTGACACGTCCGTCCTTTGTGGTCACCGGCGCTTCGAGCGGGATCGGCCGTTCCTGCGTGACCGAACTCGTCCGCCGGGGTGCCCACGTCTGGGCCAGTGTGCGCACCGACGCGGACGAAACGGAACTCGCCCGTACGTACGGCGAAGCGGTCACCGTGCTGCGGATGGATCTCCGGGACACGGCGTCGATCGCGGCGTGCGGGGAGAAAGTCGCGGCGGCGGGGCCGTTGCGGGGGTTGGTGAACAACGCGGGGATGGCCCGGCCCGGACCGCTGGAACACGTCCCGCTCGAGGATTTCCGGCAGCAGCTGGAAGTCAACGTCACCGGTCAGCTCGCCGTCACGCAAGCGATGTTGCCCGCGTTGCGCGCCGCGTCGGCCGCCAGGGTGGTGACGGTCGGGTCGATGGGCGGGCGTATCGCGGGGCCGATGGTCGGGCCCTATCACACGTCGAAGTTCGCGCTGGTCGGCTTGACCGACAGCCTGCGCGCCGAACTGGCCCCGTCGGGGATCGGCGTCGTGCTCGTCGAGCCCGGGGCCGTCGCCACCTCGATCTGGCCACGCGCCCGCGCCGCCGCAGAGGAGGTGCGCGCCGCTTTGCCGGAAGCCGCGAGGAAAACCTATGCGGCACAACTGGAAGAGGCCGAACGCAGCGCGGAACGCTCCGCGCGGGCCGGGGTGCCGCCCGAGCGGGCGGCACGGGTCGTGGTCCACGCGCTGACCGCTCGTCGCATCGCGCCGCGGTACCTGGTGGGCAGGGACGCGCGGATCGCCGCGGTGCTGGCGAACCTGCCGTTCCGCCTCCGCTACCGGTTGACGGCGGCGAAGCGGTGACCCGGCTGGTCGTGATCGTCGCTCCCGGCTCGCGGGGCGACGTTCAGCCGTGTATCGCGTTGGGGCGCGGTCTCGACGGTGATCGGGTGCGAGTGCTGGCGGCCGAGCGGTTCCGGGAACTGGTGACCGGATACGGGCTTGAGTTCGCGCCGCTTTCGGCCGATCCCGGTGAGATCCTCGGTTCCGACGGCGGTCGCGAATGGACCGAGGGCGGTCGCACTCCCGCGACGTTCTTGCGCGGGCTGCGAGGGGCGCTGGCACCCGTGCTGGAACGCCTGCTGGCCGACGTCCAGCGAGGAGCGGCAGGCGCGGACCTGGTGCTCGCGCCGACCTTGGGATTCCTCGGCGCACATCTGGGCGCCTCGCTCGGCGTCCCCGACGTCGAACTGCACTACCAGCCGAGCGTGCCGACCCGGATGTTCGCGCATCCGCTGCTGCCGTGGGCCGCCAGGCTCGGACCTTGTGGGCGGCGGCTGAGCTTCCGTGCCGTCGACACCGTCGCCTGGCAAGTGCTGCGGCCCGAGGTGGACCGCTGGCGAGACCGGTCGCTCGACCTGCCGCCGGCGGGCTGGTGCGGACCCCGGCGGAAGGAAACCCCGGTACTGTGCGGATTTTCCGACGCCGTGGTGCCCCGGCCGAAGGATTGGCCAGTCCGGGTCCACGTCACCGGGTACTGGTTCCTCGATCCTCCCGTCGCGTGGCGGCCGGACCCACGTCTGCGCGACTTCCTCGCTTCGGGGCCGCCTCCGGTGTACGTCGGTTTCGGCAGCATGCGGCCGTCGGAGGCGGAGCGGACGTTCGCCGCCGTCCGCACGGCGCTGCGCGGGTTGGGGTTGCGCGGTCTTCTCGCCACCGATGCGGAGTCCGACGACGAGGACTTGCTGACGATTCAAGACGTTCCGCACGCGTGGCTCTTCCCGCGTACCGCCGCCGTCGTGCATCACGGTGGCGCGGGGACGACCGCCGCGGCGCTGCGGGCAGGCGTCCCGTCGCTGGTCTGCCCGGTCTTCTCCGACCAGCCCTACTGGGGCGACCGGGTGTCGCGTCTGGGCGCCGGGCCCCGGCCGCTGCCGTTACGGGAGCTCACCGCGGACGCTTTGACCGCGCGTCTGCTGGAGCTGTCCGGCAATCTGCTGTTCCGTCGCGAGGCGCAGTACGTGGCCGCGCGGTTGCGTGAGGAGGACGGAGTGGCTCGGGCCCGTGAGGTGCTGTTGACGGTGTCGTGACGCGCGGTTCAGGGCCGTGAAGGACTCCTTGCCTACTCTGAAGGTAGGGAAGGAGTCCTTCACGGACTTGCGAGGCTCGCCACGGCGGCCCCAACACTCGTACGGTCGCAGAATGAATCTGCGCTCAGCACTCTGGCTGCCGATCTTCGACGAGCTGGCCGACCCGGTGATCGTCGCGCGCCTCGCCGCCGAGGCCGAAGAAGCGGGCTGGCACGGCCTGTTCGTCTGGGACCACATCCGCTGGCAGGAGCCGGTGCGCGCCGTCGCCGACCCGTGGATCACGCTCGCCGCCGTCGCGTCCGCCACCGAGAACCTCGTCTTCGGGCCGATGGTCACGCCGCTCGCCCGCCGTCGTCCGGTCAAGCTCGCCCGCGAGACGGCCACTTTGGACCGGTTGAGCGGCGGAAGGCTGATCCTCGGCGCGGGACTCGGCAGTGACCGGTTCGGCGCGGAGTTCTCGAAGACCGGCGACGAGCTGGACGATCGCAAACGCGGCGAGATGCTGGACGAGTCGCTCGAGATCCTCACGGCCGCTTGGTCCGGTGAACCCGTACGGCATCACGGAAAGCATTACACGGTCGACGACATCACCTTCCTGCCTCGTCCCATGCGGCCGGTTCCCGTGTGGCTGGCGGGCTTCCCCGGGAAGGTGAAGCCGATGCGCAGGGCCGCCCGGTACGACGGGTTCTTCCCGGTGAACCTGCCGCACGCGGACGAGTTCGCCGAGGCGGTCGAGACGATCACCGCGTTGCGTGAGGACGACGAGGCGCCTTACGACTTCGCGATCGGTGTCCCGGCGGGCACGGACCTCGCGCCGTATGCGAAGGCGGGGGCGACCTGGTGGATGGCCGAGTTCCCGTGGGACGACCTGTCCGTCGACGCGGTGCGCGGCGTGCTGCGGGACGGCCCGGCCTAGGGGAAGGCGTCCTTCAGCCCCATCTTTAACATCTCTTTACCAAGTGGCATACTGGACCGACGAGGGGAGTACTTCCCAAGAGTCTGCCCGGTCAGTACGGACACCCCGCTGGTGTCCCCGGGAGGCCGCCCCGCCGGGCGAAGGAGACCTCGAACTTCGAGTTCGAGGAGGCTCCATGTCCGACTCCGTGGGATCGCCGGGGTTGTGGGCGATCAGCATCGCCGTCCTGCTGGCACTGCTCGTCGCCGATTTCGCCGTCACCCGCCGACCCCATGAGGTGTCGATGCGGGAGGCGGCGGGCTGGTCGGTCTTCTACCTCGCGCTCCCCGTGGTGTTCGGGCTCTGGTTGTGGCTGGACTTCGGTGGTGACCAGGCGATCGAGTTCATGACCGGCTTCGTGGTCGAGAAGTCCCTGTCGGTCGACAACCTGTTCGTCTTCATGTTGCTGCTCGCCGCCTTCGCGGTCCCGTCGGCCGTCCAGCAACGCGTGCTGCTGTACGGCATCGTCGGCGCGCTGGTGCTCCGCGGTGTGTTCATCGCGGCGGGCGCCGCGATGCTCTCGGCCGGCACCTGGGCGTTCCTCGTTTTCGGCCTGATCCTGTTCGCCTCGGCGATCAAGATCCTGCGTGAGGCCATGTCGGAGGGCGAGAGCGAGATGGACCTCTCACAGTTGCGGTCCGTCCGGTTGCTGCGCAGGCTGATGCCGGTCACCGACGACTACCGCGGCACCCGGCTGACCGTACGCGAGCACGGACGCCGCGCGCTCACTCCGCTGGCGGTGGTGGTCGTCGCGGTGTTCGCCACGGACGTGGTGTTCGCGGTCGATTCGGTGCCCGCCGTCTACGGCATCACCGAGGACCCGTACCTCGTGTTCGCCACCAACGCCTTCGCCCTGCTGGGCCTGCGCGCCCTCTACTTCGTGCTTCATTCGGCGCTGGCGAAGCTGATCCACCTGAACCACGGCCTCGCGATCATCCTCGCCTTCATCGGGGTGAAACTGGTCCTGCACTGGGCACACGGGATCTGGCCCGCCGTGCCGCAGGTCCCGACGCCGGTCTCGCTCGGGGTGATCATCGCCGTCCTGGTCGTGGTTTCGTTCACCAGCCTGTACGCGCGCCGTCGTGAAGACGCCCGGACGGCACAGGAGTGAGCGATGATCACCGGACTCGTCATCGGCTTCCTGATCGACATCGCGGTCGCCGCGCTCTTCCTCGCCGCATTGCTCCTGGTCTTCGCGGCGATGCGGCCGCCTCATCCGCCACGTGACCCCTGACAGTGTCCGAATGCTGGCGTGTCGGCTGTCCGAACCGGCGGCGGGTCCGGTACGGCCGGTAGGCTCCCGGTGGTTGAGAAGACAGCCGTCTTCTGTTCGCGCGCCGGAAATCCGGTGAGGAAAGGTGGCTGTCCGTGTCCAACGCCGTGCGGCACGGCGAGCAGTCCCCACCTCGCAGACCTTCGCCGCAGCTGGACCGCTTGCATGTCCTGCTCGTCGAGGACGACGACGGCGACGCGCTCCTGGTCGAAGAGATGCTGGCGGACGCGGCCGAGAGCCTCGAACGGGTCGTGCTCGACAGGGCGACCACGCTCGAACAGGCCCTCGCCCGGCCGATCACGGCCGATTGCGTGCTCCTGGATCTCCAGTTGCCGGACGCGACCGGGCTGGCCGGTCTGACCCGGTTGCGGCAGCACGCGCCCTCGACGGCGGTGATCGTCCTGACCGGCCGCGAAGACGAGGCGCTCGGGGTGTCCGCGCTGGGTGCCGGCGCGCAGGACTACCTGGTCAAGCACCACGTCGACGGGCAGCTGCTCGCGCGGACCCTGCGGTACTCCTGGGAACGCAGCCGCGCCGAACGTATCGAGCAGCAACTGCTGCAGCACCAGTTGCTCGCCAGGGAGAACGCGCGCCTCGAACGCGGCCTGCTGCCGACACCGCTGGTCACCGACCCCCGGCTCGGTCTCGCGGTGCGGTACCGGCCCGGCCGGAACGGGGCCTTGCTGGGCGGCGACTTCTACGACGCCGTGGAACTCCCCGACGGCACCCTGCAGCTGGTCATCGGGGACGTGTGCGGGCACGGCCCGGACGAGGCGGCGCTCGGCGTCGCGCTGCGGATCGCGTGGCGTTCGGTCGTGCTCGCCGGGCTGCCCATGGCGGAAACGCTGGCGATGGTCGAAAAGATGCTGCAGCACGAGGCGTTGGGCCCGCTGTTCGCCACCGTCTGCATGATCACCGTCGCCCCGGACCGCCGGTCCCTGCGAATGACCCTGGCCGGGCATCCGCAACCGCTGCTGGTCGACGATTCGGGCGGCAGGCTGCTGTCCCGAGAAGCGCTCGGCCCACCGCTGGGTGTCGCGCCGGGCACCGGGTGGCGGGAGCTGACGGTGCCGATGGGGCCGCGATGGTCACTGCTGCTGTACACCGACGGCCTGTTCGAAGGGCGCGTCGAGAACAGCGGTGAACGGGTCGGACTCGAGCGGATGGCCGAGGCGGCGCTGAGCAGCCTCGACGCCGCGGGAGGTTCGGACAGGGCGCTCGACCACCTGATCAGCGAGATGGACGTCCTGCACGGCGGACCGCTGGACGACGACGTCGCGCTGGCACTGCTCACGTTCGACGCCGAGGAGCCGCCCCGATGAAGCGCGATGCCCACGACGACGTCTGGTCGATCAGGCGCTGGGCCGTGTTTTCCGGGGTGATCGCTTCGCTGCTGATCGGTGGCGCGATCGTGGCGGGGTCGGTGGCCTTGACCAACCTCACCGATTCGCGTGCCCGGCTGCTGGACGTGACCGGTCCGCAGGTCCTGCAGTCCACCGCCCTTTCGACGGCGATGCTGAACCAGGAGACCGGCGTCCGCGGGTACATCCTGGCGGGCCGCGCCGAATTCCTCGAGCCCTACCGTGACGGGCTCAGAGCGCAGGACGTCGCGGTCGCGGAACTGCGGCGGCTCGGCGCGACTCCCGGCACGATCATCGGCGACGACCTGGACCAGGTACTGCGCGCCGCCACGGCCTGGCGCCGGACGGTCATCGAGCCGGTGCTCGCCGGCGCGCCCGCCACCGGGGAACAGGTGGAGGCGAGCAAACCCCTGTTCGACGGGGTGCGCAGCGCGATGACAGTGCTGCAGAGCCGCCTGGAAGGGGAGCGGCTGGACGCACGGGAGGACCTGTCCTCCGCGGCCGACGTGCTGCGCGTGATGCTCGTCGCCATCGCGGTGCTGCTCTGCGCGACACTGGCCCTGGTGTTCTTCCTCTTGCACCGCAAGCTGATCAGGCCGATCCGCCAGCTGGCCGGGGAAGTGCGCGACGTCGCCACGGCCGATATCCACCGTGAGGTCCGCGGCTCCGGCCCCAAGGAGATGCGCGAACTGGCGTCCGATGTGGAATCGCTGCGTTCGCGGATCCTCGAGGAAGTCACGCATCTCGAGCGCGCGCAGGAGACCATCGTCGTCCGGACCCGTGAGCTGGAGCGGTCGAACTCGGATCTGGAGCAGTTCGCCTACGTCGCCTCGCACGACCTGCAGGAGCCGCTGCGCAAGGTGGCCAGCTTCTGCCAGCTGCTCCAGAAGCGGTACCAGGGGAAGCTGGACGAACGCGGCGACCAGTACATCGGATTCGCCGTCGACGGCGCGAAACGGATGCAAGCGCTGATCAACGATCTGCTCGCCTTCTCCCGGGTCGGGCGCCGTCCGGGGGAGAGCGTCCTGCTGGAGTCCGGGAGCCTGCTGGACACCGCGCTCGGCAATCTCGAAGACGCCATCGCCGAATCCGGCGCCCGGATCACCCGCGGTGAACTTCCCGCCGTGCGCGGGGAGAAGTCCCTTCTGACGGCGGTCTTGCAGAACCTGGTCGGCAACGCGGTCAAGTTCCGGGGAGAGGATCCGCCGGAGATCGACGTCTCCGCGGAACTCGACGGCACGGACTGGCGATTCTCCGTCACCGACAACGGAATCGGCATCAGCGACGAGTACGCCGAGCGGATCTTCGTGATCTTCCAACGCCTGCACGGCCGCGGCGACTACCCCGGCACCGGGATCGGCCTGGCGCTGAGCCGCAAGATCGTCGAGCACCACGGCGGGAGGATCTGGCTGGACACCACCGTCACGGCCGGAACCCGCTTCTGCTTCACCCTTCCCGCAGACCAGAACTCCAGCGAAGGAAACGAACAAGCATGACCGACTCCCTGGAACCGATCCACATCCTGCTGGTCGAAGACGACCCCGGCGACGTCCTCATGACGCAAGAGGCCTTCGAGCACCACAAGATCCGCAACACCCTTTCGGTCGTCTCCGACGGCGAGCAGGCGCTGCAGTTCCTGCGCCGCGAAGCGCCGTACGAGGACGCGGAACGCCCAGGCCTGATCCTGCTCGACCTGAACCTGCCCCGCAAAGACGGCCGTCAGGTGCTCAGCGAGGTCAAGGCGTCACCGGAGCTGCGCAGCATCCCCGTCGTCGTGCTCACCACGTCCGAAGCCGAGGAGGACATCCTCCGCAGCTACGACCTGCACGCCAACGCCTACGTCACCAAACCGGTCGACTTCGACCGGTTCATCGACGTGGTGCGCCAGATCGACAACTTCTTCGTCACCGTGGTGAAACTCCCGCGCTGACCTCAGGGGAAGCGCAGCACGGTGATCCCGGCCAGCACGAAGAACACCAGCACCACCAGGGTGCTGCTCTGCCCGCCGGACGAACTGGTCACGACCTGGTCGACGGCGCCGGTCAACCGCACGCCGCAGTCCGCGACGACGGTGTGCCTGCCAGCCTCGATCCGGGTGAACTCGACAGCCGCGGTGAAGGACCCGGTGCCGTCGGCGTAGGCACCGCCGACGCGGTCGCCGTCCGAGGTCAGGGTGACGCGCTCTCCCGGCAGGCAGCCCGTGCCTTTCGCGGACAGCTTGTCACCGGGCTGCACGCTCGGCCGGTCGAGGACCAGGTCGTTCGGGCCGGGCGGGGTGCTGCTCGACGAGGGGACGTCCGTCGTCGGCGGGGGAGTGTCCGTTGTGGACGGCGGTGTCGTGGTGGGCGGGGTCGTCGTGGTGACCGGTGTGGTCGGCGTGGTGGTCGTCCCCGGTCTGGTCGGGACGGTCGGGGTGGTCACCGGGACGGTCGGTTTGGTCGTCGGCGGCACCTTCGTCGTCGGGGGAGCCGTGGTCACCGTCCCGGTCACGCGGTAGGTCGCGCTCCCGGTCAGCGGCTGGCCGGTCCGTGCGTTCGTGCAGTTGCCCGTGACCGTGTGGCCACCGGGTGTCGCGTTGCCCGGCACCGTCGCCCCCACCTGTCCACTCGGGGCACTGACCGACGTGATGGCCGCTCCCTCCCACGTGAAAGAAATCGGCCCTTTGCACGGGGAGAAATTCCAGGAAATGGTGAAAGAACTCCCGGCGGGTCCACTCGAAGGTTTCAAACCAACCGTGGACTGATAAGGGGACTGTTGCGCGTTTCCCGCTCCCACCTGGGAAAGCAGGAACAACAACCCGGTCACGGTGCCGAATATCAGGCGAACCACGATACGCATTGGGCGTCCCTCTCCGGTAAGTGCTCGCTGTAGCATTCCGGACCAGTCGGATTGTGCAAACAGGGGATACGCAAAATGGGACGTGTCATCGCGGCAGGGGTTGCGTTGGGTTTGTGCGTGGTCCTCCTGGGCTCGCCACCGGCCACTGCGGACAGTGGCGGCGGTACTGACGGTGGCGGGCTCGAACTGGCGGTCACGCTCGACGACCGGCCGATCGCGAACGCCACGGTCACCGTCGATCCGGCCAAGCAGATCGAACTCACCGTCACCGCCACCAACGGCGGTGGGACGGCGCTCAAGGTCCGCAGCGTGCGGGTGTCCGGTGTCGCGCTCGCCCTGACGTTCTTCGCCTACGACACCACGGCCCCGTTCGAGGTCCCCGCGCACAGCCGGGTCACCAGGACCTTCGTACTGGACATGGCCGACCTCTCCGGCCAGGCGATCGGGCTGCTCCCGTCGACGGTCGAACTGCTCGACGCCCAGCGCGGCACCCTCGGCGAGGCCACCACGGTCGCCGACATCCGCGGGTCCTTCTGGTCCGTCTACGGTGCCTTCGGTCTCGCGATGCTGGTGCTCACCGTGCTGGCTTGGCTGACAGCCCTGCTCGCGCTCGCCCGCCATCGCCTGCCCGCGAATCGCTGGGGACGCGGCCTGCGCTTCCTTCCCGCCGGATTCGGCACCGGGCTCGTCGCCGTCGTCTCGCTGTCCGTGCTGCGGCTCGTCGCGCCGGAACCGGCGGTCGAGATCCCGGTGGTACTCGGCGCCGCCGTCATCGCGTTCCTTCTCGGCTATCTGACGCCGCATCCGGCGCCGGGGCCCGCCGATGACGAAACGGTCCGCTTTCCCGACGGCACCAAGGAATTCACCCCATGAGCGCACCCGCCGAGGTCGTCGCCGCGTTGCCGCAGTACGAGATCGGGGCCGCGATCGGCCAGGGCGGGATGGGGGTCGTCTTCGCCGGCGTCCACCGTTCACTGGGCCGCGACGTCGCCATCAAACAGCTGCCGTGGGACGTGCTGAACCACGCTGTCAGCAGCCAGCTCTTCGACCGCGAAGCGCGGGTGCTGGCCAGCCTCGACCACCCGCATATCGTGCCGGTCTACGACTACGTGCGCACCGGCCGCGAGCATCTGATGGTGATGGAACGTCTCGACGGCGGCACGGTGCACAGCCGTTTCCAAGCCGGGGGAGTCGGCGCGGAGCAGGCCTGCGCGATCGGGCTGGCGATGCTCGCCGGGCTCCACGCGGCGCACGAAGCGGGTGTGCTGCATCTGGACGTCAAGCCGAAGAACCTGCTCTTCACCACACAAGGCGTGATGAAGGTGGCCGACTTCGGCATCGCGAAGGTGATCAGCGAGGGTGCCACGCTGGTCACCCACGGTGGCGAAGTCCTCGGCACGCCCGCCTACATCGCGCCGGAGCAGGCGATGGGCAACGCGCTGAGCCCTGCCGCCGACGTCTACTCGGCGGGCACGGTGCTCTACGAACTGCTGTCCGGGAAGCTGCCGTTCGACAACACGCGCGGCGCGATCAGCATGATGCGCCAGCACATGTTCACCGACCCGCGCCCGATCGACGGGGTGCCCGCGCCGCTCGCGATGGTCATCATGCGCAGCCTCGCGCGCGAACTCGACTCCCGCTATCGCGACGCGGAGACGTTCGCGGCCGACCTCGCCTCGGCCGCCACCGCCGTCTACGGGCCGGGTTGGCTGGAACGGTCGCGGGTGCCGGTCCGGCACCTCACCCCGCGGGTGATCTCCGCGCTCAGCACGCCGGTCGCCGTGCCGGTTCCGGCCGGGGACGGCCCGACGAGACCGGTCCACCGTCCCACGCCTGATCCGACCTTGTCGGCGACCCGGGCGGCGTTCGAGCCCGAACCCTTCGAGCCCCAGACCGCGGAACCGTCGAGTCCGGTGCTCTGGTTCCGGCTGGCCGCGGCGGCCGCCGCCCTCGCGCTCGTGGTGCTCGCGCTGCTCAACCCGGAGCGGCAGCCACACGAGCCTTCGCTCCTGGCCGTCGACCTCGCCGTCGTTTCGTCGTCGCCGGAAGTGGACTTCAGCAAGACGTTCACGTTGACGGGTAAAGGGAATCCGGGGCAGGTGAGCCTCGATCTGACGGCCGCGGGGATTCCCTTGGGGTCCGCCACGGCGACACCGAAGTTCGAAGGCGACTCGTACAGCGCCGATCTCCGGTTCCCCGGGCTCACCCGGTGGATCGTCGGCGGTGCCGTCACCGCCACGGTGACGGCCGGCGGCGTCACCGAGACGTTCACCCTGCGCACCCATCAGCATCCGCTCGCGAGCGCGCTCGGCGCGGGCAGCCTGATCCTGGCGCTGTTCGCCTTGGCGTACCTGGAATCCGGGCTGCGGACCCTCCGCAACGGCCACCGCTGGCGGGGCGCGCTCGTCGGCGGGCCGATCCTCGGCCTGCTGTTCGGCGCGGCGGCGTGGTTGTGCGTCTCGGTGCTGCGGGTGCGCGAACCCGCGGTGCTGTCCGGCGTCGGCTGCGCGATCGCGGGGGCGGTGGCGGCGGGCTTCGTCGTCGCGGCCGCCCGTGCCCGCCGTACCCGCTGAAGCCCCAGGGGGCGCCCCGGTCTTCCCGGGCCGCCCCCTGTTCCGGGATCAGGACTTGCGGTGCTTGCCTTCGTCGTCCGTGACCTCGAACTGCTCCTTGCGGACCTTGCCGGAGATCGTCTGGTCCTCGGTGACGGTCTCGGTCTTGAGCCGTGCCCGCTCGACCGCGACGGTTTCCTTATTCACCACCGGTTTCTCGGCGTGCAGGGTGACTTCCTGCTCGTCCTCGGCGATCTCGGCACGCCCGCCGCTCGCGTTCGTGATCGGTTCCCGTTCGATGCGCACCTCTTCGTGGCTGACCGGGACGGTGACCTGCTGCTCCTCGGTGACGACGTACTTGCGCAGCCGGACATGGCCGGTCTCGACCTGCTCGGTGCCGACGTTCAGCCGCTCCTCGGACCGGGTCATGGTGTGCTCGGCGTCCCGGTCCTTCTTCCCGGCGCCCGCGTCCATCCCGGGCTTGCCGCGACCGGTGCCGCCCATGGCGCCGGGACGACCCTGGCCCTGGCCCTGAGCCCGGTCGTCCATCCGGCCGTCCGGCGACGTCCGCGGCATCGGCAGCCCGTAGTGCTTGTACAGCTGGGCGCTCTCCTCCTGGGAGAGGTGGCCGTCGGCGTCGATGCGGGGCGCGTCGGAGACGGCGTCCTTGTCGACACGGACGTGCACGCCGTCCTTGTCCGCGTGCGCGCCCGAGAGCGGGACGAAACTCTCCTTGGTGCCGAACAGGCCCGTCTTGACCGTGATCCATTCCGGCTGGTGCGTCGCGTCGGCGAGATAGACGTTGCCGACCTTTCCGAGCTTGTTGCCCGTCGGATCGACCACGGCACTGTCGATGAGTTCCTGCGGCTGCATGGTCTTCGCCATCGGTCCTGCTCCTCTCGAACGATGTTGCTGCTGAAGCCCACCGTCAGCCGGGCCGGTGATCACGGCAACCGTCGTGGTGCTCCTGTGGGTGACCCCGGAAAGTGGTGGTTTGAAGCCGGGCTCGCGGGCTAGGAGCGGCGTGTCGTCGCAGGTGGAAGGGGGTGCTCGCGGGGTGACCGGCGGTCTGGAGTTGGTGCGAAGGTGTGGATCTCTTCCCGAGCGCCCGCGGAAAACCGGATGCGCGGATCTCTGCGCTTGCCCTAACCTCGTGATCGTGATGCAGCCACTGCTGTTCCTCTGAGGAACGACGCCTCCACCGGTACCGCGAGCCGCGGTACCGGAGTTCGTTCTTCCTGCTCATCACTTTCGCTGGAGGCAGTTCCTTCATGTCATCCCCTCTTTCTCAAGCGCCACTGCGCGCCGCGCACGTCCGCCTGTCCGGTGTCCACCTCTCCTTCGGGGGACGGCCCGTGCTCTCCGGGGTCGATCTCGTGGCCGCCGCCGGTGAGCGGGTCGCCATCGTCGGGGAGAACGGTCGCGGCAAGACCACGCTCCTCCGGGTCCTCGCCGGCGACCTGCCCGCCGACCGCGGCGAGGTGCACCGCGCGGGTTCGGCCGGTGTCGCCGATCAGCAGATCCCGCTCGGCGCGAACGACACCGTCGGCGCGCTGATCGACCTCGAACTGGCGACGGTCCGTGGTGCGCTGGCCCGCCTGGAGGCGGCCACCGGTGCGCTCGGCGATGGTCTTCCCGGCGCGGAAGACCTCTTCGCCGCCGCGCTCGCCGAGGCCGAAGCACTCGACGCGTGGGACGCCGACAGGCGTGTCGAGATGTCACTGGCCGCCTTGAACGCCGTCGACGACCGCGATCGTCCACTCGGGACACTTTCGGTCGGGCAGCGCCACCGCGTGCGGCTGGCCTGCCTGCTCGGGGCCGGTCATCCCGTGCTGCTGCTCGACGAGCCGACCAACCACCTCGACGCCGCCGGGCTCGAGCACCTCACCGAGCGGTTGCGCGCGTACCCGGGTGTCGTCGTCCTGGTCAGCCACGACCGGGCGTTGCTCGCGGACGTGGCCACCACGGTCATCGACCTCGATCCGTCGAGCGACGACCGGCCGCGGGTCTACGGCGGTGGCTACGCCGCCTACGTCGACGCTCGCCGGGCCGAACGCGCGCGCTGGGAGTCGGCGCACGCCGAACAGATCGCCGAACGGCAACGGCTGGCCGACGACCTGTCCGCGGCGCGGAACCGGCTGCGCGACAACTGGCGGCCGCCCAAGGGCACCGGCAGGCATGTCCGGGCCACCCGGGCGCCGGGGCTGGTCCGCGCGGTGCACCGGCGGCAGGAGGAGCTGGCAGAGCACGTGGTGGCGATCCCGCCACCGCCCGCCAGGTTCGCCATGCCCGAGCTGCCGTCGCGTCGCGGCGCGATGCTGCTCGGTGCCGCCGGGGTGACGGTGGCCGGACGGCTCGCGCGCCCGGTCGACCTGGTGCTGGAAAGCGGCGACCGACTGGTGGTCACCGGGCCCAACGGCGCGGGCAAGTCGACGCTGCTGACCGTGCTGTCCGGGGAGCTCGAGCCGGGGACGGGGACTATCACCCGCTCCCGGTCGGCGCGGATCGGGCGGCTGGGGCAGGAGTCCGAACTGCCGGGCGGGCGTACGGCGATGGAGTTGTACGACGAACAGCTCGCCAGGACGGGGGCTCCCGGGCCGGGGCTGGGTGAACTGGGCCTGCTCGGCGGCTACGACCGGCACCGGCCGGTCGCCGAACTGTCCGTCGGTGCCCGGCGGCGGCTGGATCTGGCACTGGTGCTGGCCCGCCGTCCGCATGTGGTGCTGCTGGACGAGCCGACCAACCATCTGTCCGTCACGCTCGTCGACGAGCTGACCGCCGCGCTCGGGGCGACCCCGGCCGCGGTGGTGATCGCCACGCACGACAGGCAGCTGTCGCGTGACACGGAATCCTGGCCGAGGCTCGTGTTGTGAGCCGTCAACCGCGGTGGGCGAGGGTGTAGCGCACGGTCTGCGCCAGCACCACGCTCCCGTCGGGTTCGCGCAGCGGTTCGAGCTCGGCGAGCACGGCCTGGCGCACGGCGTCGAGGCGGTCTTCCGGGACCAGTTCCCAGAACATCCGCTGGCCGTGCGACCAGGACCAGGTGATCCAGTGCCCGGGGTCGGCGAACTTCACCGGATAGACGCGTTCCACGGACGTGACACCGGTGAAGCCCGCCGACTCCACGGCCTGGCCGAAGGTCTCGACGGTGGCGAACAAACCGGCCCGGATGGCCATCGTCCACGCGAGCTCCGGTGGTACGAACGGTTTGAACACCTCGCGCACGGCGGCCCATCGGGGATCGTCGGCGCCGAACGTGGTCACCCCCACCCGGCCGCCGGGTACGAGCAGGCGGTGCCACGATCGCAGGCCGGCGACCGGATCCGGCAGGAAGAACACCACGAAGGACGCGAGGAGCACGTCGAAGGCGGCGTCGGCCAGCATCGGTTCTTGGGCGTCCATAAGGGAAACCGAGGCGTTGTCGAGGCCGCGGTCCTCGATGTCCTGCTCGGTGCGCTTGATCATCGCGGACGAAAGGTCGATGCCCAGCACCGATCCGCCCGGGCCGACCCGCTCGGCGGCGGGGAACAGCACCGCGCCCCGTCCGCAGCCGACATCCAGCACCCGCTCACCGGGCGCGAGCCGGACGCGGTCGAGCAGTTCCCTGGCGAACGCGCTGAAGAAGTCGACGCCGAGGGCGTCGTAGGTCTTCGCCGTCCTGTCGAACAGCAGCGCCATCGCCTGGCGGGTGTAAGCGCTCATGCGCAGGACGATGGCCCGGCGAAAACGGCGTTGTCAAACGAGGATGCGGGATTTGTCATGGCTGTTTGTGTGGTGGTGGCGCGAATTCGTCCCGGGGTGTCAGTTCTTCGGCCTCAGGAGAAGACGCGGGACACCTGGGAAAGCACGATGAGCCCGCAGATGATCAGGTTCTTGATCTTGTGGTCCACGAGAATGGCCACGAATTCGCGGAGGGTGGCGCTCGGCCAGAAGTACCAGGCCGTCGGCGCCCCGATGACCTGGCCGTTCACCTTGGCGCGGCGCGTGATGAGGGCGGCGCGGAGCACGTGGAAGTTGTTCGTGACCACCGTGCACCGGTAGTCCGGCTTCCGCTCCCTCATGATTTCGGCGCTGAAGGTGAGATTCTCGAACGTCGTCCGAGACTGGTCCTCGGTGAGGATCCGCTCCCTCGGCAGCCCGGCCTCGACCAGGTACTCGGCCATGGCGTGGGACTCCGGCAGGTCCTCGTCGGCCCCCTGCCCGCCCGAGGTGACCACCATCGGCTCCCGCCCGCGGCGAGCCTCCGCGTCCACGACGCGTTTGGCCCTCTTCAGACGGCTGCCCAGCAGCGGCGGCACCCGGTGGCCGTCCAGCAGTCCCGACCCGAGCACCACGACGAAGTCCACGCCTTTCTCGGTGCGGATGCGGCCGTAGACGATCGAGTACAGGAGGAAGCAGACGAAGAGGAACGAGACGTAGACGAGGATTCCGTTGAGGCTGCCGCGGAGGATGTCGAGAGGTTCCCAGGCCAGTTGCGTGACCGTCGCGTTGAACACGATCAGCGCGCAGATGCCGAGCCCCGTCAGCAGGGACAGCACGTTGGCCAGCCTGCGCCCCTCGCGGCGGAGCATGGTGATCCCGTTGCAGATCAGGAAGACCGTCAGCGCGAGGACGGTCGGGATGATCAGCAGGATCACGCTGACCGCGACGAAGCCCGCCGCTTCGGGCGACACCGAGGCGAGGAGCGCGATGAGGGTGATGCCGAGGAACAGGAGCGCGAAGAAGAGATAGAAGCCGTTCCGTAGCCGGCGCCGGTCGCGAAGGAAACTCACCAGGAACGCCGCGCAGCACAGGGCCGCGATGGCGAAGGGAATTGCGGCGGCCCTCACGAGTTCTCCAGCCTTCTGACGATGCGGGCACTCGGGCGTCGGCACGCGGTGCGGCGGCATTGAAACACACCGCCGCCGTACTGGGAGCGCCGCCGGTCGGCGTGTCGCCTTTCCTTACCCGGCAGGGGGAATCCTGAGCGGGGCGTGGGGCTGTTGAGGCGAGCGTGGCGATCCGGAAGTCCGTGAAGGCCTCCTTCACTACCTTGAGCGTAGGCAAGGAGGCCTTCACGGACCGGGCCTGGGATGTGGTCGTAGCCAGAATGCCAGTAGGTTCCTATGGCATTTCGCGTGACTGGGTGGACGGCACGTGTGATCAGACGGACGACTCGCGTGACTGGACAGGTCTCATCGCGAGTCGTCCGTCCAGTCACGCGAAACCGCCAGACCGTAGGGGTTGGTTCTCACCCGAAGAGCCACTCGCGACCCGCTTGACCCAGCGGTCACCGTGCCCGTTGCACCGGCCGCTCGTCCCAGACCGGCTCCGCGGTTTCCCGCACCTGCCCGTCGGTTCCGAACACGAGGTACCGGTCGAAGGAGTGCGCGAACCACCGGTCGTGCGTCACCGCCACCGTGGTGCCTTCGTACGCCTCGAGCGCCTGCTGCAGCGCTTCGGCCGAAGCGAGGTCGAGGTTGTCGGTCGGTTCGTCCAGCAGCAGGATGGTGGCGCCGCCGATCTCCAGCAGGAGGATCTGGAACCGCGCCTGCTGGCCGCCGGACAGCTTCTCGAACCGCTGGTCGCCCTGGCCGTCGAGTTCGTAGCGGCGCAGGATGTTCATCGCGGGCCCGCGGCTTCGCGCGTGGCCGGTCCAGAGGATGTCCACGAGCGTCTGCCCGAGCAGTTCGGGATGGGCGTGCGTCTGCGCGAAGTGGCCGGGGACCACACGGGCGCCGAGCTTCCACAGCCCGTCGTGCGAGACGTCCTCGCCTGCCAGCAGACGCAGGAAGTGCGACTTGCCGGAGCCGTTCGAGCCCAGCACGGCGACCCGTTCGCCGTAGAAGATCTCCAGGTCGAAGGGTTTCATCAGGCCGCGGAGTTCGAGTGCTTCGCAGGTGACGGCGCGGACGCCGGTCCGGCCGCCGCGCAGGCGCATGGTGATCTTCTGCTCGCGCGGGGGAGCGGCGGGCGCACCCGCTTCCTCGAATTTGCGCAGCCGCGTCTGGGCGGCGTGATACCGCGAGGCCATCTCGTCGCTGCGCGCGGCGTACTGACGCATGTCGGTGACGAGTTTCTTGAGCTGGGCGTGCTTTTCGTCCCAACGACGGCGGAGTTCCTCGAAGCGTTCGAACCGCTCTGTGCGTGCCTGGTGGTACGTGTCGAAGCCACCGCCGTGCACCCAGACGTCGCTGCCCGCCGGCCCCGGCTCGACACTGATGATCTTCTTCGCCGCCCGTGCCAGCAGTTCCCGGTCGTGCGAAACGAACAGCACGGTCTTCTGGGTCTCGTGCAGCCGCTGCTCGAGCCACTGTTTGCCGGGGACGTCGAGGTAGTTGTCCGGCTCGTCGAGCAGGAGGACGCCGGAACCGCCGAGCAGCAGCGCCTCCAGGACCAGCCGCTTCTGCTCGCCGCCGGACAGGGTGCGCACCTCGCGCCAGCGCGCCTTTTCGTACGGCAGGTTGAGCGCGGCGGTCGTGCACTTGTCCCACATGACTTCGGCTTCGTAGCCGCGAGCGTCGCCCCAGTCGCCGAGTGCCTGGGCGTAGGCCATCTGGGCCGCTTCGTCGTCGCGTTCCATCAGCGCGAGTTCGGCCTCGTCGACGGCGCGGGCGGCGTCGCGGATCGCGTCCGGCGACACCGAGACGAGCAGGTCCCGCACGGTCCGTTCGTCGCGCACCGACCCGACGAACTGGGGCATCACCCCGAGACCGCCGCTGATGGTCACCGAGCCGCCGTCGGGTTCGAGTTCGCCCGAGATCAGCCTCAGCAAGGTCGTCTTGCCCGCCCCGTTGGCGCCGACGAGCGCGCAGACGCTGCCCTCACCGACCCGGAACGAGACGTCGCCGAGCAACATCCGTCCGTCGGGCAGGTAGTACTCGACGTGCGCGACTTCCACATGCCCCATGGCGACAGACTGCCTTCGGTGGAGGTGATCACGCAACGCAATATCTCCGGTAAGGTCGGTGACGTGGAGCGAACCTACTTCGGCGTGCGGCTCAAGCTGATGCTTGCGCTGTTCCTCCCGGAGTTGTTCGTCGTGCTCCCGGTCGTCGGCGGGGTCAACCCGCTGAGCCTGGCCACCGCGCTGACGGCGTCGGTGGCTGTCGCCAATCCGCTCGGGCTCGCCGCCGCCCTGAGCGCGTCCCTCGCCGTCATCCTGCTCGCGCTCGCCGCGCATTTCCGCTTGGAACCGTCGGTCGCCGCGATGCGGGTGCGTGCCATCAGCCTGCGCGAACGCGCGCAGCTGTTCTTGAGCCTGCGCGATCCCGACGCGCGCGGCCGCGTCCGGCCACGAGCTCCGTCACCGGGCATCGTGGCTGCCTGACTTCTCCTCGTTCGAAGGTGAGGCAGTCACTCCTGCCCCTTCACCTTCAACCGACGGAGTGACCTGGTCATGTTCGATGTCTTCCTGTACCCCGTTTCCGCCATTCTCTGGTTCTGGCACAAGGTTTTCGGCGCCGTTTCGAGTCCCGACTCGGGGGTGGCCTGGGTGCTGGCCATCGCGTTCCTCGTTTTCACCCTGCGCCTGCTGCTGGTCAAACCCGCTCTCGGCGCGCTGCGCGCGGGCCGCCGCACGCAGGCACTCGCCCCGCGGATGCGGGAGATCAAGGAGAAATACGGCAAGGATCGCCGGCGGATGGCGCAGGAGATCCAAAAACTGCACGCCGACAACGGATCAAGCCCGCTGGGAGGCTGCCTCCCGGCGCTGATCCAGCTGCCGGTGTTCCTGTCGCTCTACTGGGTACTGCGCGATTTCACCCCGGGCGCCCAGTCGAACCACGTCTTCGATCGCGCCGGGGTCGAGTCCTTTTTGAACGCCGATCTGTTCGGCGCGAAGCTCGGCAACTGGCTTTCGCAACCGGCGGCGGAGCTGGCCGCGTTCGGCACGGACCACGTCCACATGATCGCGGTCGGCGTGCCTTTGATGCTGATCGCGAGCCTGGCCACGTTCTTCTCGATGCGCTCGGGTCTCGCCCGGCAGACCGCGGCGGCCCCGGAGGCCGGGGGGATCGTCAAGCTGATGATGTACCTGGCCCCGCTCGGAATGCTGGTCTCGGGTTCGTTCTTCCCGGTGCCGATCGGTGTCCTGCTGTACTTCCTGGCCACCAACGTGTGGACGCTGGGGCAGCAGCATTTCCTCACCAAGGTCGTCGACAGGGAAGAGGCTAGCCGTTGACGGCCGCCCGGCGTGCCGCGATCGAGTATTGCGCGGCCTTCCTCAGCTCGGGGAGGACGGTGTCGACGTGCGCGGCGAGCGCCTTGACCGCGCTCTTGTGCGCGCGTTTCTCCTTGGGGGCGAAGACCGTGTAGACGTCGCCCTCGGCGGACAGCATGGCCAGGACAGCGTCTTCGATCGCGACGGTGGCGGGGTCCTGGCCGCTCAGCACCACGTTCCGGACCCGTTCGCGAAGTTCTCGCGTCCGCTGCTGATCCAACAAGGTGATGTCGCGAACCGTGAAGATGCCCATCGCCCGGCGCTTCTCGACGAAGATCACGCCGGAGGCGGCGAGCTGGTCGCGGACGGTGTCCTCCGCCTTGTGCCACTCGCGGTCGACGACGGTGAACCAGCGGCGCGGCTTCTCGCGGGGAGCGTCCTCCAACACCCCCGCGAGGAACGGGTCTCGCGAGGTGAGCTCGGCCGCGGCGGTGCGCTCGGCCTTGCCGTCCCGGTCGGTGAGGAGGCCGTCGATGATCAGCTCGGCCACCGCGGCCGCGCGCAGGAGCGTGCCCCGGACCAGGACGCTGGCGGGGTCGAGCCTGCTCTTTTCGCTGTCGTAGCCGAGCAGGTACATCCGCTGAGGCAGTGACTGGCTCATCTCGTCCTTTCGTCGGGACCGGTCCCGTCGGGCGGCTTTACCCTCTGCCGGATGACGAGCCACCCGGCAACGCGCTTGCGAGTGACCGTGGCCCTCACCGCGTGCTGCCTGCTCGCGGGCTGTGGGCCGTCCTCGCCCGCACCCGCCCCGGCACCACCGCCGGCACCGACCCCGACCGGCCCGGCTCCGGCTTTGGTCTCCTGGACAGGAGGGTACTGCGGCGCGGTCAAGGACATGCGCTTGATCGTCTACGGCCTGGCCAAGGGCTACGACATCAAGACCGACGCCGACGTGCCCAAGGCGGAGGCCTCGCTGAAGAAGCTGGACACCGCGCTGGCCGCGGCGATCGGCGGACTCGGGAAACTTCCGCAGATCGCGAAGGAGGCCGACGCGCTCGCTTCCGGGGAGCTGGCCTTCTACCGGAAGTTGCGCGGGCAGGTGACCGAGTACCTCGCCCTGCTGCCGAAAGGCGGCGCCGGCTATGCCAAAGCAGCGCTCGACGTGACCGGGATCGACCTGGTCTCGCACGTGCCCGCCGTCGAGTCCGACAAGGTGCCCGGGCTCGACCAGGCCATGAAGGCGAACAAGGCGTGTGAACTAGTCGGCTGAATCACTGGAATCGGGCGAAGAACTGTTCGGTACCGGCGTGTCGGACAAAGCCTGATCGGGAATCATCTCGCTCTGCCCGGGAACTGTTCCCGGGCGGGTGGGTGTTCCCGGCGCCGTCCGGCGCCGGGAACGCGTTCAGTGTTTCCGCAGATAACGGCCCGTGAGCGACGCGGCGTCCTTGGCCAAGGCCGACGGCGTGCCCTCGAACACGACCGTCCCACCCTCGGAACCCGCGCCGGGCCCGATGTCGATGACGTGGTCGGCGTGCGCGATCACCCGCTGGTCGTGTTCGATCAGGACCAGTGTCGCGCCGTCATCGACGAGCTCGTCACACAGGGTGAGCAACCTGTCGACGTCGCTGCCGTGCAACCCGGCGGTGGGTTCGTCGAGGATCAGGCGCAGGTCGTCCGCGGGAACCGCGTCGGCGAGGTGGCGGGCGAGGAGGAGCCGTTGCCGCTCGCCGCCGGACAGGGTGTCGAGACTCTGTCCGATGGTCAGGTAGCCGAGTCCGACCCGGTCCAGCCAGCGCAACCGTCGCGCGATGGGGGACCGCTCGCCGAACAGGGCGGCGGCCTCCGCGGGGTTCATCGCCAGGACGTCGGCGATGGTCCGGTCTTCCAGGCGCGCGGCGAGCGCGTCCTGGCTGAACCGGGTGCCGCCGCACGCGTCGCAGCCGGTCTGGACGTCGTCGAGGAAGGCCAGGTCGGTGATGATGACGCCCTTCCCCTTGCAGACGGGGCAGGCCCCACGGCCGTTGGCGCTGAACCACGACGGATGCTTCCCGGTGGCCTTGCCGAAAGCGTCGCGGATCGGTTCGGCGACACCGAGCACCGTGGCGGGGGTGGACCGGATGCCGCCGTGCAACGGGGCCTGGTCGACGACCACGAAACCGGGATGCCGCCGGGGGAGTTCGCCCGCGATCAGCGTGCTCTTGCCGGAGCCGGCGACCCCCGAGACGACCGTCAGGACGCCGAGCGGCACGTCGACGGTGATGTCACGCAGGTTGTGGCTGCGGGCACCGGAGATCGTCACGGTTCCCTGGGCCGTGCGGGTCCGCTTCTTCAAGCGGAGCGGGGCGCGGAGGACCCGGCCGGTTTCGGTGTCGGTCGCGGTGAGTTCGCGAGGGCTGCCTTCGAACTGGACACGACCGCCGTCGGCGCCGCCCGCGGGACCGAGGTCGATGACGTGGTCGGCGGCCGAGATGACCGCCGGATGGTGTTCGACGACGAGGATCGTGTTGTGCGCGTCGCGGAGTTCGGCCAGCAGTTCGACGAGCCGATGCACGTCGTGGGGATGAAGCCCGGTGCTGGGCTCGTCGAACACGTAGCAGACGTCGCTGAGCGCGCTGCTGAGATGGCGGACGATCTTGACGCGTTGCGCTTCGCCACCGGACAGCGTCCTCGATTCCCGTGACAGGCTGAGATAGCCGAGCCCGACGGAAACCAGCGCGTCGAGGCGTTCCCGGATCGCCTGCCGCAGCGGCGCCACCGACGGAGCGCGCACGGCCGCGACGACGTCGCGCAGGTCGCCGACCGGCATCGCCGACCAGTCCGCGATGGACCGTCCGTCGATCAGGCTGTCGCGCGCCGCTTCGGAGAGCCGGGTCCCCGCGCAGGCCGGGCAGACGCCGCGAGTGACGACTCCGGCGAGCCCTTCCTGTTCCTCGGCGGTGAGGCGCGACGGGGTCTTGCGCAGGTACGAATCCCGCAGCCGCGGGACGATACCGTCGAAGACGCCGTGCTTGGGGTAGTCGGGGCCGGGGTTGTCGAGGGGGAGCCCTTCGGCGTGCAGCAGGGTTTCGACCCTCGCCGCCGGTAACCGTCTCAACGGGACATCAGGGTCGACGAGTCCGGAATGGACGAGCCGTTTCCACCGGTAGGTCCCGGGGGCGAACGTCGGGAACCGCACGGCGCCGTCACGCAGACTTCGCGAGCGGTCGAGCAGTCTGTCGAGATCGATGTCGTCGACGACGCCGAGCCCTTCGCAGCGCGGGCACATCCCGCTGGGATCGTTGAACGAATAGGCGGGCGAGAACCCGGCGCCCGGTTCCCCGACGCGGGAGAACAGCAGGCGCAGCAGCGAGGCGATGTCGCTCGCCGTGCCGACCGTGGACCGCGCGTTCCCGGTGAACCGCCGTTGATCCACGATCGTGGTGAAGATCAGCCCGTCGATCCGGTCGACGTCGGCGGGCGGATGCTGGGGGAGGCGGTTCCGGACGAAGGTGGGATAGGTCCCGGTGACCAGCCGTTCGGCTTCGGCCGCGATCGTGTCGAACGCCAGCGAAGACTTTCCCGACCCCGAGACGCCGGTGAACACCGTCAGCCGGTGTTTCGGCACTCGCACCGACACGTCGCGGAGGTTGTGCGTCCGGGCTCCCTCCACCGTGATCCAGCGGCCGCGTTCGGCTCGTACTTTCGACATGAACCGAGGCTACGATGAGTTGTGGCCGGTTTACGGCCACAACTATTCGGTCGGGAGGCGCGGTGACGGCACCACGAGAACGGATGCTGCGACTGCTGTCGCTCCTGCAATCCGGCCGCCAGTGGCCGGCCGCCGAACTCGCGACGGCCATGGAAGTCCCGTCCCGCACCCTTCGCCGCGACATCGACCACCTCCGCGGCCTGGGTTACCCCGTGGAGAGCACCCGAGGGCCGGGAGGCAACTACCGGCTCGTCGCGGGCGCCGCGCTGCCGCCGCTCATGCTGGAACACGACGAGGCGATCGCCACCGTGCTCGGGCTGCGGCTCGCCGCCGCGGGCGGGACCGGTATCGACCTCACCGCCGAATCGGCGGACCGCGCCGCCGCGAAACTCCGGCGTGTCCTCCCGGCGGCCCTGCGTCGGCGGACCGACGCGACGCTCGCCGCCGTCGAGTTCGGGAGCGGTGAACAGCCGCGAGTGACACCTGACGTCCTGAACGTCCTCGCCGCGGCCATCGCGGCCCGCCGGTGCCTGGAGTTCGCGTACACGGGAAAGGAGGGCCCGTCGTCCCGGACGGTCGAGCCGATGCGTCTCGTCCAACTCGGCATGCGGTGGTACCTCTACGCCTGGGACCTCGACAGGAGGGATTGGCGGAGCTTCCGTCTTGACCGGATCACCGCGCCGACGACGACCGAAGTGGCGTTCGTACCCCGCGAACTCCCCGTCGAAGACGTCGCGGGGCATCTCCAAGAACGCTTCCACAGCCCGAAATCGCTCCGGATCACGCTGACGCTGGAGGTCGGCGCGAGCGAGGCCGCGGCCCGCCTGCACCGGATCGACGGGAGTTTCGAAGCCCTCGGGGAGCGCGGTTGCCGGTACGTCGCGTACGTCGATTCCTTCGAGTGGCTGGCGGTCGTCCTGACCCTCACCGACGTCGAGTTCACGGTGGAGGAACCGGAGGAGTTCGGGGAGTACCTCGCGCGGACAGGGCGACGTCTGCTCCGGGGGAGTGGGTCACGTGGGCGGTGAGGCAAGGGTGTCGGGTCGCTTGCCCGCGTGCCGGTTCGGGTGTCGCGAAAGCCACTTTCGGGACGTCTGATGTCGCGAAAGTGGCTTTCGCGACACCGGGGTGGCCGCCGCTGACAACTCACCTTCACCCTGGTCGGGAGGGGGCAAGCAGATGCCGTTGCGCTCTAACGCGACTTACCGCTCACGACCACCTGCACCGACACCTCGCCCGGCACGCGAAGCTACGGGAGGAGTCGCGAACGCCACGTTCCTTACTCCTCACGAGACCCCGTCGAGCCGCGTGAAGGCCCCCTTCCCTCGGCTGAGCCGAGGGAAGGGGGCCTTCACGCGCAGTCGGCACCAACCCACGAGGCCGGTTTCAGGCGTCGTCCGTCTGGGGCCACTGCTGCCCGCGGGTCCACGAGTCCAGCACCATCAGCGTCTTCGTCCCCGTCACCTGGTGGTGCCGCCTGATCTCGTCGATGGTCTGCTGCAGGTGGCCCATGTCCCGCACCCGCAGCCAGACGAGCGCGTCGGGGTCGCCCGCGATGGTGAACACCGCCTGGGCTTCCGGCATCCGCGTGGTCGTCCGGACGATCTCGCCGACCTTGGTGGTCCCGGTGAACCGCAGTTCGGTGAACGCCTCGATGCCCCAGCCGAGTTTGGCGTGGTCGATCTGGACGGTGTAGCCGACGATGACGCCGTTCTCCTGCATGCGGTCGATGCGGCGTTTGACGGCCGCGGTGGACAGCGTCACGCGGGCACCGATGTCGCCGAGGGTGCGCCGGGCGTCTTCCCGGAGCAGTTCGAGGATTTCGCGATCGGTCTCGTCGATGAGCTGGTCCGCCATGAGTCAGGATGGTACGCAGACGCAACGAATATCGGCCAGCTGTGCGGATGGGCCGGATATTTTGCGTGATCGATGCCAATAGACTGCCGCTTGTTGCGGCGGCCCGCGAGGTCGGGTCTTCTGTCGTGACATCGCGTGGGGTGCCGAAGGAGGCAGGTCTGGTGGAGCAGTTCACGTTGGAGGACCGGTATCTGGCCGAGGACGGCACCGTCTACCTCAGCGGGGTCCAGGCCCTGGTCAGGATGCTGTTCGACCGGGTGCGCCACGATCGCGCGGCCGGGGCGTCCCCCGCGGTGTTCGTCTCCGGCTACGAGGGGTCCCCGCTGGCCGGGTACGACCTCGAACTCGGCCGCCGGTCCGTCCTGCTCGACAAACACGACGTCGTGCACCGTCCGGGGCTGAACGAGGAGCTCGCCGCGACGGCGGTCATGGGCAGTCAGCTCACCTCGTCGATCGGCTCTTCGCGCGGCGGGGTCACGGGGTTCTGGTACGGCAAGGCGCCCGGTCTGGACCGGGCGACGGACGCCCTGCGGCACGCCAACCTCGCGGGTACCGATCCGGCGGGCGGCGCGGTGGCGCTGGTCGGCGACGATCCGAACGCGAAGTCCTCTTCGGTGCCCTGTGCCTCCGAGCTCGCGCTGGCCGATCTGGCCATGCCGGTGTTCTTCCCGTCCGACTCCCAGGACGTCCTGGACTTCGGCCTGCACGCCGTCGAGCTGTCCAGGGCGAGCGGGCTGTGGTCGTCGATGAAACTCGTGGCGAACGTGGCCGACGCCGCGGGCACCGCCCGCGTCCGGCCACAGTGGACGGCGCCGGAGCTGGCCAAGGGTTTCACGCCTTACCGGCACAAGCCCAGTTCCCGCCTGCTCGGCACCACGCTGATGGCGCTCGAACGCAGCCTCTACACCGAACGCGTGCCGCTGGCCCTCGAGTACGTGCGGGCGAGCGGGGTCAACAGGATCGTCCAGGAAGGCCCCGCGGACCGCGTCGGCATCGTCACCGCAGGAAAGTCCTACTTGGACTTGATGCAGGCGCTGCGGTTGCTCGGCCTGGACGCCGACGCGTTGTCCCGGCACGGGATCCGGATCCTGAAACTCGGCGTGATCCATCCGCTCGAACCGTCGATCGTCCGCCGGTTCGCCGAGGGCCTGACCGAGATCGTCGTGGTGGAGGAGAAGCGGTCCTTCGTCGAATCGGCGATCAAGGAAGTGCTCTACGGTACCGCCGGCGCGCCCGCCGTGTACGGCAAGACCGGTCCGGACGGCCGCACCCTGTGCACCGAACTCGGCGAGCTCGACCCGGACGCCGTCGCCAGGGTGCTGGCCGGACGGCTGACGGAGCACCACGAGATCCCGTCGGTGACGGCGTGGCGGGGTCGACGGCGCCGTGAGCGCATTTCGGTGCCGCTGCTGACCAGGACGCCGTACTTCTGTTCCGGCTGCCCGCACAACTCCTCGACCAAGGTGCCCGAGGGGACCGTGGTGGGCGGCGGCATCGGCTGCCATGCCATGGCGCTGTTCATGGAACCGGAACAGGTCGGGGACGTGGTCGGCCTGACGCAGATGGGCGGCGAGGGCGCGCAGTGGCTCGGGATGGAGCCGTTCGTCGAGGCCTCGCATTTCGTGCAGAACATCGGCGACGGCACGTTCACCCACTCCGGCAGCCTCGCGGTGCGGGCCGCCGTGGCCGCCGGGGTGAACATCACCTACAAGATCCTCTACAACGCGACAGTCGCGATGACCGGCGGACAGGACGCCATCGGCGGGCTGCCGGTGGAACGGCTGGCTTCGCTGCTCCTGGTCGAAGGCGTCGCCAAGGTCGTCATCACCAGTGACGAGCCGAAGCGGTTCCGCGGTGTCCGCCTCCCAGACGGCGTCGAGGTCCGCTCTCGCGACGAATTGCTGAGCACACAAGAGGAACTGGCCACCATTCCCGGGGTGACGGTGCTCATCCACGACCAGGAATGCGCCGCGGAGAAGCGCCGCAAACGGCGTCGCGGAAAGCTGGACACCCCGGCCGCCAAGGTCGTGATCAACGAACGGGTCTGCGAGGGATGCGGCGACTGCGGCGAGAAGTCGAACTGTCTGTCGGTACAGCCGGTCAGCACCGAGTTCGGCCGTAAGACCACGATCCACCAGTCTTCGTGCAATGTGGACTACTCGTGCCTGGCGGGGGACTGCCCCTCGTTCATGACGGTGGTGCCCACCGGGCGGAAAAACCGTCGGCGGGCCGGGGAGATCACCGCCGCCGAGTTGCCCGCGCCCGAGACCGACGGCACCGACTTCACCGTGCGGATCACCGGCGTCGGCGGGACCGGTGTGGTCACCGTCGCGCAGATCCTGGCCACCGCCGCGGTGATCGAGGGCAGGCAGGTCCGGACACTGGACCAGACCGGGCTCGCGCAGAAGGGCGGCGCCGTCGTCTCGGATCTGAAGATCACCGCCGAGCCGACACCGCAGGCCCCGAAACTCGCGGCCGGGGAATGCGACCTCTACCTGGCCTGTGACGTCCTCGTCGGCGCGGACCCGGTGCACCTGACCGTGGCGGATCCCGGCCGGACCACCGCCGTGGTCTCCACGACCGAGGTGCCGACCGGCCGGATGGTCGTCGACACCACCGTGTCGTTCCCGGACGCGGCGGCCGTGCGCGGCGCGATCGCGGAGAGCGCGGCGCGAACCGTGGCGCTCGACGCCAGGGCGCTGGCGGAGACCCTGTTCGACGACGACCAGTTCGCCAACATCCTCCAGCTCGGCGCGGCTCTTCAGACTGGAGCCATCCCGCTGGACGCGGCCAGCCTGGAACGCGCGATCGAACTCAACGGGGTCGCCGTCGCGGGCAACCTCCAGGCTTTCCGGCGCGGCAGGCAACTCGTCGCGGATCCCGAGGGACTGCACGCGGCGGTCGCTCCTCCCGCCGTCGCCGTGACGTCGGCTCCGTCCGAGGCCACTCTCCGCGCCCGCGCGCTCGTGCATGCCGAGCAGGGTTCGGAACTCGCGCGCCTGCTGGACATCCGTGTCCCCGAACTCGTCCAGTACCAAGACGTCCGCTACGCGCGGGCTTACGCGGAGTTCGTCGAGCACGTCCGTGTCCTGGAAGGGGACTCGACCGCCGTCACCGAAGCCGTGGCGCGCAATCTGCACAAACTGATGGCCTACAAGGACGAGTACGAAGTCGCTCGGCTCTCGCTCGATCCCGCCGTGCTCGCGGGGATCGAGGCGGAGTTCGGAGTGGGCAGCCGCTACGCCTACCGTCTGCACCCGCCCGTGCTCCGCGCGCTGGGGATGAAGCGGAAGATCGCGCTGGGCCCCGGCTTCCGGCCGTTGTTCGTCGCGCTGCGCGCCGCGCGGAAACTGCGCGGCACGCGCTGGGACCCGTTCGGCAGGGCACGGGTCCGGAAGGTGGAGCGGGAACTCGTCGCGCAGTACCGGGAAACGATCCTCGCCGCGTTCGGCGCCGAGGACGCCGATCGTGGCAGGCTCCTGGCGCTGGCCGAGCTGCCCGATCTGGTTCGCGGCTACGAGGACGTCAAACTGGCGAACGTCGAGACCTACCGACGGGAACAGTCCGCGCTCCTCGCCGATCTCGTCCCGGTCACTTCAGCCCGACAGAGCCCTCGAACCAGGTCTTCATCTGCTCGACGCTGAGCTGCGGGTCGGAGCCGATCGACAGGATGTCCAGGTCCGTGTTCGTCCACACGAACACGGACCTGCCGGACGGGCTGGGGTAACAGGCGAAGCGCCCCATCGTCCGGCTGCCGACGGTGTAGGTGCCCAGATGGCCTTTGGCGCGACGTCCGGGAGCCCGGCAGGGTCGCAGCGCCGGAACACATAGACGACCTCAGTGCACTCACGTCCGCTCGTCGGGGCGATGGCTCTGCCCAACAGCGCGTTGAGCAGCGTCGATTTCCCTGACGACACACGGCCGACCAGCGCGACGCGCAGTGGCTGGTCCAGGCGGGCGCGTACCGCCTTGCCCACTTGCGCCAGCGCGTCGTCCGGCGAACCGGTCGCCCGGGCGGCCAGTTCGACCACCGCGTCGGTGAGCGGCCAGGCCCCATGTCCGGAAACCACCGCATCTCCTTCCGGGCTCTTTCGGTTCGCCGTCGGCGAAGTGCTCCCGATCAAGAGCGGGATACGGGTTCGCCGAAACGATTTCGGGAATTCACGTCCTATGGGCGCGCCGGACGGCCGCGGGGTTACCGCCCGATCAGGTGTATCGGCGTGACCAGATCGTCCGGTCACTTTCCGTTCTCGTTTCGGGTTCACGAAATAGCTCGAATTGCGAAGATATTCCGACCGACGGCTTCGACGAATTCTCTGACCACGGCGAGGATTTGTTGTCAGAACGCACGACCGTTGTTGAATTTCGTTACCCGGTTGAGATTCGCGTTTTCGTATCCGCCAACGGTGTTCCCGCGACCTCAGTGTCATGGTCCGTTCCGCCGTGAGAGGGAGGCTGTGATGGTGGTCAGGTTCGTCTCGCCCGACCCGGACGCGTACCCCGCATCGGATGCCGAGGAGTCCTATCTGCCGTCCTTCCCCGCCGAACTGCTCGAACGCCACGGCGCGCGGGTGCTGAAACCCGCGGACGGGATGGTCGTCGCGGGGTGGCCGTCGGAGCGGTCGAGCAGGTACTTGCCGACCGTTTACCGCACGAATGTCCTCCTGATGCCGTCGGACGCGTGGAACGACGGCTCCACCCGCACCGGTATCGAGGCCGTGCTCCGGGAAATGGGGCTGCAGGCCTTCACTTCGAGAGGTGAGTTCCGCCCGCCGGACGCGCCGGTCGCGCTCGCGCTGGCCCTCCGCGCCGGGGCGAGCGCGCGGATCATCGACGCGTGGGAGGTGTTGCAGCGCCTGCGCGAGGCTTCCACCCGTGACCGGGCGACGCTCGATCCGGCCATGGTGCGGCGCTTTTCCTTGGACCACCTCATGTTCACCGGTGTCGGCCTGACCGGCGTCCCCTGGGACGTCACCGGGCTGGGTGAGCGCGTCAGCGGCGGCCGGGCAGGTGGCCGATCCCGGATCCCCGTCTCCCTGCCCGGTCCCGCACCCGCGCGGCCCGCGTTGTCCCGCCGACCGACGGTGCTGGTCCCCGACTCCGGTACCGGGTCACATCCCTGGCTCGACGTCTACGACCCTTCTCAGGGAGGGAAGTTCCGTGACGAGTTCATCGTCGTCGCACCCGACATCCAGGCGGCGATTCTCGAGAACGAGAAACTGCTGGCTTCGACGGCCCCGACGGAATTCCTCGTCGGCCATCGCGACGGGCCGATGACGACGGACGCGCTGATCGGCGAAGTCGCCGCGGACGCGGGCCATGGCACCTTCATCGCGGGTGTCATCCGGCAGGCGGCACCCCGGGCGAAGGTGCTCGCGGTCAGGATCGTGCACACCGACGGTGTCGCCTATCTGTCGGACACCTTGCTCATGCTGCACAAGGCGCTGGACCGGGTTCGCGCAGCGCAGAAGAAGAACGGCGATCCCGAGCTCATGATCGACGTCATCTCGTTTTCCATCGGGTACTTCGAGGAGTGGCCGACGGCCGCGAAATACACCTCTCAGCTCGCCGAGGTCGTCGGCAAGCTCACCGAACGCGGCGTGGTGGTCGTCGCCGCTGCGGGCAACAACGCGACCAGCCGCGAGTTCTTCCCCGCGGCGCTTTCCACCAGACTGCAGGGAAAGGGGCCGCGGGTGATCGGCGTCGGCGCACTGAATCCCGACGGCAGCAAGGCCTTGTTCTCCAATGAAGGCGCCTATGTGTCCTGCTGGGCCGACGGCGTCTGCGTGGTGAGCACCCATCCGACGGATATCGACGGATCGGAGACTCCCGATCATCACGCGCCCGCTCTCGGCCGGAAGGGTTTCGATCCGGACTGTTTCTCGAGTGGCTTCGCGATCTGGGACGGGACTTCCTTCGCCGCTCCCCAGGCCGCCTCGGCGGTGCTCAACGCGTTGATGGCCGTCGCGGACGAGGAGAAGACGCGGTTCACCACCTGCACGCGCGGCGCCACGCGGAAGCGAGCGGAAGCGGCTTTGGACCTGCTCCGATGAACGCGTCATCGGGGGGCCTCGACTTCGAGCATCTCGCGTCGCTGCTCAAATCCGCCCAGAACGGGGATCGGGAGGCCCTGAACGGGCTGATCGAAATCCTGACACCGTTGCTGTGGCATGTCGCGAGGGCTCAGGGGATCGACCGGGACAGCGCGTCCGATGTCGTCCAGACGGCATGGCTGAACCTTCTCGGATCCCTTCAGGAGATCCACAGCCCGGACGGGCTCACCGCCTGGCTGATCACGGTGACCAAACGGGAGACCTGGCGGACGCGGACCCGTCACCAGGCCGAGCGTCCGCCGGACGACGGTCTCTTCGAGTCGGTGTCCGCGCCAGGTCCGCGTCCGGACGAAGAGGCCGTCACCGCCGATCAGCGACGGAGGCTGTGGGCGGCGGTGAACAGGTTGCCCGAACGATGCCGGACGTTGCTCCGCATCGTCGCTTTCGTGCATCGCCCGGATTACGAGGAGATCGGCTCGGCGCTCGGGATCAAACGAGGCAGCGTCGGACCCACGCGGAGCCGGTGCCTGACCCGGCTCAAGCAGATCCTGACCACCTCCCCAGGAGAGGAGTGGAGATGAACGGCATCAACGAAGAATCTCTCGGCGAGCTGGACCGGACGCTCCTTCTCCAGGTTCGTGAGCTGTGGAACGAGGCCGATCCGGTACCCGAGACCCTCGTCGAACGGATCCAGTTCGCGGTCGGGCTGGAGGACATCGACCTGGAGGTCTTCCGGCTGATCGACTGCGGTGGCGTACCGGCGGCCAGAGGGGACGAGCGCAGCACCCTGCTCACGTTCGAATGCAGCCGCCTCACGATCATGGTCAGCGTCGGCGCGCGCAACGACGGCACGGTCCGGCTCGACGGCTGGATCCAGCCGCCCACCGCGCTGCGGATCGAGGTGCGCACTTCGTCCGGCTCGATCGAGGTCAGCTCCGATCAGGAGGGGCGGTTCGCCGTCGACAGGGTGACCCGGGGCATGGTGCAGCTGATCGCCCGGCCGCGAGGGGAAGGCAGGACGATCAGCACACCGGCCATGGAACTCTAGGCCCGGCCGTGGAGTGGAGCGTCGAGGAGCGCGTGCGCGAGCTGCACCGTGACGGGATCGAAGCGACCAACAGCGGGCACCCGGCTCGCGGAGCGCGGCTGCTCCGCGCCGCGGCGAAACTGCTGGACCGGCCCGCGCTCGCCGATCATCCCGGTCGGCCGACGCTCGCCGCGAGAGTGCTGAGCACCCTCGGCGGTGTCGAGGTCGTGCTCGGCAACAGCGAACACGGCTTCGAACTGCTGGACGCCGCCGAGGCGTTGCCTGTCGCCCTCGGTGATCACGGAGCCCTGCGCCAGCAGCGTGGACTGGCTTTGATCCTCGTCGGCCGGATGGCCGAAGCGTTGGCGTGTTTCGACGAGGCCGTTCCGCTGCTGAAACGGTCCGGCGAACCCGTGGCGCTGGCGAGGTCGTTGTTGAATCGCGCGTTGCTGCACCAGACCGCGGGCAGTGTCCGGCTCGCTCTCGCCGACCTCGACGCTTGTGCCGAGATCGCGAGAGCGCACGGGGCCGTCGACGGACTTCCCAGGACACTGGCGAAAGCACTCCAAGGGCGCGGACAGGCGAAGGTGCTCACCGGGGACATCCCTGGCGCGCTTCGCGATTTCAGCGCGGCGGCCGAGGTCTACGCGGAGCACGGTGAGGGCATGCTGGCCCCGCTCGCGGTGGACAAGGGGCGGGCGCTGCTCGCCGCGGGCCTGCCGAGTGAAGCGGCCGCCGAACTCGATCTCGCTCTCGCGCGGTTCCCTCGCCTCCGGATGGATCAGGAACACGCCGAAGCGGAGCTGACGAGGGCACGAGCCGCCTTGGCCGGCGGCGATCTGGCAGGCGCACGGCGATGGGCGGGCCGGGCGACGCGCCGATTCCGACGGCGCGGGAACGACACGTGGGCCGCGGTCGCCGCGCTCACCCTGCTGCGGGCCGACTTCACGGCGGGCGGCCGGATGAGGCGGGTGTCGGCGGACGCGGCGAGACTCGCCACCCGGCTCGCGGGGCTCGGACTCCGGAATGACGCCGAGACGGCGAAACTCTTGGCCGCGAGGGCCGACATCGCTCTCGCCGAACCCGATGCCGCACGCGCCGCTCTCGCGGACCGTGCCCTGCCGGGAGGCCCACTGGCGAATCGCCTGCTCCGCAATCTGGCCAGAGCGGAACTCGCGTGGGCAACCGGCGACCGTCGGACGACCTTGGCCGAGGCACGGGCCGGGTTGAAATCCCTGGAGACCTATCGAAGCGGGTTCGGAAGCCTCGACCTGCGAACCGGCGTAGCCTCCCTCGGCCGCGACCTGGCGAAGGCCGGACTGACGGCGGCATGGGCGAACGGTTCGCCGGAAGTCGTCTTCCGATGGCTCGAACGGTCTCGGGCGCAAGCCTTCGGGATCCAGCGGCCCCATCGGCCCGATGGGGAACTCGCCGACGCCGTCGCCGAACTGCGGCAGCTCGCGGGCAAGATCCGCGCCGCCGAACTCGCCGGCGCCTCGGACGCGGAGGCACGGCGCCGATGCGCCGAACTGGAACGCCGCATCAGGGCGAGGGGATGGGAAACCGAGGGTTCCGCACTCCGGGTGTCCAGGGCGACCTATGGCGGCGTCCGCGCGAAACTGTCCAAAAGGGACAGTGTGATGCTCGGATTCCTCGCCGACAAGGAACGGTTCCGCGCCCTGGTGGTCGATGGCCGCCAAGCGTCGTTGGTCGACCTCGGCGATGTGGCCGTGGTGTCCGAAGCGGTGATGCGGTTGCAGAGTGACCTGAACGCGGTCTGCGGCCGAAGGCTGCCGCCCGCGCTGGAGCGGGTCATCCGGTCTTCCGTGCGCCGTCAAGTCACCGTGCTGGCCGAGGAACTGCTCGTCCCGCTGCTCGCGAAACTGGGCGACGCCGACGTCGTGGTGGTACCCACCGGAGTCCTGTCGATCGTGCCGTGGGGCCTGCTCGACCCGTTGCGCGGTCGCCCGGTGACGGTCACCCCGTCTCCGTCCGCGTGGCTCACCCGCTGTTCGGTGCCCGCCCGCGAGCCGTCGGACCACGCGACGATGCTGACCGTCGCCGGTCCCGGACTCGAACACGCGGCGAACGAGGCGGATCGCGTCGCGAAGGTCTACCCCCGCGCGGAAGTGCTGGCAGGCAACGACGCCACGATCGAAGCGACGTCGAAAGCGCTCGCGGAATACGAATCGGTGCACTTGGCCGCGCACGGGCACCACGAACAGGAGAACGTGCTGTTCTCCCGGCTCGACCTCGCCGACGGCCCGCTGATGGCCTACGACGTCCAGTTGCTCGAGTCCGTGCCGGAGCATGTCGTGCTGTCCGCCTGCGACATCGGGCAGGCGGTGGTCCGCCCCGGGGACGAGATCCTCGGGTTCACCGCGGCGTTGCTCTACAGCGGGAGCGGAACGGTGATCTCCAGTGTGGCCAGGGTCGATGATCGGGCGGTCGTGCAGGTCATGGAGTCCTACCACCGTGCGCTGGCGCGCGGAACGGTCCCCGCCAGGGCGCTGGCCGACGCCACCTGTGGTGAGATGCTGATGCCGTTGGTCTGTTTCGGTCAGTGAAGCCGAGTTCCTCCGGAAAGGCAGGCGATGGTCAGCGACGATGTACCGCTTGTAGAGCCGTTCTGGCCGACGTGCGCCACTGGCGGGTGCGTAGGCCGAAAGTGCGAGGGGTTCGACCACTGTCTCGCTCATCTGGACGAGCGCGGGCTGCAGGAAACGCTCCGGAATCTCAGTCCCGGAGCGGATCTGGATGTTCGCGGAACCACGCTGACCCCGCTGCTGCTCGGCCGAGTGCTGACGGCTGTTTCCGATATTCCGGCGAACGGCGATGTCGCCAGGCCACATTTCGGCGCGGCGGACTTCGGATATTGCCATTTCGCGGGGTTCTTCCATTATGACCGCTACAGCCCGGAAACTCCCGCCGCGCTTGATCATGCCTGCCGTCAGTTCACCGGTGCGCGGTTCGAGGGCGAGGCCCGGTTTCACGGTGCGCGGTTCAGCGGTGACATCTGGTTCATCGGTGCGTCGTTCGGGGGAGACGCCGGGTTCGGGAACACACGGTTCGAGGGGAACGGCGGATTCGCCCAGGCGAAGTTCGCCGGTAGCACCCATTTCGGAGCGGCGTCGTTCGAGGGAGACGCGTGGTTCGGGAGCACGCGGTTCGATGATGAAGTCGTGTTCAAAGGGGCACGGTTTCATCGAGGTGCCCGATTCTCCAGGGCGCGATTCGCCGGTAGGGCGGTCTTTGACGATGCCCAGTTCGCCGAGGCCGCGAAATTCGGCCACGCGGAATTCCGGGAAGACTGCCTGTTCGACACGACGCGATTCGATGACGAGGCCTTGTTCGACGACACGCGCTTCGGCAAGAGTGCCGAGTTCGTCCGCACGCGTTTCGGTGCGGCCGCGACGTTCGAGGGTGCAAGGTTCCGAGGATCCGCGTGGTTCCGCAACGCGCACTTCGAAGAGGCAGCGAGGTTCGGCCCGGTGGTGGCGACAGTTCTCGTTATCGACGGTGCCTCGTTCGCCCGGCGTGTCGTGGTCGAGGCGGAGGCAGGATCGCTCACGGCATCCGATACGCGCTTCGAGGCGGGCGCGGAGCTCCGCGTACGACGCGCCCAGGTGACCCTTCGGCGAGCGTATTTCGGGGCGCCGTCGTCACTCAGCGGTTCACCCGCACCGTTCACGCGAAGGTTCTCGAGCCTGGTCGTCGAGACTGATCCAGAAATGGTCGCGCAGTGGCCGGGCAGCCACGCTTCCGGTTCGATCGACGTTCTCGAACCGTGGGTTCCCAGCGTATTGAGCGTGCAGGAAACCGACGTGTCGCAGGTGACCCTCGCGGATGTGGACCTTCGCTGGTGCCGGTTCGCCGGAGCTCACCAACTGGACAAGCTCAAGCTGGAGGGCAGGGGCCCGTTCAACCGGCCTCCGACCGGTTGGCGGTGCGGCTGGGCTTGGCCGCCCGTGTGGCACTGGTCCCGGAGACGGGTTCTGGCCGAGGAACACCCTTGGCGGGCCGAGCGGCGCAAACACCGTGGCTGGTCCAGGAACCTGCCCAACCTCGGGAGTCCCGTCACCTTCCCTCCGCTCAGCCCGGAACGGCTCGCCGTGTTGTACCGGTCATTGCGGAAGGCGTTCGAAGACGCGAAGAACGAACCAGGTGCGGGCGACTTCTATTTCGGCGAAATGGAGGCGCGCCGCCACTCCGGCACGACCTCTCGCCGGGAACGTGTCTTGCTCACCCTCTACTGGATGATTTCCGGCTACGGACAGCGCGCGGGACGTGCCCTCTCCGCACTGGTCGTGCTCGTCGCCGTGATCTTCGCCCTGCTCACCCAGTTCGGCCTGACGAACGGGACCGGGGTGCAGGAGATCGTCGGCCCGTTCCCGGCCGCGACCGGACAACCCCCGACGACTGTTTACCGAGTCCAGCCCGTCGAGTCGAAACTGCCCGCGCCCGACAAGAGATGGACGCCCGACCGGATGGACAAGGCGATCCGGATCGCCTTGGGCTCGGTGGTCTTCCGTGAAACCGACCAGAAGCTCACGCCTGTGGGATTCTGGACGGTCATGGCGGGCCGTGCGCTCGGTCCTCTGCTGGTGGCCCTTGCTGTCCTGGCCATCCGTGCCCGCGTCAAACGTTAGTGGCGTACTTCGGCAGGTGGTCCAGGATGGTGGCGGGTTCCGGCATCGCCGCTATCCGCTCGGCGAGGGTTCCGGCGGAATCGCGGTACGCGGAGTCGGCGAGCACGGTGCGGACGGCGTCGCGGATCCCGTTCTCGGCGAGCACCCCGGCTCGGGCCTCGACGACCTGGGCGGCCATGTCGAACTGATCGGTGGCCAGCGGCGAGACCACCAGCGGCACGCCGTGCGCGAGTGAACCCAGCACGGTGCCGGCTCCCGCGTGACAGACGATCGCGTCGACATACGGCAGTATTCGTTGCTGCGGAAGAAAGTTTTCGATACGTACGGAGTCGGGTTGTGATCCGAACCGCGCCCGGTCGCCGTCGCGGCCGATGGTCGCGACGACATTGACGCCTTCACCGTGCAGCGCCGAGATCATGGTCTCCAGCACCCCGAGCCGGGTGTTGTGCGAGGTCCCTGCGGTGACGTAAACGGTCCGTTCGTGCGGTAGCCCTTCGAGGACTTCGGGACGGTTTCCGGCAGCTGGCAGAACCCCTTCCGGCCGGACCGGCAGACGGACGGGGTGATCCCAGGCGACTCCTCGCGGCCGCAACGCTTCCGGCCAGATGTCCAGGTACGGGACGGTCTCGTGATCGGGGAACCGGTCGAGGCCGAAGCGTCGCACGATCGGGTCGAGCGCTCGCCAGCCGCCCGCCATGATCGCGGTCGCTTTCGGCGGCCCGATCCCGTGTACCACGTACGGCAGGCCGGCGATCGCCGCCGCGGCGGGCGCGGCGAATTCGGCGGCACCCGCGATCACCAGATCGGGCCGATGCTCGCGGACCGCGGCCAGCATCCCGTCCACCCTCGGCCCGGCTCCGGTCTCGGCCATCACGGTGACCACGTAGGCCAGCTTTTCGTCCGGCGACATCGCCGCGAGCTCGGAGGGCGAGTACTTTCCCCAGGCCTGACGGGCGGCCGCCTCGTCGACCGTCCCGCCAACCCCGATCGTCTGAAAGCCGCTCGCCCGCGGGTGCTCGACCGCGTTCGGCCCGGTTGCGAACACGACGTCGTGGCCCCGCTCCCGTGCCGCCGAGGCCAGCGGCAGCAAGGGAGCGATGTGGCTGTAGCCCGACCCGGCGGAGAAGAACAGACGCATCACTGAAGACTCCTCACCGAAGGAATTGTCCATAGCTCTTTCGTACGCGCAGTTCGTTGATCTGCCGTGCGGTGTCGAGCGTGACACTGACAAGGAACACGAGAACCACCAGCAGTGCCACGCCGCCGAAAGGGAATCGCGGGCTCGCGTCCAGCAAAGCCAGCCCGGTGGCCGGGATCACCGCGATCACTCCGGCGTAGACCGCTCCGAAGGCGCAGATCCAGTGGTACACGTAGCCGAGGTAATCGACCGTCCATCCACCTGGCTGGATTCCGGGGATGAAACCGCCCGTGCGCGCCAGGTCGCGCGACACCTGCTCGACGTCGAACGTTCCCGCCGCCCTGATGAAAGCGAAGAGGCAGACGAGGAAGAGGTAGATCGCGATCCGCCAGGGAGTTCCTTCGTCCCGTAACCGGGATCCGATCCACTCGAACCAGGTCACGCCCGGCCAGAGATCCGACGCCAGCACCGGCAGGTACAGCAGTACCGCGGCCAGGACGGCCGGGCTGTTCGCCTGGGAGATCCGCAGCGGGATGTAGGACGAGGTCCCGCCATACGCGCGTATGCCGATCATCCGCTTGGCGTACTGAACGGGAATGCGACGTTGTGTCTGCGCGAAGACGATCGTGATCACCATGACCGAGAGCGCCACGACGGCCATGACCGCGATGCCGATCCAGCCCTTGGCCTCGTACAGGCGCAGGAACTCCGGTGGCAGCACCGCGACGACCTGCACCAGCAGCAGGATCCTGACGCCGTCACCGAATCCCCGGTCGGTGATCACCTCCGTCAGCCGCAGGACCAGCGCGGTGCCCGCCGTCAGGCACGCCACCGTGACGGCGCCGTCGCCGAGGACCTCCTCGCCGCGGAACACGACCACACCGACAGCGCCGAGGAAGCCGAGCGCGACGGTGAGCCGTCGCTGGTACCGCGTCAGCAGGCGCGCGCCTGCTTGACCTTCGGCCCGGAGCGTGGCCAGTCGCGGGACCAGGACGATCAGCGTGCGCATGAGTGGAAGGGCGGCCAGGCAAGGAAGGACGCCGAACGCGAACACCGGCAGGGTGAACAGCCCACCGCCGGTGAAGAGGTCGAGCAGCCAGTACAGGGGATTGTCGATCTTGGACGTTCCCTCGATCGCTCGGACGTCCACGTGGGGAGCCGTCAGGCTCTGCCCGAGCCGGAACACCACGATCACCAGCAGGGTGACCAGGATCCGGTGGCGGAGCGACCCTCTGTCCGCCGTCCGCTCGGCACTGTCGTTCATCGGTCGGTGAAGCCTCCGTCGTCTCGCCCTGCCCGCGTCTGGGGATCAAGCTAGGGAGGACGGATGAAATCTCGATGACACCGGTCTTCAGGAGATCTTCGGTGTCGCGAGAGTCGCGGTGAGATGGGCGAGGATCTCGTCTCTGGCCCGCAGCGTGGGATGACCGTCGGAGTCGACGGGGTGCGCGGTGACGACGCTGTGGGGTGTGCCGACCACGTCACGGAAGAACGGCGGCGGTTCGGTGTTCGCGGCACTGTCCGGCAGGACGCGGCCGTCGAAGGCGTCGCCGAGGAGAGCGCTGTACGCGGCGAAGCGCCGGCCGGTGCACCAGCGGTCACCCTCGAAGCGATAGGCGAGAACCTTCAGACCGTCGCGCGAGACGCGGTCGCGGACCGCGAGCGCGTCCTCCTCACTGAGTTCGAGCCCTCCCGGGTCGTCCAGCGGCAGTGACGGGTGGTTGACCACCGGCGCGATGACGGCGGGCTCGAGTGCCATGGTGAGGGCGAAGTTGCCGGTGAAGCACAGGCCGATCGCACCGACCCCGGGACCGCCGCACTCGGCGTGCGCCAGCCGCGCGAGACCGCGCAGCCACCCCGTGACGGGGCTGGTGCCGCCGCCCGCGAACGCCCGGAACTCGGCGCTGACGCACGCGCGACGCACCACCTTCTGGCCTTCCTCGACCGTCGGGTGGGCGCCGTCGGTTCCGAAGAGCGAGGGGACGTAGACGGTGAATCCCGCGTCCCGCACCCACCGCGCGAGCCGGAGGACGTCGGGGCTGATGCCCGGCATCTCGGGCATCAGCACCACCGCCGGCCCGGAACCCGCGACGTGCACCGTCTTCGTCACGTCGTCCACCCCCACGAGACGGCGGGAGAAATCGGCGATCGCGTCATCGAGGTTTCCTTGCACCCCAGCAGCGTGGACCAGCACGGCTGCCGGCGGCGATAGGCCAGATCGCCAGATCCAGGGGTAATCTCGCCATATGTTGCGAGTCGGCGTCCTGGCCTATCCGGGCTGTTTCGCGTCCGAGGTGTTCGGCGTCCCCGATCTCCTCACGATGGCCATGCACGTCGCGGGCCCTGAAAGCGCCGGGTACGAGGTGTCCGTCGTTTCGCCGCGCCGACGGGTCGTCGCGTCGGGTGGGGTGACGTTGGCCGTCTCGCCGCTGCGTGAAGTCGACGTCCTCGTCGTGCCCGGGTTCGAGCTCGTACCGGGTCAGGACATCGACGCGAAGATCACGGGCCTCGCGGCGGAAATCGCGGCGATCCGCTCCCACACCACCGCGGGCAAGGTCGTCGTGTCGATCTGTGTCGGCGCCTTCCTGCTCGCCGAGGCGGGATCGCTCGACCGTCGCCGCGCCACCACGTCCTGGCTCTTCGCGGACGAACTGGCTCGACGCCGCCAGGAGGCCGATGTCCGGCCCGAGCACCTGGTCGTCACCGACAAGGGAGTCACGACGACAGGGGCCTTCAGCGCCATGTACGACTTCGCGCTCGAACTGATCCGCGAACACAGCGGCGCCGAAGTGGCGAGGACGACAGCGCGGGTGGCTCTGGTCGACGACGCGCGCTCTTCGCAGACCCCCTACGTCGACGCGCGACTGCTTCCACGTCCTGGCAACGAGTTCTCCCGCCGGGTCATGCGGCGGCTGGACCAGGACCTGGCCGCCCGATACGACCTGGCCGCCTTGGCAGGCGCTTTCAAGGTCAGCTCGCGGACGTTGTTGCGGCGCTTCGCGGACGAGGCGGGTCAGAGCCCGCTTGGGTACCTGCATACCTCACGCGTCCGGCGCGCACGCCATCTCCTCGAAACGACGGATCGCACCATCGCCGGGATCTGTACCGCTGTCGGCTACCGGGATCCGGGAACCTTCGCCGCCCTCTTCGCCAAGCACACGGGACAACGCCCGAGCGATTACCGCGCCGCCTTCCGCCGTCTCTCGTAGCACCCGCGGTCTCGTGTTGCACGCCGGAACCGGCCTGGAACAAGCGTCGACAGTTTCTGGAAAACGTTGTGCCGGTTCAGGGTGCGGCCGACGGAAGGTCCATGATGCCGGTGGCTTGCGACCAGGCACAACGCCACGTGCCGCTGGAATTGGTGTAGACGTCGGTGTGCCAGGCCTCGTGCCGCGGGATGTCCGCGCCGTCGACGGTGAGTTCGATGACGCACCGGTAGCGGAGGACGACGACGTCGGTGCCGACGATGGCGTCCACGTCGCCGATCAGCGCCAGTTCCCGGTAGGCGACCCGCCCGGTGGTGAGGAGATCCAGGTACTCGGCCTTCGTCCACACGGTGCCGGTCGGGTTGCACAACCGGTACTCCTCGGCGTGCAAGCGGTCGTAGGTGTCGCGATCCACGTCGAGGAGACACCGGATCCGATCCTGCTCGGCCTTGATCACCTGGGCGGCCACATCGTCGGTCATACCCGCTCCTCTTCACTCGTGCAGCATGGCCGTCGGCTACACGGTATCGGGGGACCAGGACACCGCCTAGTGCCCGCCGGTTCCGGCGGGGATCGACGGCGGTTCACCGGCGGCGTCCGCGACGAACCTCTCGGCCGCTTCCGCGTCGACGCCCAGCGAGGACAGCAATCCGGCGCCGTTTTCTTCCTCCAGCAACCCCAGCAGGACATGGCCGGAGCTGACCCCTTCGTCGTCGAGCCGCAAGGCCGCCCGGAACGTCAGCTCGAGCGCCTTCTTCGCGTGGGCGTCGTACGGGATCAGCACCGGGTCTTCGTCCGTACGTGCGGGCAGCGTCGCGATCACCGCGTCCCGCGCCTGGTCGAGGTCGATACCCTGCGCTCGCAAGGCATCCACCCCGGTGCCCTCGGTGCCGAGCAGGCCGAGGACGAGATGCGCGGGGAGCATCTCGGCGTTGCCCGCCAGCTTGGCCTCTTTCATGCTGGAGACGATCACGGTGCGGGCGGGCTGGGAGAACTTCTCGAAACTGTGCGAAGGGCCGGCCTCGGGTTTGCCGACGAACCGTTTCTGCGCTGCTTGTTTGGTGACGCCCATGCTGCGGCCGATGTCGGTCCAGGACGCGCCCGAACGACGGGCCTGGTCCACGAAGTGACCGATGAGGTGGTCGGCGACCTCGCCGATGCGGTCGGCCAGCAGCATCGCGCCGGTCAGCTGGTCGAGGGCGGTGGTGTGGTTCTCGGTGATCGCCGTGATCAGGTCGTCGAGCCTGACCGGCGGAGTCGTCTGTGTCATGCCGTCAACCTTAGGTTGACCGCGTGCTCACGTCAACCACCGGTTGACGCGAACGCGTCAGCGGCCGGAAATAGCGAAACGATTCGGCGAAGTCGTTCTCGCCAATACGCTTCACGAGTTCGACACATCGATCATCGCGGACAATGGGCAGGGTCGTGACGCCGCTGCCCACCTCTTCTTCGTGAAAGGGATTTTCCGACTGTTCGACTAAGCCGAGCGGCCCGTTAGCCCTTTCGGCTTAGTCGAAAGGCACATCCCGTCGGTGAGTGTTCGCACTGTCGGCGAATGTGTTGGCTGGGCACACTTCCCGGTATCTGGCAACGCCTCATGGTGGGAGTACGGGATGCGGAACACTGCTGTCGACACGGTCCGGTCGCTGTTCGCGGAGTCTGGTGTGGACACTGCTGTGGTGAGACAGGACGCTTTCGTCATCGACCGTTTCGACAACTGGTCGAACCAGCCCGCCGATGTGGTTTTCGGCTGTTTCACCGGTGCTTGCTGTGTCGCGCCGCCTCTTGCCGAGGCATGCTGATTCGCGGTCCGGTTCAGCCGGAGTCGCGTTTGCCCATCAGGGAGTAGGCCACCATCAGGGTGACCGCGACCCAGGTGAGCAGGACGCCGCCGCCGGTCAGCGGGCCGAGGTAGGTCACCGCGTCGGTCTTGAGCTGCGCGGCGCTGAGTTGCTCGGCAGCCGAAGCGGGGAAATAGGCGAGGATGTCGCGCTGCACCCACGTCGGCAGGAGGGCGCCGAGGATGGCCGGGGCGAAGATGAAGGCGATCGCGGTGGAGATGGCGCCCGCGGCGCTGCGCATCATGACGCCGAACGACAGGGCCAGCAGGGCGAAAGCCGCCATCTCCGCGCCCCAGCCGAGCAGACTGCGCAGCACGCCGGGATCGCCGAGGCCGGAGGTGGGGATGTCCGAGTCGAGGCCGAGAACGAACTGTCCCGAGTAGAACGCCGCCGTCGCGAACACCGTGCCGAGGACGAAGGTCAGCAGTCCCACCACCACGGCCTTGGCGAGCAGGACGCGGCCCCGTCGCGGCGTGATGGCCAGGGTGAGGCGCATCATGCCTGTCGAGTACTCGCCGGACACGGCGAGCACCCCGAGAACGGACACCAAGATCAGCCCGAGGTTCATCCCGACCATGCTGGTGCCCGCCGAGTCGAAGTCCGTCCGTTGCCCGGCAGGCAGATTCTGGTAGTCCGCTTCGGTCAGGAGACTGAACAGGGCGGAGAAGCCGACGCTGACCACCGTCGCCGCGGCGACGACGATCCAGGTGGAACGCACCGACTTGAGTTTGGTCCATTCCGCGGCGAGCGTGTTCGTGAGGCCGGGGGAGGCCATCGTGGTGGTCACTGTCCGGTTCCCTCCGTCGCGAGTGCCCGCACCGTCTCGGCGAGCTTGCGCTCACCCGCGGAGCGGTACTGCACGCTGTCCTTGGTGAGGTCCATGAACGCGGCCTCGAGGCTCGCGCGGACCGGGGTGAGCTCGTGCAGCCCGAGCCGGCGTTCCAGCGCGATGTCACCGATCCGCGGCGCGTCCAGGCCGACGACGTTGAGAGAGCCGTCTTCCAGCTTCGCCACCGTGCCGCCCGCCCGCTCGAGCACTCCGGCGAGCTCGGTGACTTGAGGGGAGATCACATGGACGTGACTGCGGGAGCTGCGTTGGGTCAGGTCGGTGATCGGCATGTCGGCGATGAGTTCGCCCCGGCCGATCACGATGACATGGGCGGCGGTCTCTTCCATCTCGTTCATCAGGTGGCTCGACACGAAGACCGTGCGTCCCTCGGCGGCGAGGTCCTGCATCAGGTTCCTGATCCAGTAGATGCCTTCGGGGTCGAGTCCGTTGACAGGCTCGTCGAACAACAGCGTCGGCGGGTCGCCGAGCAGGGCCGTCGCGATGCCGAGCCGTTGGTACATGCCCAGTGAGAAGCCGCCGACCTTCTTGCCCGCGACCTCGGTGAGGCCGACGGTGTCGAGTACCTCGTCCACCCGGCGGCGGGGGAGTCCGCCCGCCTGCGCCACCCATCGCAGGTGGCTATACGCCGTGCGGGAGCCGTGTACGGCCTTGGCGTCGAGCAGCGCGCCGACCTCTCGCATCGGCGCGGGCAGGTCGCGATAGGCCTTGCCGCCGACGGTGACCGAGCCTTCGGTGGGCGCGTCCAAGCCGAGGATCATCCGCATGGTGGTCGACTTGCCCGCCCCGTTCGGCCCCAGGAACCCCGTCACCACACCGGGTTTGATGTCGAACGACAGGGCGTGGACGGCCGTCGTGCTCCCGTATTTCTTCGTCAGATCTCGTGCTGTGATCACGTTCCCGCTCCGGATCGGTTCTCGGTGTCGGTACCACCGAACCGTTCGGGACGGTTGATCGGCTAGCGCACAAGGTCTCTCTTCATCGCAACGAAAGTTGCGGGGTGGCGCCGATCCGGCCGGTCCAGGAGATGAGGTGCCCGCGGCGCGGGATTTCCGGAGCGGAACGAGACGAATCCGGCGGCCAGTTCGCCGGACTCCGCGAGCCGCGCCACCCGAGCGGGCAAGGCGCCGTCATGGGCGACGAGGTCGCGGCCGATCAACAGCAACGCGGACCGTTGGGTGACCGCGAGTTGTTGCCACCGTTGAGGAAGGTCGACGCCGGCGAGGCTGATCAAAGGACGGATGTGCGGCCAATGGACGGTGAGCCGCACCTGGGTGCCGAGGGCGGACTCCTCGAAGGTCGCCTCGATCCGCCAGCCGGGAACGAGTGTCAGGGGAACGCGCCGGATATCCGTCGTGAGCGGTAACCCGCGGGCTCGTGAAGCACGCGGCAACGCGTCAGGTTCGTTTGTCGAGTGGCCGTCCACCAGCAGTGCCGCGAATTCGCGCTTCCCGAACGTCCAGACGATCCCTTGGAAGCGGATCTGGTTCCCGTCCATCGATGCCCCCGGTCGCCGAAGGAACTCCTTCTTGCCCTGGCCCGACTTTAAGCCCGGAACGACGGCGTCCGCGGGTTTCGGGGAAACGATCACCTCAAACGACCAAGGCAGCCCTCGCGGCGAGGCGGTGCCCATTGACAGGCATGACAGTATTTTTCCAACTAGATGACTAGTGCGTTGCCGCGGGTCGCCGAGTGGACGGCGATCCTGGGCGGCGCCTCTGGGGAGAGGACCTGTCCATGCAGCCAGTCCGCCGGATCGCCCACGCGGTCGCGCTCGCCGCCGCGGTGGGGATCACCGTCGCGGCCCCGACAGCGGCCACGGCCGACGACTACTACCAGGACGCGCAGGGCAAGACCGGCGCCGAGCTCAAGGCGGCGTTGCACGGGATCATCAGCACGAACACCAAGTTGACGTACGAGCAGGTGTGGGACGGGATCAAGGCCACCGACGAAGACCCGGCCGATCCGGCGAACGTCGTGCTGCTCTACAGCGGCCGCTCGCAGGCGAAAACCGCCAACGGCGGCGGTGTCGACGAATGGAACCGGGAACATGTCTGGGCGAAGTCGCACGGTGACTTCGGTACCGCGACCGGACCCGGTACCGACCTGCACCATCTGCGAGCCGAGGACGTGTCGGTCAACAGCACTCGTGGCAACAAGGACTTCGACGCCGGTGGTTCCCCGGTCGACGAAGCACCCGGCAGCCTGACCGATGACGATTCGTTCGAGCCGCGAGACGCGGTGAAGGGCGACGTGGCCCGCATGATCCTGTACATGAGTGTCCGTTACGACGGCACCGACGGCTTCCCTGATCTGGAACCCAACGATGCCGTCGACAACGGCTCAAAGCCCAATATCGGCAGGCTCTCGGTCCTGCTGACGTGGAACACCCAGGACCCGCCCGACGCGGCGGAGCAGCGCCGCAACCAGGTCATTTACGACCAGTTCCAGCACAACCGCAACCCTTTCATCGACCACCCCGAATGGGCCGCTTCCATCTACGGCTGACGATCGGGTGTCACCAGGTGACCGGCAACTCCCGCACCGTGTAGAAGACCGCGTTCTCGTCGAAGGCCAGTTCGTCCGGCGATGTCGCGAGCTTCAGGGTCGGTACACGTCGGAAGAGCGTGCTGTAGACGACCTGGAGCTCTTCCCGGGCCAGCGCGGCGCCTAGGCACAGGTGCTTGCCGTAGCCGAAAGCGAGATGGTGGCGGGACTTGCGGTGGATGTCGAGCCTGCCGGGGTCGGGGAAGACCGTGTGGTCTCGGTTGGCCGTGCTCTTCACCGCGATGATGCCGTCGCCGGCGCGGATGAGCCTGCCGCCGACCATCAGGTCTTCCCGTGCGACACGACGGGCTTCGGTGTGGGTGATGGACAAGTAGCGCAGGAGTTCTTCGACGGCGTCGGCCGCCACGGCGGGATTATCGGCGTCCCGGATCGCCTGAAGCTGGTCCGGGTGGGTCAGGAGCGCGATCGTGCCCAAGGTGATCATGGCGGCGGTGGTGTCGTGCCCGGCCACCAGGAGGAGTTGGCCCAGTGTGGCGATCTCGCGTGGGGTCATCGCTCCGGTCCGGAACTGCTCGACGGTCAAGGTGCTGAGCAAGTCCTCGCCAGGTTCGGCGTTCTTCTTCGCGACCAGGTCCTCCAGGTAAGTGTTCAGGGCCTCGCTGGCGGCCATGGCCTGTCCGGGATCGAGTTCGTCCATCACGAGCGTGCGGGCCACTCCTTGGAAGAAGGCGCGATCGGAGTAGGGCACGCCGAGCAGTTCGCAGATCACCTGCGAGGGCACCGGCAACGCGAAGGCCTGGACCAGATCCACCGGCTTGGGGCCGTCGAGCATCGTGTCGATGAGGTCGTCGACGATCCGGTGGATCCGAGGCCGCAAAGCCGCCATCTTCTTGATCGTGAACTCCGGCGTCAGCAACCGTCGCTGGGCGGTGTGTTCCGGCGCGTCCATCTGCATCAACGTCTTCATGTGCGTATCGCGCGCCTTGCTCACCGCGTTGGTGTGCGGAAAGGCGGGTCGCGTGGCGTCGACGCTGACCCGCGGGTCGGCCAGTACCGCGCGCACGTCTTCGTGGCGCGTGATCAGCCATGGGGTGCTGCCGTCCCACAGCCTCACGCGCGACACCGGGTCGGTTTCCGCCCGCCGGGTCAGTTCCGGCGGCGGAGCGAGCGGGCAACGCGCGGCGCGGGCCATCGGAAATGATTGTGCCGCCGCGTTTTCGCCGGGCATGGGGCCTCCTCGTGTCGAGTGATCTGCGCCTGCAGCATGCCGGTGCGGAGGACCCCGGTAATCGGACAAATCGGATGTGAACTGCCTCACATTCGCGGATACGACCGAAGCCCCGCCCCTCCGAAGAGGAGCAGGGCTTCAGTCCTGCCTTGGGAACGGCGCTACCAGGGAGTGGGCTGTCCGTTCTCGAGCAGCACGCCGGAGGGGCCGTCATCGGCAAGCGTCGCGGCGTCGGCGATCTCGTTCGCGGACTCCTCCGCCGATCGCTCCGCCATCGGCATCATCCTGGTCCGCGTCGGTCCCGGATTCACCGCGTTCACCAGCACACCGGTGCCCTTCGCGTGCGAGGCGAGCATCATGGTGAGCCCGTTGAGCGCGGCCTTCGACACCGAATAGCCGGGTGCGCCGGTGAAAAGTCCCCTGTCGTAGGAACCGGCGTCGCTGGAAACGAAAACCACCCGGCCCCAGCCCCTGCTGATCATCCCCGGGAGGAACGCCTGCGCCACCCTCCAGCCGCCCAGCAGGTTCACCGCCAAACTGCGCTCGACGAGATCCAGCGGTACCGACAACGGATCGTTGCCGGGATCGAGCAGGACACCCGCGTTGCAGATCAGCACGTCGACCTCGCCGACCTGTTCCGCGGCGGTCCGTACGCTTTCGGCGTCGGTGACGTCGAGTACCTGCGGGCCGCCCGCTTCGCCTGGTCGCCGTGTCGTGGGCACGACCCGCAGCCCCCGCCGGGAAAGCTCGGCGGCGACCGCTTGCCCGAGGCCTCGGTTGGCTCCGGTGACCAAGGCGGTGCGCTGTTCGGCCATGATGCTCCTCACTGCTCGACAGGCTGCGGGCTGCGGTGGCGCCGGAGGTACAGGCTGCTCAGGAGCCCGGGGATTCCGCAGACTACGCGGATATCCCTTTGTCCACATGGCTTTCGGCGGCGGGGAGACGGTGCCCTCGGCGGCCCGTCCAACTGTCCAGTCCGGTGGGTTGGTCAAGCGTTTCGCTGGTCGTCGATGCCGTGCCGGGCGAGCCAGAGGGTCACCACGGAGGCCTCGTCCTCGTGCGAACGGCCGCGAGCGGCGAACATGGTGAGTGCCTCGTGGAAATGTACGCCCGCCTCGTGGCGAGCGCCGCTTTCCGCGAGAGCCTGTGCGAGCAAGGCGAGTGCGCGCGCACGCCGCACGTGATCGTGTGGCACGTGCGCCCGAAGCATGGCCACCGCTTCCCGGTAGCACTGGATGGCCTCGTCCTGGCGGCCTTGCTGATGCCGCAGTTCGCCGAGGTGGATCAAGGAGTACGCGGCGAGTCTCCCGTGCTGGGCGCGTCCGCTGTCGATCATGGTTCCGTACCTGTGGCTTTGGGTGAACAGCTCTTCGGCTTTGCCACTTCGATCCTCGGGGTCTTCGAGGACGTATGCGATACCCAAAGCGAGCCGTAGCGAGTTCAAGCCGTTCTCGTTGTCGAGTGTCGCGTAGATGTCGGCGGCCTCGTCGTATTTCTCGATCGCCGCCGCGATCAACGCGGGATGGGGAGCGGCGGGGTCGACCTTCAGCCGGTAGGAGTCCCCGAGTTCGCGCAGCACGGTGACCTCACCGGCTTGATCTCGCCGAAGTCCGCGCTGACGATGTTCTTTCCGGTAGAGGTCCAGGCTCGACTCGAGGAGCGCGATGGCCTCCCGGCAGGGGGTCCTGTCGACGGAATGTGCGACGCGGTCGTCACGCAGACGGTCTTGGGTGTCGAGAACCTTGACGAGCGCGAAACGACCGCGGTTGCGTAGCGAGCGTGCTCGGTCGTGCCGGTCACCGCTTGCGGTCGCGGCCTCCGCTCCGACTTCTTCGACCGCCGCCCAGTCGGACAGATGCCCGCCGATCTCCAGGAAGTAGAACAGACTGCACGCGAGTTTGGCGGTGTACCTCGGACGCGGCCGTGCCGCGGCGGCGGCGTGTACCGCGCCGAGGAGGTTGGGCCTTTCGCGATCGAACCACTCCGTGGGCGAACCGGCGAGATCCACCGATGCCCTCCCCGCCGGATCGGCGCACCACTTCTCGACGTACTCGATGTCCACCATGGGGTTTTTCTTGTTCTGCATGGTGAACGCGTAGTTGACGCAGCCGTGGTACGCCTCGGTGAGCCGCTGCAGAGCGGCGATGCGTTCACGACGGTGACGACGACGCAGGATCAGCTCGCCCGCGTACAGACGAAGCAAGTCGTGCACGCGATACCGATACGCCAGATACCGCAGCTCGGGCTCGGTGCTTTGAGCGGCCTCGTTCACGACAACCGCCACAAGGCCGCGGTGTTCGAGACGCTCCAGGATCGTGGCTGCCTCGGCCGAGGGCTTGTCGAGTAGCGCTCCCATCACGTACGCGTCGATGGTGCTGCCGGCCGCGAGGTGCAAGCCCAGCAGCCGGAAGGCGCGTCGTGCGGTCGCGTCGAGTGCCTGGTACGAGTACGAGAAGGCCACCCTCACATCGCTTCTGCTGTCGCCCGAGCCACTTCCCAGCCGCGAGAGCCGGTGCTCCTCGATTTCGAAGGCCGCGATCAAAGTCTTCAAAGGGTATCCCCGGCGCGACTTCGTGACGATGCTCCCGGCGGCGACCCGGAGGGCAAGGGGAAGGTGCGCGCAGTACCGCGCCAGTCTCGCGATCGACTCGGGGCTGTCGATCGCCGGTTGACCGATGATCGCCGTCAGCATGCGCTGCGAGTCCTGCGGGGTGAGCTCGCTCAGACTCTCGGCGGTCGTGACTTCGATACCCGCCAGGCCATCCAGCGCGTCACGGCTCGTGACGATCGCGACCGACGCTCCGACAGACGGGAGCAAGGGGCGAACCTGTTCTTCTCCCGACACGTTGTCGAGAACCAGCAGAACACGTCTCGTGGCCAGGATGTCTCTGAACATCGCCGACAGTGCGTCCAAGGTGTCCGGCAGGGGTGCATCGGGTTCCAGCTGTCTCAGCCACCGCTCGAGAACCTCGCTCGGCGCGACCGATCGCCCGTCGGCGGAGTAGCCGCGCATGTTGACGAAGAATTGCCCGTCCGGGAACTGATCCTTCACTTGATGGGCCCAATGCAACGCCAGCGCGGTCTTTCCCACTCCGGCCATGCCGCCGATCGTCATCACCAGTGCCTGACTCGGAATCCGGTGCGCCCGACAAGCGGCGAGATGCAGGTCCAGCAGATCGTTGAGCGTCTTGAGGCTGCTTTCGCGGTTGACGAAGTTGCGCGGCGCGGCTTCGCCCAGATAACGGATCGAGGTGGTGGCAGCGGCTTGTTCGAGTGCATTCGAAACATTGGCTCCGAGACCCAGGAACCGTCGGACCCTGTTCACCGTCAACACGCCGACCAGAAGCATCCCGCTGATGATGGAGGCGATCTGGTCGCCGACCTGCAGCCACCGGTCCAGCCCGATCCAGACCGCGCTGGCGGCGACCGCGAGAACGAGCAAAGCCTTCCGTTTTCCACGCGCCCACGCGGTCATGATCCGAATCGCCGCGAACCGGGCGGATAGGTACACCAGCGCGCGGCGGGCTGCCAGACGGGTACGACCACTGTCCATGCCTCTTTGATCGACCGGCCGGAGCGAGATGTGACACCCGGTGAGGTGAGTGGTGGTGGATGGGCCGTGGGCAGGTGTTGCGAAAGCCACGTTCGCAACCTTCACCGTTGCGAACGTGGCTTTCACAACACACCCCCGTTCGCCCGATCGCCCTATCGGCCAGGTGACACGTGAAGGCCGTCGCGGTGCTTCGTCGTCCCGTGGGTGAGACCACCGTCGATAGGTGCGCGGCACACGGGTGAGTGTCTCGGACGCGAGTGAGGGCTTCGACTTGCGGGTCCCGCCATGTCATGTCACCAATGGACACGTCCGGAGTGCCGTGAACGGCCCTGACCAGCGAGAGGACACGGACAACCTGTGGACCTGACCCTCGTCGTCGTGCTCGGCGTCATCAGCATCGTGCTCGTGGCCGCGTTTTCCGAGCGGCTCAACCTGGCCGCGCCGCTGAGTCTCGTGCTGGTCGGCATCGGCCTGAGCTTTCTGCCGGGCGTCCCGCATCCGGAGGTGGAACCCGAGCTGATCCTCGCCGGGGTGCTGCCCCCGCTGCTGTACTCGGCGGCGGTGAACATGCCGATGGTCGACTTCCGGCGGAACATCCGGCCGATCACCGGTCTCGCGGTCCTGCTCGTGGTGGGGTCGACGCTGGGCGCGGGCTGGCTTTTCCACTGGCTGGTGCCGGATATCGGCTGGCCCGCCGCCTTCGCGCTCGGCGCGGTCATCAGCCCCACCGACGCGGTCGCGGCGACGTCCGTGGGACGCCGGCTCGGCTTGCCGCCCCGGCTGCTGACGGTGCTCGAAGGCGAGGGGCTCGTCAACGACGCGTCCGCGCTCGTGTTGCTGCGGTCCGCCGTCGCGGCGGTCGCCGGGTCGGTGTCGGTCTGGGGCATCGTGGGGGAGTTCGTCTACGCGGTCGTCGTGGCGGTCGGGATCGGGATCCTGGTCGGAATCGTCAACGTCCGGGTGCGCGCGTTGCTGGGCAACGCCGTGCTCAACACCGCCATCTCGTTCGTGGTCCCGTTCATCGCCTTCTTGCCCGCCGAGGAGTCGGGCGCCTCGGGCGTCCTCGCGGTCGTCGTCGCCGGGCTCGTGACCGGGCACCTCGCCCCGCGGCACCTGCGCGCGACGGATCGTCTCGCCGAGACCGTCAACTGGCGCACCGTCGCCTTCCTGCTGGAGAGCGGGATGTTCCTGCTCATGGGACTCAGCGTCAAAACCCTGGTCGACGAGGTGCACAAGGACGGCTCGAGCGCCTGGCACGCGCTCCTCATCGGCCTGGCGGCCTCGGTGCTCGTCATCGTCGCGCGCATCGTCTTCGTCGGACCGCTCGTCGCCGGCCTTTATCGCGAACAACGGAAAGCCGCGCGCTTCAAGCCGCGCCTCGAAACGACACAGGCGGTTCTGCGGGGCGATGAGTCCGATCCCGCGGTCACCGAGCGTTTGGACAAGGCGTCACCCCGGCGGGTGGCGCATTTCCGGAAACGGCTCGACCGCGCCGCCGCCGACGTCGAGTTCCGGCTCACCGAAACGCTGGGCTGGCGCGGCGGGGTGGTGCTCGGCTGGGCCGGGATGCGCGGTGCGATCACCCTGGCAGCCGCGCAGACCCTTCCGCAGGATACGCCGGATCGCGCCCTGCTGGTCCTGATCGCCTACGTGGTCGCGACCACCACGCTGCTGGTGCAGGGACTGACGCTCCCGGCGGTCATCCGCGCGGCGCGTGTACCCGAGGAGGACCCGGACCGGTTGCGCCGGGAGTACGTCCGCCTCATGACCGAGCTGACCGACGCGGCCAGGTCCCTTTTGGACGATCCGGCCCTGGAAGACCCGGGCAACGGCCCGTTCGGCGAGCGGGTCCTGGACCGGGTGCGGTCGGACGCGCGTGTCTCGGCCGAACGCCCTCAGCCGGACCAGGTCGAAAGCGTGTTCCAGTATCTGCGGCTGAGGTTGCGCGTCCTCACCGAGCAGTCCGAGCGCCTCCAGCTTGCCCGGTCGAGCGGTCTTTACAGCTCGGAGGCCTTGAGCCGCGCGCAAACCTCCCTGGACGTGGAGATGGCCCGCCTCGAGCAACTGGCGGACAAACCGCCCTCCTGAGCTTCAGGGTCGCGGTGGCTCGTCGGTCCGGCGGGTCGAAGAGATCTCCGCCAGGTCGAAAGTCGTTGTGAGCGTGGACGTTCGTTCCTGAAGGCGCCGCCAGCCGCGTTTATGCCACCACGCTCGCCGCCGCGTGGCTTCGAGGGACCACCGAGCCAGCCACTCGAAGTTGAGGAACAGCTCCGGGACGTTCTCTTCGCTCCGGCGGTAGCTGATCAACGGATGCGCGATCTGGAAACAGAGCACCACCTGACTGTGCCAGGTCAGGAACGCCCGCATGGTCACGTAGCGGTGCTTGACCAGGAAGCCGATCTGGTCGAGGACCGTCGAGACCCGCTCGACGCACCGGTACTCCTCCGCGGTCCATGTTTCGAACGGCTTGCTCGCGATGCCGTACATCCGGGCCCGGTTGTCGCGAAGACCTTGCGCGCCTTGCCATCGAAGCATCTCGTTGAGCAGTTCACCGTGGGCGGTGTTCCGCATGAGGTGAACCTGCCCGAACGCGATCGCCGCGGCGAGCACGGAGATCAGGGCGGCGATCATCTGCATTTGCCTTCGCTCCTCCTTGACAGCCTGCGTCGGGGGAGGAGTCGTCGCTGCTTTCGCTTTGGTTACGGGAGCCCACAACACTTCCACAACATCCCCACTGGCGACGGCGTGCACCATCGGCGTCCGGCGGGGGGCCGGGGCTCCGGACTCGGTTCCGGAACGGCGTGCCCGCCCTCCGCCACGCTTTCGCGGAAAGGAATGGAAATGGCTACACCCCATCCCGCGCGCCGCCGTGCCGGTAACCGGCGGAGAGCGGCTGTCGCGGTCATCGCGGTCGGGGCCGCGGTGCCGGCGAGCCCCCTCGCCGGGCTGTCGGCCGGTCCGGCGTTTGCCTCGATTCACCGCGAAGCTCCACTGATTTCGGGTGACCCGCCCGTGGACAACACCGATGTGTACTCGTTCGTGAGCCCGGACAAACCGGACACCGTGACCCTGATCGCGAACTGGTACCCGTTCGAGGAACCCCATGGCGGGCCGAATTTCCATCCGTGGGTCACGGACGCGCACCACGACATCAACATCGACAACAACGGTGACGCGAAAGCGGATCTGACCTACCGATGGAACTTCCGCACCGACGACCGGCGGGGGAACAACACTTACCGGTATGCCCGGAAGTACGTCGACGGGCGGCCCATCGATTTCCTGAAATCGGCCGCCGGAAAATTGCCGAATCCGTATCCCTGCTCGGTCAACTGGACTGCCGGTATTTTTCGGGCATTCCGCTCCCCGTGTCTTCTAAGCGACAGTTTCCCTGCGCCGATCAGGTGAGTTTCATCGTCATGAAATGTTCCACATCAATCAGACATACTTCGTTGTTCCCTGTCGAAAATGGGACATTCGGACCAGTCCTCTTTGGTGCGCCTGCAGGTGTCGGTTGCGGCAGTTCGGGCAGTTCGGTCCGGTGTCGGGGGTGTTGCCCCGGTTGCGGACCATTCAGGCCGTTCCTACGCTCGAAATCACTTCGAATGAAGACGACGATCCGCTTTCCTGATCGGCAAGCAATGGTGGGGTAATGCCGGACAAAAGAGATTTTCAACATGTTCTGGTGATCGACAATGGTGCGGAATCCGCCCATTTCTGCGGCGCGGCGTGCCGCTTTCTGCGGGAAAGAGGGATCCGGGTCAGCGCGGTGAGCCCGGATCCGGCCGCGGTCACGACCGATCCCGGATTCGCGGACGCGGCTTACATCGAACCGGTGGCACCGGCATTCGTCGAAAGGATCATCGCCGGGGAGTGGGACCGCGGCCACCCGGTGGATCACCTGCTGCCGGGGCGGGGTGCGGACGGCTGCGCCGCCGCCCTCGCCGAACGCGGTGTGCTGAAGCGTTACGACGTGGCCGTACTCGAACCCGAGGCCTTGGACATTCCACTGTGGACGGAGTGGTCGCTCGCGGACCGGGCGGAAAGCCGGGCCGTGGTGATCGTCGGCGCGGGCGGCCACGGTGTGGACTACGAGCATTCCTGTGCCCACGCCGCCGCCGGTTTCCGGAAAGCGGGCTTTCACGCCATCATCGTCGACTCCGGGGTTGACGTCCTCAGCCCGGAACTCGACCACCGGTACCTGGAACGGCTGAGGCCGGAAGAGCTCCTCGAAGTCTGTGCGGCGGAGGAGGAACTCGCCGGAGTGGTCCTTCAACTGGGCGGCCCCGCCGCATGGTCGCTGGCCGAAGACCTGGCCGACGCCGGCGTCCCGCTGCTCGGCGGCGCGGCGGAGCTCCTCGTTCCCGCGCGGAGCGGAGCGGGCCACATCGCCGTCGACGCGTTGACCGATGGGGACGAGGTCTACCTGGGCGGGATCATCGAGCAGCTCGGAGAGGCCGAGGACGCCCCCGGCGCGCTCCAGCCGAACGCTGTCGACGGACCGGATTTCGCGTCCATTCTGGACCTGACCGGCGCGATCGCCCGCGACGCCGGGACGCGAGGGCTGCTGACCGTCCGGTACGACGCCACCGGAGACGATCTTCACGTGGTCGAGGCCGCCGCCCGCGGATCCGGCACGGTGCCGTTCGTCTCCAAGGCGACCGGCGTGCCGCTCGCGGAGGCGGCGGCCTTGCTCCTGGCCGGGAAATCGATCTCCGAACTTCGCGCCGAAGGAGTGCTCCCGGCCGGGGACTCGCCGCCCGTGCCCGGAGTCGCCGTGCGTGACGCCGGGATGGGGCTCGACCGGTCGCTGGGCAGGGCGCTGGCGAAAGCCTGCGAAGGCGGGCTGCCCACCGGTGGACGCGTCTACGTCTCGGCGGGTTGCCGCGACCGGCGCGAACTGCTCTTCCCGGTCAAACGCCTGGGCGAACTCGGCTTCGAGATCCTCGCCGGCGCCGACTGTGCCGCGATGTTCGACCGGCACGCCGTGCCCTGCGTCCATGTCGCCGAGGAAGATCTTGCCGGCGAGATCGCGGACGGCAAGCTCGATCTGCTGATCGCCACCGGGTCCGGAGCGGACGGGCTGGCCGCCGAGGCGACGGGAATCCCCTGCGCCTTGGGCCTTCGCCACGCCGAAGCGACGGTGCACGCGATCGAAGCGCTGATCCGGGACGACTTCCCGGTTTTCCAGCGCCCCTGAATCTCCCGCGTGACCGCGCGGGCCGGAGAAAACAGCGAACGGAGGAAGACGATGACGTCCGACCGAAGGCGCTACAGCACGAAGATGGACGACGATTTCTACTGGGAGCGGGTCAAGCGCAACCTCGGCTGGCTCGGTGACACCGAAGAGGAACAGCGGGGGCGGCAAGAGAAGCTGAAGGACGCCGTGATCGGCGTCGCGGGATGCGGCGGCATCGGCGGCGCCACCGCCGACAGGCTCGTCCGGATGGGCGTGCGGAACCTCAAGCTGGCCGATCCCGACAAATTCGACGTTTCCAACATCAACCGGCAGTTCGGCGCCGGTGTGGGGACCATCGGCCGCAACAAGGCCGAAGCCGTCGCGGAACTGGTCTTCGAGACCACGCACGACGTGAACATCGACGTCTACCCCGAAGGGATCACGCCGGAAAGCGTCGACGAATTCGTGGCGGGCTGCGACTACATCCTCGACAAGATCGAACTGTACGAACTCGACGCCCGGTACACGCTGCACCAGGCTTTCCGCCGGTCGGAGCGGTGCCGGTTCATGATGCTGACCCCGGTGTTCGGGCAGCGCACCTTCTTCTTCAAGTGGACGAAGGACTCGATGACCGCCGAGGAGTATTTCGGAATCCCCTACGGGGCACCGATGAACGAGGCCAACGCCCGCCGGCTGATCAGCCGGTTCATTCCCGAGATGCCCGATTTCCCCGGTGAGGAGATGCTGGAACGGTGGTTCATCGACGAACTCACCTGTCCGATCTTCGCCGGGACACCGCCGCTCGCCCAGGGCATGCTCGCCTCCCGGCTCGGCCAGGCGATCACCGGCCTCGACCGGCTGCCGGGTTCCCAGGAGCTGCCGGTGACCCCCGGCTACGCGATGCTCGACACGCAGAAGTGGATCGCGAAAACCGTCGAAGGCAAGTGGTGGGAGCGATGATCGCGCCGTTCCGGATCGACACCGGTACCACGCCCGCACACGCGATCTCCCTGCTGGACTGGCGAACCGAGGACATCCTTTCGCTGTTCGACCTGGCGGAATGGATCGACGCGCAACCGCCCTCCGTGTTGCCCGGTCTGGCGCCGCGCGCGGTGATCGGCTGCTGTTTCTATCAGAACAGCACCCGCACGAGGCTCAGTTTCGAGACCGCCGCCCGCCGCGTCGGAGGTACGACGATCGGCTTCGCCGACGCCTCGACCACCCGTGCCGGGGACTTCTTCGAGGAGAGCCTCGAAGACACGGTGCAGGTCGTCGGGGGCTACTCGGACCTTCTGGTCCTGCGGCACGTCGACGACGACGCGGGTGAACGGGCGGCCGCGGTCTCCCCGGTGCCCGTGATCAGCGCCGGGGCGGGGGAGCGCGAACACCCCACCCAGGGCCTGCTGGACAGCTGGCTGATCAGCAGGACGCTGGGTTCACCGGCAGGCGCGACCATCGGGCTCGTCGGCGATCCGGGGTGCCGGGCGACCAGATCGACCCTGATCGCCTTGTGCCGGCTGGGGATCGCCCGCGTCGTCTTCCTGCCGCCGCCGGGCTGTACCGTCGATCTGGGCGAAGAGTCCATCATGGACGAATTCGGCGTCAGTTCGTACGAAGTGGACAATGCGGTCGATCTGGTGAAAGTGGCCGACGCGGTCAGCATGATCCCGTTCGAATTGCCGGATTTCCACGTTCCCGCCGCCCGGCGGGAACCGGACGCGGCGCCGTTGGCTCCGGAGTTCGTGTTCGACCGCCGGTTGCTCAGTACGGTCGGTGCCCACACCCACGTGTTCCACACCGGACCTCGGGCGGGCGAACTCCCGCCGGAAAGCACGGCCCTGCCGAATGTTCACTATTTCGAGGGAGTCCGGCGCGGGGTTTCCCTGCGAGCGGCGCTGATCTGCCGCCTGCTGGAGCTGGCCTGAGCGGGCGGTGGCCACGTTTCGCCCGGAGACGAAACGAAACCGTCCTACAGTGAGGACCATGCCCAAGAAGCAGGACGACCTCCGGCTCGGCGGGGAAGCGGATTTCACTTCTCCCGCCGAGCTGGTCGGCCATCCGGCCCGGTCGGCGATCCTGCTCGCGCTGCTGGACGGACGGGCCTTGCCGATGTCCGTCTTGGCGGTGGAAGCGGGGGTCGCGCCGTCGACGACGAGCGCACACCTGACGAGGCTGACCGAAGGCGGTCTGCTGCGGGTTCGTCGCCAGGGTCGGCACGCCTACTACGAACTGGCGTCCGCACGGGTGGCCGAAGCGCTGGAAGCCTTGGCGCGACTGGCGCCTCCCCGGCCGGTCCGGTCACTGCGCGGGGACGGCCGGGCACGGGCCCTGCGCTCGGCGCGGACCTGTTACGACCACCTGGCCGGGCAGCTCGGTGTCGAGGTGATGCGGTCTTTGCTGGCGTCGCACGCGCTGGAGGGCGGAGACGGTCTTCATCATCCGGAGTCCTCCGGCCACGATCGGCTTTCCGCGCCCGGCAAGGACATCGAGTACCACGTCACGGAGACGGGCTGGGAATTCTTCGGCGGTCTGGGCGTGGTTGTCCCGGCCGGGCGGCGGAAGGTCGTGCGCTACTGCGTCGACTGGACCGAGCAACGGCACCACCTCGCAGGAGCACTGGGAGCGGCTCTGCTGACCCGGGCCGAAGAACTGGGCTGGGTCGCCCGGCGGGCCAAGGGGGTGCCCCGCGCCCTGCGGGTGACCGACGAGGGCCGCGAGGGCTTCGCCGAGTTCTTCGGCTTCGACTTCGCCCAGCCGGAAGCCGCCTGACCCACGAGATCGGAGGATGACCGCGCATGGCTTCGACAGCGCGAGAACGACCCGTGTCGACGAGACGGCGGCTGCTGCTGACCGTCATGTGCGTCGGGATGTTCTTGGTGCAGCTGGATGTCACCATCGTCAACGTCGCGTTGCCGCAGATCGCCGAGGGGCTCGAGACCGGGTTGCGCGGTCAGCAATGGGTGGTCGACGGCTACGCGGTCGTCCTGGCGAGCCTGCTGCTCGCGGGCGGCACGCTGGGCGATCGTTACGGCCACAAACGCGTGGTGCTCACCGGACTCGGCGTGTTCGCGGCGGCGTCGCTGATCTGCGGGATCGCACCCGGCGTCGCCACCCTGATCGGCGGCCGCGCGTTGCAGGGCCTTGGCGCGGCCATGCTGCTGCCCGGCACGCTCGCCGTCGTCACCAGGGCCTTCCCGGAGCGGGCGGAGCAGGCTCGGGCGGTGGGAGTCTGGGCCGGGGTCTCCGCACTCGCGCTGCCCGCGGGACCGCTGATCGGCGGCGCGCTGGTGTCGGGAGTGGGCTGGCGCGCGGTCTTCCTGATCAACCTGCCGATCATCGCGCTGGCGATCCCGCTGACCGCGCGTCTGGTCACCGAGACCAGCGACGAGCATCCGCGACCGCTCGACATCCCGGGAATCCTCCTCGCGACGGCGACACTCGCGACGACCGTGTACGCCGTGATCGCCGGCGAGCCTCTCGTCCTGATCGCCACCGCGGTCACGCTCGCCGGGTTCCTGTGGTGGGAACGCCGGGCGGCTGAACCGTTGCTCCCGCTGAACCTGCTGCGGAAGCCCGCCTTCGCCGGGGCGAACGTGGTGGCGGCGGCGATGAACCTGGTGGGGATCGGAACGATCTTCGTCGCGACGCTGTACCTGCAGACAGTGCAGCACCGCGACGCGTTCACCGCCGGGCTGATGCTCTTGCCGCTGTTCGTACCGCTGGCGGCGCTGGCGCCGGTCACGGGCCGCCTCACCGGACGGTACGGTCCGAGGCCGCCGCTCACCTGTGGGCTGCTGATCGGCGCGGCCGGATCGCTGTCGATGCTGGGACTCCGTCCCGACAGCGGTTATCTCCGGCTGCTGCCGGCGCTGCTCGGCCTGGGTATCGGCATGGGCCTGCTGACCGCGGCCGTCGTGGCCGCGGCGATCCGATCCGTCCCCGCCGACCGTGCGGGCCTCGCGAGCGGGGTCAACAACACCGCCCGGCAGGCCGCAGGAGCCCTGGCCGTCGCCGGCTACGGGGCGATCGCGGGGCCGCCCGCCGACGGCGCCGCGTTCACCTCCGGGTTGCACACGATCGGCGTCCTCGGCGCGGTGACCTGGATGGCCGCGCTCGGACTCACCTGGCTCACCGTCTCCGGCCGCGAGTGAGGGGCTCGCGGGCCTTCCGGATCACTTTCACCGACCCCCACCAGGCGAAACCGGTGACGCGCAGTACCGGCGCACCGACCGCCGCCCGCCGTGGCGCCCGACCGCGTCCGGTCCCGAACCCGCCCATGAGCCCGACGCCCCGGACGTCGACGACGAAGTCCTCCGGGACCACGATCTTGACGCCGCCCATGATCGCCACGGCCCTGATCGTGCAGGGGTCGGCGGCGATCTCGGCGTACCGCAGATCGAGACGCACACTTCCCCAGAGGGCCCGGCTCACGTGTTTCGACGGCAGCATGCCGTCGAACCGTCGTCGTGTGCCCGACATGACGGCGATGGAGGACCGCCCGCCTCGTGCGTCCTCGGGGCCGGTGCTCATCGGAGAGAGGTCCGCGATGACCGGTTCGAAGTCCGCGAAGGTCTTCGCCGAGTAGACGGCGTCGAGTCTCGTCTCCAGTTCGGCGGTGGTGATCCGGCCCGCCCCCATGGCCTCGTACAGCAGCTGAGCCACCTTTTCGCGGTCGGAATCAGCCACTCGCCTCGCCGAACGCTCCACTTCAGACATGGCCGCGATTGTAGGGTCCGGCGGCGCTTTTCCTTACAGGTGAAGAAAAACTCGTCCGGTGACCCTGACACGGGTGAGCGGGTGCCGGAGATCCAGGATGACGGGCGTGACAAATCGAGGCAAGCGCTCGAGACTTGGCAGATCAGTGATGCAGGTCACAACTCTCTGTCCAGGTCGCGACAGTGACACGGCATTGGACGCGACCTTTATCCGCGCAAATCGCCGATAAAGGTCGATTGCGCGCTTGAACCTCTTCGCGCCGGACGCATCGCGCCGAGGTGGTACTCAAGGTCTTATCGGGTGCACTTCCATGACAGGGAGTCACCCTGAACGTCCTGTCGTCCTCTCGTTGGTGCTTTCGTTGTATCCCTCTTGCCCGCCAAGTCGTCCGGCTGGTTCCATGACAACCGGGCGGTCCACTCCAGCGGTCTGAGTGTGACAGCTCACTGGGGGAAGGACGGTCATTTCATTGCCTGAAGCCGCGCTGGCCGTTGTCCTCCAGCGATATCACTCGCGTCCGAAAGATTTCGAATTCGAGGTTGGCGCCGAGCCGCCGTGTGCGCATCCCGGATACCTCCGGGATGGCCGCCGGTCCGCGCGATCGAGCGGTACCAGACCCTGAATCCAGGGAGAGGTCCGCGATCAAGGCTATGGGGGCAAGGAATGAACAGTCGAGCGCGTCCGGAATCAGCCGCGGAGCATCCGGCCACCGTCCCAGGGCATCTCGACCAGGAGGTGGTGCGGGTGCCCATCGCCTCGCTGCTACCCGCCGATTCGCCGCGGACCGCGGGCGAGGATCCGGCGCACGTACGGGAATTGGCGACCTGGGAAGTCGCGCTGCCGCCCATCATCGTGCACCGCGCGACGATGCGGGTGATCGACGGCATGCATCGGATCCGCGTCGCGGAGACGCGGGGCGAAACGACCATCGCGGCGCGCTTCTTCGACGGCAGTGTGGACGACGCGTTCCTGCTCGCGGTGAAAGCGAACATCGCCCACGGCCTGTCGCTCGCCTTGGCCGATCGGAAAGCCGCCGCGAGACGCATCATCTGCACCCACGGCGAATGGTCGGACCGCGCGATCGCGGCCCTCGCCGGTCTCGCGCACAAGACCGTCGGCGCGATCCGGCGCCGGTCGACTGGGGAAAATCCCCACTTGACCGCGCGGGTCGGCAGGGACGGCCGGGTCCGGCCGCTCAACGGCGTCGAGGGCAGACGCCGGGCGGGCGAGCTTCTGATCGCGAACCCGAACACCCCGGTCGAGGAGGTCGCCCGCGTGGCGGGGATCTCGACGACCACTGTGAAGGATGTGCGCAGACGCCTGCGCTGCGGTGACGATCTGGTCCCGAGTGGACAGCGGTCCGAGCCGGTCCGGATCGCGGGCCCCGCCGAGGAAGCCCAGGTCTGGGACAGGGCAACGGCCCTGCGGCGGTTGCGGGCGGATCCGTCGTTGCGGTTCGCCGAAACCGGCCGGGCATTGCTGCAGTCGCTGAACCTGCACGCGGGCGGGGAGGAGAGCTGGCTCAGCCTGGCGGACAACGTGCCGCAGCACTGCACGGGCACGGTCGTCGAGCTCGCCCGGCACTGCGTGACGGACTGGCAGCGGTTCGTCACCCGGCTGGAACAGCGCGTCCGTGAAGGGGATGTCCCCCAAGACGTCGCGAAGCCACTCGGACGATGAATCGTCACATCGAGCGGTGATCAGCGAAGCTTCAAAAGAGCGCGGCTAATTGACGGCCGCGCTCTTTTCGTGTCCTTGAATGGCACTCCGATCCCTTTTGATCCGGGGAAATGCCGCATGCCGCCGTCGTGTGATCGGTGCCGCTTGACCGACGTTGACGGATCTCGCCGGATCCTGGTTGTGTTGAGGACAATCGAGGCGTACCCGAATTGAGAAGGGCCGGGGTGTGGTGGCTGCAGAGGAACGCGACCATGGGAATTCGATATTGCGCGTGGCCCTGTCGCAGAGAATCGACCACGTGAATCCGTTTCGGGCGGTCAAAGAGGCAGGCGCCATGATCGGCAGGCTGTGCTGGGAATTCCTCACACCGCCGTCGCCGGTCGATTACAAGCCCACGAGCGGGGTCGCCGAGTCGCTGACGCCTTCCGAAGACAAGCTGACCTGGAAGTGCGTGATCCGTCAGGGTCTGACGTGGTCGGACGGCACACCGCTGACCGCACACGACGTGGCGTTCACCTTCGACAAGATCATGTCGGACGAAGTGGCCGCCGAGGCGAACGGCAGTTACGTCGAGAACATCGTGAGTGTCGAGGCCGAGGGCGACGACACGGTGTGGTTCCGGACGAAGTCGCCGCAAGCCAGCATGACGGCGCTCGACGTGCCGATCGTCCCGGAGCACGTTTGGCGCGTGGTCGAGGACATGGACGACCCGCTCGGCGAGTCCGTCGAGATCGTCGGGGTGGGCAGCGGCCCGTTCCTGGTCGCCGAGCACCGCAAGGACGACGTCACGATCCTGAAGGCGAATCCCGGCTACTGGCGTGGCCGCTCGGCGATCGACGAAATCCACCTCATCTTCTTCGAGAGCGCGGACGATGCCGTCGACGCGTTGTGCGCGGGCGAGGTCGACGTCGTCAACCGGGTGACCTTCACACAGCACCGGAAGCTTTCGGCCACCGACGGCGTCACCGTGGTGGAAGCGGACAGCCGTCGCTACAACCACTTGATGCTCAACCTCGGCGCGCTGAACCGGGACCGGCAGCCGATCGGCGACGGTCACCCCGCGCTACGGGACATCCGGGTGCGCAAGGCGCTCGCCAAGGCGATCGACGTCGAGGCGATCCGGGACGGCGTCTACGGCGGCTTCAGCCGTGCCCCCGGTGGCATCGTGCCCGCCGTCTTCCCGGACTATCACTGGGAACCGTCGGAGGAACAGCGGTACGAATTCGATCTGACGCGGGCGGGTGAGGAGCTCGAGGCCGCGGGCTATCGCCTGCGAGAGGGCAGGCGGGTCGGTCCCGACGGCGACCCGTTGCGGCTCCGGCTGCTCTGGCGGCTGGGCACGGACTACCACGAGCGGGCGGCCAAGCACATCGCCGGCTGGCTCGACGAACTCGGCATCGGTGTCGAGTCGACAGGCCTGCCCGACGACGACTACGAAGAGGAGTACAACAGCGGCCGGTTCGACCTCACCGTCGCCGGCTGGGGCAGTCCGCCCGACCCCGACTGGATCCTGTCCAGGCAGACCAGCAAGAGCCTGCCCTCGGACCGCGACACCACGGTGAGCGCCTCGTTCCTCGCGGACGACGAGTTCGACGCTCTCTACGAGCGGCAGCTGGCCGAGATGGACCCGGCGGCCCGCGCCGAGATCGTGAAGCAGGCGCAGGCCCGGTACTACGACCTCGTGCCCACCATCCTGCTGGCCTATCCGGTCGCGCTGGAGGCGTACCGGTCGGACCGGTTCACCGGGTTCACCCGTCAGCCGGCGGGCACCGGGCCGATCATGGAGCAGGCGGGTTACTGGGGGTTCTACACCTCGAGGCCGGTGGGATGACCGACGCCGGACCGGGTACGGCCGAGGACTCGTGGCCGCTGACCCCCTTGCAGAGCGGCATGCTCGTGGACGCGCTGCGCGATCCCGAGAACGATGCCGACCTGGTGCAGCATCTGTTCCGCGTCGAGGGCGAGCTGGACATCGACGCCTTCGGCGCGGCGTGGCGGTCGGTGATCCGGCGGCATTCGGTCTTCCGCGCCGAGATCCGCTGGCGGGATCTGGCGGAGCCCCGGATGGCCGTCCTCCCGGACGTGCCGCTGTCCTTGACCGTCCTGGACTGGAGCCTGCTCGGCCCCGCCGAGCAGGACGAGCGGTTCGACGCGATGCTGCGAGCGGACCAGGCACGCGGGTTCCGGCTCGACACCGCGCCGTTGAGCCGGATCGCCGTCATCCGGGTGGCGGACGCGGCGCATCTGGTGCTGTGGACGTCGCATCACATCCTGATGGACGGCTGGAGCCGGACGCTGGTCCTGCGGGAGCTGGCGGCCGCCTACGCAGGGGATGCCGCGCCGGAACGGCCCTCGCCGCGATTCGGTGACTTCGCCGTCCGTGCCCGCTCGAGTGACGCCGCGGCGTCACTTGCCTTCTGGCGCACCGAGTTGAGCGGTTTCACCGGTAACGCGCCGCTGCCCGAAATGGTCGACCGCCGCGCCGAGCCGGGGAAGAGCGGCGGCACCGGCGAGCACAGCGTGCTGCTCGACGAGACCAAGACCGCCGCCCTGCGTGAGTTGTGCAGGCAGGCCAGGGTCACCCAGGCCACGGTGTTCCACGCGGCGTGGGGGTTGCTGCTCGGCCACTACACCAGGAGCCGCGACGTGCTGTTCGGCTCGACGGTCTCGGTGCGACCGCTCGACGTCCCCGACGACGAGCAGCCGATCGGGTTGTTGATCAACACCATCCCGGCCCGGGTCCGGGTGGATCGCGACGCGACCGTCGTGGATTGGCTGCGGGCGAACCAGAAACGGCTGGCGGCGGCCCGCGAACACGGCGGGGAGTCACTGGCGGAAGTCCAGGCCGCGACCGGGCTGGAACCCGGCACGCGACTGTTCGATTCGGTCATGGTCTGCGAGAACTACCCGGGTTCGAGCGACGACCGGTGGTCGGCGGGACAGCTCCGGATGAACCTGATCCGCCGGTTCGGGCAGACCGGATACCCGCTGTTCGTGACGGTGTGGCTCGGCGAGACACCGCGGATCGTGCTCGAGCACCAGCGCGAGCATCTCGACGAGAACGCGGTGCGCGACATCGCGGAAGGCCTGCTCACCATCCTCGACACGCTCGCCGCCGATCCGTCGGCCCTGGTGGGTTCGGTGCACCCGCTGACCCCCTCGGCGCGCGCCGGGATCGTGGACCGGTACAGCCCGCCTCCGGCGCCCACCGTGTCCCGCCTGGTCCACGAGCTGATCGGAGAGCAGATCCGGCGCCGAGGTACCGCGACGGCGGTCGTCTGCGGTGACGTGACGCTGAGCTACGCCGAACTGGACGAGGCGGCGGACACGCTGGCGCGACGGCTGCGCGGGGAAGGGATCGGTCCCGAACGGGTGGTCGGGGTGTTCCTGGACCGCTCGGCGAACCTGGTGGTCGCGCTGCTGGCCGTTCTGCGCGCGGGCGGCGTCTATCTCCCGCTCGATCCCGCACTGCCCGACCGGCGGCTTCGGCTCATGCTCGACGACGCGGGGGTGAGTGCCGTGGTGACCGAGCAGGCGCTGCTTTCCCGGCTGGACGCGCCCGGTCTGTCGGGCGACCGACGGCTCGCCCTGTGCGTGGACGGCCCGACCTCGGGTCCGTCGTCGCCGGCGGCGCCCGCCCGCGCGCAACACCCGGAAGACTTGGCGTATCTCGTCTACACCTCCGGATCCACCGGCACCCCCAAGGGGGTCGCGATCACGCATGCCTCGGTCGCCACCAACTGCCGCAGCATCGAGCAGTTGTACGAGATCCACGCGGACGACGTCGTCCTGCAGTTCTCGTCGATCGGTTTCGACGCGTCGCTGGAACAGGCTCTGACCCCGCTGCTGACCGGTGCGACAGTGCTGCTGCGCGACCAGGAGGTGTGGAGCCCGGACAAGCTGCTCGACGTGGTGTGCGCGTACGGCGTCACGGTGATGGAACTGCTGCCCGAGTACGGCTGGGAGGTCGTCCGCACCCTGATCGCCCATCCCGATCCCGCGGCGAGGATGGGCAGGCTGCGCCTGGTGACCGTCGGCGGCGACGTCGTGACCACCGAACAACTCGCCGAGTGGCGCCAGGTCGCGCCGCACGTGCGGGCGGTCGTGAGCTACGGCCCCACCGAAGGGACCATCACCGCGAGCGGCTGGACCTACCCCGGCCACAGCGACTCGCCGGTCGCGTTGATCGGCAAACCACTGGCGCATATCCGGGCCTACGTGCTGGACGACGACTTCAACCCGGCACCGGCGCGCGTCCCCGGAGAGATCTGCATCGGCGGCGTCGCGGTGGCCCGCGGTTACCCCGGCAGGCTCGCGATCACCGCGGACCGGTTCGCGCCGGATCCCTGGTCTCCCGAGCCGGGGGCGAGGCTGTACCGCACCGGTGACCTCGGCCGCTGGCTGCCGAGCGGCGACCTCGAGTTCCTCGGCCGGATGGACGACCAGGTCAAGATCAGGGGCACCCGGGTCGAACCCGCCGAGGTGGTGACCGCGTTGCGGGCGCATCCGACGGTCGGACAGGCCGCGGTGGTGTTGAACCGGTCCACGCCGGGGGTGTCCCCGTCACTGGTCGGCTACGTCACGCCCGCCACCGCCGGGGTGAACCCGGAACCCGCGCGGCTGCGGGAATTCCTGCGCGGTGAGGTGCCCGCGGCGGCGGTCCCGTCGTCGATCACGGTGCTGGCCGAACTCCCGTTCAACGCCAGCGGAAAGCTCGACCGCGCGGCCTTGCCCGCGCCTGCCGGACCCGGGACAGGTGGCTCGGATGGACCGAGCACCCCGCTGGAGAAAGCGCTCGCCGAGGTGTGGGCCGAGGTGCTCGGGGCCGAGCGGGTCGGCGTGCACGAGGACTTCTTCGATCTCGGCGGCCATTCCTTGACGATGCTGCGGGTCGTGGCGCGGGCGGGGCGCGCGGTCGGCCGCGAGATCCCGTTACGGCTGCTGTTCCGGAATCCGACGGTCGCGAGCCTGGCCACCGCGCTCGATGCGGCAGAGGGAGGTGGGCGTCGTGACTGACCTCGTGCGGCTGGTCCGGCGACCGGACGAAGACGGCCGCGTCCTGCTGCCCGCGTCGTTCGCGCAGCGCCGGTTGTGGCCGTTGCAACGGTTCTTCCCGGACAGCTTCGCCTACAACTACCTCATCCTTCTGCGGATCGAAGGAGAGCTGGACGTCGCCGCGTTGCGGGAAGCGGTGTGGCGACTCGTGGACAGGCACGAGAGCCTGCGCACGGCGCTGGTCCACGACACGGAACTCCGCCAGCGGATCCGGCCGGTCGGCGCGCCGGAGAACCACCCTCCGATGCCGGTGCTCCCGGTCGTGACGGACGCCGGTGAGGATCCATGGGAGTCCGCGCGGCTCGACGCGATCCGCGAAGGCCAGGAGCCGTTCGATCTGAGCGCGGGGCCGACGTTGCGCGCCTCGCTGCGCGGTGTCGGAGCGCGTGCGCATCTGCTCGCGCTTTCCGTGCACCACGCGGTGTTCGACGGCTGGTCCGAGGACGTGCTGCTGGCCGAGCTGGCGGTGTGCTATTCGGCGTTGGCCGACGGCCGCGAACCGGTTCTGCCGGAACTGCCCGTCCAGCACGGCGACATCGCCGAGTGGGAGCGGCACGTCGTGGCGGCCGCGGAGCCGGAGTTGCTGGCCTACTGGGAGAAAGCCCTCACCGGACTCACGCCGCTCGACCTCCGCACCGACCGGCCGCGCCCGGCGCGCCCCGGGTTCCGGGGCGCGGCGCACGGGATCCCGGTGCCGGAGGCGACGGCCACGGCGTTGCGGTCGCTCTGCCGGGAGCATCACGTGTCCCTCTACATGGCGTTGGTGGCCGTCGTCGCCGCGGCGATGGGCCGCTGGGCCCGTCAGGACGACGTGCCGGTGGCCGTTCAGGTGGCGAACCGGCCGTTGCCCGCCGCGGAGAACGTGCTCGGCTTCCTCGTCAACGGGCTGGTGCTGCGCACCGACCTCGGCGGGAATCCCAGCTTCGCCGACCTGCTGGAACAGGTCTTCCTCACCTTCATGGACGGGATGGAGCACCAGGGCATGCCGTTCGAACGGCTCGCCGAGGTGCTCGAACCCGGCCGCGACCTCAGCCGGACCCCACTCGCGCAGGTCGCGGTGGCGCTGGACCGGGTCGTCGAACCGACCGGGTTCGCCGGTCTGCGCGTCTCCCGGGCCGACTCGTTCCTCGGGGTCGCGAAATGGGAGTTCGCGGTCACCTTCCAGGAACGCGGCGACGATCTCACGGCGATCGTCACCTACGACACCGATCTCTTCGACGAGGCCACGATCGTCCGGCTCACCGGTTACCTCGTGCGCTCGCTGACGGCGCTGGTCGAACAACCGGACCGGCCGGTGCGGGAAGTCCCCTTGGTCGTCGGCGCCGAGCGGGCACACCTGGTCGAGGACGTCAACCGCACCCGGACCCCGTTCCCGGACCGATCGATCCAGGAGCTGTTCGAGGAACAGGTGGCGTCGACCCCGGAGGCGTCCGCCGTCCACCACGACGGCGGCGTCCTGTCGTACGCCGAGCTGAACTCGTTGGCGAACAGAGTGGCGCGAGGCTTGCTGGCGCGGGGGATCGGCCTGGAATCACGGGTCGGGCTGTGCCTGCGCCGTTCCCCGGAGGCGATCGCCGCGATCCTGGGCGTGCTCAAATCCGGCGCGGCCTACGTGCCGCTCACGCCCGACCATCCGCCGGAGCGGTTGCGCCTGCTCGTCGAGGATTCCGGCGCCGCGGTGGTCCTCACCGACGCCGAGTCGTCCCCCGCGGTGGCCGGCTTGCCAGGGGTGGTGCCGTGGGCGGACATCACGTCCGGCCCCGCCGCCGGGAACCCGTCCCGGCGGGCCGACGGCCGCACCCTCGCGCACGTCATCTACACGTCCGGTTCGACCGGCAAACCCAACCCCGTCGGGGTCGAACAGCGCTCGATCGGGCGGTTGGTCCGGGGCGCCCGCTTCCACGAGTTCGGCCCAGGCGACGTGTGCCTGCATCTGTCACCGCTCGCCTTCGACGCGTCGCTGGTCGAGCTGTGGGGGCCGTTGCTCAACGGCGGCGCGGTCGCGATCCCGCCGGGGGACGCCGGAACCTCCGCGATCCTGGACCAGATCAGGGCCGCGGTGGACACCCATCCGGTCACCATGATGCAGCTCATCGCGCCCCAGCTGAACCTGATCGTCGAGCACGCGCCGGAGCTGCTGTCGTCGATCCGGACCCTGTTCGTCGGCGGCGACGTCGTCGACCCGGCGGCGGTGTCCGCCGCACTGGACCATGTGGACAGTGACGCGGTACTGCACATGTACGGGCCGACCGAGTCGACGCTGTTCGCCACGTTCGAGCCCGTGCACGCGGTGCGGTCCGGCCAAGGCACGCTGCCGATCGGAAGTCCGGTCGGGAACACGACGGTCTACGTGGTGGATCCCGGCATGCGGCCGGTGCCCGCGGGAGTGCCGGGCGAATTGCTGCTCGGCGGGGCCGGGCTGGCCCGCGGCTACCTCGGACGGCCCGCGCTGACCGCCGACCGGTTCGTCCCCGATCCGTTCTCCGGCGAAAGCGGCGCGCGGCTTTACCGCACCGGCGATCTCGTGTGCTTCCTCGCCGACGGCAGGCTGGAGTTCCTCGGCCGCATCGACGGTCAGGTCAAGCTTCGCGGTTTCCGGGTGGAGACCGGCGAGGTCGCCTCGGCGCTGCGCGCCCACCCGGACGTCGAAGACGCCGTCGTCCTGCTGCGGTCCGATTTGCGCGCCGGGCCCGCGCTGGTGGGGTACGCCGTCGCGCGCCCGGGGGTGACGATCGATCCCGCGGTGGTGGACCGGTATCTCCGCGGGATCCTGCCCGCCGCCCTCGTCCCGGCGTACCTGATCGCCGTCCCCGAGATCCCGCTGACCGGGAACGCCAAAGTGGACAGAGCGGCGCTTCCGGTGCCGGACAAGGACATCGGTGCGGACGGCGCGCCACCGTCGACCGAAACCGAGAAGCGGGTGGCGAAGATCTGGCTCGCCGTCACCGGAGCCGGGCAGATCGCCAGGGACACCCCGTTCTTCACCGCCGGGGGCAACTCGCTGCTGCTGGTCGTCCTCGCGGAACGGCTCGGCGAGGAGTTCGGCGCGCCCGCCCCGTCGGTGGTCGACCTGTTCGACCAGACAACGGTGCGGCGGATCGCCGCCTTCATCGACGGACAGGGGAGGACGTCATGACCCCCGCTTCCGAGCCGATCGCGATCACCGGTATGGCGGTGCGGTTGCCGGACGCGGATTCGCTGCGGCGCTTCCACCGGAATCTGGCCGAGGGCAAGGACAGCGTCCGGGAGGTGCCCGTCGAGCGGCTGCGCCTCGCGGGTATCGACCCGGGCCTCGACCACCGGCCGCTCGCGTCCTTGACCGGTGTCGAGGAGTTCGACCACGAGTTCTTCGGGATCCCGTTGCGCGAAGCCGAGTTGATGGACCCGCAGCACCGGCTCTCCCTCCAGCTGACCTACGCGGCGATCGAAGACTCCGGCCACGCGTTCGGCAGCGTCCGCGGTACCCGGACCGCGGTGGTGATGGCGGGCGGGCGTTCGGACTACCCGGAGCTGATGACCGAGGCCGACGAAGGGGTGCTGACCCTGCTGGGCACGGGCACCTCGGTGTTGCCGGGCCGGATCGCGCATCTGCTCGGCACCCAGGGCCCGGCGCTGGTGGTCGACACCGGATGCTCGACCGGACTGGTGGCGCTCGACCTCGCGGCGGGCATGTTGCGTGGCGGTCAGGCGAGCCTGGCGATCGTCGGCGGTGTCGCGGTGCGCAGCACGTTCGCCGACGCCGCCGACGATCGTTACGCCGAAGTGGTGTCCTCCTCGGGCCGGTGCCGGGCCTTCGACGCCGACGCGGACGGCACCGGGGACGGCGAGGGCGGCGTGGTGCTCGTGCTGAAGCTCTTGTCGGACGCCGTGCGGGATCGCGATCACGTGCACGCCGTCGTCCGCTCGACCGCGGTGAACCACAACGGCGACCGGTCCAACGGGCTGAGCGCGCCCAGCCCGGCCGCGCAGGTGGACCTGCTGCGGGACGCCTGGCGGAAGGCCGGTCTGCGGCCAGGAGGGCTCGGTTACCTGGAAGCGCACGGATCCGGGACGCGGCTGGGCGACCTCATCGAGGTGGAGGCGATCTCCCGGGCCGGCGGCGGACAGGCGTCCGGCCGCGAATCCTGCGTCATCGGTTCGGTGAAGACCAACATCGGCCACCTCGACCATGTGGCGGGTCTCGCCGGGCTGGTCAAGGTCGTCGCGGGCATCCAGAACCGGGTGATCTACCCGTCCCTGCACTTCACCCGCCCCAACCCGCTCGTCGACTTCGATCGGCTGGGTATACGGGTGGCCACCGAACTCGTCGAGTGGAAGGCGGACGACGACGGCCCGCTGCTCGGCGGGGTGAGCTCGTTCAGTCTGGCCGGGACCAACGCGCACGCCGTCGTGGAGTCGGCACCGGCGGCACGGCCCGCGGGCGGGGAATCGTCGGAGTGGGCGGGCGGTGTCGCGACGGTGTCCGGTCGCGGCTGGCCCGCGGTCGCCCGCGTCTGTGCGGCGTTACGGGAGCGGATCGCGGACGACCCCGAACTGGACGTCCGCGATGTCCTGCACACCCTCAACCGCGGCCGGGACCACCTGCCGTGGCGGGTGGCGTTCCCCGTGCGCAACCGGGCCGAACTGCTGGACGGTTTGCGCAGGGCGGGCAAGCGCGCCGCCCGGGGCGGCCCGGCACCGTCGGGCTCACGACGTCCGATGTGGACGGTCGTACCCGGCGCCGGCCCGAGCGCCCGCGACGCGGACCTGCTGGCCGGACGGTACGCGGTGTACGCGGCGGCCGTCGCCGAGTGCGTCGAGGCCGCACCGGACGAGGTGGACGAGGCCACGACGGCGTGGTTCTCCCGGAGCCACGCGTTCCTGCGCCTCATGCGGACGTGGGGGATCGATACGACGCTGGTGTCGGGTTCCGCGGCACTGGCGAAGCTCGCCCGCGGCGAAGCGAGCCTTCCCGCGGCGCTGGCCGAGGCGATGCGCTCCGAAGACGGAGAGCGCGGAAGCGACGACCCCGGCGGCGATGTCCTCGTCTGCGATCTGGACTCGGTGCGCGGCGACGACGTGCTCGCCCGCGTGGCGGACCTCTACGTCTCCGGCCTGGACGTGGACTGGGACGTCGTGCACGAGGGTGCCGAGCGCCGCCGGGTTTCCTTGCCCGGCTACTCCTTCGAGCCGACGCGATGCTGGGTCACGCCCCCGCGGCGCGACACGGCGTCACCGGCACCCGCCCTCGTGCCGCCGCGATCCGACCGGCCGCCGACATCGCGTGCGGACTACGAACAGGCGTTGTCCCGGGTCTGGGCCGGTTCGCTGCGAGTCGGCGAGGTACCGCCCGACGCCGACTACTTCGAACTCGGTGGCACCTCCGTGCTGGCGTTGCAGGTGCTGGCCGAGATCCGCAGGGAACTCGGCGTGCGATTGCGGCTGCGGGACATCTACGCGCACCGGACGCTCCGCGACCTCGCGGGGTTCATGGCCGTGAGCGCCGGGCACGACGTGGACACCACCGCCGGTCGGCTGGTGCCGATCCGGGCCGGGGGCGAGCATCCCGCCCTGTTCTGCCCACACCCATCCGGCGGTGGTGTCCAGCCGTACTTCGCGCTCGCGCAGGCGTTGCCCGCCGGGCATCCGGTCATCGGCGTGCCCGCCGTCGGTCTCGACGACGGCCTCGACCCGGATCCGACCGTCGAGGCCATGGCCACCCGGTACGTCGGCGAACTGCGGCAGGTCCAGCCCACGGGGCCGTACCGTCTCGTCGGCTGGTCGTTCGGCGCGGTGATCGCTTACGAGATGGCCCGGCAACTCAGCGCGGTGGGTGACCGCGTGGCGCCGCTGGTACTGATCGACGCGAACACCGAACTGGACCCCGAGCCGCCCCCGGAACGGGAATCGGCGCTGCTGGTCAACCTGCTCACCGCCGGTTCCGACTTCAGCGTCGACGTCGGCGCGCTCGCCGGGCTGTCCGAGCGGGAACGGTTGACGGCCGTCATCAAGACGGCGAAAGAGGCCGGGCGGTTGCCGCCGACCATGACCCGGCACCAGATCGGCGCCATGACGAAAGTGTTGCGCGCCAACGACCTCGCGCTGCTCGACTACCGGTGGGCCGGGTACGCCGGTCCGGCGGTGGTGATCCGGGCCGAGTCACCGCTGTTCGAGGGCCCGGACGACCGGGCCGAGGACCTCGGCTGGCGCAAGTTCATCACCGGCGAGGTCACCGTCCATTCCGTACCCGGCGATCACTTCACCATGATGCGCCGGCACCACTCCGCGATCGCCGACATCATCGGGAGGGTCCTGTGACCGCAGCCGAGCCGCGAGAAGGCCGATTCCAGGTCGTGATCAACCACGAAGAGCAGTACTCGGTATGGCCCGCGACCGGTGAGCCGCCTGCCGGTTGGCGGCCGGTGGGTTACACCGGCACCCGGACGGACTGCCTCGGCCACATCGAACGGGTCTGGACCGACATCACCCCGAAGAGCGTGCGGGACAGGGCGGCCGCGAGCGGGAGCACGCCGTGACCGCGGTCGGGATCGACGCGATCGAGGTGTGGCTGCCCGAGGACCGGACCCCGATCCGTGACCTCGCCGAGTACGCCGCCCTGACCGAGCCGGACCGGACGCTCGTGGACGGCCTCGGGATCGCTTCCGTGCCGGACGCGGGGGACAGCCAGGGGACGGATCTGGCCGTCGAAGCGGTGCGGGCGTTGCTGGACCGGACCGGTCTGCGGCCCGGTGAGGTCGACGCGCTGCTGCTCATCGGCGGCCGGGCACCCGAGTACCTCATGGCCTCCGAGTCGACCAGGGTTCAGCACGAGACCGGCCTGTCTTCGGCCCTGTCGTTCTCGGTGTCGGACCTCGGATGCGCGTCCATCTCGACCGCGTTGCTGACCGCCCGGTCGCTGCTTCTGTCCACTTCGGACTGGCGCCATGTGGTGGTCGCGCACGGTTGCGTGCGCCCGGGCCCCGGTCGGATCCGGCTACCGGTGACGGTCAACGGGGACGCCGGGCTCGCGGTGCTGCTGCGCCCGCGGGCCACCGCACTGCGCATCGTGGACGTCGTCGTGGAGACCGACGGCCGGTTCTGGGACCTGTTCCGGGTGGAGTACCGGGGCGTGCCACCGGAACGCTGGCGCGAGGTCTGCGCCGATCCCGCGCGGTACTCGTTCGAGCTGGCTCTCGAGAGCCGCAACCGGCTCGACCGGCTCAACCGGCAGGTGCTCGACCGGAACGGGCTGGCCATGACCGACGTCGACCACGTGCTCATGCAGAACGTCTCGACCGGCGCCTTCCGGTTCTACGAAGAGGCTTTCGACGTCGAGATCGCGAAGGTGTGCGAGCGCAACCTGGCGGGCTACGGCCATCTCGGTCCGGTCGACGTCATGGCCAACCTGGACGCGGGCGTGACCTCCGGTCAGTTCGAACCCGGCGATCTCGTCCTGGTGATGAACAACAGCCCGGCCGCCGCCTGGAGCTCCATGCTGGTCGAGGTGTGATCGCATGGGTCCGATCGCGACGCGGATACGCCGGGCAGGCTCAGACTGCCTTGGCGCGCACCAAAGCGGCCAGCTCGCGCGGGGTGCTCACCTCGGCGAGGAACTCGGCGAGGGACAGTCCGGTCCGCGCTTGCTTGCGCAGCCGCGCCACGATCTGGCCCGCTTTGATGGAATCGCCGCCGAGCGCGAAGAAATCGTCGTCGGGGCCGACCGGTCCACTGAGGACCTCACGCCAGATGCCGAGGACGAGCCCGTCGAGATCCTGTCGGTCGGCCGGGGTGTGTTCTCCGTGCGACATGCGCTCACCGCTTCCCGTCGGCGTGGAACAAGCTGTCTCGGAACGACTTTAGGCCATGACGGGGCGGGGATTCCATCGGTGAAAGGACCGGCGTGACGGTAGAGCAAGAGACTTCCCTGTTGCGGCAGCGGAATTTCCGGACGTACTTCGCCGGGCAGGCCGTGGCGATGATGGGCACGGCCGTCGTTCCGGTCGCGATGGGCCTGGTCGCCGTGGTCACCCTGCACGCGAACGGCTTGGCCGCGTCGATCGTTTCCGCGTCCTCGATGCTCCCCGCGCTCCTGCTGACCCTGCCCATCGGCGCCGTCGTGGACCGGGTCGACAAACGCAAGATCATGATGTGGGCCGACGTCGGCCAGGGCGTCGCGATACTGGCGGTGCCGCTGCTGTGGTGGAGCGGCGCGTTGTCGATCCCGACGTTGTGCGTCGCCGGGTTCGTGTCGACCGGTTTCGGGATCGTGTCGCAGGTGGCGCATCTGTCGCTGACCCCGCATCTGGTCACGAACGCGCAGCTGATCGATGCCAACGCGAAGCTGTCGCTGGCCGATTCCGCCGCCACGACGACGGGGCCGATGATCGCCGGGTTCCTCGTGGGCAGGCTCGGCGCGCCGGTGACGCTCGGCCTCGGCGTGCTGGCGAGTTTCTACAGCGCGTTCACGCTGAACCGGATCAGCTCACGGGAGCAACGTCCGGACGGCCCCGTGGAACGCACCACCCTGCGCAAGGACATCGCCGAGGGGTTGCGGTTCGTCGGACACAACGCCGTCCTGCGCGTCCTGATGATCGTCAACTCGGTCGACAACTTCTTCATCTTCTGGATCCAGGCCGTGCTGGTGGTGTACCTGGTCGGTTCGCTGCAGTGGTCACCCGCGGCGTACGGCCTCGTCATGGGCATCGCCGGACTCGGCGGCATTCTGGGCTCACTGCTGGTGAAACGACTGCATTCGAGGTTGGGCACCGGAAAACTGTTGCTGGTGGCGGTGTTCTTCGGCGGGCCGAGCGAAGCGGTGGTGTTGCTGCTGAGCCCCGGGCTCGCCGGCCAGGTGCTGACCTGCGCCGCGCAGTGTCTCGCGATCTTCTCCACCGTCTGTTACAACGTCACCTCGCGGACGTTGCGCCAGAACGAATCCCCGGACGGTCTGCGTTCGCGGATCACCGCCGCGCATCGCTGGGTCGGCAGCGGCCTGCGTCCGCTGGGCGCCCTGATGGGCGGCGTGTCGACGAGCATTTTCGGCCTGTACGCGGGGATCGCGATCGGCTGCGTCGGGCTGGCGATCGCGCCCGCCGTCGCCTGGTTCTCGCCGTTACGGCACACCGATCTCACGGAGGCGCGCAAATCATGACCGAACCAACCGACGCCGGACCCGTCGCCATCTTGGGCGCCGGGGTGATGGGCCGGGGGATCGCCACCCTCGCCGCGGGGCGCGGCCGTCCGGTGCTGCTCGTGGACACCGACCCCGACCAGCTCGCCGGCGCCCTCGCCACCGTCCCGGGGCAGCTACGCCTCGCCCAGCTCATGGGCGCGTTGCCGCGCGACATCACCGCGGGAGCGATCGAGACGGCGACTTCGGTCGAGGGCTTGGACCGCGCGACGGTGGTCGTGGAGGCGGTCACCGAACGCATCGAGCCGAAGGTGCGGGCGCTCGCCGCGGCGTCCGAGGCGGTGAGACCGGGCACTTTGCTGATCACCAACACCTCGGCCATCCCCATCGACGAACTCGCCGGCTCCGTCGACAGGCCAGAGGACCTCGTCGGTGCTCATTTCATGAACCCGCCGTACCTCATCCGCACCGTGGAGGTCGTGCGCGGACGGCGCACCGGCGAAGCCGCGCTCGCCGCGGTGGGCACGTTCCTGACCGCGCTCGGCCTCGAGTACGTGGTGGTGGCGGACGGGCCGGGATTCGTGATCAACCGGATCCTGCAGCGGATGATCAACGAGGCCGCCCGGGTGGTCGACGAGGGCAAAGCCACGCCCGAAGCGGTCGACGCGTTGTTCACCGGCTGCCTCGGCCACACCACCGGCCCGCTGGCCACCGCCGATCTGATCGGGCTGGACAACGTCGTGGACTCGCTCACCGTGCTGGCGTCGCGCACCGACGACGCTGGCTACCGGCCGAGTTCCCTTTTGCTCGACAAGGTGCGGGCAGGTCACCTCGGCCGCAAGACGGGGTCGGGATTCTTCGAGTATCGGAGCACATCGTGAGCCACACCATCGACCCTCAGACACCCGGCACGCTGTCCGCCGGTCAGGCACGGCGGAGCTTGACCGAGTTCCTCGAGGCGAGCACGAAGTCCACCGTCGACCCGGCGCAGGACCTGTTCTCGGCGGGACTGATCTCGTCGTTGTTCGCGTTGCAACTGGTCGTCCACCTGGAGCGGGAGTTCGGCGTGACGGTCGCCGGCGACGATCTGCGGCTGGACAACTTCCGCTCGGTCGACGCGATGGTCGCCCTGCTGGTGCGGCTCGGCGGGGCACGCGATGACTGAGGCGCGGTGGACGGCCGCCCGTGAGCTGGCCGCCGCTCTCGTCGGGGATTCGGCGGGGGACTGGGACGTCGCGGGGAAGCTCCCGGCCGACGTGCTGCTCCGGATGGGAGCCGAGGGTGTCCTCTGCCCGCAAGTGCCCGAGGCCTACGGCGGGCTGGGCATGGACAGCCTGAGCTGCGGTGAGCTCACGGCGGAGGTGGGCAGCCGGTGTTCGTCCTTGCGCAGTGTCATGACTTCCCAAGGCATCGCGGCGTGGTGCGTCGCCCGGCTGGGCGATGACGCGCAGCGAGCCGAATGGCTGCCGCGGCTCACCTCGGGTGCCATCGCCTGTGTGGCGTTCAGCGAGCCGGACGCGGGCAGCGATCTGTCCGCGATGACCACCCGGATCCGGCCGGACGGGGACAACGTGGTCATCGAGGGCGAGAAGGTCTGGACCACTGCCGCCGTGTACGCGGATTTCATCCTGGTGTTCGGCCGTTACGCCGACGGCGCGGCCGCGGTGATCGTGCCGACCCACGCGCCCGGAGTGCGGATCGAGCGGCGGCCCGACCCGCTGGGCTGCCGCGCCGCCGGCCACGCCGACATCCGGCTGGATTCCGTCCGGCTGCCGAGTGGCAGTGTGCTCGGCGGGGCGGGACAGCCGCTGGGGATGCTGGTCACCTCGGCGCTGACCTACGGCAGGCTCTCCGTCGCGTGGGGCTGCGTCGGCATCCTGCGGGCGTGCCTCACCGCCGCCTGCGAGCACGCGGCGACCAGACGTCAGTTCGGCAAACCGCTCGCCGGGCATCAGCTCGTCGCCCGCCACCTTGCCGAACTCCTGGTGGACGAACAGGTGTCGACCCTCATCTGCCGTCAGGCCAGCGGACACTGGGACGACCGCACCCCGGAACTGGTCCCGTCGGCGGTGCTCGCCAAGCACGTGGCCGCGCGCCGTGCCGCCGACGGCGCGGCGCGGGCGACGCAGGTGCTGGCCTCGGCCGGCGCGCGGGACGGCTCGGTGGTGGCCAGGGCGTACCGCGACGCGAAGCTGATGGAGATCATCGAAGGAAGCAACGAGATCTGTGAACTCATCCTGGCCGAACAGGCGGTGACGGTATGGGCGTGAGCACGGTGAAATGCCTGGTCTGGGACCTCGATCAGACGCTGTGGCAAGGAATTCTCCTCGAAGCGGGGGAGACCCGGCTGTCCGGGGAGATCCGTGACGTCATCGTCGAACTAGACGCCAGGGGCATCCTGAACTCCATCGCCAGCCGCAACGATCACGAGCACGCCTGGCCACGGCTCGAAGAGCTGGGCATCGCGGAGTACTTCGTGGCGCCGAAAATCGGCTGGGGACGCAAATCCGACTCGGTACGCGCGATCGCGCACGAACTCGGCTTCGCCCACAAGACGTTGGCGTTCATCGACGATCAGCCCGCCGAGCGGGCCGAGGTGCACTTCCACCTGCCCGAGGTCCGGCTGTACGCGGCGGAGGAGGCCGAGTCCCTCCTCGACCGGCCGGAGTTCACCCCGGCGTCGGTGACCGCGGACTCGCGGCAGCGGCGGCGGATGTACCAGGCGAACGTCCGGCGCGACGCCGGGCGGGCCGCGTTCCAAGGACCGGACGAGCAGTTCCTGCGCTCCTTGGACATGGTGCTGCGCGTCGACCGGGCCGGGGAGCGGGAGCTGGCGCGGGTGGCGGAGCTGACCCTGCGCACGAGCCAGATGAACGCCACGGGCGTGCATTATCCGGACGAGACCCTGCGCGGGCTGGTCGACGACCCCGGTCACGAAGTCCTCGTCGCGACGCTCACGGATCGCTTCGGCTCCCATGGCGCGATCGGCGTACTCCTGCTGGAGAAATCCGAACGCGTGTGGCGGCTCAAATTGCTGGCGACTTCGTGCCGGGTCGTTTCCTTCGGCGTCGGCGCCGTGATCCTGCGCTGGCTCGCCGACCAGACCGCCGCCGCCGGCGTGCACCTCGTCGCGGATTTCCGTGCCACGGACCGCAATCGCATGATGGAGATCGCCTACCGTTTCGCGGGCTTCGCCGAAGACGGCTGCCCGTGTCACGCGGACCTGCGCTCGGAAGACGACGCGGCCGTCGTGTTCCATCTGGTGCCTTCGCGGCAGCAGCCACCGCCAACCATGCGGGTCGTCGCGCCGCCGCTGGCCGTCGCCGCGGGCGCGCCGGTCGACTGGGAACCGTTGCCGGACAACCGGATGGGGGAGGGATCGTGATGAGCACGCGGTCGTCGATCGAGCGAGTGGCCGGAGGCGCACGGGCGAACGTGCTCTCGGTCAGCTTCACCGGGATCGAACTCGGGCGTGACCTCGATTCCTTACTGGCCAAGGAAACCCGGGGACTCGGGCTGCACAGGATCGACCCGCTCGGCGACCTGACCGCCGCGTCCGGATACGTGTCGCTGCCCGCGATGGCACGCGGTTACGCCGAGCAGGCGGCCGGGCTCGAACCGATCGCGGTGGTCGGATACTGCACCGCCGCGACGCTGACCGTCGCGCTCGCGGAGGAACTGGCCGCGGTCGGTGACCGGGCCCCGCTCGTCGTCCTGCTCGACCCGCTCCGGCCGACGTCCGCAAGTGTCGCCCGGTCGTTCGAAGATCGGCGGCGAGCCTTCGGCCGTTCTGAGCCGCCGGTGGCCGACGTCGACTGTCAGGGCGATCCGGGGACCGCGCTGCGCGCCATGGCGTCGCAGCTGGCCATCGACGCGGCCGCGTTCGCCGCCGACAACGACATGGACGCCGAGGACGCGGACGCCATCACCACCGAACTGGTCGCCAGGTACCGGGCCTGGCTCGGTTTCCTGCTCGCCACCGCGCACCACACGCCTGCCGGGGACGCGCTCGTGGTGCGGTGCCTGATGTCGCAGGACCGAGAGATCCCCGCCGGGCTGGTCGATCCGCGTTCGGTCCGGCGGCTCGAGCTGTCCGCCGAACAGCTCCCGGGCGCGGACGCCGTGCGCGAGCTGGTGTTCGAGATGATCGAGGCGGGGGCGAGCCATGTCTGACGCCACCCTTGCCTCTTTGATCGACCAGCAGGTCGCGCGGACGCCGCACGCCGCCGCGGTGGCCTTCGAAGGCGAAGTCCTGACCTACCGCGAGTTCGACACGCGTGCCCGGCGGGTGGCGGGAGCGCTGGCCCGCCGGGGGATCGGGCCGGGGTCCAAAGTGGCCCTCACCATCCCCAGGTCGCTCGAACTGGTGATCGCGATCCACGCCGTGGCCAAATCCGGGGCGGCCTACGTCCCTGTCGACCCCGACTACCCGGCGGAGCGCATCGCGCATCTGCTCGAGGATTCCGCGCCCGACGCGGTGCTGACGGCGACCGAGGTCGGCGGGCTCGCCGCCGCGGAAGACCCGGAGAGCGGCGGGCGGATCCGGCCACCGCACGCGGGCGACCCGGCCTACGTCATCTACACCTCGGGCTCCACCGGCCGCCCCAAGGGCGTCGTCGTCCCGCATTCGGCCATCGTGAACCGGCTGCTGTGGGGGCAGGACCGGTATCCGCTCGGGCCGGGAGACAGCGTGCTGCAGAAGACACCCGCGTCCTTCGACATCTCGGTGTGGGAGTTCTTCTGGCCGCTGCTGGCCGGGGCCCGGCTGGTGGTCGCCAAACCGGGCGGGCACCGCGATCCGGCGTACCTGGCCGGTCTCATCCGGACCGAAGAGGTGACGACCGCCCATTTCGTGCCGTCGATGCTGACGATGTTCCTGAGCGATCCCGCCGCGGCCGGATGCACGTCCCTTCGCCGTGTCCTCTGCAGCGGTGAAGCCCTGCCGTCCGCGGTGGCACGCCGGTTCACGGAGCTGCTGCCGCGATCCGAACTGCACAACCTCTACGGTCCCACCGAAGCCGCCGTGGAGGTGTCGCACCGGCGCTTCGATCCGGTCGAGGACGCCGAGACCGTCGCCATCGGCGAACCGGTGCGCGACACCCGGCTGTACGTGCTCGACCCGGCGCGTCGGCCGGTCGAACCCGGTGCGATCGGTGAGCTGTACATCGCGGGCGCCCAGCTGGCTTGGGGATATCACGGCAAACCGGGGCTGACCGCCGACCGGTTCGTGCCGTGTCCGTTCGCCGGGCAGGGCGAGCGGATGTACCAGACCGGGGACCTGGTCCGGGAACGTCCCGATGGGGCGCTGGAGTACCTCGGGCGTTCGGACGACCAGGTCAAGGTGCGCGGCTTCCGGGTCGAGCTCGGTGAGATCGAGGCGGCGTTGCTGGCGCACGACTCGGTGGGCGGGGCGGCCGCCGTACTGCGTGAGGACGCGCCCGGCGATCAGCGGCTCGTCGGTTACGTGACTGCCGCCGACGGCCACCCCGCGCCGGACGGCTCGTCGTTGCGCGCCTTCGTCGCGAAATCGCTACCCGAGCACACGGTGCCGATGGCCGTCGTGGTCCTCGGCGACCTTCCCGTCACCGCGCACGGCAAACTCGACCGCAAGGCTTTGCCGCCCGTGGACTGGGCCGGTCTGTCCGGCGGGCGGAGCCGTCCGGCCGAATCGCCACTGGGGCGGAAGATCACCGCCGTCTGGGCGGAGGTGCTCGGCCACGACGGCGCGAATCTGGGGGCGGACGCGGACTTCTTCGCCATCGGCGGGCACTCGCTGTCCGCGACCCGGCTCGTCGGCAGGCTCAACCGCGAGTTCGGCGTGGACCTGCCGTTGCGCGCGGTCTTCGATCATCGCACCCCGGCGTCCTTGGAACCGGTAATCCGGGAACTGCTCGGGCGCACCACGGCAGGAACGCCGCCCATCACGGCCGCCGTGGACGCTGTCGGTCCGGCGCCGCTTTCCCCCGGCCAGCAACGGTTGTGGTTCCTGGAACAACTCCAGCCGGGCACCGCGCTCTACAACGTGCCGTCGATCATCCGGCTGTCCGGCGCGGTGTCCGAGACGGCACTCGCCGACGCCTTCGACGCGCTCGTCGCCCGGCACGACGCGCTTCGTACCGTGTTCGGCAGCGAGGACGGCAAGCCGAGCCAGCGCGTGGTCGACGGCCGGGAGGCACGCCTGCGGGTCGTCCGGCCGCCGGACGCCGCCGCGGCCGTGCACGTGATCACGCGGGAGACGAACGAGCCCTTCGACCTGGTCGCCGACCTTCCGGTGCGCGCACTGCTGCTGCGCCTCGACACGGGCGACAGCCTGCTGGTGATCACGGCACATCACATCGCCGTCGACGCGTGGTCGATGGACGTGCTCCTGGACGAGCTCAGCGACCTTTACGCGCACAACCTGGGCGAGCCGGTCCCGGTACCGGCCCCGCCCGCCTTCCAATACCTGGACTTCGTGGCCTGGCAACGCGAACACCTGACCGGCCAGGCCGTGGACGGATACCTCGCCTACTGGAAGCGCGCGCTGGCCGGATGTCCGCAGATCCTGGACCTGCCGACGGACCGGCAGCGGCCCGCCGTGCAGTCCTATCGCGGATCGGTGCTGTGGCAGGACCTCCCGGCCGAGGTGGTCGCCGCGGTCCGCGCGACCGCCCGCGACGCGGGCGCCACACCGTTCATGGTCCTGCTGGCGGGCTTCTTTCTCCTGCTGGGCAGGCTTTCCGGGCAGGAGCGGTTCCTGGTGGGCGCTCCCATCGCGGGCCGCAGCCGCCCGGAGACCGAGTCGGCGGTCGGGTTCTTCGTCAACCAGCTCGCGCTGCGGGCGGACCTGACGGGCGAACCGACTGTGGGGGAGCTGCTCGCCAGGGTGCGGGAGACGACTTTGCAGGCCTACGCCCATCAGGATCTGCCGTTCGAACGGCTGGTGGAAGAGCTGCGCCCCGAGCGGGACCTGAGCCGCTCGCCGCTGTGCCAAGTGCTCTTCAACCACATCATGCCGCGCCGGGACGAATGGGACAGCGGTGGTCTGCGCTGGCGGCGGGAGCAGGGGGACGAGGCGTTCGCCAAGCTGGACCTCGGCCTGTACGTATGGGAGCACGGCGACCGGGTCCGGTGCCAATTCATCCACAACGCGGAGCTGTTCAGCGCGGAGCGGATGCGCGGGGTCGCCGACCAGTACCTCGCGGTGCTGCGCGCGCTCACCGGCGACGTCGGACGGCGGCTTTCCGGGATCTCGCTGGTGACGGACGAAATGCGGAGCCTGCTGCCCGACCCGCGGCGACCGGTGCGAGCCGAGCCGGTGCCGAGTCTGGTGAGCCAGGTGGTCACGGCCGCCCGTGCCCACCCGGATCGGGTGGCACTGTCCGGTCCGGACGGGAAATGGACCTACCGCGAACTCGTCGAACGGACCGCCGCGACCGCCGAGGCGATGCGGTCCGCCGGGATCGGCCGCGGTGACACCGTGGCGGTACTGGGCGCCCGGACCCCGTGGTTGCCCGCGTCGATGCTGGCTGTCTCGGCGGTCGGAGCCGTGGCGGCGCTGCTCGACCCGACGTACCCGCGGGCGTGGCTGGACCGGCGGATGCGCCGGGTTCGGCCCGCCGCCGTGCTGAACCTGTCGGCCGTGACACTCGACGGTGTCACGGTGATCCGCCCGGAAGACCATAGTTCGTCCACTGTGGACGATCCATGGCGGGTTCTCGAGGAAGCGGGCCTCGCCGCCGTGCCGGACGCCGCCTTCCTCCTCTTCACTTCGGGCACGACGGCGGAACCCAAAGGGGTGCTGAGCGCCCAGTCGCCGTTGTGCCGCTTCCTGCGATGGCAGGCGGAACGGTTCGAACTGTCCGGTGACGACCGGTTCGCGGTGCTGTCGGGCCTCGGGCACGACCCGATCCTGCGGGACTGCTTCGCCGGTCTGGTCGTGGGTGGCGAAGTCCACTTCCCCGCGGAGGAGACCCGCGGCGAACCCGCCGAGCTGGCGGCTTGGCTGCGGTCGAACAGGATCACTTCGGCACATCTCACCCCGACCCTGGGCACCATGCTCGCCACCGCGACCGACTCGGCGGCGCCGGAGCTGCGGTGGCTGTTCTTCGGCGGCGAGGCGTTGTCCTCGGCCCAGGTCCGGTCGATGACGCGGTGGGCGCCCTCAGCGGTGCCGGTGAACTTCTACGGCAAGACGGAAACCCCGCAGGCCGCCGGCCACTTCGTCGCCTCACCCTGCCCGCCGAGCCCGCACGTGCCGATCGGCCGCGGCACCGCCGAAGCCCAGCTCCTGGTGATCACGGACGCGGATCTGCAGGCAGGCGTCGGCGAACCGGGCGAGCTCGTGGTGCGGTCGCCGTACCTGGCGCTGCGCTACCTCGACGAAACCGATGCGGATCCCTTTCCCGTCAGCATGTTCGGACAGGACGCCGAAGACCGGATCCATCGCACCGGGGACGTGGCGCGATACCGGCCGGACGGCACGGTCGAACTCGCGGGCCGCCGCGACCGGCAACTGAACCTGCGCGGCCACCGCATCGAACCCGCCCAGATCGAGGCCGTCCTCACCGGCCATCCCGACGTGTGGGAGGCGGCGGTGCTCGCTTGCCGGGGCCCGCGCCCGGAAGACGACTGGCTGGCCGCGCACGTCGTGCCCGCGCCGGGCGGTTCGCCGACGATCGGCGAACTGACCGCGTACCTGGCCGAACAACTGCCCGCCCACCAACGGCCCGCCCGGCTGGCGATCACCGATTCCCTCCCGATGACCTCCAACGGCAAGGTGGACGAAAACGCGTTGCGTCGGGTCGAGTTCCCCGCGATGGAAGCCGTTGAGTCCGTCACGGAACTGGACCCGGTGGAGTCCGCGCTCGCCACGGCGTGGGAGGAGGTGCTCGGCGGCCCGCCTGCCCGCCTCGACCAGAGCTTCTTCGAGGTCGGACATTCGCTGCTGGCGACCCAATACGTGGTTCGGGTACGCCGCAGCCTGGGCGTCGAGGTGCCGCTGCGTCAGCTGTTCGCCAGCCCGAGCGTCGCCGCGCTGGCCCGTCACCTCAGGAGCAAGCTGTGATCCCGCCGCGTAGCGCGGTCGACATCGACCTCGGCGCGATCACCTCGAACCTGGCCGCGGCCAAGGGACTGGTGTCCGGGGCCGACGTGATGGCCGTGGTGAAATGCGACGCCTACGGACATGGCGCCACGGCTGTCGCCCAAGCGCTCGATTCCGCCGGGGTCGCGTGCTTCGGTGTCGCGTTCCTGGAGGAGGCGCTCCCGCTGCGCGCGGTGGCACCGGAGACGCCGATCCTCGTCTTCACCGAGCCGGCGCCAGGGGAGGAGATCGCGACGATCGAGGCCGGGCTGACACCGACCATCGCCAGCCCCGACGGTGTTGCCCGGCTGGCCGCGGCGGCGCGCTCCACGCCGCTGGACGTGCACCTGAAGATCGACACAGGACTCCATCGGCTGGGCGTCGCCCCCGAGCACGCGGTCGAGATGGCGCTGCGGGCCGAGAGTACGGGCCTGCGCGTGACCGGGGTGTGGACGCATTTCGCCACCGCGGACGACCCCGGCGACCCACAGCTCGGCGTTCAGCGGGAGCTGTTCGCCGCCACTGTCGAGCGACTGCGCGCGGCCGGTGTCGAACCCCGGCATGTGCACGCCGCCAACAGCTCCGCCGCCCTGGGCGACACCAGGACGCATTTCACCATGGTGCGGCTGGGTGCCGTGCTGTACGGGCTGCGTCCCGGTTCGTCGGTGCCCGGGCTCACCGGGTTCCGTCCGGCGATGTCCTGGCGCAGCAGCGTCGTCGCCACCCAGCGGGTGGGGGAGGGCGAACGAGTCGGCTACGGATTGCGCTACCGGCTCGAGACGGATTCGACACTCGCCGTGGTGCCTGTCGGCTTCGGAGACGGCCTTCCCCGGCTCGCGGGCAACCGGGGGCGGGTGATCGTGCACGGCAGCCGTAGACCGATCGCCGGCGCCGTGGGCATGAGCCACGTCATCGTGGACTGTGGCGACACCACCGTGCGAGTCGGCGACGAGGTGATCCTGCTCGGCCGGGACGGTGCCGGAACCGACACCGAAGTCACCGCGGAGGAGATCGCCCAATGGTCGGGCACCTCCGTTTACGAGGCTGTCACGAGGATCGCCCCCGGTCTGTCCCGTCGCTATTCCCCTGTTCGCCCGGCGATCGACGTCGAGAGTCGATGAGGAGCTTGTGCCATCCGTTCCCCGCGTCAGGCCAGGGTCGGGTGTCGACGGCTGACATCGTCCATCCTTCCGGCCAGCTCGAGTGCCTTGCCGGTCGTGCCCAGCTTCCCTTGAACAACTTGTGGTGTTCGTTCGCGGGGCGCGTGAACTCCGTTCCGCGGAATTTGACGTCCTTCAGGAAGGCGGCGTCGGGGAACCTGATGTCCTGGCGGAACGTGGCACGGGAGAACCAGGCTTCACCGCGGAAGACGGCGCTACCGAACCAGACGTCGTCGAGGAATTCACTGTCGGTGAACCGGGCGACGCCGTGGAAGGTGCTCCCGCGGAACCGGACGGGCTCCTGGAATCGCGCGTCCCGGAACCTCGCGTCTTTGACGAACTTCGCGTCACTGAACCGTGCGCTGCCGCCGAAGACGGTGTTGTCGAACTCGGCGTGGGTGAGGAAGGTCGTGCCGCCGAAGTCGGTGTCGCCGACGAAGGTGGCGCCGGTGAAGTGGGCGGATCTGACCTGGCATCGCTCGAAGTGGAAGTCGATCAGGGTGGCGCCGGTCAGATCGAGATCGACGTGGGGCCAGAACGTGTCCGCCGGTGGTGACCCGGGCCGCAGGTGCTGGGCGAGGATCCGCTGGGCGGCGATCCGTACTTGACGTTCCTGCGCGACGACGGACCGGGCCGGTGTGTCCTGCCCGGAGTCGAGGGCTTGTTCGAAGGGCATGCGGAGGTAGGCGCACAGCACATTGATCACTGCTTCTCGTTGCGATCGGGTGTCCTGGGCCAGCCGCTCAAGCGCGTAGAGCCCGCCCAGGCGAACCGGTGCTTTGTCCGACCCGAGCTGTTCGACGGCCTTCGCGTAGAGCTCGGTGATCCGTCGCGCCGCGGCGTCCGCCTCGGTTTGGCTGGACAGGTGCCGCTGATGGGCCAGCGTGTCCGCGGCGACGGCTTCCGCGTGCAGCTGGACTCGTTCCTTGTGGATGAGATCTCGCCGCTTCTCCACCAGGTCCAGCTCGGCGGTCTGCTGCCGCCGGGCGGCGAGCAGGAGACCGACCGCTCCACCGGCTCCGAGGACGATCGTGCCGACTGTGCGGATCGCCTCCAACCCGAGGCCGTACACCGCCAGCAACGGCCAGCTGATACCGAGGGCGAGAAGAATCAAAGCGACCGCACACCAAGCGATCGCCCGATTCGACAGCACCTTGTTCTTCGACAGGTCGTCGTTCACCTGTTCATCTTCGTCGACGAACCCGCCGCCGTTCCACCTCGTGATCCGACGCGCCTGTCCCTACGGACTTTCGACCACGCCGCAGCGAGCCCAGTGTTCGGTGAAGTTGCTGGCGCTCACCTCCAGCGGGTCCGGGTTCGACAACCGCTGGTTGCCGATTCCCGGCGAGAGCATGATCTGCTGATCCGGTCGCTGGATGGACAGTCGCGCGTCGCCCGCGCCATGGATCTTGGCGGTCGCCGCACGGAACCGGACATCCGAGTGGTTCATGTACTGGGTCAACGAGCTCTGAGAGCCGAGGGTGTAAGTGAGCCGCTCGGACACGAAGTACGCGAAGGGCTGCAGGTAGTCTGTGCCGCCTCCAGTGGGATGGGTCCAGAATCCCGAGAAGTTCTGGCCGTTGTCGAGATCCGAGACGGTCAGCGACCAGTTGTAGCGGTCCGCGTAGTGCACATCGAGGTAGTAGCGATGGCCGGCGACGTAGGGCACGTCGATGTCGACCACGCCTCCGGTGTCCCAAGATCCGCGGACGAATTCGATGAAGCCGCCCGACTCCACGGCGCCGGTGGCCTGGGTGACATAGACGCCCGCCTGCACCAGGACGGTGTCGTTGGACACGCCGACCCACTGCGTCATGCTCTCGTCCGAGCACGTCGACGCGTAGTAACTGGGCGCCGTGATGGAACTGTGCGCCCCCGAATACGTTTCACCGGACGCGGCCGTCGCGCGGTAGCCGCTGTAGTTGGTGGAGTGGGTCGTGGCATGGACACCCGGCTTGACACAGGGCGGTTTCGGTGTCGCTCGGTTGAGCCCGCGCGCCACCTTTTCCCAGTCCGCCCGGTTGAGCTCGCCGGGCGCCACGGCGTCGGAGTCCGGCCGGGCGGGCAATCCGACCTTCGTGAGCCGGGCGGGGGACGCTGTCGCCGGGTCGAAGGTCCGACCGGGTACGACCTGGTCCACCAGCAGCCCGTTGGGCATCCGGAACGAATGGTGGTTGTCCCCGTCCGCGTCCGTGGTGACCGCGAGAGCCTCGGCGCACAGCTTCGCCGGGGTGTTCGCTCCCGGCGTGCTCGGCGGTGCCGCGTAACCGGACGCGGGCGCCGTCCCGGCCAGCAGGACGGCGACCACCGGAACCACGGCAAGATGAAGTCGACGTTTCACGTGTCCCCCCAAGGTGCTTCATGATCAGTGGGTTAGCGTCTCGAACGATCGCTCACGGGGCCGGGACAGTCTGCGTCATCTGACCTTGACAGGACACGTTGCCGCGATCATAGCGGGAGGGAATCTGCTCGACAGCCGATTAAGCGAGCCCTTAACCGGGTGGTTCTCCGTTGGGTTTCCGGTGATTCTTGGCGAGTGTCAAGAGGATCCAGATCCTCCATTCGAGCGAGGGGAACATCGGTGAACGTGCTGAAGAGATTCATGGTGGGCGCTCTGGTGGTGCTCGCGTCGCTGGTGGGAGCGGGAACGGCGATGGCTGCTCCGCCGGCCGCGAGCGAGGTGGGCATCCAGGCCGAAGGAGGAGGTACGACGCTCATCCAGAGTGGCACCGGCTGGCTCAGTGTTCGCTGGTCTGCGCACAGCAGGCACACCATCTGGTGGGGCGAAGGCGAATTCCTCAGTGCCGGCGGTGTCGGAAACCCGAAGATCGTCGTGACCTTCTTCTACGACAACGGTCAGATCTACGACGAGAGCAGTAACTCCTGGGGTGGCAAGCGGATGAACGAAAAACACCACCGCGACATCAACAAGAGTGTGGATCGGGACATCGTGACCGTCTGTGCGGCCTTGTTCGAGGGAGCGACCTATCTGAACCGGGCTTGCGCACCGATCACAGCGTGAGCCGCCGATTCCACAGTGGATCACGGGATCGCTGAGAAGAGCACCTGTTCGCCGGCCCTGGTCTTCACCTGGGCCGGCGACGGGTGGGTGAGGAGGCCGCCCCGTGTCAGGTACCTCCTCAGGTCAGCCTCGAGTGACGTGCCGCCAGCGGCGAGACCTTGCCAAGGTACGGGGAATGGGATTGATCATTCCTTCGCGCCCGCTGCATTCGGAGATGCTGTGCCACGTTGCCCTCACGACGAAGGGGTGAGATTCTGGCAGAGGTGGGTGGGGAACGCCGGCTCGGCGGCGAGGATTTCGCCGCAGCCGCCGCCCTTCGCCGAGGCGACGCTCATCCAGCCGTTGCCGGCCCAGCGGTAGACGACCCGGGTCGGGGCCTGACCGCTGTGCCGCTGCAGGTCATGGATCAGCCAGTTCTGGTCGCACGCCCGTGTTGTGCCCGGGTACTCGGCCTCCGCGCTGAACTCCGCCTGCGCCACCCATGCTGCGTCGCAGTGGTCGGTGGGCGGTTCGCAACCAAGGATCTTGTCGCATTTCTTCCAGTCGGTGGATGTCAGACCCCAGGCGTCCCCGGCGTTGACGATCACCGGCCGCTTCCCGATCGATGCCGCTGTCTTCATCGGGAAGTCGGTCGGGACCTGCTTGCAATCCGGGCCGTTCCCGGGCTGGAACAAGACGCCGGCGCCGATCCTGTCGGCAGCTTCGGTGATCTGGGTGTGCGGTTCGACGGCACAGGCAGGCAGGTCGACACGCAGTACCGCACTGTGGTCGTCCGGCCCCAGCCGGATGTCGGTGACCCACGCGGACATGTCCGCCGGAGGAGCCGACATGAGCGGCGGGCCCGGCGTGGTCCCTGAGGTGGTGGCCGGGGCAGTCTCCGGCGAAGCGGTGCTTCGGTAGGGAATGTTCAACGCCAACACCAGCCAGAACACGAGCCCGCCCACGGCGAGCGTCCCGAAAGTCCACAGCACGGGTCTGATAGATCTCGACATCGAAGTTCCCCCTCAACGTTGTCGGCGGGAGCCTACCGGACCGCTGAACCGTGGTGGGCGATCATCGCGGGCGCAGTAGGCGTCATGGTGATGCTCGCGGACACCTGTGGTGCCGACCGTCATCCGGGCCTAATCGTTGCGAGCACTGACACCCTGACGGCCGACCTGAACGGGATCTGGCCGCTTGGTGAGGTCCTGCCGTCCTGCCGCCGGGAGCGAACCGGGCCCCTTCGGTCTCGACAGAGCTGATCGGGCTTCGCGCTGCAAAGTTTGTTCAAGGTTTCCTCAAAGGCTTCGGTGCACTGTGACCTCACCACGGGGGTTCGAAGGCAGGACTTGCCCACTGAGGGCTCCCGCCGTGGCAGGCGATTCCGATTCGGGAGGACAACTTGAAATCCAGAAGTGTGCGCGCTGCGGTAGGCATCGTGATCAGCGCGATTCTCGTTCTCACGGCCAGTACCGGAGCCGGAGTGGCATCCGCGGCCGAAGCGCGGACCGGATCCGAAGCAGGCGTTCAGCATTACGACTCGTGTACGGCGAACTACTTCTGCGGGTACGACTGGCTCACCGGCGGGAACATGGTTTTTCAGGAGAACGCCTGCGGTCTGTACAAACTGGCGGGTTCCCCTGCCATCGACAAGATCGCGTCGATCGACAACAAGTCGACGCACACCGTGCTTCTGATGGACTGGGTGGGCTACTGGGACGTGATCTGGGAATCCCTCCCCGGTAACTGGGGCGACCTGCCGGCGGCGGCACACGACAAGGCAGACGCGATTTTCATCTTGTGCTGAGAAAGCTTGCCCCCTCGGTGTAACCGCCGATGGGGGACAGGGCGCAGGGGCGCTGCCGAGTTGAGTGCAGCGACCGGATGCTCATCGGTACGGATCCAGCCGCTCCGCGGGATCTCCGCTCGCCGCCACCGATCATGGCGGAAGCGTCGCGGAGCGGCGCCTTCCGTGTCGACCTCCGGAAGTTGCGCTGTTCGCCGGTCACGCAGGACGGCGCGTCCCGGTTGACTGGTCAGGTCGGAAGAGTCGTGACCGTTGACGATGAGGTGTGCACCGTGACTGGCGGGAGCAGGTGTGTCGGTCATGCCGTGGCGTGCGCCGTTGCCGGCGTGGCGATGCTGGTGTCGGGTTGTGCGGTTCCGCCCGCCGGCCCGGTGAAGCCGGGCACGAGCGGCACGGCCGCCGGGGAGGTGCCGACAATCCCGGTAACCGACGCGAGAAAGCGTCTCGGTGAGTTGTCGGTCGCGGTACGCGGCGTTCTCGATGGTTACGACCGGGCGAAGTTTCCGCACTGGAAGACCGTGTCCGGCACCTGCAACGTCCGCGAGGAACTGCTGAAACGCGACGGTGCGGACGTCGGGGTCAACGCGGAGTGCGCCGCGGTGTCCGGGACCTGGCGAAGCGTCTATGACGGGGAGACGTGGCGGAAGGCGTCCGAGGTGGACGTCGACCACGTGGTGCCCTTGGCTCAGGCGTGGGTGAGCGGCGCGAAGACCTGGAAGCAGTCCCGGCGTGAGCAGTTTGCTAACGAGCTGGCCTTGCCGCAGCTGCGGGTGGTCACCGACAACCTCAACCAGCAGAAGGGTGACAAGGCGCCGGAGGAGTGGAAGCCGCCGCTTGTCGCGTTCTGGTGCACCTATGCCACGGACTGGATCGTGGTCAAACACGCGTACGGACTGACGATCACCGTCCCGGAACGGACCGCGCTGTCGAGCATGCTCGACCGATGCTGACGACCCGCCCGCACCCTGCGGTCGCCGCTGAAGCCCAGGACGGTCCGGGCCCCGGCGGAGGTGTCGGTGTCCAAGCGCTGAACTCCCCGCGAATCCTTTGTCGTTTGCGGTTGTCCTCCCCGCCTTCTGTGGGAACTATTCGCGTTTGTTCCGAATGTTGTTGGAGGGAGCGACATGCGTGTGAAGAAGCTACTCGTTGCCATCACCGCGGTGACCGCGGTCGTCGGCGGAGCGGCCGTGCCGGCGTGGGCGACCACCGAGGCCCCCGGCGTCGTTGCCGACGCGGTGACCTTGGAAGGTGCCAGGAACTTCCGCGATGTCGGCGGGTACACCACGACCGACGGCCGCACGGTGCGCACCGGCGTGGTCTTTCGGTCCAACAAGCTTTCCCGGCTCACCGACACGGATGTCCAGCGGCTCACCGCGTTGAACGTGTCGCTGGATGTCGATCTGCGCAACGTGAAGGAGCGCCACGACGAGCCCGACCGGGTGCCGCCGGGTGCCCGCTACCAGGTGGCCGACGTGGTCTCGCTCGAACACGGGTTGCGGTTCCACGACAACGCCGCCGTCACGCTGGTGAAGGCCATCGCGGCCGGGTTGCTCAACGGATCCGACAACCTGGGTCAGTCGATCGGCTACCCGTTCATGGTCGACTTCGTGGGCGCGGACCACGCGTTCGGCGACCTGCTGCGTGCCATCGCGGCAAACGGTTCCGGCGCCACCGTTTTCCACTGCTCGGCGGGTAAGGACCGCACCGGCTGGGGGACGGCGATCCTGCTGAGCCTGCTCGGTGTGCCGCGTGCGGCGATCGAGGCCGACTTCATGCTCAGCAATGACAAGCTGGGCGACCCCAAGGCTGTCGAACTGAGCTGGCTGCGGGCGGCGTTCGACGAGGTCACCCATCTCTTCGGGTCCATGGACGCCTACGCCCGCCAAGGACTCCGCTTGGACAACGCGACCATCGACTCGTTGAAGGCCCGTCTGCTGGTCTGACACCCCACCACGGCAGTCCAGGCTGGCCGTACTGCGGTGGTATGCGTGAGCCGTCGGCCATCGCGTCCCGGAACAGGAGGCGCTCGCCGAGGAGCTCATGGACGCGGTTGGAGCCCACGACGTTGGCGAAGTACCCTGCCGACGTTCATCTTCCATGACGGACAGGTGGAGGCAGCCCTGAACGACTGAAGCCCCGCCCCTCCGAAGAGGGACAGGGCTTCAGTCCTGTGAAAACAGGTGGCGCGCGATACTGGGATTGAACCAGTGACCTCTTCCGTGTCAGGGAAGTTTTTGCAGGTCCGCGGTCTCTCGTTCCACCTCGTTGGGGCGGCTTCGGACGCGTTCCGGTCGCCTGAATATCGCCAGTTGATCTTGGAACGCTGGCTACGAGGAGTTACTCCGTGTCTGCCGAAGCTGTTGGTTTCCGGTTGAGCGTGACGCTGTTCTGCAGCTGGTCACGGCGATCGTCGGCATTATCGTGGGGTTGACGTTCCTGTTCGGGTTCGGCGACGTCCTGGCGTTTGGGCTTCGGCGATCCGGCAGCTCTCGCTGCGTGGCGACTCGGTGGAGGTGATCCGGCCGGTGCGGCGACTGCTGCTGGTCTCGAGTGTCGTCACGTCGGCCCTGAATGTGGCCGAGCCGCTCATCGCGGGGGAGATCGGTCGAGCGCTGTTCGACGCCGTCGGGCCGCTCCTGCTGACGCGCAATGGTGGTCCAAGAGGGCTCGAACGCGGAGCGGCATGATTCTTCCGGCCGTTCTTCGGCAGTCAAGCGTCCCCTTGAAGTGACCCGTCCGGGTGGCGTCTGCCCGACAGGGAAGCCGATGGTGCCCATTGTGACGCCCCGGCAGATCGGCGAGCCCCGAACAGTGTGACGGTATTGTGCTGTGCTGCGGGAACGTGCGTGAAGTTCGATCTCCGGCAATTCACGTTGGCGAGGTGTCGCATTCATGAATGAGCGTGAAGTCGACAGGCAACGACTCGGGTCGTCCGGTCCGGCCCGCGACCGGAGTACTCGTCCCCGGGCCACGGAAGACAAGCTCCCGCCCGGTGTGCTGCCGGGCGTGGCGAACGTGGCGAACCTGCAACGCCTCGCCGGGAACAAAGCCGTCACCGCCTATCTCGGGGCGAAGAAGCCCGGGCTCCCCGTCCAGCGCGACGTCAACAAGCGAGGTACCTTCGCCGGCTGGGGCGGGACGAACGACAGCAGCGTGATGGTCAACGCCAACGCGTCCGTCGACGTCGCCGACGGGAACCGCTCGGTCAGTCACCCGGCCTGGTTCCTCAGCAACGCCACGGAGACGGTCGAAGTCGATCCCGGAGCGACGGGAACCGTGCTGCTCCGGCTGCCCTGGTATTGGCACCACCACGGCATCGTCCAGGAAATCGGCCAGGTCTACGGCACGAACGAACGGCACATCCACGCCGGTGGTGGTCCCATCGACTATTGGGTTTCGGCGCCCTTCACGGTGACACCGGAAGGCCGAGTGGCCTTCGTCAACACCACTCCCGGCGGCACGATCGGTGCCGCCGGGTACCTCGAAGGGGTTCCGACCATCACTTCACGAGACGGCGAGAATTCCGGCACTCTGACGGTCAGCGTCGTCTTCCGGGCGCTTCAGTCCACCACCACGACGGACACCGGAACGAGGACGACGACCACCACGCTCACCGGATCTGGGACCGGGGCCGCCACCCCGGGCGGAGTGGGGGGATCGGTGACCACGGGCGGCAGCTATGCGGTGAGCGAGGCCAATTCGCACGCGGCCGGAATGACGGTGAGTGGTACCACCTCGGTCACGTGCAGCTTCGCGATCAACATCCGGGTGCGGATCCCGCCGAAGATCACGAAGATGAAGACCATCTTCTATTCCGCCGAGGGCAGGTTCAGGTCCGGAAACGACGGCATTCTGGGGGTGAACGAGTGGTGGGCGTCCGTCCCGGCGCCGGTGCGTGAATTGATCGTTTCCGGGCGGAAACCGGTGCGGATCACTGGCCGGGCGAGCCAGACCGGCAGCCCGGAGCGGAACGAGCGGGTGATCGCCGGCCGCATCGACGACGTCACCAGGCGCCTGCACAACGTCGCGGGCCGGATGGAAGTCGTGCCCGACAGCGAGTTCACCGTGCCCAACGAGCGGTCGGTCGTGATCAGGGTCGAGTACACGGCCGCCGAGGCGCGGGCCGGGGGAGCGGGATCCCCGTGATCCTCGCCGTCTGAAGCGTCCGAGAACTCTGGCGGGCCGGGAAGCCGATTCCTTTCCCCAGTAGCCGAGGTCTCCCTGTCGATGGTGCGGGGTTCCAGAAGTCGGTTCATGCATCCGACCTGTTGCGACGCGCGCTTCGGCGGGTAGGGCATGATCGGCGGCCATGTCGTTGCGTCTGCTCTGTCTGATCGCCGTGGCGAGTCAGGTCTCCGGTATGTAGGCCCGCCGCAATCTCGGAGGAAACGTCGAAGGTGACCTCAAAGAGGTGACCGTAAAGAGAGCCTCCCGACCTGGGCGTGTCAGTGCTCCGCACCGGTGGTCTCCAGCTCGTCCTGTCACTGCCCGGAGAGGTCGGGAACGAGGATGAGTCGCGCGGCGTGACGCAGGCTAGCGGGCGCGGGACTCTTTCGGAGGTAAAGCAGACCCGCTGGTAATGACCCGCACTGTCGGTGGGCCGGGGTCTGTGTGGGGCACGCGCTTAGGTTTCGACTCCCAATGGGGGTTGAGTTCGTGCCACAGTTGTGGCCAGTCGATTTCGGGCGCTCTGGGCCTACTGACGATTGATAGCGATGCGAGGTCGAGCGGTATCACGCTGAACTCATCGAGCATACGTGCCCGGTCCGGGCGCCCGGCCTTCAACCTCCAGTCGGGTCACCAGGTGCGATACGTGCGACGGCGGCTGAGGTGAAGTGCGAAGATTGGTGATAGTCCACGGCGGGGATGACCCGTTCCGTCGAAGGGGCAGGCATTAGTTCTTGGGCTGCCTCGGTATGCAGAACTCGGAAGTCAAGTTCTTTGATTTGCACCACTTTTCTACCTCTGCCTTGCTGCTAAATGGTCGCGAGTAGTAGCCAACGCGGTAGCCTGGGGTCAATGATGAATAATCTGAACTGTTCAACAGTGTGGGGTAGATGCCCGTTTGGTCGAACGCCAACTTGGCACGTTGGTCAATCTCACTCGTTCTTGAGCTTACAGGGACTGAGAATAGTTGTGCTATCCAACTGCCTTCCACGTCAGCGGAGGCGTTAGGTGTAGTTGATTTCGACTGCTGGGTAGTGGGTGTCCTTGGGGGTGCGGCTGTCATCGAGTCGGGGTCGGAATCTGTGCTTGGTGTTACCGCGGAGTTGAGATTGAGTGCATCCAGTGATGCCTTGATCTTATCAATCTCGGTTGACCGAGGCGTACCCTTGGTAACGACGTCGTTAACTAGCCTGCTGTGTTCTTTAAGGCAATCAAGCCATGCCGTTTGATCTCCGCCATCGATCCTGGTGGTTCCTATGCCGTTGTAGACGTTGGCGACGCCAGGGTCGACGAGTGAAACATCGCTTGTCTCTAGTCTTCTGTCTCGGGTATGCAGTGTGATGGACACCGTATATATCGTGGCCCAAATGCCCTCGGATAGACTTTCTGGTCCTATGCCCACGATCATTCGGTCGGCAATCTTGCCCTGAACTTGAAAAAGCTCCTGCTTGCTGAACGTGCGCCCAATCGCAGACTTGTCAGTAGGGAGCGCGAAGTCGTATTTCGCTGTTGCTCCGAGTTCGCCGGCGCCCCGGCACGATCCCAGTGAAGCGACATCCTTTACTGCTACGTCGATTTGTGTAATAATAGCTGGTTGATCGTGAGTATTTTCGAGAACGATATCGATGGCGGCCCCGTCGATTGTCGGTTCTTCGCTCGACGACTTGCTCTCGTGCTCGGGTCGATTGTAGGGGATATTGCTTTTTATATCCGGTTTGAAGCTGATGATTTTGAGGTTTGCGCTTGCGGACCTTTGCTGCCCTTCGTTGTCTTGAAAGTACGAAAGACCTGCAAATAGGGATCCTGCGATCGCAACGACGAGCGCGGCGGCGGCGCCAAGTTTCCCGCCGTTTCCGCTTCGCCTGGGTGAAATGTCGGCAGCAGCGTCTGGTGTGTCCGGTGAATCTTGTGCGTTGAAGGCTTCGCTGCTTTGGTTCCGTGCTGGTCGGTTGATCCCTGCGACTCGACGGGAACGACGACCGGGGTCGGCGGGCTTATTCAAGACGAGACACCTAACGTGGCAGGATGATGCAGGGCGTCGCGTTCCTTCGTGGATCCCTAGCGTATGCCCGGTACCCCGTGGATCGCTTGTAAATCGCGGACTGTTACCGGGTGACAGTGGTGTCACTCCGATGGCCTAAGGATTGCGGCCCGCTTGGCCCAATCGGCAGTGTGCCCTGTGGCAATTTGTCCCTGGGGGCTACTATATCGTGCATGACCACCGGCCCGCGCACCGCTCGAAGTGTTCAAATGATGTACGGTCTGGCTGGGGTTTTCCTGATTGTTGCTGTTGTTTTCTTGTTGCTGCCTGAGCGTCAAGAGAGTGATGACGCTCGTGAGCGGGGCTCGGCGACCGCTAGCGCACCCGTATCGCAGCAGCCGGCTCGAACGGTGACATCCCCTCCGCAGGTTGATGTCCGACAAGTTCGTGTAGAGCAGTTGTTGATCAAGGCGCGGACATGTGGGGCAGTGGCAGACTTCCGCATCTCAAAAGACGAAGGTGCGTTACAGGTGCCCGCAGTGGATGGCGATAAGTTCGATATCACTGTGCAAGGAGACCGTGTCTATGGCGACGTGGACAAGGATGGTGCCGAGGATCTGGCGCTGAAGGCGACCTGCGTTATCTCCGGCGGCAAGGTTCGAGCGGGTGATGGCTACTTGATTTTTCTCGCTAGAGGAGATGTGGTCGAGCAGGTCGGGTTCTTGGAAGCTCAACGCCGCAAGAATGCACAATCAAAAGGTGTAGTGGAAGCCATATCGTTCGAGCGTGGCATTGTGATGACGACTGAAAATAACTTCCGCAGCTATGATGCGTTGTGCTGCCCGTCCGAAATATCGACGATCGACTGGACTTACCACGACGGGCGGCTGATTCCTCAAAGGGTCTCGTGATGCAATAGAATCTGATTCGCCATTCGCCTCGGTGGACATCGAGAGGGTGTGGCTGATCTTGCGGGGTCTATCGCCCTTGGGTCAGCCATTCCTTGCGCGGTCGTCAGCCCGTGGCTTGGGTGGCAACTGCCACTAGCGTTGCAATATGTAACCGATTGGTGTCGCCAGGAAAACCCCAATAAGGACGGGAATCGGGTACAGAGATTGCGCCCGACGTGGTCGGCATGTTCGTCACGTACCAGCAGGAAAAATCTTGGTTTCGACCACGGGCGATCTTTCGGGAACAAGATCGAGTACCGGTTGGGAGGGGGCATCCCGACCATGCTTCCCATGAGGAGAGCGATGAGGTCTCCACGTCGGAAGAGATGGCGTTCGAGAATTTTGTTTCGTGCCTCGAACTCATTGGCTTCAACTTGGCGCGCGTTTGGCGAGAGTGCAACTCCGTCGCGCAGAACTGGGGAGAGGCTCGTGACGACGACGCACGTTGTCCTGAATGGCTGAGCTTTGAAGAGTTTGTCGAGTTCATTGGGCACACCCGCTTGACTGTCTCAATGGCACTCCGCTAGCGGCGGTGGCTTGGGCAGAGCGGCCGATCCAGCGACCAGCTAGCCGACTGCCCCTTGCTGTCTCGCGCTTGGCTACTTCGTCACGTGACAGTGGCCGCCGCTTCACAACAGATCGGCCTGGTGGAGCTTGACGACCGTGGTGGCCAGCCCGCCGAGGAGGTTGACGCCCCAGATGAGCCGGAACATCTTGTAGGCCATGTCCCGCCGGGCCAGCTCGGCGCGACGTGAAGGCAGCAGGCTGCCAGCGCGGCGACGAAGACGGCGTAGCCGCCGACGAATACCCGGACCCACGTCACGCAGTCCCCTCCTTAAAGATCAGGAAAGAACCGTCGGGGGCCCTTTCGGTCACTAGGGGCACCAGATCAAGTCGTTCATCGCGTTGAGGGTCTGGCGTTCTCGTACTCATGCAGCCAGGACGGTCACTATGTAGAGCTCTACGTCCTCCGGGCGCTCCGAGACGCCTCCGGCTGGAACCGGCCTGAGCCGCGCGCCGAACACGGTCAAGGCCTACCTGTCCGCAGCGTCCGCCGTCGTCGACCCGGCCGCGCCGGTCTCCGAGCTCGATACCGGGCCGTGCGCTGCCGTGCGCCGCGGGCACTGTCCGGTGGGAGAGCGCGGCTCCGACGACGTTCAACGCCAAGCGCGCGCCGCGTGTTACCGCGATTGCGGCTGGATTACCAGTGACCCGGTCGCCAGGCTCACCCGCGCCCCCACCCCGCAGCCCAAACCGGTCCCGCGCGCAACGCCAAGACGGCCAGGACGTCACCCGGCTGCTCGAGCCCGGCCTTGACGTCCAGCTCGGTGAGTCGTCGTTCGGCGTTGTCGTGCTCGGTGGACCACTGCCAGCGCCCGGTGAGTACCAGCGCGACCACTCCGCCGGTGCCGGCCCCGACCGTGAGACCGACCTTGATCAGCTCGATCCTGTTCTTCGCGTCGCTGCCTGGGTCGATGAACAGCGGCAGCGTGGTCACGGCCGCGGCCGTGATCAGCGCTACCGGGACGACGATGACGACGATCGCCCACCACCAGGTACCGCCACGATCTTCGCCACCGGCGCCCCAGCGCGGCCTTCGGCCCACTCATCAACTTCACGCCTGGGAGTCGTACGGAGGTCCGTCGATCGCTACGTGCAGGGAGAACGGATCGTGAAGATGACCGGTCTATCTGCCCTTAACGACGCTAGGTCGCGCTATCCGGTGACGGCTCCATCGCGCTCTCGCGGGCCTGCGGCGGCCGGCGTTCTCACCGGGTGCCCGGGGCCACGCTGCATCAGCCGGACAGTCCCCACCTGCCGGATACACACCGATCGCCACCGCCCTGGCCACCCTGGCGACGTCGGACGTGGCTACGGACAACAGATCCCCGGCGGGTCTCGCAGGGCCGCCCATGCCGACCGGCCGCAGCACCCTGGCCGTGACCAAGCCGCGCAGTCGCAGCTGGACCGACTCCATCCCCAGCCGCCCGATCCGGGAACCGGCCCGGTACGCCACTGCCAGTACCAGGAAATCCAGTGCCAGCAAGGCGATCCACCAGCACAGGTCCGCGACGTCGTCGGTCGTGACGGCCCGGTCGACGGCCAGCTCGGCGAGTACCGGCACCAACGCCTCGCCGAGCTGGTTGACCACCGATAACGTCGCCGCGGCCACACTGCTGCGGGGGGACGGCGGCGATCACGCGCAGCACCAGCCGTCGTGGGGTAGGCGCGGACAGCGCCCGGATCGGGACTGGTTTCATCGCAGGCTGTACCGGAAATAGCCCCAGCCGAGGCCACGCGCGTCGGCCACGGTCAACCCCGCGGCGGTGAATAGCGCGCGCAGCTCGTCGTCGGTCCGTTTGCCCGAACCGAAGGCGCACAGGGCCAGTAGATCGTCTTCCAGGTCGTGCTCGTCCGGATCCACGGGCAGGGGCTCTTCGACCACGATCACCTCCCCGGACTCGGCCGCCCGGCGCAACGCGTGTTCGGCGTCGGCGTCCGGCAGACCGCCCAGGGCTTCGACGAGCAGTACCGTCCCCGCGCCCGGCGGCGCCGGGTCGAGTGGGCCGCCCACCCGGAAGGACAGTCGGGAGCCGTCGGGCAGACCCTCCTTTTCGGACGGTCGCGCCGAGACGGTGACCCGCAGATCCGGGCACGTCGAAAGCAGAGCGGACGCGTGCGGGCCCAGCCCTTCGCCCACGAGATGAACGTGTCCGGTATCGGCGAGGCCGGGAGCGACGAGAGGCGCGAGGAACCCGGCGGCGTCCGCGCGACGGTCCTGATAGTCCCGCTCGATTCGTACCGACGCCGCCCGAGCGGTGGTCAGCGGTGCTACCGGCGGCGGGCCGGAACGGACGGCGTCGAGCAGCCCGGTGATGCTCAGTTCCCGCACGCCGGCGGCGCTTTCCAGGTCGAGATCGGCGGCCACGTCCTCGTCCAGGAGTTCCCGCCCGAGCGCGGTCAGCCCGTAGCGGCCCTCTTCGACGTCGAAGACCTCCAGCGCCACCAGGTACCGGGCCAGCCGGGCGGTCGCGGCCGGATGGGTCCCGGCTCGCGTCGCGAGCGTCGCGGCGTCGGCGCGATCGTGTGCCAAGGCACCGGTCAGCCCGGCGGTGACCGCGACCCGCAGCGCGAACGGCGGCACGATCTCGGTGAGTTCGTGCAGACGGTCGTCTTCGGGCTCGGCACCTTCTCGCCTTCGCCAGTAGCCGACCACTTCGACGTCCTCTTTGGACAGTCCCTTGTCGTTGCGCAGCCAGCGTCGGATCGGCTGCATGCTCAGCGCCTCGCCCGCCGCCCACGCGTACACCCGGCCCGGCCACCACTCCGCCGACCGCGCGGCGTCGAAGAGCAGGGTCGTCGAGCCGGCGGGAGCACCCGCCCTGGACAGCCAGGTGATCCGGACGTCGGGCGGTGAGGTGAGATCCTGCCGATGACTGTCTTCGCCGATCTCGACGAAGACCTGCGCGCGGGTGCCCGGCGCCAGTTCCTCGAGCCAGCGTCCGATGGCGGGCAACGCGGTTTCGTCGCCCAGCACCAGCAGCCAGTCCGCGTCGACGGGATCCAGGTAGGACATCTTCGGCCCGGCCACGGTGATCTCGTCACCGGGGCGGCAGGTCTCCGCCCACGCGGAGGCGATGCCGTGTGCGTGCCGGACGATGTCGACGGACACCTCGCCCGCCCGTTCGTCGTAGCGCCGCACGGTGTAGGTGCGGGCCAGTGCGGCGGGATCACGCGGCCACTTCAGGACGCCGTCGCCTTGGGCGGGGAGGACGGGCCGGATCCGGCCGGCTTCGGTGAAGAACAGCTTGAACTCGTCGTCGAATCCGTCGCTGCGGAAGGCCGGGATCTTCAGGTCTCCCTGGCGGAAGGGCGCGAGCCGTTCGCCGCCGAGGACGACCCGGCGCATACCTTCGGTGACGTCCTCGACGCGCAGGACTTCCAGCGTGCGAAGGGTGATGGGGAAGGTGATCTTGGGTCGGGGCATCGGTTCATCCCGCCGTGACGCGCTGGAGTTCGGGCAGGATCTTGCTCAGGACCCACGGCTCGGACAGCGGGGTCGCGTAGGCGATGCTCGCGGGGACGGCGTCGTCGAGGACCACGTAGTCGCCGCGCTTCACCGCACCCAGCGAGCCGAACAGCGGGTTGGCCTCCAGATCGGTCCGGCTGAGGATCCCGTTGGCGCCGAAGGGATAGGCCATCAACAACACGTCGGCGTCGATCTTCTGCAGGTTCTCGAGGCTGACCTGCGAGTTGTCCGCGTTGAACTCTGAGGCGACCTTCGTGCCGGCGAAGCCGAGCTCGGCGAAGAGGAGGTTGCTGCCGGACTGGGGATCGTTGAAGTAGGTGATCTGGCCGGGGTGCACGACGATGAAGCTCAGGGTCTTGCCCTGGAAGGCCGGGTTCGCCGTGCGGGCGTCGACCAGCGCCTCCTTCGCGTCCGTGACGATCTTCTCGGCTTCGGCCGGCTTGTTCAGCGCCTTCCCGGCGATCGTGAGCCGTTCTTTCCAGGTGAGCTTGGTGAGGCCGTCCTGCCCGGTGTAGGACACGACAGGGGCGATCTTGGCGAGCTTCGCGTAGTCGGTGTCGAGGCTCCAGCCGCTGGTGGCGAGGATGACGTCCGGGTCGGCCGCGGCGATGGCCTCGAAGTCGGTGCCGTCGGTGGAGGCGTACGAGGGGATGTCGCCGAAGCCGTTCTTGCCGATCGCGGCCTTCTCGTACTCGGTCAGGTCGGCGGCGGGGGTGGCCGAGATGACCGGCTTGATCCCGAGTGCCAGCGCGATGTCGAGATCCACCGAGGTGATCACGGCGACCCGCACCGGGGCGGCGTCCAAAATGGACTCGCCGAACGGGGAGGCGAGCTTCATCGGGTAGGCGCTCGCTCCGGTTTCCGCGACGGGCGCGGGAGTGGGGGAGGAACAGGAAGCGGTCGCCAGCGCCAGCGCGGCGAGGACGACGGCGAAACGTCTACGGTTCATCGGTTTTCCTTTTGTTTCGTGAGCGGGGAGGAAAGGGCGTCGTCGTGACGGCCCACGGGGAACACGTGCGGCGCGCCGTGCACCGGATCGGGCAGCACCCGGCAGCGCAGGCCGAACACCCGCTCCACCAAGGACTCGTCCAGCACTTCGGCGGGCGGGCCGTTGGCCACGATCCGGCCGTCGCGCAAAGCGATCAGGCGATCGGCGTAGCGGGCGGCGTGGTTGAGGTCGTGTGAAACCAGCACGATGGTCTTGCCCGCCGTGCGGTTGAGGTCGAGCAGCAGATCCAGCACGTCGATCTGGTGTGCGATGTCGAGATAGGTGGTCGGCTCGTCCAGCAGCAGCACCGGCGTCCGCTGCGCCAGCGCCATGGCGATCCACACGCGCTGGCGCTGCCCACCGGACAGTTCGTCCACCGGCCGCTCGGCCAGGTCGTCGGTGCCGGTGGCCAGCAGTGCTTCGGCGATGGCCAGATCGTCCTCTTCGCTCCGGCGCCTGCCGAGCCGCTGGTGCGGATGCCTTCCCCGCCACACCAGATCGGCGACGACGACGCCCTCGGGAGCGATCGGGCTCTGCGGCAGCAGCCCCATTTCACGCGCGACTTGACGGGTGGGCAGCCGATGGATGTCCGCGCCGTTGAGCAGCACCGTGCCCCCGGACACCGGCAGCACCCTGGCCAGCGCGCGAAGCAGCGTCGACTTCCCGGACGCGTTCGGCCCGACCAGCGCGGTGATGGAGCCCTTGTCGATCCCCGCGGTGAGCCCGTCGAGGACGCGTCGCCCTTCGTAGCCGGCGGCGATGCCGTGCGCGGCCAGCACTACCTCGTCGGTTTCGGTCATGCCGACGCCTTTCTCTTGAGCAGAAGCCGGATCAGGTACGGCGCGCCGATCAGCGCGGTGACCGCGCCGGTCGGGGACGAGCCGATGAGCGGGGCGTTCTGGGCGATCAGGTCCGCGCACGAGACCAGCGCCGCGCCGACCAGAGCGCTCGCGGCGAGTTCCCGGCCGGGTCCGGTGAGTCTGGTCGCGATCGGGCCGGCGACGAGCGCGACGAAACCGAGCGGACCGGTCACGCTGGTGGCGAGCGCCGCCACAGCCGCGCCGAGCAGCAGCACTCCGGCCCGGACCCAGGTGATCCGCACGCCGAGCCCGGTCGCCAGTTCGTCCCCGGTGCCGAGTGTGGCCAGCGGTACCCTGGCGAGCCAGGTTCCCACCGCGCCCAGCGCCACCGCGGCGGCGAGTACGGCGACGCCGTCCCACGAACTGCCGTTGAGGCTGCCGACCAACCAGTGGTACGCGCGGTCGGCGTTGGCCTGGCTGGCCCGGGTCAGCAGCAGGTTCGTGGCGGCCGAACAGACCGCGGTCAGCCCGATGCCGATCAGGATCAGCCGGTACAACCGCACGCCGTGTCCCCAGCCGAACCAGAAGATCACCGCCGCCGTGACGACGCCTCCGATGAGCGCGCCGAACTGGACGCCCAGTCCTCCGCCGGAGAGCAGGGTGATCACGATGACCGCCCCGAGGCCGCTGCCCTCGGTCACCCCGATCACGTCCGGGGTCGCCAAGGGATTGCGGAACAGCCGCTGGTACAGCGCGCCGGCGAGGCCGAACGCCGCGCCGCAGGCGACCGCGGTGACCGCCCGCGGGAGCCGGGTCTCGAAGACCACGTAGGCGCTCAAGCCGCGCGTGCGGCCGAGCGCGGCCGGAATCACTTGCCCCGCGGGGATGTTCGCCGAGCCGCCGACGAACAGCGCCACCGCGAACAGCGCCAAGATCAGCGCGACCAGCGCGGCACAGACGACGACGGCGCGGCGGGTGCCGCGGCGAGTGTGGCCGCGCAGGACACCGGCCAGTTCGGGCGCGGTCACAGGCGCACCGCCCGCCGGGTCTTGGCCAGCACCAGGAAGAACGGTGCCCCGACCACGGCCGCGGTGATCCCGGCCTCGATCTCCCCGTTGCCGGGCGCGAGCCGTCCCACCGTGTCCGCGCCGAGAAGGACGACCGCACCACAGGCCATGCTCAGCGGAACCAGCCATCGGTAGCCTGGGCCGGCGAGCAGCCGGGCGAGGTGCGCGCCGATCAACCCGACGAACGCGATGGGTCCCGTCCCCGCCGTCGCGACCGCGCACAGATACACACCGATGGCCGCGATAGCCCACCGCGCCCGGCCGGGATGGACACCGAGCCCGCGCGCAGCGTCGTCGCCGAGCGTCAGAATGTCCAGATACCGTCCCGCGAACAGTGCCGCAACGAGACCGGGCGCGGCGAGCAGGGACAGCTCGGCCAGGACATCCGCGCGGCCGGTGAGCTGCCCTACCGTCCAGAACCGGTAGTGCGCGTAGAGCGTTTGATCGCGCACCAGCACGAGCGTCAGCACCGAGGCGAACAGCGCGGACAGCGCGGCGCCCGCCAGCACGAGCGACAATCCGGCGTCGGTGGCGTTCGCGCGGTTCGCGACGCCGTAGACCAACAATGTGGCCACCGCGGAGCCCGCCAGCGCCAGCCAGAAGTAGCCGGTCAGATCCGTCACGCCGAGGAACAGCAGGCCGAACACCACTCCGCAGGCGGCCCCGTGCTGGACGCCGAGAATCCCGGGATCGGCCAGCGGATTGCGGGTCAGCCCCTGCATCACCGCGCCAGCCGCACCCAGCGCCGCGCCGATCAGCAGGCCGAGCACGGTGCGTGGGAGCCGGTCGGTGAGGACGACCGCGGCGTCGTAACCACCGCCGGAGGAGAACAGAGCGCGCAGGACAGTGTCCGGGGCGATGCCACGCGAGCCCAGCGCGAGACTCGTCAGCACGACGAGCGCGACGGCGGCGACCGCGGCACCGAGAGCGAGAACGCGCCGGCGCGACATGCGCGGAGTCGCCCGAACAGACATGGGTTGTTCCTCACAGCGATTGCGGACAGTGATCAAGGCTAAGTTAGGTTAGCCTTCACTCGCCATGGTCAATCCAACGCGAACGACAGCCGGTGCAACGGACCGGACAACTCTGCCGACCGAGCCGTCACCGCAGGTGGAAACCTCTCCGGAAGAGGTCGAACCGTGGGGGCACGACGACCACGTGCACGACTTCCATCAGTTCGTCGTGGTGATGTCCGGCTACGCTCTGTTCCGGGTCGAAGGGGTCGACTTCGAAGTCGTTCCACGACGCGGACTGTGGATTCCGGCGGGAATGGTGCATCGGGCCCGGTTCTCCGCCGACGCGTTGCTGACCCCGCTGAACTTCGACGAGGTCAAGGCCGCCGGCATGCCCGCGGCTCCGGCCGAGGTGGTGATCGGCCCAGAACTCCGGGACGCCCTCGGTCCGGCGCTGCGCGCCGCGATGCTGAACCTCGAGGATTCCGGCGTGATCGCCGACGCCTACCGCGCGCTGCGCCAGGTCATCACGACCGTGGGGGCCCTGCCCCTTCCCGAAGACGGCGCGGCGGCGACGGTGGCGCGATGGCTCCTCGCGCACCCCGAGGACACGCGAACCCTCGGGGACTGGGCGGCCGAGCTGTTCGTCAGCGAGGCCACCATCCGCAGGGCGTTCCTGGCGGGCACGGGGGTCACCTTCACCCGCTGGCGCAACACTGCCCGTATGCACGCCGCACTGCGCCTGCTCGCCGACGACCTTCCGGTCTCGGTGGTGGCCGCGCGCGTCGGCTTCGCCAGCGTGAACGGCTTCATCCTTGCCTTCCGCCGCGAATTCGGCCGCACGCCCGGACGGCACGGCACCCTCCGCGACGCTTCCTGAACCGCGTAGCGTCGAGGACGGTGCGCGACGACGAACGGGGTTGCCAGGTGGCGGTATCGACCGGGACACCCGCCGCCCACGCGCGGCGCGCGACCGGGTTGGTAGCGGCGCTCGGCTTGCTGGCCGGGGCCGCGGTCCTGAGCCTGCTCGTCGGATCGGAACCGGTGGGGATCGGTCAGGTGCTGCGGGTGTTGCTCGCCGACGATCGCAGCGACGCCGCGGTGATCGTGCACGACCTGCGGATGCCACGCACGGTGCTGGGAATCTGCGTCGGTGTCGCGCTCGGCCTGGCCGGGGCCTTGATGCAGTCGCTGACGCGGAATCCGATCGCCGATCCTGGGGTGCTCGGTATCAACGCGGGTGCGGCGCTGGGTGTACTGGTCGCGCTGGTCGGTTTCGGGATCGGGACATTCCGCGGGTACGTCTGGTTCGCGTTGCTGGGTGCGGCGCTGAGCACCGTGCTGGTCTATGCCGTCGCCGGCCGCGGCCCGGGGGCGGGGGCGCCGGTCCGGCTGGCGCTGGCGGGCACCGCGGTGGGTGCCGCGCTCGCGTCCTGCGCCGAGGGAATCGTGTTCCTGAACCCGAAGTCGTTCGACGAGTACCGGTTCTGGATCGTCGGCGATGTCGCCAAACCGGGGATGGCGGTCGTCGGGCAGCTCCTGCCCTTCCTGGCCGCCGGTGTGGTGCTCGCGCTGGCCCTCGGTCACCGGCTGAACGCGCTGGCCCTCGGCGACGAACTCGGCGGCGCGCTCGGGGTCCGCGTGGTGCGCACACGCGTGCTGGTCGGGCTGGCGGTGCTGCTGTTGTCCGGTATCGCCACGGCGGCGGCGGGACCGATCGCGTTCGTCGGGCTGGCCGTACCGCATCTGGCCGGACGGGTGACCGGTCCGGATCAGCGCTGGCTGCTGCCGTACGCGGCGGTGTTCGGCGGCGCACTGGTGCTGCTGGCGGATGTGCTCGGCCGGGTCGTCCTCCCCTCGGGTGAACTCCGGGTGTCGATCATGACGGCGGTCATCGGGGCCCCGTTCTTCGTGGTGATGGTGCGGCGGGGAAGGTCCGCGTGAGCGGGGCGCGGGTAGTGCGTGTGGCCGGCTTGTCCCTGCGGGTCCGGCCGAGGGAGGTCGCGGTGACCTTCGCGCTCGCCGTCGTGCTGGTGGTCCTGGCCGGCTACGCGCTCACCGTCGGCAAATTCCCCATCGCGGTCCCGGACGTCCTGGGCATGCTCGCGGGCGAGCCGGGGCCGGCCGGTGCCGGTTACGTGTTCTGGACTGTTCGTCTGCCGCGAGTGCTCACCGGACTGCTGGTGGGTGCGGCACTCGGCGTGAGCGGCGCGATAGTGCAGAGCCTGGCGCGCAACCCGCTCGCCAGTCCGGACGTGCTGGGGTTCTCCGGTGGGGCGGCGACCGGCGCGCTGCTGCAGATCGTGCTGCTCGGCGGGAACGCGCTCGCGGTCGCGTTCAGTTCGCTGGCGGGCGCACTCGTGACCGCGGCGGCGGTGTACCTGATTTCGCGCCGTGCAGGGGTTTCCGGCCTCCGGCTGGTGCTGGTGGGCATCGGGATCGCCGCGCTGCTCTCGGCGCTGAACCGGTACCTGCTCATCACCGCGGAACTGGACGACGCCTTCCGCGCCGGGGTGTGGCTGAGCGGTTCGCTGCTCAATCGCAGCTGGGAGCACGTGACCATCGGGACCATCGCCGTGGTCGTGCTGGTTCCGGCGGCCGTCCTGCTGGCGCGGCGGCTGGGCCTGCTGGAACTGGGCGACGAAACGAGTATCGGGCTCGGCGTGCCGGTGGGGCCGACGCGGCTGGCGCTGTTCGCCATCGCCGTCGGGCTGGCGGGCGCGGCGACGGCGGCGGCGGGACCGGTGGCGTTCGTGGCCTTGGCCGCGCCGCATGTCGCCCGTCGTCTGCTGCGCACACCCGGTCCCAGCCTGCTCGGCGCCGGTCTGGTCGGATCCGTTCTCCTGATCGGCGCGGACCTGGTGGGCCAAAAGGTGTTCCCGGTGAGCGAGCTCCCGGTCGGGGTGGCGACCGGTGCGCTCGGCGGCTGCTATCTGGCCGTGCTGATGGGCCGCCGGTGGCGCGGCGGATCGCTGCGCTGAGCCTTCAGGCGAGCTTGCCGACGACACGGTCGAGGTCGTCGAGAACCGCGTTCGCCGCGGAAGTCGAACCGCCGTCCCACCAGGAGATCCTGGAGACCTCGAAGACCTTGCCCGTCAGCACGGCGGGCAGTCGCCGCCACAGATCTCCCTCGGTGTATTTGGCGAAGGTGCTCGAAACCTGCCCGCCCTCGCTGGCGCCACCGCCGCTGAAATGGATGATCGCGTCGGCGTCGGCGAGCCTGCCGACCTGTTCGGGCGACAGCGAAGTGTAGGTGTCGGAGGGTTTTCCGGGTGTGCTGGACGGTGAGCGGGTGACGCCAGCGTCGGTGAGGATCCTGGACGGGAAGATCACCGAATCGGTGATGATCCGCAGTTCCTCGGTGGTGAAACGCAGCAACACGATCTTCCGTCCGCCCAGCAGCCGCGCGTGCCGCGCACGGAACTCGCTCGCTCGCGCGCGGTAGGCGTCCAGATTTTGCTGCTGTGCCTGCCGGACGCCGAAGACGTCGGCGACGGTGAGCGAGGCCTCATGCCATTCGACCTTGTTCGCGGTGTTGGCATAGGAGACTGTCGCGGCCAGCCCGGACATCGCCGGATACTTGTCCCGCAGGATCGAGGTGTGCCCGACGATCAGGTCGGGGCCGAAGCCCGCCAGCCGTTCGACGTCCACCTGGCCGAAACCGAGATGCTCGAACGGTTGCTTCGGCCGCGGAAGGTAGGCGGGCACCGGCTGATCGGCCTCCAGCGTCGCCGAGGCCACCAGCGGAACACCGTGCTCGACCGCGACCTGCATGGCCTGCCCGGGATCGAGGGTGATCACTCGTCGCGGGCTGATCGGTACCTGGGTCTCGCCGTACGGATGACGCACCGGCTTGGTGGCCCCGCCACGGTCACCGGAGGCCGGCCCGCCAGGGCCGCACGCACTGAGCCCCAGAGCGGCTGCACCGGCGAGGAACGCACGGCGGCTGACCGGAGCGGGCCTGTGATTCATCGGTTCCTCTTTCCGCGAGCATGATGCGTGAGTGAACGACGACTCCGAGGCTACCGCTATGGCTCTGGCTGCTACTCAACCGAAGAATTCGGCATCGGCACTACGCCCGCCTTCCGCGGTGCCCGTCTCGCCACCGACTACGGCGCCACGAGGCGGGCGCGCGAACGGGTGCGGTGTTCCAGATCGTCGAGCGGGACGATGGTTATCAGCGTCTGACGCTGCGGTGTAGTTCGCGCCGGTCGAGGACTGGCCGGAGTTGGAACGTCTGTGCCGGCTCGGGCCGAGGGAGCACAGATCGCCAGCTTCGTGCGCGTGCATCTCGCCGAGCTTCGAGGTCGGTGCGGTGGAGAACCTCGGGCAGGTGCCCGGTCTCGTTCGGGCACCTGGTCAACACGTGGTCGTCGCCGGTCCGTTCTTGCGAAGTTCGGCCAGGTCGACCGCTGTGACCAGACCTTGAGGTAGTTCATGATTCCGGTGATCGCGACACCGCCCAGGCCGTGGCCATGCCACGAGGTGAACCGCTGCGGTCAGTGTCGAAGTCAGCTTCAATGCGGCCTCGATGTGGTGCGGTTGCGGGAACGTTGCGCGCGCTGAATCCTCGAGTTTGGGTTGGCTCCTCTCGTGGTATTGACGGACATCATCGCTGTCTTCCTGCGGAGGGTGCTCGTGCAGATCTAAGTCAACACCGACCACAACATCCACGGCGGCGAACGACTGGTCGCCCATGTGACGACAGACCTGGAGAGCAACCTGTCCAGGTTCGGCGGATGGTTGACCCGAGTGGAGGTGCACCTCAGCGACAACGGAGGTGCCAAGTCGGAAGACACGAAGTGCGTGATCGAAGCGCGTCCCGGGGGAAAGCAGCCGATCGCGGTCACCCACCACGCCGCGACCGTGGACGAGGCATATTCCGGGGCAACGCACAAGTTGAGGGCAGTACTGGATTCCCAGTACTCCCGCGCTCACGACCACAAGGGCAGCGAAAGCATCCGCCACATGCCAGGTCCGGAAACCCCGGATCAGGTCGGCGTGATCGAGAGCGAATCGCAGAGCTGATCAGGGCGGCGCCCGGGAACCGTGTGGCCGCGTGGCGACCGGGTGCGTCGCGCCGGGGTGCTGTCTTACGACATCGGCGGAACGAACGCGCATCTGATCGTGGAGGAGCCGCCGGAACAGGCCGCCACTCTCGCCCGCTGGGTCCGTGGCCGCCCCGCCGCCGACCCCGCCGACATCGGGCGCTCCCCGGACGACCACCTGCACCGCCCTGCGGGAGCGGGTCCGTCGTCCGGGGCGAGCACACCACCGCGCTGCTGGCCGGGCTGGACGCTGTCGTCGACACCGGGAGCGTGCCCGAGTCGGTGGGCGTCCGAGCCCGAGCGGGTGACGACGCCTCCCCGGTGTTTGTGTTCCCCGGTCAGCCCGCGACACCAGCCCTGTCCCGTCCGTGGTGGCCTGAACCCGTGACAGCTCGCTATCCTGCGCGAAGGAAGTGTCTTCCTGTCGAGTAGATTCTGGACCTTCGTAAGCCCAAGTTTCCCTTACAGAGCAGGCACTTTTCCCATTGGAACCTGATCTACATCACGCCCCGTGAAAGACGCAGGCCAGCGGTCGGCGCCACGGACAGGACCGCAGTCCACGCGGGGACTGCGGTCCTGTCGGGCCTTCTGGAATATGTCAGCCTCGCGTGTAGTAGTCGAAGGTGGTGAATTGGGCGGGCGCACAGCTGAGGCTGAAGGCCTGCCAGTTGGGGCTCCGTCCCACGCTCCAGCTGACCCGCCGCCCGTCGGCGCAGTTCACGACCGTCCTGACGTGACCGGACTGCACCAGGCAGGTGAAGTGGAGCACCTGGAACGGTGCACGGCTGAAGTACCGGCAGTCGAAGACCGCGGCGATGCTGGCGTCGGCGCGCTCACTGCTCGCGGTGCCCGAGATGGAGGCGCCGGCCTGATCCTGGGCGACCGGCGTGACCGTGCCGGTCGGTGCGGCGGATGCCGCTGCCGGCGCGGCGAAGAGAGCGGCACTGACTGCTGCGATGACGACTAACGGTTTGATCCCCAAGGACGCGATGGACTCACGTCCGAAAAGCTGTCGAAGCATGAAATCTCCTCAGATTGACTAGGTCATTTCCCTGGGCCTGCGGCACGGTATGACAAAGGTCCAGTCGCGGCGGAATTAATCGAAGTCCCGCAGCTTCACGCTTTTCGCAATGCTTTTCGAGCAAGTCTCCACAACATTTGGTGGCAATTCCATTACGTGCGAATTCAGAAGACGGTTCTCTCGACCGGCGCGGCGTGCGCCGAGGTGGTGAAAGCCGAGATCATCGACGTGAGGGCAGTGAGGAGAAGAACAATTACGCGTTTTGCGATCGAAAATGCCCCTTCTGGTTGTTGAAGGAGTAGTCATAAGAGGCCGCGATCCGAGATACCAGTGGTGTGGTCGCGGCGGGGTCAGGACCGTCCGAAAACCCGCCCCTTCCCGTTCCGTTCGCCCCGCCGCGTTCCTTACGGTGCTCGGCTGATCGAGGGAAAACCTGCGGGAAACCTGCAACTCGCCGCGCATCCCTGCTAGACCGGCGCCGACGGGGGATGCCGGTGGCGAGGGGGATGTCGGCGATGGCAGTGGAGTTCCGCCTGCTGGGTCCGGTGGAGGCCCGGATCGATAACCGACCGGTCGAGCTGGGCCATGCCCGGCAGCGGTGCGTTCTGGCGGTATTGCTGATCGACGCCAACCAGTGGCTGTCGGCCGATCGACTCCTCGACCGTGCTTGGGGCGAACGGATTCCACGCGGCGGCAGGGACACGTTGTACGGCTACCTGTCTCGCCTGCGTCGGTCCCTGCGGCTCAGCGACGAGGCCGGTATCGTGCGCCGGGATGGCGGCTACGTACTGACCGTCGATGAGGACGCGGTGGACCTGCACCGGTTTCGCAGGCTGCTCGCCGCCGCCCGCGCCGCGGACAACGACGACGATGCGACGGCGTTGTTCAAGCAGGCGTTGGAATTGTGGCGGGGCGAGCCCTGCGCGGGCCTGGACACGCCGTGGATGCTCACCATGCGCGCCGAGCTGGACCGGCAGCGGTGGGCCGCCGAACTCGACTACGCCGACCTGCGACTGCGTGCCGGCCGGCATACCGACGTGCTCGCCGATCTGACCTCCCTGAACACCACCCACCCGCTGGACGAGCGGCTGGCCGGGCAGTTCATGCTCGCGCTGTACCGCAGCGGCCGCCAGGCCGACGCCCTGGACCACTATCAACGGCTGCGCACCCGGCTGGCCGACGAGCTGGGCACCGACCCCGGGCGACCCCTCCAACAGATGTACCAGCGGATCCTCGCAGCCGACCCTGTCCTGGCCACCCCCAGTTCGGAAACGGACCGATCACCGGAGGTACCGCGCCAACTGCCTGCCGCGCCCGCGTTATTCACCGGCCGCGTCCCCGAACTGGCCGAACTGGACCGCGTTCTGACTGCTGCCCCGGACGGCGCAGTGCCGCGCCCGCAGCCGGATCAGGCGGCGGCAGGGACGATGGTGATCTCGGCCATCGGCGGCGTGGGTGGGATCGGCAAGACCTGGCTGGCCCTCGTGTGGGCGCACCGTAACGTGCACCGCTTCCCTGACGGGCAGCTGTTCGTCGACCTGCGGGGGTTCAGTCCCACCGGACGTCCGACCGACCTGGCCGATGCGCTGCGAGGGTTCCTCATCGCCCTCGGCGTCCATCCAGCTGGGCTCCCGTCGGACCTGGACGCACTCGCCGCGCGGTACCGGGGCCTGGTCGCGGGTAAGCGGATGCTGGTCGTACTGGACAACGCCGCCACCGCCGACCAGGTCGTCCCGCTGCTACCCGGCGGCACCTCATGCACCGTGCTCGTCACCAGCCGCGCCAGGCTCCCCTCATTGATCGACCGATGCGGCGCCCGCCACCTGCCACTGGACATCCTCACCCGCGGCGAGGCCCGCGAGCTGCTGGCAACGCGCCTGCGTGGGCAACGGGCCGACGTCACGTCCGAGGTGATCGACGAGCTGACCGAGCTGTGCGGACGCCACCCGCTGGCCTTGGCGATCACCGCACGTCACGCCGCCACCCGCCCGCAGATCCCACTGGGCGAGTTCGTCGCCGAACTTCGCGACCTGGGCCTGGAAGCGTTCGACCACGACATCGACCCTGCCGCCAGCCTGCCCGCGGTGCTGTCCTGGTCCTTGCGCTGGCTCACCGACCGGCAGCGGACGGTGTTCGCGCTGCTCGGGCCGGCTCCCGGCCCGGACATCGGCCTGTCCGCCGCCGCGTGTCTGACCGGTCTGTCACCGACCGAGACCCGCAAGACCTTGCGCGTCCTGGAGGATCACTCCCTGCTCGACCGGCACGCGGGCGGACGGTTCGCCATGCACGACCTGGTCCGTGCCTACGCCACCAGCCTCGCCCACGACGTGGCTGAGCCGGTACGGCGGGCCGCGCTGGACCGCGTGGTCGACTTCCACCTGCACACCGCATACACCGCTGAAAGGGTCCTAGACCCTTATCGCCCGCCGATCCGGCTCGATCCACCCGTGCCCGACGCCCACCCCCAGTCACTGCCCGACCGACCGGCCGCGTGGGCGTGGCTGGACACCCATCACCCGCACCTGCTCGCCGCGCAGCACACCGCGGCCGTTCACCGCCGCCACCACATCGTGTGGCGGATCGCCTGGACCCTGTGCACTTTCCACCGACGGCGGGGCCGCCATCACGACGACCTGGCCGTGTGGGAGGTCGCCACCGAAGCCGCGGACCAACTGCCCGACCCCGCTGCTCGCATCCTCGCCCACCGGCTCCTCGGCCACGCACACGCCGAACTGGACCACCACGAGCAAGCCATCCTCCACCTGCACGAAGCCCTCGGACTGGCCGAACAGCACCATGAGCTCACCCAGCAGGCCCACACCCACCATGCCCTCGGGTGGGCGTGGGAGCAGCGGGGGGACGACCGGAAGGCGCTGGAGCACGCCCGCCGCGCCCTGAGCCTCTTCCGCGTCGTCGACTCACCCGTGTGGGAAGCCGTCGCGCTCAACGCGGTGGGCTGGACCGCCGCCCGCCTGGGCGAGTACGACACCGCCCGCGAACACTGCCAGGCCGCCCTTGTTCTGCACCGCCGTTACGAGGATCCCGACGGCGAGGCGGACGCCTTGGACAGCCTGGGCTTCGTCGCTCACCACACCGGGCACCATCAGCGGGCCATCGGCTACTACCGGCAGGCCCTCACCCTGTACCGCGATGTCGGCAACACCACCGAAGCCGCCGACACCCTCGACAACCTCGGCCACCCCTACACCGCCCTCGGCAACCACGCCCTTGCCCACGCCGCCTGGCGGCGGGCGCTGGAGCTGTACCGGGAACAAGGCCGCGACGCTGACGCCGAACGGGTGCGCCAGCAACTCGACGTCCTCACCCGAACGCCCGTCCGATCACCAGGTGCCGCCGGAGTCATGCGGAACAGTCAATGCGAGTGACCGACCGGCGCGGTGGGTGGGATGTCGTCGTCACCCGACCATGCCGGGCGGCCGCACCGACTCTCAGGACATCTCACCGGAACGGCTCGGCGCTCGGCGGCGATCCATGTTCGCGAGCAGGTGGTGCAGCACGGGGGCATGGCCGTGGCATCGTGATTTGGCCCCGGTTCGGCAGTGCGGGTTCGACAGGTGGTCACACTTCCGGGTCAATCACGGCCCGTGTCGGCGCCGCGGGCGAGCAGGAACGCGGTGGTGTCGGCGGGGAGAGGTTCGCCGGTCTGGACGTGGCCGTCAAGTTCGACGTGATGGCGTGGCGTAGCAGGGTCCAGCTGTCGCCGTCGCCGTCCTCGATGTCGTGACCGGCGTCGAGGGGTTGCGGTCTCGCTGTTCGAGGTCACGCTCGCGGATCGGGAGCGGGTGCTGGGACCCGACCACCCCACAACCCAGATCATCCACGCGAACCTCGACGGGGCGCGAACGACCTAAAGCTGGCCACGGTGCAGTCGTTACGGAACCGCAGTCGGTGGCGCCGAACATCCGCTCATCGGCATTACCGGACCTCGGTCGCCATCGCCATGATCGGTCCGCTCAACAGATCTGGAACACGTTCTCTTGGCAGATCACCTGCCGTTGGTGATTCCACCGGCCGCCAACGTGGTGATCCCACAACCGCCGGCAACGGGGCCTGCTCCTTCGCGGCAGCCAAGAGCGGCAGGGAGCGCGAAGTGACGGAGTGCCCGTCTCACAAGCCGGGGATCAAGTGCGGTCAGGCCTCACGAACACAAGCCTCCCCACCGAACCCTGTGCGGTCGGTCGTCGCGGAGAAACGCGGTCGCATCTCGCGAACAAAACCAGGTACATGTGGACAGCATGACCAACCGTGTTCCGTGGCAGGCCGACGCCTATCTTGACCTCGCCCGCCGGGCCTGTTTCGTCTGCGAACTTCTCGACGGCAACCCCGACTATCCGCATCACGTCGCGTACCGGGATGCCGACGCGGTGGTCTTCGCGAGTCGTTTCCCTTCCGTGCTCGGGCACTTTCTCGTTGCCCCGGTCGAGCATCGCGAGCACGCGATCGGCGACTTCACCGCCGATGAGTACCTGGCCATCCAGCGAGTGGTGCACCGCGCGGGCAGCGCGTTGAGCGTCCTGCTCACCGTCGAACGGCTCTACGTGCTGACTCTGGGCAGCCAGCAAGCCAACCGGCACGTCCACTGGCACCTCGCGCCTCTACCGCCGGGCGTCCCCTACGACCAGCAGCAGACCGCGGTGTTCGACCCCGCGCGCGGCTACTTGGACATCCCCGACGACGACCTGGCGAACCTCGCGCATCGGCTCGGCGAACGCATGACCCGCTGACCGCACCTGTCGTGTCCGCCTTGGCGGTGGGGCCTCTAGCGCGATTCGTCAGGCAGGCTCGCGCAACGTGACCTGACACCTGTTCGTGCCCACCTGACGAACTGCGTGCTTGTCCGCTGGCTATCGAGACCGGCACCGACTCCTACCGCCTGGCCCAAACGCGCGCTCGAGAGCGCGCCTCTCCGAGCTACCCGCGGCAGCGCATCGGCGCCTGCCGGTAAACCAGTGGCGTTCCTGCGAAGGAGCCTCATAGCTTGTGCGCTCGTGACCGATGATCCGAAGATGCCCCCGAACCGCTATGAAGTCGGCCGAGTGTTCAACGAAGTGCCGGAGCTCTATGACCGGGTCCGTCCCGGATACCCCGACGAGCTGTTCGCGGATCTCGGCGCCATCACCGGCATAGGCAAGAGGTCGTCAGTGCTGGAGGTGGGCTGCGGCACCGGTCAGGCAACGCGCTCCCTGGCAGCACTGGGATGCTCGGTGACCGCCATCGAGCCGGGCACGGACATGGCAGCGCTCGCTCGCAGGCGGATGGCCACCATGAGCAACGTCGACGTCGAGACCTCGACGTTTGAAGACTGGGACGATCGCGGCCGACGCTTCGATGCCCTCGTGGCTGCGTCGTCGTGGCATTGGGTCGACCCGTCGATTGGATGGCGGCGAGCGTATGAGGTACTTGATCACGGGGGCTGGATGGCGCTGCTCGGCAACGTCGTTGTCCGCAGGCCGGAAGAGCCGGAAGTTTACGCTGAGACCGCCGACCTCCATGAGCGGTTCTGTCCCGAGAGCCCAGGCTGGGGTCACCCGCCGTTGGAGGACGACGTGCGCACCACCAGCGAGGGTTGGGGGCTGGTCGACGATCCCGGAGGATTGTTCGGCCCGACGATTGTGCGCTGGTACCCAGCCGTTCAGTGGTTCACCGGGGATGGGTTTGCCGATCTGCTGCGCTCGACGTCGTTGTATCGGAGGCTGGATCGGGACGTCCGCGAGCCCCTGCTCGACGCCATCGCCCAGCGCATCCGCGAACGAATGGGCGACCGAGCATCACGCCGCTATCTGAGCGTCCTCCGTGTCGGACAGCGAGCCGCATAAAGCTAGGAGTGCTCATGGCGTTCCGGGACAATGCTCTGAGCGGAGCAGACCGTAGACGAGCACATCGACATACTCGCCGTGTTGGAATGACCTGCCGTGCATGACTCCTTCCCGGCGGAACCCCAGGCGTTCGAGGGCTTTCTGCTCGGCGAGGTTGCCGCCATTGGTGAGGGCTTCGATCCTGTTCGCAGTCGTGCGGCCGAACAGGTAGTCCACGAGCAGCCTCTGCGCCATCGTGCCCACCCCCTGTCCACGATGCTCGGGTAGCACCCCCACGCCGATCTCGTAGGTGACACCCGAGGGGAAGCCGCGGGGCTTCCAGGTGGCGATGCCGATAACCGTGTCGTCGGGCCGCGCGATCGCAACCGCCGCGGACTCGGCGGAGATGTACCCGTCGATCTCCCATCGCTTGCGGCGTGCCCTCGGATCACCGAATCCGGGCCACTCGAACTCGCCGAGCGCATCGGGATCCGTGCAGAGGCGGTCGAGAAAGGCGAGGTCGGCCTCGGTGAACGCCCTCAAGTGGACCTTGTCTGAGCGGTTCGCTGGAGTCATGGAGGCCAGTATCGCGCCCGGAACATCACCCGTCAGGCAGTGAGCACTTCCCAATCTTGTTGCGACAGGCTGGAGTTCGTCGGTTTCCAGGTACTGAATGTGGCGAAGCTCCTGATAGAGGAGTTCACGACCAAGATCACTCGCTCGACCAAAGCCTTGTCATGCATTGGCGCGCACGGCGATCGCTATGGCCTGCGCCGACATCGACCGAGCAGAAGAGCTCGCTCTGTCGATCACCCACCCCTAGCGCCGGGCCGAGGCCCTGCTCGAAGTGCTGAAAGTGGTGACCGCCTGAGTCAGCGCGGCAGTATCACCGGGTAGTCAAACGCGTGTGGCGGTCGGCAACTTGCACGACACCTGACCAGCCCGGCGCGCGGTCAGAACAACGTGTCGCGGATGTGCAGTGGCCGGTAGCCGGTGGGGCCGAGGTGGGCGAGTTCCCCGTCGATGTCGACCTCGATTGGGCCGAAGAAGTTGATGTCCTGGCTGTGGGCCGGGGGAGACGTGGGCCAGGAACTCGTCGTTGATGCGACGCCTGCGGCGCGCAGCTGCTCGGCGGCCAAGCTGTAGTAGTCCGTGGTCCAGGTGATGGCCGTGGTCGGGTTCATGCAGCCGAAGAGTCGGCTGAACTGGTCGAGCCTGGCAGTCAGGCGGTGGTCACCGATTGGCGGGCGTTCACCGCCGTGCCGGGTACCGCGCGGGAGCGGGTCGAGTGGGACGGGCGGGGTTCGGCTACGTCCACTGAGAACTCACCCTGAGCGGGTCGGCGAGACCGCCGGGTGGACCTAATCGACATTATGCGGTTGTCAACGCACTTTCTGGGCACGCATCGTGGAGATCAGAGCAGGTAGGGCTACGCCCAGAGCGATTGTTCGGATCAGCCCCGCGAGCGCGTAGGGCACCCGGATGCCGAAGGAGTGGGCGCTCAGGCCGCCGGTGAGCGTGCCAACGGGTATCAATCCCCAGCCCAGCAACTTGTAGATGCTGGTGACGCGTCCGAGCATTTCGGGAGGTACTAGCTGTTGGCGTAGCGTGGTCGTCACGACGTTCCACATGGTTGTGGCGAACCCGTTTACCGCGAGGAAGCAACCCAGAACGAGTGCGCTGGGGCTGAGCGCTACTCCCGCGAGGGCCAGGATATTTAGGGTCAGCCCGGATACCAGCGCGGGCAGTGAGCCTATGTGGTGAACGATGTGTGCGTTGACTACGCCGCCGAGGACACTTCCTGCCGCCGCGGCTGCCAGCAGAAGGCCGTAACCCCCGGCGGTGACCCCGAGGTCATCTGTGACGATGAGGACGAGAATCGCGTTGGCCATCTGCCCTGAGAACGAGTTGACACCAAGTAGTACGGCGAGGGTTCGCATGAGGCGATGGTGCTTGAGCCACTTCAGTCCAGATGTGATCGCCGTTCGCATCGGTGGTGCTTCGCTTTCGGGCGTGTCCTCTTTGGGCAGTCGCCTGAGAAGGGAGGCCGAGATCAGAAACGACACAGCGTTGATCCCGAACGGCAGGGCTGGGACTACAGCGAACAGGCTGCTGCCCACGGGAGGTCCGACAAATTGCTGGCCGGCTGTGATCATCGCTTGCTGGTTTCCGTTGGCTTTGTGCAGCGACGCCGTCGGAACGAGTCGCGGCAGGACAGCTTGTGCCGCGTTGCCGAACAGGACGTCGCAGGTTCCCAGTCCGAACGCCAGCGATGCCAGGACGACGATGCTGATTTGATCGCTTGCGACGAGTGTTGTCGTGACAGCCATGATCGTGGCGGCCACGAGCTGAGTGCGCCACATCAGGACCACCCGTTCACAGCGATCGATCAGTGCGCCCGCCGGCAGAGACACCAGTAACCAGGGCAAAAAGGCTGCGGTCGAGATTGCGGTGACCAGCCGGGGATCTCGAGACAGGCTGACAGCGAGCAGGGGTACTGCGGCGACGTAGGCGCCGGTTCCGACGTTGTCGATACCGGTCGCAAGGAATAGGCGCCAATACGATGCCGGTAGCCGACTCGTGTCCTTCTTCACGTGCATGTGATCAGCATGTGAGGGCCCGTACCGCGTCGCCAGCATTTAGCTGCTCGCTACATGAACTGGTGTCGTCAGAGCAGCCGTTCGCCGAGTTCTGTCGTGGTATAGAGCACGAGGCGGCCTGATGGTTCGCGCTCTACCAGGCCGCTTTCACGTAAAATCCGTAGATGCTGTGACACAGCGCTGGGTGTGACCGGCGGGCGCGCCTGGGGGCAGAAGATGAAGGGCATCGCGCGGGTCTACGACCACGTGACCCCGTTGATGCGCCGTCAGATCCTGCAAGCGCTCGAGACCCGGTGGATCGGCTCTCTGGTCGCGCTCACGCCGAGCGAGCGGACGAAGCTGGGGGAGTGGTTCCCGTACCTGCACGCCACTTTCCGTGATGGGCAGTTGGAGACCGCTCCGAGGGCCATCGCCATTTCATCGCCATTGAACGACTGAAGCCCCGCCCCTCCGAAGAGGAACAGGGCTTCAGTCCTGTGAAAACAGATGGTGCGCGATACTGGGATTGAACCAGTGACCTCTTCCGTGTCAGGGAAGCGCTCTCCCGCTGAGCTAATCGCGCGAGGTGGAGACGGGATTCGAACCCGTGTACACGGCTTTGCAGGCCGTTGCCTCGCCTCTCGGCCACTCCACCGTGTCAGGCCCGAGAAGGCCTTCCGAGCGGATGACGGGATTCGAACCCGCGACCCTCACCTTGGCAAGGTGATGCGCTACCAGCTGCGCTACATCCGCACATCCTCGGTCTGGTCGAAGATCAAAACCTCGCGGTTTTGTTCCTCGCCCCGTCGCCGTGGTGTGTGTGAACACTATCCGACCCCGAAAACGGCCCTGCAACCGGGGTGCCACTTGCTGTTCGCAAGCCCGTCATCAGGCCAGATCGTTGGGGATGAGGTGGGTCAGGGCGTCGTCGACATCGACCCAGAGGTGCTCGTTGCCCGGCAGCACGACGTCGTAGGTCCTGTCGAGGAAGTCGGCCAGCTCCTGAGCGGACGCCTCGAACATGGCGTGCCCGGAGGGCGAGTTCAGTTCGATGAGGACGGACTCGGGGTCTTCGACGGAGGGGCGGATGCGTACGTCGCCGTCGCCCGCGTCGGCCAGGAGGCCGTCCGCGAGGAGATCGCGCGCGTAGACCCACTCGACCCAGCCGGCGCGGCCGGTACGGAAGGCGGCGACGACCGCATAGGGGTCGCGTGTGTCGTATCGCAGTTCCACCTTGACCGGAACCGCGGGTGTCCGCGGCGCCAGGAGGTCGAACACCGCCGTCGAGCGGAGCGTCACGTGATCGTTGCGCATCGTCCTACCCTTCGTCTCCTTCCCGGCCCGGTCGAACCGAGTGGCGATGATGTGACGTATCGGCCGGGCGATCGGAACGCGGTTTTGCCGCAGATCACCCGGACGGGGTCATCGGACCCCGGATCCATCCTCCGTCACCCCATCATCACCCGCGCGACGCGCAGCCCTACATGCGCCCTGCAGGCAGTCCACATGTACATACTGCGCGGTTTAGTCGTCACGCGATAGCACCGTCGCACGAATGTCGAAACGCGTCGCGGGCGCCCCCCGGCCCCGACAACCCCGGCTAGCTCGTGGTTGTTCGCTCCGTATTTGCTGGTGAGCGGAGTGTGGTCAGCGCGAACCACCCGTTTGCAGGCCCCCTAAAGTCGTGAGGTAGAGTCTGCCGGACACCGCGAGCGGGCGATTAGCTCAGCGGGAGAGCGCTTCGTTCACACCGAAGAGGTCGCTGGTTCGATCCCAGTATCGCCCACCGGATGAAGGCCCTGGACCACTCGGTCCGGGGCCTTGATTCATTCTCGGACACTGTCGGCGGCGAGCCGTCCGGAGGCATCCGATCCCCAGGTCGGACGCGGGTTATGTGGGGACGGTACTTCTGCCGTCGCGGGCGGGTCCGCCGATGCGCCGAATCGCTCCGGAGTAAAGATGACGGCGGGGCGGCCAGGGTTCGAAGATCTCCGAAGGCGGTCTTCGCGACCGGTGTGGACATTCGCCGGAATCTTCGCGGAGCGCGTGGAAAGTGTCGAGTGGACCAGGTGTCGAGACAACATTGTGATCCTCCGCACTTCGCGCCTCGTGAGAAGGTCCAGACCACCGTCGAAGTGACGCGGAGCAGGGACGGCCGGCTCACCCGTCCGGCTCCGGCAGAGGGGGTGTCGTGATGCTGACGTGATGTGACGAAACGCCACTCCGGTGACCGATTGACAAGGTAGGTCGGCGCGACGTGAGCGCGCCTCGCCCGCCGTGGTGCCGCGAGGGCGCAAAATCCACTGTGGACCGGCGGGAGATCGACTTCGGCGAACCGTCCACTGTGGAGTTTTCGAGGCTGTTCGGCCGTTTGGGCGCGCGGTGCCCCGAGTGGCCGGGAAAGCCGGGAATTCGTGACTACTTTGCGTAGTTGTTCGGCGGATACGGTCTATTACGCATCGTCATCATCTTGTTATCAACACGGCATTCATTTGCCTGAAGCTCGCGCAGGGTGTGGCTCGAAATCCTTGTAACGATGGTCGGAGAGTGGCCGATACCTTGGCGTGTGTCGCCCCATCGGCCGCTGAGGAACAGTGAGAATCGATCACTCTTCGAAATCACTCTCATTTACTCAGCGTGTCGATCCGGCGTTCGGGAATCCCCACTCCGGGAGGTCTGATGGAAGAGTCGGTGCGGCCGTCGTCCACCGTTAACGGGACGCCGCAGCACATCGACCTTCAGTCGATCCCGCTTCCCCCGCAAAGGGACGCGGGCAGCGCGGCGGCGGTCGACAACACGTCGGCACGCCCGCCGTACGCGGCTTGGGAATCGCGCTACCGTGCTTGGGTCATCGGTAGTGACGTTTTCACCGCCTTCGCGCTCATCGTGATGAGCGCCTTCTTGATCGATCGATCCGATCCACACGACATGCACGCGCTCGGCACCGCCGCGGCCTTCTTGTTCGGGTTGTCGGTCTGTCGCGCCTGGAGTCCGCGAGTCCTCGGTGAGGGCGCGGAGGAGTATCGAACGCTGGGCCGGGGCTTGGTGGCCACGGCGGTCCTCGTCGCGCTGGGCGGCCTGCTCTTCGGCGCGCTCGCCGTGCAGCCATGGGTGTTCATCGTCGTCCCGATGATCTCGGTCTTCATGTTCCTGCAGCGGTACGCGCTGAGACAGGTGCTGCACCGGCGCAGGCGGCTCGGTGAATGCCTCTTGCCGGTGCTCGCGGCGGGAAGTCCCGACACGGTCGCCGATCTCATCGCCCGCACCAAGGCCGATCCCCATGTCGGCTGGCGGGTGGAAGCCGTCTGCACATACAGCGGCGCCGGCGCGGAGCGGGGGAGTGGCGAGGTGGAGGGCGTCCCGGTCGTCGGGAAGCTCGACGAACTCGCGGGCCACGTCCGCCGTGGCGGCTACCGGGTGGTCGCGGTGACCGCGGATCAGCACTGGAATCCGAAACGCCTGCAGCGGCTCGCCTGGGACCTCGAGGGGACCTCCGCCGAAATGGTGGTCGCCCCGATGCTGATGGAGGTGGCCGGTCCCCGGCTGAACGTCTCCGGGGTGCTCGGCATGCCACTGCTGCGGGTCAGCGCGCCGATGTTCACCGGCGGCCGCCGTCTGGTCAAGGAAGTGCTCGACCGGTTCGGCTCCGCCCTGCTCCTCACCCTGGTTTCCCCGGTGCTGCTGGCGATCGCGGTCGCCATCAAACTCGACGACCGCGGTCCGGTGATCTACCGGCAGCGCCGCGTCGGCCGTGACGGCCACACCTTCACGATGTTGAAGTTCCGCACGATGGTCACCAACGCCGACAAGCTCAAGCAGGACCTCCAGTCGGAGAACGAAGGTGCGGGGCCGCTGTTCAAAATGCGCAAGGATCCGCGGATCACGCGGGTCGGCGGCATGCTTCGCCGGTATTCGCTCGACGAACTGCCGCAGCTGTTCAACGTCGCGAGTGGACGCATGTCCCTCGTCGGACCTCGTCCGCCGTTGCCGGAGGAGACCGCGAAGTACGCTCCCGACGCGCGCCGTCGTCTGCTGGTCAAGCCGGGGCTGACAGGGCTTTGGCAGGTCAGTGGTCGCAGTGACCTCAGTTGGGCCGAGAGCGTCCGCCTCGACCTGCGTTACGTCGAGGACTGGTCCCTCGCTCTCGACCTGGTGATCCTCTGGAAGACCTTCCGGGCTGTGGTGCAGGGGCGTGGGGCTTACTGACCTGTCTCAGCATCGGCTCGACGGCCGTCGTTCCTCCGGGACGGCGGCCGTTCTTGTGAGCGACCGCACACGTAGAGGTAGTTGAACGAGAAATAGTTCAGCGCTCAACTAGGTTGAGGCGAGTACAAGGACGCGTACGGAAGGAAGAACCACCCATGACCACCAGCGTTGAGCCGACCGAAGCCTTGAACCTCCCGCAGGACGTTCAGGACCTGCTGTTCCGCGAGGCCCGCACCGCGAACAGCTTCAGCGACGAGCCGGTGACCGACGAGCAGATCCGCGCGATCTACGAACTGGTCAAGTGGGCCCCGACGTCGATGAACAACCAGCCGCTGCGCGCGCTGGTGATCCGCACCGAAGAGGGCAAGAAGCGCCTCTCCCCGCTGATGTCCGAGGGCAACCGCGCCAAGACCGAGACCGCGCCGGTGACCGTCGTACTCGCCGCCGACACCGAGTTCCACGAGCACCTCCCGCGGACGTTCCCGCACTTCCCCGGCGCCAAGGACCTGTTCGCCGACGAGGCGGGCCGCGTCGAGGTCGCCAAGCTCAACGCGCTGCTGCAGGTCGGCTACTTCATCATCGGCGTCCGCGCCGCCGGGCTGGCCGCCGGCCCGATGACCGGCTTCGACAACGACGGCGTCGACAAGGAGTTCTTCGCGGGCAAGCAGTGGAAGTCCCTCGTCGTGATCAACGTCGGCAAGCCGGGTGACAACCCCTGGTACGACCGCCTGCCGCGACTGGGCTTCGACGAGGTCGTCGAGACCGTCTGACCTCGTCGCTCGATACGCGAAGGCCTTCTTCCGATGGGAAGGAGGCCTTCGTGGTGTTAAGGGGTAATGCGCGTGAGCCCTGTCGTGGCTGACGACTAACATCACGGGAACCATCCGCTTTCACCGCGAGGAGTCCATCGTGTCCCAGCCGTCGTCAGTAGCAGCCGCAACCGCCTCGCGCGTGGTGGTACCGGCGGGCACTACGGCGGGCACAGCGGTCCGCGAAGCCGGGCTGCCGACCAAGGGACCGGACACGATCGTCGTCGTACGCGACGCCGAGGGCAACCTTCGCGATCTGTCCTGGGCTCCGGAGTCCGAGGTCGAGGTCGAGGCCGTCGCGGCGAACACCGACGACGGCCGCAGCGTCATCCGCCACTCGGCCGCCCACGTGCTCGCCCAGGCCGTGCAGCAGCAGTTCCCGCAGGCCAAGCTCGGCATCGGCCCGCCGGTGAAGGACGGCTTCTACTACGACTTCGCCGTCGACACCCCGTTCACCCCGGAAGACCTGCAAGCGCTGGAAAAGCGCATGAAGCAGATCGTGAAGGGTTCGCAGCAGTTCTCCCGCCGTGTCTTCGACTCCGTCGACGAGGCCAAGAAGGAACTGGCCGACGAGCCGTTCAAGCTCGAACTGGTCGACATCAAGTCCGATGTGGACACCTCCGAGATCATGGAGGTCGGCGGCGGCGAGCTGACCATCTACGACAACCTCGACCCGCGCACCAAGGAGCGCGTGTGGAGCGACCTCTGCCGTGGTCCGCACGTGCCGACCACCAAGTTCATCCCGGCGTTCAAGCTCACCCGCGTCGCCGCGGCGTACTGGCGCGGTGACGACAAGAACCCGCAGCTGCAGCGGATCTACGGCACCGCTTGGGAATCCGCCGAGGCGCAGGACGTCTACCTGGAGCGCCTCGCCGAGGCCGAGCGGCGCGACCACCGCAAGCTCGGTGTCGAGCTGGATCTCTTCTCCTTCCCCGACGAGATCGGCTCGGGCCTGCCGGTGTTCCATCCCAAGGGCGGGATCATCCGGCAGGAGATGGAGAACTACTCGCGCCAGCGGCACGTCGAGGCCGGGTACGACTTCGTCTACTCGCCGCACATCACCAAGGGCGCGCTCTTCGAGACCTCCGGGCACCTCGACTGGTATCGCGACGGCATGTACCCGGCGATGCACCTCGACGCCGAGCACAACGAGGACGGCACGGTCCGCAAGCCCGGCCAGGACTACTACCTCAAGCCGATGAACTGCCCGTTCCACGACTTGATCTTCCGCTCGCGCGGGCGTTCCTATCGGGAACTGCCGCTGCGGATGTTCGAGTTCGGCTCGGTGTACCGCTACGAGAAGTCCGGCGTGATCCACGGGCTGACCCGTGTGCGTGGCATGACGCAGGACGACGCGCACATCTTCTGCACCCTGGAGCAGGTCCCCGGTGAGCTGAAGTCCCTTTTGGACTTCGTGCTGAACCTGTTGCGCGACTACGGTCTCGACGACTTCTACCTCGAACTGTCCACTCGGAACGAAGAGAAGTACATCGGGTCCGAAGAGGTGTGGGCCGAGGCGACCGAGGTGCTGCGCACCGCCGCCGTGGACTCCGGGCTCGAGCTGGTGCCGGATCCGGGCGGCGCGGCGTTCTACGGGCCGAAGATCTCCGTCCAGGCGAAGGACGCGCTGGGCCGCACCTGGCAGATGTCGACCATCCAGCTGGACTTCATGCTGCCCGAGAAGTTCGAGCTCGAGTACACCGCGGGCGACGGCAGCCGTCAGCGTCCGGTGATGATCCACCGCGCGCTGTTCGGTTCGATCGAGCGGTTCTTCGGCGTGCTGACCGAGCACTACGCCGGCGCGTTCCCGGCGTGGCTTTCGCCGGTCCAGGTGGTCGGCATCCCGATCACCGAGGACCAGGTGGAGCACCTGCGCGGGGTCGAGAAGGCACTGCGGGCCAAGGGGATCCGGGCCAACGTCGACGCGGGTGACGACCGGATGCAGAAGAAGATCCGCACCCACACCACGCAGAAGGTGCCCTTCATGCTCCTGGCGGGCGCCAAGGACGTCGAGGCGGGCGCGGTGTCGTTCCGGTTCCGCGACGGCGGCCAGATCAACGGTGTCCCGGTGGCCGACGCGGTCGAGGCGATCGCCGGCTGGGTGCAGCGCCGTGAGAACTCCTCGCCGACCGTGGCGGGCTTGGAGGCGGTCCTCCGGTGACGGGCCCCGATGGCCCCGACGTCGTCGGACAGGACGGTGTCGGGGTTCCGGACGCTTTGCAGCGCCTGTGGACCCCGCATCGGCTCGCCTACGTCCAGGGGTCGAAAAGGCCCGACGAGGGCTGCCCGTTCTGTCGTCTTCCCGAGAAGAGCGACGAGGACGCGCTGATCCTCGCGCGGGGGAAGACGGTGTACGCGGTGTTGAACCTGTACCCGTACAACCCCGGCCACCTGATGGCCGTGCCGTATCGCCATGTCGCGGACTACACGGACCTGACGGCGGAAGAGACCGTCGAGGTGGCGGAGTTCACCCAGCGCGCGATGCGGGTGATCCGGGAGGTTTCCTCGGCGCACGGGTTCAACATCGGGATGAACCAGGGCGTGATCGCGGGCGCGGGGATCGCCGCTCATCTGCACCAGCACGTGGTCCCACGATGGGGCGGCGACGCGAACTTCATGCCGGTGATCGGGCACACGAAGGTGCTGCCGCAGTTGCTGGGGGAGACGCGGCAGCTCCTGGCGGATGCCTGGTAGGCCGGCGGTAAGTACGTGAAGGCCCCCTTCCTTGCGCTAGGCGCAAGGAAGGGGGCCTTCACGTACTTGGGGAGGGTGTGAAGGTCGAGCTTCTTCGGCTGAGCCGCGTGAAGGAGGCCTTCACGCGCGGCCGCTGTGACTGTTGGTGCCTCTGGGGCGAAAGTGGCGACTGTGGCGATCGCAAAGTCCGTGAAGGCCTCCTTCGCCACCTTGAGGGTAGGCAAGGGGCCCTTCACGGACCGGACCCACGAACCAAAGGACGCCTAAGTACATGAAGGACGCCTTCACGCCGCGTCGAGGCGCGACTCAGGCGTTGAGCGCGGCCTGCAGCTCGATGTCGATCTTGACCTTCTCGGACAGGAAGGCGTTGCCCTCCGGGCCGATGCCGAAGTCGCGGCGGTTCACGGTGGCGGTGGCCGAGACGCCGAGGGTGGTGGCGTTGTCGTTGGCCGGGTTGGTGCCGATGCCGTTGAACTCGGCTTCGAGCGAGACCGGGACGCTCTTGCCGCGCCAGGTGAGCTCGCCGTCGATGACGTAGTCGCCGCCGTCCTCGCGGATGCCGGTCGAGCGGAAGGTGATGACCGGGTGCTCGTCGACGTGGAAGAAGTCTTCGGACTTGAGGTGCGTGTCACGCCCGTCGACACCGCTGGCGACCGACGAGGCGTCGATCTCGACGGTGACCGAGGAGTCGAGAATGTTGTCGGCGGTGACGACCTCGCCGGTGAAGGCGGTGAAGTTGCCGCGGGACTTCGCCAGGCCGAGGTGCTTCACGGTGTAGGCGATGTCCGAGTGGGCGGTGTCGACGGTCCACTTGCCTGCGACGTAGCCCGGGATTTCGGTGGTGGTCATGAAGTCGATCTCCAAAAAGTCTCTGGTCTGGCCGTGGTGAACCCTCGTCTGGTTGAGCGCTCAACCACGACTGTAGCGCAGTTTGGTTGAGCGTTCAACCAGGGGTAGAATGGGTGACATGTCCGAACCCCGATGGCTCTCCGACGAGGAGCAAAAAGTCTGGCGCGACTTCTCCGCGGCCACGCGGATGCTGCAAGCGCATCTGGAGGGCCAGCTCCAGCACGAGGCGGGCATGCCCCACACCTACTACGAGGTACTCGTCGCCCTGTCCGAAGCGCCCGGCCGCCGTCTGCGGATGAGCGAGCTCGCCGACGCGCGCAAGGCGTCGCGCAGCAGGCTCTCGCACGCGGTCGCGCGGCTCGAGGCCAACGGCTGGGTGCACCGCGAGTCCTGTCCCACCGACAAACGCGGTTCCTGGGCGGTGCTCACCGCCGAAGGTTTCGCCGCGCTGGAGAAGGCCGCGCCCGGGCACGTCGAGGCCGTCCGCGAGAGCCTTTTCGACCCGCTGACCCCCGAACAGGTGAAGGCGCTCGGCGAGATCAGCGCCGCCGTCCTGGGGCGGCTGTCGCCGAAATGCGCCGCCGCGGAGGCGGAACTGGCGCTGCGGGAAGGCAATCTCGCCGACTTCGAAGAGAGGGCCGAACTGGCCAAAGCGGACTGAGCCGAAGCCGGTCCAGGGCGGGCACGACGACGGGTGTCGGTGCGGGTGGATAGGCTTCGGACGCCCAACCGACCCTGCTGCTTAGGTGCACCTGAAGAACCGATGCTCAACATTTTCGCGCGCGCCTCCGTTTCCCGCGTCACCGACCCCATGGGGAAGGTGCTCGTGCGCGCCGGTCTGACCCCGAACGCGATGACCGTCATCGGCACGGCCGGGGCGGTGCTCTGCGCGCTCGTGTTCTTCCCGAACGACATGCTGCTGTGGGGCACCTTCACCGTCTGGGGCTTCGCGATGCTGGACCTGCTCGACGGCGCGATGGCTCGCGCCCGCGGGTACGGCACGGCGTTCGGGGCGGTACTCGACGCGACCTGCGACAGACTGGTCGACGGCGCGTTGTTCGCCGCGATCGCGTGGTGGTGCTTCGTCCACGACGACAACCGCCCGGCCGCGGCCGCCGCTCTCATCTGCCTGGTGCTCGCGCAGGTCATCTCGTACGTCAAGGCCCGCGCCGAGGCTTCCGGCCTGGAGGCGGACGGCGGTCTCGTGGAGCGGGCGGAACGGCTGATCATCGCCCTGGTGGGAACCGGACTGCACGGTCTGGGCGTTCCGTACACCGTGGACATCACGCTTTGGCTGCTCGCGGTGCTCTCGGTGATCACCCTTCTGCAGCGGACGGCCGCGGTGGCCAAGGCGGCGAGGGCCGCCAAGGCGGCCGGGCCACCCGCCACGGAAGGCGGGTCATGAGCGGCTTCTCGCAGCGGCTGGGTGACTTCGGCTACGCGGCGGGCTGGCGGCTCGCGCGCTGGCTGCCGGAGCAGGTCGGCTCGGTGACCTTCGGCCTCGGTGCCGACCTGGCGGTCCGGCGGGACGGCGGCGGGGTGCGCCAGTTGCGGAGCAATCTCGCCAGGGTCGTGCCGCAGGCCGACGGCGTCGAACTCGACGAACTCACCCGCCGCGCGATGCGTTCGTACGCGCGCTACTGGCACGAGATGTTCCGGCTGCCCTCGATGGACCACAAGGAGGTCAGCCGCAAGGTCGCCCAGTCGATCACCGGGGTCGAGAACCTGGACGCCGCCCTCGCCGAGGGCAACGGCGCGGTGATGGCGCTGCCGCACAGCGGCAACTGGGACGCGGCGGGCGTATGGCTCGCGGACTACCTCGGCGGCTTCACCACGGTCGCGGAGCGGCTGAAGCCCGAGTCGCTGTACCAGCGGTTCGTGTCCTATCGGGAATCTCTCGGTTTCGAGATCGTGCCGCTCACCGGCGACAGTTCCGCGATGCGCGTGCTGCTCAAACGGCTGCGGGAGAACAAGGCGATCTGCCTGGTGGGGGACAGGGACCTGACGAACTCCGGGGTACCGGTCAAATTCTTCGGCGAGCAGACCCGGATGCCGGGCGGCCCTGCCCGGCTGGCCGCCACCACCGGTGCCGCGCTGATCCCGGCGGGCTGCTGGTTCACCGAGGACGGCTGGCAGATCCGGCTGCACCCGCGGATCCGGGTCACGAACCGGTCCGAGGTCCCGGCGGCCACCCAGGCGCTGGCGGACATCTTCGCGGGTGACATCGCCGCGCATCCGGCCGACTGGCACATGATGCAGAAGTTCTGGCTCTCCGACTTCGAAGCCGGGGAACAAGCCGCCCTCGGCGAAGCGAGTTGAGCCGATGGCTCAGGCACGGGTCATGAAGATCGGGATCGTCTGCCCGTACTCGTTCGACGTGCCGGGCGGCGTACAAGGGCACGTCATCGACCTCGCGAAGGCGCTTCTCGCGCGCGGGCACGAGGTCTCGGTGCTCGCCCCGGCGGACGAGGACTCCGACGTCCCGGATTTCGTCGTCCCCGCGGGCAAAGCGCTCGGCATCCCGTACAACGGCTCGGTCGCGCGGCTGCAGTTCGGCCCGGTGTCCTACTCCCGCGTGCGAAGGTGGATCCGCGACGGCGACTTCGACGTCCTCCACCTCCACGAGCCCGCGGCTCCGAGTCTCTCCCTGCTGGCGCTGAAGGTCGCGGACGGCCCGATCGTGGCGACCTTCCACACCGCGACGACCCGTTCGCGCACCCTGGCGGCGTTCCAGCCGGTGCTGCGGCCGCTGCTGGAGAAGATCACCGCCCGGATAGCGGTGTCGGCGCTGGCCCGCCGGGTCCAGGTCGAGCACGCCGGCGGTGACGCGGTCGAGGTGCCCAACGGTGTCGACGTCGATTTCTTCTCCCGCGCGCTCCCACTGGACGGATATCCGCGGGCGGGCGGCACCATCGGGTTCGTCGGGCGGTACACCGAGCCCCGCAAGGGGATGGGTGTCCTGCTGGAGGCGTTGCGGATGCTGCTGCCGGAATTCGAGGAGCTGCGGATGCTGGTCGTCGGCCGCGGCGACGCCGATCAGCTCCGGCGCGACGCCGGGCCGGAGCTGGCGCCGCATATCGATCTGCTCGGCCAGGTCGACGACGAGACGAAGGCGCGGGCGCTGCGCAGCGTCGACGTCTACTGCGCGCCGAACACGGGCGGCGAGAGTTTCGGCATGATCCTCACCGAGGCGATGGCGGCCGGAACCCCGGTGCTGGCGAGCGGGCTGGACTCGTTCCGCCGGGTCCTCGACGACGGCAAGGCCGGAATGCTGACCGAAACCGGCGACGCGGCGGCGCTGGCCGACGGATTGCGTGAGCTGCTCGGCGATCCCGCACAGCGCGCGTCGCTGGCGGCGGCCGCGGGGGAGCGGGTCGCGATGTTCGACTGGTCCGTCGTCACCACGCAGGTGCTGCGGGTGTACGAGACGGCGATCGCCGCCGATCCCCGGCGGGTCGGCGCCGGGGAACGCGAGTTCAGCCGATGACGACCTGGTTGTGGACAGGCGGCCTGGCGGCCGTGATCGTCGTGCTGGGCGGGCTTTTCCTGCTCGCGACGGCGAACCGGCTGGACCGGCTGCACGTCCGCACGGACGCGGGCTGGGCGGCTCTCGACGCCGCCCTCGCGCGGCGCGCCGTCGTCGCCAGGGCGGCCGCCGCGATCCTGGGCGACGAGGAGTTGCGCGGGCTGGCCGAGCGCGCCGAGCAGGCGAAGAGGCCGGATCGCGAAGCCGAGGAGAGCGAACTGACACTGCGGCTGGCCGCCGTCGACCGCGCGACCCTGCCACCGCCGCTGGCCGAGGAACTGACCGATGCCGAGCACCGCGTCGTCATCGCGCGGCGGGTGCACAATGACGCCGTCCGGGACACGCTGCATCTGCGCCGTCGCCGGAAGGTCCGGTACTTCGGCCTCGCCGGTACCGCCCGGCTCCCGGAATACTTCGAAATCGCCGAGCCCGACCTTTAGGAGGATCCATGACCGAGCGGGTACTGGTCGCCGTTTTCGCGACGCCGGTGGCGTCCTTCCTCCTGCGCTACGGCAAGGATCTCGGCTACAAGACGGTGTTGTTCGAGCCGGACGGCGCACGCGCGACAGACGTCGAGCCCGGCTTCGAGGCCGTCTCGACGGTGCCGGAACTCGGAGCGGACGCCGACGTGGTCGTCACCGATCACGACCGGCCCGAGCTCGGCGAGGCGCTCGCGGCCGTGCTGGACCGTCCGGCCCGGTGGGTCGGCGTGCTGGGCAACCCGCGCCACGCCGGGCCGCATGTGGCCGCGCTCGAGGCACTGGGCGTTCCGGCGTCCGAGATCGCCCGCGTGCATCGCCCGGTGGGGCTGAACATCGGCTCCCGCACGCCGCCCGAAATCGCCGTCGCCACCCTGGCCGGTCTGCTGGCCGATCGGAACGGACGGCCGGGCGGCTTCGCGTTTCAGTAGGCCACCGCTCCTTCCGGCATCGGCTCGAATCGGGCGTGCTTACGCGTGAAGGTCGCCGTGCCCGAAGTCAGCGAACGCAGGTCGATCGCGTAGCGCAGTAGTTCCGCCGCGGGCACCTCGGCGCGGATGACCGTGCGGCCGCCTTCAGCCGATTCGGTGCCGAGAACGCGACCCCGCCGGGACGAGAGGTCACCCAGCACGGTGCCCAGGTGCTCGTCCGGAAGCCGCACCGCCACCTCTTCGAGCGGTTCGAGCAACGCGATCTTCCCGGCCGCGGCGGCTTCCTTCAGCGCGAGCGCGCCCGCGGTCTGGAACGCGGCGTCCGACGAGTCGACGCTGTGCGCCTTGCCGTCGACGAGTGTCACCCGGATGTCGATCAGCGGATGGCCGTCGACCAGTCCCCGCTGAGCCTGTGCCCGGACTCCCTTTTCGACGCTGGGGATGAACTGGTGCGGCACCGAACCGCCGACGACCTTGTCCACGAACTCGAAACCCGAACCCCTCGGCAGCGGCTGGACTTCGATGTCGCAGACGGCGAATTGGCCGTGGCCGCCGGACTGCTTGACATGCCGCCCGTGCCCGCGGCCCGGCCCGGCGAAGGTCGACCGCAGGCTGATGCGGACGGGTTCGGTGTCCACGTCGGCGCCTCCCGCGCGCAGCCGCGAAAGCACGACGTCCGCGTGGGCCTCGCCCATGCACCACAGCACGAGCTGGTTCGTCTCGGCGTTGCGGTCCAGCCGCAGTGTCGGATCGCCCGCGACGAGCCGGGAAAGGTTGCGCGCCAACGTGTCCTCGTCGCTGCGCGTCTTCGCGATGACGGCGACCGGCAGCAGCGGTTCCGGCATCGTCCACGGTTTCATGATCAGCGGGTCTTCGGGGGAGGAGACGGTGTCGCCCGTCTCGGCCGAGCCGACCTTGGTGAGCGCGCAGAGGTCGCCCGCGACGCAGTACGGGACTTCGCGCAGGTTCGCGCCGAGCGGCGAGTACAGATGCGCGACCCGTTCGTCGGCGTCGTGATCCTCGTGGCCGCGTTCGGCGAGACCGTGGCCCGAGACGTGCACCGGGCGTTCCGGGCGAAGCGTCCCGGAGAACACCCGCACCAGCGACACCCGGCCGACGTAGGAGTCGACGGCGGTCCGGACCACCTCGGCGGCCAGCGGGCCGTCGGGATCGGCGCGGAGACTCGCGTGCGGCTCCCCGGTGGGCGAGGTGACCTCCGGCGGGACGTGTTCGAGCGGCGAAGGGAAGGCGCGCACGATCCCGTCGAGGATTTCGGCGAGCCCGACCCCGGTCGTCGCGCACACCGGGATCACCGGATGGAAGGACCCGCGGGCGACGGCGGTCTCGAGGTCGGCGATCAGCGTGTCCTCGGGGATCTCCTCACCGGAGAGATACCGGTCCATCAACGACTCGTCTTCGCTCTCGGCGATGACCCCTTCGATCAGTTCGTTGCGGGCCTCGGTCATCCGGGCGAGATCGGCCTCGTCCGGTTCGCCGACCTCGGGCGGGAAGCCTCGCGAATAGTCGAAGTAGCGGCGGGTGATGAGCCCGACGAGCCCGTCGCGAGCGGGCAGGTACAGCGGCAGCACGCCGGCACCGAAGGCCGCCTGGCAGGCAGCGATCTCGCCTTCGGGGTCGGCGCGGTGATGGTCGAGCCGGGAGACGACCACCGCCCTCGGCATCCCGACGGCCGCGCATTCCTCCCAGACCGCGATCGTGGCCGCGTCGACGCCTTCCGCCGCGCAGACCACGAACAGCGCCGCGTCGGCGGCGCGGAGCCCGGCCCGCAGCTCGCCGACGAAATCCGCGTACCCGGGGGTGTCGATGAGGTTGATCTTGTGGTTCTGGTGCAGCACCGGCGCGACCGAGAGGCCGACCGACCGTTGCTGCCGGACCGCGGCGGGATCGTGGTCGCACACCGTGGTGCCCTCCACGACCGAGCCTGCCCGCGTCACCGTGCCGGACGCGGCGAGCAGTGCTTCGGCGAGTGTCGTCTTGCCGGATCCCGACGGGCCGACCAGGACGACGTTGCGCACTTTCGCCGGGTCGTCCACAGCGACGGCGGCCCCGGAGTCTCCGTTCTTGCTCTGTTTCTCGGCCATGCCGGTCTCCTCACCACACGACGCCGCGAACAGTGTGTCCTCGATCACACACCCGCGAGCGCCGTCGCGGCAAGGAGACCGGCGAGGGAACCCCCGAATGTCGACCCGGCGCTATGCTCGATGGAGGACACCAGGAGGCGAATCCGAACCGGATCCGATGGTGGGGGATGAGCGATGGAGCTCGACAGACGGACGGTGTTGCGGCTGGCAGGTGCGGTCCCGGTGCTGGCGGCGGTGCCCGCGGCGATACCGGGGCACGGTGGCGGGGACGAATGGGAACGGCTGCGAGCCCGGTTGACGGGCACCCTGTTCCGGCCCGGTGAACCCGGGTACGACGAAGCCCGGCTCGGGTTCTTCTCGCTCTACGACCATCGGCTGCCCGCCGGGATCGCGGTATGTGCGAACGAGGACGACGTCCGGCGCTGTGTCGATTTCGCCGCGCGGCACCAGGTGCCGATCGCGGCGCGCTCGGGCGGGCACAGCTACGCCGGTTACTCCATAGTGGACAGAGGGCTCGTCGTCGATCTGTCCCGCCTGTCCACCGTCGGGATCCGGCCTGGCGGCCGCGCGGCGATCGGGGCGGGCGCTCAGCTCGGCCAGGTGTACGAGGCCCTGGCGGCGGCGGGCCGCGCGTTGCCCGCGGGCAGCTGCCCGACGGTCGGCATCGCCGGGCTGACACTCGGCGGCGGGATCGGTGTCTTGGGCCGTAAGTACGGACTGACCTGCGACAATCTGGAATCCGTGCGTTTCGTCGGCGCGGACGGGAAACTGCGTCACGTGTCGGAGGAGACCGCGCCGGACCTGCTCTGGGCGTTGCGCGGCGGTGGCGGCGGCAACTTCGGCATCGTCACTTCGTTCACCTTCCGCACGGCGGCGGCCAGGACACTGACGAACTTCGGGCTGACCTTCCCGCCCGCCGTGCTGGCCGATCTGGTCGCGGCCTGGCAGGAGTGGCAGCCCGCGATGCCGGACGAACTGTGGTCGGGGATGGGTCTCGGTGCGGAGGCCGTGAACTGCGGTGGCTGTTTCGTGGGCCGCGCCGCGCAGCTGAACCCGCTGATCGACGACCTCGTCCGGCGCGTCGGCACCCAGCCGCTCACGCGGGACGTGAGCGAGCAGGGGCATCTGGCGACCATGCGTGCCTTCGCCGAGGAGGCCAATTTCCCCGCCGCGGCGGCGCAGCGGGGCGAGTACGTCTCCACTTCGCGGATGCTGACGCGTCGGGTGGCGGATCCCGATGCGCTGGCGTCGCTCCTGACCAGCGACCCCGCGCTGTACTCGATCGTCGACTCGTACGGCGGAGCGATCGCGCGGGTGTCGTCGCGCGAGTCGTGCTTCCCGCACCGGTCCGCGCTCGGCAGCATCCAGATCACCCGCGGCCTGGCCGGTGGCGAGGCACATGCGCGTCAGGTGATCGGGCGGGTCCGGGACGAGCTCGGCCGGGAATTCGGGCAGGCCGGGTACGTGAACTACATCGACCCTGAGATGCCGGACTGGGCGAAGGCGTACTACGGCGACAGCCTGCCGAGGCTGCGCCGGGTGGCGCGCAAGTACGACCCGGACGGCCTGTTCGCCTTCGAGCAGGGCCTGGCCCGCTAACCCCCTTCGCGTTTAGTCCTCTGGATGCGGTAGTTGCGCGGGCAACTACCGCATCCAGAGGACTGAATGCGCCCTAGATCACCCAGTGGACTGCTGAAATCGCCGCGAACTGGCCTGCTTCAGAGGTCCAAAGGCGGCTTACGCTCGGAAGCGTCATCCCACCTCGTGCGCTTTCCGAAAGGTCCAGCAGTGTCTGACGACTCCACGAACACGGCCACCACCTCGCTCACCGGCACCGCCCGGGTCAAGCGCGGGATGGCGGAGATGCTCAAGGGCGGTGTGATCATGGACGTGGTCACCGCCGAGCAGGCGAAGATCGCCGAAGACGCCGGCGCCGTCGCGGTGATGGCGCTCGAGCGGGTCCCCGCGGACATCCGCGCCCAGGGCGGTGTCGCCCGGATGAGCGACCCGGACCTGATCGACGGCATCATCGAGACCGTCTCGATCCCCGTGATGGCGAAGGCCCGCATCGGCCACTTCGTCGAGGCTCAGCTGCTGCAGTCGCTCGGCGTCGACTACATCGACGAGTCCGAGGTGCTGACCCCGGCCGACTACGAGAACCACATCGACAAGTGGGCTTTCACCGTGCCCTTCGTCTGTGGTGCGACCAACCTCGGCGAGGCGCTGCGCCGGATCAACGAGGGCGCGGCGATGATCCGTTCCAAGGGCGAGGCCGGCACCGGCGACGTCTCGAACGCGACCACGCACATGCGCAAGATCCGCGCCGAGCTGCGCCGCCTTTCCTCGCTGCCCGAGGACGAGCTTTACGTTGCGGCGAAGGAACTCCAGGCGCCGTACGACCTCGTCAAGGAGGTCGCGGAGAAGGGCAAGCTGCCCGTCGTGCTGTTCACCGCGGGCGGTATCGCGACCCCGGCCGACGCCGCGATGATGATGCAGCTCGGCGCCGAGGGCGTGTTCGTCGGCTCCGGCATCTTCAAGTCCGGCAACCCCGCGCAGCGCGCCGAGGCGATCGTCAAGGCCACCACGTTCTACGACGACCCGGACGTCATCGCGAAGGTTTCGCGCGGTCTCGGCGAGGCCATGGTCGGCATCAACGTCGACGACGTGCCCGAGCCTCACCGTCTTTCCGAGCGCGGCTGGTAGCAGCCGAGGGTGTGTTCGAACCCTATAGGCGGTGTCGTCACCGTCTATAGGGTTTCGGCATGAATCAGCCGATCCGGTTCGCCGACCGCAACTTCAAGCTCGCCGTCGTCCAGGAGCTGATGTACAACCAGGAACTCCTGCCGAGGTTCAGCCTGCGGGAGTACGCCGCCGAGCAGGGTTTCACCTTCGACGGCGGGAGCGTCGAGGCGGTACCCGAGGCCCTGGCCTACTTCGACGCGTTCGAGGTTCCCGCCGAGCTCGCGGACAAGGTCACCGAGATCGAGATGGACGGCGGCAACGAGATCTACCTGGAGATCGCGCCGAACTGGGATGGCGAGGACGGACTGTTCGACGTCGACGAGTTCGCCGACGTCGAGCACTTTCCCAATCTGAAGTCGATGACACTGCTCTACACGGGCGACGACGAGGCTCTGGAGACGTTGCGGACGCGAGGCATCGAGGCGGACTGGCTGTGACCCGGGCGACCCCTTACGGCTCTCGAGCAGGGAGCGAGCGAGGGTAAGGGGTCGATCCGCCGCTGTACGTAGGTGATCACCCGATGCCCAAGGCTGCCCCTCAGGACGAATCTGGTCATTACCGAACGAGGTAGTGAGTTCCTGAGGGGAAACGATGATGAACAGCAACGACGTTCTGCTCGCCGAGGTACTGGCCGAGGTGGACTACCGGACCGAGCAGATGCTGAAGGCCGGTCGTAGCGTGTGGGTCGAGCGAGCCCGCCGGGCGGGCAGGAGGATCCGCGCCCACCGTGCCGAACGCGTCCGCGCCTGAGGAGTGACCCGGGCTCTGGCCGGGAAGCGACCGATCAGCCCGTGGGCTTCAGGGCATCGACGGCGTAGCGGCCGGTGGTCCAGGCGATGGCCCGGCCGAACTGGTCGAAGATGGTCGGGTTGACGTTGTCGAGGGTGTCGCAGGACTGGTGGTAGCAGTGGTCGAGCATTTCTCCCGCCGTCCCGCCGAACAGCGGCACCCACTCCGCCGGTTTGAGGGTTTCCGCGCCCGCGTTGACACCTCCGGCGGGAATGCCCGCCTTGATGAACGGGGAATGGTCCGAACGGTCGTCGAGTTCGAGCCCGACGGTGGGAAGGTTCCGTCCCGCGAAGTAGTCGCCGATGGTCTTGGTGATCTGTTTCGATCCTTCAGGCGCGGGGCCTCCGGGCGTCTGCCCGTTGTAGACCTGGCGCGCGAAGTTCGGTGAGCCGATCATCTCGAGGTTCAGGTACAGGCCGGTTTCGGCCCGCTGTTCGGGGCTGAGCCGATCGACGTAGTACTGGGACCCGACGAGACCTTTCTCCTCGGCGTCCCACCAGGCGAATCGGACCCGGTTCTTGATCTTGCCCGCATGCGGGGCGAGCTGCCGCGCGATCTCCAGTTGCATCGCGGCGGCCGCGGCGTTGTCGTTCATTCCGGGCGTGGTGTCGACACTGTCGAGATGGGAGCCGACGACGACCGTGTCGGCCTCGGCCCCGGTAGGAGTGTCCGCGATGAGGTTGTATCCCTTGGTGGTGATCTGCCTGCTCCGCAGATCCAGGTGAAGTGAGACTTCGCCCTTGGCCGCGTCGGCCCTCAGCTGTTGGGCTTCCGCCCGGGTGAGGGTGGCGGTGGGAATACGCGCGTCGGCGGGCGGCACGATCCGATGCCGGATGTTCATGGTGGGATTGGTGTAGTTCACGTTCATCACCACGGCGGCCGCACCGGCGTCGGCGGCGATGACCTGCTTGAGGGAAGTGGCACAGCCTCCGGCGTCGACGAGCACGATCTTGCCGGTGACGTCGCCGCCGGTGTAGTCCTCCGGCGTGCATCCGGTCGCCCGTCCCGCCGGTTCGGCGAGCACGGCGGAGACGCCGGCTTCGGTGGTGGAGACGGAGAAGTAGGCCAGCAGCGGATGCAGTGCCCTGTTGACCGGGGCCGTTTCGGTCGCCTTCTCCGCGACCATTTCGTAGTCCGGGAAAGTGAACTCCTGGCGCCGCACGCGGTAACCGGCTTCGGTCAGGGTCTTGGTCACGTATCCGGCGGCCGCGTCGTATCCCGGGGAACCGGAGACGCGGTTGCCACCGTGCGCGTGAGTCGCTTCGGAGATCGCCTTCAAGTGGTGCCATGCCTTGGTTCCGGTCACCTCGGAGGCCAGTGCTTTCGCCAGCCACCAGGGATCGGACGCGGACGCGGGTGAGGCCGTTGTCAGCAGGACGGCGCCGACGGCGAGCGAGGACAGAATCCGACGGGGGTTCATGGGGATCGTTTCCTCCCAGCGGAGTGTGGAGACGGTGGGCGGCCGCCGCGGATCACCGCGGGGAAGTGGCCGAGGCAGGTGATGCGGTCGCGCGGGTGCGCAGGGTGGAGCGCAGGAGCAACGAGAACGCCGCGGCGGCAGCGGCCGCGATCGCGGCCGCCAGGAAGGTCGTGGTGTGGTCACCTTCGTTCCAGGTCACGAGTTGTCCGGCGACAGCCGTGCCGATGCCGTTGCCCACCCACATGAAGGTGCTCATCCACGCGAACGCCTCGGTCCGTTGCCGGGGCGGAGCGACGTCGCCGAGCACGATCTGGTGCAGCGTGTCGCGGGGGCCACTGACCAGGCCCACGGCGAGCAAGGCCACGCCCGCCAGGACGAGTCCGGGCGCGACCCCGGTGGCGACGAGCAGTACCGCGGACGCGGCGTGGAACATGACGAGCTGGCGGCGAGGGCGGGCCTCGCGACGGCGCATGCCGTATCCGAGCGCGCTGACCACCGCGCCGACCGAGTAGGCGCCGAGCAGTACGCCGGACAGGCCGGGATTCCCGCCCGACGCGGCCGCGGCGGACACCCCGACGACGACGCAGCCGAACGCCAGCATGTCGAAGGCGGTGATCCCCAGCAGCACCCGGACGTGCCCATCGGCGAGGGGGCCGAGAGCCCGCCGGGATCGGGACACCTCACCAGGCGGTTCGGCGCTCGCCCGTGTTCGCGGCGTCGGAACCGTCAGCAGGGTCAGCACACCGAGAACCGTGCACGCCCCTGCCACCGCCACGGCGGCGACGGGGGAGGCGAGCGCGACGAGCGCCGAGACCAGCAGCGTCCCGGTCACCACCATGACCTCGTTGAGCACCGCGTCCAAGGCGTAGGCGGTCCGGGTGTGTTCGGCGGGAACGATCGCGGGCCACGTGGACCGGATGACCGGCGCCGACGGTGGTGTGCTCGCCCCCAAGGCGACTGCGGCGGCCACGAGTACCCACGCGGGGGCCTGCTGCGTCATGCCGATCACCGCCGCCGCGTAGGCGATGGCGTGGACGGCGAGCACTCCCAGCAGAACCGGACGGGGGTGGAACCGGTCCACCAATCGTCCGGACAGGGGCACGCAGACCGCGAGAGCGAGGGAGAATCCCGTCAAGGCCACGCCGCCGACCGCGTAGGAGCCGTGTGTGGAGACGATGGCCAGCAGCATGCTGAGATTGAGGATCGGTGCGGCCAGCCTGCTCGCGATCAGCGCCAGGACCAACCGTGGCACACCACGGAACCCGAACAAATGCCGATACGCGCGCATCCGACCCCCAGCTCATCTTCGTCAATCGAATTACCGACGACTCCCTCGATGCTAGTGGCATTCACCGTGGCGATGCTCCCACCCGTGGGCGGGAGCATCGCGCTTCTCGGTCGTATGCACTGACTGGGTCAGTGGGAGACCGTCGTGGGGGGCCAGTAAGCCATGGTCGTTCACCTCCTCTTCTCCGTGAAAGAACAGGAACATCAGAGGGGCGCGGCGCTGCGCGCGATTACCGTGTCAGCCGGGAACGCCGGAGAATTGTGGCCGCCGGTCGATGCGGGCGCGTACGGATTCCGACCCGAAACGGTAGTCGATCCGCCGGGTGGCTTCCGCCCATTCTTCGACCGTGTGAACAGCGGAAAGGGTCTCGGTGACGAAGGGATGGCTCCATCGTTCGATCGCGCGGCGCCACAATGTCTCGCCGGACTCCTCGAGCAGGCTGCCGACGGTACCTTCGTAAATCGGCATCGCCCGCACCTCGCCATCGGGCTCGATCTGCAATGCGGTGAAGGTTTCGAGCCCCTGGGCCGGATTCATCTGCAGGTCGAGGTTGTCCGTGCAGGTGACGGTCACCGATGGTGGCGCGAGTGACTGCAAGTGCCGGGCCCATGCGGGATCGCCCATCCGCTCGACCTGGGACTCGGACAGGAGTTCGTGCTCCACGAATCCCGAGCGGCTCGCCAGGCCCGCCGGGATGACAGCACCGATGGCGAGTGACTTCAGTGCCGGGAAGCGGGGCGCGATCGAGGTGCACAGCTGCTCGAGACTCTCGAAGTTGCTGCGTACCGCCACGGTGTCGATGCCGAAATCGAACCCTGGCGGGCTCTCGGCGACCACAGCGTCGTCGAGGATCCGCAGGGCTTCCATGGCCCGCTCGAACGAGCCGGCACGTCCGCGGATCTTGTCGTGCACCTCCGCTGTCGCGCCGTCGAGGCTGATCGTCACCGTGTTGCAGCACCGCATCAATTCCTGGGCCATGTCCGGCTTCATCGGCCATCCGCCGCTGTAGCACACGACGTGGATGCCCGCTTTCGACAAGCGGTCCGCGACCTCGAATATCCCCTTCACCACGAGTGGTTCGCCGCCCGCCAGCGCCACCATTTCCGGTCGGAGTTCGATGATGGAATCCACTACTCGCAATTGTTCGTCCAGGCTCAATTGGCGAGTCGGGCGGCGTCCGGATTCGGAATAGCAATGGACGCATCGCAAGGGACATGCGTAGGTGACATCCCAAATGACGTTGGTCGGCCGAGCAGGCGCGCTCATGGACAGAACCCCCTGCGCTCGATGATTTATCGATCCGCTTCTCCGTCGGCTTGCTCTTTGCACGCTAGTGTCGCCGCGAACCCCGTCGCAATGCCGAGATAACGATTACACTCGGTTGGCGCAACAGTCGCATGAGGCGTAAACGATGATCGAGAACCACTCTTTTCCGCCAGGTCGGGCAAGGGCTACTGCGCAATTCGAAAGAGCATGATCGACTGACGGCCGTATGCGGAATTGGCTGCACGTCAACAGGGGCACTATACGGAAGCGCCCCGGTCCCTTTCCGGTTGCTTAGCCGTCACACAGCGGCCCACGGGACCTTGATCCCCGGCGTGCACGGGGCACGCCGGGCATCAAGGAGGAGAAATGCGCACTCTTCGGTTCGTTTCCACGGCATTGGGGGCCGCCGCCGTCGCGGCCGTGCTCGTCGCGGCGCCGGCTTCGGCCGCGCAGGACGGCGCGGCGACGCTGAAGGCCGCGGGCGTCGACGCGGCGAAGCTCGCTCCGGGCTGGAAGGTCGCCGGGGACGAGGTCGTCTGGAACGGCGGTGAGATCACGCTGTCGCTCTCGACCAAGGCTCCTGGTGATTGCGACGCGAACTACGTGTGCTTGTGGCAGAACCGCGATTTCAACGGCAGGCGACTGCAGTTCCAGTCGGCGGGACTGAAGAATCTCGTCGATTACGGATTCAACGACGAGATGTCGTCCTGGTACAACCGGCGTGGGGTCGACGCCCGGTGGTACTACAACATCGGCAGCGGAACCAGTCGCTGCATGCAGGCGGGCGCGCGGTCGTCCTACGTGGGCAACGGCGACAACGACGAGGCGACCTCGCTCCGGATCTACACTTCGGCCAGCGCCTGCTGAGCGGTTTGTTCCGTCGAATGCCGGACGCCGCCCTCGGATATTTCTGACACCCTCGTTGAGGGGTGTCTCGAATACTGGGGGAGAAACCGGTGAGGGAATCAGCCTATTTCTATCGTTTGTTCGGTGAACCCGCGGCCGAGCGGCAGGGCACGGACCTGCCGCTCGGCCCGCCACAGGCGCGCCGGGTCTTCGCGCTCCTGCTGGTCGAGGCGGGCCGTCCGGTGCCCCGGGACAGGATCATCGACGAGCTTTGGGGCGACACACCACCGATTTCGGCGAAAGTTCAGGTCCAAGGGCTGATATCGGGTCTGCGCCGGGCTCTGCGCTCACCACCGGGTGGCGGGCCGATCCTGACCAGGGGAGCGGCGTACGTGCTCGACGCGCGGCCGGAGGAGACCGACACCGGCCGGTTCACCTGTCTCGCCGCGCAGGCCCGCGAACTACTCGCCCGTGACTGCCATCGTGAGGCGGCCCAACGGTTCCGGGACGCGCTCGAACTGTGGCGCGGCCCGGTGCTCGCCGGAATCCCGGCCGCGGCCGAGGTCGTCGCGCGCTGGGAAGAAGAGCGTCTCGCGGCGCTGGAGGGCCGGGCCGAGGCCGATCTCGGGCTCGGCGAGCACGACCGGCTGATCCCCGAACTACGCGACCTGCTCGCCGAAGCGCCGTTCCGCGAACGGGTCTGCGGGCAGTTGATGACCGCGTTCGCCCGCGCGGGCAGGTTGGCCGAGGCACTCGACGTCTACACCGAATGGCGCCGCAGGCTGGTCGACGAACTCGGTGTCGAACCGTCACCGGCGATTCGCGCGTTGCACTGCGAGATCCTGCGCGACGGCCAGGACACGCGTGAGTATCCCGTGTACCAGGAGCCCACCGTGCCCAGTCAGTTGCCGCCGGGTATCCCGGACTTCGTCGGACGGGACGAGCTCATCGCGGATCTGCTGGGGGAACTGCGCCAGGACGACGGCCGCGACCTCCCGCCCGTCCTGGTGCTGACCGGCGCGGGCGGGATCGGGAAGTCCTCGCTGGCGATCCGGCTCGCGCATCGGGTCGCGGCCGCGTACCCCGACGGGAGGCTGTTCGCGGCCCTGCGCGGGACCACTTCCGAGCCGCGGTCGCCGGAAGCCGTGCTCGCCGGATTCCTGCGCGCGTTCGGCGTCCCCACCGAGGAGATCCCTCGAGACATCGACGAATGCGCCTGCCTGTTCCGCAGCCTGGTCCACGGGCGCCGCGTACTGCTCGTCCTCGACGACGCCGCCGGTGAGGCCCAGTTGCGGCCGTTGCTGCCCGCCGGTCGCGGCTGCGCGGTGATCATCACGAGCCGGTTCGTCCTGGCCGGGCTCGAAGTCGGCCGTCAGATCCCGCTCGACGTCATGCCGCCCGGCGACGCGAAGGCCCTTCTCGCCAAGCTCACCGAGATCGACGAAGATCCCGTTGCCGCCCAACAGGTTCTCGATCACTGCGACGGGCTCCCGTTGGCGTTGCGGATCGTCGGCAGCCGGATCGGCGACCGTTCGGGCTGGCGGCTCGCCGACGCCGCCGTCGAACTCTCCGTCGAACGACGACGGCTGGATTGGCTGTGTGCCGGTGATCTCGCCGTCCGCGGCAGTCTTTCGCTCGGCTACCGGCAGCTGGCGCCGGATCGGCAGCGGCTCTTCCGCAGGCTGGGGTTGTTGCCCTCGGCGGACTTCCCCGTCTGGGCCGCCGCGCTGGCAGACGACGGCGAGCCCGAGGTGGCGTCCCGCGCGCTCGAAGACCTGCGGCATCGGCACATGGTCCAGCCGGTGCTCCGGGCGACCGGCGCGCCCCGCTATCGCGTGCACGATCTCTTGCGCGCGTTCGCCGTCGAGGAGGTCGCGGCGGAGCCGGAGCGGGCCCGCGCGGACGCGACCGAACGGGTGCTCGGCGGGTGGCTCTGGCTCGCGGAGAAGGCCGCGGACCGGATGTCCCGCAGCGTGTTGCGGCCCGAGCCGGGGAGCGCGGCCAGGACCTCGCTCGACGAAAAGCTGGTGGCCGAACCGCTTCCGTGGTTCCAGAGCGAACTTCCCGCGCTGGAGGCCGCCGTCTCGCACGCGGCGGGCGCAGGGCTCGGGGAACTCGCGTGGGAGCTCGCCGTGGTGACCGCGTCGTACTTCGACCACAGTGGACTGTACGCGGAATGGTCGCGATGCCATCGCAGCGCGCTCGAGGCGGCGAGGGCCTCGGGGTGCGCACGCGGGGAAGCCGCTCTGCTGCGCGGAATCGGCCAGATCCACCTGTACCGGGACGACTTCCGGGAGGCGGGCGAGGCGTTCACCGAGTCGTGCCGGATCAGTGAACGGATCGGCGACCCCGCGGGACGCGCCAGGGCACTGACCGGGCTCTGCGTGCTCGCGCGATCGGCCGGGCAGCCCGGGAGATCGCGTACGACCGCGAGGCGGGCGTTGGCCATCTTCAGCGAGATCGGTGACGTCCTCGGCATGGCGCACGCCCACACCTCATACGCCGTCGCGAGCGCGGAGCTCGGCCTGCTCGACGAGGCCGAAGCGGAATTGGACAAGGCGGCGCGGCTCTGCACCGAATTGGACGACCCGCATCGCATGGCGCTCGTCCTGCGCAGGCGCGGGCAACTGCATCTGCGGCGCGAAGACCGGCGCGGCGCGATGTCGTGCCTGCACCGCGCGCTCGAACTGCTCGACTCGCTTTCCGACGAGGTCTGCGCCTCGCGGGTCCGGACCGACCTCGCGCGGATCCGCGCGAGGCCTGTCCGGCCGGGCCCCACGAAGGTGCTGGTCAGCCGCGCCAGCGTGCCGTCGGCAGCGCCGGCACCCGGTGGCCTCGATGGCCGGTCATCTCCTCGTTCGCGAACAGCGCGTTGAGCACCGCTTCCTCGGTCGCCTGCACCACGGCTTCGAAGAACGGGTCGAGCCTGCCCCACGGGACGAACCGGAGGTTCTCGTATTCGGCTTCCTCGGTCCGGGGGAACCGGCTGGTGAGCGCGCCCGCGTTCGCCGTGCTGAACGCGAGGAAGAGGTCGCCGGAGAAGTGCGAGCCCGTGGTGCCGGTGCGGGCGAGCCCGAGGGGGACCCGGCGGGCGAGCGAAGTGCATTGGCCGGGCAGCAGGGGAGCGTCGGTGCCGACGATCACGATGACCGATCCCGCCCCCGGCGGCGCCGTCCAGGCCTCCTCCAGCGGGTTGTCCGCGCCCAGTTCGAGCCCGACCGGCGCACCGGCGACGGTGAGTTCGCGGCGCGACCCGAAGTTGGCCTGCACGAAGACACCCACGGTGTACTCATCGTCCCCATAGGACACCAGACGGGAGGAAGTGCCGCTGCCGCCCTTGAAGCCGTAACAGGTCATCCCGGTGCCGCCGCCGACGGAGCCTTCGCGGACCGGCCCGGCCTGCGCGGCGTCGATCGCGGCGATCGCGTGTCCACCGTCGATGGTGGGCGCGGTGCTGTCGTTCAGGTAGCCGTCCCAGGTTTCCGCGACCACCGGCAGCAGCCATTCGGCGGCCACGTCGGGCCGTTCCCGCACCACCCAGTCGATCACGCCGCGATGGCACGCGCCGACGGCGTGCGTGGAGGTGATCAGCACCGGCAGGGTCAGCGAGCCGGTCTCGGCCAGCCAAGCGGTGCCGGTCATCTCTCCGTTGCCGTTGAGGGCGTACGTCCCGGCCGCGCAGGGCACGGCGAAATCCTCGTGCCCGCGCGGCAGGACGGCGGTGACGCCGGTGCGCACCGATTCGCCTTCGACGAGCGTCGTGAAGCCGATCTCGACGCCGGGGACATCGGTGAGCGCGTTGTGCTCGCCGGTCCGGCCGGGCAGGGGGACACCCAGGTCGCGGGCGCGGGTCATGACCGATCCTCCAGGGGGTTCGTGGTGGCTGTGCGGGCGTAGGACAGCAACATCGCCTCGGCTGTCCCGGTTTCCAGCGTCGGCACGGCCTGGGTGAGGTGCAGGCCGTAGCCGTCCTCCAGCGCGACCAGGTTCCGTGCGATCGACACCGCGTCCGCGGTCAGGGTGAATTCGCCGGTGGCGGCACCGGCTTCGAGGATGCCGGTGTAGATCCGCACCTGCTGCTCGTAGAGCGTGATGTGCCGGGCGGCGTACACGGGATCGCGGCGCGCGATCGTGCCGAGTTCGTACAGCAGCACGCAGAGTTCGTCGTCGGGGCCGGTGGGCAGTCCGCTGCGGATCATCGAGAGCAGCCGCCCGACCGGGTCCTTCGTCGCGCTCGCGGCCCGCTCCCTCGCCGAGCAGAACCGCGCCACCGCCTCACGCTGCACCTCCTGGAGCAGGTCGGCGAGGGTGGGGAAGTAGTACAGGACCGAACCCGACGACAGGCCCGCGCCTTCGGCGATGTCCCGCAGCCGCAGGTTCAGCACGCCGTGTTCGACGAGGGCCTGTTTGGCCACCTCGATCAGTTCGGCCCGTCGTTCCGGTGCCTTGCTCGGTCTCGCCATGCCCTCATTCTTCGAATCTTGTTCGAAAAACGCAAGGGCTGAGCCGGATCGGGTCTTGACGTCACAACGCGAAAGGCCTTTGATGCGTGCTCAACAGTTCTTCGAAGGAGATTCAAGGAACCAACCTTGTAGGAGGTCGGCCATGTCCACTCCCGCCCTACGCCGCGGTCTGCGCACCCTCGGCACGCTGCTCATCACGCTCTCCGCGATCAGCCCCGCCTCGTCGGTCTTCATCATCGCGCCGGGGGTGATCTCCGGCGCCGGTACGGGCGCCTTCTACAGCTTCGTGGCCGCCGCGGTCGTCGGCGTGTTCATGGCTTTCGTCTACGCCGAACTCGCGTCGGCCTTCCCGCTGGCCGGCGGGGAGTACGCGATCGTCACCCGCACGCTCGGCCGCTTGCCCGGATTCGCGGTACTGGGCCTGATGATCATCACGCAGGTGCTCATCGTCGCGGTGATCGCGCTCGGCGTCGGCACCTATCTCGGAGTGCTCATGCCCGGTGTGCCCGGTCCGGTGATCGCCGCCGTGACCTGCGTGGTCGCGGCCGTCGTCGGGGTGTTCGACATCAAGCTCAACGCCTGGGTGACCGGTGTCTTCCTCGCCATCGAGATCCTCGCGCTGATCGTGGTGAGCGCGCTCGGGCTGTTCGATCCGGCGCGGTCGTTCAGCGAGTTGCTCGCGCATCCGGTCGCCTCCGACGGGAGCCCGGCGACGGTCGGCGCCATCGCGATCGCCACCTCGGTCGCGATCTTCGCCTACAACGGATACGGCTCGGCGGTGTATTTCGGCGAGGAGACGCAGGACGCCTCCCGCGGGATCGCCCGCGCGATCCTGCTCGCACTCGGCATCACGGTGCTCGCCGAACTGATCCCGGTGACCGCGGTCCTGCTCGGCGCGCCCGACCTGAACGCGCTGTTCGCCTCGGAGAACATGCTGTCCTACTTCATCGACGCGCGCGGCGGTGGAACGCTGGACACCGTGCTCGGCCTGGCCGTCGCGCTCGCGATCGTCAACGCGGTGCTGGCGATCGTGCTGATCAGCTCGCGGATGCTGTTCAGCAGCGGCCGCGACCGCGCGTGGCCGTCGCCGGTCAACCGGGCGCTGTCCGCGGTGCACCCGAAGTTCGGGACGCCGTGGGTGGCCACCGTCGGCACCGGCCTGGTCGCCGCGCTGCTCTGCTTCGTCGATCCGAAACTGCTGTTGGTGGTGACGAGCACGTCGATCGTGGCCGTCTACGCGGCGCTGTGCCTCGGCGCGATCATCGGCCGCCGCACCGGCGCCACCGCGCACGCGAAGTACCGGATGCCGTGGTTCCCTGTCGCGCCGGTGCTGGCGCTGGGCGTGCTGGTGTTCGTGGTCTACCAGAACCTGCTCGACCCGGCGGTGGGACGGCCGAGCCTGATCGTCACGGCCTGCGTCGTCCTCTTGTCGATCGGGTACTACCTCCTGGTGCTGCGGCGGAAGGGCGGCTGGAAACTCGCCGACGTCACCGAGGAGAAGGCCGAGGAGCCCGCCTGATCAGGTGTACTCCGCGATCTCCACGCCGTACGTACCCGGCTCGAGCGCCTCGAAGATGTGCGGGATGTCGCCGGGGTAGCAGATGTAGTCGCCGGGCAGCAGTTCGACCGGTTCGTCCAGCGGTCCGACCTTGGCGCGTCCGGCGCTGAGGACCATGTGCTCGACGATGCCGCTCATATGGGGATCCGAAAGCCGCGGCTTCCCGGGCTCGGCGCGAATGAGGTAGACGTCGCGCCGGGCTCCGGGAGGACAGGAACTGAGCAGCGTGCACGCGTAATCGGCGTGTTCGGCGAACACCGTCGGCCCGCTGCCCGAGCGGATGACCTGTACCCGGGGACGCTCGGGCTCGACCACCCGCGAGAACGGGACGTCGAGCGCGACGCACAGCGCCCAGATCGTCTCGACGCTCGGGTTCCCGGCCCCCGACTCCAGCTGGGAGAGCGTGGATTTCGCGATGCCGGCGCGTTTGGCGACCTCGGTGAGGGACAGCCCGGTGCGGGCGCGTTCCCGGCGCAGGGACGTGGCGATGACGTCCAGTGGTGCGCCGTCGGACGCGGTCGGGGACATGCGTTCGCTCCATCGGTCGTTTTGTTCGCCTTGACGAACACGGGTGCGTTCGTTCATTGTATGATGCTATGCGTTCGATATGGCGAACAACCACGCGTGTCCTGGGGCGCGATCTTCTCCGTGACATCGGGCTGGTCTGCCTCGCCGACACCATTGTCGGCATCTCCTACGGCGCGATCGCGGTGGGCTCCGGCTTCCCGATCTGGGCACCGATGCTGCTTTCGGTGCTGGTCTTCGCCGGCGCCTCGCAGTTCATGTTCGTCGGCATCATCGCCGCGGGCGGCAGTCCGGTCGCGGCCGTCGCGGCGGGCCTGCTGGCCAACGCGCGGCATCTGCCGTTCGGCTTCGCGATCGGCGACGTCCTGGGGAAGAAGTGGTCGTCGAGGGTGGTCGGCAGCCACCTGATGATCGACGAATCGGTCGCGTTCGCGCTGGCCCAGCGCGACGAGGAGCGGCGCCGGGCGGCGTACTGGGTCTGCGGGATCGGGCTGTTCGTGTGCTGGAACGTCGGCGTCCTCGCCGGGGCGTACGCCGGGACGGCGATCAGCGACACGGACGCCTTCGGACTCGACGCGGCCTTCCCGGCCGTCCTGCTCGCGCTGGTCCTGCCGTCGCTGCGCGACCGCGCCGCCCGCCTTCCGGTGTTCTTCGGGGTGGCCGTCGCGCTGGCCACGACGCCGTTCCTGCCCGCCGGGCTGCCGGTGCTGCTCGCGCTGGTCGGCGTGCTGGCCGGAGTGGCCGCGAAGGAACCCGCCGAACGTGAACCCGAGGGAGTGCGCTGATGGACCCGATGGACCTGATCGTCGCGGGCGGCGTGCTCGCCGTCGGAACCTTCGCCTTCCGGTTCGCCGGACCGGTGCTGAAGGCGCGGTTCACCGTGTCGCCCAAGGCCGAGAAGCTGATGGCGCGTTCCGCCGTCGTCCTGCTGGCCGCGCTGGTCGCGGTCGCCGCGCTCACCGAGGGGCACGAGTTCGCCGGATTCGCCCGGCCCGCCGGTGTCCTCGTCGGCGGCGTGCTGGCCTGGCGCAAGGCGCCGTTCGCGCTGGTCGTCGTGGCGGCCGCCGCGACCGCCGCCCTGCTGCGGCTCGCCGGGGTCCCCTGACCAGGCCGTTCCCCGGGGCGCCTAAGCTGGGGGGAACGTCTTTCGGGAGGTCGGGTGGCGATCGCGACGGGGGCACGGCCGGTGGTCGGCGTGCTCGCACTGCAGGGTGACGTGCGGGAGCACGCCGCGATGGTGGAACGCGCCGGTGCCCGTGCGCTGCCGGTCCGCCGCGCGAGTGAACTGTCCGAAGTGGACGGTCTGGTGCTGCCGGGCGGCGAGTCGACCACCATGTCGAGGCTGCTCGAGAGCTTCGAGCTGCTCGAACCCCTGCAGCAGCGCATCGCGGACGGGCTGCCCGCGTTCGGCTCGTGCGCGGGGATGATCCTGCTCGCCCGGCAGGCCCTCGACGGACGCCCCGACCAGCGGCAACTCGGCGGACTCGACGTCGTCGTCCGGCGCAACGCGTTCGGGCGGCAGGTGGACTCGTTCGAAGCCGACCTCGACTTCACCGGTATCGAAGGCGGCCCGGTGCACGCTGTGTTCATCCGTGCCCCGTGGGTCGAAAAGGCGGGCGACGGGGTGGAGGTACTCGCCAGTGTCCCCGAAATGCCGGGGTCGGACGACGCGGCCGCTAGGATCGTCGCGGTCCGGCAGGGGGCGGTTCTCGCCACGTCGTTCCACCCCGAACTCACCGGGGACGAGCGCGTGCACAGGCTGTTCGTCGACCTCGTGCGGCAGGCTTAAGCAAAACCGACACTGTGCTCAGCGGCGGGCACAGGAGTAGATGGAGGAGAGATGAGCGGCCACTCCAAGTGGGCCACCACGAAGCACAAGAAGGCCAACCTGGACGCGAAGCGCGGCAAGCTCTTCGCCCGGTTGATCAAGAACATCGAGGTGGCGGGCCGGACCGGGGGTGGTGACCCCGATGGCAACCCGACGCTCTACGACGCCATCCAGAAGGCCAAGAAGAACTCCGTCCCGCAGGACAACATCGAGCGCGCCCGCAAACGCGGCGCCGGTGAAGAAGCGGGCGGCGCCGACTGGCAGACCATCACCTACGAAGGCTACGGCCCGAACGGTGTGGCCGTGCTGATCGAATGCCTCACCGACAACAAGAACCGCGCCGCCATGGAGGTCCGGACCGCGCTCACCCGGAACAACGGCTCGCTCGCCGACCCGGGTTCGGTCTCCTACATGTTCAACCGCAAGGGCGTCGTGATCATGCCCAAGGGTGACGCCGCCGAGGACGACGTCCTCATGGCCGTACTCGACGCGGGCGCCGAAGAGGTCAACGACCTCGACGAGAACTTCGAGATCGTTTCCGAGGCCACCGACCTCGTCCCGGTCCGGAAAGCCTTGCAGGAGGCCGGTTTCGAGTACGAGTCCGCGGATCTCACGTTCCTGCCGTCGGTCAGCGTCCCGCTGGACGTCGACGGTGCGAAGAAGGTCTTCAAGCTCATCGACGCCCTCGAAGATTGCGACGACGTCCAGAACGTTTACGCGAACTTCGACGTCTCCGACGAGGTCATGGCCGAGGTCGGCTGACGGTTGCTCGTGATGACGTGCAGAACGTTACGCACTGCGCCGGATTCCGCGTCTCCGACGAGGTCATGGCCGAGGTCGGCTGACGGTTGCTCGTGATGACGTGCAGAACGTTTCGCACTGCGCCGGATTCCGCGTCTCCGACGAGGTCATGGCCGAGGTCGGCTGATCGTTTTTCCCGCCATGCCGCGGAAAAATCGTCCCGGGGCTAGGTGCGGGCGAGGACGTGGGGCAGAATGTCGCGCGTGACGACCTCCGAAGCCGACGCCCTCACCGCCGAAGAAACCGAACTCGTCCAGTGGATCGAGTCGCAGGCGCAGGCCAGAGGGAACGCGGTCATCGCGGTCGACGGCGACGAGAACGACGCGGCCTTCTGCTTCACCGCGTGCGCCTGGGCGCTGCACAACGTGGCGGAAGCGGTCGTCATCGGGCTGCCCGCGCAGGTGGGGCCGGTCCTGCTCGACGCCTATGTGGATCGCGCGGCCAACGGCGAGATCTTCGAGGTCGGCAAACGCTACGACGATTTCTTCGAGGGCGCGCCGGTGGTCTTCGAGCGGGTGGCGAAGGGGCACTATCCCGAGTACTTCGGGCACGCGTTCCTGATCTACCCGGACGGGGACTTCCCGGCGCTGCAGATGATCGTGGCCACGCCGGACGGGCACTTCCCGTGGCATCCGGACGCGCCGGAGGGATTCGACCGGTACCAGCCGGTGCTGACCGAATCCGGTGACCCGGAGAGCTGGACGCCGGGCGTCGACGGCCCCTGAAGTCTCGCGCCTTGATCGCTTGAAGTACGTGAAGGCCCCCTTCCCTGCGCTAGATGCAGTGAAGGGGGCCTTCGCGCGGCGCCATCGTGACTGGTGAGGTTGCTGAGGTTCCCGGTCGATGTTCCCAATGTCGCATCCGAGACGCTCAGCGACTCAAATGCGACATTGGGAACACCAGCCGCAAAGAGGCTCACTCCAGCCAGGGTGCCAGGTCCTTCGTCGCCTCCGGCCACTCCGCGGCCAACGCCGCCGCGGACCGGAACTCCACGCAGTCGTCCGTGTAAGGCGGCACCACCACCGTCCCGAGCAGGCTCCACTCACCGGTACTCACCGACGCCTGCCAGACTCCCGCGGGCACCGCCATCTGCGGACGCTGACCGGCCGCGACGTCCGGCCCGAGCACCGGCCGTGAGATCCGCCCGTCCGGGAACAGCAGCAGCATTCGCACCGGCGCACCGGCGTGGTGGGCGTAGATCTCCAGCCGGTCCAGCCGGTGCGGCGCCGAGGTTTCCGGCGGGACGAGCAGGTAGTAGATCGCGGAAGCGGTGTCGTCGCGCCAGCTCTGCGCCCAGCGGCCGCCCTCCACGGGCAGCGGCTGGAGACCCAGATGAGCGGTGAAGTCGTCAGGGCTCGGCATGTCCTCATCTTGCCCGGCGCCCGCTCCGGGTAGCCTCGGATCTCGAACTGATGTTCGCCGGGAGCGGAGGAAAAGCGTGCGGGTACTCGGGGTCGACCCCGGTCTGACCAGGTGCGGGCTCGGAGTGGTCGACGGCGGCACGGGCCGCACCGTCCGCGCCGTGGCCGTCGACGTCGTGCGGACCCCGCCCGACGCCGATCTCGCCGTGCGCCTGCTGGGGATCTCCGACGCCGTCGAGCGGTGGCTCGATCGCTACAAGCCCGAAGCCGTCGCCGTGGAACGGGTCTTCGCCCAGCACAACGTGCGCACCGCGATGGGCACCGCGCAGGCGGGCGGCGTCGTCGCGCTCGCCGCGGCCCGGCGCGGGCTGCCGGTCGTGTTCCACACGCCGAGTGAGGTCAAAGCGGCCGTCACCGGCTCGGGCCGCGCGGACAAGGCCCAGGTCACCGGTATGGTCATGCGGCTGCTCGGGCTCGAGGTCAAACCGCATCCGGCGGACGCCGCGGACGCGCTCGCGCTCGCCATCTGCCATCTGTGGCGCGAACCGATGCGGGTCCGGCTCGCCGAAGCCGAGGCCAGGGCGGCCGAGATCGCCAAGAACCACAAGGCCAGGCTCGCCGCCGCGGCACAGCGCGCCAAAAAGCAAGAATCCAAGACGCAGGGAGCGGCTCGATGATCTCCTCGGTACGCGGAGAAATCCTCTCCATCGGCCTCGACCACGTCGTGATCGAGGTCGGGGGAGTCGGCTTCGCCGTGCAGGCCACACCCGCCACACTCGCGACGCTTCGCCGCGGCGACGAGGCGATGCTGCACACCGCGCTCGTGGTCCGCGAGGATTCCTTGACGCTGTTCGGTTTCGCCGACGCCGACGCTCGCGAACTGTTCGGTCTCCTGCAGACGGTCTCCGGGATCGGACCGCGGCTCGCGCTCGCGACGCTGGCCGTCCTCGATCCGGACAAGCTGCGGTCCGCGCTGGTCGAAGGCAATATCACCGTGCTCACCCAGGTGCCCGGCATCGGCCGCAAGGGTGCCGAGCGGCTCACGCTCGAACTGCGTGACAAGGTCACCGCACTCGCCGGTCCGACCGACGGCTCCCCGGCGGTCGTCGCCCCCGGCGCGCTGCGGGGTGAGGTCGTCGAGGCGCTCGCCGGTCTCGGCTTCCCGGCCAAGCAGGCCGAGCTGGCTGTCGACAAGGTGCTCGGCGAGGGAGACGGCCACACGACGTCCTCCGTCCTACGCGCCGCGTTGGCCACCCTCGGGCGTAAGCGGTAAGTCGCCACATGGACTATGAGGCCGTGACGGAATTCGACGCCGACGAGACGCTGTCGGCGCTGCCGCAGACAGGCGAACGCGAGGTCGAGACCACGCTGCGCCCGCGCAAACTGGACGAGTTCGTCGGTCAGCCGCGGGTGCGTGAGCAGCTCGAACTCGTGCTGGAGAGCGCGCGACGCCGAGGTGTCCCGCCGGATCACGTCCTGCTGTCCGGGCCGCCCGGGCTGGGCAAGACGAGTATGGCGATGATCGTCGCCGCCGAACTCAACGCCGCCATCCGGATCACCTCGGGGCCGGCGCTGGAACGCGCGGGCGACCTGGCCGCGATGCTGTCCAACCTGGCACCCGGCGACGTCCTGTTCATCGACGAGATCCACCGCATCGCCCGCCCCGCCGAGGAGATGTTGTACCTCGCGATGGAGGACTTCCGCGTCGATGTCGTCGTCGGCAAGGGCCCCGGCGCCACCAGCATCCCGCTGGAGATCGCGCCGTTCACCCTGGTCGGGGCCACGACGAGGTCGGGTTCGCTGACCGGTCCGCTGCGCGACCGGTTCGGTTTCACCGGGCAGATGGAGTTCTACAGCGACGCCGAACTCGAGCTCGTCGCCCGCCGTGCCGCCACGATCCTCGACGTCGACATCGACAGGGACGGCTGCGCGGAGATCGCCCGCCGCTCCCGTGGCACACCCCGGATCGCGAACAGGCTCCTGCGCCGGGTGCGCGACTACGCCGAGGTCCGGGCAGACGGCAAGGTCACGCGTGAGATCGCGCGTGCCGCGCTCAAGGTCTACGACGTCGACGAACTCGGCCTCGACAGACTCGACCGCGCGGTGCTGACGGCGCTGGTCCGCTCCTTCGGCGGCGGCCCTGTCGGCGTGTCCACGCTGGCCGTCGCGGTCGGGGAAGAACCGACCACCGTCGAAGAGGTGTGTGAGCCTTACCTGGTCCGCGCCGGTATGCTCGCCCGCACTCCTCGCGGCCGGGTCGCCACAGCGGCCGCGTGGGAACACCTCGGCCTGCCGGCCCCGGCCGGTGCCACACGTGGCGAGCAGGGTGGCCCGAACCTGTTCGACCAGGACTGACCGGACCGTTCACGCGGTCCGGGGCCCGTGGTGGCGACGGGTGGTGGTGGAGTTTCCGCTGGCACCTGGCACACTCGGGTAGAGCACACCCCGCCAAATCGGACAAAACAGCGCACCGCGCGGCGTCCGCTCGAAATGGAGAATCATGAACCAGTTATTGCTGCCGCTGCTCCTGATGCTCGTTGTGGCGATTCCGCTCGTCATGGGCACCCGTAAGCAGAAGAAGGCGGCGGCAGCGCAGCAGGAGCTGCTCTCGAGCCTTGCTCCCGGTGACCGGGTGATGACCACCTCCGGTCTCTACGCGTCTGTCGCCGACGCCTCCGCCGACACCACGATCGACCTCGAAATCGCGCCCGGTGTCGTGACCACCTGGCTGCGCCAGGCCGTTCGCGAGAAGGTCGAGCCCGTCGTCGAGACCGATGAGGACACCATCGACGACGAGGCCGTCGTCGAGGAGCCGGTCGTCGAGTCGAAGGACGACGAGCGCGTCGAGGAGAAGACGGGCGCGCAGATCGCTCCTCCGCTGGAGCACGGCAAGAAGTAGCTCTTGTAAGGCCATCCCCGACACCAGACTTTCGTAGGTGCGGGGGCAACGCCGGGCTCACGCAGCACCGAGTAGTGTCTCGGTGCTGCGTGCGTGTCCGTCGTCATAGTCGTGCCCGTTCACCGGGCATGGTCATCGAGGCAGGTTCGCGGTACCACCGGACTCCCGTCCGGTGAGTGAACAGCCAAGTCCATTGGGGAAAACCCAGTCCGTCCGAGGAGACCGAAGCACAGTGGCCGCACCGGCCGGGCATCTCCGCCCGGGACGCTATCTCGCCTTCTTCGCCCTGATCGTGGTGGCGCTGTACGCCCTGGTGTTCTTCACCGGTAGCGGCAAGCCGACGCCGAAACTCGGCATCGATCTGCAAGGCGGCACGAGGGTCACCCTGTCCGCCCGTAATCCCGACGGCGGCGACCCTCCGCGAGAGTCCCTCGAACAGGCCCGCTCGATCATCGAGCGCCGGGTCAACGGTATCGGCGTCGGTGGCACCGAGGTCGTCCTCGACGGCAGCAATGTCGTCATCACCGTTCCCGGCGAACAGGGCGACCAGGCCAAGACCCTGGGCAAGACCGCGAAGCTGGGCTTCCGCAAGGTCGTGACGTCGCAGCCGGTGACCCCGGTTCCGCAGCCGTCGACCCCGCCGACCTCGGGCGCGCCCTCGTCGGCGCCGCCGTCGTCCTCGGGTGCCCCTGGCGCGAGCGCTCCGCCGAGCAGCCCGGCCAATGGTGGCAGTGGTGCCGCCGGAGCGCCGCAGCAGCAGCCCGGCGACTCCGACGAGCAGACCAAGAAGGAGATCGAGGAAGCCCGGAGCCTCCGGCAGAACCCCGATCTGATGTCGACGGACCAGGCGAAGCAGGCCGCGGCCGCCGAGAAGGCCTTCGCGGCCCTGAACTGCGACCCCAAGGTGTCGGACCCGCTGGTCGGCAACGACCTCACGGACAAGCCGCTGGTCGCCTGTGGTGACAAGAACACCGCGAAGTACCTGCTGGAGCCGGAGTTCCTTCCCGGAACGGAGATCTCCGACGCCTCCTCGGGCTACGACACCCAGAACTCCCAGTGGGTCGTCAACCTGAACTTCAAGAGCGACGGTTCCCGGATCTGGGGCGACTTCACCTCGAAGAACACCCAGAAGCAGGCCGCGTTCGTCCTCGACACGCAGGTCGTCTCCGCGCCGACCATCCAGTCCGCGATCCTCGGCGGCCAGACCCAGATCACCGGCCGGTTCAGCCAGGCCGAGGCGAAGGACCTGGCGGACGTGCTGAAGTACGGCTCGCTGCCGCTGTCGTTCGAGTCCTCGGACGCGACCACGGTGTCCGCGACGCTGGGTCTCGCCTCGCTGCAGGCGGGCCTGATCGCCGGCGGTATCGGCCTGCTGATCGTCTTCATCTACTGCTTGTTCTATTACCGCTTGCTCGGCGTGCTGACGATCTTGTCCCTCGTCTTCGCGTTCTCGCTCGTCTACGCGGTGTTGGTGCTGCTGGGGCGGTGGATCGGGTACACCCTCGACCTCGCCGGCGTGGCGGGTTTGATCATCGCGATCGGTATCACCGCGGACTCGTTCGTCATTTACTTCGAACGATTGAAGGACGAGATCCGCGAGGGCAGGACATTCCGTTCCGCGGTGCCGCGAGGCTGGTCCCGTGCCCAGCGCACGATTCTGGCGTCGGACGCGGTCAGCTTCCTCGCCGCGGCGATCCTTTACCTGCTGGCCGTCGGTGACGTGAAGGGCTTCGCGTTCACGCTCGGCATGTCGACGGTCCTCGACCTCGTGGTCGTCTACCTCGTCACGCATCCGCTGGTCGCGATGATCTCCCGGTCCAAGTCGAAGTTCCTGTCCAATCCCAAGAACCTCGGCCTCGGCGCCGTGCAGCAACTGGGTACGGAGCGCAAGGCGGCCCGTCCGGCCCCCGGTCGCCCGAACGTCAAGGAGGCGTGACCGTGGTCGACGAGCAGAACACCACCGCGGGCAAGCGCGAGAGCGTCTTCCACCGCCTCTACGTGGGCACCGGCGTTTTCGACGTGGTCGGCAAGCGCAAGCGCTGGTACGTCTTCTTCGGCGCCCTGGTGCTGGTGTGCATCGCCTCGATGGGGATCAAGGGGTTCAACTTCGGGATCGACTTCGAAGGCGGCACCCAGATCCAGATGCCGGCCAACGGCAAGAGCGGCGAGATCAGCGAGGAGCGGGCCAAGGAGGTCTTCGCGAGTTCGCTGGGTAGGCCCGCCGACGAGGCGCAGAAGGTCGGCACCGGTGCGGCGTCGACGATCCAGCTCCGTTCGGACACCCTGAACGCGGCCGAGGTCGCCAGGATCAAGCAGGCGCTGTTCCAGGAGCTGGGCCCGATCGGCAGCAGCGGGCAGCCGAGCGTCGGGGCCATCAGTGACAGCGCGGTGAGCGCGTCCTGGGGCGGGGAGATCTCCCGGCAGGCGCTGATCGCTCTCGGGGTCTTCCTGCTGGCGGTCACGCTGTTCCTGGCGTTGTACTTCGATCCCCGGATGGCGGCTGCGGCCCTGGTCACGCTGCTGAACGACATCATCGTGACCGCGGGCGTGTACTCGCTGATCGGTTTCGAGGTCACGCCGGCGACGGTGATCGGTCTGCTGACCATCCTCGGGTTCTCGCTGTACGACACGGTGGTGGTGTTCGACAAGGTCCGTGAGAACACGCGCGGCCTGCTCGGACTGACCCGCCGCACCTACGGCGAGGCGGCCAACCTGGCGCTGAACCAGACGCTTATGCGTTCGTTCAACACGTCGTTGATCGCGGCGCTGCCGATTCTCGGCCTGCTGGTGATCGGATACATCCTGCTCGGCTCCGGCACCCTGCAGGAGCTCGCGCTCGTGCAGCTCACCGGCACCGTGGTCGGCGTCCTGTCTTCGGTCGCGCTGGCCACCCCGCTGCTGGTCGACTTCAAGATGCGCGACCCGAAGTACCGTCAGCAGGCCGAACGGGTCGCCTCGCGGCGCGCGAACCAGGCCCGTAAGGCCGCCGAGCGTGACGACGACTTCGACCCGACCGACGAGGACGCCCTGGCCGCCGAACTCCGCAAGGAGAAGGCGTACGCCGCCGCGGCGAGCGTTCCGGCCCGGCAGCAGAAGGCCCACAAGGGCCGTCCTTCGGGCAAGCGCAAGAGGTAACCGTTTCGAGCTCCGGAAAGGTCCTTTCCCCGCGAACTCCGCGAGGAGAGGACCTTTCCTGGTGTTCAGGGAGAGCAGGAAGTACATGGAGCTGGACAAGGCACTCGACCTCATCGCCGACGTGCCGGATTTCCCGGAACCCGGCGTGCTGTTCCGGGACCTGAGCCCGCTGTTCGCCGACGCGGGCGGGTTCAAGGCCGTCACCCACGCGCTGGCCGACACCGTCGATCCCGACGCCGACCTGCTTGCGGGTGTGGAAGCGCGCGGGTTCCTGCTGGCCGCCGCCGTCGGCTACTCCCGCGGTCTCGGCGTCGTGTTGATCCGCAAGCCGGGAAAGCTGCCGAGGGTCGCGGGCCGGGTCGAGTACACGCTGGAATACGGCACCGCGACCGTCGAACTCCCCGAAGGGATCGTCGAGGCGGGCCAACGTGTCGCGGTCCTCGACGACGTGCTCGCCACCGGCGGCACGGTCGCGGCGACCTGTAAACTGCTGGAGGACGCGAAAGCGCAGGTCACCGGGGTTTCGGTGGTCATGGAACTCGGCGCGCTCGGTGGTCGTTCCGTGCTCGAGGGGCGCCGTGTGGAGGCTCTCCGGGTGTGTTGAACGGGCGTACCAAGTGAGCCGCGAGGGGGAGCGGTTACCCTTGACGTCCGAAGGCCGCACGAAGCGCAGGAGGTGCGGGTGAGCCAAGAGCTCGATGCCGCGGTGTCCTCGAAGGACGGCACCGAGCAGAACGGTGCGGGGCGACAGGGGGCAGCGCCGACGCCGTCCGCGACGCGCCGCGTCCGCGCCCGTCTCGCCCGCCGGATCACCGCACAGCGCGCCGCGCCGGTCAAACAGGTCCTCGAGCCGCTCGCCGTCATCCACCGCGAGCTGCACCCGAACGCCGACCTCGCACTCTTGCAGCGCGCCTACGACGTCGCCGAAGAGCTCCACCGTGAGCAGCGGCGCAAATCCGGCGACCCGTACATCACGCATCCGCTCGCCGTCGCGACCATCCTCGCCGAACTCGGCATGGACACCACGACGCTGGTGGCGGCGCTGCTACACGACACCGTCGAGGACACCGGGTACTCGCTGGAGAGCCTGAAGGCCGACTTCGGCGAGAAGGTCGGCGAGCTGGTCGACGGCGTCACCAAACTGGACAAGGTCAAACTCGGCACGGCCGCCGAGGCCGAGACCATCCGCAAGATGGTCATCGCGATGGCGCGGGATCCGCGCGTGCTGGTCATCAAGCTGTCCGACCGGCTGCACAACATGCGCACGATGCGCTTCCTGCCGCCGGAGAAGCAGGCCCGCAAGGCTCGCGAGACCTTGGAAGTCCTCGCCCCGCTGGCGCACCGGCTCGGCATGGCGACGGTCAAATGGGAGCTGGAGGATCTGGCGTTCGCCATCCTGCAGCCGAAGAAGTACGACGAGATCGTCCGGCTGGTCGCCGATCGCGCGCCCTCGCGGGACACCTATCTGCGGTCCGTGATCACCGAGCTGACCGGCAACCTCGAAGGCTCGCGGATCACCGCGAAGGTCGAGGGCAGGCCGAAGCACTACTACTCGATCCATCAGAAGATGATCGTCCGCGGCCGCGACCTCGACGACATCCATGACCTGGTGGGCGTGCGGATCCAGGTCGAGGACGTCCGCGACTGCTACGCCGCGATGGGTGTCGTCCACGCGCTGTGGCAGCCGGTCCCCGGCCGGTTCAAGGACTACATCGCGCAGCCGCGCTTCGGCGTCTACCAGTCGTTGCACACCACGGTGATCGGTCCGGACGGCAAACCGCTGGAAGTGCAGATCCGCACCTACGAGATGCACCGCACCGCCGAGTACGGCATCGCCGCGCACTGGCGGTACAAGGAGACCAAGGGCACCCACAGCGGCAACGCGATGGACGTCGACGAGATGGCTTGGATGCGCCAGCTCCTCGACTGGCAGCGTGAAGCCGCGGACCCGGGCGACTTCCTCGAGTCGCTGCGCTACGAACTCGCGTCACGCGAGATCTTCGTGTTCACGCCGAAGGGTGACGTGATCACGCTGCCGGTCGATTCGACCCCGGTCGACTTCGCCTACGCCGTGCACACCGAGGTCGGCCACCGCTGCATCGGCGCCCGCGTCAACGGCAGGCTCGTCGCACTCGAGCGCAAGCTGGAGAACGGCGAGGTCATCGAGATCTTCACCTCGAAGGCCGAGACGGCGGGGCCGAGCCGCGACTGGCTGCAGTTCGCCGGTTCGCCCAAGGCGCGCGCGAAGATCCGGCAGTGGTTCGCCAAGGAACGCCGCGACGAGGCGATCGAAGGCGGCAAGGAGGCCATCACCAAGGAGGTCCGCAAGGTCGGCCTCCCGATCCAGCGGCTGGTGTCCGCCGAATCGATGGGCGCTGTCGCCACCGAACTGCGGCATCCCGACATCAGTTCGCTGTACGCGGCCGTCGGCGAGGGCCACACCAGCGCGAAGCACGTCGTGCAGCGGCTGGTCGCGCTCATCGGCGGGGTTGACGAGGCGGAGGAGGAGCTCGCCGAGCGCGCGACGCCGTCCACCGTCACCCGCCGCCGCGGTTCGAACGACGTCGGCGTCGTGGTGAAGGGCGCCAGCGACGTCTGGGCCAAACTCGCCCGCTGCTGCACGCCGGTGCCGGGCGACGAGATCCTCGGTTTCGTCACCCGTGGCGGCGGTGTCAGCGTGCACCGGACCGACTGCACCAACGCCGATGATCTGACGGCGCAGCCCGAGCGGCTCGTCGAGGTCGAATGGGCGCCGTCGGCGTCGTCGGTGTTCCTCGTCGCGATCCAGGTCGAGGCGCTGGATCGGCACCGCCTGCTTTCGGACGTCACCAAGGTGCTCGCGGACGAGAAGGTCAACATCCTGTCCGCGTCGGTGACGACGTCACGCGACAGGGTCGCGGTCAGCCGGTTCTCGTTCGAGATGGGCGACCCGAAACACCTCGGCCACGTGCTGAAGGTGGTCCGAGGTGTCGAAGGCGTCTACGACGTCTATCGGGTCACGTCGGCGTCCTAGGCGCTGCCGGTTCCTCGGACGAAGGCCCAAGCACTGCGATTGAGGGTGTCCTCGATCCCGGTGAAGCCTTCGGACGGGCTGATCCCCTCCTCGACCAGGTCGAGGTCCGGGTCGTCGGCGGTGCCGCCGCGTCCGTCGGGGCCGACCGCGAACATCACCGCCGGATTGCCGCCCGGGTCCATGATGCCGGGGACGGTGTTGGTCAGGTCGGTATGCCAGCTGCCCGACATGTGCCCGGCTTCGTGGCTGGTGATGTTGCCGACCGCGCGGCCGACGAACGCGATTTTGTCGCTCCCCGGCCCGAAGTAGGTATTGAGCGACCAGACGGATCCGGACGGCGAGCTGATCTCGTCGAGCAGGACCAGCGCGGTCTCCTCCTTGCCGAAGTTGCCCGCGTCGATGGACTGCGCGATGCCGATGGTCAGGATGCCGGACTCGGCCGTGGTGCCGCCGACGACGACCCGGCTCACGTTCGACTGTCCCCAGGGATCCGCGTGGTCACGGCTGTTGAGGACGCGCAGCGCGAACTTCGGGTTCGTGCCCTTGGCGACGAGATCCCGTTCGAGGTTCTCCTTGACGGTGGCGATGATCGCGTCGGTCAGCGCGCGTTCGTCGCGGGCGTTCAGGCCCCAGCGCGGAAGGAAACTCGACAGTGGCGAGAGATCGCGGATGCCGCCACCGGTTCCGTAGATCGAGGTGTTGACCCTGGCACCGTCGAAGTCCAGGAAGATCGTGTGCACACTGCCGCGCGGGGCGGTTTCCGTGCCGGGGCGGAAGGCTTCGAGCTTGACGTCGTACGCGTTTTCGCCCGCCTCGACGCCGAGCCGGTAGCGACCTTCCCTCGGCGCCACGAAGTCCACGACGGCGTTGCCGCCGCCAGGCATCGGCGAGGCCGTCGAGAAGATCGAGGTGGCGTCCTGCGACGAGCCGAAGACCTCCCGTCCGGCCGGGTCGTACACCGCGAGCCGGGTCCCGCCGCCCGCCAGAGACGCGCCGAGCACGTCTCCGGCCCGCAGGTCGAACGAGTAGTAGTCGAGGTCCTCGCTCGGGCCGCTGGCGATCGTGAGCTCGTACGGCCCCTCGGTCCGGACTCCGCCGCCGGTGCCGGGCTTCGTGGGGTCGGACGGCAGGCCGAACGGGCCGGAGGCCACCACGAGGAAGAACTCGCGGCCCGGTGGGATGGTGAACGAGATCGCCGAGTCGGTCGAACCACCGACGTTGTCGTTGATCGTCCAGAGACCGTCTTTGTCGAACAGTGCCAGGAGGGTGTCGAGATCGCCCGTCGGCGTCAGGGTCCGCGCGGAGAACGTCACCGGGGTGGCTCCCGCGCTCACCCGGTAGAAGTCGAAGTCGCCCGTGCCGTCGCCGGCGCTGCCGTAGGGCCCGTCGCCGATGGTCCCGTTCGTCCGGACGGACCGGCGAACGGTGCCGACGCCGGTTTCGCTCGCCTGCCCGAAGGCGTCGCTGGGCTCGGCGGCCGGAGGGAGAGTGGGGATCGAGGTATCCGGCTTGAGGTCGCCGGTCAGCCGGACCTTGGGGTTCTTGGCGCGCTGGGTACCGAATCCCGCGATATGTTCCGCTTTGGCAAGGGAATCGTTGGCCCCGGTGGTTCCGGGTGGCTCTTTTTCTTTGTAGGGCAACGGGTTCTGGGCTGACGATCGGGCACGTGCTTCGGTCTTCGCGGCCCGGTCGCGGAGGACGGTCGCCCAATCCGTCGTCGCCTGGCGTTGCGGGAACATCAGCAGTGGATCGGGCTGGATCCGGCCGGGCGCTGCCGCGGCCTGTCCGCTCAGCAAGGCCGAGGTGAGCAGAACGATCGTGAGAAATGCGGGCACGCGTTTCGCCATCGAGTTCCCCCTTGCTCGTTGGACGACCAGAAAACCACAAGGGGAATCCGCTGCAAGCCGCCTTTCGGGGGCTTATGTCGTTTTCGTGCCGTCCGTCGTGAGCCGTTGCTGCACTTCGCGGTGGCGGAACTGGGCCGCCGTACCCGCCAGGAGGTGAGCCAGAACACTCCTGCCGTCCCGCATCCGACCATCTTGCCCACATCCGGGTGGTTCCGGTGGAGGCGCGCATTTAGGGTGCGGACCATGACTGACGGGTTCGAATTCACTCGCGACGGCGAGGTCGCGCGGCTGACGTTCACCAGGCCGGAGAAGATGAACGCGATCACCTACGGGATGTGGTCGGCCATCCCGGACGTGGTGGCGCGGGTGGAGGCGGACCCGGAGATCAAGGTGCTCGTCCTGACCGGTGCGGGCGCGCATTTCTCGGCGGGCGCGGACATCAGCGAGTTCCGGGACCTGCGGTCCACCGCCGACGCGGCCGAGACCTACGACAAGGCCGTCGACGAGGCCGTGGCGGCGCTGACGGCGTCGCGGAAGCCGACGGTGGCGATGATCCAGGGGAACTGCATCGGCGGCGGTTGCCAGATCTCGGTCGCTTGCGACTTCCGGTTCGCCGCCGAGGGCTCGCGCTTCGGTATCACCCCGGCGAAGCTCGGGATCGTCTACCACTTCGACTCGACACGGCGTTTGGTCTCGCTGGTCGGCCCGGCGCACGCGAAGTACTTCCTGCTCTCGGGCGAGCTCGTCGACGCGCGGCGGGCGCGGGAGATCGGGCTGCTCAACGACGTCTTCCCGGCTGACGAGCTGGAGGCTGCGACGGCGAAGTTCGTCGAGACGCTCGCTTCGCGGTCGCAGGCGTCGGTGCGCGGGATGAACCGGATCATCGAGAAGATCGTGGCCGGTCAGGAGGAGTCCGACGCCGAGGTCGACGAGATCCGCCTCGGAGCTCTGCACGGCGAGGACTACGCCGAGGGAGTGGCCGCCTTCCTCGCGCGGCGGCCGCCGAAGTTCACCTACCGCAGTTAGTCCACTAAACGCGGTCTTCCGGCATGTCGATGATCACCGGCTTCGGCAGGGGCGTGGTCATCACGGTGACGTTGATGCGCGCGTCCGCGGGGACGGCCGCGATCAGCTGGGTGTCGGCCATGCTCAGGAAGAAGTACGAGTGCTCGCCGGGAGCCCCCGGCAGCGGCATCCAGTCCAGGATCGGACCGGTCTCCTGCGGCCGTTCGGCAGGCAGGTCGAGGGTTCCGGTACTGGGCGGGAAGTCGAGCGGATCCGGCTCGGGAGGGGTGCGCCGGAGCCACGAACGCCGAAGCCTGAGCCCGCCGAGGAGACCCAGCAGCAGTCCGCCGATCCCGGTCGCGAGCGACGCCACGAGGCTTCCCGACGTCGTGGACGCGGCCGGGGTGACGGTCTGGGCAGGCTGGGGCGGGGGAGCGGCGGGCAGTGGGCCGTCGATCGCGCCGCGGGCGTCGGCCGGGAGTTGCAGGACCTGTCCCGGCTGGATCGAGGCCGGGTTGGTGAAGGCGGTGCCGTCCGGCCGGAGCCTGCCCGCGTTGAGCCGGAAGATCTCCGGATAACGCCCGCCCGCGCCGAGAGTCTGCTCCGCTACCCGGAACAGCGTGTTCTCGTCCGGAGTCGCCGAGAACGGGACCACGAAGTACTTGACCACCGCGCCGGACGGCTGTTCCTGCGCGTGGGCGAGACCGCCCACGGAGGCGCTGAACAGCACGGCGAGGACGAAACTGGTGCGAACCCGGTGAGCGGCCAAGGGTCCTCCCTTTCCGGACGGCTGCTCATCACACGTGCCGGAGCGGAGGGCGGTTCGATGCGGGCGAGCGGGGAAGGCGAACGTGTCTCAGGTACCTACAGCCGAGCGGGTTCGCGTGATCAGATGGACGACACGTGTGATCAGATGGACGACTCGCGGTGAGCCCCCGGCCGCCTGCGTGTCGTCCGTCCAGTCACGCGTGTCGTCCGTCTGATCACACGCCGAGCTAGATTTCGTCCCAGGGGTTGCTCTCGTAGGCCGCGGTCAGGATCCGGCGCGAACGGCAGGACGACGTCGTCCTGCCGAAGCCACCGGCCAGCCGACCGACTCCGAGTTGGTCAGGAACATGGCGTCGAATCCTGGAAGAGGTCTCCTGCGGGATCCCCTTGCGCGCCAAGCCGCGCCATCGCGGTGAAATGGCCATGACCGAACGCGCCCGCCAGGTCTTCCGACCTGGCGGGCGCGCCGTTGAGTTCCAGCTTCAGGTCAGGGGCTGACCGTGACGCCGGTGAACTTGACCTCGGTGTTGGGCGGGCCGGTGCCGTCGCCGTTACCGGCCTGGGCGTTGGCGCCCGCCTTGGCGACCTTGTCGAGCACCTTCAGGCCCTCGTCGGTGATGCTGCCGAAGACCGAGTACTCCGCGGGCAGTTCGGCTTCGCCGTAGACCATGAAGAACTGGCTGCCGCCGGAGTTCGGCTGCTGCGTCTTCGCCATCGCGAGGATGCCGCGGCCGTACTTGATCTCGGGGAACGCCTCGTCCGGCATCGTGTAGCCCGGACCGCCCATGCCGCTGGCCTCGGGGTCACCGCACTGCAGCATCTGCAGGCCGGTGGTGCCGAGCCGGTGGCACTTGGTGTCGTTGAAGTAGCCCTGCTGCGAGAGGCTGATGAAGCTCTGCACGGCACACGGGGCGAGTGCCCGGTCCAGGCTCAGCGGGATGTCGCCCGCGGTGCTCTTCAGCACGACGTTGACGGTCCCGTTCGAAGAGACGTCCTTGCCTTCCGGCTTGTTCACCTTCTTCGAGGCCTGCTTGGTGGCGTCGTCCTTGAAGTCGCAGGCCACCGGGTTCGCCAGCGGCGTCGCCCGCTTGGGCAGCGGCGCGCGTTCCGTGGGGATGGTGACCTCGGGGGTCGGAGGAGCCGAGCTCGGGGAAGCATCGGAGGCGGCATCGTCACCACTGCTACTGCTGACGATCCACCACACCGCGCCCGCCACGATGGCGACGACGCCGACGACCGCCACCGAGCCGACGATCTTGCGTCGCTTGGCCTTTTCGGCCCGATGCACGATCTGTCGCTCGAGCTTGCGCTTCGCGGCTTCGCGGCGCTGCTGGTTGGTCGGCACCCGCCCTCCCGGTTTCCACTCGATGTCACACGTCTGAGGTAGCGGAAGTCTATGGGCACAGCCTGTGAGCCCCCCGTACAGGGGCCGCTAGGCTTACTTGATCGTGATCAGGGCCATCCTGTCACCTGTTCGGCGGAAGAATCGAGGAGGCGTTTCGTGCTGGTTGTCGGTTTTCCGGCAGGCCCCCTCGAAGCCAACTGCTATCTGCTCGCCGCGGACGGCGGCCGGGAGTGCGTGATCGTCGATCCCGGCGAGGACGTCGTCGAGCCGCTCGAGGCCGCGCTTTCCGGACACGGCCTGACGCCGGTCGCGATGCTCGCCACCCACGGCCACCCGGACCACGTCGCCTCGGCGGCCGAGGTCGGCGCGCGCCACGGGATACCTCTTCATCTGGACGAGGCGGACCGGCCACTCCTGGTCTCGGACGCCGGGGAATGGAAGGACGGGATCGTGCCACTCGTCGATGGCCCGCTCAGGCTGGCCGGGCTGGAGATCAAGGTGTCCCGCACGCCGGGGCACACCGCCGGTTCGGTGGTCTTCGGCCTGACCTCCGCCGAGGGCGGCCGGATCGTCCTCACCGGGGACAGCCTGTTCGCCGGTTCGATCGGCCGGTCCTCCGGTGACGGCGACGAGCTCGTGCGCTCCCTCGGTGCCAAGGTGATGACGCTGCCCGACGACACCGTCGTCCTGCCGGGGCACGGCCCGGCCACCACGATCGGGCAGGAGCGCGCGGGCAACCCGTTCCTGGCCGGGACGGGCGTGTGATGGCCGAGCCGACCGGTACGCCGGAAACCCCCGAGCGTCTCCCGCTGTTCCACGACGATCCCAAGCTCCGCCGCAGGCGTGGCTGTTCGGGTATCGCGGGTGTCGTGATCTTCGCCGCCGCGTTCGGCGGGATCGCCGGGCTGATCGGCGGTGAGATCGCCGGGCTCGTCGTCGCGGCGGTGATCGCGCTGCCGCTGCTCTACATCATGTTCTACAACCTGCGCCGCCGTGTCTGGCTCGAAGGCGAAACGCTCATCGTGCGGACCTGGGGCATCCGGCGGATCGACCTGACCGGCGCCGAGCGCATCGACCTGGTGATCAGCGACGTGCGCGGCACCCGGACGGTCAGCCTGCTGGTCAACGCGGGCAAACGCCGCAAGGTCGCGAAGGTCGACCTGGCCGTCTACTCGGGCGCCGGCGGTCGCGAACTCGGCATCCTGCAGCTGCGCAAGCTGGCGAACGCGCTGCTGAACAACACCGAGGCGAACGGCCTGGTGTTCTCGGAACTGCTGGTGGCACAGCTGAAGTCGGAGGCGCGCGGGGACGCGGCGGCGGAACGGCCGTTGTACCGGCTGGCTTCGGCGGCGCCCGCCGGGAAGTACATCCAGCGGTTCACCATGGAGGCGGTCAGCCGGTTCGTGGCGACGCTGGACTAGTTTCCAGCTTCTCCAGCCGCGCCTCGATCTCTTCGAGCTGGTAGACGATCTCCGGCAACTCGCCCGCGGCGAAGGTCGCCAGCCGCTCGGAGTGCTTGAGCGTCGCCCGGACGTCGTCCAGCGCGGCGGCGATCTTGGGGACCGCCTCGACGGCTTCCAGCGTCGAAACGAGCACGCGCCGCGCGACGGCGGTCAGCTGTCTCGGGACGGCGAACAAGGCATCGAACATGGCCCCTCCGATCACGCGGCGAACCTCGGGTGCGGCCAATTCGTACCCGACTCCGGCCCGTGATCGCTTGCGGGGCACGCCCTTTGGGGAGCCTGTGACTACAGGGACTCTTGAGGTTCCCGTGAGGCGATCAACGCGGCCAGCACCGTCGTGACCGGCACCGCCGCGACGATGCCGACGCTTCCGGCCAGCGTCCGCACGATCTCCTGCGCGATGTCCTCCGCGCCGAGGATCGAGCCGAGGCCGACACCCGAAAGCGACGTGTACAGCAGCACCGGCAACGCCGCGCCCGCGTACGCCATCACGAGGGTGTTGACCGCCGAACCGACGTGGTCACGCCCGATCCGCAGGCCCGCGCCGTAGAGCTCACGCCAGCCGAGCGACGGGTTCGCCCGCCGGAGTTCCCAGACGGCGCTCGTCTGCGTCACCGTGACGTCGTCCAAGACACCGAGCGCGCCGATCACGACGCCGGCCAGCAGCAGCCCCCGCGCGTCGATCCCGTGCCCGAGCGAGCCGATCAGCTGCGACGTGCTGTCGTCCAGCCCGGTCAGCGATGCCGCGGCGGAGAAGATCGCCGAGAGGACGCCGATCAGGATCAAGCTCACCAAGGTGCCCAGCACCGCCACCGAGGTTCTCGCCGACAGTCCGTGTGTCAGGTACAGCGCGACGAACATGATCGCGCCCGCGCCCGCGATCGCCACCAGCAGCGGACTCTCCCCGGCGAGGATCGAAGGCAGCACGAAAAGCGCCAGCACCAGGAAGCTCAGCCCGAGCGCGATCAGCGCGGCGAGCCCCTGCCAGCGGCCCAGCACGATCACCGCGACCGCGAACAGCCCGGCGAGCAGCAGCAACGGCGTCCCGCGCTGGAAGTCGACGATCTGGAACGACGCGGGGTTCGCGACGTCTCCGCCGTTGTAGGACAGCACCACCTTGTCGCCCGCGGCGAACCGCGGCGTACTCGGCTCGATCGGGACGGTCAGCTTCAGCGGTTTCCCGACGCCGGGGCCGTCGGTCATCGACAGTTCGCTGGTGAGACACGGTTTCGCGTCCGGCGGCGGCTCGCCGACCTGGACCTGGCCTTCGGCGAGGCACGGCCCGGTGATCGTCTTGGCGATCGTGGCGTTCACCGGAGTCCCTTGGGGGAACACGCTTTTGGCCGGATCCTTGCCCCACGGGTAGAGCAGGATCATCCCGGCGACGGTCGCGACGGCGAGCGGGATCAGAAGCCACATCAACAGCTTCCGGACGCGATGCGACGCGGGCGCCGCCGGTCCGTGGCCGTGCGAGTGCCCGTGACCGGCAGGCTTCGGCTCGGGTGCGGGCTCGGGTCCCGGTTCGGCGGCGCGACGTCTGCCCGGTTCGGCCTGCCGCGGCCGCTGGGCGGGGGGACGCGCGCGCCGGACGCCCTCGGGCGGGGTCCGGCGCGGCGAACGGGGCGTTCCGGGCGAACGATCGGACGGGGCGTCCGTAACCCGGCGAATCGGGCCGGTGTCGTCGTCGGAGATGTCGCGGCGGTTCACCCGCACATCCTCCACAGCCCCGATGGCCGCCCGCATTCGGCCTAGCCGAAGGCCTGCCGCAGATGGACCCGGCGATAGGCCGACGGGGGTGTGTCGAAATGGTCGAGGAAGGCCTGGCGCAGTGTCTCGGTCGAACCGAAACCGCATCTCCTCGCGATCGACGTGAGCGGGAGTTCGGTGCCGCACAACAGTTTCGCCGCGTTTTCGGTCCTCGCCGCCCGGACGTACCTGCTGGGCGTGGTGCTCAGGTGCGCGTCGAACAACCTGGTCAGCTGCCGGGTGCTGATCCCCGCCCGCTCGGCGAGCACGGCGGTGCCGAGATCACCGGCGAGGTGTTCGGAGACGTACGCGGTGATGTCGCGGACCAGCCGGTTCTCCGGCGGCGGACCGGACAGGAACATGCTCACCTGCGCCTGATTGCCCGGCCGCTGCAGATAGGTGACCAGCATCCGGGCGGTCTCCCTGGCGAGGCTGGGGCCGTGGTCCTCCTCGACGAACGCGAGGGTGAGGTCGATGCCGCTGGTGACGCCCGCCGCCGTGTAGACATTGCCGTCGCGCACGTACAGCGGCACCGGGTCGACGTTCACCGCCGGGTAGTTCGTCGCGAGCCGGTTCGCGAACCGCCAATGGGTGGTGGCGCGGCGCCCGTTGAGCAGCCCGCACGCGGCGAGCACGGTGGCGCCGGTGCACACCGACGCGACACGGCGGCTGTGCTGAGCGAGCCTGCGGACGTGGGAAACGATCCTCGGGTCCGCGGCGGCCGTCTCGTGCCCGGTGCCGCCCGCGACGATCAGCGTGTCGAGCTCACCGGTCACCTGGTCGATCCGGTGCTGTGCCTGCAGGGTCAACCCGGATTCGCAGCGGATGCCGCGGCCGTCGACGCTGGCGAGCATGATCTCGTACCCCGGCTTGCCGCCGAGTTTGGTCGCGGCGTCCAGGACGTCCGCCGGACCGGCGATGTCGAGCATTTCGGCGTTGCTGTAGCCGACGATCAACACTCGTCTGGGTGAACCCGGCATGATCGAACGCTAGCAGGACCGCCCGGCCGTCGGACGTAGATCGCAGGAATCCGGACATCCGGCTCACCGGGCCCGCACCCCTGCGCCAGGTTGGTCCCATGACAGAGGACAAGAAGACCATCGCGTTCGTGGTGTACCCGGGGATGACCCCGCTCGACATGGTGGGGCCGCTGACCGTGCTGGAGGGAATGGCGAGCACGTCGCAGGAGTATCGGACGGTCGTGGTCGGCGCGACGAAGGACCCGATCACCACCGACAACCCGCTGAGGCTCTCGGCGACTCACACCTACGACGAGGTCCCGTCGCCGTACGCGCTGCTCGTGCCCGGTGGCGCCGAGCCGACGCTGAAGGCGCTCGCCGACGAGAAACTGATCGAGTACCTGCGCGACGCCGGGGCGAACGCGGAACTCGTGACTTCGGTGTGCACGGGATCGCTCCTGCTCGGGCAGGCGGGTCTGCTGGAGGGCCGCCGGGCGGCGACGCACTGGATGTTCCGCGAACTGCTGCGCGCGTTCGGGGCGGAGCCCGTCGCCGAGCGCTGGGTCGAGGACGGGAACGTGATCACCGCCGCCGGGGTGTCGGCGGGGATCGATCTCGCGCTGCACCTCGTCGAGCGGCTCGTCGGCGCCGAGATCGCGCGGACGATCCAGTTCGTCATCGAGTACGACCCCGAGCCGCCGCAGGGTCCGCTCGACTGGTCGAAGCGGCCTTATGGGGATCTCAAGCCGTTGCTGGAGCACTCGGTGAACGAGGCCCTCGCGGACCAGCTGGCCCTACGGGACAGGTTGCTCGCTCACACTGGCGAGTAAGGGTGGCGGCCATCCGGGTGAGAAGCGCTAACCCTGGGGCAGCGCCGGGTTAGATTCTGCTCATCCGTCCAGGTGATAGGTGGTTCGTGGAGTTCAAGGTGCTCGGCCCGCTTCGGGCGTCGGTCCCGTTGCCGTCGGCGGCGCAGCCCCGCCGGGTGCTCGCGGTGCTCTTGGCCAGGCCGAACGAGTTCGTCCACCGGGACACCCTCGTGGACGAACTGTGGCCGCGGGAACCGCCGTCGAGTGCCGCCGCGGTCGTACAGATGGCTGTTTCCAAGCTCCGCAAGGCTTTGTCACCCGGGCTGCCGGTGGACGACGTCCGGCAGCGGCTGCGGTCCGGCGGGGGCGGCTACCGGCTCGCGGTGTCGGAAGGGGAACTGGACGTCACCGGCTTCTCCGGGCTGACCGCGGCGGCCGCGACCGCGAGCGGCGGTGAGCGCAGGGCGCTGCTCGAACGGGCGCTGGGGTTGTGGCGCGGCAGGGCGTTCGCCGACGTCCCGGCCGGCCCGCTGGTGGAGGCGCACGTCCTGTGGCTCGAGGACCAGCGGTTTTCGGTACTGGGCAAGCTCGTGGAACTGGATCTGGCCGCCGGTGACCACAAGGCGGTCGCCGACCGGTTGGGACCCGAACTGGCCGTCCGGCCCGGCGACGAGCGCCTCGCCGGGTGGCTGGCCTCGGCGCTCCACGGGCTCGGGCGGCGTGACTCCGCGCTGGCGGTCCTCGACAGGTGTCGTCACGCGCTTTGGGAGCACGCCGGTGTCTCGCCGGGAGAAGAACTGCTCGCGGTCCACCGCCGGATCGCCGGAACCGGCTGGTCGGCGGGCGGCCCACCGTGCCGTCTTCCGCCGTCGATCCCGGATTTCACCGGCAGGGCCGGGGAGTTGGCCGAAGTGGGACGTGCGCTGCGAAGTCCCGCGCCGGTCGTGCTGCACGGCGCGGCGGGGGCGGGGAAGAGCGCGCTCGCCGTCCAGGCCGCGTGGCGGGCGCGCAAGCGGTTCCCGGACGGTCAACTCGTCGCCGATCTGCGGGAACCTCGCGACGTCCTCGCCGGGTTCCTCCGCGCTCTCGGAGTCGCGGAATCGGAACTCCCCACCGACCGGGCCGGGCTGATCTCGTCGTGGCGGAGCCACACCGCGGACAGACGGCTGCTGGTGATCCTGGAGAACGGCCGGTCCGAGGCCGAGGTGCGGCCGTTGCTGCCGAGCGGTCCCGGCTGCGCGACGATCGTCACCACGCGTCGACGGCTGGCCGGACTCGCCGCCGCCAGACCGATCGAAGTCGGCGCCCTGCCTTACGCGGAGGCGCGGGCGCTGCTCGGCGCTGTCGCGGGCGAGGACCGATTGTCCGCCGAAAGCGACGCCGTCCGCCGGGTGCTGGCCTGCTGCGACGGGCTCGCGCTGGCGGTGCGGGCGGCCGGGACGAAGCTGCTGCAGCGTCCGAGACTGGGCATCGCCGAGTTCGCGACGCGCCTGGAAAACGAGCGCCTGCGTCTCGACGAACTCGCCGCCGGTGACCTCGCCGTCCGCCCGGTGCTCGCCGAAGCCCTCGCCGAGCTTTCGCCGAGGCAGCGAAATTCCCTGCGGTTGCTCGGTTTCCCCGGGGCCGCCGACGTCGCCGACTGGTTCGCGACGGCCCTGCTGGGCTGTCCGGCCCGCGAGGCCGCCGATCTGCTCGACGAACTGGTGGACGACCATCTGCTCCACGCCGAGCCGGATCGGTCCGGTTCCCTCCGGTACCGGCTGCCCGGTCTGGTCCGTCTCGCGCTCCGCGAACCGCCGGACCCCGGAGCCCTCAAACGCGCGCTGACGATCACGGCGGCTCTGGCCGAACACGCCTCCGCCGCGCTCGACGCCGAGTACCCGCCCGCTCGCCGGGCGGACGTCCCGGCGGCGGCTTCGGACCGCGTCGCGGCAGATCCGATCGGCTGGCGTACGGCTGAAACCGCGAATCTCGCACTCGCGGTCCGGACCGCGAAGAACCACGGTTGGACCGAGTTGGCCGCGCGGCTGGCCGACGCCTACAGCGACCTCGTCGGGCCCAGAAACGGTGGGTCGCCGTCGTTGCTCGGCTTCGACATCGTGCGCGATCGCCTCGATCTCCCCGCGGAAGCGGCGAAACTGCTGAAGCTCGGCAACTCGCACGCCGACTCGGGTGATCTGGCGCGGGCGAGGACGTGCTTCGCGCTGGCCGAGGCCAGATATCGCTCCTCGGGCGACCAGCGGGGCACCGGCGCCGCCCTCGTCGCTCTCGCCGACGTCGACGCGGACTCCGGCCGGACCCGCTCGGCGGTCGACGCGTTGCGGGAGGCGCTGGACCTGTTGCGGGACTGCGGTGATCTCGCCGGGCAGGCGATGGCGTCGGCTCAGTTCGGCTCGCTCTGGGACGACCTCGGCGACTTCCGGCGGGCGAAGGAGTGCTTCGACGCGAGCCTGCTGCTTTCGCTCCATTGCGAGGACGGGCAGCAGCATGACAGATCCGCCAAGCGGTACGCCGACGTCCTGCGACGGCACGGCCGCGTGGACGAGGCCGGCGAGCTGCTGACGAGTGCGCTGATCGGCACCCGGAGTTCGCGTGAACGCCATTGGGAGGCGCACGTCCTCCGCAGTCTCGGCGATCTCCACGCGAGAGCGGGCGATCCCGGGGAAAGCGAACTGTGTCTTTCACGTTCCCTGGAGCTGTTCGAGTACGTCGGGCACCGGCACGCCGCCGCGTACACGCATCGGAGTTTCGGCGAGTCCCTGCGCCTTGCGGGCGAGCACGCCCGGGCCGCGGAGCATCTGGGGCTCGCGATGACCACGTTCCGCGAGCTCGGTGACCGCCGGGGCGGCGGGTACGCCTTGCTGAGCTTCGGGCGCCTCCGGGCGGACGAAGGTGTCGCGACCGAAGCGGCCGAGGGGCTCCGCACGGCGGCGGGGCTGTTCCGGGAACTGGGATTCCCGGTGTGGGAATTGCGCGCCCTCAAGGATCTTTCCGCCGTCGACAGTGGCGGACGGCAGCGGGATCGGACTCGTGAAGCCTTGACGAAGATCCGTTTCGGAGCGGCGTCGGGATAACCCGGCGGGGGATCACCGGCCACGGCGTTTGGCGAAGTTATGGCGTCGGCGTGTTGACTCGTGCTCATGTGAGCGGACTTCGCGCCGTCCCGGAAACGCGGGACTGGGGGTGACGGCGCGTGCTCGTGGCCGGGTGACGCCTTCCGAGGGCAGGAGGCGTCACCCGGTTCGACTAGGCGACGATGTGCAGGACCGCCTCCGCGTCGTCGAGGATCCCCTGGTCGAGCGGGAAGTAGCCCTGCCGCGGAACGGGGTCGGTCCGGACGCGAGCGGTGGGGATCTCGGCGGCGGGGAGCAGACCCCAGTCCGTGGTGACGTGCTTCTGCAGGAAACCTTCGTAGGTGTCGGCCTCGGGTTCCTGAAGCGCGATGGCCTCGCTTCGGCCGAGGCTGGTCGCGACGAAGACGTAGCGATCTCCGAGCAGCGGTGCCACCAGCGCGCCGGCGGGGAACCAGTGGGTCTCCGTCCCGGCCACCGTCATCGTGGCGGCCTGGCGCCGAAGATGGAGATTGTGGGCGAACACCAGCGTCGCGCCTCGCCCGGCTTCGGCCGCGCGGATGTCCAGGAGATTCCGCGCCATGATGGCGTCCCTGATGGCGATCAGGGGTGTGTAGCGATCCTGCGGCTCGAGAGGTTCGGCGCATTGCCGGTGGTAGCGCAGCATGTCGATGCCCGCCATGAGGCGGATCTCGGCCCTCGACCACGCGTCGGTGACCGGTTCCGGTTTCCGGGAACGGAGCACGGTGAGCAACTTGGCCGCGATCGCGCGGAGCCGGTAGGCGTCGGCCGTGGCGCCGATCGACGAAGCCGCGTCCAGGACCGCTTCCGTGCGACCCCAGCGCTCGTCGTCGCCCGCCGGGCCCGCGATGTCCACGTCGAGCCCCAAGAAGTCACGGGCGTACTCGAGATAGGGCCGGGGGCTGGGTGCCGAAGTGTTCTCGGTCTGGGTGTCGAAGCCATGGAACGAAAGCCGTTCCGCGGGCGGGCGGTTCTCGTTGTACTCGCGCATCCACGCGATCAGCCGGCGGTTCGCGTCCAGGCCGCCGAAGGTGTGCGTGAAGCCCTCCTTCATCGCGAGGTCGAGGGTTCCGACGCCGTTCTGGACGAAGTCGTTCGCGGCGAGCGCGGCCACGCGATCGGTTTCGAGGGCGATCGAGCGGAAGCCGCGCTCGACCAGCTGGGGGAACAGTTCGTTGCGGACCTCCGCGAACACCGGGGTCGCGTGCGTCGGCTCGCCCAGGCCGAGCAGGTCGCACGACGGGGTCACGAAGTCTCGGATGTCTTGACTCATGAGGTTCAAGCGTATCGTTGAAACAGCGGTTGAAACTTGGGGTGAGTTCACCTGTGCTGTATGCCGTGAAGTTTCAAAGCGTGGTCAGGGCACTCAGGTCGCTCGAAGTCCGTGAAGGCCTCCTTCCCTACCCTGAGCGTAGGGAAGGAGGCCTTCACGGACCTGCCATCCGCTCGCGGGGCCGACCGGGAGCTGGTGACTTCCACTACTCGTCACCCGGCTCCGCAATCTTTCCACTTCCGAATAGCTCGACCCCATTCATTTCTTCCGCTATAAACTTAAAGAACCCTTCGCGCTCGAAGGTGCTTCGCCTGCGAAGCAGCGCTTCGCAGGAATGCGCGACCGCAAGTTATCAGCAGTTGAGGTGAATTCCCGCGTGGCAATCACTGCGCGGCCGGAGTTCGGCCCTACTTTGTCCCGCATGGTTGAGAAGGATTCGACGGCGCGGACCCGGGAACTGGGCCACCGCATGAAGGCGTTCCGGCAGCGCAGGCACTTCAGCGGAGCCGACGTCAGCCGCCGTAACGGCTGGTTGCAGAGCAAGGTCACGAGGTGGGAACAGGGCCTGCGCGAGCTGTCCGTGGTGGACGCGGCGCTGTATCTCGCGACCTGTGGCGAGGCAGAGCCCGAGCGTGACCTGTTGCTGGAACTGACACAGCCCGGCAGTGACCTGTACTGGGTACGGCCGTACTTCGACGAGCTCGTCGATCCGATGAAATCCCTGGCCATCCAAGAGAATCTCGCGCACACCGTGGTGCGCTACGAGTCGTTGACGCTGCCTGGGCTGCTGCAGACCGAACCGTACGCCCGCACCACCTACGAACTGATCGGCAACCGCGGCCAGGCCCAGTTGGACCAGGCCGTGAACGCCCGGATGGAGCGGCAGAAGCTGCTGCGGCGGGACCGTCCGCCCCAGTGCCGGTTCTATGTCCACGAGCGCGCGCTGCGTTCGGTCATCGGCGGGCCGCGGATCATGCACGAGCAGTTGCTCCACCTCGTCCTTTCGGCGAACCTGCCGTATTGCTCCGTTCGTATCGTCCCCGAAAGCAACGAAGTGGGCAGAACAATCGAGAATTCTTTCACCATCATGGAATTCGCGGAGCATCCGGCGGTGGTGTACACGGATTCCTATGCGGCCGGGGTGTTCATCGACGATCGCGTGGCGGTCGAGGCGTACTATTCGCTCGTCGCGCGGCTGGAAAGCGATAGCCTGACCGAGGAGAGATCCCGCCAACTGCTCGCCGAGTGGGCGGACCGGTACGACCGGATGGAGGAATGACCCGATCGGGGTTTCCCGCCGCCTCGAACCGGGGTAATCCTTCCGAGTAGCCGAAGAGAAGGAGTTTCGTGGTGACGAAGACGCAGGACGGTGCCCCGGTCGCCGAGGCGGAGATCGAGCGGAAGTACGACCTGGCGGCCGACAAGCCCATCCCGCCGCTGGTTCCGGCCGGTCCCGTGACGAACCAGGCCGACCCGAGGGTCGACGTCCTCGACGCCACGTACTTCGACACTTCCGACTTCCGGCTCGCGCAGGCGGGCATCACGCTGCGGCGCAGGCTCGGCGGGAGCGACGAGGGCTGGCACCTCAAGCTCCCGGTCAGCGAGGACAAACGCGAGGAACTCCGCCTCCCGCTGTCGGGCAAGCCGGACAAGGTGCCCGGCGCGCTGGCGAAACTGGTCCGCGCGCACACCCTCGGCGCCAAACTCGTCCAGGCCGCGCACCTGCGCACCGAGCGCACTTCGTACGCGCTGCTCGACGTGAACGGCCGCGAGGTCGCGACGCTGACCGACGACGTCGTCACCGGCGAGGCGGGCGGGGAGAAGGCGCATCTCGACCGTTGGCGGGAGATCGAGATCGAACTCTCGCCCGGCGCCGATCCCGGCGTGCTCGACAGCTTGGACCAGGCCGTCGTGAAGGCGGGTGCGGAGCGGTCGAGGTGGCCGTCGAAGCTCCGGCGGCTGACGGACGAGCTCGTGCCGTCAGCCGGGGGAGCGTCCGGGTCGGTACTGGCGGATTACTTCGCCGAGCATCTGGACGCGCTGCGCCGCAACGACATCGGGGTCCGCCGGGACGTCGAGGACTCGGTGCACCAGATGCGGGTCGCCGCCAGGCGGCTGAGGAGCGGCTTGAAAACCTTCCGCCGCTCCCTGGACGCCGACGTCGCGAACGGGCTCGCCGCCGAACTCCGCTGGCTCGGTGGCGAACTCGGCCCGGCGAGGGACAACGAGGTGATGGCGGAGCGGTTGCACGGAGAGGTCAAGGCGCTTCCGGCCGAGCTGGTGCTGGGCAACGTCGAGCAGGTGATGACACGGCACTTCGCCCGCGAGGCCGAAGAAGCCAAGGCTCGGGCCGTCCGTGCGCTCGACAGCAAGCGGTACACAGACCTGTTGCGAGCACTGGAAAAGCTCGTCGGAAAGCCCAAGAAGATCAAGGATGACAAGAAAGAGCTGCGCAAGGCGGTGGCACGTTCGGATCGGAAGCTGCGCAAGGCGGTCGCGGCCGCGAGCGAGCTGAAGCCCGGTGCGGAGCAGGACGCCGCGTTGCACGAGGTGCGCAAGAAGGCCAAGCGTGCCCGGTACGCCGCGGACACGGTCCGGCTGGTGACCGGCAAGAAGCTTCGAAAATGGCGAAAGAACGTCAAGGCGGTGCAAACCACTCTGGGTACGCATCACGACGTCGTGGTCACCCGAGAGGTTCTGCGGCTCCTCGGCCTCCGTGCCTACGCGGAGAGCGAGAACGCTTTCACCTACGGCCTCCTGCACGGTCGTTCCGTCGCCACGGCGGAGGCCGCGCACCGGCGTTTCACCGAAGAATGGCAAGCGGTGCGTAAAGGTTCTCGACCGAATTGGCTTCGATGAAGGCAGCCGGGGTTGACCTCTCGCCCCCGCCGAGTACCGTCTGTGGGAACTTGGTGGTCTGGAGAGAGGCGCCCCCATGTTGCCTGGCCAGCGCGTACCCGGCGAACCGCCGCCCCTGGCCGTGACCACCAATCGTCGTAAGGACGGCGTCCTCATCCTCACCGCGGTGGGGGAGATCGACGCGGCCACCGTCGGACGGTTCCGCACCGAACTCACCGGTGCGTGTGTCACGGGAAAGCACGTGATCCTCGACCTTTCCGGTGTCGGCTTCCTCAGTTGCGCCGGATTGCACGCGCTCGAGGAGGCCAACGCCGCGTCGCCGCGGTTCTCGGTGATCGTGAAGACGGCACTGGTGTCACGGATCCTGGACGTCAGCGGGGTCGGCGCCGATCTCGACGTCCGGTGGGACGTCGAAGACGTACGAACCTAGCCGTCGAGTTCGACCTCGTCGGCGGTGACGTCCGGCAGCAGGCCACGCCAGCGCGGGTTGCGCAGGCAGCCCGCTTCGGTCCAGCCGCCGAAGACCACCTCGCCGACGATGGTCGGCCGCGACCAATGTGCGTCCCGTGCCTGTTTGTCCGGTACGGAGCGAAACGGGGATGTCTTGCGCTCCAAGCGGAACAGCCGTTGTGACAGCTCCTCCAGTTCGTCCACCGCGAAGCCGACACCGACGTTTCCGATGTACCGCAACCCGTCCTCGTGGGGGACACCGAGCAGCAGCGAACTGAACGTGCCCGCCCGGCTGCCGCCACCCGGCCGCCAGCCGCCCAGCACCACCTGCTGGACCCTGGCACCGGTGATGGCGAGCCATTCCCCGGTCCGCCTTCCCGGGTGATACGCGGAGTCCGCGCGTTTCGCGAGGACGCCGGCGAGCCCGTGTTCGCGGGCCGCGCGCGCGACCGCGCCGCCGTCGCCGCGGTAGTACCGGGGGACCTGCCAATGCGGACCGGCGAGGCCGAGCCCGTCGAGGATTTCCCGCCGTTCGACATAGGGCGACTCGACGCAGGAACGGCCGTCCAGATGCAGGAGGTCGTTCACCAGGTAGAACGCCGGATACCGCGCGGTGAGCCGTTTCGCGGAGTTCTTCGTGGCACGCGCGCGGTGCCCGAGCCCGTCCGGGCTCGGCTTCCCGCCGTCGAAGACGACGATTTCCCCGTCGAGAAAAGCTTCCGTGGCGCCGAGTTGCTCGCCGAGACCGCGGAATTCGGGGTACAGCCCGGTGACGTCGTCGCCCGAATCGTCGTAGGCGGTGATGCGGCCGCCGGACACCCGGATCAGGGTGCGGCGCCCCGACCAGTCGAATTCGTAGGCCCATTCCGCGTCTTCACCGGTCGAGGGAAGACGGCCCGGTTTGGTCAGCATCGGGGCGAGGAACGGGGGTAGTTCCGCGCGGCCGGGATCGGCCGGGTCGAGCCGTTTGAGCAGCCAGCCGCGGTCGTTCCCGTCCTTCTTCACGTTGAGGAACAGGTATTTCCCCCGCGCCCGTTTCCCGTGGAAGACGATCTCGACCTTGTGGTCGTTGAAGTGCAGCGTTTCGTATCTTCCGGTGTCCCAGATCGTCATCGTGCCGCCGCCGTATTCACCGGCGGGAATCTCGCCTTCGAAGGTGAGATAGTCCATCGGGTGGTCTTCGGTGTGCACGGCCAGGCGTTCGAGATCCGGGGACATCGGCAGGCCTTTCGGCACCGCCCAGGAGACCAGCACCCCGTCCCGTTCCAGGCGGACGTCCCAGTGCAGGCTGCTCGCGTGGTGTTCCTGGATGACGAAGAGATCGTCGGCCCCGGTCTCGCCGTCGCGATCGGGAATGGGTTCGGGAGTCCGTCCCGGTTTGCGCTTACGGCGGTATTCGCCGAGTTTCTCCGCCATGGTCGGCCAGCGCACCCCTCTCCGGATCCGGTCACGCAAGCCTAGCGCCGTTCACGGTCCGGACGGGTGACGAAGGCCCCTTTTCCTACGGTGAAAGTAAGAAAAGGGGCCTTCGGTCGAACGCGGTTCAGTCGGTTTCGGCCAGCGCTTCCGCGAACTGGGCCGCGTAGAGCCGCGAGTACGCACCACCGGTGAGCAGCAGTGTTTCGTGATCGCCCTGTTCGACGATCGAGCCGTTCTCCATCACGAGGATGACGTCCGCGTCGCGGATGGTGGAAAGCCGGTGCGCGATGACGAAACTCGTCCGCCCCTCGCGCAGCGAATTCATCGCCCGCTGGATCAGCACCTCCGTCCGGGTGTCGACCGAACTGGTGGCCTCGTCCAGGATGAGGATCGCGGGCTTCGCCAGGAACGCCCTCGCGACGGTGATCAGCTGTTTCTCACCGGCGCTGACCGTGCCGCCCTCGTCGTCGATCACCGTTTCGTAGCCCTCCGGGAGGGTTCGGACGAATCGGTCGACGTGGGTCGCCTTGGCCGCCGCGACGATCTCCTCCTGCGTGGCGCCCGCGGAACCGTAGGCGATGTTCTCCGCGATCGTGCCGCCGAAGAGCCACGCGTCCTGCAGCACCATGCCGGTCTTGGACCGCAGGTCCTCGCGGTCCATCTCGGCGATGTCGACGCCGTCGAGGGTGATCCGGCCGCCGTCGAGTTCGTAGAACCGCATGAGCAGGTTGACCAGGGTGGTCTTCCCCGCGCCCGTCGGGCCGACGATGGCGACGGTGTGCCCCGGTTCGACGGTCAGCGACAGGTCCTCGATCAGCGGGGTGTCCGGGGCGTACCGGAACGACACGTGCTCGAACTCGACCTGGCCGCGCACGTCTCCCACCCGCGCGGGTTCGGCGGGCTCGGGCTCCTGCTCGTCCGCGTCGAGCAACGCGAAGACCCGTTCCGCGGACGCGATCCCGGACTGCAGCAGGTTCGCCATGCTGGCGATCTGCGTGACCGGCTGGCTGAACTGCCGCGAGTACTGGATGAACGCCTGGACGTCACCGAGCGACAGCGTCCCGGACGCCACCCGCAGCGCGCCGATCACGGCCACCAGCACGTAGCTCAGGTTGCCGATGAACATCATCGCGGGCTGGATGGTGCCCGAGATGAACTGGGCCTTGAAGCTCGCGCCGTAGAGCGTGTCGTTGTGCTCGCGGAAGACCTCCTCGGCCTCCTCGCGGCGGCCGAACACCTTGACCAGCGAGTGCCCGGTGTACATCTCCTCGATATGCGCGTTGAGCCGCCCGGTGGTGGACCACTGCTTGATGAACTGCGGCTGCGCCTTCTTGCCGATCTTGGCCGCGACGATCACCGAAGCCGGCACCGAAAGCAACGCGACCAGCGCCAGCACCGGCGAGATGACGAACATCATCACGAGCACACCGACGACCATCAGCAGCGACGACACGATCTGCGCGAGCGTCTGCTGCAGCGACTGCGCGAGGTTGTCGATGTCGTTGGTCGCCCGGCTCAGCACCTCACCGCGCGGCTGCCGGTCGAAGTAGCTCAGCGGGAGCTTGGCGAACTTCTCCTCGATCTTCTCCCGCAGTTCGAACACCGCACGCTGGACCAGGTTCGTGGTCAGCCGCGCCTGCAACAGCGAGAAGAACGACGCCACGATATAGAGCAGCAGCACCCACATCAGGACCTGGCCGACGGCGTCGAGGTCGATGCGCTGGCCAGGTATGAAGTCGATCCCCGAGTACAGGTCGGCGACGGTGTTGTTGCCTTCCGCCCGCAGCCCGGCGATGATCTGGTCCTTGCTGACCCCTTGGGGCAGGTCCTTCCCGACGACGCCCGCGAAGATGAGGTCCGTCGCCATACCGAGGATCTTCGGGCCGATGACACTCAGCGCGACGCTGGCGACGCCGAACGCCAGGATGCCGTACAACGCGGCCCGTTGTGGCTGCAGCAGCCGCAACAGCCGTTTCAGCGATCCCTTGAAGTCCAGTGCCTTCTCGACGGACGGCCCGCCCATGAAGCCGGCGGGGCCACGGCCGAAGCCGCCTCCGCCGGGGCCGGGTCCTCGTGCCGCGCTCGCGCGCTCGCCCGCGGGTTTCGCCGGGGCGTTCGGCTCTGTGGTGGATTCGGGCGCGCTCATCAGGCGGCCTCCTGCTCGGTCAGCTGGGACAGCACGATCTCCCGGTAGGTTTCGTTGCTCTCCATGAGTTCGGTGTGGGTGCCGCTGCCGACGACACGGCCTTCGTCGATGACGACGATGCGGTCGGCGTGGCGGATCGTGCTGACCCGCTGCGCGACGATGACCACGGTCGCCTCGGCGGTCTCGGCCACCAGCGCCCGCCGCAGCGCGGCGTCGGTCGCGTAGTCGAGCGCGGAGAAGGAGTCGTCGAAGAGGTAGATCTCGGGGCGCCGCACCAGCATCCGCGCGATGGCGAGCCGCTGCCGCTGGCCGCCCGAGACGTTGGTCCCGCCCTGGGCGATGGGGGAGTCCAAACCCTCGGGCATCCGCTCGACGAAGTCCTTGCCCTGCGCCACCTCCAGCGCGTGCCACAGTTCCTCTTCGGTGGCGTCGGACTTGCCGTAACGCAGGTTGCTCGCGACCGTCCCGGCGAACAGGTACGGCTTCTGCGGCACCAGCCCGACGGCGTCGGAGAGCACGGTCGGATCCAGCTCCCGGACGTCGACGCCGTCGACGCGCACCGAGCCGTCGGTGGCGTCCATCAGCCGGGGGATCAGGTTGAGCAGGGTGGTCTTCCCGCTGCCCGTGCTGCCGATGATCGCTGTCGTCTCCCCGGGCAGCGCCAGCAGCGAGATCTCCTGCAGCACCGGCTTCTCCGCGCCGGGATAACGGAATTCCACATCGGACAGTTCGAGCCGTCCGTGCACCTCGCCGGGGCTGACCGGATTCGACGGCAGGACGACGCTGGTGTGCGTGTCGAGCACCTCGGTGATGCGTTCGGCGCTGACTTCGGCGCGCGGCACCATCATGAACATGAAGGTGGCCATCATGACCGCCATCAGGATCTGCATCAGATAGGAGAGGAACGCGGTCAGCGCGCCGATCTGCATACTGCCGTCGTCGATGCGCAATCCGCCGAACCACAGCACGGCGACGCTGGAGGCGTTCATCACGAGCATGACGATGGGGAACATCAGCGCCATGAGCCTGCCGACGACCAGGGAGACGTCGAGCAGTTCGGTGTTGGCCTTGGTGAACCGCCGCCGTTCGTGGGTGTCCTTGACGAAGGCCCGGATCACGCGGATGCCCATGATCTGCTCGCGCAGGATCTGGTTGATCTTGTCGATCCGCTCCTGCATCAGCCGGAACGCGGGCCGCATCTTCGCGATGATGATCCCGACCGAGACGCCGAGGATCGGCACCACGACCACCAGCAGCCACGAGAGCGTGACGTCCTGGTTCAGCGCCATGATGATGCCGCCGAAGCACATGATCGGCGCGGACACCATCAGCGTGAACGCCATCAACGTCAGCATTTGCACCTGCTGGACGTCGTTGGTGGTGCGGGTGATCAGCGAAGGCGTCCCGAACTGGCCGACCTCGCGGGCGGAGAAGTCCTGGACCCGGTGGAAGATCGCGCCGCGGACGTCGCGGCCGACGGCCATGGCGGTGCGGGCGCCGTAGTAGACGGCACCGATCGAGCAGGCGATCTGCACCAGCGACACCAGCAGCATCACGCCGCCGACGCCGAGGATGTAGTCGATCTCGCCCTTGACCACGCCGTGGTCGATGATGTCGGCGTTCAGCGTGGGCAGGTAGAGCCCGGCGAGGGTCTGGACGAACTGCAGCAGCACGATCAGCCACAGTTCTCGCCGGTACGGGCGCAGGTGAGTGCGCAACAGCTTCGTCAGCACAACGGTTTCTCCCCAGTGGTGGGTAGGGTGTTACTTCTTCTTCGGTTTTTTCGCCGGTTCGGGCCGGGTGAGTGAGGGGACACCTGCCGAGGCCTCGCGCAGGAGGACCGCGATCGTCTCCAGGAACGGCTCGGCGCCCTCGTTCACCAGCCAGTTGAAGAACGCCGTCTTCACCGCGGACTCCACGATCGCCGCCATGAGCCGCGCGTTCAACGCGTTTTCCGCGCCGGCGCCCGCGCGTTCCAGGATCGCGTCCGCCAGCACCTGCTCGACCCTGGCGTGCGCCTTGAGGAACTCGCCGTGCACCGACGGGTGCAGGATCATCGATCGGGCGAGGGTCACCGAGTCACGGTCCGGTTCTCCCGAGCTCCCGTACGTCTCCAGCGTCGCGGTGCTGACCGCCTCCCACAGCGGTTCCTCGGGCGGCCGGTCGCGCAGCGCCTCCCGCAGGCGTTCCTGCCGTTCGACGATGAACGAGCAGATCGCCTCTTCCTTGCTGGAGAAGTAGTTGTTGAACGTGCGCGGCGAGACTCCCACGGCACCGGCGATGTCCTCGACACGGACCTGTTCGACGCCCTTCTCCATCGCGAGCTTGAGCGCTGCCTCGCTCATGGCGCGACGGGCCGCGCGTTTCTTGCGTTCGCGCAGTCCGAGAGGGGCGACGGGATCGAGGGTCACGACCGACAGGGTAAGCAAAAGTTGCGGGGCGCGCAAATTTATGCGCACTCCGCACTTTTCGGACATCCCCCGTGTCGCAGGACACTCAAGATGAGCCGAATGGCCTAGCGTGCACCGCTCACCAGCCGTAACGCTTTCGCGGATACGTCACTGCCAGCGGTTGGGCGTAAACCGACTGTGGACACGGATAGTGACTTCTGCTTGCATGGCCGTCGTTGTGCTGGGGAGTGCGACACGGTCCGGGTACGCGAAGAGAAAGAAGTGGAAGCACATGGTGACGCGGGCTCGAGGCTTGCTTGACCGCTCACGGGTTCTTCTGGACCGCTCCCGGGTCGCCGCGGCCCAGTTCCTCGCCGCGCCGCCCCGGCACGCCCCCGCGGGGGCACCCGCCGAGCCGGCGGTGGAGCAGCGGCCTGCCGTGGAAGCGCCGGACGCCGGTGCGCTCGCCGGTGTCTGCTCCAATGTCGCGTTGCGCGACCTCAACCTACTCGACCAGTTGCTCGCGCAGCTGGAGACGATGGAGGCGGGGGAGGAGAACTCCGACCGGCTCGCCGAGCTCTACCGGCTCGACCACCTGGCGACCCGCTTGCGGCGCAACGCCGAGAACCTGCGTGTGCTCGCCGGCCGCGACGCCGACGACACGGCTGCCGGGATCTCGTCCGTGCTCGACGTGATGCGGGCCGCGATGTCGTCGATCGACCACTACTCGCGGATCACGATCGGCCGTGTCGTTTCGCTCGGTGTCGTCGGATTCGCCGCCGAGGACGTCAGCCGGATCCTCGCGGAACTGTTCGACAACGCGGCGAACCAGTCTTCGCCGAGTTCGCCGGTCAGCGTCAGCGCGCACCTCACCGAACAGGGGAGCGTGCTGATCCGCATCGAGGACGAGGGCATCGGCATGCCGCCGGAACGCCTCGCGGTGCTGAACGAGCGCCTGGCCGCCGGTCCGGTTCTCGACGACGATTCGGTGCGGCACATGGGACTCGCTGTCGTCGGCAGGCTCGCCGATCGGCACGAGATCACCGTCAAACTCGATCGCCGGACTCCGCACGGCACGGTCGCCACCGTGCTGCTGCCCGTCCCGGTGGTCTCGGAACTGGCCGAGAAGCAATGGTCCGGTTCGCAGACCGTGGTGCTCCCGCAGACGAGGGTCACCAACGGAACGGCCTTCGGCGGCCCCGCCGCGACGACGTCCACGTTGCCGAGGCGGCGCCCGGCCCCGCCGACGGCGCCGGAACCGGAACGGAAGCCCAGCCCGCGTCCGCGCACGGCCGTTCCGCCGCCCGCCGACGGCGGCACCACCGCGAGCGGCCTGCCACGCCGGGTTTCCCGCAGTATCAGGACTTTGCCCGACGAACCGGCCCCGCAGACCACCCCGCCCGCCGACGCGGCGGACGGGCACGAGGCGCTGCTGGCCGACCTCGATGCCTTCAGCGACGGCGAGCGTGCCGCTCTCGATGACCGGCACGAGCGTGAGACCGGAGGAAACACCCAGTGACCGCCCAGGACGCGACCACGGATTTCACGTGGCTGCTCGACGACTTCGTGCGCAAGGTGCACGGCGCCAGCCACGCGCTGATCATGTCCGTCGACGGTTTCCCTTTGACCGCGTCGGAGTCGGTGTCCAGTGACGACGCCGAGCAACTCGCCGCCATCTCGAGCGGCCTGCTCAGCCTCGCGGGCAACAGCGCCGCGCTGTTCGGCAAGGGCAACTGCGAACAGATCATCATCCGGCTCACCCGCGGGTACTTCCTCTTCATGGGGATCGGCGCCGAAGCGGGCCTCGCCGTGCTCACCGAGCCCGACTGCGACATGAAGGTCGTCGCCTACGAGATGACCCAGTTCATCACCAACGCCGGTCACGCCCTCACCCCCGAGGTGCGAGCGGGGCTCCGGCAGGTCCTGACCGCCCGACGGCCGCAGGCCTGAGAATCCGGAGAAGGAAGGGATGACCGTGTCCAGCGACCAATCTCCGGACCGGCCGGTCAAGATGCGCAGCCGCAGAATCCGGCCGTACGCGCTGACCGGCGGCCGCACCAAGAGCAGCCACCTGCTGCTGGTGGAGACCCTGATCTCGGTCCCGCGCTACGACCCGTCGCTGGCCGAGGCGCTGATGCCCGAATCGCGTTCGCTGTACGAGCGTGCCCGCGAACGCTCGTCGATCGCCGAGCTTTCGGTGGGACTGGATCTGCCACTGGGCGTGGTCCGCGTGCTCATCGGCGACCTCGCCACCCAGGGCGCCGTCTTCGTGCACCCGACGGCCCACGCCTACAACCACGATACGAACGTGCTCGAGAGGATCCTCGATGGACTCAAGCGCCTCCCGGTCTGACGCCGCCCTCTTGGCGATCTCCGCCAAGATCGTCGTCGCCGGTGGATTCGGCGTGGGCAAGACGACGTTCGTCGGCGCCGTCTCCGAGGTCCCGCCCCTGAGCAACGAGGCTTGGATGACCGAGGCGGGCGCCGGGGTCGACGACCTCGTACCGCCCGGGACCAAGTCCACCACCACGGTCGCGATGGACTTCGGCCGGATCACCCTGCGTGAAGACCTGCTCCTGTACCTGTTCGGCACCCCCGGCCAGGCGCGGTTCTGGTTCCTCTGGGACGACCTCTCGCGCGGCGCGCTCGGCGCCGTCGTGCTGGTCGACACCAGCCGGATCGACCAGTCGTTCGCCGCGATCAACTATTTCGAGAACGACTCCGAACTGCCGTTCATCGTCGCGGTCAACCAGTTCGAAGGGATGCCGGTGCACGACCTCGACGAGGTCCGCGACGCGCTGGCGCTGTCCCCGGACATCCCGCTGGTCACCTGCGACGCCCGCGATCCGAAGTCCACGGTCGCGACCCTGCAGGAACTGGTGTCCCACACGCTGTCCCTCGCGGTGGTCTCCGGGCCCGGTCGTGAATTCGCACTCAGCTGAACAGTTCCGGGAGGAATGTCGAGGATGCGCAAGGTTCTGATCGTCGGTGCCGGGCAGTCGGGGTTGCAACTCGCCTTGAGCCTGCTGGACCACGACTACGACGTCACGGTGATGTCGGCGCGGACGCCGGACGAGATCCGGTCCGGCAAGGTGATGTCGACCCAGTGCATGTTCGATTCCGCCCTGCAGCACGAGCGGGACCACAAGCTGAACCTGTGGGAGGACGAGACCGTCCGGGTCGAAGGGCTCGGCGTGTCCATCGCCGGACCGGATTCCGCTCGCGTTCTGGACTGGTTCGCGCCGCTGGAGCACTACGCGCAGTCGGTGGACCAGCGGGTGAAGATGGCGGCCTGGTTGGAGCTGGTGGAGGACCGCGGCGGCAAGGTCGTCATCCACGGCGTCACCACCTCGGACCTGGCACCGCTGGCGAAGCTGTACGACCTCGTCGTCATCGCGGCGGGCAAGGGTGAGCTGGTCCAGCTGTTCGACCGGATCCCGGAGCGCTCGCCGTACACCGAGCCCCAGCGCGCTCTTTCGCTGGCCTACGTGCACGGCCTCGAGCCCCGGCCGGAGCATCCGGACAAGGCGGCGGTGCGGTTCAACATCATCCCCGGCGTGGGGGAGCTGTTCATGATCCCCGCGTACACGCTGAGCGGGAACTGCGACATCCTGTTCTTCGAGGGCGTCCCCGGCGGCCCGCTCGACTGCTGGGGCGACCGGCCGTCGCCGCAGCAGCATCTCGACAGGATCCTGTCGCTGATGAAGCGGTTCCTCCCGTGGGAGTACGAGCGCTCGCGCAACGCCGTGCTGACCGACGAGAAGTCGACGCTGGCCGGCGGGTACACCCCGGTCGTGCGGAACGCGGTCGGCAAGCTGCCCTCGGGCACCCTGGTGCTCGGCATGGCCGACGTCGTGGTGGCCAACGACCCGATCACCGGTCAGGGTTCCAACAACGCGAGCCACTGCGCGGCGTCCTATCTGGACTCGATCCTCGAACGCGGGGACAAGCCGTTCGACGAGCAGTGGATGACCGCGTCGTTCGAGAAGTACTGGGAGTACGCCCAGCACGTGACGACCTGGACCAACGCCATGCTGCAGCCGCCGCCCCCGCATGTCCTCCAGATCATCGGCGCGGCGGGGCAGAACCCCGCCGTGGCGCGGCGGTTCGCGAACGGGTTCTCCGATCCGACCGACTTCCAGCACTGGTTCTTCGATCCGGCGAAAGCGGAGAAGTACCTGGCCGAAGCGTGATTCGGGGATCGCGGTAGTCCCGCGATCGGGTTCGCGGGACTGTCGCGGTGCGCCGTTTCGGGCTACCGTTGTTACCGAGCGTGAGTGCGGTCGGTGACGACGGTGGAGGTGCGACGCGATGCGTTCGATGTGGAAGGGCTCGGTGTCCTTCGGGCTGGTGAGCATCCCGATCCAGCTCTACGCGGCCACCGAGAACAAGAACGTCTCGCTGCGCCAGGTGCACGAGTCCGACGGCGGCCGCATCCAGTACAAGCGGTTCTGCACGATCGACGGCGAGGAAGTGCCCTACGCCGAGATCGCCAAGGGCTACGAACTGCCCGACGGCGAGATGGTCGTGCTCACCGACGAGGACATGTCCGAGCTGCCTCTGGCGTCGTCGAGGGCGATCGACGTGCTCGAGTTCGTGCCGCTGGAGTCCATCGACCCGATCCACTTCGACAAGACCTACTACCTCGAACCGCAGAAGAACGCCGTCAAACCGTACGTGGTCCTGCGTGACGCGCTGCAGAAGGCGAGCCACGTGGCGATCGCGAAGGTCGCCATCCGGCAGCGGGAGACGCTCGCGATCCTGCGGGTGCACAGCGACGTCCTGATGATGACGACGATGCTGTGGCCCGACGAGGTGCGCGTCCCGGACTTCGGTTTCCTGCACGACGATCCTCCGCAGGTGCGGCCGCAGGAGCTGACGATGGCGGGTTCGCTGATCGACTCGCTCTCCGAGCCGGTGTTCGAGCACGAGAAGTACACCGACTCCTATCGCGAGGCGCTGGAAGCGATGATCGAGGCCAAGGCCGCGGGGAACGAGACCGCGAAACCGAAGGCCGTCGGCGCGAAGGCCGACGTCGTCGACCTCATGGAGGCTCTGCAGGCCAGCGTGAGCGAGGCGAAGAAGAGCCGGAAACCCGCGACGGCCAAGAAGGCCACCGCGGCCAAGAAACCGGCCTCCGGCAAGCGAACCCCGAAGAGCGCCTGAGTATCCTTTGTGGACTGTTGTGCCCGGTGTCACCTGACCGGGTCTCGCGACACGCCGTGCTCGTGCCGGAATCTGTCGCCCCTCGGTGGTAGTAAGGCAACCGAGGAGAACTTTTCCGAAGCGATCTTCGATCTGATCGCGGGAGGCGGCATGAGCATGGAGTGCGCGTTCTGCGCCGACGGACTCGACCACTGCCACGGAACCCTCGTGGTCCACCTGGACGGTGGTTTCACCGAATGCAGCGAGGACGGCTGCGTCGATCTCGACTTCGCCCGGCACACGCCGACGATCGACTGTTTCGACGTCGACGGGGGCTGCACTTGCGCCGAGGTGGCAGCCCGGGTGCTGCTGCGGGCTTCTTGACCGGCGGTCAATACACCAGTCCGGCCCGATTCGGGAGATCAGGACCGATTGCCACTCGAAGGTGTATGCATTCGTGTACATCGTGGCCGGAGATGTGTTAACTATGACGGGGTCCTCCGGCTCTCCCTCCCCCTCGGAGCCGGGGGGCCCCTTCATGTCATGGTGCTTCCTTCGCGGTGTCATGGATCGAAGCGCCGTCGCAAGCGCACATCGCGTCCCAGACCCCGTCTCCGTCCGCGTAGTCGCTCGCGGGAAGGGCGCCCAGCGGTCCGAGCACGTCGTCGCCCGCTCCGGCCGCCGCGGCGGCCCGCAGGAGTTCGTCGCGTCCGCACGGGTACTTCGCCTCCGCCAAGTACGGGCGGGGGTCGGTTCCGGCCATCGGCTGTCCCTCCTTCTCCTCGTCCGAAGTGGATACCCGGGGAGCGGACAACGAAAACAGACCGGGCACCCGGCGTGAGGGGACGCCGGGTGCCCGGTCTGCTTTCAGCGCTGATACCGAGGGCTCGGCATCAGCTTCGGTCCGGTGCTCAGTACCAGTGGGCGCGACCGCCGATGGCCTTCCCGGTGTTCCCGAGAACGGCCAGGATGATGCCGATGACCGCGAGCGCGATCCCGATCGAGTACAGAACGGGGATGCTGGCGATGACACCGATGACAATCAGGATGACGCCGAGAATGATCACGGGGGCACCTTCTCCTTCGTAGTCGCCCGGCTCGAAGTGCTGCCGGGGTGTGGCTACATAGGGGATTCCCGCTTCACACCGGGAGAAACAGGTCCATCCGGCCGTAGTTTTCACGCATTCGGCCTAATGCTGGGTTTCCGCGGCCCGTAAGTCCGTGAAGGCCTCCTTGAGGGACCCTGGGTCCCTCAAGGAGGCCTTCACGGACTTAACGCGCCCTAACCGTCGAGGCGGCAGACCTCAGTAGCGGTAGTGGTCCAGCTTGTACGGACCTTCGACGTCCACGCCGATGTACTCGGCCTGGCGCTTGGTCAGCTTCGTCAGCCGGACGCCCAGCGCGTCGAGGTGCAGACGCGCCACCTTCTCGTCGAGGTGCTTCGGCAGCACGTGCACGTCGGTGGCGTACTCGCCCTGCTTCGTGAACAGCTCGATCTGCGCGATCGTCTGGTTGGTGAAGGAGTTCGACATCACGAAGCTCGGGTGACCGGTCGCGTTCCCGAGGTTCATCAGCCTGCCCTCGGACAGCACGATGATCGAGTGCGCCTCGCGGCCGTCGGTGGCGGGGAAGACCCACTCGTGCACCTGCGGCTTGATCTCGATCTTCTGGATGCCCGGGATCTTCGCGAGTCCGGCCATGTCGATCTCGTTGTCGAAGTGCCCGACGTTCGCGACGATCGCGTTGTGCTTCATCTTGGCCATCTGGTCGGCCATGATGATGTCGAAGTTGCCGGTGGTGGTGATGAAGATGTCGCCGCGCTCGACGACGTCGTCGAGCTCCACGACGTCGAGGCCCTCCATCGCCGCCTGCAGCGCGCAGATCGGGTCGATCTCGGTGACGACCACGCGGGCGCCCTGGCCCCGCAGCGATTCCACCGCGCCCTTGCCGACGTCGCCGTAGCCGCAGATGACCGCGACCTTGCCCGCGATCATCACGTCGGTGCCGCGGTTGAGACCGTCGATGAGCGAGTGACGGATGCCGTACTTGTTGTCGAACTTCGACTTCGTGACCGAGTCGTTCACGTTCATCGCCGGGAAGAGCAGCTCGCCTTCCTTGGCGAGCTTGTAGAGCCGCTTGACGCCGTTGGTGGTCTCCTCGGTGACCCCGCGGACCTCCTTGGCGATACGGGTGAACCGGCCGGTCTCCTTGGCCAGGCTCTGGCGCAGGGTCTCCAGCACGAGTCCGTACTCCTCGCCGTCCTCCTCGGTCGCCTGCGGCACCGCGCCCGCCGCCTCGAACTCGACGCCCTTGTGGATCAGCAGGGTCGCGTCGCCACCGTCGTCGAGGACCATGTTCGGGACGAGGCCGCCGCCGAAGTCGAAGAGCTGGTCGGTGCACCACCAGTACTCGGCGAGCGTCTCGCCCTTCCATGCGAACACCGCCGAGCCCGAAGGCGCGTCGACCGTACCGTTGGGGCCGACGACGACGGCCGCGGCCGCCTCGTCCTGCGTGGAGAAGATGTTGCAGGACACCCAGCGCACTTCGGCGCCCAGTGCGACGAGCGTCTCGATCAGCACGGCGGTCTGGACGGTCATGTGCAGCGAACCCGCGACCCGCGCGCCCTTGAGCGGCTGCGAGTCGGCGTATTCACGGCGCAGCGCCATCAAGCCGGGCATCTCGACCTCGGCGAGCCGCAGCTGCTTGCGGCCCGCCTCGGCGAGGGAGAGGTCGGCGACGGCGAATTCGATCCCGTTGACCTTGGACAGGGTGGGGCTCACTGGTTCTCCATTCATCAGGAAGGCAGGGTGGAGCGGTTCTTCTCGCCGGTGGCGGGAAGAACGGGGTCAGTGCGGGGGTTCAGCGCACGGCCTCGACGACGGCCGGAAAAGGGTTTTGACGCAAGAAAGGCACCTCCGCAGTGGGAGGCGCCCTTACGTCTGTCGCAGCGGGCCGAGCGTGGCGGAAGAATTCCGTCGCAGCGCCTCTCGGCCCGAAACCAGGATGGCAAAGCGTCGCGAGCGCTGTCAAGGTGACGGGAATTCGGCGCGGACACCCAGCAGGCGGACCGGTCTGCCGAGGTCGAACAGGTCGAGCACGGCCAGCGCCGCCTTCTCGATCTCGGCGGGGTCCGCTGTCGGCGCGGGCAAGGTCACGCTGTGGGTGTGGGTCAGGAACGGCGCGAACCGGACCTTGACCGCGACCCGGGCGGCTGGCCTGCCTTCTTCGGCGACGTCCTGTGAAACGCGTTTCGCCAGCGCGACGATCTCGGCGGCCATGATCCCGGGGTCGGTCAGGTTCTCCTGGAACGTGGTCTCACGGCTGCGCGATTTCGCCACGTACGGTGTCGCGGTGACCTCGGCGTCGCCGATTCCCCCGGCGAGGATCCGGTACCACGGGCCGAGCTTCGGGCCGAACCGCGCGGCGAGGCCCGCCGGATCCGCGCCCGCCAGCTCCAGCACGGTGCGATAGCCGGCCTCGGCGAGTTTCTTCGTGGTCTTGGCGCCGATGCCCCAAAGCGCGTCCGTCGGCTTCTCGGCCATGACGTCCCACCAGTTCTCCTGGACGAGACGGAAGATCCCGGCCGGTTTGGCGAATCCGGTGGCGAGTTTGGCGCGCAGCTTGTTGTCCCCGATGCCCACCGAACAGGACAGCCCGGTCTCCTCGGTCACCACTCGCCGGATGTCGGCGGCGAGTGCTTCGGGATCGTCGGTGGTGACACCGAGGAACGCCTCGTCCCAGCCGAGCACCTCGACGATCACCGGGAACTCACGGAGCGTCGCCATCACCCGATCGGAGACCGCCTGGTACGCGGGTGCGTCCGTGGCCAGGAAGACCGCGTCGGGGCAGCGTTTCGCGGCGGTTCGCAACGGCATCCCGGACTGGACGCCGAACTCCCGGGCTTCGTACGACGCCGTCGCCACCACGGCTCTTTCGGTCGGATCGCCCGTGCCACCGACGACCACGGGCTTGCCGCGCAGCTCAGGCCGCCGGGAGACCTCGACCGCCGCGATGAACTGGTCGAGGTCGACGTGAAGTACCCACTCCCGGACGGCCATACGGGGACTTTAGGCCCGTTCGGCGACCTCGTCGCGCATCCGCTGCTCGTTCTCCTGCAGCTCCGGTGTGAAGTTCTCACCGAAGTCCTCGGCTTCGAGGATCTTGCGGACCTCGAGGATGGTTTCGCCGTGCGGGGGAGTCGGACAACGCTTCGCCCACTCGATCGCTTCGGCGCGCGACGGGACGTCGACGATCCAGAAACCGCCGACGAGTTCCTTGGCTTCGGTGAACGGGCCGTCGGTGACCGTGGAACCGCCGGAGCCGAGCGTGACCCTTGCGCCCTTCGAGCTTTCCTGCAGCCCTTCGCCGCCCACCAGTACCCCGGCGTCGAGCATGTCCTGGTTGAACTTCGCCATGGCGGTCAAGGCCTCCATCGGCGGCATCTTCCCGGCTTCGGAATCCTCGTCCGCCTTGATGATGATCATGAAACGCATGGGTCTTCCTCCCAGTGAACCGGACGTATCGCCCGGACTCTACCGGCGAAGGGGGAAGACGATCAGCCGCGCCCGAATCGGGACAGGTGCACGATCACCGCCGTCGTCACGGTGATCATCCCGACCAGGAGGAGGGCCGGGCTGTTCGTCACCATGCCCAGCAACATGAAAAGCCCCGCGGTGATGTCGAGGCTCAGGATGACCGCCAGCCGGCGCAGCGGGGGCCGTGCGGGCCTGCCGGAGCGGAGCCGGGCGGCCAGCGCCGGCTCGGTCAGCTCGAACCAGCGCTCGATCTTGTCCAGCTCTTGCCGATCGTGATGGCTCAGCATCTCGGTTCTCCTTCGGCGCGCCCCGGCCGGTCGACTACCACGGAATACCCAGGAACGGGACCGGATAAGCATCGAATTTCACCGACTTTCGTATAACGACCTATACGTCTCGGCGAACGGGACATCCTTTATGGACTGAATGGTTGCGCCATTGGTGGTCACGGCACGCGGAAAGATCGTCAAAGAGGGGGGAGATCGGTAGTTTTTGCGATCGTGGCCAAAGCGGCCGCGGCTGCTCCACCTGGGAGGACACGCGCGATGACCATACCCACCGAACCGATCGGCAGCATTCCCCGTCCCGGTTATCTCGTCGAGGCGCTCGGGGAGCACGCGGCCGGGCGGCTCGATGCCGACGGGCTCGGCGAGTTGCGGGAAAAAGCCCTCGTGGACACCGTCAAACGCTTGGAGGAGACGGGTTCGCCGGTCATCACCGACGGCGAACAGGGCAAGCCGAGCTTCGCCACGTACCCGTTGGCGGGCCTCACTTCGCTGGCGCCGGACGGCGTCGTCATCCCGTTCGCCGACGGGCACACCCGGCAGCTTCCCAGGCTCACCGCCGGACCGTTCCGTTATCAGACCTACGCCGACTCTTATCTGCGCGAGGCCAAGAAACACGCCACCAAACCGGTGAAGCAAGCGGTGATCGCGGCTTCGGCGATCAGTCTCGTCTATCCCGGTGAAGGATTGGCCGGATATGACAAAGAGCAGTTCATCGCCGACTTGGTGAATGAGGCGGAGGCCGATATCCGCAGTAGCCTCGAGGCGGGTGCGGACAGTGTTCAGATCGACTTCACCGAGGGCAGGTTGTCGCTGAAGCTCGACCCGTCGGGCGGGCTGCTGCAGTCCTTTGTGGACCTGAACAACGCCGTGCTGGACCGGTTCTCGGCGGAGGAGCGGAAGAAGATCGGCGTGCACACCTGCCCCGGTGGCGACCAGGACTCGGTGCACAGCCTGGACGTCGACTACGCGGGGCTGCTGCCGACGTTGTTCCAGCTCAAGGTGGGCAACGTCTACGTCCAGCTGGCCAGTGAGAGCGATCCGGAGCGGGCGCTGCGGGTGATCGCCGAGCACGCGGGGCCGGAGCAGCGGGTCTTCGTCGGCGTCACCGACCCGATCGACCCGCGGGTCGAAACCGCCGAGGAGGTCCGGGACCGGGTGCTCCGGGCCGCGCGGTTCATCCCGCCGGACCGCCTGGGCACCTGTGACGACTGCGGGTTCTCGCCGTTCGCGGACGACACTTCGACGTCACGGGAGATCGCGTTCGCCAAGATCGCCGCCCGCGTCGAAGGCACGCGCCTCGCCGCCGAATCGCTCGGTTGACATCGCGTGATGGGCACCTTCGCTCAGTTCTGGACGGCGACCTTGATGCCGAGCCCGACGAGGAAGGTGCCCATCACCGCGTCCATCGCGCGCCGCACCCGGCCGGAGCCGAAGAACCGCCGGAGTGAGCCGACCAGCGTCGCCAGGGTGAAAGTCCACACCACGGCCACCGTCGTGGCCAGCACCGCCAGCTGCAGGGTCTGCGCTGTCGAGGCCGAATGCGGGAGGAACTGGGGGATCAGCGCGAGGAAGAAGACAGCGACCTTCGGGTTGAGCAGGTTGGTGAACAAGCCCTGGCGGAACGCCTCCTTGGGCGAGACGACGGGTGTCACCTTGTCCTTGAGTTCGCTGTAGTCGCCGCGGCGCACCGCCAGCCACGCCTTGACACCGAGGAAGATCAGGTATGCGGCGCCGACCAGTTTCACCACGGTGAAGGCGATCGCCGACACGGTGAGGATCGCCGCGACACCGAGCGCTATCGCGACCACCCAGACGAAGACGCCGATCGCGATGCCCGCTCCGGCGGCGATCCCGGCCTTCCGCCCGCCGAGGATCGCGCTGCGGGTCACCACCAGGAAATCCGGGCCGGGGGCCATCGCCCCGAGCAGGCAGACCAAGACGAACGAGAATGCGGTAGCCCCGGAGATCATGTCGCGATGCTATCCGGCTTTTCGACGCCCCGGGCCATCACGGCGCCCGGGATCTCGACGCCGTCGGGCGTCGTCACCGTCACCCGCTCGACTTCGGTGAAGCCGAACGACAGGTACAGCGGGACGCCGGGCATGGTCGCGGTCAGCGTGAGCGAGGTGAACCCCTCGGCCTTCGCGGCGAGACGGCACGACTCGAGGATCGCGCGTCCGAGCCCGCGCCGGGTCCAGTCGCCGCGGACGAACATGGCGCGCACCCGCGCGGGTTCGGTGGCCGGATCGAGCGGACGGTCGTCGTCGGCCGCGTCCCCGGCGCCGGCGTGCGTCTTGTTGCGCCTGCTCCAACCCCCGCAGGCGACGATCTCGCCGTCTGCCTCGTGCACGAAGTAGGTGCCGTCCTCGAGCAACCGCAGATCGAGATGCGCGATGTGCTCCGCCGCGCTCGCGGTCTGCCGTTCGTCGTAGAACCGGGGGAACAACTCCAGCACCGAGGCCCGCATCAGCGCCGCGATGGCGGGCGCGTCCGTGAGCGTGGCCGTCCGCTGCGGCGGCGTGTACGTCGTCATGTCGCGGAAGATAGTCAACGGCGGCGGTCGCGCCTACCGGATAATCGCGGGGTGATCACCGACGACGGCCGCGAGCTGTGGACCTCGGCGAGCGGCCGGGGCGAACCGATCCTGTGCTGCCACGGCGGCCCCGGCCTGTGGGACATGTTCGGCACGCTCGACCTCGGCCCGCGGTTCCGGCTGCTCCGATGGGACCAGCGCGGCGCCGGTCGCTCGGAACCGCGCGGCCCGTACACGCTCGACCGGATGGTGGCCGACGTCGACGCCGTCCGTGAGTGGCACGGACTCGACCGTGTCCCGGTGCTCGGCCATTCGTGGGGCGCGCACCTCGGTCTTCTCTACGCCCTCGCGCGTCCGGAGCGGGTGAGCGCGCTCGTCTACGTGTCGGGCGTCGGCCTCGGCCACGACTGGCACGCGGAGTTCGAGCGGAACTTCGAGCGGGTGCTGGGCGACCGGCATCCGCGATGGGCCGAGCTCCGCGCGATGGAGCGCGACGAGGCCGAGGAGCGCGAACTCGCGGTGCTGCAATGGACGGCCGATTTCGTGGCGGAGGGAAGCCGGCGGGCCGAAGCGATGGCGACGCCCTGGTTCCCGCTCAACTACGAGGCGAATGCCTTGCTGAGCGAGGAAATGCGGGCGAGGCCGGAGGAGGAGCTGATCTCGGCTTGCCGGTCCCTGCGGGTGCCGACGCTGATCGTGGACGGGTTGGCGGACAACCGGCCGCGGTGGGCCGTCGACTCGCTGGAGCACGCGCTGCCGTCGGTGACCAGGGTGCGGCTGCCCGGTGTCGGCCACGTGCCGTGGCTGGAGGCGCCGGAGGAGTTCCGGGCCGCCGTGGCCGACTTCCTGGATGGCCGCGCCGACTCATCGCCGTAGGTACCTATTGAGGAGAAGGGCACGTCGTGCTCGTGTCGGCCTCAGGGCGGGTATTGCGAAAGCCTCGTTCGCAACCTTCAACGTTGCGAACGAGGCTTTCGCAACACCGTCGTCCGCCGGAGAAAACGGCGGTGTCGATGAGTGGCGATGTGGGTTTGGCCTCAGGCCTTGGTGATCGGCTGCTGCAGTTCGGTGACCCACTTGTCCCCGTCGGCCGGGCAGTCGAGGTAGTACTCCCGCGCCGGGCCGCTCGCGCGGTACCCGTGCGCGTCGACCCACTTCGCCAGCGCCTGGTAGCTGGAGAGCACTGTCTCCATCGCTCCCCGGTGCAGGATCGTCGCGGCGGACGGTACCTCGGCGAGGCTCACCGTCGAGAATCCATCGGTGCCGTTGGTTTCGGCCGAGATCGGGACGGCGGCGTGGATCAGCACTCGCTCGCCGTCGGCGTCGTCCTCGTAGTAGGCGATGAGCGGTCCCGACGGCGTGATCGGGCCGAGCGCCCCGAACAGGTCCTTGTACAGTCCCTGCACGACCGGCCCGATCTCCTCGTTCACGTAGCCGCTGGCCGTGCCGGTCAGTTCGGCGACACGGACCGCGGGCAGGCTTTTGACGACGACGTCTTCGGAAGGCATGGTTCCCTCGCTTTCGATCGACCGGAGCCTCGCCTCGACGGCCATGAGCCGCGCCTGGTCGGCCGAGATGGCAGCCTCGAGCTCGGTGCGCCGTAGCCGCAGCATCCCGCGCAACTCGTCCGCGCTGATCTCCGCGTCGAGGATCTCCTGCACCTGGGTGAGCGTGAAGCCGAGATCCTTGAGCGCGATCACTCGGTTGAGCCGGGCCAGCTGCTCGCCCGAGTAAGACCGATAGCCGCTGAACGGGTCGACGTGGGCGGGCCGCAGCAGCCCGATGGCGTCGTAGTGACGCAGCATCCGGACCGACACCCGGCCGTGTTTGGCGAAGTCTCCGATACTGAACATGACGCCTCCCAGCGGACAGCCTGACACGGTGTCACAGTCAAGCCGTCACCGCACGAGCCGGAAGAACGATCGCACCTCCTCGGTGAACACGCCGGGCTGTTCGAAGGCCGCGAAGTGGCCACCCCGCACCAGTTCGTTCCAGTACCGGATGTCGGTGAACCGGCGTTCGGCCCAGCGGCGGGAGGGGCGCGGGGTTTCGCGCGGGAAGATCGAACAGCCTGCCGGTACGGCGATGGTGTCCACAGTGGAGTCCGAGAACCAGCTCGACACCTCGGCGAAGCTCTCCCAGTACAACCGGGCCGACGAGGCGCCGGTGCCTGTCAGCCAGTAGAGCGTGATGTCGTCGAGCATCGCGTCCCGGCTCAGGGCGTTTTCGGGATGGCCGTCGCAATCCGTCCAGGCTTGGAACTTCTCGACGATCCACGCGCACAGCGCGACCGGTGAGTCGGCCAGCGCGTAGCCGATCGTCTGCGGCCTCGTCGTCTGCTGGATCGCGTAGCCCGAACCATCCGCCTTGGCGCGCTCGAGATCGTCGAGCGACTTCCGTTCGGCTTCGGTGAGGTCGCCGAACGTCGCCGGATCGGGTGCCGCCAACGGTGGGTTGAGGTGGATCCCGGCCAGGCGTTCGGGAGCCGTCCGCGCCATGAGCGTGGTGATGCTGGTGCCCCAATCGCCGCCTTGGGCGCCGTAGCGTTCGTAGCCGAGGCCGTCCATGAGACGGATCCACGCGTCGGCGATGCGCTGGATCGACCAAGCCCGCTCGCGCGGGTTTGTCGCTGAAGCCGTACCCGGGAAGGGAAGGGACGACGACGTGGAAGGCGTCCGCGGCGTCGCCTCCGTGGGCGACCGGATCGGTGAGTGGGCCGAGCACGTCGAGGAATTCGAAGACCGAACCCGGCCAGCCGTGGCTGAGGATCAGCGGCAGCGCGCCGGGATGCGGGGAGCGGGCGTGCAGGTAGTGGATGCCGAGCCCGTCGATCTCGGTCTTGAACTGGGGGATCGCGTTGAGCCGGGACTCGGCGGCCCGCCAGTCGTAGGTCTCCGCCCAGTACGAGCACAGTTCGCGCAAGTAGGCGGCCGGGACGCCTGTCGGCCTCCGGGACCCGGGATCGGAATGGAGTGGTGTCCATGGCGGCCGACGGTAGCGAGGGGGCACGACAATAATTCACGTGCGCCCGCCGTTCCCGTCCGCCTACGGTTTCGGGGTGATTCACACGTATCCTCCGCTGAACCTCGAGGTGCGGACGCCGCGGCTGACCTTGGCCGGGGCGACGGATGAGTTGCTGGAGCGGCTGGTCCCGATCGTCCGTGCCGGGGTCGCCGATACCGCGCCATGGCCGTTCGACGACCCGATGTCGCTGTACCTGGACAGTCCCGATCGCGAGTGGCGCTGGTTGCGGGGTATCTGGGCCGGACGTGCTCGCGTCAACGAGGAGTTCTGGCGGCTGTACTTCGTCGTGCTGCGGGATGGCGAGCCGATCGGGATGCAGGATCTGATCGGATCCGATTTCACGAAGTTCGGGACGGTCACCTCCTTCTCATGGCTGGCGCCGGGACAGCGCGGGCGCGGGATCGGGGCGGAGATGCGCGCGGCCATCCTGCATCTGGCCTTCGCCGGGCTGGGGGCCAAAGAGGCCACGAGCGACGCCTTCACCGACAACCACGCGTCCAACCGGGTGTCCGCCGCGTTGGGTTACGAGCGGAACGGCACCACTTGGGACACCCGCCGCGGCGAGGTGGCGCGGATCCAGTGCTGGCGGCTGACCCGGGAAGCCTGGGAGCGAGCCCGACGCGACGACATCGAACTGACCGGCGTTCGGGAATGCCTGCCCGCACTGGGTCTCGCCTGATCATTCGTGGACTTCCGGTGGGCCGGATGCTATAACCAAACTACATACTGTATACAATCTGCCGTGAGCGGGGTGGGACCCATGCCCGATCCTCGAATCCTGCGAGACCACTACGGACGCCGGTATCGCGTCGGTGAAAGCGACGTGGACCTGCTCGGCAAGCCGAGGTCGTGGATGTCGTGGCTCAGTTGGGCCGCGATGTTCGCCGCCGGGATCCAGCAGTACGGCTTCGGTGTGGTCGCACCGGTCTTGATGACGACCTACGGCTGGACGTTCCCCGAAGTGGTCGTCTCGTTCGCGCTCTGGACGGTGTGCCAGGCCTGCGCGGTGTACCCGGCCGCGTTGCTGCGCGAGCGCGGGTTGTTCCCGCCCGCCGTGGCGGTGATCGCCGGCGGGGTGCTCTGTTCAGCCGGGATGTTCACCTTGGGTCACGCGAACAATCTGGTCGCGATGTTCATCGGCTACTCGGTGCTCGGCGGGATCGGGACCGGCGTCGTCTACGCGACGTGTGTCGGCACGGTGATGAACTGGTTCCCCGACCGTGTCCCGGCGCGGGTGGGCGCGGTCAGTGGTGCTTTCGCCTACGGCAGCGTGCTTTTCTTGCTGGCGGCGGGTTTCTGGCTGACGGAGGCCAACCGCGGGCCGCTGCTGGACGTCGTCGCGGTGGTGGTGCTCATGATGATCGCGGGCACCGCGGTCCTGCTGCGCGATCCGCCGCACCGCTGGTGGCCGGACCGGCCGGACCCGCGTGCGTGGGCGGCGGACAAGGTGCGCAACCGCGGCGTCGCGGTGAACCGGCCCGCTTTGCGCGAGTACCGGCCGGGGGAGGTGCTCCGCTGTCCCGCCGCGCTGGCGATGTACCTCATCGTCGTGCTGGCCGGTGCGGTCCTGCTCTTCGACGTCGCCTATCTCGCGACTTTCGTGGCCGCACAAGGAGGCGGCCCGGTACTCGCCGCCGTCGCGCTCGCGGTGCTCGCCGGGGTGACCGGTGCCGGACGGGTCCTGCTCGGCGGGCTCTCGGACCGGCTCGGCAGGCGTCGCATCCTGCGGCTGGCGTTGGCGACGGGCGGGATCGCCCAGTTCGTCCTGCTCTATTCGGGCGATCACGCGGTGGGACTCATCGCCGGCGCCGCGCTGGCCGGGCTCGGGAACGGAAGTTGTTACTCGCTCCTGGTGTCGCTGGTCCGCGACTACTTCGGCGAGGAGTCGGCGCTGCAGAACTTCGGAGTGCTCTACAGCGCCAAGGCCGTCGGGGCGCTGCTCGGAGTCGGCCTGGCCGCGTTCGTCGTGTCCACGCACGGTTACCTCGGCGCGTTCGCGGTGGCGGGGGCGCTCAGCGTGCTCGGCGCGCTGCTCGGCGGACGGCTTTCCCAGCCGGGACGGCCGAAGTCGCTGTTGCCGGCGGTCCGCTGATGGGTCGCGTGACGAGCAGACGGCGGGTGGTCCGCGTCGTCGAAGGTGTGTCCGGCGCCCGCCCGGACACACTGACCGTCGAAGAGCCCTTGGAGATCCGCGTCGGCGGGAAGCCGCTCACGATCACGATGCGCACTCCCGGGCACGACTTCGACCTCGCCGCCGGGTTTCTCGTCGGCGAAGGGGTTTCCCGTTCGAGCAAGGACATCCACTCGATCCGCTACTGCGCGGGGGCGACCGCCGACGGCTCCAACACCTACAACGTGCTGGACGTCGTCCTCGCTGACGGTGTCGCCCCGCCTGACGCTTCGCTGGAGCGCAATTTCTACACGACGTCCTCGTGCGGTCTGTGCGGCAAGGCGAGCCTTGACGCCGTGCGGACCACCGCGACCTGGCCGGTGGACGGCGACGACCTGGTGATCTCACCGTCCACAGTGGCCGAACTGCCGGACAAGCTCCGGACGGCCCAACTGGTGTTCGACCGCACCGGCGGTCTCCACGCGGCAGGACTCTTCAGCGCCGAAGGGGAACTGTTGTGCCTTCGGGAGGATGTCGGGAGGCATAACGCCGTCGACAAGGTGGTCGGCTGGGCGGCCCGCGAAGGGAAACTGCCGCTGTCCGGGACCGTGCTGATGGTCAGCGGGAGGGCCTCGTTCGAGCTGGTGCAGAAGGCGGTCATGGCCGGGATTCCGCTCCTGGCGGCGGTTTCCGCGCCGTCTTCGCTGGCGGTGGACCTCGCCGCGGAGATGGGGCTGACGCTGGTGGGGTTCCTGCGCGGCACGTCGATGAACGTGTACAGCCGCCCGGACCGCCTCGGCTTGTCCTGACCCCTCGCGTTTAGTCCTCTGGATGCGGTACTTGCGTGTGCAAGTACCGCATCCAGAGGACTAAACGCGGGAGAGGGTTTCCCGGACGAGCGCGGCGGTCTCGCCCGGAGTCCGGCCGACCTGGATCCCCGCCGCCTCGAGTGCCTTCTTCTTCGCCTCGGCCGTCCCGCTCGACCCGGACACGATCGCGCCGGCGTGCCCCATCGTCTTTCCTGCCGGCGCGGTGAATCCGGCGATGTACCCGATGACGGGTTTGCTCACCCGCGAGCGGATGTATTCGGCCGCGCGTTCTTCCGCGTCTCCGCCGATCTCGCCGATGAGCACGATCACGTCGGTCTCGGGGTCCATCTCGAACTCCTCGACGGCGTCGATGTGCGTCGTGCCGATGATCGGGTCGCCGCCGATGCCGACGCAGGTCGAGAACCCGTGCTCGCGCAGTTCGTGCATCAGCTGATAGGTCAGCGTGCCGGATTTCGAGACCAGGCCGATCCTCCCGGGTTTCGTGATCCCGTCCGGGATGATCCCGGCGTTGGACCGGCCGGGACTGATCACGCCGGGGCAATTCGGCCCGATGACGCGGGTCGGGCTTTCCTTGGCGTGGGCCCAGAACGCGGCCGCGTCGTGCACCGGAACCCCTTCGGTGATGACGACCGCCAGCCGGATACCCGCGTCGACGGCTTCGATGACGGCGTCCTTCACCGCGGGCGGCGGGACGAACAGCACCGAGACGTCCGCGCCGGTCGCGCTGACGGCTTCCGTCGCGCTGCCGAACACCGGCAGGTCGCTGCCCGCCAGAGCGATCACTTGACCGGCTTTGCGTGGGTTGATCCCGCCGACGACGTTCGTTCCCGCCGCCAGCATGCGCGCGGTGTGCTTGCGTCCTTCGGCGCCGGTCATGCCCGCGACGACGACCTTGCTGTGTTCGTCGAGGAAGATCGCCATTTCACGCCTCCGGTTCCGCTGCCGCCAGTTTCGCCGCCGCGCCCGCGGCGTCGTCCATCGTGTCCACCAGGGTCACCAAGGGATGCGCCGCCTCGGTGAGGATCCGCCTGCCCTCGGCGACGTTGTTGCCGTCGAGCCGCACCACGAGCGGTTTGGCGGCGCTGTCACCGAGCAGGGCGAGCGCGCGCACGATCCCGTCGGCGACGGCGTCACAGGCGGTGATCCCGCCGAAGACATTCACGAAAACGCTGCGCACCTGGTCATCGCCGATGATTACATCGAGCCCGGCCGCCATGATCTCCGCCGACGCCCCGCCACCGATGTCGAGGAAGTTCGCCGGGCCGCGGGCGCCCGCCTCCGCCGCGGCCGCCGCCACGACGTCCAAAGTGGACATCACCAGTCCGGCGCCGTTGCCGATCACGCCGATGTCGCCGTCGAGCTTGACGTAGTTGAGCCCGGCCTCGCGGGCACGTCGTTCGAGCGGGTCTTCGTCCGGTGAGTCGACGAACACGGCGTGGGACGGTCGCCGGAACGCGGCATTGGCGTCCAGCGTGACCTTTCCGTCCACCGCGACGACCGTTCCGTCCGTGGTCAGCACCAGCGGGTTGACCTCCACGAGCGTGGCGTCTTCCGCGACGAAGACGTTCCACAGCGCGACGACGGCGTCGGCCGCGGCTTCGGGCAACCCGGCGGCTTCGATGATCCGCGCCGCCAGGGCGGTGTCCACACCGGTCCGCGGATCGACCGGGATCCTTGCCAGCGCCTCGGGTGTGGCGGACGCCACCGCCTCGATGTCCATTCCGCCTTCGGCCGAGGCCATCGCGAGGAACGTCCGTTCTGCGCGATCGAGCAGGAACGAGAGGTAGAACTCGTCCGCGATCGCGCTGGCCTCGGTGACGAGCACCTCGTGGACGAAGTGTCCCTTGATGTCCATTCCGAGGATGTCCTCGGCGGCTTGCTCGGCGTCGTCAGGGGAGTGGACGACCTTCACGCCGCCGGCCTTGCCGCGCCCGCCCGTCTTCACCTGGGCCTTGACCACGACGGATCCGCCGAGTTCGACGGCGATCGCCCTTGCCGTTTCCGGGGTGGTGGCGACCTTTCCCCGGGGGACCGGGACGCCGTGCCGCTCGAAGAGATCTCGTGCCTCGTGCTCGAAAAGGTCCACGCGAAGTCCTTTCTCTGTGGGAGAGGACGAGCCCCGGCGGGCGGAAGAAACCTGCTTGCGGCCCTGGACACCGGAGCGTTCGAAGAGTAACTATATGCCTACCTCATACGGTATGCAATCTACAGTCTGCCGCGACCAGGGGCTTTGCGTAGGGGCCGCGCGGACGGAGCAGATCCGGAACGAGCGCACGGATCAGAGAGGTCCGGCGTGCGAGAAAGAGGAGTTGAACGATGGCGCCAACGACCGGCCGGGTGGACTCGGCGGACACCGCGAAGGCCACCACCAACGGTTCCGAACCCGCCCCGGATCTGATCTCCGGCGGCCACCTGGTGGCCAAGGCGCTCAAGGCGGAGGGCGTCGACACGATCTTCACCTTGTGCGGCGGGCACATCATCGACATCTACGACGGCTGCGTCGACGAGGGCATCGAAGTCATCGACGTCCGGCACGAACAGGTCGCCGCGCACGCGGCCGACGGGTACGCGCGGATCACCGGCCGGCCGGGGTGCGCCGTCGTCACCGCGGGCCCGGGGACGACGGACGCCGTGACCGGTGTCGCGAACGCCTTGCGCGCGGAGAGCCCGATGCTCCTCATCGGCGGGCAGGGAGCGCTGACGCAGCACAAGATGGGGTCGCTGCAGGACCTCCCGCACGTCGACATGATGGCGCCGATCACCAAGTTCTCCGCGACCGTCCCGGACACCGCGCGGGTGGCGGACCTGGTCTCGATGGCGTTCCGCGAGTGCTACCACGGCGCACCCGGACCGTCCTTTTTGGAGATACCCCGCGACGTCCTCGACGCGAAGGTCCCGGTGGACAAGGCGCGGGTTCCCTCGGCGGGCCGATACCGCGCCTCCACGCGTAACGCCGGCGACCCCGCCGACATCGAGAAACTCGCCGACCTCCTCGTCCACGCGAAGAAGCCGGCCATCCTGCTGGGCAGCCAGGTGTGGACGACGCGGGCCACCGAACCGGCCACCGAACTGGTGCGCAGGCTGAACATCCCGGCCTACATGAACGGCGCCGGCCGCGGGACGCTGCCGCCCGGCGACCCGCACCACTTCCAGCTCTCCCGCCGCTACGCCTTCGACAACGCCGACGTGATCGTCATCGTCGGCACCCCGTTCGACTTCCGCATGGGCTACGGCAAACGGCTGTCCCCGGACGCGACGGTCGTACAGATCGATCTCGACTACCGCACCGTCGGGAAGAACCGGGACGTCGACCTCGGCATCGTCGGTGACGCGGGTCAGGTGCTCGCCGCGGTCGCGGAGGCGGCGACCGGACGGGTCGACAACGGCGCCGTCGCGCGCAAGGTCTGGCTGGAGGAACTGCAGGGCGTGGAGGAGAAGGCGAAGCAGAAGCGGTTGCCGCTCCAGCATTCCGACGCGAGCCCGATCCATCCGTACCGGCTGGTGCACGAGATCAACGAGTTCCTCACCGAAGACTCGCTGTACATCGGCGACGGCGGCGACATCGTCACGTTCTCCGGACAGGTCGTCCAGCCGAAGGCACCGGGGCACTGGATGGACCCGGGTCCGCTCGGCACGCTCGGCGTCGGGATCCCGTTCGTGCTCGCCGCGAAACACGCGCGGCCGGAGAAGGAGGTGGTCGCGCTGTTCGGCGATGGCGCGTTCAGCTTGACCGGCTGGGATTTCGAAACCCTGGTGCGCTTCGATCTGCCGTTCGTCGGGATCGTCGGCAACAACTCGTCCATGAACCAGATCCGCTACGGGCAGGCCGCGAAGTACGGCCTCGGCCGTGAACGGATCGGCAACACGCTCGGCGACGTCCCCTACGACGAGTTCGCCCGGATGCTCGGCGGGCACGGCGAGGCGGTGCGTGACCCCGCGGACATCGGCCCGGCGCTCCTGCGCGCCCGCGAGTCTGGGAAGCCTTCGCTCATCAACGTTTGGATCGATCCGGACGTGTACGCGCCCGGAACCATGAACCAGACCATGTACAAGTAGCCGGGAGGGATCACCGATGGGAAAGGCACTCGACGGCGTCCGTGTCCTCGACATGACGCATGTCCAATCAGGACCTTCGTCCACGCAGATCCTGGCCTGGCTCGGCGCGGACGTGATCAAATTGGAGACACCGGGCCGTGGCGACATCACCCGTGGCCAGCTCCGTGACCTGCCGGGGGTGGACAGCCTCTACTTCACGATGCTCAACGCCAACAAGCGCAGCATCACCCTGAACATGAAGAGCGAGCAGGGAAAGAAGGTCTTCGAGCAGCTCGCGTCCAGTGTGGACGTCTTGGTGGAGAACTTCGGGCCCGGCGTCGTCGACCGCTTCGGTTACCCGTGGGAGAGGCTTGCGGAGCTGAACCCCCGGCTGATCTACGCTTCCATCAAGGGTTTCGGCCCTGGCCGGTACGCGGATTTCAAGGCCTACGAAGTCATCGCGCAGGCGATGGGCGGCGCGATGAGCACCACCGGGTTCGAGGACGGCCCGCCGACCGCGACCGGCGCCCAGATCGGGGACTCGGGAACCGGGATCCACCTGGTCGCCGCGATCCTCGCCGCGTTGTACCAGCGCACCAACTCCGGCCGGGGCCAGCGGGTCCAGGTCGCGATGCAGGACGCGGTGCTCAACCTCTGCCGCGTCAAACTCCGCGACCAGCAGCGACTGGCGCACGGTCCGCTCAACGAGTACCCGAACGACGTCTTCGGCGACGAGGTCCCGCGTTCGGGCAACGCCTCCGGTGGCGGGCAGCCGGGCTGGGCGGTGAAATGCGCGCCGGGCGGCCCGAACGACTACATCTACGTGATCATCCAGCCGGTCGGCTGGCAGCCCATCGCCGAACTGATCGGGAAACCCGAACTGGCCGAAGATCCGGACTGGTCGACGCCGGAGGCGCGACTGTCCAAACTGGACAAAGCGTTCGGGATGATCGAGGAGTGGACCGAGAAGCACACCAAATGGGAGGTGATGGAGGCGCTCAACGCCCACAACATCCCCTGCGGGCCGATCCTGTCCACCCGTGAGCTGGCCGAGGACGCCACGCTGGCCGAATTGGGCACGGTCGTCGAGGTCGAGCACCCCGAACGAGGTGCCTTCAAAACGGTGGGCTGCCCGCTGAAGCTCTCGGATTCGCCGGTCGAGGTCGAACGCTCGCCCTTGCTCGGCGAGCACAACGCCGAGGTCCTCGGCGAACTCGGCTACGGCGCGGACGACCTGGACCGGCTGCGCGCGGCCGGCGTGATCTGAGGGAGAGGGCGCATGGCAGACAAAGAGATCGTCGAAAAGATCCTCGAGAAGATCGCCGCCGAAGGCCGCACCTCGCTGACCGCGCCGGAAGGCCGTCAGGTGTGCGAGGCCTACGGGATCCCGACGCCGCGAGAGCGGCTCGCGACCACCGCGGAGGAAGCCGTCGCGCAGGCCGAGGAGATCGGTCTCCCGGTGGTGCTGAAGATCGTCTCGCCCGACATCCTCCACAAAACCGAGGCGGGCGGGGTGCTCGTCGGCCTGGCGTCGGCGGACGCCGTGGCAGCCGGGTTCCGGACCATCGTGGCCAACGCGAAGGCGTACGACGCCGGCGCGGACATCACGGGTGTCCAGGTTCAGCAGATGCTGACCACCGGACAGGAGGTGATCATCGGCGCGACCACCGACGCCACGTTCGGCAAGATCGTCGCCTTCGGACTCGGCGGGGTGCTGGTCGAGGTACTCAAGGACGTCACGTTCCGGCTGGCCCCGCTCGAGCGTGACCAGGCGTTCTCGATGATCGACGGGATCGCGGCCGCCGAGATCCTGCACGGGGTGCGCGGCGCGGAACCGGTGAGCAGGGAAGCGCTCGCCGACGTGCTCACACGCGTTGGCGCTCTGGTCACCGATTTCCCGCAACTGGCCGAAGTCGACCTCAACCCGGTGCTGGCCACGCCCGAGGGCGCCACCGCGGTCGACGTCCGGATCCTGGTCGATCCCGAGGCCGCGCGCGAGCCGGTGCGGTTCGGCCAGGAGGAGATCCTGGCGTCGATGACCCGGATCATGAAACCGGCGTCGATCGCCGTCATCGGGGCGTCCGCCGAAGCGGGCAAGATCGGCAACTCGGTGATGAAGAACCTCGTCAACGGCGGCTTCGCGGGCGAGATCCACCCGATCAACCCCAAAGCGGCCGAGATCCTGGACCGCAAGGCGTATCCGAGCATCTCCGACGTCCCGGGTGACGTCGACGTCGCGGTGTTCGCCATTCCGGCCAAGTTCGTCCCCGCCGCGCTGGAACAGGCGGGCCGGAAAGGGGTGGCGGGCGCGATCCTGATCCCGTCGGGCTTCGGTGAGACCGGAAACATCGAGTTACAGGACCAGGTCGTCGCGATCGCGCGGGAACACGGCGTCCGGATCCTCGGCCCGAACATCTACGGCTACTACTACACGCCCGAGAATCTTTCGGCGACGTTCTGCACGCCGTACGACGTCAAGGGCGGTGTCGCGCTTTCCTCACAGAGCGGCGGCATCGGGATGGCGATCCTCGGATTCAGCCGGTCGGCGAAAATGGGGGTCTCCGCGATCGTCGGAGTGGGCAACAAGGCCGATATCGACGAGGACGATCTGCTCACCTTCTTCGAGCAGGACGAAAACACCGACCTCATCGCCATGCATCTGGAAGACCTGAAAGACGGGCGATCGTTCGCGGAAACGGCGAAACGGGTTTCCGAGCGGAAACCGGTCGTCGTACTCAAAGCGGGCCGGACTTCGCAAGGCGCGAAAGCGGCGAGTTCGCACACCGGGGCGCTCGCCGGTGACGACAAGGTCTACGACGACATCCTGCGCCAGAGCGGCGTCATCCGGGCGCCCGGCCTGAACGACCTGCTCGAGTACGCGCGTGGCATCCCGCTCCTGCCGACACCGAAGGGCGAGAACGTCGTCATCATCACCGGCGCGGGCGGCTCCGGTGTGCTGCTTTCCGACGCCTGTGTGGACAACGGGCTGAGCCTGATGGAGATCCCGCCCGATCTCGACACGTCCTTCCGGGAGTTCATCCCGCCGTTCGGCGCGGCCGGGAACCCGGTGGACATCACCGGCGGCGAACCGCCTTCCACCTACCGGAACACGATCGCGCTCGGGTTGGCGGACGAGCGGATCCATGCCCTGATCCTCGGTTACTGGCATACGATCGTCACCCCGCCGATGGTCTTCGCGGAACTGGTTTCCGAGGTCGTGTCCGAATTTCGCGCGAAGGGGATCCACAAGCCCGTCGTCGCCTCGCTGGCAGGCGACGTCGAGGTCGAACAGGCCAGCAGTTATCTCTACGAGCACGGCGTCGTGGCCTATCCGTACACGACGGAGAAACCGGTGGCCGTACTCGGCGCGAAGTATCGCTGGGCACGTTCGGCGGGGCTTCTCGGCTGATTTCCGGTCCCCAACCGACCCAAGGAGAATGACAATGACGTCATCGACCGCGGCTCAACCACCCGGAACGTACAAGGAAGTAACCGATTCGAACGGCCGGATCTACCGGATCGGCGAGACCGATCGCGACATCATGGGCCGTCCACGATGGACGATGGTGATCCTGCCCTGGATCGCCATGATGGCCATCAGTTCCTCGGAATACGCGTTCACGTCGGCGGAGGAGACGCTGTCGTCGGCGCACGGCTGGCACGGCGCGACCATCTTCTGGCTGCTCGGGGTCTGGGTGTTCTTCCAGGCGATCGTGGCCTTCCCCGCCGGGAAGATGCGGGAGAACGGCACCCTGCCGGCGAAGGCGGCGATGATGTTGGGAGCGGCGGGCACCCTGCTCGCCTACCTTTCCCTCGCCTACGCGCCCAGTGAGGTCTGGGCGTATCTCGGCTTCGGGTTCTTCGGCGGTGGCGGGGCGGGCCTGGTCTACGCGACCTGCGTCAACATGGTGGGGAAGTGGTATCCGGAGCGGAGGGGCGGCAAGACCGGTTTCGTCAACGGCGGCTTCGCCTACGGTTCGGTGCCGTTCATCTTCCTCTTCACCTCCTACATGGACCTTTCCAACTTTTCGGGCGTGCTGCTCGTGGTCGGGATCTTCCTGGCGGCGGTGGTCGCGGTGAGCGGCTTCTACTTCCAGGACCCGCCGAAGAACTGGTGGCCGTCGCACGTCGACCCGCTGAAGGTGTCCGACGATCCGCGGATCCGCCGGTCGCTGCAGAAGAATCCGCCGGCGGTGAAGCAGTACACGCCCCAGGAAGCACTTCGGACCGGGATGCTGCCGCTGATGTGGTTCTGCCTGCTGTGCACGGCGGGGGTGAACATCTTCGGCATCGCGATGCAGGTCCCGTTCGGCAACGAGATGGGCTTCGCGGGCGGGATCGTCGCGCTGGCGATGAGCCTGAAGGCGATCATCAACGGCACCGGCCGCGGCGTCATCGGCTGGATCTCCGACCGTTACGGGCGGCGGCAGACGCTGTTCATGGTCTGCGTGGTGCTCGGCCTCGCGCAGGTCGCGGTGTACCTGTCCGGCTCGATCGGCAGCATGCCGCTGTTCCTGCTCGCCTCGATGGTGTCCGGCTTCGGCGGCGGCGCGATCTTCCCGCTGTTCGCGGCGATGACGGCGGACTTCTACGGCGAGAACAACAACGCCAGCAACTACGGCCTGGTCTACAGCTCGAAGCTGATATCGGGCCTGGTCGGCTCCGGTGTCGGCGCGATGGTCGTGGTGGCGTGGGGCTACGGCGGCGCGTTCTTCCTCGCGGGCGGGACGAGCCTGTTCGCGGCCGCGCTCAGTTTGCTGCTGCGCCAGCCCGGGCGTTCGCGGACGCGGACTCCCCGGCCTGAACAGGAGTTGAAGCCCGTCTAGTCCTCCTTCGGGCGTTCGTGGAAGGCCTGCCGGGTGCGCTCGGTGTGCTGGTTCATGATCCGCTCGGCGGCGGTGGTGTCACCGGCGGCGATGGCCTTGATCAGTTCCTCGTGTTCGTGCCAGGCGTCGTGGCTTCGGGGGCGGGCGATCGGCGTGTAGTACCAGCGGACCCGGCGATCGACCATGCCGATCATCTCGGCGAGGACGGTGTTCCCGGACAGTTCGGTGATGAACGCGTGGAGTGCGGCGTTGGCCGCGACGAGGCCTTCGGTGTCGTCGGCGGCCAACGCCTCCAGCCCGGTCTTCTGCAGTTCCCACAAGCGTTCGACGTCTTCGTCCCCGGCCCTGTCGGCGGCGAGACGGGCGGAGTGCGCCTCCAGGACGGTGCGCACGCTGAGGAGTTGATCGGCCTCCTCGTCGGTGGGCATGTGCACGAAGGCACCCTGCGCGGGGCGGAGGTCCACCCAGCCTTCGCTTTGCAGGCGCTGCAACGCTTCCCGGACCGGCTGCCGGCTCACGCCCAGGTACTCGGCGAGGTCGGCCTCGACGAGGTGCTGGCCGGGCTCGAGGGTCCGGTTGATGATCAGCTCCGCGAGCGCGTCGTAGACGACCTGCCGCAACGGCGCCGGCCGCTCGACGCGTTTGGCCGTCGCCGAGCTGAGCGTGCCCTTGGTGCGGCGGCCGGTGGGACCGCGCTCGGGCAGGGGTGAAACGGGCTGGCTCACAGGACCTCCGGAGGACTCGTCCGCCTCAGGATACAGGTTTTGGTATGCAAAATCCCGACAATCTCCCCTTCATTCCGCATTTCGTCCTCTGGATGCGGTCCTGTCCCGCGGCCAACGCCGATCTCGCGTGCTTGGAGGCGGAACTCACGTGACCAGACCCGGAACTCGCGTGCTTGGGGGCGGAACTCGCGTCGAGGGGCGGCTACGGGGTAGATCGGCCTCCAGACACGCGAGTTCCGTCTCCAGACACGCGAGTTCCGGGTGGTGGCGTGACGGAATGCGGGCTGGCGCGGCGACCATCTACAGGATACTGTATGCAATCTGGTCTTTCGGCTGAGCGGGAGGCACGTCATGAAGGTCGCTGTTCTGGGAGCGGGCGCGATCGGCGCGTACGTCGGGGCCGCGCTGCACCGAGGCGGGGCGGAGGTCCACCTCATCGCGAGGCGGGCGCACGGGGACGCGATGCGCGCTCACGGCGTGCGGGTGCTCAGCCCGCGCGGGAACTTCACCGTCCGGCCCCACGTCACCGACGATCCGGCGCAAGTCGGCCCCGTAGACTTCGTCTTCCTTGGCCTGAAAGCGAATTCGTACGCCTCGTGCGGTCCGCTGATCGCGCCACTGCTGGGTGAGGACACCGCGATCGTGGCCGCGCAGAACGGGATCCCGTGGTGGTACTTCCACGGTCTCACCGGACATCCGCTGGAGGACCGTCGCGTCGAGACGGTCGATCCCGGCGGCGCTGTCAGCGAGGTCCTGGAGCTGAGGCGCGCGATCGGCTGCGTCGTCTACTGCTCGACGGTGATCGAGGAACCAGGCGTGATCCGGCATCTCGAAGGCACCCGATTCGCTTTGGGGGAGCCGAAAGGCGGCGTCTCCTCGCGGTGCGCGGCGCTCGCCGACGCGCTGATCGCGGGCGGGTTGAAGGCGCCGGTCGAACTCGACCTGCGCGACGAGATCTGGGTCAAGCTCATGGGCAACGTCGCCTTCAACCCGCTCAGCGCGCTGACCAGGGCGACCATGGTCCAGATGTGCGAGCATCCGGACACCCGCGAGCTCGTCGCCACGATGATGAACGAGACCCTCGCGATCGCCCGTGCCGCGGGCAGCGACCCCAAGGTGTCGGTCGAGAAGCGCATCAACGGCGCCTGGCGCGTCGGCCACCACAAGACGTCGATGCTGCAGGACCTCGAAGCGGGCAAACCGCTGGAGATCGACGCGATCATCGGCGCCGTCGTCGAACTCGCCGAGCTCACCGGCGTGTCCGCCCCCGCGTTGCGGCACGTCCACGCCGCGATCGGCCTGCTCGACCAGACCGCGAACGCCGTTCCCGTCGGAGCGCACTGAATCGGAGGAACCCGGTGAAGCGCAAGAACACCGAGCCGTACGTCCGGCTCACGCAGCCACTGGTCCGCGACTCGGGAGTGTTGCGCCCGGCGACCTGGGAGGAGGCGCTGGAGCGCGCCGCCGCCGGGTTCCGGCGCACGCTCGAGACCAAGGGGCCCGAAGCCTTCGGCATGTTCTCCTGTGCCAGGGCGACCAACGAGATGAACTACGTCGCGCAGAAGTTCACCCGGGCGGTGATCGGTACCAACAACGTCGATTCGTGCAACCGCACCTGTCACGCGCCGAGTGTCGCCGGGCTGGCACGGGTGTTCGACAGCGGCGGCGGAACGTCTTCGTACCAGGAGATCGAAGACGCCGACGTCATCGTCGTCTGGGGTGGCAACCCGCGTGAAGCGCATCCGATCTTCTTCCAGCACGTGCTCAAGGCGATCCACCGCGGCGCGAAGCTGTTCGTCATCGACCCGCGCCGCACCAGCACCGCGAGCTGGGCGCACCGGCAACTCCAGTTGCACGTCGGCACGGACATCCCGCTGGCGCACGCGATCGCCCGCGAGATCATCCACTCCGGACTCGCCAACACCGCCTTCATCGAACGTGCCACCGAGGGTCTCGCCGAGTTCGCGGCGTCGGTCGAGCCGTGGACGCTCGAGGTCGCCGAAGAGACGACCGGTGTCCCGGCCGAGCTGATCAAGGAACTCGCGCACACCTACGCCCGCGCCGATCGCGGCCAGCTGTCGTGGACGCTCGGGATCACCGAACACCACAACGGCACCGACAACGTCCTGTCGCTGATCAACCTCGCGTTGCTGGCCGGGCACGTCGGCCGCTACGGCGCCGGGCTCAACCCGTTGCGCGGGCAGAACAACGTCCAGGGCGGCGGCGACATGGGCGCCATCCCGGACCGGATGCCCGGGTTCCAGAACATCCTGGACACCGGCGTCCGGGCGAAGTTCGACGCGGCGTGGGGTTCGGCCATTCCGCCGCACAAGGGTCTCAACCTCACGCAGATGCTCGACGCGATGGAGCGTGGCGAGCTGACCTGCGTCTACATCATCGGGGAGAACCCGGTCCAGTCCGAGGCGGACTGCGAGCACACGATCAAACGGTTGTCCAATGTGGACCACCTGGTGGTGCAGGACATCTTCCTCACCAAGACCGCGCAGCTGGCCGATGTCGTGCTGCCCGCCTCGGCGGCCTGGTGCGAATCCGACGGCACCTTCACCAACAGCGAGCGCCGGGTCCAGCGGGTCCGCAAGGCGCTCGAACCGCCAGAGGGCGCGCGTGACGACATCCAGCTGTTGTGCGAACTCGCCCGCCGTCTCGGCCACGACTGGCACTACGAGGGCGGCGAGGACGTCTGGGACGAACTCCGGACGCTGTCGCCGATGCACGCCGGGATGAGCTACGCACGGCTCGAGGAACTCGGCGGTATCCAATGGCCTTGCTACCGCGAGGACGAGCTCGAACCGACGTTCCTGCACGGGCGTCTCTGGGAGGAAGACCCGGCGAAACGCGGCCGCCCGGCGCCGTTCACCGTGATCGTGCACAGCCCGCCGGTGGACCTGCTCACCGAGGACTTCCCGATCCGGCTGACCACCGGGCGACGGCTGGACTCGTACAACACCGGCGTCCAGTCCGGGGGATTCCCGTCGCCGTTGCGCCGTGGGGAGACCCTCGATCTCTGCCTGGCCGACGCCGTCAAGCTGGGAGTCACCGAGGACGAGGTCGTGCGGATTTCGTCCCGCCGCGGCGAGATCGAGGCGCCGGTCCGGATCGACGAGGGGCTGCGTCCGGGCCTGGCGTTCATGACCTTCCACTTCCCGGACGAGATCGACGTCAACGTGATCACCATCGAGGCGACCTGTCCGGTCGCGGGTACGGCCGAGTACAAGGCCGCCGCGATCCGGGTCGAGAAGCTGCCCGCCACCGTGTGAGGAGTCCCGAATGGACCTGCGCTTCCTGAACGCCGAACCGACGGACACCGAACGGGAGGCCGTCGACGCGCTCGGGACCGGATCGGCCCGCGATCAGTTGCTCCCGGCCCTGCACGCGGTGAACGACCGGGTCGGCTGGATCAGCCAGGGAGCGCTGAACCACATTTGCCGACGGCTGAACGTCCCGCCGGCGGAGGCGTACGGGGTGGCCAGCTTCTACGCGCTGTTCTCGCTGAAGGAACGGCCGCCGCGGGTCGTCCACGTCTGCACGGACCTGGCCTGTCGGGTCAACGGCGCGGAGGCGGTGTGCGACGCGCTGACCGAGACCGCCGGCGCCGCGGGGTTCACCTGGCATCGCAGTCCTTGCCTGGGTGTCTGCGAACGCGCCCCCGCGGCGCTGGCTTTCGAAGCGGGCGACCCCGCCGAGGAACGCTTGCTCGCTCCGGCGACCCCAGAGGAGATCGCCCGCGGGACGTTCGATCGGGAGGAAGCGCCGATCTCCGTTCCGCAGCAAGGGGAACCGGGACTGCGCTTGCTGCGCAGAGTCGGCGTCGTCGACCCCGAGAGCCTGGACGCTTACCGCGCGGCGGGCGGTTATGCGGCCTTGCGCAACGCGTTGGTGCTCGGCTCGGCCGGGGTCATCCGCGAAGTGACCGACTCGGGGCTGATGGGCCGCGGCGGGGCCGCGTTCCCGACCGGCCGGAAATGGGACGCCACCGCCCGGCAACCGGAGCGGACCCGGTACCTGGTCTGCAACGCCGACGAGAGCGAACCGGGCACTTTCAAGGACCGAGTCCTGATCGAGGGTGACCCATTCGCGCTCGTCGAGGCGATGACCATCGCCGCGTTCGCCATCGGGGCGCAAAAGGGTTACGTCTACCTGCGCGGCGAGTACCCGCGAGCCCTGCGGCTGCTGCGCAACGCGATCGACGTCGCCCGCGAACGCGGGTTCCTGGGTGAGAACATCATGGGACGCCACGGTTTCTCGTTCGACATCGAGATCAGGCGGGGCGCGGGCGCCTACATCTGCGGCGAGGAAACGGCGATCTTCAACTCGATCGAGGGGTTCCGCGGCGAGCCGAGAACCAAACCGCCCTTCCCGGTGGAGAAGGGGTTGTTCGGCAAGCCGACGGTGGTGAACAACGTCGAGACCCTGGTCAACGTCCCGCTGATCCTCACCGAGGGCTGCGAGGCCTACCGCCGCATCGGGACCGAGCGTTCGGCCGGGCCGAAGCTGTTCTGCCTGTCCGGCAACGTCCGGCGTCCCGGTGTGTACGAGGTGCCGTTCGGGGCGACGTTGGGCGAACTGCTCGAACTGGCCGGGGGAGTGCCGGAAGGCCGCGAACTCCGGGCCGTCCTGCTCGGTGGCGCGGCGGGCGGTTTCGTCCGGCCCGACGAGCTCGGCCTGCCGCTGACCATGGAGGACGCCCGCGCGGCCGGGACCACACTCGGCTCGGGAGTCGTGCTGGCGCTGGACGACCGGGCCGACCTCGGCGGATTCCTGCTGCGGATCGCCGCGTTCTTCCGTGACGAGTCGTGCGGGCAGTGCGTGCCTTGCCGCATCGGGACCGTGCGGCAGGAGGAGGCACTGCACCGGATCGTCGGCGGCCGGAAGCTCAGCACCGGCGGAGACGATCTCGCGCTGCTGCGCGAAGTCGGCCAGGTGATGCGGGATTCGTCCATCTGCGGACTGGGCCAGACCGCCTGGAACGCCATCGAGTCGGCGATCGACCGGCTCGGCGCGCTGGAGGAGCGAACGTGACCATTGTCGAAATAGGACTCCCGCGGCGGCTCATCGAGTTCACTGTGGACGGTGAGACGGTCCGGGTTCCCGAAGGCTCCACGATCCTCGATGCCTGTACCGCGGCGGGAAAGAACATCCCGACGTTGTGTTACGGCGACACACTCGAACCGGCGAACGCCTGCCGTGTCTGCATGGTGGAGGTCGAGGGAACGCGCACGCTCGTGCCGTCGTGCTCCCGCAAGGCGGAACCGGGAATGGTGGTGCGGACCGAGACCGACCGGACCCGGCTCAGCCGCAAGGTGGTGCTCGAACTCCTCGGCTCGGCCACGGATCTGTCGACCACCCCCGACGTCGCGGGCTGGATGACCGAGTGCGACGCGGAACCCGGACGCTTCGGCCCGCCGGCAGCGCCTTCGAGCGACCGTGACGAGCGTCGTCCAGGCGAGCACGAGATCCCGGACGGGATGACGGCGGCGACCGTACGCCAGCCGGTCAAGGTGGACAACGAACTCTACGTCCGCGACTACGGGAAATGCATCCAGTGCTACAAATGCGTCGACGCCTGCGGCGAGCAGTGGCAGAACACCTTCGCCATCACCATGGCTGGGCGGGGATTCGACGCGCGGATCTCGACGGAGTTCGCGAATCCTCTGCCGGACAGCGCGTGTGTCTACTGTGGAAACTGTGTCGAGGTCTGCCCGACAGGCGCGCTGAGCTTCAAACGCGAGCACGACAAGCGCGAGGACGGCACCTGGGACGAGTCCCGGCAAACCGCGACGACCACCGTGTGCACCTTCTGCGGGGTCGGCTGCAACCTCACCTTGCATGTCCAGGACAACGAGATCGTCAAGGTCACCTCGCCGCACGAGAGCTCGGTGACGCACGGGAACCTCTGCATCAAGGGCCGCTTCGGCTGGCAGCACGTCCAGAACCGCTGACGGTCACCCCCGGCGCAGTGGGTCGGGGCGGGTGCCAGGTTTGGGGGCGGCGTTGCGGCGTTGCGAAAGCCACTTTCGCAACCTTCAACGTTGCGGAAGTGGCTTTCGCAACGTCCGGTGGGTCGTGACTGGCGATTCGGGATGCGGCCCGTGAAGGCCTCCTTCGCTACTGGACGCTCACCGTCGCCGCCCGCGAACACGTCGCGCTCACGGGCACCCAGCTCCCGTCGCCGGTATACCGCCCGTTGACCGAGGACAGGTCAGCGGGCTATTCTCGATATACGAAAGAAAGTTTCCGCAGAGCGAAATAACTGAGGTTTCGATGGTTGATCTTGCCGGTTCGCGTCATGCCTTGCCCTACGTGCTGAACCTGTCACTGGTCTTCACCGAGTTGCCGTTGCTCGACCGTGCGGAGGCGGCGCGGGCGGCGGGTTTCACCGCGGTCGAGTACTGGTGGCCGTTCGAGGCGCCGGTACCGGACGCCGCCGAGGCCGACGCGTTCGTGGCGTCGGTCGAGCGCGCGGGTGTCGCGGTGACGGGGCTGAACTTCTTCCCCGGTGACATGGCCGGCGGCGACCGCGGCCTGGTCACCTGGCCCGGCCGCGAGGACGAGTTCGCCCGCGGCCTCGCCTCCGCGATCGAGCTCGGCGAGCGGCTCGGCTGCCGCCGGTTCAACGCGCTCTACGGAAACCGGATCGACGGCGCGGACCCGGCCGGGCAGGACAAGCTGGGCCTGTCGAATCTGGCGCTCGCGTCGGACGCGGCCGCGGGGATCGGCGCGGAGGTCGTCTTGGAGCCGTTGTCGGGGGCGGACAAGTACCCGCTCAAGACCGCGGACGACGTGCTGAAGGTGCTCGACGAACTCGGGCGGGACAACGTGAAGCTGCTGGCCGACCTGTACCACCTGGCGGTCAACGGTGACGACCTCGACACGGTCACGACCGTCCACACCGGACGGATCGGCCATGTGCAGATCGCCGATTCCCCAGGGCGCCACCAGCCGGGGACCGGAACGCTGGACATCGAGGGATACCTGGAAAAGCTGCAGACGGCGGGCTACCGCGGGCAGGTCGGCGTGGAGTACAAACCCGACGGGCCGAGCGCGGATTCGCTGTCGTGGCTGCCTTTCGAACGAAGGGGACTGGCATGACCAAGCTGGGATTCATCGGCCTGGGGATCATGGGCGGGCCGATGGCGGGACATCTCGTCGCCGCCGGCCACGAGGTGAGCGGATTCGACACGAACGCGGACGCGCTCGCCAGGCTGGAAGAGGCGGGCGGCAGGGCTGCGAACGGGATCACGGACGCCGTTGCCGGCGCGGAAGTCGTCATCACCATGCTGCCGAACCATCCGCAGGTCGAGGCCGTCGTGCTGGCGGCGGGCGGGGTGCTGGAATCGGCAAAACCGGGAACCCTGCTGATCGACATGAGCACGATCCGGCCGGAGACCTCCATCGAGGTGGCCGAGCGGGCGGGCGAACGGGAGATCCGCGTGCTGGACGCGCCCGTTTCGGGCGGTCAGGCGGGCGCCGAGCAGGCCTCACTGTCCATTATGGCCGGTGGTGACGACGACGATTTCGCCGCCGCGCTCCCGATCCTGGAGGCCGTCGGCAAGACGATCGTCCACGTGGGGCCGCACGGCGCCGGCCAGGTCGTCAAGGCCGCCAACCAGCTGGTCGTCGGCGGGACCTACGGACTGATCGCCGAGGCGATCGTGCTGCTCGAGGCGTCCGGTGTGGACGCCGGTGTCGGGCTGGACGTCCTCGCGGGCGGCCTGGCGGGCAGCCGGATCCTCGAGCTCAAGCGGAAGTCCATGGTGGCGCGGGAATTCGCGCCGGGTTTCCGGATCGATCTGCACCACAAGGACATGGGCATCGCGCTCGCCGCCGCAAGGCAGGCCGACGTCGCGTTGCCGATCACCGGGCTGGTCGCCCAGCTCGTCGCCGCCGGACGGGCGATGGGACACGGCTCGCTCGATCACTCCGCCCTGCTGAAGGTCGTCGAAGCGCTGTCCGGCGCGGAAAGCAAGGAGTGAGGAATGCCCAGAATCCCCGCCATGCAGGCCGTCGTCGACGTCCTGATCAGTGAGGGCGTCGACACCGCGTTCGGCTGCCCCGGTGCCGCGATCCTCCCGCTGTACCACGCGATGCAGGGCAGCGGCATCGAGCACCTGATCGTGCGCCACGAAGAAGGCGCGACCCATATGGCCGACGGGTGGGCCAGGACCACCGGCAACGTCGGCGTCGCGATCGGCACCTCCGGGCCCGCCGGGACGAACATGATCACCGGCCTCTACACCGCGCAGGCCGACTCGATCCCGATCCTGTGCATCACCGGGCAGGCCGACTCGCGGAAGCTGCACACCGAAGCGTTCCAGGCCGTCGACATCGTCGAGATCGCCAAGCCGGTGACGAAATGGGCGGTGCAGGTCAAGGAGGCGGCGCAGCTGCCCTGGGTGTTCCGGGAGGCGTTCCGGATCGCGCGGTCCGGCCGTCCGGGCCCGGTCCTGATCGACCTGCCGATCGACGTCCAGCGGCAGGACATCGAATGGGACTCCAGCATCGACTCGCCGCTGCCGGTCATCACGGCGACGCCGTCGCCCGCCAGGGTCGAGCGGGCGCTGGATCTGCTCTTGGCCGCCGAACGGCCGCTGATCCTCGCGGGCGGCGGCGTGGTGCTGGGCGGCGCGAGCGATCGGCTGCGGACAGCGGCCGAACTGCTCGGAGTCCCGGTCGGCGTGACGCTGATGGGCAAGGGGACCTTCCCCGAGGACCACGAACTGTTCGCGGGTATGGCCGGTATCCAGACGTCGCAGCGCTGGGCGAACGCGGCCTTCCTCGAAGCGGATCTGGTGCTGGCGCTCGGCGCGCGGTTCGGCGACCGGCACACCGGTGACCTCGACGTCTACCGCGGCAGCCGGAAGTTCATCCACGTCGACATCGAGCCGACACAGCTGGGCAAAGTGTTCGGGCCGGACCTCGGGATCGTGTCGGACACGGGCGCGTTCCTGGACGCCCTGATCGAGGCGGCGTCGCGGCGTTCTCCGGCACGAGACCGCGCTTGGCCGCGACGCATCGGCGAGTTGAAGGAGAGCCTGCCCCGGCGGGAGGACTTCGAGGACACGCCGATCAAGGCTCCCCGGGTGTTCAAGGAGATCAACGAGTTCTACGGCGAGGACGCCTACTTCGTCACCGCGATCGGGCTGTACCAGATCTGGTCCGGGCAGTTCCAGCGCGCGCACAAGCCACGCCACTACCAGGTGTGCGGCCAGGCTGGCCCGCTCGGCTGGGAGATCCCGGCGGCGATCGGTGTCAAGAAGGCGAAACCGGAGGCCGAAGTCGTCGGCGTCGTCGGGGACTACTCGTTCCAGTTCCTGGTGGAGGAACTGGCGGTGGCCGCGCAGTACGACGTCGGATTCGTGCTGATCATGCTCAACAACGAGTACCTCGGGCTCATCCGGCAGGCCGAGACCGGCTACGAGATGAACTTCGAGGTCGACATCCACTACGACAAGAACGGCACGGACAACGTGAAGGTGATGGAGGCCTACGGGTGTTCCGGCACCCGCATCACCGAGCCGGGCGAGATCCGGGCGTCGCTGGAGTGGGCGCGCAAGGAGGCCGAGCGGACGTCGCGGCCGGTGCTGGTGGAGATCATGATCGAACGCGAAGGGAACGCCGCGATGGGCAAGGCGCTCGACAGCGTCGTCGAGTTCGAGCCGATCGCGGGCTGATGACGGTGTCCCGGCGGTTCGCCCGCCGGGACACCGTCATGCGATCAAGCCTTGCCTTGGTCGTTGCTCAGCCACTTCTCCGGCCGGACGCGGACAAGCACGGAATTGTCGCTGAGGGCACCGTCGACGTACTTCGTGGCCTCCGCCTCCGGCAGATAGCGGCGCGCGATCTTCAGCGCCTGCTCCCGGGTCGGCGGCGCGGCGTTGGCGATGACCGGCCCTTCGGCCGTCACGTACTTGTACGGCAAGGTCTCCGACTGCGCGACCAGGCTGAGCCTGCCCGCCTTCTTGATCGTCTTGTCCTTGACCGAACCGCCGTCCATCCAGATCAGGAGTTCCCCGCCGGGCTCGTAGTCGTACCAGACCGGTACGGCCAGCGGAGCCCGTCCTTCCCGCTCCACGGCCAAGACCCCGACGTGGACCTCGCTCAGGAACGCTTCCCGTTCTTCGGCGGTCATGACGAAAGACGACATCCGTGTCTCGCTTCTCTTGGTTGGTGAGCTACGAGAAGCGACAACGCGGGGTGGCTTCAGGACATTCCGGGTGCCCGCACCTCGTGAGTGGCGATTCGGGTTGGGGCCAACCGTGTCTTAGGTACCTACGGTCCGGCGGTGTCGCGTGATCAGACGGACGACACGCGTGTCGTCCGTCTGATCACGCGCGTCGTCCGCTCGGTCACGCGAAAGCACCGGCTCGGCCCGCGTGTCTCGTGAGTGGCAAATCGGGTTAGAACTGTCCTTGCCACTCACGAGCCGGAGTGCTGGGTCAGGCGAAGGCGTGACTCGTGTGATCAGGGACCGCACTCGTGTGATCGGGGACGGGACTCACGTGATTGGAGGCCGCACTCGGGTGTGCGGTCCCTGATCACGTGAGTTACGGGGTGGGCGAAGCGGAGCTGGTCGGGGTCGTCTCACCGGTGTTGCCCGCCGGTGTCGACGACGGCGGCGCCGAAGACGTGCTGGACGGCGGAGGCGTCGATGACGGGGGCGTGCTCGAAGGCGGTGTCGACGAGGGCGGGGTCGAGGACGGCGGGGTGCTCGTCGGCTTCGAGGGCGAAGTGCTGCTCGGAGGTGTGCTGCTGCTCGGCGGGAACGACGTGCCGGGCAACGGGGTCGGCGGCGGGGTGGTCGTGCCGGGCGGGGGAGTGCCTGGCAGGGTGGGCACCGGGACCTGACCACCGGGCACGCCGGCGGCGACGTCCGGGGAGTCGGGGGCGCCGACCGGGACCTGGCTGTCCGGGAACGTCGCGACTCCGCCGCGGTAGGAGACCGCCCACCGGATCACGGTGTCCACATAGGACAGCGAGTGGTTGTAGCGGTACACCGCCACGCGCTGGGTCTGCTCGGACGTCAGGTCGACGCCGCCGGAGCAGAGGTAGCGGCCCGAGCCCAGCGTCGCGTCGTAGATGTTGTTCGGGTTCGACTCGCCGTCGCCGTTCCCGTCGGAGGCGTAGCCCTTCCACGTGGACGGGATGAACTGCGTCGGGCCGACGGCGCGGTCCCACACCGTGTCGCCGTCGTACTTGCCGCCGTCGGTGTCGGAGATCGCGGCGAACGGGCCGGCGCCGTTGAGCTGCGGGCCGAGGATCGGTTCGAGTGTGTTGCCCTTGGCGTCGACATAGCCGCCGCGTGCGTGGTTGGACTCGATGCGGCCGATGCTCGCGATCAGCGCCCAGTCGATGTGACAGCCGGGCAGTTCCTTCGCGAGGATGTCGGCCGCGTTCTTGTACGCCTTCATCATGCTCGCCGGGATGCCGAGCGCGCCCGACGGCGCGAACGAGCCGCCGACGTTGCCGGTGCCGCCGGGGACCGTCAGCGGGTCCGGATTGGGCGGCTCGGGGAGGCTGCCGTCGACGGCGATCTCCGGGACCGTGCCCACCGGCGGTTGCCAGGCCGCGGCCTGGTTCTGCGGTGCGGCCGGTTTCGGCGCGGCGATCGGCGTGTCGGGACCCGCCGAGGCGGTGACCGCGGGCAGGACGGCGAGCGCGCCACCGGCGAGCGCGAAGGCCGTCCGGTGCCGGGCGGACAGCCTGTCCGTCTGTCGAGGGCGGTGCTTCGGCATGTTCTCTCCCGCTAGGTCGACTCCGCGCAAAACTATCCGATACAACCGAATTTCGGGGAAGGCGCAACGAAAAACCTGCGAACCTGTCGAGTTTTCGTCCGCCCGGCACAAGACCTTCGTAGTGAAGTTGTCAATTTCACGCTGAGTTCACCGAAACGTCAGCAGAATCCTCGGGCACTTCAAGAACGTGGTCTGAACCGCGTGCAAAGATGTCTTTGCACAATCTCCTTTGCACGAGGTACCTTGGTGCCATGACCGGCCCGCCACCGCCCGAGGAGATCACCGACGCCGCCGTGCTCAAGGCGGTGATGCACCCGTTGCGCAGGCGGATCATGGAGTCGCTGGGCAGGGAGCCCGCCACGGCGACGAAGCTGGCCAAGGAACTGGGGGAGAGTTCGGGCGCGACCAGCTATCACCTGCGAGAACTGGCGAAGTACGACTTCATCGACGAGGCACCGGAACTCGCGCACGGCAAGGAGCGCTGGTGGCGCGCGCGGCAACGGGACATCCGCTGGCCCCGGCACAGCGAGCAGAGCGAAGAGATGCGCGCGGTGTTCGACGAGGCGCAGCGCGCCGCGTTCAACGAGGACCTCGAGCAGATGGCGCGCTTCCTCGAACGCCGCGACGAGCTGGGCGAATGGGGTGACGCGCTGGTGTTCTCGCGTGGCGCCGTGCACGTCGAACTCGAAGAGCTCAAGCAGTTCTGGGAGGAGTACCTGGAGCTGTTGCGCCGCTACTGGCGGCCGGAACCCGGCCCGGACGCGCGGAAGGTGTACGTGCGCTGGACGGCGTTCCCGGATCCGGACGGAGAGTAAAGGGGGAACCGAAAACCGGTGGGAGAGCGGCCACTCGACCACCGACATCGCGTCACCACGCCGGACGGCGTGTCTTCACGAACGAACTCCAAACACAAAGGGGGAGCAGCATGCTGCTCTGGAAACGGATCGCGGCCGTCGGCGCCGCGATGAGCCTCCTCGCGGCGGGGACCGCGACGGCGGCGCAACCGCCGGATGGCGTATCCCGGGCGGATGCCACCATCCGCTACACCGAGTACGGCATCCCGCACATCGTCGCGAACGACTACGTGAACCTGGGCTTCGGTCAGGGGTACGCCGCGGCCAAGGACAATCTCTGCGCGATCGCGGACGTCGCGGTCACGACGCGGGCCGAGCGGTCCCGCTGGCTCGGCCCGGACGCGCCGCCGACGAGCGGGGTGAGCCAGGCGAGCACGAACCTCGCCAGTGACCTGTACTTCCAAGGCCTGAACGAAAGCGGCGCCGTCGAGCGGATGCTGGCCGAGCCGGCGCCGCGCGGGCCGTACCGCGAGGTCCGCGAACTGATCCGCGGTTACGTCGAGGGCGTCAACAAGTATCTGCGCACCGGGAAGAACACCGACCCGGCCTGCCGGGGCGCCGGCTGGCTGAAGCCGATCACCGAACTCGACGTCTACCGGCACAGTCACGCGATCGGGATGATCTTCGGGCAGGGCGGGGTCGCGGACTCGATCACCGCGTCACTTCCGGGTGCCCCGCCCGCGGGCACGGGACGTGAGCAGATGACCGGGGAGACCGGTATCGGCAGCAACGCGATCGCGATCGGTTCGGCCGCTTCGGCGAACGGGCGCGGTGTCTCGCTGGCCAACCCGCATCTGCCGTGGCAGCTGGGCGGGACCAGGCTGTGGCAGTCGCAGCTGACCCTGCCGGGCAAACTCGACGTCAGCGGCGCCGGTGTCGTCGGTATCCCGCTGATGTGGCTGGGGCACAACGAAACCGCGGCTTGGAGCGGCACGGCCACCGACACGACACGCACGTACACGCTGTTCGAGCTGAAGCTCGTCCCCGGCTCGCCGACGACGTACCTGGTCGACGGGAAACCCGAGCGGATGCGGCGCTCCGACGTGAGTGTCCTGTCCCGCAAGGCGGACGGCACCCTGGAGCGCGTCGTGCGCCCACAATGGACGACCAGATACGGTCCGGTGACGACCAGGCTCGGCCAACGGGAACTGCCGTGGACGGCGTCGAGCGCCTTCGCGATCGCGGACGCCAACGCCGGGAACCTCGGGATGACGAACTCGATGTTCGAGATCGCCCGCGGCCGGACGGCGGGGGAAATGATCGACGCGGTGCGCAGAACACAGGGGTTGCCGTGGATGAACATCCTCGCCACCGACGATCGCGGCCGGGTGGAGTACAGCCAGATCCACGGGGTCCCGCACGTCACCGACGCGAAGGCCGCGCGGTGCAACACTTCACTGGGCAAGGAGCTGTTCGAGGCCGACGGTGTCGCGGTACTCGACGGCTCCAGGACGGCCTGCGCTTGGGGCCGTGACGGCGACGCGCTGCGGCCCGGCGTCTTCGGACCGGCCAGCCTGCCGAACCTGACCCGGGACGACTACCTGGCGAACTCGAACGACAGCTACTGGCTGTTCAACCCCACCGCGCCGAAAACCGGCTTTCCCCGGATCGTGGGTCCGGTGCGTTACGAGCAGAACATGCGGACGCGGGGCGGCTTCATCGAGATCGCCGATCAACTGGAGAAGGGCGGGTTCACCGGGCAGGCCATGCGGGACTTGATGTTCTCGCATCGCGACCACGCGGCCGAACTCGTGCGAGCCGATGTCGTCGGGATGTGCGCCACGATGCCGGGAATGGACGCCGCGTGCGCCGCACTGGCGGGTTGGGACGGGCGTTCGGACACGGGCAGCCGGGGCGCGCTGCTGTTCGATCGCTTCTGGTCCCTTGTGGACCGAATGGGGCCCGGCATCTGGAAGGTGCCTTTCGATGTCAAGGATCCTGTCCGCACTCCGAACACCCTCGACACCGGGAACACGGCGATCCGCAAGGCACTCACGGACGCCGTCGCCGAGCTGACGGCGGCGAAGATCCCGCTCGACGCGCCCTACGGCGACAACCACTACGTCGAACGCAACGGCAAGAAGATCCCGCTCGGTGGCGGGACCGCCGGGCGCGGTGTCTACAACTCCTTGGGCGGGCCTTGGGATCCGGCTCGCGGATACACCGAGATCGTGCACGGCGGGACGTATCTGCACGTCGTGGCATTCAACGGTACCGGTTGCCCGGATACGACGACGCTGCTGACCTACTCGCAGTCCGCGAACCCGGAATCCGCGCACCACAGCGACCAGACGGAGCTGTACTCGCGCAAGCACTGGGTCACCGAAAGGTATTGCGAGAAGGACATCCTCGCTTCGCCGTCGCTCGAGGTGGTCCGGGTGAGCAGGCGATGATCGCCGCGCTGCTCGCCGCCGTCGTCGCGGTGTCGTCACCGGTGCCCGCCGCCGCTCCGGCCGGCGACGTCTCGTTCACCAGCCATGGCGTGACCTTGCACGGAACGGTGGTCGCGCCGGAAGGCGGCGGCCCGGCGCCGGGCATCGTCATGGTGCACGGTTCCGGCGAACACGACAGGGACGACTACCGCGCCGAGGCCGAAGCCTTCGCCAAAGCGGGGATCGCGACGTTGATCTACGACAAGCGGACCGAGGGCTATTCGCTGTTCGAGCGGGATTACTCGGTACTGGCCGATGACGCGCTCGCCGCGGTCCAGGCACTGCGCTCGCGTCCTGGCGTGGATCCGGCACGTGTCGGCGTCTGGGGCTTGAGCGAAGGCGGCTGGGTCGCGCCGTTGGCGGCGTCGAGGTCGAAGGACGTCGCTTTCGCGATCACCGTCGGCGCCAACGGGGTCTCGCCCGACCGTCAGCAGTCGTGGGCCTTGGAGACCTACCTGCGGCACGGCGGGGTCGACGGCTCGATGGTGGACATGGTGGCGTCGACGAACATGCGGACCCTCGCGGGCGCCGGTTTGTTCCCCGAAGCCGGGTACGACCCGGTACCGGTGCTGGAGAACCTGCGGCGGCCGGTGCTCGGGCTGTGGGGTGAACTGGACCGGCTCACCCCGCCCGGCGAGGCCGTCCGGATCTTCCGGGAAACGTTGGAACGGGCCGGGAACCAGCAGTACACGCTGAAGGTGTTCCCTCAGTCCCAGCACGCGCTCCGGCGGACCACCGACGGTTTCGACAAACTCGACGGGTTCGCCCCCGGCTACCTCGACCTCGTCGGGACCTGGGTGAACGGCCTCGCGGACGGGCCCGTCCGGCCGTCCTCGGATCCGCCACCGGAGCAAGCGAGTCAGAGCGTCGCCCTGGCACCGCTCTCGTGGTACGAGACGCCGTGGCTGCAGCTCGCCGGGTGGGCGCTGGCGTTGCTGGCGTTCGCGGCCTATCCGGTGACGGCGTTGTTCCGCCGTCGCGAGGAAGTGCCGCTCGCGCGGCCGGCCCGCTGGCTGGCGTCGACCGGTCTGCTCGCCACGGCGGGATTCCTCGTCTACTACGTCACCTTGTCGATGGGGGCGGCGATGGCGCCCGGGCCAGTCCTTTTCGGACGGACGCTGCCCTGGCTCGCGTTGCAGCTGCTCGCGGTGGGCGTCGTCATCGCCGGTGTGGTGACGGCGGTTTCGTGGTGGCGGCGCGAGGATCGCGGGGGAGTCCGGGTCGGGCTGTTGCTGGCCGGAACGCTTCTGTTCGTCCCGTGGGCGGTCCAGTGGGGACTGCTGGTGCCGTGACGTGAAACCTGGGTGCCGGGCGGCCACCCGGCACCCAGGCGAACGGAAGCCGCGTCACCACGCCCGAGGGCGTGTCTTCACGAACGGACCTCCGATTCAGAAGATACTCAGGACCTCGGGGTGACGGCGAACCGGCGCAGCTCCAGAGCCGGGTTCTTGGCGCGCACCTCGGAGATCCGCTCGGCGGAGACCTCGCCGGTCGCGGTGCCCGTGCGCTCGCCGAGCGAGGCGACGACGACGCCCATCGGGTCGACGATCATGCTGTGCCCCGAACCGGTCGGCGCGGCCTGCCCCGCGGCGACGAGATAGATCGTGTTCTCGATCGCCCGCGCCCGGATCAGGGTGGTCCAGTGGTCTTCCTTGAGCGGGCCGGGCATCCACTCGGCGGGCAGCAGCACCGCGTCCGCCCCTGCGTCGACCAGCCTGCGGGTGACCTCCGGGAACCGCAGGTCATAGCAGGTCTGGAGACCGAAGACGATCCCGTCGACCTCGAAGGTCTCCGGGGCTTCGATGTCGCCGGGCCGGACCAGCTCCGATTCGCGGAAGCCGAAGGCGTCGTACAGGTGCAGTTTGCGGTAGAGCGCGGCGATCGCCCCGTCGGGACCGGCCGCGACGAGCGTGTTCGAGATCCGTTCGCCGCCGGGCAGAGCCTCGTTGATGCCCGCGACGACGGTGATCTGCCGGTCCTTCGCGAGACCGCGCAGTTCGGTGACGAACCGGCCGTCGAGGTCTTCGGCCGAGGTCAAGAATTCCCGGCTCATCGCCGCTACGGTGAACAGCGAGTACTCGGGCAGCACGACCACCCGCGCCCCGCGGTCGGCCGCTTCGCCGACGAGGGAGGCGACGCGGGCGACGTTGGCCTCTTTGTCGTTGCCGGGCGCGAACTGCGCCACCGCGACGTGCACCATGGGACCCCTTCCGATAGGTGGAAGTCTTGTATACATGATGGATACTTAGCTGGTCCAGGTGTAGGGTCTGGTGCGGAGAGTGACTGCCGTAGAGGGGGAGCGAGATGACTGTGACCGCCGAGGGGGGCGGCCCGGCGCGCGAGCGGGTCTACACGTGGCTGCGCGACGGAATCATCTCGGGCGAGCTGGAAGGCGGCCGCTTCCTCGACGAAATGTGGGTTTCCGGTGTCGTCGGGGTGTCCAGGACGCCGGTGCGCGAGGCGTTCCACCGCTTGGCCGCCGAACGGTTCATCAGCCTCTTGCCCCGCAAGGGCGCCCAGGTGCGCACGGTCACTTCCAGGGAGCTGGAAGAGGTCTACCAGAGCAGGCGGCTGATCGAAGGTCACGCCATCGCGACGCTCTGCGCGAACCGCGCCGGAGCCCCCGCCGAAATGGCCGAACTCATCGAAGAGATGGTGCGCGCCGGCGCCGAACGCGACTGGTTCGCCGTTTCGGGGCTGGACCGCCGATTCCATCGCGCCATCGTGAACGCCGCGGGCAACACCGTCCTGACCGAGTTGTACGACACGCTCCGCTCGCGGCAGCAGCGGGTCACGGTCCGCGCGCTGGAGGCGCGCCCGGAGCGGCTGACGGTGATCAACGACGAACACCGGGCGCTCGTCGCCGCACTGGCCGACCACGACGTTAAAGAGGCATCACGGTTGCTGGAGCAGCATTTGCGCCCGGTGTCCGAAGTGATGTCGTTGCTGCCTCAGGAAGGCTGACCCGGCTGGTCGTGCGTCGAGCAGTGGATCCCGCCGCCGCCCGAGGCGATGGTCGAGATCTTCACCGGCACGATCTCGCGGCCGGGGAACTGCTCGCGCAGGATCTGCTGCGCGCGCTCGTCCGCCGCGGCGTCGCCGAACTTCGGCACGAAGACCGACTTGTTCGCGACGTAGAAGTTGGCGTACGAGATCACGCTGTCTTCGCCGTAGCCTTCGACCTTGTCCGGATCCGGCTGGACGAGATCGATCACCTTGAAGGGTTTGCCGTCGGCGTCGGTGGCGCCCGCGAGGACCGACCTCGCCTGATCGGCGGCACGGGACCACGAATCGGGCGGGGTGCCGGGGGCGGCCTTGTCCAGCAGGACCACGCCGGGAGCGGTGAACCGGGCCAGGCAGTCGACGTGGGCGTCGGTGATGTCCTCGCCGCGGACACCCGCGAACCAGATGACCTTCCGGACGCCGAGCACCTTCTTCAGCTCGTCTTCGATCTCCTGGCGGCTCTTGCCCTTGTTGCGGTTGTCGTTGACCAGTGAGCTTTCGGTGACCATCAGCGTTCCGGCGCCGTCGGTCTCGAACGAACCGCCCTCGGCGGTGATCCAGGTTTCGGTGCGGGCCAGGCCGTATTTGCTCAGCACGGACCGTGCGACGGCGTTGTCCTTGTCGTGCGGTTTCTGCTTGTCGCCCCAGCCGTTGAAGTTGAAGTCGACGCCCGCGACCTTGCCCGCCTCCTCCACGAACACGGGGACGGTGTCCCGCGCCCACAGATCGTCGACCGGGATCGGGACGACCTCGACGGTGTCGCCGCAAGCCTGCTGAGCGGCGTCCGCGTGCTCGGGCCGGGCGAGGAGCACCACCGGTTCGTAGCCGGCGATCGCCTTGGCGAGACCGGCGATCTCCTCGCGGACGGCCGGCAGATCCTCTGCCCAGATGGACTTCGACGCGGGCCAGGACATGTAGGTGCGCGCGTGGCTTTCCCATTCGGCGCCCAGTTTGCGGGCCGCCGCGGCGGCGGGCTCCGGCGACTCGGCCGTCGGCGCGGGTGCGGGCTCGGAGGGGCTCGACGAGCACGCCGCGCTCCCGACCGAGACGGCGCCGATCGCCGTCAGGGCGCGCAGAACCGTGCGGCGGGGAAGGGACGAATCGAACACTGTGCACTCCTTGGCTGAACCGATGGCGACACGATAGCATCCTGACTGAAAATTCAGTCAGGACGAAACCGCTAGGGTGAACACCCGTGTTCGAACGTCAGCAGAAGATCTTGGAAGCGGCCGTGCGAGTGATCGCGCGCAGCGGTGTGCGGGGCCTGCGGGTCGAGAAGATCGCGGCCGAAGCCGGGATCTCGACTTCGCTGATCTACTACCACTTCATCAATCGCGCCGGGCTGCTCCGGAAGACGCTGGAGTTCGTCAGCGATCGCGCCGCCGGGTACACCGAGGAGGCCGCGGCCGGTGCGGGTGACTCCCGCGCGGAGCTGGAACTCCTGCTGTTCGGGGAACTCCAGGACACCCAGGCGGTGCGGGAGAACAGCACGGCCTGGGGCGAGCTACGGGCCAGCGCGGTCTTCACCCCCGAGCTGCGCGAACCGCTGGCGGAGTCGACCCGGATCTGGGTGGCGGAGGTCGCCGACGTGATCCGCGGCGTCCACGGCGCCGAGGTCAAGGCGGAGGACGCGGCGGAGCGGCTGACAAGCCTGGTCGAAGGACTCAGCGAGCGGTGGCTTTCTGGTTCGATGGGCCTGGACAGGGCGCGAGACCTGCTGCGCGGCGCGATCGCGCTGGAACTGGACGGGCTGGGGGCCTGAATGGGACTCGAGAAGATCGTCGGCGTCATGCGTGACAACCTCACCGTCCGGCGTGTCTACGGCGAACCGGTCGAGAAGGACGGCGTCGTGGTGATCCCGGCGGCGAGCGTCATCGGCGGCGGAGGCGGCGGGCACGGCTCCGAACAGGAAAAGGAAGGCGAGGGCGGTGGCTTCATAGTGGCCGCTCGCCCTGTCGGCGCGTACGTGCTCAAGGGCGGCGACGTGCGCTGGGTGCCCGCGGTGGACCTGACGGTCCTCGGCGTCGTCTTCGCCGTCATGGTCGCGACGATCCACAAGGCCCGGCGTCGGCGGTGATCCCGGTGAGGATGAGGTCGACCCCGGTGAGGAACTGCTCGCGGTCGTCGTGCTCGCGCACCTGACCGGCGATGGACTTCATGAACGGGTACTCGTCGGAATCGAGCTCTTCCCACGCGTTCGCCGCGGCGTGGAGGAATTCGGCACGATCCACGTCGTCGAGCACGCGGACGTTCGCGGCGTTCTGGCCCGCCGCGCCGAAGATGTAGTGCGCCAGCGCCGAGGTCGCCGTGAACCAGGTGGCTTCGGGTACGCCGAGCGCGCTGACCCGCTGTCCGATGTCCTCGAAGATCCGCGGTGTCACCGAGCCCCAAGGGCTACGGGAAAGCTGTACGGCTAGTTGCGGGGAAAGCCACGGGTGCCGGGCGATCGCGTCGAACAGGCCCAGCGCGAGGGTGCGGATCTCGTCCTGGGGTGATCCCGTGGTTTCGACGGCCAGAGCGTTCGAGACGACGGAATCGGTCGCGGCGTCGAGCAGTTCCGCCTTGTTCGCCACGTGCCAGTAGATCGCACCGGGACCGGTGGTGAGGCGTTCGGTCAGCGTCCGGAAGGTCAGCCCGCTCTCGCCGTCCGCGTCGAGGAGTTCGACGGCGGCTTCGACGATGCGCTCGCGGGACAATGCCTCCGCGCGGGTCCGTGGTGCCATGCCGTTCATCCTGGCAGAGCGCGGGCCGGTCGCTTTCGGGCTAGTTTCCCTGCATGGCGAAAAGCTCGGCGGTGGAGATAGAGGTCGGCGACCGGACCGTGCGCGTCTCGAATCCGGATCGCGTCTACTTCCCGGCGCGGGGTGAGACCAAACTCGACCTCGTCCGGTACTACCTCGCCGTCGGCGACGGGATCGTGCGCGCGCTGCGAGAGCGGCCGTGCATGCTGCACCGGTTCCCGTCCGGGGTCTCGGGGGAGAAGGTCCACCAGAAACGCGTCCCGAACGGTGCGCCGGACTGGTTGCAGACCGTCCGCGTCGACTTCCCGTCCGGCAGGCACGCCTACGAGCTGTGCGTCACGCATCCCGCCGACGTGATCTGGGCGGTGCAGATGTCGACCGTCGAGTTCCATCCCTGGAACTCCCGCCGCGCCGACACCGAACGCCCCGACGAGTGGCGGATCGACCTCGACCCGATGCCCGACTGCCCGTTCTCCACCGTGCGGAAGGTCGCCCACACCGTCCACGAGATCCTGGACGAACTCGGCATCACCGGCTGGCCGAAGACCTCCGGCGGCGCCGGCCTGCACGTGTACGTCCGGATCGAGCCCCGGTGGGGTTTCCAGGAGGTCCGCCGGGCGGCGCTCGCGTTCGCCCGGGAGGTCGAGCGCCGGATGCCCGACGAGGTCACCACCACCTGGTGGCGCAAGGACCGCGATCCCGCGAAACTGTTCGTGGATTACAACCAGAACGCCCGGGACCACACGATCGCGAGCGCTTACTCGGTCCGCGGCGTGCCCGAGGCCGTCGTCTCGACCCCGATCACCTGGGACGAGATCGACGACGTCGAGCCGCGCGAGTGCACCATCGCCACGATGCCCGCGCGCTTCGCCGAACTCGGCGACCTGCACGCGGGCATCGACGACACGGCGTACTCGCTGGACACCCTGCTCGAGTGGGCCGATCGGGACGGCCTCGAGACCGAGGGCCAGTGACTCACCGCATCTAGAGGACTAAATGCCGGTGTTGTGGTGGGGTTGGCTGATGTTGCGAAAGCCACTTTCGCAACCTTCAACGTTGCGAAAGTGGCTTTCGCAACCCCGCCTCAGGTCATCCGCGACCGACGCCTCACCAGACCCCGGTCAGTGACTCACCGCATCTAGAGGACTAAATGCGGGTGTGGTGGTCACTTGCCGACGTAGGCCGCCAGGTGCTCGCCGGTGAGCGTCGAACCGGCTGCGACGAGGTCTGAAGGCGTGCCCTCGAAGACGATCTTGCCGCCGTCGTGGCCGGCACCGGGGCCGAGGTCGATGATCCAGTCGGCGTGCGCCATGACCGCCTGGTGGTGCTCGATCACGATCACGGACTTGCCCGCGTCGACGAGCCGGTCCAGCAGGCCGAGCAGGTTCTCGACGTCGGCGAGGTGCAGACCGGTGGTCGGCTCGTCCAGGACGTAGACGCCGCCCTTGTCGCCCATGTGCGTCGCGAGCTTCAGCCGCTGCCGTTCACCGCCGGAGAGCGTGGTGAGCGGCTGGCCGAGGCTGAGGTAGCCGAGCCCGACGTCGTTGAGCCTGCCGAGGATGGCGTGCGCGGCCGGGACGCGTCCTTCGCCTTCGCCGAAGAACTTCTCGGCCTCGGACACCGGCATCGCGAGCGCCTCGCTGATGTTCTTGCCGCCGAAGGTGTACTCCAGCACCGAGGCCTGGAACCGCCTGCCCTCGCACTCCTCGCAGGTGGTCGCGGTACCCGCCATGATGCCGAGGTCGGTGTAGATGACGCCCGCGCCGTTGCAGTTCGGGCAGGCGCCCTCGGAGTTGGCGCTGAACAGTGCCGGCTTCACGCCGTTGGCCTTGGCGAACGCCTTGCGGATGGGCTCGAGCAGACCGGTGTAGGTGGCCGGGTTGCTCCGCCGCGAGCCGCGGATGGGTGTCTGGTCGACCGAAACCACGCCTTCCGCGGCGGGGATCGACCCGTGGATCAGCGAACTCTTGCCGGAGCCCGCGACACCGGTGACGACGCAGAGGACGCCGAGCGGGACGTCGACGTCGACCTTCCGGAGGTTGTGGCGGTCCGCGCCGCGGATCTCCAGTTTGCCGGTGGGCTTGCGGACGCCGTCCTTGAGCGACGCCCGGTCGTCGAGGTGCCTGCCGGTGCTGGTGTCGCTGGCGCGCAGGCCTTCGACGGTGCCCTCGAAGCAGATCGTCCCGCCCTCCGTGCCCGCGCCGGGGCCGAGGTCGACGACGTGGTCGGCGATGGCGATGGTCTCCGGCTTGTGCTCCACGACCAGCACCGTGTTGCCCTTGTCGCGCAGCTGTCGCAGCAGGTTGTTCATCCGCTGGATGTCGTGCGGGTGCAGGCCGATGGTGGGCTCGTCGAAGACGTAGGTGACGTCGGTGAGCGAGGAGCCGAGGTGCCTGATCATCTTGGTCCGCTGCGCCTCACCGCCGGAAAGCGTGCCGGACGGCCGGTCGAGCGAGAGGTAGCCGAGCCCGATGTCCACGAAGGAGTCGAGCGTGTGCTGCAGCTTCTCCAGCAGCGGCGCGACCGACGGCTCCTTGAGCCCGCGGACCCAGCCGGCGAGGTCGCTGATCTGCATCGCGCACGCGTCGGCGATGTTGATCCGCTTGATCTTCGAAGACCGCGCGAGGTCGCTGAGCCGCGTTCCGTCGCATTCGGGGCAGGTGGTGAAGGTGACCGCCCGGTCGACGAACGCGCGGATATGCGGCTGCATCGCCTCGCGGTCCTTGGCCAGGAAAGACTTCTGGATCGTGGGGATCAAACCCGAGTAGGTCAGGTTGATGCCTTCGATCTTGAGCTTGACCGGCTCCTTGTAGAGGAGGTCGTCCAGCTGCCTCTTGGTGAACTTCTTGATCGGCTTGTCGGGGTCGAAGAAACCGCAGCCGCGGAGGATCCGGCCGAACCAGCCCTCCATGGAGAACCCGGGGATCGAAAGCGCGCCCTCGTTGAGGGACTTGGTCTCGTCGTACAGCGCGGTGAGGTCGATGTCGTTGACCTTGCCCCGGCCCTCGCAGCGGGCGCACATACCGCCGGTGATGCTGAATTCGCGGCGTTCCTTCGTGGTCCGCCCGCCCTTGTCGATGGTGACGGCACCCGCCCCGGAGATCGAGGCGACGTTGAAGGAGAAGGCCTGCGGCGAGCCGATGTGCGGTTTCCCGATCCGGCTGAAGAGGATGCGCAGCATCGCGCTGGCGTCGGTGGCGGTCCCGACGGTGGAGCGCGGGTCGGAGCCCATCCGCTGCTGGTCGACGATGATCGCGGTGGTGAGGCCGTCGAGCACGTCGACCTCGGGCCGGGCCAGCGTCGGCATGAAGCCCTGCACGAAGCTGCTGTAGGTCTCGTTGATCAGCCGCTGCGATTCCGCCGCGATCGTGTCGAAGACCAGCGAGCTCTTGCCCGAGCCGGACACACCGGTGAACACCGTCAGCCGCCGCTTCGGCAGCTCGACCGCGACGTCCTTGAGGTTGTTCTCGCGGGCGCCCAGCACGCGGATCAGGTCGTGGCTGTCGGCGGGGTGCTCCTCGGGCGGCTGCGGCCTGGTGGTCTTGCTCATCGTGTCTCCATCCTCATGTGGGCCGCGTGTACGGTCCGTCAGCCTCACCGGGCTCGATCTAACCAGTTTCGAGCCGTTCGTCCTCTTCAAACGTTCGGTGATCACGCTAGGTGAGTGCGCAGGCGCTCGCTTCTCGATTCCTGACCGGTGGTCAGACGCTCCAGCCCTCGCTCCTGGTCGCCTTGAGGAAGTCCTCGACCGGCGGGCCGACCGGCCTGCCCTCGTACTGCGTCGACAGCACCACCGACGATCTGATCTCGCCGTGTTTGCCCAGCCGTTCGAAGAGGCCCTCGAGATGTTCGAGCGACACCGCCCGCACCTTCAGCATGGTGCAGCGGTCGCCGCTGAGGCGGTGCAGTTCGACCACCTCGGGGTAGTCCTCCGACTTGCTGGTGCGCAGCAGGCAGCTGCCGAGCGAGCAGCGCATCTCGACGAACGCCTGCAGGTCGTACCCGGCGCGGCGCGCGTCGACCTGGGCGCGATACCCGGTGATGACGCCGGCCTCCTCCAGCCGCCGGACCCGTTCGGCGACGGCGGGTGCGGAGAGGTTGACACGGCGGCCCAGTTCCTTGAACGAGAGCCGCCCGTCGCTCTGGAGCGTTTCGACGAGCCGCCAGTCGAGGTCGTCCAGCGCTCTTTCCGATCGTAAGGTCATCGCGCCCGGATTCCTTTCATGATGCGCCTCGCACCCCCGCGAGGCCTTCGTCAGCCTATTCGCCGGAGCCTCCGGAATCCCTAGGTTTGAATCATGAAACCGATGTTCGCGCTCTTCATGGGCGTCGCCTGCCTCAGCACCGCGGTCGTCGGCCTGTCCACCACGGCGGCCTTGATCGTGGTCGAGCACGCCGGTGCCGCGTGGAGCGGGCTGCCGAACGCCGTGCTGGTACTCGGTTCCGCCGCGGGTTCGCTGTCGTCGGGAGCGCTGGCCGCCCGCTACGGCAGGCGGTTCGTCCTGGTATTGATGTACGGCGCCGCTGTGGCGGGCGCGCTGATCTCGTTCGCGGGGGTCCTCGGCGGGTCCGTGCTCGCGCTGGTGGCGGGTATGCCCTTGATCGGCTTCGGCAACAGCGGGGCGCAGCTTTCGCGGTACACGGCCGCCGACCTGTCGCCCGAGCACCGCAAGGGTTTCGCACTGTCCACAATGGTCTGGGCGGGGACCGTCGGCGCGGTCGCGGGGCCCGCCTTGATCGCGCCCGCCGCGGCGCGGGCGGAGGCGGCCGAACTGCCCGCCCTGTCCGGTCCGATCCTGGCGGGCGCACTCGTCGTGGCCGTCGCGGTGGCCGCCGTCGCCTCGCTGCCGCGTGGGCTCGCCGCCCCGGTGGAGGGTGTGCCGCGGCGGGAGCGGATGTCCGTGCGGAACCCGGTGATCCTCGGGCCGCTCGTGGCGATGGTCGGCGCCCAGGTGGCCATGGTGGCGGTGATGACGATGACCCCGGTCCAGTTGCACCAGCACGGTCAGGGACTCGACGTCGTCGGCTGGGTGCTGAGCGCGCATCTGATCGGGATGTTCGCGCTGGCACCGTTGTCCGGCTGGATCACCGACCGCTGGGGCGGCCGCACGGCCATCTTCGGCGGGATCGGCACACTCGCCGTCGCGGCGGTCACCGCGATCGGCGCGCCCGATTCGCCTCATCTGGGCATCCCGGTCGCGATGTTCCTGCTGGGCTACGGCTGGAACCTGGTGTTCGTCGGCGGCAGCGGCATGCTCAGCCGCGAGTTGCCGCCCGCCCAGCGAGCGAGGGCGCAGGGCACGGTCGACGCCTTCGTCTGGGGGACCTCGGCGGCGGCGAGCCTCCTCGCCGGGCATCTGTTCGGCCTGGGTGGATACGTTCTGGTCGCCATCGCGGGCGGTCTGTGCGCCCTCGTCCCGCTCGCGGTGATCGGCCGCCGGGCGGCCGTGCCGGAGCCGGTTGAAAAAGTCGTCCGCCGCTGATCTGCGAAACCCGGGTCCTGCCGTCATACTGCTTCACTCCGACACGAACGAACCCGTGATGACACAGATCACGTCGGTGACCGATTCGAGGGGTCCTAGGGTGAAAGCAGACAAGATGCGGGAGATCGGGGGTGCACGATGAGCGAGTTCGCGGTGAATCTGCGGGACCGGGTACGGCAGGCGAGGGAGGACGTCCGGATCGCCAGGCGGGACTCGGATGAGGACCGTGCCTCCGCCGTCGGCGCCGATCTGGCCAATCTGGAGCGACTGGCCGCCGAGCACGGGGTGGAACTGCCCACACAGGCCTCGGACGACGCCCGGGCGTGACCCCGGGTTCCGCCCCGATGATCGGCCTTTGACACCCTGGGGCTCGTGACCGCAAGCCTGAACCGGATCCGCGCCTTCCTGTCGGATCGTGAGCCGCCGACACCGTGCCTGGTCGTGGACACCGACCTGGTCGCGGAGCGTGCGGCCGCGGTCTCGGCGGCGTTCCCGGGCGCGCTGATCCGGTACGCGGTCAAGGCCAACCCCGTTCCCGAGGTGCTCGACGCGGTGCTGTCGACCGGGGCGGGGTTCGACGTGGCGGGTACGGCGGAGATCGGGTTGTGCCTGTCCCGGGGCGCGCGGGCGACGGAACTGGCCTACGGCAACACGATCAAGAAACCGGCGGACATCGCTTTCGCGTACGCGCGCGGAGTCCGTGAATTCACCACGGATTCCTCCGGTGATCTGGCGAATCTGGCCGAGCACGCGCCCGGCTCGCTGGTTTCGGTCCGGCTGCTGACCGGCGGTCCGGACTCGGTCACGCCGTTCGGGCACAAATTCGGCTGCGAGCCCGCGGTGGCCGCCACTTTGCTCCGTCAAGTAATGGAAGCGGGGCTGCGCCCGGGAATCGCGTTCCACGTCGGCTCTCAGCAACCGGATCCGACCGCTTGGGAGATCGGGATCGCGACGGCGGCCAAGGTCGCCGCCGAAGCCGGTGTCCGCCTGGAGCGGCTCAACATCGGCGGCGGGTTCGCCACCGAGCACCGGGAACCCGTGCCGTCTCTCCCGGACTACGCGGCGGTGATCCACGACGCCCTCGCGGCGCATCTGCCCGGACCGGAACTGATGCTCGAGCCGGGCCGCGTGATCGTCGCGGACGCCGGTCTCATCAGGACCGAAGTCGTCCTGGTGACCACCCGCGCCGCCGCCGACGAACGCCGCTGGGTGTACCTCGACGTCGGCAGGTACAACGGAATGGCGGAGTGTGAGAACGAAGCCGTCGCGTATCGGCTGGAGGCCGTCGGCGTTAAGGGTCCGGAAGGGCCGGTGGTCCTCGCGGGACCGACCTGCGATGGTGACGACGTGCTGTACCAGCGGACGCCGTGCGCGCTGCCGAGGTCGTTGAAGGCGGGTGACCGGCTGGACATCCCGGGCACGGGTGCCTATACCGCCAGCTATTCGTCCGTCGCCTTCAACGGGATCGAGCCGTTGCGCACCTATTGTGTGGGGAGGTTCGCCGATGCCTGGTGAAGAGTCACTCGTCGGCCGGTTCGCCGGCCGTCACGTCCTCGCGGAGTTCGAGGGCATCGAGCCGTCGCTGCTCGACGACGCCGTGCTCCTGAAGAAGACCCTCGCCGAAGCGGTGACCGAGGCGGGGGCGACGGTCTGCGAGGTCGTTTCGCATTCTTTCGCCCCGCAAGGGGTCACCGTACTCGCGCTGCTGGCCGAATCGCATGCGTCCGTGCACACCTATCCGGAGATCGGGTCGGTTTTCGTGGACGTGTTCACCTGCGGCGACCGGGCGGATCCGGAGCGTGCCGTCGCGTTGCTGGCGAAGATGCTGGGCGCCGGCACCGTCCGGATGTCCACTGTGGAACGAGGAGAGAACTGATGGCGCAACGAGTGATCGTCGAGCCGATGGGCGCGGGGCTCACCCGGAACTGGGACGTGGAGGAGGTCCTGTTCGAGGGCCGTACCGCGTTCCAGAACGTCCTCATCGGACGGACGGCGCAGGGGATCTCCCTGTTCTGCGACGACGAGCGGCAGAGCACGGAGCTGAGCCAGCTCGTCTACCACGAGGCGTTGATGATCCCGTCGCTGCTGCTCGCGGACCGTGTTGAGCGCGTGCTGATCATCGGCTCCAGCGAAGGGGTCGCTTCCGAACTCGCTGTCGCCGCCGGGGCCGAGGTGGTCGACCACGTCGACATCGACGCCGAGGCTGTCCGGGTCTGCGCCGAATACCTTCCCTACGGCTACACGCTCGAAGATCTCGCCCTTGCGGAAAAAGGGGAAGGAAAGATCCGTGTCCACTATCGCGACGGCTGGGAGTTCCTCGCCGAAGCGCGGGAGCGCGGGGATTCCTACGACGTGGTCGTGATCGACCTGCCGGACGAGAACGACGATCCGGAGGCACAGCACAACCGGTTGTACGGTAACGATTTCCTGGCCCGGTGCGCGGCTCTGCTGGCTGAGGGCGGGGTGGTCGGCTGTCAAGGGGGCTGCCCCACACTGTGGCGTAACCAGACGCTGATCACGTCGTGGCGCCGGTTCACCGAGTCGTTCGGGACCGCTCTTTACTACGGCTCGGACGAGCACGAGTGGGCTTTCCTCAGTGGCAGGGCCGATGTGCTGATCGATCCGGTCGCCTTCGTCGCGGAGAAGATCGGCAAGGCGGGAATCGGAGAGTCCACTCTGGACGAAGATGCACTGCGGGCGAATACCGTTCCGCCGATTTCCCTGCGGAAGCAATAAGAACCTCGCGGACGGCGGCTCGGCGGCATCACCCGGTCGCCGTAATCCGAGACGTCCTCGTGCAGGATCCTCCATCTGGGCGTTGCCGGGTGCCATGGTGCGGGCCAAAATCGCTCTAGTGAATATCTGGCGCGAGGGGATCGTCGCAGGGGTGGACAGGGAGTCCGCGGTCTGCGCGGCATTCACGGGTCTGACAGCGAGTGTCACGGAGGATCTCGGTCCGGATCGGATCGTGGACACGCTGTCCAGCGAATGTGTGCGGTTGCTGCCGATCGACTCGATGGAAGTCTTCCTGCCCGGTCTGAAACTCGAGCGATACTCCGCGGCGGGCGAGAAAGGGCCCGCGCGTGAGTCTTTCGAAACCGGCAACGACGTCGCGGTCAAGGACCTCTCCGCCGAGGTCGCGCGCTGGCCCGATTACGTCGCCAGGATGACGGATCTGGGCTATGCCGCGGTTTCCGCACTTCCGTTGCGCACGATGGAGGAAACCGTCGGTGCGGTCACGTTCCTCAGTGTCGAAACCGCGGTCTTGAGTGCCGAAGACCGACGGCTGGGTCAGGCGCTGGCCGATGTCGCGACCCTTTGCCTTCGCCAGCAACGGGAAGTGCGCCACTACCGGACGCTTTCGGCACAGTTGCAGTCGGCGCTCGACAGCCGGGTCATCATCGAGCAGGCGAAGGGCGTGCTCGCCGAGCGTGCCGGTATCGGAGTCAGCACGGCGTTTCAGCGGATGCGCTCCTTCGCCCGCAGTTCGAACAGCAAGCTGTCGGACGTCGCGCACGCTGTCGTGGACGGTACGGTGGACAGCGAGAAACTTCTTCGGCCGCGAGGCCGGTGACAACTACCGAAAATCGACCGGAAGTCGCCGGTAGGGCCGTTGGTCACCTGAACCGGGGACTTGTCCCGGTGAACGCGCGACCGTGCGGCCCTTGGGCACGAAGGCCCGATGGGAAAGGCTTCACGCCTAAGAGAGGATGCGTGAGGTCATGGCGCTGCTGGGAAGCCTTCTGGGGAAGAGCCGCTCGGTACGGCCGAGCCTGCTTCCGTTGCTGGAGCTGAGGTCGGCGGTAGTGACGCTGAGGTCCGGATACGGGCTCGCACCGACCGGGTCGGGGACGGTCTGCTTCATCCCCGACGGTCGTCCGGGTGACGGGACGGAAGCGGAGATCATCGCCGGTCTCGCCGGGGACTCCGCCCGCCGCAACGTGGTCACCCACGACGCGCACGGACGGACGATCGTGCGCTGCTGGCGGGAGAACGGCGATCTGGGCTGGCTGCTCGACGACCTCGTCGATGTCAACGACAGGCTCGCGCAGGCGGGCTTCGCGTCCTGGCTGCTGCACACGACCGTCGACTTCGCCGAACTGCGGGACATGCGTCATCCGAGGCTGACGATGGTCTACCGCCGGGAGCGCGGTGCGTTCTACCCGTACGCCCCACGCGGCACCCGAGGACGTGACCGGGCAGCGGAACTGAAGATCCGCTCGTCGCTGACCAGGATCGTGCCGATGGAGGCCGACATCGGCCGGTGGCGCCCGGTCTGACGGGCCGCCCGGTCTCAGCCGGTCGCGCCGCTGAGCCAGCCGCGCAGCCGCTGGACGCGCCGGTCCCGCGGGTTCCATCGCGGGAAGTGGTAGCGGGTGGCATCGTTCTTGGCCGGCGCCTCGGGTTTCACCGCGACCCTCGGCGGTTTCTCGAGTTCGGCGGATACCAGCATCCGGAGGGCGCCAGCGTGCGTGCCGGGACGGCGGCGGGTCTCGCAGATCCTCGTGGTCACGTCCCGGTCACCCTTTCCCCTCGCCGATCCGGCAGTTTGTCACCCTCGACCATGCGGTATCGCGGGCCACTCCGGTCACCGCCGAAGGTAGTGGCATCGAGGGCACAAAGACCCCACTAAGTCGCCGATCGGGTACGGCGTGTCACGGCTTGGCCTCGAATGGCCGAGCCCGTCGGCGACGGTGGGACAATGTCCGGCGGAATCCCCGTCTCCCGTTCTGGGAAAAGGACTTCATGCCCTGTGCCCGCGTCACGCGGGCGGGCAGGCTGTCGGCGGACGTCCGCCGGTGACGGCGGCGGGACGGGAGGCCGGTGATGACCGGGATCCAGCGGCGTGCCGACGTGGTCGTCGGCGTGGACTCCTCGCAGTCTTCGCGGGCGGCGGTGCGCTGGGCGGCGGGGGAGGCGGCGAGGCGGGACAGCACCCTGAAGCTCCTTCACATCGACGGACGTCGCTGGGAGAGCGGTGCGGCACAGGACAACCTCACCGCCGCGAGTGTCGCGAAGGAAGCCGAGCCGGCGGTGCCCACCGAACACGAGGTGAAACTCGGCGAGGTCGCGGGCGAACTGGTCGCGGCGTCGAGGTCGGCGTCGCTGCTGGTGCTGGGAACACACGGTTTCGGCGCGCTGCGCGGAGCCCCGATCGGCGCGGTCGCCGCGGAGGTGGCAGGCCACGCGGGGTGTCCGGTGGTCGTCGTCCGCGGGCTGACCGCCCCCCGTCGGGGTGAAGTGGTCGTCGGGGTCGATCCGTCCGGTGCCAGTGAACGGGCCCTGGCCTTCGCGCTCGACGGCGCTTCGGCGCGGAACACCGACCTGGTCGTCGTCCACGCCTGGCACGACGGCGTTCTCGAAGCGGGTGCCGAGCTGGCGAGTGTGGAAGCGGCGGAGGAACGCGCGCTGGAGGACCGGATGGCGGCCTGGCGTGACAAGTACCCCGGCGTCGGCCTCCGGCTCGCGATCGTCCGCGACCGCAACGTGGCCCGCGCGCTCATCCGCGTCGTCCCGCACGCGGGGCTGATCGTGATCGGCTCGTCCGGTGGTGGGCTCGGGAGCACGGCGCAGGCGCTGCTGGGCCGCGCGCGGTGCCCGGTCGCACTGGTCGGCGGACCGGCACGAGGGTGAATGCGGCCGTGAGCAGGATTGCTTTCCTGGAATCTGCCGGACAATGGTCCCGGCGAGACCACGATCGACGGAGAAGGTGCATGGTTGATCCGACCTCCCCGCTGCCCCTGCCCCCGGCCGCGGGTCCGATCAGGGTGCTCCTGGTCGAGGACCACAAGATGGTCGCCGAGGCACTCGGCGCCGCTTTCGAGGAGTTCCCGGAGATCCACCTGGTGGCGTCGGTGGAGTCCCTCGCGCACGGGATGATCGCGGCGGAGGAGCATCTGCCCGACATCGTCCTGCTCGACCGGCGCCTGCCGGACGGCGACGGGATCGAGGCGATCGCGAGGTTCCGCGCGATTTCGCCGTCGATCAGGGTGCTCGTGCTGACCGGTGACGCGAACAGCGCCATCGCCGCCAGGATCCTCGAGGTCGGCGGAGCCGGGCTGCTGCTGAAATCGGGTCTCCTCGACGAGCTGGTCACGGCGATCCGCACCGTCGCTGCGGGCGACGTGATCATCGACCCCGAACTGCTCGGCGGGGCGCTGGCCATGCTGGCCGGGAGCTCCGGCAGGCTCGGACCGGTGCTGACCGTGCGGGAACGACAGGTGCTCGGCCTGATCGCCGACGGCGCGGGAACCGACCGGATCGCGGAAGAGTTGCGGCTCGCGCGGAATACCGTGCGGAATCACGTGCAACGGATCCTGGTGAAGACCGGTACCCATTCGAAACTCGAAGCCGTGGCGCATGCGCGGAAGAATGGCCTCCTCGAACGGCCGTAGCGGTGGGGCGTATCCGAGTGCCAAGCTGCACTATGGCCAAGCTGCCATCGGAACAGGCGCCCGATCACCGCAATGCTGTGCTCTTCGAGTTGTTCGTGCACAGCGTCGTCGACTACGCCATTTACATGCTGGACGTCGACGGCCGGGTGATCAGCTGGAACCCGGGGGCGGAGCGGATCAAGGGGTATTCCGAGGAGGAGATCCTCGGGAGGAATTTCTCCGTTTTCTACACCGAGGACGACGTCGCCGACGGGAAACCCGCCACCGAACTGCTGATGGCCGCGGAGGTGGGCAGCCACGAGGACGAGGGCTGGCGCGTCCGCAGCGGTGGCGAGCGGTTCTGGGCCAACACCGTGATCACCGCGTTACGCGACGAGGAGGGCACTCTCGTCGGTTTCGGCAAAGTCACCCGCGACCTCACCGAACGCCGGAAATCACAGGAAGAAAAGACCGGGCGACGGCAGGCGTTCGCGCATTTGGTCCGGGCACAGGAAACCGAACGCCGTCGTATCGCGTGGGATGTTCACGACGATTCCATCCAGTCGATGATCGCGGTGAGCATGCGCTTGCAGATGCTCGCCGCGCAACGGCGGGATTCCGCTTTGATGCAACTCGACGACGCGATTCAAGGGGCGATCCGGCGGCTGCGGATCCTGGTCGCCCAATTGCGGCCGCCCGCGCTGAACGACGAGGATCTGATCGCCTCCGTCCGTGACTACCTCGACGAGGTCGTCGGTGGCTGGGGGCTGGACAGCACGCTGCGCCACGATTTCACCGCCAAACCGCCACCCGACTTCGTCGTCACCGCCTTCCGGATCCTCCAGGAGGCGCTGGTGAACGTGCGGAAACACGCGAACGCCACCGCCGTCGCGGTGTCACTGGCCGGACAGGACGGCGGGCTGCTGGCGGAGGTCGCCGACAACGGTGACGGGATGAAGCCGGGCGGCGAGACCTCTCACGAAGCGTTGTCGGGCGAGCACATCGGTATGGCATCGATGCGTGAGCGCGCGGAAGCGGCGCAAGGATGGTTCCGGGTTTCCAGCAAGCCGGGTGAAGGTACGTCCGTGGCCTTCTGGATTCCGCTGGCCTCTCCCGGGGTCGTGCGGAGATGACGGTCTCCCCCTGGACCTGGGGAACCCGAACGAAGGAGGCACCTCGATGCCGGAACCGGGGAACAAGCGTGGATCGAGAGACGCGGTCCGAGCAGGCGGGGCGATCGACGACCAAGGCTTGCAGCGACTGCTGGAGGGGCTGAAAGCCGTTCGCGACGGCGATTTCAGCACGCGGCTGCCTCAGGTGGACGACGTGCTGATGGACGAGATGGCCGTCGTCTTCAACGGCATGGTCGACCAGTTGGCGCTGTTCACCTCCGAGGTCACCCGGGTCGCCCGCGAGGTGGGGACCGACGGCAAACTCGGCGGGCAGGCGGCGGTGCCCTCGGTGTCGGGGACCTGGAAGGACCTCACCGATTCGGTGAACGCGATGGCGGGCAACCTCACCGGTCAGGTCCGCGACATCGCCGAGGTCGCGACGGCGGTGGCGAAGGGGGATCTGTCGCAGAAGATCACCGTCGACGTCAAGGGCGAGATGCTGGAGCTGAAGAACACGATCAACACGATGGTGGATCAGCTGTCGTCGTTCGCCGACGAGGTCACCCGTGTCGCGCGCGAGGTGGGCAGTGAAGGACGGCTGGGCGGTCAGGCGGAAGTTCCCGGTGTGGCGGGGACTTGGCGGGATCTGACGACGTCGGTGAACTTCATGGCGGGCAACCTCACCGATCAGGTCCGCTCGATCGCGGAGGTCACCACGGCGGTGGCGAAGGGCGACCTGTCGCAGAAGATCACGGTCGACGCGCGGGGCGAGATCCTGGAGCTGAAGAACACGATCAACACGATGGTGGATCAGCTGTCGTCGTTCGCCGACGAGGTCACCCGTGTCGCCCGCGAGGTCGGCACCGAGGGCGCCCTCGGTGGGCAGGCCCAGGTTCCCGGTGTGGCGGGCACCTGGCGGGATCTGACGACGTCGGTGAACTTCATGGCGGGCAACCTCACCGCGCAGGTGCGTTCGATCGCCCAGGTGGCCACGGCGGTGGCGAAGGGCGACTTGTCGCAGAAGATCACCGTCGACGCGCGGGGCGAGATCCTGGAGTTGAAGAACACGATCAACACGATGGTGGATCAGCTGTCGTCGTTCGCCGACGAGGTCACCCGTGTCGCCCGCGAGGTCGGCACCGAGGGGCGGTTGGGTGGTCAGGCGGATGTGAAGGGGGTGTCGGGGACGTGGAAGGGCTTGACGGAGTCGGTGAACGTCATGGCCGACAACCTCACCGACCAGGTCCGCTCGATCGCGGAGGTCACCACGGCGGTGGCGAAGGGCGACCTGTCGCAGAAGATCCGCGTCGACGCGCGCGGCGAGATCCTGGAGCTCAAGGACACGATCAACACGATGGTCGGCCAGCTGTCGTCGTTCGCCGACGAGGTCACCCGGGTCGCCCGCGAGGTCGGTACGGAAGGGCGGTTGGGTGGTCAGGCGGATGTGAAGGGGGTGTCGGGGACGTGGAAGAGCTTGACCGAGTCGGTCAATGTCATGGCCGACAACCTGACCGACCAGGTCCGCTCCATCGCCCAGGTCGCGACCGCGGTCGCCAGGGGAGACCTGTCGCAGAAGATCACCGTCGAGGCCAAGGGTGAGGTCGCCGCGCTCGCGCAGACGATCAACACGATGGTCGACACGCTTTCGGCGTTCGCCGACGAGGTCACCCGGGTGGCGCGCGAGGTCGGTACCGAGGGCATCCTCGGCGGGCAGGCCCGGGTGCCGAATGTCGCCGGCACCTGGAAGGACCTCACCGACAACGTCAACTCGATGGCGAACAACCTCACCGGACAGGTCCGCAACATCGCCCAGGTGACCACCGCCGTCGCGCAGGGCGACCTCTCCCGCAAGATCGACGTCGACGCGCGCGGCGAGATCTTGGAGCTCAAGACCACGATCAACACGATGGTCGAACAGCTTTCCGCGTTCGCCGCGGAGGTCACGCGCGTCGCGCGCGAGGTCGGCAGTGAGGGACGGCTCGGCGGTCAGGCCGAGGTCGAAGGCGTTTCGGGGACCTGGAAACGGCTGACGGAGAACGTCAACGAACTGGCCGGGAACCTGACGCGCCAGGTCCGGGCGATCGCCGAGGTCACCAGCGCGGTGGCCACCGGCGACCTCACCCGGTCGATCTCCGTCGAAGCGCAGGGCGAAGTCGCGGAACTGAAGGACAACATCAACGCGATGGTCCGGTCGCTGCGTGAGACCACGCGGGCGAACGAGGAACAGGACTGGCTCAACACCAACCTGGCGCGGATATCGGGTCTGATGCAGGGCCACCGCGATCTGCGGGTGGTGGCGACGCTCATCATGAACGAGCTGACGCCGCTGGTCGGCGCGCAGCACGGGACGCTGTTCCTCACCGAGTCCGGCGAGAGTGGCACGCGGCTGCGCCTGATCACCAGCTACGGGCACAGCGACGCCCCGGACACGCCGCCGGACTTCGCGCTGGGCCAGTCGTTGATCGGGCAGGCCGCGCAGACCAAGAAACCGATCGTCGTCGACCGGACACCGCCGGACTTCGTGAAGATCTCGTCGAGTCTCGGCTCCGCCCCGCCGGTCACCCTGATCGTGCTGCCGATCGTCTTCGAGGACCAGGTGCTCGGCGTCATCGAACTGGCGTCGTTCGGTGAGTTCAGCGCCGTCCGCAAGGATTTCCTCGAACAGCTGATGGAGACCATCGGCGTCAACGTCAACACGATCATCGCCAACGCGCGGACCGACTCCCTGCTGGAGGAATCCCAGCGCCTGGCCGAGGAACTGCAGGCACGCTCGGAGGAACTCCAGGCGCAGCAGGCGGAACTCCAGCGGTCCAACGCCGAGCTCGAGGAGAAGGCCGAACTGCTGGTGCGGCAGAACCGCGACATCGAGGTCAAGAACTTCGAAATCGAGCAAGCGCGCCAGGAGATCGAGGAACGCGCGCAGCAGCTCGCGCTGGCGTCGAAGTACAAGTCCGAGTTCCTGGCCAACATGTCGCACGAACTCCGGACCCCGTTGACCAGCCTGCTGATCCTCGCCGGGGTCCTGTCCCAGAACTCGACCCAGAACCTGACGCCGAAACAGGTCGAGTTCGCCAAGGTGATCCAGTCCGCGGGCACCGACCTGCTGCAGCTGATCAACGACATCCTCGATCTTTCGAAGGTCGAGGCGGGCAAGATGGACATCCATCACGAGCCGTTCCCGTTGCGGCAGCTGCTCGACTACGTCGGCACCACGTTCCGTCCGCTGACCGCGGAGAAGGGGCTCGACTTCCAGGTCGCGGTGGAGCCCAACGTGCCGGAACTGCTGTTCACCGACGAGCAGCGGCTGCGGCAGGTGCTGCGGAACCTGCTGTCGAACGCGGTCAAGTTCACCGAAGACGGCAGCGTCGAGCTGCGGGTGAAACTGGTCGACACCATCGTTTCGCCCTCCGCGGCGGGGCACGAGTCCCTGGTCGCGTTCAGCGTGATCGACACCGGGATCGGGATCGCCGAGGAGAACCTCGATTCGATCTTCGGCGCCTTCCAGCAGGCCGACGGCACCACCAGCCGCAAGTACGGCGGCACCGGGCTCGGCCTGTCGATCAGCCGTGAGGTCGCGTACCTGCTCGGCGGCGAGATCCGGGCGGACAGCGTGCTGGGCACCGGCAGCACGTTCACCCTCTACCTGCCGGTGGCCCGGTTCACCGTACCTGCGAGCCCCGGCGAGTCCACTGTGGATAGTTCGGGGGCGGAGCGGCGGGTCCTGGTCGTGGAGAGCGAGCAGAACAGCCTGCTGACCCTGCTCGCTCGCGGTGTCGCGGCCGACATCGCGGACAGTCACGGCTCGGTCCAGGTGCGGGCGGTGGCGAATCCGGCGGAGGCGTTCGAGGAATTGAAGCGCGAAAACTACCGCTGCGTCGTCCTCGACACCAGCATCCCGGGAACGGGCGCTTTGACGTTCCTCAAACGTCTCGCCGACGGGCCGGCCCCTGTCGAAGTCCCGGTGCTGGCGCACGCGACCCGCAAGCTCAGCGCCGCGCAGGACCGGTTGCTGCAAGGGCACGCGCGGGTGCATCCCGTCGAGCTGCTGCCTTCACTCGACATGCTGCGGGAACGCATCATGCTGCACATCTCGGCCAGCGAGCTCGAGGGCATCCTGCCGCTGATGCAGCAGCCCGAGGTCACGCCGGAGGAGACGGTGAAGGTCGCCGACCCGCCGACGGGATCGCCGCGGCTGCAGGGGCGCAAGGTCCTCCTCGTCGACGACGACGCCCGCAATGTGTTCGCGATCTCGGGGATGCTCGAACTGCACGGGCTGTCGGTCGTGCACGCGCCGAACGGCCGCAAGGGCATCGAGGAACTGCTGTCCGACGACGGCATCGACCTGATCCTGATGGACGTGATGATGCCCGAGATGGACGGTCACGCGACGACGGCGGCGATCCGCGAGATGCCGAGATTCGCCGGCCTGCCGATCATCACGGTGACCGCGAAGGCGATGGAAGGGGATCGCGAGAAGAGCCTCGCCGCCGGGGCGAGCGACTACGTCACCAAACCGGTGAACGCGGCGGAGTTGCTGGCCTGTATGGAACGCTGGCTCGCGGACTGATGCCCGTGCTACTCCGTGCCGTTGGCGCTGTTCGCGCAGAGACGTCGGATGGCCGCGACGATCTCGGTGTTGGGGCTGCCCTTGACGAGGTACTCGGTGACGCCCGCGGACGCCATCTGCGCGATGGACCGGGTGTCGCTGTGCGCGGAGAACGCCATCAGCCGGGTATGCGGCACTCGCCGCCGCATCTCCCTCGCCATCCACGCGCCACCCCCGCCGGGGATCCGGACGTCCAGGACGGCGACCTCCGGGACCAGCTGTTCCGCGAGCGCGACCGCCTCGACCGCGTCCAGCGCGATGGCCACCACCTCGATGTCCGGCTCGGTCTCCAGGAGGGCACGCAGGGCGTCGCCGATGACCGGGTTGTCGTCCGCGACGAGCACCCGAAGTCTGAGGGGCGTTCGGTTCATGGCCCAGTCCGTGCCCGCGGTGTCTGCGGCGCCGGTGGTGGTCGCGGGCCCCCCGCCGAGCTTGGCGTGACTCAGCAAGATACTCGTCGGTCGCCTTCGCTCGGCTGTTCGATGAGGGTCCTGGCGACGTCGTGGATCTTCATGTTGTTGTTGCGACAGAAGGAGCGCAGCAATTCGAACGCCGCATCGATGTCGATTTGGTATCGCTCGGCGAGAATGCCCTTCGCCTGCTCGATCGGCAGCCGGTGGTCCAACGCGTACTGGAGCTGTTCGGCGCGGGCTCGATAGAAACGGACGCGGTCGTACATGGCCACGAGCTCGTCGGCCGGGTCGGTAGAGCCGGACGAAGGGGCCGGCGAAAGCGTGGTCTCGGACATGGGCTGATCGTCGCAGCGGCCGACTGCGCCGGGAAGAACAGAACGTCCTGACTCGAATGATGCAAATGAACCTGGTCCGGTCGGCGGCAGGCACTCGAACGGGTGCCGAACAGGGTCCTTCGACCTGTCGCAGTGACCGGTCGTGCACCGTACGCTCAGAGCCGAAGAGGGGGAAACCGTGGAGGTCGGAATGCTCCGGGTGTTTCTGGTCGACGACCACGAGGTGGTCCGTCGAGGGGTCGCGGACATGCTCGAGGAGGACACCGGCCTGTGCGTCGTCGGTCAGGCGGCCACCTTCTCCCAGGCGCTGGCGAGGATTCCGGCACTGCGGCCGGACGTCGCGGTGCTCGACGTGCGGCTGCCGGACGGCAACGGCGTCGAGCTCGCACGCGAACTGCGGTCCAAGATCCCCGAACTGAAATGCCTGATGCTCACGTCCTACACCGACGAGCAGGCGATGCTGGACGCGATCATGGCGGGTGCCAGCGGCTACGTCATCAAGGACATCCGGGGGATGGATCTGGTGGCCGCGGTCAAGGAGGTCGGCCTCGGCCGGTCATTGTTGGACGCGCGGGCCGCCGCGACGCTGATGGCGAAGTTCCGGGACGACGCCGCGAAGAAGGGCCCGCTCGCCGGGCTTTCCGATCAGGAACGGACGCTGCTGGAACTGATCGGCGAGGGGCTGACCAACCGGCAGATCGCCGAGCGGATGTTCCTCGCCGAGAAGACCGTCAAGAACTATGTGTCCCGGTTGCTGACGAAACTCGGGATGCAGCGGCGCACACAGGCGGCCGTGCTGGCCACGGAACTGCGCCGCCACTGAGCCACCGCCGCTCACGCGGAAACGAGCGTGTCGAGCATGACGTCCTCCAGCGGGCGGCGCGGCGTCCACGGCAGCGGCGAGCCGTAGCCGACGCGCAGCAGCACCTGCGGCCACACCCCGCAGCCGAGAAGACGGCGGAGTTCGGCGCGTGCCGCGCGGACCATGATCGGCGGCGAGATGAACGACGCGTCGAGTCCCGCGCCGTTCGCGGTGAGCAGCACCCTTTGCAGCGCCTGCCCCGATTGCAGCCGGTCGAGCCGTCCGTCGGTCAGCGACCCGATGACCACCACCAGCGGATCCGGCCGGGTGCCGGTACTCATGACGCCGAATTCCTCCAGGAGCCAGCTTTCGTCGGCGGGGGAGCCTTCGGTCGCGTAAGACGGCACCCCGTCGCGAGTGCCGGCGGCCAATTCGGTCCAGCGGCCGAGTTCGGCGACGAAGGCTGGATCGGCGAGCTGGTCACGGTGCGCCCGTGCGGCGAGGTCACGCAGGAGACGGCACTGCTCGGCGTCGAGGCTCGGCATCCAGGCGTGCTCGAGTTCGGTGGCGTGGCGGAGCGTGGCGAGTGTGGGCCGCGGGACGACGCAGGACACGAACGGCCGGCGGTTGGTGCGGCGGCGGGGGATCGCGCGGGCGAGCCGGGTGACCTTCGGATCGGGCGTGCGTTCGACGAGCGGGCGGACGACGGCCAGCAGATCCGGATCGGCGCGGCTCGGCATGAGGGTGGTCGCCGGATGGAAACCCAGTGCGTGGATCGCCGTCCGGAGGGTGAACAGCGCGGCGCCGCACGAGAGGACGAGTTCACGTCCGTCCGGATCCGTGACCGGTAGGATACGGCGCGGATCGGCGTGGAGTTCGATCCCGGTGCCGGTGCACCGGAAGAGCCACGGCTGGGTGTTGTGCGTCGACGGGGCCAGCATGGCCGACCGGAGCACGGAATTCACCTGATCGGAGTTCAAACGCCCGACCCCGGTGACTTGTATGGTCATGGTTTCCCCCGCCGTCGCACCACGGGCAATACGGTTGTCTCGTTGAGACGGTCCCCGCCCGCGGTACGGGGCCGAAAGAGGAGAAAGTCACCACGGCCGCGAGTCGTCCCGATCTTCGGAGGCGCTGCAGGATGTCGGCCAAGGACCGCCCCGGCGGAAGCGACGACCGGGTCACCGGCGCGCTTTCCCAGCTGCGGGTGCGTGAGGTGCTGCGGGATCTCCAGGACCGTATCGAGCGGCTCATCGGCACGCGCGACAAGATGGACGGCCTGCTCGAAGCGGTGCTCGCCGTCGCGTCGGGGCTGGAACTGGACGCGACGCTGCACCGGATCGTGCAGGCGGCGATCGACCTCGCCGAAGCCACTTATGGTGCCCTCGGGGTGATCGCGGACGACGGTTCGCTCTCCGAATTCGTCTATCTCGGTATCGACGGTGAGACGAAACAACAGATCGGGCATCTCCCGAAAGGTCATGGTCTGCTGGGTTTCGTCATCGACGAGGCGAAACCGGTGCGGCTGGCCGACATCTCACGGCATCCGGCGTCGGTCGGGTTCCCGCCGTGTCATCCGCCGATGCGCTCGTTCCTCGGCGTGCCGATCCGGGTGCGCGAAGAGGTGTTCGGGAATCTCTATCTCACCGAAAAACGCGGGGAGAGTTTCACCGACGACGACGAGGTGGTCGTCCAGGCACTCGCCGCCGCGGCCGGGATCGCGATCGAGAACGCCCACCTCTACGAGCAGGCGCGGATCCGCCAGCAGTGGCAGGCCGCCACCAGCGAGGTGACCACGGAACTGCTGGGCGGCACCGATCCCGTCGACGCGCTCAACCTGATCGCGGGCAGGGCACTGGAACTGACCGGCTCCGATCTCACTTTGCTGGCACTGCCCGGTTCCGGCAGGCTCGACGTGAGCCCCGACGGCGAGGACGAGGCCGACGAGCTCACCATCGCCGTCTGCGCCGGTGCCCGTGCGGCGGAACTGACCGGGACGCGGATCAGCGTCGCCGCCTCGTTGCCGGGGGCGGTGTATCGCGACCGGACCCCGCGCAGCGTGCCGGAACTGGTGCTGGACGGCGAAGGGGAGTTCACCCTCGGCCCGACGCTCGTGGTGCCGCTCCGGGCGCGGGAACGCACGTCCGGGGTGCTGATGGCGGTGCGGAACCCGGGTTCGGTCCCGTTCGAGCTCGCCCAGTTGCCGGTGGTGGCCTCCTTCGCCGACCAGGCCGCGCTCGCGCTCCAGCTCGCCGCGCAGCAGCGCACGGCCAGGGAACTCGACGTACTCGCCGACCGCGACCGGATCGCCAGGGATCTGCACGATCACGTGATCCAGCGGCTGTTCGCGGTCGGCCTCGCCATGCAGAGCACGCACCGCCGGGCGGGTTCGCCGGAACTGCGGCGGCGGATCGGCGAGAGCATCGACCAGATGCACGAGATCGTGCACGAGATCCGTACGGCGATCTTCGACCTCCACGGCGGCGAGGCGGGCCAGCAAGGTGTCCGGCTGCGGCACCGCCTCTACGACTCGATCACCGAACTCACCGACGACACCGCGATCCACCCGACGGTCAGCCTGTCCGGACCGCTCGACTCGATCCCCTTCCTGTTCGCCGAACACGCCGAGGCGGTGGTGCGGGAGACTGTCGGCAACGTCGTCCGGCACACCCACGCGAGCGGTGTCTCCGTGAGTGTCGTCGTGAAGGACGACGTCCTGCGGATCGTGGTCACCGACGACGGCGCCGGGCTCGGTGAGCACCCCGGCGGCTTCGGCGGGCTGCGAAACCTGCGTGACCGCGCGGAAAAGGCGGGCGGGACGTTCCGGGCGGAGACGCGGGAAGAGGGCGGCACCCGGGTCGAGTGGTCCGCCCCCTTGCGCTGAGCCCGTTCAGTTCGTCGACTGGCCGGCGAGCATTCCGTCGACTTCGACCGAGCGGGCGACGTCGGACGCGACGGTCTCCAGCAGTTCCGCCGTGAGGTCCGAAAGCGCCCTCGTCACCGCGAGATAGGAACCGACCTGGGAGATCGGACTCTCTCTCAGCCCGGCCTCCGCGAGTCCGACACCGACGAACTCACCGCCGTCCTCCAGCCGGAGCAACGCCTCCGCGCGTACTCGGTAGGGCCCGTGCTGCAGAGAAACGTCAATGGTCCATTTGTCGGTCATGGTCGGCTCCGTTCCGGTCATCGAGACTCCCATCGCGGCCGCGCGTGGCACAGGGTCCTAAGTCCTCGCTCGCCGGTTATCGGGGGCGAAAGTCCTCGGAATTCGTGACCGGCGGCCGCTGCGGTCGCCGGATACCCCGGCCCAAGGTGGATCAACCCCTTTCCCCCGGAGCCCATGATGAAGATCCCGTTACCGAACCACGTCGACCAGGCGGTGGCGGCGGCCGTCCGCGCGCCGTCCCCGCTCAACACCCAGCCTTGGCGGTTCGTCGTCGACCGGGACCGGATCGAGGTGTGGCTCGACCGCGCCCGGGTACTCCGGATCGCCGACCCGGACGCCCGCGAAGCGCGGCTTTCGTGCGGCGCCGCCGTGTTCAACCTGATCGTTTCCCTGCGTTCCAACGGGAAGACGCTCTCCCTGCGGGTGCTGCCGAGGCCGGAGGAACCGGATCTGCTCGCCGACCTCCTGATCGACGGCGACCGGTTTTCCTCGCCGGAGGAGCGAAGGCTGGCCGAAGTCGTCTTCCGCCGTCACACGAACCGCCGCCCTTTCCAGGACCGGCCGGTACCGGCGTGGGCGCGGACGACGTTGCGGGCGGCCGCGCTGGTCGAAGGCGGGCTGCTGGAGCTGTTCGGCCGCGGCGACCGGGCGAACGCCGTCGCGCGCGTACTGCACCGGGCCGAAGCCGCTCAGGCGCGCAACGGCGCTTTCCAGGCGGAAGTCGCGTTGTGGACGCGGCGGGCGGCCAACGCCCCGGACGGTGTCCCGGCGCCGACCAAACCGCCGTCACCGCACGGCATCCCGGCGCAGGAGTCGTTCCTCGCCGCCGGGCCCGAAGGCGGTGAGCCGGTGCTCGGCGCGATCCTGACCGCGGCCGGCGGGCCGGCCGCCGACCTGCGGGCGGGGATGGTGCTGCAACGCGTGCTGCTGACCGCGACGGCGGCCGGGCTCGCGACGTCGTTCGTCGGCAGGCCGTTCGAAACCCCGGAGACAAGGATCGCGCTGGACCGGATCTTCGCCGATCTGGGCCGCCCGCATACGGTGCTGCGTCTCGGCTACGGCCGTCCGGCGCCGATGACCGCACGCCGCCAGGTCGACGAGGTGATGCTCCGCCGATCCGGGGTGACGCTCTGACCGGGGTCCGGCCGGCCTTTCCACGCGCCGAGCTGGCGCTGCACGGCGCGTGGAGCTACAAGGCCCGCTGGTGGATCGGTTGAGCGGTACTTCCGTGTCGGTACCGGCCGTTCGGGGGGCTGCCCGGCCGGTACCGACACACCAGAGAAGAGGGGAACCCGTCGCGAGGATGACGCCTGGCCGCGTCTTTCACCTGACCGAGTGAACTGGGCGGTTCGGAGGGCGTCGTTGACCCATTCGGGGTATAAGCCTCACCCGAGGAAGGTCTGCAGCTCGTCGATGACCGTTCGCGGCTGCTCTTCGGCGACGAAGTGACCGGAACCGGCGATCTTCCGCACCCGGACGTCCACCGCCTTGGACGGCAGGACCGCCGCGAGATAGTCGTAGTTGAACTCCGAGCCGAGTCCCAGTGTCGGCGCGGTGATCTTGCCGTAGGCCTTCTGGTCCTCGATGTCCTTGCCGAAGGCCTGGTACCAGCCGTTCCCGGCGCGGATCGCGTCCGGGCGGTCGTACGCCGCGGCGTAGATCGCCCGGTCCCGGTCGCCGATCGAGGCAGGATCGGCCGTCAGATGGTCGAGCATCCAGTCGACGAGGAAGCGCGACCGGCCGGTGAGGAGCTGTTCGGGCAGCGTGGCGACCTGGTTGAAGGCGAACCACCAGACGTGCACGGGCTGTCCGGGCGGGGCCAGCATCGGGATCTGATACAGGCTTTCGTCGGGGTGCGAGACGTCCATGAGCGTGAGGGTCTTCGTCGCGTCCGGGTGGTTAGCGGCGAAGCTGAACGCGACCATGGCGCCGATGTCGTGCCCCGCGATATGCGCCTGCCGGTAGCCCAGCGAGCGGACGAGCTCGAAGATGTCGCGGGCCATCGTCTTCTTGTCGTACCCGTCCTGCGGTTTGCTCGAACCGCCCATGCCCCGCAGGTCGACGGCGATCACGCGGTACCGCTTCGCCAGCGTGGGCATGATCTTGCGGTACTGCCACCACGTCTCCGGCCAGCCCGGCAGCAGGATCAGCGGCTCGCCACGGCCACCCGAGACGTAGTGCAGCCGGACCCCGTTCACCTGGGCGTACGCGCTGCGGAACCCGCCGGGCAGGGACCGGGCGAGTTCGGCGTCGCCGGGGCCACCGGACTGGCCGGCCTCGGCGATGCCACCCGAGGCCACCAGCGCGGCCGCGGCACCCGCGCCGAGGGTGAGCATGGACCGGCGGTTGAGGAAGGAACGGCTGTCTTCGGTCATGCCTTGATCGTGGCCCGTGACGGCGCCCGGCCGTGAGCGGTGTTTTCGCCAACCGGCGTCAGTTTTGAGACAGCCCGTTCAGGCCAGCATCGGCTCGAGGACGCCGAGCCGGGTCCCGAACGTCTCCCGATAGGACACCGGGGTGACCCCGACCTGCCGCCGGAAATGCGGCCGGAGCGCGGCTGAGGAGGAGAACCCGCAGTACCTGGCGATCTCGTCGACCGGGAGATCGGTGGATTCGAGCAGTTGCTGGGCGCGGATGATCCGCTGGTGGGTGAGCCAAGTGCCGGGGGCGGCGCCGGTGATCTCCCGGAACCGGCGGTCGTAGTTGCGCCTGCTCATATGCGCCCGCCTGGCGAGTTCGTCGACCGGGAGCGCGGTGTCCAGCCGGGTGAGCGCCCAGGCCATCGTCTCCGAGACCGGATCGCCCTCGTCGAGTTCCGGCATCGGCGATTCGATGTACTGCGCCTGCCCACCGGGCCGGTGCGGCGGGACGACCATGCCCTTGGCCAGCCGGTTCGCCACCTCCGCTCCGCACCACGAGCGGATGAGGTGCAGGCCGAGGTCCATGCCCGCGGCGCCGCCGCCCGCGGTCAGGATGTCGCCGTCGTCGATGTAGAGCACCGACTCGTCGAGGCGGACGGCGGGGAACCGGGCGGCCAGCAGCGGCGCCATCGCCCAGTGCGTCGTCGCGGGGCGTCCGTCGAGCAGCCCGGCGGCGGCCAGGACGAACGCGCCGCTGCACAATCCGGCCACCCGGGCGCCCCTGTCGTGCGCCGTGCGCAGTGCCTCCAGCGCGGCTTCCGGCGGATCCTCCATCGGCGACCGCCAGTTCGGGACCAGCACCAGATCCGCGTCCCGGACGGCGTCGAGGTCCTCGGGCACCGGGACGGTCAGGCCGCCACCCCGCAACGCGGCGCCCGGTTCGCCTCCGACGACCTTGAGCTCGAGGTCCGGCAGTTCCCCGAAAGCCGACGCCATCTCGAACACCCCGAACGCGAAGGACATCGCGCCGAGCGACGCCCCGTTGAAGACCACGACGGCCAGTCGTTTCATACGGCGAGTGTAAAGGCAGGTGAGCTGATTTTTGACCGTCCGAAGGGGACGGTAGATTCGCCGGACAGGGTCTTCGGGGAAGGAAGCGTCGATGTCGTATCCGCAGGGACCGCCGGGGCAGCAGTGGGGACAGGGACAGCCGCAACAGGGCTATCCCCAGCAGCCGTACCCCCAGCAGCAGTATCCGCAGCAGGGCTATCCGCCGCCGGGCTACGGCGGGCCGCAGTTCCCCGGACAGCAACCGCCGCCGAAGAAGGGCAACGGCCTGATGATCGGGCTGATCGCCGGTGGTGGCGCGCTCGTGGTGGTCGTCTTCGTGATCCTCGCTTTCGTGGCGCCCGGTTTCCTGCTGAGCGACAGCAAGTCCTCGAACTCGGCGAGCGCGACCCAGACTCCGCTCAGCCTCGACTGGGGCCCGGTGCTGGCGGGCAAGTTCATGCTCGCTGTGTTCGGCGACGAGGCCGACAAGGCCGCCGAGGCGGCCTGCGCGGATTCCAAGGCCGCGGTCCGGACCGCGGCGAAGGCCTTCGGCGACAGGAACGCTTCGCTCTCGGCCAAGGATCCGAAGCAGGTGAGCCCGAACCTGATTTCGGTGACCATGACCGGAACACTGAACTACGAAACGGACTTCACCGCGATGATGGAGGTCCGGCGGGAAGCCAACGACCAGTACTGCATCGCCTCGGTCTCGCCGCTGCCGCCTCCGGCCTGAGCGGTCGCGGACCGGGTCGTGAGGGGTAAGGCAAAGATGCCGGGCTGTGAGGGGGCTGGGGGTGCGTTGCGAAAGCCACTTTCGCAACGGTGAAGGTTGCGAAAGTGGCTTTCGCAACGCCTGCCCGCACCTCGCCGCCACCCTGATGTCGCGAAGCCACGAGTCAGTCCACAAAGGACGTCACTGGTCGATCGGCCAGGTCTCGTCCTTCAGCAACCGCTTGAGCACCTTCCCGGTCGCGTTCCGGGGGAGTTCCTCCACGAAGTACACGTCCCGCGGCACCGCGAAGCGCGCCAGCCGGTGGTGGATGTACGCGCGGACGTCGTCCGCGCTCATCCGGGCGCCCCGTTTCGGGACGATGTAGGCCGCGAACCGTTGCCCGAACTCGCGATCCGGCACGCCGATCACGGCCGCTTCGTGGACGCCGGGCAGCGCGACGATGGCCTCTTCGACCGGGCGGGGGGACACGTTCTCCCCGCCGGAAACGATCATCTCGTCCGCCCGGCCGGTGACGAAGAGACGTCCGGCGGCGTCCTGGTATCCGACGTCGCCGGTCGCCATCAGTTCTTCGGCGCGCGGCACGCTGGCACCGTCGGTGTAGCCCTCGAACAGCATGTCGTTGCCGACGAAGATCTGTCCCTCCCAGCCCGGCGGGACCCGGTTGTGGTCGTCGTCGAGGATGGCGACGCGGGTGCCCGGCGGACAGCGGCCCGCGGTGGTCGGCGCGGCGCGGAGGTCTTCGGGTGTGGCGATGCTGGCCCACGAAACCTCCGTGGAGCCGTAGAAGTTGTAGAGCACGTCGCCGAAGGTGTCCATGAACTCGGTGACGATCGGCCCCGGCAGCGCGGATCCGCTGCTCGCGACGATGCGCAGCGACGAGAGGTCGTAGCGGGCGCGGATCCGTTCGGGCAGGTCCAGGATGCGCTGCAACATGATCGGGACGGCGAACAGCACGCCGCAGCGGTGTTCGGCGATGGTCCTCAGTATCTCTTCGGCGTCGAACCGGCGGATGAGCGACAAGGACGCGCGTACGGCCATCCCGATCTGCATCCCGGCTAAGCCCCAGCTGTGGAACAGCGGCGCGGCCACCACGAACCGGTCACCGGAGTGGAGCGGGATGCGGTCCAGCATGGCGGCCGACGTCGCGAGGCCTTTCGGCGTCGGCCGTCGTGCGCTCTTGGGGGTTCCCGAGGTGCCCGAGGTGAGGACGACGAGCCTGCCGATCCGGTCCACCGGTTTGAGTTTGGTGGCGGGCACCCCCGCGATCAGCTGATCGATCGTTGGATAGCCGTTCTCGGTTTCCGGCCAGGTGGACAGCCGCAGGAAATCGCCGGGGATGTCGGCGATGATCCGCGAGAACTCGTCGTCGGCGAGTACCGCGACAGGTTTGTGCAGACCGATGACGTCCGCGACGGCGCCCGCGGAAAGCCCGGTGTTGAGCAGGATCGCGTCCACGCCGAGTTTGCTGCACGCGATCAGCGACTCGACCATCGTCGCGTGGTTGCGGCACAGCAAGGCGATCCGGTCACGGGAACGGACTCCGCGCGCCGCCAGCGCGTTCGCGAGCTGGTTGCTGCGGTCCGCCGTCTGTTTGAACGTCCGGACATTGCGTTCGTCGTGCAGCGCGACGTCTTCGGGCACGCGGGCCGCGTTGGCCGTGTAGCCGCCGGCGACGGTGGCGCCCCACTGCGAAAGCGACGTGAGCTGCTTGGCGATCTTGTCCGGCCGTGCGGCGGCGAGCACCCCGGCCTTGATCAGCGTGCTGGCCGTGTGCAGTGTGGTGGCCTTGGTGTGCGCCGGTTCTTCCTGCGGTGACATCGCCCGGCCGGAAAGGTGCAGATCGATCCGGCGGGCCACCGCGCGGACGGAACGTTTGAACGACGCGGCGGACACCAGATGCGAATGCGGAGCCGGAAGCATCAGCTGCGCCACGAGTTCCGTGCCGTTGTCGGGAGCGGGCCTCAGCTCGACCGAGACCCAGTTGCCGTCGTCCTCGACACCGCACCAGACGACGTGCTCGCCGGGCCGCCAGACCCTGGCTTCGATGTCACCGGCGACGAGCCGGCCTGCCCGCGGCTCCAGGCGGATGACGCACTTCGGACCGCGCCCGCGTTCGGCGGGCTGCCGGATCTCGCACCAGCTGATCTCCGCGACGAACCTCGAGTAGGACTCGGGATCGCCGATCACTTCCCAAACCTGGCCGGGAGCATGCCCGAGAATCGAGCTCGCCTGGACCACATCGTCTCGCATGCGATTCGCCTCACCACGCGCGTTCGGGTGTTGACCGGGCAGCTGCCGGCGCCTCCTTCGTCGATCGAGTTCGGCGAACCTACCAGCAATCGGCCGAACGCAATACTCCGAACGACGCCGGGTTCGCGCCGGTCCAAGGGAACCACTGCGAAAAGGGTAAACGCTCCGGCGGCGGAAAGCCGTCTGTCGACGGTGTCGATCGCGATGTCCGATTCACGCCAGCCTCCGCCGCGCGGGGCGGCGAAGCTGACGGACGTGACAGTTACGACGTCGGCGGCCGAGACCGCGCACACCCGTATTGAGCCCGGCATCCTCTACTTCGGCACCCCTGTGGTGCTCCTCTCGACGGTCGACCAGGAGGGCTCCCCGAACCTGGCCCCGATGTCGTCGGCGTTCTGGCTCGGGTGGCGGGGCATGCTCGGACTGGGCGCGAAATCCAAGACCGCGCAGAATCTCATGCACAACCGTGAATGTGTTCTGAATCTCCCTTCCGTCGATCTGGCGGCCGCCGTCGACGAGCTGGCCCTGACCACCGGGTCGGATCCCGTCCCGCCCCGTAAGTACGAGCGCGGTTACCGGCACGAAGCGGACAAGTTCGGCAGGGCGGGCCTGACCCCGGTCGCCTCGGAAACGGTCCGGCCGTCGCGTGTGGCGGAATGCCCGGTGACGATGGAGGCCGTGGTCGAGGCCGTCCATCCCCTCGCCGAGGACGACGAGGCACAACGCGGCGGTGTCCTCGTGTTCGAGGTTCGCGTGCAGCGCGTCCACGTCCACGACGAGGTGCGGATGCCGGGTACCGAAGACCGGATCGACCCCGACCGGTGGCGGCCGCTGATCATGAGCTTCCAGAAGCTGTACGGACTCGGCCCGCAGGTCCATCCGTCGACGCTGGCGCGGATCCCGGAGCGGCTCTACCGGGGACCCGACATCGAGCGGTCGCGGAATCAGTCGTCGCGGGCGAACGAGAACCGGTTCACCAGCGGCAACCAGCGCTGATAGGACGCGGCCAGCTCCGGCCATGTGCCGCCCTCCATGCCGCGCTCGACCTTCGGCCGGAGTTCGTGGTCGTTCAGTGACGGCACGATCTCGAGCGCGCCGTCGTCGGGGTCGAGCCCGTCGAGGGTGGCGAAGAACCAGGAAGCCACCTCCGGATACCCGACGAGTACGGAGAGCAGGACCAGCACCGCGCGGAACGGTGCCTCGCGGTCGCCGTCGGCGAGGAACTCGGCCAAGTCCTCGCCGGCGAGGCGCGCCCGCAGCAGCCGGTAGAGGTTCAGGAGTCGTTTCGCGGCCCGCGGTGACCGGACGAGCGGGGACAGGGTCGCCAGGAAGTCCAGCTCCGACGGCGAGATCACCAGTCGAGGAGGTCGGAGGTCTATTGTGGACTGTTCGGACGACGGTTCCGGTGCGTCCTCGCGAGGAGGAGCGGTCAACAGTCCCGCCGGGGCGCCGGTGGCCTGAACCGGTTCGGCGGGCTCCGGCACCGGCGTGGCGTCCTGACCCTCGGTGGCGGCGAGCCCGCGCACGAGCCCCGCGAACCCTGGATCGTCCATGGGGGACAACGTGAACGGCACCTGGAAGATCTTCTCGAGATAGTTCTCGGCGAACGTCTCGGGATCGTCGCCGAGCATCTCTTCGTAGTGCTGCTCGACGGCTCTCTTCAGCCACCGGGAATCGACGCCCACCACGACGACGAACACTGGCAGCGCCAGCAGGAGGTGGATGGCTTCGAGCACCTGGACGACGACCTTGGGCGGGCAGCGGTCGAGGTCGTCGATGTAGAGCACGGTCCGTTCGATCTTCCCGGAACCGTGCGGCACCTCGGCGAGCATGGTCGCGAACGTCTCGAGATCCTTGCGCAGCAACGAGACCACGCCCAGATGTTCGACGTAGTCCGAAACCCGGGACTCGGCGAACGACACCAGATCCAGCCCGGGCGCGAGTTCGGTGACCGCTTTCTCGAGCCTGTCGGATTCGGCGTCCAGTTCGGCGAGGCGCCGCTCGGTCTCTTCGTCCTCTTCGGACGGACCACCGAGTTTGTCGAGCGCCTGGTGGATCCGGCCCGCGCTGGCGCGCATCCGCAGGACGACGGTCAGCGCGGAGCTGATCACGGTGAGCCCGCCGAGTACCCCCGAAACCTGGGACCGGCCGACGAGCAACGTGACGACCAGGACCATCACCAGCCCGCCGATCAGGACCAGCAACGGAACCGGATCCTGCCGCAGCCGCCGCCAGAACTCGGCGACGTCCGAACGCAGCCCGCCGGTCTCCTGCGCCAGCCGTTCGAGATCCTCGGCGGTCGGCTGGTCGACGCCGAGCCTGGACGCGATCCAGGCCTTGTCCGCTTCGGTGAGGCTGTCGAAGACCGCACGGACGTACTCGCGTGGCTTCCGTCGCCTTCGGTTCGCTTGTTTCTGCCGGGCCGTCAAGGTCCTGCGTTCGAGGCGGACCGCGCTGAGCCTGCCGAGGAGGGTTTTCTCGGTCTTGCGGCGTTCCGCGAGCGCGTCGGCCTGACGCTGGAGGTCGTTCTCGGCGCCGCTGGCGGCGAGGTTGTCGAAGATGTGGGTGGCGAGACTCGCGAGAAGGTTCGCTTCGCTGTAGTGCCAGGCGTTGAAGCTGATTTGCCGGACGCTCGAACAGTAGGACGACACGGCCTTCCCGTGCGTGCCGGCCACGGTTTCGGCCTCCTGCGCGGAATCGGCGAGCTCGCGGACGCGCAGCTGCATCTGTCGCATGAAGAAGCTCTTGCCGGAACCCCAGCTGCCGAACAGGCCGATCGACAGGGGAGGGGTGATCATTCTGGAGACCACCAGGTCGGCGAGCATGCGCACGTCGGGGCCGATACCGAGGCGATCGACGCCGTCGTCGGTGTCGGGCCGGTAGTCGGCGACGTGGGCGGCGAACAGATCCGGCTCGGTGTTCTCGGCAGCGGCGGGTGTTCGCGCGACGGCGAGTTCGTCGATCGTGCGGATGGATCCCGCTCCCGGGAACATCTTCTCGGCCTTCGCGCGTTCCCCGGCGGAGAGATCCGGGCCGATGCGGAGGACCGTCGGCTCCAGACGATCGATCGCCGCGCGCAGTTCCGGGTGGTCGTACCGGCTCGCGTCGACGAGCCCCAGAAGCCGGCGTTCGGGATACCTTCTCAACCAGGCGGCAACCGCAGTGGGATCGCGTCGGAGGGTCTGGGGCAGCTTCCGGTCCAGCCAGAGGACTGCCGGTCCGCCGAACCGGTCCAGTACGAGTTCGTCGATCTCCGGCTCGATGACCAGTTGTGTTTCCGCGTACGTCGCGGCCAGGGCTTCCCAGGCCGTTCGTCTCGCACCCGAGTAGACCTCGTGGACGACGAGAGTGAAATGCCTGTTCGCGAGCGCGGCGCTGAGCAACGGGTCGATGTCCCTGGGCAGATAAGGTCCCGGGTTTTCGCCTGGTGCCTTGTTCACCAGCAGAATCGACGGATCGACGTCGCGCACCAGCACCATCCGTGCTCCCCTCCCAAGGCCGAACGGAAGGGCAGTCTAGAGGGCGGCCGCTCAGCTGTGGGTGAAACTCCGCCTCCGCTCGGTCACCGCTCGCTACGTTGATCCGATGACGGGGGAACGGCTGGACGGCAGGTACGCCAAACTCTGGGCGGCGAGCACGACATCCGCGCTGGGCAGCGGTCTCGCGACGGTGGCGGCACCTCTGCTGATCGCGTCCCGCACCGATGAGCCACTCGTGGTCTCGGGCGGGTTCGCGGTGGCGTGGCTGCCGTGGCTGCTCTTCTCGCTGCCGGGCGGGGTGCTCGTCGACAGGGTGGACCGGCGGAAGCTGATGATCACCCTCGACTGGATCCGCGTCCCCGCCGTCGCCTTGCTGGCTGTCGCGATCACGACGGGGAACGCCGGTGTCGCCCTGCTCTACGCCGTCCTCTTCGTGATCAACTCGGGCGAGGTCGTGTTCCGGACGGCGAGCGGGGCCATGCTGCCTTCGATCGTCCCGAAGGCGTTGCTGGAGCGGGCGAACGCGCGGCTGTACGCCGGGACGACCTTGACCCACGGCATGCTTTCCGGGCCGCTGAGCGGATTCCTGTTCGGTGTCGCGGCGAGCATCCCGTTCTACGTCAACGCCGGCACGTACGCGGTCAGCGCGCTTCTCCTCGGGCTGATCGCGGGCGCCTACCGGCCACGGCCCGACGGCGGCCCCGGCGAGCCGGTGAAGCGGCGCTCGATCCGGTCGGAGGTGGCCGAAGGGTTCCGCTGGCTCGCGGGTCAGCGCCTGTTGCGGACCATGGTCGGGCTGATCGGCCTGCTGAACGTGACGCTCGTCGCCGCCACCTCGATACTGGTGCTGCTGGCCAAGGAGCGGCTCCAGCTGGAGGCCGTCGGGTACGGCCTGCTCTTCACCTGCATGGCGGTGGGCGGGCTGCTCGGCTCGGTCACGGGCGACCGGCTGATCGCCTGGTGCACGCCGACCTGGACGTTGCGGATCGGGCTGCTGATCGAGGCCGGGACCCATCTCGTGCTCGCGACGAGCACGAGCGCGCCGGTGGTCGGGGTGGTGTTGTTCCTGTTCGGGGTGCACGGCGCGCTGTGGGGCATCGTCGGCAGTTCCCTGCGTCAGCGGCTCACCCCGCCGGAGATGCTCGGCCGCGTCGGCAGCACCACGTTGTTCATCGTCGCGGGCGGGACCTGCTTCGGCGCGCTGCTCGGCGGCGTGGTGGCTTCCGAGTTCGGCCTGACGACGCCTTATTGGGTGGGCTTCGTGGTGGCGATGATCGTTTCCGTGCTCACCTGGCGGGTGTTCGACCGTGAGGTCGTCTCCGCGGCCTACGCGGAAGAGCCCGCTGTCAGCCGTTGATGCCGGTGAGGGCGAAGAACTCCTGGCGCGAGCGGGCGTCTTCGCGCAACGTGCCGAGCAAGGTGGAGGTGACGGTGCTCGAACCGGCGGCCTGGACACCGCGCAGCGTCATGCACGAGTGCTCCGCTTCGATCACCACGCCGACACCGCGCGGCTCGAGCTGCTCGTCGAGCCAGTCGGCGACCTGTTTCGTGAGACGTTCCTGAACCTGCGGGCGACAGGCGAAGTGCTCGACGATCCTGGCCAGCTTGGACAGGCCGAGGATCCGCTCGCCGGGCAGATAGCCGACGTGGGCGACACCGACGAACGGCAGCAGGTGGTGTTCGCAGACGGACCGGACCGGGATCCCCCTCGCGAGGACGAGCTCGTCGTAGCCCTCGTCGTTGGGGAAGGTCGTGAGGTCGAACGGCCGCGGGGTGAACAGTTCGGCGTACGCGCGGGCCATCCGGCCAGGGGTGCCGCGGAGGCTCTCGGAGTCGAGTGAAATGCCCAGCGCGGTGAGGAGATCGGCCGCGGCGGCCTCGGCGGCCTCCAGGTCCGGCCCCGGCCCGGTTTCGTGCACGACACGCAAGGCTGGAGTGGACATAAGGCCTCCTAGGCTGACCGCGATCCCCAGTGCTATTCGACTAAGCTTTTTGGGCTTTTTACCGCCCGCCGGTTCAGCCTACATGGTAGATCCGCAGTTCTGGATGTTCCGCCGACTGAGATGGGCGATATCGTGGTGTACGTGACAGTGTCCGATCCGGACGGCCTCGACGCCCCATCCATCGCCGCGGTGGCGGCACTCGACGACGACCTCCGCCGGGGCATGTACGCCTTCGCCCGGGGCGCGCGGCGTCCGGTGACCCGGGACGAAGCGGCGGCCGCGGTCGGGATCTCCCGGAAGCTCGCCGCCTTCCATCTCGACAAGCTCGTGGCGGCGGGGCTGCTCAAGTTCGGCTTCGCGGCGGGCCCGGTGGTGAAGGTGGGGCGCAAGCCCAAGGTCTACGAACCCGTCGACGAGGCCATCCAGGTGCAGCTTCCCGCGCGGCGGCACGAGATCCTGGCGGCCATCCTCGCCGAGGCCGTGCTCGCCGAAGGCACCGGTGAGACCGCGCGGGACGCCGTGCTGCGGGTCGCGGGGGAGCGCGGCTTCGCGGCGGGCGAGGAGGAGCGCGCGCGGACCCGGCCGGGCAGGCTCGGCGTGGAACGCGCGCTCACCGTGGCGGAAGGGATGCTTCGCCGCTACGGCTTCGAGCCGAGCCGGGACGCCACCACCTGCGTCCGGCTGCGGAACTGCCCGTTCCATCCGCTGGCCGCCGAGGCCCCGGAGCTGGTCTGCGGGCTCAACCAGGCCTTCCTGGCCGGTTTCCTGACCGGCGTGCGCGCCGGGAACGTGGAAGCGGTCCTCGCTCCCGGCGCGGCCGAGTGCTGCGTGGAACTGCGGCAGGCCAGGTAAGGCGCTCAGGCGGCGCCGGCGATCTGCCGGGTGGCGACGTTGAGCCGGTTCCAGGTGTTGATGGCGGCGATGGAGAGGACCAGACTCGAGAGCTGCTTTTCGTCGTAGTGGCGAGCCGCTTCGTCCCAGACGTCGTCGTCGACGGGGTCGGCCCGGTCCGCGATCCGGGTGAGGGCCTCCGTCAGCGCGAGTGCCGCACGTTCGGCGTCGGTGAAGAAGGCCGTGTCACGCCACGCGGCGACGGTGAAGATCCGCTCGTCGGACTCGCCCGCCTTGCGCATTTCCTTGGTGTGCATCTCCAGACAGCCGCTGCAGCCGTTGATCTGGCTCGCGCGAACGTGCATGAGGTGGTGCGTGGTGTTCGGGACACCGGTGTCCCCGGTCGACTCCGCCAACGCGATCAGGGCTTTCAGCGTCGCGGGGTTCGACAGGGCCGGGTTCGGGATCCGGGCTTCCATGATGTTCTCCTCCAGGGTTTTCGTCTTGCTTCCACCGCACTGACGGATCCCGGGAGGAAGATGTGACCGGCCGCTACCAAGGCACGACCTCGCCGTAGAGATCGAGGAACTGCAACCCCTTCGCGCCTGCCTGGGCTTCGAGGACGTCGACGACGGCGGGCATGCTCTCCGCGGGGGAGAGGGGAGCGCCGGGGCCACCGAGCGGCGTCTGGTTGTGGCCGGGGTGGATGAGCAGCTTGGTGTGCCCGTCCTCGGCATACCGGGTGGAGTAGCTGCGCATCAACTGGTTGAGCGCGGCCTTGCTGGCCTTGTACAGCTCGAAGCCGGGCCGGGTGTTCAGCGAGACGCTGCCCTGCCTGGAGGACATGACCGCGACGGTGCCGCCGGGCGTGACCAGATCGCGAAGAGCTTCGACGGTGCGAAGCGGGCTCAACGCGTTGGTGATCATCACTTCGGCGAACGTCTCGGTCGAGACCTCGGTGATGGGCAGGTTCCCGCGATCGATCGCGGCGTTGACGAACAGCAGGTCCAGCTCGGTACCGTCCAGGCGCTCGCGCAGGGCGGCGAGCTGGTCGTCACTGGTCATCTCCAACGATTCGACCCGCAGCCGCCCGTTCGAAGCGTCGGCCTTCGCCCGCAGTTCGCCACCGTTTTGGCGGGCCGTGGCGATCACTCGCCAGCTGCGCCGGGTGAGTTCCTCGGCGAGGACGAGCCCCAGCCCGCGGGAGGCGCCGATGACGAGGGCTTGCCGCCCTGAGGTGTCGGACATTGAAACTCCTTGAAGTTCGAGGATTTGTCTAGACGCGACGTTGCGTCTAGACAGTAGCACGGTAGCTGTCGTGCCCGCCCGCGCCGACCGGTACTGTGGTCCGCATGCCCGCCGCGAACTCGCAGCCCCCCAGGGTGCGCTCCGGCAACCAGCGCGACGAAGCCGCCCGCCTCGCCGTGCTCCATGCCGCGGACGACCTGCTCGTCGAGCACGGCTTCGCCCGGCTGACCATCGAGGCGATCGCGCGCCGGGCGGGCGTCGCCAAGCAGACGATCTACCGCTGGTGGCCGTCGAAGGTCGAGATCCTGCTCGACACGCTCATCGAGGACAGCGAAAAGCGCTTCCCCGTCCCGGTGGAGAAGTCCACAGAGGACAGTATCCGCGGCTACTTCCGCGGTTTCGCACGCTTCGTCACCCGAGACCCGGCGGGCAAGGTCCTGCTCGCTCTCATCGCCGAGGCGCAGCACAACCCCGAAACGGCCAGGAGCCTCCACAGCCGCTATCTCGATCCGCGTCGCGAGCTGGAGCGTGACCTCCTCACGCGCGGAATCGAGGCCGGTGAGGTCTCACCGAGGCTCGACCTCGACGCCACGATCGACGCCGTCGTCGGCCCGGTCGTCTACCGGGCATTGACGGGGGCGAGCGTTCCCCGCGGTCTGGTGGACGCCCTCTTCGACGAGCTGCTCAAGCCCGGCGCCTAGGGAGCCGCCCCCACCTCCGCGCGTTCGCGGAGGGAGACGTCGAGTTTGAAGCCCTTCGGCTTCAGCGTCAGCAGCTCCTGCACTTCCAGCTGGTAGGACGGGTCTCCGCGCAGGTCGTAGCGGCTCAGCAGCATGCCGAGGACCAGCGTCGCCTCGTGCAGGGCGAACTGCCGACCGATGCAGGCGCGCTCTCCGGTGCCGAAAGGCTTGTAGACGTGCGCCGGACGGGCACGGTTGCGATCCGGGGCGAAGCGGTCGGGGTCGAACGCCTCGGGGTCTTCTCCCCAGACGGGGTCGCGGTGCAGTGCCGGGATGAGGACGAGCGCCCACTGCCCCTTCCGCACCTGGTACGTGTCGCCGACGACGGTGTCCACCTGTGCCTGGCGCGCGAACGCGGGAGCTGTCGGCCAGAGTCGGAGCGCCTCGTCGAGCACTCGCCGGACGTAGCGGAGCTTGGCGACCTCCTCGTAGGACGGATCCGGGTTCTCGCCCCAGACCTTGTCCACTTCGGACCGCGCGCGGGCGAGGACGTCCGGGTTCCGGGCGAGGTAGTAGAGGGCGAACGACAGCGCGCCCGACGTGGTCTCGTGCCCGGCCACGAGGAAGGTGATGATCTGGTTCCGGATGTTGACCTCGTCCAGCGCCTCGCCCGTGCTCGGCTGCGTGGTGTTGAGCATGAGCCCGAGCAGGTCTTCGGTGCTCGTGTCGCCCCTGCGTGCTTCGACGACCTCGTCGACCACCGAGTGGAGGAAGGCCAGGTCGGCCTCGTTGCGCTTGTTCGCCTTGCGGCTGAGCAGCGGGCCGATGACCGGCGGCTGGATCGCCGTTCGCTGCGCGTGCCGCAGCGTGCGGACCATCGCGGCGACGAACGGATGCGGTTCGGCGCGTTCGAACGACGAGAAGCTGTAGCCGAACCCCGTCTGCCCGATGGTCTCCAGCGTCAGCTTCGTCATGTCGTCCGCGACGTCGACCTCGCCGCCTCGATCCCACGTGCCCAGCAGTTCGCGGGTGATCGCCAGCATCGTCGGGTGGTAGCGCTGCATGGCGTTGCGGCTGAACGCGGGCGCGAGGATCTCGTGCGCGCGCCGCCAGTTCGGCTCCTCGTTGTGCGCGGTGAACAGCCCGTCGCCGCCGAGTGGGCGCAGGTTCGAGATCGCGGGCGTGACGTGCTTCGCGAACCGTTTCTCGTCGGAGAGGTCGGCGACCATCCCGGCGCCGTGGACGAACACGATCCGGCGTCCGAACACCTTGCGCTCGAAGACGGGGCCCAGTTCGGCGGCGTGCCGCATCGAGTCCTGGACCGGGGTCTTCGGTGACACGCCGAGCACGTCGCCGATCAGCGGGATCCGGCGCGGGGGATGGGGGAGAGCGGTGGCCATCGGGCCCCTCCAGGTGAGCACTGTTGAATCGGCATCCAATAGCGAGAGTGGCGTGTTACTGAACTCGTGTCAAGTAAGTACGATGCTCGAATGGCGCCGAGTGCTTCCGGAAGGCCCCGCAGCAGGCTGAGCACCGCCGAGCGGCGGGAACAGCTGCTGAGGATCGGTGCCCGCCTGTTCGCGGAGCGGCCGTACGACGACGTGTGGATCGAGCAGGTCGCGGACATCGCCGAGGTGTCCCGAGGGCTGCTCTACCACTACTTCCCGACGAAACGGGACTTCGTCACCGAGGTCATCAAGGCCGAGGGCGAACGCCTGCTCGCCATGACCAGGACGGATCCCACGCTGCCCGTCGCGGAGCAGTTGCTGTCGGGACTCGACGCGTATCTCCGCTACGTCGAAGCGAACGAGGACGGGTACCGGGCGCTGCACGCGGGTACGGCCATCGCGGTCGACGACGTCCGGGACGTCCTGGACAACAATTTCGCCGAACAGGGACGCCGGATCCTGGCGGTCCTGTGCCCGGACGCCGAGCCGCCGGAGACCCTGAGGGTGATCGTCCGCGGCTGGCTGGCCTTCGTCGTCGCGGTCTGCCTCGACTGGCTCAAGTACCGGCGGCTGACCCGGGATCAGACCCGCGATCTGTGTGCGAAGGCGCTGTTGGACATCGTCGTCGTGCCAACATGATCTCGGCGCGCTCCTCGATCAGTTTCATCCGCGCGAGCCGTTCCGCGTCGTCGTTGTGCGCGGCGGACGCGGTGACCTGACCCGGCCATTTCCGGTAGTACATACCGCAGGTGGCCACGAAGTACCCGTCGGAAGAGGCGTTCGCGGCGAGGACCAGCCCGGTGTCCTCCGACGCGGGCAGCGCCATCCAGCCGCCGAGTTCCAGCAGCAGTTCGCGGCGGATGCACAGCGTCCCGGCCACCACCGAAGACACGTAGCCGTTGTGTTGCCAGTACCGGAGGATCGCGCCGCATTCGATCGGCCCTTCCTCGGGATCGCTGTCGACGCCGGCCGTGGTCCCGTCCGGGAACAGGTCGAGGACGCGGCAGGTGGTCCAGCCGATCGCGGGATCCTCGAGCGCCGCGATGTCCCGCACGAGCGCGCCAGGCGCCAGGACGTCGTCCGCGTCGAGCGCCTTGATCAGCTCCCCGGAGGCGCGGGACAGCGCCATCATTCGCGCGACCCCAGGGCCGCCTCGGCGGCCGGAACCAGGGAGGACTCGTCCGTCGGTGGGGAGCACGCCGTCGAGCAGACCGGTCTCGCCGTCTTCCTGCACCAACCACTCCCAGGCCCAGCCCGGCGGGAGTTCCTGCGCGGCGAGGGACTCGTACGCCTCGGTCAAATACGGGAGGCTCGGCGGGTGGACCGGGGTGATCACGCTGATGACCGGCATGAACGCAACGCTAACCCGGGCGACGCGCCGTGATCAGCAGGTGTTCCTCCGGAGGCGTCCCCGGCTCGTCCGCGGTGAAGAGCTCCGAATGTGTCCCGATGACCTCGAGCCCGGCCGCCCCGACCCGCCGCACGAGGTCATCCGGCGCGAAACTGGTCTCGAGGAAGGTGCGGCCGAAGAACTCCGCCGGCACGTCCTCGGCGTCCCGAGGCACGGTGACCAGGGCGAACAGGCCGCCGGGCACCAGCCAGCGCGCGACATGGGCAAGCACGGCCTCGGTGTCCTTGCGCGGCATCTGCAGGAACGGGAAGAAGGCGCAAACCGCCTCCCAGGACTCGGGCGGCGAGGTCCATTCGCGCACGTCGGCGTGGACGAAGGTGGCGTCGGGGACCTGCTCGCGGGCGATGTCGATCATCACCTGCGACACGTCGAGCCCGGTCACCCGATGACCGGCGGCGGACAGCTTCTCCGCGACGGGCCTGCCCGTTCCGCTGCCGATGTCGAGCACCCTCGACGACGGCGGCAGCGCGTCCACCAGCTGCCGCACCGCCTTGTCGACCACCGGTGCCCGCCCGAAGGCGTCCTCGTAGGCGGAACCGATGGCGTCGAACAGTTCCGCCGCCGTGACCGGACGGTCCATTCCGCAGCTCCCCAGGTCGAGTGGACTCACCGCGAACCTACCGCCTCGGGAGGGGTGGCGTCGAACCTTTGTCCACTTCGGACAGTCGGCCCGGGCTCCCGGCCCCGTCGGCCGGTTCGCTTAGACTGTGGCCGCCGAGTTGGGGGGTTTCAGGTGAGTGTGCGGAGTGACGAGTTCCACCGGATGCTGGAGACGCTCGCGGACGTCCAGCGTTCCGACGCGACCGAGTGGGAGTCGTACAGCGTTCGTGGCAAGCGGTTCGGGTACTACTGGCCGCGGACCCAGACCGTCGGCTTGAAGCAGACCCTGTCCGAGCAGGAAGCGCTCGTCGCCGAGCGGCCGGACGTCTTCGAAGTGCAGTTCACTTCCGGGGGCTTCGGCTGGGTGGTGGTCCAGCTCGACGGTATCGAGTCCGACGAGCTGATCGAACTCGTCTACGAGGCCTGGCGGCTGTCCGCCCCGGACGAACTCGTCGAGCAGGTTCCGCCGCCCTGCTGAGCGTTTGTTGACGCGCGTCACTGTTTTCGGCCGGAACATTTCGAGCGGTGGTGCGTTGTAGAGGGTGTCGGTACGGATGGTGCCCCCGGGCCTCAACCTCCGCCTTCATGGAATACCGGTTCGGCCGGAGCCATGTCGTGCCATTCGCCGAGAGGCGGCCCTCCGTATCGACGTTCTGCTCCCGCTTCCGCTCGCAGGTAACCCCCAGGCCTTCGCTGAGCGGGAGCGGGTCTTTTGTTTACGGCTGTTCCCGCATTCGTGTGTTGACGCGGGTCACAGCGGTCAGGGCTTGGTGTGGGGGAACATTTCGAGCGGTCGTGCGTTGTAGAGAGTGTCGGTACGGATGGTGCCCCCGGGCCTCAACCTCCGCCTTCATGGAATACCGGTTCGGCCGGAGCCATGTCGTGCCACTCGCCGAGAGGCGGCCCACCGTATCGGCCATAAACTCCCGCTTCTGCTCGCAGGAACCCCCAGCCTTCGCTGAGCGGAAGCGGGACCTTTTCTTTTGTCGTGGTGACCAACGCGTTGAGTCTTTCTCTGGCGGCGTTTGATCGGTTCGGGGTTTCCTCTCGGTGGGCCTCGCGGCGGCTGTCTGGGGATTTCTGCCAAGGGGCCCGTCTCCGGCGTGGGTGGCGGGCTTCTCGGGTCATGCGGTGGTGGAAGCCGCAGAGGTTCCGGAGATTCGTGGGCCGCCTGGTCGCGGATGTTGAGGAGGTGACGTTGGGTTGGGGTGACGAGCCGCTTCAGCCGTCCCACGTCCAGTGGCTCACCTGCCGCGTTCATCACGATGGGGAGTATGAGGCGGCCATGGTTCCGACGAAGTCCTAGTCGCGATCGGGTGTGCTTCTGTCGGAGGATCGGCTTTCGCGGCCTCCGGGTGGTTGTGAGTGGTGAGTCGGGTTCTGGCGGACCGGTATTTGGTTGTCGGCTGGGTCTGGCCTTGTGTGGGTGGTGTGGGCATGCCGAGGGGCCCGTCGCCGGTGGGGGTGGCGGGCTCCTCGGGGTTATGCGGTGGCGCGGTGGAGGGTGTTGCGCCGGGGTTTTCGTAGCGGGTCCAGGTATTGGGGTGGGATGAACTCCGGTAACCCGTCGGCTGCCATCCGGACTTGCCAGTCCCCGTGGTGAATCAGGCGGTGGTGGAAACCGCAGAGCAACACCAGGTTCCGGAGATCCGTGGGCCCGCCGTCTGCCCAATGATCAATATGATGGGCGTGACAGTTCCGCGGCCGCCGATGACAGCCGGGGAACGCGCAGCCCCCGTCACGGATGTTGAGGGCTCGGCGTTGCGCTGGGGTGACGAACCGCTTCAACCGTCCCACATCCAGCGGCTCCCCAGCCGCGTTCATCACGATCGGCAACATCAGGCAGTCGCAGGCGGCCATGCGTGCTTCGCGGGCGGTCATTTTTCCGACGAAGTCTACGCAGGCGGTGCCGAGCCCGGTCTTGAGTTCCTCGAGCCCGATGGTCACGTGGATCAGGGTGCGGTAGCCGTTGGTGCCGGGCTGGTCGGGGCAGGCGACCGCGAGGTCCAGGAGTTCGGCCCAGGCGTCGCCTTGGCGTTCGGCTGTGGTGCGTAGATCGGCTTGGCCGGATTCGTCGATCGGGCGTGGTGCCGCGTAGGCCTCGAGGGCGGCGGCGGTGCGGGCACCGAGTTCGTCGTCGAGGAGGCCGTTCAGTGTCCAGAACCCGTCCTTGCGGCGCTCCAGGGTGACTTCACGGCTGGGTTGCTTGGGTTCGGGGTCTTTGGGTTCGTTCCCATCAGGGTCGAGCCACGCGAGCAGGTTGTCCCCGAGCTTCGACACCTGCCGAGGACCGGCGTCCCGCGCCAGATCAGCGAGAGTCTTCTCCGCACACTCCCGATCCTCCACCGACACATCCGACGGAATCCGAGCCAGAATCTCCAGGATCTGCTTGATCCGTTCACTCCCGATAGCGCCCTCGGCGGCAGCCGCACCCGTAGCGGGAGCCACCGCCGGAACCTCCGTGTCGTCCAGTGCTCGGGTCGGGTTCAGCGCGATCGCCTGACTCACGATCGGACCGGCCTCGCCCCGCGACAACCCGGCCACGTCAGCGAACCACGCTGCTGTACTGCCGTAGCCGTAGAGGTCTTTCGCGCCCCGGGACTCGATCTCCGCCAGATACCGCCCCAACCCGGCGGAGGCGATCCGCATCATCTGCAGGAACTGCAGCACGCCATGGGCAAGCTCCAGCTTGCCGGCACGCCACAGCTCCTGCGGCAGTTCGGGAAGAAAGGTCTCGGACACCCCACAACAATACCGCACATCTGTCGAACAGGTGTTCGTAATTTTAAGCAACAACACAACCGGCGCATTCACCACTGACGGGTGAATCCGCCAGAATCACGCCGCTATCCGGCGCGACACCGAGCAACGACCATCGTATTTAGTCGACTAGATGCGCAATGGCTGCCTTGCTTCGTAGGGTGGCGTGAGTGTTAGAACCGTCCTTGACGCTCACGTCCGCCACCCGCCACCGGCGGATTCAGCACTGACGGGTGAATCCGCCAGAATCACGCCGCTATCCGGCGCGACACCGAGCAACGACCATCGTATTTAGTCGACTAGATGCGCAATGGCTGCCTTGCTTCGTAGGGTGGCGTGAGTGTTAGAACCGTCCCTAACACTCACGTCCGCCACACACCGCCGGCGCAATCTCAGGACTCCACGAGAACCCCGCCGGCCAACCGCACCCGCCGATCCACCTTGATCTCGGTCAGGAACCGCTCATCGTGGCTCACGACCACGAAAGCCCCCTGATACGCCCCGAGCGCGCTCTCCAGCTGCCCGACGCTGACCAAGTCGAGATTGTTCGTCGGTTCGTCCAGTAAAAGCAGCTGAGGCGCGGGCTCGGCGAACAGGACGCAGGCCAGGGTGGCTCGCAGTCGCTCACCCCCGGACAGCACGCCGACGGGGAGCTGGCTGCGCGCGCCCCGGAACAGGAACCGGGCGAGCAGCGTCATCCGTTGCGACTCGGGGAGGCCGGGGGCGAACGCCGCGAAGTTCTCGGCGATGGTCCGGTCCAGGTTCAGTAGGTCCAGCCGTTGCGAGAGGTACGCGATCCGGCCTTCGGCTCGCTTCAGTACGCCGCCGTCGGGCTCCAGATCTCCGTTGAGCACCCGCAGGAGCGTCGACTTGCCGGTGCCGTTGCCACCGGTCAGTGCGATCCGCTCGGGACCGCGGATCGTCAGGTCGACTCCTTCGCCCGCGAAGACGTTTCGGCCGTCGTAGCGGACTTGGAGGTGCTCACCGTGGAACATCGTGCGTCCTGCCGGGACGTTGGTACCCGGCAGGATCAGCGAGATCTTCTGATCGTCGCGAAGGGACCGTTCGGCCTCGTCGAGGCGGTTCTTCGCGTCGCTGACCCGCGCGGCGTGCGTCTCGTTCGCCTTGCCCGCGGACTCCTGGGCGTTGCGTTTCATGGTCCCGGCGAAGATCTTCGGCAGGCCGGCGTTGCCGAGGTTGCGGGCCGCGTTGCCCGCTCGCCGGTCGGCTCGTTCCCTGGCTTGCTGCATCTCCCGCTTCTCGCGTTTCACCTGTTGTTCGGCGCTGCGGACATTGCGTTCGGCGACTTCTTGTTCGGCCTTGACCGCCGCTTCGTACTGGGTGAAGTTTCCGCCGTGGTAACGGAGATCGCCGCGGTCGAGTTCGGCGATCCGGTCCATCCGGTCGAGCAGTTCCCGGTCGTGACTCACCAGCAGCAGGCAACCGGACCAGTCTTCGAGCACGCCGTAGAGCTTGCGGCGGGCGTCGAGGTCGAGGTTGTTGGTCGGTTCGTCCAGCAGCAGGATGTCGGGCCGTTTCAGCAGCTGCGCGGCCAGGCCCAGGGAGATGATCTGCCCGCCGCTCAACGTGCGCAGGCTCCGCTCCAGCGAGATGCCGTCGAGGCCGAGCCTGTCGAGCTGGGCGCGGGTGCGCTCCTCGATGTCCCAATCGTTGCCGATGGTGGTGAAGTGCTCGTCGCTCGCGTCGCCGGACTCGATGGCGCTCAGGGCCGCGAGCTGTGGTGCGATGCCCAACACCTCGGCCACGTTCAGGTCGGCGGTGAGCGGCAGCGACTGCGGCAGGTAGCCGAGGACGCCCTGCGCCGAGACCGACCCGGAGACCGGCCGCAGCTCGCCGGCGATCAGTTTGAGAAGCGTGCTCTTGCCCGCCCCGTTGGGCGCGACGAGGCCGGTGCGGCCACCGGGCACGGTGAAGGACAGGTCGTCGAAGACAGGGGTGTCATCCGGCCAGGAGAAGGACAAGGCGGATACGACGACAAAGGCGTCTGACATGGAATGACCTCGTGAAAGACAGCGGGCGCGTCAAGGCAGCACCGCGGTGGACGTGGCTTGGAGGGGACGACAAAGAGGCCACCTCGGCATCATTGCCGGTGGCCTGGCAACTCCGGCTCACCCGGAGATGTCGTCTTCACCTGCCACGTCTGGTCTCCACGTTCGTTGATCGGCTACCCGTCCACCATAACAAGATCGGCCGGCGTCCGCTCGGGGATCCCGCCGTGCAGATGCGAAATGCGGGCCGATGTGCCGTGTACAACGCGATGAACGGCGATTCGGATTCGCGCGGATACGATTTCCGTTTCTTTGTTTTGACCGCGAAGGTTTCCGGTGAGCGGTACCCGCGATGAATGTGATGTGATGTCGATCATATCAATTGAGGGCGTGTGAGCGGCACTTCTAATGTTCGTCGAGTGACGGTTTCGTGACTGGGGGTTCCAGCCGCCGCGAGATCGTCATCGCCCATTTCTTCGATCCGAGAGGTTCTTTGATGACGCCCAGCGCAAGATCCCGAAGACGAGTCGCGACCACGGTAATCGCACTGGGGGCGTTCGCCCTGGTCGCTCCGCCGGCGCAGGCCGCCGAAGTCGCCGTTCCTTGTGACGCCGCCGCGCTGGTCCAAGCGGTCGCCACGGCCAGCGCCGGCTTCGGGCCGAACACGCTTTCCCTGGCGGCGAACTGCGTTTACACCCTCACCGCGGCCGCCGATGCCGGCCAGAGTGCCGGGCTGCCCTTGATCAGGGGAAAGCTCACCATCAACGGCAACCATGCCACCATCGCCCGTGCTCAGGACGCTCCCCAGTTCCGGATCATCTCGAACTGGGGCGACCTGACTCTGCACGAGATCACGATCGCCGGCGGTCACGCTCCCGACGGTGTCGGCGTCAACGCCTATGGACAGCCGAATCCGGGGAACTCGGGCGGCGGCATCGACAACTGGGGCCCACTGACCATCACCGACAGCGTCATCACCGGCAACACCGCGGGCTCGGGTGCTCCTGGTCCCGACGCCACCGCCACCACCGGCGCGAGTGACGGTGGCAGAGGAGGTTCCGGCGGTGGTATCAGTTCCTACGGTTCCCCACCGGTGACAGTGGCGATCACGAGTAGCTCGATCCGCGGCAATTCCTCCGGCGCCGGTGGCCGGGGCGGTGACGGCGCGGCCGCCAAACCGGGTGGACGGGGTGGCTCGGGCGGTTTCGGGGGCGGTGTCGACGCGCTCAGCGGCACCGTCCTGCGGATGGACGGCGGCGGTATCACCGGCAACATCGCCGGGAACGGTGGTCAGGGTGGTGCGGGAGGCGTCGATGGCGGCTCGGGCGGATCCGGTGGCAGCGGCGGTGTGGCCGGCGGCGTGATGATGTCGACCAGCAGAGGTGTGCTGCTGAATCCGGTCATCACCGGTAGCGACATCTCCGGAAACCAGGCGGGTCGCGGGGGCGACGCCGGTGTCGCGGGGCCGGGTGGCTACGCCGGAATGTCCGGCTATGGAGGCAGGGGCGGCGGGCTCAGCGTCTTCAGCGACAGTCTCACCCTCGACGGCACGAAGGTCGGCGACAACGCCGCGGGTGAGCCGGGAGCAGGCTCCTGGCCCTCACCCGCGTCCGCCGGGGGCATCTACACGCTCGATGGACACGTCACGCTGGTGAACGGGGCCGCGGTGAGCGGTAACCGGCCCGACAACTGCTCTTCCGTCGCGGACGTACCCGGTTGCGTCAACGGGTTCCACGCCGCTCGTGCCCCGCGAGCCCTCGAGTCCGACGGCTTGGACCGGCGGGCCGAGGAACGGGCAGCGGCTTCGGTGAAGCGCGGGTAAGCGACCTGCGGGGTCCTTTCCGGACGAAAGGACCCCGCAGGACACCCGGCCGTCAGCTCAGCCCGTTGAGGCTGATCGCCCGTGCGTACCAGAGCGCGCTTTGTTTCGGTGTCCGCCGCTGGGTCGCGTAGTCGACGTGCACGAGGCCGAACCGCTTGGCGTACCCCTCGGCCCATTCGAAGTTGTCGAGCAGCGACCAATAGAAGTACCCGCGCAGGTCGACGCCCGCCTCGATCGCCTCGTACGCGGCGCGCAGATGCGAGTCGAGGAAGGCGATCCGATCGGTGTCCGCGATGTCCCCGCCGATCAGGGCGTCCGGGTAGGAAGCGCCGTTTTCGGTGATGTAGAGCGGAATCGGCCGGTAGTCGCGGTGCACTCGCAGCAGGCATTCGGTGAGCCGCGAGGGTTGCACCTCCCAGCCGGAGTCGGTGCGCGGTGCCGCTTCGTCCGGGACGAAATGGACGTCGGGGACGCCGAGCCAGTCGGGGCCCGCCGGTTCGCTGCCGGGCAGGGGAGTCCCGGCGACGTGGTAGCCGCGGTAGTAGTTGATGCCCAGCCAGTCGATCGGCGCCGCGATCGTGGCCAGGTCCCCTTCCCTCACCAGGTCTTCGAAACCGAGCGGGGCCAGGTCGGCCACCAGATCGGCGGGGTACGAGCCACGCAGCACCGGGTCCAGGAAGAGCCGGTTCTGCAGACCGTCGACCCGGCGGGCCGCCTCGGCGTCCACAGTGGACGAAGAATCGTTCGCCGACACCGGATACAGGTTCAGCGTGATCCCCGAGGACGCCGCCGGAGCGTGCCGTCGCAGGACGTCCATCGCGAGTCCGTGGCCCAGTAGGAGATGGTGCGCGGCGGCGACGGCGGCGCGAGGCTCCTGCCGCCCTGGAGCGTGGATCCCGCCCGCGTAGCCCAGCATCGCGGCACACCACGGCTCGTTCAGCGTGGACCAGTTCGCCACCCGGTCGCCCAGCCGCGCCACGACCGTTTCGGCGTACTCGGCGAACCGGAAGGCGGTCTCGCGCGAGGCCCAGCCGCCCTCGTCTTCCAGTGCCTGGGGGAGATCCCAGTGATACAGCGTCGCCCAGGGTTGGACACCGGCTTCGAGGAGCCTGTCGACGAGCCGGTCGTAGAAAGCGAGCCCGCGCGGATTCGGTTCACCGCCGTCGGGCCGGATCCGCGGCCACGACAAGGAGAACCGGTACGCGCCGAGCCCGAGCCGCCGCATCAGGTCGACGTCTTCGGCGTAGCGCCGGTAGTGGTCGGCGCCCGGTTCGCCGGTGTCGCCGCCGACGACGGCGCCGGGGCGGCGGGCGAAGACGTCCCAGATCGAATCGGTCCGCCCGTCGGCGGCCGTGGCCCCTTCGACCTGGAAGGCCGCGGTGGCGGCGCCCCACACGAATCCGGGCGGGAACAGCAGCGCGGTCTTCGCCCGGACACTGTCGGGATGAGCGGACATGGTCACCCTTTCACGGCACCTTGCATGATCCCGGCCACGATCTGGCGGCCGAGGAGGAGGAAGACGATGAGGATCGGGATGGTGGCCAAGGTGGTTCCGGCCAGCACCAGTGAATAGTCGACGTAGTAACCGCTCTGCAGCTTCTCCAGTGCCAGCTGGACGGTGGGGTTGCCGGCGTCCAGCACCACGAGCGGCCAGAGGAAGTCGTTCCACGACGTCATGAACGTGAACATCGCCAGGATCGCCGCCGCCGGGCGGACGGCGGGCAGGCAGACGTTCCAGAAGATCCGGATCATGCTGCAGCCGTCGACCCGCGCCGCCTCGATCAGTTCGTACGGCACCGCGTCCACCGTGTACTGACGCATCCAGAAGACGCCGAAAGCGGTCACCAGGTTGGGCACGATCACCGCCTGCAGCCCGCCCGCCCAGCCGAACTCCGACATCGCCATGAACAGCGGGATGATGCCGAGCTGGGTCGGGACGGCGAGGGTGATGACGATGAACACGAACAACCCGTTCCGGCCGCGGAACCGCAGTTTGGCGAACGCGAACCCGGCCAGCGACGAGAACAGCACCGTGGTGAGGGTGACCGTGCCGGACACGAGCAGGCTGTTCGCGAGCGCCTTCCAGAACGGCACCGTGTCGAACACCCGCGCCGCGTTGGCGAAGAAGTTCCCGCCGGGCAGGAAGGGCGGGACGCGTTCGGTGAGCATCCCGCTGTCCCGGCTGGCGACCAGGAACGACCAGTAGAACGGGAAAAGCGAGCCCAGTACGAAGATCGTGAGCACGATGTAGGTGGACCGGCGTGGTTTGGTCATTTCTTCTTCACCGCCGCGAGCCTGCCGGTGAGGAAGAAGTTGACCAGCGCGATCAGCACGATGATCACGAACAGCACCCACGCGATCGCCGAGGCGTAGCCGAGTTCGTAGTTCTCGAAGGCCGTTTGGTACAGGTACAGCGTCACGGTCTGGAACTGGTTGGACGAACCGCCGTTGTTCGACCCCGGCATGGCGTCGAACAGCTTGGGCTCGGTGAAGATCTGCAGCCCGCCGATCGTCGAGGTGATCGTGACGAAGACCAGCGTCGGCTTCAGCAACGGGAGCGTGATGCTGAAGAACCGGCGTGCCGTGCCCGCGCCGTCGATGAGGGCGGCCTCGTGCAGTTCCTTGGGAATCGCCTGCATCGCCGCGAGGACGATCAGCGCGTTGTACCCGGTCCAGCGCCAGTTCACCATGATCGCGATCGCGGCGTGGCTGCTGAACCGCCCGGCCTGCCAGTCGACCGGGTCGAGGCCGAGGGTCTGCAGCAGACCGTTGACCAGGCCGTACTTCGGTCCGAACAGATTCGCGAAGATGATCCCGAGCGCCACCAGGCTGGCGGCGTAGGGGAGCAGGACACCGACGCGCCATCCGGTCGCTCCGCGCAGCCTGGCGCTGAGCAACGCGGCCAGGAGCACCGCGATGATCAGCTGGGGAACGCTGGAGAGCAGGAAGATGCTGACGGTGTTCTCGAGCGCGTTCCAGAACTGCGTGTCGGCGAACAGTTCCTTGAAGTTGTCGAGCCCGATGAAGTCCGGGGCGTCGTCACCCGCCTCCCAGCTGAACAGCGACACGTACGCCGTGTAGAGCAGCGGGAACAACCCGACGATCCCGAACACGAGGAAGAACGGGGCGATGTAGAGGTACGGCGAGACCTTGACGTCCCACCGGCTCAGCCGGTGACGGAGGGTGGGCCGGGGCGGTGTGCGCGCCCCGGCCTCATTCCCTTCCGGCGCGATCTTGTCGACGACGGTCATCGGTCAGCGCGTGATCTTCTTCGCGGCGTCGAGCAGTTGCGTCCAGCCCTCGTCCGCGGACTTGCCCTGTTCGACGGCCTGCAGTGCCGGGCTCGAGGCGTTCTCCTGGATCTGGCCGTCGCCCGGGCCCTTGTACTGGGGCTTCGCGACCTTCTTGGCCTGCTCGGCGAACAACTGGCCGATCTTGGCGCCGCCGAAGTAGGCGTCGGTCTCGCCCAGCAGCGCCGGGTCCTCCAGCGCCTTGACCTGGCTCGGGAAGGTGCCCTTCGCCTGGAACGCCTTGATCTGCTGCTCGGGCGCGGTCAGCCAGGCGGCGAGTTCGGCCGCCTCCTTCGGATGCTTCGACTGCGTGGGCACGGTCAGGTACGAGCCGCCCCAGTTCCCGCCGCCGCCGGGGAAGGCCGCGGTGACCGCCCATTTGCCCGCGTTCTCCGGACCGGAGTGCTCCTCGATCACGCCGAGCATCCACGCGGGGCACACCTTGGTCGCGAACGCGCCCTGCTTGAACCCGGAGTTCCACTCGTTGCTGAACGCGGTCAGCTTGGCCGACTGTCCTTTCGAGACGGCGCCGGTCACCTTGGTCCAGGCGTCCTTGATGCCCTGGTTCGTTTCGAGCGCCAGCTTGTCGTCGGTGCCGAGGTAGCCGGTGGGCAGCTGGTTGACCATGGCGTTGAAGTTCTGCGCCGCCGAGTCGAACCACGCCTTCCCGCCGGTCTTGGACACGTACTGGTCGCCCGCGGCGAAGTAGCTGTCCCAGGTCGCGAACAGCGGCTTGACCGCTTCGGGGTCGGTCGGAAGCCCGGCCGCGGCGAGCATGTCCTCGCGGTAGCACATGGCCAGCGGACCGATATCGGTTCCGTAGCCGATGACCTTGCCGTCCTTGGTCTTCGCCGCGTCGTACTTCCAGCCGAGCCAGCGCCCGGGGGAGGCGTCCGCCGGGCCGATCTCGGGCAGGTCGTTGAACTTCGAGCCCTTGTCGAGGACGTTCGACAGGTGCCCCTCCTCGACAGCGGTGACGTCGGCGAGGCCGGAGCCCGCCGCCAGCTTCGTGATCAGGTCCTGGTGGTACGGCCCGCCCTGGCCGGTCTTGCGGTGGGTGATCTTGATGTTCGGGTGCAGCCGTTCGTATTCGGGAATGAGCTCCTCGTAGCCGAACTCGGTGAACGTCGCCAGTGACAGCTCGACCTTCGCGTTCGGGTCCGACGCGGCGGGTGCCCCGCCGTCGTCACCCCCGCACGCCGCCAGGCCGAACGCCGTCATCGTGATACCCAGTGCCAGCACCAGGCCGTTCCGGATGGTTCTCACGTGTCCTACCCCTTGCCGATGACCGGAAAAATGGGAGCGCTCCCAGGATGCGCCGAGTTTGTCGCCAAGGTAGAGCCGTGTCAAGGGCTTGTAATGAGAGCGTTTCCATCAGGGGAGCGCTCTCAGTGCTCCGGGCCGCCGGACACTAAGCTGGGGGTGTCCGGATGACACTGAAGGGTGAAGGTGACGCGGGTGGGGCCTCGACCAGGGGAAGACGGCCGGCCGACGCTGGAAGACGTCGCCGCGTCCGCCGGGGTCAGCCGTTCGACGGCGTCCCGGGCGTTGAACGACGACGGCTACGTCAGCGCGCGTTCCCGGGAGAAGGTGCAGGCCGCGGCCAGGGAACTCGGCTACTCGCCGAACCAGGCGGCCCGGTCGCTGGTGACGAAGCGGACCGGTGCGGTCGCGGTCGTGCTGTCGGAGCCGGAGGCGCGGCTGCTCGACGACCCGTACCGCACCGCGGTCATGCGGGCGGGCTACCGCGAGCTGGCCGACATCGGCTGTCAGATGGTCTTGATCTTCAGCGATACCCGGGAGGACCTCGACCGCACGGTGCGGTTCCTGGACGGCGGGCACGTCGACGGCGTGCTGGTGTTCGCGCCGCACCGCACCGACCCGTTGCCCAAGGCGTTGCGGCAGTTGAGGATCCCGGTGGTGTACGGCGGGCAGGCGGCCGGGCTCAAACGCGGTGTCCACGTCGTCGACTTCGACAACGAGGGCGGCGCGAAGCTGGCTGTCGCGCATCTGGTCGAAGCGGGTCACCGCCGGATCGCGACGATCGCGGGTCCGCAGGACCAGAGCGCGGCGATAGACCGGCTTTCCGGCTGGCGCAAGACCCTGCTCGACGCCGGACTCGACCCGGCAGACCTGGTCGAGGAGGGCGACTTCACCCTGACCGGCGGGGCGAAGGCGATGGCGAACCTGCTCGCGCGGCGCCCCGACCTCGACGCGGTCTTCGTGGCCAGCGACATGATGGCCCTCGGCGCGCTCCGCACCCTGCATTCCGCCGGACGGCGGATCCCGTCGGACGTCGCCGTCGTCAGCTTCGACGACAACGCGACGCTGGCACCGGAGATGGATCCGCCGCTGACGTCGGTCCACCAGGATCCGCGGGAGCAGGTCCACGCGATGGTCGAGACGCTGCTCGCAGTGATGGACGATCGGGAACTCAAGCCACGCCAACGGATCTTGCCGGTCTCGCTCACGCATCGCGCCTCCAGCTGAGCCGGGCTTCCGTGACCCGACTGTGACTCGGGGAGCGCTTGACCAAGGTCGTGTTATCGCTAACACTTGCGGCACTCGTGACACGGTACCGGCAGGGAGAGACACGCGATGGCGCGCGAAACCGCCGAGGGCAAGCAGGCCAGTCTCACCGACGTGGCCGCGCTCGCGGGCGTTTCGCATATGACGGTCTCCCGGGTCGTCAACGGCACCGGACCGGTCCGCGCCGAGACCCGGGTCCGGGTCAACGCCGCCATCGAGCAGTTGGACTATCGGCCGAACTCGGTCGCCCGCGCACTGGTCACCGGCCGTTCGGGCACGCTCGGCGTGGTCGCGCTGGAGGTCAACCTCTACGGGCCGGCCAGCACGCTGAGCGGGATCGAACACGCCGCCCGCGAGGCCGGGTACGCGACGACCATCACCAGCATCAGCCGTCCGGGCCGCTCGTCGATCACCGACGCGGTGGAGCGCCTGCGACGGCAGGCGGTCGAGGGCATCGTCGTGATCGCGCCGCACGTCACCGCGGGCAAGGCGTTGGAGGCGGCGCCCAGTGACGTGCCGCTCGTCGCGGTCGGCGGCGGGGGAAAGGCGCCGGTGCCGGTGATCTCGGTCGACCAGTACGACGGCGCACGTCGCGCCACCGAGCACCTTCTCGGGCTCGGGCACGAGACCGTCTGGCATGTGGCCGGACCCGAAGACTGGCTGGAGGCGCTCGACCGTGAGCGCGGCTGGCGGGAGACCCTGCGGCGGCACGGCGCGCGGATCCCGCCGGTCGTCCGGGGTGACTGGAGTGCGCGTTCCGGGTACGCGGCGGGGCGATCCCTCGTCGGCGAAAAAAGGCTGGACGCGGTGTTCGTGGCCAACGACCAGATGGCCCTCGGTTTCCTCCGCGCCTGCACCGAGGCCGGGGTGAATGTGCCCGGGGAGATGCGCGTGGTCGGCTTCGACGACGTGCCGGAGGCGGCCTACTACACACCGCCGCTGACGACGGTGCGCCAGGACTTCGTCGAAGTCGGCAGGCGCACGTTCGACCTGCTCCGCCGCCGGATGAACGGCGGTGAGGAACGCGCCCGTGACCTGGTGGTTCCCGAGTTGATCGTGCGGGAGAGCACGGGCATTTCGTAAGCCCGATGCCTGAACGCAGGGTGCTTCACGATAAATTGTTAGCGCTAACAGTACGGAGAAGATGTGCGCTTGATTCCGCCACCTGTTCGGCCTACGACCTTGGAAGGATCTTGGTCTTCCGTCCCGGGGTCGTGGTGCGAGATCGTCAACGTTGTCAGCTCCCTGCTCAGCTGAACCCCTGGAGGTCGAACGCAGTGCTGCGAACACGCCCCATGGTCCTGGTCCTGGCGGTTCTCGCCGGTTCCCTGGTCGCGGCCGGAGCACCGGCCGCGGCCGGTGGCCCACCAGGAGACGTCCAGTCCTATCTCGACGATCCACGAAAGGTGGCGGAAGGACAGGAGCCGCCGCACGCCTTCCTGAAGCCGTACGCGGACATCTCCGCCGCCGCCCGCCGCGACGAACGCAGTCCGTACACGATGTCGCTCGACGGCAAGTGGCGGATCGCGATGGCGGACAACCCGTCCCAGGTCCAGGCCGGTTTTCACGAGGACGGCTACGACGCGTCACGCTGGCGCGAGGTCTCCGTGCCGCATACGTGGCAGACGGACGGCCTGGACCACCCGATCTTCCGCAACATCGCCACCGAGATCCAGCCCGACGATCCGCCGCGCGTCCCGCGTGACGTCAACCCGACAGGCGCCTACGTCCGCGACTTCCCGTTGCCCGCGGACTGGACGAAGAACAGGACATTCCTGCGCTTCGACGGCGTCACCTCGGCGTACTTCGTCTGGGTTAACGGGAAGTACATCGGCTACGACCAGGGCGGGTACACGCCGGCGGAGTTCGACATCTCGTCCGCGCTGCGGCCGGGGCCGAACCGGATCGCCGTACAGGTGCATCGCTGGAGCGCGGGGGCGTACCTCGAGGACGTCGACCAGTGGCGGTACTCCGGCATCTTCCGGTCGGTGACCCTGCACTCGGCGCCCGGGACGTTCATCCAGGACGTCGGGCTGACGACCGACCTCGACGCGACCTATACCGACGCCACTCTCAAGGCCGCGGTCGAGGTCGCCGCCAAACCCGGCGGAACGACGGGCAGGCACCGCGTCGGCCTGAGCCTGCGTGACGCGGCGGGCAAGGAGGTCGGGACGACGAGCGGGGAGGTCGACGCGGGCGGCAAGACCGCGTTGGGCCTGCCTGTCCGCAACCCCGCGAAGTGGACGGACGAGACGCCGAACCTGTACACGGCCGTCCTCACACTGACCGCGCCCGACGGCCGCGTCACCCACATCACCAGTGAGACGGTCGGTTTCCGCGAGATCGAGATCCGCGACAAACAGTTGCTGGTCAACGGGAAGCGAGTGCTGTTCAAGGGCGTCAACCGCGCGGAGACCGATCCGGATCACGGTCGGTACGTGCCCCGGAAGGCGCAGGAACGTGACGTCGCGCTGATGAAGCAGCTCAACGTCAACGCCGTCCGCACCTCGCACTATCCGTCCGACCCGTACTTCTACGAACTGGCCGACCGGCACGGGCTCTGGATCGACGACGAGATCGACATCGAGACCCACAACCACGAGAACTGCGCGAGTTACTGCCAGGCGAACGACCCGGCCTGGCGGGACGCGTTCTTCGACCGCATGATCGGCATGGTCGAGCGGGACAAGAACCACCCGAGTGTCTTCCTGTGGGACACCGGCAACGAAGCGGGTCTCGGCGCGCATCACTTCGCGCTGGCGGAATGGCTCGACGCGAACGAGCCCACCCGGCCGATCTACCACCAGTCCAACAGTCCTGACGGCGACGCTCCTTTCGCGGACGTCTGGGGGCCGCGCTATCCGTCTCCGGAGAAATTCGAGGAACAGGCGAAGAACACCACCAAACCGCTGATCTTCGGCGAGTACGCCCACGCGATGGGCAACAGTCTGGGGAACTTCCGGGAGTTCTGGGACACCATCCGCGCGAACCCCCAGACCCAGGGCGGGTTCATCTGGGACTGGGCGGAGCAGAACATCCGGCAACGGATCCGGACCACGCCGGATTCTTCGGGCAACAACATCTCGGCGCATGTGACCGGGAAACCGGATCTGGTCGAAGGGCATCGCGGCAAGGCGCTGGGACTGTCCGGTTTGGACGATTTCGTCGAGGTCTACCGCGACCGGAAGCTCGACATCACCGGCAAGGCGCTCACCCTCGACGCTTGGGTGAAGCCGGGGAAGTGGACCGGCGACTTCCGCATCCTCGGCAAGGGCGATCACCAGTACGCGCTCAAGATGAAGACGCAGGACACCCTGGAGTTCTTCATCCACAGTGGAACGTGGCAGGCGGTCCAGGCCAAGGTGCCCGCCGACTTCTACGGCAACTGGCACCGGGTGAGCGGTACCTACGACGGCACGGCCCTACGGCTCTACCTCGACGGCAAGGAGATCGGGAGCAAACCGTTCACCGGCGGGATCGACTCGTCGTCGGCGGAGGTCAACATCGGCCGCGACTTCGAGACGTCGTGGAACGATCCGTCGAGCATCGGGTGGATGGGACGCGGCGCCGTCGATGATGTCCGCATCTACGACAAGCCGCTTTCCGCCGCGGAGTTGTCCGGTGGCACTCCGGCAGGCGGCGCGCTGCTGGCCCTGGACTTCGACAGCGTCACCGATCGCGGGAGTCACCTCTCCTACGGGTCGAGTCTGTCCGGTGTGGACGGTCTGATCGGTTCGGACCGTTCGGCGCAGCCGGAAACCGCGCAGATGGCGTGGGCGCATCAGCCGCTCAGGTTCGCCTACTCCGGCGGTGCTCTGTCGGTGACCAACGAGCGGCAGTTCAAGGGCACCGACGAGCTGAACCTGCGATGGCGGGTACAGGAGGGCTCCCGGATCGTCGCGCGCGGCGAACAGCCGTTGCGGGTCGGTGCCGCGTCGACCGGGAAGATCTACTTGCCGGTTCCGGCGAATCCGGGCGATCGCGAGCGGTTCCTCACCGTCGAAGCGGTGACGACCCAGGGCGAGCCGATGCTCGCGCGGGGGCACGTCCTGGCGCACGATCAGTTCTCCTTGGGCGGCAAGCGGGTTCCCGGCCTGGACCGGACGCCGCTCGACGGGAAGTCCGTCGATGTCGTCGAGGACACGGCTTCGGTGACCACGACCGCGGCGGGTGTCACGTACAAAGTGGACAAGGCCACGGGCGCGCTGACGTCGATCCGGCACCAGGGCAAGGAGTTGCTGACGGCGGGTCCGAAGCTCGACGCGTGGCGGGCGCCGATCAGCAACGAGACCTTCGCCTGGGGCCGGGCCGAGGGCGAGGACTGGCGCAAGGCCGGGCTGGACCGGTTGAAGACCACGGTCACGGGTGTCCGTGTCGAGAAGGACGGGACGCGAAGCGCGAAGGTGATCGTGGACAGCCGGGTCGCGGCGCCCGACGTCACCGGGGCGTGGTTCGACCAGACGATGACCTACACCGTCGACCGGACCGGGACGCTGAGCCTCGGCAACAAGGTGGTGCCGCAGGGCAGCGTGCGCACTTTGCCGTACCTGCCCAGGATCGGCGTCTCACTCGCCGTTCCGGACCGCTACGACCGGTTCGCCTGGTACGGGCGGAAGGCCGAGAGCTACGTCGACCGCAAGGACGGGACGCCGATCGGCGTGCAGTCGAGCACGGTGGACGAACAGTACGTCGAGTACCACCGGCCGCAGGACCACGGTAACCACACCGACAGCCGGTGGGCGCTGCTCACCGACGGCCGGACCGGTGGCCTGCTGGTCGGGGGAGCGAACGACGTCAGCGTGACGCCGTTCGACGATCTCGACCGGGCGGCGTACCCGTTCCAGTTGCAGCGCAACAAGGGCTGGTTCACGCTGCACGCGAGCCACGCGGTGACCGGCGTCGGGGACACGCCCAACCCGGTGCGGGAACGCAGTCAGGTCCAGCAGGACCGCACCTACGAGTACACGCTTTCGCTGCGTCCCCTGACGTCGCAGGAAGCGCGGGCGGGGGTGCCGACAGGCGGCTGACCTTCGGCCTCGTGGGTGGCAGGGACGGTTCTAACCCGTCCCTGCCACTCACGAGGTTTCACACCCAGCCGGCTTCGTAGTTCTCGGGCGCGAAATCGCCCGGGCTCGCACCGGTGCGAAATGCTTCTTCGCACTGCGCGGCGTATGCGGCGTTCTTCTCGCAATGCGGGCTCGCGGCGATGTACATGACGTTGCCCCAGCCCTGCTGGTCTTCGACTCCGGCGACGGAATGGATCACGTCACCGTGCCACCAGACGGTGTCACCGGGCTCGACTTCGGGGATCGGTGTGAGCGCGGGCAGCAACGGCGCGTGCCAGCGTTCGTTCACCGGCAGGGCTTCCCCGTTCGCCGATCCGCAGAGATCGTCCTCGGCGACGTCGTCCTGGAGGGCGCGCAGCAGCAGGTAGACCATCGCGGACGGGATCGGGACGGCGTGCAGGACACCCTCGGTGGGCCGCATGTCGGACAACGCCGTCCAGCCCTGGAAGGTGCGGAACGCCGAGCACATGACGGTGGAGGGGAACTCGTGGACGTCGGTGCGGTAGGCCCCGTCCCACGGGTCGTACGCGTCGATGTCGCCGTCGAAGACATGGCGGAAGACGTTCTGATAAGCGGGAAGCAGCCACCGTTCGACCGAGCCGGAATCGGTGTGCGGTGACAGGCCGCGGGAGGTCGCGCCGGGGGCACGGCGGCGGACGCGATCGGGGTAGGCGGTGTCGCGAGTGGGGTCGAACCACACCCGGCCCTCGGATTCGTGCTTCCAGAAGCCGTTGAGGAACCCGCGTACCGCGACCATGTTGGCGTCTTCCCGCGCCTCCAGCTGCGGCCGGGACCAGTAGATCGGGAAGATCGCGGGCTTGCTCGCGGCGAGACCGCCGAACACGCCGTCGTCGATACGACGATACGCCTTCTCGAAGTCGTTGCGCTCCAGGTAGTCCGCCAGTTCGCGGTCCCACGCCTCGGCCCGCGCGCGAGGGAAGGTGTTCTTGACGACCGCGCAGCCGCGGCGCCGGACGGCCGCGACGAGATGGTCCGGCACGGTGCCTTCGGCGACGTCCTCGAATCGGATGACCGGCCAAATCTCTTGGCCGCTTTCGCGGAGGGCGACGATCTCGGCGACCTCGGCGCGCATCAGTTCCTCGGCCCTGGCGAACGCGGCCGCGACATCGCCGATACGGGCGCGGAGCCGTGCCTTGGTCTCGCGGATGGCGGCGGGGACGTCCGCGGGGAGTTCGGTGGTCAGGATCATCGCTGAACCTCCGGTGATTTGGTAAGGTCACCTAACTAGAACCGTCCTGTCAAGGTAGACCGGCGGAAGAGGGGAGCGCAAGGGTGCCGTTGCCGCAAGCCGTCCTGCGTGAGGCCACCGATCGCCGTCTGCTGGAGGAGGTCGTGACCCGGGGCCGGGTCACGAGGGCCGAGCTCGCCGCGGCGACGGGGCTGTCGAAGCCGACGGTGTCGGAAGCCGTGCGCAGGCTGACCGAAAGCGGTCTGCTGGAGGCGACAGGCGCGCAGGAGACCGGACGGCGGGGGCGCGTCGGCACGTTCTACGAACTGGGACCGTCAGCGGGGTGGGTGCTCGCCGTCGAGGTGGGCAAGTCCGGGGTGCGGGCCTGGTCGGCGGATCTCGCCGGCGCGGTGCTGCGCGAACACGAACGTCCGGCCGGCGTCAGGGGTGACGTCGAAGCGGTGGCCGCCGCCCTGCGTTCGGTCGCGTCCGACGCGGTGGATCAAGCGGGGGAAGGGGTTCTGCGCGCGGTCGCCGTTTCGATGGCCAACCCGGTCGACCCCGAGACGCACGACGTCATCGCCGTCCCGGCTTCTCCGTTTCCCGAAGGCCTTCTGAGTCCCGCAGAAATCCTCGTCGGCACCGTGACGGCACCGGTCTTGGTGGACAACGACGTCAACCTCGCCGCGCTCGCCGAACAACGCGCCGGTGGCGCCACCGGGGTGTCGAGTTTCGCGTACGTCTACGTCGGCGCGGGTCTCGGCGTCGGGTTGTACATCGGCGACAGGCTGGTCCGGGGCGCGCACGGGCTTGCGGGTGAGATCGGGTATCTGCCCGGCGCCGGCCGCGGCACGCTCGCCACGGAGCTTGCCGCCGGAATCGGTGGCGCGGGCGCGCGATCGAACGATGTCGCGACGGCGTTGCGGATGCTGGACGATGGCGACACCGAGACGATCGGTCGTGCTGTCGCGCGGGCGATCACGTCGATCACCGCCGTGGTGGATCCGGAACTCGTGTTGCTCGGCGGACCGGTCGGTTGTCATCCGGCGCTCCTGGAACCGGTGCGGGCCGCGCTCCCGCCGAGTCCGACCCGTCTCGAATACGGAAGGCTCGGCACACTCGCTTCACTCCACGGGGCTACATATTCGGCTCTGGAACACGCGCGGACCGCAGCTGTCCGGGTGATGTCGGACTGAGGCCGGTTCCGTCACCCTCGTTGTCGCTAGTCTCGATCTTCGACTGCGAGGGAGAATGAATTCATGGCGGAATGGGCCGATCTGGTCGCGTTCGTACGACACGAATATCGGGTGGTAAAGGACGAACCGGACGAAATTCGCATCCGGTTGTCCTACGGCGACGACGATTACGAAGAACGCGCCCAGACCGTTGTCATCGCGCGGGAGATCTTCGACCGCCGTGAGGATTGGGTGCAGATCGCGACGCCGTTCGCGCGGATCGACGAGGTCGACCTGGCGACCGTGCTGACCGAGATCGGCAACACGATCGTCGTCGGCGGGCTGGTGGTCATGGGCGAACACCTGGTGCTGCGCCATTCCCTGCCGCTGGTGAACCTCGACATCAACGAGTTCACCGACCCGCTCGAACTCGTCGCGGGTTCGGCGGAGCTGCTGGAGCAGCAGTTCACCGGACGCGACGACTACTGAGCCTGGCGACCTCTTCGAAGGAGGTCACGCGTTCGCACTCCTCTTCGGTGAGCTTGTCGATCGCCGCCCGGCACGCCTGCGCTCGGGGCGTGCTGGGCAGTTCGCCCTCGAGGAGACCGGGAAGGCCGAGTTCGAAGCCGCAGCGGGCCCGGACTCCGTAGCGATGCCGGGCCCGGGCGACGGCGGTGGCGACGCGGAGTCCGTGCTCGGTGCCCGGCGGTGTCGCGGGCTTGTCTGTTTCCCTGGCCGCGAAACGGAATCCGTCGGCCTGGGCACAGCTCTCGCAGCTCGTGGGACCCGCGCCGAGTTCGCCGCCGCATTCAGTGCACGACAGCCTGCCCAGGGCCGCGTCGACCACCCGCCACTCGAACGCGGACGTGTCGGCGACGACCATTCCGGCGAGGTCGTTTTCTTCCTTCGTCCCGGCGGCGACGCCGTATTCGACGAGGAGCAGCCGCCAGTAGTCCTCGATACTCGCCTCTACGGCCTCCAAGGCCTCCGCGGGACGGCCGCCGCGAGGAAGACAGGTCATGAGCAGGACCTTAACCCGCGATCGCTATTTCCCGCGGATAAGGGTGTCGGCGTCGATGCAAAGGTGGCCTTCGCAGGGAACGACCGTCAGTTCGTGGGTTTCGAGCGAGGAAGGCCGGCCGTCGCGGTAGTGCAGCGTGACCCGGACCCGGACGGTCGTCGCGGAGGTGGCCGACGCGCTGTGGACGTCCACCGCGTTGATCCTGCCCCAATGGGCTTCGTAATCGCTTAGGCCCCGGCGCTGGAGGTTCGGCCCGATGAGCGGCCATCCGGCTTGAGTGTTCGGCATCAAGCGGTAATAGCCGGTGACGAACTCGGTGATGTCTTCGTTCGAGACGGGCCGGGGCACGGTGGACGTCGTGATGGTCGTCGACGAGGGCGGTGGTGTCACGCGTGGTTCGATCGCCGCGGGGAGCGGTGTCCCGGCGGTCTGGATCGAGCCCGCGAAGTGGACGCCCACGAAAATGGCCGCCAGCAGCGAACCCGAGACCCCGAGGATCAGGAACACCAGCCACACGTTGACCTGTGAGTGCTGGACGTTGTAGACGTTCGTCGTGCCGCCGGTTTGCGGACCGCCGCCGTCGCGGCGGCTGAGGACCTGCGAGATTCCGCTGATCAGCCCGGTCGCGACGGTGAACGCGACGACGAGACCCCAGGCCAGGAAACTGGTCTTGAGGTCGGTCGCGAAATTGATCGCGGTGCCGAGGGCGGCGGCGATGAAGGCGCCGAGCAAGGACCAGAACCACACAGAACCCGCCCGGTTCAAGATCGTCCCCTTCCCGGGTGCCGAAGCCGTCGGCTTACAACTCGCGGGGTGAACAGGCCTTGTTACGGCGGGCGGGATCCGTGGCCCTATCGTGATCGCGTGCGTGCACCGGGGGAGCGGCGATGAATTCTTCCAAATGGGGCGGACTCGTGGCGCTGCTCGCGGGCTTCTTCGTGATCCTGCTCGACACGACGATCGTCGCGGTGGCGAGCCCGAGCATCCAAGCCGATCTCGGCGGGGACGTCGCCGCGCTGTTCTGGGTGACGGCGGGCTATCTGCTCGCCTTTTCGGTTCCTTTGCTGGTCGCGGGCCGGCTCGGCGACCTCTTCGATCCGAAACGCGTCTACCTCTTCGGCATGGCGGGCTTCGCCGTCGCCTCCGCGCTGTGCGGGTTCGCTCCCTCGATCGGATGGCTCATCGCCTTCAGGATCCTGCAAGGCCTGGCCGCGGCCGCGATGTCTCCACAGCCGCTCACGTTGATCAGACGGCTCTTCGCCGAAGACGAGAGGGGCCGCGCCTTCGGCGTCTGGGGCTCGGTCGCCGCCGCTGCCACTCTGCTCGGACCCATTCTGGGCGGGCTGCTGACGGCGAGCCTCGATTGGCGCTGGATCTTCTGGGTCAACGTTCCGCTCTGCGCCATCGCCGTCGTCATGGGGATTCGCCTGATTCCCGGTAGCCAAGGCGGTTTCGCGCGCTTCGACCTCATCGGCGCCGCACTGAGCACAGCGGGTCTGAGCCTTCTCGTGTGGGCGCTGCTGTCCTTTTCGTTGCTCGCGGCCGCCGGCGCCGTCGCCCTGCTCGTGGGTTTCTACTTCCGGGAACGCAGCGAAGGCGCCGACGCGCTCGCGCCATTGCGGCTCTACCGCTCGTCCGGATACCTGTCGGCGAGCCTCGCGATGGCGTCCCTCGGCGCGACGGTCCTCGCGATGGCGCTGCCGACCATGCTCTATATCCAAGAAGTACGCGGTTTCGGGCCGATCGAAGCAGCGATGGTCCTGGCACCGGACGCCGTCGTCGCGATCCTGCTGTCGCCACCGGCGGGCCGCTGGGTCGACCGAGTCGGAGGCCGTCGACCGGCGATCCTCGGCATGAGTCTGCTCGCGGTGAGCTTGCTGCTCATCGGTCTCGTGGTCGTGTCGGAGCTGAATCCCTGGTGGATCACGGCGGGGGCCGCACTTCTGGGCGCCGCCAACGCGGTGGCCTGGTCGCCGCTGTCCGCCATCGCGATGGCGTCCGTGGAACCCGCCGCCGCGGGTGGGGCGTCCGGTCTGTTCAACACGGTGAGGCAGGTGGGCGCGGTCGCGGGGGTCGCGGTGACCGGCGCGGTCCTGGCGGGCCTCGAATCGAGGCCCACGCTGGCTTTCGGGGTCGTGTTCGGCTTCATCGGTCTCGTTGCCGTTGGCGGACTTGTTGCGGCGCTTCGACTTCCGGCGAATCCGAGAGTGGGTGAGCTGGTTGGTGAGGATTAGGGCGGCGTGCTCTCGGGTGGGTCGCGAGTGGTTAGGCGTCGGCTGGCGAAATGCGGTGGTCGACGGTCGATGTCACGTCGGGTAGCAGCGACGTTTTGACGGATTCACCCGTCAGTGGTGAATGCGCCGGTTGTGTTGTTGCTTAAAATTACGAACACCTGTTCGACAGATGTGCGGTATTGTTGTGGGGTGTCCGAGACCTTTCTTCCCGAACTGCCGCAGGAGCTGTGGCGTGCCGGCAAGCTGGAGCTTGCCCATGGCGTGCTGCAGTTCCTGCAGATGATGCGGATCGCCTCCGCCGGGTTGGGGCGGTATCTGGCGGAGATCGAGTCCCGGGGCGCGAAAGACCTCTACGGCTACGGCAGTACAGCAGCGTGGTTCGCTGACGTGGCCGGGTTGTCGCGGGGCGAGGCCGGTCCGATCGTGAGTCAGGCGATCGCGCTGAACCCGACCCGAGCACTGGACGACACGGAGGTTCCGGCGGTGGCTCCCGCTACGGGTGCGGCTGCCGCCGAGGGCGCTATCGGGAGTGAACGGATCAAGCAGATCCTGGAGATTCTGGCTCGGATTCCGTCGGATGTGTCGGTGGAGGATCGGGAGTGTGCGGAGAAGACTCTCGCTGATCTGGCGCGGGACGCCGGTCCTCGGCAGGTGTCGAAGCTCGGGGACAACCTGCTCGCGTGGCTCGACCCTGATGGGAACGAACCCAAAGACCCCGAACCCAAGCAACCCAGCCGTGAAGTCACCCTGGAGCGCCGCAAGGACGGGTTCTGGACACTGAACGGCCTCCTCGACGACGAACTCGGTGCCCGCACCGCCGCCGCCCTCGAGGCCTACGCGGCACCACGCCCGATCGACGAATCCGGCCAAGCCGATCTACGCACCACAGCCGAACGCCAAGGCGACGCCTGGGCCGAACTCCTGGACCTCGCGGTCGCCTGCCCCGACCAGCCCGGCACCAACGGCTACCGCACCCTGATCCACGTGACCATCGGGCTCGAGGAACTCAAGACCGGGCTCGGCACCGCCTGCGTAGACTTCGTCGGAAAAATGACCGCCCGCGAAGCACGCATGGCCGCCTGCGACTGCCTGATGTTGCCGATCGTGATGAACGCGGCTGGGGAGCCGCTGGATGTGGGACGGTTGAAGCGGTTCGTCACCCCAGCGCAACGCCGAGCCCTCAACATCCGTGACGGGGGCTGCGCGTTCCCCGGCTGTCATCGGCGGCCGCGGAACTGTCACGCCCATCATATTGATCATTGGGCAGACGGCGGGCCCACGGATCTCCGGAACCTGGTGTTGCTCTGCGGTTTCCACCACCGCCTGATTCACCACGGGGACTGGCAAGTCCGGATGGCAGCCGACGGGTTACCGGAGTTCATCCCACCCCAATACCTGGACCCGCTACGAAAACCCCGGCGCAACACCCTCCACCGCGCCACCGCATAACCCCGAGGAGCCCGCCACCCCCACCGGCGACGGGCCCCTCGGCATGCCCACACCACCCACACAAGGCCAGACCCAGCCGACAACCAAATACCGGTCCGCCAGAACCCGACTCACCACTCACAACCACCCGGAGGCCGCGAAAGCCGATCCTCCGACAGAAGCACACCCGATCGCGACCAGGTGACCTCGGATGGCCAGCACGTTCTCGGGAGTTCAAATCACAGATCGTGGAGCTGTTCGGCAGAAATCCACTACAGCCCGCCCGACATCTCCGCCTAGCATCACCAGCGTGATCAACGACCAACCAGGCGAAATTCAGCCGGGTGACATCTACGAGGACTGCGCGTTCCACCCCGTGCTCTGCACCTACATCGACGACGGCGACGAGATCGGCGGCATTTCCCTCATCGACGCGAGCGCCCCACGAGCCTGCTCGCTCAGCGGCTGCGGCGTCATCAAGCTTTCCATCGCCGACGTGGTCGCGGCCCGGGCCGACTGGCCTGCCTACCTTGCCCGCCGCCAGGCTGATTTCGAAGCCCCGGACAGCGCGACGTCGTGAGCGGCGGCGAAGGCGACCGTCGACTGTGTGGATTTTGGGACGTCAGATGTCCCAAAATCCACACAGTCCGGACTCAGACCGAATGCCGCCGCGCGAGCGCCTCCGAACCCTGCGCCAGCAAGGAAACATCCGCGCCGACCAGGACGAACGAAGCACCGGCGTCGAGGTACCGCTGAGCCTGCGCGGGGTCGAAGGCGTTGACGCCGACAGGCTTTCCCTGTGCCCGCACGGCCTCGAACGTGCCAAGGACGGCCGCCGTGACGTCGGCGTGCGTCTGCTGTCCGAGCAGGCCCATCGAGGCGGCCAGATCGGACGGCCCGACGAACACGCCGTCGACGCCGTCGACAGCGGCGATTTCGGCGGCGGCCGCGACACCCGCCGTCGACTCGATCTGGACGTACAGCGACGTGAATTCGTCGGCCTTCGTGAGGTAGTCCTCGACCCGGTTCCAGCGCGCGGACCGGGAGAGGGCACTGCCGACACCACGCACGCCTCGCGGCGGATAGCGGACTGCCTGTACGACGGCCTCCGCTTCCTCGGCGCTGTCGACCATGGGCACGAGCAGGTTCTGCGCGCCCAGGTCGAGCAGCTGCTTCAGCGCGACAGTGTCACCGGACGGGGCGCGCACCACCGGCGTGATGGGATACGCGGCGATCGTCTGCAGCAACGATTGCACCGTTTCCAGCCCGGCGGGGGAGTGCTCGGTGTCGATGAGCAGCCAGTCGAGTCCGGAACCCGCGCAGATCTCCGCGACGACCGGGCTTCCCGACGTCACCCACATGCCGATCAGTGGCCGAGTGCCCAGCTGCTCCCGGAACGTCGGCGCTAGACGAAGCGGCATGTGATCGCCCCCAGGTCCCGGTAGTCGGCTGTCACGGTGTCGCCGGGGTGCACCCACATCGGCCGGGTGAACGACCCGGCGAGCACGATGTCGCCGGGCTCCAGTTTGTCGCCGTGTTGCGCGAGTTTGTTCGCCAGCCAGGCGACACCGTTCGCCGGATGGTTCAGCACCGCGGCGGCGACCCCGGATTCTTCGATGGTTTCGTTGCGGTACAACAGCGCCGAAACCCACCGTAGGTCCACGGCGTCCACGGCGACCGGGTTGCCGCCGTAGACCATGCCGCCCATGGCCGCGTTGTCGCTGATCGTGTCCACGATCGTCCGGCCCGTCATTTCGATGCGTGAGGACAGGATCTCCAGTGCGGGTACGACGTACTCGGTCGCGCGCAGGACGTCGAACACCGTGGCGTCCGGTCCGGTGAGGGTGTCCTTGAGCACGAAGGCCAGCTCGACTTCGATGCGCACGTTCGAGAACCGGCTGTGCTCGATCACGGAACCGTTTTCGAACACCATGTCCGCGAAAATGGCGCCGTAGTCGGGTTCGGTGATCCCGGTGGCGGCCTGCATGACCTTCGAGGTGAGCCCGATCTTGCGGCCGACCGGGCGGCGCCCCGACGCGATGCCCCGGCGCCGCCATTCGTTCTGCACGGCGTACGAGTCCTCGACGGTCATGTCCGGGTAGCGCGTCGTCAGCAGCGGGATCGTTGCCCGCGCCTCTTCCGCGGCCGCCAGTTCATCGGCGATCGCGGTGATCGTTTCCTGTTCGAGCATGATCCCGCCTCAGAGCTGGTTGCCGAGTTTGTACTCGCCCTGTTTCCAGGCGGGCAGTTCTCCGTCGTCGTCACCCTTGCGGGTGTAGGAGAAGCCGTCGGCCCCGATGGTGACCTCCAGCTCGCTCTCCTCGGTCCTCGCGACCACCGGCTGCGGCTTGCCGTCGAGGTCGAGCACGAGGGACGCGTCGGTGTACCACGACGGGACGACCGGGGTCCCCCACCAGTCACGGCGCTGGTTGTCGTGCACGTCCCAGGTGACGACCGGGTTGTCGGGGTCGCCGGTGTAGTAGTCCTGCGTGTAGATCTCGACGCGGTGCCCGTCCGGGTCACGCAGATACAGGTAGAACGCGTTCGAGACGCCGTGCCTGCCGGGACCGCGTTCGATGTGGTCCGACATCCGCAGCGAACCGAGTTTGTCGCAAATGGACAGGATGTTGTGCTTCTCGTGCGTGGCGAAAGCGACGTGGTGCATCCGCGGCCCGTCGCCGCCGGTCATCGCGGTGTCGTGCACGGTCGGCTTGCGGCGCATCCAGGCCGCGTAGGTGACGCCCTGATCGTCCTGGATGTCCTCGGTGACACGGAAGTTGAGGTCTTCCATATGCTTCACCGCGAGCGGGACGTCCGGGGTGACCTGGTTGAAGTGGTCGAGCCGCACCAGCGCGCCGGGCAGGTGCAGGTCGTAGCGCCAGCCGAGCCGCTCGACGTGCTGCACGTCGTGGAAGAACTCGATCGGGAAGCCGAGCGGGTCCTGCACGCGCACCGAGTCGCCGATGCCCTTCGTGTACCCGTCCTCGCGGCGCTCGACCCGGCAGCCCAGCTCCGTGTAGAACGCGACGGCCTTGTCCAGATCCTCCGGAGACCGGACGCGGTACGAGAAGGCGGCGACAGCGGCGACCGGGCCTTGGCGCAGCACGAGGTTGTGGTGGATGAACTCGTCGATCGTGCGGAGGCTGACCGTGGTGTCGTCCTCTTCGGTCACCGTCAGGCCGAGGACGTCGGCGTAGAACGCGCGCGAACGCGCCAGATCGGTGACGACGAGTTCCATGTACGCGCAGCGCAGGACGTCCGGCGGTGGCGACGACGGCGTGGGGATCGTGGTCATGGCATCATCCTTTGCCGAAGGCGGGGTTGTGCACCTCGCCGAGATTGATGTGCACCGCCTGCTGGTCGGTGTAGAAGTCGATCGAGCGGTAGCCGCCCTCGTGCCCGAGCCCGGACGCCTTGACCCCGCCGAAGGGCGTGCGCAGATCGCGGACGTTGTTCGAGTTGAGCCACACCATCCCGGCCTCGACGGACTGCGCGAAGTTGTGCGCCCGCTTGAGATCGTTGGTCCAGACGTAGGCCGCGAGCCCGTACTTCGTGTTGTTCGCGAGCTCGAGCGCCTCTTCCTCGCTGTCGAACGGCGTGATCGCGACGACCGGGCCGAAGATCTCCTCCTGGAAGATGCGGGCGTCCGGTTTGACGTCGGCGAACACCGTCGGCGCCACGTAGTTCCCGGTCGGGAAGCCGTCCGGGCGGCCGCCGCCTGCGACCAGCCTGCCTTCGGTCTTCCCGATCTCGATGTACTTCATGACCTTTTCGTAGTGCTCGGGATGCACCAGCGCGCCGACCTCGGTCGCGGGGTCGCTCGGGTCGCCCACCACGACGCGTTTGGCCTGAGCGGCGTAGCGCTCGACGAACTCGTCGTAGATCGCGCGCTCGACCAGGATCCGGCTGCCCGCGGTGCAGCGTTCGCCGTTGAGCGAGAACACGCCGAAGATCGTCGCGTCGATCGCGGTCTCCAGGTCGGCGTCGGCGAAGACGATGGCGGGAGACTTGCCGCCCAGTTCCATCGACAGTCCCTTGAGGAACGGTGCCGCGTTCCCGAAGATCAGGCTCCCGGTGCCGCTCTCGCCGGTGAACGAGATCAGCGGGACGTCCGGATGCTTCACCAGCGCGTCGCCCGCGTCCTCGCCGAAACCGTTGACCAGGTTGAAAACACCCGGCGGAAGCCCGGCCTCTTCGAAGATCTCGGCCCACAGCGACGCCGAAAGCGGGGTGAACTCGGCGGGCTTGAGCACGACGGTGTTACCGGTCGCCAGCGCGGGGGCGAGTTTCCACGATTCCAGCATGAACGGTGTGTTCCACGGCGTGATCAGCCCGGCGACACCGATCGGCTTGCGGTTGACGTAGTTGATCTGGCGGCCGGGCACCTTGTAGGTGTCGTCGGCCTGCGCGACGATCAGATCGGCGAAGAACCGGAAGTTCTCGGCCGCCCGGCGGGCCTGGCCCAGCGCCTGCGAGATCGGCAGGCCCGAATCGAAACTCTCCAGCGCGGCCAGCCGCTTGTCCCGCGATTCGACGAGATCGGCGATGCGGTTGAGCACCCGCGACCGTTCGCGCGGCAGCAGCTTCGGCCACGGCCCCTCGGTGAACGCCTTCCGCGCGGCGGCGACGGCGCGATCGATATCGGCCTTCTTCCCCGCCGCGGCCCGCACGTAGACCTCGTTGGTCACCGGGTCGAGCACGTCGAAAACGGCGCCGTCGGCCGAATCGACGAGCTCGCCGCCGATGTAGTGCCGGATCCGCTCCGGGACACCGTCCGGGATCGGCCGGGGAGTCGTGGTGGTCAAAAGTCCTCCTCAGTCAGCGGTTCGCGCGCTCTCGAGCGTCCAAAAAGGCCTGCATGGTGGCCCAGCGGTGATTGCGCGCGGCGAATTCGATGTCGAGCGGGTCGGCCTTCTCGGAGATCAGCCGGAGGATCTGTTCGTGCTCTTCGACCGACCGGTGCGCGCGGTCGGGCACGAAGGCGAACGTCGAGTCGCGCAGTCCGGACAGCCGCGTCCAGCCTTGGTGCACGAGCTCGAGGATCTGGGGGTTGGGGCAGCATGCGAAGAGCAGCGAGTGGAACTGCTGGTTCAGCGCGGTGAACTCGTGCGCGTCGAAGTGGTCGAGCAGGGCGATCATCCGCTCGTTCACCCTGCGTGCCTTCGCGATGTCCTCTTCGGACAGTCCCGGCGCGGACAGCGCGGTGGCGACGCCCTCGACCACGCCGAGGGTCTGCATGGCGTGGACGTATTCGTTCTGGTCCACCATCGCCACGCGCGCGCCGACGTTGCGCTCGAAGGTCACCAGCCGTTCGGCCTCCAGCCGCCGGATCGCCTCGCGCACCGGCACGACGCTCATGTCGAGCGCGCCGGCGATCTCGGCGAGGACGAGCCGGTAGCCGGGTCCGTACTCGTGCCGGGCGATCCGCTCACGCAGCCACTCGTAGGCGAGTTCGGACTTGCTGGCCGTCTTCACTGCTTCTTCTGCCATGCCTCATACCTTTCCCGCCACAACGGGTTCAGCGGGAAGAGCCCCTCGATCGGGCGGCCCTTGGCGACCTGCTCGGCGATCCAGGCGTCCTCGTCCTCCTGGACGAGTGTCGCGTCGACGATCTCTTCGGCCAGCGACGGCGGGATGACGACCACCCCGTCGTCGTCGCCGACGATGATGTCGCCGGGCAGTACGGTGGCCCCGCCGCAGGCGACCGCGACGTCGGTGTCCCACGGCACGTGCTTGCGGCCGAGGACCGCCGGATGCGGGCCCTGGGAGAACACCGGAAGACCGGTCTCGGCGACGGCCTCGAAGTCGCGGATCCCGCCGTCGGTGACCACCCCGGCCGCGCCGAGGTACCGCGCCCGCAGCGCCAGGATGTCCCCGAGCGTTCCGGAACCCCGGTCGCCCCGGGCTTCGATGACGATCACCTCGCCGGTGCCGACGGAGTCGAAGAGGCGTTTCTGCGCGTTGTAGCCGCCGCCGTGGGATTTGAAGAGGTCTTCGCGGTTCGGGACGAAGCGCAAGGTCCTCGCCGTACCGACGATCTTCGAGCCCGGCAGATTGGGGCGTACGCCGTCGATCGCGACGTTGTTCAGCCCGCGCTTGCGCAACTGGGCGGACAAACCGGCGACCGGCGCGCGCAGGAGTTTGGCGCGAAGCCCTTCGTCGAGAGCGGGAGCGTCCTCTGCGACCGGCTCGTCCGAGGGAGTGCCCCAGGCCTCGGCGCGCTGCTTGTCGTCGACCTCGGGCAGGCTGCCGATGTCCGAAAAGGACCGGATCCCCTGGGAGACGGTGGTGTGGAGCCGTCCGCTGCTGGCGGAGGTGCCGGGGACGTCCACCTCGACCACGACGACGTCACCGGGGGAGACCACGGTGGAGCCGGCGGGGGTCCCGGTGAGGATGACGTCGCCGGGTTCGAGCGTGAAGTGCTGGGAGAGGTCGGAAACGAACTGCCGCAACGGGAAGATCAGCCCGGCCGTCGTGTCCTCCTGCACGAGGTCGCCGTTCACCCAGGTGCGCACGCGCAGGGCGGAGGGGTCGACGTCGCGCGCGTCGATGAGGCCGGGGCCGAGCGGGGTGTAGCCGTCGCCGCCCTTGGACCGGACGTTGGAGCCCTTGTCCGCGGTGCGCAGATCGTAGAGGCCGAAGTCGTTCGCGGCGGTGACGGCGGCGACGTGATCCCACGCCCTGTCCGGTTTGACCCAGCGGGCCGTGGTGCCGATGACCAGCGCGATCTCGCCCTCGAAGGCCAGCAATTCGGTTCCGGCCGGACGTTCGACCGTGCCACCGGACGTGCCGATCGAGCTCGACGGCTTGAAGAAGTACGACGGGTTCGCCGGACGCCGTCCGCGCTGTTCTGCCCGTGACGCGTAGCTGAGATGGACGGCGATGATCTTGCCCGGCCGGGTACCCAGCGGACCGGACCCGCGTCCTGATGGCGCCGTTGCCTCGTAAGTGTCCATGTTTCCCTGAATCCCTCGACCCTTGCTTCGTATCTAATAACGTATATGATTCTGTGCCACAGTGGCAAGGCGGTCACCGAGTGGCCTTCGCCTCGCCCGGGATCTCAGCGGGCCGCCACTCGCGTCAGGCCTACGTCAAAGGAGCCAATGTGTCGAATCCAGCGCAGGATGAACGCACGTCCGGCCGGACCGCCCCACCGTCCTCCGACCGGCGCAGGGTCGCTTTCGCGACCGTCGTCGGAACCACCGTGGAGTGGTACGACTTCTTCGTTTACGCGTCCGCGGCAGGTCTCGTCTTCGGCAAGCTGTTCTTCTCGGGCCTCGGGGCGAACAGCACCCTCGTCTCCTTCGCCACCGTGGGCGTGAGCTTCCTGTTCCGCCCGCTCGGCGCCTTCCTCGCCGGGCACTTCGGCGACAAGTACGGCCGCCGCGTCGTCCTGGTGCTCACCCTGATCCTGATGGGCGCCGCGACCACGCTGATCGGCGTGCTCCCGACCTTCGGCCAGATCGGTGTCCTCGCGCCGGTTCTGCTGATCCTGTTGCGGATCCTGCAGGGCATTTCCGCCGGTGGCGAATGGGGCGGCGCCGTGCTGATGGCCGTCGAGCACGCCCCGCCGAACCGGCGGGGACTCTTCGGCGCTTCACCGCAGATCGGCGTCCCGCTCGGCCTCCTGCTGGCTTCCGGCGTTCTGGCGCTGACCAGCTTGCTCGTCCCCGGGCAGGCGTTCCTCGACTGGGGCTGGCGGATCCCGTTCCTGCTCAGCGTCGGGCTGATCCTGGTCGGGCACTACGTCCGGCGCCGCGTCGAGGAGAGCCCGGTCTTCCGCGAGATCGCCGAACGCCGTGAGCGGACCCGGACGCCGATCATCCAGCTGTTCCGCAAGCACACCGCGCTGGTCCTGGTGGCCGCGCTGGTGTTCGCGGGCAACAACGCCGTCGGCTACATGACCACCGGTGGCTACATCCAGAACTACGCGACCAACCCCAAGGGCCCGATCGGACTCGACCGCGGTCCGGTGCTGTGGGCGGTGACCGCGTCGGCCGCGACCTGGCTGATCTCGACATGGGCGGCGGGCGCGGTGTCCGACCGGATCGGCAGGCGGCGTACCTACGTGGTGGGCTGGATCGCGCAACTCGCCGGCGTCGCGGCCCTCTTTCCCTTGGTGGACACCGGGAACGTCGTCTTGTTGGCGCTGGGGTTGATCATCCTCAGCGTCGGACTCGGCTTCACCTACGGCCAGCAGGCGGCGTTCTACGCGGAACTGTTCCCCGCGTCGATCCGGTTCTCCGGCGTCTCGATCTCGTACGCGCTCGGCGCGATCCTCGGTGGCGCGTTCGCGCCGACGATCGCCACCGCGCTGGTCGGGGCGACCGGCACGTCGTTGTCCGTGGCCGTCTACCTGGCGGGGATGACGGTCGTCGGCCTCATCGCCACCCTGCTGTTGCGTGACCGGTCCGGGATTCCGCTCGGCCCGGACCACGAAGCCGATCAGGCGGTGAGCCCGCTCCGTTTCGGTAAATAGTCTCGCCGTCCGTGACGCTCATCCGCCGAGAGCGTCACGGACGGCCTTCGCCGCCGCCTTGAGCCGCTCCGCGAGCTCGGCGGGGGTGTGCGTGCTGGACAGATAGACGACCGAGAGCGCCGCGGGATTGTGGCCGCGCAGGGGAAGCGGAACCGCGACCGCGCTGAGGTTCTCGATCACTTCGCCATGGCTGTCCGCGTAACCGCGGGCGGCCACTTCGCGTATTCCGTCCGGCCAGTCCTCCGACGGGAGTTGGGAAAGGATCGCCCGGCCGGGGGCGCCGACGGTGAACGGATGCCGGGACCCCGGACGCTGCGCCACGGACGCGACGGCGTGCCGGGGTTCCACGCTGACCAGGGTCACGCATTCTTCGCGGTCCAACACCGCCACGAAACACGTCATGCCGAGTTCGTTCGCGACCGCGGTGAGTTCGGGCAGCGCGGCGGCCTGCAGATCGTGTTTGATCCCCGCCGCGAGCGCGGCCAGACGCGTGCCGAGCTCGAACTTCCCGGTGGGCTCCCGGGTGATGAGCCCGTGGTCCTCGAGCGTGCGGATGAGCCGGTACGCGATCGACCGGTGTACGCCGAGCCGTTCGGCGATCCGGTCGACGCTGAGTGCTTCTTGGGCGTCGGCAAGGACTTCGAGTACGCGGATGCCGCGGCTGAGCGTCTGGGACGTGCTCGCGGTCTTGCGGGAGTCCGAAGCCATCGTATACGATCCATTTCGATAGTTGAACTGGCTGTTCGATTATAGAACAGGAACCGACGATGATGTCACGCGAAACCAGTTTCCTGCCGGGTTCGAACCTGTATCGGCCGCCCGCGCAGTTCTTCCGGGGATGTCTCGGCCGCTTCGCGACCGGTGTCGCGGTGGTGACCTTCGACGCCGCCACGAAACGGCACGGCCTGACGGTGAACTCCTTCACCGCGGTCTCGATGGATCCGCCGCTCGTGCTCGTCTCGATCCAGCGCTCCGTGAAGAGCCACGACCTGCTCGAAGGCCGCCCGTTCGCGGTCAACGTCCTCGGCGCGGAACAAGAGGCGCTCGCGATGAACTTCGCCGGCCGTCCGAGTCCCGAGGGCGCACCGGTGTGGGTCGAAGGCAAGCACGCGCCACGGCTCGGCGGCGTCCTCAGCTGGTTCGACTGCACGCCGTGGGCCGCCTACGACGGCGGCGACCACACCCTGTTCCTCGGCGAGGTGCGGGAATTCGACTACCGCTCCGGCGACGCGCTCGGCTTCGTCAACGGGCGGTTCTCGACCATCCACGAATCCGCGCAAGGCCACGAATCCCTGTTCTGACAAGAGAAGGAGCCTGATATGGGAGCCCGCACCGGACAGCAGTACCTCGACAAGCTCAACGCGATGACGCCGGAGTTGTACGTCGACGGCGAGAAGGTGACCTCGAAGGTCGCCGAGCACGCGGCGTTCCGCAACAACGCGCTGACCTACGCGAAGCTTTTCGACCTCCAGCACGATCCGGCGCATCGCGACGTCCTCACCTACGAATCGCCGACCACGGGGGAGCGCGTCGGCACCTCGTTCCTGGTGCCGCGTACCGAGGAGGACCTCAAGCGCCGTCGTGCCGCTTTCTCCGTATGGGCGGAGTACTCGAACGGTTTCCTCGGCCGCACCGGCGACTACATGAACTCGTCGCTCACCGCGCTTTCGGCCGCGAAGAAGTTCTTCTCCCAGGCCGATCCCGTCTTCGGCGAGCGTATCGAGAAGTACTACGAGATGGCGCGCGAGAACGATCTCCTCGCGACGCACACCTTGATCCCGCCGCAGGTCAACCGTTCGGTCTCCGGGAGCCAGCAGGGTGGCGGCAACCTTTCGGCGAAGGTGGTCGAGGAACGGGAGGACGGCATCGTCATCCGCGGTGCCCGGATGCTCGCCACCATCGCACCGATCGCCGACGAACTCCTCGTGTTCCCGTCGACGGTGCTGCGAGGCACGCCTGAGGACGCTCCGTACTCCTACGCTTTCGCCGTCCCGAACGACGCGCCCGGGCTGAAGTACTTCTGCCGCGCCGGACTCGACCACGGCCGCTCGCGTTTCGACGAGCCGCTCGCCTCCCGGTTCGAGGAGATGGACGCGGTCGTGGTGTTCGACGACGTGTTCGTCCCGAACGAGCGGGTCTTCCTGCTGGGCCACCCGGAACTGTGCAACGCCTGGTACTCCGAGACCGGCGCCGGCGCGCTCATGACCCACCAGGTCGTCACCCGCACACTGGCCAAGACCGAGTTCTACCTCGGCCTCGCCAGTGAGATCGCCGCCGCGATCGGCATCGGCGGGTTCCAGCACATCCAGCAGGATCTTTCGGAGCTGATCTCCTACGTCGAGATCGAGAAGGCCGTGCTGCGCGCGGCCGAGGCCGACGGCACGGTGAGCGAGGACGGCGTCTTCCTGCCCAAGTGGGAAGTCCTCAACGCCGCCCGGAACTGGTACCCCACGAAGGTCTCGCCGCGGCTGACCGAGATCATCCGCAAGTTCTCCGCGTCCGGTCTCATGGCCCTGCCGGGGGAAGCGGATTTCGACGCGGACGGCCGTCCCGACATCGACACGTACCTCCAGTCGGCCACGTTGCCGGCCAAGGACCGCGCGCGGCTGTTCAAGCTGGCGTTCGACGCGTCGGTCTCGAGCTTCGCCGGGCGGGAGTCGCTGTACGAGTACTTCTTCTTCGGTGACCCGGTGCGGATGGCGGGCGCCCAGGTGAACGCGTATCCGAGGGAGGCGCTGCAGGAGCGGGTGCGTGAGTTGCTGGCGCGCGAGGACTGAGAAGGCCGTCGGACACGCCCGGGATTCGCGAACTTGATTCATTCCAGAAAATGGGCCAGACTGCGCCCGTGCCCACGACCCCGGACTTCGAGCGGATGCTGCGCGGGGCCTCCCTGCGCGTGACGCGTCCTCGGGTGGCCGTGCTGACAGCGGTACGCGACCACCCGCACGCCGACACCGACTCCATCATCGGTGCGGTGCGTTCAGAGCTCGGCGAGGTCTCTCACCAGGCCATTTACGACGTGCTGCGGGCATTGACCGCCGCACGTCTCGTCCGGCGGATCCAGCCGTCGGGGTCGGTGGCACGCTATGAATCCCGTGTCGGGGACAACCACCACCACGTCGTGTGTCGATCATGTGGCGCCATCGCCGACGTCGACTGCGCCGTCGGTCCGGCACCCTGCTTGAGCGCGTCGGACGACCACGGCTTCGTGATCGAAGAGGCCGAGGTCATCTACTGGGGCCTGTGTCCCGACTGCGCTATCGAACCCCGTTCCTGAGCCCTGCAGCTCTGATTCCCGGAAGGATTCCCGTGTCTGACAGCCCGGACGCCGTCGTCGGCGAAATGAACGAAGAGAGCGCGGGCGGCTGCCCCGTCTCGTCGGGGCGCCGCAACCACCCCACCGAAGGCGCGGGAAACCGTGACTGGTGGCCGAATCAGCTCAACCTGAAGATCCTCCGGAAGCACACCGCGGCTTCCGACCCGATGGACGCCGGGTTCGACTACGCCGCCGAGTTCAAGACCGTCGACCTCGACGAACTCGCCAAGGACGTCGACGCCGTCCTCACGACTTCGCAGGACTGGTGGCCCGCGGACTTCGGCCACTACGGCGGTCTCATGATCCGTATGGCGTGGCACAGCGCGGGCACGTACCGCATCGAGGACGGCCGCGGCGGCGCGGGCGCGGGCATGCAGCGCTTCGCCCCGCTCAACAGCTGGCCGGACAACGGCAACCTGGACAAGGCCCGCCGTCTGCTGTGGCCGGTCAAGAAGAAGTACGGCCGCAAGATCTCGTGGGCCGACCTGATGATCTTCACCGGCAACCGCGCCCTGGAGACCATGGGCTTCAAGACCTTCGGCTTCGCCGGTGGCCGCGCCGACGTCTGGGAGCCGGACGAGGACGTCTACTGGGGTCCCGAGCGCACGTGGCTCGGCGACGAACGCTACACCGGTGACCGTCAGCTCGAGGGCCCGCTGGCCGCCGTGCAGATGGGTCTCATCTACGTGAACCCGGAAGGCCCGAACGGCAACCCGGACCCGCTGGCCGCGGCCCGCGACATCCGCGAGACCTTCCGCCGCATGGCGATGAACGACGAGGAGACCGTCGCGCTGATCGCCGGCGGCCACACCTTCGGCAAGGCGCACGGCGCGGCGAACCCCGACGAGCACGTCGGCGCCGAGCCCGAGGGCGCTTCGATCGAGGAGCAGGGCCTCGGCTGGAAGAACTCCTTCGGCAGCGGCAAGGGCCGGGACGCCATCACCAGTGGTCTCGAAACCACCTGGACCTCCACGCCGACCCAGTGGAGCCACGGCTTCTTCCAGAACCTGTTCGGCCACGAGTGGGAGCTGACCAAGAGCCCCGCCGGTGCCCACCAGTGGCAGCCGAAGGACGGCGCCGGCGCGAACACCGTGCCCGACCCCGAGTCCGGCGAGCTCACGCGCCCGCCGACGATGCTCACCACCGACCTGTCGCTGCGGTTCGACCCGGTCTACGAGCAGATCTCGCGCCGGTTCCTGGACAACCCGGACCAGTTCGCGGACGCCTTCGCCCGCGCCTGGTACAAGCTGACCCACCGCGACATGGGCCCGATCCAGCGCTACCTCGGCCCGCTGGTGCCGCAGGAAACGCTGATCTGGCAGGACCCGGTGCCCGCCGTCGACCACGAGCTGATCGACGACGCGGACATCGCCTCCCTCAAGGAGAAGCTGCTCGCTTCGGGCCTGTCGGTCTCGCAGCTGGTCTCCACCGCGTGGGCGTCGGCCTCGACCTTCCGCGCCAGCGACAAGCGCGGCGGCGCGAACGGTGCCCGCATCCGCCTCGAGCCGCAGCGCGACTGGGAGGTCAACGACCCGCAGACGCTGGCCCAGGTGCTGCGGACCCTGGAAGGTGTCCAGGAGTCCTTCAACGGCGCCCAGACCGGCGGCAAGAAGGTCTCGCTGGCCGACCTGATCGTGCTCGGCGGCGTCGCGGCCGTGGAGAAGGCGGCCAAGGACGGCGGTCACGACGTCACGGTGCCGTTCACGCCGGGCCGTACCGACGCGACCCAGGAGCAGACCGACGTCGAGTCGTTCGCCCCGCTGGAGCCGACCATCGACGGCTTCCGCAACTACCGGGGCAAGGGCCACCGTCTCCCGACGGAGTACCTGCTCATCGACCGCGCGAACCTGCTGGACCTGAGCGCGCCCGAGCTGTCCGTCCTCGTCGGCGGCCTGCGTGTGCTCGGCGCCAACACCCAGGAGTCGAAGCACGGCGTGTTGACGGAGAAGCCGGGGTCGCTGACCAACGACTTCTTCGCGAACCTGCTCGACATGGGCGTTCAGTGGACCGCCGCGAACGGTGACGCGGAGATCTTCGAAGGTCGCGACTCGGCGACCGGCGAGGTCAAGTGGACCGGTACCCGTGCCGACCTCGTGTTCGGGTCCAACTCCGAGCTTCGCGCGGTGGCCGAGGTCTACGCCAGCGACGACGCCAAGGAGAAGTTCGTCCGCGACTTCGTGGCGGCGTGGGACAAGGTCATGAACCTCGACCGGTACGACGTGGCATGATCCGAGCCTGAACCTGGCTTGACAGCGGGCCGGCCGCGTTTCGCGGCCGGCCCGCTGTGTTTCCGCCGGACGAAGGGAGACGGACGTGGGAGACCTGCTGGCGGCGGGCGGCTGGGGCCTGCTGGCCGGGTCGGCGTTGCTGCTCGGGGCGATGGTCGGCTTCCTGGTCCGGATCCCGAGCAGGGCCGTGGCGAGCGTGATGGCCTTCGGCAGCGGCGTGCTGATCTCCGCCGTCTCGTTCGAACTGATCGCCGAGGCGCACGAGAAAGGCGGCTTCCTGCCGACCGCGCTCGGCGCACTGGGCGGTTCCCTGATCTACACCCTCGCCAACATCGTGCTCGCGCGGCGGGGTGCCCGTCATCGCAAACGTTCGGGTGGCCAACAGCCGTCCGAGACCGAGCAGGCGGGTTCCGGTACGGCCATCGCGCTCGGTGCCCTGTTGGACGGTGTCCCCGAATCGATGGTGATCGGCACCAGCCTGCTCGGCGGCGGGAGTGTCAGTGTCGTGACGGTGGCGGCCGTGTTCATCAGCAATGTCCCGGAAGGACTGTCCAGCGCGGCCGGGATGAAGCGGGCGGGCCGGAGTCCGCGTTACGTTTTCACCCTCTGGAGCGGTATCGCCGTGATCAGCGGGGTGGCGGCCCTGCTCGGCTACGGCGTCCTCGGTGGCGCGTCCGGCACCGTCCTCGCCGTGATCACCGCGCTCGCGGGCGGCGCGATCCTCGCCATGATCGCCGACACGATGATTCCCGAGGCCTTCGACGACGCGCATCTGTGGACCGGCCTGATCACGGTCGCCGGTTTCCTCACCGCTTTCGGCCTTTCACGTATCGAGGGCTGACGGCTGATGCCGGCCGATGGTCAGACGTCGCCCGAGGCCAGCAGGGTCAGCAGTTCGGCGTGCCCTGCCTGGGTGATCAGGCTGGCGGCGTCGAAGTAGACGCGCTCGTTGGTGATCCTGTCCCCGTCGAAGAAGAACACCGCGATGATCGGGACACGGAACGCCTTGCCGGTGGGCGGGCGGCCGTAGAACTCGCCGAGGTTGGTGCCGAGCAGGTCGAACTCGACGATGACCGACTCGTCGGCGTAGTGGTAGCGGACGTTGTCGTGCCGCTGGTCCGGGAACGCCGTCCGGGTCATGCGGTAGTACCCCATGACCTCCTCGTCGCCGTCGAAGATCTGCCCGGTCGCCATGATCTCGTAGTGCGGATGGCCGTTGAAGGTGCCCAGCGTGCGGTCGAACTCCTGGGTCACCTCCGTGTCCATGTGCTCTTCGATGATCTTGTGGCGGCGCTCGCGCAGGTCTTCGCTGGTCACTGGTCCTCCGGGTCGTTGCCGATGGCGATCCGGAGCCTACCGCCCGCGGCCTCGTCGTCGGTTCCGTAGAGCAGGCTGCCGCACGAGCGCGAGAGGCAGGTCATGGCCTCGATCTTGTGACCGGGGAAGTCGCCGATCTTCGCCGGGACGGGGGAGAGGGCGATCGAACCGTCGGAGCGGAGCACGCCCGCCGCGTACACGGCCGAGTCGAACGGGCCGTCGTCACCGGGATCGGAGGCGGCCGAGATCAGGACGCGGCCGTCGGCGGTGATCTCGACGTCGGAGGCGTGCCGGACGTCGGCGGTGGGGTACGCGACGCGGAACGGGATCGACTTCGGCTTCTTGAAGGACAGCTTGGAGACCGAGAACTCCGCTGAGTGGAGCGTGGCCGGACGGGCGTCCTGGCCCCGGTCCGCCCAAACCGCGAACAACCGGTCATTCACCTTTTTCAGCGCGAAACCCTCGTAATTGTCATCCGGGTCGCCTTTCGGTACCCGGAAGGCGCCGAGCACTTTCAGCCGACGGCCGTCGAGCCTGATGTGGAAGCCTTTGCCGTCGCTGGCCAGCGCGATGAATTCACCCGCCTTTCCCGGTACCGCTTCGGCCGCCTCCAGATCGACGGGGAGTTCGCCGGGCCAGTCGATCGGGTCCACCTTGGACACCTGGCCGCGATCGAGCCGCACCCGGACCGCCCGGTTCTCGCCGGGCTTCTTGTTGTCCCGCACCACGAGTGCGTCGATCCGGTCTTCGTCGTGAGCGAGGACGGCGACGCCGCTGGCGCCGGAGGTCATCCCGGCGCCGATCGATTCCCAGCCGTCACCCGCCGATGCCGTCGAGGGCAGGAAGAGAGGGATGACCAGAGCCGGGAGAACGGCGAGGGAGGCGAATTTCATGCGGGGAAACCTAGCCCAGGAACGGGACGGGACGAATGCCGAAATCGGTGCAGTGCGGTTCCGGCGCGGACCCGGGGGATCCGCGCCGGAAACACCGGTTCAGCCGCAGTAAAGGGCGCCGGCGCGGAGCGCGTGGCTCCCTTCGTTCCCGTCGTCGGCCCAGACCACCTGCTTGCCGCCGCGTTCGCAGGTCGGCGAGATGGCGAAGCCTTCGTTGTTCAAGTTCGGCATCGCGCTCGGGCGGTTGAACGTGTCGGTCACGGCGAACTTGCCCTGCGGGTTGACCGAGAGCGTCGTCGAGTTCCCGCTGCAGTTGTCGTCGCAGACCGCCCACAGCTTGCTCGTCGAAGCTTCGTACTCGAGTTCCATGATCGAGTCGAGGCCGCTCTTGAAACTCGCGACACGGGTGTACTTCTCGCCGGCCTGGTCGAGGGCGTAGGCGTAGATCATCCCGTTGCTCTCGAGACCGACGAGGTAGAGGCCGGTGCCGTGGCCGGGGTAGGTGGCCGGGTTGTACGGCGCCTTCGTGCGTTCGTCCACGAACCCCTTCGCGGTGAGCGCGGTGTCCGGGATCCACGACACGGCTTCGAGACCGTCGTTGGCCGAGACCTTCGGCAGATCCGCGGTCAGATTCCATTCGGCTTTGGCGGTGAGGGTTTTGGCCGAGCCGGAGACGTCGTACCGGAGCACCTTGAGCGCGCTCTTCTTGTCGTTGTCACCGTCTCGTTCGGTGGCCGTGACCACGCCGTCCGGGGTGGCGACGACGGCTTCGGCGTCGGGGTCGCCCTTGCCGTTGCGGTAGCGCAGCGCCTTGCCGGACGACCAGCCGTTGGCCGTGTCCGGCTGCCATTTGCCGGCGTTGCGCACGAGGCGGTACAGCGTGCCGGGGCCGTTCTTCACGGCCCACAGGACGTCGGCGCCTTGGAAGGACAATCCGCTCATGTTGCCGCCGAGGACGTCCGAATCGTCGACGGTCGTGACGGCGGACCCGCCTGGCCAGGAGCTGCTCGCGACGGTGCTCGCGTCGGCGGTGGCGGCGGGCAGGACCAGCAGGGCCGCGGCGACGGTGGCCACGGCGGCGGGGCGGATCCGGCGAGGTGATCGGGGCATTCGCGCTCCTTCGGGGCGGACGAAGTGAATCGCGGCGTGTCGTCACAAGTTAAGTAAGTTTCCTTACGAATACAAGATATCGCCGAACTCGCACGAAATGAAGCAACGGCAGGTTTACAAAAAGTGACTACTTGTCAAACCGGGTGTACATCACCTACAGTTTTGTAAACCCAGCCAGCGGAGGAGGGTGCGATGAGCGAGATGACGGGCACGATCCCGGAGGGCTCGACCGAGCGGTGGACCGACCGCAAGCGATACCTGTGGTTGATCGGCCTGGTGGTCCCCTCGCTCGCGTTCCTCGCCATCGGGCTGCACGCGGCCACCGGATGGGGTGTGTGGTTCTGGATCGGGCCGATCGTGATCCTGGTGGTCGTACCGCTGATCGACCTGATCGCCGGGCTGGACCGCGACAACCCGCCGGACGACGTCATCGAACGGCTGGAAAAAGATCGCTACTACCGGTGGATCACCTTCGCGTTCCTGCCCATCCAATACGCGGGTTTCGTGGCCGCGTTCTGGCTGATCTCGCGCGGCGATCTGTCCGTTGTGGACAAGATCGGCCTGGCGATCTCGATCGGTTGCATCGGCGGCATCGGCATCAACACCGCGCACGAACTCGGGCACAAGAAAGAAAGTCACGAGCGCTGGCTGTCGAAGATCGCGCTGGCGCAGAGTTTCTACGGTCACTTCTACATCGAGCACAACCGCGGCCACCACGTCCGGGTGGCGACCCCGGAGGATCCGGCCAGCAGCCGGGTCGGCGAGAGCTTCTACCGGTTCTGGCCGCGCACGGTGTTCGGCTCGCTGAAATCCGCGTGGGGGCTGGAGCGCAAACGGTACGCCCGGCGTGACCGGCATCCGTTCCGGATCGGCAACGACGTGCTCAACGCCTGGCTGATGTCGGCGGTGCTGTGGGCGGCGCTGGCGGTGTGGCTGGGGCCGGGGATCCTGCCGTACCTGGTGATCCAGGCGGTGATCGGGTTCTCGCTGCTGGAGGTCGTGAACTACATGGAGCACTACGGTATGCGGCGGCAGAAGGTCGGCCCGGCGAACCGGCGGCGCTATGAACGGGTGGATCCCAGCCACAGCTGGAATTCCAACAACATCGCCACCAACGTCCTGCTGTATCACCTGCAGCGGCACAGCGATCACCACGCGAACCCGACGCGCCGCTACCAGACGCTGCGCGATTTCGCGGAATCACCGGTTCTGCCGACGGGATACGCCGGAATGATCGTGCTGGCGCTGTTCCCGCCGGTCTGGCGTCGCGTGATGGATCCGCGGGTGCTCGCGCATTTCGACGGCGACATCTCGCGCGCCAACATCCAGCCGTCGAAGCGGGGCAAGATCCTGGCGCGCCACGGCACCCGCGTCACCGCGCCGTCGCGGGTCGCCTCCGACACACACGGCGACGCGACCGAAGGCGGGATGTGCCCGGGTTGCGGCTACGTCTACGACGAGTCACTCGGCGACCCGCGCGAAGGTTTCCCCGCCGGAACACCGTGGTCGGCGATCCCGGATTCGTGGTGCTGCCCGGACTGCGGGGTGCGGGAGAAGGTCGATTTCGTGGCACCGGGAAGGGTCGGAGCATGATGAAGATCGAGGCGGACCGCGCGAAATGCGACGGGCTGGGCATGTGCGAGGCGATGGCGCCCGACTTCTTCGAGGTCGGTGACGACGGCACGGTCGTGGTACTCGACGAGCGGCCCGGCGAGGAATACCGGCAGGATCTGTCGGCCGCTGTCGACGCCTGCCCGGTCCTCGCGCTGAAGCTGCGGGACTGATCGTGACACTGGTCGTCGTAGGAGCCTCGCTGGCCGGACTGCGTGCGGTGGAAGCCGCGCGCCGGGACGGGTACCGCGGGCGGATCGTGCTGATCGGCGCGGAGGACCACCCGCCGTACGACCGGCTTCCGCTGTCGAAGGCGTTCCTCGACGCGGAAGGCCCCGGGCGGATCGAGCCGTTCCACAGTGAGGCCGCGTTGCGTGACGAGCTCGGCGTCGAACCGGTGCTCGGCGCGCCCGCGGACGGACTCGACACCACCGCGCGAGAGGTGGCGGTGGACGGCCGGACGGTGTCTTACGACGCGCTGGTGATCGCGACCGGCGCCACCGCGCGGCGACTGCCCGGGAGCGAGGGGATCGCCGGGGTCCACACGCTGAGGACCGCAGAGGACGCCCTGGCTGTTCGGGCCGCGCTCGACCGCGGTGCGCGGACGGTGGTGATCGGGGCGGGTTTCATCGGCTCGGAGGTCGCCGCGGCCGCCCGGAAGCGCGGTCTGTCGTCGACGATCGTCGAGGCGCTCGACGTCCCGCTCATCCGATCGGTCGGGGCCGAGGCCGGTGCGGTGTGCGCTTCGCTGCACCGGGAGGCGGGCACGGAACTGTGGTTGTCCACGACGGTCACCGGCTTGGAAGCCAACGGCGGCGTGGTGACCGGTGTCCGGCTCGCGAGCGGCGAGGTGCTGCCCGCGGACCTGGTGGTCGCCGGTATCGGCGTCGTCCCGGCCACCGGCTGGCTGGCCGGGAGCGGTGTCCCGCTGCACGAGCGCGACGGCGGCGTGGTGTGCGATGCCACGCTCGCGACGGGTGTGCCCGGCGTGTACGCCGCCGGGGATGTCGCGCACGCCGAGAACCCGCTGTTCGACGGCGAACTGATGCGGCTGGAGCACTGGACGAACGCCGCGGAGCAGGGTGCCGCGGCCGCTCGTCACGCATTCGCCCCGGAGTCGGCGCGGGCGCTGGCGCCGGTGCCGTACTTCTGGTCGGACTGGTACGGCCACCGGATCCAGTTCGTCGGCACCCCGCGCGCGGACGAGGTGGTGACCGCCGTCCCGGCTTCCGGCGGGTTCACCGCGCTGTACCGGCGCAGGGACCGGATCGTCGGCGCGCTGACCGTCGACCGGCCGCGCGAGATCATGAAGTACCGCCGCCACATCGCCGGGCGGGCGCCGTGGCCCGAGGCGCTGGCGTTCGCCGCGGCCACGGCGGCTTAGAATGACGATCATGAGCGAGGCCCCCTCAACGCCGGTCACGGGTGGCCCGTACCGGCAGCCGATCGTCGCGTCGGCCATCGAACTGACCGTGCGTTCCGGCTGGTCCTCGGTGACGATGAGCAGACTCGCGGAGATCGTCGGCGTCAGCCGCCAGACCGTCTACAACGAACTCGGCTCGAAGACCCAGCTGGCCGAAGCGATGATCTCGCACGAACTCGCGCGGTTCCTGTCGGTCGTCCGGGATGCGTTCGAGCGGCATCCGGACGACCTCGTCGAGGCGATCCACGACGCCGTCCGCGGCGTTCTCGAACTCGCCGACGACAACCTCCTGCTGCGCGCGATCGTCTCGGCCACGCACGGCGCCGACACCGAGTTGCTGCCGCTGCTGACGGTCCGGGCCGGCAGCCTGCTGGGCGAAGCGACGATCATGCTGCGCGGCCGTGTCCGCGCCTACGGCCCGCCGTTGGACGCCGAGCAGCTCGACGTCGCGATCGACGTCGTCGTCCGGACGGTGCTGAGTCACATCATGCAGCCGTCGGACACCCCGGCCCGCACCGCCGACGCGCTGGCGTGGATGGCGTCGCGCGTGCTCGGCGCGACCACCACCCGCTCATTGCGGCATCCGTCGCAGGATTAGGGCCGCGGCCTCGGCCGGGCTCAAGTGGGTGTTGTCGATGCGCAGGTGACCGTGCCGCTCGATCAGGTCCTGGGCGTGGACACGGCGCTCCCCGCCGGTGTTCATGACGTAGTCGCGGTCGAGTTCGAGCAGGCTGGCGTGAGAGAACTCGAGATCACGCTTGCTCGGTTTGCGGTCGAGGCGGAGTTCGGTGGAATTGCGCCTGAGGCGCTCGTCGAGGTCCGCGTACAGCTCGACGAACCACGTCCGCCCGCCGCGTGACCGCACGATGTCGACGTACGAGCCGATGAGCTCCGCGTCTTCGGGCAGGTCAAGGCCCCAGACGTTCGTGTAGACGAGCCCGGGCAGATCGGCGTCGGCCGCCTCCTCGATGACACGGCGGCGGAACTCGTTGACGAGCCTGCCGAACGGCGGCGAGCCGAAGGGGAAGACGCCGAGCACAGGCTCGACGGCCATGTGGTTGTGAAACAGCTTGAACCCGGTGAGTTCGCACAGCTTTTCGCCGACGGTCATCTTGCCGACGGCGGGCGGTCCGAAGATCACGACGAACTCCACCCGGTCACGGTATCGGCCCGGCAAAACGGTTAAAAGCGCCAGACCTTCGAAGGGATACGCCGAGGGCGTGCGCTCCTATCGTCAGGGGACGGACCAGAAACCCCTGTGAGGAGCGCGCCTGATGAAGATCGTGCGCATGATCGGACTGGCCGTGGTGACGGCCTCCGCGTTGGTGTTGTCGATGACGGTGGCGTCCGCGCATGATCCCGACACGGCGGAGGGGCAGGCGGCGGCCCGGAGCTTCATGGCCGACCACGTCCCGGCCGAGCGGCACGCCGTCACCGGCACCGCGGCGGGTGTGCCGTGCGTCAACGGCAAGGCCGACATCTACCCGTGCAAGAACGTGGACCTGCTCAGCGTGCTTCCCCTGTCCGGTCTCGGCGGCGGGAACGGCAACGACATCTGGGGCTGGACCGATCCCTCGTCCGGCAAGGAGTACGCCATCGTCGGGCGGACCAACGGCACCGCGTTCGTCGACCTGAGCACACCGACCTCGCCGAAGTTCCTCGGCAACCTGCCGTCCAACGGTGGCAGCAGTTCGTGGCGTGACATGAAGGTGTACAAGGACCACGCGTTCATCGTCGCCGACTTCATCACCGGGCACGGCATGCAGGTGTTCGACCTGACCCGGCTGCGCACGGTCACCACGCCGCAGACCTTCACCGCCGACGCGCTGTACAAGGAATTCGGTCCCGCACACAACATCGCGATCAACGAGGAGACCGGCTTCGCCTACGCGATCGGCTCCAACACCTGCAGCGGCGGACCGCATATCGTCAACATCCAGAAACCGAAGGCCCCGGCCAAGGCGGGCTGCGTTTCGCAGGACGGCTACACCCACGACACACAGTGCGTCGTGTACCGGGGACCGGACGCGGCCTACCGAGGCAAGGAAATCTGCTTCAACGCCAACGAAGACACCTTGACCATCGTGGACGTCACCGACAAGGCCAGGCCGGTCCAGATCTCCCGCAAGGGCTACTCCGGCGCGCAGTACTCGCACCAGGGCTGGCTGACCGGCGACCAGCGCTACTTCCTGCTGGACGACGAACTCGACGAGTCTCGCGGCACCGACAAACGCACCAAGACCTACGTCTGGGATCTGGCCAAACTGTCCGCTCCCGTGCACACCGGTGTCTACAGCTCGCCCGCCACCGCGATCGACCACAACCAGTACATCAAGGGCCAGTATTCCTACCAGGCGAACTACCAGGCGGGCTTGCGCATCCTGGACGTCAGCGGGGTCGCCTCGGCGAAGCTGTCCGAGGTCGGCTACTTCGACATCTACCCGTCGGGCAACGCGGCGAACTTCAACGGGGCGTGGAGCAACTACCCGTACTTCTCCAGCGGCATCGTCATCGTCAACGGTATCGAGCAGGGCTTGGTCGTGGTGAAGCCCAATCTCGGCGGGAAGTAGCCGGGGAAGACCGTGCGCAAACCCCGGTTGACCGATTGGTTGTTCCTCGCGCTGGCCATGGTGATCGGGGTGGCCGCGGTGTTCGTCGCACTCCGCCCGACACCCGGTCCCGGCCACTCGGCACACCGGCCGGTGGTCACGGCGGACCTGGTGCCCGCCGCGCACAGTGACGGATTGTCGGAGGCGGAAAGCGGGTACCGGTTCGAACGGGTCACCACGCCCGCCGCCCGGGGGACCGAGGTTCCGGTCGCGTTCCGGATCCTCGGTCCCGACGGGCGGCCGGTCACCCGCTTCCTCGACAACCAGACCAAACAGCTGCACTTCTTCGCCGTGCGCGACGACATGAACGTCTTCCAGCACGTGCATCCGACGCTGGACGGGGACACCTGGCGCACGAGTCTCGCGCTGACCGACGGCGGCGCGTACCGGATGTTCGCCGAGTTCGTCCCGCTCGACACCAAGGATCCCAGACATCCCGTGGTGCTCGGGGTCCCGTTCACCGTGCCCGGGGACACCACTTTCGTGCCGGTGCCCGCTCCCGCCGGGGACACCGTGACGGCCACGGGCTACCGGGTGGCACGGGCGGAGGGGACGGCTCGGATCTCGGCCATGCGCGCCCAGGTTCTCCGTCTCGCCATCCGCGGTCCCGACGGTGAGCTCGTCACCGCCGTCGACCCGCATCTGGGCGCGAACGGGCATATGACCGGGTTCCACACCATGCTGCTTTCGGCCACGCACCTGCATCCGGTCCAGCCGCTCGGCGCGGCGCTGGTCAACGGCGAACTGACCTTCCACTCGTTGTTCTCGGAACGAGGGGAATACCGGCTGTTCCTCGAGTTCTCCCACGGCGGACGCGTGCACACGGCCGCCATCACCGTCGCGGTGGACTGACTCAGCCCTCGGCCACACCACCCAGTACGACCTCGGCGATCTTCGGCGCCGCTCCTCCCGGCGTCCAGAGGAGCCGGACGCGGTCGGTCACGACATCCTGGGCGGGTAGTTCCGTGTAGCCGCCCGTCATCCTGCCGATCGTCCGCCAAGCGCCCGCCGCGTCCGAGACCTGGACGTCGGCGCCGGCCCCGGCTTCCGCCGTCAAGACGACCACCTTGCCGAGTGCCTTCGGCGTGGCGGCCGCGACGACGAGAGCGTCGCCGGACACCGGCGAAGATGCCGCGGTGTACACCGAATCGGCGTTGTTGTCGGCGGCCGCGGCGAGATTCGGACCCGCCGGGGTTCCGGTGACGGTGTACCGGGGAGTGTCCGGTGTGGACACCGTGAACTCCCGGACCACGACCCAGAAGGCCTGCGGGCCCGTTGTCCGCACGCGCACGAACCGGGCCTGGGCGCCGTCCGGGAGATCCGCCGAGACCACCGGCTCGGTGACCGCTTTGACCAGGGTCCACTGCTCGCCGTCGGCGGAGTATTCGAGGACGCCGTTGTGGACGAAGTCGTCCGGGCTGGTCGGCTTGCCCATCGTGACGTCCACATGGGACACCCGCTGCGCGGAGCCGAGGTCGACGCCGATGGTGTCGCCGACGCGGGGTGCCCAATCACTCCAGTAGAAGGTCTCGGGGTCGCCGTCGACCATCCGGGCGGGAACGTTGTCGGTGTAGGTCCCCAGCGACGTCGTCGGCTGCGGCCGGAGACCCGGGAGGCCGAACCAGCGGTCGGCCTCCGCCAGTGCGGAGTTGAGGAACGGTACGCAGACGTCCGTGCAGGTGCTCGGGTTGCGTGGCCCCCGTGCGGTCTGGACGCGGATCGCCTGCGCTTTCTCGAGCGCGGTGACGAGCTCCCCACGCTCCGACCACGCCTTCGCACCGTCGCCGTCGTGCTGTGCCAGTAGCATTTTCACCGCGTGCCCGCCCGCTTGACCGTAGAGGCCGACCTGGTCGAGCCACGGTCCGACTTCGGCGAGGAACTTCGGATTCGAGGCCATTCCGCGTCGCAGATCGTCGGGATCGGTGGACATGGAAGTGAGATAGCGCTCCAGTTTCGCGGCGGCGTCCCAGGGATCCTTCTTCTCCAGCGCGGACCAGAACGCTGCGATCAGGGGGCGCAGCACCGGTGAATCCAGGTCGGGTCTCCCGGTCTCGAGGCGGGCGAGCAGACTGGAATAGTTGTTCTCCGCGAACACCTTCAGAGCCGGCGCGGACGGACCGGCGAGATCGGCGATGGCGGCGAGCCATGATTTGTCGGGGTCGTATCCCACCGGGTTCCACAGGAAGTCACCCGAGGTGAACTCGGCGATCTTGGACGCCTCGGCCTGCACCATCGGATTCGCGGTGATCCCCGAGAGGACCTTCGCGACCCCGGGTTCGCGGCCGATGTACGGGCCGAGCAGCAGTCGCTCGGTGATGTAGTCGTTGACCGGGTAGTTGTCCCAGATGAGGATGTCGTGTCCGAAGACCTCTTTCGCCTGCTGGGCCTGCTTTTCGGTGATCTGCCCGGCGATCACGCCGACACCGGTCCACTCGACGATCACCGCCTTGTCGAGCTGGGTGCGCAGCGCGGTTTTGTAGGGAGAATCGGCGAGGTCGTAGTACTCGGTCGGGACGGTCTGCAGCCGCTCGACACCGGGATGCGTGGCGATGAAGTCCTGCTGCACCCGGTTGAGCAGGAAGGACTGCGCCGCACCCGCGGCCGCGCCTCCGACGCCGAACTTCGCGGCGTCGGCGTCGCAGTTCCAGCGGGTGTAGGAGATGTCGTCGAGCGGGATCGCGAACGACCGCACCCCGATGTCCCACAGTGACTGGAACTTCGTGACCAGCGCGGCCTTGTCGGCGTCCGAGGAGTAACACACCGAAAGACCGGGGGAGAGGGCGTAGGTGAATTCGACGTGGTTCGCGGTGGCGCGCGCCACCAGTTGCGAGAGCAGCGCGAGCTGTTCGGGTGGGTACTGGTCGCGCCAGCGGGCCCGCAGGAACGGGTCGTCCTTGGGAGAGTAGACATACATGTTCTGCTTGGTGCGTCCGTAGAAGTCCAGTTGCGCCAGCCGATCGGCATGAGACCACGGTGCGCCGTAGAAGCCTTCGATCACTCCGCGCAGCGGCGCCACCGGCCAGTCGCGCATGCTGAACGCGCGGCTCTTGCCGGTGGCGAAGAGCTGCCGGAGCGACTGCGCGGCGTAGAACGTCCCCGAAGTGTCCACCCCGGACAGTGCGATCACACCGCGGTCGGCGGCAAGCACGTAGCCCCCGTGGGCGAGGCCGTCCGGACCCTCGATCCGGAGCGCGGCGAGCGCGAGGGCGGTGGCCCGGCTTTCGGTGGGGCCACCGACGAAGACGACGAGCCCGCCATCGGCCCGCGCCCGGTCGGCCGCGGCTCGGTCACTGTCGGTGATCTTGACGATGGTGCTCGCACCCGCCCCGCGGAGCACCTGGTCCACGACGGCGAGCGCGGACGGATCGGTGCCCCGGCCGACGACCTCGACGACGGTGCGCGGGATGGTCACCTGCCCCGGTCGCGGCGTCACCTGCTGGGGTGCCGGCCACACCTTCGCCGGCGGCGGGGTTCCGGCGGCCGCACTCGCCTCCGGTACGGGAACGGCCACCGCCGCCGCGGTCACCAGCAGCGTCACCGGAATGAGTCGGAGTACCCATCGGAAGGACATCGGCTTGCCCCCAAATCGTCGAACGACGACGGTCTGCGAGCAAGGAAACACCCGATGTGATGATGGGGGCTAGGTCGGTATGGGTGATTTTCCGACAGTCAGACACCCGAAACCGACATGGGCGAGCGACCCGACACCTCTGCCTTACCCCTCAGCGCAGCGCGCAGACCGAGGGCAGAGCGGCAGAGTTCCCCTCACGGACGGACGCCGGGCACGACAGAATGACGTCCGTGCGAATCCTTTGTGTTGTTGCCGCCCTCGTCCTGCTCGGCGTCACCGGATGTCAGGCCGATGTCTCCGGCAAGCCTGAACCCGACGGCGATGGTTTCGTCGTCAAGGACGGATCCCGGCTGCGGTTCCGGCCGGTCGTGGCCGAGCTCCCGCCGAGTCCGGCGACAGGGTCGGCGGCGAACCGTCAGGCCACGGATCCCGCCGGGCAGCAGGCCGCCGCGGCGGCGCTGGACTGCTCACAGGGGCCGGATCCGCTGGACGGCCGCGACGATCCCGCGCTCCCGTTGGTCAGCTGCGACCGCGCCCAGGGCACGAAATACCTGCTCGGACCGGCGTTCCTCACGGGTGCCGACCTCAGCAAGGCGAACGCCCAGCTCGATCAGTCGGGGAGCTCGATCATCGCGCTCAGCTTCACCGACTCCGGGGCGCGGGCCTGGGCCGACTGGACCGCGGCGAACGTCGGCAAACAGGTCGCGATAGTGCTGAAGAGCACCGTCCTGACCGCGCCGTCGATCCAATCCGCCATCACCGGCGGGGAAACGCAGATCACCGGCAAGTACACGCTGCCCGAGGCCCGGCAGCTGGCGCGCGACATCGCCGGCGGCTGAGCCCGGAGACCGCGTGGAATACGCCCGGCCGACCCGACGTTTGAGCGTTCAACTACTTGAGGAGTTGGACAATGGGTTACGAGATCCTGGGCACCCGGCAGGAGCCGTCGTTCGGCCTGGACACCTTCGGAGACGTGGAGAACGGCCCCAACGGCCAGCCGGTGAGCCAGGCCGAGGCCATCCGCCAGGTCGTCGCCGAGGGCGTCCTGGCCGATCAGGTGGGTGTCGACTACTTCGGCGTCGGAGAACACCACCGCGCGGAGATGGCGGTGTCCTCCCCGGACGTCGTGCTGGCCGCGATCGCGGGCCGGACGGAACGGATCCGGCTCGGCACGGCGGTCACGGTGCTCAGCTCGGACGATCCGGTGCGGGTGTACGAGCGGTTCGCCACGCTGGACGCCGTTTCCCGGGGACGCGCCGAGGTCACGCTCGGGCGTGGCTCGTTCACCGAGTCGTTCCCCCTGTTCGGGTATTCGCTGGACGACTACGAAGTGCTGTTCGCCGAGAAACTCGACCTGTTCACGCATCTGCAAGGGGAGAAGCCGGTCGACTGGACGGGGACCGTCCGTCCCGCGCTGGAAGGCGCGCAGGCCTTCCCGGTCACCGAATCGGGTAGTCTGCCCGCTTGGGTCGGGGTCGGCGGCACGCCGCAGTCGGTGGTCCGCGCGGCCGCGTACGGCCTGCCACTGGTGATGGCGGTGATCGGCGGATCGCCGGAACGGTTCACGCCGCTGGCCGATCTGTACCGGCGCGCCTTGAAGGAAGCGGGCCACCAGGAGCTGCCGATTTCCATGCACAGCCCGGGACACGTCGCCGAGACCGATGAACTCGCGATGGCCCAGCACTTCCCGTATCACCAGGCCGCCTTCGCCAAGATCGGCGCCGAACGCGGCTGGGGCCCGATGTCCCGCGCGGACTACGACGCCATGGCAGGGCCGACTGGCGCGCTGTTCGTCGGCTCTCCGGAGACAGTCGCGCAGAAGATCGCCTGGGCGGTGCGGACTCTCGGGCTGTCGCGGTTCCAGCTCAAGTACGGGGCCGGCGCGCTTCCGCACGAGCACCGGATGAACTCGATCCGCCTCTACGGCGAGCAGGTCGTCCCCAGGGTGAAGGAGTTGCTCGGCTAGCCTCGAAACCGTGGTGTTCGACTCCGAGCGATTCGACCTTCAGCCCTACACCGGTTTCGACATGTCCCGCTTCGTCCGGCGGACCTATTGCAGCTGGGAGGATTCCGGCTGGCAGTCCTTGCTCGTCCAGCGCTTCGAGCACGTTCCCGTCGCCGAGGACCTGCATCTGCCCGCCACGGCCGATCTGCACCTGGTCCTGCCTCTCTCGGGGCGGGCGGTGATGGAGACCCGCGGCGAAGGCCGGTGGAACCGCCACCGCTGGGGACGGCTCGAACTCGCCGTCCCCGGCAGGCCGGTGCGGCGCCGCTACCGCGGGAACGAGTCGATGCGCAGCCTCCAGGTGCACATCCCGGGCACCACGGTGGAATCGATCGCCGCCCGGCTGGGTGGCCGTGCGGTGGACCACGAGGCGATGGCGGCTTCCTTGGCCGGGGGAGATCCGCTGCTCGAGGAGCTGATCAGGGCGGTCGGGGACGCGGGGGAGGACGACGATCTGTACGCCGAATCCGCGGCCGCCTTCCTCACCGTGCACCTGCTCACCCGCCACGCGCTGAAACCGGGCCCGCCGAGCGCGGGACGGGAGGACGGCCGCGTCCGCGCGGCCATCGACATGATGCGTGACAGGCTGGCCGAACCCCTGAGCCTGGCCGAAATCGCCGAGGAAGCGCATCTGAGCGTCTACCACTTCATCCGGGTCTTCAAAGAGAAGACCGGCGAGACACCCCATCGTTTCCTCGGCGGGCTCCGGATCGACGAGGCGCGAAGACTGCTGCGCGACACCGACCTCCCGATCGCCCAGATCGCGCCGAGATGCGGATTCTCCACTCCCGGCGCCCTGTCCGCCGCTTTCCTGCGGCACACCGGATCGCGACCTTCGGACTACCGCAATTCCTGACCACGGCTCCGCAATCTCACGCATGGTGACCACGGCCGCCCGTTCCTAGGGTGATCGTGTGAGTGGTTCTCGAATGCGGTCTTACGACGTCATCGCCGAATCGGCGGCATCCCCGGCCCGGTTGTGGGCGCTGTTGCTGAACGCGCGCAGCTGGCCGGACTGGTCGCGCGTGGACGCCCTGGAAGCCGCCGCGTCACAAGGACTGTCCGCCGACGGACGGGACGGTGTCGGTGCGATCCGGGCGTTTCGTACCGGCAAGATGGTCACGAAGGAGCGGATCACCGCGCTCGAACCCGAAAGCAGGTTCGCCTACGAGGGCGTGGAAAACCCCACGATGGCCGACTACCAGGCCGTCGTCGAGCTCCTCGAAACCCCCGGCGGCGGGACACGGATCCGTTGGCGCGGAACGTATCGCGCACGCCGGGGTGGCGCGTGGTTTCTCGAGTGGTATCTGCGTCGCTTCATGCGGGACATGGCGGCGGGGCTCGCCGCCGGCCCGCGTTAGTGGTGGTGTGCCCGCTGGGCGGCTTCGCGGTGGAATCCGGCGATCATGGCTTCGGTGCCCGGCGGGTTGAACGGCTGCCCGAGGGTGCGCATGAGTGAGTTCACGCTGGGCCGGTACATCCCGGTCTTGCAGTAGCGGGAACCTTCGTAGGCGCCGACAGTGCCGCCGTCGGGGGAGGGCTTGCCGAGCCACGTGTACCACTTGGCGCGGCGGTCCCGCATCTGCGCGGCGGTGAGCGCGGACGCGTTGGGCTCCCGGGGTTCGCGGGTTTCGCAGGTGCCGTAGTCGTATTCGTCGGCAAGCCCGCCGATGGAATGCCCGAGTTCGTGGGCGACGATCTGGCTGGCTTGGATGTTGCCGCCGGAGGAAGTCGCGACGCCGCCACCCGCGCCACCGTATTTGGTCGTGTTCGCGAGCATGATGACCTGATCGACGTCCGGCGCGGCCGCGGCGTACTGGTTCGCCTTGGTTTCGTTGACGCACAACAGCCGTTCGATGCCGCCGCACCAGAAGTAGGAGCCCAGCGCGGTGTTGCGCCGCACCCCCTGGGTCGGGTCGTTGGTGACGCCGGATTGCGCGGACACGACGTCGACCTGCCAGAGATTGAACTGTTTGCGGTAGCTCTTGTACGGCTCGATGGCGAACAGCGCCGAGATGCTGGAGCGGACGTGCTGCGAGTACGTGCCCAGCTGTGTCGACGTGTAGCCGTCTCCGACGAAGACCAGGTCGAAGGTGGTCTCGCTGGGGCCGTTGATTTCGATCGGCTTCGCCGCGGCGGCGTTCGCGGCGAGCCGTGGCGCGGCGGTTCTGTCCGAAGACGGCCGGGTGACGTCCACCCGGGTGATGGTTCCCCCGGGTTCGAAGGCTTCCATCGAAGTCGTGAACCGGGGAGCCGCCGAAGCCGTCGCGGGGACGAGGCCGGTGACGAGGGTCGCGGTCAGCGCGAACATGAGACATGCGCGTCGCATGCGTACTCCTTGCAGGAGGAGGGGGGAGTACGAAAAACGATCCCGACTTTCGACGGCTTCCGGCACATCCCAAGTGGCCATAAGGTCCGCGTGATGGATGTCGAGTTACGTCATCTGCGGGTGGTGTGCGCCGTCGCGGACGCCGGCAGCATCACGCGCGCGGCGATCGGGATCGGGAGCACGCAGCCCGCGCTGACCGCCGCCGTGCAACGGATCGAGCGCGCGTTCGGCGGAACCTTGTTCGTCCGCAGCCGCGACGGCGTCTTCCCCACGGCGTTCGGCGAATGCGTCCTCGCCCGCGCGCGGACCGTGCTCGCCGCGGCGGACACGTTGCACCAGGACGCGGCGCGCTGGCTGGCGGACGAGGAGAAGCGTCCTGTCGCGCTGGGTGGGATCGGCGGCTCGATGGTCGTCGAGCTGGCGGACCGGCTGGGTGATTCCGGCCGGGCGCAAGCGGTTTCGGTGACCACCGAGTTCTCGCCCTTGCGGCTGCTGGATCTCGTGGCGGGCGGCCAACTCGACGCCGCCGTCGTCGCCGACTATCCCGGTCACGCCCTGCCCGCGGCACCGGGAGTGGTGTTGCGGCCGCTCGCCGCGCAACCGGTGTTCGTGGCGATCGCCGCGAACCATCCGGCCGCCCGGGGCGCCGAGATCGACCTCGCCGACCTAGCCGGGGAACGGTGGGTGCTCGGGCCGTCCGACGGCGCCGGTTGGCCGGAGTGCTTCGAGGAAGCCTGTGCGCTGGCGGGATTCCGGCCGCAGGTCGCCCACCGGAGTACGGAACTCCGGCCACTGCAACGGTTGATCGCGGCGGGCCGGGCGATTTCCCCGTGCCAGGTCACCTTTCCCGCCACGCTCGGAATCGCGATCCGCCCTCTCACGGGAGATCCGTTGTGGATGCGGTATCTGATCGCCTGGAACACCTCGGGTGCCTTCGGCGGGACGAGCGACGCCTTGATCGCCGCTGCCGAGACGGCCTACCGGTCCGACACCGACAGCAGCCACACCTATCGGCACTGGCTCGCCCGTCGCGGCGACCCCGTCGTCGCCCGGCGTGCCATCGGGTGACACCTGGTCGGGGAATTCCCCTTGTCGGGCAGTGGGTCCTAGCCTCGGAACCCTCAACGACGAAGGGTAAGAAATTGCGTCTGCGCGCCCTGCTGGCCGCTGCTGTCCTGACCATCATCGCCGCTCCGGCCGCGTCCGCCGCGCCGGACGTCGCCCACGGCACGGATGTCCCACCAGGGCAATTCGGGTTCGTCGCGAAGATCGCGATGACGAAGATCCCACGCCCGGACGGTTCCACCTACAGCAGCTACTGCACGGGCGCGCTGATCGCGCCCGGCTGGGTCGTCACCACCGGGCACTGCTTCCACGACGCGAACCGCAAGCGCGTCTCGGGCAAGATCCCGTATCCGACGACGGTGACGTTGGGCCTGGTCGACGAAGCGACCGAATCGGGTGTGGCCCGCAGGGCGACCGAAGTGCTGCAGGCGAGGGAAAACGACGTTGCGCTCATCAAACTGGACACCCCGGTGAGCACGGTGCCGCCGCTGACGGTGAACCGCGTGCTCCCGAAGGTCGGTCAGCAGTTGACGCTGGCGGGCTGGGGCAGCTTGACCGCCACGAATCCCGCTCCGGCGACGCGCATGCAGCAAGGCACCGTCCAGGTGGCGACGGTGGCCCCGACGACAGTGGGCGTCCGCGGCGCGGCCCCGGCGATCACGACCAGCGCCTGCACGTACGACTCGGGCGCCCCGTATTTCGTCCCGGGAGGCAAAAGCGGCGCGTTGGTCTCACTGGAGGCCACCGGGCCGAACTGCCCGCACGCCGGGATCGAGACGACCTCCCGCGCGGACGTCATCGCGGACTGGATCGTCACCCATACGGCCTAGGCGCTGCCGCCTAAGCAGTCGTTTCAGGCGGTGACGCAACGGGTAGCCGCGTGATCAGGAGGTACTGCGATGACGAGTGCTCGAATGACCGCGCCCCCGGCGCCGCCGAACCCGATGCCGCCGGATCCCGGAGTCCCCGATCCCGGTGTTCCCGAGCCGGTGCCGGACCCGGGTAGGCCCGAGCCGCTCCCGGACCCCGGGGTCCCCGAGCCGCTTCCCGAACCGGGACCGGGACCGGGACCTCAGCCGGGAACGGCCGGGCTCAAAGACTGAACGCGAGCCAGAGCGCCAGCCAGGCGCAGGCCGCGACCGCGACGACGACCGCGAACACCCGCAGGCCGACGGTGGCGATCCGGAGCGACGCCGGGTCGTCTTGCTGACGGTGATTGCCCATGATGCCGCCCTCCTCTCAAGATCATCTTGCGCTGCTCCGGCCGTCGTCGCAGCGGGGATGTCTTGCCCGGGTGACCCCATCCGGGTGAGGGCGGCATCAGAACCAGCCGTTGTGAGCGGCGAAAACCCCCAGCTGGAACCGGCTGGAGACACCGGCGCGGTCCATCAGGGTTTCGAGATAGCGGAACAGCGTGCGCCTGCTGACGCCGAGTTCGGCGGCGATCTCGTCGTCCTTGCGCCCGGCGGCGAGCAGGATCAGCAGTTCTCGTTCGATCGGCCGGATCGGCTGCTCCGAAGCCCGGCATTCCTGGTCGAGGGGGAGTGCCGCGGCCCACGAGGTTTCGAACAACCCTTCCAGCGCGGAGAAGAGGCTGCAGGGGCGCACGATGACGATGGACTGGTTGCGGTCGGCCTCGCGGATGGTCAGCGCGATGGTGGCCGCCCGGTCGTCGAAAAGCGTCAGCTTCACCGGGAGTTCGGGCAGCAGCCGTGCCTGCTCTCCGGCTCGCAGGCACGGAAGGATGTTCCCGGTGAGATAGCCGGGATCGCCCAGTGACGCTCCACTGTAGACACAGCGGTAGGTGATCCCGCGCCGTAACTGCTCTTCCTCGAGGAGATTCCGGCGGCCGCCGGTGAAGTAGGGCGGGGAATCGAGACGGCGCACCTGATGCCGCACCATGGTCGCGAGGTGCTGCAAGCGGGGAACGATGGCGTCGCCGGTGACCACTTCGAGCAGGTCTTGCGCCTGCGGCATCCCCGAGTGCGCTCGCCGAAAGGCGCGGTACGCGGTCTGGACGGCGAGCCGCGCGTCGTGCAGTTCCGCCTGGCGTCGCGTGGTCAGCGCGGCCAGCGCCTCACTGGGGTTCGAGGGGAGGAACTCGGTTCCGTCCACTCCGGACGACACCGCGAGCCCTGCGTCCGCCAGTTCCTTCAAGGCCAGTTGGACGGTCTCGACGTCGTCTTCCCATCGCGTCAGTTCCTCGGCGGTCACCGGCGCGCTTTCGAGCATCCGGCGATAGATCCGGGCGGCGGGTTCGCCGAGGCCCAGCCTGCTCAGCTGCGCGCCTAACCCGTCCGGGGGAGTCACCGATGCCACGCTGCACCTGCCTCTCAAGCGGTCCGGGAGCGGTGGCGCCACCGCTCCCGGACCGGTTCACCCGAGCTAGACGCCGGACGTGTCGCGGATCCAGGTGCGGTTGGCCGCGATGCTCGTATGCGTCGAACTGTCCACCTTGTTCCCGGCGATGTGCACGCCGACCTGCTTGCCGCCGACGAAGACCGGCCCGCCGGAGTCGCCGCCGTTGGTCAGCCCGTCGCCCCTGCGCGCCTTGATCAGTCCATTCCCGACACTGGACACCTTCATCCGGGCGACCTTGAGGTACCGCTGCAGATCACCGTCTTCGTTGTAGCCCCAGCCATAAACGTATTCGGTGTCACCGGCGGCGACCGAAGTGCCGAGGGACGCGTACGTCGTGCTGATCGAGCGGTCGAGCCGCAGCAGCGCGATGTCGGCACCGCTGGAAGGCGTGTAGATGTCGGCCACGACGGCGTAAGTCCCAGCCCGGTGGTCGATATCGCCCACCCGGACCGAATACTCGGCACCGGCTTCGTCGATGCAGTGCTGGGCGGTGAGTACCCAGCGGGCGCTGATGATCGAACCGGAGCACCACTGCTCACCGTTCTGCTCGATCATGGCGGCCCACGGCCCGGACTTGGCGTATTCGCCGTCGATGATGGGGGCCGCGCCGGCGGCGGGTGCGGCCGTCGTGAGCCCGGCCGCGCACAGCAGTGCGGTGAGGAGAACTCGGATGCGCATGGGTGCCTTCCACTGCAGGGAACTACAAAGAAAAGGGGAATCGACGGGTCGCCCGTTCATGGCCGCGAGGGGATCGCCAGGGGTCGCCCGGCCGGATCCGCTGCCGGTTTTTCCCATGCTAGGCAAGCGGATGCGGCGGTTGATAGCGACTAAAGACGGGAGAAGGCCGCGCAGAACGGCATCGATCCCGGACTGTCGGCACGGGAGTGCCGATGGCACCGTTGAGACGCGTGGTCGCAAGCGCTACGCGCGGCTATCGACGACGGCGTTTCCTGGGCGGCGCGGGCTCGAGCAGTTCCTCGGCGAGGAGGATCGCCCGGTCCGACAGTGTGGCGGACAGCCGCTCCACCGAATCGCCGATCCGACCGGCTTCCCGGCGCACGCCCTCGCCGACGGGCCTGCTGTGCCGATCGGCCATACCCGCGAGTTTGCTCCCGGAGACCAGGACCAGATCGGCGAGCCGTTCGCCCAGTTCCGTCAGCCGGTTCGCGGTCCTGCCTGCCCGGCGGGCCACGAGGTCTTCGGTCTCCCGCCGCAGCTCCCGGACGGCGGACCGTGACTCGGTTGTCGTCCCCGTGAGTGCGGACCTCAAGGTTTTTGTCACGTCCATTAGGAATCGACCTCCACGCGGCTTGCCTGCGTTTGAGTGTACGCACGTACTCCCGAATTACGGAATACGTGGCGCTGATTTCCCTTGTGTCACAAGAAATTGGCTGAGTTCAGTGCACGAGTATGAGCTGACCTGCTCGCGACGTGACCCGGCGGTCGCCCACAGTATGGCCGAGATGTGAGCCGAGTACGGCCGCCTCCATCGGCAGTCGCAAAATTTCTGAAACATGTCAACTTCTTGCATTTTGTCTCCGGGTTGTTGCATGCTCGTAACGCTCTGGCTCCCTCCCCGCTGTCTCAAAGAAGAGAAGACGCCATGACACGTATGCGCCTGTCCCGGCTCATCGCCGGTTTCCTGGTCACGGGGCTTTCCGTCGCGGGACTCTCCCTCGCGTCCGCCGCGAGCGGTCCACCCCCGGACCCCGCCGCCCCACCCGGACCGGCCGCGCTCGCCGAGGTGCCGTTGGCTCGTACGGTGTCGGCGAGCAGCGCGTTGCCCGGCTATCCCGTCTCGAACGCCGTCGACGGAAACCAGGACAGCTACTGGGAATCCGCGAACAACGCGTTCCCGCAGTGGATACAGGCCGACCTGGGGGCGGCCAAAACCCTCTCGCGGATCGTGCTGAAACTGCCGTCGGGCTGGGAAGCCCGCACTCAGACGCTGACCGTGCGCGGAAGCGCGGACGGCGCGGCGTTCACCGACCTCGCCGCTCCCGCCGGCTACGCGTTCACCCCCGGCGCCAACACGGTCACGATCCCGCTGACCACGTCGGCCCGCTACGTGCGGTTGCAGGTCACCGCGAACACGCGCTGGCCCGCCGCGCAGCTTTCGGAGTTCGAGCTGTACGGACCGGACACCGGCGACACGCAGGCACCGAGCGCGCCCGCGAACCTCGCGCTGACCGAGCCCGCCTCCGGCCAGATCCGGCTGACGTGGTCGGCCTCGGCCGACAATGTCGGTGTCACCGGCTACACCGTCTACCGGGACGGCACGCCGGTCACCACGATCACCGGCACCACGTTCACCGAGGCCCGGCCGACAGGAACACGGGTCGAGTACTTCGTGCGGGCCAAGGACGCGGCGGGCAACGAATCCGGCGACAGCAACCACGTCGTGCGCTCCGGGACGAGCGCGGGTGCGAACCTGGCGGCGGGCAAACCGATCGAGGCCACTTCGGCGGTCCACTCGTTCGTCGCCGCCAACGCCAACGACAACAACACCGCCACCTACTGGGAATCCGCCGCGGGGTATCCGAACTCCCTGACGGTGAAGCTCGGGACCGACGCGGACGTCGACTCGGTCGTGGTCAAGCTCGACCCGGCCGCGATCTGGGGCGCGCGGACGCAGAACTTCGAGATCCTCGGCCGCGAGCAGGGCGCCGCCGCGTTCACCTCGCTGTCGGCGCGGGCGGATCACCGCTTCGACCCGGCGACCGGCCAGAACTCGGTGGTCATCCCGGTCAGCGGACGTGCGTCGGACCTCCGTCTGCAGTTCTTCGCCAACTCCGGCGCCCCCGGTGGACAGGTCGCGGAGTTCCAGGTGTTCGGCACCCCGGCGCCGAACCCGGATCTAGTCGTCACCGGCACGACGTGGACGCCGTCGAATCCGACGGAGACCAGTCAGCTCGCGGTTTCGGCGACGGTGAAGAACGCCGGCACCGCGAACGCGGCCGCGACGACCCTGAACGTCAGCCTCGGCGGCACCGTCGTCGGCGAGGCGGCGGTCGGGGCACTCGCCGCCGGCGCGTCCACCACCGTGACCGTGAACGCGGGAACACGGCCGCAGGGTACTTACAGCGTGGCTGCCGTCGTCGATCCCGCCGGGACGGTGGCCGAGCAGAACGAAACCAACAACAACTACACCTCGCCGACGCCGCTGGTGATCGCGCAGTCGCCGGGGCCCGATCTCGAGATCACCGGCATCACGTCGAACCCGCCCAACCCGGTGGCCGGTTCGGCGGTGTCGTTCACGGTCGCGGTGCACAACCGCGGCACGAGCGACGCGGGTGCTTCGGTGACCAGGCTGGTCGTCGGGGGTACCACGCTGACCGGTGCCACCGGCGCGATCGCGGCGGGCGCCACCGCGAACGTCGCGATCTCGGGAACGTGGACCGCGGCCGACGGTGGCGCGACCCTCACCGCGACCGCCGACTCGACGAACACCGTCGCGGAGACCAACGAGTCCAACAACGGACTCTCGCGGGCGATCGTGGTCGGCCGTGGTGCGGCGGTGCCGTACGTCGAGTACGAAGCGGAAACCGCGCAGTACCAAGGACAGCTGCTGGAGGCCGACCCGCTGCGGACGTTCGGGCACACGAACTTCGCGACCGAATCCTCCGGCCGCAAATCCGTGCGGCTGGCGAACCAGGGCCAGTACGTCGAGTTCACGTCGGCGAACCAGGCGAACTCGATCGTCGTGCGCAACTCCATCCCCGACGCGCCGGCCGGTGGCGGACAGGACGCGACGATCAGCCTGTACGTCAACGGCACGTTCGCGCAGAAGCTGACGCTGTCGTCGAAGCACAGCTGGCTCTACGGCAGCACCGACGATCCCGAAGGCCTGACGAACACCCCGCAGGCCAACGCTCGGCGGCTGTTCGACGAGTCGCACGCGCTGCTGGCCCAGTCGTACCCGCCGGGCACGAAGTTCAAGCTGCAGCGTGACAGCGGGGACAACGCCGCGTTCTACATCGTCGACCTCATCGACCTGGAGCAGGTCGCCCCGGCGTCGCAGAAGCCGGCGAACTGCACGTCGATCACGGAGTACGGCGCGGTGCCGAACGACGGGAACGACGACTCGGCGGCGATCCAGCGCGCGGTCACCGACGACCAGAACGGCGTGATCGGCTGTGTCTGGATCCCGGCGGGGCAGTGGCGGCAGGAGAAGAAGATCCTGACCGACGACCCGAACGTGCCCAACGGCGGCGGCCAGTACAACCAGATCGGCATCTCCAACGTGACGATCCGCGGTGCCGGCATGTGGCATTCGCAGCTGTACTCGCAGATCGAGCCGCAGAACGCGGGCGGCATCAACCACCCGCACGAAGGCAACTTCGGTTTCGACATCGACAAGAACACCCAGATCTCCGACATCGCCATCTTCGGTTCCGGCCGGATCCGCGGCGGGGACGGCGGAGCGGAAGGCGGCGTCGGCCTCAACGGCCGGTTCGGCACCGGCACGAAGATCTCGAACGTGTGGATCGAGCACGCGAACGTCGGGGTGTGGGTCGGCCGGGATTACAGCAACCTCCCGGCGCTCTGGGGTCCGGCCGACGGCCTGGAGTTCAGCGGCATGCGCATCCGGAACACCTACGCCGACGGCATCAACTTCACCAACGGAACCCGGAACTCGAAGGTGTTCGATTCATCGTTCCGCACCACCGGTGACGACTCGCTGGCGGTGTGGGCGAACCAGTACGTGAAGGACACTTCACAGGACATCGCGCACGACAACGTGTTCGCCAACAACACGATCCAGCTTCCGTGGCGCGCCAACGGGATCGCGATCTACGGCGGCTACGGCAACAAGGTCGAGAACAACATCGTCCACGACACGATGAACTACCCGGGCATCATGCTGGCGACGGATCACGATCCGCTGCCGTTCTCGGGGCAGACGCTCATCGCGAACAACGTCCTGTACCGCTGCGGCGGGGTGTTCTGGGGCGAGCAGCAGGAGTTCGGGGCGATCACGTTCTTCGCACAGGGCAAGGACATCCCAGGAGTGGTCCTGCGGGACACCGAGATCCACGATTCGACCTACGACGGTGTCCAGTTCAAGACCGGCGGCGGCGTCGTGACCGCGGCCATCACGAATGTCAAGATCGACAAGTCGAACAACGGGGCCGGCATCCTCGCGATGAGCGGCGCCCGCGGCAGCGCGACGCTGACGAACGTGACGATCACGAACTCGTCGACGGGCGATGTCGTCCGTGAGCCGGGTTCGCAGTTCGTGCTCAACGGCGGACCGGTGCCGGCGGTGGTCTCGTCGGGCCGTCGCGGTACGAAATAGCACCGAAAGCGGGATAGGGCCGGGGTGGGCGACCACCCCGGCCCTGTTCAGTTCCGAGGACTCAAGCCCGCCACGGTCAGCCGGAACAGCCGATCCGCTCGGGCGGCCGGGTCGGGATGGTGCTCAGTGGCCAGGACGATGCCGACGATGACGGCGATCAGATCCCCGACGGTGACCTCCGGCGCCACCGCGCCGTCCCGCGCGGCCTGCCGCAGGAGGGGCTCTCCCGCTTTTTCCAGTGCCGCCGAGCAGGAGTTCTCGTACACGGCGCCGTCATAGGCGAGGGCGGCCGCCAGTCCTCGAGCGGAGACGCAGTAGGCGACGACGTCGTCGAGCCAGTCCATGAGCGCGGCCCGGCTGTCGTCTTTGCCGGTCAGTTCGGCGGCGCGGACGCGGAGTGCCTCGATCCGATGCGCGGACACCGCCTCCAGCAGGGCGCGGCGAGTGGGGAAGTGGCGGCGGACGGTCGCCGAGCCGACGTTGGCGGTGCGGGCGATCTGTTCCAGGGAGGCGCCCGCGCCGTGTGCGGCGACCTCCTTCTCGGCGACCGCGAGGATGCGCGCGTAATTGCGCCGCGCGTCGGCGCGCTGCCCGTCGGACATGCCTTCACCTCGATGGTTGCGAAAGTGGCGGGGCCCGCCATATCGTAGCTGACGTTAAACGGCGGGCCCCGCCACTTACGCCCACGAAGGAGCGACCATGTCCTCAGAGCCCGTTTTGGTCACCGGTGCCACCGGCAGGCAAGGCGGTGCGACCGCCCGCGCCCTGCTCGCGGCAGGCGTGCCGGTCCGCGCGCTGGTGCGAGATCCGGCGAGGGCCGGTGCCGTCGAAGCGCTCGGCGCCGAACTCGTCGTCGGGGACCTTCGCGACCTCGATTCCGTGGTCCGGGCCGCCAAGGGCGCTCGCGCCGTGTTCTCCGTGCAGATGCCCGGCGTGAGCGCGGAAGGGTTCGACTTCGCCGGGGAAGTGACCCAAGGTGTCAACCTCGTCGAGGCCGCGAAGGCCGCCGGAGTGCCGCAGTTCGTACACGCCTCCGTTTCCGGCGCGGGACAGCACGTCGAGGCTCCCGGCTGGGCCGAGGGGCGCTGGTCTTCGATGGAGTCCACGTTGGGCGCCAAGGCGGCCATCCAGGACAGGGTCCGGACGGCGGGCTTTCCGCGGTGGACGTTGCTCAAGCCGGGCTTCTTCATGGAGAACTTCCTGCCCGCCATGAAGTTCCTGTTCCCGAGAGGCGTCGAGGGCGGTCTGGTGAGCGTCCTCAGGCCGGATACCCGACTCTCGCTGGCGGCAGTGGACGACATCGGCGGCGCGGCCGCGGCGGCCATCGCCGAGCCGGAGCGCTTCGACGGCGTCGAACTGGAGTTGGCTAGCGATTTCTTGTCGATGCGGGAGATCGCCGAGATCCTTTCCGGTGCTTTGGGTACGAAGCTGCCCGCGCCGGACATGACGGTGGAGCAGGCGTCCGCCGCCGGAATGCCGCCGATGGGTGCCTCGCACGAGTGGCTGAACGTCGTCGGCCAGCCCGGGCGCCCGGAATACGCGAGGGAGCTGGGTCTTCCGATCACCGGGTTCGACGAGTGGGCGCGAAAGTACCTGCGTCCCGGCGAGGGGCGTTGACAAAGCGGAACAGTGCTCCGTATGTTTGTGGAACACTGTTCCGCTTAGTTTTCCGGTAAGGACAAGTCATGAGCCTTTCGACCGCCGCACCCGTCCTGTCGGTCAGCCCGGTGGTGCTGTCCACGCCGGACCGCGCCGTGGATCTGCAGATCCGGGTCTCCGCGCCGATGACAGGGGAGGAGCTGCCGATCATCCTGCTGTCGCACGGCCAGGGGCACTCGAACCATCTGTCCTCGCTGAACGGCTACGCGCCGCTCGTCACTTTCTGGGCGGCGCACGGGTTCGTCGTCCTCCAGCCCACCCACCTCAGTTCGAGGACGCTGAACCTGGCGTCCGATCACCCCGAGGCGCCGCTGTACTACCGTTCCCGCGCCGAGGACATGATCCGGATCCTCGACCGGCTCGACGAGATCGAGGCCGCCGTGCCACGCCTTCGCGGACGCCTGGACCGGGGAAAGATCGCCGTGGCCGGGCACTCGATGGGCGGGCACACCGCGAGTCTGCTGCTGGGCGCGCGGTACACCGAGCCCCGCGACGGAACGGAGGTGAATCTGGCCGAACCCCGGATCTCCGCCGGGATTCTGCTTGCCGCACCCGGACGCGGCGGCGACGCCGTCACCGAGTTCGTGGCGGAGAACTACTCCTTCTTCCTGAGTACGGATTTCTCCGCGATGGCGACCCCCGCGCTCGTGGTCGCGGGCGACAAGGACACGTCCACCCACTTGACGGTGCGCGGTCCGGAATGGCACACCGATCCTTACTTCCTTTCGCCGGGGCGCAAGACCTTGCTCACCCTGTTCGACGCGGAACACGGGCTCGGTGGGATCTCCGGCTACGACGTGGCCGAGACCACCGACGAGAACCCGGCGCGGGTGGCCGCGGTGCAAAGGCTCACCTGGGCCTACCTTCGCAGCGAGCTCTACCCCGGCGATTCCGCCTGGCAGCGGGCTTCCGCCGAGTTGACCGGCGGCCCCGACCCTCTGGGGCGAGTCGAGGCCAAGTAGGTCTCAGTGCATCGGCGCCGTGTCAGAGCACCGGGATCTCCGCCCACACCGTTTTGTATCCGGCGCCGGTGTCCACGCCCCATTGGGTGCTGATCGCCTCGACCAGTGCCAGCCCTCGCCCGTGGGCGCTGGCCGGATCCTGTTTTGCCACTCGGCGGGGCCGCAGCTGAGGGCGGTGGTCGTCGACCTCGACGCGGACCACGTCCCGGCCGGTGGGGACGGACACCCTCAGCTCGGTGACGCCGTCCGCGTGTTCGTGTGCGTTGGTGACCAGTTCCGTGGTCAGCAGTTCGGTGTCCGCCACGGTGATGCGTCCGACGCCGCGCAGCTGATCTCGCAGCCAGGCCCGGACCTGTCCCAGCGGTGGGGCTACGTCACTGGGGAATTCATAAGCTTCTCGTGTTCCTGTCGTACCCACGCGTGTCTCCTTAGCGGGTTTCCCAGCTGGGCCAAGAGCATGGGCGCAGTAGGGGAGTACCCAAGGAGAACCGCGTTCACACTCAGGCTGGTTCGGCGATCGCGGTGACCCGGATCTCCACCCGCATGTTCGGAGCGCCAAGGGCCGCGACGCCGATCTCGGTCCAGATCGGCAGCCGATCGCCCATCCACTTGCGGAACTGCTCGACCATGACGCGATTGTGGGTCTCGCCGATGAAACCTGGGGTTTCCGGGACGTGGTACGAGTTCACGGCGATGACGTCGCGCCAGGTGGCGCCCGCGGTGGCGAGGGTCCGTTCGACGTTTTCGAAGGCCCGGACGATTTCGTCTTCCAACGACTCGGGGAAGTTCAAGTCGTCGTCCCAGCCACCCTGTCCCGAGATCTCGACGCGATCGCCGACGCGCACCGCCTGGTTGTAGCGCATGACGATCCGTTGCCGGTCGCCGTATCCGGGGGTGGCGAAGAACTCTGGCTCGGTCATTCGTGGATCCTTTCATTAACTTCACGCTTGAAGTCAACGTAGCACAGAATGACTTCACGTGTGAACTCGTCCGGTTCTGGGTAGGGTTTCGCCATGGCCACCCCCGACCCGGACGAAGCGTTGTGGCTGAACCCTGCCGAAAAGGAGGCCTGGACCGGGCTCGTCTCGCTGGTCCTCCTGCTGCCGGGCAAGCTGGAGTCGCCACTGCAGCACGAGGCCGGGCTGACGCTGTTCGAATATCTGACGCTCAGTCATATTTCAGAGGCCCCGGAGCGACGGCTGCGGATGAGCGAATTGGCCTACCTCGCCAACGGTTCGCTCTCGCGTCTGTCCAATGTGGTCAAACGCTTCGAGCAGCGGGGGTGGGTGGAACGCTCACCCGATCCCGCGGACGGCCGGTACACCCTCGCCGCGCTCACCGACGACGGTTACGACGTGGTGGTGGCCGCGGCGCCCACGCACGTCCGCTCCGTGCGGGACCTCGTGCTCGACCCGTTGACCGCCGAGGATCAGCAGGCGCTGGCCCGCATCGCCGCCAAACTGCGGACGCGGCCGGTGGATCTCGCGTAGTCGGGCACCCCGAAGGCAGCGCCCAGGCTCTTACCAGGACACCGCGTACGACGAGGAGCAAGCCCGATGAGCACGATCCCCTCGTTGTCGGAAGACGGGGCCCAGAGCCTGTGGACCGGAGATCGGCCCGGACGCGACGAGTACTTCTTCACCACCGTCGCCGCCACCGGGACCGTGTGGGCGTGGGACTTCGAGACCGGCCTGCTGGAGATCGACGACCAGGACAACGCCCTGGTCCCGTTGTGGCCGCACCCACGGCTGGCCGTGATGGCCGCCGAGGCCATGGGGTTCGAGGACGCCGGTCCGGCGGTCCCGGTCGACGTCGACGTGCTGCTGGACGAGGAGTTCGAGCGCTTCCATCGGGAGGGGCACGAGATCGCCGTCCTGCCCACCGACGGCCAGTTCACCACCATCCTGTCGCTGGAGCGGTTCCGGGTGAAGGTCTTCGAGGCGCGGCTGCAGACCGCCGGACTGACCGACCACGCCGCCCGCGCCCGGCGGGAGGAATTCCACGCGGACCGGATCCGGCGCGCGGACCGGCGGCTCGGTCTGGCGCCGGACGACCGCCACGCCCTCGTGGAGCACCTGCGGGCACGCCTGGCGAGCGCGGCGTGCGACCACCGGATCGCCTTCCCCGCCACCAGGGACTGGATCGAAGCCCAAGGATTCTCCTGGGAACTGCTCTCCCGATCCGCGGTGAAGGTGCTGGCCGCCTGCGACTGCGAGACCCTCGACTACTTCCTGACCACACGGCGTACTTCATCGGCGTAAGCCTCGGGCTGTTCACCACCGTGCCCGTCCGCACGCGGCTCAACCCCCAGTCGATCGTGCGTGGTCCCCCGCAAAGTGGGTCTGTCAACACATTCCCCGTCGACGAAGGACCACAAGTGACCGGTTATTTCGAAGCGTTGACCGCAGGCAAGCTGGATCTGCCCAACCGGCTGGTGATGGCACCGATGACCCGCAGTCGCGCGCACGACGGCCTCGTGACCGAACTGACCGCCGAGTACTACGCGCAGCGCGCCGCGGCGGGATTGATCATCAGCGAGGCCACTCAGATCAGCGAGATCGGGCAGGGCTACATCCAGACCCCCGGTCTTCATTCGGCCGAGCAGGTCGAGGCCTGGCGCGTGGTGACCGACGCGGTCCACGCCGGTGGCGGCCGCATCGTCGCTCAGCTCGTGCACTGCGGCCGGATCGGCCACCCCAGCCTGTACCCCGACGCGGGGTTGCCGCTGGGCCCGTCACCAATCGCCTCCGGGGAGCAGCTGTTCACCCCGGACGGCATGCTGGACCATCCGACGCCTCGGGAGATGACGCCGGACGACATCGGCCGGACCGTCGCCGACTTCGCCGCCGCCGCGCGCAATGCGATCGAGGCCGGGTTCGACGGCGTCGAACTGCATGCCGCCAACGGGTTCCTGCTCCACCAGTTCCTGGCCGACGGCACCAACAAGCGGTCCGACGGGTACGGCGGCTCCATCGCGGGCCGTACCCGCCTCACGCTCGAGGTCGCCCGGGCCGTCAGTGACGCGATCGGCCCGGATCGCGTCGGGATCAGGCTCTCCCCGGGCGTCACCTACAACGGGATGGCCGAGAGCGACACCGCCGAGCTGTACACCGCGCTCGTCGCGGCCCTGGCACCGCTCTCGCTCGCGTACTTGCACGTCGCCGAGTTCCTCACCCGCGACATCACCAGGCTGATCCGCGCCCAGTGGCCCGGGGCCCTGATCCTCAACCCCCATCCCACCGCCGACTCCTTCCCCGGTACCGCCGAGATCGGCGCCGAGGCGCTCCGGGACGGCGTCGCCGACGCGATCTCGCTCGCCGAGCTGTGGCTGGCCAACCCGGATCTCCCTGCCCGGATCCAGACGGGCGGTCCCTACGCGGAGGCGGACAAGGCCACCTTCTACGGCGGCGACCACCGCGGCTACACCGACTATCCGACGCTGAACGACTGAGCAGCCCACCCAAAGATTAGGAACACCATCATGGATCTGGAACTCGCCGGAAAGACCGCCGTCGTCACCGCCGCGAGCGGCGGCATCGGAGGAGCTGTCGTCCGCACCCTCGTCGCCGAGGGCGTGACGGTCCTTGGCGCCGACCGCACGGTCACCCCGCAGTTGAAGGAAACCGGCGCTCTCACCGTCGAGGCGGACCTGCTCACCTCCGAGGGGGTGGCGGAGCTGCGGCGGGTCGCCGAGAACGAGCTCGGCGGCGCCGACCTGCTCGTCAACGGGGTCGGCGGCCTCGCCGGCCTCGACCTGGGCGCGCTGCCCGATCTCGACGACGTGACCTGGCAGCGCGCGTTCGAGCTCAACTTCTTCAGCAACGTGCGCATCACCCGCGCTCTGCTGCCCCTGCTGCGTGAGGCGGTCGTCAACGTCTCCACCAGCGTCGCCCATTGGCCGGCGTCGGGCCCGCACTGGTACGGCGCGTCCAAGGCGGCCGTGACCGCGCTCAGCAAGGGACTGGCCGACGAGCTCGGCCCGCGCGGCATCCGCGTCAACACGGTCTCGCCCGCGCTCATCCGCACCCCGTTGTGGGACGAGTACGGTCCTCGCGTCAGCCAGGCCCGGGGCGCCGACTTCACCCAGCTCATGACGGACCTGCCGGATCAGATCAACGTCACGCTGGGCCGCTGGGGGACACCCCAGGAGGTCGCCAACCTGATCGTCTTCCTCGGGTCCCCGGCGGCCAGTTACATCACCGGCAGCGACTACGTCATCGACGGCGGTTTGCTCAAAACGGTGTGACCAGCGGCCGCATAGCCGATGTCCCGGCGACCTTTCCGGGTCGCCGGGACATCGGGAGGGGCGGGTCACTCGGTCGGCTGGACGGCGATCGCGTCGATCTCGAAGAGCATGTCGGGCAGAGCCAAGGCGGCCACCCCGGTGAGGGTCTGGGTCGGCGGGACGTCTCCCCAGATCTCCCCGATGAGCCGGGCCACCACAGCGAGCTTGTCGGCGTCGTGGTCGACGATGTAGGTGCGGATCTGGATCACCTGCTGGTAGTCGAGTCCAACGGCGGCCAAGGCCGTGCGCAGGTTGATCAGGGACTGGCGGACCTGGTCGGTGAAGTCGGGAGAGGTCACATGCCCCTCGCCGTCCGAGGCGTACTGTCCCGCGACGAACACCAGGCCGCCGCTGGTGCGGGCGAGGTGGCTGTAGCCGTAGCCGACCGGGTTGTGCAGGGTCTCGGGATTGATGATCGTGTGCGACATGACTGTGCTTCCCGTCAGTAGTGGGTGTGGATCGTCGCCGGTGTTCCGGCGGCGATGGTCAGGGTGGTGAGCGGGGCGAGGACACCTCGGGCACTCAACGGTGTGCGTGGTGATGGTCTTTGAGGTCGTCGAGCAGCCGTTCGGCCGCCGCGTCGTCGGGAGCGTTGCGGAAGCGGAAGGTGACGGGGTCGCCGACGCATGCGGCGGCGAGGGAGGTGAAGACGGGCCGGAGGTGGTCGACGGCGCGCAGGCCGCCGGACTCGGCCCCGTAGGCGACGAAGGCCACGGGTTTGGCCCTCCACTCCTCGCGGTACCAGTCGATGGCGTTCTTCAGCGAGGCGGGGAAGCTGTGGTTGTCTTCCGAGGTCACGATGACGAAGCCGTCGGCGGTGGCGAGCCACGGCCGCAGGTCCTCGACGGCGGGTGGGCCACCGGTGGCCGGGGGTTCGGCGGGGAGGACCGTGGGCAGCCACGCCTGTGCGAGGTCGATGACGTCCACATCGAGGTCGGGGCGGCGGTACGCCCTGGCGGCGAGCCAGTCGGCGGCGGCAAGGCCGAAGCGACCCTCCTGGATGCTCCCGATAATGATCGCGATGCGCATCTCGTCCCTTCCCGCTTCGTCGGCTGCCTCCACTGTGCGCGGGGCCGCGCATGATCGGCTGGGGGTCGGCTGCGGATAGCCTCGTGTGATGCGATTCGGTGTACTGGGCCCGCTTTCGGTGTGGGCGGCGGACGGCACGCTCGTTCGGGTGCCGGAGCTGAAGGTGAGGGCGCTGCTCGCCGCGCTCCTGCTGCACGAGGGGCGTCCGGTGTCGACCGACCGGTTGCTGGACTCCTTGTGGGGCGAGGACCAGCCGGGGAATCCCGCCAACACCCTGCAGACCAAGGTCTCCCAGCTCCGGCGTGCCTTGGGCGACCGCGCGCTGGTCGCCTACGGGCCGACTGGGTACTCCCTTGCCAGCACCGCGGTGGACGCCGTGGAGTTCGGCACGCTGTTCTCGGCGGCGCTGGCCAGCCGGGACCTGCGGACCAGGGCGGATCTGCTGACCGACGCGCTGGCGTTGTGGCGCGGCCCCGCATACGCCGACTTCCGTGACACGTTCGCCTACGGCTCGGCTGTCCGGCTCGACGAGCAGCGGCTGACGGCGCTGGAGGAGCAGGCGGAAGTGCGGCTGGCGCTCGGCGAGCACCAACGGCTGGCCGACGAGCTGAGCGAACTCGTGGCCCGGCATCCGCTCCGGGAACGGCTGCGTGCCGCGCACCTTCGAGCGCTGTACCGCGCGGGACGGCAGAGCGAAGCGCTGGCCGGATACACGGACCTGCGCGAACGACTCGCCGATGAGCTGGGACTGGACCCCGGCCCCGACCTGATGGCGCTGCACCGGGCGATCCTGAACCAGGATCTGGGCCTTCCCCCTGTCGCCGTCCCCTTCACCTCGTCCCTGCCCGCGCAGGTCACGTCGCTCATCGGGCGGGAGGGCGAGGTCGCGAGGCTCCATGAGCTGCTGGAGGAGGAACGGCTGGTCACCCTGACCGGTCCCGGTGGGGTCGGCAAGACAAGGCTGGCCCTGGCGGCGGCTTCGGAGGCCGTGTTCCCCGACGGCGTGTGGCTGGTCGAGCTGGCGGGCTCTGACGGCCGCGTCGCCGAGCTGGTGGCGGCCGTGCTCGGTGTCCGGGACGAGACCTCCGCGCCGCCGCAGGTGCCCGTTCCCGAGGTCGCGGACCGGCTGGCCGACGCGCTTCGGACCCGGCGGCTGCTGCTGGTGCTGGACAACTGCGAGCACCTGATCGAGGAGGCCGCTGCCGTGGCGGCGACGCTGCTGCGGGCAGCCCCCGGCGTTCGGGTTCTCGCCACCAGCCGGGAGCCGTTGGCCTTGCCGGCTGAGACCGTCTTCGTGGTGCCGCCGCTCGACCGGGCCGCCGCGTTCGACCTGTTCGCCGAACGGGCGGGCGTGCCGCTGGACGCCGGGGACGTGCACTGGGCGGAGGCCGTCTGCGCGAGGCTGGACGGACTTCCGCTCGCGTTGGAACTGGCCGCCGTCCGGGTGCGGGCGCTCGGTGTGCGCGGAGTCGCCGAACGCCTGGACGACCGGTTCCGGCTGCTGGGCGGCTCGAGCCGGGGCAGACCTGCCCGGCAGCAGACCCTCCGGGCGGTGATCGACTGGAGCTGGGAGCAGCTCACCGAGGAGCAGCGTGCCGGGATGCTGGCGCTGGCCGTGCATCCCGGCGGGTGCACGCTGGAGGCCGCCGAGGCCGTCGGCGTCGATCTCGACCTGCTGGACCAGCTCGTGAACCGGTCGATGGTGACCGGCGCTCCCCGGTACCGGCTCCTGGAGAGCGTCACGGCCTACTGCCTGGAACGGCTCGACGCCGACGCCTCCGTCTTCGAGCTCCGCGACCGCTACTACACCGGCCTGGCGGAGCGGGCCGCCCCGCACCTGTACAGCGGCGGGCAGCGGCAGTGGCTCGCGCGGCTCGACGAGGAGGACCTGAACCTGCGCGCCGTGCTCGACCGGGCGGCACCGTCCCGGCTGGTCCAGGCGCTGACCTGGTACTGGTACCTGCGCGGAAGGCACCAGGAGGGGTACCGGCGCACGAAAGGAACGGCGTGGGGCGCGGGTTTCGCGCTGCTGTCGGGTGCGGGCCGGGTCGAGGGGCCTGTGTTCGCCGACGCGCGTTCGCGGTGGTTCCTGGCCCATGCCCATCTGCACTTCGGGGACGTCGAGGCCGCCTCCGGGCTGTTGGACGAGGCGCTGGCCGAGTTCAGGGCGCGGGGTGATCGGTGGGGTGAGGCTGCCGCGCTGGCGAGCCGTACCAAGCTGGCGATGTTCCGGGGCGACTTCGCGCTGGCCGCGACCAGCGGGGAGCAGAGCATCGATCTGTTCGGTGAGCTCGGCGACCGCTGGGGGCATCTCCAGGCGTCCGACATGCTCGGCTACCTCGCCGAGGTCACTGGTGACCATGCACGTGCCAGGCGGCTGCACAGTGAGGGACTGCGGATCGCGGAGGACCTCGGGTTGCGGACGGACGTCTCCTACCGGCTGTCCAGTCTGGGCCGGGTCGCGCTGCTGACCGGGGATCTGAAACGGTCCACCGATCTGCATGAGCAGGGCATGCGGGTGGCTGCCGAGCAGGCGAACCGGTTCGCCGAGGAGTTCGCGCGAGTCGGGCTGGCGCTGGTGGCGCGCAGATCGGGCGAACTCGACCGCGCCGAGACGCTGCTGCGGGAGTCGTTGAACTGGAACCGGCGGTTGGAGACCGAGTTCGGGGTGCCGTTCTACGGGGTGACCCTGATCCTGGCGGAGCTCGGCTTCGTCGCGGCGGCGCGGGGCGAGACGGCCGTGGCGCGTCGTCTGCACACACGTGGCCTGAACGCGGCTCGTGAGGTCGGTGATCCGCGTTCGGTGGCACTGGCGTTGGAGGGCCTGGCCGAGGTCGAGGCGCTTGAGGGCTCTCCCGTCGAGGCGGCCCGGCTGCTCGGGGAGGCAGAGGATCTTCGCGCGTCGGTCGGCGCGCCGCTCCCGCCCGCCGAACGCGGCGACGTGGATCGGATCCGCTCGTTGATCAGGCCGTGAGGGACCGTCAGCGAATCGTGCGTGGCCCTCGGCAGGGTGGGGCCCATGAGAGCACTCGTCTTCGCCCCGGAGCTGACCTTCGCCGACGTTCCCGACCCGGTCCCCGCTCCCGGCCAGGTCCTGGTCGAGGTGGCGGCTGTCTCCCTCAACTTCGGTGAGGTGGCCTACCGGTCGCCGGTTCCTCGCCCCCGGAATGTTCCGGGCTGGGACGCCGCCGGGGTGGTGGTGCGGGCGGCGGCCGACGGCTCCGGCCCGGCCGTGGGCACCCGGGTGGTGACGTTCGACTGGTCGGGAGCCTGGGCTGAGCAGCGCGCCGTCAGTACCGCCGACCTGGCCGTCGTCCCCGCGGACGTCGATCTGGCTCTGACCGCGGCGTTGCCCGTGGCCGGCGTCACCGCGTTCCAGGCCCTCCGGCGGCTCGGTCCCGTCGACGGCCGCAGAGTATTGGTGACCGGCGCCTCGGGCGGCGTCGGCAGGTTCGCCGTCCAGCTCGCCGCCAAGGCCGGGGCTCACGTGGTCGCGTCGGTAGGCGGGCCGCAGCGTGCGGCCGGGCTGCGCGAGCTGGGCGCGGCCGAGATCGTCGTCGGCCCCGAGGAATTGACGGAGCGCGTGTACGGCGTGCTCGACAACGTGGGCGGAAGCCAGCTCGCCGAGGCGTTCTACCGGCTGGAAGACGACGGCGTGGTCCAGGCGATCGGCAAGGCGTCCAAGGAACCCACCACGATCGACTTCGAGGAGGCTCGCGTCCGGTCCCTGCGTGGCCGGATCGAGAACTTCAGCATCACGGCCCCGTTCGGCGAGGATCTGGCACACCTGGTCGGGCTGCTGGCCACCGGCGAACTCGACGCCCAGGTGGGCTGGCGAGGCCCCTGGGACCGAGCGGCCGAAGCCGCCGGAGCACTGCTGTCCCGCGAGGTCCGGGGCAAGGCCGTCCTGACCCTGGCGTGACAGGGCGGGTGACGGACCCCGACGAGGGGCCGCATTCATGACCATCGACGAGAGGCTGTCTTCATGACCACGGACGAGCGGTTCTTCCCGATCAACGGGGTACACCTGGCGACTCGGCTCGCGGGGGACCCCGCCGATCCGGCGATCCTGTTGATCCACGGCGGAGGCCACTCCCTGCTGAACTGGGACGAGGAGTTCGTGCGGCGACTCGTCGACGGCGGCCGATACGTCGTCCGCTACGACGGCAGGGACGCCGGCCGCTCGACGGTCTCTCCGGCCGGTTCCCCGTCCCACACGTTGCGCGACCTGGCCGCCGACGCCGCCGCGTTGGTGCCGGCGCTCGGCTTGGACAAAGCCCACCTGGTCGGCATGTCACAGGGGGCCGCGGTCGCCCAGCTCGTGGCGCTCGACTGTCCTCAGCGGGTCGCCTCAGTGACGTTGGCCTCCTCGACGCCCGGCGGGCCAGGGCACTTCCACGATGATCTGCCTCGGATGTCGGAAGAGCTCGAGCAGGTGTTCTCGGCCGAGGCGGCCGAACCTGATTGGTCGGACCGCGATGCCGTTCTCGACTATCTGGTCGAGGCCGAACGTCCCTTCGCCGCCGCCTCGCGTCCCTTCGACGTGGCAGCCATGCGGGAGCTCTCCGGACGTGTCCTCGAACGCTCGGCCGACATCGCCGCACAGCTGACCAACCCGTTCCTGCTGGATCCCGGGGAGCCATGGCGGCACCGGCTCGGTCAGATCAGCGCCCCGACACTGGTCCTGCACGGCACCGAGGACCCGTTGTTGCCGGTCGAGCACGGCCACGCCCTGGCCGCCGAGATCCCCGGCGCGCTCTTCCTCGCGATGCCCCGGACCGGACACGAGGTCTTCCCTCGCGACCAGTGGGACACCGTCGTCCCGGCGATCCTCGACCACACCGCCCGCCACTGAACGACCAAAGGACCCCATGCTCGCCGTCTTGCTCGCTTTGGGCGCCAGCCTCGGCTGGGGCACGTCCGACTTCCTGGGTGGACTCAAAAGCCGTTCGCTCCCCTTGACATCGGTACTGCTGATCTCGCAGACCACCGCGCTGGCCCTGCTCGTGGCCCTTGTCGCCGCGAAGGGCACGCCTCTCCCCGAACTCTCCTCACTGGGCCAGGCGGCCATGGCCGGGTTGGCCGAGACGGCGGCCGTCGCCGCTCTCTACCGGGGGCTGGCGGTCGGCCGGATGGGCATCGTCGCCCCGGTCGCGGCGACGGCACCCGTCGTGCCGCTGGTGGCCGGGCTGGTGACCGGACAAGTCCCCGCTCCGCTCCAGTTCGCCGGGCTCGCCCTCGCGCTCGTAGGCCTCGTCATCACCTCGAAGGCCCCGGACGACGGCGGCACGAGCCCCCGGGCCCTGCCGAGCATCCTCTACGGGCTGCTGGCGTCATTGGGCTTCGGGACCTTCTTCCTCGCCATGCACAACGCCAGCGGCGAGGACGTCGGATGGGCCCTGCTGGTCGCCCGGCTCACGGCGGTCACCGCCATCGCGACCGTCATCGCCGCCCAGCGTCGACGCGTGACGTTCACGGGGGCCGACCTGCCCGCGACCGCCGCCATCGGCGTTCTCATCATCACGGCCGACTTCCTGTATGCCACCGCCTCCAACCTCGGCATGGCGAGTATCGCCGCCGTCCTGGGTTCGCTGCACACCATCGTCACCATCGCCCTTGCCCGGATCGTGCTGAAGGAACGGCTCGGGCGGCTGCAACAGTTCGGCATCGCCCTCTCCCTCGTCGGAGTCGTGGCCATCTCCACCGCGACGTGATCGGTCCGGTGTCGTTGGGCATGGCTGTCCGTCCGGTTGGGAGGATGCCGCGCACCCAGCCATCACACGTCCTGCCATCGCTTGTGTCCGTCGCCGACGCTGGTCGGTATGACAAGCGATATCGACGTGGCAGGCATGTGGGTCACCGCGGACGGGCATATCCGGCAGGAGCTGCGCACCGATGGCCGTTACGACGAAGCGCGCGGCGGACGGCGCAGCGCCTACACCGGTCGCTACACGGTGACCGGGAACCACCTCGACTACGTGGACGACACCGGGTTCACCGCGACGGGCGACATCCGCGACGGTGTGCTCTATCACGAGCATCTCGTCCTCTATCGCGAGTCCTCCGCCGCTGACGACCGAGGGCAGGCACGGCGATGAGCGTGCCATCCGCCATCCGTGAGCCGGAAGGCCGTGAACTGGAGGGTAAGGTCGCGCTGGTCACCGGGGCGGCCCGCGGGGTCGGCGCGGCCACGGTCGCCTGGCTGCACGCCCGCGGCGCGCGAGTGCTGGCCACGGACCTTCGGCCCGAGGTGGATGATCTCGCCGCCCGTTTCGACCGGGTGTCCACTTTGGTGGGTGATGTGTCACGGGAGGACGTCGCGGTGCGGTCGGTGGCCGCGGCGATCGACCGGTTCGGCGGCGTGGACATCCTGGTCGGCAACGCCGGCCGATCGGTGAACAAGCCGATCACCGAGACCACCGCGGCCGACTGGGACGAACTGATGTCGGTCAACGCTCGCGGAACTTTTCTGCACGCCCGGGAGGCGTTCCGGGTGATGCGCGAACGCGGTGGGGGTGTGATCGTCACCGTCGGCTCGTTCGCCTGCACGGTCGGTCTGGCCGATGCGGCGGCCTACAGCGCGTCGAAAGGGGCGTTGGCGCAGCTGACCAAGGTGCTCGCGCTGGAGGGCGGCCCACATGGCATCCGCGCCAACGTCGTCGCCCCCGGAGTGATCGAGACCGACATGCTCGACAATTTCCGCGCGGACAGCCGGGAGTATCTGCGCTCCTTCGGCGACGCCCACCCCTTGGGCCGTGTCGCGCAGCCCGAGGAGATCGCCGAGGTGATCGGTTTCCTGGCCTCACCCCGGTCCGGGTTCATCACCGGCGCGGTCGTCGCCGCCGACGGCGGCTACACCGCCGCGTGACACCCCGCGACCACAACGAAGAGCGCGTCATGCCTGGACGGCTCGCCGATTGCCGGCCGATCGCGTCGCGAGATCGATTACCGGGTCGACGTCCATGACACACCACTATGCTCATCGGATGGAATTCACCGTCGACCAGCTTGGCGGCTACGGCGACCGAGACCTTGACGCCGACCTGGCCCGCTGGTTCCCGGACCGGCCGACGATCCGGATCAATGAGCCGATCCGGCCGATCGAGCCGTTCCTCGCCCGGCTACCGCAGGACGCCGCCGCGGCGCTCGCAGCGTTCGACCGCAGAGTCAGGTCAGGGACACTGCCGTGGGTCGTCGACGTGACCGACGACTCCTACGGGTTCGACTTCGCCGGCAACGACTGCCAGATCCTCGACTCCGACTACGAGACAACCCTCTCCGACGACGACGTGTGGTCCATCGCCTCCGACGGCGGCGGAAACCTCTACGTCATGCTGACCAACGGCCGCGTCGCCGTCTGGTTCCACGAGGAGGAGGTCATCGAGGCGAACACCCAGTTCGACAACCTCGATGTCTTCCTCTACTCGATCGTGCGCTACGAAGCCGTTCGGGCACACGCACTGGATCGCGCCGCCGTCGAGGCCGACTTTCAAGCCCTCGCCCAGCCCGGCGCACTGGAACCAGAAGTGGGTCTCCTCGCATACCTGCGCTAGCGCTCAACGCCCTGGTTCACCCCGCAGGCCGTGCACCAACGGCGCACTGCCGCACCACCGAGGCCTGGTAGACAACGCCACCGCGGTAGCGGACCAGGCCAGCGTTCCCGAGTGCAGCACATGCGTCGCGCCGATACGTCCGTTTCACACGGTGGACTCAAGTCTCGACGTGCTGGGTGCGCGAATCGTGTGTAGACCGGACCGCGGTCGAACATCCTTACGTATTCGGGACGTCTCGTCGACGTCCTGGCTTCAGTCCGTCGGCGCGGACGCAGGCGTCGTCGTCGCGCGCGTTGCGCTCGGCGGGCGCTTGGGCGCGGTCGGCCCGATGTTTGGCCTCGCGGTCGAGTCGGCCCCCGCTGTTCCGCTCGTGCAGTACGGGTCTCGGCCTGTTCGGCGGCGGGCGTTGGCGACCAAGGCGACCGCGGACCGGTCGAGCAGGTCCGGGGCTGGTCGGACCTGCGTGACCGTCTGGGTGCCGACCTCACGTAGTTCAGTGCGGAGGACGTTGGGGGCGGATCCCATCGGTGTGCTGTCCGGCGGCGGCGCCCACGAGGGCCGCACGGCATTGGGAGTCGGCTGTCTTGCACCATCCGGGTCGACCTCATTTTCTCATCGCGACGCGCCCGGTTCCACCCCAACCCGGCGTGTACGGCGCAATCATGCCGCTCCCGTCATCACGAACGTCCTGACATGCCGCGATGAGGACCTTTGGGCAAGCGGCTGAACCAGTCGACGCTGCCCGGTCGCCGCAGCTGCCGGACTCACCTCGCACTCGATCAGACGCCGAAAGTGCGATGATCGACCAAATGGGCGTGTGGCTGTCTCATTCGCAGGGAGGCTTGACGCTGATCCCTGGAAAGTACTTGTCCCATTGGGCGGCGGTAATAGGTGCGCGGGGACGAGCGCAGACGGCCGCCGCCGCACGTTCTGGATCGAGGTTCCACCGCCATGCCGTCGAGACCGCTCCGAGACTGGTGCCGATCAAGGCTTTGTCGTGAGGGTGGAATGCCAGAGATTGCAGGACGCCGATGCGACCGGGGAGGTTGATGGTATGCAGCACCGAACCTAGCTCGCGGAGACTTCGGATGGTCAAGCGACCTTCGTCGTCCGCTATCGCGACCAAGTCGAGCTTCGGCGCAATCGCGCCAGAGCCGAGCCGTCCATCGAGGGGGACCGTGGTGAGGATTTCACGTGGCTCGCGAAGGTTCTCCATATCCCATAACGTCAGGCCGCGCGGTTCTCTTGTCAGCGCAATTTTTTCATTGACGATGACCGAGCTGCCCGAATTGTCGGTCCTTACGGGGCCGAGTTGACCCGATTTTGTGATTCTTCCAGTCTTGCCGATCTCCCAAATCTGCATTGACTTGGCGGGTATTGCAGTCGTGGAAATACCCGGATCAATCCCGCAATGCAGCAAGACGGCGCCGGTTCCGAGGAAAGCGGCCCTCATGACAAAACTCTTCCCGATATCTGGCCGCTCTTCGCACGATATAGGGCCCAGCTGGAGAGGTTGTCGGGGATCCTTTAAATCCCATAGCTTAGCTGTATCAGCGCGACGTGGCGAAGCGGGATCTGATGGGATGTCCAGTGTAACTAGAAGTCGACCATCAGGACTTAGCGTACCAAGGCGAGCCGGTTCCGGAATCACGCTGGTTTCTTCCGGTCTTTGGGGTTGTTCGACGTTCCAAATCCTGACTTTGGGGGCTTTGTCCGGGTGATTGTCGCTGGTTGCCGCAATGCCGCTACCGGCGCTTGCGCCCCACCCGCCGACGAGGTCCACGTGCCTCCTCCACTGTTGGTTCGAGAACTGCCAGATCTGCGTCACGTTCTCCCTGCTGGAGGTATACAGAACAGCTCGCCCGTCGTCCGCCGCGTGCGCGCTATTCGGATCGTCGATGACTGGAGTCAGGACCACCCTGTCAGCCGCGGCGGCGATGAAGCCGTCGAGAGTCGCCGCTGACGGAGCCAGCCGGTAGGCGACCAGGCTGAGTTGTGCCGCGAGGTCGGGGTCGATTCTGGACAATTCGCTGATGTCGGTGAGCACTTTCAGCGCGATCGCCTTGTTGCGTTCGCTGTCGGCTTGTTCCTGGGAGTGGGTCGCGTACACGGTGACAGAGACTGCGAGCAGCAGCAGCACACTGAGCAGCGCGAGGAGTTGGCGCTGACGGCGGATCATCCGTCGCTTCGTGTCGCGTTCACGTTCGTCTGCGGTAATGCTCACCTTGAGAAATGCATGCTCTTTCGCGCTGGGCCGGCCTGTGCGGTCGGCCCAGTCACGGATGACGGCGAGCCGGTTCCCGCGGAGCAGCACACTGGGGTCCTGGTCATGCCGTCTCCACGCCGCGGCGGCGTCGGTGAGTTCGCGGTGAACGCGCTGTCCCTCACGGTCCTCGGCCAGCCAGGTGCCCAGTCGTGGCCAAGCCTTGATCAGTGCTTCGTGGGCGAGTTCGAGGCTGTCCTCGCCGCGGGTGAGTAGGCGTGCCTGGGTGAACTGGTCCACGATCCGAGCCAGGACAGGATCGTCGTCGAGTTCAGCGGTACTGATTCTGCGTTTGGTGTCCTCGGTTCCTTTACCAGGGGCGGTCAGTCGCTGGAACAGATCACGAGCGAGGTCTCGCTGACGGTCGTCGAACCTGGTGAAGACGGCCTCAGCGGTCTTCACCAAGGCTCCCTCGAACCCTCCACTGGCTTGAAAGCCAGCATGGGTCAGGGTGGCGCCTCTGCGGCGTCGCCACGTCTCGAGCAGGGCGTGAGACAGCAAAGGCAGCACGCCGGGCCGGTCATGCGTGTACGCGATCAGGCTGGTCAGCAGTGCGTTCTCGACTGTGCACTGAGCCTGGATCGCCGGCTGGGAGATCGCCCGCCGCAGTTCGTCCGAGGACATGGGACCGACCGTGACTTGCGCGTCCTGAAGGGCTTCTGCGAGTTCCGGGTTCAGGGCGCAATGCGGATAGAAGTCGGCGCGCACACCCAACACAACGCGGCAGCGGCTGCCTTCCGCGGTCGCCGCGGTGAGCAGCATCGTGATGAACCGGGACCGTTCGCGCTCGTCCTGACACACCGTGAAGAGCTCCTCGAACTGGTCGAGGACGATCACGATGTAAGCGCCGGACGGGCCATCTGCGAGCTCCCGGCGCACCAGCCTGTGCAAACCGCGTGGCTCACTCGCCAGTTCGTCGTGCACAGCACCGGGCCTGTCGCCGGTCGCTGCCGCGAGCTGGAGCGCGCATTCCTCCAACGGATGAGCGCCCGGGGTGAAGACCAGGGCTCGGGCTGTCAGCCGTGGGACGAAGCCGGCGCGGAGCAGGGAAGACTTCCCGGAGCCTGACGGGCCGAACACAGCGACGAACCGCTGGGCCGCGACCCGGCGGAGCAGGTCCTCGGTAAGGCGCTCGCGCCTGAAGAAACGGTCAGCGTCATCGCCGCCATAGGGACGTAGCCCCACGTACGGCGCGTGCTCGTCGTCATCGATGGCGCGTTCGGTCATCAGCGCCGTCGACTTCGCGGCGACTGAATGCCACCGCCGTTCCCACTGTTCGACATCGCCACCGCACGCCCGGACATACGCCAGCGTGACGTCGAGGCTCGGCAACCGTCGCCCGCCGGCCGCGTCCGACAAGGTCGTCGACGAGTAATGGGCACGCCGACCCAGCTCCCGATACGACGGACCGCCTGCGCCCTCCCGCAGCTTCCGCAGGTCAGAGGCAAATTCCACCAGCGGAGAGCCGTCGCGCTCCAGTGGTCGCTCAGCACGCGGCATGAAGTACCAACCCCTCCCCAAGGCCGGTGACCGATTGTCCGGGCGTTGATGTCCGGCGTCCAGCGCTCGACACCGGACAACCCGTCCGCACTACACCGGAGGCAGTGCCGCGCTCACTCGAAGTCACGGCACCTGCCGGAACAGCCCGGCGACAACGCACGACGAAAGGTGAAAACTCATGCGCCTCTTCAAGGCACTGCCCGCAGCACTCGGGCTCATCGCTCTGGCGACGGTCGCCCCGGCGACCGCGGCGCAAGCCGCCCCGGCGTCGCAAGAAGGTGGTGTGTCGATCACCGCCTACTCGGACTGCCCGTCCGGCTGGTTCTGCGCGTGGGAGCACGCCAACGCTCAGGGCCGAATGGTTCGCTTCCAGACCGGCTCCGCCAATCTCCAGGGACAGAACTTCAACGACCAGATCTCCTCCGTCTACAACCGCACCAACAGGATCTGGTGCACCTACACCGACGCCAACTACGGCGGCACCCTGTGGCGTGTTTCCGTCGACTGGCGAGGAAACGTGCCCGCCCACATGAACGACCGCATCAGTTCGCTGCGCGGCTGCTGAGCAGGGGAGTCGATGCCATGCGTTCAGCCAGCATTCTGAGCACCGCCGTCGCCGCCACGGCTCTGGTAGCCATCCAGCCAGCCGTAACAGCCCACGCGGGCACCGTGTCAGCGGGCTCGTATGCCGCTTGCTCGGCTGGCTGGTTCTGCGCCTGGGACGGACCAGACGGAACGGGTAGGGAAATTCGGACCCAGGTCAGCATCCCCGACCTCAACACCGTCGGCATGGACAACCAGATCTCCTCGCTCTGGAACCGAACCGGCGTCGGATGGTGCGCCTACCTCGAGCCGCACTACCGCGGTCCCGCCTTACGGATCGGCGACTGGATGGGATCGCTGCCACCGTCCGCCGACAATGCGATCAGCTCACTCCGCAGAGGCTGCTAAGCGGACGCGCACCGGCGCTGCCGGCTTCAAGTGCACACGCACTCGAAGTCGGCAGCGCCGCCGGGATGTCCTGCTCTGCCGACGAGCTTGGTGGCCAGTGCGCCGAGTATCCGGTACTGAAGGGGTGGGTCGTCTGGTTTCGGAGGGTGGTGGGTTTCGTGGGAAGTGTCGTATCGGGCCTTGCGGGGGCGCTCATCGGACTGGTGGGCGTCTTGCTCGGCGCAGGGGTCACGAGCCGTTACCAAGACCGGCGCTGGTTGCGGGAACAGAAGTTGAAGGGCGCAGCGGAATTCATTGCGGCTGGCATGCATCTTTACGAATCCCAGCTCAGCCGCAGCGACCAGCACCGTGTCACCACGGCGGAACGCGTGGCCTGGCAGGACAGGTTGCAGACGGGGAGGTCGCAGGTTCATCTGCTGTGTCGGAGCGAAACACGCGAAGCCGCCGACAAGTTCGCGGGTCTGGTGTGGCGGTACGAGGGAACGAAGAAGGTGTCGGAGGAGGCTGACGTCGTTGAAGCCCTTCGAGGTTTCACTGACACCATTCGGCGCGAAATCCGCTCAGGCCGGTGAGTTCTCGAGGAACAGTCACTTCTGTCGTTGGTACGATTCGTGATGTTCCAGAGCTCGCTTTAAGGCGATCCGCTTGATCGTCACTACGATGTCCACACCGAGGATGGCTCGGGTGACGGCGGGCCGCCTCGTGGACGTCAACCTGGACCCTCCGTTCCCGAATGCCATGCCGTTCCGCACAGACTGGCTGCTGCTTCCACGATTTCTTTCGCCGCACCGGATCGGCCGACGAAACCCGACGGCCTCGGCTGGCGGCACGCCGACGTGCTCAGGCGGATGAAACCCGGCTGGCGGGTGGTAGAGCTCAGTGAACGGCAATTCCGTCGCATATTCGATGTCGCTGCGATCACAGGATGACCTACTCCTGGACTTCATGGTCGCTGACGACTGAGAACTTCAACCACTCATGCCGCTGAGCGGACGTGTACGCGTGAAGGGCGTCTCGGACTAAGAGCTTGAGGGCTGACTTGTGAAATTGACTCTGCCGCACGCCAGATAAAAGTGGCCGCAGCGATCGTGCTAAGGGGCTACTGCGGTCAAACTCGCGTCGAACACGCCTGGTGTGACCCACCAAACTCGATATGGCACAGTGGCAATGTCGCCCTTGCTCGCAGTCCCCGGGAAGATCCACACTCCGGCGCTCTTGTTCCCGTAATCGTAGAGGACTTCCAGGTCGGCTTTACCGTCGGCGTCAAAGTCTCCGACTGCGAGCTTGGATGACGCCACACTCCAAGTGCCGGGGTTCGTGTTCCACACTCGATACGGAGCCGTGGCGTTGTCGCCGCGCGCACTGGTCCCAGGGAACACATACAGTCCCGCGCTGGCATTGCCTTGATCGACCAGCGCCAGGAGGTCTGCTTTGCCATCTCCGGTGAAGTCTCCAGAACCGACAACTGACGAGTTTACACTCCACGTACCAGGGCCGGTAGCCCACACCTGGTAAGGCTGGGACGCGAGATTGCCTACCCGAGGGTCGCCGGGGAACACCTAGAGAGCTGCGCTGGCGTTGCCCCGGTCAACCAGCGACAACACATCACTCTTACCATCTCCGGTGAAGTCCCCGGAAGCCAGCTTCGACGAACCCCAAGTACCTTCCCACGCGGCATACGGAGCGGTGTCGTACTCCCCGGTCGCTGCAGTTCCATGAAGCACCATCAATGCCGCATTGCCTGGCCCATAGTTGCGCAGCATCAGCAGGTCGGCGAAGCCATCTCCAGTGAAGTCACTCCGCGTCGCAGATGCCGCGATCCCGGTCCGCAGTGGTGACATCGGCAGTCCCGGTAGGCAAAACCAGACCTGCGAAAAGCAACAGCGAGGCGACGATGTGCACTGCAATCACACCCATCAGTTGAGGTTTATAGTGAATATCGGATCGGCTCTCTCACTCATTCCATACGATTGGCCAGAATCACCCAGAGGGATCAACCTGTTTTGCAGTGCTCCGAGGCAATGCTGGTAGGAGCAAGTGGCTTAACTGCCGATCTTGGAAGTCCTCGACAACCGACAGGTTGTCCGGCGTGGAGAACGCTGAGGACTCGTAACTCGCGACCGGCATGGGCAGCTCGGACGAGTAACTCTTCGCAGAGTTGATCAGTTGCGCCAAGGTCGGCGGCGGCAGGGCGTCAAGGTTAGGTCGGGGTTACTGGTGTGCTGACAGAAGCTGCTTGAGTGCCCCCGAGGCGCCCGGATCGCCAACCACCTCGGCTACCGCCAGGCTGATTCGCCTACTCATCCGCCGCTGCGGCACTCCAGCCCAGCAGATACGTCCGTTCATGCCGCGAGGCGGTCGATGTAGCGACTGGGCGCGGTCATGCCGACGAGCGGACGTGAGTCGGTCCAAGTGGCCTGCGTTGATTGGCACGGTGCGTAACGGTGTGGGTGGTGGATGCGACTGTGCGGTAGCGGAGAGGGAGGAGTCGTGGTGGCTGGTCAGGTTGTGCCTATGCGTTTTGGTGGGGTTGAGGTGCTTGTGACGACGGTGCCGGTGGCGGGGACGGAGCCGACGTCTCGGCTGGGTGATGCTGGTGCGAAGGCGTTGGATGCGTTCGGGCGGGCGCATGAGGTGATCGTGGGTGCGGCGGCATCCACGGTTGAGGTGCTGGGCAAGTTGGCGGCAGAGTCGACGCGTCCGACCAAGTTAGAGGTCGAGTTCGGGTTGGGGTTTTCGGCCAAGGGAAATGTGATTGTCGCTGGCGGGTCGGTGGATGCGACGTTGAAGGTGAAGCTGACCTACGAGCCTCAGGCTGCGGAGTAATCCGATGCCGCAGGGCGTGCGTATTCCCGCCTACCTGGGACGGGTGCTCACCGACGAGGGCGTACCGGTCGGCACGTGTTTTCAGGTGTCTCCGGGTGTGGCGGTGACGGCGTGGCACGTCCTGAACGATCTCGGCCGCGGCGCCGTGCACGACACCGTCGGCATCGACGCGCTAAACGGCGCCACCGAGCCCGCCACAGCAGAGGTCGTCCGAGTTGATCCACTGCACGATCTGGCCGTGCTGCGGGTGGAGTTGCCACTGCCTGAGTCGGTGACCGGATTGTTCGCCACCGACTGGTTGCCGCTCAACGATTCCGTCGTGGTCACGGGGGTTGTCGAGGTCAACGACCCGGGGCATGAGTATGGGCACCTTGACGCGCCTGGCCTTTGGGCGGGTGGGACGACCCGTGACCGGCAGGTGCCGCTGGGCCGGTTGTCGGCCAACGCCGTGATGACGGGCATGAGTGGTGCCCCGGTCCGTCGGATCTCCGACGACCGGGTGGTCGGGGTCGTGTCCGCCCGGTACAACACGGCTGACGGCTGGCTCGAGCATTCAGTGTGGGTAGCCCGGACCGAGGACCTGGAAAACCTGCTTGCCGGTGTCGCGGACATCGCGGTCGCTGGTGCGCCGGATCTGGGTGAGGCCGTTGACCTGGTGCTGTCGGTGACCGAGACAGGGGTCAGGCTGGCTGGGCCGGATACTGTGGTCGCCGCGTCCCATCGTGGGATCAGCCAGGGCCTCGTTGCCGCGCTGGGTGATGTCCGCCGGGCCAGGGCACTCGCCGGCGCCGTGGACCGTACGATCGCGCAGGACACGGAACGAGCTGAAGCGGCGGGAGCGGTGTCGCTGCGGCGGGCTGGGCAGTTGCTGGCGGAGTCGTTCCTGCCCGGGCCGGTCGCGGACGCGCTGGCGCGAATACTCAGGCGCGCCACTGCGGAACATGTGCCTGTCCGCATCGGCATTGACGCGCCCGGTTGGACTGGGCTGCCGTGGGAAGCGCTGCCGGACCCGGTGACGTTGCGGCCTTTGGCGTTGTGTCCGCTGGTTACGGTGTTCCGTCGGGTGCCGGCGCCGAAGGTCAGGAACATTCCGGGGCCACTGCGGATTCTGGTCGCGATCTCCGCTCCGGAGATCGGCGGAGGTCCGGTGCTCGATTACGAGCGTGAACTCCGCAACGTTGTCGCGGCGGTCCGCGGGGCCCGAGCTGGTGACGCGGACGTGCGGGTGGTGCCGTTCGCGACCACCGCCGCGATTCGCGCGGCTTTGGACGAGGCACCGGCGCACATCCTGCATCTGTCCTGCCACGGCGGCCCCGGCGTCCTACACCTCGAAGACGAGGATGGCACCGCGCGCCCCGTGACTGCGGAACACCTGGTGGACGAAGCGGTCCCGCCGGGGATGATGCCGCCGGTAGTTTGCCTGGCCGCCTGCTACACCGATGTTCCCGGCGAGGAAGGAGCGCTGTCGCTGGCAGCGAGCCTGGTCGAGCATGGCGCCAGCGCTGTCATCGGGACCGAGACGTCGGTGACCGACTGGTATGCCACGGCACTGTTCGCCCGCGTCTACCAGGAACTCGCCCAGTCCGCGATCCCGGACATGGTCGCCGCAGTCGCCGACGCCCGCCGGATCGTGCAGCTGCACCTCGCGGCCTCAGAACATCCCCGGGAAGGCAAGCTGGCCGCGCTGGACGAGTGGAGCGTCGTCACCGTCCTGGCCGGTACCGGCTCGATGAGGGTATTCGATCCGGCGGAACACGAGCGCGTGCCGCAGCGGGAGAGCAGGTCGGTTGCCGGGTTGCCGTGGCGTGGTCACGGCAACTTCGTCGGTCGCCGCCGTGAGCAACGAGCACTACCCGCCGCGCTGGGCGGCCACGAGGTCAGCGGTGTCGTCCTGCACGGCATCGGCGGCATCGGGAAGACCACTTTGGCAGCCGAGCTACTGCAGCACCTGCGTTACCCCGTCACGGCTGTCTGCCAGGGCGAACTGTCAGTGGACGACGTGTTTGCTGCGGTGACGGGTGCCCTGCGCCGGCACCTGGCGATGCAGGGTGGTCACGAGCAACTACTGCGCGCTATCGGCTACGCCAGTCAGGTAGGCGAATTGTGGCAGGACCGGTTCCTCGTCTTGCGTGAACAGGTTTTCAGCCAGGTTCCGGTCCTGGTCGTTCTCGACAACTTCGAAGACAACCTCACCAACCGCGAGCTCGGCGACGAGGCACTTGGGAATCTGCTGGAAGAGTGGGCCACCGATCCAGGTGAGAGCCGGCTGCTGATCACCTCACGCCACCCGTTCACCCTTACCGGCGACGCGCACCAGCACCTGCGGTTCTCGCTGGTTGGCCCGATGTCACTCGCCGAGACATTCAAACTCATCTGGTCACTACCGACGCTCGATCAGCTCGACGACGACGACCTTGACAAGGTTTGGCGGCTGGTCGGCGGACATCCCCGCAGCCTCGAATACCTCGACGCCCTCCTCAACCACGGCCACGCCCGCTACCACGACGTCACCGCACGCCTCACCACAGCACTCCAAGCCCATCCCGAGGCCAGGGCTGCCGTGGCCGCTGGCACCCTGGACGCTGCGCTGGCACAGACCGTGACCCTGATCGCCGATGACGTCCTGCTCGACGCGCTCCTGCACACCCTCGAGGACCACCCCGGTGCGCGCGAACTGCTGCTTGGCGCATCGGTCTACCGGGAACCGGTAGGGCTTCCCGCGTTGCTGTTCCAGATCGGCGACGCCGATGAGGCCGCCGCACACATACCGGACCACCAGGGGGCGCAGCGGCATATCCTGGCCGTGCTCGAACAGCACGACATCCCGCTGGCCGAGCTTGACATCGCCGGGCTACCTGCGGACGTGCTGGCCGAGATTCAATCTGACCTCGACAAGCTCGCGGCGGTGCCGATGCCGCCACGGTCAACGTCCTACAACCTAAGCGACCTCGTCGCGGAGCTGGCGGCGACCAGTCTGCTGACCGTGAACTCCAAAGCCGGGACGACGTTCGTGCACCGCTGGACCGCCTCCGCTCTCGAACGCCGCTGCCACGACGAGGAACTGCGGCAAGCACACCGCAAGGCCGCGGAATACTGGAACTGGCGAATCAAAGTCTGGCTTCAAGACCGCGACGCGGACCTGAATGACGCACTGGAAGCGCGTCACCACCTCATCGCAGGCGACCAACTCGACCACGCGGAAACGATCACTCAGACCATCGCTCTCCAGCTTCATCTCGTGGGCGCCTGGGACCACGAGATGACACTCATCCAGCACACACTCGATGTCCTGGCACGAACACCAGAACAACAAGCCCGGTGGTATCACCAGCTTGGCATTCTTGCCCAGGCTCGGGGTGACTACGTCGAGGCCGAGCGTCGTTACACCGACTCTCTCACCATCAACGAAGAACTCGGCAACCGCGTAGGCATCGCCAGCGGCTATCACCAGCTTGGCATGATCGCCCAGCTCCGGGGTGACTACGTCGAGGCCGAGCGTCGTTACACCGACTCTCTCACCATCAAGGAGGAGCTCGGCAACCGCGCAGGCGTGGCCAGCAGCTACGGGCAGCTTGGCATTCTTGCCCAGGCTCGGGGTGACTACGTCGAGGCCGAGCGTCGTTACACCGACTCTCTCACCATCAACGAAGAACTCGGCGACCGCGCCGGTATGGCTCGCGGCTATCACCATCTCGGCATGATCGCCCAGGATCGGGGTGACTACGTCGAGGCCGAGCGTCGTTACACCGACTCTCTCACCATCAACGAAGAACTCGGCGACCGCGCCAGCATCGCCAGCGGCCATCACCAGCTTGGCATTCTTGCCCAGGACCGGGGTGACTACGTCGAGGCCGAGCGTCGTTACACCGACTCTCTCACCATCAAGGAGGAGCTCGGCGACCGCGCCGGTATGGCTCGCGGCTATCACCAGCTTGGCATTCTTGCCCAGGACCGGGGTGACTACGTCGAGGCCGAGCGTCGTTACACCGACTCTCTCACCATCAAAGAGGAGCTCGGCGACCGCGCCGGTATGGCCAGCGGCTATCACCAGCTTGGCATTCTTGCCCAGGCTCGGGGTGACTACGTCGAGGCCGAGCGTCGTTACACCGACTCTCTTACCATCAACGAAGAACTCGGCGACCGCGCCGGTATGGCTCGCGGCTATCACCATCTCGGCATGATCGCCCAGGATCGGGGTGACTACGTCGAGGCCGAGCGTCGTTACACCGACTCTCTCACCATCAACGAAGAACTCGGCGACCGCGCCAGCATCGCCAGCGGCCATCACCAGCTTGGCATTCTTGCCCAGGACCGGGGTGACTACGTCGAGGCCGAGCGTCGTTACACCGACTCTCTCACCATCAACGAAGAACTCGGCAACCGCGCCGACATGGCCAGCACAGTTAGTCAACTCGGAACTCTCGCCGAGGAGTTGAGCGACCCAGTCAGCGCTGTCACTTTTCACGCGCGCGCCGCCTACCTGCGTGTGCAAATGCAGCTGCGCGAACAAGCTTTTGACCTTCAGCGGCTGTTGTCACTGCGCGATGCGTTGGGAGCAAAGACCTTTGGCGGGGCCGTACGAGGAGCAATCGGTGAAGGCGCTGCTGCAGCACTCGCGACTGTATTGGAAGACGACGCGCCCACAGACTGACCGTCGAGCACTTCGCTTACGCATCCGATTTCAACAAGGGCGACCATCTCTGTCTAGGATCCCTACCGATGTCCGCTCGTGCCGCTGAGCGGACGATCAGCGCGACGACAAGGATTGTGATTGCCCGGCACTTCACATGCCGCGATAATCACCGTATGTGGGGGAAACGTATGTGCTTGGTGGTGCCGCTCGTGCTGGCGGTGGCAGCGTGTGGTGGCCCGTCGCGGGAGGACTACAAGGCGGCAGCGACGAGCGCCGGCGCCATGGCTGACCGCGATCTGCACGATCGCTGGGTCGCGGATCGATTCGCCGAACTGGAAAAAGCCACCTCCTGGGCAGAATGGGGCCCGGTGGCGACCCGAATACTCTGCAACGTCGATCGTGCTTCTTCCTTCGGTCAGGCCACTCCGAACACCGTGAGCTGCTCTTCGGCCTGGGTGCGGCAGGCAGGCTTCGACGGCGAGCTGCCTGACCGGATCCGGGCATTCGACGAGATCGTCAGGGCGCACGCATGGGCCGGACATGCCAACTCAATCGCGCAGCCCATCGAGTACTACAGCAAGTTCCGGGGTCGCCCGGAGGGCCCGGGCCGGGTCTATGACGCGAGCAACCTTCCTGGCGTCGGTTACTCCCGCCAAGTGGCCGACACCGGAGACATGGGACTCGGCGAGTCCTGGACCGAAGCGGGACAGCCGGTACTGGAGCGCCCCGAGCCGTCGTCGGACCTTTTCACCCACACCAGCGGGCCGAAACAGCCTGCCCTGATCACCGAGCAGTTGACCCGCCATCGCTACGTCATGACCTTGACCATGAGCACCACTCAGACGTACCCGACACAGTGAACGAGCGTCGTCGATGACGGAGGTTCGTCGAGGCTGTGGGATAGTCGTGACGTGGCTGGGCTGTCCGGGGGTCGTCGGGTTTGGCGTATGAGGTGGTGGGTCCGGCTGCTCTGCGTGGCGGTGCCGCTGGCGATGGCACCGTTCGTTTGGTACCAGCCTTGGATGCTCAACCCCGAGTGGCGGCGTGACGGTATGCCCGCGTCCGAGTGGTGGTGGGCGGCGGCGCTCTATGTCGTCATGGGGTCACTGGCATGGTCGGCGTTTCGCTCGCGGATCAAACTCGGCGACGGACGGCTCCGGGTGGTCAATCCTTGGCGCAGCCACGAGATTTCGACGGCGCACGTGATCGACGTCAAGCCTGGAAGCCTCGGCGTGGAGTTCCTGCTGTCCTCGGGGCGGATCGTGTCCGCGTTCGCGGTCCAATGCACCGCCTTCGAATTCGGTGCGGAACCGCGATGGGTCGATGTCGCCAGAGAAGTGACCGCGCGAGAGCCGGCTTGACGATGAGTTCGACCAGCGACTTCGCTCCGCCCGTCGATCTGGCTGACCGTGTCAGCCAGGTGTGGCGCCGCAGCGGGGAACTGCCGCCCGCGTTGCCGCAGCCGTCCGTGGACCTGTTGGTGTTCGGAGACGGTTCGTTGTGGTTGAGCGGGCCGGAGACGGAAGCCAGAACCGGGAGTCTGACCGAGCCGTTGACGGGGCTGCGGCTGCGACCGGGGACGTGCGCCTCGGTGTTGGGGATCGCCGCGGACGAGGTGCCCTTGACGGGGATGTCGTTTCCCGGCAAGGGGCTCGATGCCGCATTGCGGGCGTTGCGGGCACCGGCCCGTCCAGCCGATCGGGCGGTCAGTCAGGTGCTCCAGGCCATGCGCGCGGCCCCTGGGGCGCCGGTGTCCCACCACGCGGCCGCGGTCGGGTTGTCCGAGCGGCAGTTGCGACGGCGGTTCCTGGTGGCGGTCGGGTTGAGCCCCAAGGCTTACACGCGAGTGGTGCGGTTGCACCGGGCGATGGCGTTGGCGCGGTCGTCTTCGGCACCGGACTGGTCGGAAATCGCTGTCCGCAGTGGGTTCTACGACCAGCCGCACATGATCGCGGAGTTCCGGCGCGCGGTCGGGTCATCGTGTGTCCGTTTCTTCCAAGCGGCGGCCGTGGGCGGGTAGCACCCTGTCGGGATGTCCCTCGAGGAGATCTTCGCTTTCCATGCGCAAGAGGTGGGCCCGGTGCGGTTCGCCGAGTCGTTCGGCGGCTGGGTGGTCACCCGGTACGCGGACGTGGACAGAGTGCTCACCGATCACGAGGTGTTCTCCTCTGACGAGTTGCGCCACAGCACCCAAGCGATCCCGCACAGCTCGAACCCGTTGTTGCGTGGCTTGCAGGCCATGGATCCGCCCCGGCATCACGTGTTGCGCCGAGTGGTCAGCCAGGTTTTCACGCCACGGGCTGTGTCTTCGCTGGAGCCGTCGATCACGGCGAAGGTCGACGCTCTGCTCGCTTCGGCAGGGCCGAGTTTCGACCTGATCGGGGAGGTGGCGTACCCGTTGTCGGTGCATACGATCGCGGGCCTGCTCGGCGTACAACCGTCGCGGTGGCCGGATTTCGTCCGGTGGACCGAGGCCATCACGTCGTTCTTCGGCACGTCCACGGTGGACGAGGCCCGCCAGACCGCCTTCGGCGAGGCGCTGACGGAAATGGGTGACTACTTCCGCGAGGAGTTCGAGCGCCCGTCAGGAATCATCGCGACCCTGATGACGTCGGATCTCACCGAGTACGAGCTGATCGACTTCTGCGCGCTGCTGCTGATCAACGGCCACGAGACGACCAAGACCTTGCTCGTGAACGCCGTCCTTTGCCTTGTCTCCCAAGCGAAGCCGTCCGACATCGGGTTGGCCGGCGAGGAGGTTCTGCGCTACTTGCCGCCCACGGGCGGAACGGACCGGTTCGTCACCCGGCCCACCACTCTCGGCGGTCGGGAACTCCGCGCTGGCGAGAGAGTCGTCGCGATGATCACGGCGGCCAACCGTGATCCCGAGGTCTTCGCCGATCCGCAGACGTTCGACCCGGACCGGAAACCCAACCCTCACCTGTCTTTCGGGCACGGCATCCACTTCTGCCTTGGCGCTCACCTCGCCCGTATGGAGGTTCGCATCGCCCTCGCGGCTCTGCTGCGGCGCTCTTGGCGGATCACCGACCTGGACACGCACCGTACCCCGGTCGGCATCGACATTCTGAAAGCAACTTTGACGATCACGTCGTGACGGCACTACCTTGTGATACTTTGTAGTGGTACTCAGTGCCACTGAGTACAGGGGTGGAAGGGGTGCGATGGACGATCTGACCGAGATGCTGAAGGGCACGCTCGAGGGTTGCGTGCTGCAGATCGTCGGCGGCGAGGAGACCTACGGGTACGCCATCACGCGTCGCTTGAACGAACTCGGCTTCGCCGACGTCGTCGAGGGGACGGTGTACACCATTTTGCTGCGGCTGGAGAAGAACGGGCTGGTCCAGGTGACGAAACGGCCGTCCGGGCAAGGACCCCCGCGCAAGTTCTACGCGCTCAATGACGCGGGGCGTGCACAGCTCGCGACGTTCTGGGCGAAGTGGGAGTACGTCACATCGCGGATCGACAAGCTCAAGGAGGGCGGGGAATGAACTTCTGGGAGACCATCACGGGGAGCGATCTCACCAGGGAATGGAAGGCTTTCGAATCCCGGGTCGAGGAATTGCCTCCCGATCACCGAGCGGCGTGGGAAAAGATCACGGGGCATCTTTCGGTGTATTCGGACTTCAGCGGCCGGAATCTGATGCCGATTCTCGACGGCGCTCTGGGCCTGCTCGAGGAAACCGCCGCGGATGGACAGAGCGTGCACGACGTGCTGGGCGATGACATCGAGGGCTTCTGCGCGGCGCTGGCCGGAGGGGAGCGCCGGCGCGGCTATCGCGACCGTTGGCGCGAGCAGTTGAACAGGAATGTCGCCAGGAAACTGAACCAGCTGGGAGGCTGACGTGGGCATCCAGGACCTCATCGAGGGCAAGAAGCAGTGGCGCGCCCATGTGGCGCGGGTCAAGGCGCTCCCGCCGGATTATCGGATCGTCTACCAGGAGATGCAGAAGTATCTTTTCAAGGTGGGGCCGGTCGATCTGATCGACGGGCCGCTGCTTCCCGGGATCGTGGACTTCTTCGAGGAGGGTGCCGCGTCCGGCAAGGGAGTGTTGGCGCTCATCGGAGATGATGTCGCCGCCTTCTGCGACGACCTGATCAAGGACTCGCCCACCTACGCGGACATCTATCAGGAGTCCATCGGTGCGGCCGAGAAGTAACGCAGCCAAAGGAACGGAAAGGGGGACGGTCTGATGGAGACGCGGGATCAGGCGATCCAGGTGCGAGGCCTGGAGAAATCGTACAAGACACTGCACGTGCTGCGCGGCGTGGACTTCGATGTGGCGAGGGGGAGCATCTTCGCCCTCCTCGGCTCCAACGGGGCGGGCAAGACCACAGTGGTGCGAATCTTGTCCACACTGCTCAAGGCGGACGCGGGAACGGCGAGTGTCGCCGGCTTCGACGTCGCCACGCAGGCGGCGGGCGTCCGGGAGGTCATCAGCCTCACCGGGCAGTTCGCCGCCGTCGACGAGATCCTCAGCGGCCGCGAGAATCTCGTTCTGGTCGCCCGGCTGCGGCATCTGAAACAGCCGGGCAGGATCGCGGACGACTTGCTGGAGCGGTTCTCCCTGAGCGACGCGGCCGCGCGGAAGGTTTCGACCTACTCGGGTGGTATGCGCCGCCGCCTGGACATCGCCATGAGCCTCATCGGGAACCCGCCGGTGATCTTCCTGGACGAGCCGACCACCGGGCTCGATCCCGAGGCGCGTATCGAGGTGTGGGAAGCGGTGAAGGAACTCGCCGCGCGAGGCACGACGGTGCTGCTGACGACACAGTACCTGGACGAGGCGGAACAGCTCGCCGACCGGATCGCGATCCTCCACAAAGGACGGATCATCGTGAACGGCACCCTCGCCGAACTCAAACGGCTGCTGCCGCCCGCCGAGGTCGAATACGTCGAGAAACAGCCGTCCCTCGAGGACGTCTTCCTGGCCATCGTCGGCGCGGACAAGTAGTGGGGGGAGACGATGAACAAGCACTTCTTCGGTGACACCACCGTCCTGGTGGGACGATCGATGAAACACGTCACCCGCAGCATCGACACCATCGTCACGACCGCGATGATGCCGGTCGCCATGATGCTCATGTTCGTCTACGTGTTCGGTGGCGCGATCAACACCGGGTCGGATTCGTATGTGAACTACCTGCTGCCCGGGATCCTGCTGATCACGGTCGCGTCAGGCGTCGCCTACACCGCGCTCCGGCTCTTCACCGACATGAAAAGCGGGATCTTCGAACGCTTCCAATCCTTGCCGATCGCCCGCTCGGGCGTGCTGTGGGCGCACGTGCTGACCTCGCTCGTCGCCAACCTGATCTCGCTCGTGATCGTCGTGGGCGTCGCCCTGCTTCTCGGCTTCCGTTCAGGAGCGGGACTGCCGACCTGGCTCGCGGCCGCCGGCATCCTGCTCCTGTTCACCCTGGCGCTGACGTGGCTGGCCGTCATCCCCGGTCTCTCCGCGAAATCCGTGGACGGCGCGAGCGCGTTCTCCTACCCGCTCATCTTCCTGCCGTTCCTCAGCTCGGCGTTCGTGCCCACCGGCACCATGCCCGGCCCGGTGCGCGCCTTCGCCGAACACCAGCCGGTGACGTCGATCGTGAACGCCCTCCGCGCCCTGTTCGCCCGGCAGCCGGTCGGCACCGAGATCTGGATCGCCCTCGCCTGGTGCGCCGGTCTGCTGGTCTTCGCGTACTTCTTCGCCACGATCACCTACCGTCGCAAGATCTCCTGATCTTGTGCTCGGGGCGTCTAGCATCCGGGCATGGAAAGGGCTGGGGAGGACGACCTCGTCATCGAATTCGTCCCGTCTTTGATCGCGCTGCTGCTGGCCGCGGAGCGTTCCAAGGGTAGTCCTCTCGTGGAGGAGGAAGTCTTCGACATCCGCGACGGGGCAACCTGCATCCGCACGCCGAGGTCGCTGTCCGAGGCGATGGCGGAGCAGCGCGGATACGCCGACCTCGACCCGGAGCGGTGCTGGGAACAGTGGCAGGCCGTGCGGACCGAGCTGGTGGACTGACCGTCAGCGTGGTTTCCCGCCGCTTCAGCCGCCCGGCTGAAGCGGCGGGAAAGAACAAGACTGTTCTTCGCGATTGGCGCCGTGCACGCTCGATGGCACGGATCGCCGATTCGAAGGGGACGCGTGGCCGTGGCCGGCAGTGAAATCGACAAGGAACAGGACTACGTGGCGGACCTCTACGCCCGTCTGGACGCCATGCGCGAGGAAGCGGCCGAGCGGCTGGTGACAGGGCGAAATCGGGAGGCGGCGGCTGTCTGGCGGGCGGAGGTGGCTCGCCTCGAGGCGGTGGAGCAGGGGTTGTGCTTCGGGCGGCTGGACATGCATGACGGACGGCGCGTCTACATCGGCAGGCTCGGCCTGTTCCAGGACGAGGGCGGCGAACCGCTCCTGGTGGATTGGCGCGTTCCGGTGGCACAGGCGTTCTACACCGCGACGGCGATCGCTCCCGAGGGGGTGCGGCGACGGAGGCGGATCACCACGCGAGGCCGGATCGTCGTCGCGCTGGACGACGAGGTGCTGAACCCGGACGATGCCGGCGACGACGGCCTGGTCGGCGAGGCGGCGTTGCTGGCGGCGGTGACCGTGGAGCGGACCGGGCGGATGCGCGACATCGTCACCACCCTTCAAGCCGAACAGGATCGGATCATCCGGCACGAGACCGACGGGGTGCTGGTGGTGCAGGGCGGTCCCGGCACGGGGAAGACGGCCGTCGCGTTGCACCGGGTCGCGTACCTGCTCTACACCCGCCCGCATCTGCGCACCCGGGGCGTCCTGGTGGTGGGTCCGAGCCGGCTCTTCCTCGACTACATCGGCCAGGTCCTTCCCGGCCTCGGCGAGAACAGCGTGGTGACCGCGACCATCACCGATCTGAGGCCCGACGTCGAGGTCAGCCGGGTGGATCCACCCGGGATCGTCGAGCTCAAGGGCGAGGCGGTCATGGCGGAACGGCTGGCGGCGGCGGTGCGGTCGCGGGTCCGGGCACCGGAGCACGTCGTCGACGTCGTGTTCGAACAGGAGGTGCTGCGGCTCGACCCGCGTGAGTGCGGCCGTGCCATGCGGAAGGCCGTGCAAACCGGACTTCCGCACAACCAGGCCAGGCTGGTCTTCCAGCGAGAGATCGTGGATGTGCTCGTGGGGCGCCTGATCGAGGAGATGGAAGCGGTCGTGCTCACCGAAACGGGCGAGGCGCTCGACGGCGGCAGCCCGGACGGCCGGCTCGGCGAGGCCGATCTGCGTGCGCTGGCCGCCGCGGGTGTGGTGATCGACCACGACACCGAGCCGAAGACCATGCTGGACGAGGTGGACCGCGCAGGTCTGCGGGACGCGATGCTCGCCGACACCGGTGTCCAAGCCGCACTCGACGCGCTGTGGCCGGAACTGACCGCGGAAGACGTGGTGTCGGACCTCCTGGGCGAGCGCACCGACGGCTGGAGCGCCGCCGATGTCCCGTTGCTGGACGAAGCCGCCGGTTTGATCGGCCAGGGTGGCGGCCGGGCCACGTTCGGGCACGTGGTCGTCGACGAGGCACAGGAACTGTCCGAAATGGCCTGGCGGATGCTGATGCGCCGGTGCCCCACCAGATCGATGACCATCGTCGGGGACCTCGCCCAGACCGGGAACCCGGCGGGCGCCTCGTCGTGGGACCGCGTACTGCGGCCACAGGTGCGGGATCGATGGCGGCTCGCCCGGCTCACGGTCAACTACCGCACACCGGCGGAGATCATGGCCGCCACCGCGGATCTGCTCGCCGTCCACCATCCCGGAACGCCGCCGACCCGGTCCGTCCGCTCGACGGGCGAACCGCCGTGGCGGATCGGCACCGCCCGCGCGGACCTGGTCACCACCATCGCCGAGCTCGTCGCGGCGCACACCGACGGTCAACTCGGGATCATCGCCCCGGGCAGCCTCATCGAGCCCCTGGCCGCGGCGTCGTCGCTCGCCGTCCCGCCGGATCTGACCGGGAAGGCGGTCCTGCTCACGCCCGAACAGGCGAAGGGCCTGGAGTTCGACTCGGTCCTGATCGCGGACCCGGCCGGAATCCTCGGCGCCGCACCGCACGGCCACAACGACTTGTACGTCGCGATGACCAGGGCCACCCGGCGGCTGGGCGTCGTGCACCCCGGCGAGCCACCGGCCGAACTGTCCTCGCTCCGGGAACTCACGTCTCGCTGAGGTGTCGGGCAGCTGGGGGACGTTGCGACATTCGGTGAATACAAGCCGGTGAATACCGGACAGAGCCGGTTTTCGTCCGGCGAGGTGATCACGGAAAACGCGGAGAAATTCGATCGCTTTCACACTGAAGAGTGGAGGCGCCGAAATTCTTTCAGCGGGACGGACCATCGTGGACCTGGTCTGAGTAGTCCGGATTCTTGAGGACAACTCGTTGAGCGCCTTGACGTACGGCGCTACGGGTGACATTCGAGCCGGGTGCTAACGAAATGCCGGGCATTCCGTCTTTCTCAGGCAACCCACAGGAATTCCGGCCGCCGCCGGGTCTCGAAAGGGAAGTCCATGTCACGAAGACCACTGTTCGTCGTTTTGACCGCCGTCACGGCGATGCTCGCGTCCACCGCGGTCGCCGCCGCGGCCCCGCCGGGGGTGGACCCGGCCACGGTCGACCTCACCCTGAACGCGGGGCAGAGCACGACCGTGACCAAGAACGTGACCACCTCGGCGGTACCGCCGAACCCCGACCTGGTCCTGCTCGCGGACACCACGGGCAGCATGGGCGGGCCGATCGGCAACGTGCGGTCGAACGCCAGTGCCATCACCGGTGACGTGCTCGCCGCGCAGCCGACGGCGCAGTTCGGCGTCGCCGAATACAAGGACTTCACCGACTCGGTGCCCTTCAAGGTGAACCAAGGCATCACCGGCGACACCACCGCTGTTCAGACGGGAATCAACCAGTGGGTGGCCTCGGGCGGCGGGGACACGCCGGAAGCGAACCTCAACGCCCTGTTCCAGCTGGCCACCGGCGCGGTCACCTTCCGCCCGGACGGCACCCGCATCATCGCGTGGTTCGGCGACGCGCCGTCGCACGACCCGAGCGGCGGGCACACTCTGGCGCAGACCATCGCGGCACTTCAGGCGGCGAAGATCCGCGTGGTCGCCGTCAACGTCGGGGGGCTCGACGCCACCGGGCAAGCCAGTGCCATCACCTCGGCGACGGGTGGTGTGCTGCTGAACAACGTCCCCGCCGGTCAGGTCTCCCAGGCCATCCTGGACGGCATCAAGTCCATCGAGGTCACGGTGACCCCGAAGGTGACCAGCTGCGATCCGCAGCTCACGGTCACCAACGCCCCTAGCAGCGTCAAGGTGACCAGTGGTGACGTCGCCACGTTCACCGAGACGATCACGGCGTCGGCCAGCGCGGCTCCCGGCACCTACCACTGCGTGGTCGACTATCAGGTCGACGGCGTTTCGCGGGGGTACATCGAAACCACGACCGTCCGCGTGCTCGGCTTGAGCATCAACGACGTGACGGTCGACGAGGGTTCGGGTGGCGCTCAGGTACCGGCGACCTTCACGGTTTCGCTGCTCGGCGGTCCCAGCCCGAATCCGGTGACGGTCCAGTACTCGACCGCCAACGGCACGGCGACGGCGCCCGCCGACTACGCGACGGCCGGCGGCACTGTCACGTTCGCACCCGGCCAGACGAGCAAGCCGGTGACCGTCCTGGTCAACCCGGACACGGTCGACGAGCCGAACGAGACGTTCACGGTGAATCTCTCGGCTCCCTCGGGCGCCGGGCTCGTCGATCCCACCGGTGTCGGCACGATCATCGACGACGACCGTGACGGAGTGTTCTCCTGCACGGGTACCGCGGCGAACGTTCTCGGGGTGGTCGTGGCCCAGGCGAACCCGGCGAACCTGCCTTGTGCCGACGATTCGCGCACCGTCGCCGCCGCGACGCTCAACGCGGGCGTGATCAAGGTGGACACCCAGGTGCTGACCGCGTCGACCGATCTCACGCCGGACAACCAGTCGGCTGCTCCGGCCGCGGGCGACCGCGCGCTGGCGTCGGCCAGAATCGACAAGACGGTGATCAGCACGCTCGGGCTGACCGTCGAAATCGGCGTGATCCAGTCGCAGGCCACGGCGACCTGCCAGCCGGCGCCGGGCGGTCTCGCCCCGGTCCTGGCGGGCAGTTCGAACGTCGCCTCGCTGAAGATCAACGGTCAGCCGATCACGGTGGGCTCGGCCCCGCTGACCATTCCCCTGGTCATCGGTTCGCTGAAGCTCAACGGCCAGACCGTGGCGAACGGCGTCGTGAAGCAGCAGGCCGTCGCGCTGGAGACCGTGCTCACGAAGATCGTGCTCGCGGAATCCCAGGCGGACGTGCACGGCACCGCCGCACATCCGGCGGGCAACCCTTGCCGCCGCTGATCCGGTGAAACCAGTCGGGGCGGACGGATCTCCGTCCGCCCCGGCAGGTCTGTCAGGAAAGTGCCTTGACCGCCGCCGCCGTGGCGTCCGCGAGGAGCTTGTTGTCGATCTTGGCGTCCGCGGCCGCGCGGTCGGTCAGGACCGAGATGACGATCGGTGCCTTGTCCGGTGGCCAGACGACGCCGATGTCGTTGCGCGTTCCATAGCCCGCCGTGCCGGTCTTGTCGGCGACGGGCCAGCCGGGGACCCCGGCGCGGATGTTCCCGTCCCCGGTGGTGTTGGCGCGCATGATGTCGACCAGGACCTTGCGCTTGTCCTCGGGAAGCGCGTCGCCGAGGGCGAAGGCGCGCAAGCTCACGGCGAGGGCACGGGGCGTGCTGGTGTCCCGGGGGTCACCCGGGAAGGTGTCGTTGAGCAACGGTTCGATCCGGTCGGCGTGGCTCGTGGTGTCACCGATCCCGCGCAATACCGCGTTGAGGCCCTCGGGGCCGCCGAGTTCGCGGAAGAGCAGGTTGCCGCCGGTGTTGTCGCTGTAGCGAAGGGTTGCGTCGATGACGGCGCGCAGCGGCATACCGGTCGCGACGTGCTTCTCCGTCACCGGCGAGTTGGAGACCAGATCCTCCCGGCTGTAGGTGATCGTCCGGTCCAGATCGGCGATGGGCGTCCGTTGCAGGACACCGCCGGCGGTGAACACCTTGTGCGTCGAGGCGTAGGCGAACCGCTCGTCGGCGCGGAAGGCGACCTCGCGACCGGTCGCCGTGTCCACCGCGTACACCCCGAGCCGGGCGGTGAAGGCGCGTTCCAGTTGCTCGAAGTCGGCTCGGCCTGCCGTGGCGACCGGGGTGGCGGCGGGGGCAGGCGGCTGCGGGGGAGCGGGTGTGGAGCACGCGGTGAGTGACAAGACCGAGAGGGCCAGGAGAGCGGCTCGGTTCGTCCACCGGCGAGAGGTGACGGACACGGTGATTCCTTTCGAGATCGTTCGATGTCCGCAGTCTGGCCATCACCGTTCATGCTGTCCAAGACATGAATGACCGATTCCATGCGAAATGCGCATAGTATGTGGTCGTGGACCTGATCGGCAGCTGCCGGGCGTTCGTGAGCGTGAGTGAGGCCGGGACCTTCACCGCGGGAGCCGCGATCGCCCGCATCCCCCAACCGGTGGCGAGCCGTCGGATCGCCGCGCTGGAACGGCATTTCGGCGAGCGGCTGTTCGACCGCTCCACCCGGCGTGCCCGGCTCACCCCGTTCGGCAGGGACATGCTGCCGTCGGCGAAGCGGCTCGTGACCTTGGCCGACGCGATGGAGCACGACGCGCAGCGCGCGAAACTGCGCCCGATGCGGCTCGCGATGCCGGAAACCTGCACCATCCGGGAGCTCGCCGAACTCGACGCGGCGGCACGGGCTCTCGACATCTTCCTGGAGTTCCGGCAGGCCCCGCCGCGGGAACGGGCCGAACTCGTGCGCACCCAAGAGGTTCGCGCGGCTCTCACGGTCGTTCCCGCCGAAGAGGGCGCGTGGCGGGTCGCTTTGGGCCTGGCCGGGGGAGGCAGGCGGCGTCAGGGTTCGCTTCATCTGGAAACGCTGCGTGTCGGCCGGTCCGGTCGCGCGCCTCGCCGGGTCTGGATCCAGCCCGAGGACGACGTCCCGCATATCCGCGACCGCCTGTTCCGCGTCCGCGACTCGGTGGGACTGCGGCCCGCCCAGGTCATCGTCGCCGATTCGCTCACCGCGGCCGCGGCGGCCGTGTTCGGCTCGGACGATCTGCTGCTGTGCTCGACGGCCCAAGCCGCCGAACTCGGCTTGGGCTGGCAGCCCATCGGGGAGATCCGGCTCGCCCGCGGGTTCGAGATCACGGCGGGGCTCGGCGAGGACGCGCAGCGGCTCCGTGCACGATTGTGGTCCGACATCGCCCGGTGTCTCGGCGCGGAGGAAACCGAGGAGACGACATGAACACGGAGACGCTGCTCCTGCGGTTGCGCGCCGAACTGGACGACGGCGGCCTGCGCGGCTCGTTCCTGGTGCGGGATCTGCGGACCGGGTACGAGATCGGCATCGACCCCGAGCTCGAGTTCCCGAGCGCCTCGCTGGTGAAGATCCCGCTCGCCGCGGCGACGCTGGAGCGGATCCGCCGGGGCGAACTGGACGGCTCGGCGCCGATCGACGTCGAGCCGGGCCGGGCCACCACACCGGGGCCGACCGGGCTGACCCGGTTCCGGCATCCGGCCACGGTGGCCATCGACGATCTGCTGTACCTCGCGATGGCCATCAGCGACGAAACCGCGGCCGACACCCTTTTCGCGCTGACCTCGCCGGCCGAAGTCACCAGGTTGACGCGCGAATGGGGGATTTTCGGGATCACCGCGAGGCATTCGGTCGCGGAGCTCAGCGACACGCCGGCGGAACGCTTCGACCCCACGGACGTCCACCTCGCGCACGCCTTGGCGATCAACGCGGGGACCGACGGCCAGGGACATCCCGTTCCCCAGCTCGACATCACACGCGCGAGTTCCGGCTCCGCCCGCGCGTTCGTCGGCCTGCTCGAAGCGCTGTGGAAGCCGTCCAAAGTGGACGGCGAGGTGGCGGCGAGGGTGCGTGAACTGATGGGGCTCAACCTGTTGCGTCAACGGCTCAGCCCCGACTTCGTCTCCGACGCCACGAAATGGTCGTCGAAGACGGGCACCCTGCTGAACATGCGGCACGAGGTCGGGGTGGTCGAACACGCCGACGGCGGGATCTTCGCGATCGCCGCGCTGACCGAATCCCGGGTGCCCGCGGCGATCCAGCCGGAGGCCGAAGTGCTGATGGCCCGCGTGGCGCGGGCCCTGCGCGATCATCTGCGCGCGGGATGAGATCGCTTCGCCGTCGGGTCTGGCGCGGTGGTGGCTACGTCCTGATTGTCGCGTTTGCGTCCCCTCGGCCACGGGTATCAGCGGCGTGTGCTCGACTCATCACATTTCCCGGAGTTGCGGGACCAGCGTCTCGTCGTCGACTACGACGATGCCGACGACCCGGTTCTCCGCCGTCCGGACGGCTCCCCGATCGACACCTGGCGGGAGAACTATCCCTACACGACGCGCATGTCGCGTGACGAATACGAAGTGGTGAAACGGTCGCTGCAGATCGAACTGCTGAAGCTGCAGTACTGGATCAAGGACACCGGCGGCCGCATGGTGATCCTGTTCGAAGGACGCGACGCGGCGGGCAAGGGCGGCACCATCAAACGGTTCACCGAACATCTCAACCCGCGCGGAGCGCGAGTGGTGGCGCTGAGCAAACCCACCGACCGTGAGCAGGGCGAGTGGTACTTCCAGCGGTACGCGAACCATCTGCCCACCGAAGGCGAGATCGTGCTGTTCGACAGGTCCTGGTACAACCGTGCCGGCGTCGAGCGGGTGATGGGTTACTGCACGGACGAACAGTACGAGCGGTTCATTCGCCAGGCCCCGACCTTCGAGGAGATGCTCGTCGACGACGGGATCGTCCTGGTGAAACTGTGGTTCTCGGTGTCGAAATCCGAGCAGCGCACGCGGTTCCTCATCCGGCAGGTCGACCCGGTGCGCCAGTGGAAGCTGAGCTCCAACGACGTCAAATCGCTGGACCGCTGGGACGCCTACACCGAGGCGAAGGTCGCGATGTTCCGGTCCACCGACACGGAGATAGCGCCGTGGACGGTGGTCAAGAGCAACGACAAGAAACGGGCGCGCGTCGAGGCGATGCGCAGCGTGCTCGCGCGGGTGGACTACGCCGACAAGGACGAGGACACCGTCGGCGAGCCGGATCTGAAGGTGGTCGGTGCCGCGGCGACCCTCCTGGAGGAAGGGGAGGACGAAACGTCGCTCAGCCCGACCCCGATCGCGCGGCTGGAGGACCCCGATCACGGGCCGGGCCTGCATCCGGGTTCGGCTGGCCGATGAGCCGACCACCCCGGCAAAGGTGAGCAACCGAGCCACCGAGCCGCGCCGGCGCTGCTCAAGACACCTCTCTCACGCCCGCGAAAGCGAGTACCCAAGAACTGAAGGAAAGCTCATAATAGTGTCATGACCTGCGAAAACATTGGGAACCTGAAGTGATTCCGCGCCTCCAGCTCCCGGCGGCGCGCAAGATGATCACGCTGGAAGTGAAGGAGCGCGTCAGCCTGAGCCCGAACTTCGTGTCGGTCACGCTCGGCGGTCCGGCGTTGAAGGATCTCGTCGTGGCCGGTGCCGATCAGACGGTGCGGTTGTTCTTCCCTCGCGAGGGGCAGCGGCGGCTGCGGATGCCCACCTTCTCGAACGAGGCGTGGATGCCGGAGCTGATGCTGCTGCCCAAGTCGGTCCGGCCCTGGGTGCGCACCCTCACGATCCGCCGGACGAGGCCCGTCGACGACGAGGTCGACATCGAGTTCGCCCTCCACGGGGACTCGCCGATGAGCGAATGGGTCCGGCGGGTGGGGCCGGGGGATCCGGCCGGGATCTTCGACATGGGCACGACCTACCGGCCGCCGGACGACGTCGGCGCGCAGCTCATCGTCGCCGACGAGAGCGCTGTTCCCGCGGCATTGGCGATTCTCGACGGCGCCCCGGAATCCCTTGTCGCGGAAGTCTTCCTGGAGGTGCCGACGGTCGCCGACATCCGGCGATACGAGACCTCCGACGGTGTTCGCGTCCACTGGCTCAGTCGGGACGATCCAGGACGGCGTCCGGGAACCCTCGCCCTCGAAACGGTTCAGCGGGCGTCGCTGCCGCCGGGGCGGTTCTACACGTGGGTCGCGGGGGAGTCCCGTCTCGCGACGACGTTGCGCCGCCACCTGGTCTCCGAGCGGGGTGCGGCGAAGGCGGACATCTCCTTCGCCGGATACTGGCGGCATGGATGGTCGACCCCCGGCTGATCCGCAGGTGTCGAGATCCTGCCATGTCGGGTATCCGCCATCGCCGGGCCGTGTAGGAGACCTGATCACCCGTCTTTACTTCACGTACGGACGTCGGGGGCTCCTGTCGAAAGGGATCATGGTGATCAGTAGTACGAGAAAGACGCGGAGGGGCACGGTGGCGGTCATCGCCGGCGCCTTCCTGGCTTCAGGCCTGGTGCTGGCTCCCGCGGCGGGTGCGGCTCCCGCCGCCAAGGCCGACCCGGACACCGCGGCGCTGGCGGGCGCGCTGACCAAGCAGGCCGTGGCCTGGGGCGAGTGCTCGTTCCCCTCGGTCGCGCCCGCGACGGAAGCCGAACTGAAGAAGGTCAAGGGCCTGGCCTGTGCCACGGTCCAGGTGCCGCGTGACTGGCACAACCCGCAGGACGGCAACACCATCGGCGTCCGCGTCTCCAAGACCGCGACCGCGTACCCCGGCACCGGCAGGCAGGGCATCGCGCTGGTCAACCCGGGCGGACCAGGCGGCGAAGGTCTGCCGTGGGGTGCCGCGATGGCGATGCGCAGCCCGGTGCTGGCCTCGCAGTACGACTTCGTCGGCTTCGACCCGCGCGGCGTCGGCCAGAGCACCCCGCTGACCTGCACCTACACCGTCCCGGACAGCACGGATCAGAACGTGATCAGCCAGGCGAAGGTCGACGGCTGCCTGAAGAACCCGCTCACGAAGTTCATCACCACCGAGCAGACCGCGTACGACATGGACTTCATCCGCGTGCTGCTCGGCGAGAAGAAGACCAGCTACATCGGTTACTCGTACGGCACGTGGCTCGGCACCTGGTACGCCACCACGTTCCCGGGCAAGGCGCACCGGTTCCTGCTCGACTCGTCGACCGACGCGAGCCGATCGACGCTCGAGAAGACCTGGGATCTGCAGCCGCGCAGCCGTGACCGTCAGTTCCAGGACGCGCTGCTGCCCTACATGGCGCGCAACGACGCCAAGTACAAGGCGGGCACCGACCCGCTCGAGATCCGCCGCAACTGGGAGAAGGCCGGCGGCACCCGGGAGTTCGCGGGCATGCTCTACGCCGCCTGGTTCATCATCCCGGCGATGTACGACACCACTCAGTACCCGTCGGCGGCCTCCATGGTGGCCGCGCTGGCCAAGGGACCGGCGCCCGCCGGGACCGACGCGGAGAAGCTCGAGCAGGTCGTCGCCGAGGCGCTGACCACGCCCGGTCTGACCGACGCGAACAAGGCGTTCCTGAACAAGGCCAAGGGCAACGCGCTGGACGCCATCGCCAAGAAGGACTCGGTCGAGCGCAAGGCTTCCTACCAGGGCGGCGCCGAAGTCGAGACCTGGGACGCCGCTTTCGAGGCGATCCGCTGCCAGGACGGCCAGTGGAACCAGAACCTGCACTACTGGAACTACTGGCAGGCCGACCTGACCGTGAACGCGCCGTTCATCGCGCCGATCATGGCCCTCTCGGGCGCGCCGCTGTGCGCGTTCTGGAAGACCGGCAACGCCAAGCCGGCGCCGGACCAGAAGACGTTCCCGAAGCTGCTCATCGCGCAGACGGAACTGGACGCGGCCACGCCGTACGAGGGCGCGCTCGCCACCGCGAACGGCCTGCCGGGCGCCAAGATGATCAGCGTCGACAACGAAGGCAGCCACGGGATCTTCCCGTACAACACCGACTGCGTCGACGACCCGATCGTCGCCTACTTCCAGACCGGTTTCACGCCGAAGAAGAAGTTCACCGGCTGCCAGGGCCTGCCCCTGCCGGGTGAGGACAAGACGGTCGAGGTCGGTGGCAACCTCGGGCACGACGGGAAGATCAAGATCAAGATGATCACGCCCCAGGTGCGCAAGGCGAACGAGATCGTCCGCGAACTGCTCGAAGGGGCCGCCACCCCGGCCGCCGACGAGCAGGGGATGCCCGCCAACAGCTAGTCCCCGAAGGTGCTGAACGAGGCTCCCGCGAGCCGAGCTGGTCCGCGGGAGCCTCTTCGGCGTGGATCTGTGATCCTTTCGTTACCGGTTCAGGCGCACGAACCCGGCACTTTCCCCCTCAAGAACAGTGAGCGGACACAGCGATCCGCGGGGGCTTGACATCGATGTCAGGTCGCTGAGTCCTGGGGTGGGGGAGGAGAAGCGTCATGCTCGCCGAGTCGCGGGGCCTGTCGATGGAGGCCGAGCAGCTGTACCGGGCCATGCTGGACGGGCGCCAGATCACGCCCGGTGCCGAGCTGGCCGAGCTGGAGCGGTTCGGCCTGGTCCGGGCCGGCGCGGCCGGGGTCGAGGTGTGCCCGCCGCGTGCGGCGCTGTCGGCGTTCGCCGCGCAGCACGAGGCCGCGGCCGTCCGCGCGCGAGAGGCGGCCGAGGTGCTCGGAGCCGCCTACTCCTTGAGGACGGGCCGCGACGCGGACTTCGTCGAGGTGCTGCGCAGCCGGGACGAGGTGATCGCCACCTTCGAAGCCATGCAGACGCAGGCGGGCGTGGACATCGTCGCGCTCGACCCCGGGTCGTACATGAGCCCGAAACCCGAGGTGAGCACGGTGCAGCCGGGTTCGATGGCGCGCGGCATCGGCTACCGCGTCGTCTACGACTCGTCCGTGCTGCAAGACGACGACGGCTTCGCCCAGGTGCAGTCGAGTATCGCCCTCGGGGAGCAGGCGAGGGTGTTCCCCAGGCTGCCCTTGAAACTGGTGATCGCCGACAGCAATCGCGCGCTGATCGCCGTTCCGAACTCCGACGCCGGCGACGTGCTGGCGCTGCTGATCCACCCGTCGATGCTGCTCAGCGCGTTGATCGAGCTGTTCGAATCCTTCTGGCGGATGGCCGTGCCGGTCCGGGCGGGCGGTCCGGACGACGCCGAGGCGGCGCAGGAGCCGACCCTCGCCACCCGTCGTCTGCTCGCCTTGCTGAGCGGAGGCCTGACCGACGAGGCGATCGCCCGCGAGCTCGGCATCAGTGAACGCACGGTGCTCCGGCGGATCAGCCGTCTGCAGCAGCTGCTGGGTGCGCAGACCCGGTTCCAGCTGGGAGCACAGGCGTCACGGCAAGGCTGGCTCTAATCGTCCGAAGTGGACTCTTCCGGCGGGCGGGTGCCCAGTAGCTGGTGCGCCCGCAATGTCATCTGGATCTCCAGACGCTGCGCGGGATCCGCGAGGCGTTCGCCGAACAGGTCGCTCAGCTGGCTGACCCGGTAGCGCACCGTCTGCGGATGGATGCCGAGCGCCTGCGCGATGTCCGGCGTGCTCCCGTTGTGCTCCAACCAGGCCAGCAACGTCTCCGCGAGCCGGATCTGTTGTTTCACCGTCAACCCGGAGAACGGCGCGAGCACCTTGTTCGACACCTCGTCGAGCAGGAATCGGTCGAGCAGGAGCCAATGGGTGGCCAGATGGTCCGAAGTGCGGGTCACCGCGCGGTCTTCGAGTACACCCCGGCTCACCAGGTCGAGGGTGCTCCGGGCCCAGCGCAGCGACGTCGCGGCGTCGGCCGGGTGGACCCGTGGGCCGACAGCGGCCCGCCAGCCCGGCAGCCTGCCGTCGAGACCGCGCAGATCGCGGCCCGGATTCGGGGTGAGCAAACAGGGTTCGTTGCCCTCCAGATCGAGAAGGACGTCGTCGGGGACGCGCGGAGCGGGGATCTGGTGTTGTTCCGCACGCGGGTCGAGTGCGACCACACAGACCCACTCCGGCATCTCCCACTTCGCGGCCTTCGCCATCGTCGCGATGGTCGCGGGGGAGGACGGCGGTGTGGCGAGGAGCAGTTCGAGCAGCCTTCTTCGCCGCCGTTCGAGCGTGCCCGTCGCGGTCGCCTGCGCGAGGGTGTAGCCCTCCACCGAATGGGACGAGATCTCGTCCACATAAGCGAAGATCGCCTCCGCGCCGATGCAGAGCACCGCCGGGGGAAGCCGGTGCGCCTGACCGAATTTCGCCACATAGCGCAACGCGGCGCGGCCGCCCGCGCGGTACGCGGCCTGCAACGTGTTCAGGCTTCCGCCATCACGATGCACCCGTTTGCCGACTTCGACGAACAGCCTCACCCAGTCGTCCGGGGGCGAGCCGAGATCCCCGATGCTGTCGATGCAGCTGACGACGGCTTGCTCGATCGCCCGCACGAGGATCTTGCCGAACTCGCCGTCCAGTGGCTTCCCGTACTCGGGGACGGCCTGCTGGATCTCTTCCAGGATCCGCCGCGCGAGCGGATCGGCGTGCGGCCGGAAGCGCCGGGCCACCTCGGCGGGCAATGAGCACCAGAGCCGCTGTGCCTGCCCTGCTCCTCGAGGGCGGGGGACCAGATCGTGTGCGGAGTTCGTGGCCGTTCGGGTCATGGCTACTCCTTGCCGTACGACGACGTACGCGCACGACATGTACTCACATCAGTGAGGAAGTTGGCAACCGCCGGAGGGAGTTCCTGTCGCCGGTGCCAAGAGGGACGGCGGAAATTGTCATTTCGGAGAGGGGTGGTGTTTCGTGGGTGGTATAGACGGTTCCATGTCCGTGAAGGCCTCCTTCCCTACCTTGAGCGTAGGGAAGGAGGCCTTCACGGACATGCACCGACAGGAAAGGTTGCCTTACCCCTCAACAGAACCGTCATTCCCACTCACGAGGGTGAAATGAAATCGACGCTGGTCATGATCGCGCTCGGGGCGTTCGTCACCACCCTCGACAACACGATCGTCGCGGCCGGCGCGCCTTCGATCGCCCGGGACCTCGCTCTCGATCTGCCCACCCTGCAATGGGTGAGCATCGGGTACATGCTCCCGTTCGCCGGGTTGTTGCCGGTGGCCGGAACACTGGTGGACCGCTGGGGGCAGGCCGCGACACTGCGGGCGGGCCTGCTCGCGTTCGGCGCCGGCGCGGTCGCGGGCGGGCTCGCGACGACGGCATGGCTCGTCATCTCCGCGCGGGTGCTGCAAGGTGCCGCCGCGGCGTTCCTGGTACCGGCGTTGCTCAGTTTGCTCCGCACCAATCTCGACGCGCGAAGACGGGCAGTCGGCGCGACGGTGTGGACGGCCTGTCTCGCGGTCGCGCTGGCGCTCGGCCCGACACTCGGCGGTGTGCTGAGCGAGTATCTGGGCTGGGGCTGGATCTTCTTCGTCAATCTTCCGTTCGTGGCGGCGATGCTGATGCTGCTGCGGCGGGTCGCCACCGCCGGTCGAGATCCGGCCACGGGCCGGCCCGCCGTGCTCTCCATGCTGGTGGTGACCACCGGGATGGTCCTGGTCACCGCCGCCGTGGTGGAACTGGGCGAGGGCGGTGCGGTGCTGCCCACGGTGCTCGGCGCGGCGGGAGCGGGCTTCGCGATCTGGTTCGTGCTCAGGGAAAAACGCGCGCGCGAGCGGCTGGTACCCGGGGAACTGACCGGTCAGCGGGTCTTCACCGGCGCGCTCATCGTGCAGTTGCTGTGGGGTTTGGGGGTTTCGGGAGTCTTCTTCTTCACGCCGTTGCTGCACCAGGAATCCCTCGGGCTCGGACCCGGGCTCGCCGGATTGCCGCTGGTCGTGGTGGCGGTCGCGGTCGTCGCCGCGACGCCGCTGGGGCCGTGGGCGGTGCCGCGATTCGGTCCACATCGGACTGTCGCGGCGGGGCTGGCCACGGTGGCCGCCGGACTGCTCGTCCTCGCCGCGGTCAACCATCTGCCGGAAGTGCTCCCGCGGCTGCCCGGGCTCGTGCTGATCGGGGCCGGATCCGCCCTGACGACGCCGTTGACCTCGTACGCGCTGGAAATCGTGGCGGAGCGGCACGCGGGCACCGCTTCGGGCTTGCTCACCGCGTCCCGTGAGTTGTCGAGCGCGCTGGGCGTCGCGCTGATCGGCACGGTGCTGACGGTGGTACGCACGGCGAAGCTCGAAGAAGGTACCGCGTCGGCGTTGGCGAGCGGTTACACGGCGGGCTTGCTGACGGCGGCGGGGCTGGAACTCCTCGGCGCGCTGCTCGCTCTTCGGTTGCTTCGGGACCGGACAGGGCAAAGTCCGTCCCGAGGTGACAAGCGGGGTGCCCCGTTTCTCTCTTCCCGGTGAGCATGGCCGCACCGCCGTCAGCGTTTCGCGCTCCTTTCATTGACACTCTTCCCGGGTGATCCATACAGTTCCGGGCAGACGAAGAACGGCCTCCGGAATGGAATCCGCTTTCGGCAACGGTGCCGTTCCGAATTCACCTGCTCCTGCTCGAGTCGTCAAACGAGGGGCTATGGAAACCATTTCGGAAACGATCGTCGCCGTCCACGGACGGGACGACACACCCGGCGGGGAGTCGTTCGCGACGCTGCTGGAGTACTGGGCGCGGCGGCTCGGCGACGAGATCGCCGTGACCTACCTCGACCATCGTGCCGGTTCGGACGGGCGGGCGATCAGCCTGTCCTGGCGCGAACTCGACGACCGGGTCGAGGTCCTCGCCACGCGGCTGGCCGAATTCGCCACCCCGGGAGAGCGGGCGGCGATCCTGGCGCGGCAGTCCGCCGACTATGTCGTCGCCTTCCTCGGCGCGATCCGGGCCGGGCTGGTCGCGGTCCCGTTGTTCGCCCCCGACCTTCCCGGGCACGGCGGCAGGCTGGCCGCCGTCCTCGCCGACTGCGCGCCGCGGATCGTGCTCACCACCGCCGACGGAATCGACGGTGTCTCGGACTTCCTCGCCTCGACGGACATCGAGCGCCCAGCGGTGCTCGCCGTCGACACCCCAGCTCCGGTCGCGGCCGGTGAACGTTCCTGGCCGCGACCGGAATCGGACGGACTGGCGTACCTGCAGTACACGTCCGGTTCGACGCGGACCCCGGCGGGGGTGATGCTGACCCACCGCAACGCGCTCACCAACGCCCGCCAGGCCTGTGACGCCTACGCGATCGAGACCGGCACGACGTCCACCGTCAGCTGGCTGCCGCTCTTCCACGACATGGGGCTGATCCTCGGCATCGGCGCGCCGATGGCCGCGGGCGCGGCCTCGGTCCTGATGGATCCGCTCGCGTTCCTCGAACGCCCGTCACGATGGCTGCGCGCCCTCTCGGCCAGCCCCGGAGCGATCAGCGCGGCACCCAACTTCGCGTACGCCTACAGCGCTTCCCGTGTGAGCGAAGACGAGAAGAGCTATCTCGAGCTGAGCCGGGTCGTCTCGCTGATCAACGGAAGCGAGCCGGTGCTGCCCTCGACGATCGCGAAGTTCCACGATGCTTTCGAGGAGTGCGGACTGCGCCCCGAGGTGCACCGTTCCTCCTACGGGCTCGCCGAAGCGACCGTGCTCGTCTCGGTCACGGAGGCGGGCAAGGCGCCGCGAGAGGTCACCTTCGATCGCGACCGGCTCGCCGCCGGGGTCGCGACGCCCGCCGCGCCCGGCACGGGGTCCACCACGCTCGTCTCCTGCGGACTTCCGGCCGGCCAGCGGATCCGTATCGCCGATCCGGTCACGGGCGCGCTCGTCGAACCGGGCCGGGTGGGCGAGATCCAGGTCAACGGCCCGAATATCGGCGTCGGCTACTGGGGACGGCCCGCCGCGTCCGCCGCCGTCTTCGGCCTGCCGCCGATCGATCCGGAATCCGGTGCGGGCTGGCTGGCGACCGGGGACCTGGGCGTGCGCCACGACGGTGAGCTGTTCATGACCGGCAGGCTGAAGGACCTCGTCATCGTCGACGGACGCAACCACTACCCACAGGACATCGAACAGACCGTGGAGACGCATCCCGCGGTCCGGCCGCATTCCGCCGCGGCCTTCGCGGTCGAGGACGAAGACGGCGAAGCGGCGGTCGTGGTGCTGGAGCGGGCCAAGGCGACCGACGCCGACATCGACGTGGCGACGGCGGAGATCCGGCGAGCCGTCTCGGCCGCGCACGGGCTGCGGCCGCGAGACGTCGTCTTCCTCCCGCCGGGTGAAGTGCCGCGCACCTCCAGCGGCAAGATCAGCCGGGTGCTGTGCCGTAAGTCCTATCTGGACGGTGCGCTCACCGCACGGCGGCTCGGATGACCGCCCGGATCCGCGCCTGGCTCATCGCGCGGGTGTCGGAGCGGACGGGGTTGCCCGCGGACCGGATCGATCCGGACAGTCCTCTTCACGAGAGCGGGCTTTCCTCACGGGAGTCGATGGAGCTGGCCGCGGACCTGGGCCGGTACCTCGGCCGTCCACTCGCGCCGACCCTGGTGTGGCAGTACCCGACGATCGCCGCCCTCGCCGAGGGTCTGTCCACAATGGAGCACGATGCCGTCGTGAGTGCGGAGGGCCGGGAGGAGGAACCGATCGCGATCGTCGGCGTCGGCTGCCGTCTTCCTGGCGGAGCCGAGTCCCCTGAGAGGTATTGGCGCTTCCTGGACGCTGGACGCGACGGCATCCGCGACATTCCGGAAGACCGCTGGGAAGCGTTCGGCGAGAGCCTCGACTGGCTGCCCGGCAGAGGTGGATTCCTCGACGACATCGCCGGTTTCGACGCCGACTTCTTCGGCATCGTCCCGGGTGAGGCCGAAGCGATGGATCCCCAGCAGCGGATGTTGCTCGAGGTCACTTGGGCGGCGCTGGAGCACGCGGGAATCCCGCCGTCGAGCCTGCGGGGAAGCCGGACGGGCGTCTTCGTCGGGCTCTCGGCGGGGGAGTACGGCCACCTGACGATGACCGACGCCGCCGCCGTCGATGTCTGGTCCGCCACCGGAGCCGCGACGAGTATCGCCGCCAACCGGCTTTCGTACCTGTTCGACCTGCGCGGGCCCAGTCTCACGCTCGACACCGCTTGCTCGTCTTCGCTGGTGGCCGTGCATCAAGCGGTGCGGAGCCTGCGTCAGGGCGAATGCGGGACGGCACTCGTCGCCGGGGTCAACCTGCTGCTTTCACCCGCCGTCACCGCGACCTTCCAGCGTGCCGGTGTACTCGCGCCCGACGGTCACTGCAAACCGTTCGACGCCGCGGCCGACGGCATCGCCCGCGGCGAGGGCTGCGGAGTGGTCGTGCTGAAACCGCTGAAGGCCGCCCGTCGCGCGGGGGACCGGGTGCTCGCGGTGATCCGCGGCAGCGCGGTGAACTCCGACGGCCGGTCCAACGGCCTCGTCGCGCCCAGCCCCGGCGCACAGGCCTCGCTGTTGCGTGACGCCTATTCCGCGGCGGGCGTCGATCCGTCCTCCGTGGACTACGTCGAGGCGCACGGGACCGGTACCGCGCTGGGGGACCCGATCGAGGCCGTCGCGCTCGGCGAGGTTCTCGGCACCGGACGCGAATCCGCCCGCCCGCTGCTGATCGGCTCGGTGAAGGGCAACCTCGGTCATCTCGAAGGCGCGGCGGGGATCGCCGGGCTGATCAAGGTCGTCCTCGCGATGGTCCACCGGCGGCTGCCCCCGACCCCGCACCATCGCGAACCCAGCCCGCATATCGATTTCGACGGCCTCGGCCTGCGTGTGGTCGACACCGGCACGGACTGGCCGCGCTACTCCGGCGTCGCGCGCGCCGGGATCTCCGCGTTCGGCTTCGGTGGCACCAACGCCCATGTCGTCCTCGAAGAGTGGCCTGCCGCGTCGTTCCCCGTGCGCGAGGCGGAAGCCGAGGGCCCCCAGGTGCTCGCGTTGTCCGCCCGCTCGCCCGAAGTTCTCCGGGCACGGGCCACCGATCTGGCGGACTGGCTCGAGGAACACGGCTCGGTGCCGCTGGACGTCGTCGCCGCGACCCTGGCGCGGAGCCGGGATCATCTGCCGGTACGCGGCGCGGTGGTCGCCGAGGACCGCGGCCAGGCTGTCACCGCGTTACGGGAAATGACCGCCGTCGAGACAGAGCCTGTCTCCGATGTCGTGTTCGTCTTCTCCGGCTATGGCTCTCAGTGGCCGGGGATGGGCCGTCGGCTGCTGCGCACCGAACCCGCCTTCCGCGCCGAGGTCGAGGCGCTCGATCCGATCTTCGAGGCCGGAGCCGGCTTCTCCCTGCGCGAGGTGCTTTCCGGCGAGCTCGACCTCCCGGACCTCGGCGCGACGCAACTCGCGTTGTTCGGCATGCAGCTCGCCCTCGCGGGGCTTTGGCGCGCGCACGGCGTCGTCCCGGCCGCGGTGCTCGGGCATTCGATGGGCGAGGTCGCGGCCGCCGTCGTCGCGGGGGCCCTGGACGTCGCCGACGGTTTGCGCGTGATGACCACGCGCGCCCGGCTGCTCGCGGAGGTCGACGCGACCGGCGACGGCGCGATGGCCGTGGTCGAACTTTCGCCTGCCGAACTGGCCGAGCTGGAAGCGGACTTCCCCGGGATCACCGTCGCCGTCTACGCCTCGCCGGTCCAATGCACCGTCAGTGGCGGCGCGGAGCAGGTCGAGGCGCTGGTCTCGCACGTCGAGAGCCTCGGCAGGCTGGCGAGGCGGCTGCCGGTCGGGGGTGCCGGGCATTCGGAAGCCGTCGACGCCGTGCTCGACAGGCTCCGTGCCGATCTCGGCGGACTGTCACCGCGACCGGCTGAAATCCCTTGCTACAGCAGCGTCCTCGAAGATCCCCAGCGGACACCGGTGTTCGACGTCGAGTACTGGGCGGCGAACCTGCGCCGTCCGGTGCGGTTCAGCCAGGCGTTGGCGGCGGCGACCACGGACGGGTACGGCGTGTTCGTCGAGATCTCGCCGCATCCGGTGGCGCTGGCCGCGATCGAGCAGAGCACCGGGGCGCTCGCGCTGCCGTCGGCGAGCCGGAAGATCGATGAGCGGAAGGCGTTCCTGACCACCCTCGCCCGGCTCCACACGCTCGGACTGCCCGGTGTGCTCGACGCCCGTGGTCCCCGGCCGCTGCCGGTGGCGTTGCCCGGCCCGCGCTGGCGGCACCGGCGGTTCTGGCCGCGCCGCGCGGCTGCCCGTCCGGGATCCGGTGGCGCGCATCCGTTGCTGGGTGTCCACATCGAACTGCCGACCGGCGGCGGGCACCTGTGGCGCGCCGACGTCGGGACCGCGGTGCTGCCGTGGCTGGCCGACCACGCGGCGATGGGCGTCCCGCTGTTCCCGGCCGCCGGTTTCCTGGAGCTGGCGCTCGCCGCGGCCAAGGCCGTCCTGCGGCCCGGTGGGCAACTGCGCGTCGGCGGCCTCGAACTGCACCGGGTGCTCCCGCTCGCCGCGCACACCGAAGTGACGACCAGCCTCAGCACCGACTCCGGACCGTCCGAAGTGGACGTCTACACCCGGTCCGCGCACGGCGGCTGGATCCGGCACGCCACCGCTCGCGTCCGCGACGGGGAGACCACGCCGACGCCGTTCGGCGCCGTCGCGAACGACGCCCGGCCGGTCGACCTCTACCGGCTGCTCGCCGGGATGGGGCAGAGCTACGGCCCCGCGTTCCGCGGGCTGCGCGGGGTTTTGGCGGCGCCAGGCCGGGCTTCGGCATCGATCGCCATGCCCGACGATCATCCGGCGTACGTCCTGCACCCGGTGATCGCCGACGCCTGCCTGCACGCGCTGGCCGCGGCCGGCGGGGACGCGCTGCGCGAAGCCGACGGCGTCTTCCTGCCGCTGACCTTGGGTGAGGTCGTCCTCGCCGGTGACCCACGCCGTGGTGTCCGGGTCGACGCCGTGCTCGATTCGCTCGATCCGGCGGGCGACGGCCTGGTCGGCAGCGTTCAGCTCGTCGACGCCGACGACGTCGTGCTGGTCGAGTTCCGTGAGGTCTATTGCCGCCGGTTCCAGCGGTCGGCGCTGCCGGTGCCGATGGCGGACCTGCTGTTCGAAACGGTCTGGAGACAGGCCGAACTCCCGACAGCGGAACCGGGCGCGCGCAGCTGGCTCGTGCTGCACGACGGCGTGCCTTGGTCGACGCCGCTGCGCGACAAGCTCTCCGAAGCCGGGGACGAGCTGGTGACGGCCCCGCTCGGAGACCGCGCCGCGCTGGCGGAACTCCTGCGCTCCCGCGCCGTGACGGGTGTGCTCGCGTGTGTCCCCACCACGGACGATCCGGACCCGATGCGGGCCGCGCGAATGGTCGCCACGCTCTCCGGCGCTCTCGCGGAACTCGCCGAAGTGGCGTCCCCTCCGCGGTTGTGGCTGGTCAGCGCGGGTGCGTCGGCCATCGAACCCGGTGAGCGCGGTGACCCCGGGCAGGCGTCGCTGCGCGGCCTGGTCCGAGTCCTCGCCTTCGAACATCCCGAACTGCGGGCGAGCCAGGTCGACTTCGACGCCGAGCCGGATCCCGCCCGGCTGTGGATCGGCAGGCTGGTCGCGGAGATCCGCGCGGACGCGCCGGACGACGAGATCGCCTGGCGCGAGGGCGTCCGCTACACGCGGCAGTTGGCCCGCCCGAAACTCGGCGAACCCCGCCGCGAAACGATCGTGCGCGAGGGTGCTTACGTGATCACCGGTGGTCTGGGCGGTCTCGGCCTGGTCGCGGCGGAATGGCTGGCGGGGCGTGGGGCGAGCAGGCTGGTCCTCTCCGGTCGCCGAGGCGCGAGCGCCGATGTCGAACCGATATTGGCGGACCTGCGTGAACTGGGCGCTGACGTCCGCGTCGTCGCGGGCGACATCGCCGAACCGGGGACGGCCGAGGCGTTGGTCGCGGCGGCGACGGAAGGCGGTTTGCCGTTGCGCGGTGTGCTGCACGCGGCCGGGGTGCTGTCCGATGGCGCCGCCATCGCCGTCGAAGCCGACGCCGTGGAAGCCGTCTGGCGGGCGAAAGCGCTGGGAGCGTGGCGGTTGCACGAGGCGACCGCCGGACACGAACTCGACTGGTGGCTGACGTATTCGTCGGCGGCCGCGTTGTTCGGGTCGCCGGGGCAGACCGCGTACGCCACCGCGAACGCCTGGGTCGACGCGCTCGTCGAGTGGCGACGGGCCGCCGGACTGCCCGCGGCGTCCATCGGCTGGGGAGCCTGGGGTGAAGCCGGAGCGGCCGTCGGCAGCCGTAACCCGGTGCTCGAACCGCTCGGCACGGAGGAGGCCCTGTCCGCGATGGACGCCGTGCTGGCACGCGATCGCGGGGCGACCGGGATCGCCAGGGTCGACGCCGGGACCGTACTGGCCCTGTTCCCGCGTCTGGCCGGGCGGCCGTTCTTCGAAATACTGGTACCGGGGGAGGAACCGGCGGCCGGACCGTCCACTTGGGATGGACTGGACGCGTTGCGGGCGGTCCTGCCGGAAGCGGCCCGCGAGATGCTGGCCGACTACCTGGCCGGGCTCGTCGCGGGCATGCTCGGCCTCGCCGCGGGCGAGATCGACAGGAACGTCTCGCTCACCCAGCTCGGCCTGGACTCCCTCACCGCCATGCGTGCCAGAGGTGTCGTGGAACGCGATTTCGGCCTGCCGCTGCCGATTCCGCTGCTGTTGCGCGGGGCCAGCCTCGCCGAACTCGCCGACCATCTCGCCGAAGAGGCCGGGTTCGGCGGATCCCGACGGCAGGCTGGGCCGGTTGTGACTGTCGGTCCCCGCGATCCGGCCGAACGCTGGGTCGCCCGGCATTGGCAGGCTGAGCTGGGCGGCACGGAACCCGGTGTCCACGAAGACTTCTTCGACGCGGGCGGCGACGCCGACGCGGCCGAGAGGCTGCGTGCGGCGTTCGCCGGGCAGCTCGGAGCGGTCCCCGATCGGCTCTTCGCCACGCCGACGATCGCCGCGATGGCCGACCTGCTGCGAGACCGCATCGAGGGACGCGGAGGCTGCCCTGTCCGGCCGCTGCGCGAAGGCGGCACGGATCCGGTGTTCCTGTTCCATCCGGCCGGCGGGCCGACGAGCGTCTACGACGGGCTAGTCCGGCTGCTGCCGGAGGGCAGGCCCGTCTACGGGCTCGAACGGATCGACGAAGAGGACACCGTCGAGGGCAAGGCCGAGTGCTACCTCGAGCTGATCCGCGAAATCCAGCCACAGGGCCCGTACCGGCTGGGCGGCTGGTCGTTCGGCGGTTGCCTGGCCTACGAGACGGCGCGGCGGCTGACCGCGGCCGGGGAACGGGTCGACGTCGTGTTCATGATCGACAGCATCCTGCCGTTGCCCGCCCCGGGGAAACCGGCGCACGAGATCCTGCTGGAGCGCTTCGACCGGTTCGCCGAGCACGTCGAGCAGACCTACGGCGTCCCGCTGGACATCCCGCGCGGGGAACTCGTCGAGCTCGGCGACGACGACCAGATCCGGCTGGTGATCGACAGGCTGGCCGCGCGGGTGCCCGGAATGGGGCAGGGAGTGCTGCGCCACCAGTACGAGTCCTATGTGGACGCGCGGGTGGCCGAACGCTACGAGCCGGAACCGTATGCCGGGCCGGTACTGCTGATGCGCGCGCAGGAGCCGCATCCGCTGACCACCACCCTCGACCCGCGCTACCTGCGCACCGACGACGCTCTCGGCTGGGACGCCTTCTGCGCCGACCTCGAGGTCGTGCGGGTCCCGGGCGACCATCTGTCGATGATCGACCCGCCGCATGTCGAGGTGGTCGCCGCGGCGCTCGCGGCCCGGCTCACGGCACCGAGGGCGGCGCGGCCATGACCGACGTCCCGTTCGCTCCGACGACGGCGTTCCGGATCGCCGATCTCGCCGCCCGCCAGGAGGAAGCCGTCCGGATCGCCGAGAAGCGAGCCGTCGACCGGCAGCACGCCAAGGGCAAGCTGACCGCGCGCGAACGCCTCGACCTGTTGCTGGACCCGGGTTCCTTCGTCGAGCTCGACCAGTTCGCGCGGCATCGGTGCACCGAGTTCGGGATGGACGCCAACCGGCCCTACGGCGACGGCGTGGTGACCGGGCACGGCACCGTCGACGGCAGGCAGATCTGTGTGTTCTCGCAGGACTTCACCGTATTCGGCGGCAGTATGGGCGAGGTCTTCGGCGAGAAGGTCCTCAAGGTGATGGACCTGGCGATGACGCTGGGCTGCCCGGTGGTCGGGATCAACGATTCCGGCGGCGCCCGGATCCAGGAAGGCGTCGTCTCGCTGGCCTACTACGCCGAACTCGGCAGGCGCAACGCGCTGGCCTCCGGGGTCATCCCGCAGATCTCGCTGATCATGGGCCCCTGCGCGGGCGGCGCGGTCTACTCGCCGGCGATCACGGACTTCACGGTGATGGTCGACGAGACCGCGCACATGTTCGTCACCGGACCGGACGTCGTGCACGCCGTCAGCGGCGAGCGGGTCACCGCCCAGCAGCTCGGCGGCGCCGCGGTGAACAGCGAGATCTCCGGCAACGCCCATCATCGGGCCGTCGACGAACAGGACGCCGTCGACTGGGTGCAGACCCTCCTCGGCTACCTGCCGTCCAACAACCTGGACCCCGTCCCGGCCTACGCCGACGAGACCGCCGCCGACCTCACCGCCGCCGATCTCGAACTCGACAGGCTGGTTCCCGATTCGCTGAACCAGGCCTACGACATGGCCGAAGTGATCCGCCGCCTCGTCGACGACGGCGAGTTCACCGAGGTGCACAGCGCCTTCGCGCCCAACATGATCTGCGCGTTCGGCCGGGTGCAGGGCCGCACGGTCGGCGTCGTGGCCAACCAGCCGCGGCATCAGGCGGGGGTGATCGACATCGACGCCTCGGAGAAGGCCGCGCGGTTCGTGCGGTTCTGCGACGCCTTCAACATCCCGATCCTGACCCTCGCCGACGTCCCCGGTTACCTGCCCGGCGCGGAACAGGAACGGCACGGGATCATCCGCCGCGGCGCGAAGCTGATCTACGCCTACGCGGAGGCGACCGTGCCGAAGGTGACCGTGGTGATCCGCAAGGCCTACGGCGGCGGCTACGCGGTGATGGGGTCGAAGCATCTCGGCGCGGACGTCAACCTGGCGTGGCCGACCGCGGAGATCGCGGTGATGGGCGCGGAGGGCGCGGTGCGGGTGCTGCACCGGCGCGAGCTGGCCGCGCTGCCGCCGGAACAACGGTCCGCCGAACGGGGACGGCTCACCGAGGCGTACCGCAAACGGCATTCGAACCCGTACCTCGCCGCGGAACGCGGCTATGTCGACCAGGTCATCGCGCCGTCGCAGACCCGCCTGCAGGTGGCGAGGGCGCTGCGCTTGCTGCGGACCAAGCGGCAGACCCTCCCGGCCAAGAAGCACGGAAACATCCCTTTGTGAGCAAGGAGAAGCGATGAACCGAACATGGCGGTGGGGGCTGCTGGTGTTGTCCATGGTGGCCTTGCTGGGGAGCTCGATCCCCGCGAGCGCGGCTCCCACGCGGGTTGCCGCCGACAACGGCGCGAAGGTGGTCGAGGAGACCTGGCTGGACGCGCGCACTGTCGACCTCAAGATCGACTCGCCCGCGCTCGGCACCACCGGCATGGTCCGCCTGTTCGTCCCGACCGGCTGGGCCGCGCAACCCACGCGGACCTGGCCCACGCTGTACCTGCTGCACGGCTGCTGCGAACCGGTCGACTACCGGTCGTGGGACCAGTTCACCGACGCCAAGGCGTTCACCGCGGACAAGGACGCCCTCGTCGTCATGCCGACCGGCGGACCAGCCGGGATGTACACGAAGTGGTGGAACTTCGGGCTCAAGAGCACTCCGGACTGGGACACCTTCCACACCCTGGAAGTACGGCAGATCGTCGAACGCGGTTACCGGGCGGGCACGCGCCGGGCGATCGCCGGGCTGTCGATCGGCGGATACGGCGCACTCGCGTACTCGTTCAAGCACAAGGGAATGTTCGCCGCGGCGGCGTCCTACAGCGGAGTGCCGAACACGTTGAACCAGGGAGCGCCGCTGTTCATCCAAGGGATCCTGGCCCGCGCGGGGATCTTCAACTACCTCAACCTCTGGGGTGACAGCTGGGGGATGCGGCCGCTGTGGACGGCGAACAACCCCTTCGATCACGTCGACGACCTGCGCGGCACGGCGCTCTACGTCTCGTGCGGGAACGGGAAGACCGGCCCGCTCGACCCGCCGGGGCAGTCCGACTTCTTCGAACCGGCGGCGCTGACCTCTTCCGTGAGCTTCACGGATCGGTTGAAGTCCAGCGGGATCCCGGTGACCGTCGACTACTACGGCGAAGGCACCCACAGCTGGCCTTACTGGCAACGGGCGTTGCGTAACTCCTGGCCGGTGCTGGCCGGCGGCCTCGGCCTCTGACCGATCTCGTGTCGGTGCCCACTTCGGGTGTCGCGAAAGCCACTTTCGGGACACCAGACGTCCCGAAAGTGGCTTTCGCGACACCGCCACCGTGCCCACTCACGAGAGTTTCAGCGCGCGATCAGTTCGGCGAAGCGTTCCGGGCTGACGTTCCCGCCGCTGATGATCACCCCGACCCGACCCGAAACGGGCGCTTGACCGCTGAGCAGCGCGGCGAGACCGGTCGCCCCGCTCGGCTCCATGACGAGCTTCAGCCGCTCGAACGCGAACCGCATCGCGTCCCGGACCTGATCGTCGGTGACCAGCGCGATGTCGTCGACGAGCTCCCGGTTGATCGAGAACGTCAGCTCGCCGGGAATCGAGGCGGCCTGACCGTCGGCGATCGTCCGGGGGACCGGGATCGAGACGCGTTCGCCCGCTTCCAGCGAGCGTTTGGTGTCGTCGCCCTCGGCGGGTTCCACGCCGACGACCCGGATGCCGGGCCGGACGGCCTTCGCGGCGGTCGAGCTGCCCGCGATCAGGCCACCGCCCCCGACGGGGACGACCAGGGTGTCCAGGGAATCGGTCTCCTCCAGCAGTTCGAGCGCCGCCGTGCCCTGTCCGGCGATCACGTGCGGGTGCTCGTACGGCGGGATGAGCGCCAGGCCGCGTTCGGCCGCCAGCGCCTCGCCGATCGCGACGCGGTCACCGGTGTACCGGTCATAGGTGACGATCTCGGCGCCGTAGCCCACGGTGGCGTCCTTTTTGGACTGCGGGGTGTCCTCCGGGATCAGGATGACAGCGCTGCTCCCGAGTTCCCGCGCGGCGAGCGCGACGGCCTGGGCGTGGTTGCCCGAGGAGTAGGCGGCGATGCCCTTGGCCAGCTGTTCCGGCGAGAGCCGCGAGGCGGCGTTGTACGCGCCACGGAACTTGAAGGCCCCGACGCGCTGGAGGTTCTCGCATTTGATGAAGACCTCGGCGCCGACGAGGTCGTCGAGGGTGCGGGAACGCACGACCGGGGTCCGGTGCGCGACACCGGCCAGACGGGCGGCGGCGTCACGGATGTCGTCGATGGTCACGGGGGCGGTCATGATGCTCCTTGATCACGGATTTCGGAGAGATAGTTGTAAGCGGACGCACGCGAGATACCGATCCGCGCCGCGACCTGCGGGACGGCCCGCCGTACGGCGAAGACGCCGCGCGCGTGCAGGCTGCGGAACAGGTCGAGACGTTCTTCGCGGCTGAGCGCGGCCCAGGGTTTGTTCAGTCGTAGCTGGTGCTCGTCGACGATCGCGTCCACCACGGCGTCGACGTCGTCGCCGAAGGTGGTGGTCGGCGTTTCGGTGGCGGTGCCGACGTCGGCGAGTTCGCCGACCAGCGTCCGCAGCTGGCCCAGCGCGGTGACGTCGAGGTTCACGCACAGCGCGCCGAACACCGAACCGCCGCCGTCGCGCAGCAGCATGGTCGAAGACTTCACCAGCTTCCCGGACGCCGTCCGGGTGACGTAGTTCAGCTGGTCTTCCGCGTCGTCACCGCGGGCGAGCAGGCCCATGCCGATCTCGCTCATGGATCCGCCGACGCTGCGATCGGTGACCGATCCGGCGATCGCCACCACCGACTTCTCCGGACGGCGGAAGTCGTGCACGACGACCTCGCAGAACGAGCCGAGTGTCGCCGCGATGCCGTCGGCGACCGGGGCGAGCGCGTCGAGGATCGCGTCCTGCTCAGACATCGCGTACTCGGGCGAGGGCCTCGACTTCGACGGTGCCGCCGTAGGGCAGCGACGCGACGCCGACGCAGGTGCGGGCAGGCCGGGGCTCGGCGAAGAACTCTTCGTAGACGCGGTTGAGGCCGTCGCGGTCGACGATGTCGATCAGGTAGACGACGACCTTAACCACGTCGGCCCGGGTCGCGCCCACCGAACACAGCGCGGCGTCGAGGTTGGCGAAGGCCTGCGGGCATTCGGCGTCGAATCCGCCGGGCACCAGCGCGCCGGTCTCGTCCACGCCGAGCCGTCCGGACACGGAGACCAGGTCGCCGCTGCGAAAGGCCGGGGGATAAGGATGCTCGTTGCTCACCAGACTGACTGTATAAGGCTTAGACGAAAAGTCCAAGCGCGCGAAAAGTGACGTACCGCTCACGCAGAGGGAAAGGGATTGATATACTGTATACGGACAGGGAGGGAGTCTCTATGTCCACGGTTTCGACTGGTGCGGTGCGATTCGACGACGGGCGGATCGTCGCCCCGCCGAGCATGGCCGAACTGGCCACCCAAGCGCTGCGCGCGATGATCCTCTCCGGCGAACTCCCGCCCGGTACGCGATTGGTCGAGGCCAAGCTCACCGAACAGCTCGGGGGTTTCCCGTCCGCCGCTGCGCGAAGCGTTGCAGGTCTTGGCTTTCGAGGGGCTCGTGGTGCCCCATCCGCGGCGCGGTGTCATCGTCCGCCCCCTGACCCGGCACGACGTGTACGAAATCATCACCCTGCGCGAGGAGCTCGAAGCCTTCGCCGTCCGGATCGGCATCCCGGTCCGATCGCCGGAACGGCTGCAGGCCTGCCGGAACGCCTTGGCCGCCTTCGAGCAGGCCGGCCTCGACGGTGACGAGGGTGTCTTCACGCAACGCAAGTACGACTTCCATCAGTCGATCGTCGCGCTGGCCGGGCATGAGCGCGTCACCGAGGCGTATCGCGCTCTTTCCCTGCAGATGCAGCTGTGCATGGCGCTCAACCGCAGTGCCCGCCGTGGCGGCGAATCGTTGATGCAGAACGTCGAGAGGCATCGTGAACTGCTCGCCGTCATCGAGGACGGCGACCCCGAGGCGGTGTTGAAGGCGCTGGCCGCCCACGGGCACGGCAGCTTCCTCGACGAGGTGGTCGACCAGCTCGACGGCGACAGCCCCGAATCCGAGCGCTGGCTGGCCGAACGCCGGTCCCGCTAGAGTCCACATCGGACGGTCCACGTGGACCGTCCGATGTGGATCGAACTCAGCCCCAGCCGGGCAGGATGAACAGCAGCCAGGTCGTGATGGGCGCGATCGCGCACATGCTGAAGCCCCAGATCATCAAGCCCCGGAACGTCTTGTCGTTCTGGCCGGCGGGCGCGTTGGCCACGACGAGGGCGCCGCTGGTCGAGAACGGTGACGAGTCGACGACCGAGGACGAGATCGCCAGCGCGATGATCATGCTGACCGCGCCGACCTCGCCCGCCAGCAGGAACGGCACCGCGAGCGGGATGAGCGCGCCGAGGATCCCTGTCGTCGACGCGAACGCCGAAACCACCGCGCCGATGGCGCAGATCAGGATCGCGGCCAGCAGGGGTGAACCGATCTGTGTCACCAGGTTGCCCAGCCAGTCAATCGTCCCGACCCGTTCCATCAGCGAGACGAACGTGACGATCCCGCAGATCAACAGCACCGTCGGCCACGCCACCTCGCTGACGGCCGCCTTCGCCGAGCCCGGCGAGACCAGTGACAGCACTGTCGCCACCGTCAGCGCGGTGAATCCGACGTCGAGTTTGAACACCAGCGCGCCGACGGCGAGCGCCGCCAGCCCGATCAGGGTGAACACGTGGTCGCGAGTGAGCGGAAGGCGTTCCTCCGGCTCATCTGTCTCGTCGCTGGAGGGCGGCGCCGCCGGGGTCTCCGGTCCGGTGGTCGTGGCCGCACCGGCCGAAGCACCGCTGAGCGCGAGCGCCGCCGCGGGCTGGGCGACGACCTCGGCCTTGGCGGCCGAAGACCGGCGGATCAGTTCGCGGCCGCCGAAGAGGAAGAACACCACGACGCACAGCAACAGGTTGAAGACGAAGGAAGACACGAACAGCAGACCGGGGTTGCTCGGCAGGTTGTCTCGGGCGACGACGCCGTTGACGATGCTGCCGAAGATACTGATGGGGGAGAAGCCGCCCGCGCTGGCGCCGTTGATGATCAGCAGGCCCATCAGCATCGGGTTGATCGAGTAACGGCGGGCGAAGCCCATGCCGATCGGGGCGATGATCGCCACCGCGGCAGGCACCACCGCGCCGACGGCGGTCAAGGTCGCGGTGACCACGAACATCACCCAGGGGATCAGGGCGATCCGACCGCCGACGGCGCGCACCACCAGATGCACCAGCCGGTCGACGGTGCCGTTGCCTTTGGCTATCGCGAACAGCAACGTCACCCCGACCAGGATGACGAAGAGATCGCCGGGAAAGCCCGAGACGATGTCGTCGGTGCTCTCCCCGACGAACGCCGTGCCGATCACGAAAGCGGCGACGAACGCCAGCGCTCCCATGTGGACGGGGAGCACGGTCGCGATCAGGAACACGAGGGCGAGCGCCACGACTGTGACGAGTTGTATGGACATCTGAATCCTCTGCGGTCGGCGCTGACACATCCAGGGACTTGAAGTTGTTCCGGGTACCCCCTCGACGGAGTTCGGTACACGGTATACCTTTCAAGCAGCGAGACCAAGGTTTCGCTCTGTGGAACATCTCGAAGACGAGCGTGGAGGCGCACATGACATACGCAGCCGGACGTCACTTCCTGCAGATCCCGGGCCCGACGAACGTCCCGGACGTGGTGCTCCGCGCGATGTCGGCGGCCACCATCGACCACCGCGGTCCCGAGTTCCAGGAGCTGGCCAAGCAGCTGCTGCACGACGTCAAGCCGGTCTTCGGGACCACGAACCCGGTGGTCATCTACCCCGCCACCGGGACCGGCGCGTGGGAGGCGGCCCTGACCAACACGCTCAGCCCGGGCGACACCGTGCTGGCGTTCGAGACCGGTCACTTCGCCACGCTGTGGCAGGAGATGGCGCGGGGTCTCGGGCTGCACGTCGACTTCGTGCCGGGGGACTGGCGGCACGGTGCCAGCCCCGAGGTCGTCGTCGAACGGCTCCTCGCCGACACCAAACACCGGATCAAGGCCGTCTGCGTGGTCCACAACGAGACCTCCACCGGGGTCACGAGCCGGGTGCCGGAGATCCGCGCCGCGATCGACGCCGCCGAACATCCCGCGTTGCTGCTGGTCGACACCATCTCGTCGCTGGGATCGATCGATTACCGGCACGACGAATGGGGTGTCGACGTCACCGTCGCCGGCTCGCAGAAGGGCCTCATGCTCCCGCCGGGCATGAGTTTCAACGCGATCAGCGACAAGGCCCTCAACGCCGCCAAGACCGCGTGCCTGCCGAAGATCTTCTGGGACTGGGGCCCGATGCTCACCGCGAACGAGCGCGGATTCTTCCCCTACACCCCCAACACCAACCTCATGTACGGCCTGCGGGAGGCCTTGCGCCTGCTCTACGACGAGGGCCTCGAGAACGTCTTCGCGCGCCATGCCCGGCACGCCGCCGCGACGCGAGCCGCCGTGCGCGGCTGGGGGCTGGAAGTCCTTTGCGAGGACGAGCGTGAGCATTCCGGCGCGCTGACCGCGGTCCTGGTTCCCGAAGGCATCGACGCCGACAAGGTCCGCGCGATCATCCTCGACCGGTTCGACATGTCCTTGGGCGCGGGGCTGGGCAAACTCGCCGGGAAGATCTTCCGGATCGGGCATCTCGGCGCGTTCAACGACCTCACGCTCGCGGGAACCCTGGCGGGTGTCCAAATGGGACTGACGCTCGCCGGTGCCCCCGCCGATCCGCGGGGGTTGCAGGACGCCCTCGAACTGCTGCAGAACGACTGAAGGCCCGCCGATGACAGCCGAACTGACCCGCACCAGCCCACTCGAAGACGCCCTGAACGCGCGTATCAAGGGCGAAGTCGCCTTCGACGACTACACGCGCCACCTGTTCTCCCGCGACGCGAGCATGTACTCGATCATGCCGCGCGGTGTCGTGTTCCCCCTCGACGCCGAGGACGTCGCCGCGGCCGTCGCCACCGCGGCGGAGTTCGGCGTGCCCGTCGTCCCGCGCGGGGCGGGTACGAGCCTCGCCGGGCAGACCGTCGGTCCAGGACTGGTACTGGACCTCTCCCGGCACATGAACCGGATCATCGACCTCGATCCGGTCGCGCGCACCGCCGTCGTCGAACCCGGTGTCGTCCAGGACCAGCTGAACAAGGCCGCGGCCGCGTACGGGCTGATGTTCGGGCCCGACACCTCGACCAGCAACCGCGCCACCATCGGCGGCATGGTCGGCAACAACTCGGCGGGTTCCGGATCGCTGACCTTCGGGATGACCATCGACCACATCCGCGCGCTGGACGTGGTCCTCGCCGACGGCTCCACAGCGCGGTTCGAGCCGGTGAGCGAAACCGAACGCGAGTGGCGTGCCGAGGTGGACACCCTCGAAGGCCGCATCTACCGCGAGCTGCCCGAACTCGTCACCGCGCACGAGGACGCCATCGCCAAGGGCATGCCGGTGTTCTGGCGCCGTGCCTGCGGCTACCGGCTCGACCGCCTCTCCGGGTACGGCGACCGCAATCCCTTCGACCTGGCCAAATTCGTCGTCGGCGCCGAAGGCACCCTCGTACTGGCCACGCGGATCGAAGTCGACCTGGTGCCCAAGCCGAAGAAGACCGTCTACGCGGTCGGGCATTTCGACACGACGCACGGCGCGATTTCGGCCACGCTCGACGCGCTCAGCTGCGAGCCGCACCAGGTCGAGCTGATGGACAAGACGATCCTCGACCTGTCGCGGGAAAAGATCGAGTACGCCGACCTCGGCAACCACCTCGTCGGCGATCCGGCGGCGCTGCTGTTCGTGTCCTTCTCCGGTGACGACGAGACCGGTCTGGCGGCGAAACTCGACGAGGTCGCCGAGCTCTGGGAGCGCAACGGGCACGGCTATCACACGCTCAAACTGGTCACGGCCGCCGAACAGGCGGCGCTGCTCAAGGTGCGCAAGTCCAGTCTCGGACTGCTGATGGCGGCAGGCGAAGGCACCAAACGGCCGCTGGCGTTCATCGAGGACACCGCCGTCGACCCCGAGCATCTCGCGGAATACACCGCGCGGTTCAAGGGGATCCTCGACGAGCACCGCCTCGAGGCCGGGTTCTACGGCCATTGTTCGGTCGGCTGCCTGCACATCCGGCCGTTCGTCGACCTCACCGATCCCGCGCAGGTCGACACGATGCGCGTGGTCGCGGAGAAGATCAAAGACCTCGTGGCCGAATTCGGCGGCGTGAACTCGTCCGAACACGGTGACGGCCTCGCCCGCTCGGAGTTCAATCGTGAGATCTTCGGCGACGAACTCTACGAAGCCATGCGCCAGGTCAAGAAGCTCTTCGACCCCGCGGGCACGATGAACCCCGGCAAGATCGTCGACGCGCCCCCGATGACCGAGAACCTGCGCGACCGCGACGCCCTGCCGCCCGCGCCGCCGTTGCGGACCATGCTGTCGTTCGAGGTCATCGGCGGAGGCGGGATGCGTGACGCCGCCGACCGCTGCATGAACATCGGGTTGTGCCGCAAGACCACCGCTGGCGTGATGTGCCCGTCCTACCAGGTCACCCTGCAGGAGGAGCATTCCACGCGCGGCCGTGCGAACGCGTTGGTCAAGGCGCTCTCCGAGCCGGATCCGAAGGCCGCGCTCGGCGGAGAACGCCTGCACGAGATCCTCGATCTGTGCCTGATGTGCAAGGCCTGCAAGAGCGAATGCCCGATGAGCGTCGACATGGCGTCGCTCAAGGCCGAGACCTTGCATCAGCATCACGAGGAACACGGCACCCCGCTGCGGTCGCGGATCTTCGGCGCCATCCGGTTCCTCAACCGGATGGGCTCGGCCACCGCGCCACTGTCCAATGTGCCCGGCCGGATCGGGGTGCTCCGCAAGCTCATGGAACGCACCGTCGGCATCAAGGCCGAACGCCCGCTGCCGAAGTTCGTCCGGGACAACCTCGTGCGCTGGAACCGCCGTCGTCCCACGGCCCCGGGGACGGCGGGCACGGTGAACTGGCTGGCCGATTCCTTCACCACCTTCACCGAACCGCAGATCGGCAAGGCGGCCATCGAGTTGCTCGAAAGCGCGGGCTGGGCGGTGGAACTCGCTTCCGGTGGCTGCTGCGGTCGGTCGAGTCTGTCCAAGGGCCTGCTCGACGACGCCAAGAAGAAGGCGACCGGGCTGGTCACTTCTCTGGCCCGCGACACCGAACCGGGATCGCCGATCGTCGGGTGCGAGCCCTCGTGCGTGTTCACCTTGCGGGACGAGACCTTGGCGCTGTTGCCGGAGCTTCCCGAGGCGCAGGAGATCAAAGAGCGGGTCCGCCAGGTCGAGGAACTGCTCGTCGAGGCCATCGACGACGGCAGGCTGAAGCTGCCGGAGCGATCGTGGCTCAGCGGGCGGCGCGTGGTCTTCCACGGCCACTGTCATCAGAAGGCGGAGGTCGGCACCGCCGCCACGATGGCGCTCCTGCGCCGCATCCCGGGGCTGGAGGTCGCCGAGATCGACTCCGGATGCTGTGGGATGGCCGGCTCGTTCGGTTTCGAGGCCGAGCACTACGAGACCTCGATGGCCGTCGGCCGCGATCGTCTTTTCCCCGCGCTGGAACAGGAACCGGCCGAAACGCTGGTCGCCGCCACGGGGGTTTCGTGTCGTCAGCAGATCTTCCACGGTGCGGGCCGGACGGCCTGGCATCCGCTCGAACTGGTCCGCGAAGCGCTCGGAGGGCAGGAATGAGGCTGATCCGCTTCGCCGCCGAGGGAACCGCGCGGACGGGGTGCGTCGAAGGTGACGTGGTCCGCGCCTACGACCCTGTCTCCGGGCCCGGCGAGATCGTCGGCCCGCTGTCCGGCGTCCGGTTGCTCGCCCCGTGCGACCCGCGCACGATCGTCTGCGTCGGCAGCAACTACGCCTGTCAGCTGGAGGAAAAGCGCCGTCCTTGGCCGGAACAGCCCGCGTTGTTCCTCAAGGCCCCCAACGCCGTCACCGGCCCGGGACAGCCGATCCTGCACCCACCCGAGGTGGAGCGCCTCGAGTACGAGGGCGAACTGGCCGTCGTCATCGGCAAGACCGCCCGGAACCTGACCGCCGAGAACGCGGCCGAGCACATCCTCGGCTACACGTGCGCCAACGACGTCACCGCGCACGACTGGCGGGCCGACGGCCAGTGGGCGCGGGCCAAGAGCGCCGACACGTTCTTGCCGCTCGGCCCCTGGATCACCACCGACATCGAGAGCGGAGACCTCAAGGTGACCACCCGGATCAACGATCGGATCGGGCAGCGGTCCACCACCGCGGAAATGATCTTCGACGTGCCCGCGATCCTGACCTGGGTGACCCGCTGGTTCACCCTGCACCCCGGCGACGTCGTGCTCACCGGCAGCCCGGCCGGTGTCGGGCCGATGAAGCCGGGAGACGAGGTGACCGTGGCGATCGAGGGGATCGGCGAGCTGACCAACCCGGTCCGGAGCTGAGCCCGGGTGCGGGTTCGGTACAGGCGGCCGATGTCGCGAAAGCCACTTTCGGGACATCAGACGTCCCGAAAGTGGCTTTCGCGACACCCGGACCAGCACCGCCGCGCTTCCCCTGCGAGCGCCGTCAGAGCACCTCGAAGTTCGCCATCATCCCCATGTCCTCGTGTTCGGCGTTGTGGCAGTGGAAGACGAAGCGGCCGCGGTAGCCGTCGAAGCGGGCGATGACCTCGACCGACTCGCCGGGACTCAGGTCGACGGTGTCCTTGATGCCACCGTCGAACGGTCCCGGCGGGCGGCCGCCGCGCGAGAGGATCCGGAATCCCACCAGGTGCAGATGCACGGGATGGTGGATATCGGCGACGAACCGCCAGATCTCGACGTCGCCGAGACGCGGGCTCGCCGACATCAGGTCCGGTGAGAACGGCTCCCCGCCGATCACCCAGCCTTCACGGCCGTGGACGGTGCCCGCGCGGAACGAGAACTCGCGCGTGGTCGTGGCCTGGTCGCGAGTGAGTGGCGGGATTTCGGCGAGCTTCGCCGGAACCCGGCTTTCGTCCGGGGCGCGCCGGGCGACGACGAACCGCATGACCTGGGCGGTCGAGCCGGTGCCGAGCCGGTTCACCAGGGTGACTTCGGTCCCCACCGGATATCGGCCGAAGTCGACGACGAGGTCGTACCGCTCGGCGGGCGCGATGGGCAGATGGTCGTGCACGCGCGGCGCGTCGAGGAGGCCCTGATCGGCACCGATCTGGACGAAACCGCCCCCGCCGGGCGGCGGCGGGTCCAGTGCCAGGTCGTAGCGGCGGGCGTTGGAGGCGTTGAGGACGCGCAGCCGGTACCGCGCGGCCGCCACCTCGTGCACCGGCCACGGCGCGCCGTTGACCAGGATGACGTCACCGAAAACGCCTTCCACGTAAGCACTTTCCACTCCCGGCGTGGCGCGCAAGGTCCGGTCGAGAGACGGATACGCGAAGGCGCCGTGCTCGTCGAAGGAGCGGTCGGCGATCATCAGCGGCAGCTCGCGCTCGCCGGACGGGAGCCCCAGTGAGTCCTCTTCGTCGTCGCGGACCAGGTGGAACCCGGCGAGGCCCCGGTACACGGCGGGACCGGTGAAGTCCATGCGATGGTCGTGATACCAAAGGGTCGCGGCCCGCTGGCGCAACGGGAAAACGTAGTCGCGCGAACCGTTCGAGAGCTGGGCTCGGGCGTCGGTCATGCCGTGCCCGGCGTGTCCGGTGTCCCAGCCGGACCGCGGCAGGACGAGGTCGGTCGGGTAGCCGTCGGACTCGGCGGGGGTGTGCCCGCCGTGCAGATGGACCACCGTCGGGACGGGAAGTTCGTTGCGATGGTGGACCACGGCCGTCCGGTTCCGCCGCGACTCGATCGTCGGGCCGGGGAAGATCCCGTCATAGCCCCAGATCGGTGTCCGGACACCCGGGAGGATCTCGGCCGTCGCCGTCCGCTGGGTGATCGTGTAGAGATCCGCGTCAGGCGTCCTTTGTGGACTGAGCACCGGCGGGATCGGCAACGGGACCCGGAACGGCTCCGGCAAGGGGAGTCCGCTGCGCAGCAACTCGCCGGTGCCCGGCGAACCCTGCGCGAGGAGCCGGGGAGCGGTGAGTCCCGCGGCGAGGAGGACGCCCGCGCCGCCGGCGAGTCCGAGGAACGTCCTGCGGGGAAGCCCGCGGCTCATCGGTCCACCCGCCAGATCCCGATGGTCGTCAGCACCACTCCGGTGACCAGGGCGACGCCGAGGGGGATGTGCAGATCGAGCGCGCCCGCCATCCCGGCGAGGTACTGCGCGGTCTCGCCCGCCGCGAGCAGCAGGCTGACCCAGAACAGCCAACGCGGTCCGCGGACCAGCCACAGCACCAGGGCCGCCAGGATTTGGGCGTATGCCAGGTACGAGACGGCGTCGGCGCCCCATTTGTGCAGCCAAAGCATGTCGTAGTCGCCGCCGAGATAGCCGCCTGCGAACACCGGCTGGCCGATGATCGCGACGGCGTGGGCGCTCACGAGCACCCGGTTCACCACCAGCGTCCGGCTTCGGGTTGTCACGGTTCCACTCACGCGACCGAACGTAAGAGCCGACGCCTTATGCTGTCCAAGACAAGATCGGTTATCTATTCATAACAAGGGAGGCATCAGCGGTGGATCTTCTGGCGCTCCGGTACTTCCAGACGGTCGCCCGGCTCGAACACGTGGGCCGTGCCGCCGAGAAGCTGCGTGTCGCGCAGCCCTCGCTCAGCCGGACCCTGGCCCGGCTGGAAAACGACCTCGGTGTCCCCCTGTTCGACAGGCACGGCCGCCGGATCCGGCTCAACCGGTTCGGCACCGCGTTCCTCCGCCGCGTCGATCGCGTGCTGGCCGAACTCGACGATGCCCGGCAGGAGCTCGACGACGCCGCCGGACTGGAACGCGGCACGGTCACCGTCGCGGCCGAAAGCCTTCTCGTCCTCACTGAACCGCTTCGCACCTTCATCCCCGGCCATCCGCTGGTGGATGTCCGGCTGTCGCAGGGGTCGGCGGAGGGGATGGCGGAGAAGCTGCGCTCCGGTGACGTCGACCTGTGCGTGACGTCGCAACCGTTGTCCGGCAACGAGATTCGCAGCCGCGTACTGCTCGACGAACCCGTGATGCTCTGCGTGCCGTCCGGGCACCGGCTCGCCGGACGCGGCCGCGTCGGCCTGGCGGATCTCGAGGGAGAGCCGTTCCTCACCACGCGGCCCGGCTACTGGCAGCGCGCACTCGTCGATCGCCTCTTCGCGAAGGCCGGTCTGGAACTCCATATTGTCTGTGAGGGCGACGAAGCCGCCGTGCTCTTCCAGCTGATCGACGCGGGTCTCGGCATCGCGTTCGTGCCGTCTCTCGGGCTGCGTGCCGACACGAGCACCACGGTGGTCTGGCTGGACGTCGACGACCCCGAATGCCGTCGCGTGCTCAGCATCGCGTGGCGCGAGGACACGTACCTTTCCGTCGCCGCACAACGCTTTCGCGATCACGCCGTGGACCATTTCCACGCGCAGGCCGAAGCCGGGCCCCGGTCGAAGTGACCAGGACCCGGCCTCGGGGACGTGCTACTGGTTGAGCGCGACGCCGTAGGCGCTCATGGCCTCGCCGATCGGCTGGAAGTACGAGCTGCCGCCGCCCTTGCCGGAGGTGATGCCCAGGCCGACGCTGCCGGAGAACAGGCAGCCGCCCGAGTCACCGGGGTTGACCAGCGCGTTGGTCTGGATCAGCTGGTAGACCGAGCCTTCGGAGTAGTTCACCGTGACGTTGAGCCGCTGCACCGAGCCCGAGGTGAGGCGGGTGGTGCTGCCGCTCTTGCTGATCCGCTGCCCGACGGTGGCGGATCCGGCGGAGGCGATCCGCTGGGTGGAGCCGTTCCACAGGGTGACGGCGCCGGGGCCGCTGCCGGAGGTGTTGCGGATCAGGCCGTAGTCGTTGGTCGGGAAGCTGGCGCCCTGCGACGGTCCGACGTTCCACTGCGACACCGCGCGGGTGCAGTGACCGGCGTCGAGGATGTAGTTCTGGCCGCCCTTGTTGGTGTTGAAGCCGACCGAGCAGCGGGTGCCGCCGCCGGTGATGGCCTCACCGTTGTAGATGGCGGTGTGCATCTCGCCAGTGGTCCGCTCCACGCGGACACGGTCGCCGAGCGCTTCGGCGGCCTTCACGAGGGCTTCGGAGCCCTTCGCGGCGTCGGACACGGTCAGCACCACCTGGTTGGACTTCGGGTCGAGACCGATCGAAGTGTGCGTGACCGTCGGCAGGGCCTGCAGGGCGTTCTGCGCCCCGGACAGTGCCGCGCTCGAGTGCTTGACCACGCGGGCCTGCGCCCCGGTCGCCCTCACCTGGTCCGCGGCGGCCTGGTCGAGCACGTTCACCACCGGTTTGGCGGCGTCGTCGAGGTAGCCGTCGGCCGCACGGGAGCCGAGCGAGGCGGTGACCTTCTGCAGCGTCTCGACGCTGGCGGTCTGCGTCCGGAGGAACTCGACGGCGGCGGTCTGGCTGATCCCTGCCTCCGAGGCGAGGGACGTCACCGCCTCGTGCTGCACCGTGGGGGAGTAGCCCGCGATGGTGGTGGCGGTGGCCGTGGACGGGGCGAGAAAGCCGATGACCGCGGCCGCGGCCACCAGCGTGGTGGCGGTGCGAGCTAGGGGATGGCCCGGGGACGGTGTGCGCATACCGGTTACTCACTTTCGCGAGGGAGGATCCAGCGCGAAGGGGGACCGCACTGGACACAGTGGGGTAGCCGGGCACGGCCAAGGTGGCCCGGCACCGGTGATCCGGTGCTGATCATGGTGATCCGGATCATCGGCACCGGGTACCGACTTTCGTTGGACAGGAAGAAAAATAGGTATCGTGCCGTCGGGGTTACGGACCTAGCCGCGCACAGCAAACGGACTAGTCGCAAGCGGCCGACGTCGACTGTAGGAGGTGGCGCGCGAAGCGTTCCCCGATCAGCCGGTGCGTGGCCGCGTCCGGGTGGAGGTTGTCGGGCAGCGGCAGGGCGGCATGGTCCGCTTCGCCGTACAGTTCGAGGCCGTCGAGGTAGCGCAGGTTCGGATCGGTCGCGCTCCGCTCCTTGACGATGCGGGCCAGTTCGCCGCGGATCGTGGTGAGTGTCAGCCGTCCCGCGGCGGTTTCCGCGGGGTCACCGGTGGCGATGAAGCGCAGCTTTCCTTCGCTCAGGCCGCCCGGGTCGAACGCGCAGGGTCCCGGGGTGTTCTCGTGGATGGGGCAATGGATCGCCGAGACGACCAGCAACGGCGCGGTGGGGTGCCCTTCCCGGATGGTGTCGAGGAAACCGTGCACGGCCGGGACGAACGCGCGCAGCCGCATCGCGTCGGAGTTGACGAGGTTGATGCCGATCTTGACGCTGATCAGGTCGGCGGGCGTGTCCCGCATGGCGCGGGCGGTGAACGGATCGAGCAGCGCGCTGCCGCCGAAACCCATGTTGACCAGATCCACTCCGGCGAGGGACGCGGCCACGGCGGGCCACGTCCCTGTCGGGCTCGCCGCGTTGGAGCCGTGACTGATCGAGCTGCCGTGGTGCAGCCAAACTTTCCGGCCACCGGACTGTGCACTGTGGACAGTGGTATTCGTGCGCAGGGCGACAAGCTGCGTGGTTTCGTCATGGGGCAGCCAGATCTCGACGTCCTTGTCGCCGCTCGGCAAGTCGCCGAAGCGCAGGGTCCGCACGGGGCCTTGGCGGTTCTCGGCGGTGCCGGTGGCCATGTCGATGGTGAGCGTGTCGCCTTCGGTCACGCTGGCTCGTCCGGCGAGACGCCCGTCGACGAGCAGCTCGTAGACGCCGTCGGGACGGGGTGGCGCGCCGACGAAGACCCGTTTGGTGGCGATGACGTCCAGTTCGACGAGCGTGGCCGTGGTGCGGAAGACCAGCCGCACGCCGGACGGCTGGGATTCCGCCATCGCCAGCTGGCCGTCGGGGATCTGCTGCCGGGCGCGCGGGGGCAGCCGGTGGGGGAGCAGTCCGCGTTCGGTGTACTCGAGGTCCAGGGCGCCGCGTACGAGGGCGGGGGTGATCGGGGTCGTGCGCATTTCCTTGTTCATTTCCTTCGGGGCCAAGCGCGCAGCAGGACGTCCAGCGCGTCGAGGATTTCGGTCCAACTCTCCTGCGAGCCGGGGGTGCTGTGGCTGAAGCCTCCGGCGGCCTCCAGGCCGACGTAGCCGCTGAAGACACTGCCCAGCAGCCGGACCGCGTGCGTCTGGTGCGGTTCGGCCAGGTCGTAACCGCGCAGGATCGCGCGCATCAACTCGGCGTGCCGGACGCCGGCGCTGGTGGCGGCCTTCTCCGGCGCGAGGCGGAATCTCGCGGCGGTGAACCTGCCGGGGTGTTCGAGGGCATAGTCGCGGTGGACGTTCGCCAGCGCGATCAGCGCGTCCCGGCCCGCCAGCCCCGCCACCGCCGTGGCGGCCAGATCGGCGAGTTCGGTCAAAGCCAGCAGGGCTATCTCGGTCTTCAGCTCGTGGGCGTTCTTCACGTGCGAATACAGGCTCGCCGTCTTGACGCCGCACCGCTTCGCGAGCTCTGTCGGGGTCACCTGCTCGAAGCCGATCTCGTCGGCCATCTCCGCCCCTGCCCGGACCACGCGTTCCGTGGTCAATCCCGCTCGTGCCATGTCCGCCACGTTACCATAGTCCATTCTGTAATTAACTAATGCCATTAGGAACAGAAACCTGGGTTCGGTAGCACCGTGGAGCAGGGGAGGCTGAGCGCAGTCCGATCGGAGGTGAGCGTGATGAACACAGTGGACCCGGCCGAGGCCCGCCGCGAGCGCATCGAGCGCTGGAGGGGAGACCGACGCCTGCTCGTCGGCGCGATCGTCGCCTCAGCCGCCGCCCTGGTGTGCGGATTCGTGGCCGGGCGCGGGTTCGGCTCACTCTTCGAGGCGTTCCGGACCATGGCGATCGACAGCGTTTTCGACGACCGCGCCGACGGCGACCCGCCGTACGGAGTGGTGTGGGGAACCTTCGCCGTCTTCGGAGGTATCGCCGGGGTGGGCCTCGCCAGTGGCGCGATGCGGCGCTACCAGGGGCGCCCGTCAGGACCGATGTTCCCGGTCGTGCTGATCTTCGCGGCGAGTACCCTCGGCATCTGGGAATCGTCACGGGAGTGGCTTCCGCCGCTCGCCGTCGGCGTCGCGGTCGACCCGGTCTTCCACACGGACGAACAGTGGGGATTCTGGGGATGGCTGCTCTACTACGCGGACCGGTGGCTGCCCGCGCTCATGCTCGTCCTGACGTTCCTCATGCTGTGGTTCGCCGTCCGCGTCTCGCGCCGGTACGCCGAGATGGTCCGGATCAGGGACTGGCTGCTGGCGTATGGGCGGCGTGTTTTCGCCGAAATCGTCGACGTGAAGGTTCAGCTGGGAGGGGACGAATCCGGGACCCGCGTCGTCGGCGCGACCGTCACGGTGTGCTTCGTCGATCCCTCGGGCGTCCGGCACTGGGTGACCCGCCGCACCAAGGACACCACGATCGCCGGCGCCGAAGTGCTGTTCGATCCGGCTTCGCCCACCGACGACAAGAAGATCTTCGTGGCGCTGCGGCGCCATCCCGCTCTCAGCGACTGGCTGCCCGCGGCCTGAAAGTCAGGAGTTGTGTTCATGTCGGCTCTCCCCGAACCCACCCGCCCCGGCCCGCTGGTCCTCGTCCGCGGATTCCTGACCGGGATCGTCATCGGGACGACACTGTGCGCCTTCGTCGTCGGCATCATCATCGAGTACGTCCCGCTGATCATCGCCGGACTGGGACTTCCCCTCGTCTACGGGATCCTGCTCTACCTCGCCGGGGCGCCGCGACGCGCTCGTGAGGCGGCCGTCGTCCCGGTGGTCGCGCTCGCCAAGATCGAGAGCCTGCGAGCCAGCGGCACGGAAACGGGCGACATCCCGGTCGACTTCGTCCTCACCGTCGCCCCCGACGGCGCGGCGACGCACCGCGTCGAGATCACACACGGCGTCAACCTGGTCGACATCCCGAACCACCGGCCCGGCGGAATCCTCGTCGTCCAGTACCCACCGGACCGGCCGTGGAAGGCGCAGATCGTGGACAGGCCGCCACCGGCTTGGGAGCGCCGCGCGTCCGAAGCCGTGATCGAATCCGCTCCGGAGTCGAGTCTCGTGCAAGAGTCGCCGGAGGGCTGCGCTTTCGGCACGCTCCTGTTGTTCGGTCTGCTGCTGGGCGCGGCGCTCATGCTGTTCCTGTTCCGCGCGGAACTGTTCGCCCCGGAGCCCCGGACCGGATCGGAAGAGACGCAATCCTCGACGTCCAGCGTGACCACGTCTTCGTCAGGCTCCGCCACGGTCACCGTCGGCCAGTCGCTGCTGGGCGAGGGGGAACTGCGCCGGGTGATCGACTCGCTCGCCCAGGCGGCGGATGTTTCGCAGGTGGTCACCGCGGTGGTCGACGAGCGACGGCTGACCGTGGTCTTCGCGCCGTCCGACGCCCAGGTGCCGCGGTTCGACCTGCGCACCTTGCCCGTCGACGGCGTCCCGGCCCTGGTCCGGAGGGCGACGGCCACGATCGAAGTCGGGTCGCCGCAGACCTGGCAGGTCACGATCGTCCCGTTCGGAACCGCGGTGAGCAGCCGGGTCATCGTGACCGGCCCCAAGGGCAGCGGCTCACTCGCGGACGGTGGTTAGCGGGAGGCGCACCGAAGTGTCCGGCACTTTGCCCGTCGTTGAACACTGGCCTGACTGCTGGACTTCGCCTCGTCCCACCGGTAGACCAGAACCTCGTGACCTCCGCCAAGCGCCGCCTCGCCGGTGTCCTCGCCGCCCTGTTGCTCACGGTGGCCGGCACCGCCACACCGGCCTCCGCCGCAACGAACCTGACCGTGCTGAGTTTCAACATCTGGATGCGGGGTTCGCACGGCGGGATCGACGCGGTGGTGAACCAGATCCGCGTCTCGGGCGCGAACGTCGTGGCGCTTTCGGAGACCGGCGGCGGCGCCACCGAGGCCATCGCCGACGCGCTGGGCTGGCAGCACACCGAGCCCGGCTGGGACATCGACGTGATCAGCGCGCTGCCGATCCAGGACACCGACTGGAAGTCCTGGAACGACACGGGCGCGCGGGCCATCACGGCGAAGATCGCCGGTGTCTGGGTCTACGCGATCCATCTCGACTACACGAAGTACGGTCCGTACAACGCGTGCTTCGACAAGGACAACGTCAGCACGATCCTCGCCGACGAGACGAACCGCCGCCGTCAGGCCGAGCAGATCGCGGAGTGGACGGGCAGCAGTCCCGGCATCGTCGCCGGTGATCTGAACAGCCCGTCCCATCAGGACTGGACCGCGGCCGCCAAGTCCAGGCACTGCGGTTACGAGGTGGCCTGGCCGACGACGAAGGCGTTCACCGCCCGGGGCTTCACCGACTCCTACCGGAAACTGCGGCCCGACCCCGTCGCGGATCCGGGCGACACCTGGTCCCCGGTGGTCAAGGACAACCAGGGCAGGCCGGAACCGCAGGACCGGATCGACTTCGTCTTCTACCGTGGCGGATCGATCACGCCCAAGAGCACCCGCACCTTCGGCGGCGGGACGGGCTGGCCGTCGGACCACTTGGCCGTGCTCAGTTCGTTCACGGTGTCCTGACCGGCAGTTCGCGCACTCCGAGCTGCTCGAAGAGCCACAGGATGTCCGCGTTGATCCAGTACTCGGCGATCAGATCACCGTCCACGCGCAGGATGTCGGTGCCGTGGAAGGAAACGCGGCGGCCCACCTGACCTTCGTCCGCGCCGGGGAACCCGCCTCGGTAGGTTCCTTCCGCCAGCCAACGCAGGACGATGAAGGCCCCGTCGACGATGGGTCCGATGTGGACGGTGAAGAGCAGATCCGGGAACGCCGCCCGAAGGCCGCCCACCCAGGTCTTCAGGTTCTCCCGGCCGGTGGTCGCCCGCACCGGCCCGCCGTCGAGCGGCGCCGCGTGCCAGGTGAAGTCCTCGTGCACGGTGGTGTCGGTCAGCGCCAGGGCGCCGTTCCAAAGGCCGATCCAGGACTCGACGAGCTCGTCGGTCATGTCAGTCGCCGTGCTTTCCGGGCGCGGCGCTGCCGGAGTACTCGCCGAGATCGGAGACCAGCTTGGTCAGATCGGGGTCGTTGTCGTAGCGGCGCTGGTGCAGTTCGGCGATCTTCGCGGCCATCTCCGGGTCCGGGTCGTCGGTGATGTCGAAGGACGCGAACTTGTCGACCAGCGGCAGCCCGACCCGGTCGGTGTTCCGGTGCGCCGGGTGGATGAGGTACTCCCAGTAGCCTTCGAGATCCTCGATCATGAAGACGGCGCCCCATTCGTACTCGCCGCCGAAATCGCGGCCGACGACGAAGGATTTCACCGACGGGATGACCCGGCCCTGATTGCGGAGGCTTTCCAGGGCCTCCTCGACCTGTTCCGGGGAGGCGTCGGGCCGGAGGGTGAAACGGTTGCCGTGGTAGATCATCGTGCTTCCTTTCGTTTCGAGAGAAGAGCGGCGAGTGCCGCTCCGGCGCCCATCGCGACGCCGGTCCAGGTGAAGGCACCGTCGATGCCGATGGTCTGGACGAGTGGCTGGACGACGAGCGGGGACAGGAACTGCCCGAGAAAGATCCCGGTGACCAGGCCGCTGAGCACCCGGCCGCGCTGCTCGGGACGGGCGAACTCGGCCAGGCGCAGGTTGAGGTTCGGGACGACGAAGCCGACGCCGAAGCCGCCGACGAGCAGTCCGGCCACGACCTGGACGACGGTGCCCGCCGTACCGATCAGCAGCCAGCCCGCGCCCAGGAGCGCGACACTGACCGTGGTGATCGCGGTGGCGCTCAGGCGTTTGCGCAGGCGGGGGAAGGCCAGCGCGCCGGCGACGCTGGTCAGCGTGCTCCCGGCGACCACTGCGCCGATGACGGCGGGGCCGCTGCCGAAACCTTCCAGCAGGAACGGCAACTGCGTCGGCGCCATGTAGAAGATCAGCGTCGCGACCAGCGCCAGCACGTACACGCCGATGATGCGGCCGGGTAGCCGGGCCCGTTGGTCGTCACTCACCGTGGGATCGCTCCGCCGCGGTTCACGCAGGGAGACGATCGCGAAGACGGCCACGATCGCCGAGGCCGAGTAGATCCAGAACGGCGCCTGCCAGGTCACCGTGGCCAGCAGCCCGGCCAGTGGCAGGAAGACGACACCGCCCAGACTCGCGAACGCCTGTTGGAGCCCGAGGAAGGACGCGCGGCTCGGCCCGTCGAACCAGTCCGTGATCAGCGTGCTGACCGCGGTCATGATCCCGCCGACGGCGAGCCCGAGCCCGGCGCGGGTGATCAGCAGCAGGTAGAGGTCGTCCACGAAGAACCCGGCCGTGCCGGTGACCGCGTAGAGCACGAGACCGGTCAGGAGCAGCGGACGGCGCCCGAAGCGGTCGGCGATGATCCCGGACAGCGGTGCGCTGATCGCGATCGCGAGCGAGGTCACGGTCAGCGCCAACCGCACGAGAAGCCCGGAACCGGGCGTACCGGAGAAGACCTCCCGCATCGCGGGCAGACTGGGCGCGATGATCGCCGCGGCCATGATGGTCAGCGTCGCCGCGGCCAGCACGGTGCCGCGGGCCAGGCGCGTCGGCGTCAAAGCGGCTGCTCGGTTCGTCACGTCACCAACCTCGCAGTGGCACCCGTCGGCTCGCGTCGGTGAAAATCGCCTATCTTCGCGGTATGCCGACACAGCCGGTGGGCCGGACCACTGAGATCAGCGCCCTCGAGGCGGTGATCGCCGACGCCAGGAAGGGCAACGGGGGAGCGCTGGTGCTCCGAGGCGAGCCGGGCATCGGCAAGAGCACGTTGCTGGCCCAGGCGCGGCAGGACGCCTCGGACTTCCGGATCGTCGAGGCGTCCGGATCGGAGTTCGAGACCGAACTCCCGTTCGCCGCTCTGCATCAGCTGTGCGTGCCGGTGCTCGGGTATCTGGGCGAGCTGTCCCCACGGCATCGTGAGGCGCTTCAGGTCGCGTTCGGTCTCGCGACCGGGACGCCGGACCTGTTCCGGATCGGCCTCGCGACGCTGGATCTGCTGTCGTCCGCGGCGCGGAGCGGCCCGCTGTTGTGCGTGATCGACGACGCCCACTGGCTGGACGACGCCTCGACGAGGGCGCTCACGTTCCTCGCCCGGCGCATCACGTCGGAGCCGGTCGCGATGATCTTCGCCGTCCGCACCCCGGCCGGCGGGCTCGACGAGTTACCGGGCTTGGTCGTCGAGGGGCTGAGTGACGCCGACGCGCGGAAGGTGCTGGCGGACGGCGTTTCCGCGGTCGACCCGCGGGTGCGCGACCGTGTCGTCGCCGAGGCGCGCGGGAATCCTCTGGCGCTGCTCGAACTGCCCAAGTCGGGCGGGTTCGCGCTCCCGGACACGGCTTCGTTGCCGAACCGGATCGAGCGCGGCTTCGCGGCAAGGCTGGCCGGGTTGCCCGCCGACGCCCGTCTGCTGCTCACCGTCGCGAGCGCCGACCCGACCGGTGACCCAGGCCTGCTGTGGCCCGCCGCACGACAGCTGGGCGACGGGGTGGTGGCGAGCGCGGACGTGGCGGAGGCGTCCGGACTGGTCGACTTCTCGACCCGGGTGCGGTTCTGCCATCCGCTCGCGCGCTCGGCCGTCTATCTGGCCGCCGCGGCCGACGACCGCAGGCGCGCCCATCAGGCCCTCGCGAGCGTGACCGATCCCGCGGCCGATCCGGACCGGCGGGTCTGGCACCTCGCCCAGGCAAGCACCGGACCGGACGACGACCTCGCCGCGGAGCTGGCCCGTTCCGCCTCCCGCGCCCAGGCACGGGGCGGTGTCGCGGCGGCCGCGGCCTTCCTGGAGCGGGCGGCGGCGCTGTCGCTGGACGCCGGTCTGCGGACCGAGCACACCCTCGGCGCGGCACGCGCGAAACTCGACGCAGGTGCCGCCGACGCGGCCGCCGGGCTGCTCACCACGGTGGAGACCGGTCCGCAGGACGACCTCACCCGGGCGAAGGCCGACCTGCTGCGCGGGCGGATCGCGTTCGCCCGGCACACCGACGGCAACGGCGCGGACTTCATGCTCCGCGCGGCGCATCTCCTCGCCGGTCTGGATCCGGAGTGGTCCCGCGAGTGCTTTCTCGACGCGCTGGAGGTGAGTCTCGTCGTCGGACGGGCGAACGGGGTGATGGACAAAGTGGTGGACGAGGCGCGTTCGGCTCCGCCGGCGTCGTCACCCGACATCCTCGACGCGTTGGTCCTGCTGACCGCCGAGGGCCACCAGGCCGCCGTCCCGGTACTGCGCCGTATTCTGGCCGACCGTCCGATGTGGACTCGACGGCCCGCGCTGGCCACGATGATCGCGGCCGAGCTGTGGGATATCGAAACCCACGCGGAGATCGTCGGCCGGCTGATGGAGACCGGCAGGGAAACCGGATCGCCGCACACCCTCAGGCTCGGCCTCGCCCAGGTGGCGTCCGCCGCCGTGATCACCGGCGACCTCGGCAAGGCGATGTCCGCCATCGCCGAAGAAGAGGCCATCGCGGACGCACTCGGTGTCCCGTCGCTGCGGTATCCACGACTGCATCTGACCGCGATGCGCGGACGGCGGGCGGAAGGCCTCGCCTTGTTCGACACAACGGCCGCCTTGGGCATCGGCCAGCTGATCGCCAACGTCCATTGGACCTCGGCCGTGCTGCACAACGGCTTGGCCGACTATCCGGCCGCGCTGGCCGCGGCACGTCGGGCGACCGAGCCCGGCGACCTGTTCCTCGCCGGGATCGCCCTGCCCGAACTGATCGAGGCCGCCGTCCGTTGCGGCGAGCGTGAGTCGGCTGTGGCCGCGTTGGACTCCCTGACAGAACGCACCGCTCCCAGCGGTACCTCATGGGGGCTGGGCGTCACCGCGTACGCGCGAGGGCTGGTCACCGGCGCTGAAGCCGACTATCGGGAGGCCGTCGATCGGCTCGACGGAAGCCCGACGACCCCGTACCGGGCCAGGGCACACCTGCTCTTCGGGGAATGGCTGCGCCGCGAGGGCAGGCGGCGTGACGCTCGCGAGCACCTCCGGACCGCTCACGAACTGCTGTCCGGCATGGGTATGGAGGCCTTCGCCCGGCGGGCCGCCGACGAGTTGCGAGCCACCGGCGAGGTAGCCCGAAGCCGGTCCGGGCCCGGCGGCGAGGAACTCACCCTGCAGCAGGTGCACATCGCGCGGCTGGTCGCCACCGGCGCGACGTCGAAGGAGGTCGCCGCACGCCTCTTCCTCAGCCCGCGCACGGTCGATGCCCATCTGCGCAACATCTTCCGGAAACTCGGCATCACCTCACGCCGTCAGCTGAGGGACCTGCCCGATCCGCGGATCATCGGTAGCGTGGAAGGATGACCGACGAGATCTTGCCCGCCGTCGCCGGAGAGATCCTCACCGGAGAGGCCGCCCTTTCCATCGCCGGGCGTGACTGGGGAAATCTGATCCACGCGAGGCCCGGCCTGGTGGTGCGGCCCGCCTCGGTGACGGATGTGGCCGTGGTGCTCAGGTTCGCCGCCGCCCGGGGCCTGCCGGTCGCCGCCCGCGGCGCCGGGCATTCACCGTACGGCCAGGGATTGGCCGAAGGCGGGATCGTGCTGGACATGACCTCGTTGCCGCCGCATCGCGTGGTCACCGGGGATCTGGTGTCGGTGGACGCGGGCGCCCGCTGGCGTGAAGTACTGGAAACGACCTTGCCGCACGGGCTGACACCTCCGGTGCTCACCGACTACCTCGAGCTGACCGTCGCCGGCACGCTGGTGGTCGGCGGCATCGGCGGTGCCACCCACCAGTACGGCACGCAGACCGACGGCGTGGTGGAACTGGAGGTCGTCACCGGCACCGGCGAGGTGCTCACCTGCTCCCGTGACACCGACGCGGAACTTTTCGACGCCGTCCTCGGCGGTCTCGGGCAATGCGGGGTGATCACCCGCGTGACCTTGCGGCTGATCCCGGCGCCGGCGCGGGCCAGGCGATGGAAGCTCTACTACGACTCCCTTCCGGCGTTCCTGGCGGATCAGCGTGCCGTCGTCGTGGACGGTCGCTTCGACTACGTGGAAGGCCAGCTGATCCCCGACGGCGACGGCTGGCGGTACATGCTGGAGGCCGTCGCCTACTACACGCCACCCGAGGAGCCGGACGAGGCCGCGCTGCTGGACTCGCTCGGTTTCGGCGAGTCCGAAGTCGAAGACACGACGTACTTCGGTTTCCTGAACCGGATGGCCGACGGGGAGGCGGCGTTACGGGCCGAGGGAAGCTGGTTCCACCCGCATCAATGGCTGAACGTCTTCCTCACCGACGACACTGTCGAGCAGATCGTGGCCGAAACCCTCGCCGCCACCGGCGAAGCGGAGCTGGGCGCCACGGGGCTGATCCTTCTCTACCCGGTGCGGAACGACCGGTTGAAGACCCCTCTGTTCAGCGTGCCGCCGGGTGAGATCTCCTGGCTCTTCTCCCCGCTGCGCACCGGTTCGCCGGACGATCCGCTGCACAACGCGCGGTTGCTGGAGCTGAACGTGGACCTCCACCGGAAGGCGCGGGAACGGGGCGGGAAGGTCTACCCGTCGAACGCGCTGCCGATGTCCACAGAGGACTGGCGTGCGCACTTCGGCGCCGTCTGGCCGAAGCTCGCCGAGGCGAAGGCCCGGTACGCGCCGGGGAACCTGCTCAACCCGGGGCAGCGGTTGCGGGTCCCTTGAGGCCTACGGCCATGACCGGACATCCCGGACACTGATAGAAAGGTCCGATGCGGGATTTCTTCACGGGTTTCCGGATGTTCGGGCGTGGCCTCGGCATCCTTCTGCGGTCGCCGAAGCTGCTGCTGATCGGGGCGCTGCCCGCGGTGCTGACCACGGCGCTGCTGCTCGGCGGGGTGATCGCGCTGGCGTTCCGGATCGACGATCTGTCCACACTGGTCACCCCGTTCGCGGACGACTGGGACTCGGGCCTGCGGACGGCTGTCCGGGTGGCGGCCGGGGCCGCGGTGTTCGGGATGGCGCTGGCCATCGCCATGATCGGGTTCACGGCGATCACCCTCGCCATCGGCGGACCGTTCTACGAGCACATCGCGGAGAAGGTCGAGGACGACCTCGGCGGGGTGCCCGGCGCGGTGGACTTGTCGTGGTGGAAGTTGCTGGTGATGGGGTTGCGCGACGGTCTGCTGCTCGTCCTGCGCTCGCTGATGTTCACCATCCCGCTCCTGATCGCGGGCTTCATCCCGGTGGTGGGGCAGACCGTGGTGCCGGTCCTGCTGGCCTTGGTCACGGCGTGGTTCCTGGCGCTGGAACTGATCGCCGTGCCGTTCTACCGGCGCGGCATGGATCTGAAGCAGCGGAGGCTGGTGCTGCGTAAACGCCGCGCGCTCGCGCTCGGGCTGGGGCTGCCCGTTTCGTTGCTGTGCCTGATCCCGTTCGCCGCGCTCATCGTCATGCCGGTGGGCTTCGTCGGTGGCGTCCTCGTCGCCCGTGAAGTCCTCGCGGTCGATCAGCCAGTCTGAGCTTCACGAAGGTGGTGTCTGTGTCAGATGACGCAGACACCACGAGGCCCCCGGCGTCATCGTTCGCGTGACACTGAGGGGAGCTTCCGATGAAGAGAGCACTGTTCCTGACTGCCGCCATACCGATCGCCGCGCTGCTGATGTCCGGCCCGGCCATGGCCGACCAGGGGGTCGTGTCCGGTGTGGTGAAGGCCGCGGATTCCGGGGAGCCGGTGCCCGGGGCGTGCGTCACCTTGTTCGATCTGGACCTGAAGGAAACGGGTTCGGGTTGCGCGGGCGCGGACGGCCGCTACGAGATCGCGGACGTCGTCCCCGGCAAGTACAAGGCCCGCGCGACCGCCGCCGGATACGGCGAGCTTTGGTCGCACAACAAGGGAAGCGCGCTCGCCGCGGACGTGCTGGACCTGCCGCACGGACTGGATTTCGGGCTGCGACAGGGCACCGCCACCGTCCGAGGGACGATCACCGACCAGGGCAAGCCCGCCGCGGGCGCGTCGGTGAGCCTCACCGATCAGAACCAGCGGTGGTGGTCGACGGTCCTCACCGCGGCGGACGGCACGTACACGTTCGGCGGCGTGAAGGCGGACACCTACACGATGGCGATCACGTACGGCGATCGCACACAATGGATCCGGCAGAAGTCGAACTTCCCGGACGCGGACACCTTCGCCGTTTCCGAGGGCGAGGTGGCCGTCGTCGACGAGGCCATCGCGCCGTACGGGAAACTGAGAGTGACCGCGACGGACGAGAAGACCGGCAAGCCCGTCGCGGGAGCGTGCTCACAGGTCGAACAGGGACATCCGCCGCAGTTGCGGAAATGCGCCGGAGCCGACGGTGTCATGGTCTACGAGGACTTGCCGCCGTTCGGGTACTACACGCTGAGCGTCTGGGGACCGGACGGTTCCTATCAGCCGGTGAACTGGCAGCGTGTCGATCTGAGCCCCGGGCAGACCACCGACTTCCGGGCGTCGATGAAGCCGGCCGCTTCGATCGTGACCACCGTGCGCGACGCGAAGACCAAGGCCCCGCTGGAGCGCATCTGCGTCGACACCTACGCCCTTCCGGTCGTCGGGGTCCTCGACGCCGACTATCAGTACTACTGCAGCGACGAGAACGGCAAACTGGTGATCGGGCCGATCGACCCCGGCGCGTACAAGCTGCTGGTCAAGCCGCTGGACGAGCGCTACGGCGTCCAATGGGCGGGGCAGAACGGCGGCACCGGCGACATCGGGCACGCCCGGACGGTCACCGCCGAACTCGGCAAGGTCGTCTCGATCCCGGACATCCAAATGGATCCCGCGGGCACGATCACCGGGAAGGTCACCGATCGCGCCACGGCAGCCGCGGTGAACGGCGTCTGCGTGTACCCGTACGCGGTCGATCCCCGGATCGGCTTCCACTTCGACGTGAACTGCAGCCGGAACGACGGGACCTACACGATCAAGGGTCTCGGCCCGTACGACTGGCCGCTCGAGTTCGCCTCCTCCCGAGGCGACTACGCGTGGCAGTGGTCGGGAGGCGCCGCGGACCGCTTCGCCGCCCGCCCGGTGCGGGTGCGGCCGAACGCCACGGTGACGGAGAACGCCGCGCTCGTGCCGAACGGCTCGGTCAGCGGAAAGATCCTCGGCAAGGACGGCAAGCCGACCTTCGGCTACGTCTACACCTACAACGCGCGCACCGGCGACATCATCGACTGGACGACACCGGATTCGGCCGGGCAGTACACCGTGAACGGGCTCGCCACCCAGAACGTCAAGATCAAGTACTACACCGATGCCGAATGCTGGCACCGAGACGCGGCCGATTTCGCTTCCGCCACACCGGTTCCGGTCACCGCCGGGCAGACGACGGGAGGGGTGGACCTCGGCCCTTGCCGCCGCTGACAGCTTCCGAGCGGCGACATCGGCTGGCCCGGTCCTCGTAAGGGGTGAGGACGGTTAGAGCGGAGCTGTATTTGCCCACCTACGCCTGGCGTGCTCGAGGATGACGGGTTGCGTGGGTGTTGGAGTTGACGGTGGAGGATTTGGGACGTTCAACGTCCCAAATCCTCCACCGTCGCGAGGCTACTTCCGTCGATCAAGGCCATGCCGGTCACAACCGTCAGCCGACAAGCTCGATCACATCAGCCCCGGCACGAGCTCCGCAGGCTCACCGAGAGGACATCCGGTCCAGCGGCTAGGTGAATACCGCCCTCACCACTCACGAGCACTGGTCCTCTTGCTACCCGATCGGTTCGATCCAGATGTTGCGGAACCGCGGGTTCTCACCGGGGTCGCCGTGATCCTGGAGCCGGATCGCGCCCGGCCCGGCGTTCTCCGGGTTGTTGTCGCCCGTGCCGCCGTCGATCGCCACGTCGTTGTGGACCACGACACCGTTCCAGACCACGGTCACCCGGGCGTTGTCGGTCTTGTTCCCGGCGCCGTCGAACCGCGCGGCGCGGAAGGTGACGTCGTAGGTCTGCCAGGTCCCGGGAGCCGTCGCCATGTTCCGGTCAGGCGCCTTCTTCGAGTAGATCGCGCCCGCCTCGTTGTTGGCGAGCGTGGTGTCCCCGAACGATTCCAGCACCTGCAGTTCGTAGCGCTCCTGGAGATAGATCCCGCTGTTGCCCCTCTGCTGTCCGGTGACCTCCGGCGGATAGTTCGGCTCGTTCCACTCGGCGTGCAACCGGAAATCGCCGAACTGCTGCTTCGTGCGGATGTCGCCGCCGTTGGACTCCATCGCGCCGCCGGACACCGGCCAGGTCGCGGCGCCGCCCGCGCGTTTCTCCCAGGCGTTCAGGTCGGTGCCCTTGAACAGTGGGATGCGCTGAGACTCGGTGACGGTGAGGCTGTCGAGGTTGACGTTGCCCGCGTCGCCGCTGTCGTAGCGATAGGAGATCGTGTTGTTCCCGGCGGCGAGGGTGAGTGTTTCCGGTTGGGAGTTCCAGGTGTCCCAGTTTCCGGTGCTGGCGAGCCTGACCTGTTTGCTCTTGGTCCCGTTGACGTAGACGGTCACGGATTTGGTCCCTGGGGCCGGATCCGGGCCGTTCGAGTAGCGCAAGGACGCGTTGTACGCACCGGCCTTCGGCGCGTTCACGGTGAACGTCGTCGCGGCGCCCTGGTTCCAGTAACCATCGACAAATCCGGTGCCCGCGTAGCCCGCGTGGTTGGTGTTGGTCGCGGCGCCACCGCTCAGCGCGGCACGCTCCGCCTCGTAGGTCGTGCTCGCCGGCGGGCCGCCGACCAGCGAGTTCAGTGTGTACCACGCCTCCGTGCTCCACAGCGCCGCACCGGATTCCGCGGCGAACGGACGCGGGGAGCGGACGTGCACCACGTGCCCGGCCTTCAGTCCGGCCACCTGCAGCGTGACCTTCTTGCGGTCGGGGGACAGGCTCGCGGAGGTGACGGACAAGGTCTGCTCGTCGACCTTAGGCCCGCCGTACGCGGAGGTGGGCTGGTAACGCCACTGCTGCGCCTGGTACTTCGCCGCGAGGTTCTGCGCGGTGTCGGCCGACAGCGGCTGGGTGTACTCGAGTTCGAATCCGCCCGCGACGGCCCGCATCGCACGGATGTCGAAGGCGTTCGTGCCGTTGGGAGTCACCTTCTGGAGGCCGTAGGCGAGTTTGCCGGGCTGGCCCCAGTTGCCCCCGCCGTCGATCCCGCCGGTGTAGATCGCGCCGTCCGGTCCGAGGCTGATCCGGCTGACGCCTGACTCGAGTCCTTGGGTGAGCCGGAAAACGGCGCCCTGGTACTCGCCGTTGACCTTCTCCAGGAAGGCTCGCTGGAGCCCGCCGTAGGTCACGTCGCCGTAGACCATCTGCCCGGCGAAGGGGCCCTGCGACAGCATGACCATGTTGCTCGGCGAGTTCGCGATCTCGTTGTGCGGCAACCACAACACGGGCGCTGTCACCGGCTTCGAGTCGAACGGGCCCGGGGGATTGGTGTAGTGGTTGAAGAAGCGGTCCTGCTTGACCCGCACGAGCTTGTTCGCCGGCAGCCAGCCGCCCTGGTTGTCCGTGACGAAGACGTCGCCTTCCGGGCCCCAGCCGATACCGTGCGGCGTGCGCAGCCCGCCGGCGATGTAGGACACCTGACCGGTGGCCTTGTTGACCTTGATCGTCGTGCCGCGGTTCGGCGCGGGCTGCGGGTCGGTCGTGGCGCCGCCGTAGTTGATGGACACGGAAAGGTTGGCGTAGAAGAAGCCGTCCTTGTACAGCAGGCCGAACGCGAACTCGTGGAAGTTGCCGCCGAACGGCCAGGTGGCGACGGTGCGGTAGTCGTCGGTCACGCCGTCGCCGTTGGTGTCGTTCAGTTCGACGAGCCGCGTCTTCTCCGAAACGTACAGCTTGCCGTCGACGTACTTGACGCCCATCGGTTCCTTCAACCCGCTGGCGACGCGCTTGGTCTGGACCTTGGTCGGATCGGTGTTCCCGCTGACGTTGCTCAGCAGGTGGACCTCGCCGAGGACCTTGTCGGACCCGCCCCACGTGGCGATGGCGAGCCGCCCGTCCGGCAGCCAGTCCATGCCGGTGACCTGCGGCTGGAAACCGTTCGGGCGCAGGTTGGTCAGCGTGAAGCCGGGGTGGACGGCGTTCAGCGGCAAGCCGTCACCCGGCGAATCCGCGGCGCCCTCGCACTCCTTGCGTCCCGGCGAGGTCACGCGGACGACGTCGGCGTCGGTGCTGAGCACCGAATTCGGCACGAGCGTGAAGTCGGCCGCGCCCGGCGGCCGCCATTCGAGGGTGACCTGCTGGTCGTTGGTGTTGTCGAAGTGGTCGATCCGCAGCGCGTGATACCCCGTGCTCAACTGGACCGAGCCGGTCGCGGGCGTCGCCCCGTGCAGGCCGTCGTGGTTGATCACCGTTTGGCCGTCGATGCGAAGCCTGGAGCCGTCGTCGCTGGTGAGCCGGAATTCGTGCTGGCCGGCGGCAGCGATGTTGATGTTTCCGATGACCTCGGAGACGAAACGCTCGCCCAGCCCGAAGTCGGCCGTGCTGGTCCAGTTGATCGTCGGCATCAGCTTGTCGACGTTGGGTGTCTGGCCGGACTTGATCACGCAGAGCTTGGTGATCTCGCGTTGGAGGTCGTACGTGCGGAGCGTGACGCCTGGTTGCTGGGGCGGGATGGCCGCTTCGGCGGGGGCTGTCACCAGCCCGGACAGTGCCGTGACCAGCGCCAAGGAAGCGACGATGGACCGGTTGGAACGCTTGCGGACAGACGGAAGCATCGTTGCTCCTCGAGGTCGGCGGCGGAGCACCTCTGTGACGTCCGCTGAACCTAAGAGGACTTTCGTCCGGAGTCAACGAAAGTATGTACAGATCGGGCGAAAGTTAGACCGAACGGCCGCGCGCTACCCCAGCACCGAAACCACGAGCCGGTCCAACCCCGCCAGCAACCGATCACCCGTCTCCGGCGCGTGCACGATGTGCTCGGTCACCCCGTGCATCGCCGAGTACAGGATCAAGGCCGTCGTCTCCGGATCCGGGGGAGGCGAGTCCAGCGCCGCGAGGAACTCGGCGAACGTGTCGACGACCGTGTTCGGTGTGTCCCGCTCGCCGCGCGCCGTGGGGTGGAAGAGGACGTCGTGGAGGCGGACGTCGCGGAGGTATTCCGTGACGCCCGCCCGCATCCAGGCCCGCACCCCGGCGACGCCGCCGTCCGCGCGCGCGGCGGACAGCTGCACTTCGGCGAACCGGCGCACGTAGCGGTCTCGCAGCGCGTCCAGCAGATCTCCCTTGCTCGTGAAGTGGAGATAGAACGTGCCCTTCGCGACGCCCGCGCCCGTAGTGACGTCCTCGACGGTGAAGCGCTCGGCTCCCTGCTTCTGGACCAGTTCCTCGGCCGCGTCGAGCAGATCCGTCCGGCGCTCGTCCGAGGGTTTGGTCCTGGGTGCCGTGCTCTTCATACCCCCAGCTTAGGACGGCTCAAGATCCGACGACGCCCGCGTGTTGTGCCGCGATGAGCCGGGCGTAGGGCCCGCCTCGGGCCAGAAGGTCCTTGTGGGTCCCGATTTCGGCCACGCGGCCCGCGTCCAGGACGACGATGCGGTCCGCGCCGCGGATCGTGGACAGCCGGTGCGCGATGATGATCGTGGTGTGCCCGCTGCGCAGGTTCCGCAGCGCCGCCTGGATGTTCCGTTCGTTTTCGGTGTCGAGGTTCGAAGCGGCTTCGTCCATGACGAGGACCGAAGCCGGCGAGACGAGCGCGCGGGCGATGGCGAGGCGCTGACGCTGGCCACCGGAGAGCCGCAGCCCTCGCTCACCCGCTTTCGTGTCGTACCCGTCGGGCAGCGCCTCGATGAAGCCGTGGGCGTTGGCGGCCCGTGCCGCGGCTTCGAGTTCGGCGAGGCTCGCGCCGGGCCGTCCGAGGCGGAGGTTGTCGGCGATGGTGGCGTCGAACAGGTAGACGTCCTGGGGGATGACGGTGATGTGCTCCCGCAGGTCCGCCAGCGGGAAGTCCCGCAGATCGTGTCCGCCGAGGGTGATGGCGCCCCGTCCGGCATCCCAGAACCGGAGCAGCAGGTTGACGCACGTCGACTTCCCGGCGCCGGAGTGCCCGACGATCGCGACCGTCGAGCCCGCGGGCACCTCGAAGGAGACGTCGTCGAGAACGGGACGGCCGGGTTCGTAGGAGAACGACACATGATCGAAGCGCACGGCGGGGGACTGGACAGCCGGAGTGGAGGTCGCGGAATCGGGAACCTGCGCCGGCTGGTCGATCAGCTCCACGACCCGGCGGGCGCTGGCGCGCAGAGGCGACAGCTGTCCCGCCATCTCCACCACTTCGGTGACCGGCCGGACCGCGGCGATGACCAGGCCGACGGCGACGGTCGCGATCGCGAGTGAGATCCCGCCCGACGCGCTGAGGACGACCGCCGTGATCAGCACGGTGATCGTGGTGGCCGACGAAAGCAGGTCGGTCACGCCGTTCTGAAAGCCCACGGCGCGTCCGTGCGCGAGCTGGTGACGGCGGATCGCCGACGTGCGCGCGGTGAGTTTGGCCTGCCACGCGTCGATCCGGCGGAAGGCCAGCAGCTCGCGAATTCCTTGCACCCCATCGACGACGTCGCCGTTCAGTCCGCCGAGCTCGGCTCGCAGCCGCTGCCCGTCGCGTTCGGTCCGGCGCGCCACGATGATCGGTACCAGGCTGGTCAGCAGCATGCCGATCCCCGCCGCGGCCGCGAGCCGGAGGTCGATCGTGGCGAGGGCCGCGACGCTCGCGATGCCGATGGTCACCGCGTTGAGGACACCGGGAAGCAGATGCGCGAAGAACAGTTCGAGCTGCTCGATGTCGCCCATCGCGACAGCCGCGACTTCGCCGGTTCGCCTTCCCTGCAGTTCGCGAGGAGCGCTGCGTTCCAAACCGTCGTAGAGCGCCAACCGCAGACCGGCCTGGTACCGGAAGGCGAAGGCGTGCCCGAACTGCGCGGCCGCCCACGTCCCGGCACTGGCGACGACCACCGCGGCGGCGAGCACGATCAAACCGGGGGAGAGGCCGCCGGGTCCGGCGCCGGTCACGGCGGTCGCGATCAGCCAGGCACCGGCGGCCGCGGCGACGACGGCCCCGGCGTGCTGGGCCACGCCGCCGATCAGGGCGAGGACCAGTGCGGTTTTCCCTTGCCGCGCACGGTTCAGCGTCGCGCGAAGCGGGGAGGTGACGGCGTTCATGAGGCTCCTTGTGCGGAGAGGAGATCGGCGTAGCGCCCGGAGCGGGCGAGGAGTTCGTCATGGGTTCCGGTTTCGCGGATCACGCCCGCGTCGAGTACGACGATGCGGTCCGCGTCGCGCACGGTGGAGAGCCGATGCGCGATCACCAGCGTGGTGCGGTCCCGGGTCAGCCTGCCCAGCGCCGCTTGGATCGACGCCTCGGTGGCGGCGTCGACGCTGGCCGTGGCCTCGTCCAGCACGAGGATCGGGGCGTCCAGCAGGACAGCGCGCGCGATCGCCACCCGTTGACGCTGGCCGCCGGAGAGCAGCAGCCCTCGTTCCCCGACCTCGGTGGCGTAGCCGTCCGGCAGCCCGGCGACGAAGCCGTGGATGTCGGCCACCCGTGCGGCTTCGGCGATCTGCTCGTCCGAGGCGTCCGGGCGGGCGAGCGCGATGTTGTCCCGGATGGTGCCGCCGAACAGATGGGTGTCCTGGGAGACGAGCCCGATCATCGACCGGATCTGCTCGAGCGGCAGATCGCGCAGATCGTGCCCGCCCAGTGTCACCCGTCCGGTGCCGGGATCCACGAACCGTTGGAGCAGTGCGACGAGTGTGGACTTCCCCGCACCCGACGGGCCGACGACGGCGACAGTCTCTCCCGGCGCGAGACGCAAGGAGAGTCCACTGAGGACGGTCTCGCCTTCCTGGTAGGCGAAAGACACGTCTTCGAAGCCGATCGACGCAGTCACCCCTTCGGCCGGAGCGACCCCTAGACGCTCCGGGGCGGGTGGCCGCCGCGCGAACAACTTGTGCAGCACCTCGGCCGCGCTCGCGGCGTCGTAACTGGCGTGGAACGACGTGGCGAGTACGCCGACCGCTCGCAGTGCCTCGCCGGAAAGCACCAGGACGACGAACAACGCGGCGACGTCCAGTGAGCCGCCCGCGGCGCGGACGGACGCGACCGCGACGGTCACCGCCACCCCGCCGACGATCGCCAAGGTGTAGATCATCTGCGCGATCAACGCGACCGCCATCACCCGGTTCCAGCCGGTGATCAGCCTGTCCGACACGGTCGCCAGTTCCTCGCGACGCCGTCCCGCCGCGCCGAAGGCCTTGAGCGTGACCAGACCCTGGAGCGTGTCCAGCACGGTCGCGCCCATCCCGAGATACGCCGTCATCAGCTCGTCGCCGCGGCGCTTCAGCATCCGCGACCACAGCTTCGGCAGGATCAGCGCGGCGACGACGAACGCCGCCACGATCACCGCGGACCACGGGTCATAGCCCGCCAGCACCCCGAGCACGATCACCGGCGTCACCGCGACCGCCACGAGCGAGGGCACGTAACGGGCGTAGTACGCCTCCAGGGACTCGATGCCCTCGACGAGCGCGCCTTTCAGCTCGCCGGTGCGTTCACCGGACGTGTGCCCGGGGCCGAGTTCCGCCAGTTTCGCGAACGCCCGCGTCCGCAGTTCCTGCTTGGTCGCGGCCGCGGTGAGCTGTCCGACGATCTCCGCGATCCAGAGCAGCCCGAACCGGAGCAGTGCCGCGGCCCCGACCCCGGCCAGCGGCGCGATCTGCTCGCCGATCCCATGTCCGGTCAGCATTTGCTCCAGCACCCGGGCGAGCAGCAACCCCTGGCCGAGGTAAGTGCAAGTCACGGCGACGCGCAGGAGAACGCCGACGGCCAGATAGCGGCGAACTCCGGTCGCCAGCGTCATGATGCGTCCCACCGGCACCCCCTTCGATAGTTGATTTAGGGTTACCTTAGTTCGACTGACCGACGGTCAGTCAAGAGCGGTCGTTGTGACGTGGGCCACGCGCTTGCGCCATTCAGGTGGGAACGGGGAGAACCCGCGACGGTGGGCGGTTCCCGGGCGACTCCTGGATATGGATCGTTGGGACGACGAGTCCGCGGCCCGCTCTCCGTTGACGCCGCATCAGCTGCCCGCCGTGACCGCCACGTTCGTCGGGAGGGAGTCGGAACTGGCCGAACTCGGCGCCATCGCGGATCGGGGCGAGGACAGCCATTCGGTCGCGGTCGCGATCGTCGCCGGGGCGCCGGGCGTGGGAAAGACCGCACTGGCCGTGCAATGGGCGCATCGGCAGCGCGACCGGTTTCCCCATGGCGATCTCTATTGCGATCTCCACGGCTACGCTCCCGGGCCGCCGAGTACACCGCACGAGGTCCTCGCCGGGTTCCTGCGCGCGCTCGAAGTCCCCGGGAAGATGATTCCGCGAAGCCTCGAGGCGAAATCGGCGCTCTTCCGTTCGCTGGTGAACGATCGCCGCTTCGTCATCGTCTTGGACAACGTCACCTCCCCGGACGAGGTCCGTGCCCTGCTGCCCAGTACGTCCGGCTGCTTCGTCATGGTGACCAGCCGCAGCAGCCTGTCCGGTCTCGTCGTGCGCAACGGCGCGCGGCGGATCACCTTGGACATGCTGTCCCCGGCCGAATCCGAAGCCCTGTTGCGCAAGGCGATCGGGCCAGGGCGAGCGGACGAGGAGGCCGGTGCGACAGCGGAACTCGCCGACCTGTGCGGACACTTGCCCCTCGCACTGCGGATCGCGGGCGAACGCGTGGCCGCCCATCCGTATCTGCGGGTCGCCGACCTCCTCGCCGAACTCGATTCGGAAGCGCGCAGGCTGGACGCGTTCGAAACGGGGGACGACGAAATGTCCGCCCTGCGGCCCGTGTTCTCGTGGTCGTACCGGGCGCTGGATCCCGAGACCGCTCGCCTCTTCCGGTTGCTCGGGCTTCATCCGGGCCCGACCATCAGCGTGACCACCGCGACCGTGCTGTCCGGGATGCCCTCGGCCGAGGTCCGGCGCAGGCTCGACAATCTCACCGGCGGATGTCTGTTGTTCGAGGTCGACCGCGACCGGTTCCGTTTCCATGACCTGCTGCGTGTCTACGCGAAGGAATGCGTCGAGGCCGAGGAGTCCGCCGAAGAGCGGGAAAACGCGCCCAAACGGCTGCTGGAGTGGTATCTCGCCTGTGCCGATTCCGCGGATCGCGTGCTCACCCCCATGCGAAGACGGACCGAGATCGAGTTCTCCGTCGACATCGCCGGCAGGCTCGAATTCGACACCTACGGGGACGCGCTCGCCTGGTGCGAGGCCGAGCAGCCCAATCTGGTCGCGTCGGCGCACGCCGCGCTCGCCGAGGACTGGCCGGTGATCGCGTGCCGGTTGCCGCTCGCGCTGTGGGCGTTCTTCACGCTGCGCAAACCGTGGGCCGACTGGATCGCGACCTACAAGACCGGGGTGGAGGCCGCCAGACGATGTTCCGACCGGTTCAGCGAGGCGTCCCTTCTGGCGGGACTGGGGATCGCCCACCGCGACCTGTGCCGGTTCGAAGAGGCGTCGGAGTACCTTGAATCGGCGCTCGCCATCCGCCGCGAGATCGGCGACTCCTGGGGACAGGGCCAGGCACTGATCAGTCTGGGAATCGCCTACCACGAACAAGGAAGATTCACCGAAGCCCTCGAGCACCACGCCGACGCGCTGTCGGTCTTCCACGCGCTCGGCGACGAATGGGGGGTGGCGCAGACCCTGCACTTCCTCGGTCTCACGAACCACGAGCTGGGCAGATTCGACCAGGCCTACGAGAACCTCCGCCAGGCTTTGGACATCCGCCATCGGATCGACTATCGCTACGGCGAGGCGGAAACGCTGGTGGGGCTCGCGCTCGTGTTCCAGAAGATCCACCGGAGCGGGGAATCGGCGGGACAGCTCGACCGGGCACTGGAACTCCGGCGCGAAATGGGGGATCGCTACGGCGAAGCGGCGGCACTGGACCATCTCGGCCAGCTCTGGGAGGCGAAAGGCAAGGTCGACTCGGCGAGGGGTTGCTGGGGAGACGCGCTGAAGATCTTCAACGAACTCGGCGCGCCGAGAGCCGCGGACGTGTACGCGCGGCTTCGGCGGATCAAGGCCGGCTAGAGACGGGCTCACCCCCGATAACGCTTCCGCGCCCAGGCCACCAGCCCTCTTTTCGTGAGGGACAACGGAACCTCCACCGTGCGGGCGAGCCGCCGCGCGGACGGTTCCGGCAAACCCCTGCCGCGCAGGAACAACGCGACCGCGGCGTGATCGGGAAGCGTCACGAGCCGGGCGTCCCACGTCCGGACCGATTCCACCTCGAACACCTTGCCCAGGAGGGTTTCCGCGATCTCGGCGTCGAAGCTCGACGGCCGTCCCCAGCGAGGTAGTGCCCAGGCCAGCTCGGGGTCGTTCCAGCGGCTGGACGTCGAAACGGCGAGGAGGCCGCCGGGGGTGAGAACCCGGCTCACCTCGGCGAGGGCCTCCACCGGCTCGGGCACGTGGTGCAGCATCCACAGGGCCGCGGCGCCGTCGAAGGTCCCGCCGTGGAAAGGGAGGCCCGCGACATCCGCCCGTACCGCGAACCCCGGTGCCCGGGAGACGTGCGACGAGAGGTCGGCCACCACCGTCGCAACCCGCCTGCGCGTGAGCAACCGCGAGAGCGCTCCGGTGCCGCCTCCGATGTCCAGCACGAGAGAGCAGCCGTCGAGACGGCGAGCGATCTCCGGATGGACGTCGCCACACGAGGAGAACCGTGCCGTCGAGAGGACATTGGCCGCGAAGCGCCCTGGATCGGTCTCGTAGTCGAGGGGTACGGCGTCGTTCGCCGGCGACGGCATCCAGGCACTCCTCCCGCCCCCGGCACTCCAGGGTAAAGACCGGGAGAAGCCGTCCGCGTCGTCTGCTCGGTTAGAGTGCGGTCAGAGCGAGGGAGGGCGTTTGACGACGGGATCAGGCGAGTCCCGGCCGCGGTCGGCCGTTCTCGCGCGGGCGTGGGCGAGCGTCCCCGGGGTGGAGGTCCTGTCGTCGGCCGACGGCGGCCCGCTGACCCGGACGATCAAGAAGATCATCGACCCGCTGGTGATCCGGACGGCGGCGCGTCCCCGGCTCGGCCGTCCCGTGCTGGACCCGGCCGCCGCGGCGGAGCTGACGGAGCTGCTGCTGGCCGACGCGGACAGGCTGCGCGCCACGGCCGCTTGGTTCACCCATCTGAAACGGCGCCGCCGCGCTTTGCGGATCACCGCGGGCAACGTCCAGGACGTGTGCTTCCCGCTGGCGTACGAGCTGGCGACGGCTTTCGGCACGCCGGGTCCGGACGCGACGGCGACCGCCGAGGCGGCGTTGCGCGATCTGCACGGCGAGGGCGGCGTGGCGGGCGTCGATCAGCTCGCCGGGTATCTCTCGGATCCCCGGCTGTCGGCGGAGCTGACCGCGGAGCTCGAACGCCGCTGGCACGCGGAATCCGCCGCATCGCAGGACATCGCCGCGCTCCGGGTGTTCGTCGACGGTCTTTCCGACACTGCCTGGCGGGCCCTCGCCGGTTCCGCCACCGGGCACGCCCTCGGGCTCGCCCTCCGGCGTCCGGGTGGGGCACGAGCCTTGAGCGAGGCCGTCCAGGAGATCTCCGGGCTGCCCGTGCCGGACCTCGGGCTGCAGCGCGGGGATCGCACCGCCGTCCCGCCCTTGAACCGGCGGGACGAGACCGGTGCCGAACTTCTCGAACGCAGCGTCGAAAGGCGAGTACGCGCAACCTTGCGCCGCCTTCCCCCGGATGAGCGGGCTCCCGTCGCCGAGCTCGTCGACGACGAACTGGCCCGGGTCGCCGCCGGGTTCGGGCTCGGCCTGCCGGCGCTGGCGGCCTGCTTCGCGCTCGGTGTCGTCCTCGCGCCCGCGCTCCGGCCGCTCGACGGCGCGGCGCCTGCGGGGGTTCCCGAGTTCGCGCGGCAGCTCAACGCCCAGGTCGCGAGGGAGGGTTACGTGCTGCACGCCCGGCGCGCGCTGGCCGGGGCCACGCCGCTCACGCCGCGGCCCGATGCCGAGCTCCTGCGCGATCTGCGCGAGTTCGCCAAGCAGTTCCTGAGCAGGTTGTGGGTCCGGCTGCACGGTTTCGACGTCCGCGGCGATCTGCCCGCCGATGCCGCCGACGTCCGCGACCTCGTCACCGGCGTGGTCCGGTCGACTTCCCTGGATCTGCGGACGAAGGTGCGGCGCGCGCTCGTGGCCCGCCTGCCGGATCTGGAGGCCGTGTCGTGACGCATCCGGTGCACAGCCCCGTCGTCGCGGCCGACGGCGCCGTCATCCACTTCGCCCTCGCCGAGTTGCTCGACGGCCGGACGTCCTCGATGCGGATCGAACTCAGCGACGCCGGGGCCGCTGAACCGTGGCTGACCCGGCTCGTGGGCGAGGAAACCAGCCTCACCGTGCTCGGCCAAGGCCAGGCGGATCTCCCCGCACGCCCGGAACTGGGCAGACTCGCCCTGCTGCTTTGGCTGCGCCGCTGGTGGCCCGCCAGCCCTTCGCTCGGCGTCCCTTCACTCGACCCGGCGTTGCTGGACCTCGAAACGGCTGTCGCGACGGCTGCGGTCGAGGATCTGGCCGAAGGTCTTCTCGACGCTTTCGAGGCATCGCCCGCCGAGCTGTTCGACGCGGCGATCGCGGAGGGCGCTCTCCTGGCGGCCGCGCGGCCGGTCGCCGACGACGTCCGGGGTATGTGCACTCATCTCGCGGCGTGGTTCGACGACCAGGATGACGTCGTGCGCGCCGAGGCAGCGGCGGAAGTGCGTCCGGAAACCGCGACCTCGGGCCAACGTGCGTACGCGCTGGCCGCGGGCACCGAATCGGCCGCTCCCGGTGAAGGCGTGCTGGCGAGCGGACGGGCGAGCGTCGACTGGGCTCGGGTGCCGCCTGGGATCCTGGACGCCGCCGAAGACACGGTGACCTGGCGGATCGTCGTCGCCACGGCCGCCACCCGGCTCGAAGTCGAGGTCGCGGGCGCGTTCGCCGACGCGGCCATCGTCGCCGTCGCGACCCACGACGGCGAGCCGTTCGCGGAAGTGCCTTTGCACCTGGGAGCCGGACGGTTCACCGGCGCCGCCGAACTGGACGAAGCCGCGATCCGGCTCGCGGCGGGCATCCACAGTGGACGGATCGCCTTGGTCGTCGGAGTGGCCGGCGAGGGTGTCACCGGGACCACTCCGGAAGACCGGGCTCGCGTGGTCGCGCTCGTGCGGGCACGCGAGCCGGGGTTCAGGACGCTCGCCGAACGGGCGGCGGCCGCCTCCGCCGATGAGGAGTTCTGACGTGCTCGTCGGCATGCCGCCACCCCAGAACCCCCCGGATCGCCCGCTCCCGCCCGAACTGAGCCTCGCGACGTCACATGGCTACAACTGCCGTTGTGTGGCAAAGCATTTCGGCCTCGACCCGGCTCCGTACGGTGAAGTGCCCGCGTGCTCGCTGTCCGAACGCCAGTACCGCAAGCTGCTCATCGAAGCCGCCAAGGTCCAGGACCAGGCCAAGCACCTCGCCGCGGTCCGGAACGTCGCCGGGGCGCACCGGAAGTACACGCGGATGCGGGAGATCGCGCAGAAACTCGACCGGACCGACCTCGAGCTCGCCGCTGTCAGCGATCTGGCCCACGTCTGCTACTCCGCGGGCGATCTGCGCAACGCGAGACAATGCGCCGAGGCCGTACTCCAGGTCTTCGGGGTGAGCACCGCCGCCATCGTCCACTTCGGACAGTACGCCGAGGTGCGGATGATCGAAGGCTCCCGGGAGGTCGCCGAGCGCGTGCTCATCTCCCTGGCCACGGAGGAAGGGGACGTCGTCAAGGCGCGTGAGCTGATCGCCGGTCAGCGACGCCGGGCGGCGTTCCGCAAGGAAGCGGGGCCGGACCAGTATCCGCCCGAGTTGCTCGACGTCCACGGTTCCGACGAGATGGAACTGCGGATCTTCGACGTGCGCGTCCAGATCGCCGCCGGGGAGCTGGCGGGTGCGCGGGCCGCGCTCGAGGAGATCCTGGCGGGGCTGGACGTCCTCACCGAGATCGACGAGGTCCGCGAGCGGGCCATCCAGCAGCAGGCCATGGCCAGGGCCGAACGTGCCCGGATCCGCCACGCGGGTGGCGAGGACGCGGACGCGCGGGCCGATCTGCTGAGGCTGAGCGCTCAGCACGAAGGCGGCCCACTGGCCGTGAAGGCAGGCATCGGGCTGGCGGAGGCCCGCGCCCTGGCGGGTGACTTCCCCGGCGCGGTCGCCGCGATCGTCGCCGCCCGCGACGAACTCGCGGCGGCGGGCCTGACCGGCGACGTCGCGGAGGCGAGCTACGCGCTGGGCACGTTGCTGCTGTACACGGGCGACGTCACGCAGGCACGGGAACAGTTCGAGCACGCGAAAACGATCCGGACGGCCAACGGTGACGTCCCGGGCCTGCGCGTCGTCGACACCGCACTGGCCCGCTGCGCCGCGGCGGAAGGCGACTGGGCGACGGCGGAGGACCACGCGACTCGCGCGAGGGAATCAGCGCGACTGTCGGGGGACTGGTCGGACCACCTGCATACGGATTTCGTCGCGGCCACTGTCGGGTTCGCTCGCGGCGAAGACCTGCGGACGCTGCTGGATCTGGTGCTCCCCTTGACGCTCGCGGCGGCGGAGTACCGGTTCGAGTTCATTTCCCCGCAGGCGCGCACGGCCTGGGCGCGTGACATCGCGGCGCCCACGCTGGGGCTCGCGCTGGCGTTGCTGGCCCGGCTGAAGGAACCGAGGCTGGCGGCCGAACTGATCGAGCGCACCTGCGCCGTCGGGGCGTACACAGGGGTCGAGGGGCCGTCGCTCGGCCTGACCGGGACACTGCCGTCCCTCGAAGTACTTCCGTCCACTGAGGATGATCGGCTTCCCTTGGCGGCACTGGGTTCTGTCACCTCGTCCTTGCCGCTGCGGCTCGCTCCGCCGCCCGCCCTGCGCTGGTCGCCGTCTTCGCCGATGGAGCTGGATCGGTGGCATCGCCTCGCCACCGAGCGCTACCGCCTGCCTCGGCTCGCCGCTGAAACCGTCGAGACCTGGCCTGCGGCCCGGCCTGGGCGAGAGACCTTCCTCCTGCGTTTCGCCGATGCCGGGCACACCTTCCTCACCTGGCGGACCACCGAGGACCTCGACACCGTCCACACGCATCCGATCGAGTTCGCCCTGGTCGGGACCGCCCGCGAGGTCCTGGACGCCGCCTCCCCGACACCGCACGAAGGCGAGAGCGTGGCCGACGCCGTCCGGCGTTCACTGGGCGAAGACGCCTTCGGCAGCCTCGCCGGTGAGCAACGCCTGGCCCGCGTCCTCGCCCTCAATCTCTTGCCCGCCGACCTGGTCGCACGGCTCCGGCGATCCGCCGCCGAAGGAAACCGCCCGCTCCTGAGGATCCAGCCGTCCCCGAGCCTCGCCGCTGTCCCATGGGGACTGCTGGCCCTGCCCGACAGGAGGGCGGATCACGTCCTCGAGATCGAGGAGATCGGCACCTGTTTCGACAGCGACGAGCGTGTCGTCGACATCGCCGACGTCTCGCTGCTCGCCCCGGCCGCGATCCCGCGCCGTCCGCCCGCCGCGGACGGCCCGCCCCTCTATCTGCTCGACCCGCGGATCCCCGGCCAGAGTGCGTTCGGCGAGTTGGGTTCCGTACTCGGCAAGCAGGACGCGACGTCGCCGCTGATCCGGCACCTGGACGCGCGGCTCGCCGACGGCCCGGTCCTTCCCGAGGTCGCACACGGGCTCGATCTGGTCCGCCGCGCCGACACCGACCGCCGGCTGCTCGCTGAACTCCTGTCACGGCCCTGTTCGCGGCTGGTGTTCGTGGGCCACGTCAGCCGGGTGCGCGACGAGTACGGCGCTCAGACCGCGCTGCATCTGTCCTGCGCGGCCGATCTCCCCGGAACGGCCGCGCCGATCGGACCGCACCGGCCGTTCACCGCCGCCGACCTCGCACTGTCCGAAGTGGACACCATGCCCGCACGGGTCGCGCTGATCGGCTGCGCCAGCGCGAGCGACTTCGGTCTGGCCGAACCGTTCGGCGTGCTCCTCGCCGCCGTCGCGGCCGGAGCGGGACTGGTCGCCGCCACGGTCTGGGCCCTCCCGACCTCGGCCGCCGTGCCCGGTTCGGACCCGATGTCCGAACTGGTCATCGCCGCCGACACCGCGCTCGCCGGTGAAGATCCGGTCACCGAGCTGAACGCCTGGCAGCGGTCCCGGCTCGCCCGCTGGCGCGAAAAGCCCGAACCGGCGAATTCCCCGGTCTTCTGGGCGCCTCTGACCTGCCTCGACGCGACCGACGACGGGAAAACCTGGGTTCGGTAGCGGTCCGCCCCGCCGAAGCTGTGTTCATCGAGAACGACACAGCGAAAGGCGGGACCCGATGTTCAAGAAGATCCGCGACAAGATCAACGACGCGACGCAGCAGGGCATGGCCCGGGGCGAGCAGGACTTCCAGCGGCACGCGGAGCAGTTCCGGCGGGCCGCGGCCGCGCAGGGGCACGACATCACCCCGCAGCTGCCGACGCCGCAACTGGCCGCGCAGGCGTTCCGGAACATGAACGCCGACCCGGACATGGCCGCGTTCCTGGCGCTGCCGATGGACGAGCAGCTGCGCCAGCAGCAGGAACTGCAGGCCTACGGCACCGAACTGCGGCGGCTCTACGACACCTGCGAGCCCGCCACCCTGGTGATCCGCGGACTGGAGCCGACCGGCCGGAAGATCGCCGGGCAGGCGCAGTACACCGCGACGCTCGAGGTCACTCGCGCCGACGGTGGCACCTACCGGACGGTGACCTCGCTGATCGCGCCGCTGGCGACGATCCAGCAGTACGCGCCCGGTACCCGTCACGAAGCCCGCGTCGACCCCGCCGACCCGGCGAAGGTCGCTGTGTTCGGCCCGATCGGTTAGAGCGGCCATGATGTTCGGTTCCTTCGAGTTCGGCCTGCCGGGCGACCCTCGGCAGGCCCGTCGTCCAGGCCTGCGCCTGTGGCTGCTCGGCGTGCCCACGACGCTCGCCTGGGCGGTCGCGGGCTGGTCGGGCGCCCTCGGGCTGCTGGACGGTTTCCGGCTGATGTCACTCAACCGCGTCGACGCGTGGGGGGCCGACGCGGGCCCGGCGGTTTCGCTCGTCCTGTTCTTCAGCATCTCGATCACGGTCGCTTCGTCGCTCGGGTTCGCGATGCTGTGGGGCGGCGGGATGTCGCTGCGGGGGATGGGCGTCGGCTTCCGGGCGAGCAGCCTCGCCGCGTCGTTGGGCGTGGCGCTGGGCACCGGCTTCGCGATCCCGTCGTGGACTCCGCCCGAGTCGGTGGGGCAGCGGCTGCCGTTCGGCGAGGGCGCGGCCGAACCGTGGACCGACGTCGACTGGATCGTCTACTACGAACCGTATCTCGTGCCGGCGGTGGCCGGGGTGACCGCGCTGGTCATGATCATGGTGCTGGGACGGGCGTTCGTCACCAAGGCGGAGGCGGACGATCGCGCCCACGCGCTGGCCCAGACCGGGCTCCAGGTGATCGGGCAGGTCATCGGCGTCGAGTTCACGAACGTCTGGGTGATGGGGAATCCGCGGTTCACCGTGCAGGTCCGGTTCCCCGCCGAAACCGGGGAGCGGACGGTCATCGCGACGATGATCACCCCGCCGTTGCAGGCGCCGGCCCGCGGTTCGACCGTGAAAGTCACCTACGACCCGCGCAATCCCGACTCGGTCCAGGTGGACCCGGACCCGGCCGATCGGGCCGCGGGCGGGAACCTCGGTGCCTTCCTGCCCCCGCTGTTTTGATCGCCCTCTACACTCCCGCGGATGGACGAACAGACGGCAGAGGTGTCCACCTCTCAAGCGGTCCGCAAAGCGATGATCCGGCTGGTCCCGTTCCTCGGGCTGCTCTATCTGCTCAACTATCTCGACCGGGTCAACGTCGGGTTCGCGGCGCTCACCATGAACGCCGATCTCGGCATCAGTTCGGCGGCCTACGGACTCGGTGCCGGCCTGTTCTTCGTCGGGTACTTCTTCTTCGAGGTGCCCAGCAACGTGATCCTGCACAAGGTGGGCGCCCGCATCTGGATCGCGCGGATCATGGTCACCTGGGGCATCGTCGCCTCGGCCACCGCGTTCATCCAGGGCGAGGTCAGTTTCTACATCGTCCGGGTGCTGCTCGGTATCGCCGAGGCCGGGTTCTTCCCCGGCATCATCCTGTACCTGACCTATTGGTTCCCGCGGAAGGTGCGGGCCAAGATCGTCGCGCTGTTCTTCCTGGCGGTGCCGCTCTCATCGGTGATCGGCAGCCCGATTTCCGCCCTGCTCATCAAGCACGGTGACGGTGTCCTCGGCTTCGACGCCGGCTGGCGCTTCATGTTCTTCGCCGAAGGAGTCCCTTCGATCCTGCTCGGCTTCGCCGTGTTCTTCCTGCTGCCGAACCGGCCCAAGAACGCGAAATGGCTGACCCCGGAGCAGCGCACGGCGCTGCAGACGGCCATCGACGCGGAGGACACACGCGAGGTCGGCAAGGAGGTGAGCACGCGATCGGCGCTGACCGATCCGCGGGTGCTCGCGCTGAGCGCGGTCTACTTCGGAATCATCTTCGGCCTCTACGTGCTCGCGTTCTTCCTCCCGCAGGTGATCAAGGGCTTCCAGCAGCAGTTCCAGACCTCGTACAGCATCGTCGAGATCGGGCTCATCACGGCGATTCCCTACGCCGTGGCCGCGGTCGCCATGGTGCTGTGGGCGCGCCATTCCGACCGCACCGGCGAACGGGCGGGGCATGTCGCCATCGCCGCGTTCGTCGGCGCGGTCTCGATCGCCGTCGCGCTGTACCTGGGTTCGCCACTGCTGGTGATGATCGCGGTGACGCTCTGTGCGATCGGCGTGTTCACCGCGATCCCCGTGTTCTGGCAGCTTCCCAACGCCTTCCTCACCGGCGTCGGCGCCGCGGCCGGGATCGGCCTGATCAACTCGTTCGGCAACCTGTCGGGTTTCGTCGGTCCCTATCTCACCGGCTGGCTGCAGGGCCTGACCGGCAGCTTCCGTGCCGGGATGTGGGCCGTCGCGTTCTTCATGGCGATGGCGGGATTCATCGCGTTGTCCTTCCGTAACAAGGAGAAGAACGCGATCAAGTGAGGTGGTCGAAGTCGCCGCTGACCCACCGGATGTGGGTCTCGGCGCTTCGTCGGACGACGGCGCGGGCGTCACGGTCGATGGTGTCGCCGCCGAGGGTGTAGAGCCTGTCGTAGGAGAAATCGTCGAGCCTGTCGACGATGCGGCGCACCACGGCCGCGGACATCGGGATGTGCTTGGGGAAGTTGCGCTGAAAGGACACCCAATCCGGCGCAAGTCCGCCCGTGATGGTGTCCCCGGCCAGGATGCTGCCGTCCGGTGTCCTGGCCACGGCGCTGCCGCGCATGTGCCCGCCGAGCCGGACGAGTTCGAGGCCCGGTAACGGTTCGGCGTGCTCGTCCCAGAACTCGAACGCCGGATCGGGCGCGGGCAGCCATTCGCGATTACGTTCGTTGACCAGTACCGGGATCCCGCCCAGTGCGCGGCTCCAGCCGAGCTGGGCGCCGAACATATGCGGGTGGCTGGTGGCGATCGCGGCGACGTCGCCGAGGCCTCGCACGAGGTCGAGCACTTCGGTGTCCAACCAGGACGGCGGGTCCCAGAGCAGAGCGCCTGCCGGGGTGACCGCGATGAACGACCAATGCCCGATGGCGAAATGCGGTTCTCGTTTGATGCTGTGCAAGCCGCGGCCGTGATCGCGGTGCAAGGTCTTGTGCGGCGCGGAGATCAGTTCCTCGTGCGTCCACCAGCGTCCGGTGTGCGCGCCGAGGTCGCCTGCTTCTTCGATGCCGACCTCACCGCGGTCGAGAACGCACCGGGGAGGCTCTGGGGTGGCCGGGTGTTCGATACCGCACCTGTCGCAGATCCACATGATCGAGAGCGTGCAACCTCCAGCGTGATGGAGGTCAAGACGCGTCTTCCCCCGGCTCGGCGAGCCGGGGGAAGACGGGTGATCAACTGACGGTCGTCTTGCCGAGGACGGCGTCCTGGTCGGGCGGGTCGAGCGCGAGCTGGACGTCGAACTCGCCGAGCGAGCTGTCGGTGACGATATGCGAGGTCGCCGCGGCGTCCACGCTGCTGGTCGCCTCACCGGCGGGGGTTCCCGCCGGGATGGTGAAGTCGACCTTGCCCTCCGCGGTGAACTTCAGCGGTCCTTCGGCGGGCACCTCGGTGTCCGGGATCGGCAGCTCGATGGGGATCGACACCTTCTGCTCGCCGAGCGCGACGTTCACCTTCGAACTGATCGTGCCGGAGAGCTTCGTGGCGCCGACCAGCCGGAGTCCGTCGCCCGCGGCCTGACCGGCGTCGACGTCGAGGGTGAACGGTACCGAAATCGGCTCCCCGGCCTTCGCCGTCGCCGGGATTTCCGCCTTGACGACCACCGCGACCTGCTGGTCGCCGATGATGGGGAAGCCGCCCTTGTACGTGAGATTCTTTTCGACGGCGGCCGCGGTTCCCGCCGCGGTGAGCATTACGGTTCCGGCGACCGCAGCCGCGATCCCGGCGGCGCAGAACCGGCGAACACCCTTTCGTACGAGGGTTTCCGTCATGTCAGGTCCTTTCGTCGTTGAATGGGCTCGCCGCCGAATCTAGGTGGAAAGTCACCAACGGGGAAAGGAAAAGATCTGCCGGATTTTCTTTACGCGTCGATCTTGTCATGCGTATGCGGAATTGTGCGTTCGTCAATTGTCATGGTGAAGTGGAAAGGGGAAACGCGCCGGTGTTTCTTGTCATGACGGTGACAGGTGCTCCGAGCACGGGGTGACCGGCTAGGGTCTTGATCGTGACCGACCGACCAGAGCCATGGCACCTCCGGACCCGCAAGTTCCTGCGGGCGACGGATCAGCGTGGCGAGCTGGTGCGCGGCGCACGGTTCCTCCGCAGGCTCGTCCCGGGGGAGAGCGACCCGCTGGCGCCGTCGACGGGCCGGTCGTCCGACAGGCTCGCGCGACTGCTCACCGAGGCGGGAGCCGATCGGCCCAGCGCCACCCGTGAGCTGGGGCTGGCCGCCGTGCAGGCCTGGCAGGCCGTCCGCCGGTCCGGCGACCAGCCGCAGGCCACGAACGGCCTCACGGTGCTGTTCACCGACCTCGTCGGCTTCTCGACCTGGGCCTTGCAGGCCGGCGACGAGCGCGTGCTCGAGCTGCTGCGCTCGGTCTCCGAGGTGACCGAGTCGATCGTCACCGGACATCGGGGGAGCGTCGTCAAAGGGCTCGGCGACGGTGTGATGGCCGTGTTCGCCGACCCGGGTGAAGCGGTGAACGCCGCCTACGAGACGTGTTCCGCCGTCGGTGTGATCAAGGCGGAGGGTTACCTGCCGCATCTGCGCGCGGGCCTGCACCGGGGTAACCCGCAGCGTGTCGGCGACGACTACCTCGGTGTCGACGTGAACATCGCGGCCCGGATCATGGCCGCCGCGGACGGCGACGAGGTGCTGGCCAGCGGCAGCGTCGTCGACGAACTGGACCCCGGCGCGGTCATCGTGCGACCGCGCCGGAGTTTCCGCGCCAAGGGGACCCCGAAGGATCTCCGCGTCTACCGCGTCGTGCCTCGCTATTCGGCTACTTAGGCATGTCGGACGGCTGCGAATCCAGCCCGGCCCGGGGCTTCGACCAGCCGCCGCGCGTGAAGTCCGGCACCGCGACCGGTTTCCCGCCACGGGCCAGCGACACCACGCTCAGCGGTACGGGTGAGCACCAGGCCGCCGAGTCGTAGACGTCGATGTCCGGCACGAGCCCGGCGCGCATCTGCTGCACGATCCGCCACTGCAGCACGTAGTCCATGCCGCCGTGACCGCCGAGGTTCGGGTCGTCCTTGAGCTTCTTCCACAGCCAGTGGTCGTGGCGGTCGCGGTACGGCCCGAAGTCCTTCCACGCGTGACCGCTGTGGTCGGGCTCCACGTAGATGCGGGCGGGATAGTCCTCCACGATTCCGCGGCTGCCCGCGAGGCTGTTGATGCGGCTGTACGGACGAGGTGAGCTGACGTCGTGCTCGGCGCGGATGATCCGGCCCTGCTCGGTCTCGATCAGGCAGGACACCAGGTCGCCGTTGATGTAGGTCTCTTTCCACGACGGGTGACCCGGCGGCATGTGCCGCTTCCGGTAGTCGGCGAGCCCCTTCGGCTCGGTCGCCGTGGCGCGCAGCGTGGCGAACCGGTCGCCGCGGTTGACGTCCATGCAGGCGGCGATCGGCGCGAGACCGTGCATCGGGTAGAAACTCGCGGTGCTGCGGGTGTGCCACTTGCGGCGCCACGCGTCGGTGTAATACGTGTCGGAGAACAGCAGTTCGCGCAGGTCGTGCAGGTAGCCGCCGTGCCCGTTGGTGACTTCGCCGAAAACGCCCTCGTGCGCCATCTTGAGGATGGCCAGTTCGTTGCGGCCGTAGCTGCAGTTCTCGGCGAGGAACAGGTGTTTGCGGGTCTGCTCGCTGGTGTTGACCAGATCCCACAACTGGTCGAGTTCGGTGGCGATGGGCAGCTCGATGCCGACGTGCTTTCCGGCCACCAGCGCGGCTTTGCCCTGGGGGTAGTGGAACTCCCACGGCGTGGCTATGTAGACCAGGTCGATGTCGTCGCGGGCGAGCATCTTCTTGTAGGCGTCCGCGGATCCGCCGTACTCGGCCGGACGCGGACGCCCGTCGGCGGCGAGCTTGTCCGCCGCGGCCTTCGCGCGCTCGGCGCGGATGTCGCAGACCGCGGTGACCGCCGCGCCGGGGACGGCGCTCCACCCGCCGATCATGGACATCCCGCGGTTGCCGAGACCGATCATCCCGATCCGGACGGTCTGGTGCCGCTCGAACGGCACCCCGATCATGCTGCGCTGGCCAGGACGGCGGGGTGAGCTTTCGGCCTCTTCCGCGGCGGTGGCGCTCGTCGGGATCGCGGCGAGCGCCCCGGCGGCGAGAGCGCCACCGAACAGTGTCCGCCGGGAAACAGAGGGCAGGTCGGCCATGAAGAACACTCCTTCGTGTCGCCTTCGGTGCCCAGACTGTGTCCAATCGCCGCCGGATATGTCAAGAGATGCATCAAAGTGAGCAGTAAACTGCACTAATGCGCAGTTTGACTGTGTGGAATCGGAAGTTTCACGCAACCCGGGTGCGCGCGCACCCGGGTCACGCGGGCGTTCAGCGCCGGATCAGCACCTGGTCGATCGACTTGCGCACGAGGTTCGGCACGACGCAGTCGTCCGCCGGGTAGCCGACCGGGATGACGGCGAACGCCTTCTCGTTCTGGGGCCGCTCGAGCAGTTCGCCGAGGAACCGCATCGGCGAGGGCGTATGCGTCAACGCGGCCAGCCCGGACAGATGCAACGCCGTGAGCAGCATCCCGACCGCGATGCCCACCGACTCGTCGACGTAGTAGTGCTTGTGCTTCGTGCCGTCCTCGTCGAGGAAGTAGCGCTGCTGGAAGACCACGATGAGGTACGGGGCATCGGTGAGGTGGGTCTTGACGGCGTCGGTGCCCAGCGGTCGCAAGGCGGACAGCCACTCCTCGCCGAGCCTGCCCTCGTAGGAGACGCGTTCCTCCTCTTCGGCGGCCTCGCGGATTCGCTGTTTGGTCGCGGCGTCCTTGATGAGCGCGAAGGTCCACGGCTGCTGATGCGCGCCGCTGGGCGCGGTGGACGCCACCGCGATCGCGTCCACCAGGACCTGCTCGGGCACCGGGTCGGTGGAGAACATCCGCACGGTGCGGCGGTCGTCCATCCGTCGGCGCAGATCGGCGGCGGTGGCCAGCGATTCTTCCGCGGACAGGCGGGCGGGGCGGTAGGGCACCGGCTCGAAGGGGTCGCCGTAGGTCGGGGTCCACTGTGCTGCGGTCATGATCCCGATTGTGGCCCAACGGAAGCCCTGCCGACAGGTTATGCCCCTGGGATTATGCCGCCATCTGTCCCCAGTGGACGGACGCCGGGCGGCCCAGCCGGGGGCCGGTTCCGCTACCTAGCGGCGCCCCTAGCGGTCATCGTGGCGAAGAGATTAGGTGCCCACTGCACGACTTTCGTCGGTGTCCGATTTCTCGTGCCGCGTCCCAGAATCAGCACACCCGTCCCCATCGCGCGGCTGAACCCCCGGCCGCAGAAATGAGTCGGAACCATGCGTCTGCGCTCCTTCGCCCTGATCGCCGGTACCGCCTTCGCGGCGCTGCTCGGCGTGACCGCCCCCGTGGCGTCCGCCGCGGAACCGTCCTCCGATGTCCAGCCGATGATCATCGGTGGCCAGAACGCGTCGAGCGGCCCATGGGCGGCCAGACTCTTCGCCAACGGCCGGCAAACGTGTACCTCGACGATCATCGCGCCGCAATACATCCTGACCGCGAAACACTGCGTGGCCAGCGGCGGCACGTTCACCTTCCGTATCGGCAGCCTCGACCAGCAGAGCGGCGGCACCATGGCCACCGGTTCGACCGTCACCCGGCACGCGTCCGCGGACCTCGCGATCGTGAAGCTGACCACGTCGGTCAACGCCACCTACTCGCCGCTGGGCACCACCGCCAACGTCTCCGTCGGGCAGACCGTGCAGGTCTACGGCTGGGGCGCGACCAGTCAGTGCGGTTCGGAGATCAACTGCCAGTCGCGCTACCTGAAGGTCGCGAACGTCTCTGTCACGTCGGTCTCCTGCCGTGACTACAACGGCGGCGTCGCGGTGTGCGCGCGCCGCGGTGACGGCATCACCGCCGGTGGAGACTCGGGAGGCCCGATGTTCGCCTCCGGCCGCCAGGTCGGCGTCGCGTCGACGAGTGACCGGCAGACGACGACCGCGTACACGAACATCACGCGGTACCGGCCCTGGATTCAGCAGATCGCCGGCGTTTGATCTTTTGGTTGTAGCGGGGCCCTCCTCGGCGCATGCCGGGGAGGGCCCCGTGCTGTCCGGTTCCTCGCGTGATGCCTGCAAACTGTTGGTAGCCACAGTCTCCGACTTTTCGGCCTGCGGCGTGGGGATCGCAATGTGACAACACGGGTTGGTATGTCGCGGTGACATCGCATACGCAGAGCTTCGTGCCATGTCACGGTCGATGTCGCCTCTCGTCACCTCCGTGATGATCCAGCCCAAGTCGCCGCAAGCGGAATCAGCCTGACTCGTTACGAGTCATCCTTTTGGTGGGTTGACCGCTCGCCCAGAGTGAGGTCGACTTACTGCACAGCCCAACGAATCAAAGTGGATCAATTTGAATCACGGGCACGGCGAGAGCGGGTTTCATGCAGTCGACAGCGCGATCACGGCTCGCTGCTGAATTGCGCAGGTTGCGTGACCTTTCTGGTGTTTCCGGACGCAAGCTTGCTCACTTGGTCTCGATCAGTCAGTCGAAGGTGTCGAGGATCGAGTCGGGGGCGGTGATCCCGTCGCTTCCGGAAGTAACCGCGTGGGGGAGGGCGCTCGGTGCGCCCGAGGAGACTCTCCAGCAACTTACCTTTCTGACCAAGCAGGCATTCACCGAAGTTCAGCCCTGGCGTGAACTCCTTGAAGACCAGTCGCACATCCAGGATGAGGTAGGGGAACAGGAAAGGCGCGCACGGAGGGTCCGCACCTTCCAGTCTTCCGTCGTACCGGGACTGCTTCAGACCGCCGATTACGCACGGCGGGTGTTCGCCACCTATCAACCCCCGTACGGAGAGGAGGAGATCAGCGCGGCCGTTGCCGCGCGGCTGAATCGACAGCAACTGATCTTCGAGCCGGACCGGCAGTTCGACTTCGTGATCACGGAAGGGGCGCTGCGCTGGTGTCCGGGCCCGCCCCGAGGACTGCTCGCGCAGTGGGATCGAATCGCGTCGATCGTGACTTTGGATAACGTTTCAATCGGCTTGATCCCGTATCACCAGGAGGCCGTCACCTTGCTTTCGCACAGCTTCGTCATCTACGACGATGATGATGCCGAGCACAGCTGGGTCACGCTCGAGATGATTCACGGCACTATGACGGTCAGTGACCCGCACGATGTCATGATCTACGGCCAACGATGGTCGTCACTTCGCCAGATGGCGGTGTTCGGCCAAGACGCTCGCGACTACCTTGCCGTTCTGGCTGACGGTGTCCGGACCTCCGCGCCTTAGGTGAGACGGGTGTCGCGATCAACTGATCGCGACACCCGCCAATGATCAGCTGCCCAGGCCGAACTCGCCGACGAGGACTCCGTAGAGGAACGCGGTCCATTCGACGGCCGAGAACCACAGCATCGGACCGCCAGGGTTCTTGGAGTCGCGCACAACTACTCCATCGCCCATCCGGGAGACCTCGACGCACGCGCCGACGTTCTCGCTGAACGGGCTCTTCTTGAACGAACTGTTGTCCATCATGACTTTCTCCTGTGTCTGGCAGCGGCTCCTCTGCCGCCGGTGATGTAAGCCTGAGACCACGGAGTGGGTGTGAAGCGACGTCCGTGGCGAGGTGCCCACCTGGGTGCGTGGCTACGAAGAACTACGAAAGAGGTGAAGCATCTTGCAGGAGAGCACCGTCGCTTCCGCTGATCAGCCGGTGATCTTTCGGTTGTGGGGAAAGGTTGAAGCTGTCCATGACGGCGAGCTTGTGCCGATGGGGTCACGACGAGAACAGGGCATGCTCGCCGGGCTGCTCGCGGCGAAAGGTTTGGAGATCCAGCGCGAGACCTTGAAGGCGTGGGCTTGGGATGACGAACCGGAGAGCGCCTCCGACGATCTCAGTCGGTTCATGTCAGAACTGCGCAAGCGTCTGCGGAAATTGGGTTTCGCGGACTCCTTGGTCAACAGGAACGGACTATGCCGGTTGGGCGTCCCTGCGGACTCGGTCGATGTGAACAGGGTGAAAGCCTTGACCAACGTAGAGAAGCGAGACGACCGCCACGCGGCTGTACTGCTGGCGCAAGCACTGCGTTTGTCGGAAGGGAAGCCGCTTGCGGGCCTTGATACTCGCCGGGTCAACAGCTATCGCAAAGAACTCGAAAGGGAGCGTCACGCGCTCAAGATCGCTTATCTCCGTGTGGAACTCAGACTGGGACGGTATCAGGATCACATCGGAGAGTTGAGCGGTCTGCTGGACGAACACCCCGATGACGCCGCGGTCACGGCTCTCATGATGTGTGCGCTTCACTTCGCAGGGAGAGACACAGAGGCGCTTGAGGTGTTCCGGAGACACCGTGGATACCTGAACGACGAACTCGGAATGGGTGCATCGCCTGAACTCGAAGGACTGGAAAAGTGTTTACTCAACAACGACTTGACGGCGGATGGTCGCGCGTACGCACTGGGGCGACCCTACTTGGCGAACGGAGATTCCCCAATGAGTCCCACTGAACCACTTCTGGTCGCGATTCGTCCTGACGCGGGCAGCCCCGAGGAGGTCCGGCGCGTGGCGTTCGAATCCTTTGGCGCCGGCAGTTTTCAGGCACGACAGGCGGAGGACTGTCTGCTCTGTGTTGTCTCTCCTGACGTGGCTCCGGTCGAGGTCATGGGTGTTTGGATGGACCGTCTTGTCCTGGGGATGCCGCACCGGGCGCAGGTTGGTATCGGAATGGGCAATGAGGTCGAGGTCTGCGACCTTGCGAGGTCCGCGTACGCCCGGTCAGTCCTCAACTGTGCCCCTGACAGCAACCTTGTCGTCGCGGTCTCAAATGAGTTGTACGAGCTTACATCCAGCCTGCCCGAGCTGCAGATCGATTCGTCCAGCTACCGGAAAGACGACAGAGGGGTCGCCGGCTGGGTACGTGTTCCAGGGTTGTCTGTCCCGCCCCGGCCGAGACCGGATGGACCAACTGAGGACGTCCGAATGGTGTCGTCCGCGTCATCTGGCCCGAACGTCGCCTTCAACGGAAAGACGAAGATCCGCACGCAGGTAGTCGCGTCGACCGTCGAGAATATCAAGTGATGACCTATGGCCGACGATGCGATCTCCGCCTCCGCCTCCGCCTCCGCCTCCGCCTCCGCCTCCGCGTCAGCTTCACCGAAACAGGGAACTGTTCCTGAATCCGGCAAGGCGATACCGACCGGAAAATCAGACCCTGACAACGCGAAGAAGGTTCCTGACGCGCCGAGAAAGACTCCCGAAACGGGGAAGAAGGCAGGCGAAAGCCGAACTGACGCCAAGGATCCTTTCGGAGCCGAGCGGCGTGAGGCGGAAGAGGCCTATCGAAACGGGATCCTGAGAACAGACGGAACGATGGCGTTCCTGCGTGATACGAAGATCAAGAAGCAGCATATCGGTGACGTCAACATCTTCAGCACTGGGCCACGTGCGCGCCGATCCAGCACGGTACTCAAGGAGTATCTCGTCCGGCTGCGCGCTCGGTATGTACAGGTGGTCGGGTATCACGGTATGCACGAAAGGCTGGTTGAGCGTCACCTTCTCGTTCTCGGGGGTCAAGATGGGACCGGCCGGTTCGCGACGGCACTGCATCTGCTCGATCAACTGAGTCGTGGCAAGGTCTCGAGGTTCGACGATGATCAGGACATCGAATCCTTGACCGACGCGGACTTTGAGAAGGAAGGCCGTGGATACGTCCTCGTGCTCGCTGGAGATGAAGCCGCAGGTCTGACTGAAGCGAACCTGGGCAAGCTGCGTGACCTGCTCGGCGAGCGCTCCTACTGCGTCGTCATCACCGACCGCGATGATCTCAAAGAGAGCAGCCTCGGTGGATGCGCTGCAGCATACAGTCCTCCGTTGGTAGTCGACTTACTAAAACGGCACATCGCTGAAGAAGTGCGAAAAGATGGAGAGATCGGTATGGCGCTCCGGCTGAATGAAATCGCGGCCGGAGCACGGTTCAAAGATGCGCTCGGCCCGGCGCCAAGACCGGCTGAGGTGGTTGAGATGGCCAGGCTGTTAGCAGACTACGGACGAGGTCGATTAAGTCCCGAGGAGGTCGAGACCCAGGCCAACCAGCTGGTTCAGGATCAGGTAGTGCAGTGGTTCGCTGGGCTGAGTGGCGCTCGAACCGAGCAAGCGCTTGAAAGGGAGCTTCGGCTGGCAGCTTTTCGGATCGCTTTGGCCGTCTTTAGCAAGTCGCCCTATCATATCGTCGCCAAAGCCGGAGTCTCTCTGGCGGAGAACCTTCTCAAAGTGGTCTCCCGGTCGTCCGACGACGAAGCTCGTGGACTTGGCGCAGCAAAGATGTCATTGTTTTCTGATGACCAGGCGCGGCGCCTGCCGGCTTGTCGGGCTGAACTCGTCGACGGCTGGCTCTCTTTCGGCGATGTTCGGCTTCCGGTAGATCTGGCGAAGTATGCGGATGACCGGTTTCCAGTGGTACTTCTCAGTCATGTTTGGCTGCATCATCACAATCTTCGGGGGGCCATGGTCACCTGGCTGCAGAAGCTGAGTGAGGATCCGCGGCCCACCATCTGGGTGCGGGCTGCGCAGGCAACAGGATTGTTCTGTTCTTTGGATTTCCACTTCACCTTCAATGAAACAATTTGGCCTGCGGCTGATGCTCGCGGCGCGAAGGCGGCACAGCGGAGGTTGTTCGCCGCCGTCGCGCTCGACCAGGCCGCACGAGATGAGCGGATGACGGAAGCGATCAGCGACCGGCTGAGAGGTTGGCGTCACGGTGGAACCGAAGCGGAGAAATGGACGACGGCGGCAACACTTGGTTACGACCTGGGCAGGCAAGCGATCCAAGTGACGCTGCGAGAGTTGCGTGTCCTCGGTACACCGTCGGAACAGCAGAGGGCATTGGATGAAGATGAAGGTGCTGATCTTGTAAGGGTCTCTGCGCGGAGTATCGCTAACCTGCTTGCCTTCGGCGAAGCTGAACCGATTCTTCAGCAGTTGGTCGAATGGATTGATGTCGACCAACGTAGCAGTGTTCGAGAGCTGGCCTGGTGGGCGATGCTGTACTCGATCGTCCTGCGTGGCTTCGACCTCGATGCGCTGAGAATTTCAGCCGGAAGGCAAGAACGATCTTTGCCAAGAGAGCAAGAGGGGTGGCCTCTGCTGCTGGCCCTGCAGGACGCCGAGCCGAGATTCACTGTGCAGATTGCTGAATTACTGCGATGGGGCTTACGGGGTCGTCGCGGTGATTTCGTTGCGAAGTCACTTTTCGGGTCGTGGATCCGAGCGGCTGAAAATGACGCCGAGTGCCTCCGTGCCCTTGTTGCGTTTGTCCCTTATCTTGTGCACGACGATGCCGACGCTAGTCGGCTGAGTTACCTGATAACCCGGTTGCAGAACGACTGGAGCGACCCTCTTGATAGCGAGGCTGCCACAGTACTGACAGCTGCCATTTCAAAGGAGACAGCATGACCAGATCCGAGATTGCCGAGGAGCCGCTCGCGCCTCCCGCTCGATCCAAGCCCGCTAGGAGAAAAGGGGTGACTGCCCGGTTGGGGCGACGTGAAGATGTCAGCCCGATCATCAGTGAGCGCCGGATCAAACGGTTCGAATTTCTCTACCGCCGGCTGCCCGTGACCGGCAGAGTCGCGCATGTGCTCGTGACGAGTGCCGGACGCCGCGTCGTTTGTCGGCCAGAGAAGCATCCGACAACGGGTGAACTCCTATGGAGTGGCTATCGCATGGCATACGACGTCGACCTCGGGGTCCATGTGGTCCAACTCGAAGCGACGTCACCCAGTGAGGGAGACAAGATCGCGTTCCGCGTTTCGGTAGATCTGATCTGGACGGTCGAGAGTCCGGAGAAAGTAGTGTCCGCCGGCATCAGCGACGTGCGCCTCGCGTTGGCGCCCTTCGTCCTGCAAAGTTTGCGCATGGTGACTCGAAAGTTCAAGATCACGGAGTCCGAGGATGCTGAAATGGCCGCGAATGCACGCTTTCGGAACTGCACTCTCGGGGCTAGGTTCGGCCTTTCGGTTGAAGTCTTCATCCGTTTGGCCATGGACGAACCGACCCTCAACCACGCGGCCATCCAGCGGAAGGTGGAGCTTTTCCGCGAGATCGTCGCCGCTGGCGACTTCCATCAGGCCGCACTCCAGCTCGCGTTGGCACCAGGTGATGTTAGTTCGGTCGTAGGTATGCTCCTCCAGGAGCGGGACTCGCACAGGCAGGCGGTCTTCGACTTCGTAACACGACTGCTCGAATCCGATGCGCTCGATCGTTGGCAGATCGATGATCAGGTACGGACCACGCTCCAGTGGCTTCGCGACTCCGGCTACAAGGTGCTCACGGGGAGCGACGAGGCGCGTAAGTTCTCCTACGGTGAGAACCACCGGGCGTCCGCGGCAGCCGGAGAAAATGGATCGAGCCCACAGTGATCGTCGGCCCGCTCATCCCGCCCGGTGTCGGTCCAGTGATAGTCGGAATGATCATCGGCTGTCTGATGACCCGCTGGATCGCGCCGTGGGCGCTGCGCCTGCTTGCCGCCTTCATCCAGTTGACCGTCGCGGTGCTCGCCACGGTGATGGTTCTCCCGGAGTTTCACTTGAGCACGGTGAGCAGGCGGCGCGATCGTGATCCACCTCAGTTCGCATACGACTATGGAGCCGCGGTCGGGTGGATGGCCTTGTTGATCCATCGGGTCGTGGGTTGGCTTTTGCGCGGTGCTGCGCGTGTGCTTCACGCGATCCCCGTCGCTGTGGTGGCGGTTGTTGCCGGCGTGGTGACGATCGCATGGTTACTTGACTTGATTTCTCTCTAGAAGGAGCTCTCAGAGCGGTCGCTGGTGGAAGTGAAATGCCGGTTGGTGGAGACGGCCAACTAGAATCCGTTCGTGAACCATCCAGGCCTGCCACACGTTCTTCCTTGAGGAGGGCGTACTCAGGAGCTGATTCAGGCGTGGGCCAAGCGTCTGGTTGGTGTCGGCCTGCTGCTTTGCTTGAACGTCCTAACCAGCACTGCCCATCAGGGGGCCAACGCACCCGAGGACGTCCGTGAGAACGAAGCCGCTCGCCCCAGTCGCAGCGCGGAGTGCACGTACGAGTCATTGTCGAACGTTGTCAGGATGAGCACGCGTGGCGCCGTCGAATCTGCCGCCACAGCTCACGAGGAGGAACGACGCGTACCTTCTTTCGCCGATCGGGGCGGTGCTGATGATGGGCTTGTACATCGCCCTTTCCTTGATCACTGGAGTGGCTGCCTTCAACCGCCGCGGCGCTTGATGCGTGCCCGGTGGTTGGCCACGTTGACGCGGTTGCCGCACAACCCCGGCATGCAGTATCGCCTCCGCCCAGGCCGCGTGGTGTCGATGAACGCGCCCCGGCAAGTAGGCGCGCCGCACGCGCGAAAACGTTCCGCGCCGAGAGTCTGGACGACGCCAAGGATCCCGACGCCGCAGATCAGGGACAGTGCGTCCGTGACTGTCGCGCTCGGCTGAAGCGAAACGGCCCACCGTGCGCTGTCGCTGTGAAGGGTGACGCCACCGGCCGTCGAGGTGAGCGCGAAAGCACCGTCGATGAGGCGTGCCCGGTCCGGGGCGTCGATCAGGCCTCGCACTGTGGTGCGCAGCCTATGGATGGCACGCAGATCACCGGACCGGGTGGGCTCGGGTAGAGAGTGTAGGGCTGCGAAGGCGGCGAGATCCGACAGGTGTTCTTCGCCGTGCCAGACTTCGGGAGCGGTGTTGACCAGCTCGGTAGCGATGCCCGCCGCCCAGATGTAATCGTCTAACGCTACTTGCATCCCTTACCAACCTCTCGTACGTTCACGGTTAAACACTACTTTAACCCTTACTGAGAGGTTGACCGTGGAGATCGACGCTTTGGTGTTCGACATACTCGGCACGCTCGTCGACGAGCCCGCTGGGATTCGTGCGGCCATCCGGCAAGCCGTGCCGGATGCCGACGCGGACGAGCTGGTCGACCAGTGGCTGGGCCATGTCGAAACCGAGCAGCGACGCATCGTCGCAGGAGACAGGCCGTACGCAGCGAGCGACGTTCTCGACCGCGAAGCAGCCAAGACAGACGCACTCGCGACGGCGGGCCGAAGGATGCCGCCCTGGTCCGACACCGTCGAAGGGCTCAACAGGCTGGCCGAACGGTTCCCGCTTATAGGCCTCTCCAACGCCAGCCGCACAACCCTGCTCCGGATGAACGCCCACGCCGGTCTCCGCTGGCATCAGGCGCTCTCCGCCGAAGAGGTACGGAGCTACAAGCCCGACCCGGCCGTCTACGAGCTCGCCGTCAAGGTGGCCGGCGCCCCGCCGGAGCGGCTGCTGATGGTCGCCGCCCACGCGTGGGATCTGAGGGGAGCGCAGAGCGTCGGTCTGCGGACCGCCTACGTCGCCAGGCCCGTCGGAGACCCTCCGTCGCCGGCCGATCGGTTCGATTTCTACGCCGAAGACCTCCTCGATCTGGCCGCTCAGCTCGGCGAACGGCACGCTTGATCAGAACTGTCGGTGCCTCCCGCTAGGTTCATCCCAGTCCCCACCGAGGCACCCCCGCAAGGAGAAGATGCGTTGTCAGACTGGGAAAGAGCGAGTACGGCACGGGTGTTGGCACCCGCTCGCCCGCGCAAGCTCGCCAAGGTCCCGTTCGTCGAACTGGCCGACGGACGGGTGCAGGGCGTGGTGTCCAGCGGATCGGACATCGGCCGTGTGTACGTCTCGTCGGTCGCGGCGAGCACGTACGAATTCGCCTGCAGTACCAACAACAACCGGCCCTGCGGCGGGGCGCGGGGCATGTTCTGCAACCACATCCTCGCCTTGCTCAACGAAGCCACCCTTCAGTACAGCGCCGAGCGTGTCGCACGTTATTTACGTGTCGAGCCTGAAGAATTGACCGCCCAGGCCATTTCGCAGACCATGAGCGCGACACGGCCGTCACAGGGGGACAACACCGCCGCCGCGTCCGTCTTCAGCCAGTTCCTGCGGCACTTGGCGTACCTGGAATTCGAGCCATCGACCGCGCCCGTGCCGGAACTGCAGTGGTTCCCGCCGACCAGGACGGTGGTGTGATGCGCACCGATCTGCTCACCGACCCCATCGCAGGTCTCGATGAGGCACTGTCGACCGTTGACGCCTTCGATCACGTGCTCGTCGCCGGGCTGCTTCGCCCTCAACAAGTCACTGGTTTGACCGAGTTGGCCGATGCCGTGTCCGGGTCGCCGCTGGCGGCACGGGTCGCCGAGGCGGCCGAGAAGACCGCGGCAGGCGCGGCGGGGGAGGAGCACTTCGTTTCCCTTGCCGCGGCGCGGATCGCGGTATTCGGCTCGGTGCATGACGCGCTCGCCGCCCGGGTGGCCGGAGCGACCGGGCGAACGTCCGAAGAGGACGCAGTTCCCGGCGCCGCCGGTGCCGAGTCACCGAATCTGCTGGCCGCCGCCCGTTCCTGGCTGTCCGATCTGGCCCGCGCGGGCTGGCAGGGCATCGACCACGACCTGATTTCGGCCTCGGCGCCGGTGATCTCCGCCCTGCTCGCGGAACCGGGCCTGCGCCGGCTGGCCGTCCTGCTCGACGGCTTCGCGGCCGAACTCGCGGCGTCTTGTCCTGGCGCTGCCTTGGACCGCGTCCCCGTCCGGCGCTGGGGTGACCTGTGGTCGCGCGGGATGCTGCTGACCGTGCCCGGCGTGGCGGCGGCGCCCGCGGTCGGCACCGTCACCGGCCGTCTGCTGCCGCTCGGGGTCGACCTGCTGGAACACGCGACGGCCGCGCAGGCCCAGGTCCACGCGGTGTTCGAGCCGGACGATGGCACCGCATCGCGTCTCGTGCGCGCGAGCGTCACCGTGCCGAAGCCGGACACGATCATCGGAGCCGGGATCTGGCAGTTGCTGCGCCCGCATCTGTCCCTGCTCACCGCAGTCAGCGAGGGGCGCTCGATGGACCTTGTCGAGATGCCGGTGACCGCCGAGGGCGACCTTCTGTGGCAGGACGAGCACGCTCGTCTCGGTGAGCTCGCGGATCCGTTCGCCACCGCGCGTGTCGCCCTGCCGAAAGCCGGAACGGCGCCGATCGCGCCGCTGGACAGGCATCCGGCGCGCATCGCCGTGCCCGTGTTCCTGGAGGGCTACGGCACCGAGGGCGACGAAGACGCCCTCGCGTTCACGTTCGCCGGGAACCGCCTCGCCGTCGAGACCGATCGGATCCCCGCCGCCGGTCCGCTCACCCCGAAGGCGGTCGCGATCTCGAGCGCTTGCATCGGCCTGATCCGGTGGGACGAAGGCGGTTTCCGGCTCCAGCCGCTCGCCGTGGAGACCACCGTGCGCAAGAAGACCAGCGGCGTGCACGCCGGTGCTTGGGCCGGCGGCACCACGGACAAGGCCGGGGTGAAAGCCGAGAAGGCGGCCACCGACGCCGCGGCCGTGCTGCGCGAGCGCGCCGGAAGGCTGTTGCGGAAATGACCGAATCCGAGGACAACCGCCGCCAGGTCCTGTACTGGCGGCTGCTCGCCCGGCTCTTCGACAACGACGAGCAGGCCGCGCTCGAATCGGCCAGCCTGGCCGTGGTCGAGGACATCGGCTTGCCGTCCGCGTTGCTGGATCCGAACGTCGCCGTCGACTCGGTCGTCCAGCGTCATCCGGAGCTTGCCGCCGAGTTCGACGGGCTGATGGTCCCCGAAGCCGAGGACGGCCGGGACAAGGCCGCGGAGGTACGCCGCGCGGCGTTGGTGTCGAAGGTGCTGCTCAACGTCTTCGCCCCGGCGCCCCACACCGTGACCGCCAGCCAGTTGTCGTGCTGGCAGGCCGACGCGGGCTGGTTCGAACGCGCGCTGGGGTGCCGTCCGGGCGAGCTGCGTGGCGGCCGCCCAGGTGGAGCTCCGACCGGGCTCGGCGGCACCGGCGGAGGTGGAGCGCCGGACTTGAGCACGCTGCTTCCGGCGATCGGTCCTGAACTCGGCGGCATCGAGGCGGACCTGGTCAAGCGGATGCAGTTGCGTGAGGTCCTCGCCGATCCCGCGCTCGCGGCGAAGCTGAGCCCGAGCATGTCACTCATCGAACAGTTGTTGCGGGACAAGGACAACCTGTCCGGAGTGGCTTTGGCCAACGCCAAATCGCTGATCCGCCGCTACGTCGACGAGATCGCGGAGGTCCTGCGGACCCAGGTCGAGAAGGCCTCGACGGGCAAAGTGGACCGCTCGGTCCCGCCCAAGCGCGTGTTCCGCAACCTCGACCTCGATCGCACCATCTGGAAGAACCTCACCAACTGGAGCCCGGAAGAGGAGAGGCTCTACGTCGATCGTCTTTACTACAAGCAGACCGCCAAGAAGACCACGCCGCAGCGGCTCATCGCGGTCGTCGACCAGTCCGGCTCCATGGTCGACTCGATGGTCAACTGCGCCGTGCTGGCGTCGATCTTCGCCGGACTGCCCAAAGTGGACGTTCACCTGATCGCCTACGACACCCAGGCACTCGACCTCACGCCGTGGGTCCACGACCCGTTCGAAACCCTGCTGCGCACCAATCTCGGCGGCGGCAACGACGGCATGGTCGCGATGGCGCTCACCCAGCCGAAGATCGCCGAGCCCGCCAACACCGTGGTGGTGTGGATCTCCGACTTCTACGAGACCCGCGTCGAGCAGCTTTTCGAGAGCATGGCCGCGATCCACCGGTCCGGGGCGAAGTTCATCCCGGTCGGCTCGGTCACCAGCGCCGGCCGGGGCAGCGTCAACCCGTGGTTCCGCGAGCGCTTCAAGGATCTCGGCACGCCGGTGATCTCCGGTCACATCACCAAGCTCGTCCACGAACTCAAGACTTTCCTCACCTCCTGAACTTCTCCGAAAGGCAAGACATGTCCGACGTGTTGCGTGCCCCCGCCGAACTCAAGTACGCCGAAGAGCTGGACTGGCTGGAGTCGGTCGACGACAGCCCCAAACCGTTCGCCTGGCGCCTGTCCCCGAAGATGCTGCGTCTGTTCATCCTCGGTTCCGAGCGTGCGGACGGCCTCGACCGCGAGATCTCGCAGAAGTGGTTCGGCGAGCGGAGCATCGTCGAGCGAGCCATCGTCACGCTCGCCTCCGACCGCGGGTTGCTGCTGATCGGTGATCCGGGCACCGGCAAGAGCTGGCTCGCCGAACTGCTGGCCGCGGCGATCTCGCGGAACTCCACGCTCGTCGTGCAGGGGACCGCTGGGACCACCGAGGACCACATCAAGTACTCCTGGAACGTGTCGATGGTCATCGCGAAGGGGCAGTCGCGTGACTCGATGATCCCGTCGCCGATCATGACCGCGATGGAGGCGGGTTCGATCGGCCGTTTCGAGGAGCTGACCAGGTCGACCAGCGACGTGCAGGACGCGCTGATCTCGATCCTGTCGGAGAAGTACATCTCGGTGCCGGAGCTGGACAGCGACGGCATCGTCTTCGCCAAGCCGGGCTTCTCGGTGATCGCCACCGCCAACAGTCGCGACCGCGGCGTCAACGACCTGTCTTCGGCGCTCAAGCGCCGGTTCAACTTCGTCCGGATCCCGGTGGTGACGAACAAGAAGAGCGAGGCGGAGATCGTCCGCTTCCGCACCGAGGAACTCCTGCGCCGTCACGAGATCGAGCTGGACGTGCCCCCGACGCTGCTCGATGTCCTGCTGCGCAGCTTCGGAGACCTGCGTGCCGCGGCGGCGTCGGCGGGCAGCGACGACGAAAAGCTGGAGTCCGCGTTGTCCACCGCCGAACAGATCGGCGTGCTCGAAGACGCGGTCCTGCACAGCAACTTCTTCGGAGAGAGCGCGCTGACAGCCCGCGTGCTCGCGTCCTCGCTGGTCGGGTCGCTCGCCCGGCGTGAGCCTGAGGATCTGGCGATCCTCAACAAGTACCTGCACGGCGTCGTCGAGCCGCGCAGCAAGGACGAGGGCGGGGACTGGCCGGAGTTCCTCGATGGCGGCCGCGACGCGATCGCCACACTCTCGTGAGCGGCGCCTTCGAGGCGTTACGCGGCCAGTTGCAGGAGGCCGCGGCCGCTTTCGCCGACGGGCCCGGCGCGCTGGAGGGCATCTTGCTCGGGCTCGTCGACGACGTCGACCGCGCGGTGAGGGAGCCTTTGGAGATCTTCCCGGTCTGCCACCATTCCCCGGCTTCGGCCGTGTCGATGGCGCGGCGGTTGCGGGAAAAGCAGCCGAAGGTGGTGTACCTCGAACTGTGCGAGGACATGGCACCGCTGCTGACCGAGCTGCGCAACTGCCGTCTTCCGGTGGCGGTGCAGGCCTTCGCGACGGACGTGAAGGGGTTCCCCGCCGAGTGGGCGCCGTTGTCGGTGGTCGCGCCGATCACCGAGGCTTCGGCGGAATACCAGGCGATCGCGTACGCCCTCGACACCCCGGGTGTCGAGCTCGTCCTCGTCGATCGGTCGGCCGACCACGTCTTCCAGTGGGACGAGCGTGAGCCGTCCCCCGAACCGGACGCGGCGTCCGCCGAGGAAGAGGCCGCGCTGCACGGGGACGCTGTCGGCGTCGAGATCGGTGACCTGCGGCCCCGGTTCACCGAACTCGAGGAGCACCTGCTGCGCCATGGGCGGGTACGGCACTGGTCGGAGTGGTGGCATCAGTACGTCGAGCTGACGCTCGGCGACAGCGACCACGACACCTATCGCCAGGTCATGTTCCTGATCGGGAGTCTGTTCCGGCGTCTCGCTCCCGGCGACACCCGCCGCGTGCGGGTGGACGAGGACCGCGAGCGCTACATGTGGACCAGGATGCGTGAGCATCTCGCCGCTTCGGGGGCCGATCCCGCGGACTGCCTCTACGTCTGCGGCGCGTTCCACGCGGCCAGCCGGGTCGCGGAGTTCGGCGTCGAAGGCACGGACGGGTTCGAGATCAGCCCGCGCAGTGCGAGCACCTGGCAATACGGGCTGATCCCGTCGAGTCACGCGTCGATCGAGGCGCAGTTCGGTCTCGCCGGCGGGTCGGTGTCGATCGCCGCGACGGAGTGGGCGAAGAACCTCAAGCGCACCAAGGTCAAGCAGTTCCAGCTGGACGGTCAGGTGGGTGGGCCGAAGCGGAAGAAGCCCGCGGAGTTGCCCGCGCCCGCATCGGATCCGGTGGCAGTGGATCCATCGGACCAGCTTTCCGGTTTCCTGCAGCGACCTCCGGTCCTGGACCGGCTGGACGAGGCCGAACTGCTGGGCTGGTCGGTCGAGATCGTGCGGGCGGCACGCCGCAACGGCTATCTGTCCTCGACGGCCGACGCCATCGCGGTGTTCGAGACCTCGATCCTGCTGGCTGGCCTGCGAGACCGGGCGAAGCCCACGCCGTACGACTTCCAGGACGCCGCGGTCACGTGCATCGAGAAGGACGTCGTCCCCGGTAGACGCGACGTGCGCCGTCTCGTCGAGATCATGATGGGCGGGGACCGGATAGGTCAGGTCGGCTACGACGCGTTGCCACCGCTGGCGCGCGACGTGCACGACAGGCTCGAGCCGCTGAACCTCAAGCTACAGCAACGAGGTGTTCAGCGGGCGCTGCTCGACATCGCCTCGCGGCCGGAGCTGGAACCCTGCTCGGACCTGTTGTGGATGCTGCGGTACCTGATGCCGCACGGCGCCGCGCGGCCGATCATGGGGGAGCGGCGGCTCGGCGAACGGCCGATCCAGGAGTCGTGGGATCTCGCGCTGGGCACCCACCAGCGGGCGCTGATCGAGCTGGGTTACGAGGGCGTCAGCATCGAACAGGTGCTGGAACAACGTCTTCGACGTGCCGCATACCACCCGCAGGCCACCGCGGCGAAGGTGCTCGAAGCCGTCGAGGACGCGACGCGCTACTTGCGCAGCGCCCGGCTGGCGGGGGAGCTGGGCGCGCGGGCGCTGGAGGTGCTGGCCACCGAACGCACGGTCGACGGCGCTCCCGAAGTCCTGCGGCGGGTGCGGAGGCTGCTGGCGCACTACCGGACCAGCGAGCCGGTGCTGCCCCGGTGGATCGAGGACTTCGTCAAGACGGGGTACGCGCACTACTGCACCCTGCTTCCGGCGGCCTTCACCGACGAGGAGGCCGGTGTCGAGCAGGTCGCCGCGATGCTGGGCTTCCTGTTCAGCATGGAGGCGCTCGCCTTGTCGCTCGGCTGCGACCGCACCCAGCTGGAGCTGGCGATCGCCGGATCGCATCCACAGGAGCCGTCGAAGGTGGCGTTGCTGTGGGCGGCACAGGTCCAGCTCGGGCACCTCTCGCGCGCGGACTTGCGCGAGCGTTGTGCCGGGCTGCTGGCCAACCCGTTGGTGCTCCCCGCTTATCCGCGTTACCTCAGCGGATTCGTCCACGCGTTGGAACCGGCGCCGGGGTTGGCCGACTTCGTCGTCGAGGCGGTGTCGAACGCCTTCGCCGAGCTCCCGGACAGGTTGCTGCTGCCGTGGTTGCCGACGTTGATCACGACGTTGCGATCACGAGGTGCGGAGCTCGTGCCGCTCCTCGTCCGGGAAGCCGGACGACTGTTCCCCGGACGGCTCGCGGCGCTCGACGAATGGGTCCCGCCCTGGAAGAACCAGCCGGAGCCGGTCGCGGCGAGAAGGACTACCGGCGGGAGCGGCCTCGCGTTGCTGGCCGCGCATCCGGCGACCTGTGACGCCGTGGCGGATCTGCTGGGCTGCGACGAGCCATGGGGGAGCACCGCGCCCACAGGCTTGACGCTGCTCGAGCGTCATCCGGACACCGCGGCCGCGCTGGAGGGGGTGCTCACCGGGGTATGACCGGAGGGCGGTCGCCGGGTGCCCGGCGACCGCCCGATCCCTCAGTCGGCGACCCAGCTGCCGTGGAAGCCCAGCGGGACGGGCCGCGGCAGGTGGATACGTGCCAACGGCTTCGCGGTGAAGTCCTGCGCCGAGAGGATCACCAGATCCGAGGCGTTGCGGTCGGGGTTGTTCACGTAGGCGAGCGCGTAGCCGTCGTCCTCGGACTTGCTGTGGGACGACGGCACGAATACCGCTTCGCTCGCGTCGGCGCCCCGGCCGAAGCGGTGCACTTCGGAGCGTCCTCCGGTCAGGTCGTGCTTGATCAGAGCGTTGCCGAAGGTGTCGGCGGGCTTGTCCAGGTAGACATCGAACAACTCGCCGGGGGAGGCCGAATACCCGTACCGGTGCCGTCGTGACACCAGGCTTTCGTTGACACGCGGGAATTCCTGCGGCCGGTCGTCGAGGACACGGCGCCGCACCCGTCCGTGCGTCAAATCGATCGTCCAGCGCTCCAGCACCGGCGGGCCCGACGCGGACGGGCCGCCGAAGCCTTGCCTACCGGCGACTTCGAACGGCGCGGGCATCGTGGTCAGGTCGACCACCACCGTGGAGCCCTGCTCGTAGGCGTTGAGCGTATGCGAGTAGAACACCGGATCCACGCCGAACCAGCGGACCGGACCGCCCTCGCGTTTCATCACCCCGACCCTGGCCGGGTGATCCGAGTTCCACTTGTAGGGCACGACTTTGCCCGGCTGCGGGTCGAAAGTGACCGGCACGTCGAACACGACCACGTAGTTCTTCGTGAGCCCGAAGTCGTGCATCATCGGACTGTCGGTGACCGGGATCCGGGTCGTCCGCACCACGCGGCCGGTTCTGTCGATCATCAGATGCCGTACGTGGTCCCAGATCGGGTGGTAGGTCACGGCGTGCAGTTCGTCGGCATGGGCGTCGAACTTGGTGTGCGCGGTGTAAGACCCCTCCAGCGAACCGCTGAAATCGAACGGTCCCAGCGTGTTCAGTTCTCCGTCGAGTTCGTATGGCGGTGCGCCGGACTCCTGCAGGGTGAGGATGCGACCGTGGTGGCTGATCACGTGCGTGTTCGGCGCGAAGTCCTGCTCGGGCACCGGCCACGGGTAGCGCTCGCCCAGCTTCGCCGCGACGCCGGAGGAACGCACCCAGCGGTTGCGGTACCACTCGGCCTTGCCGTCGCGCAGCCGGACGCCGTGCACCATTCCCTCACCCAGCATCCAGTGGTGCGCGCGCGGATCCTCGAGACCGAGGACGTTCGGCCCGGTGCGCAGGTACCGCCCGCAGAGATCCTTCGGGATGCGGCCGGTGACCGGCAGGCCGAACGCGGTCACCTCCTCCTTGACCGGCGCGAAAGCGCCCTCGATGAAGGGGAAGTGCTCCTTCGTCGCGCTCTGCCCGGCCGAGGCGGAGCCGACGCTTCCATAGGTCGCGGCGACCCCGCCGATGGCCAGTGCCGCCGCTCCGCGAAGCACGTTCCGCCTGTTCGGTTCGCTCATGATCGATCCCCCAAAACCGGAAGTTAACTGTGTATGCCATGAACAGTGTATGCCTTTACTGGTTTTGGGTGCAACAATGCCCCGATGGACGACAAGATCGAGTTGCTGCCGCCGGGTACCGCGCTGGCCTGGGGGTACACGCCGGCGCCCCGGCGGGGGCCGAAACCGGGATACAGCCTCGAGCAGATCGTCGACGCGGCCATCGCGCAGGCCGACGCGGAGGGTTACGCGGCCCTGTCCATGCCGTCGATCGCCAAGCGACTCGGCATCACCGCGAACGCGCTCTACAGGTACCTGAGTTCCAAGGAGGAACTGCTCGTCCTCGTCGCCGAATCGGCTTGGGGGCCGCCGCCCGAGTCTCCATCCGGTGACTGGCGGGTGGCCGTCACCGTCTGGGCTCGCACGCTCCTCGAACGGAGCCGCCGCCATCCGTGGCTGATCGACCTCCCGGTGCGCAACGCGCCGACCACGCCGAACCTGTTGGGCTGGCTGGAGAACTTCCTGGAAGCGATGGCGGACACGGGCTTGAGCACCCGCGACGTGATGGGTTGCACGGTGCTCGTCGACGGCTGGGTGCGCAGCACCGCGGCCTTGCTTCGTGACATCGACGCGGGCGCTCCCGAGCGGACCCTGGCGTTGAGCGAGTTCCTGGAGCCGCGCCTGCAGGAACGGGGCTACTCACGCGTCGCCACGGTGATCTCCGGTGAGGCGTACAGCGAAGAAGGCATCGACGACAGCGACATCGAATTCGGCCTCGGTCGCATCCTGGACGGTATCGAGGCGCTCATCGCGCGCCGGTGAACACCCCGTCGAGCCGGTAGTCGACGATCTCCGCCGCGCGCTCCGCGGTATAGGCGTCGACCAGGATCCCGGTGACGAGGCCGGCGGACATCGTCGCGAGCGCGTCGGCCTCCAGCCGGGGGTCGAGATGGGCCGGGATGTCGCCCTTCGCCTGGGCCTTCTGCAGTAGTTCGGTGAGTGCGCGGATCAGGTGGGGCAGAAGCGGTTCCTGTTCGGGATCTTGACTTCCGCGGGTGACGTCGACGGCGAAGTAGGCGATCTGGACCGCGGCCAGCCTGCGGCGGCGTTCGCCGTCCGGCAGGACGCCGGTCAGGTAGGCGCGCACGATGGTGCGCTCGTCCCCGGTCGCCATCGCTTCGACGATGCCCTTCCCGGCGATCTCGCCGGTCAGTTCGACGATCCGCTGCCAGGCGAACCGCAGCATCTCCTCCTTGGTCGGGAAGTAGTACTGGACCAGGTTCATCGAGATTCCGGCCTCGGAGGCGACCGCACGCAGCGTGACGGCTTGCAAGCCTCGGGCGGCGGCGATCCGGAAGAGTGCCTCCGCGATCTCGCGCCTGCGTTCAAGGTGGTCGACACGTTTCGGCACGCGATCACTCTGCCATGTCGTCGAGAGGTGGCCGAAGTGGCCACCGACTGTTATGGTGCAAGTGCACCATAAAAACTTCGAGGAGGCACGATGCTGGGGGAGTTCACCGACAAGAAGGCGGAGGAGCGCTTCTTTGTCACCTATGACGCGATCCTGCGGAAGTGGCCGATTCCCGCCGAGGAGCTGGACATCGAGACGAGATTCGGCCCGACGCGGGTCCGGCGCTGCGGCCCGGAGGACGGCCCGCCGGTCGCGCTGCTTCCCGGCGGGATGGGCACGTCACTGTCCTGGTATCCGCACATCGCCGAACTCGCCGTCCGGCACCGGGTCCATGCCGTCGACACCATCGGCGAACCAGGACGATCGATCCAGACCGCGCCCATCGAGTCCACAGAGGACTGTGCGGAGTGGCTCGCCGAGGTCGTCGATGGGGTGCTCGCGGGAACCGGCCACGAAAAGGTCCATCTCGCCGGAGTTTCGCGAGGTGGCTGGCTCGCCCTGAACCTCGCCTCCCGGGCGACCGACCGGATCGCCGGTGTCATCACCTTCGAAGCCTCGGGGTTCGGTGCGATCGGCCGGAGCTTCATCTGGTGGAGCCTCCGCGAGATCTTCCGCTGGTTCCTGCCGAAGTGGCTGCTCCGGCTGGTGTCGTCCGGGGATCCGGAAGTGCGGCACACCGTGCGGCCACTGCTCTTCGCCGCTCTCAAGTACAAACAGCGCCTCCCCGGGATGCACCTGTTCAGCGATGACGAGCTGTACGCGATCGACGTGCCCACCCGGATCGTCGTCGCCGAACGCAGTGTCATCCACGACGCCCGCGCGGTGGCGGCCCGGCTGGAATCCTTGAGTCCGCACATCCGCGTCGAGGTCGTGCCCAAGACCACTCACGGACTGTCCCTCGAGAAGCCCGAACTGGTCACCGCCCGGATTCTCGAGGCCGTGCCGGTCAGGCCTGGGGTGTGACGTCCGGCCAAGACGGGGAGCGTCCCAGCAGGGCGACGATCGTGTCCAAATCGGACTTCCCCGCCTCGTCGACGGCCGGGCCGAAGGCGGCGCCCGGCGCCTTCCGGTTCTGGCCGTTCGGGATCGACTCGGCGAATCCCAGTCCGGCGTCGAGCACCTCCTGCTGGAACTCGACGGGCAGGCCGAGAGTCTTGGCCACGTCCCACGAATGCACCAGGTAGTCCACGAAATGGAAGCCCAGTGCCTGCTCCGCGGTGAAGGTGATCTCGGTGGAGAACTCGGGAAGCGCGAACTTCCGGTCGGCCAGGTCGTGGGGGACGAAGGCGTTCAGCACCCGCTTGACCGAGGCGCGGTAGGTGGCGATGGGGTCGTCGCCCAGCGGGAGCAGGCGCCAGTAGTCGAGGTGGCTCTCGCCTTCGGCCGCGGCGGCGAAACCGTGGTGCTGGGTGGTCATATGCGCCAGCAGGCCGTGGAGGGTCCAGGCGCTGCACGGGGTCGGCTTGGTCAGGTCGGCCGGGGTGATCTCGGCGACGAGGTCGAGGCTCGTCCGGGTCACGATGGCGTCGAGGATGCGAAGTTCATCGGTATGCATGCGCTTATCATCTACGTATGCATACGAGTTCGTCAACCGGTTTCGCGAGTCCGGTCGGTATGGTCTGCGCATGGCGGAGCAGGGGAGGCCGGATCTCGCGGCGATGCTCGGCGGGCTGATGCGACGGCTGATGAACGCCGAGACGCCGGTGCTGGCCGAGCACGGGTTGACGATGTGGGGCTATGTGGTGCTCAGCGCCCTCGACGACGGGCCCGTCCGCACGCAGGCCGCGCTCGCCAAGGCGATCGGTGCGGACAAGACCCGGATCATCGGCACCCTCGACACACTCCAGGAAGAGGGCCTGATCACCCGCGAGCCCGACCCGAAGGATCGCCGGGTCCGGTTGCTGGGGATCACCGACGACGGCCGCGCCGCGCGGAGGTCGGCCCAGTCGCGAATCCAGGAGCAGGAGGAGCGGCTCCTCGAACAGCTTTCCGCCGCCGATCGCAAGGCGTTCCTCCGTGCCGCGCTGGCGCTTTCCGAAGCTCGCTGGCCGTAAGCGTCACCCAGTGGCGGGACGGCGAGCGAACCAGCCGGCGTAAGTCAGCAGCAGACCCAACGCGGCCAGGGCTCCGAAGAAGACGCGGGCGGCGGTCATCGCGACGGGGGAGAGCATGGTGGCGTCGACCCCGGACCGGATCGTCGCGGGCGTCGCGATGAGCAGGAAACCGCGGATGGCGACGAACCAGCCGAACAGGGACACGGTGACCGCGAGGGGCCCGCGCCAGCTGCGGTGCCCGCCGATGATGACGAGCCCCGCGGCGAGCATCATCGCGCCCAGCAACAGCATCAGGCCGGGCTGATCGAACAGGTCGCCGGTGAGGCCCTGGAGTTCGGGCAGGCGGATCGCGTAGATGGTGGTGAACGTGGCGACGTAGGGGCCGATCACGCGGGCGAACGCCCGGGTTCGCCGCTGTGCTTCCGGGCTCGCTGTGGTCATGGCGCTGTTCCTTCCTCTGGACGCGGCCGATAGCCGACTTGGCGGAGCACGTCGCGGAGGAAGTCCTCGGTCTCCGCCGGCGTGCAGGTGTCGGGGCGGGTGGCGAGGTGCTGCCAGATCGCGCCGGTGAGCAGGTCGAGCAGGACTTCCAGGTCGACGCCGGCGGGGAGGTGCCCGCTGTCGCGGGCACGGGCGAACACGTCCCGGCGGGCCTGATCGCGATCCTTGCCGAACAGGTCCTGATACGCCTTGGCGAGTTCCGGCAGGTCCTCGATCGCGCCGTAGACGCGGCGGAGGAGCCGGCGTTGCCGCGGATCGGCGACGACGGTGGCCCAGCTTTTCACCAGCTGTTCGACGTCGGCGATTTCCGGGATCGGTGGGGGATCGCCGTAGGCGGCTTCGAGCGCGGCGATCAAGAGGCGGGTTTTGTCCGGGAAACGGCGGTACACGGTCGCGCGGGTGACTCCGGCGCGGCGCGCCACCTGTTCGATGCTGGTCGCGGTGGCGCCGGATTCGATCAGCAACTCGAGCGCGGTCTCGAGAATCGCCGCGTCCGCTTCCCGGCTGCGCGGCCTGCCGGGCGCGCGGTCTTCTGAAGTCACCTCATTAAGATACAGTGCAGACCTGTATTGTAAATAGTCAGACGAGCTTCCGGAACGAGATGAGGAAGCCGGGGTCGTAGTCCTCATCGACGTGGTTCACGTTCCACAGTCCCGAGTCTCGGACCTTGCCGCTGAGCGCGTGATGGCCGAGCCAGGTGTAACTCGGCCGATCGGGGGCCCCGCGGAGGTTGGAGAGCAGCGCGATGCTGTTCCGTTCGAGGTGAGCGCGCAGATCGGCGGTATGGACCGCGAGCCAGAGAAACGGCATCCTGCCCAGGTGGTCGCTGACTTCGCGTTCGATCTCGGACTCGGCAGCGGCCCATTCCGGAAGTCGAGGCCGCGCGGTCCACGCGGTCAGCAAGGGGCCGGGTGCGTGATCGCGCCTGATCAACGCTGTCCCGATGTGGTGCCGGAAGATCGACGCGCGATGGTTTTCGCCGCCCTTCAGCGTCCCGCGATGCTGCGCGAGGCGCTGCCATAACTTCGTCCGGCTGGTGGCGCTGAGGCCGTGGGTGCCGACGCGGACCACCCTCGGTGTGCTGTCGGCGCGCAGTTCGCCGTCCTCGAAGAAGAAGTAGACGCCGTGACTCGGCCAGCCATCCCGGCCGGTCGCCTCACGCAGCCGCCGAGGAGTGCCAAGCCGATCGAGCAGGGTGTAGAACTCGGCGAGATCCGTGTCTCTCATCCCAGCTTCTCCACGACCATGCCGGCCGGGTAGTCCGACGGCGACCCGCGCCACCACGCGCCGAAAGCCCGCGCCAGCCGTCGCGGTACCTCGATCTGCGCCCCGCCGTCGTGGAAGTCGATCGTCACCAGCACGGCCCCGATCTCCGTTTCACCCCAAGGGATCCGCCGGATCAGCTTGGCGTAGTCGGCGCTGGCGGACACGAACGTGACCACCTTCGCCGCACCGATCCGGCGCGCTTCGCCGATGACAGCGTCCTCGAGGACGCCTGTCGGCCAATCGCTGAGCCTCAGTTTCCGGTCGTAGTAGGGGATCGGCTCGTCGGCGCGCAGGATTCCGTAGCCACCGCTGAGGATCAAGGTCCGCCCGTGCTCGACGGCCTCGCCCAGCGCGCCGTCGACGTTCCGGTAGAAGTGCCCGCTGTAGCGGAGCCAGGCCGGCCGCAGTCCGCCGTCTTCGACCTTGGACTTCGCCAGGACATCCGCCCGCGCGCGAAGCATCGGTTCCGGCCAGACAGTGCCGTTTTCGGGCGTCGTGCCTCCCCGGGTCTTGCCCTTCGAGCAGCCGAGGATCGTCAACGCTTCACGCGGATCGATTGCGTCCAGGGCGTTTTCCACGGAGGAAACCTATCACCGGAACCAGGTCGAACCGCCGCCGTTCGGCGACGGGAGCATGCCGTGACTCGGCGGCCACAACGCCGCCGTCGGCACCTGCTTCAGCTGTGCGCGCAGGGAATGCACCGGCAGCGGCCGTTTCCTGGTGAGCATGGTGGTCGTCCTCGGGTGCAGATCCACGAACGGGTACGTGGCGTGGAGGGCGCCGAGCCGTCGTTCGAGCCGCAGGCTGCGTTCGGTCAGGTCGGCCGCTTCCAGCGCGGGCTGGACGAGCAGGAATTCTTCGGTGCCGAGCCGGACGGCCTTGTCGAGCGGGCGCAGGTCTTCGCGGATCAGATCCGCGATGTTCTGCTCGGTGTGCATCCTGACCCGGTTGCCGTGGCGCCGCTCGACTTCGGTGAGGTCGTCGACGGTGATGAGGATCAGGCCGAGCGGAACGGTGTCGGTCGACGCGCCCAGCCAGCCGGCGATCCCGGCCATGGTCGCCAGGCCGGTTTCGGGATCGGTCGCGAGGGCGGGTTCCTCCGGTTTCGGCGCCGGTCGTCGTTCCAGGCGGGCGGCGAGATGACGCAGCGCCGCTTCAGCGCGGTTCTCGACCGGCGCGGCGGCGGGGGTCGTCACGCTGTTCAGGACCTCGTCGATCTTGATCCGCGCGGTGGGCGGCAGCCGATCGCCGAGCGCGTCGCGCAGCCGGACGACTTCGGCGTAGGCCTCGTCCCGGCGGAAACCCCAGCGGCCCTGGAAACGCCGCGCCGCTTCGACGGACGTCGCCGAGGGGTCGACGTCGTCGAGATCCTGGGCGACGACCGAGCCGCCGAACGTCGGGGTGAGCACCGCGACCGACCATTCGCGGGCAAGGCTCTCGTCGGCGCGCAGCAGGACGGGGGTCACGCCGTGCGGCAGGTCAGGGCGGCCGGAATCGACCATGCCGACGACGGTCACGGCCGCGCGACGGGCGATCCTGGCGTAGACCTCGCGTTCCCGCTCGAAGTACGGCAGTCGCTGGAAAAGCGCGAGGACGACCATGTTCTCGTCGGTGCCTTCGGCGAGCGCGGCCCGTTCAACCGCGTGCGAGGCGATCACCAGCGCGCGTTTCGACAGCACGCCGGCGCGCGCCTCTCCGTCGGTCATCGAATGCATCGCTTCCGTGTGGGGACGAGCTCATCAGGCTAGAAGAGCGGGCGACCCCCGCCTAGCTACACGATGGTGTGACCCTCGCTGACCGGACGCTGATCGGTCCCGGGCATGCTGGAGGGCACAGACCGCGGAAGGGAGAACATGTCGCCACTCGTCGTGCACGGCCTGTGGTCCCGTGGCCGCGGGATCGTGCTTTGGGGTGAACACGGCGACCGCCCGGCGACGACGTCGATGCGGCCGTCGAGCGCGGCCCGGCCGCATCCGTTCGCCGCGTCCGTCGCGGATCTGACCGCGCTGCACCCCGGTAAACCGGCGTCGGCGGTCCTGCTGCTGCCGTCGCGGCGCGGCGGCCCGGTCGCCTCGCCGGAACTGGGTGTCCGAGGCCGCCCGCAGCAGGAGCTGTCGCTGGAACTGTGGTCGGTCCCGGCGCTCCTCGTCGACCCCTCCGAGCTGGGAGATCTGGCGGACACGGTCAGCTACGGCACTTCCGTCCGCCATCTCCGCGCCGTCGTCCGGCTGGCGGACGATCTGGTGCGCCGCGGCCGGGTGCTGCCCACCCTCGTGCGGAACGAGATCGTCGCGCGAGCCCGGTGGCGGCCGGTGGCCAGGGGCGGCGACGCCGTCACGCTCCGGACGCTGATCGCGGCCACCCCGCCGGTCGGCCGGGCCGAGCACACCAGGCCGGATCCGGCGGCGCTGATCACCGACGCGCTCCACACCCTGGTCGACGCCGCCGTCCGCGATCGCCTGGCCGCCGCGGGCCACGCCACGGAAAGCGACGGGCGCGAGGGGCCGTTCGGGTCGTGGTTCCACGCGCTGAAGAGCGCGGACGATCGGATCGGCCAGGCGCCGGGACGGATGGGGATCGTCGCCGAGGGCATCGCGGCCTGGGACGCCCTCGGCGACACCGACCTCACCGAGGGCACCGTCTGCCTCCGGCTCGACGAGGTCCCCACGCTGTACGGCCCGATGGACGACCCGGACGACCAGACCGGTGACGGAACCAAGTGGCAGCTGCGGTTCTTCCTGCGCTCCGCAGCCGATCCCAGTCTCCTGCTCCCGGCCGAGGACGTCTGGTCCGGCAAGGCGGGCGCGAAGTTCACCGACCCCGAAGGTCTTTTCACCGCCGAGCTGGAGCGAGCCGCGGGAGTGCTGCCGCTGCTCGGCCCGGCGGTCGAGGCCGAGAAACCGGGCCTCTACGACCTCACCGTCGCCGAAACCGTCGAGTTCCTCGACGGCGGCGCGGAACAGCTGGTCGCGGCCGGTTTCGACGTCCAGCTCCCGGCGAGCTGGGGTGGCAGGCGGAAGCTCGCGCTCAAGCTGTCCGTCCGCGGCGCGCCCGTCGACCAGGCCGCCGTGCACCGGCTCGGCCGCCACCAGCTCGCCTCCTACCGCTGGGCGCTCGCCGTCGGGGAGGACGCGCTGACCGACGAGGAGTTGGCCGCGCTCGCCGACGCGAAGTCGTCGCTGGTTCGGCTGCGCGGCCGCTGGGTGAGCGTGGACCCCGAACTGCTGCGCGCCGGTCTCGAGTACCTGCGCCGCGACCCGGATCGCGAGAAGCCGCCGCTGCCCACCCCGGCGGACCTGCTGGCCCTGCTCCGCGGAGGCTTCGAAGCGCCGCTGCCGGTCACCGAGGTCACGACCGACGGCTGGATCGACGACTTCCTCGCCGGGCGTGTCCAGCGCACCATCGAGCCGGTCGAGCCGCCGCCGACGTTCCTGGCGACCTTGCGGCCCTACCAGAGCCGGGGTGTCGCCTGGCTTTCGTTCATGGCGTCGATCGGGCTCGGCGCCTGCCTCGCCGACGACATGGGGCTCGGCAAGACGGTCCAGCTCCTCGCGCTCGAAGCGATCGAGCGGGCGCAGGCCGACCGGAGGCCGACGCTGCTCGTCTGTCCGATGTCGTTGCTCGGGACCTGGCAACGCGAGGCGGCCAAATTCGCGCCGGAGCTACGCGTGCACATCCATCACGGTGCCGATCGTGGTCACGCGCGCGTCGAGGACGTGGATCTTCTCGTCACCACCTACTCGACCGCCGCCCGCGACGCCGACGAACTCGCCGGGATCCGGTGGCACCGGCTCGTGCTCGACGAGGCTCAGGCGGTCAAGAACCAGAACACCGGACCCGCTCAGGCCTTGCGCCGGATCCCCGCGGGCCATCGGGTCGCGCTGACCGGGACTCCGGTGGAGAACCGGCTCGCGGATCTGTGGTCGCTGTCGGATCTGCTCAACCCCGGCGTCCTCGGTGGCAGGCAGGAGTTCCGCGAGCGGTTCGAGGTGCCCATCGAGCGCCGGGGCGACCTCGCCGCGGCCACCGAGCTGCGCCGGCTGACCCGGCCGTTCCTGTTGCGGCGCCTCAAAACCGATCCCACCGTGCTCGCCGACCTTCCCGAGAAGATCGAGATCCTCCAGGAGTACCGCCTCACCCGTGAGCAGGTGACGTTGTACCGGGCGACCGTGGACGAGATGATGACCAAGATCGCCGACAGCGCCGGGGTCAAACGGCGCGGCAACATCCTCGCGGCGATCACGAAGCTCAAGCAGATCTGCAACCACCCGGCGCATCTGCTGCACGACGGTTCGCCGATCGGAGCCCGGTCCGGCAAGGTCAACCGGCTCGAAGAACTCCTCGCCGAAATCCTGGATTCGGGCGACCGTGCGCTGTGCTTCACCCAGTACGCCGAGTTCGGTCACCTCCTGGTGCCGCATCTTTCGGGCAAGCTGAACGCGAAGATCGCCTTCCTGCACGGCGGGTTGTCGCAGCGGCGCCGTGACTCGATCGTCGAACACTTCCAGTCGGGCGAAGGCCCGCCGATCCTGCTAGCGTCGCTGAAGACCGGGGGAGCCGGACTGACGCTCACCGCGGCCACGCACGTCCTGCATCTCGACCGGTGGTGGAATCCGGCGGTCGAGGAACAGGCCACCGACCGGGCCTTCCGCATCGGCCAGCGGAACAGTGTGCAGGTGCGGAAGTTCGTCTGTCCCGGCACCATCGAGGATCGGATCGACGCCGTCATCACGAAGAAGGAAGCGCTGGCGGGTCTCGTCGTCACCGACGGGGAGGACTGGCTCACGGAGCTGTCCACCGATTCGCTGCGCGAGGTCTTCGCGCTGGGACGGGAGGCGGCCGATGACTGACGGATTCCGCCGGGCGCTCGACGAACTGGGCGTCCACAAAGGACTCGTACCGCCCTGTCGGGTCGACACCCTGACGATCGGGCCCGGCGCGGCCGTCGCCCAGGTCCGGGTGACCCGGCAGCGGTTCTACGAGGTCCGCGTCGGCCTGCCGACGTTCGGCAAGCAGGTGTGGACGGCGGTCATCGCCGCCGTCGCCGCGGACGAGGCCACGACAGCGGCCCTGCTCGACGGCGAGGTTCCGGAGGACATCGAGCGCTTCTTCACCGCGGAGCAGGTGCCGCTGTTTCCCGAAGCGGCTTGGGAACTTTCGCTGGACTGCACATGTCCGGGCACCCGAGTCCCGTGCGACCACCTCGTCGCCGGGCTGATCGCGCTCGCCGAAGAAGAGGACCCGTTCGCGATCTTCGCGCTTCGCGGACGGGACCGCACAACGTTGCTCGAGGAGATCGGACGGCAGGCGGGCGCCCGCGTGACGGCACCGTCGGCGGAAACAGAGACGCCCGGACTCGATGACGTGATGGACGACTTCTTCGGCTGGGGCCCGGCCGGGGACGTCACGAACAAGCGACGCCCCGCGGCCGGGGACCCGTTGGGACTGCTCGACGAGGTCCCGCCGCTCAAGGCCACGGTGGACGGGACCTCGGTCACCGCCCTGCTGCGACCGCTCTACCGGTCGCTCACCGGTCAGGAGTGAAGGAACTTCGGCTCGCGCTTCTCGGTGAACGCGGCCATGCCCTCCTTCTGGTCCTGGGTGGCGAAAGTGCCGTGGAACAAGCGCCGTTCGAACCGGAGCCCGTCGGCGAGACCGCTCTCGAAGGCCTGGTTGACGGCCTCCTTGACCATCATGGCCGCGGGACGCGACATGCTCGCGATCTTCGCGGCGACCGCGAGCGCGTCGTCGAGCAGGCTCTCGGCCGGGACGATCCGGGAAACGAGTCCCGACCGCTCGGCCTCGGCGGCGTCGATCATGCGGCCGGTCAGGCACAGGTCCATCGCCTTGGCCTTGCCGATCGCACGGGTGAGCCGCTGCGAGCCGCCCATACCGGGGATGACGCCGAGGGTGATCTCCGGCTGGCCGAATTTGGCGTTGTCGGCGGCGATCAGGACGTCGCACATCATCGCGAGTTCGCAGCCGCCGCCGAGGGCGTACCCGGAGACCGCGGCGATCAGCGGGACACGGACGCGGGAAAGCGCGTCCCAGCCCGCGAACCAGTCGGCCGCGTAGACGTCGCTGAACGACTGGGGTTGCATCTCCTTGATGTCCGCGCCCGCCGCGAAGGCCTTGGCCGAACCGGTGAGCACGATGGCGCCGACGTCGGGATCCTGCCCGAGTTCGCCCGCCGCCCCGGTGATCTCCCGCATCGCCCGCAGGTTCAGCGCGTTGAGCGCCTTGGGCCGGTTGAGGGTGATGAGGGCGACGCGGTCGCCCGCCCGCTCGACGGTGATGGTCTCGTACTCGCTCATGCGGTGGTTTCCTTGCCGAGGAGGCCGTCGCGGACGGCGGTGATGATGGCGGAGAAGTCCCGGCCGGGGCCGTCCTGCTCGACGAACGCCGCGTAGAGTTCCGCGGCCCTCGTGCCGAGCAGGGTGGCGACGTCGTTGTCCCGGGCGGCGGATTCGGCCAGGCGCAGGTCCTTCAGCATCAGGCCGCTGGCGAACCCGCCGGAGTACTCGCGGTTGGCGGGGCTGGCCGGGACCGGGCCGGGGACCGGGCAGTTGGTGGTCAGCGCCCAGCACTGTCCGGACGCGGTCGAGGCGACGTCGAACAGGGCCTGGTGGGTGAGGCCGAGTTCCTCGCCGAGGGCGAATGCCTCGGAGACGGCGATCATCGAGACGCCGAGGATCATGTTGTTGCAGATCTTCGCCGCCTGGCCGGCACCGGAGGATCCACAGTGGATCGCCCTGGCTCCCATGACGCCGAGCAAGGGACCGGCCGCGGCGAACGCCTCCGGATCGCCGCCGACCATGAACGTCAGCGTTCCGGCTTCGGCGCCGACCACTCCACCGGACACCGGGGCGTCGACCGCTCGGTGCCCCGACGCCGTGACCAACTCGGCCGCCTGGCGGGCGTCGGCGACGTCGATGGTGGAGCAGTCGACGAACAGCGTCCCGGGCCGCGCGGACGGCAGGATCTGTTCGTAGCAGTCGAGCACGTGCTTGCCGCTAGGCAGCATCGTGACGACGACATCGGCCTGCGCGACAGCCGCGCTCGCGGTGTCGAACCTGGCCACGCCTTCGGAGCGGGCGGCGGGAGCCGGGTCGTAGCCGTGGACGGTTTCACCGGACTTCACCAGGTTGGCGGCCATCGGGCCGCCCATGTTGCCGAGACCGAGGAAGGCGATCGTCATCGTGCCACCCACTCGGCGTCCTCGAGGCCGGCGAAGTAGGCGTCGACGAGCTTGTCGTCCACCTCGGGAAGGGTGGCGGGCGACCACTTCGGCGAGCGGTCCTTGTCGATGATCTGGGCCCGGATGCCCTCGACGAACTCGGCGGAGGAGAGTGCGCGGGCCGAGATCCGGAACTCCTGCGCCAGGACGGATTCCAGATCGGGCAGCGCCGCTGCCGACCGGAGTGCCCGCAGGGTCACCTTGAGCGCGGTCGGCGACCTCGCCTCGATCTCCTTGGCGGCGGTGGCCGCCGCGTCGCCCGACGCGTGGAGCCGGGTGAGGATCTCTTCGACCGTGTCCGCCGCGTAGCAGTGGTCGATCCATTCGGCGTCGGCCGCCAGCCCGCTCGGCGGCGCGGGTTCGGCGAACAGGTCCAGCGCGGTGTCCGGGGTGCGCGACGCGAGCGCGTCGAGCAGGTCCGGAACTTTCTCGCTCGGGACGAAATGGTCGGCGAGTCCACAGTGGACCGCATCGGGCCCGGTGACGGAACCCGCGGTGAGGGCGATATGCGTGCCGAGTTCACCGGGCGCGCGGGACAGCAGGTACGTGCCGCCGACGTCCGGGACGAAGCCGATGCCGGTTTCGGGCATGCCGATCCGGGAGCGTTCGGTGACGATCCGGTGGCTGCCGTGCGCGGAGACCCCGACGCCGCCGCCCATGACGAGCCCGTCCATGAGTGCCAGGTAGGGCTTGGGGTACCGCGAGATCAGGGCGTTGAGCCGGTATTCGTCGGCCCAGAAGCGCAGGGACGCGGTGCCGCCGGTGCGGGCGTCGTCGTAGATCGCGCGGATGTCGCCGCCCGCGCAGAGCCCGCGGTCGCCGGCGCCGTCGATCAGCACGGCGCGGACAGCCGGATCGGAACGCCACGCTTCGAGGCGCTCGAGCATCGCGAGGACCATGTCGTGGTTCAGCGAGTTCAGCGCACGCGGCCGGTTCAGCGTGATCCGGCCGATTCCACTGTGGACGAGGAACTGGACGTCGTTCACGAAGCCTCCTGCAGCATCCGGCGCGAGATGATCACGCGCATGATTTCGTTGGTCCCTTCGAGGATCTGGTGTACCCGCAGGTCGCGGACGATCTTCTCCAGTCCGTACTCGGCGAGGTAGCCGTAGCCGCCGTGCAGTTGCAGCGCCTGGTTGGCCACCTCGAACCCGGTGTCGGTGCAGAACCGCTTGGCCATCGCCGAAAGCTGGGTCGCCGTGTCCTCGCCCTGGTCGAGCGCGTCCGCGGCCCGCCACAACAAGGTCCTCGCGGCTTCGAGATCGGTGCGCATGTCGGCCAGCCGAAACTGCAATGCCTGCTTTTCGGACAGCTTCTCGCCGAACGCGGAACGCTCCGACAGATGCCGGACGGCCATGCCGAGCGCGGCCTCCGCGCCACCGAGTGAGCAGGCCGAGATGTTGAGCCTGCCACCGTCCAAAGCGGACATCGCGACCCGGAACCCGTTGCCTTCGCCGCCGAGCAGCGCGGACGCCGGGACGCGGGCGCCTTCGAAGATGACCTGCCTGGTGGGCTGGGCGTTCCAGCCCATCTTGAGCTCGTTGGGGCCGAAGGAGACCCCGGGCGTCTCCCGGTCGACGATGAACGCCGAGATACCCCGGGCGCCCGGACCGCCGGTGCGGGCGAGCACGACGTGGACGTCCGAAGTGCCCGCGCCGGAGATGAACTGCTTGACGCCGTCGAGGACGTAGTGGTCACCGTCGCGGCGGGCGCGGGTGGAGAGCGCGGCCGCGTCGGAACCCGCGTCCGGTTCGGTGAGGCAGTAGCTGCCGAACGCGTCCATCGTGGACATCCGGGGCAGGTACCGGTGCCGTTGGGTGTCGTCGCCGAATTTGTCGATCATGGTCGCGACCATGTTGTGGATCGAGATGTAGGCGGCCAGCGACGGGCAACCGGTGGCGAGCGCCTCGAACACGAGGACGCCGTCGAGCCGCCCGAGCGCGGAGCCTCCGAGGTCTTCGGGCAGGTAGATGCCGCCCATGCCCAACTGAGCGGCCTTGCGGAGGACGTCGACCGGGAAGTGCTTGGCCTGGTCCCATTCGATCGCGTGCGGGGCGAGGTGTTCCGCCGCGAACTCCGCGGCGGTATCCTTCAGCGCCCGCTGTTCGTCGGTCAGTCTCATCGCGGCCTCAGCTCATCGTCGGGATGACGAAGCTGGCGCCTTCCTTGGTGCCCGAAGGCCAGCGCGAGGTGACCGTCTTGGTCTTGGTGTAGAACCGGATCGAGTCCGGTCCGTGCTGGTTGAGATCGCCGAAACCGGAGCGCTTCCAGCCGCCGAAGGTGTGGTACGCGATCGGGACCGGGATGGGCACGTTGACCCCGACCATGCCGGTGTTCACCCGCGAGGTGAAGTCGCGGGCCGTGTCACCGTCGCGGGTGAAGATCGCGACGCCGTTGCCGTACTCGTGTTCACTGGGCAGGCGCAGCGCTTCCTCGTAGTCGGCCGCGCGCACGATCGACAGCACCGGGCCGAAGATCTCCTCGCGGTAGATCCGCATGTCGGCGGTGACGTGGTCGAACAGGCAGCCGCCGAGGAAGAAACCGTTCTCGTGACCGTCCACAGTGGTCCCGCGACCGTCGACCAGCAGTTTCGCCCCTTCGGCGACGCCGATGTCGATGTAGTCGCGGACGCGCTGGACGGCCTCGGCGGTGACCAGCGGCCCGAAGTCGGCGGTTTCGTCGAGCGAGGCACCGATCTTGAGCGTCTTGACGCGCTCGGTCAGCCGGGCGGCCAGCGCGTCGGCGGTGGCCTCGCCGACCGGGACGGCCACCGAGATCGCCATGCAGCGTTCGCCCGCGGAGCCGTACCCGGCGCCGATCAGTGCGTCGACGACCTGGTCGAGGTCGGCGTCCGGCATCACGATCATGTGGTTCTTGGCGCCGCCGAAGCACTGCGCGCGCTTTCCGTGCGCGGCCGCGGTCGTGTAGATGTACTCGGCGATCGACGACGAGCCGACGAAACCGATGGCCTCGACGCGAGGATCGGTGAGCAGCGCGTCGACGGCTTCCTTGTCGCCGTTGACCACGTTGAACACGCCCGGCGGCAAGCCGGCTTCGAGGAAGAGTTCGGCCAGCCGCAGCGGGACCGAGGGGTCGCGTTCGGACGGTTTGAGCACGAAGGAGTTCCCGCAGGCGATCGCCGGGGCGGCCTTCCAGAGCGGGATCATCGCGGGGAAGTTGAACGGGGTGATGCCCGCGACCACGCCGAGCGGCTGCCGCATCGAGTAGACGTCGATGCCGGTGCCCGCGCTGTCGCTGTACTCGCCTTTGAGCAGGTGCGGGATGCCGATGGCGAACTCGACCACTTCGAGACCGCGCTGGATGTCACCCCGCGCGTCGGGGACGGTTTTGCCGTGTTCTGAAGAGAGCAGGCGGGCGAGGGAGTCTTCTTCGGCGCGGACGAGGTCGACGAACTTCATCAGCACCCGGGCCCGCTTCTGCGGGTTCCAGCGGGCCCACTCGAGCTGGGCCTGCGCCGCGTCGGCGACGACCGCGGCGACCTCGGTGGCCGAGGCGAGTGGGACACGGGCCTGGACGGCGCCGGTGCTGGGGTCGAAGACGTCGGCGAACCGGCCGGACGTTCCCGCCACCGGCTTGCCGCCGACGAAGTGACTGAGTTCGGTGCTCATGGATGCCCTTTCCGAAAGTGCGCAGGACGGAGCCGCCCGTGACCACGATCGGCGGCCGGGCAGGGGAGTACGGACGACTTACCGCCGGGGTGGTGGCGGGTCGGCGACTTTCGCGCAGGCAGGAAGAATCCGCATGCGTTCAGCTCCATCCTCGTGGACGAACACGACACGTCTGCGGCCGGTATCCTGGCTCCCGGATCCGCGGCGGCTCCGGCCTTCCCGGCTCGCGCCAGTGGCCTTCTCTGCAGGAGCGCCGCTCCCCGGTCACAGTGGCGGGACCGCACCGGATTTTCACCGGCTTCCCTGCACCGCAGACCTGTGGACACCATAAAGTAGGAAGTCCGACTATGTCGAGGGTGTGGCGTACGCCTCAGGTGCGCGATGGGTCTCGTGAGTGGTGGTGTGTGGGAGCGGGGCCGACGAGCGACACCTCGCCTCACACTGGCTGAACCTCCAGCCCTGGCCACGAACACGCCAGGTTTGCCGTTCTCCTCGATAAACCGCCACTCACGAGAGTGGCGGGTAGGGCAGCAGGCTGGACGAATGCTCGTCCACCCGCATCGGTTTCCCGATCGCGGGGAAGGCGCGCTGGGGGCACGCGGGTCGTTCGCAGACCTTGCACCCCATCCCGATCGGGGTGACGGCCGCGCCGGTGCCGAGCGCCAGCCCGTCGGAGTACACGAGTCGCCGTGCGTGCCGGAGTTCGCAGCCGAGCCCGATCGCGAACGTCTTGCCGGGATCGCCGTGCCCGCCCGCCGCGCGGGAAACGGTGCGGGCGAGCCAGAAGTACTTCTTGCCGTCCGGGAGTTCGGCGATCTGGGTGAGGATCCGGCCCGGCGAACTGAATGCCTCGTAGACGATCCACAGTGGACACGAGCCGCCGATGCGCGAGAAATGGAACCCGGTGGCGGACTGGCGTTTCGAGATGTTGCCCGCACGATCGACCCGTACGAAGGAGAACGGAACGCCGCGGGTGCCCGTTCGCTGCAAAGTGGACAGTCGATGGCAGATCGTCTCGAAGCCGACGCCGAATTGGTCGGACAGGCGCGTGATGTCGTAGCGGTGGCGCTCAGCGGCGCCGAGGAGGACGCGGTACGGCAGTACGAGCGCGCCCGCGTAGTAGTTGGCCAAGCCGATCCGCGCGAGCCGGCGGGCGGTTTCGCCACTGAACTTCCCGTCGTCGACGAGCCGGTCGATCACGTCGCCTGCCTCCAGCAGCGCCAGTTCGGACGCGAGCCGGAACGCGGCCTGTCCCGGACGTAGCGCGGGGGAGAGGCGCAGGGTCTTCTTTCTCGTGTCGAAGTGATGCTGATCGGCGCCCAGGGATTCGGTGACCACTTTGACGCCGTGGCGGTCCAGCAGTCCGGCGGCCAGTCCATTGCGGACTTCGCCCGGGTGGAGGCGCAACTCGGCGGCGAGCTTCTCGGCGGGGGTGTCGAGTTCGGCGACGTGGTTGCGGCGCAGATAGAACCAGTCGCGGATCTCTTCGTGCGGTTGCTGCGCCGTCGAGCGGTCCAGCCCCTGCTCGGTCACCAGCGTCGCGATGTTCTCCACCGCCTCGCGGTAGCGGCGGTGCAACGCGACGAGCGTCCGCGCCACCTCGGGCAGCGTGGTGGTCAGCGCGTCGACCTCGCCGGCGGAGATCGCGCCGCTGACGGTGTTGTCGCCGAACACCTCGCGGACGTCGGCGACCAGCCGGGCGGTGTCCCGGGCGGCGAAGAACTCCGTGTCCACGCCGAAGGTCTCGGTGAGCTTCAGCAGGACCGGCAGGGTCAGCGGCCTGCCGTTGTGTTCGAGCTGGTTGACGTAGCTGGGGGAGATCTCCAGCAGTCTGGCCAGTTCGGATTGGGTCATCGAACGGTCTTCTCGCAGCTGGCGAAGCCGGGCGCCCGCGTACATCTTCTCCACAAGCCGACTGTAACAACCTTTACAAGATGCCCGCGAACGTTCACAAGGTTTCACAGTGCCAAGCGGTAGCAAGGAGTTTCCGAAGGTGCCACGCTCAGGGCAGGACATCACAAGGTTCACAACCGAGGGGAACCATGATCGACCACACCGTCCGCGCTTACCGCTCCGCCGAGTCGCCTCCCCGCGAGGAACAGCTGGCGTGGAAGCTCGCCGCCGTCGCCACCGACGACGTCCCCGTCACCGGAGAGGTCGCCGACATGGTGATCAACCGGGTGATCGACAACGCCGCCGTGGCGGCCGCGTCGCTGGCACGGCGCCCCGTTCGCTCGGCGCGCGACCAGGCACTCGCGCATCCCGGCGGACCGGGTGCCGCGGTGTTCGGGGTCGAAGGCCGGTTCTCCCCGGAATGGGCGGCCTGGGCCAACGGCGTCGCGGTGCGGGAACTCGACTATCACGACACCTTCCTCGCCGCCGACTACTCGCATCCCGGCGACAACATCCCGCCGATCCTCGCCGTCGCCCAGCACACCGGGCGCACCGGCGCGGACGTGCTCCGCGGGATCGCCGCCGGGTACGAACTCCAAGTAGACCTCGTCCGAGGGATCTGCCTGCACGAACACAAGATCGACCACATCGCCCATCTCGGCCCGTCTGTCGCGGGCGGCATCGGCGCGCTGCTGGGGCTGGACACCGCGACCGTGTACCAGGCCATCGGCCAGGCACTGCACACCACGACGACGACCCGCCAGTCCCGCAAGGGCGAGATCTCGTCGTGGAAGGCCTACGCGCCCGCATTCGCGGGCAAGGCCGCGATCGAGGCCGTCGACAGGGTGATGCGCGGCGAAGGAGCGCCGAGCCCGATCTACGAAGGAGAGGACGGTTTCATCGCGTGGCTGCTGAGCGGTCCGGACGCCGAGTACACCGTGCCGCTCCCCGCACCGGGCGAGCCCAAACGGTCCATTCTGGACACTTACACCAAGGAGCACTCGGCTGAGTACCAGAGTCAGGCGCTGATCGATCTCGCGCGGCGGCTCGGCCCGAGGATCGGTGAGTTCGGCAAGATCGAGCGGATCCTCATCCACACCAGCCATCACACGCATCACGTGATCGGCTCCGGTTCGGGCGATCCGCAGAAGTACGATCCCCAGGCCAGCCGCGAAACGCTGGATCACTCGATCCCGTACATCTTCGCTGTCGCCCTGCAAGACGGTGTGTGGCACCACGAGAAGTCCTACGACCGGGCACGCGCGACGCGACCGGACACAGTGGAACTGTGGCAGAAGGTGGCCACCGTCGAGGATCCCGAGTGGACCCGCCGCTATCACGCGCCCGAACCGGCCTTCGGCGGCCGTGTCGAGATCACGCTGGCAGACGGAACGGTGCTGGCCGACGAGATCGCCGTCGCCGACGCTCACCCGGCCGGGGAACGGCCGTTCGCCCGCGAGCAGTACCTCGCCAAGTTCCGTACGCTGGCCGACGGGGTGATCGCCGCCGCCGATCAGGACCGGTTCCTCGACAAGGTCACCCGGCTCGGGGAACTGGACGCGGCCGAAGTCGCCGGGATCGCGCTCCAGGCCGGGCTCGACGCCGTGCCGACGAGCAAGGGGATCTTCTGATGCTGCACGCCGCTCCCACGGCCGCGCGGAAGCGGGCCGCTTTCCGCGCGGGGCTGGACTCCGGGACACTGCAACGCTTTCCCGGCGCGTTCAACCCGTTGTCGGCCAAGCTGATCGAACGTCGCGGATTCGAAGGGGTCTACATCTCGGGCGCGGTCCTTTCGGCGGAACTCGGCCTGCCGGACATCGGGCTGACCACGCTCACCGAGGTCGCCGGACGATCGCAGCAGATCGCCCGGGTCACCGCGCTGCCCGCGCTGGTCGACGCCGACACGGGCTTCGGCGAGCCGATGAACGCGGCCCGCACCCTGCAGATACTGGAGGACGCGGGGGTGGCCGGACTGCACCTGGAGGATCAGGTGAACCCCAAACGGTGTGGTCACCTCGACGGCAAGGACGTTGTCGAGCGGGACGTCGCTGTCCGGCGGATCACCGCCGCTGTCACCGCCCGCCGCGATCCGGATTTCGTCATCGCCGCCCGCACCGACGCGGCCGCCGTCCACGGCATCGACGACGCCATCGATCGCGCGAAGGCCTACGCCGACGCCGGAGCCGATCTCCTCTTCCCCGAGGCGATGCGGAACGCGGGCGATTTCGAACGGATGCGCGCCGCCGTGGACATCCCGATCCTGGCGAATATGACCGAGTTCGGGAAAAGTGAGCTGCTGGACGTGAAAACGCTGGAATCCCTGGGTGTGAACGTCGTGATCTACCCGGTCACCCTGTTGCGCCTGGCGATGCACGCTGCCGGAGCCGGGCTGGACGCCATCGCCGAACAGGGCACCCAGGCGGAACTGCTCGACCGGATGCAGCACCGGCGCGACCTCTACGACCTGCTCGACTACCGGTCCTACACCACGTTCGACGAGAACGTCCACACCTTCCGCCTCTGAGGGGACGCCCATGTCCGCACCCAGTATCCACAAAGGACTCGCCGGAGTCGTCGTCGACACCACCGAGGTGTCGATGGTCAACCCCGACACCAACTCTTTGACCTACCGCGGTTACCCCGTCCAGGATCTGGCCGGGAAATGCCGCTTCGAGGAGGTCGCGTACCTGCTCTGGTACGGCGAACTGCCGACACCGGAACAGCTGGCCGCGCAGAACGAGGCCGAGCGGGCTCACCGGACCCTGCCGAGGGATCTCGTGCTGACCCTGCTGTCGTTGCCGGAGACCGCGCATCCGATGGACACCCTGCGCACCGCCGTCAGCATCCTGGGCGCGCACGACCCGCACGAGGACGACAACGGTCTGGAAGCCAACCGTGCCAAGGCACTCCGGCTGTTCGCCGCGCTTCCCGCCGTCGTCGCGCTGACCCAGCGGCGCAGGCACGGCCTGCTCCCGCTCGCGCCGCGCGACGACCTCGGCTACGCGGAGAACTTCCTGTACATGACGCTCGGCGAGGTTCCCGAACCCGTGATCGTCCGGGCTTTCGAGACGTCGCTGGTCCTCTACGCCGAGCACAGTTTCAACGCCTCCACGTTCACCTCACGGGTCGTCACGTCCACGCTTTCGGATCTCTACAGCGCAGTCACCGCGGCCATCGGCGCGCTCAAGGGCCCGCTGCACGGCGGGGCCAACGAAGCCGTCATGACGACGTTCGAGGAGATCGGCACCGCGGCCAACGCCGAGGCCTGGCTCGCCGCGGCGTTGGCGGGGAAGCGCAAGATCATGGGCTTCGGGCACCGCGTCTACAAGAAGGGCGACTCCCGCGTGCCCACCATGCGCCGGGCGCTGCAGGAGATCGCGGAACTCCGCGACGGCCACCACCTGCTCGATCTCTACGAAGCCCTGGCGCGCGCGATGGCCGGCGCGAAGGGACTGCACCCCAACCTGGACTATCCCGCGGGCCCGGCGTACCACCTGATCGGCTTCGACACCCCCGTGTTCACCCCGATCTTCGTCGCCGCCCGGATCACCGGCTGGACCGCGCACATCGCCGAGCAACTGGCGGACAACAGCCTCATCCGGCCGTCGAGTGCCTACACCGGCCCGACCGAACGGATGCTCGGCACCGCGGGGTAAAAGGTGAGCGCGAACCGGGACCGGTCTGGTAGTTGTCGGATATGAGCGAACAGCCGACAGCGGCGGAGCTGGCCGACGAACTGCTCGACGCCCTCGCGGCCGAGATCCCGTTGATGGCGACGTTCGACGACATCCCCGGCCATGATCACGAGTTGCGGGACGTCTCCGAGGCCGGTGACGCCCGGCTGCGCGAGGTGGCCGTGCGGGTCGGGGAGCGGGCCGCCCGGTCCACGGATCCGGACTGGGTCACCCTCGGTGTGGTCGCCCATCACGCGGAAGGGCTTCTGGCGAGGCTGGACTCCGGGAAGATCGAGTTCATCGTCGCCGATCCGATGGCCGCAGAGGGCGCCGGAATGCTGTCTTGGCTTCCTCAACTGGCGCCGTCGGGGGAGCAGGCCGAGGAGGACTACCTGGCCAGGATGGCGGCGATCCCCGGGTTCCTCGCGGGCCTGGGCGACCGGTATCGCGCCGGGATCGCGGCGGGGCGGACACCGGTGGAACGCGCTGTCGGCAACGCCATCGCCCACGTCGACCGATTCCTGGCCGTCGAACCCAACGCCCTGCTGACCCCGCCGCTGACCGGTGACCGCGAGACAAGGCGGGAGCGGTTGTTCGCCGAAAAGGTCCGCCCGGCGCTCGTCGCGTATCGCGACATGCTCGCCCGCGACGTCGCCGGGCGCGGACGCCCCGACGAACAGCCGGGTCTCTGCTGGCTCGAGGGCGGCAAGGAGAGCTATACGCGGCTGGCCCGGACGCACACCACCACCGGGATCACTCCGGAGGAGCTGCACGAGACCGGCCTCGAACTCGGCCGGGCGCTGGAAGAGGAGTACCGCCTGCTCGGCACCGCCCTGTTCGGCGAGGACGATCCCATCGTGGTCCGTCGGCGGCTGCGCACCGATCCGTCACTGTGCTGGCGCGACGCGGACGAGATGGTCACGACAGCGGCGGAAGCGGTCGCGCGGGCGACGGCCGCCGCTCCCGGCTGGTTCCGCCGGACGCCGTCCGCCGAATGCGTCGTCCGCGCCGTGCCGGCATCGGAAGGACCGTCCGCCGCGCAGGCGTACTACATGACGCCCGCGGGCGACGGCAGCCGTCCGGGCGTCTACTACACGAACACGTATCGGGTCGAGGAGCGGTTCCGGTTCATCGCGGAGTCCGTCGCCTTCCATGAAGCCGTTCCAGGACACCACTTCCAGGCATGTACGGCCCACGAACTCGACGGAGTGCCCGCGCTGCGCAAACTCGTCCCGCTCTCGGCGTTCGACGAGGGCTGGGCGCTCTATACCGAACGGCTCGCCGACGAGATGGGCCTCTACTCCGACGATCTGATGCGGCTGGGCATGGTCGCGGAGGACTCGCTGCGCGCGGCCCGGCTCGTCGTCGATACCGGCCTGCACGCTTTGGGCTGGACCCGGCAGCAATGCGTGGGCTACCTCACCGAACACTGCGTGCTCAGTGACGTCGAGGTGCAGTCCGAGACCGACCGGTACATCGAATGGCCTGGTCAGGCGCTCTCGTACATGACGGGCAGGCTGGAGATCCAGCGGTTGCGTGCTCTCGCCGAAGAGCGGCTGGGTGAGGCCTTCGACATCCGCGACTTCCACGACGTCGTGCTGAGGCACGGGCAAGTGCCCTTGCCCGTACTCGGCGAGATCGTGCGGGAGTGGATCGAGTCGTAGGGGAAGGCCCCCTTCACCGCTTCTAGCGCAATGAAGGGGGCCTTCACGTACCTCAGTCGCGCTTCGCGAGCGTTGCGACCTCGGCGTCGGACAGCGGCCGGTCGTAGAGCCGGACGTCGTCCACCGCGCCGCGCAGGAAGTCGACCTGCTGACCGCCGTACTGACCGCGGCCGATCACCGTGTGCCCGGTGCTCTGCGCAGCGGAGCAGGCGTTCTGCGAGGCGACCTTCTTGCCGTCGACGTACAGCGACAACGTGCCCGCCTTGGCGTCGCGAACGCCGGTCAGGTGGTACCACTTGCCGACTTCCGGCTTCTCCGGCGACAGGGCGCGGAGGCCGACGAAGCTCATGGCCCACCGCTGCTCTTGCCCGGAGTACTGCAGGAAGAAGGCGCTGTCGCGTCCGGTGTCCTGGCTGACGACGGTCTGGAAAGCGCCGCTCGCCTCATCCAGCTTCGCCCACGCCGAGACCGAGTAGCTGCCCGCCGTGTTGACGAGGGTCGCCCCGGTGTCGGCCTGTCCATTGCCCGCGAAGGCCAGTGCGCCGCCTTCGGCACCGCCTGCCCACTGCGCGTTGGTCAGCGTGGCGTGCGCCGTGCCGACCGAGTCCGCCGCGCTGGATCCGTTGCCCTCGTTGAACTTGTAGGCGTGCACACCGGTGAGTCCCGGTGTGCCGGGGCCCGGGTCGGGTGCGCCCGAACCACTGCCGTCGGCGTTGCGGATGATCGCCTGGTTGACCGCGCGCACCTGCGCGAAGTCCATCTTCTTCACCTGCCTGTCGTAGGTGAAGAAGCCGTTGACCTCGTGCTCGACGTCGGTGATCTGCGTGTAGATCGAGCCGCTGATGCCGCAGCTCTGCGCCGAGGCGAGCACGTCGCGCTGGTTCTGGACGTAGCGGCTGTTCAGGGTCGCCTGGTCCTTCACCATCTCGTAGGCGTGGCCTTCGCCGAACCACATGTGGTCCTTGACCTCGAGGCCGTAACCGCCGTGTTCGCCGTCGATCGAGATCCGCTTGGCGTCGGGCATCGGCTTCGCGGGACCCGGGTAGGCGTGCCAGTCGAGGACGTCACCCTTGCCGGAGTCGCCGAGCGAATCGCAGCAGTTGACCCCACTGTGTGCGTTGACCAGCCTGGTCGGGTCCTGGGCCTTGACGCTTTCGGCGACCTTCCCGGTTTCCTCGCGCGACCACTCCGCCCAGCCCTCGTTGAACGGCACGTATCCGACGATCGAGGTCCAGTTCTTCTTCTGCTCCACCAGTTCCTTCAGCTCGACCTTGAACTGCTGTTGCGCGTCGACGGGAGGACGGCCGCCGGTGCGCATCGACGGCATGTCCTGCCAGACGAGCAGACCGAGCTTGTCGGCGTGGTGGTACCAGCGATCGGGTTCGGTCTTGATGTGCTTGCGGACCGTGTTGAAGCCGAGGACCTTGTGCTGCTCGAGGTCGAAGCGCAGCGCCTGGTCGGTCGGCGCGGTGTAGATGCCGTCCGGCCAGTAACCCTGGTCCAAAGTGGACTGCAGGAAGAGGATCTTGCCGTTGAGCGTGAACCGGAGCTTGCCGTCGGCGCCCTTCGTGGTGCCGAATTCACGCATGCCGAAGTAGGACGACACCTTGTCGACGGTGCGGCGGCCGTCCTTCAGTTCGACGTCGAGGTCGTAGAGGAAGGGCGAATCCGGCGACCAGAGCTTCGCCTTGGGCACCGGCAGGGAGATCGTGCCCGCGGCGGAGGCCTTGCTGCGGCTGACCACCTTGCGGCCGTCGCGGACCACGGCTTCGACGGTCAGCCCCGAGTTCCCGCCGGTGTCGACGGTCAGCTTGAGCGTGGACGACTTGAGGTCGGGGACCATGCCGAGCGTGCCGACGTGCTTCGCCGCGACCGGTTCCATCCACACCGTCTGCCAGATGCCCGAGGCGCCTTCGTAGAAGATCCCGCGATCGGGGACGAGGCGCTGTTTGCCGACAGGCTGCCAGGTGGCGTCGGCGCGATCCTCGACACCGACGATGATCTCCTGCTCACCCTTGGGTTTCAGCGCCGAGGTGACGTCCGCGGAGAACGCGCCGTAGCCGCCTTGATGCGCGGCCACCTCCTTGCCGTTGACGTAGACCTTCGCCTTGTAGTCGACGGCGCCGAAGTTGATCCGGAGGGTGTTGTCCTTGCCCACGCCCCAGTTCTTGGGCACGGTGAACGTGCGCCGATACCACATGTGGTCCTCGTGCCGCTGGATCCCGGAAAGCGCGGACTCGGTCGGGTAGGGGACCAGGATCTTCTCGGCGAGCCGCTCGCCGAACGGCGGGACTTCGCCGGGTGCGGCGCCGGCGAACTCCCAGAGCCCGTTGAGGTTCTGCCAGTCCTGGCGCACGAGTTGCGGGCGGGGGTACTCGGGCAGCGCGTTCGAGGGCGACACCTGGTTCGTCCACGGGGTGGTCAGGCGCGGCTTGCCCATCTTCCAGCCGCTGTCCGCGGCTGTCGCGGCTCCCGATGTCATCGACAGGGCGGCTATGGCGGCCACCGCGACGGTCAGGGTCTTCCGAAGACGTCCGGTACTTCGGGACGTACCTCTGGGGCGATGAGGTGACAACGTTGACAACATCTGTTCGACACCCTTCTCCGGGGGGCGGCCGCCTCGGCGGAGTGCGCCTCCCACTGGACCTGTGCAGGCGTGAAACCACGACCCCGTGGCCGGTGGGAACCGGTGTGAGCCGGGCCACGGCTGGCCGTCAGAACGTTTTTACATCGTTGATACAACGTTGTAAAGCGTCGAAGGGGTCGAACCGGTCCTGGGACGAGGAGCTGTCCTGTGTGTCAGGGGAGACGGGGTTTCCGCGGCCATTCGCCGAGCGCCCGGTAGTCGGCGGCGGCGATCTCCGTCACGCGTTGACACGATAATTGACCGTTGAGTAACTTACTGGGGAGTCAGATCGAACGGAGGCGCCGATGCCGGCCGGAGAGCGTTCCTGGTGGGGCTGGGGGAACACCGCCGAAGCCTTGACCGCGGAGGAATCCGACGCGCTCGTCGCCCGCACGGCGGCGGTGCTGCCCGGGCACGATTTCACCGATCACGGCCCGCCGCGGCCGTCGGATCTCGACGTGCCGCCGTCGCGGCTGGACCCGCCCGCCGCGCTCGCCGCGTTGTGCGGCGACGACGTCGCCGATCGCTTGTCCCACGCCCGGGGCAAGGCCTTCCGCGACGTCGTCCGCAACCTGCTCGGACGTGCCGAGCACGTCCCGGATCTGGTCGCCCGTCCGCGCTCGGAACAGGACGTCGTCGACCTGCTCGACTGGTGCTCGTCTTCCGGTACACCGGTGATTCCTTACGGCGGCGGCAGTTCCGTGGTCGGCGGCGTCGAACCTCGCTTCGAAGGACCGGCGGTGTCGATGGATCTCGCGGGACTCGACGCCGTGCTCGAAGTGGACACGGTCAGCCGCGCGGCCCGGATCCAGGCCGGGATCTTCGGCCCCGCCCTCGAAGACCGGCTTCGCCCGCTGGGGCTGACCTTGCGGCATTTCCCGCAGTCCTTCGCCCATTCCACCCTCGGCGGTTGGCTCGCCACCCGCGCCGGTGGGCATTTCGCCACCCTCGCCACGCATATCGACGATCTCACCGAGTCGATGCGCGTCGTCACCCCGGCCGGGATCAGCGAATCACGACGGCTTCCGGGATCGGGCGCGGGCCCGTCGCCGGACCGGATGTTCCTGGGCTCGGAGGGCACGCTCGGCGTGATCACCGAAGCGTGGATGCGCCTGCAGGACAGGCCGGTCTGGCAGGTCACCGCGTCGATCACCTTCGAGAGCCAGGAGGACGCGATCGCCGCCACCCGCGCGATCGCGCAGTCCGGGCTCCACCCGTCGAACTGCCGCCTGCTCGATCCGGCCGAGGCGTTCATCAACGCGGGCGCGAGCGTCGGCGGTGGCCTGCTCCTGGTCGGGTTCGAATCCGCCGACCATCCGGTCGACATCTGGCTCGATCGCGCGCTGGAACTGGCCGCCGGTCATGGCGGGGTCGTGAAAACCAGGCGCAGCAAGGATTCCGCACGCCCTGACGGAGACTCGGCGTCGACGTGGCGATCTTCGTTCCTGCGGATGCCGTATCAGCGCGACGCCCTCGCGCGACGCTCGCTGATCGTCGAGACCTTCGAGACCGCGTGCACTTGGGAGGGATTCGAAGAATTCCACCACACGATCACCTCGGCGGCCCGCGCCGCGATCGACGAGGTGTGCGGCGGCGCGGGGGTCGTGACCTGCCGTTTCACGCACGTCTATCCGGACGGTCCCGCGCCCTACTACGGGATCTACGCCGCCGGGCGCTGGGGGAGCACGGTCGGGCAGCGGGACGAGATCAAGGCCGCGGTGTCCGAGGCGATCGCCGGGCACGGCGGTACGATCACCCATCACCACGCCGTCGGCCGCGACCATCGCCCCTGGTACGACCGGCAGCGTCCCGATCCGTTCGCGGCCGCGCTCACCGCAGCCAAGACCGCGCTCGACCCGGCGGGGATCCTCAATCCCGGCGTCCTGATCCGCTGACCGGCGGGCGGACGAACGAGGTGAGCAGCGTGGTGAACCGCGAGGCGGCCAAGGACAACGTCCGTCCCGCCATGGTCTGCACCTGGGCCTCGCGCTTGCGGAACACGGCGTTGTCGAGGAGGACGTAGGTCACTCCTTCGGCGGCCGCGTCCTGCTCGATGTCACCGAGGCCGCCGACGAGCGCGATCCCGCCGCCGCATCGGACGAACTCGTACTTCGGGCTGAGTTCGTCGCACACCAGCACGGGACGGGCCACGAGGTTCTCGATCCGGGTGGCGATGTCGAACAGATCGCGCAGGCTTTGACCCTGCGACGGCAGGGCGAGGGGGTGTTCGCACAGTTCGGCGAGCCCGAGGGAGTCGCGACCGGTCAGCGGATGGCCGAGCGGAACGATCGCGTACACCGGGACGACGACGGCGCTTTCGACCCGCACGCCGTGCTGAGGCCCGGTCGTGAAGGTGACCGCGACGTCGGCCGCGCCGTCGAGCACGCGGCGGGTGGCTTCCTCCCGGTTCACGACGTCGATGTGGAAGGTGACGTCGTGTTCGCGGCGGAAGGCGGCGATCGCCTGGGGTACGACACGGCGGGCGAACCCCTCCGAGCAGGCGACCGTGAGCGAACGGGCGTGAAACCCTCGTCCGGTACGAAGTTCGTCGACGAGGACGGCCGATTCGGCTTCGCTGCGGCGGACGTGGTCGAGCAGCCGGTTCCCGGCGTCGGTCGGCTCCATGCCACGCGGACGCCGGACGAACAGTGGTACTCCGATCCCGGCCTCGAGCTTCGCGATCTGACGGCTGATCGCCGAAGGTGCGACGGTCAGTTCGGCCGCCGCTTCCGACACCGAGCCGGTGCGGGCGACCTCCAGGAAGTACGTCAGCGCGATCGGCAGCAGGCGCATGGCAGTTCCTTTGCCTCGATCAGAACGCGGGGCGCCGCAAACGGCAATGGTCAGTGTAGGCGAACCGGCCTACGCTTCTCCTCGACACTCGGCGAACGAAACGGGAGAGAACGTGTCCACCCCAGCGGAACTGGTTTCGAAGGCCCAAGAACACGTGGATTCGGGCGCCTTCTTCGCCGAACTCGCCGAACTGGTCCGCTACCCGACCGTGAGCGACCATCCGGACGGTCGCGTTGCCATCAAGGCATACCTGGACGAGGTGCTGACTCCGGCCTTGACGGAGCTCGGCTGCACGGTGCGGCGGTATCCCAACCCCGATCCCGCCGGTGGCCCTTTCCTGATCGGCACCCGGATCGAGTCGCCGGAGCTGCCGACCGTCCTGTGCTACGGCCACGCCGACGTCGTCGACGGCCATGAAGGGCGGTGGAGCGAGGGTCGTGACCCGTGGACGCTGACCGCCGACGGCGAGCGTTGGTACGGCCGCGGCTCGGCGGACAACAAGGGGCAGCATCTGATCAACCTGACCGCGCTCAGGCTGCTCCTCGCCGAAACGGGCTCGCTGGGGTTCAACCTCAAGTTCCTGTTCGAGACCGGAGAGGAGATCGGCTCGCCCGGTCTCGGCGAGTTCGTCGCGGCGCAGTCGCGGGCACTCGGCGCCGATGTCCTCATCGCCTCGGACGGCCCGCGGCTGGACGCGACGACGCCCACGGTGTTCCTCGGCGCGCGCGGCGCCGTCCGGATCTCGCTCGACGTCGACCTGCGCCCCGACGCCTATCACTCCGGGAATTGGGGCGGGGTGCTGCGCAATCCCGCCACCACCCTCACCGGGGCGATCGCCTGTCTCGTCGACGGGCACGGGCGCATCCGGGTGCCCGGTCTCCTGCCGCCCGAACTCCCTGACAGCGTCCGCGAGGCGCTCGCGGAGATCCGGATCGCCGGCAAACCGGGAGATCCGGCACTGGAGGAAAGCTGGGGCGACACAGGGCTTTCGGCCGCCGAGCGGCTCTACGGCTGGAACACCCTCGAAGTCCTTTCGCTGGGAGCCGGCGATATCGACCGGCCCGTCAACGCCATCCCCGGCAAGGCCCGCGCGGTACTGCAACTCCGCTACGTCGCCGGGACCGAGGTCTCGGACGTCGCGGACACGATCAGGAAACACCTTGCCTCGCAAGGGTTTTCGATGGTCGAGGTCGCCGTCGAAGCGAGTTTCCAGGCCAGTCGCACCCCGGTCGGAAATCCGTGGGTGGGCTGGGCGAAGGGCGTCCTCGACGAGGTTTCCGACCGGCCGGTGGCGATCCTGCCGAGTTTCGGCGGTGGCCTGCCCAACCACGTGTTCACCGACATCCTCGGCATCGCGACCCTGTGGCTGCCGCATTCCTACCCGGGCTGCCTGCAGCACGCGCCCGACGAGCATCTGCTCGCGCCGATCGTCAGGGAAGGCCTCGTGCTCGCCACCACCCTGTTCCACGCGCTCGGCCGGTTCACCACTCCCGCAACAGATACCGCTGCGGCGCCTCGATGAACCGGACTCGCCGCGGGGAAAGTTCAGCCCACGACGTCGGTGACAGCGCGGCGCAAGGTCGTGCGCACGGTCTCGGCGTCGTCGAGATTCCCGCCGTGCAGTGCGCCGTCGCGGAGGAGGACGAGCGTGCGGGCGGCGTGGTCGGGGTCGGCATGACCCGCGTCGCGCGCCAGGTCGCGAAGTACGCCGAAGAACCAGTCCCGGTGGTCGTCGATGACCTGACGGACCTGGTGGGCGGGGTCGGGGTACTCGGCGGCGGCGTTGAGGAACTGGCAGCCGCGGAAGTCGTCGTCGAGCGTCCTGTCGCCGATGATGCCCAGCGCGGCGAGCAGCGCTTCGCGTGCGGGCTTGCCGCGCGTCATCGCGCCGACGCCCGCGCGGATCTGCTCACTCGTCGCGCGCAGGTACGCGGCGACGAGGTCGTCCTTGGTGGGGTAGTGGCGGTAGAAGGTCGCCCGCGTGACAGCCGCTTCGGAGACCAGGCGCTCCACCCCGATGGCGTGGATGCCCTCGGCGTAGAACAAGCGTGAAGCGGTCTCGAGCAGCCTGACCTTCGGGTGCACGTCCCGATCGACAGTCGGCATGGCCCCACCTTAGAGAAAGAACGGTCATTCCACCAGATCGCCTTCGTCACATTGCGGAAGGCGTGATCGGCGAGCATTGTTCTGGGAGAAAGACCGATCATTCTCTCTCGCTTTGAAGGAGCCACCATGAGCAGCCAGAAGCCCACCATCGTCCTGGTCCACGGTGCTTTCGCCGACTCGTCCAGCTGGAACGGCGTCGTCCCGAAGCTGCGGGAGCAGGGCTACCGGGTGTTGGCGGCGTCGAACCCGCTGCGCGGGATCGAGTCCGACGCGGCCTATGTCGCCGACGTCGTCAATGGCGTGGACGGTCCCGTCGTGCTGGCCGGGCACTCCTACGGCGGCGTGGTGATCAGCCGCGCGGCCGTCACCGCGCCGAACGTGAAGGCGCTCGTCTACATCGCCGCCTTCCAGCCGGAAGCGGGGGAGAGCGTGTTCGAGCTGTCCGGCCGTTTCGAATGGAGCAAGCTCGGTCCGGAGACCACGAACGTCCTCGCCTCCCAGGGTGAGCTGTCGATCAAGCCCGAGAACTTCTCGGACGTGTTCGCGGCCGACGTCCCCGCGGAGACCGCCGACGTCATGGCCGTCACCCAGCGTCCGGTCACCGAGCGTGCGCTCGCCACGCCGTTCGACGGCGAGCCGGCGTGGAAGAACGTGCCGTCCTGGGCGCTGATCGCCGAGCAGGACCACGCGATCCCCGCCGCCGCGCAGGCGTTCATGTCCGAGCGCGCCGGTTCGGAGGTCACCCGTGTCGACGCCTCGCACGCCGTCTCGGTGTCGCGGCCGGACGTCGTCGCGGAGATCGTCCTCGCGGCGGCCGCCAAGGTCGCTTGACAGGTGAAACCTTCCCCGGAGAGACTGCAAAAGCGTTTTTGCAGTCTCTCCGGGGAGAACCATGTGAAGGTCTTGGTGCTCGATTCGAGCCCGCGTCGTGAGGGCAACTCCTGGGCGCTCGCCCAGTCTCTGGCGAAGGGAGCGGAGGAAGCCGGGCACACGGTCGGCTTCGTCCACCTGTCCGATTTCGTCGAGTCGCCGCTGGGGGATTGCCGCGGTTGCCGGCTGAGCGACCGGTCCTGCGGGATCGGCGACGGCTACGAGCGCCTGCTGTTCGACCACGTGCTCCCGGCGGACGCGATCGTGTACGCGACGCCGCTGCACTGGTACGGCATGACCGGCAGGCTCAAATCCTTCTTCGACCGGCTTTTCTGTTACACCTCCGGCAGTTCGCCGCATACCGCCGAGGTCGTGCCGGGGCTGATGAACAAGCGCGCCGCGGTGCTGATCTCCTGTGAGGAGAGCTATCGCGGCGCGACGCTCGGCCTCGAAGCCCAGTTCCAGGAACTCACCCGGTACCTGCGCCAGGACCTCGCCGGGATCGTGGTCGGCGTCGGCAACAGCCGGGGCGAGGTCGAGCGAGATCCCGCCCGGCCGCTGGAGGCCGCGGCCGACCTCGGACGTAGGCTGGGCGACGCCCACGTCACCGACTATCGGCTGGACACCGACCGGCCGAACCGCGTTTGGGGACCGCCCGTGGAGGCCTGAGTGTCGCCGACCATCCGTGACGTCGCCGCCGCCGCGGGTGTCTCGATCACCACCGTGTCCCACGTGCTCAGCGGGCAGGGCCGGATCTCCGAGGACACCAGGCGGCGCGTCGCACGGGCGGCGGCGGAACTCGGTTACCAGGCCAGCGTCCACGCCCAGCAGCTGGTCACCCGGCGCAGCCGCACCCTGGCGATCCAGCTCGCGAATTCGGTCGACGCGAGCAGTGCTTGCGCGCTCGTGCCCAATTCGGACTACTTCCTCGAGGTCCTCAACGGGGCGGCCGAAGCCGCGTCGAAACGGTCGTACGCCCTGCTGCTGACGCCGTCGGACGCGGATCTCGACAGGCTGAACGCTTTCGCCGTCGATGGCGCGATCCTCGTCGACCCTCGCGGCGATGAGCCGTTTTTCGCCACCGGCTGGTGTCAGGATCGGCCACTGGTGACCACCGGCCGCCCGCTGGCGGCGCCGTGCCCGGTGCCGGTCGTCGTCGACAACGACCTGGTCGCGGCGGCGCGGTTGATGCTGGATCACCTGGCGGACAACGGTTACGAGCGTCCGGCGATGATCACCACCGACACCAGCCGCTCGTACGCGGCGGATCTCGTCGCCGGGTACACCGCCTGGGTGGAAGACCGGGGGCTGGAACCGGTGGTGGCCGAGATCGACGAACCGCCGACCACCGAAGGCACGGCGGAGGCCCTGGGCAGGCTGCTCGACCGGAGAGTGTGCCCGGACGCCGTCTTCACGACGTCGGAGAACCTCGCCCTCGGCGTTCTCCACGAGGCTCGCCGACGGCGCCTCGCGGTACCCGGCGAACTCGGGATCTGCAGCGCGGTGGACAGCGGTTCGCTTCGGCTCACTTCGCCGCAGGTGACCGGGATGTTCGTCCACCCGCGTGAGGTGGGTGGACGCGCGGCCACGGCGTTGATGGACCTCATCGAGGGCGTCACTCCGGAGGACGAGCCGCGTCGCATCGAGGTACCCGTGCGGCTGAACGCGCGCGAATCGACAAGGACGCGTTTAGTCCTCTGAATGCGGTAGTTGCACGTGCAACTACCGCATTCAGAGGACTAAACGCAGGCGCTAGGAACTCCGGCACACCGCGACAGGCGCGTTCCCGCCGTCGTCGCCGGTGGTCGAGATGAAACCGAAGGTCGTCGTCCCGCCGGCGGGCAGCACGGCGTTCCAGTCGAGTTCGGACACCCGCACGCGGTCGCCTTCCTGTGCCAGGGAACCGTTCCACAGAGTGGCGATGCGGGTGCCGGGCGGCAGGGTCCAGCTCACTTCCCAGCCGGTGAGCCGGGAGTCTTGGGAATTCCGCACGGACACGCGGATCTCCGAGCCTCCGGGCCAGCGATTGGTCACCTCGTAGCGCGCTTCGCACACCGGTTTCTCCGCCGAGGTGCTCGCGGGTGGGGCCGCCGCCGGCGCGTCGGGGGTGTCGCCGTCGAACAGGAGGATCCCCGCCAGGACACCACCCGCCACCACCGCACCGCCCGCGATCGCGAACGGCAGCCGCGAACGGCGGGTGGGGGTGGGAAGTCGTTTCGTGCCGGACAGGATCGCCGGACGGCCGTCGGCGACCGCGCTGAGCATCCGCTCGGCCTCGGCCATGTCCGGCCGCTCGACGGGATCGCGCCGGAGCAGCCGCAGCAGGACGTCCGTGAGCGGGCCGGTGGTGCGCGGCGCGATGATCTCGCCGCGGGCGACCCGTTTGAGGAGCGCGATCTGGTTGCCGTCGGTGCCGAAGGGCGGTGCGCCTTCCAGCACGGTGTAGAGCGTGGCACCGAGGGAGAAGACGTCCGACGGATAGCCGGGTTCCTCGCCGTCCGCGACCTCGGGGGAGAGGAACGCCGGAGTGCCCACGACGAGGCCGCCGCCGGTCATGGTCCCTTCGCCCGTGGCGTGGGACAGGCCGAAGTCGGCGATCTTCGCCCGGCCGTCCTCGGTGATCAGGACGTTGTTGGGCGTGACGTCCCGATGCAGGATCCCGTCCGCGTGGGCCGCGGCCAGCGCCGAGGCGACCTGCGCGCCGAGTTCCGCCACCCGGCCCGCGGGAAGCGGGCCGTCGTCCGCGAGGAGTTCCGTCAGCGGCCGCGACGGCAGGAACTCCATGACCAGGAACGGGGTTCCATCCTGCTCGGCGACGTCGTACACGGTGACGGCGTGCGGATGCTTGAGCCGTGCGGCGACCCTGGCTTCCCGCATCGCGCGCACGATCGACCGGAACGGCGCGTCGTCCGGCGAGTTGTCCGGTAGTAGCTGCTTGACAGCGACCGTCCGGCCGAGCCGTTCGTCGCGCGCCTGCCACACGATGCCCATCGAGCCGCGGCCGACCTTGCGCTCGAGCCGGTAGCGCCCGGCAATGATGGCATCCCGGTTCACGACGCAACTGTATCCGCTAAGGACGCGGGGCCTCCTCGACCGCCGCGAGCCACGCCTCGGCGAGCAACCGGTGGCCGAGCGGGCTGGGGTGGACGCCGTCCGGGGCCAGCGTCGCCGCCCCGTGTTCTTCGGCGGCCCGAGGCATGAACAGATCCGCGCGGACCGGGCGCGCGCCGAACTCGGCCGCCACGTCGAGTGCGACTTCGACGCGGGGCGCCAGATCGGCGATCCAGTCGTGCTGTTCCGGCTCCACCGGCAGCAGGAACGGCGTGATCACGTACAACTCGGCAGGCAGATGCTGCCGCGCGCCGGACAGCAGCCTGCGGTAGGCACCGCGGAACTTCCCGATCGGGCTCGGCAGGCCGCGGTCGAAGGTCCGCCAAGTGTCGTTGATGCCGATTTTCACGGTCAGCACGGTGGGGCGCATCGCGAGGACGTCGGTGGTCCAGCGGGCTTCCAGATCGTAGATCCGGTTGCCGTTGAGCCCCTTGTTGATCACTTCGGGCCCGCTGGGCAGGAGGTCGGCGATCTGCCGGACGTACCCCTTGCCCAGTGACGCGGGATCCGTGCGATCGCGGCTGGAGTCGGTGATCGAGTCGCCCGCGAACAGCAGCCTGTCGGCTTCGGTGAACCTCACGCGCCCGCCTCGATCAGCTTGCGCAGGGAGTCGGCCTCGCCGGGGAGGAGTTCCGGATCGTTGTCCGGGACGAACTCCAGCAACGCGTCGAGAGGCCGCCCGGTCTTCGCGAGCAGCTCGAACGCCCGCGTCCACAGCTCTGTCCGTGCGGTCAGCGGGTGCCGCTCGTTGCTGGGCCACCACGAGAACACGTGCACCGCGCGAACCCGGTCGAGGACCAGTTCCAGCCCCGCCAGCGTCCGCTCGTCCGGAAGATCCTGCGGCGGCTGCCAATAGGTCCCGAGGTTGTCGCGGCCGACCTCCTCCAGCAGCTGGACTGTCGATTCGGCGGTGTCGGTCAGTGTCCCGCCGTGGAACTCCAGCGCGACTTCCAGACCGTGTTCGCCCGCGTCGTCGGCGGCCTTGCGCAGACCGGCGACGACCTGCTCACGCTCTTCGGGGTCGACGTCCGCCGAGCCCGCTTTGCCCGCCCACACCCGGATCCTCGACGCGCCGAGCCGGGCCGCGGTGGCGGCGATGTCGCCGAACTTCCCGGTCTCCATCGGGGTGGCGCGAAAGTAGGATCCGTAGGAATCACAGGTCAGACCATGCCGGTCCATGGCTTCGCACGCGCGGTCGGCCGCCCAGTCGTCGCCAGGGCGGACGTGGACGTCGGCGCCCCACTCGATCACCTGCAGGCCCGCTTCCTCGGCACGGCGGGCGACCTCGTCGGCGTCCAGCCGCCGCAGCGTCACCGAACACAGTCCCGGGCGGATCATTTTCCCTCCAACGGTTGAGTGCTTTCCCGCAGCACGACCTCGCCGGTGATCGGCTTGACGCGGGGGCTGTCCGCGCGGTCGGCGAGGATGAAGTCGAGGGCTTGCTCGCCCATCCGCTCGATCGGCACGCGCACGGTGGACAGCGAAGGCCTTATGTCGCGCAACGTGATGATGTCGTCGAATCCCGCGATCGCGATTTGCGTGGGGACCAGCAGACCGCGGTCGCGGCAGGCGGCCATCGCGCCGACGGCCATCACGTCGTTGACCGCGAACACGCAACCGCGGAAGCCGTTCTCGATCGCCCGCACCATCGCCGCGTAGCCGCCGTCACGGGTGAACTCCGCACGCAGCACATGGTTCTCGGGCAGCGCGATGCCTTGTCGGGTGAGGCCGTCACGGAAACCCAGGACGCGATCCCGCGAGGTCATCAGGCCGGGCGGCCCGGCGAGGACGAGGAAGTCGCGGTGTCCGAGCAAGACGAGTCGCTCAGCCAGATCCGCCGCTCCAGCGCGGTTCTCCAGCATGACGGTGTCGAACGGGAGCTTGCGCTGTCCGATCACCACGACCTGGCCATCGGCGGCTTCGAACGCTTTGAGTTCGTTCGTCAGATTCCGTTGCAGGGCATCGTCCTCGTTGCGCGAACCAGCCAGAATGACCGCTCTGGCCCGCTGACCGCGCAACGTCGTGACGTACTCGAGTTCCTTCTCGGGATGGTTCTCCGTACTAGCGATGGTGACCGTCAGACCGTGTCGGGCGGCCACACGCATGACCCCGGACGCGATCGAGGAGAAATAGGGGTCGACGATGTCGTGCACCAGCAGTCCGACGACGTTGCCGCGGCCGCGGGCCATCGCCTGGGCGGGTACGTTCGCCGTGTACTGCAAGCGTTCCGCGGCCTGCAGCACCGATTTCCGCAGGTCCCCGGAGACCTGTCTGGTCCCGCCGTTGAGCGCTCGCGACGCCGTCGCGAGCGATACTCCCGCCTCACGGGCGACGTCGGCCAGGGTGACAGAACCCGCGGCGCGCTGCGGCATGGCTCCTCCTCGGGTGGTACGGGCTCACGCCGGCGAGGACGGCCGCCGGCGTGAGCCCGGGTTTTCGCTACGGAGCGGCGGGGCCGACGTCCGCGGTGGTGAGCGGCCGGTTGGCGATGGCGGCCGTCGAGTACTCGTCGGCCCCGACGTCGCGCTGGCTGCCGCGGGCCTGACCGTCGATGTCCACCGTGACCGGGGCGGTCGACAGGGTCGCCGCGTTGATCGCGGGGCTGTTCGAGGCGAGGCGCGAGACCCCGTCCGACGCCTGCACGAGCTTCGGGTCGACCCGCTGGAAAGTGCCCGCCGGGATGTTCCCGTTCCCGCCCGAACCCCACAGGATGTTGCCGGACCAGGTGAAGTTGCCCGTGGTGCTCATCGAGACCAGGTCGCCGTTGCTGCCGACGAAGAGGTTGTCCGAGATCGTGCAGTCGCGCGGTTCGATCGTCCGTTTGGTCTCGCCGGAGAGCGTACTGTTGTTGTTCAGCAGCGTGTTGTGCGCGATGAGCACGCGGTCCGCCGCGTCGTTGCCGCGCCGCGATTCCTTCGATTCACCCGGGAAGTGGTCCCGGACGGAGCCGCTGCCGATGACCAGCGCGTTGCTGGACAGCCCGGCGACGTAGTTGTTGAGGATCTTGTGGTCGTTGCCGTAGATCCGGATGCCTTCCTTGCCGCCGATGATGAAGTTGGATTCGACGACGGTCTTGTTCCCGTGGCGCAGCACAATGCCGCCCAGGCTGTTCCGGATGGTGTTGTTGCGGATGAAGTTGCCCGACGACTTGACCGAGATCGCCTCCGGGTCGCCGTTCGCGCGTTCGAACAGGTTGTACTCCACCGTGGCGCCGGCGGTGCTCAGCGCACGCGGGCTGACGCCCAGCCGGATCGGCTCGCCACCGTTGTCCCCGGCGAAGGTGTGGTCGGAGAAGTAGTTCCGCAAGACGTGGACGCCCACCGCCATCTTGTCTTCGTCCGCGCCCTCGATGCAGAGCATGACGCCGAGCGTCGTCTTGTGGTGGAAGTGGTTGCGGTCGATCTTGCTGTAGTCGGCGCGGACCATCACCCAGTGCAGGTCCGTGATGTCGGCGAACTGGAGATCGTTGCGGGTCAGGCGGATCCGGGAACAGTTCGGCGGGATCTCCAGCGTGGTGCTCTGCCGGAGCTTGAATCCGCTGATCGTGACGCCGGTGGAGTCGTCGAAGACGAAGCTCTGCTCACCGTTCAGGGTCACCCCGCCGACGGACTGGGCGACGATGGTGATCGGCTGGTCCTTGGTGCCGCGCCTGCCCTTGATGCTGATCGGCTTGCCCGTGGGCACGGTGTAGGTGCCGTTGTTCAGGGTGATGACGGCACCGGCGGCGGCCGAGTTGATGGCGTTCTGCAGTTCGGTCAGCGAACTGACGTTCAGCGCGCACAGCCCCTGAGGCTTGGCCGAGGCCGTACCGGCGGTGACCCAGGGGACGGTGACCAGCGCGGCGCCGAGAGTGGCGCCGGTGAGGAACCTTCTGCGATCCATGATGCCTCCGTGCTCAATCGGTGGGGAGGGTTTCCGCGGCGGCGGGGCTCTCTGTGTTCAGGAACAGTTCGATCACCGGGACCGGGGTGTCCGGTTTCCGGATCGGGAGCTTGAGGGTGAGCGTGCCTTCGGGCAGCGCGCCCATCTGGGTGTTCTGTGCGGTCTGCCGCGGATCCGTGTGCACCACCCGGATTTCCGAAGCGTCGTCGAGCAACTGGGCGTAGCGCACCCGTCCGGCGAGGCCGGGCAGGTGGACGTGGTTCATCGGCCAGCTGAAGAGATGCAGGTAGAGCCGGTTTCCGCGCTGGGTGTAGCGGCCGTCGGCGGGCGGGGTGAACTCGGCGGGGCCGCAACCGCGGATGGAACGTTCGTGCCGGTCCATCCAGCGGCCGAGTTCGGCGAGTACTTCGTGCGCCCGCGGGTCGATCTCGCCCCGGCCGTTCGGCCCGACGTTGAGCAGCAGGTTGCCGTCCTTGGACACGCCGTCGACGAGCATCCGGATGAGCAGCTCGGGGCTCTTGTAGTCGAGGTTGTCGCGGTCGTAACCCCAGCTGCCGTTGAGCGTCTGGCACGCCTCCCACACCACCGGGACACCGTCGCGGGTCATCGGCCCGGACGGCTGGTACTGCTCCGGGGTGATGAAGTCGCCGGGGATGCCGGTGCGGTCGTTGACCAGGATGCCGGGCTGCAGTTCGCGGACCATTTCGAGCAGGCCGGGGGAGTCCCAGTCGTCCGGTCCCTTGCCGCCCCACCATTCCTTGCGGCCCTTGTAGGAGAAGTCGAAGAACAGATAGTCGATCGTGCCGAAGCGGGTGAGCAGCTCGCGGACCTGACCGTGCAGATAGAGCTGGTACTCGGCGATGTCGGCGTACTGGTGCGCCGCGATGTACTCCTGGTCGTCACGGCGGGGATGGGTGCCGTCGACGGGGAACGCGGGATGGTGCCAGTCGATCAGCGAGTGGTAGAAGCCGACCTTGAGGCCTTCTTCGCGGCAGGCTTCGACGAACGGACCCAGCAGATCCTTGCCGTACGGCGTGTTCGTCACCTTGAAGTCGGTGAGGTCGCTGTCCCACAGGCAGAAACCGTCGTGGTGCTTGGTGGTGAGCACGACGTAGGTCATGCCCGCGTTCTTCGCGGCTCGAGCCCAGGAACGCGGGTCGTACTTGTCCGGTTCGAAGTGGTCGAAGTAGACGCGGTACTGCTCGTCGGTCAGCTTTTCGCGGTTCTGCACCCATTCGTGCCGCGCGGCGAGTGAATACAGTCCCCAGTGGACGAACATCCCGAACCGGTCGTGGGTGAACCAGGCGGTGGAACTCACTTCAGGATCGCTCCTTGATTGTGGGTCAGCCCTTCAGCGCGCCCGAGGCGAGGCCGCGGACGAACGAACGCTGGAAGAACAGGAACGCGGCGACCGACGGCAGCAGCGCCAGCAGCGACGCCGCCATGATCACGCCGGGCGTCACGTCCGCGTCGATGCGCAGGGTGCGCAGTGCCAGCGGCAGCGTGTAGGTCGAGGCGTCGGACGAGACCAGCATCGGCAGCAGGTACTGGTCCCAGATCATCGTGAAGCCGAAGACGCCGATCACGCCGAGCGCGGGCTTGCACATCGGCAGGATGATCTGCGCGAAGATCCGCAGATCCCCGGCGCCGTCGATCCGCGCGGCCTCTTCGAGTTCGCGGGGGACGTCCTTCATGAACTCGGTCATCACCAGGATCGAGAACGCCCACGCGCCGAGCGGCACGATCATCCCGGCCAGACTGCCGATCAGGTTGATGTGCACCACGGGAAGGTCGGACAGGATCAGCGAAAGCGGGATCGCGAGGATCTCCTCCGGCAGCATCAGCGTCGCCAGGATCGCGACCAGCACGAAGGTCATGAAGCGGAACTTCTTGCGTGCCAGCGCGTATCCGGCCAGCACCGAGATGACGACCTGCAGCAGCAGGCCGAAGCCGACCACCAGGAACGAGTTGAGCAGGTACATCCCGACGCCGTGGTCGAACGCGATACCGAAGTTGTCCAGGGTGGGGCTCGACGGGATGACGCTCAGCGCCGTCGGGTCGGACACGTCGCTGAACGCGCTGACCAGCAGCGCCAGCAGCGGACCGGCGAACACCACCAGCAGAAGGGCGTACACGGCGTACTTCAGGATCCGCCCGCCCGGCGATTTGACGGCGTCGAGGCCGAGTGCCGAATCGTTGGCCGCGGTCATGCGTCTCGCCTCCGTCGGAGCACCTGGACGAACAGCGTCAGCACGAGCGTCGCGAGGAACAGCAGGACCGCTCCCGCCGCGCCGACGCCCAGCCGGTTCTGTTCCAGTCCGAGTTTGTAGATCAGGGTCATCGCCACCTCGGTCGAGCCGTTCGGCCCGCCGTTGGTCAGCAGGAACACCTCGGTGAACACCCGCAGGCCGCGGATCGCCGCGAGGACGAACAGGATCGAGAACACCGACCGCAGCCCCGGCAGCGTCACGTGGAGGATCTTGCGCCAGCGCGAGGCACCGTCCACAGTGGCCGCTTCGTAGAGCCCGCGGTCGATTCCCGCCAGGCCCGCGAGGAAGATCATCATGTCGTACGGCGCACCGCGCCAGATGCCGGTGATGATGACCGAGATCATCGACGTGTCGGGATCGTTGATGAAGCCCGACGGGCCCAGCCCGACCATGCCGAGGATGGAGTTCAGCATCCCGTCCTCGGTCGGGTGGTACATGATCCGCCAGAGTTCGGCGACCACCGCGATCGGCACGACCACCGGCAGGAACGCCGCCGACCGCAGGAACTTCAGCCGTTTGCTCTGGCCCTCCATCAGCAGGGCGAGTGCGAGGCCGATGACCATCGACCCCACGGTCTGCCCGACCGCGATCACGACGGTGTGCCAGATCGCGGAGTGGAACGCCTCGTCACCGAGGACGGTGCTGTAGTTCTCCCCGCCGACCCACTGGTTTCCCAGATACGGCTGGACGTCCTGGAAGGACATCGTCACCGCGGTGATCATCGGGATGAACTTGAAGTACACGAACAGGATCAGGGCGGGGGCCAGGAACAGCCACGGCGTCCACCACTTCCCGTCGCGATCGCTGCGCCTGCGGACCTTCGGCGCGGGCGTCCGCTTGACGGCGGGACGGTCCGCGCCGACGGCCGCCGGCTTGGCGTGATCTACGGTCATGACGCGCTGATCCCCTGTTGCTGCAAGGTCGCGGTGAGCTTGGTGTCGAGTTTGGACAGTTCCGCCTTGGTGTCGAGCTTGCAGTCGGCGACGAGCGCGCTGACCGTGTCGGCGGTGTCCTGGCGGACCGGCGTCCAGTTCGGGATGGACGGCGCGTAGTGGCCGGACTTGGCGTAGATCTCGGCGTAGGTCTTCCATCGCGGGTCCGAGCGGACCTGGGTGATGTCGACGTTCTTGTTCACCGGGAGCTGCACGATGAAGGCCGATTCGCCCTCCATGCCGATCTTCTGGCCTTCGGTCGAGATCGCGAAGTCACCGAACGCGTCCTGCCCGGCCTGGTTCGGCGAGCCCGCCATCATGTAGATCGAGAGTCCCTCGGCGAGGACGTCGGAGTTCTTGGCGCCCGCCGGCATCGGGACGACCTCGTACTTGTCCTTGCCGAGCGACTTGTCGAAACGCGGCAGCAGGTACGGGCCGACGACGTACATCCCGGCCTTGCCCGCTTCGAAGGTCTCGTTGGTCGCGGGGGTCGGCATGGTGACCGAGCCGGGCTGGATCACGTTGTCCTTGCAGCCGAGGTCGCGGAAGTACTGCACCGCGGCCACGGATTCGGGCGTGCTCATCGACGGCTTGTACTTGCCGCCGCCGGTCTCGGTGATGAAGTCGCCGCCCGCGGCCCACAGGAAGTTGGAGAAGTACCAGGAGGCGTAGCCCCGCTTGGTCGACAGCGTCGCGGTCAGTCCCGCGGTGTCGTTCTTGCCGTTGCCGTCGGGGTCGCCGGTGGTGAAGGCCTTGGCGAGGTCCGCCAGTTCGGCCCAGCTCTGCGGCACGGCCTTGCCGAGCTTCTCCCGCCAGTCCTTGCGGATCAGCAGCGCCGAGGCCTGGGCGCTGTAGGGCAGGCCGTAGAGCTTGCCGTCGGGGGTCTGGTTCGACTTCAGCGCCTGCTCGGTGAGCTCCGAGGCGTGCTTGATCTTGCCCGGCTCGACCTCGCGGACGAGACCCTGGCTCTTCAGCGTTCCGACCTGCGTGACGTCGTTCATCACGATGTCGGGCAGGTCGCGCTGGGCGGCGCGCTGGGCCAGCTTCGTCTCGAAGTCGTCGAAGATCGCGGTGACCTGCACCTTGAATCCGGTGGCCTTCTCGAAGGCTTCCGCGAGCCGCTTGGTGGCCTGCTCACCGGCGCCGCCGGGGGTCGTCCGGGTCCACAGTTCCAAGGGTGCCTTGGTGTCCTGCGCGACGTTCGTTCCGGCGGGGCCTGCCGAGCAGCCCGAAAGGACCAGCGCTGAGACAGTGAGTCCCACGCCGATCCACCGCGATTTCCGCATCGCATCTCCTGTTCACTGTGGACCACGCTGTCTACTCCGGAGGGGACGGTAAGCGCTTTCACAGCGTTCGGTCAATGGTCCGATGATTACGAATTTCAATCGGCCGGGTTTGCCCCTGCGTGGGACTCGCCGCGCGTGGACCGGGTCAAGCATCCGATGTATGGTCGCCGGCGGAGGTAGGGATGACCGAGCTGCAACACCGCCCGACGGCACTTCTCGTGATGGAGGAACGCCGCCGCGACGACGTTTACCCCGAGGCGGTGCTGAAGGAGATCGGCACGCTGGTGGACCTGCGTGAGCCGCTCACCCGCGAGCGCCTGGCGGAGGACCCGGCGGCCCTGGAGGGCGTCGAAATCCTGCTCTCGGGCTGGGGAGCGCCGGTTCTGGACTCCGTCCTGTTGGGACACGCGCCGGATCTGCGCGCCGTACTCGTCGCCGCCGGATCGGTCCGGCCGTTGACCACGCCCGAGTTCTGGGCGCGCGAGCTCCCGATCGTGTCCGCCGCGGCCGCGAACGCCGTCCCGGTCGCCGAGTTCACGCTGGCCCAGGTCCTCTTAGGACTCAAGCAGGTGCATCGGATCTCCCGCGAGATCCGGGAGCGGAAGGCGTACCCGCCCGATCCGAGGGTCGCCGGGGCGTACCGCTCCCGCGTCGGCCTGCTCGGACTCGGCGAGATCGGTGCTCTCGTCGCGTCGCATCTGCGGAATTTCGACGTCGAAGTGCTCGCGAGCGACCCCGTCGTGGGCGCCGCGGCCGCCGCCGAACTCGGCGTACGGCTGGTGGAACTGGACGAACTGTTCGCCACGAGCGCCGTCGTCAGCCTGCACGCGCCGCTGCTGCCGGAGACCGAAGGGCTGGTGAACGGGGAGCTGGTGGCCAGGATGGGCATCGGCGCGACCCTGATCAACACCGCCCGCGGCGCCGTTGTCGACGAACCGTCGGTCGTCCCCGTGCTGAGCGAGCGGCCGGACCTCACGGCGATCCTCGACGTCACCTGGCCCGAACCGCCCGCGCCGGACTCGCCGCTGTACACGCTGCCGAATGTCGTGCTCACCCCGCATCTGGCGGGTGCGCTGGGTGCCGAACGGGCCCGGATGGGCGAGCTCGTGGCGGGGGAGCTGCGGCGGTTCGTGCTCGGCCAGCCGCTGCGGCACGCCGTCGCGCCGGACGTTGCCCACCTGCGGGCCTGAGCTGGCGGGATGCGGCGGGGGCCTGGCTCGCCGTGTTCTGGCTGTCGACCCGGCAGCGCCTACGAAGTGTATAACGCCCTATGCGGCGAGCCTGTTGCCTCGAATCAGCAACAGGCCTCCTTCCTTGCGTCACGCGGCCTCGCTGTGACTGCTGGTGCTCCTGAGGCGACCAGGGGGCTGTGAAGGCCTCCTTCACTACCTTGAGCGTAGGGAAGGAGGCCTTCACGGACCTCGCACGCCGCTCCGGGCGATCTCCAGAGGCGGCCGGGGTCGGTCGCCAGGGTGGTGAGGGTGCCGAGCGGGTCTCCGGTCAGCCGCCGGGTCGTGTGGTCGAGCAGCCCAGAACGCCGTCGTCGCCTCAGTGGTGTCCATTGTGGACGGGGACGACGAAGTTCACGGTCTTCTCGTCGAGGATCTTGTGCGTCGGATCGGCCAGGCCGATCCACACCTTGTGCGGTCCCGCCGGGAGCGACTGGATGATCAGCGGTTCGCCGCTGCCGTCCGCCCAATGCCATGCCGCGTCGTCGACGGTCACGTGGATGTGGCCGATCCGCGGCGAGACGTCGAGGGCGGCCGGGCCGTAGACGGGGACGATCCGGAGGTTCTCCGCCCGGTAACGCAGGACGACCAGGCCCATCGCGAGCTGTTCGGGCAAGGGCGCGTCCACGACGAGCGCGGGTGCCGGCTGGGACGGCAGCGGCACCACGGGAGCGGGCGCCCAGCCGGCGACGGCGGCAGGGGCAGGGGGAGCGGCCACCGGTGGCGGAGCACTGCAGGCGGCGGTGAACAGAACGGCGATGAGGGCGAACTTTCCCAGAGCGGGCATGAAGTCACGTTAGGACGGACGCAGGGGCCGCGGCGCCCGTCGGACGACGTCATCGCTGTACGTCGTCGTGACACTTTCCGGTGATCACCAGGTGAACCTGCGGGGGCCGGGTAATCCCTGGAGGTACCGACCACAGAGCCGCACGAAGAGGAGAGAACGATGAAGACACGTATCGCCGCCTTGGCGGCCACCGTCACGCTCATGGTTTCCGCGGGGGCGATCGCCGCCGCGCCCGCCTACGCGGAAAGGGTTCCCGGCAAGCCGAGTCAGTTCTACGCCTTCTGCTTCGTCGACCTTCTCGGAGCGCCGGCCGCCTGCGCGGAGACCGAAAAGGACAACGCGACCCATATCTGCCAGTACGTGTTGACACCTTTCGGCCTCATCGGGCTCGACTGCATCCAGGAATGAACGCCGAACCGGGTGGGCGTCCCTGCGACGCGCCCACCCGGCTCCCCTCCCGGTGCGGATCACCGGATCACCGCACCGGGAAGATCACACCCCGGTGACCGAGGCGATCCACTGCCGGTGTGCGACGACATCGGTGTAGATGGTGTCGCCGGTACCGCAAGACGGGCTGTTGTGACCCGCGCGGCTCGTCGCACCGGCCAGCGTGCCCTGGACGACCAGCGGTCCGCCGGAGTCGCCATAGCAGGCTGTCTGGTAATTCGTGCTGTAGACACACAGTTCGCTGGAACCCTGGATGCCCTGGCACCGGCTGTCCGGATCGATGCGGGTGTTGAGCTGCTTGAGGTTGGACGGCGGCCTCGGCTCACAACCACGCTGCGGACAGGTCTGTCCCCAGCCGTACAGCGTGACACCGGTCCCGGCCGCGGGCGAGCTGGCCGCGATCTGGATCGGTGGGTTCTGCACGGGCTGCGCGAGCCGCACGAGCGCGATGTCGTACGGTCCCGCCTGACCGCTGTAGTTCGGATGCTTGATCATGCGCGACGCCGAGGTCAGGACCCCGCCGGACTGCCATGTCTTCGACCCGATGCGCAGCCGCAGTGCCTGCTGCGGGATGCAGTGGGCCGCGGTCACGACCCACTGCGACGCGATCAGCGAGCCGCCGCAACCGTGACTGCCGTTGACCTGGAGAGAAGCGATCCACGGGAAGTCACCGGAGGCCTGTCCGCCGCCGACGATGGCGGGGCCGACCTGCCCGGGTTCCTGGGCCGCCACCGGCGACGACACGGACAGCGCCGCCGCACCCGCGACCAGCGGGATCAGGGCGGCGCGTAGCAGGGTACGCAGTCTCATAGGGGGTCCTCCTCGACGTTGAAGGGGATGTGTGGGATTCACCCTCGCCTCGGCGGGGCTTCCGGAGAACTCCCGGCTTTGTATAGCGTTCGTCTATGGAACTCGGGTTCCGGCAGCTGCGGGTGGTCCGCGCCATCGCCGAGACGGGGACGCTGTCCGCCGCCGCGGCCGCACTCGGTCTGACCCAGCCCACCGTCACCGATTGCCTGCGCCGGGCGGAACGCGCCGCCGGCGGCCCGCTGTTCCATCGGGACCGTCGCGGCGCGAGGATCACCCCGCTCGGCGAGCTGGTCCTCGCCCACGCGCGCACCGTGCTGGACGCGCTGGCCAGGCTGGAATCCGCCTTGGACAAGAACCGGTACGGCACGCTTCCCGATCCGGTCCGGGTCTGCGGCATCCCCGGGCAGCTGGTGGGGAATCTGGCGGTCGCCGTGCCGCGGGTGCTGTCGGCGGACGTCGAGGTGCGGGGCGCGCTGAGTGTCCCGGCGGCGTTGGACCTGCTCGCCGATCATCGGCTCGAGGTGCTCGTCGTGGTCGACTTCCCCGGCTATGCCCACGATCCGCCCGCCGAGATCGGACGGGCGACGGTCGCGGTGGAACCGTTGTTCATGGCCGTCGCCGAGCATCACCGGCTCGCCGGACGCGCCGAGATCGCGCTGGAGGAGCTCGCCGGTGAACGCTGGCTGAGCGTCGCCGACACCGCGGACCTCGCCGACACGGAGTTCACCGGCTATCTCGGTGACGTGTGCCGGGCGGCCGGGTTCACGCCCGACATCCGCACGCTGCCGCCGAGTGTCTGCGCGCAGCTGTGCGAACTGGGCGAGGCCGTCCTGCCCATGGTCCCCGCCGCGCGGCGCCGCAGCGGGATCGCGGTCGTCCCGTTGCGCGGCAACCCGCTGCGCATGACCACCCGGCTGTACTGGCACGAGCGCGGCCCGCTGTCCGAAGACGCCGTCCGCGTGTTGTGGGAAGAACTCGTGCGGGCACAGCACACCGTCATGGAACTCCCGGAGCTGTACCGCGCGTGGCTCGCCGAAAATCCACAGTGGACGACCACTGTGGACTCCTTCGAGGAAGCGCGGTCAGGTGCCGAGCCAGCCGGGATTGGCCGCCGCCCACTCGGGGAGGCGATGCCGGATCGCGGCCAGCTCGGTGATCGCGCGCACCAGTCCGCCGCGGATGGCCGGGACGTCGACCGCTGAACCGTCCCGCCACAGCAGGAGATGCCTCGTCCTCAGCGGCACTCCCCGCAGGGCCACCACCGAACCGGGCATCGTGGAACCGGAATCGAGGGACTGGGCGAGCGCCACCGCGCGGGGATCGCGCCGGACGGTCTGCCGCAGCACCATCGGTTCCAGCTCCTGCACGGTGATCGTGCCGAGTCCGGCGCGGGCGCACTCGTCCGTCAGGTGCTCGTGGAACTCGTCGTCCCCGCCCGCCACCGCGAGCCAGGCCGATCCGGCGAGTTCCGCCAGCGACACCTCGCCGCGTCCGGCGGCGGGATGCTCCGGGGACACGATCACGAAAACCGGCTCCGTCCCCACCGGAAGCAGGTGGACGCCGTCCGGCGGAACGATCTCCTGGCCGGGGTGGTCCACGTACAGCGCCAGTTCCACCGTGCCGTCGAGCAGCGCGGAGAACAACGCCGTCCTGCTGGTCAGCGCGAGTAATTCGACCGGGCGTCCCGGGGTGGCCGCGGCGACCACGCCGCTCAACGTCTCGGCGAAGACCGTCGGAAGCGCGCCGATCCGGAGCAGGCCGTCGGCCGGTGCGCTGTGGAAGCGGCGGATCGCCAGGTCGAGGTCGTCCGCGGCGGCCAGGACCCGCCGCGCGTGGTTCAGCAGCACCTCGCCCAGCGCGGTGGGCCGCACGCCTTGGCGGTCCCGTTCGAACACGGTCCGTTCGAGTGCCCGCTCGACCCGGTGGAGCTGCGCGCTCAGCGCGGGCTGGGAGAGCCCGAGCGAGGTCGCGGCCTTCGCGATGCTGCCCGCCGACGCGATCGCGTCGAGGAGGCGCAAATGCCGGACGTCGATTTCCACCGGCCAAGTATGACCGTCTCCGGGACCGATGAGGGGGCTGATCACAGGTCGTCCTCGCTGATGATCGTGCGAAGTTTCTGCAGGGCCCGGTGCTGGGCGACCCGGACGAGGCCGGGGCTCACCCGCAGGACCGCGCCCGTCTCGGGCGCCGACATGCCGACGGTGATGCGCAGCCGCAGGATCTCGCGCTGGATGTCGGGAAGGCTGCTCATCAACCGGGTCAGCCGGTCGTGGCCGTCGGCGGCGAGGGCTTGCCACTCGGGTTCGTTGGGCTCGGGCGTCGCGCGGTCGGGCGGGTCGGGCGTGGGTTCGGATCTGTCCCGCGCTCGCCCCCGGAAGGCAGCGGCGACCTTCCGGGCGGCGATCCCGAGTACGGCGGTGAGGAAGGAACCGCCGGTGGCCCGGGCGGTGGGAAGCGCGGTGAGCACGGCGAGGCAGGTCTCCTGCGCGACATCCTCCGCGGCGATCACGCGCACGTCGGACCCGCCCATCCGGCTCCGGCAGTACCGCACGACGACCGGCTGGACGATGCTCATCAACTCGTTCGTCGCGGCGGGGTCGCCGCGGCGGGCACGCGGGACGAGGGATTCGAGATCCGCCGTCAGCGCGCCGTTGTCAGGAGGAGGGGCCGCCCCCGGCGAGGTGAGTGCGCCGGGGGCGGTCCAGGTCAGGCGAGTTCCCAAAGCGCGGGCACGTTCGGCGGTTCCCAGCCGGGCATGGAGGTGTGCGGCTGGATCACGCGGTAGGTGCTACCGCCATAGGTGGTGGTCGCGCCGGAGCCGTAGTAGGTGTACGGCGCCCAGGTGCCGCCCGGCGGGTTCGAGGTCGTCGGGCTGGTCGGGGTGGTGGGCGTGGTCGGCGTCGTGGTGGTGCTGGACGGCGGGTTCCCGCTGACCGTCAGGCGCAGGTTGTAGACGCTCAGGATCTCCGTGATCGGCTGGAAGTAGATGGTGCCGCCGGAGGTGCAGTTGCCGGAGCCACCGGAGGTGACGCCCTGCGCCTGGTCGCCGGTGATCCACGAGCCGCCCGAGTCGCCGGGTTCGGCGCAGGCGTTCGTCCGGGTCAGGCCGGTGATGGTGCCCTCGGGGTAGGTGACTGAAGTGTTCTTCTGCAGGATGGTGCCGCAACGCCAGCCAGTGGTGGAGCCGGAGCGGCACACCGACGAGTTGACCGGGGCCTCGGTCGAACCGGCGACCGGCACGGTGCCGGGGTAGCGGTTGACCAGCGGTCGCGGGGTGTTGCCGGCGTCGGCGCGGACCCACGCGTAGTCGTTGCCGGGGAAGCTGGAGCCGGCGACCACCCCGCTCGGGTTCGAGGTGCGGGTGCCGGTGGTGCCGCAGTGGCCCGCGGTCACGAAGCCGCCTTCGACCGCGAAACCGATGGAACAGCGGCCCGAACCGAAGGTGTAGGCGTTGCCGCCGATGATGTCGATCAGCGCACGCGGCATCTCGGTGCTGGCCTCGACCCGGACCAGGTCGGCCTGGACGCCGGACTCGGCCGCCCACGACTTCGCGGCGGCCTCGCCACCGGCGTTGGCGAGCACGACGATCGAGTTGGTGACGACGTCGGTGTACCAGCCGGGCACGGCCTTCGGTGCCTTGGCGGACTTGGCGTCCAGCCGCAGCTTCGCCGTGTCGAGGTCGGTGGCGCTGCGGGCGACGGTCTTCGGGGTCGCGCCGGCGGCGCGCACCAGGTCGGCCTGGGCGGCGTCGGTGACCGCCACGGTGAGGGTGGTTCCGGTGGTGTCCAGCCAGGATCCGGCGTACGACGTGCCGAGCTGCCTCTTCAGCGTGTTGTCGGCGACCGCGGCGCGCTGTTCGCTCGCGAGCCGGAGCTTGGCCTGCTCCGGGCTGATCTTCAGGTCGCGGGACAGGGCGGCGAGCATTTCGGATTGTGCCTGGTCTGCCGGGGTGGCTTGTTGACCGGCGCTCGCGTTGGGAGTGAGGGCGATGGCGGTGATCAAGCCTGCCCCCGTTATGGCCGCGGCTGTCGCGGCGAGGATCTTTTTGTTCATGTCAACGCTTTCCTCGAAACGGGCGGGGGAGGGAGATTCGTTCCGACCGTACGAGGGGTATCTCGTGACTGGTACATACCATTTGGGTCATATCGCCCGGGCTGAGCGCAAGGTGATATGTCGGGGAATCATGGTGATCCGGTAGGCGATTCCCTTGCCGCGCAAAGGTTTCATACTTCGTAAAAAGGACCTGTGCGACGGCGCGTGATCCGGTTCGTCGAGGCGCTCCCCTCGTCAATACCGTACTTTTGAGGGGTATGGCAAAGGAGAGGCCGGAACTTCTCACAGGGTGAGGAAGTGCCCGTCGTACCGGAGGGGGCGCCGGCACGACGGGCACGGGTGTGGTGGACCTCAGTGGGCGGTGCAGCGGTAGCTCGAGGCGACCGCGGGATCACCGTGACCCCGATACCGCGAGACCCGCGGATAGGCGCAGAGATCGCGAGTGAGGGTCTTGTCGGCGTTCGCCTCGGGCAGGGTCGACGGCGCCTTGCCGTGCTCGACCCAGTCGACGAGCGCACCCAGCGCGTTCGTCGGCGCGGCACCCGCGCCGCCGCCGCAGTGCGCGACACCCGGCGCGAGGAACAGCCGGTAGAACTCGTTGACCCGCTTCGGGCCGCCCAGTTCGCGTTCCACCTCGTGGCGGTACTGGAGCGTGCCGCCCGGCGGGATCAACTGGTCGTCGGTGCCGACGAAGGTGATCAGCTTGCCGCCCGCCCGGCGGAAGTCCGACAGGTCGGGGTCCGAAGTCCCGATGACCTCGTCGTACTCCCGCACCGACTGGCGGAACAGGTCGGCGAACTGGCGGTAGGTGATCTTCGAGGCGTCGAAGCCGGGCTGCTTCTTCAAGAACGTCCGCACCCAGCCCAAGGCCACCGGGAAGCCCGGAGCGCTCGTCACCGGGCCGAACTCCGCGCCCTTGGGGAGACCCGCCCAGAGCCGTCGTCCGTGTTCGTCGGTCGGCCCGGCCCAGATCTTGCGCACCACCTCGGCGTCCGCCGCGGTGACGGTCACCTCTTTGTCGCCGCACAGCACCTTCGTGCCGATGAGCGAACGGGGGTCGTAGCCGCATTCGTCCGGCCGGTCCACGATGCCGTCGGTGACCCCGTCCCGGTTGTCGCAGGCCTTGATCGCGGCCTGCCGGAAGGCGGTGAAGACACAGTCCGAGGGGAAGGTCTTGTCCTGGTTCATCACGACCTGCGGCCAAAGAGTCGCGACCGCGAACTCCGACCAGTGCACGGCAGGCGCGTTCGCCAGGACGCCGTCGAAGTCCCCGGGATACCGCTGCGCTTCCGAGTAACCCTGACGGCCGCCGGTCGAGCAGCCGTTCCAGTACGAGTAGGAGACGGCTCGCTGGTAGAACTTCTGCGTCACGTCCTTGCCGATGACTGCGGCCTCATGTACAGAGCGGGTGGCGAAGTTCGTCACCAGCGGTTTGTTGATTTCGCCTTGAGGAGTGAGCGCCCACGAGGTGTCGAGGAAGGTCAAGGGGACCCCGGCGTCGGTCGTCACGCCGCTGTAGCCGTCCTTGACCGCTTGGACGAGCGGGGCGCCGAAGTCACCGGCGGTGTACGCGCTGCCGCCGACCGCCTGGAGCCTGCCGGTCCACCCCGTCTGGGGCAGCGCGACGGCGACCTTGACGTGGTCGCCCGCCTTCCCGTGGGTCAGCGTGACGGTGATTTCGCAGTAGGCGGGTACATCGGCGTCGGCGGGTTTCGCCGCGGCCTGGACCGACTCGATCCGCGCGCCCGTGGGCGCCGAAACGGGAACGGCCGCACAAGATGACGACGTCGCCGCTTCGGCGGGCGCCGTCTGGGTGACCGAGGTCAGCACCAGCGGCAGCAGCGCGGCCAGCGGTGCCGCCGCGAGGAACATTTTCTTGCGTCTCATCACTTTCCCGAAGCTAGGCCGATCGTGTTGACATGCCGTCTACATCCTGTGGACGCCGCCGGAGAGTCCAAACCGGACCGTTTGGGTATCGTCGGACTGGCGGCCAGCCGTGGCCGAGGGGAGGAATGCCGCACCATGCCGCTTTTCGGACGGGAAGCCGAGCTGAAGGACCTGGGCGAGCTCGTCGACGGGCCGGCCGCAGGGTGCGGCGGTGTCCTCGTCCAGGGCGAACCCGGCGTCGGCAAGACAGCCGTCGTGGGGGAGGCGGTCGCCGCGGCGACGCTCGGCGGCCTGCGCGTGCTGCGCACGACCGGTGTCGAGGCCGAACGGAACTTCGCCTACGCGGCCCTGCACCAGCTGCTCTATCCGCTCCGGGCCGGTGCCGACACCCTGCCCGCGCCGCAGCGGTCCGCGCTCTGGACGGCTCTGGGGCTCGCCGAGGCGGCGGAGCCGAACGCGTACCTGGTCGGGCTCGCGGCGCTGACGCTGCTCTCGGACGAGGCGGCGGCCAAGCCGTTGCTGATCGTCGCCGAGGACGTGCACTGGCTGGATCGCGAGAGCGCCGACGTCCTCGCTTTCGTGGCCCGGCGGATCGAGACGGAACCGATCGTCCTGATCGCGACCCTCCGGGAGGGGGAGCCGTCGCCGTTGCGCGACGCGGGACTGTCCTCAATGGACCTCGAACGCCTGCCCGGTGAGGTCGCGGCCGAGCTGCTCGACTCCGTCGCTCCCGGACTCTCGTTTCCCGTCCGGTCCCGGCTGCTCGCCGAGGCCGCCGGTAACCCGTTGGCCCTGACCGAGCTGCCGTCGGCCGTGACCGAGGCGCCCGATCCCGTGCTGCCGCTGACCGAACGGCTCGAGCGCACCTTCGGCGCCCGGTTCACCGCCTTGCCGGAACCGGCGCGCACGACCTTGCTGGTCGCCGCGCTCAACGAGACCGGTTCGCTCACCGAGACGCTTGCCGCGGCCGGCGCGTTGCTGGGCGAAGACGTCGAGCCGGTGGCGCTGGCCCCCGCCGCCGAGGCCCGGCTGGTCGACCTCGAGCCCCGGACGGTCTCGTTCCGGCATCCGCTGATGCGCTCGGCCATCCCCGCTTCGGTGACGCTCGAGGAACGGCGACGCGCTCACCTGAGCCTCGCCGAGATCTTGCGAGAGCAGCCGGATCGTCGAGCCTGGCATCAGGCCGCCGCGGCGACCGGTGCCGACGAAGACGTGGCAGATGCGTTGGAGGGGGCCGCCGACCGCGCCCGGCACCGAGGCGGGGCGACCGCCGCCGTCGCCGCGCTGGAGCAGGCAGCCCGGCTGAGCGCCGATCCGGAACGGCGGGCGGACCGGCTGCTGCGCGCGGCCGAGGTGGCTGTCGAGTCCGGCGGCCGCGAGACGGCGGAACGGCTCGTCCGGGACGCCCGCGCGGGAGAGCTCACGCCCCGGCAGCGATCGACGGCGAGCTGGTTGCTCAGCGGATTCGAGGACGGTGTCCGCGAGGACCTTTCCCGGGTCACGGAACTGGCGCGGCTGGCCGAGTCGGTCGCGGAGGAAGGGCGCCCGGATCCGGCGATGCGCATCCTGTGGGGTGCTGCCATGCGCTGCTTCTGGGCCGAACCCGGCCCGGAAACGCGCCGGACGCTGCTGGCCGTCGCGGACCGTCTCCCGGTCGAGAACTCGGATCCGCGCCTGGTCGCCGTCGCCGCCTATGTCGCGCCGTTCGAACGGTCCGAGGCCGTACTCGGGGAGCTGCGCGAACTCGCCGCGGCCACCGGGGCCGATCCCGAGGTCGACCGCTTTCTCGGCAGCGCGTCGCTGCAGGTCGGCGCGGTCGATCTGGCCGCCCGGTTCTCCGCGGCCGCGGCGCCGGGACTGCGTGCGCAAGGCAGGCTCGGGTTGCTGCCGCGAGCGCTGGCGGTCCAGGCGTGGAGCCGGGTCCGGCTCGGTGATCTGGCGGCGGCCGTACCGGTCGCCGCGGAAGCGGCCAAATTCGCCAAGGAGACCGGGCAGCCGTTCATGTACGGCCTCGCCACCGCTGTCCAGGCCGAGATCGCCGCGCTGCGGGGCGAGCACAAACAGGCCAAGGCGCTGGCCGACGAGGCCGAACGGGCCGGGCTCGCCGCCGGTGCCCGGCCGGTGCTGGCGACCGTTCAGCTCGCGAGAGGCATCGCGGCGTCGAGCGAGGGACGCTTCGACGACGCGTTCGCCGACCTGCGGCGGCTGTTCGACCCCGCCGATCCCGCCTTCCAGCTGGCCCTGCGCGTCTACTTCGTCGCGGAAATCACCGAGGTCGCGATCCGGGCGGGCCAGGTCGAGGCCCTGCGCGAGATCGTCGCGGAGATGGAACAGCTGGCGCTCTCGACCCCGGCACCCGCCCTGCACATCGGACTGCGGTACGCCCGCGCCGTGCTCGATCCGAGTGACGATCTTTTCGAGACCGCCTTGCGGGCGGAGCTGGACGGATGGCCCGCCGAACGCGGGCGCCTGCACCTGGCGTACGGCGAATGGCTGCGGCGGCAACGGCGCGTCGTGGACTCGCGGGCGCACCTGCGCTCCGCGCGGGAGACGTTCGACGCACTCGGCATGACCGCGTGGGCCGAACGCGCGCGTCGTGAACTGCGGAGCGCGGGGGAGTCGAGCCCTCACCGCGGCCCGGACGCGCGCGAGAAGCTGACCCCGCATGAGCTGAGCATCGTGCACCTGGCCGCGGAGGGCCTGACGAACCGGGAGATCGGGCAGCGGCTGTACCTGTCGCACCGGACGGTCGGCACGCATCTGCACCGGATCTTCCCGAAGCTGGGAGTGAAGTCGCGGGCGGAGTTGAAAGAGGTCGTGAGTGGTAAGGACTGAGGGGTAAGGCAAGCGTGTCTTGGTCGCGGACGGCTGGGGGAGGCACGTCGCGAAAGCCACAGTGACACCCGAAGCCGACACGCGGGCAACGTCCCACCGGGGGAGGCGCGTTGCGAAAGCCACTTTCGCAACCTTCAGCGTTGCGAAAGTGGCTTTCGCAACCCCACCCACGTATCAGGCAGGTTCGGTCCGTGAAGGCCAGTGGCCGTGTCGCGAAAGCCACTTTCGCGACATCAGACGTCCCGAAAGTGGCTTTCGCGACACCCGAAGTGGTTCGTGTCAGCCCTCAACAGAACCGTCCTCACCACTCACGAGTCGCCACGGTTCACGCCACCGTCGCGTCCAGCGTGACCTCGACGTTCCCCCGCGTCGCCTTGGAGTACGGGCACACCTGGTGCGCGCCCTGGACCAGCTCGTCGGCGGTGGCCTGGTCGATGCCGGTGGCCTCCAGGTGCAGCGCGGCGCTGAGGTGGAACTCGCCCGCGTCGGTGTCGTGGTGCAGCGTCACCTCGGCGACGACGGCGAGGTCGTTCAGCGGCACCTTCTTCACACCCGCGACCCGGCGCACGGCACCGACGAAGCAGGACGCCCAGCCCGCGGCGAACAGCTGCTCGGGGTTGGTGCCGTCGCCGGCGCCGCCGAAGGCCTTCGGCACGGCGAGGCCGACATCGAGGGCGCCGTCGTCGGAGGTCGCCCGGCCGCCGTTGCGGCCTTCCGCGGTCGAAGTGGCGACGGCGGTGTACGTGGTTTCAGACATGCCGCAACCGTAGGAATCCGGCCGGGACCGCGGCGACCGTCGGACGACGTCAGTTCTGTACGTCATCGAGGGGCGACGTACGCCGACGACGTCGTCCGACGGTCGCGGCGCCCGCTCGGGCGGGCCTACCTTTCCGCTCATGTCCCACCTGCCGCAGGAAGTCCGGTATCGCTTCACCGTCCTCGGGCCGCCGGGTTTCACCAGCGGCGGTACCCGGCTCGACCTCGGCTCGCCGCAGCAGCAGGCCGTCCTGATGGTGTTGCTGGCCAACTCGGGCAGTTTCGTCCGGACCGGTGAGCTGATCGACGGGCTCTGGGGTGAGCGGGCACCCGCGACCGGCGAGGCCGTCATCCGGACCTACATCTCCCGCCTCCGTCGGCTACTTTCCTTGCAGGGATTGGGATCGGCGATCGTCTCGCAGTCCGGCGGCTACAAGCTGGACGAGGATTCCTTCGAGGTGGACGCCACGGAATTCGCCCGGCTGGTCGAGAGCGCCCGCCAGACGCACAACGTGGAGACGGCGGCGAAGCTGCTGGAGCGTGCTCTCGGTCTCTGGACCGGGACGGCGCTGGCCGGTGTCCCCGGCGAGGCGGCCGAACACGAGCGCTCGCGCCTGGAACGGTTGAAACTGACCACCACCCAGGAGCTGCTCCGGCTGCGGCTGGAACTCGGGGACCACGCCGAGGTGATGGCCGAGGTGCCCGTGCTGATCGAGCGGAACCGTCTTGAGGAACCGCTGTACGAGATCTACCTCCTCGCCCTCCATCGCGGCGGGCGCCGGGCCGAGGCACTCGAGCTCTACCGGACTGTCCACGACCTGTTCGACGAGGAACTCGGAGTTCTTCCGGGGCCGAAGCTGCGGGCGCTCCACGAGAAGGTGCTGCGCGCCGAGGACGAGCAGGTTCCCGGCCTCGGCGAACCGGATTCGCTGTTCGTCGGACGGGAGCGCGAACGCGCCGAGTTCCGGCGGTTGCTCGCGAGAAACCCGGCCGGCGGCGTCGAAGTGCTGTTCTTCACCGGCGCTCCCGGCATCGGGAAGTCGACGCTGCTGCGGAAGTTCGCCGACGACGCGGCCGCCATGGGCAGACCCGTACGGTTGTTCGACGAGCCAGGCGATCCGGCAGGCGTCCTCCGCGGTCTGTCCGGGAACGCCACCGTCGTCATCACCGGCCGGAGTGACCCGGACGCCACATTACTGGTCGATCCGGCCTGGTCGAGGAGGATCAGGGTTCGCAGGCTCGAAGCCTTGAGTGAAACCGAGTCCGCGGCGCTGCTCGAAGCGCGTGACGTCGACCAGGGGCTGCGGCAGTCCATTGTGGACTTCGCGGCGGGCAACCCGTTCGCGCTTTCCCTGGCCGCCGAGGTCAGCAGGTCACCGCGGGCGGACGCGGAGCGCTACGTGGTCGACACCGTTTACGCGCATTTGGCCGGTGAGCCGCCGACGGAGGCACATCGGTGGGCGCTGTACATATGCGCGCAAGCTGACCACACCACCGAGGACCTCCTCCGGTCCGTGCTGCCGGGAGGCCGGTCTTCGGAGCTGTTCGACTGGCTCCGCGACCATCCCTGTGTCGAGGCCGCCACTGACGGTCTCGTCCTCTGTGGTGTGCTCCGCGAAGTGCTCGACAGGCACCTCCGGTGGCGTGACCCGGCAGGCCGCGCGCGGATGCGCGGCCGGATCAGCCGGGTCACGACCGGTCGCTGATCAGGTGCGGAGCCACACCGCCGTATCCGTCGGGAGGTCACCGTCGACCGGGCCGCTGGCCATGAGCACGTCGAGATGCGGCGGAAGCGGCACCGGCGCGTCCGAGAAGTTCAGCACGAAGGTGAACCCCGGCTCCCGGGTGAACGCGAGCACCCCGTCGCCCAGCGACAGCCACTCCAGATCGCCGGGGCCGAGCGCGGGAAGTTCTTCTCGCAGACGCAGGCCGGCGCGGTACAGCCGGAGCATCGACGCCGGATCGGCCGCCTGCGCTTCCGCCGTACCGGAGCGCCATTCCCCGGGCTGGGGCAGCCACGTTCCGCCGGTGCCGAAGCCGAACGGCGGAGCGTCGCCGGACCAGGGGAGCGGGACACGGCAGCCGTCACGGCCGGGGTCGGCCCCGTTCGTCCGGGCCCACACCGGATCCTGACGGAGTTCGTCGGGGATGTCCTCGATCTCCCACAGGCCGAGCTCTTCACCTTGGTAGACATACAGGCCGCCGGGCAGAGCCAAGGTCAGCAGTGCCGCCGCCCGTGCCCGCCTGGTCCCGAGTTCCCGGTCCACCGGTGTGCCGTGCAGCCGGTCGGCGAACGCGAAACCGGTGTCACCGTCACGTCCGTACCTGGTCACGTGCCGGGTGACGTCGTGGTTCGACAGCACCCAGGCCGCGGGCGCGTCCACCTCCTCGTGCGCCGCCAGCGTCCGCTCGATGACATCCCGGAACCGCGCGGAATCCCAAGGGCACACCAGGAAGTCGAAGTTGAACGCCGCGTGCAGTTCGTCGCGGCGGAGATAGCGCGCGGCACGCGACATGTCCGGCAGCCACATCTCGCCGACCAGCACGCGATCACCCGGATAGCTGTCGGCGATCTTGCGCCACGACCGGTAGATCTCGTGCAACCCCTCCTGATCGGAGAACGGCGTCTCGTCGCCGGGATCGACGTCGGGCAGTCGAGGGTCCTTCACCAGGCCGTCGGCGACGTCGATGCGGAAACCGTCGACCCCGCGGTCGAACCAGAACCGCAGCACGTCCTCGAAGTCCGCGCGGATGTCCTGGTTGTCCCAGTTGAAGTCCGGCTGGCGCGAGCTGTAGAGGTGCAGGTACCACTCGCCGTCAGGCACCCGCGTCCACGCGGAGCCGCCGAAGCGCGACTTCCAGTTGTTCGGTGGCTCGGAGCCGCCCGGCCCCCGGCCCGGGCGGAACCAGAAACGTTGCCGCTCAGGCGATCCCGGTTCCGACGCGAGCGCCTCTTGGAACCAGCGGTGCTCGTCGGAACAGTGATTCGGCACGATGTCGATGATCACGCGGACACCTTTGGCGTGGGCCGCGGCGATCAGGTCCTCCGCCTCGGCGAGCGTGCCGAAGAGCGGGTCGATCTCCCGGAAGTCGGCGACGTCGTAGCCGCCGTCGTCCATCGGCGACGGATACCACGGGGTGAACCAGATCGCGTCGATCCCCAGCTCGGCCAGGTAGTCCAGCCGCGCGCGGACCCCGGCGAGATCGCCGACACCGTCGCCGTTCCCGTCGGCGAAACTGCGGATGTAGACCTGGTAGATGGCCGCGCTCCGCCACCATCCGGCGGACTGCCCCAATGCGGTCACGAAATGCCCTCCCAATCTTTGCGGAAATCCCGAGAGTCAGCCTTTGACGCTGCCGGCGGTGAGCCCGGCGAGGATGTGCCGCTGGAACGCCAGGAACAGCGCCACCATCGGCAAACTGGCCAGCACCATGCCCGCGACCAGCACGTTCAACGGCATGTCGATGGCGACTCGCTGCAGCATCACCGACAGCGTCTGCTTCTCGGTGTCCGGGAACACCAGCAGCGGCCAGATGAAGTCCTTCCACGCGGCCACCACCGCGAGGATCGAGACCACGGCGAGGATCGGCCGTGAGATCGGCAGGATGATGCGCCACAGCGTGCGCACCGGCCCGGCGCCGTCGAGCCGCGCGGCCTCGATCAGCTCGTCCGGGATCTGGTCGAAGAACCTTTTCAGCAGGTAGATGTTGAACGCGTTGGCGGCGGCGGGCAGCCAGACCGCGGCCGGTGAGTTGATCAGGTTGACGTTCAGCAGCGGCAGATCGGTGATCGTCACGTAGGTCGGCACCAGCAGCGCCGCCGCGGGCAGCATCAACGTCGCGAGCATGAGCCCCAGTACGACGTTGCCGAATTTCGGCCGCAGCTTCGACAACGCGAACGCGGCGGGGACGTCGATAGCCAGCTGCGCCAGCCACGCGCCGCCGGCGACGATGATCGTGTTGAGGAAGTACTTGCCGAGACTCAGCTGGTCCCACGCGTCGGCGAAGGTCTCCGGATGCCACTCGTTCGGAATGAAGGTCGCCGGGGTCTGAGCCAATTCCTGCGGCGATTTCATCGCGCCGGTCATCGCCCAGTAGAGCGGGAACAGGAACGCGATGACGAACAGGAGCAGGGTGCAGCCGAAGATGACGGCGTACCCGATCTTCCCACCAGGGCTGCGGAGCGTGCTGGGGGAGACGAGCGTCCTCATGACTCGTCCGCCTTCCGGGTCACGCGCACGTACAGCGCGGAGAACACGCCTAGCGCGACGAACAGCAACAGGCTCAACGCGCTGGCCGAGCCGAAGTCGTTGTAGACGAAGGCGTAGCGGTACAGGAGCAGGAGAACAGTGACGGTGGAGTCGTCGGGACCGCCGCCGGTCATCACGTACGGCTCGGTGAACACCTGCATGGTCGCGACGACCTGCAGCAACAGGAGCACCAGCAGGACGAACCTGGTCTGCGGCAGGGTGACGTGGATCAGGCGCTTCCACATCCCGGCGCCGTCGAGCTCGGCGGCTTCGTAGAGCTCGCCGGGGATGGTGCCGAGCGCGGCGAGGTAGATCAGTGTGGTGCTCCCCATGTTCGCCCACGTGGAGACGAACACCAGCGACAACATCGAGGTGTCGCTCGAGTCGAGCCATTGGCCGCCGGGGAGGCCGACGGCGCCGAGCGCGGAGTTGAACAGACCGGAACCCGGGTCGTAGAACCACTTCCACATCAGGGCGGTGACCACCGGCGGCAGCATCACCGGCAGGTAGACCGCGAGCCGGAAGAACGCCTTGGCGTGGCGCAGTTCGTTGAGCAGTACCGCGGTCAGGAACGGCACCAGGAAGCCGAAGACCAGCGCCAGCACGGTGAACAGCAGGGTGTTGCGCCACGCGACGCCGAACAGCGGATCCTCGAACAGGCGGGTGAAGTTGTCGAACCCGACCCACGACGGCGGGTTGACGAAGTCGACCTGCTGGAAGCTCAGCAGCACCCCGCGCACGATCGGGTACCACGAGAACAGCGCGAACACCACGAGCGCGGCGCACAGCAGGCCGTACGCGGTGAGGTTCTCCTTGAGCTTGCGCCGCAACCGGTTCCGGCGGCGCTCCGCCGCGGACGCGACCGGGCGACCGGCCCGCGACGACGACGTCGCGGGCCAGTCGAGGACGCTACTTGACCTGTGCGAGGACACTGTTGACCTTCGACTCGGCCGACGACAGCTGCTGATCGACGTTCGCGTTCCGATCGGTGAGCACCGCCTGCATCACGCTGTCGAGCACGGCGTACACCTGCTGCGCGTTCGGCGGTTCGATGCTGCCCTTGATCCGGGAACTGGCGTCCACATAGGACTGGAAGTTCTCGGCGGGGACGTTGGCGTGCTTGGACTTGAGCGCGAGCTGCTGATCGCGGACGGCACCCTGCCAGATGTCCGGCGTCGGCTCGGCGGGCAGGCCGACCGGCTGCTTGCCGTCGACGTACTGCTGGACGTGCTTCTCGAAACGCTCCGGGTTGAGGTACTTCCAGCGGACCCATTCCAGGCCGGCCTTGATCTTCTCCGGCGAGGCCTTGGGATTGACCATGTAGCCCTCGCCGCCCAGCAGCGTGCCCTGCCCGCCCGGCATCCCGGCGACGCCGTAGTCCTCGTACTTGCCGTTGAACTGCTTGACCAGCACCAGGACGTTGTCCGGGGCGGCCATGTACATGCCGAGCTGGCCCGCGCCCATCATGCGCTGGACGTCCTGCGCTTCGAGCAGCTGCTTGCTGCCCATGGTGTCGTCGTCCCAGCGCATGGCGCGCAGCTGGTTCAGGGCGGCCTTGGCCTTGTCGTTGTTGAAGGCGGCGACCCATTTGTCGCCGTCCTTGCGCGCGACTTCGCTGCCCATGGAGTAGAGCCAGCTGGTCAGATGCCAGCCGCCCTGGTTGTTCTTGCTGTAGTCGGCGTACCCGACGGTGCCGTTGCCCAGCGCGGTGATCTTCTTGGCCGCTTCACGGACCTCGTCCCAGGTTTGCGGCGGTTTGTTCGGGTCGAGCCCGGCCTTCTGGAACAGCGGACGGCTGTAGAGCAGGCCCATGCTGTAGTTCATCGTGGGCAGGCCGTAGAGCTTGCCGTCGGCACCCCGGAAGTTGTCCAGCAGTTCGGGTTTGAGGTCGCCGAAGTTCTTCAGGCCCTTGGCCGCTTCGGTGATGTCGGCGGCTTGGCGGCGAGCGATGATCTGCGCCGGGTCGGTGAAGTACACGTAGTAGACGTCCTCCAGCTGACCGCCGGCGAGCTTGGCAGAGAACGTCTTCGGGTCCATGAACCCTTCGTGCGGCTCGATGTCGATGTCCGGATGGGACTCCTCGAACTCCTTGACGTCGGCGTCGAACACGCCGCGCTCGAACGGCTGGCTGGTCGGGGGCTGGCCGGTGACGGTGATCTTGACCTTGCCCCCGGCCCCGGTGCTTTCACCGGAACCGGAGCCGCAGGCGGCCGCCCCCAGGGTGAGCCCGCCCGCAAGGAGCAGGCAGAACATCCGGCGGCGCACGGTGGGGGACCAAGTGCTGCTCATCTTCAAGCCTCATCTCGGGATCGCGACGGCTGTCACGTGATTGCGGTCACTCTAAAGTGAAGCCCCAGATTAACGCAATAACTGGATGAGAACTTGCAACTTAGCGACAGTCGCCGTTACGGCTGCGGCTGAGTGTGAAGGCTCCTCTGGTCGCGTCAGACGCGACGAAGGGGCCCTTCGCCGCGTCAAACGCGGTGAAGGGCCCCTTCGGCCCACTCTCGGGGTTACCGGCGTGCGGTGGAGCCCCGGACGACGAGCTCGGGGGCGAAAAGCAGCTCCTCGGCCGCCACTTCGCCGCCGTTTATGCGCTTGACCAGCAGTTCCACCACGGCGCGGCCCATCGCCTCGATCGGCTGGCGGGTGGTGGTCAGCGGCGGATCGGTGCAGTTCATCAGTGCCGAATCGTCGTAGCCGACGACCGAGACGTCCTCGGGTACCGAGAGTCCCTGGCGCCGGGCCGCGCGGATCGCGCCCAAGGCCAGCAGGTCGCTCGCGCACAGGACCGCGGTCGCGCCGCGCGGGTACAGCCGGGCCGCGGCCGCGTGACCGCCCTCGATGGAGAACATGCCGTGCTCGATGAGTTCGTCCAAGACCGGGAGTCCGAGCTTCGCCGCGTAAGCGCGAAACGCCTCGAGTTTGCGCTGGGACGGCACGTGATCGGTCGGACCGAGGACGAGGCCGATCTTCTCGTGTCCGAGCGAGCTCAGATGCCCGACGACCTGCTCGACGGCGACAGCGTCGTCGCACGAGATCTGCGGCAGTCCGAGGTGGTCGACGGCGGCGTTGATCAGCACCGTCGGCAGGCGGCGCTCGGCGAGATGGTGGTAGTGGGAGTGCACCGCGTCGGCCTGTGCGTACAGTCCGCCGGCGAACACGACGCCGGAAACCTGTTGCTGCAACAGCAGTTCGACGTACTCGGCTTCGGAGACCCCGCCCGCCGTGCGCGTGCACAGCACCGGGGTGAAACCCTGCTGGGCGAGCGCGTTGCCCATGATCTCGGCCAGTGCGGGGAAGATGGGATTCTGCAGTTCGGGAAGGACCAGCCCGACCAGGCGGGCGCGATCGCCGCGCAGCTGGGTCGGCCGCTCGTAGCCCATCACGTCCAGTGCGGTGAGGACGGCGGCCCGGGTGCTGGCGGAGACCCCGGACCGGCCGTTGAGCACCCGGCTGACCGTGGCTTCGCTGACCCCGACCTTGAGGGCTACTTCGGCAAGACGACGCGTCATGGGTGAAACTTTACCGCAAGCGAGCGCAAGACCTAGACATTCTTGATCGGTGCGGTGACCCGGAAATCTCGCGAAGAGGGAATGAGCGCGGCGGCGGCCGGTGCGGCGAAACAGACCACGGCGCACACCGCCAGCACCGGCGCCGCGCCGAACTGACTGATCGCGGGCGCGATGAACGCGAGTCCGGCGGGCGCCAGGCCGTAGGAGAACAGGAAGTCCAAAGAGGACACTCGCGCGAGCTTCCCCGGTTCGACCTCCCGCTGCGTCGCGGTGAACCACGGGACGTTGAACAGTTCGATGCCCAGCCCGGCGACGGCGTAGGCGGCGATGACGAAGGCCGGGTGCACCGGGAACAGCAGGCTCAGTGGCGCGAAGCCGTAGCAGCCGAGTCCGATCAGCGCGGCCCAGCCTTGCCGTTTCGGGCGCCAGCGCGCGATGACGACGGCGCCCGCCAGAGCGCCGAGCGTGTACGCGGTGAGCCCGGCGGCCAAGACGGCTTCGTTGTCGTAGCGATCGCGGCTGACCAGCGGAAGGACGACACCGGTCGCGGAGTATCCGGTCGCGATCACGGCGGTCAGCGCGCCGAGTCCGGCGAGGAACCATGGGTGTCGGCGGGCTTCGCGGAGTCCGTCGGCGAACTCGCCGAAGAAGCGGGTCTTGGTGGCGGCCGGAGCCGGGGTGAAGGTGCCTCGCGGCGGGATCAGCGCCACGCCCAGCCAGAGCACTCCGGTCCCGATCACCAGGACCGACGTCGAGGCGAAGGCGGCGAGCAAGGCGGTGAGGCCGGGCGCGACCAGCGTCGTGACCCGGACGGCCAGTGTCATCGCGGCGTTGGCCTGCTGACGCTGGTCCTCGGCGATCACTTCGGCGGTCAGCGCCTGGAACGCCGGGCGGCACGCGCCCTGGCCGACCCCGACGACGGCGGCCGCGACGGCCATCAGCAGGACCGATCGGCCCATGCCGACCGCGATCAGGGGAGTGGCGAGGCCCGCGATGAGGCCCGCCCAGAGTACGACCTGACGGCGGGAGTGCCGGTCCGCGAGGACGCCCGCCACCGGTACGGCCACGAGGAATCCCGCGGTACGCGCGGCCAGCACGATGCCGAGGTCGACGGCCGAAAGCGACCGTTCGAGGACCGCCAGCCCGAGGATGAACGGCAGGGCCCAGGTCGCCAGCCCGGAGGCGGTGTTCCCGGTCCAGAGCCGTACGAACGACAGGCTGCGGAACACCGGGGTCCGGGTCTGCACGGTGTCGTCGGTCACGCGGATCGCACCTCAACTCACTTGAAATCGGTAATCGTTGTCGGTAAGCCTATCGGGTGACACTCGAAGGCTGGAGGAACCATGGCATTTCCCGTACGGCTGGCGACCGCGTCCGTCGTCATGGCGCTGGTCGCGGGCTGCGCCACCGGCACATCTGATCAGGGCGCGCCCGGCGCCGCCGCACCGGGCGTGATCGAAAGCTGCGGCAAACGCTCGACGTTCGCCGCCGCGCCGAACCGCGTCGTCGCGTTGGATCAGTCTTCGACCGAGACTTTGCTGGCCTTGGGCGCGGGCGCCAAGATGGCCGGGACGGCCAACCTGAAGACCAAGGTTTCGCCGGAGCACGCCGCGGAGTACGCGAAGATCCCAGTGCTGTCGCCCAAGGTCCTCACCGCCGAACCGTTGCGTGCGGCCAATCCCGACTTCGTGACGGCTTCCTTCAAGGAGCTCTTCACCGCCGACCGTGCGGGCACCCGCGACGAACTGGAGGCCCTCGGCGTCCCGACCTATGTCAGCGCGGTCAACTGCCCCGATGGCACCACTGGCGCGTTCGAGCGGCTGTTCCGGGACTACGAGAACCTCGGCAAGGCCCTGGGTGTCGCCGATCGCGCCGGTGAACTGGCCACCGCTCAGCGCGCACTGCTCGCCGAGGCGCGCGAGAAGGGCGCGAAGCGACCGCAGGGTCTCAAAGTCGCGTGGGTCTACTCGGTGTTCAAGGACGTTCCGTACGTCGCCGGGCGCACCGGGATGCCGAGCGAGATGAGCCGGATTTCCGGCGTCACCAACGTTTTCGACGACGTCGACCAGGAATGGCCGGAGGTCTCGTGGGAGGCGATCGCCGATCGTGCCCCTGACGTCGTCGTGATCGGCGACCTGTCAGAACGGGGCAACCCCGGTGACACCGCCGACGAGAAGCTCGCGATGATGCGCGCGCATCCCGTGCTCTCGCAGTTGCCCGCGGTACGCGACGGCAAGATCATCAAGCTGCCGGGTATCGAACTCGACGCCTCCGTGCGGACGGTCAACGCCTTGCGCGCCTTCGGTTCCGGGCTCGACGCCCTCGGTCATGGCTGACCCGGCGCTGCTCGACCCCGCCGTCGATCCGGTCGTCGAGGAACGCCTTGTCGCACCGACGGAGGTCCGGCGCCGCGGACTGCTGATCACCGGCTGGCTGCTCCTGCTGATCGTTTCGCTGGTCGTCGCGACGCGTGCCGGGCTGGGGAGCGGCATCGACTGGGCGGAACTCGGCCGGGCCGCCGGTACCCGGCTCGGGCTTCCCGTGACGCCGTTGCCGAGGCTGGCCGATTCTCTGATCTGGGATCTCCGGGTGCCGAGGGTGCTGCTGGCGGCCTTGGTCGGAGCGGTGCTGGCGGTGTGCGGCGCGGCCCTGCAGAGCGTCACCCGCAACGCGCTCGCGGATCCGTACCTCCTGGGCGTCTCTTCGGGCGCTTCCACCGGTGCTGTCGTCGTGGTCGTCCTCGGGTTCGCCGGCTCCCAGTTGGGCGTCACCGGCGGCGCGTTCGCCGGAGCGCTGCTCTCGTTCGGGTTGCTCATGCTCCTGCTGCGGCGCCGGGGCGTCGACTCGATGCGGATCGTGCTGACCGGCGTCGTGGTCGCCGAACTGTTCGCCGCGCTGACGTCGCTGGTGATCATGTCCTCCGGTGACGCGGACAGCACGCGGGCGCTCGCCCACTGGCTCCTCGGTTCGCTGGCGCCCGCCCGTTGGCAGTCGGTCGTCGTCTGCGCCGTCGCCGCCGCGATCGGGCTGCTGGTGATCTGGTCGTGTTCGGCGGCGCTGGACGGGTTCGCGTTCGGCTCGGACACCGCCGCGTCGCTGGGCATCGACGTCCGCACCACCCGGACCGTGCTGCTGGTCACGACGTCCTTGCTGACGGCTGTCGCCGTCGCGGCGGTGGGCGCCATCGGCTTCGTGGGGCTGATCGTCCCGCACGGGGTCCGGTTCCTGACCGGGCCTTCGCATCGGTTGCTGTTGCCGCTTTCGGCGGTGGCCGGGGCGGTGTTCCTGGTGTGGACCGACGCGGTGGCGCGCGTCCTGTTCGCGCCGCTCGAGGTGCCGGTCGGGGTGTTCACCGCGCTGGTCGGCGTCCCGTTGTTCCTGCTGGTGCTGCGGAAACGGGGAGAACTGTGAGGATCGAAGCCCGCGGGATGAGCTGGGGTGTGCCCGGCAAGACGATCGTGCGCGACGTGGATCTCGTCGTCGAGGCGGGCGAGACCGTCGGCATGATCGGGCCGAACGGCTCCGGCAAATCGTCACTGTTGCGCTGTCTCGCGGGACTGCGGGCTCCGACGGCGGGCGTGGTCCGCTACGACGGCGCCGACATCGCCACCTGGCAGGCGCGGACGCGAGCGCGGCACGCGGCCTTCGTCGAGCAGAGCGCCGAGACCGAAAGCGACCTGTGCGTCGCCGAGGTCGCGATGCTCGGCCGGACGGCCTTCCGCTCCCGGTGGCGGGCACCGGACGCGACGGACCGGGCGATCGTCATGGCGGCGCTCGAGCGGCTCGACCTCGGGCCGCTGGCCGACCGGCCGTGGAAGCAGCTCTCGGGCGGGGAGCGCCAGCGCGCACATCTCGCGCGGGCGCTGGCCCAACGCCCGTGGGCGCTGCTGCTCGACGAGCCGACCAACCATCTCGACGTCCGGCACCAGCTGGAGCTGATGGATCTCGTCGCCGGAACCGGGCAGACCGTCGTGATCGTCCTGCACGACCTCACGCTGGCCGCGCGATACTGCGATCGTCTGGTCTTGATGCGGGACGGAACGATCGTCGCGGACGGTCCGGCGGAGGACGTCCTCACCGCGTCGTCGCTGCGGGAGGTGTTCGAAGTGGACGCCGAAATCAGCCCTGACCAGGACGGATATCTCTCCGTCCGCTACCGGGGAGCGAGCCGGAAAGGTAACGAACAGGTAACGCGTTGAGCCGCGGCCCGTCCCGGTCCGTAGTACCGGATATGCCCCGGGCGTCATCGACGCGCGACAGAAGGCCTGGTCGCGCTCTACTCTGCCACCCGTGCGCATGCTGACCCCGACCCGAGGCCCGGCCCGGCGCCTCCGGGGCGGGGCCGTGGGGGTCCTGACCGGCATCCTGGCGACCGGCGCCCACCTCGGCACCAGCGGACGAGTCCCCGACCTGGGCGTGGTCGTGCTGCTCGTCGCGCTGCTGAGCTGGGTGGCGTACGCGTTCGCGGGTCGTCAACGCGGTCCGCTCGCCATCCTCTGCCTCGTGGCCGGCGGGCAAGTGGCGATGCACGTTTCTCTCGCCTTCTTGACCTGGGAATCGCACTCCCACCACGCCGAAACCCCGGACAACGGCCTGCTCATGACGGCCGGGCACGCCGCCGCGACCCTCGTCGTGGTCACGGTGCTGGCCGGTGCCGAGCGCGTGCTGTTCGCCCTGACGACGCTGATCGCGTCGGTCCTCCCGCGCCGCCTGACGCCGCGGCCCGCGACGGCCCCGCTGCGCATCCACGTCCCGCTCGCGGTGAAGTACCCCGCGACCGAGGCGCTCCTGCGAGACGTGCTTTCCCGGCGCGGCCCGCCGGTGTCGTTCGCCTGATCCCCGAAACCCTGCCGAGGCCCCCGTCCCGGCAGGGCTCAGCACGCGTGCCGTGACGGTCCCGGCGCGCGGCGCAGGCGCACGCCTCCCCACCGACGCCTCAGGAGTTCCCCCATGGCAACACAAACCGAACCGACCACGAGCCCACCGCGCGCGTCAGCTTGGCGCGGACTGTTCCTCCGGCTCCACTTCTACGCCGGCGTTCTCGTCGGCCCGTTCGTCCTCATCGCCGCGCTCACCGGCGTTCTGTACGCGGCCACCCCTCAGATGGAGTCCTGGGTCTACTCGGACCAGCTACGAGCACCCGTCGGGCTCAACCAGGCCTCACTCGCCGATCAGGTCAAAGCGGCGCAAGCTGCCCACCCCGGCGCCGACCTCGTCGCGGTCCGTCCCGCCCCCGAGCCGGGCGACACGACCCGCGTGCTGTTCGCCGAGGAAGGGCTCGGCGAGTCCGAACGACGAGCGGTCTTCGTCGATCCCGCCACCGCCCAGGTGCGCGGTGATCTCGTCGCGTACGGCTCGAGCGGCGCCTTGCCGCTGCGCACCACACTCGATCAGTTGCACCGCAACCTGCTGCTCGGCGAACCGGGACGCCTCTACAGCGAACTCGCCGCGTCCTGGCTGTGGGTGGTCGCGCTGGGCGGTCTCGTGCTGTGGGTGAGCCGCCGCCGGACCCGCCGCGCCGAAAAGGCCGAGAAAGCGGAGTCTCCGCGCGGAAAGTCCGTCCGCAGGCACGGATCCGTCGGCCTGTGGGTGCTGCTCGGCGCGTTGTTCCTGTCCGCGACAGGGTTGACGTGGTCGACATACGCGGGCGAGAACGTCTCCTCATTGCGCGAATCCCTCGGCTGGGCCACCCCGGCGTTGAAGGTGACGGGCACCGATGAGCACGCCGGCCACTCGGGGCATGGGGAAGCGCCCTCCGCGCCCGCCCCGGCGCGGCCCGAGAGCGTGGACGCGATGCTGGCCTCGGCCCGCGCCGCCGGGATCGACGCGGCGTCCGTCGAGATCGGGCTGCCCACGAAACCCGGCGCCCCCTGGCAGGTGGCGGAAGTCGAACGCGGCTGGCCGACACAGGTCGACACGGTCGCGGTCGACGGGACCACCGGGCAGATCCTGGGCGAGGTGCGGTTCGACGACTACCCGCTGATGGCGAAATTCGCCCGCTGGGGGATCGACGCGCATATGGGCGTGCTCTTCGGCTGGCCCAACCAGATCGCGCTGCTCCTGCTCGGCGCCGGGCTGGTCACGCTGGTCGTCCTCGGCTACCGGATGTGGTGGCGGCGCAGGCCGACCCGGGCCACCGGGCTGACCTTCGGGCGGCCCATCCCGCGTGGACAGTGGCGGAAGGCGCCGCCCGCCCTGGTGGTGGGGCTCGTCGTCCTCGCCGCCGCGATCGGCTGGTTCGTGCCGCTGTTCGGGATCAGCCTGCTGGCGTTCCTGGTGATCGACCTGCTGCTGGGCCTGCGGTCCGGCCGCCGGTCCAAACCGGACACCACCGACGTCACCGTGTGACCTCGACGCCGGTGAGGCCGACGCTCGCCGTCCACAACCGGGCGGCGAGCGCGGTGTCGGCCAGTTTGCCGCGAACCGGTTCCAGCCGGGGTTCGCCGCGCATCCCGAACACGCGGGGGCCGAACATCTCACCGCCGCGCACGTCCGGATCGAGTACGGCCCTGACGGCGGGCCATGCCCCGGCGTCCTTGCCCTGCAACAAAAGCCCGGCCGGGAACTTCCACCCACCCGAGGTCGCGTGCACCGGCCTCGGCGGGGTGAGGGAGTCGAGCGCGCCGCCGGGGTGGTCGACCACGCTCAGCACCGTGCTCCCGGCCGCGCGCAGCCGCCGGTCGAGTTCGAAGGCGAACAGCATCTGCGCCAGCTTCGAGCGTCCGTAGGTGCGTTTGGGCTGGTAGTCCCGCTTGCTCTGGAGATCTTCCAGGTCGAGTTCGGCGGACTTGCCCACGAAGCTGCCCGTGGTGACGACGCGGCCCGCCTCCGCCGCTTCGAGCAACGGCATCAGCTGGTGCACCAGGACGAAATGCCCGAGGTGGTTGGTGGCGAACGTCAGTTCATGGCCCTCGGCGGTCTCGCGCCTCGGCTGCCCCTCCAGGAGCACGCCGGCGTTGCAGACGACGGCATCGAGCCGCTCGATCCCGAGAGTGTCCACAGAGGACTTGATGGACGAGAGATCCGAAAGATCGAGCCGAAGGTGCCCGAGCTTCGCGTCCGGCACTTGGGACCGGATCGACGTCATCGCGGAGTCGGCCTTGGCGGTGTTCCGCGTGCCCAGCAGGACCGTGGCGCCGGTTCCGGCGAGCTGTTCGGCGACGAAGTAGCCGATTCCCGCGTTGGCGCCGGTGACCAGGAAGGTCTTGCTGTCGGCGCGAGGCGGGTGGTGGACGTCCCAGTGCGTCATGATGGCCCCTGTTCAAAGTCGAAGTCACTCCGAATATACACACGCTATGAGTTCGAAGTGGATTCGATGTATTGTGGCTCGCATGGGACAGACCGAGCCGGGCAGGCGCGAACGCAAGAAGGCGGCGACTCGCCAGGCCCTGTCAGGGGCGGCGCGAGAACTCTTCCTGGAGCGGGGCTTCGACAACGTCACTGTCGCGGAGATCGCCGACGCCGCGGACACGGCGGTGTCGACGCTGTTCGCGCACTTCCCGGGCGGCAAGGAGGCGCTGGTCCTCGGCCACGGGGGAGAGCGCGAAGCGGCCCTGGCCGACACGGTGCGTGGCCGGGCCGAGGGCGTCTCGATCCTCGAGGCGTTGCGGGACTTTCTCGCGACCCGCGGTCCGTTCGACCCGAAACCCGATCCGCTTTCGCGCCGCGTCGCGGATCTGGTGATCGCCACCCCGGCGTTGCGCGCCTACGCCAGGACACTCTGGACCGACTGTGAGGACGCGCTCGCCAAGGTCATCGCCGAGGAGACGGGCCAGGACGACTTCTCCGTGCGCCTGCTGGCCCGCTATGTCCTGGAGATCCCGGATCTGGCGGGCACGGAACCCGCTCCCGCCGCCGCGCTGGACGCCGCTTTCGTTTTTTTGCGGAGGGGCTGGCCGGGCTTCTAGCCTGGAGCGATGAAGGGTCTGCTCTTGCGGCTGTCCGCGGTGGACGCCGACGCGGAAGCCGCGGTCCGGGCATCGCCTACTTCGACGAACTCGTGGCCCGGCAGGCCCGCCTGTCCGATCTGGTCCGTGCCACCGCGTCCCTCGTGGACTGCGTGGCCGGGCTGAGCAGAGAGGGCCTCCCGTCGCCGCTGCGGTTCACGCCGGACGGCGAACGTGCCGCCGATGCGGTGGCCGAGCCCGCGTCGGCGGATCTCGGGGGGTCGCTGGGGAAGGTCTGGCTGGAGCGTTCCGGGCCGCCTGGACCGCTCGACGATCTCGTGCTGGAGCGGTTCGCCATGGCGGCCCGCGTTCTCGGTCACGCCGAACCCGGCGGGGGCGCGCCCCAGCTGGCGGATCCGGCGCTGGTCGAGTTGCTGCTGGGGGAACAAGCCGCCGAGGAGGACAGGGCCAGGGCGCTCCGGCTGCTCGGCCTGGACGCCGGGCGGCCGGTCCGGGTGGTGGCCGTCGGCACCGAAGACGAGCGTGATCCCGGGGTGGCCGCGGTCGGGCTCCTGGCGCGGGGTGGCTCGTTGCCGCGGCTGCACGTCGCCGTCGTCGGGGAAGTGGCCGCGGTCCTGATGCAACCGCGCGACGACTCGGTCGTCGCCGCCCTGCGATCCGCTCTCGCCGACAGGGCAAGGGAACGCGATACCGCCGGTGGCGTGCGGGTCGGCGTCGGGGACGCGGTGCCCGGTCTCGAAGTCCGCCGGTCTTGGCTGCAGGCGCGGCTGGCCGAACGCTTCGCCGTACCCGCGGTGGAACCGGTCGTGGTGCACGGCGAACTCGGTTCGCTCACCCTGCTCGCCGAAGTCCCGGTGACACGGCTACGCGAACAGGACGACGTCCGGGCCTTGGACGCGCTCGCCGCGACGCCGACCGGGGCGGCCGACGTCGCGGCGTTGGAAGCGTTCTGCCGCACGGGATCGCTGCGGCAGGCGGCCGTCGCGCTGCACCGCCACCACAGTTCGGTGGCGGCACGGCTGGCCCACGTCGAGGACGCGCTGAGCTGGCGGCTGGACGAACCAGGTGATCGCTTCCGCGCCCGCCTGGCGTTGCTCGCCCGCCGCCTCGCGCAGCGCGGCTAGACGTCCAAGGCGCGCGCCAGCACGGCGAGTGCTTCGGCGGCCTCGCGTTTGCTCACGGCGGCGTGCTTCACCGCGGCCGAACCATGGAACGTGCCGGGGAACAGGTGCAGTTCGGTGGTGACCCCGGACGCCAGCAGCGTTTGGGCGTAGGCGATCCCCTCGTCGCGCAGCGGGTCGAACTCCATCACCGAGACATACGCGGGCGGCAGGCCGCTCAGGTCCACCGCCCTGGCGGGAGCGGCGTAGACCGGGACATCGGCGCTGCCGCGGACCCCCTTGCCGAGATAGCTGTCCCAGCTGACCTCGGCCCGCGGCCGGTTCCACTGTGGAGTGTCGACGAACGCCCGCATGCTCGGCGTCTCCAGCCTGTCGTCGAGTTCCGGCACCCCGAGGTACTGGAACAGGATCGCCGGGCCGCCCCGGTCACGGGCCAGCAGCGCGAGTGCCGCGCACAGGCCGCCGCCGGCACTGATGCCGTGGATCGCGATCCGGGCGGGGTCGACGCCGAGTTCGGCCGCGTTCTTCGCGACCCAGGTGAGCGCCGCGTAGCAGTCTTCGAGCGGTCCGGGGTACGGCGCTTCGGGCGCGAGCCGGTAGTCGACCGACACCACCACGACACCGAGTTCCCTGGCGAACCGGAGGTTGGTCACGTGGTCGATCTCGACGTCGCCCACTATGAAACCGCCGCCGTGGACGTCGAAGATCGCGGCGGGCGCGGCGATCCGGTCGGGAGTGTAGATCCGCACCCGGACGTCGGGAGCGCCCTCGGGGCCGGGTACCAGTTCGTCGCGGAAGGTGACTCCCGTCGTGTCGACCTCACCCTGCATCTCGGCGAACACGGTCTTCAGCAGCTCGCGGGCCGCTGGGAGGTCGTCGAGGGACACCTTGGGCAACAGCGGGACGGCCGGGGCGATTTCCGGATCGAACGCGTAGGTCATCGGTCGCACTCCTGACGTGGCATGAAGTTCTGCCACCGAGTCTGGACGCACCGGCCGCCCGGTTTCATCCGCCACGCGTCGCGGAAGCGGGCACTTTCGCCCGCCGGACGTGCGCCGCGCCGAGTTCCTCGGTCGGGACGTCGTGCGTCTCACGCGCGGTGAGCGCGGCGCCCGCGCTGAGCAGGCAGACCGCCGCGGTGAAGACGGCGACGCCGAGCCAGTCGTCCTTCCCCGACCCGATCGCGGCCACCACACTCGGGGCGAACCCGGCGATGGCGAACCCGATCTGAGTGCCGATCGCCATCCCCGAGAGACGGACCTTGGCGCTGAACATCTCGCCGTAGAACGACGGCCAGACTCCGTTGACACCGCTGTAGGCCACGCCGAACAGCAGGATGCCGAGGGTGAAGATCAGCGGGTACGAACCGTTCGAAATCGACCACAGGTACGGGAAGATCAGCACCGCGCAGGCGAGACAGCCCGCGATGAACACCGGTTTGCGACCGATGCGGTCGGAAAGTCCCGCCAGGAAAGGGATCGCGAGCAATGCGGCGACGTTGGCCAGTACGCCGACCCACAGGATCGGCCCGCGTTCCAGTCCGACCGTGTTGACGGCGTAGCTCAGCGCGTAGACGGTGAAGATCGTGCTGACGGAGGCGATCGTGGCCGCGGCGACGACGCGGAGCACGTCCTTCCACTGTGTCCGGAAGAGCACGGCGACCGGCAGCTTGGCGACGTCGGACTTGTTCTGCTCGAACACCGGGGTCTCGTCGATCTTGCGGCGGATCACGAACCCGACGACGACCACGATCGCGCTGCACCAGAACGGGATCCGCCAGCCCCAGGTGAGCAACTGTTCCTGGGGGAGCGCGGCGATCGGCAGGAAGACGGCGGTGGCGAGGATCTGGCCCGCCTGTGTGCCGCTGAGGGTGAAGCTCGTGTAGTAGCCACGACGGTGGGGCGGCGCGTGCTCCATGGACATCGAGTTGGCGCCCGCCTGCTCGCCCGCGGCCGAAAGTCCTTGCAGCAGGCGGAGAACCACCAGCAGGATCGGGGCGAGCACGCCGATGGAGGCGTACGTCGGCAGGCATCCGACGAGGAACGTCGTGGCGCCCATCAGCAGCAAGGTGAAGACCAGGACCTTCTTGCGGCCGAGCCGGTCGCCGACGTGTCCGAGCACGAACGCGCCCACCGGGCGGGCGAGGTACCCGACGCCGAAGGTCGCCAGCGCGAGCAGCGTTCCGGTGGCGGGGGAGGAGGCCGGGAAGAAGACCTTGTTGAACACCAGCGCGGCGGCGGTTCCGTAGATGAAGAAGTCGTAGTACTCCAGGGCACTGCCGATCCAGGCGGCCAGTGCCGCTTTGCGGGGCATGCCTTGCGTGACAGGGGAGGGAGAGGCCACGTCGACGCTCCAATGTACGATCTAGTTAGTTAATACAGCGTGCGAGAAGGTGCCCCGGTTGTCAAGAGCGGGGGCTTCAGGCCGTCAGGTACTCGATCACCAGGTCGCCCAGCATCAGGCGGTAGTGGGCGCGGCGCGCGGGGTCGAGCATGTCGCGGCCGAAGATCGCGGAGAAGGTGTGCCGGTTCGCGAGGCGGAACACGCAGAACGAGCTGATCACCATGTGCACGTCGAGCGCGTCGACGTCGTCGCGGAACCGGCCTGCCTCACGGCCGCGGCCGAGGATGCGGGTGAGGACGTCGAGCGCGGGGTTCGCCATACCGGACAAGGCTTCGGAACGCGCGATGTGCTCGCCGTGATGGATGTTCTCGATGCTCACGAGGCGGATGAAGTCCGGATTCGCCTCGTGGTGGTCGAAGGTGAGCTCGGCCAGCTGGCGGATCGCGTCCTCGGGTTCGAGGTGGTCGACGTCCAGGTCCTGTTCGAGGGCTCGGATGGTGGCGTACGCCCGCTCGAGGGCGGCGACGTAGAGCTGTTCTTTGCCGCCGAAGTAGTAGTAGATCATCCGCTTGGTGGTGCTCGTGCGCGCGGCGATCTCGTCGACCCTCGCGCCGGCGTAACCCTTGTCGGCGAACTCCCTGGTGGCCACCGCGAGGATTTCGGCGCGGGTGCGTTCCTTGTCGCGCTGGCGCTCGACTTCGGACGACGGTGCGGCCACCTGACTCCCTTCGAACCGCTGGTGGGGCCCCACTCTAGCGCAGCCCTTCTCGCGTCGGCGCGTTCGCGCTACAGTGAACTCACTAGTTCGTACATTAGAGGAGGATCTTGGTGGACAGCTACCTCATCGGCCTGGTCGGCGCCGGTATCGGGCCGTCGCTGAGCCCCGCGCTGCACGAACGGGAAGCCGATGAACTCGGGCTGCGCTACCTCTACCGGCGTCTCGACCTCGACGTGCTGAGGATGCCGATCGGCGAGGTGCTGGCCGCCGCCCGGACCGCGGGCTTCGACGGGCTCAACATCACGCATCCGGTGAAACAACGGGTGTTGCCGTATCTCGACGAGATCGCGCCCGAAGCCGCTGCGCTCGGCGCCGTGAACACTGTCGTGTTTCGCGAGGGACTGGCGACCGGGCACAACACCGACTCGACCGGATTCGCCCGCAACCTCATCCAAGGACTGCCCGACGCGGACATGGACACTGTCGTTCTTCTCGGCGCGGGCGGCGCGGGTGCGGCCGTCGCCCATGCCCTGCTTTCGCTGGGGACCGGACGGCTGATCGTCCACGACGTCGACTCCGTGCGTGCCGGGGCTCTGGTGGCCGGGCTGCGGAGGCGTTTCGGTGACGACAGGGCTCTCTCCGGCTCTCTTGAAGATATTCGGATGGCCGACGGTCTCGTCCACGCGACCCCGACCGGGATGGCCGCGTACCCGGGATCGCCGGTCCCCGCCGGGTCGCTGCGCGCGGGGATGTGGGTGGCGGACATCGTGTACCGGCCGCTGGAGACCACGCTGCTGAAGCAGGCGCGGGAGCGCGGATGTCGGACGCTGCACGGCGGCGGCATGGTGGTCTTCCAAGCGGCGGACTCGTTCCGCATGTTCACCGGCGCGGAGCCGGACGCCGACCGGATGATCCGGCATTTCGAAGCGTTGGAAGGGAAACCCGCCCATGTCCGGTGACACCGCCATCGCGACCGTCTGTCTGTCCGGCACGCTCGAGGACAAACTCGCGGCGGCCGCCGCGGCCGGATTCGGCGGTGTCGAGATCTTCGAGAACGACCTGATCGCGTCGCGGAGGTCGCCGTCGGAGATCCGGCGGCTCTGTGCCGATCTCGGGCTCAGGATCGATCTCTACCAGCCTTTCCGGGATTTCGAGGCGGTGCCGCCGGACGTCCTCCGGGCGAATCTTCGCCGGGCGCGACGGAAGTTCGACCTCATGGCCGAACTCGGGGCGGACACCGTCCTGGTGTGCTCGTCTGTCTCGCCCGATGCCGTCGATGACGACGACCTCGCCGCTTCGCAGCTGCATGAGCTGGCCGAAGTGGCTGGTGAACGCGGAATCCGCGTCGCGTACGAAGCGCTCGCGTGGGGCCGGTTCGTGAACACCTACGAGCACGCGTGGCGCATCGTCCGGCGGGCCGATCACGCGGCCTTGGGGGTCTGCCTCGACAGCTTCCACATCCTGTCGAGGCGCAGTGATCCTCGCGCGATCCGGACGATCCCCGGGGAGAAGATCTTCTTCCTGCAGCTGGCCGACGCGCCCCTGCTGGACATGGACGTGCTGCACTGGAGCCGCCATCACCGGCTCTTCCCGGGGCAGGGCGCGTTCGACTTGGCCACATTCACCGGTCATGTGCTGGCAGCCGGCTATCGAGGGCCGCTTTCACTGGAGGTCTTCAACGACGTCTTCCGGCAGGCGGACCCGCGTCCCGCGGCCGTCGATGCCATGCGGTCCCTGGTCGCGTTGCGGGAATCCGTGGGTACCCTCGAGATTCCCCCGGCACCTCGATTGGGCGGGCACGCGTTCGCGGAACTCTCCGTTCCGGGGACGGTACTCGAGGCTCTCGGTTTCGTGCGTGCCGCAACTCATCGCTCGAAGCCGGTTCAGCTGTGGCAACAGGGTTCGGCTCGGGTGCTGGTGAACGAAACCACGAGGGACGGCGCTGTCAGCGCTCTCGGCCTGGTGAGTGCGGACCCGGCCGGATCGGCGCGGCGTGCCGAGACCTTGCTCGCGCCCGAACGCGGCCCGTCCTCCGTCGCCGCGCCGGACGGAACCGAAATCGTCTTCTGCGGCAATGACGAGTGGCTTCGCGACTTCGTCCCGTCCGGCGCGGCGCCGTCCGGGGTGGGGATCACCGGCATCGACCACATCGCTTTGACGCAACCCTTCGACCACTTCGACGAGGCGACGCTGTTCTATCGTTCGGTGCTGGGCTTGCGGCCGGAAGAGGTCTCCGAATTCGCGGCGCCGTTCGGACTCGTACGCAGCCGGGCTGTCGGCGACCAGGACGTCCGGCTGACGTTGGACAGCGCTTTGGTGCGGCGAGGGGAGTGGGCGCCAGGAGTGCCTTCGCCTCAGCATGTCGCTTTCGCTTGCGAAGACGCTCTCGCGGTCGCGCGCGCTTTAAGGGGACGTGGTGCTCCCTTGCTGGATATTCCCGGAAACTACTACGACGATCTCGACGCCCGGTTCGACTTGCCTTTCGCCGCCGAGCTGCGGGAGAACTCGGTGCTGTATGACCGTGACTCGTCCGGTGAGTTCTTGCATTTCTGTACCGAACTGATCGGGGCGCGCGTCTTTTTCGAGGTGGTACAACGGATCGGCGGCTATCGCGGGTACGGCGTCGTGAATACGCCGGTCTACATGACCGCACATCGCGAACGGCGGCTGAGTCTGGCGCGCTAGTTTTGTCGGTGGCCGGTTGTAGGTTCCGTTCGTGGCTACTTCCAGTGCCGAACTCTCGGCCGTACTCGAGGAAATGACCGATCCGGATTGTTTGGAGGAGATCAATGCTTTAGCGGGTTCTTTGGAAGACAAGGATTCCTTGCTCGTCGCGAAGGAGGTCGGTGTCGCGATCGCGCGGCTCGAGGCTGTGCGGTATCGGGCGCTGTCCCGGTTGAGCGAGGTGCGGGCCGGTGTGCGGAGCGTGGTTCAGGAGGTCGCGCTGGAACTGTCTCTTGTGGACGCTTTCGCCGGATCTCTCGTGGCGACGGGTGTGGCACTGACGTCACGGCTGCCGCGGACGTTGTCGTTGATGGATCGTGGTCAGGTGAGCGGGTTCGCGGCACAGAAGGTGGCCGAGGCGACCGCATGGCTGTCCGATGAGGACTCCTTGACCGTGGACGCGTTGCTGGAGAAACGGCTGCCCGACAAGAACAGTGAACAGGTCCGTAAGGCGGCGAGCCACGCGGCGACGAAGGTCGATCGATCCGGCGCCGAGAGGCGGGCGACCGAGAGCAGGGAAGGCCGCCGCTTGTCCATGGCCCAAGGGGAGATGGGAGTCGCTTCGATCGAGGTGGTGGACGGACCCGTCGAGAAGGTCACTGCCGCCTATCAGCGAATCCACCGGGAAGCGCGGGCGCTGCGGAACGAAGGCGATACTCGCACGATGGACCAGCTCCGCGCCGACATCGCGCTGGACCTGCTCCTCGGTGGGCAGGGCGGTGTCTCCGAACGCGCCGAGGTGTTCCTGAACATGGATCTCACCACGTATCTGGGGCTGAACGACGACCCGGTGAAGATGGCCGGGCACGGTTACATCCCGGCGGGTTTGGGGCGTCAGATCGCCACCGGAGCGAACACCGTGCTCCGTCGCATCATCACGGACCCGCTCAGCGGCCAGGTCCAAGATCTGGGCAGAACGCGCTATCGCCCCGACGCGGCAACGGCCGAGTTCGTCCTCGTGCGAGATCGCGAGTGCCGAAGACCCGGCTGCACCCGGGCCGCCCACTCCTGCGAACTCGACCATTCGATCCCGTGGCAGTTCCAAGGCGAAACGAACGTGGCCGACCTCGTCACCTACTGCACTCGTGATCACCGGTTGAAGGACGAACCCGGCTGGATCTACCGCCTCGACCCCGACGGTGGTCTCACTGTCACCACCCCCGCCGGACGGACCCACACCAGCACGCCGCCGCCGTTGCACGAACCCGGCCGGAAGTGCTGCCGTTTTGAGCTGTTGCCGCAAATCGGCGATGGCGCCTGCTGCACTGATCACCTGAGTGTGGCTTGCGGCTCTGACAAGACCGGGCGGTCCAGTTGTTGCCAACTGAGCTGTCGCGGCGAATCGGCGACGGCGCCTGCGCATGCCGCACTGAGCACTTGAGGCGGGGCTTGCTGCTTCTGTCAGAACCGGGCGGTCCAGTTGTTGCCAACTGAGCTGTCGCGGCGAATCGGCGACGGCGCCTGCGCATGCCGCACTGAGCACTTGAGGCGGGGCTTGCTGCTTCTGACAAGACTCGAGCAGTCCGGCCGTTGCCGAAATGCGGCAACGAGCAAACGAGCACGCAGCAGAGAAGAGGTGGTCGTTGGCGCTGGCTTCGTACGCCCTCGGCTGGACGACCAGGTCGCGCCGGACGATCGGCGGGCCCGCTACCAAGCGGACTACGGCACCGGGAAGATCGGCCATCTCCATCACGCCATCGACGAAGACCCGCCGCGACATCGCCGCGGAATCAGAACCCGATCGGCAGTCCCGCGTAGTTCTCCGCCAGTCCCGCCCGGCCCGCCTCGCTCCGGCCCAGCCACTGCAGCTGCGAAAGCTGGAGCTGCTGATCGAACGGGTCGCCCGATTGGTGCAGCATCGTCGTCATCCACCACGAGAAATGCGTGCACCGCCAAACCCGGCGCAGTGCGGTGTCGGAGTAGGCATCGACGAGTGAGGAGTTCTTGTCTCGTACCAAAGCCGCCAACGCTGGGGCGAGGAGAGCGACATCGGCGACGGCGAGGTTGAGGCCTTTCGCACCGGTGGGCGGAACGATGTGCGCGGCGTCGCCGGCGAGGAACAGGCGGCCGTGTCGCAGGGGCTGCTGCACGAAACTGCGCATGGGCAGCACGCTCTTGTCGGTGATCGGCCCGGGCGTGAGCGTCCAGCCGTGCTGGCCGTGGCCGAGCCGGGCCGCGAGCGCTTCCCAGATCCGGTCGTCGGACCAGGTGCCGATGTCGGTGCCGTTGGGCACCTGCAGGTACAACCGGCTGACGGTGGCCGAACGCATCGAATGCATGGCGAAACCGTCGGGATGCCAGGCATAGATGAGCTCATCGGTCGACGGCGCGACGTCGGCGAGGACGCCGAGCCACGAGTACGGGTAGGTGCGCTCCCAAGTCTGCTTCGCGGCGTCGGGAATCGCGGTGCGACAGGGGCCGAAAGAGCCGTCGCAGCCGACGACGACGTCGGCGTCCAGTCTTTCCGGTTTGCCGTCCGGGCCGGTGAAGGTGACGTAGGGCTTGTCGGTCTCGAGGTCGTGCACGGCGGTGTCGGTGACCTCGTAGTGGATCTGTTGTCCGGCCGCCGTGCGCGCCTTGCCGAGGTCCTTGGTCACCTCGGTCTGGCCGTACACGGTGACGCTTCGCCCCACCAGGTCCACGAAGTCGAGATGGTGCCGTTCCTCCGGCCATTGCAGGTAGATCCCGCGATGCTCGTCGCCCTCGCGGTCGAGCCGGTCGGCGAGCCCGACCTCGCGCAGGAGGTCCACTGTGGACTGTTCGAGGATACCGGCCCGGATCCGTGCCTCGACGTATTCGCGCGAGCGGGTCTCCACGATCACCGATTCGACGCCCGCCAGATCGAGCAGATGCGACAGGAGCAGTCCGGCGGGGCCTGCGCCGACGATGGCGACTGGGGTTCGCATGACCGGAGTCTCGTCCCGCGCCAGGCGAACTCCTAGCGTTCGCTTCCACTCAGTGAAACTCGCAGGCTCCGGCCGATTCCGGCGGCCGCCACTTGAAGCGCCGAGACCAGGCGCGCCCGGCCTCGGCTCAAGTCGGGGACGACCAGGCCGAGTGCCGCGACGACCTCGCCGTCGGCGGACGGCCGGATCGGGACGGCGACCGAGCAGGCGCCGGGGCTCATCTCCTCGACGGTCTGCGCGTAGCCCTCCCGGCGGACGCGCCGCAACTGCTCGCGCAGCCGTCCGGGCTGGGTGATGGTGTACGGCGTGACGCGGGTGAGCGAGGTGAGCACCTGCCGCTGGACGTCCTCCGGTGCCCAGGCCAGCAAGACCTTCCCGATGCCGGTGGCGTGCAGGGGCAGTCGCCCGCCGATCCGGCTGACCACCGGCACCGACGCGTTCCCGGACAGCCTGTCGAGGTAGAGCACCTGGCCGCCGTCGCGCTCGCCGAGATGCACGGTGGCACCTGTCGCGCCGTAGAGATCCTGGAGGAAGGGTGCGGCGACCTGCCGTAGTTCGAACTGGACGGGGGCGAGCAGGCCGAGATCCCACAGCCGCCTGCCGATGGCGTAGAGATCCTCGCGTCGCTCCAGCGCGCCGAGGCCGACGAGTTCGCGGGCGAGCCGGTGCGCGGTGGGCAGCGGCAGGTCGGCGCGGTTCGCGAGTTCGGTCAGGGACAGTTCCCGGTGGTCGACGTCGAAGGCGCCGAGCAGCGCGAACGCCCGCGAGGTGACGCTGGCGCCCGGTGTGGAGAGATTCCCGGACATCCGGGCATTCTCTCACTGAGTGGAATCAAGACAGGATGAGCAGCCCGGCCCACAGCCCGGCGACGGCGAGCACGATGGACGCCGGCACGGTGAGCAGCCCGAGCCGGGTGAACTCGCCGAGGTCTGGCCGGGTGTCGTGCCGGTGCAGGATCCGCCGCCACAGCAACGTGGCCAGCGAGCCGACGTAGGTGAGGTTCGGCCCGAGGTTGACCCCGATCAGCACGGCCAGCACCACCGGCGTCCCGCCCGCGGCGGCGAGCGGCAGCAGGACGAGCACCGCCGGAAGGTTGTTGATCAGGTTGGCGAGTACGGCCGCCACCATGGCGGCGCCGAGCAGGCCGAGGAACGTGGTGGAAGTCGGCACCAGATGGCTGAGCGCCTCGTCGAGTCCGTTGTCGACGACGGCGCGGACCACGATCGCCAGCGCGAGTACGAACGCGAGGAAAGGGACGCTCGCGGACCGCGCGATCGCGGCGGGTGAGGTCCGCCGCTGCGCGAGGGCGCGGCAGGCCAGGACGGCGGCACCGGCGAACGCGGCCCACGCGGGACTGAGGTCCAGCAGCGAAGTGACCACGAACCCGGCCAGCGTCAGACCGAGGACGACCAGGACGAACGCTGGGACCTTCCCGGCCGGGACCGCTTTCCCGCCCCGAGGCCGCGCCGCCAGGTCGGCGGCGAAGAACCGGCGGAACACCAGGTACTCGGTGAGCACCGCGGCGAGCCAGGGCAAGGTCATCAACGCGGTGAACCGGAGGAACGAGATGCCGGTCGCGGCGACGGCGAGCAGATTGGTCAGATTGGACACCGGCAGCAGCAACGAGGCCGAGTTCGCCAGATGTGTGCAGGCGTAGGCGTGCGGTTTGGCCCGCGCGCCCATCCGCGCGGCGGTGGCGAACACGACCGGCGTCAGCAGTACGACGGTGGCGTCGAGGCTGAGGACCACGGTGACCGCCGCGGCCACGACGAACACGGCGGGCAGCAGCCGTCGCGGCCGTCCGCGGCTGAACCGGGCCATGAGTGTCCCCGCCGCCTGGAACAGCCCTTCGTCGTCGCACAACTTCGCGAGGACGAGCACCGCGGCGAGGAATCCGACGACCGGGGCGAGCCTGGCCACTTCGTCGACGGCGTCGGGGAACGAGATCGCCCCGACGGCCAGCACGATGCCCGCGGCGGGGACGGCGGCGACAGCCTCCGGCAGGCCGCGTGGCCGGATCACCGCGAAGGCCAGGACGACCAGCAAGAGCGCGATGGACACCATCTCGCCGGAAATGCCTGTCAGTGCGAACCTCCTCCGGGTGAAGCCGACCTCGGCAATCTAGGCTGGGCCTGGTGCGTGAGACGAACTGGGCGGGAAATCAGACCTTCACCGCGGAGCGGATCCTTCGTCCGCGCACGGTCGAACAGGTCCAGGACGCCGTCGCCGGGGCGACAGCGGTCAAGGCTCTCGGCAGCGGGCATTGCTTCAACGACATCGCGGACTGTCCGGGTGGTCTCCAGCTCGACCTGTCCGCGCTCGACGAGAAGGTCGTAGTCGACGAGGAGAACGCGTCGGTCACGGTGCCGGCCGCGGCCCGTTACGGCGACGTCGCCGTGCGGGTGCAGGCAGCCGGTTTCGCCTTGGCCAACCTCGCTTCGCTGCCTCATTGCACGGTGGCGGGCACCGTCGCGACGGCGACCCATGGTTCCGGACGGCGCAACCAGAGTCTCGCGTCGGCGGTTTCCGGTTTGGAGTTGGTCACCGCGAACGGCGACCTGCGGACTTATGCGGGGCACGACGGAGTGGTCGTCGGCCTCGGCGCGCTGGGTGTGGTGACCCGGCTGACCCTCGACCTGGTGCCGTCCTTCGAGCTCCGTCAGGACGTTTTCGATGGCTTGCCCTGGGAGTCGGCGTACGAGCACTTCGAGGAGATCCAGGCCGCGGGTTACAGCGTCAGCATGTTCACGAACTGGGCTCGCGGCACGATCGACCAGGTTTGGGTCAAGGGAGAGGGACAGCCGGGCGCCGACTTCTTCGGTGCGAAGGCGGCGGACGGGCCGCGGCATCCGGCGCACGCGGCGGGGATCCCGGCGGACAACTGCACGCGGCAACTCGGGGTGCCGGGGCCGTGGCACGAACGGATCCCGCATTTCCGTCTGGACTTCACTCCCAGCATCGGGAACGAACTGCAGACCGAGTACTTCGTGCCCGTCCGGCACGCCGTCGCCGCGATGGAGGCGATGCGCGGGATCGGGCACCGGCTGGCGCCCGTCCTGCTCACGTCGGAGATCCGCACGGTCGCGGGGGACGACCTGTGGCTCAGCCCGTTCCACGGCGGCGACAGGGTGGCGCTGCACTTCACCTGGCAGCCGGACGAGGCCGCGGTCCGTGCGCTGCTTCCCGTCATGGAGGAACGCTTGGCGCCCTTCGAGGTCCGGCCGCACTGGGGGAAGCTCTTCGACCAGGCCGCGGACTATCCGAAACTGGCCGAGTTCCGGGCGCTGGCCGCCGAACTGGATCCGGACGGCAAGTTCCGGAGCCCGTTCGTCCGGCGGCACGTGTTCGGGGAGCGTTAGTCCGACTGCGACCAAGCGGCGACGGGCAGTGAGAGGTACACGCCGACGTCGTCGATCCCGGTCGCGGCTTCGATGCTCGTGCGCAGCAGGTCCACCCGCTCCTGACGGTTGTCCGCGCGGCTCGGGAACCACTTGGACCGGACCTCGACCAGGAGGTCCAGCCCGAAACGGTCGAACGGCCCCGGCTGGCGGAAGCGCAGCTCCACGTCGCCCGGCTGGAGGTCGCCGTCGTACGGCTCCTCGGGGCACTCCACGGCGAGGGACACGAGGTGCGGCAGAACCGAACCCAGTTCACGCAGCTTGGTTTCGGGAAGATGAGGCGCGTAGGTGATTTCCACGAGGGGCACGAGGACGAGCTTAGGACAGTCTCTTACTCGGTCTGTGGATCCCATGCCAGCAGCCGGACCTTGCTGACCGTCTGGACATGCCGTCGCATCGCGCTCGCGGCCGCCTTCGGATCGCCGTTCCGGATGGCGTCGGCGATCTTCTGGTGCTGGCCGAGCGATCGCGACGGTCTGCCGGGCTGGCGCAAGGATTCGGTGCGGCTTTCCGCGATCTGCGCGTCGATCGAGCGCATGAACTCGGCGAGGAGGCTGTTGTTCGCGGCGGCGGTGATCGCTTCGTGGAACCGGCGATCACCTTCGGCGCCGTGCCCGCCCTCGTCGATCTCGGCCGCCATGTGGGCCAGCGCGGTGTCGATCGCGGCGAGATCCGCGTCGGATCGCCGCAGCGCGGCCAGTTCCGCGAGCTTGGTCTCCATCGCCTCGCGGGCTTCGAGTACTTCCGGAAGCCTGCTGCGGCGGGCCACGAGGACATCGACGGGCTCGACGTCGAGGTGATCGTTGCGCAGGTACGTGCCCCCGCCGTGACGGGACTCGAGCAGTCCTTGGACCTCGAGCACGACGATGGCCTGCTTGATCGACGCGCGGCTGACCCCGAGCCGCTCGGCGAGGTCGCGCTCGCTCGGGAGCTTGTCGCCGGCGTGCAGTCCGGATTCCTCGACGTGCGCCTTGATCCGCTCGACGACCTGCTCGTAGAGCTTCGCCCGGTTCAACCGGCTCAGCGCCTCCGGCACTGGGTCCCCCTCGCTCGTGCTGGTCAAGTGGCTCAGCCAATTTACCACTTGCGGGTTGACAGGTGGTCGCCGTCACAGGGAAAGTGGCTCAGCCACTAGTCCACTGAGCCACCAGTCGTCCGGCCGCTAGCCAGGGCCCCGCCGTCAAGGAGGACGGTCATGTCCGCCCAGCTGATCTCGATCCTCGTCCTCGTGGTGATCTTCGCCCTCGCCACGACCCGCTCGGTCAACATGGGGGCGCTCGCCTTCGCGGGCGCGTTTCTCGTCGGCACCCTCGCCGGTGGCCTGGACACCGACGGCATCTTCGCCGGTTTCCCCGGCGACATCTTCGTGGTGCTGGTGGGGGTCACCTACCTGTTCGCCATCGCGAAGGCCAACGGCACCACCGACTGGCTGGTGGCCGCGGCCGTCCGGCTGGTCGGCGGCCGTATCGCGCTCATCCCGTGGGTGATGTTCGTGGTCACCGGCGCGCTGACCGCGATCGGCGCGGTCAGCCCGGCGGCGTGCGCGATCGTCGCGCCGATCGCCCTCGGTTTCGCCGCCCGCTACAAGATCAGCCCGCTGCTCATGGGCGCGATGGTGGTGCACGGCGCGCAGGGCGGCGGGTTCTCGCCGATCAGTGTCTACGGCTCGATCGTCAACGGGATCGTCGAGCGCAACAACATCGCGGGCAGCCCCGTGGTGCTGTTCTTCGCGAGCCTGGGCATGAACCTCGCCATCGCCGCCGTCCTCTTCGTCGTGCTCGGCGGGACCAAACTGCGGCGCCGTCAGCTCGTGACGGCAGGTGGTGCCGGTGAAGAGACCGACGAGGAACCGTTGCCGCATGAGCGGCGCATTCCCTTGGACGGCCCCAAGATCGTCACCCTGACCGGACTGATCGCGCTCGTGGTCGGCACCCTGGTGTTCGACCTCGACCCGGGCCTGACCGCCATCACCGTCGCCGTCCTGCTGAGCGTGGTGTGGCCCAAGACCAGCCGCTCCGCCGTCAGCGAGATCACCTGGCCGACGGTGCTGCTGATCTGCGGCGTGCTGACCTACGTGGCCGTGCTGAAGGAGATCGGCACCATCGACTACGTGGGCAACGCGGTCACCACCGTGGGGATCCCGCTGCTCGCCGCGCTTCTGCTCTGCTACATCGGCGGCGTCGTCTCGGCCTTCGCGTCCTCGGTGGGGCTGATGGGCGCGCTCATCCCGCTCGCCGTGCCGTTCCTGGCGCAGGGCACGATCGGGCCGGTCGGCATGATCGCCGCGCTCGCGGTCTCGGCGACGATGGTGGACGTCAGCCCGTTCTCCACCAACGGCGCGCTCGTCCTCGCCAACGCGAAGGACGTCGACAGGGACAAGTTCTTCAAGCAGCTGCTGGTCTACGGAGCGCTCGTGGTGGCCGTCGTGCCGCTGATCGCCTGGCTCGTGTTCGTCGTGCCCAACTGGGGCTGAGGAGGAGATCCATGCTGTCAGGACTGTTTGCCGGGAACGATCGCGTCGCCCTGCGGTTCGGCGCCGAATCCCTGACCTACGGCGAACTCGCGTCCGTCTCGGGATCGCTCGCCGCCGGGCTGGCCGGCCGCACGCGGGTCGCGGTGTGGGCGACGCCGACGCTGCGGACCTGCGTCGCGATCGTCGCCGCGCTGACCGCCGGGGTCCCGGTGGTGCCGATCAACCCGAAGGCCGGATCGCGCGAACTGGCGCATATCGTCGCCGACAGCGCGCCCGATTTGGTGCTGGCCGAGCCGGACGCCGTGCTGCCCGCGGAACTCGAGGCGCTGCCGCGGGTTCCGGTCGCGCTAAACCTCTCGGGTACGCCGTGGCAGGGCGAAGAGCCGGATCCGGAGGCGACGGCGTTCGTCGTCTACACCTCGGGGACCACCGGACCGCCGAAGGGAGTCCTGCTCCCACGGCGGGCGGTGGCGTCGAATCTCGACGCGCTCGCCGAGATCTGGGAGTGGACCGAGGCCGACGTCCTCGTGCACGCCCTCCCGCTCTTCCACGTGCACGGCCTGATCCTGGGCGTGGTCGGCCCGCTGCGGCGGGGCGGTTCGCTGCACCACCTCGGGCGGTTCTCCAGTGAAGCGGCCGCGAAGGAACTCGCCGGTGCGGGCACGATGCTCTTCGGCGTACCGACGATGTACCACCGGCTGGCGGCCGACTGCGAGGCCGGCCCCGCACTGGCCGCCGGAGTGGGCGCGGCGCGGCTGCTCGTCTCGGGCTCCGCGGCCCTGCCCGCGACCGACCACGAGCGGATCACCGCCGCGACCGGACAGCGGGTCGTCGAACGCTATGGCATGACCGAGACGTTGATGAACTGCGGCGTCCACGCCACGGGGGATCGGCGGCCAGGTTCGGTCGGCCCGCCGGTGCCCGGCGTCGAACTGCGGCTCGTCGACGACTCCGGAGCTCCTCTCGACGGTGAGACGGTGGGGGAGATCGAGGTCCGCGGCCCCAACCTGTTCCTCGGCTACCTGAACCGGCCGGACGCCACGGAAGCCGCGCTGCACGACGGCTGGTTCCGCACCGGCGACATGGCGATGCGGGATCCGGACGGTTACGTGCGGATCGTGGGCCGCCGCGCCACCGACCTGATCAAGAGCGGCGGTTACAAGATCGGCGCGGGCGAGATCGAGAACGCGCTGCTGGAGCATCCCGGGGTGGCCGAGGCGGCCGTCACCGGCGAACCGGACGAAGACCTCGGCGAGCGCATCGTCGCCTGGATCGTCCCCGACGGGCCGAAGCCGACGGCGGCCGAACTCGCCGATCACGTCGCCGGACTGCTTTCGCCGCATAAACGGCCGCGGGTGGTCCACTACCTGGAAGCGTTGCCCCGCAACGAGATGGGCAAGGTCCTCAAGCGGGCACTCCATGGCTGACCCGCTCGGCTGGGACGGTTACGCCGCCTCCCTGGCCCGAGCGAGGGAACGCACGGGCACGGACGAGGCCGTCGTCTGCGAGCGCGCGAAGATCGGTGGCCACAAGGTCGTGGTGATCCGGTTCGAGTTCGGCTTCCTCGGCGGTTCGGTCGGCACCGGGACGGGCGCGCTGATCGAGGAGGCGCTCGTCGAGACCCGCGCGCTCCGCTTGCCCGTCGTGTCCCTGCTGTCCACGGGCGGGACCCGGATGCAGGAAGGTGTGCCGGCCTTGCGGCAACTGCAACGGATCGCGCGCGGGCTGGTGCTGGTGCGCGAAGCCGGACTCCCGCACATCACCGTCGCACGGCATCCGACCACCGGAGGGGTATGGGCGTCCCTCGGCGCCGCCGCCGACGTCGTGCTCGCCGTACCCGGCGCCCAGGTGGGATTCGCCGGTCGCCGGGTACGGCCCGAGTCGTACGGCGACGATCCCGCGTACACGGCGGAAAACCAGTACGCGGCCGGGTATCTCGACGAACTGGTGACCGAGGACAGGCTCACCGACAGGCTGGAGGTCTGGCTCGGCCTCCTGGCCGGTGAGTCCCGGAACCGTCCGGCGGAACTGCCCAGGGCACTCGGCGCTCTTGAGCCCGCTTCGGACGGCTGGGCCGCGATCCAGCGCGTACGATCTGCCGAGAGACCTCGTGCCGGCGCCTATCTCGACGACTACTTCGACACCTACGCAACCCTCCGCGGCGGCGTCGACGACGGCGTCCTGTGCGGAATCGGCAGCCGGGGCGGACGGTCGATCGCGTTCGCGGCGCAGACCGGGACCGCGACCACGCCCGGCGGCTTCCGGTCGGCGACCCGGCTGATCCGGCTCGCCGACCGGCTGCGGCTACCGGTGCTGACGCTCGTCGACACCCCGGGCGCGGCCGCCGATCCGGCCGCGGAGAGGGCGGGGATCGGGCACTCCATCGCCGAACTGTTCGGCGCGGTCGCGGCGGCGGACGTGCCGATCACGACCTTGGTGATCGGCGAGGGCGGTTCGGGCGGCGCGCTCGCCTTCTGTTCGGCGGACCGGATCTGGCTCACCCCGGACGCCTGTTTCTCCGTCATCGCCCCGGAACTGGCGGCCGGGATCCTCAAGCGACCTCCCGACGGGATACCGGCTCTCGCCGGTGAGCTGAAGCCACGACCCGAAGATCTGCTCGCCCTCGGTGCCATCGACGGCATCGCGGGACCGGAACCGGTTTCGTTCGTGAGATAAGGGGTTCGAAATGCTCAAGCGGACACTCGCCGCGGTCACGCTCGCCCTCTTGATCGCTCCACCCGCCCAAGCCGCCGACACGGTCCGCTATGTCGCGATGGGCAGTTCTTTCGCGGCAGGGCCGGGAATCCCGCCGCAGCAGCCGGGCACCCCGGCGGCGTGCGGGCGTTCGACGAAGAACTACGCGAGCCTCGTCGCCGCGAGACGCGGGCTCGCCCTCACCGACGTCACCTGCAGCGGCGCCACCACCGCGAACATCCTCACCGCCGGTCAGGCCGGGCAACCGCCACAGATCGAGGCCGTCACGCCGGACACCCGGATCGTGACGATCACCATCGGCGGCAACGACGTCGGGTACGTCGGGAGCCTGTTCACCTACGGCTGTCAGAACACCGGCGGCGCGAACTGCGGACAGGTCGACCAGGGTGCCGTCCGCACGGCGCTCACGACGGTGCACGAGAAGATCGGTGCCGTCATCGCGGCCGTCCATCGGCGCGCGCCGCGGGCCCGGGTGCTGGTCGTCGACTACCTGACCATCGTGCCGCGCACCCGTCCCGCCTGCGATGGAGTGCCGCTCACCCCGGCACAGCTGGACTTCGAACGCGAGGTCGCGGACAAGCTGGCGGCGGCGACCCGGCGGGCTGCCCGCACCGAGCGGGCCACCCTGATCCCGGCGGCCGCCGCGAGCGCCGCCCACGACGGCTGCGCCGCGGTTCCTTGGATGGAGCGCTATTCGGCCGCGCCGGGGCGCGTTCCCTACCACCCCAACGAAGCCGGGATGGCGGCCGTCGCGGATCTGGTCACGGCGCGGCTCCGCTAGCCGTCTGAGCGCGGAAGGTGCGGCGGTAGCTGTCCGGCGGCACTCCGACGGTCCGGTTGAAATGCCGTCGGAGGGTCGCGGCCGTCCCCATCCCGGTGGCCTCCGCGATGAGGTCGACGCTGTCGTCGGTCCGCTCCAGTAGTTCCTGCGCGCGGCGGATGCGCTGGATCAGCAGCCAGCGCAACGGTGTCGTCCCGGTCGCCGACCGGAAGTGGCGCGCCAGGTTGCGCGAACTCATGTTGGCGTGCCGGGCGAGGTCTTCGACGGTCAGCGGCCGGTCCAGCCGTTCGGTCACCCAGGGGAGCAGGCCGCCGAGCGGATGGTCGTCCTGCTCCGGCACCGGAGCGGTGACGAACTGGGCCTGCCCGCCCGCGCGATGCGGCGGGACGACCAACCGGCGGGCGACGGTGTTCGCGACCGCCGAACCGTGGTCCGAGCGGACCAGATGCAGGCACAGGTCCATCGCGGCGGCCTTGCCCGCCGACGTCAGCACGCTGCCGTTGTCGACGTAGAGGACGTCCGGATCGACCTCCACCAAAGGATGGCGGGCGGCGAGGACGTCGGTATGCGCCCAGTGCGTCGTGGCGCGGCGGCCATCGAGGAGACCGGCGGCCGCCAGTACGAACGCGCCCGTGCACAGGGACGCCACCCGGGCGCCCGCTTCGTGGGCGGCGCGCACGGCCTCGACGAGGTCCGCGGGCGGGTCGACGTCGATGTCGGCCCAGCCGGGGACGATGACCGTGTCGGCGCGCACGAGCTGATCGAGCCCGTGATCCGGTTCGAGGAGGAACCTGCCGACCTTCACCGGGGCCGGACCGCAGACGACGAGTTCGTACCAGGGGCCGAAGCCCGGCAGGCCCGAGCCGAAGACCTCTTGGGCGATGGCCAGCTCGAACTGCAGCATGCCGTCGGTGGCGGCGAGGGCGACCGTACTCATGTCCGAAAGTGTACGCATGATGGCGTTCCGGACACTGTCGGCGGGCGGTTCCCGTCGGCAGGATGGTCCACAGTGGATCAGTCAAGGGCAGGAGAACCCATGGGTACGGGGTATGACGTCGCGGTGTTCGGGGCTTACGGGCACACCGGCCGGTTCGTGGTGGCGGAATTGCGCGAGCGCGGATTCGGGGTGCTCGCCGTCGGCCGCGACGAGGCGAAACTGCGCGCTCTGCCTTGGCCGGATCTCGAGATCCGGCAGGCTTCGGTCTACGACCCGGCTTCGCTCGATCGCGCCTTCGAAGGCGCGGACGCGGTGATCAACGCCGCCGGGCCGTTCGCCGACACCGCCGCGCCGGTGATCGAAGCGGCACTGCGGGCGGGCATCCCGTACCTCGACGTGGCCGCCGAGCTCGAAGCGAACATCGACACCTTCGCGCGGTTCGGCGATCGCGCGGAAGGGGCGACGGTGATCCCGGCGATGGCGTTCTTCGGCGGTCTCGGCGACCTGATGGTCACCGCCGCGATGGGCGACTGGACGTCCGCCGACGAAGCGCACATCGCCTACGGACTGAGCAGCTGGCATCCGACGGAAGGGACGCGTGCGGCGGGCAAGGTCTCGCGGGAGCGGCGGAACGGGAAGCGGATCCGGTTCTCCGGCGGCCGGATCGAACACCGTGACGACGCGCTGCCCACGTTGGACTGGGACTTCCCCGAGCCGCTCGGGACCCGCGCCGTACTCGGCGAGTTCACGATGGCCGACGTCGTCACCGTCCCGAGCCATCTCGCCATTCCCGAAGTGACCACGTACATGACCACCGACGCGGCCCGCGAGGTCGTGACGCCCGAGACGCCGTCGCCCGACGCGTACGGCCCTTCCTCGCAGACGTTCGTGGTCGACGTCGTCGTGCGTTCGGGTGCGGAGGAACGGCGGATCGTCGCACAGGGCCAGGACATCTACGCGATCACCGCGCCGCTGGTGGTGGAGGCCGTCCAGCGGGTGCTCGACGGGCGGACCAAGGCGACCGGGGTCGTCTCGGCCGGGGAGGCCTTCGACGCGGCCGACTTCCTGGCGGCGCTGGCGCCGCGGGTGACCGTCACCGGGTGACCTCCGCCTGCCAGCCGGGGTGAGGCAGCCGTGCGGGCGGAGCGGCTCCCGGCCGGTACTCGAAATGCCACCACTCGTTGTCGTAGATCCGGTAGAGCGCGAAGCGGGCGCCGTGGTCTTCCAGCCACTGCGCGCCCTCGCGCGGCCGGACGTCCAGCGCGGTCCCCCTGACGTGCGCCGAGTCCTTCGGCGGCAGGACACGTTTTCCGTCGCGTCCGGCCTCGGCGAGGAACAGACGGTGCTGCTCGGCTGCGTCTCGGTGTCCCGAGGTGAGGCCGAGCAGTGTCCGGTGCCGCCAGAACGCTTCGGTCCTGGCGGCGGTGAACGCGGCGAGGGTGCCACCGGTGAGCCCGGCGAGGTTCTCGGTGGGAAACCGGAGCGACAGCGCCCATCCGCAGGCGAGCCGCCGGGCGTCGCCGGGGGACCGCAGCCACGCCGGGATCAGCAGCAGCAGCGCGAGGACGCGGGTGACCACCGCGAAAACGAGTTCCTTCATGCCGTTCACAGTCGACGGCGCTTGTCCGAGGCCGATCGCGGCGGAGTGCGCGGACGCCGACGAATATGTCACCGTTCCGCACGGACCACTCCGTGACAGAACGAAGACATTCCGTGGACGTTCCGCGGAAGCCGGGCGGGCACCATGGCGTGTCATGGACGAGCGGATTCCGTCCGGCGCTGCGATAGTCGTCGGCATGCCCAGGGTGCTGCTCATCGAAGACGACCAAGCCGTGCGTGAGGGGCTGAGCATGGCGCTGGGCGGCCGGGGCCACGCGGTCGACGCGGTGGCCACCGGCGAGGAAGGCCTCGCCCGGCTCGCGTCGCGGCCGCCGGACATCGTCGTGCTGGATCTGATGCTGCCCGGGCTGGACGGATTCGAGGTCTGCCGCCGGATCCGGGCCGCCGGTGACCTGCCGATCATCATGCTCACCGCGCGCAACGAGGACATCGACGTGGTGGCCGGGCTCGCCGCCGGCGCGGACGACTACGTGGTCAAGCCCGCCAGGGCACAGGTGCTGGAGGCACGGATCCGGGCCGTGCTGCGCCGCACCGCGCAGACGCCGCCCCCGGTGCCCGCGCAGTGCGAGATCGAGCAGCACGGCGAGCTCGGCGTCGACCGCGCCGCGCTGACGGTGACGAAGGGCGGCAAACCCGTCGCCCTCGCCCCGACCGAACTGCGGCTGCTGCTGGAACTCACCCAGGTCCCCGGCCGGGTGCTCAGCCGCCAGTACCTGCTGGAAAGCGTGTGGGAGCACGGCTATTTCGGTGACTCCCGGGTCGTCGACGCCTGCGTGCAACGGCTGCGCGCGAAGATCGAGGACGACTCGTCCGCGCCGGTGTACGTCCAGACGGTCCGCGGATTCGGCTACCGCTTCGGGCCGCTGTGAAGCTTTGGGGTCTGCGCACACGGCTGCTGATGGCGTTCAGCCTGCTGGTCGTGATCACCGCCGCGACGGTCGCCGGCGCCGCCTACGTCCAGTCCCGCACGGTGATCCTCCAGCAGGCACAGGACGCCACCGCGCGCGTCCTGGTCGACAAGGCCGCCGCGCTGTACCCGCTCGGCCCGCTGCCGCCGGCGGGCGGGACGCTGGACCGGATCAGCGGCGAACTGTCCGACCGGGACCTGAGTTCCCTGGTGCTGTACGAGGACCAGGCGAGTGGGAACGCGCAACTCCGATCGCTGATCTCACCCGAACTTCGCGATCAGGTGCGGTCGGGGAACGTTGCCTGGCAACGGGTCGACTCCGGCGGTACACCGATGTTGGTGGTGGGGACCAGGTTCACCGTGCTGCTCCCGGGCGGGCAGCAACGGGCCTCGGGTATCGAGGCCTACATCGCGCGCAGTATGGATCCGGAGGAATCGAGCATCGACGAACTCGCCACGCGTGCCTGGCTGATCGGCGGGGTGGCGCTCGTTTTCGCCATCGGGCTGGCCTTGCTGGCCGCACGCGGTGTCCTGCGGCCGGTGCGGGAGCTGGGCGACGCGGCGCAGCGGCTGGGGGCGGGTGACCTGCGGGCCCGGATCAGTGTCCGCGGTTCGGACGAACTGGCCGGAGTCGCGCGGACGTTCAACGAGACGGCCGAAGCACTGGAACGTCATGTCGGTGAGCTGGAACGGATGGAATCCGACGCGCGGCGGTTCGTCGCCGACGTCTCGCACGAATTGCGCACTCCGCTGGCCGCGATGACCGCGGTCGCGGACGTGCTGGAGCAAGAGGCATCGCGGCTGCCCGGGGACGCCGGTCGTGCCGCGCGGATGACCATCGACGAAACACATCACCTGACGCGGCTGGTGAACGACCTCATCGAGGTGTCCCGGTTCGACGCCGGAGCCGCCGCGCTCGCCCCGGAAGAGGTCGACGTCGCCGAGGTGGTCACGGCGAGCCTGCGCATCCGCGGCTGGACCGGCGAGGTGGAGCGAGACCTGCCCGCCGGGATCTTCGCCGTGCTCGATCCGCGGCGGCTGGATGTCATCGTGGCGAATCTGGTCGGCAACGCGGTGCGGCACGGGGAAAAGCCCGTCACGCTCCGTCTCGCCGAAACGGGGGAGTGGATCACGCTGGAGGTCGCGGATCGCGGGCCCGGGCTGGCGCCCGCGGTGCTGCCGCACGTGTTCGACCGGTTCTACAAGGCGGATTCGGCCAGGGCGCGTTCGGGCGGGAGCGGGCTCGGTCTCGCGATCGCCTGGGAGAACGCCCGTCTGCACGGCGGAACCCTGGTCGCCGAGAACGGCATGGACGGCGGCGCGGTGTTCACGTTACGGCTGCCTCGTCAGGGAGCGACGGCATGAGGAAGACCTGGCTCGTGCTGCTCCTGATGGTTTCGGCGGTCGCCGGATGCGGGGTCCGGCCCAGCGGTGTGATCCCCGGCGCGCCCGCGCCGGTCGGCCCGGCCAACGGGGCGGTGCTCTACTTCCTGTCCGGCGGGCAGCCGGTCCGGGTGCTGCGTCCGCTCGCCGGCGAACTGGCCCCGGCGAGCCCCATCGACCTGCTCGCCGCCGGTCCGGACGAGAGCGAGCGGGAACGTCGCTACACCAGCGAAGTCCCACCTGGTATCACGGTTCTCGACCAGATACCCGCACCCAACGGCGTGACGGTGACCCTTTCGGTCGCCGTCACCGGGCTGTCGGCGAGAGCCGTCGACCAGATCGTGTGCACCGCCAGGGACTCGCTCGGCGGCAGCGCGCAGATCACCTTACGGGGCGGAGGAAGCGTGAGAGGTCCACTGTCCTGCCCGCTGCCCGGTTAGGAGTGGCCCGAATCACCGGTGTCGTTCCCTCGCTTTGCCCGGATTCCCCAGCTAGCTTAGGCAAGGCTAAGCAAATGGACGTGGGGTGGTTCGGCGTGGAAGGGATCGAGGGCAAGGTCGCGCTCGTCACCGGAGGCGCGCGCGGGATCGGGGCGGCCGTCGTGGCCGGGCTCGCCGAGGCCGGCGCGATCGTGGCGGCGGTGGATCTGGTGGAGGGGTCTTCCCGGGACGGGGTGACCTCGTTCGTCGCGGACGTCGGGGATCCCTCGGCCGTGGCCCGGGTGGTCGACGAGGTCGAACGCGAACTCGGGCCGATCGGGATCGGGGCGGCCGTCGCGGGCGTGCTGAAACCGGGGACCGTCCGTGAGACGAGCGACGAGGACTGGGCGGCGACCTTCGCGGTCAACTCCACCGGTGTCTTCACCGTGCTCCGCGAGATTTCCCGCCGGATGGTGCCCCGCCGGAGCGGTGTGCTGGTGACGGTCGGGTCGAACGCCGCGGGTGTCCCACGGACCGGGATGGCGGCCTATGCCGCCTCGAAGGCCGCGGCGACGATGCTGACCCGCTGCCTCGGCCTCGAACTCGCGGGCTCCGGAATCCGCTGCAACATCGTCTCGCCCGGCTCGACCGACACCGATATGCAGCGTCTACTGTGGACGGACGAAAACGGTGCGGACCGTGTCATCGCGGGAAATCAGGAGCAATACCGGGTCGGCATACCGCTGGGCCGGATAGCCGAACCCGCCGACATCGCCGACGCGGTCCTGTTTTTGGCCTCCGATCGGGCGCGGCACATCACGATGCAGAACCTCTACGTCGACGGCGGCGCCACGCTCCGCGCGTGATCTCGATGACGCAACGAAGACTTTTCGGGTCCATATGATTAGGTTAGGCTAACCGAAAAGGTGTGTTCGGCGCGTCCGGGGGGTCGCGGTCCGCGTCGGCAAGAGGCACTGCGACACACCAAGAGTGCCCACCTGGTCAGTAGTATTTGCGAAAGGGAATCCTGTCGTGTCCTCACCTGCACCGGCCCGACCAAGGCCGGTCCACCAGGCGGCCGATCTGCTGGCGGCGTACCTGCCCGGATCGTTCTACTACTCGTCCGCTCGAGGATCGCTGCTCGCCGACGGGGTGTACTCCCCGGTCCACGCGGCGCCGGGCAGGCGCGCCCACGCCGCCGCCGAAGTCCTCGACGCCGCCCTCGTGGCGGGCGTGACGGAGCCCGTGGTGGCCGGGGCGATCGGGTTCCGGCCCGATGCCCCGAGCAGCTTGGTGGTGCCCGCCGTGGTGCGCCGGGCGGGCCCGCCGGGAGCGGGGAGGCCGGTCGCCCCGCTCGGTGGCGGTAGCTGGTCGGTTTCGCCGCGCCCCGCGCCGGAGGTCTACACCACTGCCGTCGAACGGGCGCTGGACGAGATCCGCGACGGTGACCTGCGCAAGATCGTGCTGGCCCGCTGCCTCGACGTCACCGGTGGCGATCCCATCGCCGTGCCGCGGCTGCTGGCCCGTCTCGTCCACGCAGACCCGGCGGCCCACGCTTTCGCCGTCGATGTCAGCGCGCCCGGGGATCCCGCGCCGCGCACCCTGATCGGCGCGAGCCCGGAGCTGCTGGTCTCCCGGCGCGGCCGGATCGTGACGGCCAACCCGCTGGCGGGGTCGCGACCGCGAGTGGCCGACGACGCGGAGAACGCGCGCCGGATCAGTGAGCTGCTGGCGTCCGAAAAGGACCTCGCCGAACACGCCCACGTCGCGGCGCAGGTGGCCGGGGTGCTGGGCCGGTTCTGTGTGGACCTCGATGTTCCCGCCGAACCCGAGGTGATCGGCACCCCCACGATGTGGCATCTCTCGACCCGGATCAGCGGGCGGCTCGCCGACGCGGGTGACGCGGGTTCGTCCGCGCTCGCGCTGGCCGAGGCGCTGCATCCGACGCCCGCCGTATGCGGTGTCCCGACCGGACTCGCCCGCGACACCATCGCCGCGCTCGAACCCGAGGATCGCGGCTACTACGCGGGTCTCGTCGGCTGGACCGATCAGGACGGTGACGGTGAATGGGTCGTCACCATCCGCTGCGCCGAGGTCCGCGACCGGACCGTGCGGCTGTTCGCCGGCGCGGGAGTGGTGGCGGGCTCCGACCCGGCGGCCGAGCTCGCCGAGACCGGCGCGAAGTTCGGCACCATGCTGCGGGCGCTCGGGCTGGAGGGAGTGGCGTGAACCCGGACCACGTGCCCTGGCCGCCCGAAACCGCCGCTCGCTACCGGGCTTCGGGACACTGGCGCGGCCAGACCTTCGGCAAGCTGCTGACCAGCCTCGCCGAGGCCTACGCCGAACGCCTCGCCGTGATCGGCGAGACCGCCCGCTGGACCTTCGCCGAACTCGACGAACGCGCGCACCGGCTCGCCGCCGGATTCGCCGAAGCAGGGATTCGGCCTGGTGACCGGGTCGTCGTGCAACTGCCGAACGTGCCGGAATTCGCGTCCGTCGTCTTCGGACTGTGGCGGGCAGGCGCGTTGCCGGTGTTCGCGCTGCCCGCGCACCGCGTCAGCGAACTGCGGCACTTCGCCGAACAGAGCGAGGCCGCGGCGATCCTGACCGTCGGAGAGCACGAACGGTTCGACCACGCGGCCATGGCCCGCTCGGTCGCGGCGGAAATCCCGTCGGTGCGGGAGGTCTTCGTCGTCGGCACGGAGGAGTTCGCCGCGCTCGAAGCGACCACCCCGCGCGCTCTGCCGGACCCGGATCCGGCCGGCGTCGCGTTCCTTCAGCTGTCCGGCGGCAGCACCGGGCTGCCCAAGCTGATCCCGCGCACGCACGACGACTATCTCTACAGCGTCCGGGAAAGCGCCCGGATCTGCGGCCTGCGGCCGGAAAGCGTGTACCTGGCCGCACTGCCCGCCGCGCACAACTTCCCGCTCAGCTCACCCGGTCTGCTCGGGGCGCTGCACGCGGGAGCGGCCACGGTGTTCGCTCCGCGTCCGGACGCCGACACCGCGTTCCGGCTGATCGAGGCCGAGGGCGTGACGATCACCGGGCTCGTGCCGCCGCTGGCCGCCGCGTGGGCACAAGCGGCCGCGAGGACCACCCGCGATCTGTCCTCTTTGGACGTCCTGCTGGTCGGTGGCGCCAAATGCGCCCGCGAACTGGCCGAGAAGATCGGGCCCGCGCTGGGCTGCCGCCTGCAGCAGGTGTTCGGCATGGCCGAGGGGCTGGTCTGCTACACCCGCCTCGACGATCCGGACGAGTACGTCCTCGCGACGCAGGGACGGCCGATCTCGCCGGACGACGAGATCCGCGTCGTGAACCCGGACGACCCGCTGTCCACTTCGGACGATGTCGTCGCGCCGGGCGAGATCGGCGCGCTGCTCACCCGCGGTCCGTACACGATCCGCGGCTACTACCGCGCCACCGAGCACAACAAGACCGCGTTCACCGAGGACGGTTTCTATCGCACGGGAGATCTCGTGCGGCAGCACCCGTCGGGACATCTGGAAGTGGTCGGCCGGGCCAAGGAACAGATCAACCGCGGCGGCGAAAAGGTGGCCGCCGAAGAGGTCGAGAACCATCTGATGGCCCACCCCGGCGTGCTCGACGCCGCCGTCGTGGCGGTGCCGGATCCGTACCTGGGCGAGCGCACCTGCGCCTACGTCGTCCCCGCGGCCGGGGCCGAACCCGCCGCGGCGGAACTCCGCCGGTTCGTGCGCGAGCGCGGGGTGGCGGCGTTCAAGGTGCCCGATCTGGTCCAGGTGGTGCCGGAGTTCCCGGTGACCGGCGTCGGCAAGACCAGCAAGCGCGAGCTTCGGGCGGCACTCGCCGCCCTGGCGAAGGAGGGATGAAAGTCGTGTCACTGCCCAAGATCCGGCCCTACTCGTTGCCGACGGAGGCCGAGTTGCCCGCCGGACGGGTCGGCTGGAAACCCGACTCCGCCCGTGCCGCGCTGCTGGTGCACGACGCGCAGCGGTACTTCCTCGCGCCGTACGAGGGCTCCCCGGTGCCGGAGATGGTCGCGAACATCGCGGCACTGGCGGAAGCCGCCCGCGCGGCGGGTGTCCCGGTGTTCTACACCGCCCAGCCGGGCCACCAGGCCGCCGAGGACCGCGGCCTGCTCACCGAGTTCTGGGGCGACGGCATCGGCGCGGTCATCGACGAAGACCCCGCCGCCGCCGACGTCGTGGACGAACTCGCCCCGAAACCGGGCGACGCCGTGCTGACGAAGTGGCGCTACAGCGCTTTCCAGCGCAGCACGTTCACCGAACAGCTCGCCGAGGCGGGCCGGGACCAGCTGCTGATCACCGGCGTCTACGCGCATATCGGCTGCCAGGCCACCGCCGTCGAGGCGTTCATGCGGGACATCCAGCCGTTCCTGGTCGGGGACGCGGTCGCGGACTTCTCGCGCGAACGCCACGACCAGGCCTGCGAATACGTCGCCCAGCGCTGTGGCGCCCTGACCACCACCGCCGCCGCGCTCGCCGCGCTGGCCCCGATCCACGCCGGAGCACAGTAAATGAGTCTCACGACCGAAAAGATCCACGCCGACGTCGCCGAACTGCTCGGCTGCGACGCGGCCGAGCTGAAGCCGGAAACCGATCTCACCGACCTCGGCCTCGACTCGATGCGGATCATGGGCCTGGTCGAGCAATGGCGTTCCGAAGGCGCGGAGAACCTGGAGTTCGCCGACCTCGCCGAGCAGCCGACCCTCGGCCACTGGACGCGGGTCCTCACCGGGAGCGCCGCGTGAGCCGCGCCGACCATCGCCACCGGCACCTCGAGCGCATCGCCGAGGTGCGCGGGGGAGAGCACGCGGAGAAGGTGCCGTACCCGATCCGCGTCCGTCAGGCCGAAGTGGTGCGCACGGAGATGATCGGCTCCGGACTGCTCCGCGTCACCCTCGGCGGGGCCGGAACGGCGGGGTTCGAGGCGCATTCGCCCGACGAGCACGTGAAAGTCCTGTTCCCCGAACTGGACGCCGAGCCGAGGCTGCCGGAACAGCACGGCGACATGCTGCGCTGGCCGAAGCCGTCGCCGACGTCGCGCGAGTACACGGTCCGCCGGTACGACCCGGCTTCCGGGGAACTCGATCTGGATGTCGCGCTGCACGAAGGCGGACTCGGTTCCGGATGGGCGGAGAACGTGACACCCGGAACCGCGGTGCACGTCGCCGGCCCGCCCGGCGGGCTGATCGTGCCGCACACCTACGACCGCTACCTGCTCGCCGGTGATCTCACCGCGCTGCCCGCGATCGCGCGCTGGCTCGAAGAACTGCCGCGTACCGCCGCGGGCTGGGCGTTCATCGAGGTCGCCGACGCGAGCGAGGAGATCGAACTGTCCGCGCCCGAAGACGTCGAGGTGCACTGGTTGCACCGAGGCGACGTCGCACCGGGCGACTCGGACGTACTCGCCCGCGCGGTCCAGACGATCGAAGTCCCCGCCGGAGAACGGCTCTACGCGTGGGTCGCGGGCGAGGCGGGGCAGATCAAACCCCTGCGCCGCTGGCTCAAGAACGACCTCGGGCTCGGCAAGGACGACCACGACGTCACCGGTTACTGGAAACGCGGTGTCGCGGACTTCGACGACGAGCACGACCACTGATCCCCACCCGATGAACAAACGAGGAAAACCTATGCGCACCACAAGAACCCGCCGCCTCACCGGAGCGCTCGCGCTCGCGTTGACCGTCGCGACCGCGGCCACCGCCTGTGGCTCGGGTGACGACGGCAAGGCAGCCGAAGGCGGCCAGACCCGGGTGTTCGCCGCCGACAACGGCCAGATCACCATCCCGGTCTCGCCGAAGCGGGTCGTCGCCACCGGCTACGCCGTGCCCGCCCTGCTCGAAGCGGGTGCGCCGCTGGTCGGGGTGTCCAGCTGGAAGCGCGGTATCCCGCTTTTCAACGAGCAGGAGCGCAAGAAGTACGACGAGCTGGCGAAGGTCGCGGGCGAGGCGGCTTCGGAGACGAACTACGAGGCGATCGCCCAGGCGGATCCGGACCTCATCGTGATCGGCGTGCCGAAGCCGGTGCTCGCCGACATCGACATCAAGCGGCTCGAAGCGATCGCCCCCGTCGTGGCCATCGGCCCGTCGGTGCCGTCGATGTGGCGTGAGCTGTCCCGCAAGCAGGCCGACGCCGCCGGTGCGGCCGCCGGGTTCGACGCGATCAAGACCGCGTACGACACCAAGGCCAAGGGCCTCACCGACAAGTACAAGTCCGTGCTGCCGCAGCTGAAGCTCGGCCACGTCGGCGCGTACGGCGAGGTCGCCAAGGGCAACTTCCAGCGCGAGTTCAACGGTTCCTGGGGCACCAACATCGCCCAGGACCTCGGCGCCACCTACTACGGCCAGGTCAAGGTCAAGGGCGGCGGCTCCAAGGACGTCAGCGAGTACCCGTCGATCGAAGAGCTCTCGACGGCGTTCGCCGAGGCCGACGCGATCACCTACTCCGTCAGCGCGGACGGTGCCGTGCCGGCGCCGGTCAAGTACGTCCTCGACTCGCCGCTGTGGAAGGAACTCCCCGCGGTGAAGGCGGGCAAGGTCTACCCGTTCCGCTACACCGAGGCCGCCACCTACCGGGCCGCGACGTCCACTTTGGACGCCGTCGACCAGGCGTTCGCGCCGCTGCTCAAGCAGTGACCACCACCGGGCGGTCCGCGCTGCTCGGCGCCGCACTGCTCGGGCTCGTCGTGGTCGCCGTGCTGAGCGTCGGCATCGGCGCGCACGCCATCGCCCCCGGCGAGGTCGTGCGCGCCCTGCTGGGCGAGGGGAATCCCAGTGACCGTGCGGTGGTCCTGGACATCCGCGCGCCGAGGGCGGTGCTCGCGATCGGTGTCGGCGCGGCCCTCGCCGTCGGCGGGGTGCTCGTGCAGGCCCTGTCGCGCAACGCCTTGGCCGAACCCGGTGTGCTCGGCGTGACCGCCGGGGCCGGGTTCGCCATCGCGGTGGGGTCGTCGTTCGGCTTGGCCGCGTCGGCGCCCGCCGAACTGGGCCTCGCGGTGGTGGGCGCTGTCGGTGCGTCGGCGCTGGTGTACGCGGTCGGCAGCAAATCGCCGCTGCGGCTGGTGCTCGCCGGGACCGCGTTGAGCGCCGTGCTGCTGGGCCTCACCCTCGGCCTGCGGCTGCTGTTCCCGGACACCTTCGACGTCTACCGGTTCTGGTCGGTGGGGTCGCTGGCGGGCCGCGAACAGGCGCCGACCACGGTGCCGCTGATCATCATCGGCCTGTCCCTGCTGGGCGCGTTCGCGGTGAGCCGTCAGCTGAACGCGATCGCGCTCGGCGAGACGGTCGCGCACACGCTCGGCGCGAACGTCGCCCGCGTCCGGACGATCACCCTGCTGCTGATCACGCTGATGGCGGGCGCGGCGACGGCGCTGGCCGGGCCGATCCTGTTCGTCGGGCTGATCGTGCCGCATCTGGCCCGGCGGGTGGCCGGTGCGTCGATCCCGTGGCTGATCGCGTTCGCCGCGCTGCTCGGCCCGGTCCTGATGCTGGCCGCGGACGTCGGCTCCCGGGTCCTGCTCCCGACCGGCGAGGTCCCGGTCGCGATCGTGACCGCGTTCCTCGGCGGCCCGGTGCTGATCTGGGCCGTCCGCAAGTACGGGGCGGCGCCGCTGTGAACACTGTGATCTTGCGGCGCGGGCGTTTCTCCGCCCGCATCGAACGCCGCACACTCTGGTTCTTCGTCGCGATGCTCGTGGTCATCGCCGGGCTGACCCTGCTCGGACTCTGTTACGGCGCCGCGTGGGCGAGTCCCGCCCGCGTGTTCGCCGCGCTCACCGGTTCCGGTGGGGGCCCCGGTGTGGTCATCCGGGAATGGCGCCTGCCGCGAGTGCTGGCCGGGCTCGTGTTCGGCGCCGCGCTCGGGCTGGCGGGCGCGATCTTCCAGAGCATCACCCGCAACCCGCTCGGCAGCCCGGACGTGATCGGCCTCGACGCCGGCGCCTACACCGGCGCGCTGTTCGCGATCACCGTGCTGTCGGGGACGTCGACGCAGCTGACGATCGGTTCGGTGCTCGGCGGGGTGATCACCGCGGCCGTCGTGTACGCGCTCTCACTCGGCGGCGGGCTGTCCGGACTGCGGCTGATCGTCATCGGGATCGCGATCAACGCGATGCTGACCGCGTTCAACTCGTGGATCGTGCTGCGCGCGGAACTCGAGATCGCGATCGCGGCCGTCGGCTGGAACGCTGGTTCCCTCAACGGGGTCGGCTGGGACGACGTCGCCATCCCGTTCGGCGTGCTCGCGGTGCTGTTCGTCGTGCTGTTCACCCGGGCGCCGGCGCTGCACCAGGCCGCGCTCGGTGGTGCGCTGGCGGTCACCACCGGCGTCCGCTGGGACCGGCTGCGGCTGGTCCTGGTGCTGATCGGGGTCGGCTGCACGGCCACGGTCACCGCCGTCGCCGGGCCGATCGCGTTCATCGCGCTGGCGGCCCCGCAGATCGGGCGGCGGCTGGCCCGCACGCCCGGTATCGGCCTGCTGCCCGCCGCGCTCACCGGCGCCGTCCTGCTGACCGCCGCCGATCTGGCCGCCCAGATGCTGCTCGCGCCGGAAGCGCTGCCGGTCGGTGTGGTCAGCACCGTGATCGGCGGCGGATACCTGATCTGGCTGCTCACCAAGGAGGTGCGGCGCTCATGAGTGCCCGCTTGACCGCCCGGGATCTGACCCTGAGCTATGGCGACAGGGTCGTGTCGACCCGGCTGAGCCTCGACGTGCCCGATCGCGCGTTCACGGCCGTCGTCGGACCGAACGCCTGCGGCAAGTCCACTCTGCTGCGTGCGTTCGTCCGGCTGCTGCGGCCGTCCGGGGGAGAGGTCCTCCTGGACGGCAAGGACGTCGGTTCCTTCCCCGGCAAGGGTTTGGCGCGGGAGCTCGGCTTCCTGCCGCAGGATCCGGTCGCCCCGGAGGACGTCCGGGTCCGGCAGCTGATCGCACGCGGCCGGTTCCCGCACCAATCGCTGTTCGCGTCGTGGTCCGAAGAGGACGAACGCGCGGTGCTCGACGCGATGACCGCGGCCGGGGTCGCCGGGCTGGCCGACCGGCCGGTCCAGGAACTCTCCGGCGGGCAGCGGCAGCGCGTGTGGGTGGCGCTGGTGCTGGCACAGAAGACGCCATACCTCCTGCTCGACGAACCGACGTCGTTCCTCGACATCGCGCACCAGTACCAGTTGCTGTCGTTGCTGGCGCGCCTGCGCGACGAAGGGCGCACGGTGATCGCCGTCCTGCACGACATCAACCAGGCCTGCCGCTACGCCGACCACCTCGTCGCCTTGCGGGACGGGCGGATCGTGGCCGAAGGCGCTCCCGCCGACATCGTCGACGCGGAGCTGATGAAGGAGGTCTTCGATCTCCCCAGCGTCGTCGTGCCCGACCCGGTGACCGGAACCCCGATGGTGGTGCCCTCATGTTGAGTCTCACCGGAGCCCAGCTGGGCATCTGGACCGCACAGCGACTGGAACCCGACTCGCCGTACTACGTCGTCGGTGACGTGGTGGAGGTCCGGGGTGAGCGGCCGATCGACGTCGCCGTGCTGGCCGAGGCGATCCGGGCGACCGTCGAGGAGGCCGACAGCCTGCGGCTGCGGGTCTTCGAGACACCGGACGGCCCTCGTCAGCTGGTGTCCGCGGAACCGGTGCCGTCGCCGGAAGTGGTGGACCTGCGGGGCGCGGCCGATCCGGAGGCCGCGGCGCACGAGCGCGTGGAGGCCGAACGCCGCCGGGTCGCCGAGGCTTGCCGCGGCATGCTGGACCGGCCCCTGTTCGCCCACCTCGTGCTGCGGCTTTCGGAGTCGGAGGTGTGGTTCACCCAGCTCGGGCACCACCTCGTTTTCGACGGCTACACCGCCGCGATGCTCGCGCGCCGCACCGCGGCCCGCTACACCGCTTTCCTCCAGGGCAAGGACGTGCCGCCTTCGACGTTCGCCCGATTCGCCGATCTGGTCGAGGCCGATCGCGAATACCGTGCCGGTGACCGGTTCCAGCGGGATCGGGAGTACTGGCGGGAGCGGTTCACGCCGCTGCCGGACCTCGACGACGGCGGCGGCGCGTCCGGTCCGCCCGAGCACACCGTGACCGCGCGGTCGATCCTGCCCGCTTCGGACGTGGCACGCCTGCGCGAACTGGGCAAACTCGCCGGGACGACCTGGGGTGACGCGCTGATCGCGTGCTACGCCGCTTTCCTGCACCGCGTGCTCGGCTGGGGCGATGTCGTGTTCGCCCTGCCGTTGATGTGCCGTGAAGGAGCGGCGCTGCGGACTCCGGCGATGGCGGTCAACGTGCTGCCGCTGCGGGTCACGGTACGTCCGGAAGACTCGGGCGCCGAACTGACCGCGCGGGTGTCGGTCGCGCTGAAGGAGATGCGCGCGCACCAGCGCTACCGGGGCGAGGACCTGCCGCAGGATCTCGCGGTGCCCGGCGCCGGCGCGCTGCTGCACGGCCGGGGCATCAACCTCAAGGCGTTCGACCTCAAGCTCGATTTCGCGGGCGCGCACGGCACCATGCGCAACGTCGCGGGCGGGCCGCCCGAGGACATGGGCCTGTCCGTGCTCCCGACCTCGGACGGCGGACTGCTGCTCGGCTTCGAGGTCGACGCGCGGACCCACGACCAGGCCGCCGTCGACGCCAAGCTGACCGCGCTGCGGTGCCTGATCACCGCGATGACCGAACCGGACGGTCCGGCCGTCGGCGGCGCCGATCTGGTCCCGGCGGGGGAGCGGGACACCCTGCTCGACGCGTGGTCCACTCCCGCACCGGACGCCGAACTCCTTGGCGTACCGGAGCTTCTCGACGCACTTGAGCCCGGGCGGACGGCCTTGGTCTTCGGTGACGAACGGCTGACGGCCGGGGAACTCGTCACCCGGGTGCACCGGCTCGCTCGGGCACTGCGGGCCCGCGGTGTCGGGCCCGATGACGTCGTCGCGCTGGCTTTGCCGCGATCGGCGGATCTCGTCGTCGCCTTGCTGGCGGTGCTCGACGCCGGGGCGGCGTTCCTGCCGCTGGATCTCGCGCATCCGGTCGAACGGTTGCGGGAACTCGCCGCCGAAGCCGGTGCCGTCCTCACCGTGGCCACCGACCCGGAGATCGTGCCCGGACCACACCTCCTGCTCGACGAAACCGATCTGTCCACACTGGACGGATCGCCGCTGGGGATTTCGCGTCACCCGGAACATCTCGCGTACGTCATCTTCACTTCCGGCTCGACCGGCCGTCCCAAGGGCGTGCTCGGCCGGGTCGGGGGACTGGCGACGTTGCTGCGTCATCACCGCGCGACCACGGTCGCCGAGACCGAACGCGCCGCGGGCAGGCCGCTCCGGGTGGCGCACACGTACTCGTTCGCCTTCGATTCCGCGCTCGATCAGCTCATGTGGCTGCTGTTCGGGCACGAACTGCACGTCTACGGGACGGATGTCGCCCGTGACGCCGACGAACTGCTGGCCGCGTTCGCCCGCGACCGGATCGACGTCGTCGACACCACGCCGTCGATGGCCGCGCCGCTGGTCGACGCCGGACTGCTCGACCGCCCGAACCCGCCCGCGCTGCTCGTCCTCGGCGGCGAGGCGACCCCGCCCGCGTTGTGGCGTCGCGTCGCGGAGTCCGGTGTCCGCGCCCGCAACATGTACGGCCCCACCGAGGCCACTGTGGACGGTGCCGGATCCTGGCTGGACGACGGGGAACCGACCATCGGGACAGCGGTACCGGGCACGGCGGTGCGAGTGCTCGACGCCGCGCTGCGTCCGGCGCCCGCGGGCACCCCGGGCGAGCTGTACCTCGCCGGACCACATCTGGCGCGCGGGTACCTGGGGCGTCCGGACGCGACCGCCGAGCGGTTCGTCGCCGATCCCTACGGTGCGCCGGGCGATCGCATGTACCGCACGGGAGACCTCGCTCGCTGGGTGCCGGGCCGCGGGCTGGAGTACCTGGGCCGCCGCGACGGTCAGGTGAAGGTGCGCGGCCACCGCGTCGAACTCGGCGAGGTCGAGGCCGCGCTGGCCACCGTCCCCGGTGTGCGCGCGGCGGCCGCCGCGGTGCGCGGACCGAGGCTCGTCGGATACGTCGTCGGCGACGTCGTCCCGGACGACGTCCGTGCCGAACTTGCCGGGCGGGTCCCGGAGCATCTCGTGCCGGCCGCCGTGGTCGTGCTCGACTCGCTTCCGTTGACCTCCAACGGGAAGATCGACAGGGCGGCGTTGCCCGCCCCGCGAGCGGCGGCGGGCCGGACCGCGGCCACCGAACGCGAGCGGCTGCTGTGCGCGACCATCGCCGAGGTCATCGGCGTCGAAGAAGTCGCCGTCGACGACGACTTCTTCGCACTGGGCGGCGACAGCATCACCGCGATCAGCGTCAGCAGCAGGCTGCGCGCGCACGGTCTCGACCTGCGGCCCCGCGATCTGCTCGCCCGGCGCAGTTTCGAGGCGCTGGCGGCGGCGAGCGCGGAGATCGCCGGACCGGCGGAGCCGCCGGACGAGCCCGTCGGTGAGGTACCCGCCCCGCCGATCGTCCGCGCCCTGCTCGACTCGCATCCTGACGTCAGGACGGTCGACGGTTACACGCAATGGACCGCGATCCGGCTCGACGAGGACCTTCCGCCGTACCTGCTGATCGAGGGCGTGCAAACGCTCCTGGACCATCACGACGCCCTGCGCCTGCATTCAGAGGACGAATTGCGGGTTCGCGAGCGGGGAGCCGTGAAGGCGTCCGACGTGGTCATCGAAGCCACCGGCGATCCGGCGGAGGTCGCGGCGGAACTCGCGGCTTCGCTCGATCTCCGGACCGGAGTGCTCCGGGTCGCGCTGCTGCCCGGCCATCTCGTCATCGTGATCCATCACCTGGCGATCGACGGCGTTTCGTGGCGAATCCTCCTGCCGGACCTGCGCGCCGCTTGCGCGGGCGAGAGGCTCGAACCGGTGGGGACGTCGTGGCGGCGGCACGCGCAACTCCTTGCCGAGCAGGGGACTTCGGGTGCCCGGCGCGGCGAACTCGACCACTGGCGGGGAGCGCTCGACGGCCCGCGCCTCGGTCACCGTCCGCTCGACAGGGCGGCCGACACGGTCGCGACCGCGCGGCGCTCGGTCACCCTCGCCTCACCGGAGCAGACCGAGGCGGTGCTCACCGGTCTGCCCGCGGCCTACCGCGCCGGACCGGACGACGTCCTGCTCGCCGCGCTCGTCCTCGCTCTCCGGTCGTGGCGGGAGACCCCGGTCCCGGCCGAAACCGTATCCCTCGAAGGGCACGGCCGGGACCAGGACGGCCTGGACCTGTCGCGCACCGTCGGCTGGTTCACCGCCGAGCATCCGCTGCGCGTGCCCGCCACGGCGGTGGCCACGGCCGCGGACTTCGACAGCGCGCTCGAGGGCGGCGACGCGGCCGGAAAGCTGCTGCGGGCCGCCAAAGAGGCCAAACGCGCCGTGCCGGACAGCGGTTCTGGCTTCGGGGTCCTGCGCTACCTCGACCCGCTCACCCGGGACGAGCTCGCCGCCGTCCCGCCGCCGGACGTCGTGCTGAACTACCTCGGCCGGTTCGCGGCGCTGCCCGGCACCGGCTGGAAGCTGCCGGAGGAAGACCCGTTCGCGGTCACCGAACCGGATGCCAAATCGCTGGAACAACTACTGGCGCTGAACTGCTTCGTCCGTGAGGACGGCAGTCCCCGGCTCGCCGTCGAATGGACCGCGGCCAGTGCGGTCCTGTCCGCGGAAAGCGTCGAGGCGCTTCAAGAAGCGTGGGCGCGAGCGCTCGAAGCGCTGGCCGCGCACGCGGCCCGGATCGGACCGGACGGTGGCGGGCTCACGCCGTCGGACCTGCCGCTGGTCGGCCTCGGCCAGTCCGACATCGACGAGCTCGAACGCCGGGGCCGGATCGAGGACGTCCTGCCCGCGACGCCGTTGCAGACCGGGCTTTCGTTCCACACCCTGGCTCGCGGCGACGAAGACACCGACGTCTACGTGGTGCAGGCCGTCACCCTGCTCAGCGGCGCGCTCGACGTCGACCGCATGCGGGAAGCCGCGGCGGAAGTGCTGCGGCGGCATCCCGCGTTGCGAGTCCACCTGCACACCACCGACGCGGGCGAAGTCGTCCAGGTGGTACCCGCGGCGGTGTCGCTGGACTGGCGGCACTCGAACGCGGCGCGCGAGGAGGTCGCGGCCGAGTGCCGTGCCGAACTGGCCCGACCGTTCGATCCGGCGGCCCCGCCGCTGATCCGGTTCCTGCTGCTGACCCTCGGCGCGGACGAGCACCGCCTGGTGCTCACCAACCATCACGCGCTGCTCGACGGCTGGTCGATGCCGCTGGTCGGCCGCACCCTGTTGGCCACCTACGCCGAACTCGACGGCGGCCCGGCGGCCCCGGTCGCCCCGCCGCTTTCGGAGTACCACCGGGTGCTCGGCGAACGCGACCCGGACGCGGGGCTGCAGGCATGGCGCGAGGCTCTGGCCGGACTCGACGAGGGCACCCGGCTCGCTCCCGCCAGTGTCGAGTCCACCGTGGAGCGTCCGGAGCGGGTCACCGTGGAACTGGGCGGGGAGTTCAGCGAACGGCTGCGCGCCTTCGCCCGCGAACGCGGGATCACGCCGACGACGGTGTTCCAGACCGCGTGGGGAGTGCTGCTCGCCAGGCTGACCGGCCGCCGGGACGTCGTGTTCGGCTGCCCGGTCTCCGGCCGTCCGGCCGACGTCCCCGGTGTCGAGCGGATGGTCGGGCAACTCGGCGGCACGATTCCGGTGCGGGTGCGGTTCGATCCCGCCGACACCGCGGTCACCGTGCTGGAACGCGTGCACACCGAAAGCGTCCGGCTCACCGACCACCACCACACCGGGCTGCCGGACATCCAGCGCGCGGCCGGCGTCGGCGACCTGTTCGACACGATGCTGGTGATGGAGAACTTCCCGCTCTCCAGCCGCGCCCGCACCACCCTGGCACCCGGCCTCGACCTCGTCGGGGTCGACATCACCGACGCCACGCACTATCCGCTCACGGTGATCGTGCTGCCCGGCGACGAGTTCACCGTCGGCCTCGGTTACCAGCCCCAGGCCTTCACACGCGACGAGGCCGAGTCCTACGGGCGCTGGCTGCGTGCCGTGCTGCACGAGATCGTCACCGACCCGGCGCGGCCGGTCGCCCGGCTGCGGGCACTCGACGCCGACGAGGAACGCGCGATGCTGCGCCTCGGGGAGGGCCCGGAACCGAAGCGGGAACGCGGCGGCGCCTTGGCGGAATTCGCCCGCTGGGTGCGGGAGACCCCGGACGCCGAGGCCGTCGTCTGCCGGAACCGGAGCCTGACCTACGCCGAACTGGACCGGCAAGCCAACCGGCTCGCGCACAGCCTGATCGAAGCCGGGGTGAAACCGCAGGATCCGGTCGCGGTCCTGCTGCGCCGCGACGTCGACCTGGTGGTCGCGCTGTTCGGCGTGTTCAAGGCCGGAGCCGTCCACGTGCCGATGGACCCGGACTACCCGGCCGATCGGCTCGCCTACATGCTCGGTGACATCGAACCCGCCGCCGCCGTGTCCACTTCGGACGTCGACGGGCTCCCGGTGATCGACCCGGGACATCTGTCCCTTGTGGACACCGATCCGTCGATTCGGCTCAGCGACGACGCCCTCGCCTACGTCATCTACACCTCAGGCACCACCGGCAAGCCCAAGGGGGTCGCAGTTCCGCATCGTGGCGTCCCGAGCCTGATCGCGTTGCAGGAGGACATCGTCGGGATCGGGACCGCCGAGCGGTACCTGCACTTCGCCTCGACCAGTTTCGACGTCGCGTTCTGGCAGTTCATGCTGCCGCTGCTGTCCGGTGGCACGTCGGTCATCGCGCCGGAGGAGGTGCGTGTCTCCGGCGACGATCTGCTCGCCTACGCCGCCGAACACCGCGTCACCGGGCTCAACCTGCTCCCGTCGTTCCTGTCCGCGATGCCCGACGACGCGACCGTCGATCCGGACGTGTTCTTCGTCGTCGGCGCCGAACGGCTCGATCCGGAACTGGCCCGGCGCTGGGGGAACCGGCGGGCGCTGTTCAACGCCTACGGCCCGACCGAGGTCACCATCAACTCGGTCACCTGGCATTACGACCCGGCCGACCCCGGACCGCTGCCGATCGGCCGCCCGGATCCGGAGGTCCGCGCGTACGTCCTCGACGGGGGTCTGCTCCCGGTAGGGACGAACGTCACCGGCGAGCTCTACCTCGCCGGGCCGAAGCTCGCCCAGGGCTACGTGGGCCGGGCGGCGCTGACGGCCGAACGGTTCGTGGCCGATCCGTTCGGCCCGCCGGGCGAGCGCATGTACCGCACCGGTGACCTGGTCCGATGGCGGCCGGACGGGCAGATCGTGTTCCTCGGCCGCGCCGACCACCAGGTCAAGCTGCGTGGATTCCGGATCGAGCTCGGCGAGATCGAGACAGCGCTGACAGCGCACGACGACGTGCGTGCCTCCGCGGTGATCGTCCGCGAGGACCGGCTGGTCGCGTACGTCGTCCCTGTGGACGGCGCCGAACCCGAACCGGCCGCGCTGCGCGAGTACCTCGCCGCGGACCTGCCCGCGTACATGGTGCCCACCGCGTTCGTGCCACTGGACCGGTTGCCGCTCGGTCCGAGCGGCAAACTCGACCGGACCGCCTTGCCCGCGCCGGAGGCCCGGTCCGCGCAAGGCCGGGAACCCGCCACGCCGGCGGAGGCCGTCCTGCTGCGGGTGGTCCGGGACCTGCTCGGTCCCGGGGTCGGCCTGGACGACGGCTTCCTGGAGGCCGGCGGGGACAGCATCGCGTCGCTGCGGGTGGTCTCCCGCGCTCGTCGCGAGGGGCTGCACCTGACCGCGCGAGACGTGCTCGAAGGCGGCACCGTCGCCGGGATCGCGGCGCGCTGCGGCGAACCCGCGCGGGCGGAGGAAGCGCCCGCGGTCGGCGACGCACCACTCACGCCGATCATGCGCGATCTGCTGCTGCGCGCGGAAAAGGCGGCCGACGGGTTCTGCCAGTGGGTCGAGATCTGCGTGCCGGGGGCAAGCGACCTGGCGCGGTGGCGATCGGTGCTCGACGCCGTCCTCGCCCGCCATGACGTCCTGCGCGCGCACCTTGTCGAGGACGCGCTGCGCGTCCCCGACGTCGGCGCCGTGACCGCCCACTCGGTACTCACCACCGTCCAGGCGTCCGGCGATCCACGCGCGGTTCTGGACGCGCAGGTCGAGCGGATCGTCGCGCGGATGGACCCGCGCACGGGGCCGTTGCTCCGCGCGGTGCTGGTGGACGCGGGCGAAGAACGGCCGGGGCGGCTGTTGCTGGTGGCGCATCACCTGGTCGCCGACGCGGTGACCTGGCGAGTGCTGCTCGACGACGTCGAACAGGCCTTTTACGGCAACGCCCTGCACCGGCGCGGGCAGTCGTTCCTGGGCTGGGCGCGGTCACTGCGGTCCGCGGCACCGCATCGAGAGGACGAATCGCGGTATTGGCAAGGGATCTCCGCCGCGCCGGAGACCAGGCTCGGCCGCACCGGACTCGATCCGGCTCGCGACACCGTGGCCACCGCGCGCCACCACCGGCTCGACATCGGCGCGGACACCACCCACGCCGTGCTCACCGCGTTGCCCGCGGCCTACCGCACCGGTCCGGACACCGTGCTGCTGACCGCGCTGGCCCGCGCTGTCGGGGCCTGGCGCGGGACGCGGGCGGATCTGCTCGTCGCCGTCGAGAGCCACGGGCGGCCGGGGCACACGCCGGACTTCGCGGGCACCGTCGACCTGGCGCAGACCGCGGGCTGGTTCACCGCCGTGCATCCGGCGCGGATCGCGCCGCCCGCAGGATCGCTTCCGACGGCGCTGCGCGTGGTCCGTGACCACTTGCGTGCGGCGGGCGACGGCCTCGGCCACGGAATCCTCGGCGTCGAAGGGCCTCGGCCCGAGGTCGCCTGGAACTATCTCGGCCGGTTCCCCTCGGCCCCGGTCGAGGAAACCCCGTGGCAGCGCCCACCGGACGCCGATCCGCTCGGTTCGGGCGGCGGTGCGGACCTGCCGCTGCCGTACGCGCTGACGGTGAACGCGATGGTGCCCGACGGCGGCACGCTCGGCGTCCGCTTCACCTGGCCGTCCGCGCTGTTCGGCGACGACGAGATCGCCGTGCTGGGCGAACACTTCCGCCGCGAGCTGGACGAACTCGCCGCCGACCTGCCGGGGCCGGGCGAGGTGCTGCCGCTGACGCCGTTGCAGGAGGTCATCCTGCGCGAATCCCGGGCGGCGGACGAGGATCCGTATCCGGTCCAGGCGGCGTTCGCGTTGTCCGGCGACCTCGATGTCGACGCGTTGCGGGCGGCGGCGTCCGCGCTGGTGCGACGGCAGCCGAACCTCGGCGCCGTGTTCCCGACCTCGCACGAGGTCCAGGTGATCCCCGCGGCGCCGGAGGCCGGGTTCCGCGTCCGCGACGTGTCCGAAGTGGACACTGCGCTGGACGAGGAGCTCGCGGAGCCGTTCGACCTGGCGAACGGGCCGCTGTGGCGGGTCGCGGTGCTGCGACAAGGGCCAGAGCGTCAGACGCTCGTCCTGACCAGTCACCATCTGCTGTCCGACGGCTGGTCGGCGCCCCGCATCCTGGGCGAGTTGTTCGCCCTGTACGCGGGAAAGCCGTTGCCGGAGCCGGTTCCGCCGTCCCGATACACCCGCCTGCTCGCCGCGGCCGACCACTCGGCCGACGTCCGGGCCTGGCGGGCGGAACTCGACGGGCTTCCCGAAGGCGATCACCTGCCGAGAACCGGAGGCGCGGCCGAGCCCGCGCTGTTCACTGTGGACAGTGCGCTGGTCACGGAGCTCACCCGGTCGGGCGCGTCACGCGGGCTCACGGTCAACATGCTGCTGCAGGGCGCTTGGGCGGCCGTGCTCGCGGCTCACGCGGGGCGTCCGGACGTCAGCTTCGGGGTGATGACCTCGAACCGGACGTCCGATGTGGACGGTGTCGAGGAGATCATCGGCCTGCTGGCGAACAGTGTCCCGGTCCGCGCCAGGTTCACCGGGACGGTGGCCGAAGCACTCGCGGACTTGCAGGCACGGCAGCAGGCGATGGCCGGGCACCACCGGATCGGCCTGCCCGAACTCGCGTCGCTCGCCGGCCGCGAGCGGTTGTTCGACAGCTTGCTCGTCTTCGAGAACTATCCGGTGGATCCGGCGAAGCTGCGTGAACCGGCGCCTGGCCTGACCGTCACCGGCACCCGGTTCCGTGAACGGACCCACCATCCGGTGAGTGTCACCGTCGTTCCCGGCCAGGACGGCTGGGAAGGTGTCCTGTACGCGCGGGACGCCGATGCCCGGTCGCTGGCCGGCGATCTGGTCCGGTTCCTCGAGGAGTTGCCGTCCTGGCTGGACGGCGACGCGGCCGGATTCGTGGGTGAGCGATGACCGCGCGCCCTGTCGACGCCGCGCTGTGGCGTACGGCGGCCGTGCTGGTGCTCGGCACCTTCATGGCGACCTTGGACAGCACGATCGTCTCTGTCGGCGTCGACACGCTCGCCGAGGAGTTCGGCGCGCCGGTCACCGGCGTCCAGTGGGTGACGACGGCCTATCTGCTGGCCGTGGTCACCGCGGTGCCTGCGTCCGGCTGGCTGGCCGACCGCTTCGGCGGCCGTCGCGTATGGCTCACCGCCGTCGTCGTGTTCCTGCTGGCGTCCCTGCTGTGCGCGCTGGCACCGACCTTGCCCGCGCTCATCGCCTTCCGGGTTCTCCAAGGACTCGCGGGCGGACTGCTGCCGCCGACCGGTCAGGCGCTGCTGGCACGCGCCGCCGGCCCGGACCGGATCGGCCGCGTGATCAGCGTCGTCGGCCTCGTCCCGCTGTTGTCACCCGTGCTCGGCCCGCTGGCGAGCGGCACGATCCTCGCGGTCGCCGACTGGCCGTGGCTGTTCTACGTCAACCTCCCGGTCGGCGTGGTGGCCATCCTGCTGGCACGGCGCTGGGTTCCGGCAGGCGAACCGGGCGGCCGGGGCGATCGGTTCGATTTCCGGGGCGCGCTGCTGCTTTCACCGGGTCTCGCGGTGCTGGTGTTCGGGCTCACCTGGTTCGAGCGGGGGAGCCCGGCGCTCGCCGGGATCGCCGTCGCGGCGGGCGTCGTGATGCTCGCGGCGTTCGTACGACACGGCCTGCGGGCCGAAGCGCCACTGCTCGATCCGAGGCTGTTCACCAAACCGCCGTTCGGGGTCGCCGCGCTGGCGCTGGTCCTCCTCGGCGCCTCGGTGTTCGGCACGATGTTCCTGCTCCCGCTCTACCTCCAACGCGGTGCCGGACTGTCCACATGGGACACCGGTCTGCTGCTGGTGCCCCAGGGCATCGGCGCGGCGGCCGGGTCGGTGCTGGTGAACCGGCTCGTCGACCGGATCTCGCCACGCACCCTGGTACTGAGCGGGATCGGGCTGGTCGCCCTCGGCACCGCACCCTTCACCCAGCTCGGCCCCGGACTCCCGGACTGGGTGATCGTGATTTCCTTGCTGCTGCGAGGTTTCGGCGCGGCGCTGATCGGCGCGCCGGTGATGACGATCGTCTACCGCCGGGTCGAACCCGCCCGGCTGCCCCGCGCGGCCGGGGCACTGAACCTGCTCAACACGCTCGGCGGCTCGATCGGCACCGCGGTGCTGGCCGTGGTGCTGCAGGCCCGGCTGGCCGCGCGCGGTCCGGACGTCGCCGCGGCCTTCGCGGACGCTTTCTGGTGCGTTCTCGGCCTCGCCGTCGTGGCGGTCGCCGGTGCGACGCGGCTGCCCCGGGCCGGGGTGGCCGCCCCCGACAAGAAGAGAGGTCACGCGGATGCCTGACCAGGACACCCTGCCCAGCCCGGCCGAGGTGGCCGTGAACGGGACCGTGCCGGACGAAGTGGCCCGGCACCGCGAAACCGTCGCGGACGTCCTCGCCCGTCGCGACTCGCGGCTGCTCGTCGTCGTGGGCCCGTGTTCGGTGCACGACGCCGACGGCGCGCTCGAATACGCGCACCGGCTCGCCGACGCGGCCCGGAACTTCGCCGACGACCTCGTCGTGGTCCTGCGCGCCTACCTCGAAAAACCGCGGACGATCGCGGGGTGGACCGGCCTGGTGCCCGACCCCACCTTGGACGGCAAGGGCGATCTCGCGTCCGGAGTGCGGATCGGACGGCGATTCCTCATCGACGCCGCCGCGACCGGGCTGCCGCTCGCGTACGAGTTCGTCGACCCGTTCTTGGCGCCCTACTTCGCCGACACGATCAGCTGGGGCGCGATCGGCGCGCGGACCGTCGCCAGCCAGCCGCACCGGCATCTGGCGTCGTGGTTGCCGATGCCTGTGGGCATGAAGAACTGCGTCTCCGGGCGACTGGACACGGCCGTCGCCGCGGTGCGGGCGGCCGGGCTGCCGCACGTGTTCCCCGGCGCCGCGGCGGACGGGCACCCGAGGATCCTGCGCAGCACCGGGAATCCGGACGCCCACATCGTCCTGCGCGGCGGCTCGAAACCGAACTACCACGCCCACGCGGTCGCCGACGCCCTCGACTCGCTGACCGCCGCCGGCCTGCCGCACCGTCTCGTCGTCGACGCCTCGCACGGCAACAGCGGCAAGGACCACAACCGCCAGCCCGTGGTCGTCGCGGATCTGGCGGACCAGATTTCGGCGGGCAACGACGCGCTGGCCGGAGTGATGATCGAGTCCTACCTCTCCGACGGCAGGCAGGACGTCGGGTCGGCGCCGCCCCGGCCCGACCTGAGCATCACGGATGCTTGTCTCGGCTGGGAACGGACGGTGCCGCTGCTGGAGTCGCTGGCCTGCGCGAACGCGGTGCGGCGGCTCAGCAACCCGCGGCGGCGGCGACTGGAGTCGCCGCGCGTCTAGAGCGCTTCCAGTGTCGCCTTCATGGTCGGCACCAGCTCATCGCCCATCTTCTCGAACTGCCGCTTCAGGAAGGGGTCCGCGAGTTTCGCCAGTCCGTGGAACTCGATGGTGGCGTGGTAGCTGACGGTCGTCGTGCCGTCTTCTTCGGTCACCGTCAGATCGTCGGTGGAGGTGGCGGTCTTGTTGTCGCCGACGAACACGATCCGTCCCGGCTCCAGCCGGTCGAGGCGGTAGGTCAATTCGGTCTTCTTGCCGCGGAACTCGGACACGTTGTGCCACCGCGACCCGACGGCGATCGGGCCGGTGTCCGCCCGGGTGCAGGACACGGTGCCCGGATCCCACGCCTCGGCGTGCGCGAAGTCCCGCAGATAGTCGACGACGGTCTGGGCGGGGGTTCGGACGGTGATCGTCCGGTGCACGTGGACCACGGGACAACGGTACGCAGCAGTACCCGGTCCCGCAGCACGGTCAGGGCATGTGTCGGCTTCGGGTGTCGCGAAAGCCACTTTCGGGACCCTCGATTTGCTTGCCCACTGGCGTGGCCGGTGGTCGAGCGTGAAGGATTTGGGACGTTGAACGTCCCCAATCTTCCCCACTCGGGTTGCCTGCCACCGGTCCGCGACTGGATGGACCCGCGCAACCACCGTCCTCGCGCAGGTCAGACGAAGGTAGTGAAGGCCTCCTTAACGGGCTTGTGTTTGCTGACCTGCTGGTGTGTGGGTTCGGGTGTGGAGGTTTCAGGACGTTGAACGTCCGGAATGTTCCTCGCTCGGTCGTCGGCCACGAGGTCGTGACCGACACTGCCTCGATCAACCAGGTGACTCGCGCGACGGTGGAGGATTTGGGACGTTGAACGTCCCAAATCCTCCACCGTCGATCCCCGAACAGATCGAGCCGCCAGCTACGCGCAGGTCAGACGTAGGTAAACAAATGAAGGCCTCCTTCGGGACGTCAGATGTCCTGAAAGTGGCTTTCGCGACATCGGGGATGGCGGTGAGGCGCCACCCGACCCGAGGGCCTTACTTCTTCCAGATGACCGGGTCGTCCTTGTAGCCGTCACTGTCGGTGTAGGTCGCGCCGCCGACCTCGCCGCCGTCGCGCACGGCTTGGAGCTCGCAGGTCTCGTAGGTCGCGCCGGCGGCCTTGAAGTCCTTCTTCGCCGTTTCGGACTGGCACTGCGGGGTTTCGCCGGTGATGATCACGCCGGTGCTCTTGTTGTTCGGGCCCACCGCGCGCAGCCGCACCGTGCTGTAGGTGAGGTCCGTGCCGCCGACGTTCTCCACCGACATCCGGATGTACACCGGCGTCATGCCCTTGGCCTTCTCGCCATAGGCGGCGAGGTCTTCCTTCGCGCCCAGTTCGATCGACTTGACGGTGATCGCGATGGTGCCGGTCTTGTCCGTGCCGTACTTGAACGGGACGACGGCGCGGTCGCCCACCTTCAGTTCGCTGCCGGGCGCGGTGGCGTCCGCGTTCGAGACCGGGACGGTGCCGCTGGTCGCGGGCGAGGAAGCGGGAGCCGACGTCGGCGCGGGCGAAGGGGCGGGGGCCGCGCTGCCCGATTCCTCTTTGCCGCCGCACGCGGAAAGCAGCAGCACGGCGGCGCAGCCGGTGGCGAACAGGGCGATGCGGTGGGACTTCATGGATCTCCTCGGACTTCTCGCCGAATCTGCTCCGGCGTGCTCGCCACGCACCGTAATCGACACGGGAGTAGGGCGGTGTGGGCCGTTCGCACCACAAACGATCACGAATCGATTGCGCTGATCAGCCCAGCGGTGTCACTTCTTCCAGATGATCGGGTCGTCCTTGTAGCCGTCGCCGTCGCTGAAAGTCACGCCGCCGATCTCGTTGCCGTCCTTGACGCCTTGGGTGTCGCACGTCTCGAAGGTCGCACCCTTCGTGGTGAAGTTCTCCTCCGCCGATTCGCCTTTGCAGGCCGGGGTGCCGCCGGCCATGATCACCTTGGTGCCCTTGCCGTCGGCGCCCACCGCGCGCAGGGACACGTCGGCGCCGGAGAGGTCTGTGCCGCCGACGTTCTCGATCACCATCCGGACGTACACCGGAAGGGTGCCTTCGCCCTTGTCCTTGAACTTGGCGAGGTCCTCCTTCGGCCCGATGTCGATCGACTTGACGGTGATCGCGATGGTGCCGGACTTCTCGGCGTAGGAGAACGGGACGACGGCGCGCTCGCCGACCTTCAGTTCGCTGCCGGGCGCCATGGTGCCGTCGGCCTTGACGGTCTTCCCGCCCTCCTCGCCACACGCGGAAAGCAGCAGCGCGGCGGCGCAGCCGATGGCGGACAGGGCGGTACGGCCGGACTTCATGGATCTCCTCGGAAACTCCCCGCCGGATCGGCTCCGGCGTGCTCGCCACGCACCGTAATCGCCGAGGGGATGCGACGGTGTGGCTCGTTCGCACCACAAGTGATCACAAATCGCTCACGCCGATCAGTCCATCTTGGATCGCCCGTGCGACCAGGGCGGCCTTGGTCGGCGCCTCCCTGCCGATCTGGGCGTATTTGACCCGGATCCGCTCGAGATGCGAGTTGACCGTGTTCGGCGAGATCCCCAGCCGGTGCGCGACGAAGTCCTTCGACTCGGACTGGAACCACTCGATGAGCACTTCGGTTTCCCGCGCGGAGAGGGCCGGACGCCGCTCCGAGCGGTCACCGGCCAGCGCGCCCGCCAGTGACGGCGGCGTGTACGACCGGTCGGCCGCCGCCGCGCGCACGGCTTCGAGGAGATGGTCCGCGCCCTCGGCCTTGGTGAGATAGCTGAGCGCGCCGAGTTCGAGGCAGTGCAGGACGGTCTCGTCGTCGGCCCGCATCGAGTAGACGACCACGCGCCGTCCCGCCTCGGTGAGCCTGCGCAGATCGCCCATCGCCGGGGTGGTGCTGTTCAGGTGCAGGTCGAGGATGACGACGTCGGCCCGCGCGCCCTCGCCGATCCAGGCGGCCCGCACGTCCTCACCCTCGGCCACGACGGTGACCGGCGGGGTCCCCGAGGACAGCCAGTGCACGACCCCGGCCCGTACGGCCGGATGATCGTCGACGACCACCGCGGTCAGTTCTGTCGCGAACGCCATTTCGCCTCCATCCACGATCGTTCTCCCAGTGCGTGCCATTCGACGTCGACGGCGTCCGATCCGTTCGACCGTGTGCCCGGTTCACCGTCCGTGATCGCCGCGACCCGGATCTCGTCGCCGGTGCGGAGCACGCTGACCCGCGCTTGGGACCGCGCGGCGACCAGCGCGGTCATCAGCGGGCCGGTCAGTTCGCGCCGGACGTCCGTCGGCACGGGCGCCGGTTCGCCGCTCACCGCCAGCGTCACCGTCAAACCCCGCCGCTCGGCGAGATCGACGCACGCCGACACCTCGTGCACCAGCGGGTCGGGGACTTCGTCGTTCTCCGCGAACAGCCGCCGAAGCTGCGTGGCCGCGAGCGCGCACCGCTGCCGGACAGCTTCGTCACGCGGGTCCAAGGTGCGGTCGGCCAGCCCGGCGAGCAGCGGCAGCGTGGCGCCGAGCTGACCGGCGAACCGGCTCCGCTGGTCGGCTTCCCGCTGCTCGGCGAGCGCCTTGCGATGGGCCAGCCGGTCCCGTTCGGCCGAGGCCTCCGCGGCTTCGCCCGCCCGCCGGTTGACGATCCGGACCAGCGCCAGCGTCGCGGCCTGGAAGGTGATCACGCTGAGCCCGACGATCACCACCCCGCCGATCTCGAACCGGTCGGTGGGCGCGGACGCCACGAGCCGGACGAGGGTGAGCGCGAGTTGCGCGCCCAGGGCGGCGACGGCGGCCACGGGACGGTCCAGCAGCAGGACCAGCAGATGCCACCCGGCCAATCCGAAGACCCAGTGCCGGTCGCCGAACAGCTCGCCGGGCGGCACCGCCCACGTCGCGACCGCCGAGGCGGTCAGCACCATGACGGCCGCCATCCCGGCCACGGGCCACGGGACAGCCCTGCCGCGCAGCACCCAGAACGCCGCGACCACCAGGACCGCACCCAGCGCCGCGAAGGCGTACGCGCTCGCGGCTCCGGTCACCACGGGCAGGCTGAGGCCGATCTGGATCACCGCGGTCACGATCAGCAGCGCGATCCGGCAGCCGCCGAGGACCCGGTCCGCCGTCTCACCCATCGGGCCACACCAGTTCCACCGTGGTCCCCGCCCCGGGCGCGGAGGTCACCTCGGCCCGGCCGCCCGCCGCGGCCATGCGCTCGACGAGCGAATCCCGCACGCCTCGTCGTTGAGCCGGGGTCCGTGCCGGATCGAAACCGCGGCCCTCGTCCCGGACTGTCACGCGCACACCGGGTTCGACCGTCAGCAGGGCTTCGCCGACGCCCGCGTGCCTGTCGACGTTCACCAGCGCCTCGCGCACGGCCCGGACCAGTGCGAGCGCGGCCGACGCCGGCATCGGCGGGACGGGCGACCAGCGCGTCTCGACCTTCACCGGGCTGTGCGCGAGCACGCCGCGCAACGAGCTCTCGAGGTCGACCTCGCCACCTCGCCCGGATTCGCCGGTGAGGATCGCGAGATCCCGGCGGGCGTACTCGGCGACCTCGGCCGGGCCCGCCGTTTCCCCGCGCTGGGCCACGGTGAGAAACGTGGCCGCCGCCGTGTCGTGCAGGACGGCCAGATACTCCCGCTCCTGACGACGTCGTTCCACGGCGAGGGATTCCTCTCGCGCCAGCCGGGCACGGCGCTCGCGAAGATGGTCGATCCGCCGCGTCGTGCGCGAAAGCAGGAGGAAGGCACCCCTGGCGAGCGCGGCTTCGATCACCACTCGAAGTACCACCGAGAGACCGTCTTCGAACTCGAGCGGAACCACCTCGATCGCCAGCAGGCCGAGGATGGCGGGCACGGTGATCTTCGGCGGCCATTCCCATTGCAGGGTGATCGCGGTGACGGTGAGGACGTTGAGCGCCCACTGGTTCAGCTCGCCCGCTTCGGGCGCCGTCAGGAACTGGGTGCCGCAGATCGCCGCGGCGCGCACCAGCGTCAGCGCGAACGCCACCGGCCTGCCCCGGCCGGTCTTGCCCGCCAGATGCTCGGCCACGGCGGTGACGAGCGCCAGGGCGAGCAGACCGAAGCCGAGCGGAAGTGCGGCCGACGGTGTCGCGAGTACACCAAAAACGCTGATCACCAGCAGCCCGGCGCCCCGGGCCGGTCCGGCGAACCGGCCGACCACCGTCAAGAACTCCGCTTCGACGGAGGGCTCACGATCGGACGGCACGGGCAGCAGTCAAGCAGACCCCTTCAGGGTCCGCAGGTCCAGGACCCGCCAGGTCAGCGCCTCGTTCCCGCCCTCGGACCACCACACGAACGGCCCTCGCGCCAGTACCGTGCCGAACTCCGTCGCCAGGTCGGCCATCCGGCCGCTGACGGTGTCGTAGAGGACGAGCGCGCCACGGTCGTCGTCGACCACCACCGCGTACCGGTCGAGCACGACGACGTCGCCGAACGCGGGCCGGATTCCCTTCCCGCCGACCCGCCTCCGTTCGGAACCGTCGGGCCTCATCAGGTCGAACCGCGCCGTCCCGCTCTGGCGCAGTACCTGGACCCGGCACCAGGACGGCGTGCAGTCGACCAGTTCGACGCTTTGCCCGTCGACCTTCGTGCTCCGGCCGTCGCGGACGTCCACGAGTTCCGACGGACCGGCCTGCTCGATCGCCGCCGACGTCGCGAACGGCCACGCTGTCAGCGCGAAGTCGCCGGACAGCGGCGTGACGGTCACCGGGCCGCCGGACAACGCCACCGTCCGCACTTCGGTGGCGTCGCCCCGCACGGCCATCCAGCTGACCTGGCCGTCGTGCACGACGAGGTCGTATTGGGACTCCAGGAGCACGACCCGCCCGACGTCGGAGGTGACGCGGACCGGATTTTCGCCGAGCGGTCCGGCCCGCCACAGGGAACCCGCCCTGGTGACGTCGGACAGTTCCAGCCACACCAGCGCGTCCGGGGCCTGCGAGAGCACGAACCGGGGCGAGCCCGACGGCGGTACTTCACGGACTACGCGATCTCCCAGCGTCAGCCGGATCGAGTCGTTCGCCCGCGTGATCCCGGCGGAGACACCGGAATCGAGATACGCCAGCGGTGTGTAGGGCGCCCCGGTGACGGCCTCCGTGCCGATCCGCGCGTCCGGCCAGACGTCGGTGAGCGACGGGATGGCGGCGGCCTTGGATTCGGGCTTTGGCCCCGGCAACACCACGACCGCGATGGCCGCCAGTGTCACCAGGACCAGGCCGAGCGGGGTGCAGTCGCGCGGGATCACCGCACGACCGCGGGGGAGGAGGCGGCGGGGCGGACGAGGACGGGCGCGCCGGTCCCGTCGGCGGGCACCGAGTAGATCGCCTTGTCGCGGCCGTACGCGACGGTCCGGTCGTCCAGCCACTGCGGCTGGTCGTCCAGATGCGCGGGGTCGGCGAGCGGGACGTCGCGGTCGTCGGCGAGGGAGAGCACGTGCAGCCGCCAGCGGTCGCCTTCCCGGAACTTGTAGGCGATCCGGGTGCCGTTCGGCGAGAGCGACGGGCATTCGACGTTGCGCCGCAGCGCGGTCAGCGTGCGGCCGCGGAGATCACCCCGCACCAGCCAGGTCCCGCCCGCCGATCTGGCGGTGGCGTAGAACGTCAGGTCGTCCCGGGCGAACGTCACTCCCCAATAGTTCAGATCCTTGGCCGGGTAGGGCTTCCCGTCCACGGTGAGCGCGAAATCCTCCAGGGAGCCGAAATGATTCCCGGTGTCCAGATCGAAGATCCCGGCGGTGGTCGAGAACGTGCCGACGCCGCCGAGATACGAGTCGCCGGTGCGGAACACCGTCCAGCCCACCAGCCGTCCGGACGGCGAGACCCGGACCCGCGACGGCATTCCCCATTCGGAGATCAGCCGCGGTTCGGCTCCCGGTTTCGTGACGACGAGCTCGGCTTGGTCGGGCACGGCCGTCGCGCGCAGGCACGCCAGCGTCCCCGCGGCGACGTCCACCCGCTGACAGGACGGTCCGACGCGGTCGTCTTGGCGGACCCGGCCCGACTCGTCCACGGACAGCAACCCGCCGCGGGCGAGGTCGAGTCGCTGCTCCTCCACCGCGTCGCCCGTGCGCAGGCCGACGAAGACCGCCCCGGCCACCACCGTGACCACGACGGCGGCGATTCCCAGCCAAGTCCGTCTCATTTCACCCTCGTTCCGGCCAGCACCGACACCAGCAGCACGACGGCGAAGATCGCGAACGCCGGTCGCAACGCCGTCGCGGCCGCGAGCGCGCCGAACAGCACCGCCCCGGCAGCCCTGGCCAATGACTGTCCTGTTTGGACAAGCGCGAGACCGGTGGCCCGCAACGACTCCGGCACCAGCGGTGACGCGTGTGCCATCAAGACACCGTCCGTGCACGCGTAGAACGCACCGTGTGCCGCCAGGACGACCGCCGCGACGAGCCAACCACTCGCCGAAGCGGCCAGGACGACGTACGCGGCGAGCAGCACGACGTGGCCCGCGAGGAACACCTTCCACCGTCCGGCGCGGTCGGCGAGCCGTCCGATCGGCGACGCCAGCGCCATGAACACCAGCGCTGTCGCCAGCGGCAGCAACGGGAGCGCCCCGGGCGGCAGCCCGGCGGACCGCTGCACGCCGACGAAGAGGAACATGTCGCCGATCGTGCAGACGCCGAGCGACGCGGCGGCCAGGCAGGTTCCGCGCAGGCCGGGTTGCCGCAGCAGGGCGAAACCCTCCCGCAGCCGCACCCGCGATCGCCCGACCGTCCCGGCGGGGGCGCGGACGAACACCGCCAGCACGATCACCGCGATCACGGCGAGGCAGAAGCTCACCCCGAACACCGCCGGGTAGTCGCCGACGAGCAGGGTCAGCAGGCCGAAAGCGATGATCGGCCCGAGCAGCGCGCCGGCGGTGTCCATCGCGCGATGGACACCGAACGCGCGGCCGAGACCGTCGGCGGGGGTGGCGAGCGTGATCATCGCGTCCCGCGGCGCGGTGCGGATGCCCTTGCCGGCGCGATCGGCGCCGATGACGAGGCCGATCGCACCCAGCGAGGATCCCGCGGCGGGGAACGCGAGTTTGGTCGCCGCCGAGAGGCCGTAGCCCACCAGGGCCACGGCCTTCGGACGGCCGAGGCGGTCGGCGAAGTAGCCGCCCGCCAGTCGCAGCAACGCCGTGGCGCCCGTGTAGAGACCGTCGATCGCGCCCAGTTGCAGGTAGCCCACGCCAAGGCCATAGACGAGATACAGGGGGAGCACGGCGGTGACCATCTCGGCGGACATGTCCGTGATCAGGCTGACCACACCCAGGCCGACCACGGTGGCGGGTACGGCGTGCTTCGCGCGTCCGGCGGGCGGGGCGGGGTCGGTGGAACGGATACTGGAGACGTACATGTCCGGCCTTCCTGCGTTACGCGGTGACGCGGAGGTCGTCGACAGCCGATTCCCACAGCGACGCGGTACTCGCGTCCGCCGCTTCGACCAGCAGGCGGACACTCCGCCCGGCGTACGACGCCAGATCGGCGGTCGCGGTCTGCCAGGCGCCCGCGACCTCGGCCGCGGAGCCGAGTTTCTCGAAGACCGTCGTCGGCGTGGTGCCGTCGAGCACGCGGATCCGCAGGTAGTCGGCCGACGTCGCGTTGTCGCCGTGCGCGAAGGTGTAGGAGAAGCTCAGCTTCCCGCCCGCGGGCACGGTGAACTGCGGCGACGTCATCGACGAGGCGCCGCCGTCGAGATCGTTGGCGCCGTACTCGGAACCGGCCAGCCGCCCGGTGACCAGGCAGTTCGCGCCGCTGGTCGTGTCTCCGCGCTGCTTGATCTGGTTGCTGTAGGTCGAGGTGGTCTGCTCGGGATCTCCGCGCTCCCATCTACCCGACGTGGCGGTGTCCGAACCGTCCGCGTTGACCTGCCAGCCCTTGTCGGTCTCGAAGTCGTCGGAGAACGCCTCACCGCCGCCCGAGCCGACGCTGACGGACACGTTCGCGGTGTGGCTGACCGAACCGGAGGATCCGGTGACCGTGGCTGTCGCCGAACCCGTGGCCGCGTCCGAGGCGGTCAAGGTCAGCGTCGCCGTCGCGGTGCCGTTGGCGGGCGGGGTGACCGACGACGGCGAGATCGTCCCGGTCACCCCCGAGGGCAGGCCCGACACCGAAAGCGCGGTCGCCGCGGTGAAACCGCCGGTGCTGCCGACGTTCACCGTCACCGACGCGGTGCCGCCCGGTTTCACCGACACCGACGACGGGCTGGCGCCGACGGAGAAGGCGGGGGAGGAGACCCCCTTCTTGCACTTGCCGGTCGTCGAATCGGTGAAGGTGCGGCCGGACACCGGCACGAACTCGCTGCGGTAGTCGGTCGCGGTGAGCGTCAGCTTGCCCACGCCGAAGGTGTTGGTGTTGCCCGCTTCCTGTTCGGCGGCCGAGGACTGGTCGAAGTTGTAGTACCCGCGGCCGCCGGTGCCGATCAGCAGCTGGCGGACGCCGTTGACGTCGTCACGCTTCCCATCGGGCCGCGACGGCGCGTACCGCTGGTAGTTGTGGTCGTGGCCGACGACGACCAGATCCGCCTTCGCGTCGTAGAGCGTCTGGAAGAACGGCGTCACCGACGAGTCGTCGCCGTGGGTGCCGCGGCTGAACCGCGGGTGGTGGAAGAACGCGGCCGTGCACGGTTTGGTGCTCGCGGCCAGGTCGTTCTTCAACCAGGTCACCTGCGTCGAACCCGCGTTGTGGGTGATGTTGGAGTTGAGCGCGACGAAATGCCAGTCGCCGACGTCGAAGCTGTAGTAGCCCTTGCCGCGTTCGCCCGCCCGTGCGCCGAAGTAGTCGAAGTAGCCCGATGCGCCGGAGGTCTTGTACTCGTGGTTGCCCGGCGTCGGATAGGTGATCGACTTGAACTGGCCGTAGTTCGGGTCGTACTTGTTCTTGTAGTCGGACAGCGTGCCCGAGTCGTAGGCGTTGTCCCCGGCCAAGATCAGCGCCTGCGGATTCATGTTCTTCACCAGCGGGGCTGTCTGGTTGCACGAAGACCCGCAGACATCGCCGACGGCGGCGACGGTCGTGGCCGCCGCGGCGAGCGGCCGGTCACCCGCCTGATAGGAGTCGATCGCGAACCGGCTGGCGGGGTCGGACAGCGCCGTCGAGACCCGCACGCAGTCGCCCTCGAAGGCGCGGGTGTGGAACGCCCGGCCCGGCCAGTTCCGCGCGGTGAGCGTGAACGAGCCGGCACTGCTGCCGGTGAGTGTCACCGAATCGTTGCCGCGCAACGAAAGTTCCGTGAACCGGACGCGGAGCCACTGTGCGCCGGGAGCGCAGACCGAGCGGGTGGAGGCGGCCTGTGTGGACGCGCCGCCGGACACCGAGGCGGGCCCGCCGGTGACACCGTCCTCGGTCAATTGCGGAACCTGATCGGCCACTTCGGGTACGGCGGGTGGCGCGGCGCCGACCGCCGATGGTTGTGCGGCGACCAGGAAGGCCCCGGCCGCGAGTGCCGAGGTCGCGACGGCCAGTGTCCGGCGGCGCCATCGTCGTTGTCGTGTCGCTGAGTGCATGAGAATCCTCTTCCGGCTATGCAGGGGAACGAGCAATTCGGGAATGGGCAAGGAATTCCAGGATTCTCCCGACCCTAATCGCGGCCGGTTCGCCGTCAACGGAAAGCGGTTCGGGACGCTGGATAACTCTGAACGAGGCCCGGTTCACCCGACGAAAGTCGGGCGTTCCGGGCGGTACGCTGCGCTTTCATGACGAGCACCGTTCCGGCGGAATTCGGGTCCGCGCTGCGCACCGCGATCGAGCGCAGCGGGCTGAGCCTCAACGAGATCAGCCGCCGTCTGCGGGCACGAGAGACACCGGTCAGCATCAGTGCGCTCAGTTACTGGCAGAACGGGGAGAACCGGCCCGAACGGGCCAGCTCGCTCGCCGCTGTCACCGCGCTGGAAGCCATTCTCGGCCAGCAACCGGAAACCTTGACCGGGCTGTTGGGTCCACGAAGGCCGCGCGGCAGGCTGAACCATCGCACGGTGGCCTACGACCTGGTGTGGCGCCGTCCCGAGACGGTCGCGCGTGCACTGGCCAAAGTGGACGCGACGCCCGAGGAACTCGATACCCCTCACCGGCTCTCGCAATACGTGTCCTTCCGTGTCGACGGTTATGGGCACGAGGAGTCGATACGGGTCCGGCGGCTGGTCCGCGCCGATCACGACGGCACTTCCCGGTTCCTGTTCGTGACCCGGTGTTCCAGTCTCACCAGGCCGCCGGTGGTGCTGTTCACCGAAGGCTGCCGTCCGGCGCGGTTTCGCGCGGACGTGCCGTCGTCCACCTGCGCCTTCGAATTCGTGCTGGACCGGACACTGGCCGCGGGGGAATTGGCCGTCGTGGAATTCGGCGTCCGGTTCCCGCCGGGGCAGGCCGGGAAACACGCCCAGATCGCCATCTACCGGCCCGCGAGGGATCTGGCGTTGCGGATCGCGTTCGATCCGGCCCGCCTGCCCCGGAGTTGCGCCGCGTTCTTCCGGGCGAAAGCCGCCTCACCGCCGGAAGAACGCGGTGAGGCGACCCTCGACCGGGAGACGGGCACCTTCCAGTTCATCACCCTCGACCCGCTGCCCGGCCAGTACGGGATCCGGTGGAGCTGGACCTGAGGCCCTATTCGTAGGGACGTTCGGGCGCGGCCACCGGGGTGACGCTTTCGACCTTGAGGAAAGGGATGCGTTCGCCGTTGACGGCGTCCGCCACGGACCCCGGCCTGAACGTGCCGGTGACCTCGATCCAGGTGTCGGGTTCGCTCGGGACGTGCCCGTCCAGCACGACCTTGACCGGGCGCCCGTCCGCGGCGCAGCAGGTCAGCATCATCCGGACCAGGAGCGACCCGCCGTCCGGGGCGGTGGCGGTGAAGCCGGTGAGCACGACCCGCTTCGAACCGAGGGAACGGCCTTCGTCGAAGACGGCGCGCGAGGCGTAGTCCAGGACGGTCACCTTCACCGGATCGCCGTCGGGCAGTGGCGGGTAGTCGTCGGAACGCGTCAGCGCCGTGCCCGCGTTGCCCGCCGCGTAACTGCCGAGCGGTTGCGGGACGACCAGCAGTAACGCGAGGACCGGAAGCGGGAGCAGCCAAGCCACTTTCGGGTGACGATGGCGGTTCGTGGCCGCCAGCGCCAGCACCAGGAGACCCGACGCGAGCAGGAACGGCCACAGCCCCTCTTTGACATAGAGCAGGTATTGGCCGGTCAGGCATACCTTGACCACGGCCACGCCCAGCAGGAGCAGCACGACGGTCGCCGCGGTGCGGTTCACCAGAGCACCGTGCCGGTCACGGTCGCGCAGGCGAGCGCGACGACGAACGTGGCGGGCGCGAACCGGACGGCGAACTGCTTGCCGAAGGTGCCGGCCTGCATGGCGAACAGCTTCAGGTCGATCATCGGCCCGACCACCAGGAACGCCAGGCGGGCGGTGAGGGAGAACTGGGTGAGCGAGGCGGCGACGAAGGCGTCCGCCTCGCTGCAGATCGACAACAGGACAGCCAGCAAGGACAGCGCGAGGATGCCGAGCACCGGGTTGTCCGCGAGGGCCTGGAGCCAGCGGCCGGGGATCAGGACGTTGAGCGTCGCGGCCGCCATGGCACCGATGACCAGGAAGCCGCCCGCGTGCACCAGATCGTGCCCCGCCGCCCCGGCGAACGCCCGCCAGCGAGTGTCACCGTGGGAATGTTCCGGCAGCTTGATCCACTCCGTCCGACCGAGGCAGAGCCACAGCCAGCCCATCACGACCGAGGCGGCGAGACCCGCCACCGCCCTGGCGAACACCATCGACGGCTGATCCGGGAACGCGATCGCCGTGGCGGTCAGCACCACGGGATTGAGGGCGGGAGCGGCGAGCAGGAACGCCAGCGCCGCGGCCGGGGTGACCCCCTTGCGCACCAGCGCACCCGCGACCGGGACCGAACCGCATTCGCATCCCGGCAGCACCATTCCGGTCGCCGCGGCCGCCGGAACCGCGAGAGCCGGATGTTTCGGAAGGGCTTTCGCGAAGAATTCCCGCGGGACGAAGACCGCGATAGCGGCGGAAAGGGTGACGCCGAACACGAGGAACGGAACGGCTTGGAGGACGATCGAAACGAAGACCGTGGTCCAGGTCCGCGCGATCGGTGTCCCGAGGAGGTCGTCGAGTGGCCCGCGGACGAGTAGAACAAGAGCGAGAAGGCCCGCGAGCACTTCCACCGAACCGGTGCGTCGGTTCACTTCGGCGTCCATCGGCCAGACTCTAGGGATTCAGCGTTCCACCAGGAATTTCGTTGTCTGGACAACACTGGACGGGTGGGTTACCGATCCCACCCGGTCGGGGGTATTTCCGCATTCCGATTGTGTTCATCCGGTCGGAGGGCACAAGAATCGCCCCATGCGTGCAAGGCGGTTCGCCTCGATTTCTGCCGGTGCCGCCGCGGCGGTGTGCGTGGCGGCCCTCGTGGTCACCGACGGCGCGGTCGCCGCCCCTTTACCGGGCGGACTGGGACCGTGCGTCGGGCCGGCGTGCCCCGGAAAATACCCACCGGTGAACAACCTGGACTACGCCGGTCGCGACAACGGCATCAACGTTTTCGTCGGCGGTGAGTTCCAGGTACGCGAAGCGGCGGCGGAAGCCGAAGGACGGGTCGTCGTCCTTGGCGGCTTCGACATGGCGAAACGAGCGGGAGTGTCCGCGATCTACAACGTCGGCATCGCCGGCGTCGGTTCGCGGGTCCCGCCACCGGACGGCGCGGATTTCCTGACCACCGGCGGGAACGTGAGTGTCGCCCCGCAGCAACGGTTGGTCGCCGACGACGGTGTCGTCCGGTACGCGGGGACAGCCACCGGGACGGTGGACGGGACGCTCACAAAGGCCGCCGACGCGGCGAAACCCTATCTGGGCCTGCGCGAGGATCTTCGGGTGGCGAGCCAGTGTTACGCGCGTGAAGGCACCACGCCGCGGCCCGCCACGGGCACGGCGAAGAACGAGGGATACCGCACCCTGTTCACCGGGGACGGGAAATCCGCGTTGCAGGTGTTCACCGTGGACTTCGACGTGACCGCGGCCAACGGCGGTATGCAGGGCATCGAGTTCGAAGGCATCCCGGCCGGGGCGACGATCCTGGTCAACATGGTCGGCGGCGCCCGGACGATCAACACCTTCACCGGTGACCCCGGCGACGCGGATCCGATCAACAAGCTGCGGGAACGCCTGCTGTGGAACTTCCCGGACGCCACGAAGGTGAAGATCGCCGGTGGCGCGCAGTTCCAGGGGAGTGTGCTGATCGGTGAGCCGGGGAGCACCGCCACGGTCACCGCGTCCGGGATGAACGGCCGTTTCTTCACCACGGGCTCGCTGGTGCACAGCTCCGAAGCCACCGGTGGCGGCGGACAGGAGTTCCACGCTTACCCGTTCACCGGCGACCTGCCCGACTGCGGCAGCACGCCGACCACGACACCGAGCAGTTCGACGACATCGAGCAGTTCCACAACACCGAGCAGTTCGACGACGCCGAGCAGTTCGACGTCCTCGTCCTCCAGTTCCACGAGCCCGACCAGCAGCTCGCCGTCGAGCAGCAGTTCGAGCACCTCGTCTTCGTCGACGTCCTCTTCGCCGTCGAGTAGCTCGTCGTCCAGCAGCAGTTCCAGCAGCAGCGCCTCGTCTTCTTCGAGCACGTCCAGTTCGAGCACTTCTTCGCGCCCGACGAGCACGTCCAGCAGCAGTACCTCGAGCACCACACCGGGGCCGGGGGGCACGACGAGCACCACGCCGGGGCAGCCGGGAGCGACCACTCCGGGCGGCGGACCGACCGACAGCGGCCCGCTGGCCTCGACCGGCAGCGAGGTCCGGGGCCTGCTGGCTCCCGGCCTCTTCCTGCTGATGCTCGGTGGCGTGCTGGTGGCACTCACGATCCGGTCGAGGCGCCGCGAGTCCTGAGCGCGGTGTCGATGATGTCGCGGCGGTCCGCCAGCAGGGCCTCCGCGGCGGTGCGGCCCGTCGCGGCCAGGTAGGCGTCGACGAGGCGGTTGCCGACCGCGTACCCGGCACCGGTCGGCAGTCCGACGGGCGTGCCGCCGTAGCGGGCGGCGGTCGCGTCGCCGTGCACCCAGGCCATGAAGTTCTGCATACCGGTGATCTCCAGCCCCGAGACGACCTTCGCGAACACGGCGTCGTCGTGCAGATGCGGCACGCCGATCCGGGCATGGCCGAGCTCGTCGCCGTACAACTGCCGGGCGAACGCGTCGGCCAGCCCCTCGGACACGATCTGCTCGCCGACGGTGACCGTCGCCGGATCCCAGATCACCCCGCCGGGGCTGTAGCGCAGATTGTGGTTCAGCTCGTGGACCGCCGTGGCCTCCAGCCGCGCCAGGTTCTCCGGATACGGCCAGAAGGTGAGGTAGATGTAGCCGGACACACTGCCGTTCGCCGACATCCCCAGGTTCGGCCCCATGAAGTGTGCGTCGCCGGGGTCACCCAGAACGGTGAGCACGGTGATGTCCGGCACCGCGAGCCCGGGCGTCGCCGAGAGCTGCACGGTGACGGCGTCGTCGAGCGCCCGCTGGATCCGGTTCCATGCGTCGGCTTCGTGCAGGGCTTCGAGGGCGTCCAGGCAACGCTCGGTGTCACAGTCGAGGGGGAAACCGGAGCTCATCGCGTGCATCGCTACGAGGTCCACCTCGCCGGGAAAGTAGCGGTACATCCCGGCGGCGGGTTCGACCATCGTCTTGAGGAGAGCGGCGCGGTCGGCCCGCGGCGTGCGAAGGATCTCGCGCATCGCCGGGTAGGTGTCGAGAACCTTGATCGTCATGAAGAGAACGGTAAAGCCTCCAGTGGGTGGAGACTCAAGTCTTCAAGGGCGGGCCCGCCACGGAATCGCGAGCCCGCCCCTCAGTCCTTTGTGGACGGAAGATCAGACGACGGTGCCTTCGGAGTCGTCGTCGGAGTCGGCTTCTTCGATCTTCCACTTCAGCTGGAACTCGACCTCTTCCTCGCCGTCGCCGCGCTCGTGCTCGATCGAGAACTGCGCGCGGGCGGGGACGCGGAACCGTTCCCCGGCGATCTGGATGCGGAACGAGGTCTCGGACTCGAGCGCGTCGGCGAGGCGGCGCAGCTTCGCGACGACGTCGGCGGTGGAGTAGACGCGTTCGACGTCTCGGGGAGCGGTTCCGGTCACGGTTTCCTCCAGGGTCCGACACCCCGGCCGGGTGTCCGTGGCGTCATTCAATCGTGTGATCATCGCGCGCTGTAGGCGGGGTCACAGTGTCCGGGCGAGGCGGAAACCGACGTCGTCGACGCGGAAGGTCGGGTGGCTGCGGCGCCGCACCCCGGCCCGGCAGCTCCATTGTTCGTCGAACCAGCCGCCGCCCCGCAGGACCCGGTACTCGCCGTACACCTGGGCGTCGTAGACGTCCCAGCACCATTCCCAGACGTTGCCCAGCATGTCGTGCAGGCCCCACGCGTTGGGTGCCTTCCGGCCGACGTCGTGCGCCGACTCCGCCGAGTTCTCGCGGTACCAGGCGATCTCGTCGAGCGGTCCGTAGCGGGGGCCGGTCGTCCCGGCACGGCAGGCGTGCTCCCATTCCGCCTCGGAGGGCAGGCGGTAGCCGTTCGCAGACCGGTCCCACGACACTTCGGGGTCCAGCCGGTACGCAGGGGTCAGCCCTTCGCGTTCGGACAGCGTGTTGCAGAACCGGAGGGCGTCCGGCCACGAGACCTCGACGAGCGGACGCTCGTCGGACTCCCGGGTGACCGGCACCGGCGCGAGCAGGAAGGACGCGACCTCGACGGTCCAGCTCCGCTGGGTCCGCCGGTCGGACAGCGTGACCTCGCCCGCCGGCACGGTGATCATCTCCATGGTCCGGCCGATGTTACCCAGACCGGCGGCGCCGGTGCGCCATGATGGGCGCGTGCCTCTGCTCATCGAGCCAGTCCTTCCCGCCGGTACCTTCCGGGCGGTCAAGCAGCCGTGCCTGATCGTCGACGACAGGCTGGTGTTGCGCCCGTGGTGCGCTGAAGACGCGAAGAGCGTCGAAACCGCCTTCGCCTGTCCCGCCATCCAGCGCTGGCACGTCCGCCGAGTCGACGGCGAGGACGAGGCCCGCGCCTGGATCGCGGGCTGGGAACGGCGCTGGACGGACGAGACGGACGCGAGCTGGGCGGTGGTCGACGCCCGCGAAGACCGGCCGGTCGGGCAGGTCGGCCTCCGCACCGTCTCGCTTTTCGAGGCTTCAGCGCAGTTGTCCTACTGGGTTCTGCCTTCCGCGCGCGGCATCGGGATCGCGACCGGCGCGGTGGCGGCGTTGACGCGGTGGGCGTTCGAAACAGCCGGGATGAACCGGTTGTCCCTCCTGCATTCCACCGCGAACAACGCCTCGTGCCGCGTCGCGGACAAGGCCGGATACGGCCTCGAAGGCACTTTGCGCTCCTCGATGCTGCACGCGGACGGGTGGCACGACGTCCACGTCCACGCACGGCTCAAGAGCGACGCGGTACCCGCGTGAGCGCCACGACGGCGATCGCCGCGCTGATCCAGAGGGCGTGGCGATAGTCGTCCGTCGCTTCCGTGACGAGACCGGCGAGCACCGGCCCCAGGAACGCGCCCACGTTGAGCGCCACCGTGGCGAACGAGCCGCCGAGGGTCGGCGCCCCGGACGCGACGTGCATGACCCTGGCCACGAGCGCCGACCCGCAGCCGAACGACAGTCCACCTTGGACGGTCGTCACGACGAACAGGGCGACCGGTTGTGCTCCTGTCAGCGCCAGCACCGCCCAGCCCACCGGCAGTGCGCACAGGGCGAGGATCAGTCCGCGACGGAGTTCGCCGTCACCCTTGCGGCCCGCCACGGTCACCCCGAGGAACGCGCCGACGCCGAAGGCCGCGAGCAGACCGGAAACCGCCCCGGCGGGGAGGCGGGCGACGTCGGTCGCGATGACCGCGAGGAAGGCGAAGCTCGCGAAGGTCGCGCCGTTGACCAAGGCCGCGAGGATCATCGCCTGCCGCACCGGAGGTGCTTTCAGCTCGCGTGCCTCTTGCCTGATCGAGACTTCGGGCCTGCCCGCCGCGTCGGCGGGTGCCGAACGGAACACCAGTACCAGCGCGGGAAGGCACAGCGCCGCGACCGCCCAGAACGCGGAGCGCCAGCCCGCGATGTCACCCAGTACGGCCCCGGCGGGCACACCGGCGACACACGACAGCGTGATGCCCGCCAACAGGACCGCGGTCGCCCGCGCCTGCTTTCCCGGTGGTGCCAAGGCGACCGCGACGGGCATGGCGACGGCGAGGAAACCGGCGTTGACGACCGCCGCGGCGATCCGGGTGCCGAACAGCACCGGAAAACTCGTCGTCACCGCGCCGATGACGTGCAGCAAGACGAACGCGGCCAGAAACCCCGCCAGCGCCCGGCGTCGTGGCCAGCGAGCGCTGAGCACGGCCATGGCGGGAGCGCCGACGATCATTCCGACGGCGTACGCCGAAGTCAGCGCGGCGGCGGCGCCCACCGGGACGGACAGGTCATCGGCGATTCCCGGTACGAGACCGGAAGCCATGAATTCGGAGGTGCCTTGCGCGAAGACGGCAAGGCCGAGGACATAGACGAACAGGGGCAACGGACGACTCCCAAGCAGAAGGTGAGCAGGAGGAGCCGTGCGCGGGACAGGAGGAAACCGGCCGGGCGCACGGAACAGCGCTCCGGTCACCGGAAAGCGAGGGGGCCGACGACGTCTAACGGCCGGACACGACGACTCGCCGCCGGATGACCGGCGGCGGGATTCTGTCCGACTCGGGGCTCGTCACGGGAACGCACATTACACAGCCCGTGGCGAACGGCCCAACGGGTATTGCCGGTCACCGAAGAAAACGGGGTCCGTTCCGCGTACCGGAACGCTTTCGTTGCCCCGGTGAATGAAGCCGAGTAATGCACTCTGACCTGGGGTTTTCGTGATTGTTTCGGTACTGGGAACCGATCCGTTATTCGGTTAACCTCGACTCCATGATTCCCACAGTTGTCTGGGGTACAGGCAACATCGGCCGTGCCTCCCTCCGCGCCGTCGACGCGCATCCGGCACTGGAACTCGCCGGTGTGCTCGTGCACGACCCCGCGAAGGTGGGCCGCGACGCGGCCGCGCTCGCCGGTGTCGACGGTGAATTCGGGGTGGCGGCGACCGATGACGTCGAAGCCGTGCTGGCGGCGGGGCCGAGGGCGGTGGTGTACGCGGCGTCCGGCGACATCCGGCCCGCCGAAGCGCTGGCCGACATCGTCCGCGCGATCCGGGCGGGGGCGGTGGTGGTGACACCCGCGCTCTACGCGCTGTACGACCAGCGCAACGCGCCGGAGGAACTGCGGGAACCGGTGCTCGCGGCGATCGCCGAGGGTGGCGGCTCACTGTTCGTCTCGGGCGTCGATCCGGGCTGGGGCAACGACATCCTGCCGTTGCTGATCAGCGGGCTCGGGACCACCGTCGACGCTGTCCGTTGCCAGGAGATCTTCGACTACTCCACCTACGACCAGCCGGATTCCGTCCGCTACCTGGTCGGTATGGGACAGCCGATGGACTACCAGCCGCCGATGCTGGCCCCGTCGGTCCCCACCATGGTGTGGGGCGGGCAGGTGCGGCTGATCGCCCGTGGTCTCGGTGTCGACCTGGACGAGATCCGCGAGACGCTCGACCGCCGTCCGCTCGAGGAAACCGTGACCACCCGGGCGATGGGCGAATTCGAGGCGGGCACACAGGGAGCCGTCCGGTTCGAAGTGCAGGGCATCGTGGACGGCGAACCCCGCATCGTCATCGAGCACGTCACCCGCATCCACGCGTCGTGTGCGCCGGACTGGCCGAAACCGCCCAGCGGTGACGGGGCGCACCGGGTGATCATCGAGGGCCGACCCCGGATCGAGGTCTCGGTCGAGGCCACCGACGAGGGCGAGAACCGGTCCGCCGGCGGCAACGCGACCGCGGTCGGCAGGCTGGTCGGCGCCATCGACTGGCTCGTGGACGCCAAACCTGGGCTCTACGACGCACTGGACGTCCCCCTGCGACCGGCGACCGGCAAGCTCGGAAGGAGCGCGCGATGAACATCGACATTCCCGAGGGCAAGGATCCGATCGGCTACGTCTGGGGTGAGATGGTGCCCGGCATCGGCGTCGCGGCGTCGAACTACTCGCTCGCTGTCTACTCGCACACCACCTTGGGGCTCCGCGAGTTCGAGGCGGCACGGCTGCGGACCGCGCAGATCAACGGCTGTGTCTTCTGCCTGGACTGGCGTACCGAACGCGATGGCGTGAAAGTGGAGGAGGAGTTCGCCGACGCGGTGACCGAGTGGCGCACCACCGAGTTGTTCGACGAACGGACCCGGTTGGCGGCCGAGTACGCGGAGCGTTACGCACTCGACCACCACGGCCTCGACGACGAATTCTGGAAGCGGATGGGCGAGTACTACACCGAGGCGGAAATCGTCGAATTGAGCATGAGCATCGGTGCTTGGCTCGCTTTCGGGCGGCTGAACCATGTATTGGGGATCGACACCGTTTGCGTTCTTCCGAAGATTTGAGCGCTCAGAGGAAAACGCGAGCGATCTCCAGCCACTTCTGAGCGTGTTCGCCGACGGCCGTGCCGTGTTTCGTTCGCAGGGCGGGCGTTGTGAACGCCACTTTCGCAACGGTCAAGGTTGTGAAAGTGGCTTTCACAACACTTTTGTCCTGGATGATCCCGTTCCCAGCCAGGGCTGAAGGATCAGACCGCGTGGGGTGGGTCGGATGTCGCGAAAGCCACTTTCGAGACATCAGACGTCCCGAAAGTGGCTTTCGCGACACGGCCGATGGGCATTCGGACGCGGCGAAGGACACCGTCATCCCGCCGCCACTCCTACCCGCGAACACGCCACGATTGCCTCACCCCTCACGAGAGCGACAGTTCTCGTCTTGCCACGCCCAAGTGGGCCTCCGGACGGAGTCAGCGAGCAGAGCGACGTCACGCTCCACACCGGACAGGTCGAGGCCGTAGTCCAGCATGCCGCCACGCTACCGGAAACGGGGCGGCGGGTGCCGTGAACGAGAAGCACCCGCGCCCCGGACGGTGTCAGAGATCGGTGGCGACGATCTTTTCGATGTTCCTCTCCGCCAGCGCGGTGATGGTGACGAACGGGTTCACCGACGTGTTACCCGGGATCAGCGCGCCGTCGATCACGTAGAGCCCCGGATAGCCCTGGAGCCTGCCGTAATTGTCGGTCGCCTTGCCGAGCACCGCCCCGCCGAGCGGGTGATAGGTGAGATGGTCGCCCCAGATCTTGTACACCCCGAAGAGGTCGGTCCGGTAGATCGTCCCCTCCTTGGAATTGATCTTGTCGAAGATCGTCTTCGCCATGTCGATCGACGGCTGTTTCCAAGCGGTCTGCCAGTCGAGGTCGACCTTGTTCGTACTCGCGTTCCACGAGAACGCCGCCCGCTTGGGGTTCTTGGTGATGGACAAGTAGAACGAGGCGTAGGTCTCGATACCCGTCGGCAGCGGCGCGACCTCGGCGAACGCGCCGCCCGCGGCCCAGTTGTCGATGCCCGCGGTGGGGATGGACGACTGCAGCGCGCCCGTGGCGTCCCACATGTGGTTCGCCCGGCCGCACATGACGTTCCCGTTGTCGCCCCAGCCCTTTCCGACCTCGTTGCTGAGGTTGGGCAGCGCACCGGTGGCCTTGAGCTTGACCAGGAGTTTGCTCGTGCCGACGCTGCCCGCGGCGAAGAAGACCTTGTCCGCTGTCACGGATTTCGTCGCGGTCACCGTCCCCGCGGTGTCGAGCTGCTCCATCACCACGGTGTACCCGCCACCGGACGCCGGCGCGACCGAGGTGACGCGGTGCAGCGACGAGATCGTCACCCGTCCCGTCGCCTTGATCCGCGGGAGATAGGTCTGCTGCAACGACTTCTTGCCCGCGTTGTTGCCGTAGAGGATCTCCCCGGCCAGCGCGGACCTCGGAGCCGTTCCCGCCTGCTCCTTCTTCATGTAGTCCCAGTCGTACACGTCCGGAACGAACAGGAACGGGAAACCCGACCGCTGTGCGTGTTTCCGGCCGACCCGCGCGTACTGGTAGCACTCGGCGGTCTCGAACCAGTTCTGGTCGATGGTGGCGACGCCGAGGCCCGCGTTCGCTCGCGGGTAGTAGACGCCGTACATCTCGTCGGCGTTGACCGTCGGCAGGACGGAGCCGAAGTTCTCGCGCTTCGGCGTGACCGCCATCCCGCCGTTGACCAGCGAGCCGCCACCGACGCCACGTCCCTGGTAGACGGTGATGCCGCTGAACTCCTCGGCGTCGAGGATGCCGGTGTGGCGCGGGACGTCCTTGTCGATCGGGAAGCCGAGGAAGTTGCTCAAGGGCTGCTTGGTCCTGGTCCGCAACCAGAACGAGCGGTAGTCCGGCTTGGTGGTGTTGGCGAAGATCTTGCCATCCGTGCCGGGGGTGTCCCACGCCTTGCCGAGCTCGACCAGGTGGACGTCGACACCCGCTTCGGCGAGCCGGAGCGCGGCGACGCAACCGCCGTATCCGGAACCGATGACGAGTGCCGGGATCCGCGCGGCGTCGGCGATCGAACTCCGCGCCGAGGCGGTCCCGCCCAGGGCCGCGGCTCCCAAGATAGAACCAGTTCCTGCAATAAACAGGCGGCGGGATAACTGTCCGGAAGCGCTTCTCCACATGGTTTCGTCGCTCACGTGATCTTCCTCACCGTTGAGGGATTTAGAACAAGTTATACCTGTGGCCATGCTGGGAGGCAATGAAAGTGAAGTTTCTTTCGGCGCGGTTGGGGCAGGCAGGCGGGCATCATGCCGGTGGATGGGCCACTATGTACTGCTGTGGAGTCCACTCGAGTTGATCGCTGGCTGTGGGCCGTCCGGCTGACCAAGACGCGTCCGGACGCTGCCGCCGCGTGCCGTGGCGGCCATGTGCGCGTGAACGGCAAACCGGCCAAGCCCGCGACAGCGGTCGTCGCGGGCGACGAGGTGCGCGCCCGGGTCAACGACACCACGCGGATCTTGGAAGTGACGCGGGTGATCCAGAAGCGCGTCGGTGCCGCCGACGCCGCGACCTGCTTCATCGACCGGACGCCCGCGCCGCCGCCCGAATCCGCCGTGCCGGTCGCGCGGCGGGAGCGGGGCGCGGGACGCCCGACCAAACGGGAACGCCGTGTGCTCGACCGGTTCCGTTCCGGTGAGAACTGAGCCCTAGGCGATCTCGATCGGGAACGAATGGTGCTCGTGTGCGACGAGCCAGCGGCCGGATTCCTTGCGCAGCCCGAAGGTCAGCCGCAACCGGTTCGCCGGGTTCCGCTCGAATTCCTCGGCCGTGCCGCAGCGCAGCAGGGCGTGCGCGAACGCGACGTCCTCGCCCGCGGTGACGTCGAGCGAGACGATCTCGAACGACGCGCCCGTCGCCTGCCACGTGAAGAAGGACGGCCAGGTCTCACGGTAGGAGTCGATGCCGAGGACGCCGTCGTAGGGCGGCGGGACGTCGAACATCACGATGTCGCCGGTGTGCTCGGCGAGAACGGCGTCGAGATCGCCGGCGTGCACGGCCTTGGCCCAGTTCTCGATGAGCGCGCGGATCCGGCTTTCGTCGGTACTCATGGGGTGTTCCTTTCGTAGAGTTCGACGTGACAACCCCGGTGGACCCCGAAACTCATCGCGTTCACATACGTGGACGTTATTCACATCCGTTGACGGGTGACAGGGACGTGAACTATAAAGGCTGTGTCCGGGTGTACACGCCGCAACACCTTCCGTCAGTCCGTCACGGAGGTTTCGGGTGTCCCGAAAAAGTCCTCTTCGTCGTGTCGTCCTCCCGGCGATCGCCGCCGTGGTCGCCACCGCCGCGCTCCTGCAAGTACCGCCCGACCTGGCGGACGCGGCACCGGGGCCCGGCGCGCTGACCGGCCTCGATGTCGGCGCGGCGAACCGTCGCGCACCTGTTGCGGGGCTCTACGACTGGTCCAAGGCCGGATACCGGGGCGGCGCCGCCCTGCCCGGCTCCGGTGAAGTGAATCCGAACGCCACTTGCCAGGTCACCGCCGCGGAACTGGCGGGCCAGTACAACGTCAAACCCGACGACGGCGCCGACGACACGAACGGGATCCAGGCGGCGATCGACGGGGTCAAGAGCGCGTGCTCGCCGTCCGGGAGCTACACCAAACTGAGCACGATCACCTTCCCGGCAGGCCGGTTCGACGTCACCCACGAGATCCACGTCGACGCCGACTACCTGATCCTGCGCGGCGCGGGCAAGGACGCGACGAAATTCGTCTACAAACCCGACGCGAACACGCAGTACGACACGCTCACCCCGGACGGTTCCGACTGGGACGAGGACGGGATGACCTCGGGTGCGGGCAAGGGCGGCTGGTTGTGGCCGGGACGCGGGCTGTTCCGCGTCCAGTCCAGGGGAGTGCACTCGTCCTACGCGAGTGACCACGCCTCGGCGCCCGCCAACCGCAAGGACATCTTCGAGGGCACCGTCAACGTCCATTGGAAGGCCGGGGTGAAGCTGCGGGGCAAGCCCGGTGACACCGCGTTCGCCGCGCGGACGGGGGACCGGGTCGTCCATCTGGCGGGCGGCGGCGCCCTGACTTCGCTCGCCGCCGGGAACCTGGTCAACATCCGCGCGGCCAACTCGCAGAAGTTCTACGAGCAGCAGCAGGCGACGCCGACCACGTTCCCGTTGCTGAACATGCACATGCGCCAGCAGATCTTCACCATCGCGGCTCTCGATACGGCCGCGCGCACCATCACGCTCGACAAACCGCTCGAGTACGACGTCCCGGTGAACTCCACTTCGGACGGTTCGGCCCCGATCGACGGCGCCACCTACGACTCGAAGGCGGCACCGTTGGTGGACCCGGTGCTCGGCGTCGGCTTCGAGAACCTCGGATTCACCCAGGAGATGCCGGGTCTGAATCCCACGGAGGCGAACAACAACTACGGGAACATGGCACCCGCAGCGGAGATGCACGGGATCGTGTTCAAGTGGGCTGCGAACTCCTGGGTCCGCGGCATCCGCGCGGACATGACCGGGTCACACCCGATCGTCACGGAGGAGGCCAAGAACCTCCAGATCGTCGACAACGAACTCAACGGCTCGTGGAACAAGGGCAAGGGTGGCAACGGGTACTTCCGCGGCTCCCGGGTCTGGGATTCGATCTACGCCGGGAACACCTCCACCTTGTTGCGGCACTTCACCTTCCAGTGGTCCGCCGCGGGCAACGTGGTGATCGGCAACTCGTTCGACTCCGACCTGAACCTGCACGGCGGCTGGGAGCGCAACAACCTCTTCGAGCTCAACACGGTCAAGGTCCCGTACGCGCACCGCTCCGGGAACTGCCGGGCCAACTGCGGTGAAGAGGGCGGCGGCGGTCCCGACGACTCGAACTGGTTCCCGATCTGGTGGGGTGCGGGCAAGAAGGCCGTCAAATGGTCGGGTGCCACCGGCCCCCGGAACGTGTTCTTCAACAACGCCATGACCAAGCAGCTCGTGGACAACGGCCCGTATAACGACTTCTACGGCGACCGGCACCGCGTTTACGCCTTCGGGTGGGACGGCACGGCGTACAAGCACCTCGACGCGGGTGGCACACCGATCGCCGACTGGGCGAAGAACGAGCAGCGGGACTACACCGGAGGACACGGGGTCGACGCGACCAAGACCGACGCCGCTTCGTCACTGTTCCTGAAGTCCGTCGACGGGACCCCGCCGTCCTCGTCGACAGGTCAGACGTCCACCACGACGACGCCGTCCACCACGACCACGTCGAATCCCGGCGCCTGCCTGACGGCGGCTTTCGCCCGCAAGTCGGTGTGGGACAGCGGCTACGGCGCCGGTTTCACCGTCACCAACACCTGTTCGGCCGCGGTGGGCTCCTGGGTGGTCGAGTTCGACCTGCCCGAGGGGACGACGGTCAGCAGTTCCTGGAGTTCGGTCCTGACCAAGACCGGCCGGCACTACCGGTTCGGGAACGCGACGCACAACGGAAGCGTCAAACCCGGCGGCACGGCGACGTTCGGCTTCAACGCCGCCGGTCAGGGACTGCCGGTCGCGTGCTCGATCGCCGGAACGAAATGCGGAGGCACGGAATGACGAGGAAACGACTGCTCGCCGCGATCGCGGCCACGGCGTCGGCGGTGGGCCTGTCCGGCGCCGTCGTCACCGCCGAGGCCGCCGCGCCCAGCCTGTCCGCCGCGTTCGCCCAGAGCTCGTCCTGGGACAGCGGCTACGGCGGGAAGTACACGCTGACCAACGCCGGGGACGCGAACAGTACACAGTGGACGATCGAATTCGATCTCCCCGAGGGGACCGCGATCACCACGTCGTGGAGTTCGGTGCTGACCAGGACCGGGCAGCACTACAAGGTCACCAACGCGGGCTTCAACGGCACGGTCAAACCCGGTGGGACGGCGACGTTCGGCTTCAACACCGCCGGACTGGGCCTGCCGACCGGGTGCACGGTCAACGGAAGCCCGTGCGGGGGAGGAGCGCCGACCACCACCGCGTCGCCGACCACCACGACCACGAGCAAGCCACCAACGACCACCACGACCACCCCGTCGGGTGACGTCGTCGAGGTGGACACCGCGGCGGAGCTTCAGTCCGCGCTGGCCGCCGCGAGCCCCGGGCAGACCATCCGGCTGGCCGCCGGAACCTACCTGGGTTCCTTCGTGGCCATGAAACCCGGGACGGCCGGCGCGCCGATCACGGTGACCGGGCCATCGACGGCGGTTCTGATCAACGACGGCCCCTCGGGTGAGGCGCCGTCCTGCCCGGCGCCGACGGCGGGCTGGGACTCCGGGTACGGATTCTGGCTTTATGGCGCACCGTACTGGCACCTCGAGGGTTTCACCGTGCAGGAGTCGAAGAAGGGCATCGTCGCCGACAACTCGCACCACACCGTGATCGACGGTGTGCGGGTTCACCGGATCGACGAGGAAGCCGTTCACTTCCGGCGTTCTTCGGCCGACAGCGTCATCCGTGACTCGACGATCAGCCACACCGGTCTCGTACAGGCAGGCTACGGCGAGGGCGTCTACCTCGGCTCGGCGAACTCGAACTGGGCGTGCCACGGGAACTCCGGCGGGGTCGACCGCAGTGACCGGATCCAGGTCCTCGGCAACCACATCGGACCGTACGTCGCCGCGGAAGGCATCGACGTCAAGGAAGGCACCGAGGGCGGCGTCATCCGCGGCAACACCTTCGACGGTCAAGGGGTGTCCGGGCAGAACTCGGCCGATTCCTGGGTCGACGTCAAGGGATTCGGTTACGTCATCGAGGACAACACCGGCACGTTCGCCTCGCCGGGGACGTTCGTGAACGGCTACGAGACGCACAACCCCGGGACCACCCCGTCGTTCCCGAACGGCTGCGGGAACGTCTGGCGGGGCAACAAATCCGATCTCGGCGGCGTGGGCCAGTACGCCATCAAGATCACGTCGACGTCGAAGTGCTCGGAACGGCCGAACGTCGTCTACGCGTCCAACACCGTGTCCAGGGCGGTGAACGGGCTGACCAATGTTCCCGTCACGCCTTGACGGACGCCGGTGGCGGGAGCGGCGCGGCTCCTGTCACCGGCGAGTCAGTCCCGGACCGCGGTGATCGCGACGGTGGCATAGCGGGTGGTGAACCGGCCGCCCATCCGGTCGATCGCCTCGCCGACTTCGGCGAGGATCTTGTGCTGTGCAACGGGTTCGACCCAGGTGAGCGAGCCGAACGTCGGAAGCTGGTCCAGCCATTCGTCGCGAGTGTGGATGCGTTCCCAGTCGTGGCGGATTCGCTCCAGTTCACCGAACCCGCCTGCTTCGCGCAGACCGTCTGCGACCTTCGCGATGAGCGGCCCGTACGGGTCGGCGGGCTGTTTCGGCACACTCTTGAGGTCGATCGGGGCGTCGGGAACGAACCGCTGGTACGCGTCCGCCAAGGCGTCCGTGACCTCTTCCGGTGGTTCGGGCACGTGCCAGAACGCGGCCCAGAGACCGCCGGGCCGCAGCACTTCGGCGGCCTTGGCGGCTCCCGCCACCGGGTCGACCCAGTGCCAGGCCTGCCCGGAGACGAGCAGGTCGAACCGGCGCCCGGCGGGATCCCAGGTTTCGAATTTCGCGACCTCGACGTCGATCCCGCCGCGGCGGGCGAACTCGGCCATCCGCGGATCGGGTTCGACGCCCAGGACGTGACAGCCCGCCGCCTGGAGCTGGCGCGCTTCGATCCCGGTGCCGACGCCGACGTCGAGGGTTTCGCGGCCGGGAGCGGTCGCGGTGAGGTGTTCGATGAGTTCCGGGGGATAGGCGGGCCGGGTCCGGTCGTAGCGTTCGGCGTCCACGCCGAAGGATTCCGCGGCCTGTCGATGACGGTGAGGCTCTTGCCCCGAAGGTAGAGTGGGCATGTGCCCACCTTAAGTGGGCACATGCCCACTCGTCAACGCGAAGGAGCCGTATGCCGACCGGGGTAGCCCTGCGCGCCGTGCGCGCGCAGTTGTTCGACGCCGCTGAACGGGTCCTGCTGCGGGACGGGCCGAGCGGCCTGACCAGCCGCGCCGTGACCACAGAGGCTGACTGCGCGAAAGGCGTGCTGCACCGGCATTTCGACGACTTCGACGCGTTCCTCGCGGAGTTCGTGCTGGACCGGATCGAGAAGCTGGACGAAGAGAGCCTGCGGAAGGCTGTCGGCACCGGAACGGTGGTCGACAACCTGGCGGCGGCACTCACGGCGGTGTTCGAGTCGGTCGCGGTCGCGATCGTCCCGCTGGTGATCTTCCGCGACGAACTCCGTGCCCGGTTGCGTCGCGAGTGGCCGGCCGGGGTCCCGGTGCTGACGCAGGCGGCCGTGATGATCGCGGGTTATCTCAAGGCCGAACGCGATGCGGGCAGGATCGGCGAGAACGCCGACGTCGATACGCTGGCAGCCACGCTCATCGGCGCGACACATCTGCTGTTCGCCGATCGTACGGGTGCCAGGCCGGAGGCGGCCCAGGTCCGGAAGACCGTGGCCGCCGTCGTCGGCTCGGGGGTCAGGCCTGCGCGGCGGTGACCGTGTGCCGCAGCAGCAGCGAAGTGGTGACCGGGCCGACGCCGCCGGGGACCGGCGTGATCGAGCCCGCGATCTCCTCGACCGCGGCCTGGTCGACGTCGCCGACGAGCCCGCCTTCGGGGGTCGGGTTGGTGCCGACGTCGATCACCACGGCGCCGGGCTTGACGTGGTCCGCGCCGACGAAGTGCGCGCGGCCCACGGCCACGACCAGGACGTCGGCGGTCTTGGTGACCGCCGCGAGGTCCTTCGTGCGGGAGTGGCAGACGGTCACTGTCGCGTTCTCGCCGAGCAATAGCAGCGCGGCAGGCTTGCCGACGACGGTCGAGCGGCCCACGACGGCGACCTGGGCACCGGACAGCGCGACCTGCTCGCGCTTCAGGATCTCCAGTACCGCGGCGGCGGTCGCGGGCGCGTAGGTCGGGAGGCCCGCGGCGAGACGGCCGAGGCTGACCGGGTTGGCGCCGTCGACGTCCTTGGCCGGGTCGATATGCGCGCCGACGTGGTCGAGCGTCACACCTTCGGGCAGGGGGGTCTGGCAGATGATGCCGTGGACCGACGGGTCCGCGGACAGCTTGTCGAGTTCGCGGGTGACGTCCTCGCCCGTCGGGTTCTCCAGCTTGACCACGCGGCAGTCGATGTCGACCTTCTTCGCGGCGCGTTCGATCGAGCGCACGTACCAGGCGGTGGCGTCGTCGTCGGTCGGCACCAGCACGGCCAGCGTCGGAACGGTGCCCGATTCGCGCAGCTTGGCGGCGGTCTCGGTGACCTCGGCGGTGATGGCGGCGGCGATCGCGCGCCCGTCGATCAGCGTCATCGGGCGATCCTCTCGCGAACCTGGGCGATGAGAGCGTCGGCACGCCCGGCGGCCGGGGTGTACTCGGCGAGGCGGGCCTCGGTCTCCTTGCGGAGCTGCTCGTCCGACATCGACGCGAGGTTGACCTCGACGTTGACCACGCCCGATTCGAGAGCCGACTTGGCGGAGGAGGCGGCGACCGCGATGTCGGAGATGACGTTGGTGTTGGCGCCTTCGAGGATCGAGGCGGCGACGTCGATGACCTCGGCGGCGAGGGCGGCCGTCCGCAGCGGGACGTCGGCGGCGCCGACCAGGGCGGCCTGGATCGCGGCGCTGCGGGCCTGCTTCTCCTCGTCGGTGGCCTTCGGGAGCTTGTACGCGGAGACCACGGCGTCGAACGCGGCGGCGTCGTCGGCGGCGAGGCCGAGCGCACGACCGCGAAGGTCTTCGGCCTTGGCGAGCGCCTCGGTCATCGTCGCCTCGTGCTCGGCGTACTTCGGCTTGCCGATGGTCAGGTTGCACACCATGGAGACCAGTGCGGCACCCACGGCGGCGTTCATCGCGGCCGCCGCGCCACCACCGGGCGTCGAGGCCTTCGAAGCCAGCTCGTCGAGCCACTGACCGACCGGTCGATCCTCCACGCGATGTTCCCTTCCCACTGGTTTTGCCGTCGCGCCGAAGCCTACCCGGGCGTCCACGGACGGCCCGAAGGCCACCTTTCGCCGGTGATCAACGCCGGCGAAAGGTGGCCTTCGGGAACCGGGTCACGCGCGCTGGTACTCCTCCCAGGTGAGCTTCGGCGAGACGGCGGGGCCGTCGTCGGAACCACGGCCCGCGAGGCCGTTGTAGCCGAGGTAGTAGTCGCCGGCCTGGTGCTGAGCACCGGACGACAAGTCCGGATCGGACAGTGCGATGGCGTGGATGTGGTAGGCGAAGCCCTGAGCCGGTGTCCGGATCCAAGCCGCGAAGCCCACCTGGCGAAGCTTTCGCGCGACGTCGGTCCGCGTGGCCGAGGACATGCCCTCGACGCCGATGTCGAGCGCGCCGCCACCGTCGTGCGTACCGGCCGAAGCGCCGACGCCGCCAGGGTTGTACGAGCCCTGCGTGATGGTGAACTGCCTGCCGAGCAGAGCCTCGGCCTTCACCAGCATCGCCTTGGTCCGGGTGTTCATGGTCTTGCCGTGATAGGTCAGGCGGCTACCCGCCGAGACCGTCGCGGTCACCGTGTACCGGCCGTCGCCCAGCTTCTCGAGCGACGTCTTGCCCGGCAAGCCGGAGGCGTCGATCCCGGTGTACCCCAGCGACTTCTGGTAGCTGGAGTACGCGTTGATCGTCGACGTGCCGAAGTGGCCGTCGACGTACTGCTGGTCGAGCAATCCCTTGGCGGCCAGCGCCTGCTCCACCAGCAGCACGCTGTCCTTGGCACCCGGGGTCAGCGCGCTGTCCGCCCGGCGCGGGTCGATCTGCGCGGCCTTGAGCACCGCTTCCATGCTGGCCGCGGGCAACGCGGCCGCGGTCACTTCGGCACTGGCCGGTGCGGCCACACCGAACGAGAGCGCGGTCGCTGTCGCGAGCACGGCTACCTTGGTCAACAATTCCTGCCTCCTGAACGAACTCACCCGTTGTCCGGTCAGCATGAGCAGCGCGAATACAAGGGCCGTACAAACGGGCCAGTCTCTTGTCGCCCGGTCGGGTGTCACTCCGGCGAAATCGGAAGTGACCTGATAAGACTTCCCGTGGACGCCGAAAGGTTGAGACCCACATGGTGCTTCGTACTTCGCCACACTCGAGGGCTCATCTCAGACTGCTCGCGGAGGCGGACGCGGCACCGCCGGCCCGGCGCCGGGACCGGTACGGCGAGATCGAAGACCGGCGGCTGGCCGCGATCCTCGCCGCGGAAGACGTGGCCGAGGAACACGGGCTGAGCGCGCACGTGCGGACCACTTGCTACGTCCACCGCTGCTGGGTGCATGAGTGCGTCTCCGATCCGATGCACGTCCTGGTCGTCACCGGGCACCGGTGGTGCCGCCGGTGCGATCGCACTGTCGACGTCGAGGTCGTCGAGGACTTCCCGGGATCGGTCGAGCTCTCTTGCGACGGCTGCGGCGTCCCGCCGGACACGGTCGCGAACCGAGAGGTGCTCCTGGCCTGCCGGGCCAGCCTGAGCGCCATGCACGGTGGGGAAGCTTCGACGCTCTACGTCGTCCCCGACAGCTGACAGGCGCCCGATCGCGCCGTTCGGTGACGCCGAACGGCCGTCTATCGCGCCGTCTTCTGGCCCAGTCAGTGGTTTGGACCACCACTGTTACCGAAGCGTGATCTGGACATATGGCACGGACGGCTACTTTGTTGTGGCGCGCAACGAATTGCTTCGCCCGTGGATTTCCAACGCCGGAGGTGTCACGACGTGGACCGGATCTTTGTGCAGCCCAAGCGGCGGAAAGGGGTTCGGGGCGTGCTCGCCCTCGGCCTTTCCGCGCTCCTGATCGCGGCCGGTCTCGGCGGTGCCACCGCCGCGGCCGCCGACTACAGCCAGAGCGCCGCGTCCTTGAACGCGACCCAGGCGCAGTTCTCCTTCACCCCGGCGACGACCGCGCGGTACGTCGACATCCACTACACCGGTGTCCCGGGCGTGGGCCAGCAGAACGTCCGGATGACCGACAGCGGGGGGACCTGGCGGCACACCGTCGGTTCGCTGGCCGCCGGCACGGTGCTCGACTACTGGTTCACCTACGAGAAGAGCGGGCCGCAGTACGACACCCCGCATTTCGGCTACACGCACGGCGGCAGCGGCACGACCGTCGCTTCGCCGACATTCGACCCGCCGGGCGGCAGCTATCCGAGCGCTCGCTCGGTGACGTTGTCGACCGCGACCGCGGGCGCGACCATCCGGTACACAGTGGACGGATCGACGCCGACGGCGTCGTCCACTCAGTACACCGGGCCGATCACGGTCTCCGCGTCCTCGACGGTTTCCGCGATCGCGCTCAAGCCGGGCTCGGCGAACTCGCCGGTGGCGTCGGCGAGCTACACGATCGGATCGACACAGGCGACCTGTCCGGCTCAAGCCGAGGTCCCGGATTTCGGCCCGAACGTGCGGATCTTCGACCCGGGCATGTCGGCGTCGTCGATCCAGAGCAAGCTCGACGCGGACTTCAACGCGCAGAAGGACACCCTGACCGCGCAGTTCACCGAACGCCGGTACGCGCATCTGTTCAAGCCCGGCGTGTACAACGGCATTCACGACGATGTCGGCTACTACACGTCTGTCGCGGGTCTCGGGCAGAACCCGGGGGACGTCGTCATCAACGGTGACGTGACCGTCGACGCGTTCAACGAGTCGGACAAGGGTGTGGCGCTGCAGAACTTCTGGCGTTCGACGGAGAACCTGGCCGTCGTGCCGAGCAGCGGCGCGACCCGCTGGGCCGTCGCGCAGGCCGCGCCGTTCCGGCGGATGGACATCCGCGGCGGGCTCAACCTCTTCCCGGCCAGCTACGGCTTCGCCAGCGGCGGGTACACCGCCGACAGCAAGGTCTCGGGCAAGACGGCGTCGATCTCGCAGCAGCAGTGGTACACGCGTGACAGCAGCTACGGCAGCTGGGAAGGCGGCGTCTGGAACATGGTCTTCTCCGGGACGAACGGCGCCCCGGCGAACACCTTCCCGAACCCGCCGGAGACCACGCTCGGCACCACGCCGGTGTCGCGCGACGTCCCGTACCTCTACCTCGACGGTTCCGGCAAGTACCGCGTCTTCCTGCCCTCCTTGCGTACCAACGCCTCCGGGCCGAGCTGGGCCAACGGCGGCACGCAGGGGAGTTCGCTGCCGATGAGCCAGTTCTACGTCGTGAAGGCGGGGGACACGGCGTCGTCGATCAACAACGCCCTTTCCCAGGGGTGCAACCTGTTCTTCACGCCGGGCGTCTACCACCTCAACCAGACGCTGAACGTGACCAAGGCCAACACCGTCGTCCTCGGCGTCGGCTATCCGACGCTGGTGCCGGACAACGGCGTCGACGCGATGAAGGTCGCCGACGTGGACGGAGTCCGGCTCAAGGGCTTGCTGTTCGACGCGGGCACCACCAACTCGCAGTCGCTGCTGACGGTCGGCCCGGCGGGTTCGACGGCGAACCACTCGGCCAACCCGACGACCCTGCAGGACGTGTTCTTCCGGATCGGCGGTCAGATCGCGGGGAAGGCGACGAACAGCCTGATCGTCAACAGCCGTGACACGATCATCGACCACATCTGGGCCTGGCGGGCAGACCACGGCAACGCGGGCACCTACGGCTGGACGGTCAACACCGGCGACACCGGGGTGGTCGTCAACGGCGACAACGTGCTGGCGACCGGTCTGTTCGTCGAGCACTACCAGAAGTACCAGGTGATCTGGAACGGCCAGAACGGCCGGACGATCTTCTTCCAGAACGAGATCCCCTACGACGTCCCGGATCAAGCGGGCTGGAAGAGTCCCAACGGGCTCAACGGATACGCCGCCTACAAGGTGGGGGACAACGTGACCTCGCACGAGGCGTGGGGCCTGGGCAGCTACTGCTTCTTCAACGACAACCCCGCGGTGAACCTGTACCACGCGTTCGAGGTGCCGAACCGCTCCGGCGTCCGGTTCCACAACCTGGTGACGGTTTCGCTGAACTACAAGGGGACCATCACCCACGTGATCAACGACGCGGGGGCGGTGACCCCGCCGGGGACCACGCCGAGCAACCTGGTCAGCTACCCGTAGCGCCCGGGGGCTGAAGGACGCTTTCCCCGCGTCTCATGAGGTGAAGGGCGCTTTTCCCGCATGCCATGCGGGGAAAGCGCCCTTCAGCTCTCTCGAGGCGGATTTCAGACCACGTTGTTAGGCTCGGATCCATGACAAGCAGTGATGCCACCGCAGTCGTCGGTGAGCTGCGTGACCTCTTCCGTTCCGGCGTCACGAAACCGGTGTCCTGGCGGCGGAAGCAGCTCATGGGATTGCGTTCGCTCCTGTCCGAACAGGCGGACGTCTTCCTCAAGGCGGTCTACGCCGACCTTCGCAAGAACGCCGTCGAGGCCAAACGCGCGGAGATCGCGCTCGTGCGCAACGAGATCGACCACACGCTGGAGAACCTCGACTCGTGGCTGGATCCGGAGCCCGCCGAGCTGCCCCGGACCCTGCGGCCCGGCTCCGGCCGCGTCGTCCGCGAACCGCTCGGCGTCGCGTTGATCATCGGGCCGTGGAACTACCCGCTGCAACTGGTGCTGGCGCCGCTGGTCGGAGCGCTGGCGGCGGGTAACTGCGCGGTCGTGAAGCCGAGCGAGCTGTCGCCGAACACTTCGGCCGCGATCGCCGAGCATCTGCCCGACTACGTCGAAGGCGTCCGCGTGGTCGAGGGCGCGATCCCGGAGACGACGGCGTTGCTGGAGCAGAAGTTCGACACCATCTTCTACACCGGGAACGGCACCGTCGGCCGGATCGTCATGGCCGCGGCGGCGAAGCACCTCACGCCGGTCACGCTCGAACTGGGCGGGAAGAGCCCGGCGATCGTCGAGCCGGGCGCTGATCTCGCCGTGACCGCGCAACGGCTGGCCTACGGCAAGTTCGCGAACGCGGGCCAGACCTGCGTCGCGCCCGACTACGTCCTCGCGATCGGCGGCACCGGCCCGAAGCTGGCGGAGCACCTCGCCGAGACCGTCGAAGGGATGTTCGGCGAGGACCCCGCAACCAGTGACACCTACGGCCGGATCATTTCGACCCGGCACTACGACCGGCTCGCCGCCTTGCTGGACGACGGAACCGCGGTCGTCGGCGGCAAGGCCGACCGCGACGAGAAGTACATCGCGCCCACCGTGCTCACCGGCGTCTCCCCGGACGCCCCGGTGATGCAGGACGAGATCTTCGGCCCGATCCTGCCGATCATCGACGTCCCCGACGTCGACGCGGCGCTGGCGTTCGTCAACGAACGCGACAAGCCGCTGGCGTTGTACGCCTTCACCGAATCGGACGAAACGAAGCGCCGGATCGAGACGGAGACGTCGTCGGGCGGTCTGGTGTTCGGCGCGGCGATCATCCATCTCGCGGCGCCCGAACTGCCGTTCGGCGGGGTGGGGGAGAGCGGAATGGGCCGCTATCACGGCCGCTACTCGATCGACAACTTCAGCCACGTGAAGGCAGTGCTGGACAAGCCACTCGCCTGAGTCCTCGCCGAACCGCCACGGTTCGGTGCCCTGGTCGCTTGAAGTACATGGCGGTCCGTAAGTCCGTGAAGGCCTCCTTCACTACCCTCAGAGTAGGCAAGGAGTCCTTCACGGAATTGCACGGCAGTCACGTGTGATCAGACGAGCAACACACGTGACTGCAGGTACTCAAGACACGCTTCGCCCTAACCGCCGTTGTCACTCACGAGAGCCACGCCGAACCGGCGGAGGCGGCACGGTCTTGGCCAGGACGATGTCCGCCAGCCGGATCGTCGCCAGACCGCGTTTGGTCTCCACGGTGCACTCCGCGTCGTCCCGGGAGCGCAGGTAGCCGAGCGCGTCGGTGAACCCGCCTTCGATCCGGTACCGCACGACGACCCTCGTGCCGACCGGGACGTCCGGAAGGGTCATCGGTTCAGATGCGCGGTGAGCTCGTCGTCGCTCGGTTCGACCAGGTGGGTGCCGTCCGGCCAGACGATGGTCGGGATCCGCCGTTCACCGTTCTGCAGTCCGCGCACGGTCTCTTCGGCACCGGCGTCCGCTTCGACGTCGAGGTAGGCGTACTCGACACCCTTCGAGTCGAGCAGGGCGCGGCTGCGTTTGACGTCGGGGCACCAGCCGGCGCCGTACACGGTGAGGTCGCTCATGGATCACAGCATGCCAGGTCGCAGTGCGGCGGCGTGTTCGGCGAGGGCCGACCGGTCGGCGAGCCCGGTTTTGGCGAGCAGGCTCGCCACGTGTTTCTCGACCGTCCGGGGAGAGATGTGCAGCCGGGTGCCGATGTCCTTGTTGCCCATCCGCTCGGCGAGCAGCACCAGCACCTCGTACTCGCGCACGGTCACACCGGACGCGCGCAGGTCGCCGGGGACCCGGTCGACACCCGCCCGCCGCTGCCGGACGGGCGCGCCGAGCTTGCGCAGCAGGCTCCGGCAGGCGCCGGCGACCGCCTGGATGTCCCTGCCGTGGAAGTACTCCTCGGCCTCCTTGAGCCAGCCCGCGGGATCGCCCCAGCCGTCGGCGGCGGCCGGTTCGGCGATCAGCCGGAGCCCGAGGTGCCGGGCCAGGGGGTAGGGCGCGGACGTCTCCAGCGCGGCGGCCACCGACCGGCCGGCTTCCGCCGCGTCGCCTCGTCTGCCGTGTTCGACGGCGTGCGCGAATTCGACGAACTGCCGGTTCCATCGCATCCCGCTCACGGCGGATCCGGTTTCCGGGCAGTCGGCGCCGCCGAGGGTGTCGACGAGCGTCCTGAGGCCGTGCTGGCCGGCGAGGTGGAACCGGCTCGGCCGCAGGTCCTCCAGCTCGGTCACCTGCTCGAGTTCCCGGCGCGCGCGGTCGAAGTCCTCCTCGAGCAGTGAGCAGAAGACACGCGCCAGCCCGATGCTGAGCACCTTCTCTTGCGCGTTCTCGCCACCGCTTTCCCGGAAGTCCTCGAGCGCCTGTTCCATCGCCGGACGGTCCGCCCGGTGTCCGGCCGACATCGCCCTGGTCATATGCGCGTACTGCAGCAACGCGGTCAACCGGAGCCTGCCGAGTACGGCGAGGTTCTCCTCCAGCAGCTCGTGCGCCGTCCCGAACTCGCAGCGCAGGACGGCGTGCATGGTGCGCACGGCGTCAACGGCGCAGTGCAGCGTGATCGAGCCGTGCCGCTGGGCGTCGGCGCGGGCGAGCAGCAGGGTCTGTTCGTCGCCGTTCATCAGCACGCGATGCCCGCCGAGCCGGACCAGTGCCTGGGTGCGGAGGTGGTGCAGGTGGTTGTCCTCGGCGGTCCGCCGTGCGAGCTGCATGTAGTGCTCGGACTCGGTGAGGTCCCGCGGCAGCGCGAGCATGCCGAGCACTTGAAGAGCCTGGCAGACGACGAAGGGCTGCTCGGTCTCCTCGGCCACTTTCCAGGCCTGGCGCGCGAGCCGTTCCGCGGTGCCTGTCCGGCCGGGGACGTCGAGCCAGAGATTCGCTTCGACGGCGTCGAGCGCGGCTTGCTGAGCAGGCGAGATCGCCGAACCCAGGGGAGCGCGGGCGCGTTCGATCTGGCCGAGGCATTCGTCGTGCCGCCCGGCGATGTAGGCGGCCCACGCCAGCTGGGTGTGCAGTTTGGCGGCTCGTTCGAGTGTCCCGATCTCGCCGAAACCCGCGGACAGTTCGACGGCGCGGTCGAATTGGCCGGTTTGCCCGAGTGCGTACAGCAGCGTCTCCAGCACCTCGGCCCGATCACCCGCGTCGGCCCCGGACAGCAGGTCGACGGCCTTGGTGAGCATCGTGACCGCGGAGTCCGCGGCACCGGCGTCGAGGGCGCGGCGACCGGTTTCCGCGAACAGGTGACCCGCCGCCCGCTCGTCCAGCGCTGTCAGCCGCAGCGACGCGACGAGCGCGCACAGATCGCCGGGCAGGCCCGGGTACAGCTTCTCGACGGCATCGGCGGCCTGACGGGCGAGCGCCGCCTTCCGTGCCGGGGCTTGGCGCTCCAGCAGCGCCTCCGCGGTCAGCGGATGCCGGAAGGCGTACCAACCGGGTGTCGTCTCGTCGGTGGTCACCAGGTTCGCCGACACCGCCGCGCTCAGGTGGTTGTGCAGGGTCCGGTCGTTCGTGCCCGTGACCGTTTGCACGACCGACAGCGGGAAACGGCGGCCGATGATCGCGGCGACCGAAAGCAGCTCGCCCGCCTGCTCGCCGAGTTGTTCCATCCGGACGCCGAAGCTGGTGACCAGCGCGGCGGGTACGCGGGCGCGGAGCTCGCCGATGACGCGCCAGCCGTCCCGGCTCTCGACCAACAGACCGTCGTTCACCATTCCGTGAAGCAGTTCCTCGACGATGAACGGCAGGCCGGCGCTGTTGCGCCACAACAGCTCCGCCGCTGATGACGGCAGGTTCCCCGGCTCGGTCTCCAAGCAGGCGGCGGCGAGAGCGCGGGTGTCGGCGAGGCCGAGCCTGTCGAGTTCGAGGACGGCGCAGCTCATCCGCTGGGCGCCGGAGGTCGCCAGGCGCAGGGCGTCGGAGGGCTCGTTGCGCAGCGTGCCGACGAACAGGGCCTGCGCCGCGGGCAAGTTGTCGACGAGGTACTCGAGGATGAACAGAGTTTCGGCGTCGGCGTCCTGCAGGTCGTCGAGGACCAGGAGCGCGCCGCGGTCGCGGCTGGTGACGGCCAGCAGGCGGAACACCGCTTCGGCCAGCACCATCAGGGAGCCCGATTCCCGTGGCCGGTCGCCTCGGCTCCAGTCGGGGACGAGCTGCGCGAGTACCGGGATGAACGGGTCGAGTTCGGCCGCCTCGGGCGGTCCGCCGCCTCGGAAATGCGACAACAGCGCCTGGGTCAGCGGCCGGAAGGGGACGAGCGGGCCGATCGAACTGGCCCTGCCCTGCAGGACCGGGACGTCCGAGGCGATCGCTCGCGAAGCGGCTTCGATCGCGAGCCGGGATTTGCCGACCCCACCTTCGCCCACGAGAAAGATCGCGCCGCCGCGGCCGGCGATGGCGCGATCGAGAGCTCCGGAGAGCTCGGCCAGTTCGGCGTCGCGACCGATCACCCGCGACGAACGGATCCCCACCGCCGTGACTATAGCGAGCGGGTTCCCCTGCTACGGCGAAGAGTTGATCACGAAGGCGGGCGGCGCGAGCCCGCCTTCGTGACCGGTCTCAGATCCAGCCGCCGGTGAAGACACTGACGACGGACGGCGAACCGGGGTCGCCGGACAGGGTGGCGAGCGGGTTGGCGCTCAGCCGCGGCTTGCTGCCCGCCAGCGCGTGGTTGCGCGAGCCGACCTCGAGGGCGCGCGGCAGGTTCACGGCGCCGAGGGCGTCTTCGGTGGCGGGCAGATCTCTTTCGTACATGCGGTTTTTCTCCTCATACTCGGTTTGCCGGTGGAACGATGGTGGCCGCCGGATGCGGGCGGTCGGGGCGGAGCAGGAGCGCGGACGGGACCCGGTCGCCGAATCCCAGCCGCAGCAGGCCGTAGCCGATGCCCGCCAGACCGCTCAGCAGCCCGGGCGCGGAGACCGCGCCGGGAGTCCCGCAGCGAGCACCGCGCTGGTCGACGGCGGCGAGCAGATGACCGGTCCGGCGACGCACCGCGGCGGCGGCGCCAGTGTGCCCGTTCTCCGCCAGCACGCACAACACTTCCGACACTCCGGACTCGCCGTGGCAAAGACTGAGATCCTTCAGGGGTGCCCCGTCGGCCAGCCGTTTGATCGTCCGGTCCAGTTCCACGGCGTGAACGGGATCGGGCAGGTGAGCCGCGAGGCCGAGAGCGGCACCCGCGAGGCCGTCGCACCAGCCGGTGGTGCTTTCCGTCCGGTCGTCCGCCTTTTCGGACGGTTCTTCGCCGGTCCGGTCGTGTGCCCGCAGGACCCAGTCGACCCCGGCGGAACCGCGGGCGAAGCCCGTCTCTTGTGGACGCCCACGGTCGAGCAGCTGCTCGGTGTAGCGGTCCGCTCTGGCCAGCGCCGAGTCCAGTCCTGTTTGGACATACACCGAGCGCATCGAGGCGACACCGCCCGCGAGTCCCGTCGTGAACCCGGAGGGCGTGCCGGGCCCGGCGTCGGGCATCAGGTCGACGGCCTGCTCGATGAGGTCACCCGCCGGAAGACCGACCAGTGTGCTGAGCCGGGCGATCGTGTACGCGACGCCGCCGAGCCCCAGCAGCCCGCCGCAACCGGCGGTGGCGGCCAGCTCACGGTCTGCCCGGAGAGTGGCGAAGAGGCCGGGGAGCGGGGTGATCGCGTACGCGGCCAGATCGCGGTAGCGCGCTATCCCGGTCAGTTCGGCGAGTTGGGCGAGGAACAGCGCGACCCCGCAGTAGCCCTCGCCGAGTCCCGCGCCCATCGGCAGCACGGTCCAGTAGCGGTCGTCGACGAGTTCGATCCCGAGCCAGTTGGAGCGGCGCTCGTCGGAGAAGGCGTTGGCGACGATGTGATCGGCGATGCCGCAAGCGGTGATCAGCAGCCGTTCCGCGTCGGGAGCCTGGTTCGGCACCGCCGTTTCCACGGTCTCGCCACCGCCGTGATGCCCGGCGGTCGCCGTGCTGATGGCGAGCGTGGCCGAGATCAGCCATTCCTGATCACGCTGGTCGAGCGGGTCCATGTCGGCGACCTTCGCCAGCACCGTGTCCAGCGACGGCCGGTCCACCACGCCTTCGACACTGTCGCCGCGCGAATCCAGTAGCGAGGTCGAACCGGGGTTCGAGGTGAACATCGGGACGTCGCCCGCCCACAGGTCGGCCCGTTCGTGCGGCACGAGCCGGAGCAGTTTCTCCTCGCCCGCCGAATCCTCTTCGAGCAGATCGAACGCGCGGTCGCGGTCGGCGGCGTCGCGCAGGAGATCGGGATGGGTGGTTTCGTCGAGCAGGCGGAAGTAGAAGTTCGTCGGCCGGATGAGCACCCGGATGGGGTCGTCGGCGCAGCGCCGGAGGTGCTCGGCGAGTTCGTCCCGCGCGGTGGAGAGCGCGTCGTAGCCGAGCCGGAATCCGGCCAGCAGCGCCGCGCTGTGCTCGGCGGGGGTGACGTCGCGGCCGTCGAGACGCGGGAGGTTGTTCCCGCCCGAGAGCTCGCCGGGCACGCGGACCAGCCGCATCCGGTCGGTGCCGGGATCGGCCCAATCGACCCGGTCGGTGGGCAGTTTGCCGCCGCGGCCCGCGAGCCCGGAGATGTCGACGGCGCCGTGCTCCCCGGCGAAGAGCTGGGGGAGCAGCAGCGTGCGCTGCACCGACCGCGCGAGCATCGCCGCCGCGGGGTCACCGTCCGGCTGATCGGGCGGCGACGGCTGGAACAGCGTCTCGATGTCGATCAGCACCGGCTGGTCGCCGCTGGCGATGATGTTCTCGTAGTGGACGTCGGTCGCGTCGAGCGCGTGCAGGAGCGCCAGCAGAATTCCCTGGCGGCGGTAGAAGCGGTCGACGTCGGCGATGTCGGCGCACGGCCGGTGCTCGACGAACCGCAGCCAGCCGTAGCCGTCGCGCGGCAATGCGTCGGCGGTCCTCAGCTCGAGGCCGGGCAGCCGCTTGTTGAGCCGTTCGACGACGTCGCTGAAGCGCTCGTGCAGGATCAGCGGGCGGGGCTTGTAAACCACCCTGGCGCCGCTCGAGAAGCGGAGCAGTTTGACCGCACGTCCCCGCGCGTGCGAGTCGCCGATCCCGCCCGTCACCTCGACGAGCGTTCCGAGTTCGCCGTCCGCCACGGAGGCGGGCAGAGCGGCGGCGTCGGCGGAGAAGCGGGTCAGCATCTCGGCGTGGGCCTCTGCCGCGTAGAGGCAGGCCTGGGCGACGAGCCGGGCCAGGACCGGGTACTCGCCGAACAGGCGGACCAGGCCGGCTGGGGTGGATTGACGGCGCACGAAGTCCGAGAAGCGCTCTTCAGGAGTCTCGCCCTCAAGGGCGCCTGCGTTACGGGCCCGGTGGAGTTCGAGGACCAGCGTGCGGACCGAAAGCTTGAGCAGATGCTGGTCGAGTTGGGCCGCGAAACCCCGGCGGAGCGCATCGACATCCGCGCCGGCGAGGTCCTCGGGGACAGCGTCGCGGCAGGCGGCCCGGACGAACGACCTGAAGACCCCGGCGAACTCGACACACCAGTCACCGACTGGGGGGCGCTCCGGCAGAAGCGTGGTGACGGCGTGTTCGGTCAAATCCGCCCAAGCGGGTTTGACCGATGTCCGTTCGCGCGGGGTCTGGCCGTGTGCCCACCACTTCAGCGGCAGGGACGTCGCCGGAAGCTGGGGCGTCACGGCAGTGATGCTTTCAGCTCGGCCGGACCCGCACATGGGGGCGGGCCCCCCACATTCAGCGCACACACGAAGGTGCCCGGAGAGTGACGACGGGGGAGGGCACGCTCACCGCCCGAATATGGGGTCCCGGTACCCATACGCGGGGACCGGTCCCGGCCTCACCATGGTCTGGTGGCGGGGAACTCGCGGCGGTCGCAGGGGGCTCGCCGCGGTTTCGGGCGCGGGCCGGTTTCACTGGGGGTCCGGCCCGCGCCGACGGAGGATCACTCGTCCGGGCCGCGCAAGGTCAGGACGACCCGGAGTACGTGTTCGACCGCGGCCGGGAACGCGGCGCCGCGCAATTCGCCGCGGCTGGCGAGCGTGCGCCCGGCGAAGTCCAGCATCCGGTCCTCTCCCAGCCGCCGGACGGTCAGCGTGGCCACTTCTTCGAGGTCGAGGCCGGGATGGTCCAGACGGGTCAGCGCGAACTCGACGATCAGCTGCTCGTCCGTCACTTGCCGAACTCTCGCTCCGCGTCGGCGAAGGTGCCGGGTTCGGTGGCTTCGGTGTCGGCCACGGCGGTGTTCCCTCCTGGCGTCGTCGGTTCCGTGCTGCAGGCGCAGAGGACGAACGCCAGGAGGATCCACCTGAGGCCGGAATACGCGGCGATGGCCTGCTCCTAGGCGACGAGGGCTCCAGTTACTGGGGAGCGTACTCGCGCGAGGAGATCAATCGCGTGCGTGGATGGTGCGATCGATCCAATCGGTGTAGGCGGGCACGCTGGTGTAGAGGCCGGGTCCGTTCGCGCAGGGAACGTCGTCGTCACCGGGGCCGGACGTGACGCCGATCAGCTCCCAGCGGCCTGCCCTCCCGCGCTGGACCTGCGGTCCGCCGGAATCGCCCATACACGCCATCGCGTCGCGCTTGCGGCTGATCGTGCACAGCCGGGTCGAGTCCGCGTAGCCGGGCGAGCATTCGGATTCCGCACCGCGGCGGGTGTTGAGTTCCTGGAGCCGTTCGGGGAACACCACCTTGGTCAGGTCGCCGGTGTCGACCGTGGTGCCGAAGCCCATCAAGCGGGTCGGCGTGCCGGGGCGGCCGGGGCGATCGGCGATCCGGATCGGCCGCTGGAAGACCGGGCGGTCCAGGCGGACCAGCGCGATGTCGTTCTTGTTCGGCGCGCCCGGCTCGTAGCCAGGATGACGCACCATGCGGTCGATCTCGCGTACGGTGCCGCCGGAAGTCCGCCGCTGGCTGCCGATGCGCACCGTCCCTTCCGGCCTGGCGGGGTTGCGTTCCGGATCGACGCAGTGTGCCGCGGTCACCACCCACTGCGGATGGACAAGCACCGCCCCGCACACCCCCTTGGCGTTGCCCATTTCGGGCACGACCTCCGGGATCGAGGCCATGAACTCGTAACGCTCGGTCGAGTTCCTCCCGTTCACCACGGCGTCGGCGCTCCCGGCCGTCGCGATCGCGCAGAAAGCCCCTACGAGCGCGACACCGGCGGCCCGGACCAGGTTGCGGCGTGCGGAATTTACTCTCGACATACTTTTCCTTCGTTCGGCGACTTCGGATCGATCGAGTTGATCATCGCCGTCCGTGGCGTCGTGAACCATCGGGCCAGCCCGCCGGTTCGTGGTGAGGACAGCCCGACTCCGGGAGGTGGTGCCCGCGCTACCCGGCTCAGACGGCCGCCGCGTGCTTCCCGCTGGGCCGGTCCTCGGCCGCCTGGTCCAGGATCCGGTTCGCGACCCGGCCGAGCGCCGCGTCGAGTTCGTCGTGTCCTTCCAGACCCCAATCCCGGAGTCGCTCGGCCAGCCAGTTCTTCCACGCCCGGATGAGCTTGTCGAGTTCGGCGCGTCCGGCCTCCGTGGTGACCCATTCGCCGGACCGGAAGGCCAGGTGCCCGGTGAACTCGAGCCGCGCGAAGGCTGCTTCGAACACCTCGGGCGGGATGCCGTAGCGGTCGCCGATCACCAGCAGGGACGTCGGTTTGTCCCGCCGTTCCCGCAGCCGGACCTGCCCCAGGCACCACAGCCCGCCGTTGTCGAGTTCACAGCCGGACTTCGCGAGGACACCGCTGGACGCCGCCTTCCCCTCGCGGGCGAGCAAGCGGCCGACGGCGCGCTCGAGGTCCTGGTCGCCGTTGCCCGATTCCGGCATCGCGAAACCCTCGCCGAGGTCCGGCGCGGCCGCTCGTGAGGTGTCCCGCAGCGGAACCTCCTTCAGGAAGAACGCCAGCACCAGCGCCACGAGTCCGGCCGGCGCGGCGTACAGGAACACGGTGTGCAAGGAATCGCTGTACGCCTGCACATACGGCGCGGACACGGAATCCGGCAAAGCGTGCAGCGCGTTCGGGACCTGAACGGCCTTGGGGTCGATCCCGGGCGGCAGCGGATGTCCCGCCCCCGCAGCGGCCAGGTTCGGCGCCAGCTGATTGGCGTAGATCGTGCCGAAGATGGCCGCTCCGAAAGAAGAACCCAAGGACCGGAGGAAGGTCACACCGGAGGTCGCCACGCCGAGGTCACGGTAGTCCGCGGTGTTCTGCACGACGATGACCAAGACCTGCATGCTCAAGCCGATCCCCAGGCCGAGCGCGGCGAAGTAGAGGGACATCTCCCAGAACCCGCTCGACGGGGTCAGCCGCGAGAGCAGGTACAGGCCGAGTGTCAGCCCGACCCCGCCGGCGATCGGGAAGATCTTGTACCGCCCCGTCTTGCCGACGATGTTGCCCGCGAAGACGCCCGCCACCAGCAGCGCGACCACCATCGGCAGCATCCGCACCCCCGAACTGGTCGCCGAGATGCCGTGGACGTACTGCAGATAGGTCGGCAAGTACGAAAGGGCACCGAGCATCGCGAAGCCGACGACGAAGCTCAGAATCGCCGAAACGGTGAAAACGGGGTTTCGGAACAGCCTCATCGGGAGAGTCGGTTCTTTCGCGCGCTTCTCCGCGAAGACGAACAGTACGAGCAAGATCACGGAGCCGATCGACATCCCGATGATCGTCGGCGAATCCCACGCGTACTGCGTGCCGCCCCAGCTGGTGACCAGTGTCAGCCCGGTCGCGGCGAGCCCGATCAGCAGGATCCCCAGATAGTCGATCACCGGCTTCGCCGCCGCTTTCACCTTCGGCATCGTGCTCGCCGCCACGATCAACACGACGACCGCGATCGGGACGTTGACGTAGAAGGCCCACCGCCACGACAGGTGGTCCACGAACAGCCCGCCCAGCATCGGGCCGAGCACCGTGACGACGCCGAAGACCGAACCGAGCACGCCCTGGTACTTGCCCCGCTCACGCAAGGGCACGACGTCGGCCACGAGCGCGGTCGCGGTGACCATCAGACCGCCCGCCCCGAGGCCCTGTACCGCGCGGGCCACGATGAGCCAGATCATGTCGTCGGCGAACCCGCAGAAGAACGAGCCCACGGTGAACACGATCACCGACAGCTGGAACATGAGTTTGCGGCCGAACAGGTCACCGAGCTTCCCGACGACGACGGTCATGATCGTCTCGGCGAGCAGGTAGGAGGTGATCACCCAGGACAGGTGCCCCGCCCCGCCCAGATCTCCGACGATCGTCGGCAGCGCCGTGCCGACGATCGTCTGATCCAGCGCGGCGAGCAACATGCCGAGTACGACCGCTCCGAACACCGCGTTCCGGCGCTTGCGGCTCAGTACCGGTGGGGTGACGTCCGGCCTGCTGACCTCGGCGGTCGTGGTCATCGAGTCTCCCTCACGTCAGGAAGCCAACGTAAGACAGGCGCGGGGGACGGCGCATTTCGATGATCACCCGATCCGGTAAGACTGGTGCTGGTCAGCGCGCCGGGGCATGGCTGACAGACTGCGGGAGTGATCGTCGGATACATCCTCGCGCTGCTGGCGGCGCTGGCCTCGGGTAGCGGCTCGGTGCTGGAGTCGATCGGTGTCCGCCGCGCGGGCGCTTACGGTGGCAGCGCGCTGGACCTGGTGCACGTGCGGCGCCAATGGATCTACTTCCTGGGCATCGGCGTCGACCTGGTCGGTTTCGCCTGCGCGGCGGCCGCGTTGCAGCGGCTGCCGCTGTTCCTCGTCCAGTCGGTGCTGGCGTTCAGCGTCGGCGTGACGGCCACGATCTCCGCGTTCATGGGCACCCGCCTGGCCGCGCAGGGCTGGGCCGCGCTGGGAGTGGGGGCGGTCGGTCTGGTCTTGCTGGGCCTGTCGGCGCAGCCGGGCCCGGCCAAGGTGCTCCCGTCGGCCTGGCGCTGGGTGCTGCCCGCGATGGCCTTGGTCGTGGGGGCGATCGCTTGGTACTTCCGGCGATTCGACCGCCCTTGGGCCGCGCAGGTGCTCGGCTTCGCGACAGGCGTCGGCTTCAGCGTGGTCGGTGTCTCGGCACGCACCCTCGAGCTGCCGTCATCGGGCTGGGCCATCCTGGCGGAACCGGCTGTGTGGGCGATGATCCTGAACGGTCTCGCCGCCGCGGTCGCGTTCGCCCTGGCCTTGCAGAAGGGCGGCGCGACGGCGGTCAACGCGATCATGTTCACCACGAACACGGCGTTGTCCTCGGTCATCGGCTTGGTCTTCCTCGACGACCGCGTCCGCGACGGCTTCACCACCTTCACGGTCGCGGGCCTGATCCTGGCGATGTCCGGCGCGATCGTCACCGCCCACTACGCCACGCAGGCCACGGAACCCGTCCGTACGGCAGAAAGGGCGTACCGGTAGCGGCTCGAACCCGGCCGTGGCGCGCTCACCGACGCCGAGCTCGATGCCATCGGCCTGGCACTCGAACGGGTCCTCGCCAGGCTCCTCGATGACGACGGCTAGCCGACGCTCTCACGACTGCTCTGACCCGCCACCGTAGTCCCGCAGGAACAGTGCTTCGGTGAGCGCCGCGATGGCCGCGACCGGGCTGCTGCATGTCCTCTTGATCGGGACACCGCGCGCGAGGTCCTTCTTCGTGTCGATCATGCTGCTCCTCACGGCGATCACCGTGATCATCCCGTTGGGCATCGACGCCGATCGGGGCGCCAGATTCGCGACGGCCGCCGGGAACCTGTTCCTGGGCGTGGTGATCACCGGCACGTTGTCAGGCGTCCTCCATGCCGCGATCCGGGCAGGCGCCAGTGCGCCGAGGCCTTGGTGGCCAAGGCGCACTGGCGCCGCAGGGCTAGGTGTCCGCGGAATACCTGAGGTGAAGGCTCAAGCGGAGGATTATCGAGACGACGTCGCCTCCCAGGCGGTCACCGCACCGCCCGTGACCTGGTTGATCCAGGCCCGGTAGCCGGGAACACTGTTGTAGATTCCGGGACCGTTGAGGCAGTTGCTGCTGTTGTTGCCGGATCGGCTGGTGGCGCCGGTCAGTTCACCGTTCAAAATGGACGGTCCACCGGAATCGCCGTAGCAGGCGCTGGTTCCAGGTGCGCCCTGGAAGCAGATCTCCTTGCCTCGCTTGAAATCGGCGGTACACCTCGAGTCCGCGACGGTAGTGGTGTCCACCTCGCGAAGCTGTGGCGAGGAGCCACTGCAACCGGGGGTGCCGCACGTCTGGCCGTGTCCGATCAGCTTGTTGACGGTGCCGACGGCCGGGCTGGACGCCGCGATCTTGATCGGCGCGGAAGTGGCTGCTCTCGAGAGCTTCACCACGGCGATGTCGTTCGCGCCGAGGGTCGCGCTCGCCGCGGTGATGAGCTCTCCGCCGAATCCGGTGTTGACCGAGCCGATCCGTGCGGAGAAGCCGCCACCAGTGGAGCCCTGGACGCAGTGCTTCGCCGTGACGAGCCACTGCGGGGCGATCAGTGACGCCCCACAGAAATGACGGCCATTGCGTTGCAGCGACGCGAAGAACGAGTAAGGAGTGGTGACGACCTTGCCGCCGATGATGAAAGGTTCGATCGGCGGCCCGGCCGGTGATTCGGCCACAGCCGCGGGCCCGGCGAAGAGCGACCCGGCAAAGAGGGCGGCGGCGATCATGGACATACGTCGGATCCACATGATTTTTCGGCCTCCTGAAGCGAAAGGGGAGTCCAGCATGGGACGGGATTCAGTGGTGTCAGATCGATCAACACCCGACCGTAGTGCCCTGTAAAGTATCCGGCACCCCCCATTGGTACTGAATCGGCATACCAACGAAGGGTGAGGCGAAGGACGGCTGGTGGGACAGCACGAAATTTCTCGAAGGGGCGACTACCCGCGGACGCGACAGTCCGCTATTTCCGCGACCGGCCGTTCCGGGTCCCGAACGCCCACCGGATCACCAGGGGATGACGTCCTCGAGCGAATCCGGTCCGCGGAAGACGCCGGTCGGGCCGTCCGCGGGGATCGTCGCGAGCAGGACCGGAACGGCCGCGCCCTCGGCCACGGTGCGGTGCCCGCGCGGGAAAGGGGCCCCGGCGTTCTGATCGGTCGGCACCATGCCGGGGCTGACGGCGTTGACCTTGATGCCGTCGGCACGGAGGGTTTCGGCGTACAGCAGGGTCAAGGCGTTGAGTGCGGCCTTGGACGAGCTGTAGGCGAGGAATCCTTCGGTGGGTAGGGAAATCTCCGGGTCGCTCAGCAAGGTTAGGGAGGCGAGCCCGCTCGAGAGGTTGACCACGCGTGGATTGGGGGAGCGTCGGAGCAAGGGCACACAGGCCGAGATCATCGTGACGACACCGAAAACGTTGACCGCGTACACTTCGCGCAGGTGCGCGGCGGTGAAGTCGGTGGTGCGCAGACCCCAGTCGCTGGTGATGCCGGCGTTGTTGACCAGGACGTCCAGCCTGCCGGTCTCGGCCTCGATCGTCTCGACCGCCGCCGCCACGGACGCTTCATCGGTGACGTCGAGCCGGATGGGCCGGACGCCCGGTCCGGTCGTGACGCCCCGGTCCGGATCCCGCGCGCCGAGGTAGACGGTGAGCCCGCGCGCGGCCAGTCGCCGGACGATTTCCTTGCCGATGCCTTTGCCGCCGCCGGTGACGAGTGCGACTTCGTGGGGGTGCATACCGCCCACTCCAGCCGACCTCGTGCCCGGAAGGAAGCACCGATCCGGTGTGCTGGCCATACCCTGGCGGTATGCCGGATCCGGAGATCCGCGAACTGCGCTACTTCCGCGCCGTCGCCGAAGACCTGAACATCACCCGCGCGGCCGAGCGGCTCGGTATCGCGCAACCGCCGTTGTCGCGGGCCATCCGCGGGCTCGAACGCCGGATCGGCGTGGAACTGTTCGACCGCACCGGGCGCCGGTTGGCGCTGACATCCGCCGGGGAGACCCTTTTCGCCGAGTCGGCCAAGGTCTTCGCCGCCCTGGACGTCGCCGTTCGCCGGACGCGGCAGGGCGGGAACGTGCTCGTGGTGACCGCCAAACCCGGAGTGGCCACCCGGCTGCTGCATCGCGTTCGCGAACGCTTCCGGGAGGATCCGGCAGCGGCGGAGATCCGCGTGGTGGTGAGCGGGTTCGGTGAACAGGCCGAGCTGGTCCGTGACGGGCGCGCCGATCTGGCGATCGCCGCCTGCGTGGACGGCGACGGGCTCGATACCGAACTCCTGACAACCGAACCGCGCGTCGCCGCGCTCGCAGCCGATCACGAGCTCGCCGGTCGCGATGCGCTCAGCGTCGCCGATCTGATCACCGAACCCGCCCCGAGATGGGCGGATTCGCGGGTCGTCGAGCGCGGCCACTGGCTGGGCCACCCCGATCGCCGGTCCGACGGGCCGGTCGTGCGCGACACCGCCCAGCTGCTGGACGTGGTCTCCCTCGGGCAGGCCGTTGCCTTGGTGCCTGCCTCGCTGGCCGCGGTGAACGTCCGCCCGGACGTCGTCTACCGGCCGGTCGGTGACGTGACGCCGTACCGGACCCTGGCGCTCTGGCGCACGGGGAGCCGGTCGCCTTCGATCGCCAGGTTCCTCAGCATCGCCGGAGACGAGCGGAAATAGCGTCGTCGCGATCTCCTCAGAACGTCACCGGGAACTGGCTCAGGCCTCGGATGGAGCTGCCCTCCCGGCGTCGCAGCGGGCCTGCCTGACGGAGGAGCGGCATTCGTTCTGCCAGGGTGCGAAAGACGATTTCGCCTTCGACGCGTGCCAGCCTGGCGCCGAGGCAGTAGTGAATTCCGCTGGAGAACGCCAGATGGTCCGGTCCACCGGAGCGGGTGATGTCGAAGTCGCCCGGCCTTTCGTACACCTCTGGATCGCGGTTGGCCGCGGCCAGGAGCACTGCGACGAACCCGCCCGGTCTGATCGTTCGCCCGGCCAGCTCCACCTCGGTGTGCGCGATCCTCAGAGAAGCCTGCACCGGAGGGTCGTAGCGGAGTACTTCTTCCACCGCGGCGGTGGCGAAGCCCGGATCGGAGCACAGTAGATCCCACTGTCCTGGGTGATCCAACAGCGCCCGCACGCCGTTGCCGATCAGGTTGACCGTCGTCTCGAACCCGGCGATCAGCAACAGCAACGCGGTGCCGTGCAGCTCCCGCGCGGTCATCCTTTCCTGCCCGGCGGCGACCGCGAGATCGCTGATCACATCATCGCCGGGAACCGCCGTCCGCTCGTGAAGCAGCCGGTCGAACATCGTGACCAGGTCCTCGCCGACTGCGATCAGCCGTTCGGCTTGACGGACCGAGTGCACACCGCTGAGGCCTTCGCCGATCAAAGTGCCGTACTCGGTGAAGGCCGACCGGTCGGTGTCCGGGATCCCGAGCAGGTCACTGATCACCGTGATCGGGAGCGGTGCGGCCAAATCCATGATGAGGTCGAAGCTCTCCTTCGCGGCCGCCTTGGCCAGGAGAGAGTCCGTGGCCGCGTGAGGCAGCCAGAACTGAACGTAGAAGCCCGACCTTGCAGGCTCATGGCAGGTTCCGGGCACCGGCCCAGCGCTCCCTAGGTAGGGCACATCGCACAAGTACGGGCATTTCATCGAAATTTAATGACCCGCCGATAGCGTCACCGGGGATCGACGTCTCATCTTTTTGCCGGGGTTGTGCCCGGCAGGGAGTTCGACCGAACGCACTAATTCTTTTCGGCTATTCGAACCAATTTCTTCGTCACCGAATCCATTGATCCAGAGGGGGTCGAGGGCATGTCTGCCTTCGCGTGGGCTCGTCCTGTTCGTCATCGTCACAGGGCCGTGGTGATGGTGTTGTTCCTGGCGTTGGTGGCGATGGCCGTCCCGAGTGCGGGCCCGCCCGCTTCGGTTCGGGTTTCGGGTGAGGGTGGGGCGGTGACGGCTCCCGAGCATCCGGAGGGAACGGCGTTCGACCCGAATCAGATCAAGGACATCAAGGCGGCCGATCCGGGAGCCGGGGTGAACCTGATCGGGCCACCGACGGCGAATTCCATGGGCGACGCCCGTATGTCGTACCCGCTGGAGGTACCGAAGGGGAGAGCCGGCCTGGAGCCGAAACTGGCGGTGTCGTACAGCTCCGGGGGTGCGAACGGCTGGCTGGGCGTCGGGTGGGACGTCTCCATGCCGTCCATTTCGGTGGACACCCGTTGGGGGGTGCCGCGCTTTGACGCCGGGCTGGAGACCGAGACCTATGTGCTGGCTGGTGAGCAGTTGTCGCCGGTGGCCCATCGAGGTGCGCCGCAGGCCCGGACGGCGGAAAAGGTGTTCCACGCGAGGGTGGAGAGCCGGTTCGATCGGATCGTGCGCCATGGGGACAAGCCCGCGAACTACTGGTGGGAGGTCACTGACAAGTCGGGAACTCGCACGGTGTTCGGCGGTGCGGAGAACACCACGTTGACCGATGCCTCGGGCCAGGTGGCGACCTGGGCGGCGCGCGAGGTCCGTGACACCAACGACAATGTCATGCGTTACCACTACGCCCGGGTGGAAGACGGCGGCACCGCGAAGTCGACGGTGCCGGGGAGCAACCTGTATCCGCGGCGGATCACCTACACCGGCCACGGTGCGACCGAGGGCAAATACTCGGTGACGTTCTTTCGCGACCGGGACAGGGGTGAGCCGCGCCGCGGCGACGTGCAGATCGACGCTCGCGGCGGGTTCAAGAAGGTGACCGCGGACCTGCTGCGGCGGGTCGAGGTCAAACTGGACGACCAGCTGATCCGGGCCTACGAGCTGAACTACCGGGCAGGCGCGTTCGCGAAAACGTTGCTGGCGTCGGTGTCGCAGTTCGGTGAGGACGACAAGCTGTTCAACACCCACTCGTTCGACTATTTCGACGAGGTGCGTGACCAGGCGGGCAACTACACCGGGTTCGCCGACGCCGCCGGCTGGTCGGTCCCGGATGACGATCTGGGCGTGAACATCCGTGAAGGCGAGGCGAGTGCGATCTCGGCGAACACCTCCGTCGGGTTCGGTGCGCACTTGTTCGCCGGCTACAACGTGCAGGGTCTGCCGGTCAAGCAGGGCGGCGTCGGGCTGAAGGTCGGGTTCAACGCCGGCCAGTCCGACGGCCTGTCGGCGCTCGTGGACGTGAACGGCGACAACCTGCCGGACAAGGTTTTCCGCAAGAACAACGACGTGTACTACCGCCCCAATCTGAGCACCCCTGGGGGTGAACCGAAGTTCGGCGACCCGCCGGTCAGGTTGCGCGACCTCCCGGGGATCTCGACCGAGCGGACGTTGTCGGGCACGATCGGCGTCGAGGCGTTCGTCGCCGCTATCGCCGCGCAGCTGGATTTCGTGGGGACCACGACCACGTCGGATCGGTTCTTCAGCGACGTCAACGGTGACGGCATCACCGACCTGGTCGACAACGGTGGCGTGTTGTTCGGCTACCTGGACGCCAACGGGCAGCCCGCCTACAGCGCGGATTCCGCCCGCACCCCGGTGCCGGTCGGCGGTGGCGCGGTGACCGGCGAGATCGTCGGTGACCAGACCGCCCAGTTCAACCAGCAGGTCGACAACTCGCCGCTGCTGGACTCGGTGCGCCGCTGGGTCGCGCCGTTCGACGGAACCGTCCGCGTCGACGGCCGGGTGCAACTGACCGTGGACCCCTCGCCCGCGCGCGCCGCGTACACCAAAGCCGACGGGGTGCGGGTCACCATCCAGGCCAAGGACACCGAACTCTGGGCGCAACGAATCGGCCCGGACGACCACACCGAGTTCACCCCGGCCAACGTGTCGGCGATCGCGGTGAAGAAGGGCGACGCGCTCTACTTCCGCACACAGTCCATTCTGGACGGAAAGTACGACACGGTGGCGTGGGACCCGACGATCGCCTACACCGACCTGGCGGCCGGTACGGACGTGAACGGGTTGGCGAACACCGTGTTCCGTGCGTCGGCGGACTTCACGCTCGGCGGCCGCTCGTCACAGGTGATGGTGCCGGTGAGCGGCAAGCTTCAGCTGACCGGCGACGTGGTCAAGAGCAAGGTCACCTCGGATGACGTGACCGTGGTGATCACGAAGGGCAACGGGGTGCACGCGCCGGCGGAGGTGTTCCGCAAGGTCTTGCCCGCCGCGTCGACCGGGACCACCAAGATCGACATGAGCCTCCCGGTCAGCCAGTTCGAGAAGATGTCATGGCATATCAAGACCGACTCCGCGATCGACGTTTCCGCGGTGTCCTGGGTACCGAAAGCGCACTACACGGAGGCGCCGGGGGTGGAGTCGCTGGTCGACGACAAGGGGCAGCCGTCCCTGGTGATCAGCCCGCCGTTCGACGTGGACATGTACCCCGCCGACACCCTCGCGGCACCGCAGCAGACCTACAAGGTGACCAAGACCGGCAAGCTGCGGGTCCGGCCGAACGTGAAACTCAACTTCGGCTTTCCCGGGGCGACCAAGATCGCGTTCACCGTCAAGAAACGCGGCGGGCAGCTGCTGGGCAAGCGGGTCGTCGACATCGTCAACGGGCAGTACGGCTCGCCCGGCCAGGACCTGGACGTGGTCGTCCCGGTCACCCAAGGCGACGAGCTGTATTTCGACCACTCCACAACGGATTCCTACCTGTTCGGGCTGGTCGCCGAACAGTCCGCGAAGGTCACCTACGATCTCTCGTCTCCATGGCCGACGTTCAGCCCGGCGCCGAGCGCGGCGCACGGCTCCGCTCAGCAGGGTGCGTTCCCGCAGCCCTATCGCGGCTGGGGTGTGATCGGCTACCAGGCCAACCGCGATCGCGCCACCCAGCCCATCAAGCAGGCCGAGCTCGCGATCGACGAGAGCTTCAAAAACGCCCTTCCCCGGGAACCGAAGGAAGCCGACATCCCAGGGTTCGCCGCGAACCCCCGGATCACCATGCCCCGGCTGGCGATCTTCGCCCCGAACCCGGCCAAAGGCGGCTGGGCCGCGCAGGACGAGTCGTCCTGGTTCACCGCCACCATGGCGACCAGTTCGCGGCTCGGCGCGGACACCATCGACGTGGTCACCGACGCCGATGTCGCAGGCGACCGCACCGTGATGCGTCGCGGCGTGACCGGTCAGGTATCCGGCACGCTGTCCGCCGGTCCGTTCGGGGGCACGGTCGTCGGTGGGATCACCGCGGGTTCCGTCGACTATGTCGACCTCAACGGTGACCGTTTTCCCGATGTCGTCGGCGCCAAGGAGATCCAGTTCACCGATACCAACGGCGGGCTGGGCGCCAGACGCGGCACACTCGGCGGCAATGTCCGCGAGTCCGACACCTTGTCCGGCAACGTGTCCTACTCTTCCGGCAGCGAGTCGGCCACCCTTGCCAGCGCATTGGGCCTGGCCGCTCCGGAGGCCGGAAGCAGCAACAACACCGCCACCTCCGGCTCGGTCCAACCGGCACTCGGGATCGGCGGCAGCCTCGGCGGCGGCGAGTCCGACACCCGCGTCGACCTCGTCGACATCAACGGCGACGGTCTACCCGACAAGGTCTTCGCCAACGGCGACGCACAACTCAACCTCGGCTACAGCTTCGCCGCCAGGGAACCCTGGTCAGCGGGACCGATCAACGACGCCTCCACCCGAAACCTCGGCGTCAACCTCGGTTTCAACGTCGACAACTACGGCTTCGCCGGGGGACTGTCCGCCGAACTGAGCACTTCCTTCACCAACGCGAGCATGCTCGACGTCAACGGCGACGGCCTCACCGACCGCGTCTTCACCGACGGTGCCAACCCGATCAAGGTCGCCATCAACACCGGCACCGGCTTCACCGCGCCCACCACATTCCGCGGCAGCTTCTCCGACCTCGCCGTGGACAAGAACGCCACCCTCGGTGCGGGCGTCTACTTCACGTTCCCTGTCCCCACCCCGATCGGCACTTTCGTGTTCAACCCCGGCGTCAACGCCTCCACCGGCATCGGCCGCGCCGAGATCGGCCTGCGTGACATCAACGGTGACGGCCTCGCCGACCACGTCAAATCCACCCGGGACAACGAGCTGCTGGTCGCGGTCAACAAAACCGGCCGTACGAACCTGCTCCGCACGGTGACGCGGCCGTTGGGCGGGAAGATCGATCTGGACTACACCCGTACCGGTAACACTCAGGCGATGCCCGAGTCCCACTGGGTGCTGTCCCGCACCAGCGTGTCCGACGGTCATCGCGGCGATGGCGCCGACACCCAGCTCGCCACCTATCGCTACGAGCAGGGGAAGTACGATCGGCTCGAGCGCGAGTTCCACGGTTTCGGCAAGGTCGTCACCGAACAGCGCGACCCCGGTACTGCCGAGGCGCTCTATCGCTCGACCACCGATGAATACCGCACCGACGGCCCGTATACCCGAGGACTGCTCGCTCGCACCCTCAGCACCGACGGTGCGGGACGGCCGTTCACCGAAACCGTCAACACCTACCAGCTTCGCGACACCGCACCGGGCAGCGTGTTCGTGGGTCTGTCCCGAGTGGACAAACGCTTCTACGAAGGCGCGGAGAAGCCTGGCAAGTCCACCTACACAGAAATGTCGTATGACGACTTCGGCAACCTGATCCGCTCGTTCGACGCCGCCGACGAGGGCGCCGCCGACGATGTGGAGACCACCTACGGCTACACCGCGTCCGACCCGGACTGCCGGACGCGCAACCTCGTCGGTACCGCCACCTCGCACAAACAGCGCGGCACCAACGGCGGCGCCGTGTCGCGGCACAGCGAATCCACAGTGGACTGCGTGACCGGTGCGGTGCGGCAGGTCCGCGCGTACCTCACCGACACCATCTCGGCCGATACCGACCTGGAGTATTTCCCGGACGGGAATCTGAAAGCGGTCACCAAACCGGCAAGCAAGACCGGTCAGCGATACCGGCTGGAGTACGGCTACGACACCGTCGTCGGCGTCCACATCGAGTCTATTGTGGACAGCTTCGGGCTGCGGTCGGGCGCGACGCACAACCTCAAGTACGGGCAACCGGATCGCACCACCGACCAGAACGGCCAGCAGGTGCTGCGCTCCTACGACAGCGTGGGTCGGCTGGACACGGTCACCGGGCCGTACGAGATCGGTTCGGGCAAGGCCACGATCGACTTCGACTATCACCCCGAAGCCACCGTCCCGTACGCCACCACGCGTCACCTCGACCGTGACGCCACTGGTGTCCGGGAGGACACCATCGACACCGTCACCTTCACCGACGGTCTCAAACGCGTCCTGCAGACGAAAAAGGACGCGTCGGTCGCGAACAAACCCGGTGACACCCCTGACCAGGTCATGACCGTCTCCGGTCGCACCAAGTTCGATTTCGTCGGCCGCGTGGTGGAGCAGTACCACCCGGTGACCGAGCCCAAGGGCGACGGCAACACCACGTTCAATGCCGCCTTCGACACCGTCGCCCCCACCAGAACCTCGTTCGACGTGCTCGACCGGACGGTCAAGGCGGTCGAGCCGGACGACGTCACGACCACCATGGCCTACGGATTCGGCCCCGACCGCGCCGGTGTCGCCCGGTTCGAAACCATCGCGACCGACGGCAACGGCAAACAGAAGCGCAGCTACACAGACCTGCGGGAGAAGACCACCGCGGTCAAGGAGTTCAACCCTGCCGGTGGGCAGCCGGTGATCTGGACCAGCTACGACCACGACGCGCTCGGGCAGATCACCACCGTGGTGGACGACAAGAACAACACCACCCGGTCCGAATACGACACCCTCGGCCGCCGCACTGTGCTCGACAGCCCCGATGCGGGCCGCACCGAGACCCGCTTCGACCTGGCGGGCAACCCGACGGCGAAGATCACCGCAAGCGGCAAACAGGTGGAGTACGACTACGACCACAGCCGCCTCAAGGCGGTCCGTTATCCGACCTTCCCGGCCAACAACGTCACTTACCTCCACGGCGAACCCGGTGCACCGGACAACGCCGCCGGGCGGATCACCGAGATCCGCGACGCGGCCGGGACGCTCACCCGCGGTTACGGCCCGTTGGGCGAGACCACTCGGGAGACCCGCACCATCAAGATCGCCGGGCAGGCGGACCGCGGCTACACCACCGGATGGCGCTTCGACGCCTTCAACCGTGTCCTGCAGATGACCTATCCGGACTCCGAAGTCCTCCGCTACGACTACGACGCAGGCGGCCAGGTCACCCGCGCCACCGGGTCCAAGAACGGAACCGACTACATCTACCTCGGTCGCCTGGACTATGACAAGTTCGGCCAGAAGGTGCTGCAGCAGGCCGGAAACGGGGTGCGCACGACCTACACCTACGACCAGGCCGACCGCAGGCTCGCCACCCTGAAGTCGAAGACGCCGGGTGCCACCGAGTTCCAGAACCTCGGCTACACCTACGACAACACCGGCAACATCACGAAGCTGACCAACAACACGGCACAGAACCCGACGATCGGTGGCCCGAGCAGCCAGACCTTCGGCTACGACGACCTCTACCAGCTCACCTCCGCCAGCGGCCAGTACACGACCAAGAACAACCAGCAGGACAGATACACCCTGGCGTTGGGTTACGACTCCATCCACAACACGACCACCAAGACCCAGCACCACGAGATCACCGGCACCTCGACCTCGTCCGCCCAAGTGGCTTCCCTGAACCGCGGCGGCGGGGGGAGCCCGGCGTCACTGGGCCCGCTGTCGGTCGGACCGATCGAGCCGGTCGAGGATCCGGCCAACCCTGCCGGGGTACAGGACAAGACCAGCTACGACTACAAGTACGACTACGGCAGCGGAAAACCCCACGCGCCGAGCAAGGTCGGCCCGATCACCCAGGTCTACGACGCGAGCGGAAACCTCACCGACACGGTGAACGCCGAAGCCGAGGGGAAACGACGCCAGTACGTGTGGGACGAGGAGAACCGGCTCGCCTGCAACCAGGACACCGTGACGGCGACGGTCCCTCAAACCCCGGCAGGCTGCCAGGCGGCGACCGTCGGCTACACCTACGACGCGGCCGGAGAGCGCGTCATCAAACAAGGCGACGGCCAATCCCTCTACCCCAACCCCGGCTACAGCGAACGTGACGGCGTCGGCTTCAAACACATCTTCATCGGCGACAGCCGCCTCACCACCAAGACCGTCGCCGCCGCCGGGCCCGAAAACGTCCAGTCCTACTTCCACGCCGACCACCTCGGCTCGTCCGGCTACGTCACCGACAAGCAGGGCAACGTCACCGAACACCTCGAGTACATGCCCTTCGGCGAAACTTGGGTGGAAGAGAGGGCAGGGCAAAGCGGTACGCCGTACAAGTTCACCGGCAAGGAACTCGACGAAGAGACTGGCCTCTACTACCACGGTGCTCGCTACTACAATCCGAGAACGCAACTATGGGCGAGCGCGGATCCAGCACTGCCTGACTACCTCGATTCAAACCTCGCTGGTGGCGTCGACAACCCCCGTAACCTTGCCACCCACACCTATGCCCACAACAATCCTGTCAAGCTCACTGACCCCACCGGCAAAAGCCCTACCGAGCGCACCCCCGGGGTGGGGGTGCTCGACGACGACGAGATGGCGAGGGTGAGGAGCCAGTTCTCGCAACTCCCGTCCGACAACGCGGGTGCGAAGACGAAATATTTCATATTTCCGGTGACTCAAGCGGAAAGTGATTTGATCGGAAAGCTCAAGCCCTGGGAAAAGATCAAGTTTCGTGAGCTCAAGAGTGAGGCTCAAACTACGGCCGCCATACTTTTCGGTCGCATTGCGAACGAAGACGGAAAGTATGGAACAGCGGACGGGACAATCGGTAATGCCTTCCAGCACGTGTACTGGAGCGCTCTGCTGACGGTATATTTCGGCCCGACGAGGGCGAAGGAGTTCACCGACGCCCACGAGGCCACGTCGGATAACCATGGCAAGTACTGGCTCGAGTTGATGGACCTTCACAACAACTGGATCGGCCGGACCATCGGTGTCAACTTCAAGCCCAGCGACTTTGAAAACAGCCCTCATTACGAAGGTGCCCCTAGTCGCTACAAACTCCTTATTGATTCGGTCATGCATGCGATCAACATCGGGAGAGCGGTCATGCTGAATCCGCAGGGCGATTGGCTTCAGTGGACGGGAACGAAACCGTAGCGCGGCCTGTCGAACTCCAGTGCCGCTCGACGACTGCATAGTCGTCGAGCGGCACTGAGTCTTGGAATTTCATTCGGGCACGCTACCCGGGCCCGCCCGTAACAGGGATCTCTGTCAGTTCTTCGGCCCCGCTGCCGTCGGTTCCGGTGCCGTGCGTCCGTTCTCCACGGCCTCGGATGATGCCGGGGTGTCTTCGGCTGTCTTTATCGTATGTGGCTCGTCATGGAACTCCACTGTGGACGGCTTCTTCTTCGTGCGAAGGATGTAGGTCGCGCCCGCGGCCACGACTCCGAGAACCACGATCCATGGCCAGCGGGGGCGGGACCTCGGGAGACCTTCACCTCGTGCCACGCTCTTGGCCTCGGCCAGGGCTTCGCCCAGGTTTGCCTTCGCGGCGGCTCGCCGCCTCTTGCCCCGCCGCCCAGGCTCGCGGGTTGATTTCGCGGCGAGCACCGCCGCTTTTGTCGCCCTGCGTCCAGGCTCGCGCAACCCGGCCATCCTCGTGAGTGTCTCATCGCGCACGGCAGACGAGTTCTCCCGGATTTCCTTGCGGGTTTTCCGTGTTTGCCTGACAAAATCCCGACGTGCCCGGCGGGTCGTCTTGGTGACTTCGTCAGCTGCCTCGGAGAACTTCCGCTCGGCGATACTGGCAACGTCGGCGACCGCTTCGGCACCGGCCTTTCCCGCCTCCGCGGCGAGTTCGCGTACGCCAGTCACGCTGGTGCTCACCGATTGCCCCATCGAGTTCGGACTCTGCGTCATCACCTTCTCCTCGCTGGCCGTGCTCAAGGATCTCCCTGTACAAGCAACTGCGTTCCCGGTTACCCCCTGACCGTGCGGCTGAAACTGCCCGTGCCTCGAGCTGCGGGCCGGATCACGCAGGGGCGCGGAGTCGGTACGGAACTCCCGGTATGAGAGCGCACCCTTGGTCGACGAGACGCGTAAGTCGTATTCAAGTTGCTTCTGACTGATCAATCTCACGTTGTCGCATGTCGGGGCCGCGGGATGGGCACTTCAGTGGCGAGAGCGATCTTGGTCGGCATGACGCCACCGGTCGCCGCCGGGACCGGACCGTCCGTCCCGGAGTACGGCAGAAGGGGAAGATCGATGACCACTCGCACGAATGTCCGCCGGAGCGCCGCGGTCCTGCTCGTCGCCGGAGCGGCGGCCGGGGCCACCGTCCTGACCGCCGGGACCGCCGGCGCGATGCCCACCGACTTCCACTGCACGTCGGGCCAGGTCACCAGCCGGCTCGTCTACGGCGGAGCGGGCGCAGGGGGACGGGACGCCGCCATCCAGTTCACCGCGAGGTCGGGCGAGACCTGCACGCTGCCCGGAGCGCTGCCCATCGACCTCGTCGGCGCCCACGACGTGATGCTGTCCTCGGACGCCGCACCGGACGCTCCGTCGGTGGAAATCAGCGACGGCTCCTCGGCCTACATCCCGCTGCATTGGACCGCGATCGGCTCACCCCAGCAGCAGACACCGCTGGCGATCACGGTCACCGCGCCCCAGGAAACCAGTCCGCGCGGCGACACCAGTGACCCGCGGATCACGCTGCCCTGGAACCTCGGCGCGGTCAACGCCGCCCCGGAGAGTCACACCATCCGCACCGGGGCGACGACAGCCGGCACCGCGCCCACCGTCTGACCACAACCCGAATTTCGCCGTTTCCCGGCGGCCGGTCGTTCTGGCCCGGCCGCGGGGAGCGACGACCGTGGCCAGGCAGGCGCCTCGCCAAGCACATGCCATACGTCACCCTTAGCGCCGCTTACCGCTTCGGGGTAACGGGGGAGAGGCCGCCACCGACCGCAGGAAGCACGCTCCGTCCTGGCACTCTCGAAGAGCTGTTCACGGTGTGTCAGGAGGAGCGTGAGCGGTATGCGTTCCTCTACCCGCAGTACGCCCTGCACCCTGGTCTCGCCGAAGCGCGTTGTTCGCCGGACGGGGCTTCGAGCGTGCGCCTGCGCCGACACGGCGCCGCGTGGGGGAGTGGGTCTTCACACGCTGTCCACCACGCGGTGGCATCGGGTCGGTGGGCTCCACCAATGGTAGGAATGCCTGGTGACCGAACCGAATCTGATCGAAGCCGCCGCCGAAGAGGCAGTCACCCTCACCAGTGAACTGATCCGCATCGACACCACCAACACGGGTGATCCCGACACACTCGTCGGTGAACGCGCCGCGGCGGAGTACGTCGCCGAGAAGCTCACCGACGCGGGCTACGAGATCACCTACGTCGAGTCCGGTGGCAAGAACCGCCACAACGTGATCGTCCGGCTGCCGGGTGCCGACCCGTCGCGGGGTGCGCTCCTGATCCACGGTCACCTCGACGCCGTTCCCGCTGACGCTTCCGAGTGGTCTGTTCACCCGTTCTCCGGTGCGATCCAGGACGACTACGTCTGGGGTCGCGGCGCGGTCGACATGAAGGACATGTGCGCGATGACGCTCGCGCTGGCCCGCCACTACAAGATCAACGGCATCGTGCCGCCGCGCGACCTGGTCTTCGCGTTCCTCGCGGACGAGGAGGCGGGCGGCAAGTACGGCGCGCAGTGGCTGGTGGAGAACCGGCCGGAGCTGTTCGAGGGCGTCACCGAGGCCATCAGCGAGGTCGGCGGCTTCTCGATCACGCTGAAGGACAACGTCCGCGCGTATCTCATCGAGACGGCGGAAAAGGGCATCCGCTGGATGAAACTACGGGTGCGGGGCACCGCTGGCCACGGCTCGATGATCCACCGCGACAACGCCGTCACCAAGCTGTCCGAGGCCGTCGCCAGGCTCGGCAACCACCGCTTCCCCCTGGTCATGACCGACTCCGTCCGCGAGTTCCTGGACGGCGTCACCGAGATCACCGGCTGGGACTTCCCCGAGGACGACATCGAGGGTTCCGTCGCCAAACTCGGCAACATCTCCCGGATGATCGGCGCGACCCTGCGCGACACGGCGAACCCGACGATGCTCACCGCGGGCTACAAGTCGAACGTCATCCCCTCGGTCGCGGAAGCCTCGGTCGACTGCCGGATCCTCCCCGGCCGTCTCGAAGCCTTCAACGCCGAGCTCGAGGAGATCCTCGGTCCGGACATCGAGAAGGAGTGGATGGAGCTGCCGCCGGTCGAGACGACCTTCGACGGCGCTCTCGTCGACGCGATGACGGCCGCGGTCCTCGCCGAGGACCCGGGCGCCCGCACGCTTCCGTACATGCTCTCCGGCGGCACGGACGCGAAATCGTTCCAGTCACTCGGGATCCGCAACTTCGGGTTCGCCCCGCTGCAACTGCCCGCGGACCTCGATTTCTCGGCGCTTTTCCACGGCGTCGACGAGCGTGTCCCGGTCGACGCGCTGAAGTTCGGTGTACGGGTGCTCGATCGCTTCCTCCGCTCAGCCTGATGCCCGGTCTGCTGGCAGCCGACGGGACACCCCTGCATTTCGACCGCTGGGGTGACTCGTCGGCGCCGGTGACCGTGGTGCTCCTCCACGGATACGCCCTCGACAGGCGGAGCTGGCGCGCCATCGCGCCGGTCCTGGCCGAAGCCGCCGAGGAACCGATCGCGGTGCTGGCCTACGACCAGCGCGGGCACGGCGAATCCGGTGAGGTCCGCGCCGCGTCGGCGACCATGGGGCATCTCGCCGACGATCTGGCCGAAGTCCTGGAGAAGGTGATCCCCGACGGCCGGGTCGTCCTGGTCGGCCATGACATGGGCGGGCTCGCCATCCTTTCGCTCGCCCAGCGCCACCCGGACGTCTTCGAGACCAGGGTCGCGGGGATCGGGCTGCTCGCCATGTCCGCGGGCGGTGTCACCCCGGACGCGATCTGGCCGAACGCGCTCGGGAAACTCGGCAGGGACCTGGAGATGGTCTTCGGGACGAAGCTGATCGGCCTGGTGCGGGAGCACACCAGCAAGGCGGTCACCGCCGGGCTGCGATGGTGGCTCTTCGGGGACGACCCGGCACCCGGCGACGTCGAACTGACCGTCCGGATGATCCGCGGCAACTGGCCCCAGACGGTGTCCGCGTTCCGCCCGGCACTGGACGCCTACACGCGGGAATCGGCGTTGTCGCAGGTCGGCGCGGTGCCGGTGACCGCGATCGTGGGGGAGCGCGACAAACTGGTGCCCGCCGCCGACGTCGAAGAACTGGCGGGCGCGGTGGAGAACGGGACGTCCGTGGTGCTGCCCGGCGTCGGGCACGTCGTCCCGCTGGAGGCCGCCCCGCAGGTGGTGCCCCGTCTGCTCGCCCTGGCGAACCGGGCCCGCCGACAAGACTGACTTCCTTGACAATTTCTCTTTTCGGTGGCACCTTCTTGCCATGTTCTCCGTAGCGGTGATCGAGGACGCGGAAGCGGCCGAAGTGTCGCTGGACCCGGTCCGGGCCCGGCTGCTGTCCGAGCTCGCGGAGCCCGCGTCGGCCACGATGCTGGCGGCGCGGGTGGATCTGCCGCGGCAGAAGGTGAACTACCACCTGCGCGCGCTGGAAAAGCACGGTCTGGTCGAGCTCGTCGAAGAGCGGCGCAAGGGCAACGTCAACGAACGCATGATGCGGGCGACGGCGGCGTCCTACGTGATCTCGCCGACCGCGTTGTCCGCGGTCCAGCCAGACCCGGCCGAGTCACCGGACCGGCTGTCCGCACGCTGGCTGCTCGCGGTGGCCGGCAGGCTGGTGCGCGACGTCGGCATGCTGATCACCGGGTCCACGAAGGCGCGCAAGCGGGTCGCGACCTTCGCGATCGACGGCGAGGTGCGGTTCTCGTCCGCGGGCGACAGGGCCGCGTTCGCCGAAGAACTCACGGTCGCGATCACGAACCTGGTGAGCAAATACCACGACGAAGGCGCCGAACAGGGCCGCGATCACCGGATCGTCGTCGCCGTCCATCCGAGCGTCAAAACCGGGACCGAGGAGCGCTGAGTGGGGCACGAATTCGAAATCGCCGACCGCGTCGAGGTCGACGCGACACCGGAACAGGTCTGGGACGCCATCGCGACCGGGCCGGGGATCACGTCGTGGTTCATGGGGCGCAACGAGGTCGACGGAGGCGTCGGCGGCACGGTGAAGACCGCGTTCGGCGGCTACGAACCCACGTCCGCGATCACGTCGTGGGATCCGCTGGAAAGGCTCGTCTACGGCGCGGAACCCGAGCAAGACGGGCGATTCGTCGCCTACGAGTTCCTGATCGAGGCCCGCTCCGGCGGCAGCACCGTGCTGCGGACCGTGACGAGCGGCTTCCTGCCCGGCGACGACTGGGAAGACGAGTTCGAGGCGATGCGCGCCGGTGGCGAGCTATTCCTCCGCACCCTGGTGGAGTATCTCAACGGTTTCGCGGGCAGGCAGGCGGTGCCGGTGACGATGTTCGGGCCCGTGATCGAAGACTGGGACCGCGCTTGGCTGGCGTTGGGCCGCGAGCTGGGGCTCGCCGGGCGGCCGGACACGGGCGACCGGGTGCGGCTGAGCACGGGATCGGTGTCCACTGTGGATGGCGAGGTCTACCTGGCGAACGAGCAGACCGTCGGGATCCGGACGGCGGACGCGCTCCTGCGCTTCGTCCGCGGTTTCCAGGGGCCGATGGTCGCGATGCATCACCTGTTCGGCGACGTCGACCCCGCGAAACAGGACGAGCTCTGGGCGGACTGGCTCGGCCGGGTCTTCAGGTGATCAGGCCGGGCAGGGGAGTGGCGGTGCGCTTGCGGCGCAACCACACCCTCCGGGTCCCATCGGAGTAGAGCCGGACGGTCGAGAGTTCCCAGCCGGCGAACTCGGCGTGGATCGACAGCTGCGTCGCCGCCGCCCGCCGGGAAACGCCGGGAGGCAACTGCAGCCGCCGGTACTCCCAATCCCCTTCGACCACCGCCTCGTCAACGACTGTCATGGCGTGATCACCTGGATCCCTTCTCCGATGGCCGAGCCGACGACCACACGGCCGCCCTGCTCGTCGACGGTGACCGAATCTGGCTGCCGCAGGGTGGGGAACCGGTACTTCTCGATCGGCTCTCCGCCGCGGACGTCGAAGCCGACGACCTCGTTGCGCTCGGTGAGGGTGACCCAGGCGAGACCCCGGCTGCGGTCGTAGGCGATGCCGTACGCCCCGCCGGGGACGGGGTAACGCTGGCGCAGCAGGAGCGGTGTCGTGGAGAACGCCAGCAGCGCGCCCGCTCGCGCGTCGGTGACGAAGACCCGCCCGAGATCGTCGGTGACCGCGTTGGCCGCACCGTCGCCTGCGCGAAGGCCCTCGCCGATCTTGCCCTCGGCGAGGTCGACGGAGAACAGGGCGGTGCGCAGTTTGTCGAGGACGACGACGCCGTCACCGGTGTTCAGCACGTCGTCGGCGCTGTAGATCTGGCCGGAGATGGTCTTCGGGCCCGCGTTCTTCGACAGCACCTCGACGACCTTGCGGTCGCGGACCGAGACCAGCGTCGCGTCGCCGTCGGCGAGCCCGGCCGACGGCTGCCCCGCGACCGGGACCGTCTCCAACACGCCGCCGGGCAGCGAGACCTTCGCCAGGAGGCTCTTGCCCGGGACGCTGGCGAGCACCTGCTCACCGGAGACAGTGAGACGCTCAGCGGGGCCGGGCAAGGCCACGGTCGTCTTCGGGGCGTCCAGGGCGGCGAGATCGTAGATGCGCAGCGAGGGCGGCTCCGAGACGGCGACGATCAGCGTCTTGCTCACCTCGTCGGTGGCCAGCGCTTTCACCCCGGGCCCCGCGAACACGGAACCGGCGGGCTTGACCGTCACCGCGGGGGAGACGGCCGCCGTCACCGCGACGGGGTTCTGCACGATCTGGAGCGTGTCGTTCGGGGTGTCGTCCGTACCGCAGGACGAGAGCACCAGGGCACCGGCGAGCGGGAGCGCGATCCGGGAAACGGCGGACAGCCGACCCACCTTGGTGCCTCCACCTGCTACTCGTCGAACGGACCTGTCCAGCATCCCCCAGGAACCCCACCGCGTCACGTCTGTGTCACCTAACAGTCACCTAATCCAGTAATCGGAACGGCCGGCGGAGCTGAGTCGTACCCGGAAAACGACCATACGTGGCGTGAGCCCGCATAGGCCGAAGGCCCCGCTATCGCGGTGGCAGGGCGCCCTGTCCGCTCGACGTGAGCTGTCTGACCAGCGAGCGCCCTGTCGACGTCGATCGCGGACGCGGGTTCACCAGGAACACGGAACGGCTCAGAGGCCGCGTTCGGGGTACCCGACCTCGATCGCGCTGACGTCGTCGAGCGCCGATCGGATGGCGGGCGGGAGCGTGATCTCCTCGGCCGTGAGCGATCCGGTCAGCTGACCGGTGTCACGGGCTCCGACCACGGGCGCGACCACTCCGGGCCGGTCACGGACCCACGCCAGCGCGACGGCCAGCGGCGAGGTGCCCAGCCCGTCGGCCGCGGTCGCGACCGCCTGCACGATCCTGGCCGCACGATCGGTCCGGTGATGTTCGACATAACCCGCGAAAACACTCGAAGCGCCGCGCGAATCGGCGGGCGTCCCGGTGCGGTACTTGCCGGTGAGCACACCCCGGCCGAGCGGCGCCCAGGGCAGGAGCCCGATGCCGTGGTGCTCCGCGGCGGGGACGACCTCGCGGTCCACCCCGCGCTCCAGCAGCGAGTACTCGACCTGCGTCGAGACCAGCGGGGCGACCGCGGAACTGCGGGCCGCGGCCGTCGCCAGCTGCCAGCCGGAATAGTTGGAGACGCCGACGTAGCGGGCCTTGCCGCTGGTCACGGCGTAGTCGAGGGCGGCGAGGGTCTCGTCGACCGGCACGGTGGTGTCCCAGGCGTGCAGCTGCCACAGGTCGATGTGATCGGTGCCGAGGCGGCGCAGCGAACCCTCGAGCGCGCTCAGCAGGGCGCCGCGCGAGGCCCCGCCGCCGAACGGGCCGTCGGTCCGGCGCGCGACGGCCTTGGTGGCGAGCACGATGTCGTCACGGGGGACGAGGTCGCCGAGCAGTGCGCCGAGGACGCGTTCGCTTTCGCCCTCGCCGTAGATGTCGGCGGTGTCGACCAGGGTGCCCCCGGCGTCGACGAACGCGACCAGCTGGCTGGCCGCCTCCTCCGAGTCGGTGTCGCCACCCCACGTCATGGTCCCGAGGGCCATCCGCGAGACCCGCAGTCCCGACCGGCCGAGCTGTCGCTTTTCCACGACGGGCGAGCCTAGCCGGAAGGCAAGTGCGGGACGCGGAGCAGGTGAGCGTGTCGTGATCGAGTACCACCGGCCGGGTCACCGCGGTGTCAACACCCTGAACGGAGGAGTGACACCCAGCTGGATACATTCACGCCGTGCGACTCGGACTGAATTTGGGCTATTGGGGCGCGGGCAACGACGCGGCCAACCTGGCATTGGCGAAGAAGGCGGACGAACTGGACTACGCGGTCGTCTGGGCCGCGGAGGCGTACGGCTCGGACGCGCCGACGGTGCTGTCGTGGGTGGCGGCACAGACCTCACGGATCGACGTGGGCAGCGCCGTGCTGCAGATCCCGGCGCGGACGCCCGCGATGACCGCGATGACCGCCGCGACCCTGGACACGCTTTCGGGCGGCCGGTTCCGCCTCGGCCTCGGGGTGTCCGGCCCGCAGGTCTCGGAAGGCTGGCACGGCGTGAAGTTCGCGTCGCCGCTCGGCCGCACGCGCGAATACGTCGAGATCGTCCGCAAGGCGCTGAGCCGTGAGCGGGTCAGGTACGACGGTGACCACTTCCAGCTGCCGCTGCCCGGCGGGCCCGGCAAGGCGCTGACCTTGACCGTCCACCCGGTGCGCGAAGAGATCCCCGTGTACCTCGCCGCCATCGGTCCGAAGAACCTCGAACTGACCGGCGAGATCGCGAACGGCTGGCTGCCGGTGTTCTTCTCGCCCGAGCACGCCGGAGAGCAGCTCAAGCTGATCCAGGCGGGCGCCGAGAAGGCCGACCGCTCGCTGGAGGGCTTCGACATCGTCCCCACCGTCCCGCTCGTGCTCGGTGACGACTGGAAGGCCTGCGCCGACGCCGTCCGCGGGTACGCGGCGCTGTACATCGGCGGGATGGGCAGCCGGGAGAAGAACTTCTACAACCAGCTCGCCTGCCGGATGGGCTTCGAGCGCGAAGCCGCCGACGTCCAGCAGAAGTACCTGGGCAAGGACTACGAGGGCGCCATGGCGGCCGTCCCGCTGGAGTTCATCGACGCGACGTCGCTGCTCGGCCCCAAGGAACGGATCGCCGAACGGATGCAGGCCTTCGCCGGGGCGGGGGCCACGACGCTGACCGTGGCACCCGCCATGCCGGACCCCGAGAGCTCCGCACGCGCTCTCGAGGTCGCCGCCGAAGCGATCGAACTGGCCGGTGTCGCCTGATGGGATGGTTCGAAGCACTGGTCCTCGGCCTCGTCCAGGGCCTCACCGAGTTCCTGCCGATCTCGTCCAGCGCGCACCTGCGGATCACCGCGGCGCTCGCCGGCTGGGACGACCCGGGCGCCGCTTTCACCGCGGTGACCCAGATCGGCACCGAACTCGCCGTCATCCTGTACTTCTCGAGCAAGATCGGGAAGATCCTCCGCGCCTGGTTCTTCTCGATCTACAAGAAGGACTGGCGGCACGACCCGGACGCGCGGCTCGGCTGGCTGATCATCATCGGCTCGATGCCGATCGTGGTGCTGGGCCTGCTGCTGCAGGACGCGATCGACGAGACCTTCCGTGATCTGCGGATCACAGCCACCACGCTGATCGTGTTCGGCCTCATCCTCCTGCTGGCCGACCGCATCGGACGACAGGAGCGCACGCTCGACCATCTGACCGTGCCCCACGGCCTCGGGTTCGGGTTCGCACAGGCGCTGGCCCTGATCCCGGGTGTCTCCCGCTCCGGCGGCACCACCAGCGCCGGGCTGCTGCTCGGCTACACCCGCGCGGAAGCGGCGGAATACTCGTTCCTGCTGGCGCTGCCCGCCGTGTTCGGCTCGGGCCTGTACAAGCTGACCGACATCGGCAAGGACGGCGCCCCGGCCCAGTGGGGGCCGACGATCCTGGCGACGCTGGTCGCGTTCGGCGTCGGCTACGCCGTCATCGCCTGGCTGATGTCGTACATCAAGACCAAGAGCTTCGTGCCGTTCGTGATCTACCGGCTCGTGCTCGGTGTCCTGCTGTTCGTGCTGATCTTCACCGGCGTCCTGGACCCGCAGGCCGGTCCGCATCTGTAAACCCTCGCATCCAGAGGACGAAACGCGAGAGCAGGCAAAGCACGACACGTAGGGTGGGCGACGTGAGTACTGTGATCCTTCTGCGCCACGGCAAGTCCACGGCGAACGGTTCCGGCATCCTGGCCGGGCGCACCCCCAAGGTCGGGCTGGACGACACCGGCCGGGCGCAGGCCGAGGCGCTCGTGAAGCGGCTGGCGCCGGTCCCGCTCGCCGAGCTGGTGGTCTCGCCGATGCTCCGCTGCCGCCAGACGGTCGCGAAGCTGGCCGAGGCGCGCGGTCTGGACAAGGTCAAAGAGCCCGGATTGTCCGAAGTGGACTACGGCGACTGGACCGGTCGCGCGCTCAAGGACCTGTTCGAGGAACCCCTGTGGCGGGTCGTGCAGGCGCATCCCTCGGCCGCGGTCTTTCCCGGCGGGGAAGGACTGGCCGAGATGCAGGCGCGTTCGGTCGCGGCCGTTCGCGCGCACGACGCCCGGATCACCGCGAAGCACGGCGAGAACGCGGTCTGGCTCCTGTGCAGCCACGGCGACGTGATCAAGTCGATCCTCGCCGACGCGCTCGGCCAGCATCTCGACGCGTTCCAGCGGATCGTGGTCGACCCGGCGTCGGTTTCGGTGGTCCGCTACACCGAGACTCGTCCGTTCGTGTTGCGCGTCAACGACAACGGCGGTGACCTGGCCGGGATCGCCCCACCGGCGCCCAAGGACAAAGCCAAGCGAGGCAAGGGAAAGCAGAGCTCCGACGCGGTGGTGGGCGGTACCACCGGAGCGTGACCGGCTCCGTCGGCGGCGTCACCGCCACGGACGGCATCCACCGGCCCCTCACTGCCCGTAAGGTGGCCTGAACAGCAGATTTCGACGACCCGGGAGCAACACCGATGATCTCGCAGGACAACCCGTTCGCCGCGCCGAGTGAGCTGCCCTACGCCCTTCCTCCGTTCGACCGGATCACCGACGAGCACTTCATGCCCGCCTTCGAAGCGGGCTTGGCCGAGCACGCCGCCGAAATCGACGAAATCGCCGGTTCCGCCGAGCCGCCGACCTTCGAGAACACCATCGCCGCGCTCGAGAAGGCCGGCAGGCTGCTGTCCCGCGTCTCCAGCGTGTTCTTCAATCTGTCCGGATCGAACGCGAACGACGAGATCCAGCGCGTGCAGGCCGAAATGGCACCGCGACTGGCCGCGCACGCCGACGCGATCAACCTGAACCCCGCGCTGTTCGCCCGGATCAACATGCTGTTCGAGCGCAAGGACGAGCTCGGTCTCGACACCGAGTCGCTCCGTTTGCTGGAGCGTCACCACACCGAAGTCCGCCGCGCCGGGGCCGGGCTTCCCGAAGCCGACCAGAAGCGCCTGCGCGAACTGAACGAGCAGCTTTCGACCCTGTCGACCCGGTTCCAGCAGAACCTGTTGAAGGACACGAACGAACTCGCTGTCGTCGTCGACGACGTGGCGGAGCTCGCCGGGTTGAGCGGCGACGAGATCGCGGGCGAGGTGGGCAAGTACGTCCTCAAGCTGACCTTGCCGACGGCGCAGGCGGCGCTGGCGGCGCTGGAGGACCGCGCGCTGCGCGAGCGGATCTTCACCGCGTCGGTTTCGCGTGGCAACCGCGGCAACGAGTTCGACAACAACCAGATCGTCGCCGAGCTGGTCCGGCTGCGCGCCGAGCGGGCCGCCGTGCTCGGCTTCCCCGACCACGCCTCGTACGTCATCGAAGACGAGACGGCGAAGACGGCCGCCGCCGCTGCCGGGCTGCTGGAACGCCTCGCGCCGGTCGCCGTCGCCAACGCCAAGGCGGAGGCCGAAGAACTGCAGCGCTACCTCGAGGCCGACATCCCCGGCGCGATCCTGCGGCCGTGGGACTGGGCGTTCTACGCCGAGCGCGTCCGCAAGGACCGGTTCGAGGTCGACACCGCCGCGCTGCGCCCGTACTTCGAGCTGAACCGGGTGCTGACCGACGGCGTCTTCTTCGCCGCGTCGAATCTGTACGGCCTGAGCTTCACCGAACGGGAAGACCTGCCGAAGTACCACCCCGAGGTCCGGATCTTCGAGGTCTTCGACGCCGACGGCACGGCCCTCGGACTGTTCCTCCTCGACTACTATGCCCGCGACTCGAAGCGCGGCGGCGCCTGGATGAACAACTTCGTCGACCAGACGAAACTGCTGGGCACCAAAACGGTCGTGGTGAACGTGCTCAACGTCGCCAAGCCGCCGTCGGGTGAGCCGACCCTGCTGACCTTCGACGAGGTCGTCACCGCTTTCCACGAGTTCGGGCACGCGCTTCACTCGCTGCTGTCGGACGTGCAGTACCCGACGTTCTCCGGAACCAGCGTCCCGCGTGACTTCGTCGAGTACCCCTCGCAGGTCAACGAGATGTGGATGCTCTGGCCCGAGGTGTTGGCCAACTACGCCAAGCACCACGTGACCGGTGAGCCGCTGCCGCAGGAGCAGATCGACAAGCTCCTGGCGTCGCAGCAGTACGGCGAAGGCTTCTCCACGACCGAGTACCTCGCCGCGGCCCTGCTGGACCAGGCATGGCACGCGCTCGGCACCGAGGACAACGTCGAAGACGTCCAGCGGTTCGAGGCCGAGGCGCTGACCAAGGCCGGAGTCGCGCTGGAAGCCGTACCGCCGCGCTACCGCACGACCTATTTTGCGCACGTCTTCAGCGGCGGCTACAGCGCCGGGTACTACTCCTACATCTGGAGTGAGGTCCTCGACGCCGACACCGTCCAGTGGTTCCGCGAGAACGGCGGGCTCACCAGGGAGAACGGCGACCACTTCCGCCGTGAGCTGCTCGGACGCGGTGGCAGCATCGACCCGATGGACGCCTTCCGCGCCTTCCGCGGCCGCGACCCGGAGATCGAGCCGCTGCTGGAGCGCCGCGGCCTCGCCGGCGCCTGACACCCCTGACGGTTCCCCCGCCCGGACACCCCCAGTGCCCAGGCGGGGGAACCGCGATCAGGTGGCGAGTTCGGCGACGGCCGCGGCCACGTCGTCCACCTCTTGTTCGGTGTTGTAGTAGTGCGGGCTCAGCCGCAGGCACCAGTCGACGTCCTTGTCCCCGAAGTCGAACTGCGCGAACTCCCGGTAGCTGAGCGCCGAGTTGATCCGCCGGGCGTCCATCGCCTCCTTGAAGGGGACGGCCTCCCAGCCCTTGAGCGAGAACGTCACGAGCGCGCCCAGTTTCGGCCCCCTGTCGAGCACCTCGACGCCGGGAAGGGCCGCGAGCCCGTCACGCAGCCTCGCGGCGAGGGCGGGCGTCCGCCGTGAGATCGCCTCCAGGCCGACCTCACGGGCATAACGCGCGGCGCGAGCACAACCGAGCACCGTGGCGTACGGGAATTCCCATTCTTCGAACCGGACGGCCGATTCCGCCGGAGCGTAGGTTCCCGGCGCGGACCAGCGGGCGCCGTGCATGTCGATGAACAGCGGCTCGTGGCCGTCCGCGAGGAAGCGGTCGGAGACGAACAGGAAACCCGAGCCGCGCGGACCGCGCAGGAACTTGCGGCAGGTCGAGGTGAGCAGATCGGCACCGATTTCCTCGACGTCGATGGGGTACTGACCGACCGATTGGCAGGCGTCGACCAGGTAGAGCAGACCGAGTTCGCGGCAGTGCCGTCCGATCTCGGCGACCGGCTGGACCAGTCCCGAGTTGGTCGGGATATGCGTGGCCGCCACGAGTTTCGGCCTTCGGTCGCGCATGAGCGCCGCCATGGCTTCGACATCGACACCGCCTTCCGGCGTGTCCGGCGCGTGCACGACCTCGACGCCGAAGCGCTTCCGCAGCGAGAGGAACGCGATCTGGTTGGAGATGAAGTCGTTGCGGGTGGTGAGGATGACGTCGCCTGCTTCGAAACGGATCGAGGACAGCGCCGTGGAGTAGGCGTGGGTGGCGCTCGCCGCGAAGGCGATGTTGTGCGGCCGCGCGTTGATCAAGGCGGCGATCTCACGGTGGAAACCGGCGACTTCGCCTGCCCGCGCGGCAGCGGCCTCGTAACCACCGATCTCGGCCTCGAGATTCAGGTGGTCGAGCATCGTGGCCAGGACCGGCTTCGCCAGGAGCCCGCAGCCCGCGTTGTTGAAGTGGACGACCTTCTCGGTGCCGGGTGTATCGGCGCGCAGAGCCGGAATGTCCAGTAGTGATTCCGTGCCGTTTCCAGTAGCACTATCATGTTCTTTCATGTCGGATAGTAGCACTTCTGCGCTCGTGACCCAGCTGCGTTCTTTGGTCCGTGCGGCGGCGCCAGGGGACCGGTTGCCCAGCAGCCGTGAGCTGATCGAGCGCTACCGGGTCGGCCCGGTGACGGTCTCGCGCGCGATCGCGCTACTGGCCGCGGAAGGCGCCGTCGTGACCCGTCCCGGGAGCGGGACGTACGTGGCGGCGAAGCCGAAAACGGCGGGGGAACCGCTCGACACCGCGTGGCAGACCGTCGCGCTGACCGATCGCAGCGTCGACACCCGCTCTCTCACCGGCACCTTGGGGCCACCCCCGGACGGCGCGATCCTGCTCGACGGCGGCTATCCGCACCGGTCATTGCAGGCAGCCCGGTTCTTGAGCGCGGCACTCGCGCGAGCGGGCCGCCGTCCGGACGCCTGGGACCGCGCACCCGCCACCGGTCTGGCCGCGCTGCGGTCGGTGTTCGCGGGACCGGCCGGAGCGTCGCCGGACGACGTCCTGATCACCGCCGGCGGACAGAGCGGGCTGTCGATGGCGTTCCGGGCCATCGCGGCGCCCGGAAGTCCCGTGCTGGTCGAGTCACCGACCTATCCGGGAGCGCTCGCCGCCGCGCGAGCGGCGGGACTCCGCCCGATGCCGGTCCCCATCGACGACGACGGTGTCCGCCCGGACCTCCTGGCCGAGGCATTCGCCATGACCGGGGCCCGGCTCTTCTACTGCCAGCCCACCTTCCACAATCCGACCGGGACCGTGCTGGCGGCCGAGCGTCGCGCTCAGGTGCTGGAGGTGGCGCGGGCGGCGGGCGCGTTCGTGCTCGAAGACGACTTCGCCCGTCATCTGTCGCACGAGTCCACGACACCGCGTCCGCTGATCGCCGACGACCACGACGGCACGGTCGTCCACCTGACCTCGGTGACGAAAGCGGCGGCGCCGAGTCTCCGGATCGGAGCGTTGATCGCGCGGGGCCCGGTCCTCGACCGGATGAAGGCGATCCGGCGGGTCGACGACTTCTTCGTCTCCCGTCCGCTGCAGGAGGCGGCGCTCGAACTCCTCAGCGCACCGTCCTGGGAACGTCACGTGCGGAAACTGGGTGCGGAACTGCGGGAACGGTGCGGCAAAGCAGCCGCGGCGCTGGCGGGGGAGTGTCCTGAGTGGACTGTCGCGTGCGTCCCTTCAGGTGGACTGCATCTGTGGGTACGGCTACCCGCGGGGAGTGACGCGAACGCGCTCGCCCGCGCCGCGAGAGAGCGGGGAGTCGTGGTCGGGGCAGGGGAGCGGTTCTTCGCCACCGAGCCCGCCGGGCCGTTCCTGCGCCTGGGCTTCGCCGCGACGGCCGACATCGCCGAACTCGGCGAAGGCATCCGGCGGTTAGGAAGTGTATAACGACCTATACGGCGTCGCTCAGGCCAAAAAACTTTCGAGAGCCAGGTAAACACCACCGCCGAGGATGACGCCAGCAGCCGTCCCCACCGTGACTTCGGCCTTGGTGTGATCTCCGAGCTCGACGCGTGACCAGCAAACCCAGCCGACGCCGAGGAAGACCAGGGCGAGCCAGGGGCCGTAGACGCGGATCAGCATCACGGCCGCACCCGCCGCGACCATCGCGTGCATCGAGATCTTGAACTTCATGCCGAAGGTGATCGCGAGCGCGGCGACCAGGCAGACGAGTTCGGCGGCGGCGAGGGCGATCATCTCGTGCGGCGCATCACCGGCGATCAGGATGACGAATCCGCCTGCCAGCGAGCCGATGCAGACCGCGAACGGGACGAGCCGCCCGGCCCGGTCGGTGACATGGTGGCTGTCCCATTTGCCTTTCCGTGCGCCCCGCACGATCACGGCCATCGGGATGAGGGAGCCGGTGACGCCGACGATGAGCCCCCACAGCACCGTCTCGCCGAGGTGGTGACCCGTGACCTGCCAGGCGATGACCAGCGGCAGGCCGAGCACCCAGACCCACGGGGCGAGCACTTCGGTCGCGATCCTCGCGAGGCGGTGGCGTGTCCCGGCGGAGTCCGTGGACGGGGTCGGCATGGCGCGTGGCTCCTCGGGGATCGTGGCCGGAACGGCTCCTGCCGGGCAACGGCCCGGCAGGAGCGGTGATCATCGTTCCAGACCCCGGCGGCCCGCCCGCGCGAGGATGTCGGCGCCCGCCGGATCGGCCCGGACGGCCGCTTCGAAGCCTTCCTTGGGCAGCACGGCGTTCCCGGCCACGGTGACCGTCTTGGGCGGGGCGTCGTAGCTGTCGGGCAGGACGTCCCAGAAGTTGCCCACGAAGGCGACGTTCTCCATCGGCGGGCCGACCTGGAGCACGATCGGGGTGTCGGCCCCGTGGACGACATTGCCGAGGACGGTGATCCACGCGGCGCCGTAATCGGTGTAGAGGCCGAAGTTGTACGAGGTGAGGACGTCGCGGATCACGTTGCCTCGCACCGTCGCCCCGCTCGCGTACGACGAGCCCTGCGGCGCCGAGAGGTAGATCCCGCCGCCGTCCATCAGCTTCCCCATGGTGCGTTCGACCAGGTTCGAGGTCACCTGGGTGCCCCTGGCCCGTTCGCCGCCGGTGATCACGATGCCGTTGTGCGGGACGTCGTGGATCTCGTTGTGTGTCACGGTCGTCTCCGCCGACTCGACCACGAGGACGGCGGACGAGCCGCGGTACTCGGTGCCGATGTGGTGGACGAGGTTGTCCGCGAGCGACACCCGGACGCTCTCGTGGACGGCGATCCCGCTGCCCGAGATCTCGTCGAAGACGCTCGCCCGGATCTCGACGTCGGTACCGCCTTCGATCAGCAGTCCTCCCGCGCCGAGCCGGGTGAAGTGGTTGTCCTCCAGCGTGACTCGCTCGACCGCGGTGAGGCTGACGTTGGCGGGCAGCTGGACCGGTTCGGCCGGGACGTGGACGTAGCCGACGTCCGCGCCGAGGTCGATCTTCTGGAACTCGCCCCGCTCGTAGCGCGCGTTCCCGTGATAGTGCAGGTAGCCGCCGGTGCGCGTGGGACCGGACCAGGCCGCGTCGGCCAGGGTGAAGCCGCGCAGCACGAGGTCGTGCACTCCCTGCGCGCTGACGAGCGTTTCGAGCACGGGAGCGATGACGGTGGTCTCGCCGATCTCCTCGCCCGGGCGCGGGCGGTAGTGCAGGACGTGGTCACCCGGTTCGGTCCGGCTGACGGCGAAGGTACCCGGCTCGGTCAGGAAGGCCACGTTGTTCTCAAGTACGGAAGGCGCGGCGAGGCCGTCCCAGGTCCCGTCTCCGCCGGCGCCGTACCACTTGGAGTCGTAGAGGGACTTGGCGTTGTCGAAGGCGGGCTGGGCCATGGTGATGGTGGTCGAAGTGGCGTCGCCGGAAATCGACGCCACCGCGAGCCGGGCTTCGGACCACGGGTAGACGCCGGGGTAGACGAACTCCAGTCCGGACGGATCCGGCCATGACTGGGGTTCGACGCTATCCGTGACGTAACCCGTCGATGTTTTCGTCACGCTGCCCGGCAATCCGGTCATCAGGGCCGCCCGTGCCGCGGGGCGGCCGTCCACGGTGAGCCGCCGTGGTTCCAGGTCGCCGACCGGCGCCGTCCAGACCCCGTCTTCGCCCGCCGACCAGCCGGTGATCCGGCGGCCGCCGTTCAGTTCGACCTTCGCCTGGCCGGGTGTTCCGTAGTCCGCCGCCTGGTAGAAGACGCGGAAGCCGTTCCGGCCGGAATCGGCGGACTCGTCGTCGAAGACCAGGGGTTCCGCGAGGTGATGGACACCGGTCGCGAAGCTGACGATGATGTCCCCGGTCATCCCGGCGGTGACGGCGCGGACAGCCTTTTGCGCCGCCCCCGGTGTGGCGAAGGGCCGGTCGGCGGTGCCAGGCCAGTCGTCCTGGCCGTCGGGGGACACGTACAACCTGATTTCGGGCATGCTGAAGCGCTCCTGGGAGAGGTTTATGGGATATACTGAGGTTTATCAGCTAAACACGCGAGAGCGACGAACGTCAAGGGAGTAGCGGTGGCGAAAGACGACGCGCAGCCCGATCCGGAGCGCGCGATCGAGCTGCTGTGGGGAGCGTCGGAGCCGGATCGGCCGGGCTTGAGCCTCGGCCGGATCGTCACGGCGGCGATCGAAGTCGCGGACGCCGAAGGGCTCGCCGCGTTGTCGATGCGCAAGGTCGCCGAACGGTTCGGCACCACCACGATGTCGCTCTACCGGTACGTTCCGGGCAAGGCGGAGCTGGTGGAACTCATGCGCGACGCCGTGTACGGCGAGGGCCCCGTGGAGCCTTCGGACGGACTCGGCTGGCGCGAGGGGCTCGAACGCTGGTCGCGGCGAGCGTGGGAAAGGTACCGGCGGCATCCGTGGCTGGTGCACAGCGCCGGGACCAGGCGGCTGCCGGGGCCGAACATCATGGCCGGCTACGACCACGCCCTCGAAGTCGCGTCACGCAGCGGTTTGGCGCCCGCGCAGGTGATCGCGGTGGTGAACCTGGTGGGAGGATTCGTCGAGTCCGTCGCGCGCCAGGCGGGCGAGGTCGCGGAGCTCCAGCGGAGCACGGGTGTGTCCCATGAGCGCTGGTGGAGCGAGCGCGAGACCCTGTTCGAGCGCCTCGACGGCTACCCGGCCTTGGAGAAACTGTGGAAGGCCGGGGGAATGGACGCTCCGCTCGATGCCTTCGAATTCGGGCTGCGGCGCACCCTCGACGGCGTCGAGACCCTGATCGCAAGCCAGGGGAGTGAGGTAATGCGTGACGAAAGCGAGGTCGGGGCTTGTGTCCTGTGCGGTAAGCCGCTGGACGGAGGAGGGCGGGGCAGGCCGCGGGACTACTGCTCGAGAGCCTGTCAGCAGCGGGCCTACCGTCAACGCCGGTCTCGGTCTTAGTGAGGAGAACGGGAACGTCATGTTCCGCGGCTGCGGCCGTTGGCCGTGTCCGTGAAGGCCTCCTTCCCTACCTTGAGCGTAGGGAAGGAGGCCTTCACGGATACCCGAATCACCGTTGGCACCTGAAGCATCAGAAGTCACAGTGAGGCCGTGTGAAGGCCCCCTTCCCTCGGCTCAGCCGAAGAAACTCGACCTTCACACCTTCCCCAAGTACATGAAGGCCTCCTTCACCGCGCTAGACGCAATGAAGGGGTCCTTCACGTACTGCAAGGCAGGCAAGGCGAGGACCGGTCTCAGCCCTGAATCTCGCGAAAAGAGAGGCGGTCCGCCCCCGTGGGAGCGGACCGCCTCGGCTCAGGTGAGCAAGTGATCGAATTCGCCGTTTTTCGCGCCGAGTACGAAGGCTCGTATTTCATGCGGTTCGAAAACGAGGACAGGGCTTTTCTCGCCGAGTTTCGAATCCCGCATGCCCACGAAGCCGGGGATGGTGTCGTTCACCTCGACGCAACCGGCCGAGCCGGCACTGTAGCTCGATTTCCACCAGCCGGTCAGGCCGACGAGGGTGGGTCGAGACGTATCACTGTTCATTGAGTTCCCTTGCCACTTTCTGGATGAAACCTCGTGTCCGCCCTGGATGGTCCGCTTGCGCCTGCAGGCGTTCGAACGTGTTCCGGAAACGGCGCAGATCTTCCTTTTCCTCGTAGTAGAGGCCCTCGCGCCGGTTCTCGACGTACACGGTTCCGGGGTCGCCGCCGAACTCGGGCGGGTAGTCCAGGAGGATGAACATGCCGTCCGAGGCGCCGTGGGCTCCTGCGGTGAAGGGAAGTATCTGGATTTCGATGTTCGGCCGTTCGGAAAGTTCGATCAGGTGGTGCAGTTGGTCGAGCATGACCTCCGGTCCACCGGTCTGGCGGCGTAAGACGCCTTCGTCGATGATGGACCAGATCTGCGGCGCGTCTTCGGTGCGATCCAGTAGCTTTTGTCTTTCCATTCGGAGCTCGACCATGGAGTCGAGTTCCTCGGCGCTGTTCCAGCGTCGACCTTCGCGGATCACCGCATGTGCGTAATCACGCGTTTGGAACAGGCCGGGCAGCACGACCAAGTCCACGGTGCTGATCCGGGCCGCGCCGGTTTCCAGGCCGAGATATAAGTTGAACCATTCATGTACCCCCTGATCGAATTTGATCCACCAGTCGCGGCCGCGTTTCGCCCGCCTTGTCAGATCGCGGAAGAACGCCACTCGCTCCGGCACCCCGTAGAATTCGAGCAGAACTTCGAGGTCGGACGGTGCGGGCAGGTTCCGCGAGGTCTCGATATGAGCGATGACCGTCGTGGCCTTGCCGATGCGGTCGGCCGCCGCCGCGCGGTCGTAGTCGGCGGCCTCCCGGAGGCGTTTCATCTCGAGCGCGATCCAGCGCTTGACCGCGGTGGGGTTCAACGTGCCCACGAAGTCACCACCTCCCCAGCTTCTTGTCACGGAGGGTGACCCCCAGGATCACCCGCATAGTCTAGAAACGACTATAGACGACCACAATGTAGAGCTCTACATTTGGGTCGTCTACAAGTTGCGAGCGTACATTGTGGAGGAGGAAATCGCCGGTAGGCGAGTCGGCGGGTCGGCGGAGGTGCCCGGAAACGCGGCTCTGTCGGGGGAGAGGGGGTGGATGGTGATGATCGAGATCGTGATGGTGGAACGCACTGAGGCGGTTCGCCACGTTTACAGCGGAGACAACGGTTGACCGAGGAGGGGATTCCGGTGCGTCCACGTGTCAAAGACGAGCATCGACCGGTCCGCTTCGGCGACGGTTGGATCCGGATCGGCGGGGAGGTGTTCGGCATCGCGGCCGAACTCAGGGATCCCGATGGTGTGGTGTGGGCGTTGCTGGATCTTCTGGACGGGACGCGAACGGTGAGCCAGGTCGTCGCCGACCTGGCTGATCGAAGTCCGGCGTCCTGTCCCGACAAGGTCGCGGCCGCCATCGAGACGTTGATCGAACTCGGGTACGTGGAGGACGCCGACGAGCCGATGTGCACCGCGTTGACCGCACGACAACTCGAGCGCCATTCGAGAGGCCGGTCGCTGTACCGGTGGATCGATTTGACGCGGAGGAATTCGAGCTGGGAGTTCCAGGTCTTGCTGGCCCAGGCGCGGGTGGTGCTGGTCGGCGTGGGTGGCGTCGGGTGCACGGCCGCCCTGGGCTTGGTCATGTCCGGGGTGGGGCGGTTGCACTGCGTCGAACCGGACGTGGTCGAACTGTCCAACCTCAGCAGACAGATTCTGTACACCGAGCAGCATCTGGGCCTGCTGAAGGTGGACGTGGCGGTGGAGAGGCTGCGTGCGGCCAATTCGGACGTCGAGGTCACCGGGGAGCCGACGCGGATCGAGGGCGTCGCCTCGTTGCGGAGACTGGCCGCCGGCTGCGACGTCCTGATCATGACCGCCGATCATCCGCCGGAACTCCGGACTTGGACGAACCAGGCGTGCGCGTCGACGGGCACGCCCTGGGTCTACGGGGGATATCACGGTCCGCAGGTCAATCTGGGCATCTACCGCCCGGGAGAGGGACCGTGTTACGAGTGCGCCCGGCTGGCCGAGCAGGATCGCGACGCCCGGCGTCCGCCGCTGGCGACTTGGCGGCCCGCGGCGAACATCCCGGCGCACGCGGCCAACGCGGTGACGGCCGGTGTGGCGGGCAATCTGGTCGCGCACGCGGTGATGCGGTTGATCACGAACGCGCCGAAGCTCGCGCTGAACAGTCAGTACGGCTTCAGCCTCGCCACCATGGACCACAGTTTCATCACCAGTCTGGAGCAGCCGCACGCGGAGTGCCGGACCTGCCGGGCCGCGGGCTGACCGGTCTCAGGGCTCACCGGCCACTCGCCGTGACACGTTCTGGATCAGCCGAGCCGCTTCGTCTCCGGCCACGGCTTCCGCCTGGAGCCGGTCGAACATGTGCTGGTACAAGGCGATCTCGTCCGGATCCCTGATCAGGTTCTCGCCTGCGAACGTCTCCACCGCGACGAAATCGGCGTCGATGATCCTGAAGCCGTGCAGCGGGGCGATCGGCATGACGATGTCGAAGGGCACGATCCGCAGGTCGACCGTGCGAAGGCCGGCGAGGGTGTGGAGCCTGTCCAGCTGGCCGAGTTGGGTCTCGAGATCGCCGATCCGGATCCACAGGGCGGCCTCGCCGATGACGAGTGGCATGGCTTTGCCCGGTTCGTGGAGTTGCGCTTGCCGTTCGATCCGGACGGCGACCATATGCTCGACGTCGTCGGCGGATGCCCCGCCCGTGCGCGCGGGGCCGGAGGGGAGCGCGAGTAGCTCCCGCATGAAGCCGGGTGTCTGCACGAGGCCGGGAAGCAGTGCCGGTTGGAACGTGGCGACCCGGGATGCCTGCCGCTCCAGTTCCAGGACCGACCGCTGTCGGGTGGTGGCTCCGCCGGGCTTCCGGAACTCTTCGCGAAACGACACAGACTCGACGCGAGCGCGTTTGAGCAACTCGGTGACGACGCCCTCTTCGGTGGCGGCGTCGGCCGCGTCGAGCCAGCTGGAGATGTCTTCGGAGGTCGGGAACTGCATCGCGGTCTCGATCTTGGACACCCGCGATTGAGGCCAGCCCAAGGTCTTGGCGAACTGGTTGCCGGAGAGTCCGGTGGCGGCTCGGATCTCGCGCAGCTTGGTGGCGAGCCGGACGCGGTCGGAGCCGGGGTGGGGCGACGACGTGGGCATGCTCTTCTTTCGCGGGTCGAGGTGGGGTGATCATGCTACCCCCACAGTGCACTAGATCGCGAATAGTACACGAATAGACGCTTCGATGGCGAATAGTTTGCGAATAGCATGAGGCGGGTCGGAATGGGGCCGAGGAGAGGGAGACCGATGTTCGCCAACTGGGTACAGATCGCCGAACTCGCGTTACTGCCACTGGGTCTGGGAATCGGGTACGGCGCAGGCCGGATCTGCCGTCGAGACGAACGCGCGTCCTTCGGGGGAGGGGGCGTGATCAGACATCCCGGCCTGGCTCCGGAGTACCTCGACCGCGACGCGTTCTTCGTGACGGGGGAGTCGGACCGGTTCGCCACGGGGAGACCGACCCGGTAGTCCGAATGCCGGGGGAGGGAGATGGCAGGCCTCGAGCGAAAATTCCGAGGCCTGCCATCGATATAAAGCGTATAACGACCTATACATCTTTGCGACGAGCAAGATCAACTTAAAGCAGAACCCTTCAAAGACGGCAAAGAGTGTCCGGGGCGCTGGCTAGGGTGGCCCGGTGATCACCGAGATCTTGCTGGAGTCCGTCGAAGAGCATGTCCGGGTGCCGGTGCTGTTCGACGGGTTCGTCGAACCCGGAGCTCAAGCGGCGCAGGCATTGCTGATCTTGGGGAAGGTCGCCAGGACGCGGTTCTGGATGCCGCCGTCGATGGTGAACAGGCTCATCGCCGAGTCCGATCCGGTGTTCACCGCGGACGGGACGACGTTGCGCGCGGAGGCGTTTTCACCGTGCTGCGGTGTCTACGCCAGGCTCGATCTGGTCGAGGTCGGCGAACTCGGTGAAGGGTGCACCAACGTGGACCTGTCCGAGGCGACGAGGGCGGTGCTGGCCGGGGTGGTGGCACAGGATCCGTTGCACCTGACCGTACGAGGGGACGGGATCCACCTCCGCACTCTCGACGGGCAGAACGACGAGTCACTGGTACCGCTGCCGGATCGCTGGGTGGCGGGTTTCGCCGAGGTCGCCGCCGTCACGGCGGGCGCGGTCAAGAAGGCGGAGCTGGACAAGCTCGAAACGAGGGCTTTCCTGCGACGGCTTCCGACCGCTGTCGGCAAGTCGTGGGCGGTGACGTCCGGCCGGGGGCTCCGGTTGACCTCGCGTTCGGGGCAGGACTCGATTCCGGCGTCCGGGCTGCACAGGCTCCGGATCGTCGAGCCGCTGATCCGGTTCGCGCAAGGTCTGACCGTCTACACGCGACCAGGAAGTGAGGTCGCGAGTTGGGTGCTCCAACTGGAACGTGCGCGGCTGATCGTGACGCTGTCCCCTGAGCCGTCTCGCGGTTTCTCCGGTGAGGGCGGCTGGCTGAACTCACTGGCGGCGGGCCTCGACGCACCGGAACTCGTCGCGGGCCGCGCCGGCCACGACGTCGTCGACGGCACGTGGTTCTCGCGCGAGCTCCCGAGCGGGCGCGCTCCGGCGAACGGGCGGCTGGCGAAGGCCCGGGAGCTCGTCGCCACCGGAGCGGTCCGGCAGTTGCCCGATGGCGGCTACGAGATCACTCGTGCCGGGTCCGTGCAGCGGGTCCGGTTGTCACCCGCCGGGTGTACTTGTGCCTGGTGGGCCAAACATCAGGAGACGCGAGGCCCGTGTTCGCATGTGCTGGCGGCGCGGATGTCAGCGGCTGAGGCGTGACGCCGCCTTCGCCGCTTTCGAACTGCCCTTGAACCGCGTCAGCCATTCCTTTGTCTCGGAGCTGATCGGTCCCGCCCCGCGTTCCACCAGGTCCGCGGTGAGCTCCAAGAGCGCGAAGACCCCTCGATGATCAGGTGCCAAAGCGGGCAGCAGAGCGTCCAGAAGAGACAGTGCGGCGATCGGGTGTTCGTTCGCGATGGTCGAAAGCCGGGGAGCCAGCCTCGTCGGTATGAGGTGGGGGCCGAGGATTCCCAGCGCTTCGCCGAGTGCGCGGGGGCCGACCATTTTCCGGTCCAGAAGGGTCAGTACGGCGTCCGTGCCCAGCTGAACGGCGGCCGGGCGTTTCAGCGCGAGTGTGGTGGCGAGGAGCATCGTGCCGGGGAAGCCCGGGATGGAGGGCCGGTCCAGGAATGGGGGCAGCGCGGCCTTCTCCACGGGATAGCCGACTTCGATGTCGTTGAAGAACAGGTTTCCGGCGACCATTGCTTCCACGTAGTCGCGGTCGTAGGGCGAGGAAACCGCTTCGTGGCAATTGGTGAAGCCGAGCCATTCGGGATCCGGAGCGTCGAAGAGTACCCCTAGCCAGGGAGCTTTCGGCGAGACGATTTCCGGGGTTTCCTGGATGTCCAGCTCTTCGAGGTCGTAGGCGTTGGGGCCGACCTTCGCCGACCAGGTCATCGGCGTGCCGGGTTCACCGCGTAGGGCGGCGACGGGGTCTGCGGCTTCGGGGTGTCGCGCGCGAGCGGCGGCGAGGGCGGTCCAGCCGGTTTGGGAGATCGACGGTCCGCCGAGGGCGTAGCGGATGGTGTCGGCGTGCGGTCCGGTGAGTGCCGAGGCGAGGGTGAGAGCTTCGGGCCGGGTGTCCGGGGCCAGCCGGAGCAGTGCGTCGGCGACGTCGTCTTCGGGTGCTTCCGGGTGTTCGAGCATGCGGGAGACGAAGACGACGGGGTCGAGCCAGCCGCCTTGGTGGGTGGCGGCGGACACGGGTACGGCGGTGCCCTCCAGCAGGGCGGTGATCCGGTGGTGGAGTGAGCGGCGCCAGCCTTCGACCTGTGGCGGGTGGGTGACGTCGCGGCCGCTGAGGCCGAGGACGAGTGTGGCGAGCAGCTTGGGTATGGCGGCGCCGTATTTCTCGCCCGCGATCTTGGTGGCGCGTTTGACCAGCGGTTTGAGGGCGTCTGTGAGGTCGGCTTCGACGCGGTGGATGCCGTCGAGGGCGGCCAGGAACAGGTCGGCCTGGTCGGGGTCGGCGAGGAGGGAGGAGAGGGCTTCCGCGATCGCGGCCGGGGTGTCCGGGATTTCGAGTGGGAGGGTGAGCGTCTCGCGCTGGTGCCAGGGTGGTCGTACGGGTTCCGGGTACACGACGGTCTCGATGTCGGCCGGCGCGTCGGGTGTGACGCCGAGCCTGGCGGTGGCGAGGGCGCGGACGTCGGACGCTTCGTGGGTGAGGGCCGCTTCGAAGACTTCGTTGGCGAGGTCGGTGAGTTCGGGGCGCCGGTCGGCGATGCGGCCGGCGAGCCGGAGTGCGAGTTTGGCGGTGGCGGCGCCGCGTCCGGCGGCTGCCGCGGGGAGGTGCTGGAGGGCGACTTCGCCGTCGAGCGTGCCTTGTTTGTCCACTAGGGACAGTGACTTGACGGCGAAGGAGACGGTGCGGGGGAGGCCGCTTCCGCAGAGCCGGGCATAGCGATTCTGGGCCGCTGTGCGCTCGTCGGGAGTGGGCTCGAGTGCTTCGTGGAGCGCCGCGTACCACTGGGCGCGGAAGGCCGCGAAGTCTCGGGCGAGGATGTCGAGGGTGAGGTCGAGCAATCTGGTGCGGTCGAGTTCGCCGGTTCCGGTCAGTTCGAGCAGCGCGGTGGAGAACTTGTTCTCGTCGTGGACGTACTTGTCGTAGGCGGCGAAGCTGGCGTCGCCGTTGCCTTCGAGCGTGAGTAGTTCCCAGAGTTCGGTGAGTCCTTCGGGTTCGGTCCGGAGTCGTTCGGCCAAGGGCTTCCCGTCGGAGCGTCCGGCCCAGCCGAACCAGCCCGCGTGGTACTCGGGGGTCCGGATGGGTTCGAGGTCGCCGTCGCGGACCATGCGGCGGATCGCTTTCCAGGCGGTTTGGTGCCCGATCATGCGGAGGGCGATCGACTTGCGTTCGGCGAGTGGCCGGTCTCTCAGGACGCGTTCGAGGATCGTGGGTGAGGCGAGCCAGAGTTTGCGCAGCAGGGGGTCGCCTGCGGGGAGGATGGCCCAGAGGGCTGTCGCGGCTTGCTCGCCCCTGATCGGGTTTCGGGCGCCGTAGGTGTTGGGCTCGATTTCGACGAACTCGCTGCCGTCCTTGAACGCGGCCAGAAGGTCGGGGAGCAGGGCCTTCCGCTCGGCTGGGGAGAGCTCGAGGGTCCGGGTGAGGACGTCCGCGGGTTGGCCGGTGAGGAGCGCGTTCAGCTGCACTTGGTCAACTTAGCGGTGAAGGGGCCCTTCGCCGCATCTCATGCGGCGAAGGGCGCTTTCCTCTCGTGTGATGTGGGGAAAGTCCCCTTCAGCTCCGTTACTGGAGCGCGGCGAGCCTGCCGAATCCCTCGGAGCCGTGGCCCGCGTCGATCGCTTGCCGCACTTGGGTTCGGGCGGCGGTGAGGACGCCGTTGTCGAGGTTTCGCTCCCGGATGGCGTCGAGGATGTGGTCCATGGTCGCGGCCGTGGACTCGAGGGTGCCCGCGTCGCCGGGGTAGTGGTCGGCGGCGACCTGGGCGGCGAGCAGGTCGATCATGTCCGGGAAGAAGCCGAGCATCGCCTTGGCGTGTCCGGCGATGGTGGCGGCGCCGATGCTCTCCGCCTTGGCGAGGGCGAACATGTGGATCACCCCGCTCATCGAGGTCCAGAGCATGTCCTGCAGGGAGGCGTCGAACGCGGCGGCGCGGCCGGGGTCCTCGCCGAGGTGGTGTGCGTTCTCGCCGAGTGCGGCCAGTGTGCCGCGGTGTTTCTCGTAGACGTCGGCCGGGCCGCTGTAGAACAGGGTGGCTTCCGGGCCGCCGATGGCGTCGGTGGTCGCGACGATCACGCCGTCGAGGTAGCCGATTCCGTGGTCGGCCGCCCAGGAGGCCATTTCGCGGGCTTGTCGTGGTGAGCCGCCGGTGACGTTCACCAGGGTGCGGCCTTTGAGCGCGTCGGTGTCGAGGATGGATTGTGCAGCTCGGTGGTCGCGGACGCAGACGACGGTGAGCGGGCTGGCGGCGATCGCCTGCGCGGCGGTCGCGGCGACGGTGACGTCGAGGCTGGTTTCCTTGCCCGGGGTGCGGTTCCACACGGTGGTGGGGTGGTCGGCCGCGGTGAACGCGGCGGCGAGGGCGTGGCCCATGGGGCCGAGTCCTAGGACGGTCACGGTGGTCATGGCGGCTAAGCTAAACCTTGACATTGACGTGAGAGTCAAGTCTGGAGTGCGGATGCGGATCGGGGAGCTCGCGCGGCGGACCGGTGTGAGCGAGCGTGCGCTGCGGTACTACGAGGAACAGGGTCTGCTGACTCCGGAACGGCGGCCGAGCGGCTATCGCGTGTACGGCGACGCGGATGTCGCGGCGGTGCGGCGGATCAGGATCCTGCTCGAGGCCGGGCTGAACACCGCGCAGATCCTGGAGATCCTGCCGTGCATCGTCGACGAGGACGGCTGGCTGACGCCTGATTGCCCGGAGCTGGTCGACGAACTGCGCAGGCAGCGTGAGCGGATCGACGCGGCCATCGGCGAGCTGGAGACCACACGCGCGAACCTCGACACGATCATCGGGGACGAAAAAGCGGCCGCGTCCCCAGGGACACGGCCGCTTTCGTGAAACGGATCGAACTCAGATGAGGCCGAGCTTCTTCACCGCGTCGCGCTCTTCGGCCAGCTCGTTGACCGAAGCGTCGATGCGGGCGCGCGAGAAGTCGTCGATCTCCAGGCCCTGGACGATCTTGTACTCGCCGTTCGCGGCGGTGACCGGGAACGAGGAGATCAGGCCTTCCGGGACACCGTAGGAGCCGTCGGACACGACCGCCGCCGAGGTCCAGTCACCCTCGGGGGTGCCGTTGACCCAGGTGTGGACGTGGTCGATCGCCGCGGAGGCGGCCGACGCCGCGGAGGACAGGCCGCGGGCCTCGATGATCGCCGCGCCGCGCTTGGCGACGGTGGGGATGAAGTTCTCGGTGAGCCACTGCTGGTCGGTCAGCACCTCGGTCGCGGCCTTGCCGGACACCTCGGCGTGCGCGATCGACGGGTACTGGGTCGCGGAGTGGTTGCCCCAGATCGCGACCTTCTTCAGCTCGGTCACCGGTACGCCCAGCTTCTTCGACAGCTGCGCGAGCGCGCGGTTGTGGTCGAGGCGGGTCATCGCGGTGAAGCGGTCGGCCGGGACGTCGGGCGCGTGCGCCTGCGCGATGAGGGCGTTGGTGTTGGCCGGGTTGCCGACCACGAGGACCTTGATGTCGCTCGCCGCGCCGGCGTTGATGGCCTCACCCTGCGGCTTGAAGATGCCACCGTTGGCCTCGAGCAGGTCGCCGCGCTCCATGCCCTTGGCGCGGGGACGGGCGCCGACCAGCAGGGCGACGTTCGCGCCCTCGAAGGCCTGCTTCGGGTCGTCGAAGATGTCGATGCCCGACAGCAGCGAGAACGCGCCGTCTTCGAGTTCCATCGCGGTGCCCTCAGCCGCCTTGACCGCCTGCGGGATCTCCAGGAGCCGCAGCTTCACCGGGGTGTCCGGGCCGAGCAGCTGACCGGACGCGATGCGGAAGAGCAGCGCGTAGCCGATCTGGCCGGCCGCACCGGTGACGGTGACGTTGACAGGGGCTTGGGTCATTGCGGTTCTCCAGCTTGAGGCGACATCGACTTTGTACCGCGATGCTAGTCCTGTCCCGTGTCGCCGTTCGGGTGCGTCCAGTCACTGTTTTCTTGATCGATGCCGCCACCGCCCACGTTCGCGGCGAGTCGCGACAGCAGTCCGGCCAGTGTGGAAGACCGGTTCGCCCTCGTCGGTGAGTTCCACGACATGCACCCGCCGGTTGTCCGGATCACGCCGCCGGGTGATCAGGCCCGTGTTCTCCATCGCGTTCAATCGCCGCTCGGCTCGTGAGCACGTTCGAGCGTGGAGGATTTGGGACGTTGAACGTCCCAAATCCTCCACCGTCGCGAGGGCGCCCCAGTCTCCAAGCGCGACCGGTGGTGAGACCCTCCGGATCGTCCGCCGGATGTGGGACGGCGACACCTCTCGCTCGCCGGTGCATCGCCGCCTGGCCGCGGCTTGTCTTCCGGAATCGTCAACACCGGGCCCGAGAACACATTTCCATATCGTGCCAACCGAGTGGTGTTTTCCGGTGCCGGTGGTCTTTTCGTCGGTCCAGGAAAACGGTTACAGGCCATAAGACAATTTCATGAACCGATTGCCGGGACGGTTTCGTCCGATCGGCGGGCGGCACCATGAAGATCGTTTCGCTAACATGAGTCCGCCCAGTTCCCCGCCCCCCGTGTGGAAGTTTTGGGAAGGACCCCATGCTCAATGCAGTGGTTGCCGCCGTGTCACTTTTCTCGTCGATAATAACACCGAATAGCTGGTCGCCGCCGCCCGGACCGCCGCCCGACCGCGTCGTCATCGACGTGATCACCGTCAATGGTTCCGGCTGTCCGCCGGGTTCGTCCGCGGTCGCCGTCGCCAGGGACAACAGTTCCTTCACGGTGACCTACAGCGAATACACCGCGCAGGTCGGCGTCGGCGCGAAACCGACCGACTTCAGGAAGAACTGCCAGCTGAACCTCAACATCCACGTGCCGCAAGGATTCACTTACGGTATCGCCAGTGCCGACTACCGCGGTTTCGCGTCGCTCGAATCGGGCGCCAAGGCACTGCAGCGGGCGAATTACTACTTCCAGGGTAATTCCCCGACCGCGCAGGTGAGCCACCCGGTCAACGGCCCGCTCTCGGACAACTGGCAGTTCCGGGACGAGGCCGAGGGCGGCGTCATCATCTACAAGCCGTGCGGCGAGGACCGGAACCTCAATGTGAACACGGAATTGAGGGTCGGCGCGGGTACGTCGGATCCGAGGAAGACCACCAGCTTCATCACGATGGACTCGACCGACGGCGCGTTCAAGACCACCTACCACTTCTCGTGGAAGACCTGCCCGACTTCCTGACGGTTTCTCCAGGGTGACGGCCTGCTTCCAGGTCCGGAAGAAGGCCGTCCCACCCATGCCCGGTCAGGGCCTTGGCCGCCCTGAGCGAGGATTTCGCCGCTCGTCGCCGCCTGCTCCGGCGGCGACGAGTCTTCTCGACGACCCCATTTTCGGCGGTCACCCCTGTTTCCGGTGACCGAATCCATTTTCGTCCGATCGGCGGGCGGCCGGAAAGATCGTCTCGCTGACATCGAATCCGCCCAGTTCTCGCCGTGTGGAAGTTTTGGGAAGGATCCCATGCTCAACGTGCTGGTTGCTGCCGTGACGCTGTTCTCCTCCGTGGTCACGCCGAACGGCTGGGTACCGCCTCCGTTGCCGTCCGACAAGATAGTCATCGACGTCGTGACGGTCAATGGAACCGGTTGCAGACCCGGTACAGCGGCTGTTTCCGTTTCGCCGGACAACACCGCGTTCACGGTCACCTACAGCGAATACACCGCCCAGGTCGGCATCGGCGCGAAACCGACCGATCTGCGCAAGAACTGTCAGCTCAACCTCTACGTCCACGTACCGCAGGGATTCACCTACGGTATCGCGGGCACCGATTACCGCGGATTCGCGTCCTTGGCCGCGGGAGCCACCGGGCTGGAACGAGCCAACTATTATTTCCAGGGCAATTCGCCGACATCCTACGTGAACCACAACCTCAAAGGCCCGTTCGAGGACAACTGGCAGTTCACCGACGACATCGAAGTCGGCGCCATCGTCTACAAACCCTGCGGTGAGGACCGCAACTTCAACATCAACACGGAATTGCGGGCCGCGGTCGGCACTTCCGATCCGAAGAAGACCACCAGCTTCGTCACCATGGACTCCACCGACGGTGCGATCAAGACCACGTACCACTTCTCGTGGAAGAACTGTCCCAAACCGAGGAGCTGATCCCTGAGGTGGCGGCCTCCTTCGGACCACGACGAAGGGGGCCGTCACCCTTTCCCGGACGGTGCCGGATCGGTGGCCTCCACCCCGAAAGCGCGGCCCAGTGCGATCACCGTCTCGTCGAGATGGCCGAGACTGGTGAGCACCGAACGCGCCTGAGGGTCATCGATCCGGTCCGCCACCGGCGTGCCGTCGTCGCGGACCAGCGTCCCGTGCCCGGAACCACCGGGATCACCGATCGCCTTCCCCAGCATCGCGATGTTCTCCCGGATCCGCCCGGTGTACAGCAGCAGCCGGTCCGCCTCGTTCACCAGCAGCCCGGCCTGCGACCGCGCCGCGACGTGCCGGGCGCGGAACGCGATCGTCTCCACCGTCGTGAGCACGTGCCAGCCGTAGTCGCGGCGGCTGCTCAGGTTCACCGGATGGGTGAGCGGCTCGATCGTCGTGCGGACCTTGTCCACCGCCCGGTCCAGATCGCGCGACTTCTCGATGACACTCACGTTCTCCGCACCGGACAACAGGCCCGCGGTCTTCTCGACGAACTCGTCCAATTCGTCCAGGAGCGCCGAGACGTCGTCCAGCATCACCGCGCGGGTGCGCACCGGCACGATCACCACCGCCGCCAGCACCCCGGCCGCCGCACCCACCGCGGTCTCGGCGACCCGGATCCACAGCACCTCGAGGCTGAACGTCCCCAGCAGGCTGTAGAGCAACCCGAGCATGCTGGTGATGAAGAACGCCATGATCACCTGCGAAACCCGCGCCATGTAGACCATGCCGAACACGCACACCAGGATCAGCGCCAGCGTCGCCGGCACACTGCCCGACACGACCAGCGTCAGCACCAGCCCGCCCACGATGCCGATCAGCGTGCCGCCGAGCCGCCGGACGCCCTTCACGAACGTCGCGCCCGCGGTCGACGAGCCGATGAACACCACGAACACCGTCAGCACCGCCCAGTACCACCGCTGGCTCGACACCAGCTCCCCGCCGAGGACGGCGAGCCCGCCGCCCACCACGGCCTGGATCGCGCTGCGGGTCTGGTTGTCGTAGGCGAACGCCGCCGATTTCTCCTCGTCGGGATCGTCGGGATCGTCGAGGGCTTCGGAGACGTCGTGTTCGGCGACCCGCTGTGCCCGCACGTCGGCCAGCGCGAGCTCGGCGATGGCCCGGCGGACCCCGTCGCCGGGAGCGGCGTGCTCGTCGATCCGGCTGCCTTCCACCAGCATCTTGCTGAACTCTTCGGTCTCGCTGATCAGCGGCAGTTCCCGCGGGTCGCGTTCGATCAGCGACCGGAACCGCCGCATCCGCGCGATCAGGTCGTCTCGCACGTCCTCGTCGAGATCTTCCGCGCAGGTGCGCTGCACGGTGATCGTCAGCCATTGCACCGCCAGCTCGACCTCGATCGCGCGGCGGCGGAGCCGGTTCGCCGAGTCCGCGCCGGTCACCTCGGGCGCGGTGTCCTCGATGAGCAGCACGGACTCGTGCATGCGGGCGTTCGTCGTGCGGAGCCGCTTGCGGGTGCGCTCGCTGCCCCCGACCGCGAGATGGTCCTCGGCCGCCCGCACCACCGCGGCGAGCCGCGCCCGGAACGCCCGCCGGATCCGGAGGAATTCCGCGTCGGTGCGCCTGCGCAGCAGGACGAACCGGACGACCGCGTTGGCCGCGATCCCGATGGTCAGCGCCAGCAGCAGCACCGGGACCTGCTTCAGGTGGGTCTGCAGGAACATCGCGAAGAAGAACAGGAAGAACGACAGCGATCCCAGCGCGATCCCGCGTGAACCGAACCGCTGCGCGTAGACCGCGACGAAGATCAGCAGCACGAACACGATGCTGTCCAGCGGCGGCACCGCCGAACCCACACTGGCCGCGGTGAGCGACGCCGCGCCCAGCAGCAGCCCCAGCACCAGCGTCACCGCCTGCTGTCCCGGAGTCGTGTCGTTGACAGTGAAGGCGGACGTCATCGCCGCGATCGCGGCGACGAGGGTGACCGTGAGCGGCTGGTGGAACGGCAGGATGGCCAGCACCGCGACGACGATGCTGAGCACGGCCGAGAAGGCGAGCCGGAGCCGGACCAGGCCGGGATCGGAGGCGACCAGACGGTCGGTCGTGGCCTGGGTGATACGGGCGATCATCGGGCGAGCAGCTCTCCTTGGGCGAGGGTGACCCGCCTGGCGGTGGACGAGGTGATGCGAAGACGGTATCGGGCGTGCCTCGCCGGCCCGGCGAGGGCGAACGGCCGAGTCTGACGTCGCCATCGGAACGTTTCGCCCTCACGCTGGTCCAGCAGCATCCAGCGCTCGCCGTCGTCGGACCCCTCGAGTACCCACGAACGCGGGTCACCCCGGCGGCTTCCCGAGGTCAGCGTGTACATCACGACCTCGCGCGAGGAGCCGTCCGTGGGGAAGTCGATGACCGGTTCACCGGTGGGGAAGGTCACCTCGGTCTTGGTGGTGTCGTCGAACAGGGGACCGGCGCCCACCGCGATGTCCGCGAGCGGGCACGGGGTGGCGGGTTCGGCGGGGGACCGGCCCCAGTCCGACGGCTGCCCGCCCATCGTGAACTCCAGCGTCGCGCCGTCGGCCAGCGCGGCATGGGGGAGCGTGCTGGTGTGGTGCGGACGCCCGTCGATCGTCAGGGACTGGACGTAGACGGTGCCCTCCGTGTTGCCGGGCGCCTCGATGACCAGGTCCTTCCCGTTCTCCAGGTGGACGGTCGCCTTCGTGAACAGCGGCGAACCGATCGCGTACTCGGGGCTGCCCATCGCCAGCGGATAGAACCCGAGCGCGCCGAAGACGTACCAGGCGGACATCTCGCCATTGTCCTCGTCACCCGGATATCCCTGACCGAGGTCTCCGCCGACGTAGAGCCGCCGCAGGACCTCCCGCACGATCCGCTGCGTCTTCGACGGCGCTCCGGCGTGGTTGTAGATGAAGGGGATGTGGTGCGACGGCTGGTTGGAATGCCCGTACTGTCCCATCCGGACGTCGCGGGCCTCGGTCATCTCGTGGATCAGCCCACCGTAGGAACCCGGTTTCCGGCCGGTCTCCGGGGTCGCGAAGAACGTGTCCAGTTTGGACTCCAGCGCTTCGGTGCCGCCGTGCAGCGCGGCGAGCCCGGCGCCGTCGTGGGGAACGGAGAAGGCGGTGTTCCAGGAGTTCGTCTCGGTGAAGTCGCCGCCCCACGCCTCCGGGTCGTAGCCCTCGGCGGCGAAATGACGGCTGCCGTCGCGGTTGCGGCCCTGGAAGAACCCGATCAAGTGATCGAAGTGGTTCGCGTACTGCTGCGAGCGCTGCCGGAAGTACACGGCGTCATCGTGGTGGCCGAGCGCCTCGGCGAAATTGGCCAGGCCGAAGTCGTTGACGCAGCCCTCCAGCGCCCACGACAGACCTTCGTGGACCGACGTGGGCGTGAACCCGAGGAAGATCGACTCGTGCAGGCCCTTCCTGCCGACGCTTTGCCCGCGCGGAGTCACCATCGCGTTCTTCAGCGCCGCTTCGTAGGCGGCTTCGACGTCGAATCCGCGCACACCCTTGAGGTAGGCGTCGGCGAACGCGACGTCGGAACTGGTGCCGGTCATCAGGTTGGCGTACCCGGGGGAGGACCAGCGCGAGATCCAGCCGCCTTCGCGGTACTGCTGGACGAACCCGTCGATCATCCGCCCGCACCGGCCCGGGGTGAGCAGGGCGTACGCGGGCCACGTGGTGCGGTAGGTGTCCCAAAAGCCGTTGTTGACGTACATCTCGCCGTCCACGACCTTCGCGCCGGTCCTCGTGCGGGTGCTGGGACGGAGCCTGCGGATGACCGGGCTCGCGTGGCGCACACCGTTCGGCGTGTCCTCGTGCGCGGAGTTCGGATACAGGAAGAGGCGATAGAGATTGGAGTAGAACGTGTCGCGCTGATCCTCGGTCGCGCCTTCGATCTCGACGCGGCCCAGCACCTCGGCCCACCGCGCGCGGGCCTGATCGCGCACCTGCTCGAAGCTCGTCCCGGCCGGGATCTCCAGTTCGAGGTTCCGCTTCGCCTGCGCGAGGCTGATCAGCGACGTCGCGATCCGCATCGTCACCTCACCCGCCGCGAACTCCAGGACCCCGGTCACCGTCCGCCAGGCCGGGCGCCGGATCTTCCCGCCCCGTTCAGCGGGGACGTCGAACTCGGCGTGGACGAACATCCGCTTCGCCCCGGCCGAAAGCCTGCTGCGGACCCAGGTGTGGCCGGTGACCACGCCTTTCGCCGCGTCCAGCCGCACAGTGCCCCGGTTGCGGGCGTTGTCGAACAGCAGCCAGCCGCGATCACCCGGGAAGGTGAACCGGAACAGGGCCGCGTGATCCGCCGGGGCGATGTCGGCGGTGACGCCGTTGGCGAACCGGACACCGTAGTGATGCGGCCGGTCGATCTCGTCGTCATGGGAGAACGCGAGCGCGCGCCGGGAGCGATCCGGCTCGACCGGGCCGATCCCCGGCATCACCTGGAAGGTGTGCCGGTCGCCCATCCACGGGCTCGGCTGATGCGACAACGCGAACGCCTGCAGCGCCGGACGGTTCGCGGCGTCGTTGTGCCGGTGGTAGCTGTAGAGCCAGTTGGTGGCGCTCGCGTCGGTGACCGGGGTCCAGAAGTTGAAGCCGTGCGGAACGGCCGTCGCGGGGAAGTTGTTGCCCCGCGAGAACTTGTCGCTGGAATGCGTGCCGCGGGTGGTGCGGACGTGGTCGACCGGGTCGCGGGTCTCGACCGCGCGCTCGGCGATCCGGACGTCGTCCAGCCAGCCCGCGCTCGCGCCGTCCGGTGGTTCGCTGACCAGGACGATCCGGGCGATCCGCCGTCCGGCGAACTCGCCCAGCCTGCGCCGCACCAGATTCCACTGGTCGACGTACAGCGTCTTGGCCAGGCCCTGCTCCCCGGCGCTGAAACCGGCTGTGGTCCCGTCGGCGAACTCGACGTCCAGCGCCACGAACGTGCTGCGGTAGCTGGGGACAGCGTCCTTCTCGGCCTCGGGGAAGACCACATAGGACAGTTCCGTGTGGCCGGTGACCTCGATGTCCACTTCGAACACCGTCGCGCGCAGCGAGTTTTCGTAGCGGAGAGCGTGCCCGCCGGTGAACCCGACGCCCGGCTTCGCCGTCGGCGAGGAACTCGGCCCGCCGCCGACGCGCAAGGCCGGATCCACCGGCTGCGGATCACCCGTTTCGAAAGAGGAGAAGAACCCGGTGATCGTCACCAGGCCACCGTAACTCGCACGCGTGAGCACGGCTCGGTGTGGCATCGCGAGGAGTGACTAACCGCGGGAAGCGAGGAACTCCTCGAAGGTGCCGACACCGGTCGCGTTCCCGGGCGTCAGGTTCCCGCCCGCCCGAAACGCCCGGAACGCCTTGCCGGGCAGCCACAGCGGCACGATCGGCTTCCGGCGCCCCATCGACCGCTGGTAGGCCTCCGCCAGGTCACGGGCGGTCCGCACCTCGGGGCCGCCCAGGTCCGGCACCCGCCCGGCAGGCTCGCCGGACGCCAGCGCGACCAGCCGGTCCGCGACGTCACCGGTGCTGACCGGCTGGAACCGGAAGCCGGACGGCATGAACGTCACCGGCAGCCGCCGCTGCGCCGCCGACGCCCGCGCGACGAGGTCGTGGAACTGTGTCGCGCGCAGCACCGTCCACGGCAGACCGGACTCCTCGACCACCTTCTCCGACGCCAGCTTCTCGTTGTAATAGAAGAACCGGATCACGTCGATGCCGACGATCGAGATGTACACCAGATGCGGACCGCCCGCCCGCCGTGCCGCCTCGGCCAGATTCCGCGTCACCTGCTCGTCACCGCGGCCCAGCGTCGACGCGCAATGGATGATCACCGAGACACCGTCGACCGCTTCGGCGAGGCCGTCGCCGGTCCGCAGATCACACCGAGCCCACTCGTACGGTTCACCCGATGGGCGTGGCCGCCGGCTCATGACCCGGACCGGCCGTCCCCCGTCCGACAGACGTCGCACCACCTCACGGCCGAGATCGCCGGTACCGCCGGTCACCAGAATCGGGTTCGTCACCTTGGTCCTCCGTTCACGAGAGCTTCCACCCTCAAGAACCGGCCGGCCACCCGGAACGTGACAACTGCCGCGAGAGGAACGCGAGTTTGCCCGGATTCGCGACCGCGCGGAGCCCGGAGATCCGGCCGTCCACGACCTCGAACCCGAGGATGCCGTACAGGGCGCAGCCTGCGGTCGCGATCACCGCGGGACCGCCGTTGACCTCGCCGATCTCGATCGACACCTGCGCGGCACCGGCGTACATCCCGGCGTAGAGCCGCGCGACCTTCGCCGCGCCGTGCACCGGACGCCGGGCCGCGGTGACCTCGCCGCCACCGTCCGACCACGCCGTGACGTCGGCGGCGAGCAGGCTCTCCAACGCGGGCAGATCCCCGTCCCGCGCCGCCGACAGGAAGCTCTCGACGAGTTTCTCGAGCTGTCGCGGGTTCGAATCCCGTCGCTCGTCCGATCGGTCCAAGGCCCGTCGCGCGCGGCTGTGCAGCTGGCGAGAGTTGACTTCGGACACGTCGAGGATCGCGGCGATCTCGCGATGGCTGTAGGCGAAGGCCTCCTTCAGCACGAACACCGCGCGCTCGACCGGTCCGAGCTGCTCCAGCAGCACCAGCATCGCCAGCGACACCGAATCCCGCTGCTCCGCCGTCTCCATCGGGCCGAGCGTGTCGTCCGAGGTCAGGACCGGTTCGGGCAGCCACGGTCCGACATACCGCTCGCGCCGCGCCCTGGCCGAGGTCAGCCGGTTCAGGCAGAGGTTGGTGACCACTTTCGCCAGCCAAGCTCGCGGCGACGCGATCGACTCGCGTCCGGTGCCCGCCCACTTCAGGTAAGCGTCCTGGACGGCGTCTTCCGCCTCCGCGGCCGAACCGAGGAGGCGGTACGCGAGCCCGAACATGACGGGCCGCAGGTGCTCGAATTCCGTGGCGCCGTCCATCTTCCCCTACGAATCCCGCTTGATCCACTGTGGACGGTCCGAGGCCAGGGGTACCGCTCACCGGGATGGCCGTACCTGATCGGCGCTGACGTCCGCAGTGACTGTATCGGTACGAAGGGAACGTCTGCGTCACCAGGACGAGACCGGAGCGCCCCGCGACGATGAAGGAATTGGGACACTGGACGTCCCAATTCCTTCATCGTCAACTTCCCTTCACGGACCGAACCCACGAACAAAGACCACCTGGACTGTCGCTGCCGCTCACGAGGGGCGTAAGATCAAAGGCATCGGGGTAGAAACGTGCTCTCCGTTCTGAGCACGCGCATACACGGGTTCGAATGAACCGTCACTCCTTCACCTCGAAGGAGTGTTCATGTTGCGTTCCCCCACCTCCCGCAAACCCCGGTCCCTGATCGAAGTATGGCCCGCGCTGGCCGGGCTCTCGGCCGTGTTCCTGTTCGAGATGCTCGACAACTCGATCCTCAATGTCGCGCTGCCGACCATCGGCCGCGAACTCTCCACCTCGACGACCACCCTGCAATGGGTGACCGGGGTCTATTCCGTCGTGTTCGGCGGGCTGATGCTGGCGTTCGGCGCGCTGGCCGACAGGGCGGGCAGGCGCAAGATCATGCTCGTCGGGCTCGTCCTGCTCGGTGTGGCGAGCCTGGCCACGATGTTCGTCACCGCCGCGTGGCAGCTCATCGCCGTCCGGGCCGTCATGGGTGTCGCGGCGGCGATGACCACACCGGGGTCGCTCGCCCTCGCGTTCCGCCTGTTCGACGAAGATGTGCTGCGCGTCCGCGCGACCACGCTGATCTCGACCGTCGGCTTGGTCGGCCTCGCCACCGGCCCCACCATCGGCGGGCTCGCGCTCACCATCGCGCCGTGGCAAGCGCTGCTGATGGTGAACGTGCCTGTCGCCGCGCTCGCGTTCGTCGGCATCCGGACCGGCATCCCCGCCGACGATCCCGCCGAGTCGCACCGCGATCCGATCGACGTCGCGGGCGCCGCGCTGGGAACCGCGACGATCGTCCTTACGCTTCTCGCCCCGACGCTCTTCGTCGAAGCCGGCACCGCCTCGGCGCTGCCCTGGGCCGCCGCAGCGGCCGCGCTCGCCGCCGGGATCTGCTTCGTCCTCCGGGAGAAGACCGCTCGCCATCCCTTGCTGGACTTGAAACTCATCGCCCGCCCCCTGGTGTCCAGCGGCCTGGCGCTCAAGGCCGCGGCCGGACTGGCGACCGCCGGGCTCAGCTATCTCGTGACACTGCACCTCCAGTTCGGCTTGGGCTGGGCACCCGCCCAAGCGGCGATCGGGATGCTGCCCCAGGTCGTCGTCCTGATCGCCGGCGGCGCCCTCATCGGCCCCCTGGTCACCCGGGTCGGCCTCACCAAGGCCGCCTGGCTCAGCGCCGGCGCGGTCGTATGCGGACTCGCCGTCTACACCGTGTTCGGCGGGTTCGGCTACGTCTGGATCGCCGTCGCACTCGCCCTCGTCGCCGCGGGTATGCGCGTGGTCGGTGTCGTCGCGGGCACCAACGTGATGCGCGGCCTGCCGGCGAACCGCACCACCATCGGGGCCGCACTCGTCGACACCGCCAGCGAAGTCACCACCGGCATCGGCATCGCCCTCAGCGGGACCATCCTGGCGCTGGTCTTCCCTGGCGCGTTGACGACGGCCCTGCACACGGCCGGCTTCCAGACCGCGACCACCTACGCGGGACTCGCCCTCACGCTGCTGTCCGCGGTCCTCGTCGGATTCGGCATCCTGCGCGGGCGTCGTCCCGAATAGCGTGAAGGCCCCCTTCGCGACGAAGGGGGCCTTCACGTACTTACCGGAGGACTACAGCTTCGCGCACTGCCCGGCGGACGGGCCGCGGACGGTGTTCTGCAGGTCGTAGTCCGTCGGAGCGGGGGAGTTGGCCGCGCACGCCAGAGGTCCGCCGATCGTGCTGGAAGTCAGCACCGGCCCCTTGTTACCCGTCAACGCCACCGGTCCGCCGATCTCGGTCAGTTCGATCGACACCGGACCGGTCGCCCCGGTGATCGCCACCGGACCGTTCACCCTCGTCCGGTCCAGCACGATCTGGGCCGCACCCGTCGCCGTCAGCGGTCCGGAGATCGACCCGCCTCGCACGATCAGGCTCGCACCCTGCGCCACCGTCACCGGACCGGACACCGTCGCACCGTCCACACAGGTCACCCCGTTCCGCACGGTCAGCGGGCCCTTGCGCTCACCCGTGATCGTCTGGGTGCACGCCGCGTCGGGCTTGCCGAGCACCTCGAACTCCGAAAGCGACGCCTCCCCGCCCGTGGTCGCGGTGACCTCGAGCCGGTAGTAGGCGTAGTGCGCCGGGTTCGCGATCTTGAACGCCCTGGTCTGCTGACGCCACGGGAACGCCTGATCGGTCCGCGCATCCGCGACCGCCCACGTCTTCCCGTCGTAGGAACCCTTCAGCACCCAGCTCTTCGCGTCGCCCGCGCCCTTGCCGGAAGTCAGCGTGTAGAACGAACCTGCCTCCTTCGTCGAGGGCACCTGGTACTGGATCGGCGCCTTGACCTTCGCCTCGGTCCGCGACGTGTTGTCGAAGAACGCCGCGTCCCCGCCGGAGACCGGCTTGGTCAGGTCGTGCACAGGCGTCGGCACCGCGTCGCCCTTGGTGATCGACTTCGGCGCGTCGTCCGGGCCGGTACCCCACGACGACGGGTTCGGGCCCATGTCGAAGTCGAGCGTTCCGCCGTTCGCGATCGACGCGTGCGCCAGCGACGTGGAGGACTGCGCCTTGCCGTTCACCTTCAGGCCCTGGACGTAGACGTTCTTCGCGCTGTTCTTCGGCGCGTTGACCACGATCTTCTTGCCGCCGGGCAGGTTCACGGTCGCCTTGGTGAACAGCGGCGAGCCGATCGCGTAGTCCGAGCTGCCGACCTGCAACGGGTAGAATCCCAGCATGCCGAACAGCCACCAAGCCGACTGCTCGCCGTTGTCCTCGTCACCGCCGTAGCCCTGGCCGAGCTCACTGCCGACGTACAGCCTCGCCAGCGCCTCGCGGACCTTCGCCTGCGTCTTCGACGGCTGACCGGCGTAGTCGTACATGTAGAGCGTGTGGTGCGCGGCCTGGTTGGAATGCGCGTACATGCCCATCCGGACGTCCCGCGCCTCGGTCATCTCGTGGATGATCCCGCCGTAACTGCCGTACTTCAGGCCCGTCTCCGGGGTGGCGAAGAATTCGTCCAATTTGGACGCCAGCCCCGCCTTGCCGCCGAAGAGGTTCGCCAGGCCCTGTCCGTCCTGCGGAACGGAGAACCGCATGCCGTACGCGTTGGTCTCGGTGTAGTCGATACCCCAGACCTCCGGGTCGAACTTGTCCTTGGCCCGGGTGAACTTGCCCGCCGCGTCACGGCCCTGGAAGAAGCCGACACTCGGGTCGAACACGTTCACGTACTGCGTGGCCCGCTCGGTGAAGTAGCCGTAGTTGTCCAGGTACTCCTGCTTACGCGGGTCGGTCGCCGGAGCCTCGTCGTAGAGCTTCTTCGACATGTTCGCGATGGCGTTGTCGTTGACGTAGCCCTCGATCGCCCACGAGAACCCGTGGTCCGCGGTGTTCGGCGCGTACCCGAGGAACGTGCCCTCGTCGATGCCCTTCCGGCCGACCGCGCCGTTCGGCGGGGTCACCGTCGCGTTCTTGATCGCGGAGTCGTAGGCCGACTGGACGTCGAAACCCTTGACTCCCTTGAGGTACGCGTCCGCGAAGGCGGCGTCCGAACTGGTGCCGGTCATCAGATCCGCGTAGCCGGGGGAGGACCAGCGCGAGATCCAGCCGCCGTCACGGTACTGCTGCACGAAACCGTCGACCAGCTTCCCGGTCGTGTCCGGACTGAGCAGCGAATACGCCGACCACACCGTGCGATAGGTGTCCCAGAACCCGTTGTTGACGTAGAACTCGCCGTCGACCAGTTTCGCCCCGGTCTGTGTCGGGGTGTCCTGGCCGGTCTTCGGCGACACCGGGCTCGCGTACTTCTTCACCGGCTTCTCGAGGGTGCCGACGTTCTCGAAGCCCGAGTTCGGGTACAGGAACAGCCGGTACAGGTTGGAGTACAGCGTGATCAGCTGATCCTTCGACGCGCCCTCGACCTCGATGACCTTGAGCTTCTCGTCCCAGGCCTTCGCCGCTGTCTCGCTCACCGACTCGACCGTCGCGTTCGGGGCGAGCTCCTGCTCCATGTTCTTCTTCGCCTGATCGACGCTGATCAGCGAGGTCGCGATCCGCATGTTCACCGTCTTGTCGGCGCCCGCGTCGAACTTGAGGTAACCGAGGACGTTGTCCCGCTTCTGGTCACCGGAACCGGTCGACAGCTTCGAACCGGCCGTCACCGGCTTGTCGAAGGTGGCGTAGACGAACATCCGCGACGCACCCGCGGACAGCCCGCTCTTCACGTCGCTGTAGCCGGTGATGGCCCGGCCCGCGGGATCGAGGGTGAGCCCGCCGTTGTTGTTGACGTTGTCGAAGATCAGGTTCGAATCCGCACCGGGGAACTCGAACCGGTACAGCGCCGCGTGATCGGTCGGCGCGACCTTCGTCTTGATCCCGTTCTCGAAGTCGACGCCGTAGTAGTGCGCCCGCGCAGTCTCGTTGGAATGCTTGAACGGCAGCTTCCGCGCCTCACGGTCGGGATTCGGCACCCCGGTGGCGGCCGAGGGCAGGAACTGGAAGGTCTGCCGGTCGGCCATCCACGGACTCGGCGCGTGGCTCGCGGAGAACGCCTGCAGCGCCGGGAGGTTCTGCTCGTTGTTACGCGAGTGGTAGGAGTACATCCAGCTCAACGTGCCCGCGTCGGTCGTCGGGATCCAGAAGTTGAACCCGTGCGGAACCGCGGTCGCGGGCATGTTGTTTCCGCGAGAGAACGAACCGTTCGACAGCGAACCGCGCGTGGTCAGCACGTTGTCGGACGGGCGCAGGCTCGCCGGGGGAGTCGGCGTCGCCGAGACCTTGATGTCGTCCAGCCAGCCCTGCAGCGAACCCGGGCCGCTGGCGTTGTCGTAGCCGACAAGGATCCGGTCGACCGTCTTGCCCTTCGCGACCACGCCGATCTGCGAGCGCACCAGGTTCCACTGGTTGGTGTAGAGCACCTTGCTCGCGCCCTGGCCCTGCGGCGAAAGCCCGAAACCGTACTGGTCGACGGCGCCGAGCTGGCTCAGGTACGTGCCGTCGGTGAACGCCAGGTCCACCGCGACGTTCGTGCTCGGGTACTTCAGGTCGCCGCGGATGAACTCGGGCTGCACCTTGTACGACAGCTCCGAGGTCGCCGCCACCGGGATGTCGACGTCGAAGATCTTGTTGTAGGACCAGCCGTGCCCCTGCGCCTTGTGGCTGCCGGAGTAGCGGAACGCCCGCGTGCCGGTGAAACCGACGCGGTTCTTGTTCGTGTAGCCGCCCGTCGGGCCGCTGTCGGCGAAGCTGCGCATGTTCGGCAGCGCCGGCGGGGCCGGGTCCTCGTTGGCCAGCAGCAGCTCCGAGAGCTGCATGATGTCGCCGCCGTTGTTCTTCGTGATGTTCAGCCGGAAGAACTTGTACGCGGCGCTCGCCGCGGGCAGGCGGTACTCCTTGGCCTGGAACCGCTCCGAGAACTTCTGGCCGGTCTGCTTGTCCAGATCCGTCCAGGCCTGGCCGTCCGCGGAACCCTGCAGCGTCCAGTCCTGCGGGTCGCGGTTGTCGAAGTCGTTCGCCGAGGAGAGCGCGTACCGCGTGATCGACGTCGGCTCCGACAGCACGACCTGCGCGAAGCCGTTCGGGGTCCAGGCCAGCCACTTGGTGTCGGTCGAGCCGTCCACCAGGTTCGACACCCCCTCGTTCGGGGTGTTCTCGCTGTTGGCGGACGTCTCGGTGACCTTGCCGCGGATGTCACCGGGGATGGTGGTGGCGTTCGCGCCGTCGACGCCGAACGTCTTCGGCTTGCCGGACGGGTCGACGTCGACGGTGTCGCTCCACGTCGGCTGCGGTTCACCCTGTTCGAAAGAGGAGTAGAAGTCCGGCGGGGCTTCTTCGGCCGCGGCGGCGGCCGGGAGGGCTACCAGCCCAGACGCCACGACCGTGGCACTCAGGAGGCTGCAGACCAGAGGTCTGACGCTTCGGGGCATCGTTGCACCAATGCTTTCTCGCGGGGGCATGCTGGGCGCCGCACAGGCGGGGGACCGGTGGCGCCAAGAGAGAAGAACTCGGTTGTGACATCGATGTCAAGGCACCCGGACAAACCTGACCCGAACTGGACAACCCGGATGCCCTTGCGAGCGCTCCCGAAACACGGTGGACAACCTCCGGGGGCCGCGCCAGGGTGAACGAACACGACTGGAAGCCGATCCGGGGAAACTGGGGTGGGGAAATGCGGCGGTTGTCCATGCTCGGCGTGGCAGCGCTCATCACGGCAGGCTCGATACTCACGGCGCCGGCGGCCACCGCCGGCGAAACGACCTTCCGCCCGGTGCGCACCTGCGCCGATCTGGTGCGGACCTATGACGTTCCCGGTGCGGTGACGCACGTCAAGACCGCCACCGTGGTGCCCGCGACGGCGACCGAACCGGAGAACTGCGACGTCCGCGGCTACGTGGAACCGGCGGTCCAGTTCCAGCTCCGGCTGCCGACCAAGACCTACGCGGGCCGCTATCTGCAGTTCGGCTGTGGCGGGTTCTGCGGCGCCGTCACCCCTCCGCCGTTCACCGACTGCGGGCTGCCGCACGGCGGTGACGTCGCGGTCGCGGCCACCGACGACGGCCACGTCGGCAAGACCCCGCTCGTCTTCGACGACGGCAAGTGGGCCGAGAACGACCAGGCCGCCCGAGACGACTTCGCCTTCCGGGCGCCGCACGTCGTCTCGAAGGCGTCCAAGCGCCTCATCTCGGCGTTCTACGGCGCTCCGCCGAAGAAGTCCTACTTCAGCGGTTGTTCCGACGGCGGCCGCGAGGCGCTCCTGCTGGCACAGCGCTACCCGCACGACTTCGACGGCATCGTCGCCGGCGCGCCGGCCGGCTACTGGGGCCCGCTGATCGGCGTTTACCAGACCTGGCTCGCCAAGGTGAACACCGGCGCCGACGGCAAACCCATCCTGACCGGGGACAAACTCCCGGCACTACACGCCGCCGCACTGTCCTCTTGCGACAAATCCGACGGACTCGGCGACGGCGCGATCGACGACCCGCGCACCTGCCGGTTCGACCCGGCCACGATCGCCTGCCCGCCCGGCACCGACAACGCCGGCTGCCTCACGCCCGCACAGGTCGAGGCCACCAAGAAGATCTACGCGCCGCCCACCGACGAACGCGGCCGCAAGCTGTACCCGGGCGGCCAGACCGTCGGCTCCGAACTGTCCTGGTACGGCTGGACGATCGCGGCACCCGAGTTCGGTGGCGTCCCGTTCGCGCAGGCACTCGCCGACAACTATCTGAAGTACATGGCGTACCCGATCGGGACACCGCATTCGTCGGTCGAGAAGTTCGCCTTCACGTCGCGTGAATTCGACAAGCTGACGCCGGAAGGCATCCGCTCCAACGCGATGTCGACGGATCTGCGGGAATTCCGGCGCTCCGGCGGCAAACTCGTGCTCTGGCACGGCTGGGCGGATCAGGCGATCCCGGCCGCGGGCACCGTCGACTACTACCAGCGCCTCACCCGCGCCAACGGCGGCCCCGCCGCGACGCGGGACTGGGCCCGGCTGTTCATGGTCCCCGGGCTGTATCACTGCGCCACCGGCGACAAGCTGACCGAGTACGACCCGCTGAAGGAACTGGTCTCCTGGGTCGAACGCGGTACCGCGCCGGACAAGACCATCGCCACCGGCCGTGACGCCGACGGCAAGGTCTTCCGCACCCGACCGGTGTTCCCGTACCCGCTGCAGGCGAAGTACGACGGCACCGGAAGCGTCGACGACGCCGCGAACTTCGTGCCGGTCCCGCCGTCGCGGCCTTCGCAGGACATCGTGAACTGGGCCGGGAACGATCTGTACGGCAAGGCGGGTCCGGTCGCTCCGTAGCGCGCCTCGCGAGTGGGCGTGGGGCGATCCGTAAGTCCGTGAAGGCCTCCTTGAGGGACCCAGGGTCCCTCAAGGAGGCCTTCACGGACTTGGGCCGGATCCAAGTAGGTACCTAAGGCAGACTTACCTACTCACGAGAGAACGCCGTCCAGCAGCCGTACCCGCCGGTCCGCGATCCGGTGCACGTCGTCGTCGTGCGTCGCCACGATGACCGCGGCGCCTTCTTCCGCGCAGCGTCGCAACAGCCGCAGCACCCGCGGTGTGCTCCCGGCATCGAGGTGCGCTGTCGGCTCGTCGGTGAGCAGGACCCGAGGCCGCCCGCTGACCGCCCTGGCGAGCGCGACCCGTTGCTGCTGTCCGAAAGAGACCTCGAGCGGATAGCGGTCGCCGAGTTCGCCGATCCCGAGCTCCTCCAGCAGTTCCGAAACCCGCGCGTGGATGTCCTTCGCGCTGGGTTTGGGGACGTCGGACCGCAGCCGCAACGGCAGCGCCACGTTCTCCGCGATCGTCAGTTCGTTCGCCAGGCCGAGAGCCTGTGGCAGGACCGCGCACGTGTGCCACGCCGGCGCGCCCGCTATCGGGACGCCGTCCAGCAGGACACTGCCGGAATCGGGCGAGTCGAAGCCGCACAGCAGGGCCAGTAGCGCGCTCTTGCCGGAACCGGACCGGCCGGAAACGGTGACCAGTTCGCCCGCGGCCACCCGCAGTTCGAGCCCGCGCAGGACTTCGACGTCCCCGCTGGGATGGGGGAACCGGCGGCGCAACCCGACGGCCTCGAGGGCGGGTTCCGCCATCACGGCACGACCTCCCGTTCTTCGACGTTTTCCAGGCTGCCCTTGTGCATCCGCGCGACGCGGCTGCCGAGTTCGATGAGCCGGTCGTCGTGCGAGGCGACGATGACCGCGAAATCCTGGTCCGCCAGATACCTCAGCGTGTCGAGCACCAGGTCGGCCGACCCTTCGTCCAACTGGGACGTCGGCTCGTCGGCGAGGACGACTGTCGAGCGGCGCGCGAGGGTGCAGCCGAAAGCGAGACGCTGCTGCTGGCCGCCTGACAGCGCGGAGATCTGCCAGGCGCCGGTGCCGCCCAGCCCCAGCTGCTCGAGGATGTCGTCCGGCAGGCATTCCGTCCCGGCCGACTCCGCCGCCGCGCGGAGGTTGTCCGCGACGCTCAGATACGCGAGCAGGTTGTCGGTCGGGTTCTGGAACACCAGGCCGAGGTGGTTCCGCCGCAGCGTCCGGCGGTCGCGGTGCCGCAGTGTGCCGGTTTCGGTTCCCTGGAAGGAGATCGTGCCCCGCGCGGGCTGCTCGAACAGGCCGAGCGTCCGCAGCAGGGTGGATTTGCCGGAACCGGACGGCCCGGCCAGCACGGTGATCCCGCGAGCGGGGATGTCGATGGTGACGTCGTCGACACCGGTGACGGTGCCCGCGGGCGTCTGGTAGTCGACGCCGATCCCGCGCAGCCGGAAGATCGGTTTCTCAGGCACGGATCAGCTCCGCGGTCCGGGCGGTGCGCACCGAGCGCATCGCGATCCAGCCTGCCAGCGCCACGACGAGCACACCGACGGCCAGTACGGTCAGGGCGAGCGGGGTCGGATTGGGCAACGCCGACCGAGGGGCGAGGAACGTCGCAGGGTCGAAGCGCGGCACCGAAAGACCCGCGACCGAAACACCGCAGGCGACGCCGATGACCACCGCGAGCCCGCTGAGCGCGCCCAATTCCATCAGATGGCTCGCCAGCAGGGCGCGCGGTCGCATCCCCATCCGCAGGACGAGCGCCCCGGCCAGCGCGTTCTGACGTCGGCGGACCTCGACGGCGACCAGCAGCGACAGCACCGCGACCACCCCGAGCACGGCCCCGAGCAGCGCCATGAACGAGAACGTCCAGGACACGACGTAGAACGGAAGCGCGTCGAGGGCGGACTCACGGGTGACGCGGTTGACCGCGGTGGCCACCCCCACCGAGATCAGCGCCTCGGTGACCTGTGTCATCGACGAGCCGGACAGCAGGCTCCACTTGGGCACGGCGGCCAGTTGCGCGGTGCTGAGCGATTCCCGCGAGATCACGTACCCGGCCTTGGTGCCGACGATCGGGAACATCGGCAGTTCGCCGATCGTCCTGGCATCCGGGAGACCGGCGGCCAGCTGGGTTTTCTGGGCGGCGTCGTTCCCGACCCGGATCGCGGGGATACCGGCGCCGGGGCTCGAAAGGCCGCCCAGCAACCGGCCGACCTCGTCACTGTCGAGCGGGCCGAGCGTGGCGGCACGCCGGAAGGTCTGCGGATCCACGACCAGCACGACATTGCCGCTGCCGGTCAGCTCGCCGACGATCGTGGTGGTGCCGCTGATCTCGGCGGGCAGCGGGATCTTGCCGGTACCGATGACGCTTTCGGTGTCCACCCGGGTCTCGGCGCCGACGAAGATCGCCGACTTGGTGTGCAGCGCCTCCTCCTGTCCGCGCGCGATACCGATCCCGGTCGCCAGGGTGCCGATGGCCAGGGTGCCGATCACGAGGACACCGGTGACCGGCGCGCGAGCGCTGGCGAGCCGTCGGATCGCCAGTTGCAGTGCCGGCCGGGACCACAGCCGCGCGCGATGCGAAGCGAGCAACGCGAGCCAGGCCAGCCGCGCGGCGAGCAGGCCGACGGTGAGCACGACGAACACCGGATAGGTGAGCGCGAGCGGGTCGACCTGGGGGAGCGGGTTGCCGAGCCGGGATCCCTTGCCGTAGTCGACGAGCCGGGTCCAGCCGAGCAGGGCGACGCCGGCGGTGAGCAGTTCCCACGGGAAGATCGCCAGCAGCTTCACTCCCTTGCGGCGTCCCGACTTGATCCTGCCGAGTTCGAACTCCCGATGCGTGCGGACGGCGATCACCCCGGCCAGCAGCGCGAGCGAAACCAGCAGGATGGCGGCCGCGACCAGCGACCCGCTCAGCAGCGCGCCGTCGCCCAGATCACCCGGTGGTCCGTAGACCCCGAGCAGCAATCTCGCCAGCACCGCGCCCGCGACGCCACCGGCGACGATGGGCAGCCCGAGTTCGGCGACGGCGAGCAGCCCCAGTGCCCCTGGCGCGCTGCCGCGGGCGGCGAGCAGTCGCAGCTGAGGCTGCCGACGCTGGTACCACTGCAACGCGACGGTGCCGATACCGGCGCAGCCGACCAGGATGCTGATGGCCGCGAGCGGAAGGATCGAGATCAGGACGTTCGATTCGGCCTGGTTGCTGATCTCGACCGAACGCTCGAACGGCAGAGACCCGGTGATCGCGTCACCGAGACCGCGGGCGCCGAGATCCGCCTTGACGTCGGCGATGAGCGCCTTCGAGCGTTCCAGCAGGTCCTCTGCCTCGCTCACGGTCTTGGGCGGGGCCTCGTAGAACGACAGGTGCAGTGTCTTGATCGCCGGAATGCCCAGTGCGTGGACGGCGTCGTCGAAGGTCTTCCCGTCGGTGGCGAACATGACCGAGTCGAGCGGATCGTTGGCGAGCCTGCTGACCACGGCGTTCCGCTGCTGCGAGCACCACCAGCGCGGCGCCGGGTCGGCGAGGTCGCGGTACAGCCCGGTGACCGGGGGGAGAGGGGTTCCCCGGAAGCTCGGTGTGGTCCCGGCTTTGATCCCTTCCGCCTTGGCCACGACGGTCCCGAGCAGGAGCCCGGCGCCCACCGACCCGTTCGTCACGTCGAGGTGACCCGGGACCGCCTGGTCCCGGTGGGCGAGGGTGACCTTGTAGTTGGAATCCCCGTTGAACTCGGTGCCGACGAGAACGGTCGTGTAGCGGGAGGTGACCGGCGCGGCGAAACCGTGCGCCGGAGCCTGACGGCGGACCGAGTCGATGATCTGCGGAGCAGCCGCGGCAGGGACGTTGTCCTTGCTGAAGACCGGTCCGTAGTAGTCCGGACACGCGATGCCGGACTGGTACGCGACGGCCGCGCCGCCCGCGGCCGAGGCCTGCAGGATGGCCGCGGTGCCGAGGAAACAGGCCAGTAACGCGGTCACCGCGGCGATGATCAAAGTCAAAGGGCTGGTCAATGCCGCCCGCGGAGCCGCTCGCCACGGCATCGTCACCCTGGGCCCGCCGGGAGCCCCCCACCTCACCCGCATGGATACGCACGCTACCGGTCAGGGCGGCTCGGCGACAGAAAGAAATCACCCTTTGTTGCCGACGTGAAGTAAAGGCTTGGTCCATTGTGGTGACGTGGGTGCCCGACTACTGACTGTCCGTCACCAGTTGATCGATCGAGGTCGCCGCGCCGGCCGTGCTCTCCTCCGAGAATGCGGTTTCTCCGAGAGCCGCGACGATGACCCCGGTGATCCGGTCGACGTCGCCGCGCTCGGCCTTCGGCAGGGGAGCGCCCGCCGATTCCCGGGAGGCCGCCGCGGCGCCCAGCAACCGTGCGGCCGGGCGATATGAGCCGGCGGCGGCTTCCGCACCGGCAAGGCCCTCGAGACCGAGGGCGATCGCGCGGGGATCCCCGCCATGGCGAGCGATCGTGAGACCGTCCGATTGGAGCCGCTTCGCCTTCACCGCGTCTCCGCGCTGCTCCGCGATGAAACCCAGTTCGGCGAGGGCCAACGTGCTGCCCGCTTCGGATTCCACCCGGCGATGCCAGTCCAGAATGGACAGCAGCCGCCGCTCGGCCTCGTCGAACAGCCCCTGCCGTCGCGCGCCGAGAGCGAGCCCTGTCTCGGCGTAGACCTCGCCGGGCGTGAAGCTGTGCTCGATGGCCAGCGCCTTCGCCCGCTCATGGAACTCCCTCGCGGTCTCGAAGTCGCCGGTGAGCAACGCCATCCGCCCGACCCACGACAGTTTGTAGGCGACCTCCGGCCACAGCTCCAGCTCCTCCGCGCGGCGAAGGCTTTCCCGGTGGACGCGGGCGGCGTGGTCGTAATCCCCGGCGATCGAGGCCAGCATGCCGAGCACGAACGACGCCTGCAGCCAGCCCCAGCGCTCGCCCAGCTCGTCGAAGATCCCGGCGCTCTGGGCGGCTGTCCGGCCGCCGCCGGTGAGGTCGCCCCCGGAGATCAAGTGGCTCGCCCTGTCGCTCAGCGCGGCCGCGGCACTCCAGTCGTCGCCGACGTCACGGGCGGTTTCGAGCGCGCCGAGAGTGAGCTTCTCCGCCCGGCAGAGGTCGCCGACCGTGGACCAGGCGTAGCCGAGGAACCACAGCGCCCGCGCCCGCGCCACGGGATCGACGATGGCCCACACGGTCTCCTCCGCCACCCCCTCGGTGCAGGTGCCGTCGAGCACGGCGATACCGGTGCGCCAGCCGAGCGCCTTCGCATGGTCGTCGCTGGTGCCGATCTCGGCGTCGAGCACCAGGTCCAGTGAGCGCCGAGCCTCAGTCAGCCTGCCGCGGAGGAACCAGAACCACGCCGTCGCGTTCACCAGCCGCAACGCGAGCCGGTGTTCGCCTTGCCTCAACAGGGTTTCCAGCGCGCGGCGGGTGTTGGCACCCTCGGCGTCGAGCCTGTCGAGCCAGCGACGCTGCTCCCTGCTGCGCAACCCCGCGTCACCGCGCTCGGCCAGTTCGACGTGGAAACGCGCGTGCCGCAAGGACAGCTCGTCGAGTTCGCCCGCTCGACCGGCGTGGTCCAAGGCGTACGCCGAGACCGACTCCAGCAGCCGGAACCGGGGCTCGCCCGACCTGCCCGGCCTGCTGACCACCAAGGACCGGTCGACGAGCCGGGACAGCAGGTCCAGGACGTCGGCGGCCGCGATCTCGCCGCCCGCGCAGACCGACTCGGCCGCGTCCAGACCACACCCTTCGGCATGGACGGCGAGCCTGCGGAGCACGATCTGCTCGGGCTCGCTCAGCAGGCTCCAGCTCCAGTCGATCATCGCGCGGAGGGTCTGCTGACGGCGCGGCCCGCCCCGCCTGCCCGAGGACAGCAGGCCGAACCTGTCGTCGAGACGGGCGAGGAGTTCGTGCACACCGAGCGTCCGGACCCGGGTGGCGGCGAGTTCGAGGGCCAGCGGGATCCCGTCGAGCGTGCGGCAGATCCGGGCGACCACGCCCGCGTTCTGTGCGTCGAGCGCGAATCCGGGGGCGGCGGCCGCGGCCCGGGCGGTGAACAGCCGGACGGCGCTCGACTCCCGCACGGTGGCGAAATCGGCCTGCTCGGGCAGCTCGAGCGGCGGGACGGCCCAGACCGTCTCCCCGGGCAGGCCGAGCGGCTCCTGACTGGTCGCGAGCACGCGCAGGCGAGGTGCCGCCGAAAGCAGCCGCTCCACCAGCGCCGCGACCGGCTCGACGACCTGCTCGCAGTTGTCGAGGACGACCAGGATCTCTTTGTCGCGCAAGGCATCGGCCAGTGACCGCGTCAGCGTCTTCGCGGAAGTGGCCTCCTCGTGGAGGTCCAGCACGGCTGTCAGGACGACGGCGACCAGATCTTCCGGCGGACACGTCGGGCACGCGACGTTGTCCAGGCCCGCCAGTTCGACCAGCCAGGTGCCGTCGGCCATCGCCAGCTTCGACGCGGCCTCGATGGCGAGCCTGGTCTTGCCCACCCCGCCGGGACCGGTGAGGGTGACCAGCCGTGTGTCGGTGACGAGCGCTCCGACCTCCTTGACCGCCGTCGTCCGGCCGACCAGGTCGGTCAGCGCCTCCGGCAGGTTCCCGCGTACCGGCGCGGCGGCACGGACGGGTTCGAGATCGGGACTCCGGACGAGGACCGCCTGGTGCACGGCCGCCAGGTCCGGCCCCGGTTCGAGCCCGGACTCGTCGCGCAGGCGGGTGCGCAGTTCGGCGTACGTTTCGAGCGCTTCGCTATGCCGCCCCGCGGCGTACAGCGCGCGCATCAGCAGGCCGCGGAGCCGCTCGCGGAGCGGATGCCGCGAGACCAGACCGGCCAGCTCCCCGGTGAGGACGCCGTGTTCGCCGAGCGCCAGCCGGGCTTCGGCTCGCTCCTCCTCGGCGAGCAGCCGCTCTTCCTCCAGACGCTGTGCCGCGGCCACGGCGAAGGTCTCGTCCTCGAAACCGGCATACGCGGGCCCGCGCCACAACGCCAGCGCGTCCCCCAGCAGCGCGGCACGAGCGCGTGGATCGGCGGTGTCGCGGGCTCGGGCGGTGAGCGTGCGGAAACAGTGGACGTCCAGGCCACCGGCCTCGACGGCGAGGACATATCCGGCGGGTTGATGCGTCACGAGTTCCCGGGCGCCCGGCTCGGCGCGATCGAGGGTGCGGCGCAGCTGGGAGACCTTGGTCTGCAGGGTGTTGCCCGGATTGCCCGGCGGATGCTCGCCCCACAGATCGTCGGCCAGCGACGACACCGACGCCGCCCTGCCCTCCCGGCTCAGCAGCCCGGCGAGCAGGAGGCGGACCTTCGCCTCGGGCACGACGACGGGCTCGCCCGCGGTCGTCCACACGGCGAGGGGTCCCAACACTCCGAAACGCACGAAACCGACGTTAGCGCGGACCACCGACAACCTCGTGCGCGAACCCGCAGCGATCCGTGCGCGGACGGCGTCACGGTGGTCCCATGACCGAACACGGCAAGACCCCGGTGACGGTACTGGGGCTGGGCGCGATGGGAACCGCGCTCGTAGAGGCACTACTGACCGCGGGACATCCGGTCACCGCTTGGAACCGGACCGCGAGCCGCGCCGAGGGCGTGGCGGCGAAGGGAGCCACGGTCGCGTCGACCGTGTCCGAGGCTCTCGCTGCCAACAAGATCGTGATCACCTGCCTGCTCGACTACGACTCGGTGCACGAGGTCCTGGACCCGGTCGCGGCCGGGCTCGAGGGACGGCAGTTGATCAACCTGACCAACGGTACCCCCGGCCAGGCACGCGAGATGAACGCGTGGGCCGAAGAACAAGGTGCGGAGTACTTGGACGGCGGGATCATGGCGGTTCCGCCGATGATCGGCTCACCGCAGGCGTTCATCTTCTACAGCGGCTCGGGCACGGTCTTGGGCCAGGCGCGCAGCGCGCTCGACACCTTCGGCGGCGTCAACTATCTCGGCGTCGACCCCGGACTGGCGCCGTTGCACGACCTCGCGCTGCTCAGCGGAATGTACGGGAACTTCATCGGCGTCATCCAGGCCTTCACTCTCGTCGGCTCGGCCGGGGTCAAGGCGAGGGAGTTCGCTCCGCTGCTTCGCGGCTGGATGGACGCGATGAACGACTTCCTGGAGCGCGCCGCCGAGAAGATCGACGACGGCGATTACGTGACCGGTGTCGTGTCGAACATCGAGATGCAGGCCGCGGCCTTCCCGAACCTGGCGAAGGCCGCGGAGGAGCAGGGCGTCAGTGCCGAACTGCTCATGCCCCTGGGGCCGCTCATGGACAAACGGGTCGCGGCCGGATACGGCGCCGAGGACCTGGTCGGCGTCATCGAACTACTGAAGAAGTGAGGAAAGAACAATGATCACCATGATCGGGCTCGGCCCGATGGGCCAGGCCATGGTCCGGGTACTGCTGGAGAACGGCCACGGCGTGACGGTCTGGAACCGCACCGCCGCCCGCGCGGACGGTGTCGTCGCCGCGGGTGCGGTGCGCGCCGAGACGGTGGCCGACGCGGTGTCCGCGTCGGAACTGGTGCTGCTGAGCCTCACCGACTACACCGCGATGTACGACATCCTCGGCAAGGCCGAGGAAACGTTGGCGGGCAAGGTGATCGTCAACCTCAGCTCGGACACCCCGGAGAAGACCCGCGAAGCCGCCGACTGGGTCAAGGCTCACGGGGGGCAGTTCATCGCGGGCGGCGTGATGGTCCCGGCGCCGTTGGTGGGCAAGGAAGGGGCCTACGTCTTCTACAGCGGTCCGGCGGAGGTGTTCGAGAAGTACCGCGAGACCTTGGCACTGATCGGGCGGGCGGACTTCCTCGGTGAGGACGTCCGGCTGGCGCAGCTGTTCTATCAGGCGCAGCTGGACATCTTCCTGAACTCGCTTTCGGCGTTCATGCACGCGAGCGCGCTGGTGCGTTCGGCCGGGGTGCCACTGCGGAAGTTCGTCCCGTACGCCAAGGACAACTTCGCGATGATGGACTTCTACCTGGAAGCGTCGGCCGAGCAGATCGAGAAGGGCGATCACCCCGGCGACGAGGCCGACGTGATCATGATGGGCGCGAGCGCCGACCACATCGTGCAGGCGAGCCGGGACGCCGGGATCGACGTGCTCCTGCCGGAGGCGGTCAAGTCGCACTACGACCGGGCGATCGCCGCGGGACACGGGCGCAGCTCGTGGACCAGCCTGTTCGAGGTCATCAAGGAAGGCTGACCGTCCGTGAAGGCCTCCTTCCCTACCTTCAGCGTAGGGAAGGAGGCCTTCACGGAGCGACGCCCAGCACCTCCAGGAAAGCCTTCGCCGCCGGAGTGACCGTGAAGCTGTTCCAGACGAGATGCTCGATCCGCGCGGGAGCGTCCGTCACCGGCACGGTGACCACCCCGGTCAGGTTCGGCACGTACTTCGACGGCAGCAACGCCACTCCCAGTCCCTGGTGGATGAGCCGGGCCATGAAATCCGCGGCTGACACCTCGAAGGCGACTTCCCGGGTCACCCCCGCGGCGGCGAAGGCCTGATCCGTCTGGGCCCGTCCGGCCGATCCCGAGGGGAAGTCGGCGAACACTTCGGCCGAAAGCCGCTTCAAGTCCACTTCGGACTCGACGGCGAGCGGATGACCGGGTGCCACCACGGCGACCAGGTCGTCCCGCCCCAGTTCGCAGGTACCCACACCCGATGGCCGGTCCGACACCGGCAGGCCGAGGAACGCGACCTCGATCGCGCCGTCCTTGATCTGCTGCACCAGATGTCCGCTCGCGCCGACGCGCAGCCCGATCCGGACGTGCGGGTACCGCCGGTGGAACGTCTGCAGCGCCGCCGGGACGTCGACCGCCGCGACCGTCGGGATGATGCCGACGGTGAGCCGCCCGCGGATCTCGCCGACGGCCGCGGCCACCTCCGAGCCCGCCCGCTCGGCGGCTTCGAGACATTGGCGGGCGGCGGGCAGGAACGCCTCGCCGGCGGCCGTGAGCCGTACCCGGCGGCTCGTGCGCTCGAACAGCCTCGCGCCGAGTTCCCGTTCCAGCCGTGCGATCTGGTGACTCAACGCCGACTGCACGACGAGGCATCGTTCCGCGGCTCGCGTGAAGCTGTTCGTCTCCGCCACCGCCACGACGTACCGCATCTGCTGGAGCTCCATGGATCTATCTTGAATCAAGATTGATCCGGTGACAAACATGTGTTGGACTCATTGATCGTCATCGTCGAAGCTGAGAAGCGTGAAAACGCTGACGACCACACCTCTCGCCGCCGGGCTCGCCGGCACCGCGCTGACCGCCTTCGCGCCCATGGTCTGGGGCACGACCTACGTGGTCACGACCGAACTCCTCCCGCCGGGACACCCGTTGTTCGCCGGGCTCATGCGCGCCCTGCCCGCGGGCCTGATCGCACTGGCCATCACCCGCACCCTCCCGCGCGGCACCTGGTGGCTGAAGGCCGCCGCGCTCGGCGTTCTCAACATCGGGCTGTTCTTCCCGCTGCTCTTCGTCGCCGCGGAACGGCTGCCCGGCGGTGTCGCGGCCACACTCGGCGCCGCGCAGCCGCTCCTCGTCGCGATCCTCGCCGTGGCCGTACTGCGGCAGAGCCCGTCCGCGTGGCGGTTCGCCTGGGGCATCGTCGGGATCGTGGGTGTCGGATTGGTCGTCATCGGACCGGCGGCGGGCTTCGACATCATCGGTGTCCTCGCCGGACTCGGCGGCGCCGCGACCATGGCGCTCGGCGTCACCCTCACCAAGCGGTGGGGACGTCCGGCGGACGTCGGGCCGACGGCGTTCGCCTCATGGCAGCTCACCGCGGGCGGGTTGTTCCTGGTGCCGGTGACCTTCCTGTTCGAAGGCGCGCCGCCCGCGATCGACCTGAACGCGGGGCTCGGTTACCTCTGGCTCGGCCTGATCGGCGGTCTCCTCGCGTACGTCCTGTGGTTCCGGGGCATCACGTCCCTGCCGGTCACCTCGGTCGCCGTCCTCGGCCTCCTTTCGCCGATGGTCGCCGCCGTCCTCGGCGCGGCGCTGCTCGGTCAGTCGCTCGGCCTGATCCAGCTCGTCGGTTTCGCGCTCGCCCTGGCCTCGATCGTCGCGGGCCAGATCACCCCGAAGACCAAGAAGGAAGGCGTCGTCCTGTGAAGATCGCCGTTGTCGGAGCGTCGGGCATGACCGGCTCCCGTGTCGTCACCGAGGCCGTCACCCGCGGCCACCACGTCACCGCTGTCTTCCGTGGCACCCCGTCGGAACTCCCGCACCCGGACGTCGACGTCGTGCGAGGCGACGCCACCGACGTCGACCACATGAGCGCCGTTCTCGCCGGAGCCGACGCCATCGTCGGTGCGACAAGACCCGCGCCCGGCGCGGAAGACACCGTCGCCGCCACCATCACGGCCCTGCTCGACGCCGCGGCGGGCACACGTGTCCTGGTCGTCGGCGGTGCCGGACCGCTGCGCTCGCCGTCCGGCGGACTCGTCATCGACGACCCGGCGTTCGTGCCGCCGGAGTGGCGGACCATCGCCTCGGCGAGCACGACACAGCTACAGGCCTGCGAGGCGCACGCGGGGGATTGGGTGTACCTCAGCCCGCCCGCGATGCTCGAACCCGGCATCCGGACCGGGGCCTACCGGCGGGGATCAACCACGATTCTCACCGCGGCTGACGGCTCGTCCCGGATCTCGACGGAGGATTTCGCCATCGCCATCGTGGACGAACTCGAGAATCCGGGGCGGGACCGGCATTTCACCGTCGGATACTGAATTCGTACCGGCCACCGGTGAGTTCCTCCCTGTCTGCGCGGAGCAGGCGGTCCAGCTCGAGTCCGAAGAGGACGTTGGCGAGTTTGGACTACCGGTAGGCCTTGGAGCTGACCGTCACCACCCGGGCCGCGAACCCCCTGCGCTAAGTCTCGTACCCGAGCCCGCTGTTGGCGCCCGTGACGACTGCTGTCCGAGTGGCTACCGACGCCACAGCAACTCCGGCGGATCACCGGGGGAGGGCGTCTCCGGACTGCGTTCCGCCTCGATCTGGATCTCGATGTTGGTCTTGTGCGCTATCGGATCCCAGATCTCCTCGATCGGCGCCAGCAAGGACTGGCTCACACCGCATCGGCGGGCACGCACGGCGTACCACGCGAACCCCGCCAAGAAGAGCGGAAGGCTGAGAAACGCGGCCACAGGTGCCAGGAACTCCATGCACCGGACGATACAGTAACATCGTGTTTCTAGAAACGTACTGTTACTGAATTGGTGGGCGATGACCAGGCTGACGCGGGCCGAGCAGCAGCGACGCACTCATGAACACCTGCTGGGCGCGGGGCGCGAGGTCTTTCTGCGACGCGGTTTCCTCGCGGCGACGGTCGAGGAGATCGCGGCTGATGCCGGCTACACCCGCGGCGCCGTCTACAAGCATTTCGGCGGCAAGGAAGGCCTGTGGCTGGCGATCATCGAGGCCGACGCCGTCGGCCATCTCCAGGGACTGCGGGAAGCTCTCGCCAGTGCCACCACTCGCGACGAGGTGCTCGCGGCGCTGAACCCCGTGGACGTGGCGGACAAGGACGCGGCGAAATGGAGTGCGGCGGCCGCGGAGGTGCTCGCCGCGACGGCGCAGCAGCCGGAGACCGCCACTCAGGTCGCCGCCATCCAGCGGCGTCACGACGACGAGGTGGTCGCCCTGCTGACGGAGCACTCCCGCCGCCTGTGCCTCGAACCCGCGATGCCGCTGGACCAGGCCGTCGTCATGCTGGGCGCACTGGGGATCGGGCTCGCCCTGCGTCAGACGGTCGCCCCGGCGGCCGACCCCGGCGCGATCCTCACCCACGTGCTGGGCACGTTGTTCCCGTCCGAGGCAACGTGACGGACGTGCCGGACGTACTCCCGGTGACGACCTGGGGAGGGTTCGATGCAGCCGTATCCGTTGCAAGAGGGCGAAGAAGTGTTGTGGACCGGATCGCCACACCGTCCACGAAAATGGCTTCCCGAGCACACGCAGATGATCGCTGTCGCCGTGCTGATCGTCATCCTCGTCAGCCAGGGATCGATCGCGTGGTGGCCCCCGTTCGGTGGCGTTTTCGTTGGCCTTTTCTTTCTTTTCCAGCAGCGCATTCTCGCCCGGCGGGCACGGGACCGCGCACTGTCCTACCTGGTCACCACTCAACGGATCATCTTCGTCGCGAACTGGCCCACCGGCGCGGAGTTTCGTTGGGTCTGGCTGGCGTATCTCCAAGTGCCGCACCGGGTGAAGGCCGACGAGGCGGGCCTCGGCACGATCACCTTCGGAGGCCGGTGGAACCGCTCGCGAACCCAGGAGAACGAACTTCGCGGCGCTTGGGCGACGCCGGTACTGGAACTGCGGGCGATCCCGGAAGCCCGGCGTGTGGCGGATCTCATCGTGCAGGCGCGAAACCGGCTGATCGGCACCTACACTCTGTCGGCGTGATCGATTCCTTCACCACCGCCGACCTCGTCGACGAACACGGCGAGAGGCTGCGCGTCTGCGACACCCAGTTCCGCCAGTTCGGCGGGCACCGGAAGTTCTCCGGCCCGATCCGGACAGTCTCCTGTCACGAGGACAACGGCCTGGTCAAGAAGCTGCTGAACACCCCCGGCGAGGGCAGCGTCCTGGTCGTCGACGGCGGCGGTTCCCTGCACAGCGCGCTCACCGGCGACATGATCGCGAAATCCGCCGTGGACAACGGCTGGGCGGGCGTGGTCGTCAACGGCGCGGTCCGCGACAGCGCCGAACTCGCCGGACTCCCGCTCGGCGTGAAGGCGCTCGGCACCAACCCGCGCAAGAGTTCGAAGGCGGGTGTCGGCGCCGTCGACGTCCCTGTCGGTTTCGGGGGAGTGACCTTCACTCCCGGCGACACGCTCTATTCGGACGACGACGGCGTCGTGATCCTGCCCGCCTGAACCGGCTCAGATGACGATGACCCGCCGCCCGCGCGTGTGACCGGCATGGCTGTCGACATGCGCGGCCGCGGCGTCGTGAAGCGTGTACGACTTCTCGACCGGGATGTGGAGCTTGCCCAGGGAAATGAGCTCCGCGGCCTCGGCGAGCGCGTCCGGCACGCTCCCGGCCACGCCGGAGAACCGGACGCCGAACTCCGGTGCGCCGAGGTCGGCGATGGAGACCACCTTCTGAGGGTCCCCGGTCAGCGCGACGAGTTCGGGGATAACGCCCGATCCCGCCAGATCGAGAGCGGCGTCGACCTTGCCGAGCTCTCGCACCCGCTCGACCCAGCCCTCGCCGTACGTCGTGGCGACGGCGCCCAGGCCGCGTAGATAGTCCTGGTTCGCGGCCCCGGCCGTGCCGATCACCGCGATGCCGCGTTCACGGGCGATCTGCAGCACCGCCGACCCGACCCCGCCGGACGCGCCGCTGACCAGCAGCGTCTCGCCGGCTCGAACCTCGACCTCCCGGATGAGACGCAGCGCGGTCTCCACCACCGAGGGGTACCCGGCGGCCTCTTCGAAGGTCAGGCCCTCGGGCATCTCGGCCCAGGCGGACAGCACGGCGAACTCGGCATACGTGCTCGAGCCCTCGCCGAACACCCGGTCGCCGACCTCGACATCCGTGACGCCCTCGCCGACCTCGTCCACCACACCGGAGGCGTCCAACCCGACTCCGGAGGGCAATTCGGTCGGATGGGCGCCCAGAACCTGGCCTTCGCGGACCCTCCAGTCGACGGGGTTCACGCCCGCCGCCCGCACCGCGATGCGTACTTCGCCGCGACCCGCGTGCGGGTCCTCGGCATCGACGAGCTGCAGGACTTCCGGACCACCGAACTCGGTGAAGATCACTTTCTTCATGAGATCGACCGTAGCACTAACGGTTAGTGTTTTGGAACTGATGGTGTTTTGTATCTGCTAGCGTTGCCCCATGACCGAGGTTCCAGGACGTCGTGAGCGCAAGAAGGCCGCTACCCGACAGAAGATCGCCGATACGGCCCTGCGGCTCTTCCTGGAACGCGGATACGACGAGGTGGGCATCCGCGAGGTGGCCGCGGAGGCCGACGTGGCCGTCACCACGCTCTTCTCCCACTTCGCCTCGAAAGAGGCTTTGGTGTTCGGGCAGGACGCGAACTTCGAGCAGGGCCTCACGCGGGCGGTCACCGAACGGGCTCCGCGCGAGCCGCTCATCCCCGCCTTGCGCCGGGAGATCCACGCGATGGTGCGGCACTGCTCGGCGGACGGCGCGGCCTCCCTCTGGCGCATGATCGACGAATCGCCCGCGCTGCGGGAGTACGAAGAGTCGATGAGGTTGCGGCACGCGGAGTCGCTGGCGGCGGCCATTGCCGCCGACCCTGATCTTTCGCAGTCCGCGACGGCCAGTCGGACGATCGCGAGATTCGTGCTCGACGCGTATTCGCTGGGGCGTGAGGCGGCCGATCCGGAGGCCGCGGTGGACGAGATCTTTCGGATGATCGAGGCGGCTTGGGCGGTCAGTAGTCCTTTGGGGCAGTCGGCGGGCTGAGGTGGCTTCGTGGTCCGGCACTCTGGTTGCTTGAAGTATGTGAAGGCCCCGGGCGGGGTCTTCACGCCATCGTCGTGACGGACTGCGCGCCGTAGGTGCCTAGAACCCTGTGGCTCGAAGACGAAGGTGTCCTTCGCCTCTCAATAAACCGGTTTAGGTAATCGGCCGACTTCGACACATCACCCTTCAGTGGGAATTGCGTCAGTTGTGTTGTTGCTTAAAATTACGAACACCTGTTCGACAGTTTTGCGGTATTGTTGTGGGGTGTCCGAGACCTTTCTCCCCGAACTGCCGCAGGAGCTGTGGCGCGCCGGCAAGCTGGAGCTTGCCCATGGCGTGCTGCAGTTCCTGCAGATGATGCGGATCGCCTCCGCCGGGTTGGGGCGGTATCTGGCGGAGGTCGAGTCCCGGGGCGCGAAAGACCTCTACGGCTACGGTTCCACGGCTGCGTGGTTCGCTGATGTGGCCGGATTGTCGCGGGGTGAGGCCAGCCCGATCGTGACTCAAGCGATCGCGCTGAACCCGACCCGAGCCCTGGACGGCACCGAAGTTCCCGCAGTCGCTCCCGCGACCGGTGTGGCTGCCGCCGAGGGCGCGATCGGGAGTGAACGGATCAAGCAGATCCTGGAGATCCTGGCCCGGATCCCATCAGGCGCCTCGGTGGAGGATCGGGAGTGTGCGGAGAAGACCCTCGCCGATCTGGCCCGCGGCGCCGGGCCCCGGCAGGTCTCGAAGCTCGGGGACAACCTGCTCGCCTGGCTCGACCCCGACGGCAACGAACCCAAAGACCCCGAACCCAAACAACCCAGCCGCGAAGTCACCCTGGAACGCCGCAAGGACGGGTTCTGGACACTGAACGGCCTCCTCGACGACGAACTGGGTGCCCGGACCGCCGCGGCTCTGGAGGCTTATACGGCCCCGCGGCCGGTCGATGAGTTCGGCCAAGCCGACCTGCGCACCAAGTCCGAGCGCCAGGGCGATGCGTGGGCCGAGCTCTTGGACTTGGCGGTCGCCTGCCCGGATCAGCCCGGGACCAACGGCTATCGGACTCTCATCCATGTGACCATCGGGCTGGAGGAACTCAAGACCGGGCTCGGCACCGCCTGCGTGGACTTCGTCGGCACCATGACCGCCCGCGAAGCCAGAATGGCCGCCTGCGACTGCCTCATGCTCCCCATCGTGCTCAACGCGGCCGGGGAGCCGCTGGACGTGGGGCGCTTGAAACGGTTCGTCACCCCAGCCCAGCGCCGAGCCCTCAACATCCGCGACCGAGGCTGCGCCTTCCCCGGCTGCCACCGCAGGCCACGGAACTGCCACGCCCACCACATTGATCACTGGGCAGACGGCGGACCCACCGACCTCCGCAACCTGGTGTTGCTGTGCGGGTTCCACCACCGGCTGATCCATCACGGGGACTGGCAGGTCCGGATGGCGGCCGATGGGTTGCCGGAGTTCATCCCGCCCCAGTATCTGGACCCGTTACGAAGAGCCCGGCGCAACACCCTCCACCGCGCCACCGCCTGACCCCGAGGAGCCCGCCACCCCACCGGCGACGGGCACCTCGGCATGCCCACGCCACCTGTTCAAGGTCACCTCGGCCGGATGAGGCCGACCGCGGCCCGGATCGCGGAGACGAACCGCTCCGGCCGGTAGCGTCCAGGATCGGTGAGCACGAGCCTCGCGGCCATCTCGAAGAGTGCGGTGACGGTATGCGCGACGATCTCCGGATCGAGTTCCGCCGGGGCGTCGACGGCCTCGAGGAGCCACCGCGTCAGCGACTCCGCGCGGTCGAGAGCGATGGTGCGCGCGGCCTCGCGGGCGGCGTGGAACTCGGCGGGCATGTCCGCCATCGGCATGACGACGCAGTACCACCGGTCCGGTGTCTCTTGGACGGCGCTGAGGAAGTCGGCGAGCGTCCGCGCGATGAACTCGGGCGCGTCTTCGGTGAGGAGCTTGCCCGGGTCGCCCGGCAGTACTTCGAGTAACTGCTGAAGCGCGGCTTCCTGCTCGCGGCGCAGTAGTGCGGCGAGTAGCTCGTTCCGGCTGCGGAACTGGCCGTACACCACGGGTTTCGTGACGCCGGCCTGTTCGGCGACCGCGTCCATGGTCGTGGCGTTGTGACCTCGGGCGACCACCAGGTGCAGTGCCGCGTCGAGCACTTGCGTGCGGCGTTGCTCGGCGGGCACTCGCGCGGCGTAGGCGCGGCGTTTCCGCGGTGTCGTGCTGGTCAACAGGCCTCCTCTGGACAAAGCTACTCTAGCGTAGGATATTGCTACGCATCAGTATTAATTGCGGGCACAGGAGGCTGACGTGACGACGACACCGGTGGAACCGATGCTGGACCACGGGTTCTTCGGACCTGGGTCAGTCACCTGGAAGGTGTGGGGGCATGTCACGGCCGCCGTCACCGGGCTGCAGCGCTCCGTCGTGGTGGAGGAGCTCGACCCGGCGCTGATCGCCGCCGTCGACAAGACCGGTGCGAACTACGCGCGGCCGCGCACCCGGTACGACCGCACGGTCCGCTACTTCGCCATGATCGCGTTCGCCGACAGCCGGAAGGTCTCCCAGGCCGCGGACGTGCTGGTGAAGGTGCACGCCAAGGCGATCGGCGTCGAACCCGTCAGCGGCAACCACTACGACGCGAACGATCCGCACTCCCAGCTGTGGATCCTGCTCACCGGCTGGCATTCGGTGCTCAAGGCCTACGAGTTGTACGGCGGGGGCAAGCTCACCCCGGCCGAAGAAGATCAGTACTGGGAGGAGTGCGCCGTCGCCGCCGAGTTCCAGACCTGCGATCCCGCGGACGTCCCCCGCACCCGCGACGGCGTCCGGGAGTACTTCGAGCGGATGCGTCCCCGGCTCGCCGTCAGCGAGGCGGCCCGGAAGATGATGGACCATCTCTTGACGGCGAAGGTGGTCCTGCCGCCGGCGCCGCAGGTGCTGGCTCCGGCACTCTGGCTCGTGAACTGGTTCCTGCGGGCCGGGACGATCGCGACCATGCCGCGCTGGATGCGGAAGCTCAGCGGGTTCACCCAGCCGCGGATCGTCGATCTGCTCGTCCGGCCGGTTCTGCGGCTCGGCTACGGCGTCGTCGATCGCACCCCGCGACTGAAACTGGCGGTCGCCCGCCTGCTGGCGCCGTCCGCGGTACCGGTCATCGCTCCGTACGTCCTCGGCGTCCCACCGCTGTCCGATGAGGTCCTGACTCCGGCGGAGGCACGACGGCGCTACGGCTACGACAAGCCGGCGGACGCCCACCGTGACATCCGCGCGAAGCAACACCAACGGGTGTTCGGCGCCGGACAAGCGCCCAGCGAGGACGGTCTTCTCGAGTCCCAGGCCGTTCTGGGTTCGCTGTCCTGAGCGTCACTTCTTCGGCATGACGCAGAGTTCCCGGGACATTCCCGACTTGAAGTCGTAGACGACCGGGTTGCCGTACTCGTAGCCGGGCACGTCCTTGCAGTCCGCGCCGACACCGGACTCCAGTTGCGCGATCACCTGGTAGTTGGCGGAACCGTCCGAGCAGTGAACCCGGACGGCGCTGCCGCTGAATTCGCCGTTGGTCCCGGCGTCCTCGTCGGCGGAGATGCAGTCTCCGGCCTGTGCGGAGAACGGGTCGGGGTCGACTTCGGGAGCGGTGCCGCCGGTGGTGATCGCCACGGTCACCGCGATCCCTCCGACGGCGGCGACGAACGCGGCGGCCGCGACTCCGAAGATCAGCCCTGTCTTCGGGGCCTTCTTCGGCGGCGCGACGGGGTACTGCTGCCAGATGGGCGGCTGCTGAGGGTAGGTCACGTCACCAGGGTCGGCGACGTCGATGAAATTCCGATGACAGGTTCACTTGCGAGCGACGAGCCGTTCCACCAGGCCGAGTTTGAACCGTTCCCGGAGCTCCACGGTCAGGCCGAGGTCGCCGATCTTGTCGAGCGGGCGCCGCAGGAAGTGCTCGCCCGCCATCGGCACGGTGACCTTTCGACGAGCCATTGCAGACCGCGGACGGGGCGCGACGAACTCGCGATGTGGTCGAGCAGGATGAGCAGGCCACCGGGCCGGAGGACGCGCGTCATTTCCCGCAACGCCTTGCCGTCGTCGGGGATGGCGCAGAGGCCGAGGGTGCAGACGACGGTGTCGAACGAACCGGCGTCGAAGGGCAGGTCGTGGGCGTCGGCCCGCCGCAGTGTCACCGGATGGCCGAGGCGTTCGGCGCGGCCGCGGGCGATGTCGAGCATGCCGTCGCTGAGGTCGATGCCGGTGAGCATGACGTCGCCGGGGTAGAGCGGCAGGTTCAGGCCGGTCCCGACGGCGACCTCGAGGATCTCGCCGGTGGCCTTGCCGCAGGCCCACGCCCGCGAATCGCCGAAGAGCTTCCGGTCGAGGAACTGCATCTCCCGGTCGTAGTTGCGGGATTTGCCGTCCCAGTACCGGTTCCAGCGCGCGGGCGGGGTCATGGCGCTCCTTTCAACAGCAGTGCTCACCGCGCCAGGCTTCGCGGCCTTCCTTGATCGCGACGGCGGCGATGACGAGTGCGACCAGCGGATCGGCCCAGTACCAGCCGAAGAGGCTGTTGAGCAGCAACCCGACGAGCAGCACACCGGAAAGGTAGGTGCAGAGCAAGGTCTGCTTCGAGTCGGCGACGGCGCTCGCGGAGCCGAGTTCGCGCCCGGCGCGACGCTGAGCGTGGGACAGGAAGGGCATCACGAGCAGTGAGACCGCCGCCAGCACGATCCCGACGGTGGAGTGCTCGGCGGGGCCGGCGCCGAAGAGCGTGCGGACGGATTCGACGGTGACATAGGCGGCCAGCGCGAAGAAGGACACCGCGATGACCTTGAGCGCGGTGCGTTCCCGCGCTTCCGGATCCTTACCGGAGAACTGCCAGGCGACGGCGGTGGCTGACGCGACCTCGATGACCGAGTCCAGGCCGAAGCCGATCAGAGCGGTCGAGGACGCGATGGTGCCCGCGGAGATGGCGATGACGGCTTCGATGACGTTGTAGGTGATCGTCGCGGCGACCAGGAGCCGGACCCGCCGCGACAGCACGATCCGGCGATCCTCGTCCACTGTGGATGCCGTCGCGCAGCAACCGTCCGCGCAGGATCCGCTTTCGACGCTCATCGGAGCACTTCGAGACCGGCGTCGTCCACACAGGGCTCCGCGGTGTCGACGGCGAGCACGACCTGCACCAGTTCTCGCAACGCACGGGCGAGATGGGCGTCCGCCAGTGCGTAGCGGACCTGCCTGCCTTCGTAAGTGGCCACGACCAGCCCGCAGCCTCGCAGGCAAGCGAGATGGTTGGACACATTGGAGCGGCTCAGGCCGAGTTGTCCCGCCAGCTGACCGGGATAGCTCACGCCTTCGAGCAGGGCGACCAGGATTCTGCACCGGTTCGGGTCGGCGAGGGCACGACCGAGCCGGGCGAGCGCGGCGCCCTGGGTTTCACACGTCAGCACAGACGGAACAGTACAGCATTGGCTGACATGTCAACACGACGGAGTGTCCGGGCGCGACCCTCTGTTTCGTCGCTGTCTGTCAAGCCAGCGTCGAACACGAGCGCGAGGGTGACCCGAAAGGACTCGCGCCGCCCCTCCAACGGCCGCATCGCACGTACGCCCGGGAGTCCTGCGGTGGCGTCGTCTAACACTTCAGAACAATCGCTGGACCGATTGTGTGGGCGCATTAAAGCGCCGAGTAATGACGGCGGATGGGTTCCCGCATAATGGGGAAAGCGGCATTCGGGTGGCCTTTTCTCACTACCCGAAAGTGCGCTTGTGCGGGCAAATCACCTTGCTATGTTGATCCTTGCGGGGGCCGCACTTCGGGGCAGAACCGGCACGCCGCGAATTGTGGATCTTGTTTGTTCACGCGACTATCGAAGGGTGGACCTTGCTGTGACCGTGACCGAATCGGACACTTCCGCCGAAGGTGTCCAGGGGGCGGGAAATCCGCAGCTGAGTTTGGGCCGGGCCGCCGCGCGCAATCTGGCGACAACGACCAAATCCGTTCCGCAGATGCAGGGAATTTCGTCCCGGTGGCTGCTGAAGATGCTCGAATGGGTTCAGGTCAACGGCGGCGCCTACCGGGTCAACCGACGGCTCAATTACGCGGTCGGTGACGGACGGGTGACGTTCTCGAAGGCCGGCACCGAGGTGAGTGTGATCCCGGCGGAACTGGGAGAACTCAAGCCGCTCAAGGGGTACGACGACGAAGAGGTACTCGCCGAACTCGCCCGCCGCTTCGAGCAGCAGGAAGTGGCGGCGGGTGACGTGCTCGTCGAATTCGGGCACCGGGCCGATCGGGTCTATCTCATCGCGCACGGCAAGATCACCAAGACCGGCCCCGGTCATTACGGTGACGAGACCGCGCTGGGCGTGGTCAAGGACGGCGACTACTTCGGCGCGCAGGCCCTCGTCGACGGCGACGGCATCTGGGAGTTCACCGCGAAGGCCGCCACCGCCTGCACGGTGCTGACCCTGACCCGTCAGGCCTTCGAGCACGTGCTGGAGCAGTCCGAGTCGCTGCAAGCGCAGATCGAGCAGGCGTCGCAGGACACCGGGCGCGCCAACGACTTCGGTGAAGCCGAGATCGACATCTCCTCCGGTCACGACGGTGAGCCGCTGCTGCCGGGCACCTTCGTCGACTACGAGACCTCGCCGCGGGAATACGAACTGAGCGTCGCCCAGACCGTGCTGCGGGTCCACAGCCGGGTCTCCGACCTCTACAACCAGCCGATGGATCAGACCGAGCAGCAGTTGCGGCTGACCATCGAGGCGCTGCGCGAGCGGCAAGAGCACGAAATGATCAACAACGCGGACTTCGGCCTGCTCAACAACGCCGACTTCACCCAGCGCATCGCGACGCGCACCGGTCCGCCCACTCCGGACGACTTCGACGACCTGCTCGCCTTGGTGTGGAAGGAACCCGGCTTCTTCCTCGCGCATCCGCGCACGATCGCCGCGTTCAGCCGCGAGTGCAGCAAACGCGGCATCTACCCGACAGGCACCGATCTCGGCGGGCACAAGGTGCCGTCCTGGCGCGGGGTCCCGATCCTGCCGTGCAACAAGATCCCGGTGAGCCAGACCAGCACCAGTTCCGTGCTGCTGATGCGCACCGGCGAGAAGAACCAGGGTGTGGTCGGCCTGCGTCAGATCGGTCTGCCCGACGAGTACGAGCCCGGCCTGAACGTCCGCTTCATGGGGATCTCCGAGCAGGCCATCATCTCCTACCTCGTCAGCACGTACTACTCCGCCGCCGTGCTCGTGCCGGACGCGTTGGCCGTGCTCGAAGCCGCCGAACTCGGCCGCGAAGGATGACCGCCACGACGCCGGAGGCCGACCGGCGGCTCAGTCTCGGCCCGGCCGCCGCACGAAACCTGGCGACGACCACCAAGACGCGGCCGCAGATGCAGAGCATCACGCCGCGCTGGTTGCTGAAGATGCTGCCCTGGGTCGAGGCGACCGGTGGCACCTTCCGGGTCAACCGGCGCCTGACCTACGCCATCGGCGACGGGCGGGTGAGCTTCACCAACGTCGGCACCGAGGTCAGGGTCGTCCCGCAGGAACTCGCGGAATTGGCGCTGTTGCGGGGTTTCGACGACGAGGACACGCTCACCGCGCTCGCCGACAGGTTCGTGCAGCACGAGTACCAGCCCGGCGAGACCATCGTCAGCCACGGCTCCCCGCTCGACGAGGTCGTGCTGGTCGCGCACGGCAAGGTCGCCAAGGTGGCACCGGGGGAGTACGGCACCGAGGCCGCCATCGGCGGCATGGCCGACGGTGACCACTTCGGTGACGAAATGCTCGCCGGCATCGACCGGAACTGGCCGTTCACCGTCAAGGCCGTCACCCCGGTGACCGTGCTGACCCTGCGCGCCGACGATTTCGCCGACCTCAACGGCCGATCGGAGGCGATGCGCCGGCACGTGCAGGACATGCTGGCGCACAAGGGAAAGCCGCAGAACGCCAAGGGTGAGTCCGAGATCGGGATGTCCTCGGGGCACGACGGCGAGCCGCCGCTGCCGGGCACGTTCGTCGACTACGAGATCTCGCCGCGCGAGTACGACCTGGCCGTCGCGCAGACGGCGCTGCGAGTGCACACGCGGGTGACCGACCTCTACAACGGGCCGATGGACCAGTTCGACGAGCAGCTCCGGCTGACCGTGTCGGCGCTGCGGGAGCGGCAGGAGTACGACCTGATCAACAACCGCGAGTTCGGGCTGCTGCACAACGCCGACCTGAAATCGCGGTTCCAGACCCGGTCGGGTCCGCCGACGCCCGACGACATGGACGAACTCGTCAGCCGTCGCCGCAAGACGAAGTTCTTCCTCGCCCATCCGCGTGCGATCGCCGCTTTCGGCAGGGAATGCACACGCCGCAGCCTGTACCCGGAAGGCACCACGGTCGACGGCAAGGTCGTCGCCGCGTGGCGTGGGGTGCCGCTCCTGCCCTGCGACAAGATCCCGATCACCGAGGCCGGCACGTCCTCGATCCTCGCCATGCGAACGGGCCTGGAGGACAACGGCGTGATCGGCCTGCACCAGACCGGCCTGCCCGACGAATACGAGCCGGGCCTGAACGTGCGTTTCGACGGCATCACCGAGAAGGCTGTCGCCACCTATCTGGTGAGCACCTACTACTCGGCCGCCGTGCTCGTACCCGACGCGCTCGGTGTCCTCGAGAACGTCGAGGTCGCAAGATGACCCCTCGTCCGGCGACCACAACGAACACCAATGCTCCAGAAAGGACCACCCACGTGACGATCGCCCGTACCCCCGCTCCTGCCAAAGTGCTGCGCACCGAGTACCAGAAGTCGGTGGCGTCGTACTGGAACAAGGAGAAGGACCCGGTAAACCTGCGGCTGGGCGACGTGGACGGGCTCTACCATCACCACTACGGGGTGGGGGAGGTCGACTGGTCGGTGCTGGAGGGCCCCGAGAGCACCCGCGACGAGCGGATCATCGCCGAAATGCACCGGCTGGAGACAGCGCAGGCCGACGTCCTGCTCGATCACCTCGGTGACGTGGGACCGGGCGACAGGCTCCTCGACGCCGGATGCGGACGAGGTGGCTCCAGCATCATGGCCAACGCCCGCTTCGGCTGCCACGTGGACGGGATCTCGATCTCGGAGAAGCAGGTCGAATTCGCCAATCACCAGGCGGAGATCAGGGGCGTCGCCGACCGGGTGCGCTACCACTTCCGCAACATGCTCGACACCGGCTTCGAAACCGGATCGCGCAAGGCGATCTGGAACAACGAAAGCACCATGTACGTGGATCTCCACGAGCTCTTCGCCGAGCACGCGCGGCAACTGGAGTTCGGCGGGCGCTACGTCACCATCACCGGGTGCTACAACGACGTGACCGGTGGCCGGTCCAAGGCCGTCGCGCAGATCGACCAGCACTACACCTGCAACATCCACCCGCGCAGCCAGTACTTCAAGGCGATGACGGCGAACGATCTGGTGCCGATCTCGGTGGTGGATCTGACGGCGGACACGATCCCGTACTGGGAACTGCGGGCGAAGTCGTCGGTGGCGACAGGCGTCGAGAAGCCGTTCCTCGACGCCTATCGCGAAGGCAGCTTCCACTACCTGCTCATCGCCGCGGACCGCGTCTGATCCCCGCGAGACCACCGGAGTGAAGTGATGACGGAACACGGTGCGCTGGCCACGTTGCTGGCCGGTCCGAGCGGACTGGGCACGTCCGCCGCCCGGCTGGCGGCCCGGCTGACCGCTGTTTCTCCGGCGGCGGAGGAAACTCCGCCGCCGGAGGCGCCCGTTCTCGACCCCGCGTACGCGTACCGGCCGTGGGGCGACGGTTCGGCACCGCCGCTGTACTGCCCCGTCACCGAACGGATCAACGATCCACTGGGTGAGGAGGTCGACCGGCGACTGGTGGCGTGGGCGGGGGAGTGCGGTTTCAGTGAGGAGGAATGCGAACAGATCGGGAAGGCGGGCTTCGGCAGGCTCGTCATGCTCGCCCACCCGGACTGCGAGGACCCGGACCGCCTGCTGATCTCGGCGAAGCTCAACGCGGCCTGGTGGGCGGCCGACGATCTCTACGCCGACGACACCTCACTCGGCGCGGTACCGGCGGAGCTGCCGCCGAAGCTCGCGTTGGCGATGGCCGCGATGGACCCGGTGCCGTCCTTGGGCGAGTTCAGCCGCGAGCTCGACGAAACACTGCGGAACGATCGGGTTCTGGTGGCGCTGAATTCGGGCATGGAGTACCTGCGGGCGTTCGGGACGGCCGCTCAGGCGCAACGTGTGTGCTACTCGACCTTCGCGATGTTCGTGAGCTGGACCGCCTACGCGGCATGGCGCCACAGCGGGAAATACCCGCCGGCATGGGAGTACCTCGCGGCCCGGCAGCACGACAGTTTCTACACGTCGATGACGTTGATCGACGTCCTCGGCGGGTACGAACTGACGTCGAACCTCTACTACGACCCCCGGGTCCGCGAGGCGGCGATCCAAGCGGGAACGGCGTCCGTGCTCGTCAACGACGTGCACTCGGTCACCAAGGATCTGGAGGACGAGTCGCCGCCCTGCAACGCTGTCCTGCTGATCGCCGACGACCGGAAGTGCTCGATCGAAGAGGCCACGGCGATCACCGTCGAACTGCACAACGACGTCGTCCGGGACTTCCAGTCGGCGCACGAGAAGCTGAGCGCGGTGCCTTCCCCCGAACTGCAACGGTTCTTACGAGGGTTGCGGGGGTGGATGGGCGGCGGGTTCGAATGGCACTCGACGAGCCCGCGGTACCGGACGAAACCCGCGGCGTCGTGAGCGGCGTTTCGAGTTAGAGCCGCGCGGCGTGTCGTCAGTGCCTACTGGATGCTGGCTGCGGTTGGTCGCGGGCCCGGTCCGTGAAGGCCTCCTTGCCTACCCTGAGGGTAGTGAAGGAGGCCTTCACGGACTTGCGATCGCTACGCCAGCCCCGCGCGCACCAGCAGCCACCTCCAGCCGCGCCTGCTAGACGACGCCCGCTGCGATCAGCTGCTGCCAGATCACCCCTTGGTCGACGACCTCGACTTCGAGCTTCTCGGCCTTGGTGATCTTGCTCGCCCCGACGTCCGCGCCGGTGATGAGCATGTCGGTGTTCGCCGAGACCGACGACGCGGTGGTCGCGCCCGCCTTTTCGCACAACCGCTGGAAGGTCGGGCGCGGCACCTTCTCACCGGAGCGGGGGTCGCTGATCGACCCGGTGACCACGACCGTCTTGCCTTCGAGCGGGGCACCGGCGACGACGACCGGCGGGAGGTCCTCTTCGCGAACGTCCAGCGAGACGCCGACCTCTCGCAGCCGCTCGAGCTCGGGGCGCAACCGGGTCAGGTGCTCGATCAGGGACGCGGCGACCTTCGGGCCGATGTCGTCCACGGCGACAAGACCTTCTTCGCCCGCGGCGGCGACATCCTCCAGCGAACCGAAACCGGCCCGGCACAGTCGTGCGGCGGTGCCCTCGGAGGCCATCGGGATCGCCAGCCCGATCAGCGCCCGGCGCAGGCCGACGGCGCGGCTCGCGTCGATCGACTCGATCATGCGGGTGGCGGAGATGTCACCGATGCGATCGAACTCCAGCAGCGTTTCCTTGGTGAGCCGGTAGAAGTCCGACGGGTGTTCGAGAATCCCGGCCTCGGCGAGCCGCTCGATCCAGACCCCGCCGATCGCGTCGATGTCCGCGGCCGCTCGTGAAGCCCAGTGGATCAGCCGCCGGACGGTCTGGGCGGGGCAGGCGACGTTGGTACAGAACAGTTCCCGGCTGTTGCCCTGTTCGGTCAGCGGTTCTTCGCACGACGGGCACACCGACGGCGGCACGATCTCCCGCTCCTCGCCGGTGCGCTTGGAGGCGTCCAAGACCCCCGCCACGAACGGGATGACGTCGCCGGCGCGGCGCACCAGCACGGTGTCGCCGATTTTGATGCCGCGGGCGCGGATGACCTCCTGGTTGGCCAGTGTCGCCCGGGTGACGGTGGTCCCGCCGACGAACACCGGCTCCAGCCACGCCACGGGAGCGATCTTGCCGGTCTTGCCGACGTCCCAGACCACGTCCGCGAGCACGGTGGTCTTCTCCTCGGCGGCGAACTTGAACGCCAGCGCGCCGCGAGGTGAGCTGGACCGGGTGCCGGCGGCCGCGTACGCATCGCGATCCGCCAACCGCAGCACGGCGCCGTCGAGGTCGTAGTCGAGGTCGTTGCGCTGCTGCTCGATGGTCGTGATGACGGCTTGCGCCGCTTCGGCGTCTTCGCAGTGCCGCATGTCGGCGGCGGTGAAGCCGAGAGTCCGCAGCGCGCCGTCCAGATCGGTTTCCGCGCTGTCGGGTTCGGTGGACAGATCGAAGGCGAAGAACCGCAGGCGCCGTTCGGAGACGGTGGCCGGATCCTTGGCGCGCAGCGTGCCCGCGGCGGCGTTGCGCGGGTTGATCAGCGGTTTGTCCGGATGCACCTTGTTGTACGCGGCGAAGGTGGAACGCAGCATGACCGCCTCGCCGCGCACCTCCACCCGTCCAGGCGCATCGACCTTCTCCGGGACGCCATCCGTCAACGCCCGCACCAGCGGCGTCACGTCGTCACCGGTGGTCCCGTCGCCCCGGGTCACGGCCCGCGCGAGCCGCCCGTTTTCGTAGACCAGGGCCAGCGACAGACCGTCGAGCTTCGGCATGACGACCACCGACTGCCCGGGGAAGCGGGTGAAGAACGCCGCGACCTGCTCGGGTTTGGTCGCCTTCTCCAGCGACAGCATCGGGCGCGAGTGCCGGATGGGCGCGTGCAGCACGGCGGGCGCGCCGACCTGATCGAGCGGGTTCGGATCCGGAGCCAGCTCGGGGTTGGCCTCGATGAGCCCGCGCAGCTCGTCCTCGACCGCGTCGTAGTCGGCATCGGCCACCTTCGGCGAGCCCCGGTAGTAGGCGTCGCGGAGGACGACGATCTGATCGGCGAGTTCTTGGATGCGGTCCCGAGCGTTCACGAGGCAGAGATTACCCGTGACCACCGACAGAACACCGTCCGAAGAGGACTCGTGTCACGGGTTGACGGCGAGTACCAGGAACGACGCCAGCAGCACCAGGTGCACACCGCCCTGGAGCCGGGTCGCCCGGCCGGGGACGACGGTGAGCACGCTGACCGCGATCGTCAGCGCGAGCAGCACGATATGGGTCGCACCGAGGCCCAGCAGGAGCGGCCCGTCCAGCCAGATCGACGCGAGCGCGATGGTCGGGATGGTGAGCCCGATGCTCGCGATCGCCGAACCGTAGGCGAGGTTGAGGCTGGTCTGCATCCGGTCGCGCCGCGCGGCCCGCGTCGCGGCGAGGGTCTCGGGCAGCAGCACCAGCAGCGCGATCACGACCCCGACGAACGACTGAGGGAAACCGGCCGCGCGGACCCCGGCTTCGATGGCGGGCGACTCGACCTTCGCGAGACCGACGACGGCGACCAGCGCGACCAGCAGCAGTCCGAGGCTGGTCATCGCCGCCTTGTTGGTCGGTGGCTCGGCGTGTTCCTCCTCCTTGACGGAGCCGTCGGTGTCGACAGGCAGGAAGAAGTCGCGATGGCGGACCGTCTGAGTGAGCACGAAGAGCCCGTACAACAGCAGGGACGCGACGGCGGCGAAGGTCAGCTGCGTGCTGCTGAACTCGGGGCCCGGGGTGCTGAAGGTGAACGTCGGCAGGACGAGGGTGACGGCGGCGAGAGTGGCCACGGTGGCGAGGGCGCCGCCACTGCCTTCCGGGTTGAAGTGCGTCTCTCCGTAGCGGCGGGCACCGACCATGACCGAGATGCCGACGATGCCGTTCGTGGTGATCATGACCGCGGCGAACACCGTGTCGCGGGCCAGCGTCCCGGCTTCGGGGCCGCCGGAGGACATCATCGTGACGATCAGCGCGACCTCGATGACCGTGACCGCGATCGCCAGCACCAGGGAGCCGAAGGGTTCACCGACGCGATGCGCGACCACTTCGGCGTGGTGCACCGCGGCCAGCACGGTGGCGCCGAGGGCGAGCGCGACGATGACCACCGGCACCGGGCCCAGCTCGTGACCCCAGCTCAGCGCCAGCACGACAATGGCGAGGACCGGCGTGACGGTGGTCCAGGACACGGGGAATCGTCTGCGCGTGGCGGCCATGACGTCACCTTCGCACACCCTGAGTGACGTCGCCGCTCCATGTGGGGCCCGGGGTGACGAAGTTCTTAGTGGACGCCGACACCGTCCAGAAAGGTCCTGACGAGGAGGTCCGCCGCGCGAGGGGCCTCCATGTCCTCCCGCGAGGCGAGATGAAGGAGCTGGATCAGCAGACGGCTCGCCCAGCCGTCGGGGACGTCCGCGCGGAGGAACCCCTCGTCGGTGGCGCGCCGGAGGAATGTGTCCACTTCGGCGGTGAGCCTGCCTCGGCGGTCCTGGATCGACGGTTCGGCGCGCATCCTGGTCAGCTCGACCGGCCAGACGCGGTTGACCTCGATGATGCCTTCGACGTAGCGGTGCAGGGCCACGGGGACCGTCGACTCGGTGAGCCGGGCGGCGCGGACAACCTCTTCGACCGCGGTCAGCCGGGAGTCGTAGATGGCAGCCAAGAGGTCTTCGCGGGAGGCGAAGCGCCGATAGACGGTGCGCCGGTCGACACCGGCTTCGGCGGCGATCGCGCTGATACTCGCCGAGGGGTCGCTCGCGAGCATCCGCGCGCCCGTGGTCAGGACCGCTTCGAGATTGCGTGCCGCATCAGCTCTCACGTCCGGGAATGTATCACGGACTTGTGCCGTTAACCGTCATAAATGCTACGTTGATGTGACAGTTAAGGAAGGCGGAACGGTGATCACGAACGACAAGCTCTTCATCGGAGGCGAGTGGACGACGCCGAGCGATCCGGCGCGGCTGGACATCGTGTCCCCGCACGATCAGTCGGTGCTGGGGCGAGTCGTCCAGGCTCTTCCCGCCGATGTCGACCGCGCCGTCGCCGCGGCCAGGACCGCTTTCGACGAAGGACCGTGGCCGCGGACACCACCCCGGGAGCGGCTCGCGGTACTTCGGCGGCTGAACGCACTGAGGGAGGCCCGCGCGGACGAGATCGCCGGGCTGATCTCCGCCGAGAACGGCTCGTCCCTGTGGTTCACCCGGGCCGGTCAGCCCGGTGTGGGACGTTTGGCCGTCTCGTACCTGAAAGCGGCCGAGGAATTCGGCTGGGAGGAGACGCTCGAACCTTCGGACCCGTCCGCGCCGTTCCGTTCGATCGTGCGCCGGGAGGCGATCGGGGTGGTCGCCGCGATCATCCCGTGGAATTCCCCTTTCTCGGCGTCTTGGGCCAAGATCGTTCCGGCGCTGCTCGCCGGGAACACGGTCGTCCTCAAGGTCTCGCCGGAGAACTCGCTCAGCATGAGCCTGCTCGCGGACCTGCTGGCGGAGGCCGGGCTGCCGTCCGGGGTGATCAGCGTGCTGCCCGCGGACCGGGAGACCAGTGAGTACCTGGTGAAGCGCCCCGGCGTCGACAAGATCGCCTTCACCGGCTCGACGGCCGCGGGCCGTCGGATCGCGTCGCTGGCGGGAGCACAACTCAAGCGAGTCAGCCTGGAACTGGGCGGAAAATCCGCGGCCGTGATCCTGCCCGACGCGGTGCTGGCGGACGTGATCGCCGGGCTGAAGTTCGGGTCACTGCTCAACAACGGCGAGGCCTGTATCGCGCAGACGCGGATCCTCGCACCCCGTAGCCGGTACGACGAGGTCGTCGCCGGACTCAAGGAGATGATGGAGTCTCTCGTCGTCGGTGACCCGGCCGACGAGAAGACCTTCATCGGCCCGATGGTGCGGCCCGGCCAGCAGCAGCGGGTGCGCGACTACATCGAGATCGGTGTCGCCGAAGGCGCGCGGCTGGTCACCGGAGGTCCCGAGATCCCGGCAGGCCTCGAGAAGGGCAACTACGTCACGCCGACGCTGTTCGCCGACGTCGACAGCACGATGCGCATCGCCCAGGAGGAGATCTTCGGACCGGTGCTGGTCGTCATTCCCTACGGCGACGAGGACGACGCTGTCCGCATCGCCGACGACTCCGAGTACGGGCTCTCCGGTGGCGTCTGGTCGGCCGACGAAGAGCGTGCGCTCGCCGTCGCCCGGCGGATGCGGACCGGGACGGTCACCGTCAACGGGGCGCCGATCGGCTTCGACGGCCCGTTCGGCGGTTTCAAGGCCAGCGGTGTCGGCCGTGAGTACGGCGCCGCCGGTCTTGCTCAGTACGTGGAGCTCAAGACGGTCACCGTGCCGGTGAGGTGAGCGAACAGATCGCTCACGAGACGCGGGCATCGGGGATCTTGATGGTGATCCGCTGGTCCGCCGCCAAGATCCGCTGGAGCCGGAACCGGCAGAGGGTGTAGAACATCTCGCCCAGCTCCTCGGGGTCGATGCGGCCTTCGAGGTCGCGCCTGCTCGCGTTGAGCACGCGGCTGATCACGCTCGCCGGCACGCGGCCGCCGAACTCGCCCATCAGCCAGACACCGATTTCGCCGATCTCGTCCGTGATCGTGCGCTGCGCGGTCATCAGCCGTACCCCTCTGCGTCGGAGTGCCGCCGGGCTTGTCCCGGCGACACTCCGACGTGCGACGAGAAACCCCATGACGGGAAAACCGCGAGATTGCTCTGCTCGGCGCAATCGGCTGCTCTCGAGAGATCGCCGCGCCCACGTTCCGTGTTCGCGCGATGGCGTCAGCGTGAGCGTCCGTCGGTTGCACGGAACCGTGCAGCGGCCCCGGGTGATCTCCGGGGAAACCCCGATGCGAGCGACATCCGCGTATGTCAGCCTCGGTAGTGACCATTGTGGACAGTCAGAGAGGAGAGTGCACGCGTAGTGCCCCCACCAAGGGATGAAGTAGTCGCGCAGTGGATCGAGGAATTGACGGCCTTCACCGAGCTCTACCGGGCGGCGGAGAGCGCGGGAACGGCGAAGACCGTGTCGCACGCGGGGTGGCACGCCGGGGCTCGGCTCGGGCCGGACACCGCGAGCGGTCGGTTGCTGGCCTTTAACGAGTCGGGTGTCGAGGCCGAGTGCATCTTCCGTGAAGGAGATCGCACTCTGTTCAACATCATGAGCACCGGATATGGAAACGACACCACCGAGCGAGGATTCGCGGTGTGGAGTTCGCGGCCGGGCGTGCTCGGAGCGATCGACGCCGGGGTGACCCGGCTGGAGGTGGCCGACGCGGACGGCGTCGTCTACCCGGCCGACATCGTGGCCCACACGTTCGCCGTGGACGTGGACCTGGGGCCGGCACCCCGGACCGTCGACGAGGTGTTCGCGCCGTGGGATCCGCCGGAGCTGACGGTTCGGGTGTACGGCGAGGGAGACACGGTGCGCTATGAAGGCCCACTGCTGATCAGCTGATCAGCTGATCAGCTGACCCGGCGAGGCAACTGCTCGTGAGTGGTGAGGACGGCTCCAGCGAACTCACCACTCACGAGACCCGGCGTCTGTCAGCCGTTCGAAGTCGTGATGACGGCGAACTTCGAGCCCTGGCTGGCGATGCGCTCACTGAGATCGGTGGTGATCGTCTCGATCGGGGCGTAGTTGTTCAGTTCGCCCGCCTGGCAGGGGCCGGACCGGGACTGCTGGTTGCCGATCAGGATGCCCAGCGCCGCGTGATCGGCCTGGCTGAACAGCGGGCCGCCGCTGTCGCCCGGACGGGCGCACAGGTCGGTGTTGATGCCGACGTCCGTGGACAGGACACGGCCGCACCGGGTTCCGACGAGGTAGCCGGCGCCCGCGCCACTGTCGACGGAATCCGGGTAGTTCACCGCGCTCGACGCCGTTCCGCTGGCGCAGACGACCCATCCGGCCTTGATCTCGGCGAGCTTGCGGGCACCGGTGATGTACTCGTCCACCGAAGTGGCCTGTGCGCCGCACGGGGTGTCACCGTTGCTGTCCATGCCGCCGTTGCGGCAGTACTTCAGCACCCGGTTACGGCCGGTCTGGCCCTCGAGCCACTTCGTGGCCGCCGCGTCGTTCACATACGGCAGAGCCGCGTAGTCGTACGGGTACGAGCTCTTCTCGATGCCGTGCTGCTGCAGTACGTCGTTGCCGTTGTGCTGGGTCGGCGTGTTGTTGGTCTTCGTCCTCATGCAGTGCCCCGCCGTCAGAACCCAGCCCTTGCCGGGGAAACCGCCGCCGGTGGACCGCAGGTTGAAGCCGCTGGTGCAACCGCCCCAGGTGCCGTCGTCCCGCTTCATGTCCAGCCGGATGCCGCCACGCATCGGGCCATGGTCGGTGCAGTAGAGCGGATGACAGAAACCCAGGTCCACGTTGGGCGTGGCCAGCGCGTTCGGATTCGCCAGGACCCGGGAGACGACGATGCCGGGCTCCGCCGCCGCGGCCTTGCGGGCGGTGTCCACTTCGGCGGTGGCGCGCAGGGCCGCCTTTTCCCGCGCCACCCAGTCGCGTTCCCAGAGCACGACACGGTTCTCGGATTCACTCACGGCCGGGAGGTAGACCGCTTCCGGTCCCGCGCCGACCTTGGTCGCGACACGTTCCTTCGCCGCCGTGAGCTGCCGCAACGAATGCTGGACCCGTTGTGTGCGAACGTCGGCCCGCACGGGCATCGCCTTCAGGTACGGCTCGGCCGCGGCGGGTTCGGTCATGGCCACGACCAGCTGGCCCTTGCCCTGGTCGAGCCACATGCCTCCGTACTCCGCGCCGCGATCGCGGCGCAGCAGTTCGTCCAGCTTGACGCCATCGGTCTGCAACTCGAGGCGGCGCAACGCCTCCTGCTCGTTCACTCGGTAGGTCTCGACCAGGTACTGCACCGATTCCCGCACCGAGGCGGGGTCGAGAGAGGTGTGGAACGACTGCACGGTGTCCGCCAACGCCGGGCTGCCCAGTGCCGTGGTCGCTGCCAGCACCGAAACGGCCAGGGCCCCCAGTCTTCTAGCTCTCCGCACGAGATCTCCTCACATGTCAGGGACTTCGCGATCATTTAACCGGAGGGCGCAGGGCGGGCGGGGAGAATTTCCCACGAAGCATGCCCCGTGCCGGCCAACCGGCCGACACGGGGCGAACGGACTACAGGCTCGGTTCCCGACGCTGTTTTCCTTGGCGCGCTTTGACTACCCAAGCGCCGAAGAGTGTCAGGAGGCCGACACAGGTCCCCGCCGACGCTCCGATCTGAGGCGTGCTGATCCTGACGAGGCCGACGATGATCCCGCCGCCGATCGTCAAGAGGAGACACATCCGCAGTGTCGGAGCCCATCCGGCGAGCACCGCCATCGCCAGGCAGAGCCAGCTGTCGCGGGCTTGCACTTTGCGATGCCGTCCCGGACTCCTCAGGAGGGGCCGCGCCGCGCGGATCATTTCCGCGGAGGTGGCGATCCGGCGTGGCGGATTCTCGATGTGCGCTATGACGACTTTGACCCGTTGGGGCGGGTCGCTGTCTGGTGCCTTCGCATTATCAGGCTGTAAGGTCACGGCTGTCCTGTCCTTGTTCTAGCGAGCGGGCGAATGGACATCCGCGTGGCCTCCTGTGACAGCAGGGGGCCACGCGCGCGTTACCGGGTCATCACTCGGTGCGGCTGAGGACATCTTGTCGAAAGCAGACTGTGACCGTTCAGTAGTACTGCGTGTGTCGCGCTGAACGGTATGCACGCGTCGCTCAACGGTCTGGGTGACTTCAAAAGCTACTCAATGTAGTCGGCGGCGCCGAACGGACTAGCGCCGTCGACCGTGTTCAGGAGACCGGCAGCTTGCCCCATCGGCGCTGTGCCTGGTCACCGTGGTCCGCTCCGACGCCTGGATCCCCGCAGGTGGAGAACCATGTCGGCAAAAGTGCACACGTCGGCTTCGTGGGGTGAAAGATGCTGATCGCAACTGCCGAGTACGACCACCTTCGGCCAGAACCGACAGGCTTCGAGCATTCGTGCTCACGGTGGGTTCACTCGAACAGGTAGTTGGTTGCCTTCTGTCGTCTCGCATGGCTCACCAACAGCGAGTGACTGCTCTGATCGGGTGGTCACGCTCCGGACATCTGCTCGCGCAGGATGTCGCCGTGCCCGGCGTGACGCGCGAAGTCCTCGATCAAGAGCAGGTAGATGAACCGCAGGCTGACGTCGCCGATGCGGGGATGTGTCTTGATGACGTCGAGGTCGAAATCGGCCGCGATCACGCGGGAACGCTCGCCGGCGCGCTCGAATTCGGCGATCACGTCGGCGAGCGTCTCGTTGTCGCCGACGACGAAACTGGCGTGCCCCGGCGTCGTGCCGCCGTCGCATTCGCTTTCGGGCAGACCTCCGAGGACATGCTGGAACCAGAGCCGTTCGGCGACGGCGGCGTGTTTGAGCAAGCCGATCGGTGTGGTCTCGGACGCGACCAGACGGCGGCGGGCGTCGTCTTCGGACAGCCCGCGCACCGTGCCGACCAACCCGGCCCGGTTGCGGTCCAGCATGTACTCGAGCAGGTGGCGTTCGGTGCCGGTGGTGGTTCGTGCCATCGACCAGGTCATTGCGGGCTCGATTCGCTCAGCCGAGCAGGAGGAGTGCGTAGTAGGCCAGAAAGTGCTCGACCATGTACGAGCCTCCGGTGGTCTGTGGCAGCGAAGCGTGCGTGTGGGTTCGGGCGGAGTCCAGCATCGCGGCGATCCTGGCGTCGTCGTCGGGCAGGGCCTGTGCGAGGCGTTGCCAACACCAGGCGCGGTGCAGGTTGAGGCCGTGGAGGTGGGCGATCTGCCCGTCGGAGGAATCGGTCACCGTCGCCGGGGTGAACAGTGTCGCGGGTTTCCGGTCGGCGAGGCCGGGCAGGAAACCGTCCAGCCAGTCGGCGAACTCGGGTGCGGGCAGCAGGCGGGACATGAGTTCGGCTTCGGCCAGCGCGGGGGACAGGAAGTCGGCTCCGGAGGGTTCCCACGAGCCGGGGTAGTCGCGATCGGATCCGAACCACCGCCAGGCTGTCTCGGTGATGACCCGGTGCAGGCGCGGTTCGCCGTGGTCGGCGAGGTGGCGGGCGTAGGGCAGGGCGCGGGCCAGGCCGAACGCGCCGTTTTCGTGCACCCCGTACCGGATGGGATAGGTGGCCTGCGGCAGCCAATCGAGATAGCGGTCCACGAAGACCGCGCTCAACTCGCGCAGGCCCGTCGACCAGCGAGCGGCGTCCGGATCGTCCCAAGTGGCGGCCTCGAAGGTGAGTTCCAGCAACGCCGACCAGCCGTAAGGGCGTTGGGTGGTCCGTTGTGCGTCGGGGGAGAAGAAGGCAACCTCGTCGGCGAGTGCTCCGCTGGTCAGGAACTCGCCGAGCGTCGCGCGGATCTCCGCGGCAGGCACGAGTTCGGCGTGATGACGCAGCAGGCGGACCAGCACCCAGAACATCTCCACACAGGAATGCCAGTCGAAACTGCCGTAGAAACACGGATGCGACTGTCGCGGGGCAGCGATGGACACGTCCTCGAATTGCCAATGGCTTTCGTGATGCGGATACTCGCGCACGACGTTCGTCAACGCCGTCCTTGCCAGCTCGCCGGCATTCGCCCTCAGCAAACGGCTTCGCTCGACGTCCCATTCGGTCATCGGCATGCTCCTTCGATCGCGTCGATCTACGATAAGGGTGTGGACGAACGGCCGATCACCACCGCGCAGCGCAATTACCGGCGAGTGGCCGACGAGCTCGAAAGCATGGCGGCCCAGGAACGCTTCACCTACATCTTCCGGTCCAGGTTGTGGAGTTCCTCGTCGGTTTCCGGGCCGGGTTCCGAGTCGGTCCAGACCAGGCGGTTGCGCGAACTGCTGCCGGGACTGCTCGATCGCTTCGGCGTGCGCACGCTGCTCGATCTGCCGTGCGGTGACTTCGGCTGGCTCAGCGAGGTCGATCTCGCTCTCGAGCGGTACATCGGCGCCGACATAGTCCCCGATCTGGTCGAGCTGAACGCCACGAGGTTTCGGGATGATCCCGTGCGGGAGTTCCGGGTGCTCGATCTGACGGACGACCCGTTGCCCTCGGTCGATCTGGTGCTGTGCCGGGATTGTTTGGTGCACTTGAGCTTCGCCGACATCGAGCGAGCGCTGCGCAACCTCCGGCGGAGCGGCTCCCGATACCTGCTCACCACGACATTCACCGAACTGGGCACCAACGCCGACATCGCGACGGGCGACTGGAGACCGGTGAACCTGTGCCGGGAGCCGTTCGGGTTCCCGGAGCCACTGGCGGTGCTGGTGGAGGGATGCACCGAGGAGAACGGGGCCTACGCCGACAAGTCCCTGGGTTTGTGGGAGATCGCCGCGCTCGTCGACTGAGCTACCGGAGCGGGACCTCGGCTCCGTGCTCGTCCGCGGGCCGGGGACCGTGGATACGCCGATCGCTCGAAGAGATGGACACGTCGTTGATACTCGCCTCGCGTCGACTCATGAGACCGTGCTCGTCGAACTCCCACAGTTCGTTGCCGTAGCTGCGCCACGTCTGTCCGGTCCGGTCGTGCCACTCGTACTGGAAGCGGACGGCGATCCGGTTCTCGTGGAACGCCCAGAGGTTCTTGCGAAGCGCGTAGTCCAGTTCGCGCTCCCACTTCCGGGTCAGGAAGGCGACGATCTCCTCACGACCCTGGACGAAGGTGTCCCTGTTCCGCCATACCGAATCCGGTGTGTACGCCGCCGCCACCCGGCGGGGGTCACGGGTGTTCCAGGCGTCCTCGGCGGCTTGGACCTTCCGTAGGGCCGTCTCTCGAGTGAACGGCGGGAACGGCGGGCGATCTTCGGGCATCTCGGACTCCTCAGGTTGAGAACGTGCGTTCTCCATGTCTGGCGCCTAGGATAGGGAACGATCGTTCTCAACGTCAAGGAGTTCCGATGCCGGCCGCCGTCACCGACGAGCAGAACCGTTTGGACCGCGAAGCCCTGCTCGACGCCGCCGAGAAGCTGTTCTACGAGAACGGCATCCAGGCTGTGGGCATGGATCAGGTCCGCGCGGCGTCCGGCCTTTCCCTGAAGCGGATCTATCGGTTCTTCGAAGCCAAGGAGGACCTGGTGGTGGCGATGCTCAAACGTCGTGATCAGCGCTGGCGGGGCAGCCTGGCCGCCCATGTGGAGGGAGTTTCGGATCCCCGAGAGCGGGTGCTGTCCCTCTTCGACTGGCTCGCCGGATGGTTCGCCGAACCCGGTTTCCGCGGCTGCGCCTGGATCAACGCCCATGGCGAACTCGGCTCGTCGTCCGCGGCGGTGCTGGCCGAGGTGCGGGCGCACAAGCGGGCGTTCCACGAGCAGGTCGATGGCTGGGTGCGGGCCACCGGGGCCGCGGTGACCGAACCGGTGTTCCTGCTCGCCGAAGGGGCCATCGTGACGGCCGGTATCAGCGGGGATCCGGCTCCGGCCCGTCAGGCGCGCGAGGCCGCCGCGAGGTTGCTCGGCGATTCGGGCTGATCAGCGACGGATGAGACCGAGATCGGTCGCGGTGGCGACCGCCGCCGTCCGTGAGTCGACGCCGAGTTTGGTGTAGCTGCGGGCCAGATGGGATTTGACGGTGCCTTCGGTCAGATGGAGCCGTTCGGCGATGGCCCGGTTGGACAGGCCGTCGGCGACGAGGGCCAGGACTTCGATCTCGCGCAGGGTCAGGGCGGTGGTGGGCATCCGCATGCGGTTCATGAGCCTGTCGGCGACGGTCGGGGCCAACGTGGTGCGACCGGCGGCCGCGGTGCGCACGGCGGCGGCGAGGTCTTCGGGTGGGGCGTCCTTGAGGAGGTAGCCGGTCGCGCCCGCTTCGATGGCGGGCAGCGTGTCGGCGTCGGTGTCGTACGTGGTGACGATCAGGACGCGGGGAGCACCCGGCCGCGCGGTGATCGCGGCGGTGGCTTCGGCACCGGTCATTCCGGCACCGAAGCGCAGGTCCATCAGCACGACGTCGACGTCACCCCCGGCGGCGCGGGCCACCGCTTCCTCCGCCGTCGCGGCTTCGGCGACGACGACGAGACCGGGTTCGGTTTCCAGCACGGCGCGGAGCCCCGCCCGGACGACGGGATGGTCGTCGGCCAGGAGGAGGCGGATGGGGACGTCGGTCATGGGCGGTCCTCGGGTTCGACGGGCAACCGTACGGACAAGGTGGTGCCGTGCCCGGGGGAGGACTCGACGGCGAAGGTCCCGCCCAGCGTCTCGGTGCGGGTGCGCATCGCGGTCAGCCCGAAACCGTCGCTGCCGGACTCGAAGCCCACGCCGTCATCGACGACGTCGAGGGCCACGTGCTCGCCCAGGTAGCTCAAGGTGACCTCGGCGGTGGCCGCGTCGGCGTGCCGGACGGTGTTCGCGAGAGCGGCCTGGCCGATGCGCAGCAACGCGACCTCGTGCGTGGTCGGCAGCGGAACGGGGGTGCCGGTCAAGTGGAAGCGGGTGGCGACCCCGTGCCGAGCGCCGGTGGTGGCGCACAACCGTTCCAACGCGTCGGCCAGCGTGGTGTCGTCGAGCGCTGGAGGGGACAGCGCGACGACGAAGCGGCGGGCCTCGGCGAGGTTGTCCGCGGCTGCTTGCCGGGCCTGTTCGACGTAGCGAACGGCGTTCCCCGCGGTGTCGGGCAGGGTCCTTTCAGCCGCACGCAACAGGAGTTGAATGCTCGACAGTCCTTGGGCGAGCGTGTCGTGGATCTCGTGGGCCAGCCGCTCCCTCTCGGCGAGCACACCTGCCTCGTGCTGGGCTTCGGCGAGGTCGGCGCGGGTGGCGGTGAGCTCCTCGATCAGGTTCCGGCGTCCTTCGCTTTCGCGGTACAGCGCCTGGTATCCCCATACGACGGCGACCGCGACGGCCGCACCGAGTGTCGGTCCGATCGCCGCCGCCGGGCTGAAGGCGCCTTGATGGGCGGCGAACGCGGCGATCGCGGCCAACGTGGTCACGATCACCGCGAGCAGGCCTTGGCGACGCGGCAGCAGGTGCAACTGCAGGAAGTACAGCGGGAAGGCGACCCACACGCCGTCGGCGGTCAGCACCAGCAGCGCCAGCCACACGACGCCCACCGCTGTCAGCCACCACGTGGCGGCTCGTCGCGATGTCCGGACGCGGGGCAGGAGCGGTCCGGCCGCGTACACCACGGCGCACGTCACCGCCGCCACGACGACAGCTCCCGCTTGGGCGGACTCGCCGGCCACCGCTCTCACGGCCGCCAGGGCGAGCAGGGCGATGAGCAGCAGGTGCAGACACCAGGTCAGCACCCGGCTGGTCGGGGTCAGGGCGGGCGCGGCGTTCACAGTGCCTCCCAGGCTACGGAGCCGGATCGGGAATCGCCTCTATCGAAAGGTGGAAGCGGCGTGCCGCCTTCCGGCTCGTGAAGTGCCATCTCCGGCGAGATGTCCTTTGAGGACCCGGCGGCGATCGTGGAGAGGTACCCAGCCCACCCACCGGAGAGGACAGACCGGAGCCGTGTTCGTCGCCTGGAGAGACCTGAGATTCGCCAAGGGGCGGTTCGCCCTGATGGGCGCCGTCGTCGTGCTGATCACGCTGCTGGTCGGCCTGTTGTCGGGGCTCACCGCGGGGCTGGGGGAGCAGAACGTCTCCGCGATCACCGGCCTGCCCGCGGACAAGATCGTCTTCGCCGCTCCTGACGAGGGGCAGAGCCTCTCTTATGCCAACTCCGCCGTCACCGAGACACAGCGGAAGCAGTGGGCCGAGACCCCGGGTGTCACCGGCGCCGAGCCGCTGGGCATCGCCACCACCAAGGCGACCGCAGGGAACCGCAGCGCCGGGATCTCCGTCTTCGGTGTCCGGTCCGGCTCGAAACTGGCCCCGGACAGCGGCATGCTCACTGCCGAGTCGGTAACTCTTTCCTCGTCCGCCGCCGAAGACTTGGGGGTCCGGAGCGGGGACACGATCTCCGTCGCCGGGCGTCCGCTGACGGTCGCCGCCGTGTCGGGAGACGCCTGGTTCAGTCACACCCCGGTGGTGTGGGCAAGCCTCGACGTCTGGGCGCGGACGGCGCCTCCCGTCGGCGGCGCACCGACCGCCACCGTGCTCGCGCTGACCACGACCGGCGACGTCGACTTCGCCGCCACTGACGGTACCGCGGGCACGAAGACGGTGTCGAAGGACGAATCCTTGTCGGCGATCGGTTCCTACACCTCGGAAAACGGCTCCCTGCAACTGATGCGCGGCTTCCTGTTCGCCATCTCCGCGCTCGTGATCGGCGCCTTCTTCACCGTCTGGACGATCCAGCGCAGCGGCGACATCGCCGTTCTCAAGGCTTTGGGGGCCAGTACCGCCTTCCTGCTGAAGGACGCGCTCGGCCAGGCCGTCGTGCTGCTCGTCGGCGGCACCGCCATCGGAACCGCGCTGGCCGTCGGACTCGGCGCCGTCGTCGCCGGCTCCGCTGTGCCCTTCCTGCTGACTCCGGCCACCGTCCTCGTTCCCGCCGTCGTGATGATCCTGCTCGGCGCGCTGGGGGCGGGCCTGTCCGTCCGCCGCATCACCTCCGTCGACCCGCTGACCGCACTGGGGAGTGCCCGATGAGCCTGAACCTGACCGGTGTCACCCTCACCTATCCCGACGGCGACTCCCGTCTCACCGCCCTCGACGACGTCACGCTCGACGTTCTCCCGGGTGCTCTCACCGCTGTCGCCGGGCCCTCCGGCTCCGGCAAGTCCAGCCTGCTCGCCGTCGCCGCCACCCTCATCACCCCGGACGACGGGACCGTCACCGTGGACGGCACCGTGACCACCGGCCTGACCCGCGGCGAACTCGCCGAACTGCGCCGCCGCAAGATCGGGATCGTCTTCCAGCAGCCCAATCTGCTGCCGTCCCTCGCCGCCGTCGAACAGCTCCAGGTGATGGCCCGGATCGACGGCCGCTCCCCGGCGAAGGCCCGAGGCGCGGCCATGGACCTGCTCGACGCCGTCGGGCTGGCGCCGCAGGCTGGACGTCGTCCGCACCAGCTCTCCGGCGGTCAACGGCAGCGGGTGAACATCGCCCGCGCGCTGATGAACGAGCCCACCGTGCTGTTGATCGACGAACCGACGAGCGCTCTCGACCACGAGCGTGGTGCCGGGGTCATCGAGCTGATCACCCGGCTCACCCACGAGCGCGCCACCGCCACCGTTCTCGTCACCCACGATCGCGTCCACCTCGCCGCCGTGGACCGGATCACCGAAGTCCACGATGGACGGTTGAGCGGTTCCGTGCCGGCCACCGGAGTCCATTGAGGACGGTGCATTCGCCGGTCGCCTCGAATTGAATCGAGCCACTGTTGTTGCCGGAATGATATCGACTCGGGCTGAAAAGTGGGCTCCAAGCTGCTATCTCCGCACGGTGGAGGACGCGAGCGTAGCCGAGTTCGCCTAAGTGGCGGTTACTTCCGAGTTGGACGTGAAGGCAATGTGATCACGGACGACGAGGTGTCGCCTCGCGTCAAACTGGGTGAGGGGTTCATTCGGGGGATACACACGAATTTCGTTGTGCCGTGGATCCGGAACGGCATTCGGGAATTCGTGTGTCGATCGTAGTGCGCAACCAGATCAGGAGTGGGAGTCATCATGCTGAGGAATCGTGTGGCCGGTGTCCGAAGACCGGCATTGTCGCTGACGGCGGCTCTTGTCGTGCTCGCCTGCGCGGTGACGGGGACCGCGCAGGCCACCCAGACTGGGCCGGTGGATCTCGGGACGTTGCCCGGCGACGACGCCAGTACGGTCCTGGCGGTCAACGAAGCGGGGGTGATGGTCGGGCTGTCGTTCGCGGGTCCCGCGCGGCGCAGTCTTCCCGTTCGCTGGGACGCCAACGGCCAGATCATGGCTTTGCCCACGCCAGGCGGCACCGAGGGGCAGGTGCGTGACATCAACAGTCTCGGGGTTTCCGCCGGCTACGTGCTGACCCCGACCGCCGCCGTGCCGGTCCGATGGGACGCCGACGGCGTGGCGACCACGTTGCAGGTCCCACCCGGCTATCACAACGCCACCGCGTGGGCGATCAGCGACACCGGTGTCGTCGTCGGCAACTGGCTGACGCCGGACAACCACTATCACGGTTTCCGCTGGGACCCGAACGGTCAGGCCACCGATCTGGGCGCGCTGCCCGGTGAGACCTGGAGTATGGCCGATGGCATCTCCGCCGACGGCAGCATCATCGTGGGCAGCGGGTTCCGTGCGGGTGCGAACCAAGCCGTGCGGTGGGTGAACGGTGGACCGATCACCGAACTGGAGCCCACGGGCTACAGCAGCGGGGCCAGCAGGAACAACAAGCCCGGGGTGGCCGCCGGTGTGCTGAACGAGACGAAGCCCGGGCCCCCGATCCCGGCGACCTGGGACCAGGCAGGCACGAGGCACAATCTGGAGTGGCCCAGCCCGCATTCCGTCTGGGTCAGCCAGATCGGGCCCACGGGTTACGTGGTCGGTACCGGCTACGCCAACCCGCCCAAGCGATCGGCGGTGCTCTGGGCGCCCGACGGCGACCTCACCATCCTGCCGGACGACGGCCTTGGCGCCGAAGTCGAAGCGGTCGACTCGGACGGCACCGCGGTGGGCGCTTTCAAGAGCAAGGCGACCGCCTGGTTCCGAAACGGGGAGCGCAGGCAACTCGGCCTGCTTCCCGGTGGTAGCCGCAGCCAGGCCTACCGGATCACCGACAGCGGCCGCGTCGTCGGAACGGCCACCGTCGCCACCGGAAAAGATCACGCGGTGTACTGGACACTCGACTAGGGCCTGTCCTGCGAGCATGACTTGCAGGCCAGTGCCTAGGCACTTTCTATTCCGCTGAGGAAATCCCGTGTTCACGGCGACGGTCTGGCCCGAAATCCTCGGGCCAGACCGTCGTTTCGTCGGCGCGGGCACCGGTCAGTATCGCTTCCGCGAGGTGCTGGGCACGCATGTCGGCACCGCGAAGGTCCGCGTCGCGGAGGTCTGCTCCGCGGAGGTTGGCGCCCTGCAGATGGGCACCGCACAGGGATACGCCGACGAGTCCCGCGCTTTCCAGGTTCGCTCGCCGCAGATCGGTGCACTTCAAGTCGCTGTCGTCGAGCCGGGTGAAGGGCAGCCAGGCGCGGGCGAGATTGGCATAGCGCATGTGGACGTCGGTCAGCTGGTTGCGTTCCAACTGCAGACCGCGGAGATCGACGCGGGACAGATAGAGCCGGGGCGCGTCACGGGAGCGCGGTCGTCGCGCGAGGATGATCATCGCGGCTTGGATGTCCGGGGAGTGGATCCGCAGCCATGGCCGGTTTTCGTCGACGACGGGGGTGGGATGCTCCGGTCCGTCGGCCAGACCCGCCTGCCACGGTGATCGGTTGCGGACGTAACTGCTGATGACCACTTGGATCGTCCGGCGATCCTCGGGTGAGTTGTGGGCGATGCGTTCCAACGCGTAGATGCCGCCGACCCTGACGTCGACGTTGTCGCTGCCGAGCTGTTCGACACCGCGGGTGAACCGGTCGGCGAACTGTCCGTCGCGGTTGACTCTGACCTGCCGCCAGGTCGCCGCTCCGCCGACGACGACCACCAGTCCGGCGAAAACCTGCAGCAAGGTGGAGCGGGCGTTGTTCTGCAGCTGTCCTTGTGCTTGCCGCAGCTGGATCCGGGTTTCCGCGTTGGCGACTCCCGTCAATTCGGCGTCCGCCAAGGACGGGTAGAGCAGTAACGGGAGCACGAGCACCGTGCCGAACAGCAGTGCCAAGCCGAGCACCGCGGCGACCGCGAAGAGCAAGAACGTTCGCGTCATGAACAGACGACCTTCCTTCAGCCGGCCAAGTCGAACAGCGTCCCACACCGAGTCGGGAGCGATGCCCGGAAAGCGGTTCAGCCTGCCGACATTTCTCAAGACCTACGAGGGGTCAGCTGGATAACCTGGTTGCCGGCAAATCCACTGCGATATGGATGGAGTTCACCTTGAAGAACGCGTTCCGCGCCCCGCTCGCCTGCCTTGCGGCTGTTGCCCTGCTCTTCAGCGGCTCTGTGACTGCTTCGGCGACAGTCGAAGACGTGCCGCCGGCGGGCTCGGACTACTACATCTGGAACTGCACCTACCTCGAGTTCTGCTACTTCAAGCACTACGGGGCCCGCCATGAAAACGGGGGCTGGGGCCGAGGGTTCATCACGAACGGCTTCTACAACATCGGCGCCGAAGGTTACGGAGACCAGACCTCGTCCATCTGGAATCGATCCGGCGTGCAGGTGTGGGGATACGACTGGCACCAGTCCAACCAGTGCTGGAAGGAGATCTGGGTTTCCCCCAACGGCAACTGGGGCGACCTCGATCCCAAGGTCGACAACCTCACCGATGCCATCAGCGTCGGCGGCCGGGTCGACGGCGACATCTGCTGACCAGAACGGCAGACTCGAGGAACCTTGAGAAACGGCAGAGGTGGACACCGTCGCCGGAGTGCCGTGGTGCGAGCGGATCATCGCGCTCCGGTAGTGACCGTCGTCACTGTCGACCAAGTCGTGGCAACCTCCGGCACTTCGGAACGCCTTCATGCTCGAGAAGGATCAATGCCGAAAACTGGGGAACACATGAAGAGACTTTCCGTCATCTTGACCGCGATGCTGGCCGTGGTCGCGTTGACCTCCGCCGCGCCGGCAGGGGCGACCCCGCGCTTCGATCGGGAGCTCCAAACGCGGATCGCACGCGCCCAGGCCTATGCCGACAGCAGGCCCGGTGACACCGGGATCGTCCTCCGGGATCGCTGGACCGGTGCGGTGTACCGGAGCGCGGCCGCCGGAACCCTCATCTGGGCCTGTTCCACCCCGAAGCTGGCGATGGTCGTCGACCTGTTGCTGCGCAACGACTCCGGGGCGGTCCAGCTGACCACCGAAGACCGGGATCTGATCCACCGCATGCTCAACTCCAGCGACGACGCCGCCGCTCACACCTTGTGGACCCGGTACGGCGGGGAGGCCGAGTTCGCCAAGCGGTTCCCGTCCTACGGTATGACCGACATGCGGTTCACCGACCAGCACCCGCATCACTGGGGTTGGATCCTGACCACCGCGAACGACCTCGACCGGCTGGTCAACTACGTCCTGACGAAGCTGCCCCGGCAGCACCGCGACTATATCGTCCGTGAGATGCGCACCGTCGACGTCAACCAGCAGTGGGGAGTCTGGGGTGCGGGCCCGGCCGCGCGGCCGGGGAACAAGGACGGTTGGTCCGACGACAACGACGACGGCTCCTGGATCATGAACTCGGTCGGCTTCGTCGGGCCGCACGAGAGGTACACCCTCGCGCTGATGAACAACACCAAGGTCATCCAGAACGGTTTCGAAACCGGCCAGGAGACCACCACCAAGATCAGCGAAATCCTGTTCAAGGGGTATTTCCGGGGCTGATCGCACCCACGTCGGCGGTGACACGCTGTCAGAGTGGTCGTGAGTGGTAAGTCGCGTTAGAGCTGGCCCGTATTCACCTACCTACGCCTGACCTGCACGAAGGGCGACGGGGGCGCGGGAGCACTCCAGTCTCAGACCGGTCTCGACCACGCCGCCGCGAAACTCGCCCTTCACGCTCGCTGGTCGGGCGTCGAAGTCGACGATGAAGGAATTGGGACGTTCAATGTCCTAAATCCTTCATCGTCGCGGGACACTCCGGTCACGCCAGCACTATCTCCGCAAGCCCGCCGAGACGACGCCCGCATCCAGTGGCGAAAGCCACTTTCGCAACGCGCCCGCAGCCCGCTCACATCCCGGAATCAGTCCCTTAAGGACAGTCGTGAGGGGTGTCGGAGTTCGTGGTGATCCATCGGTTCTCCGGTCGGCCTCACATCTCGTGAGGCTACGTCGTCGGTTGGGCAGAACACCCACTACGACAGGAGATCACGATGGACGCCCGGCTCGACTACTTCCGCAACCCCGTCGGGGGAAAGTTCCTGAAGAGCATCATCTCGGCGGGAAAGGGGCTGCTCGACTCGTCTCTGTCGATCACCGTCCAGGAGCTGGTCCGGATGCGCGCGAGCCAGATCAACGGTTGTGCCGTATGCCTGGACATGCACACCAAGGAAGCGGCCGCCGCCGGTGAATCGGCCGTGCGGATCAACCTGGTCGCGGTGTGGCGGGAGGCGACGGTCTTCACCGACGCCGAGCGCGCCGCGCTGGAGCTGACCGAGCAGGCCTGCCGGATGGCCGACGGCGGTGAGATCACCGACGAGGCGTGGGCGAACGCCGCCAAGCACTTCGACGAGGACCAGCTCGCCGCGTTGGTGGGGGTGATCGCGCTGATCAACGCCTTCAACCGGGTGAACGCGATCGTCCAGAATCCCGCCGGCGACTACCGCGCCGGACAGTTCGCCTGACGGGGATCGACGATTTCAGGAGAGACCATGAGCCTCACCGAGGCGGAGCGCAATCGGGCGGCGTTCGCCCGCTTGCACGACGCGACCAACACCGGCAGCCTCCGGATCATCGAGACGACGATCGACGAGGTCGTCGATCCGGACGTGGTGTTCCACGCGCCGGTGCCGATGGAAACGACGGGAGCACAAGCACTCAAGCAAGTGTGGGCGGTGCTGCTCCGCGGATTCCCCGACCTGCGGGTCGAGGTCGAGGACATGCTCGAAGACGGCGACAAGCTCGTCTGCCGCAACACCGTCACCGGTACCCACGAAGGCGAGTTCAGAGGCCTCCCGGCAACGGGGAAGACGGTTTCCTACAACGAAATCTTCATCTTCCGCTTCGCCGGAGGGCGCATCGCCGAGATCTGGGGTGTCGTCGACGTCTTCACCCAGCTACGGCAACTCGGCGCCCTCCCGGCGTAGCGGTCACGCCTCCGTCCACGACCGGAGTTTCTCGGGGTTCCGCACTCCCCAGATGTGCCGGATGCGGTCGCCGGTGACGTGGAACGCGTAGACGGCGACGGTCAGCTCGGCCTTCCTCAGGACGAGGCCGGGTTGACCGTTGACGGTCCGCTCCAGGAGTTCGAGTCCGGCGGTCTTGTGCGCCACCTCCATGAGATAGGCGGCAACCTGCTCCCGGCCTTCGAAAGGATGGAGCGCGGCGCTGACGAGTCCTCCGCCGTCGCCGACGGCCTTCACGTTCGGATCGAGGAGACCGATGAGCGCCTTGATGTCCTGCGCTTCCCACGCCTTCTTGAAATCCTTGACGAGGTCGGCCTGCCGGGCGATCGGGGCAGGCGCGGCCTGCGTCGTGCGGATGCGGCGGCGCGCGGAGGAGGCCAGTTGACGGCAGGCCGCCGGAGTCCTGCCGACGATCTCCGCCACTTCGGCGAAGGCGTAGCGGAAGACGTCGTGCAGGATGAACGCGACTCGCTCGGCCGGGGTCAACGACTCCAGCACGACGAGAAAAGCCATGTTGATCGACTCGTCGAGGGTGACCCGGTCTGCCGGGTCGGCGGCGGCCGGTCGACCGGTGGTCCATTCGAACCGCCCCGGCAGTGGTTCGGGAACCCATTCGCCCACGTAGCGTTCCCGCCTCGCGCGTGCCGACCCGAGAAGGTCGAGGCAGATGCGGCTGGCGACCGTGGTCAGCCAGGCGCCGGGGGAGTCGATCGCTTCCCGTTGGGCGGAGGACAAGGCGTACCAGCGGGTGTAGGTCTCCTGCACCACGTCTTCGGCCTCGGAAAGGGAGCCGATCAGGCGATACGCGAGTCCGATCAGCTGACGCCGTTCACTCACGATCGCGCTCAGGCCCGGGTCGAGGTCGTTCATGGGATTTCGCCTCCTGGTCGCGTGCGCTGTCTTGGGTACGACGAGAGACCGTCGCCGGATGTGAGGTCACCTCAAGGCTCTCTTGAACTCTACCTAGCCCCTAAGTAGAGTTAGAGTATGGCTGGAAACCGGTCCGGACCCCGGATGACCCTTCCGACGCAGTTGGTCCTCCGCGTGCTGTTGGAAGACCCGTCGCAGGAGCGCTACGGCTTGGAGATCTCGTCGGCGGCGGGGCTGGCGAGCGGGACGATCCATCCGATCCTGGCGCGGTTGGAGAACGTCGGCTGGCTGGAGAGCCGCTGGGAAGAGGTCGATCCGAAGACGGAGGGACGGCCACGCCGCCGGTATTACCGGCTCAGCCCCGACGGTGTCGCGCTCGCGGGGGCCGCGCTCGCCAGGACTTCGGCGACCGCGCTCGGCCGCCTCCGGCCCGGACTGGCCGGAGGTGCGTCATGACCTCCGCAAGTCGATCCGCCCGGCGTGTCGCCAACGCGCTCGCCAAATTGAAGAACCATCACCCGTGGTGGTACTCGGAACGCGACTACTATCGAGAGAACCTTGTTTCTCGAGCCGACTCGGTCAGCCGGTATGGCTTCGCCGCCGACCTCGAGCGCGCCGACGCCTTGATGTTCATCGAAGCGGCGACCTCGTACCTCGACCTCGAAATCGAGTACATCACCGGCAGTCCGGATGAGAAGGGCTTGGCGGACTACGTGCAGGCTCTTCACTACGCCCTGACTCTTGTGCAGGATCTGAAGATCGCACTGGGACCGGCCCCGGCACCCGACTACCGGACGTGGTCCGCCGGAGAGCTCACGGCCAGGCACTGGGCCAGTAGCGACACCGACGCGGCGACGGTCAGTGCGGAACTCTCCGGCGCCAGACCGAGCCCCCTTGCCTGGCGCGCCGATCCCGCGTCCCCCGGCCGAACCTGCCAGCGACTGGTGTCTCTGGCGGCGTCCGTACTGCCGGAAAGCCACCGCATGCGGTACGCCGAGGAGTTCCGCGGTGACCTTCGAGAGGTGCGACGTCGAGACAGGCTCGGTCACGCCCTTCGCCTTGTCGCCTGCGCCTGGGAACTTCGACGAAGTCTCACTGCCTCCGCCGTGAAGGCCGAGGAGCGCCGATGAGCCGGAACCAGCCTTCCGAGCCGTCCACTCCGGCAACGGCGCTGCTCAGACATATCGTCGACGACGGTGAGCGCACCCGAAGAATGGCTTTTCTGCTCGTCGTCGGTGCTCTCGCCGTGGCGCTCAGCGTCGGCGCGCTCGCCCTCGTGATCTGGTTCGCGGGGATACCGGCGACAGCCGCCCTGGGCGCGGCGGCCGTGGTGGCGGGTTCGGCCAGACGCCTGCGATCCGGCAAGGCGAAGGGTTCAACGGAACAGCGTGGTGAGCTCGATCCTGCTTGAGATCCCGAGCTTGTCGTAGACGTGGGCCAGGTGGTTGTCCACGGTCCGGACCGAGAGCCGCAGTCTGCGCGCGATCTCCGGGCTCGTCGCCTGTCCCGCGGCCAGCCGGGCGATTTCGCGTTCCCTCGGAGTGAGCTGCTGGGTGCCTTCGGCCCGGTCGAGTTCCGGGGTGCGCGCCGTCGGGCAACATCGCGTGAGTTCGCGTGCTCTCGCGAGGGCGGCGCCCGCCCGTCGCGAATGTCCCGCCGCCTGGGCCACCCGGCCTGCGGCCGACAGCATTTCGGCGGCCAGCAGGGGAGCGGGCAGTTCGGCGAACGTGTCCGCCGCGGCGAGCAGGCCGGATTCGTCGCCCGCCGCCAGCGCCGCGGCCGCTTCTCCACCTGCCTCGCCGCGCCGAACCTCGCGGCCTCGTACAGGACGACCGCTTTCATACACGGAATTCCGGCGTTCCGAGCGATCTCCGCGGCGCCGCGCACGTCACCGCGAGCGGCGCTGATCCTCGACGAGGCCACCTGTCATCTGGATCCGGCGACTGAACAGCGCGCGGAAATCGCCTTCGCCCGTCGAGGCGGCGTGGGGTCGTGGGAATGTTCCTCGTGCTGGCCACCCTCGCGATCGTGGCCGCCGACCTGGTCGGGTTCACCAGGCTCACCGAAGCCGGCGGCGAACCGGAGATCGCCGGGGTCGAACGGTTCGACATCCGCGAACGGGGGCACCACGGAACCGTCGCGTACGACCGGGTGCCGCCTGCCGGTGGACCGCACGACCCGGCACTGCAGAACTGCGGCGTGTAGGCCGAACCGCTGCGGAACGAGAACGCGGTGCACTCCCTCGAACACGGCGCCGTATGGCTCACCTTTCGACCGGGCTTGACGGTTGAACAGGTGAACTCGCTCAGCGGTCTCGTCAAAGGGAAACACCACGCCCTGCTCAGCCCGTACCCCGGATTACCCGCCACCGTGGTGGCGACAGCGTGGGGAAGGCGGCTCGAGCTGGACGATCCGGCAGACCCGCGGATCGCGCGATTCCTCGATGTCTGCCGGGCGGGCCCGCAGTCGGTCGAAAAGGGCGCCCCGTGTGCTGGCGGCGTCGGAAAACCTTTGCTTTAGTGCGAATTCGATTCTCGCTCACGTAGGATTGAATTCGGTCCGGCATTTGTTATCGCCGGACCGAATTTCGTCGTGGTTTGCGAGACACTGACAGGGCGTCCGGGGGCAAAATTGCGCCCCGGTCACCGGGACGAGTCCGTCGTTGTCGGCGTGCGGAACCGTAGCGGCGGTCGCAACTCGACCCGCATTATGGGATTGCCTGGTCGGACGCGCCGAACGCCCGTTCTGGGGCTGGTTGATGGGTTTCGGCCACCCGGTGATCCATGGTCGCTTTGACGGGTTTATCCCGCCTGGTGGACACCTGGGGGATCTCGTACGTCGCGGTTGACAAAGAAATCAGTTCCGTCCTGCCGATCGGCTCTTCACCCGAATTTCGAAGTCGATCCCAAACGCGTCATTCATTCGACCTAATTCCATCGAACTGGGCTGTTCGTAGGTATGTCCTTGCGTGCTGTCATCGACTTATGGCGTGCAAACCCGGCCAGTCGACCTTTCGTACGGATGGAGGTACCCGACCAAACTTTCTCGCACTACTTTCCAAACCTGTCATCCCGGCCCGCGGTGCTGAATCCTGGACTTCGGGGAGTGTCGTCCAGCAAGCACTTCTGCGGCAGTTGTTGTAGAACCCGCATCGGATACGTGTATTCGTGGCGGGCTGATTCGAGTATCGCGTCCGGATATCAGTCCAGCCGTCTTCGGCTGCCTAATAAAGGAAAATGGTGAATTCTTCCCAAGATCTCGATGTCAGCTTGGTTCCGCCTTTACCGCAGGTACGCGACAAGGGACTGGTCATACGAAAATACGGTGGCTCGTCGCTGGCCACACCCGGAATGGTGAGCGAGGTGGCCGCCGAGGTCGCCGCACTCGTCGAAGCGGGGGATCGGGTGGTTCTGGTCGTGTCGGCCATGGGGGACACCACCGACCGGCTGATCGCCCTGGCCGGGGAGTTCGCGGAGCCGCCTGCTCCACGGGAACTCGACCAGTTGATGGCGACCGGCGAACAAGTCTCCGCGGCGGTGCTCGCCTTGGCACTGGCCGAGCGCGGGGTCGAGGCCGTTTCGCTGTCCGGTGACCAGGCCGGGATCGAGGTGAGCGGCGAACCCGGCGCGGGGACGATCGTGCGGGTCGATCCGGCCAAGATCACCGAGCGGCTACGTGACGTGCAGGTCGTCGTGGTCGCCGGATTCCAGGGACGGGACGAGAACGGGGAACTGCTGACTCTCGGCAGAGGCGGCTCCGACACCACCGCGGTCGCGCTCGCGGCCGCGCTCGGCGGTTCCGAATGCGAGATCTGCACCGATGTCCACGGCGTGCGCACCGCCGACCCCCGGATCGTGCCGGACACCCGCCCGGTCAGTGCGATCTCCTATGACGCGATGGTCGAACTCGCCGAAGTCGGTGCCCGTGTGCTGCATCCCCGATCCGTCGAACTGGCTCGCCGTCACGGGGTGGCGGTGCGTGTGACGCATTCTTCGGATCCCGGTCCCTCCACCGTCGTCACGGCGGGGGAATCTTCGCTGGAAGGCGCGCCCCGCGTCATCGGCATCGCGCACGAGCGCGACGTGAGGCTGGTCCGGGTCGAGGTTTCCCCTGCCGACCCGGACCATTACGCCCGCGTGCTCTCGATGCTCGCCGGATGCGGGGTGAAACCGGACAACCTGAGCTGGCCCGATCCGGGCGAGCTCAGATTCACGGTCCGGGGCTCGGAGCCGCTGGGCCTGCCGATCACGGAACTCGCGATGGAACTGGACGCCCGGTCCACGGTGCTCGAGGAGCTCGGCTCCGTTTCCGTGGTCGGGAACGCGTTGCTCGACTCGCCCGGCTGCCTGCCCGAGTTGCTGCGGGTCCTCGCCGACCATCGCGTCACGGTGCCGGCGATGACGACTTCGCAGTCGCGGCTCACCGCGGTCATCCCCGCCGAAGCCGTAGACAAGACCGTCCGTGCCCTGCACGAGTCGTTCGGCCTGGCGGAGGACCGGACATGAGCCCGTATGGACAGCCGTCGGGCCTCTTCACGACCGACGGCCTGGTCCTGACGTGCGACGGGCACGGACAGCAGGTCCGCTGGCGCGCGGGCGAGCGGCTCGAGCAGCTGTACGAGGGGCTCTGCGACCGGTTGCGCGCCGACGGCCTCGGTGATCGCCTCGCGGTGGACACCGGGAGCACGAAACTCACCTTCGCCGGATTGGACGAGCGGGCCAACCGCCTCGCCCGGCACCTGCGAGCTCACGGGGTGCTGCCCGGTGATCGGATCGGGCTGCTGTTCGACGAACCGGTCCACCCCTACGTCGCGATGCTGGCCGTGCTCAAGATCAACGCGGCGTATGTGCCACTGGACACGGGTTTCCCGGACGACCGGCTGGACTACATCGTCCGGGACGCCGGCGTCCGGCTGGTGGTGTCGATCTCCGGGTTGCGCGACCGCTTCGAGCCGGGCGGCGTCGACCTGCTCTGCCTCGACGAGGAGGCGGACCGGATCGCGGCTCTGCCGGGTGACCGGCTCAGCCCCGCCGAGAAGGGCGTCTCGACGGACGAGCTCTGCTACATCGTCTACACGTCCGGCTCGACGGGACGACCCAAAGGCGTGACGATCGACCACGCCGCGATCTGCAACTTCGTCCGCGTTGCCGCCGACGTCTACGGCATCCAGGGAACCGATCGGGTCTACCAGGGCATGACGATCGCGTTCGACTTCTCGGTCGAGGAGATCTGGGTCCCGTTGCTGTGCGGCGCGACCCTCGTGCCGAAACCGGGCGGCGTCGGCCTCGTCGGTCACGATCTCCACGAGTTCCTGCGGGACAACGAGGTCACGGCGTTGTGCTGTGTCCCGACCTTGCTGGCGAGCCTCGACGAGGACCTGCCGCGGCTGCGGTTCCTTCTCGTCTCCGGTGAGGCTTGTCCCGAGGATCTCGTCCGCCGCTGGTACCGGCCGGATCGGCGGTTCCTCAACGTCTACGGCCCCACCGAGGCCACGGTCACCGCGACGTGGGCGGTGCTGCGACCGGACCGGCCGGTGACCATCGGGGTGCCCCTGCCCACCTACTCGGTCGTCATCCTCGACCCGGACGAGCCGCAAGCGCTGGCGGCGGGCGAACTGGGGGAGATCGGGATCGCCGGGATCGGGCTCGCCGGCGGCTACCTGAACCGTCCCGACCTGACCGAGCGCGCCTTCATCCCGGACTTCCTCGGGATAGGGCACAACCCGTCCGGCCGCATCTATCGCACCGGCGACCTGGGCCGGGTGACCCCGGAAGGAGAGATCGAGTACCACGGCCGCGCCGACACGCAGGTGAAGATCCGCGGCTACCGCGTCGAGCTCACGGAGATCGAATCGGTACTGCTGCAGATACCCGGAATCGCCCAGGCGGTGGTCGAGACACATCATCCGGAAGCGGGCAGGACGGAACTGGTCGCGTACTACAGCCTGCGTCGCGACAGAACCGATGTCGACGCCGGAGAGCTGCGCCGACGTCTGGGGGAGTTGCTGCCGGGGTACATGGTGCCCGCCTATCTCGAACGGCTCGAGCACATTCCCCTGACACCGGCCGGGAAGGCCGACCGCAAGAACCTTCCTGCTCCGACCAGTCCGCGCAGTGCGGCGAGCGCCGTCGACTACGTGGCACCGGCCACCGAGACCGAACAGCAGCTGGCGGACGCACTCGGCCGCGTCCTCGGAGTGGAACGGATTTCGGCGACAGGGCATTTCTTCGACGACTACGGCGCGGACTCCCTGTTGCTGGCGAAGTTCTGCGCGCTGGTGCGGGAACGGGGCGACGTCGCGCCGCTGTCGGCGAGGGACGTGTACCTCAATCCCACCGTCCGCGGCCTCGCGGAGCTGGTTCCCGCTTCGGCACAGGCCCCTGTCGCCCGTGCCGAGGAGCCACGTCGTGCGGCCACCGGATCCTATGTCCTCTGTGGACTGTTCCAGCTGGTGGTCTTCCTCGCGTACGCCGCGGGTTCGGGCTGGATCCTCGACACGGGATTCATCTGGGTCACCGCGGCGACCGGGTTCGTCGACGCCTATGCGCGCGCCGTCGGTCTCGGGCTCGTCGTGTTCACCGTGCTCTCGGTGGTGCCGATCCTGGCGAAGTGGGCACTCGTCGGACGCTGGAAGCCAGGGGAAATCCCTCTGTGGAGTCCCGGCTATCTGCGCTTCTGGCTGGTCAAGACCCTGGTCAGGTTCAGCCCGCTGATGCTGTTCACCGGCACACCGCTGTACTCGTGGTACCTGCGGGCGCTCGGCGCGGACATCGGCAAGGGCGCCGTGATCCTGTCCCGGAATCCACCGGTCTGCACCGATCTGCTCACCATCGGCGCCGGGGCCGTCATCCGGAAGGACGCCTTCTTCCCGTGCTACCGCGCCAGGGCGGGCTGGATCCAGACCGGCAGCGTCACGCTGGGCGAGAACGCCTTCGTCGGTGAGATGACGGTGCTCGACATCGGCACCACGATCGGCGACGACGCTCAGCTCGGTCACTCGTCGTCCCTGAACGCCGGGCAGACCGTACCCGACGGCGAATCCTGGCACGGTTCGCCTGCCCGGCTCTCCACAGTGGACTACCGGGCGCTGGCGACGGTCGCGCGCGGCTGGCTGAGGCCGTTCACGTTCTGCGTGTCCAGCCTGCTGCTCCTGCTGCTGGTGACGCTTCCCGCGACCTTGGGCGGCGTGGACGTGCTCGCCGATCGCTGGTTCACGACGTCGGCGGACTTCACCAGCTGGGTCTTCTATCGCGGCCAGATCATCGATACGGCGCTGCTGTACTTCGGGGCGTTGCTCGCCGGGCTGGCGATCGTCCTCACGCTCCCGCGCCTGCTCTCCCGGTTTCTCCGGCCGGATCGGGTGTACCCGCTCTACGGCGCGCATTTCGGGCTCCAGCGGCTGATCGCGCGGCTGACGAACCTGCGCTCGTTCACCTATCTGTTCGGCGACAGCAGTTACATCGTGTACTACCTGCGGGGACTGGGGTACGACCTGTCGAAGGTCCAGCAGACCGGATCCAACTTCGGGGTCGAGGTCAAGCACGAGTCGCCGTTCCTCAGCACGGTCGGCACCGGGACGATGGTCTCGGACGGTCTCTCGCTGCTCAACGCGGACTTCTCGGCCTCGTCATTCCGGCTGCGCCGGACCGCCATCGCGCCGCAAGCGTTCCTCGGCAACGAGATCGCCTATCCACCGGACGCGCGTGTCGGCCGGAACTGCCTGCTGGCCACCAAGGTCCTGGTGCCCCTGGACGGACCGGTGCGGGAGAACGTCGGCCTGCTCGGATCGCCCGCGTTCGAAATCCCCAGAACCGTTCGCCGGGACACCGGGTTCGAGCATCTCAGCACGGGAGAGGGCCTGCGCCGGAGCCTGCGGGCGAAACTCTGGCACAACACCGGCACCCTCCTGGTGTACCTGCTGGTGCACTGGCTCCATCTGCTCGGTGTGACGCTGATCGGGATCGGGGCCGGCGTCCTGCACGAGCGGTTCGGCGCGCTCGCCGTCGGCGGCGGCCTCGTGGCCACACTGCTGTTCACGGTCGCGTACTTCGTGCTGGCCGAACTCGCCGTGCAGGGGTTCAAGGCGATCCGGCCGCGGTTCTGCTCGATCTACGATCCGATCTTCTGGCGGCACGAGCGGTACTGGAAGCTCAGCCCCGCCCGCTATCTGGCGTTGTTCGACGGGACGCCGTTCAAGAGCTTCCTTTGGCGCTGTCTCGGCGTCCGGATCGGACGGCGCGTCTTCGACGACGGATGTGCGATCCCGGAACGCTCCTTGGTGAGCATCGGCGACGACTGCGTGCTCAACCTGCACACAGTCCTGCAAGGACATTCGCTGGAGGACGGCACGTTCAAATCCGATTACATCACCGTCGGCGCCGGATGCACGATCGGCACCGGGGCCTTCGTCCACTATGGAGTGACGATGGCGGAAGGGGCGATCGTCGAAACGGACGCGTTCCTGATGAAGGGCACCACGGCTCCCGCGCGGACCCGTTGGCACGCCAATCCGGCGGTCGAGCTCGACACGGCAGAAGCAACCACCGCGGCAAGGAGGCTGCCATGACCCACACCCCCACGGCGAGACCGGCGTTGGCGCCGCGGGTCGACGGAGACCTGCCAGGGCCTCGCTCGGCCGAGTTCCTCGAACACCAGCGACAGTGGGAGTCCAGCGCGCGGGCCTATCCGCGCAACCTGCCGATCGCGCTCGCCGGCGGCGAGGGCAGCTATCTGTGGGACATGGACGGGAACGTCTTCATCGACTTCCTGGCCGGGGCGGGAGTGCTGTCCCTTGGCCACAACCATCCCGAGCTCGTGCACGCGGCCACCGAACAGCTGCACGTGCTCACCCACGGCCTGGACTTCCCGACGCCCGCCAAACGGGAGTTCGTCGACGCCCAGCTGTCCATGCTGCCACCGGAGCTGAGATCGCGGATGCGGATGCATTTCTGCGGCCCCGGCGGGGCCAACGCCGTGGACGCCGCGATCAAGCTCTGCAAAACCGCGACCGGACGTGGTGACCTCGTGTCCTTCCAGGGCGGGTTCCACGGCTCGAGCCATGCCGCGATGGCGTTGACCGGTCTCGTCGCCCAGAAACAGCCGATCGCCAACGGTGTGCCCGGTGTGCACTTCTTCCCGTACTCCTACTGTGCCCGGTGCCCGGTGGGACTCTCGCCGGACAGTTGCGAAACCAACTGTGCCGGCCTGTTGGAGCGGTCCCTGCACGATCCCAACGGCGGTATCCCCCTTCCCGCCGCGGTGATCCTGGAAATCGTGCAGGGCGAAGGCGGGATCATCCCGGCGGACCGCGATTTCGTCCGGCGCGTCCGCGCGCTGACCGCCGAGCTGGACATCCCGCTCGTGGTCGACGAGGTGCAGACCGGCTGCGGCCGCACCGGGACCTGGTTCGCGTTCGAGCACTACGACATCGAGCCCGACGTGATCATCGCTTCGAAGGCTTTGAGCGGGATGGGTCTTCCGGTGGCCGTCATCTTCTACGACCAGCGGCTGGACGGCTGGGCGCCCGGTGCGCATACGGGCACGTTCCGGGGCAACCAGGCCGCGTTCGCGGCGGGTGCCGCGGCCGTCCACGTCGTCCGGCGCGACGACGTGCTGGGCAACGTCCGGGAGCGGGGGCGGCAACTCGAAAACCGGCTCCGCGTGCTGCGTGGTCACCCTTGGGTCCGCGAGGTTCGAGGCCTGGGCCTGATGTGGGGGATCGAGCTCGCCGACCCCCGCGACGGCCATCCGGCAGGCGGATACGCCCGCGCTGTCCAGGCGTACGCGCTGAGGCGAGGGCTGATCATCGAGCTCGGTGGCCGCGACGACAGCGTGATCCGGCTGATGCCCCCGCTCACCGTGACCGCCGAGGTGATCGACGGCGCCGCCACGATCCTGCTCGACGCCATCGAGCACGCGCTGAGCTGAAAGGACGTGAAGGCCTCCTTGCCTACCTTGAGGGTAGGGAGGGGGCCTTCATTGGTTTACCTACGTCTGACCTGCGCGTAGCTGGCGGCTCGATCTGTTCGGGGATCGACGGTGGAGGATTTGGGACGTTCAACGTCCCAAATCCTCCACCGTCGCGCGAGCCACCGTCCTGAAACCTCCACACCCGAACCACCGGTGGCCCCAGGAGTACCAGCAGTCACAGCGGGGCAAGCAAATACGAGTTCCTGAAGGGTTGTCTTCACAGACGTTCGTGGTCCACGACACCGTGACTGGTATTATTATACCGACGACTGCTAGGGTGGCGGTATAATAATACCAACCCTGTGACCGTGAGGTATCCGTGATCGAACTCAAGACGCCCGCCGAGATCCAGCGCATGCACGTGACCGGGCGTTTCGTCGCCGAGGTGCTCACCGAGGTCGGCGACCTCGCCGACGTGGGCGTCAACCTCATGGACCTGGAGCACCACGCGCGCGGCATGATCAAACGGCGCGGCGCGGAATCGTGCTACTGGGATTACGAGCCGTCCTTTGGCAAGGGCCCCTTCCGGAACGTCATCTGCCTGGCGGTCAACGACGCTGTCCTGCACGGTCTGCCCCACGACTACACCCTGCGGGACGGGGACGTGCTCACCGCGGACCTCGCGGTCAAGATCGACGGCTGGGCGGCAGACTCGGCGCGCACGGTCATCGTCGGGACCGCCGCCGAGGAAGACCTCCGGATCATCCGCGCGACCGAAGAGGCGCTGGAGGCGGCGATCGAGGCGGCTCGTCCCGGCAATCGGCTGGGTGACATCTCGGCGGCCATCTGGGCGGTCGCCCGCGACTACGGCTATCCCGTCAACACCCAGTTCGGCGGTCACGCCATCGGTCGCGAGATGCACGAAGAACTCCACGTTCCCAACAAAGGCAAGGCCGGTCGCGGCCTCACGCTCAAGCCGGGGCTGACCCTCGCGCTCGAACCGTGGTTCGCCCGCACGACCGACAAGATCATCTTCGACGAAGACGGCTGGACGATCCGCTCGGCCGACGGTTCGCGCACCGCCCACTCCGAGCACACGGTGGCCATCACCGACGACGCGCCCTTGGTGCTCACCCGGCGCGATCGGGAGTAGTCGTCCACAAAGGACTCTTGCCTCTTCGGGTAGCGTCGGTTCACGCAACAGGCAGCGTCGCGCCTTTTCCGTTCCCCGTGATTCCAGGATCACTAGGGTTCCTCATGAGTTCGTTCTCCCAGAACCTCTTCTGAGGAAGGAAATCCAGTCACCATGCGAAAGAGTCTCAAGAGGCTTGCCGTCGTCGGTGCGGTCGCTCTCGGCCTGGTCGTCGCGATTCCGGCGAGCCCGGCCTTCGCCATCGGCGAGGTCGCCTGTGGCAACAGGGACGACTTCGTGAAGTTGGACATCTCGTTCGGCAACGGGATGGGCACCAACAAGTGCTTCGCCAACGGCGGCGTCACGGGCACGAACATCGGTGGTGTCTACAACGTCTTCTCGGGCAACAACAAGGTGACGGTCAACTACGAACGCAACGGCCGGTACGAGTCGTCGACCCTCGGGTACTGGCAGGGTGTCGGCTTCTCCGGCACCGTCAGGGTGTACGAAGTGCGCATTTGGTGACGACAGGCTGAGCCTGTGACCTCGACAGGGCCGGACGGTGGACATCGTCCGGCCCTGTCGTCGTGACCGGACGTCCCGATGGGCACCGAAAGTTGGCCGAAAACCCCGAATACGGCCCGTGACTGCGGCGCGGCCGTTAGAGTGAGCAGTCGCTGTAGCCGTCACCCATGAGGAGTAGCAGGCCATGATCGCCGAGAGTGCGCATCAGCAGAGCGTGACCTTCCCGCAGGAAGCAACGCCGATCTTCGATCTGGTCGCGAAGATGGTGCTGCGGAAGCAGCCCGAAGGTGAGCACGATCTCGAGCGCGAAGCCGGTCTCGCGACGTCGGCGTAGCCTCCGTTCGCCGAGGTCATTCGGCCACCGGATCCGGGCCGCCGCGGAGTTCCGCGGCGGTGCGGCGGGCGTGGGCGAGACCTTCGAGGATCCACTCCGGGGGCTGCCTGTCGTTGGTCGCGATCCGCTCGTAGGCGGCGACCAGCCTTTCCGCGATCTTCAGCCGGGTGTCCGCGGTCTGCGTGTCGACCGCCGATTCCTCCGGGGGCATCGTGACGAGGGCGAGGTGTCCGGGCGGCGGGGGAGTCGTTCCCGTCGTGGATTCGGCGGACGCGTCGGACTGCTGTTCCGGGATCGGCAATCGCCGCAGGCGGAAGGACGTCTGTCCGGTGCTGTCCGGCACGCCGACGCGGCGGGAATCCTGCGAAGGCAGGGGATCCGCCCTGAACCGCGCGACCGTGGGCCAGTACCGGGCCCGAGCGGACTGCGGTGTCGCCCCGTCGAGCGCACACGCGATCTCCGGCCAGGTCTTTCCGTCGAGCCTCGCGGCCACCACGGCCGCCTCGAGGATCTGCTGCGCCATCCCGATCAGCCCGGCGTGGTCCTGTGCGCCGGGGACTTCCAGGTCCGCGGCCGTGTCCACCTGACCGGGCCTGGCGGCGCTCACGGCGAGGTCGGCCAGTTCGGCGGCGTGGGCGGCGAGCACCAGGTGGGCCCGGGTGGCCGGCGTGGAGACGGGGCGGCGTGTGGTCACCGGCCGCTCCCCGGGCAGGTGTCCTGTCGTCGGGTGGCCGACAGAGGGCTCGCGGAATCCCGCATGCCGTGGCTCACAGGTGTTCTCACCTTCTCTAAGTTGTGCAGATTTGCATAAGTATGCAATTTATGGACGGCATGCCCTGATCGGGTGCGGTCGAGACCGTTTCGCGCGGGGTGTTGTTCGGTGGGCGGCAGGGTCGGGCACGATCTGGGTCATGCGGACGGCCGGATCGACCCTTCTCCACGCGGCGGAGGGATACCGATGAGCAGACCCCTGTATCAGGTCAAGGCGGAATTCTTCAAAACGCTGGGCCATCCCGTCCGGATCCGGGTGCTCGAACTGCTCAGCGAGCGGGACCACCACGTCTCGGAGCTGCTCGCCGACCTCGGCATCGAGCCCGCCAACCTGTCCCAGCAGCTCGCTGTCCTGCGCAGGGCCAAGCTGGTGGTGCCGCGCAAGGACGGCACGACCGTGTCCTACTCCCTGACCAGTCCGTCGGTGGCGGAACTCCTCGCCGTCGCGCGCGGAATCCTGACCAGCGTCATAACCGGCCAGCTGGAATTGCTCGACGATCTGCAGAATTCCGCCGGACCACCCGGCGATTCGAACTCATCGGAAACCGGGTGAGAAATCATTTTTGTCGGCTTCGGCGTGTCGCTCGTTCAATTCCGAATTGTCCTCGCCGCGTCGGTGGAGCGCGCCATTTCCAGAGGTTGCCCTTCTCGTCTCGTCGACCACCGAGTCGAAGATGGGTGTCCCGCACAGCTCCACATGATCCTCCGTCGTGACACAGTGGTTGTGCTCGGTCATCTTGCCCTGGAGTGGTTCTTCGATCCAGGTCCCGCCAGGCAATGCACTCGATAGAGCTCACCCTCCAGGGTGAGCTATTCACCGATGCGAAAAGCAAGTTCCGGACAGGCGGTTCTCGCGGAAACAATGGTTCCGGTTCCCTTCGGGTGCGAAGGGAAAGGATTTCCTGTCAGCCCGGCGGACCGGCGAACTCGATCCGGTAGCGGGTCGGTGTGGTGCCCAGTGCGGTGGCGAAGTGCTCGCGAAGGCGGGCGGCCGTGCCGAAACCGGACTGGGCGGCGATGGCGTCGACGCCCAGTCCGGTCGTTTCGAGAAGGTGCCGTGCCCGTCCGAGGCGTTGTGCGACGAGCCAATGGTGGACGGTGGTCCCGGTCCGGGCGCGGAAGGCGCGGGTGAAGGTGCTCCGGCTCATATGCGCCCGGGCGGCGAGCCGATCGATGCTCTGCGGCGTGTCCAGATGTGACTGCGCCCAGCTCAGCACCTGGGTGAGCGGATCCTCATCCGGGGCGGGCACCGGGAACTCGATGAACTGGGCCTGACCGCCGGGACGGTGCGGCGCGGCGACGATACGGCGCGCGACGCGGTTGGCGACGACCTGGCCCGCCGTGCGGGCGAGCAGGTGGAGGCAGGTGTCGATGCCGGCTGTCGCGCCCGCGCCGGTCACAACGTCGCCTTCGTCCACATACAGCTCCTCGGGGCGCAGTTCCACCGAAGGAAAGCGTCGCCGGAACGTTTCGACCCATTTCCAGTGTGTGGTCGCGGCGCGCCCGTCGAGGATGCCGGCGTCCGCGAGGGCGAAGACTCCCAGGCAAAGCCCGACGACGACCGCTCCCCGTTGGTGCGCGGAACGCAGTGCGGCGGACACGGGCAGGGGCGTCGGGGTCTCCGGGGCGGACCACCACGGCACGACGACGATGTCGGCTTCGGCGAGCGCGTCGAGACCGGCGGGGACGTCGATCGCGTAGCCGGCGCTCGTGGTCAGGCGGCCTGGCTCCATCGCGACGACCGTGATCGGCCACGGCTCCATGTCGCCCGCCGGCGATTCCGGCCCCCACACCAGCGACGGTACGGCGAGATGGAACGGGCTGATCCCTTCGAACGCGAGGACGGCCACCTTCGGAGCGCTCATCGGTCCCTTCCTCTCGGACGTCGGCCGATCTCGACCACGGCTGACCCGAATCCGTATCTCAATATCCGATCGGGTCAGTGATCATGGTAGCCGTACCCACTGAAAGCAAAGGACGCACGATGACCAGCACCACCCTCCGCGAAATCAGCACCCTGCCGACGACCCCCGCGGCACTTTCGGACGCGACGCTGATCCTCGTCGACTACCAGAACACCTACACGCGCGGCGTGATGGAGCTCGACGGCTGGGAAGCCGCGCTCGACGAGGCGGCCACACTGCTGGCACTCGCGCGAGCCGAGGGCGCGACGGTCATCCACGTCATGCACGACGGGGGCGAAGGCAGTCCGTACGACCTCCAGCAGGAGATCGGCCGGATCCACGAACGTGTCGCCCCCATCGAGGGCGAGGAGGTCGTGGTGAAGACCGCGCCGAACTCGTTCGTCGGCACGCGGCTGGGTGAGCTCGTCGACGCCGCCGGACATCAGAACGTCGTCGTGGCCGGATTCATGACCCACATGTGTGTCACGTTCACCGCGGAAGGCGCGTTCCTGCGGGGAAACGCCCCGACCGTGGTGGCCGCGGCCTGCGCCACGCGTGCGCTGCCGTCCGTCGCCGGCCCGGTGACCGCCGCGGAGCAGCATCGCGCCGCCCTCGCCACGATCGGTGATCTCTACGCCGTCGTCGTCCGCACCACCGCAGAGCTTGGCTAGAACCTGCGAGGAACGCCCGTCGCGTGGATCATGAACGTAGTCCCGCCGCCGGAGTATCGAAGGGGTCGTGATGGCCAAGCCCAACGTCGCCGAGCAGTTCGTCCAAGTCCTGGTGCAGGCCGGGGTGGAACGGATCTACGGCGTGGTCGGTGACAGCCTGAACCCCATCGTCGACGCGATCCGCCGCACACCGGGCATCGAGTGGGTCCACGTGCGCAACGAGGAGGCGGGCGCGTTCGCCGCGGCCGCCGAGGCCCAGCTGACCGGGCGGCTCGCGGTGTGCGCGGGCAGCTGCGGCCCCGGCAACACGCATCTGGTGCAGGGCCTCTACGACGCGCACCGCACCGGCGCCCCGGTGCTCGCGCTCGCCTCCCACATCCCGTCCGGCCAGATCGGTACCGGGTTCTTCCAGGAGACCCATCCCGACCGGCTGTTCGTCGACTGCAGCGGCTACTGCGAGCAGATCAGCCAGCCCGGTCAGATGCCCCGCTTGCTGCGGATCGCGATGCAGCACGCACTGGCCCGCGGCGAGGTTTCGGTGCTGGTGCTGCCCGGCGACGTCGCGCAACTCGAGGCCGTTTCCCCCACCGGGACCGGGGCGCCGGTCACCGAGCGCGGAACCGTCGTGCCGCCCGAGTCGCAGGTGACGCGGCTGGCCGAGCTGATCAACGCGGCCGAGACCGTCACCGTGTTCGCCGGTGCCGGGGTGCGCGGCGCGCACGCCGAGGTGATGGAGCTCGCGGAGACGGTCCAGGCGCCTGTCGGCCACAGTCTGCGCGGCAAGGAATGGATCCAGTACGACAATCCGTACGACGTCGGAATGAGCGGTCTGCTCGGCTACGGCGCCTGCTACCGGGCCATGCAGGATGCGGATCTGCTGCTCCTGCTGGGTACCGATTTCCCTTACGACTCCTTCCTTCCCCAGGCCCGGACCGTGCAGGTCGACCACGACGCGACCCGGCTCGGCAGGCGCACCCCGCTGGAACTGGCCGTGCACGGCGACGTCCGGGAGACGCTGCGAGCCGTGCAGCCGCTCCTGCGGCGCAAGGCCGACCGGGCGTTCCTGGATCGCATGCTGCGCGACCACTGCAAATCACTGGAACACGTCGTCGACGCCTACACCCGTAACGTGGAGCGGCACGTGCCCATCCACCCCGAGTTCGCCGCCGACCTCCTGGACGAACTGGCCGCGGACGACGCGATCTTCACCGTGGACACCGGCATGTGCAATGTGTGGGCCGCCCGGTATCTCACTCCCAACGGGCGCCGCCGGGTGATCGGGTCCTTCCTGCACGGCACCATGGCCAACGCGCTGCCGCACGCCATCGGCGCGCAGTTCGCCTACCCGGGACGGCAGGTCGTGTCGATGTCCGGCGACGGCGGGCTGGGCATGCTGCTCGGCGAGCTGCTCACCGTCGCCCTGCACGATCTGCCGGTCAAGATCGTCACGTTCAACAACTCCTCGCTGGGGATGGTCAAACTGGAGATGCTGGTCGACGGCTTGCCCGACTATCAGACCGACCACCAGCAGGTCGACTTCGCCGCCATCGCGCGCGGTGCGGGCCTCCGGTCCGAGCGGGTGACCGATCCGACGCGGTTGCGCGCGGCCCTCGAGGAGGCGCTGAGCCACGATGGCCCCGCGCTGGTCGACGTCGTGACCGACGCGAACGCCTTGTCCGTCCCGCCGCACATCACCGCCGGTCAGCTCGGCGGATTCGCTTTGGCCGCGAGCAAGGTCGTCCTCGAGGGCGGTGTCGGCCGGATGATCGACCTCGCCCGCGCGAACCTCCGCAACATTCCCCGTCCCTGAGCGTCAGCGCACCGGGAAGGGGTTCTCGCTGAACGGAATGCCGCGGTGGTCATGACGCGGCATTTTCTCAAGCGTGACAGAAATATATTCGAGCCAAGTGGTACGCATGTCGTAGCGCGCCTTCTTCGCATTCCGCTGGTGGAAGTGCATGGACCGCTCCGGCGGTGTCAGGACCAGTGAGCCATTCGTCGCAAGGAATTTCCGCAGGTGGCCCATGGGTCGGCGACGGGACGCCCCGGTTTTGCATCCGGTGCGGATGTTCCCCGGCTGCGTGCCGACAATCACGCAGGTGTCCCCGCTGGTCGATCTTCGCGCCACACTGCGGATTTCGGAGCTGTCGCAGGTGCGGCTCGGGCGCCGTCCGCGCGCGTATCCGTATCTCGCGAAGCCGAATGATGTGGAATTCTCAGCAGAGCGCGTAATTGATCTTTTCGGCGAGAATCCGGGTCTTGACACGCCGACATTCACTGGGTAAACAAAGGTGTCGCCGGTTTTCGGCCATCGAACAGCTGGGGTGAGCATTCGGGAATAAAGGGGGCTTTGGGGGAGCGAGTCTTTCTGACGAGATTCGTTTGCGGCCACGGGTCGCTCTCCGGGTTCTTTCATATCCGCTTGCCGAATCACTTATCGCTGATGTCGGTGGTTCATGCTCGGTTTCTCCATCGGTCATTCCTTCAGGACAAGGAGCTGTCATGGGCAAAATCGCCGTCCTCACCAACGACCTTCAGGGTGACGTGGTCTACCTGACCCCCGAGCGCACGGCGGTGATGGCCGACGCGGAGCCGCACTACATCGCCTTCCTTGACGAGATGCGCCGCCGGGGTCACACGGTCTACCACCTGCAGCTGATCAACCTGCCCGACGACCCGAACGCGAACCGCAGGGCGGACGGAACCCTTCCCCTGCAACGAGACACCGAGGGCGCCGCGATCCTCCCCGCGTTCCTCGCCGACGGCGACGTCGTCGTGGAGAAGAACAAGGACAGCGGTTTCTACGAGACGAAGATGCAGGAACTGCTCCAGGAAGCGGGCGTCGATACCGTCGTGGTCACCGGCCTGCAGACCCAGATCTGTGTCCAGACCACCGCCGCCGACGCGTTCTTCCGCGGCTACAACGTCTGGGTTCCCGCCGAATGCGTCGTGTCCGACAAGACCGAAGATCGCGACCGTTCCCTCAGCTGGCTCGCCGGGTATTGCGCCACCGTCGCGAGTTCGCAGGAGATCTTGGAAACCCTCGACAGCAAGGGTGAACTGCCCCGGATGGTCGTCAAAACCCTTCCCTGAGCCCTGTCCGGCCCCTCGCTCGTAGAAAGGTAGGACGCCCGATGGCAAGCTCGGTGACCGGCCTCGACGAGGTCGTTCTCGACCACGGCAGCGGAGCCAAGCTCAGCGGTGAGTTGATCTCCTTCGTCGTCGAAACACTCGGCGAGGTGTACATCGGCGAGATGGAGGACAGCGCGATGCTCTCCGTCCCAGCCGGTCGGATCGCGATGACCACGGACTCGTTCGTGGCCGATCCGCCGTTCTTCGGCAACGGGGACATCGGCAAGATTTCGGTCTGTGGCACGGTGAACGACCTCGCCGTGGTCGGCGCGCGGCCGCTCTACCTGACACTCGGGATGATCCTGGAGACGGGTCTGCCGATGGCCCTGCTGCATCAGGTGTGCACCTCGATCCGGGAAACGGCGCTCGAAGCGGGCGTCCAGATCGTCTGCGGCGACACCAAAGTGGTCCGCAAGGGCGAGGTCGACCAGATCTACCTCAACACGGCCGGGATCGGCGTCTTCGAGCGCGCGCCCCTGCGGATGCGCGACGTCCGCCCCGGAGACCGGGTGATCCTCAGTGGACCGATCGGCAATCACACCGTGCACCTGCTGTCGATCCGCGAGGGTCTCGGATTCGAGCAGCGCGTGCTCAGCGATTGCGCGCCGCTCAACGGGCTCATGGACACGCTGCTGACGACGGTCGGCGAGGGCACGGTGCATTCGGTCCGCGACGTCACTCGCGGCGGGCTGGCCGCGGTCCTGCACGAGTACGCGAGGGCGTCCGGACACGCTGTCAGGTTCGAGCAGGAGCGGCTGCCCATCCAGTTCGAGACCGTGATGGCCACGGACATGCTGGGCATCAACGCGATCCACGCCGCCAACGAGGGCTGCCTGTGCCTGTTCGTCGATCCGGCGGCGGAGCAGGACGTGCTGAACGTGCTCCGCTCGCACAAGTACGGAGCCGAGGCCACGACGATCGGCGAGGTGACGGGCGACGCGGAGCCGCTCGTCCTGATGCGCGGCGCGGACGGGCGGGACTCCGTGGTCGAGGAACTCCAGGGCGCCGAGCTGCCCCGTCTGTGCTGAGGGGGTGACGAGATGCCGAGTAGTGAATCGAGTGTCCGGCGAAGCATTCGTGTGTCCGGCGTGGTCCAGGGTGTGGGGTACCGGCCCTTCGTCTACAAGCTCGCGTTGCAAGGCGATCTGACCGGCTGGGTGCTCAACGACCCGGAGGGTGTGCTGATCGAGGTGACCGGCGATCCGGAGGAAGTGAGCCGGTTCACCGAAGGCCTCAGCACATCGGCACCGCCGCAGGCCCGGGTCACGGCCGTCCGGGTGACCGATCTGCCCGTGGCGGAGGTGAAACCGGACGGGTTCACCATCCGGGAAAGCAGGCACGACGGCGCCCGGACCACGGTCGTCCCCTCGGACTCCTATGTCTGCGCCGACTGCCGCGCCGAGTTGCGTGACCCGGCTGATCGCCGGTACCGGTACCCCTTCATCAACTGCACCAACTGTGGTCCGCGGTACTCGATCATCCGCGAGCTGCCGTATGACCGGGCCGTCACCACGATGGCCGGCTTCACCATGTGCCGCCCGTGTGCCCTCGAGTACGAAGATCCGCTCGACCGTCGTTATCACGCCCAGCCCAACGCCTGTCCCGACTGCGGTCCCCGGCTGCTGCTGGCCGGGGCCGGCGGCGAGACGGCTTCGGGGGAGGAGGCGCTGGCCGCGGCCACGGCCGCGCTCGCCGAGGGCGGGATCGTCGCGGTCAAGAGCGTCGGCGGGTTCCACCTCGCGGTCAACGCCCACGACGGCGAGGCGGTCGCCCGGCTCCGGACCCGCAAACGGCGCGATTCCAAGCCGTTCGCGGTGATGGCCCGCGATCTGGGCACGGTCGAGGCGTTCGCCGAGGTCCGCCCTGCCGAGGCCGATCTGCTGCTCTCGCCCGCCCGTCCGATCGTGTTGCTGCGTAAGCGTTCCCCGGGGCTGCCGGAGCAGATCGCCCCGCGCAACCCCAACCTCGGCGTCATGCTCCCGTCCGCGCCGGTGCACCATCTTCTTCTCGACCACGCCGGATCGGACACCCTGGTCATGACCAGCGGCAACATCTCCGGTTACCCGATCGTGTACCGCAACGAGGACGCGCTGGCCCAGCTCTTCGGTGTCGCCGATCTGATCCTCTACAACGACCGCGACATCGAGGTCCGGGTCGACGACTCGATCGTCCGCTACTCCGAGCACCCCGATCTCGGCGAGCCGCTGGTCGGTTTCATCCGCCGATCCCGCGGCTACGCGCCGTACCCCGTGGAGATCGGCGCCGAGCTCGCTCCCCTCGTGGCGTACGGCGCCGAACTCAAGACGACAGTGGCGTTGAGCAGCGGCTCCCGCGTCTATGTCAGCCAGCACATCGGCGACATCAAGAACGACGAGACTTTCGGGGCGCATCGAGAGGCCGTGCGTCATCTCGCCGATCTCCACGAGCTTCGCCCGCGTCACGCCGCCGTGGACCTCCATCCCCAGTTCCGTGCGACCCGGTTCGCCTTCCAGGAGCAGGGTGAAGCCTTCGAGCAGGTCGTGACCGTGCAGCACCATCACGCGCACATGGCTTCCTGTATGGCGGAAAACCGGCTCGTCGGCCAGACCATCGGCGTCATCTTCGACGGCACCGGATACGGCGACGACGGCACCATCTGGGGTGGCGAATTCCTCGTCGGCGGCTACCGCGAAGCCCGCCGCGTCGCGCATCTGCGGACCGTGCCGCTCTTGGGCGGGGACAAGGCCGTCACCGAACCGATCAGGACGGGATTCGCGCTGGCGCTGGACGCGTTCGGCGAGACTTCCGCCGCGGTCAACGCCTTTCCGGTGTTGGAAACCCTCGACGAGCAGCAGCGGCACGTCTTCACCGCCATGACGCGGCGGGGGATCAACGCGCCACCCGCTTCCAGCATGGGCCGGTTGTTCGACGGCGTCGCCGCCTTGCTGGCCATCACCACGCACGCCGAATACGAAGCGCAGGGCCCGATCGAGCTGGAGGGACTGCTCGAGCGCGACTTCACCATGGCCGAGCCCGGGCAACGGTACCGATTCGGCTTGGAAGAGCAGGAAATCGATCCTCGGCCGGTGATCCGGGCGCTCGCCTCGGACCTCGCGGCCGGACTGGATCCCGCCGCGATCAGCCGCCGTTTCCATTCGACCGTGGTCGACATGGTCGTGGAGCGGTGTCGGGCGCTCCACGATTTCGGAAGCCGCCGGGTCGTGCTCTCCGGCGGCGTTTTCCTGAACGAGTTCCTGCTGGTCAACTGCATGGTGGAGCTGCGGAAGGCGGGTTTCGAGCCGTTCTGCCATCAGCAGGTGCCGACCAACGACGGCGGCATTTCGCTCGGCCAGATCGTGGTGGCCGACGCCAGGCTGGGAGACGACGTGCGATGAAGAAGTACCTGATCACGGGCGGACGAGGGTATATCGGATCGGTGCTGACCCGGAGACTCCGCGAAACCGGGGCAGAAGTCGTGGTCGTCGACAACGGCCTCGTCGGCGGTCCGGAACTCGGGCTGTCCGGGGTCACCTACATCGACGGCGACGTCCTCGACACCGGGTCCTGGGAGAAGGCCCTCGACGGCGTGGACGCGGTGGTGCATCTGGCGGCGATCGTGGGTGATCCCGCCTGCGGCGTCGACACCGACACCGCCTGGAACGTCAATTACCTCGGCACCATCCGCGTCGCCGAGGCCTGCCGCCGGGCCGGGATACGGTCGCTGGTCTTCGCTTCCACTTGCAGCAACTACGGATTCACGGCGGACGCGGAGGTGGGCGTCTGGTCACCCATGGCACCGCAGTCGGTCTATGCCGAATCCAAGGTGCTGTCCGAGCACTATCTGCTCTCCCTGCCCCGTGACGAATTCTTCCCCCGGCTGCTGCGGTTCGCCACCATCCACGGCCTTTCCCCGCGGATGCGGTTCGATCTCGCCGTCAACGTCATGACGGCCAACGCCGTGGAACACGGTCGGGTCACCGTGCACGGCGGTACGCAGTGGCGGCCCTTCCTGCACGTCGAGGACGCGGCCGCGGCGGTACACCTGGTTCTCGGTGACGACAGGCCCGCCGCGCCGAGCATCTACAACTGCGGCTTCGGCGAAGAGAACTACCGCATGGACTCCATCGGCAAGCTGATCGCCGAAGAGGTCGACGGCGTCCACATGGAGATCCTCGAGGAACACACCGACCCACGGAACTACCGGGTGAATTTCGATCCCATCCGCCGGGAGCTGGGTTTCACCCCGAGCCGCCGGGTCGTCGACACGGCAAGGGAAATCCGGGACGCCATGCGTGCGGGGAAGTACTCGGACTTCGCCTCGCCCCGGTACAGCAACTACCTGACCGCGGTGGCCCAGCGCGTGGACCCGGTCTCGGCGTAGTTCCCGTCATCCACTTCCCAGGAGCCTGACCATGACCGACCTCAGCCCCACCACCCGGCCGAGACGTTTCCCCGAACTCGTTCCGATGGTCCGTCCGACCGTGGAAACCGACGCCGAGATGGAGTTGGCCGTCAAGGAGATCCTCCAGTCGGGCATGCTCACGAACGGGCGATACGTAAAGGAATTCGAGGAAGCCGCTGCCGCGTACCTGGGAGTGGACCACGCTGTCGCGGTCAGCAGTTGCACGACAGGCTTGATGCTCGTGTTCCGCTGCCTGGACCTGACCGGCGACATCGTCGTCCCGAGTTTCACCTTCATGGCTTCCGGCCATGCCGTCGGCTGGGCGGGAAACCGGGTGCGGTTCGCCGATTCGGATCCCCGCACGTGGACCCTCGACCCGGGCGCGGTGGCCCCGCTCGTACCGGAGGTGGCCGGCGTGCTGGCGGTGCACACCTTCGGCGTCCCGTGCGACACCGTCTCGCTGCAGGAACTGTGCGACTCCCGGGGTCTCCCGCTGATCATCGACGCCGCGCACGGCTTCGGCAGCCGCTACCCGGACGGGAGCATGGTCGGGGGAAAGGGGGTGGCGGAGGTCTTCAGCCTCAGCCCGACCAAGACCCTCAGCACGGGCGAAGGCGGGCTGATCACCACAAAGGACGCCGCACTCGCCGCCAGGCTGCGGATGGCGCGCGAGTACGGCAATCCCGGTGACTACGACAGCCGGTTCACCGGACTCAACGGCCGGATGACGGAAGTGTCCGGTTTCATGGGCTTGCACGCGCTCAAACGGTTCTCCCGCTGGCTCGACATCAGGCGTTCTCTGGCGGCGCGGTATCGGTCCTGTTTGGACGGTGTCCCCGGCCTGGAATTCCAGGTGGTCCCGGAAGGCGCCGCGAGTTCGTACAAGGACCTGGGGATCCGTGTCGACGCCGCCCGCTTCGGGATGACCCGCGACGTGCTGGCGGAGCGGCTCGGACAGGAGAACGTCAGCAGCCGCAAGTACTTCAGCCCGGCGCTGCACCAGCAGACCGCCTATCGGCACATCCCCGCCGCCGCGGATCTGTCCGTGACGGAGGAGCTGGCTTCGAGCATGATCACACTGCCGCTCTACTCTCACATGCCCGCGCAGGTCGTCGACGAGATCTGCGACATCGTTCGCGAAATACACGCGACAGCACAGAAAGCAGGCGGTAAAGCATCGTGAACGACTATGTGGCGGACCTGCGGAAACTGGTCGGAACCCGGCCGCTGATCCTTCCCGGAACCTCGGTCGTTGTCGTCGATCCGGCCGACCGGGTCCTGCTGCTGGAGCGGGTCGACACCGGTGGCTGGGGGCTGCCCGGCGGGCTCATGGAGCCGGGGGAGTCGTTCGAAGAGACCGGGCGGCGTGAGGTCAAGGAGGAAACCGGCCTGGACATCGGTGACCTGAACCTGCTGGGTCTCTTTTCCGGCGCCGAGTACTACTACCGCTATCCCAACGGTGACGAGATCTACAACATCACCGCCGCCTATGTCGCCCGGCTGCCGGAAGACGCCACCATCGTCCTGGACACCGCGGAGAACAGCACGTGGCGTTTCTTCGGGCTGGACGAAATCCCGGACACCGTGATCTCGCCGGAACAACCCATCATCGCGGAGTACGCCAAGGTCGCGTCATGATCGCGCCGGATCCCGGCTTCGCGGAGTTCATCGAGACCGGTCTTCGCGAAGCGTCCAAAGTGGCCGTGGACCTGCGGGGCACGGGCGAGGTGACGGTCAAGCCGTCGGACGTGAACCAGATCGTCACCGGCACGGATCTGGCCATCGGGGCGCTGCTGACCGGGCGGATCAGGGAACGGTATCCGCGCCACGCGATCCTGGAAGAGGAAAGCGGCGGGACATCCGGTGCCGACGACGTCACCTGGATCGTGGATCCGTTGGACGGCACCAGCAACTACGCCGCGGGCAGCCCGCTTTACGGGGTGATGATGGCGGCGGTCGGTTCCGACGGCGTCCTCGCGGGCGGACTCGCGCTGCCGGCGTTCGACCTCGTCTACGTCGCCGAGTCCGGCAAGGGCGCCACGCGGAACGGCCAGCCACTCGGGTCGCTCCCGGCCACCGGCGCCGACCGGTCGCTCGTGGCGTTCGGAATGGACAAGGGCCCGCCCGAGCTGATGGCGGTCGATAGCAGGCTCGCCGCGGCTCTCGGGACGGCGTGCCTCGGTGTCCGCATGAGCAACAGCGTGTTCGACATCTGCATGGTGGCCGATGGCGCCTACGGGGCGTTCGTGCATCGAAGCTGCCGGATCTGGGACGTGGCGGCCGCGCTGTGCGTACTGCGGGAGTGCGGCGCTGTCTGCACCGATCTCGGCGGGCGGCCGTTGGACCTCACCGACCCTCTCACGAAGGCGGATCAGGTCTTCGAAGTCTGCTTGGCCTCGGCCAGCGTGCATCCGGCCGTGATGGCCGCGCTCAGAACGGTGGTCCCCGGGTGAAGGGCGACAACCGGGTCAGTCTTTTCGCCCTGATCCTGGGACTGACCTGCGGATACGACGCCACCGCGATGGCGGGCGCGCTCCTGCTGGTCACCGACCACTTCGGACTCACGACCACAGGGCAGGGTTCGCTGTACGCCGCCACCGCGGCGGGCTGGATCGTCGGCGCGCTCCTGGGCAGCAGGCTCGTCAACACTCTCGGCCGTCGCAAGACCCTCCTCGGATTGACGGTCCTTTACCTGGGGGCCACCGGCCTGGCCGTCACGGCGGCGAACCCGCTGTGGCTGGGCGCGGGCCGGTTCGGGCAGGGCACCGCGATCGGTATCGCCATCGTGACGACCCCGATCTTCATCGCCGAATCGGCCACGACGCGCGCTCGCGGGCGTATCGCGGTCCTGTACCAGGTGGCGACCTCCGTCGGCATCGCGATGGGCTACTTCGGCGGCTACTTCCTCGCCGACAGCGGGCAATGGCGGCTGATGCTCGCCATTCCCGGTGTCCTCGCGCTCGCCGCCGCGCTGTGGCTGCTGGGGCTCCCCGAAACCGAGCGCTGGCGACAGCTTCGCCGGGAACGGACCTCACGTCAGGCGGGCGTCGTCCGCGCGATCTTCGGGCCCCGGCATCGAAAACTCACGCTCTTCGTCGTCACGCTGGGGTTTTTCGTCCAGGCCACGGGTATCAACGCGATGGTCTTCTTCAGCCCGAGGATCTTTCAGCACATCGGCTACACCGACGACTTCGGACTGCTCGTCCTGCCGGGTTTCGTCCAGCTCGCCGGTGGCGCCGCGGCGCTCGTCTGCGCACTGACGATCGACCGGTTCGGACGACGGCCGGTGCTGCTCACCGGCACCGCCCTGATGGGACTGGGGCACGCGCTCCTGGTGATCGGCTTCGCGACCGATTCGCCTGGTGTGGTGGGCTTTCTCGGTCTGATCACCTTCATCGTCGGGTTCAATTCGGGCTTCGGCTCGCTGGTGTGGGTGTTCGCGGCGGAGGGCTTCCCGGATCACCTCCGGGGCGCCGGAGCGTCGGTGATGCTCCTGACGAATCTCACGACGAACCTGTTCATCGCCCAGTTCTTCCTCGACGTGCTCAACGCCGTCGGCGGCCTGCTGACCTTCCTCGTCCTCTTCGCCATCACCGCGTTGGCCTGGCTCTTCGTGTACTTCGCCGCGCCGGAGACGAAGGGCCGTTCGCTGGACGAGGTCCAGTCCTACTGGGAAGCGGGCAGGCGCTGGCCCGCCACCGACGACACCCATGCCGCGGCGTCCTGAGCCGCGGTCGGTGCTGGTGATCGGATCCGGTCCGATCGTGCTCGGCCAGGCCACCCCGGCTTGCCAGGCGCTCAAGGCGGCGGGCCTGCGGATCACGGTGGTCGACGGCAACCTGGCGACCACGACGACCGACCCGGGCTTCGCCGATGCCACTTATCTGGAGCCCGTCGACCCAAGCACGGTCGAGAAGATCATCGCCAGAGAACGGCCGGACGCGCTGCTTCCCACCCTCGGCGGGCAGGCGGCGCTCGACACCGCTGTCGCCCTGTCCGAGTCCGGTGCGCTGGCCCGATACGGCGTCGAACTGATCGGCACGAGCATCGACGCGATCCTGGCGGGCGAGAACCACGAGGAGTTCGCGAGGATCGTCAAACGTGTGGGTGCCGAAGTGTTGCCGGTGGCGTCCGTGGCCGGCTGGCGGAAATGCGAACTCGAACTCCTGCGCGACCACGACGACAAGATGGCCGTCGCCTGCTCGACGGGAGAGTTCGAGCCGCGGATGCGTGACGTGGCGGTCATGGTGGCCCAGGCTGTCGGCGTCGGACCCGGCGGCTGCACCCTCCGGTTCGCGGTCGACCCGCGTGACGGCCGTCCGGTCGTCACCGGATTCGATCCTCGGGTGGCCCGGTCCGGCGTTCTCGCCGTCGAACTGGCCGTCGGCCGGACACTGGACGACCTCGGATCGGAGCCGGTGCTCGACCAACCCGCCGTACCGGAGGCACCCGCGCCGGTGGAGCGGTTCCCCGGCGGCGAGATCGAGGTCGTTGCCCTGTACGACGGCCACGAGCTGTACGTGGGTGGCGTCGTGGAGCGCTTCGAGAGTGCGTGGGTGCTGCCGCCGGTCACCCTCGGCCGCGCCGATCTCGCCCGGATCCGTGAGTCCACCCGTGTGCCGGCCGAAAGTATCGGGCTGCTGAACGTCCGCTATGCACTCACGTCGGGCGAATTGTCCATTTTGGACGCGAAGCCGGGGGCGGGCGGCACGGTTCCGTTCGTGTCGAAGGCCACCGGCGTACCGCTGATCGAGGCCGCCGCACGCGTGAATCTCGGGGCGCGCATCGCCGACCTGCGCACCGAGGGCCTTCTCCCGTCCTTCGGGGACGGCGGCTCAGTCCGTATCGCGGCAAAGCAGGGTGCGGTGATGGGCATCGGCTCGACTTTCGGCAGCGCCTACGCCAAGACGCAGGCCGCCTCGTCGAATCCGTTGCCCACCAAGGGGCAGGTGTTCGTCTCGTTCGCCGGCCGTGACAACCGGGCGATGGTCTTCCCGGTGAAGGCGCTGGCGGACATGGGTTTCGAAATCCTGGCCTCCGAAGGAACCGGCAGCGTCCTTCGCCGTCTCGGTGTGCCTGTGACGATCCCGCGCAGGTCCTCCCTGGTGGACCTCGTGCTGGCGGGGGAGGTCGTCTTGGTCGTCGACGCCCAGGCCGGGCACGAGATTCGCGTCGCGGCGGCTGCTCGTGGAATCCCGTTCTTCACGACTGTCCGGGGGTTGGCCGCCGCCGTGCAGGGGATCGAGGCCGTCAGCCGGGGGCGCATGGACGTTGTGTCGCTGCAGGAGCACATCGCGAGACTCAGGGACGTTCCGCGGCCTTGAGACATCCCTGGCAAGCGCTCATCCCACGCCACAGCAGGTCGACGAGACTCGCGACGTCGCGCCGCCATTCGCCGTTCGGGTCGAGGTACAGCAGGCCGCCCAGGCTGCGAAGCACTGTCTCGGGCTTCAGGTCCGGGCGGACGGTGCCGGCGGCGACGTTGGCTTTCAGCAGCACGGAAACCGCGCCGACCATGGCCTCGTAGGCCCCGGCGGGGAGTTCCCCGCGGGAGGCCGTCGCGGCGCGTAGGGCGTCGGCCAGACCGCGCTTGGTCATCATGTAGTGGGCAAGGTGGTCGGTCGTCCACACGCGGAAGGCCTGTTCCGGGGCGTACTGATCGATCAGGCTCGGCACGACGTCGACGAGCTGGCGCACCTCGCGCTGGTAGACCGCCAGGATCAGGGCTTCGGGGGTCGGGAAGTGCCGGTACACGGTGCCGACGCCGACCTCGGCCTGCTTCGCGATGGCGTTGAACGAGACCTCGCCCGACCCGGCCAGCGACTTCGCCGCGGCGACGAGGATGCGCTCGTGGTTGCGCCGGGTGTCCGCACGCCGGGGATTGACCGATCCCGTCGTCATCGTCCCTCCCGTTCGCCGAACCCGTCCGTCGTGAATGTAGCCGAGGACTCGAGCGACCTGGAGCGACTCCAGGGAAGAGCATCGACATTGCCAAGCGGATTGTAATCCGCTAGCTTGAAAATCGAAGCGGATGAATATCCGGTTCACATCTCGGACAGTCTCCCACCACCTCAACCTACGCCGTCGGGCGCTCGACCCCGACGATCTGCGGAAAGAGATCCAGTGGACATCTCACTCGAAGTCAACGGCAGAACGGAACACCTGAGTGTCGATCCCGGGGTGACCTTGCTGGACGCGCTGCGGGAGCGGCTCGCCGTCACGGGCCCGAAGAAGGGCTGTGACCGGGGGCAGTGCGGCGCGTGCACGGTGCACGTCGACGGACGCCCGGTGCTCTCCTGCCTCACCTTGGCCGCCACCGTGAAGAAGCCGGTGACCACCGTCGAAGCACTGTCCACAGTGGATGGACTGCATCCGGTCCAGCAGGCCTTCGTCGATCAGGACGCCCTGCAGTGCGGATTCTGCACGTCCGGGCAGATCATGTCGGCGGTCGCCGCCGTCGAACAGGATGTCCAGGACGTCCGCGAGTTCATGTCCGGCAACCTTTGCCGCTGCGCCGCGTACCCGAACATCATCGCGGCTGTCGAGCAGGCGAGGCGGGCCGATGCGTCCCTTTGAGCTGATCGCACCCGAGACCGTCGAGGCCGCTGTCGCCTCGTCCGGCACGTTCCTGGCGGGCGGGACCACACTCGTCGACCTGATGAAACTCAATGTCCTGACACCGGAACACGTTCTGGACATCAACGCGGTGCCGTTACGCGGCATCGACACCGCCGACGGCCTGCGGATCGGCGCACTGGAGCGGATGAGCGACATCGCCGGACACCCCGGCGTTCCTCCCGCGATCTCCCGTGCTCTGCTGCTCAGCGCCTCCCAGCAGATCCGGAACATGGCCAGTATCGGCGGGAACCTGATGCAGCGCACTCGCTGCTCGTACTTCCGGGACGTCGCCATGCCGTGCAACCGGCGGGATCCCGGCAGCGGCTGCCCGGCGATCTCGGGCGCCAACCGCATGCACGCCGTACTGGGCACGAGCGACTCGTGCGTGGCGACCCACGCCAGCGACGTGGCCGTCGCGCTGGTCGCCCTCGACGCCCGGCTCCGGCTGGTGAGCGCCACCGGTTCCCGCACCGTCGAACTCGGCTCGTTCTATCACCAGCCTGGGGAAACCCCCGAGCTGGAGAACGACCTGCGTCCCGGTGAATTGATCGCCGAGGTCGTGGTCCCCAAGCTGGACTGGGCCTCGAACTCCACCTACGTCAAGGTGCGGGACAGGCAGTCCTACGAGTTCGCGCTGTGCTCAGCCGCGGTCGCGCTGCACGTCCAGGACTCGCGGATCGTCGACGCCAGGGTCGCGGCGGGTGGCGTGGCCACCGTGCCGTGGCGGCTGCCCGAGGTCGAGGCGGCCTTGCGCGGCGCGCCCGCGACAGTCGCCACCTTCGAGGACGCCGCGGCGCTCGCCGCGGAAGGCGCACGCCCGCTGTCCGCGAACGGATTCAAACCGTCCTTGCTGCGACGGACCATCGTCCGCGCGCTGCTCGAACTGACCGAGGGGAGCCGCTGATGACCACCCGGGTGGACGGACCGCTGAAGGTCACCGGCCAGGCCGCATACGGGGCGGACCACCACTTCCCCGGAATGGCCCACGGCTATGTCGTGACCAGTTCGATCGCCAACGGCGAGATCGAGGCGATGGAGGTCACGGCGGCGAAGGGCGCTCCGGGCGTGATCGCCGTGTACACGCCGTTCGATCCGCTGGAGCTGAACGCCCCCGTCACGATGTTCATGGGCGAGACATGGGTTCCTTTGCAGGACAAGGAAGTCGCCTACTACGGGCAGCCGATCGGCTTCGTGGTGGCGGAGACCTACGAGCAGGCGCGTGACGCGGCGATGCTCGTCGAGGTCTCCTACCAGGCCCGGCCTGCCCTGACTTCGCTGCAGGACGGCCTCGCCTCGGCCGAAGACGCACCGGCCGCGAGGGACGGTTCGCCGCCGTCGCTCGCGGTCCTCGCTCCCGACGTCGAGTCCATCGAGGACGCGCTGGCCGCGAGCCCGGTGGTCGTCGAAGCCACGTACACCACCGCGACCCAGAACCACGCCGCGATGGAACCGCATTCCGCGGTCGCGGTGTGGGGTCCCGACGGTCTGACGATCCA